>NZ_SLUQ01000032.1 GCF_004345245.1 Rhizobium sp. BK251 | reverse complement strand
AGCGGCTTGTGAGGGAAGGCAAAGAGTCCAATCTCATGTCGCCTGACGAAACCGTGTCTATCATGGGAGTCCTCGACACCATTCGGTCGCAGATCGGGCTGGCGTATCCGGGCGAGCGCGAGGATTGAGACCAGGAGATCGGGCAGACGGCCAAGGCCCATGTCGCGAGTGGAGAGGATCATAGGTATCTCGCTCGCCGCGATCATCTCAGTGATCGCTGCGGCTTGCTATCGAGTGCTTCAGCAGCTAATGCGATTGCCGCAAAACAAGATGACTTGGTGGGCGCTGGAGACCTATACTCGCTTCGCCACCGTATTCGGCGCAGTCTTCCTCATGATTTCGTGCACCCTCCTGACAGTCTATACCGGTCAGGTATTGTGATCCCGTGGGCGTGTCCAGATTTTGAAAAATCTCAACCTCTGGCGCAACGTGCTTTGACAATGCCCCTAGCAGCAGCCAGCTTGACTTTTCGGACCAACGTCGAAACGCGAACATTGGCATCGAGCGTATCACGCTGAATTTCTTCTACTAGTCCGGGCATTCAGCGTTTCCTATTCAGCATATTTCCACCCTATGATATCCAAAGCCTGCATGACGACGATCTGGCCGGTAAGGTTGTCCGCCCTGCGTGCCGCGCTTCGTTATTGGTATTCTCAAGGGAATTTGGGAATTAGCAAAGGAGTCGCTATTGATCGGTTGTTTAGCACCATTTCTCTTGCTCATTATAGGATGTGGCATCGGTGCGCTAGTCGGCGGCAAGTATGGGTTGGCTTGGGGAGGCAGCGCGGGATTTATCCTTGGCCTGGCATTGATGATAACGATTGTCGGATTGTTGAGGAATGCCCGTCATAAGTGATCGTCCGATGACGATCCAACCCGCGTCCTACCTTAGCAATTCGTAATACTACATGGGTGACTTGTAACTTTACCTTCTCCGAGCTAGCCCACTAATTGACGGTGCGGTCCGCACATCCGGATGGCCGGGGCTCGCCGATAAGAATATTCAAGAAGAGGCGGGCGAGCCCTGTAAGAAACCG
>NZ_SLUQ01000031.1 GCF_004345245.1 Rhizobium sp. BK251 | reverse complement strand
GAGGAGGATTTTGTCGGGATCGAACGCAATGCCTGCCCCTCGACGGGTTCGTGCGGCGGAATGTACACGGCGAACACCATGAGTTCGTCGTTCGAGGCGTTGGGCATGTCGCTCCTCTATTCTTCCAACATGGCCAACACGGACCAAGAGAAGATTGATAGCGCTTCCCTATCTGCGAGCGTGCTGGTCGAGGCCGTCAAGAAGGGCATCAAGCCTCGCGATGTCGTTACGCGCAACGCGATTGAAAACGCCGTCGCCCTGATCATGGCTACCGGAGGCTCCACCAATGCCGTCCTCCACTATCTCGCGATCGCGCACGCAGCAGAAGTCGAATGGTCTCTCGACGATTTCGAGCGGATCCGCAGGAAAGTGCCGATCATCTGCGATCTCAAACCGTCCGGAAAATACATGGCGGTTGACCTCCATCAAGCCGGAGGCATTCCTCAGGTGCTGAGGCTGCTGCTCAATGCAGGCCTGTTGCACGGGGATTGTCTCACCGTCACCGGCCGTACCATTGCGGAAGAACTTGAAGGACTGGCAGATCAACCACGTGCGGACCAATCTGTCATTCGATCCCTGGATGCCCCGCTCTATAGTGAGGGCCATCTTGCAATCCTCAAAGGCAATCTGGCGGAGGATGGGGCGGTCGCAAAGATCAGCGGTTTGAAGAAGCTTGTAATTACCGGCCCCGCGCGTGTTTTCGAAGACGAGCAATCGGCCATGGATGCCATTTTGGCTGACAAGATTAGGCCGGGCGACATACTGGTTTTGCGCTATCTCGGTCCGAAGGGCGGTCCTGGCATGCCTGAGATGCTGGCTCCGACATCTGCCATCATCGGTCGTGGACTTGGCGACAGCGTTGGACTTATCACGGACGGCCGGTTCTCGGGTGGGACGTGGGGAATGGTCGTTGGCCACGTTACCCCTGAGGCATTTGTCGGAGGGACGATCGCGCTGGTTCACGAGGGCGATATGATTACCATCGACGCGCATCGCAGGCTGCTTCAGCTTGAGGTGGAAGAGGACGAAATCGTGCGGCGGCGGGCTCTTTGGAGACAACCCAA
>NZ_SLUQ01000030.1 GCF_004345245.1 Rhizobium sp. BK251 | reverse complement strand
GGCGGCCGCGACATCCTTGCGCTCTCCGACCGCGAGATGCGCGCCGTGCGCGGCAAGGACGCGGCGATGATCTTCCAGGAACCGATGACCTCGCTCAACCCGATCTTCACCATCGGCAGGCAGATCTCCGAGGCCCTCACCTGCCACGGCGCCATGACCAGGGCCGAGGCAAGAGCCGAGACCATCCGCCTGCTGGAAAAGGTCCGCATCCCGAATGCGTCCTCCCGCTTCGACGAATATCCGCACCAGTTCTCCGGCGGCATGCGCCAGCGCGTCATGATCGCCATGGCGCTCGCCTCGCGCCCGAAGCTCCTGATCGCCGACGAGCCGACCACGGCCCTCGACGTCACCATCCAGGGCCAGATCCTCGATCTCATCAAGGTGTTGCAGGAGGAGGAAGGCATGTCCGTCCTCTTCATCACCCACGACATGGGCGTCGTCGCCGAGATCGCCGACCGCACCATCGTCATGTATCGCGGCGAGGCCGTCGAGGCCGGCGACACCGCCGACATCTTCCACCGCGGTAAGCATCCCTATACCCGTGCCCTGCTCGCCGCCGTCCCCCGCCTCGGCTCGATGACCAGGAGGAAATGGCCGCTGCGCTTTCCGGTGGTCGACGTCTCAACCGGCATGCAGAGCGAGCCCGTCGAGGTCGAAGGCACCGTCGACCGCAGGAAGACGCCGATCCTCGAGGTCAAGAACCTCGTCACCCGCTTCGACATCCGCTCCGGCCTCTTCGGCCGCAGGACCGGCGCCATCCATGCCGTCGAGAACGTCTCCTTCGACCTCTTCCAGGGCGAGACGCTTTCCCTCGTCGGCGAGAGCGGCTGCGGCAAGTCGACCACCGGCCGCTCGATCACCCGCCTCGTCCAGCCCAACGCCGGCTCCATCCATCTCGACGGCTACGACGTCATGGGCCTCGACGCCGTCGATCTGAGGCGCATGCGCCGCTCGATCCAGATGATCTTCCAGGATCCCTTCGCCAGCCTCAATCCGCGCATGAGCGTCGGGGCGGCCGTCGCCGAACCCTTCATCGAGCACGGCCTCGGCACCAGAACCCAGGCCCGCGACAAGGCCGCCGACCTCTTCGAGCGCGTCGGGCTGAAACCCGAGATGATGGGCCGCTATCCGCACGAATTCTCCGGCGGCCAGCGCCAGCGCATCTGCATCGCAAGAGCGCTTGCCCTCGACCCCAAGGTGATCGTCGCCGACGAGAGCGTGTCGGCCCTCGACGTCTCGATCAAGGCGCAGGTCTGCAACCTGCTCATGGACCTGCAGGAAAGCCTCAACCTCGCCTTCCTGTTCATCTCCCACGACATGGCCGTCGTCGAGCGCGTCAGCCACCGCGTCGCCGTCATGTATCTCGGCGAGATCGTCGAGATCGGCCCGCGCGCCGCCGTCTTCGAAAATCCCCAGCATCCCTATACCAAGAAGCTGATGGCCGCCGTCCCCGTCCCCGATCCCGCTCGCCGCGGCATCCGCAGAAACCTCAC
>NZ_SLUQ01000029.1 GCF_004345245.1 Rhizobium sp. BK251 | reverse complement strand
CGCATCCAGGCTTCGGACTGACGCGCCGCCTCGAACCGACGCTCCCAGACGAGGCCAGCTGCGGCCACATGATGGCCGAGCGCCCTGGCATGGTGGCGTGCCGCCTTGCGCTCGCTGTTGTCACCAAGGAGACCGGAGGCGCCACGCAGCGCTCCGAACTGCTCCGGACGCCCGGCAACCGATGTCGCCAACAGCTGGGTTTCGATCCCGTTGTCCGTGATCGCAGCGCCGAGCCTGGCGGCGACAGCATCCATATCGGCATAGACATGACGGCCAACCGAACGCACCGCCTCCATCGCCCGCTCGAACACCGGTCTGGCCTTCTCACGGGCGACCGCGTCGATACTCTGGGAATAGTGTGTCAGCGCCGGCACCAGCGGCTCGACCTTTTCCCTGTGCGCGGCGATATCGCGCGTCGGACCGAGCCCGATCTCACTTCTGATCCCGAATGCCTCCGCCAGTCCGCGCCGCGCGGCAAAGTCACCGACATAGTCGAGCGTCGTTTCCTTGGCGCCGGATCGTCCCATGCTGGCAGCGAGCGCCGTCATGTCCCTGAACGCGTCGCGGCCGGCATAAAGCTGCACACCTTCGCGATGACGGGTCATCGCCACATAGGTCAGGTGCCGGTCCATCGTGGCGGATGCGAGAACGAAGGCGCGGTCGACCGTCGCCCCCTGCGCCTTGTGGATGGTCGTCGCATAGCCGTGGTCAAAGGCCTGGTAACTCTTGACCGGTATGGAGAGCAGTTGAGCCTTCCGTTGGGCATTCGCCTGCCCGCGGCCGTCGAGACGTATCTGGAGTGCGTCCGGTTCGACGGACTCGACCGTTCCCAGCATGCCGTTCTTCACCTTGAGCTCGCGATTGTTCTCCAGGAGAACGATCCGATCGCCCGGCGCAAAGCACCGCTGGCCGTCATTGGTCTGGTAGACGAGTTCACGACCGAGAGATGTGTGCTCTTCCTCGCCCTTTGCCAACAGTCCGCGCGCCTGAAGGCCGGCGCGGATATCGGCATTGATCGAGGCCACATCGACGCGACGATGGGCGAGCGCAATCCGCGATCCGGACGAACCCTCGAGATCGGCGAGATAGTCGCGCACCAGGGCCGCGCGTGCTTCATCGCGATTGTCGTGGAACTGGACCGCGCCGTGCCCGGCATAGAGCGCCAGTCCGTCACCGGTGCGATGCGTGGCAAAGGCAATCGATGCCTCGCGCTGCCAGCCCTCGGTCTGCCGGCGGATCTCCGAAAGGGCGACGGCACCGATACGTTCGGCAATCGCCCGGAACGGCGCCCCCGCACCGATCGCCTGCAGCTGCTCGTGATCGCCGACCAGAACCAGCTTGGCACCACGCGCCTCGGCCTCATTGACGAAGCGTGCCAGCTGCCGGCTGCCGACCATGCCGGCCTCGTCGATGACAAGCACATCATTGCCGCCGAGCGCGCCCCTGCCCGCCTGCCAGCGATGCTCCCAGGACGCCAATGTGCTGGATGGAATGCCGGAGGATTCCTCCAGTCCCTCGGCCGCCTTGCCGGCAAGGGCTGCACCATGGACGCGGTAGCCCTGCGCCTCCCAGGCCTGGCGCGCCGCCGCCAGCATCGTCGACTTGCCGGCCCCGGCAAAGCCGATCACCGCTGATATCTGCGC
>NZ_SLUQ01000028.1 GCF_004345245.1 Rhizobium sp. BK251 | reverse complement strand
AGGCTGCCGTGCCGGTATAGGTGAGGTTCTCGACATTGGCGGCAAGCGTATAGGCCGCCAGCGCGGTCCGGACCGTATCAATGCCCGCGTCGGCACCTTCGGTGACGACGTCGCCGGCAACGTCGACGATGTAGGTGTCGTCGCCCGTCCCGCCGATCAGCGTGTCGGCGCCGGCTCCGCCATTCAGCGTGTCGTTGCCGGCACCGCCCGACAGCCTGTCGGCGGCAGCACCCCCGGTGATCGTGTTGTCGAGGTCGTTGCCCGTGCCAGTGAATGCCACCGTGCCGGTATAGGTGAGGTTCTCGACATTGTCGGCAAGCGTATGGGCCGCCAGCCCGGTCCTGACCGTATCAATGCCCGCGTCCGTGTTCTCGGTGACGACGTCGCCGGCAGCGTCGACGATGTAGGTGTCGTCGCCCGTCCCGCCGATCAGCGTGTCGGCGCCTGCTCCGCCGTTCAGCGTGTCGTTGCCGCCGCCGCCGGTGATCACGTTCGCCGCGGCGTTGCCGGTGCCGGTGAAGCTCGCTGATCCGGTGTAGGTCAGGTTCTCGACATTGGCCAGCGCGGCAATCGAGTAGGTCGCAAGCACCGTCCGGATCTCGTCGGTGCCCGCACCTGCCGCCTCGCTGACCACGTCGCCCGCGACATCGACGATGTAGGTGTCGTCGCCCGTCCCGCCGATCAGCGTGTCGACCCCTGCGCCGCCATCCAGGATGTCGTTGCCGGCAGCCCCGGTCAGCTTGTCGGCTGCCGCTCCGCCCTTGATGATGTTGTCCAGCGCATTGCCGGTGCCGGTGAAGATGGCTGACCCGGTGTAGGTCAGGTTCTCCACGTTGGCACCCAGTGTGTAGGCCACCAGACCTGTCTTTACGGTATCGACACCCTCGTCGGCATTCTCCACGACGATATCACCGGTGCTGATGACATAGGTGTCGTCACCTGCCGCGCCCTTCAGCGTGTCGATCCCTGCCCCGCCGGTCAGGATGTTGTCCAGCGCATTGCCGATGCCGGTAAAATTCGTCGTGCCGGAGGCGGTCAGGTTCTCGACATTGCTGCCGAGCGTGTAGCTCGCGAAGTAGACCGACTGTACGTATACCGTATCGGTACCCTCGTCGGCAGCCTCGGCGACCGTATCCCCGCCATTGTCAACGAAATACATGTCGTTGCCGGTACCGCCGGACAGCACGTCGGCTCCCATGCCTCCGTCCAGCCAATCGTCGCCGGCGTCACCAGACAGCGCGTCATTGCCGGCGCCGCCAATCAGCCTGTCGTTACCCGCCCTACCGTCCAATACATCGTTGCCGACACCGCCGATGATGGTGTTGGCCAGGGCATTACCCGTCCCGGCAAAATCGCCGCTGCCGGTGTAGGTCAGGTCCTCGACATTGGTAATATTGGTCAGCGCATAGGCAGAAAGCACCGTCTTGATCAGATCCGTGCCTTGGTTGGCAGCCTCGGTCACGACGTCGGCCAGGTCATCGACAACATAGGTGTCGTTGCCGGCACCGCCGATCAGAATGTCGGCGCCCGCCTTGCCGTCCAGCCAATCCGACCATGTTCCACCAGTGATCACATTGACCGCGGCGTTGCCGGTGCCCGTGAACGATGTCGTGCCCGTGTAAGTCAGGTTCTCGACGTTGACGCTGAGCGTATAACTCGAAAGCGCCGTCCTGACCGTGTCCGTTCCCTCATCCGCGTTCTCGATCACGACGTCGTTCGCAACATCGACGATATAGGTGTCGTCACCCGCCCCACCCGACATCCGGTCCAGTCCGGCACCGCCGTTCAGCGTGTCGTCACCGCCACCGCC
>NZ_SLUQ01000027.1 GCF_004345245.1 Rhizobium sp. BK251 | reverse complement strand
CACCATGCCAGGGCGCTCGGCCATCATGTGGCCGCAGCTGGCCTCGTCTGGGAGCGTCGGTTCGAGGCGGCGCGTCAGTCCGAAGCCTGGATGCGTGAGAGGCGCGATGTCGTCGAGATTCCGGGGCTCACCCCTCACAGCGAGGCGATCCTGAGGCAGTTCGATCAGCTGGCCCGGGCGGAGAAGCCGAAATTCCTGGAGCAGCTGTCCGCCACGCCGGAGGGCAAACAGGCGCTCGAGGAGGCGAAGACCATCGCCCAGGCGCTTGAGCGGCGGTTTGGCAGTGCCGACCCGCGCGCGTTCAACAAGGAGCTCGACCGGCTGGAAGCCGAGGACGCAGCGAAGATCGCGCGCATCAAAGACATCGCACGCATCGTCGATCGGGCGCAGCGGGCCGAGCTGTCGCGTCAGTATGAATTGAAGCGGAGTCTCAACAAGGGGCTGGGATTGGGGATGTGAGAGAGGGCGTTTCAGCGGAGAGGGCCAAAGACGCCACGCAGCACCGAAGGCTGCGGGCGGCAAGGGTCTTAGAAGAAGACCCAATGCGAAGTTTCCGCTTTGCGTCCAGGCCGCTGGCGGGTGAGCAGCCGGATAGAATCATCCCGGATCCCCTCTCCGCCATCGAGAGGGGTACGAAGGACTTGCGATGCGACTTGGCTGCGTATCGTTCTATCCACGCGCGGACGCCGCTCGCGACCCGTCAAAAGTGTTGACCGAAGTAGTCTAACGCGCGCATTAGTGGTTGCATCAGTGGAGCTGTCGCCTGGGTCCCATTTAGGAGGCTTTGGAGGCTGTATCTGGGAGAGGATGAAACACGTCGTTCGCCTTCTCGATAAATCGGCGATCTCTATTTGCTTGATCGCTGCATTGCTGACAGGGGCTCTGGGCCTTGTTGGGGCGCGGACCATCGCTCTTTCAATGGCTCGTGCCGATGTCGACCACTATGCAAACACCCTTTTGGATCGGGCGGAGTTGATTGCCCGGGAAATCAACAGCGCCCTTGCCGAAGCCAACCGCCTTCAGGGCGATGCTTGCGGGTCGGATGACCTAGAACATTTAAGGAAAATTGCCTTCACGGCGCGTTATATTAAAGATGTGGGACGGTTGGTCGACAAAAAGCTCGCCTGCTCGAGCTTTCTCGGTGTGGTCACGCCACCCTTCGAAATACGGCCACCGGACCTTTCCACCGCGGACGGCCACAAAATTTGGGTGAACACACCGCTTCGCTTGGCTGAGGGAGTTACCGCTCTCGTCGTGGAGGCCGGAAGTGCGAATGCGGTAGTCGACCCCTCGGCATTTCTCGATCTGGCCTACCAGCCATTCCGTTACGCTATAGCCATGGTCGATCCGGACAAGCGCGGTGTTGTGCGTTCATGGGGCCGGCGCCTCGTTGATGACAGCGTACTGATAGCCCGCACGGACAAATCGGTGGATACCGGTATCGACCTCATTCGTGTCGACTGTTCCAAGGATTATTTCATATGCGCGACTGCGGCGCTAAACCGATCGGAAGCAATCGCCCGACAGTCAAAGTTCGTTTCTGGCTTCGGCGCACTCGGCCTCCTTCTCGGCGGATTTCTAAGCTCGATCGGCTTCCTCCTGCGCACCTCGCCGAAACCGCTAAGCACGCGGCTCAGAGAAGCCTTGCGTTCGAACCAGCTGACACTGGTGTTTCAACCGATTGTCGACCTACGCTCCGGTCGCATGGTTTCAGCTGAAGCGCTTATCCGATGGAGCGACCGCGAGGGCAACGCTATCCCTCCGGATACTTTTATATCGGCAGCAGAGAGCGATGGAACCGCCGGAGAGATCACCGCATACGTCATTCGACACGTGACCCGCACCGCAGGGCCGATGCTGCGCGACTATCCTGAAATGACCATCACCGTGAACATCGTTGCGGCCGATTTGACCGATCCCAATTTCTACGTGGTTCTTGAGCAGGCGCTTGACGCTTCCGGTATCATCAGGCGACAGATTGGCCTTGAACTGACCGAACGGTCAACTGCCCGGCAGGACATCGCCATTTCGGCGATTGCCAGACTGCGCCAACTGGGCCATCCAGTTTATCTCGATGATTTTGGCACAGGCTACTCGAGCCTTGCGCATCTCCAGGGCTTGAACCTGGACGTCATCAAACTGGACAGGGCTTTCACCAAAAGTGTTGGCACGGATTCCGTTAAGGTGTCGATCGTGCCCCAGATTCTGGAGATGGCGAATGCGCTTGACCTCCGGGTTGTCGTTGAGGGTATCGAGACCCAAGCCCAGTATGCCTATTTTGCCTCCACCAATCCCCCCTGCTATGGACAGGGCTGGATTATTTCCCGGCCTCTCTCATTCGATAAACTCGTTTCTTTCAAGGCTGAACACTAGACGTTGATTGCGCACACGAGATCATCCAATCAACAAGATTGTCGAGCTATCGTCATGGAGCCCAAATATGGAAAGCAGCCACATGGCGGTGCTTAGAATCGATCCGTTTCCGTCCCAAGACGAACTAAATGTACTTTGGGCAGAGGCTTGGAGAAGTCCTGCACCCAGAAACTTCTCTAACGTCTTGTCACGCAGCCTCGTGCATATAGGAGCCTATGCCGATGAAAGGCTTGTCGGCTTCGTGAACGTGGCCTGGGACGGCGGTATCCACGCCTTTGTCCTGGACACCTGTGTCGATCCTGGGATGCGAAGACAGGGTATCGCTACTCGCATGGTGATGAAGGCTTCAAATGTCGCTCGAGAACGCGGAGCAACGTGGATGCACGTCGACTTCCAACCACATCTGATTTCCTTCTATCGGACTTGCGGATTTCGGCATACCGAGGCGGGACTTATGAAGCTTAAGTGACGACCTGATGCTACTCATAGGCGGCGGTCGCTGAGAGCGTGGCGCATATCAATGTGCCGTTAGACACTTCTCCTCGATTAGGTGGAGAGAGCATCAAAAATGCCCCGGTACAGCTGGGGCAATTGCCGGCTGTTTGGATAAGCCGACCGGACAAGAGCGAGTGTACAATACATCCGAGGCCGAGGCTTCTGGCGATTATAGCTGGTACTGCCTCGAACATTACGCCTACCGCATGTACTGTTCTCTGCTGTGATCCAAAGAGAAGCGGCGACGTTGGTTATTCAACGCCGCCGCAGCGCCTGCGCCTCCCGAAGGGGAGCTATTTATTGGTGGTGGACGACGTCGAGGTATTGTCCGTCGGCATCATACCCGTTGCAGGTGCGCGTTCCGCTGACTGCATCTCAAGCGTCTTGAATTCCGGTGCGGCCTTCAGTGAGTCAGCCGTTTCGGAGGTCGTCAGCTTTACCGTGCCGTCCTGCGTGTTCTGCGCGACAGTGATCTTGTCCATCGGAACGGCGACGTTCTTCTCGCCGATGCCAAGGAAGCCGCCGACACCGACCACTGCGGCAACAAGGCCGCCTTCCTTCTGCATGATCAGGTCGTTGATGTCACCAATGCTCTCGTTGTTGGCGTTGTAGACGGACTGGCCGATATAGGTGTTGGCGCTGATCTGGTCAGCCGACTGTTCGGTCAGATAGCTGCCTGAGGCAGCCGGTGCCTGGGCCGTATCGGTCGACGGAGCCGCCGCCGGTGCCTGCGCGTTGTCGGCCGGGAGGGCCGGAGCAGGGGTGACGGGCGAAGCGGGCTGCGTGGACTCGACCGACGGGGCGGGTTCGGCCGGCGTCGTGGCGCTCTGTGCGAATGCTGCCGGAGCAAGTGCCGTTGCGAACAACGCACCTGCGGCAACCGTGGTGAGGAGTTTGCTGGTCATATTGAACCTACCTTTCAATCAGATCGTTGATCCTGAGCCCGGCGATGCGTTCATTTTGAGCACCGTGTTCCGAGCCGGTTCGAAAGGGAAATGGGTCAACCAGCAATTGGTTCCGGTGACGCGGAAGCTGCGCCCAGAAAAGCGGCCGATCAATGTGCCGAGGGCTCTCCTCCCATGGCTATGTGGTGTGGTGGCAGCCGCGCGGCTCTTGCACGACGAGGTGCACCACATGAGCCAGTGTGCATAGAGATAACTAAAAGAACTGGTCCTCCGGCGCTATCGACTCTCGCGCGCCTATCGGCAACCTTTGCACCTTGCCGCGTTTCGCATTGGCGCGATTGCCTCCGGTGGGGAGAACGAACAAGCTTTCAGGGAGATGCCTTTAGGCACGTAAACAGCCCGAAACACGTTACATCCGAACCTTTTCTCCAAGGAAGACAGTCTCGGCTCTGCCGTTCGAACTCAAAAACCTCCATCGCATCCAGTCGGGCTATCGACCCTTAAGATCGGGTCCGGCACAGAAGAACGTCGCGGGAGTTTCCTTTTAGAAGGAGACGACCATGGCCGAGGACAAAAAGATCGTCGAAGTGAAGGTCACCAGCGAGGGCGGAGACCAAGTGGCCGTCGGCCTCATGAATACAGAGCAAGCGCTCTCACTCCCAGAGCAGATGGATGTCACCGTTTCTCATCCCGATCACGCCCCCGGAGCAACCGATGAGTTCATTGGCCGGGATGAATTGCGAGCCCTGACAGAGCCGTGGGTGGAGCGCCCAACTATCCGGTTTCCCGCGCCTACGACCGACGATAAGGCTGTTCGTTGCGACGAGGCGAAGGTCGCTGCCAATTTTGCTTTGGAGGAGATCATTGCAGCGGCAAACGAGGCCGGGTGGGCAAGACAAGAAGTCACGAATGCGCTAGTCGAAGCAGCCCAATTCCTCAAGGATGCCGCAATAGCCGATCCAGATCCGGCCGACGATTCTGCAGTCGGCGGCAACCGCCATAGGTAGGTCGTAGCGAGCAATTCGATTGAATCTCAAGCCGTTCTAGTGGCACGTGTCAAGCGAATCGAGGAATTGACCCCTTTGCCGAATTGAAGAACTGACCCCTCATTGGTTTGCGGTTTCATTGGGTTCGAGCGTCGCTCCGGCC
>NZ_SLUQ01000026.1 GCF_004345245.1 Rhizobium sp. BK251 | reverse complement strand
TTCGCAACATCGACGATATAGGTGTCGTCACCCGCCCCACCCGACATCCGGTCCAGTCCGGCACCGCCGTTCAGCGTGTCGTCACCGCCACCGCCGGCAAGCGAATCATTTCCGGCATTGCCCCAAAGGGTGTTGTTCACGTCGTTGCCGACAATCGTATCGCTACCGGAGCCTGCCTGGACATTCTCGATCAGCGATGCAAGGTTGTCGTGATAGAGAAGCGCATTGAAAATGTTGCCGCGCGCATAGCCATTATTCGGGCCACCTCCCAGATCGGCCAGCTGGAGTTGGGAAAAGACCGAGTACGCCCCGGGTCGCAGGTCGATTTGAAGGCTGGTGGTATAGGCGCTCAGATCGTAGGTGTCGACACCGCCGCCGTCCCAGATCGTTGCGAAGATCCTGTTGGCGCCAGGCGTGATGGCGGCGACCCCATTCACATAGGTGACGCCTTCGTTCGGCTTCCACTTGTAGACGGTATCGCCACTGTTGGTCGTGTAGTCAGCACCATACATTTCCTGTAGAGCGGCGATATCGAGCATCATATAGGTCTGAGGTGCGCCATTATGCTCGTATTTGTAGCCGGTCTCATCATCTCCGACAAATGTGTGGTACGTCATGATCGTATATTCGAGGGAATCATGGGCGTTGGGCACGATCGCCGAATTGCCCAAGTACGGTTCATGACCATGTTTCAGGCCAAGAGCGTGACCCAGTTCATGCGCCAGCGTATGGCCTGCATAATTGCCGAACTTCGGAAAGCGATAATCGTCTGCCGTGCCGGCATAGCCGGTCCCGAACCAGATATCGCCGCCGCTGCTTCCGGTACTTGGAAAATACGCCCATGCCGTCTCAGGCTCCCATGACTGAGCAAAACGCACCGATGCGGTGTCCACACTCCCGGCCGCAAAGTTGGCGTTCGTAAATCCCTCTACGGAGAAGCCGTCATTTGCCGTGTTTCCGTAGGATTGTTCCATAAAGAACAAGGCAGCGGACTGCTGTTGCGCGGAAATCGGTGAAAAGCTGTAATCCTTCTCGCCGCTGTAGGAGTACGATGTCGGGCTTGTGGGAAACGCATAGGTTATCGTGCCGTCCCAGGCAGTGCCGCTGAGAAGCCCGTCAATTTCCTGATCTCCTGTCATGCTGACGTTCTTTGTGGGAGTAATAATGCCCGTCATGAAATCACCGCTTGCCCATGCCGCCTCGCGAAACGTTGGGTCGGTTCACCACCCCACGCGCACGACGCTCGGTTGAAATTGAAATTAGGTCCTACCGCACAGCCCCGCCGATAGCGGGCCGCCGACAACCCTCACAGTTTGCTTCCCGCTCTGCGCTAGTGAGCAAAGAACTTCAAAAGTATATTTTACTGCAAACACGCCCCTTAGCCCCCGAATTCAGAATCAGACTTATAACCTACTCACAGAACGAGAAGTGCACCGCAGTCGCAAGACATTCATAGCCATTAAATAGTGACGATCCCTCATCGCTCATGCAGCGCCTCGTCAGTTACCTCAACCAATGGCGAGAACACATACTCTAATATTCTGCGCTGACCGGTGCGCACCTCGGCAACAGCCGCCATGCCTGGCGACAATTTGACATCTGCACCATCAGCTTGAATGCGATCGGTTGCGAGGCGCAGCGTAACAGGAAAGACCAAGTTCTGTGTTCGCTCCGCACCACCAAAGGCTGCCCCAGACTGCCTCGCGATAGGGTCCCCCTCACGACGGGCTGCGTCTGGCTCCGGGATGGCATCAGCCGCGACCTTCACGACGACGGCTGAAACCGTTCCGTAGCGGGTGAACGGAAACGCCTCAAGTTTCACGACCGCTTCCTGGCCCACTCTGATGAAGCCAATGTCCTTGTTGGGCATATAGACTTCAAGCTCGAGCGCGCTGTCGTCCGGTACGATCCGCATCAGGTCCTGGCCAACGGTGACCACTTGCCCGAGGCCCGTGACCGACGAGGATTGCACCGTTCCGTCGATCGGACTGCGCAATGTCATCTGTTCGAGAGAATTCTTTGCCTTCGCCAGACGCTGCTCCAATTCGTCGGCGCGGCGCTCGGCATCGCCAAGCCTGTCAAGCTGATCGCTTAGAAAGGCGCGTTCTGCTTTGCTTTTCTCCTTGGCGAAGACATCGATTACAGCCTCTGCGTCAGCAAGCTGACCCTGCCATACCGCCAACTGCGTCACCTGCTCCTTCATGGTCTCCATTGCATCGATGACGCTTGCCATTGTGCCGGCATACTTCAAGGCAAGGGCACGGCGCATCGTCACACGCGCCTTGAGGGTATCAACGAGGGATTCCTGCGCAGCCACTGTCACCTTGAGCCGTTCACGCTCCACTTCCTTCTGATGCTGCTGAGCGTCGAGCGAGGCAATGGTCGCGTAATGTTGCTCGATATCGCCTCGGAGAATGCCACTCTCGCGTTGCTGCAACTCAAGGCCGGTACCCTTGTCCCAGTTGACTTCTGGAACCGACCCCGCCGCTGGTTGCGAACGCACGAACTGGATGGCGGTCCTGCGGCGCTGAACCTCCGCCTTGACGGATGCAAGCCCCTTTGAGGCGTCCCTTTCGTCTGCGAGAGCATCCGTCGGATCAAGTTCGAGCAGGATGTCAGTCTGGCGCACGTGGTCGCCGTTTTGTGGCGGCAGCGCCTTCACCTTGCCCGTCAGCAACGGCTGCACCACCTTGACGCGCCCTGTCGGCTGGATCTTGCCTTGCGCTGCGGCGATAATGTCGATGCGGCCGAGATAGGACCAGACCAGCGCGACCGTGGTGAACAGACAGATGATCAGGATCAGCACCATGCGTATGGGCGATGGTGGCGTTTCCAGAACTTCAAGGGCTGGCGCCAGGAATTCGTGATCGGCGCGCGTTGCCGGCCGTTGCGGAAGACCCAGATAGCGAGAGGCGTTCGCGACTGCCCTCATGCCGCTCCCCTGTCGTTCTGCAAGGCCCAAAGACGCGAATAGAGGCCATCTGGCCGACTCAGCAATTCGTCATGGCTGCCGACCTCGGCGATCCGGCCGTCGGCAACGCCGATGATCCTGTCGCATGGCCGGACCGCAGCAAGTCGGTGCGCGATGATGATCACCGTTCGGCCATTGGCGATCTGACCCATGTTCGTCTGAATGACCCGCTCGCTTTCGTAGTCGAGCGCACTGGTTGCCTCATCGAAAATCAGTATCGGCGGATTGGTCGCAAGAGCCCGGGCAATAGCTATCCTCTGGCGCTGGCCACCGGAGAGGTTTGCGCCGCGCTCCTCTATCATCGTGTCATAGCCCTGCGGTAGCCTTGTGATGAATTCATCGGCGCCGGCGAGCCTGGCAATAGCAATGACTTGAGCCCGCTGCATCGCCGGGTTTGAGAAAGCGATGTTGTCATGAATCGTGCGGTTGAAAAGAAGGTTCTCTTGAAGAACCACGCCTATGTGGCTTCGAAGCCAGGCGGGATCAAGTTGCGAAAGGTCCGCCCCATCGAGAAGGACCTGCCCCTCCTCCGGAATGTAGAGGCGTTGGACGAGCTTGGTCAGCGTCGACTTTCCAGAACCGGAAGCGCCGACGATGCCGATCACCTCTCCGGGCCTGAACTCAAGCGATACGTTTTTCAGGACTTCCGGCGAGCCGGGCCGATAGCGGAAGCTGACATTTCGAAATTCGATATGCCCCCTTGGCGTCGGCAACGACAAGCGAGCGCCAGGCTGACGCTCCATCGGCGTATTCAGGATGTCGCCAAGCCGATCAACGGAGATCTGCACCTGCTGAAAATCTTGCCAGAGTTGGGAAAGCCTCAAGACCGGTTGGGTGACCTGGCCGGCAATCATGTTGAAGGCGACTAGCGAGCCCACCGACAGCTCGCCATCGATGACAGCCTTGGCGCCGAAGAGAAGAAGAGCTGCCGTCGAAAGCTTGCTGACATATTGAATCGCGTTTTGTCCGCCGGCGCTCAGCAGCGTCGTATCAAAAGCTGTCCGCACATAAGCTGCAAGCTTCTCCTCCCACTGTGCCTGCATCACCGGCTCCACCGCAGCAGATTTGACCGTGTGGACACCGACGATCGCTTCGACGAGGAACTGCTGGCTCGCGGCACCTCGATTGAACTTCTCCTTGACGAATTCGCGAAGTGGTGGCCTGACCGTCATACCGATCAGGATGTAGATCGGGATCGCGGCAATCACGATCAGCGTCAAGCTCCACGAGTAAGCGAAAAGAACCGCGATGAAGACGAAAGTGAAAACGACATCAAGCGCCGAGAAAAGCCCCTGGCCCGTCAGAAATGCACGGATGGTTTCAAGCTCACGTACCCTGGCAACGGTCTGGCCTGCAGAGCGGGTCTCGAAATAGCCGAGAGGCAGCCGCAGAAGGTGATGAAACAGCCGTTGCCCAAGTTCGACGTCGATCCGGTTCGTCGTGTGCGCCAGCGCGTAGGTTCTGAGATATTGAAGCACGACATCGAAGAGACCAATGATCGCAATGCCTGCGACCAGCACAAAAAGTGTCGAGTAGCCCTTGTGTGTCAAAACCTTGTCGACCACCACCTGAAAGAACAAGGGTGTGACGAGCGCAAATATCTGAATAAACAGCGAGGCAAGCAGAACATGTGCGAGTGGCTTGCGGTATCGCCAGATCGACGGCAGGAACCATTTGAGGCCGAACTCCCTGGGGTCGGATCCTTCACCGCCGATCCTCCGGCCGACGAGGATCACGCCCGAGCCGATTTCCTCCAATATATCCGACGGGGCGATTTCGCGATCGACACGCGTTATCGGATCGACGAGCCTGTACTTTCCGGAAGGATTCAGACCGCCGAGCACTTGAAAGGAGCCGCTGCGCAGTTTGACGATTGCTGGAACCGGCATTGATCGAAGGCGGTGCTCCGTGACCTTCTCCACGACACGCGCCTTGAGGCCAATGATCTTGGCTGCTCGCTGGATGTCAATGGCTTCGGACCCACGCCCCTTCAGCGCCAGATCGTGCTGAAGCTGGATCGGGTCAGCGGCAATCCGGTAGAACGCAGCAATACCGCAAAGCGCACGAAGACCGGAGTCGTGATGCTGCGGACCGATGCCATCCATACCCGAAATAATTCTCCCGTAAGTTGCAGATTGACGCGCCTGCGGCGACGGACCGTTCCCCTTGAGCCCTTTGCGCACGTTGTAGCTGAGTCAGAGCTGCAACGCCATGGGGATATTAGCACTTCGAAGACTTAGGAATGGTTGTGGCTGGGAAATCACGAAAGACGACTAACAGAAGTTTGACTCGCCTCCGTCCGGGCGTCATGTCCTCGCTCGAAACACGATGTGAAAATGCTAGAGCGGCGCCCACGAAGATCGAGCTGAATCGGCCGCTGATTTTGTCCGCGAATTGCCGATACGGTCCGCCGCGCGCCCTGTCGAGGCCCCCGGGCCGCGGCGGTCAACGTCGGCTGATGGCGGGGCACCGCCAATAGGACTGTTTTGCGGGCATAACCGCAAACAGCCCCACGGAGGGGCTTTGTTAGTATCGTGGGAAGATTGGTTGCGGGGGCAGGATTTGAACCTGCGGCCTTCAGGTTATGAGCCTGACGAGCTACCGGGCTGCTCCACCCCGCGTTACCAGGT
>NZ_SLUQ01000024.1 GCF_004345245.1 Rhizobium sp. BK251 | reverse complement strand
GGGCTTGCCGGAACAAGCTTCAAGCACGAGCATCTCGCCGCGATTACCGCGGAAGGCCCGCAGCGCGGCTTCTTCGAAGTCCATGCCGAAAACTATATGGGCGCCGGCGGACCGCCGCACCGGATCCTCGAACAGATACGTCGCGACAATCCGGTGTCACTCCATGGCGTCTGCATGTCGATCGGTGGCCCCCAGCCGCTTGACAAAGCGCATCTGGAACGCTTCCGTTCCCTCGTCGAGCGGTACGAGCCGGCGCTGGTGTCGGAGCATCTTGCCTGGTCGACACATCAGACAACCTATTTCAACGACCTGCTCCCGCTTCCTTATTCGCCGGATAGCCTGGCAAGGGTTTGCGATCATATCGACGAAGTGCAGGCCACCATAGGACGCCCAATCCTTCTGGAAAATCCTTCCACCTACATCACTTTTCGCGAATCGACGATGAGCGAGACCGATTTCATCCGATCCATCGCACGGCGAACTGGCTGCGGCCTTCTGCTCGACGTCAACAATGTCTTCGTCTCTGCGACCAATCACGGCTTTTCGGCGCTGGACTACCTTTCCGATTTTCCGCTTGCCGCGGTCGGGGAGATTCACCTTGCCGGCCATGCCGAGCAGGCTGACGATGAGGGCGACCTGCTGCTGATCGACAGCCATGACGGGCCTGTGGCTGACGCTGTCTGGAAACTCTATCAGATCGTCATCAGTCGCCGTGGTCCTATACCGACTCTTATCGAATGGGACAGCAGCATACCCGATTGGCCGATATTACGTGCCGAAGCGAGCGCCGCCCAGGCGATCCTGGATCACTATGCTTCGGATCACAGCCATGCTGCAGCTTGATCCCACATCCGAAGGCACAAGACCGCTCGCTTATGTCGCGACTTTTGCGCCCGCCCTGACCGACCCGGACGTCGAGACGCCCGCGGGCGTCATCGGACCGAACGGCAAGGGGGCGGTCAAGCGTTACAACGTGTACCGCAACAACGTCACCGTCAGCCTGATCGATGCATTCGCCGGAATTTATCCAGCTGTGCAACGCTGCACTGGAACGGACTTCTTCCGCGCCATGGCGCGTTTCCATCTACGCGCCACTCCGCCGACTTCGCCACTTCTCTTCGAATATGGCCGCGACTTTCCGGCTTTCATCGAACAATACGAGTATGCCCGATCCGTACCTTGGCTCGCCGACATCGCGAGGATCGAGCGTGCCTGGCTGGACGCCTACCATGCGGCAGATGTCGCCCCGCTTGCTGCCGAAATTCTTGCGTCCGTGCCGCCGGAGCGGCTCGCCGATCTGGTGTTCAAAGCACATCCGGCAACAAAGATCGTTCGTTCGAACTATCCGGCGCTGACAATCTTTGCCGCCAATCGTGGCCACGGTCCTGTCGATCCGATCGATGCGTTCGACCCGGAGGACGCGCTGATTACGCGGCCCGATATGGAGGTAGCCGTGCACCACCTTCCGCCGGGTGGCGCGGAGTTCCTGATGTCCCTCATTTCTGGCGAGCCTTTGGGCCTCGCCGCAGCTAGGGCCGTCGACGCCTCTCCGTCCTTCGACATTGCGGCCAGCGTCGCTGGCATGATCGAAGCCGGCGTGTTTTCTGCCATCACTCTTGGAGACGCATGATGACATCAACCACCACACAGCAACCTTCGATCAAAGACAGGCTTCAGCCGATCGTGTCACTCGTGGAGATGGCGCATAACCTCGTTCGGACAGTTGCGCAGCCGACTGTCGTCCAGGCCGTTATGCGTTTCGCCCTTTCCGTACCCTTCTGGAAGTCCGGTATTCTCAAATGGGACGGCTTCCTGCAACTGAATGATACGGCGATCACCCTGTTCACGGATGAGTTCATGCTGCATCTGCCGGGTGGTCCCTATCCCTATCCGGCGCCGGCGACCATGGCTTTTCTCTCTGGTTGCGCGGAGATTACATTTCCTATTCTGCTGGTTCTGGGCCTCGGCACCCGGTTTGCGGCGACCGGGTTGCTATTCATGACTTTGATTGTCGAATTGACCGTGCCCGACGGATGGCCGATCCATATCACCTGGGCGGCGATGGCGCTCTCTTTGATGGCATGGGGCCCGGGCAAATTGTCGATCGATCATCTTCTCGCAACGAGCTTGAAAAGCCGTGCCGCGTAGGGCCGATCGTTTAAATATGAAAGAGGTTGCGGTCCGGGCGTGTCAGCATGGTGCTTTGAAGGCGCTGGCTGCGGTGTACTCGAACCACACGACATGACAACAGACGGTCCTATTACGCTTCTCGCTCGGGACGCCCCTGTTCGCATAGCCTTTATCAAGTGCTTGCTCATGCTGCGATCGCGGCGACGTTGATCGCAGGGCCGGATTCTTCGCCTCTATCCGGTTCGGATTGATATCGAAACGACAATCGCAAGCGAGCGGTACTTCGCCGTCAGCAGTGCGTTGGCCGACACCGGGGGATTGTTCCTTTTTGAATCGGCAGCCCCGGAACGTCCGTCCCCATGGGTATCGCGGCTCGTCGTGCTGATCCGTCGGTTCTGTTGCGCTTGAGAAGCTCGTGATGCCTTCCACTGTCCGACATCAGGACCCTTAAAACCAATTTAGTCTTGTTTAGAAGAGAGGGTTTCAAGCTCATGTATTATAAACCTCTGCAGCGCAACGATAGCCTGTCGCACGATCCGTTCAATGCGCTGGTGGTGCCGCGCCCTATCGGCTGGATCAGCACGATTTCCAGGGAGGGCGTGGTCAATTTGGCGCCTTATAGTTATTTCAACGCTGTATCCAACAAGCCTCCCATGGTGTTGTTCGCGCCCGTCGGACCGAAGGATTCCCAGCGCAATGCTGAGGCGATGGGCGACTTCGTGGTCAATCTCGTAACTTGGGATCTGCGCGAGAAAATGAACGCCACCTCGGCCTCGGTGAGCCCTGAGATCAGTGAACCTGAGCTTGTCGGGCTCGAGATGAAACCGTCGCAGCTTGTCAAGCCGCCGCGGGTGGCAGCGGCGGCCGCAGCGCTGGAATGCCGCTGGGTAAAGTCCGTGCCGTTAGAAACCGCTGCCGGAGAGAGGATGGCGGGTGCAATCGTGATCGGCGAGGTGGTCGGGATTCATATCGATGATGCGATCATCGTCGACGGTCGAATTGACCTATCGGCGCGGCAGGTCATCTCGCGGCTCGGCTACAAGGATTATGGCGTGCTCGACACGATCTTCAGCATGCCTTCCCCCGGCTAGGTGAGGCAGTTGTTGCCTATACAGATGGGGAAGCCCACATGGCGCGACACTCACGGGCCGAGACAGGAACATCACTATTTGCTGAAGAAACGCCAAAAGACACGCGCTCCCGCGTGTCTTGCGTGGATATAGTGCGGTCGTCCAGATTCACTCTGTCCTATATCCGGCGCCTACGCGACCTAGACTGTCGACAAGCTTGTTTCGCACCAGTGTCGAAATCCATGATCCAGCGGTCGGGAGGGTCCCACGTTCTTCTCTTGAGGTGGATTGCCAACAGCACTTCCTCCGGCAAGTCCTCGGTCTCGCTTGTTGGCGCACCGAATTGATGACCGTGCCTCCTTGCCTGCTCATCAGCCTGGCCATTCGACCACCGTTCTCTGATGGCAGCCTTGATGGTGCGATTCATCCGCTCGACCTGCCCATTGGTCCAAGGATGTTTGGGCTTGTCGGCCAGCGCGTATAGATGGCCTTGAATGCAATCAACGCGCTGTTGCCGGTGCCTCGCCGGACCAATGACCGGCTATGCGGCCACGGAGAAGAAATTCTCGGAGGTCGGCAAAGAACTGCTCCCTCTCTTCGACCCAGGGCATGTGGCCCGTATCTTCATAAATAACAAGCCGAGCGTCTGGAATGCCTGCGGCGATCTCTTGCGAGACAATAGGCGGACATACCCAATCATGCCTTCCGACCATGACAAGCGTCTCCGCCAAGATATGCGACAACAGGGGCGCCTGAGCATGACCGGGCTGGTCGTCAATGGCGTTCTGCGCGTGGAAGGCGGCGGCATGGACCTGCCCGTCAAGCGTGTCGACAAAGGTCTGCATATGCCGTGATGGGTCGTTGAAATAGAGTGGCATCAGCTTCAGCAACCAGGCCGTAAATTCCTCGTCGGTCGTGGGCACCGGCAATCCGGCAAATTCTGCGGCTTCCCGGTAGCGCGTGTCTGTGGCGGCCCCCACCAGGAAGTTCTTGATAGCATCCTCTGCGTTGAAGCCGATTAACTGGCTGTCGACAAGAACAAGCTTCCGGCAATGGCGGGCGTACCGCTGCGCGAAAGAGATGGCGATTGCTCCGCCGTTCGAGTGTCCGAGGAGATCGATCTGATCCAGCTGCAAATGTTTCCTCAGCGCTTCGATGTCGTCAGCCATATTGCTGCTTCCCATCGTCTCGTCGCTTTCGGGCCAGCTCGAGCCTCCGCTTCCACGCGTGTCAATGAAGACGACCTTGAACCGGTCGAGAAGCGGTTCGAAACCGCGTTGCAAATAGCCAGCGCCAACTCCCCATCCCGGAGAGGTCGCAAAGACCAGGGGGCCCTCTCCATGAACGTGATAGCAGAGGTCGATATCATTGATCCGAGCGTAGTGTTTGCCTTGGGCGAGAGGATGCATTCATGGCTCCTAAAGGTGTGAGACACGAACGCCATTTATTTCGCCGCTATTTCAGCGTCGTGTCTTTTTGTGCCGAATGGTTTCCGTTGTAACGGGCGTGCCGGTATTCGCTTCGGTGAAATTGGCGATGCATTAGCGTCCAACCCGCTCGACCGCTGGCGGCCGGCGGTGATGGCGGTCGGTCATGTCTCCTCTCCTCGATACTAGAGTGCGGAATGGCTGCTGACGGCTTCTTCGAACTCCAGCTTCATCGCCAGGGCGCTGCGGCTGTCGATGGCGGCTATTGAGTTTTAACTCGTTTGTTCTAAAATCATTTGCAAGCTCGACAATCCTTCGCCCCGCTGATCAGATTTTTAAGAGACGCAGCAATGGCCCGCCCAAGAGAATTCGACGAAGAACAGGTGCTTCTGCGCGCGATCGAGCTGTTCTGGGAGCAGGGATACGAGACGACCTCGATGCGAGACCTGGCCCAGGCAATGGGTCTTACCACGGCAAGCGTCTACAATGCCTTCGGCGACAAGAGGGCCGTGTACCGTCGAGCGCTCGACTTTTATGTGCAGCTGAGCTTCGGCGACCGGGTCGGGCGTTTCGAGAAGTTGCCGCCACGTGAGGCGATCAGCGCATTTTTCGACGAGATCATCGAGCGTTCGCTGAGCGACACAAAGCGGAAGGGTTGCATGCTCGTCAACTCAGCGCTCGAGGTCGCGCCCCATGATCCCGAATTCCAACGCGTCGTGGGCGAGGTGCTTCTGCAGGTAGAGGGGTTCTTTCGCCGTTGTGTGCAAGCTGGCCAGAATGACGGAACGATCAGCAGGCGCCAGCCCGCCGATGACATGGCGCGCACGCTTTTGAGCACGCTGCTTGGAATTCGGGTGCTGGCGCGGACAAGGCCTGAGCGTGACCTTCTCGAAGGGTTGATAAGGCCTGTTCTGTATCTCCTTGAGCCAGAAACGAAGCAACAGTGAGATCACTCATTTGCTTAAGCGATCTGTTGGCGATCCGTACTCCACTTGGTCGCGACCGGTGACGGCAGATAGGCGCTCTGTCGATGTAACAATTGGCGTCAGCCATCCGAAGAGGTTAATGTCGGATGAAAAACCCGGCGCGTGAAGAGGAATGGGCTTGCTGGATGCGGTCCGCGATCGCGGGCGACAGCCGAGCCTACCACAAGCTTCTCACTGCGATCACCCCGCACCTGCGGGTGATGGCCCGGAGGCGTTGTGACCAATTCGGCGCGCCAACGAGCGAGGCCGAGGACGTGGTGCAGGAAGTGCTGCTGGCTATCCATCTCAAACGAGGAACGTGGGATCCCGCCCGGCCGCTAGGCCCCTGGGTGTCGGCGCTCGTGCGAAACAAGCTGGTCGACAGCCTGCGCCGTCAGGGAAGCCGGATCGATATCCCATTGGAGGATGTCGAGGCAACGTTGGAGAGCGACGAGCGCCTGAGTGCGTGCAACCGGATGGACGTGGAGCAGATCCTCGCAATGCTCAAGGACCCGCAACGGACGATCGTTCAGTCGATTTTGATCGAGGGGACGAGCGTGCGGGAAGCCGCCGACCGGCTGAAGATGACGGAAGTTGCAGTCAGGGTGTCTCTTCACCGCGCGCTAAAGGCCCTGGCTGTGGTTTACTCGGAGCGGACACCATGAAGACCAATGACCTCATCACGCTCCTTGCCCAGGACGCTCCGGTTGTAGTGAGCCTGAATCAAGCGCTCGTTCATGCGGCCATCGCTGCCACATTGATCGCAGGTGTTGCGTTCTTCAGCTTCATCGGTCTTCGCAGTGATATCGGCACCGCCTTGGAAAGCGGGCGCTTTCTGTTCAAATTCGTCTTCACCATCGCACTCGCTGCAAGCGCGGGAACGGTCCTCTTCCGTATTGGCAAACCCGGAGTATCGGTGCGTACGTGGGCAATGGGGCTTTTCTTGCCGGTCGCGCTGATTGCAGGCGCCGCTATGTTTGAGCTGACGGTGCTGCCCGGTTCAAGCTGGGAAGCGCACATGGTTGGACACAATGCGAGGCTCTGCCTGACCATCATCCCCTCGCTGTCGATCGCTCCCCTTGCCTGCTTTCTTTACGCGATGCGCTGCGGAGCTCCTCAACATCCGGCTCTTGCCGGGGCAGTCGCCGGGTTGGCCGCCGCCGGCATTGCTGGAACGTTCTACGCGGCAAACTGCGACGATGACAGTCCACTGTTCGTCATGCTCTGGTATCCGATCGCTATCGCTGCCGTGGCCGTGGTCGGTGCGCTGGTCGGCCGCTACGTCCTGCGATGGTGAGAGGACACTATCGCAGATGGCAAAGACCGTCTTTGCGGGATATTCCAGAGAATATTTCCTGGGCGATTTTCGAAAATCCGGCCGATTGATTGCTCTTGGACCACCGCACAAACGGGGCGCTGGGCGGTAAGGGACTGGCAGCGGAGAAGAGACGATTTGATTGCGCTGTTTGCGCAAGATTTTCGGCGACCGTGAATCTTACGAGCCCTGGGCATAGCTGTGGTAGCCGGAGCCCTGGTCGCTGAGTAGATCTTCGACGTCCACCGCAAGATCTCGCAGGGGTCGTGCGCATGAGCTCGGCGCACCTGGTCAACAGTTCTGAATATCCGATGACGTTGTCGACACCGTCACAAACAAGTGATCGCGGGTCGCGTAACAAAAGGCTCGGAAATTGCGAACCCGTGGTGCGCTCAACAAGAGCGTCTGTCTAACACGGAGAAAC
>NZ_SLUQ01000023.1 GCF_004345245.1 Rhizobium sp. BK251 | reverse complement strand
TTTTCCTTGTGAGCGGCAACCGCAGCATCGGCTTCTGCCTTCGTAAGCGGGGCAGCGCTGACCATCGAGGCAAGGGCGGTGGTGACAGCGCCGGCAAGGACGACAGAAGAAATCGCAGTTTTAGCAGACATAGGTTTCTCCGTGTTAGACAGACGCTCTTGTTGAGCGCACCACGGGTTCGCAATTTCCGAGCCTTTTGTTACGCGACCCGCGATCACTTGTTTGTGATCACTAAGTGGCCTCGAGGACGGGACTCATCCAACTCTAGGCGATTACCGCTTAAACGAGAGGGCGTTGCGATGCGCCGCCAGTTTATTGAGTCGAGAGAAGAGGTGTTCGATGGCGTTCCTGCACCCGTATTTT
The DNA here is from genome assembly GCF_004345245.1 of Rhizobium sp. BK251. Lineage (GTDB taxonomy): Bacteria > Pseudomonadota > Alphaproteobacteria > Rhizobiales > Rhizobiaceae > Rhizobium. Next base: position 13,746 of record NZ_SLUQ01000023.1, on the reverse strand, counting down.
TGCCAGTCCAGTGGATAGGGGCGTCTTTCGTGCGGGCGATGTGTGAATCGGCACCGAAAGCCGACCCCTTCGCGGAGTCAGCGTAAGCCTTGGATATGCATACAGAAAATGGATACTGGGTGGGTCATGATTGGCGCCGATAGTGACCCCGCCCTTGCCATCAATTTCCCTGCAAACTCAAGTGCTTTGATGGCAGACTATTAAAAGATCAGCGGTTGATGCTGATGCACAGCGGGACCGAAGGCGCCGCGAAATGTCCCAAGCGATCGCTCTCGTTTTATCTGTCTCCAAAATTGTTGTTGACTAGGAAACATCTCCAAGATAGTTTCCTAGTCAACAACGGATACCTCATGACCTCGATCTCGGAACTGACCGATCACACCGGGTACTGGATGCGAATGGTGTCAAACGCCGTGTCGCAGGAGTTCGCGCGCAAGGTCGCGGGCGAAGATGTCACCGTTGCGGAGTGGTCGTTCATGCGGGGGCTCTACGACTTGGAGCCGACGCCTCCTTCAGTTCTTGCCGAGAGGATGGGCATGACGAAGGGGGCTATCAGCAAACTGGCGGAAAGACTGGTAGCCAAAGGATTGGTTGAGCGGGCGGAAAGCCAGCAGGACAAGCGCGCTCATAGCCTATCCCTGACGACGGAGGGGCGGACCAAAATCCCGGTCCTCGCATCGCTTGCCGACGAGAACGACGCCGAATTCTTCGGCGTGTTGACAAGAGAAGAGCACGAAACGCTCGACCATATCCTGAAGATTCTCGCCGAACGGCGCGGCCTAAAAGCAACCCCGGTGGACTGAACCCGCCGGCCACACTCAACATTGAGATGAAAGGAAGCCGCCATGGACGCGGAACGGTTTTCTATTGCCGAAACTTGCCTGCACGCAGCTCACGATGGAAGCCTGAGCTTTCCGGAGATTGTCGGCAAGCTGATTGCTGCCGGCTTCGAGGGCTATACCGTCGACTATCGCCGCAACAGCCAGACCTACTATCTGCCGGACGGCGACAGCGTGACAATGGATATGCAGTCCCCAGCTGGCAACGTCGCCGCTGCCTTCGATGCCGCCGAGATCGAGCGTCTGGTGCGATGGGCGCAGGCGAACCCCGCCGACTACAGCTACGTCGCTTTCTGTGAGAAGGCGAAAGCCGCCGGTTGCGCGGGATACCTCGTCTCTTTCCCGGGCCGCCGCGTCGTCTATTTCGGCCGTACGGCCGAGACCCATGTCGAGCACTTTCCACAGTGACGGAGCACCAGTCATGACGCTTTCCGGATTTTTGATCGACGGGGTCACTCCTGCCATCTGCCTCGGGCTCGGCACCGTATTGATGCGGGCGAGTCTCGGCGCCGGCGCGTCCATTCCCCTTTACTTGGCGGTCGTAGGCAGCGTCGTGGCATTGATCGGCTGGGCGGCCTTCATCTGGACAGGCGGCCCAATTCCTGCTGTCCGTCCCGTGCTGCTCGCCGCGGCGATGGGGACGACCTGGACACTGGCAATTGCTTGTATGGCTTATGGGATGGGAGTGTTGAAACTGCCGGTTTCAATCATCGCGCCGTTGTCCAACAGCAATGCTCTGATCGCTGTCCTTGTTGGCGGCGTGGCTTTTTCTGAATGGCGCAGCCTTGATCTCTCGCTCGTCGCCCTTGGTACCCTGTTGATCTGCACCGGGGCGACGGTGATTTCGCTCTCGCGTTGAAGGATATTCCCATAATGCTGGCTGATCTGATCAAAGCGACCATCACCTTCGTAATGTCGAACTATTCGCTGAGCTTCTTCGTGATCGGGCTGGTTGTTTCGCTGGCCGCGATTGCGCGATCGGGAACTTTCATCGATCGGCCGCTTGTCGTCGAGAAGCTGCTCGCCTGGTATGTGTTCTTCAGCATCGCGATCGACAACTTCTACAATTTCGTCATGCATGTCTTCTTCGGGAAGATGTCCGCCGCCTTTATCGGCTGGGCCGACAGTCCCTTCCAGTTCGAGGTCGGCACCGCGAGCCTGGGCTTCGCCGCCGTCGGATTGCTCGCCGCTTTCAGGAGCTATGATCTGCGCCTTGCAGCCGTGCTTGGCCCAAGCATCTTCACGCTGGGGGCTGCCGTCGGCCATCTCTATCAGATGGTGACCGCGCATGATTTCGCGCCGGGCAATGCCGGCATCATCTTCTGGACCGATATCTTCATCCCCGTGTTCGGATTTGCGCTGTTGTGGCTGCAGCATCGTAGCGTCGGTCGGGACTCGGCCGCGCCACCAGTTTCGACCAGACAGGCATAGACGCTGCGGTGAATTATTCGGAAATGAGTGGCAGGAAAAGATCGACGACATTGCGCACCGCATCAAGTCGCGGGTTGATGGTCTAGGCGAACCCGGCTCGGCAAGACCGCGCCGACATTCTCGTCGGTGCGGCCGCGATTGGCTGCTCGGTTGCGGCCTCATACGCGAGTTCCGGCATCCTCGCCTTTTTTTGTTTTGACCAAGGGCAATTAACGCCTATGAATTATGGACTGAATTGTCCATAATTCATAGGCGAAGCCATCGATGAACCTCAGACAGCTTGCTTATTTTCGAGCCGTGGTCGAACACGGCTCGCTGGCAGCGGCAGCGGACGTGCTGCGGGTCGCACAGCCCAATCTCAGCGTGGCGATCAGGCAGCTTGAGGAGGAATGGAATATAGCGTTGTTTGAACGCGCTGGCCGCGGCCTTTCGGTCACCGAGACCGGCAGAATGCTCTACGAACGCGCCGCCGAGCTGTTGAGCGGTGCGTCGGCACTGGATCAGGAAATGCGCGCCATCGGGCGCGGGTTTACCGCACGGCTTAGCGTCGGCTTCACCCAGGTATCGATCGAGATCATCACCGCCATGGTCGCCCAGATCCGCGCAGAGGGGGCGGCCGTCAGCTTTTCGCTGCAGCAGGGAGAGCCGCAGCTTCTCGAAAGCATGGTCGAGTCGCGGCAGTTGGATTTCGCCGTCACGCACATGCCAGTCGTCAATGCTGGGCTGGGCATAGAGCCACTGGCGACCATGGGTATGGCTTTGCTCTGCCGCGAAGGCGACGACCGCTGGTCCGCTGAAGGTGAGATCAGGCCGGAAGCGCTGGCTGAAGTGCCGCTTATCCTGCTTCGCCGACGATCGGGCGGCGGCATTTATCAGCGGATTGTCGACGCATTCGCCAATGCCGGCGTTTCCTGCTCCGTGGTCGCAGATTGCACTGATATTTCGGCAATCTACACGCTTGTCGAACGCAATGTCGGGCTTGGACTGCTGCCGGTCCATGCTTTGCACGTACCACCAGCAGGGTTTTCAATGCATCCGGTTGCCCTGCTGCCGACGCCGGAGCGGCTGGCTCTGATTTATCCGCGCGGCCGCCGACAGCTTCCCGCCGTGCAACAGGCGATGGACTTGTGCCGGATGATGCTGCGGTCGCGGTAGTCAGGTCCGGTCTGCGCCGCACCAATGTGGGGCGGCACAGTCTCGGGGTTGATCGTGCGAAACTACTTCGCGTCTTTTGCTGCCTGTTCGATCAGCCCGGCGACGGCCTTGGGCTGGGAAATATAGATCGAATGGCTGCCCTTTACTTCGATCGTGGTGCTGCCGGCGCGCTTGGCCATGAAACGCTCCAGATCCGGATTGATCATGCGGTCTTCGGTCGCGACGGCATACCAGCTCGGCTTGTTGTGCCAAGCGGCATCGGTGATCGGTGTGCCGAACGCGCTGACGCTGATGGGTACCTGGGAAATGGCCATAAAGTTGGCTTCCTTGGCCGGAATGTCCGCCGCAAAATCGGAATGGAATGTTTTCGGATTGACGATCACATAACCTTCGCCGGCAGGGAAAGCGCTGTTGGCTGCCGGCGGCGTCTTCTTCAGGAGACCGCCGAGCGCTTCGCCGTTGTCGGGCTGAAAGGCGGCGATATAGACAAGCCCGCGCACCTGTGGCGCATTGCCGGCCTCGGTGATCACGGCTCCGCCATAGCTGTGCCCGACGAGGATCAGCGGAGCGTTGACGGTCTCGATGATACGCTTGGTGGCCGCGGCATCGTCGGCCAGCGAGGTTTCCGGTTCCTGCACGATCGAAACCGAATATCCATCGCGCTCCAGGATGTCGGTCACCTTGCGCCATCCCGAGCCATCGGCAAAGGCGCCATGGACGAGAACGATGTTCTTGATCGGCTGGGCGGAGGCGGCGCCGGATATACCGAGGGCGAGGGCGGCAGCGGCGACCGAAGCGGTGAGAAGGCGTTTCATCTTGATATCCTTTCGAGTTCTGGCCGAAAAATCGGTGTGTTGAGAGACAAAGTTTCCCCGGCCTTCCCGACGGAAAGCGGTGGAATGCCGATAAAGTGGGTGGTGCCGCTAGGCGGGTAGGGGGCGCCCGTGCGGCGGTTGTTCTCCCGCCAACGTCGGCGGGGGAAAGGCATTGAACAAAGCGAGACGAGTTTCGGCGGCGCGGTGTTCATTCTCCTCTATGCGATGCACGCGCCCGATGTCGCGGGCATCGCGGGACGCAACCCGAAGCTCGACCGGCTTTAAGAGGAAGCCGGAGAGTGGCCGGGGCGTTGCCAGGCTGGCATTGGCAATGACGTGGCACCGTAATTCCCACACCTCTTCTCCATTCTTCGGGAGCAGCGTGGCGTGGTGCGTGGAGAGCAGCGCGGTACAGCATTTCGAGGCGCTCCACACGGCCAGACGGATGAGATCGTCGGCGCTGACCACGATTTCACCGTCGTTGACGTTGGTGAGTTCAGGCCAGTTCTGTGCCGGCGCCGTGATGATCCAGACCGTGCCGTGATCGCCACCGAGACTGTGCCGAACCCACTCGGGAAGCGTCATCGAAGGGTGCGTTTGCTTGGCTGCGTTGCTTTCCATGGCGGTAGAATTGCATCACTGACGGGCGCAAACCATTATTGTTTCCATCATCATTCTGACGATGTTCATATGGAAAGACCGCGGGGCCTCCGATCTCTGGTCCCAACGGCGACAGCACGTATGCGGCACCCGGGATATGCCGGCCCTATACGGCCCGCGCGCCGAGGTGCTCGACGGACACTGGGCGCCACCGGCAATCAAACGCGTGGAGTGACCGGCGCGACGGGCGCCAAGGGCCGCAAGATGACCTGGCAGCTTCCGCTATGGGCCCGCACATCGGGCATAGCCCAACTTTCCCCATTGGCTACAAGCAGACATCGCGGGCGACATGCTGTTGGGTGTGCAAAGAACGATTGGCTCTGCTCACAGCATTCCGGCAAGTCCGGTGCCTGTCTGACCCATACACGTCCAGCCGAAAGGTTCGAATGGGCTCCCACGGGCAGTTCAATTTCGACGGAACTCCGCGCCGGCTCCTTCTTTCATTAGACCCAAGACTACATCGAGGGTCGCCGACCAAGACGCTTCGATCTCCGGGGTCAGGCCGACCCCCATGATGTCGCTAATCGTCTTCAGCATCGCGGCCTTGAACGTGCCGTAGTGATCCAGCTCGACACCGTACCCAACGTGCTTCCGACCCATTGTCTGAAGACCGATGGTCACATGCTTGCGCCTCTCGAGGCCTGACACTACGCTCCGCAGCATGTGGGAAAGCATCGCTCCCTGAGCACGCGTACCGTTGACGAAGAGTTGCTCCAGCTCGGGTCGGATGGCGAACAAATTCGCGTAGAACTGCGCGGCAAACGCAGAAGGATCATCGAGGAGTAAGCCGACCGAGCGCTGCGCCAGCGCGAAGGGGCTGCGGTCGGCGAAGCGATCGACGGCAAGCAGTTCGATGTCCTCCCGCTTTCCGCGCAACCGTGCCATCTTGGTCGCGATGACCGAGAGCGACCCATCGGCGAGTCTTTCAGCGACGGCGCGTGAGACGAGTATCGTGGCCCCCAGCTCCTTCGTCATCGACTCGATCCGGCTCGCAGTGTTCACGTCGTCGCCGATAATCGTGAGCCTGCGGAGCGTTGAATGGCCGACATAGCCGACGATGGCATTGCCGAAATGCAGTCCGATCCCGATCCTGATCCGGATGCCGAAAGCGCGCGCGAGTTCCTCGTTCAGCCCTTCCATCGCCTCCACCATCCCGAACGCAGCCCGCATCGCGCCGCTACAGATCCGGGCGGGATTTGCATCGTCAAGGCCGAAAAGGCCGCAGATTTGGTCCCCAGCGTAATGACTGATTACGCCTCCGTTGAGGAGGATCGGATCCCCGAGTGCCTCGAAGAAACGGTTGAGAATATGGACGACGTCGAATGCGCTATTCGAATCCGCAAGCGCGGTGAAGTCGCGCATGTCGCAGAACAGGATTGCCAACTGGCGCTCCGTACCGGCCTCTCGACCGACCGTTTCGGCCCGAAGCTGGCTCGCTGTCGCCTCGCTGAGCACGATCCGTTCCAGCGTGACGTCCCCGCTTGCGGATGTCTGACACGCCAGCCGGATCGTCGGGTCCCAGCCGCGGGCCTTCGCCAACTCTGCCTCGCGCCTCGTTGGTGCCGACAGGTGCGATGCGCCGTCCAGAACGCGGACCCGGCAAGTCGTGCAGCGACCGTTGCCGCCGCATTCATGCCAGTGCGTGATCTTATGGGCGATCGATACCTCGAGCAGAGTTGCGCCCAAACTGCCGTTCTCGACCGTCACGCCGGCGCATCTGTACCGAACTGACGGCATTCGAGGTTCCTCCTGATGGGATCCATCTTACGCGGGTGCAGAGGCAGGAAAGTGTAGCGCGTGAACAAGGGTGACGCCACCCAGGCGAGCTCGCTTCAAAAATCGCCAGGCAACGGCGGGCACTTGGCAAGGCCAGTGGCAATTATTTCCGCAATACGGGCGAAGCGGACATCGTCGATAATCACGCTGGAGGTCGTGGTTGCGCCATTTCGAGACATTGCGTGCGGGCCATCCAAGGGCGGCGAACGGTAGAAGCGGCCAATCGGGGACGCAGCATCAAGAGTTCTCAAATACTTCTCCCAATCCTTATCCGGGCAGGTACCGGCAACATGCCGGGCTCCATGTCAGCGCAACTGCGCCCGCGCCGCCGCGATCGAGGATTTGCAACTCCTCTGGGGCAGGCGGACGCGATGCCTGAACAGTATAGGCCCTCCTGTAGATACCTGCATAATCTGCAGCCGGATGTCGACGCTGATCATGACGATGACGGCGCTGACGACGACGAGGAGGCGGCGTAAGCCGCCGTCTCTTCCACCATCAGTCGGGAACTCTCGTGAACAATCCGGCAAATTCCGGATCGGCAAAATAGCGCAGCTTCGTGGCAGTGATCGGGCGCTGGCCGGCGAGGAACAACAGTTCGATATCGCCGGGAAGATTGCGCACCTCGTCGGGTGTCAGGAGCGGACGTCCGACATGCTGTCCGGCAAGAGTGAGGCCGGTCTTTTCGGAATCCAGCGCACGCGCGGCCGTCTGGAAGACGACGGTCTGCTGGCCAAGCAGGTTAGAGACGAGGCGGGCACTGTCGTGATCGTTGACGCCGAAGACCTGCAGGACGCCGGCATTCGACAGGAAGGTGCCGGCGCGCTGACCATAGGTGGCGCGCAGCTGATGGATGTCCTGGATGATCGGCCAGAGCTGCACGCCGTAACCGGCCATCAGGCCCATGGCGCGCTCGATCGGCGCCAGATGACCGAGGGATGCGAACTCGTCGAGCAGATAGAGAACCGGCGCGCGGGAGGGAGCCGATGATGGTCCTGATGCTGCCCCCGACGGACTGGTGGTGCGCGCCATCTCGGTCAGGCTCTGGGCGATCAGCAGCCGCAGCCATCTCGAATAGACCGCAAGCCTGTCCGGCGGCAGGACCAGGAACACCGTTGCCCTGGTTTGCTTCAGATCGGTGAAGCGGAAACCGGATCGTGCCAGCACCTTCGTCATGCGCGGACTGTCGAGGAAATGCGTGTGCCGCTGGGCGGCAGAGAGCACGCCGCTTGCCTCACGCTCCGATTTGCTCAGATGCCGGTTGGCGGCACGCGCCACCAGTCCATTCACCGCATCATTGGCCTGCATCTCCTCAAGGACAGTGCGGAAGCGATCCGGCGCCAGGGTCAGATAGTGCCTGAGCGTCGAGAGCGTGCGCCGCTCTGCCGGTTGGCTGGCAACGACGTGCAGAAGCAGCCCTGAGATCAGCGCCTTTGCCTCCTCGTTCCAGTGGGCGTCGCCCGAAAGCCCCGGCGCGTCGAATACCAGCGCATCGGCAAGGGTCGAGACATCTTCGGCAAGATCGATGCTGTCTGGATCGCAGCCGTCGAGCGGATTGAAGGCAGATGAGACGTGGCCCGTCACGGCAAACGGATCGAGGATATGGACCGGTCCGAAGTGTCGTCGCGCATCGCCTGTGACGATGGCGTTCTCGCCCTTCGGGTCGATGCAGATGATCGAGCGATCGGCGGTCAGGAGATTGGGAATGATCGTGCCGACACCCTTGCCGCTGCGCGTCGGCGCCATGGTCAGGAGATGGGCCGGTCCGTCATAGCGCAGCAGCCGCCCGGAGTTTTGCGCACGACCGATCAGCAGTCCGCTGGTTGACGTGGCGAGTGCCGCGACTTCCCGTTTGCCGGCAAAGCGGGCCGAGCCATGCGTGTCACCACTCGCCGATCCAAAGTGCAGGATCAGCGGCGCTGACAGCATCCTCAGCAGCAGGACGACGGCAAAGGCCGAGAACATCCAGTTGCCGAGATGCCAGATCAGATCGCCCTTGTCGATCTCCAGGCTGTCCCCGACATAGCGAAGCACAAGGGCCGCACTGATCACCATGATCGCGTAGCCGAGTGCGCCCATCGCAAGCCGCCTTGCCGTGCGAAACGGAAGGGTGAGAAGTCCGACGGCGGCCCATAGCGGATCACGCATGGCCATGCGCATCATGTTGGCAAGGGCAGCCCTGACCAGACGAAGCCAGTTCATCGATTGGCCTCGCGATGATCATCGGCACCATCGCTCGAGGCTCGGTCGTCGCCCTGCGGCGTCAGCAGGTCGTTGAACAGGCCTCGATCGCCGTCGCGCAGGAGGAACTTCGGCAGTTCCGTTCGCAGCCATGCAGCGAGCTCGCGTGCAAACGGCGCGCCGCCCTCATGCTCGAGGCGATGCAGCACCAACGCGCCGATCAGGATCTTGCGGCGCGTGTCGATGGCGCGCTCCTGTTTGCCAAGCCGGATCTGCAACGTCTTCTTCTGCGCCTCCAGCCGGGCCAGCCGCTCGCTGATGGTCCTTCGTGCCATGTCGTTCTTCTCCCCTGTCGGGCCCTTCGCGTGTCGGGCCTCTCCCTTGTCCTGTGATCGATCCGAACCGCCGTCGTAACGGTGACAGCCGGACCTTCGCCAATGCTGCCCGCAGCCACGCCACCCGACCACTCGCAGATCTGCGAGTGGCAAGAACAGCCTGTCCGGGCGAGGAAGGCAGACGACGATTGCGGCTTGCTCCCACCAGGGCCGGAGGCGCGCAGTCGACGAAGGCACAAGGGCGCACTTACGAGTTGCCGGGCAACTCGGTGCGCGGACCGGCAGGTCCGCTAACCAGGGGGAGGGGAAGGGGAGGGCGATGGCGATCTATCATCTCAGCATGAAGCCGGTCGCCCGCAGCAGCGGACGCAGTGCCGTGGCGTCAGCCGCCTATCGTGCCGCCGAGCGGCTGACCAACGCCCGCGATGGGCTGACCCACGACTTCTCCAACCGTCAGGGCGTCGAACATGCCGAGATCGTCCTGCCGGAAGGTGTTGATGCCGCATGGGCAAGGAGCCGCTCGGCACTGTGGAATGCCGCCGAGCGGGCGGAGAAGCGCAGTGACGCCCGTGTCGCCCGCGAGTTCGAGGTGGCGCTGCCGCATGAGCTCAGTGCAGACCAGCGCCTGGCGCTGACGCGCGCCTTCGCCCGGCATCTGGCCGATCGCTATGGCGCAGCCCTCGACATTGCCATCCACCGGCCGCATGTCGAAAGCGATGTCCGCAACCACCATGCCCATATGCTGATGACCACAAGGCAGGTGAGAGAGACCGGGCTTGGCGACAAGACGCTGATCGAACGGGAGAACCGCTGGCTGCTGGCCAACACCATGGCGACCGCGCAGATGCAGCTGCGTGAACTGAGACATGCCTTCGAAGAGATCGTCAACCGGCATCTGGCGATCGCCGGTCTCGATCTCCGCGTCGATCATCGCTCACATCAGGAGCGCGGCCTGGAGATCGAACCGGGCGAGCATGTCGGGGTACATGCGACACAGCTCGAACGCCACGGTGCGATGGTGTCGCGCACGCGCATCGACGCGATGGCGGCACGGCGCAATGCTGACCTGATCCGCAACAAGCCGGAGCAGATCCTCACCGTCGTCAGCGGCGAGAAGAGCGTCTTCGACCGCCATGACATTGCGCGTGCCCTGCATCGCAGCATCGACGAGCCGCAGGCCTTCCAGAATGCCTTTGCGGCCGTCATGGCATCGCCTGTGCTCGTCGAGCTGAAGCCGGAGACGGCAACGGAGCTTGCCCGCTATTCGACACGCGAGATGATCGCCATCGAACAGGCGATCGCAGGAGGCGCAGAGCGGATGAGCCGATCGTCCCGACACGCCGTGCAGCATCGACATGTCGAGCGGGCCTTGCGGCGACAGGACGATGCGATCCGGGCAGGGCTGGTGGCCGCGCTGACGGCAAGGGTCGAACACGGCGAGCTGCAGCCGGCCGAGCTGCACGCGGTGGAGCTGCAAGCGGTGGATCGGGACAACAGGATCGCACGCGCGGGCTTGAGCGCAGAGCAGCGCGTTGCCGTCGGCCACATCACCGGGCCGGCGCAGATATCAGCGGTGATCGGCTTTGCCGGGGCCGGCAAGTCGACGATGCTGGCGGCGGCGCGCCAGGCCTGGGAGGCGCAGGGTTATCGCGTTCATGGTGCAGCCCTTGCCGGCAAGGCGGCCGAGGGACTGGAGGAATCCTCCGGCATTCCATCCAGCACCCTGGCGTCCTGGGAACATCGCTGGCAGGCGGGCAGGGGCGAGCTCGGCAGCAATGATGTGCTTGTCATCGACGAGGCCGGCATGGTCGGCAGCCGGCAGCTGGCACGCTTCGTCAGCGAGGCCGAGGCGCGTGGTGCAAAACTGGTTCTGGTCGGCGATCACGAGCAGCTGCAGGCGATCGGTGCGGGTGCGCCGTTCCGGGCGATTGCCGAACGTATCGGCGCCGTCGCCCTCGCAGAAATCCGCCGGCAGACCGAGGGCTGGCAGCGCGAGGCTTCGATTGCCTTTGCCACGCATCGCACGGGCGAGGGACTGTCGCTCTATGCCGGGCATGGCGCGGTCCAGTTCCACGACAATCGCGATGAAGCCCGCGCGGCCCTGGTGCGCGACTATCTCGCCGATCTCCAGCAATCGTCCGGATCGCGGATTGCGCTCGCCCATCGTCGCGTCGATGTGCACGCGATCAATGCCGACATCCGTCTGGAGCTTCAGGCGCGCGGACGGCTGGCGCGGGGAGAGGAAGAACACACGTCTCTCGGTCGTGAACTCGTCTACCAGACGAATGACGGCAAGCGGTGCTTTGCGCCGGGCGATCGGATCGTCCTGCTGGAGAACAATCGCGAGCTCAGAGTGAAGAACGGCATGCTGGGAACGGTCGAGGCCGTCGAACTGGACGCACTCCAGATACGTCTCGACGGCCGCGGGCAGGCAACGCCGCAGACCAAGGCCCAGGCGAAGGCCCAAGTGCAGGCCCAAGCGAACGCTCAACTGCTCTCCATACCAGTCAAGAGTTACCAGGCCTTTGACCACGGCTATGCGACGACCATCCACAAGGCGCAAGGGACGACGGTCGACCGCGCCTTCGTCCTCGCATCCGCGACGATGGACCGGCACCTGACCTATGTGGCGATGACCCGTCATCGTGAAGGCGTGCAGCTCTATGCCGGCCGCGACGCGTTCAGGGACATCGAGACACTCAGTGCCGGCATGGGACGATCCGGCGCCAAGGAGACGACGCTCGACTATGTCGGTGCCTTTGCGGCGCGGCGCGGACTGGCCGAGGCGTTCGGGATCAGAAGTGAGATCGGGCTCGATCCGACGCGCGATGTCGTCGCGCACGGCGAACAGGTCGAGCCGCTGGTGCCGGCGCTATCAAGCTATTCGCGGAGCGTCGAGGCGGTCGCTCGTGAGAGGGCCAGACCGGAGTTCGAACGAGCGATGGAGGCGGTGCGTTCGGTTGGCCGTCATGTCTATGCCGATGCGGATGCTGTTGCCGCCAGGCTCAGTAACGCGATCGTCGACAAGGGGATCGAGACCCAGCTGTTGGCGGCATCGGTTGCCGGGCGTCCGGAGCAGTTCGGGGCGCTGCGCGGCACCTCCGGTCTCCTTGGTGACAACAGGGAGAGGAAAGCGGCACGCCACCATGCCAGGGCGCTCGGCCATCATGTGGCCGCAGCTGGCCTCGTCTGGGAGCGCCGGTTCGAGGCGGCGCGTCAGTCCGAAGCCTGGATGCGCGAAAAGCGCGATGTCGTGGCGGTTCCGGGGCTCACCCCTCACAGCGAGGCGATGCTGAGGCAGCTCGATCAGCTGCCGCGGGCGGAGCAGCCGAAATTCCTGGAGCAGCTGTCCGCCACGCCGGAGGGCATTCAGGCGCTCGAGGAGGCGAAGACCATCGCCCAGGCGCTTGAGCGGCGGTTTGGTAGTGCTGACCCGCGCGTGTTCAAGCAAGAGCTCGACCGGATGGGAGCCACGGACGCAGCGAAGGTCGCGCGCATCAAAGACATCGCACGCATCGTCGATCGGGCGCAGCGGGCCGAGCTGTCGCGTCAGTATGAATTGAAGCGGAGCCTCAACAGGGGACTGGGATTGGGGATGTGAGAGAGGGCGTTCAGCGGAGAGGGCCAATGACGCCACGCAGCACCGAAGAGATCAACAATCGCGTCGGCGCAACGCACCGCGTAGCGTTCGGATTTCCATTTGGGCGCAGGCGACGATCCGGTGAGGATCGTGCCCTCCTTGGGCGATATTCTCGACCGGACAGTCGGTACGGTCTGTTCAGCGACCTTGCAGAAGCGAGATGTCGCGGATTGGCGGATTGCCGAACAACCGCCGGTATTCGCGGCTGAACTGCGTCACGCTTTCATAGCCCACCCGAAACGCCGTGGTGCTGGCATCCAGGCGCTCGGTCAACATGAGACGGCGCGCTTCATGCAGCCTGATCTGCTTTTGATATTGCAGTGGACTCATTCGGGTGTGTCGGGCGAAATGAAAAACTGACCCCCTAACGAAGCGAAGAACAGACCCCTCGTGTAAAAACGAGGAGGAATGGATGACGAGCGCGATCTTATCGCATCCTGCATTGTCGCGAACGATGCAGGGCGGGGATATGCTTCAGGCTGACGAGGTGGTGGCAATGCTGCGGCTGCACGAGCTTGGTTGGGGTAGCAAACGTCTATCGAAGGAATTTGGATGCGCGCGGAATACCGTTCGCCGATATCTTCGAGAGGGCGGAGCTGTACCGTTTAGACAGCCTGCTCGTCGCAGTGCGTTCGACGGGCTTGATGATTGGCTTCGCGAGCGTTTTTTCCGGCATGACGGTAATGCGGATGTGATTCGCCAAGAGTTGGCGAGCGAGCACGGAATTATCATCGGTCTGCGTTCTGTGGAGCTCCGCGTACGGCAGTGGCGGCGAGAGCTAAAGGCACAGAAGCGGGCGACGGTCCGCTTCGAGACGGTGCCGGGCCATCAGATGCAGATCGACTTCGGTGACACGAAGGTGTGGATCGGCGACGAGCGGATTCGGATTCACCTGTTCGTGGGGACGCTGGGTT
>NZ_SLUQ01000022.1 GCF_004345245.1 Rhizobium sp. BK251 | reverse complement strand
TGACTTTGGTCGGAAATCTTCTTTTCCAACTGCTTGTATTGCTTCAGCCGGGAATGGGCTCGGTCATCCTTGCCGACCGTCTGCTTCAACTCCAGTAGCACCGGCAGGACGTCCCAGGGATAGGCCACCATCATCGTCGGGAAGCGAAAGCGAATCTCCTCGATGTTGATGGAATTGTCGTCGATGAATAGCACGTTCTCCGGCCGCAGATTGGCTTGCTCGACGATGCTGGCGATCGACCCGCCCTTGGCGTCCCACGAAATATGCGGGAAGATGAAATAGTCCCAGATTCCGGCGGCGGTAAGAACCTGCCTGACGGGCTCGAAGTCGTTCTTGGAGGAGATCGACGATAGAATGCCGCGATCGGCCAAGGTTTTCACGATTTCGATGTTGCGGTCGACGAGCGTGACGCTGCCTTCGGATAAGGTTCCGTTCCAGAACGTGTCGTCCATATCCCAAACGACGAGCTTGATTGGCGCGGTCGCGGTAAAACTAGGAGCCATATTCAACTTTCGGCAATCAATATCTTCAACGACACGTCAGCAGCCGACATTGGTCCGAAATCCCGGCTGACGACAAACACGGATGGCAAGACACGTCCACCGGTTTTCACTGACCTCTCGTCCCAAACAACGCTACATTCCACAGCCATGGCTGCTTATGGCGCTTTGCGGCCATGGCCAATTGGCTGCTGCTGGCCCAAAGCGCAGAGAACCAGAAGCCTTGCAGCTTGAGATGGAAGGTGTGTAAACCTCACTGTGCCAATCCGCGTATCAACGTGTCGATCATGTTGACGATAAACGCTTCGTCGATGGGCTGTCTTGTCATTAACAGGCGGAAGTACAGCGCTCACCTGGCTGAATCGAATCCTTTGTTCGTTGGCTTTAGAGAGGCGCACAGCGACGATGCACCCTGTAGCTACTGCAAGGTCAAGCGATATTGACGGTCGCGAATTCGTGTCTTTGTTCAGGGGCCGGTCGGCGCTATGCAGAGCCCATGTCACCACGGGTAGTTTTTGATAGCGTTTTGCGGCGAGGCCTGTACGCATTGCTCGGTCTTCTGACCGGCTATGTACTGACGCGGCTCGGGTTTTATGCCTTATGCCATTACGGGGGACATAACGTTCAGGAAGAACTGTTCAGCGGGTGGGCGACCATGATTTATACGGTCGGTTTCGGCGTCGTCGGACTTACACTCGGAAGAAGCGATCGCTCCTCCGAAAAATCGCTTTCGACCGTCGCCCGGTCCAAAGAAACCGCTTGAGCCTGTAGCTGCTAGAGGGCTTAGCCTCCGTGAGTGAATAGAACCGAGCCTGGAGACCCATGATGACGGAGGATACCCGTTCCGCTCATTGGGAACGCGTCTATGCGACCAAGGACGAGCAGGAAATGAGCTGGTTCGAAGAGGTTCCGCGCGAATCTCTCGACCTGATATCCAAGGCGCATCCCAACCGAGAAACTAGAATAATCGATGTGGGAGGCGGAGCATCGCGCCTTGTCGATATGCTCGTGGAGCGCGGCCAAGCCCACGTAACAGTACTCGATCTGTCGGCTGCGGCCGTTGAGGTCGCGAAATCTCGGTTGCCAACAGCTTCCAACGTGGAATGGATCGTTGCCGATGTGACGAAGTGGCAACCGGATCGTTGTTACCATCTCTGGCACGACCGGGCCGCGTTTCACTTTCTGACGAGCAAAGAAGACCAATCGGCTTACGCGGCGGTCATGCATCGTGCGCTGGCCGAAAACGGACTTGCAGTCATCGGTACCTTTTCACCCTCGGGGCCGGACAAATGCAGCGGCTTGCCAGTCGCCCGCCACGACGGCGAGAGCCTGCAACGGATTTTCGGCCCGAGGTTCCGTCTGATTTCCAGCGAAACCTATCGCCACACGACGCCGTGGAGTTCCACCCAGGATTTCCAGTTCAGCACCTTCATCAAGATTGACCGAAGCCGAATTACACGTCTGAGCAATGCCGGACCCTGCGCTGGAACAAGCGGCTCCCATATGGTCTCGCGACGCGGGCCATACAGGTTCGGCGTTCGTGGCAATTGTCCCTACAGAACGGCGGCCGCGGCGCGGGGCTCGGCGGCCGCTCGGGTACCTATAATTGCTAGGAATTCGGGGGAGGAGTGACCGGACGCAGGTGCCCAGAGCCGCTCGTGGATAACCAGGCGATTGGGCTAATATCACGTGGACTGTCGGGGCGACTATCATGAACAGGGATTGGACCGAAGACCTCGTCGTAACTCTACCCAACGGCGACATGTGCAGGGTCACGTGTGGCCGAGAAGCCGTGGAGATGCTTGTCAGGCATTGGCCGACCGACGGGGGCGTCTTGCGGGGGCAAGCGATCCATTCGTTCTATCTGTTGCGTTCGGGCCAAAGCGATGAAGGCTTCATGCGCACGGCGTTTGCCGACGCCTGCACTGAGGCAGGATTGCCCGTCGCAGGCATTTGAGGACGAGCGGACGCCCGCAGTTGTTCACTCGAAATCCAATCATCTTCCTCAGTCGCCAGCGCCTTGCTGAAAGGCGGCATCCCATTAGCCTTCAAATCTTCTTGGCAGTGACGAACGGGAGAAATCCGCTCTGCGGCCGCGTCCCATCTCGAGCGAGAAGCCGACGCCTTCAAGCGTGGTCTTGATCTTATCTCGCCTACAGTTGGAATTGGTCGGCGGCGAAATTGCCATCACGAGATGTCATGCACTAACTCGGTCCGCGGCGATCCGACGTGGCGGGGAACATCACTGATCTCACTCTCGTTCGCGTTAACTCCACGGGCAAGCCGGCGGCCTTGCATTGTGGAAAGCGTCCTCCAGCCGATGGACGCCAAAGCCTTGCCTCCTCAGTATCATCTCGGCCTCGAAGGAGAGCACGCAATATGGACCACGGCAGTATCCGACGATCTCGAACCACGTTGCATCCAACACCTGTCGAGCTCTGTCCGCGACTGTGGCGGCCGTCGCTGATGCACCTCCATCACTTCGGATCGCGTCATCCAGGTAGCCGAGCAGAGGGATAAGGGAGTATCAGGTCGATGGGTGACAGGGCGCAGAGGCTGCAAGGCGCGGCTAGAGCGCGACGCTACGGGTTACCGTCGGTTCCCCCGTATCCACGCCATCGATCGCTTTCAAAGCCGGCACGACGAAGTCGGTAAAGGCACGCACGGCCGGACGCATGAACCGGATTGATGGGTAGGCAAGGAACACGTCGGCAGATTTGACTTCATAATCTGGAAGTACGCGGATCAGCTCGCCGCGCGCAAGTTCTTCGGATACCAGCAGATGCTGAACGGGGCCGGCGACACGTCCCCCCAGCAAGGTATTGGCAATGACCTGCGCGTTGTTGGTGCGAAGGACGGGCCGCACTGGAACTTCCAGCGTTTCTCCATCGCGCACAAGAATCAATGTATCCCGCGGCGACAAGACCGCAGCCGTGGTAATGACGTCGATCCTCGACAGGTCCTCCATGTCGTCAATTGGTCCGGACCGACTGAGGAACGATGGCGAAGCAACGAGAATACGACGTATCTGCCCGAGCCGACGAACGATCAAATCCTGTCCTTCCGGACGGCCGTATTTTAGGGCCAAGTCGTAGTTTTCGTAGACGAGGTCGACGCTGCGATCCTCAAGCACAAGATCGACCGTCACCGTCGGAAACTTCTTCTGAAACGCCATCACGATGGGATGGAGATGTTTGGCACCTATGCATGAAGGCGCATGCACTCTCAACAAACCTTCAATTTCGCCCATGTCACGACGGACACCTTCGAGCGCGGATTCGATTGTCAACAATGCTGAGCGGCTTGCCTCGTAGAGAGCCTGCCCGGACGGAGTGGGCCTGACAAGGCGGCTCGATCGCTCGAGTAAACGCGCGCCGACATGTGCTTCGAGGTTGCGAAGATGCTTCGTCACCGCAGGCTGCGAGACGCCGAGATCGCGAGCTGCTCCTGAAACCGATCCGCGTTCCACCGTTCGGACGAACGCGCGCAAGGCTGCTGCAATATCCATCTTAGGTCTCCTTTACGCAAACCTTATCACCCCGAGCCGCAGGCGTGCATAACCATCAGATATGTATCCTATCACCCATAACTATCTATCCTGCACGTGCAATTATGACTATCTCGCCGCCAACAGCGTGCCTTACTTGTATGGAGAAAGAATGATCAGTCGTGTACCCATTTGTTGGCCAGTCCTTTCGTGGCTGCTTGTGTCACGCAGCAACCAAAAAAGACACGCCGCCTGTTGTCGATCGACGATCTCCCAAATGTACTGGACGCTGACCAGCGAGCCTTTCCCGTTGGCTGCGGTCGATTTGAACGGAGTCAAACCACAATTCTTGCGCAAGGAAATCGAATACCCCACGACGGAACATGCTGACACCATCGTGGTATATCCGAACGCCCTCTACGGCCATCTGGTCACGGAAAACGGTCGGGCGATGCGGTGCGGCGTGGGGGTCGGCAAACAGGAGGGCTTCAACTTCCGCGGCGAGATTGGCATCCTGCGGCAGGCCGAACGGCCGCACTGACCCCAACACACGATATGATCAAGCGGGACCCGAGCGCACACCAAATATGCGGGCGGTCTCGAGGGCGGAACCATGGTCCTGCCGGGCCGCATCCGCTTCCTCAACCAAGACATCATCGATGAACAAGGTGGTCGTGCGGCCTGCCACCTCTCCTACGGCGTCCCCTCCGTAGCAAGCAACCATCTGAAACCAAAAAGTGGAGTATCCAATATGAGCAGTAGTGCATCGATCGACATTGTCCACACTTTCTGGTCCGAGGTCTGGCAGTCTCCGCAGAACCTCGACGCAATCGACCATTTAGTCGCCGAAGACTTCGAGATCGTCTCGGGCGGCGTCGCAATCCGGTCTCGCGACCAGTTCAAGCAGTGGATCAAGGATTTCCAATCCAAGATCACGGACCTCGAATTCGAGATCATCGAGACATTCCAGAACCACGACGGAACGCGTGTTGCATCGCGCTGGCGCGTTACCGGCAAAAACAACGGCATCATGGGGACCGAAGCGAACCAGGTTCCCATCGAGATGCTCGGTACCGCAGTCTGGTCCGTTCTTGACGATGGCCGCTTGCACCGCAACTGGGTCGAGAGAAACGCATGGGAAGTCTATCGCGAGCTGACCAAGGTGTCGGCATAACCCATGTCGTCGTCAGCGAACCCAATCCCAGGCGATCCTCGACGGATTCGACGAGCAGAAATCTTGAAGTGATGTCGCCAGCTTTCGACTTTTGTATTGCTGTTGCGTCGGCAAGAAGATCGGAGTTCCAGATGAACAGAATGGAGGCACTTACGGCGAAGAGAGGGCAGACCCGGCACGAGCGGGCGTCAGAAGCCGTCGCGCGTTCTGCATGTCGCAGACAGGGATGGAATGAGATAACTGTTATAGGCTCTTTGGCGAAAGGCGATTTCCGTTCTCATTCGGACGTCGATCTGCTCGTCCGCGGCCCGATCGAACTCAAGCTTCGTCGTTTGATTGAGAGATTGGTGGCAGGCAACATGCGCTCCTCGGGATTCCTTACGATCAGATTTTCGAGGACGATCTCACCGGAGATAGCCTCCAGGAGTTGATACATGACATTGTTTAGTCTGCCTGTGTCAGCGAAGCTTTCCCCAAGGATCACTCGCGCAGCGCGCCAGCTGTCTCAGATGGCTGCGTCCTCATAGCTTAGTCTTAGTTGTAGATATAACCCACCCTATCTTCAGATGGCGGCGGGGGATTAGCGCGGGCATCGCTGATTTCATCTAGGAGCTGTCGCGCTGCCCGAAGGTCCGATGTTTCAAAGCCTTCCGTGCACTTTAGAAAAGTCTCGGCCAATAAGTCGTTTGCGACATTCTGACGACGCTGCGCGAGCCAATGACGAGCCAGCACGGTCGCAGATCGCAGTTCCAACGCAAGCGCGCCCTGCGACCGTGCCAGGTTGATGGATCGCCACAACGCCTCTTCCGCGGCAACTCGATCTGAGTTCGGTTGCGCTAGCCAAATTTCTGCGCGAGCACGCAAAAGCTCGGGAAGTTCGAACGTCTCCACGTTCCGGTCGGTCTGCGCGATCAACGTATCGATCGTCGCGGCCGCCTGTTGAAAGTGACCGCATCTCACCAACGCAGCGGAAAGGGTACAAGCAAATTCCGCGGTCGCCACGTTATAGCGCTCCGCATGAAGGCTTTTGAGCGCATCTCGCAACAGCGCTATTCCGACCTCAGGCTCTCCTCGCGCGACGGCAAGTTCTCCCTCCAATGCGATCCCGAGTGTACAGTACGGCTTTAATCCGTGTCGCTCGGCATTTACATGGATTTCTGCGATGCAACGTTCCGCGGTTTCAAAATCGCCCCCCGATATGAAGATAGTGGTTGTGAACGCTAGGGTGACACAGTGATTTAAGGGGTCACCCCTATTCCCTGCCTCCTCGATCGCCTGCCTAGCCGTTGCGGCCGCACGATCGGGAAAACCCCGGAGCCAAAGCACTCGGGCTAGCACAATAAGCGCACGCACACGATGATCGTAGCCGAAAAAGTCGGATAGGGTCGAAGGCGGCGAAACAGCATATTTGAAACCATGTTCACAATAGCGTTGTGCAATCACCAGGTTCCCGAGCAGGTAGTGGGAAGTACCAAGCATCCATTCTGTGATAATTCGCGCGTCAATGTCGTCGATATTGCCGGCGACCGCAGCGCTGCGCTCGGCAACTCCAAGAGCGCCAAGGAAATCACTTTTAATGGTAAGATGAAGGTGGAGTCCGGCAAGCAGTTGCAACTGATGTTGGCCATCGTTCAGGGACTCGGCAAGCATGAGGCCGCGTTCGATCGCCGTTCGGACTTCCTCTCCGTTTCCTTGAGTGAGCATTACCGAGATTGCCAACCCTTCTTGCAAGGTCAGCTCTTTGAACGTGCCTCGATCCGCATCGTCCAGTTCCGCCAACCCGCGCTCGCACCAATGCTGGCAGTCACCCAGCAGGAACAGACCACGAAAAATTGGCGTTGCAAGAGCGGCAAGTTCGGTTCGGATTGATTTGCCTGAGGGATTGGCAAAACTCCATCCCAGGGCGGCGCGGATGTTCGCCACCTGAGAGGCTAAGCGTGACACATCGCGGTGACTGAATTCGAGCATATTGGTTTTTGCTGATTTGATGAGGTCGCACAAGTAAAGTGCGTGCCGGCGGGAAACTGCATCCTGCTCGCCGCTTTCAGCCAGCTTCTCTGAAGCGTATGCTCTGGTAGTGTTGAGGAACCGGAAGCGGCTCGCTTCGTCTTCGTCGACTCCCGTTGTCGCGATCATGGATTTATCCACAAGGCTTCCGACGGCAAGGCCTACATCGAGCGAACTCCACGGAAAGCCATCCGAGATAGCGTGAGCCGCCTCAAGCGTAAACTCTCCGACGAGGACTGACAGGCTGCAAAGGACATGCTGATCACGGGCACACAGCAGGTTGTAGCTCCATTCCAGCATCGCTGAAAGTGTCTGATGGCGCGGTAATGCACTCCGACGACCGTGCCAATGCAAATCCAAACGCTTGTTGAGGAGGTCGGCGGTACCCCGAATTCCATACGTTCCTACCCGGCCGGCGACCAATTCGATCGCCAGCGGGACCCCATCAAGCCGCCGGCAAATTCGCGCAACGACCGCAGCGTCAGCATCGGTCAGCTCGGCACGATATCCACCGGCAACGGCCCGGTCCATGAACAGCTCCACGGCCGGGCAAGTCAGGGCAGTTGCGACAGTAAGGAAAGGGTTGTTTGGCGGGTACTCAAGTGGCGTCAGAAAATGGACGTTCTCGCCCTCGGCTCGCAGTGCTTCCCGGCTAGTCGCAAGTATGTGCACGCCCTTCGCCTTACTCAAGAGGCGCTCAGTCAGCTTTGCCACTTCCTCGATGATATGTTCGCAGTTGTCGAAGACGAGGACGATGCGACTCTGAGCGAGGAACGCGAGGAGCCCGTCCACAGGGTCTTGTGACATGGGGCGATACCCAACTGCAGAAGCAATGGTACTAGTCAGCAGTGCCGTTTCGGCGAGCGAAGCGAGATCGACGAAAAAAACCGCGCCCCCGAAGTTATTGGCCACAGCGTGGGCGATCGCGACAGCAATCGTAGTCTTGCCTAATCCGCCCGGTCCAACGACGCTGACGAAGCGGCGGGAGACGAGCAATTCTGAAAGGTCGGCGACAGTCTGCTCGCGGCCGATTATTCGTGGCAACGGGGTCGGCAACCTCTGTGCCGGAAGCGATATCGTTCCAGCGGCGGTACCAGACTGTTGAACTTCTTGGCCCCGCCGCACAGTTGCGACAAAGCAGTATCCCCGGCCCTGTACAGTGCTGATATACCGGACTCCGTCCCGCCCATCACCAAGGAGCTTCCGTAAATTCGCGATGTGTACTCGGAGATTTACATCCTCCACCACCATATTCGGCCAGGCGCGCTGCATTAGGTCACGTTTGGATACAACCTGTCCCGCACGGTCAAGAAGCGTCGTGAGGATATCAAGTTGCCGTCCGCCCAACGCCATCTCTTCGCCCTCTCGGTAAAGGAGCCTCCGGGTTGCGGCCAGGCGAAACATACCAAAGTATGCAATGTCCAACGTCGCAGAGTTGTCATTATCGGCCATCGAAGCTAGGCCTTCGCGGTTGTCGTCAACGGCAAAATTTACAACATCGCATGAATTGACGTACCCCTCTTTCGAGGGGGAACCCTTTGAGTCTTGAGATTTACTGGTCGCACAAGAGCGCCAACGCTTCGCCAACATCCTTAAACTGTCATAAACACAAATTCACAACCGCCGTAGTCGACCGTGACTAGAATGGCCGTCCTTACCTCAAAAGGGAGTAACGACCATGGAAAAGTTTAAGATGCGTATCGGCGGCGTGGATCGTGACGCCATTGACGGTGGCACTTACGAAAGCCTCGACCCCTTTAAGGGGGAGAATTGGGCAACATTTCCGCGGGCAAATTCCAATGACGTCGATCTTGCGGTTCAAGCCGCTCATCGTGCGTTTCACTCCGGGTTGTGGAAGATAATGACCGCAACCCAACGTGGTCTACTCTTGCACCAAGTCGGTGATGTCTTAGCCGCAAATGCCGAACGCCTAGCTGATCTGGAAGTCAAGAACAACGGAAAGATCAAGGCGGAGATGCTCAAGCAGATGCAATACCTTCCGCACTGGTTCTATTACAATGCAGGCCTTGCCGACAAGATCGAGGGCCATGTGACCCCGTTCGACAAGCCCGGCGTCTTCCACTACACGACCTATGAGCCGCTGGGCGTGGTCGCTGCGATCGCGCCTTGGAATTCCCCGCTGCTGTTGGCGGTTTGGAAAATCGCGCCGGCACTTGCGGCGGGCAACACAATCGTAATGAAGCCCTCCGAGTTTTCCTCTGCATCGACGATACTCTTTGCGCAACTCTGTGAGGAGGCGGGCCTCCCGGGAGGCGTAGTTAATGTTGTAACCGGGTTCGGCAAAGAAGTCGGCGAGCCCCTGGTTACGCATCCAATGGTGGCGAGAGTCGCCTTCACGGGCAGTGAGGGTGGCGGTCGGAGCGTCTATGAAAATGCCGCCAAGAGCTTCAAGCGTGTCTCTCTAGAACTCGGCGGCAAGTCGGCCAACATTGTCTTTGAGGACGCCGACCTGGAAAACGCGGTAAAGGGTGCAGTAACCGGCATTTTTTCGGCGGCAGGGCAGAGTTGCATGGCCGGCTCTCGCCTGCTGGTTCATTCGAGCATTCACGACGAGTTCGTTGACCGTCTTGTCGCGTTTATGAGCGACGCCAGACTGGGAGATCCACTCGATCCGAGGACTGACATTGGACCCGTATCGAACCAGCCTCAGCTGGAAAAGACACTCTCTTATATTGAGATAGCTAAACAAGAAGGTGCCGTCTGCGCCATGGGAGGCGGACGTTCAACGCGGCCTGGCCTAGAAAAGGGACTGTTCGTAGAGCCGACGGTTTTTATCGGCGTCAACAACCAGATGCGTACGCGCGGGAAGAAGTATTTGGTCCGGTTCTGGCCGTGATACCTTTCGATACAGACGAGGACGCCGTCTCGATCGCCAATGACAGCGACTATGGCTTGGCGGCCGGCGTGTGGACACAGAGTTTAAACCGCGCCTTGACAATCCCGAAACAACTCGAGGCAGGGAGCGTCTGGGTCAACACCTATCGTCTTGTGAGCTATATGGCTCCGTTTGGTGGCGTGAAGTCATCGGGGATTGGCCGCGAGAATGGTAGTCGGGCGATTTACGAGTATCTCGAAGCCAAGAGTGTCTTTATCAATCGGATGCCGAAAACCGAGAGCCCATTTATCTTCGGCTAGCCTACATCCGGCACGCGAAAAGCGTTCTGATGGTCGAGCCCCGGCTCGCGCGACACGGCCATGATGTGGTCGTTCGCAAGAGAGCGAGCCAGACGCTTCGCCTCCTCGCGGCGCTGACAATTGCGAGGAGATTGTGCGCAGGGGTGATCACACCGACGACGACATTCGGGCCGTCATGAACCGCTACTGGCTGGAAACTGTAAAGCAAACAAGGGCGGCAGATGCCAGCGATCGATGGTGCAAATTGCGCGTAACCTAAGGCGGTAAGGGGTGGAGGGACCTCAGGGGAGCGGATGCCGGCTAATCGGCGGACCAACTCCGAGGTTGCTAGTGGGAGAAGGAAGTGCTGTCACTCGATTGTAGGTAGTGAGACTAACCCAAATCTCGCTAAATGGTAGAATCCGCTGGTGTCTTCCCTGAGCAGATGGTAATTTCAAGTAACGTCGAACGACTGCTGTTGAAAACCTCTTCAATGGAAGTTCAGGTCATGCGGGCCTCGGAACCCACGATATCGGGACTGCTCGAATTCGATGATACAGTCACCGCGGTTCTCGACGCCATCCCGCAGCCTATCATCATCAAGGACGAACTTTCCCGGTTTCGCTTCCTGAACCAGTCGGCGTGCCTCCTCCTTGGTAAATCGCGCGCGGAGTTGAGCGGCGGCACCGATCACGACATCCTGCCCATGGCAGACGCCGACCGCATCCGAAACATGGACCGACATGTGTTCGCGACCGGAGAGGATGTCAGTTTCGAGGAGGAGATTACCTTCCCGGATGGAACGACCAGCACCTTCGTGACGCAGAAACATCGGATCGAAGTCGATCGCACAGGATCGCACAAAGACAAGCTCGTCGTCGTGACGACAAGAAATGTGACGGCGCGCCGCAAAGCAGAGGCGAAACTCCGTGCAAGTGAGGAACACTACCGATCCCTCGTTGAACTCAATCCGCAGGTGCCGTGGACGGCCGATCCTTTTGGCAGTGTACTGGAAGCAGGTCCTCGCTGGAAGGTAATCACGGGTTTTGACCCGGCCGAAGCGCTCGGGAACGGATGGGCGAAAGCGATCCATCCGGCCGATCTCCCTGCCACCCAGCGCCTTTGGTCAAAGTCCATCGCAACAGGTGACCCATTGGACGTAGAATACCGCCTGGCGACAACGATGGGCGGCTACCGTTGGTTTCGCAGCCGGGCAGCCGCCCGAAAAACGCAGGACGGCAGGGTTATCCGATGGTACGGGACAGTCGAGGACGTCGACGAAGTCCACACCTCGCTGGAGGCACTAAAGGAAAGCGAGGCACGCTTCAGGTCGATCGCTGACGATGCGCCGGTTATGATCTGGGTCGCGGATGAACATGGCGACGCCACCTATCATAGCCGACTTTGGCACGAGACTACCGGTAAGACCACGGATCAAGCGTCCGGCAGTGGCTGGGCGGGGGCGGTGCATCCTCACGACCGAAGCGTAGTGATAGAAACGACATCTCGGGTTTTTCGCCGTCAAGAGGACGTCAGATTGGAGTATCGCCTCCGCCGTGCCGACGGCGACTGGGCCTGGGTTATCGACGTCGGCCGCCCACGCTTTGCCCCGGACGGAAAATTCCTTGGCTACGTGGGCATCGCGCTCGACATAACGGAACGTCGGAAGACTGAACTTGCAAGGGAAGAAGCGGACGCGTTGGTGCGGAGCGTCTTCGACAGCACGCCGGATTGCATGCGGCTCCTCGATCCTGAAGGTCAACCACTCCTGATAAACGAGGCAGGAAGGCGTCTTTTTGCCGGGGAGGGAAGCGGCGAGAACGGCCCGAGACTAGAAACTGCGTCCCTTTCCAGGGCAAAGGCGGACGAGGAATACGCCCAAGTGCAACAGGGCAAGACGACTCGCGGTGAGTCGTCCATATGCGACGCAGGTGGCACGGTGCGGCACATGGACATCATCACAGCACCGGTGATCGCCTCCTCAGGCAACGATATACGCATGCTGGAAATCTGGCGGGACGTGACCGAGGCGCGGGTGGCGAGAGACGAAGCGATAGCCGCGCGGCTTGAGGCCGAACACTCGAGTGACCGCCTTTCCCGCGTACTCGAAAGCACCATGGACAGCGTGCTGGTCGTCAACCCGCATTGGGAGATCACCTACTTCAACACCAGGGCAAGGGACCTCCTGGAGTTGGACGAGCGCGCGGAGGGGAGTAGCCTGTGGAGTCTGTTTCCAGTCGATGAAAATTCCTTGTTTGGCGTGTCCTACAGACGCGTGATGACGGAGCGCGTCGGCACCACATTCGAGGAATATCTCCCCGCCCGTGGGATCTGGTTCGAGATACACGCAGCGCCGACTTCGGAAGGCATGTCTATATTCTTTCGGGACATCACGGCGCGCCGAAATCTCGAACGCGAGCGGTTGCACGCCCAGCGGCAACTACACCACATGGCGCGGCACGATGCGGTCACCGGACTGCCGAACCTCCAGCTCTTCTGGGAAACGTTCGGAGACCTGATGAACGAGCAGCCAGGGAGCAGAACGGCAATACTCAGCCTTGACCTCGATGGCTTCAAGGCGGTGAACGACACCCAAGGTCATTCAGCGGGTGACCTGTTGCTCCGCAGTGCCGCCGCGCGCCTCCGCGGCTGTGTCGAGAAGCAAGATGTTGTAGCGCGGTCCGGCGCTGACGAGTTTGCTGTCGTGCGGACGGGCATTAGCAATGACGACGATATCAACACGCTCGCGCAGGAAGTTCTCGAAACGCTAGGCGAGCCCTACGATCTGCAGGGGAACCAGATCGACCTGGGGGTGAGTGTAGGAATAGCCTTCGCGCCCGAGGATGGCCAGACGGCAGATCAGGTTCTCAAGGCTGCCGACATTGCCCGAAACCGCGCCAAGGCGCATGGCCGTGGTACCTGTATGAAATTTGCTCCCGCCATGGACGCCGACATCCAGGCAAGTCAACGGATCAAAGGCTCGCTTCGGCGTGCGCTCGACAACGACGAAATGGAACTTTTCTACCAGCCGCTGGTCAATCTTCACACCGGGAAGGTCACTGCATGCGAGACACTCGTGCGGGGACCCACCCGGAAATGGGGCCCGTGTCGCCCGCGCAGTTCATCCCGGTGGCCGAGGAGACGGGACTGATCGTGCCGCTTGGAGAGTGGATACTGCGGCAGGCCTGTGCAGAGGCGACGAAGTGGCCGTCGCACGTCAGCGTGGCGGTCAATTTCTCTCCCCTGCAGTTCCGAAATCGCCAACTCGCATCGGTCGTTCGGGATGCGATAGAGGGAACAGGGCTGGAGGCATCTCGGCTACAATTCGAAATCACCGAGTCGATCTTTCTTCACGAAAGCGACGTCAACCTCCAAATCCTCCAGGAGGTCCGTAGACTGGGAGCGAAGGTAGCGATGGACGACTTCGGGACAGGCTACTCGTCCCTCGGATACCTGCGGGCCTTCCCATTCGACAAGATCAAGGTTGATCGGTCCTTCATCACCGATCTGCCAGCGGGACGGGAATCGTTGGCAATCATCCGGGCGGTGGCTGGAATAGGCAAGAGCTTGGGAATGACGACAACGGTCGAGGGCGTGGAGGCCCAGAATCAGCTCGACGTCGTAATCGCGGAAGGCTTCGACGAGGCACAAGGGTACCTATTCTCCCGACCGCTTCCTGCTCGGCAGGTCATGCAGGCGGTTCAGGCCATTCAGACAAAATGGTCGTTGTTCTCGGTGCCGGTCGGAATATGGTAGCTGGCGACGCGACCTGAAAGTCGAGAGGGTCTCCGCGAGAGACCTCCAATGCGGCCCACGGCTGAGATCAGTTCCCCAGGGCTGCACCACGCTCCAGCTTCGCTCCCTCTCAATGAGTAAGAAGAGCACGATTTTTTTCAAGGAAATCAGCCCCATGCAGAAACGTTCAAAGGTACGTGGCGGCGACTACTGCATAGTTCAGACGTATGTGGCGGCATGTTCAAACGATTACGGCGGCCATGGTGCTAAGTGCTTGATTTCGGGCGGGCGTGAGTTCAGACGCTTGTGGCGGACCACACTATCAAAGCCCATCTGTCTCAAATCATTCGCTGACGGACAGAGCATCTGGCGTGATTGGAGGGAGACCTCGTGCCACATCCAGCGACCGTATTCGGCGGCGTCAGCTTCCGTGTGACTGTTCCGGCTTCTTCCCATCAGGGATCATCAGTGGAAAATTCCGGTTCCAAATGGCCTAATTTGGCGGGGGTCCGTCAGGGGCACGTCAATTGGTTGCTGGGTATGGCTGGGGCTCGTTTTCAGGTATCCCGTAGGGCCAAACTAACGCCGGAAAGGTGTTTCTCTCAGGGAAGAGCAAATCAATTCGGCCTGGCAGCGGTAATGCCAATTGCTTGAAGCTAAACTGCCTATTTATGTCCAAAGCCAGCGTTCCTAAAGGTATCATTTGCTCAATTACTGTTCCATCCGGCTGGATTGCTGAAGCATTTATGTAAGCAGGTATCTGAGCTTGCTCCTTGTGCCAATCAGCCTCGGTTAATGACCCATCCCTGTCAAACTTACCCTCGAGTGCTATAGCGATTGCCTTACCCGGCTCAAGTACGTGCGCTGTTTTCGGCTCGACCTCGATAGTTTTCGCTCCACCGTCTACGGTAAGAATTAATCCCACTCCCAAGATAGTCTCAGTTCTGTTGCCAACATTTGAAATTACAATCGGAAAACGATAGTCACCTTCATCATACACTCTATAATTTGCGACAGTCAGTTTTACTGCCCTCACTTCGTTGAAAAAATTGAAGAAGAGAGTCGCAGCTGAAAAGACTAGCGCCATAGTCGCTGTCACGGCGCTATAATTGAAACGATTCCACAGTTTCTCTAGCATGTTCCCCCAAACGAGCTAATCAGGCGATGTCGCGGCCTCAACTTCGCACTTCCATCTATGCGAATGCGCTGTAGCTTAGCACGCTTGCGCCCTGGGCACTGCTTTCTCATCGCCGCGCTACTCCTTAAATACCGCGCCCGTGATCTTGACCGCAAGGCAGACCGTGACTGTTCCCCTGGCTCGATGCTCCTCTGGTCGCATGGACAGTTCCCATGACAGTCCCGGCCGTTGTCCCTTGCACCTTCCGCCCCGACGCTTGGTTTCCGGTGGAGAGGGGAAGCTGGTCCGCTCTGGCGAGGCCATATGGTCAGAGCAGTCGGCCGCGCCGCCACGGGTCGCCAAATTCCCGCAACCGCGTTACAGTTTCCACAAAGGAGGAGAGAGCCGATTAAGAAAGGCAGCTCAGCATTTTGAAAGGATACTCGAGGGGCCTTGTCTCGCAGCGCGAGGCCGTCCGCCAGTTGAAGCTACGCGATACCTCCGATCTACTGGTGGCGCTCGGGGACGCAGGCCTTTCGATGCCAATGCCGACCGAGGAAGAGCTCAGGGAGCAGGCCGCGACGTTCGCCAGCCTCTGGCGGCTGCTAAGGTGAGTGTTGTTCAGATGAGAAACCCCGTAGAACGGGTTTTTCTTTTCTTTGTGGAAGCTATGGAATGGGAAGTAGCCTGGTTGTCGATCCAGTGGCCGCATTTGGGAACTATTCCGGCATGAGGAACCAAAAGCCATATTTGCTCAAGGAGATCGACGACATCCTCACGGAGCAGTTAAAGCGTGACGAGGATATTGTGCGGCAAAACCGCGCGGCGCTAGATGCGATGGTCGAGGCTCTTCTCGAGAGCGGCAGCCTCTCCGGGGATGACGTAGGCTCGATCGTCAAGGGCTCGACGCCCGCTAGGCGTAACCGCGCCACTCGCGCACTATGAGCGGGCTTTCGATCCGATGCCACTTCTGATCCCTTGAATCAGGCTCTTGCGATCAAGCCCGAGTTCCTCGGCTATAAGGCCTTTCTTGAGAGAAATCATGGTCTCGACGAACTCGGAGTAAGACTGACCTAAATGGTCCGCTGCCTGCACCCCAAGTATCCGCTCGGCGGTAAGATGGGAAAAAAACGGAGAACGCTTGGGCAGCTCGTCATAAAGGGCCTTCAAATGCTCTAGGTGCTTCTTAATGTCCATTTCTTGGCGGGTGGAGTGGCCCGTCTCGATGCGATCGTTGATAATCTTCTGCAGCTCATCGTACGATGCTTCGATGGTTAATCCATCTCTACGATAGTAAATTGCAGTGTCTTTTAAGTCGGTTGTGCCTTTAATTGCTGTGTAAGGTACGTATTCCGGTCTGTAATCAATGATTAGCGTTTGGAATTTCTTGCCTTTTATCTTCTCGTATTCGGCGCTTTCGTACGAAAAATCCCACGTTGTAATTTGATCCATCAGCGAGGAGGGTAGAAGTTTCCGGAGCTTGTTCTGTATGTCTGCCTTGTCCTGGAATTGGTCCAGACCTACCGGCTCGAGTGTCTTGTCGTCATTCTCCGCGACACCGAAAACCAGACAGGAGGGGCCCCTGTTCGCGAAGCCCAACACCTTTTTGGCAAGCTCGTGTGTAGGAAGCCACTCGCGCTTGAAATCAACATAGCGTCCCTCACCAAGGTTGTCGGTCAGAAGACGACGAAAACTCTCCCGAGAAGGCTCTTCCAGAAAGCGGGCGAACGTGTCCTTTGCTCCACGCTCTGCTGGAGGCTTTTTGTTTTTTACAGTCATTTCGATAACCACATTCAGAGAGGCCGGCTGCGCTAGGCAGTTGTGATCGCACATCAAAATTGATCGTGCAATATGGTGTCCGCGATGTCGCCGCAGCAATCATGTGCTTGAGAAACCGGTCTTCGCCGCGCTGGTGGGACCCAGCAGTCCGCCCGCTTTCGCGGGTCGGACCCTCACCTCGAGCACTCCGTTGAGGAGGGCTGGGATTTGCCTCTGAATCGAGTAGATAGGGCGAGTTAACAGAAGAAATTGGAAGAGTCTATGACGTCGCTGGCAGCTGCCATCTCAATTGATAGTCGTGGGCCGTGCGCCCTGTACATTGTTTCCGACAGCCGCATTACCTGGCGAGGGTTGGGAGGTCATTGGGATGTCGGACAAAAGACATTTGCTTCCCGTACGACACCGCACATTTTTGGTTTCTGCGGAAACGCCGCGTTTCCTCCGGCAGCTCTACGACAAGTGATCGAACTTCTTGACATGGGTGTGTTGGACGATTGCGAAAGCAGCGAAGTTGCCCACGCACGGTTCATTGACATATTCAATAGCAACCTTTCCGCGGCCACCAACAAGTTTTTCGATGGATTTTCGATCCTGCACGGCACCCGCGAGGGTGCTGGTATGAAGTGCAAGTTTCGTCTTTGGAAAACAGACTACTTTCACAGCACCGACAAACTGTACGACCAAGAGGTTCAAATCGAGCAGCTTCGGTCCTGCTTCATACGAATAGACGGCTCAGGGCGCAGCATTGTCCAGGACAGGTTCGAAATGTGGAACCTCTCAGAGTTCGCCGGTACCACGCGTGCAGCCATGTGGTCATTTTGTGAAGCGCTCTCATCGGGGAAAGACAATGCTAGCGGTGGCGCGCCGCAGCTCGTCGGTTTGAAGCGAGTAGGTCCGTCTGAACGGCTTGGAATGATTTGGGCGGGGAAGAGATACGTCTCGGGGATGGAAGTCCTAGAGTCGGACAACGTTGACCGGCTCAACTGGTTCAACGAAGCGTTCGAACGTTGTAGTGGAAAGACAGGTACCAGGCTCGAAAAAGCCAGTATCCATAGCAAGGGTCGAAATAGTTCGAGCATCTAAATGGCGCGCCCCGTCATTTGGGTTTATCAAAATGATCACAAAAGGACGTCTTCCGGCCGAAGAACAACTTGGCCATTCGCCCCCCTACTAGGCAGGTGGCGCTCTGCAAGGCCAAGATCGGCGGTTATCGAATAAGTTCTTCGAAATGTTCACGCGTCGTTCTAAGATCGGGTGTGGCGAAAACTGTCACGCAGAATCAGCTCATGGGAGAAATCGGCGAAACCGCCGCTAAGCTCCGTTTCCTGCGCCGGAGGAGGTCGCAGCGCTCGTCCTGTCGCCGGAGTTTCTCAGTGTCGTCACTTTCGGCTAGGCTCTGTTATGAGCGAAACCAGGGCATCATGTGCGCGGAAGGTTTCGCACTCAATCGCATCACCGTTTGTCCGTGGCGTCGTACGGTGATGGCGACAACCAAACGAAATTCGCTATCGAACTGCAAAGCGAGGCGCGTGGTAGGTTTCGCCATGTTGCAGGCGGGCCGCGACCCACGCGATTCATTTCCGAACTAGGGAAAGCCCTGGAAGCGAGCGATCCTCGTCTTTCAGACGCCAAGCAGGACACGCTCGCATTCGATATAGCATTTCTCGGACCACCGACCACCCGGTCCCCTGGAGGCGGTTTCGGCGGCGGTCCCGGGGACTGGTACACCACCAAGATTTTCCTCGGAAAAGACCAGGCCGAAGTCTACTTCAATTTCAATCTCGTGTCCGGCGAGGCGGAGTTCAGCATCAAGGACGAGAGCTATGGCGACGCTGTCCTCTCCGAATTGTCCAAAGTGATCTGGTAGGGTTGGCTCCAGGGCGTTTCCTTCACCCGCATCTATCGAACACGCAACATTTTTGGCGTCCGGACCGAGCGGCCCACACTCCATGCTCCGATTGCGGCCGGCGATAAATCATCGGAGAATCTTTTCATGGAGGAAAACCCATGTCGGCAGCCAGCAGGCACGATACTCGCTCGAGCGACAGCGACAGGTGGACGGTTGTGATTTAGTCACATCGAGCGTGAAATACGGACGTCTTTTCGATAAGTCCTCCGTATTTCATTTGCATCCAGATTACTTCCCCGTCGAGTGGTCGGAACTGAAAGACTTCAGTAGTCCCGCCTGCCATGCGGTCTGGATAAACCACTAATATGACCAGCGCGGCGGACGTTTCTTTCAACGCCACCACAGTAGCGCCGTCATCCCGACGCGCTGAATAGGTGTGCCATGTCGCGTCGTAATATTGAATGTCGTACTCAGTTCCTTTTTTTATCGCCTCGAACCTGCCGCCGGCAATACCGTCTCTGATCCACCCGCCCTTGCCAGCTTGAACCGACCCACCTTCTACGACATACGCACGACCTTCGGACGCACCACACGATGCGACAGTCTGCGCATGGGATGACGTCGCCCACAGCAACAAGAGCGCCACACCGGTTGCTCTACCAAATGCTTGCATCATTGCACCTCTCTGGCGTCGCTGACACCGAGATGATAGTGCTCGCCGACTCCCGCTATGTCGATGTTGAATATTTTATCGCGTGTCTTGCTGCCCATGCGCGCGATGGACGCGATAAGCCGTCCCGGCATCCGAGGCTTACGGTTCAATGGAATGCGACGATCTTGTCCTATCTCCGTATCGGTGGGTACACCGCGTCTTTTCGCTGATGAAGCGCTGGATGATGTGCGTTTACCATGGCTTCGGACGGAAAAAGGGGTGAAAGTCCGCAACGGCGATAAGGCGGCAATTGCATTTCTGCTTGAACTCATAGCGCGCCTTCAGCAAATTGCGACGGTACGATGCTCGCTGTGCGAGAGCATGCGCGCTGGTTGGACAAAGTTTAGGGATGGCCCCCAGGAGCAAACAATATGGGAAGTGCAACGCCTTCTAATGACGACTTTGATCGCGCGAAAGAGCGATGGGAGGCCGAACGGGCTACGCGGCCTATTCCCGAAAGTGTCCGCTACGATGCCAGATCGGGTAAGGTCATCATTGAGTTCACAAACGGTTCGATCTTCACGGTACCCGCTCGAGCTTTGCAAGGATTGGATCGGAGTGCCGGCGCGTGGCATGCAATTCCAGGCGTTCGAAATGGAGCGGCTTGTGAGGGAAGGCAAAGAGTCCAATCTCATGTCGCCTGACGAAACCGTGTCTATCATGGG
>NZ_SLUQ01000021.1 GCF_004345245.1 Rhizobium sp. BK251 | reverse complement strand
GTTCCGATCGCGATGGAAGAGAAGCTGCGCTTCGCGATCCGCGAAGGCGGCCGCACCGTCGGCGCCGGCATCGTCGCATCCATCGTCGAGTAATTCCGGGAACTATCCTGGTTTGAGAGAGCCCCGCCGGTGACGGCGGGGCTTTTTCGTTATCGAGGGAGAGGATGAGATGGCGCTGGTCATACTCACGGGGGCATCCGGTTCCGGCAAGACCGCCATTGCCCGGACGATCGCGGCGGAACACGTAGGCGGCGTGAGCGTCCGTCATTTCGACAGCATCGAAATTCCACCCATCGAAGGGATGGTCGCCGAATATGGCTCGCCTGAAGCCTGGCAGCGGGCGATGACCCTGAGATGGATGGCGAGCCTCGCCGCGGAAGCAAGCCGCGGCGGTCATATCCTTTTCGAAGGTCAGACGCGGCTGTCATTTCTCAGGGAAGGCGCGGCGGCAGTCGCTGGCCTTCGCTACACGCCGCTCCTGATCGACTGCGATGACGCGACAAGGGCGCAGCGCCTGAAGGACCGCGGCCAGCCCGAACTCGGTGACGAGAACATGATGAATTGGGCGGGCTATCTGCGCCGCGAGGCGATGGAATATCGCTGCAGGATACTCGACACCTCCAATCGGCCATTGGAAGACTGTGTCTCCGAGGTCATGGCCTTGCTGACGGACTGATTGCGCGTCGTCTGAAGGGCGGATTGCGCCGACCCGACGATGACACGTCTTGCAGATGTAGGCGTCACCGTATGGTGACATTGAATGCCCGGTCCTTGATCCCTCCGATGGATGCCGCTGGTGCGCCGCAGGACCTCTAAATTAAGGCGTTCTATTGGAAGGGCGCCGATGCTACGCTAGTTGAATCGCATCCGAAGCCATGCAACGGTGTGGGTGGCATGGGCGCACGCGTTCGCAGGCGCCTGGGCCGATCATCAGCCGCCTCGAAAGCGATACGAGATGCGTTTTCGATTGGCTTCGGACGTCGGCATCAACGCCGGCGGGGCGAAGATGGACAATCACAGAGGAGGTATGATGTCTGATCAGATTGCGCGTATTTTTGTTGGCTTCGATTCCAAGGAGGTCGTCGCCTATCACGTTCTAGCACAAAGCATTATCGAGCATTCCAGCATTCCGGTCGAATTCTCGCCGATCGTGCTCAATCACCTGGGCGGCGTCTTCACGCGGGAACGCAATCCGTTGCAGTCGACGGAGTTTTCCTTCTCCCGCTTCCTTGCGCCATATCTCAGCAACTATGAGGGCTGGAGCCTGTTCATGGATTGCGACATGCTCGCGCGCGCCGACATCGCCGAACTATGGGCGCTGCGTGATGATCGCTACGCGGCCATGTGCATCAAGCACGACTATCAGCCGAAGGTGGAAACGAAGTTCCTCGGGCAGACCCAGACCAAGTATGAAAAGAAGAACTGGTCGAGCTTCATCCTCTTCAACAACGCGAAGTGCCGGGCGCTTACGCCCGAGTATGTCAACACGGCAACCGGGCTGCAGCTGCATCAGTTCAAATGGCTGGAGAGCGACGACCAGATCGGCGAACTGCCGGTCGTCTGGAACTATCTCGTCAACGAATACGACTACCGGCCGGACGCCAAGGTGGTGCATTTCACCGATGGCGGGCCGTATTTCGACGAGTACCGCAACGACGACTATGCGGATGAGTGGTTCGCAATGCTTGACCGCCTGCGCTTCGTCCAGCAGAAATAGGCTGGTTCTCGGAGAAAAGCATGGCATCTCATGAATACGCAGTCGAGGAGACGGGCGGCCGCTCGACGCTGACGACGGCCGGCCTGAAGACGGCGGAGGATTGGCGGCGTCTCCTGTCTCCTTATCCGTACATCGTGCTCGCCGCCAACAGCGATGCGGTCGACATGAAGGCGTTGCAGGCGGAGTTCCCGCCAAATTCGCTCTTCGTCTTCTTCAACAAGGTCTACAAGATCCTTGACCGGCCTTTCGAGGGCAACGCCCTGCTCGTCGCGCGCAGCGGCACGATGGGCGCCAACATCGTCTATCGTCGGGAAGTGGGCGATGTCGTCGCTTACTTTCCCAACGAAGGCTTTCTTGGCATCATGAACCTTCGCGTCGACGCCGGCGAGCGGCTGAGCGATCCGTCGGAGTTCGGCGGCGGCGTGCCGGTTGGGTATCTCGACCAAGCCGACTTCTTCGCCGAGTTCTATCCGCCCGGCAGGATGCCGACCAGCGGCTTTGCGCTGGCGCTTTGGTTGAGCGACCTGAAGATACCGGGGCGGATCGTGCTTGCGGGCTTTACCGCGCGCCGAAGCGCGAAGTGGAAGGTCTTCGACGTCCACGACTGGACATTCGAGCAGACATTCCTGCGGCTCTTCGCGCGGCTTGGAAGGATCTCCATGCACAGCGGCACGGAGGTCAATGCCTACGTCAGGCTTGCACAGCGCTTCTCGGATATCCCGCCGGCGGAGATCGCGCTGACGGCGGCGGAAGTGCTGGCCGAGCGTCTCGACAATGCCAATGCCGAGATCGACAGGCTGATATCCGCGACCAAGATGATTCGTTCCGTCGATAGCTTCTTCCGGCGGCTGAAGCCGAAGACCCGCAAGCAGAAGTTCCTCGAAAAACAGCAGCAGAAAGAAGGCTGAGGCCGGAGCGCTCAGGTGTTGAAAAGGTTTTGACGTGGTTGCCGGGGCTGGGGAGGGGCGGCCTGTGATTGCGCTGTAGCCAACAGTCGAAAAAGCGAAAAACGCACTTGCCAATCCCTGCGCCGGGCCTTAAAGGGAGCGCCATGCTCTTCTCCGGTTTGGGCGGCACAGCCGCTTGCAGCCGGTAGCTGAAGCGTGAAGGGGTATAGCTCAGCTGGTAGAGCGGCGGTCTCCAAAACCGCAGGTCGGGGGTTCGAGCCCCTCTGCCCCTGCCAGTTCGTTTCGATCGATCAGCGCGGCCTGTCTGCTGCTTTTCGGTCGTGATGTCGTATTGGCAGTTAATTTCGCGGAATGCAGGTTTCCCTCTTGTTAATTCGGGAATCGGCGTTTATGTAGGGTTCAACAGACACGCGGTGCGTGGGGCTGAAATGATCAGCTTTACGCGCCGTAATGGCGTGAGCAGTCGATGGCATCGAAATCCAATCCGTTTGCATTTCTTCAGCAGGTGCGTTCCGAGACGTCGAAGGTCACGTGGCCCTCCCGTCGTGAGACCATGATCTCGACGGCCATGGTGCTGGTGATGGTGGTTTTTGCTGCGCTCTTTTTCTTTGCCGCTGACCAGCTGATCGGCTGGCTCATGAGCTTCGTGCTGAACCTCGGCAATTGATTTAGGTGGAGATGAAGATGGCGGCACGTTGGTACATCGTCCACGCATATTCGAATTTTGAGAAGAAAGTGGCCGAATCCATTGAGGAGAAGGCCAGGCAGAAGGGTCTCGAGCACCTGTTCGAAAAGATCCTCGTGCCGACCGAGAAGGTGGTTGAAGTGCGCCGCGGCCGCAAGGTCGACAGCGAGCGCAAGTTCTTCCCGGGTTACGTGCTTGTTCGCGCAAACCTGACGGACGAAGCCTACCACCTGATCAAGAATACGCCGAAGGTTACAGGCTTTCTCGGCTCCGACAACAAGCCCGTTCCGATCCCGGACTATGAGGCCGAGCGTATTCTCGGTCAGGTCCAGGAGGGCGTCGAGCGGCCGAAGGCCTCCGTTTCCTTCGAGATCGGCGAGCAGGTCCGCGTTTCCGATGGTCCGTTCGCGTCGTTCAACGGCACGGTCCAGGACGTGGACGAGGAGCGTTCGCGCCTGAAGGTGGAAGTTTCGATCTTCGGCCGCGCGACGCCGGTAGAGCTCGAATACGCTCAGGTCGAGAAGGTCTGACATCAGGAATTTGGCCGGCGGGTTTCCGTCCGGCCATTTGCGGCATTTGCCGCATTCGCGTGGAAGGTGAGGGGTCTTAGCCGGACTCCAAGGAACCGCACCACGCAACCGCAGCCGCCGGAGCGATCCGGCAATGACAGCCGGGCAACCGGCGAGCAATGAAAGGCAGAGAGATATGGCTAAGAAAGTTGCAGGCCAGCTCAAGCTGCAGGTAAAGGCCGGTTCGGCAAATCCGTCCCCGCCGATTGGTCCTGCGCTTGGTCAGCGTGGCATTAACATCATGGAATTCTGCAAGGCGTTCAATGCCGCCACGCAGGAAATGGAAAAGGGCATGCCGATCCCGGTCGTCATCACCTACTACCAGGACAAGTCCTTCACCTTCGCGATGAAGCAGCCTCCCGTCAGCTAT
Organism: Rhizobium sp. BK251; assembly: GCF_004345245.1. Lineage (GTDB taxonomy): Bacteria > Pseudomonadota > Alphaproteobacteria > Rhizobiales > Rhizobiaceae > Rhizobium. Next base: position 16,524 of record NZ_SLUQ01000021.1, on the reverse strand, counting down.
TGGCTGAAGAAGGAAGCGAAGATCACGTCCGGCTCGAAGACCCCAGGCAAGGGCGCCAAGGCCGGCACCCTCACCAAGGCTCAGATCAAGACGATCGCTGAAGCCAAGATGAAGGATCTGAATGCCGCCGATATCGAAGGCGCGATGGCCATGATCGAGGGCTCTGCCCGCGCCATGGGCCTGGAAGTGGTAGGTTAAGATCATGGTCAAGCTTGCAAAGCGTATCCAGAAGACCCGCGAAGGCGTTGATCCGACCAAGCTCTATGGCCTGACCCAGGCTATCGGAATGGTCAAGGAGCGTGCCGTTGCCAAGTTCGATGAAACCATCGAAGTCGCCATGAACCTCGGCGTTGATCCGCGCCACGCCGACCAGATGGTCCGCGGCGTTGTCAACCTGCCGAACGGCACGGGACGTGACGTTCGCGTCGCAGTCTTCGCTCGTGGCGCCAAGGCCGATGAAGCCAAGGCTGCCGGTGCCGACGTCGTTGGCGCCGAAGACCTGGTCGAGATCGTCCAGGGCGGTAAGATCGACTTCGACCGCGTCATCGCGACGCCGGACATGATGCCGCTCGTTGGCCGTCTCGGTAAGGTACTCGGCCCGCGTGGCATGATGCCGAACCCGAAGGTTGGCACCGTGACCATGGACGTCACGGCAGCGATCAAGGCTTCCAAGGGCGGCGCCGTTGAGTTCCGCGTCGAGAAGGCCGGTATCATTCATGCCGGCATCGGCAAGGCATCTTTCGAGGCCAAGGCGCTCGAGGAGAACATCAAGGCTTTCGCTGACGCCGTCATTAAGGCGAAGCCGGCTGGCGCAAAGGGTAACTACCTGAAGCGCGTGGCGATTTCCTCGACCATGGGCCCGGGTGTCAAGATCGACCCGTCGTCGGTCACCGCCTAAGGAATTTGTCGGGCTCTGCCCGATTATCAAGAATTCCCGGCCTTCGGGCCGGGATTATTCCGGAGAAATCCGGAATCCTGTCCGAGATTGCAGGTGGTTTTCCCTTAATCACTTTGCCTGCATGAGACGGGTAAGACCCGATTTATTGAGAAGTTCTGCTTCGAAGAACTCGGTTCGAGCCTTGGATGCCTTGTGTCTCCGAGCCCGTGAAACGGCTTGGGCGCGAGGGGACAGGATCCTCAAGCGTCGCTTGGGATCCACTTGTGATCCCAAGAGGCAAAAGGCAACCGGCAGGCCCGTCATACGGTCCTGTCAACTGGAGATAAGCAGTGGAAAGAGCGGAAAAACGCGAATTCGTCACGGAACTGAACGAAGTCTTCAAGGCTTCGGGTTCAGTTGTCGTGGCCCACTATGCTGGTGTCACAGTCGCGCAGATGAACGACTTCCGTTCCAAGATGCGCGCTGCTGGCGGCACCGTCAAAGTCGCGAAGAACCGCCTGGCCAAGATTGCTCTTCAGGGCACGGAAGCGGAAGGGATGTCCAATCTCTTCAAGGGTCAGACGCTGATTGCATTCAGCACCGATCCGGTCACCGCTCCGAAGGTCGTCATGGATTTCGCCAAGACCAACGACAAGATCGTTGTCCTCGGCGGCGCCATGGGAACCACGACGCTCAATCCCGAAGGTGTCAAGTCGCTTGCGACCCTGCCTTCGCTGGACGAACTGCGTGCAAAGCTGCTGGGTATGATTCAGACCCCGGCAACCCGCATCGCAGGCGTTGTTCAGGCACCGGCAAGCCAGCTTGCCCGCGTGTTTGCGGCCTATGCCAAGAAGGACGAAGCCGCTTAAGGCGGTTTTTCGCTGTTTATACAAAACCCCGGTTCGAACCGAACAAAAGGAACTGATAAAATGGCTGATCTCGCAAAGATCGTTGATGACCTCTCCTCGCTGACCGTTCTCGAAGCGGCAGAACTGTCCAAGCTTCTCGAAGAAAAGTGGGGCGTTTCCGCCGCTGCTCCGGTAGCTGTTGCTGCCGCTGGCGGTGCTGCGGGCGGCGCGGCTGCTCCGGCTGAGGAAGAAAAGACCGAGTTCGACGTCATCCTCACGGATGCCGGCGCCAACAAGATCAACGTCATCAAGGAAGTCCGCGCCATCACCGGCCTCGGCCTCAAGGAAGCCAAGGACCTCGTCGAAGGCGCTCCGAAGGCTGTCAAGGAAGCCGTTTCCAAGGCTGATGCCGCTGACATCAAGAAGAAGCTTGAAGACGCTGGCGCCAAGGTCGACGTCAAGTAATCTTGAACTGCTTCTGGGAGGTGGTGTTCGCGCCGCCTCCCATTTGCCGTTTTTCTGAACAAGTTACCCAAAAGCCGTCAAAAACGGCTTTTGGGTAATGGGTTCTTCAAGAGGATGGTCCCGAACCGAAGCGTCAAGGCAATCCGGCCAGGCAGTTTCGGGAAGTGGGACGAGATTGAAAGACTCATTGATTGACGGGGTCGCCTGGCCAGCGTTTCCCGTCCGTTGCAGGCCCGGATGCAAGATTTTGAAGGAGCGACGATGGCTCAGACCCTTTCGTTCAATGGTCGTAGGCGCGTACGCAAGTTTTTTGGTAAGATCCCCGAAGTCGCTGAGATGCCGAACCTGATCGAGGTTCAGAAGGCGTCCTACGACCAGTTTTTGATGGTTGAAGAGCCCAAGGGCGGTCGCCCGGATGAGGGCCTCCAGGCTGTCTTCAAGTCCGTTTTCCCGATCACGGATTTCTCCGGCGCCTCCATGCTGGAATTCGTATCCTATGAATTCGAGCTGCCCAAGTTCGACGTCGACGAGTGCCGCCAGCGCGACCTGACCTACGCCGCGCCGCTGAAGGTCACCCTTCGCCTGATCGTGTTCGATATCGACGAGGATACCGGCGCCAAGTCGATCAAGGACATCAAGGAACAGTCCGTCTACATGGGCGACATGCCGCTGATGACCAACAACGGTACCTTCATCGTGAATGGTACCGAGCGCGTCATCGTGTCCCAGATGCACCGCTCGCCGGGCGTCTTCTTCGACCACGACAAGGGCAAGAGCCATTCCTCCGGCAAGCTGCTCTTCGCCGCGCGCGTCATCCCTTACCGCGGCTCCTGGCTGGACATCGAATTCGACGCCAAGGACATCGTCTTTGCGCGCATCGACCGTCGTCGCAAGATCCCGGTCACATCGCTGCTGATGGCCCTTGGCATGGACGGCGAAGAGATTCTGTCGACCTTCTACACCAAGTCCGACTACGTCCGTGACGGCAAGGGCTGGCGCATTCCTTTCAAGCCGGAAACGCTGAAGGGTGCCAAGACCATCACCGACATGATCGACGCCGACAGTGGTGAAGTCGTGGTCGAAGGTGGCAAGAAGCTGACCCCGCGCCTGCTGCGCCAGCTTCAGGAGAAGGGTCTCAAGGCGCTGAGGGCAAGCGACGAAGACCTCTACGGAAACTTCCTCGCCGAAGATGTCGTCAACTACCAGACGGGTGAAATCTACCTGGAAGCCGGTGACGAGATCGACGAGAAGACGCTCCCGATCATCCTGAACGCAGGGTTCGAAGAGATCCCGGTTCTCGGCATCGACCACATCAATGTCGGCGCTTACATCCGCAACACGCTTGCTGCAGACAAGAACGAGAACCGTCAGGACGCTCTGTTCGACATCTACCGCGTGATGCGCCCCGGTGAACCGCCGACCATGGAATCGGCCGAAGCCATGTTCAACTCGCTGTTCTTCGATGCGGAGCGTTACGACCTCTCCGCCGTCGGCCGCGTGAAGATGAACATGCGTCTCGACCTCTCGGTCGAAGACACCGTCCGCATCCTGCGCAAGGACGACATCCTGGCCGTGGTCAAGATGCTGGTCGAACTGCGTGACGGCAAGGGCGAGATCGACGACATCGACAACCTCGGCAACCGCCGCGTTCGTTCCGTCGGCGAGCTGATGGAAAACCAGTACCGTCTCGGCCTGCTCCGCATGGAGCGCGCGATCAAGGAACGCATGTCCTCGATCGAAATCGATACGGTCATGCCGCAGGACCTGATCAACGCCAAGCCGGCGGCTGCTGCCGTCCGCGAATTCTTCGGCTCCTCGCAGCTGTCGCAGTTCATGGATCAGGTGAACCCGCTTTCGGAAATCACCCACAAGCGCCGTCTCTCGGCTCTTGGCCCGGGTGGTCTTACCCGCGAGCGCGCAGGCTTCGAAGTCCGCGACGTTCATCCGACGCACTACGGCCGTATTTGCCCGATCGAGACGCCGGAAGGCCCGAACATCGGTCTCATCAACTCGCTGGCGACCTTTGCGCGCGTCAACAAGTACGGTTTCATCGAGAGCCCGTACCGCAAGATCATCGATGGGAAGGTCACGAACGACGTTCTCTACCTGTCGGCGATGGAAGAAGCGAAGTACTACGTCGCTCAGGCAAACGCCGAACTCGGCAAGGACGGTTCCTTCACCGAGGAGTTCGTTGTCTGCCGTCATGCCGGCGAAGTGATGCTCGCTCCGCGCGACAACATCAACCTGATGGACGTCTCGCCGAAGCAGCTCGTTTCGGTCGCCGCCGCTCTCATTCCTTTCCTTGAGAACGACGACGCCAACCGCGCGCTCATGGGCTCGAACATGCAGCGTCAGGCTGTTCCGTTGCTGCGTGCCGAGGCTCCGTTCGTCGGCACCGGCATGGAGCCGGTCGTCGCCCGCGACTCCGGCGCCGCCATCGGCGCGCGCCGCGGTGGCGTGGTCGACCAGGTCGACGCAACGCGTATCGTTATCCGCGCCACCGAGGACCTCGATCCGTCGAAGTCCGGCGTCGATATCTACCGCCTGCAGAAGTTCCAGCGTTCGAACCAGAACACTTGCGTCAACCAGCGCCCGCTGGTCACCGTCGGTGACGTGGTCAACAGGGGCGACATCCTCGCCGACGGCCCGTCGACGGATCTCGGCGACCTGGCTCTCGGCCGCAACGTGCTCGTCGCGTTCATGCCCTGGAACGGCTACAACTACGAAGACTCGATCCTGCTTTCCGAGCGGATCGTCGCCGACGACGTGTTCACCTCCATCCACATCGAAGAATTCGAAGTGATGGCACGTGACACCAAGCTTGGTCCGGAAGAAATCACGCGCGACATTCCGAACGTTTCGGAAGAAGCGCTGAAGAACCTCGACGAAGCCGGCATCGTCTACATCGGCGCCGAAGTCCAGCCGGGCGACATCCTCGTCGGTAAGATCACGCCGAAGGGCGAAAGCCCGATGACGCCGGAAGAAAAACTTCTGCGCGCCATCTTCGGTGAAAAGGCTTCCGACGTCCGCGATACGTCCATGCGCATGCCGCCCGGTACCTACGGCACGGTCGTTGAAGTCCGCGTCTTCAACCGTCATGGCGTCGAAAAGGACGAGCGTGCAATGGCGATCGAGCGCGAGGAAATCGAGCGTCTCGCCAAGGACCGCGACGACGAGCAGGCGATCCTCGACCGTAACGTCTACGGCCGCCTGATCGACATGCTTCGTGGCCAGACCGCGATTGCCGGTCCGAAGGGCTTCAAGAAGGGTGGCGAGCTTTCGAACGCCGTCGTCTCCGAATATCCGCGCTCGCAGTGGTGGATGTTCGCCGTCGAGGACGAGAAGGTTCAGGGCGAACTCGAAGCTCTGCGTGCCCAGTACGACGAATCCAAGTCGCGCCTCGAACAGCGCTTCATGGACAAGGTCGAGAAGGTGCAGCGCGGCGACGAAATGCCTCCGGGCGTCATGAAGATGGTCAAGGTCTTCGTCGCTGTGAAGCGCAAGATCCAGCCAGGCGACAAGATGGCTGGACGTCACGGCAACAAGGGTGTCGTTTCGCGCATCGTTCCGGTCGAAGACATGCCGTTCCTGGAAGACGGCACGCATGTCGACATCGTGCTGAACCCGCTGGGCGTGCCTTCGCGCATGAACGTCGGTCAGATCCTCGAGACGCATCTGGGCTGGGCCTGCGCCGGTATGGGCAGGCAGATCGGCGAACTGATCGAGGCCTACAAGGCGAGCGGCAACATCGACCCGCTGCGCGCGACGATCGACGATATCGTCGGCGCGGGCCCGAAGGGCGACGACGTGCGTGACTACGACGACGATTCCGTACTGCGTCTCGCTGACCAGTGGAAGCGTGGCGTGTCCATTGCCACTCCGGTCTTCGACGGTGCGGGCGAAAGCGATGTCAACGCGATGCTGACGCTGGCAGGTCTCAAGGAGACCGGTCAGTCGACGCTCTATGACGGCCGTACCGGCGATCAGTTCGACCGCCAGGTGACCGTGGGCTACATCTACATGCTGAAGCTCAACCACCTGGTCGACGACAAGATCCATGCCCGCTCGATCGGTCCTTACTCGCTCGTTACCCAGCAGCCGCTGGGCGGCAAGGCGCAGTTCGGCGGCCAGCGCTTCGGCGAAATGGAGGTCTGGGCGCTCGAGGCATACGGCGCCGCCTACACGCTGCAGGAGATGCTGACGGTAAAGTCGGACGACGTGGCCGGCCGTACCAAGGTTTACGAGGCAATCGTGCGTGGCGACGACACCTTCGAGGCCGGCATTCCGGAGAGCTTCAACGTTCTCGTCAAGGAAATGCGCTCGCTGGGTCTCTCCGTCGAGCTGGAGAACTCCAAGGTCGATGAAGTGCAGGCTGCAAGCCAGCTGCCGGACGCTGCCGAGTAACCACCTGATAGGGTGCGCGCTGTTGAAACGGCGCGCACCGTTCCCGCCGGTGCCCGGTATTCGAGGCTTGTCCGGCAGGGACGATTTCGCCGCATTTCGCGGTTATTGTCGTATTAACGCATCAGTCCGGTTCCCGGGAATTTGCCGGAGCTGATCGCAGTTTGAGGGCGTCACGCCCATGAAGGAGACAGGCATGAACCAAGAGGTCATGAATCTTTTCAATCCGCAGGTGCCTGCACAGAACTTCGACTCCATCCGGATTTCGATTGCTTCGCCGGAGAAGATTCTCTCCTGGTCGTATGGCGAGATCAAGAAGCCGGAGACGATCAACTACCGCACGTTCAAGCCGGAACGCGACGGTCTCTTCTGCGCGCGCATCTTCGGACCCATCAAGGACTACGAGTGCCTCTGCGGCAAGTACAAGCGCATGAAGTACAAGGGCATCATCTGCGAAAAGTGCGGCGTCGAAGTGACGCTTTCGCGCGTTCGCCGTGAGCGCATGGGCCACATCGAGCTCGCCGCTCCGGTTGCCCACATCTGGTTCCTGAAGTCGCTTCCAAGCCGTATTTCGACGCTGCTCGACATGACGCTGAAGGATGTCGAGCGCGTTCTCTACTTCGAAAACTACATCGTCACCGAGCCGGGCCTCACGGCGCTGAAGGAGCACCAGCTCCTCTCGGAAGAAGAGTACATGCTCGCCGTCGACGAATACGGCGAAGACCAGTTCACGGCGATGATCGGCGCCGAGGCGATCTATGAGATGCTTGCTTCGATGAACCTCGACAAGATCGCCGGCGATCTGCGTTCGGAGCTTGCCGACACGACGTCGGATCTCAAGCAGAAGAAGCTGATGAAGCGCCTGAAGATCGTCGAGAACTTCATGGAATCCGGAAACCGTCCGGAATGGATGATCATGAAGGTCGTTCCGGTGATCCCGCCGGATCTGCGTCCGCTCGTTCCGCTCGATGGCGGCCGTTTCGCGACGTCTGACCTGAACGATCTCTATCGCCGCGTCATCAACCGTAACAACCGTCTGAAGCGCCTGATTGAACTACGCGCTCCGGGCATCATCATCCGCAACGAGAAGCGCATGCTGCAGGAATCTGTGGACGCGCTGTTCGACAACGGCCGCCGTGGCCGCGTCATCACCGGTGCCAACAAGCGTCCGCTGAAGTCGCTGTCCGACATGCTCAAGGGCAAGCAGGGCCGCTTCCGCCAGAACCTGCTCGGCAAGCGCGTCGACTATTCCGGCCGTTCGGTCATCGTGACGGGTCCGGAACTGAAGCTGCACCAGTGCGGCCTTCCGAAGAAGATGGCGCTCGAGCTGTTCAAGCCGTTCATCTACGCCCGCCTCGACGCCAAGGGTTACTCCTCGACCGTCAAGCAGGCCAAGAAGCTCGTTGAAAAGGAAAAGCCGGAAGTCTGGGATATCCTCGACGAGGTCATCCGCGAGCATCCGGTCCTGCTGAACCGCGCACCGACGCTGCACCGCCTGGGCATCCAGGCCTTCGAACCTACCCTGGTCGAAGGCAAGGCAATCCAGCTGCATCCGCTCGTCTGCACGGCCTTCAACGCCGACTTCGACGGTGACCAGATGGCCGTTCACGTGCCGCTGTCGCTCGAAGCCCAGCTCGAAGCCCGCGTTCTGATGATGTCGACGAACAACATCCTGCACCCGGCAAACGGCGCACCGATCATCGTTCCGTCGCAGGACATGGTTCTCGGCCTGTACTATCTCGCGATCATGAACCAGAACGAGCCGGGCGAAGGCATGGCCTTCTCCGACCTCGGCGAGCTGCATCACGCGCTCGAAAGCAAGGTTGTGACGCTGCACACCAAGATCCGCGGGCGCTTCAAGTCGATCGGCGAGGACGGCAAGCCGTACTCGAAGATCTACGAAACGACGCCGGGCCGTCTGCTGATCGGCGAACTCCTGCCGAAAAACGGCAAGGTGACCTTCGACATCTGCAACCAGGAAATGACCAAGAAGAACATCTCCAAGATGATCGACACGGTCTACCGTCATTGCGGCCAGAAGGACACGGTCATCTTCTGCGACCGCATCATGCAGCTCGGCTTCGCCCATGCCTGCCGCGCCGGCATTTCGTTCGGCAAGGACGACATGGTCATTCCGGAAACCAAGGCGAAGATCGTCGGTGACACCGAAAACCTGGTCAAGGAATACGAACAGCAGTACAACGACGGCCTGATCACCCAGGGCGAGAAGTACAACAAGGTCGTCGACGCCTGGGGCAAGGCCACCGAGAAGGTCGCCGAAGACATGATGGCCCGCATCAAGGCTGTCGAGTTCGATCCGGCAACCGGCCGTCAGAAGCCCATGAACGCCATCTATATGATGTCGCACTCCGGCGCCCGTGGTTCTCCGAACCAGATGCGTCAGCTGGGCGGCATGCGCGGCCTCATGGCCAAGCCGTCGGGTGAAATCATCGAGACGCCGATCATCTCGAACTTCAAGGAAGGCCTGACCGTTAACGAGTACTTCAACTCGACGCACGGCGCCCGTAAGGGTCTGGCAGACACCGCCTTGAAGACCGCGAACTCCGGTTACCTGACCCGCCGTCTCGTCGACGTCGCGCAGGACTGCATCGTCAACATGGTCGATTGCGGCACCGACAAGGGCCTGACCATGACCGCCATCGTCGATGCCGGTCAGGTCGTCGCCTCGCTCGGCGCGCGTATTCTCGGTCGTACCGCACTTGACGACATCGATCATCCGGTTACCGGTGAGCGCCTCGTCGATGCCGGCAAGATGATCCTCGAGCCCGATGTTATCGAAATCGAGAAGGCCGGTATCCAGTCGATCCGCATTCGCTCGGCCCTGACCTGCGAAGTACAGACGGGCGTATGCTCGGTCTGCTACGGCCGCGACCTTGCTCGCGGAACGCCGGTCAATATGGGCGAAGCTGTCGGCGTCATCGCCGCTCAGTCGATCGGTGAGCCTGGTACCCAGCTGACCATGCGTACCTTCCATCTGGGCGGTACCGCAAACGTGGTCGACCAGTCGTTCCTGGAAGCGTCGTATGAAGGTACGGTTCAGATCAAGAACCGCAACATCCTGCGCAACTCTGAAGGCAACCTCGTTGCCATGGGCCGCAACATGACCGTCCAGATCCTGGACGAGCGTGGTGTCGAACGCTCTTCGCAGCGCGTTGCCTACGGTTCGAAGCTGCATGTCGACGAAGGCGACAAGGTCAAGCGCGGCCAGCGTCTGGCGGAGTGGGATCCCTACACCCGTCCGATGATGACGGAACTGGCCGGTACCGTTCAGTTCGAAGACGTCGTCGACGGTCTCTCGGTTCTGGAAGCGACCGACGAGTCGACCGGCATCACCAAGCGCCAGGTTATCGACTGGCGCTCGACGCCGCGTGGCTCCGACCTGAAGCCCGCGATCGTCATCAAGGATGCTAGCGGCAACGTCATGAAGCTGTCTCGTGGTGGTGACGCCCGCTTCCTGCTCTCGGTCGACGCAATCTTGTCGGTCGAGCCGGGCCAGAAGGTGTCCCAGGGTGACGTTCTTGCGCGTTCGCCGCTCGAAAGCGCCAAGACGAAGGACATCACCGGTGGTCTGCCGCGTGTTGCCGAACTGTTCGAAGCTCGTCGTCCGAAGGATCACGCCATCATCGCAGAGATCGATGGTACGATCCGCCTCGGACGCGACTACAAGAACAAGCGTCGCGTCATCATCGAGCCGGCGGAAGACGGTGTCGAGCCGGTCGAGTACCTGATCCCGAAGGGCAAGCCCTTCCACCTGCAGGACGGCGACTATATCGAAAAGGGTGACTACATCCTCGACGGTAATCCGGCGCCGCACGACATCCTGGCGATCAAGGGTGTGGAGGCTCTGGCTTCCTACCTGGTCAACGAAATCCAGGAAGTCTACCGCCTGCAGGGCGTTGTCATCAACGACAAGCACATCGAAGTGATTGTCCGCCAGATGCTGCAGAAGGTGGAAATCACCGATGCAGGCGACTCGACCTACATCGTCGGCGACAACGTCGACCGGATCGAGCTGGAAGATGTCAACGACTCGCTGATCGAGGTGGGCAAGAAGCCTGCCAGTGGCGAGCCGGTGCTGCTCGGCATCACCAAGGCTTCGCTGCAGACGCCGTCCTTCATCTCCGCCGCTTCCTTCCAGGAAACGACGAAGGTGCTGACGGAAGCCGCGATCGCCGGCAAGACCGACGGCCTCCAGGGTCTGAAGGAGAACGTTATCGTCGGCCGCCTCATCCCGGCCGGTACGGGTGGCACGATGACCCAGATCCGCCGCATTGCGACTGCTCGCGACGAGCTCATCCTCGACGAGCGCCGCAAGGGCACCGGCGCATCGGTTGCAACGCCGATGCTGCAGGATATGGCTGGCGAAAGCGCACCGGCCGCCGAATAAGAGCGGCTGCCAGGATTAAAAATTGAAAGCCGCCCGGATCATTCCGGGCGGCTTTGTTTTGGCGTGAGGGTCAGTGGGATCGCTGACGTGACAAGGCGCTCCATTCACCGACCGCCGGCCACCGGCGCGCCTTGCAGGAGGTGGAGAAGATCTGCCATGCCGTAGCCCAGCCTGCGGCTCGCCTCGTTCACATCCATCCAGAAAAGGCGGAAACGGATCGGGCTGCTGCCGTCGGATGGCGTCATCTCGTGGTGAAGCCAGCATTCGGGATAGGTGCCGGAAAGCTCGATGCGAAAATAGTGCCGGCGATGCCACACCTGGCCGCCGCCCTTCGCGAAGCGATAGTCATGGATGCCAAGCAGTTCAGGCGGCGCCGTCACCGGCAATCCGGTTTCCTCGGCGAATTCGCGGTGGGCCGCCTGTGCGGCGCTCTCTCCCGCCTCGACCGTTCCACCAGGCACCTGCAACGCGACATCGGGAAAGTCCGGTTCGTCGAAGACCAGAAGCTGGCCGCGGCAGACGCCGTAGATGAGAACCTTCAGCGCATCAGGTGCCATTGCGGGCTCGGCTCAACTGAAGCGGATAATGGCGACCTCGCCTTCTAGTGCACCTTGATAGGCGGAGGCATGGGGCTCGTCGACAGGGATGTCCGTCAACAGGCCGATCTGGTCGAGATCGGCCTCGATGAAGCCTCCCTCGGCAAGCGCGTTCAGCGCCTCGCGCACCGCTGTATCATCGTCGGGGGCCTTGAGCATGACGTGCAGATCGACACCTTCGCCGCCATCTTCCTCATAGCCCTTGCCGATGATTATGAAGATCATCGGGCCGTCAAAATTGTTGTCGTTATCGGGCGTGACGTTCATGGTTTATCCTTTCTGGAACATGTGATGTCTATACCATCAAAAAAGGCCGCCGCTCATCAAATTCAGGCTCTAGAGTATCGAATGATAAGCGCTGCCGGGCAGCAAAGGCAGCCGCCGGCGGGATGAGGATTTCCTATCCGTTCAGGTGAGGTTCTACGCCATATTGTCGGGTTAACAGGGCCGGGGGGCTCGGGCATGGTGTCCTGCATGGGCGCTCAGCCTGTCCGGCCTTGCCTCACGGGGGAGAAGATGACGGTTTCCGACACAGCTACAGCCATTGCCGAAAAGAACGACTACTACGACAAGAACTACTTCAAGAAGACATCCGAGCACCAGCTCTATGCTGCCGACTTCGATCGTCTGAAGTTCGTGAAGCTTGTCGGTCCATCGGATCGCGTGATCGATTTCGGATGTGGCGGCGGTTATATCCTCTCCGGCCTCAACGTGAAGGAAAAGGTTGGCATCGAGGTCAACGAGGCGGCCGCGGCGGTTGCCCGCAAGAACGGCATCCGCGTCTTCGCCAGTCTCGAGGAGGTCGAGGACGGTTGGGCCGACGCAATCATATCCCACCACGCGCTGGAGCATGTCGACGATCCGCTTGGAATGGTGCGGCTAATGTTCTCCAAGCTTCGCAAGGGCGGAAAGGTCGTGATCGTTACGCCGGACGAGTCCTTCAAGATAAGCTACCGCGAGGACGATCCGAACTTCCATCTGTACACCTGGTCGCCGAGCAACCTCGGCAACCTCCTGAAGCGTGCCGGCTTCACCGGAATCAGTGCCTCGCCCGTCCACCATCGCTGGCCGCGCTATTGGTGGATCGTCGGCCCGATCGTTGGCAAGCGGCTGATGAACCTCATCTGCATCGCATATGGAAGGCTGATGACCGGTGTCAGCCAGGTGAAGGCGATCGGCTACAAGCCCTAGCGGCCAGGTCGTCGAGCAGGGCGTTCCCACGGTGATTCTGAAGCGCGGGTGAGGGCATGGTCCGCGCTCGCGCGATTCTCCATTGATTCCCGCCTGGCTACCCTCTATGGGCTGGCGAGGCGCATTTCGCTGCCGTGTGCGCCGGCGGAAGAGCGCGTGCTGCCATATTCCCGCGTTTCGGGGCCTTCCGGGGCGCCGTGGCGGCCTGTCCGGCAAGAATATTTGGCTGAACCCCTTGACCTTTCGGCCTTTACCCAGTAGATCGCACGCCATCAGATCCCATGTGAGGCTAGGCTGTTCGGAGCGACGCGCTCTGGAGTACGCCTCAAACAAGGTTCTAAACGCACGTTGAAGATACAAATGCTGCACGCATGACGCCTATCTTGTGCGTCCTCTGCTTTATGTGGTCCATCTGCGGAAGCGGATCGGGCCACGTTTTGCGCATTGAGACGAACGTGTGACGTTGCCGGAGACGGCGAGAGTTAGGCCCGAAAGGGTATCGAGACAAGATTTTACAAGGGATGGTTGAATGCCTACCGTAAACCAGCTGATCCGCAAGCCTCGTCAGGCGAACGTAAAGCGTAACAAGGTTCCTGCTCTGCAGGAGAACCCTCAGAAGCGCGGCGTCTGCACCCGCGTCTACACGACCACGCCGAAGAAGCCGAACTCGGCTCTGCGTAAGGTCGCCAAGATCCGTCTGACCAACGGCTTCGAAGTCATTGGTTACATTCCCGGTGAAGGTCACAACCTTCAGGAACACTCTGTCGTCATGATCCGTGGCGGCCGCGTAAAGGACCTTCCGGGTGTCCGTTATCACATCATCCGCGGCGTTCTCGATACCCAGGGTGTCAAGAACCGCAAGCAGCGCCGTTCGAAGTACGGTGCGAAGCGTCCGAAGTAATTCGGTTTTTGGTTTTCCGGCGCTGCGCGAGGTTCTCCGCGTGATAGAGCGCCTTAACGGTTAAAGAGACGAGAAGTTATGTCCAGACGTCACAGAGCAGAAAAGCGCGAGATCAACCCGGACCCGAAGTTCGGCGATCTGGTTGTCACCAAGTTCATGAATGCCATCATGCTCGATGGCAAGAAGTCCGTCGCCGAAAACATCGTGTACGGTGCGTTCGATGTTGTGCATGCCAAGTCCAAGCAGGAGCCGATTTCGGTGTTCCATCAGGCTCTGGACAACATTGCGCCGCACGTCGAAGTCCGTTCGCGTCGCGTCGGTGGTGCGACCTACCAGGTCCCGGTCGACGTCCGTCCCGAGCGTCGCCAGGCCCTCGCCATTCGCTGGCTGATCGCTGCTGCTCGCAAGCGCAATGAAACGACGATGGTTGACCGCCTTTCGGGCGAACTTCTCGATGCATCCAACAACCGCGGCAGTGCCGTCAAGAAGCGCGAAGACACCCACAAGATGGCTGACGCCAACCGCGCATTCTCGCACTATCGCTGGTAATCGAACGGTATCAAAAGGCAGTCCCAATGGCTCGCGAATATAAAATCGAAGACTACCGCAATTTCGGTATCATGGCGCATATCGACGCCGGCAAGACCACGACCACCGAGCGTATTCTTTATTACACCGGCAAGTCGCACAAGATCGGCGAAGTCCACGACGGCGCAGCCACCATGGACTGGATGGAGCAGGAGCAGGAGCGTGGCATCACGATCACCTCCGCTGCCACCACGACCTTCTGGAAGGGCCGTGACGGCAAGATGCGCCGCTTCAACATCATCGACACCCCCGGCCACGTCGACTTCACCATCGAAGTCGAGCGTTCGCTGCGCGTTCTCGACGGTGCTATTGCTCTTCTCGACGCCAACGCAGGTGTTGAGCCGCAGACGGAAACCGTCTGGCGCCAGGCTGAGAAGTACAACGTTCCGCGGATGATCTTCTGCAACAAGATGGACAAGACCGGCGCGGACTTCTACCGCTCCGTCGAGATGATCAAGACCCGTCTCGGCGCAACGGCTGTCGTGATGCAGCTGCCGATCGGCGCAGAAACCGAGTTCAAGGGCGTTGTCGACCTGATCGAGATGAATGCTCTCGTATGGCGCGATGAATCGCTCGGCGCCCAGTGGGACGTCGTCGAAATCCCCGAGGACATGAAGGCCAAGGCTGAAGAATATCGCGAAAAGCTGATCGAGACCGTTGTCGAGATCGACGAAGCCGCGACCGAAGCCTACCTCGAAGGCATTCTGCCTGACAACGATCAGATCCGTGCGCTCGTTCGCCGTGGCACGATCGACGTCAAGTTCCACCCGATGTTCTGCGGCACCGCCTTCAAGAACAAGGGCGTTCAGCCGCTGCTCGACGCCGTTGTCGACTACCTGCCGTCGCCGCTCGACATTCCTGCGATCAAGGGCATCGACTTCAAGACCGAAGCCGAAATCGAGCGTCATGCTGACGATGCCGAGCCGCTTTCCATGCTCGCGTTCAAGATCATGAACGACCCCTTCGTCGGTTCGCTGACGTTTGCCCGCATCTACTCGGGCAAGCTCGAAAAGGGCTCGTCGGTCATGAACACGGTCAAGGACAAGCGCGAGCGCGTCGGCCGCATGCTGCAGATGCACTCCAACTCGCGTGAAGACATCGAAGAAGCCTTTGCAGGCGACATCGTTGCTCTCGCAGGCCTCAAGGAAACCACCACTGGCGATACGCTCTGCGATCCGCTGAAGCCGGTTATCCTCGAACGCATGGAATTCCCGGAACCGGTCATCCAGATCGCCATCGAGCCGAAGTCCAAGGGCGACCAGGAAAAGATGGGCCTCGCGCTCAACCGCCTGGCTGCCGAAGACCCGTCCTTCCGCGTGAAGACGGACCAGGAATCGGGTCAGACGATCATTGCCGGCATGGGCGAACTGCACCTCGACATCATCGTCGACCGCATGCGTCGCGAGTTCAAGGTTGAAGCAAACGTCGGTGCTCCGCAGGTTGCTTACCGCGAAACCATCACGCGTCAGACCGAAGAAGACTACACGCACAAGAAGCAGACCGGTGGTACCGGCCAGTTCGCGCGCGTCAAGATCATCTTCGAGCCGAACCCGGAAGGCGAAGAGTTCAAGTTTGAGTCCAAGATCGTCGGCGGTTCTATTCCGAAGGAATACATCCCCGGTGTTCAGAAGGGCATCGAAAGCGTTCTGTCGTCCGGTCCGCTGGCTGGCTTCCCGATGCTCGGCGTCAAGGCGACGCTCATCGACGGTGCTTTCCACGACGTCGACTCGTCGGTTCTCGCGTTCGAAATCGCCTCGCGTGCCTGCTTCCGTGAAGCAGCCAAGAAGGCCGGTGCTCAGCTCCTCGAGCCGATGATGAAGGTCGAAGTCGTAACGCCGGAAGACTACGTCGGCGACGTTATCGGCGACCTGAACTCCCGTCGTGGCCAGATCCAGGGCCAGGAAAGCCGCGGCATCGCGGTTGTCATCTCCGCCAACGTTCCGCTGGCGAACATGTTCAAGTACGTCGACAACCTGCGCTCCATGTCGCAGGGCCGTGCTCAGTACACGATGACTTTCGATCACTACGCGCCGGTCCCGTCGAACGTCGCTACGGAAATCCAGGCAAAGTATTCCGGTCAGAAGTGACCGGAATACCAATTGACCGATAACAAGAATTAGTCCCTCCGGGGACTAGCAGAAATGGAGAGCCGATATGGCAAAGAGTAAGTTTGAGCGCAACAAGCCGCACGTCAACATCGGCACGATCGGGCACGTTGACCACGGCAAGACGTCTCTGACGGCAGCGAT
>NZ_SLUQ01000020.1 GCF_004345245.1 Rhizobium sp. BK251 | reverse complement strand
TCGCTGTCGGCGGCGATGAAAGGAGCACACCTTTTGACCGACGACGGTGTCGTCGTGCGCGTGCACCCGGAAGGGCTCGGCAGCTACATAGATGCGCATCCCTGGGCCAATTTTCTCAAGAGCGCCACCTTGTACGAAGCCAGCCGGCTGCAACGGGTGGATCTGCTGAAGCGATCGCTGGATTTCCTGAATGTCTCCGCAACGGAAGCCAAGCAAAAGTTCCTGTTGGGTGCGAACACGCGAGACGTCAACGGGACCCTATCGCCGGAAAATCACGAACTCTTGACCCTCTATAATGAGGCCTGCGCTGCGTTTTGCCAGGCGAACGCCAATTGGCGGTTCGTCTCGATCAACGACGTGGTCGCCTACGGCGAATTGACCGACGACCGCCACTACACGCGGCTCGGTTACCTCGAAATCGCCAACTACATCAACGAGGAAATCCGTAGTGCCGAAGTGACCGTGGAGAAGCGAAAGGCGGTGAAACCTGTCGGACCGAACCTCGAGGACATGATCCGCTCCGGCCGGATGGTGAGCCGCCTCCATCTCTTCGGCACCAAGAAAGGTACCCTGTCGCAGGTCAAGCGTGTCATCAAGCTCACGCCGCTGTCTGCCGTGTTCCGCAAAAGATTCATCGGGCCGAAAAAGAACTCACGCGCCGCCTGACGTAGCGGCCGGGCAAGTTCAAGTATTGTTCGAAAAGGATATGATGGCGCGTTGTTCTCGAACGAAGGGAACAAAAGTCGGCGAAGGAAACCTCGCTCGGCTCTGTCCTGGACGAGAGCGGATTCAAACCGCGCGGTCGTCGGGTAACGATCTAGACGGGCGTCAACCAGACACAACTCCGTCGGCGCACTTCAACTGCCGCTATCTGGCTGCGTTGAAATAAAACCCAGATCGACCGCATGGCTTTGCTTGTTATCCCTGCCCTCGCGGCAGCATGACCACGAGAAGGCTATACAAGAAAACGATGGCGAAGCGGCTTGTCGAGTGGGCAAGGAAAATCAGACGAGACGTTCACGCGCTCTGGCTCGCGGCCCGTGATCCGCGTACCCCCTGGTATGCGAAAGCGCTGGCGTTGGGGATCGCGGGGTACGCCCTGTCGCCCATCGACCTGATACCCGACTTCATCCCTGTGCTCGGCTACCTGGATGACGCGATCCTGCTTCCTCTGGCGATCATCCTGGTGGTCCGTTTGATCCCATCGGAAGTGATGGAGGAGCATCGAGCAACGGCCGCCACAGCCGTGGGCAGACCGGTCAGCCTGGTGGCAGCGTTCTTTGTCGCCGCCATATGGTGTCTTGCCGTCGCAGCAACCATCTGGTGGTTTTGGCCTCACGCTAATCCATCCTGAGGATCGCATAAGGAGTCGTTTGTTGCGCAGTGACGCAGCAGCTCATCTTCCGCAGCATGGCGACCCCACGCGGTCTTGATCAGCAGTCGATCAGGTTGCGCTGGCGATGCTCCACGCAGCACCTGCAAGAGCGCAGGCCAGCAAGGTCGGGATGACCGACACCTTGAAGCGGAAAATCGCGATCGCCGCCGCAAGACTGAGTGCGAGAGAAGGTAACGAAAGCGAAGACCAAATCGGCAGTTCGACCCAAAGTGGTCCCAGACGGTGCACCGTAGCATCGGCGAAGAGGAAATGGAGGCCGAACCAGATCGCCAGATTGAGGATCACACCGACGACCGCGGCGGTAATGGCCGACATCGCACCTGCAAGCGGAATGTTACCCCTCAGCTTCTCGATGAATGGCGCTCCGAGGAATATCCAGAGGAAGCAGGGGATGAACGTCACCCAGGTAGTCAAGATCGCTGCAAGCGTGGCGGCGATCATCGGGTCAAGAGTACCTGGATGACGGTAAGCCCCCATGAAGCCGACGAACTGCAGCACCATGATGAGCGGTCCCGGGGTTGTCTCCGCCATGCCGAGGCCGTCAAGCATCTCGGTGGGCTTGAGCCAGCCGTAGTGTTGGACCGCTTCCTGCGCTACGTATGCAAGGACGGCGTAGGCTCCGCCAAAGGTCACAACGGCCATCTTGCTGAAGAAGACGCCTATCTGAGTGAACACGTCGTTGCTACCGAGGAATACGTAGAGAAGAAGCACCGGGACGAGCCAAAGCGCAAGCAGGACGACCGAGATACGCAACGACCACCGGAGGTTCGGACGCGCATGCGGCGGTATCTCTTCACCCAGCGCAGAGTCGGCGTCCGACAGAACCGGGCCGCCCCCCGACTTGTGGCCGCCCACCCGAAATGACGCAGACTCGAACTTCGAACCGACAAAGCCAATGATCGCCGCAGCAAGGATAATCAGTGGGAACGGCACATGGAATGCGAAGATCGCAATGAAAGCGGCTGCGGCGACCGCGATCATGGCCCTGTTCCTGAGCGCCCTCCCACCGATCCTGACGACGGCCTGTACGACGACCGCAAGGACGGCGGCCTTGAGACCGAAGAACACCCCTTCGACGGCATCAACGCTTCCGAATGCCACATAGAGGTAGCTGAGTAAGAGAATGGACAGGAAGCCGGGAAGCACGAACAGGATGCCCGCGACCAAACCGCCCGCAGTTTTATGCAGCAGCCAGCCGATGTAGATGGCGAGTTGTAGTGCCTCTGGGCCTGGCAACAGCATGCAATAATTGAGAGCGTGCAGGAAGCGATGCTCCCCGATCCACCTCTTCTCGTCGACGACGATTCGGTGCATCACGGCGATCTGTCCTGCCGGTCCGCCGAAGCTGAGTGCAGCGACCCGCAGCCAGACACGGAAAGCTTCGGCGAAGGACACGCCGTGGTGTGCCTCAGCGGCCGGCTTATCGGCCGCCGTCGTGGTGTCAGAAATGCTCGTCACATCAGGCCCCCTTTTTCGCGGAAGGCCAATTGTGAGACTCCTCCGTGGCGTCTCGGCACCAACGATAAAAGGCATCGTAGAGGACCATCCCCGCCTCCAGTTGCTCGAGGTCGTCGGTGTACATCCTGGACAACCCAAGCGAAACGGCAAGCAGGCCCGCAGCCTCAGGCACGAGATCAAGTCGCGACGTATCTGCCGCGCGAACGATCGTCGCGAGGCGCAGGAGCGGCTCGGATTCCAGTCCGAACTCCTGGACCATCGTGTCGAACGAACACCGTTCGCCGCGATGACTCCAGAATACGTCCTCGACATCGAACGGGGTCGCTCCGAAGCGATCGGCGACCGTCGCGACCTCGGATGCAACAACGAAGAGGAAGATTGCCGACGGATCGATGAAGCGGCGGATCAACCACGGACATGCGATACGGTCGATCTTCGGCCTCGCCCTCGTCACCCAGACGGTCCTCCCTTGCTTATCGCGGGGCGGCAGCTTCTCTTCGGGAACGGCCAGTCCGCCTGCCTCTATCCAGGCCTTGAAGCCGCCTTCAAGCGTTTCGGCGGCAACGCCCATGGCGCGCAGATGCGCGGCCACGCCGTGGCTGAGTTTGGCACCATGGTCGCAGATAACGACGGTTGAGCCCGTAATGTCACGGCCCCATTGGGCGACTTCGACAAAGGAGCGTCGGAAGGACCCCGGAACAAGCCTCGGATCGGCTGCAAAATCCTCGTCATTGCGGACGTCGATGAGCCTCGGAGCCCCGTGGGTTCCAATGAGACGGTCAAGCTTTTCAGATGAAATTTCAGTGAATGAAGGCATCACGCGCCCCTCCGTTATAACGGTTCAATGGACGCGATACTTCAGCATGACGCCTCATGGGGTGATCGCGACCCCATGCAGCCACTCAGACATGAGAGCAGAGCGTTGTCAACCGTTTGCAGCTGCTTGGGCGGCACGACGGCAATCCGAAGCCACCCAACTGACAGATCAAAACTCTGCGTCGCGTTTGCGGTCATGACAGGATAAGGACTATAGTCGCCTCCGGGCAAAACCATCCTCGCGCTCAGCGTGGATCGTTCGGAGGAAGACAGATGCCCGAGACAACCGTCAATATCCGCTACATGGTCGATGACGTCGAAGCGGCAATCGCGTGGTACACCAACCACCTTGGCTTCGCGGTGATATCGAACCACGCCCCGGCATTTGCCGATGTGAAGCGCGGAGCACTACGGCTCCTGCTCAGTGGGCCAACGAGCTCGGCAGGGCGACCAATGCCCGATGGCGAGCAGCCACGTCCTGGAGGCTGGAACCGCATTCACATCGTAGTCGATGATTTGGCCGCCGAGGTTGAGCGGTTGCGCTCCGCCGGCGTGCGCTTCGGGAATGAAATCGTCAGCGGACCAGGCGGGAAGCAGACGCTCTTGGTCGACCCTTCCGGAAATGTCGTCGAGTTGTTCCAACCTGCCCCCGGATGATGCGAGGCAATTGGCACGGCAGCACGAATTCTGCCACGACCGTGACGCGCAGTAGATCGCCGATCACGGAGCGAGACTGGCCATGCGGTTTGCGAATAGCTAAGACAAGGCTCGACATGCAACTGGAGGTAGTCCGCGTCGTTGCGGCTTAGGAGGAGGCCCTGCGATCCGCAGACAAAACGAGATGAAGCTAGGACGTGGGTTTGACCATCGTCTCGGCAATGAAGAAGGCGGACCCTGTGGGCATTATCCGTGGTGGTTGAAGTCCCGCGCGTTGGAACAGAGTCGCGAACTCCTCCGCGGTGCGTTCTCGCCCCTCCTTGAAAAGCACCATCATGTGCAAATCGGTAAGGTAATCCAAGGCCTTGGTTCGATCGGGGATGCCATCCATTATGCGGTCAATTACGAGAAGTCGTGCCTTGTCGTGCATGACTGCCCGGCAGTTGCGGAGAATTTGAACGCAGCGCTCGTCGCTCCAGTCATGCAGAACTTGCGCCAGCGTGTAGACGTCGCCACCCGCAGCCACCGCGTCGAAGAAATCGCCGGGCGCAAGCTCACAGCGACCTTCCAAAAAAGGAAAGGTCTCAAAGGCCTTGCCAACCACGTCCGGATGGTCGAACAGCACCCCGCGAACTGACGGGTAGGCCGTCAAGATGGCCGATAGCAGCGCTCCGTTACCGCCGCCAATGTCGATTACAGTTCCGACGTCGGAGAAATCGTAGGCCTCCGCCACGGCTGCATGCCGGTCGTCGGGGCTGTTCTGCATGTGGGCGTCGAATATCGATGCCTCGTCAGGGTGATCCTTCATATAGTCGAAATAGGGTGTTCCGAAGTGCCGCTCGAAGGCAGGCTCGCCTTCTCGCACAACGTCTTCCAACCGGGACCACACACCCCAGGTGCTTGGCATGCCCGAGTAGCGGCTTATGTAGTGCAATGATGGACTGGCATCACGCCGCAGCCAGCGAGACCGTCCGTTGTGCGCGAGCCTTCCCTCATCGTCGTGGCGGAACACCCCGCAGGCAACTAGCGCTCGGCACAGGCGGCGAAGTGAAACGGGATCGGTGCCCGTGAGTGCAGAGAGATCCTCGACTCGACGCGGTTCTTCGTCGATCAAATCGGCAAGCCCCAGCGTAGCGGCCACTTCGATCATTTTGGTGACCCGCATCCCCAGGATCAGCAACACCATATCAACAACGCTCGCGCGGTCGTCGCTCATGGCCCCCTCCGTGATCGACTACCAAGATAACACGACTGGAGGATGGATTATACCGGCCCACCGTTTGGCGAGGATCGTTTCAGGACCCGCCGCAATGGCCTTCAAAGGAGTTCAGGTGGTTCCGTCTGAGGCGACAGCCCCGAGTGTACTCCAGAGGCTCTTCGAATTGTTCAGGCGTTCCCCCACCCGTTTGGCCTCGTTGCTTCAGATTGGAAATGCACTCATCGTCGGCGACGTCGAGCCAGACCAACCGGTTACACCCGAAAAGACTTGCTTGAGGATTGAGCCATAGATGCCCTCAGCTGGCCGATCGTTTTCGCCCTTGCCGGATATGGTCGCGGAGCCCAAAGTGCTCCTGATCCAACGAAAGGAGGCAGCGATGGCACGGCCATCACGCCGCAAACCAAAGCCCGCAAAGGAATCCTCGCTCGGCTCTGCCTTGGAAGAGATCGGATTCAAACCGCTCGGCCGTCGGATAAAAATCAAAGTGGGCATCGATCAAGGAAAACTCCGCCGACCTTTGTCAGCAAACACCTTACGAGCGCAACGGGACTAGGCGCGGAGCGGGCGAGTTTTACCAACGTGATCTTCGCGGGTCGCGATATGCGTCTTGCCTGTGCCGACGCCAGGCCCGGCTCTTATTGCACGCCTGGTTTCTGACGGGCATTTTCACGGCAGTGAGGGTGGACGCACGGCAGAACAATCGCGATACGGGCGGTCAATCTTTGCTTTTGCAGTCCGTCTCAGCGCGCAGTCGGCGGCGTGAAGGATTTGCCGTCGACGAGGCACGTGTGGCGTTGCCTGGGGCTGGAAGGCCGGTCTGGCCGGCCCGCGCGCTCGGGCGTCGCGACGCGCGTGTTGAGCGGCTCCGCCCCTCTCTCGAGCGAGGAGCGGAGCCTAGCCGAGGCGATGAAGCGCCTCGCGGCTGCGATACGTAGCGGACCCGGCCGGCTTCTTCCGCCTTGATCTTCTTCGAAGTGCCGATGGCTCGCGGTCCTGGGTGCTGCAAGGCTGAAGACCCAGTTCGGCCGAGCGGTGGTTCGGAACCACGCCGACCGACTGCGGCGCCTGTTCCAGCATCGACGTCCGCCCGCATCGCACCGCCTGATGCGCTGCTGCGGACGTCCGCCGCGCCGATTTCGCTCGACGTTGTCGTCAAAATATTTGCCACCATGAAACAGGTTGTTCCGAACTCGGCGGACCATTAGGAGAAGCTCAGCAGCGGTTTCCGGCTTCTTCGCCTGGTCCTCGAAATCGTAATGTCCGTTCTCTATCCGATCGGCCTTCGGCGGATCGGTCAATAATAGCGGACATATACCAGATCCGCTCACCTGAGCGAAAAACGTCTCACCGATTGGCTTAGAATTGGCAAAGTCGTTCCAGAGGATATTGACTATACTGCCGCTCATCTTTGCATAACCGACCATTTTGAGCGCGAATTCAAAGCGTGCGAAAATACGGAACAGCTCATCGGCCCCTGGCGGAAGATTGTTTGCGGCAGTCAGATCAACGCTCATGCTCAAATCCTACCTCGTTCGATTTCAGGCCAATCACTCGCCGACGAATAGGATAGACAAAATGCGCCTGATGCGGTCGCAACAGTGATGCGCCTCCGGCAGCTGGTCAACCTACCACCGTGATCTTGATCGCTGAGGGATCGACGCCGAAGGTCAAGGCCAGACGGCGCTTGGCTTCGGCAATAGTGAGCGGACTATCGTCTACCTGGGTAGGAACGGGAACAGCATCATTCGCGGGGGCGGCAGCCTCGGCAAGATCCTCCTCATCAACATCATCCGGCGTCTCACCGAGAAGCGGGATGCGGGCGACCGGAGGAAACTTGATGCCAATGCCGGCACCCACAAGAGAAGTGAGGCCGAACCGTAGGCGGCGGAGGCCACCGCGCTGCTCCCGGCTTTGCGGCCAATGACCTTGACGTGAAGATGATAGATCGCCATCGCGATCAAGAGATCAGCACGGAAAAGCGCACATCGGACGACGTATAAGTCATGACCTCCACCAGAGGTGGAGGTTTGAAACGCTGCGCTTGAACCGCTAGAAGCGGTTTTGCTATGTGTTAGTAGCTACGATTAAAGTGGTCGGCAAAGTCGAAAGCTTTGTCGGCCTTTTCCTGATTACGTATATAACGTCTGACGACCTGCTCATCATAGCCAGCCGTCGACACGAAGTACGCGCCGCGCCCAAAAGTGATACCCTTTGTAGCGCCGTTTACGGGCATATTTGTTGGCCACGTAAACCACCGTCTTGCCCTTAAAAAAACCGACAACATGCGAGACCGAGTGCTTCGGTGGGATCGATATCAGCATGTGCACATGGTCGGGCATAGGGTGCCCTTCCTGGATCTCGCATTCCCCGTAAAGCCGTTTCGTTCGGTACTTGCTCGCAAATACCACATGATATTTGCAGTCCCACGTCGCGTGCGATTGCGATCGTTCATCCATAAAACCTCCGTTTGATGTCTCGGCCATCTAACGGTCCAAGCCGGAGGTCTCTCAACTACGATGTAGAACGCGTCCAGTCCTCCACCGGAGGTGGAGGTTTACTTCTGTCATAAGCGCGCCCTCCCTCGAAAAAATCTCGGGCGGGACCAACCCGTGCCAGACCGTCCCGGCAACATGGAATCATTCTCGCAGAGGCTCAACTATGATCCTCCCATCTACAACGAACCAAGACGATGGAGACGATATTGCGCAAACCACGATACTTTGACGCGGAGCTGAAGGCGCTGGAGGACAAGGCCAAAGCGCTCAAGACGCGGAAGGTACAGCAGTTGGGCGAACTGGTTATTGCAACCGGCGCCGATGCGCTCACCGCAGACGAACTGGCGGGCGCGCTCATCGTGCTGTCCGAGACGAAAGATGCTGCAAAGCGGGAAGCGTGGGCCAAGCGCGGTGCGGGGTGGTTTCGGAGCAAATCGCGGCGACCTGCTCCGGCAAATGACGACGATGCAAGCCGCGCTCAAACGCAACCGGGCAGCGCAACCGGCACCAAGCAAAAAAGGCGCGGCATGACATGGGTGACTGGCAAGTTGAGCGCCGGAAACGCACGAAACATCTGATCGAGTTGGGTGGCCTTGTCGTCAAGGCGGGCATCGTGGAACTCACCAACGACGACCGCCCCATGATCTACGGTGCGCTGCTCTGGATGGCCGAAAAGCTCAAAAGCGAGCAGAGGGAGCAAGCCCGCTCGCTCTGGGTCGAGAAGGGGAAGCGAGCGTTCGAGGCGAAACGCAAAGGCGAAACCCTCACCGTTTCGTGGGATCAACACATTCGGATATAACCGATGGCGGGCGGCGCGGAGACCTCAATATCGTAACGCCACCCGCCATCGCGCGGCTCGCCACGCAAATCCGGCACCTTTCACCCCAAGCTTCGCAACGTGAACATGCACCAGACCGCTCCATGAGTCCCTGCAATAACGGAGACAGCTCAGCTCGTTTCAGCATGACTGTTACCGCCCCGATGGGTAGGTGATGGCGCATGCGCGATCTTTTCGCGCTAATCGGCTGACACTGAAGGCGAATCGCTTAGTGGCGCAGGTAGACAGCCCCACGACCGTGCGAAGACGAAGCTTGCGTAGCGTGTCTTGTGGGAAGCGGGATAGCCGCACCCATCAAATCTTGATGAAGCCGAAAGGTTGCGGTCACGCCCCGTCATAGCTCCGTTCCAAAAGCGGCTTTGCCCGATCCAGAGTTGCGGCATCGGTGATGATGATTTCCAGATCGCCAGTTCCGAAATGGCCGATGTGCCTCACATCGCGGGTAAAGCCGGGTTCCAAGTCGATACTGTCCGGGTCGACTTTCACAAAGACCTTCAGGTGCCGAATCTGAGGCTTTACCTCGACGCAAGCGAAGTTTTTCAACCGGCGAAACGCTACGTAGTTATCGAGTGTCTTCGTCTGCACATCATCGCCCAGCGCGAGCAGATAGGCTTTCACCGACTCGTAAAGGTCACCGAGTTCCTGGTCGGCGTCCGCGAGATATTGCGTGACGGTCTTCTGCCGTGAGCGTGGGCGGGCTGCCGAAAGTTCACCCGTCGTGACGGAGGCGTCCCCAGATGTTTCCCTCGTTGGACGCTCTGTTGCTGACGTTAGGAGTTCGAAAAGAAGCAGTTCTTCACCGAACCGACGATAGCGAACCAGTTCGATATTCCGGTTCATTTGATTGACTGCATGGGCATCAAACTTGGTGAAGTCGCCGGCGATGCAAATGAGTCGGGGCGAACTCCAATCAACTCCCTCCGCCTGCTCCTGTCCGAATCGCTTGAGGACGAGCCATTCAAAATCGCGCTTATGGTCCATGAGCCAGTCGAGATAGAAAAGCCCTTGGTTGATGATGTTCTCGTTGCTGGCCCGTTTATATTCGATGATAACGGGCGAGCCGTTTTCATCGATTCCCAGACTGTCCATCCGTCCGCCATTGGTGGTGATGAACTCGGAGGCGAGAAATCGCACCCCGATGAATGCTTCCATGTTCCGTTCGATGAGGGTTTGAAGCGACTTTTCTAAGGTTACTGCGCTGCCGTGCAATTCGGTCACCGCGTTAGTGTCTGTACGGAAAAGTTTGATGTCGCTCATAGAATTCGTTCCCGGTAATTACCTGACTTTACACCATTATTTTCTCAAGGCGGCTCTTGCGCCGTTCCCAGTCTGGAAGCTTCTGCTCCAGCAACTCGAAGAAGGCAGGACCATGATTCGATTCTTGGACATGGCAAAGTTCGTGAATGATGACATAGTCAATGCAGTCAGAGGGGGCCTCGATTAGACGAGTGTTGAGCAGCATGTGCGTTCCGTCGTTGGACATGCTGCCCCAACGCTTTGTCAGCTTGCGCACGGTCAATCTGGGCTCATCGCCAATTTCCGGAAAAACTCTCAACAGTGAGGTCAAACGCTCTGAAAGGATTTGCCGCGCCTGCCGTTGAAACCAAGCCTTCAGAAGTTGCTCGGTTTTGTCGGCAGACCGTGTGCCAGGATATCTGATCGCTATCCTGTCCCCCTCAATGGTGACGCTTGAGCGCAGAGACTGCTCAACTAGCAACCTGAACTGTCGCCCAAGGTAGCGGTGAGTTTCGCCCGGCACGTATTTGCGCGGCGGAGTGATTGGTCGAAATTGCTCAAACTCCCGTCGAGTTCGGAGTATCCAGCGACCTCGCCGTCGCAGTCGTTGCTCGATGGCCTCCAAGTCCGACGATACCGGTGCAACAGCCAGAACGCCGCCATCCGGAAAAACCGTTATGCTCAAGGTCTTTCGCGAAGAGCGTTTTAGCGCGTAGGGGATAATCTGCCCCCCAAGATCGATCTTTTGGGCGGAAAACTCGTCTGGCATCAGAATTTCAACTGCCGGCGACCAATGACTAGTGCACTGTCGATCATTGCATCCATTGCATCCGCTTGAAGGCTGTAGAGCCCATTCGCGTTCTTTATCTCGTCATAGAGAAAGTCATCCATCGCATTGCGGATTTCATTCAGGGTGTCTGGATCATCCTGCCAGCCGATTTTGCGATGTCGGCGTATAATCTCGTCAAAAGCCGCTGCGGTTTTCTCCGCGTAACTCGACGCCTCGGTCGGTGGCACGACCGAGGCGAAGCCATCAACGAGATTGCGATAGATGGAGCTTCCCAGCTCGTTACCTTTCAAGCTGACGGGAACATCGTCTGCTGAATTACGATTGACCACCCCGTTTCGGATGTCTTGCACGCGCTGGAAGTAATCCTGCTCGCTCAGGCGACCGGCCCGGAATTCCTCAATCGTATCCTTGATCATCTTCGAAAAGCGCTCGTAGAAGACGCGGTCGTCCTCCATCTTCTCAGTGATGGTTTTCGATGTGGCACTGGAGATGGCGTCCGCCTTGGCGGCAACACTCCCCGTTTCCTCAAGTACAACCTGACGGAAGCCCGCTTCATCGAAAATGTTGACAGCTGCGACAACCGGAACGATGCCATCAGTCGTGATATGCCTGTCGAGCAGAGCCTTGATCTTGGCGTCGAGTTCCTTCGACTTGGCATCGTCGAGCCGATCGGCGTAGCGCCTGGCAACCGATCGTCTCAGGTTCTCGAACCGTTTGAGGTCGGCCTTGAAACCGTCAATGACCCGCTGATCGGTAGCCTGCGTGAAGGTCTCGGATGAAAAAGCAAGTTGCAGGGCTTTCGCGTAATCCCGCAGGCGGTCATAGAAATCCTGCCGTCGGAGGTCGTCGGCAAGCGAGGCCTCGAATGCCTCTTGGTCGTGTTGGTTCTTGATCGCCTTGAAGAGATCGAGGAGGGCCGCGTGCTTGTCAGGCAGGCTGTCGGTTTCTTTTCGGATCGCGTGCAGCGCATCTGCGACATCGGCCTCGTCATAGCCCTCGAATGCCGAATACTGCGTTAGCGCTGCGTCAAGTTCGCCCAGGACACCGGCATAGTCGACGATATGGCCGAATTCCTTCTTCTCCCCGGTGTCGTCCTCATACAGCCGATTCACACGGGCAATTGCTTGCAGCAGGCCGTGCTCTTTGAGCTTCTTGGTAAGATAGAGAACACGGTTGCGTGGTGCGTCGAAGCCGGTCAGGAGCTTGTCCACGACGATGATGATGTCCGGGTCGCCATCTCCCTTGAAGCGCTCAATGACAAGTTCCTCATACCGTTCGACGGAGCCGTAGTTGGCCTTCACCTGCTTGACGAATTTGTCGACTTCGTCGCTCGGCTCTTCGTTGACCTGCCCGTGATTGTCCCGGTCATCTCCGGGCGAAATGATCACTTCACTCGTCACATCACCGAAGCTATCGAGCAGCTTCTTGAGGATCACCGCCGCACGACGGGTTTGAGCGACCAGCTGTCCTTTGTAGGGTGTCGCTTTCCAGTTCCGGGAAAAGTCCTCAGACACATCGGCCGCGATTTCAATTAGATAGGGCTCGGCACTCAGGACCTCCCGGCCGCGCGAGAATTTCCGTTTGAGTTCGGCAACTTGCTCGGGCGAAAGCCCTTTGGTGTGGCGTTCGAACCAGCGGTCGAGCGATTTTTCGTCGACATCGATTTCGATCAGTCGCCCCTCGTAGAGAAGCGGCACGACAGCCTCGTCCTCGACGGCTTCGTCGATCTTGTAGGTGTGGATGAGGCCGCCGAACCGGTCGAAGGTCGAGCGCTCCTTCTTCAGCAAAGGCGTGCCGGTGAAGCCGATATAGCAGGCATTCGGAAACACCTTGCGCATCTGCTTGTGCAGGCTCTCATCATCCTTCACGGTCTGGCTGCGGTGGCTTTCGTCGACAAGCAGAAAAACGTCCCGGCTTTGATCAATGGTTTCACGGCTGCGCAAGCCGGACTTGAATTTGTGAATAAGAGTTGTGACAATCCCCGCCTTCTCCTCCACGAGGTCGAGCAGATGCCGTCCGGTCGTGGCTTGGCGGACATCCAACCCGGTCGCCTTGAAGGTGTCGCGGATTTGACGGTCGAGATCGCGCCGGTCGGTGACGAGAACGATGCGCGGATTGTCGACGAGGTTGGCGATCTCCTTGGCCAGCATCACCATGGTCAGCGACTTGCCCGAACCCTGCGTATGCCAGATCACGCCGCCCTTGCGACGCTCGTGGTCGTCATATTGCGACAGGCGCAGAAGCGCGGCCTTTACGCCGAAATATTGCTGATAGCGAGCGATCTTCTTTATGCCGCTGTCGAACAGCGTGTACGAGCGGATCAGATCGATGACGCGACCTTTGGAGAAGAGCGCAATGAGCGTGGTGTCGAGCGGCGTCGGCAAGCGCCCATCCGCGCCGTCCATCAATCCTTCATGGCGGCGGCGGTGCGGCGAGAAGTCGGCGAAGATGGCACTGGCCTCAGCAGGGTTGAGCGGTGCATTCACCAACTCGCCGATGCGCCGCTCGCTGATTTCCTTCTCCCGCCATTTAGCCCAGAACTGTTTTGGCGTTCCGGGCGTCGCATAGCGCGGGTCGGACGGGTTGGCGGCAAGCAGGATTTGCGCCGAAGCGAAGAGGCGTGGGATTTCGTCCGTACCCTGATTGCGGATGCTTTGGCTAATCCCCTGCTCGGTGCCCTCAGCCGATTTCTTGAGTTCGATGATGGCAACCGGAACGCCGTTGATGAAAAGCACGATGTCGGGGCGGCGCGTATCGGCCGAGCGGGAGCGCTCGACGGGAAACTCCGCCGTTATGTGGTAGAAATTGTTCTCCGGGTTCTGCCAGTCGACATAGGCGAGCTGACGGCTCTTGGTTTCCCCTTCGATGGTGATGGGGATACCGGTGCCAAGTTGCAGGAGATTGGTCACGGCCTCATTAGTGGCCTGCGCGCCCTTGCTGGTGTCGCTCAGCGCCGCTTGCAGCTTGCCAATGGCTTCCTGCGCGGCAGCATCGGTGATGGGCCATGTCTTGCCGCGCTGCTCGATCCGGTTGATGGCGTGCAGGCGTTCGGCCAACACGTCTTCAAGCAGGGTCGACGCCAATCGCCCGCGCCGTTCCGCCTCGCATTCGGCGCGCGTCTTGTAACACCAGCCAAGATTTGCGAGTAGATGCAAGGTCTGAACCTGCACGCCACCGACTTCGGAGGTCGGGAATTGCGGGCTTTGGCTCATCCCGTCGCCTCCGCGCGTTGCTCCTCTACTCCGACAGCGTGTTCAATATCCTGCCCGCCGGACAGAAGCCGGTCGATACTCGCGGGCACCGGCCAATCGCCAGTTAGGAGCTTTTGCACTAAGCTGCGCTTTTGCAGGCGGAGTTGATCTATGTAACGCAAGAGAGAGGTTATCTCGGAATCCGCGGTATCTAGAATGTCTGCGACGCGAAGTTGGGTTTCGAGAGACGGCAACGGAATTTCAATTTGGTCCATCGTTTCCATTGTCAGGCCGAAACGAACAGCGCCATTTACACGCGTCACGAATTCGTTGCGAACCGACGGATTGCGCAGAGCGTGTGCTACATAGCGTCCGAGTGCGATCCCCTCCAGCGGACGTGCAACGGCTAAATGATAACCGCAGACCACATTTTCCAATTGCTCCATAACCACCGAAACTTCAGCGATTTCTTCAGCGGTTTCCGAATCTTTTGTGAAAACGACATCGCCGAGCTGGAGGCCAAATCGCTCGATTTCCTGAGCCGTCGCGGAGCCCGTATCGAAGCGCAAATCATCGGTGAGTGCGCGGTTTCCGAGTACATGTAGATAGTTGCAGATGCGCACCTTGATCTCGTCCGGCGCTGTTTTTTTGTCCACTGTCGAAAAGACGATGTGGGCAAGTTCGCTCATGGCTTGACGATTGTTTGTCCTGGTCAACTCGTCGGTCAGCCAATCGCGCTGCTGGCGCTTGGCTCCCGCCAGCGTCTCCGCTCTCGCGATGGCCTCATCCCATTCGTCAAGAACGGCAGCAATACGGCGCTGTACGTGGAGAGGTGGCAGATGAAATTGCCATGTCATCCAATGTTCTAGATTAAACACAAGTTTTTCGACGTGAACTCCAATACTCGAATGAAAGCAGGTCTGCTGGAAGTAAATGGTATTGGTCAGATGCTTGAGGAAATTGATATTCAGCAATTGGGTTGGCTGAAGCGTAACGTATTCGTTTGACACGACAGCGTTGTCCAAAGACGCAGGAACAATTCCACATGCGCCGTGGGCAATTTGACGTCGTGAAATCAGGAAATCTCCGCTCTTTGCTACGAACTGAGTTTTGGTCTTGATCGACCGCCCCTTGAGCTGCCCACGTTCGATAATGCCGCCACGATTGCGCTTCGCGGTAACGAGTTGATACCGTTCTTGAGGCTCAAGCAGGATGGGTCTCTCCACAACAGTAAGTAGATCGCCCAAGGTATACGTACTCCATCCACGGGGCTTTGGCCCGAGCTTTGGAATCCCCGCCTGAACACTCTTTGGATAAGCGCGACGTTCAGACATCCAGCCCAAGCTCCTGCAAATAGCCATTCATCCGTATGCGGCTTTCGGCCAGCTGCCGCTCCAGATCGACGATTTCGCGCTGAACGGCGGCGATGTCGATTTCCTCTTCCGCTTCGAAAGTGTCGACGTAACGCGGGATGTTGAGGTTGAAGCCGTTTTCCTTGATTTCCGCACGCGCCACCGGACGGGCATAACGCTCGACAGGCTGGCGATTGCGATAGGCGTCAACGATGTCCTTCAGATGCTCATTGAGCAACTGGTTCTGCTTCTTGCCCGGCTCGTAGGCGCGCGACGCGTCGATGAACATCACGTTGTCGGCATCTTCGCGCGCGCCGCCCTTTTCCCGGGCGCGGTCGAAGATGACGATGCAGACCGGAATGCCGGTCGAGGGAAACAACTGCGCGGGTAGGCCGACGACGGCATCGATCAGATTTTCTTCGATCATAGATTGCCGGATGCGCCCTTCGGCGCCGCCCCGGAACAAGACCCCATGTGGCGCGATGACGCCTACGCGGCCCGACATTGGACGTGCACTTTCAACCATATGCGAGATGAAGGCGAAGTCGGCACGGGAAACCGGCGGAATACCTCGGAAATAGCGGTTGTAGGGGTCGATGCGCGGATCGATTTTACCGGTCGTATCCTCGTCGTCCTGATCCTTGCCCTTCTTCTTTTCCTCGCCACTCCACTTCTTCAGCGAGAAAGGCGGATTCGCGACGACAACATCGAAGCGCTTGAGCGCATCGCCTTCAAGGTGCTTAGGGCTGTTAAGCGTATCGCCCCATTCAATCTCGGCGCTATCGAGCCCATGCAAAAACATGTTCATACGTGCCAGCGCCCGCGTGCCGCTGTTCACTTCCTGCCCAAAAAGCTGGAAATTGCGCTTGTCCTGTTCTGTTGTCGCATCGGCCGCGACCTGCTCCGATGCACGCACCAACAGCGAGCCAGAACCGCAGGCGGGATCGTACACCCGGTTGCCCGGTTGCGGGTTGACCAGCCGGACCAGAAGCTCGGAAATCTTGCGCGGCGTGAAGAATTCACCAGCCTTCTTTCCTGCATCCGATGCGAACTGGGAAATCAGATAGATGTAGGTTTCGCCGATCACGTCTTCGTCGACGCGCGACGGGCTCATGTTGAGGGCAGGCTTGTTGAAATCTTCAAGAAGGTTTTTCAGGCGCCGGTTGCGGTCCTTGGTCTCACCG
This sequence comes from Rhizobium sp. BK251, assembly GCF_004345245.1. Lineage (GTDB taxonomy): Bacteria > Pseudomonadota > Alphaproteobacteria > Rhizobiales > Rhizobiaceae > Rhizobium. Next base: position 11,135 of record NZ_SLUQ01000020.1, on the reverse strand, counting down.
AGATTGTATTCGGAATTGAAATCGATGTTGCGGAACACGCCTTCGAGCTTCTGCTTGTTGGCGTCCTCGAATTTTTCCAATGCGATATTGATGATCTCGCCGATGTTGTCTGCACCGCGCTGGCGATAAAGGTCATAGAAGGACGTGCCTTCGGGCAGGAAGAATTTCTCGCGTTCCATGCGGCGGCGGATGCGTTCGTCATCGTCGCCAAAGCGCTTCTTGTATTCATTGAAGTGGTCCTGCCAGACGTCCGATACGTATTTCAAGAACAGCATGGTCAGGATGTAATCCTTGTATTGCGCGGCATCAACGACACCCCGAAACGTGTCGCATGCTGCCCAGGCCGCGTCGTTGATCGCACGCTGGCTGATTTTGTCGGTCATTCAATTCCTCCTGCAACGGAAAGGGCGGAAAGCTCCGCCCCTCCCTGATCTGTTGGGGTTTTAGCCCTTGATATTACGCGGATCGTTACCGTGGCTGTCCGACTGAGCGATCTTGCCGTCCTGATTGTGGATCTTCAATTCGCTATTCGCATTGCGGCTGATCTCGCGCGCGCGATCAACAGCCTCCTGCTTGGTGTCGAAATGCCCAGAGGAACGGCTTGCGCCGCCCCGCTTCACATTCCAACCGCGGTCCGGGTCCGGTACGACATGATGCGTGGTCCCGCCCTTGCCGGGCGACTTCTTATTGCTCATAATAGAAACTCCATCTTTGGAGGTGGAATAAGCCAGATGTTCCCGAGCAAGGCGTGTCTGGCGGTGAATTGCCCATGCTGGATTGCCCTCCGGCATGGGCAGACCCTCCGCAACGCGGCGGAGGATTTCGTCGGTCAGGCGATTCTGCGCCTCACCAAGCTTTTCTATGAGATTTGATTGCTTGCGCCGCTCGCTATCGAGTGCAGCCATCAGCTTCTGGATGCGGAAGGGTGGCACGGGGATTTCGAGTTCGGTCAGCGCACCGAGTCCCAGACGGGGGATCGTTGCAGTACTCCGCATCGTTGCGAGCGCGCTTTGAGTGGTCGGCAAATTCAGGAAAAGCGCCAGATAGGCGGGCAGGACGTTGTTACCTTTCAAGCGCACGATGGCGAGATCAAGCACCGCAAACAGGGGAGAATCGGCGCGCTCAATACATGCAGCCCAATTCGTTGTTCCCCTCGTATCGACGAGCACATCGCCTGCCTGCAATCGGGCATCCTCAAAACTACGGACTGGAGAAGACCCGGTCGCCAAATCCTCCACATTCAAACATCCGCCACGAAGGTGGCGCCCCTGCACGAAGAAAACACCACCGGGATCGGCCTTAAAGGCCGTTCCGTTGCGAATGTCAGCGAGTTTGTGCAGAGGTGTTCTTGTCATTTGAGAGTTATAGTAATGGATACTATTACATTTTTCAAGCGAGGAAATATACGGTTTCAGGACAGGAATTGCTGATAAACGTGATGACGAGAGCGCAAGGAGAATGGAGAAGCCCTATCGCAATTCACATCGATAAGAAAATTCGCATAAACGTGTGTTTTACGAGCAACGTAGCACATATGACTTTGTTTCAAACTGAGGCGGAGGAAGGTTCCATACCCAACCTGCGCCTTGCCCAGCGTCCGAGCGGGTGAACGATTATAGAGAAAGCCGTCAAATCTGATATTGCAACACGCGGACCGGCTCCGGTCTGGTCTGCATGCCAACACACAAACCGAGATCTCGCATGCTGAGACGCAACGCCGACATCTACCCAAGCCTATAAACGCAAAAAAACCGCCCCTGCGAAACAGAGGCGGTGAGGACGATTGTCAGTTATATCGTGGTATTCAGCGATTTATGTTTGAATTGGTTGCGGGGGCAGGATTTGAACCCGCGGCCTTCAGGTTATGAGCCAGGGTCGCCCCAACCCCTCTCCGGCAGATCCTCCACGATCGAGGCGATCTCTGCCTTCAGTCGACAGCCATTGCACTTCGTCCTCCGTCTCGATCGCCGTTGTTGGCGTCTTCGGGCTGCGTCGCGTCGTAGACTCTCTCCGCCGAAACGCCTTCTCTCACATCCCCAATCCCAGCCCCTTGTTGAGGCTCCGCTTCAATTCATACTGACGCGACAGCTCGGCCCGCTGCGCCCGATCGACGATGCGGGCGACGTCTTTGATGCGCGCGACCTTCGTTGTGTCCGTGGCTTCCAACCGGTCGAGCTCCTTGTTGAACACGCGCGGGTCGGCACTGCCAAACCGCCGCTCAAGCACCTGCGCGATGGTCTTCGCCTCCTCGAGCGCCTGTCTGCCCTCCGGCGTGGCGGACAGCCGCTCGAGGAATTTCGGCTGCTCCGCCCGGGGCAGCTGATCGAGCTCCCTCAGGATCGCCTCGCTGCCAGCGGTAAGCCCCGGAACCGCCACGACATCGCGCCTCTCGCGCATCCAGGCTTCGGACTGACGCGCCGCCTCGAACCGACGCTCCCAGATGAGGCCAGCTGCGGCCACATGATGGCCAAGCGCCCTGGCATGGTGGCGTGCCGCCTTCCTCTCGCTGTTGTCACCGAGGAAACCGGAGGTGCCGCGCAGCGCCCCGAACTGCTCCGGACGCCCGGCAACCGATGCCGCCAACAGCTGCGTCTCGATCCCGTTGTCCATGATGGTCGCACCGAGCCTGGTGGCAACAGCATCCGCATCGGCATAGACATGACGGCCAACCGAACGCACCGCCTGCATCGCCCGTTCGAACTCCGGTCTCGCCCTCTCACGGGCGACCGCCTCGATGCTCTGGGAATAGCTTGATAGCGCCGGCACCAGCGGCTCGACCGTCTCGCCGTGCGTGGCGACATCGCGCCTCGGATCGAGCGCGATCTCGCTTCTGATCCCGAACGCTTCCGCCAGTCCGCGCCGCGCGGCAAAGTCGCCGATATAGTCGAGCGTCGTCTCCTTGGCGCCGGATCGGCCCATGCCGGCAGCGAGCGCCGTCATGTCCCTGAACGCGTCGCGGCCGGCATAGAGCTGCACGCCTTCGCGATGACGGGTCATCGCCACATAGGTCAGGTGCCGGTCCATCGTGGCGGATGCGAGAACGAAGGCGCGGTCGACCGTCGTCCCTTGCGCCTTGTGGATGGTCGTCGCATAGCCGTGGTCAAAGGCCTGGTAAGTTCTGACCGGTATGGAGAGCAGTTGAGCCTTCGCCTGCCCGCGGCCGTCGAGACGTATCTGGAGTGCGCCCGGCTCCACGGCCTCGACCGTCCCCAGCATGCCGTTCTTCACCCTGAGCTCGCGATTGTTCTCCAGGAGGACGATCCGATCGCCCGGTGCAAAGCACCGCTTGCCGTCATTGGTCTGGTAGACGAGTTCACGACCGAGAGAGACATGTTCCTCCTCGCCTCTTGCCAACCGTCCGCGCGCCTGAAGGCCGGCACGGATGTCGGCATTGATCGCGGCCACGTCGGCGCGACGATGGGCGAGCGCAATCCGCGATCCGGACGAATGCTCGAGATCGGCGAGATAGTCGCGCACCAGGGCCGCGCGAGCTTCATCGCGGTTGTCGTGGAACTGGACCGCGTCGTGCCCGGCATAGAGTGACAGTCCCTCGCCGGTGCGATGCGTGGCAAAGGCAATCGATGCGTCGCGCTGCCAGCCCTCGATCTGCCGGCGGATCTCCGAAAGGGCGACGGCGCCGACACGCTCGGCAATCGCCCGGAACGGCGCACCCGCACCGATCGCCTGCAGCTGCTCGTGATCGCCGACCAGAACCAGCTTGGCACCACGCGCCTCGGCCTCGCCGACGAACCGCGCCAGCTGCCGGCTTGCCACCATGCCGGCTTCATCAATGACAAGCACATCATTGCTGCCGAGCTCGCCCCTGCCCGCCTGCCAGCGATGTTCCCAGGACGCCAATGTGCTGGATGGAATGCCGGAGGATTCTTCCAATCCCTCGGCCGCCTTGCCGGCAAGGGCCGCACCATGAACGCGGTAGCCCTGCGCCTCCCAGGCCTGGCGCGCCGCCGCCAGCATCGTCGACTTGCCGGCCCCGGCAAAGCCGATCACCGCTGATATCTGCGCCGGTCCGGTGATGTGGCCGACGGCAACGCGCTGCTCTGCGCTCAAGCCCGCGTGTGCGATCCTGTTGTCCCGATCCACCGCGTGCAGCTCGGCAGCCAGCCCTGCCCGGATCGCATCATCCTGTCGCCTCAAGGCCCGCTCGACATGCCGATGCTGCACGGCGTGTCGGGACGACCCGCTCATCCGCTCTGCGCCTCCTGCGATCGCCTGTTCGATGGCGATCATCTCGCGTGTCGAATAGCGGGCCAGCTGGGTTGCCGTCTCCGGCTTCAGCTCGACGAGCACAGGCGATGCCATGACGGCCGCAAAGGCATTCTGGAAGGCCTGCGGCTCGTCGATGCTGCGATGCAGGGCACGCGCAATGTCATGGCGGTCGAAGACGCTCTTCTCGCCGCTGACGATGGTGAGGATCTGCTCCGGCTTGTTGCGGATCAGTTCGCCATTGCGCCGGGCCGCCGCCGCGTCGATGCGCGTGCGCGACACCATCGCGCCGTGGCGTTCGAGCTGCGTCGCATGCACGCCGACATGCTCGCCCGGTTCGATCTCCAGGCCGCGTTCGCGATGCGAGCGATGATCGACGCGGATATCGAGACCGGCGATCGCCAGATGCCGGTTGACGACCTCTTCGAAGGCTTGTCTCAGTTCACGCAGCTGCATCTGCGCGGTCGCCATGGTGTTGGCCAGCAGCCAGCGGTTCTCCCGCTCGATCAGCGTCTTGTCGCCGAGCCCGGTCTCTCTCACCTGCCTGGTGGTCATCAGGATATGGGCATGGTGGTTGCGGACATCGCTTTCGACATGCGGCCGGTGGATGGCAATGTCGAGGGCGGCGCCATAGCGATCGGCCAGATGCCGGGCGAAGGCTCGCGTCAGCGCCAGGCGCTGGTCTGCACTGAGCTCGTGCGGCAGCGCCACCTCGAACTCGCGGGCAACGCGGGCGTCACTGCGCTTCTCCGCCCGTTCGGCGGCATTCCACAATGCCGAACGGCTCCTTGCCCATGCGGCATCAACACCTTCCGGCAATACGATCTCGGCATGTTCGACACCCTGACGGTTGGAGAAGTCGTGCGTCAGCCCATCGCGGGCGTTGGTCAGCCGCTCGGCGGCACGATAGGCGGCGGATGCCACGGCACTGCGGCCGCTGCTGCGGGCGACCGGCTTCATGCTGAGATGATAGATCGCCATCGCCCTCCCCCTGGTTAGCGGACCTGCCGGTCCGCGCACCGAATTGCCCGGCAACTCGTAAGTGCGCCCTTGTGCCTTCGTCGACTGCGCGCCTGCGGCCCTGGTGGGAGCAAGCCGCAATCGTTGTCTGCCTTCCTCGCCCGGACAGGCTGTTCTTGCCACTCGCAGATCTGCGAGTGGTCGGGTGGCGTGGCTGCGGGCAGCATGGGAGCCGGTGCAGCCGTCATCGTCACGACGGCACGCCACGACTGGCGTACGGCGACGGCAGCTCGGATCGATCACAGGACAAGGGAGAGGCCCGACACGCGAAGGGCCCGACCCGCGGAGAGAAACGACAAACAAAGGGAACCACATGGCACGAAGGACGATTGGCGAACGGCTGGCCCGGCTGGAGGCGCAGAAAAAGACGCTGCAGATGCGGCTTGGCAAACAGGAGCGCGCCATCGACACGCGCCGCAAGATCCTGATCGGGGCGCTGGTGCTGCATCGGCTCGAACACGAGGGCGGCGCGCCGTTTGCGCGCGAGCTCGCCGCGTGGCTGCGAACGGAACTGCCGAAGTTTCTCCTGCGCGACGCAGATCGAGGCCTGTTCAACGATATTTTTGCGCCGCAGGGCGACGACCGAGCCGCGAGCGATGGTGCCGATGGTGCCACTCATCATCGCGAGGCCAATCGATGAACTGGATTCGTCTCGTCAGGGCGGCCTTTGCCAACATGATGCGTCAGGCGGCCCGTGATCCGCTGTGGGCCGTCGTCGCTCTCGTCCGGTTTCCGCTTCGATATGCGAAGACGTTCATCACGCATGCGGCGGGCTATGCATTCGTCGTGTTCACCGTCGGCTTTGGCATTGACTATCTGACCCGCGTGATCCTCGGCAGCAACAAGGGCGATCTGATTTGGCATATCGGCAACTGGATGTTCTCCGCCTTCGCCGTCACCCTGCTGCTTCGAATGGTGTCGGCGCCGCTGATCCTGCACTTTGGATCGGCGAATGGCGACACGCATGGCTCGGCGCGCTTTGCCGGCAGACGGGAAGTCGCGGCACTCACCACATCGGCCAGCGGTCTGCTGATCGGTCGTGCGACAAACTCCGGGCGGCTGCTGCGCTATGACGGACCGGCCCATCTTCTGACGATGGCGCCGACGCGCAGCGGCAAGGGTGTCGGGACAATCATTCCCAATCTCCTGACAGTCGACCGCTCCATCATCTGCATCGACCCGAAGGGCGAGAATGCCATCATCGCAGGCGATGCGCGGCGACGCTTCGGAGCGGTCCATATTCTCGATCCGTTTGCCGTGACCAACCACGCCACATCTGCCTTCAATCCGCTCGACGGCTGCGATCCAGATCATATCGATATTGCCGAGGATATCTCCACCCTTGCCGATGCGCTGGTGTTCGATGCGCCGGGACTGTCGGGCGATGCCCACTGGAACGAGGAAGCAAAGGCGCTGATATCAGGGCTGCTTCTGCATGTCGTTGCCAGCCAACCGGCTGAGCGCCGTACGCTCTCGACGCTCAGGCAATTATCTGACCCTGGCGCCGGATCGGTTCCGTGCCGTGCTCGAGGAGATGCAGGGGAGTGACGCCATCGACGGACTGGTGGCGCGTGCCGCCAACCGGCATCTCAGCAAATCGGAACGTGAGGCAAGCGGCGTGCTCTCTGCCGCCCAACGGCACACGCATTTCCTCGACAGTCCGCGCATGACGAAGGTGCTGGCACGATCCGGTTTCCGCTTCGCCGATCTGAAGCAAACCAGAGCAACGGTGTTCCTGGTCCTGCCGCCGGACAGGCTCTCGGTCTATTCCAGATGGCTGCGGCTGCTGATCGCCCAGAGCCTCACCGAGATGGCGCGCACGGCACCATCATCAGGACCATCATCGGCTCCCTCCCGCCCGCCGGTTCTCTATCTGCTCGACGAGTTCGCATCCCTCGGTCATCTGGCGCCGGTCGAACGCGCCATGGGCCTGATGGCCGGTTATGGCGTGCAGCTCTGGCCGATCATCCAGGACATCCATCAGCTGCGCGCCACCTATGGTCAGCGCGCCGGCACCTTCCTCTCGAATGCCGGCGTGCTGCAGGTCTTCGGCGTCAACGATCACGACAGCGCCCGCCTCGTCTCGAACCTGCTTGGCCAGGGGACCGTCGTCTTCCAGACGGCCGCGCGTGCCCTCGATTCAGAAAAGACCGGCCTCACTCTTGCCAGACAGCATGTCGGACGCCCGCTCATGACACCTGACGAGGTGCGCCATCTTCCCGGCGATATCGAACTGCTGTTCCTCGCCGGCCAACGCCCGATCACTGCCGCGAAGCTGCGCTATTTTGCCGATCGGGAATTTGCCGGATTGTTCGCGAGAACGCGCGACTGATGGTGGAGACGAGTGGTCGAAGAGATGGCGGCTTACGCCGCCTCCTCCTCATGGTCATGGTCGCCATCGCCTTCGCCTTCGCCATGGTCAGCATCGACATCCGGCTGCAGATGATGCAGGTAGTCGACGGCGCGCTGTGCGTGGGCGGCAGCGGTGAAGATCGCGCGTTTGTCGCAGCCGAGAACCTCGAGCCAGCTCGCGAGGTAACTGGCATGATCCGGGCGTGGCTGAAGTTCCGGGACGATGCCGAGATCGGCGCAGAGGAAGCAGCTGCCGAGTTCGGCAATCAGCTCCTCGCGGGCGCGTTCGCTCCTGTCCCTGGCATAGCGGCTGAGATCGCGATCAAGCCGGCGTGGCGATGCTGTCCAGTGCGTCATCTCGTGACTGAGTACTGCGACATAGGAAGCATCATCCATGAAGGCATCGAAGGCTGGCATCTGGATATAGTCACGGGCCGGCACGTAATAGGCCGCCGTTCCCCCATGGCGGATCATCGCCCCGGTATTGGCAAAGAAGCGGCCGGCATCGCCGATGCGGATCAGCGGGTCCTGAACCGGGGCGATGTCATAGAACCGCTCGTCGAGGCCAGTGATCTGGTCGAGGTTGAAGACCGTGTAGCTCTTCAGGAACGGAATATCCTGCTCCAGCTCCTCGCCACTCTCGGACGTTTCCCTGCGCATGAACGAACTGGCGAAGACGACGGTCGTCCCGGTCTCGCCCTTGCGCACAGCGCCGCCAAGTTCGATCGCCTGGCGGAAGGTCATCCAGGTCGACGAGGCAAAGCCGCGGGCGATTGCTTCGGACCATAAAAGCAGGACGTTGATGCCCGAATAGGGCTGGCCATTGTGGCGCAGTGGCCGGGTGATCCCGCCTGCCACGGGACCAGAGTTCCACGGCTTGACCCAGGGTCTGACCCAGGGCCGCACGCCCTGCTCGAGCTCGGCGATGATCGTGTCGGTGATGCGGCTGTAGAGATCGGCTCGTTGATTGGACTGCTGCCTGCCCATGTTTGAACCTCCGTTCTTGCGGTCGCGGCCATCGCGACCTGCTACGGCGGTCCAAGAGCCAGGCGGCAAGCAGCGCCAGCACCCGCAGGGCCGCAACGCAGTGGAGGACGGCAGGGCCGTTGCGGGCGATGCGTGCCTGGCAGGACCAGAGCCGCGGCAGGGCGAGATGGCGGCAATCGCACGGAGATGATCGGCAAGGCAGGATGTGGAGGGAGAGACGATCGGGACGGCGGTCGCAGACGACAGCCGCCTCCCCTCACCTGCCCGGCCGTGCGAGCGATCGGGCGATGTCGATGATGTCGTCGCGGGCCGCCGTCGGGTCCTCCTTGTTCCAGGCAACGCCGAGCCCGATCTTCAGATCGATGCCCCTGACCTTCTTCAGTTCAAAATTGCGCTCGGGAAGATTGGCCGTCCATTCCGGGGCAAAGCCGACGCCGAGGCCGGCCGAGACCAGCGACACCAGCGAGAAGGTGTCGTCGCAGCTATAGGCGATGTTGCGGCTCAGGTCATGCTCGTCGAACAGCGAAGCGAAGTAGCGCTCGGTATAGGACAGGTTTGCCCGTGAGAACGCGATAATCTTCTGGTCCTTCAGATCCTCGACCGAGATCTCCTCCATCTTCGACAGTGGATTGCTCCTGGCGACGGCCAAGAGATAGTGCTCCTGGGCGATCGAGAAGAAGCGCAAGGCACCGATGTTCGCGACCGGGCGGATGAAGCCCAAATTGATGCGGCCGGTCTCCAGCTGGCGGATGATGTCGTCGCTGGTGCCGCTGGTGATGTGCAGGCGGATATCGGGATACTTGCGGGCGATCCTTGAAAGGAAGGCTGGCAGCACGCTCCGGGTGGCCGGATGCACCGTGCCGATCTTGATCTGGCGGACACTCTTGCCCGCCGCCGAGCGGGTCACCTCGGCCGACAGATCGATCTCGCTGAGGATCCTCACACAGCGGTCGTAGAACACCGCCCCTGCCCGCGTCAGTTCCACCCGTCTCGTCGAGCGGTTGAACAGCTGTACGCCGAGATGCCGCTCGAGCGCCTGCACCTGATTGGAGAGCGCCGGCTGGGCGATGTTGACCCGCATGGCGGCACGGCCGAAGTGCAGCTCCTCGGCGACCGCGACGAAGTAGGAAAGCTGGCGCAGTTCCATTGAGAGCCTTCAAATATATGCACGTGCATGGAGCGGATGCGAGCCGCCTCACGCCCGTCGTGACAAATCTGACTATAATAAGGGACCTACAGTCCGTCGATTGTCAAGCCGTGAATATCGCATGCTGGCTGCTATGGACATCAGACAAACCATAGGCTGGAACCTACGAAGACTCCGTGTGGGAAAGGGGTTCTCACAAGAAAGGTTAGCCCTAGAAGCAAACATAGACCGATCCTATGTGGGGCGGATCGAGCGCGGCCTAGAGAATGTCACAGTATCTGCCCTGGAAGCACTTGCAGCGGTACTCGATTCAAGTGTGTCTGATTTATTCAATGAGATCGACGAGAACGCCTCACGCCCTCCGCCCCTGCGTTCCGGAAGAAAGCCAAAGACACCCTAGCGCCGCACCATATTAGCTGCGACCCTGAACCTCGTTCGTTTGCGGCAGGAGTTCGATGGTTGGCCAAGTTTGTTTGGGCGGGTGATGCGATAGGCATTACCCCCGCGCGCCTTCTCCACTAGCAGAATAGCGAGTCCATTTTGCCGGGCAATCTGCTTAACTCCGCTTTCCAGACGACGCTTTTGGTCAGCTCCACGTATCCAGTGCAGGCGGAGGCAACAATGGACAGCACGAAATATCTCACAGCAGAGGAAGTGTACGATCGGTATCGTGGCAGCATCTCTTTGGGAACGCTGCGCAATTGGCGTGCGATGCGCATAGGCCCCTGTTTTGTGAAGATTGGCAAGGCGGTTCTTTACCCAATATCGGAGCTCGATGCTTGGGATGAGCACAACAAAGTGAAGTGCCGTGTCTTGGTCTCGTCCAGGCATCAGCCATGAAGAGCTCGCCAAATTAGTGACATGCAGCTTTGGCTATAAATACTGGTGGGTGTTCCCTACCAGGCCCACCATCAACTCCCTCAGAGTTTCATTTTCATAACAGTTTGAGTTTATGACGGAACTTAGGAAACGCTATTGGGAAGGAGTTTCTATCACCGATTGCGGCGATCCACGACCGGCCCTTTGCTCCAAAGTCCCCTCGCGGTTCGACGGCCACCCGCCATCTCCAATCGACTTCTGACACTGCGTGTTCGTCTCGGTGTTGTAGGCGACGCTAGCGTGATTGTGTCGGGACTCATTGAAGGAAAAAATCCGTTCATCCAGTCCACCGAATGTTGCGCCGTGATCTCTCCAGTTCTCCACCCCGATCAATGGATCTGGACACTTGTCGAAAATTTCGACGCGGTAACCTGTTCGTGAAGCGCCAAGGCAGTCACGAGGTTGACGATGCCGGCGCCTACCATTGCAACTGTCAAGCGAATCGAGGAATTGACCCCTTTGCCGAATTGAAGAACTGACCCCTCATTGGTTTGCGGTTTCATTGGGTTCGAGCGTCGCTCCGGCC
>NZ_SLUQ01000019.1 GCF_004345245.1 Rhizobium sp. BK251 | reverse complement strand
TTGACGTCGCCCCTGATGGCAAGGCACCTATGACCCTCCTTCTCGACCGCTGCCTTGGTCTCTTCGGCATCCTGACCTTCATCGAGATGGACGATCGCGACGTCGGCTCCTTCGCGAGCAAAAAGGATGGCGACAGAGCGCCCGATGCCTGAATCGCCGCCAGTGATAAGAGCAGCCTTGCCCTTGAGCTTTTCGACCCCCTGTGGAAGGGTGCATCGTACATCGGAGCCAATGGAAGGTCGGCTTCCGAGCCAGGCTTCTGCTGATGCACTTTTGGAAACGGCGGCTCCGGATAGTGGCGCGCACCCGCTTGCATGGCCCCGGTCGCCTTAGGCTTTTCCTTTTTGTCGGCCTTCGCGACCTGCTTTTGGATTTCGCGTTGCTTCTGTACGGTGGACGACGACATACCGATCTCTCTTCGATTGAAGAGGTATAACGAGGAAGACGCCAAAAGGTTTGGCGTATGCGTGCCGTTGATTTTTGGCGGATCATGAAACCGTCGGCCAGGCCGGGCGTTTTCGTGCCAGGAGGACTCGCGATGTCACATTCGAAGGATAACCGCCAGGTTCGCATACCCGTCCCCAATGATCGAAGCGTTGTCGAGCACTGCAGAAAGTTTGGCATCGGCCCCGCAGAGGAACGGAAGCTTCAGAAGCTCTTGGGCAAGCATGCTCCGCTCCACGAGATCCAGACCAACTCTCCGCCGAGACTGCCAAAATTCCGATAACTGGCGAACCAAAAAAAACGAAGAGCGAAGGCAACCTCGACGATTACGAGCCCCGCCACCACAAGCAGGAACGACGGTGGAGCGCGAGGCGGGAACTCATTTAATCGGGTTGCACGAGCGTCGACGAGCGCGGCATGCCGGTGAAGCTTCTTTCGAAGTCTCGGCAAAAACCGTTACACCGACCAGCGGTTTGCGATCGGGCGGGATGGCGGGCCGCGACGTGCGCTTTGCGCCGGCCTAGATTGCCTCTGTATTGAAATCGTTCTCTCCCGAAATTATGTCTTTCGGATCTCTCTATTTAAGGGGTCGACGAGATGATTCAGAGATATCTGGGCAATCACGATCATCCTCTCAATTCGGATGATCTTTCAATATGTCGGCAGGCGTTTGATGCTGCGCGAGCCAGCCTCGAAATCGAGGATGGAGCGCCGGAGGCCGAGCATTTGGGCGCTACGATAATTGCGCTGTACCGGCAAGGCGTGCACGACGTTAATCAGCTCATCGCGCTGGTCGGGGCAGGGCGTGCTTTTGCAACAAAGCCTTAGCCGGGTCTGCATCGAAGAACGCAGGTCCTGGGAACCGACTGGGCATTCGTGCGTTCATTGGGCCGAAAAAACAGTGTGTAGGAGGAGGCATCACAATGAGCAGTATCACATGGAGGAAACCCATCGAGTTCCGCAGCCCGACGGGAGGAAAGATATCCATCGCCGGGCCTTTCGAGGCGCTTATCTGGCTGATCGAGCGGTGGCCTAACCGCCGCGGACTTCATTACATCTCGGCGCGCAGTGCATGCCGAGCTGCGATAGCGGGCCGTAAGAGTCCGGAAGAAGCCCGCGAGCATTTCGATGCTGCAATCAAGGAGGCGGAACTCAAGGATTGAAAAGCCCCGTATGCAAATGCCGTCCGCCAGTTGGATACTGGGACGACGATAACCTGAGCTCCTCTCGAGAAAGGTCCGCCGTAGGGACCGGCGGGCCCTTCTCTAGGTCATGAGCAAGCCGATGATAAAGGCGATCGAGACGATGGCAAGATAATAGGCGATGTCCCGATTTTGACTGCCTAGCCGAAACTTACTCATCGTCACTTCTTATCCGCGCACGCCTCAGTCGGTGCGGCGTTGGTGTTAGTGGCCGACTGATCCCGGTCCTGGCAGTCGGAAGATCCCTTCGTCGCGCCGCCGGGGGCGCTGCTGCCGCCACTTGCAGCGGAATTCGGGGTATTCTCCGAACTGCTGCCAGATTCACTCGTTTGTGCAAATGTTGTGCCGGCTACGCTCAGGGGCCAGCGCGGCCACAGCGATAAGACGAACAATCATTGGTTCCTCCTCCAAGGTGTTGATTGATGTGAGGCGAACCACTGAAGTTGGTTATTGTTCCCCACAATATCGCGCCTCGGCTCCACGATCTCACTGAACACTCGGCGTGGCGGCCGACACACGTCGCTGAAAGACCTATGTCGAGACGGTCCACGAAGCTTCGCGCATCCTTGGAATTCTGATGAGCGCGGCGGAGGTGGTCACGCCGGCTGGGCGACCAAAATTCCTGTCGCGTTCGCGAAAATCTGAGCGTCATCGGCCAGGTCCTTTATTAAGACGCTTTTGTGCCGTCAGCCGCGCGATCGTCAGACAAACCCAGACGACGGTTTGGTTTCCCTCGGTCAGTCGACGAGCTTAAAGGTTCAGAACGGTTCGCGTCCGATTTCAGGAGTTAGATCGCGGGCTGTGTCGGTCATCGGTGGAGAGAGCACGATCTAACCTGACGCGAGATGGACCGGCGCGAGCGGATGTGCAGTCAACCGGAGCCGTCTCTAGTCGCCGGTAGGCGTGGAAGGTGGCTGCATGTCCCCCACAGTCCGTGACCTTCCATCCGTCCCTGCAGCCCGCTCGGAATCCTTCTGGTTTGCCTTTGCGACTGCGGCAGCGTCTTGCTCCGTCGCTTCGTGCTGTTCCTCGGCATACTGCCAGTGGTCGAGATGCCGGCCGTCGGGATTCCCCTCGTCTTCCCAAATTTTGTAGGCACGTTCACGCTGTTTTGCTCGCGATCGTCCATCTTCGTCTCCTTGCGTTGACTGAGGATAAGTCTGACGCAACCAACACGTTCCGGGCGGAAGAGTGCGACATTTGGCCATTGCCGCCGACGCTGCATACGGCTTCGCCTCCGCGTTTCTTGGCGCATACTCTTCTTTCTGCTGGCACCAAAAGATGCAGGACCGTCGGGTTCAGTCAGCGATCAAGGCCGAAGACAACGGAAAATTGCGAAAATGGCCACCGTCGCAGTGAAGCGGGAAGCGCAAGCCGTCTCGATCTGCGTATCCGCCCGCCACATGCCGCATCCGTGCTGGTGCGGTCGGCGTGCCAATAGCGATCTCGCTACAGCAGGTTCTCGATCATGATCGGCAGTTCGTGAACGCGATTGCCGGTGGCGTGATAGATGGCGTTGGCGACCGCCGGCGACACCCCGACCAGGGCAATTTCGCCCAGGCCCTTGACGCCCAGCGGATTGACAAGCGTGTCTTCCTCATCGACGAAGTGTGCTTCCAACTGCGGCGTGTCGAGATTGACCGGGACCAGGTAGTCGGCGAGATGGGCGTTGACCGGTCGGCCGTTTCGCCGGTCGAGCACCGTGCGTTCCATGATCGCCATGCCGATACCGCCAATCATGCCGCCGGTGCACTGGCTGGCCGCCAGCCGCGGGTTCACCACTTTCCCGGCACCATATGCACCCACTATCCGGCGGACCCGGATCGTCGCCACATCCGGATCGATCCCTACTTCGGCAAACACGGCGCCAAAGGCATGCATCGAGTAGCCGCTAGCGGTCTCCGCGTCGCGTGCGGCGCTGCCCTCGCCGAAGATCGGTGCGCCGGAGGAAGCGGCAATCTCCTGATAGGACAATCCGGCCTGGTCGCGGCCCTTGACGAATAGCGCGCCCCCTCGCCATTCGAGGTGGTCGGGCTGCAGCCCGGAGAGCGGGCTGCCGTCGCGCGCCGCGGCCGCCATCGCCTTTTCCTGTGCCTCGAGGCAAGCCGCCCGGACCGCCGAACCGACCGAGGCCATTGTCATAGAGCCGCCGTGCGGCGGCGTCGCCGGGAAATTCGAACGGCCGAGCGCGAACTTCACCCGTTCCACCGGCAAACCCAGGAAGTCAGACGCAACCTGCGTCATCGACGTGTATGTGCCCGGGCCCATGTCACTTGCGGCTGCCTCCACTTCGGCGGTGCCATCGGGCATCAGCCGCACCCGCGCGTTGGCGGGCGCGAACAGACACGGATAGGAGGCGGTCGCCATGCCGTACCCGATCAGCAGGCGGCCATCGCGCATTGAACGCGGTTCTGGCGTGCGCCTGTTCCAGCCGAAGCGTTCGGCCCCGATATCGTAGCACTTCAGCATGGAACGGCTGGAGAACGGCACATTGCGCCCCTCGTCCTTGCTGGGCTCATTGATCCGGCGCAACTCGAGCGGGTCCATGTTGAGCTTGTAGGCGAGTTCATCCATGGCGCATTCCATCGCATGCACACCGCTCGCTTCGCCCGGACCGCGCATGTAGGTCGGCGTGCTGGTATCGAGCGGTATCAGCCTGTAGCTGGTGCGGACGTTGGGGCAGGAATAGGTGAAGGAGGTAACCGCCGTTAGCGCCTCCATGAACTCCTCGTAGCGGCTGGTCTCGCCCGAGCCCTCGTGGATGATGCTGGTCAGCTTGCCGTCGGTGGTTGCGCCGATCGCCATGCGCTGGATGGTGTAGGGGCGATGGCCGGTGGTGAAGAACATCTGCTTGCGGGTCAACACCAGCTTCACCGGGCGGTTGACATGCCGCGCCGCCAGGGCAGCGAGCGTCACATGCGGCCAGGTCCGCAGGCTGGTGCCGAACGCGCCGCCGATGAACGGGCAGATCACCTCGACGTTTTCCGGGGGAATGCCGAAGACCGCGGCGATTTCTGCCTGCTCGTTCACCACGAACTGGCTCTTGCTCCATAGCGTCAACCGGTCGCCATTCCAGGCGGCGACGGTGGCGTGTGGCTCCATCGGATTGTGGTTCTCGCGCTGGATCACATATTCCAGATCGACCTTGACCGGCGCCGCTTGCAGCGCTGCCGTGGCATCGCCGCGCTCGATGTCCGCGTGCACCCGCGATCCGGGCCGTCGGGCGGTTTCCGGCACCACCTTGTCGGCGCTGTGGGCATCGACCGCAGGCGGTTGGATGGCATAGGTGATCTTCAGGGCGTTTGCGGCATATTCCGCCTGGTCGAGCGTCTCGGCCACGACGATCGCCACCGGTTGTCCGAAGAAGCGCACCTCGGCATCCTGCAGCACATGCAGGCGTTCGCCGGCTGGCGGATCGATGGCGCCGCGATAGGCATCGTAGGGCAGGCGTTGCGCGTTGAGATGCGAGATGACGGCGACGACACCCGGCATCCGCTCGACCGAAGCGGCATCGATCGCCTCGATCCGGCCAAGGCCGGCGGTACTGCCGACGATGACGGCGTAGGCCTGCCCTTGCTGGTTGAACTCGGCGGCGTACCTGGCCTGCCCGGTTACCTTGAGATGTCCGTCGACCCGCGGCAATGGGGTTCCGATCGAAGTGGTCATGCGCCTTCTCCCACCATCTCCAGTGCCCGGACGATCGTCGCAGGCAGAAGTTTGACCTTGAACGCATTGCCGGACTGGGCCTGCGCTCCCTCTGTGGAAACGGCTGCCGCCGCCTCGAAGCTTTCGCGCGTCGCCGGCTTGCCGGCGAGCGCCTCCTCAACCGCCGTCATGCGCCAAGGACGCGTGCCAACTCCCCCGGCGGCGATGCGTGCCTGCGTGATGGTGCCGTTCTCGACCTGCAAGGCTGCCGCCGTCGACACCAGGGCGAACTCGTAGGACGACCGGTCTCGGACCTTCAGATACCGGGCGGTCCGGGAATAGGGGCCATCGGGGATGCGCACCTCGACGATGAGTTCGCCGGGTTGCAGGGTATGTTCGAGATGCGGCGTGTCCTCCGGCAGGCGGAAAAGTTCCGCCACGGGGAAGCTCCGCGCGCCGGCAGGTCCGCGTACGTTGAGCGTCGCATCGAGGGCCACCAGCGAGACAGCCAGGTCCGACGGGTGGGTGGCGATGCAGTGATTGCTGGTTCCGAGGATGGCGCTGCCCGCATTCAGTCCGTCGATCGCCGAACAGCCCGAGCCGGGCGCCCGCTTGTTGCACGGCGCATCCAGCATCCGGAAGTGGGGACAGCGGACACGCTGCAGGAGGTTGCCGCCGATCGAGGCGACGTTCCGCAGTTGCGGAGAGGCGCCCTCGATCAGCGTTTCGGCGATCAGCGGCTGCACGCGGCGTACGTCCTCGCTGGCGGCGACTTCCGACATGCGGGCGAGCGCGCCAATCACCAGACCGTCTCCCTCAGCGCGGATGTAGGTGAGCGGCAGCCGGTTGATGTCGACGATGCTTTCGGGTGTTTCGACTTCTTCTCGCATCAGGTCGACAAGGGTAGTGCCGCCAGCCAGGTATCGCGCCCCGGCAGCGGCGGCGGCGATTGCATCAGCCTCGGACGAGACCCTCTGATAGGCGAACGGTCTCATGTGCGGTCCTCCTGTGCTGCCTGCTCGATGGCGGCGACAATGCCCGGATAGGCGCCGCACCGACAGATGTTGCCGCTCATCCAGTAACTGATGTCCTCGCGCGAGCCGGCATGGCCTTCCCTGATGCATCCGAGACCGGACATTATCTGCCCGGGGGTGCAGTAGCCGCACTGGAAGCCTTCGTGTTCGATGAAGGCCTGTTGGATGGGCTGCAATTCGCTGCCGCTGGCAACGCCTTCGATCGTGGTGATGGAAGAGCCCTCATGCATGACCGCAAGCGCAAGGCAGGCATTGACGCGCTGGTCGTTGATGAGCACGGTGCAGGCGCCGCAGGCGCCCTGGTTGCAACCCTTTTTCGTGCCGGTCAGGGCAAGCCGTTCGCGCAGCATGTCGAGCACCGACAGGCGCGGGTCGATCTTCAGCGCAACCGGCTCGCCATTGACCGTCAGGGTGAGGTCGATCGTTTCGCCAAGCCCGGCAGAAGCCTGCTGGGCGCTGGCGATGTTCGGAAAGACCGGCCACACCGCGAGTGCTGCCGCGCCCGCGGATGCCTGAAGCACGTCGCGGCGGGTGAGGTAGTACTGGGAAAGAAGATCGGCCGGCGCGAAGTTGTCGTCGCCGGCTTTGTCGTCAGAGTTCGAAGCCTGGCTTGGCACGATACAGTTCTCCTTCTGTCTGAAAGCTTCAATCACATTTCCACCACCAAAAACGACCAGGACGCCGTTCGCCTTTTTGAGTCCGGGGGAATCCCCTCCGGACTTGCAGAATTCCCCGACCATCTCGGTCGGTATCTGGAGGAACGCCGTTGTTTTGAGAGCCACGTCGATCGAGCCGACTGGCGCCCCATTCATACGGCCGAAAGCCTTTAGATGAGCGCCGGCGTCAAGGATTGCGATATTGCCCGGAACGCCGATTTCTTGGGTCCGCGGCGATGGCCGAACGCTCGATGAGTGGTGATATGCATGGGCGCGCCTCTTTTCCGGATGATTTAGCTTCTCCGGGTGAGCAGGATATTCGGCGGCCCATCGGTGGCGAGGTACATTAGTGCTGTTATGTGTACATGAGTGCTGGTTTCTGTGAACACAAAAGCTTGAAACCACTCCAGAGTATTAAGTGATTGCTATGCTACAGCCTTTGCTTGCGCCGCCATTTTCCAGGAGAGGCATGGAAGTGTTTGCTGAAGACCCTGGAGAAGTGACTATGGTCGGTGAAGCCGCAGTCGTGCGCAATCTGGGAGAGCGTTAGGTTCGAGTTCACTAACATGTTCCTAGCCATGCAGAGTCTTTGCTGGAGAAGCCACATCATCGGTGATTTTCCCGTAGACGCCTTAAAGGAGCGTGCGAGGTGGGCGCGGGAAAGACCAGTCTCTTTGGAAAGTAGATCGAGCCCAATGTCACCATGTAAACTGGTAAGCAAAAGCTCCTTTATGCGACGCTCCTGCCACGGCGCGAGACCACCCTTTGTAGGGCGGATCTCGCGGGTGTGATCGCCATAGACCGCTGTCATATGAGTGAGCAGCGTCAGCATAAGTTGATCAAGGAAAAGTCGGGACGTTGCTTCGGGGGCTTCGAAGGCAGGGACCAGACACTCCATCAAGTGGCGCATGATCGGGTCCGTATATGTTGCTCCGAGCGCCACCCGCAGACCCGAGAACGGCGACAGGTCGTGTTCGTAACTAAAGTCGACCAACGCATCATGCGAGGCAAAAAGGGAAACGCAGTCAACAGTAACCGGGCTTACCGCCATATACTGTCTTCTCAAGTCGAGCAGCATGAATTGACCGGGAGCCACGGGCGCGTTTGCTAGCGGTCTGCCGTCAACCCATTCTTGGCGCACCGGGAGATATTCGCGCTGGTAGCAGACCATATAGCCATGGGCCTGTTCCATTTGCACAGGAACGCCTCCTACGTCTTCCCGCCATTTGAGCCGACCAAAAATGCCACCGCTGGTCACGAGATGACTGAGCTGCAGCGAGGACGGTGGCTCGATTCCTTCGAACCTATCGGGGCTTTCAACGTGCTTCTCCATGCCGGCGTCTCTCGTTTGCGCTCCGATAATAATTCGGCGATTGTACCAGAGTCCATTCCGGCGGATTGAAGCTGGTCACGGCCTGCAATGGGACTATGTGCAAGTGCAATGTCTGTCCGGGAGTCACGAATGACAGAGTGCAATCGCAGCTATCCAGCGAGAGCGACAGCGATCGGAGATGACGACTGAAAGCACCCACGCTTGCCGGGCTCGCAAGAAGGTTTGCGGATCCAGCGAACTCAAGCCGCGCTGCCGCTAATTGCGGACACGCGCACGCAGGCCGACTTGGCGCCGCCAAAAGAAAATGTCTTGAAAAGCAGTGGTCGACACCGACATCGGGACATAGCGGGAAATCGGCAGGGATCATCGGACCGAGCGAATTAGAAACATACGCCGAAATGCTCGGTCGGCCCTCGGCTATGTCATCAAGGATGTCAGCTTTTGGTGACAGGCAGCAGTACATTTAAGGACCGAAATGAAGGCGCTAAGCGGCCGTGGTCAAATAGCTGCTACCAGCCCGCTGCGGACATGGCAACCACTGCGTGAATTCGGCCAGTAGCAGCGACCCGCGCAAATTCGATTGCTCACGCCACCTCGGTACAGATGAAGTCACTGAACGCGCCAACGGGATAGGCGCTCATGAATGCGGAACGGATTGAGGGAGCCGATACATCCAGCGCGTCCACGAAGACGACGCCGGACACTTGCCCTTGTGCAAAAGGCAGGCGTCCCTTGGCAATCTCCCCCGCTGCAGCCTGCGATATCACGACGATGGAATCCCGCTCGCCGTTCTCTCGATCGTCAACGAGCATATAGTGCACATGAGATTGCGGCTCCTTCGGGCTCACGCGGTCACGATGTTGAACCAGAATTGAAAGTTGTCGAGGAGGCCAACGAAGTCCGACAGTTTCTTTGGGTCACCGGTCAACTTCGCTTTGCCTTCGACCACCTGCTTTTCCATCGTCGACGTACCGAGCATCACGTCGTTCAACGCCTCGCGGGTTGTGACGATCGTGACGTCCGCGCTCGGTGCGCTCTTGTCCTTGGAATAGTGGATCGCCGAGTTCTCGACGCTAACGACATACTTTTCGTTCATGTCGGTCAGTTCCATGCTGATCTCGATGGTCTTGCCCGCTGCGCGGTCCCCGTTCAGCCGTACCCCGAGGAAGTCGAAGAACATGTCGATCGGCATTGCCCTGATCGTGTCAGGACTTGCTGTATTGGGAACCGGGAGCTCGGTCACGCCTTCGCGTAGCTCGCGAGCACCCGTCAGATAGAAGTTGCGCCATGGTCCGGATTCCGACTGGTAGCCCAACTGCTCGTAGGTGTCGGCAAGAAGCTGCTTGGCCGCGACGTTGTTGGCGTCGGCGAAGACTACAGGGAACGAGCCTCTCTGCGATCCGTCTGCGTAATGGCGTCGAGCGGCCGCTTGACGCGCTGTTCATCGGTCCGCGAAATCTGCTCCATGGCACCTTGAACTCGATGTCGTTGTCGGCAAGATCTGATAGCTTGAAGAGCTGTCGCATCGCGGTCATCATGGAACTTCGCCAGCCGGAGGCCGTCAGCTTTGTCATCGGCCGAGGGGTCGGCGGACAGCCATCTCCGTCTCAGCGGAACGGCGCTGCCAGACCCTTTCCGAGCAGAACTCCCTCGGGGAGCCATTTTTAGTGCTGAATGCGGATGATTGCCTTGTTGTCCTCGATCCATCCGGCGTCTCCCGGAGTGCTGTAGAGGCGAAAATTCCCATAGTCGACGTCATACGGGAGCGCGATCGGTGATCAGTGCTCGGTTTTGACCCGAAAGGCTTTCACCCGAAAACGCGTCCATCAGGAAATCTATCAGCGCCCGGACGCGTCGGGGCAACTGCTTGCGGGACGGATAGACGAGCTGGACCTGTGTGCCGGGCGCGTCCTGCCCGGCCAAGATCTGCGCGAGCTCGCCTCTGGCGACTGCTTGTCGGGCGAAAATCTCCGGTGCCTGGGCGATGCCGATACCGGCAATCGCGGCGTCGACGAGCGCCTCACCATTGGTGAAGGTAGCGACAGCGCTGCGGGTATCGATCACAATTTCACTTCCGTCAGTCATGTAGAGCATCGATCTGTGACGGCCCGAGGGAGGCAGGAAGGCGATCAGTCGATGCGAGAGAAGATCGTTCGGGAACTGTGGGTGGCCATAGCGAGAAAGGCAGTGGGGACAAGCGTAGGTTCCCTGCCGCAGATATCCGAGGGGCACCGATACAAGATCTGCGTTTGAAAGCTGGCCGAGACGCAACGCCAAATCCACGCCTTCTGCGATGAGGTTCACGTGATGGTCATTCATGCGGACCTCGACCTTCAGTTTCGGATGTTCTGCCAGAAAACGACCCAGATGAGGCATGAACAGAGCGCGGCCGAGCGATACCGGCATTTCGAGACGGATCAGGCCACCCAACTCTTCAGGGTCCCGGGGAAGCGCGCTTTGCATGTCATCCAGTTCATCGGCCCAGCGGCTTGCGCGCGCATACAGCATCAAACCTTCTTCGGTCAGCTTGACGCTGCGCGTGGTGCGATGAAAGAGCCGGACTCCGAGCCTATCCTCCAGACGAGCGACCGATTTGGAGGTTGCAGATGATGCCTGTCCAAGCGATTCCGCAGCACGACTGAAGCTCAAGGCTTCAGCGACGCGCAGGAACTCCTCGATCCCTGCTGCCTTGTGCTGCAAACGACCATTGCTGCCCATGAAGAAGAAGTCTCCTGAATTTGGATGGTATTGTTATTCCTGATTAGATGAATAGCATGACGCCATCCACAACAGAAAAGGACCCTAGCTGTGAAAGCTGTGATAGCGGCCGAGCAAGGAAGCCCAGACATTCTTCACGTCGTCGATCTGCCCAAGCCTGAGCCGGGTGCCGGACAGGTCCTTGTGCGGATCCGGGCAACGAGCGTCAATCCTATCGACACAAAGGTGCGAAAGGCCGAGTTGCCGATGACGCCGGCATCCTTCCCGGCGGTGCTAGGCTCGGATTTTTCGGGGACAGTTGAGGCCGTTGGCCCTGGCGTCACCCGTTTCGCTCCAACCGATGAAGTGTTCGGCTTTGCTGGCGGCTTCCGTGGCCCCGATGGCGATATCCCCGGCGCGCTCGCCGAGTTTGCCGTGTTTGACGCAGACCTTATTGCCAAGATGCCGAAGAATGTCGATTTTCGCACGGCTGCCGCGCTGCCGCTCACGGCTACAACCGCCTGGACCGCGTTGTTCGAAAAGGTAACGATCACGCCGACCACCCGCGTTTTAATAACCGGTGGCGCGGGAGGCGTCGGATATATGGCCGTGCAGCTCGCACATGCCGCCGGCGCCGACGTGATTGCCGTCACGCGGTCAACACTGAGTGCCGAAGTTGCGATTTCCGCCGGCGCTCGGGCGTGCGTTGATCTGACCGGAGTGACACCGCAGGAGATCGTCGAGAAACACACCGATGGACATGGCTTCGACGTGATCTTTGATACGGTAGGAGGGACCGCGCTCGATGCCGCATTTCAGATGGTCAAGCCGACGGGTGATATCGTCACCGTGGTCGGCGCGGCAAGCCACAATCTTGCCCCGCTTTACCTGAAGGGCGCCAACTTGCACATGGTTCTGGTTCTTGCTCCGATCATGTTTGGTGTGTCGCGGCCGCAGCAGGGGCGGACCCTCGAACGGATCTCCCGGCTGGTTGAGGACGGCAAACTCTCGCCCCGCCTGGATCCCCAGCGTTTTGCCCTGACAGAGACTGCTAACGCCCATCGCAAATTGGAGGCCGGGGAAGCGAACGGCAAGCTGATCATTGAGCTATAGACCGAGGTCTGACGGCCTGCCCGACCGTACGCGCCACTCGTCGGCTACCCTTTCCGACGAGATCGATGCGTTCAAAGCGTTGGGACGTCGCTTGGAGAGTGCCGATTGACGTCGCCCCTATTCCTGTACCGCCTACTCGACGGTGCGGTAGAGGTGCACCCTTTGGAGGCCAGCCATCAATGAAACGCACTCATGCCGGTCCCATCGGCGCCGAACAATTGCCCGTCTTCACTCGTCCACGGAAGTCCGAGTTGCAGCGCCGCCGGCCGTGAGACTTCCTCGCTCGACGACGCACAAAAAGACACGAATGCTCTCGAAGTTTGCGGTGTTCACCTTCAACTCGACAGCGTAGAGCCTGAAACGCTCTTAACGCTCATGCACTTCTAAAAACACGAGGCCGCCGGTCTAGGGTGGAGAGGCTTGGTCGCCGCCGGCGTCCGACGGGGCCCTCGAGATCGTGACGGCTAGAGCATCGTGCATTCAGACGTATCCCGCAGCTTTGAAGTAGTTGTGGCATTCGGTTGGCGGGTAGAGGGAGCAGATGTCGCCGATGGCCTGCCATAGCGCGTCGATGGTGCGGATGGCGCGCGCCCTGAGGTGAGCCTTGAGTTTGGCGAAGGCCATCTCGATCGGATTGAGATCGGGGCTGTAGGGCGGCAGGAAAAGCATCCATGCACCGCGGGCCCTGATGGCAGCTTCGGCCTTGGGGCTCTTGTGGGCGGCGAGGTTGTCGAGGATGACGACGTCGCCGGCCGACAGCGTCGGGGCAAGTTGGGTCTCGACATAGGCCTCGAAGATGCACCGGTTCATCGGCCTGTCCACCACGAAGGGCGCGGTCAGACCGAAGCATCTGAGCCCGGCGACGAAAGTCTGGGTCTTCCAGTGTCCGAACGGTGCTTTCGAGCGCAGCCGCTGGCCTTTCGGGCATCGACCGCGAAGGCGGGTCATCTTCGTCGTCGTGCCGGTCTCATCGAGGAAGACGAGCCGATGCGGCTCAAGCCGCATCCTCGCCTGCCTGGCCATCCAGGCCTGGCGTGCGGCGGCGACGTCCGATCGGTCCTGTTCGCTGGCCAGCAGCGTTTTTTTTGAAACGATAGCCGTTGCGGATCAGCCAGCGCGAGATCGAGGATGGGGCAACCACCGTGCCGTGCCCAGCCAGTTCGGCGGCCAGTTCCGGCATGGTGATGTCGTCCTTCTCGGCCACCCGGCCAATCAGGAAGTCGCGGTGCGGGTCGAGCTTGGAATAGCGCCATCCACCCTCCGGCTTCGCCTTGAGGCTGCCGCTTCGGCGAAACGCCGCCATCAGCTTCACGGCGAACGACACGGAAACCCCGAAATGGGCCGCAGCCGCATGGCACGACCCGCCTTCTTCCACAAACCGTGCAACGCGCTCACGCAGATCAAGCGAATACGAACGGGTCATCGCAAATCACCTCCGACCGAAGTGAATCATGAAAACCAGCATGCGGGAATCCCATTCGATTCAATCAGAACGCCCGCCGCTCTAGGCGAAGAAGGCATGGCCCTTATGGGCCCCGGTCCACTGGGCCGCGGGATCGGAGGGCGAGATGAACTTCGGCGTCACAGGGGATGCCGCGCCAAACGCTGCATCATCGAGCACCGACAGATATTCCCGAACCGAGCGACTGGCTTCGTCTTTGGCCGCCCACTCCGCGCCGGGCACCGAGCGTTGCTTGTTGGCGTCAGCGGCGATCAGACTGGCATCGACGGCGAATCCTTCGGTTCCGACCAGGCCCCGAGCAAGGCAGCGCTCCACCACCGTTTCGAACATGTGACTCAGGATGTCGCTTCGCCGGAAGCGGCCATGACGGTTTTTCGAGAAGCTGGAATGATCCGGTATCTTTCCGTCCAGACCGAGACGGCAGAACCAGCGATAGGCAAGATTTAGGTGGACCTCTTCGCACAGCCGCCGCTCGGAGCGGATGCCCATACAGTAGCCGATGATCAGCATCCGCATCATCAGCTCTGGATCGACCGACGGCCGACCAGTGGTGCTGTAGAACGGCTTCAACTGCGCTCGCACGCTATCGAGGTGGAGGTGTCGATCAATCCCGCGCAGCAGATGGTCGGTAGGAACATGATCGTCTAGGCTGAAGTCGTAGAAGAGTTGCGCCGGGGCCGCCTGACATCCCATCATCGCTCAATCCTCCGCAAATCAATGGGAGGATTGAATCAGGGAGGCTCAACACAAGCAACCGCGAATTGAGAAATCAGCAGCTTAACCACTGGGAGAGATTGCACGAACAATCTGTCGTTCGATACCAGTGAAACACAAACAGCGACCCGCAGCGGGAAACGAAATGCGCCCAGCTTTTAGATATATTGCAGCAGTAATTGGATTTGTCGCTCTCATCAGCGTTGGCGTGGTCGTGAAGGGGCTGCTTGATGCCAATGACCACATTGACCGTTGCGCTGACGAAACCTCAGGACGATACATCTCCGACAAGGAGGCCCGAGCCGCCGCCTGCAAATGATCGGCTAACCGCCAGAGGAACGAATGCGAGTTTTTCAACGATATCGGCGCAAAGCCGCCGTAATAAAGTGGCTGCGAATTGGGCCGAGGCGGACGTGTGTTTATACGCCGAGGCTTAGATCGCCCGAACTTCGGCAAGCCGTCTGACCGAGTATTCGTCCTTCCAACAAACGGCGGCTTCCCAAGCAGCGGATGCTTGCGCTGCGATGTCATGGGTGACGTTGTCGAGACCGGCGGCGTTGTCAGGCAGTACGAGGTCAAGCTCGGGAACATCGGCATGTGCCTCGTCCCAATCGATTAACGCGACCCGACCCGGGTCATGCGAATATTGCCGGGATTGTTGGGATTGCCGTGAACAACGCACGCCTGACGCCCAATGAGCCGCGCCCATGCCGCGCGGCATCGATCTACACTCTCGGGCGGCATCGCGGTGAGGTCGATCCTCGTTCCGGTTTCGGCGTGCAGAAGGTCGCTCGACGATTTCCAGCCCGGTCGCTGCGGCCAGTCTCTGGTCAGCCGATGCAGGTCGCGGAGCGTGTTTGCCACCCGACGCCAGTCGGACTCCGCCTTTGGCGGTTCGCCCTCCATGTATTCCATCACCATAAGGCCGTCCACGAATAGGCGGCCGTCGGTTGTCGGGAGTGGTACCGGAACGATCATACCTTCACGGTCGAGATGTTGGAGTAGTTCGGCTTCCCATGCGAGATCGTCGTCCGCCCTGGAACCGAGGCGGCCGACGGCGATATGCCCATTGATACGAACGCTCCACACATCATTGGAAGAACCGCCCTTGAGCTGTTTGATGCGAACGGCGTCCTGCCCCCATTGCCCGAGTGCTTCCCATCCCATTGGCGATGTCCTTGGCGGCTACGATGATTTCGGCGGCATTCATGACAATGCAATCAATGGATGCGCGTTAATATTCCATCAATCCAACCGTTGTAAACTTCGCATATTCTTGTGTTCGTCATGATGACGATCTCCAGCATCCCTCATGAGGAGAGCGACGAACCGGGAGGACATCATGGTTTCTGTTTCATCGTCTGCACCCAGCAACAATTCAGCGGCGCTGACTCTTCTAAAGGGGTCATCCAGGTCGGCTGCCCCAGCACAGTCGGCCGCCAGCCAGATTCTATCGTCGATTTCCGGTGCTAAGCTTGATCCACTGAAGCAAGCAGCGGGCGAGATCACCCGCATCTTGCTTGAAGGCGGTGGACAGCTCATTGTCGGTGGCGCATTTTCGGGCATCACCGGTACTGACAAGGATGACGTCGTCTACGCGGGACCGGGTGGTTCTGTCGATGGCGGGGATGGAGACGACATCATCAACGGCAGCGTCGAGATGCATATCAGCGGCGGCGCTGGAAACGACAAAATAGCGGTAGGCGCTAACAGCACCATCGATGGCGGTGACGGTGACGACATCCTCTCCGCTGGCAGTGGCAGCACGATACTAGGCGGTGCTGGCAATGATACGATTTCCAGTTTCGGAAGCACCGTCAACGCTGGTACGGGCGATGATACGATCCGTGCTTCCCGAGGAAGCACCATCAGCGCTGGCACGGGCGATGATCGCATTTCTGCTGGAGTAGGAAACACCATCAACAGCGGAAGCGGAAACGACAAGATCACGATTAGTGGTTTGCAGGCGACAAAAGAAGTTCAGTCCGGCTCAACTATCAAATTTGCAGTTGGCGACGGCCAGGATTCGATAGCGCTTTTGCGATCGTCCTCCACGCTGGAACTGGGTGAAGGCTTCACCGCCGCAAACACAAGGGTGACGATCAGCGATAACAAGGCAACGATCTCATTCGACGGAAACGAGACAGACGGAATCTCGGTCGATTTTTTCTTTGGCAGCAAGCTCACACTTTCATTTGCAGATGGCAGCACGCTCGAGGTCAATCCCCCGGATGCTGCGCCTAGCTACCTCTCTTCATATGGAGAAGTCTGATCAGACCTTTTCGCCGACGAGACCTCTGAACCGACAAATGGCGAGCGGTCGGGATGCCATGTCAGGTCCGGCGGTTTTTGCTACCTAATGTCGGAAAAGGCAGTAGCTGACATCATTGCGCGAAGTCGTCAGAGGGAGAGGTCGCGGTATGTCGATTCTGACTAGGAAAATGGACAAAGCTGATTCCCTGCTCTGGGCTGAAATGCGCTTCAAGCTCTGGGACCGCCTGTCAGTCGACGAGCATCTTGGCGATATCGAAAAGATGCTCAGCGGCAGCAAACGAGCAGGCTATATCGCAATGCTCTCGAACCACGCGCCCGTTGGCTTCGCCGAGATATGCAGCCGCGAGTAGCCAATGGCTGCACCGCCCAGCCAGTCCCGTTCCTCGAAGGTATCTGGGTTGGTCCCCAGATGGTGTGTCGAAGGCCGCCATGATCTACTGAGCGAAAGTCAACGCACAGTTGCGCATCACTTCGTTTGAACCAATCATAAAACGCGCTCGGTTTTCCGATTCGATTGGAGGAGTGATGACCAGGAACCAACTCGCTGATGAGGACAGGATCGCTCCTGGTGCCGTGTGGGACGAACTGAAGCCGGGGGACGCTGGTTGGTCATCGGAGCATCTTATCAGCCTTGCCCGAGACTTGGCGGACGGCCGCTCGACAGCGTTCATGATCATCGACGCGGGCCGCATCGTCTTTCAATGGGGTGATGTTGCCTCCAAATCCAGCGTGGCATCAGTGCGGAAGAGCCTGATCAACATCCTCTACGGAACTTACATCGCTGAAGGCAGGATCAACCCGAACAATACCCTGGCGGATTTGGAGATCGATGACATTGCGCCCCTGACGGCAATGGAGAAGACTGCGACCGTGCTTGACCTCCTGAAAGCCAGATCAGGCGTCTATCTGCCCTCGGTCTACGATACCGACAAAGGACGTCCGCCGAGAGGAAGCCACAAGCCTGGGACCCATTGGTTCTATAATAACTGGGACTTCAATGTCCTTGGAACCATCCTGGAACGTCAGACAGGGCAGACGGTATTCGAGGCGTTCGCATCGCGCGTCGCGGTCCCTCTTTCGATGCAGGACTACAGCCAGGATGATGGCCATTTTCACTACGGCCCAGAATCGAAGCACCCTGTCTACAAGATGCGCTTGTCGACGCGCGACCTCGCTCGTGTCGGACTACTGTATCTCCGAGGCGGTCGATGGGGAGACACACAACTCGTCCCCGCGAAGTGGGTTCACGAAAGCACCCAACCCCATTCCGAAATCGGGGAAGGGAAGGGATACGGCTATCTCTGGGTGACTGCCGCCGCAAACGCCCCTGGCGACAGCATCAGCACCAATGTGCCGATGTTTTACGCGAGCGGATTCGGAGGGCAATACATCATCGTCTTGCCCGCCCTCGATCTCGTGGTCGTGCATAAATCGGCACGCGTCGATCATGGTGTGAACCACGCGAGAATGGGGGAGATCCTGCGCCAGGCACTCGCGGCTATGCCAGATCGTCGGCTGGCTCAGGCGAGGTAGGTCGTGTCCAGGTTTCAACTTGGTGATGGCGATGAAAGAAGACATCGACTCCTACCCAGGCATAGTTGCGGACGCCGACGAGAACGGACGGCGTCGCCTCGACAGGGAGATGCACCAGCATCACGAGAAGAATCGTCAGAGATCGCAGGACATCGGGGCCAACCGCCTGGGATTGCGCCTTCTCTAGGGTTTGAGATGAAAGACTTCGCGCTGGAGGAAAATATGCAGAATCGGAACTGGCGACTGTATTCATTGCGACGATCCGTGACTGTCTCTGAAAAAGTGGGGACACGCCAAACAAACGTGTTTGTTCAACCTTAGCTTTCTTTTTTCGGGTTGAAACAGGCAGGTTTAGATCGATAGGGTTAGCCTAAATTTCTTGTTAATTCTGAAATGCGCGAGAAGCTGGGTTTTCGAAGGTTCGTTTGTTAACGGACACCGGTGCTAGGGCTGGCTTCTACGAAGCCATGGGATTCTGCCGCCTAGAGTCACCACACGTCTCGCACGTCATGACGCTGGCACCCGCTTCAGGCTGCCTCCAGCCGAATGACCGCTAGGTGGCGCAATCCTGACGATGAACTCCGACGGTTGCCACCACTGATTGTTGATAACTCCAGTGACTCCAGCCAATGGAAGCCAACTCAATCGCCCCACCTGTGTCCTTATGCTGCCTTTGCACTCCCTTGCCGAGCGCATCGTCGTCCTCGGCCCTTGCAATGCGGCAACTCAACCCGGGCGGTCGCTCTCTCGACGAGGGTCGGTTTTCCGGCTGTGCATCGCGGTCCCCAGAATGATTGAAGCAGGAGGGAAATATGTCAGAGAACGTGATTGATGAAGCGATGGTAGCGGCTGCATGGGATCGCAATGCCGATCAGTGGGCAAACGATGTCCAAGCGGGTTTCGATGTCTATCGCACTCTCTATACCCTACCGTCCTTCCTGTCGTTCATGCCCGACATCAAAGGAAAGTCGGTCATCGACCTGGGCTGTGGAGAAGGCTCGAACACACGCTGCTTTGCCGAGTTGGGCGCACGGATGACTGGCGTCGATCTTTCTCGCCGTCTTATTGCTGAGGCGCGGCAGAAAGAAGCTGAGCGTCCTTTGGGTATTCAGTATGAGAATTCGTCATTCTCCAACATGGCCACGTTGCAGCCAGCTAGTTTCGATGTTGCCTTGTCCACGATGGCGCTCATGGACGGGCCGGATTTTCCTGCTGCTATGAGAGAGGCATATCGCATACTCAAGACCGGTGGTTTGCTTTGCTTTAGCGTCTTGCACCCATGTTTCATAACACCAGCGACCAAATGGGTGCGGGATGAGGATGGCAACCACCTCGGTCTTAGAGTGGGCCGATACTTCGACCGAACGCCGTTCGTCGAACGCTGGCATTTCAGCAAGCGTCCATCGACCGACGGCATTGTTCCCTTCGAGGTACCGCGCTTCCCTCGGACGCTTTCCGAGTACATCAACGCTGTAAGTGACGCCGGTTTTCGCATCACCAAGATCGACGAACCAAGGCCTGACACGAAACTATCGGAAGAACACCCTTGGTTGGCACGTTGGTATGCGCACGCGCCACTGGTTCTGTTTGTGGAGGCGGCAAAGGCGGGGCCATGAAAAACGCGCAAGATGACGCGGTCAGGGGCACAGGACGAATGATGGACAGGGTTTTCATCATGGGCAATGGAGGAAGTGGCAAGACGTGGCTGGCGCAACAGCTAGCGCGGAGACTTCAGCTCCCGGCGTTTCATCTCGACGACTTTCATTGGCTGCCGAATTTTGTCGCAGAGCGCCCGCGCGAGGAGCGCGACCGATTAGTGGCCCGGGCTGCGGACAGCAGTTCTTGGATCATGGAAGGCATCTACGGTTCGATCCTCAGGCAAGTGGCTTCGCGAGTTACAATGCTGATTTGGCTCGATTTCCCCGACGATGAGTGCATTTCCAGTTTGCTGCAACGAGGCCAAACCGGTGGCGGGACCGAGGAGCAGTTCAAGGAACTGCTAGACTACACACGCGGTTACCGTCTTCGGAAGAATCACATGAATTCTTTTGACGCCCATGAACGGTTTTTCGAGGAGCACTCCTTGCGTAGGTTGCGGCTGTGCAGCCGCCTGGAGGTTGCTGGCTTCTTGGCGACAGTTTGATTGATCGTGGCGATCATGCCTCTAGACGCGATCGATGCCCTTTGCCGCCAAGATGTCATCAACGGCTGCCGACACCAGAAATTCCGAGAGCTGCTTGGCAGCACCTGCGTCCGTTGAATTGGCACTGATGCCAATGGCGAAGTCAACGTAACTTTGGAGTTCTGGCGGAAACTTTCCGACGAGCATGACCTTGGGAGAGGCAGCAGGAATCGAAGTCACGGGAACGACACCCAACTCGGCTTCCCGACGGCCTACGGCTGGCGCTGTCTGCCCTCCTGTCACGGCGACCAACTTGGACTTCACCTCTTCCGCTATTCCCAAGCGTTCCAGCAAACCGGAGAAGTAGCCACCGCTGGTACCTTCACTGGCGTAGGCGATGGATTTGGCGCTCTTCAACGCCTGTTTGAATGCTTCCACGGACTCGATGCCGGGTGGTCGACTGCCTGCATTGGCCGCCACCCCCATTGCTATCCGGCCGAACGCTATCTGGCTCCCCGCCTCGACCTTTCCCGACGCCGTCAGATCGTCAACCAGGTTTGGATTGGTGATGACGACGTCAAAAGGCTCCCCAGCTTCAATCTGCTTCTTTACGGTCGGATTTAGCTCCCGCTTGACCGCAACTGTGAAACCTGTGGCCGTCTCGAACCGGGAGAGGAGAGCAAGGACGGCGGGTCGGACCGCAATAGCACCAAAAAGCCGGATTTCCTGTTTCATGGCCTCACCTGAAATCGGTCGAAACGACCTTGTTGACAATGCGCATTCAGCCTGAATTCCACACAAGCGTCGCTCCCAGTTCACGAGCACAAACCTGTTTGTCTCGCCGTCGGGCGGGCGGCCGGATCGAACCTGATATCCCCGACCATCGACACCAGCACCCAGGACCCTCAGGATCGGAACTTGCTCGACAATGTCTCAGGACCGCTATGGCGCAATCAAGTCGTACATCACGTCGCTAGCGGCGTCTGCTTTCGGGCATCGGACATGTTGGCTCTCCGGCCGACATTTGGGCGCGAAGCTGCCGCCTCGCGGATACGCCAAGATGTCCGCTTACGGGATTTTGCTAGCATGCAGGCCACCTCCGATATGCGGGCGCAGGACAGGCGCGGCCATCGAGGTCGCTGCACCTGTGAACAGAATCCAGCATTGTTGGTCAATGTGCGAGAGGGACATTGCTTGCACTACCGTCCTGAAGCGCCAGGACGCGCCTCCGAGGTTGGACGATGATGTATGTTCTGTGCAGCAGCCGCCGCCTCACCTCACCTGCCCGGCCGTGCGAGCGAGCGGGCGATGTCGATGATGTCGTCGCGGGCGGCCGTCGGGTCCTCCTCACATGAGGAGTATGGCGTCAACGGCTATCAAGGCGGCATCTTGATCTCCTCGTCTCGAATCCAAGTCTGAGCCCCATACTTTACCGGCCCGGCCTGCGAGCCTGTACAACCTCACATACGGTCGCCGCTCTGAGCGGCTGCACCACGATCCCGCTTGCGGCGGGCAAGGGCTCAGGAGAACGGGACCAACCTTATTCCCGGCTGTTGAAGCCATGAGGACCCACGGTCCGTTCGCCTGGATCCGTCAGGGCTGATCGGGCCCTGGGGATTGAAAGAGCTTTGCAGTTGAGCTGTCGTCGGTCAGGCGGATTTCATGACCACCCCCTCGATAACGATGCCGGCGTTCACATATTTCCATAAGGCGACCAACAGCTTGCGGGCGAGCGCCACGATAATCGTCTTTTTGAAGCGTCCGCCATTGCGAGCGACACGCTCCTTAAACCAGCAGGACAGCCTGGAGCCCGGCTGGTAGCGCAGCCACAGCCACGCAAGCTCGACCATCGTCGTTCGCAGCCGTGGATTGCCCGCTTTGGAGACGCCCTGCTCCCGATCGATCGAGCCGCTCTGCCATGGCGACGGCGCTAGCCCGGCGTAGGCGGCAACTTGACGGCGGTTGTCGAAGTGCCGGAACAGGCCTTCAGAGTGAAGGACTGCCGCAAACTCCGAACCAATTCCCCTGATGCCAAGAAGCAGTGCCGCTGGCGATGCGCTCGTCGCCTGCTCAACGATGAGCGCGTCCCGTTCGGCCTCGACGATAGGGCTCCACGCCGTTTGGTTCTTTCTTGCTCTTGAAGGGAAGCGAACAGCTGGCGACCTAACTCATCGCTAGGAAATCAGCGCTTTGAAGCCGTTCTCTCAGCGCCGCTATAGAAATCGAGGATGTGGCCGCTCGCCGCTCTTCCGGTTTTATTGATCACGCCCGGAATACTGTCGGGAGTGTTGGACTGCCGAGAAATCAAATGAACACATAGAAGGCAATGGCACGCGGTTCTCGCTATGCCATACCAAACCACAAAGGAACTAAAGCCGGTGTGACCTTGGCATTGGCGGGACCGTTGCAGGCAGACGCCGCGACCTTCTCCAAGGTTCGCCCGTCAAACGCCGATCCGCCTTTTCTGACCGCCTCGGCCGAGCAGCATAGGCGGCGCGATGACCCAGCTACGCTCTCATCCCGTCTCCTTCGTAAACTCCAGGAAGCGCTGCGTGATCAGCTGCGCGTCGCGCGCGACGATTGGAATATCGCAATCCGGCCACCACAAAATTCCGGTCCGTCTCCAAACAGTCTTGCGAATCGCATAAGTGTGTGCTTATGTGTTGTCATGATCGAACATGATATTTTCCGCGCTTTGGCGGATTCGACCCGCCGTACGATTTTCGAAAAGCTGGCGAACGGCAGCATGAATGCCAGCACTCTGCGCCAGGGCATGGATATCAGCCAGCCGGCGATGTCCCAGCATCTCGCCGTATTGCGAGCTGCAAGGCTGGTGCGCGAACAAAGGGAGGGCCGCTTCGTGAACTATGAAGTCGATCCGGACGGGCTGGCCCTTATCGCGCAATGGCTGGCGAAATACCGCGCCTACTGGCCGGCTCGCATCGACGCTCTCAAGCTCCTGCTGAAGGATATGGATCAATGAACGACGTGAAGGCCGAGGCGCAGGCGAAGGTGCAGGAAAGCGGTTTCGAGCAGAGATACGAACTGGACGCGTCGCCGGAGAAGGTCTGGCGGGCGATTAGCATCGCGGAATTCCGGGAGAAGTGGCTGCCGCGGGAGGCGCTTGCCGATCCACAGTCGCTCTCCGAAACGCCAGGCAAGGAAATCCGCTACAAATTGCGCGACGATGCCCCGCCCCATCTCGAAAGCACCGTCACTTTCACGATCGGCCCGAATGGATCGGGCGGAACCAGCCTGCGGATCGTCCACGAGCTGACCGGGGCGACCTTCGAGCGGCTGGCGAAAACGGTCGCCAACGGCAACAGCCCGACCCTCATGCTCGCCGCCTGACGCGGGGCAAGCCCTCCCGAAAATCTCGAATGATTGGAGTTCGCCAATGCGCGAAGCAATGCAACTCGTCCCTATGGTCGTCGAACAATCCAGCAGAGGAGAGCGGTCTTTCGACATCTATTCCCGCCTGCTTCGTGAGAGGATCATCTTCCTCAATGGGGAGGTAAACGACACGGTCTCGGCTCTTGTCTGCGCACAATTGCTGTTTCTCGAAGCCGAAAACCCCAGAAGGCCGATCCATCTCTACATCAATTCGCCAGGTGGCGTCGTAACCAGCGGTCTCGCGATGTACGATACGATGCGTTACATTCACGCCCCGGTGCATACGCTGTGCATGGGAACCGCCCGCTCGATGGGCTCGTTCCTGTTGATGTCCGGCCAGCCGGGCGAACGCACTGCGCTTCCCAATGCCAGCATCCATATTCATCAGCCGCTGGGCGGATTCCAAGGACAGGCATCGGACATGCTGATTCATGCCGAGGAAATGCAGAAGACCAAGCATCGCATGACACGGCTCTACGCCGAGCATTGCGGCCGCACCTACGAAGAATTCGAGCAAGCGATGGATCGCGACCGCTTCATGACGGCGGAAGAGGCGTTAGAATGGGGCCTTATCGACCGCATTCTGCAGGTTCGGGCAGTTGCCACCGACCACGTCGGCGCGACGTGAACCGAGCCCGGAGTAATCCGACGCGGCCGCTACTTCGCGAACGCACCTCATGCGCGGGTTTCGATCGAGCCTCTTGCATTCACCGGTCTTGATGGGAATGAAACCGTCGTCGGGATGCTCAGCGTCAGATAACCGTTATCGATATTTCCGCTCAGTTCGCCTTGCAGTCCGCCGCCGAGTGAGATCGTCTTGCTGGCGAACTGCTCTCCGGAATTCGTGCCATAGAAATAGGCTACCAATCCTACCGCGATCGCTGCTCCCGCGGTTCACCAAGCGCCTGCGAGAACCTTTGCGGTGTCCGAGGTGAGCGTGATAACCTCGGAATAGCCATACATGCTTTCCTTGATCTGGCAAACGACGCCGCTGGCCTGTTTTGCGCATTCGGCCTGCTGCTTCTGCACCTCCGGATCGTTAGCATGTTGTTTAAGCTTATTGAGCGACTGCACATCCTCAGGCGCATTTTTCCATCAGCCGCCAAATTGGCAAAGGCTTTAGAAAGCGCATCTACGATATTCTTGTCTACATTGATCGCGGCCGTTTTATCCAAAGGAAATTCTACGAATGACGAATTAACACGCAAGTATTCCGGAGCTCCATAAGGCAGCTCTCAAAAAAAACGGCGTTTCAACTGTTTCTTATTGGCTTTAGCCTCGATCCGATAGAGTTCACCAATCCGCTTCACGCGCTAGGAAGTTTGCCTATATCCCGCGTAGCAATCATATCTGTCGACGTCCAACATAAATCCATACCTGTCGAAAATCTTCCTATTACTATTTTTGTCTATCTTGTACGATTCATACATCAATGGATCCTGATCTGGAACGGATAATACTCGTCTAAAAAACTCGAGATCGCTGAATTCTACATCGAGTGTATTCTTCAAAACTTGGCCATGCTTCTCATACAGCTCCAGAACAAGCGAAACTTGCATAAGTTCATCCTTTTTGTTGTTCGTCTAGGCTTTGGAGGTTTTGTTTCCACCCGGTCACCGGATCATATTCACCGAGATGCTTCTTTCCCGATTTATCGAATTTCTCAAGTTTGCCGTGCTGGCAGTCCCATTCGTAAATGTTTCCCTTGCTGTCGTACCACCGCGCTCTGCCGCCAACTGGCTTTCCCTTTTGCAAATCCGGAATTCCTGGTGTTCTGGACCGGGTGTAGCATTGCGGCCCGCAACCGGTGAGCATTGAAGCGATCTAGCGTGCCTACAAAGACCGCGGTATCAATTTCTGGACGATAGAGCCTTCCCAAGTGGCGGCAAAGGCATGCGCCTCGAAAAGTAGTCGCCTCGATTACAGTATGGCAAGCTCTTGACGGGATTCGACCTCGCGACTCCGTTACTAATATTCCCATTTGTCTGGAATTGTCTCGCCAAACAACAACTTGCCCGGCTGGAATGACTGATTTGGGCGATGGCCGACAGTCCGGTGCTAGGAAACCCGAAACAAAAGCGAACACCGACGTTCTTGTCGCCAAGGTCTGAGATTGCGCCAAAGCGGACATGGCTTGAACCACTAAGCGCAGCAATTCCTGTCCACTGAAGTGCCGCAGAATCGCTTTTCGGTGGACGCTTGCTCGGCCAGCCAGCGATCGCGAGGTTTGCAGCTCGCGGGACGTGGCGTCAACGCTACGTGGAGAGCCCCATCTTCCTTGACTGGATCGTTCGCACAGAACAACTGCATCGGACGGATACCGTCGCTGACTTCGAAGGTCAGCTTGGCTGAGCCATCGAGAAGGACGTGTTCGGACACCTTGCGAACTATGGCGGAGAACTTCCCGGCGGTCATATGGGTTCGTTCTCCCTCCTCTATGTCCCACAACTGCACAAAGATTTCCGACCAAGCCTCTGGATTCGCCCCGCAATCGAGGGCAGAGAACTGTCCGGCCTTGACCTCGGTGACGTGATACCCGGCCTTGATGTCCTTTCCATCGTACGAGAAAACCAAGGGCAACTCCGGGGCCGAGCCAGTATGCGAGAGGAGTTCTCCTAAGGTGATGTCCGATGTCGTCGAAACCGACTTGATGATCGTGTCCATTTGCGCTACTCCTCCGATTCAATGTTTAAAGGAATATTGAATTATGGAAGAACGTCAAGCCCTCATGTCTTTTGCGGCGTTGTCGCAGGAAACCCGGTTGGCCGTCGTGCGCACCTTGGTCGTCGCTGGCCCCGACGGGATGGCGGCAGGCGCGATCGCCGAGAAGATGGGTGTCTCTCCATCGAACATCTCGTTCCATCTCAAGGAACTGGAGCGCGCTGGCCTGATCGCGCAGAGGAGAGAATCTCGCTCCATCGTCTATAGCGCCGACTACGAAGCGCTATCGGGGCTGGTCACGTTCCTGATGCACGAATGCTGCGCGGGACATCCGCGGGTTCTTGGGCAGGCAGAGGCCGAGGCTGCTTGCTGCTCTGGCGAGACGCGGGAAGAGAACAAGCATGCATGACGCAAGAAACGCGATTTCGTTCGCCACGATCTCCGCGCTCGGCCTGACACAGATCATCGGCTACGGAACGCTCTACTATTCGTTCTCGATCCTCGCACCTGGGATGGCGAGCGACCTCGGCATCCCTCTCGAACAGGTCTTTGGCATCTTCTCGGCCTCGCTTTTTGTCGGCGGGCTATCCGCTCCGATGATCGGCAAGCGGATGGACAGGATCGGGGCGGCAACGGTACTGACGGTCGGGTCGCTACTCTCTGCGTTTACGCTCGTCCTGTGCGCATGGTCGCCATCGGTTGCCGTCTTCGCGCTGGCCGTCGTCCTTCTCGAGGTTTCTTCGGGAATGGTCCAATACCAGGCCGCATTTGCCGCGCTGGTGGAAAGCAATCCGAAGACTGCGTCTCGGAGCATCACCTACCTGACGCTGATCGGCGGGTTTGCGTCGACGATCTTCTGGCCGATCTCGGCAGTCCTGATCAAGTACCTGTCCTGGCGGGAAATCTACGTGGTTTTCGCCGTGCTCAACCTCCTCCTGTGCATGCCAGTGCATGTCTGGATGATGCAGAGGAGCAAAGCGGCGATCGCGGGGGGCATTCACCGCGAGCCAGTGCGCGTCGTCGGCGCGATCCCGCCGGAAGCGCGGCCCGTCGCGATGCTTGTCCTCTCGTCCGCCTTCGCCATGCTGGGCTTCACGCTGTCATCCATGCTTGCCCATATGGTCCCGATGCTCAGCAAGCTGGGGCTCGGTACGGCTGCCGTCGCCATCAGCTCGCTGTTCGGGCCAGCCCAGGTCCTGAGCCGCTTGATCAACATGGTCTTCGGAGCGAGATTGTCCCCACCCTTCCTTGCGGTCATTTCCGCCGCGCTCATGGTTATCGGCATTATTGTCCTCGCCGTGAGCGGAAGCTGGCTGCCGGGGGCAGTCGCCTTTGCCGTCTGCCTCGGTCTCGGCTCGGGTATCAACTCGATCGCACAGGGCAGCTTGCCCCTCTATTTGTTCGGAAGCGACGGCTATGGCGCGATTACTGGCAAGATTGCATCGGCGCGGCTGGCGATGAGCGCGGCAGCTCCGTTCGTCTTCGCGATGGCCATGGAGCAGCTCGGCATCGGGCCGTCCTTGTTTGCCACCGCGGCACTTGGCACGCTTGGGATGGCCGCATTCGCGAGCGTCGCGGTGGCCACGAGACGGGGACGCGTAGCCATCGCTTGAGTTCACTTCGATTTCCGCTGTACCCGCTCCTCGAGCTTCGCCGCATCTTCGTCCCGCTCGCAACAGCGGTCGGTCCGCTACTCGCACACGTCGACCACGCGATCATCGAAGATGCCGCTCCTGCAAGGCGGTGAAGGTCTCAGACAATGCGCTTTCCCTCCTCGTCGAGGACCTGCTCGCCGTCGTCCTTGAAGAAGGCTCCCTTGAATGCATCCGGCAGGATGTCGAGCACGACCTCGGAGGGCCTGGCAAGCCGTTTGCCGAGCGGCGTGACGACGAACGGACGGTTGATGAGGATCGGGTCCTTCAGCATGGCGTTGAGCAATTGGTCGTCCGTCAGCTTTGGATCGTCGAGGCCCAGCTCCGCGTAAAGCGTGCCCTTCTCGCGGATGACCTGTCGGACGGTCAATCCGGCGTCGGAGATGATCCTTGCCAGTTCCTCGCGTGACGGCGGGGACTGGAGATACTCGATCACAGTCGGTTCGATCCCGGCTGCACGCATCATCTCCAGCGTGTTGCGGGAAGTGCCGCAGGCCGGGTTGTGATAGATGGTGACGTCCATTGTCATGTCCTTTCGGTAACTGTGTTCCTGGAGACGGCGGGTGCTGCCTCGTACCAGCCCTTGGTGCGATTCACGGCCCAGACGACCGTGAGCATCACGGGGACCTCGATGAGCACGCCGACGACGGTCGCAAGCGCCGCGCCGGACTGGAAGCCGAACAGGCTGATGGCGGCGGCGACCGCAAGTTCGAAGAAGTTGCTGGCCCCGATCAGTGCCGAAGGCCCGGCGACGCAATGGCGCTCGCCTGACATCCGGTTGAGGAGATAAGCCAGCCCAGAGTTGAAATAGACCTGGATGAGGATGGGAACGGCCAGCAGCGCAATGAGCGTCGGCTGCGCGATGATCTGCTCGCCCTGGAAACCGAACAGGAGGACGAGCGTCGCGAGCAGAGCGACAAGCGAAAGCGGCTGCAGTTTCGCCAGCATCACGTCGAGCACCGTCATCGTGCCGTCGGCGGTCAGTCGTCCTCTCAGGACCTGCGCGATGATGACGGGGACGACGATATAGAGGACGACCGACAGAACGAGCGTGTCCCAGGGTACGGTGATAGCCGACAGTCCGAGCAGTAGCCCGACGATCGGGGCGAAGGCGACGACCATGATCGCATCGTTGAGCGCCACCTGGGAGAGTGTGAACAGCGGCTCGCCGCGCGTCAGGTTGCTCCAGACGAAAACCATCGCAGTACAGGGCGCTGCCGCGAGGATGATCAGCCCAGCGATATAGAAGTCGATCTGGTCGGCCGGCAGATAAGGACGGAACAGCCAGCCCACGAACAGCCATCCGAGCAGTGCCATGGAGAACGGTTTGATGGCCCAGTTGATGAACAGGGTCACGCCGATGCCACGCCAATACGTGCTCACCTGCGCCAGCGAGCGGAAGTCGATCTTGACGAGCATCGGGATGATCATCAGCCAGATCAGGATGGCGACGGGCAGGTTCACCTTCGCGACCTCCGCCGCGCCGATGACCTGAAAAACACCGGGCATAAGATGGCCGAGGGCGACGCCGACGACGATGCAGAGAAAGACCCAAATGGTCAGGTAGCGTTCGAACGTGGACATCTTACTTGGCCTTTGCAGACTTCACGGAAGCGCCTTCGAGCGAACCGATCTGGCGGACGTGCTGCTCGAGCGCTAGGCGGTCGATGGAGGCCAGAGGTAGATTGATGAAGGCCGTGATGCGGTTCTTGAGGAAGCGGGCAGCCTGCGCGAAGGCGCGCTGGATTTCGATTTCGGTGCCCACAACGGCCGCTGGGTCTTCGACGCCCCAATGCGCCGTCATCGGATGGCCAATCCATACCGGGCAAGCCTCGCCGTGAGCGCTATCGCAAACGGTGAAGATGAAATCCATCTCGGGTGCGCCCGGTTGGGCGAAGACGTCCCAGCTCTTGGACGAAAAGCCAGTCGTTGGATAGCCGAGCGCTTCCAATTCCTTCAACGCGAGAGGATTGACTTCGCCCTTTGGCTGGCTGCCTGCGGAGAAGGCCCTGAAGCGTCCGCAGCCCTCCTTGTTGAGGATGGATTCGGCGAGAATAGAACGAGCGGAGTTGCCCGTGCACAGGAAGAGCACGTTATAGGTCTTGTCGGTCATGGCTGTTGTCCGTGGTTAGGTCGGAGGTCTGTTGAGTTTCATGATCGTGGCCGATGCCGGGCAGATGCCCGAAAGCTGACGGGTTGCGAGAACGGCGGGAGGCACATCGGCGCGCTCGACCACAACGAAGCCAAGGTTTTCGAAAAACGGAGCGGCCGTCGTCGTCGCCAGGAACACTGCCGAGCTTTCGCCCAAGGTTTTCAGGATTTCCTCGGTTAGTGCTCTCCCGAACGACCTGCCACGGTATTCGGGAAGGATGACCATCGACCTGAGGAGGACCGCGTTGCCGCAGGTCTCGATGCCCGCGTAACCAACCGTGAAGCCATCGGGTGAAACAGCCCTGAAGAACCGGCGTTCGGCATCCTCGAGGTCTTCGGTCGGAAGAGCGGAAGCCGACAGCGCCTGCTTCAATCCGGCATCGCTTCCCGGGACTGGCTCCAGCCTGATGTCGCTCATGACATCTTCACCTCGGGAGTACAGCAAGGTGTGAGTTCGGCGATCAGCGGCGCACAGAGTTCCGTTGAGCCGCCGCAGCAGTCTTTCAGCAGGAAGAGGGTAAGGTCTCGCAGTCCCCGGAGATCAGCCCGGTAGATGATCGAACGGCTTTGCCGCTCGCTTGCTACGAGGCCTGCACGTGACAGGGTCGCGAGGTGAGCAGACATGGTATTCTGCGGCACGTCGAGGAGACGGGCCAGCTCGCCGGCAGGGACACCATCGGGTTCGTGGCGGACTAGAAGCCGGAATGTCTCAAGCCTGGTGGATTGGGCGAGTGCGGCAAGCGCCGCGATTGCTGTATTAATATCCATATATCCAGACTAATGGATATAATATTTGTGTCAACAGGCGGCCAATCCTGCAACGTCCGTTTTTGGCGCAACCAAGGCCTATACTTGTCGCCGGTAGTGTCCGTTTTCGGAAAGTTTCAAGGCTAATAGCTGCGACCGAGATGAGGGCGCAAAGCGGGCATTTGCGCCAACATCGCCGGGCGGTAGTTTGGGGCCGATATCGATCGTGGCACTATATCGAAAGGCGCCTTCGAGATGCCAACTCTTGTCGCGTAGGCTTCAGTTGGCGAGTAGAACCGTCATTTGGAAGTTGAATCGCGCGCTTGCCCGAGTGACCGTCATCAGCATTGCAAACATCAAAGCACGTTAACAAAACTCGGCGTTGGGCCTTCCAAAATGGCTAAACCGGCGGCTTTGGCATCCGCAATGTCACGCGGCAACCCGACTCCAGATTCTCACGAGTGATCGTCCCTCCGAGTTGCTGGACTAGGAGCGATACTATCCGAGCACCCACGCCTTCTGGCGCGCCAGCATGCATGCCTACGCCGTTATCAGTTACAGACAGGACAACTTCCTCGCCGGCCCTCAGCGTAACCTGGATAAGGCCGGCTTGCCCCTCAGGGAATGCATACTTGAGGCTATTGGTCACAAGCTCGTTGACGACGATCGCAATCGGTACGGCCTGTTCGCTGGAATAAACAGTTCATCCGCATCGGCCTTGATGGCAACCGGGCTCGTTCCGCTGATCGACGCGGTGAGATGCTGGCAGATTTCCGTCAAGTATGTCCTTGCATCCACAACCTTCCGGTCCGCAAGTATCGTGAGATGGTCATACACTTGCGCCATGACCTGAATGCGCTCACCCATCTCGGTGAGCGCTTCGGAAGCACTCACCCCAGGATGCTTTGCCTGAAGCCGCATTATTGCCGATAACATCGCCAGGTTGTTCTTGGTGCGATGGGCAAGCTCCATGAGGAGGACCGTTTTGGCTTTCTCCGCCCGCACGACTTTTTCCATCTCCGTCCGCAGTGCTTCGGCCACAAGCCCAATGACAGCGGCCGTCACTGCGAACAACGAAATAGGCAGGATATAGCCCGGAAACGGTACGGTTGGTCTAAGTG
Organism: Rhizobium sp. BK251; assembly: GCF_004345245.1. Taxonomy (GTDB): domain Bacteria; phylum Pseudomonadota; class Alphaproteobacteria; order Rhizobiales; family Rhizobiaceae; genus Rhizobium. Next base: position 13,012 of record NZ_SLUQ01000019.1, on the reverse strand, counting down.
ACACGTATGCGAACGCGGCACCTAGCGCAGTTGCATACAGTGACGAACCGCGATCGAACATAATACCTGTCAGAAAAATACCGGGCAATAGAAAGAAGAAACCAATAAAGCCAGTCTGTGTGTACAGACTAATATGCACGCCAATGCAGAGTGCCATTACCCCAGTTGTTGTCGAGTGCCTTACCCATGCAGCCTGCGGTTTTTCGGGGAGGAAATAGAGTAATCGTTCCATCTTATTATTGCCCTAACAAGTATTTCTTTGGGGCGGTGCTTCGCGGAGCAGGAGGAAGGACGAGAGTAGCCGTCTCGGTACCTTGTTTGCAAGCCGACTCGCGCTTCTGTAAGTGTCCGTGTGTGGAAGTTCAGGTTGCACTCCTCCAGGCGCCGTTAACGGGGACGGCTGACAAGGGGCGAAGTTCCGGGGGCCTTGACCCGCAGAACTAATGCGGCTCTGTCGGCGAACTGCGATATGGAAGGCAACACAACGGAAGCGCCAGCCCCTTTTGGCGTGCACATACCTCCTGGCCAATCCACTGGATGTCCGTTTTCGGGGCTCAGGCAGATCCTATGACCGAGATGGGGGTGCAAAGCGGAGAGCATTTCCGCTGTCGACCCCAGGCTGACTTCTGCGTGGCACAGGAAACGGGTGGCGACTGGCGATTGGGCGCAATAGCCATCTCCTGCATCATAACCAGGAGATTAAAATGGAACTGGCAAACAAAACAGTGATCGTCACGGGAGCCAGCAGCGAAATTGGAGCCGCCGCCCCACGGTTATTCGCATCTGAGGGTGCAAACGTCGTTCTGGCCGCACGACGGCCTGATGAGCTCCGATCAGTCGCCGAGGACATCATCAGAGGCGGCGGCAGCGCCAGCGTCGTGCAGCCACCTCGCGATCCCTTCGCACCAAAAGTGGGGAAGGCGTTGTGAAAATGATGTCCCCACTTGCATGCCGGACGCCCGGCATCTAAATTGGTTAAATGCATGACCATTCGTCCCGGCCGTCTTCGCCGCCTCATATCCCAATGGATGCCCTGAGCGAAGTCCTACAGGACTTTCGCCTGAGTGGAGTGAGCTATGGCCGCTGCGAGCTCCGACATCCGTGGAGCATCGCCTTTCCGCAACAACAGCTGCTTCGTTTTCACTTTGTCAGTCAGGGTCCATGCTGGATCCATACCGAAGCCCAAGGATGGCAGGAGTTGCACGAGGGCGATCTGGCGCTGCTGCCGCAAGGCGTCGCACATCGGTTGGCCAGCGCGCCGAATGTTGAGGGCGACTCGCTCAAGGGATGCCAAGTGACAAAGCTGGGGAGCAACGTCTGCGAAGTGGTGCGTGAAGGAACAGGCGCGACCAGCACCCTGTTCTGCGGTTCCATGGCTTTGGGCGCCTATGCTCTTAGCCCCTTGATCGCGTTGATGCCACCGATCATCAAAGGCTGCGATGTGGCCGGTAATGACCCGATCGTTGGTCCCCTGCTGGCGGCTATGACCGCGGAGGCTGCACAGCCCCAGATGGGCAGCGCAACCGTCTTGACGCGAATGGCGGACCTGCTCACAGCGCGGCTCATCCGCTGCTGGGTCAATTGCAGCGGAACCTCGACCACTGGGTGGCTCGCTGCCATCCGCGACCCCCACATCGGCCGCGTTCTGGTAGCCATGCACCGAGATCCCGGCCATAACTGGACCGTGGAAAGCCTTGCCGGCGTGGCAGGCCAATCGCGCTCGATCTTCGCCGAGCGCTTCAGCGCTGTTCTGGGGGAAGGCGCGGCACACTATCTCGCTCGTCTGCGAATGCAGCTTGCTCGCGAGTTGTTAGGACAAAGCGGCATGTCGGTTGCCGAGGTTGCTTCCCGTTTAGGCTATGAGTCCGAGGCTTCCTTCGCTCGCGCGTTCAAGCGCATCACCAACATCTCACCAGGCATTGTGCGCCGCACCATTTCCGGACGAACGGACATGGATTTCGGATTTTAGGACACATATCATCCCAAATGATTCGACTATGAAGTTCTCCGAACCAGGAGAAATTTTCATGACGGACACAACATCACAGTTTGAAGGCGCAGTGATCGACCTTGATGGCGCCGAGCCAGCCGCGTGGAGCGCGGTTACCTGGTTCGCGGTCCTTTCGATGGCGGCAACCAGCTTTGCTCTGGTGTCGGCCGAGTTCCTGCCAGCAGGCCTTTTGACTCCAATGGCGCGAGATCTCGGCATCAGCGAAGGTACAGCCGGACAGGTCGTCACCGCCACCGCTTCGGTCGGCGCCGTGACGGCCTTGTTGAGCAATGTTCTGATCGGCAGATTGAACCGCAAGACGGTGCTGGTCAGTCTCAGTGCCTTGGCGATCGGCTCCAATATTCTTGCAGCGCTAGCGACCGATTTCTGGCTCTTGTTGTTGGGTCGAGCCGGGTTGGGCATTGCTCTCAGCGCTTTCTGGGCGCTTTCAGTCGCCGTCGTGGCGAGGCTGGTTGGTGCGAATGCAACAGGGCGGGGTATGGCGGTCGTCACCCTGGGCGTCTCGCTCGCCACCATAGCTGCACCCTCGATGGGCGCTCTGATCAGCGATTGGCTGGGCTGGCGCACCGCCATGGCCATAACAGCGGCACTTGCCGCACTTGCCATGCTGCTGCAACTGCTCAGCCTGCCGACGCTGCCTGCAAGCACAAGCAATAGTCTCGGCGATGTCTTCCGGCTGACACGGCGGCGCTCCATTCAGGTGGGAATGCTTGCTATTCTTTTGCTGATGACCGGGCATTTTGCCGGGTCAGTCTATGTGCGTCCCTTCCTCGAACAGGTGGCGCTCCTGACAACCGGGCCGATTGCCCTGGCGCTGCTCGGTTTTGGCATCGCTGCGGTGATCGGAAACATTGCCGGTGGTCGAATGGCCGACGCCAATATCCATGTGGCCCTCGCGGTCACCAGTGCGCTGATGGCGTTTGCGGCGTTCGCTTTGGTGCTTTGGGGCGCGCATATCGGCATTGCCTTCGGCTTTGTTGCGCTTTGGGGCTTCGCCTTTGGCATGGCGCCGGTCGTGCTGCCCACCAATCTGTCCCGCGGCGCCCCCGACGCGCTGGAGGCCGCGGGCAGTCTGATGGTCGTCGCTTTCCAGGTCGCCATCAGTATCGGTGCGGTTTTCGGCGGCTATGTCGTGGACACCTATGGGGCAGCGGGACCTCTAATCCTTACCGCCGCCCTTGCCGCATCGACACTCGTCCTGGCGCTGCTGCAGCCCCGCGGCTGATCCTGCTTCAGGCGGAGCAGCCAAACGCCGTGGCCAAGCCGCGAGGGCCGAAGGTAGGGCGAGATCTCGGCCGCGTCTGCGACGCGGTCGACGAGGTCATATCGACGATCGTTCCTCCATCTGACGAACTATCATCGCCGCAGCGACATCACGCTTCGCGAAGGCGAACTGTCTTTTCGTCGCGTATCTCAGAGGACGTAGTGGTCTGCGCGTAAAGCTAAAAACTTAGCTATTGGGCAAAGTCTCTGGCCATTCCTGCGAGCCATGAAGGACGCGAAGAACACGAACTGCTGTTTCGGTAACGGCATATGCCGCGATATAAGGCGTTCCGTTGATCACCAGCTCGCGTGTCCCAGCAATTCTTCCAACGCGACCGCTTGCGGGAAAGTCGATCAAGCGGCGAGTGGCCGCCATGATCCGTTCGTCGATCATGACAGCGGCTGAAGGATTATCTGCCTCGATGTAAGTGAATATGGCGTCGCGATCCGATAGCGCGAATGCAGACCATGTAAGCTTCACGATTTGCGTGCACCCGCTTTGAGGCGCGCTTTCGATCGGCGCTCCGCGAAGTGTGCCTCGACTTCGTCATCCGATACGTCTGATCGAGTGTCGTTCAGCGCTTCGAGCACCTTCGTGCGAAACCAGGCGTCGTGAGCCTCGCTGCCCGAAAAAAGTTCAAGTGGCAGCGCACCCTCATTAGCCGTCCGGGTCAGTAAGATGCGAACCGCGTCCGATACCGTTAGGCCCATGCTCTCAAGGACGGCGGAAGCACGATCCCGAACTTCAGCATCGATACGTGTTTGGACAAGTGCGTTTGCAGCCATAGCTATCTCCACATTCAATATGACAGTAATGCATTTGAATGACAAAATCCATAGCGAGCTTCAGGGATTAGAACCGACAACCCTGCTTTTCAGTGGATGGCCTCAAGTCAATATCACGCGTCAGACGCGGTTGTTATGCACCCTTGTGGCAGCGCGATCCCGTTCGGTGTGACATTCGGACACTAGCCTCCGGTATAGGCAGCCCCTAATGTCTGATTCGTCACCTACTAGGTGCCCCGATCGAAGGAGAGGACCTCTTAATGAGCAGAATTCCGTTCGTGATCGTTTCAACACTTGCTGTTGCCAACCTCAGTGTCTGCAGAACGATTGGCAAAGGCAAGGGGAAGGCCCCGCCGCCGGTAACTGCAATCTACAAATAGGCACACCCTCGGAATTTGGAGAAGGTCGGGATTGGGTCTCCTCCGCTCTAGTGTCGCCAGGACTCGGCTCTGCCTGTTAGTTTCCGGTGCAACACCATGGCGGTATAGCTCCCCATTCACCTTCGGCTCTTGGATGGAGCGTAATCATGGCACTTGGACGAAGCGGTCACCTGTTGGTTGTCCTGTTGGCATTTTCGTTACTCTCATGCCAGACGGAAGATAAAAGTCCCCAACCGAATGTCACAACCGACAGCCGCGGCCTATCGATCACAGACCCGGCTCGGACAAAAGCCTACAGCCACTTCATCGAGTTTCGATCGCGCTATGCGCTGACTTATGGGCATACCTACGTCGTTTTCGGGCGTGTAGACTCGAATGGAAATGCGATCGATCCCGAGGTTGCAGGCCTCGCCCCGGAATCGCCAGATGCTGCTCCCTATCTCCTAGGTCATGTCATACCGGTTCCGGCTACGACCGGTGAGACCGACGGTGATTTAGAAGAGCAGTACAGGTCCGCAAGCTGGCGCGTGATGCTCTCGGACGAAGAATACAACGATGTCGTTGCCTTCATCCGCAAACAGCAAGCGAATTCCCATTTCTGGCAAGCGTCGGTCGATAATTGCAACAACTGGGTGGGTGAGATCGCGCGCCATATGGGCTACAAGACGCCGAACATCTGGCTGAGGCCACAGCAGTTCATTACAGAGCTTCGCCAGATGAACACCGGTTCAATGGCTGCGACACGGCTTGAGACGGCGGATCGCGGAGGCAGGTCTTGATCGCGAGGGTTCGTGATCGAAATCGTTTGGCGTCGAGTTGCCTGTCGGTGAGGTTTCGCGTCGATGGGCATATGGCGTGGGCACAGGCATGCGTGGCAACGAGCGAGCGCTGCTCAACGCCGCCACATCCCAGAAACCTCGTTCCTTCAGATGCGAAACATCGATCATGATTCCAAGAGCGTTGCAGGTCCTGACCAGGTTCTTCCCCAGATCGGTTAGTCCTGGACCTGTATCTGGCGACCTTGGATAGGCGAACGGAACGCCATAGCCGAAGATATTCGGTCGGCTCCAGACAGGGCCAAGGGATCGAAGACCTGCTTCGTGCAGCGTGTGGAGATAGTTCAGTTCCGGATCGACCGCTTCGGCCCTTCCATGTGAAGCACGACCGCAATGGCATTTTCCGTTCGGGCGATCTCGATATCGTTGACGCTCATCGCAAAACGCATTTGACCGCTAGAACGCCCGATCAATGCTTTCATCGCCGAAAGTTGTCCGTCAATCGGTCGTCGGGCATAATCCGGATCGACTGTTCCCGTATAAGTGACTTCGTATCCATCACTGGTGATGGTCAGGTCGTTCTCTGGCTGACGCTCAGGACGGGCATGCAGCGCAAACAACCCACCAGCCAAACTTCCTTCAAGCGCCCGAGGCAGATCGAGGTGCCCAGTTTCCGACCGGACCAAGAAGTCTCGGCCAGCGGGCTTGTAATCCACCAAGGATTGGACCGCATCATTGTGCCCATCGAAGACATCGAACTTCTTCATGAATCTTTGATCCCGCCTCACAACTATCGTCTATCTGCGTGGGATGACGAATTCATCACAGGCATTGGCACCATCAGACCGTGCGTGAGATTTGGCGGGGATCGAAGGCATCCGCGACCTCAGTTCCTATGTTCTCTTCGAGCTTCGATCATCTTCGCGCCGATAAGGAAACGGCGGCGATAGCGCTTCGCCTTATCTCCCGCAAAAACAGCGTTTAGACCGACCGAGAAGGCACGAACAAGCACTTCGTCCATGGAGTAATTTCTGACATGGTAAGGCAAAGGTGAAAGTGATCGTCGCGAGATATATTCACGCGAACATCCCGATATCCAATCGTCTCACCTGTGGCCTGGACGAAATAACCGCCAGGACCCTCAACCACACCTCTACCGGAGACAGCATAGCAGTCCCGGTCGCCGCAACATTCCGCTATTCGGCAGCAAATGCCACCACCCGTTAAATGCATCCATTGGTGGAGTTTTGCGCAAGGCAGCAGATGCTCGTCAGGGTCGTTTCGACAGGACCACCGCTCCTCATAAGCAACTGCCACCAGGCGACAGGAGTGAGAAGTCCACAGCACCCACTCATGCGCCGAGTTAGGCTTTACCCCCCCAGCGGCTGCCTGCTTCAGGCAAATCTGGCGTCACTTCAGGCTCAGAGGTCGCTTTCCGATATCCGATCCCAGCGGTGTTGAGGTCATAGACCTCCAACGGAACGCCCGCAGTGTCTATGGCCAATATCCCTACGAGTTCGGGGGGCGCATTGCGCAGGTAGTTCTCTGCGCGATCCAGAGCAACAATAAGTTCGTCCCGGATCATTGCGGCAGTCCAATCAGAAGGTAGGCCACGAACCGTCGTGTAGTCCTCATTCGTGACGGATAAGGCTTTATGCCGAATCTCATCGATTATACGCAATGGCGAGAAGTAAGGAGGTTTGCCTGCCGCGGCCATAATTATTGGCCCTAGCGGGCACATGTGGTTTTCGATCATCAGCAGATCGACGTAATCCCGAGCCTTCGTCCGCGTGGAGGCAGCGATCACCTTGTTCACCGCAAGATCAGCAGGGTGTAGACGGGCTCCCCATTCATCATCCCTGACAAGTGGAAAGAAGCGTGTCCGGGTCTCGCTCATCCATTGGACAAGGGTGCGTTCCCCGCCGCGCATTACACTTGCTTCAACGCAGCCGTAGATGTTGACTTCGATCGAGACTTTGAAACCGTCAGCCTCCAATTTCGCGATATCAGTATCCGCAGAGACCCCAATTTCCTCGTCGCTATCATGAAAGATGTCAATGTCATCGGACATCCGTGGCCAATCCATATTTAAGGCCAGGCCGCCAGCAATGTAGCTGGTGTCAGATCTGTTCCCCGCGATGGAGGCCATGATTTCTTTTTGGATCTGTGTCAGTGCCATCACCGCCCATCTCCTAGCTGGACGACCATTTTTCGTCCCATTGCATAAGCTCGCGCATCACCGCGCTCCATAAGGGCATTGGCGACAACTCGCGCCTTCTGCGGAAGATCGTTCAGCTTTTCGATGTCGATGTTATCGAAAACTCTCAGCCCGTACCTCTCGGTAGCAATCCTGATAAATTCCACAAGACGACTCTTTTCAGCCCGATGCGCAGAGCGCAATTCTGCCGCGACACTCACGATCTCATCTCTGCGTGCTTTGGGAACGAGAACCTCCACCCTCACGAGATCGGATGCTCCTCCAGTCTCTCGGTACTTCTTGATGCGTTCTTTTGCAGACATGGTGACAGCTCCTACATGGGGCCAATATAGGCGTATCCCGGATACTCATCAAGTATCTATATTCGTGACGAAAAGCACAAGTTTTTAGTCTAAGTTCTCCAGGCTGAATTCGATCAAAACATAACCCCCTCCGATCGCGCAGTATGTCAATCGCCACGCGCATCGGGGCCATTCAATTCTGGCCTTGGGAAGAACCATAGTCGACGATCGTCAATGGGAACCGTCCGGCATGCTGCCTTCCCAAGGCGAAAACAAGGTGGCGATACCGACCGCCTGCATTGCAGAGTGGCGGTTGTAGAAGCCGTCTCCCTCCATTGCGGAGACGTGATCCCGAACCGGTTTGTTGGGCATGGCGTTGCCTCGCATAGCTTGGCCGCATGCTATCAGGCTACCGGCAGCTGACGACGAATGTCTCCGTTGGACCAAAGACCTGCCATTGGTGGCATTTGCTGCCGAATTCCGCAACATTCCAGTGGGCAAAACCACCCGGTTGGAGTCATATGGGCATTTGCCGTCGTGGCTACGAACAGGCAACTGGCAAGACTGTATCGGACAAGACGATTTGGAAGATTTCCGCCGAGGGACGTGGTGGGACCGTTCATATCGATGCCCTCCGCTTAAGCCCACTTCGCTGGATAGGTAGCGGCCATTATGAGGCGCGTACGGACCCAGCCAGATCGACGTTAGTTTTACTCCATGTAGCCTTCTTGCGCACAGCCTATTTCCGGCATTGGGTAAAGGACGCTTTTGCTACCTAATGCCGGTTCCGATCCGCCATCTCATCGACCTCCCACATTGCAATCGACCAGCCGACAGCGCGATTGTCGTCGTCGGGCCCGAGAAGGAGAAGGATTCCTTCGTCGATCGGGGTCATGTCCGAATCGCTTTGCCGCTCGCGACGCGGATGAGGAAAGGATCCTCAGCATTCTCCGGGGAGACCAGTGCGGGCGATGTATCCGCCTCGAACACGTAAGCGAGCCTTCCGTCTCCGGCCACGGTTTCGTCTGGCTCTGTCGGTCCCCGCAGGCCGAAGTAGAAATGTCTATAGTATGCAGCCACGCCCTCGATGTCGAAGCCGCCCTCATCGAGACATTTCCAGACCGATTCCTTCAGGTCGTCACTAAGTATCTTTGTGAGATCGAACCCATCTTCGATGTCCTTCAATTTTCCGTTGGGTTTGCGAAGTGGCAGCCCAGTCGCAGGATCGTACGCGAACCTGACCAATCGGTGACTGCCATTGTTTTCCTCGCAGGGGTCACGTTTGTCCGCGTGGGAACCCGTGACATAGTAGAAGCTGCCGTCGGCCGCGACCGCTTCCGCATCCATCTCGGTATCGTCGGGACCTAGGTCGATTGATTTCTTTCCAACCTTGTATTCTCCCTCGTCGATCGCGATGGTTCGGGCTTCGGCTCCCTCATCGAAGGCCACAAGGCAGATGTGCTTATCGTTAACAATGACGGGACATGCGACACCGCTCAACGATCGACGTGTCTTTTTATCCATGTCGAAGTCGCCGACTGTCGGTAGAGGACCGACAATGACCTTGATTTCAGCACGAGAAGATGTCGCGGCAGCCATATTGCGCCTAGTACAGTGATAAACAGGAGCGCTGCGGACTCTCGCGTAAAACGTGGCACCGCTATTACGATATTGCGCACTGGTGGAATTTGGAATGCCTCGAAGTGACTATCCAGAACGATCATCTTTCGATCGGCAGGACCACTCTCCAACCTCTGTTCGCCCATCTCTGTCTCAGCGTTGCCACCAGCTCGACGTCGGTTGGCAAACGTGGTCTGGCTCCGCTAGGGCCTCAAATCCAGGAGCGCCTGACCGCTGCCATCCATCGCGAACGGGACAGACGCATGCTGATGCGCCACCAGCCACTGCCCATTCCTTTTAACGAGACCTAGGGTCTGGCGAAACCAGAGGTCGACCACCGTACCGTCGGTCTTCGTGCCCGTCATATTTACGAGGCCGCTCCAAAAGGCCACGTCCGCGCCGATCGTAAGCTTGGCATCATGGACATCGCCGCCGATCGGGCTATCCCAGGTGTCGAACCACGCTTGGAGACCAGCCTTATCCTTGCCGTGGTAAACGAGCGGAGGCGCAAGTGAGAATTCGACGGAATCCTCAGCATCGTAGGACAGTGCATCCTCGGCGTTCTTCTCTCGGATTGCGGTCGCACGCATCATCAGCATGGCGACAATTGCTTCTTCGTCGATTCTGTGGGCTTTTTTATCGGTCATTCCGGATCCTCCTTTTTCTCACCAAGGACGAATACGGGTCCGGCGATCCGACGTCCGCATTGAAGATTTTGGGGTCCTGTGCGTGCGCCTTGGCGCGTGAGCCAGCTACCCGATCTACACGTCTCAATCTTTACGCTCGCCCGGATACGCCAGCCTGATCTGCGACCGAATGGTGTCGAGGACTCCCATGATAGACACGGTTTCGTCAGGCGACATGAGATTGGACTCTTTGCCTTCCCTCACAAGCCGCTCCATTTCGAACGCCTGGAATTGCATGCCGCGCGAGGGCACTCCGACCTCGAACTCCTCGATGATCGTGCCTGCATGATCGATCACCTTGAACGAAGTAGGCGTGTACCAGGTTGAAGCGATCTCGATGCGACCTTGGGACCCGTAGACGTAGGCGAGGTTTGGACCCGCAAGATCGAGCGCAGAGACGGTGGTCGAAATCGTGCCGCCCTCGTGCCGCATGAGCGTGGCGACCTCGGCATCGACGCCCGTCTCCTTGAAACGCGCGGTGGCGGAAACCGACGTCGGCGCTCCCAGAATGTCGATCACGAACGAGATCGGATAGATTCCGAGGTCCAGAAGCGCACCCCCGCCGAGTTCGAGCGCGTTGAGGCGGTGCTTGGGATCGGTGGGCAAGAACTGGAGGTGTTCGGCCGAAACTGATCGTAGCTCTCCGATTGTCCCTGCATCGATGATCTCGTGGATGCGCTTCATGTGCGGCAGAAAACGGGTCCACATTGCCTCGAGCACGACCAGCTTTTTCGTGCGTGCCTTTTCGACAATCTCACGGGCTTCCTTTGCGTTCAGCGTGAACGGCTTTTCGACAAGCACGTGTTTGCCGGCGTCGAGGGCGAGCAGCGCGGTCTCGACGTGCTGCGGGTGCGGTGTTGCCACGTAGATGATGTCGACGTCCGGATCGGCGACCAGATCCTCGTAACTCCCGTGGGCATTTGGGATCTGGAAGCGCTTGGCGAATGCGGCTGCCTTCTCACTCGATCTTGAGCCGACCGCCGTGACAGTCAGTCCGGCCGCTTGGAGATCGGTCACGAAGAGCTCTGCAATCCACCCAGTCGCAAGAATACCCCACCGCAAAGGCATGTTCATAAAGCTTCTCCTCGCTATCTCGTGCGGCATAGGACAGAAGAAAACATCTGATGGTCAAGCCCGAATTCGGTCAGTGATGGTGTGTGTCCCAATGCCGGGCTCTCCTATGCAAGCAGGGAGTCCAGGTGCTCGATCCGGTCCGCATGATGCTCTCAGAGGTTCACCCGCGCTGCTACTCCACCGTGGGCTTCCGAAACGCGCTAGGGCCTGAACTCATAAAAACGCAGCCATAGTCGGATGGAGGCGACCGGGGTCCGCTCGCCACTGGTTGCATCTCCTGATAAGATCGGCATCACACTTCAGCTTGAGCCCCGATCCGGAGGCTCGCATGCCCTGCAGCAACGCGCTCGCTCCATTCGTCATCGCCGCTGTCGTGGCCTGCACCGACCTTTCTGATGAAGACGGGATATGAGCAAGTTCGTTCCGTTGTCGCAGAGCTTGCCGGAGATCATGTGGCAGCACGGCGGATCGAATTGGTTCTTCCGGAGACCGGCGTCTGCTCCGCGCCCCTTACTATCGAGGCTTCGCCCGGCTGCTGTGGCGGTCCGGCCCCGGCTGCTGTAGATGCTTGCTGCGTCGCCGACGCAGGCATTGGGTCTCGGAGCTGCGGGACTACTCGTGGCGTCGTTATTCGGTCCGGCTCAGGTGGCGAGCCGATTGATCAATCTCGTGTTCGGCAAGGAGTTGTCGCAGAAATGGCTTGCCGTGATCGCGACTGTTCTCCTGCCGATAGGCTTGATCATTCTTCTGATGACCACGTCCTGGGGACCGGGAGCGGTTGTGTTTCCTCGCAATCGTGTTTGTGACTTCGGCTGGCTCGCGTCGCATCGCGGCGTCGTCGAGTTTTGGCCACTAAAGCAAACGCCGTAGTTCACCTCGTTGATTGGCAGAGATTGCGCGTTAGCAATTGGCCCGCTGCGGTCGGCTACGCGAAAGCGCCATAGCAGCCGGGGTGGCACGGCTTCCTGGGCACGGTTTCAGGCATCTGTCAGATAGCTGTGGCATGTAGCCTTGTTTCAGAACGCACTTGACGCAGTTATTACTGGATGGATCAACGATTGCCGAGAGTTGAATATGCGGCTGCTGATTTTGCCGCGACCGCGCCAATCAAGCTTGTCGTATGGGATATGGACGACATGTTCTGGAACGGAACCTTATCCGAAGGCAGCGTCACGCTCGTCGACCGGAACATCGAAATCGTGAAAACCTTGGCCGATCGCGGCATTCTATCGTCGATCTCCTCGAAGAACGACTTCGAGCCCGTCAGGCAGGTTCTCGCAGCCGCCGGAATCTGGGACTATTTCATCTTCCCGCATATTTCGTGGAACCCCAAGGGCGGGTCGATCGCCAGCATCCTCGAGCGAGCCAATCTGCGGCCGGAGAACGTGCTATTCATCGACGACAATTCCGTCAACATCGAGGAGGTTCGCTTTCGCTTCCCGACGATGATGGTGGCCTATCCCTGGGACGTTCTGCCGGTGCTGCTGGAGTTGAAGCAGACGGTCGGCAAGGATGACCGAGCCCATTCCCGGCTGAAGCAATACAAGCAGTTGGAAAAGAAGATTTCCGACCAAAGTCAAACATCGCTGAGCAACGAGGACTTCCTTCGTCAATGCGACATCAAGGTCAGATTCGAGTTCGATGTCGATCAGCATGCCGACCGGATCATCGAACTCATAAACCGCTCAAACCAGTTGAATTTCACCAAGGTTCGTATCGAGACGAGCGAAGCTGTCGCGGAGTTCAAGCGGAAATTGCGACGGCATGATATCTTCTCGGCGGCCATCTTCGCGCGCGACCGATACGGCAATCACGGCCTCGTCGGCTTCTATATGCAGCGCAAGACAGAGCGCGTTAACAAGCTCCTGCACTATGTCTGGTCGTGTCGGATGATGAATGCCGGATTGGAGCAATATG
>NZ_SLUQ01000018.1 GCF_004345245.1 Rhizobium sp. BK251 | reverse complement strand
GCCCACTAATTGACGGTGCGGTCCGCACATCCGGATGGCCGGGGCTCGCCGATAAGAATATTCAAGAAGAGGCGGGCGAGCCCTGTAAGAAACCGTTCACTCGACAATCCTCCATTGATACGAACCCGTACCATTGAGCTTTTGAGGCGTTTCGGGAACCCCATTGCGAAGAAAGCGGCCCCACGCTGATCCATGGGGCCATTTCTTGATTTCGATCTGTTCTACAAGGAAGGCACTGGTCGCCGGATTCCATGAATGTCGGATCACCTTGAAGGGAAGCTTCTCGCCGCAGTCCTTCCGAAGTTGAACACGTTCTTGTCGAAAGCACTGTCGGTCATGGCCCCCGCAACCCAATCTTTGACCACCGGCTGAATATGGTCACAGGCATCGACGGCGATATCACCGATGACGCCTGACGCTGCTGCCCCGGGACAAAGAGCTTACTCCTGCAGGCTCTCAGGAGTTCTAGCGTGCGGAGAGGGGAGAAATTTTGGTGGGCCCGACAGGTTTCGACCCTTTGACCGTTGGTGGCGGAGTACAGTGAGGCAAGCCGGAACTTCTGACTTAAGACGCGTAATCATTCTAGGTGAAACTCCCCGTATGCAAGTTGTGCAAATGATACCTAGGCTGCGTTCCTGAGTTTGTTCTTGGCAAGCATCGCACGCACGAACTTATCCCACTTGGCCATACCGGCGCGCTTCTCTGGCATGTAGTTCCAGCGGTCATAGTTCTTTGAGCTGACATCCTGGAGCGCGTGGTTCTGGAGCCGGTCGCGGATCTCTTTGGATAACCCCGCCTTGCCGGCAAGCGTCTTGAATGTCCGGCGCAGATCTCGGTTCGTGGCGTGGGGAATGACCCCTCGGTCGCGCTGGCGCCAGACGAAGCTGTAGAGCGTTCCATGGCTGACAGGGATCGACGGATCCTTGGCAGACGGGAAGAACCAGCCATACTCGTTCGGCCTGATCGACGCGATGAGTTCAGCGGCGAGGGAGGGTACTAGGACAGCATGCGGCTGCAGGTTCTTGGTCTTCGACCAGTCGATAATACGCTCCTTGGCGTCCCACTGATCGACATGCAAGCGGGAGATTTCTTCCACCCGTTGACCAGTCAGCATAATGATCTGCACTGCGCGGGCATATGATGGATGAACAGGCGTGTCCGGGCATTCGAGCCAGCGATAGAGCCGCACGAACTCCTCCTCGCTGAGCCAGCGGGTGCCCTGGACCTTCGGCTCGGTTGGAATGCCCATGGCAGGATTGAAGGGAATGCGGAAGCGGCGAGGGGAGGTGTTGCGATAGTCGTTGTCGGACTTCATTCCCCAGCCGTAGGCCGCGTGAATGTAGCCTCTCACATGGTCCGCCATCGATCGGGCACCATGATCGTAGATCGGCCGGATCAGTTCGACGATTTCTTCCGACTCGACCTCGCGGGCAAGGCGACTACGCCCAAGCGTGTCGGCTATCTTGTTGAGACCCTTTTCCGTCTCCTTCCAGGATGGCTTCGCCGCTGCCTTGAGCGATTCAACGTAGCCGTCGAACAGATCGGCGACGGTACCGGGGCGGGTATCGGTTGCAATCTTGATACTGCGGCCTTTCTGAATGACGTCAGCGAAGTCACGCTTGAAGATCTCACGCGCCTGGGCGAGCGACATGGACGGATAGGCTCCGAGCTTTTTCTTGGTCCGCTTTCCATCACGCCACTGCTGTGCCATCCAGTCGGCAGTCACCCGCTTCGGCATTGGCTTGAGAACCAGGACCAGGCGGCCAGTGCCGCGACCTTCACCATCGGCGAGGTTCTCCTGCTTGCGGCTGCTCTCCACTCGCTTCAGCGCTTGCCGGATGGCGGCATCGGTAAGACTGGGCATCGCGTTTTTCCCTCTCTCGGCAACTGGGATCGGTCGAGGAAGCAGGGATCGGCGCTCGGGATCTGGAGGCGGTCCGCTACCCCTTCAACAGCACCCAGTTTGCCAAAGCGGCACCCACCACGCAAGTCGGAAAACAATTATGTTTCAATATGCTTGAGCGTGATCCAGTGTGTTCGAAACGAGGGTAGTGGGGTGGTTGTGGATCACAGTCAGTCCCGTTGAATCATGTTCGGTACCGTTGGTCCACAGACGCCTTGCTGAACATCACTTGATATGTGCCGTGGATCGAAAGATCAAAATAAGAGGAGCTGCTGCCAGGACTGCTAGACCGCCGATTGCCATGGTGCTGACCAGACCGAGGTTATCGATGACGCTGCCCCCGGCCAGGGACCCAGCCGCAACTGCGATTTCGACAGAAGAGACGAGAAGAGCCGCCCCCCGCTCGACTGCTTCTGGTGCAGCGCGCAGCATCCATGTCTGGGTGATGATGGGCAATGCGCCAAAGCCCAATCCCCATATGGCGACGATCGCCGTTGCCGCCTGGGAATTGCTGCCCCAATTGGTCAACATCAGAACGGATGCGGCAATAATCAGAGAAGTTGCTACTAGCGAATAACGCACGTTGCGGCCGGCGCCCCAACTTCCGATCATGTTTCCGAAGAACCCGGACACCCCGTAGAGGAGCAGAAGAGCATTAATCGACTGCATCTCCATTCCCGTGTAGCTGCCAAGGAATGGCGATATGTATGTATAGGCGAAGAAGTGGCCGCCGAAGGTGAAGATCGACAGAAGTAGGCCCAGCCGTGCATTGGGGATGCGCAATAACTCGGGCAGATCGGACCATTTGGTGGACTGGCGCACAAGAAGCTTCGGTAGCAGCTTCATTTGCGCAACCAGCAGGATAAGGCTCAAGCCAGCGGCTGCGAAAAAGGCCCAACGCCAGCCCATATTGTCGCCGACAAAGGTTCCGACGGGGACGCCAGCGATCGTGCCGAGCGAAATACCGCCGAAGACGATCGCCGTTCCGCGCGTTCCAGTCGGTTCGGGAATGAGCCGCGGACCTATCCCCACGCCCACCGTCCAGAACCCACCAATCGTAAAGCCGACCAAGACACGACCGAGAAGAACAATCGGAAAGGACCAGGCCAATGCTGTTATCAAGCTGGAGATTGCCAGTAAGGCGGACAGGAACATCAGCACCTTCTTGCGATCAGCCGTACCGGCCATGACACTGACGACGGGTGCGCCGATTGCGGCCATGATGCCGGCGATGGTGACGGTCAGTCCTGCCTGTCCATGGGTGATTTGTAGATCTGCCGCGATCCCTGGCAGCAGTCCGACCGGCAGGAATTCACAGGTTACCATGAGGAAAGCTGTGGCCCCGACTGACAGGGCTGAGAGCACGTGCGGGAGGGTGACAGGCATTGCCACCGACGCGTCCAGATCTACCTCATCGGCGACGACTGTTTCCGATCCACTTTCTGACATTTCGATAGTTCCTCGTGCTTGGCCGGCGCTCCTCCCTGCGCCGGCCGGTTGATCGCATCAGACCTGGGCTGCTCCGCCGTCGGCAAAAAGCTCAACGCCGGTAATAAATCGCGAGTCGTCACTTGCCAGGAAGACCGCCGAGTTCGCGATTTCCGCGGGGAGACCTACGCGACCCATGGGGATACCGGCGAGAAACTGATCGAACACTTCTGGAGGAGCAGATTCCAGCGGACCGGTGAGAATGGGCCCCGGGCTCAGGATGTTGGTCCGGATCTGCCGGTCCTTGAGTTCGAGCGTCCAAGTGCGGGCGAATGATCGCACAGCCGCCTTTGCCGCGCCGTAGACCGTCATTCCCGGAACGCCTTTGGATCCGGCCATCGAGCCGATTATGATGATCGACGCGCCATTGGACACCATGGGGAGCGCACCCTGGACTGTGAAGAGAACACCGCGGAGGTTGAGGTCTATCTGGCGGTTGTAGAACTCCTCGGTGATCTGGCCGAGCGGTGCGAAATCTCCCGCACCGGCGTTGGCGACTATGACGTCGAGCTTACCCCTTTCCGTTGCTATCACGTCGAACAGCTTCGCGAGATCGTCACTCTTCGTGACATCACCTTGGATTGCCCTAACGTTTCGGCCAATCTGCGCTGTGGCCCTGTCGAGATATTCCTGGCGGCGACCGGTAATGAAGACGTACGCGCCTTCTTCGACGAAGGCCTGGGCCGTTGCCAGGCCGATACCCGTGCTGCCTCCGGTGACAAGTGCGATTTTGCTAACGAGCTTTCCAGCCATGATCATTCCCTTTCATGGAATTGACGGCATCCCGGCTGAGGACGCGAAAATGAATGGTGTGTGGTGAGGATGTCGGACAGTCGATCAGGTCAATGAAAGGCCACCGTCGATGAAGAGATCGGCGCCTGTCGTGAAGCTGCTGTCGTCGGAGGCCAGGTGCAGAATTGCGGCGGCGACTTCGTCAGCCTCTCCCAGGCGCCCGAATGGAATGGCTGCCCTAAATGCTGCCCTAAGGCCGTCGGCCTCTTCCTTGGTTTGAAACTGCTTGTCGATGATCGGTGTTTCGATCGGCCCGGGGCTGATGGTATTTACCCGAATCTTACGTGCCGTTAGTTCGGCAGCCCAGCTCCGCGCATAGGAACGCAGCGCGGCTTTCGTCGCCAGGTAGCTCCCATATAGCGGGACGCCCTTTACGTGGCCGGATGTGGTAACGAGGATGATGCTGCCTCCCTCGCGCAGCAGCGGCAGGGCCTTGTGCACGGTGAAAAACGTTCCGCGGACATTGACGTTGAACGTCTTGTCGAAATGCTCTGGCGTCGACGCGGCCAGCGTCACGAGTTCCACGAAGGCAGCGTTTGCCACAACGATATCGAGGCCACCGAGATCATTTGCAATCCGGCCATAAATCCGGTCGAGGTCGTCGAGGCTTGCTATATCTCCTTGCAGACCGGTCACGTTCCGACCAAGTTCATGTTCAGCCTTCTCCAGGTCCGGCTGACCACGGCCGGTCACGAAGACATGTGCGCCTTCTTCCACTAACCGCTTTGCTGCCGCCAAGCCGATGCCACTGCTGCCGCCTGTGATGAGAGCGACCTTTCCTTCCAGCTTGCCCATATTTTCCGTCCTCATTAATGGCGCGATCATTCGCGACAGCAGAAATGAAGATGGCCAGGCTGGTCTGGAAGGTTGCGGGCCGGAATACGACCTATTCTGAATTGGAATGAGATCAGGCAATCACTGCCCGACCCGGCAGTTGCCGCCGGTATCGAGAGGGCATGTTCGCCCAGCGGTTTTGAGTGTATTGCTCAGGCGGTGCCGGGCGGGCACATCGCGGATTATCTTATGCGGAGATCTGTATTCGTTGCGAACGTCTGCGCAAGAAATTCAATGAAAAGCTTGACTTTGCTGGGTTGCAGGCGACCTCCAGGACTAACTGCGTTGATCGGGTGAGGCGGTGGCGCAAAGTCGGTGAGAAGCCGCTGCACGGCGCCCGATTTCAATTCATCGCGAAAAAGCCATGCGGGCCCCTGTGCAATGCCGATGTCGGATAACACGCCGGCGCGAACATGTTCGGCGTCGGAGGTTCGTACCGGCCCGGACGGTTCAAATATGATGGGTCCGGACGAGTCGCGAAACTCCCAGGTCCGCGCAGTTCCGCCTGAGACGAATGTAACGCACGCATGATCACGCAGATCGGCGGGCGAGGTTGGTCCCGGATGTTTCTCCAGATAATTGCGAAACGCGACGAGAACCGTTTCGCCACTGCCGATGCGGCGCGAAATCAGCGAGGAGTCGCCCTGCTTTCCGATCCGTATCGCCACATCGATATGGTTTTCCACGAGGTTGATGTGTTTGTCGGTGATATCTGTCTCGACGGTAATGTCCGGATAACGTTCGAAAAACATTGGTAAATGCGGCATCACGTACATTCGGCCGAAGCCTGCCGACAGCGCGACGCGAATGCGACCGGAGGGTGCCGCCTGACGAGCAACCAAATTCGACTCCGCGGCATCGAACTCCCCGAGGAGTCGGATGGCCGCGTTGTAATAGGCTTCGCCAGCATCGGTAACGCTGAGACCACGCGATGTTCTTCGCAGCAACTGGGCACCGAGCCGAGCTTCAAGGCCCGCAATTTGCTTGCTCACCGTTGGTTGGACGACGCCTTCGGCGCGTGCCGCCTTCGAGAAACTTTCGCTCTCAACCACGCGAACGAAAAGACGCATGACATCTATTCGGTCCATGAGGCTCTCCTGTGTGATGGTGCCATGCGCATCACCGCCCGGATTTGGTCAGCGATTGAAGGAGGCCGATAGCGAGGTTCGCGGATTGCCTCATCTGAATCGAGTTCGCCCCCGATTGCGCGTCGACCGCCATGCCCATTCCCACGACGTGCAACAGCCGCGCGATGGCTTCGGAGTTGGAGGTATCGGAGATCTCGCCCTCCGCCTTTGCGCGCTCAACGCGATGTCGGATTTTTGCGAGGCTCTCCGACCGACTCGTAAGCAACTCCTCGCGAACACCAATCGAATTGGCAGGACTCGGTAATCCGCAATTGATGCCGAGACAGCCTGACGGGTGAGCGGGATCCGTCTGCGCATGCGCGTGACCAAGAAGCAACCTTTCGATCACGTCGGCAAGCGTGGGCTCGGCAAGTGCCTCATCGATGTAGGCGAGGTGGTTGCGCTTGTAGCGATCGTAGACCTCCCGAAAGAGCCCCTCCTTGTTGCCAAAAGCAAAGTAGAAGCTGGGCGGCGTTACTCCCAACACATCCGTCAGTTCGGCCAAGGAGGTACCATCGTATCCTTTTTCCCAAAACAGGTTGGTGGCTTTCCAAATAGCCTGATCCCTGTCGAGCTTGCGTTGTCGCATCGTCTTTCCTCCCTATAGCAGTCACTATATTTACGATGTTCCTGATTGTCGATCGTTGTATAGTGACTGCTATGGAGCGCTCGATCGGCTTGGCGGAATAGCCGCTATTCCTGCCTGGAATTTGATGCAAGAGTGATAAAGAGGCAGAATATCCCCTTCGTCTGTCACGCGCTCTGCCGCTGCCCGTCGATGCTGTCTGAGGCATCGGGCACTTCGACCAAGCCGTCAGACGCTAGGCGCTCTGAAGTCGATGGGGCATAAGCTAATCCTCCCGTGATTAGCAAAAGCATCACCGCAACTAGAGTGCTCGTGATCATTGAGAAAGATGAATCCCATCGGCACAAAGCTCCGCGTCTAAGGCAAGGAGAAGTGAAGGACGTCGCTCCTGGTCGGGCGGACGTCAGGCACCACTCGATAAAACGGCGATGAGCCTCGACAGTGAAGATCGTCGGCCTTTTAGTCATCTCTTCAATCTCGCCTAAAGCCCCGGCATGCTACCAGTGCGCGCAATGGAGGCATCGCATGCGCAACCCTCGTAAGTATTGGAAGCCGAAGCACCAAAGCAATGTTCTCTCATACGCCAAGGCTGCCCCCGGGCTCATGGCAGCTTTCATGCTACTTGGTGTGGCCGGCCTTTATAGTGCGGCTGACATGTTGGGGTCTGTTACCGCCTCGGCAAACGGCTGCAATATCAAAGGCAACATCAGCATCAATACCGGCGAACATATCTATCACGTCCCTGGCCAAGAGGATTACTCGACAACAAAGATCAGCCCACAATATGGAGAGCGATGGTTCTGCAGTGAATCCGAGGCACGCGCCGCTGGTTGGCGAAGAGCACGGAATTGAGCTTGGAGCGTTCTTGCCACTTATGCGCACCAACTCGTGTCTTTGCCGTCGTCGACGTGTGAATCGACGCCGAAGGCCGGCCCTCGCAACATGGGCTTAAGTCTTTGAGATACAGATAGAAAATAGAAAATTGAAGGGTCGCAATCGGCGCCAGTGGTGACCCCCCGTGCCATGAATTTGCCAGCAAGCTCGTGTGTTTAATGGCGGTCGGTTCAGGGGAAGCGTTTGATGTCGATTCACAGTTTTTTGAGGTGCTCCCCGAATCTGCGTCAGCGGGAGCTGGAATTTTCCGGGGTTAAAGCTCAGATCGGCGTGGGTGCCGATGAGCCGTTCATGAGCCGGAAGTATTCGAGCGCTTCTTAACTGAAGTACAAACTATATCGGACGCGCCTCGCATTTTATCTCATCCAAAATCCAACTGCGGAAAAGCTTGACGCGCCGCAACTCCGCCTTCGCAGCCGATGTTACCAGATAGTAGGCGCCGGGGCCGGCGATACGAACGGGGAATGGCGCGACCAGCGCGCCGGTCCTGAGCTCATCCTCGACCAGAAAGCTCGGCAGCAAGGCAATGCCGAGACCGGCAATCGCCGCTTGGATGATCATGAAGAAATGTTCGAGACTTGGCCCCCAGCGCAAATTGTCACGTGAAGCGCCGACGGAGCGAAACCAGTGATCCCAGCTGTGCGGACGAGTCGAATGGCGGATGAGCGGGTGATGCTGCAGCGATGAGTAGTCGGATAGTGGCATTGGTCCCTGCATGATCTTCGGGCTGCAGACGACCAGAATCTCCTCCGACATCAGTGGGTCGATGATGGCATCCGGCCAGTTGCCATGGCCGAACCGAATGGCAACGTCGATGCGCTCCTTGGTGAAATCCAGTTCGCCGTCACTCGATATGACATTCAAGGAAATCTCGGGATATTTTTCCTGAAGGGACGGCAGACGTGGCAGCAGCCAGCGCGTGCCGAAGGTGGGCAGCATGCCGATCGAAAGCGTCCCGTTGCCTTGGCTCGACGAAATCAACTCGACCGTCCCGGCTTCGACAAGGTCCAGCGCGTCATGAACCAGCCTGTTGTAGAAACGTCCCTCGTCGGTCAGCTCGATGCGCCGGCTCTGACGGGTGAAGAGGGGGATCTGGAGGTAGTCTTCAAGGCTGCGGACAAGTCGGCTGGCGGCGCTCTGCGTTACATTCAATTCCTCGGCAGCGCGCGTGAAGCTGTTGTGGCGAGCCACCGCTTCGAAGGTCCGTAGTGCATTCAGCGAAGGCAAGAGGCGGCTGCGCATTGATTTGCATTCCTTGAGATCATTACAAACAGATTTTTATGCATCTTGAGGCGATTTGCCAAGTCGATAGTCTTTTCCGCGTACCGAGGCTTCACGCCGCGTTAACCGACCTTTGCGGAAAGAAAAATCATGATCCCGTTTCATATGGCCTTTGCGATCGACGACAAGGAAACTGCCCGTCATTTTTATGGTTCTGTCATCGGATGCAAGGTCGGGCGTGAAGCGGAGAACTGGATCGACTTCGATTTCTTCGGTCACCAGATTTCCGCGCATCTCAACAAGGATCCGAAACCCTCGGCGACTTCCAAGGTCGGCAACGACCTCGTTCCGCTTCACCATTTCGGCGCCGTCTTGCCTTGGGAAGAATGGAATGCGCTGATCGAGCGGCTGCGCAGCAACAGCTGCGCCTTCATTCTCGAACCGCATATCCGCTTTCAGGGCGAGCCGGGCGAGCAGGGCACGTTTTTCATCAAGGATCCGGCGGGCAACGCTCTTGAGTTCAAGTCCTTTCGCCACCCGGAAGGCATGTTCGATCACTGACGTCCGCCGCTCTACCCCTATCTGATCAGGATATTCCATGAACTCCTTTGAAATCGGCCACGAACTTACCGCCGTCACGATGGGTATCGACGCTTTGGAGCGTCGCCAGCCAGCAGAAGGGAGCCTTCTCGGTGGCGACGGTCTCGTGCCGATCTATCTCGGCGCGACACTCGTGGAAGCGCGCCGCTATGCCGAGCGGGATGCCATTCGTTCGGATCTCGACGCGTTGGATGCGTCTGTGGCGGCCCTCGACAATGGCCCTCGCAAAGTGTTCCTCGAAGGCATGCTGAAGTCGCTTCGCGTGGCGGTGCGGATGCTTTCCGGATCGAGCCCCTCCTTCGAGGAGAAGGTTTCCGATCTCGTTGGTGCGCCGATCGGCCGCGAAGATCCCGCGATCATAGAGGACGCCAGGACAAAGGTGGACGCGCTGCTGTCGAAAATGGGTTTCAACACCGGTTCGCTGCTCGCCCGCGTCGAGGCGTGGGAGCGCACGCGGACCATTCCTTCCGACAAGATCGAGACCGTGTTTCGCGAGCTGATGTCGGAGGCAAAGGCGCGAACCGACAGGCTGATCTTCGATACCGGCAGCTATGATATGGTGCTCAATCCTGTCCGAGGTATGATGTACACGGCGCGCTGCAGCTTTAACGAAGGCAAGATGGATCTCAATTTTGATCTCGCCTTCACGCGTGCGGCCTTGAAGCATCTCGTATGTCATGAGGTCTATCCCGGCCACTCCACGCAACTTCTCTATACCAAGGCCGAAGTCGCAGCCGGCAAGGCGCCGGCCGATGCGCTACTGATTACCACCGATGCGATTACCGGCTGCGTGCAGGAAGGAATCGGCGATCAGGGCGTTCATCTGATCGATTTCATCGAGGATGCCGATGACGAACTGCACGTCGAGCTGCGTCGTCTGCGCAGTGCCGCGCAGACGAGCGCCGCCTGGATGTTGATGGTCGAAGGCATCGCGGCCGCGGAAGTCGCGGATTATCTCCGCAACACCGCCATGGGCCAAGAGGCCTGGGTACAGGGGCGCCTACGGATGGCCGCTCATCCGTTTCGAGGGCCTTTCATCTCCTCCTATTGGGCCGGTAACGAAAGCGTGCGCCGCGTGCGCGAACGGGTGACGGCCGAACAGTGGCCCAGCTTCCTGACGGCGCTGTTCGGACGCGCCAACAGCCCGGCAAGTCTGGAGATGTTTCCGGCCGTTGCAGCCTAATCCAGCCGATTTTTGAGCAAGGATGAGATGATGAAGATTACAATTATCGGGGCGGGGGCGATCGGCGGTCTGGCCGGTGCCTATATGACCAGGGCCGGTCACGACGTGTTGCTCGTCGACCGCTGGGCCGAGCATGTGGTTGCCCTCAACAGCAGGGGTCTCAAGATCGACGGCGTCCGCGGTGATATGACCGTGCCGGTCAGGGCCGCGACGCCAGACCAGCTCGAGGGCGACCTCGGCGCCGTGCTGATCGCCACGAAGTCTCAACATGCCGTTGACGCCGTCAGGCAGCTTATCCCATTGCTGACGCCGGAAAGCCTTGTCGTATCCTACCAGAACGGGTTCAACGAGCCTGATATCGTCGCGGCCCTTGATGACGCGGGGCTACCCGGCGGCAAGATCGTCATGGGTTCGATCCCGAACTATGGCGGCGCTCTGGTCGATCCCGGCTATATCGAATTCGTCCACGAGGGGCCGATCCAGCTTGGCGAGATGGATGGCAGCGCAAGCCCCCGTCTTGCCGAGCTTGCCGATGCGCTTTCGGCGCTTACCAGTGTGCAGGTATCGAGCAACATCTGGGGCCAGATCTGGGCCAAGGAGGTTTATTCGGCCCAGGTCGTATTCTCGGCACTTGCCGACGCGCGCATCCACGAAACGCTCGGCGTCGAGCGGTATGCCCGCGTCTCCGGCGCGATCGTTCGTGAGGCGTTGGAGATCGCCGAGGCAAACGGCATCCATGTCGAAGCCTTCGATTTCTTCGATCCCGCCAACTATAAGCCGCAGACACCGGCCGATACCCAGAAACTGCTCGACAACATCAACCACGCCATCTGGCTCCTGAAGAAGGATCAGACCGGGAAGACTCATAATTTCAAGAAGAAGGGCTCCGGTATCTGGTGGGATATCGTCTATCGCAACCGCCCTTCGGAAGTGCGGTCGTCCAATGGCAAGCTGATCGCTTATGGCACGAAAGTGGGTGCTGATACGCGCCTGAACGACCGGCTCTGTTCGATGATCTACGAAATCGAAGAGGGTAAGCGCAAGCTCGGCTTCCATAACTTCGACGAGCTCGAAACCTATATCAATGAAATCGGAAGGGCATTGCCATGAGCAAGCGGAGACTGGGCGTCGGTTTGATCGGGACGCATACATGGGCAGAAAAAGCCCATCTTCCCGGCTATGCCGCTCATGAGCGGGTCGATCTCGTCGCGGTCTGTGACATCGACAAAAGCCGCGCGGACGCGATGGCCGCGAAATTCGGGGCTAAGAAGGTTTACACCGATCCGGAAGCGATGATCGCCGATCCCGACGTGGAAATGGTCGATGTCTGCACGCCAACGCATACCCATCTTCCGCTGAGTCTGGCCGCGATTGCTGCCGACCGGCATGTCCTCTCGGAAAAGCCGCTGCATACGCTGGCGGGCCCGGCCTTCGATGCTGCCGCCAAGGCGGATGCGAAGGGTGTGCGCACGAAGCTCGGCTTTACCTTCCGCTATTCGCCAGCGATCCGTCAGATCAAGGCCTGGATCGACGACGGTACGCTTGGTGAGATCTATCACATCCATGGTTTCGAGCAGAATTCGCAGTGGCTGAACCCGCAGGAGCCGCTGCGTCAGATTGCGCCTGGCATGCCGCGTGACAAGCTTATCCCGTCTTCCATCGTCGGCTACGGCTCGCATCTGATCGATCTGATGCGCTGGCTCGGTGGTGAGTTTGGATCAGTCGCGTCGACGATGAAGAACTTTATTCCAGCCCGCATTGTCCGTGGCGAAGAAGGGCTGCAGAAGATTCCGGTCGAAGACGGAACGGTAGCACTGGTCGAGTATGCCAACGGCACACAGGGCC
Source organism: Rhizobium sp. BK251 (assembly GCF_004345245.1). Lineage (GTDB taxonomy): Bacteria > Pseudomonadota > Alphaproteobacteria > Rhizobiales > Rhizobiaceae > Rhizobium. The sequence goes on along the minus strand of NZ_SLUQ01000018.1, from coordinate 43,723 downwards.
TGCTGCAGACGAGTTATATCGCCGTCGGCAATTACCCCGGCGTCGAGCTTCGTGTCTACGGTTCCAAGGGTGCCGCCATTGCACGGCTGATTTCCGAATTCGGTACGGCCGAGACGCTGAAATTCGCTACCGCCGACGCTGTCGAATTCAAGACTGTGCCGATCACCGAGAAGGTGCTCCCGCCCGGCACGACGCTGAACACACCCTGGCCGGAACTCTACTACCGCAACCTCGTCCGTTTCTTCGTCGACGAAATTCTTGAAGACCGCCCACAGGAATGCACCTTCTTCGACGGTGCGAAGAGCCAGGAAATCGTCGATGCGATCATCAAGGCGCATTTCGAGCGGCGCTGGGTCGATCTGGCTGGAGCCTGAGCATGACGTCGACCTACGATCCTGCCTTTGTCGATCTCTTCCTATCGCATTACTGGACCTATCATCCTGTCGATGCGACCTTCATGGGTAACCGGGACAACGATGGCCGCCTGCCGCCAGTTGATGGCGACGTGCTGGAAGCAGAGCTGTCGGCGAATGCGAGATTGGTGGAACGGATTGCTGCGACAGCAGAACCGGCCACGTCGGGAGACCGGCTGGACCGGAAGATGATGCTGAGCGAGCTGGAAATGCAGGCCGAGGCGGCGCGGCATCGACCGCGTCTGCACAATCCGGCTTGGTATACCGGCGAGGCGGCATTCGGTATTATCTCACTTCTCCTGCCGCAAGCGGAGGCCGTTCGGCACGAGGCGCTGCTCGACCGGTTGGAAGCCGTTCCAGCCTTCCTGCAGGCGGCTGCAGAGAACCTAGCCGGTCGTCCAGTTCCGAAAAGCTGGGTTGCACGCGCCCAGCGTGAATGCCACGCGATGTTGTCGTTCCTGCGAGACGACATTCGACTACACGACCAATATCGCGAGACCTGGCGGGCTCCGGCAGGGCTCGCGGCGGATGCCTTCTCCGCATTTGCCGAAGCACTCAAAGACTGTCCGGATGCCGATCCGGCCTGTGGCGAGGCCTACATGGCGCGCCTCATGAAGGTCGCGCACGGCCTTGACCTCTCACCGCGCCAGGCCGTCGATCTTGCACAACACGGCTTCGACGATCTGGAAGTAGAGTTGCAGGCGATGGCGAAGCAGTTCGATCCGGCGCGGTCGTGGGAAGAGATCGTCGCATCCTTGTCGAATATCCATCCGCAGAATGAGGATGCTGTCTTTGCAAGCTATAGAGATTGGGACGACAGGGCACGCCGTGATGGTCGCAAGTTGGTGACGCCTGCGGACGATTATCAGCTCGACTATCGCTGGATGGCACTGTGCTTTCGCAACGTCTCGAAATATCTCTATTTTCTTTTCTACCGGTCGCCTCCCGGACTGAGCGCGGGCGAGGGAAGCGTCTACTGGGTCACTCCACCTGGTGAGGATTTGGCACCTTTCCTGAGCACGAATTCGACGGCCACGGTCAAGGCTATACACTCCGTCCATCATGGCAGCATCGGCCACCATACGCAGAATGCGCGAGCCCGGCAGGCGGCCTCGCGCCTCGCGAGGATTGCCGGAACGGATTGCGCAATGGGCCTCGCCTTCCTTGGCTCCGGTACGTTGATCGAGGGTTGGGCCTGTTATGCTGAGGATTTGCTGATGGAGGCACCTGGCTTCTACATGGCCGAAGAGCTTCTGCTGCTCAAGCATTTCGAGCGGCGGAATGCGGCAAGCGTGCTTGTCGATATCAAGCTGCATATTGGCGACTGGAGCATGGACGAGGCAATCGCCTTTTACCGCGACAAGGCTGGTTTTGCGCCGGCCCGTGTCGAAGGCGAGGTGGTGCGCAATTCGATGCTACCGGGGTCGCGGCTGATGTACTGGCTGGGCGTCGAAGGCATCAGGGCTTTGCGCAAGCGTTGGAAGGGCGACGCGCGCAGCTTTCACGATACGCTGCTGAGTTTCGGCCACATGCCGCTTGCCTGGATCGGCGAGGAAATGGATCGCGCGGGGTTGTTGGCGCCATGACCGATCAACCGCTGCTCCGCGTAGAGAGTCTTGTCACCGAATTCAAGACCGAGAATGGTTCCGTGCGGGCGCTGAAGGGCGTGGACCTGACTGTCGAGGCCGGTAAGACTCTCGCTCTTGTCGGGGAAAGCGGCTCGGGCAAATCGGTGACGAGCCTATCGATCATGCGGTTGATCCCGGCTGCCACCGGTTCGATGCCCGCCGGCCGCATCCTATTTTCGGGTCGCGACGACGTCGTCCGCGATCTCGCGCAACAGCCTGAGGCCGTAATGCGTAGAATACGCGGCAACGAAATCTCGATGATATTTCAAGAGCCAATGACCAGCCTCAATCCGACGCTGAAAGTCGGGGCACAGATTGCCGAGGCGGCGAGACTGCATCAGGGACTCGACGGCAGCGCCGCCAGACGCCGTGCCATTGAGATGCTGTCCCTCGTCGAGATTCCCGACGCAAAGCGCCGGGCAGATGTCTATCCGCATCAGCTTTCCGGCGGCATGCGCCAGCGTGTGATGATCGCAATGGCGCTGGTCTGTCGCCCCTCACTGCTGATTGCCGACGAGCCGACCACGGCACTCGACGTGACCGTGCAATTGCAAATTCTCGAACTGATCCGCCGCCTGCAACGCGAGATCGGCATGGGCGTTCTGTTTATCACTCACAATCTAGGCGTGGTGGCTGAACTGGCCGATCGGGTCGCCGTCATGTATAGCGGCCGGATCGTCGAAACCTCCACGACGGAAGAGCTGTTCGACCGTCCGAGCCACCCTTACACCCGTGGTCTTCTGGCCAGCATGCCGGTGATTGATCAGGAGGCCCGAAAACTCGGGGAAACACCGCGCCTGAAGGAAATTCCCGGCAGCGTCCCGGATCCCTCTTCACCGCCGTCCGGCTGCGATTTCCACCCGCGCTGTTCCTGGATGATCGACGACTGTCGCAGGGCGGTTCCGACCTTGCTCGAGGTCAAGGCCGACCATCTCTCGCGTTGCCTGCGATGGAGCGAGCTGAATGTCTGATACTCTGCTGCAAGTCCGTAATCTCAAAGTTCACTTCAGCGGCGGCAAGACGATGTTCAAGCCGGGAACGACCGTCAAAGCCGTCGATGGTGTCTCTTTCGACATTGCGCAGGGCGAAGTCGTTGGTCTGGTCGGAGAATCCGGATCGGGGAAATCGACGCTCGGGCGTTCCATCCTTCGGCTCATCGAGCCTACGGAAGGCTCGGTGCAATTTGCCGGTCAGGAACTGGTGGGATTGCCGGCCGCCGACTTAAAGGCCATGCGCAGCCGCATGCAGATCATCTTTCAGGATCCCTATGCGAGCCTAAATCCCCGCATGAGCGTCCGCCAGATCCTGGGAGAAGCGCTGCATCTGCATCATATTGGCAACCGGCGCGATCGCGAGAAGCGCGTTGGCGACCTCTTAGAAAAAGTCCGGCTGCCGCGCAGCGCCGCATCCCGCTTTCCGCATGAGTTTTCCGGCGGGCAAAGACAGCGTATCGGCATTGCCAGAGCGCTTGCGGTGAACCCGCAGTTTGTTGTCGCCGACGAGCCGGTTTCTGCACTCGACGTTTCCATTCAGGCTCAGATCATCAACCTGCTGCAGGATCTGCGGCAGGAGTTTGGACTGTCCATCCTATTCATCGGCCACGACCTGTCGGTGATCGAATTTCTCTGCGACAGGGTCATCGTTCTCTATCTCGGCCATATCATCGAAATCGCGACGGCCGCCGACCTCTACAGCAATCCGCGCCACCCCTATACGCGTGCTCTGCTGGACGCCGCGCCGGTTGCCGACCCGAGAAAGCGTCGCGAGCGGATTATGCTGAAAGGCGATCTGCCGAGCCCCATCGATCCTCCATCCGGTTGTGTTTTCCGAACACGCTGTCCCTTCGCGGTCGATCAATGCACGACGACGAAACCATCGCTCGAGGCCGTTTCGAGAAGCCATGCTGTTGCCTGTATCAGAATGAATGAACTTAACTTGAGAGAATAGGTCTTATCTACACTAAATCACGACAGGTGCATGGATGGCACTTTGAAAATGCTGCTTTTATCGGCATTTTGCGGATTTTTTGCTCAACTTTTGCGGACGGATATTCATGACTTTAAATGCTTACAAAGCTAATATTTTCGGGGATTGCATGCCTCGGTTGCTCGGCTGCATGGTGATCGGATGAAACGGATTTTGATCAGCTCCAGAGGAAAACCGGAGCAGCTTGCAGAGCTGTTTCGCAAGGCACTGCCGCAACACGAGATACTCATCGACATGCCGAATGCCGGTGACGCTCCGATCGATTATATGGTGGTGGGCAGGCCGGCGCCGGGCGTTATCGCATCAGTCGGGCCAGTCAAACTCGTTCTTAGTCTCAATGCCGGTATCGAGCATCTGCTGGAAAGCGGCGAGATCGCCGCCCACACGCCGATCGTCAGGATGGTAGATGACGGCCTTGCCGGAGGCATGACCGAATGGGTGCTGGCCGAAGCCATGGCCTGGCATCGCAATATCCGCCTTTACGAACGGCTCCAGCGCGACCTCAAGTGGGAGCCACAGCAGGAAAAACTGGCGCACGAGAGAACGGTCACCGTGCTGGGAGCGGGCGCGCTCGGAACGCCGGCAGCAAGGAACTTTGCCGCGCTCGGTTTCAAGACGAATGTTTGGAGTCGCACAGGACGGGAGGTGCCGGGAGCGCGCTCGTTCGCGGGGCCGGACGCTCTTCTGGAGGCTGCATTCGGTGCGAATATTTTGGTCAATCTGCTCCCACTGACGAAGGAGACACAGAATATTGTCGATGCAGGCCTGCTTGATGCATTGGCAAAGGGGGCATTCTTCATCAACGGCGCACGCGGCGCGCATGTCGTCGATCAGGACCTGATCGATGCTCTCGATAGTGGTCAACTAAGCGGCGCGGCACTCGACGTCTTCCGCATCGAGCCGCTCCCGGAAAACGATCCGCTGTGGCACCATCCGAAAATTCTGATCAGCCCGCATGTGGCGGCGCCGACCCATATGCATATCGCCGTTCAGGAGATTGCCACGAATATCCAGCGTTTCGAAAGAGGCGAGGCGATACCGCACCTCGTCGATAAGTCACTGGGATACTAAGACCGGAAAACCGGCTGCCAAAAGACGATCATGAAAACTCAACGCCATAAGTTGAAGGGGAACTGACATGAATCTGACACGCCGTGCAACGCTTCAAACCATCCTCGCCGGGTCGGCCGCCTTTGCCACCCTGCGCGCTTTTCCAGCCCTTGCCCAACAGAAGGGCGGGACGCTTCGGGTTGGCCTGACCTATGAAATCGACACTATGAACGTCTATTCGACGGGTTTCCTCGGTGACGCGCAAGCGGCCGTCGTCGAAGGTCTTCTCGCACCGGACACGCACGCCAAATACGTCCCCGTGCTGGCGACGGAAGTGCCAACGCTGGAGAATGGCGGGATCGTCGTTGCTGCCGACGGTAAGACGATGAAGATCACCTACAAGCTGCGCCCGGATGTCAAATGGCATGACGGCAAGCCCTTCACCTCGGCTGACGTCAAGTATACCTGGGAAGCCGTCAAGGATCCGAAGTTCGTGGCGGAATCCAAGGACGGATCCGAGGCAGTCGAAAGCATCGACACGCCGGACGATCTGACTGTGGTCGTCAATTACAAGGCCATCCTGCCGACATTTGCCTCCACCCTGTTTACCTTCGGCATCTTCCCGAAGCACATGCTTGAAGGTACGGACCTCAATACATCGAGCTACAATGAAACGCCGATCGGCACCGGGCCGTTCAAGGTCAAGGAATTCCAGCGAGGCCAGTACGTCGTCACCGAGCGCTTCGACGATTACTGGCGCAAGGCCGCGAACGGCGACAAGTTGCCTTATCTCGACCAGATCATCTTCAAGATGATCCCCGACACCAACACGCTGATTACCCAGCTGAAATCAGGTGAAATCGATCTCGTTGTGCAGTCGCCCTACAATCAGGCGAAACAGATCGAGCAGATTTCCGGCATCGAGCTTATCAAGGGTCCGCTCCTGTCGTGGCAGCACCTCGACTTCAACTTTAAGCGCCCGTCACTTGCCGATATCAATGTGCGCAAGGCGATCGCCCACGCGCTTGACCGGACCGTGCTGATCAAGGTGCAGGGCGGCTTTCCGGAGGCAATCAAATCGCCAGTCGTGCCGGTGTTCGATTTCTTCGATCCGAACACGTCGGAATATGCCTATGATGTTGAGGCCGCCAAGAAGCTGCTTGATGACGCCGGCTATGTTGTCGGTTCCGATGGTGTTCGTGCAAAGGGCTCCGAACGGCTTTCCTACGCCTTCATGATCCAGGCCGGCCGGGCCGACGACGAGCTGGCGCAGCAGGTTATCATCGCCCAGTTAAAGGCGATCGGCATCGAGGCAATGGCTGACAATAAGACCGGCGTCGCCTACCGAGAGGCGCGTTACAAGGGCGGCTACGATCTGATTTATGGCCGTTGGATCACCTCCGCCGATCCTGTCTATTCAGTGTTCTGGGGAACAGGCGGCGCCAACAACGGCCAGTCTTATTCCAATCCCATGCTCGACGAAGCCTTCGGCAAGTTCGAGAGCACGCTGGATCCGGCCGCGCGTAAGGCGGCGGCGGCCGAATTCCAGAAGATTCTGGCTGATGACGTACCTTCGATCCCGCTGACCACCAATGTCGCGCTGATTGCCAAGACCGAAAAGCTGAAGGATTTTGTTCCGAATCCCACCAACATGACGAATTTCGTCGATACCAGCGCGTGGTACATGGGCTAAACTTCTATGCAGCGAGCAAGATGCCTCCCGGTCACACCCCGCCGGGAGGTATTCATTGTCGATTAAGGCAGGCGCATGACCTTCGGTTACATCTTTCGACGGCTTTTGGGCACCATTCCGCTGCTGCTCGGCATTTCGCTAATCCTGTTCACCATCGTGCATTTCGCCCCCGGCGGGCCGCTTGATGTCTATGCGGACAATCCTTCCGTCTCGAAGGAGGCACTGGAGCAGATCGCAAAGGCCTACGGTCTCGATCAGCCGGTTCATATCCAATATCTTATGTGGCTGAAGGCGATCATTCTCGGCGATTGGGGCTATTCGATCAGAACGGGCCGCCCGGTCCTTACGGAAATTCTCCTGCGGATGCGGCCGACTTTCGAACTTGGCGGACTAGCTCTGCTGATCTCGCTGGTCATCGCCATCCCGCTCGGCATCCTGAGTGCAACCCGGCGCGGCACGAAGCTCGATGATGCACTAACGCTTGCGTCCTTTGCTGGCATATCGACGCCGGTCTTCTGGCTTGCACTTCTGCTACAACTGCTTTTCTCCGTCCAGCTCGGTTGGCTTCCGTCTGCAGGCTATCAGTCGATCGGCGATGGCTCGTTTCCCGACCGTCTGGCCCATATTCTGATGCCGGCGGCCGTCCTGTCGCTGGCAACGATCGCAAGCTGGAGCCGTTTCATCCGCTCCGGCATGGCCGATGTTCTCAATCAGGATTACATCCGCACGGCCCGCGCCAAAGGGCAGGGAGCATTCGGCGTTATCTTTCGCCATGCGCTTCGCAATGCCATGATCCCCGCCGTTACGGTCATCGCCGTCGATTTCGGGACGGTGATTTCCGGCGCTGTCATTACAGAGACGGTCTTTGCATGGCCAGGCATCGGTCGGCTTTTCATGGAAAGCATGGACGGGCGCGACTATCCGATGCTGATGGGCCTGATGATGATGGGGTCGGTCGGGATCATCACCGCCAATCTGATCGCCGATCTTGCCTATGCAGCGCTGGATCCAAGGATAAGCTATGGCTGATACAACTGCCGCCGCACTGCCTGCGGCACCACCGCAAAGCTATGGTCGCCGGGCAATCCGTCGCTTTTTCAAACGCCGGCTTGCGGTCGTGGGGTTGATCATTCTCGCGCTGATGGCACTGATCGTGATCATCGGGCCAATGTTGTCGCCCTATGCCTACGACGATCAGGACTTCAACGTCATTGGCTCGCCCGGCCCGATGTCGGCTGAACACTGGCTTGGTTCCGATGAACTTGGCCGGGATGCCCTGACACGGCTGATCTATGGGGGACGGATCTCGCTGTCGGTAGGACTTGCCGGGGCTATTCTCGCGACCTTTGTCGGAACTCTAGTCGGAGCCCTTTCCGGTTTCTATCGCGGCTGGGTCGATACCATCCTGATGCGCTTCACCGACGTGATGATGTCGATCCCGACCTTGCCGATGATCCTGCTGCTGTCGGGGCTATTTCGCCCGGGGCCGGTCGTGCTCATCGCGATTGTCGCGGGCCTGATCTGGATGGGGACGGCCCGGCTGGTCCGCAGCCAGTTCCTGGCGCTCCGCGAACGTGAATTCGTCGAGGCTGCACGCGCGCTAGGCGCTGGAAATGCGCGGCTGATGTTTCGCCACATCCTGCCCAATGCCATCGGGCCGATCACGGTCGCCGCGACACTCGCCGTCGGCAGCGCTATCATGCTGGAATCGGCACTGTCGTTTCTGGGATTTGGCATTCAGCCACCGGTGCCCACCTGGGGCAATCTGCTCAATAGCGCAAGCTCATGGTTGGGGACCGCACCCTGGCTGGCTATTCCACCCGGTCTTTGCATTCTGCTCACGGTTCTCGCCGTCAATTTCGTAGGTGATGGATTGCGCGATGCGATGGAGCCCAAGGATTGAGCCTGCCCCAAGCTCAAGCGCGACATCCCTGGCTTCGAGGTCGTGATTAGGCGCCGCGAGGAGGTTTCAGATCGAGGGTCCTGGGGCAGGGGACTGGGAGCTTGAAGTTGAGGAATGGTCGGAGATAAGCTGCCATCATCGGTCAAAAGGGCTTCGTCCCACTGTCCAAGACCGGGGCGGAATTGCTGTGCTAACTGATGTCGCACCGCTACGAACGGAGCCATGGGAGTAAGCCCGGCCGTAGGGCGCGACGCTCGGTGGTCGATTTCGTGATGAATATTGACAATATGTGCTACGCACCCCACAATTAGGTTGTAGTTAAAGGATAGTGCCGATGGCGTCAGGTAGCATTCATGTTAAGGTCAGCGGTGCGCTGCAAGATCACATCCAGCAGCAGATTGGCGACGATGGCCTTTATGAGAACGCCAGCGAATACATTCGCGCATTGATCCGCCGCGACCTGCAAACCCGTGATGAAGCGTGGGATGCGCTCCAAAAGGAGCTTGCATCGGCCATGCGGGCCGATGACAGTGAATTTGCCACGGTCACAGCCAAGGATGTTATCCGTCGCAACCAGTGCGGCTAGAAATGGTTGCATATCGGTTCTATCCGCGGGCGGACGCCGCTCAGGACAAGATCTGGCGGGATACCGTTGAGAAATGGGGTGAGAAGCAGGCGGTGACTTACATCACTGGCTTGCATAGCCATTTGCAGCGGTTGTGCGAGGACAAGGCGATATGGCGCAAGCTCCCGCAACGTCTTGCCGTTCCTGCCGATGTGAGGCGCGAGGCGTATTTCAGTCGCTACGAGCATCACTATGTATTCTTCCGGGAACTCGATAATGGCGACCTCGGTGTGATGAGCATTTTGCATGAGCGCATGGATGTGCCCGTACGGCTTGTCGAGGACTTGGCAGCACTTTCCGAGAAATCCGGGCCTTTCAAGGCATAGGGTTTGATTTCACGCAGGTCGCCAATATCGGATGCCTGCGTGGTTTTGGGATGTAACGCGCTTGAGCCGCCTCCGACGCCAGAGGCCGTGAGTAGGGAACTAGAACAAGGCATGGCGCTGCCCAGGTTTGCTCCGCCTCAGCCTCGCTGTATCGTCTGCCAGCATGTCGCACCAGCTTTCTGGGTCTGCATCCAATCAATGAACCGAGCGGCTCCCCCTCCGTGGACATGCCAGCGGTGCCATCGTGTTGGCTGACCTCCTGTATCTTGATTTTTCCGGCCATTGGCCGTACATCGATATGGTGGATTGGAGATTGGAAAAATGGCTGAATCAGCAAAGAGGTCGACGACCAGCCGCGTCCGAGGGGAGCGCCTCGAGACGCGCGTGACTGCTGACCAGAAGCGCCTGATCGAGCATGCCGCCGCCTTGCAGGGCCGCTCGGTCACGGATTTCGTTCTGACGAGCTTACAGGATGCGGCGCGGCGCGCCATCGAGGAACACCAGCATCTGGAGCTTTCGGTGCGGGACAGCCAGGCGTTCGTCCAGGCTCTGGTCGAGCCACGACCGGTCAACGAGCGGCTGCGGGACACTGTACGACGCTATCGTGAGAGAACAGGCGTCTGAGGGGTGGGGGGGGAACGGACGACATCATGCGGGTCGAGGTTCTCGGCCCGCAACATGAGCGATCGGGGTTTGAAAGCGGTGTAGAGTCGCTCGATCGATATTTCCAGACGCAGGCCGGTCAGGACGCCAAAAAGAAGATGGCGGCGCCGTTTGTCCTCGTGCTGCAAGACGGCAGCATCGCCGGATACTACACGCTTTCGTCGACGGCGGTGCGGCTTCCGGAACTACCGGAGGGCGTTGTCCGCAAGCTGCCGCGCTATCCTCTGATCCCGGCGACATTGCTGGGTCGTCTTGCCGTCGACCGGCGCTACCAGGGAAGAGGATACGGCCGGTTTCTCCTTGCGGATGCGCTCTACCGGGCAGTGCGCAGCGAGATCGCATCCTTTGCGGTGATTGTGGACGCCAAGGACGAGAGTGCGAAGCGCTTCTATGAACGCGAGAGCTTTTTGCCGTTTCCGGATCAGCCGATGAAGTTGTTCCGGCCGATGGCGGATATTGCAGCAGTGTTCAAATGAGGGGTGTTCGTTGCGGATTTCGATGAAGAAGAACCTCGTAAAGTTACATTCGGGAGAGCGCACTCTCCTTGTGGGCTGCAATGTGATCGGTCTTATCGCTCTTGATTTCATATTGCGGTTCCTGGCTGGAGGCGTGGTGGGTGTACCCCTTGAAGGTGAAATCCTTCTCGTGGATGGTCACGATCCGGCCGCTGACATATCCCGCTTCCGAGTTCCAGGTGACGTGATCTCCAATGTGATACTTGGGCATGATGCTCCTCTTTTCACCTGGACTACGCTTCCCGAAATAAGGGCTTTGGAGGTGACTCCAATCGTAAAGCAAAAAGCTCTGCGAGCGCTGGCCCACCTATGAAGTCGCGCGGCCCCGCTGATGATGCGGAGGCCGCGCTATTCTACCGTCGGGCGGGGGCAATCGTCCGACCTGCCCGACGGTCGCCGTTCGATCGGTGCTGCTGCTCGAGTTCCTGGACCAAAGTGCTTGCCGCCACCGTTCCGCGCGTCAGCTTTTGATGAAGGTGAGTAGATCCGGATTGAGGACGTCGGCATGCGTGGTGAGCATTCCATGCGGGTAACCGTCGTAGATCTTCAGGGTGCTGTTCTTGATCAGCTTCGCCTGAAGCAGGCTGGCGTCCTTGTAAGGCACGATCTGGTCGTCGCTGCCTTGGGTAACCAGCGTGGGTACCCTGAATTCCTTGAGGTCATCGGTCTGGTCGGTCTCTGAAAAGGCCTTGATGCCTTCGTAGTGGGCTTTGGCGCCGCCCATCATCCCCTGACGCCACCAGTTGTAGATGATGCCCTGCGAGACTTTCGCACCCGGACGGTTGAAGCCGTAGAACGGACCGGAGGCCACGTCGAGATAGAACTGGGCGCGGTTTGCGGCGAGCGCCTCGCGGTAACCGTTGAAGACCTCGATCGGTGTGCCGTCGGGATTGCTAGCAGTCTTGAGCATCAGCGGCGGCACCGAGCTGACCAGGATGGCCTTGGCGACGCGGCCCTGCGGCTGGCCATACCTCGCGACATAACGGGCGACTTCGCCGCCGCCGGTGGAGTGGCCGATATGGATTGCGTTGCGCAAATCGAGATGTTCAACCACGGCTGATGCGTCGGCGGCATAGTGATCCATATCGTTGCCGCCGCTTACCTGAGAGGACCGGCCGTGTCCGCGCCGGTCATGGGCGACGACCCGATAGCCCTTGTAGACAAAGAAGAGCAGTTGGGCGTCCCAGTCGTCAGAGGACAGCGGCCAACCATGATGGAAGTGGATGGGCTGCGCGTCCTTCGGACCCCAATCCTTGTAGAAGATTTCAACGCCGTCCTTCGTCCTTACAAATTCCTGAGCCATCTGGCTTGCTCCTTCGGGTGTGTTGAGGTTCGTTTCTTCCGCTGCAAATGCGGGTATCGCCATGGCAGCGGACAGAGTGGCTCCCGCAACCAAGGCCTGCCTGCGGGTCATGGGTAGGAAAAGATCAATGGTCACGAAAGTCTCCGTTTCAAAATCTGCGTCGGTCGGGCCGACAATGAACTGGGCGTAGGCGCGGCCGCAGGGGCGAGACGCACGCGCAGGAAAATCTCCCGGCTCGACTAGCGAACGACGGCCCGCACGCCAGGCCGCAGGGCCTTCATCACAGTGTCGTCGAGGTTGAGATGGCCCCGAACCAGCTCGGGAGGCGTCAGAGCGAGCCATTGGTTGAGTGAGATGTCCGTGCAGAGCCGACTGTTGAAGACATTGACCACGCGAACCGGTGTGCTGCCGATGTTTTCGATGTAGTGCCCCAGCGTTTTGGGCACGAAGCCGACATCGCCTGCGCGGTAGTTGAAGGTGCGTGCCTTCGACGTCGCGTCGAACACGGTCATCCGGGCTTCGCCTTCGATATAGTACTGCCATTCGTCGGCATCGGGGTGCCAATGCATTTCGCGCATGCCGCCCGGCTCGATCTCGATGATCAGCGCCGACAGGTTGGTCACCGGAAAAGTGCGCGAGTCGACGGTCTTGACCGTGCCGCCGCTATATTTCGTCGGCTCTATCTTGGACGCGTGCACGACATAGGGCTGCGGCGGCGGGCTGTCGGGCAATTGGCTCCGCACGACTTCAAGCGGCTGCGGCACTGGCTGGCGGAAGATGTACTTCTCCGACTTCGGGATATTGGCGAAATGCTCGGCATCCACGCCGAAGTTCTTCGCCAGCACGCTGGGCGGTGTGTGGGCCATGTATTCGGTGATCAGCAGCGTTTCGTTTTCGGAGAAATTGCCGTCGTCGAAGACCAGCAGGAATTCGGTTCCGTCTTCCATGCCCTGGATAGAGTGCGGGATGCCGGACGGTACCAGCCACATGTCACCGGGTTTCAGATCGTCGATGGAGAGGTTGCCGTCCGGATCGACCACGGTCAGCCGCGCTGTTCCCTGCAGGATATAGGCCCACTCGGCTTCCTTGTGCCAATGCAGTTCGCGCACGACGCCTGGGCCGAGGCGCATGTTGACGCCAGCCATGGATTTCGAAGCCGGGAATTCGCGAAGCGTGACCTCGCGTGCCCAGCCACCGTCTTCCAGGCGATTGTGCGCCAGGGCGAATGGAAACTTCAGGTTCGGCAGCGAACCGTTGTCGGTTTCCGGAGGAATGAAAACATCGGGGTTCTGCAGGTCGAGGATCTGATTGCGCGGGCCGGGATCGTTGGCACCTCTGGTTCCGCGGATCGGCTGTATGCCTGCTTCATTGGTCATGTTGCATCCTCTTTGACTGGATCGTCGACGCGACAAGCACGACGCCAGAATGGCGAGCACTGGCGATCGCCTTCGCGCGTCGACGGCGGATTGGGAAGAGTTCAGCAAGCTTGCAGGAGGTAACGTCGGTCCGGGCGAGAGTGCCGGCATCGACTATCATGTGTTCGTATCGGACCGGTTCGCCTTCGAGGAAATCCTGCAGAATTTCGAGCGTGCCGGCAGCCTGTATCGATACGAAGAATTTAGATCGCCGGGAGGGTAGGGACAATTATAGAAAGCTGTCGGTCGAGGGTGAGCCAGAAAACCATCCGCAGTGTTGTACCTGGGCAAACGCCACCACCCCTGTGGCGGGGATCAGGAGGACGCGTTCTTCACGTTTGGCCGCTTTGCGCAGTCAAAAGCGGTCGTCGTGCTCGCTCGCGATAGATGACGGACTCGGGGCCAAGAGCGGACTGCCTGCTCCCAGACGGAGGAACGGCATAGCCACCGTGCGCGCAGTGGCGAATCCAGGACAAGACAACGCGGCCCAACCAGCTCTGGCAACCGACTTAACCTATCTGAAGGTCATCGGTCGGGGCTGGTTCTATCTCTCCACCGTGCTTGACGACTTCTCCCGATACGTCGTCGCACCTAATTGCGGACCGTGCCGCAGCAGGCTCGTGCTCACCAATTCAGTAAATCCGGCGGTGTAGGCGTTGCGAAACGCTGCAGCAGCAGGCAGAGTCTGATCTTTCGTGCCGGAGCGGGAAAGAATTAAACGACAGCGAGCGGTCGAGAATGGAGACTAGGATGCCACAAGGTGGAAAGCACGATGTAGGCAAAGTCCGCGAGGTTGGTTCGATCGGAAAAAGCGGTGGACGACAACGAAACGTTCGGCGAAGCGCTGTCAAAAGAAGGATTCGAGTTGGCCAATGTTGGTCACAAGATTGTGTCTCAAGGAAAGCGTAGAGAAACGCTGAAAAAGAGGTTTCCCAGCGACCCAAACAAGTAGCTGCCGGAACAAATCAGGGTGCGGCGGCGAACGTCCTGGGCATGGCACTGATCCGGCCCGCGCCGTGCCAACATTCATAGTGTCTTCGCCACCCGGCGTACTGTCGCGGAACACGCGCCAATCCGGTCGCATTGACACTCCCCTCAAGTCTTTTCCGGTTGAAGTGCACGTCGATCCTGGGCCACCGTGAACGGTTCTGATCACAGTACGGCATTGAGACGCTAGTTTCTGCGAGGCGTGCCGTATGCCCGATTGGCGGGTTCGGATGTCTGCTTTGCGCCCAACCGACATCGTGAGTTCACGCAAAAGCGACGTCCAAATTGGGGTCGATGGCCGACCGTCCGCTGTTAGGAGAGCCAACACGCATTCCGGACGAAAGCCACTCTGCTTTCGGCCCAAAGGAGATACTGTCGCGTGATCGATTTGGCGGGGCGACCGAGTCTGAGACGGAAAAGCGCGCCTCGGCAGCCAACTAGCGCCCAGGCCCGGTGGGGTCGCTAATCTCTTTCTTTTTCCGTTCGGCATCGGCCTGATCAATGGACTGCTGCATCTCGGCGGACTCGCTGGAAGTGAGCGGGACCGACTTGCGGCTGTTCGGCTGGTCGCTACGGTAGGCACCTCCAGGCATCACCTTGTCCGACCGCATCGCCTCGGCGAACACCATCTCGGCCCTGCCCGAGAGGCCGGGCTCAAGGTTTGCCTTCGTGACGGCCTGCATGCTTTCCACCAGCTGATCCAGCGCGTCCGCGATAACGTCGACTTTGGTCGACTGCTCAATCGTACGCAGGCTGCTGAGGATCTTCTGGTTGTCCTTGTCGCTGAACGGTGCGACGTCTTTCATCATCGACGCCCAGTAGTCGGAAGGTTTCTCGTCCTTGCCGATGCGGGCGGTACTTGGCATGTCACCGAAGCGCTCGACATATTCGTCGCAGGTCACGGCCGCGCGAGCCCGGCTGATGACGGTTGCGATCGCGTCCGTTCGTGGGATTGTCTTCGACGCGTTCTCAGTGGCCAGCGCCATTGTGGCCATGGCGGAGAAGCAGGCGGCCTTGAACTCTTTCGCGTCGTCCATGTATTTCGGCGGAGCAGGGTTCTGCATGATCTCGTCTGCCAGACCCTCGAACTGCTGCAACAGTTGACCCGTGGCCGGCATGTTGCTCGGCTGCTTGAGCCAGGCGTTCAAGGCGGCGTTCACAAGGTTGGACGCGTCCTTCACTGCGTCCGGATAGGCCTTCCTCACGTCAGAGAACACGCGATTCTGCCAGTCGCCCAGGTCCTTCGCCGAAAGGTCGCTGAAGTCGGCCCCCGAGAAGTACTTCTCGGCGGCGGCCATTACCCTTTGACCACTGGTCGTGGTGAGAAGTGCTTCCAGGTAGGTGTTCACGTCGTTCCACCTCCGAACGGTGCCCAACGTGTGACATCGGGCCGCCACCCAATTATCGCGACACTATGCCGCATGACAGCTTGCGCGTCCATAGCGACTGCGAGACAATGGGGTTGAGGCCCGATGGATGGGGGCGGCCAAAATGGCCGGCGTGTCGGGACGATTATCGAAGCTGTCAGATACCGAGACACGAGGCGATGGCCCGTTACGGGAGGGGGAGATTCGCATGCCCACCAAACACTCACGCCAGGACATCAGCGGGCTCTGGGCGCAGGGAGTTGCCGAGATTGCCGATCCTGCACTCGGCGACCCCGCGACACACGGAACCTATACACGGAGCATCTACCTTCGACTGGCGCACGCGTCGGCCCCGGCCGACCCGGCGGCGTCCGCGGGCGCCCAAGCATCTGATCTCTATCCCGATTGCCAGATGCTCTACATTTTCAACGAAGCGGGAGAGATGGCCAGCTTCGCGTGGAGTGATGACTTCCAAACGTCAAACGGCGCATTTCAAGGTGCCTGGGTGACGTACAACCACTGGCTTACATTCTACGGCACTGCGGCGGCTCTCGGGGGAACTGACGACCTTACGCTCTCGATCCCACCTAATCTTGCATTGCGGGCTCCGAAAGACGCAGCCGTTCCCGCATGCTTCCGAGATACGGGATGCCCGATGGCGTCCGGCACCCCGACGGTCGACGCCAAACCGATCGTGGGTCTCGGGAAAGCGCCGCCGCAGCTTCCAACAAATCTCCCCGCCCGGCCCCTGGAATACATCAGGGCCGATGACGGAAACAGCCTCACCTGGGGTCAGCTCGGCGATCAGGGTGCCGTTGCATTTGAGATCTCACTAGAGCGCGCCGCAGCGCAACCACGCCCGGAAGATCCCAAGGTGGACAGTGGCGACACTTGGGGAGGGATCTTCGTCACGAGCTATCCACATGCCGACGCCGTGTTCGTCGGCTATCTGCCGGTCGGGGTTGATCTCACCCAAGGGGTGATGACCAGCACGAAGGCGGGATCCTGGCACGGCCAATCGATGTCCGGTCCGGTCATTTTCAAGTACCCGGAACTGAAGTCCCAGGATTTCCAAAAATCCCCCGCCGGGGATGGCAAATTCGTTCCGCTCGGAACGATCTATTCGAGCCTTGAGGCTGGCCAGAAGAACTCGTCCACCCTGATCGTCGCCAGCACCAACCAGCACAGCGAGTCGACGGCGCGCACGATCGGGCTCGAGGGTGGAATCGAAGGCGCGATCAACGCCAGCTTCAGCGACACGGAGGAGAACAAGACCGAAGAAAAGAGCGGTCAGGAGTTCCGCTACACCCAGAGCGCCGAGACGTTCAAGAAATATGCACTGCTCAGGGATCCGGCCAATCTCACGCTGGATGAGGACTATGCGCGATTGCTGTCGGAAAAGCTCTTGCAGCTCCTGCCGAGCGTAGTCGAAGCGGCGACGCTCGTGGCGCGGGGCGCCGATCCGAAGACCGCCAAGCCGACTTTATCCGACAATGACTGGACCAACTTCGAAAAAAACCACGGGTCACACTACGCCAACGCCGCGACCTTTGGCACGGTGAAGTCCCTCAAGACGATTCTGAAGGAGCAGACCGAAGGGTACCTCGTCGAGCACACCACCAAGCTGAAAGTGAAGGCGAGCGCCGCGTTCGATGGCGTCACCGGCGGCGGCAATGCGACTGTGACATCTACATGGGGCACCGATTTCACGAATTCGATAAATAACCAAGACCTGCACGAATACTCCGTCGGCGAGGAGCATTCCCCCGCGCCGATTTTCCTCGATCTTCGACCAGCGAACGAATTGCTAAACCCGGTTCTCTTCGCCTGGAGTGCCGATCCCCTTGCCGAGATCGACCAGGTCCGGGCGCCCTTCATGTGGTACCTGCTGCGCCAGCATTTCCTCGACTACCAGCGTCGACAACACAAGATCGGCACGCCAATCTCTGCACTGCCCGACACCGACTGGTCGCCGAAGATCGTCCGGTTCCATGCAAGTGCGCAAATGATAGGCCCGGCCCTCACCAGTACCGCCCCCTATGGGACAATTTTCTGGGCCCCCTATGGGAACGCAGTCGTGGCCGCGAACAATTCCTATTACCGAAAAGCCGTAAATGCGCACAACGTTAGCGCCAACTCGATGCTTCCGGGTGCGGAGGACCTGACCTGCACCCTCGTCGCCGACACGGCGACGTCGGCCGAAAGCGGCGTGGTGCTGACCGTCAATCTCAGGCATTCGGTTCTGATCGGCCACGATGACGGCTTCGAGGTCGTCACCCTCAAGATGCCGATGATCGGCACCGACCATCAGGAGGCCGACGGGAGGGGCTACCTCAGCGATCCGGCCACCGGAAAGCTTCCCGATCATGTTTTTGTCAAGCTCCGGCGGGAGATCGTCCAGCCCAGCATGTGATGGCGCATCTTGCGCGAGCGGTGCAAGCCCACGAGGCTTACGGGTCGAAGGAGGAGAAGCCTATGTCGACGGGTGCATTCATCAATTTTCCATTGAACTATCAGGTGACGCTGAATGATGGAGGGCTGACCCCCGACGAGCAAGCCGTTGAAATCCTGACGAAGGGCAGAGAGCTCCTCACGGCAGGATTCCCGGGCGTCGCAATCATCTATTCCGCCAATGAGGGGCAAACGCGCGACCTCATGAAGGCCTATTCCGCCGGCATCTACACGGGCAACGTTGGCGGTGCGAACCAGGCCGAGGTCATGGCCGCAATGGAAACCAGACTCGGCGAGCCGGCCTGGCAGGACCTGCAAATGAAACTGCGGATCGCACCGATCACGACGATCCCCGATCAGCCCAGCAACGCATTCCATATAGTCAAGACCGACATCGCGCGGATCCGCGGCCAGCTCGAACATGGCTGGGCCATATTGGGCTGGCAGAATCAGGAGACGGTCGGTCAGCCGGACCATCCCTATGCGATCGGCCATGGGAAGGCCAACTTGGCTCCAGATGTCGACAAGGCGATCCAGGACGGCCTGAAGGCGCTCGCGAAGGCCTATCCGGCGCCGGTACCAGCCGTTGGTCGCTAGGCAATGACGACACGCAAGTCCTGGAGCGAGGCACTGCGCTATCAGACCACCCGCTGATGCGCCATAACTGCTCATGGCACAAAGAAGGCTCGTGTTGGCACTGCGTAATGTCCGCTTTGCAGCGACAGCGATCGGCGACCCGATGACCACTATGGAGGCGCGAAGCCGTCTTTCGGCAATCGAATCCTCTATGTCCGCAATCGGCCGAAAGCAATCATGCCCGCAAAAAGATTATTATCAGGCTCTGGCCAGGAAATTGGCGACTTCGGATCTGCTCGACAGTCTATACTTACGATGTGGATGCTGCTCGAAGAACCATTGATGGCCTTCAAAGGAGTTCAGGTGGTTTCGTCTGAGGCGGTAACCCCGAGTGTACTTCAACAGCTCTTCGAACTGCTCAGGTGTTTCCCCACCCATTTGGCCTCGTTGCATCAGATTTGAAATGCACTCATCGTCGGCGACGTCGAGCCAGATCAGCGTAGTTACACGCGAAAAGACCTGTTTGAGGATTGAGCCATAGACGCCCTCAATGATCCAAGAGGAACCGTTTGCGGCTTCAGCCACGAGCCGATCACGTTCGTGACGCGGGCGCTCTCCCGCGAAACTCGGTAACCAGTGGAAATCGTCTAGATGAGTAAGCGGAAGCTGGAGCTTGGCCGCCAACTCCTCTGCAAGCCAGGTCTTGCCACTTCCGCCATTACCTACAATGAAAATCCGATCCATTACGCGCTCTGACCGCCGAAGGGTGTTTTGGTCATGAACCCCGAAATTATATCTGTCAAATTCCTCATTAGCGACCAGGTCGTGACGTCCGTTAGGGGACGACCGACGACGTTGGTGGCATTTGCTACGATAAGACAAATGATTTGAAGCGGAAGCCAAGAGCGAGATCGCGTGGAGGGAGATTTGACGCACCATGGGCAGCTCTTGTCCGTGGAAGATGCCAGCTCGACCGGCCACTTTTTCCGGGCGGGAACGGCCTGCATCGAGCAACGCATTATATGTTCTTCTATCTTTCGCCTTACTGCGCACCATGCGATTCTCGCCTAACTCGCGGAAGGAGAACGAGAGTCATGACCCTGAAAATGATGAAATTTGGTGCCTCGGTTCTTGCTGCACTTGCTGTCCCAACGCTTGCCTTCGCTCACACGGGCGTGGGTGAAACGACGGGTTTTATTCATGGATTCGGGCATCCCGTCTCAGGCCTGGATCACATCCTGGCTATGGTGATGGTCGGGGTATTTGCGTTTCAGCTCGGTGGGCGAGCGTTATGGCTCGTGCCATCAACATTCGTGTTCGTGATGGCCATTGGTGGCGCCCTGGGGGTAATGGGCGTGGCGGTACCCTTCGGCGAGACTGGCATTGCTCTCTCGGTAATCGTTCTTGGCGCGATTGTAGCGCTCGGCACCAAGGCGCCAGTCACGGTGGCGATGGGGATCGCCGGTTTGTTTGCGATTTTTCACGGACATGCCCATGGTGCCGAAGTGCCCGAAGATGCAGGTAGAGTGGCCTATGCTGCAGGCTTCATGGTCGCGACCGCGCTCCTGCACGTTGTCGGGATCGCAATCGGTTTTCTCATCGGCAAGGCTGGCGAGAGCGGTGGCCGAATTGTCACGCATTCGGCTGGCGGCATCGCTGCGACGGTGGGTGTTGGTCTTCTGACTGGCCTGCTCTAGGTCGCGTTGGCTTATCTGTTTTATGCCGGAATAAGGCTTCCCACCGTTATCAGCGGAGCAACAGTCAACGCACTGTTGCGCATCACTTCTTTTGATCCGATCGTCAACACGCCCTCGGTTGTCGCGATTCGACTGGAGAAGTGATGAGCAACCAACCTTCTATAGCTGGGAAGGACAGGATCGTTCCTGGCGCCGAGTGGGATGAACTGAAGCCGGGAGACGCTGGCTGGTCATCAGCGCATCTTGCCAGCCTTGCCCGAGATTTGGCGGATGGCCGCTCGACAGCACTCATGATCATCGACGCGGGCCACGTCGTTTTCCAATGGGGCGACGTTGCCTGCAAATCCAGTGTGGCATCAGTGCGGAAGAGCCTGATCAACATCCTGTACGGAATTTACACGCTGAAGGCAGGATCAATCCAAACGATACCCTGGCGGATTTGGAGATCAATGACATTGTGCCCCTGACGGCAATGGAGAAGACCGCGACGGTGCTTGACCTCCTGAAAGCCAGATCAGGCGTCTATCTGCCCTCGGTCTACGATACCGACGAGGGACGCCCGCCGAGAGGAAGTCACAAGCCTGGGACCCATTGGTTCTATAATAACTGGGACTTCAATGTCCGTGGAACCATCTTGGAGCGCCAAACAGGACAGACGGTATTCGAGGCGTTCGCGTCGCGCGTCGAGGTCCCTCTTTCGATGCAAGACTACAGCCAGGATGATGGCCATTTTCACTACGGCCCAGAATCGAAGCACCCTGTCTACAAGATGCGCTTGTCGACGCGCGACCTCGCTCGTGTCGGACTACTGTATCTCCGAGGCGGTCGATGGGGAGACACACAACTCGTCCCCGCGAAGTGGGTTCACGAAAGCACCCAACCCCATTCCGAAATCGGGGAAGGGAAGGGATACGGCTATCTCTGGGTGACTGCCGCCGCAAACGCCCCTGGCGACAGCATCAGCACCAACGTGCCCATGTTTTACGCTAGCGGATTCGGAGGGCAGTAGATCATCGTCTTGCCCGCGCTCGATCTCGTGGCCGTGCATAAATCGGCCCGCGTCGATCATGGTGTGAACCACGCGAGAATGGGAGAAATCATACGTCACGCGCTCGCGGCCGCGCCAGATCGTCGGCAAGCACAAGCGACGTACGTCGTTCTGACATTCATCGGGGCAAGGCGGGGACCATGACGGACATTTTCTCGGCAACGTATGGCGCGGGCAGTATGGCAGTGACCTTGGATCTCAGTCTGGGATGGGAACGTAGGGAAAGGTCTCTGACGGCTTGGCGGTGACAGATTCCTTGCCGATACCCTGGTGCACCGGTGCGCTTGCAGCAATCGAGTACATCACGTCGGGCGTGTTGTCGATCAGGGAGCGACCGTTCCATTCGGCGAAACCGAAGACGGCCTGCGTTCCAACCGCGTAGGGCAGGATGTTCGGGAAGAAGCGGCGAGCAACTCTTGAAGCATAGCCACGAGGGTCTTCGGCCGTCCCGTTGGCAGCCACCACGCCCGCGATCGCCGTAGTGACGACCTCGCCGTATGTGGCGAAGTCGTCGGCGGGCCGCCCGGCATTGAGGCGATTGCCCAGGTCCTCGTTGAACTGGGTGAAGAGCGGGTGGATCATCGGCAGTCCAATCCTATTGATGGATCGCCAACCGCCGGCATCGGTCGCGAGCGTCGCGACGGCCCATATGCCGACCTTCTTATCGGCGGTAGCGCTGTCGACGAGCTCTCTGTCCGGCACTTCCAGAACGATCGAATAGACGGTGTGGCCTGCAAACAGGTTCTTCGCCTTGGCGGGATCCCAACCAGACAGGTCGATCTTCGTGCCGTCCTGAAATGCGTGGCCGACTGCGTGCAGTACGTCGGGCTCGATCCAGAAGGGATCGCCTGCCTTGCCCGCCCATATGCGCAGGCCGGAGGGCAGCGTGGTCGTCTCGCCCGTCACGCCTTGCGCTAGAATGGTGCCCTGCGCGTCGGGATCCACCGCATCCGAACCATCTATCCTGCGCAGGACGAAGCGCTGATGGCCTTCCGCATCTAGCTCATCGAAGGTCACGCGATAAGTGATGTCCTCGATGGCATCACCGTCGAGGTCGACCTTGAATTCATACATGCCTTCGGGGTGATATCCCGGCGCCGGAATGGGGCCGAAGATCGAGTGGCAGACGTTGATGGCGAAGGCGGTCCCGACCTCACCCCGGAAAACGTAGAGATCTGTAATGTCCAGGCGGATGTCCTGCCGTGCGAGCGGCGAATCCAGATGATGTGACATTGGGTTTTTTCCTGTTTACGGAACTTGGGGGAGGGGCGGCTGTGGCGCAGGGCCTCCGGCCCTTTGCGATCGCATTTCGACGGCACTGCGTTGAATTCTGCGCGGACCTCGGCTGGTTAGGCTGAGGCCTAAAATCAAGTCGGTATTCGGTGGAGCGCACTCTGATGTTTCATCATTGTCGCCGATAACGAGAACGGAGCGTCCCAGGGTCTCGCCGGCTTCCAGCGCGCGATGGACCTCGGCGACGCCCTCGAAAGGAACGACCCGGTCGATATGTGGTCGCAGCTTTCCGGAGTCGACCAGCTCTGCAACGTTCTTCAGGATTTCGATCTGGCGAAGGCGAAGGTCATGGTTTCGGCTTATCTGGGGAAGACCGATGTTTACGAAGCCGATTTCCATGTTCTTCCATTCGGCAAGCCCGTTGCCGTCGCTTGGCCAGTCCGAGACGACAGTGTTGACCAACCTGCCGTAGTCGGCCGTATGCTTGAAGCTCTCGGCGAAGTTTGCGTGTCCAACAAAGTCGAACACGACTTTCGCGCCCGGAGCGCCGCGCCATTTCAACAGCGCGCCCTCGACGCTCTCGCTGCGATAGTTGATCGCAAGTTCCGCGCCAAGCTTGCGCACGAGATCTGCCTTGGCATCCGTAGAGACTGTCGTTGCGATCTTCGCGCCGATCAGAACGAGGTATTGGATGGCAATGTGCCCGAGGCCGCCGGCGCCACCGTGGACAAGAACGTGATCCCCATGGCCGATGTGGCCTTTGTCGAAGACAGCTTCCCATGAAGTCAGTGCGACGACGGGCAGGGCGGCGGCCTCAGCAAAACCGAGTGTCTTGGGCTTTGGTGTTACATAGTCGCCTCGCACCACCTTGTACTCGGCATAGCTGCCGGGGTTTCCGGCGTATCCGCCGTCGATGTACCAGACTTCGTCACCGACCCGGATGTTGTTGACAAGCGAACCCGTTTCCTCGACGACGCCTACGCCGTCGATACCCAGGATTGTTTTTGCTCTGCTGGTTTCGCCATCGCCGTCATAGACCGCTCCGCTCTTCCGGTTCTGCCAGTCTGCCGGATTGATGCCCGCGGCCTTCACCCGGACCAGGACGTCGTGGTCATCGCGGAGCCTCGGGCGATCGACTTCGTGGACCTCGAGCACTTCCGGTCCACCAGGACGGGTCACGACAAGGGCGCGCATTTTCTCAGACATGAATTTTCCTTCTCGTTGGGTTCGATCGCACCAGATAAAATGGTGAAGCTTGATGAGGTCCGGCGCCGTAGCGACCTCTAGTCCATAGGTAATCGGGGCATCAGGGAGCCGGCACGCCGGTTCTCGTCTCATTTCTGGTCCTGATGATCGCCGACCATTGATATCGGGGTTTGGTCAGTCAGCCTTCGAAGAAATCCAATGGCTCGCCTTGATCGATACAAGGAATCTACGGCTTCGAGCTGGTAGGGACAATTACAGAAAGCTGTCGGTCGATGGGGCCGATGAACTCGGAGGCAACATGACCGTGCCGCCTCCGATCCATCAAATCGAGTCCGGATGCGATCGCTCCTACTGTTGTTCGGCTGATAAGCCCACAAATTCCCTGTGACGGTCAGGGGACAGCAGCCTTCCGTCATACGCATGGGTAATGCGTGCCACTTTGCCAGCGACGTCCAGCTCGATCGCAGTAATTCCGCGGATGTCCTTGCCGAGCCATTCATAGCCGCCGCCGTTCTTTCCGCCGACGACGTGCAGCAACACTGAGTCCTTGGCGAAGGGTGCGACTTGGGAGACTCGGTTGAGATATCGGACCACCGCGTCGCGTCCGAGCAGCTGCGTGCGCAGTGCGAGGTCCTCGTAGACGACATCATAGGACAGCAGTTCGTCCAGCGGGCGCGGATCGCCTTTTGAGAGCGATTGCTGAAGTGTCTCTGCAGTTTTGACTATTTCGGGCGCCGCGTTGTCGCTGATGCTCCGCTCTTTGAGATCGGTGGGAAACTTCTCCGGCGGGGTGCGCATCGCGTGGTAGGCCTCAGTCGGGAAGCCGGTGCTGTCCCAGTAGTCGACCCAGCGTACGATCTTGCCGTCCTGGAAATCGACAGCACCAAGCAAACGAATCTCACCGCCAAACAGCTCCGGCGTGTCGATGAAGGCGACAACAGCACTGTCCGGGCCGCCGATGATGCGAAATGGATAGGACTGTCCCGAACCCCACTTGGGCATGGCTTCTGCAAAGACGGATTTCAAGCTGTCGAATCCATCGAGAGGCCAGCCGAGAACCGCATCGGTATAGGTGAGCAAATTTGGGGAGAAATATTCCATCGTGGCCGAGGCGTCATGTCGGCTCTTTGCGCTGAAATACTCATTGAAGAATTTTACCGTTTCTGGGGCTGCCGACGAGGTCTCGGCCGTGATCGGAAATTGTGTCGCCGAGCCGGTTTCTGTGATGGGCAAGGTGAGCAGGCCGGCGATTGCTGCGGTCGCGATCAGTTCTTTCATTCTGTCTTCCTTCGGGCATATAGGCCCCGCGTCGCAATTCAATCCTGACAGTTCGGCCGACACGGGCAAGATTCGAGCCTGTCAATCTCCAAGTCGGATTCGTGGATGGGGCTGTCGTCCTGTCAGCCTAGCGGCGTCGGAACCGAGCATAGAACGGATGGATGCGTGGGACAGAACGACGACCTGAGGATGAGTTGTGCCATGCCGGCCGCATCGAGTGGGTTCAGTTGGCCGGCGTCTGTTGGCGTATCGGTATCCTTGCCAGAGTCTCGTTTAGGATTGAGTTCTATGACGCCCGGCATCAGGCTATCGCGTATCTTGTGCGCAACAGCGGCGATGGCTCGGCTGAGTCCTTTGGGTCTTCTGGCGACCATGTGATCTCACTTGGATAAAGGATGATGGTGATCTTCCGGGACGCCGGACGTTCCTGAGGGTCCGGTCGCCGGGCAATGGAAGCCCATCCCTTGCCGGGACCGGCCTTCGGCGCGCTATGCAGTCAGCCGCGTCCAGAGAAATAGGTGCTGTACGAGACGTCCTTCCACTTCTCGTACTCGGCGCGCAATGCATCGAGCTTGGTCATGATTGCCGTCCAACTGTCGGCGCCCATGATGAGCTGTCGGGGCATGTCGCCGGACTTCACCAGCTCGACGAGTATTTCGGCCATGCGAACGGGATCGCCGGGCGCGTAGGCGTCCTCGTTTTCGGCGGTCAGGATATCCATGATCTTGTGTGCCGTGGCGTCGTAGGCTTCGATCCTGGGGCTCAGCAGATTGCGCCCGGCGATACCGGTGCGAAAACCGCCCGGCTCGATGGTCGCCACCTTGATGCCAAGCGGTGCGACCTCTACGTACAGTGCGTCGCTAACAGCTTCCAATGCATGCTTAGACGAACTGTAGTAGCCCAGTCCCGGCATGGAGACGACGCCCGCCGTCGACGATACGTTAATGATCGTGCCGCTTGCTCGGGCACGCATGCCGGGCAGAGCCGCCTGGATGGTGTTCACGACGCCAAAGACATTGGTGTCGAACAGCGTCCGGATATTGTGTTCCTCGCCTTCTTCAATGGCAGCCTTATAACCGAGGGCGGCGTTGTTCATGAGAACGTCGATGCCGCCATGCCATTCCTCTGCCGCTGCAATGGCGGCTTTGATTTCCGATGGCTTGGTGAGATCCATCGATAGCGGCAGCACGGCATCAGGATGCGCTTCGGCCAGCGTCTTGAGACGCGCCTTGTCCCTCGCAGTAACCGCCACGCGATAGCCGGCGCGCAAAGCCGCGTTGGCGGTGGCCGCTCCGAGCCCGCTCGACGCGCCGGTAATGAACCAGGTTTTAGTGCTCACAGGTTTCCTTCCTGCGGACGCGCTCGCGACCGCGGTTTGATGGATGATGGTGGTGTTGCTGAATTCAGGGTGGCGTGCCGCGGAGGCGTTCGCGGGATGGGTGCTTATCCCTTGTCCGGATGAGCGCCGACAGCGCCGGGTCTAACTGGCGAGCGGGCTATTGGAGCTGCTGCCTCGGCTTGATTTCGAGAATGGTTCGTCGGAGCTCGAGTTCGGCCAGGCGCCAGCGTCCGCCCACGAACCGCCAGGTCTCGTGATAGTGGCCGTAGCCGTGCATCGATGCGGGGCGATCGCCGCCTTCCGCGAGAATGAGATAGTCTTCCATCGACCAGATCGCACGGACCTCGCTGTCCGAGATGATCTCGATCTCGCCGTTGTGCACCTGGTGGATCGTGTGAGCTCCGTCCAGGTAGTTCCTCATGAGCTGGATCCATTCCGCCGTCGAGTCGAACCCATAGAGCAGCGTGCTGTCAGGACCGAAGAAGCGCAACTTGGGCTTTTCCACGAGAAGATCGGCTAGATCGTCCCATCTCTTTGTGTCCACGAAGCGACAGTATTTTGCCTTCTGGACCCGGATCGCATTTATCAGCGTGAGTTGGTCTTGCATTGGCAATCTCCTTTCCCGGCACCATATAGCGACCGCAGCCAGTAGCCTTCAGTCTGTATCGTCTCAATTTCTGGCGCGATCGTCCATTATGGGAACTTGTAACATGGACCCTCTGACGGAAATGTTCTCTTCTATGCGTGTTCGCAGATCGGGCTTCACGCGTCTCGACGCCCATGCCCCATGGGGCTTGGAGTCGGGCGGCGAGCCCGCGATCAAGTTCGGGCTGGTGGTGGATGGAACAGGTGTCTTGACGACGCGAAGCAACCCGGAGCCTATTCGACTGAAAAGCGGTGACGTATTCATAATCCTCGCCGACGAGCCCTATCAGCTCTACGACCACCAAGGCTCGACGAGGATGGCTTGTGTCGACGTCGAGGCCATGCGGGTAGGCAGTTACATCCGCCTTAGCGGTGACGGTCCAGCGTCCACTTTCGTCAGTGGATTTTTCGAGATCGATCGCATGGATGCGAAGCCGCTCCTATGCGTTCTTCCGCCATTGCTCCACCTCAAGCGGGAGCAGCAGAGAACGGCGGCATTTCAGTCAGTCCTCGATCTTCTTGCCGCAGAGACCGAAAACCTTCGACTGGGCTCGGAAGCGGCCGCCGCACGGCTATTCGAGCTCCTGTTCATCCATTCGGTGCGCGCGCTGATCGACGAGTGTTCAATGCCCAAAAAGGGATGGCTCGCTGCTGCCGCCGACAAGAACCTGGCTCCGGCCCTCAGAGCAATCCATGCCGACCCGAAGAGGACTTGGACCGTGGAGATGCTTGCTAAGACAGCCGGGATGTCACGCTCAGCCTTTGCCGCTCGGTTCCGCAACCTGGTCGGCCAGACGCCGCTCGGCTATGTGACGGACTGGAGGATCCACATGGCAAGCAGGCTGATGGAGACCAGCTCGCTGCGGATTGCGGGGATAGCGCGAAGCGTCGGTTACGAGTCGGAAGCGGCGTTCACGAAGGCGTTCAAGAAGGTCACCGGCTCAAAACCCAGTGCCTTCAGAAAGGCTACGATGGGACGTGAGAAGCTCCAGGTCGAGGCGGCGGCGCTCCCGGAGATCTAATCGACCTAATATGAGGAGATTGGGGTGATTGTGCGAAAGACAGATGGAGCGAGGATGACGAAAGTGGCGATCGTCGAATGGCCCGATGGCCTGCTACCAGGAGGGGCCGAGTGGGAGACGATAAGACGCGAGATCAGCGGGGCCGGTGCCGATCTTCTCGTCACCAACGAGATGCCGTTCGGACACTGGCTGCCGAAGGCCAAAGGATTCGACCGTGATGCGGCTGCGCGATGGGTAGACCTGCACGAGGAGGGGCTTCAGTCTCTGAAGCAGTTGGACGTTCCTTCCATCATCTCGTCGCGACCTGTCATGGGAGTCGAACGGCTCGCAAACGAGGCTTTCGCGCTGGAAGGCGGGCGTTATACGGTACTCCATCACAAGCACCTTTTTCCGGCCGAGCCGGGCTGGGAGGAAGCGGACTGGTTTCGCCCGCATATCCCCGGATTTGAGACGGCCCTTGTCGGCGGCCTCCGGGTCGGAGTGCTGCTCTGCACGGAGTTGATGTTCTCGAACCATGCGCGAGACCTCGGCCGGAAGGGCGTCGAACTGATCGTGGCGCCTCGGGCGACCGGCGAGAACCGGTTCCTTTGGCAGACCGCGGCAACGATGGCCGCAGTATCGGCCGGCGCCTACGTCGCAACGTCCAACCGATGGCAGCCCCGCGATTCCAGGAACAGGTTGTTCGGGGGCGGCGGTTTTGCAGTCGATCCGGCAGGTCAGATCATCGCGACAACCCAGGACACCAAGCAGGCATCTGCGTTCGAACTGGATCCGGGCTTCCCCGAAAGGGCCAAGGTCGAGTATCCAGCCTATGTCGACGAGTCGTACGCACGGGGCGCGTGGGATTGAGATCTCGCGGCGGACTATAGCGTGTCCGCAGCCTTCCTTCGCCGTCTCGGCCAACACCTAAGGCTATCTTCAAGATTGCTGACAAACGCGATAGAGTATTCGGATATCGATAGTGCGATCGCATCCAAGGGGAATGGACTGGGGACATGACTCTACCGGACTGGACACGCGACGATGAGAAAATCACCTATCATGTCGTTTCAGAGGACGGGGCACGGGTTCTTCTCAGAGGCGCAAGCACTATCGCCGGTTCGAGCTCACTTCTTGTCTCCGGCCCCGTTGCTGGGCATTCGTCGCGGGAGCTGGTGGCGCGGCTGAACAACGAGCACGGCCTCAGACCTCACCTGGACAGTTCGTGGGCAGCTCGCCCTGCAAGGCTCGTGGACACAAACGGGGTCGCATGCCTTATTCTCGAGGATCCCGGCGGCGAATGCCTGAAGCGTCTCATCGGAGCTCCCGTCGAAATCCGGTCATTTCTGCGACTTGCCATTGCGATCTCGGATGCGGTCGCACGCATGCACGAGGCCGGTTTGCTGCATAAGGATATCAAACCCGGCAACATCCTGGTCACCCCCTCGGGGGACCGCGCGTGGCTGACGGGCTTTGGCATCGCCTCACGGCTTCCAAGGGAGCGTCAGACGCCCGCGCCGCCCGAGGTGATTGCGGGCACCTTCGCCTACATGGCACCCGAGCAGACGGGCCGGATGAACCGCTCGATCGACACTCGCAGCGACCTCTATGCCCTTGGCGTTACGCTCTACGAGGCACTCACCGGCGTCCTCCCATTCGTTGCCTCCGATCCAATGGAATGGATCCATTGCCATATCGCGCGCCAACCGGCCTCTCCCAGCGACAGGCGGCCCGGAATCCCGACGCAGCTCTCTGCAATTATCATGAAGTTGCTGGCCAAGGCCGCCGAGGATCGCTACCGCAGCGCCGCGGGACTGCGGTCGGATCTTCGCCGCTGCCTGACCGAGTGGGAGGCGCACGGCACTATCCCTCCCTTCGATCTCGGAGCAAGCGAAGCTCCAGACCAGTTGATCTTTCACGAGAAGCTCTATGGTCGAGAGCAGGAGATCAACCGCCTTGGCGCCGCTTTCGAACGTGTTGTGACGACGGGCGCGCCCGGACTGGTGCTCGTGTCGGGCTATTCGGGTATCGGCAAGTCATCGGTCGTCAACGAGCTGCATAAGTCCCTGGTGCCGGCGCGCGGACTGTTCGCCGTCGGCAAGTTCGACCAATACAAGCGCGACATCCCTTACGCGACGCTCGCGCAGGCGTTTCAGGGTCTGGTTCGGCAATTGCTCGGCAAGAGCAACGTCGAGCTTGCGCCATGGCGCACTGCGCTTTCTCAAGCCCTGGGCTTCAACGGCCGCTTGATGGTGAACCTCATTCCCGAACTCACACACGTCATCGGAGAGCCGCCGCCCGTGCCAGACCTGTCCGGACCGGAGGCGCAGAAGCGCTTTCGCCAGGTGTTTCGGCAGCTTATCGGGGTGTTTGCGCGTCCTGAGCATCCTCTCGTGCTGTTCCTCGACGATCTTCAGTGGCTCGATGTCGCCACGTTGGACATATTCGAGAGCCTGACCGACGAGACCGAGCTTGGCAGCCTTTTGTTGGTCGGTGCTTACCGGGACAATGAAGTCGGTCCCGACCATCCTCTGTCCGCGCGGCTCGAAGCGATCCGTCGGTCCGGAATTCCCATCGAGGAGATCGCGTTGCGCGGCGTCGATGTGGACGACGTCGGCCGCATGATTGCCGATGCACTGGAGGATCAAGGGGAAAGAGTGAAGCCTCTTGCACGGATCGTCTTCGCTAAAACGGGGGGCAACCCGTTCTTCACCACGCAATTCGTCGCCTCCCTGGTGGACGAGAATTTGCTCTACTACGATTTAAGCGCGTCACGGTGGCAGTGGGATATCGACCGCATCGGTGCCAAGTATGTCAGTGGCAGCGTCGTGGACCTCATGGTTGAGCGGCTCAGCCGCCTCTCCGACGGTTCGCAACAGGCTCTGAAGCAACTCGCTGGCATTGGCAGCAACGTCAAGATAGCGACTTTCCAACGGATGACCGACTTCTCCGGGAACGAGACGCAGACGTTCTTGCAGGAGGCTTTTCGCGCGGGCCTGCTTCTCCAGGTCGAGGATGCGTACTCGTTTGCGCACGACCGCGTTCATGAGGCCGCCTATTCCACCATTCCCGAGCAGGAGAGGGGAGCGACCCACTGGGCAATCGGCTCTCGACTGTTGGCAACGCTCGATGAGGACGAGATCGAGGCGAATATCTTCGACATCGTCAACCAGTTCAACCGTGGCGAAACCGCCAATGCCTCCCAATCGGAAAGGGCTGCCGTCGCCTCCCTAAACCTGCGCGCAGGCCGGAAGGCGAAGGCGTCCGCGGCTTATGCCGCTGCCTGCGTCTGTATCGCACGGGGCAGGGCACAGCTCGGCGAAACAGGGTGGCGAACGGACTACGACCTTGCCTTCGCCCTGGCGCTGGAGCATGCCGAATGCGCGTTCCGCAGCGGTGACATCGATGGGACCGATCGGATAATCGAGTCGCTGCTGGCGCGACAGACAACGGATGTGGACAGGGCAGCGATCTATCGCATCAAGGTCGAACTTTGTGTCGTCAAGTCGGATAATCGCGGGGCGGTCGAGAACGCCATCGAGGGCCTGAGGCTTCTGGGAATCGAGCTGCCCTCCTCTCCGACCTGGGTCGACGTGCAGCGCGAATACGACGCGATCCTGGAAAACCTGCAAGGCCTTCCGATAGAAACCTTTGCGGATCTGCCGCCAACGACCGATCCGAAGGCGCTGGCGGCAATGCGTCTATTGGCCGAGATGCAGCCGCCGGCCTATTTCTCCAACTTCAACATGACGATCCTCGTGATCTGCCGGATGATCAATCTCTGCCTGGAACGAGGCACGGCGAGTACCTCGGCGCAGGGACTTGTCTTGCTGGGCTACGCCATTGGTCCTGCATTCGGCTGTTACGAGGACGGGTATCGAATAGCGAAGCTGGCAGGTCGTCTCGCGGCCGAACGCAATGTCGCGGTCGATATAGCGCGGGTCAATCACCTGACAGGGCTTGCGGCCGCCTGGACGGAACCCTTGCCGACGGCACTTGACTGGCTGCGGTCCGCGTTCCGAGGAGGGGTCGAGGCGGGCGACCTCTACTACGCCTGCTTCGAGGCTGCGGTGATTGTTCTGCACGTCTTCTTGAGCGGCCAGAATCTCAAGGAGGTCGATGGGGAGTGCCAGCAGGCGCTCGATTTTGCCCGTAAGACCGGCTTCCGTGCGGGGGTCGATCTCATCGTCTCCACGGAACGGGCGGTAGCGAGCCTGAGCGGGCGCACGCGTAACCTGGCCAGCTATGACGGCGACGATTTCGACGAGGCTGCGTTCGAGGAGAGCCTCGCGGCCTCGCAGAATTCGGTCGTCATATGGTGGTACTGGACACGCAAGACGATGGTGCACGTGCTGGCGGGAGAGTACGAGGCGGCCTTGGCCGCCGCCGCCAAGGTTCGTTCCAACCCCTCGATCAGGAACATGCAGATCGAGCAGATGGACTACCACTACTTCTCCGCATTGGCCCTGGCCGCGCTCGCTGATCGGGCTCCGGAAATCGAGCGCGAAGCGATGTCTGCGGAAATCGCCGGGCATCATGCCCAACTGCGCATGTGGGCGCAGGAGGCCCGCTCTCCGAGCTTCGACGACAAGCATGTTCTGGTCGCGGCGGAGATCGCCCGGCTGGAAGGCCGCGGGCACGATGCACAGCGCCTCTATGATGAGAGCATTCGCACAGCCCGCATGAATGGGTTCGTGCAGTACGAGGCCATTGCCAATGAAACGGCAGCGCGTTTTCACGCTGGGCAAGGCTCGGAAAATCTGGCGCATTCCTATCTGCTGGAGGCCCGTGCCTGCTACGCCCGCTGGGGCGCGAACGCGAAGGTGCAGCAGCTAGACGAAATGCACCGGGACCTTCGCGATGGGCAGCCCGCGACGCTTCCCACCAGCACGACCGTTGCCGCAGCAGAACAGCTTGATCTGGCCACCGTGATCAAGGTGGCGCAGACCGTCTCGGGTGAGATTGTTCTCGAAAGGCTCGTCGACACGTTGATGCGAACGGCAATCGAACACGCCGGGGCGGGGCGCGCAGTACTCATGCTTTCAAGCGGCGCGGGCCATGCAGTAGAGGCCGAGGCTCTGATGACGGGAAACGGAGTGGTCGTCCGGCACCGGGAGGATTTCCAGACCGCCATCGAGCTTCCGGAAGCCGTTGTCCAGTATGTAATCCGGACGAGGGAAACCGTGATCCTCGACAACGCCCTTGCAGACCATGCCTTCGCGTCGGACGCCTATATCCGTCAGCATCGCGTGCGCTCGCTACTGGTGCTCCCGCTTGTCAATCAAGGAAAGCTTCTCGGGCTGCTTCATCTCGAAAACAATCTGGCGGCCAACGTCTTTACCCAGAACAGGCTGTCGATCCTGAAACTGATCGCTTCGCACGCCGCCATCGCCCTTGAGAACACGCGCCTCTATCGGGATCTGGAGGAACGGGAAGCCAGGATTCGCCGTCTCGTCGACGCCAACATCATCGGTGTCTTCATGTGGACGCTCGACGGCGAGATCTTCGAGGCCAATGACTCGTTTCTCGAGATGGTGGGCTTCGACCGCGAGGATCTGGAGGCAGGTCGGCTTCGCTGGACGGATCTGTCGCCCCCGGAGGGATGGGCGAACGATGCGAGAAAGGCCGAGGAGGTAAAGACGACCGGTATTGCGAGCCCATGGGAGAAAGAGTTCCTCAGAAAGGACGGCAGTCGCGTGCCGGTCCTGATTGGCGCTGCAGCCTTCGGAGAGACGGAGTTCGAAAGCGGTGTCTCGTACGTTCTTGACTTGACCGAACGCAAACGTGCCGAAGATTCCGCCAGGACGAGCGATCGGCGCAATCGGGAGCTTCAGACGGAACTCGCGCATGCAAACAGGGTCGCCGTGGCCGGGCAATTGTCGGCGGCGATCTCGCACGACGTCATGCAGCCGTTGGTCGGCGTCGTCACCAGCGGCTCCGCCGGTTTGAACTGGCTCGCTGCAGACCCGCCGAACATCACAGCGGCTCGTCGGGCCTTCGAACGCGTCGTCAGCGAAGGACATCGCGCAGGTGAGGTGCTCGAGCGAACGCGTGCGCTTGTCAAGAAGGCGCCGCCGAAGACCGAGGCTGTGGACATAAACGGGATCATTGCCGAAACGGCATCTCTGATCAGCGCGGAGGCGCTCAAGAAGGACGTCTCGGTGCAGATCAGGCTTGGCGAGGCCCTGCCGCGTGTTGCCGCGGATCGCGTGCAAGTTCAGCAGGTCATCCTGAATCTCAGCGTCAATGCCATCGAAGCCATGGCCGCTGAGAACGATGGCACCCGCCGGGAGCTGACCATCGTCTCGGGCATGCAAGACGAAAACCTCATATCTGTCGCGGTCCATGACACCGGACCAGGAATACCACAGGAGATCCGCAACAAGGTCTTCGATGCATTCTACTCAACCAAGTCGCATGGAATGGGAATGGGGCTGGCGATCAGCAAGACCATCGCGGCATCTCATGGCGGCAGGCTATGGATCACGGCCAACGAACCGCATGGCACGATATTCTGGTTCGCCCTGCCTGCAGGCGGCGACATGGCCGTATCTTCTAGTGGGTGAGACATACGCCGAAGTTTCGATGGAAGGAAATGGATGGTCATTCCGCGCGGAAGCGAGATTGCCGCCACGTCTAACCCATGGCCTTTCGTCCGCGTGCATGCGCAAGCGTTTGAAGGGTTCATATCACCGATACCAGAATGAACATGAAGACGAGGACCAGACAGGCGAGCGTCAGCGATGGAATGACGCCCCAATGGGTGAAGCTGAGTGCGCCGCAACCGACGCCCGCGATAAACGAGAGCCATGAGACTGCGTTCACGCAAGCAGGGGCCAGCTTTGCCCGCTTCGTGAGCACGCGAGCGAGCGACTGCCCGAGGCCGAAGAGCGAACCGGTTATAAAGCTCTTGCCGGCGTCCGTGCCGGAAATATCGCGGTGCATGACATTCTGCATGCCCATCGTGGCCGCAATCAAAGTCAGGGCATGCGTCGGAAAGCCGGCCGATGCCAGAGCGATCGCGGCGACACAAAGTACAATCTCCCCGAGAAGCAAGACTCGCAGCGATCTCGAGGCTCCATCAGATATCAATGTGCCAAGGAAAGCCCCAGCAACGAAAGCACCGATGATATAGCCGGCATGGGCTGCGTCCGCCCACTCGCCGGCCGCAAAGGCCATGCCAAGATGCGTGCTGTTGCCGCTCATGAACGACACGTAGAGGTGATTGAGCTGCTGGTATCCGACAGCGTCAAGAAAGCCGGCCAAGGCCGTGGCGAGCGATGCGAAGAGCAGAGGCGAAGCGGGCGCCGCACCTCGCGCATCAGCGGCAGATTTCGGAAGATCGTGGGGCATGGGCTTCGCCTACGCGGAGGTAAATCCGTCTTGTTGCGGAGGAGTGGCTAGACTTGATCTGCTAGCAGCGGCCTATGCGGTCGGCGGCAATGCCTCCAATGACCAAGCCATTCAGGCTCGGGTGATGGCGGGTCGTCGGTAGGCTTCAGTGTCGATGGAGTGGCCAGTGTTCTGGCTCTTGCAGGTCGTTGATATGATTGTCGCGGGACGGAGTGCTTCCGCCTGTGTCTGTATGGGGGAATTTAAACAGACCGCTTGACAGGCGCAATTATAGAAAAGTGTCGCCGGACGCGGAAATGGTCGAAGGGGCCCGCAACCGACGTGCCGGGAGTTTGTCGAGATTGCGGCGCCGTCAGTCTGACGATGCCGCGCCGCCGGCCACCTCGAGCATGTTCGACGAAAGGATGCGGCGTGTTTGCGACTCTACACCCTACCTTATCGTCACGACGTGCCGAGGTGGCGGTTGTTGCTGCTTCGGATTCTCCCGCGATTATGCAGCAGTCGCCACCATGGCCGCTTCCGGCCCGAAGCTGTCATTGGATCATTGGGCTTTGGCTCGTTATTGTCGATTAACGTGCTAGTCGGGTCGTCGGTCGAACTGTCCTGAATTTCAGTACCAACGGGTCGATATTTGCTGATTTTCTGAGCGGTCAAGTTCGTGAATATACGAGGTCGCGGCTCTGCGGAACGCGCCCCATGTTCATCGAGGATCACTCAATGCCTATTTTCACCGTGACAATGAAATCAAACTGGTCAGCCCCCGAGAAAGATCGACTCTCTGCGGCTATCCACGCGGCGACCATCGCTATGGGGTATCCTGAAGGCGATTTTTTTCAGCGCTTTATTGCTCTCAGACCCGATGATTTCAGGGTTAGTCCACAATATCCGGGCCTGCCCAAGCCACGTACCGAACAGACGCTGCTTATCGAGGTTCTTCTGTCGGCGGGAACCGAGACTTCCAGGAAGAAGAAGCTGGCCCTGCATTTGGTGAAGAACCTTGCGGAAGAGGGCGTCGATGCCAATGACATTATGGTGTTTTTTGTCGAGACAGACCGGTCGAGCGGGTCGTTCGGCGGGGGGGTATTCGCGCCACCTGTGGTTTTCGATAGTCAATAAGGGCCGATCTATCACGCAAGGAGGTTTGTGCCCATTCGGAGAGGTTCTCTAGATGTCTGCTGTTGGCGCAAAGCAGTCGTCAATTCACGACAGCTCTTGGCCCGAAGCGGACAGGCAGCGTTAGCTGATCCATGTCGCGAGATTGTTATAGCTTTCGCCGATCAGTCTCCAACGGGTCAGCCATCCAGCCAGGCGGCGAGGCCGTCCAACGTCTGCTGCCCATATTCCACCGCGCCGAAGCCAATCACTACCTGGCGCCGCTCTCGGCTGAGGTGGAGCTGGCGCAAAGTCAGCACCGTTTTGCCGTCGGACTGCTCGTCGAAGGTCACCGTCATGCGGAAACGGTCCGGGTCGCTGGGCTCGGGCGTGCCGTAGTCCATCACGATCCGCTCGTTCGGCACGATCTCCAGAAAGCGCATGAGGTTTGGGAAGCGCTGCTCCCGGCCCTCGAACATGCCTACCATGTCGAACCGCCAGACCCCGCCCTCGCGGATATCGGCCTCGTGGGTCTCGATGCGGAGCCCAGCCGGACCGTACCATACGCTAAGCGCCTTGGGGTCCATCCAAGCGGCAAAGACTTTGTCGCGTGGATGGTTGAGCAGCTTCACCAACACGATTTCGCGGTCGAGCGACCATGTCTCAAACAGGCTTGCCATTTCCTTCATCACCCTATTCCGTTTCATCCAGGTAGAGTTCCAGCCGATCCAACCGCTCGGTCCAGCGTCGACGTTCCGCTTCCATCCAGTCCGCCGCCTCGTCGAACCGCGCCTGCACCATGCGGCACCAGCGGCTGCGCCCGCGCTTCTCGCTGACGATCAGCCCGCAATCCTCCAGCACCTTGATGTGCTGCGCGAAGGAGGGCAGCGCCATTTCGAAAGGCACGGCAAGATCGCTGACCGACGCCTCTCCTTCGGCAAGCCGCGACAGCACCGCGCGGCGCGTCGGGTCGCTGAGGGCATGAAACGCCAGGTCGAGGGGAGTCGAATGGTAAGGCATGAGACTCACTAGAATGCGCTGAGGGGTCAGTCAAGGACAATAAGGCACTTGCCTTAGTGTCGGGCCCAATATAAAGGCATATGCCTAAGTGTTCGCGTGTCCTCACTGTGGTACGGCCGTGGTGCAATCATTCGACAAGGAGGCTTCCAGTGGTAGTTCGCATCGATCTCCTCATCTCGCTCGATGGTTTTGCGACGACGACGGACCAGACCCCCGAAGTTCCGTTCGGCGGGGACTGGCCCCGTCTCGTCGGCGCGTACGCTGCGACGAGGACATTCCGGCAGCGGGTGCTCAGGGACACCAGCGGCAAAGGTACAACTGGCATCGACGATAGTTTTGCGAGGGAATACTTCGACAACATCGGGGCGGAAATCATGGGGGCGGGCAAGTTCGGCCTACACACCTATCCCGATGATCTGAACTGGCGTGGATGGTGGGGAGAGGTGCCTCCGTTCCGCTGCCCGGTCTTCGTCCTAACGCGCCAGCCGCGGCCCTCCATGGAGATGGCTGGCGGCACCACGTTCCACTTCCTCGATGCCACTCCGGTTGACGCTCTCCAGCAGGCCACAACGGCCGCAAACGTCAAAGATGTTAGGATAGGCGGCGGACCTACAGTCGTTCGCGACTTTCTCAAAGCCGGTCTTGTCGACCACCTCCACGTCGCCATCACCCCGATCTTGCTCGGACGCGGCATCCGCCTGTGGGACGATCTGCGCGGACTCGAAGCTGGCTACACGGTTAAGGCAGAAACGGCTGAGAGTGGCACTGTCCACATCACCTTTCGACGATAGCTGTTGATCTCTCACTCGCTTGCTCTTCTCGTGGCGACTTAGAAGCCCTCGTGTCGGTGAGGATTGTAGCCGTGCTCAGTGTACTCGCCCGCCACCTCAAGCTCGCTGTCTTCAACCTCGATGCCGGTCGATTCCTCCAAAATGAGGCCGTGTCGATCGGCGCCTTCTTTGGTCCACCACCGGTTCGACTCTCGAATGTTGTCGGTGCCGATGTCGTATTTGCCGGCTCTATAAATCTTCACCTTCGGCATTGGCGCGCTCCTTCTTGGTTGCGAAGGATATCTGGGGCTCGGGCGCAAAGCTTCCAGTAGCGTCTTGTGATAGACTGGCGATGCGGGCGGCTTTGTCGACGGCGAGAGCGCGACAAGTCGAAGAGTCGCTTTGTTATATGTTTCTGTAACATCTTCCGTAGACCGTTCTGCTAAGATTTGGCCACCGGATGGACGAGTCCCGACGCGCTGTGGGAGATTGAATTGCGCCTCTCCGGATCCCGATAGAGTGGGAGACAAGGCGATGGCCGAAGGACTTGCTGCGCAGGAACTGCTGTTGAAGCATTGGCGAACCGACATGAGCGAAAACGACCATATCGTCTTTCTCGTCGATGACGATCCCCATGTGCGGGAGTCGGTCGGTGAACTTCTCGCCTCTGTCGGCTTGAACGCCGTCGCCGCGGGCTCCGTGCGTGAATATCTGGAGCTCCCGCGACCCGATCTGCCGGGCTGCATCGTACTGGATATCGAACTGCCGGATGTCAACGGCCTGGAGTTCCAGGCGCAAATTGCGCAAGAAGACCATCCGCCCGTGGTCTTCATCACGGGCCATGGAGACATTCCGTCCTCGGTCTCCGCGATGAAGCGCGGTGCAGTTGATTTCCTGACCAAGCCGTTCGCCGCGGCGGAACTCGTCGAGGCGGTTCGCTCGGGGATCGAGCAGGACCGCCGACGCCGCGAAGAGCGCGACGATCTCGCCGATCTGCGAAAGCGGCTCGATGAGCTGACGCCTCGTGAGCGGCAGGTGCTTCCGCTTATCGTCAGCGGACTACTCAACAAGCAGGGGGCAGCGGAACTCGGCATCAGCGAGATCACTTTCCAGGTTCACCGCGGCAGGGTGATGCAGAAGATGAGGGTGGCGTCGTTCGCGGACCTCGTGCGGATCGCCACCAAGCTCGACATTCCGGTCACCCATTCGAGATACGCAGGAGTCCCCTTGAAATGAGTTTGCGAAAATCAGTGGTTGCGATCGTCGACGACGATCCGCGACTGCTTGAATCCTTGGGGGATCTGCTGGCATCCGTCGGTCACATCGTGCGCGCTTATTCGTCACCGGGTGACCTGCTGGAGGGCGACCGACTATCGGAGATCGACTGTCTGATTACCGACATCATGATGCCGGAGCTCGACGGTTTCGAGCTACAGCAAGCAACAAATGCGATACGGCCAGACCTTCCGGTCATCTTTATCACCGGTACGCACGAGGTCGCTACGCAGCAGCGCGTATTGGATCTTCCCGAGGGACGCTTCTTTAAGAAGCCCTTTAATAGCCAGGCGCTGGTCGCCGCCATCGCCGTCGCACTTCGAGGCTAAGCGCCCACCCATGCCGGAGGGCGCGTTGGAAAAGCGGGCCTGGCCTGCACGAATCCCAAAAAGCTTTGATACCTGCGGAAGACACGCGCGATGTCGTGTTGCTTGTACTGGAGACGGATAGTCACAGAAAGAGATAATGGTTTGCACTTTTCATTTCGCTAATCTGCCTTCAAGTCAGAACAACCTGATGTCGAACCCCTAGACAAACGGGCGACTGAAGCGTCGCAGTGCTACGATCGGAACCGCTTGCGCTCGACCGGATAGCGCATTCAGTCGCAGCGGGCCGAATGAAGGGCTTGATGGAGATGACTCTCTCGTGCGTCGCCGGATATGGAGAACGAAAAATGACCAATGCGTCCTCGTTCATCGGAGCGTCTGCGAGCTCACCGCGCTTGCCGTCGAAAGGATCAACGTCTCTGCAGATCAAACGAATCTACGAACCGAAGGAAGCGAGCGACGGAACTCGAATCCTGGTTGACCGCCTGTGGCCGCGGGGTCTCAGCAAAACCGCAGCGAGCGTCGATATCTGGCTGAAGGAGATCGCGCCGAGCTCGGAACTGCGTCGTTGGTTCGATCATGATCCGGCCAAGTGGGATGAGTTTCGGGCCCGGTATGATAGCGAATTAGTGCAAAATGCCTCTGTCGTCGGCACATTGATGCGGGAGATCGGGCGGGCAAAGGTAACCATTCTATATTCCGCAAAGGATGAAGAGCACAATGATGCCGTCGCACTTGCTCAATTCATCGCTGCCCGCCTGTCGTGACAAATTCTGGTTCCAATCATGCGCCTGACAATCCCACAATTGCTGAAAGAAGAAAGACGGCCACTAAGTCGCGGCGCCCGTACGGGAAATATATCATTACAGAAAGAGATAATGGTTTGCCGTTCGGCGATGGGCTAACCTCTTCTCAAGTCAGAACAAGCTGACGTCCAATCCTAAACCACGGATGACTGAACGGCCGCATCACAGCGATCGGGAGCGCCTGCGCTCACGCGGGTGTCGGACAAGCGTTGAGCCGAAGTGGACCGTGAATGCGAGGACAGGCGTGATGGAGATCACCCTTCCGTCGCCACCCCGATACGGAGGACAAAATGACCTGTGCATCCTCGTTCATCGAATTCGGACCCTTCCGCCTATACCCAGCCGAGCGGCGTCTTTGCAGAGGTGATCAACCCGTCATGCTGGACGGGCGCCCCCTCGACATACTGATACTGCTGGCAGAGAACGCTGGCAGCCTGGTTACGACGCAGCAGTTCCGGGACTACGTTTGGAAGGAAATAAACGTTTCGGAGGGATGCCTGCGGGTTCACATCGCCAGGATTCGGAAACTACTCGGCGAGAAGGTTGGCGGCGCCCGATACATTGTGAACGTAGCGGGCCGAGGCTACTGCATGGTCGCTCCTTCCGTACGAAAGCAGCATGGTGCGGATACCGCTGAACGCCGTGAGCGGAAGAGCGCGGTTGCCTCGGTCCTCGCGACGGCCGGGCAGATCTCCGTCGAGCGTCTGCAGGACAGACAGATGCTGCTCTTATTCGATGGCTGTGAGTATCTCGTGGATGTGGTCGCCGCGCTCGCGGAATCGTTGCGTCGTGGGGCACTTGGCGTTGCCGAGCCGCCTCCGTGTGAAGACACGTCGTGGGCTGAAGGCAACCACCTGTACCATTTGCGTCCCGCATTCCCGATTGCCGAAACGGCCGTAGCAAGAATGAATGAAGGCTAGGAAGATGAACTACATCGCCAAAAGATCAACCTTTGTGCATTCCTCGCTCCAAGGCAGCTTGATGATGGACGGATCCGGGAACCGTGAGATCCATATAGCGTCCCGGCATCAGGCTCATGGGCAGAGAAAATACGAATTCCGGTTCCAGGACGACTGCGCCAAGGAAGAGAAACCGGATTCGATCGTGTACATAATCGATGCCGACACTGCGGTCAGAGATGCCCTTCAGCGCCTTATGAAATCCATGAACCTCCACTCTGAAGTGTTCGAATCTCCAGATAAATTCCTCGAAACACCTCTGCCCGACATCCCGAGCTGCCTGGTCCTCGACGTTCGTCTGCCCGGACTCAGTGGGTTGGACCTGCAGTGCCAACTTGCCCATGAGGGCGACCAACTACCCATCATCTTCATGACCAGCTACGGCGATATCTCGATGACGGTAAGGGCGATGAAGGCAGGCGCGGTGGATTTCATCACGAAGCCCTACCACGATCAGGACGTCCTGGACGCCGTCATGACAGCGATCGAACGGGACAAGGAACGGCGAAACAGATTGAAGGCGCTGCGTGCGCTGGAGGACCGGTTCTTGACGCTGACAGAGCGCGAACAGCAGGTGATGCTGCTTGTGACCGAGGGTTTGATGAACAAGCAGATAGCTGGGGAACTCGGACTTCGCGAGGTCACCATCAAGCTCCATCGCGGAAGGCTCATGAGGAAGTTGAGCGCCCGCACGCTGCCGGATCTCGTGCGCATGGCCGACCTCCTGAATGATTGTGTGTCCTTTCGGTCGGAGTACTCGTCACGGCAATAGGATGAGCCCGGCATTGGGACACACACTATCACTGACCGAATTCGGGCTTGACCATCAGATGCTTTCTTCTGTCCTATGCCGCACGAGATAGCGAGGAGAAGCTTTATGAACATGCCTTTGCGGTGGGGTATTCTTGCGACTGGGTGGATTGCAGAGCTCTTCGTGACCGATCTCCGAGCGGCCGGACTGACTGTCACGGCGGTCGGCTCAAGATCGAGTGAGAAGGCAGCCGCATTCGCCAAGCGCTTTCAGATCCCAAATGCACACGGGAGTTACGAGGATCTGGTCGCCGATCCGGACGTCGACATCATCTACGTGGCAACACCGCACCCGCAGCACGTCGATACCGCGCTTCTCGCCCTCGACGCTGGCAAACACGTGCTTGTCGAAAAGCCCTTCACGCTGAACGCAAAAGAAGCCCGCGAGATTGTCGAAAAGGCACGCACGAAGAAGCTGGTCGTGCTCGAGGCGATGTGGACCCGTTTTCTGCCGCACATGAAGCGCATCCACGAGATCATCGATGCAGGGACGATCGGGGAGCTACGATCAGTTTCGGCCGAACACCTCCAGTTCTTGCCTGCCGATCCCAAGCACCGCCTCAACGCGCTCGAACTCGGCGGGGGTGCGCTTCTGGACCTCGGAATTTACCCGATCTCCTTCGTAATCGACATTCTGGGAGCGCCGACGTCGGTTTCCGCCACCGCGCGTTTCAAGGAGACGGGAGTGGATGCCGAGGTCGCCACACTCATGCGGCACGAGGGCGGCACGATTTCGACCACCGTCTCTGCGCTCGATCTCGCGGGTCCAAACCCCGCCTACGTCTACGGAGCCCAAGGTCGCATCGAGATCGCTTCAACC
This sequence comes from Rhizobium sp. BK251, assembly GCF_004345245.1. Taxonomy (GTDB): domain Bacteria; phylum Pseudomonadota; class Alphaproteobacteria; order Rhizobiales; family Rhizobiaceae; genus Rhizobium. The sequence goes on along the minus strand of NZ_SLUQ01000018.1, from coordinate 144 downwards.
TGGTACACGCCTACTTCGTTTAAGGTGATCGATCATGCAGGCACGATCCTCGAGGAGTTCGAGGTCGGAGTGCCCTCGCGCGGCATGCAATTCCAGGCGTTCGAAATGGAGCGGCTTGTGAGGGAAGGCAAAGAGTCCAATCTC
>NZ_SLUQ01000017.1 GCF_004345245.1 Rhizobium sp. BK251 | reverse complement strand
GCAGCTCGTTGCCAAGGGCATCCGCGTGAACGCCGTCGCACCGGGTCCTGTCTGGACGCCTCTCAATCCATCTGACAAGGAAGCAGAAGATGTCGCGAAGTTCGGTTCGAAAACACCAATGAAGCGTGCCGCCCAGCCGGAAGAGATTGCCCCTGCCTACGTGTTCCTCGCATCACCGCAGATGTCGAGCTACATCACCGGTGAAATCCTTCCAACGCGATAGGCTTACTGGATGTGAAATCTGGGCTATGGAAGGCGGTTTCGGAACTTCGAGAGCGCACGTGTGTTTCCGCTTGGCGGAGGCAGGCGATGAGCATATTTTACTTTAAGACCGAGGATCTCGACACCGTATCGCTAGGCGACAATGGATATGATTTTCCAGATCTGATGTCGGCAATTCATGAAGCGAAGAGACTTCTGGCGGAAATGGCGCTCGATGGCATTCCTGAGCAGAGTGGAAAGCGTCTTTCCGTTGAAGTAAGCAACGCGCAACGGATACCCATTGCAAAGCTCTCGCTGGAATTGACGATCTCGTACGCGCAAACGTGAGCGGCGCTCATTCGCCGCGCCGTGGCTATATCGGTCGTCCGCGAGAACTCACTGAACCGTCAAAATCTCTCGTACCTTCTGAGCGAGATCATCGATCGAGAAAGGTTTTGTAATCATGTCCATCCCAGGAGCAAGGAAATCGGCACGTGATGCTGCCGTCGCAGCATACCCCGTGACAAACAGAACTCTTAGCGAGGGACGCGCACCAATGGCGATTTCCGCAAGCTGCCGGCCGTTGAGGCCGGGAAGTCCCACGTCCGAAATCAGCAGATCGATACGTCGCGTGCCCTCGATGATAGGTAGAGCCTCAGCGCCATCAATGGCTTCGACCACACGGTAGCCTAGCTCCTTGAGCACGTCGACCACTAGCATACGTACCGCCTCGTCGTCTTCGACGACGAGAATTGTTTCTCCTTCGCCGCGAGGTGGAACGAACTGCGAAACAGACGATGACTTCGGAGCTGACGCTTCTTCGGGGCTACCCGGCAAATAGAGTTTTATCGTGGTGCCAAGGCCGACTTGGCTATAGATTCGAACATGGCCCCCTGATTGCTGGGCAAATCCATAAATCATCGACAGACCGAGGCCCGTCCCTTGGCCAATTGGCTTTGTCGTAAAGAAAGGATCGAAAGCCTTCTCGATCGTTGCCTGCGACATTCCTATTCCGGTATCGCTGACCGCCAGCACAATGTAGCTGCCGGGCAGCAGTGTTTCACCACGCGCAAGGTCTGTTTCTGCGAATACTACATTGTCGGTTTCTATCGTGAGCTTGCCGCCATCCGGCATTGCATCACGAGCGTTGATGACAAGATTGAGGATCGCACTTTCAAACTGATTGACGTCAGTAACTGCTTTCCAGGTTCCTGGCGTCACGTTGATCAGCAATTCCACCTGTTCGCCAAGTGTCCGGCGGAAAAGGTCCTCCATAGAGCCAACGAGTTGCTTCAAATCGACAGGCTGACGATCCAGCGATTGCCGGCGCGAAAACGCGAGAAGACGATGCGTTAGAGCCGCAGCTCGGTGCGCAGATTTGGTCGCCGCATCAATGAAAGTATCCAACTCATCCAGCCGATTGGCCGCAATTCGGCGCTTTATAATTGCGAGCGCCCCTATAACGCCGGTCAGCATGTTGTTGAAATCGTGCGCGATACCGCCAGTCAATTGCCCAACGGCTTCCATTTTCTGAGCTTGCCGAAGCTGGGCTTCCGTTTCTTCGAGCGCTGTCTTTTGTCGTTTCTCAAATGTCACGTCCCGGCCATAGGCGTAGATGCGGTCTTCTTCGCGCGAGGTCATCCATGACACGACCCGAGGTGATCCGTCTCGGTGGGCAATGCGAATCTCAAAGGCGGTGTGGGTGTTCTCGATCGCCGATTTCAGATCGGGTTTGATCTGATCGCGATCGTCGTCCCACACGAAGTCGAGAACTTTTCTGCCGGTAACTTGGTCGGAAGGGTAACCGAGGATTCGGAGACATGCGGGACTAACATCTCGAAAGACACCGTCCGTATCGATCACGGCAAGCAGGTCTCGCGAATTTTTCCAGACGCGATTGCGTTCGCGAAGGCTCTCTCGCGCGATCTCCGATAGCTCCTCATTTGCCGTCGCTTCCCTCGTGCGCGATGGAGCGACACTCGTCAGGGATGGTTCGTGCCTGGACGCACTGCCTCCCGACGGATCGGACGATGGCTCGTAGAGCTCGAATCCCAAGCCGACGTCGCTTGTGGGGACTTGAGTAGGGGACTTAGGCGGCCTTGGCGCCCTTGGCATTCGCCTGGGATGTGGCGAGCTTCGTCAGCTTTTTATCGGTTGCTTCTTCCTCGGCGAGGTTTGCCTGCAGCAGTGGAACGGCATTCTTGAGACCGAGCTGGCCAGCCCAGGCGATGAGCGTGCCATAGCGGGCGATCTCGTAGTGTTCGACCACCTGGGCCGAGGAAATGAGGCCGGCGTCGAGCGCAACCGATCCCTTGAATTCTTCCATGATCTCCTCTCCCTCGGCGATCATGCCCTGGATCGCCTCGCAGGTCTTGCCGCGGGCTGGCTTGCCGAGAATTTCGAAGACTTGCTCAAGGCGCTCGATCTGCCCCTGGGTCTCGTCGCGGTGGTGCAAGAATCCTGCCTTGCCTTCTTCAGACTGGGCGGCGCGGGCCATCTTCGGCAGGGCTTTCAGGATCTGCTTTTCGGCGAAATAAATGTCCTTGAGAGTATCAAGGAAAAGATCGTCAAGAGTTTTCGTCGTTGCCATCGTCTCCTCCTGTGGCAATGGAATTTGCGGGAAATTAACGCCGGGTGTTGGGAGTTGTTCCGGAAGGAAGCCGAAACCTCTTCACGCGTTGAAAGTCGAACGGAAGCGGAGCAAATCGATGGGTGGGAACTGGATGCACCTTTGTATCGACATGCAGCGGATGTTCGCCGAGGAGACGCCTTGGCACGTGCCTTAGATGCGCCAAGTGTCTCCCCAGGTCGAGGAGATCACCCATCGGCATGCGCATAGGACGGTGTTCACTCGCTTCATCACTCCGGAACGGCCCGAACACATGTCGGGAATGTGGCTGGCTTACTACGAGAAATGGCGGACAATGACCCGCGAGCAACTCGATCCGGGTTTGCTCGACATCGTGCCGACGCTGAAGCATTTTATTCCGCCGGCACGCGTATTCGACAAATTGACGATGGCAAGGCTCTTCAAGCCAAGCTCGATGAACTCATCCTCCCTCACAAGATGAGCAAGACGCTGGCCGAAGGCGGTATGTGTCGAAGACGTTGCCGACGAGAAGGCGGCGCAGGGCGCTACCGCTCAAGCCTGAGGTTGTTGTCGTCTGCTTTCCAGCAACGCGTCGGCGTCTTCAGGCGCGCGCTCGTGCAAGCCGATCAGATGGTTACCTGCGCCGCTCGACCGCACGAGTTCGTCGACCTTTATCTGCAGAGCTGCATGTCTCGGCTCTGCGAGTGCTGGACGAGAAGGAGGATGAGAACCGTCGTCACCGTGCCAACCGTGTCAGCAGAGAGAAACCACCAGGTTGGAAATCCGGCCGCGATACCGACTGACGTCCATCCAACAGTCATCACGCCCACGGTCGCGACCGCAATCTGATGACCAGCTACCGCTACCGCAATCTCGGAAAGTCTGGGAAAGTGTTCTTCAATCAGTCGCATGGCAATCTCCGCACCTATAAATGTGAGAGGATCTCGTACGTTCCTTAACTCTTGCCACGTCGGCGTACAGAAGCTTGAGTTCGGAGTTGGCACGATGGGATAGGGAACCGTCAGTAGCCTGGGCGGCATGGGCTCCGGATCAGCCGACTCTTCCCATAAAAAATCCGCTCGCGAGGAGCGACGCAAGTTTTCGCCAACCGTCACCCAGGCGCGGTACAAGGTCTCAACCGACGAAAAAAGCCCCGCTTGCCAGGCGGGGCTGATAGAAGATCATGATATGAACGGCGAGAGAACGCGCAATACTGTGATTGGTTCCATCGGCCCAATCCTTTCCCCCAACGACGCCCGTGCGAATCCCTCCGAAGACCAGCTATCTTGCTGTGCGAGAAAAACGATCGGGGCATCGGCCGAACGCTGGTCGCTGTGGAAAGTTAATCTAATCTAGCAAACCAACGAGGAGGGCTGATCGTGATGATAAATCCCGGTAGGCACAAGTCTCGTAATTTTCGGAATTCTTCTCCTGGTTTGGGAGGCGTTCGCCAGTCGGCCGCTCAGTGATCGGCACCGCGAAGCGGCAAACGACACTACTTCGACATTGGAACCTCGTGCTCAGGGCCTTGGATTCCTGGGCATAACGAGCAATTGGGTGGGTCTCATAGTTATGGCCGCGCGTGCAACAATGTTGATCGCCACTGCCTAGTTGCCAGCAGAGAGCGTCGAGAACTCCCATTCATCAACGGAGCGGCCCCGACACCAAAGCCTGGAATAGCATCGGGGCCTTAGCGGCCGCCGGAAAACGTCTTGATGGACCGGCCGCAGGTTCGAAAACTCAAAGCCAGCCCGTCTGTTCCGGGCACCGTTGAGAAATACGAAAGCCCCGACGGAAGAGGCAAGCGCCGGGGCAGGTCGACTGGCGACCCCAATTTGAGGGACGGTGTTCCCAGATTACTCGACCCGTTTTTCTAACAGCGACGAGGCTTCTAGGTTCCAAGCCAACATTGCGAAAACTAACACTTCCGCGAGTCGCCAATCTCAAGCGCCGCCTGTCTGTACGGCCGAGCAAACAACAAGCATAAATCTTTTTTGAGCGAGATGATCGGTGCGGGTGGTAAACATTCAGGCTGTCGGCCAAAATTTGTTCGTCACCGCCGAGCCGTCATCTGGAGGATTGGCGCGGATCCCAAAAGTTGCGCCGGCCGTTCCTAAACAAGAGGCGCAGAAGGATTCCATCGTCAAATACGTGCATGAAACAGCAAGGGTTATCCTTTGACCTACTCAGAAAGGTCTCCCGGGTCAGGAGGGCAACCGGCAGTGGCTCCACGCTCGCGCAGCCAATTTTGCTTTCGAATTGCTGCGTCGCAACGCAGTTTCCGCCTTGAACATCAAGTCCACTTTCGTAATTTTTGAACCATCGGACGGCCAAAATAGCGGAGGCGGAATATGGCTCCTTCATTTTTTGATCGCGCAGTCTATGTGCAGCGCTCGCACTTCATAGACGAGATTACCTGCCTTGAAGAAGCGTTTGATCTCCTCGACGACTGGCCGCATGAGCGCCGTGACCTAGCCTATGAGACGCTGTACAGAGCCTGCCGCAAGGCCGCCCAGGGAGCGTTTCCGTTAAGCGCCGTCCGTGAGAACTTCGAACGCTTTGTCAAGAAGTCGGGCATGCTTGCCGAGGTTGGAGGAGTTTCCAGCTTTTTTGTCATGGCGCGCAACCGCAATGTCGGAAGCGCTTAGACCGGCAGCATGGCTCTTCGTCGTCGAAGGTGCCCTTTGCTCAGGGCGGTACAGTCGTAGACGCTTCGGCGGCCGCCGCTGTACCGAACGCGGTCATTTCAAGCGCTGTTGTCTTCGCACGCTGGAGTGCTCAGTCTCGGTGATCGGTTCTCTCTCGGGCACCCGCAGGGAGATGCGTTCGCTGTCCTCACCGAGGAACTTGTCCAAGGTCTCGATGACTCGTAGAACCTCATCCAAGCCTCGAGGTCCGAGACGATCCCGACATGTGAGCGCGTAAAAGAGCGACGCCGGAAGTTTTGGATGCTATTCCATATCGAGTCCAAGAGTGGCAGCTAATGGAGGCGTTGTTCACGAGAGCCTTGAACGCTGTTCTCGAATAAACCGCCGGGTCTTTCGGGGTTAGCAGGCCGGAATTTTAACGGGAGAGGCCCTCAGCGAATTCGGCAGGCGGGAACAATTGGACGATCCTCTCTTTTTATATGAGTAAGGAGGAAACGTCATGGAGAAGACCCAGTCGTTTAAGATCGCTGAAGAATACATGCGACTCGGCGGACGCAAGCTCGTCAAGATCGACGATAACATTGTATCTACGAGGCAATGGGAGAAGGATACCCCGGAAGCGGAGGCTTTCTGGAGAGAAAACATCGAACCGATGGACGAAAAGCGCCGACGTGAAGTGGAGGTCCATCTCGCGTCGATCAGCGACGTCTAGCTCGTATTAACCCTTCGTAGGCCGAATGGAAATATGCCGCGGGGGTTACCATCACCAGATGAGCGCGGCATGACATGCCAAGAATTGGGCGGGGAACCGGTTAGTTTCGGCAGTCTGTATCAGTTGCCCTCCGTCCTTGGGAGATCGAGCTCGATCATGACAGGTGCGTGGTCGCTCGTGTGGTCCCAGCTTCTCGGCTTCCTGCGGACAGTTGCGAAGACCGGCGTCCCGTCTGACGGAGCAGGCCGTGGGCCGGTGACGATGAAGGACCTCTCGTTGTCGCCGACGGTTGACGGGCGCGGCGTTTTTTTGGCCAGGTCCAACTCCATGGTGAGCTGGCCGACCTTGCGTTCCAGCGCGGCGATCCGAGCCTCGTATTCAGCGACAACGCTGGCCTCGGCTTCCTCGTCATTCAGTTCGCCGCGGTCGAACTGCGTCAGCCAAAGCTGAATGAGATTGGCTGAGACGCTATAGGTGCGTTGGGCATCGCGGCGTCCAACAACGCCACTGCGGATGTCCTGGCATAGCTGCAATTTGAACTGCGTCGAATGCCGGCGGTATGGACCTCGTGACTTCATGAGCCTTCTCCGATTGAGGCCCACAGAACGTATCAGTTTTTTCGGCCCTGTTGGTCCAGCCCGAGGGGTTCACTCCAAGTGCCTAAGCACCCATCCGCTGGGACAGTTCCTGCAGAAACACGCTCCGGGACGGGCTGGCTTGGAGCACGTCGACTGCGGCAGTCATAGCCCGCCGGCCTTCGCTGCTATCGATCTCGCAATGGTTCTCAGCGCACCACTCACGCACCGCGCCGATCACGAGTTCAATTTCCTGGTCTGACAATGAGATGAGAGTTTGGAGGATGTCGTGCCCTCCGTTATCCGTCAAGAGCGCGTATAAACTCCCAAGCGGTCCCCGCCGATAGTCTGTGGGGCCGACGTTTCCAGTTTACGCCACTTGTGGATTATTGAAAGGTCTATCTTTTCAATCACGCGCTGCAACGCATCGCTAGTGCGTCTTGACCTTCCCCGTTGGCCTCTACATGGCATTCGAAGAGGCGCAGTTTGGCGGATTATCGATGCCCAGCGTGGATTGGGGTGGAGCCGTGGTTGTGGAGTGCAGCAAAAGCGGCGATGGCGTCCCCGTGAACACTGCCAGCGAAGCTCTGGACATACTGCTGACGAGGTGGCCGACGACCAGCGGGCGTCACTTCTTTGCGGCCCTTCAAATATGCTCTGCCGTGGAGGAAGGTCTGTCTACTCCGGCGCAGGCGCGTCTGGCATTTATTGCCGCCGCTCGTGAAGCGCCGGTTGAGGTCCGGCAGCATAGCCAGCTCTAGGGTCGTGCAGGTTTGATTGCGGGCGCGTCTGGGCTCGGCGCAGGAATAGTCAGAGCCGGTTTGGGTTCCGGTTGGGTGAGTGACGATGCAGAAGCCGCCGTAGCGAGGTCGGTGTCAACGCTCCAAAACGTCCAGGCGACTGCTCCGACAGCAACAAGCGCCATGACAATCGCCAAACCGGTCCAAAGGGACGATCGGCTAAAGCTTTTATTTCGATGTGGTTTCGGGTTGTCATTGGCGTGATAGCTCATCGAGGTCTCCATCAGACATCAACAGCGACCTGACGGCTTTGTTCCACTGGCCTACCCTTCCTCGTGAACCAGAATGCGCAACCGCCTGATCTCGTCGGCGGCATGCAGCAGGGCGTGGGCCACGATCTCGTCCGGTATGTTGTGCAGCATTGCTGACAGCTGCGGCTGTTCCCTGCCGATGCCTCGCTCTATCGGTACGACCTTGCCTGTAGCGTCCAGCAAATCTCGCAGTGCCCATTTGGTTGACGCCGCGCGATCGAGGAGCCGGTGACACTCAAGCGGTGTCAGTTTGTCGATCTCGTTGGCGGCCCGGATCAGTTCGGCGACGAAGTCCGTCGTCCTGGTCATGGGGCATCCGCCCGCCCGTAGAGCAACCTGTATTCGGCAAGCTCCATCAGAGCGTCAAGGATTTCCTCCTCGCTCCATCCCTGCCGCGCCGCCTTCTCCACCAAATCCTGAAACGCGAGCTCGATCGCTTGCTGGCAATCGAGCAACCGGTAGGGTTGATCCGCCGGGCGGGACGGTGAGTGGATCTGCACCATAACGCAGCATAACGGCGGCCGTTGTGTCTGGCTACTTGGAAGCAAAAATGCCCCGCTCGCAAAGAGCAGGGCAAAGTCGCCAACATATTGCGTCGCTGAGGGCTAACGCAACGGCGCTACGCTAGCTATCGAATCGCAAATTGAAAGACCACCGTTCGAGCGAGGAACCCGGGCTGACTACGGCATCGGCACTACGCCATCCGGTGCGGATGAAAAAAGCCCCGCTGGCAAAGCGGGGCAGTCCGGGACGTGATGATATGAACATGGGGCAAACGCAGGGCGCCCTGATCTGTTCCCTCACGACGTCAAAACGTGTTGATTATCCCACTGCCCAAATCCGTGCTTCGACGCATGCGTCCAGGAAAGCCAGACGGGCAGCCTCCGGTGACGCCATGCCCTTGTCGAGGCTATAGCAGGCCTGCAGCGCGCGCTCGCGCAAAGCGCCATCGTCTGTTGGCCATTGCCCCAGGAGCAAGTTTGCGGCCTCGCGGCCACACGTAATGCTGCGACTAGATCCGTCGGGAAGCGTGACGACGATTGCTCGGGTCCAATATCGATTGAGCATGATCCCCCCAGTCTTTTTATTTGGGAAAGGATAGGTTTTGCAATAGCATGCGGCAAGGTGAAGGCGCTTTCAGACGATCACAAATGCGTTAGAACGGTGGCTATCGCGGCACTCGTTTCTCCATTTTCTCAGGCGTTCAACCTCTTCCGCGCCGTCCTGCCCCCCTCCCTTGATCGAGAAAATCCGTGCGTCGTCGCGCTAGAGTATCGCCACTCGAGGAATCGATGCCTTGCAGGCACAGCGCGACGACGATGCATCTCGATCAGGATCTTGCCGCTCTCCACGCAAATCTGTGGCAGGCGCACCTCTCGGCTGCGGGGCTTTCCTGAACCCGAAAATCGTGGACGTTGTGCTGGTTCGCCGCCCCGATGGGCGGGCGACTTGTGCAAGGTCGCCATCGATGAACCTCAATTCCCTCCCTTCAGGGGGAATATTCCCGGGAGAGGCAAAGCACTAGAAGCGACCTCCGCTTCCCAGGTTAAAGATAGAGGAACATTCGTTGAATCAATGTATAGTGCGGGTCTTGATGAAGTCGTTTTCAGAACACGAGTCGACGGGGGAGTTGTGAGAAAAGCTCATTGCCTTTCGCGGGCGCTGTGGGCCAGCGCCGCCATTTCGATCTTGGGCAGTCCGGCAATTGCACAGGAAGCCACTCAAGCGAAAAAGGGCGACCGCCTGGTGACGGTCGACGACCACGGTTTCACCGTGCAATCTCCTGACGGCGGCATCAAATTCCACCTCGGTGGTCGTCTGCAAGGTGATTTTGGGTCTGGAGGCAGCTCGGCGGTGACGGACGAGTTTCCCAAGCATGCCGCTATTCGGCGGGCTTGGCTCGAGCCGAAACTGACGATCTATGACGACCTGATCTTCGCGCTGCAGTACGACTTCAGCAGCGACACGACTCCAGTCGACAATCTGATCGCGACCTACAAGGGCTTTTCTCCATTCACCATCACGCTTGGCAATTTCAAGGAGCCATTCAGCCTCGATGTGCTCACGGCCAACAATGACATCATGTTCATGGAGCGCTCGCTTCCGACCGCCTTTGCGTCCGGGCCCGCAGGGCGTAACACGGGTGCAGCCATCGGCACGCATGGCGACAATTGGACACTTGCCGGGGGCGTCTTCGGAGGCAACATAAACCACAGCGTCGACGGTGTCGGCATCGAGGGGACGATCCGTGCGACCTATGCACCGATCCTGACCAGCCACGAGGTTGTCCACTTCGGTGTTTCCGCCAACTATCACTCGCTCGCCAACGATGTTGGCGCTTCGTTCTCGACCACGCCGGAAAGCTTTCTTTTCGATGCCGACCTCGTCAAGACGGGCAACATCAAGGATGCGAACTCGATCGGCCGCCTGGGCCTGGAATTCGCCTGGGCAAATGGTCCCTTCCGAATTCAGAGCGAATACATCGCAACGCAGGTCGATCGGGACACGAAACCCGACGCCTTCTTCCAGGGGGGATATGTACAGGGAGGCTGGGTCATCAACGGCAATGCAGCGCCCTACGTGCTGCAGGCCGACACCGCGACCGAGATCGGCATATTCAAGCGTGTGCAGCCCAGCAAGGACCAGCGGGTGACACAAGGCGGGGCCGGGGTATTCGAAGCCGTCGCCCGCTACTCCGCCATCGACCTCGACAGCCACGATATTCAGGGAGGCTTCCAGCAAGACGTCACGCTGGGCCTGAACTGGTATCCTGAGCCTTTCGCCCGCGTGATGGCGAACTACATCCACGCATGGGCCGACCCGACGGCTGGCAGCCTGGGCGGCGACGACGGAAACGCGGATATCTTCCAGATGCGGTTGCAGGTCGCGTTTTGAAAACGCCTTGACGTCAAAAGCCTTACCACCCGTGTGGTGCGCTTGAGGTGAGCTGCGGAGCTTCTCACTCCTTTCTGCGACATGCCGTGAACGCTCGTAATCGCGCGTTCACGGCATCCCTCGGCCGACGGCACGTGCATGCTCATGCTCATGCTCACTGAGCGCGCTCGATAAGTTCGCAGCGGAAATCAACAATCGACACGCCCTAAAGCCAAAGCCAGGCTGGTTACGCATCGGCAATGTGGCCCCACGATTGCCTGTCATATGCCCGCGTACCAGTCGTATCCCTGGTCCTCCCAATACCCGCCGCGACCACCTTGAATGTCGGCAAAGCTCGAGACCAATTCAATGGACTTGATGAATTTGCTCATCTTGTATCCGAGCTGGCGTTCGACGCGGACCCTGAGCGGAGCTCCGTTTGCAACCGGTAGAGGGGCTCCGTTCATCGCATAGGCCAGGATGGTCTGCGGATGTCGCGCGTCAATAAGATCAATGCTTCCGTAGAACTGAACCTCAGTGTCGCCGCTCTGCCAGTTGTCGAAGCAGTGAAACACCACGTACCGAGCCTCTGGGCGCGGCTTCACCTGGTCGAGCACCGACGAAAGCGGAACACCCGACCATTTGGCAATAGTGCTCCAACCCTCCACACAGTCATGGCGGGTGATCTGGGTGCGCGATGGCATATCGCGCAGTCCGGCGAGGGAAAATGACGTCGGCCTTTCAACCAATCCACCGACCGATAGCCGATAGGCGGAAAAACCTTCGCCGGCCAGGCGGTTGTATTCGTCGGTGTCGATCGCGGTCGTTCCATTTGGCCTTTGCTCCTGGCGAATGTCCGCCTCGGTGTATTCCGGTGCCAACCAGGTGTTGCCAAGTAACAGGCGCTGCATCCGATAAGTGAGATCGTTTGCGCTGGCTAATATTTCGCGAACACTGTCGTCCTGATCGCCGAGAAAATCGAAGTTGCTGCATCCGGCCAGGGCCAATGACGACCCGGCCACCGATGCAAGCCCAAGCAACCGACGCCTGGAAAGCTTCTGCTTTATCATTTCTCTTTCTCCGAAGGCGACTCGACATCCAGGCCTGCGCGATACCAGCCCGTGATCATTGAGCGCAGCTCATTTATCGGCCCTGCCGCGACAACCATCGCGATGTGAACGAGGAAGAACAGAACCAGCAGACATGCGACAGCGAAGTGAACGGAACGGGCAGTTTGCCTCCCTCCAAAAATCTCCAGAAGCCATGGCCAAGCCGCGTCCATGCCGGGCGACATCGTGAGCCCCGTCAACACCATGAGGGGCAAGAGTGCAAAAATGACCGTGAAATAGCTCAGCTTCTGTAGCGGGTTGTAGCGCTGACCGTGACTGAACCGAAACTGCAGATGGGAGATGAGGTCATTTGGCAACGCGCGCAGGTCACGACCCTTCGGCAGGAGGTCTCGCCACGCATGTCCGTTAAGAAGACTAGCGACGAGCCACAACAGCAGCGTCCCAACCAGCAACCAAGCGAAGAAAAAGTGAATGACGCGCCCGGTAGCGAGGTCGCGGTAGGAAGGAACCGTTAACGCGCTCGGGAATCCCTGGAACTGTCGATCCGATACTGGCCCACTTACACCGAACACTCCCGTCGTGTCGAACTGGTGGCCGAACAGCTCCGTTTGCCCTTTCGGTCCAGTTGGAGTCTCGACGGCCGACATCCGAAGCACCGAGTTGTCAAAGCCGAATCCCGACTGCTGCCCGATATAGAGATCGGGACGCGCGTTGAATATTTGCAAGCCCGACATCAGCAGAAAGACCAGGCAACCAGCCCAGGTCCAGTGGGTTATGCGGGTCCAGATCGACTGCCGATAGACCAGTTGGCGCATACGCGTTCTCCATTGAAGAGCGTTGGTCCAGATCGAGATGACGGCGACTTGCGCGGTTGCCGGTCCGCGACAACTGCGCAAGCAGCCTGGATACTGTCGACTACTTGTGCGGCTTCATGTGATCGTCAGCCATCGCACCACCGGACATCGCGCTGTGATCCATGGCACCCGTCGCGTGCGTGGCCATCGCGCTGCCTCCCATGGCGCCGGAGGCCGCGCGATGATCGCAGTTTGCGCGCTGACCGGACTGACAATTGGTCGTGTTGGCAGCCATCGCGCTAGTCTCCATGGGATGCGGGGCCATCGCGTCCTGGGCGAAGCTCGCGGAGGCCGGGACGAGGCAGGCGAGGACGGCAAAGGCGGAAAGGAATCTCGTGTTGGTCATGATTACTCTCTTCTTCTTTTTGTGGGCATGTGCCCATTGCGGTACAAGACGATTGCCGCAGCTTCCGATCGTTGCGGACCGAGCGACCTTCGCTGGACGTATACCCGCGCGCGCCAAACCGTATGACTATTCCGGAGGCGAACGCCGGCAGCGGTCAGAGTTTCGTTGGCGACAAAGCCCCCGTCTTGAAGAAAACGTCACGTGTTTGCATGAAAGCACGGCGTACGCTACAGCGGTGATTTTTCTTAGGCCGATCAGCTATTTACCCGCTCATCAGCCAAATCAGGATGTAACGAAAGGATAGTGCCGATGGTGTCAGGTAGCATTCATGTGAAGGTCAGCGGTGCGCTGCAAGACCACATCCAGCAGTAGATTGGCGACCACGGCCTTTTTGAGAACGCCCGCGAATACATTCGCGCATTGATCCGTCGCGACTTGCAGACTCGTGCTGAGGGATGGGATGCGCTCCAAAAGGAGCTTGCACCGGCCATACGGGCCGATGACAGTGAATTTGTCACGGTCACAGCCGGGGATGTCATCCATCGCAACCAGCGCGGCTAGAAATGCTTGCATATCGGTTCTATCCGCGGGCGGACGCCACTCAGGACAAGATCGGGCGGGATACCATTGAAAAATGGGACGAGGAGCAGGCGGTGACTTACATCACCGGCTTGCCTAGCCACTTGCGACGGTTGTGCGAGGAGAGGGCGATATGGCCCAGGTGCAGACAAACAAGTTCACATGAGAACGACAAGGAGAAATCCCCAGAAGTGGACTTCTTGCCGGGCCGCAGGTAGTAACAACTGTATAGGGCGACCGCTTTGGGCTTGGGGGCGTCGTGAGACGGGCGCCTCCTTCGCGTCAAAAGCGGTCATCCAGAAAGCTAGAAGGCGGGCGCGTAACGTCCATCTGGTCCGACTTCCTTGCTCATGTCGACGTCGATTAGGCAGTGACCCCTACTGGGAGCGAGCCTCTACTATGGCGGCTTTCAAAATCTGGAACGCGTAGTCTGCAGTCGTTTTCTCATCGTCCGCGCAGAGTTTCAGCGCGCTGCATCTATGCTTCAAATCTCGTTGGATGCGGCGTCGCACCCTTCTGACAACGGGGGCGTGCTCATGCTTCAGGAGTTCCTGCAAGCAAGCGACGGCGACAATTTCGGAAACCAGTAGTTTGCCTTCGACTTCGCCCATGGTGGGAACGGCGAAATGTTCGCTTCCCGGCCTGTAGTCCCTATCAGTGGACAGCATACTAATTCTCCCTTGCCTTGACTGTGTCTTGCTCTGGATCGAGCGGCGGGGCCGTACGCGCCGGCGGTTCCCGTGAACCCTGAAGACTCCTTTTTCGATCGGCTTGCGGGCCGCGACCCAGTTCTCCAGGTCGCTGGCGTCGGCGTGACCGCTGCACGCGTCGAATTCCACCGCCGCACTCATCTTGACCTCATCGCCCGGAATGCGCACCACGCAGGCGCAGTCCCGGAGAATTCGACCAAGCCTTTCCACAGCCTGGAATCCTACAGGGAGCACGGCGTATTCCGGCGGCCAGAGCCGATTGGGCAAACGGTGTTGGATGTGCCCGTTTCACACATGCTACCCGCAGCGGTGATGATCTGAAATCCACGCATCAGATTAAGCGCTTTCGACTGCTCGACAATCTCGGTAGATCTGACGTTCGAGGCATTGAGCGCCCGTATGAAAGCGGGGTTGTTCGTCACCCAGAGCGATCTTCAACCAGCCGAAATTTCTATCTTCCTGTCGTTACTCTTCGCATTGGGAGTCTTGGGAAGAGTCACTTTCAAGACACCCTTTGCGAAGCTGGCGTTCACCCTCTCGCTATCGATGTACTCCGGCAGCTGGAAGGCTCGTTGAAAGGAGCCATAGCTGCGTTCTGAAATGTGGTACGATTTGTCCTTCTCTTCCTTTTCTTCGGACTTCTCGCCACGAATGGTGAGCAGGCCGTTCGCGAGCCTCACCTCGATGTTCTTCTCGTCGAGACCTGGAACCTCGGCTGTGATCTCGAAGGCGTCGTCCTTCTCCACCACGTCAACAGCCGGAGACACGACCCAGTCCTTCGACGCGCTGGAAAGGCGACCCAGCAAGGGGCGGGCCAGAGGGCGCCAGGACGACGGACCAAAGTCGTCGAATAGACGATCGATCTCAGTACGAAGCGACTCGAACGGAGAGAAGTTTGCTTGTGACGGAGTTGCGGTTTTGGGTTCTGTCTTAACGGGGAATGTGCCGGACATGGTCATCTCCTGTATGTAAGGCACGGATCCTGCTCGGACCCGTTTGCCGATGCCTTGCTCAATCGCGAGCCCACTTATAAAAGCACGCTCAAACTCATGAGACTTTGATCCCGGTCAAAGAAGGGCGTTGCTGCGCCCGGCTATATCGCTCAATGGCAACCGTGCCGAGAAATGCGACAACAATTGTCACCGTCATCCAGCGATGCCCAATTGGCGCTCTCGCAGCGGCAAACGACGTCAGCGACATGTCCGAAGTAATGCCCTTGGGCGGCCCATGATCTCTTCCCAGATCGCAATGGCGATCTTCTGCGAAATTTCGTCGGATTTGATCAAACGCAATGCTGCCCTGATTGAGGAGACGGATCATGGACGCAAAACCCTCGAACGACGTCACAATGGAGGAATGTGACTAAGTGATCTCAAGCTATGTCAAAACATCATCGACAAACTCGGCTGCGATCCGATCCTGGGACCCTCAATATTGGTGTCGCTGTAAACGGCGTCGTCACCGTTTCAGGCCATGCAGGCAGCTACGCTGAGAAGGTCACAGCCGAGAAGGCGGTGAAACGGGAGAGCGGTCGACATGTCAATGACACTTCGGAAAATGACACCGGCAGAATGCCTGGAAATGCTAGAGGGCGCACACTACGGCCACCTTGCGTGCAGCAGCGACGGGCAACCTTATGTTGTGCCGATCTACTTCGCGTTTAAAGCAAGGGTGGCGTACAGCTTCTCAATGCCGGGACGCAAGGTGGAATGGATGCGCCGAAACCCAAAGGTTTGCCTGCAGATCGAGGATTGGCCTGCAAAGGGCAGTTGGAGAAGCGTCGTGCTGAATGGACGTTTCCAGGAATTACCAGACGACGACACTTGGCACGAGGAACGGATACATGCCTGGTCCTTGCTCGAGAAACGCCTGAACTGGTGGGAAATGGGTTCGCTGACGCCTGACGCAGTACCGCTGGCGTACGCTTCCCCGCACCTCTTCTATTGCATCTTCATGGATGAGGTGTCGGGCCGAATTGCCGCCCAGACTGATCAGCTTGCGTAGCGAGCCAAGACTGAAGCTCTGTGCCGACAATCTGCGTTGAGTCGCCCGAATCGCGGTGGTGGATGGGGAGACGTTTACGCTTGCAGAAGGCGATTCCGCATCGTTAGATTCAAGCGTTCCGCATGGTTATCGGCGCCACGGCTCCTTCGCGTGAATGGCGCTCGTGGTGACGGTTGCCTGAGCCAGTCAACCACGACATGGCCTGTCCTCTTGCGTCCAAGTGGCTCTGCTACGGCTGATATCCGGACGATCGTGCTCATGCGCTTGATCCGGCGAAGGGCCGTGCTTTGGGTCGGAAAGTCGGCATTGTGGCTCTATTGCTGTTTTTTGCGGTGAACACACTACAGTCTTTATGGGCCGGGTCGGACACAAGTCCGTACGCGTAGTGGAGGGGAATAGAAAGAATGGAGCATTCGACCGGCGGCAGCTTGGAGAAGGCGCTCCTGGTGGTTGCGCTGGGCGGCCTTGCTGGCGGTCTCGTCCTGGCTTTCGGGAGCGGCAGGCCTGAGCTTGCCTCCATTGTCTGGCTCGCAGGCGCGGTCCCGGTTCTCGCAGGGCTCCTGGTCGAAATCCTGCGAAGCCTGCTTCGGGGTGAGGTTGGGCTCGACATCGTGGCGGCGCTTTCGATGTCGGCAGCGCTTCTGTTCGGCGAGACGCTAGCAGCCGCCGTCGTCGCTGTCATGTATTCCGGGGGCACCTTCCTCGAAAGCTTCGCAGAGGGCCGCGCGCGGCGCGAGATGCGAGACTTGCTCGCGCGCGTGCCCCGCACGGCAACGCGCTACCATAATGGCGCGCTGGAAGATGTGCTGCTCGACGCTATCGCACCCGGCGACCGGCTGCTTATCCGGCAGGGCGAAGTAGTGCCGGTCGATGGCACGGTCTCGTCCGCTTCCGCCTTCCTCGACACCTCGGCACTGACGGGCGAGTCACTTCCGGTGAAGGTGGCGAACGGCGGCGAAGCGATGAGCGGCTCGACAAATGCGGGCGATGCATTCGACCTTGTCGTGACGCGACCCGCCAAGGACAGCACCTATGCCGGCATCGTGCGACTTGTCGAACAGGCTCAGGCCTCCAAGGCACCGATGTCGCGGCTCGCCGACCGATGGTCACTGGCCTTCCTGCTGGCTACCGTGGCGATCGCCGTGTCGGCCTGGTCGTTTACCGGCGACCCGATCCGTGCCGTCGCCGTGCTGGTGGTGGCGACCCCGTGCCCGTTGATCCTGGCGGTGCCCGTGGCGTTGGTGGCGGGTCTCTCGCGCGCCGCACACTACGGCGTACTGGTCAAGGGGGCCGGACCACTCGAGGCGTTGGCCCGCGCGCGCACGCTGATCCTCGACAAGACCGGCACGCTTACCGATGGGCGGCCGCAGATCGTCTCAATCGACGCGCATGGAGGAATGGAGGTGGACGAGGTGCTGAGGCTGGCAGCGGCGCTCGATCAGGCCACCAAGCACCCGGTGGCGCAGGCGATCGTTGCAGCGGCGCGCGAGCGGGGGCTGACACTGACGGTTCCGAGAGAGGTGGCCGAAATCCCAGGCGAAGGACTGGTGGGGTTGGTAGAAGACCGCCCTGTCGTCGTGGGCGGGCATAGCTTCGTGACCGGCCGTTTGGGAATGACGGCAGCGGAATATCCCGCCCTGGCAGCGGGATCAGTTCTGGTCGCGGTCGGCGCCGACGGTAAGCTCGTGGGCCACCTCATCATGGCCGACCCCCTGCGGGATGGCACCGACAGGATGCTTTCCAGACTGCGCCGACAGGGGGTCAGCCGCATACTGCTGGCAACGGGAGACCGTCAAGAGGTCGCCAAACGCATCGCCGAGGGGCTCGGACTCGACGGCATTCGCGCCGGCCTCACCCCTGACCAGAAGGTGCTGCTGGTGCTGACCGAGCGCAAACGCGGCCCGGTGATGATGGTTGGCGACGGAGTGAACGACGCCCCGGCTCTTGCCGCGGCTGACATCGGCGTCGCCATGGGCGTGCGTGGGGCGGCGGCGTCGGCGGAGACTGCAGACGTGGTCCTGCTTGTCGACCGCCTGGACCCGCTGGAAGCCGGCGTCGAGATCGCACGTGGCGCGCGACGTATCGCGCTCGAAAGCGTGGTGGCCGGCATCGGGCTTTCCGTTGCCGGCATGGTCGCCGCAGCCCTGGGCTACCTCACTCCTGTCCAGGGCGCGCTGATCCAGGAGGCGATTGACATTGCGGTCATACTCAATGCGCTGCGTGCGCTCCGCATCTTTCCTGCCGAGACGACCGAACCTACACCCGCAGTGGGGAGTCGAGCGTTTCAGAAAAGGGTTCAACCGTGAGGAGTTTTTCGCATTCGGATGTCCACATGGTGCATCGCATGGTCTGACTTCGCACCGAAGTGCGAACATAGACTTCTCGGCCGACAGCCTGGATGTTGCTGCCAGCCTCGATCATTGCGTTCATAAAGATTTCTGTTTGTTGTTTGCTCATGCACCGATGTTGGCGGGTGTCAGCCGGGATGCAGACTAGCAGACGTGTTATGGCCGGGACCGGGCGCAAGCGTCACGCGCCAATGTAATTAATGAACCTGTCCGCTCGCCTCGGCTTCGCTGAGACGGATCGCATGATCGGCATAGGTATCAAGGTTTTCGAAGAACTTTATGCTGGTGAGAAAACTGTAGAGTTTCGCGATTACATCCTCAGGATCCTTGAATTGGTACCAAAGAGGCGGAGTGGCGATGTCATGCATTTCGCCAGACGATTTCACCATCATCAGGGAGCGGTACATCGCGCACCCTTCGCTCGAGTGGGTGCCGATTGCGATGTCGAACCTGCCTGATAACGCTCCAGTTTGCCTGTCGTGAACATTTGCCGTGAGAAGCCTGATATCAGTCCGCCCCTTGATCTCCTTCGTCATCCCCTCGTGGGCGTCTTTTGCTTTGAATAGGGCGAGTGGCCCCCAGTAGATCCCGTGTATCGGCGCCACGGGCACGCCAGTGAGCACAGCTTCGCCATCGTTCGGTTGCTTCTGCACCGTCGTTCTCCACCGCTAATTGTCCTGATTGACGACTTCTATCGCCGGAGTGTTCTCATTATGTTCCAGAATTCTGTAATGTCAACAGGTTTTGGGAACCATGATAGGCAGCCGCCTGATCTCGTCGGCCACCGCAACTGGAATGGTTCTTGCGTGGTTCCTAATATATAGGCGCAGCTGGGGTAACGTGGAATGTTAGGATACACATCGCATCAGTTTCCAGCTCTTACGCTGGTTGGAAGGGGCAAGCAAAAGTATCGAGTCATCACGACCGTTATAGAGGCCGCGGAGACCCTGATGACCGACTGGCCAGACGACGATGGTGAAGAGTACGTTGCCGCAGTCTACGCTTGCCTTCGATGCTTGTACGACGAAATCCCGCCTGACTCCGTTAGAACAGCACTCATGCGGGCAGCGGACGAGGTCCGTATTTCCTACATATCTGTAGTCAGTTAACGGCGGTCAGAAAAGCGAATGCGGATGGTACAAAGATTGATGGTGCATTTCCTGGCATATCACGACGCGCGCCCTGATCGATGCCATGCGGGCAGGCGAGAGTGAAGCAAACCGAGCGTTCGACGCAATGATGACGATGAAGAACATCGACGTGGCGGTGATCGAGGCTGCCACTGTGGCTAGAGTTATTTTAGTGCGACGGCATCTGTCTAACGCCGTTATCGCAGGAGCAAAGCAGGCATTGGTGTAAGGGAAGTGCGTGAATTTGATTGCTGTAGCTTCTTTTGGCGTTCTTTGAGGCGTGGATACCTGCCCAAAATATTAGCAAGTGCGTATAAATGTCGGACTGATTCAGGGGACATGCAAATGCTGACGATTTCGAGGGCATGTACTGCCGAGGATTTTACCATCAGTGGCGAGTTGTGCAGGATGTTTGGCGCCTGGGATGCAGAGGCATGCCGCGACTATGACATCCCGTCGGAGGTCGTAGCGGCATTTTTCCACAGTGAGGACAACGAGGCGTTGGCAGCAAAGTACAGTCAGGCGGACGCTTCGCTCCTGCTGGCTCGATGGCATGGCGAACCAGCAGGGTGCATTGCCCTTGCACCGTTCGACGACGGCGCGGCTGAAATCCACAAATTTTATGTGGACTCAGCGTTTAGAGGGCGCGGAATCGGAAAGGCACTCCTGCAGGCGATCTTGGCCGAAGCCGACAAGGGGCCGAGATCGACGGTGCTGCTTCATACGACGGTTTATATGAAGAGTGCGGTGTCGCTGTATAAAGCTTTCGGCTTCACACCCTGCCCACCGTTTCGAAACATTCCGGACGCGATAAAGCACACCGAGGTCTTCATGAAGCGGCCGGTTGAACACGACAGTTTCATCATGTAGCTGTTCGCTGTGATTGGTGCTGGTATCGACCAAAAGATTGCACAAGATAGCCACCTCCCGTCGATATGGATGCGCAGCGTAGACAACCAGAATTGCGGTTCCAACACGCGGGATCTGGAAAGCGCCCCCGACCTCACCTATCTCATACCCGATAGGATTCAGGGAGGTTTTCATGCCAGAACCTGCCAATAGTGCGAGAGAAAGTCCTTTTGTCGAGATCCTACCTCCGGCGAGGTTTTCTCACCGCGGGACTGTCGTCTGCGATTGCTGCCATCAAAGAAAGGGCAGGGATCAGTTTGACGAGGATGCTTTCGGTATCTGTTCTGAATGTATCTGCTCCGACGTAGCTCCCCTAGATTTCATGTCGCGATTTCAGGAAGACTAGCTGGACGCCCTTCCAACGGACACGGTCGGCTGCAGACATGGGAAGCGAGTCAAGTGCCCTCATCGTCTTCGGCCATTCCGTTGACGGCCGAGATGAGCGTCCCGATGCAGCGGTTCTGGATGTGAGGCTGGGAGACGAGAAAGGCACGGCCGTCGCTGTTCACCTCAACATGTTTGGCGTGCCGTTCGTCCTAGCAAGCGCTGTAAGCAAGATCGACCTGGCTTTTGACGCTGCTCTTTCCATGGTGCCCAATCTTGGGAAGCCTACAGATCTAAAGCTGCTTGTCGAGGTGGTCCAGGAACTCACCAAGTGACATCCCACGCCTTCGGTCAGTCTGATTTGCCCAAGCCAAAGCAAGGTGCCGTTCAAGCTTACGAGCGTTCCTTGATTTTTCGGCGCCGCGATTGCGTGAACGATCTGCAAGGAGACCACCATGTCACTTGGGCGCAGGCAAGCTTGCTCTTCAAGGATACCCTGACACGCCCGATGCGAAGTCCCAGTGATGGCCAGGAGCGCTTTGTGTCTGGCACCTCGTCTACCGAAGCCTGCGCTCTTCGGAGAGCATCCTTGTCAGCGTGAGAGACGATGGTATCACGAGCCGGGTAATCGGCCATTCCATGTTGTTCAAGGACCTCCGGGGCCGGTCGCAAGATCATTCAGCACGCCCAGACGATCCTGCATTTCCTCCATCGCGGCGATGAACTTGTCGTACCGGCCGGTGCCGCGCTTGTCCCCGAACAGGCTATCAAAGAATTCCGCTGCGCAACGAAGCTTCTTGGCATGCGGGGGATGGGCGACTTTATCCAGCCCCGGCATTTATCGCGGTCGTTAGCCTTACATGCCTTGTGCTCTTAGCTAGACCTCTGAGACGAGTCTTTCTAAGCACTGTCGCTCCTCCGCCACGGCGTCAGCGTGGGATTGAAGGCTAAGGAAGTCAGATTCCAAAAGTCCCCCAATCGCTTCCATTCGACGGAGACGTTCAACCGCTAAACTGCGACGTTCGTCGGAGCCGGGATCATCTTTGCTTTGGGCGTTCAATGCTCACCCTCGACTCACCGCCACCCGAGCCGAGAAGGGGTCTTCACTTTGACGCAGGCTCGTGGCTTTCGTCATTAAGCGAGGGGACGAAGGTTTCGACGTCGCTCTTTTCGCGATCGGGCAGTGCCGCGACCCGTTCATTCCAGGACCTTGAGGCTTCTGGTGGATCGACATCCCAGTCGCGAGAGGAACCAACGTTGTCGTCGATGACAGCGATCCTACGACCTCCGAGGCGCGGATACTCCACGGCCAAAGTTTCTGAGGGGTTTCCATCTTCGTCTCCTGTGACGCCCATTTTTCAACGCGGCGGGCTAGCGGGGGTTGGCCATTTGAGAGGAAACATTCGAACGCCGTCGGCGTTCCGTTGGATCGAGATAGAGCGGTGACTCCCTCACGACTTTTGCTTCGCAGTTAGACGCCGCGGGAAGTAGGAAGAGGACGAGGAGGAAAGACGTGCCCGATATCGTCTGTGGTGCCTTCATCACCAATCAACAAGTCCTGTTGGTTCGACGCGCCTCACATCGAAAATGGTCGCCAAATTGCTGGGACCTCGTCGGAGGGCACGTCGAGAAAGGCGAGGAGGTAGCCGCTGCCCTTATTCGGGAATGTCAGGAAGAAGTCGGACTGACCCCAATCTCCTATACACTCCTGGCTACCATCTACGAAGCAGACGACGCTTCTCGGAAGAATCCCTTCCATATTTTCGTAATCACGCAATGGGTGGGTGGGACCGCACGCTTGCTGGGCGATGAACACTCAGAACTAGGGTGGTTCAGGCTTGATGACTTAGGCGGATTGCATTTCGCGATGTACGGTTATCGTCCCATCATCCTCAAACTGTTGCAATTGTCATAGAGACACACATAGCAAGCGAGGAGATCCAGGTTTGCCGCCAGGCTGCGAACCTGACGCATCTGCAGTTGTTCCGAGGGAACGAAAAGATTCTTGCTTGAGGCCTGCTATGGCTCCTCTGCCGTTCGGTCGCAATGCCCATGCGCGGTCGAGCGGCAGCTTGGCGCCGGCCAATTCATTTTGCGCTTCGGGAAAAAATCGATGCGCGGCGTGGTTTCCAACCCACTCCTGGCGCTTCGGCGCCAATCCGCTCGCAGATCGGAAGCAACTACGTGAAGGCACTGACCTGGCACGGCAAGTGCCTGTCTAGTCCGCATGCGCTTCGCCATGAGGGACGTGCGCGTCACCGATCCTGAACTGCTGGAAAATCGCGGTCACCGGGTATATCGTATCCATGCTCGATGTCCGCCGGTTTCTCCAGAGAGCCGGCAATTTGCCCCGGTATCGCCCCCCAGCAGTAGCGGGGCTTTTTGTGTCTCGAGAAGACGGGAACGAATCTGTAAGTTCGAAATTTACGAAGCAGGTCTATATGCCGGTGCACGTCTCCAAAGCCGCGCCTTGCAGCCCGGTCCATTCGTTGCGCGGCGGCCGAAATGGCGAGGGGATATACCGCGCTGCATCCCGCGCCCATGAGGGAGAACCCCATCAGTGCAACGTACTGGTTGGGCGCAAGCCAGACAGCACAGAGACCAGCGGCCGAAACAACGAGCAGGAGGATCGCGACAGAACGTGAACCAAAGCGATCAACAAACGGATCGGCAAACAACCGCGTTACAGCCATGAATAGCGTGAAGAGCGTGAGGCCCAACCCACCAATAAATGGTTGAGAATGAAAAACGTCCCGCATGTAGATTGCTGACCAGTCAATTCCCGCGCCCTCCACGAGAAACGCAGCAAACCCAATAATGCAAAGCGGTAGCAAGCCAACTGTGGGGAGCGCCACGTGTCCGGCTTGTATGTGCTCTGCCTGGTATCGAGCAGGCGTATTGCGCATGCTCGATACCACAAAGCCTCCCACCATCAGGACAAACGCGAACGTTAACGCGAGGTGCAATTGCATGGATATTCCCGCTTGGCGGATGAAAGCCGAAGCAATCGCAGTCGCGAAGAAACCAAGGCTCCAGAATCCATGAGCCCGGTTCATTACGCTGCGACCGATCTGGGCCTCGATGCGATCCAGTTCAACGTTCAGATTTATTTCGAGCGCTCCGGCGAGCAAGCCTTCGAAAAACAGCAGGCCAAAGACGAGCGGAGCCGCACTCATCCACGGAACGAAAGCAAGAAGTGCCGATGTTCCGAGAACCGTGAGGAACGCAGTAGTTCGGGCGCCGAGGCGAGCAACCAAAGAGGACGAAAATGTTAGGGAAACCAATGCACCGATTGCTGCACCGATCAGAGTTAATCCTAACTCAGATTTGTTGATCTGAAGAGCATCTTGAAGATCGGGGAGGCGCGAAAGCATAGCTCCCATCGAGACCGCGAAAAGGAAGAAGCAGACATAGATCCGCTGCTGCGGCTCGATTTGCATGGAGTGCTCCGGGGAATCTGTTCACGGGTGAGATGGGGAATGGTACTCAAGGTGATTGTCCACGGCAACGCAAAGCTTACCCGGGTGTCTCTCCTTTCGGGGCGAGAGAGCCGTCAAGAGGAGAAAGGCCGCGGGATCACCGCGAAGTGCGTTGGCCCTCATAGCTGCCGTAACTGTCGAGCGTCCTGCGTCTATCTCCTCAGGCGAGCCGGAAAACGGCCGCTTACCCTTAATGGCGCGGTCGTGTCCACGCGATGCCGGAAAGTCGGAAGACTGTCATTGTGGAATCAACGCGCTGTTAAAGACGGATGTCCTGGATGACGGGTTGGTCGCAGCCTATTGCAGTCAAGCTGTTCAACATCCGAACCGCCCGCGGTCTTCCACCTTCACGGAGCGGTGTTTGCATGCGGCCACGCTACCGCACTTCGTACCACTATCGAGAGCTTAAAACGGGAGGTATAGTTCTTCGTGTAAACGAAATCGCAAATTACGCGGATTTGGCGAAGAATGGATAGGTTCGGCATCTGCATCAATCCTCTTCCATCCTTGGGAGATCGAGCTCGATCATGACAGGTGCGTGGTCGCTTGTGTGGGCCCAGCTTCTCGGCTTCCTGCGGACAGTTGCAGACCTCAGCCACGGAACGACGGCCGGACTAAGCAGAAAATGATCGATCCGAAGCCCAGCGTCGCGCTCAAACGAGTTTCGCCAGTATTTCCAGAAGGTATAGATGCGCTCGTCCGGATGAAGGTGCCGGACTGCGTCCGTCCATCCCTGTGCGACGAGATCCGCATAGGCCTTGCGGACCTCCGATCGGAAGAGAGCGTCGTTTACCCATCGTTCCGGCCTGTAGACGTCCAGCTCGGTGGGCATTACGTTGTAGTCGCCGACAAGCAGAGCGGGGACACCGAGGTCCAGAAGCTCGCGGGCGTATTCCTGCAGGCGTCGGAACCAGCGTAGCTTGTAGTCGAACTTCGGTCCGGGCGCAGGGTTTCCGTTCGGCACATAAAGGCATCCGATCAGAATGCCGTTGACGGCCGCCTCCATATAGCGGCTATGATTGTCATCGGGGTCCCCTGGAAGTCCTCGCCTCGTCATGACCGGGAGGGCGTTCCTGGCGAGGATGGCAACGCCGTTCCAGCTCTTCTCGCCACGCCAGATCGCGCCGTATCCGGCCTTGTCGATCTCCTTTCCTGGAAACCTGGCGTTTTCGGTCTTGAGCTCCTGAAGGCAAACGACATCGGGCTTGTCCTCTTTGAGCCACCGAAGAAGGATTTCCAGTCGACCATTGATGCCGTTCACGTTGTAGGTCGCGATCTTCACGGTGCCTCCGGCGAGCTTCGAAAGGTAATGATCGGACGCTAGCGATGGTTCCTGTTGCGACTACGCAACCTCTCGCCTGATTGTCAGGAAATGACTTTCCACAAGATGCGCGAATCCTAGATCAACAGAGGGGCGTGTCAGTGGAAGGACTTGAGGAGGAGACAGTAATGCGCAGATGGGTAAATGTGCTTGCGTTGGGCGCCTTGATCTCGCAGACGGCCGCTCCTCCCCCGGCAGTAGCCGCGAACGCGCTGGAGCGCGCGATCGGCGATGCGCAGCCATGCCGGTCGCTCAAGGCCAAGGCATCGAGCTTTGGGATCAGTGTCGAGGTCGGCATCGACAAACTCGACTACGTGAAGATCGAGCAACTCCAGTTGGCAGTGAACGGCGACCGTGCCGAGGCGAATGCGCGCGGAACCCTGGCCTGCAAGACGTCCGACAACGCCCTGGTTCAGGGTGGCTTTTCGGCCACGGCGGCCATCGCCATGCACGTTGATCTGGCCACCTGCAAGACGACAGAAAGCAGGATCGAAATCACCGATACCGGCGGACGTTTCGGGGACGTCGTGAAGGGCCTGAAAGGCGAAATCTCCGATGCGCTGCGCCGCGGCCTCGAACGAAGCATGGCGAAACTATGCGAGAAATGATGGGGACCCGAAGTCGAGCTTAGGAGATGACGAGTATGGACGAGGGCGGGGGATCATGAATCGGGTGCGAAGTCGGCGTTGTCCAGATAAGATCAGGAGTCATGCAACTCGATCGCTTGGGGATGCCGGGGAACATGAAGTCGGTCGCACTTGAAGCCGAAAAGGCGACGATAAGATTCCACGATCTGCCCGGTCATGGACCGCCCCTCATATTGATCCATGGCCTGGGCTGCGCATCGTCCTGTGACTATCCGGCGGTTGCGGCCGATCCGGCGTTGTCCGGTCGCAACATGCTCCTCATCGATCTGCTCGGATCGGGCTTCAGTGATCGGCCGACGGAGTTCCGGTACTCGGTCGAACTCCATGCTAGGACGATCGTGAAACTCGTCCATCGGTTGGGCATCGAATCGTTGGACTTCTTTGGTCACAGCATGGGCGGTGCAATCGCAATAGTCGCAGCGAGTCTGATGCGGGATCGCGTTCGCCATATCATACTTGCCGAACCTAACATCGAGCCCGGCGGCGGGATATTCAGTCGTCGGATAGCGGCTATGTCCGAGGCCGATTACGTGGACCACGGCCATGATGACCTGGTCAGGCTTTCACGGTCAGAAGGCAATGAAATCTGGGCCGCATCCTTGTCAGTCAGCGCTCCGTACGCGATGCATCGTGCCGCGACGTCTCTCGTTTTGGGCAGCGATCCGACATGGTGTCATCAGCTTGATATTCTGGAGGTTTCGAAAACTGCCATCTACGGACGTGCCTCACTTCCAGATGCCCGCGCCGACAAATTGAAGGGTCTTGGTGTAGACATCGAGGTCGTCGAAGACGCGGGCCACCTCATGGCATGCGACAACCCGTCGGGGCTAGCGAGAGCAATAAGTGCGGCGCTGTCCTGACGGGGCGACCTCCTTGTCCCAACACCTCACCGTCGCAGAGCGAACCATCATCATGGCATCATTCGAAAAGGTCGGGATGATCCGCCTCAATTTGCGGCAGGTCGGACAGGATGCCGTTGAGATGCACGCACATCGCGGATGCTGCCGCGTCGGCGTCGCGACTGTCGATGGCCGCAATGATCGCCTCGTGCTCGGCGATCAGGCGCATCATGGAATCGGGATGGCGAAGCTGCAGATTGCAGACGCGGTCCATATGCGCCTTGATATCGGCGATGGCGTTCCAGGCGAGGCTACAACCGGCGCCTTCTGCGATCGCGATGTGGAACTGCTCGTCCTCGCGTCGGAATGCGTTGTGGTCGTGTGCCTCCATCGCGGCTCTCTGCCGGGCAATAATGTTGTCAATCCGGCGGCGCGTCCAGGTGTCGAAGCTTTCACTGGCGCGGCGCACAACCGCGGTCTCGAGTGCTTCTCGGACAAAACGGGCCTCCATCATTTGCCGCGCCGAGATCCTCACAACCACCGTGCCCCTATTGGGGCGCACATCGACCAGTTTTGATTTCCCGAGCGCGATGAGTGCTTCGCGCACGGGTTGGCGCGATACGCCCATTCGCGTCGCGATCTCCTGCTCCGAAAGCCGCGTGCCGGGCGCCAGTTCCAGCCTGATAATTGCCTCACGCAGGTCGCGTTCGACCTGCGCCGCAGCCGTCTCGCCGGTCTCAATCTTCAAGGATTCGAGGTTCATGTCTTTCGTCGCCGCCATGCGTTGACATCCAATTTAAACCACCATACAGTACCATACAATTCAAACGCAACATAAATTCGGTGGTTCAGAACCGGGTAAAAAGGGAAGGGCCGGCACGGTGTGTCGGCTTGAAGGATAACGTGCTGTCCAATTTCATTTCGCCCGATTCCAGTGATCCGCGGCTGAACATTAAATCCCGCTACCAGATGCTTGTCGATGGCAAGTCGGTGGATGCCGCCTCGGGTCGTATGATTTATCGTGCCAGCCCCGGTCATGCAGGTGTCATCGTCGGCACCTGGCCCGAAGCCTCGGCCGAGGATGTGCGGGTGGCGATCGCGGCGGCCCGTCGTGCCTTCGATACCGGTCCGTGGCCGCGCATGTCGGGCGCCGAGCGTTCGCGCCTGATGTTCAAGGTGGCGGACCTGATCCTCAAGCGGCAGGAGGAGCTCGCCTTGATCGAGAGTCTGGAGGTCGGCAAGCCGATCGCCCAGGCCCGCGGTGAGATTGGGTTCTGCGCCGACCTCTGGTCCTACGCCGCCGGGCAGGCGCGCGGGCTCGAGGGGCAGGCGCACAATAACATCGGCGACGATCGCCTGGGTCTGGTGCTGCGCGAGCCTGTCGGTGTCGTAGGCATCATCACGCCCTGGAATTTCCCCTTCATCATCGCGTCGGAGCGTGTGCCGTGGGCGATCGGGGCGGGATGCACTGTCGTCCTCAAGCCGTCCGAATTTACCTCGGGAACATCGATCCGCATGGCGGAACTGGCACGCGAGGCCGGTATTCCCGATGGCGTCTTCAACGTGGTCACCGGTTACGGTGATCCCGCCGGCCAGGTGCTCGCCGAGGATCCCGGTATCGACATGGTTGCCTTTACCGGCTCGGTGCGTGTCGGCACCAAGCTTGGCGAGATCGCCGCGCGCAGCGTCAAGCGCGTTGGGCTGGAGCTCGGTGGCAAGGGCCCCCAGATCGTCTTTGCCGATGCGGACCTCGAGGCCGCGGCCGACGGCATCGCTTACGGCGTCTATCACAATGCCGGCCAGTGCTGCATTTCCGGTAGCCGGCTTCTGGTCCAGGAAGGGATCCGCGACGCATTGATGGAGCGTCTGCTCGATATCTCGCGCAAGGTGACCTTCGGCGATCCTCTGAACGATCACACCAAGATCGGGGCGATGATCTCCGAAGCGCATGTCGGCAAGGTTCACTCCTATGTGGAAGCCGGCATCGCATCCGGTGCCGAGCTGCTGCTTGGCGGCGAGCGCGTCGGCAAGGACGCCGGCATCTACTACGCACCCACCGTATTTGCAGGCGTGAGGCCTGACATGTCGATCGCCCGCGAGGAGATATTCGGGCCGGTGCTGTCGAGCATGACCTTCAAGACTGCGGACGAAGCCGTCGCAATCGCCAATGCCAGCGAGTTCGGCCTTTCCGCCTCGGTTTGGTCGACCAATCTCGAAAACGCGATGCAGAGCATCCGCCGCATTCGTGCCGGTCGCTGCTGGGTCAACAGCGTGATCGACGGCACGCCGGAACTACCGATCGGCGGGTACAAGAAAAGCGGCCTCGGCCGCGAACTCGGCCGCTACGGCTTCGATGAATATTCCCAGTTCAAGGGCATACACGTGACGTTCGGGCGCCCGGCGCCGTGGTTCGGCTAGCAGCGGCACAGGCGTCGAAGGGGAATAAACGTACAGGGCGTTTCGTTTTGGGAGAAGGCGGAACGCCTGAGAGGAAAATCTCGGCCGGCGTGATCTTTGGTCGGAGCCCGCCAGCCGAGACTCGGGTCTTTCGACCCGCATTGCACATCCAAAGGGAGGATACGCAAATGAAATTGACCAGGTTGAAAACCGCTGCACTCGCCGCGGGTCTCGCCACGATGATGACATCTACGGCGCTGGCCGCGGACGTCAAGGCAACGATGATCATCTATCTCGATCCGAGTGTCCAGTTCTTCAACCCCGTGGTAAAGGGCGCGAAGGACGCAGCCGCGCAGTTCGGCGTCGATCTCGACGTGCAGTATGCCAACAACGATCCGGTTCGCCAGAACGACTTGATCGAGAGCGCGACGGCAAGCGGTGTCGACGGCATCGCGGTCGCCATTTCCTCGTCTGATGCCTTTGACGAAAGCATCTGCGCGGCGGTCAAGGCCGGGATCGTGGTTATCGGCTTCAACAATGACGACCTGGAAGGCGCCAAGGGCAATTGCCGCCAGGCTTATGTGGGCATGAACGAGTTCGCGTCCGGCTACGAGCTCGGCAACCGGATGATCAAGGAATTCGGCCTGAAGTCCGGCGACGTCGTCTTCAATCCGCGCGAAATCCCCGAGGCGAGCTTTGCGGTCGCGCGCGGCGGCGGCATCGAAAAGGCGATGAAGGAGAGTGGCATCAAGGTCGAAACGGTCCGCGCCGGTCTCGATCCCGCAGAGGCGCAGAACATCATGGCGCAGTTCCTGATCGCCAATCCGGGTGTCAAGGCGCTGTTCGGCACGGGCTCGGTCACTTCCACCGTTGGGGCAGGCGCCATCAAGGACGCAGGCGTCACGATCCCGTTCGGAGGCTTCGACCTGGCGGTCGAGATCGTCAACGCGGTTGAATCAGGCGCGATGTTCGCGACCATGGACCAGCAGCCCTATCTCCAGGGCTATTACCCGATCGCCCAGATCGCGCTCTCGAAGAAGTACGGGCTGACACCGACCGACGTCGATACCGGGCAGGGCGCCTTCCTCGACAAGTCTCGCATCAGTTCGGTCAAGCCGCTGATCGGCAGCTTCCGCTAACAGCGTTTCACGGGAGCCTGTCGGCTATGTCGGCAGGTTCTCCGTGTCCAATAGATCGAGTACCAGCCCGTGACACCAATTCTCGCAGAAAGTGCCGCGCCCCGGTCGCGGACTCAGAAGCAACCGATCCTCAAGCAGATCATGGCGATGCCCGCCGGCGCGATCTTCCTCGTCTTCATGACGCTGCAGATCGTCTGCATCGTAGGCGCGTTGCTCTATCCCGATCAGTTCCGCTATCTCTCGCCGCAGAACCTGACAATCCTGATGAAGGCGATCCCGGTGCTCGGCTGCCTGGCGCTCGGCGCCGGCGTGCTGATGATATCAGGCGAGTTCGACCTTTCGATCGGCTCCGTCTACACCTTCACCGCCATCCTGATGGCGAGCCTCGTCGGCGCCGGGTTGAGCGCCTTCGTCGCAGCACCGCTCGGTATTCTGGCCGGTGTCATGATCGGGCTTCTCAATGCCCACATCACGCTGCGCTTTGGGCTGCCCTCCTTTATCGTGACCTTGGGCGGACTGCTGTTCTGGCGCGGCGCGGTCCTGCTTTATAACGGCGCCGTCCAGGTGCGCTTCGACCCTGAGCCGCTCTTCACCAGCCTGTTTTCCGGTACGCTTTTCGGCATCAATGCCGCCTTTATCTGGATCGTTCTCTTCGTCGTCGGTTTTCACTATCTCGTCCACCGTCACCGCTTCGGCAACCATGTCTTCGCGACCGGCGGTAATCGTGGTGCCGCGGAGGCGATCGGCATCAATACCAACCGCGTCAAGCTCGTGGCATTCGGGATTGCCGGCGGGATGGCGGCAGTGGCAGGCATCCTTGCGACATCACGCGTCGGCAGCGTGCAGCCGGGACAGGGCGCCGGACTGGAGCTGCAAGCGATCGCCGCCTGCGTGATCGGCGGGCTGTCGCTGCGCGGCGGCCGTGGGTCGATCATCGGCATCTTCCTCGGCGTGCTGTTGATCCACACGATCACCGACGTCCTGCTTCTGCTGCGCGCGCCAGGCTTCTATCTCGACATGTTTATTGCGACACTGATCGTGCTGGCCGCCATCTTCAACCATCTTATCGAGCGGCGAGGTCTCGCGTGATGTCGGCCCCTAATCTTCTCGAACTGCACAATATCTCGAAAAGCTTCGGCGCGCTGACTGCGTTGCGCAATCTGAGCTTCCATATCGGTGAAGGCGAAGTGGTGGGGCTGCTCGGCGACAACGGCGCCGGCAAGTCGACCACCGTGAACCTGATCTCCGGGATCCACAAGCCGACGGAAGGCTATCTCAGCGTCGACGGGAAGAAGACCGCATTTACCTGCCGGTCGGACTCGGCCGATGCCGGTATCGAAACCATCTATCAGCATACGGCGCTGGTCGATTCCCTTTCGATCACCCGCAATATCTTCATGGGTCGCGAACTCACCGATCGCTTTGGCTTCCTGAGGCAGCGCGAGATGCGCGAGATCGCGATGGAGGTCCTACAGAATGCGGTCCACATTTCGGGCATCGATTCCCCCGATACGCTGGTCGGCAATCTGTCCGGTGGCCAGAAACAAGCCGTGGCGATTGCCCGCGCCGTCTACTTCAAGAAGCGGGTGTTACTTCTCGATGAGCCGACCTCGGCGCTGTCGGTGCGCGAGACGGAGGCACTTTTGAACCAGGTGCTGAAGCTCAAGGCGGAGAACGTCTCGAGCGTGCTGGTGACGCACAACATCTATCACGCCTATCAGGTCTGCGACCGTTTCGTGATCATGAGCCACGGCACCAAGGTGTTCGACGTCGACAAGGCGGACACGACGATCAATCAGCTGACCGAATATGTCGTGCTCACCTGATCCTATTCCCCAGACAGAAGAGGTATAGCCGTGACAATTTCAGTATCAGTACGGCAGGTCGTCGGGCCGGAGGACGCTGCAAGGCGTGACACGCGGGGCTTGCGCGACGGCTTCGTCATTGAGAATATGTTTCGCCCGGGCGAAGCCAATCTCACCTACAGCCATCTCGATCGCATGATCGTCGGTGGCGTCATGCCGGATGCCAAGCCTCTGGAGATCACCGCCATTGCTGAGACCGGCACTGAGCGCTTTCTGGACCGGCGCGAGGCCGCCATCGTCAATATCGGCGGAGCGGGGACGGTCAGTGTAGTCGGAAAGCGCTACGAGCTCGGCTTCCAGGAGGCGCTTTACATCGGAATGGGCGAGGGCGCTTTGAGCTTTGCCAGCCGTGACCCGGCCGAACCAGCACTATTCTACCTGCTGAGCGCGCCAGCTCACCGTGCATGCCCCACGGTGCATATTACGCGTGAGATGGCCAAGAAGGTGATTGTTGGTTCAGCGGAGGAATCCAACGCCCGCACCATCAATCAGTATGTGCATCCCGATGTCTGCGAAAGCTGCCAATTGCTCGTGGGGCTGACGATGTTCGAGCCGGGTTCGGTCTGGAACACGATGCCGGCGCACGTTCACGATCGGCGCATGGAGGTCTATCTTTATTTCGGCATGCAGGAAGCGACGCGCATCTTCCACTTCATGGGAGAGCCGCGCGAAACCCGGCATGTCGTCCTGAAGAACCATGACGCGGTATTGTCTCCCGGCTGGTCCATCCATTCCGGCGCCGGCACCGGCCGCTACGCCTTCATCTGGGCCATGGCTGGCGACAATATGAGCTTCACCGACATGGACAAGGTGCCGATGGAAGCACTGCGATGACCCTTTTTGATCTTAGCGGCCGCTGGGCCATCATCACCGGCGCCAATGCCGGCATTGGCCAGGCAATCGCGGTCGGCCTGGCGGAACAGGGCGCCGACATTGTCGGCGTCGGCCGCTCGGCCATGGACGACACCGCAAACACGGTCACATCGACGGGGCGCCGGTTCGTATCGCTCAACGCGGACCTGTCCGATACCGGGGAGGCGAGGGCCGTTATCGAACGCGCCCTTGCCGCCGGCGCCTCGCCTGACATCCTCGTCAACAATGCCGGCATCATCCGTCGTGCCGATGCACTGGAATTTACGGAGGAGGATTGGGATGCGGTACTCGACACCAATCTGAAGTCAGTTTTCTTCCTCTGCCAGGCTTTCGCGAAGGTCGTATTGGCTCGTCAGACGCCGGCGAAGATCATCAACATCGCCTCGCTGCTATCGTTCCAGGGCGGCATTCGCATTCCATCCTACACGGCATCGAAGAGCGGGCTCGCCGGTATCACCCGACTGTTGGCGAACGAATGGGCATCGAAGGGCATCAATGTGAATGCGATCGCGCCCGGATATGTCGAGACCAACAATACGGAGGCACTTCGCGCTGATGCGGAGCGAAGCGCGGATATCCTGAAGCGCATCCCGGCCGCCCGCTGGGCCAAGGCGGAGGATATGGTGGGCACGGCGGTCTATCTTGCCTCGCGCGCCTCTGATTATGTTCATGGCACGGTGCTGCCGGTCGATGGCGGCTGGCTCGCCCGATAGGAGATTATGATGGCCGATCATTATACGCTTCCCCATGACATCACCTGGACGGAGGTCGCGACCGGCAACAGGCGTGCCGTGCTGTCGCACCGCCCGGAAATGATGCTCGTCGCCTTCAGCTTCGATCCCGGCACCATCGGCGCGTTGCATTCACATCCACACACGCAGGTAAGCTATGTCGCCGAAGGTGCCTTCGACGTCACCGTCGATGGCGTCACCACGCGGCTCGATGCCGGCTCCAGCTTCATCGTCGCTCCCAACCTCGTCCATGGCGTTGTCGCCCTCGAAAAGGGACTGCTGATTGACACTTTCACCCCGAGGCGCGACGATTTCCTCTAGGATAGGGCGCTGGCTCTGGCATGGGCGGTCGCCGGGAAATTCATCGAGCGGGCAAAAGAGGACCGGGCGGAATAGCGAAAGGGAGGGGCTGATTGGCGCGTAGCGAGTGGGGTACAGAAGTGGAACAGAACGCGGAGATTGGCCCAGCCGGGCCTGGCGATTTTCCAGCCATTCGAGCCTTGTGCAACGACTTTATCGACTGGTGCCGGTCGCGCTATGGCGAAAATGCTTGGTTCGTCGACCGTTACTACACGCCAGAAGAATGGGCTGCGCTCGTGGACAGCCTGCCGAAGATTCACGCGGCTCCAGACGGGGAAATCCTTGTTGCCCGACTGAACGGAAAGGTGGTTGGCTGTGTGATGATGCAGCGGATTGATGATCACATATGCGAGATGAAGCGCATGTTCGTCGGTCCGGAGGGGCGAGGCTTGGGGTTGGGCCGCCGACTCGCCGAGAACATCGTGCGAGTGGCTGCCGAGCGGGGTTACATGACCATGCGGTTGGATACCGGCCGTAATCACGGTGAAGCGCTTGGCCTCTACCGATCTCTTGGTTTCCAGGAGATCGGGGCATATTACGAAGCGCCTCCTGAACTGCGCAATCACCTCATCTTCATGGAAGCTCCACTAACGGCCTCACGGCCAGACTGCGAAGGCAATCGAACGTAGAGCTCCTTGCTTTGGTTTTCGGTCAGAATGATCGCCGCCAACAGATCGAAATGCCCCGAATTGGGTCCACGGGTTCATGGCAGACCACTTCAATGTAGTGCTGCCCGGACCACTGACGAAAGCCGAATAGGAGCCGGCGTGGTGGCGCGGACGCAGCCCAGGCGCGCGAGGCAAGCAAGCCCCGATCTCCTCAACAGGCTTCGATTTTCGCGACTCCGTTGTGGCCACTCAGACGAAATCTAAGGGCCTTT
The DNA here is from genome assembly GCF_004345245.1 of Rhizobium sp. BK251. GTDB lineage: Bacteria > Pseudomonadota > Alphaproteobacteria > Rhizobiales > Rhizobiaceae > Rhizobium. The sequence continues at coordinate 46,932 of NZ_SLUQ01000017.1, read as the reverse complement.
CCAACCATAGTGCGCGATTCCTATCCTTGCCCATCGCCGCCCGACCAGTGGCTTGTTGCCACAATTCGGTGCCATAATATCCTCAAGCATCATGATGGGAGCTCGTAGAGCTCATGATTCGGAGGGATGGAGCATGGGAAAAATCGCGAGTCTGACGTTTGTGGCCTCCGTGTCAGCGATACTTACTGCCGCGCCAGTCGTTTTGGATCTGAAGAGCCCGCTGAAGCTCATCACATCGACTGCCCTCGCCGGCAATGGAAACGGTAGTGGCAATGGCGGTGGAAATGGTGGCGGCAATGGCCGAGGAAGCAGCGACGGGAATGGTGGCGGCAAGAGCGCGGGAGAGACCCACGCCTCTGCCCATCACGGAAATTCTGGTCTGTCTTCTCGCGAGAAGAGCGCAACCGGCAGATCAAGCGATCCGATAGCGACGGCATTCGGGAAGCTTTTCCACAAGAACGAAGAAAAGCGCGTTGCATTCAGAAAGGCCGGAACCGAAATCGCCAACATTTCCCCGAAGGCCGACAAAGTGCATCTGAAAGTGGCCAAGCCTTCGCCAAGGCCCGAAAGGCCGACTATTGCTTCGGACGAAGTGGAGGAGCCTATCCTCAGTTCCAATCTGGCTGCAAAGCTTGGCGGCCTGAACTCTCTGAACCGCAATTATCGGGCGTACCTCAACTCCAACGATCCTCGCATGGCTGCCATCCGTGACTACGTTGTGGCGTATGCCCAGTTCGAGTTGGACAACGGCGTCGATGTCGTCCCGACGGATCCGGCACTCAGCGACGAGGCCCTGAGCGCAGCCCTTATGGCGGCAGCAAACAAGGATATCGGCACAGTTGAGCAGCCAGGCGATGCCGTGGTGGCGGACCCGGCTGTGATGGCATGGGCGAAGGATGTTCTCGGTGTTGGTCCTGCCGTCGGCAAGATCGACCAGGTGCGAGATGTCATGGCGGCCGAACAGCCGATTGACTAGGCGGCGGGAGCCGATCCTGTGACTGGGCAGGAAACCTGAGACGCAACCCAGCGGGTCGGCGCGCCAGGTGGAATATGTGACCGACGGACCCAACAGGGTGATCCGGCAATCATCTCGCCAACACTGATTTCCTTTGGGCTGCAAGTTTCCGCAGCTTCGGCGAATGTTCCGGCGGAGCTCATGCTCTTGAAGAGAGGCGCGAAGTAGCGCTCGCGGGAGGACAGGTTCGCCCATAAGAAGCGGTGACCTTCTGCTCTTCAGTCCTTGACCCAGAACTCCCTCAATATTGACTTTCGTAAGCCACTTGTATACAAGATGTACATGACGTTAAGCGATGGTTCAGATCGTGTCGCCGCCGGCCAGCGCCCCGAAGCTGCGCAAGACGTGGTCTATGCCTGGCTGAAACAATATGTGCTGACCTTGCCGCGCGATGAGACAACATTCCTGACGGAATCGCAGGTGTGTCGGGAAACTGGTGTGTCGCGGACACCCGTCAGAGAAGCTTTCTTGAGACTCGAGGCTGACGGGCTGCTGAAGATTCTGCCGAAGAAGGGCGCGTATATCTCGCCGATCACGGATGCAGAGGTGGTCTCAATCATGCAGGCGCGCCGGTTGGTGGAGGAGTGGTGCGCGCAGCAAGCGAGCCGCTTCGGCGGTGCGGTGGCTGACGAACTGGACCGACTGATCGCTGTGCAGGAACAGGTTCGAAACGATCCTGTCGCCTTCATAGAGCGCGATAGGGAGTTTCATCGTACGATTGTAAGGGCTGCGGGAAACCCGATACTCGCGGCGTTCTATGAAAGCCTTCGTGACCGGCAGGTTCGAATGGGTGTGCATGCGATCTCTGTTGGCCGCCGTATTGATGAAGTGCTGACCGAACACGGGGCGATCGCGCAGGCCATCCGTGAATCAGCGGCAGATCGGGCGGTCGCCGCGGTCGGCACGCACTTGGAATTGACACTCGCGGCGCTGCGAGCGCCGCTGTTCGGCGATTGGTCGTCGAACGTGCGGGCAGGATAGCGGCCTCCCGCATTCGACACCACCGTGGAAACCGAAATTGCAGGAACAGGCATAGGATAGATCAAAACAATACCGAGGGTCCGGGATGGAACCAGTCTTTGACGTAAGCGCATTCAGGCAGGCGTTAGGGCAGTTCCCCACCGGAGTATGCGTGGTCACGAGCGTGATCGGCATGGATAAAATCGGTGTGACGATAAGCTCTTTCAATTCGCTTTCCTTTGATCCACCGTTGATCCTGTTCAGCATCGATAATCGTGCCGCCAGCCTCCCCCTGTGGACAAAGGCAGAAGGCTACACGATCAACGTCCTCTCGGAAAATCAGACAGATTTGTCGAGCCGCTTCTCTCGGCCTCTGACCAATAAATGGGAAGGAATAGCTTGCCAGTTGAAGGCGGGGTGCGGCCTCGTCCTGCCCGGTGCCGCAGCGTTGTTTCATTGCACGCGCTGGGCTGTCCACGAGGGCGGTGACCATCTGCTGTTCATCGGGAAGGTAAACTCATTTCTATCGTTCCGGGATCGCCGGCCACTTGTGTTCAGCAGGGGGCGGTATGCTGCACTGGAGTCCGAAGTGAACGACGAAGCGTCCTGGCCGCTGGCCATCCACTACTGAGGGAAAAGTCATGCTGAAAACAGGTTCGCAGCATACCGAGACCCTGCGTGACGGCAGGCAGGTGTATATCAATGGCCAGCTTGCGGGTGACGTGACGACGCATCCGGCCTTTCGCGAAACCATCCGCTCCGTCGGACGGCTTTACGATTTCCAAAGCGCCGATGAGAACCGATCACTTATGACATTCGATACGGTGGAGTCCGGCGATCGCGCAAGCCGCATATGGCAGATGCCGAAAACCTATGCCGAACTCGTGGAGCGCCGCAAGACGCTCGAGGCTTGGGCAACATTGCATTGTGGCTTTCTCGGCCGAGCCCCCGACCACGTCGCCTCCTGTCTTGCCGGCATGATGATGGGTGCCGAGATTTTTGAAGCCTATGATCCGCATCGCGCCGCAGCGTTGGCAGACTACTATCGCTACGCCCGCGACAACGACCTTTACCTGACATATGTGATCATCAACCCGCAGGCAGACCGCTCCAAGGCCGCGAGCCAGCAACAGGACCGCACCTTGACGGCGGGTGTCGTCGACCAGGATCAGGAAGGCTTGACGATACGCGGTGCGAAGATGCTGGCGACCGGCGGCATCTTGGCGAACGAGGTCTTGGTCACCTGTATCCAGCCGCTCACTGAGGGCGACGAGCCCTATGCGGTCTCCTTTGCGATCCCGATGAACGCTCGCGGTTTGAGGATCATGTCCCGCAAATCTTATGAGGAGCACGCGACAAGCGTCTTCGACAATCCGCTCTCCACCCGCTTCGACGAGAACGATGCGGTACTTTATTTCGAAGATGTCAAAGTGTCCTGGGACCGGGTCTTCATCAATCAGGACATCGGCATGTGCCAGCGGCAGTTCCATGCAACGCCCGCCCATGTCCTGCAGAACTATCAGGCGCAAATCCGCTTGATGGTGAAGATGCGCTTCCAACTGGGACTGGCGCACCGTATCGCGGAAACCAACGGCATCATCAATTTCCCGCAGGTGCGCGAGACGCTCGGTCTCCTCGCCGCACAGAGCGCGATGGTCGACGCGCTCGTGCACGCCATGGAAGTCAAGGGGCAAGCCCATGGCAAGTATTTCGTTCCGGATGCCCACACCCTCTATTCGGCGCAGGTGCTCACCCAGAGGCTTTACCCAGAGGTCATTTCGACGCTCAGGGAGTTGGCGGGCGGCGGGCTGATAATGCTGCCCTCCAGCGTCGATGACTTCGCCGATCCGCTGTTGAGGGCCATGATCGAGAAAACACAGCAATCGCCCGCCACGAGCAGCGAAGGCAGGGTCAAGCTTTTCAAACTCGCCTGGGACGCGATTGGCTCCGAGTTTGCCTCCAGGCATACCCAATACGAGATGTTCTACGCGGGGGCGAACTTCGTCACCAAGAACCACAGTTACCGCACATGCGACTGGGACTCACGCACCAGGCTGGTCGACCAGATGCTCGACTCCTACACGCTCGATGGCGCACTTCACGCCAATAAGGCGGCGGCAGCATGAACCCGCCTGTGCCCATATTCAAGGAACACAAGGAATTCCATCTTGTGGATATGGAGGAGGGCTGGCACGTTCCACCAGGTTATCCTCCCGGCATCGAGCAGAAAATTTTGGCTGGACGGCTCGACGAAGCGAACGGCAAAGGCAGTCGTACGAGATTGCTGCGTTTCCTGCCGGAGGCGTATACCGACAAACCGTTCGTGCACGACTATTGGGAAGAGGTCTATCTGGTGGAAGGTGATCTCGTCGTCGGTGATCCATCTACCGGAACCGCGTCGTTTCCGGCTCATACCTATGCCTGCCGTCCCCCGGGGGTCCTTCATGGACCGTTCAGGTCGAAGACCGGCTGCCTGCTGCTGGAGATTCACTATTATGACAAGCGCTCTGACGGGCGTGAGTGAGCGGTGGCCAGCGCGGAACTTTTTGTGGCCAGGACACTTCGCCTGGCTCTTCGGTCTATCGCGTTTGGCTTAGTGGCCAAACCTCGACGACACCGTAGGCGACGGCGCATGGCGTCTTCGAAACGATCTCTATCGCTTCCGCCAGGTCAGCCGCTTCGATGACGGCGAAACCCGCGACAGGCAGTGCGGACCTCATGTATGCACCCTCGGAAACGGTCACTTTCCTAGCCTCATGGTTTCTAACCTGGACGGCTCGTCCGGCTATGCCCATTTCGACACCGGCCCTTTGAAGCTTTGCATCATGAGCGTGAGCGTCGGCGAGGACAGCCTCGTCTGTCCGTTCGTAACCCGCCTCGTCTCCGTATCCTATGGTGATAAACCTTGGCATAAGCTCCTCCCATGTTTCAGGAGGAACTTGGTGGCACGAAAGGTGATGTCAATGGTCTCTCTTGCGCATGGGAGACGTCGTCTCGTGGCTGAGACACAGCTCGGCCTTGGTTACAAATGCACGTGATTTGTAACTTAATGTAACAGGACACCCTTACCAAATTCTCCATTGCCCTAGGTTCCCAGTTGGCTTCGTGGCTGTTCGGGCCACACGCCTCCGTCCAAAAACGAAAAACCAAAGAACCAAAGAAGTGGAACTGGGCCTATGCAGAACACCATTCAACTGGAACTTTCCCGCCGCTCCCTGCTGATCTCGTCGGCTGCATCAGTCGCGTTCACCGGGACCGTTGCCAAGGACGCGATGGCACAATCCGCCGAAACAACAATGGCCTACACGACCAAGGTCAGCTTCAACGTCAACGGCGAGAAACGCGAATTCGACGTCGATAACAGGACGACACTGCTCGATGCGCTGCGCGAGCACCTGCATTTGACCGGCACGAAGAAGGGTTGTGATCACGGTCAATGTGGTGCTTGTACCGTCATGGTCGACGACCGCCGGATCAACTCCTGCTTGACGCTCGCCGTCATGCACGAGGGCGACAAGATCACAACGATCGAAGGCCTGGGTGAGCCCGGTAACCTTCATCCTATGCAGGCCGCATTCATCAAGCATGACGGCTTCCAGTGCGGGTACTGTACCCCCGGACAGATCTGTTCTTCCGTGGCGGTGCTCGAGGAGATCAAGTCGAACATTCCCAGCCACGTCACCGACGATCTGACCAGCCCGGCGCAATTGACGGCAGCGGAAGTCCGCGAGCGCATGAGCGGTAACATCTGTCGATGCGGAGCCTACTCCAACATTCTCGATGCCATCACCGAAGTTGGAGGAATCAAAGCATGAGAGCCTTCACCTACGAACGCGCCTCGTCCGTCGAGGCAGCAGCCAAGACGGTCGCATCGAACCCTGAGGCCATGTTCATCGCCGGCGGCACGAACCTGCTCGACCTCATGAAGCTTGAGATCGAGGCGCCAGCGCATCTGGTCGACGTGAATGGTCTCGGTCTCGACAAGATCGAAATCACTCCTGGGGGAGGGCTCCGGATCGGCGCTTTGGTAACGAACACGGATCTCGCAGCGCACGAGGTCGTTCGTCGCGACTACGGACTTCTGTCACGAGCGATCGTGGCGGGTGCCTCGGGACAGCTTCGCAACAAGGCGACGACGGCGGGAAACCTTCTGCAGCGGACGCGCTGTCCGTACTTCTATGACACCAATCAGCCATGCAACAAGCGCCAGCCTGGCACCGGCTGTTCGGCGATCGGTGGCTTTTCCCGCCCCCTTGCTGTCGTTGGTGTCAGCGATGCTTGCATCGCCAGCCATCCGAGCGACATGGCGATCGCCATGCGGGCTTTCGATGCCACTGTCGAGACGGTGAAGGCTGACGGGAGCAGGCGCTCGATCCCGATTGCAGACTTCCATCGTCTGCCCGGCGACACGCCGCATATCGACACCGTGCTTGAGCGCGGCGAGTTCATTACAGCCGTCCTGTTGCCGCCGCCGATCGGGGGTAAGCAAATCTACCGCAAGGTTCGAGATCGTGCCTCCTACGCCTTCGCACTCGTTTCGGTCGGAGCGGTCATCCAGCCTGACGGAACCGGACGTGTGGCGATCGGTGGCGTCGCGCCTAAACCATGGCGGGTCGAAGCGGCCGAGGCCGAGCTTCCGAACGGCGCCAGTGCTGCCACCGACGTCATCCTGGCCGACGCCCGTCCCACCGAGCAGAACAGTTTCAAGGTCGAGCTTGTCGAGCGCACGCTTGGCGCCGTCCTCGCAGAAGCAAGGGGTTGATCCATGAAGTTCGATACGCCAGCAACCACCAATCCGATCGACCAGTTGAAGGTCATTGGCCAACCGATCCCCCGCATCGACGGGCAGCTTAAGACCACAGGAAGGGCGATGTACGCCTACGAGTGGCACGACCCCAACATACCATACGCCTACGGCTATCCCGTCGGATCGGCGATCGCGAAAGGCTTGATCAAGTCGATGGACGTCGCCGCTGCAAAGAGAGCTCCGGGGGTACTCGCGGTCGTAACGACACTTGATGGGGGGAGCCTCAAGAAGGGCAGATTCAACACGGTCGAGCTCTTCGGCGGTGACAAGATCCACCACTACCATCAGGCGATCGCGGTCGTCGTTGCGAATACCTTTGAGCAGGCGCGTTCTGCTGCCGCCCTGATCCAGGTCGAATACGCGGAGGAGGAGGGTGTCTACGACTTGAAGGAGGCAATGAAATCGGCGGCCAAGCCGGACGACGCGAAGAAGCCGGATTCCAGCGTCGGAGACTTTGAGGCTGCTTTCCGAGATGCCCCAGTTACTCTTGAGGAAACCTACACGACCCCGGACCAGTCGCATGCGATGATGGAACCGCACGCCTCCATCGCGGCGTGGGATGGCGACGAGGTGACGGTGTGGACCTCCAGCCAGATGATAGACTGGTGGCGTTCCGACCTTGCAACGACCCTCGACGTCGACAAGGAGAAGATCCACTTGATGTCGCCATTCATCGGCGGAGGCTTCGGCGGCAAGCTGTATCTGCGCGCGGACGCCGTACTGGCGGCGCTCGGAGCGCGGGCCGCGAACCGGCCCGTGAAGGTTGCGCTACCGCGGCCGTTCATAATGAACAATACGACCCATCGGCCAGCGACGGTCCAGCGCATTCGTATCGGCGCCGACCGGAACGGGAAGATCACTGCGATCGCACACGAAAGCTGGAACGGTGATCAGCCTGGTGGGCGCCTTGAGGAGGCGGTCGCCCAGACCCGGCTGCTTTATGCCGGAGCAAACCGGATGACGGCGATGCGGCTTGCAACGCTCGATCTCCCGGAAGGCAACGACATGCGTGCTCCGGGTGAGGCTCCTGGCATGATGGCTCTCGAAATTGCGATCGACGAGATGGCAGAAAAAGTCGGCATGGACCCGATCGAGTTCAGGATCGTCAACGACACACAGGTCGATCCACAAAATCCCGACCGACCGTTCTCGCATCGAAACCTCGTCGGCTGTCTGAAACTCGGGGCGGAACGTTTCGGCTGGAGCAACCGTCCCAAGGTCGGGTCTCGGCGCGAAGGAAGCTGGCTGGTCGGCATGGGCGTTGCCGCGGCATTCCGCAACAACCTCGTGCTTGCCTCCGGTGCGCGAGTGAAGCTCGACAAGGAAGGAGTCGTAACGGTCGAGACTGACATGACCGATATCGGAACGGGCAGCTACACGATCATCGCCCAGACAGCCGCCGAAATGATGGGCGTCGGCATGGACAAGGTCGCTGTGCAGCTCGGGGATTCCCGCTTTCCGGTGTCGTCAGGCTCCGGCGGCCAATTCGGGGCGAATTCATCGACCTCCGGCGTCTATGCCGCCTGCGTGAAGCTGCGCCAGGCAGTGGCCGCGAAACTCGGCTTGAACTCTGAAGACATTGTGTTCGAGAACGGCGTGGTGCGCTCCGGCGATCGCTCGGTACCGCTCGCCGAGGCCGCCGGCCCGGACGGACTGGTCGGCGAGGACACCATGGAATGGGGTGACCTCACGAAGACCCATCAGCAGTCGACCTTCGGTGCGCACTTCGTAGAGGTTGGCGTCGACGTCGCAACCGGCGAGACGCGCATTCGCCGAATGCTGGCTGTGTGCGCGGCCGGCCGGATACTTAATCCCATCACTGCCCGCAGCCAGGTGATCGGATCGATGGCCATGGGGGTCGGCGCCGCCCTGTCGGAAGAACTTGCCGTCGATACTCGGCGGGGCTTTTTTGTCAACCATGATCTCGCTGGCTACGAGGTCGCGGTTCATGCCGACATTCCACGCCAGGAGGTGATCTTCATGGACGAGACCGACCCCATGTCGTCGCCAATGAAGGCAAAGGGCGTCGGTGAGCTTGGCCTTTGTGGTGTCTCTGCGGCGATCGCAAACGCAATCTACAATGCGACCGGGGTCCGCGTACGGCACTATCCGATCACCTTGGACAAGCTTATCGGCGAGCTGCCCGAAGCCTGATGTTTGGACGACGGTCCTGACTCCGACCGTCGTCCTTCCTCAAAATATTGAAACGCCGATTGTTGCGTACCCTGCAATTCACAGCGACAGTGCCCCAATTCAGCGTTGGCAGGAGCGAGTGAGTTTCTGCTTTCGCTGTGAGATAACTCGGCGCAAGTCAGGTCCAAGGCCGTTGGGGGGCGAGGCTCGCGCGCGGGATTGCGATGCTGCACATGCTGGTCCTGCCGTGAGTGAGCCGGAGCGTCGCTCGCAACAGCAGCAATTCTGAGTGAGAGCCAGTTTTCAAAGCAAATATCTGGCTGTGCCGGGTCAGCTCCCAGGGCGGATCATCACTGGCATCCGATCTTGCTTCCCATATCCGCGACCGTTATACTGTTTTTGAAAAACAGTATAACATCGGAGACGAGCTGATGAAGTCTATCGACCTCATGTATCAGACCATGCTCGCCGAGCTAGGTCAGCGCTCGCTCGACGCCGCTTGGACGGCCGATTTCCCTCCGGAGGGTCGGTTCACTCCGGCGAACATCAAGGGGCGAAAGTACTGGTACTTCGACATCCCAGATGGACATGGTGGTACGAAACGTCGCTACGTCGGCACTGCTGACGATCCGGACATCGCACGACGAGTAGCTGAACATAAGCGGGACAAGGACGATCTACGCGCTCGCCGGCGCATGGTCAACACCCTCACTCGGGAAGGCGGGATGGTCGCACCTGACGCCATGTCGGGCGACATCGTCGAGGCTCTTGCCGACGGCGGTCTCTTTCGGCTCCGGGGTGTTCTTATCGGCACGGTGGCCTTTCAGTGCTATTCGGGACTGCTGGGCGTGCGCCTTCCCATGGCTGCAATCCTGACCGGCGATGCGGACATCGCCCAGGACTATGCCATCAGTCGGGAGGTTGAAGACAGCCTGCCTCCGATCGTTGAGCTACTGCAGGGCGTTGATACAAGCTTCCGGCCGGTTCCCCATCGATCGGGATCCGCGGCCTCCTCGGCATTTCAGAATGCCGACGGTTACAGGGTTGAATTCCTGACGTCGAACCGCGGTTCGGATGAATACACCGACCAGCCGGCGACGATGCCCGCCCTTGGCGGCGCCAGCGCGGATCCACTACGCTTTCTCGACTTCCTCATCAGGGAACCCGTCAGGACAATGCTGCTTCACCGAAGCGGTGTTCCAGTCGTTGTCCCTGATCCATCTCGGTATGCGATCCATAAGCTCATAGTCGCCAGCCGTCGGCACACTGACGGGCAGGGGCCGGCAAAGCGTGAGAAGGACGTTCGTCAAGCTGCCGTGCTCTTTGAAGCCCTGCAGCAGACGAGGCGATCTGCCGACCTGGCACTCGTCTACAATGAAGCGTGGGAGCGCGGGCCTGCGTGGCAGGAAGGTGTTCGGACCGGGGCGGGGATGCTGCCGGCACAAGATGCCGAGAGGTTCAAGACGGTCCTGATCGAGGGGGCAAGGCAAAACCGCGAAGACATCGAACTTCCATTTGGAGAATAGGCTGCCTTTGCTTCGAAAGTCGAGTAGCTGATCGTTTCGAGGTGGCGAAGACAAGTTTGGTGCCGAGGGTTCGCATCCGTCCAAGGGCAACCGCGCCACGTGACCGTCAGAGGGTCGCGAGAGTTCGATTGGAGAGCATGCCGGCGTAATTCCTCTTCATTGCCACCTTCTGTTCGAGTGCGGCGATGACGTCAGGAGCAAGGTTCACCCCGTGCAGTTCGGCGATGTCCGGCAGGCCCCCTGGCGTAAAGACGTTGATCTCCAGGATCTTGTCCCCGACGATGTCGAGGCCAACCAGAAACATCCCGTCTTCCACCAGCTTTGGTCGAACCATCTCGGCAACGGCCAGGATCTGGGGGGTGACTTCCACGGCCGCTGCGCTTCCCGCAGCGCTCATATTTGAGCGGACTTCGCCTTTCGCTGGCACGCGACGAAACGCAGCATAAGCGCCGTCCCTCTGGAGCGGTTTTCCATTCATCAGGAACAGCCGGACGTCCCCTGCGGTCGCATCGGGAAGATAACCTTGGGCGATAAGGTACCCCTCCCCACTGACGGCCTCGAAAATCTGATTAAGGTTGGCTTCCTTGCTGGAGGTTATCTTGAAGACGTTTTTGCCGCCGGAGCCCTGGAGAGGCTTCAGGATCGCACCTTGTTTCTGCTGATCGATGAAGGCGCGGATTTCCTCGATGCTCTTTGAGATGAGTGTAGTCGGTCGAACCGCCTCCGGGAAACCCTGAAAGTAAAGTTTGTTCTGGGCCCGGGTGAGACCGTCCGGATCGTTGACGGTCAGCACGCCACGTTCGGCTGCCAGCCTTCCGAAGATTGTGCCGGCCTGTGCCGCCCAAGGACGTTCGTCTGCATCTTCAGACGGATCATTGCGAAGGAAGAGAACGTCGACCTCTTTTATGTCAATCGTCTCTAGTTGTGCCTGGTCACCTTGCAACGCACTGATAAAGGCATCAGCCTTCTTGTATTTGCTGGTCTTGGGTATAGTCGCCCGAACCATCAGACTGTCATCCGGTCGCAGCACGAAATCGCCGGGCGTGAGGTAACAAATCTCATGCCCGCGCGCGATGGCCCCCAGCGCCAGCGCCGTCGTCGTGTAGGAGCTCGCTTCGCCCTCAATCGAGTTTACGAAAAATGCAATCCGCATTCACGGCTCCTATTGCTGGATCATATCGAGTGGCCGCATCCCGGTTGTCGCCCTTTGCAGCCGTGCACGTCCGTTGTTGCTGTCAAGGAAGATCGGGTTAATGGCGGGGAGGCCAAGAAGGCCTCGATCTGCCAGCTCCTGCATTACGCCAAAATGAGAGGCGGCGATCTTTCCCATCCAGAATGGTCCAAGCGCTCCACCGCGCTCCAGATGAGCAAGGAGTGCAAGCAACCCGCGCAGATAGATCGCGTCCTTGGCAAGCCCGCCACCTCGGTAGAGCCTCAGAGCCAGGTTGAAGGCCGCAGTGTCAGAGAAGTTATGCTCATGGACCAACATGCGATAGGTGTCGGAAAAGCTTGCTCCGTCGAGCATGGCCGCGCATCCGACGACCCGGCCCGCAAGAAGCCTCAGGCGCTCGACCGTCATGCCGCCGGCAAGATACTCGGCGAACACGGCCAGGCCCTCCTGCATGCCCTCGTAACCCGACAGGCCAGACCGGAACAGCCGCAGCCCTTGTGCGGAACCGTTGAAGTAGGTGAGCAAGTGGACCCCCACCTCATGCGCCAGCAAGGGCTCGACGCGGCGGCGTCCCATCGAAGTGCTGCGAGAAATCAGGAGGCGGCGTCCGGATACCAAAAGGCCGGATGGCAAGTCGTCTCGAAGCTCGATCGAAACGTCGAAGCCTTTGGACTGGCGGCGGTATGCCGCAATCATGGCTCTCGCGCGCGCTTCTACGTAGAAGCAGTCAGCAATTTCATCGTCCCTGCCAGTGGCATCGTCGCTAGGCGGCTCATGGCCCGCCAGAGTTGCCAATATTGCATTCGCCTCACGCAGCAACGGGCGCTCCACCGGCCCATAGAGCGCACGACCGAATTCCACGAACTTGGGAGTTTGACGTGAGCCCAGGAGCGACAGCTGTAAATCGAGCTCCTGCTGCTTCTCGCGGTAAAGCTGGTAAAGGACCGGGTCTTCGAGATGGTCGAACGATATCGAGAAAAGCTTGCGCTTGACGGTCTCGGCCTGGAAGGAAAGCGGCCGATAGAGGAATTTGGGCTGTTTCTTAAAGCCACTGGTCTTGAATTCCTCGAAGGCAGCTTCGGCATTGATCGGCGTGACGACGAGAAGAAAATCAAATGTCGAGGCAATCTCGTCGATGCTGCGGTCGACACGCGACACCGCGTCGATGAACGCCTTTCGTCCCAGAGCTCGATGGTTGGTCAGCTTGAGGACCTGGTGTGCCTCGATGAAACTCGCCAGAGCCTGCAGCCCCGCGTCGAACAGCAGGGCCACGACTTGCTCGCGAACCTCAGGGTATACGTCGTCGGAATTTGGCTGACGGTAGACGGGTGCGAACCGGACTTTGATTGTGGAACCGGCCAGTCGGGGGCCATGCAAGATTTCGTCTTCCGTCGCCGCCTCCACTTTCTCGACCCGGGGCGTGCGGAAGCGGGCTTCGCTTTGTCGCACCGCGGCGGAAAACGCATCGGCTGCTTCAGTTGCGTCCGGGCTCGACCATATCGAGATCTCGAATGGCGCCAGGAAAGGCGCATCGTCGGTCAGGAACCTGTCCTGCGACAGTTCGCCGATGTCGAAGACGATGCAGACGCCGAACCTCTCTTTCAGGGCGATGGTCACAGCTTCGATAATGGCGCGTGTTTGATCCCAAAGAGGCGCAGTCAGATAAGAGGCGTTGGCCTGGGCGATATCGCGGGCCACCGGCTCGGCGTCATCCGATGCGATATGGATGCAGAGAAAGGGCAGGGGGCGATCGATATGCAGACGCCCACCCGACGGCAGGTCGCGGCGCACCGCCTTGCCGTTGTGGATACAGTCGAGAACATCGGCAAGCCACTCATCAAGATCATGCTGTTCGACCTGCTGTGCTTTGTTCAAAGGCCCTCCGTCAATGCGTGCTCAAGAACCGGTGCGGCCGAGGCAACGATGGCCCGCAGTTTTGTCAGAGCATCGAGATCGGGTTCTCCTGTCCACTCGTCCATGAAGATCTTCTTGAACTCGACGGCAATCGCGCAACCCGTCAAAGGAAAGTGCTCATGGATAAAACGGGTCTGCTCGCCCTTCCCCTGGAAGGCGACGTTCTCGCGTACGTCCAGAGGACGCCCCCCGATTTCGAAAGATCGAAAGTGCTCCACGAGTGTATCGACAATGTGAGACCATCGCGCTCGATCCATCGAAGACGTGCCGATATTGACGTCCGGAGCTTTGGCTTGTTCGGTCGGTACGGCAGCCTGCCCTAGACGTCGGTGATTGTAACTGTGTATGTCGAGCACGACAAACTGACCGTGCCGCCGTTCGACACCGCTCAGAAAGGTGAACAGCATATCGTAGTAATCGTCGTGAAGCTGAAGGGAGGATTCTACATGTGCGGTGCTAAGCTCATTGCGCCAGACCCTCAGGCCCCATGCCTGTTCAGGCGTCCTATAAATCGCGCCGTCGCGACTTCGGTTGACATCAACCTCGAAACGGGAACGATGGAAGACGATCCGATTGGGGATGTCGCGGATAGTGAATTCGGTGAAGGGATCCTCTTCGCGCAGCCGCTCGTCCTGTGACAGCGCACATAGCGCCTGCAGTTCTTCCCGAACGCTATGGCCCTCATGAATGGCCGTCGCCACGATCGGTGAAATACCGCGCTCTACGGTCCAAAGCGCATTTTGCGTGACAGGAGGTACGATGAGCGACGGAGACATGCGGTGCGAAGATCCATCCCACTTGACGAGGACGTAATTAGCGTTCCCACCACAAAAGCAATGGCAGTCTCGTGAATCGGCGCCGAAAACCGACCCTTTCGCGGAGTGAACGTAAGCCTTGGATATACATATAGAGAATGGATGCGGGGTGGGTTGACTGGCGCCAATCGCAACCCCGCCACGTGCCATCAGTTTCCCTGCAAACTCATGTGTTCAATGGAAGACCGTTGAAGGGTCAGGGTTAGTGCTGGTTCGCGGCGATCGCTGGCAAGGGCGCTGATGACGGCGCGATCCCACGCGTCGATGTTGCCCTAGAAGTGCCGCAGGAGAACCAGCGGGGTTTTGGCGGGCGATTGGCCGAGCCGATGGTGCCTTTAGCGAAGTCCGGATGGAATAGCCTCTGCGGCGCGGCTGCAGGCCCGATGCTTCGCCGTTTTGCCACAGGGCCGGTTCAAATCGTCCCCACCCGTTACAACGAGCCTGACCGAAGGCGCCGCGAAGCGTCCCAAGCGGCCGCTTCCGTTTCAGCCGGTACCCAAATTATTGTTGACTAGGAAACCTCTTTAAGGTAGTTTCCTTGTCAATAAAGGATACCTCGTGACCTCAATCTCGGAACTGACCGATCACACCAGGTACTGGATGCGAATGGTGTCAAACGCCGTGTCGCAGGAGTTCGCGCGCAAGGTCGCAGGCGAAGATGTCACCGTCGCGGAATGGTCGTTCATGCGGGCGCTCTACGACTTGGAGCCTACGCCTCCTTCAGTTCTTGCCGAGAGGATGGGCATGACGAAGGGGGCTATCAGCAAACTGGCGGAAAGACTGGTAGCCAAAGGATTGGTTGAGCGGGCGGAAAGCCAGCAGGACAAGCGCGCTCATAGCCTATCCCTGACGACGGAGGGGCGGACCAAAATCCCGGTGCTGGCATCGCTTGCCGACGAGAACGACGCTGAATTCTTCGGCGTGTTGACAAGAGAAGAGCACGAAACGCTCGACCATATCCTGAAGATTCTCGCCGAACGGCGCGGCCTAAAAGCAACCCCGGTGGACTGAACCCGCCGGCCACACTCAACATTGAGATGAAAGGAAGCCGCCATGGACGCGGAACGGTTTTCTATTGCCGAAACTTGCCTGCACGCAGCTCACGATGGAAGCCTGGGCTTTCCGGAGATTGTCGGCAAGCTGATCGCTGCCGGCTTCGAGGGCTACACCGTCGACTATCGCCGCAACAGCCAGACCTACTATCTGCCGGACGGCGACAGCGTGACAATGGATATGCAGTCCCCCGCTGGCAACGTCGCCGCTGCCTTCGATGCCGCCGAGATCGAGCGTCTGGTGCGATGGGCGCAGGCGAACCCCGCCGACTACCACTACGTCGCTTTCTGTGAGAAGGCGAAAGCCGCCGGTTGTGCGGGATACCTCGTCTCTTTCCCGGGCCGCCGCGTCGTCTATTTCGGCCGTACGGCCGAGACCCATGTCGAGCACTTTCCACAGTGACGGAGCACCAGTCATGACGCTTTTCCCATTTTTGATCCGCGGCCTACCGTTCGCTCCAGGCATGGGCATGGGTAGTGAATAGTTTCGCCGAAACCTACGGGCTTCGGTTGATTTGTCGACTTGGGGCCGCCGGCAGCCTTTCATCGCCGCCCTCTTGACGATGGCTGGACTGGTTTGCAGCTTCAACGTAAATTGTCGCTAATGGTGTGCGTGGTTCACTCGTTAGTCATCAATTATTCCCACCGGTCGCGGCCGACTTTTTACGATGCGTCCAGGTTCCTGACAGTTTTCTTCGCGGCTCGAAAGGCGTTGAAATGGATCAGCAAGTGAGTGTCGGTGGGAACCACGTAATTGTCGTCGATGACGATAAGAATCTTTTGATTGCGTTGCGCCGAACCCTGTCAGCGGCAGGCTGGACCGTGGACTGTTTTCTGTCGATCGCGGAGTTTGAAACACGCATTGCGCCGCCCGACCCGGGTATCCTCCTGCTCGACATGGAATTTCCAGGGGAGACCGGCTTGGAACTGCAGGCCAGGATGACCGCACGCGGCGACAGACGGCCTATCGTATTCATGACGGGTCGCGATGAGGTGCCTCTAGCCGTTCAAGCAATAAGAGGTGGGGCGCTTGACTATTTGGTAAAGCCCTTTGCGGAAGAGACCCTCTTGGATGTTGTAGCCCGTGCAATTCGTCTTGAGGCTGATCAGCAACTAGAAAGGACTGAAATATGCGCGTTGGAAGAGTCATTTGACAGTCTCTCCACCCGGGAGAAGGAGGTCATGGCACATGTAGTTGCGGGCAAGATGAACAAGCAGATTGCTGGTGAACTCTCGCTGGCTGAGATTACCGTGAAAGTTTACCGCTCTCGAATGATGCAAAAGATGAAAGCTTCGTCCGTTGCAGCACTTGTTAGCCTGCACGAACGCCTGCGCCGGCGGTAATTCGTTGAGCGTCGGGCGACCAACTCCAGATATGCTTCAGCTCTCGCTTTGGCCGAATTGGTTTCGGGCAATAATGCCGCTGTTCTTCGCGACCGCTATTTATACTATTTTCCTGGTGGCCATGCAGCCGCTCTACGAAGCTGGTCGTGTACCGGTTATAAATCCGACCCCGATGCTGTACGGGGTCGCCTTAATTCTGACCCCCCGCTGGCATCGCCTTTGGGTATTTCCTTCTGTAATTGCCGCGACCTTCCTCTCTGAGTGGAACATGGAAGGCAATGTCGACTATATCAGTATCGTGGGTACGTCGCTCTCTCGTGCAGCCGGCATTTTGATTTTCGTGATTTTTCTGGACATGTTGCTGCGGTCCGGCATTGACGTCCGGCGTCCCAGGCACGTTGTTGCCCTTGCCATTGCGATGATAGCGTCTCTTGCGGTGCGAAGCTATCTGCTGCCATTCGTGGTCCCGGATAGCGTCACCGCCGGCACCTCCGTGGTGTCTCGATTCATCGACGCATTCGTTCCAAATACGCCGAAGGCTCTTGTGGCCACAACTCTTGGTCAAGCTGCCGGACTGCTTGGAATGGTGGCGTTTGCGCCTCCGATGCTGTTGCTCGCGACGTCGCAATGGAGGTGGCCCTCGATGAGGGAAGGCTTGCAGACCCTTTCGATTGGCGTCTTGATCGTTTTCCTGGTCTGGTTCGTTTTCAATCAGCCGAATGGTTCTCTGCTCTTCCTCATTACTGTCGCCGTAGTAGTTGTGACGTTCTCCTCGGGTTTCCTCAGCGCATCATTGACCGTCTTGGCGATCGGCTTTGCTGCGCTGGGCGTGCAACTGAATAATTTAAGACTTGGCGTCTTCAGTGTCTTGGATGTCGAAACACTAACAGTGCAATGCTTTCTGGCTGCTACGACACTGGTCACCCTTCTCGTTGGCGCGGCACTTGAACAGCGCAAGCTTTTCCAGACCCAATCAGAGCTCGACAGGCGAGCCGCAGAACAAGCTGCCGCGGTGAAGACCAGGTTTTTGGCCACAATGAGCCATGAGATCAGGTCTCCGTTGGCCAGCTTGGCGCTTCTTACGTCAGCATTGCGGACATCAATATCCGCTGACGATGAGCGAGCGGAATCAATCCGCATCATCGACAGCATCGGTCACCACGTTTTGAGCCTTCTCAATGGTGTCTTGAACTACACTCGGTTCGAGGCAGTCGGACATGTGCTTAACCGACGTCCAACCAACGTCAGTCTTCTGGTTGAAAACGTCGTGGCCACTCTCGTGGTGCAGGCGCAAGAAAGAGAGATTGAGCTTGAAGTAAATGTCTCCGCTGCTCCCTTTGACGTGACAATCGATTCCGAGCGCGTAAGCCAGGTGCTCATAAATTTGGTGGGCAATGGCCTGCAGCATGCGCAGACCAGGGTCTCGGTGTCTGCCGAGTTCATGGGAAATCCTTTTGATCGCCTTCGCGTCACTGTGATGGACGATGGGTCAGGTATACCAGATGGCGCGCAGGAACATATCTTTGAGCCCTACTTCCGGGCGGAAGGCGAGACTCGAACTGGGCGCGTTGGGTTGGGCTTGGCGATATGCAAAGAGATTGTCACACTCATGGACGGTACAATTGGTCTGGACATTGGGGCCGGTCACGGTACGGCTTTTTGGTTCGAAATTCCGTCGCCACGCTTCGTTGGATCGGATGGCCAGGTTTGGAAATCCTGAGAATCTTGAGGTCAGTTCTTGGAGCCCTTGGGTGACGTTATACTCATGTACATCTAGGATTCACGCTTTCTTTGGTGTGTGATGTCGCGGCTAGCCGGAAGCGGTCAGGATAGGCGCGAGCCCAGGCAAAGAGGTGTACGATGGACAGGACAGCCGCAGATGTCGGCTTCGAGCCCGATATTCCGTCTGATACGGAAACAGCGGTTGCCCAGCGAGATGCTGTCTCTGGCCGGGTCGAGATGAGTGACGATCAGTGTCTAGGCTGGGCCGACGAGGCGCTCGGAATTCAAAAGAGGGAATTTGGCACTTACCCCGTTCGGGATCTGCCCGACCACTTGCGGCCGCCGGAAGGACTGGCTGAGGAGATTCATGAGATCAATGCTCTTCTAACCGCGATCTTGATGGGAACACATGCTCTCTATTTTTGGCTGAACGCCAATTGTCCAGATATTGAAGCGGCGCAACGCACCTCATTGCGGCTGCAAGAACAGCATAAAATGCTCAATGCCCTCGTCAATTCAGTCCCCGAGCGGCCGTCTGGGCCGTTCTGAGGAAGCGTACGAGGGCTGCCAGTCAACGACTGATGGTGAGGGAATTGGTCTTCCCAAACGATCGTTGTGCCATCGGGCTCGCGGTCTTGAGCACATCAGCAGTGGGACAGAACTCACGAGGATGGTCCGGCGACGCGGCCCTACGGCTAGCCATACCGGGCGACAGCAGTTGGGCGTCCCAGTCGTCGCACGGCGCTCCCATAGTGCGCCGCCATTGCGCTATAGGTCCTGTTGACCTGGGGATCGAAGTGGCATGCCTTGATGATCGCCACCTTGGCATTGTCGGGAACCAGTAAGGCTGGCGCACCGCCGAAGAACTCCAGCGCCTGGATATGGCATTCAATCCAATCGGGTAGTGTCTCTGTCCAGCGCGCCTGCGCAAACGAAAGGCTGGACGCTCCCAGGACCGCCACGAACAAGTGCGCCTGCCGCGTCTTACCCGACAGCCGATCAACGACGACCGTGACCGCGTCGCCGGCATAATCGACGAAAAGCTTGTCGCCGGCAGCATGATCTTGCCGCATCGTCACCGGCAGCTTCAGCGCCCAGCCGCGGTAAAGGTCACAATACCGGCTGTAGCGGTAGCCGTCGGGATAACGGCTCATGTATTCGTCCCAGAGAATTTGCAGCGTCACGTGCTTGCGCTTCAGCTCGCGATGGACCTGCGCTAGTCCGGCTCCGGCGCGCGACGATGACCCGTCTTCGTCCCGGCCGCCTTGTAGAGCGCCGCCTCCAGGACGGCATCGCTCACGTCGTCGTCCAACGGCCACGAAAGACCCGCAACCGTTGCCCGCCGCAGCGTCTCGCGCACCGTCGACGGTGCTGCCCCGACCCGAACCGCAATCGATTTGTGGCCCAGTCCTTGTTCAAAACGATATCTCAGTATCTCGCGGACACGCCGCATCTCCAGTCTCTCCGCAGGCATCCCGTTCCTTCCTCGTCAACATCGACGGAAGGAACTTCACACCGGCAGAACGCCCACGCCACATCCCTGCCAAAGGGGGCGGCATCATCTCGGAACAAGGGGGCGACTAATTCTCGGAACCGGGGGGCGAGATCATTTCGGAATCAGGGGGCGGGTTGCCTCGGAATTTGCAGGCTGATGCTCGGAAAGCAACGGGTTAGCGGTTCGAGTTGGTTCAAGAACAAAAAAAGAGGCAAAGCCCAATCACCAGGGCTGCCGCTAGTCCGCGCCTGAAGTGAGGCGAATGCCCGGCCCGCCATCTCCGGAGTAGAGCCCGTCCAGAAAAGTAACCCCGGCTTTTTCAAACACGGTTTGCAGTGCGGCGATCGTTCTGGGCTTTGACTCGTCGCCGCGCTCGAAGCGCACGATGGTGTTGGTTGAAACCTCCGCTAGCTCAGCGAGCTGTTTGACGCTCATGTCCAGCGCAGTACTCGCCATTTTACACTGGATAGGCAATATTGTCGCCATCGTATGTTGAAATCGCCTTGACGTGGCGATTGTGACGGATTGCATCACCATGGGCGATTCTCTCCGACTGATGCATCGTTCAACTACATCCGACCCGCGTGATCAAGAGCGATCACGCGGCAGAGTAGGCTTGCCTAGGGGCATTTTGCTTCCGGCCCGAATCCCGCGGGTATTTAGCAATGGAACTGCGCCAGCTTTCCTACTTCGTCGCAGTCGCCGAGGAGCTCCACTTCGGCCGCGCCGCCATGCGGGTCAATATCGCCCAGCCGGCGCTCTCCAACCAGGTGCAGGCGCTCGAGCGGCATCTCGGCGTGCAGCTGTTCAACCGCTCGACCAGACGGGTGGAACTGACCAGGGCAGGGGCGGTGTTCTATGACCGCTGTGTTCGGATCCTCAGCGAGATTGATCTCTCGGCCGAGGTGACCCGCGCGGCGGCGGGAAAAAGTATCCGCCAGATCAAGATCGGCACGGTGCATCCGGCAACCAGGAGCGTGCTGCCGGCCTTCCTGGCGAGGATCGCCCGCAAATATCCCGATATCCGCCTGCACATCACCAGCGGCACCAGCGACGACATCATCCGCCAGCTGGAGACCGGCCGCATCAATCTCGGCTTCATCCGCCCGGTCGAGAACATCGGCACCTTGCGCTTCTTCTCGATCGCCCAGGAGCACTATCTGCTTGCCGTCGCCAGGAGCAATCCACTGTCGAAGAGGGAGGAGATCTCGGTCGAGGACCTGAAGGACCAGAAGATCATCGCCTTCTCACGGGCGAACCTGTCCTATACCGAGCGCTACTTCGCGTCGCTGTTCGACGAGCATGATCTGAGCGGCAACATCGCCTATAGCTGCGACGACACCTTCTCGCTGGTGTCACTGGTCTCTGCCGGCCTTGGCATCGGCTTTGCGCCGGAATGGACGGCCAATCTTCCCGAGCGCAATTTCGAGCTGAAGAAGGTCAGGGGCATCGACCTGAAGATCGGGCTTGGGGTTGCCTGGAACAAGGAGGATCCGACGGCCGCCCGCGACGACATCATCGACATCGCCCGCTCGCTCGCACGGCCCGGTAGATGAGGTGAGGGGAGGCGGCTGCCGTCTGCGTCCGCCGCCCGTTCGTCTCTCCCCCTGCCACATCCTGCCTTGCCGATCATCTCCGTGCGACTGCCGCCATCGCGCCCTGCTGCGGCTCTGGTCCTGCCAGGCACGCAGCGCCCGCAACGGCTTTGCCGTCCTCCACTGCGTTGCGGCCCTTCGGGTGCGGGCGCTGCTTGCCGCCTGGCTCTGGGACCGCCGTAGCAGGTCGCGATGGCCGCGACCTCAAAACGGAGGTTCCAACATGGGCAGGCAACAGGGCAATCAACGCGCCGATCTCTATAGCCGCATCACCGACACGATCATCGCCGAGCTCGAGCAGGGCGTGCGGCCCTGGGTCAGGCCATGGACCTCTGGTTCCGTGACCGGCGCGATCACCCGGCCACTGCGCCACAATGGCCAGCCCTATTCGGGCATCAATGTCCTGCTTCTGTGGTCCGAGGCGATCGCCCGCGGCTTTGCCTCGTCGACCTGGATGACCTTCCGCCAGGCGATCGAACTTGGCGGCGCAGTCCGCAAGGGCGAGACCGGGACCACCGTCGTCTTCGCCAGTTCCTTCATGCGCAGGCAGACGTCCGAAACCGGCGAGGAGCTGGAACAGGATATTCCCTTCCTGAAGAGCTACACCGTCTTCAACCGCGACCAGATCGCCGGTCTCGACGAGCGGTTTGACGACATCGCCCCGGTTGAGGATCCGCTGATCCGCATCGGCGATGCCGGCCGCTTCTTTGCCAATACCGGTGCGATGATCCGCCATGGGGGAACGGCAGCCTATTACGTGCCGGCCCGCGACTATATCCAGATGCCAGCCTTCGATGCGTTCATCGATGATGGCTCCTATGTCGCAGTACTCAGTCACGAGATGACCCACTGGACGGCAGCGCCGCATCGGCTTGATCGCGATCTCAGCCGCTATGCCAAAGACAGGAGCGCACGCGCCCGCGAGGAGCTGATTGCCGAACTCGGCAGCTGCTTCCTCTGCGCCGATCTCGGTATCGTCCCTGAACTTCAGCCACGCCCGGATCATGCGAGCTATCTCGCCAGCTGGCTCGAGGTTCTCGGCCGCGACAGGCGGGCGATCTTCACCGCGGCCGCCCACGCACAGCGCGCCGTCGACTACCTGCATCATCTGCAGCCGGATGTCGACGCTGATCATGGCGATGATGATGGCGACCATGACCACGAGGAGGCGGCGGCGTAAGCCGCCGTCTCTTCCACGATCAGTCTCCATCATCAGTCACGCGTTCTCGCGAACAATCCGGCAAATTCCCGGTCGGCAAAATAGCGCAGCTTCGTGGCAGTGATCGGACGCTGGCCGGCAAGGAACAGCAGTTCGATATCGCCCGGAAGATTGCGCACCTCGTCGGGCGTCAGCAGCGAACGTCCGACATGCTTTGCGGCAAAAGACAGGCCGGTCTTTTCCGAATCGAGTGCACGTGCGGCCGTCTGGAAGACGACGGTCTCCTGGCCAAGCAGGTTCGAGACGAGGCGGGCGCTGTCGTGATCGTTGACGCTAAAGACCTGCAGCACGCCGGCATTCGACAGGAAGGTGCCGGCGCGCTGACCATAGGTGGCGTGCAGCTGATGGATGTCCTGGACGATCGGCCAGAGCTGCACGCCATAGCCGGCCATCAGGCCCATGGCGCGCTCGATCGGCGCCAGATGACCAAGGGATGCGAACTCGTCGAGCAGATAGAGAACCGGCGGGCGGGAGGGAGCCGACAAGGGAGACCGTCCGGCAACTCACCGAAACCAATCCTTTCGAGGCCTTCTCGCGCTAAGGGAAAGCCACACTTTCGAAATACCCCGAGACGACTTGGCAAGGGGAACGAAGCGTCTCCGCGACGTTCATCCGCGTCACCTCGGGCGTTTCCAACGTCATGCTGAACTGGCAGGGTCGTTTTGCGATGGCGGGATGCTGTCTCGCTTTCATCACATGCCTCCTCGGTAACTGTCGCGTCATCTGAAAAGACCTGCCTGAGTCCATGATCCTTGAGTAGTCGATCGAGGTCCGTCAGCGCTTGCACCGATACCTGCGGCTGTCCCAGTTTCATCGCGGCACAGGTCGGGCGGTCGAGTGAGAGCGGCGGTGCAAAAGTCGGCCCCGGTAGCGGCGGAATAATCCAGCCGCGGGCGGAGTAAAATCCGGCCACCTATTTCCTTCTTGCAATTATCGCAGGAGGGACAGGGGATCTACACCACTACCTGGGACATGATCCCCTGGAACTTTATTTAAGGGTTCGCCTGGCTGTTTCCGAAGGAATGGTAGTCCTCCCCGTTTTAACGGGGTTCAGCGGTAGAATTCACGCAGCCATTTTCAGTTTCTGAGCGAGTGTGATCCCGCCAATGCCTATGTTGGGCCTTTCGTGGTTAATGTCCAAAGCCATTCCGTGGCGATGTCCTGCACCTCCGTTATGCTGTCAAAAATATACAGATCAAGCCATTCATGCCTGACCGTTCGGTTGTATCGCTCGATATAGGCGTTCTGCTTCGGCTTGCCTGGCTGGATGTAATTCAAGGCAATCCCTTGAGTTTCGGCCCATCCAGTGAGCGTCGAGCTGACATATTCGGGGCCGTTGTCCACTCTGATCGCCAGCGGTTTGCCTCGCCATTCGATGATTTGGTTGAGACTACGCACGACCCGCTCGGCTGGTAGTAAAAAATCGACTTCGATGCCCAAGCCCTCGCGGTTGAAATCGTCCAACACGTTCAAAAGCCTGAATTGCCGAGCGTCTGCGAGGCGGTCGGCCATGAAGTCCATCGACCAGACCATGTTTGCCGCATCCGGCACTGCCAGTTCATCCGGATTCTCGCGCTTCATCCGCCGACGGTGCTTGATCCTTAGGTTCAGTTCAAGCTCCCGATAGATGCGCTAGACCCGCCTGTGATTCCAGCGATGCCCCTGAACATTGCGCAGATACAGGAAGCAGAGGCCGAAACCCCACGTCTTCTTCATCCTCACAAGCCGATGCATCTTGTCAACGGAAAACAAACCATCGCACGGGAGAAGCAGAAATGGCCAAGGGCCAAATACGCAGCAAGCGGGAAGCTCGAAAACCGAAGATGCATAGAAACGCAACTCCGATGACTGCGGCGCAGGTAGCACAGGTCAAGCTTGCTAGCAACGGCTTCGGCCTGGGGAAGAAACAGAAATGAATTTGCTGAGGAGGCGCCGGATACAGCGCCTCCGCTGATTTTCAATCCATTATACAGATATCACCGCGAAGCTGATACGGACGATTGCAGTCCCAGCCATTGCCCGTCGAGTTGAGATGGGCGTTTTCGGGAAGCTTGATCTGTAGGCATTCATCGGCTTTCATTTGGAAGCCTCGGTCGCATTTCCATTTCTGCCCGTAGGGAGCGTCGACGAAGATAGCGTTCTCCGGAACCTGAACGGCGGCACACGCCTGATCCCTCTTCTCAAGTCCTCTATCGCACCTCCACTCGTCTCCGCTGGTTGTCAGATAGGCGTGGGCGGGGACTTCGAGCTTGACGCATGCCTGTTGTGTTGCGCGATAACCTCTTTCGCACTCCCAACCGGATCCTGGGGTGTTATCCGACAGGAATGCGTTCTCCGGGACTTTAATAAGGTCGCAGCCCGCATTGCTTTGACGGTATCCACGCAGGCATCTCCAGCGGTCGCCGGAATACGGGTCGAGATATGCGTCGGTCGGAATTTGGACGGTGAGGCATTGATCGCCCTTCTCAAGAAAGCCGTAATGGCAATCCCAGCCTTTTCCATAGGAAGAGTTCGTCAGAAACGCGTTGTCCGGAAGCTTCACCTCGAGGCAGGTATCATCCTGCCTTCGAAAGCCACGATTGCACTCCCAGCCGGAGCCGTAACGGCTTGCCTGGGCATTTTCGGGCACTGGCGTTGCGGTCTGGCCCAACGCCCCGGAGCTGAGTCCCGATGCAAAATGCAGGAGAACGGTTATCGTCAGGGCCAGCGCCCTGCAAGATGATTGGCGCATGAGTTTGTCTCCAATAGGCCTGCATCTGTGATCTCGAGGTCCGAAGGCCGAGACACAACGCTGATGGGCAGGAAAGAGCGAAAGAACGATACCGTTGCGCAGCTACCAGCGCCCTGGCTTTTTCTCGGGAGCATTCACGGGGATAGTGGGTGCCGGTGATATCTCGGGGCCGACAAGTGACGGGCCATGAAGCCGCCGTCTCTTGCGCACCATGCGAAAGGCTTTCCGGACCTTCCGATTTCCTGGGTTTTGCTTGCTTTCGTAGTTGGCCTTCAGGAGCATTTTCTGGAAATAAAGCAGGAAGCTGGCATGTGAGGATCGGGACGACATCGCGTCCTCCTCTTGTCGGGGCTAGGGCGCACATACGTCCCTCAGGCGGCAGCGCCCTGACCAGTTGCAGCCGACATAGTACCCTGGACTTCATTTCCGCCTTTGGCAAGCAAGGCTTTGACTATTCCTGCAGCGTCTTGAAAGAGACGCATTGCAACACTACATATTGCAACACTACATAAAGAATACGTTTTCAGCCCTCCGGCTACCTGATCCTCCCGGCTGTGCCGGTTGCTTGGCAACCCTCATTTGCGAACGTTGCGAACTCCGCGGTACTGGCTGGAGCGGCTTGCGCCGGATATTTTCATCCGGCGTGCACACTGAGGATGTCATCATGATCAACACCACCCGCCATGCCGTCGAACGCCTGTTCAAACGTTGTTTGGGTTCCGAAGACGGATCCGACGCGGCAAAGCTGCGAGATTTGCGCAGCAGACAAGTTCTCCGGACGCGGGAAATGAAACCAAGATGCAGCAGCGTCTCGAAAAGCGGACTGCGGACACGGTCGGGCTGACCTCATTCTTCCGTTGACGTCGCAGGCCGGTGAAGCCCGACTGTCCTCGACAATCGCTCCAATCGCAAGGGAACGGGTTTATGGCAGCTTTCGACTATCGTGCAGGCGCAGGGCTTTACCCATGCAAGACGATCAAGAGAAAAAGCCGCCTCCGCTACAAAAGGTTCGATTCCGCCGCCGATGCCCTTCGCTTCGCGATCGAGGACATGCCGGCCTCTCTCCTTCGAGGGTCCATTCTCGAAGTCGAGGAAGCGCGTTTCGATGGCGTGCAGATGCGCAAACTCTACGAAGCCGAGGCATATCCGCTGACGCGCCGGAAGCCGTGAGGCGGCGGTGCCGCCGCGATCTGCCTGCCCGCTATGTTTGCATGATCCTATAAGCGCAGCAGTAGGACCATAGGCGACAATTTTCCATATCTTCTACCAATGCAAGGACTGAACAGTGAATACGATCACGCTTACATCCGCCCAGATCAGGGCCCGAAGCTCGCGAAGGAAGGCGACCTGTTTCCGCGGGAGGCAAATAAATGGACACATCGCGATGCCTCCGTCACCTACGCAAAGAACGACCGGTTTCGGGAGCGGCCGCAAAAGGTCAGGTTTCTGACGTCGGCGACCTTGGACACATTGCTGGGATTCGGGCTGCCGCGCAGTCTCGATTCCGACGAGGAGACGCAAGAGGCCGCCCGCGGTATTACCCATGGCCGGCAAGATGTGGCTTCTGAAGAACAAGTAACCTATTGAGAACGCCGTCCCGGCGTGCCAATTTTTGAACCGGAGCTGTCATGACCCTTTTATTTCCGAACAGGAGCCGCAGCTTCGACGATGTGCGCAAGGTGGTGCGCTTTCTCGGCTATGACGGCATGTTCGAGGTTCGGTTCTTCGTGGAGACGACCGCACTTCCAAGGACGTCGACCGGAATGTCGGAGACGGACTACCTCAGGGCCTTCGATGCGGCCCCCCCGATATTCAGGAAGCCGCGACGAGACTTTATCACCCCAGGCGCGGAACGACCTATACGCTCACGGCTGCGGATCTGGGCTAGCCTGTGACCTCCGGAGCCGCCTTGCGAGGGTTTTCCATGAATACCAGGACGAGCATCAGAAGAGTTACCTTCCGGAAAGCTTTCAAGTTGCCTGGAATGGAAGAGCACACGCACCCGGCGAATTCGATGTTCAGATCGACGAAGAACCTCTCGACGTCATGTGGGAAGGCTATCACAGAACGATGACCTTCATCTTGACGTCCGGCGGTCTGACCGAAGCGCTCAGCGTGACCGAAGCTGCGCTCAAGGAGGCACTTGTCAGCGATCGCCAGGAATAGCTCAATCGAGATGGGAGATCTCTGGTCCGTAAGGATTGGTTTACGGCTATCTCAGGCGAAAATTCGCCTGCGCGCATTCGGCGATGAAGTCATCGCGCATTTCCTCAGACGTGATCAAGTCTTTCAACGCATCGTAACAACGATGACGCGCTCTCCAGTAAGGAAATCCTGAGAGGTGGCTCGGTTTGTCTGAACAATTTCGGGCGTTTCGCTAAGTGGATTTCCGTCTCGATTATGCTGCCACCATCATCGGTGTCAGCGCGTTGAAGTAAGCCTGATCCGGCGTCTGCCGGTCAAGGGATGAATTTGGGCGTCGGCTGTTGTAAAAGGTCAGATATCGGCCAATGCCGACACGGGCCTCGGATACAGTCTTGTAGGGCGGGGAGGTAGACTTCCTCGTATTTGATCGACCGCCAGAGCCGTTCGACGAAGACATTGTCCCGCCATGCGCCTTTCCCATCCCCCTAGTCCCCGGTGACGTATTTAACAGGTGTGTTAAAATGTAAAACACTTACAGCCCGCCGCACATGGGAATTGATTGTCGTCTATCGCAACGGCGTAGATATCCTTTAGAAAATTCAAACCCCTTTGGTGACAAACACCACGAGCCTGACCAAGTGCTCATTTTTGCCATGCGATATTTTGAGGTGAGGCGATGCTACTCAGTTTGGTTGTAGATTTCTTTAACGATCAGTCCAATAACGTGCACCCCGCGTTTGCCTTCGGATACTGCGCAGTCGCAAGTCTTCCTTCGACCGATCGGTTCCGGGCGGGATTCGAAATCGAATTATGGCTTCACTGGCCTGCAGCGCACTCGCAGTCATCTCCTTTATGAAGTTATAACAACATAGTTTTTCTGCGTTTACGCATCTATGAAGGTATGATTTGCTTTCCAATCTCCGATCCGGCATTATGATTTCACACAGCTTCGTAAAAAGCCGCGAAGGACGACTTCTATAGAGAGGATGAAGGTAAAGCTTCATGGCCGAAAGAAGCGCAAATATTCTCTTTAAAGACGAGCTTGCCGGCATATTGATCGAGACGGTCAACGGCGGCACGCGCTTTACCTATCATAGCAACTGGAGCAAGGGAGACATAGCTTGTTGCTTTCCTGCCATACGGCGTGAGCATGAATGGGCGATCGGCTTGCATCCATTCTTTCAGCATCTTGGGCCGGAAGGATGGCTCCGCGAAGAACAGGCTCGTTCAGCGCATGTTGTTGAGGAGGACGATCTTGGCCTGCTGTTGCGCTATGGAGCAGATTGTATCGGCGCGGTAAGCGTGTTGCCACCTGACGCGGCAGGATCGTTACCCGACATTACCGAAGCAACGGCGACGCCAGGGCGCACCGTCTCCGGTGTTCAAAAGAAATTGCTTGTTACCCGCGACGAGAACAATCGCTACACACCTGCGACTGCAATCGGACCTGCGTCTTATATTGCAAAATTCAACTCGGACCGCATTGACAGCTTGGTCCGAAACGAGGCGCTAAGTCTGCGCTGGACTGCCGCGATCCTCGGAGAGCAGGAGGTGACGAAATTCACAACATCATTCATCGAAGTGATTGGTGAAACGGCGCTCATCGCCACGCGGTTCGACCGTGGACCGAACGGCGAGAAGTTGCGGCTTGAAGATTGTGCGCAGATACTCAGCAAGCCGAAGGGCCAGGATTACGCAGGCAAATATGACGCGGCCTATGAGGACATAGCGGCCATCATTCGGCAGCACTCCGTGCGCGGGACGATTGATCTGCTGCGGTTTTTTAATCGCCTGATTGTCTTCACCCTCGTTGGCAATTGCGATGCGCACCTGAAAAACTTCTCCCTACTGGAAACAGGGGCGGGACTGCGCCTGTCGCCAGCCTACGATGTGGTGAACACAGCTCTTTATGATGGGTTCGACCAGACATTGGCACTGTCGATCGGTGGTCAGAAAGTCCATCTGGAGGCGGCGGGCCACGATTTGTTCCGCCGGTTTGGAAAGGATATCGGCTTGCCCGAACGCGCAGTCGATTTAACTTTCGCCCAACTCCGGCGCCGGGTTGCCCAAGCGGAAAAAATCATCATGCCGCCGCCGGCCGAACAAGCCGATGGCTTCAGACACAAATTCAAGGAGATCGTGGACAATTCATGTTTGAGAATACTGGAAACATAGCGCCTCTAGCATGGCCACGGCTTGTGGAGGAAACCCTGCGGCGTCGTAAGGCGGAAGGTTTGACGCAAAAGGATCATGCTGCCCTCGCGGGCGTCAGCATTCCTACGATGGCAGCCTTTGGGCGCGGTGAAACGACGATCACCTTGGCCAAGGCTCTCGATATCCTGCGGGTGGTTGGTCTCGTGGACGAACCTGCAGAGGGCAATACGCAGGAACGGTTCGTTCTCGATGCCTTTGAACGGTGGCGCTCACTGGTGGCGCCGTTGCCGGACGACGCACCAGCGCGGTTTCCCGACGGCTGGTATCGCATGGACTACTGGCTGGAAGGCGATCTGAAGCCGGTGGAACTGGGCGCCTTCGAGAACATCTTACGCAATGCTGTCGTTCGCAAGACAGGTTGCCCGCCGTTCTGGCTGCCCGATCGTGATGGCATTCGCCCGCTTGAGGTAGACGGGGTGATCGAGTGCTGGCTTGGACCGCCCGACGGGACCCGCGAGCGCATGTTTTACAATCCCGCTCATTGCGACTTCTGGCGCGCTGCGCCGGCCGGCCGCATGTTTCTGATCCGCGGTTATCAGGAAGACGGCGAAGAAACGTTCCCGCCTAGGACGATTATGGATACGACCTTGCCATTGTGGAGAATGGGCGAGGTACTGCTGCATGCGCAAAGCTTGGCTTCCTTGCTCCGTAGGGATGATACCACCCCAATCACAGTGCATTTCCGCGCCATGTTCACTGGCTTGAGCGGACGCGTGCTGCGCTCCTGGGCAAACCCATTGAGCAATCTTCTGGTAGAAGGCTATCCGGCCAAGAGCGATGAGGTTGTGCTTGAGGCAACGATCCCGGCTGACAATATCGAAGAGCGATTGGGTGAACATCTTCTGCCGTTGCTCACATCGCTCTACGAACGATTTGGTGTTGCCGGTCTGTCCATCAGTCGCGTGAATGCAGAAGCGCATCGGTTGCTGACGAGCAAGATGGGTGTTCGCCAGTCAAGACATTAGTGATCTACAGCCAGTCGATGTTGGAAACTCAAAAATTGGTTATGTGGGAAATCTAACGAGTAGGAACTGGTTGCTTTCCCTACTGCCATAGCGGGCCCAGACGAGGTCCTTGCCGTATTGATGCGTACGTCGAAGCCCGGGGCGCTGGCCTCTACGAGGATCCATCCTACTTGGTGATCGAGGATGTGCCAGCAGGCCGCTGGGACAGCGACGTTTCGAACCCGAGATCAAGGAAAATCCTCTACAAGAAGCCCGGCTACGCGTCAGTCGACTAAGACCAGATCGGCTGATTGGAAGTCAATGGCCCGCTAATTAGAACTCACAAGATCGCAATTGGGAAGGAGGAATGCCTTCTGGATGCGGTTCGTTGCTGGCACCCCCGCAACCACTGAGACCCGATTATTTGCACATCCGAGTCGCTTCATAGAAAGCTCCTCCGCATAAGCGTAGAGGAGCTTTTGTTTTTGGCTTCCATGGCGGCGAGGATCGCGGCGGTCCGGCTGCACTTCGAGTGGGCGTTTCGTCGTAGCTTCTGCCATTGTTGGGAAACCGGATTGCCATATTGGCGACTTTTCGTGGTCGCGATGTTGAGGTGCTCCGGCAGCGATCAGTCGACGGGATCAACCGCCGCTTCTTGCGTCCTTGGCCAAGGCGGCTTCAATCTCCTGCGCGGACACTCACAGGCGCTGCCTGGTGCGACTGCTGTCGCAATCTCGGCACCATCAACGAACTCAGCAAAAAGGGGTGGGCGAAGGTGATTTCGGTTTCCGTGGTGCGTTCCATCATGAACGCCGCGTAGCGTCACACAGACGATAAATGCCACGCTGAGCGCCGGCGTCGACTTTATGAGAAACTCAAAATAGTGGAGCCGACGGGCACTTCGCATCAGATTGTCGGGAAAGCAGATGCTGAAGGCGGAAGACATGCAGTCCTCCCTTGTTGGGGCTGAGGCACTCTGTGCGCCCACAGGCGGCGACGCCCGTTTCAGATACTGCCACTCGTTAAAACATGCTGCGGGAAGCCCCAATTGCAATGTGCAATCACCCAGGCTGGATGACACTTGTCGGAGGACACCCAATCTCAAACCTCGATCGGAGCCTGTCTTCCCCATCGTGCCCGGAATTTCGAGATCGTTTTGCGGCCGCCAAGCGAAAGATACGGATGGAGCCTGCCGTTTAGGAATGCGAAGTGTGACTTGGACAGAAAATCGGATCAGACCGCCCGGTGGGACTTCCAACCGTCGGTTTTGCTGATCGTCGTACCATCACGGGATCGCACGCCGCGGCGGTGGCCGTGCCCTTTCGTAGTGGCCGTCCTGAGTGCAATTCAGATTTCCTTCATTGCCTTTGTCTATCGCCGCGTCGTGTGCCACCTGGACTGTTGGCACTAGATTGGCTTGGCGGGTATTTCTCCGCTTTCGGCAGGACGTCGATCAGCTAGTAACATAACCAAAGCCTCGCGTTCTGGCCCAAATGGGCGCTGGTCTAGGAATGAAGTCACGGGAGTTGTCGTTTCATGACCGCCCGACGATGGATTACCACGGTGAACGACAAATTCTGTATCGGTCGCCGCGTCTACGCCCAAAAACCACCGGTCTCCATTTGTGCTCGAAGCAAATTCTCTGAGATTTTTCAAGTTGAGGCTCCTTCTTTGAAAAAGAAATAGAGCGTTCGACTAGGATTGCGACCTAATATTTCGCTTCCCCCAACTTTCGCGGTTTTCATGTAGTTTCGGCAAGTCTGCCAGTTGGTTATTGGGTGGTGGTCTATTGATGTCGTTGAAATCTATGGCCCTGCTTGGTTCCGGCAGTTCCCACTAAGATTCCCGAGTAGGAAATCGTCGACGGAAGCCTTCTTGAATGTTCCAAAGCGCTTTCCAAGATCATCTGCTCCGGCACACTCAACGACACCAATTTTCTTCGCTGCGCTTGTCAAAGCTCCTCGAGGAAGAAACGCACCATCTCGGCTGAGGCGTCCGGTCCATGAGGGTCGGTATACGAGCCGCTGCCATGGCCGCCTGACCACGCATGGCCGGCCCCTTCGACCAGCCAGTGTTCCACCGTCGGCAGCCCCTTTGGGTCGGCAACAATTGTTCTCGTATAGGTTCGCCCGCCTGCTGAACGGCCCGTTTGCGTTTGGGTGGTGGAGTCTGATGGAGCGGCGGCCGTCACGATCCGTTTGGAGTTGGAAGGATGAACCGTCCGGTCCGCACTTCCGTGGAAGACGATGGTGCGAACCGGCTCCATCGCGCGAGTACGGCGCTCCGGGCGGGACATGAAACCCGCGTCCCCTCGCATAACGGAAAATGCGGACATCACGTCGTTTGCCGATCCATAGGGAAGTCCGGAATGGATGCCCGTTGCGGCATAGAGATCGGGATAGGTTTCGCCCATGACGGCCGCCATTGCGCCGCCTGCTGAAAGGCCGGCGACGAAAATTCGGCTGCGATCGAGGTTGAATTCCGACATGAGCTCCGCGGTGATTCCCGCAATGATCGCAGGTTCTCCAGCGCCGCGCATCTGATCCGTCGGCCTGAACCAGTTCCAGCAGGACGAGGCGTTGTCCACACCGGTCTGGCCGGGATAGGCGACGAGCAGGCCGCGTGTCTCGGCAATATCATTCATGCGTGTCCCAATAGCAAATTCGTCGGGATCCTGCTTGCAACCGTGAAGCATCACGACAAGCCCGCGCGGCTGGTCATGTGCAGACTCCGGAATGTAAAGCTTGTAGTTTCGTCGACCTGCTGCGCCGACGAAGGATCGCGTGAGATATTGCGCCCCGATTGCAATCGCAAGAGAGGGACGCTGTTTGGCGATGTCGGGCAAGCTGGACAACGACATCGATTCAAACCGGCTGCTCGCGGACCGTCCTTCTCGCAGGATACGCAGGACCTCCCCCATGGGCTTTCGCAGCCTTTGCGCGGCTGCACCTCCGCTTGGCCCCTCAGCGATTTCATCGGTCGGCCTTTTTGTCGGTTCGATGACCTCAGCGTCGGGATCGACGGGAAAAGGTCTTGACCGGCTTTGGGATGCAGGAGGGATGATGTGTGGATTTGCACCCCTGTTCGTCCCATGCGCGTGAGGTCCTGCAAGAGCATCCTGGATTACCCGTGTCGCCTTGGCGAGGTTGAAGGCGCGCGTGGATGCTGCCGCCCGACGCATTGCTGCTAAGAAATCCACGTTCATGGAAGATATCCTTGTTGGTAGGGCCGCTGCCCTAGCGAATGCGCTCGGACAGTGCTGACTTCAGTTCGGCACTGGCGTGAAGCGCGCCCAGCACGGTGATCGATTCGATCGTTGCAAGGGCAAGCTCGGCCGAGACATCAGTCGCGATGCGGGCCAGTCCGACTATCTTGATATCGAGCCGCTCTCCGGCTGCCTTCACAGCTTCCAGATCCGCTCTGGTATAGTCGCGAAGCCCCAGCTCGAGAGTGTGCCGGACGATCGATTGAGCGACCGCCTCACGCTCGATGGCAAGCTGGTTTCGGATGGCCGTGCGGATGAAATCCGTGCGATTGGAATAGAAGCCTTCCTGCACGAGAAGGTCGATACGGCCGAGATCGACATAGCCGAGATTGATCGTGATTTTTTCGGAATCGCCGCCCTTGTCGCGAAGCCTATGAACATTGTCTTGCATAGCGCATCTCCATCCGCAAGGATGGTATATGGATGGTTCTGGGATGCTTTTCAAGTCTTGTGGCAAAGATTCGGCGTAGTCTCTATGCTGTCGGCAAGTCAATGGGCCAGATCAGGCATGCGGTCGGCAGCAATGTCGTTGATCCCAAGCTTCTCACCTCTGCCGAAGGGCTGTGAATAGGAGATATCTGCGTCGCCAGGAGATCATGAGGCGATCTTGGAGCTGTCAAAGAAGGGAACCTCAATTCGGCAAATTGTCCGGCAAACCGGTCAAGGCCGGAAGCCTGCGCAGCACGCGTGGTTGATGCGGCCGCGGAACTTCAGAATGCTGTGGCGGCGCGCAACGCCGGCCTACCGGAGCCTGAGCACATCGTATTCCGCGTCGGGATCAATCTGGGCGATGTGGCGTTGGTGGATGCCGATGTCTATGGCGATGGAGTGAATGTCGCCGCCCGGCTGGAGCAGTTGGCTGAGCCGGGCGGCGTAGTGGTGTCGGGAACGGCATACGACCATCTCCAGGGCAAGATCGACTGGTCGCTCGATTTTGCCGGCGAGCAGCAAGTCAAGAACATCAGCCGTCCGGTGCGGATGTATCGGCTGAGACTCGACGGCAGGCAGGCGCGTCGATCGCTCCTCGAATTGATACCGCGCTGGGGCAAAATGACTACGGCGTCAATCGCGGCGCTTGCACTGGCGGTCGGCGGGGTCTGGTGGTTTTTGCTGCCCGAGCCTTTGAGCGGCAAGCCGTCGGTGGCGGTGCTGCCTTTCGACAACTATGCCATACACCTCAGCTCGCACTGGATTTCCAGATCGACAGTGCCGCCCTGGCCTATCCGTTTTCCTACGATCCGGACGAGGTTCCCGATCTCCAGCCGGCAATGCAGCGTCACTACGCCGATCCGGACGCTTGGACGCTGGGCACGCCAGTTCGTCCGTTACGGCCAGCCGACGGAAACGGGCCACCTGCTGATGACACTCTGTTATGCCGTCCGCGAGAGCTTTTCATACGCGCGTCGCCTCGAACACGGAACGCAGACGCCGGTGCAGACCCTTTCATTACGCTCAGGCTCGTGTCGCGACTTTGCCCTGCTGATGATGGAAGCGGCCCGTTAGCTCGGGCTCGCCGCGCGTTTCGTCACCGGCTACATCTATGTCGCCGATCGGGATGGCAGCGCCAAGCTTGGGGGAGGCTCTACCCACGCCTGGTGCCAGATCTATCTTCCCGGAGCCGGCTGGACGGAGTTCGATCCGACCAACGGCATTGTCGGCAATCGAGACCTTGTTCGCGTTGCCGTTGCCCGTGATCCCAGCCAGGCGGTGCCACTGAGCGGCAGCTACAATGGCATTCGTTCCGATTTCGATGGAATGACAGTGCAGGTCAACGTCACGACCCGATAAACCGGCAACGGAACAGGCTTGCGGGAACTCCGCGTTGCCATCCACGCTTCGCAACAGCCCTCCGTGCATGCCCGACCTCAAACAAGGAATTCAGGATGAAAATACGCGCCGGATTTCACATAGGATATGAGTGCACGCAGCCCACCCCGATGCTACTTGTGCTGAACATCCATCCCTCCTGCCGTGTCGATCTTCTCGGCGATCAGGTTTTGAACTTTGACAGGCAGATCGAAGCCTGGCATTACACCGATGTGTTCGGCAATTCCTGCAGCCGCATCGTCGCGCCGCCGGGGCTAACGACGATCTCCACGGAATTCGAGATTTACGACAGCGGTCAGCCGAATATCGTCCCGGAAGGCGCCTTTCAGCATGCGATCAACGACCTACCGGACGAGGTTCTGGTCTTCCTGCTCGGCAGCCGCTATTGCGATACCGACAGGCTCGGCGATTTCGCGTGGGCGCGATTTTCCAAGACGCCGTTCGGATGGCAGCGTGTGCAGGCCATCTGCGACTTCGTCCATAGTCACATCACGCTCAACTAAATGAAGGCCGATCCGCTTCGCACGGCACATGGCGGATTCACCGACAAGACCGGCGTTTGCCGGGACTTCGCCCATCTCGCCATTGCGCTGTGCCGTTGCATGAATATCCCGGCGCGATATTGTACCGGCTATCTCGGCTATCTCGGCTATCTCGGCTGTCTCGGCGATATCGGCGTGCCGGCCGATCCCAATCCCATGGATTTCAGCGCCTGGTTCCAGGTCTATCTCGGAGGACACTGGCATACGGTGGATGCCCGTCACAACAAGCCACGCATCGGGCGAATTCTGATGGCGACCGGCCGTGACGCGACGGATGTCGCCCTTTCGACGGCTTTCGGACCGACAACGCTTGCCCGTTTTGAGGTGATTACCAAAGAAACGCAGCAGGGCTGAATTGAAGCAGGGGACAACATGCCATCCGAACCACCATCGCCGCGTCTGGCCGTTCTGATCGACGCAGACAACACATCCGCGAAAATTGCCGACGGCCTTTTTGAAGAGGTTGCCAAGATCGGCGAGGCAAGCGTGCGCCGCATCTACGGTGATTTTTCGGGTACGCGCTCGCGGGGCTGGGCCGCGATCCTCGCAAAGCACGCGATCATTCCGCAGCAGCAATTTGCCTACACGACAGGCAAGAATGTGTCCGACATCACGCTTGTCATCGATGTGATGGACCTGCTGCACAGCGGGCGTTTCGACGGCTTTTGCCTGGTTTCGTCCGGCTCGCGGCAAGCATCCGCGAACAGGGCATCGATGTTTTGGGTTCGGGGAGCAGAAAACGCCAGAGAGTTTTCGCCAGGCGTGCCGACGCTTCATCTATACCGAGAACCTCTTGCCGGGAATGATCAAGGAGGAATGCGATACTGCCACGAGCGACAAACCGCTGCAGTCACCGGATACGGCCAGGCTGCTGATAGAGAGGGTCTTGGCTCAGGAGGATGCGGATGACGGCTGGATTAGCCTCGGCACGGTCGGCAAGCAGCTTCTCAATCTGGCACCGGATTTCGATCCGCGGACATTCGGCTTCAAGAAATTGCGCGACCTCGTCCGCAAAACGGGACACTTCGACATCGAACGAACCGAAGGCAGCCCTCTCAGGATTCGCATCAGGCAGAAGCCGAGTGTCGAGGGGAGCAAAGAGAGGACGCTCCCGCAACTCTGCAAAAAGCCCTGCCGCGGAATAACCTCGTTCATCCGCGATGACCGGCTGGGGCATATCGCGCGAAAATGTGCAGCGGTTTCGATAACGACATGCGCAGAAACAAAGATCTAAAGCGTGCCAAGCGAATCTGAAAGATCGCGAGGCCTTCGATCGCCCGCTATTGGGCGGGCCGCAAGTCGGCGGCATCACGAAACGAGATCAGGCGTCGGTCCTGCTCGTCCCAGAGAACCAGCTTTACACAGCGCAGGCTCTCCATCAGGGTAATGCGGCCGACGCTGGCCAGTTCGGGATGATCCCTCAGCACTTCCGGAAGCCTGTAGTAAGGCACCCTGCTTGACAGGTGATGAACGTGATGGATGCCGACATTGCCGGTGATCCAGCGAAGTGCGAGCGGCAGATCGTAATGCGACGCGCCATGAAGGGCCGCATATGAAAACTGCCATTCGGGCTCATTCGACCAATGGGTTTCCTCGAACTGGTGCTGCACGTAGAAAAGCCATATTCCTGCGGCTCCGGCCAGCAGGGCGATCGGCAAATGCACCACTAGGAAGGGCGGTATTCCGATTGCCCACATCAGTGTCGCGGAGATCACAGCGATCGCCAGATTTGTCGCCATGGTGGATATCCAGGGCAGTGAACCGGCTCGCATCATGCCGAAGGGCAGCCGCTGCTTGAACAGGAACAGCCACGCCGGACCGATGCCGAACATGATCGCCGGGTGCCGGTAGAGTCGGTAGATAAGCCGCCCGGACCATGGCAGGGCTTTATATTCCAATAGCGTTAATGTGGTTATGTCGCCGACGCCGCGATCGTCGAGATTGCCGGCCGAGGCGTGATGCTCAGCATGGGCCCGACGCCAATAATCATAGGGCGTCAGCGTCAGGACACCGATCACGCGGCCCGTCCAGTCGTCGGCGCGTCGATGCGCGAAGAAGGAACCATGGCCGCAATCGTGCTGGATCATGAACAGACGCAGCAGGAAGGCGGCTGCCGGAGCGATCAGGATCAGGCCGGGCCAGAAGCCGTAGTGAACCGACGCCCATGCACCGGCCCAGAAAAGCGCGAACGGGATGGCGGTCACCGTAAGCTCGAAGACGCTGCGTTTGAGATGAGGCTGACGATATCTGGCAAGGATCTTGAGCCATGCCCTTTCGTCGGCAAGGGGAGGGTTCAGGTCGCGGTCGATAGGCTCGATCAATGAACAACTCCACGTATGGCAATGAATGCCGAGAAAGCGAGGGCCATCACCACGGCGGATCTGATGAGGAACAGCGGATAGTCGAAGCGATAGATCGCATGAAGAGTGTTCGTCATTGCTGGATCTCCTGGGTTTCGGAACATGTCCGCTCATGGCGCTAGCTCGGCGAGAGCGCCCGGCGCCTTGGCGCTATTGCCTTTGGCTTCACTTCTTGTATCTGCCGCCCTGCGGGCTGCTTTTCGAGGCATCCTTGATCTGGTTTGCGAAGCTTGCCTCCACCTTCGTCGGCGCCTTTTCCTGTTTCGGCTTCCGCATCTCGCGGTTGCCTCTCATTTGTCCTTTGGCCATTGGGGTGATCCTTTGATCGTTGAACTTGATAGAGCCGGCCTCGCGATAGGGGGCCCGGTTGAATAAATAGGCAGGCCGAAACTCCTGCATGCGCTCAAATGAGACGGTCGTCGTCAGTCGTTCCGCATGCCCGGCGACGTTTGGCCCCTATACTTGTCTCGCCATTCTCTTCTTTCGCAGAATCGCGGACCGCTCCGTGCGATTGGTTCCGGCTTCCTTCGGCGACGACTGTGGATCGAGCTTCTCGAAAGGGATCGCTTGTTAGTCTCTCCTGCTCTCATAGATTGTAGAGCGCTCCACTCAAGCATGGGAGAGCGCTCTGGGAACTGGTTCCTACGAAGAGAGAGCCGTGGCGCAGCCCTGAACACCGCGGCTGTCAGCTGTCGTCTGTCCCGGCATGGTCGCCCAGCCGCCGGCCTCGACGAATTGACGCTTCTTGTAGCTATCGGTTATCGCCTTGAACTCTACCAGTTTCGCGGCGGCATCCGGCGCCGCGTTGAACCGCTCGACGCAGACGGCAGATGCCAGTTCCCCGCGTGCATTGTCGCCCGCGGTTGCTGCCGCTGTACGCGACGTGCCGCCCGTCACCCAGCCGCCCCAGTTGAATCCGATGATTATCGTTGCGACCGCGGTGACGACGCAAGCCCATACGAGAATCGTCTTGGATGGCTGGTAGCTTTCGAACCGCTGCGCGATCGACGTCTTGCTGTTGCTCTGCATGGCCATTGAAATTCTCCCTGTCCGTTGTCTTCGGGTTCCACCCTTCGGCCACCCTGGCCGAACGGTTCAAGCACTGCCTTCAATATCCCATGCCGCCCATGGCTTCGGCTCCGCCCCTGTGGGCGGGTTCTCTGGCGGGAATATCCGCGATCATGGCTTCAGCGGTGATCAGAAGTGCCGCGATCGAGCCCGCGTCCCGCAAAGCGGTTCGTACGACCTTGGCGGGATCGACGATGCCGGCCTCGATCATATCGACATAGGTTTCCGTCTGCGCGTCGAAGCCCTGATTGTGATCCTTGCTGTAGACGAGTTGCCCGATAACGATCGAGCCTTCGACACCGGCGTTGTCGGCAATCTGCCGGATCGGAGCCTCGAGCGCCCTGCGCACGATCGAGATGCCCGCCGTCACGTCGGCGTTCTCGCCGTTGAGCCCCGCCAGGACCGATCTCGCACGCAGCAACGCCACACCGCCGCCGGGAACGATGCCTTCCTCGACCGCCGCACGCGTGGCGTTCAGAGCATCGTCGATGCGGTCCTTCTTTTCCTTGACTTCGATCTCGGTCGCACCACCGACGCGGATCACCGCAACGCCGCCTGTGAGTTTCGCCAGGCGCTCCCGCAGCTTTTCCTTGTCGTAGTCGGATGTCGTCTCCTCGATCTGCCCCTTGATGTGCTGGATGCGTGCCTGGATGGCCGCCTTGTCGCCGGAGCCGTCGATAATCGTGGTCGTGTCCTTCTCGATCAGCACGCGCCTGGCGCGGCCGAGCATATCAAGCGTGACGTTCTCCAGCTTGATGCCGAGATCCTCGGAGATCATCTGGCCGGCCGTCAGAACGGCAATATCCTCCAGCATGGCCTTGCGGCGATCGCCGAAGCCTGGTGCCTTGACGGCGGCGACCTTCAGGCCTCCCCGCAGCTTGTTGACGACCAGCGTCGCCAGAGCCTCGCCTTCGACATCTTCGGAGATAATCAGCAATGGCTTGCCGCTCTGCACCACGGCCTCGAGGATCGGCAGCATTGCCTGGAGGTTGCCGAGCTTCTTCTCGTGGATGAGGATATAGGGATCCTCCAGCTCCACGCGCATCTTCTCCGCATTGGTCACGAAGTAGGGCGAGAGATAGCCGCGGTCGAACTGCATGCCCTCGACGACATCGAGTTCGGTGTCGGCCGTCTTGGCCTCTTCGACGGTGATCACACCTTCGTTGCCGACCTTGTCCATCGCCTTTGCGATCATCTCGCCGACGCTGGCGTCGCCATTGGCGGCAATTGTGCCGACCTGCGCGATCTCGCTCGAGGACTTGACCTTGGTGGCGCGCGCCTTGATTTCCGCAAGCACGGCGGTGACGCCGAGGTCGATGCCGCGCTTGAGGTCCATGGGGTTCATTCCGGCGGCAACCAGCTTGGCGCCCTCGCGAAAGATGGAGGCAGCAAGCACGGTCGCGGTCGTGGTGCCGTCGCCGGCGATGTCGTTGGTCTTCGACGCCACCTCGCGCACCATCTGCGCGCCCATGTTCTCGAACTTGTCGGCAAGTTCGATTTCCTTGGCGACGGAGACGCCGTCCTTGGTGATGCGCGGCGCGCCATAGGACCTGTCGATGACGACATTGCGGCCCTTGGGGCCGAGTGTCACCTTGACGGCGTTGTTAAGCAATTCCACGCCGCGAAGCAGTCGGTCACGGGCGTCGGTGGAGAAGATGATTTCCTTGGCAGACATGGTCTGGTCCAGTTCGGTCTTGAGATAAGGGAGCGGAATTCGGCCGATCA
This sequence comes from Rhizobium sp. BK251, assembly GCF_004345245.1. GTDB lineage: Bacteria > Pseudomonadota > Alphaproteobacteria > Rhizobiales > Rhizobiaceae > Rhizobium. Next base: position 5,343 of record NZ_SLUQ01000017.1, on the reverse strand, counting down.
GGCAGCCTTGTCGGAGGTCGCGGCGGTCTTCTCAACGATGCCCATGATGTCGGCTTCCTTCATGATCAGAAGGTCTTCGCCATCGATCTTGACCTCGGTTCCGGACCATTTTCCGAACAGGATCAGGTCGCCGGCCTTCACGGCTAGCGGGAACAGCTTGCCGCTTTCGTCACGCAGGCCGGGGCCGACGGCGATCACTTCGCCTTCCTGGGGTTTTTCCTTGGCGGTGTCGGGAATGATGATCCCGCCCGTGGATTTGGTATCACGTTCGGCGCGTCGAATAACGACGCGGTCGTGGAGCGGGCGGAATGTCATGAGAGATCTTTCTGCTGCCGGCGCATAGGGCGGCTGCAGCTAATAAATAGCACCGATGGCACTCGATTGATAGGAGTGCCAAGAAATATTATTGGGGCACCGAAATTGTACGAAAATAATATCTGTAATCACTTAAATTAAGTCCGATAACTTCGGCGATAATTATGGAAATTACTACAGGAGTTAATGATTTTATATCTTAATTAACTGGATATTTTTCTGAAGAAGGCCGGAAAAAACTTAATGGCCTTGATTGAGGCTCAATCAGGGAGTAGAGATACATCTCGTTGATTTGGCCTATCTGGCTTCGCGGTGTCAGAGACTACGACCCGCCATACACTCCGAATTCTCGAAAGCGAATGCATGACCCGTTTCGGGGCGCATGTCGCCGTGTTCGAATTGGAATGAACTCGTGTGTTGACCGCGGATGTACCTGCAGCCCCGGGATCGTGTCGGTTCGAATGTGAATGATAGGGAAACCGCATCCGTGTGTTTCCCAGGGAGACCTGCCATCATGAACAGTCGCACCACGCAGACCATCGTTCGCTTTTCTTCTCCATTCCTGCTGCCAGGCTTCGAAGCGCCGCAGCCGGCCGGAGACTATCGCATCGATTACGACGAGGAGCCGCTCGAAGGTGTCTTCCGGCTAGCATGGCGACGCATCGCCGCCTTCATCTACCTGCCGGCGATTGCCATACAGGCTTCGGCGCAAAAGATGGTGCCGATCAATATATCGGACCTTGATACCATCCTGGAAAAGGACCAACAGCAATCATGACCACACCAGTTATTCTACAGCGCAATGGCCGACCGATCCCCCGCGCCGCAGCGACACATATCTTCGCGGTGGGACAGTCCGTTCAGCTTAAGGGCGGTTTCCGCATATTCCCTTCCAGGTCGACGGACATCTATCGTGTCACCGGCACATTGCCGGCGAGGGGGAACATGCTGCAATACCGCATTCGCAACGAAGACGAGCGCCATGAACGGGTGACGACGGAGGATACTCTGGAGACGGTGCCAATGTTGGCCGGCGGCAGCGCGACCCTCATGGAGAAAACATTCGGCCACGGCTGACGGACGGAACGCAAAAGGATCAGAATCATGACCATCGAAAACGACAAGATCGAACGACGACCGGATGCCATGGCGCTCGGCAGATGGGAAAACGAGGGCGGCGCTCTCTGCCACGATTCGATGGACATCCAATATGGCCGGCGCATCGAGCCCGACCGCTCCTGGACGGTCTATCATGTCTTCACCGGCATTCCGGCGCGAACAGATGGCCAGACTCTGACCGGCATGAGCCGATCGGACGCGACCAAGGGCATGCTGTCTCTCAACCTTGTCAATACCGGACGCCGCAGGGAACGGACCAGACTTTCGCAACTCGCCCCGAAAACGCAGGAAACGACAGCGGGCCGATCATGACCCTTGCCTTCCCCAACCCGAGCCGCAGCTTCGACGCCGTCAGAAACGCGGTCCGCTTCATCGGCCATGACGGGATGTTCGAGGTTCTCTTCTTCGTGGAGATCGACGCCCTCGCAAAATCCGATACCGAACTGCACAGGACGCGTGCTTCGGAAACAAGATGCCTTTCAGCCTTTGACGCCTTCCGCGCCACCATCCAGGAGGTCGCCCGCAAGGTCTACTCCCACCGCCGTGCCACCTCCGTTACTCTGACAGCGGCGGATTTTCGCTAATCGGGCGCGAAATGGACGGAGCTTGTCAGACTATGCCGAGTGCGGAGGTGGGAGAAGATATTCCGTCATCCACAGCGCATCTCTTTTTGCGTTGGCGCAACGTGAAAATTGTCGCCGCATAGCTCGATTGATTACAGCATTGAGAATTACAAGTCTGTGTGCCATCAGGCCCGCGACTATATCCAGATGCCAGCCTTCGATGCGTTCACGGATGATGCTTCCTATGTCGCAGTACTCAGTCACGAGATGACGCATTGGACGGCATCGCCACACCGGCTCGATCGCGACCTCAGCCGCTATGCAAAGGACAGGAGCGAACGCGCCCGCGAGGAGCTGATTGCCGAACTCGGCAGCTGCTTCCTCTGCGCCGATCTCGGTATCGTCCCTGAACTTCAGCCACGCCCGGATCATGCGAGCTATCTCGCCGGCTGGCTCGAGGTTCTCGGTCGCGACAGGCGGGCGATCTTCACTGCCGCCGCCCACGCACAGCGCGCCGTCGACTACCTGCATCATCTGCAGCCTCATGTCGACGCTGATCATGACGATGACGGCACTGACGACCACGAGGCGGCGGCGTAAGCCGCCGTCTCTTCCACCATCAGTCGCCACCATCAGTCTCCAGCATCACTCGCGCGCTCTCGCGAACAATCCGGCAAATTCCCGATCGGCAAAATAGCGCAGCTTCCTCGCCGTGATCGGGCGCTGGCCGGCAAGGAACAGCAGTTCGGTATCGCCGGGAAGATGGCGCACCTCGTCCGGTGTCAGGAGCGGGCGCCCGACATGCTGTCCGGCAAGAGTGAGGCCGGTCTTTTCTGGATCGAGGGCACGGGCGGCCGTCTGGAAGACGACGGTCTGCTGGCCAAGCAGGTTAGAGACGAGGCGGGCACTGTCGTGATCGTTGACGCCAAAGACCTGCAGCACGCCGGCATTCGACAGGAAGGTGCCGGCGCGCTGACCATAGGTGGCGCGCAGCTGATGGATGTCCTGTATGATCGGCCAGAGCTGCACGCCATAGCCGGCCATCAGGCCCATGGCGCGCTCGATCGGCGCCAGATGACCGAGGGATGCGAACTCGTCGAGCAGATAGAGAACCGGCGGGCGGGAGGGAGCCGATGATGCTCCTGATGATGTCCCCACTGATGCCCCCGACGGACCGGTGGTGCGCGCCATCTCGGTGAGGCTCTGGGCGATCAGCAGACGCAGCCATCTGGAATAGACCGCAAGCCTGTCCGGCGGCAGGACCAGGAACACCGTTGCCCTGGTTTGCTTCAGATCGCTGAACCGGAAACCGGATCGAGCCAGCACCTTCGTCATGCGCGGACTGTCGAGGAAATGCGTGTGCCGCTGGGCGGCAGAAAGCACGCCGCTCGCCTCGCGTTCCGATTTGCTCAGATGCCGGTTGGCGGCACGCGCCACCAATCCGTCGATGGCCTCACTCCCCTGCATCTCCTCGAGCACGGTGCGGAAGCGATCCGGCGCCAGGGTCAGATAGTGCCTGAGCGTCGAGAGCGTGCGCCGCTCAGCCGGTTGGCTGGCAACGACATGGAGAAGCAGCCCTGATATCAGCGCCTTTGCCTCCTCGTTCCAGTGGGCGTCACCCGACAGACCCGGCGCGTCGAACACCAGCGCATCGGCAAGCGTCGAGATATCCTCGGCAACATCGATGCTGTCTGGATCGCAGCCGTCGAGGGGGTTGAAGGCGGACGGGACGTGGCCCGTCACGGCAAACGGATCGAGAATATGGACCGGCCCGAAGTGCCGGCGCGCATCGCCTGTGATGATGGCGTTCTCGCCCTTCGGGTCGATGCAGATGATCGAGCGGTTAGCTGTCAGCAGATTGGGAATGATCGTGCCGACACCCTTGCCGCTGCGCGTCGGCGCCATGGTCAGGAGATGGGCCGGTCCGTCATAGCGCAGCAGCCGCCCGGAGTTTTGCGCACGACCGATCAGCAGACCGCTGGTTGACGTGGCGAGTGCCGCGACCTCCCGCCTTCCGGCAAAGCGGGCCGAGCCATGCGTGGCATCGTTCGCCGGCCCAAAGTGCAGGATCAGCGGCGCGGATAACATCCGAAGCAGCAGGACGACGGCGAAGGCGGAGAACATCCAGTTGCCGATCATCCAGATTAGATCGCCCTTGCTGCTGCCGAGGATCTCGCGGGTGAGATAGTCCATCCCAAAGCCGACGGCGAACACGACGAATGCATAGCCCGCCGCATGCATGAAGAACGACCTGGCATATCGAAGCGGAAACCGAACCAGAGCAACGACGGCCCATAGCGGATCACGCATGGCCATGCGCATCATGTTGGCAAAGGCCGCCCTGACGAGACGAAGCCAGTTCATCGATTGGCCTCGCGATGAGCATCGGCATCATCGGCACCATCGCTCGCGGCTCGGTCGTCGCCCTGCGGCGTCAGCAGATCGTTGAACAGGCTTCGATCTGCGTCGCGCAGCAGAAACTTCGGCAGTTCGCGCCGCAGCCATGCAGCGAGCTCGCGCGCAAACGGTGCGCCGCCCTCATGCGCGAGGCGATGCAGCACCAGCGCGCCGATCAGGATCTTGCGGCGCGTGTCGATGGCGCGCTCCTGTTTGCCAAGCCGCATCTGCAACGTCTTCTTCTGCGCCTCCAGCCGGGCCAACCGCTCGCCGATGGTCCTTCGTGCCATGTGGTTCTTCTCCCTTGTCGGGCCCTGCGTGTCGGGCCGCGCGCCTGTCCTGTGATCAATCCGAACTGCCGTCGCGGCATTGACGGCTGCACCGGCGCCCATGCTGCCCGCAGCCACGCCACTCGACCACTCGCAGATCTGCGAGTGGCGAGAACAGTCTGTCCGGGCGAGGAAGGCAGACGACGATTGCGGCTTGCTCCCACCAGGGCCGGAGGCGCGCAGTCGACGAAGGCACAAGGGCGCACTTACGAGTTGCCGGGCAACTCGGTGCGCGGACCGGCAGGTCCGCTAACCAGGGGGAGGGGAAGGGCGATGGCGATCTATCATCTCAGCATGAAGCCGGTCGCCCGCAGCAGCGGACGCAGTGCCGTGGCGTCCGCCGCCTATCGTGCCGCCGAGCGGCTGACCAACGCCCGCGATGGGCTGACCCATGACTTCTCCAACCGTCAGGGCGTCGAACATGCCGAGATCGTCCTGCCGGAAGGTGTCAGTGCCGCATGGGCGAGGAACCGTTCGGCACTATGGAATGCCGCCGAGCGGGCGGAGAAGCGCAGTGATGCCCGTGTTGCCCGCGAGTTCGAGGTGGCGCTGCCGCACGAGCTCAGTGCAGACCAGCGCCTGGCGCTGACGCGAGCCTTCGCCCGGCATCTGGCCGATCG
>NZ_SLUQ01000016.1 GCF_004345245.1 Rhizobium sp. BK251 | reverse complement strand
CTATGAGCGAATAGGCGAGCCCAGCATTCAAGTCGTCGGACCAGTCTCGAACCCGATCAAGACTTTCGACAAGGTCGACTGGGTGACTGAAATCCAGGCGGAGGAAGTGGATGCCACGGCGACCGACGCCCCGCGGCTGCTTCTCATCGGCAGTTGCGATCTCACTGCCGTCGCCAGCTACTGCAGCCCGAACCGCGCCGAGTATGTCAATGGCGTCAAGAACGGTATCATGACCCGCTATGACGATTTCGGCTTCATTCTCGGCGACGAGGCGAAGGTCAAAGCCTCCAAGGCGCTCGAGAAGATCCCGAGCTGGGACAAGACGGACTTCGCATCCTTCCACGAGCGACTTGCCTCCAGCGATGTATTGATCGTCTCGCTGTCGGCGGCGATGAAAGGAGCACACCTTTTGACCGACGACGGTGTCGTCGTGCGCGTGCACCCGGAAGGGCTCGGCAGCTACATAGATGCTCATCCCTGGGCCAATTTTCTCAAGAGCGCCACCTTGTACGAAGCCAGCCGGCCGCAACGGGTGGATATGCTGAAGCGATCGCTGGATTTCCTGAATGTCTCCGCAATGGAGGCCAAGCAAAAGTTCCTGTTGGGTGCGAACACGCGAGACGTCAACGGGGCCCTATCGCCGGAAAATCACGAAATCTTGACCCTCTATAATGAGGCCTGCGCCGCGTTTTGCCAGGCGAACGCCAATTGGCAGTTTGTCTCGATCAACGACGTGGTCGCATACGGCGAATTGATCGATGACCGCCACTATACGCGGCTCGGTTACCTCGAAATCGCCAACTACATCAAGGAGAAAATCCGCAGTACCGAAGTGATAGCGGAGCAGCGAAAGCCGGCGGAACCTGTAGGAACGAACCTCGTGGACATGATCCGCTCCGGCCGGATGGTGAGCCGCCTCCATCTCTTCGGCGCCAAGACAGGCGCCCTGTCGCACGTCAAGCGTGTCATCAAGCTCACCCCGCTGTCCGCCGTGTTCCGCAGACGATTCATCGGGCCGAAAAAGAACTCACGCGCCCCCTGACGTAGTGTCGCCGAGTTCTTCGACCAGGAGTGAAGCTGCGGCGGTAGCAAAAAAAGCCCCGCTAGCTAGGCGGGGCAGTTGAAGAACTGAGGCGTTGGTCGAACCTCTAGAAACGGGAATAGTTCCCAGTCGCGGATTCCTCGCCGCGCAAGCCGTTGTGAGCGAGTAGGCGGTCGCAATAGTCCTCCGCCATCCGAGACGCCTCCCGCGCTGTGGGTGAATAGCCTTGGTGTGGCAGCAGGCGCTTCTTGATACCGCGATATGGCCCCTGGCCACTCCATCGACATTGCCCTCTCAGAGGGCCGGAATCTTCGAGGCGGATCCTGCCGATAATCACCTCGCCATCGAAGCCGATGAAGTCCTGCAGCGGCCTTCCTTCCAGACCATTTTCTCCTGGCCAGGTTCTTCCCCACCTGTACTTCGGCTTGTATTCGTCTTCCGTCATCTGCTTCGTTTCTAAGGCAATGAAAACCCCGACGCAATTTGGGATGCGCCGGGGCAGGCCGACCGGAGACGCGAATCTTGGGGAAGCTCTGCCGGCTTGTTCGACCTGACGATTAAACCACGCCTTGGTTGATTGGTTCCCTCCAGGTAGAGGAGCGCTCAAAAAGAAGCCCCGGCACTACTGGGGGTGATACCGGGGCAATCGCCGGCCCTCTGGAGAAGCCGGCGAACATCGAGCATGGATACGATATACCCGGTGGACGTGGTTCTCCAGCAACTCAGGATCGGTGACGCGCACGTCGTTCATGCCAAAGCGCACGCAGACTAGACAGGCAGATTGATTGTCCCGTGCAAATCTCGTGGCTCGAACCGCAAATCCGCAGCGCCGCCAAGATGGCTTGCGGTGCCTTCGTTCAGTTGCGTACCATAGCCGTCCCCGGGGCGTTTGCGTGGCGATGACACGGACGACTGCACGAAGGCTTCTCATGCGGTGACGCGATTCGGAAATAATAAAATCCTTTTCCCCCTCCTCGCGGCTGCGCCATTGAAAAATGATTCGTTCGACTCGGAACGAATCGGTTCCGGAGCAATTGAGTCGCGACTCAGTGATTCCGGAGTTTCGTGCCATGGCAACAGGACATCGCGCCCAGTGGAAGGGCTTCCTGAAATTCGGTGAGGTCAGTTGCGGCGTTGCCCTCTACACGGCCGCATCGACCTCGGAACGGATTACCTTCAACACGATCAACAAGGCCACCGGCAACCGCGTCAATCGCGTCTTTATCGACAGCGAGACCGAAGAACTTGTTCCGAAGGAAGCACAGACTAAGGGCTTCGAGATCGAGAGCGGGCAGTACGTCATCATCGATCCTGAAGAGGTTGCCGCGACGATCCCGGAAAGCAACAAGACGCTGGAGATTGAGGCGTTCATTCCCTGCACCGACGTCGACGACGTGTATTTCGACAAGCCCTATTATCTGACCCCAGACAGGATGGGAGCCGACGCGTTCGCTGCCTTGCGTGATGGCATGAAGAAATCGAACGTCGCCGCAATCGCTCGGACCGTTCTCTTCAGGCGGATGCGAACTGTCCTTGTCCGCCCGCACGGCAAGGGCTTGATAGCCACCACCTTGAACTACGACTACGAGGTCAGGTCGAGCGCCAAGGCCTTCGAGGAAATGCCGAAGATCAAAATCCAGGGCGAGATGCTCGATCTCGCCAAGCACATCATTTCCACGAAGAAGGGCGCGTTCGACCCAGCATCGTTCGACGACCGATACGAGACGGCGCTCGCCGAACTCGTCAAAGCGAAGATCGAAGGCAAGTCGGTTCCGAAACGGAAGGAGGTCAAGGTTTCCAAGCCCAATGACCTGCTCGCCGCACTCCGCGAAAGCGCGGGCATGATGAAGGTTGCTGACAGGTCGAACCGGACGGCCGCCAATGCGAATGCGGGGAGGAGCCGCGAAAAGGCGAGTCGCACATCCGGCAAATCTGGGTCCGTAACCGCCCAGCGCCAGGCAAGTTGAGGAGATCGATCATGGCTCCGCGCCCCTACTGGAAGGGCTACCTGAAACTGTCCCTCGTCACCTGCCCGGTCGCCATGACCCCGGCGACGTCCGAGTCCGAGAAGGTTCGCTTCCATACGCTGAACAGGGAAACGGGCAACAGGGTCGTTTCGCAGTACATCGACTCCGTCACCGGCAAACCGGTGAAAGACAGCAATGAGGTGAAGGGCTATGCGCGTGGCGAGAACGACTATGTCATCCTCACCGACGATGATCTCGACGCCGTCGCGCTCGACACCGTCAAGACCATCGACATCGACAAGTTTGTACCTGCCGAGAGCATCGAATGGGTCTATCTGGAGAAGCCACATTATCTGATGCCTGATGACCCGGTTGGCCAGGATGCCTTTGCCGTGATCCGGGATGCAATGGCGGCTGAGAAGGTTCTAGGCGTCTCGCGTCTTGTGATCGGCCGTCGCGAACGGGCCGTTGTTCTGGAACCGCGCGGCGAAGGCATCGTGCTTTGGACACTCCGGTTCGGCGACGAGGTTCGGCCGGAGGAGAGCTATTTTGAGAACATCGACGAGAAGGCCGATCCCGACCTGGTGCCTCTCGTGCAGCAACTCATAAAAGGAAAGACGACCAACTGGTCTCCGGCCATGGTCAGCGACCCGATCCAGGAAAGCCTCCTGAAGCTCATCGCAACGAAGAAGAGGGCGATGAAGTCTGCGAGGAGATCGAACAAGGACAAGGAGACGGCCGCTCCGGGGTCGAATGTCGTGAACATCATGGACGCCCTCAAACAATCGGTTGCCGCCGACCTCAAGAGCCGGAACGTACGCTGATGGACGTTTTTCTTCACCTGGAGCTCTGCGAGCCAGCGCCATGTCTCTTTGGAGAGAACGGACATCTTGGAGTGACCGACGGCACCTCGGCTTGGGTCGTCGTCATCACGCAGGAGGCGATGAAGGCTACCGCAGGCCCTGTGGAGGCATCGCTGAAGCGCCTTGTCCGATACGCTGATCTATATCGCGATATGGCGGAGGCGATCATTGCCCGGGCGCAAGATCAAGACGGCAAAATCTGGATATTCGAAAGAGACGTGATAGCGCGTCGTGCGCAAGGCGTTTCACGAGATGCAGGTGCGGGAAAAGCCATGGCGGTCCGTCCGCTCAGTTGAGATGCTGGCACCCCTCCCGGCGGCGGTCCATAATGTATTATGGTCTCCGCCCCGACCGTGGCGCGATTCAGATCGCCGATGACAGAGTGGTGCTGGCCGTGTGGTTGCCAATGCGTAAGATGGGCCTCGACATGCGATTGAGGTAGACCTCCCCACCGCCCTTCGCGGGAAAAGGAGAGTTAAGAGGAAACTCGTAAGGGTCCGGATGCGGATGAGAACCAACAAAGTCTGGATCGGACTGTCCATTGCTTTGTCAGCGGTTGGGGCGTTAGGCGCTTGGGGAATTGTTGCCTCGCACCGAGCATCCGCAGAGAGACATTCGCCGGAGCTTCAACGTCTGATAGGAGAAATTGATAGCGGCCACGACGTGTCACTAAACAATCCGGCATTTGCCGAATTCGATATCGTTTGCCTTGCCTCCGATCTACCGAGCCAAATGGAAAGCTACAATTTCTGCGAACAAAGCGGCACCTACATTGCTTTTATCAACGAAGAGCAAAGACATTGTCTTGTCAGCGATCTTGATGATTTCGGGTATAGAGTGCTGTCAGGCAGCACCGAGTATCAATGCGTGGCGGTCGGGGAAAATACCTCCTTGTCCGTTATTCGCCGATACGGGCAAAGTCATTTGGTCTTCAAAGATATGTGAGGTGCGCTGCGGTGGACGAGGCTTTTGCCGCATAACAGCTATGCGCTGTTCCCGCATGTACAGAGAAATTCACATTGTTGCTCGAAAGGCCAGGTTCCCCACCTGGTCCCAACTACTCAACACTTCCACCTGTCTCCCCTCGCCTCGTCGAGGTCGGCGAGGACCGCGTGTTTCCAACCGCAATACGACGATCAGCTCCTGAGTTTCGCCCTAAAGTCCGTATCAACTGATCCTAGTGCGTTTGCACCACATTCTTCAATCATATAATCGAACGCCGTGAGGTTGTGGTCGAGCAACGTGCGTATTATTGCTGTATATCTATGGAGGAAGCACAATGCCAATAAGAACACCGGATACCATTGATGTCGCTGTTGGACAAAACGTTAGGCTGCTGCGCATTCAGCGTGGAGTAAGTCAAGAAAAACTCGGTGACGCACTTGGAGTAACCTTTCAGCAAATCCAAAAGTACGAAAAAGGAACGAACAGAATATCGTCAAGCAGGCTCTCTGCCGTCGCTAATTACTTCAACGTGGATGTCTCCACGCTTTTCTCGGGAACGTCCAGCGACAATATGACAGCTGCAATCGTTCCATTCAGCTCTGCGGCGGTGTCCGTCGCTCGCGCATTTGACGGTATCCAGTCTCCCAAGATACGGATTGCTGTCAGAAGTCTCATTCAAGCCTTGAGCGAAGTCGAAACCGAATCCCAAGCCATTTCGAATGAGTGACGACATTAACCGAGTAAGCCATCAGCGCCGTCGCCACATGCTTCAAGGGCAATTTGCAGCATGGCCAGTTGGAGGCGGTGTTGACGCTCCGTTTGGCATTCCCGCTTCTCGGAGACCGTCTCCTCTGCAAGTGAACTTGCGAGAACGAATTGCAAATCGCGAAGCATCTATTAAAAGTGCTGGCGGCTTGGTCTGTGAAGAGGGAATAAATTGCCAACAGGTACCGTGAAATTTTTTAATCAGGACAAGGGCTTCGGCTTCATCCAGCCCGACGACGGTTCGCAAGACACTTTCGTGCACATCTCAGCCCTTCAGCGGTCGGGCCTCGACGGTTTGCGCGAAGGCCAGAAGGTCAGTTACGATATCGTGCAAGACCGCCGATCCGGCAAAGCAGCGGCAGAAAACATCCAGGCTCTGTGACTATCAGGGCATCGGAAGTTCGGCGGGTGCCCAGTTTTCCTGTCACATTCATTCGATGCAATGATGTGTCTTGAATGGCATCATCCGAAGGCTGTCGCGCGTATGTCGACCGAGGCTTGCTGGATTGGACGAGGGAATCGGCAAAGAGCTGTCGTCGCTTGATGGCCATTCCCCACACATTCCTCGACTGTCTGCGAAAGACTAGCAGAATTGAGCGAGCGCAACTGCGGCGCCTGGCCTTCTGGCGTTTGAGCGAACATCCGACGTCAACGGACTCCTGGAACTTTCCCTCTTCGTCCCGCCGCACATAACGCTTATCGCCTTGGGTATCGGCGAGTTCACACTTCGTCCTGACAGCCTCCGTCGTTTGTTCGATCGGAGCCGCCCGAAAGCCAGAAGGTTACAGTTCGTTGCTCGCGTCCGAGCCTGAGCGGAGGCCTCACCGAACAGAACGGTTGCGACAAAGTCACTGTGTCACGCTATCCTAGTGGAAAATGCTCCGGGAGAATTCCCCTGCATCTGGACGAAACGGAAAACCTAAATGGCAACTGGACTTCTCGCGCTCCTAGACGACGTCGCCGCAATTGCGAAACTTGCGGCCACGTCTCTGGATGATGTCGCAGCCCAGACAGCGAAAGCCGGCGCGAAGGCCGCCGGTGTGGTGATCGACGATGCGGCTGTGACACCGAGATACGTGGTCGGCCTGTCACCAGCGCGGGAACTACCGATCATAGCCAAGATCGCGCTCGGCTCGTTGAAGAACAAGCTTCTCTTTCTTCTGCCGGCATGTATTTTTCTCGGCTATTTCGCACCATGGGCGATCACGCCTCTCCTGATGGTCGGAGGGGTCTACCTTTGTTATGAGGGTGCCGAGAAGTTGTACGAAGCCATCGCGCCTCACGAGGCCCACAGACACGAGGCCGCGGTGCTGGGAACACCCGACCCTGTCGCGTTGGAAAATCAGAAAGTTGCCGGCGCGATCAGAACGGACTTCATACTGTCAGCCGAAATCATGGCGTTGACCCTCGCCAACGTCGCCACTTCCAATATTTACACGCAGGCAGCAGTTCTGGCGTCAGTCGGCATCCTGATCACCTTGGCTGTCTACGGCGTCGTTGCCCTCATCGTGAAGGCGGACGATATAGGACTAGCGCTCGCCAGCTCATCCGTCGGCCCGGTGAGAGCGTTCGGGCGTGGCCTTGTTATCGGCGTCCCCGTGTTCCTCACTATCCTCGCAATGATCGGGACAGCCGCCATGCTCTGGGTGGGTGGTAGCATTCTCATCCACGGAATGGCCCAACTGGGCTTCCATGGCCCTGAGCATTTTATCGACGACATTGCGGTAGGCGTCAGTACCGTGTCCGCCTATCTCGCGGGGGTTCTTCACTGGACTACGACGTCCACGATTCAGGCTGTTCTGGCCATTCTGATTGGCGGCTTCACCATCATCTTGGTGCATACTTCGGCCCCATTGATCAGGTGGCTCCGACCGCAACATCCGTGACCTAAGTAACGAATCGCCGCTGGGCCAGCCGGCTTCGACGAGCGTTCCTCAACGCCTTGGCGCTGAGGCATTGTAAAGGCACTGTGCACTCTGCCCCGGCGCACAGGCCGGTGTGGCGCCACGCGAAGTTCATGCAGTGTGCTATTGAAGATTGAGACTTACACCGCTCCTTCGACGGATCCGGTCGGCCGCACCGTCTTCAGCATCGGGCCGCCTTGGACACGCGTCGCCAGCGAACTAGGCCGGGATCCATATACGTCCCACGTATATACCAACGCCCCTCAACAACAAAGAATGGCATCGGCGTTCAAGTCTTTTCGCTTACCGCAGCCGCCACACCCCGATCCGGTGCGTCAAGCTTGGCCATCCAAGCACGATTCTCGGCTGAGATCACCTTTTCGCAAGCGTTGACGAAAGCCACCCATGTCGAGGAATCTGCGGTCTTTTCCTTCCCCGCTACTCACTTTCGAGATCCTCGAGTCCTCGCGCCCTCGCGGCATACGTCGCAGCTTGGAATTGGTAGCGCTCCGCGGCGGAATGGGCGGCGAAAGCCGCGCCAAGTGTGGTGCAGACGGCGACCCAAGGACCGAAACCTCCAATCGGATGGGTCGCGGCCAACGCGCCGAATGCGGCCGCTAAGGCGCCTGCGACGATCTTGAGCCAGTGGAATCGCCGCCCCGCTACCAAATTCGCCTGTGCCTGCAGGTAGCCCTCATGGGCCAACCGGCATAAACCCGGTATCAGTCTGGCCCCTTATTTAAGCAAGGCGCATTTCGTTTAATTAAGCGACCGACTTAGATAAGCGCGCTTAATTGACGCGCGGACATTGAACTCCCGAGCACTGATCCAGAGTGATTTCCGCAGAGACATAAATGCAATCATCAGGCAGCATTCAAAGTGTCACGCCCGATACATCCGTTCTTGAAGCTCGCCTCATATTCCCGCTCCCCTCAGCATTGACGCCGAACAGGGGACCGTGCCCGCGGCGATGTCCGATTTTGGGCAGGCGCGCCGGCACCTGAGTGCCGAAACATGGGGGCGCAAAGCCGCTCATTCGAACAACCAAAACCGGCGCCATCTGGACCACCGTCGCACGGCTTCGAATTTCTTGATCTCCGACGAAGGTTCCGATTTTGACTTTGGTGGCCGAAGGAGAACTCAATTGGGTCCACGTGCGACTTGCGCAGCTTATCGCAGGCGCAGGTGCGGCTCGTCTTTGAGGAGGGCTGCGACGAAATCGACGAAGACCTTGATCGCCCCCGTCATGCGGCGGGTCGTGGAACTGACGGCCTGTATTGGATAGAGCCGCGGCGTATACTCCTGCAGGACCGACACCAGCCTGCCAGCCTCGATATCGTCGGCAAACATCCAGCTTGGCCCCTGGGCCAGACCCATCCCTGCCAGCACTGCCACATGGACGCTTTCGGGGTCGTTGGTGCGGAGCGGGCCGAAAGGTGGTACGACCACCGGACCTTCAGGGCCCTGGAATTTCCAGGTTTTGGAACTGCCCTGGAAGGTGAAGGGCAGGCAGCTATGGCTGGCCAGGTCATCGAGGTTAGCCGGTGTGCCATGCTCTTCAAGATAGGCAGGAGAAGCGACAACCGTGGTCTCCACACAGCCGATGTGGCGCGCGAGCAAGCCGGAATCAGGCAGCTCGCCAATGCGAATGGCAACGTCGACGCCGTCCTCGATCAGGCTCACATAGCGCTCCGAAACCTCCATATCGATCGTCAGATCAGGATAATTGGCGAACAGAGCCGGCAGACGCGGCGCTATCAGCCGATTGGAAAACACCGGCGAGCAGGTCACCCGCAGCCGACCCCTGACAGATATCTCCCCCGAGCGTATGCGCGCCTCCGCCGTTTCCAGATCGCTCAGCATGCCGACGGCAAAGTCGTAGAATTCCCTGCCCTTGTCGGTCACGCTCAGCCCGCGCGAACTGCGCCGGATCAGCAATGTGCCCAAATGGGCTTCCAATGCCGCGACTTCTTTGCTGACGGTTGACTGCGCCACACTCTCCGCCTTGCCGGCGCGTGAAAAGCTTTCGGTTTCCACGGTGCGCACGAACAGCCGCATCCTTTTGAGCTGATCCATTTTGCCGTCTCCACTCGCCGATATCAAACCCCAGAGAGCATGAATTGGAATAAAGAAGAAGACAGATATTCCACACTGGAATTCAAGCTATTCGTTCGGCCTGAATTGGAAATCGCCGCCCAGCCCGTAAGTAAGGGGCATTCCCGGCCACAACCGGGCATGCAACCAACGAAAGAGGCCAAATTGTCCAGGCTGAGTGGAAAAGTCGCCGTCATTACCGGGGGAACCTCCGGCATGGCATTGGAAACGGCAAAAATCTTCGTCGAGGAGGGAGCCTATGTCTTCGTTACCGGCCGGCGCCAGGACGTGGTCGATGCAGCCGTCGCCTATATTGGAGAAAACGTCACCGGCATTCAGGGCGATGTGTCCGACCCTGCCGACCTCGATCGCCTGTTTGCCACCGTCAGCGCCGAGAAGGGCCATATCGACGTACTGTTTGCCAGTGCCGGCGCCGGGCATATGGGCGAGCCCGTGGCAAGCGTATCGCCCGAACTGGTCGATCACACCCTCGACGTCAACGTTAAGGGCGTGCTGTTCACGGTGCAAAAGGCCCTGCCACTGTTTCGCGACGGTGGATCGATCATCCTCAACAGTTCCATCGCACATTTGAAGGGCATGCCGGGTGCCAGCGTCTACAGCGCCAGCAAGGCTGCCGTCCGGGCCTTCGCCCGCGGCTGGACGATGGAGCTTAGGGATCGCGCCATCCGCGTCAATGTCATCAGTCCCGGCCCGATCGATACCCCGTTCACCCAGCCTGCGCCGCAGGGTTGGAAAGATGCAATGACGGCCATGGTACCGCTCGGGCGCTTCGGGCGTCCGCGCGAAATCGCCACGGCCGCGCTGTTCCTGGCCTCCGAGGATTCCAGCTTCATCACCGGCATCGATCTGTGTGTCGATGGCGGGCTGACCCAGGTCTGATCGGCATCAATCGCCTCCGCCGCCCAGTTCCGCTATCACCTGCGCCAGTGCGCCAGCAAATCCGACAGTCGGGCGGCGCTCGGGAAAGTAGAGGCAGAAGCCCGGACTGGGCGGCATCCAGTCGCTCAGAACCGGAATAAGTCGCCCGGAGGCGACATAGTCGGCAATCTCGGCTTCGGCGACATAGGCAAGGCCCACGCCCGCCAGGGCCGCGCGGGCGATCAAGCCATGATTGTCGAGACTGAGCGACCAGGGCGCATCGACCTGCATGGTCTCCCCATCCTTCTCGAACTCCCATTCATAGGGTGCCCCACTTGGCCAGCGGATGCGGATGCAATCGTGCCCAACTAGCTCATTGGGATGAACCGGAGTCGGGCGGGTTTTGAAATAGTCCGGCGACCCAACCACTCGATAGCGCAGCCTCTGGCCCAGAGGAACGAGGGTCATGTTGGGCGGAACAGCGCTCGCTACGCGCACCCCGGCATCGAATCCCGCTTGCACAATATCCACCAAGCGCCCCTCGGTCACGATATCGACCTTCACGTTGGGATAGCGGCGGATGAATTCGACGATGAAGGGAACGAGAATCTGATGCCCGCCGGCGATTGAGCAGTTGATCCGCAATGTGCCTTTCGGACTGCGGCGACGACTGCGGGCGGCCTCGGTGGCGGCGTGGATATCGGACAGGGCCGGAGCGACGGCGCGCACGAGGTCGTGGCCGGCCGCAGTCAGGTCTACCCGCCGAGTGGTCCTGTCGAAAAGCCTGACCCCCAGTTCATCCTCGAGCCCTGCCACAGCGTTGCCGATGGCGGTGGGAGAAATGCCCAGGTCCTGAGCGGCAGCGCGAAAACTGCCGCGACGGGAGATCGCCAGTATGGCTTCGAGTTCGAGGAGCTTGGCTGATCGCATTATCGCATTTTCCGTTATTCTGAGATCTGTTTTATCGCAATTGTTACGACGATCAATTCCTCCTAGATGAAATGGCAAGAGCCAACGGCCGGGTTTGCCCTTCCTATGTGCAGCAGCTGCGAGGAAACAACTGAAATGACTTTCTCTTCCGATGATATTGGCGGATCGGCCCGCGTCCCGCTGGGCCATTCCGATCTGGTCGTCCGTCCGATCGGGCTGGGCTGCATGGGCATGTCGCAATTTTATGGTGAGGCCGATGACGTACAGTCGGCCGGAACCATCCGCGAGGCCCTGGATTTGGGCGTCGACTTCATCGACACCTCAGATATCTATGGCGCCGCCAATATGCTGGTGGGCGCCGAGAACCGCGGCTTCGGACACAATGAGCAGTTGATTGGCGGAGCCATCGCCGGGCGCCGCGACGAGGTGGTGCTGGCCACCAAATTCGCAGTCAGGCTCACCGATGACGGCAAGAGCGTGCGCATCGACGGGCACCCCGACTATGTCGTCTCCGCCTGCGAGGCGAGCCTGCGCCGTCTCGGCGTCGAGATCATCGACCTGTATTATGCTCATCGCCTGGATCCGAACGTGCCGGTCGAGGAAACGGTCGGGGCCATGGCCCGGCTTGTCGATCAGGGCAAAGTGCGCGCCATCGGCCTCAGCGAAGTCACCGCGGCCCAGCTCCGCCAGGCGCATGCGGTTCACCCCATAACGGCGCTACAGTCCGAATATTCGCTGTGGGAGCGTGGTGTCGAGGCGGAAATCCTGCCCGCCTGCCGTGAACTGGGCATCACCTTCGTGCCATTCAGCCCGCTCGGGCGATCCATGTTGACCGGCGCGGTCAGCGCTAAGACGCGCTTCGCCAAAGGAGATTTCCGGAACACCGATCCGCGCTTTTCGGCCGAAAACCTCACCGCGAACCTTGCCTCCGTCGAGGCGCTCACGGCACTGGCCGAGAGAAAGCACTGCCGTCCCAGCCAGCTCGCGCTCGCCTGGCTCCTGGCCCAGCCCTTCGACATCGTGCCGATCCCCGGCACCAAGCGCGTCGAATATGTGCGCGAGAACCTTGCCGCGACCAACGTCGCTCTTAGTCGCGACGAGATTGCCTATCTCAGTGCCATTTTCGCACCGGATCAGATCGCAGGAGACCGCTACGCTCCCAACGATCCCGGTCGTCGCAGAGATTGAGGCTGAAACTACCGGAGATCGAGGCCATGCTTCGGCGAATCACCAGTTGACCATGCAAAGTATGGAAGCTTGTTGCTGTGCCTATTGCTTGGCCGGGCATTAACGTCTTTCGGGAATTGGCTTAGCCAAACTAAAATGGCCGAGATGTGGGCGCAAAGCTGTTGTACCGGGAAACAACATAGGTCTTGAAAGGAATCGAGCCGGCAGCCTATAGCTGCACCGCTGCAGGTGGATAGCTCGCCGATAGGGCCTCTGCAGTCAACTCGTTACGCGAGCAATGTCCGGTGCTGCGGCGAATCCGTCGGGCGACAACCACTCTCGTCGCCCTAAACCGGTCATTCGTTCAATAAGGCAAATGTCCGCCGCTGGCACTTTCCGGAAGAGCCTATCGTCACCCTGCGGCCCTTGACGGTCACCAGAGGTGCGCTTGGATACTGCTCCGTGCTCAGGCCGAAGGCACGGCGCGCAGCGACATGAACGGCGCGACCTGGTGGCCCTGATAACCGCGCTCGGCTGGGCCGTCGACCAGCCCTCGTTCACGCCAAGGGCTGATCATATCGTCAATCTGATCACGAGCACCGTCCTGACGAGACCGCCTGGCAACGCCACCATGGGCGCAGGAACGTGAACCTGGGCCCATTGGACGCCCGATAAATTCTTCATTCGAGGCTGATCAGATCTTTGAAAATAAGGCGGCCCCAAGCTCTGCCGCGCGCCTGCACCAGAAGACCACCCTCCGAAAGGCCGCCGAGGTTGATCGGCGCGAACCCCAGGCTCTCGGCGAGCGCGCCGATCTCCGCTGCGGCACCGTCGTCGTCGCTCGCCAGGAACACGACCCTCCTGCCGCCGTGCACGGTCGGATCCTGGTCGAGAATGTCGGCGACGAGATGGTTGAAGCCCTTGACCAGTTTCGCGCCTGGAAATGACTGCTCGACGAACATGGAAGATGGCTTCCCGTCCAGTTCTTCAGGCGGCACGCCGTAGGCATTGGTTACGTCCACGATGGTCTTCCCCTTCCAGTCGGGCGCCGCTTTCGCGACCTCCCAGTGAGATTCGAAACGGACAGCGAGAAAGAGGACGTCCGCCTTTACCGCCTCCGCCAACGTCGTTGGGACGATCGTCAGCCCGATCGCGGCCGCGTCGGCAGCGAAACTTTCCGCTTCGCGGGTGGTCGCGACTGAAACTTCGATCCCGCTCCGGGCAAACGCCCTGGCGAGGGCGTGGCCGATCTTGCCGAAGCCGATAATTGCGTAGGTCATGAATCTATCCTTGTTTCCAGCGCCCTGCGATGTGGGCCGAGCGCCGTAGAGCGGAGCGCGTCAGAGCTGGGCAAGGCCGCCGTCTACGGCGACTTCGCTGGCTGTCATGAAACTGCTGTCGGAGGACGCGAGGAAGGCGGCGACCGCCCCGATCTCGGACGGATCGGCCATCCGCTGGAGCGGCGTCATCGAAGCGAAGGCCTTCTGACCTTCCTCGCCTAGCGCTTCCTTCGCGAGTTCGGTCGCCGTTGCTCCGGGCGACAGTACGTTCACCCGGATGCCGGTGCCCTTCAAGTCTTCCGCCCAGGTGCGCGCGAGGTTTCGTACGGCCGCCTTGCTCGCGCCGTAGGCACTGAATGCCGGAGCGCCGGTCGTGCCCGCACTCGATCCGGTCAAGATGATGGAGCCGCCCTCGCCCATCAGCGGCAGCGCCTTCTGAACTGTGAAGATCGTGCCCTTCACATTGGTGTCAAACGTCTCGTTGATGTGTTCTGCCGTGATCTTTCCGAGAGGGAGAGGACTTCCTGCGCCGGCGTTGGCAAAGACGACGTCGAGACTTCCACGCTCGGCTTTGACCGCAGCGTAGAGACGGTCAAGGTCAGCCTCGTCGGATACGGACCCTTTCACGGCGCGAGCGTTGGGTCCAAGCGCGGCCACGGCGGTATCGAGCGCCTCCTGCCGGCGGCCGAAGATGAAGACGAAAGCGCCTTCCTCGACGAAGCGCTTTGCCGCTCCCAGGCCGATGCCGGTAGCGCCGCCGGTGATAACTGCTGTCTTCCCATTCAGTCTGGTCATGTTCCGTCCTTCGTTGAAGCTGCTCGGGTGAAGCCCGAGAACCTCAACATATGTTCGCCCGGCTGGGCCTTTGAGTGCGCACGAGCGCAAAGCGGTGGTGCGAAAATCATCCGCCCGGCCCATCATGGCCAGTGGCTTTCACTATCACTTGGACTGCGGCCATCCAATTGCGCTAGCCTGAGAACCGCCAACAATTTGGGGCGCCGCCAAGTGCGGTGCGGGATTGCACCATGATAGACTGGGACGACGTTCGCTATTTTCTCGCGGTCGCACGTGGCGGTTCGGTTCGAGCTGCGGCCGAACGTGTGGGAGTGAACCACTCGACCGTACTGCGACGCGTAGCCCAGCTCGAAGAACGACTGGGCGCGCAGATGTTCGAAAAGCTGCCTTCGGGCTATCGCCTTACGGCCGCCGGCGAGGAAGTTCTCGAACTGGCGGAGCAGATGGAATCGTCTTCGCACCAGTTGGAGACCCGCGTCTTCGGGAGGGACCAGGGCGTGAGCGGACTTCTGCGGGTGACGCTGGCCCCAACCCTCGCCACACACCTGCTCATGCCGGACTTCGCCGACTTCACACGGCTCCATCCGGATATCGAGATGGACATCCTGCCGTCCGGCGAGCTTGCAAATCTCACCAACCGGGAGGCGGACGTCGCGGTCCGCGTCGTCTACGACCGGAAGACCCTGCCACTCAATCTTCATGGCCTGAAGGGGCCGGACGTGTTTGGCGGCATCTACGTGTCGCGTGATCGACTGGCCTCGTGGCGTGCGGGCGCGGCCGAATCCCTCCGATGGATAGTAATAAGCGGCCATGGAATTCCGGACTGGGCCGGCGAGGGAGATATCCGTACCGCGGGAGCTCCGTTCAGAACAACGGATGCCGGAACTCAGGTCGTTGCCGCGCGGCAAGGAATAGGGATCACGACGCTTCCATGCTTCGTCGGAGACGCCGACCCGCTCCTGGAGAGGGTGCCGGGCACCGAGCTGCACATGTATGGAACGCTCTGGCTTCTCACGCAGGGGGAAACCCGCAAGACGAAGCGGGTTCGGCTGTTGACTGAATACCTATCGCGCAGGCTCTCGGATTACGCGCCGCTTCTCGCAGGACTAGCGGCTTCCTGACCCCGATGCGATCGATGCACGGCGCCACGTCGGGGAATCGCACATGCCTAGCCTAGGGCCGGCGCCTCAGAGGGCTTCGTCAAGGCGGAACATCCGAAACCAGAAAGTCATAAGTGTGCGCGATCCAATTCCCTGGCCGAGATCATACTTGAAACGGTGTCAGGCGGAGTAGCTTGCACCTCCCCTGCCCGTCCGATCCGTACTCTCACGTTTCACGATCTTGAAGCCGAGATCGATGATCTTCTCGCCGTCATTGTCGCCATTCAGCCGGCGGCGGAGCGTGGTGACCGCCTCGTAACCACATTCCCAGCGCGGCGTGTGCACGCTGGTGATGGCAGGATAGGCGGCCTCCATGACCTCGAAATCATTGAAGCCGGCGATCCCCATGTCCTGAGGCACACGTCGGCCGCAATGCATGCATTCGAAGAGCGAACCGAGCGCCATGACATCATTATTGCAGAAAACCGCATCGATCTCGGGCTCAGCCTCCATCATCTCCGCCAGCAGGTGGCGTGCTGCGAGCGGCGTGACGAAGCGGCGCGCCTCGGCGCTTGCGCTCCCGCGAGGCTGATGCGCCGTGTCGATCGGCGTAATGAGCCGAGGGTTGAAGAGGCCTGCTTCCTTGAGCACGTCGCGAAGACCGGAAAGGCGCGACAGCGACCGGCCGTTCATCCAACCGGCGACAAAGCCGATATTGCGATAGCCGGATTCGAGAAGATGCTCGGTGATCGCGCGACCGGCCCGATAGTGGGAGAAGCCGATGATCGTGTCGATCGGTTCGTCGCTCAGATCCATGATCTGGATGACAGGGCAACCGGCCTCCTTCAGCATGCGGCGCGAGGCTTCGTTCTGATCGGTACCGGAGACAATCATGCCGGCCGGCTTCTGCCGCAGCATCTGGGCGATCAGCCGCTCCTCCTCCTCAGGATAGTAGCGCGTATTGCCAATTTGCACATGAAGCTCGGTGCCTTCGACGCCGTCGTAGATGCCGCGCAAGACGTCGGAGAAGATGTTCTGCGTCAGCGAGGGAACGAGCACGCCAATTACGTCAGTTCGGATCGAGGCAAGCGCGCGGGCGCTGAGATTGGGGATATAGTTCAGCTGGCGCACGGCGCGATCAATGCTCTCCCGCAGGGATGCCGATACCAGCGACGGATCGCGCAGCGCACGCGAGACCGTGATCGCGCCAACGCCAGCCAGGCGTGCAACGTCGGCGATCGTGGGACGTCCATCGGTCCGGCGGCTGCGCAAAATATCTCTCCCCGTGACCTTGAAGTCGACGGCCAAATCGCTCCATCCCAAGAAAGACTAGCAGAGTCAACCGGGAGGCAGAAGCAACCCGCGCGCTTTCCGCATCGCGGAATTCTCGCCGAAGAACCGAGACGCGGGCTGGAAATTCTTTAACTTGCCGGCACATCAATCGAGGAGAGAGTACTTACCGCATGGGATCGGAACCTTGGTACCGCACGGCCAGACGTTGGGGCCAGACCAACCTGGTGGAGATCGACCCGGCGCGCTACGATGGCGACTGGTGGCGAGAGCACTGGCGCCGAACGCGTATAAACGGTGTGATCGTCAATGCCGGCGGCATCGTCAGCTATTATCCGACGAAGTTTCCGCTGCATCACCGCGCCGAGACACTCGGCGATCGCGACCTCTATGGCGAGGTCGTGGCGGCAGCCCGCGAAGAAGGCTTGAAACTCATCGCCCGCATGGATTCCAATCGCGTGGCCGACGATTTCTACCGCGCCCATCCCGACTGGATTTGCCTCGACATCGAGGGCAAGCCATATCGCCAGGCCGACAAATACATCACCTGCATCAATTCACCCTATTACAGCGAATATCTTCCGTCGATCATGGAGGAGATCATCGAGCGTAGCCGGCCGGACGGCTTTGCCGACAACAGCTGGGCAGGGATTCCACGCAAGAACATCTGCTACTGCCGGCATTGCTCGGAGCAGTTCTTCGCTTGGTCCGGTGTCGATCTGCCGCGCCGCCACGACTGGGATGACGAGAACTATCGGCTCTGGATCGGCTGGAACTTCCAGCGGCGTACCGAGCTCTGGGAGCTTAACAACCGCGTGACCACAAAGGCCGGTGGCGAGAACTGCCACTGGATGGGCATGATCAGCGGTGATGTGCTGAACAATTGCAACCGTTTCATCGACCTGAAGGCCATCCTCAGCCGCAGCCCGCTCGTCATGCTCGACCATCAGCGCCGCAACGGGATCGACGGTTTCGAGGACAATACGGAAGCCGGCAAGCGCCTGCACGAGGTCGGCGGCTGGGATAAGCTCATCCCTGAGAGCACGCCGCAATACCAGCTTGGTTCGCCTGCCTTCCGGCTTGCCAGCATGCCGGTCGCCGAGGTCCGGCTGTGGTCTTCCGCGGCTTTCGCAGGAGGAATCCAGCCATGGTGGCACCACATCGGCTCCTCGCATGAAGACCGCCGGCAATACAGGACCGCCGAACCGATCTTCACCTGGCATGAGGCGAACGAGGATATTCTCTTCAATCGCCGCCCGGAATCCGATGTCGGGGTCGTCTGGTCGCAGACCAACCACGATTTTCACGGACGCGACCGCGCCAATGACCGGACAATGAACCCCTATCGCGGTATGCTCAGGTCGCTCGACCGGGCCGGCATCACCCATCTTCCGGTGCATGCAGACGATATCGCCGGGGCGGCTGGCCGCTTCCACGTGCTGATCCTGCCGAACCTCGCCGCCATGTCGGATGAACAGGTTGAAGGCGTTAGAGTTTTTGCCGCGCAGGGCGGCTCAGTGATCGCGTCCTCGGAAACCAGCCTCTACAGTCAGTATGGCGATAAGCGCCCCGACTTTGCTCTGGCCGATCTCTTCGGCCTGCATCACAAGGGTGCCAGCCATGGTGGGCAGGACGCTGCCAATACCGATATCGAGACCAGTGCTCGCCACACCTATCTGCGGCTCTTGCCGGAGCTTCGCGCCGGCGTGCACGGGCCGAAGGATGCTACGGCACCGAAAGCCGCAGGCGAGCGGCATCCTGTTCTCGCCGGTTTCGAGGATACCGACACCCTCCCCTTCGGCGGCTTCCTCCCGGTTGTCGGGACCGAAAGCGACGTGACGGTGCTCGCAACCTTCATTCCGGATTTTCCGATCTATCCGCCGGAGACATCCTGGATGCGGAAGCCGCATACGCACCTCCCGGCGATCACCGTCCGCGAAGGTGCGATCGGAAGCCGTTTCGTCTGGTTTGTCGCCGATCTCGATCGATGCTTCGCACGCGACGAGCAGTTCGAGCATGGCCGGTTGATCGCCAATGCCGTCAACTGGATCCTGGCTGAAGGTGCGCTCCTGACACTGGAGGGCGGTCACGGGTTCATTACGGCTGCAGCCTACCGGCAGGGTAACCGACAGATTGTTCATCTCAACAACCGTGTCCTCACCTCGCGTATTCCCGGCCGGCAAGCGGAACTTCTGCCCATCGGCCCGGTAACGCTGCGGCTGCGGCGAAAGGGGGCTTCGGGCGCCGTGCCCGACGTCTCCCTGCGGGTCAGCAGTTCTCAGCCGAATATCAAGGTCGAAGGCGAGGAAATAATTATCGAGATCGGCCAGATATTCGATCATGAAGTCATCGTCGTCGACTGATCGGCCGACGCGAGAAGACCGGCCCGCGTCGTTACCGATGGGCTGCGGGCCGCCCAACATTAGAAATGGCAGTTACACAAGTATGGCGGCTACACAAGTATGGCGGCGTCATTCGGCCGCAATATGACGAGGCAGCATGCCACTGAAAGCGAACGTCAGGCGGCCGGCAGTCTCGGCGACGAGCGGCCCGAGCGCAGCAATGCGATCCTCGGTGATCCGTGCGGCAAGCCCTGAGACGGAAATCGCACACAGCGCCTCTCCCTGATGATCATAGACAGCGGCGCTGACGCAACGAAGCCCCGCCTGGCATTCTTCGTTGTCCACCGCGTAACCGTTTTGACGGATCGTCTGAAGCTCGGCATCGAGGCCGACGCGTCGCGTGAGCGTATTCGCCGTCAGGCGTCGCAATCCGTGGCGCACGAGCATCGCCGAAACATCTTCGTCCGAATAGGTTGCGAGAATGGCTTTGCCCATGGCGGAAGCCGCCATGGGCGCACTCCCCCCGACATGGGTGACTGCACGGGCAATCTCGCGGCTTTCGATCTGGCTCACCACGAGCATCTCCCCCTGATCGGCGATGCCAAGATTGGCGGTCTCGCGGCTCTGATCCCGCAGACGGCGCAGGAAGGGCAAGGCCGTGGCGGCGATGTTGCGCTGGCGCGCGAAAACGGAGCCAACAGCGAAGGCCTGCCGGCCGATATGCCAGAGGCGGCAAGCAGGATCGAACTGGATGAACTGGCGTTGCTCAAGTGTCGTCAGCAAGCGGTGAACCGTCGATCGCGCCAGTCCGGTGCGGCTGGCGAGATCGCTGAGGCGGTTGCCATCCTCATCTTCGCCCAACACTTCGAGCAGCATCATTGCGCGATCAACTGACTGCACGCGGCCATGAAAATCCTTCTCTTCCACGCGTTTCTCCTGTCTCAGGCCGAGCTCCGCAGAAACACGCCGGCAACACCGGCGCGATGCGGCAGATTTATCATTCAGCCACCTCGATCGATCGCGGTTGCTCAAGCCAGTACTGAAATCGGCTTAGGCTTGGCGAAATGGCAAGAGGCGAACTGGGAGGCCGCGACCGCGCGAAGCGGCGGACGCTCGGCCTTGCAGATGTCCTGCGCAATCGGACAGCGGGTGTGGAAACTGCAGCCTGTCGGAATGCGTGACGGGCTCGGCACATCTCCCTGCAGCACGATGCGGCTTGCCTTGCGCTCCGGGTCGGGCTCCGGGGCTGCTGAAAGCAACGCCTGTGTATAGGGATGCTGAGGAGCGTTGTAGACGGAGCGCTTCGGACCGATCTCGACGATGCGGCCGAGATACATGACCGCGACACGGTCGGCGATATGCCGCACCACGGCAAGATCATGGGCGATGAAGAGGAAGGAAAAGCCCTTCTTCTTCTGCAGATCCTGCATCAGGTTGATGATCTGCGCCTGCACGGAAACGTCGAGTGCGGAGACGGGCTCATCGGCGACGATAAAGCTCGGTTCAAGCGAGATTGCCCGGGCAATGCCTACGCGCTGGCGCTGGCCGCCGGAGAATTGGCGGGGATAGCGGTCCATGGCGCTCGGCGACAGACCGACCTGATTCAGGAGATCGGCGACGCGCTCCCGCTTCTCCCGCTTGGAGCGCGTAAGACCGAAAGCATCGAGCGGCTCGCCGATGATATCCGCGATGCTGCGGCGCGGGCTGAGCGAGCCGTAGGGGTCCTGAAAGATCATCTGCAGCTTCTGCCGCATCGCCCGCATCTTTTCATGCGAGAGCGTGGTCAGGTCGATTCCGTCGAAAACGATACGTCCGGCGCTCGGCTCGATCAGCCGCAGCAGCAGGCGGCCGAGGGTGGATTTGCCGCAGCCGGATTCGCCGACGAGCGCCAGCGTCTCGCCCTTCATCACTTCCAGGCTGATATCGTCAACCGCCCTCACCTCGTCCTTGGGTTGCCCGAACGAAAGGCCTGCGCCACTCGCGAAAACCTTCTGGACATTGTCGGCGCGCAGAATGGGTGTCATCACGTATTCTCCCTGATCGCTTGCGAAGGCGCTGCGGCTTCGCCGGTCACCCAGCAGGCGGCCTTGTGCGATGAGCCGAAGGTAAACATCGGCGGCATCTCGCTGGAACACTTGTCGACACGAAGCGGGCAGCGGGCATGAAAGGGACAGCCCGCTTTCACTGAACCCGCAGCCGGCACGGAGCCAGGGATCTGATAGAGTTGGCTACCCTCCTCATCACTGAGGCGCGGGATCGATTGCAACAGGCCACGGGTATAGGGATGGCTGGGATTGGCGAAGATCGAACGGACATCGCCGTCTTCGACGACATGGCCGGCATACATCACGATCACCCGGTCACAGACTTCGGCGATGACGCCGAGGTCATGCGAGATGAGGAGAACCGCCGTATTCAACGTGCGGCGGATCTTCTGCATCAGGTCGAGTACCTGTGCCTGGATCGTCACGTCGAGCGCGGTGGTCGGCTCATCGGCAATCAGCAGCTTCGGATTACAGGCGACCGCCATGGCGATCATCACGCGCTGGCGCATGCCACCTGAAAACTGGTGTGGATAGGCACCGAGGCGGCCTTCTGCATTGGGAATGCCGACAAGCTTCAGGAGTTCGATTACTCGGGCCCGGCGTTGTTCCCGACTCATATTCCCGTGCAGTTTGATCGCTTCGCCGATCTGGTCGCCGATCGTCATCACCGGATTGAGCGAGCTCATCGGCTCCTGGAATATCATGGCGATGTCCCGGCCGCGGATTTGCGGCATGCTGCGCGCCGGCAGTGTCAGGAGATCGGTGCCATTGAACTCGACGCTGCCGGAAGAAATCCTGCAGATTTCGGGAAGCAGGCGCATGACGGCGAGCGAAGTGACCGACTTGCCCGAGCCGGATTCGCCGACGATGCCGACCGAGCCGCCAGCCTCGACCTCGAGGCTGACGCCGTTGACGACACGTATGGGATTGGCAGGCGACCCGAAATCGACCGTGAGATTCTGGATTTTCAGCAAGGGTGCGTTCATTGCGCGGTCTCCGGATCCAGAACGTCGCGCACCGCATCGCCCAGGAGATTGAAGGCGAGCACAACGAAGGTAATGGCGATACCCGCGCCAATGACCGGCCATGACGAGCCGAACAGATTGTTGAGGCCATCGCGAATGATGTTGCCCCAGCTGGGGTTCGGGGGCTGCGTACCGATGCCGAGGAAGCTCAGCGAGGCTTCAAGGCGGATGGCCGAGGCGACCCAGAGCGTCGTCAGCACGACGATCGGCGCGGCGATGTTCGGAATGATGTGACGGAAGATGATGACCGGCGTGCGCACGCCGACAGCGATCGCTGCTTCGACATAGGGCTCCTGCTTGACGGCGAGCGTCGATGCACGCGCCACGCGGGCAAAACCCGGAATGAAGGCGACGGTGATAACAGCGATTATGTTCCAGAAGCCGCCGCCGAGCACGGCCGCGATGATGATCGCGAGCAGCAGTTCCGGAAAGGCAAGTAGAAGGTCGATGACACGCGAGATGACGCGGTCCGCAATGCCACCGAAATAGCCTGCGACGACGCCAAGGACTGTGCCGAAGATCGCCGCCAGGATCGGCGAGGTGATGCCGAAGATCATCGAATTTCGCGAACCGTAGATCATGCGGGAAAGTACGTCGCGGCCGAATTGATCGGTGCCGAGCCAATGCTGCATGGACGGCGTCTTGTTGATCGCGAGGATGCTCTGGGCCAGCGGATCATAGGGCGCGAGCCAGGGCGCGAAGATCGCCACGAAGATGAAGCAGACGACGATGACGAGAGCAAAGCTTGTGGAGATACGACCGTAGAGAATCCACTTGATGGCGTCCGCCAAGCGGTGGTCATCGGCAACGACAGGGGGAGTCGGTTCAAATGTCGTAGTCATCACTTCACCCGAATTCGCGGATCAACAACGATGTAGAGGAGGTCCATCAGCAGGTTGACCAACACCACGAGCATGGAGAAGACCACCACGCCGCCCTGGATGACGGCATAGTCGCGCTCGGCGATTGCACTGATCAACAGCTTGCCGATGCCCGGGCGGTTGAAGACCAGTTCGATGGCCACCGAGCCAGAAAGCGTGGCGAGCATGCTGAGCCCCATGCCCGTCGTCAGCGGCAGTAGCGCATTGCGCAAACCGTGACGATAGATTACCCGGGTCTCGCCTGCGCCCTTGGCGCGGGCGGTACGCACATAATCCCGACTGAGCACTTCCAGCAGGGAAGTTCGGGTCAGGCGGCCCATGAAGGCGGCTTTGACAAAGGCAAGCGTCAGAGCCGGCAGGAAGACATGGTGCATCCGGTCGACGAAGCCGGTGCCGCCGCCATTGATCGGAAACCAGCCGAGATTGAGCGAGAAAGTGATCAGCAGCAGCGCTCCGAGATAGAAATCCGGAATCGCATAGCCAACCAGCGAGAAGGCGCGCATGGCCGAGTCAGGCGCCTTGTTGCGGTTCGTCGCGGCGTAGACGCCGAAAGGAATACCGACGATGAGACCCATCACCATGGCGACGATGGTAAGCTCGATCGTATACGGCAGATTGTAGGCGATCAGGCCGAGGACAGTCTGGCCCGTCATCAGCGACTTACCGAAATCGAGCGTGCAGACACCGATGACGAAGTTGATGTATTGCTGCCAAAGGGGCACGTTGAGCCCCATCTTTTCGCGGAAAAGAGCAAGCTGATCGGCCGTCGCCATGTCTCCGAGTGCCGCTATCGCTGGATCGCCCGGCAGGATGCGCATTGCAATGAAGACCAGCGTCAGCACCAGCAATATCGTCGGGATGGCGTCGGCCAGCCTGAGCAACAGGTATCGGGCCATTCAGAGCTCTCCTCCGTTTACGCCGCGACCGGCGGCGTCATTTCGTTTTCTCCATGTCGCCGCCTCGGGCGGCAGACAGGAGTTGCGTGAGCGGCCTTCAGGCCGCAATCCTCAGCTTTGCAGCGCTGTGTAGTAAGGCTCGTTGGCAAGCTTGCCATCGAGACCAGGTGTCAGCACGGCTTGTCCGTTCCTCTTCGAGCTGACGAAATATTGCAGATGGAATTCGGACCGGGTGTAGTCGCCAGGGATGGAGGCCACGTAGCCGTCACCGTTTCGCACCATCTTTACCGACTTCCAGCGCTCGGCCTGATTGACGTGACGATAATGCAGAACCGGTTCGTCCTCTATTTGCCCGCTGATCCTAACGTCGAAATCGGCGCCGGCAGTGAAGGATGCTGCTGCCTCGATGTCTAGGCTACCGGCGACGACAGCCCGGCGCGCCTTGAGCGCATCGATCGCCCCTTGCGCGGTCCCGTCCGCCTTGACCGATTCGTACTTGCCGCCGCCGCGCAGCGATTCCAGATCGAGAAGCTCGGCCTGGATTTGCGGCAGGCGCGTGTGCCACGAGCCGCGCAACCAGGACTGAGGGCCATAGGTGAGATCGTCGTGGTAGAGATCGCGCGAGATGTCGGCGACCCGTTCCCAGGCCATCACGGCGCGGCGTGCATGATCGAGAAGCGGTTCGACGAGCGAGGAGACCTTGGTGGCGATGAAGAGCTCGGCCCAGCAGGCGGCGCGGAATTTCTCGGCAAAGAAGCGGGCGAGGCCGCCGCAAATCTCGACATCGACCATGATGCGCTGCACCGCCGGGGATACAAGGCTGGCGGTCTTCTTGGCATCCAGCACCGCCTGATTGCAGCCTTCGGCAAGCTCTTCCAGCCAGTCGGCAATATCGAGCGGCGTATAGCGATGGGAAGTCTTGCCGGCCAACAGTAGTTCCGCATATTCGCGCGCCGTCACGAAGAGCGCGGAATCGAAGGTCGGCGCGTTACCGAAACGAACAGGCGCGTCCATGTCGAAACCATAGGCGCGCTGCCCCGTTCCCTCGATCAGCGGCAAATTGGTATAGACTTCCGGCCAGTAGTGGTTGTTGGAGACCGAGGGGCCGTGGGTGAGGCTGACGAGCGGCAACACCTTGCCGGCGAAGGACAGACCCTTTTCGCAATATTCGGCCGCATCGCCGCATTCACGTGCAAGGTAGCGCATCCAGCTGTCGCGCGGGGCTTCCGGATGGTAAAGCAGGCGGCCCCAGACGCGGTACTGGTAGTCGTATTTCTGCCAGTCGTAACGCGTCGCCATACCCTGTTTCTGATAGTTGAAGCGTCCGCCGGGAATGCCGGTCCCCATGCGGCCCTTGAAACTCTGCGGCTCGCACCACTCTACGCCGTCAGAACCGGCGAACATCGAGCTGCGACCATAGCCCGCGGCAAGATCGGGATCGCCCCAGAGCAGGACGCGCTGCGTTCCCGCCCATATGCGATAAATGACCTTGTAGTCCTTGTCTTTCGTCAGAAGGTCTCCGTAGCTGTAGCGCAGGAACTTGCGGGAGCCTTCGCTCAGCTTCTCGCGTTCACTGCGAGCCACTTCCGGCGGATATTCGCGATCGCGGATAGCCGACTGGTGGTAGGGAAGACCCATGTGCTCGGCGAGGTATTTGGGCGAAGCGGCAAAAGGCATCCCGGTTTCGCGGGCAATCTGCAGCATCTTGTGATCGAGACCCTTGCCGTGCATATCGATCTCGATCGGCCGCCCGGCGGCGGCAACCCCCGCGAAGGCCTCTTCCCAGAAACCATATTCGCCTTCGGCAATGCCGCCCTCCACGTGGACGCGGAAAGTCAGACCGGTGATCTCTGGGACTTCCGTCAGCAGCTGCGTCAGCGCGGCACGGCAATAGGGCGCCAGATTGGCATCCGTGACGCCAGCGACGGTGTAGTTTGCCCGGGGCACATCGTCAAAATCATAGCGCTGCGTCCAGAGCGCGAGCTGGAATTCCAGTCCGCGCTTGGCCGCCTCGCGGGCGATGAACTTCAGCATCTCCAGGTTGGTGTCGCGCTCTTCTTCGGAAAGCTCGACAATCTCGACGTCGAAGCCGGGCACCTTCATGAGGAATGGATAGGGGAAGTAGAAGTAGACGTCGGTGATCCAAGGATTGTGGTAGGGGTAGTTGTAACCCATCCCGAGCGTCAGCGAGAAGCGGTTGAAACGGTTCGAAGCAAGCATGGTGAGATAGTCGCGCCATTGCTGCTTGTCGTAGAACCAGACCTTGTCCTCCTCTTCGCTGCAAAAGAGGCGTGCCATGCTGCGGATGCGTGCCGAGGGCTTTTCGACCAGCGGGAAGGTCCCCTCGAAAATATCCTCGCCTGTAGAATAGCGGGCGCGGTCGGCAAGCTCCATAAGAGCGAAGACGAGGCCCCGGTCGTCGCGACCCCAGGCGACAATATGTGCGCCCTCGCGATACAGCGCGAAAGACTCCTCCTTCCCTGGCAGTTCGACCGGAGAATTCAGCGACGGTTTGCCGTTTCCCGTAACGACTTCGACCACAGTACCACCGCCGGCCGCGCTGCCTTCGGCGGAGGGAATGCCGCGGCGTTTCAGCACCGTCCCCAATTCCGAGGCGGCCCAGCCGACAGAATCTGATGCTTCTGCCGGGAGGGCGATGGTGACCGATGCATATGTCATTGCCTGCAAATCCTTTGCGATTGGACCTGATAGGAGGCCAATGCCCCCGTTCAATTCGAGCCAGCTTCGCCCTCAGGCGGAGCCACACCCCCGCGCCAAGCGGGAGTTGCACGACCGCCCTCCCCTGGCAGAACAGCCAGGGGGATGTTTCAGAGCGGCAGATGAATGCGCGGACAGCGATCCGCAGGCGTCTTAGACGAACTTCGCCTTGGTAAGGCGCCAATGGGCATAACCCGACTTCAGCTGGTAACCGAGATCGACCGAAGGCGAACGAACAACCAGATAGCCGTTGTCCGATATCGGCAGCAGTGGCATGTCGCTGAGGAACTTCACCTCGATCTCCTGCACCAGCTTGATGCGCTTTTCGAGATCGGCCTCGTCCATCGCCTTGGCGAGAAGATCGTCAATGCCGGGGATGGCGACACCGTAGTGACTGAAGTTAGGACCACCCGATCCATCTGACTTGACCTCGGCGTTAGCCGTCAGCTGCTCTATGATCGCCTGCGTCGGAACCGGCGGATAAGCCGCCGAACGCTGGTACATGGTATTGGTGCCCTTGCCCTGATCGGCATGGAAGGCCGTATGGTCCTTGATGTTCAGCTTCAGGTCGATACCGCCGGCACGAAGCTGCTGCTGGATGATCAGCATTACCGAGGAATAGTCCTCGCGCTGCGAGGTGTCCGTTGTGAAGCTGAAGCCGTTCGGGAAGCCCGCTTCACTGAGAAGCTGCTTGGCCTTTTCCGGATTGTAGTCGTAGCGCACCTCTTCGGGGATGGTGTCCTTGGTAAAGCCGCCGAGATAGGAGGGCGGATTGATGCCATAGGTGCGCGCGCTAACCGGCGACATGGCTGCGGCGATTTCGTCGCGGTTGATGAGATAGGCGACGGCGCGGCGGACGCGGATATCGTCGAAGGGCTTCACGTTTAGGTTCATCGAGATGGTGAAGAAGCTTCCGGGCGATGCGACGTCAAAGAGAAGCGCAGAATTGCGCTCCTGCATGGACGGAACCCAACCCGGCGAGCGTACGCCTTCGATCATGTGGACGTCGCCCGAAAGCAGTGCGAGTGTGCGCGCCGTTGTATCGGCAATATACATGACCTGCATGTTCGGGATGTTCGGGGCACCGCCAAAGTAGTCCCGATTGGCCTTGAGCTTGATACCCTGCGACGGGTCGCTCTCGACGCTTTCGAGCTGGTAGGGCCCGGTGCCAATCGGGTCCTTCTCGATCGCTTCCTTGCCCTTCTCCTTGTAAGCCTTGGCCGAAATGACGCTGGCCGAATAGTGGCTGAGCGGCCCGATCGGGAAGAGCGGATCCGGCTGCGACAACGCGAAGGTGACCTTGTACGGTCCCTCCGTCTTCACGTCGGCGATGTTGTCGAAAAGCACGCGGTTGGCGCTGATCTCCTGGGTATCGCGCAGCCGGTCGAACGTGAACTTCACGTCCTCGGCGGTCATCTCGCCATAGCCCTTGTGGAATTGAACACCCTTGCGGAGCTGGAACGTCCAGACCTTGGCGTCCGGAGACATGGTCCAGCTTTCGGCAAGACTAGGCTGAACCTCGCTGATGTTTTCAGGAAAATGGCCGAGCGGGAGCTCCACCAGCAGATCGTGAATATGAATGATCGCCCATTCGTCGGCGCCCTGGATGGATTTAGCCGGGTCTATAGTCCTGACGCCACGGGCGGCAAAGGCGAGCTTCAGTGTGTCTTGGCTCTGCGCGAAGGCCTTGGGACCCAGCGTCGTCAAGAGACCTGCGCCGACGACCGCGGCAGCGGAATTTCCAATGAATCTACGTCTGCTAATCGCCATGCTTCGATCCTCCCTTATCGAGCTGCCTTTCATTCTTCGGCGTGGCTTCCGAGATCCGGAATGGCTGAAGAATATCCGAATATGGTAGCGCTACCATCCATCACGGTCAAGTTTTGACCATGGGGTTATTCTTGTGAAACTGGAACTTCACTTTTTCAAAAATCGTCGTGGCATTGCGCCAGTCTGCAAGGCGGATAAAGCAAACCACCGGCCCCTTGCGGTACTGCCACAACGATTTCATCGTGATCACGCCGTTTTCACCGCACGGTGGAAGCGCCAGCGCGCATAGCCGCTTTGCACCTTGTAGCCGAGGTCGAGACGAGCGTTGCGTGCGACTGTGAAGGACAGGCTAGCCAGGCCGATCAGCGGCAGATCGCGCAGGACCTGCAGTTCGATCTTCTTGCAATTGTCCACATAGGTGTTGAAGTCCGTCGCCTGCAGCGCCTTGTCCAGGATGTCGTCGATGCCCGGGATTGCAACGCCGTAATGGCTGTAGTTGAGGCCACCGGAACTATCAGATTTCACTTCAGACTTCACCGAAAGCTGCTGGACATAGAGCTGCGTCGGGATCGGTGGATAGCTCGACGAGTGCAGGGCGAGCGTGTTCTTGTCCATCTTGTTGTCTGCATGGTAGGCGGTGTGGTCGCCGATCTTCAGATTCATGCGCATGCCGACAGCACGCAGCTGCTCCTGCACGATCAGCATGATCGAGGAATAGTCTTCGCGCTGACTACAGTTACTGTCGAAATCGAAACCGTCCGGGAAGCCGGCCTCCACCAGGAGCGCCTTGGCCTTCTCCGGGTCCGGCTTGTATTGCAATTCGGGCGGCAGCTCCTCGGTCTTGAATCCGGCCGGGAAGAATTCTGGCTGCAGACCAGCGGTGAAACCGCCCATCGGCTTCAGCGCATCGGCAATCGTATGCCGGTCGATTGCATACATCAGCGCTTGGCGGACCTTGAGGTTGTCGAAAGGCTTGCGGTTCAGGTTGACATGCAGCGTGTTGAAGGAACCCGGCGACGTCATGTCGAAAAGTAGAGTCGGATCCCGCTGCAGCATGGAGTCCACCCATCCCGGTGCGCGCACGGCCTCGATCATATCGACGTCGCCGGACAGAAGCGCAAGCGTGCGCGCCGTCGTGTCCGCCACATAGACGCATTCGACATTTGGCGTCTTTGCCTTTTCTCCCCAATAGGCCTCATGGCGCTTCATCGCGGTCCCCCACTGGGGATCGAAACGCGTCAGTTCATAAGGTCCGGTACCGACGGCATCGGTCTGGAACTTCTCAGCGCCGATTGCGTCGACGGCCTTCTTGGAGACGATCGAGGTGTTGTTGGAAAAGATCGTCGTACCAAGCAGGTTCACATCAGGTGTCTTCAGCGTGACCGTCACACTGTGAGGGCCGTTGGCGACTACGTCGGCGATATTGCTGAGGATGGCCACATTGGTGCCGCCGGCAATCGCTCGCTTGTATGAGAAGACGACGTCATCCGCCGTCATCTCGCCGTAACCCTTGTGAAACTGCACGCCCTCGCGCAGCTTGAAGGTCCAGGTCTTGGCATCCGCCGACATCGTCCACTCGGTCGCAAGCGTCGGCAGGTACTGGTCGGGAGCCGTCGCGAAAGTGCCGTCGGCTGGGCGAACGAGCTGCTCGTACATCTGTTCCGTTGCCCAGTTGTCGCCGCCCTGCGTCGTCAGGTTCGGGTCGCTGGAGCGCGGGCCGCCGGCAGCGATGCCGATGCGGATGACATTAGGGTCGCTTGCAGCGCGCGCGCCTTTAATGGCGATCATCGTCAGCGCGGTGGAAGCCACCGCAATTTCAAGAAACTGGCGTCTCTTCAGGTTCATGTTCTTTTCCTCCCGGGGTCAGTCGTCAGACGCGCCGCCTGTCAAGTTCGGCATCGATTACGGAAAGGCCGAGACCGGGGCCGGACGGCACCACGAACTTGCCGTTCGACGGCCTCGGCGGATTTGCGAAGGCGACATGCATGCGCGTCGATGGGTCGGCAAATTCAGCCGGCTTCGTCATATGCATGATAGTGGCGAGAACATGCAGGTTGGCGGCATGGCCGATGGTCGGCTGTGTCTGGTGCGGCACCAGCTCGACACCATGCGCGTGGCAGATCGCAGCGCATTGCATGAGGCCGGTAATGCCGCCCATCTTGATGATGTCGGGCTGCACCATGCGCACACCGGCATTGATCATGTCGACAATAGCTTGGACGGTATAGGACTGTTCCGCGGCCGAAACGGTGATATCCAGCCGTTGTGCCACTTCGCCCATGGCCCGGACATCATAGTGCTGCACCGGTTCCTCGAACCAGATGTAGCCCAGCTCTTCCAGCGCCCGTCCGACTCGGATCGCGCCGCCGACCGAATATTGGTTGTTGGCGTCGAAAGCGAGCGGGAAATCATCGCCGACAAGTTTGCGCACCGCGCGAGCTTTGGCAATGTCGCCGGGAATGTCATGATCCTGACGGGTGCGGTCTCCATCCCATCGGATCTTGATGGCTGCCGGCGTCTCGGCTTTCAGCCGCGCCTCGACAACTCCCACGGTCTCCTCGACGGTACGGCCGAAATTGTTACCGATCGAAGCATAGAAAGGAACTTCGGAACGCCACGCACCACCAAGAAGCTTGTAGATCGGCAGGTTGAAATACTTGCCCTTGATGTCCCAGAGGGCAATGTCGAGCGCGGCGAGCGCGCCGGTTACAGCACCTTCCGGACCGAGCTTGACATATTTGTGCAGAAGCCGGTCGTAGACGATCGCATGGTCGAGCACATCAGCGCCGATCAGCGATGGGGCAAAGTCTCTGATGACACCCAGGGAGTGCTCCCCTCCCATCATCGGAGAAGCCTCGCCATGGCCGACAATACCGTCCTCGGTCACAACTCGAATGAACGCCGTGCGTCGTCCCGGCGCATCATTGGCTTCCCAGCTGACTTGGAAGGCTTCAATTGATTTGATGATTGTCGGCTTGGGCACAGTCACTCCTTGTCTTCCTGCGTGCAGCCGAACATCTAACGCCCGCTGCCGGCGGCCTGGGACCGCGCCTCCTTGTCAAGGACATGCGAAAGGGTGCGGAGCCACGTCTCCGCGCAACATGATCCTTCGCGATATCCTCCCGGCAGCCGTGGTCAAATACGCCCATCAGGGCCGCCGAAAGGGACCTTACGCGTTTTGCATCCGTATGCAACAGGAAAAACTTAGACATGCCAAGCCGCATGAAATTGCTACCCTGAAACTGGAGATCATACCGTCCAGCATCCATTTCAAAGACTATCTAATTGAATTTTCCATTCTTTTCCAAAAGGAAACTTAGCCTCTTCTCCGCAACATATCATTCGATAACGGATTGAAAAAATTGAATGCGCATGCAAAATCAACAGGGAGACGCAATCCGTTGAAATACCACAGCTGAAAACTTACCGTCTCGGAAGGAAAGCGGTTACGACACGATGACACTGCGCAAGGCTGGTTCGCCGGACGAAGGCACGAAACGCAAGCCGATCACGGCGCGCGAGCTTGCTCGCATGATTGGCGTCAGCCAATCCGCAGTCTCGCGCGCGTTTACGCCAGGAGCCAGCATCGCGCCGGATCTGCGGGAAAAAATCCGCCAGCACGCCGCAGAAATGGATTATCACCCGAATGCGATCGCCAGCATGCTTTCGAAGAGCCGAACGAATATTATCGGCATCGTCGTCTCAGATATGCAGAACCCCTTTTATCCGGCGCTCATCGAAAAACTCTCGCGGGCGCTGCAGCAGATCGGACTGCAGAGCCTTCTCTTCAATATTGCCAAGGGCTCCAACCTCGAAGAGCAGCTTTCGGCGCTGCGCCGATACAATGTCGATGCTGTCATTGTCATCTCGGCGACGATCCTCTCCGGCCAGACCCTCCTTTGGGCGACGGAGGGCCGGGCGGCAATCCTCATCAACCGCATCATCGAAGATGTCGATCTGAGCTGCGTGGCCTGTGACAATGCGCAAGGCGCACGGGCCGTTGCCGACCATTTCCATGCGCTCGGACGGCGTCACGTCGCCTATGTCGCCGGCCTCAGCCACACCAGCACGAACCGTGAGCGCCGGAACGCCTTCATCACCCGCGTCGCCGAACTCGGCATGTTTCTCTCGACGCAGATCGAAGGCAGCGAATATAGCTACCATGCTGGACGGCGGGCAGCGATGAAAGTCTTAGAGAACGCGCCGAAGACCGATGCGATCTTCTTCGCTAATGACATCCTTGCTATCGGCGGCATCGACGCGCTCAAGGATCAGGTCGGCTGTCGTGTTCCTGAAGATATCGCCGTTGCAGGCTTCGACGATATCGCCATTGCCGGTTGGCCCCATTATGATCTCACCACTTTCCGCCAGCCGGTTGATGAGATGGTACGAGTGGTTGTTCAGATGGTCGAGGAAGGCTCTTGCGCACCGGGCAAGCCACCGATCGTCAAGCGGCTATCCGGCGAGCTGGTCGTGCGCGGTTCGACCACCTTGATGGGAACTTGATATTGTCACAGTATCTCACTGCCGCAATCATATTGGCGTCCCTTCCTCCGGGTTCCTGTCTGTCCCGCTAGGCGCCGGATGGCGGTGCGGTAGCTGCCAGCCAGGTAGCAATTGCCCGCCCCCCTAGAGATCGAAGCGCTCCATTCTCCCTTGATGATATCGTTGCCAGCACGGCCTGACGTGGAGATTCGGAATCACTCCGCATGACATCGTCGCCGTCAGTACATTCCCCAGGTGATCATGCCGGTGCCGAACTTCACGGAAATCTCCAAGGCAGAAGGCGCGGCACTCTCCGAGAAAATCGAAAATTCAGAGCAGAAACGGCCGGATTTCGACGCGACCTTACGAACCGCGCTCATTACGATCCAAAATCGGGCTTTCGAACCGCCGAGACTACGTCACCGCTCAGAGTCTTAGCAGACATATCGACTAACGATTTGGAAGTGGTGCACCCCACACCGACCTCGCTCGATCAACACAGCCGATTGCGTGGTTACCCTGCTCGACTACCTCGTGACCTATGACATTGAAGTTTGGTCCCTCGGACGGACGCCAAATACCCCACAATGCTTCTGCGTACTAACGCATGCAGACCTCTTCCAATTCGAGCCAGCAAGGCGTGTCGGCTTTGGTGGCGGGTCGAAGAACAATCTTCATGGCGATCCTCTTGCGGATAATTGGCAAAAGCTCACGCTCGTGAACCGAGGCCAGATGTGCGGTGGCGGCGGGATTTCGCCAGGGCTGCTGTCGCCCGTTGCGCGCAACCGCTGTCAACTGGGGTTCAGCCTATCTCGTGAGCCAGTTCTTCCTCTCGCTCGTCAATGCCATCGGTAGCTCTTTGACGTTCTGGCTGTTCGCCTTGTTCTGTGCGATCGCCTGGCTTTGGATCTAACGCACTGGCCCGGAAACGAAGCGGCAATCACTCGAAGACATTCAGCGGATGGTCGCCGCAAGAATGATCTGTCCCACGAGTTCAGGGTTCTGCATACTCGCCGACCAGGCGCTTTACTTCTTTGCATAAAAGGTAAAGAGCGTCTCTCCATTCATACCGACCTCGATGATGATGTGATATCCCCGTGGAGAGACCCCCTCGATTTTCACAATGCCTCTCGCATTTGGTGGGGGAAGCGGCTCCGTCTTGTGCTTCTTC
This sequence comes from Rhizobium sp. BK251, assembly GCF_004345245.1. Classification (GTDB taxonomy): domain Bacteria; phylum Pseudomonadota; class Alphaproteobacteria; order Rhizobiales; family Rhizobiaceae; genus Rhizobium. Next base: position 85,673 of record NZ_SLUQ01000016.1, on the reverse strand, counting down.
ACCATCACCTCGTAGACTTCGTCCATGACCTGTTGTTCGGTCAAATGGTCCGGAAACATGGTCGACTCTTTGTACGTTTTGACCTTTCCCGCAGCGTCTGTGAACTCCACTATTTCGCCGTTCGCGCCGCGGATCTCAACCTTTATCTTGTAAGCCTTTTCGACACCTGGTGCCGCGCGTTTCTTGATGACCCCCACTTCAGTCGCATTGGTATTCGGCTCGCGCGCCGTCGAGTGATACCCGCCCTTGAAGTCCCCTTCAAAGACGTGCTTCTTGGCAGCGTAATTGGCGAAGACGTCTTGTGCGGTATGGCCTTCGATCGGCTTGATGGGTGCACTCGTCACCCTCGGCCTCACAGGATCGTTGGCGTAGCGTGGGCGGGCGCCCTTGCCACGGTCGAGCCCGGGCCGGCGCCGGGTTTTGCCTGCTGCCGCCGCAATGTCCTCTTCGCTGGTCGGGGGCGTCTGCGAATAGCCGGTTCGTGATTGCGAGCCGCGCGGTGCTGTGTTCGCCTGCGAGTCGGCCGACACTGGTTTCGCGGCTTTCGCGGCTTCCGCGGCCTCCGCCTTCTTGACGGCATCGAGCCACGCGTCTGTCTGCTGCTGGGCCTTGGCGATCGTGTCCCGCTCGGCCGACGTGAGGCCTGCGGCAACTTCCTGTCGCCATTGTTTGAAGGGAACACTCACCGTCGCATGAACCAGCTTGAGACCATCCACGCCAAGGCGCCCCCAGTTGTAGTACTCAACCATCCCCTCGGCCACATCCCAGGCCTCCAGGAATCGTCGTCCAAACGCCGTCTTGGCAATCACGTCGCGATTGGCATTGATGAACAGCGTTCCGGCATTGATCGCGAAGGCGATGGTGTCGGCCCATCCCAAGATGCCGCCCGCGCCTATACCGCCCAATCCGACGGTGGCACCCATCACCGACACCGTCTTGATTTTGCCAAGGGTGTCTTCTTTCTGTTGATTGAAGAAGTCGATCAGCTTGATGGCCGGGACCGTGACTAGTGACCCGCCTTGGTCGAACAACTTCACGATCACTGGCTCATCGGCCTCGAGAATGATGCCGCTATAGATGGATTCACCGTACCGGTCATACAGGCTGGCTCGTTCTCGCGCGAATTCCTTTCCCCCTAAACCAGTGCGGGAGTCGTAGTACACCTTGACCTTGGCATTTGCGAGCAGCTCGGCGCGAATGGTGGCCGTGGAACCCCATGACGTTTCCAGAGGAAAAATCGCAGGCTCACGCACGGCCTTGGCAATATCAGCGGCAGCGGGCGCGCGGACGGTCTTGGCCTTGGCGGCGAGAATACGATCGGCTTGAAGCCTTTCAAATTCCGTCACGTCCCCCGTGATCAAGGCGTCATACAGCACATCTAGCATGACCCGCCCCTCATCGGTGGCGGCGTAGGCCTCGAGCCTGTCCGGGTGCTGGAGGGTGAGAAAGCGGGCGGCGATGTCGTCCTCGATGGAACTGTTCTCCCGGACTCCCGCAATGACGTCGCTGTACCGCTTACTTGCGGCCAGGTGATTCAGCTCATCGGCGCGCTTCCGTGCAGTCAGGACGATCGGAGTGGGTGCCGCATCCGGATCGCTTAGCTGTGCAACCTTATAGACTTCCGCCGGACTGAATTTCCATTTGGCATAGACAATCCTATCCGCCTGCACCATTTCATGAGATGTGACGCGTCCCGTCATCATGGCACTATAGAGGACGTCCAACATCTCGCGGCCTTCTGGCGTGGATGCAAAGTGTTCGAGTTGCGCCCCCGATAGCGATTCAACGAAGTCGGCACTTACGTTGTCATCGAGGTCCTGCTTTTGGGAAAAACGGATGATCTCGATCACGTGCTTGTACGGTGAGGGATGCGAGGCAACGTACTCTGTCAAGTCACGGACTCTGTCAGCCGTCAGGTCGTTGTCCGCGTCGCGTTGTATCGCGACCGGGGAGGACGCAGACGCCGATTGCTGCAAGACGTGCGTCAGCTCATGAGCAATCAGCCGTCGTCCATCCTGAGTCCCCGGTGCGTACCGACCGGCACCGAATACAACGTTGTGCGCCGCTGTGTACGCCTGGGCGTGTACGTCCCGGGCCGATTGCTCGGCTACCGCCCCAGCATGCACCCGCACTTGTGAAAAGTCGTGGTTGAAGCGCTGCTCCATGTCCTGCCGCACTGCTGGCTCCAGCGGGCGCCCGGCACCAGCAATGACTTGGTCCACGCTAGCAGGAGCCGCCATCATCTCGCGGCTCACTGATGTCGAGAGGCGTTGGATCGATAGCGGTGGGGCGCTCACGGCCTGCTGCGCCGGTCGTGCCATCACGTGATTGGCGATCCGGTCCGCCTCGAGCTCAAGCGGATCCTCGCACCGCTCGATCATGAGCTTCGTCTGTATGAACGGGTATGGCGTTTCAGGTCCGCTTGGTCGGTTGGGCGCAAACAACGGGATCTTGCCGAAATCCGACGACGCGCGTCGTGCGCCCTCTGGACTGGCTTCCCGCTTTGGATCAGCTGTCTGCGGCTGACCATCAGCAGCCGTGCCCCCGGAAAGGTTCTGTCGCTCCTTCGCCAGCAACCCGAGTACGGCCTGGTTGCCGATAGTCCTTTGGAGGGCGAGGATCTGCTCGGCTGAACCTAACCCAGGCCGCACAGGCCTCTGCTGCGGCGGTTTAGAAGCACGTGCCGCGGGAGATTGCGAAGCCGCCTTCGCCTTTGGTGCCCTGATCGGTGGAGCAAACATGGCTGCATCTCCTCGTCAGCAACATTCGGCAGATAGATTGCTAATCCAGCGTATGTCTTTGCGCATGATAGCCTCCGGCGTGTTGATTGCCACTGAGAACTGATGGAGTGGATTTCTGCACTTACGCGTAGTCGTAGATTGCGATTAGGTCGGAGACGATCGGCAGGGCAGGATGTGGCAGGGAGAGCGGTGTTGAACGATTGGACGGCGGACGCAGACGGCGGACGCCTCCCCTCACCTTCCCGGCCGTGCGAGCGATCGGGCGATGTCGATGATGTCGTCGCGGGCTGCCGTCGGGTCTTCCTTGTTCCAGGCAACCCCCAGCCCGATCTTCAGATCGATACCCCTGACCTTCTTCAGCTCGAAATTGCGCTCGGGGAGATTGGCCGTCCATTCCGGCGCAAAGCCGATGCCAAGCCCGGCCGAGACCAGCGACACCAGCGAGAAGGTGTCGTCGCAGCTATAGGCGATGTTGCCGCTCAGATCATGCTCGTCGAACAGCGAAGTGAAGTAGCGCTCGGTATAGGACAGGTTCGCCCGTGAAAACGCGATGATCTTCTGGTCCTTCAGGTCCTCGACCGAGATCTCCTCCCTCTTCGACAGCGGATTACTCCTGGCAACAGCCAAGAGATAGTGCTCCTGGGCGATCGAGAAGAAGCGCAAGGTGCCGATGTTCTCGACCGGGCGGATGAAGCCGAGATTGATGCGGCCGGTCTCCAGCTGGCGGATGATGTCGTCGCTGGTGCCGCTGGTGATGTGCAGGCGGATATCGGGATACTTGCGGGCGATCCTCGCAAGGAAGGCCGGCAGCACGCTCCTGGTTGCCGGATGCACCGTGCCGATCTTGATCTGGCGGACACTCTTGCCGGCCGCCGAGCGGGTCACCTCGGCCGACAGATCGATCTCGCTCAGGATCCTGACGCAGCGGTCATAGAACACCGCCCCTGCCCTGGTCAGTTCCACCCGTCTAGTCGAGCGGTTGAACAGCTGCACGCCCAAGTGCCGCTCGAGCGCCTGCACCTGGTTGGAGAGCGCCGGCTGGGCGATGTTGACCCGCATGGCGGCACGACCGAAGTGCAGTTCCTCGGCGACTGCGACGAAGTAGGAAAGCTGGCGCAGTTCCATGGTGGCCGCCTATCAGTGGGACTAGTTACATCTCGGGACACAGCGCGTGCCACGATCCCGGGCAAACGGTGTAATATGTCGGATATATCCGATGGTTTAATGCAATGCAAGATGGTGGCCATGGCTTATGGACACTCGCGCACGCATAGCTTGGAACCTGAGACAACTGAGATCGTCACAGCATATCACTCAGGAAAACCTGGCAGTGGATGCTGACGTCGACAGGACAGTCGTCAGCGACATCGAACGTGGACGACACAACGCATCGATCGATCTTTTGGACCGATTGGCGGCCGCTCTGTCCGTTGATGTTTCAGCATTCTTCAAGGAGCCTTCGGCTGAGGAAGGCAGGCCAGCGCCAATGAAGCCAGGCCGCAAACCTCGTCAATAGACAAGGCACGCCGGCCTGGTTGGGATATCCCTATCGTTAAATGAGAATGGATCCGCCGACCCCCGCAATCGCACAATCGATGCTCTTGAAAGGAGTCGAACCGCCGACCCCGTCATTCAAGCAGCATATATTTGTGCTAATTTTTGTAAGCTCGGGGATAGGTTACGCTCCAGATCTCCGATCTGTAGCCAAGAGCGGACGGACTTACCGCCACCGTTGGCATACCTTTTGAATGACTACCTCGAACCCATACTGCCGTCGCGATTGGTTCGAGCTTATCTCTAAAATGGACGGGATGGTCACCGTCGCCCGGATTTGGATTCTAAGAGCCGGTGATAGCCCATCGATCGTCAGGCCTGGAACCCGACGAGTACAATGACTGACGAAATGAATCAGCTCACAAGTATTTTCTCGGCCGCCGCCGCGGCGAGGATGCGCCAAAGCCGCAATCACGGCGACCGGGGACGGGTTAGGCCGCACCTGGAACTTACCAGGGTTAGGTGAAGCATCTGAATGGTGAGTAAATGGCGGCGGTCATCTGCCCTAGCGGCTGGCATCGGTGGCGACCGCGCTAACGATTCATATTGAATTTTCCGCGATAAGGGCGGATTTTCGAGAATGATTCAATAATGGAATCATATTGAGTTTTCCGCGCAAAAAGCGGATAAGGAGATATGATGCAAGTCGGTCGGCCAACACTGTCTTCCTACGCTTCTGGTCTACTTGCTACGGGCCGGGGAGTTTTCTCTGTGGATGAAGCCCAGCAGGAGATCGGCATCAGCCGTGGCGCATTCCTTGACGCTGCCGAGCGTTTGCAGCGACGCGGCCAGCTTATCCGGCCCCGTCGCGGCTTTTATGTGGTTGTGCCCCCTCAGCACGCCGTCATGGGAGCGCCACCGCCGGAGTGGTATATAGACGCCCTGATGCGCCACGAAAAACGACCCTACTATGTGGGATTGCTGACGGCCGCCGCCGCCCATGGCGCCTCCCACCAAGCCACCATGGTATTTCAGGTCGTCACGAACAAACTCCTGTCCGATATTGAGGCCGGGCGAACGCGGATCGTGTTTTCATACCGCAAGGATATGGGAGCGGTGTCGGCGGGAATCGAAGGCCGCAAAACGCCTTCGGGATATATGAAGCTATCCTCGCCGGAACTGACGGCGCTCGACCTGGTACGCTATCCGCATTCCGGGGCTGGATTGGACAATATTGCTACGGTGCTTTCCGAACTTGCCGAGCGGTTGCAACCGAAAAAGCTTGCTTCCCTGTCGCGTGCTTTCGAGAAAGCGGTCGCACAACGCCTCGGGCATCTACTTGTGAGGCTGGGGCACTCGCAGATAGCGGAAGCAATGTTTGCAGCGCTATCTCCACGTGGGCCGTTGCAATGGGTGGAACTCGACCCCAAGCAGGCCGGAGATCCAGATTTGTCGCCGCCGCCATCCGAACGCGATGAACACTGGCGTGTAATCGTTCGCCGGCCGCCAGAGATCGACGAATGATACCGCAGGATTACATCACCGCCTGGAATCGTGTGGTGCCGTGGGCAAGTCAACGGCAAGTCGAGCAGGATCTCATCATCAGCCGCGCGATTGTTGCCATCTTCTCCGATCCTTTCCTGCGCGACGAACTGCGCTTCCGCGGCGGCACTGCGCTCAACAAGCTGCACTTCCCCAAGCCGCTACGCTATTCGGAAGACATCGACCTTGTGAGGACGACTGCCGGTCCTATCCGCCCGTTACTAGAGCATTTGCAGGACGTTCTCGATCCGTGGCTGGGCAGGCCGCGTTTCGATCAAAGCCCGGTTGCGCCCAAACTCAAATACGCTGTCGAAGCCGAAGACAAGGCTTCTCCCAGTCCGATAAAACTCAAGATCGAAATCAACACGCGCGAGCGTGAAGCTTACGATCGGCCCATTGAGATTCCGTTTGGCGTCGAAAATCCGTGGTTCACCGGAACGGCTGCAATCTCGACCTTCTCTCGGGAAGAAATGTTGGCGACCAAGCTACGTGCTTTGCTTCAACGCAATAAAGGCCGCGACCTGTTTGACCTTGACTACGCGCTCAGAGTATTCGAGGGGCTGAACTCGGCTAGGATCGTCGAGTGTTTTCTGCTCTACCTTGAGAAAGGAGAGGTAGCGATTTCCAGAGCCGAAGCGCAGCAGCGCATGTTCCAGAAGCTCGTCAATCCGGGCTTCTTCACTGACATGGGCCCGCTGCTTCCGACAGATCTCGCCAAGGCTCTGACCGAAGAAACGCTTAAGGCCGCCTTTGCAAAGGTGATGAAGGAACTCATCGACCGGATGCCTGGCGAAGAATGGGCGAAGGCCGGGGAAATGCGGAAACGGTTCGGGCTATGAAACGACATCTGGCAAGAGCCTACCCTTCTGTTGGCGGACCAGTGTCGCGAGTTAGGGATACTAAACGAACGGTTTGTGACCGGTAGAAATGGTGATATGTTCACCGTCCGTTCTGAAAACCAACCTGTCGCTTGCCTGCCGGAAAGAACATGACAAATACTTTTCCCGCAGCAGAGACCATCCGCAAAATCATCCATGTGGACATGGATGCCTTCTATGCCTCGGTCGAGCAGCGGGATAATCCGGAGCTGCGCGGCAAACCGCTGGCCGTCGGCGGTGCTGCCGCCCGGGGCGTGGTGGCGGCCGCCAGCTATGAGGCCCGCAAGTTCGGGGTTCATTCCGCCATGCCGTCGGTCACGGCTGCGCGCAAATGCCCGGATCTGATTTTCGTAAAGCCGCGCTTCGAAGTCTACCGGGCTGTCTCGCAGCAGATCCGGGAGATCTTTGCCGAATACACGCCATTGATCGAACCCTTATCGCTGGACGAAGCTTATCTCGACGTGACGGAAAACCTGAAGGGCATGCGTTTCGCCACGGAGATCGCGCTGGAAATTCGCGCGAAGATCAAGGCGGTGACTGGTCTCAACGCATCGGCCGGGATTTCCTACAACAAGTTTTTGGCCAAGATGGCGTCCGACCTTAACAAGCCCAACGGTCAGGCCGTGATTACGCCGAAGAACGGTCCGGCCTTTGTGGAGGAACTTGCGGTCAAGAAATTCCATGGTGTCGGTCCAGCGACCGCCGAGAAGATGCACCGGCTAGGGATTGAGACCGGGGCGGACCTGAAGGCGCAGTCGCTGGCTTTCCTGACGCAGCATTTCGGAAAGTCCGGACCCCACTTTTATGGCATTGCTCGCGGTGTCGATAACCGCCAGGTTCGCCCGGACCGCGTCCGAAAATCGGTTGGTGCTGAGGATACGTTCCACGAGGATATCACCGATCTTGATCTCGCGACGAGCGAGCTGAGGCCTCTGGCGGACAAGGTCTGGAGTTATTGCGAAGCCAAGGCGTTTAGCGGCAAGACCGTCACCGTCAAAATCAAATACTCCGACTTCACGCAGGCGACGCGCAGCAGGACCACCACCCTGCCCTTTGCCAATGGTAATGAGATTTTCGAGGTAGCAACCGGGCTCCTTGCGACGGTTTATCCATTCAAGCGGCCGGTGCGCCTTTTGGGCGTAACGCTATCGTCGCTCACCCAGGATCGTCACGGAGATAACGATCAGGATCAGTCGCAGCTGGATTTCGGGATGTAAGCGGAAACGAAAAAGCCTGCCGCGGGAGGAGGTGCGGCAGGCTTTCGAAAAAATTGAACAACGGCTGGGAGGAGGAGTGCCGCTGTTCCGTCAGGCAACCCTTGGGAGGAGGAGTGGGTTACCTGAGTGACGAAGCTTTGCGGGAGGAGGTGCATCGCTTCGTTGCGATTGCTTACCAGCGCACACATCGGGTCACCATCAACTATTGGAACCCGCCGGCAGCGGCTATGGAAGCGGCGGAATTGTTCGTCGAAGCGATTTTCGGTGAAAAGGCTTGGCGTCAATTTGAAAAGGACTCCCTTTCATCGCTATGGCGCGCGGCGACGGCAAACGCCACCGGGGGCGATCCGAACGACGACGCAAGGGTCTTGCGAACACGATGCGATTGGATAAACATGACCACTTCTCTGCCGGCACGGGCTTGCTCCGCATCTCGCAGCGCAAACGCACGGTCCCAGATTTCACCCAGATCATGCGCGAGAAGGCCTGGCTCCCGAATCTCAATGTCCCAGATGAAACGTCCAGGTTCCTGTGAGCATGAGATAACGTCGAGCGAGCGCGCACGCTGCAGGAGATTGAGAATGCTCATGTTCCAGCGACGATTGCGATCATTGGAAATCGTTAACCCGAGCCGCATTGCATCGAGGTCGATCGAAATCCTGCGTTTGTCTGCAACCCAACGATTATTGGAACTCGACCGGATCATCGCTTCCCACCGCGGGGCAGCAACATCGCTTGTGATCCACGAACTGGTCGCAGTGGATCGAGCGTGGGTTACATCGTCCCTTACATTGTCTTTGTTCGCGTCAGTAAATAAACAAACGGCAAGGCCTTGCCGCCCGTCACGGGCCGCACGACCGATCTCCTGATAGTAACGGGCCGGACTATCCGGAAGGCAAGCATGCACGACCGATCGAACATTTGACTTGTCGACGCCCATTCCGAAAGCCGATGTTGCAACGACCACATCGATTTTGTCTGCCGCCCAGTCCAGGACGATTTGGTTTCGCTCCAGATTAGAGGTTACTTCACCGCTGAAGAGCGCGATGCGCTGATAACCGCGGTCCTTCAGGCGACCGAAAAGTTCGGCTGCACTTAAGCGAAGATCGCGAGTTCCCCTTTCTTCCTCCCCCTCATCACCGGCGAGTGTCGTGTAGACGATGAGCGGGCGCGGGGCCCTGTCCAGGACAAAGTCGAGAGCCTGCAAGCGAGCCTGCGCGTCGTCATAGCCCTCAATGACGATATCGAACTCCGAACGAGGTGAGGCCCCATCTACCTCTGCCCATCCTCGCGCCGACGAATAGGAAGTTCGAAGAACGTCGCGTGCTGAAGGCGGCAAAGTCGCAGACAGGAGGACGCATCGCAGATCCTCGTTTCGCGACCTCAACTCTTCAACGAGACCCGGAAGGCGCTGGAAATCGGGGCGGAATGTTCGCCCCCAGCTCTCTATGATATGAGCTTCATCGATAAATATGGCTGAGAGATGTGCTTGAAGCGACCCGAGCTTTTCTTCGGGGTCGGTCGCAGCCTCGACCAAATGATCTCGAATGGATCCGAGTGCGATCTCCGGCGAAATAAGCAGAACCGGCACCTCGCCGCGCCGGAATGCATCAACCAGATCGGCTCGGGCAGCCGCATCCATCCCACCGACAAGAGCGCGGCTTCCTGTCAGACCTGGTATCAGCGAAAGCGTCCGCTCATGGTCCATCGCCAGCGAAACAGTCGGCGTGATAACGACAACGCAAGACCCCGGGTGTTCTTCCCTCATCCAGGCGGCGTATAATTGGAAGAGCAGGCTCTTTCCGGAGCCTGTCGGCAAGCATACCATCAAGGATGCGCCTTTGGGCATCGTGACGAGGGAGTGAACCGCAGCCTTCTGCCCTTCGGATCGATAATCGGAATACTGCGTGTGCCTGAGCAAGAGTGCGTCCGGCGGCAGGTGTTCTTGATACCGGCGAAGCGAGACGTCGAGGTCTTGGGCGGCCCAAAATCCCTTCGGCGCCCGACTGTCCCGCTCGTCGAGCAGGCGAACAGATGTATCGGTCACCGCAAGACCGAACCGGCTCAATGAGTTGAGAATTTCGTCCGTGATCTGCAACGGCAATTCCGCTCGCTCCATCCGACCGCCTTTGAAGCGAACGATCGAGCGAACAAGCGCTAGCCTGTCTGCCGTCGTGACAGCCTCGGCGAGACAATCGATCAAGCGCGCTGTTTGCGAAGTCAGCCATTCGCGGCCGTCTAGAGCACCCTCCAGTAACATGCTTCAGACACCACCTCGGGCTTTAACCTCGGTACGGAAAGTTAAAAGGTCGGAAGAGATTCGAGACCCCTTCGGATCATTCTCCTGGGTGGAAAGTAGACCGCATGAATACACGCTCTCCCTACGCGCCATCTGGATCATGTTATCTCCCCCTGCAAATCATCTACAACCACTGTTGTCACAACCTTGGATTTTCTCAAGCGAAACGCTGGCCAACTCGCCACAATAAACGAAACTGAATTCGTTATCGTGACAATGGTCTGCAGGGGGACCTCGCCAGAAAGGCTTCCGATAGCCGTTCTGAGGAACAGCTGGCCGTAGATTGCCTCACGGCTGAATAGGTCAGAGCTTTCAGTCACCTCCGGCTAGATCGAAACCTCGGATCTCTTCCCAGATCATCTGCAACACGATCGGTATCTTTGGCACAGCACTTTCCTCGGGCGTAGTACGTCAATTCAAATAATCCCCCACGCCCGAAACCTACCCCTCCCCGTCGTCTCGCGCAGGCCGAGTTCCAAAACGATCCGCCGCGCCGCCTGCGGCGTAGCCTCGAGCGTTTTCGCCACCATTCCGGCTGACACAAGCGGCTTGGCCATGACCAGCTCGACGAGCTCCGGCAGTTTCGACGACGTTCGTCTCCCCTCCAATTTGCGTTCCATCATCTGCCGAGCCAGCGCCAGCCGGTCATGTTCTCTCATGCCGATCTCGGCGGCCGCCAAAAGCCCATGAGCGATGGCGAGCAGCCGCGTCTCCCGGTCGCGATGACGGCGGCGATCGACGGGTATGGTCTTGAGGCCTAGATTGATTGCGGCGAGATGGGCGCCTGACGTGATGCCGGCCTGGCGCAGGATCGACGCGACCAGCAGCCGGCCGAGCCAGGGCTCATGCTGCAGCACGGAAAGCTCATTCCAGGCGTCGAGGGCAATGATCACCTGCAGCACCGCCGGCAGATGTTCGGCCTGGCGCAACACGCCGCGCCATTCGTCGAGCCGCGCATCCTCATCCCAGTCGAGATCATAAATCATCGGATCCTTTTCCGGACGGCCAGCTGTCGCACGGCTGCCGCCGGCGCGGCCGGGCCGTGTGGCGTCCTCGATCGCTGCCGACGATCGGGCCAGCGTTGCATCGATGACCGCGAGGTCGACGCCAGGAAGTTGTTCGACGTCATCGGCATCCTCCCCCTCCCCTTCCACATCGATGGCGGCAGCGCTCCGCAAAGTGCCGGCGACGTCCGCCGCCTCAGTGCCGGTCAACGTGATCTCAGAGGTCTGCCGCAGCGCCCGGATGCCGTCCGCCGACAGTGCCCAGTCCGGCGACTGGACAGCAATGCGCCGACGGGTGCGGAGAACGTCGCGGGCGATGGTGAGTTCATGGGTCGGGGTGCGGATATCTCGCGTGGCGTCGTGGAGGACGAGGTCTTCGAGGTGGACGAGTTCGCCGTCGATCCGGAGTGAGGCGCAGGCGTCGGCGAATTGCATGCGCTCGAGGAAGCCGGCTCAGACCGGGGAACGAGCGATACGCTCGTCGAGAGGGGTCCAGGGCGACGGCCGCGTCAAAAGCGGGGCCCATCAAGTTGGGAATGGGCAATTTCGCGAGATCGTAAGCCATTGATATTGTGATAAACGATTTCCTAAGCGAAAGCTATATCAATAATTGTGTTCACCATATCGTATAATGGATAATTTATGTTATAATCATCGATAAGTATCGTTTATCGATGGTATACGTTCAATTTGTACTCCGCTTACTCTTGCCAACCCAACGTGTTGGTCAACTTCATCTTGCATCAGAATGTGCAATGGCACAAATCATTGCAGGATCGATCATGTTGATCTTGCGCCTTTCGCTGCGTTGAACACTCTAGCACCGTTGCAGACCGCACCACAGTGACGGCAGCCCCTGTCGAGACATCACCTGGATCGCGGACGTTTGAGCGCGTCATCATACGACCGTTACGGCCATCCTCTATCTGTTCGGCACTCCAGGAGACCCGATACATCCTTTGTTAAAGGACAGCCCCTATTCCCGCTCGCCCTCGGCATTGGGGCCGAGAAGGGAATGCGAGCATGCCAAGACAAGATATTTCATCACGCCATTTTCAACGAAAAATCTCGGAGTTCTGCGCTATGCGCATCGCGCCGACCGTTCCGACGCGGACCCTGGAGAACATCAGCTCCTATCTGACCAGCCTGGTCATCTATCGCAAATCACCGCCTTTGCTGAACGGCCGCATCGACTGGACGACGATCGCGGACGCCTGCGGCATCGAAGACGAACTGACCGCGGAACTGAAACGCCAACTGCGCCACGGAGTCGATGCGATCATCCGATGGCTCGAACTGCCGCCCGCGCTGGAAGACGCTCGACCGTCAAGGCCGAAGACGCGATCACCTAGGCCTGATAACCGCGCGCCGGCACCAATCACATCCTTCGCCGGCGCGGCCGAACGGATGGCAAGCGACGGTGCGCCTGTTCAACCTGCGTCGGCGCGGCGCGGTCCGCAGCCAAGGCCGATCGAGGAGTTTCCGCAGCCGCTGTTCGAGGCGACGGTCGATCCCGCGGGCTTCCAGGACGCGCTCATCTATCATATGCGCCGGTTCGGCGACAGCTACTGGCAACTCTATCGCGCCATTGTGCGCCTCGATGAGAGCTTCGACGACAAGACCCTGCTGTCGTGGATCCAGGGTGAACGTGCACCACGATCGATCGCCAGCTTCGAGATCCTCTCCCGTATCGAGCGGCGCTACCGACTGGCTGAGGGCTACTTCAAGGCGAAGCTTCCGCATCAGTCCCGATCTCTCTATGGCCATGATCTCGGTGACATCAATCCCGCCGAACGGCGCAGACTGGCCTGGCACCTGCCGGACGACTTTGGCAGCCTGCCGTTCTCGAAGCGCGCGGAAATCCTCGACTGGGTACGGCGGGTCATCATCTCGGGTTCGACCGACTATCGCCGCTACCAGGCGGCCGCCAGCAAGCAGCGCTATGCCATCCGCTTTCCCGGCGTCACCTATGGCGGCGGGTCTCTGTCGCCGCGATCTTCCATTGCGGCCGCTGGCGCCGGTCGCAGTGAAGAAGAAGCGTTCGAGGATCCGGACCTTCTCTCCGGCGTGGTCGACGCGCCGCCGCGCCTGGCGATGGAGATGGCCGACCTGATCCGCTTCAAGACCTCGACGCTGACGGCGATTGGCTTCCAGCGCAACGGTGTGTGGGGCGAGGAGACCGCCTCGCAGAAGATCGAGCATCTCGGACTGATGTTCGGGGCGCTCGCCGCCTCACCTGCCGGCATCGTCAAGGGCCGCGGTGTGCCGCTCAGCCAGTTGAGCTTCGGCCTGCTGATCTTCCCCGGCGTCTGGGACTGGTATCTGCAATGGCGCGAACAGCGGCGTGGCTTCTACACCAAGTGGGAAGAGGACATGCTGATGGTGGCGCAGGCTCTCACCCGGGCAGAAGTTGGCTGGATCCGCCAGCATCCGGAGCTTCTGAAGACTGTCCGGCCGATCGAAGGCCTGATCGCGCCCGAGGAGATCGCATTCGCTGCGCGCGACTGGCACGGCGCCTGCGATGCGTTTCATCGGCATGCCGCCAATCGCTCCAGGGAGGTTCAAAGGGTGATGCGCGTGCATCGCGATCCATTCGAGCCGATCATGGTGATCCTCGAAGCCGACAGTCCGCTGGCGGAATATCGCAAGATCACCGACGAGATCCTGAAGCGCATGCCGGACGAACACCGCTATCCGCGACCGGCGGCCGAAGCCGTCCGCTCGTTCCTGTTGCTCCGGCTCGGACTGCATCTCGGGCTGCGGCAGAAGAACCTTCGCCAGCTGCGGGTCTGCCCGCGCGGGCATTTTCCGACGTCGGAGCGCCGGCTGGAGGACATGAAGTGTGGCGAACTGCGCTGGAGCGATCGTGAGCGCGGCTGGGAGGTGCTGATCCCGTCGGTCGCCTTCAAGAATTCCGGCTCGTCCTTCTTCGGGCAGAAACCGTTCCGGCTGGTCCTGCCGGACCTGCTCGATCTCTACAGATACCTCGAGGCCTATATCGACCGGCATCGTGGTGTGTTGCTCGGCAGCACCAAGGATCCCGGCACGCTGTTCGTCAAGACCGTGAAGACGACGAGCCACGACGCCGCCTACGACTCGACAAAGTTCTACGAGGCCTGGCGGACGGTGATCCAGCGCTATGGCATCTATAACCCCTATACCGGTCGCGGCGCCATCAAGGGGCTGCTGCCACACGGGCCACACAATGTCCGGGATATTCTGGCGACCCATATCCTCAAGCAGACCGGCTCCTACGAGCAGGCGAGCTATGCGATCCAGGACACCCCTGACGTCGTGCAGCAGCATTACGGCCGTTTCCTGCCGCAGGACAAGGCGGCGCTGGCGGCAAAGATCCTCAACCAGGTCTGGGAGGCGGCGTAGTCACGGGCGTGGAGTGCCATCTGCACTCCACGCCAACACTCCCTGTCAAACCATCGCTGGCTGCGGGGCAGAACATCGCACCTGGCGACATTGGCGACATTTTGCCGTCGCCATCGGTCTTCGCCTGCGCTCAGCCGAGTTCTTGCGCGAGCCCGATGAGAAGCCCCTCCGGCCCACGGATGTAGCAGAGCCTGTAGGCGTCCTGATAGCGCACGACCTCGCCGACGAGCTCTGCACCGCGCCGACCGAGCCGTTCAAGAGTCTCGTCGATGTCGTCGACGGCAAACATCACCCGCAGGTAGCCGAGGGCGTTGACCGGGGCGTTGCGGTGATCGGCGACGACGGCCGGCCTCAGGAAGCGGCAGAGCTCGAGGCGGCTGTGGCCATCCGGTGTGCGCATCATGGCGATCTCGACATGCTGATCACCCAGTCCGGTGACGCGTCCAGCCCATTCGCCTTCGATCGTTGCCCGTCCTTCGAGTTCGAGGCCGAGCGTGCGAAAGAAATCGATCGTCGCGTCGAGGTCTTCGACGACGATGCCGACATTGTCCATACGTTTGAGCGCCATGTTTCCCGTCTCCTGGCTGTCGTGTTGCGACGCGCTGTCGCCCGTCACACAGGAGACGTTTGAGGCGCCCGGACACCGACAAGCGCGCGGGCCTAATCTCCTGCCGTCCATATCGGACGCGTGCATTATAGGAGAACGGCTCCTCGACGATGAAGCCGAGCGCGATGTTCAGATAGCGCGCCTTCTGCTTATGCGACGCGTGGCGAGACCCTTCTCCCGAGGACACGAACCGTGGCGCTATCGAAGAGATCATGACCCATGCATGCCGATCTATGGCGTCTTCGCAGTTGCAGTTAATTTGAGAATTCGGCTGCTTAGATTCTCAGTCTTAAATGCTAGACCCGGGCGAAACGGCCACATTCTCACTTTTAACTGGCAAGCGACATACCGACTCGCAAAGGGAAATGGCCTAGCTGCGTAGCGGAGCTTACCAATCAGCCTGCTGTCATATTCGTAACCGGCAGCATCGAAGAGGTCCGTAAGACGAGGCCGGATGCGCTCGGAGTGTCAAAGCCCTTTTCACCTGATCATCTGAAGGCGATCATTCGTCGGACCTTGAGAATGGAAGAATAGGTTAAGCGTCTCGACACGCTCCGTCACGTCGGGCCGGAAACCCCAGCTGACTCGGCTTGTCCTGGATGTCGAATTCGTTCTGAGCTGATGGGCGCTGTCGTGGGGGCCGGATTGACGCCAGGTGAGGCATAACTGAAGGCCATTTTTCCCCAGACGACGGCCGACATAACCGTGACGGACCCCGATGGCAGCATTGTCATCGTCAATCAACGCCGCCAAGTATCGGGTCCTTTCTATCAATGGCGGCCAGGTATTCCTTCGATGGTCCGTTTCCATCAACAATGACCCGGATAAGCCCATGCTGAAACTGCGATGGGAGAAGCGTGGCGGCCTGCCGGTCACGGTCCATTGAGGCAGGGCTTTAAGCCTCGCCTTAAAGGCGGTGACGACGTCAGAACTCGGAGGGCGCGTTGCTATCGACTATGCCCGTACCGGGCTTGTCTGTGATTTCAAGTCGGCTTTGTCCTCCTCACCGATTAGTAGCAAGTATTGATTCACCAACAAGAGCGGTGATCAAGGTAACTTAACGCCGCTTGCACCTCGTCGATCGAAACCGGCCCGGGCGTTCCCGGCAGATGTCGAAGGGAGGGGTGCGAATCCACCGCGTAAAGGTCGGATGCCCAAGCCGCCAGGATCGCGCGGCGATCATCGACCGAAAGGGATGGTGCGCGGACGACATCGATCGGTCGGCAAAGCAGTAGGCTGCCGACCAGGACCGCTGGCCCCATGGCCGCGCTTGGTCGGCAGCCCGTTGCAGTTCGCTGTGTATGGTTGCCTCCTCACCGGATATGCCGAACCCTATCCCGTCTCAGGCGAGACGCGGCAATGGCACTCGTTTCCGGCGCCAGCAAATCGTGCTTCTCGGCGAATGCCGCGAACAGGCCGCGGGCCGTCTCGGCTTCGATCTCGCCGCGCAGTGCCGCGCCGCAGGCATTGAAGGCGACTGCATGCGCGTTATCTCGCAATCTGACAGGCCATTCGCAAAGATGACGATACGCTTCCGTTGCGCTTCGCACTTCGGCCGGAAAGCCCAGGCCGACGAGGATAGTGACAGGGTCTCTAAACATGTCGGGTTTCATCGCTCTCTCCTTTCCAACCCGGAATGTTGACGGGCGCCACCGCAATGGCGCCCCTGACGCACTGGATGAACTTAACATCAAGCCGCCTTCTCCGCTTCGATCTGAGCCGGAGCGACCGATGTTAAGGCAGGCGTGCTCTGGATCGAAATCTTCCTCGGTTTCAGAGCCTCCGGGATCTCGCGGAGTAGATCGATTGACAGAAGGCCATTTCTGAGATCCGCGCCGTTGACCCGCACATGGTCGGCCAGCTCGAAACGGTGCTCGAACGGGCGCCCTGCGATGCCGCGATGCAGGTAGCCCTCATTGGCGGCCTCCTGCTTCTTGCCGGTGACAGTCAGCAGGTTGGACTGGAATGTGATGTCGAGATCATCCTGGGCAAAGCCTGCGACCGCTATCGAAATGCGGTAGCTGTCGTCACCGGTCTTGACGATGTCATAGGGCGGCCAATCGCTGATCGAGCGGGCGCGCTGGGCGTTTTCGAGAAGATTAAAGACCCGGTCGAAGCCGACGCTCGAGCGGAACAGCGGTGCATAGTCGTAAGATGTTGCCATAGCCATATCCTCCTTGAAGCAACATGGATACGAGAGTGCCAAAAGCGGGCGCTCCCGGCGAAGCCAGCCCTATCTCAGCGGCTGGCGACAAACGATTTTGGTTTGTCGATTTTCTGATTCAAGATCTAATGCGAAAAATATTTGCCGACGCCATATTTCCCTATCGTCAATGGACTGACCGACTGAGAACACGATGCGGGTACGCCGCCTTGAACTGCGAGATCATTGCGCAGGCTTGCTGCAATACCCGTTCGGTTGTTTCGGGATTGTCGCGCGCAAGTTCGTCGGCGTTTATGCGGATCGCTTGCGCCATATTGGCCGACATCACAGCAAAACGGCCCTCACCGTAGACAAGCGCATCTTGCGAGGCCGTCTCGAGCCAGCGCGCGAAATCGACAATGATCTCCTCCCTCTCCGGGATGCTGGCATCTTTTATGACTTTAATGTTTTCTTCCATGTGGTCTCACTCCATACAGACGTGGAAAGCGACCGGGCTGATCAAGCCCCGATCGCCGGGTGAGCTAGGAAGTGGGAAAGTCAGAATCAAGCCTCACTGCAGCTTGAACTCGCCTTCGACGCGGCGCCATTCATTTGGTCCGATCAGGCGCTGATGCGTGTAGCGGACGGAATGCAGCGGCCCGTCGAGATTGGCCTGCCAGTAATCCAGGAACTTCTGCATCTCAGGGAAATCGGGAGCCAGATCGTAATCTTGCCAGACGTAGGTTTGGAGCACGGATTCAAAATCAGGAATGCGGTAGAGGATGTGCGCAGTTGTCAGGCCGTAGCCATTGAGCTGACGCTCAAGATCCGATGAAAATCGCATGCTTCATCTCCGTTTCATGGACACTGCCAAAGGTGGCGCAAAATTTTGCCGCCATCAACGGGTTTCTGAACGAAGTAACTCAGATTATTGTTCCTTTCCAGCATGTTAGCAGCCACAAACGTCGAGTGCTAATTTTTTCGTTCTGACCTCTTGAAATCGAAAAATCTCGAAAATAAATTCTGCCCGCGAACGCTCGAGTGAGGTTCGCACCCGTCCGGATTGGTCACCCGGTCCGGTAGGGGATTTTGCGTCATCTTTTTTGTCCAATGGAGGAAAACATGTCGTTCCGACCGCTTCATGATCGCATTCTCGTCCGCCGGGTCGAATCCGAAGAAAAGACCAAGGGTGGGATCATCATCCCTGACACTGCCAAGGAAAAGCCGCAGGAAGGCGAAGTTGTCGCCGTCGGTCCTGGTGCACGCAACGAGGCCGGCCAGATCCAGGCGCTCGACGTCAAGGCTGGCGACCGCATTCTGTTCGGCAAATGGTCCGGCACCGAAATCAAGATCAACGGCGAAGACCTGCTGATCATGAAGGAAAGCGACGTCTTGGGCATTATCGAAGCTCAGGCCGAGCAGAAGCGGGCTGCGTAATCACACATTACACTCATCAG
Source organism: Rhizobium sp. BK251 (assembly GCF_004345245.1). GTDB lineage: Bacteria > Pseudomonadota > Alphaproteobacteria > Rhizobiales > Rhizobiaceae > Rhizobium. The sequence goes on along the minus strand of NZ_SLUQ01000016.1, from coordinate 66,910 downwards.
TCAAAAAGCTGCCTATTGAAGGAGTGAACAAATGGCTGCGAAAGAAGTCAAATTCAACACCGATGCACGCGAACGCATGCTGCGTGGGGTCGATGTCCTTGCCAACGCCGTGAAGGTCACGCTCGGCCCAAAAGGCCGCAACGTTGTCATCGACAAGTCCTACGGCGCGCCGCGCATTACCAAGGACGGTGTTTCGGTCGCCAAGGAAATCGAACTGGAAGACAAGTTCGAGAACATGGGGGCACAGATGCTGCGCGAAGTGGCATCGAAGACCAACGATCTTGCCGGCGACGGCACAACCACCGCAACTGTTCTCGCACAGGCAATCGTCAAGGAAGGCGCCAAGGCCGTTGCATCGGGCATGAACCCGATGGACCTCAAGCGCGGCATCGATATTGCCGTCGACGCCGTCGTCAAAGAATTGAAGACCAACGCGCGCAAGATTACCAGCAATTCCGAAATCGCCCAAGTCGGCACCATCTCGGCCAACGGCGACGAGGAGATCGGCAAGTATCTAGCAGAAGCGATGGAAAAGGTCGGCAACGAAGGTGTGATCACCGTCGAGGAAGCCAAGACCGCCGAGACCGAGCTCGAAGTCGTTGAAGGCATGCAGTTCGACCGCGGCTATCTCTCGCCCTACTTCGTGACCAACCAGGACAAGATGCGGGTCGAGTTCGAAGACCCGTATATCCTCATCCACGAGAAGAAGCTGTCGAACCTTCAGTCCTTGCTGCCCGTCCTCGAAGCCGTCGTGCAGTCCTCCAAGCCGCTGCTGATTATCGCGGAAGATGTCGAAGGCGAGGCGCTCGCAACGCTGGTCGTCAACAAGCTGCGCGGCGGACTGAAGATCGCTGCTGTCAAGGCGCCGGGCTTCGGCGATCGCCGCAAGGCGATGCTGGAAGACATCGCCGTCCTGACCGGCGGTACTGTCATCTCCGAAGACGTCGGCATCAAGCTGGAGAACGTCACGCTCAACATGCTCGGCCGTGCCAAGAAGGTGGCGATCGAGAAGGAAAATACCACGATCGTCGATGGCGTCGGTTCCAAGGCCGAGATCGACGGCCGCGTTGCTCAGATCCGGGCGCAGATCGAGGAAACCACCTCCGATTATGACCGCGAGAAGCTGCAGGAGCGTCTTGCCAAGCTCGCTGGCGGTGTTGCGGTGATCCGCGTCGGTGGCTCTACGGAAATCGAGGTCAAGGAGAAGAAGGACCGCGTCGATGACGCGCTTCATGCGACCAGAGCAGCTGTAGAGGAAGGCATTCTGCCGGGCGGTGGTGTCGCGCTGCTGCGCGCCGTCAAGGCACTCGACAATCTTTTGACGGCGAACCAGGACCAGAAGGTCGGCATCGAGATCGTCCGCCGCGCCATCGAAGCGCCGGTGCGCCAGATCGCCGAGAACGCCGGCGCCGAAGGCTCCGTCATCGTCGGCAAGCTCCGCGAGAAAACCGACTTCTCCTTCGGGTGGAACGCCCAGACTGGCGAGTATGGCGATCTTTACGCACAAGGCGTCATCGATCCGGCCAAGGTCGTGCGCACGGCACTCCAGGATGCGGCATCGGTCGCCGGCCTGCTGGTCACGACGGAAGCCATGATTGCTGAGAAGCCGAAGAAAGACGCTGCTCCCGCCCTGCCGGCCGGCGCGGGAATGGACTTCTAAGTAGTAATCGGTAAGGCCCGCCCCTTCCGCCGGGACGGGTTTTACCGGAACGATGACAATGACAGCACCCATTTCGAGAGATGACGCACGTCTGTGCGCCAGCGTCATCAAGGAAGTCGCGCGTTCAAAGGGCATCGCCAACGACCCGTCCGCGGTCGCGCGTCTGACCGTAGCGATCGCTAGGCTTTTCAATAAAGGCCTGCGCGATCGCGGCCAGTTGGTGGCAGCAGCTTCTAATTTAGACGAGATAAAATAACCAACAGGCAGCCTAGCCCTGTCTGCCTTACTAGTGAAGGACAGAGGATCCGTTTGAATGCCAGGCTCCTCTGTCTGCATACCCACACCAGGTTCGGCAGGGCGGCGTTTCGAAGAAATGGGAACTGCAAAATCCGCTGTCCCAATACCAAATTAATGAGAGGTTGCTAAGGCTGATAGCAACCAGCCTCATCCTTAGATTGCCTAGGCTCCCATGTCTCCACTCTCTCTGAGACGCCGAGTTTCGGCGCCAGACATTTCAGCGATCTCCCAATCGTTGCCAGGCGATATCTACGATCAGACACGACTGCAGCCAAAGGCTGGATGGCAGCATCAACACCGCCGCGCCGAACAGATAATTAGTGCCGCTCTCACCCGCTCAGTCGTCGTCCTGCCACCGGCGCAGATCCGTCTGGTCGTGATAGCCCATACGGTCAGGCGTGGTGATAAACTCGATCGTCGTGCCCCATGGCATGCGGCAGTAGCAGACCTTGTTTCCAGGACCTTTTTCGGTTGCGTAGGGAATAGCGCGCGGCGCGGTAAGAGACGTGCCTCCAGCCTTTTCAAAGCGCTCTACCGACGCCTCGATATCGTCGGTGTAAACACCGAAGTGCGTGATGCCGAAGTCGCTCGCTCGAACCGGCTGGGCTTGCTCGGGGCCATGCATTTCGAAGAGCTCGATATCTGGTCCGCTTCCGATCTTCACCATCGCCTGCGCACGCACGACCGTTCCAGGGAAAGCGCCAGTGGCCTGTTCAAACTCAGGTCCCTGCCGCGGCGGATCCTGCCGCCCGAAGGATTGGTAAATCACCTGGCCGCCGAAAGCTTCCACCAGAAACGACTTTGCAGCATCAATGTCGGGCACAGTGATGCCGATATGATTGACCCCGCGAATGACGGATGCCGTCATGGCAATTTTCCTTTCTTGTTGAATCGACGAAGGCGATCGGACGCAACTCGCCCGGATCGCAGAGTTTCAATTGGCCTTGAGGAAATCGATCAGAGTGGCTGCGACTTCATTCGGCCGCTCGTCGGCAACATAGTGGCTGCACCGCGCAATCGAGCCGCCCGTTACATTGCTGGCGAACTCCTTGAGCATCGGAACCATTTGCGGACCGAAGCGCTGCTCTCCGCCGAGACCGAGCACCGGTATCTCGAGCGGTCGCTTCTTGTACTCGAGCGCGGCCGCATGGTCAGCGGCAAGGGTGCGATACCATTCCATGCCGCCACGCGTGCGGCCAGGAAGGGCCATCGCTTTCGCGTAGATCTCGATGTCCGCCGGATTGAAGGTGCTGTGATCGTAGAACCGCTCTGCCATGAAGGCCGAAACATAGTCATATTCACGACCATGGATCAGGCGTTCCGGCAGATCCCGGTTCATATGGAAGCTAAAGTGCCAGATCCTTGCAGTGGTCGCCTCCCATTGCGTCCAGCCGGGAAGCGGAACATCAAGGACGGCCAGGTGCGTAACAGCCTGCCGATAAACGGCAGCTTGGGGTAAAGCCACCATCCCGCCGATGTCATGGCCGCATACAGCATAGCGTTCATGCCCAAGGGCAACCATGACCTCGTGCGCGTCGCGCGCCATCGTGACCTTGTCATAGCCGTCAAGCGGGCAGTCGGAAAAGCCCGCGCCGCGCAGATCAATGGCCACCACGCTGAAATGCTCGGCTAGCAGTGGCATTGCATGGTGCCATTCCCACCATGTTTCCGGCCAGCCGTGAAGCAGAAGGAACGGCGGTCCGGAGCCTCCCGTGACGGCGTTGATCTTGATGCCATTCACCGGCACCAGCTGTTGGGTAAACCCCTTCAAGGTTGCGATCATGATGAGTTTCCAATCGATGTGACATTCAAACAGAGTTAGCGACCAGCGCTCAGGGCTGGTCGAAATCGGTGGCGATGGTGATGTCGCGCCAGGCGTCGATATCGCTGCGGAACGAAGCCAGCTTTCGCTCGGCGATCGAATGCGCTATCGGGCCGAGCGGCAGATGAAGCGGGGCGTCATCGGCATCGACTGCCTGCAGGATCACCGCAACCGCCTTGTCGGGATCGCCCGCCTGATTGCCGTCGTTGGTTTCGCGATAGTGCTTGCGCGAGCTCGCAGAGTATTCCGGCATTTCGTTGGCTGCTATCCTGATCGAGCGTCCAAGGAAATCGGTGCGAAACGGCCCAGGTTCGACGATCAGCACGCGAATGCCGAACGGCTTCAGCTCGCCGGCGAGCGCTTCGGAAATCCCTTCCACGGCAAACTTGGCGGCGTGGTAATACCCTCCGCCGCCGCGGCCCTCGATGCCCGCACCGGACGACATGTTGACGATCGTTCCGCCCGAACGTCGCAGGACGGGTAGCGCGGCTCTGGTGGTTTCGATCAGACCGAAGAGGTTCACCTCGAACATCGGTCGATATTCCTCGGGCGCGCCTTCCTCGATTGCGCCGAACAGTGCGTAGCCGGCATTGTTCACGAGCACGTCAATGCCGCCAAAGGTCTCGAGCGCCTTTGCGACCGCTGCCTTGGCCGTCGCCGCATCGGTCACGTCGAGTGGCAAGGTGATCATGCGGCCGCCGAAAGGCTGAGCCATCTCTTCGATCGTCTTTACATTGCGGGCCGTGGCGATGACCCGATCGCCTCGCTGTGCCGCGCCGAGCGCGAGCCGCTGTCCGAAGCCGCTTGAGCAGCCTGTGATGAGCCAAGTTTTCATTAGTTTTTCTCCGAGTTGCTTTCGGTCGACGCCGAGGGTCGCGTTTCCTTCGCCCTCACGAATGCGGCGATCCACAGAGGGGCGCGCCTTCAGACGATGGCAGGAATCTAGGTGCTCAGATTTGTTCTTTAAGTGACATAAGTGTATTCTCGGCGTTCGGTTTTGTGTGGGTGTGGCGATGGAATGGAGTGACATCCGGATCTTTCTTGCTGTGGCGCGATCCGGCACGCTCGGCGGCGCCGCGCGTTCTCTGCAGACCAGCCATCCGACCGTCGGCAGGCGCCTGCGCGCACTTGAGCAGGCGATTGGTCACACGCTCTTCCAGCGAACGGCCGACGGTCTTGTCCTGACCGAAGAGGGCCATGGGATCATCGCGCTGGCGGAGCAGATGGAAGAGGGCGCGCTCGCCATGGAGCGCCGGCTTGCGGGGCAGGAGCAAAAACTCAAAGGCAGTCTGCGCATATCATCAGCGGACTGGTTCGGAGCCTATGTATTGCCTCCCATTCTGGCGGATTTCTCGAACGCCTACCCCAATGTCGACGTCGAGATCCTGACCGGCACGCGCCTGTTCAACCTCGCCCAGCGCGAGGCCGACGTCGCTTTTCGTATCGTTCCATTCAACACTGCCGATGTCGTTCAGCGGCGGCTCTTCAGGCTCGAATACGGCGTCTACATCGCCGAGGAGTCGCCTGATCCGAAATATGGCGACGGGACTGGTTTCCGGCTGATCACCCACGATACGTCGACCGGGCAGTTCCCCGATATCGCTTGGCTCATTGAGAGTTTCCCCAACGCGAGACCGGTCCTGCGATCGAACAACCGCAACGTCCAGGGGCGCATGTGCCGGCAGGGCGTCGGAATCGCCGTCCTGCCCCGCGTGGTCGGTGATCAGATCGTGGGCATCCGCAGACTGAAACTGCCGACCCCCCCGCCGGCGCGCGACATCTGGATGGGATATCACCGGGACCTACGACGTCTTCAGCGTCTTCGTGCGTTTATCTCGACCCTATCGGACCATCTCGTGAACGCGACCGCATGATGAATGGCCCGGAGATGATTCAAGGTTGCCCGAGTAACTCCTAAATTGCTGCAGTCGTTTCGGTACCGGCAGCTCGTCTTAGTCTTCCCGAAGCGCGTTTGTCCTTCATTCGAGGGATCGCGAAATCCGGAATACCCCTAACTTGAGCCGCAACTAGCGTGTCCCGGATAAATAAAGCTTAGGGGGATGGCGGGGGCGCAAAGCCCAGGTACGGCAAGGCACAAAGCGCTCATGCACTTCTAAAAACGCGGGGCCGCCGGTCTAGGGTGGAGAGGCCTGGTCGTCGCCGGCGTCCGACGGGGCCCTCCAGATCGTGACGGCTATCCAGCAGGAACCGGCGCTGCCACTGATTGATCTTTGGTCGCGTGCAGCGATGGTTCCCATCAATACAGAGTATACGGCTTTCTAAGCTCGTAACGGGAACCTGTTTCGATTGTGAAGTGTCCGTCGCACATAGATGGCGAGAACCACCTTCACTCAAAGCGGATCCGAAGTCATACTACGTTGCGCTTGCCACTGTACACATTCGTGTGTATGATTATGGAGATGAAGAGCGGTGATATCATTGCGGAATTGCAAAAGGATGGCTGGTCCGAGGTCGCTACCAAGGGCAAACATGTCCAGTTTAGGCATCCCGAGAAACCTAGGCGCGTCACTGTTCCACACCCGAAAAGGGACATCCCGATCGGAACCCTGAAGAGTATCGAGAAACAAGCCGGACTTAAGCTGAGGTGACAAACATGCGCAATTATATCGGATTGATCCATAAGGACGCCGACAGTGATTACGGTGTGTCCTTTCCCGATTTTCCTGGCCTGGTCACTGCTGGAACTGACCTCGATGATGCACGAGCAATGGCCGAAGAAGCCTTAGCCCTACACATCGAAGGTCTGGCCGAAGACGGCGAAGCAGTACCCGAACCCTCCACATTGGAGGCGGTGATGGCAGACGCGGAGAACCAAGACGGCGTTGCAATTCTAGTTGGCGTCAAGACGGAAGCCAAAAGAGCGGTTCGCGTAAATATCACTCTGCCAGAAGACGTCCTAAAAGCAATCGATGCGTTCGCCGAATCCCAAGGGTTGACCCGATCAGGCTTCTTGGTTCGAGCTGCCAAGCATGAGATCGGCCACACAAACGACGACTACAATGATAATTACGCAGAGGCGCGGCTAGGGGCTTAAGAGGAACTTTGTCTCCCTCCCCCTTTTTTAATGACGCTGACTGTCTCGCGATGGCGGCGGCACAAGTTCGGTCGCCCGGGAGGAGATCCACATGGAAAAGCGCTGGCGTTCGCCGGTCGTGCTCAGATGCACGGAATCCGCGAAATTATCACGATAACGAATCCTCGCGAGGCCCTCGTTCTGCTGGCCTGCAAATGGCCCGCCCCCCACGATGAAAGCTTCTTTGCGGCAATGCAGGCGTGTTCCGAGGCACTCGGGCGTCCTGAAACTGCAGAAAGAGCGCGCACGGCCTTGCTCACCGCAGCCAGCGACGCCGGCTTCCCCAGCGAGGAGGATAGCGCCATCCGCCGTCCCGGCAAGCAGTTCAAGCCGGCGGACCACCATTCGTACAGGCCGGAGGTGTAAGACATGGGAACGCTCGTTCTAGGCAAGCCGTGGAATACCCCGGTTGCAATCGAGATTCAGAGCGGTCGCATGCGCTCGGTTTCGAATACAGGGGAGGCCGCTGGCGAGCTCCCTATCACTGGCCGGCTTCCGGGAAAAACGCGCGCCGCCGAGGGTCTGCTGAACAGATGGCCAGTCCATGAGGGCCAGGCCTATGAGGCCGCTGGCGATATCCTGCTCGGCGCAATGAATGGTCGGTATACGCAGGAGTCTGCCCGTAGCGCACTCATTGTGGCAGCCGAATAAGCCGGCATCGGCTCATTGAGCAAGCCTGAACTCACTATGATCAACCTCCAATGCATAAGATGACGGAACAAATGTCAGAAGAACCCGGCGCCTTCAGCGGAGGAACCATACCGGCTGCAAGAAGCCCTTTTTGTTGCCACCAATTGGCCATAAGGTTCGCGAACGAGCATTCGGCCGTTGGCGCGTTGACGGACCCCAGCCCCGCGTCCGCCGCTGCCCGCTCGCGAACCTTCTCCCGTGTGGACATGCTCACGGTATATCATGGCATGATACAAGAAAAGGATTTTCTGTATGCCAATCGACGATGGGCAATTGGTCCGCTCCGCACTGGCGCAGGGCGTCTACGAGGGACTGGCCGGCTTTCGGCTTGCCATGCGACGGTTCCTGGCTTTCAGCGAGAAGGTACTTGCCGATGCTGAAGTGACATCCCAGCAGTACCAGGCGATGCTGGTAATCAAGACGGCGAAGGGCGGTCGAGTGATGATCCGCGAGCTCGCTGAACAGATGCTTATTCAGCATCACGGCGCAGTTCAACTCGCTGATCGGCTCTCAGCTGCGGGTCTCGCAGAACGCATTCCATCAGAAGACGACAGGCGAAGCGTGCTGATCGGACTAACGGCGACGGGCGAAGCTGTGCTCGAAGCATTGGCAAGGATCCACCTTCAGGCGATCAACGCAAACGAACCGCTTCTGGCCGATTCCCTGTCCATGCTACGCCATCTTGCCGCACTTGCCTGAGCATTCCCTAATCAACTGGATGTGATCGCAATTCGGTTGAGCCTCGGCGTCAAATCTATATCATGGCGTGATATAGAACTGAGGCCGAGGCGAACTGCTATGCAGGATAACGATGGCACGTGGGCATCCTATCGCCCGTCGAAGACCATGTGGGCCTGGTCGCTTGTCGGTGCTTGCGCCTTCACGATGGTGGTGGGCTTCACCTGGGGCGGATGGGTGCTCGGCGGACGGGCACAGGTGATGACGGACAATGCCGTGCGCCAGGCACGGGCCGAACTTGTGGCAGACGTCTGCGTCCACAATTTCGTCAATGCGGTCGATGCCGAGCACAATCTCGAGGCGCTGAAGGCCAAGTCGACCTGGGAACGTGACGATTTCATCAGGGATGGTGGATGGACGACGGTGGCCGGCATCGACGAGAGTGTCGCCAGCGCCGCCGACGCCTGCGCCAGGAAGCTGATGGAAATGAAAGCCCTGCCGCAAGTGGAAGCGGCGCCGGTCACCGGAAGCTAGATCATCGTCTGGCCGTATTGCGTTCGCCAGTCGATCAGGCCCGCCCGAAATGATTTCGGGCGGGCCATTTCAATCATGCCTGTCTTCGGATGCCAAAATCCCTAGGCGCCTCGTGGCTCCTCAAGTGCAAGGCAAACCTCGCGTGCCATCAAATGTGCCGCATCCAATACCACTTCTGACAGTGGCTCCCTGTTGCTCGCAGCCTTGCAAATTTTCAACAATCCGTTCAGTTCGCCCGATGTTTCAAGAAGGCCATCAAGAGCAACCTCGACGACAACCGGCAGAGCATCCCTTTCTGAGCCAAGAGTTCCATTTGCGTTCAAAAGACCTTGTTCGCGTAGTACGACGTTAATCCGGCTTCCCCAGTTAGCCAACTCAGCGCGCTTGTTCATATCGTTCCCCATTTTCGCACTCACATCACATGATCATACTTGTCGGCGTATCTTCTGCCCTTGTTCACCTTGCGTCAGGATCGGCACCCAAGGCAGGCTGAAAGAATATCATTACATGACATAAAATGAAGAGCTAATGTTCGCAGGAGACCCGTCGACCACCGTGCATGCATCAAATGGCTTTCGAATTGCCAAGCTGGTGTAAGACGATACGCACTAAAGCGCGGGCATGATGTTTGAAAGAAAGTCTGTAAAAGGCCCGGCAGTCGGCCGGCGTTCGGAGAAACGAGCTACGCGGGGACTCGAAATTCTACTTGCAAACGACCGCCCCACAGGTTGCACTGAGCAGCAATCCGTCCTTTGAGCGTGCTTTAACCCACGTCCTGGATGCGTTTCGGGTATGGGCCTTCCTCCGGGCTCTTTTTCTCCACGCTTTTCAATCCCAGAAAGAAGGGCGGCCTCGGGAGTGACCTTGCGCGCCCGTAGGCGTAGAAGACATTCTTACCGTTCTTAGCGCCGAGTCCCCGATGCCTGTCACCTATCGCAAGTCGAAGCTTCTCCGTCGTTCTCGTGTCTTATGGGGATCGTTTTCGCTCTGGCGACCACGGATTATTTTCTGGTTCGGTGCAATCGCAATCGGCGTGGTGAGCGTTGCGTTCGCCAAAATGGCAGACTTTGCCCAAAAGGCGTTCACTACGCTCACCTCATCCGGCGAACTCATGTTCCTCCTTCCGCTGCTCATGGCTCCCTTCGGTTTCATGCTATCTGCCTACCTTGCGGCGAGGTTCTTTCCAAACTCGCAGGGAAGCGGGATTCCGCAGGCAATTGCAGCACGGCATCTTCACGACGACGAGGATCGGGCGCGGCTATTGTCGCTCAGGATAGCGTTCGGCAAGATCGCCTTGACTCTACTGGGCTTGTTCTGCGGGGCTTCGATTGGTCGTGAAGGGCCAACCGTTCAGGTCGGCGGATCGATCATGCTCGCCGTTGCCCGCTTCGGCGGGATCGCGCAGACGCGGGGATTGATCCTCGCGGGTTCGGCGGCGGGTATCGCCGCCGCCTTCAACACGCCGCTTGCGGGAATTGTCTTCGCGATCGAGGAGATGAGCCGGACCTACGAAGCGCGTGCGAACGGCATCGTTCTGACCGCCGTAATTCTTTCCGGTCTTGCTGCCCTCGCACTCGCGGGCAGTTATAACTACTTCGGAGAGGCGTCAGCGGCACCTCTTCAGATCGGAGACTGGGGCCTTGTGCTCGTCTGCGGCGTCGGCGGGGGCGCGCTCGGGGCTTGCTTTAGTGGATTTGCCTTGCACTATGGACGGCATATCAGGCGCTGGGTACATCCGCAGCCGCTTGTGCGGGCGGTGGCAGTAGCGGGGCTTTGCGGCTTGGCTGTCGCTGTCATTGGCATCGCATCGAACGGCGCTACGTTCGGAACCGGCTACGAGCAAGCCAGAGGCGCGGTCGAAGGACAAGCGCTGCCTGTGCTGTTTTTTGCCGAAAAACTGGCGGCGTGCTTCCTGTCGATGCTGTCGGGCATCCCAGGCGGCATCTTCGCGCCTTCATTGGCCGTGGGTGCCGGATTTGGAAGTTCAGTGGGAACTTTGCTTGGGACGAGCATTGCCCTTGCTTCGATCCTGGGAATGGCAGGCTATTTTTCTGGCGTCGTTCAAGCACCGATGACCGCGTTCGTCATTATCCTGGAGATGACTGGTGATCATCAGGCAGTTATCCCGATTATGGCGGTGTCCATGATTGGATACGTGACGTCACGAATTCTGTCGCATGAGGGACGGTCCGCCCGCAAAGAGCAGACGGTCACCTGATTGCTTTTCAGTGGAGGTTCCCCGCTCACGCTTCTTATGCCCGTCGTTCATAAATCTCTCCGCAGAATGCTGATTACGTGACACGCAGCGGACGGTATCGAGGATTGTAGCCGTTGCAGGTTAAGACGCACCATGCGCTATCCTTCAAAGAGGGACTTCCTGCTCGCGGCTTTTGCCATGTGCTGCATTTTGGGTGTCGCGCAGCTCGTTTTTTCACTTGCCATTTACTTGGGCTGGCATCCATGACGTTCCAGGGGTCTCCAAGGTTTTGTGGTCGGCTTTTTCGTTGCCGCCGTGTTGATGCGGCTCGCTCTGTTGTCGCCCCATTTCCTGCACTGAAAGTCAGTGCACCTCGAAGTTCGTGGCTGGAAGTCCGATAAAACAGGTCCTAGTATGGCCGACACGGCGTGTGCTGCGTGCGCTGCGGGTTCCCCCGAAATCGACGGAGACTTCAATCAACCTTCCCACAGGGAGCGCGAACCCATGTCTTCAACGGTTATCAAGGGCCGCATTCAATCGACACTTCGTCACTTTCTTGATGCCGAGGCTTCAGGCGGCATCGTCCTCATGGCTGTCGCCGTGCTCGCCATCGTCACGGCGAACTCCGCACTCGCAGAGAGTTACTTCCACGTCCTACACGTCGACCTTGGCCCCCTTAGCCTACAGCACTGGATCAACGATGCACTGATGGCGGTGTTCTTCCTGCTGGTAGGATTGGAGATCAAACGTGAGATGCTGGATGGCCAACTGTCGAGCTGGAGCCGCCGTATTCTTCCAGGCGCTGCGGCCGCAGGCGGCATGTTGCTTCCGGCGCTTTTTTACGTCTTCTTCAACCGTGACGATCCATCCTCACTACGTGGCTGGGCGATCCCGACGGCGACGGATATCGCTTTTGCGCTTGGCGTGATCTCCTTATTCGGGTCGCGCGTTCCGGCATCGCTCAAAATATTCCTCGCGGCGCTCGCCATCATCGACGATCTCGGTGCCGTGATCGTCATTGCATTATTCTATACCACCGATCTGAGCTTGATGGCGTTGATCGGCGCGGCAGTCGTCCTCTGCACCCTGTTCGCCCTCAATCGCATGGGGGTGAAGGCTGTCTGGCCATATCTAGTTCTGGGTGCCGTTCTTTGGCTCTCGATCTTTGCGTCCGGTATCCACGCGACGTTGTCGGGTGTTATGCTTGCCTTGTCGATCCCGCTGAAGATAACACCCGGCACCCCCGAAGCGTCGCATGCCGAGTCACCTCTGCACAAGCTCGAGCATGCCCTTCACAAACCCGTTGCCTTCATCATCGTGCCGATTTTCGGTTTCGCCAACGCGGGCGTTTCTTTTACCAATGTGACGATGGAGGTCTTGGCCGAACCCCTGACGATAGGCGTCGCGGCAGGTCTAGTGCTTGGTAAACTGATTGGCGTGCTCGGTGTCGTCGCCATACTCGTGAAACTTGGCCTTGCCGATCTTCCCGCCAAGGCGAGTTGGGGACAGATGGCAGGGACGGCCCTCCTTTGCGGAATCGGGTTCACGATGAGCCTATTCATCGGCCTGCTCGCGTTCGACGACCCGGCGATCCAGGATCACGTGAAGATCGGCATCCTGTTGGGATCGGTTACGTCAGGCATGCTCGGGGCGACCTTTCTTTTGATGTTCGGTCGTCGGACTAGTTCCGCAACTCGCTTACGGTGAGAGCTTGTCGGAGAAATTGCCGGCCATGGCGCGGAGCGGTTAACGCCACCTCCAGCACCTTAGATGTCCGCCTTGGGGTGATGATTGATGATGCCGAGGTAGCCCGAAGCCTGACTATTGATCGTCTCGATAATCGAAAACGCGCCGTTGCTTGCCGGAGGGGAAAATCGAACATGAAGCACAAGTCCGATCGCGGGACAACAATACCTGGCGGATGCATCCGTGTGCCGAAATTGAATAGTCATAGGCGCTGCGCGGTGTTGAGATCAGCAGCCCGCCAATGGTGATGTAGATCACACCGATCATCACAGCGCCACGGCGTCGGCCTGCCAGATGAGCCCTTGGACGAAAGCCCGCCGCGACGAATACGACCATCGCCGCAAGTGCTATCGCCACGAAGTTTGTTAGAAAGTTCAGAAGGGCGCCAAGCGCCGGGCCTATCAGTCTGCTCTAAGTAAGGAATTCCGCTGAGGCCGGCGGACTGTCTTATGAGACTGTACAAAAATCGAGAATACACACTGAGGGATAAGACAATGGACGAAGATCATACGAAACGCATGATCCTTGAATTCCTGAGGAAACACATCTTGGCGGTCATTGCGACATGCCACCGCAACGGAACGCCGGAGGCGGCTACGATCGACTTCTCGGTGCGCGACAATCTTGAGATCGTGTTCAGCGCTTTCAAAGAGACAAGGAAGTTCAACAATCTCGCGGAGCGTCCCGGCGTCGCGTTCGTTGTCGGATGGGACGACAACATCACGGTTCAATACGAGGGTGAGGCAACAAGGGTTCCTGCCGCGGATATCGAACAATACCAGGAAGCTTATCTCAACGCCGTTCCGACCGCCAGGGAGTTCATCGAGAGAGGGGCCGTGATGTTCAAAGCAACGCCGCGGTGGATTCGATATTCCGATTTCAACAAGGAGCCTCCCGAGCTGATCGAGATTCAATTCTGACAGACGCAACGCCTTCGGGTCGCCGTCCGAGGGCGTCGGCTAAATCGTGACACCCGCCTTGAGGGCAAGATTACCTAGAGGATCGCGGAGGCCCAACAAATGTGGGCGCTCCCAACTCCCTACTATGGAACTTCAGCATAACGGATGATGCTCTGATTTTGTACGTTGGCGACTAATTCATCAGAACGAGACAAAAATCGGCGGAGCAAAGGTGAGGAATTTGAATCGTTGTATCCTAAGGTGAGATCAATTGTCGGCGGCACACCCTCAAGTGCTCAAGCAACTACATTTGGCGTCAGCATATTTTGCGCATAAAGCGGAATAAGCGTTATTCCACCTGTAGATACGACGAGCGACATTGCCGATGGCAGGCCGTCACCTTCGTACTCTGGCTTGAGGGTGATCCCAACTTTCGACGCGTAATCTTGGATCGCGGATTGCAATACGGGAGAAATTCTAGCCGAACTGACGTAAGTTTCGCGGGCAAGGTCCTGCGGCCGGATCTTTTTGCGCGACGTCAAGCGATGGTCCGCCGGCAGTACGGCGATCAGTGGCTCCTTGGCCAAAAACTTGAAGGACACACCAACACTCTGCGTCTCGGGGCGAAGAAAAGCGACGTCCAGCTTGCCTCGCATCAGCGCCAGAGCAAGCCATGTTGGATCGATGCGCACGAGTTCGGCAAGCGATATCAGTGCTATACCGGCGGCAAAGGCGGCGTCGGTCTCGCGAAGGTCCCCACTCGTCGAGGAGGACGGCCGCCTGTCCCTGTCGTGGGACAAAACCCAACTGCGCGGTTTGGCGGATCGATGCGGCCGCAAACCGCACCGCCCGTCGCCAGCGTACCATGTCCGATAATATTGGCTTATCGGACCTCTTCACTTTGCCTCTTATTCTGACAGGAAAAGGTGGAGAAACCGTCAAAGAGTACGCCTTAATTGCCCCCTTCCGACGTCAGCGCGTTGCTGTTGATATAGGCGACAGTCGCTTCTACACAGCTAGGCAGAACCGGCTAGTGTGGAGAAGATCGATGGAATGGCAATTGCAGGACGCCAAGAACCAGCTCTCGAAGGTGGTGCAGAAGGCGCGACACGAAGTACGACAGATCGTCACGCGGCGCGTCGGCCGGCCTTCGCTGGTCGATGATCTGCTTTTCGGCCCTGGCTGGGATGATGTGCTCGCTAAGGACGTCAAGGCGCGCAATAAAACGCCGAACCGAGACGTCGCCTTCTGATGTACATGGTAGACACCAACGTCGTTCGGGAGGCCGGTGCGGCACGCTGCGCTCAGTTGATCCGCTTAGCATCCACTTTGATGCGAATGACCCTCGGCGAGATCATGCGCGGCATCGCCCTCAAACAGAAATCGGACCCGAAGGCTGCGTCTCACCTCAAGGGGTGGCTGCGCTACTCTACAGCTACCGGATGGCTTCGGAGATCTTACGTCCAGGCGTGACTGTGGGCGAGATGGCGGCTCGCTATGGGCTGAAGCCGAACCGCCTGTCATCGGGGCGAGCAATAACTCGTCAAGGCGTGCACAGCGCAGCCTCGCCTACGATCCTATTTTCTCTGAAGACACCCCTACGATTGCTCGTTGATGGTCCTTCCGTCGACGTCGAAGAACAGCTGGTAGTGCCCTTCCTCCCGGCCATTGATTTCGATCATCACATTGTAGTCCTGCCCTTGGAATGAGCCTTGGCGCGGAGGGTCTGATCCGGCCAGCTCGGTCCTTGCGTACAGGAGCTGCGCACCCTGCCCAATGTAGTCATCGCCTAGATCAAGGATTTGGACAATTCCCGCGGCCAAGAGTGCCCCCAATGGACCTGCGAACGCCCCCACAACACTCGCAGCGGCCGTTGGCCCGATCCCCGGACCATCGGCCGCATCAGCACCTGCAGCTCCCGCGAGGGATTGAACCGCTCTTGCGAGTTCGACCATTTTCTCCTGCAGTTTTCGTGCGGTCTCGCTAGGGTCTCCTTGGTCGTTCTCATAGGCGATAACCCTGATCGAGAGCGGATTTGGCGTGAGATTGTCGATCTTGAATATTTGGCCGACGCCTATTTCGCTTCCAGTTTCTATGTTTTCGAAGGGACCAATCTTTTGAACAATTGGATTGCCGGTAGCGTTGTCGATTGCGAGAATGAAATATGGCTCGTCGGTCGGCGTAAGCTGGTCGTGGTCAGATTCCCTAATGCAGCGAAATCCCAGGAAACTCACGACGACCTTGAAGGTGACGATGGCCTGGGTCACTACTCCAATAGGTCCGTCCCGCAACGTCGCCTCGATCCTCCCACCACGATAATATCGGGTCGCCAAACCACCGAATGGACTCATCTTGACTGGGCTCGTGGGATATCCGAGACGACCGGAAGGCCCACCATGCCTCAAGTATTCCTGTTGAATGCTGTCGCGCGCTGTCTCGAGCGAAAGCGTCGGTCGTGGAGCGGGTGGAGGTGCCGGCCTAACGTGCAGCGTGACAGTGCGTTCATGCCATCCATCTGCGGGAAATGCGCCACGCTGGAGGATCCTGAGTGTATGACCCTCCGGTGCACAATCTCTCGGGATTCTGAAGGCTGCAATCGCCTTCTTCGAATCGCCAGGCTCAAGCTTGAGCCGCACAGCCGCTGGCTCCATGGTGATGCGGTCCGCCTCTGCGTCACCGATGAGCTCATATGTGACTTCCGCACCCGGCCCCGAGCGGTGGCTTGCGGAAATCGTCACCGAAACCACCCCACCCTGCTCCTCGCCAAGTTCACCGGGAGCAACGCTGAAGTCTACCAGGCTTCCACTTTGGAAGACGAGCGGGACGGCGATCGGTCGCTCGAATACACCCGAGGTAATCATTAAAACGCCGGTACCCCGCCTGAACCTCGGGTCAGTCACTTCGATCGACACATCGACCTTGACGGCCTCCGAACGTCCCACGTCGATAGGGCCACCACCCTGCACGGTGCGGACAACTTCCTCTTCCCAGACGGTCACGGCCTCAGTCTCGGTTTCGTTTTCAAGCCCTTCGGGCACTTCTCCGGGAATGACGTCGATATAGATTTCTTTTTCGACGAAGCGGACCGTAGTCATGGATGCGACTCGGAGCTTTAGGCCCTCGTTGCTGGTGAGTGACGTTTCGGCCGTCAGTCGCGCCTGATCGGTGAAGCCACTCAATTGCACGGTAGTTTTTCGCTCGCCTGGTCCGTACAGGATCTCGTCGACGCCCTTTGGTGAAATCGATGGTTGAATCACTGGTCACGCCTCCTTCAACATCAAGATGAAATTTCTGCGAGAAGTGGAAGCACGCTACGTCAAGACGCTTGTATCACATCCGCGATTTGCAATCGAGCGTCATCCACGCCCGATGCGCTGAACTCTGGTCCCCGCTTCGTCATTGGATGTCGGTTTGAAGAATCATCTAGGATCATGCACCCGGTAGCAGGTGCCCGTGAACCTCAGGCAAAACCACCAAGGGCCATGTGATCGAGATAATCGCGAACGGCTGAAGCCCTGCCTTCCTTCACCAGGGCTTCGGCCGTACGTCCACCAAAAGCCGGAATTGGCTGGGCCCGGTACCAGGCCATGGCCTGCTCCTTGCCCCCTGCCCATTCCACGACGCGACCGATCACTTCCAGCATCTCGCGCAGTCGACCCTGTGTCTTGGCGGTATCGCTGCTCTTGACCCGATAGAGGGTCCCCGCTGCAATGCCGGCGGTTTCGGCAAGCTGGGTTTTCGACATGCCGAACTCGCCGGCGATTTGAGCGATGGCTATGCTGCCGCTCCTGTCCATAAACGACAGAACCAAGAGGTCGTCTTGCGTTGAAACCTTCATGGCCTCGGCCATCACATCACCCGTCATATCGAGCGACTTGATTGCCGTGCAGCATACACAGCATTTGAAGAGCTATCTGCAATCGTTCCGGCGGTCGGCGAAGGACCAGTCGCCTTACGCAGTCAGGGTGGCAGTACCGCGCCATCAGCCATCCTCGACTGCAGGGGTGAAAATATGGCATGCACCCTGGCAGCACAGTCACGACGACACAAGGACGAACCCGTGGAAACAATGACCATCGAAAATCGAAGCGACTTCGCACAATGGGCGATCGAACGCGCAAGCGCGATTGTCGCCGACCAGGGTGCAAACCTCGCGCTTGCGTCTCGTGAGGGCGAAGATGCGACGATAGCCACCGCTGCGAACGGGCTTGGGCAGGCCGTCGTCGATGCCCTGCTCGAAGTCTTCGATGCCTTGGTTCCTACCGAATGAACCGCAGCCCCTCGCAAGGGCCTCAGCCGTACCGACGCCGCACCGTCATGGTTAATGAAACCTTTCCTTGATCTCATGACGCAGACCGATCGACTCCCGAATTGGCTCGTACAAGCGCCATCAGCATCGGCCCAAGCGAGAACTCGCCGCGGGCAGCTTTTCGCGTCAAGTCGCGTAGATAACCGCCGGGAGAATTGATATGCCCTGCCCTCTCGAGGATACACGCGGCCGCCGTGGCGGCGTTCTCCGGCCCCATGACGTCGCAGGCCTCCTGATAGGCCGACGGACTGATGCCGAGCATGGAACGCACCACGACGGCCGCCGACATGAGCTCGCGCCAGCTCGAAATCGACCCGCCGGGTCCGTAGTCCCAGATCTGCGGGCAGGCCCTCAGCACCATGCTCAACGGGAATGCCTTGGCAGGCTCCTGCAGGCCAGCGGCCTTCTGCCTCGGCGGTTCGTCCTGGGTCGTCTCGAAACCAGGTTCAAGTTCATGGATGGATTCGGTATTTGAATTCTGTATGTGACGTCCAGAATGGACATCATTGGTGTCACTTTTTTCCGCTTTCAGCTGCATTTCCAAGAGATTGACGATCTCGTTGCGCAGCAGTTCCATCTCATCGACGACAGAGGCTAGGTCCTCGATCGTCGGCGAACGTGGTATGCGGCCGAGGAGGGTCAGGAAATGGTCCTCAATGGCAGGCCAGTCGCCTCCAGCACCTTCCTCGATTGCAGCCGAGATCAACTTGCGAACGTCACGACGGCAGATCGTCAGCGCCTCCTTCATGATGCGGAACCGCTTGCGCTCGGCGGCAACCAGCTGAGCCAGGTGGGCAAGCTCCTCGGCCCGGGCAAGCAACGGTGCGAGCGAAAACCCGAATGCCTGTTCCAGCTCACCGGATTGATCCCGGCGCGCATATCTCTTGCCGTTCGGGCTGTCGCGGCGCACGATCAGCCCAGCCTCGACCAAGGCCGCCAGGTGCCTGCGCAGCGTGGTGCCGGCAATGCCATGGGCACGGACGGCGAGCTGCTCGTTCGAGGGGAAGACGACCAGGCCCTTTTCATCCGACAACTCGTTGGACGGATAGAACGTCAACAGCGCATCAAGAACGGCAAGCGCACGATCCTGGACGCCGAGCAGTTCCCTCGCCTCGCAGGCATCTCGAAACACCTTCCACTTTTCGACCGACTTGCCGGCCTTGATTTCGGCTGTATCCAACTGGCCTTTCATCAAGGCAAGCGTCATCGGCCGCCGCCCAAAGGGCGTCGTGACCACATGCGTCTGCATTTTTCCTTCACCTTTGTTCAGGCAAAAGAACTACGCTCACCAAAACGGTGCCAAATGCTCTTGACGGGGATTCGTGGAAATGCGATTCTCATTCTTGCTTAGGGAATACGAGAAGGGCTTCCACGACTTGGTCGTTTGGGGGCCTTTTTCTTTTGCGCGTTTAGTCTCCTTTGTTTCCCTCCTGCTCGAGGAATTGCTCGTAGAGCGCATCCAGCTTGCTGGAAAGGAATTCACCGAACCGGCCGGCATTCTTCGCCTTCATCGACATCGAAAACGCCTTGCCGGTGTTCTTGATCTCGGCCAGAACAGCCTTGTCACTTGGCTGCCACTTGGCCTTCTGCGCCGCTCCGCCCGTCTTCCTGACCGCAGCGGCCTTCCTGTTGAGCGCCGTATGGAGCGCCGCGAACCGCTCGTCCGATGAAAGCGCGGCGAAGCCTGTGCCCGCTAGCACCTCGCCTATCCGTGACGTATTCGACGCCTTGCCCGCCAGGAGGGAGAGCTCGACCCACCGCTCACGTCCAACGCCGGGTGCCGCACCAATCGTCTCGATGACAGCCGCGGGAATGCGCTCGGCCACCGAGAGCATCTTCGAGATAGAGGCCGCATTGGCAGCCAAGGCGGTCGAGATGACCTCACGGTCATAGCCGAGATCACCGAGCCGTTTTGCAAAGAGGGCGCGCTCGATGAATGTAAGGTTCGCGCGCGCCGAATTTTCCTGGCCCTGGGCGATCACGTGAGCCCGGTCATCAATCGACTTGACGACCGCCCTCACCTTCCGCCCCAGCTCGCGTGCTGCCCGAACCCGCCTGTGTCCGAAGACGACCTGGTAGTGTCCGTCGATCTTGCCATGCGGGCGCACCAGTATCGGCGAGTCCTGGCCGCGAGCACGAATGGCCTCGACGAGTTCGCGGAACGCCTCGTCATCGTCGCTCAGCCTGTCCTTGACGAAGGAGACCTCGACCTGATCCGGGTCCAGTTCGACGACGGCTTGGCCTTCCAGAAACTTCTCCGCCTGCTTGGCCAGATCATCGAGCGAGCGAACGAGAGACTTTCCCGCCCCGCGCATCGGATAGGAAGAGACAGCGCCGGTATCGTCCGGAAGATCTGCAAGACCCTCGAGTAGATTTTTCCGTGCCATCCTACCTGCTCCCAATATGCGCTAGCGGGTTGTTTTTTCGTCCAAAAACTCGATTTTTGTCAGCTGACAAATTACCGCCCCCATGCCTGGTGGATCAGGCCGGCAATTTCGGCATTGACGGCATCCATCGATTCCAGCGCTCGGTCATACGTTCCCCGGTTCATCGAGGATCTTTCCACCTCGTACAGGGTCTGCTTGGTAATGCCCGCATCCGAGATCGCGGTGGATTTCACCATCTGGTGCTTCAGCATGAACTCGTGGAACATGGTCGACATGAAACCCACCATCTGCGCCTGGGGAACGTCGGTCGGCTCATAGCGCGTGATGAGATAGCGATACCAGGAGAGGTTCACCTCAGCGCCTGCTGACCGGATCGGCTTCAGGATGCCGCCAAGCATCAGGAGGAACTGGCCCATCGACATGACGTCCAGCATCTGGGGGTGGATGGTGATGAGCACGCTGGTCGCGGCAGTCAGCGCAGTCAGCGTCAGATAGCCGAGCTGCGGCGGGCAGTCGATGACCACGACGTCATAGCGGTCATCGACCTCGGCGAGCGATCGGGAAATTCGGGTGAAGAACGTCTTGCCCTCGTTCGACGACTTGTCCGCCATCGCAAGCGGCGTGTCATACTCGTACTCCTGCAGGTCGAGATTGGCAGGCACGACGTCGAGGCCGGGAAAGTTCGTCTGCTGAATGATCTCCGACAGGGGTTTGCGCTCGCCGTCATAGCGGATCGCGTCGTAGATGGACGAGATCTGGTCGAGCTCCGGCTGGAAGCCGTGCAGGGATGAAAGCGAGGCCTGCGGATCGAGGTCGATTGCCAGCACGCGGTGTCCGGTCAGCGCCAGGTGTTGTGCAAGGTGGCCCGCCGTCGTCGTCTTTCCCGAGCCGCCCTTGAAATTGACGACGGCGACGACCTGAAGCTTTTCTCCAACCCGCCGGTGCGGAACATACATGCGACTGTCGGAGCGTCCATGGGCATCCAGATACTGTCGCAGTTCGAGCATCTGCTCGGCGCTGTAGGAACGCCGGCCCGACGAGGATGTCTGCGGGGAGGGACCCTTGCCTTCCAGGTGCAGCTTCTTGAGTGTGCTCTGCGAAACGCCAACATAGTTGGCGACTTCAGAGAGCGAAAAACTGCGCAGGGTCTTCTTGGCGTTCGGCGGGAATCGCTGCACGCTCAGCAGATGCAGCTTCTTCGATATCAGATCGCCCTGCTCGAGGATCTGATCTTCAAAGTGTGCAGGCGCCTTTCGCGAAGGCATCGAATTAGCGTTCATTGTCGCCAAGCTTCCAGATAACGATTTTCGGGCAAATTTCCCCAATTAACCGTCATTATGTCCGATTCTCCTGTGCCAGCAAGGAGTTTAGGGTTAACGGCTGGCTAACGTTATCGACCGGCGGAGCCCGAAGTCACGGGGGTCTGCGATTTTTCACAGCTTTTTCAGTGATTTATTTCTGTGGACGAGGGAGATCCTGTCTCCCGGACCTGACACTTCTGCTAGCTGCCGGACCCGGCTCGGCCCGACTAAGTCTGCCTGATCCGCCTGCAGGAAAGGGAGAATCAGTGCTGACACTTTTGCGAGTGGACCAGGCTAGTCGAAAGCGCCAATCCTTCCTGCGTTCCAGCACGCGGAGATTTTGCGCCATGAGACTGCAGGCAATCAGAAAGCCCACGACCACTTCCGAGAGGCGGCTCATCGATCAGATGCATGAGCTGCGAGCGCGTATATTTCGCGACCGCCTGGGTTGGAGCGTCCAATGCATCGGGGACAGGGAATATGATGCGTTCGATGAGCTCGATCCCACCTACATCCTGGCCATCTCGTCGCAGGATAGTGTCGTGGGGTGCGCGAGGCTGCTGCCAGCGACCGGAAGGACCATGCTCGAGGATGTTTTTCCCCAGCTTCTCCGAGATGGCGGGCTCAGCGCCCACGAAGCGATGATCGAAAGCTCGCGTTTCTGTGCCGACACCGGCAACGCGCAGGGGAGGGAAGGCGGCACCGTCAACGACATCACGCTCTGGATGTTTGCAGGGATCGTCGACTGGTGCCGGGCGAGAGGCTACACGGAGATTGCCACCGCCACCGACGTCCGCCTCGAGCGGATCCTCAGAAGAATAGGGTGGCCGATGAGGCGCATCGGCGATGCGATAATGATCAACGAGACGCGCAGCGTCGCCGGCGTCCTTCCGGCCGATGAGGCGAGCTTCGCACGCCTGAGGCCAAATGCCTATCGCTCGGACTTCGCTTGCCTGCAGATGCACGCGGCCTGAGGATTCAACGGTGCCATCCCCTCGGTAGCGGTCCGGACGCGCCGGACCAGACTATGAGGCAGGTGGCACCGGAACCCGCCACGCCGGCTAGATGAGGGTCAGCTTTGTCGCTACTGCCGTTGCCTGGGGAAGAGAGACAACATTCAGTTTCCTCTTTGCCGAGCTCAGATGAAACCTGACCGTGCCATATTTCAGGCCTCCGACAGTGACGATCTCGTGCATCGTCTTGCCCTCTGCAATCCAGCGCAGACAGACACGTTCCTGCCCGGTCAGGACAACAGTCTCGATTCCGGAAGACGCAATTGGCTGCTGGCTGAACCTTGCGTGGATCATCGCGGCGGCAGAGGCGGCGGTCACCGCGTCGGCCTCGTGGCCAACGGGCACACCGGAACTCTGCGAGGCCAGCGTCAGAATGGCGAGCTGGCCAAAACCGGTGCAGATCGGGATCGAGAGACCCGAGCGGATCCCGAATTCGGATGCTTCCGCGTAAAACCGTTCGACCTCCTTGGATGCGCGCTTGCGCTCCTGCTCGGCCGACCATTCAAAGAGCCGCATATGCCTGCGTGCCATGGCCACCACCGGATCGATCGACATGTAAGAGCGCTTCAGGTAGCGCGCCTGCCATTCCCTTGGATAGTTTGAAACCGCCATCGTTCGTCCGGCCTGCAGGTTCAGATAGGCAAAGCGGTCGAAGCCGCTGGTCTTGGCCAGGCTGGCAAGAGCGCCTCGCAGAGAACTCTCTCCGCTTACTGCGGCGCTGATATCGATAAGTCTGTCAAATAACTCAGTTTCGCGCATAAAATTCCAGCTCCCGTTGAAATCAGCGAACCGGGCTTCGCGGGAAAGATCCAGGTGAGAGGTCTTCCCGGCCTGACCGGTCAGCAGGAAAATGATCTGGGCAACCCGTTCCCCGAAAAATCGAGAATTTCGTCGATGCAAGGAAAGGCCGGGCATCGTCAGAATGCGACAATCAGAAATACATTTATCGAGACCGCATGGCTCAACCTATGCACGCGGCACACACGGTTTAGATGTTTTTTTACATCGTCGCAACTTTGTCAACAAATCTTCACAATTGGCGCTTGCAGGCCAACATGACGTCCTGCAGATGCGTCAGACGGTCCCCACAATGGCGCTGAACATGTAACCACCGAGACGTACGGTTTTGATCATCGAGGGACGGCGCGGATTGCGCTCTATCTTGCGGCGGAGGCGACTGACATGGACATCGATGCTGCGCTCGAGAGGGCCGGCCCTGCCGACGTGAGTGGCCGCGAGAAGGTCCCTGCGTGTAATGACCTGACCGGGCTTGCGGCAGAACATCAACAGCAGGTCGAACTCGGCCGATGTCAGCGCAACAAGCGCGCCCAACGGATCGAAAAGCAGCCGGCTGGCCGGCTCGATGCGCCATCCCGCAAAAGTGAGGGCCGGCGGTCGCTCCAACAGTTGATGTGCCAGGGCCTGTCGACGAAGCAGGCTGCGTATCCTGGCGAGAACCTCCAGGCCACAGAGCTCTTCAAAGACACAGTCATCCGCACCCGCTTCGAGCGCATGAAATCTTCCCGCCCGCTCGTGCTCGGGTATGAGAAGGATCAGCAGCAGGCCGAAGCGAGCGCGGATCTGCCCGCAGAGCGCAAGCATCTCGGCAAAATTCGTGAGATCCAGGACTACAAGATCGAAGGAATGCTCCCGCAAGGCACTCCACATGCTGCTCACGGTGTCGACGACGTGAACAGTCATTCCACTGCAACGCATGGCGTCGATGAGCCTGTCTGGGACGATCTCGATGCGTCCGACGAACAGAATGTCCCCGCGTACGCGCGCCAGCTCCTTCACCACTGGATATTCGCACGCGAGCAAGTCGACCTCCTTCGGCTGCAACCCGATCATGCACGCAAGGGACCGAAGGGCTGCACAGCGCCACGGTAGGGGCCACGCGAAGGAGAGCAACTCGCAATAGTGCCAGTAGGAGAGTGGACTGCTGATAGCGATCCGACGAGATCCGAAGGCACGGGACCGGGTACACGCAATGCCAGATTGACGATTTTGCGGACGCCGGTTCTTTGCAAACAGTACATCAAGCTACTGTTATATCATCATCTTTTGCTTCGAATGCGGATCGACACATTTCTTAACATGGTGTTTCGCCATTCCATTTGATGCATTCTTCGCCACGTGCGATTGTATCTGGAGCCGATCGGAAACGTGGCGCCAAGCCGTCCAGGATCTGTGCGAACAATCAGCAACGTCAGGCTGAGGTCATGAAGCCTCTGATCGTCATTCGTTCGAGCGATGCGGATTTCTGTCTGCTGGTTCGACACATCCTCGAGGGGGATGGCTTCAAAACGGCGCTGGCGGCAAGCGACGAACAGGCGCTGATGCTGGTGGGGAGCAGGGACACCGATGCGATCATACTGGACTGCCAAAGCTCGGTAAGCAGTGCGATCTCGCTGTGCGAGTCCCTTAAGCTCAGTCCGGGCGTCGCCGACCTGAAGATTATCGCGCTGGTGCGTCCGGACGTTGCGGATCGCTATACGGAGCTTCTTGCGGCCGGGGTGGATGAGGGTTTTGTTCGTCCGCTGGAACCGCGCAAGTTTCTGCAGGTGCTGAGGCAGCTCGTCCGCAGCCGCCTGACAGTCAATGGAAGCCGTCCTCCCTTTCAGGCAAGCCTGGTCCATGGGGATATCTGCCTGGATCCTTCCAGGCGTCGCGTGTGGCGATGCGGTCACGAAATTGCACTCGGGCCGATCGAATTCCGCCTGCTGTGCAGACTGCTGGAGGAGCCGGGCCGGGCTCTTTCCCGCGACGAACTGATCGCCAGTGCCTGGCAAAGAAAAGTGTTTGTCGATCACCGGACGGTCAATGTCCATATCGGCCGGCTGCGAAAGGCACTGAAGGCAGCAGCGCCGCGTGACCCGATCCGAACGATCCGGGAGATCGGCTATGGGCTTGCCGCTTCGAACGAAGACGCAGGGGTTAGCGGGGGAGGGGATTGCCGATGATGACCAGATCGGGCGCGGCTCGGGGCCATGACATCCTCATCAGGGGCGGCAGCGTCATTATCGGCGACGGCCGATCCTTCCTTGAACGCGCCAGCGTGCGCATCCGCGGCGGCGAAGTGGTCTCGGTCGAAAGCGACGGCGGGATGCCCGGCGACGATGTTGTCGTGATTGAGGCACAAGGCTGCACGACGCTTCCCGGCATCATCAATGCTCACGCGCACGGATGTGCGGGTGGACCGTCGATGCCGAGCGGATCGAAGCCCTTTGCCCCGACCGAAATCGAGTATTTTCGCAACAGGCATCTCCTTGCTGGGACAACCACCCTGCTGAACGTCTGCGGTCTCTCGCTAGCCGATGAAATCAATGCCGGTGTGGCGGCTTCCCATCCCCTCGATATTCATGTCGCGACCGCGCACACGCTGAGTAGCCTCGCAGCGGCAATGGCCATAGACGGCAAAGGCCTCAAGGCACGACACAGGCGCGCGACCATCGACAGCCAGGTGGCGGCCGGGGCAAAGGCGCTGGGCGAGGCCGGCGGCGGGCAGACACTTGGCGGTGGGGCGCAGGACTACAGGTTCATTCCCGCCGCAATCGAGGCGATGACCGGCATTCGTATCCATCCGCGTGCGGCACGATCGCTGAAAGAGGCAGTCCTTGGCCGATATCTGGACGGCAGCGACGGAACCGACGATGATCGGCTCCAGGCCTTGATTGCCGAGAGTGGATTGCCCGCGGGCTTTGGCGCGGGCGCCATGCGGCGTCTCATTGAAAGCACCGTTCTGCCACCTGTCGCGCTCGCCCGTCAGGGCTTCCGGGAAATTGCCGAGCATTCGGCGAGGCTTGGCTTGCCGGCGCTCTTTCACAGCGCAACGCCGACGGCTGCAACGCTGATCAGCCTGGCGGAGGCATTTCCAAAGGCGAGGATTGTCGCGGGCCATTCGAACCACCCCATGTTCACGCCTGAGGAATCCGTCCGGTTTGCCCACAAGCTGAAGCAAAGAGGCGCAACGATCGAAGTCTCCACGCTCGACTGTATCGAGACAAGGTTTCGCAACGGCCCCGACAACCTCGATGCACTCGTGGGCGAAGGCCTAGTCGACACTCTCGCAACCGATTTTGCCGGAGGCGACTGGGACCCGATCCTGTCGGCAATCCATCGCATCATCCGTAAGGGCCAGCTTTCGTCTGCGGCCGCCGTCGCGCTCGCGACCGGCAATGTGGCAAAGGCGTTTCCACAGCTCGCCGGCGATCGCGGCATGATAGCCAGAGGCAAGCGCGCAGACATTGTTGTCTGCGATGAGCATAACCTGTCCCGCGTACGCCACGTCATCATCAAGGGTCGGATCGTGGTCTTCAACGGTGCGATTCTGCCGCCAACCGATCAGGCCTTTCCGGGGCATTTCCCCCTACAGGCGCCTGTGGACCGTTCAAGCAGGCCCGAAGGCTAGCGGCGCGAGCGAAGTTCTTTGAGCAGGCCAGACGCCTCGCCTTGCCCGGTAGCAAGGACCGCATCGATGATTGCGGACTGTTTTTCAAACGAAATCCGCCCGCCCGTCGCCATGCGGAATTTGTCGACCAGCATCTGCCACGACATCGGCCTTGCCGGGTCCCCGAGCGGCGAGGACCCGTCGCGCACGAACCGGCCCTTGGAGGACGAAACAATGACCCTTGCCCCTGTCTGTCCAGGGAACGCCCGGTCGAGGTCCAGATCGATGCGTATCGCGACACGCGACGCAAGATCAGCGAGATCCGTGCGGGCGAGCACTGACCCGGTGACGGGGCAGAGGGCGCTTCGTCCGTCTGCCGCGGCAACCGCCAGACAGTAGGGGAGGCTATACTGGACGTCCACGATGTTGGCTGGGTCAAGGCGATTGGCCAGGCGCGTCGCCCATTCGAACGTCTCTACCTCTATCGACCTGAGGTCTTCATGCACCAGCTTCTCGCGCTCCATTATTTCAAGAAGCGCATCCAGTGCCGCATGAATGTAGCGACAGCAGCCATAGGGTTTGAAATAGGTGTCGACTATTTCCCAATGGTCTCCAAGCCGATTGACGATGCGCGAGCCGTCGTAGTGCGAGGCATGGTCAAGGATGTCCATCGGTCCCTTCTGGCCGGCCATTGCGAGGTGAAGTGCACTGAGACCGAGCAAAGAGCTCCATGCAATGCCTTCCTTGACGTCGTTGCCGGTCAGAGCCGAATAGCCCGAGCTGCCATTTGCTTCCTGGTTCGGGGCGAGCACGCCAGCAATTGAGAAGGCTCTCGATATTTCGTCGGGAGTGCGCCGGAGCAGCCGGCCAGCTGCAGCTACCGCAGCATAGGGAGCCCATCTGCCCGACTGACGGCTTTTTATCCTGTCCGGATTCTGCGCTGCTGCAATGCGAACGCCGACGTCGTATCCCACCACGATCGACGCGATTAGATCGTCGGCGCGCGTTTCCGGCGTTGCCAGCGTCAAGACCGTCGGTATGACGCAAGAGCCGGGATGGCCTCTGGCAGCCCTGTTTCCATCATCAAGGTCAAGCGCACAGGCAGCTGCAGAATTGCAGAAAAGGGCGGCCGCGGCAGAGAGCGAGCGGCTGGTCAGCCAGACCGGTGACTGTCCCGATCCGAAGAGCCCTGGTGCAGCCCGCCGGGTGGCAAGAGCAGACGGCGTATCGACGCCCGCTATTGTCGCAGCAAGGAGATCGAGGATCGCGCGGCCCGAGATTTCCTTCACGTCCGGGGGAAATCCCATGGCATCAGCCGCGGCGACGTGGTCAGAAAGGATGCGGACCAGATGTATCGACTTGGCGCTCACACGTCCGAGCTGGCGGCGCCAGCCTCTCGCATTGGCCCCTCGCGCAGTCCATCGCAGACACGCCGGTATTTCTCGTAGGTGGCCGCAGCCACGTAGAGGTCGAGTGCAGGCAGACCGACACATGTGATCGAAACCGGACCGTCGGAACGGGCCGGCCAGGGCATCTGGCTCGACAGCTGTTGTATACCGATCAGCGACCCGATTTCTTCAAGCTGCAGGCCCTTGCGGGAAAAATGCAGCGCCAGGCTCTGCGAATTCCTTCGTGAGACGGTAGCGAGGTCGTCGCAGCCAACGATGCCCGTTCGCAGCGCGCGCTGCAGATAGGCTTCAGGAACTTCGTCGCCTCCAAGGTGAAGTGTGACCGCTTCCGCGCCGAGTTCGCTATCGTCAAAAACCGGGTGGCGGGAGTTGGAGGCCGTTATGACGAACTGGCACCTGCTCAGGGCCGTGTTGTCGTCGACTGCACGCAACGCGAAACCGAGGCGGTTTTCAAGTTCGCCGACAAGTGCTTTCGCATTGGCGTAAGAGCGGCTGCGAACGAAAACCTCCTCTATCCGATGTGTGTGCCCACAGGCGAGATTGTCGATGACGCTTCGCGCCACCGGTCCGGCGCCGAAGACGAATATGGAAAGAGGCTCCAGTCCCGCAAGGAACTGCTCAATTACGAGCGTGGCGTAGGATCCCGTCCTTGCCGACGACATCGACGTTCCATCCAGGACGACCAGTGGCCGGAGCGTGAACTTGTCAAGCAACAGCACGGTCGAGGTCGAGCGGGGCAGCCCCAGTCGCCGATTGAATGCATTCGCTCCGACGATCTTGACGCCACCGTAGCGCCCATTGACGCTATAGAGACATGAGAGCTTCCAGCCGAGACGTTCGTCTGCGAACTCTTCACGTGAGGTGGCAACCTCGGGTCTCGCCCAGAATTCAGCCTCGGCAAGCGAAAGTACAGCCTTCGCTCCATGGGCCGTGCCCGCTCTGATGTCGCGCCAGGCAACGTCGACCGCTGCCTGCACTTCCGATGGCGTGAGCTCTGCGTCCAACTCTCGCAGACGCCGTGCTGAAATGAAGTCGACATCCTCATTCGTCCGCATCGCCAGATCGAGTGCCACCGCAACCTCCTGCTTCGTATCTCCAACATCCTCCCTGATGGTACAGCGGGAACGTCGCGGCCGGAGGCGAAGCTTTTGCAAAGGTTTTGCCTCGATACGGCAAAAATCGAACAACGATCTTGCAATCGTGCCGACGGCAATCGAGACCAATCTGAACGCTATGTTTGCGAATTGTCTTCCGGCTGCCTTGCGAAGGCGACCACGAGAGCGACCAGCTTTTGACGAACTGCCGGGCTCTCGATCCGACCGAACGCACGGTTGAGCGCCTTGCCTTCCGCGGTCAGGATGAAGTCGAGCAGTTCGCGCTCTTCCGGGTTCGATGACGTGCCATCGGCTGCCGTCTGCCCAAGATGGCTGTCAAACAGGTGGTGGATTGGAACGTTCAACGCCTCGGCAATCCTGCGTAGTCGGCTCGCGCCGATCCGATTTGCGCCGCGCTCGTATTTCTGCACTTGCTGGAAGCTAACTCCGAGCGCCTTTGCAAGCTTGTCCTGGCTCATGCCCCGCGACATTCGATGAAGGCGAATTCTCGCGCCAACGGCAATATCGACCGGGTCCGGCTTTCGTTCCACCTTCGATGCGCCTTCATCAGCCGCGCCCGAAATGCTGTCGACCCCGGTTGTGTTTCTGGTTCTGCCCATCGTCGGAATTCTCCCAGCGCCGTTACATATTATAGTTGATAAACTTAACCGCCGCAGACTGAATCAGTTGCGCATGGACATGCGCAAATTGGTCGGCCGGAATCTTGCGCGCCTGCGTCGGGAAAAAGGACTGACGCAGGAACAGGTCGAAATGCTGTCCGGTCTCAGTCAGCAATATCTAAGCGGACTCGAAAGGGGCCAGCGCAACCCGACCATTGTCACCCTGTATCTGCTTGCGCAGGCACTTGGCGTCAGCCACGTCGACCTGGTGCTCCCGGAGGATCCCCAGCACGGTCGCGACGACGCCCGATAGACGGGACCGGGCAGGAACGCCGTTCGTTATTCGCCGCCTGCGGCGACGTCGATCGGAACGTTGACCAGATGAAGCCGGTGATCAGCCATCGGTATCCATCCTCTCACCTCGTCAAGGCGTGACAGCTCCAGCGAGGCGGAAATCACGGTCGGCTCCTCGCCTGCACGGCCGATAATCCTGCCCCAGGGGTCGCATACCAACGAGTTTCCATAGGTCCGGCGCTTCTGGCCTTCCGGATCGGTGTAGCTACCGCATTGACCGCAGGCGACGAAGAAGGCCTGGAACTCGATTGCCCTGGCGCGGCACAGAACCTCCCAATGCTCCCTCCCGGTCGGCTCGGTAAACGCTGCAGGCAAGATGAACAGGCCAACGTTTTGATTGGCAAGCAGGTCAAAGAGGCGGCTGAAGCGAAGATCGTAGCAGATCGCGCATCCAATTCTGACACCCATGAACTCATAGATGAAAAGGCGGCTGCCGGGAGCGACGGTTTCCGACTCCCCGTAGTGCCGACCATCAGGCGTGGTCACGTCAAAGAGATGCATCTTCCTGTATCTGCCGACTTCCTTCCCTTCGGCGTTGAAGACGACAGTCGTATTGAAGATGCGGGAACTCGACGGGATCTTTTCGAGAAGGCTTCCCGCATGCACCCACACGCCGTTTCGCGCTGCGAACTCCTTGATCATCCGATATGCCTCACCGCCGGGGGCATTATCGGCGGCGACACGTTTCTCTGTCGGTGTGCCACCTGTCCAGTCGAAATGCTCAGGAAGAACTATGAGATCGGGCTTGTCTGAACCGACGGCCTGCTGCATGAGCCGCTCTGCCTGCAGGAGATTGTAATCGCGGTCAGGCAGCGAGTTCATTTGGACGAGCGATATCTTCATCAGGCGGCCTCGGGGCGGAAGGTGAAAATCGATTGGCCGGATTCCAGATGCGGCCGCAGTTCCAGTGATCGTTGCTGCCGGGCGATTGCTAGTTCGGCCAGGACGCGCATGTGGTCGGCATCTGCGATGAACACACCGTCATTGTCGGCGAGCACCGCATAACCGGGCAGGACGGCTGCGCCGCCGCAGGCGACGGGTACGTTGATTGAACCGCCAACCGCGATGTCCCTGTTTGTCGTCTTTGCGGAGACGCCCCGGCACCACACCGGAAGACCGATCGTCGCGATCTCCTCGAGATCGGTGCAGGGGCCGTCGATAACGATCCCGACGGCTCCTCTCGCTTTTGCGGCAGAGACCACGCCACCTCCCACGCAGGCGATATCGTCGCGATCCACCCGCGAAATCACAAGGATGTCTCCGGGTAGAAGCATGTCGACCGCCCTGTAGATAACGGTGCCGTCGCGGCCGGGTGCCGCGACGGTCAAGGCTGCGCCGATCGCCCGGGCAACGAAGACCGGACGAATATTCTCGCCTGCAAAGCCGAGATGCTCGAAATGGCCGATCGTTGCCGTATCCACATCGCGCAGCAACTGGACGAGATCCGCGGGGAGGGGAGGGCGACGATCCATCACCCGGTAGGTAATTGTCATGGACAAGCCTTTCTTTTGGGGCGCCCCGGCCTTGACCGGGTTTTCAGACCGGGCGCTCGCCCGAGGTCGTCGTGCGGTGCATGATGCGGATCGTGTTCGGATCGAAGGAATCCCGGCGGTGCATGGTGCAGCGGTTGTCCCACATCATGATGTCGCCTTCGTCCCACTTCTGGATAAAGATCTGGTCAGACTTCGTCGTGTGGTCCCAAAGCTCGGCGAGCAGGGCGTTGCTCTCGCCGAGCGGCATCCCCACGATCCATGCACCCTCCTGCGTTCCGCCGAGATAAAGCGCCTTGCGGCCCGTTTCGCCATGCCGTCGTGCCAGCGGGTGGACGATCCCGCTCCATTCCCGGAAGTCGTCACTTGCGGGCGTCGTCTTGCCAAGGCGAAGCTTCCCAGTCTTGTCGTAGACGTTCTGGAAGAAGATCTGGCGGCCCTCGACAGCCTTTCTGAGGGCCTCGGGCAATGTGTCATAGGCGAGGTAGGTCGACAGGAAGTAGGTGTCGCCACCCACAAGAGGGACCTTGATTGCCCTGAGAATGGCGCCCGCCGGCGGGCGTTCATAGAACCAGGTGTCGGTATGCCAGGTCGCCTCGCTGTTGCCCAGCGCACCGCTCGGCTTTCCGTCCTTCATCGCATTGCTGATGACGAGAATTTCGGGGTGCGTCGGATGCCCGCCTTCCTGCAGTTGCTTCGGATGGATGACAAAGTCCCCGAAATGACGGGAAAAACGAACCTGCTGCTCATCCGTGATCCGTGTCCTCTTGAACCGGATGACGCCGTATTGAAGCCAGTATTCGCGCAGCTTGGCGATGTCGCGGGCGTCGTGATTGTCGAAATCGAAGCCCTCGATGTCGGCGCAGACGTTGGTGTCATGCTGGATTGCGCGAAGTCTATGCTTTATCAGCATTTTTCATACTCCTCATTGCGACCTCCCTTTGAGATCAGCTTCATCCTAGGGCGGCGGGAAGGGCGATCTCCAATATCAATCCGAGCTGATTGATACGCGGCGGGAATAAATCAGGGGGCTATTCGGAAAGCATTTTCACGTCGCCGGCTTCGACGCCCAGAACGACGCCATCGCCGATATCTGCCGTACCGTCACTAGTGGAGCGCAAGAGAACCTTGAGCGCTATGCCGCCTGGTGTCGCCACGTGAAGCTCCTGGTGTGCGCCAAGATTCACCCTTCGCCTTATGGTTCCCTCGATACGGTTGAGGCCGTCGATCGGATCCTCGGAGCGCCCCAGCAACCGGATGGCCTCGGGTCTGATGCTGCAGAAGCGCACCCCGCGTCGCTCATCGGCTTCCTGGGCCTTCAGGACAAGCGGACTGTCAGCGACAGTGAGGATCGAGTGGGAGCCTACCCTGCCCGCAACGGCAACAGGCAGGATGTTCGACTTGCCGATGAACTCGGCAACGAAGCTGGTAGAGGGTTGCGCGTAAAGCGATGCCGGATCGCCCTGCTGGGCGATCTCGCCTTTCCACATTACGACGATCCGATCGGACATGGCCATGGCCTCCTCCTGGTCGTGCGTGACGTAGACGAAGGTCATGCCAAGTTCTTCCTGCACCTCCTTGAGTTCGCTGCGCATTGCCTCCCGCAATTTGAGATCGAGGTTGGACAGTGGCTCGTCCAGCAGCAGAACGGAAGGTCGAGGCGCAATTGCCCGCGCAAGCGCGACGCGTTGTTGCTGCCCACCGGAAAGCTCCCGTGGATAGCGCGCCTGGAAGCCAAGCAGATGGACGCTTCGCAGAGCGCTGGCAATCCCAGCGTCGATGTCCGAACGGGACGCACCTCGCATCTTGAGGCCGAAGCCGACATTCTGGGCGACCGTCATATGCGGGAAGAGCGCATAGTTCTGGAAAACGAGCCCAATGTTGCGCCTTTCCGGAGGGACGTTGCGCTGGCTGCTGCCTCGAATGCGTATGTCGCCATGCGTCGGTGCGTTAAATCCGGCGATCATGTTCAGCGTCGTCGTCTTGCCGCAGCCCGACGGACCGAGGAGGCTGACAAACTCGCCTCTCGGGATCTGCAGGTTGATGTCGTGTACGACAGGATTTCCGCCATAGGACTTGCTGACCGATACCAGTTCGATGTCGAGGGGGCTCATTTGCTTCCACCATGGATCTGCACAGAGAAACCGCCGACCTTTTCAAAGATGAGGATGACGGCGAGGATGAAGAGTAGGGAGGCAACGTTGACGGCTGCCATGACCGGATCGAGGCTGTATTCCAGATAATTGATCACCGTGATCGGAAGCGTCGTCTGGCCGGGCCTGACAAGAAAGACCGAGAGCGGGATGTTGTTGAAGGATATGATAAAGGCGAAGGTCATGCCGGAGAGTATTCCCGGCTTGACGAGCGGCAGGAGCACGTACTGGAGCCGCTGGCGCTTGCTGGCGCCGAGAATGCGGGCGGCGCGGTCCAGGTTGGCATCGAAATTTGCCATCGATGTCACGATCATCCTGACGACGAAGGGAAGCGTCAGGACGACGTGGGCGGCGATAAGCGCGGGGGTTCCCAGCAAGCCGTGGAAGCCCAGGGAGGACATCAGCAGGACAATCGCCACACCCTTGACAATCTGCGGGACTGAGAGCGGCGACAGCAGAAACGACATGATGATATCGCTCCCCGCAACCTTCTCGTAGGCGACGGCATAGGATGCAGCCAATCCGACAATCCCACTGATCGTCGCCACGATAATGGCGATCTCCGCGCTGAGCATGAACGGGTAGAGCCAGCGCGTGTCCAGAAGGTCCGCATACCATTGCGCGGTCCATTGCCAGGGCAGGAACGTCACCGCACTCGTCGGACTGAGCGAAGCGGCCAGAACCACGCCAAGCGGCAGGGTGATGAATGCAAGCACCAGGGCGAGGGCGACCCAGAACAGACATGAAAGCAGCCGGTTCATGCTGCACCTCCGCTTTCGCCATTTCGACGGCGCCCATAGAACGCCTCGAAGCGGACGCCGAAGAACGAGACAGCAAGCATCAGCACGAGGAGCACGTTGGCCATCACCGCCGCAAACGGCCAGTTGATGTAGAAAAGAACCTGCTCCGAGATCATTGTCGCAAGGACCTTGAAACCTGCCCCGCCCAGCAGAACAGGCGTGGCATAGGCGCTTGCCGCCATCGTGAAGGCAATAAGCAGCGAACTCACTACTCCGGGCAGGGACAACGGCAGCACCACGTGGCGAAGGACTGACAAGCGTGACGCGCCGAGCATCTGGGCGGCTCGCTCGAGGTTCTCGTCGATACCCTGGATGCTGGTCGTGAGCGAGAGTATCCCGAAGGGAAGAACGACGTGCGTAAGGCCGACGACGACGGCGAAAAGATTTTTCGATAGCGGCAGCGGAGACGAGATGACGCCAAGTGAAAGCAGCACATCGTTGATGAAGCCGCGATCCTCGAGAATGATCAGCCAGCCGTAGGTTCTCAAGACGACGCCTGCGAGCTCGGGGGCAAGGGCAAGGGCAAAAACCAAGGCCCTCCACCGGGTCCGGCAGCGCGCCAAGAAGTAGGCGACGGGATAGGCAAGGACGGTGACAGACACGGCCACCAGTACGGACATCAGCGCTGTACGTCCGAGCCCTGCAAGGGAGATCCCGTCGGACAGGAAGCGTTCATAGCTCGCAAGGCTCAACGCAGATGTCCTGGGGTCGGATAGGCTCACGCCAATCATCATGCCCATCGGAAGTGCAAAGAACATGATAAGCGTGATGGATGCCGGCAAAAGGGCGAAGTAGCCGCCGGATGCTGCCGCCGGGCGCGTGCGGGCGGGCGGAGAGGTAATGCTGATCGTGCTCATCTCTACCTCAGTTCGCCGCTGTCACGACTTCGCGTTCCCAGCGCTCTCCCCATTCGGAGAGCTTTTCGGCCACGACCGAAAGATCCGGCAAAAGCAAACCCTTCAGGTCGGCCTCCCTTGTGATCTGGCGCGAGCGCATTTCATCGGGAACCTCGATGTCGCTCCTGGCGCTACCCACCTTGTATCCTTCGACCCATGCCTCCTGGCTGGCCTTCTCGAGAAAGAAGTCGATGAACTTCATTGCGGCCGCCTTGTTTTCGGCGCCGACCGGAACATTGAGAGTGGCGATAAGAGGAATGGTTCCTTCCGCCGGGCGGACGTAGTCGACGGGCAAGCCGCTATCGACGAGCAGTTGGGCACGCCCGTTCCAGAACGGCATCGCCCATACCTCACCTTGCTTGATGTAGGTCTCAAGGATCGCCGAGGATTGCTCGAAGCCGATCGACTGTCGGGCCACCCCGGCCATTGCAGCAAAACCCGGGTCGAGATTGGAGACGAGATCGCCGCCATTGATCACCGACATGACCTGCAGAAGATAGACGGACATGATGTTCTGGAAGGTCGGCAGCACGATGCGGCCCTTGAGTTCCGGCGACAGTAGGGCGTTCCACGAGCTCGGCGGCGTATCGAGGACGTCCGTGCGATAGAGGAGCGACATGTATTGAACTTCATGCACGGCACCGCATGGTCCGGCCACATGGGCAAGCGCGGGCGACAGCCTTGAAAGATTGGGTACGGCGTTGGCGTGGAGCGGCTCGAGAAGACCGTCTCGGCAGCCCTCGAGCGATTGCGAGGCGGTCATGACGACGACGTCGAAACCGGGATGGCCGGAGGTTGCCTTGATCTTGGCGTAGTCCTGGGAGGCAGATCCGACCGCATCATAGACGACGTCGATCTTGTACTTATCCTCGAACGGCCGGATGATGCGTTCTTCTATGATTTCTTCATAGGGGCCGCCGTAGCTGTTGAGGATGAGTGTCTCGGCGTTGGCGTGCGGGGCGGCGGCCGCCAGGAGCACGGCCAAGCCGTACGGCTTTCCATTGATGTCCATGTTCGTTCCCGTTGTTTTGTTGCGGGACGAATGGTGGGGACAAAGCAAAGCGGGGTCTAATACGCTCGGACCGGGATTGATGCCCACCCGCTATCAATGGGAGGGTTTGCCTCGGGTCGGGAGTGCGGATACCGACGTGGCGGCCTGCATCCGGCACCAGTCAGGCTACGCGTCAGGCGGGGTGTCGCCATCCTCCTGGCTCAATTGCCTCACCAGGCTCCTGATGGCATGGCGCACCCTGACCGACTGGATCTTGTCGTATGCCTGTGCAACGGCGACCGCCTCCGGGCTGAAGAGGACGATCGTGCCGGACTCTTCGGCGTTGCGCGTCCCTGAAAAAAGTGCGGCAACGTCAATGTTGAAGTAGTCGGCGATCGCGGAGAGCCGGCCTGAGGAGATCCTGTTCTTCCCTTTTTCGTATTTCTGGACCTGCTGGAACGTTACTCCCAGTGCTTCTCCAAGCTCCCCCTGACTTATACCGCGCTGGACGCGCAGGATTTTGACGTTGTGGCCAACAGCGATGTCGACAATATTCAGGTTCTTCACGGGCATTGCTTCCTCCACTCTAGAGAAACAATAAGCCACGCCTTGGCGTTTCTGCAACCGCATGTCGCCAGAGCTCACTTTGCGGCTGGGCCTACCTTTTGCGTGGGACCTGCCCGTCCATCGGAACGTCGTCCGGTGGGTCAATGTCCTTTGTCTCGGTCAACCGGTGACGGGCAGCTATTTCCCTGACGACCGCCAGTGCCTGGGGGGGCGACCTTCCCTCAGCGAACTGAGATCGAATTCGCGCACCGATCATTCTTTGAATTTCAATGGACCAGGCCAACTAAACCTCCATCGTGTTTTGTTGCTTTCTCCAAATGAATATTCGACCCCTAAGCGCTACCGGCCAACCCCAGCGAGTATATGATTGCAACTTTTGGAATTTCAATCTATGGTTATGCGTCATTTGGCGAAAGGGGGCGCGCCACAATGAAAGCTCGTATTTTATTCTTCATTTTCTTTCTGGTTGTTGGCGGCGGACAGGCGTTTGCGGAATGTCCCGCGCCGGGAAGCAGCGATTTCCATACGGTCGCGACAGCCTTGTTCAATTGTTCGAGCGCCCGCCCGCTCAAGGGTGCCGAAACGGAACGGAAGTTTCAGATCCACTACGACTTCCCGCAGGCATTGCCGGAGACAAGCACGCTTCCCTGGCTGTCAGTCGATCCTATGGCAGATCCGGCCGGATATCTTCACGCTATTCTCGGTTACGCGACCAAGGTGAACGCCAGGGACGATGTCGACTGGCGGATCGAGGACAACAAGATGGAATCCTGGTGCAGCGCCCCCTGGTTTCACATGTCGCGCGAGCCATTGCATGGCATGACGAACGAGCGCTGGTCGCGGCCAAAGGAGCTGCACGAGCTGCAAGGCGCCTGGACGCGCAACTGGGCGGTCGGGATCTACAATGACGTTGCCTGCTATGGCTTCGGACAGATCTGGAAGGACCCGGCATTCCCGAAGACAAAAGGATTCAGCTTTGCCGACGGTGCGCTTGCCGTGAAGATGCTCTTCACCAACGCGACGCCGTCACAGGTGCCGTATCTCACAGGCTCCAAGGAATGGACGGTTGCAGCTCTTGACGATGGCGGCACGATCACGATGCGCCTGCTGCAGCTCGACGTGTCGATGAAGGACAAACGCTCCCCAAACGGGTGGTTCTTCGGCACCTTCATGTATGACGCCACCCAGCCCGGCGATACAGTCTGGGACAGGCTGGTGCCGGTCGGCCTAATATGGGGCAGCGACAACGACCTGACGGCAAAGGCCTATCTCGAGACCGGGGCTGTCGCAAAGCAGAGCTGGGTCAATCCCGCCGTTGCGTCGCGCTTCTTCGCTCTGCCGCGTCACAATCTCGGCCTGTTCGGCCGGGCCAATGGACCCGTCGACAATCCCAAGGCCGATTGCATCAGTTGTCACCTGCGTGCGCTCGACTGGGGCAGGGCGGTCCTGAAGGACTCGCCAGAAGAGAAGGAGGCGCTGACGCTGTTGCCGGACGTCCCGAACGATCCCTTCGACGACGCTGCGGTAAAGGCTTACTTCCGGGATATTGGAAGCCAATCACCGGTGCCAAATACCCAGTCGCTGGACTATTCATTGCAGGTTTCCGAAGGGGTTGGCGCCTTCCGGACCTGGGTCGCAACGGCATTCCCCGACCAGGCAGCATCGACGACAGATGTGACACCCTATCCGTTCACGCCGGCTCCCCCTGTCGCCGAAGCAGCACCGATGGCGCTGCCGGTCGACTCCGACAAGTTCAAGGCCGGGACGATCGACATGAACAACGACCTTTTCGTAAGGTAATATAGGAGAAGACACGCGCAAGATGTGCTAGCTTGTCCTCCATCGCACGGATGGGGGCAAACATGATCGTGCTGAACGCCTATGGCCGGTTCCGTCTGATCGACGAGAACGGCGACGATCTCACTCCGAAAAGCATGAGGGCGCGCGGCCTGATTGCCTTGCTCGCCATGACCACGGATCACTGCAGGTCGCGGGAGTGGCTTCAGGACATGCTGTGGAGCGATTGTGCTCCAAAGCGAGGAGCACAGAGCCTTCGACAGCTACTCCGGGCAATTCGGCTCTCTCTGGGCAACCATGCCGAAGTCCTGCGGGCGGATCGGCTCACCGTATCGCTGGACCCCCACCATTTCAGGCTCGCATTCGAAACGGGAAAGTCGCAGGACGCCGACGCTGACCGGGAGCTGTTCAGCGGCCTCGCAATTCCCGACCGCGAGTTTGAGGACTGGATCAGGAATCAACGAACGCGTCACGCGACGGGGTGCGCTTGGAACGATGATTCGGTGGGATCCGCAGGGCGGGCGAGAGGTAACCCCGCGATCTTTTTCCGCCACGTTGGTGCGAGCAGTGGCGAGGGGGAGGGGATTGTACGAAGCGTGCTTTCGCTCGCGACGGCATCACTACTGGATTTTTCTGATTTCCAGATCTTCCAGGAGGCGGAGCAGCAGACCTTTATGAGGCCGGAGGCACCACGGTACGGCATCGTCGTGGAACTGGCCTTCAACACCGGGTTTGCCGCGCAGCAGCTATTCGTCACGATGCGCGATGTCTCAAACGGCAGAGTACTTTGGAGTCGCAATTTTTCCATCGTGGTCACGAGCGACTTGGGCGACATTGAACAGATCCACACTGTATCCGCTGAGATTGTTGAGGCCATTCTGTCGACATTCAAGACGCGGGAGGAGGATCTCAGAATTCCGGAGTGTGCGGCAGTGCTCGCCAACCGCGCGCGCGGGCTTATCTTTCGCTACGACAAGCGAAGCCTTGCGGAAGCCGACAGGTTACTTCTTCTGGCATACGGCTACGACCCGAAGCCGCAGTACCTCGCCTGGCGTGCCTTCCTGCGGAACATGGCAAATTTCCAGCACCGCTCGCACTCGTTCCTTGGGGACCCGATCGACTTCGAGACCTTGGCGCGCGAGGCAATCCGCCAGGCGCCATCGAGTGCAATTGCGCTCGGGGTGGGGGCGCATCTCGAATATCTCTGCGGCGGATCCCAGCGCAGCTCTTTGCATCTTGCCCGGCGGGCGATCGGCTTCGACCCGCTCAATGCCATCAACCACGCGATCCTCTCCAATACCGAACTGGTGACCGGCAACCTGGCGGATAGCCGCAGGTCGTCGCTGCAGGCTTTGTCGCTCGCCGGCGGCAGTGACTATCGTTCATTCATGGAGTTCTTCTGCTGCATGTCGGCAGCGGCCATGGCCGATTACGACGCTGCAATCGATCATGCCGAGGCCGCAATTGTCCTGTGCCCGGCGTTTCGGGCGCCCCTGCGCTATCTCGTGGCGCTCTACAAATACACCGGCCGATCCGATCACCTGCAGAGGGCCATCCTGCGGATGCGCAGCGCCGAGCCTGGGTTTCAGGTTTCACACTTCCTCGATAGCACCTATCCGGTCACGACATTGCGGCGCATGCGCCTCATCGAGGCGATCGCCGGATAGCCCTTGGCGTCGCCATCGATGCCCTGCGCTTTTTTCCGAGACCGCCCACGAAACATGTCCGATTCACGCGAGAATCACGCGGGATTCACGTTGGAATCACGCTCGATTCACGCACACCTGCTACTAATGAAGTAACCACTGATCTTCGAGTGCTGAGGGGCGCAAGAGATGGAAAGCGAAGAACTCATAAGGGCACACCTGGCAGCCGCGCGCGAACTGGCCGTCACAGACGGGCTGAAACTGCTGACCTACCTGATCGAGATGGCAATTCTCGAGAATGCGTGCGAACCGGATCAGGAGTATATCGTGCTCAAGGCTCCGCCGCCCTTGGTCATGGACTTCCTGCACGGGAACTGATGTCCGGTCAAATCGCGAGCGATAAGGTGGCCATTCCGAAGGGACGGCCGGGGGCTATGCTCGCGATTCATCGGGCAGATTCGGACAGTTCAGTTCCGGGCGGTGCAGGCGGCCTTGGTGGAAGTGGGGAATGCTTCCACCAAGGCCCATTTATCTGCGCATATCGAATGCGCCGGCCGAGTCCTTTGCCCGTCACTGAGCGGTCTCCGGACCTCCCGCCTCTCGAAAGTCTCGTATCTGCTCAAGGGCATCCGCCAGAGACTTCTCGGCATGAGGTGGAAGTGACAGGTTCAATCTGGCCCCACCGACCAACGACATCACGATCCCGATAGTGTTGTCATCCGTGACGCCAAAAGTCACATCCTTCACATTCATGGCCATGAGAGTTTCGGGCTTGGCAGTCTCGTTCCTCTTCTTGGCCGCAAACTGCGCGGCGCCTTGAAACGTGCCAAGGAATTGAGATTCGAGGTGGCGCGATATGTGCATGATGAACCGCTTGCCATTGCTGTCGGTTAGGTCGAGGCAGAAATTCGCGCCGCTTCCCGACTCACCGAAGCCGTTGATTGATTTGACGTGGATATCGGGAATGTCCGTCATCTGATGTCCTTCTGCGACTGGCTTGAATGTTGGAAGGGAAACGCGCCTGTGACAGATCAAAGATCTCTGCGACCTTGAGAAGAATTCCAGCGATCGCAATCAAGACGAAGCCATAGAGCACGCACGCAAGCAGGCGATGACCCATCGTTGCCCTTCCTTCTTTTTCGGTTCTTGGATGCAAGACGGGAGAATGTCCACCTCACCATTAATGGCGAGACCAATCTTCGCCGCACGAGCCGCTCCATCGATAGCCACATCGTTGAACTTGCCGAGACGTTACTGGTAGGTCTGCTTCAGCAATTCAAGGGCTTCGGGCAAAGAGAAGCCCCGGCATACGGCTGGGGGGCGGGCCGGGGCTTTGGCCGACTTTGGGCAGGTCGGCAGTGAGTTGCTTTAACAATATGCTCTCATAAGCTGCATTTCGCTACCGTAGATTCTGAGGGCGTCCCGCAATAAATCCTGCTCTACCCGTCGCGCAATGCGCGATTGTGATGTGGTGGCTCATTTCGGCAGGGACGCCTTGGGCCTGGATGCCACTTGCGATAGCGGCCTTGCGACGGGAGCAATCGTCACGTCGGCTAGCCCACTATCTTGGGTC
The DNA here is from genome assembly GCF_004345245.1 of Rhizobium sp. BK251. Taxonomy (GTDB): domain Bacteria; phylum Pseudomonadota; class Alphaproteobacteria; order Rhizobiales; family Rhizobiaceae; genus Rhizobium. Next base: position 24,503 of record NZ_SLUQ01000016.1, on the reverse strand, counting down.
GCGGGTCGCTACGGCCTAAGCCGTTGCGCCCTTGAGCTCGGTGGCCTAATAACGAGTCATGTCGAGACGTGCTGGAAGTGCAGACTTGCCGCTTCATAGCGGACGCGTGCCCCAGTGGCTCAGTGAACGCATGACGAAACTCGGCGTTCTGATTGCCGAAGCAATCATACATCACTACGGGCGGGACGAATTTCTGCGAAGGCTGTCCCATCCCTTCTGGTTCCAGTCTTTCGGCTCTGTCATGGGGATGGACTGGCATTCATCAGGCATCACCACGAGCGTGCTGGCAGCGATGAAGCGCGGTCTTCGGCCACGATCTGGTGAACTAGGCCTTCATGTCTGCGGCGGCCGAGGTTCCCAATCCCGCCAGACACCCCAGGAACTTGCCGAAGTTGGCAACAAGGTTGGCATCGACGGGTCAGCCCTCGCAAATGTCAGCCGATTGGTCGCCAAGGTCGATGGCGCCGCGGTGCAGGATGGTTTCGAACTCTACCTCCACGGTTTCATTGTCTCCGATGACGGTCATTGGGTCGTCGTCCAGCAGGGAATGAATGATGCCATCCGCCAGGCCCGGCGATATCATTGGTTGTCCGAGGGCCTGGCGAGCTTTGTCGATTCTCCCCACAGCGCAATCGAGGGCCGCAACCAGGGCAACATCATCAATCTTGCGGATCGCCGGGCGACCCAGTCTCGTCTGAGCCAACTCAGCCTGTTGGCGGATCTGGGGCCGGACCGCATCGTTCATGAGACAGTCGCTCTTTCGAGACAGTTTCAGCCGAAGGAAGAATCCCAGCCCCTGCTCCCGCATCTGGTGATGCCCGAACACCACGACGTTCGAGCGCAGGACATCAATATCAGGCGGCTTCATTCCAATCTCGCGGCTGCGGCGGATCGGGGACCGGCAGATTACGAAGATCTTCTGCTGGTACCCGGCGTCGGTGCGCGCACGATCAAGGCGCTTGCGATGGTCGCCGAAATCGTGCACGGCGCCCCGTGCCGCTTCTCCGACCCTGCAAGATTTTCTCTGGCGCATGGCGGTAAGGACCGACATCCGTTTCCGGTGCCGCTCAAAGTCTATGACGAGACTATCAAGGTGATGAAGTCGGCAATATCGAAGGGCAAGCTGGGCTACGCCGATGAGCTGGCAGCTCTTCAACGACTGGATACTCAGGCTCGCCGGCTGGAAAGATACGCGACAGGGCCTGATCTCAAGGAGATTGTTGCGGACGAGCTTCGAGATTCGCTTGCCCTGGACGGGCGCAGCGTATTCGATTGGGACGCGAAATACTGACGAGCTCGAACGAGACGGGTGACTGTCGCACGATGGCATCCATATTTCCCCGGTCGGCCACGCAGGATGGACGGGATCTGCGCCGCGGCCAGGCCTGCTCGATTAAGACGTGTCGCTATTGACGGCCTTGGTCGTCTCATCGTGAACTGCGTCTCACGGAGTGACTCTGCCCGCAACGCACTCGATAGCGCTTTGAAAACTCGTTCCTTCATCATCACAATCAAACCGACGCCGCGCGGTGGCAATTCGCTAAGCTGGCCCTAGTTTATCAGCGATCAGATGGAGGGGCCTTTTGTGAGTAGAAGTACCAGTGAACTCCCGCGTGATGTTGCCAATCCCGATGCCCCTGGCGGGGAAAGCAGCAAGGCAATTGGGAGCGTCGATGCAAGCGCCCTCCTCGAAGTCCTCGCAGCAGCCAGACGCGGGGAATTTTCCGCAAGAATGCGCTCTGATTTGACCGGGGTGTCCGGCAAGGTTGCGGATGCACTCAATGACATTATCGCCGCCAATCAGCGCATGGCGCAGCAGCTGGAACGCGTCGGACAGGTCGTGGGTCGCGAGGGCCGGACGAGCACACGCGTCCGACTTGGTCTTTCGGAGGGCTCCTGGTCAGAGATGGAGACGTCGATCAATCATCTTATCGACGATCTCTTGTGGCCGACGACCGCGGTAACGCGTACGATCACCGCAGTCGCCAAGGGCGACCTGCTACAGACGGTCCCACTTGATGTGGATGGACGACCCTTGAGGGGGGAGTTCCTGCGCTCGGCCGACATCGTCAACACCATGATCAAGCAGCTGAGCGTGTTCACCTCGGAGGTAACGCGTGTTGCGCGTGAGGTTGGAACGGACGGGAAGCTGGGCGGGCAGGCGCAGGTGTCGGAAGTGACCGGTGTCTGGAAGGACCTGACGGAAAGCGTCAACTCCATGGCCTCCAACCTGACCGCACAGGTGCGCAACATTGCGGAAGTCACGATCGCTGTGGCGAACGGCGACCTCTCGAAGAAAATCACGGTCGACGTGCGCGGCGAAATCCTCCAGCTGAAGGAAGCCATCAACACGATGGTCGACCAGCTGCGTTCTTTCGCATCGGAGGTCACACGCGTTGCCCGCGAGGTTGGCACCGAAGGCAAGCTCGGCGGACAAGCGCTGGTGCCTGGTGTTGCCGGCACCTGGAAGGATCTGACGGATTCTGTCAACGCCATGTGCGGCAATCTGACCGCACAGGTTCGCAACATCGCGCAGGTCACAACCGCGGTTGCGCGCGGCGACCTTTCCCGAAAGATCACGGTCGACGTCTCGGGCGAAATTCTCGAGTTGAAGGAGACCATCAACACAATGGTCGATCAGCTCAACGGCTTTGCCGGCGAGGTCACGCGTGTCGCTCGCGAGGTGGGCACGGAGGGCCGGCTTGGCGGACAGGCGCAGGTACCGGGGGTGGCCGGCACCTGGAAGGACCTGACTGACAACGTCAATTCGATGGCGTCCAACTTGACCGCACAGGTACGCAATATCGCGGATGTTTCAACAGCAATCGCCAACGGAGACCTGTCGAAGAAGATTACGGTCACGGTCTCCGGCGAGATCCTCGAGCTGAAGGAGACCATCAACACGATGGTCGACCAGCTCAACGCCTTTGCCTCGGAAGTCACACGCGTCGCGCGCGAAGTCGGGACGGAAGGACGGCTCGGCGGGCAGGCGAATGTGCTCGGCGTGGCCGGCACCTGGAAGGATCTCACCGAAAACGTCAACTCGATGGCAGGAAACCTGACCGCCCAGGTGCGCAATATCGCGGAAGTTTCAACCGCCATCGCCAACGGCGACCTGTCAAAAAAGATTACCGTCGATGTGAAGGGCGAAATCCTCGAGCTGAAGGAGACGATCAATACGACGGTCGACCAGCTCAATGCATTCGCCTCGGAAGTCACGCGTGTCGCGCGCGAGGTGGGTACTGAGGGTCAGCTCGGCGGACAGGCGAACGTTCGCGGCGTCGCGGGCACATGGAAAGACCTCACCGATTCTGTAAATTCCATGGCGTCCAACCTGACAGCCCAGGTGCGCAATATCGCCGAGGTGGCCACCGCCGTTGCGCAGGGCGACCTCTCAAAGAAGATCACCGTGAGCGTCTCTGGCGAAATCCTCGGCCTGAAGGAAACCATCAACACTATGGTGGATCAGCTCAACGGTTTTGCGGGCGAGGTGACCCGCGTGGCCCGCGAGGTCGGGACCGAAGGACGGCTCGGCGGACAGGCCAATGTGCTCGGGGTCGCTGGCACCTGGAAGGATTTGACTGACAGCGTCAACTTCATGGCCGGGAACCTGACCGCCCAGGTGCGCAACATTGCGGAAGTCTCGACCGCGATCGCCAATGGAGACCTCTCGAAGAAGATTACTGTTTCGGTCTCGGGCGAGATTCTCGAACTCAAGGAGACCCTCAACACGATGGTGGACCAGCTCAACCGGTTCGCGTCGGAAGTGACGCGCGTCGCTCGCGAAGTTGGTACGGAAGGCAAACTTGGCGGACAGGCCCAGGTTCCGGGCGTTGCGGGCACCTGGAAGGACCTGACCGAGAATGTCAACTCCATGGCATCGAACCTGACGGGACAGGTGCGCAACATTGCCGAGGTGACAACAGCCGTGGCTCGCGGCGACCTGTCGCGCAAGATCACCGTCGACGTGAAGGGTGAAATCCTGGAACTCAAGAACACCATCAATACGATGGTGGACCAGCTCAACGCCTTCGCAGGCGAGGTGACCCGCGTGGCCCGCGAGGTGGGGACGGAAGGCAAGCTCGGCGGTCAGGCCGAAGTCCCCGGCGTTGCCGGCACCTGGAAGGATCTCACCGACAGCGTGAACTCGATGGCTGGCAATCTGACGGCGCAGGTGCGCAACATCGCCGAGGTGGCAACCGCGATCGCCAACGGCGATCTGTCGCGCAAGATCACTGTCGACGTGCGTGGCGAAATCCTCCTGCTCAAGGACACGCTCAACACCATGGTCGACCAGCTGCGCTCCTTCGCGGGCGAGGTGACGCGCGTGGCGCGTGAGGTCGGCACCGACGGCCGGCTGGGCGGTCAGGCCGTCGTGCCCGGCGTCGCCGGGACGTGGAAGGATCTGACCGACAACGTCAACCTGCTTGCCGCAAACCTGACGACGCAGGTGCGCAACATCGCCGAGGTCACGACCGCCGTGGCCCGTGGCGACCTGTCGCGCAAGATCACCGTCGACGTGAAGGGCGAAATCCTCGAACTCAAGAACACCATCAATACGATGGTGGACCAGCTCAACGCCTTTGCCGGAGAGGTGACCCGCGTCGCGCGCGAGGTTGGGACGGAAGGCAAGCTCGGCGGCCAGGCGCAGGTGCCGGGCGTGGCCGGGACATGGAAGGACCTGACCGACACAGTCAACGTGATGGCCGCGAACCTCACCGAACAGGTGCGCGGCATCGTCAAAGTGGTGACCGCCGTGGCAAACGGCGATCTCAAGCAGAACCTGACCGTTGCCTCCAAGGGTGAAGTGGCAGCCCTTGCCGAAACGATCAACAACATGACGAATACGCTGGCGACCTTTGCTGACCAGGTGACGACCGTCGCCCGCGAAGTGGGCGTGGAAGGCCGCCTCGGCGGGCAGGCCAACGTCCCTGGCACGGCAGGGACATGGAAGGATCTGACCGGAAACGTCAACCTCCTGGCGGCGAACCTCACGACGCAGGTGAGGGCGATTGCGGAGGTCGCGACGGCGGTGACCAAGGGAGACCTGACACGCTCGATCCAGGTCGAGGCGCGCGGCGAAGTCGCCGAGCTCAAGGACAATATCAACACCATGATCGACAACCTGCGTCTGACGACGGAGCGTAACACGGAGCAGGACTGGCTCAAGACGAACCTCGCGCGCTTCACCAATATGCTGCAGGGACAGCGCGATCTCACGCTCGTCGGAAAGATGCTGCTCTCCGAACTTGCGCCGCTCGTTAACGCGCATCAAGGCGTGATCTATCAGGTGGATGCGGATGAGCCGCAGCCGACTTTGTCCCTCCTTTCCGTGTACGCGCAGGGCTTAGAGACAGCGCATCCGGCGAAGCTCGCCTTCGGCCAGGGACTTGCGGGCCAATGCGCAAGCGACGCGAAGCGCATCCTCATCACGGATCTTCCCGACAACGTCGTGCCCATAACATCAGGCATTTTCTCTACGCTTCCAAGAAGTGCCATCGTGCTTCCTGTCCACTTCGAGGGGCAGGTCAAGGCGGTCATCGAACTTGCGTCTACGGGCGAATTCACCGGGCTGCAGATAGCGTTCCTTGACCAGCTGACCACCTCGATCGGTATCGTCCTCAACTCCATTGAAGCGACCATGCAGACCGAGGGCCTGCTCAAGCAGTCGCAACAGCTTGCCACCGAACTCCAGACCCAGCAGCGCGAGCTTCAGCAAACGAACGACCAGCTCGAGCAGAAAGCCCAGCAGCTCGCAGAACGAAACGTCGAAGTCGAGGCCAAGAACCAGGAGATCGAGCAGGCCCGGCGCGCCCTGGAGGAAAAGGCGACGGAACTTGCGCTGACGTCCAAATACAAGTCCGAGTTCCTCGCCAACATGTCCCACGAACTGCGCACGCCCCTGAATTCGATACTCATCCTCGGTCAGCAGCTCGGAGATAATCCCGAAGGCAATCTCAGCCTGAAGCAAGTCGAGTTTGCAAAGACGATTCACGGGGCCGGAACGGATCTTCTCAATCTCATCAGCGACATCCTCGACCTGTCGAAGATCGAATCCGGAACCGTGTCTGTGGACGCGGAAGAGATCTTCATCGCCAATCTCCTTGAGGTCATGGCACGGCCGTTCAGGCACGAGGCGGAAAATCGCAGCCTCGCCTTTTCAGTGGAGGTCGGTCAGGATGTCACGCGGAGCATCATCACCGACTCGAAGCGCCTTCAACAGATTCTCAAAAACCTTCTTTCGAATGCCTTCAAGTTCACCGCTCAAGGCGGAGTGACATTGCGGGTCACCTCGGTAACGGGCGGGTGGTCTCCAGATCATCCTTCCCTGAAGCACGCGCCTTCGGTCATCGCCTTCGAGGTGGCCGATACCGGCATTGGCATACCGCCAGAAAAGCAGCGTATCATCTTCGAGGCGTTCCAGCAGGCGGACGCCTCCACGAGCCGGAAGTATGGCGGCACCGGGCTTGGGCTCGCGATCAGCCGCGAACTGGCGAACCTGCTTGGTGGGGAAATCCAGCTTCGCAGCAACCCTGGCGTCGGCAGCACCTTCGTCCTGTACCTGCCTCTTACCTATGTCGGGGCAGGCGCTGTCGCGCCGATCGCCGTGCCCACGCCGGGTAATGTCGTAAGGCTCGCCGAGGCGGTTCCGAGCCGGCGCACCGACATGACGCCGGATCAAGTCGAAGACGACCGGGACGCCATCACATCGGGAGACTCAGTGCTTCTTGTCGTGGAGGACGACCCCCACTATGCGCGCGTCGTGGTCGACCTGGCGCGCGACAACGGTTTCAAGGTCCTGGTCGCCACGCGTGGAAGTGAGGCGTTGAACCTGGCGCAAGAATACAAGCCAACGGCGATCTCGCTCGACATCTATCTCCCGGACATGCTCGGTTGGACGGTTCTGAGCCAGCTGAAACAGAATCCCGAAATCAGGCACATCCCCGTCCAAATCATCAGCCTTGACGAGGACTGCCAGCATGGCCTGACGCGGGGAGCCTTTGCCTTCATGAGCAAGCCGACGACGCCTGAGGGACTTGGACGCGCCCTTTCAAGGTTGAAAGCCTATGCTGAGCCTCGCCGCAAGCGCCTCCTCCTCGTCGAGGACGACGAGCGAGAACGGTTGAGCGTAACAACACTTCTCGGACATGATGACATCGACATCAGCAGCGCGAATTCTGGTGCCGAGGCACTCGCCATCCTCAAGCGCGATCCAGTCGACTGCATCGTTCTCGACCTTTCCCTTCCCGACATGTCCGGCTTCGACGTCCTGGAACGCATGCGCGACGACAGTGACATCAGCGAAGTGCCCGTCGTCGTTTTCACCGGTCGCGAGCTTTCCGCCGAAGAAGATGCCCAACTCCACAGCATGGCGCGCAGTGTCGTCGTGAAGGGTGTTGAATCGCCGGAGCGCTTGCTGGACGAAACGGCTCTCTTCCTTCATCGCCTGGTCGCGGACATGCCTCCCGCCAAGCAGACCATGCTTCGGCAGTTGCACAGTTCCGACGAGGACCTCGTGGGCGTAGCCGTACTGCTCGTCGATGACGACGCACGCAATATCTTCGCCCTCAGCAGCGTACTGGAGCGGCGCGGCATGAAGGTCTTGACCGCAACGACAGGAAGCGAAGCGATCGCCATCATCAAGAGCGAACCCGCGATTGCGATTGTCTTGATGGACATCATGATGCCCGGTATGGACGGCTATGAAACCATGCAGGTCATCCGCTCCGAGCCGGAGTTCCGCCGCCTGCCCATTGTTGCCCTGACGGCAAAGGCTATGAAGGGTGACCGCGAGAGATGCCTGGAGGCGGGCGCATCCGATTACCTGGCAAAGCCCGTTAACACAGAACAGCTCCTCTCGGCGCTGCGAATGTGGCTACACCGCTGAGGTCTAATCGTGAAACCTGTCAACATCCTGCTGGTGGACGACCAACCCGCAAAGCTCCTCAGTTACGAGGTCATCCTGCAGGAGCTGGGAGAAAACCTCATCAAGGCGCAGTCGGCTCGCGACGCATTCGAGCATCTGCTGCGCACCGAAGTCGCAGTGATCCTCGTTGATGTGTGCATGCCCGAGCAGGACGGCTTCGAGCTCGTAACAATGATCCGTGAGCACCCACGCTATCAAAACACTGCAATCATCTTCGTTTCGGCGGTGATGCTGGCGGAGCCGGATCGATTGCGTGGTTACGCTGCGGGTGCCGTCGACTATGTTTCTGTGCCGATCGTGCCCGAGGTGTTGAGGGCCAAGGTTCGAGTGTTTGTAGATCTCTATCGAAAGACCAGGGAGCTGGAACGTCTGAATGCCGATCTTGAGGCGAGGGTTCACCAAAGGACCGCGGAACTCGAATCGTCGTCTGCCCAATTGCGCCAGCTAAACGAAGAGCTCGAGCACCGGATCGAACAGAGAACCAGAGAGCGAGAGGAAGCGCTGGCCCAGCTTTTCGAGGCTCAGAAACTCGACACGATTGGTCACCTGACCGGCGGCGTGGCGCACGATTTTAACAATCTCCTGATGGCTATACTAGGAAGCTTGAACCTGTTGAAGAAGCGTCTGCCCGCTGAAGATCGGATTGAGCGCTTGATCGGCAATGCGATACAGGCAGCCGAACGCGGCAACGCCCTCACGCAACGCCTGCTTGCCTTTGCACGCCGGCAGGAACTCACGCCGCAGGCGACGGATTTTCTTTCCCTGTTTCACAACGTACAAGACCTGCTCAGCAAAGCCGTCGGTCCGAGAATAGAAATCCGAAACGAGATCGCCGAGGGGCTTCCCCCGCTGCTCATCGACAGCAATCAATTGGAACTTGCGCTGCTCAATCTCTTTGTCAATGCGCGCGACGCCATGGAGGCCGGTGGAGTAGTTACGATCAATGCAGACCTGACCTCGGAAGGGCGACCTGCGTCGCTCAATGAAGCAAATTTCATCCGCATTTCGGTCAGCGACACGGGTGAGGGAATGGACGAGGAAACAGTTTTGCGCGCCGCAGAACCGTTTTTTACCACGAAGGGCGTTGGGAAGGGGACCGGTCTCGGCCTCTCCATGATCCAAGGACTAGCCGCCCAATCGGGAGGCTCGATCGCCATATCGAGCAGGAAAGGCTTTGGCACGACAGTCTCGCTATGGCTGCCGGTGGCGGACGGCCCCGGGGGGGTGGAATCGACTGCGGAGCGAGTGCCGATGACGCCTTCGCTGACCGCCTCAACCTCGCTCGCAGTGCTGGTCGTGGATGACGACGCATTGGTTCGCATCGGAACGCTTGCAATGCTGGAGGATCTGGGACATCTACCCCTGGAGGCATCTTCCGCTTCGCAAGCGCTCGAGTTTCTATCTCAAGGCAGGCCGTGCGATCTCGTGATTACTGACCACGCCATGCCGGGAATGACGGGGGCGGAGCTTGCCCGCGAGATATTTTCATCCTTCCCCGGGTTGCCGGTAATTCTGGCCTCCGGCTACGCCGAACTTCCCGATGATCATGGCCTACATCAAATGTTGCGAATGATGAAGCCGTTCACACAAGAGCAACTTCAGGCAACGGTCGAGCGCGCGCTTGCGGAAAAAGCTGCGGCGGCGTGATAAGCCCGACCGCCTAATCTACCCCAAAGCAGACTCGCTCGAGGGGGGTGGCAAACTCCCCCGGGCGATGTCCTGCTGGGCGGCCACGTGCCGCCAGAAGCATGTTCAGCTCTTTGCGGGATCTGCTGAATCTCGCCAACAACCGCTCTGCCTCTTCGAGGCTGATTCCGTAGCTCTCATTGAGCGTGAAAGCAGAATACGTGTACTGAGGGCCGGTGATCATAGTGGTTCCTTTCGATAGGAAAACACGCTCTCGCCTCCATCCGTTCCCTCAACGATAGCGACGTATTGTAACGTCCTGTGAAGCAATGAATTGTCGAAATGGGCTTAAAAGCGGCAGAACATCCAAGGATGGCGAGGGCGCGCGGTGTGGCGTCATTTGCCATGCTGGCGCAGTCGCCCACACCGATGGCGTAGCGCCCAGGTGCCTGCCCATAACATCGGATCTCGCCCGCTGCTGACCATGCCCTTGTTCAAGCCTCGGATAGGCTTCCTCTTGCGATTGTCGCGAACTGGGGAACATCAGTTCGATTGAGCAGTTCGAACAAAGCAATGAAGCGCGACAATCGCAAAAGGAGGACTATCATGTTTATCAGGCTGCTTGCTGTATCGACCCTGGCATTGGCGATGGCCACGAGCGCATTTGCTCAGTCATCTCAGGGGTCTCAGACCGAAGGTGGACCGGGCAATGATGCCGCCAAGCCGGCGAGCCCCGGGGGTCCGGATCTTTGGAGCGGTCAGGTCGGCCAGATTTTCTTCAGTGACAGCAGCGGCAAGCTGCGCTCTCAAGAGGAGATCCGGACCGGTTGGGCCAACTTGACCGCCGATCAACAGGCGCAACTACGGGCTGACTGCAAAAACCTCGCCTCGTCCGCCGGCGCCTCACAAAACAATGCTGACGTCACCGGCAGCGTTGAAACCACAGCCTCGCCGGCAGCGAAGATGGAAGCGTGCAAGATGGTTGACGGAATGTGATCCCGAGCCGTTGCCGACTTCCAGGTAGGATCGGTGCTGGTGCACTCCAGCACCGTTTCTCGTCCTTGGAAATGGGGCAACAGATTTTCTCGGCTGGGGTCTTTCTCCGACCCCATGCTCTTTAAGACAGTTCCACGCGCGCACCCTGGATGGAAAGGCAAACGTGTACATGCCTGGCGGAGAACCAGGGCGGCTGTCGGCTGGTGGAGGGGACCTTCTGGACTGACTGACGGAACTACCACAGTGCTCGCCAACAGTTCGCAGTCAAATTGTGCCGGGAGTGAGGACATGCGTGGCAATTGGATCCACCTTTGCATCGACATGCAGAGAATCTTTGCTGAACAGACCCCGTGGCACGTCGCGTGGATGGCCAAGGTGTCGCCCGCCGTAGTCGAAGTCGCACGCCGTCATCCGCAGCGGACGATCTTTACCCGGTTCGTGCCGCCCGCGACTGCGGACCAGATGTCAGGCTCGTGGATAGACTACTATGTCAAGTGGGAAGAGATGACGCTTGAGCATCTTAACCGAAATCTCGTGGATCTCGTCCCCGAGTTGCGATGCTTCGCTCCACCAGCCAGAATATTCGACAAGATGACCTATTCACCGTGGGTCAGTGGAGGGCTGCATCGCATCCTTCAGGAAGAGCGTGTGGACACGATCGCGGTTAGCGGAGGCGAGACTGACGTTTGCGTTCTCGCTGCGGTCCTCGGTGCCGTTGACCTCGGCTACTATGTAAGGATATTGAAGGACGCAGTTTGCAGTGGCGCAGATCTTACCCACGACGCTTCGCTTGATCTGCTTGGCGAGCGTTTCTCAGTTCAGGTCAAGATCGTCGACACGGAGTCGTTCCTGGAAACTGCCCGGCACGACGAAAGCGGGCAGTAACCGGCCGAAGAGGCCTGCTTCCTCTTCATCGCAAAGGTCGTCGTTTGGGGATCGCTTCTTTTGAGGCTACAGATGCTATAGTCTCGTGAGAGATCCCCTGGGGGTCGATGCTTTTATTCCTGGAGGCGTTCAATGCCGGATGCGACGTTGCAGCATGAAGGTTTTCCAGGCCGAGCACCCCTGTTGATCGCAGACATAAGGCACTTTCTTCAGGCAATTAGCGAGGTCTGAATTCTCCATTTCGTGAATTCGATGATCCGCCTCGGGATTCCTGCTGACCTACGATCTGCCATTCAACGACAACAGCCCTCCGCTCATACACGACCTGTGTAGGTACCTCACATCGAGGAAGAAGAAGTCACGCCCTGTCTTGGTGTTTCCTGTGTTTGCGCGACCGTCGCAGACGGGCCGACGAGTTCGTCGGGGATGTATCTGCGACGGCCCGTGATTGAACAACGTACGCTACCGGACGAAAACCTTGTCTGGTGGACGGTGCCGACTAGCTCCTCATGAATGCAGCATCACAAACACGAAAGACAGAGCCGCGTTTCGTTGACCGGCGCGCAAAGACAGGCACGATTCGAGGCGACGCATCGAATCGCCATGTCCGAGATCGAACGCGAGAGGGAGGAGCGACTGAAGAAGACCGAGAGACTTCGGGCTGCTCGCGACGCAGCGTTGAAAGCCGCCGAGGCGAGTGGCTTCCATGACGTCAAGCCGGCGACCTGACGCTCCCCTGAGAGACTTCAGTTGAAGCAAGAGAGGACGCCGCGCGTAGATACCGAACAGATCAGGCGTCGTGCGCAGGAGATCTGGAAAGCCGAAGGAAAACCGGAAGGTGAACACGAGCGTCACTTGGGCGCGGGCCGATCGGGAGCTGAGCGAAGATCGCGCCTGTCAGTACCGGAGCAATACTCCCCAATAGTGCCGTTTGAATCTTCCCCAGGTGCTGCGGCCGCCGGTCTTCCGGGGCGCGCCCCGGAAGACCGGCGGCGCGTCATCGCCGATAGTCCTTCCGATGGTCGGAAGGGGAATGTTGGTGATCAAGCTGAGGGAGACGATCATGATCCTGGATCTGCATCAGCAGGGGCTGACGGTGTCGGCTATTTCCAGAGAAACTGGCATCGATCGCAAGACGGTGCGCAAATACATTGAACGGGGCCTCGAGGCTCCGGCTTATGGACCAAGAAAGCCTCGGGCGACGGTCATTGATCCGTTCGCTTCATACCTGCGGGAGCGGGTCAAAGCCTACCCCGGTCTGACCGGCAGTAGATTATTTCGAGAGCTGCGTGAGCGAGGTTATGCGGGCGGCTATACGGCCGTGACGGATTTTCTTCGCGACGTTCGGCCCGCGGCAAACCAAGGGTTCGAAGTTCGTTTCGAGACGCCGCCTGGCGAGCAGGCCCAGGTCGATTTCGCTCAGTTTCATGTCGTCTTCACCGACGAGCCGATGACGCCAAGGATCGTCTGGCTGTTCTCGATGGTGCTAGGTCACAGCCGTCTCATCTGGGCTCGCTTCGTGATGCATCAGAACTTGCCGACGGTCCTGCGATGCCACATCGCGGCCTTCGAGGCGATTGGCGGCGCTCCGCGGGAAGTGCTTTATGATCGAATGAAGACGGCCGTTATCGGCGAAGGTCAGACAGAAGGTATCGTTTATAATCGCGCACTCATCGACCTGGCCCGCCACTACGGTTTCCACCCGAAGGCGTGCAAACCTTATCGTGCCAAAACGAAGGGCAAGGTCGAGCGGCCGTTCCGTTATATCCGCGAAGACTTCTTCTTGGCACGCTCATTTCAGAACCTCGATGATCTCAATGCTCAGCTCCGACACTGGCTCGATACCGTCGCCAATCCAAGGAAGCACGCCACCATCCTGCGTGTCGTCAATGAAGCCTTTGCAGAGGAGCGCCAGCACCTGCGACCGCTACCTCTGGCACCATTCAAATCCGTTCTGAAGCTGGAGCGCCGGGTATCTAGGGAGGGCATGGTCAGCGTCGGCGGCAATACCTACAGCGTTCCGGATGCGACCCACAGTCGAATGGTGGAAGTCCATTCTCTCGCCGATGAGATCCGCATATTCGAGAACGGCACGCTGATCGCAGCCCATCCCGTCCTGGAGGGCCGCAAGCAGCGCCGGGTTCATCCTGACCATCGACGAGCATTCGCCCCGCAACGCCGGTCCAGGACGCGCGACGACGCCATCGTCATCAAACCCGCTGGCGACATTGTGCTACAGCGGTCGCTAGCCTTCTACGACGCCGTCGGCAAAGTCCTGGCACAGGAGAACCGCCCATGAGCGCGGCACTCGATGCCATCCCCTCCATGATCGATCGTATTCGACATGATCTCGTCGGCCTGAAGATGCCGCGCGCACTGGAAGCACTCGACCATGTCGTTCGACGTCTCGAACATGGTGAGCTCTCGGCGCTTGAAGCCATCGATATCCTCCTGTCCGAAGAATTGACCCTGCGCGAGAACAGCCGCATCAAGACCGCCCTGAGGATGGGCAGGCTTGCAACCATCAAAACGCTCGCGGGATTCGACTTCACCTTCCAGCCTTCGCTCGACCGCGATCGCATACTCACCTTAGCGCAACTCGGCTTCGTCGACCGTCACGAAGCCGTTCATTTTCTTGGTCCGCCTGGAACCGGCAAGAGCCATCTCGCCACAGCGCTCGGCGTCGAAGCCGTGAAGGCCGGCAAGAGCGTGTACTTCACGACGCTCGCCGATCTGATCGGTTCACTTGCGCGGTCCGAGCGGGAAGGCAGATTGCAGGAGCGCATTCGCTTCTTCTGCAGGCCGAGTCTGCTAATCGTCGACGAGATTGGCTATCTGCCGGTCGTTCAGGGCGGCGGCAATCTGTTCTTCCAGCTCGTCAACGCACGATACGAGCGTGGTGCGATGGTCCTGACATCAAACCGCGGCTTTGCAGAATGGGGCGATGTGTTCGGAGATCCCGTCGTCGCCACCGCGCTGCTCGACAGATTGCTTCACCATGCGGTCGTCGTGCAGATCGAAGGATCCAGCTATCGATTGCGACAGCATGCTGAGCTGATGCCGGAGCACGTTCGCTCCAAAGCCCTCATTGCGCCGCCGGCATTTGCTCCACCTCAAAAGCCTCGCGGTCGGCCGCCCAAAAATACCCAATTCTCCCTGGCAACCCCGTCGGCATAATTGGGGAATTTTACTTCGGCACTTCTGAGGAAAATTCACGCGGCATTGACAGCGCCACGTGCCATCCCTGAAGGCACTACCAAAAAAAGGCGACCCACCCAATAAATTCAACCCCGGCGCACTCTCATTCAAGCATAAGTGATCCGAGCGTTTGCGCGTCGACGCAACTCAGGAACCGCCGGATGTCAGTCGCCATTTCGAGGCTAACCCTTGAACGAGCACAGGAGGAACCGCCGGGATCTTGACGCTGGATTCCTCGCGACATTCGACCGAAAGGGCCTGGCTTTCGTGCTCATTCAGCACTTCTTGCGCGTGGTTGCGCCGATGGAGGCGTGGCGCAGGTTGGCCATCTCGGCCCGCCAACCCGTTTCCTTAACCGGAAGCGCTGACGCGACATGTCGCGAAACATGTGTTCCTAGTAGCTTTTGGAGCGAGGGAACATTTGGAGAGCGCGGGGGTTAGGGGCCCAAAACTTTAGAAGGAGACGCATCGTCATGGATTCAAATGGCCGCGCGCCCGAGCCGGTGACGGAGACCGCAACAGAAGCCAGGCAAGGCCGGCGAGGCATGCCAGTGCTTATCGTGCTGGTAAGTGCCCTCGTCCTGACAGCGATCGCCTGGGGCGTATCAGAGTTCTGGGGCGAGAGTATCGACAATGATCCGCAGACCTCGTCGACAAAACCCGACCCAATCAACGCCCAGCCGCAAGGTTCAGGTACCTTCGATAACAATCCAGCGGGCGGGGGAAGCAGGCCTCCGGAAGCTACGGATCGCGATCCCACGCCTGAAGGCAATGGTGGCGGGCCAACGATGATCACGACGCCGAGCGGGACGGAGAAGGTTCGCTGACTGGTGTCAGAGTGGATCTGCAATGCTTACGGACACATGAGGCAAGGCTTTCACGGAATTGCCAGGCAGGTGGCATGATCGTTCACACACCCGTGATGAGGCCCAGTTTTACTTCTACGGAAGCACCAGACTCCGCGCAGCTTGTCTTCTTCGCTATGACGATCTCTCGAGCAATCGCAAAGACGAGACCGGCGCATAGGCGCTTTGCTCAGTCAGGCTGAACAGGTCTGATCGTGTCGACTGAGATTTCGCCCCGCAACACGCCGCGAGTGACGTCCGTGCGACCCCTATCAATCTCAATAACGGTGTACAGCTTGTCGTCTCGAAACGCACTGGCGTTCAAGGTCGTCACATCTTCGGCGGGCGCAGCATCAACTTCCATGAAGTCAAGCTCGCGACTGGCTGCCACGATCCGAGCATCTCCGCTCGTACGGGCTGCCACGATGACGACGCCATGGCCCGGCGAGTTCGCCCAACGCGGATCATCGTTCGAAGCGATAGGCTCTAGGCGATATATTCCCAAGGGCTCGCCGTCAGCGCTGGATGCACCCAGTGCGATGGCGTCTCTCATCTGTGCCTGACTTTCGACCGATCGCCCGAAGGTATTTGGGTTAGTGGCGTTGTTGCTTTCATCACTGCCTGATTTCGAAACGTTAGACATTCTTCCCTCCATGTCCAAACTCTTCGAACGCCGCTCCGCCGCACTTGTTCCCGAGCCCTTCCACGAGCCCCTCGGCCTGCAGTCAGAATGAGGGACCCTGAGAGTCTGCGAATGGATGCGGGCGCTGTTGGTTCACGCGTCAAAGCCGTCGCTGCTTAGGCTTTCAAAGCGGCGTTCGACTCGATCTATCGCGATCGGGGTAGGGTTATCTCGCCACTTTCCTCACCGTCCCAGTAACGGACAGTTGTGGCAACCACCTTGATCAAAGCGAGGCGGGGTGTGTCGATGCCTTCGGGAAACCAGCGCTCCAGACCGGCGGCCCAGTGCCTTTCGAAGGCAGTCTTGTCGCGAACTATGGACGCGACGCCTGTCATCGCAATAAAAATGCCGGGCTTGCCAAGAAGGCTCGCCGGAGCCGTAAACGTTAGAGAGACAGTCTCGGAACGTTCAATTTCCGCAATCTTGCGGCTGTCGTCGTACGAGAAGAACCAGGTGTCTCCATCATATTCAACGTCCCCGTTGTTGCTCATCGGTCGGCTAGCGATCCGACCGGATCCCGCGTTCGTCGAAAGCATGCAGAAGTCTAGCTTCTTCAGATGCGAGGACAAGTCCTGTAGTGTCATGGGCTCCATCATTTCCTCCAGACTTGAATTAAGACGCGCAAAAACTCCGCTGTAGTTCCAGCATACACCGCCAGGCGGTCGGCTGATTCACCGAGCCGACTTGGACAAGCCGTCTTGTTCAAACTCAGCGAAGTTCGCTTTCCGCCACAACCCCATATGCCTTGCAAGACCAGGATCGGCGGCAAGATGCTCCTCAAAGCAGAGGTCCTCTATCTCGCCCTTACTATAGGCCCTGATCAGAGATAGCTGCTGATCGGACAGCGGCCTTTCGCCGTGATATTCGCCGTTAAGTTGATCTAGCGCGACCAGATCAAGCTCGGCTAGCAACCGGGCGGCGGCACTTCTGAAATCTGTTTTGGGCGCGAACATCGGCTTGCCTTTCGAGAACCAGCTTGGCGTATTGATGCGAGGTCTGTGGTGGTCAAGCTGCTCAACGGGTGCGCCCGCTCGCGGGATGCTTGATTGCACTACGGACGAGGCCGCTAACGTTGCTTCTGTCCTGCACTCCTACCGTCACTCGCTTTGGAACGCTCTTCGAACCTAGCGTCTCCCTTGGCGAGTTCGGCTCCTTTCCGGGATTCCACTTTGCGCTCTTCCTTCATTGTCTCCTTGCGAAGTGCATTCGCGGACTGTGCGCCCGCTTTCGATGTCAGATCCGATTTCACGATTGTTCTCCTTTGGACAACAGTTCCCCACAAAACTTAAGTGGCATCCAAAGGTTCCCGTCGCGCCATGGTCGGAAGAACAACTGCTTTTGGACAATTCGCCGATGGCGCGGGACGACAAGCCGCGCGCGTCGTCAGCATTCTTCCGGGCATGTGTCGGCAAGCTACGGTTCAAACACGTTCCGTGCGTGCCTTCAGGCTGTCAACCTCTTCGGTGATGCGATCCTTCGCGGCATCGTGAACGTCGGTAGCAACAGAGACGGCCTTGTCGTATGCGTCAGATACGATGTCCTTCCCCTTATCAACTGCATCGGAGGCGTGCGAAGCGATATTGGCTTTGACAGCGTCTGCCACGTCTCCCAGGGCTTCATCTTCCTGCTCGGTATGAGGTAGTGCAGCCCCTATCGCAGCGCCCGCCGCGAATGCCAAAGCCCCGCCGACCAAAGGTTGGTCTCTGAAGTGCTTCAGGATAGCGTCGTTGAGACGAGTTGACTGATTCACAAGTTTGGATCCCGTCGTCGACGCGGAGCTGGATACCGTGCTGGTAGCATTGCTTGCCTTCTGGCCTATGTTGCTTGCCGTGTCCTTAAATTGCTGCCACGTCTCTGACGCCCAGCCCGTCGATGCGTCAAGCAAAGCCCCAGCCTCGTCGGCGATCTCAGTGATCTGTTTGCCCGCAGAATCGACGAAACCACGATATGCCTTGCCCGTCATGTCCACAAAGTTGCCCGCCCGATTGCCGACATCATCCGTCAAGGCCTTAAATTGCTGGCCAGCCTCGTCACTGAAGCGAGTGTAGCGCGTTCCGTCAATCTCCTCCGGAGGACCAATGCGGCGTACTGTTCCGCGAGCTGGATAGAGCGGATCTTCGTGAAGTGATCGAGCATCTGATGTCGCGGCCAGGAACGTGTTTCCCTGCTTCGCCATCAACCAGGCCAAGCTAACTCCCATTAAGGCGACGGGAAGTGGATTGGCCTTCAGCGCCTTGCCAAGATTGCTTACAAATTCGCCGCCGCCACTACCTTTAGCATAGGCTAAAACCTCATCAACGAGTTGCCCCGGTGACATTCGCTCCTGAATTGCGTCGATACGATCTTCGATGCGCCGACGGTCTGCATCGATTTCTCGCTGAATATCGGCCGATGATTTTTCTATCGTATGGTCCATCACATTTTCTCCTTAACGACGTCGACGTCACGGCGAAGCGATGCTGTAGAGCGATCAAGCCTAAAATTGGCGCCGCGCAGAACCGCCAGTCCTCTTGAGATCAGCGCCCACGCTACGCCCCCAATGACCGCGCCGACGATCAACGCGGCCAGGGCGCTGGCGGTCGATTGCGGCAGGCCCTGATGAACCATGACGGTTGCGAGCCCACCGACGAGCGAGGTTAGCAAAACACCTACCGAACCAATTGCGAGGACAAGGCCAATCACTAAAATTTCAATGCCGCTGAGAGCTTTCGCCACTTTCTCCGACGCCTCGGTCTTGGCGAGGTCGATCTCTTTGCGAAAGAGGCCGGACACGTCCGAGACAAGTCCGCCGAGGAGCTCTGATAAAGGCGCGTTGTCGGTCGACTTAACCATCTTCTCTTTCTCCTCCATCAAAATTGCCTGGCTGCGCGTTTGTAGAACCGGAAGCGGTCCGTTTAGCGGAGGCTGTGAGGAACCGGCTTGCCGCCAGTCCTGCCAAGGCGGCCACGCCGAGAAAGGCCAGGGGTTGCTTTCGGCCAAAATTCTCCGCCATCGCAGCTATTTCACGCAGATCGCGACCCTCCATGTCTTTTGCAATTGATTGAACGCTTGCACCGATCTGCGTGGCATAACGGCCGACCGCCGCGTGGTCACCCGTTTCGAGCTCCGAACCGACCTTCTTTAGCGCCATAGCAATCCCACCGACCTGGTGTGCGGCGAAGCCCGTTTGCTCTGCGATGCTAGCCTCCACTTTCTGCATTGCGGTGTGGGCAGTGTCCCTTGCAGCATCTGTCACCATGCTCAGATCGTTGCCCACCTTGTCCCTTAAGTCGTGGAGACTTTCGGTTGTGCTTTTGCTTCCAGCATTATCCTTGTTGTTTGGCGACCCCTCGGGTGACGCGGTCGCGCTGGCGGGCGCTTGGATGATTTCGTCGGGCATGGGATTCCTCCAAAAGTAACCGAGCTGTGGCCGCTCGCTATAGGGCTCAACCGAGCGAGGCCCCATTTGTTCCCACAGTGGCCTCTTTGCCTGGACCTGCCATCTCTCTCGAT
Source organism: Rhizobium sp. BK251 (assembly GCF_004345245.1). Lineage (GTDB taxonomy): Bacteria > Pseudomonadota > Alphaproteobacteria > Rhizobiales > Rhizobiaceae > Rhizobium. The sequence goes on along the minus strand of NZ_SLUQ01000016.1, from coordinate 4,852 downwards.
TCCGTACCGCGGCCGAAACCCAGCGTACCCGGTCTCCGAAGGAAGGCCCGGCCTTGGCAAGAGGCGCGGGGGACGGCGTTGTGATTGAAGCCTTACACACGAGAAATCGGAAAATCCGTGCTTCCCTGCGTTGATGACGATGGAAAAGATCGACCGCGCTCCAGATAACACGATGCGCCCGCATGTTTGATGCGCCATGAAGTCGGCAACGCTGATTGAGGAGACCGAAAATGACCGCACCGCATCCCCCGACAACGCATATCGGCAATCATCCATTGCACCCCGAAACGCAGATGCTGAACTATGGCTACGATCCGGAACTCTCGGAAGGTGCAGTCAAGCCGCCGGTCTTCCTTACCTCCACCTTCGTCTTCAAGACTGCTGAAGACGGACGCGATTTCTTCGACTATGTGTCGGGGCGGAAGGAACCACCGGAAGGCAAGGGCGCGGGTCTGGTCTATTCGCGGTTCAATCATCCGAACAGCGAGATCGTCGAAGATCGGCTGGCCGTTTACGAGCAAGCCGAAAGCGGTGCGGTCTTTTCGTCGGGGATGTCGGCCATCGCGACCGTCCTTCTGACTTTCGTCCGGCCGGGCGACGCCATCCTCCACTCCCAACCGCTCTATGGCGGCACGGAAACGCTGCTTGCCAAGACGTTCCTCAATCTCGGCGTTTCCGCCGTCGGTTTTGCGGATGGTGTGAGCGCAGGATCCTTGGAGGCCGCGGCCGAGAACGCTATGGCCAAGGGCCGCGTCTCCGTCATCCTCATCGAGACACCGGCGAACCCGACCAACAGCCTCGTCGATATCGCGATGATCAGGCGGATCGCCGATGCGATCGGTCAAAAGCAGGGTCACAGGCCCGTTGTCGCGTGCGACAATACACTTCTCGGTCCGGTCTACCAGCGACCGATCGAACATGGAGCAGACATCTCGCTTTACTCGCTGACGAAATATGTCGGCGGCCATTCGGACCTCATCGCGGGTGCGGCACTTGGGAGCCGGGTCCTCATCAAGCAGGTGAAGGCGCTTCGCGGCGCGATCGGCACGCAGCTCGATCCGCATTCGTGCTGGATGCTCGGACGATCGTTGGAAACACTCCAGATTCGCATGGAGCGGGCAAACAGCAATGCCAAGGCGGTGGCGGACTTCCTTCGACAGCATCCCAAGGTCGAGAAGATCCACTACTTGCCCTATAGCGATCCGGCGAGCGCAGTCGGCAGAACATTCGCTGCCCAATGCAGCGGCGCAGGTTCGACGTTTTCCTTCGATATCAAGGGAGGTCAGCAAGCCTCCTTCAGGTTCCTGAACACGTTGAAGATATTCAAGCTCGCAGTCAGTCTCGGGGGCACGGAATCGCTCGCATCGCACCCGGCGACGATGACGCATTCCGGCGTGCCCGCAGAGGTTCGCCAGCGCATCGGCGTTCTTGAGACGACGATCAGGCTGTCCATCGGCATCGAACATCCGGACGATCTCGTTGCCGATCTCACCCTCGCACTCGATGCAGCTTGATTGCAGCGTGACGCCTAGTGGTCTACCGCCGTCTCGCCAACGCTAGACGCCCATCGCCTCGTAGCCGAGCAGACCGAACTGGTTCAGGAATTGTTCCATGCTGGTAATCCAAGCTTGGAACCAACCGGGAGCGTTCCGGCTCCGCATCCGAAAACTTCTCATGGGTTAAGTTCGTCGCCGTTGCGGCAGGAGGCTCAGATGCCATCGAGTATGACTGAACCTCTGGAGGTTTTTGCCTCGCGACTTCCGGCAATGATGGACGATGAGCTATTTGTAGCGATGAGCGCTCCGCAAAGCTGAGCAAGCCTAGGTTCTTTCCCGGACCGCTTTGATCGAGATCGAGATCGAGATCGAGATCGACAACTACTCGCACCCCACCGCAACTGGAAAAGGACAAGTCCCCGCCATAAGATACTCGCCCTCCAGCACGTACCATAGCGACAAGCAAATGATGTGCGGCTCAACGGGAACAATCGATCCCACATGAGTCAGCAGTGGGCAGGGGAGAAGAGATGGAACAAATTCGTCAAGATCTTCGACCATGCAAGCTCGCCTAAAGCGAAGGACGGGAATCAGAGCCGAAGTGAATAAATATGCGGGGAAGAGTGAACTTCAACGAGCGGCTCATCGCGGCACTCATGGCAAGGGACGGAAAGTGCGTCACGGTCGCTTTATGATGCTGATGCCTCCGCTGACTTCCAGGATGGCGAACTTAATATCCCTAACGCTCTCGAGACCTTCCTGGGCACGGGCGGCTTCCATGACATCCTCCTTCTGAAGCCGACAGCCTCTAAGCGCGGACTCGTCGTAAGCGCCATCAGCGACGAGAATTGTCGGTACACCGTCCACGATTCGGGCCGTCGTCGGTGACCATCCCTTGAGGTAGGAGATCGCAATGTCAGTGGTGAAAAGCGTCAGGATGAGGAGCAGGGCGTTCGTGATGGAAAAGTCTTCCCCAAGCATCGCCTGTTGTGTTGTCTCCGAGATTACCAGGACGATCACGAGATCGAAGGGCGTCATTTGCGCCAAAGTGCGACGACCCGATAACCGGATGATGAGCAGGAGCGCAATGTAAATTGCAAGACCTCTTATGACGGCGTCCATTGCTGCCTCACGGGAAAATAAAGACCGAAGTTTCCACCACATCTTTTCCGAGGCCAATGGTGAAGCGTCGGAGCCAAGGCTTCTGTGCCTTGACGCGGAAGATTGCGACGCTCCTACCGCTGGGATCTGGTGGGAAAGCATAGAGAATGCGCCCGCCTTCGAACGTTGCGGTGAATTGCGGGGGATCTACGCTCTCGATCGAGAAGGCGTCGAGGAAGCGTTGATCTATGACCAGGTTAGGGGCTTCATCCGACGGGTCGAAGGTTACCCTCAGATCATCGGGCGCATTCCACCGTGCGATGGCAGGAAGCTCGATAGAACCGTGATCAAAGGTAAGCCGATGCCATGAAAACGGACCTCCGCGTCCGGTGAAACCCAGAAGACAGGTGATCAGCACGAGACCGAAAATAATCCATGCGGCGCGCTGTACCAACCATACTCTTCGCTGAAAACGATCATGCTCACCCACTCCCTCGGGTAAGCGTTCAGGCTTCCTGGGAGCCTTGTTATCTGCCGCCCGCGCTTCAGCCAACCCTGTTCCTCTCCTGGCTTGAAATGCTCTTCGTTAATTAGTGCGGCTCGTAATTTAGTGAAGCCCACTGGTCGTTGACCAAAGGAGCGATTGATCGTCCGGCGGTTGGCCGTCTACGATCGCGACCAAGCGGCAACCAACCGACGGGCAATAACCAGAGCAGCCGAGTTTCTGACATTGCCATGGACTGCTATGATCGGGTGCGGCATGAAGCCTAGACATCACTGATCGACGCTAGATGCACCTCGACCTCGCGTCGACGGTTCGCATCCAATGGTTCAATGTTTTCTCTCCAAAATGCCGCGGCTTCCGGTGTATCTTTTTCCCACTGCCTCGTCGTTACTATGTTGTCATCTATCTTTGCGAGCCTGCGTCCGCCAAGGCGCATATACTCTTCGGCAAGCTTCAATGATGGTGTCTTCTCCATGAAATCATCCTCCTTCGCTATGATAGAAAAGAGAAAGCGAAGTGATTGTTCCCCTTCATGCCAATACGCGGACAGCCTACTCACCTTGAGAGATCTGGCCAATGCCGGCCAGATGACAGGCACGCACCCGCGGTTCACTTCCAGAATGCGTTCACTGCCCTGATGACAAACCTCGCCGTCGCCGCGCAACGAGCGCACATATGCAGTAGACTACCTCGAGTAGGAGAATGAATTCGCCTGCATATCCCCGGACCGCTGGTCCTTCATGAATGCACGTGATCATGCCATCTAGCGTGCTCTTAAGGGATGCCTCCCTCCTCACGATCGTCCGCCGTGGCCGCCGCAGCCGAGAAGTGGTCCTATTGTTTCACCAATGGCCCGGAGCAATTTGTAAAGTCGTCAATCATCTCCATTGGACTAGGGTTAAGAGCCACCCGCTTCAACCTGAGAGCAGTTGCCGCGACCAGCAATATGCCTTCCCGCGCCTTCAGCAAAGTATTGAGTCTTGGCAGTTCTCACCCCGCAAGGCGGGGCGATCACTGCCCGCACTTTGCCTTATCGGAATTTGGGCAGCCTTGGTGGCGCGTTTGCCTGAATCTCGTGCAGCGGCGCATGCTTGCCCAGCAGCTGTTGAAGTTTCCGTGCCTCTGCGGGGCCGATGCCGAACTTCCTGCAGTGTTCTGCTACGCTGCGTTCATTGGCGCCGGGGATACGAACTTGGCGATTGTCCTTCGAATGCGACATGGTGGGATCCTCCTGGCATCAGAACGCGCGGCGAAGCCCGACAGTTTCATCAGCTGCCAAAATTGAACGCACAAACCTTTTGGCATCTTCGACGTTGTACGTGCTCAATCGAAGGGAGATCGAAATGTCGTCGTCCACCATACAGAAGCAACGCGAAATTCAGAAGCAGGTCCACAAGGCCGACAAGAAGGAAAAATCAAAATCGACGGGAGCAATGCAAGCGGGTGCGCGCCCCTATCCGGAGCCGCCGTTTCCAAAAGTGCATCAGCAGAAGCCTGGCTCGGAAGCCGACCTTCCATTGGCACCGATGTACGATGCGCCTTTCTACAAGGGGTCGCAAAAGCTGAAGGACAAGGTCGCGCTAATCACTGGCGGTGATTCAGGCATCGGCCGCTCGGTCGCCATCCTGTTTGCTCGCGAAGGAGCGGACGTCGCCATCGTCCATCTCGATGAAGGTCAGGATGCCGAAGAGACCAAGGCAGCGGTCGAGAAGGAGGGTCATAGGTGCCTTGCCATCAGGGGCGACGTCAA
>NZ_SLUQ01000015.1 GCF_004345245.1 Rhizobium sp. BK251 | reverse complement strand
CGAGCTTGCCGCGACCAGGGGCCGCTATTCCCTCTCCACCATGTGCATCGGCGTCGGTCAGGGCATCGCCATCGCGATGGAGAGGGTCTGAGCGGGAAAGATGAGCTGACTTTCAAAGCTTGAAAACTGGGTCATCGCGTGCGTGATAGACGTCATTGCTTCCACTTCGCCCAACCGAGGATCCGATGAAGGGCTTTCGAGAAAAATGCACCGGCCCCAATCGTGTTGTTGGCACTTTCTGCGCCATTCCCCATCCGGTCGCGGTCGAGGTAACTGCAGCCGCCGGCCTGGATTTCCTCTGCATCGATTGGGAGCATTCGCAGATCGGCCGCGAGCGCATCGAGGACCTGGTCCGCGCGGCTGACGTACACGGCACGCCGGCCATGGTTCGCGTTCCGGGGCACGCGCCGGAATGGATCGCGGCAGCGCTCGATGCCGGCGCTGCCGGCGTTCTCGTGCCGCGGATATCAACGGCCGCACAGGCGAAGTCGGCAGTCAGCGCGACCCGCTACCCTCCCCTCGGCGAGCGCGGCGTCGGACCCGGGCGCGCTTCCGGCTACGGCTATCGCATCCCGGACTACCTCGCATCAGCCAATGAAAGCCTGCTACTGGCAATCCAGATCGAAACGGCCGAGGGTCTCGCGAACATAGATGAGATCGTCGCAGTCGAAGGCGTCGACGTCATCTTCATCGGCCCGGGCGACCTTTCCGTTTCCATCGGTGCTTTCGGCCCGGGCGGCACGGAGAAACTCGAAAGCGCCATTCGACAAATCGCTGCAGCGGCTCGCGCAGCCGGCAAGGTATGCGGCATCTTTCGTCCCACGGCGGAGGATGTCGGCAAATGGTCCGCGGAGGGCATCACGTTCTATCTGCTTGGCAGCGACGCGGTGTTCCTCGGGGCGGGACTTGCAGCCGGTGCCACCGCGGCACGTGCGGCAAAGTGAGAGCTTGCCTCTGACCTGGCGCCTTAGCGGCCCACCTGCTGCAGGGCGGCGGCCATCGAAAGATCGCCCTTTATCTCGCGCGTGATCATTGCGGTCACGGTGCGTCGCACACCCGGCAATCTGCTGATTTCCTGGCGCAGCAATGTATCGAGATCGGCCATGTCGACCGCGATGATGTGAAGAAGATAGTCCGCCTCTCCCGTAGTCGCGTAGCAACGCCGGATCAGGGGATGGCGCTTGACCGCGGCCTCGAAGGCTTCATAGGTCTCGGATTGGATCGTCACCTGCACGAATGCTTCTATGCCAAACCCGAGCTCGGCAAGACCAAACGCGGTCGTATAGCCTCGGATGACACCCTCTTCCTCCAGCGCCTTCACTCGTTTCCAGCACGGCGTCTTCGACAGGCCGACGTCCTCGGCGAGCTCCGCGAAAGATATCCGCGCATTCCCTTCCAGTAGGCGAATGATCTTCCTGTCGATACTATCCAAAGTCCAGCGTTCTCCTGCATGACCTTTCGATAACCTATCCGTACTCCGGATTGGCCTCAAGGCATGCTGAGAAGAAACAATGTTCGGCCGCGCTCGCGCTATCCTCCTTACAACGCCGAGGACAACGCCAAATCCCGAAGGAAATGATGACCATGACGAAGAAGGATTATCACGACCGGATCGAAACGCCGCCAATGCTGGACTACGGCATCTACCTTCAGGTCGACAAGCTGCTGACCTGTCAGAAGCCGCTGGCGGAAATGGTCAACTCCGATGAGCTGCAATTCCAGATCGTCCATCAGGTCGAGGAGCTCTGGATGAAACTCATCGCCTATAGTCTCGTCGACGTCCTCGAATACATGGAGGCGCAGAACACCCACCGCATCGTCACGCTGATGGGGCGAGTGCATCGTCTGATGCGCATGATGACGGCACAGCTGGACCTTCTCGAAACCATGTCGCCGAAGGAGTATCAGCAGATCCGCCTGCAGCTCGGAAACGGCTCCGGGCAGGAATCTCCAGGCTTCAAACTGCTGCTGCGCATGCCACCCGACCTATGGCAGGGCTTCAAGACGCACTATCTCGATGCGCGCGGCCTGTCCGTCGCCGATATCTATGACGCGAAGTACGATCACGGCGACAGCTATGTAGTCGCGGAGGCACTGGTCGAATTCGACGAACTCTTCCAGAAGTTCCGCGCTCACCATCTCTACCTCATTCACCGCTCGATCGGTCTGGGCTCGAAATCATTGAAGGGCCGGCCGGTCGAAATTCTCCGGGGCGGCGCAGACCACCGCTTCTTCCCTGAGCTTTGGGATATCCGCTGCGAAATGACCGATGCCTGGGGAAGCACCTACGGTGTGGTGCGCGAATCCATCAGCGGCGCGAAGAGCGCCAAGGCCTGACGATCCGCGGCTCGCAGTGAAAGCCGAGGCGCGCAGCCGCGCGCTCCAACTTGCCATCCGGAAGCGACCTCACTTCTCTGGTAGGCCAAGACTGGCGAGGTCGGCGACTTCGCGTTCGAGGATGGCGGGATCGCTGTAGAAGGAGAGTTCGCGCCATTTGGCCTGCGTAAATTCGGGGTCGAACGCAAGGCCCTTCTTCAGCTGTGTTGCCGCTTCTTCGGTTCGGCCGAGCCGATTGAGAACAATCGCCTGCATCAGGGGACTGAAGAAATCCGTCTGGTCTACCTTCAGTGCGGCAAGCGACTCCTCGAGTCTACCTTCGACCGCCAAGGCCCCCCCTCTGTAGAAGGCCAGCTCCTGCGTTGTCTGGGGGCTCGCCGCTTGCCGGACCTCGGCCCGGTCGATCCACTCCAACGCCTGCGCTGGCTTTCCTCCCGCGATTAAGACCTGGCTGAGAGCGCCAAGCATTTGGGCATCGTAAGGCGAGAGATTGATCGCTGCGTCTGCTTCAACAAGTGCATCGGCGAACTTTCGCTCCGTGACGCGGACGAAGGCCGACAGATAATGGCCCGACCGCCGCTCCATTGGCGAAAGCGCCGGCTGGGCCATTGCCTCCTTTGCGAGACCGGCAGCCTGGCGAAAGTCAGACGTTGGGTTGTCACTCCAGCCATTCCAACCGCGAATGAAATAGGCAAGGCCGAGCTTGATCCTGAGGAGGGCGGAGTCCGGGAATTTTGCGAGCCCCTCCGTCAATACCTGACGCGCTTGTTCCGTCGTTTCGGGGCTGAGCTGCACCAGCAGATCATTGCCGCGGAGATAGTAGTCGTACTCCTCGAGATCGGTGTGGTCTTTTCCCCAAACTTGCCGATACTGCGCCTTCTTCAAGGTGCCCGCGTCGCCTGCGAGGGCGACGACGATCTTTTCAGTGACCTCGTCCTGGATTTCCCAGGGGTCGGTACCAGAGCGGTCGAACCGCTCGGCCCAGACATACTCGCCAGTCCTGGCATCGACGAGCTGGGCCACGATGCGCAGCCGACCAGCATCCTTTCGGATGCTCCCTTCGAGGATATGTGTGACGCCCAAGTTTGCGGCGATCTTATGCACATCAATCGGCTCGCCCTTGAAAGGGAATGACGAATTGCGGCCCAACACTTTCAGGTCGGGAACCCGTGACAGCATGGAGATGATGTCCTCGGCCACGCCGTCACCGAAGTAAGCAAGCGCCGCGTTGCCGCTCGTGTCGTTGAATGGGAGAACGGCGACAGAGGGAAGAGCCGTGGTGACGCTCGGGCCCGAGCTCGGCCGCAAGAACGAGAACCAGCCGCCTGCTGCCAGGACCACCGCGACCAGCACCGTGGCCCATCTGAGGTGGGCGGAATATTGGCGCAGGCGCAACCGCCAGGGCCGCCCGTCGCCATTCATCCGGACGCGATAGGTGCGCACCGGCCTGGCGATATTCTTCACCTGTTGATCGCCGGCAGAATCAAGCGGCAGCGTGAACTTGCCCTGCAAATGATCATAGGCAGTGCCAGAGATCAGTACGCCCCCCGGCTCGCAGAGCTGTTCGAGGCGGGCGGCGATATTGACGCCGTCTCCAAGCAGATCACCGCTTTCGACGACTACATCGCCGAGATTGATGCCGATGCGGAAGACGATGCGTTTCTGGGGCGGAACGCCCGCCTGCCGCGCGGCAACCGCGTTCTGCATGGCAACCGCGCACGAAGCCGCATCGACGACGGAGGCAAACTCGGCGAGAACACCATCTCCCAACAGCTTGATCAAGCGACCCTTGTGTTCCGTCAGGAGTGGCTCGATAACCTCGCGGTGAATATCCTTCAATGCGCCGAGGGTGCCGACTTCGTCCTACCCGACAAGACGAGAATAGCCGACGACGTCCGCTATCAGGATCGCCGCAAGCCGCCGTTCGACGCCCGCTGTTGCCATGGGTGTGTTCCCTCAACGCAGAGCCTCGCTCTTGACGCAACCGCGGGCGCGACGCTCTACAGCATCGTACCACCGGCAGGTTGCAGTGGCGAGATTTGTTGGGCGCGGTCACCAGAGACTTAGAGGGGCATGGAGCAAACCGTGCGCAGCAACGCCGGCCGAAACACGTCGCGCTGCGGAATATTCTCACGGTCGTAAAATAGGCGTTCTGCCGCTGCGTGTCGCCAGAATATATTCGCAGGCACGCCGGCCAAACGGCCAATTGCAACCGTTTCGAGCGTTTGGACGGCTCGATTCGACGGTTAGTTCGGGGGCTTCGCCTCCCCGGCCGTCTTCTTCATGCCTGGTTCCCCTGTGAGGCGCCTGCCGTATCTTTCGGCTCGGTGTTCGCGTCTGTCTTGCGTCGCCGCGTGCCGCCGAGGATGCCTGTCGGGCGCATCAGCAGGATCAGGCACAGCATGACGCCGATCGCGACGATCTGGAGAGAGGCAGCCCTTGCCTGCTGGTCGGTTGCGATCATCGCACTGAGGACCCCGCCCGACCCGGCCCATATCGCCCACACTAGCAGGCTGCCGAGGATGGCTCCGAGGTTGGAGCCCGAACCGCCGACAATCAGCATGACCCAGACCTGGAAGGTCAATGTCGGCAGGTAGTTTTCCGGGGCGATGAAGCCAATGAAATGTGCCTGCAGCGCGCCGGCGAGTCCCATTACCGCGCCGCCGATGGCGAAGGCCTGCACGCGGTAGAACCGGGCGCTCTTGCCGAGCGATATGGCAGCGGTCTCGTCCTCGCGCAGTGCCTTGAGCACCCGGCCCCAGGGGCTGCGGGCCAGATGCTCGAGCGCGAGATAGGCAGCAAGCACCACGACGGCGACGACGCCGAGGTTGGCAAGGTTGAAGAGAAGCGGCGTTTCTGCGAGCGAGCCGAATGGACGCGGAATGAAGCCGAGGCCGAAAGGCCCGCCGGTCAGTCCCTGGGCATTGAGCGCGACAAGCTGCACCACCACGGCAACGCCGAAGGTGGTGATCGCCAGATAGTCTGACTTCAATCTCAATGTCGCAATCCCGGTCAGGGCCGCGGCAGCGCCGGCCACCACCATTGCCGCGATCCAGCCGACGACGATCGGAAGATCGAAGCCGCCGATGCGCGCGGCATCATCGGGCGTCGTCAGGATCGCGGATGTATAGGCGCCGATCGCGACGAAGCCGGCAAGGCCGACATTGAAGAGCCCGGTCAGACCCCATTGCAGGTTGAGCCCGAGCGTCATCAGCGAGAATATGAGTGCGGTCGCCGTAAAGAAGGCACCATAGCCAAGCAAGTCCATTAGCGTTCCCTCACGCCGAAGAGGCCGATCGGCCGAACGAACAGGACGGCCATCAGCAGGACGAAGGAGACCGCGGCCCTCCATTCTGCGCCGACGAGCTGGACGGCTGCCGCTTCACTCAGCCCGATGATCAGGCCGCCCAGCACTGCGCCAGGAACGCTGCCGATCCCGCCTAGAATTGCGGCGGCAAACATCGGCAGCAGCAGGTCGAAACCCATCAGCGGGCGGATCTGCACGAGCACGCCAACCATGACGCCGGCAAAGCAGGCCAGCCCCCCGCCGACGAGCCATGTCTGTCGAACCACCCGTCTGACATCGATGCCGACGACGCGAGCCAAGGCCGGATTCTGACTGACAGCACGCATCGACCGTCCGGCTTGCGTGCGGGTCATCATCAGGTGTACGGCAGCGACGAGAATGGCGGTCATCGCGAGAAGAGCGATCTGGTCCGGCGTGATGCGGATGCCGAAGCCGACAGGCATGGCGATCTGGATCGCGCGGCTGAAATAGGCAGGCCTGGAAGTGAACGCGAACTCCAGGAGGTTGCGCATGGCCACCGACGCCCCGAAGCTTGCCATGACCAGTATGATCATCTGGCCCTTGGCCCGCAGCCGGGCATAAAGGATGCGGTCGAGGGTGACGGCGAGCAGGCCGGTGAAGGCCATGCCGACAACGAGTGCGACGATGAGCGGCCAGCCGAAAGAAAGGGGCTTGAAGGGTGCGACCTTCCCGAACACGGCTCCGATGGCAGTTACGACCGTGAGCGTGGCATAGGTGCCCCAGGCCATGAAGTCGCCATGCGCGAAGTTGGAGAAGCGCAAGATCGAATAAGTCAGCGTCACACCGATCGCGCCTAGGCCGATCATCGAGCCTGTCAGCAGTCCGTCGACAATGAATTGCAGGTTCATGGACGGGCCTCCTTGCGTTCGGCTGCTGAGCGTTGCCCAAGATAGAGTTCGGCGACCACCGGATCGTTCCACAGGTCGGCCGCCCTCCCCTCATGACGATCCTTGCCCTCAACCAGCACATAGGCGCGATCACCGATTGCGAGTGCCGCCTTCGCGTTCTGCTCGACGAGCAGGATCGTGGTGCCGGCCTTGCGGATCGTCGACAGCATTTCGAAAACCATCCCCACGAACTTCGGCGACAGACCGGCGGAGGGCTCGTCGAGAACGAGAAGCTTTGGCCGGACGATGAGCGCGCGCGCAACGGCGAGCATCTGACGCTGGCCACCCGAAAGATTGCCGGCGGCAACGCGCCTTCGCTCGGCAAGATCCGGAAAGATTTCGTACATCTCCGCTATCCGCTGCGGCACCTCCCGCGCTAGCAGGATGCCGCCAGCAACCTTGAGATTGTCCTCGATGCTCATCAGCGGGAAAATGTTTTCGGTCTGAGGAACGAAGGCAAGGCCACGGCGCACCAGAAGGTGCGCGGGCAGTGCCGTGATGTCCTCGCCGGCAAGATGGATCGAACCGGCGGAGACGGGGACAAGACCGGCAATCGCCTTGATGAAGCTCGACTTGCCCGCGCCGTTCGGTCCGAGGACAACGACGATCTCGCCTTGCTCGACCCTGATCGATGCACCACGCACAATCGGCACGCCTGGCTCATAGCCCGCGACAAGGTCCTTCACGGAAAGTACGGGAGTGGTCATGCCGCACCCCCGAGATAGGCCTCGATGACGCGTGGGTCGCGCGCCACCTGCTCCGGCCTGCCCTCGCAGAGCAGTTGGCCGCTCGCCATGACGAGTACGCGGTGGCAGAGCCTGCTCACCATGTCGATGTTGTGCTCGATCAGGAGAAAAGTGATGCCGCGCGCATTGATCTCCTGAATGCGGTCGATGATGACTTCCAGGAGGCTCGCATTGACGCCTGCGGCAGGCTCGTCGAGGAGCACGATTTCCGGCTCGGCCATCATCACGCGCGCCAGTTCGAGCAGTTTTCGCTGGCCACCCGAAAGCACACGCGCCGGCTCATTCGTCAAATGCGACAGCAACAGAAAATCGAGAAGTTCACGGGCTCTTTCCATCGCCTGTTTCTCCTCGGCAGCGACGCGGCGGGCAGCGAGGAAATTGGCGACGACGCTTTCGCCCCTCTGACGCTGGCGGGCAAGAAGCACGTTGTCCAGCAGGCTGAGTTCGGGAAACGGACGAGGGATTTGAAACGTGCGTCCCAGCCCGCGGCCGATGCGCGTGTGAGCCGGTTCCCCCGAGACATCCAGCCCACCGACATAGATCTTCCCGGCGGTTGGGCGCGCGCTTCCGGCCACGAGATCGAACATCGTCGTCTTGCCGGCACCGTTCGGGCCGATCAAGCCAAGGATCTCACCCTTCGAGAGCGTGAAGGAAACATCGTCGACGGCGGCAAGTCCGCCATAGCGCTTGACGACATTCTTCACGACGAGCACGTCCGGCGGCCGGACCTGTTCGAAGTCACTTTGCATACTACCCTCTGGCCAAGTGCAGTTGTTATTTTGATCTGTGATCACACTTGTCTTGATCAAATTATTGAGGTTTAAACTATCTCGCAAGAGAGAAAAGCGAGCGAGCATGCAAAAGCACCCCGCAACTGCATTCAGCGTCAAGGACCGGCCGCAGCTGCTGCCGATCGAGCGCGAGACGGTGCAGGACCGCGTCTATGCCGAATTGCGTCGCGCGCTGATCTGCGGCCTCTTCGAGCCGAGCCAGGTGCTCACCATCAGGGGCCTCGCCGACCAGATGATGACGAGCACCATGCCGGTGCGCGAGGCGCTCGGGCGCCTGATTAGCGAAAAGGCGGTCGAAGCGATGCCCAACCGGTCGGTGCGCGTTCCGCCGGTCACGCTGGAACGCCTCGATGACCTGCTGCGCACGCGCATCCTCATCGAGGGCGAGGCAGTCGCCCTTGCGACATTGCGCATGACCCAGCGGGAGCTCATGCTCGTCCGGGATGTACTGGCCGAGTGGGACGAGGTGCGTTCGCTCAGCCAGCGCGGCGATTTCGATCGCGAGGCGACGCTGAACCAGAAATTCCACTTCCAGATCTATCGCTGCAGCGGTTCCTCGGTTCTCATTCCGATGATCGAGAGCCTATGGCTTCAATCCGGTCCCTGCACGCGCTACGCCGCCTATGCCTTCTCCCAGGCGGTAGCGAGCGACGAGACGCGCGACGTCGCCTACTACCACCGCGCCATGGTGGATGCGCTAGACAGGCGGGATCCGGTCGGCGCGCGAGGCGCCCTCGTTGCCGACATAAGCCGTCCATTCACATTCCTCAGGGAGCGGCTTCTGGCCGAGCCCGCCCAATCCGAAGGCGAACAATGACCGAGCGCACGATCCTCATCCGCGAAGCCCGATCCGGCCTGTCGGCCACCGCAAGGCTGCTTGACGGCAAGGCGCCCGAAAATATTGCCTTCCTCTGGGACTATCTTTCCTCGGAACGCGTGATCCCGGCGCTCCATGCCATGTGGACAGGCCCGGAAATCTCCTGCCCCATTCCGCCGCCTCATCTTGAAGGCGCCTCCTATGCCCGCGCCCTGCCTGCGGAAAACGCGACGCTCAATCCTCAGCCGGGCGACATCGTCCTGAGCTATGTGCCGCCGCGCATGTGGGGCGGCAATCCGAACGCGATTTTCGACATCGGTCTCTTCTACGGACCGGGCGCGCGACTGTTCTTCCCGATCGGCTGGCTTGCGGGCAGTGTGGTTGCGCAGGTTCCAGATGAGGAGAGAGCCGGCCTCGCCGAGGCTTGCGGCGCGATCCGCAGGAACGGAGCTTGCGAGATCGTCCTATCGAGAGGGAATGGCCGATGACCGGGCGGCCCGACGACAGCTTCGAACTCTTCGACCTTCTCGTGGAGGCGGTGATTCCCGAAGGCAAGCCGATCTATTGCGGCGCCAAGCCGGGCGACCATTTCGAATTGCGCGGCGAGATGCTGCACCTACCCGAAGGGCAGGGTTTTTCCATCTACTCGCTCGCCGCAGTCCTGCCTCTGCTCGCCGCCAAGCAGCGCGACACCCATCCGAACGACTGGATGACGTCGGATGCGGAGATCGCCTGTCCCGATCCCAATTGCGCAAGCCGACTGCGCATTGTCCGGCTCGGCCGGCGGCGCTTCAGCCATGCCGAGACGACCGCAGTGCCCCTTCCCGATGAAAGCGACCAGAAATGAATGCCAAGACCTTCGACCTTGCTCCAGGCTACGCGATCTCGCGGGTAATCCGCGGCGGATGGCAGCTGGCCGGCGGCCATGGCGCAATCGACAGAAAGCAAGCGGTTCTCGATCTGGTCGCTGCCTTCGACGTCGGCATCACCACCTATGACTGCGCCGACATCTATACCGGCGTCGAGGAACTGATCGGCGAGGCACGGGCCCACCTTCTGCGTGAGCGCGGTGCAGAGGCGGCAAGTCGCATGAAGGTGCACACCAAGCTGGTGCCGGATCTCGAAGTGCTTCCGCGCATCAGCCGTGACTATATTCGCGGCATCGTCGAACAGTCGCTGCGGCGTTTGAGGACGGAACGGCTCGACCTGGTGCAGTTCCACTGGTGGGACCTGAGCATGGGCGGCTACGTCGATTCACTCGGCTGGCTGCAGGAACTGCGCGACGAGGGCAAGGTGCGCAATGTCGGAACGACCAATTTTGACAGCGATCACATCGCGGAGATCCTGGAGGCGAGCATAGGCCTCGTCAGCCAGCAACTGCAGTATTCGGTCCTCGACCGGCGCCCATCGCACCGTCTGGCCGGCCTTGCCGCCAGCAGCGGCCTCGCCTTCCTCTGCTATGGGTCCGTCGCGGGTGGCTTTCTCAGCGATCGCTGGCTCGGGAGCGCAGAACCGGAGATGCCGCTCGAGAACCGCTCGCTCGTCAAATATAAGCTGATTATCGATGATTTCGGGGGCTGGGACCTCTTTCAGACCCTCCTGCGTGCCCTGAGGGCGGTTGCCGACCGCCATGAGGCCGACATCGCCACCATCGCCAGCGCCTGGGTGCTGCGCCAGCCGCAGGTGGCGGCGGTGATCGTCGGGGCCCGCAATCAGGCGCATGCGCTCGCCAATGCCCGGATCCTGGACGTCGACCTCGGCATGGCCGACCTTGCGGAGATCGGCGCTGTCATCGCCGAGGCCAAAGGCCCCGAGGGCGATGTCTACACGCTTGAGCGCGACCGCACAGGCCGGCACGGCTCGATCATGCACTATAACCTCAACGACGGCCGCATCTGACGGCCGCCGTCTCATCCAGCGCTCTCGCGGCGCCAATAAGCCGGCTGCAGCAACCGGATGCAGCAAAGGAAAATCAAACCGGCCAATGACGCATTGAAAACCGAACAAGGGGAACAACAATGAAAACCACAGTATTCCGCATGACCACTGCCCTCGGGCTTCTCCTCGCTGCCGGCGCGGCCAGTGCCGCCGACTGCAAGATTACCGTCGGCCTCGTGATGGAACTGACGGGACCTGCAGGCGAGTATGGCCAGGCCGGTGCCAAGTCGGTCGAAATGGCCTTCCGCGACATCAACGAAGCCGGCGGCGCTCGTGGCTGCGACCTCGTCACCGACACGCGCGACAGCCAGAGCCAGGGCAACGTTGCCGTCGATGCGGCAACCCAGCTCGTGCAGGTAAAGAAGGTGCCGGTCGTGATCGGGGGCATCATCTCGTCGGTCACGATTCCGATCCTGACTTCGGTGACGGCGCCCGCCAAGGTCGTCCAGGTGTCGCCTGCCTCGTCCTCGCCGACCCTGACGGCGCTTGGCCGCGACGGCAAGACGAACGGGATCTTCTTCCGGACCATCACCTCCGATGCCCTGCAGGGCGTTGCCGCCGCGAAATACGCGATAGACCAGGGCTTCAAGAAGCTCGCCGTCATCCATGTGAACAACGACTTCGGCGTCAACATGGTGTCGGAATTCTCCCGCGCCTATAAGGCGCTCGGCGGCGAGATCGTCTCGGTAACGCCCTATAACGAAAAGCAGTCGAGCTACCAGTCGGAAGTGACGGCGGCCATGAGCGGCGAACCGGACGGGCTCTACCTGGTAAGTTACCCGGTTGACGGTGCCACGATCGCCCGCACATGGATCTCGCAGGGAGGCGTTCAGAAATTCCTCCTGAACGACGGCATGAACAGCCCTGACTTCATCGAGTCGGTCGGCGCCGACTATCTGAACGAAGCCTACGGCACCTCATCGGGTACAAGCCCGACCAAGTCCACCGAGTATTTCAACGCCAATTACAAGGCCTTCTCGGGAATAGAGCCTTCCAACCCGGCCGCTGACCGCGCCTATGATGCCGGCGCCATCGTCGGCCTCGCAATCGCCGCGGCAGGTTCGGAAGAGCCCGCCGCCATCCGAGACGCCATCTTCAAGGTCGTCGATCCGGCGGGCGAGCCGATCTATGCCGGCAAGGAGGAGTTTGCGAAGGCGCTCGCCCTGATCAAGGACGGCAAGCCGATCCGTTATGAGGGCGTCATCGGTCCAGTCTCCTTCGACAAGTACGGCGACATTACCGGCCCGTTCCGCCTGTGGAAGATCAAGGACGGCAAGGTCGATACGGTCGGCGAAATGACCACCGACGACGTCAACGCCCTGCAGGCGAAGATTCAGTAGCCTAGCGGCCTTCACAGGTTCGCCGACATTCCGATAAGGCGCCGCCTTCCGCGGCGCCTTATTTGCTGTGCGTGATTTCCTCTGTCGCAATCGAAGTTAGTTGAACTTTCAAATATCTTGTGATCAAATAATCAAAACAGCAGCCGGCGACCGCCGGCAATCGCGACCCAAGCAAAAAAAGCAGGCAGGATCAATCATGAGCGTTCAGGCGTCACCCCGTTCGATGGCCGGGCACAACAGCTTTCCGGTAGACGAAATCCGGGAGATGTTTCCCGCGATCCGCAAGGCCGGCGACTTCATCTTTCTGGAAAATGCCGGAGGCGCCCAGGTGCCGCAGATGGTCGTCGATGCGGTGACCAACCACCTGATCGATAGCAATGTTCAGCGCATGGCCAAGTACGAGCACAGCGAGCGGGTCGATGCCAACCTCGTTGCCGCGCGCGAAAGCGTCGCTATCCTCGTCAATGCCTACCGGCCGGAGGAGATATCGTTCGGTCTCAACGCCACGTCCTTCATCCGCCTCGTCAGCCTCGGCATCGCCAAGATGCTGAAGGAGCGCAGCGAGATCGTCGTCACCGACATGGATCACGACGCCAACATTGCCACCTGGCTGGCGCTCGAGGCCGATGGTGCCAAGATCGTGTGGTGGCGCATGCGCGAGGACGGCACGCTCCATACCGAGGACCTTGTGCCCCTGGTCAACGAGCGTACGCGGCTCGTGGCCTGCACGGTAACTGCCCATTCGATCGGCACCATCGTCGACGTGGCCGCCGTCGGCAAGATCGCGCACGCCGCGGGCGCCGAGGTCTTCCTCGACAGCGTGCATTTTGGACCGCATGGCCTGATCGACGTCCAGGCATGGGACTGCGACTATCTGGTCTGCTCGGGATACAAGAACTTCTCGCCTCACATGGGCTTCCTCTGGGGTCGGTTCGATGCGCTCTGCCGGCTTCCCACCTTCAAGGAAGACTTCATCCCCGACGTCCCGCCCTACAAGATCGAGGTCGGCACATTCCCCTACGAGAATGTCGCGGGCATGGACGCTGCCGTGCGCTATCTCGAGGGCATCGGCCGACGTTTCCTCCCGGAAGGCACCCACAGCCGCCGCGCAGCGCTTACCGCCGCCATGGGAGCAATCCGCGAATATGAACTTTCCCTCAGCCGCGAAATGATCGCAGCCCTGAAGCGGCAGGGCGCGGTGATCTACGGCATTTCCGACGAGGAGCGGCTGAAGGGTCGCGTACCCACCATCTGCTTCAACATCCCCGGCGTGAGCCCGCAACTGATCTCCGCCGAGATGGGCAAGATCGGCATCGGCATCCGCGACGGACATATGTTCGCGCCGCGTCTCATGAAGCGCCTCGGCCTCTCGATGGAAACGGGCGCGGTTCGCGTTTCGCTTGTCCACTACAACAAGCTGGAAGAGATTGCGCGCTTCGAGAAGGCGCTCGCAGAAATCATCTCCGGGCACCGGAAGTAGGAGACCAAAACGGAGGCAGAGCCCCTCCGGGTGCGGCGGGCTGAAGAGCAGATGACGGCGATCGGCACGCCGGCAGGGTCGCATGCAAAAATGCCATGCGAACTTCAACAAGAGGGAGAACATAAAATGATACTTACACGCCGCAATATTTTGATCGCAGCCACGATGGTCGGGTTGGCGGGCAGTGCGCTTACGGCAAGGGCTGCTGATGCGCTGCATGTCGGATCCTATCCCAGCAACCCGCCTTTCGAGTACAAGAACGAAAAGGGCACCTTCGAAGGCTTCGAAGTGGACATCGTTACGGAAGCCGCCAAGCGCGCCGGTCTCACGCCTGACATCGCGGACTATGGCTTCCAGGCGCTCTTCGCCGCCACCAGCTCCAAGCGGATCGACGTCGCGATCTCCTCCATCACGATCACGCCCGAGCGGCTGAAGTCGCAATCCTTCACCCAGCCCTATTACGATTCCGACATGGGTGTGGCGACCAAGACGGATAGCCCGATTGCGAGCCTTGCCGATCTGAAGGGCAAGACCGTCGGCGTCCTCTCCGGCTCGACCGGCGAAAAGTGGGTCAAGGACAATCAGGCTGAGAAAGGCTTTGGCGATATCAAGGGCTACAACAGCCAGCAGGACATGTTCCTCGATCTTGGCGCAGGCCGGATCGAAGCCGTCGTCAGCGACATTCCGGGCATGGAGTACCTGTTCCTGAAAATGAAGGGCTTTGCGGTCAAGGACCGGATCAAGACCGGCGAGCAGTACGGCCTGATGATGACGAAGGATTCGCCCCTCCTCGAAAAGATCAACGCAGCCATCACCGAGATGAAGAAGGACGGCACGATGGCGGCCATCCACAAGAAGTGGTTCGGCAGCGAGCCGCCGGCAAATTCGGCGACAGTCACCGAACTGCCGGTGCCGAAGGCCTGATCTTCGTGAAGCGCGCGTCTCCGGGCGCGCGCTTTCGCACGCATCTCGAAAGGGCCAGCGATGACGCTAGTCGAAACCTTTTTCAATATCGACGTCCTGATTTCCAGCCTGCCGGCTCTCTGGCGCGGTCTGCTCAACACCTTCCTCATCGGTATTTTCAGCATCATTTTCGGCGTCGCCGGCGGGCTCGTCATCAGCGTCTTCCGCCTTTATGCCGCGCGCCCGCTCCGCCTCATTTCGATCGCCTATATCGACATCTTTCGGGCCATCCCGGCTCTCGTGGTTCTCATTCTCATCTACTATGCGCTGCCCTTCATCGGGATCAGCTTATCGGCCTGGACCTCGGCGATATTGTCGTTCTCACTGGTCATGGCCGCCTATTCGGCCGAGGTCTTCCGCTCCGGCATAGAGAGCGTGCCCAGGGGCCAGTTCGAGGCCGCTTCGGCTCTTGGCCTCCCCTTCCGCATCACGCTGGTCAAGGTCATACTTCCCCAGGCAGTCCGCATTGTCATTCCGCCGATCACCAGCAATTGCGTGTCGATGTTCAAGGATACGGCGCTTGCCTCGACGGTTGCCTTGCCGGAACTTCTGAAAGAGGCGCAGGATGCACAGGCACTTTACGCCAACCCGACACCACTTATCGGGGCCGCGCTTGTCTACCTCATCTTCCTGCTGCCGCTCGTGCGGCTCGTGAGCCTGTTGGAAGCAAAATTCCGCACGGAAAAGGCGCATTGATCGCTTCGCTGCCGTGCTTGACTTGCAGGGTCTGAACCGGAAAAGAATCGCCGAAACGACTCCCGCCGGAGATACGGCGGCGGCAACACAAGGATAGATTGGCTGAATGCGAGAAACCGGGCTGTCGAGGGTATCGTCACGGGTCACTGTCCAGGACGGTGTCTATGAGCAGCTGCGCCACGCGCTGATGTGGGGAAAGTTCGAGCCGTCGCAGGTCACCACCATCGCCTCGCTTGCAGCCGAATTCGGCACCAGTCATATGCCGGTCCGCGAGGCACTGAGGCGGCTGGCGGCGGAAAACGGCCTCGAGATCGGCCGCAACGGCTCGGCGCGCGTTCCGCCGGTGTCCCGCGCACGCCTCGATGATCTCTGCCAGGCTCGCAAGGCCCTGGAGGGACTGGCCACGGAACTCGCCTGCGCGCGGATGAGCGGCAGCGAAATCGACCATTGCCTTGCTCTTGCCAAGGCACACGAGGCACTCGGCGTCGAAGGTCAGGTCTATGAAATGCTTCGGAAGAACCAGGAATTCCATTTCGCGATCTACGAGGGATCCGGTTCGGACGTCCTGCCGCAGATGATCGAGACCCTCTGGCTCCGCTTCGGCCCCTACATGCGCATGCTCTCGGACCTCGTAAAGAGCCAGCTCGACGCCGGGATCGCCTATCCCTATTCGACCTACCATTACGAAATGATCGAAGCATTCCGCAACCGCGACGCGGTCTCGGCCGGCAAGCTCATGGTCAAGGATATAGAGGCGACACAGGGGCTTTTGCAGGCCATGTGCCCGGATTGAAATAGCGTCTGCATTCCCAACCCAAAGCCGCGGCCAGGAATTCGATGACGTGATTGGTTAACCAATTGATCCGGCAATGCTGGCACTCGCCTGCTTGCCGGTTCGCGCCAATGGACAGCCCATGCAAGAAACAAGACCCGACACGCTTTGGACACGCACCGCCGCAGCGCCGCCGACCTCCGGGTCAGCGCTGCCGGAAAAGGCCGATACCGTTGTCATAGGTGCCGGGTTCACCGGCCTGACGGCCGCTCGCGCGCTTGCCAAGCAAGGACGGCGCGTCGTCGTGCTTGAGGCCGGGCTTCTCGGTTCCGGGGCGAGCGGAGCCAATGCAGGCTTCCTCGTACCCAATTTCGCGAAGGCCGATCCGGCGACCGTTTACAGCCGTCTCGGACCGCAGAAGGCCGAAGGGCTGCTGCGGCTCGTCGGCGGCGGTGCCGACACCGTGTTCGACATTATCCGTGAGGACGGCATTTCCTGCGATGCCAGCCAGAATGGATGGCTTCAGCCCGCATTCGGCGAGGCGATGGCCCAGGTCCTGCGCAAGCGGGCCTCCATCTGGCAGCGCCTCGACCGACCGGTCCGCTTCCTGGAGCCCGGCGAGATTGCCCATGAGACGGGCATGGATATCTATTCCGGCGGCATCATCGACGAATCCGGCGGCACCATCCATCCGCTCGACTATCTCTACGGCCTCGCTCGAACGGTGCTACGCGAAGGAGGATTGATCCGGGAAAATGCCTTCGTGCAATCCTGCAGGCGGGGACCGCAGGGATGGCAGGTCGAATTTACCGATGGCTCGATCCGTGCCGACAGTGTCGTTCTGTGTACAAATGCCTTTACCACCGGCATCGCCGGCCTGATCGGCCGCACGGGAGTGCCGCTTCGCGTCTATCAGGTGGCAACCGGACCGATTGACGAGGAGACTGTCGCTCGAATCTCTCCCAAGCGCAGGCCGGTGGGTGATACGCGCCTCAACCTATTCACCTATCGACTCGACCGAGACAATCGGCTGATCAGCGGCGGCATGGCGGTCTTTCCCTTTGGCGCACGCGAACGCGTCGCAAAGGCCGTCGTTCGCCGGCTCGCGAGCGAATTGAAGCTTGCCAGACATCCGGGCATTGAAGTTGCCTGGACCGGCACGGCGATCATGACGCCCGACTTCCTCCCCCGGATCTACGATCTGGGCGAAGGTTTCTTCGGCGGGATCGGCTGCAACGGGCGAGGGATCGCCATGACGGCACAGCTCGGTGGTCTTTTGGCGCGCGCAGCGATGGGCGAAGCGCCCCAGGACATGCCGATTTCCTTCCTGCGGCAGAAATCACTACCGCTGCATGCCTTCGCGCCACTCGTGGCTTCTGCTGCGCTCGCTCATGCCCGTCTGAAAGACCGGCTGACGCGCTGACGGCATAGGCATCGTCTCCTGACTTTTCCTGAACAACCCAAGCCAGCCCCGGATAGGCCCGACGGCGCGTTCATTTGATCACGCAAAGCGCGGCGACGCGTGTCATCAGCGGCCCATCGGCTGACGATCAGCCTTTCTCAGGGATGATTTTCTCTCAATCGCCGAACGAAAGAAATAAATAGTCTATAGTTTTTATAGAAAATCTCACACCTTGCCGTGCATCGCTTTCTGCAATCTGCAACCAACGGGAAGGATCACCGATGACATTGGCGAAGACGTTAAGGACTGCCCTGTTAAGCCTGCTTGCGCTCAGCGCTGTCTCCGGCGTGTGCGCGGCAGAGACAGCCGCGCCCCTTCTTCCTGAGGTGCCGAAGGGCACGGTTCTGACCATCGGTGATCCCACGACCCAAAAGGCGCTCGAACTCTCGGGGCTTGTCAACGAACTTACCTTCGAAGTGAAATGGGCCAACATCAGCGGTGGTCCGCAGACGTCGGAAGCATTTCGCGCCAAGGCGCTGGATGTCGGATCGGTGGCTGAAATCCCCTCAATCTTTGCCAACTGGAACAACCTGCCGGCCCGCAATATCGCCTATCGCGAGAGGCGCGATCCGATCGCGAACCCGATCTATCGCTTTGGCATTGCACCCGGCGTAGACGTCAAGACCCTTGCCGACTTTCGCGGCAAGCGCATTGCTTTCAGCCCCGGCCAGGCCCAGGGAACCCTCGTTCTGCGCGCCATCAAAGCCGCGGGCCTGACGAGAGATGACGTCACCCTTGTCGAACTACCCAGCACCGGCGACCTCTATCCCAAGGCATTGGCCAGCAAGCAGGTCGACATCGCCCCGATCGGAGGCGTGAATATCCGTCGTTACATTACCCAGTACGGTCCGGATGGCGCCTCGCTCGTCGAACATGGCCTGCGCGACGACCCGAGCCATCTCTACGCGCCGCAATGGGTACTGGACGACCCCGCCAAGGCGGCCGCGCTCGCGCAATACGTTCGGCTATGGGCACGAGCGAGCGAATGGGTCGACCAGAATCCGGAAATCTGGATCAAGGAATACTACATCGGCCAGCAGGGTCTCAGCCGCGAGGACGCAGAATATCTCGTCAAGCTCGCGGGCACCCAGGTGATCCCTGACGACTGGAGCGACGTGAAGAGGCGCCACCAGGAGACCATCGACCTCCTGGCAAAGGAGCTCGGCTACAAGCCGTTCGACGTGGAGCTGATCTTCGACAACCGCTTCGAAAAGGTCGCGGCCTCGGCCCTGCCGAAGAGCCAGTAAGCCCCCCGCGCTCATCCAAGAGGAGACTGAAGCATGGCAACCATCTGGGATGCATATGGGGGGAAGTCGGCGAGGGTGCCCGACCGTGAGATTGCATATGCCGGCACTGCTCCGGCGAGCCCGGCCGGCTCCCGCGCGCGACGAAGACTTGGCCCCGGACCTGCAATACCTTTCGGATTGCAGATCGGACCGGCATTGCTTGTGCTGCTCTGGGTCGTCGGGTCCACTCTCGGATGGATCGATCCGCGTATCCTCTCCGCACCATGGACGGTCATCGAAGCCTTCGGCAGGCTTATCGAACAGGGCCGCCTGCAGGACAACTTCATGACATCGGCGACACGCGCCCTGATTGGTCTCAGCATCGGACTGGTGCTTGGAACGGTCCTGGCGGTCATCGCCGGCCTCTCGCGGATCGGCGAAGCGCTGATCGACGGACCGGTCCAGATCAAGCGCGCCATCCCGACGCTGGCTCTGATCCCTTTGCTGATCCTGTGGTTTGGCATCGGTGAGAGTATGAAGGTCACGACCATCGTGCTTGCCGTCGTCGTGCCGATTTACATCCACACGCACAACGCCCTTCGCGGCATCGACAGCCGTTATGTCGAATTGGCGGAGACGCTACGCATGAGCCGCAAGGATTTCATCCTCCAGGTGGTCCTCCCCGGGGCATTGCCCGGCTTCCTCCTGGGCCTGCGGTTCGCCGTGACGCTCTGCTGGGTTTCCCTCGTCGTCGTCGAGCAGATCAACGCGACCAGCGGTCTCGGCTACATGATCGATCTTGCCCGCACCTACGGGCAGACCGACGTCATTCTCGTCGGCCTGGTGGTCTATGTGCTGCTCGGCCTCGTCTCGGACGGTCTCGTCCGCCTGCTCGAACGGAGGGCCCTCTCATGGCGTCGCACTCTGGCCAACTGACGCCCCCAGCCAATGCCGTCCAAGTACGAAACCTGGTGCGCCGGTTCTCGAACAGGACGATCCTGGAGGGTGTGGATCTCGATATCGAGGAGGGCGAATTCGTCGCGCTCCTCGGAAAAAGCGGCTCGGGCAAAAGCACCTTCCTGAAGGCTCTTGCCGGCCTTGACTACGACGTCGAGGGAACCGGCACCCTGGATACACCGGAGAACCTGTCGGTGGTTTTCCAGGATGCGCGGCTGCTGCCCTGGCGCACGGTAATTCAGAATGTCACGCTCGGTCTCCCCGGCAGCGCCGGCCAGCATGCCGGAAGGAGGGCCTTGGCAGAGGTCGGTCTCGAGGGGCGCGAGTCCGCCTGGCCGAACCAGCTTTCGGGCGGCGAGCAGCAAAGAGTTGCCCTTGCACGTTCCCTGGTGCGCCAGCCGGCCCTGCTCCTTGCCGACGAGCCCTTCGGCGCGCTCGACGCTTTGACCCGGTTGAAGATGCACGATCTGCTGCGAGAACTGTGCGCGAGGCACCGCCCGGCGGTGCTGCTCGTCACCCACGATGTCGATGAGGCGATTTCGCTCGCCGACCGGATACTGGTCCTCGACGAGGGCCGCATCATCGAGGATCTCCGCGTCGATCTTCCAACACCGCGCGATCATGGCGATCCACGCTTTGCCCGATTCCGGGCGCGCCTGCTGAACCGGCTCGGGGTCGACGTACCAGGCCGCAAGATCGCCTGAAATCCATGGGAGGTAAGCCAATGAGCACACGGAAGAGACAAATGCGGCTCGGAGCGTTCATCATGGCCACGGGCCATCACGTCGCCGCCTGGCGCCATCCCGACGCGCAGGCAGATGCCGGCCTGAATATCGACCACTACCGGGCGCTTGCGCAGACTGCGGAACGCGGCAAGTTCGATCTGGTTTTCGTGGCCGACAGTCCCGCTGGCTGGGAGCGCGCCAAGGATCCCGAAGCAGTTCGCCGCACCGCTCAGGGCGCTCATTTCGAGCCCTTGACCCTGTGGGCGGCTTTATCTCAGGTGACGAGCCGCATCGGCTTCGTCGCCACCGCCTCAACCACCTATGAGGACCCTTATCTTCTCGCGCGCAAGTTCGCTTCGCTCGACTACATCTCGAAAGGGCGTGCTGCCTGGAACGTCGTGACCACCGGCGCCGACGTTTCCAAGAACTTCTCGATTCCCGGTCATCCCGCCCATGCCGACCGCTATGCACGAGCCGAGGAGTTCGTCGACCTGGTGAAAGGATTGTGGGACTCCTACGAGGACGACGCCTTCATCCGCGATAAGGAGAGCGGCGTTTATCTCGATCCGGACAAAGTGCATCTCGTCGATCACACAGGCCAGTTCTTTTCCGTAACCGGTCCGCTTAACGTGGGCCGTCCCGTTCAGGGCTATCCGGTGATCGTGCAAGCCGGCGCCTCGGAGCCAGGGCGAGAGCTCGCAGCCCGCACGGCCGAGATGATCTTTACCGCCAATCAGACCCTTGAGGACGCGCAGGAATTCTATTCCGACGTCAAGGGCAGGCTTGCCCGTTACGGCCGCAAACCCGACGAGTTGCTGATCAGTCCCGGCATATTCCCTGTTCTCGGGGGAACTGAAGCGGAGGCCCAGGCGCATTACGAGTATATCCAGTCACTTGTTCATCCTTCCATCGCCTGGAACATCCTCAGCCGCCACTACAAGGGCATCGACCTTTCGGGTTATTCGCTAGACGATCCCGCCCCGCCGCTGCCGAAGGACACTGAGCTCAACAAGAGCCGGTTGAAGCTGGTTTCAGACCTTGTGTCGCGAAGCAACCTGACCCTGCGCCAGTTCTATCTCGCCGTTGCTACGGCCCGCGGACACCGAACCGTGGTCGGCACGCCGGAACAGATAGCCGATGCAATGCAGGAGTGGTTCGTGAATGGTGCGGCCGATGCCTTCAACATAATGCCGCCGATCCTGCCCACCGGCTTGACGGATTTTGTGGATCAGGTTGTGCCGATTCTGCGCAGGCGCGGCCTGTTCCGCGACGAATACGAAGGCACGACCCTGCGGGAGAATCTCGGCCTCAAGCGCCCGCCGAACGGCTTTGTAGTTCAGGCAACACGGAAGCAAGAGGCACAGCTGGCGAGATAAGGTCTCCCTGGATGATCACAACTTACCTGATGTCGGACATCTTCCCGCGGATTTCGTATTCCAACCACAACTTGACGGCAGGCCCATCGCATGAGCAGCACATCCGAATTTCTCTGGTACATCCCCAACGACGTCAAAGCCGGTCACCGCGGCGATGCGGCCATCGAAAACCACAACAGCTTGGAGACATTGACCAGCCACGCCAGGGAACTGGAGGATCATGGCTGGAAGGGCGCGCTGATCGGTACCGGCTGGGGGCGGCCGGATACCTTTACCGTCGCGGCTGCACTTGCCGCACGGACCACCACATTTGAGCCGCTCATCGCGATCCGGCCCGGCTATTGGCGGCCGGCGCACTTTGCTTCCGCGGCCGCCACGCTGGACCACCTGACCGGCGGCCGCGTACGCATCAACATCGTATCTGGCAAGGATAACCTTGCCGCCTATGGCGACAGCGAGGGCGATCAGGCACACCGTTATGCCCGCACCAAGGAGTTCATGCGGCTGGTCCGCAGATTGTGGACCGAGGAGAACGTGACTTATGCGGGCGAGCACTTCCGCGTCACTGAATCCACCGTGGTGCCACGCATCGATGTCCGCAGCGGGCGTCGACACCCGAGGCTCTACTTCGGTGGTGCCTCGGAGGCGGCCGAGCAGGTATCGGCCACCGAGGCGGATGTCCAGCTTTTCTGGGGTGAGCCCCTCGACGGCGTCCGGGAGCGGATCGAGCGTCTCAAGGCGCTGAGCAGAGAACTGGGCCGCGACCTCGCTCCATTGGAGTTCGGATTGCGGATCACGACGCTCGTCCGCGATACCACGGAACAGGCCTGGGCCGACGCCGAGGCGAAAGTCGCCGAGATGGCGAAGAGCAAGGGCGCCGGCTGGAACGACCATAAGCGAACAGTCGCGGTCGGTCAGCAGCGACTGCTCGACCTGCACGAGCGCGGCGACGTGCTCGATGACAACCTCTACACCGCACCGGGCAAGTTTGGCGGGGGTGGCGCCGGCACCACATGGCTCGTCGGCTCGGCGGCAGATGTCGCCCGGTCACTGCGCAAATACGAGGCTCTGGGGATCACCCATTTCGTACTCTCCGACACGCCGTATCTGTCTGAGATCAAACGGCAGGGCAATCAACTGCTCCCACTCCTGCGCGGCCGAGAGGAAGCCGTCTGATGCCCAATGCTGCTCAAGAGTCGGCGCCGACCAGCTAACAGACAGCCTCAGCTCACTCCGCGCTGTGATGCCCGTGCGATCGTGGGACCGCGACCGGCGTGACAGAAGCCCACCGGCGTGGCAACGTCGAACGGCGTCACGCGTTTGATCGTTTCCCGGTTCCTGTCTGCCTGTTCTCCAGATTCAGCGATGCCTACTGCAGCCAACGAATATTCGCCATTGACTAAGATTTGCCGGCGTCCCTAGCTTGCCTCTGTGGAGGAGGGAAAGTGATGAACGCACGCACGGCATTCGACTACGACATCGCAGCCCAGGTGGCGCAGCTTGCAGAGGACGGCATCATCGGTCTGAAGGGGGCATTCTCTCCCGAATGGGCCGATGCGATGCGCGAGGACATGATGACCGCCTTCTGGTCGGCAATTCAGCGCCCCGGCGGCGCCGTTGGACGCGGCCCCCGGCGATGGTACGTGGAGATCCATCCGCAAGACTTTCGCGGCTTCGTCGATCTCGTCACTCATCCCTGGGTGGTAGACGTATGCACGAACGCGCTTGGCCCCGAATACCAGATCGTGGAGATCGGTCTCGACGTGCCGTTCGAGGGCGCGAAGTACCAACCATGGCACCGCGATTTTCCTTCTCCCGTCGACACCTACCATGACCGAAAACTCACCTCGCTCGCCTTCAATCTGACGGGCGTCGACGTCACCGAAGATATGGGTCCGTTCGAGATTGCACCCGGAACCCAATATGACGACGGCCGAGAATGGAAGCACGAGATGTTTCCGGACAAGTCGCTCTGGAGCCGCTTCCAGGAACGGGCGACGCGCAAATATCCGCGGCGTGGCGACATCTCCTGCCGGTCAGCCCTGACGGTTCATCGCGGGACCGAGCACCTGTCTCCGATCGCCCGCCCTGTCATGGTGTTGGGCGTCGATGCGCCGGGCGCCGGACACGCAGAATTGCATGACATGATGGTCACCCGGCAGTGGCACGACGCCTTGCCCGATATCGCGAAGAAGCATCTGGTCTGCCGCATCGTCGAGGAACTCGTGCCGATTACACAGAAGCACGATATCGAGGGCCTTGTCATGGGCGCCGACCCGGCCTGACTCGCCAAGGCAGAAGCGCCGGGATGCATTGACCTTGCCGGCGAGGGAAAGAAGGCCCGCTATCCGCAATCTTGCCGGTCACTCAACCGACAGATGCGATGACAGCGGGCCCCTCGCCTTGACGGTGGCATGCTTGCGTGGTCCGGTTCCTGGTCTACCCGCCACTCTTGTCCGCCATCTCAACCACGGAACGCATAAGGTCTGTAGTCGGCGTCGTAGCCAAAATAGCGCGGACCCACGAGAGCGATGCCCGCAGGCGTCTGCCATTGCGGATTGCAGGGGAAGGCCAGCGCCACGAGTCGCAGTCCGTAGCGAAGCGAGTCCGCCGTTACGGGATTTCCGCTTTCGGCTTCAAGCAGCGTAATGAGATCCGGCGTCGTACATATGATCTCACCATCTCTCTCGGCCACCAGGAACTCGTTCTGGAAGTCGAGTTTGAAGGTGTGGTCCTTCCATTCATCCAGGCCGTCAAAGCGGGCGCTGCCCCGGGCAAAACCACCCACCGTCCGGCGGTCGACATCCTTGACGCGGCCGTTGAAGATGATAGCGGCGCCGAGCATATCAGTGACGGCGGCAACCGGATCGGCGTGCGCAGCACGGGTCTCGCGAAGAGTCCGGCCGAGATTGATGCAGAGGGAAAGTGTGCCGCGCACCACCGCCTTCTTGGCGATTTCGCCGTTCATCGGATAGAAGGCGAGCAAGGCCGAACCACCCATTTCAACGGTGGCAGTACGTGCCAGACGCTCCGTCCAGGCATTGTTGACGGTCTCGAGTACCAGGGAATTACCCTTGTCGTCGCAGAGAACCATCGGTGTGGCGGAGACACCGTGCAGGCCGAAGGTCTCCATTTGGAGTTCGGGGTATGCACGCCCCATACCGTCGCCATCGACCAGCGGCAGGCCGCTGGCCGCTGCAACCACGAAGGGGGTGGTCGAATTGATGCCACCAGCCTCGCCGCAGAGCACCGCATCGATCTTGCGGCCAAGCACCTTTTCCAATTGCCGGAAGGCGTTCATCAGCTCGTCGCCCTGGGGCAACTTCTCGGTCATCACAGTCGGCGCACCCATCATGCAGACGGGCACGACCAGCGCATCATCAGGCAGTTCCTCGACATCGATAAGCTTCACCGGGCCATGCTTGCGGATCGCCTCCTGCGCCATCAGTTTGCCGACATAGGGATCCCCACCGCCACCCGTGCCGAGAATGGCGCCGCCGATGGCGATATCTTCGAGATCCTCGGCATAGATCGTTCTCAAGGTCTTCATGTTTCCTCTTATTCCGCGGCCTGGCGGGTGATCAGCGGTTCGAAAGAGAGTTCAGGGAAGCCGAATGCCTTCGGCCCGACGATTTCGAGCGCGCGCGGCGTCTTCATCAGGTCATGCACCGGCAGACCGATGACGGCCACCCGCTGGCCGTAGCGCAACATCTCCGTCGTGATCGGTTCGCCGGTATCGATTTCGAGATTCATGATGAGGTCCGGCACCATGATCACGGGCCTCTCGTCGATCCAGAGCACGAGGTTCTCGTTCTGGATGGCGATGCGCGCCTCAGAGCCGGTCCAGTCGCCCGTACCCGCGATGATCGCATGGCCGCGGGCAAAGCCGCCCTTCAACTCCCGGCGGATATCGGTGATCTTGCCGGTGAAGAACAGCTTTGCGCCGGCGCTCTCGCAGACACGATCGACGACGTTCTGGCGCCTGGCACGGGCATCGAGCACCGTGCGGCCGATCTCGAGCGCCTGGCTAACCGTGCCGGGAATGGCAGTGCGGCGGACAAAGTCGCCGCGCATTGGCGCCGTGGCAAAGCCCGCCCCTGCTCCCATGGCGACCGCGGTGTCACGGGCAAAGCGCTCAAGCCAGAACATGTCGATGACATCCTTGAAGACGACGACATTGCCTTTCTCGTCGGCGATCGCTGCCGGCGCGACGGGTGCTCCGTAGATCATGTAGGTCGTCATCTGGACTTCCGGGAAGGCACGGCCCATGCCGTCGCCATCGACCACCGGCAGACCCGCCATTGCGGCGGCGATGATCGGTTCGATCGAGTTCGCCCCGCCGATCTCGGCGGAGATGACGGCGGATACCTTGACGCCGGCCGTCTCCTCTACGGCGCGCATCGCACGATAGCATTCGCCGCCTTCCTCGATTTTCTCGACGCCGACGACCGGCGCGCCGATGCCGCCGACCTCGGCGACCCAGCTGTCATCGGCGAGTGCTTCCAGGGGCATGACGCGAACTTGCGCTCCCTTGCGCATCAGTTCGCGGGCACGCAGCATGCCGATATAGGGATTGCCGCCGCCGCCGGTGCCGAGCAGCGCCGCACCGATCGAAAGGGGAAGCAGATCCTCTTCCCTGAGCAGGTAACCTTCAACGGGCATTGAGCTCTCCCACGGCCTTGACGCGGATGCGGGTGGCATTGCCCGGGAGATAGGCGAGCGGCACGTCCTCGACATCGACGATCTCGATGGATTCACGCGCAGCACCCGCCGCGACGGCAGCGTCGATGGCGCGGGTCTTGGCGTCCTCGAGAGACTTCTCTCGGCCCATCTCCGCAAGCGCGTAGACGCGGTCCACTTCCCCAGAGACCTGCGCGATCGCCGCACCGACGGCATTGGCGACACCGAAATGGGAAGGCTTGATCACCTCGAGACCGGCGATGGGACGGTTGACGAGGATGGAACCACCGCCGACGACGATGACCGGCAGCGGATCGGGCGAGAGGCGCGAGCGCTCGACGCAATCCTCCAGCATGTCATGGATCTTCGCCTGGACGCGTTGCAGAAGGTCAGCGGAGAGATGGGAGACCTTGCTCGGCTCACCGAGCTTCGCATTGCCGGCGGCAACCGTGATGTCGGTGGTCGTCAGCGTCTCGCCACCGAACACAAGCGCCTCGGTCTGGATGCGATAGCCGACAGAGACCGGTCCGACCTTGATGCCGCTTTCGGTTTCGACGACATGCGAGCCGCCGCCGAGCCCGATCGAGAAGACGTCGGGCATGCGGAAGTTGGTGCGCACGCCGCCGACTTCGACTGCAACTGTCGCCTGGCGCGGGAAGCCTTTCTGCAGCGAGCCGACATCGGAGGTGGTGCCGCCGATATCGACGACGATCGCGTCGCTGACGCCGGAGAGGAAGGCGGCTCCGCGCATGGAATTGGTCGGCCCCGAGGCAAAGGTCAGGACCGGGAATTTCTCGGCGAAGGCGGCATCCATCAGCGTACCGTCATTCTGCGTCAGGAAGAACTTGCCCCTGATGCCCGCCTCGCTGATCGCCTTGCGGAATGCATCGATGACATGGGCCGAGAGGTCGCGCAGGCACGCATTCATGATTGCCGCGTTCTCGCGCTCGAGAAGGCCGATGCGGCCGATCTCGCTGGAGAGCGTGATATGGGCACCGGGCAGCGCCTTCTCGAAGATTTCGGCGGCGCGCTTTTCGAAATCGGTGCTGACCGGCGAGAAGACCGAGGTGATGGCGATCGTGTTGATGCCCTTCGCCTTGATGTCGCCGGCGATGCGGAGCAGCTCTTCCTCGTCGAGCGGCGAGATGACGCGCCCATCGAATTCGTTGCCGCCATGGGCGAGATAGGCATGGTTGCCGATCGCCTGCTTCAGATCCTCCGGCCAGTCGACCATCGGCGGAAGCGAAGCAGTCGCCGGCAGGCCGAGGCGGACTGCCGCGGTCTGCGCCAGATCGCGGCGTTGAACGACTGCATTGGTAAAATGCGTCGTCCCGATCATGACGAAATCGACCGCGGAAGCATCCATCTGAGAGGCGGCAAGCACGTCACGCAGCGCGTTGACGACGCCGCTCATGACGTCCGCAGTGGTCGCAGACTTAACCCCGGCGATCACCTCCGGCCCGTTCATGATGACGGCGTCCGTGTTGGTGCCGCCGACATCGATACCAATTCTAATCATCAGTCTAACCTCGTTCGTGACTTGCTCTTGGATCGGCTCCCCGAAGCGCCAGCAGTTTCTCTGCCGTCGGGATCTCCCCGTCGATCAATGGAATTTTTGGGCGCATCGCCTCTTCCTCCTTCGAGATGACCGGAACGGAGGCGAGGAGAAGCCGGGTGTAGTCGTGGGATGGGTTTTCGAAGACGGCGGTCGAGCTGCCGGTCTCGACGATCTGGCCGCGGTAGAGCACGCCGACCCTGCCCGCAAAATTGCGCATCAGGCTCAAATCATGGGAAATGAAGAGATAGGTGAGGTCCATGCGCCGCCCGAGATCGGCAAGCAGATCGATGACACGCGCCTGCACCGAGACATCGAGTGCCGAGGTGGGTTCGTCGAGCACCAGCAGCTTCGGCTCGACCGCAAGCGCGCGAGCGATCGCCACACGCTGCTTCTGGCCGCCGGAAAGCTCATGCGGATAACGCTCCGCGAAATTGGCCGGAAGCTGCACCATCTCCAATAGCTCGGAAATCCGCTGGCGCTTGTTGCGCTCGAAGGAATGCGCATCGAGCGGCACGGCGACCGACTGACCGACCGTGCGGCGCGGATTGAGCGAGGAACCCGGATTCTGGAACACCATCTGCACGTGCCGCCGATGGCCGCGAGACGATCTCGAAAGGCTCTCCCCGTCGATCTGGATCTCGCCCTCATCGGGCTGTTCGAGCCCCATGATCATCCGGGCGATGGTCGACTTGCCCGAGCCGCTTTCACCGGCAAGGCCATAGACCTGCCCCTTCTCGATCGAGAACGAGACATCGTCCACCGCCCTTACCTCGCCGATCTGGCGGCCGAAGGCATTGCGGACGGAAAAGGATTTTCTGAGGCTTCTGATTTCCAGCATCGGCCTACTCATGCCCTTGCCTCCCCGCCGAAGCGCATGCCGCCCGTAAGACGCGGCACGGCATCGATCAGGCTCCGGGTGTAGGGATCACGCGGCGCTTCGAAGATGCCGGCCGTCTCGCCGTGCTCGACGATGACGCCCTTGTTCATCACGTAGACATAGTTCGAGGTTTCGCGCACCACGCCAAGATTGTGGGTGATCATCAACAGTGCCAGGCCACGCTCCTCGACGAGGTCCTTGAGCAGCCTGAGGATCTGCGCCTGCGTCGTGACGTCGAGCGCAGTGCCCGGCTCGTCGGCGATGAGGAGCTGCGGTTCGCTGAGCAGCGCCATGGCAATCAGCACGCGCTGGCGCATGCCGCCCGACAGCATGATCGGGAAGGAACGCGCGATCCGCTCCGGATCGGGCATGCGGACCTGTTCGAGCACCTGATGAACACGGGCGATGCGCTCCCTGCGGGAGCGGGAGCGGCCGAGCCGCTTGTCGGCGTATTTCAGGATGGTGCCCATCTGGTCACCGATGGTGAAGACAGGGTTCAGGGAGCTCATTGGGTCCTGGAAGACCATGGACATGGCCGTGCCGCGTAGCCTGAGGCGCTCCTTGTCCGGCATGGTGAGGAGGTCCGCTCCGTCATAGTAAATCTCGCCATTGGTAGTGCGCGCTGGCGGCTGTCGCAGAAGGCCCATGATCGCCTTCATCGTCACCGTCTTGCCCGAGCCGCTCTCGCCGACCAGGGCGACTTGCGAACGGGCTGGCACATCGAGGCTCACGCCATGCAGCACGCGGCTGGTGCGGCCGTAGGTCGAGAATTCGACGGAGAGGTTGCTGACACGCAGAAGCGGGAAGCTCATCTGACCTCCTGCACATCGAAGAGGTCACGCAGGCCGTCGCCCAAGAGATTGAAGCCAAGCGCTACAAAAAGGATTGCCGAGCCGGGAAGAACCGATTCCCACCAGTAGTCCGGCAGGAAGGATGCCCCTTGCGCGACCATGGTGCCGAGATCCGGCGTCGGCGGCTGGATGCCGAGGCCCAGGAAGGAGAGCGATGCGCCGACGAGGATGACGAAGCCGCAATCGAGCGAGGTCTTCACCGCGATTGCCGAAACACAGTTCGGCAGGATTTCGCGAAAGAGAATGTGGAACTTGCTGGCGCCGAGCGTCTCTGCCGCCTCGATGAATTCCTGGCTGCGCACCTGCTTGGTGATCGAGTAGATGAGCCGTGTATGCCAGGTCCACCAGAGCGCGGAAATGGCGAGCAACGAATTGATGAGGTTCGGCGACAGCACTGCCGCCACAGCGAGTGCCATGACGAGCGGCGGGATCGCGAGCGCAATATCTGTGATGCGCATGATGATCGCTTCGACCCAGCCGCCGAAATAGCCGGCAAGCATGCCGAGGATCGTGCCGACGGGTACAGCGGTTCCAAGCACGACAAGAGCCAGAAGCAGCGAGATGCGCATGCCGAAGACGACACGGCTGAAGATGTCGCGGCCGACATTGTCGGTTCCGAACCAGTATTCGGTCGAAGGCGGCAGATGACGGACGCGGAAATTGACCGCGGCGCCGACATGCTCGGGGTGCGGGGTGATCCAGGGAGCGAGAAGCGCCGCAAGCACGCAGATGATGACGATCACCGCGCCGATGACGGCCGTCGGATTGCGCGAGAAGCGGTACCAGTTCTGGTAGGCGTTGGAGAGCCGGTCGACCTCGACCATGGGCGTGTCGGACATCAGCGCCTCCCCCGGATACGGATGCGTGGATCGACAATGCCGACCAGCACATCGATTGCGAGATTGACGATGACGAAGAAGACGCCGGAGACGATCACCACGCCCATGACGGCATTCAGGTCTTTCTGCATGATGGTGCGCACGCCGTAAGCCGCCATGCCGGGCCAGGCAAAGACGAGCTCAACGACAAAGGCATTGCCGATCAGAGATGCAAATTCGAGACCGGATATGGTCAGAGGTGGCACGAAGCTCGGCCGCAGCATGTATTTGAAAACACGCACTCGCTCCGGAATGCCGAAGGCACGGCTCGCCTCGATATAGTCCTGGCTGGCGACGTCGATCATCGAGGAGCGCGTGATGCGGGCGATCTGTCCCATGGTGGCGGCAGCGAGCGCAAATGAGGGCAGCAGCAGGTAGCGCAGCGCCTCTCCGAAGACGTCGAACCGGCCCTGGAGGAGGGAATCGACGGTGATGAGGCCGG
This sequence comes from Rhizobium sp. BK251, assembly GCF_004345245.1. Classification (GTDB taxonomy): domain Bacteria; phylum Pseudomonadota; class Alphaproteobacteria; order Rhizobiales; family Rhizobiaceae; genus Rhizobium. Next base: position 103,147 of record NZ_SLUQ01000015.1, on the reverse strand, counting down.
TAATGTCGGCGCTGAAAGCGATCCCCGGCGGCAGCCGGCCGGTCGTCGGCAGGATATGCAGCACGTAGCCGGCAAGGATCTGCAGCACCAGCGCGAGGAAGAAGCTTGGCGTTACGGCTGAGAATATCGCGATCAGTCGCACCAGATTGTCCGGCCACTTGTCCTTCCAGCGTGCCGCCGCCACACCGAGCGGAACGCCGAACACGAAAGCAATCGTGATCGTCGCCAACACCAGTTCGAAGGTTGCGGCGAAGGTTTCGCGGATGTCGTCGCTAACTGGCCGCTTGGTCAGAAGCGACAGGCCGAGATCGCCCTCGGCCAGGCCCGCGACATAGATGCCGTATTGCTGGATCAGCGGCTTGTTGAAGCCGAGCGTCTCGCGCAGCTGCTCCACCTGCTCGTTGCTGGCACGCGGTCCGAGCGCCAGGCGCACCGGATCGCCGGGCATGCCGCGGGCGATCGTGAAGATCACGATCGAGAGCCCGAAGAGCACCAGCAGCGACCAGAGCACGCGCCTGATCATGAAGAGGAGGAATTCCAATGTTCCAGCCTTGTCTCAGAATGGTGGGACGAGGACGGCCGCGGATGGCCGCCCCGCTTCAGGCGCCTACCCGATCGCGGGAAGGAGCCTGAAGCACGGGCCAGCCGTTACTTGCAGGTCCACTTGTAGCGTGTGAACTTGTAGTCGAAGGACTGCATGGGCACGGAGTGGAAGCCTTCCAGGCATTTGTCCATCGCATGCTGCACGGTCTGCGTCTGCAGGAACACGTCGGGCTGGAGGTCGACGATCTTGTGCTGCAGTTCCTTGTAGATCTCGGCCTGCTGCGTCTTGTCCGATGTCTCGCGCGCCTTGTCGATCAGGGCATCGATTGCCGGATCCTGCAGCCACTCGGCCGATGCCCAGGTGCCGGCGGCCTTCGAATGATACTGCGTGAAGAACATGGAATCCGGCGAGGGATAGGTCGGCCCGAAGAAGATCTGGTTGACGGCCGGTGTCGTCTCGACCTTGTTGGAGATCTCGGTGATGCGGTTCCAGGGATCGGCCTGCTGCGTCACCTTGAAGCCGAGTTGCTCGAGGTTCGCCTGCATCAGAAGGCTGATCTCCTCCTCGAACTTCGTGCCCGCGACATAGCCAAGCGTGATCGGAATCTCGCCGCCGGCATATTTCGACTGGGCGATCTCGGCCTTTGCGGCCTCGAGGTCGTATTTGGGCGCCTGCAGATCGCTCGCATAGAAGTCCGCAAAGCCGGCCGGCAGCGGACCGTTCAACTGACCACCCGGCAGGATGACGTCACGGATCGTGCCGTAGTCCGTGGCATAAGCGAGCGCGCGGCGGATATGGATGTCGTCGGTCGGCGGCACCTTGGTGTTGAGCTTCAGGTAGAAGCCCACGGTCGTATCCTCGCTGACGATGTTGAAGCGGCCCATCTCCTTGAGCGCCTTGTAGGTATCGGGCGCCTGGTACTGGCTGCTCATCGTCAACTCGCCGGAGGCAGCAAGCGAACGCACGGTCGCTTCGTCATTGGTGATGATCCAGCGCACCTCGTCGATGGGACCCTCGCCGAAGCCCTTGTAGTATTTCGGGTCGCGCTCGATGGTCATCGACGCACCGCGATCCCATTGCGTGAGCGTGTAGGGGCCGGCACCGGCTGTGTTCGTCGCGAGGTAGGTCTGGCCGTCATCGCTACCGGCATTGGCCTTCACTACGTCGGCATTGACGATGAAGACGGCCGGAACGGTGCTGAGGAAGGGCGCGAATGCCTTCGCCAGCGTGAACTTGACCGTCTGCGGATCGACGGCAATGACCGAGCCTGGCTTCAGCACATCGGCAAAGAGGTTTGCCGGGCCGAGATTGATCTTGAGCAGCCGCTCGAAGGAATAGACGACGTCGGAAGCCTCGACTGGCGAACCATCGGTGAAATGTGCGTCAGGGCGGAGCTTGAAGGTAACTTCCTTGGCATCCGGCGATACCGTCCAGCTCTCGGCGAGTTCCGGCTGCAGGTTGCCGCTGGAGTCGACAGTGACGAGACCGTCATAGAGGTTCACCGCCGCCATGTAGTCGGTATAGTCGGAGATCTTTGCGGGATCGATGGACCCGAAGATCTGCACGGTGTTCATGGTCACGACGGTCTTGGCCGCCGCGGTGCCCGCAAAGCCGGCGAGAAGCGCGGCGATCGCGGTTGATGCAACGAATTTCAACTTGCTCATAATGTCTCCCGGTTCAAAAGTTCCCCGCGATCCCTTGGAGATCGCAATTTCTGTCTGATCGGCCACCCCGGCATCTTCCGTGCCTGCTGAGTAGGCGGCCCAATCACGTCCGGCGACACAGACAGCGGCCGGCGCTTGGGTCGCCGGGAGCTTCTGCCTCGCTTTTTTGCCCGCTTCCGCCTTGTGTCGGAAAAGGCCTGCAGCAAAGATTGCACAAGGGCAAAACTCTGCTCAACAGAAGGCAGGTCTAGGTTTTTGCTTAAATGGTATAGGTTTTGTGCAAATCTTGGCGCCTGACCTCTCCTGGTTGAGCTCGATCAGCTGACAATGCCGAGCGCGCGGGCAGAGCTGATCGCCTCCTGTCGGTTGCGGCAGCCAAGCTTGCGGTAGACGTTTCCCAGATGGAATTTCACCGTCGCCTCGCTGAGACCCAGGGTATTGGCGATGAATTTGTTCGCCGCTCCCTCGGTGATCATCAGCAGGATCTTGCTCTCGCGCCGCGAAAGCTCGTTTCGCCCGCCCGATGGGCTGGAAAGCCTGCCGCTGTCTCGAAGCTTGCGAATGATCTGCTTGACGGGCAGCGAGGTCGAAAGGAAGCCGCCGATGCGCTGGTTGTCGATAAGCTCCTCAAGGAACATGCGCTCCTCGGAAAGCGGCGCGATCGCGCCAAGGCGGGCGCAGTCTTCGAAGGTCTTCTGCAGGATCGAGCGGGCGCGGGTCAGGTCGCGCCGGCGCTTGGCGATATAGGCGAGCCAGATTTCCGAGCCCATGCGCTGTCGGTCCGTCAGGTGCAGGTTCCCGATAATGCTGGCAATGAGTTCCTCCAGCCGCTCGCGGCCGGGCTGCTCATAGGTCGCCTGTCGCAACCAGGCCAATGCAAGCGCGATTTCATCGCGATCATGCAGCCCCGCGAGTTCAGGCCCGGCGCTCAGGACCCAGTTTCGATCGATGCGGGAGCTGATTGCGCTGAGGCGCTGGGCGGCTTCCTGCCAGCGGCTGGCATTCTGCAGCACGGCGGCCTCACGGATCTCGATCATCGCCTGGAACTGTTTGTTGGACACTTGGTAGACGCGCCAGCGGTCGAGAAAGCTTCGGGCCGCGATCGTCGAAAAATGGTCGCCAAGGGCCTGGCTGCCATAATGCAGCGCGAATTCAAGCAGGCTCGGCCAAATTTCGCCATGCGAGAAATCATCGATCTCGAGGCTGAGGAACCGCGCCAGCGGCTCAGCCCGCCCGCCCTCATACTCGATGCAAGCCTCGAGCAGCGCCTGCAGGCGCACGTCGTTCGGACTGTCGAAGGGCAGCTCCCGCAGGCTCTGTGCTGCAAGTGCCGAGTGCTTGCGGGCTGCAAGCGCATCGCCCATCAGCAGGCGGATCAATGCCTGATGCAGGCTGATATAGAAGCAAAGCATCGGCGCCTTTGCGCGCTCATAGTGATACATGGCCCGCTGCGCCACCTCCTCGGCTTGGGCAAAGCGGCGGTTGCGGATGTAGAATTCGAGCACGGAATTGTAGAAGCTGCCTCGAAAGAGGTGATCATCGAGCGGGAATTCCGCGACCAGCGCGAAACAGATCTCGAGCAATTCTTCCGAAAAGAAGTAGTCCTCGTAGATCAGCATCAACAGCCGAAAGGCGCGAAACTCGCGCGAGAAGACCGAGCGGTGCGAAAACACCGCTTCCGGATCATTGGCGAGATCGCCGAAACGATCTGCAAGCAGCCGCCTCGCCCTCGACACGTCGCCATGCTTGAGAGCCTGCAATGCGAGACAGAGCACCAGCACCTCGCTCTGAAGTGCATAGCTGCGCGGAAAGCCGGCGAGCACGCGGTCAAAGGCATCCGGACCGTGGAAATAGAGTAGAAAAATGCCATTTGCCTCCACGAGAACGCGCAGGGCATTGTCGTTAAAGCCGGCTCGCTGGAAGATCTCGATGGCCTGCACCGGATAGCCACTGGCGATGAAGGCCTCTGCAATGGCCTTGGCGTCAGCAGGCGTTCCGACGCGCTCTTCGATCGCAACGTTGAGCGCGCTGGCAAGTTCATCGGCAATCCCCGGCACGTGCAGCCCGCCGCCTCTGGCAAAAGGCAGCAGCGCTTCCTGGTCATCACCCCCTATACGGTGGTCGTCTAGCATGATGCGCAGATCCACAAGAGCGGCAGGTGGCATCGTCGCGAGTATTTCGCTGCCCAGGAATGCCGCGAGCCTGCCATGACCGCTCGCCTGCGGATTGAATGCGAGGAGCGGCCAGCCGCCGCTGCTCTCCAGCAGTGAAGCCGCATGTCCCGGGCCGACGATCTCAGCGATTTCCTCCGTCGTTGCCAGGAGGAGACTTGGATCAGCTTTATAGGCTTGGCCGTAGGCAAGCGCGCGCGATAGTCCGGGCAGCCGGATGTTCGGCCGCTTGGCAATGAACAGACGCCTCTCGCCCGAAAGGAAGTCCTCCGGCAGGGAGCCGACCTCGACGTAGGGCGGTATATCCCAGAGGCACGGGCCGTTATCCGGTCGCGTGGCAGGCGCCTCCCTGCCTCGATGTATTCCGACCCCAAAATGGCTGGCCAAGTCCGTAAGCACCACCGACTTGCCCATGCCTGCGGCCGCCTCGAGGACGACAACTGATTCCGATCGAGCCAGGATCGTCTGGAGGATGCGTGGCCGGAATAGGTACTTGTTCACTGCCTGCCTTCTGAGCGTTGCACGGCGCTCCTGTGGCCGGCGCAAGCCGCCAGAAGGCCTTACCGGCCATTGGTAAACCCCAAGGGAGATTATCGCCAGTGTTCATTGGATAGGTTTGCCCTCCAGGCGCTGGAGTGGCCCGTGGGTTTGGTGATGGCACGGGAGAATCGATCACATAGCAGTCTTTGGAGGCGCCATCGCGTAAGACGGCCGGCGCGCCGGACGCCAACGGAGCCGGCCGCAAGGGCCGCGCCGGAGCCTCCTTCCCCTCGATCTGCTTGTTTCATCATCAGGGCGAAATTATAGGCAATCGTGTCGTTGACAAAATGTCGATAAAATGGTGGCATAATTTCGCCAAGATGGGGATCACGCAAATGACGGTAGAACCGAAAGAAATTCGGACCCGCAAGGAGGACGAAAAGAAGAGGCTTCCCAAGCATTTGCGTCCGATCGCCTCGATCGGTCCAATCGTTTCTTCGTCTCATCTCGCCGAGGGCGGTTCGCCGGGAATGTCGGAAGTCGAGTACGGATTGATCCTCGCCTCGCATGCCTTCGAGCGCTGGATGGTGCGTTGCATGTCGGCTGCGGGGCTGCCCGGCCTTTCGCCGATGGAGGTGCTGATCCTGCACTCCATCCGTCACCGCGGCCGGGAAAAGAAGCTTGCCGACATCTGCCTCGTACTCGATATCGAGGATACGCACGTTGCCAACTACGCAATCCGCAAGCTGGAGGCCGCGGGCCTCCTGACCACCGGACGGGCAGCGAAAGAAAAGACGGTCAAGATCACCGACAAGGGCGCGGAAGCCTGCAGCCGCTACGGGCAGATCCGCGAGCACCTGCTTGTCGATTCCACCGCCAATGCCCGGCCCTCCGAAGAGACGCTTTCGGAACTCGCTGCCGTACTGCGCTTCATGTCGGGTGCCTTCAACCAGGCTGCCCGAGCTGCGACTACCTTATGAGAAACATGGCGTGATCATTCCCTCCCCGCTTCTTTCCGTTGAAGACCTGTCCGTCGAATTCGGCACCTCGCGTGTCGTCGAGAACCTGAGCTTCTCCGTCGCTCCCGGGCGGACTGTGGCGATCGTGGGCGAATCCGGATCGGGCAAATCGGTCACCTCGCTCTCCGTCATGCGGCTTGCCGACATGCTCGGGGCACGATTCCCCTCCGGCCGCATCCTCTTCAACCGGCCAGACAGCCAGGTCGATCTCCTTGCGCTCACGCAGAAGCGCATGCGCGCCATTCGTGGCAAGGAGATCTCCATGATCTTCCAGGAGCCGATGACTTCGCTGAATCCGGTGTTCACGATCGGCGACCAGATCGCCGAGATCCTGAAGCTGCATGAAGGCAAATCGAACAGCGCGGCACTTGCCGAGGCCAGGCGCCTGCTCGACATGGTGCGGCTACCGGATGCGGCCGAGCTCTTGACGCGCTATCCGCACCAGCTCTCCGGCGGCATGCGCCAGCGCGTAATGATTGCCATGGCGCTCGCATGCCGGCCGCGCCTCCTGATTGCCGACGAGCCGACGACGGCGCTCGACGTCACCATCCAGGCGCAGATCCTCAACATCCTGCGCGACCTGCAGAAGGAACTCGGCACTGCCGTGATCTTCATCACCCACGACATGGGCGTCGTCGCCGAAATGGCCGATGACGTCGTGGTCATGTGGAAGGGCAATGCAGTCGAGAAGGGCTCCATGCTCGAGACGTTCGAAAGGCCTGTCCATGCCTATACGCGGACGCTGCTTGCAGCCGTACCGAAACTCGGCAGCATGAGGGGCGAGAACTTCCCGAAGCGGCTGCCGGTTACCATCCTCGAAAACGGCGAGCCGAAGCTCTCCGGCTCCGAGCGAATCCAGAACACTGCGCGCTATGATGCGTCTCCCCTGCTTTCGGTGCGCGATCTCGTGGTGCGCTTCGACATCAAGAAAGGCCTGTTCGGTCGCGTCACCCATCGCGTCCATGCCGTCGAGAAGGTGAGCTTCGATATCCATCCGGGAGAGACACTGGCGCTTGTCGGCGAATCCGGCTCCGGCAAATCGACGATCGGCCGAACGATCCAGCAATTGCAGAAGGCGACGGACGGCAGCATGACCTTCGGTGGCCGGACGCTAGCGTCGATGGGCATGGCAGAGCGCCAGCGGCTGCGGCAGGACGTGCAGTATATCTTCCAGGATCCCTACGCTTCGCTTGACCCGCGCAAGACAGTCGGCTTCTCGATCGCCGAGCCGATCCGCACGCACGGCCTGCTTGAGAGCGAAAAGGAGATTGCCAAAACCGTCGATGCACTGCTGGAGCGCGTCGGGCTGACCTCGGCACATGCCCGCCGCTATCCGCACGAATTTTCCGGCGGCCAGCGCCAGCGCGTCTGCATCGCCCGCGCTCTTGCCTCCAATCCGAAGCTGATCATTGCCGACGAGGCGCTGTCGGCGCTCGACGTTTCCATCCAGGCGCAGATCATCAACCTCTTCATGGATCTGCAGGAGGAGCGTGGTCTCGCCTATCTCTTCATCAGCCACGACATGGCCGTGGTCGAAAAGATGAGCCATCGCGTCGCCGTACTGTATCTCGGCCAGATCATGGAATTCGGCAGCCGTCGCCAGATCTTCGAGACGCCGTCGCACGACTATACCCGCCGGCTGCTTGCAGCCGTGCCGATCGCCGATCCACGGCGCCAGCGCGAACACCTTGCCCTCGACGGCGAAATTCCAAGCCCGATCCGGCCGATCGGCAACGAGCCCGCGCTCTTTGCGAAAGAGGAGATCGCGCCAGGCCACTTTGTGGCACGCAGTGCATGACGGATACGAACCATGAATACTTCAAAGGGAGCATAAGCATGACAATATTAAAAAGGGGATTGACGACGGCTCTGGTGACGCTTGCCATGGCCGGAACTACATTTTTGACAGCACCCGCCTTCGCCGCCGGCAAGCTGACCGTTTCTTCGCCACAGGATCCGGGCAGCTGGGACCCGATTGACACCTTTCTCGTCAACTGGGCGTCGGTCGCGACCAATATTTTCGATGGCCTGACCTATCGCGGTCCGGACCTGAAGCTCGTGCCCGGCCTTGCGACCTCCTGGGAGGTGCTTGATAACGGCATGCGCATCCGCTTCAAGCTGCGCGATGGCGTGAAGTTCCATGACGGCGAGGCCTTCGACGCGGCAGCCGTGAAGTTCACCTTCGACCGCCTGCTCGGTCCGGAAGGCGCCAAGGGCCCGCAGCAGTCCAACTACAATTCGATCGGCAGTGTCGAGGTGATCGACAACAACACCGTCGAGTTCAAGATGAAGGTCGCCGACCCGGTCATTCTGACCAAACTTGCCGGCTATGGCGCCATGATCGTGCCCCCGAAATACATCCAGGAAAAGGGCGACGACTATTTCAACGCCCATCCCGTCGGCACCGGCGCCTTCAAGTTCGTTTCCTACGAGCCGAAGGTCAACATCCAGCTGGCCGCCAATTCCGACTATTGGGGCGGCGCACCGAAGATCTCCGATCTCGAATACCGCTTCATCGCCGAGCCCTCCACGGCAATTGCCGAGCTACAGGCCGGGCGCGTCGACCTCGTCATCCCGCCGACCATTCCGATCGGCATGATCCCGACCGTCCAGGGTGATTCCAAGCTCGCCATCGTCACCTCGCCGGGTCCGACGGTTTATGCGTTGCGTTTCAACACGCGCGACGGCATCACCAAGGACGAGCGCGTGCGCAAGGCGCTGATCATGGGCGTCGACCGCGATGCAATCATCAACTCGGTGCTCGGCGGCCAGGCCGTGCCGATCGCCAGCTTCCAGGGTCCGCTCTCCTTCGGCTTCGATCCGGCGATGAAGCCGCTGCCCTACGATCCGGAACAGGCAAAGGCGCTCCTGAAGGAAGCCGGCGTTGCGCCAGGTGCTGCCGTGCAGATCGACCTTCGCGGCAACGAAGCAACCTTCATCGAGGTCGCCCAGGCGATCTCCGCCTATCTTCAGATGATTGGCATCACGGCGACGATCAAGCCCTATGAGACCAACGTGCTGCTCAATGACATCATCCCGTCGGGCAAGACCGGCGCGATGTTCCAGCAGTCCTGGGGCGGCTGGACACTCGACTACGACAACACGGCCGTCGCCATGTATCACACTGGCGAAAAGTGGAATCCCTACGACAGCGACCCCAAGATGGACGACATGCTCGCCAAGCAGCGCACCATCACCGATAAGGCCGAGCGCGAGAAGCTGCTGCAGGAGATCGCCCACTACGCCGCTGATCGGGCGCTCGAAATGCCGCTCTATAACCTCAACGCGATCTTCGGCATCAACAAGCGCGTGAAAAACTTCACGCCAGTACCGGATAGCCGCCTGAAGTTCACCGACGTCACCGTCGAATAAAGAGATCGGCCGCCGCCCCGCACAAGGGGCGGCGGCCACGCAAAAAGGGGAACGCGAGACTTGGCCGCATTTCTGATCAAACGTCTGCTGCAGGCGGTGTTCGTCGTCATTGCCGTGACCCTGACGGTCGCCTTCGCGATCCGTCTGACCGGCGACCCGGCGCTGATGCTGACGCAGGGTGCCGGCCGTGTCACCGAGGCCGATCTCGTTCGCATCCGCGAGGGACTTGGCCTCAACCAGCCCTTCGTCGTGCAATATCTGAATTTCCTCAAGGGCATCGTCACGCTTGATTTTGGTCGCAGCTTCCTCGGCGGCACGCCGGTTTCGGTGCTGATCGGCAAGGCCCTGCCCGCGACGCTTTCGCTTGCCGCCTCCTCGCTCATCGTCTCGATCGTCATCTCGATCCCGCTCGGCATCAAGGCGGCTACGGCCAGGGGCAAATGGGCTGACCAGGCGATCCGCATTCTTTCCCTCGTCGGCCTCTCTTTCCCGAATTTCTGGCTGGCGACGATGCTCGTGCTGCTGTTTGCCATCACTCTTCCATGGCTGCCGCCGAGCGGCATGGACGGTTTTGCCAGCTTCATCCTGCCGGCCGTCACCATGGGGATCATCCTGACGGCGACGAATGTGCGGCTGGTGCGCACGGCAATGCTGGAAACGCTGCAGTCGCAATATATCATGGTCGCGCGCGCCAAGGGCCTCAGCGAGAACGTGGTGCTCTACAAGCATGCCCTGCGCAACTGCGCCATTCCGCTGATCACCTATTTCGGCCTGCAGTTCGGCGGGTTGCTCGGCGGCATCGTCGTCGTCGAGCGCGTCTTCAACTGGCCGGGCCTCGGCACGCTGGCATTCGATGCCGTCGGTGCACGCGACTATCCCGTGCTGCAGGCCGTCATCACCGTGCTTTCGCTGATGATCATCGGCGTCAACCTGCTCGTCGATATCGCCTATGGCCTCGTCGACCCACGCATCCGGACGGAGTAGACCATGGCCGCGCGCGATGCCTCCTCGCATTTCCTGAAGCTCGAATTTCTGCTCGGCGCCGTGCTGCTCGGCACGATCTGCCTCGCGGTGCTCTTCTCCGGCACGCTCTTTCCGGGCGGCGCGGAGAGGATCGACCTGATGTCGCGCCTGGTGCCGCCCTTCACTCGGCCGGCCCACATCTTCGGCACCGATCCGCTCGGCCGTGACGTGCTGGCAAGGGTCATCGCCGGCGGCAGGATCTCGCTGCTCGTCGGCTTCGTCTCGGTCGCCGGCGGCGTCGTCTTCGGCGTCGTGATGGGGCTCGTCGCCGGGTACTATCGCGGGTTCTGGGACATGGTCGTCATGCGCTTTGCCGATATCCAGCTGGCGCTGCCCTTCATCCTGCTTGCCATCACCTTCATCGCCATTCTGGGCGGCGGGCTTGCCAACACGATCATCCTGCTCGTCGTCTCGCAATGGGTGCAGTATGCCCGCCTCGTACGTGGTTCCGTGCTGGCGTTGCGCGAGCGCGAATTCATCCTCTCTGCCCGGGCGATCGGGGTGAAGGACTGGCGTATCATCCTGCAGCACTTGCTGCCAAACCTCATCGGTCCGGTCATTGTGCTGATGACGCTGAACGTCGCCACCAATATCCTTCTCGAAAGCAGCCTCACCTTCCTCGGTCTCGGCATCGACCCGACCACTCCGAGTTGGGGCGGCATGCTGGCGGAAGGCCGCACCTATCTGCAGACGGCCTGGTGGGTCAGCGTCTTTCCCGGCCTTGCCATTCTCCTGACCGTGCTCGGTCTCAATCTCCTTGGCGACTGGCTGCGCGACAGTCTCGATCCCACAGGCAGGACATCCGTATGACACTCATCTGCGAAAAGAGTTTCGAGCGCACGCTCGACGCGCTCGTCACACGATTCTCCGGTTCCAGAGGAACCAGGGTCGAGGCCTGGACCTTCGACGACGAAGCGAGCCGGCGCCGGGCCGAGGAGACGCTCGCCGCATATGGCGTATCCGCCCGCTTCCGCAGCGCCTACAAGCCGCTGCTGCATTTCTTTCTCGAAGAGGCAGACCTCGGATCGATCGAAGCGATCGATATCGCCTATCCGCGGCATCCCGCCTGCCCGGCGAACCGCTTCCTTCTGGAAGCCTATCCGCTTGCCGGCCTTGTCGGCAGTGCCAAGCTTGCCTTTTCAGCGGCGGACGAGGGCGGACTTCTCTATCGGGTGGCGCTGACGCGGAAGAACGGCGCGACCGAGACGCACAGGATCTTTGCCCCCAACCGGGTACATACCGATCATGTCGGTGAGACCCTTTTGTCTCCAACCGGCTGGCTCTCGATCGACGGCGCCGCCGGTGAAACGCTGGAGACTGATTACGAGACCTTGTTCGACCGCGCGATGCAGGCGATCGCCTCGCACAGCTGGGGTTCGACGGAGCCATATTTCGATGAGTTGAACATCGCCGTGTCCCTGCCGATCGAGGACCGGTCTCTGCCGATCGGCGACGAAGTGGTAAGTCTGCGCGAGGCTCTGCACGAGGATTTGTACTTCTCGCTGCTCGAAGTCTTCCAGAAGAGATCGGGCCGGCCGATCGGCGACCGCGGGCTGCAGCCCGGCCAGATCGTGCCGAATGTCCGTTATGCCGATGCCGCACCCTCCCTTCGCATAGAGACGCTGCCATTGTCAGCAACGGAACTGACCGCCGAATACCAGCCGCTTGCTGCCGCGATCTCACCGCTTGCGGCAGAACAGGTCAGGACAGAGCTTCTGACGATCGAAGGCGTGTCCTTCGAGGCCCGCTCGCGCGCGGGTCGCGCCGTGGCGGCGCGCTATCACACCGGGGGCGACCGTGCTCTCATCATCTCAGGTGGGCAGCATGCCAACGAGACGACCGGCATCGTGGGGGCGTTGCGCGCGGCACAGCAGCTGGCCGGACAGCCAGGCGCGCATTTTTCGGTCTCGCCGCTCGAAAACCCGGATGGATACCAGGTGCATTGGCGGCTTCGCGCCGACAATCCCGGCCATATGCATCATGCCTCCCGCTACACGGCACTAGGCGACGATCTGGAATACCGCTCCGGTGAAGGATTGTTTGAGAAAGCCATCCGCATCGAGGCCGAGCGGCTGACCGGAGCAAAGCTTCACGTCAACCTGCACGGCTATCCCGCCCATGAATGGACACGGCCGCTCTCCGGCTACGTGCCGCGCAATTTCGCGATGTGGACGCTGCCGAAGGGCTTCTTCCTCATCATGCGCCATCATGCCGGCTGGGTCGAGGCGGGCGAATATCTCATCGATGCGGTGAGCAGGCGGCTTGCCGCCGTCCCCGGCCTCGTCGACTACAACAATGCCCAGATCCGGCTCTTCGAGACCCATGCCGGTGATACCGGCTTCAAGGTCATCAACGGCTTTCCCTGCATGATCTCGGTAGACGACCGCCACACGGTGCCGCTGACGCTCATCACCGAGTATCCCGACGAGACCATCTACGGTCAGGCCTTCATCGACGGTCATACGGCGCAGATGGAGACCGTGCTCGCAGCCTATGAAGCATTGCAGCATATGGCTTTCCCGCAGCCGATCTCCTGACGACTGTCGCAGGATTTCAGCGCATCGCCGATTTCCTGTCTCCTGCGGCGCTTGCTGACTGCCACCTACCACGCAGTTGAGAGCTGAAACATGTCGAACAACGCGTGGAGAGCCACTTCTTCACGCGTTGAGCGCGTCGTTCATGGATGAGCAAAGCCGTTCATCGCCAACGGCTATGCATAGACAATCTCCACCATCGCGTGGCCGTTCACCTCAGGAACCACGAAATCCACGCGGTCCGCGTCGACGACAAAGTCCAGCGGTTGCAAGGCCGGGACGATACGCACCGCCTCCACCTGGCCTCGCGAAGCGAGTGAGACCGATACCTCGTGTAGCGTTGTGATGTCTTGAATTGGCTGGATGTTCGCGCCGCGCAGGTTGCCTCGGAGCGCAGGCGTGGCATGGAGCAGATGTACGATGTCGCGACGCTCACCCGGCTGGCTGCGCACGGTCACCCTGCCCGCACGCGGAAGGGAGGTCGTAACGATCTTGGGGCGACCCAAGGCGCGATTGATCGCCTTTTCGGCGATCTCCAGCATCGCCACGGCGCCAGCCTGATGATAGCAGCTGAATATGGGGTGAGCGAGATAGGTAAAGTTGCCCTTCTCCGACCCTGCCGCAAAGCCGGATGCCTCGGGCTTGCTGGGAGCGTTCACGTGGCCCGAGAAGTGCTGTGGCCGTCGATCGAAATAGGGATCATACACTTCACCCAACGAAGTGCCATCGGTCACCACGATCTGCTCCGACGGCTGGTAGGTGAAGAGCGGATCATTCACGAATCCGGCACGCAACTCGTCGATCGGCAACAGGTAGTCACCGCCAGTCATCTGCGACGTTCCCTTCCACTTCGCCCCGACGTCGAACAGGAACCCCTTGTCTGGATCGATGCCGCTCTTGCCGGTCAGAAGCACCCTTCCGCCCTCTGCCGCATAGGCGTCTATTTTAGCCTTGAGCCGCGGATCGACCTCGATCACGTCAGGCAGGATGAGCAGTCGATACGGCGAGAAGTCACTTTCGGTATCGACGACGTCGAAGGCGAATTTGCCTTCCAACAGCACCCGGACTGCTCCGTGTTCAGGACCGTCGAACCGATGGTCGGATTGCCCCGGAATTCCCACGAGGGAGGGTCTCGACGCGGCCTCCGCCGAAAGCAGCGCAATCTCCGCCCGGTTTTCGGTGTCGATTGCCCATGGCTCGCGCCGCTCGACCCACTCATAGGCGGGAGCAATGATAGACATCGTGGATTTATCGATCTGCCCGGTGGGATGCAGATGGTCGCCGATGGAGCACCGCGCCCCGTGGGCAAGCATGGCTCCGCATTCATACACAAGCGCTTCGGGCACCTTGTAGCCACCGACTTCGCCCCAATGAAAATGGAACTTCCCGGTCATCCCGAGAAAGGGAATTTTGAGCGCATCAAAGTAGCGGGCACTGAGAGGGAAGTGATCATAGCCCCAACCGGCCGTCGGAAGCGACTCGATCTCCAGATGGCTGTAATAATCGGCATAGTGAGACCGCAAGCCGCGGCGCATATGGCCGGAATTGAAGAACAGAGGCATGCTGGGATTGTGCTTGTGAACCGCGTCACGCACACGCTGATAGAAATTTTCAGCCGACTGATGCGTGAACTTATGCACATCCTGCGGATTGGTCCAGTCCAACCCCATTGCGTCCATCTTGTCGCGTGCCGAGGCACTGACGGATGGCAATTGGAAGGCGATGTCCATGAAGATGCCATCGCCGTCGGGGTAGTTGGTCATTACCTCCTCTGTCTGCGCGCACAGATAGTCGAGATAGGGTGTCGAGAAGTCGAGAAATGCCCACCCGGGTCCGTTTGGTGTCGTGCCCTGACGAGGCTGGCCACCCTCGGGTGATACTGCACGCCATTCGGGGTGACGATGGGCGGCAAGCTCGTCCCATGTGGCCGTCAGATAAATGGGAGCGTTGATGCCAGCGCCGTGCAAGGCGTCGAGCTGAGCCCGCAGCAGGTCGAAGCGCAGACCGGGATGGGTCTCGCCGACCTTGGTCGGATGGTACGAATAGCCGTGATGGCACTTTGAAAAGACGGTGACTGAATCGACATGCGCATTCTTGAATGCTGACGCAAACTCACTGGCATTGAACCGAGAGCCGATGCCCGGGATGAGGCCTGACGTATGAAAATCGAGATGGATCTGGCGAAAACGCATAAAAGGCCTCCTGGGTCAGTGGTTTGCTCTTTGCACCGGCGGGTGACGCAAGGAACGGCCGTCCTTGGCGAACACGAAGAGAGCGGCGGGGTCGAGGGTGAACGAAATAGGATCGCCGTAGACGGCGTTGATCTGAGCCGGGCGATGCACGGCGAAGTAGCCCTCATGAGATTCTGAATCGAACGCGCGAAGGGCTCCGGCGTCGACATACATGAGGGTCTCGCGGCCAAGGCTTTCAACGACGGCCACCGTTGCGTCGATTGTCCAGCCCTTCTGGCCGGAATCCCCGAACGCCTCGGGGCGAACACCGAGCGTGATCTCGTCATTGGCGGAAACGCCTGTCAGATCGAGATCGAACGAGCCGTGCAGGCCATCGGCGACAATGGTGGCACTGCCTGTCGAAGCCGCAGTAACGCGCGCCCTGATGAAGTTCATCCTGGGCGAGCCAAGGAATCCGGCCACGAACCGGTTCAGCGGCCTGTTGTACAGTTCCAGCGGGGAGCCCACTTGCTCGATCCTTCCGTCGTTCAAAACGACGATGCGGCTTGCCATGGTCATCGCCTCGGTCTGGTCATGCGTGACATAGACCATCGTGGCCTTGAGCTCGGCATGCAGCCGGCCAAGCTCCACCCGCATCTGCGATCTCAGTGCGGCATCCAGATTTGACAGTGGCTCATCGAACAGAAAGACGTCGGGCGAACGCGTGATCGCGCGGCCGATCGCGACACGCTGCTTCTGGCCGCCGGAAAGAGCCTTAGGCTTCTTGTGCAGATGATCCGTGATGCGGAGGATTTCCGCGGCGCGCCTGACAGCAGCGTTGATCTCGGTTTTGGGTCTGCCAGCGATCTTGAGGGCAAAACCCATGTTCTGCGCCACGGTCATGTGCGGATAGAGGGCGTAGTTCTGAAAAACCATCGCCACCCCGCGGTCAGAGGGTTCATCTCGCGAAATGTCACGCCCGTCGATGCTTATGGAACCGCCGCTGATAGTCTCGAGACCGGCGATTGTCCGCAAAAGTGTGGACTTGCCGCAACCCGACGGCCCGACCATGACAACAAATTCGCCTGGCTCGACTTTGAAGCTGACACCCTTGATGGCATGAAAGCTTCCGTAGTTCTTGACGACGTTCTCTATTTCCAAGTTCGGCATTGGCGATCCTATTTCCCGAGCCCGGCGAGCGAGCGGACGAAATACTTCTGGGCGAAAACGAAGACGAGCAGGATTGGCACGACGGCCATCGAGAGGCCCGCCATGATCGCGGGCCAGTCTGCAGTGAACGAGCCCTGCAGCTGAAGAATGCCTACGGGAAGCGTTTTGACCTGGGGATTTGTGAGCATCAGCAGCGCCAGGAGAAACTCGTTCCAGATGAAGACTGCCTGGAAGATTGCTGCGCTCGCGATTGCAGGTCCCGACAAAGGCAGGATCACCCGAAAGAACGTCTGGAGCCTGCCGCAGCCGTCCAAACGTGCCGCTTCCTCCAGCTCACGTGGAAAATCAAGGAAGAATGCGTAGAAGAGAATGGTCGTGAACGGTATGCCGTAGGCCGCATACGGGAGCACGATTGCAAACCGCTGGTTCAGCAGCCCCGCGGCCGAAATCATCTGGAATAGCGGCACCAGCACCGCTTGGACGGGTACGGCGAAGCCGGCCACGATCATCAGGTACAGCAGCCCCATCCATATGCTTTCGGATCGAGCCAGCACATAGGCGGCCATTCCGCTGATGATGACGATCAGGGTGACGGCCACGATCGTGACCAGTGCCGAATTCAGCATGAAGGTGCCTACACCGACACCCCAGGCTCTGTCGAAGGCGGTGAAAGTCAAACTGCCAGGCAGGCCGAGGGGATTGGTGAAGATTTCCCGGCGGGTCTTGAAGGCGGCAAACAGCATCCATGCCATCGGCATGAGGACGAAGAGGCTCCACAGCGAAACGACGCCGTAAAGGATCAGGGTGGCCATGCGAAAACGCGGCATGTTCATGTCTCATGCCCTCCGCGACGCTTTGAGCTGCAGGATACCGAGAAGCACCGCCAGCACGAGCAGGACGACCGACATCGCGTCGGCGTAACCCATGTTGTTCAGTGAGAAGGCCTGCAGATAGATGTAGGTGCCCATCACCTGGGTGGCGTTTGCCGGCCCACCGTTCGTGGTTGCGTAGATCAGGTCGAAGACTTTGATGCCGCCAATGGTCGTGATCAGTATTGCCACCACGAGAACGTTGCGGATCGAGGGGAGTGTGATGTGCCAGAACGCTTTGACGCCCTTGGCACCATCGAGCGCCGCCGCCTCGTAGAGTTCCTTCGGAACCCCCTGCAGTCCCGCAAGGATCAGCACCATCATGAAGCCCGTATACTGCCAGGCTGCGATCACAAGCAGCATCGGCATGGCTATGTTCGGGTCGCCGAGCCAACCCAAGATCGGCGGGGTCAGACCAACATGCTTGACCAGCGCGTTCAACACACCGGTGTTGGGGTCGAGGATGATCAGCCAGATCAGAGCTACCGCAACCGACGAGATAACCATCGGCGCGAAGATGATCGTCCGAAATATCGTGGAGCCGGCCGGCAGTCCGCGATCGAGAATTGCGGCCAGCACCGTTCCGAAGCCGACCTGAAGAACGATCGATCCGATGACGATGAGGGCATTGTTGCGAAGCGCCAGCCAGAAAACCGGGTCGGCCATCGCCTGCGCGTAGTTGCCAAGGCCGACGAAACGCCACTCCGGAGACGTAAGGCTGAACTCGTAAAGCGAACCGACCACTGCCAGGAAAGCCGGGATGAAGATGAAGACCGAGCACAAGCCAATCGCTGGAAACAGCAAGAGGAGAGAGGCCATCTGCGGAGAATATGTTCGCCTCGGGCTCGTGCGGATTCCGCTCGTCTCTCGAATGGTCGTTTCATATGTCGTGTTGGACATCGACGCTCATGCTCAAAAGGGAAATTCGAACTGTGGGCGAGGCTCGGCGTCTGCTTTGACAGACGCCGGTGCGCAGTTTCGGAATACGTCGCGTATCGGGCGGGCCCGGCTATTGCGCCCGCTTCGCCTTGGCAGCGAGCGCTGTCGTGCGGATTTTCTCCATCGCCTGCTCCGGAGTAAGGCTGCCGTTCAGCACTTCGACGCCGGCGTTGAGATAGGCCTCGGAGACTGATTGCTCGAGATTGACGTCAAGGACATTGATGCCCTCCGAGAATGTCGCGACATCCTTCACGATCCACTTGAACTGCTCGGTGGTGTTCGTGACAGAGTCGATATCCGCAGGGTTCGAGGGGATGGCCTTCTTGATCTCCGCGTACTTGGCCGCGATCGGAGCCGAAACCAGGAAGCTCAGCCATTCGACAGCCTCCTTGGGATGCGCCGTCTTCGATGACACCATCAGGCCCTGAGGCACGAGGAAGTTTGTATTCGGATCGCCCTTGCCGCCAGCAATAGGGGGCATGCGGAACATTGCGTAGTTGGTAAAGCCTTCTGCATCGAAGATCCCGGCGCACCAGCTGCCGCAGTAGATCATGGGCGCGACCTCTGACGAGAACATCGATCGGCTAACCTCCGGAGACGTCGCATTCGGTGCGTCCTGGAAGCAGCCTGCCGCCTTGAGATCCAAGACCTTCTGCCAGGCTTCGACATAGCCCGGGTTGGTGAAAAGTGCCGCGTCGTCAGCGGTCAACCCGTAGTCCGGAGCGGTGGTTGCCGAACCGAGTATGCGATCATTGAGCATGGTCATGTAATGGATGAGCTTCCACCGCTCGGAATTGCCCAGCGGCAGTGGCACCGTGCTCGGATCGATCTCGCGGATGGTCTTGCAAAGGCCGATGAGCCCCGCAAAGTCCGTGGGCGGGGTCAGCTTATGCTCGTCGAAATATCCCTTGTTGTAGTAGAAATACTTGGAGACTGCCTCATTCGGGACACCGTAGTTGCGGCCGTCCTTCTCGAAGGCAGCTTGCCAGCTTTCGGATATCGAAGACTTGAATCCACCGGGCGCGCTGCCGAGGTCGGTTATGTCCAGCACCAACTTGTCGCGGATCAGGCGTTGCGCGTCCTCACCGGACCAGTTGAAGAATACGTCCGGCGGCGCAGAACCGACGAGGGCGACCTGAAGCGTCGTCTTGTAGGCCTCGTTCGGGAAGAACTCGTTGACGATCGTGACATCAGGATGTGTTTTTGCGTATTCGGCCTTGGCGTAATCGAGAAAGGCAGGGTAGCCCTCCTCGACAAGGTTCCACATCTTGATGGTCACCTTCTCTTGAGCATGAAGCGGGCCGGCTGCGGCGGCCAGTCCCAATGCATACGCGCACAGGCGCACAGAACGCGAGAGCGTCTTCGTCCAGTTCATATCGATGATCCCCTCCCAGGGACAGGTTTGGGGCGCGCCCCGGTGTCCATCTCACGTTGCCGAGCCGGCAGGCGGTCCCAGTTGGCACCACCCCTCCGAACCGGTTCGGCAACATCCTCAAATGCATGCGGAAACCCGCAACCACTAAGCATCGAACCGTTTCGATGTGAAATAAGCCATAAGAGCAATATCGGTGTCAATAGCCGATCGCGCGATCTAGACGAGACGCGGAAAGCTCTGTATTGGCAACTGATATGTCCGATCGCCTCGGACGCTGGTTCCGATAGAAACGGTTCGATGAAATGGCAACGATACGCGA
Organism: Rhizobium sp. BK251; assembly: GCF_004345245.1. Classification (GTDB taxonomy): domain Bacteria; phylum Pseudomonadota; class Alphaproteobacteria; order Rhizobiales; family Rhizobiaceae; genus Rhizobium. The sequence continues at coordinate 83,497 of NZ_SLUQ01000015.1, read as the reverse complement.
TGTCGCGAAATTGGCCGGCGTCTCAATCTCGACGGTCTCACTGGCACTGAATGAAACAGGCAAGGTGAACGAAGATACCTATCAGCGTATCTGGCAGGCTGCGCGTGACGTCGGATATGTTGCAAATCCTGTGGCTCAGAGCCTCAAAAGCGGTCGCAGCCGGCTGATCGGGATGATCGTCGGCGACATCTCCAACCCGTTTTTCGGGAAGATTCTTCAGGAGGTCGAGCGCTATGCCATCGAGAAGAACCATTTGGTCATCGTCTCGGAATCCAGGGCAGACCCCGAGCGCGATCTGGCAATCCTCGAGCAATTGAGCGGCCAGCGAGTCGCCGGCGTCATCCTATCGCCACACGGCAGGGGACGCGAATACGTGGAGCGTATCTCCTCATACAGAATGCCGATCGTGATGCTCGATCACAAGGTGGAGGGGATCGATGCCGATTTCATCGGGTCCGACAACGTCCTGGCCAGCGCCATGTTGACCGAACACCTGATCCGATGGGGCCACACGCGCATCGCGCATATCGCTGGGATCACAGGCCTCTGGACAGCCGAACAGCGGATGAAGGGTTTCTACGACACCATGGCGGCGTCGGGGCTGCCGGTGGACGACAGCCTTGTCGTCCGTGGCGAATACGATGGAGACTTGTCGTATACGCAGGCGATGCGGCTCCTTACCCGTCCCGATCGGCCGACGGCCATTCTGGCGGCCAACAATATCACCGCGCTTGGCGTCCTCCAGGCGATTAACGATCTCGGGCTGAAATGCCCAGCCGACATTTCCCTCACCTGCATAGACGACGTGCCGTGGTCAAACGTCATCTCTCCTCGGCTCACAATGGCCGTGCAATCAATCGATGAGATTGCCCGTGTGGCAAGCAAGTGGTTGCTGGAGCGCATAAGCAGCCGCACGCCCGAGGCAATAGCCGCCAGAGAACACATCGTTGACCCGAGGCTGCTCATCGGGCAGTCCTGCGCCGCGCCCGCCCAGTTCTCCACCAAGGTTTAAGAGATCAAGCCAGCGCCGCAACTGCGCGGTTCGGCAGCCGCTAGCGCGGTCGGCGTTTTATTGCTGCGGCAAGACAAAAGGCCGTGCGGGGCGGGCATCCGGCAGTTCGACCCCTTGCCATCCCGCTAGAATAACAACTCACCCATGGAGAGCCTTCTTAGCGCGACGGCGATATTGGCAACGAGGCCCTCCTTTTTCGGGCCATGGTCCGGGTATCGGGTCATGTTGTCGCCGTTGTGCATGAAGACGTATCCCCCGCGTCCGGTTGGGGTCGGGTACTGCCAGATCCAGTCCGCCGGTTTCGGGTCGTGCTCGGGGCCGACATCGGTCAGCCTTATCGCACCGGGAGGTGGATCGGTCCAGCCGCGCGCATACTGGCCGAAAATGCCTTGCCAGCCGTCGAATCCTTCGCCGAGATCGGAGAAAATCCCGAACCGGTCATCGCGCACGCGAACCTTGATATTGGCGAAAGGGCGCGGCGGAACGGCGTGGAACGGTGCCATGAAGGGCAACCACGGTTGAAACGGTTCGGCGCAGATGATCAGGTTCCCGCCCCGCTCCAAAAACGCGACAAGATCGTCGGCTCGACTCTTGAGGAAGAACTCGTCGTGACTGCTCGGGATATAGAGCGTGTCCGTCTTCGCCAGCAATTCGGGGCCGAGCCGATCGCAGGGAGCAAAGAGGAGCTCGAACTCGGCTCGTCCAAGACTTTCCTCTATCCATTCAGGATGCCACTCCGACGGGACGTGAGAGCATTGTAGATAGGTGAACCGGTTTTTCGCAGGCCGCTCGATCCCCAGCTCGCGGTTCAGCCAAGGATAAAACGACCGGAGGAAGCGCGTGGTCGCCGGCATGAAGCGTTGGCCGTTGTGCGAGTGCGGATCCAGCGTTGCGAGCAGCAATCTGCCGCCGCCGGGCAGCGAGGGAAAGTCGAGAAACAGGCTGCCGCGCCCGTCTTCAATCTCGAGGATGGAGCGGGCACCGTCCGGAACGTTGTAGGAGCCGCCCCAATGCCAGCTCATATGGGAAAGAGGCATGCTGTCTGTGATAGGGTGGCGTGGCTCGGAAAGCCTTACCTCCAGCTGTTTGCCTTTCGTCCACCACAGCCAGTCGCGGCAGTTCCCCTGCGTCCACTCAAGTCCCGGAATGTCGAGCCAGTCAGCATGGCCCTGGAGCAATACGACAAGAAAACCGCCGCCATGCATATAGGCGTTCAACTGCCGTGCATAAGGATGCAGCGTGGGCGTGTCCATCGCGTCTGGCACGACGACGGCTGCGTAGGACGACAGGTCGGTCTGGGGCAGGTCGTGGATATAGATGAGGTCGTCGATATAGTGACGAAAATCCTGGAAGCTTCGCAGTTGCCAGCTATTGCCCCAGTGGACATAGGCAAGCCTCTTGCCGGGCACGGTTGGCTCAGCCATCGAAGCGCGCTCCATCGTGACGGAATACGGGTGCGTAGGTATGTTTGGCGAGCCCGTTGAAATCCGCCCGAGCGATCGGAAGGTCATAAAGAACCGTCAGGTTTTCGGGGCTAAGCGCATCCGCCGTCGGGCCGCAGACATAACTGGTCCCGCTGGTCATCAGCAGGACGTCGCTGGCAATCTCCACCGCGTGCTGCGGCATGTGGGTAGAAAAGACGATCGTCATGCCGTGCGTTTCCCTGAGATGGGCAAGAAGCCCCAGGACCTTGTCCTGGTTCTTGTAGTCGAGGGCCGCACAGGGTTCGTCGAGCACCAGCAGCTCGCATTCCGATGTCAGCGCCTGGGCAATCATCACCAGCTGACGCTGGCCGCCGCTCAACGAATTGAAGGCCTGCTGTTCGAAATGTTCGATCCCGAGCATGTGGAAATAGTGCCGCACGACCTCGTAGTCCCACTTGCCGGGCGCGCCGAACATACCGAGATGGCGAGCTCTGCCCATCAGGGCGATATCGAGCGCGGAATAAGAAAACGGCACTTCGAACAGCTGGGGAACGAAGCCCACCTGACCACCGATCGAAAGCCGTCCGGACCTCGGCTTTATAACGCCGATCAGTGTATTGATCAGGGTTGTCTTGCCGACGCCATTGGCGCCAAGCACCGCCAGAATCCGCCCCCGTTCCAGACGCAGGCTATAATTTCTGAGGATGGTCTGACCACCGCGCTCGATGGTGAGGTCGCTTGCCTCAATCACTGGACCAGCCCCCCTTCGCATGGAGACGACGCAGGATTACCGCAAAGACCGGAACGCCGATCAGAGCAGTGATGATGCCAAGCGGGATCTCTGCCGTTGTCACCGTCCGTGCCAGATTGTCGACCATCAGCAGGTAGATCGCACCGATCACGCCAGATACCGGCAGCAGCCGCTGGTGGTCGGCGCCGACGAACGCACGAGCGACATGCGGGATGACGAGGCCAACCCAGCCGATGATGCCGGAAGTCGCAACAACGCCTGCCGAAATAAGAGCCGAAGCGACGAGGATGATCCATTGGACCAGCACGACCTTCGTGCCAAGCGCCCTGGCTCTTTCCTCGCCAAGCGACATGATGTTGATCTGGAAGCGCAGCAGATAGATCATGACGGCCGAAGGCACCACTGCCGCAGCGACCAGCAAAACGTCCAGATAGTTGCTTGATGCGATGCTGCCCATCAGCCAGTAGGTGATGGCGGGCAGTTTCTGGAAGGGATCGGCAAGCAGTTTGGCGATGGAAATCGCTGCCGAAAAGAAGGCCGATATGACGACGCCCGCCAGAACGAGCGTCAGCATGCTTGTGCGTCCCCGCACCGTCGACAACAGCTTGACGAGAAAGACACTCCCGATGCCGAAGAGGAAGGCCATCGTCAGCAGAAGAGGACCTTGCAATCCGAGCAGGATTGCCAGCGTGCCCCCGAAGCCCGCGCCTGACGTAACGCCAATGATGCCTGGATCCACCAGCGGATTTCGGAAGAGCCCCTGCAGTGCCGCACCCGAAACGGACAGGCCGAAGCCGACAATGACCGCTGCCATGATGCGCGGAAGACGAACCTGCTCGACAACGACTTCCTGCACCGGTTCCCAATAGGGGATGATCATGGGATGCACGTTGTCGATCAGAATGTAGGCGACATCCCGGACCGACAGGTCGTAGCGTCCGATCGTCAGCGAATAGAGGATCGCAAGAACGAGAATGCAGATCAGCACGGGAAGGACGGAAACCGAAGCTCGGCTCCGCCCTGCAAGACCGGTTGCCGGTGCCTTAGCCGAAAAGTTCGACATACTTCAGCGCCGGCGCATTGCTCTCGGATTCAAGGATTGCCTTTATCTGAGTGTCCGTCAGTTCCGCGCCGTAGATCAGCTTGTAGGTATCGACGATTTGTTTCCTGAATTCCGGTGCGAAGTCGGCGCCGTGGGCGATGGCGGCCAGCCATTCCGAGGTGAGGAAGATTTCCGGCGCATCCGGCGTGCGCGCGAAGACTGGTTGTTTGTAAACCCGCTTCTCCTTGACCGCCTTGAGGCTGGCGATCACCGGGTTGTTGAAGAAGTCCTGGGGCGTGAGGTCCGCATAGGCCGGAATGATGATGATGTCGGGGTTCCAGACCAGTAGCTGCTCGAAATCGACCGTGCGCCACCATTCGCCAGTATTGTCGGCCGCCGGATTCGTCACGCCGCTGAGCGAAAGATCCTGTGAACCGTTGGCGATGACCTGGATCTGGTCGGCCAGCTTGTCGATATGAAGAACCGAAGGAAGAGCTGTCTTGTCGAGCTTGGCGACCTTGCCGTCGAGTGCCTTCAATGTATCGGATTGTGCATTCAGGATCGCCTGTGCGCGGTCGTTGCGACCGGTCATGTAGCCCGTCAGCGTGATGTAGTCGAGGCGGTCCTGTTCCGTGCAGCACTGCCAGCCCACGACGGTGAGACCGACACGCTCCAGTGGCTCGATGAGCTTTTCGTCATGGGTCCATTGAATTACCGCGTCCGGCTTCTGGGCGAGGATTGCCTCGACATTCGGTACAAAACCGTCCTGGGCTGCGCTGGCATTGATCTTTGCCATCTCCGGCAGCATTTCGGCGTAGATGCCGCTGGTGAAATATCGCACCAGCGAATCCCTGTTCATGCCGGCAATGCTGTCCGCCTTCTCGTCGACCGCGCGATATATGATCGGCGCGGAACGGACGATCGTGACGACCTTTTCCGGCGGCCTCTCGAAGGTGATTTTCTTTCCGCGGTGATCGAGAAACGAACTTTCGGCATGCAGCGTTGTCGGCAGAAAGATAGGCAGGGACAATGCCAGTGCGGAAAGAGCCTTGAGGCGTCGAGACATAGATCACTCCTTGAGCTACCCGTATCCCGGTGGCAGCAAGCCGATGGACGAACCGAAAAATTTCATGAGTGTGTTACTCATGTTAATCTTCGATGTCCAGCGTAACTAGGGGTGAATGGGATACTGATTTGAGCCGACTGTTGTCGCAGCCGGCCCACTTGCTTTGCACCTGCATCCGCACTCGGCCGGACAGGCCAAGGTCCGCATCATTACTTGCGGACGGGCCGAAACAGGGTCTCCTGCGCAAACGGTAATTCACGACAAGCGTGCGGCCGGGGAGCCTTGCTGGCCGGAGTGCTAGCGTGCCAGATCGAGATAGGCGCTTGCGACCGCGGCGTCGATATCCTTGGGCACCGGGACGATGCAGCATTCGGCTCCTACCTCGCCCTTTGCAACGCGCTCCAGGCAGCGTGCCTGCAGCGTGAATCCAAGGTCCATGGACTCGACGGAATTGCCGAGCGGCCGGGGTCCGGCGAGATTTGCCATATGCCCGCCGCCGAGAATGTGAAACTTGCGGCCGTCGCTAAGATGCAGCGCTTCCATCGCGTCGGTCTCATAGCGCTCGATATGCGCAACGTCGGAATGAGCGCGAAAGCCGGCAACATCGATCTCCCACGGGAAGTGGCCCCCATTCATCAGGATGGCACCATCCTTGAGAAGCGGCAGGTCCGCGGCGGTTACGATATCGGGAAAGCCGGTGACGGTGACGAGGACATCCGCCGATCGGATCGCCTCCTCGCGTCGCGGTGTGACGAAGCCATCGAGATGCGCTTCAAGCGCAGTCACAGGATCGATATCGACGACGCTTACCGTGGAGAAGGCATTGCGGAAGCAGGCGGCGGTGCCTCTGCCGCAGGCGCCGTATCCAAAGACCGTCACGCGCTTGCCATTGGTGGACCGGTTCGTGAAGCGCATGTAGCTTTCAAATAGGCTTTGGCCGACGGCATGCTTGTTCTCGGCAAACTGCTTGATCGGACTATCATTGATGACCAGGATCGGCATGTTCAGCTTTTCGCGCATCGGCAGGAGGCGCGTGCGTCCGGACGTCGTTTCCTCTGTGCCGCCGAGCAGATTGGCGTAGGGACGCTCGGCTGCGATGGCAAAGAGATCGCCGCCATTGTCGAGCAACAAGTCAGGCCTGGCATCGACAACCGCCTCAAGGTTGCGGTGGTGTTCGGCAGGATCGGTGGTCTGCGTCGCGAAGACGGTGACGCCCTGGGACTGCAGATAGTCGACGGTGGCGGGCTGCGTGCTGTTGAGATTGCCGGTGCAAACGAGCTTGGCGCCACCCGCCAGGAGCGTCATCAGCAAGGCGACCGTCTTCGGCTCCAGATGAATGCCGGTGCCGATCGAAAGCCCCGCGAACGGCCGCGTGCGCTCGAACTCCGCGCTAGTCGCCTTCAACAGGCGGCAGCTGTTTCCGATCCAGTCAATACGGGTGGCGGTGTTGTTCATCATGGCGTCTCCGATGGCGATAAGCCGTCTTAACGATAGGCGCCGTCAGAAGGTATGGACATTCCCCTGCCAATAGGGCAGAAAATCTGCCCTATTGATCTCCGGCCCCTGCCCTGACTAGCCAATCCCGGATTGCCGCGAAGCCTGGCTTTCGGAGATCGGTCGTGCGGCAGCAGAAGCTGTAGCCGGCCGGGCGGCGGATGAAGCCGAAAGGAGCAGCAAGCACATTGCGCGCAAGGTCGTCCTCGATGGAGGCGCGCGGTGCGAGTGCGACACCTAAGCCCGAGCGGGCGGCGCCAAGTGCCAGCAGGAGGTCCTCGAATTCCAGGCGGCGCACAAAATCCACCGGCGGCGTCCCGCTCTCGGCGAACCACTCTTCCCAGAGTTTCGGCACACTGCGACTGACAAGCATGGTCGCCTTCAACATGGTCGAGGGGTCTTTCCCGAACCCCGCGACAAGAGACGGGGCGGCCACCGGACCGTATTCATCCTCCATGAAACGCACCGCAGTAACGCCCGCCGAAGAACGATACTCGCCGCCCATGATCACAGCGTCGAGCTCGGGATGCTTGAGAAGAGGCTCGGCGACAACCATCGGGACGATGTCGACTTCCGTCGAGTCCATCGCATCCTGCAGACTGCCCATGCGCGGCATCAGCCACCATATGCCAAAGGCCGATGGAACACCGAGCCGCAGCTTGCGCGCAGTCCCGTTCTGGAAATCGGCGGAAGCATGCTGCAAGAGGGAAAAAGCCGCCGTCGCCGCTTCAGCCAGATCCCTCGCTCTTTCCGTCGGCACGAGCCGCCGGCCGTCCCTCGTGAAGAGCTTCTCGCCGAAATGATTCTCGAGTGTTGCGATCTGCAGGCGCACCGCGCCACGTACGACACCGAGTTCTTCAGCGGCATGCAACACGCTGCCCTGCCGGCAGACGGCTTCGAAAGCGCGGATGGCGTTGAGAGGCGGAAGGCGCATGACAGCTTTCAAAAGAAGATGGTGGCCACAGGTTGATCTCGGCGCGGAGCGAAATGCAAGAGACGCGAGGCCGGACCGAACGCGTTGGCGCGCCAGCCGATGGGCAGAAGTGCTCGGCCTGAAAGATGTCATCCCGCCACTTGAGGCCGTTGGCCGAGTTGGACGAAGGCCTAAATACGCCGACGGCGCAGGCGTTGCGATGGACAACGCGCACCAGTACGGACATCATGCGCCAGACTTCCAACTATATGCGGGCCGTCAATGCGTGTGCTGGCCTTCTGCATCATGTGTTTCTGCCCGACGTCTGCCCTTGCTGTGGAGTGCGTGGTGCTGCTGCATGGGCTCGCCAGGACGGAAGCCTCGTTGCTCATCATGGAAGAAAGCTTGCAAGCGGCGGGCTATAAGGTGGTCAACAACACATATCCGTCCACGGAGGCTCCCCTGGAGGCGCTGCTGACATACATTGGTCAGTCGGTGTCCGAGTGCGGTGAGCGAAAGGTTCATTTCGTTACCCATTCCATGGGCGGCATCCTTGTTCGGGCCTGGCTGAAGCAGGACCGGCCCGCCAATCTCGGGCGAGTCGTTATGCTGGCTCCCCCCAACCACGGGTCAGAGATCGTCGATTCCGTTAGGGACATAAAGCTTTTCGAGATCCTCAACGGGCCAGCCGGGCTGCAGCTCGGCACCGAAGCCGGCAGTGTCCCGAACAGCTTGGGTCCTGCTGACTTCGACCTCGGCATCATTGCCGGCAATATCTCGGTCAATCCACTTCTTTCGAGCGCCTTCGACGGGCCGAATGACGGCAAGGTTTCGGTGGAAAGCACCAAGCTGGACGGTATGGCAGATCACATCGTCCTGGCAGCGACGCATACATTCATCATGAACAATCCGCTCGCAATTGCGCAGGTGTTGGAGTTCCTTCGCAACGGCCGTTTCAATCATGAGCTAACACTGTGGGAGCTGCTGACCAGGTTCTTGAAGTAGTGAGCCGAACCACTGGCTTTCGACGTCGCGGCAATGGGAACGGACGGATGGCCGGCCGATGGCGACCGGCGCAGGACGCGGCTGCCATCTCTCGATCGCAAGGCGCCTTGAAGCGATCGGCCACCAGGATAGGTCTTTGCCCACTGCCCCGCCCGGTTTGATCCCTGGCGGACACGGATATAGGCGTCCGGACGTGTTGGGCCAGCGTCGGCCGCCCGCGGCACTTGAAATGCGCCCTGCAATCCCCAAATGAGCGCTCGACCCGCTGGTCCGGGCCCCTCTGGCGAAAGCATCGGCACTTTCGCGATGTCGGACCATTCCCGACATTCACGCCGACGCCAAGGGAAAAACCGCCCTGATCTCCGAAATCGCTGCCTGGCTATTCGCTCTGTTCGTCGTCGACCCTCTCCACGCCGAAATCCGTGAGCGCGTCGATAGCGCTAACCTCCCCGTCGCGGCATTGCAGCAATCTCAGCAATGCGTCGCGGCCCACGGCCCCCGCCTGTTGCAGCGGGCAGGAGAAGAGCCGGTCTGGGCAACAGGAACTGCCATCGGCATCGCGACCGGCTGGAAGTCTCCAGCCGAACTGTTCGACGTCAGAGATCCAAACTGCGCCGCGCTGACCAACATATTCAACGGCGGAAATGCCGAAAGCAGCGAAGACGCTGAGGTTTAACTACAGATCCAGCCGCGTCGATCCAGGGCCGTGGCGACGAAGACACCTCCGCCCTGACCCATTGGCAGTCGTTGATGCCCAAGAGACTTTTCGGCCGGCGAACTCAGGGTGGTCGCCGGATGTACAATCCATATAGGATGGACGACAAGGACTGGGTCTCGAAGTTGGCGCAGGATGGCGAGAACTGGATCGACTTCATGACCGCCCGTCAGATGAGCCGCGGTGAGATGGGGCCCATCGTCCGTAACAGCACCGACAGCCGCAAGCAACTCATCCATGTCAAACGGGGTCTTCCTCGCCGCGGTTTGCAGCATCGTAGGACAGCTCGGGCTCGTCAGAACCTTTCCCCCCACGGCCTGACTTCGATCTCCCATGACCATGCGCTGCGATGCTGACGAAGCAGGTCTACGTATGATTGGGCGATGGCGTCGGGATCGAGCGTGCTGTCCGGAGACTCGTTCGGATCGGGGCGAAGCTTGCTGCGTACGGCGCCGTCGACCACGACGTGTGCGACATGGATTCCCTTGGGGGCAAGCTCCCTCGCGGCGCTTTGCGCGAGACCGCGCAAGGCGAACTTACCCATCGCAAACGGCGCCGAGTTCGCGAAGCCTTTGACGCCGGCCGTGGCGCCTGTGAGAAGGATGGCTCCCTTTCCCGCCGGAAGCATTCGTCGAGCCGCTTGCTGCACGGCGTAGAAGGCGCCCAATGCCGAGACGGCGACCGCCTTCTCCACCTCGGAAGGATCGAGCTCGGCAATCGGCCCGCGAACCCGCCCGCTGGCATTGTAGATCACCACCTCCGGCGAGCCTATCAGCGCGTCCGTCTCTACGAAGAGACGCTCCACCTGTTTTGCATCGCTGGCATCGACCGGCAGGGCGAAGGCGGCGGTTTCGTCGACCAATGGGCTCAACTTCTCGACGTCTCGGGCGGCGACGACAACCGACAGGCCCGCCGAGCGCAGCACTCGAGCAAGCGAGGCACTGATGCCGGACCCCGCCCCGATGATAAGAGCGCTGCGATAGGGAATTGCCGTCATGTCTTTCTCCTCGCTTCGGAAAGTAAACATTTAGGTCGCCGCGTATCGACACCAAGCAACGGCCAGCGATGGCATCATCTATAATCTGCGGGCCACAAGTGGAAAAGGGTGAGTGTCTCGAGCAAACTCGAACCACACACGGCATTTCCGATTTGAGCGATACAAAGCTCTATTGTGAAATGGAAGTCACGCCGGAATGGCCATAAACAGCCTTCCCGTCCGGCTGCGGCCATCGCTGCAGTGCTTCGTGCCCGGCGTCGGTCAGGCCGTAGACGCCTCTGTCGAGGCGTTCAAACCAGCCATAGACATTCGAAAGCAAGATCCTTCCGGCATCCGGTACACTGGATCTGATATCGCGCACGCGAAGCGGTCCCGACTCCAGCGCTGCCGCACAGCCGAGCGCCTGCTGGCGATAAGACGTCATGACCGGCACGCGTGTGCTCCCGCCCGGTGCCGGATCGCCGCGCCGTCTGTGATGCTCGCGCATGAGCCTCGAGCGTCGTTTCGGATTTGTCCGTGGCATCGGCGATACGGAGCCGACGATAAGGCTGACCTCGCCGGCATCGGAAATGCCGAGCATGCCGATCCCGAGGCGGCGGCAGAGATCGCGATAGCGCTTGTCGGCCTCGCGGCCTCGGCCCTTGGCCGAGACTCGCGCCGCAATCCAGACTTCGTCTGCGACAGTTGCGCGGTCGACGGCCTGCAGGATGAGTTCGAGATTGAAGTTCATCTTCAGTTCGCAAACCACGACCACAGGCGGATCGACATCGCTCAAGCCGACAAGGTCGCACCCGCCGACCTCGCCCTTGACGACGTAGCCTGCCTTTTCGAGAAAGCCTTTGACGGGCAGATAAAGCGAAGTTTCCATATGCCTGCAGCTCGCAGCGACGAATCGTTCCGCAGACTACATCGATCCGTCCGCATGCGACACCACACACGATCGCAGCCAAAGCATCACTCCGACGATCGGCCAGGACTTCATCGTGGCGCCAAGGCGACGCCATTGAAGGGATATGAACCGAGGACCTGCTCTGTCTGTACCGATCAGTGAGGATTGGAAGATGGCGATTGACAGAACCGGACCGCTTGCCGAACCCTGCGCATATGACCCAAAGTGACTTTCTGATCTCTGGTCCTTCGGACTCCAGCACTACGATCTTGCTTGCTCATGGCGCAGGCGCACCGATGGACTCCGCCACAATGACAGCCGTCAGCGAAGCCCTTGCGGACAACGGTATCAAGGTGGCGCGATTTGAGTTTGAATACATGGCTCAGCGCCGTCGCAGCGGGAAGGTCAAGCCACCTCCCCGCGCCGAACAATTGTTGGGCGAGTATCGGGATGCTGTCGAGAGATTGAACGCCGGCCGCCTTGTAATTGGAGGAAAGTCGATGGGCGGCCGCGTTGCTAGTATGGTCGCGGACGAACTCTACCGCGCCGGTAAGGTCAAAGGCTTGATATGCCTTGGTTATCCGTTTCACCCTATAGGAAAACCAGATCAGCTCAGAACGGCGCATCTTGAGAGGCTCCAAACGCCAACTCTCATATTTCAGGGAACCCGCGACCCCTTTGGAACCCCCGAAGAGGTCGCGACCTATCAACTGTCGAAGTCTATCGACATCCACTGGCTCGAGGATGGCGACCACGATCTGAAACCAAGGAAGAAGATCTCGGGATTTTCAACGCAAGATCATCTCCGAAGCCTCGCACAACGTCTATCGGCTTGGTTGCTGGAGTTGCCATAGGCTTCGAACGTTCTGGTCGGGGCTCAATCGCGTTTCTACACCACTCCAAATACGACTGCTCCGCCAATCATGCCTGCGCCGGCCGCTGCGAGCAGTAACCGTTCACCAAGGACGAAGGGGCGCTGCTTGTTGGCAATCGATAGAGACAGAGGGATGGTAGCTGCCGACGAGTTGCCGAATTCCCCAACTGTTCGCACCGCTATCGCGGACGAAAGACCAAGCCGATCACAAGCGGCATCAATAATGCGGGAATTGGCCTGATGTGGAATGAACCGGTTTATGTCGCGTGGCTCAAGTCCAGCTTGTCCCATGGCCTTTAACGAGGATTGCGTCATCATGCGAATAGCCTGGCTAAATACAGCTCTCCCATCCCGCATAGTCATCCGAAGGTCACTTGGATCGGTACAGTCATCAAAAGGACGCGCACTGCCGCCAGATGGAATCTGTATGAGATTGTAGCTCTCTCCGTCCTGCATCAGTTCGACGCCGAGGATGCCGCCCTGCGGATCCATCGACGGCACGAGCAGGACCGCGCCGGCCGCGTCCGCAAAGACCGCCGCCGTCCCCCGCTCCTCCATGTTGATGCGACGGCTCAGTATGTTGGCAGCAACGACAAGCACCGGCTTACCCTGTGCCCTGACAAAACCGTCGGCCAGCACGAGCGCGTACAGAAAACCGGAACAGGCACCGGCAAGGTCGATCGCTCCGGAGGCCGACAAGCCGAGACGAAGTGCAAGCAGCGGGGCCGTTGGCGGCAAAAGGTGATCAGGTGTCGATGTTGCAAGAAGGGTCAGCGCAACGGCGCTGCGATCCACGCCGGCTTTCTCAAGTGCCATCGCGCCCGCATTCGCCGCGAGGTCCGTTAGCGTCTGATCCGGCCACGCCCAGCGCCGTGACGTGATGCCGGTGCGTCTTTCGATCCAGCCCGGATCGAGGCCAAGGCGCATTTCGATTTCCGGGTTCTCGACGCACCGCTCAGGGACGTAGTGCCCGAAGCCTGCAATCCGGCTCGAGATCGTCATCGTGCCGCCTTCTCGATAAACCCTGCTGCTTCCTCGATGGCGCCATAGGCTCGATCGAGATCGCCCACTGTCACACAGTATGGAGGCATCAGATAAATGACGTTCCCGAGCGGGCGAATGAGGACATCCCTTTGACGAAAGAAAGTGCGGAGAAGCGGGCCGACCTCAGAGAGGTAACCTGTTGTCTCGACAGCAAGATCAAGCGCAGCGATCGTGCCCTGCTGACGGACATTGACAAAGCGTCGATCAGACCGAAACCGTGCCAGCCTGTCATGGTGCATTCCCGCGATCGCCTGAATGCGTTCTTCTACCGGCTCCTCTCGCCACACTTCCAGATTCGCCAAGGCCGCAGCACAGGCGATGGGATTGGCGGTGTACGAACTGGAATGAAAGAATGTGCGGCTGCGGTCCTCAGACAGATGCGCATCAAATATCTCCGCCGTGCACAAGGTTGCAGCAAGAGGCAATGCGCCGCCGGTAATCCCCTTGGAAAGGCACAGTATGTCGGGAGTGATCCCGGATTGCGCGCATGCCAGGAGGGTTCCTGTCCGCCCCCAGCCCGTCATCACCTCGTCGGCGATCATGAGCGTGCCGTAACGCTCGGTAATTCGCCTGAATTCCGTTAACAGACGAGGCGAATACATCTTCATGCCTCCGGCACCGAGAACCAGCGGCTCGATCAGTAGGGCCGCGACGTTGCCGCCGCGGCAGAAGCGCTCCAGGGCATCGAGAGTCTGCTGCTCGCGGTCTGGTGCTGGGAAAGGGATGGTATCAACGTCGAATAGCAGCGGCGTGTAGGCCGCATTGAAGACGCCACGCTCCCCGGCAGACATGGTGCCGATCGTATCCCCGTGATAGCCGTGCTCCATGACGACGACCCGCGAGCGTAGCGCTCGCCTGTTGTGAAAGAACCCGAGGGCCATTTTTATGGCGACCTCCACGGCAGTTGACCCGCTGTCGGAATAAAACACATGGGCCAAGCCTGACGGGGCCAGGCGGATCAGGCCGCGCGCCAATTCCTCAGCCGGCTCGTGCGTGTATTCGGCAAAAATGATCTGGTCGAAGCGCTCCAGCGCGAGCCGGATCGCCGCCATGATGACTGGGTGGCGGTGCCCGTGGGTGATGACCCACCAGGAGGATATCGCATCAAGGACAGAGCGGCCGTCCTCGTCGATCAGGTGGGCCCCTTCCGTCCCGACGATCTGCTTGAAAACAGGTTCGAGTTTATGCTGGCAGAATGGATGCCAGACCGGTGATGTGCGTGGAGAGCCGGTCATGCCGCAGCGACCTCCTGAAAGACCGAGATATCGAAGTGGTCATCGAAAGCGCTGTGTAGTGTGCCCGGCGTCAGCATCTCGAGGAAAGGCAGGCGGCCGAGAATTGGGACGCCGCTCAGTTCCGAGATAATTCTCTGCGTGTCGGACCGCTCGTCACCAATGAAAACAATGCCGAAAATGGGGACTTGCCGTTTGCTCATCGCCTCTATTGACAGCAAGGTGTGGTTGATGGTGCCGAGCCCGGTCCGTGCACAAAGAATTGTCGGTTGGCGCCAACGTGCGAACACGTCGATGAAGGTGGTTTGTCGGGTCAATGGGACAAGCAAACCACCTGCGCCCTCGATGACCAAAGGCCGTTCGCTGTCCGGTAGCACAAGCGCATCTGGATCGATTGCAACGCCATCGATTTCCGCCGAAAGATGTGGCGAAACCGGTGTCTGGAAGCGCCAGGCTTCCGGCAGGATCCGGTCAGGCGAAAGCGAGCCAAGTCTCCTGACCGCTTCACTGTCCATCTCGTCCTCGATGCCTGATTGGATGGGCTTCCAGTAGCAACCATCCAGAGCATTGGTCAGCGCTGCCGAAAAGACGGTCTTGCCAATCCCGGTATCGGTCCCGGTGATGACGAAGCGCTTGCTCATGCCGCCTCCTCCTCAATCACCTTGGCAAGCTCAGCCATCATCCGTGCGATCGTCGGCTTGTCGACGTTCAGAGTGATCGTAATGCGAAGCCTTGCCGTTCCAACAGGAACGGTTGGGGGCCGAATAGCCCTGATGTCATAGCCCTTCAACTGCATGCGAGCCGCGACGCGCATGGTCCGGCCGTTGTCGCCAATGATGACCGGCAAGATTTGCGTGCCGCTTCCCGGCATGCCGAAACGCTCGGAGAATTGTGCGTTTGCAAAGGCGATGAGGTCATGAAGTCTGACCCGCCTTTCCGGCTCTTTCGCAAGAGTGGCCAGAGCATGGCGTACGCAGGCTGCCTGCAAGGGCGAAGGCGCCGTCGAATAGATGAAGGGGCCGGCTCTGTTGACGAGAAAGTCGCAGACCACGCGATTGCCGCCCACAAAGGCACCGGCGGCGCCGAGCGCCTTGCCACAGGTATGAAGAACGATGACGTTGTCGCGGCCTTCGAGCTCGGCGGAATAGCCGATCCCATCGATGCCATGCACGCCTGTCGCGTGTGCTTCGTCGATGAAGAGAAAGCCATCGTGACGATCGGCTATTTCCGCCAAGTCGGGCAAGGCGCTGCGGTCGCCATCCATCGAGTACAGGCTCTCGACGACAATCCAGGGCAAGCCCATGCCGCCTGTCGCACGCCAGGAGCGGATTGCGCCATCGATCGCGCTCGCATCGTTATGCGGCACTGAAATGACCTCGGCTCGACCAGCCTTCATCCCCTCGTGCGCGCTTGCGTGCACGAGGCAGTCGTGGACGATAAGGTCGCCGCGCTGCGGCAGGTTCGAGAGAACGGCCAGATTTGCGGTGTACCCGCTGCCGAAATAAAGCATTCGCTCGCATCGAAAGAATGCGGCAGCCTCCTCCTCAAGGGCTTCGTGCTCCGCATGATTGCCGCGAAGCAGACGCGACCCGCCTGCGCCCACCGGCACTCCGCGTTCGATTGCGGCGATCAACGCCGCACCCATAGCGGGCGATGCGGCAAGCCCCAGATAGTCGTTCGACGTGAAGTCGATGCCAGCGTCGTGCCTCAGAGAACGCAGACGACCCTTTTGGCGAAGTTGTTCCAGCTTCGAAGCGTAGCGGGCAAGCCGATCAGAGTTCACCCGACTTCTCCACAGTGATGGGCGTGATGCCGAGCCGGCCGAGGAGGCTCGAATCGCGATCCTGGCCAGGATTGGTCGCCGTCAGCAGTGTGTCGCCGATGAAGATCGAGTTGGCGCCGGCGAAGAGGCAGAGCGCCTGCATCTCATCACTCATTGCCGTACGGCCAGCAGTCAGACGCACGGACGAGCTCGGCATCATAAGGCGTGCAAGCGCGATAATGCGAATGAACGCGATTGGATCGACGGGAGATGCGTTTGCCAGCCTGGAGCCCGGCATGGGGATCAGCAGATTGATCGGCACGCTCTCGGGCGGTGTCTCCAAATTCGCCAGGGTGACGAGCATGTCGATACGATCGTCCACTGTCTCGCCCATACCCAGTATTCCACCGCTACAGACCTTGATGCCTGCCTCGCGGACACGGGCCAGCGTCTCCAGGCGATCCCCGAAGCTATGCGAGGTGATGATTTCGGGGTAGAAACTCTCCGAGGTATCGATGTTGTGGTTGTAGTAGTCGAGCCCGGCGTTTGCGAAGGTCTCAGCCTGCTCCGGCGAAAGCATTCCGAGCGTCATGCAGGTCTCAAGCCCGAGCGACTTTACGGCCTTTACCATTGCGACGATCGCGGCCTCATCGCGAGGCTTCGGGCTGCGCCAGGCCGCACCCATGCAGTAACGAGTGGCCCCGTTCTCCATTGCCTTCCGCGCCTCCGAGACCACATCCTGGAGCTTCATCAGCTTGGAGGCTGTTACGCCGGAAGCATGGTGGGCGGATTGGCTGCAATAGCCGCAGTCCTCTGGACAGCCACCGGTCTTGATGTTGAGCAGCTTGCTGAGTTGGACACGGTTGGCGTCGAAGTTGGTCCGGTGCACGGTGTGTGACTGGTACAGCAGGTCGTTGAACGGCAGGTCGTACAGCTCTCGCGCCGAACTGAGCGTCCAAAGATCTCCACCGCCTGCGCGTTCCGCGACCGCCGCTGCCACAGTTTTCAACATGCCGTTCTCCTACACCAGCGCTCGAGGTCAGCATGGAAGAGCTTACTTGAGTTATAGATAATCTATGATTATGCTGCCCTATCAATAGGCTAGAGCGCAGATCTGGTGCGATCAATCATTATTATCATAGATTATCTATAGGATGTCATGGCTGAAACAGTTGCAGAGCGAATTGCACGTATCATTGGGGAGAGGATCGTTGCCGGAGAACTCGCTGCGGGAACCCCGCTCAGGCAAGATCACATCGCCGAGGAATTCGATGCCAGCCACGTGCCGGCCCGGGAAGCTTTCCAGCTTCTTCGCGCCCGGGGGCTTCTCGTCAACGAGCCACGTCGCGGCATGCGAGTTGCACCATTGGACCAGGCCTCAATTCGCGAAACGGTCGAAATTCGCGCCGCGCTCGAGACATTGGCATTGCGGTTAGCAGCTTCCAGAATGAATGCGGCCGCGTTCGAGAGGATAGAACTGGCCCTCGCAGCCGGAGACCAGGCAACGACAATCGTGGAATGGGAACAGGCGAACCGTACCTTCCACAGGGAGTTGGTAAGTCCTTGCCGGATGCCTCGACTGCTGAGCATGCTCGATGACCTCCAACTCGTAAACTCGCGCATCATATTCTCGGCGACGCGTTCGGCCGGTTGGCGACCGGGCTCGAGCCATGCCCATCGGCAGATCGTGGACGCCCTAAAGAAGCGTGATACCCATAGTGCGGTGTCCCTGCTCGATGCACATATCCGCGGCCTCGAACGCACGACGAATGATGTCAGAGCGCCCGGTTCTCCGTCAAAGACAATCCCACAAGTTTAATCGACAGGAGTCTTGCGGATGTCGGTTGGCGTTATCTTCGTTCAAGCTGCACGGCCAGGGACCCTGTTGCATCTTCCTGTGAAGGCGATAGATTCACGTCGCATTGACCGGACATCCGTTCCGCTAGCAGAACAATGACATGCCGACAGTCACGGCGCACCGGCGTCTAAGCTAAATCGCGCTGCTTACCAGATTATTGAAGTTGTACTGACCTGCACACACCGGAGGCTGTCCTTTAGGAAGGAGGTACGATTATGCCTGTACCATCGGTGAGTATCGCCCTTGCCATCGCTTTCCTTCTTAATGCGGCGATCTCGTCTTTACCCGCCCGCGCGAGCGAGATTGAGACGGCTATTCAAGGTGCTGCAATCGTGCTGCCGCCCACGGCAGAAGAAGCGCTCCAGGAATGGGTACAGGGGACCGATCCCAACCAGCCCGTGCTCAAACAGCCGACAGAAGTCGTATCAATTCTCAACGCCTTGTCATCCTGCGATGTCGTCCTGGACGGCTGGGATAAGAAGGCCTTCCTGCAAGAATGGGCAGCCGCCGAAGATGATCTGGCTCAGCGGCTCGCCAGGCTCGTCAACGACGGCAGATCGTTGAAAGGTGGCCCGCTGATTTCACAAGGGCTCGCGGCGGATATGATTGCCGACGACAAGGGCTATCCTACGCTTCCGCCCAAGTTGCTGGGGATTCTGGAAGAGTTCGAGGACGCCAGGGAAGATGTGTCATTGACCATAACTGAGGGAACGGACGGACTGTGGGTCCGCGATCCTTCGGTTACTCAAGAAGCGGTCCCGTCTGGCGACCAGATTGGCATCGCGGCGGAGCGGTTCATAAGGATATCCCTGCCCCGGCTCTACGAGCGGCTGTTGACGACCCCTTCAAGGTGCTATTCGCTCGACCTCCTGCCGCAGGTCCACTCGCTCATCAAATCTGCCTCCGACACGAAAACGCTCGTTGCGAAAATTTTCGAGAAGGATGATCTGGTGGAAATTGAATGCGGCAAAGTCGGCACCTATTCGCGGTTCAGAATACCGATCGACACACTCGGCGATCAAGTCCGGGAAGCATTGAAGACCGGGCCATCGCCCTTTGGTCCGGCAGGACTGTACTTCAGCCGGGATTGGTTTTTTACGAACGCGGCATGGCAGATGTATGCGCGGGAGCGCGGAGACTATTACAACAACCTATCGCCAGACGTCGCTGACTACACCTGTGGGAAGCCATAGAAAGGGAATGGGCCCATCTCCTTGGCAAGCTGCTCACTCAAGGGGCTAGTGCATAGTGCGGGTCGCGCCTCACAATGGCGATAGTGTGCCTTGCCAGGGAACGCAGAGACCGCCGGCGTCCCCCATCGAGAAGCAACCGGCGGTCTTAGGCGGCATGACGCAATACGGCCGCCCATCTAACTGACACGGAGTAGGTCCCCAGTTACTCCGGTCAGGTTAGCCATCCTTTCCGGGCGCAGGCGCGGGTGAAATCACGCGCCGCGCTCGGTCGGCCAGCAGATTTATGCCAGCCGTGCGGCAAGCGTCATGACATAGTCATCCGCAATATCGGCCAGGGTCAAAGCGACCTCCGATTCGTGCCACCCTGCGGCGACAATCTGCCGTACGAAATCTTCAAATGCTGATGCGAGAACTTCCTCGCGCTCTACGACTCGATAGGCAGTATCGACAGGATGTCGAGGACCTATTATGTTTGCCATTGGACGCTTGTATTCCATTGATATAGCCCTACTGGTTTACTATACGTTACAGGCGGCGACTACATTTTAGTTGTACATGATCGCATCAAGATTTTTATTATCTCTGCAATGCGATACTGTTGATATATTTATGTATTTGTACGCCGATTGTCGTTAGCTAGGCGTCACGAAATTTGCCGCAGCGTCCATTTCTGCAACCAAAATCGCTCGAGCGGTGGAGGTTGATCGGCGAGCGCAACGATATCGATCACATGGAATTCTCCCGACAGGCCGACGTCGAAAGCACACACCGAGAACAGGCCGATCTTGAAGAATCGGAACGGTCCGGCGTACTCGTTTCGGGTGACACATTCTGCTAGAAGAGAGCGACCGGCCACAGCGAGCGCTGGAAGCTTCCGGTGCGGAACTTTTCCTCGATTTCCCAGTTAGTTGTGTAGAGTGATTGCTATCCTGGGCTGCAACAAGGCAATCATGGGAGGATGAATGGGGCACTCTGGGGAAAAAGGGCGATCGTTGCCTCCCGTTGTCGAAAAACATGATGAGGCGCAAAGCAGCGATAATCCGCCGCCGTCGGTTGATCGCCGCCGCTGGCCGCGGGAGCCGGAAATTCCTGTCGAGAACCTTGTTGCTGCCCCTGTCTTGGAGCCATTGGTTTTTTCTACACGTGATCTCGACCCAGCAGATCAATTTGCCGCCTGGCAGGCGTATTTGGCGCCTCTCTTGGATGTCAGACTGCCAGATGCGTCGGTCGAAGACGCGGGGTTTCCCGCGGATCACACTGCCTGGAATCTCGGCGACATGCTGGTAGTTCAACAATGTACACCTGCCCACAGCTACACACGATCGGCCGCCAAAATCCGGTCAAATTCAATCGACCATTGGCATATCGCATTATTGCGTACCGGCCAGTCATGGACGGAAGTGGAAAGGCAGGTCGCCAAGGGCGAACCGGGGAAGGTCGAACTGAGATCTTTAGGGCATCCCTTCAGAGGCCGAACGACCCAATCACAGTCGATCTCGCTGTATTTGCCGCGCGAATTGCTTTCGGACATGTCGGCAACCAGTGAGATCAAAAACAACGTCATTTTATCTGGAACTTATACTCAGCTGCTGATCGACTACCTGGACAGTTTCGAAGTGAGACTTTCGTCTTTGGCCGCGACTGACCTTCCGCAGGTGGTGCAAACCATATGCAATATGATTCTCACCTCCGCGTTGTCATCGGCGGAATATTTCGGTCCCGTGGATCGACAGGGTGGCCTGACGCAAATGGAACGCGCAAGGCGCTACGTGCAGCGCAATCTGGGATCCATCGACCTGACGCCGGATACGCTGTGTCGGGAACTCGGCATCTCCCGCACCCGCCTCTATAACCTCTTCGAACCGAGTGGCGGGGTCCATCATTACATTCAAAAGCGCCGTCTCTTGTCCGCCCATGCGGCACTCAGCAATTCAGCCAATCACCAACAGGTCGTCGAAATCGCCCTCGCAGTTGGTTTCACTTCGGCCGCCCATTTTAGTCGGGCATTTAGCAAGGAATTTGGCTACAGCCCCCGCGAAGCGAGGAACGTGGCCGTTCCACGTTATTTTGGTCATGCTGCGTCAGCGACATTGCTGGAGCGGGCGCGCTCATTTGAAAACTGGGTCAAGGCACTTGGCCGATGAGATCACTCTTCGGTAACGTCTGGTGGTAACAGGCGATGTCTAGCAAGCAAGGTCTGGCGTTTAAACGTTGCCTGCTTGCCCTGAATCTCCACGCGGACGCTAACGGAACCGTCTTCTTCCTGGTCCGCTTCATGGTTACATTCAAAGGCGATCGATTGAGGTGTGTGGCCCCCATCGCTAGCGGGCCACACGCATCTCTATTCCGCAATCGGCTTCGTCGGCACCGCCTCGTACGGGTCAGCATGTGCGACTTGGACCGTGCGAGCCTTGCTTCCCGGCATGATCTCGAACCGCGGATCAAAGTCGACCATTGTAGACGCCAGCTTGGTGAGCACTCCGGCGTCGCCGTCAGCCTTGGCGGTTCCGTCGGCAAGCTGGGCCTCCAAGGTCTTCGCGCCCATCATCGTCTGCTCCAGGTCGGAGCGGTTGATCGTCAGAGTGAGGTCGGCCTTCGCGGCCTGGAAGCCTGCAATGTTGGTGAGGGTCGCGTTCTCCCCTCCTCCGCTATAGCGTTGAGCCCTCAAGACAATTGGTGGGCCAGTTCGAGTTCGGCGCGCGAGGCGGGACCGGGCTCGGTTGGCTTGCGAGAGACGACATCGTTGTCGCCGAGGTCGCAGCTTGAAATCATTGTTGGGGGCGAAAACGGCCTCGACAATCGTCACATTTCCCCTCAGCTTCTGGGTCACTGGCTGATGGAGGAAAATCCGAAGCAGACCGTCGACCTCGTGACTGCCTTTCTGAAATCCGGTAGCTGATCCCAGCTGTTACGGGTCACATAGTCTCGCTGGGTCGTGCTATGGCTCGGTCCGCGAGGTTGATCATCTGGCGCGGTGCGATCCGCCAATACCAGGGCGTGACCTCCAGAAACATAGTCAGCAACACTTGCGGCAGGCACTATCGCCTTCCACTGATGCGGCGCATATCCACAACGCGGCCATCGCGCTGCCGTAAGGCAATCTCGAACCTGCTGCTGCCCCTCCAGGCACGATAGACGAAAAAGCGACCACGGCAGTCGATCCGCCTGACATCCCTAAAACCGCGATTGCGCAGCAGCCTCTCGCCCTGACTACAGCTAATCCCTCTGCCTCTGTTGAGATTGGTGCCAACGTTGATGGAGATATTGGTCTGTGCGATTGCCTCGGTCGGCAGGGATATTGATGTGATGGACAGACCGGCAGCCAGCGCTAGTGACAGGAACAATGATCTAGGCAAGGCTTCCTCCCTTTGGACGGTGGACTCTGAACAGATGTTTTCGTTTCCCTGTGAATTATACAACCGTGGGATTGAGAGCGATAGCTCGGCCGCCGCGAGCGCCAACGTGTGGCGGAGCGATCTCTCGATTTCGCTCGGCGGTGATCGAGGATTCCGCTATTGCTGAGTGAGCGCGGCGCGCTTTGCGGCCTTCGCCTCTCCACGCCGTTCGAATGAGACGAGGACAAGGCTCGAGATGACAATCAGGAGAGCGCCGATGAACACATTCGTCGCGGGGATCTCGGCCCAGATCATGTAGCCATAGATGAACGCCCAGATAAGACCGGTGTACTCGACTGGAGCGAGGGCCGACGCGGGCGCATGCCGGAAGCCTTCATAGAGAAGAAACTGCCCGATGGTCGCCACCGCTCCCAGTCCGAGCATCAACGCCCACCCCTGCAGATCCGGTGTCTTCCATATCCATGGAAACGAGACGGCGCATGCCAGCCCGAACAGAAGGCCGGTCGCGTACATCTGGTTCAGCGTGCTTTCGCTTCGGCTCACGAGGCGAATGAGGATGGTGCTCCATGCCCAGCAGAAGCCCGCCACGATGCACATCGCAGCGGGAATCAGGTTCGGGGAGTGGCTGGGGTTGGCCGCCACGAGAACACCGACAAAGCCGCCGACGCAGGCAACCCAGCGTCCTGCTCCCACGGCCTCCTTCAAAACCAGAATGGACAGGAACACGGTTATGATCGGAGCAGAGAAATAGAGAGTCGTCAGCTCCGCAAGGCCCAGATACTTGGCAGCATTGTAGAACAACAGCCACGCCACCAGCATCAGCGCTGCCCGCAGCACGACGGTGCCACGGTACGGACTCTTCAGGATCGATGGGTGTCGGTAGAAGCGCAGGAGAACGCCCGTGACCACGACAATCACGAGGCTTCTCATGAAAAGTATCTCCGGTACTTCGTAGTCGGCGACAAGCCACTTCACGATGGCGTCCTGCAAGGCAAAGCAGGCATAGCCCGCAGAGGCAAGCGCGACGCCCGCCAATGGTCTGCTGTTCTGGGAACCCACGCTCATTACTGTCCTCGTTTCAATGCTATTTCCGGGATCCCATTACCCGTTTACAGACGTGACTGTCACTGCCAGTGCCGATCAATCGAGTACGCCCGGCGCGTCGTGGAACAGCACCGTCTCAGGAGCCATCGCGCTGGCAGTCGGATTTGCTTCGGCCGCCCATTTTAGTCGGGCGTTCAGCAAGGAATTTGGCTATAGCCCCCGCGAGGCGAGAAACGTGGCCGTTCCACGTTATTTCGGCCATGCCGCGCCAGCGACTTTGCTGGAGAGGGCGCGCTCGTTTGAAAGCTGGATTAAGGCACTTGGCCGGTGAGCTCACTCTGAAAACACAGCTCGCGTCGCTTCGGAGCCCGACGAGCTAGTCCCAGCGCGGCGGCGTCCCGATATGGGTCTTGAGCGCATCCGAGAACGCCCTGATCTTCGCGGACGGGACTTGGAGCGCACGCAGAAGATAAATGCCGGACGAACGGTCGTTCCACCGCTCGCCCTCGAGCGAAAGACGTACAAGATCGCCTGACTGCACCGCCATTCCCGAGACCCAGCTCGGCAGGAAAGCGACGCCCATCCCGGACGCCGCCGCACCGTTCAGCGCTTCGAAGTCATCGGATCGAAACGCAACCCGCTCGCATGCCGCCCCCGCCGGACTTCCAAAGATGTCCGACCACCCGAGCAGGTCGTTGCCATGCAGCTTGTCGAGCAGACGATGTTGGCGCAGGTCTTCGGCACTCCCCGGCGTGCCGTAGCGCTCAAGATAGAAGGCGCTCGCCACCAAGATCCGGTTGAGAGGAGCAAGCTTTGTCGCGATCAGGGAACTATCCTGCAGTTCGCCCATCCTGACGACAAGGTCGAGCCGCTCCGCGACCGGATCGGCGAGCCGTTCGGTGAGATCCAGTTCGACATGCAGGTCAGGATGGTCGCGCGCGAGCGATGCCAGAACCGGGATGACGTAGCGTTTTCCGAAGGTCGGGAAGCAGGCAATGCGCAGCGTACCGGTGACCGCGTCGTCGAAGGCGGCCACCTCCGCATGAGTGTCGGCCAGGTCGTCGAGCAGACGCTGGGCGCGATCAAAGAGGTGACGGCCGGCGTCCGTCAGTGCGAGCGCCCGCGTCGAACGGACCAGAAGTGCAACGCCTAGATCCTGCTCCAGCGCGTCGATCTGCCGGACCACGGCCGAAGGGGTGACCGCACGGCGTCGGGAAGCGGCGGAAAAGCTGCCGGTGCGAACGACGTCGACATAGACCGCGAGATGTTCGGCGAACCTTGGATCCTTCATCTTTGCCTACGACGCAAAACGGTTTCGAGCATTCAGTTCGTTATCATCTGTAGGCATCCGGAGCACATTCCTTCTCGTCAACGAGCGTTCGTGCTCATTCAGCAGAAGGAACAATGCGATGGTCAAGGTCCTCGATACAATTCTCTCCCAATCGGCATACTCCGCCGAAATCGACGCTCCGATCGAAAAGCTCGACATCGCCGACTGGCTCTTCAACCTGCCTGAAGCCGAATATCTGCGCTGCTGCCCGCCGGACCACATAGCCGCCGGCGTAACATGGACCGATGACGGCCGTCGCATGTCGATCAACGTCGAGCAGATTGGCTCCGGCCTCGTCGTCCAGCACTACGTCGCAGAGGTCGCCGAACCCGTCTACTGCCGCATGAACTCGATTTCGGACGTCTTCACTACCAACGGCCGCACCCAGGTCAACGTCGTTTGGGAACTGATCGCGGAGAAAATCGACGGCAACCGCACCCGCTACACCAACCGCGTCACCGCCCATCCCACAGATGCGTTCATGAATTTCCTTGATGACCACGGCGTCAAGTTTGAGGACGCCGCCGCGGCGCGACAGGCAGCCGGCAGCGACCACAACAGCCGCGAGACACCGCTCTTCGCAGCAAGCATCGCCCGTCGGGCGCTGGCGAAGTGAGGAGCGACAAGGTAAAGGCGACGAGTTCGGCGATGCAGACGGTCTTCGTCTCGCCGAGGCTCCCACACCGGACGTCCGCACGGGCGACCTTCCAGTCAACGTGATGGCAGCGGACGTCAACCGCGCCGACCTCCTCCAGCGCGGAGGTGTCTGCGGCTCGCGATGCTGGAGAAGTTGGCGTGATTGGGAGCGACGTGTGAGGCCTCGTAGTCGGCGACCGTGAGCAGCTTGATGATTTGAGCGTCGAGTACCGAAGGGGCGACGCCGGAAAGTAGCGGACCGCCGCGCTCGGTACAGGTGGCGCACCCGGAAGCGAACTACCGGGTGCCTCGTTGTCATAGCGACGGATGAAGGTTGCGGACCGGGCTCAGCTCTTCGAGGCGCGATGCAGCGTCGAACATCTTGGACTCTGCGTTCCACGAGGAGACGATCTGGACGCCGATCGGCAGACCGTTTTTGCTCGTTCCGAAGCGCAGCGTCATTGCCGGATTGCCGGTAAGGCTGAAGATCGAGGTCGCGTTCATCACCTGGAACGGCGAGTATGCCTTGCCCTCGATCACGACATCGTCGAGACCATGCTTTGTTGCCGGGAACGGGGTCACCGGGCAAAGCAGCACATCGTAGTTCCTGAAGTACTCGGCGAAGGTGTCGCGAAGCTGCTCCTGAACCTCCTCACCTGCGACAAAATCCTTTATCGATGTGTCGGGCGTGCCGAAGATCGCCTTGACATGACGGAAGACCTTGTCTTCGTGGCCAGCAGTAACCTTCTCGAATACCGACCGGGTTTCCATCTGCTGCAGTTGCCAGAAGATGCTGACGCCATCGGTTTCCTTCAGGATTGGCAGCTTGACCTCTTCGACCTGAACGCCTGCGCCGGCAAGGGCCTTTGCCGCTTCCTTCACAGTTGCAGCCACTTCAGGATCGAGCGGCCCGAAGAAGTCCGTCAGCCAGCCCACGCGCAGAGGACGGGTCCAGGGACCCAGGCCAGTGTCGACACCGGACGCAATGGAGGCGAAGCCGTCGGCGCCATCGGGACCAGCGAGCAGTGAATAGGCAAGCGCCACATCGCGAACGCTGCGTGCCATCGGGCCAATATGCCAGAAACGGCGCGGCACGCGCGGCCAGTGTCCCGTCGCCGGTACGCGAC
Source organism: Rhizobium sp. BK251 (assembly GCF_004345245.1). Taxonomy (GTDB): domain Bacteria; phylum Pseudomonadota; class Alphaproteobacteria; order Rhizobiales; family Rhizobiaceae; genus Rhizobium. The sequence continues at coordinate 56,733 of NZ_SLUQ01000015.1, read as the reverse complement.
CGTGGGTCGCCTTGAGGCCGACGATACCGACATGCGCTGCCGGGCCACGAGTCGAGATGGAAACGTCACTGCCCAGGCCGAGGGGGGACATGCCGGCAGCGATCGCAGCAGATTCGCCGCCGCTCGATCCGCCGGGGGTATAGTCGAGGTTCCACGGGTTGTTCGTGCGCCCCGTCAGCAGGTTGTCGCTCTCGACCGAGTATGCGAACTCCGGCAGATTCGTCTTTGCAATGAGGATGCCGCCCGCAGCCTTGATCCTGGCGACGGCGATGGCGTCGGTATCCGGAACGTGATCCTTGAAGATCGGTGAGCCACGCTGCGTGAGGACGCCCGCCGTGTCGATGCTGTCCTTGACCGTGAACGGCACCCCGTGAAGAGGACCGAGCTCCTCACCGGACATGACCGCGGCTTCCGCGTTCTTGGCGGCTTCCAGCGCGCCGGTGGCGAGCGTGACGATGGCATTTACCCTGGGATTTACCGCCTCGATACGATCGAGATGCGCTGTGATGACCTCGACGGGCGAGACCTGCTTGGTTCGGATGAGTTCGGCCAGCTTCGTGGCGTCGGTGTAGTGGAGCTTTTCCTGTTGCATTTTTCCATCCTTGTACCTAACTAACGTTAGTTAGATCAAGTTAGAAGCGAACTTTCCCTTGGTCAACCCCCTTTTTTCGATTAACTGGGACCGATCAGAAAGGCGTGGAAATGAGCTCGAATGCGCGTGAAGACATTCTCGAGGCTGCAAAGAAGTCAGCACAGGCGCACGGCTATGGCGGCCTCAGCATGCGCGATCTCGCGGCCGAGGTGGGCATCAAGGCTGCCAGTCTCTATTATCATTTTCCGAGCAAGGCCGATTTGGCGTCAGCGGTCGCGAAGCGATATTGGGAGGACTCTTCCGCCGACCTGGACAGGATCTGGAGCGAAAATTCCGATCCCGCCGAGCTCCTGCGCTATTTTCCGGTGACATTCCGCCGGGCACTCGAAGACGAGAACCGAATGTGCCTCTGCAGTTTCATGGGTGCAGAGTATGATGACCTGCCGGACCTAGTGAAAAGGGAAGTTCAGACCTTCGCCGACGTCAATGTCGCGTGGTTGAAAAAGGCGTTGCTCGCCACCGGCGTAGTCGAGGCGGATGCAAGCGAGGCACGCGCCAATGCCATCTTCGCCGCGGTCGCGGGTGCACAGCTCACCGCCAGAAGCCGTGCGGACATCGCCCTCTACGATACTCTCATCGAGAGCTACCGCGCAGCGGGGCTTTTGCCCGCCTGAGGTCCGGGTGGAGGGTCAGGCACGGGCCTTGATCTCGGCGGGACACGGTCGCGTTACCCCTCATGTCAGCCGACGGGTGCTACTGTTCAGCTCTCATCTTGCTCTGCGCCAGCGGATGCCGTGCCGGCTGGCGCGCGGGAAGCGTTGTCTGCCATATGTCTGTCGAGTCGCCCTCCACGGGACAATCGCCATCGAACCAGATCGTCTGCGCCGGGACCCTCTTTAATTTCGAGATCCGCCGGGCTTACCTGCTCGCCAGTTTCCTGATCGACAAAGCTCCAACGTACCTCGGCGCCCGTTTTGCGATTGAAGAATGTCATCGGCGGCTCTGACGCTCCGGACATACCCAAGCGATCCCCGATCTGAGCGAGCACGGGCATCATAGGCGCGATTTGCCAACCCTTCTGGGTCAGGACGTACTCGAACCTTTCCGGATTCACCTGATAAAGCCGCCGCTCAATGAGGCCTCTCGCTTCGAGGTGCTTCAGGCGGTCGCTTAGGGTCGCATTGGTTACGCCCGACGACTGGCGAAAATCCTCGTACCGGCTGAGCCCGCACACAAGATCGCGCAGGATCACCAAACCCCACCGGTCTCCAATCGCGCCCATGACGCCGGCGATCGAGCAAACCATTCCATCGAAGCCCTTCGAGCGCATCTCAATCTTTCCCCAAGCCCGCCGGAGATTGCGAGCGATACTCTGATTATAAGAGACACTTTCGTCGGCAGCAACAGCTTGTTTGGCGATTCAAAGCCTGGGCGTGTTGAGGAGGTCGATTTGGCCGCACATGTCTGGTTGCTCAGCACGGAGAAACTGTTTGCAAAACAGTCACTCTTATTATAAGAGTTAATACTGTTTTTGGCGGGCGCTCCGTTCGAGGCGACCGCGGCCATGCCGCTTGTCGCTCAATGCGAGGTCCAACGCTGATCGCCGAAGAACGCCACCGAACTCACCCAACGAAGAGGGTTTCCCATTGGCGTCGAACAACACCTCCAACTCCATCAGTCCGGCGGCGGCTTTCGCTGGCATTGCCATCGCGACCGGCCTCTGGCTTGCCGCGCTCATCGCGATTCCCGGGCTTCAAACCTCAGGCATTTCCGTGATCGTTGCGCGCATCGCCGTGCATCTCATCGTGCTCGCGGGAGCGTGGGCGGGACTGTCGCGCACGTCACTGACGGCGTCGCAGCGCAGGTCAACCTGGTTGGCTATCTCCATTCCGCTGACCATCTGGCACGGCGTCGCCTGGGCGATCGTCGCGAGGGGCCTCCTTCTCCCAGGCGTCACCGCGATTCCGTTGCTGCCGATAATGATCGTCGTGCCCGCGACGCTGGTCATCGTGTTGCTGTGGCGTTCAAGCCGGATTGGCACGCTACTCGATGCGATGCCCGCCAGTTGGCTGATCGGACTGCAAGCCTACAGAGTGATCGGGGGCGTTTTCCTCGTGAATTGGTTGGTGGGGACCACGCCAGGTCTCTTCGCCTTGCCGGCCGGAACCGGCGATGTCATCACCGGCCTACTGGCCCTTCCAACGGCCATCGCGCTCGCGAGAGGCAAGCCGGGCAGCACGAGGTCCGCTGTGATTTGGAACTTCATCGGTATCACCGATCTCGCCGTCGCAGTGACCTTGGGAGCGCTTACCTCGCCCGGGCCGCTGCAGCGCTTTGCCTTTGATCATCCCAATCTGTCGACCGGGGCATATCCCATGGCGATCATTCCCGCCTTCACCGTGCCCACGTCCCTGATCCTGCACGCGCTCTCATTGCGCCAGTTGCTCAGGCGCTCGCATCCGCTGGCAACCGTCGCTGCCTGACGGATGACCGACAAAGATCTGTGGCCCCAGAACCCCAAAATATCGGAGTTGAGACGAATGAAAAAAGAACCAGCCATCGCGCGCCGCGACCTCATCAAGGCGACCGCAACAATTGCTGCCGTGGTTCCCGCGATCGCAGCGACGTCTGCACTCGCGCAACAATCCCAACCCAGCCAGCAACCTTTTGCCGAGGCAGCCGCGCAGCAGACGACTCTTGCCGAGGTACCGCTGCAGCCGGATACGAAGCTGACGATCGAACGTCGCGGACATGTGGTGCTATTCGGTCTCAATCGGCCCGAGGTACAGAACCGGGTCGACCCTGAGACGTTTCAGGCATTGGCCAGGGCGATTTACGACTATGACCACGATCCGTCGCTTCGAGCGGCGATCCTTTTTGGCCATGGGGACTGCTTCTCCCGTGGTATCGACGTCGAGGCGTACCGGGCCGTCGCGCATTCCGGAAGTCCACTCGCTGGCCTTACCCACATCGTCAATCCCCTCAACTACGGCGTCCAGCGCACCAAGCCACTGATTGCTGCCGTCCATGACGACACATGGAACATGGCTCACGAACTGTTCCTGTCCGCGGACATTCGGCTTGCGGCGGCGAACACCAATTTCGGTCAAGACGAGAACGCGCATGGGCGTTTCCCCGGCGGCGGCTCAACCGTCCGCTTCGTTCGGGAGGCAGGCTGGGGCAACGCGATGCGATACATGCTCACTGGCGACCATTGGACCGCCGAAGACGCGTACCGCATGGGGATTCTGCAAGAGATCGCCGAGACGCCCCAGGCGACTCTCGACCGTGCGGTAGCGATCGCCAACAGGGTGGCAGCATGCGCGCCTCTTGGCATCCAGACAACCTTGGTGTCGGCGCATTTGGCGATCGATTCCGGTGAAGGCGCCGCGTTCTCCAAGCTCGGTGCCCAGTATGGCGCGCTTTATCGCACCAGGGACTTTGTCGAGGGCTTGACCGCCCAGGCGGAAGGTCGGCCGCCCATCTTCCACGGCAATTGATGCTGGCACAAGTCTCGCGCGCCGGGGTTCCCCTTTTCATCAGATCTACGGAGATCATCCTGACTTCCCACGCCGCCCTGCCAGAGGCAGCAGACGAGATCAGGCGGCTGCGGACACTGGTGCAGAATACTGCCGGGCGAGCTATTTGACCCCCGCCGCCGAAATCTTCGGTAGCACTGGCGCTGGTTTCGATTTATATATTTATAATCGCTAAAGTTTAAGTTCGTCCGGCCGGGTGTACCCTTGTTGCGCTTGGCCCGTGCCCCCTACGTGCCCCCAAACCGGGCATCTGGGCTCTTTCGTGGTTGCGCCTGCAGTCTGGATCAGCACAATGTGGAGAGCGGGAAATGAACCTAACAACAGAGCAGAACAATCTCGCCCAGCAGATCATGGCATTGATGGTGAAGGCTACGGAAGCGGCGGCGCCATCGCCTCAACCGGCCTTCAATCATGAAGGCCTCAACCTTTATGTGCGGGACGCCTTTGTCGCGCCCGGCGACCGCGTCGCCCGCGTGCCGATCGTGCTTGATGCACCGGCCGCGCAGACGATCGTCGTGAAATATGTGACCCAGAACGACACCGCCGTCGAAGGCTTCCAGTTCAACCGCGCCGAGGGCTACGCCGCGTTTCATCCCGGCGAGCAGTCCAAGGTCATCGCCGTGACGCTCAAGCAGGAGCTTGGCGCCAAACGGTTCCGTCTGATCGTGGGCTGGCCGCAGAACAACCCGTCCGTAAAGATCACACGGGGAACCGGAGTTATCTCAGGCGACGTCGCCGCACTTACCGGCTTGCAACAAGGCGCTGTTCTGCCGTCGTTGTCCGGTTTGCTACAGCGCCCCGCCAATATGACGCTCGCCTTCAGCGAGACGTTTGGCACAGGCTTCGCGGCCACGGATGGCGGTCTCAAGGCAGACGGGATCACGCCGTGCTGGGGTACCCGATTGGCCCATGGCCGCACACAGGCAACCAACAAGGAAGTCGGCTACTACGCTGACGCAGTCATCAACCCGGGTACGACACCATTTCTGACCGTCGACGGCAAGTTCAACCTGCAGTCGGAATTTTTCCAAGACGGCGTCAAGGACGCAACGGGAACTCCGATCCCTTGCGGCTGGGATGTCGTCGGCGGCCAGGTGCAACCGTTCCGCTTCTCGGCAAGCCTGATCTCGACGCAGCGCAACTTCAATACGATCAACGTCGGCAGCTATGTCGAGGCGAAGCTGACCATGCCGAGAGTGCAGGGGTGCTGGCCGGCATTCTGGTTCGTCGCCACGGATCTGTCCTGGCCGTCGATAGAGTTTGACATGTTCGAAGGCTTCTTCTCGAAAGCTGGCTCACTCGACCAGGTTGGAACGACCGTCCATTGGAAGGCAGATAGCGGTGCTCACACCATGTTTTCGCTACGCCTGCCGCAGCTCGGCATCGACATTGCTCAGCCTCATGTCTGGGGCGTCTATTGGGGTCAGCAGGCAGCAACTTTTTTCTGCGATGATGTTCCGTACATGACAGTGCCAAACGTCTTCCCGTCGAAGGACTGCTACCTGATGCTCAACATCGCCGTTGGCGGCCTCGTCACCAAGCCCGCGGATCCAGCGACGTTCCCCGCTCGAATGCCGGTCGAGTGGGTCAAGGTCTGGAAATAGGATGCGGTCGTAGCCGGAACTGAAGTGCTGGACGCCGATGCCCTCGGCCAACGTCAATCGCTTCTCGATGCTCTCACCCTGGGAAGGCCTGGAGGGGCAGCAGCTCGACGGATCAGGGATCTAAGAATTCGCGCCGTATCAACATGGTTCCGGCCTCCGCGAGGAGAGCGATAGCGTTGAAAGGATCCGAACTGTTGGCCACTTAACAGCGCGACCCCGGACACAGAACTGAACTTGCCAAAGACATCGCACCTACGCTCTCCGTCGGGGTTACTTAGACATCGCTTTCTGGTTTTCAGTGACACAGAAAGGCCGCCCATTTTGGACGGCCAACCCGTTTCGACGGTAGATGACTTCTATCAAACCAGGCACTAATCCCGAGACGGATCAAGCAGCCTCTGCGACGTCTTTGCTGTGGTGGATTTCGGTACCCAGCACTTTTAGGCATTCGCGGATAAAGGCTGCGAGCGCCGTCCATCCCTTTGCGGATACCATCGTGCCATCAACGTAGGCTTCGGTCGGCGAAAGGTCGACGTAGGTACCGCCTGCAAGTGTCACCTCCGGCTCGCAAGCGCCGAGCGCGCCGACTTTCTTCCCACGCACAACGCCGTCGACCGCGATTAGAATCTGGACGCCATGGCAGATCGTGAAGATCGGCTTCTGCTTCTCGTGGAAGTGCCTGACGATGGCCTGCACCCGCTTGTCGGTGCGGATGTATTCGGGGCCGCGACCGCCTGCCGCGTAGACGGCATGATATTGGTCAAGCTGGGCTTCGGCTTGAGAGAATGTCTTGTTGATTGTGAACAAGTGCCCGAGCTTCTCGGTATAGGTTTGATCGCCTTCGAAATCGTGCAGCGACGTCTTGATGAGGTCTCCGGCTTTCTTGTCGGGGCAGACGACATGGACCGTATGGCCGACTGCTTCCATCGCTTGCTGGAAGACGTAAATTTCGTATTCTTCGGTGAACTCACCGGTGAGCATCAGTATCTTCTTGCCTGGCATGATTTACTCCTCCTGGTTCATGCTGGGGGTGGCTCGTTGCCACCCCCGTTTCGGTGATCAGAACGGCGAATCCGGGAAATAATATTCCTTGGCATTCGCCTGCGTGATGAGTGGCGCGTCAAGCTTGACGTTGCCTCTGATGGGAGCCTGGCCAACAAGGTTGGCGACAGTCATATAGATCGCCGTCTTGATCATGGCCGGGGGATAAGGCGTTTCGACCGGGGTCATGGCGTCGCCGTCGATGACCTTCTTGACGATGTCCTTCATGCCGTTGCCGCCCAGTGCCAGCTTGATATCCTTACGGCCAGATTCCTTGACCGCTTCAAGCACGCCGAGCAGCATATCGTCGTCGTTTGCCCAGACGGCATCGATTTGCGGATACTTGGCAAGATAATCCTGCATCAGCTTGAAGGCTTCGTCACTGTTCCAGTTCGCGTACTGGATGTCGAGAACCTTGAGGTCGGTACCCTTGATCGCGTCCTGGAAGCCCTGAATGCGCTCGTCATCGATCACCGTGGGAATTCCGCGCAACACGACGAGGTTGCCCTTGCCGCCCAGCTTGTCGATCATGAACTTCGCCGTGTTGCGTCCGACAGCAATGTTGTCGCCCGCCAGGTAAAGGTCCTGGATAGTCGGGTCATTCAGGCCGCGGTCGACTACGGTGATGAAGGTTCCCGCATCCTTGACTGCCTTGACCGGGGTCGTCAGTTCCTCGGACGTGTACGGCAGGATCACCAGTGCATCGAGTTTGCGTCCAGCCGACAGATCCTCGAGCGCGCTCACCTGCGCCGTAGCCGAAGGCGAGGTCTTCACCACCACCTCGACGTCCGGAAACGCGGCATTGATTTCCTTTGCTGCGGCCTGCGCGTGATAGACGATGCCTGCCGTCCAACCGTGGTCGGCAGCCGGGATCGAAACGGCCACCACTTTCTTATCGGCGCCGAATGCATGACCCGCGAGCAGCACCGTGCTTACGGCGAGTGCCGCAACCCATTTCCTCTTCAACATTCATTCCTCCCAGAATTGGACCGACAAATTTCAATCACCGCGCGGTCCGGACGCGGATTATTTCGAAAACCTCTGAATGAGCATTGCGATGATGATGATGACGCCCTGGACGCCCGCCACCAGGTACTCGGATACGAAGTCGGACAGCACCATCAGGTTGGCGATCAGTTCAAGGATGACCGCACCTGCAACGGTGCCCCAGACATGGCCCTTGCCGCCGCGCAAGGCGGTGCCGCCGATGACGACAGCCGTGATGACTTGGAGCTCCCAGAGAACGCCAGTCGTCGGAGTGGCCGCGCCAAGACGAGGCACGTAGCAGATTGCGGCGATCGCAACGCAGACACCCTGGATGGCGTAGGCAATCGTACGGGTCTTGATGATCGAGATGCCGGAATAGCGGGCAACGTCCTCGTTGGCACCGACTGCCGCGCATTTGCGGCCAAACTTCATCTTGTAGAGAATGAACGAGGCGACGACAGCAACGGCAATCGAGATCAGGATCGGCAACGGGATACCCGCGACAGTACCGAAATACACAGGGCGGTAGGCATCGCGCAGGCTGCGATCGATCGGGATCGTGCCGCCGTCGGACATGTACGTGATCAGTGCCCTGAAGATGCCCATGGTTCCGAGCGTCGCAATGAACGGCTCGATCTTGCCGACAGTCACAATAAGGCCGTTCATCAATCCGCAGAGGAGGCCCACGGCAATCGCCACCACCATCCCGGCCGGGATCGCCGAGACGCCCCAATCCGGTGCCATCCGGTTCATGAACATGATCGTGATCCCGGTGATGAACGCCGCCATGGAGCCCACGGAGAGATCAAGGCCACCGGACGAGATGACGAACGTTGCCCCGACCGCGATGATCGCAATGAACGCGCTACGGGTGATGACGTTGCCGAGGTTTGTCGCGGAAAGGAAATCCGGATTGATCGCAAAGCCGATCACCATCAGGGCAACGAGTGCGACGAACGGCCCGATATCCGTCCATCCGATAGTCCATTCCCGCTCTGGCCTGACCGGGGTCGATCCCGTGATGACAGTCATCTGTTTCCTCCCTCGCCGCATCCCGGAGCGACGTCGCTCGTCGCCAGAAGCGCGACGTTGTGTTCAGTCATTTCATCCCCTGAAACCTCCCCTGCGAGACGCCCCTCGCGCATCACAAGAATTCGATCGCAGATCCCGATCAGTTCCTGCATTTCAGACGATATGACGATGCATGCCTTCCCCTGCGCCACCAGCCTCTGAATGAAAGCGTAGATCTGCGCCTTGTTGGCGATATCGATCCCACGTGTCGGCTCGTCGATGACGACAACCGATGGCGTGGTCAGCAGAACCTTTGCAAGCAGAAGCTTCTGTTGATTGCCACCGGATAGCTGCCCTGCCTTGACGCTTAAGCTCTTCAGTCGAATGTCATACTGATCGACAGCCTCCGTAAGGGCGCTCTGTTCGCGGCGTCGGCGCATCAGGAGGCCCGGATGAAACCGTTGAAGCGCGGAAAGGGTAAGGTTTGGCGCGAGCCGCTCCTGGAGCAGGAGGCCCTTTCCCTTTCGATCTTCCGTCAGATAGCCAATTCCGGCATCGAGCGCAGCACGCGGCGAGTGGATGTTGATCGGCTTGCCTTCGAGTTCGACCTCACCAGTCGCAGGCCTCAACCCCATGATGCCTTCGAACAGTTCGGTGCGGCCAGCGCCAATCATTCCGGCGAAGCCAAGGATCTCCGACTTGCGGGCCTGAAAGGCGATGTCTTTCGCAAACCCCGGGACCGACAGATTTCGGACCGTCAGCATCGCCTCGGCGGGAGCTATGACGGTCTTCTCCGGATAGAGCGCAGCAAGATCGCGGCCGACCATGAGGCGTGCCATATCCATCTGGCTGAGAGTCCGGCCGGGGTAGGTTCCGATCATCTTGCCGTCGCGCAGCACCGTCACCTTGTCGGCAAGCCGCTGCACCTCGTCGAGACGGTGGCTGATGTAGAGGACCGCCGCTCCCTGCTCTTTCAACTGCAGGATAATGGCAAGCAGTCTTTCTACCTCCTCCCCTGTGAGGACGGCGGTCGGTTCGTCGAAGATGACCAGCTTATAGTCGTCGAGAAGGGCGCGTGCGATCTGCACGAGCTGGCGGTCGGCGAGCGCAATGTTGCGCACGAGCGCATTCGGCGACACCAGGCAGCCAAGCTCCGCGAGTTTCTCCGCTGCGAGACGTCGCATGCTCCGGTCATCGACGACGCCGTTTCGCATGAGTTCGCGACCGAGAAACAGGTTGTCTGCGACTGTCAGCGCCTCGGCGAGCAGGATTTCCTGGTGGACAAGAACGATCCCTGCGTCCTGGGCCTGTTCGGGCTTCGTGAAACGGATCTGCCTGCCGCCCATCGTCAGCGTGCCCTCGGTCGGTTCGGCATAACCGGACAGAAGCCGCATGAACGTCGACTTGCCGGCGCCGTTCTCCCCGATGATCGCGTGAATCTCGCCGGGCAGGATGTCAAGCGTGACGTCGGCAAGGACCGTGACCGGGCCGTACTGCTTGGAAAGGTTTTCGGCACGGAGAACCGGATGGTGGAACTTGTCGTCGACTTGCGCCACGGCTGCCCTCCCCGCTCTCTCGATGCTCACGACGTTGGACATCCGGCGATCCTTAGTCGAAGGCCGGCAGAAGCCGGTCACGCGAATGCTCGAGATGGACCCGCATTGCCTTCTCGGCCGCCGACGCGTCACCTGCTGCGAACGCGGCAAGTATCGCCTCATGTTCGTCCAGCGCTTCCTCGGTCACGCGCGAATGGAACATCAGGCGGAAGATGTGGAAGTGAGTGTGCTGATGATTGAGCGTTTCGCGGATAAGCTCATTGCCTGCGAACTCCAGGATCCTGTCATGAAACACGGCGTCCTGCCTCGCGAAGGTCGAGTAGCGGAGGCGTTCGTCGCCACCCTCGCGGCGCCCCATGACGCCCGCTGCCTCCCGAAGGGCGGCAAGCTTGTCTTCATCCATAGCAATCGCCGCCCGCGCAGCGCTGTCAGGTTCGAGAAGCAGGCGAAGCTGGTAGAGTTCGTCGAACCGACGCCGGCCGATCTGCGGGGCGGCGCTGTAACCGATGAGGTGGGTCTTGACGACGAGCCCCTCGCCCTCGAGCCGACCGAGCGCCTCGCGAATGGGCGTCTGCGAGACGTTCAGTTCGCGGACGAGATTGTCAACCGTAATGCGCGATCCCGGCGCAATCTTCAGGGACATCAACTGCGCGAAGATGGCTTCGTATACGCTGTCCGCCAGGCTGTTGGCTCGCTGGATGAAACCGCTCGCATCGGGAGCATTGTTCGGCATCGTAGTATTCCGGTTCTGCATATTTTTGCCTCTTGACATCACCAATCGCTAACACGATGCTCCGCGATATGCAATCTAATATCATATAGGATTTAATATTGGAGTGAATGTGAAGGTCACGAAAGAGAAAGCGTCGGGGTTAGCGATCACCCTTCTGGAGGAACAGAATGAGCGTCTGGCGTACGCGGCGCTCCAGGCCGAGGTGCTCGTCTGGGGCGAGCTCAGAGGTCATTCCTCTCAACGGCTTGGCGCTTCGACATGTCGCGACCGGGCCCTCGCCGATGGCTTCGAAGTAGCGTCTCGGCTTTGGGACGAACCGAACGCCCTTTCCGGCCAAACGCTTGTCAAAGGACATGGCTAATGACCCTCTTCGCCGCCATCCGGCTTCCCCAGGAAATACTGTTCGGCAAAGGCCAACGCCATGCCTTGCCGATCGTTGCGGCGAGGCTGGGCAAACGCGCGTTGATCTGTACCGACGAGCGGTTCGCCGCGACGCCCGTGTTCGCTGAAATCGTCGAGGCGCTGGAAGCAGCCTCTATCGACGTCCTGATCCATGATGGTGTCCAACCAGACGTTCCGAGTGAGACCGTCTCGGTTTGTGTCGATGATGCGCGGGCATTCGAGCCCCAGATGGTGATCGGCATCGGTGGCGGAAGCTGCCTGGATATGGCGAAGTGCGCGGCACTACTGCTCAGTCACGGAGGTCGATTGCAGGACTACTACGGCGAATACAAGGTTCCTGGTCCGACCCTTCCGGTGATCGCGGTGCCGACCACGGCCGGCACAGGCTCGGAAGTCACCCCGGTCGCGGTGATTTCCGATTCCGATAGAACCCTCAAGGTGGGAATTTCGAGTCCCTACCTGATCGCCGCCACGGCGATATGTGACCCGGACCTTACGATGACCTGCCCGCCCGGGCTGACGGCGGTCGCTGGTGCCGATGCTCTGACCCACGCCATCGAGGCCTTTACAGCGGCGCGCCGTGGGACCGATCCCCTCCTTGCACAGAACCACGTCTTCATCGGCAAGAGCGCGCTGACAGACCACTTTGCCCTGCTCGCCATCAAGCTCCTTGGCCGCAGTCTCGAGAAGGCCTGCAAGGACGGCTCTGACGAAAATGCGCGCGCTGACGTGATGATGGGCGCGCTGGCTGCCGGTTGCGCATTCGGGACAGCAGGGACTGCCGCGGCCCACGCTATTCAGTATCCCGCCGGAGCGCTTACCCACACGGCACACGGACTCGGGGTCGCGACGATGATGCCATACGTTATGAACTACAACAGATCTGTCTCCGCGGTCGAAATGGCGGAGATCGCCTCGGCCCTCGGCCTCGACAGCGCGGCTCACGATACCGAGGAGATGGCCAGGGCTGCCATCGAAGAGATCCGCAGGCTGTTTGCCGCGATCGGCATCACGCCGACGCTTGCCGACCTCGGGTTGTCGGCAGACAAGCTCGATTGGACCGCCGAGCAGGCCTTCGGCATCGACAGATTGATCAAGAATAACCCCAGGCCGTTCGACCTCGACGCGATGAAGCGTCTCGTAAGAGCGGCCTACGACGGCGACCTCGCCGCTTCCGCTATTTGACCATCGAGGAAATGACATGACGATTGCCCAACAAACGCCTCAGGCTGACCATCAACTGCCCGACGTCCAGGCGGCCGCCCGCGGCCTCTACATCGACGGAGCCTGGCGGCAGTCCCACACTGGACTTCTGATCGACGTCATTGATCCGTCGACAGGTGCTCGTCTCGCCGCTGTGCCGGACGCGACAATCGAGGACGCCCGCGCGAGTATCGACGCAGCAGCAGCGGCAGCTCCCGCCTGGCGCGCCACACCTCCCCGCAGACGCTCCGAAATCCTGCGTCGCTGTTTCGAACTGATGATCGAACGCTCGGAAATGCTGGCGAGACTGATATCGATGGAAAACGGCAAGGCCTTGCGCGATGCACGCGGCGAGGTCGCCTACGCTGCCGAGTTCTTCCGCTGGAACGCCGAGGAAGCGGTACGCATAACCGGCGAATTCGGTATCGCCCCAGCAGGTACCAACCGGATCATCGTCGACTATCAGCCGATCGGCATCTGCCTGCTGATCACGCCCTGGAATTTTCCGGCCGCCATGGCCACCCGAAAGATCGCACCTGCATTGGCCGCCGGCTGTACCGTGATCCTGAAGCCTGCCAGCGAGACGCCGCTCACGGCCTACGCTCTCGCAGCGATCTATGAGGAAGCGGGCGTTCCGCCGGGCGTCGTCAACGTTCTGACCACCAGCAATCCTGGTCCTGTCACCGCCGAGGTATTGGCGGACTCTCGCGTCAGGAAGCTGTCGTTCACAGGTTCTACCGGCGTCGGCCGCCTGCTGCTTGCGGAGGCGGCAAAACATGTCATCTCGTGCTCGATGGAACTGGGAGGCAACGCACCTTTTCTCGTGTTCGATGATGCCGACCTTGATGCAGCGCTTGACGGGGCCATGATCGCCAAGATGCGCAATGGCGGCGAAGCCTGCACCGCCGCGAACCGGTTCTACGTCCAGTCGCGAATTTATGATGCCTTCGCGGAAGGGCTGGCAAAGAGGATGTCGGCGCTGAAGCTTGGAGCTGGGATCGATGCACAAACAGAATGTGGCCCGATGATCACCCGGAAAGCCGTGGAGAAGATCAATCGCCTTGTCGAGGATTCCATGGCCAAAGGCGCTCGCGTGCTGTGCGGAGGCAAAACGCTGGCAGAGCGGGGCTTCTTCTACCCACCCACAGTTCTTGCCGACGTGCCGGCCAGCTCCGAACTGGCCCATGAAGAAATCTTTGGTCCTGTCGCGCCTCTCTACCGCTTTGAAACGGAAGAAGAGGCGATCAACCTGGCCAACGATACCGAGTATGGTCTTGCCGCATACATCTATACCCGCGACCTCGGCCGTGGACTGCGCGTTTCCTCCGGGATCGAAGCGGGAATGATCGCCTTGAACCGAGGGTTGGTTTCCGATCCGGCAGCACCTTTCGGCGGCGTCAAGCAGAGCGGCCTCGGCCGCGAAGGCGGACAGCACCATGGCATTGCCGAATTCATGGAGGCCAAATACATCGCGACCAGTTTCTAGGCCGGGAGGAGCGACTTTGGAGACGGACCCCTTCCGCATCCGCGGGCATGTCGCAGACTTCGACGCGATCATTGCGCAGATCGTCGAGGCAAGCGCCAATACACGAGACACGCTGCCCATGGCAGCCGACGTACCGTATGGCGACGGACCAAATGAAACCCTCGACATCTTCTTTCCGGAAGGAATTCGCAAGGGCCGGCCGGTGCACATGTTCATCCACGGCGGCTATTGGCGGATGTTTTCCAAGCGCGACTATTCCTATGTCGCTGACACCGTCACTCGCGCTCGAGCCATTGCAGTCATTGTCGACTACAGCCTGATGCCGAGCGTGAGAATGGACGTGCTCGTCGACCAGGTGCGTCGAGCAAAGCAATGGGTGCTTGAAAACATCGCAAGCCACGGCGGAGATCCGTCGCGGTTCACCGTAAGCGGCCACTCTGCCGGTGCTCATCTGGCGACGTTCCTGTTCCAGCGGGAGGCCGCGAAGCCAGACGTCGCGGCAGCGTTGCTTCTCGGCGGCATATACGATTTGAAGCCACTACAGTCGTCCTTCCTCGCGCGTGAGATCGCCATCACCGACCAAGAAGTCGCTGCGTTTACGCCGATGTCGCACCGCTACCATGCAAGCTGCAATGTTGTCGTCGCCGTGGGTGCTGACGAAACTCCACCGTTTCACCAGCAAGCGGACGGATTTGCGGCTTATTTGCGGGAACAGGGGCTGGTGGCGTCCCGGGAGACGCTAGCGGGCTCGAACCACATGAGCTGCGTTCGCGATCTTGGTCTTGCAGCAACCGGCTCGGGACGACTGCTGGGCGATTTGGTGAGGGGTACTTCGTAAAGACAAGGCAGCAGAGAGCCGAACTAGATGCCCGCGTACCACTCGTAGCCGCGGTCTTCCCAAAAACCGCCATTGCCGCCCCACAGGCCACGGAAGCTGTCAACAACTTCGATGCGCATGATGTATTTGGCTTGCTTGTAGCCCAGTTGCCGTTCCACCCGCAGGCGCAATGGAGCGCCGTGACCAATCGAGAGATCCTGACCGTTCATCTGATAGGCAAGGATCGTCTGTGGGTGGAACGCGTCAATGAGGTCGATGCTCTCGTAGTAACGACCGCTTCCGTCGAGCGTCTTCTCGAGCTCATCGGCACAATGGAAGACCACGTAGCGCGCCGTGGGCCTGAGGAAGGCCAGGCTCAAAAGGCTCGCGAGCGGGACACCGGTCCATTTCCCGATGGCGCTCCAGCCCTCGACGCAGTCATGACGGGTGATTTGGGTGCGCGCCGGAAGCGCCTTCAGCTCAGCGAGCGAAATCTCCTGAGGGCGCTCCACCAGACCGTCTATCTTCAGCTTCCAGTCCTTGAACTTGCCTTCCGAAAGTTCAGCGTATTCGTCGCTGTCGGGAGCACTGGTACCGTTTACCCGGAAGGACGGAGAAATATCCGCCTCGGCAAATTCACGGGCCAGGGCATGACTGCCCTGGAGCAACCTTTGAGCCTTCATTGTCAGCCGTTCGGCTGAACGAAGGACATTGGCGATGTCGGTGTTCTGATCCAGCATGTCACAGCCAGGAAGAGCGAGTGCAGTGGCGCCAAGTGTGCTGCCAATCAGGAAGCGGCGGCGGGTAAGAATGTGGCTCATGATGTCGGGCCTTTTTCCTGGATCGCGTAGCGGCCGGTGATCATCGAGCGGATATTGTTCCAGGTCCCCGACAGCACGACCATGACGATGTGAATGACGACGAACAGCACCAGAAACGATGCGGCGGCGAAGTGGATGGTTCGGGCGGATTGACGTCCCCCGAAGACATCCACCAGCACAGGAAAGGCAGCGTCGACGCCAGGTGACATGGTCAGGCCCGTAAGGACCATGAGCGGCAGCAGAACAACAATCACGACCAGGTAGGCCAGCTTCTGAAGCGCATTATAGCGCTTTGCCGCTTCCCCTTCCGCGAAGCGAAGACGAGCGTGATCCAGCACCTCGTGCCACAGATGACGGGGCGAAAGCTCTCCCGTTGTCGGTGCCAGGTCTCGCCTGAAGTGGCCGGTCAGAACACTGAAGCCGAGGTAGAGGATGCCGTTGACAACGAACAGCCAGGCAAAGAAGAAATGCCAGCGGCGCCCGGCCGCGAGATCCTGAAACGACGGAATGGTAGCCCAGGCCGGGAAAGCCCGCGGCGTCCGCTCACCTTCGACGTCCGAGACTCCGAGAACGCCGGTCGTCGCAAATCGGAGGCCAGCGACCCGCACGAAACCGCGTGCCTCGCCTCCTTGTCCCTCGGAGCCGATCGTCAGGACAGCAGGGTCGCCGTCTGCGCCGTAGTGGCCCCAATAAAGCTCCGGATGGGCGTTGAAGATCTGCAGCCCGCTCAACAGGAGGAAGCTCAAGCAAAGCGCGTTCAGCCAGTGAGTGAGCCGCGTCACAAGGGAGTGGCGGCGGATGAAGATCGTCCGAGGATATCGAACGTTGTCATCGGTGGCATTCTCGTTCATGACGGCGTCCTCCGTCCAAATCATCCATCAGCTGCAAGTCACGCAGCATTCTTTGGTAGTCGCCGGTCGAACCGGTGGGGCGGCCGAGCCGACCGGCGACGGCTTGGTTCACATGGGCGGAACCACGCCGTTCTTTCCGACAAGGACCTGATGGGCGATGGTGCCGGTTGCAGCCTTCTCGGCAGGTATGAAGACGACGGCACCAGGAACGAGATCATCCTTGGTCGCCGGAGCAAAAGTCACGACGGGCGTACCATCCGGAATAGAGATCTTCTTTTCCTTGCCGTGATAGGAGACGGTGACCGTCCGGCCGTCGACGCCTTTGACCGCATCCGCCACGGTAGCATTGGTCATGCTGCTGTTGGGTTTGAGGTCCCAACCGTAGCTGCCCTCACCTGCCCCTTTCAGTGCCGGCGGGAAGATGAGCACTTCAAGCGCACCATCACCACCGCCCTCTTTCGGCAGGGACGCGATGCCAACGAAGTCGCCAGGCTTGATGTCAGTCACCTCAGCATTTGCCACGCTGGAAACCTTCCAGTCGTCGGCGAGGGCGACATCGACCGTCTCCCCTTCGCGCGTCTTCACCTTCAGAGTGGATCCACTGTAGTTGACGATGCTGCCCCGGACGTGAACCTGTTCAGCGTTCTTGTCCTCGGCATGTACAGGTGTTGTTATCATGGCCGCCGACGATATGCCGGAGAGGCCTAGTACGACTGCGTGAAAAATGCTCTTGATCATCTGAATAACATCCTACTAGTTGGTAGTTTCAATGACACAATTATCGCTCCGGGTGGTTATTCCCTCCGGAACTTTGCTAGGCGGCTGACGGTGACAGCCGTTCCAGGGTAGGCGCCAGAATGCTGGCGAATACTTCCGGGGTCCCATAGGCCCGTGCCGAAAGCATTGCTCCGTGGACGGACGCCATGAATGCCTCAGCCTCTGCGCGAGGTTCGCTTGACAGACTCAGGGCCCCTTCCTTGGAGCCTCGTTCCATGACCGAGGTCAGCCATGTCGAGAGGAAGCGGAAAAAAGCCTTTACCTCCCCTGCGACTTCCGGCGGCAGGGCTGGCAATTCGCTCGCAAGCATGGCGCACACGCAAAAAGGCCTGCTTGCGTCCTCAATGCACTTGGCCCAGTGGCCCGCGTAGGTTTTGAGGAGCTCGAGGGGATCTCGTACACTCTGCTCCAGACCCGCCGCGACCACCTCGGCATCTTCACGATATTGCTTTACAAGCGTGCGGACCAAATCGGCCTTGCTC
The DNA here is from genome assembly GCF_004345245.1 of Rhizobium sp. BK251. GTDB lineage: Bacteria > Pseudomonadota > Alphaproteobacteria > Rhizobiales > Rhizobiaceae > Rhizobium. The sequence continues at coordinate 38,831 of NZ_SLUQ01000015.1, read as the reverse complement.
GGAAAATGGTGATGGATGCTTGCCTTGCGGATGCCGACAACTCCAGCAATATCGGCATAGCTGAAGCCGTTATATCCTCCGCCCACGATCAGCGTTCGCGCGGAGGCAATGATCTCGTCGGAAGTCGTCAAAAGGTTGCTCATAGCTTTATCTACCTTCTAGTAGGTAGACCGTCAAGCAGAAAGTTGAAGTCCTGCGCCGTCAGCCGTCTGTCGAGACCGTGACAGGCTTCCATGCCTCAATTTCCTGCTGCAGGCGTACGATCCTATCCGACACGTGCTTGAGGGCATCGCTGCCGAGTAGAAGCTGCGGCGGCGGACTATTGGATTCGACCAAGTCTAAAACAGCCGCTGCCAGTTTGGCGGGATTGCCGAGCTGCTTGCCGCTCACGGCCTGCCGTGCCTCGCGTATCGGATCAAAAAGTGCATCATAGTCCGGGATGGATCGCTCCGTGCGGATCATCGATCGTCCCGCCCAGTCCGTCCGGAAGGAGCCGGGGCAAAGGGTCGTCACATGCACACCGAACGGGGCCATTTCCGAACGCATCACTTCCGATATGCCCTGAAGCGCAAACTTGCTGCCGCAATAATACGCGATGCCGGGCATGGTGATCATTCCTCCCATCGAGGTGACGTTGACGATGAAGCCATGGCGTCGCTCGCGAAACCTCGGAAGAAATGCCTTGGCCATGGCGACGGCGCCGAAGACGTTCACGTCGAACTGGCGCCGCATCTCTTCAATCGGCGACTCCTCCAGCACTCCCTCGTGGCCATAACCGGCATTGTTGATCAGCACGTCAACCGGTCCATGCTGCTCCTCCGCCTGCGTAACGACATCAGATATGCGGTTGAACTCCGTTACGTCGCAGAGAACCGGTTGGACCGCAGGCAGGGCCTTGGCAAGCGCTGCGCGTGACGCTTCCGAGCGAACCGTACCAATCACCGTGTGGCCCATCTGGACAGCCGCCGAAGCAATGGCAAGCCCGAAGCCGGAGTTCGCTCCGGTGATGAAAAAGGTCTTTCGTGACATGATGTTCAAACATTCCTTGTTGAGGTCATGTTTGACAAATAATATGATGTGGCCAGCGCATCGATTGCGGATTCTATGAATATGCTGTCAAATCCTATGACTGTCGGAAACGGACGATCCCGCCGACGCGAGTTGATCGAACTGGCCTCCGTTCTAGCGCCTCGTCACGGATACAATCCGACCGCGCTCGATCGCGTCCGCATACTGCGGACGGAAGCCGTGCTTCACGACATCCCGGTGCTCTACAAACCAGGCGCGGTGTTCGTATTGCAGGGGAGCAAGCAAGGCATCCTGGAAGGGGAGATCTACCTCTATGATGAGGAACACTATCTGGCGGTCTCGATACCCGTTCCGTTCAGAATGGAATCGACGGCCAGTCCGGAACGGCCATTGCTTGCGGTCTACGTCGAGTTCGATATGCAGATGGCAGCCGAGATCGCCATGCAAGTAGAAAAGCACGGCAAACTGGCAAGCGCCAAACCACGAGGCCTCGTGTCGAGCAGGATGGCCGCCGATATCGAGGATGTTCTGTTGCGCCTGCTGATGGCCGTTCGCAGCCCTGTCGAAGTTGCTGTTCTTGGGGCCGGTATTCTGCGCGAACTGCACTACCGGGTCCTGGTTGGCCCGCAAGGCGGAGCAATGACCGCTGCTCTGCAACAGAAAGGCACGGCCGGAAGGGTCGTCCAGAGCCTGGCATGGTTGCGGGAAAACTACGGCTCTGAAATCGCGATCGCCGACTTGGCAAGGGATGTGGGAATGAGCGTTCCTTCCTACCACGTCCATTTCAAGGATCTGACCGGTAGCAGCCCGATGCAGTACGTGAAGGCGATGCGGCTCCACGAAGCGAGATTGATGATCGCACGCCACGGCAGGACGATCGCAGAAGTCGCCAGTTCAGTCGGCTATGCAAGCCCGGCCCAGTTCAGCCGGGACTTCAAACGGCATTTTGGACGCACCGCCTCGGAAGAAATGAAATGGGTCCGACGCCACCTTGGCGGGCCTGCCTGACTGCCATGGCGAGGTCGCCCGCCATCTTGGTGCGCTCCTGTGGCAGCCTGCCGCCTATTGGCCGAACTTTTGCTCAGCCTGCGCCCATTGCGGTCAACTACTCGGCCTTGTCATTCGCGGTCCATGAGAAGTGGTCGCCCTCTGCTGAGATATATCCCACACCCGGAAACGGAAAGTGCGGTGCGAAAATCCTCTCCTTGTTCTTGGCGAGTGTGCTCAGCGTCTTGACACGGTTCTGCTCGGCTTCCGGTTTGTCGGCATCGAACGAGACACCCCAATCTGGCTCGGCAAGCGAAATGATCGAGCTGTGAACGGTGTCACCAATATCGAACAGCCTCTCCTTCCCCGATACGATCTGGTAGCCGACGTGGCCGGGCGTGTGACCACTCAGGGCCACGGATGTGATGCCGGGAGCGACCTCGCCACCAGGTTTGAATGTCTTAACACGATCCTCGATGACCTTGACGATGGGGGTCAGCTTTTCGTTAGCTTTGGCAAAGGACCACTCCGCTTCCGACATGCGGATCGTGGCATTCGGAAAAGCGAGTTTTCCATCCAAAACAAGCCCGCCGACGTGATCAGGATGAGAATGGGTGATCAGGATTTCGTCGACTGCGTCAGCGCGATATCCGGCTTTTGCCAGACTGCCCTGAAGTGCGCCGCCGACACCGGTATCAATCAGGACAAGGTGCCGGTCCGACTTGACCAGCAGGGCATCGACGCTAAGGGTGATCGTATCGGTTGGTGCGCCTGCCGCCTTAAGCAAGTCCGCGACTTCGGCTGGGCGATGGTCAAGGCCAAATACCTTGCCGTCGTTGGGTAGGACAAACTGAGCGTCATGAAGGGCGACAATATCGAGATTGCCAAGTTTGAAGGCCTTCGCATCTGGCTGTTGCTGCGGCATCTGCGCAACAGCAAGTCCTTGGTATGCGACCATCAGAATAGTTGCCGCCAGCAACTTTGCCGAAATTTTGCCCTTCGTCATGGCACTTCCTCCCTGGGCCAGAATGCCAACGCATCCTATGCGAATTTGCAAGATTCAGACACCTCACTAATCGGTGTTCAGGAAGGTCCAAGGAACAGACAGCAACTGAGCTGGATCGGCTAGAACCCACCTTGTGGCGCAGTCCCTACGTCGAGACCCTGACGGCTGGCAGCCTTCGACCGAAAAATGCCTCTGTACATGTCCGATCGGCAGAAGCGAGAGATGTTGATCGATCAACCCGCGCCTCGCCTGTCTGCGGCCACCAGCAGGCGAAACCGGCGTCGACATTGACGATCGCTCCGGTCATAAGGCTTGCCGCTCCGGATGCAAGGAAGAGGACCGCGCCACCTCCTCCGGCCTGCCGATGCGGCCCATCGCGGTGTCCGCCAGCCAGATTGGAATGCGTTCCTTCTTAGCTTCCACCGCGGCGACCATGGGCGTCTCCATGTAAGTCGGAGCGACTCACGAAGGATCACTTTCCATGGAACAGACTAAACTTGACATAAATATGTATCTGCTTTAAACAAATACAAATGGCGCGACGGGAGGTTGCGCCGCCGCGCGCCGACGAGGAGTGTTCGTGCGCGGTCTTCATCCAAAGGGAGGATTGGGATGTTGAAGCTTTCGCATATGCTTGCCGGCGCCGTCGCGGGTGTCGCACTTATGACCGGCGTGGCCGCCGCTCAGGACACGGTCGGCGTCAGCTGGCGCTATTTCCAGGACGAGCGCTGGAAGATCGACGAGGCCGCGATGAAATCGGTCTTCGACAAGGCGGGCGTTTCCTATGTCGGCATCGACGCCCAGGGCGATCCGCAGAAGCAGGCCGCCGACATCGAGAGCCTGATCGCACGCGGCGTGAAGGTGCTCGTCGTCGTCGCCCAGGACGCCAAGGCGATCATCCCGGTCATCGACGAGGCAAAGCGAAGCAATATCGCCGTCATCGCCTATGATGCGCCGATCGACACCGGCGACCTTCTCTACACCAGCTTCGACAACGTCGCCGTCGGCCGCGTCATGGGCGAGGCCCTGCTGAAGGCCGTGCCGAAGGGCAACTGGGTCGCGATGGACGGCGACCCCGCCCAGACCATCCAGCAGGTCTTCAAGAGCGGCCAGATGCAGGCAATTCAGGCAGCGGTCGACAAGGGCGACATCAAGATCGTCGCCCAGCAGAACGTCGAACAGTGGAAGCCCGACGTTGCTCAGGCGCTCATGGAACAGGTGCTGACCGCGAACGACAACAAGGTCGATGCGGTGCTCGCCATGAACGACAGCATTGCAAATGGCGTGGCTGCCGCGCTGTCCAGCCAGGATCTGCTCGGCAAGGTCGGCATCTCCGGCCAGGACGGCGACAAGAATGTGTTGAACCGTATCGCCAAGGGCGATCAGACCATGACCGTCTGGAAAGACGCGAACGCGCTCGGCCAGACCGCTGCAAAGGCCGCCGTCGAGATCATCAAGGGCGCGAAGATCGACGCCGTGACCGGCGCGAAGGCCGGAAAGACGGACTCCGGCGCTTCACAACCGGCGATCATCCTCGATCCCGTGGCGATCACCCGTGACAATCTCGACCTCGTCGTCCAGTCCGGCTGGATCTCGAAGGACGTTCTCTGCAACGGCGTGACCAAGAACCCGCCAAAGGCCTGCGAGTAACCAGCTGGAGTCCCGTCATGACACCTGTCTTCCAACCAGCGTCCATTTCCGCGAAGTTCCTTCCCCGGCTGCTGCAGGCGGCCGGGGGTGGGGGCCGGGACACTCGCCTGCTGGCGATGGTTATCGTTCTCGGCCTGATCTGGCTTTCCGCAAACGTCCTCACCGGCGGCATATTTTTGTCGCCGCGGAACCTCTTCAACCTGTCTCTTCAGGTGTCGGTAGTGGCGATCATGGCCTCGGGAATGATCCTCGTGATCGTCACTCGCCACATCGATCTCTCAGTCGGTTCGCAAGTCGGGTTTCTCGGCGTCCTTGGCGGGCTCGTACAGAGCGTCTGGTTTCCAGGCAATACGCATGCCTGGTGGATCGCAAGCCTCGCCATGTTGGCCGGAGGCATGCTCATCGGCCTGATCCAGGGAGTGCTCGTCGCCTATGCCCGCATCCCGTCCTTCGTCGTCACCCTGGGTGGCCTGCTTTTCCTGCGCAATGCGGCCTACGAACTCAATGACGGCACGACGATCGCGCCTCTCAACGAAACGTTCCAGATTCTCGGCGGCGGCCAGAACGGCGTGCTCGGCGGACCGCTCAGCTGGGCGGCTGCCCTTGCGGTCACGGCCTATCTCGCCTTCAACCTGCGGCGCAGATACCAGCGCAAGAAGAAGCTCGGCATCCGCAATCCGCTTCGGGCCTTTGATCTGCTCTCCGCGGCGATCTGGTGCCTGGGTGCATTCGGCTTCGTCGCCGTCATGAACAGCTACAAGCGGCCCGGAACCGACGAAGCCATGGGCCTTGCCTTCCCTGTCCTGATCCTGATCGCGGTAACGGTTCTGATGACCGTCCTCGCCAGGCGACACAGGTTCGGCCGCCATGTCTTTGCCGTCGGAGGCGATCCGCACGCTGCGCGCCTGACCGGCATCAATACGCAGCGCGTTGTCCTCAAGGTCTTCGTTCTGATGGGCTTTCTATCCGGTCTGGCCTCGATCGTGCTCACGGCTCGGCTGAACGCCGCCGCCAGCGGCGCGGGCACGATGATGGAACTCTATGTCATTGCGGCCGCCGTCATCGGCGGAACCTCGCTCGCCGGCGGCGCCGGCACGATCCTCGGCGGCTGCGTCGGCGCGCTGATCATGCAAAGCCTCCAGAGCGCGATGGTGCTCCTCGGCATTGCCAGCCCGCTGCAGAGCATGGTGCTCGCCGGCGTTCTCGTGCTTGCCGTCTGGATCGATACGATGTGGCGCGAAAGGAGACCGTCATGACTATCCCGTTGCTCGAAGCGCGCAATGTCAGCAAGGCCTTTGGCGGCGTACATGCGGTGGAAAATGTGAGTATGTCGATCATGCCCGGCGAGGTTGTCGCCCTGCTCGGCCACAACGGCGCCGGCAAATCGACCTTCATCAAGATGTTGTCGGGTGTCTTTCCGGCCGACGGCGGTGAAATCCTCATCGACGGCAAGAACGTCGATATCCGTTCGCCCCACGATGCACAGGAGCTCGGCATCGAGACTATCCACCAGACGCTGGCCCTGGCGGACAATCTCGACGCGGTATCGAACCTGTTTCTTGGTCGCGAGCGCACGGATCGCTTCGGCTTTCTCGATGTCGAGGCGATGGAGCATGGCGCGAGACAGACGATCGAGCGCATGCGGCTGAGAATTCCATCTCTCGATGCCTCAGTGAGGTCCATGTCGGGCGGTCAACGCCAGGCTGTCGCGATTGCCCGGGCGCTGCATTTCAACGCTCGTATTCTGATCATGGACGAGCCCACGGCGGCCCTCGGACCAGAGGAGACGAAAAACGTCGGCGTGCTCATTGATGAATTGAAGAGGCACGGCCTGGGCATCTTGCTGATAAGCCATGACATGCACGATGTCTTAACCCTTTCCGACCGGATTACGGTGATGAAGTCCGGACGTGTTGTAGGCTCGTTCCCGACGCGGGACCTCACACAGGACGACGCCCTCGAAATGATCATCCTTGGACGAAAACCCGCGCGCTTTGCAGCCACCGCGGTATGATGCGACGAAATCAAAATGCAATGGGGGAAAAATGGTAATTGAAGCACCTAATTTCAGTCTCGAGGGCAAGGTGGCACTCGTCACCGGAGCCGCGCGCGGCATCGGAAGGGCCTGTGCGCTCGCCTGCGCAGCGGCCGGCGCCGACGTTGTCGTTGGCGTACGGAATGTCGAAACCGCCGCCGGCCTCGTGCAGGAACTGGAGACGACCGGACAGCGAATCCTTGCGGTCGAAATGGACATTTCCGACAGCAGCCAGATCATGGGTGCCGTCGCAAGGGCGCTGGAGGTCTTCGGCAAGATCGACGTACTCGTCAACAATGTCGGCGTGGCCCCTGGCAATCTCGCGGAGCTCGTCGAAGAGAAGGATCTCGACCGGATCCTTGACGTCAATATCAAGGGCACGTTCCTCGTAACGCAGGCCGTCGCGCGTCACATGATCGAGAGGAAGGCCGGCCGCATCATCAACATCAGCTCGCAGGCCGGAACGGTTACGCTGCGTGGCGAGGCCATCTACTGCATGAGCAAGGCAGCGATCAATCACCTGAGCCGCTGTCTGGCAGCAGAGTGGGCGCAGTACGGCGTCACCGTCAACACAGTGGCTCCGACTTTCGTCTGGACGGATTCGACCCGGCCCGCACTTGCTGATCCCGACTTCTACAACCGCACAGTCGGCCATATCCCGCTGGGCCGGATCGGTGACACCGACGATATTGTCGGCGCCGTGGTCTATCTCGCCTCGCCCGCAGCAGCACTCGTCACCGGAGCAAATCTACTCGTCGACGGCGGATGGTCAGTCGCGTGACACCACAATTGATGCGAACCTTTGCTTGCAGCCGGGCATCTGGTACTGCGTCGGGAGGCGCTGTCGGCAGCGATTCGACACGGCGACCAGTATTTCGCAACAGCTCCTGACCGGCACTAGCTGTGCCTGGGAGGAATATTGACGACGAACAGTGTCTTGCGACACATGAATGCGGTGCGCTGCCTGCGTGTCCTGCGCAGGGACGTGGCCCTATCGCGCGCCGATATCGCCCGCGAATTGAACGTTACGCGGGCAACGGTCGGCAATTCGATCAAGCAACTCCTCACCGAAAAACTCGTCATCGACCTTAACGAAAGTGCCGAGGCGAACGGTGCTGGGCGGCCCGGTGCGCTAGTCTCGCTCAACCCCGCCGGCGCCTACTTCATTGGCCTTGATATATCCTCGGCAGAGATAAATGCGGTGCTCATCGACTTCTCGATGCACGTGATCGCAAAGAGGACTGTGTCGATCGCCGACCGCTATACCGAGCCTGAGCGCGTGATCGAACTTATCGCCGCCTTGCCCGGCGAGCTTATCGAGATGTCCAAGGTGCGCGCGTCCCGCGTGCGAGGCGTCTGTATTTCTGTTCCAGGCATCGTGCGCGGCGGCAGAATAATCTCGGCGCCGTGGCTGAACTGGCATGACGTGGACGCTGTGGCGGCCCTGTCTAGCGCTATGCGGCCCTCGCTGAAGATCCACATCTGCAACGACGCCGTCGCGCTCGCGAGCGCCGTTGCCGCCGATGCCGCCGAGGGCGACCTGAGCGATGTCCTTCTGCTCCTCCTCGCTCAGGGTATCGGCAGCGCCCACCTGCGACAGGGCCGCGTCGTCGAAGGCGCACATGGCCTGGGAGGTGAAGTCGGCCACATGGTGATGGGCGCCCAACCTGGGATGGCGGCGACGCATACGTTCGAAATTCTTGCGGGCTATCAGAAATTCCTGCCTTTCATCGATGAGCGCTTTCCCATTCCGGAGGGCCTCGCAAAGCTGGCAATGCTCGACAGCCCCCCGGATTTCGAAAAGGCGCTTGACGAATGGGCGCTGGCTCTAGCAACGGGTTTCCTTAACCTGATCCATATCCTTGACCCCAGGACGATCGTTCTTGGCGGCCCCCTCGCCGTGCTCTATCCGCGGGTCTCCCAGCGCGTGGAGAAACTGGTAGCTGACAACCTTGTCCACGGTTTCCAGGTTCCTCCGATATCGGTCGCACGATTCGGTGGCGACGGCGCAGCGATCGGCGCGGCCGCATTGTTGCGCGAGAACCTTTTCGATCTTCCCGAGTTGCCGACGGTCTGATTTCGCTCTCGCCGTCAAACCCGTTTGACAGCGAATTTGTATTTGTATAATACAAACGCAAATGTCCAGCTAGAGGAGGAAACTTTGCTGAAATTGGTCGACCCCATCCTTTCCCCCGAACTCCTTTACGCCCTTCGCGCTATGGGCCATCGTCATGATATTGCCGTCGTCGATGCGAACTTCCCGTGCGATGCCGGCGACAATCGCCTCGTCCGCCTCGACGGCGTGTCCGGCCCACGAGCCCTCGACGCCATTCTCGGAGTATTCCCTCTGGAGGAGCAGGAGCCGCACGTGGCGTGGCGAATGATCGCCGAAAACGATCCGGTCAAAATCCTGCCCGTCTTCGAGGACTACGGCGCGACACTTCGAAGGACTCAAGGGAAGCCGGTCGAACTGACGGCTGTCCACCCCGATGACTTCAAGGATCGCGTCCGCGCCGCCCACACCGTCGTGGTGACAGGTGAACGACGCTTCTTTGGCAGCGTCATCCTGCGCAAGGGCGTCATTCCTCCAACCTGAGCAGGGCGCGCCACGCGATCACCTGGAGACAGAAGGAGAGAGATATGCCCGAGCTTTTTACGTCAACCTTCGACGCCTTCCTATTCGACATGGACGGCACAATCCTGAATTCGATAGCCGTCGCTGAGCGTGTTTGGGGTGCCTGGGCGTGGAAGTTCGGGCTCAATCCGGAAGTGTTTCTTCCGACAATCCATGGGCGCCGCGCAGCCGAAACGATTTCTTCGCTCGGCCTTCCCGGGGTCGATGCGGAGGCGGAGGCCGCTGCAATCACAAAGGCCGAAATCGATGCGGTGAGAGGCGTGGTTCCCATCAGCGGGGCATCGCGCTTTCTCCGCCAGATTCCTCCCAGCCGCTGGGCGGTGGTAACCTCGGCCCCGGCGGTGCTCGCAAGAAGAAGGATCGAGGTCGCGGGACTGCCTATGCCGGCGACGATCGTTACTGCCGAGGACGTCAGTTGCGGCAAGCCAGCGCCGGATTGCTTCCTCCTTGCAGCCGAGCGGCTTTCGGTCGATCCAGCCCGTTGCCTGGTTTTCGAAGACGCGGAGGCGGGAATTACTGCCGCGGCCGCTGCCGGTTGCCAGGTCGTCGTCGTTGCCGAAACCCACAAACATCGGCTAGCCGGCAGTCATCGCCAAATCTCAAACTACGAACGCATCCGTCCGAGGATCGTCGATGGCGGACTGGGCCTGTCGCAGCTCTGATAAGACCTACCGGGCGGGTTCCGTTTTCGCCCGGCGATAGACGAGGCTTTCGTCAACTGAGAGCATCTGCTTGTGCAACATGGACGCGCCCCCGATCGCCGGCCCCTCCGGGCCAAGCGAGGAGAGCTTTATTTCGGGAATCGGATGGTCGTCGAGCAGGTTCCGACCGACCTTCTGCAAGGTCTCCTGGCGACAGAGATCGAAAAGTTCCGCAACCGGACCACCGAGCACGATCCTTGCCGGATTAAAAATGCTGGTGAGCGTCGCCATTCCGCGGGCCAGATAGAACGACCAGTCTTTCAGCGTCGACAGCGCAGCCTGCTCTTGCCGCTTCGCAGCCTGAATGAAGGCCGTAATGTCGCCCGCCGAGCCCCCGTGGAACCGATAGCGAGCAAGGACTGCCTCTCTCCCGATGAAGCTTTCAAACGAGCCGGAAATGGTTGCAAGCTCAACAAAGCCTTCATCGCCAAGAATAATGTGTCCGAGCTCGCCGGCATACCCGTCCTGGCCCCGAAGCAATTGGCCGGAATTGACGATCGCCCCCCCGACGCCTGCATCGAGATAGATGTAGATCTCCGTATCGACGCCTTCTTCCTTGGACTGGTACATTTCTGCAATCGCAAAAGCATTCGCATCGTTCTCTGCAACAAGCTGCGGTATGCCGGGCAGCCTCTGCTGCAGCCTTTCCAGGATTGGCTCCTGCCGCCATCCAAGGATTGGCGCGCGCAGAATCGTGCCTGACCTGTCGATGACGCCCGGCGCGGTCAGGCAAAGGCCGCGAATGCGGTAGTTCCTTCCGACATTTTCGGTTATCTCCGCAACGGCACGGACAAGCTGCTGCACCACGCGGTCGGGGTCGGCATTGGCAAGATCGAGCTCGGCCTTCGCTTGCGCGATGACCGAGGCCTCCATGTCAAGGGCAACAACGTTCATGCGACCGACGCCGATATCGGCACCGATGAACATTCCATAGTTGGCATTGATGCGAACGAACGTTCCCGGGCGACCTGTTCCGGCACTCTTGTCATCCTCTGACTCGTCTTCGACAAGCAGGCCCTCGTCCGTAAGGCTCGCCACGATACTGCTCGCCGTCGAGCGGACCATATTGAGCTCCTTGGCGATATTCGCCCGGCTGATCCTGCCATGCCGAAACACCACATCCAGCGCCCGGACCTCGTTTATGTGCCTTACGGTGCGCGGCATGGTCATAGGAGGTTTCCCGATCGAAAAGACTCACAGAAAGAAATGCACAATCAGGGATGTAGCGATTGCATTCAAGCCCATGGCAAGGCCGGAAAACAGCCCGGCCACAGGATCTACGGCATAGGCGCGTGCCGTGCCGATGCCGTGCGAGGCAAGTCCGACAGCAAAACCGCGCGCACTATAGTCGCGGACCCGCATGATGTTCATCAATGGCGTGACGATGATAGCGCCGCATATGCCTGTGAGGATGACGACGGCCGCCGTCAGTGCCGGATCGCCGTGCAGTCCGGAAGAAATCGCCATCGCGACTGCGGCCGTCACCGATTTCGGAGCGATCGAAGCCACGATCGTCGGCTCGAAGCCGAACAGCCGCCCCATGTAAAGCGTGGTGGCCACGGCCGTCAGGCTGCCGAAGATGAGTGCCACGATCATTGGCAGGAGATTGGCTCGGACAAGCGACAGCTTCTCATAAAGCGGGATTCCGAGAGCAACGGTCGCCGGCCCGAGGAGGAAGTGTATGAACTGGGCACCGGCGAAATACCGGTCGTAGCTGATGTGGAACATCATGAGGAGCCCCACTATTGCACTGACCGACATCAGGACGGGGTTGAGAAGCGGGTTTGACGGCAGCGTTTGCCCGATCCTTAGCGCGATGTTCCAGACAAGCAGCGTTCCCGCCAGCCACAAGAGCGGAGATGCCGCAAGATACACCCAGAGCCCCTCACTCATCGATGGAGCCTCCCATTAGCCGCTTCGTCGCCAGGAAGCAGAAAACGGTCACGATCAGCGTCGCGGTGGTGGAAACAAGGATCACCACCAAAAGCTCAAGTCCCCGTGACGCGATCAGGTCCAGGTGCTGGACGATCCCTACCCCTGCAGGAACGAAGAGCACACCCAGATTGGCGAGCAGCCCTTTGGATGTCGCGACCGTGGCAGCCACCAGTTTCGCCATTGTCTTCGTTCGCAGCGTGCCGAGCGCCAGAGAAATCAGCGCCATGCCTATGACCGGACCGGGTACGACGCCGCCGGTCAAATAGGCGACGACCTCCCCAAGGAGCTGAAACAGCAGCAGAATTGTCAATCCAATGACCATTGTTCGCCTTCGCAACAAACTCTCTTGACTCATATATCATATTATGTTTGTTTTCAATCCAAACAAATTAGGGGGTGTCAATTGCCTTTAACAGACCGATCGGCTGGGAGGAGCATATGCGCCTGTCTTTCAGAATGATGGCCTCGGCCGCACTCATTGCGTCCGTCAGCGGTCATGCCATTGCGGCCGAAAGCGTCGAAGTGCTGCTGAAGCAAGGCGTCCTGAAGCAGTTTGGAGGGCCGGAAGACATGTACCATCGCCCGGCAAATGTGTTCGTCACAAACTTCATGGGATCACCGGATCTGCTGCCAGCACCGGGCTCGCCAGTGCGCGTCGGAGTGAAAGCTCGGCTCGCCGCAGACCTTTTGAGAGCTATACTCCCTGATGCCGAGACCGGTGTCGCACTTTAACCTTCGAAGACGAGGAAATTTCAGATGCCAGCAAAGCAGGAACGACGCCTTCGCGTGGGCGTCCTCGGCGCCGGACAGATCGCCCAGGCCGCCCATTTCGAAAGTTGCACGAAAGCGTCCAATGCCGACCTTTACGCCATCTGCGACGTGGCCGACGATCTGCGCGAACGCATGGCGATCACCCACGGTGCCGAGAAGACCTACAATGATTACGACAAGATGCTTGCCGATCCGGAGCTCGACGCGGTGATCATCGCGACCGCCGATGCCTTCCATGTTCCCGCGACTCTGCGGGCGCTCGAGGCCGGCAAGCATGTTCTCTGCGAAAAACCGGTCGGCGTAACCGTCGAGGAATGCCGCGAGCTGAAAGCGGCCGTCGAGAAATCCGGCAAGGTCTTCCAGGTCGGCCACATGAAGCGTTTCGATGCCGGCCTCCAGGCCGCCAAGTCCTTCATCCGCGACGAAATGGGCGAGGTGATCGCGCTCAAGGCCTGGTATTGCGACAGCACGCATCGCTACCCGATGACCGACGCCGTCCAGCCTCTCATAGTTTCAAGCGCCAATGCCAGGAAGCCGGCGGAAAATCCGAAAACCAACCTGCGGCGCTACTACATGCTCGCCCATGGTTGCCACTTGATCGACACGGCCCGCTATTTCGCCGGTGATATCGTCTCCGTCCATGCGCGCCTGTCCGAACGGGCCGGCATCTGGTGCTGGTTTGTGGATGTCGAGTTTGCCTCCGGCACGCTCGGCCATCTCGATCTCACTGTGCAGGTCCGCATGGATTGGCACGAGGGCTTCCAGATCTATGGCAAGAACGGCAGCATTCTCGGCAAGACCTATAACCCGTGGTACTACAGGACGAGTGAAGTCGACATCTTCCGGGAGGCTGACGGCGCGACGCACCGGGTCCTGGGGGCCGACGGCCACTTCTATCGCCGTCAGGTCGAGGGCTTCGCCCGTACTATTCTCGACGGGACGCCCATCGAAGGCGCGGATGTCGATGACGGTCTCGCATCGGTCCAGGCCATGGTCGCGATCGCACGGTCCGCTGAAGGCGGCAAATCCGTCGCTTTGGCTGATGCGTCAGGTGGTGTGTGATGAAGCTCGGCATCTTCGCCAAGACATTTGACGGAACCGATCCGCAAACCGCGCTGAAGGCGGTCGCTGGCGCCGGCTTCGCCTGCGCGCAATACAACATGGCCTGCTCCGGCCTGCCCCCCATGCCGGATGAAATCAGCGACGCGCAGGCGCGTTCGGTAGCGGACGCGGCGGCAAGCACGGGGGTCGAGATCGTCGCCGTCTCCGGCACCTACAACATGATCCATCCGGATCTCGCCGTCCGCCGCGCCGGCCACCGCAGGCTTGCTGTCCTGGCGGAGCGCTGCGCCGCCATGTCGACCGGGCTCATCACCTTGTGCACCGGCACGCGCGATCCGGTCGACCAGTGGAAGGAGCATCCCGACAACAATTCGCCGGAGGCATGGCGTGACCTGCTCGAGGCGATGGAGACAGCCATCGGCATCGCCGATCGCTATGATGTCGATCTCGGCATCGAGCCGGAGCTCGCCAACGTGGTGAATTCGGCCGGAGCAGCTCGCCGCCTGATCGACGAACTCAAAAGCCCGCGCCTGAAGATCGTCATGGATCCGGCAAATCTCTTCGAAGTCGCAACGGTAGAAGAACAACGCACCATCGTCTCCTCCGCGATCGACCTGCTTGCCGATCGCATCGTCATGGCGCACGCCAAGGACCGGACGATCGACGGCCGGTTCGCGACCGCTGGCAAGGGCGTCCTCGACTACACGCACTATCTCCGGAAACTGGCCTCTGTCGGCTTTAGCGGCAGCCTGATCACTCACGGGCTTTCAGCATCCGAAGCTGAAGGCGTGGCAACTTTCCTCGGCTCGCGATTGCAGAGCACAGTCGGAGCCGCAAATGAGTGAGGCCGGATCGTTCATGACGGAGGATGGAACAAGGCTCAATCTGGATTCCGCTGGTGCTGGACCGGCAGTTGTCTTCCAGCATGGCCTATGCGGCGATGCGGGCCAGACCCGCGAGGCCTTTCCGTCAGACTGCGGTTACCAACGCTTCACCGTCGAGGCCCGTGGCCATGGATCGTCGGAACCTGGCGATCTACGAAAACTGTCGATAGCGACTTTCGCCGATGATCTGGCTGGCTTCATCGAACAGGAGCTTGGTGTGCCAGTTGTCGTCGGAGGAATCTCGATGGGTGCGGCGATCTGCCTTCGCCTCGCCGTCAGACGTCCGGATCTCGTCAGGGCTCTCGTTATCGCCAGGCCGGCATGGATCGCCGCCGCCGCGCCGGCGAACATGAGGGCAAACGCCGAGGTTGGGCATCTGCTCCGCACATTGGAGCCGAAAGCGGCGAAAGCAGCCTTTCTGGCCAGCGAGACCGGACGGCGTCTTGCCAAGGAAGCGCCAGACAATCTGGCATCTCTCACCGGCTTCTTTGCCCGCCAGCCCATTCAGGTCACGGCAACCCTTCTGACTGCCATCGCAGGTGACGGCCCTGGAGTCACCGAGGAGGAGATCGGCAATCTCGCCATCCCCACCCTGGTAATCGGGCATCAACAGGACCTCATCCATCCCCTCTCCCACGCCCATTCGATAGCCGGATGCGTTCCGGCAGCGAAGTTTGTGGAAATCACACCGAAGGTCGTCAACCGGGCGCAGTACGTCTCCGACTTCCATACAGCCATGCGCAATTTCCTGAGGGAGCTTTAGCTGATGCCCACCGCCTCGAAGAGCTGGATCGAAGACCTGCCGCGCGATCGGCTGATCGCCGAATTCTCCGTGTGGTCGGCCGATCTGGTGCGGCTTGCCGACGACCTCACCCGCGTCGATCCCTATGTCGATATCCTGCACATTGATGTGGCCGATGGCCATTTCGCGCCGGCCATGCTGTTTTTCCCCGATCTGGTCGCCGGTGTCCGGAAGGTTTCCTCCCGCCCCATTCATGTCCATCTCATGGTGGTCGACAGCATCATCCTGTCCCAGATCGAACAATTCGCCGATGCCGGTTGCGATCTCATCAGCATCCATGTGGAAAATGAGGCGGTCGCGGGCGAAGCGCTCGATCTTCTCGAACGCCGCGGTGTCGCCGCCGGCATGGTCCTCAAGGTCGATACGCCGGTTGAGCGGATCAAACACCACATCCCGCGGCTGAGCTTTGTCACTCTTCTCGGTACGGCGATCGGCGTGAAGGGTCAGGGCCTCAACGAAAGCGCCGGCAACCGCCTCATTGAAGCGCAACGGCTGATCAGGGAAACCGGCGCGGCTCAAAGGATCGTGCTGGCCGCGGATGGAGGCATCCGTGAACACACAGTGCCGCTGCTGCGTCAATCGGGTGCTGAAACCGTCGTGCTCGGATCTCTCGCCTTCAATGCCCCGTCCCTCGAAGAGCGGATGACCTGGCTTCGTGCCCTCTAACGCGTGGTTCAGAAATGCAGCGGATTGCGATCGGGATAGATTTGGGCGGGACGCAGGTCAGGGCGGCACTTGTCGACGAACGCGGAAACCTCATCGCCAGGTGCGAGGAGCGAACCGACGCTCAAGGCGGTCCGGATCGTATCCTCGCCCAGATCCGTGGCCTCGCGGATGAACTGGTGGCGACATCCAAACCATCGGCCATTGTCGGCATCGGCGTTTCGGCGCCGGGTCCGATCGATACGGTCGCCGGCATAGCGACAAGCATACCGACCCTCTCCGGGTTCACGGACTTCCCCTTGAGGGAGGAACTCCAGAAACGGTTCAGTTTCCCCGTCAGCCTGGAAAATGACGGAATCGCCGCGGCGATCGGGGAGTGGCAGTTCGGCGCCGGCAAGGGAGTGGACAACCTTGTTTACGTGACGGTCAGCACCGGCATCGGCGGCGGCGTCGTTTCCGATGGACGGGTATTGCGTGGCCGCAAGGGAATGGCCGCCCATATCGGCCATATGTCGGTGATGCCAAACGGCGAGCCCTGCCCGTGCGGCAATAGGGGCTGCTTCGAGGCCTATGGCTCCGGCACTGCATTCACTCGGCGCGCGCGCGCCTGGGCTGCCGAACACCGCTCGACGACGCTTGGCAAAAGCGGCGCGGAAATTCACAGTCGTGATGTGTTTTCTGCCGCGAGAAGCGGCGACAGCTTAGCCAACCAGTTGATCGAGGAAGAGGCTGAAATACTCGGCCGGGGGTTCACCAGCCTCATTCATATATTCTCACCCGACATCCTCGTAATGGGCGGCGGCCTTTCAAACGAGTTCGACCGGCTTCAGCCAGGTATCCGGAACTACATCAAGGAATGGGCAATGCCAGGTTTCAAGGACGTCGAACTCTTTCGAGCGGCTCTAGGGCAGAATTCCGGGCTGATCGGAGCCGCGGCCCTTGCGTTCCTTTCAGAAAATATTCGGCTCGATTTGCCTCTGATCAACGCAGATCACTAAACGTAGGAATGAAGTTCCATGTTGACGATCAGGAGACGTGGTCCCGATGAGGCCCTGATATTGATTGCTGGTAAATAAGCCTCGAAGAGATTGCCGTCTGCTATCACGCCGACATGGCACGCCGGATTGACCATCGAGATCGCTGGTCAATCGATGGAGGATGGTTCCGCAAAGTTTGAGTTGACCGCCTTCGATGACGAGGCGACAGTTGCCACCTGCACAAGGCAGGAGGAAAAACGATGGACGAGCCAGATCGCTGGCGCAACATGGCAAGCGCACCGAAAGACGGCAGTCGGATCCTGGTCACGATCCGCCCGTCCGAACAGGGGCCGGCAGAAGTTGACCTCGCCTATTGGACGAACGGCGATCAGTTCGGTAGAGAAGGCTGGCGCGCCTCTGACTCCTCGCCCGGGCACATCATCGAATATGCTGAGCCGGAATTGAAGTGCTGGATGCCGATGCCCTCGGCCAACGTCAATCGCTTCTCGATGCCCTCACCTTGGGAAGGCGCCGAAGGGCAGCAACTCGACGGATCAGGGATTTAAGATACCGCGCCGGATTAAAATGGTTCCGGCCTCCGTGAAGAGAGCCAGATTGTCTTGATGGGAATGAAACCGTCGTTACCAACTTTGGTTCAGCGAAGCATCTGATTTTTAAGGCAGCGTGGTGGATGAGGTTGTCCGCGGGAATTTCGCGGTTCGTCGCATCATCGGACCGAACTCGTCCAGAATCCTCTATATGGTTCGGCGAAACGAAGAGCGCTTTCAGCTGCGTGACAACGCAATGGGACCCCTTAGCAAGGAACTCGTCCGCCGCATCTATCAGGACTCTATGTCCTATTAGACCATCATCGATCCGCGTTTCGAAAGCGGCATTCAGGTATGAAATGTCCTGCGCGTCAATGCCTGGTCAGCCAGATGCGGCACTTCCAACGATGAACGGAACTGCCGGGGCGTCGTGCCGGTGCGCTGTTTGAAGACGTCATAAAACCGGCTGCTGGAACCGAAACCGCAGTCGAGAGCAATCTCCAGGATCGAATCTTCGGTCTCGACCAGGCGTTGCATTGCTCTGGCGAGACGATAGCGTGTCAGATACTCCATCACGGAAATGCCGAGCACGTCACGGAACGCCCGGTTGGCGGTCGTCGGATGCACGTTGGCACGCTTTCCGAGTTCCGTAAGGCTCAATTGCTCGGAGAAATGCCGGTTGATCAGGTCGGTCAGCACTTCCGAATGGCGGATGGCGGGACTGATGGGCGTCGCGGCAGCCGCAATCGATGAGCCCTGGTCTTCGGTGTGATCGAGGATGAGCCTGCGCACCCTGAGCTTGGCCTCGTCGGCGATCAACTGGCGTCGCAAGGGATCACCCCTACCCCATTCCTCGGCCCAGGTGGAAGCGCTCAGCAACGTCGTTTCCTGACGGCGAGGTTCGACCACGAACGTTCCCTGCATGATCGCCTGTCTTGCCTTTTTGTCGATGGACAGAGCGAGAAAGTCGCAGAGCGGTAAATAGATGCAGATGAGCGGCGCATCTGGCGTGACCAGGATCGTCTGATGGGGAATGGCTGCCCAGAAGAGAACAAGGCGCCCGGCCTCGACCCGCTCCTGCCGGCCATTGAACAGATAAGTCATGGCACCGTCGAAAAGCAGGTTGATTTCGACATGGTCGTGCCAGTGCGCGGCACTCATGGCATCGGCCGTGTGACGTTCGATCAGGAAGCTCCGCGGCGAGCCCGTCCACTCGCCACTCCTGTTAAAATGATCCTCTGCCATGTGCCCCAACGCTTCAATCCGGGAAAACTCGCTTTAATAACCGGAAGAAATTCTGATTTGGAAGAGGCACGACTATTGCGACTTCAATTGGCAGGAGAGCGACATGCCGAAAATTTGCCTCGTGGGTGCGGGCAGCACCGTTTTTGCGCAGAACATTCTGGGGGATGTACTGTCCACGCCTTCGGGCCGCGACTATGTCATCAGCCTGTTCGACATCGATCCCGAGCGGTTGAGAACATCGGAGATCGTGGCGCGACGCATCTGCGAAGCACTCAAAATGCCGAACGTGAAGGTAGAGGCCACGCTCGATCGTCGCGCTGCGCTGCGCGGATCAGATTTCGTTATCCTGATGATGCAGGTCGGCGGCTATAAGCCGGCCACTGTGACAGATTTCGAAGTGCCGAAGAAATACGGTCTCAGGCAGACGATTGCCGACACGCTCGGAATAGGCGGCATCTTCCGTGGACTTCGCACCATCCCCGTGCTCGAAGCGATCTGCCGCGATATGGAAGAAGTCTGCCCTAGCGCGCTGCTCATGCAATATGTAAACCCGATGGCGATCAATTGCTGGGCGATCAAGGAACTGGCGCCGTCCATCCGGACGGTCGGTCTTTGCCACAGCGTTCAGCATACCGCCGCTCATCTTGCCTCATGCCTCGGCGAGAACATTTCCGACATCAACTATATCTCGGCGGGCATCAACCACATCGCCTTCTTCCTGAGGTACGAAAAACTGCATGCCGACGGCAGACGCGAAGATCTCTATCCGAGGCTGATG
Source organism: Rhizobium sp. BK251 (assembly GCF_004345245.1). Taxonomy (GTDB): domain Bacteria; phylum Pseudomonadota; class Alphaproteobacteria; order Rhizobiales; family Rhizobiaceae; genus Rhizobium. Next base: position 19,123 of record NZ_SLUQ01000015.1, on the reverse strand, counting down.
GCGCTCGCCGATCAGGGACGCGTACCGTCCGACGACCGGGTACGCTTCGATGTGCTGAAGCGGCTCGGCCATTTCGTGACCGAATCGAGCGAGCATTTCTCCGAATATACGTCCTGGTACATCAAGGACCGCCGCCCCAAGCTCATCGACAAGCTCAATATCCCGCTTGACGAATATATCAGCCGCTGCGAACGGCAGATTTCCGAATGGCATGCCCTGCGACGGGATCTCGAAGGCGACAGGCCAATCGAGGTCTGCCGTAGCAACGAGTATGCCGCCGGCATCATTCATGCCGCCGTCACCGGCAATCCGGCGCTGATCTACGGCAATGTTCCCAATAACGGCCTGATCGAAAACCTTCCTGCCGAATGTATCGTGGAAGTACCCTGCCATGTGGATAGGAACGGCATTCAGCCTACCCGCGTCGGCAGGATCCCCTCACAGCTCGCCGCTGTCATGAAACTCAGCATATCGGTTCAGGAACTGACGGTGGAAGCGGCGCTGACGGGAAAGCGTGAACGCATTTATCAGGCGGCCCTCCTCGATCCTCACACATCGGCTGAATTGTCCCCGGACGAGGTCTGGAACATGGTGGACGATCTGATCGAGGCGCATGGCGACCTTCTGCCGAAATATAACTGAGACCGACTCGTAGGTCCGTCTTGCGCAGACACATCCAGAGGCATGCCGTCCTTAAAGACGGCATGCCTCAATCGTTTTTGACATCCAGCAAGATTATCGCGCCCTAAGATTTCACAAAAGATCAAATTTATGATTGACATTGATCATATTGAGTGGGAGCCTCGGCACAAATAACAAGATTGCAGCAGGGGACGACCGTTGGACCAGAGTGGCGGCGTAAAGACTGATCGGCTCGACGCCATACGCAGCCATCTCTATGCGCATGGTTTTTCGACCATTCAGGATCTCGCCGATGCAGTTGGAGCCTCGCTGGCGACCGTGCGCCGTGATCTGCAGATTCTCGAACAGGATGGCGCTATCGACCGCCTGCATGGCGGCGCTCGCATCGCCGGGGGTTCCTCGGTTGAACTTGCCTTTCAGGAGCGCGAGAAGCGCCATCTCTCGGCCAAGCGCGCGATCGCCAATGCCGCCTATGAGCTGCTTCAGCCGCGAACGACGATCTTTCTTGATGCCGGTACGACGGTTTTGCAGCTTGCCCGGCTGATCCGCATCAATCCCATTCCCCTGCGCATCTTCACCAACGGCTTGATCGTGGCTCAGGAGTTCTTGAACATCGCAAATCTAGAGGTCGTCCTCCTCGGTGGCCAGCTACGCTGTGAAAACGTCTCGCTCGTCGGCCCGCAGGCTGAGGCGATGCTGGAATCGATATGGCTCGATCAGCTCTTTCTGGGTGCCAGCGCAATCAGCCGCGATGGAGCGATCTATAGCGTGGACAGCGCGGAGGCCAGTCTGAATCGGCGCATGCTCGCTCGCTCGGCCAATCGCTATCTACTCGCCGATTCGACGAAGTTCGGGACGATGGCGACCTATAAGGTCGCGCCAGTCAATGCGGCAAGGCTCATCACGGATAAGGACCTTACGACGCAATGGCGCGCCGAACTCGCCAATTTCGGTGTCGATGCGACGTTTGCCGAGCTTGGAGCGAAAGAATGAGTGGCGAGTTGATCCTCGGCATCGACGGCGGCGGCAGCAAGGTGCTCGTCACATTGGCTGACAGAAACGGCCAAATTCTCCGCACTGCACTCGGCGGCGGCATCAATCCCATGGATAATCCCGATTGGCGTCATGAGCTGGAGCGGCATATCGAACCCTTCCGCGATGAGCCGGGCCTGGCCGCTATCGGCGCTGCCCTGCCCGCCTATGGCGAAGTCGCACACCTCTCCGCGCTCCAGAAGCAATGTATCGACGACGCCTTTCCGGCGATCCGCAGGATCGTGCTGAATGACGTCGATGCTGCCCATCTCGGAGCCTTTGCCGGCCGGCCAGGCGTCCTTATCCTGTCGGGAACCGGATCCATGTCCTGGGCGCGTAACGGCGCAGGTGTCTCCGCCCGCGCCGGTGGCTGGGGTGATGTGATTGGCGACGAGGGGAGCAGCTACTGGATCGGTCGGGCAGCCCTGAATCTGATCAGCCAGAGCCTCGATGGACGCGCCAAACCGACCGCACTGGCGAAGGCCATCTACGACCACCTCCGGCTTGATATCACTGATCCGATCAACGCGCTCGGCGGCTGGATCAACGGGCTTGCACGCCCGCGTGCCGGCATTGCTGCGCTCGCCATCCTTGTCGACCGCGCGGCAGATCAAGGCGACGAGACCTCGATCCGCCTGATCGAGAAGGCGGCCGACGAGCTTTCCAAGCATTATCGGGCGATATCGAGCCATTGCGAGGCCGGCACCGACTGGACCTATGCGGGCGGCACCTTTTCCAGTCGTCTTCTTCTCGAAGCGGTGGAGCGGCGGATCGGCCGGCGGGCGGTGTCCCCAATCCTTCCCCCCATTGGCGGTGCGCTTCTGGCTGCCGCCCAACTTCTCGACTGGCCGCTGGGTGAGCGCTGGTTCGGGCAAATCGCGGGCGCTTCCGAAGATGCGATCGCGCGATCAAGACAATGAATGTCAACGATAACGAAGGATGGGAACATGTATAAATTCATATTGCCTTTGCTGGCCTCAGCGGCCATCGCTCTGCCTGCTCTGGCCGATGACGCCAAGCCGCTTGCCGGTCAGTCGATTACCGTGCTGATGCCGTCGCCGCAGGGAGCGACGGTTGCGGCTGATTTTGAAGCGGAGACCGGCATTCATGTCGATCTCCAGACCCTGTCATGGGACGATATCCGCCCGAAGCTCGTCACGGCCCTGGTCGCCGGCACGGCACCGGCAGATGTGACGGAGTTCGACTGGTCGTGGACCGGGCAGTTCAGCGCCGCCGGCTGGTACATGCCGCTGAACGACGTTATCGACAAAGACACGATCGATGATATCGGCGTCGCCAAGATCTTCACCGTCGATGGCCAACTCCTGGGCGTGCCCTATACAAACGACTTCCGTGTCATGCTCATCAACAAGAAGCATTTCACGGATGCAGGCATTACCGAGACGCCGAAGACTCTTGATGCGCTGGTCGCCGCGGCCAAGCAGATCAAGGAGAAGGGTATTTCCACCTATCCGATCGGCCTGCCACTCTCGGCGACTGAAGGCGCTTCCACCAGTTGGTATCTGCTGACAAAGGCTTTCGGCGGCGAACTTTTCGACAAGGATTTCAAGCCGCTTTTCCTCACGCCAGATTCCGCCGGCTACAAGGCACTCGCCTTCGAACTGGCGCTCTTGAAGGACGGTTTGGTCGATCCAGCTTCGACGGGCCTGAAGGACAGCCAGATCAACGAGAGCATGTTTGCCCAAGGGCTGACCAGCATCATGATCTCGGGTGAGCCCGGCCGGTTGGGTCAGATGAACGATCCAAAGCAGTCGAAGGTCGCAGGTCAGGTGGAAGCAATTCTGGTGCCGACCGCAAGCGGTCAGACCCGGAGCTTTGGCCTTCCGGAGGCGCTTGCCATTCCGAACGTCTCCCAGAACAAGGAAGCGGCAGTCGCCTTCGTCAAATGGTTCACCAGCCGGGAGTTCCAGAAGAAGAATGCGGCAAACGGCTTTCTGCCGACACGCACCTCGGCACTCTCCGAGCTCAATACAGAGGGCAAGCTAACGAGCGGCGACGCACTCGTTGCACAGTCGAAGACCGTCGAGCCGTTGTTCCAGCAGGGAACGCCGCCGTGGTATCCGCAGTTCTCAAGCGCGGTGAACACGGCGATCAACAGTGCTGCCAAGGACCAGGTCTCCGTTGATCAGGCCATGCAGAGCATCGCCGATGCCGCCAAGCAGGCGATGGCCCAATGACAGCAGTCACCGCTGAAGGTGTCGCAACCAAGCGTAGTGTCGGCCTCAACGCCGACACTACGCTCGGAGTGCTGCTGGTGCTGCCCATCCTCGTGACGATGGCAGCGCTGGTCTTCTATCCGATGGGCCGGACGGTTTGGGACTCACTGCATAGGGTCAATCCGATGCAGGCCGGAACGCCCTTCGTCGGGCTGGAGAATTACACGCGCATGCTGTCGGACGCGCAGCTGGGATCGACCTGGATGAATACACTCATCTATGTCGTCCTCGCCGTCGTTGCCGAGACGGTCTTCGGCGTACTTGCTGCTGCTCTCATCAACCAGGTGAAAGTTGGGCGCCAATGGGTCCTGGCGGCCGTCATCCTGCCCTGGGCTCTACCCGGCGTCGTCAACTCGGTTATCTGGCTGTGGATCTATCAGCCGGGCGCCGGCCTGCTGAACGGTATACTTGTGGCACTCGGCCTGCCCTTCGAAAATCATGTCTGGTTCAACGACCGGACGAGCGCGATCATTGCAGTGACCGTTGTGCATGTCTGGCGGATGATGCCGCTGACGATCGTCATCGTGCTCGCCGCCATGCAGAGCATCCCGGCGCATCTTTACGAGGCGGCCCGCATAGACGGAGCAACACGCGTGCAGATGTTCAGCCTTGTGACGCTCCCACTCGTGCGCAGCGCCATTGCCGTCGCCATGACGAATGCGACCGTCAATGCTTTCAACCTCTTTGACGAGGCCTGGGTGCTTGCCGGATCGAGCCTCGAAACGCGGCCGATCCTCGTACAGATCTATCTCGAGACATTCCAGAACCTGCGTTTCTCCTACGGCATGGCGCTCTCGGTCGTCATCACGCTGGTCTCTCTGCTGGTCTCGCTCGTCTACGTGCTCCGCGTCTATCGCAACACACGGTTCGACTGATGAAACCAACCATTCTCTACCGCCTGATGATATGGACCGGTCTTGCCGTGCTGCTGATCTGGTCGCTCGGTCCGATCTACTGGACGCTCGCAAGCTCCGTGACGCCGACGGAAGATTTTTCCACGCGGCCGATCCACTTCTTCCCGCAGCATTTCACGCTGGACCATTATTCGCGCCTGCTCGGCGTCAATATCGCGCGGATCGGCGGGGTGGAAGTCTGGAAGCAGTTCCGTGCGGCACTCGTCAACAGCGTGATCACGTCGGCCGCTGCCACGCTGCTTTGCGTCGCGATCTCGGCACTCGGCGCCTATGCCTTCACCAGGATGCGTTTTCCCGGACGTCAATTCTTGTTCGGGGCAGTCGTCGCGACACTCGCCATTCCCGCCTATGCGGTGCTTATCCCGCTCTACCAGATCATGATCAAGATGCATCTCGTCGACAGTTATATCGGGGTCTCGCTGATCTACGTCTCGGCCTATCTGCCGCTCTCGCTGTGGCTGCTGCGCAGCGTCTTCGAGCAGCTTCCGATTGCGCTCGAGGAGGCGGCACAGCTCGATGGTGCCGGCCGCCTCTTCATCTTCTTCAACATCGTGCTGCCGCTCGCCGGCCCCGGGTTGACGGCAGCCGCCATCCTGACCTTTCTCGGAGCCTGGGGGCAGTACCTCGTTCCCCTCATCTTCTCGCCGCAGGCGACGAAACCCCTGACGGTTCTCATCCCCGAATTCGTCACCAAGAACTTCATCGACTACGGGCTGATCACGGCAAGCGGATCGATCGCGATCGTCATCCCTGCCCTGGTCGTCATCTTCCTCAACCGGTACCTCGTCAGCGGTCTGCTGGCCGGTTCGGTCAAATAATCGGAGACATCATGAACACGACCGAAAAGGTAATCTTCGAGCAGTTCCCTTATTGGGGAAAAGCGATCGGCTCGAACGCGGCAATCGGAAAGGAGGAAGATCTTCTCGTCTTCCTCGGCTGCGGCACGTCCTTTAATCTCGCTTTATCTTTGGCCGCCTATGCCAACAACCTGAAGCGAAAGGCTATTGCTGTTCCGGGTGCTGAATGGCTCAACAGGCCCTCCTATTTCTGGCCGGATTGGAAGAAGACGCACGTGGTTGCGTTGTCACGCAGCGGCGAGACCACGGAGACGGTGGCCGCCGCAAAGGCGAGCCGCGCTGCCGGTGCCTTCGTCTCCGCCGTGACGGTCGAGCCCGAAAGTACGCTTGCCAAAAACTGTGATCAACTGATCTGCTCGCCCACTCACCCCGACGAGGGCATCGTCATGACGGTTTCGGCAAGTCTCATGGTGCTGCTCAGCCTGCAGATGATCGGCCAGACCGTGCCCCGTTCTGTCATCGCGTCAGCTCAGAGACTGGCCAATACCCTTGATGTGGCCCTGCCCGATATCATCAGGGATCGCTCGCATTTCGTCTTTCTGGGCGGTGGACCGCTTTTCGGGATCGCGCTGGAAGGCGCACTCAAACTGATGGAAATGAGCCAGTTGATGACGCAAGCCTTCCATCCGCTCGAATACCGGCATGGGCCGATCAGTCTCGTCGATGAAAAAACCGCAGCGATCATGCTTTACAGCGAGGACCAGAAGCAGGCCGAAGCCAAACTCGTCAGCGAGTTGCGCCAGAAAGGCGCCCTGGTCATCGGGCTTGGCGGCCCCGGGGATCTGGAGCTCCCCATCGATGTCGATCTGTCGCTCGCCGGTCTCGTCGTCCTGCCCACACTGCAGATCCTCGGCGAACGCGCGGCGCAAGCGAGAAACATAGACACCGTTTCTCCGCGTCATCTCACCAAGGTCGTAACACTGGCATGAGCGCGGCGATCGATCACAATCGACAGATTGCCCTGGCAAAACTCTTCGGCGCCAGGAGCCTTTCGCTACCACGTGGCATTACATCGGTGTGCTCTGCACATCCGCTTGTCATCGAAGGAACGTTGCGGCGTGCCGCCCGGCAGGATGAGGCCGTTCTGATCGAGGCGACCTGTAACCAGGTCAATCAGGAAGGCGGCTATACCGGAATGACCCCCGCCGATTTCCGAACCTTCATCGAGCGCATCGCGGCAGGCATCGACTTTCCGGCTGACCGCATCATTCTCGGCGGGGATCATCTCGGCCCTAATCCCTGGCGAAAGCTCAACGCGGACGAAGCCATGGCGCGCGCCGAAGCCATGGTAACGGCCTATGTCGAAGCCGGCTTCGAAAAGCTGCACCTCGACACGTCGATGGGCTGCGCCGGCGAGCCTGTGGCCCTTGCCGACGAACTGACCGCCGCAAGGGCAGCACGCTTGGCGCGGGCAGCGGAAGACGCTGCCCGTCGCAACGGCCGTCGTCTGCCGGTCTACGTCATCGGCACCGAGGTGCCGCCGCCTGGTGGCGCGACACATGCGCTGGACGAGCTCGAGGTCACGCACCGCGACGCGGCCCTCAAAACGCTTGAGGTCCACCGTCACGCCTTTACGGAAGCAGGAGCCGATCCGGCGCTGCAGCGGGTAATCGCCATCGTCGTTCAGCCGGGCGTGGAATTCGGCAACGCCAATGTCGCGCTCTACAAGCCCGAGCGGGCGCAGAAGCTTATTTCCGCGCTCCATGAGATGGAAGGACTGCTCTTCGAAGCCCATTCGACCGACTACCAGCCGGCGGACATGCTTTCGGCGCTGGTTGACGGCGGATTTGCGATCCTCAAAGTCGGTCCGGGGCTGACCTTCGCATTGCGCGAGGCACTCTACGGTCTCGATGCGATTGCCAACACTCTTTCCTGTGATACCGCGGCCAGCCGACTGGCTGCGACTATGGAAGATATCATGCTGGCCGAACCTCGACATTGGGCCGGTCACTATGGCGGCACAGTGGATGAGCAGCGGCTGCAGCGACATTTCAGCTACAGCGACCGTATTCGCTATTACTGGCCTGATGCCCGTGCGGCGGCGGCGGTCGATAGATTGCTGGCCAGATTGCCCGAGACAATCCCGGAAACATTGATCAGCCAGCATCTCGCCCGTCTCTATCCAGACGTGGTCGAAAAACGTCTCGCGCCGAAAGCCCGCGATCTCTGCCTTGCCGCCATTGACGCGGCTCTCGCCCCCTACACCGCCGCGACAGCGCCCCGATAAGAGGCGCGACGCGTGTCGCTCGGTGCGAGCGACCATAGATCCGAAACCAGATTCGCAGCAGGAGACAGTAATGGCATCCGTAAACGTGGCAAATGTCCGCAAGAGCTATGGTCATTTCGAGGTTTTGCACGGCGTCGACATCGACATCCGCGACGGGGAGTTCGTCACCCTCGTCGGCCCTTCCGGTTGCGGCAAGTCGACCCTGCTGCGCATGATCGCAGGGCTTGAGGAAATCTCCGACGGCAATGTTTTGATCGGGAGCAAGGTCGTCAATGATGTGGCGCCAAAGGAGCGCGATATCGCCATGGTCTTCCAATCCTATGCGCTTTATCCGCATATGACCGTCGAGGCGAACATGGGCTTTTCACTGCGCCTGGCAAAGGCACCGAAGGAAGAGATCAAAGGCCGCGTTCGCGACGCAGCACAGATCCTCGGTCTCGAACAATTGCTCGATCGATATCCACGAAACCTCTCCGGCGGCCAGCGCCAGCGCGTTGCCATGGGCCGAGCAATTGTCCGCCAGCCTCAGGTCTTCCTCTTCGACGAACCCTTATCCAACCTCGACGCGAAGCTTCGCGTACAAATGCGTTCGGAAATCAAGCAGTTGCACCAGCGACTGCAAACGACCACGATCTATGTCACGCATGATCAGATCGAGGCCATGACCATGGCCGACCGGATCGTGGTCATGCGTGACGGTTATGTCGAGCAGATCGGCTCGCCGCTCGATCTCTACGACCGGCCGGCCAATCTCTTCGTCGCCGGCTTCATCGGCTCGCCGGGCATGAATGTCATTAGAGGCAAAATCAGCAACTCCGGACCGGTTGAATTCATCGCTGACAGCGGAGCTCGCCTGCCGTTACCTGACAACGCCGCATCGGCGCGAGGCGCAGACGTAATCTACGGCATCCGTCCAGAGCATCTGATCATCAGCCAGAGCGGCGTGAGTGCGGAGGTGGTGGTGATAGAACCGACCGGAGCCGAGACCCAGATCAACGCCAAGCTCGGATCGGATCCGATCGTCGCGACGGTGCGCGAGCGCCTTTCCCTGCAGGCTGGCGACAGCGTCGGGCTGACGCCGGATCTCACAAAGCTGCATCTCTTCGATGCCAAAAGCGAAAAGCGACTGTCGATCGGCTAAAAGCTGCTCTTGGAGACGTTCCACGATGGCGTGGCGGTCATCGAAATGCTGATGGGCCTTTATCTCTCCGGCGAGCGAGGCGAGACGATCCGGCTCCCGCCCCGGAGATAGAGACCTTCGTTCCCGGCGTTGCGCGGCGGACCAGCTAGGTTTCGATGGGATCGGGTGCGAATGGGCCTCCTCCAGACAGGATGAGGATCGGTTCGTGCCGTCAGTCGTCGGACGGGCCGGATTCGGCAACGGCAACCTCGACGCCCATCTCGGCCAGGCGAGTACGCCAATCGGAACCGAGCCGCCAGTCAGTAATGACGTGAGCGCAGGTGAGCGGCGCCACCTTGTAAGTCGCAGTCGTGCCAAATTTGCTGGAATCCGTGAGCAGGTGCGAGGCCGCCGAGCGCGCCAGCATCCTGCGGTTAAGACTGGCTTCGGCACTATCGACGCTATAGAGCGCGCCGTCGGCTGCAATGGCACTCACACCAAGAAAAAGCTGATCGAACCATAGGCTTTCGAGCATGGCCTCGGCTTCAGGCCCGACCAATGAGACGTTTTCACTTCGCAACTGGCCGCCCAACACAGAGACGCTCAGATTGGGAACATTAAGAAGCTCTTGTGCTACGCTGAGGCCATTGGTGAAGATCCTAAGCGGCAACGGATTGAGGCGGATCAGCAGTGCGAGCTGCAGCACCGTCGTCCCGGCGTCAAGGAAGATCGTCGTATGCGGGACCAGCAGCTCGTAGGCGGTGCGAGCGATCGCCCGCTTGGCAGCGAGGTTGTGTTTGGCCCTCTCCTGGAAGGCAACCTCCACTGACGAGCCTTCGGCGATGCGCGCGCCGCCGTGCACTCGGTCGATTGCACCTTTGCGCTCCAGATATTGGAGATCGCGCCGAATTGTAGCGAGCGAGGCGCCGACCGCGTCAGCCAACGCCTGTACGGTTGAAAAACCATGGGCATAGAGATATCCACGAATGGCATCCAACCTGTCTACCTTTAGTCCCTCGCTCTGCGACATGATCTCCGTCACTCGGTCTGAAAGTGCACCCCAGTGCATCCACATGAACGGCGAGTCATCAGAAGTCAATCACACCAATGATTGATCTTGACGCCGTACAGTGATGACCGCGCTCGAGCGCAAGTATTACAAAACGCCAATTGAAGGCGTGTCATCCCAAGCCGACGTTATCCTATTTCTTCTACGGATATGCGGGCTGATGAAGGCCCGCCCGACCTTCGTCAGCCTTTGCCCCCCGTGGTGGCGATGCCCTGGATCAACTGCTTCTGGAAGAGGAGAAAGGCGATGATCAGCGGCGCGCTGGCCATCAGCGATCCCGCCATCAGCACCGGATAATCGGTGAGATGTTCGCCCTTGAGATTTGCGAGGCCGGCCGAGAGCGGCATCTTTTCCGGGTCGGTGTTGACCACCAACGGCCACAGCAGGTCGTTCCACGACCAGATCGCCACCAATAGCCCAAGTGCCAGCATACCGGGAGCCGCCAGCGGCAGCATGATCTTCCAGTAGATCTGCCAGGTATTGGCCCCGTCAAGCCGTGCCGCCTCCTCGAGTTCTTTCGGAAGTTGCATGAAGAACTGTCGCATCAGAAACGTGCCGAAGGCACTGAACATGCCCGGCAAGAACAGCGCCGGGATCGTATTGAGCAGCCCCCAGCTCTGCATGAGCTGATATTGCGGTATCAGAAACATCTGCCCCGGCACCATCATAACGGCGAGGAACAGCATGAAGATGAAGTTCCGCCCCGGAAAATTCAGCCGCGCGAAGGCGTAGCCGGCGAGCGAGCAGAAGAACACTTGGCCAGTCGTCCGCGCCGCCGTCATCAGCACCGTGTTGATGAACAGGCTCGTGAACGGCAGGGACTGAAACACTTCCCGGAAATTGTCGAGGTTGAAATGTGCCGGGATCATCACCGGCGGCACCTGGATGGATTCACCGAATGTCTTGAAGGCCGTCAGCACTTCCCAGAGGAACGGGCCGATCATGATCAATGCCCCGAGGGACAGGAAGAGATGCGGCAGGACGTTGCTGTGTCGGTTGATTTTCCTAGCCATAGTGCACCCATCGCCGCTGGAGCCGGAACTGGATGGCCGTGAGCGCGAGGATCACGATCATCAGCAGGAAAGCAATCGCCGCCGCGTAGCCGCCATTGTGTTCGATGAAACCCTTCTCGAAGAACAGGTAGACCACCGTCTGCGTCCACGGGAGTGCCGGGTTGTTGACATTGACCATCAGGAACACGAGGTCGAAGGCTTGCAGGGCATTGATGACGGTGATCACGCACACAAAGAAGATCGAGGGCGTGAGCAGCGGGATGGTAATCGAGAAGAACTGACGGATGCCGCCCGCTCCATCGATCTCGGCCGCCTCGTAGTACTCGCGCGGAACTGTCTGCATGCCGGCGAGTAGAATCACCATGTTGTAGCCCACCGAACTCCAAATGGAGACGATGCCCACCGCGTAGAGTGCGGTATTGGGGTCGGAGAGCCAGTAGGGGCCGTCGATGCCGACGAGGCTGAGTAGCCAGTTCACCAAGCCGTAGTCGCCGCTGTAGAGCAGCTTCCACATCAGTGCGACTGCCGACGGAAGCGTCACGACGGGGAGGAAGTAGACGGTGCGGTAAAGCGTTAGTCCCCTCAACCCGGGTCGGTTTAGCAACGCCGCGACCACGATGGCGATCGGCACGCCGATCAACGACAGGCCGGTAAAGACCAGCGTATTGATCGTCGACTGCAACAGCTCGGCATCGCGGAGCACCAAGTCGTAGTTCTTGAGCCCCGACCACTTGTGGCCGCCGAAAGCGCCCCAGGTGGTGAAGGAATAATAGAAGGTTTCGAAGATCGGCCAGAGCGAGAAGACGCCGAGACCGATCATCGTGGGGAGGATGAACAGAAAGGCCCATCCCCACTCTTCCCGCTGCGCCCTGCTGATGCGAGCGCGGCGGTAATTGGTTTCGGCGACCGGTCTCGCCGACTTATCCCAGGTTTCCGGTCGGGAGACATGGGTCATACCGGCTTACTCGGCAGCCACAGCTTCGTTCATCTGGGCGGCGACGCGAGCTGCCACGGCCTCCACGGTCTCCTTGCCCGTCCAGGCCTTTGCGAACTCCGCCGTGGCGTTGCGACGCCAGATCGGGGTGTTCTCCGACACTGGGAACGGAAGGGCCTCGGGGAGCTGGTCGATCAGCGCCTGCGCGTTCATCCACGACAACGCCTTGATATAGCCGCCCGCCTGGCCGTTGTAGGCCGGGATCACGGTGCCGGTCGTTGCCTGGATTTCATTGGCGCGCTTGGAGCCGAGGAAGCTGACAAAGGCCCAGGCCTCTTTGGGGTGTTTGGTGCCTGCGTAGATCGAATAGGCAAGGCCGTTGCTGTAGAATTTGCCGCCTTTCGGGCCTTTGGGCAAAGGTGCGACATCGGTGAATGCCTTGGCCGCCGGAACGTCGGCAATAGCCACCGGATCCCATGAGCCGCCGTAGTACATGGCGAGCTTGCCCGAAGTGAACAGGGCAAGCGCCTCGGTATCGGTCAGCTGCTGCAAGTTGGGTGAGACTTTATATTTGTTGACGAGATCAACCCAGAACTGGATCCCGGCGACCGTCTCCGGCTTGTCGTAGCCCGAGCTCTTACCGTCGTCGCTGAGAACGTAGCCGCCCGTCTGCGGCACAGTAAGGTACCAGGCGAGTTCGTCGGTCTCCTGGGCTCCGACGCCGTAGACGCCCGTGGCGGGATCGGTAAGCTTCTGGGCCGCATCGATCACATTCTGCCAGGTCCAGGTCGCATCCGGGAACGGCACGCCGGCGGCGGTGAACAAGTCCTTGTTGTAGAACAGGCCGAAGGCATTTACGTCCTTGGGCATGCCATACTGTACGTCATCATACTTGTAGGCCTGGGCCATGGCGGGCACATAGTCAGCCATGTTGATGCTCTCGCTGGCGATCTGTTCGTCGAGCGGCAAGAGCACGCCGTTGCTGGCATAAAGCTTGAAATAGGCGAGCGTCATCCAGAATACGTCCGGAGCGCTGCCGCCGGTGGCCGAAGTCTGGAGCTTGGTCCAGTAGTCGTCCCACGGGGTCACCTGAATCTTCACCTCGATATTCGGATGCGTCTCGTTGAACTCGGCGATGATCTGCTGCATTGCGGGCACCTGCGCGGCATCCCACATGGCGTAAGAGATCGTCACTTTCTCCTGGGCCAGTGCTGCGCCGCCCAGCGCAGCACTGGCCAGAGCGGCAAGGACAAGCCGTTTAACGGCGCTGCGGCGTGTGAATGTCATTTGCATGTTGTTCCCTCTTTTGTTGATCGTTGGCATGGTCGTTTCCTTACTGATGCGAACTGGCCAGGCGTCGCCCTACACGGCAACCCAACTCAGTTGATGTTTGGCGAGAGCACTGCCGGTTCGGTGATGTCCTGGCGGTCGGGGCCAAGAAACCCTGCCTCATAGGTCGGTGACAACTCGAGCGCCTGCTCGGCGGCAATCTCGCCAATCATCGGCCCCAGTGTCAGTCCCCAGGCACCGAGTCCGGTGGCAATGACCACATTGGTCGTGCTGCGTGGTCGCCCGACGATCGGGTAGCCATCGCGGCTGCGCGGCCTCAGCCCAACACGGGTCTCAAGCAACGATCCGGCCGCAAGTCCCGGTGCGATGCGCAATGTCTTGTCGAGCACGGAGTGAACGCCACCCGCCGTTATACCCACCTTAAATCCCGCTTCCGGCTCGTGGGTGCCTCCCACGACTACACGGCCATCAGGAAAGCCCAGGAAATAGTGGCCCTCGAACGTATTGATTACCGGCCTCCGCCCGGTCGCCCGGTCGGCAAGCTGCAGATGCACGATCTGCCCACGCACCGGCTCCACCGACATGGCGACGCCGATCTGCTCGAGCAACGGCTGCGACCAGGCACCGGTCGCCAACACCACCGTGTCTGCCTTGATCGGCGCGCCCGCGACGGTGAGTGAAATCGAGTGATTGTCGTTCAGCCGGATATCGGCGCGGCCGGACAGGATGGTTGCGCCGTTAAGCTCGGCCAGTTTGCAGATCGCCGCACACATGCGCCGCCCATCCATGCGGGCGATATTCTCGATATAGAGCCCCTCAAGATCACGCCGGAATTCCGGCCAGGCCCGGCCGAGCTCGCCGGCACCAACCCTCTTAACCTCGCCGACCGGAATTCCCGCCTTGGCGAAGAGTTTCACGCGATCATGCAGCTCGTCGAGGCGCGGCACGTCCTGCGCGCGGGTCGCCACCACGATCTCGCCGACCTTGCCGAAGCCGACATCCGACATGCCGGCCTCACCAAGTAAACCCAGGATGCGACCATAGTGGGAGATGGCGGATGCCACGAGCTGCGACCACTCCCTGCTCGCTTCGTTACCTCCGAGGCCGACGGGCGAAACGATCCCGGCGCCGGCAGCGCTCGCTTTGCCCTCAAGGCCCGCATCGATCAGTGCAACTTTCACACCTGCCTGCACACACCTGAGCGCCGCGCTGACGCCAACGATGCCGCCGCCCAGGACCGCGACATCGTAAGTTCCGTCATCCTGGACGGTTCTCATTGCAGCCGTCCTCGCGAGAATGCCGGAATGATGCGTCTGGCGTTGCCCGCAATCACCTTGGCGAGCACGTCCTCGGGCAAGTCGATCGCCGAAATCGTCCACCTGCCGGTCGGAGGCGGATTGTGTTCGGAATAGGGAAAGCACTCGTCATCCGTGGCGAGAAACCGTAGATACTTGCGGTAGTCAGACGCCCTGGCCGGGAAGATATCCGTGCCGAACAACACCCGGTCGGGGTGCTTGAGGAAGAGGTTGCGCGTTGCTCGCGGCTGGCGTCCGAGTTCGGCAATACGCGCCGAAATATCGACATTGAAGTTCGGATAGGTCGAGATCATCCGGTCGACCCAGGCCAGATCCTCTGCATAACAACCGACATGCGCGCCGATGAACTGGATACGCGGATTGGCAGCGACGCAGTATTCGAGCGAGTCGAGCAGCCGCTCGAGGCTCGGGAATTCCGGACCATAAAAATGCCAGTCCGGATGCCTCACCAACTCCTCGAAGCGTTCGTTGGTCGCATCGAGCGGCCGGAAGAAGGCGGCCGGATCGGCGATGTGCACGAGGATGGGAATACGCGCATCGGCGACCTCGGCCCAGACCGGAGAAAGACGTGTGTCGTCGAGGAAGAACAGCTCGCCCTTCTCGTCCCTGTTGCGCAGCCCAATATCCTTCCAGAGCTTAAGCCCGCTGACGCCACTCTTAGCCGCAATGCGCACGGAGGCAGCGAGCCGCTCGCCCCACCCCGCATTTGCTGTCTCGGCCCAGTTCAGCCGGCAGAAGGTCGCGAAGCGGCCTGGATAGGCGCGGTCATAGCGATCGAGCGTGACTTCAAGCTCGTCACCCCACGGGCCGTCGAGATTGACAACGCCCTGGACATTCACCTCGTCCAGCATGGCAACGAAGGCCGGCACATCGGGAATCACCCAGTCCTTGGTGAACCAGCGGCCGAGATGATTGTGGGCATCATAGGCGGGGATAGGAAAACGGGAGGGGTGATGCTCAGGTAATCGCACCATCTGTTCGGGAATGAACTCACTCAGCAGCAAATCCCGCGACAACTTCTCGTTTGTCATTCGCCCTCCAGCGCGTTCCAGCGACTATCACGAGGGCACAGTTTTCCCGTGCTTTGCCACGGCCATCAGCCGCGGCAAAGCGCCCGCGTGGAAAGTATCGTTTGCCTGTCAATAAACCCGATATGACCAAGTTTGTAAGCGTATTGGATCGATGTCAATCATGGATGTGATCGAATTTGACTTATTTGCGCGGCCGGGCGTATCACATAGACTACAGACGGACGGCCGAAGCCGCGGATCGGGAGTGGAGGCGCAATTGAACATTGCAGTCATGGGAACCGGCATGGTGGGCTCGGCGATCGCTGGCAGACTGGTCGGGCTTGGCCATTCGGTCATGCTCGGCTCGCGCGCGCCGGGAGCCGACAAGGCGAAAGCCGTCGCAAACGCCACCGGCGCCAGTGTCGGCAGCCATGCCGAGGCCGCCGCGCATGGCGAATGGATCGTCAACGCGCTCCCGGGAGAGCAGAGCATCCCACTGCTCAAGAGCTGCGATCTTGACGGCAAGATCCTGATCGACATTGGCAATTACGACATTGCAGTCGACCAGCCAATCGTCGCGCCGCTGGGCCAAGCGATCCAGCAGGCATTTCCGAGCGTCAGGCTGGTTAAGACGCTCAACAGTGTGAGTGCCCACCTGATGGTCGATCCGGCTCATCTGGGCGCCGAGCATACCGTCTTCATCGCCAGCAACGACGCCGATGCCAAGGCGCAAGTGACCGAATTGCTCAAGACCTTCGGCTGGCGCCGTATCCTCGATCTGGGCGACCTGAAGCATTGCCGGGCGATGGAGCAGCTGATCCCGCTCTGGATGAGCCTTGAGGCCGCCTTCGGCCACCCCAATTTCAACCTCGCGGTGGTGACGGGAGACAAGGTTTAGGCGTCTCCATCGGCGCTGCCTTACAGACCCGAACCTGTGCACAGACTTGCGCAAGGGGCTCGCCCGCGGAAACCGCGCTGTCAGACGGCGAGCGCCAGGCCGTCCTTACGCGCATCGGAACCTGCAAATAGCACGCCGTTCACCGGCATGATCGCCTGTGCGCCACCATAGGATAGGCCAGCAGTCGCAATCGGATGGCCGCGCCTTGCCAGTTCCTCGAGGGTGGCGACGGGGATCGAGCGTTCCGCCTCGAAGGCGTTCCCCGTCCGAAGCCCGCGCGGCGCGTCGATCGCCGCCTGCACGTCCATGCCGAACTCGACAATATTCTGCAGCACCTGCACCTGGCCCACCGGCTGGTAGAAGCCCTGCATCACGCCATACGAGAGAAATGGTGTACCATCTTTGGTGACGAAGCCTGGGATGATGGTGTGCAGCGAGCGCTTGCGGGGCCCCACCGTGTTTGGATGACCGGCTCTCGTCGAAAAGCCCGAACCGCGGTTCTGGAACAGCACGCCGGTTCGCGAGCAGGTGATCGCCGAGCCGAAGGCGCCGGAGATCGAGCTGATGAAAGAGCAGAAGTTTCCTTCCGCATCGGCAGTGGTGAGATAGATCGTATCGTTCGGGCCGATTGGTTCGATGACGGCGTCGTTCATCGACCTCCTTAGGTCGATGCGGTCGCGCATGCGGTCGGCGTAGCGCTCCGAAATCATCTCCTCGGTCGGCACACGCGCGTGATTGGGGTCGGCGATATAGGCGTCGCGAGCCGCCGAAGCAAGACGATAGGCCTCGATCTGAAGATGGAAGCGATCCGCCCCCCGGGGATCGAGGCTCCGATGATCGAAACCTGCAAGGATGTTGAGCATCATCGCCGTCACGAGGCCCTGTCCATTGGGAGGAATCTGGTAGACGTCGTGGCCGCGATAGTTGATCCGCACCGGCTCGACCATCTGCGGGTACCATTCTGCAAAGTCGGCCAGCGTATGCCTGCCGCCCGCTTCGTTGAGGCTTTTCACCATGCCGGCCGCCAACGGCCCGGTGTAGAATGCGTCCGCTCCACCCTCAGCGATCGCCTCCAACGTCTTTGCCAGCAGGGGCGTACGCAGCACCTCACCCGTCTTGGGCGCATTGCCATTGATCAGAAATTGGTCCCGAGAGGCGCCTGATGCGGCAAGCCGCGCTACGTGCGCCGGCCAGTCCGAGGCAATGCGCTCGGCGACCGGCCAGCCGTCGCGCGCGGCTGCGATGGCTGGCTGCAGCAGTTCTCCGAGCTTGCGCGAGCCGAACGCATTCAGCAACGCTTCCCATGAACGCACCGCACCTGGAATGGTGACCGAGTGGACGCTGTCGCCACCGATGCTGCCGAGGCCCTGCCGTTTCAGCCAGTCGAGAGACAGTCCCTCTGGCGCATAGCCCGAACCGTTGAGTCCGTGTAGCTTGCGATCGCGCGCCGACCAGTAGAGGACGAAGGTGTCGCCTCCGATGCCGACGCTGTGCGGTTCGACGACACCCAGCAGCGCCGATGCGGCGACGGCGGCGTCAACCGCATTGCCGCCGCCGCGTAGCACATCTATTGCCACCAGTGTCGCCTGCTGGTGCGAAGTCGCGGCTGCGTACCGCGTTCCGATCGATACGGAGCGCCCTGGGAAGTGGAAGTCTCTCATGTCGTCCTTCTCGTACTGAAATCAGGGAAATGACTGAGCGGCGTTTTTTCGCTTGGAAATGGTAGGTCCGTCCGGCACCTCCCTGGTTCGCAATAGCAGCTGGACGATACAAATGCAGTAGACAATTGCTTCTTTTTGATCGATATTCTGAAATCGCCGCGCGTATCTGCGTGTTTTCGCCGGTGTGCGCGTGCAGATGCCACCGATTGGCAAAATCTGATGACAACCTCAAGATTGTCACTACGCTAATCTCCTGGTGGCATTCGCCGGCTTACTGCGCCGAGCCACCGACGGCATCGACGCTACAGAGCAGTTTGACGAGCTCGCTGCCAAAGGCATCTCCGTCCTGGCGATACTGCGCGATGCGGGATCGATCCACTGCAAGATCGACCTCCACGGGATTCCGACAAGCGAGGCCGGATCGGGGATGACGATCGGAGTGGTCACGGCCGGTCTGCTTGATGCGATCCTTCGGCTGGCGGCCCTTGCAGACGTGCCGCGAGACATTCCGATCATGGGCCGGCTGGTGCTGCGCGAGATCATCTATCACCTGCTGGTCGGTCCGGCCGGTGGACAGCTCAGGCAAATTGCCAGGTACGGAACGCAGTGCAACCGGATTGCAGGGATCATTACCTGGCTGCGCGAGCACTATGCTCAGGCCGTTTCGATCGAGGTTCTGGCGGACATGGCGGCAATGGGCGTGTCGACGTTCTATCACCATTTCAACGCCATCACCCTGTCAAGCGAATCGAGGAATTGACCCCTTTGCCGAATTGAAGAACTGACCCCTCATTGGTTTGCGGTTTCGTTGGGTTCGAGCGTCGCTCCGGCCTTCTGCAGAAGGCCGGAGCGACGCTTTTCGCGAAGCCGGTAGCTGTCGCCTCGGATAGTGATCACCGCCGA
>NZ_SLUQ01000014.1 GCF_004345245.1 Rhizobium sp. BK251 | reverse complement strand
GCCCTCGGTAATATGCTTTGACCTATCGTTGAAAGGCATCGCACGGCTCCGGCTTTGGTTGAGCGAGGGGACTAGGTGAAGTCATACCATAGATCGCGAGAAACGGTTTTTCACTTCGGCGGTCAGCAGGACTGGAATTGGCCAGCGAGCAGCCGACACTTTACGGCCGCTTTGCGCCAAAAGGAGCCATTCCCAGTCTGAACGGGATGACCTAGCTCCACCGTAAGCCGACGCTTGTCATGCTACGCCGTTTGCTCTGCCATCAAACCGACAGGAATGCCGCAGGCGCTCTGGGTTCGCTTATCCGACATCCATTTCTGACCGTCAGTTCTACTTTGGGGTGCCTATCGTGATTTTTTCCATCACGTCGCCTACAGTGAAGCTTGCCGCTTTGGCTCGCGGCGGAAAGTCCTTGAAACTTTCTATGTATTTCGCGACGATAGCTTGCGTTGGCACTTGCAAGAATACATGACGAGCGAGCCAGTCGCCGTAGGAAATACTGGATGTCGCCCGCTCGAACGGGTCTGCTCGCAGATTGTAGGTATTGGGCGCGCGCAGCTTGGTGAAGTCGCCCTGCCAGACGCCCACCGGCGTTTGCGGACCAATCTCGGTGTTCTGCTCCATGAAGGTGATTTTCCATTCGCGGACCCGGATCGCCATCAGGTCCCCGTCGTCACTCCAATACAGAAACTCCTCGCGCGGAGACTTCTCAGCCTCGCCCTTGAAAAACGGCAGGAGGTTCATGCCATCGAGATGCACCTTGAACTGCTTGCCGTTGAGTGTGTGTCCCTTTTTGAGTTTCTCAACTAGATCGGGCTCGCCTGACGCTGCGGCGAAGGTCGGGATGAAATCCTCATGCGCGCACATATCGTTCACGATGGTCCCAGGCTTGATCACACCCGGCCAGCGGATGAGGCAGGGAACACGGAAGCCGCCCTCCCAGTTTGTCGCCTTCTCGCCTCTGAAGGGCGTCGAGCCGCCGTCTGGCCAGGTCATCACTTCCGCGCCGTTATCGGTCGTATAGACGACGATGGTGTCGTCGGCGACGCCCAGATCATCGACCAACTTTAGTAGTTCGCCGACCATTCCGTCGGTCTCTACCATGCCGTCAGGATAGAGCCCGAGACCTGTCTTGCCGTTAGACGCTGCCTTCAAGTGCGTGAAGATGTGCATGCGGGTTGAGTTGAAGTAGCAGAACCAAGGCTTTGCGGAGCTTCGATGCTGCCAGTGCGGGAAGTTTTGCTGGGATTGTTCGAGGACGTAAGTACGCAACGGTAACACGGAGGTGATATGTCCGCTTCGGGCCGATCACAGACTTTCACGGCAAGAACTCTGACGTCCGCTTTTCGTGTTCGGTGTCCTTGCAGCGGCCGGTCAGCAAACGGCCCCGCAGTGAATGAACTCACACGTTCTTCCCACGGCCAATGGTGGCCTAAGGAGAATCAAAATGGGTATCGCACAATATGATCCCGCCGCACTGGGCCGACCGGCTTGGAACGCTGGCCGACAAGTTGGCGTCAAGAGGCCCCTAAAGCAGCGCCAGATTTGGGCGATCCGCTTCTTCCTAGACCGAGAAGGGCGGATGAGAGATCGTGCGCTGTTCGATCTCGCCATCGACAGCAAGCTCCGCGGCTGCGATCTCGTTAAGATCAAAATCGGGACCTTCGTCACGGGCCAGGAAATTCGAACTCGTGCTATGGTCGTCCAGCAAAAGACTGGACGTCCCGTGCAGTTCGAAATCACGACCGAGGTCAGGGCAAGCCTGCTTGCCTGGCTTGAGAGGAGGGGAGGAACAGTCGATGACTATGCCTTTCCCAGTCGAGTCGATCAGGCCGACCATCTTAGCACTGGCCAATATGCCCGGCTTGTCGACGAGTGGGTGACCGCTATCGGCCTAAGACCCGAGGACTATGGAACACACTCGCTTCGACGCACGAAGGCCGCGATGATTTACAAGGCGACGGGCAACCTTCGTGCAATCCAGATCCTGCTCGGACACACCAAGATCGAGAACGCCGTCAAGTACCTGGGGGTCGACATAGGGGATGCGCTGGAATTGGCGGAGCATACAGAGATCTGAAAAGGCGCGGCCTCGCCCCGAGCGGGGTCGTGTCTCTCAGCGGAAGCAACTATGCGACCGCATTTCGGCCACAGGTGGCGATGTCGCGCTTTCCTGAAAGCGAACGTCTTCGCGGGCACCGATCTAGTCGCTTTTGCGCCGGAAGCGGTCATTGCACACACCGATCGCACCTTGCAGATTTGGAGACGAAACACAGTCTTCGATCTGCGGCGTCTTGTTTGCGGATCCTGCGGATTTAACTGAAGCTGGGAAGCTCTCTCATCGGAACTCCGCGAGGAGGACCGCATGATGAGGAACCCCTTCCTGCATCCCAACCGAAAATTTAGCTCGGGATTTTACGGGGATGCTGACCTCCACTTTGAGGTGCGCACAACGCTCGGAAAAGCAGCAGGAGGTGCCGCCGATATCTACCGCAACACTAGAAAGCTTCGCTCGTCAGAAGATGGCCCGGGAAAACCCGCAATTGTGGAACTGACCGCTGGCTAACACCTTGAAACTTAAGGTTAACCTCCAGTCGGAGCTTGACTCGCGATAGCAAAGACGCTCAGTCAAAGTGTCGATCGCTGTGAGGCGGAAGAGATTTCGTGCCTCTTCGATGGGCGAGTTCAACAACCAATTGCCTTGCCGCGACAAGGTCAGGGGTTTCAAATCCTTCGGTGAACCGTAGATAGTTGCGTTCGATCAACGCCTTCGCGTCGTCGATCCTTCCCTGTTCGACCCACAGGCGCACCAACGGAAGCGCGGCCTTAAGTTCCCAGCTTAGAGCAGACTGTCTGCGGGCAGCCTCCATCGCAGACAAAAGCGATGCTTCCGCCGCCTGATGATTTACTCTTGGCTGTGCCAGCAAGATCTCTCCTCTTGCTCGCAATAGATCGGGCCACCACAGCGACAGGCTTGATCGCTCGAGTCGCATCAGGACGTCGTCGACTATACTAAGCGCCTTCTCCGCTTGACCGCAAATCGCCAATCCTTCCGCCAATGCGCGTCTCGTCGCAAAGGGTGTTATAGGTCCCAACGCAGCGTCGCCAGCGCTCAGTGCATCCTTCAAGAGCGTAGTCGCGAGGACCGGGTCACCCTTGAGCAGCATGATCTCGCCCCTCAGCGAGAGGCCCGCTGCATGGAACAGCGACGGGCCATATTTCCGCGTCTGTTCGGCAAAAATATCAACAACTTTCAACGCCTCATCCGCGTCGCCACACCAAATCAAAACCGGGATTGCATGGCGAAGCGCAATTCCGCGCGAGTCGAGATTTTCGAACTCCAACGCCTCTTCAATTGCCTGGCGGGCGGTCGTCCTCGCTTGATCGGGAAATCCACACAGCCAAAGACCTCGAGCACGCGCAGCAAGTGATGCAAGTCGTTGAGTATAGCCGAAGAAACCGATCTCGTCTTTTCTGAAGTCCGAGGAAAGCCAGAATCCACGTTCGCTAAAACGCAACGCCTCGACCTGATCTCCCGTCAGATGTAGTCCCGTCCCGACGCTCCACGCGGTGATTGCCCTTGATAGAGGATCGCCACTGGTTTCGGCGACCGCCGCAGCCCTTTGAGTAGCCTCCAGACTGCCTCGAAAATCGCCGCTCCGTATAAGCGAGAAACTGAGATCGCCGAGCAACTGAAGCTGCAGACGCCAATCCTGGAAAGTCTCAGCAAGCTCTAAGCCACGCTCGACGGCCGACTTAATGTCCTCGGCAGAGCTTCGCGTGTATGACAGCGCCGTCGCCAGCGCCGACCGCAATTCCAATTCCTGCCTCGAACCGCGATGAGCATTATCAAACGCGTTGAGCGCGAGTTGACACCACCGCTTGCATTCAGCGAACAGCGACACTTCGACGAACAAGGGTGCGGCCCTCGCCGCGAGTTCAACACTGAGGTCACGGTCAGGCGGGCTCGAAAAGCTCCACTGCAAGGCCTTACGCACATTTGTAACATAGCGGGCGTACGCGGCCGCACTCCGCCCATCGAGAAGTGACCCATCCGTCGCTGTGGCTTTCAGAAGTTCAGCATAGTAACGGGCGTGGCGCCTGTAGACTGCTTCAGCATCGGGAGTTCCAGCGAGCTTGGCCGCGGCATACGCGCGCGTGGTGTCAAACATGCGATAGTGGACGCCCCGATCCGTGACCTCGATTTGCAGTAGGGATTTATCAACCAGGCTAGCAATAATTGCGTTGACCGCATGCGTCGAAGCACCCGCTGTACTTGCGATGTCATGTGCGGCCACCAGCGGAAAATTGCCGACAAAGACAGCCAACTGGCAGAGAGCTAGCTGCTCTTCTGACGACAGGAGATTGAAGCTCCAGTCGAGCATCGACTGAAGTGTTTGCTGCCGGGGCGATGAAACGCGCCGTACCGACAGCAGAAACCCGTGTTCGCTTTCGAGGAGATCCACAACCCCCGCAAGACCGTAGGAAGGGACGCGGCTTGCAACGAGTTCGATCGCTAGCGGAACGCCGTCCAACCGGCGGCAGATCTTTGCGACCGTTGATGCTTCGCCATCCGTAAGCTCGGTCCTATAGCCTCCCGCCAACGCCCGCTTCATAAAAAGCTGCACTGAGGGAACGGCAAGCGCCTCTGCGGCCGACGTAACACCGTCTTCCGGACCGTCAAGAGGCGGGAGTAAATACACGTATTCGTGATCGACTCGAAGCGCCTCACGACTGGTTGCCAACAGATGGGTACCAGTGTCGGCCAGATAGAGGCGCTCGTATAGACGACTGACCGCATCAACCAGATGCTCGCAACAGTCTAGGATAATCAGCGTCCGTCGTTCGGCGAGAAATGCCTGAATGCAGGGGTCTGGGTCGGATCCCTGAACAAGGCATCCGAGAGCCGATGCGACCGCACTTGGAATGTCAGCCGCATCGTTTAGCGAACCGAGATCGATGAAGAAAATCGCATCGTCGCCGAATTCAGCGCTCAACGCGCGGGCAACAGCCACCGCGACGGTTGTCTTTCCGATACCCCCCGGTCCCACGAGGGTGACGAAGCGCTTAGCCAAAAGTAGCGACGAAAGGGTGGCAATGGCTTCCGACCGACCGAGGAGAAACTGCGGAGGGGCCGGAAGGCGTTGAGATAAGGCGGACTTCTCGGGAACGGCGCTTGAAGGGACGTTATCGAGGCTGGTACGGCGGACCGGCGCGACGAAGGAATAACCCCTACCGGGGACATTGACGATGTAACGACGGCCGTCTTTATCGGCGGCCAGCACTTTGCGGAGCGCCGTCATGTGAACGCGAAGATTGGAATCGTCTACAGTTACGCGTGGCCATACGGCGTCTATGAGATCACGAGCGCTCACGACCTCACCTGGTCGATCGGTCAACGCGACGAGGATGTCGAACGCGCGTCCACCGATCGCGACCGCCTCTCCCTCCTTAGTTAACAACTGTTTAGGAGGGAACAGGCGAAAGGTGCCAAAGGAAAGAACCTCTCCAACCTCACGTCTGTCACTCATACCCCGCCTCCGGGTGAAATGCAGCCTTGCGTTTTCTTACGCGTTCTAACCAACCCACCAGCCATTCCAGCTTGCGTCGCACAATCAAACTAGACGGCTTGTTCCCGATGGTAAATGCCGATATTCCTGCTAATTGGCCAAGCATCGAACCGCAGCACGGCGTTGTTCAAGTCGGGAAATTGGAGCATAGGAAGCTTAGCCCGGTGAATTCCGACCATAGCAATTCTGAGATTACGGGCCTTCAATTCTTAGTTATGGCGGTCTGCTCGCTCGGACTATCAATCGATCTTGCCGAAGTGGCGCTGGGGAGCGTCCTTTCTACCGTAATGGCAGCGCCGCCGAACGCGATCGGGAGCGAGCAACTCACACTTCTTCTTGCCGCCGCCTATGTGGGCGCAATCGTTGGAGCTCCATTATTTGGTAGCCTTGGCGACGTGTATGGTCGGCGAACGATGCTGATTGCCGCAATGCTTATCATGGCGATCACGTCCTTGGCTGCCGGACTTCCGCAAGGAATCACCCACCTAACTATTCTGCGCGCCGTCTCTGGCCTCGCACTCGGCGCATACCCACCGCTATTGTTTGTATATCTTAGCGAAATCCTGCCGCCGGCGCGACGTGGGACGATGCTGATGATCGTTATTGCATTCGCCAACCTCAGCCCGCCGCTTGTGCTGGTCGCGGTAGCATGGCTCACGCCTCTTGCTCCTCTCGGGATTGCCGGCTGGCGCTGGGCGTTCGTTGTCGTAGGGATCGCTGCCGCCATCTGTGCCCTGATGTTCTGCCTGATCCCTGAATCGCCCCGCTGGCTTCTCCAAAAGGGGAAAGCCGATCAGTTGGGAAAAATCCCCCTGATGCTGCAAGGCTCTCAAGCGTCGCTCCGTCTATCAAAGGAGATAGATGCTAGCCAGCCCTTGGCGATACAGACGTCAGCGATCAATCACGAACACCGTCGCCGTCTTGTGTTTGTTCTGGTCGCCCTATTCCTGCCGGCCTGGGCGATTTTCGGCTTCCCGCTCCTCGCGGGTCCGGCACTGCTTCAGAAAGGCGTCAACGTAAAGGACTCGCTGCTCTACGTGGGCGGGTCGAGCATTGCCCCAATCGCCGGGACAATCATTGGAAGCATTATGATTGATCGGTACGATCGCAGGGCGACTATCGTCGCGAGCGCGACCGTGATGGCCATCGTCAGCATGCTCTTTGCTGTCGCCCAGTCCCCGTTCTGGCTGGTGGCCTCAGCCACCGTGGTTGTGTTGGCTTCGTCTCTGCTGCTCCCCGTCCTGCTTCTTTACGCGGCGGAATTGTTTGAGACTGAGCGGCGCGCGAGTTCCGTTTCCTGGGGATGGGCTTCCAGTCGCGTTAGCTCGGCTCTCATGCCTATCGCACTAGTTCCCATTCTGCTCAGCAACGGCGCAATAGCCACGTTTTCGATAACGAGCGCGATGCTCCTAGTTTTTGTCTTTATTCTGTTGGTCTTCGGTCCGCGATAGCGGCTTACATCGACAATCTCTTGACCATCTCGTCAAGGAATACGCGAGTCTTGGTCGGCAGATGTCTTGCGGATGGAAACAGCGCCACGATTGGCCTGTTACCTGCTGTCCATGCTGGCAAGACACGCTCCAGGCGCCCAGTCCCAAGATCCTCCGCAACGTCCAACTGCGACTTGTTCATGATACCATGTCCGGCCAACGCCCAATCAAGGATGGCATCGCCGTTGTCGACGCAAAACCGGGGCTCCGCCGTCAGCCTGTGCTGTTCTCCACCGGGACCCGCGAGTGCCCAAGGCGTGGCAACGGTCAAATGTCCCAGCAATATGTGCGACTTCAGTTCAGACGGATGGGATGGACGGCCAACACGGTCGAGATAATCAGGCGAAGCCACCAATATCCGTTCGTTAGCCGCGAGTTTGCGCATCACCGCCGAACTCTCCGCTGGCACCCCTATTCGGACTGCCACGTCGATACCCTCTCCCACCAGATCGGACAGCAAATCGTTGAGTGTCAGCGAAACGCTTAATTGGCTATGTCGGCGGCAGAGGTCTCCAAGAACAGGTGCGACATGACGCCTTCCCAATGTCACCGGCGCACTCACGCGAAGTAATCCGACGGGCTCATCCCTCCCTCTCACAAGTCCCTCCTCCGCAGCAAGCAACGCTTCGAGCGCACTATCGACATGCACCAAGAAGCGCGCGCCTTCCTCGGTCGGAGATAGGGAACGCGTAGTCCGGTTCACGAGGCGGACACCTGTCCTTCGCTCAAGTGTCGCAAGCCGCTTACTGACCACCGCCAGGCTCGTGCCGAGCGCACGAGCGGCTCCAGACAGTGAACCTTCGGCAAGAATCTTTTGAAAGGTCTTCAGTTCGTTGAGATCATCAAGCATCGATTATCAACTTGAATTTGATTGTGTCTCGAAAGCATCGCTCCTTATCAATCGACAGGCAAGCTCCCATCTCCACTAGGCTTCGAACGTGATGCCTTCCGACAGTCCTTTCGGTCCTCGGTTGCGGGCTCCTTCCGGCAGTCAAAGCGTCACTCTCGTCGCACCCCGATTCAAATGCCGTTGCGAGCGATAAACTCGCGAGCGGCCCGGCAGCAGCAAAGATGTGGGGTCGATCCTCGATCCCGCAGAGGGAGAGTCTGTCCGGCGCTAGCCCGCAGCGCATCCT
The DNA here is from genome assembly GCF_004345245.1 of Rhizobium sp. BK251. Taxonomy (GTDB): domain Bacteria; phylum Pseudomonadota; class Alphaproteobacteria; order Rhizobiales; family Rhizobiaceae; genus Rhizobium. The sequence continues at coordinate 133,798 of NZ_SLUQ01000014.1, read as the reverse complement.
TCGCCTCAGTCGACGTCCACGTTTTTCAAGGAGTAAAGGCGATGACAACCTATCTTATCAACCATCTGCGCATTCCTGGCGACATACCGAACGACGCCGCGCTTTCCTATCTCGAACAGGTGGAAGCGACCGTTGCACCTCACGGCGGCAAATGGCTGGCTCAAGGGCCGGTCGACTTGTTCGAGGGCAGTTGGCCCGGGGCCGTGGTTCTGATGGAATTTCCGAGCCGCGAGGCCGTGACCGCCTGGTACAGGTCGAAGGAGTACCAGGCGATCCTCCCCCTTCGCTTGAACAACTCGATCTCGGACATTGTTCTGATTGATGCGCTTCCGGACGGGTTCACCATCAAGGGATTCGCGGAAAGTGTCCGTAGAGCCCGTCAGACCGGCTAACCGGTCGTCGGCCCTCGAAGGCGTGTGGCCGGCGCGGCCACACGTAGCCAGGCCCACTGGCGGCCATGCCTTCGTCGCGATCGACTCAACGAGAGGACCTGCCATGAATATCCCAAGACTCCATGGGTGGCGTGTAGTCTTGGCCTGCCGCCCTCACGGCAAGCCACTGACCTCTGACTTCCGCCTCGAAAGCTTTGCCGTCCCCGCGCTGGAAGATGGAGAGGTCCTTCTTCGCGTACGCTATCTATCGCTCGACCCCTACATGAGGGGTACGATGGATGACAGGAAGTCCTATCGACCACCGACTCCCGTTGGCGGCGTGATGGTAGGCGAGGCTGTTGCGGAAGTGCTGGAATCCCGTCATTCCGGATTTCGACCGGGCGAACTCGTGCTGGCGCGCACGGGATGGGTCACGCACTCTGTCTTGGCGGGGCAACAACTGGCCAGGTTGGACGAGCGCTTCCAACCCGTGACCACGGCACTGGGCATCCTGGGCATGCCTGGCTTCACCGCCTATACCGGTGTGGAGAATATTGGCCGCCCGCAACAGGGTGAGACCGTCGTGGTCGCGGCCGCTAGCGGTCCGGTCGGATCGCTCGTGGGCCAGTTGGCCAAGATCAAAGGTGCAAGGGCGGTTGGCATCGCCGGCGGCCCTGAAAAATGCACGTTCGTACGCGAAAAGCTTGGGTTCGACGCGGCAATCGATCACCGCGCGCCAGACTTTCCAGCGTTGCTCGCCGACGCCTGTCCCGACGGTATCGACATCTATTTCGAGAACGTGGGTGGTGCCGTCTGGCAGGCGGTGTTGCCGCTGCTCAACATGCACGCCCGTGTGCCTCTTTGCGGATTGATAGCGCAATACAGCGCCGGGAGCACGCCGGCCCACGATTTTCTTCCAGCGACAATGAACGAATTGCTGTCGAGACGGATAACCGTGACCGGGTTCATCAATTCCGATTTCGCTGCGCAACGTCCGAAATTCCTGGACGACGTCTCCAGATGGATTGCCGAAGGGCGGATTCACTACCGGGAGAACGTGATCTCGGGTCTCGAGAACGCTCCAGGGGCATTTATCGGAATGCTCGAGGGAAGCAATTTCGGGAAGCTGCTCGTCGAGATCTAGGAAAGGTCAAAGGTGTCGAATGTCATTCGTCGATCTCCAGTTTAAAAACACGATCGCCACGGTCACGCTCAACCACCCTGGCGGCAACCGCATTAACTTCCAGATGCGCGAAGAAATACTCGCCGCATTTGAGAAGGTGGCCTCGAGCAAAGCGCGCGTGTTGCTGGTAAAAGGCTCAGGGCCTGATTTCTGCCTCGGCGGCGATATCCGGGACTGGCCCGACATCGGGGCGAGCGATCTGCGCCCGCGAGTCGAGGTCTATGCCCGGGCGATCGATCTACTTGAGCAGCTTCCTATCCCGACCATCGCGGTCGTCCAGGGCGGCTGCATGGGCGGAGGGTTCGAGCTGGCGCTCGGCTGTGATCTTATCGTCGCGGGCACCTCGGCGCACTTCATGTTTCCGGAAGCGTTTCTCGGAATCATGACGCTTCAAGGCGGGGTTTATCAGCTCGCCGAACGGATAGGGCGCAACAAGGCGATCGAGATGGTCTTCCTTTCCGAGGTCGTCGATGCGGCACAGATGGCGAACTGGAACGTCGTCAACTGGCTAGTCGACGACGGGGATTTGGAGAAGACGGCGGACGAACTCGCTGAACGGCTCCGTTTAGGTCCTGCTGACGCGTACAGGCGGACAAAGCAGCTTATGCAGATCTGGAGACAGCAGGGGCGAGCGGCTGCGCGCGCGGCGTTGTACGATGTGTCCATGCCGTTGTTCGACACCCCAGCGGTCCAGTCCGCCTTGCGTTCCGCCGTCAAGGCCGTCAAGGCAGGTGATCCGATCCCGAAGGCCGCATTCCCTGACAACTAAGGACTGGATCGGTTTCGAGAAGGAAATGCTCAGGCCACTAGGTTCGGCGGATTTTGAAAGAAGGCGCGCGTTACGGCGCTCTCGTCATCGCTTGCTCACCACCCAGCATTCCTCTGGCACGATCACTTCGCTATCCGGTTTGTTGAGCATTTAGCTGGGACCCGACATTCCGCTCACGGCCCCTTTTCCGTCTGCAATGCGCCCTCATTTCGGCCGTTAAACGAATCATGGCGTCCTCTCGAAAACGGACAGCCGGACAACTTGACGAGGTGGCACCTTTGCGCGCCAAAGGCAGACTTCTGCCAGAGCTTGAGATAGAGCATTTTGAATGTTCTGGAGGGGATACTTTGGGCAAGCCGAATCTCTCTGGCGGCAATCCTCAGATAGCCATTCTAAATATGCTAAAGGTGAGAGGTAGGCGTTTCTGAAGGTAGAGACCATGGTGCCTGTAAAACTCGCCATCCCGGAAGACATCGACGACCGCAAACGGCGGCTCCATGGCGGAGCCGGGCTTCACGCGGCCATGCGCGAGCTTGTTCTCGATACGCCAGGCAAAGCAGGGACAATTATCCAAGAGATGATCAACTCCGCCAGGGAGTTCGGCGAAGACAAATTGATCATCGAAGACCCGATCGACGGCGCGATCAGCTACCGCAAGCTCCTGATTGGGATGCGCGTTCTCGGAGCCAAGTTTTCCGCCAGATTTGCCGACGATCATATCGGCGTGATGCTGCCAAACAGCAATGGAGCAGCGATCGCGACCCTTGGCCTGATGTCTGCCGGAAAGATCCCGTCTATGATCAACTTCACGGCCGGTGTCGCGAACATCAAGATCGCCTGCGAAGTCGCCGGGCTAAGGACCGTTCTGACGTCCAAGCAATTCATCAAGCGTGCCAAGCTTGATGACCTGATTGTCGATATGTCGAAGTTCGTGGAGGTGCTCTACCTGGAGGGCGTGCGGGGTGAGATTTCACGCTTCGATAAGATCAAGGGATTTCTGTTGCGACGTCGGCCGGTCAGACCTGCAAAGGTCGGCGATCATGCGATCATCCTCTATACCTCGGGTTCGGAGGGAGTTCCAAAGGGCGTCATTCTTACCCACCATAACATCCTTGCGAACGCCACCCAGTCTGCCTCGAGGATTGAGTTCAACAAAAGCGACAAAGTCTTCAACGTCCTGCCTGTGTTCCATGCCTTCGGTCTCACGGCCGGAACGCTTCTTCCATTGCTCTACGGTGTCCCCGTCTTCATGTTCCCAAAGGCGACCGACTTCAGAAAAGTCCCGGAAGCGATCCACTCATCGAATGCAACAATTCTCTTTGGTACCGATGCGTTCCTGAACGGCTATGCGCGCGCGGCCGACACCGACGAATTTCAGTCCATCCGCTACATTTTTGCCGGCGCCGCCAAAGTCGAGGAGGGCACGCGAGCGCTCTATATGGACAAGTTCGGGAAGCATATTCTCGAGGGCTACGGCGTCACGGAAGGCGCACCGGTCATCGCGCTCAACACGCCGATGGCAAACAAAGTCGGGTCCGTGGGTAGGTTGCTGCCCGGCATCGAGGCACGCTTCGAAGACGAGCCAGGAATGGGCGATCGGCTGTTCGTTCGCGGAGCCAACGTCATGGCCGGCTACCTGAGCCTCGAAAACCCCGGCGTTGTCGAGCCTCCGGTCGACGGCTGGCACGACACGGGCGACATCGTGAAGGTCGACAAGGACGGCTTCATCACCATCATCGACCGCGCGAAAAGCTTCGCCAAGATCGGCGGGGAGATGGTGTCCACGACGGCTGTCACCAACGTCGTCACAAAGCTTTGGCCGGGATACGTTTCCGCAGCGGTCAACGTGCCGAGTGCAAGGAAGGGAGAGAAGATCGTCCTCGTTACCGAAAACGAAAAGGCGACAAAGTCCGAACTGATCCCCTTCTTCAAAGAACATGGGATGAGCGAACTCTCGATACCCTCCGAAATCGTCGTCGCCAAGATTCCGGTCCTCGCCTCCGGCAAAGTGGATATTGTGGCCCTCAAGAAGTCCATCAGGGAGGGCAGCCTAAACGAAGTAAGATAGGTGGCCACGGGATGGCGGGTAGAAAGCCGGCGGATTTAGCTTCTGATGTTTAGAGCAGATGCCACCATGACCGCAGTCGGCCCCTTTGCGAACATAAAGGCGTGATTTCCTTGGGGCCAGCTATGCGGCATAAGTGGACGAATCGATTGCAAAAAGAGATCCTGAACACAATCAGGGCCTCCATCTTATCAGTCACAAAGATGCTTGCCGAGTAGGGCCGTGTTTCTCACTATAGCGCCGTCATGCGGCATCGAACGAGATCAGCTTGTTGTGAACATAGCCGTCGATGGCTTCCTTCCCGCCATCTGAACCGTAGCAGGAAGCCTTGACGCCACCAAATGGAAGTTCAGGCAACGCAAGACCATAGTGGTTTATGGAGATCATTCCGGCCTCGAGTCGATCCTGCAGTTCTCTTACGGTCGCGATAGATTTGGTGAAGGCATAGGAGGCCAGCCCGTAAGGCAGTCTGTTTGCCTCGGCCAGGGCGTCCTCCGTTGTCTGAAACGGCGATATCATGGCGATGGGCCCAAAGGGCTCTTCGTTCATAAGACGCGCTTCAACAGCGACGTCGGTGAGGACAGTGGGCTCAAGGAAGTAACCACGATTTCCTATCCGCCTACCTCCTGTGCGGACATCAGCGCCGTGCTGGACAGCATCATTGATTGCCGATTCGAGAGCGTTCACACGGCGAAGGCTGGCGATCGGACCCATTGTGGTGTCGGGATCCATGCCGTCTCCCACTTTGATTGCCCGCGCGCGCTCCACAAGTTTGGACGTGAACGCTTCAAACATGCTCTCGTGAACAATGAACCGCGACGGCGCCGCGCATATCTGCCCTGCATTCCGAAACTTCGCACTTGCAAGAATGTTGATCGCGCTGTCGACGTCCGCGTCGGGAAACAGAAGCACCGGTGCATGCCCGCCAAGCTCCAAAGTAGCTGGCTTCAAGAACCGGCCTGCCAGCTCGCCAATCCTGCGTCCGACGGGTGTCGAGCCGGTGAATGAGACTTTGCGAATAGCCGGACTTGCGATGAGGTATTCGGAGATCTCTGCCGGCGTTCCAAATACAAGGTTGAGAGCTCCCGGGTCCACACCGGCATCTGCAAACGCTCGAACCAGTTCGGCAGTGCCTGCCGGGGCTTCCTCGGGCCCTTTGACGATGATCGAACAACCACTCGAAAGCGCCGCCCCGATCTTGTAGGTAGTCAAGCCGATAGGAAAATTCCACGGCGTAAATGCAGCTACTGGACCAAGCGGTTCGCGCACTATCAACTGAGTTACAGTCCAACGCCGCCCGGGGACAGTCCGCCCATAGTTGCGGCGACCTTCTTCCGCAAACCACTCAATTAAGTCAGCGCTGGCTGCGACTTCTGCTTTGGCTTCTGCGAGCGGTTTTCCTTGCTCCATGGATAACAGAGGCGCAATGGTCTCTGATCTGGAGCGCAAGAGTTCTGCAGATCGACGCATTATCTTTGATCTGTCGAAAGCCGCGCGGTGGCGCCAGGTGTTGAACCCTCGCTGGCTTGCCGAAAGGGCTTCGTCCAACTGTGTGATGCTGCAATGCGCCACATGCCCAATGGTCGCCTCCGTCGCCGGATTGACAACGGGAATGTCGTCCTTGGAGCCCTTATGCCAAACGCCGTCAATATAAAGCATAATATCGGAATACATCTCAAATATCGCCTTTCCACTGTCTAAAATGCCGCGCGGACTTGTTTTATCAGCGACGTTGCTGGCACACGCGAACGGTCACGCTTCCAGGAAGGGCCGGACGTTGCTGACGAACATCTCGTGGTGCTGAAACAGAGCGCCGTGTCCTGAGTCGGGATAGAGGATCAACTGAGCGTTGCTGAGCGCCTTGAACATTGCGTATGCGTTGTTCGCAGGCAGCATTGTGTCGTCGCTGCCGCTAACCACAAGAGTGGGCTGGCGGATGGCGCGCAAAATGGCATGCTCGGGATCGGGTGTGGCGCACCAGGTGATCAGCGCCTTGGCTTGCGGATCGGTCACCGCGCTGCCGTTGTCGGTGTCTCGATCGTCCTTGCGCATCTTCGTCCGCTTCAGGAACGCCAGGCCGGACGACTGGCTGGCGGACGACTTCGTGAAGAACAGTGGCAGACGGGGATCCGGCGCATCAGGCTGGGAAAACGCTTCCTGGAGAACTGCCAACAGGTGTTCCTCTCCGCCTTTCGGCGCGGTGCCGACGAGGATGAGCTTGCGGACCAGCCGGCCGTGCTCGGCGGCGATCTGCTGGGCGACGCAGCCGCCAAGGGAAAAGCCCAGCAGATCGACTTCGGAGAGGCCGAGCGAGGTGATGAAGTCAACCGCGTCTCGTGCCATCGCCGCGACATTGTCGGGCGTTTCACCGGTCGAGCGGCCGACTCCGGCGTTGTCGAAGGCGATCACAGGGCGATCGGCGGCGAGGGCGTTGACGACGACGGGATCCCACGCGTCGATGTTACCCGAGAAGTGTTGCAGGAGAACGAGCGGCGTTCCGACCGATGGGCCGAGCCGGCGATAGGCGAAGCGGATTCCATTGCCTTCGATGTAGCGGGTGGGAGCCGTTTCCAGTGTGGCGGCGTCCTGCCTCGCGGTGTCAAGTTCAGTCATGTCATCCTCCGGATGCTTGGCATGAGATAATCGAGCTGGGGGAACCGGTTCGGTTTTCGCGACCGGTGCGTTCTGAATTGCTTCGGGCAAGCGTGCTCGCTCCCGGCACGAAATCGCCGGGAGCGATATCGTCACTTCACCAGTGCCGCCTTTTCAATCACCTCGGCGACTTCCTTCGCGTGAACGACGAGGGAAGCATGGCTGCCGGCGACCTCTGTGATCTGGGCTTTCATCCGGGTGGCGAAAAACCTCTGGGCGTCGGGTGCGATCACCTTGTCCTTAGTGCTGATCACATAGAACGTCGGCTTGTCGCGCCAGGCGGCGGTAGTGACGGGAGCCTCGAACGCTGTGTGGTTCAGCGGAAGCTGATGGTTTGCCAAGGATTCGGCGATCGCGGGAGGAAGGTCAGCCGCAACTGCCGAAGGAAACACTTTGGGATCAATGTAGAGGTTGCCCTTTGCGTCAGGATGAATCGCCGCGGCACCTTCGGTTGCCGGGCCGCTCTCGGCCAGGGCCGCCAGAGATTGTCCCACGTCAGGCGCAAATGCCGAGACGTAGACGAGCGCCGACACCTTGGAATCGTTGCCGGCTTGCGTGATCACGACACCGCCCCAGGAGTGACCAACGAGAACGGTCTTGCCGTTCTGTTTTGCGAGTGCCTGTTTAGTGGCATCGACGTCCGCTTCGAGGGAGGTGAGCGGGTTTTCGACGAGCGTTACGTTGTAGCCCTTCTTCGTGAGGATGTCGGCAACCGGCTTCCAGCTTGTCTGGTCGACGAAAGCGCCATGGACGAGAACAATATTGCGAGCCGCCCCCTTGGGCAGTTCAGCCGATTGGGCGGGGGCGGCAACCGTTGCTCCGGCCGTGAGTAAGGTGGCGATCGAGAGTAGAAGATTTCGCATTCATTGCTCCTGTTGAAATGACGGATGATGCGGGTCACGGGAGAAAGGCAGGCGTGTCGGCAAAAGTCGCGGTTCTTCCATCCGCCGTTTTGCGAAATGGTTTGCCGCGCGACCGGTTGGCTCGACTTGAGACGAGGTAGGGCGTGGAGCTCTGGGACGTTAGGCCTCAATCGTCCGAATATTGTGTCTGACCGTCCGCCGTGGTACCTTCGGGAGGATGGACATCCTCGCCCAAGTGCTCGATCGTGTCCGCCTCGGTGGGACCATTCTCTTCCACTTCGAGCTCGGCCATCCATGGAATCTGGCACTGCCAGCGCGCCCCTACGCCCTGTTCCATTATCTCAGTCGGGGCTCAGCTACCCTCGTGCTCGAACAGGGACGAGAACTTCACATGGCCGAGGGTGACTTTGTCGTCATCACACGTGGCGAGCCTCACGTGATCTATTCGGATCGCGAAACGAAACCGTTGCCGATTCCGGACCTCAATCGCCTGCCCGGACGCCTTGGCGTCGTTCGTCATGGAGGCAACGCGCAGCCGCTCTCGACGATGATCTGTGGCAATTTCACTGTGGAGCGGCCCTCGCGCGGCAGCGTGTTGGAATTGCTTCCGCCCCTGCTTCTCCTGAAGCCGACGGAAGACGATGGATGGCTCAACGCGATTCTCCAACGTATGGTGAGGGAGTCGGCGCTTGAGCGTCCCGGCCAAGGCGTTGCACTGTCACGACTGACAGAAGTGCTCTTCGTTGAGGTATTGCGAAGCTGGATCAAGTCTCTCGATTCCGGAGAGGGCGGGTGGCTGGGGGCGATGGCGGACCCGCACATAGGACCGGCGCTTCAGTTGATCCACGAACGACCGGATCGGCCCTGGACCCTCGGCGAGCTCGGGAATCGCGTAGGGCTCGGTCGCTCGGCGTTTTCGGCTCGCTTCACCAAGCTCGTTGGCGAGTCCATGTACCGTTATCTGATCGCACGCCGGATGTCGGAGGCTGCGTTTCTGCTCGAAACAAGCGACGAGGGGATTGCACGGATTGCGACCCGGGTCGGCTACGAGACTGCGGCCGCGTTTTCGAAGCTGTTCCATCGACATCACGGCCTATCGCCTGGGCGTTACAGAGCAGTTCGCCGTTCTGACGGTGGCCGAAGGCAGGGGGACGTTCTCGCAGTAGAAGTCGCCGATTGACCTGTCGCTTTTGTCGCCGCGCCGTGATCGAGAACGTCGAGGCGGACGGCACGGAAATCTGTATTCTCGGAAGGCAGACGGTTGTGGAAGTCTGGTGATGGGCGGCGGAGCGGCTCCGGGCGAGTTTCGAACAGCAACTGCTTGGCTTGAACGAAACGCTATCCTCAGTCTGCATTTCCAGCTCTCTCTCCAGATGCGGCCAGTCTCCTTCCGGCCCCAATGAAGACGATCGCGCTTTGGGCCGAGAGTTGGAGCGCTGTCCTTACGTGAATGCTTCGGTCACAACGGCGGTGGCTCGCTAGCCTGCTTGTTTGCGATGTACTCCGCGTTCCAATTCGGCCAATCCGCGTCGCGTTGGCCGGGTCGCTTCTCATGGTCACCATGGTCGGCCTCGGCGCATCGAAGTGCGCCTGCGAACTCCGTCGAGGAGGGAAATGTTGTGTCGTCCACGTCTGATGTCATGCTCGGGCGATATGGTCTTCCGGTCATCCTGAAAGCACCTCCGAGCGCAGACTGCCAGCAGCTTGACGGCCGCCGCGACTATGATACGGCGGCGCTCCGCATGCTGTGCCATTTAAATCCCTTCCTGTGGTCTTAGGACGATGCGACCAATCGCCATATTATGGATACAATTTGTCCGTAATAACGAAGTACGCATTTTATCGGGTTCTCTAGCGCGGTCGAATGCCGAAAACTGCAGGCGCGGTCCAATCCCGACGCCGTTCGCATCTGGATGAGATAAATCCGACAACGCGAGGAGCTCAACCGGCCCCGCCACAGGAAGCGGCCTCCGTTGATACCTGCGGAAGGTGCCTCGAACACCACATGCGTGCAGAGCAAGCGATTCAACCGAGGAACGGGTTGCTTAGTCAGGAGTTGCAATGATCCCCAGCAAAGGGCTTGCCTTGAAGCGCGATCATTTCGGAGCCGTGGCCATTGCGGTTGGATTGGCGGTGTGTTGGATGACGCATACCCCATTAGCCTTGTTGGTCCGGATCGGGATAGCTTTTCTTCGGGCTCGGCAAACAATCGTTCACGTTCTCAATGTGAGCCTCGCAGTCGCGATGACGATCTCGGTGTTTGCCATCGAAGGCCATGGAACAGGGCTTCCCACGACATGGGCTCCATTCCTTTCACTTGCTCTGCTGATCGGTACCACAGTCTGTGCAGCCAAATATAGGCGCGGCCGGGCGGACAAAAGAACCGAACTCGCACCGCAAAGGAGCCAGACCATTGACGGATCGGCGGAGCTCTCTGGCCTAGTGCACAGAGAGGATCATTTCACGGCTGAACAGGCGGCGGCACGCGCATTTTGGACCGGCGTCCCCCAGGTGATGAGATGTCGGCTGAGGCAGCAGGATTTACAGGAGCGAGAGCAAAATCTCTCGCAACTCATCGATATGGTTTCGGGCCATCTCTGGCTGCTTGCATCGAACGGGGAACCGATCTTCCACAATAACCGTCTGACCGACTACCTCGGTTTCGCACTCGCCGATCTTAGAACACGAGGGGCTGTGTCGCTGGAACTCATCGTGGAGAGGATTATGCATCCCGACGATGTCGAGAACTTCACGGAAACGCTTCGGCGCTCCCTTGCCACCGGAGTCAGCTTTTCAAACCGCTACCGGGTGCGCCGGTCAGACGGCGTGTACCGCTGGATGGAGGGTCGTGCGGAGCCCTTCCGGGATCAAAATGGGCGAATCGTACAGTGGTATGGGATCTCACATGACATAGACGACCAGATTAGTGCCGAAGACGCGCTAAATCGAAGTGAGCGGCATCTCCACAGCCTGATCGATGCCTTGCCCATTCAAGTCTGTAGCTGGGTGCCGTCAGGCGAGATGACGTACATCAATAAACGCTATTCGGATGCTCTCGGGTTCGCCGATGTCAACTTTACCGATTTCCTTGCCACCACACGCGCGCTGATTCATCCCGATGATGCGGAAAGGGTTTGCACGGCAGCCGCACATTGCCTCAGTACAGGGAACACGTTCGCTCTCCGCTACCGTCGTCGCTCCAAGGACGGCTCGTTCCGTTGGCTCGACAGCAGGTTTGAGCCGCTTCGAAATGAAAACGGAACCATTGCCGAATGGTACGGTCTTGTCGTCGACGTCGATGATGAAGTCCGGGTACAGGAAAAGCTGCGCGCCGCTCAAGTGGAACTGGCCCGTGCAAGTCAGGCAGCGAACCTTGCCGAACTCTCCGCATCGATCGCTCACGAGGTAGCGCAACCGTTGGCCGCGCTCGTTTCGAGCTCGGATACCTGCCAGAGATGGCTCACCTCGGAACCACCGAACATTGCGCGTGCATTGAGGGCGCTAGAGCGTGTCATCTTGAGTGCAAATTCCGCGGTCGACGTCGTGACGGGGATCCGCACATTGTTCAAACAGGCGTTGAATGCGCGGACGGTCTGTGACTTGGGGACCGTGATCGGCAAAACGCGCGATCTCGTGGCCGATGAGGCGGCCTATGACGATATCCGTTGGGACGTGGTGATCGACGAGGGGCTACCAGCTCTCGCGTTCGACAACGTCCAGATACAGCAGGTTTTGGTCAACCTCATGCGCAATGCGATCGAGGCGATGAGGGATGCTTCGGGTAGGCGCATATTGACGGTCCGCGTTCATCAGGTGGACGGCGTCGTGTGTGTCGAAATCGGCGACACTGGCCCCGGTATCGAATTTCCGGAACAGATATTTCAACCGTTTTTCACGACCAAAGCTGAAGGAATGGGGATGGGACTGGCGATCTGCCGCTCAATCGTCGAATCGCATGGGGGGCGGCTATGGGCGGAGGCTGGTGAGCCGCATGGCGCAAGATTCATCTTCACACTCGCAGACACTGCATCGATCCAATCTTGAACCCAAACCAGGTGGCCGCAATCTCGTGATGCCGCTCGCGGTTTGTTCGAGACAAAGCCACAACAGACTTTGAGGAATGCATGAACTCTTCTATCGAACCCATCATCTATGTCGTTGATGACGATGAGAAAATGCGGGAATCCCTGCTCGACCTCTTCATCGTCGCCAACAAGCGCGTTTCGGCTTTTTCAAGTGGAGCAGAATTCCTGGAAATGGCCGACGCTCATGCGCCCGGTTGCGCGGTGGTTGACCTTCAGATGCCGGGAAGTACCGGTCTCGAAGTGCAGAGCCGACTCATCTCAATGGGTAGCAACATGCCAGTCATCTTTCTGACTGGTCAGGCCGATGTGCCAGCCAGCGTGACTGCGATGAAGGCTGGGGCGACTGATTTCATAACCAAGCCATTCGTCAATCAGGACCTGCTGGACGCCGTGGACCACGCCATCCAACTTGACGGCGAGAGACGGAAAATAGATGCGGGCTGTGAACAGTTGCGGGAACTCGCAGGCACGTTGACGCCACGGGAGCAGGAAGTGATGTACGCGGTCGCCAGTGGACTGATGAATAAACAGGTCGCATTTCAACTCGGCCTCGCGGAGATGACTGTCAAGCTTCACCGTATGAGCGTCATGAGAAAAATGCATAGCCGATCGCTTGCCGATCTTGTTCGGAAAGTGGAGTGCTTGCAGAAAGCCTCATTGGCGAACGACTACCGGGCTCGACTACGACTTCAAGCCGAGCTTCTTAGAGCGCGAAACTGTCCACTGGTGACTGGCTTCGAAACCATGCGTGTCGAGATCGGCGAGAACAAGCGGTCCGTTTCTCCCGATACCCGTCGGATAGTCAGGAGCTCGTGAAACGGTCGGCGGACCGCAGCGAGCACACCGGCGGTTGACCGCAGATCGGCGTCGCCCTTGCCCGCATGCAAATGCGGCAAACCTGGCTAGGCGGCTGCCTCTCGCGGCTCGGTGCGCCGAGAAATCCATAGACTGTCAGATGGTGCTCGACCCGCCGAGCCGCAACATGCGGCGAAAAACGTTTCGAAAACCGATGTCGGATTGACGCGGCAGAAACTCGATGACGCGGAGTGACGCGAGCCTGTTGAGCGGACTCCCCAAACCTTTGTTTGGATTACGGACGCAGTGTGGCGTCCTTAAAGTGTTGGGAGCCGTCACCAATCGGCGCTCGATCAACCCGTCGTTCAAAATGCCGGAGTGAGCGCCAGCCCCGACCGTATGTAAGGCCATCGCAATGGAGAGTGGCAGGCAAACAAGAAACACAGGAGCTCATCATGAACGTACAGAAGAAAATTTCCGAAGAAATCAACTTCCACCCCGGCAGGCCCGCCACAAGTGAACTGGTTCCGTCTCGCTATGCGCTGAAGATCGGCGACATCGACGTGATGATCGTCAGCGACGGGGTCCTGCCGCTCCCCACCCAAATGCTGGGACACAATGCGAATCCCGCTGATCGTGCAAGCTGGATGGCTCACCAGTTCTTGCCTTCCGAAGTACTCGACTGGTCTCTGAATGCGGTCGTGGTTCGCAGCGGCGACCAGATCGTTCTCCTCGACGCAGGATTGGGTCTTGATCCAGATTTGAACCTGCCGCGTGCCGGGCAGTTGACCAAGCGACTGGAAGCGGCCGACATTGATCTGACAACGGTGACCGATCTCGTGCTGACCCACTTGCATATGGATCACATCGGTGGACTTCTCGTTCCAGGGATCAAGGAAAAGCTTCGTCCTGACCTGCGGATCCACGTCGCTGCCGCCGAGGCCAAGTTCTGGGAAGCGCCGGACTTCACTCAGACTAGGATGCCGGACGGCTTCCCGGACGCACTGCGCGCAACCGCCAAGCGGTTCCTGGCCGAGTATCGCAGCCACCTGCGCCTGTTTGATGAAAAGCAGGAGGTTGCGCCGGGCGTCGTGGCTCGCCGCACCGGGGGGCATACTCCAGGGCACAGTGTAATCCGCATCGCTTCCAACGGAGACGCGCTAACGTTTGCCGGCGACGCCGTGTTCGCTGTTGGTTTCGATCATCCCGAGTGGCACAATGGCTTCGAGCACGACCCGGAAGAGGCGGCCAGGGTCCGGATCCGTCTCCTGCGGGAACTGTCGGCGAGTGGTGAATTGCTGGTAGCTACTCATCTTCCCTTCCCGTCGCTAGGTCGCGTTGCCGTGGAAGGCGATAAATTCCGATGGGCGCCGATGTTCTGGGACTACTGACGGCTGCCGGGCGAAGGGCCGATATAGCTCTCGACAGTGTTTGAACACTGGATCGCCAAGCAATTTACGCCGAGCATTGGCGCCAAGCTCTCTCGTGTGGGGTCCGACGACGGTCGTTTCCTCGCACGGGAAACGTGCGGAACCCAATCCATGAGCGGATAGACCGCCGTAGTGCCTGACACGGCCGTTGTATGTGCGACCACATCCGCCAAACGCCGCGCCTATGGGAACTCTGGACGGACACCCATCGCGCAAGACTAACGTTCAACGAAAATCTAAGGAACAGGACAAATGAGCAAGCGTCTCGACTACAACCAGATCGCCCCGGCCGGCATGAAAGCCCTTAACGGACTCTATGGCTACACCACCATGCAGAGCAGCCTCCCCGCGGGGCTGGTCGATCTTGTCTTTCTTCGTGTCTCGCAGATCAACAACTGCGCCTTTTGCCTCGACATGCACACGCGCGACCTGCTGAAGAAGGGGCAACCAATCGAGAAGATCGCGCTGGTGCAGGCGTGGAGGGAAGCCGGCAATCTTTTCGACGAGCGTGAGCGGGCGGCCCTTGCCTGGGCCGAAACGGTGACGCGCGTGGCAGAGACCGGCGTTCCCGATCAGGCTTACGAGGCCGCCCGCGCGGTGTTCGACGAGAAGGAACTCGTCGATCTAACGCTCGCGACAGGCCTGATGAACGCCTATAACCGAATGGGCATTAGTTTCCGCAGTACGCCACAGGCGGCGCTCGAAAAATAAACTGGCAACGAAGTTTGCGGACGCGCGTGAGTCCGCAAACTTCCCTGTAATGAGGTAGCAATGACCGCTTCTGGCGCATAGGGGAGTCATCTCATGGCGGTACCTTTTGGCCCGAAGCTGCCTTTCCAGACAATCGCCTCAAAGTGCAGGAAAGGATGGGTTGCGGTAGCTGGTGTGAGCCGCTCGAACAAAGCAGGTGCGCTCTCAGCGACAATCCCGCGATGGAGATAAGCTATAATGTCGCGCCCTTGTCGCCTCTGACGACTAACAAGGGCGCGGCAAGAGGGTCTTTGTGGGACAATCATTGCGAGGCTTGCTGGACATCCGATACCTGCCAGAAAGGGCGTTTGATTTCGACGAGTTGGCGACGGGGATCGTCGGCCTTCAACCTATCGCGGATGAGCGCAACCAAGTCCGCCTTAACAGCCGGGTCGGACAAGAAATAGCTATGGCCGATGAAGCCGCCACTGCCTGAAAACTCGATGAAATCGACCAGCCCTCCCATGTGAGACCCTGACCACTGGGCCGCCGCCTGGCTCCTGTCCCTGGGAAGCCTGCCAACAGCGAGTTGCCCCAGCCGCAAGGCACTGCCGAAGAGCAGCGTCGATGCCCCCAACGCTTTGTCGCCGGGAGACGAATAAACCGTGAGATGCAGCGCGCCTTGAGGCGGCAACGCGCTTGGGCTTGATTTGCTGCCGAAGGCAAGGTCTGGGTCCGACACCCACGCGAGCAATTTGGAAGAAGCCACATCGAGGTCAATATCGGGAGCGAAAAACACCGCGTTTGCAATCTTGTAGCGTTGCCAAAGCGAGGATCGGCTGACATAGGCTTCGATGGCGAGTTGCTGGGCCACGTTCGCGAGCACATCGGTCCCGCGACTATGCGCCAAGAGATGAACCCGCTCGACCCCCTTGGTTTCGGCGATGATGCGAATGGCTTTCTTGAGGTCCGCGACTGCAAACTCGCTCGACTCGCGGTCGATGTTGTAGCCAAAGAAGAAGCCGCCGGTACCCCCGGCAGGCCAGGTCAGGACAATGCAGACAAACTGGTTCTGCAGCGACCTGCAAATCTCGCCTGTAGTGAGCGCGGCGTCGTCGAAGCTGTTGCCGTAGCCGTGAATAAAGACCACGACTTCCTTACGATTGGCCATTGCAAGACGACGACCGACTTCGGCCTGCAGCGCTGCGGCAGCCTGCTCGTGGGCCGCGACTGCCGTCGGCGTGCGGCGTAATCCGTCCGCGGTCGCCACGACGCCGTAAGGTGTCGCCGGAAACCGTCCGGTCTCGGAAACCGCGCCGACACGCAATCCACTTTTGCTTGTGGCAGAGTTGCGTGTCGGGGTGATCGACACCGATCCAAAGCTCAAGAATATGGCTCTCTCGGCACCGTAGGACAACGTTTTGTCGGAAGCAGTTACAGGTGCCCGATCGGTAACGTAGAGCAGGTCGAAGGTTCCAGAACTCTGCCGGGACCGGACGGTCTCGGTGCTTTGCGAACCTGGGGGCGTGGCAACAGGCAGCGTTGCAACGTTCGCGCTCTGCGCGGCACAGCCAGCGAAGCATAAAAGCAACAGGAGCCCTGTCATTGCCCGACAGAAATTTGCTAATCCGACCCGTCCAATATGGCTTGTGAATTTGCGGCCAAGGCCAAGTTCAGCGACGCAATAGCTATTTGCCACATGCTTTCCTCCCCCGGTTTATTTACTGTGCTTATCAGCGTGCGTAAATCGACTCCGGGCCTACGGACAGGTGCGACCCGCCGCGTAAGGAGACGATCGAGATCCTGAAGCGGTATCGCGTCAACCTCGTGGGGCTGGATTCGCACGATTGGAGAAGGCGCCAAACGGCGGTGTCGTGTTCGAAGCCTTTCACTCGTTGGAGAGTGCAGGCATCCGCTACAGAGAACCGCTCCCGGAGACAGGCTTCACCACGATCGCGCGGTGGGCGACGTTTGTGGCGGCGGCGGTCGTCGACGAGACGATAGGATAGTGGTGACGGAAAGCGGTTCCCCGGCAAGAGCTTCTTTTACGTGTTGATGATCGTGCCCCTTGTCATCCCCGGCGTGATCCTCGTCATCTTGGGGCAGTTCTCGTTCCTGACGACCATCACCACGCTGGTCATTACTGCCCGCCTGCGCAAATTCGATATCGCGCTTGAGGAGGCGGCCTACAATCGCGGCGCGCCACGCGGATGCGGGTCCTCGGAACGGTGACGTTGCCCTATCTCGCCCCGGCGCTCCTCTCCGCCTTCGTCTTCGCCTTCCTCGTGTCGTTCGAAAACTTCAACACGACGCTGATGCTCGTCGGCTCGGATTCGCCGCTGACGATCACCATGTACGATCGCGTGGTCAAGGTCGGCTCGACACTCGTGCTGAACGCCGTCTCGTTCTTCCTGATGGTCGGCTCAGGTCTGCTCGCGCTGCTCAGCGTCGCTGTTCAGCGCAACAAGGAGCCGGCACGCTGAACTGGGCGTCGTCGCTCCGAACTCCCTTATGTTTTGATGCTGCGGACGCACTCAAATATTCAAAGTCAAAGAGGAAGAGCGCGAGTCACTCGGTTTACAAGCGGACCGGAAGCGGCGAGCGTCAGGCTGAGCAATAGGGCCCCGTGCTATTCTGAGCGGTATTTGACGACGGCTCCCGAACGTAGCCAATGGCAACTCAGGAGCAAAGCGTAGCAGCCGCTGCTATTTGTTGCGGGGCAGGTGCGCGGCTGTAGTTAGCTGCCCTTCTGCAATAGATTCAGGTTCGAGGTTCCGCACCCGCAGAGCAAAGCTTCCTTCCTGCCGCGGTCAGGAGCCACGAAATACATCTTGCCGCAGGTGGTGCAGCCAAATGAACTGGTGAAACTGCGGAACGCTGCGACCACAGGGGTGAAATCCTCCTTCTGGAGGTCGGCCCACTTGTTGAAATGAACGGCTGTATTGATCTGCCAGTTATCGTAGCCGGTCTTGGTCTTCGCCTCGGCATAAGCTGCGTCGATCGCGCTGATCCGCTCGACGAGTTGGCGGCGACCTTGGCCTTCTTCAGCAGCTCGCCCAACGTGCTGGTAGCATTGGGGAGGAGATCGCCCAGTGCGAATTGGGCGTCACCGCGAAACTCGACGCTCGCACGCAGACGGTCGCAGGCCTCCCTAGTGAAGTGCCCCAGGTAGTGGCGAAGCAGCGCTGCCGCGGCTCGTACGTCATTCTTGGCGAGGTGCTCCTCCACACCCAGAGACGGTTTCAGGGCTTGGCTTTGGGAGCCGTCGACCAGACAGTGCTGGGAGCGTTGAGCTTGGGATCGCGGACAGCTTCCCATTCATAGGCGACAAAGTAGTTGTAGAGATTGGGTCGGAGCGCCTGGAAGGTCTCCGGCTGCTGGATAAAGAGGGAGAGGTTCTCGGCGTAGAACTCTTTGTCACTGGTCGCGCCGTAGTCGGTGATGGCCTTGGCTCGGCCTCCGTCTTTCTTGGCTGCTTCGAGGAATTTGGGGAGATTATGGGCCTCTCCCTTGGCGATCCGCCCCCCGGGTTTCTCGGCCGGAGCGATGTCGATGGCGTGGGCCAATTCGTGATCGAGGAGGCGGGCGAAATCGGCATCCTGGGCGGTAACGATCTTCTGGAACAAGGTGATGGTCTTCTTCCACGGGCCGGTATCGGATTTCTTAAAGCTGAAGTCGAAGGAGGCTGCTTCGCCGTCGGTGCCGGTCTGCTTGGGTGAGGTTTCGAAGGTGACGTCTCGGATGCGCATAATAAGCGCTTCGTCGAACGTGCCGAGTGAGCGCACGACCTTTTGCCAGAGGGAGTCATCGGTGATGGAGGAGCCGCGCTTGAGCCCGTAGGGCACGACTTTGCGCTTTTCAATGTCCTTGACCGCGCCCGGATCGGACATTCCCGTAGCGGGAGAGCGGATGGCTTCGACGAGGATTTTTGCTGTGATCTTGCCGGCGGCTTCGCTGCCGATGCACGTGAATCGGAAGCTGCCGTTGGGGCCTCCGAACTGGGTGAGATCGAGGCTTTCGATATGAACCAGATGCAGGCGTTTGGAGTGGGCTTTGCCGTCGCTTCCAGGCTGGAGGTCGAAGATGCTGAGCGCGACCTGGCGCAATCCGCGATAGAGATCGGACTTGACCTTGTCATCTTTGACGGCTTCGATGGCCGGGACTTCGATATCGATATCGGCGTTGAGGTTGGTGGCGGCGGCGACCGTTCCCTTCAGCCCGAAGAACTGTTTCAGAATTAGAGGACTGCTCAGGGCCTCTGTATCGAACTTCAGGCTTTGCCGGTCGGCTTCGGAGAACTGGTCGAGCGAGGTCGGTGTGGGGTCGGGTGCGCGCATGAGGACGCTGGGCGGTCCGGGAGCGCGCTGCTGCTGGACGACATGGGTAAGCTCGTGCGCAAGTAGATGGCGGCCGGCGGCGGTGTGCGGCGCATACTGTCCTGCGCCGAAGACGATGTCACGACCTGCGGTATAGGCACGAGCCTGGACGGCAGCAGCGCTGGCGGTCGCGCTGCTATCGGTGTGGATGCGGACCTGGCTGAAGTCGTGGCCGAAGCGCGGCTGAAAGTAGGAGAGCTGGTCTTTGGGCATCGGTGTGCCGCCGCGCTGAGCTGCGTCGACTGCTGTGGTTGTATCCAGATCTATCGCAGAGCGCTCTGTACTCGCAGGTGTGCTGTGGATGGAGAGCTGCTGCGAGGATGCCGCTGGACGCACGGTTTCGGTGGCGACGTGATCTGCTTCCTTCCCTGAAGCATGGGATGGAGAGCTTGCAGTCGCTTTGCGCTGGATGGGCGCGAGGTTGATGCAGGCGAAGTCGCCAGCGGGAGGCGCATCACCGGGCGTCGGCATGCGCATGACCTGATCGGCGATCTGATCGGCTTCCTGTTCGGCTGCGTCACCCGGCGAGCTGATGCAGAGTTTCGCCTGGATATCCGCGCTCGGGGAAGACACCGGTGTGACCGGCGAGTGGATCGGTACATTCGCAAAGTCGAAGCCCTTGGTGGCTACATACGACGTACCACGATCCTCGCTTCCGCGCCCGGCTTCCAAGCCGGCGCGTAGCGGTGTCACCGAGCGCGCGGGGGCGGGCAGCAGGGAAGAGCGCTTTGACGGGGTTCGGGCCGAAACCGGGAGGGGCGCTTTCATAGGATCAATCTTTCAGCGCACGATGAGGGAGGCGGGCCTGCGGATCGACAGTCTCGACATTCCGTCTCATCCTGTCTCCCACTGCCATGGGCTAATCCTCCCAAGCCAATTGGTATTCAACCCGTTCGAATGGCGTTTCCAGGCGTTAATGGGGACCCTGTTGCGTCGGACTCTCCTGAGTCAGATCGCCCCACTGGCAACGCGCAGCCCCAACGAGAAAGCTGCACCTCGCGTTTTCGGCTGTCAACGGTCATTTAAGTTTGTCAGCAAAGCTTGGTCGAAGCAAATGCGGAGAACCACCGTCCCGCATCCGCAACTCGAGCCGGACACTGCAGGTCGGGCTTAAGATGGAGCAACAGCTAGGGGTCGGCAACAGTCTACAATGCGCCTCCAAGGCTGGCCGTTCACGCCATGCACCGAAGCTCCTGAAAGCCGCCCTTCAGCCTCGCTACAGTAGCAAGGTCCCGAACGCGCACTCATTGCTCGCCAGCGAGATCGAACTCTGATCCTGGAAAGGGGTGCCCCGGCAACGCTGGGAATACCAGTCTTGAGCCGTTGCCAAGACGGCGAATGGTCATGCGCTTCTCTCGTCATGGTCGTGCAGAATTTCCATATTTCCATCTTCGAGGTATCATTCGCAGGCGCATTGGGCGCGACACAGGAGTCGGCTGGTGACCAGCATACGAGTTTCGCAGGACGTCTGACATGGACGCGACCTCAAGCCGGAGAGCCACAGGTGTGCGGCAATTCCTTGATCTCGAGCAGCAGCGCGATTGGATCGCGGGCAAGATCGACTTGCCGGACGGGGGCGACCGCTCAGAGTCCCTGGAACAGCGCTTCAAGTATGTCGCTCGATTTGAGAAGCTACTTAGTCACCCGCAAGCGGGGGAAGTGCTGGAGATCCTCGGGCTGTACGGTCCAAACTGCATTCCCTTGCTGCGCAAGACCGAGCGATACTACTGGTCGGTTTCCTGTCTGCCGTCGACATCGGACAAGCCGCTCGTACGCGTCAATGCGAGCTGGATGGAGCTTTTCACGCTCTATGCTCAAGGCGACGATATCCGCGCCAGATTCATCTTGCATCTTTCGGATTTCACAACCGATCGTTCAGCCACGCCGAGCCGGGTGGACGAAGCCTTTCTCGAGCAAAGCGTGGTGGAGCCAGAGGACATCAGTTATTTCTTCCCGCGTGGTGCGGACATTTTCGGCATCAATGTGCGCGGCTCTGTCTCGATCCGCAAGCTGCTCGGGAGCCGCCGCGTTGTGTGCGCCATTCGCACGTTCAACCTGACGCACATGAACCGCGGGCGAAATGCCTATCAGGCAAGCCACTGCTACAGCGTGGCCGATTACATGCAGGCAGTTTGAGGGGTTTTGCAGGCCATTCGACGTCGCAGCGCCACTTCGTGATCCCGAGAACGAAGCTGACAGCCGATGCGCGCATGTCGAGCGGCTTTGCGCCCCCATGTCGGCCGCAGAGACCAGCTTGTCCGCTGCCCGGAAGCAGACGTCGCCAGCGACCGGGCTGGACGACTTGTTTGCGCCTCATGGTGGTCATTGAGCCAGCGGCCGCTTCCGCTGCAAGGCGGACATGACGCATTGACAAGGCGGGTTGCAGTTGCGCAACAAGGAGGCGTACTCATTCCGAACCGTCCGACGCAAACACGCAAGCGATGCGATTTAGTATGGCCTAGTCTGAAGTTTTGGCAAATCGGGACTCAAGCTCCACTGGCTGGCCGTGATGTGTATGCAAATAGGCTTGCCGCCACTCTTCGCGCCGGCGTGCCAATTCTACGCATGAGACGTTCCCTCCAGCATCGAGAATACGCTCGAGCGCGGACAACACGGCAGTGTAATAGGTGGACGTATCGTCAGCACTGTCGGCGAGCCTTGCGAGACGGAGCTCTTTGCCCAAGGTTTGGGTCCATTGTGATTGCGGAATTGGGCCCGACCCAATCAATAGATCGGCGATTGCCATTATTTGGGCGTGCCACGGCTCAGCGAAAATCGGTTCGCCGTCTCTCCTCCTCAACGGCCCGCAGCCGCGATCAGGCAAGTTCAAGGTAGCTCTCCCAAAGATCGACAAAAACGCAATCCCGCCGGTCCTTTGCTTCCGGCCAAAGCTCCGACGCGGCGAAGCTGATCGTATAAAGGTGCTCCGCCCTTTGTTCTCCCCGTGCAGACGCATCCGGAAAGACATGCCCGCCATGATGGGCGAAGATACTTCCCCTTCTGCCGCGGACATAACCGGGAAGACGAGTATGTCCCGAATGCCCCGACATCTTCCCACGCACGGCCCCCCCGAGGGCAAACAACGCCGGAGCGTCGATTTCAACCGCGTAGCTGCGTGGATTCTTGACATACGCTCTCGCCTCATCGGCGTGGTAGTCCGCGGGAACGATCAACTCGCGGCAGTGCCGGAACCAGTCAATCGACCAGTCGCAGTCGCAGTCGCTGTCGCCGGCGGGGGCCTGCGCCAATCCGAAAGCGCGCATTTCCAAGTCTTCATGGAAAAGTTCACTATCGCCCAACCCTTTAATTGGGCCAAAGCCTTCCCGCCCCCGAGATCGTGGACTCCGTCCATCAGCGGCCTCTTAGCAACGACGAAAGATTCCTTTCAGTGCCGATCATCGAATTGCGGGTCGCGAATCGCGCGAGAGTCCTCGTCCAGGCCCTCTGTATCCTCCGGCTGTTGTGGCAGCACGAGGTATCGCCTTTCCGCCGTCGAGTCCCAGACGCGCACTTCTGCGGTGTCTTCGAGTTCGACGCCGCCTCCACGCTAGCAGAGTCGGCCCAGGCGCCCTTCATGGAGGCTCCCAGCATCCGGCTCCAGGCGCGCCGACCTCGCTTCGGGGCAGGTTGGTCGTGGAAGCGTCCATGCCTCCACGACGTCTTCATCGAAACCCCCCGGAGGCCCTTACGGCCGTCTGAGCGGCTCCGGAAGCAGCTCAGCCGGGAAGTCCTGGTAGGAGACTGGCCGCAGGAAGCGATAGATCGCCAGCGTCCCGACCGAGGTCGATCTTCCGTCTGACGTGGCCGGATACGGGCCCCCATGGACCATCGCCGGGGATACCTCGACCCCGGTTCCGAAGCCGTTGACGAGAAGTCGGCCCGCGAGAAGCTCTAACTGCGGGATCATCGTCGAGGCGGCCGCGAAGTCCTCGGCATCCACGTGCAGGGCGATGGTCAACTGACCATCCAAGGATTCGACGACTCCACGTAGCTCCGCTTCGTCATGACAGCGGACGATCAGTCCCGAGGCGCCGAAGACTTCTTCCTGAAGCTCCGGGTCGCCGAGGAACGCTGTGGCTGTCGTCTCGAAGAGTGCGGCAGCAGCCTGATGGGGAGTTCCGTCCTTCCCTGCAGCGACCTGTGAGACGGACGATGACGACGACAGCCTTGCCACGCCCTTGCGATAGGCCTCGCAGATGCCGCCCGTCAGCATGGTCTGGGCCTGCGCCTTCGAAATCGCTGCAGTGGCACTTTCGATGAACGCGTCGAGCGCCGGACCGTCGACAGCGATGATCAGGCCCGGATTGGTGCAGAACTGGCCAGCGCCAAGGGTTAGAGCGGATGCAAACGATGTTCCGATCTCGGATCCGCGATTACGAAGCGCGTTCGGATAAAGAATGACGGGATTGATGCTGCTCATCTCGGCATAGACGGGTATCGGCTGCTTCCGCTCCGACGCGATCTTCATCAGCGCGGTGCCGCCCCGGCGCGAACCGGTAAATCCGACGGCGCGGATCCGATGGTCGGCAACGAGGGTCTGTCCGACCTCGAACCCTGCATCGAACAAAAGCGCAAACGTCCCCGGTGGAAGCCCGCATGCCGCGACAGCATCCATGACGGCTTTGCCAACGAGCACGGACGTTCCGGGATGGGCGGAGTGCGCTTTGACGACGACAGGACAGCCGGCGGCGAGGGCGGACGCGGTGTCACCGCCAGCGACAGAGAATGCCAGCGGAAAGTTGGATGCTCCGAATACGGCGACCGGGCCGAGAGCGATGTTTCTCAGCCGAAGGTCGGGTTTCGCGACGGGTTTGCGGTCAGCGTCAGCCGGATCGAAGCGAAGTTCCTGAAACTTGCCGTCGCGGACCTCTTTCGCGAACAGACGAAGCTGTCCGACGGTTCTGGCGCGCTCGCCTTCGATTCGTCCGCGCGGCAGGCCAGTTTCGTCGATAGCTCGCAGGACGAGATCGTCGCCGAGTGCGACGATGCCATCAGCGATGGCTTCCAGGAAGCGCGCTCGTTCATCGAGCGACGTCTCCTTGTAAGCCGGGAAGGCGTCCCACGCCAAAGCCGTGGCTTTCTCCACCTGTTCCTTCGTCGCGCCGGCGAAGCTCGGTTCCATCGGGCTGCCGTTGGCAGGGTTTGTTGCGGAGAAGGTCGCAGCCGCGCCACGCACGTTTGCGCCGCCGATGCGAAGGTCGCCGGAGAGTGTCATGTGGATCCTTTCGAATTGGGGAGCCATGACCGCCTCCCTATACAGAATAGGAGGATCGACATAAGTCGGCAGCGATTGGCTTTCGAACTCAGATAGGTGCCGCCGAGGGACCTGCCAACCCTTGAGAGCAAAAAAGTATTACTTTTTAATTTTTGATGGGCGATCCGGCGTGCGCGTGGAAGCCCGCGGGGTGCTGGTGACCGCCGAGATGCAAGCTTACGCCGCTTATGCAAGTGCGATCGCCGCGACGGCTTCCTTGGTGTCGACGATAGCGCTGGCATAGCTGGGAAGGTTGACCTCCAGCGCCGCGTGCATCATTTCTGAAGAATAGTCCGCAACCGCATCTTTCACGACCGTCACGTCGTAACCAAGCTCCGCTGCGTACCGGACGGTGGCCTCGATGCAGGTGTGGGCCACCAGCCCGATCACGATGATCCGCTGGATGCCGTGTCGCTTAAGCTCGAGATCGAGATCGGTGTTCGCGAAGCCGCTGGAGCACCAGTGTTCGGACGCGACGACCTCGCCAGATACCGGCACGAATTCGGCACGGAATTCACCGCCCCACGTCCCGAATTCGAAGCTTTTGCGGTGCCAGGCCGCACGCTGGATAGGCGCCACGAACTTCCAGTTCTCGTAGTCGCCTGCCCGATAGCGATGATGCATCGCAAAGAAGACCCGGAGGCTTGCTTTCCGTGCAGCAGTCAGCACCTCGAGCATGTGCGGAACGCAGTTGTTCGCCTCGGCGACCTCCTTGATCCGTGGCCAGATCTTCCCGCCTTCGGAGATGAAGTCGTTGTACGGATCGACCACCAGCAGACCGGTATTGTTCCGGTCGAAGGACAGTTGGGCCATGTGATACGCCTCCGCTCGTCAGGCCGCTTTCGTGGAGGAGGCGTTCTTCAGCGCCGCCCGCTCGATGCTCGCCGCAAAAAGGGGCGTTTCACCCTTGTTGTGTGCGATCGACATCGGTTGCCGCTGGGTCCGGAAAATCTCGAAGGGAATGCCTTGGCGGTCGAGGAA
Source organism: Rhizobium sp. BK251 (assembly GCF_004345245.1). Taxonomy (GTDB): domain Bacteria; phylum Pseudomonadota; class Alphaproteobacteria; order Rhizobiales; family Rhizobiaceae; genus Rhizobium. The sequence continues at coordinate 108,284 of NZ_SLUQ01000014.1, read as the reverse complement.
GGCCATCATTTCGTCCGTCGCATATGACCTGACACGGTTGGTGAATTCGCATCGGCCCGCGTCGAGTTTCTTGACGCTTAGCTCCCAGGTGACATGGATCGTCACCCGGCCATTCGGCGTGAACACGTCGGAATCGGAATCGAGGATGAGATGATCCTTCTCGCCAAGGGTTTCGAGGTAATGCTGGACCATCAGGCTGCCACCGATCGTCTCGACATTGATCGACATGCGCGTGCCGTCAGCCGCGGTCGTGAAACCCGCGGCAATGTGCGCCGGCGAGCAGCCCTGGTATTCCTTCTCCGGCAGAGTGAAGCACCATTTCGGAATATCCACCTTTTCGATGGGAGCGTTGATGATTGCCGAAAAGCTGGAATCGACGATCTGGTTTTCGATGCTGTGCATGTGACGTCTCCAAGGCTGGTTGGGTTGTCGGTGCGAATGACCACACCGCCGTATTCGCGGCTGGGAACCGCGCGATTCCCTTTGGTGGACAACTGGCAGGATGAACTGTGCGCCCGCGCGGCCTGCCGTTCTGACGCGCGGGCGCGGCTTCGGCCTACTTGTCGGCCAAAGTCTGGGTGTAGTGCCCGAGGCGCGCCTCGATGTCAGGGTTCGTCTGAAGCCCATTTCCATCAAGCACCTTCGTCTGACCGGAAAGAGCGAGCACGGGAAACAAGAGCAGAGCTGTGGCGGCCAGAGACGTCGACGACAGGGCGATGGTGCTTGTCGCGGTTGGTGGTCTGGTTTCCATGACTGCCTCCACTTTTGGGTTTGGGAGCGAACGCGTTTCGCTAGGATTCAATCTCGCAGACGAGTTCGATCTCGACGGGCATTCCAAGCGGTATGCTGGAAACGCCAAGCACGATGCGGGGCGGGAGCCGGGCGGCGCCGAATACGTCGCGCAGCAACTCGGAAGCCCCGTCGGCGACCTTGGGATGCTCATGAAAATCGGACGGGCAGGCAATGTAGACGCCCAGCTTGGCGATTGACCGTATTCTGTCGAGCGATCCAAGATGAGACCGGGCAGCGGCAAGACCGCTCAGACATGCGGTTCGAGCGGCGTCGTAACCGTCTGCGACCGAGATGTCCTTGCCGACCAGCCCAGTATAAAGCGGGACGTGCACGACGACGGGAAGCATGCCGCTCAGGAAAAGTAGCGAGCCGACCCGTACTGCCTCGACATATGCCCCGAACGGAGTGGGCGCGGTGGGGATGATAAGGCCGAGTTCCCGTATACGCGCTTCCGCGCTTGCGACTACCATTTTCCAAGATGTGCGCCGTTGTCGACGTGCAGCACCTCCCCGGTGATATTCGAAGATTCCGTTAGATAGACGACGCCATCCACGATCTCCTGGACAGCGGTGATTGTGGCCATCGGCGAGAGGGATTCCAGAAAATCCCTGGGGTTCTTCGCATGCAGGGGTGTGTCCACGACGCTCGGCGAAAGCGCGTTTACACGGATATTATCCCTGGCGAATTCGAGCGCGAGGCTTTTGGTGATCGCGTTGAGGCCGCCCTTGGTAATCATCGGCAGGGACGCCGTCACGCCGGCGATTGGGTGGTCCGTCAGCGACGACGTGATGGTGACCACGCTTCCCCCGGACTTCTGGCGCAACATCTGCCTGACGGCATGCTTGGTGAAATGAACGAATCCTTCGACGTTCGTCGCCGCCAGATGACGGAAGTCCTCTATGGTGTATTCGAGAAAGGGCTTGGTGAAGAACACTCCGGCATTGTTGACGAGCGCATCGATTGAACCGAACTGCTCGACTGCTGTGTTGGCGACGCGTTCGGCGGTTTCCGGATCCGCGACGTCCCCGTTGATCAGTTCGAGGCGGCCAGCGCGGTCGAGCTGCGTCGTCTCGCTGATGTTCCGGGACGTGCCGACGACGTTCCAACCCTTGTCAAGGAACGTCTTGACCAATCCGGCCCCGATGCCTTGCGAAGCCCCGGTGATCACCACAGTCTTGTGCTCATTCATGCCTGCCTCCGTTCTTGCTACGCGGAAACCTTCGTCTGCCAGGTGGCGGTCGATCGCTTGGTCGTCGATTGATCCGTCAATCCGGCTACGACCCGCGAAGGTGGCGGACGACCGCGGCGTCCTTCGCTCTGCCAGGATCATCGCGCCAAAAATCGAGCCGCGATATTGTACCAAGGTGTCTGCGATACCTTGGTATTGGTATCCACGTCAGGACACGAAGGGCCAATAGACGTGAGGGATCGCCCGAGGTATCAGGCTCGGGGGCCCAATAATGCTGATTTTCCCGAAGGCTGTCGGCGTGGACGGCAGCAATGACGGTCTCCAGGTCTTCCAGTGCGAGATCGAATTGCTCGGGATCGAGCCTTTTCGGATTTGCGGCCGAAGGCAGCCTATTTGAAAGCGGCGACACGCTTCTCTAACCACTCTGTCCGGATCCTTGCGAACTTCACGCACCTGAGCCGCCGCCAGCAGTGTTGTCGGTGATGCGCCTGGTATGCCAGGCTCGATATGGCGAAGGTCTAACGCGTCAGAACGTCATCCAACCAATCGAACATGCGCTGTTCCGTAAGCGTACGCGCGAGCGGCTGGCAGTGAAAATTAGCACCCTCTGCCGCCGTAAACGTCGAGAGCATTTTCTCGCCCGGGAGCATATCGGCCAGCTGCTTGGCCTGGCCCGGCCAGAACTGCTCATCCTCTGGGTCAGTGATGAACATCGGCGTCCGGATACGACCGACCACGTCGGTCAGATTGTATTTCAATACCTCCTGGATCGTTTTGAAGTAGCCGTCTTGCCGATAAGGCCTGGCCCGGAAATTCCACATCCTGGACGTCTCGCGTGAAAGCTTCATTCCCAAGGACATCTCAAGGTCGAACCGCCGCTCGTTGCCCTCGGCGAGCAGTTTCCTCAATCCCGACGGAAGATGCTCAATCCAGGACGTTGAGACTTCGACCACGCCCGGATCGGCCACTGCCGCAGCAATCCGATGTTCGAACGCCAAGGCGCGCGGCACCCAATAACCGGCTTGGCTGACACCGTAGATAGCGAGACGATTCGAGCCGACGTCCGGACGCTCGAGTAGGAAATCCACTACGGGGGTAATGACGGCTTCCGAATCGAAGCGGAATGGCACGTCTTTTTCGAACAGGAGCGACTGTTGGCCTGGTCCGTCAAACATCAGGACAGCATAGCCCCGCTCCAGAGCGGCCTTGGCGCAACCCCAAAGGCCGCTCAACGTGCCGTCGCTACCGTTCACGAGGATCAGGCAGCGTTCTGCGTCGGTGCCCGTGAGCTTGAAGAGATACCCCGGCATGGTTATGCCCTCATAGGGAATTTCCACCCGCTCGGTCTTGGCCGATGTTGCATCGACGAACCTGTCCCAAGCCTCGCGATGTCGTCGGAAGGTCGGTACTAGCAGTTCATCGCTATCCAGCCGATCTATGCTGCCAAGAGCGACGCCGAAATATGTCGATGCGCGGAGATACGAGCCGGCTGCACTGACAAGATGGCCACGCGCGGCACTTTCCTCTGCAATCGTCTGAACCCGCTCGCCGAGTGCCATCCACCGGTCGAACCAAGCCTGAGAATCCCCTTCGTCGATCTCGGCAATTGTCGACAAAACCTCCCCTATATCAGCGGCACCTGATGCCACTCTTCCAAGCGTTGTGCGCACCTCAAAGTCGGGGTCAGCATCCCTGTAGAATCCCGAGCTAAATACTCGGTTAGGATGCAGGAAGGGGTTTCTCATCATGCAGTCCTCCTGGCGGGGCTCAGATGAGTGAGTTTCTCAGCTTCAGTGAAATCCGCAAGATCTTCAAACATGACGTCTCTGATCGAAGATTGAGATTGCTTACATTGGCAGAATTTGTCCGAGCTGAATCCGGGTTGACGATTACTGGCGGCAATCCGCGTATGGACGAAAGTGATGTCTACAAATCGGAGACCGCGCCCTTGGGGTCGTCAGTCCGCTTCCGGCACCAGATCGGTCATTTCTCCAGACAGTGTGCGAAGTTTGTGCCACCTGCTATCAGGTAGAACGGCGGAGCAACGGACCTACGGCTCAGGTGACGCTCCCAGGAAGCCAAAATTGCAGCCGAATTGGGCGTTGTGTAGCTGCGGTAGCGCTGAGCCTACCCTCGAGCCGGCTCGTGCCGCGGAGGCACAAAGGCGCCACGGCACGAGGAAATGCGTCTTTCTCTCGGGAGGCACCGCAGCCACGAGTTTGGGCTGCCCTTCAAGGAAAACAAAACAGGACGGACAGGCTCCCAATGTTGCCAAACGTAGGAAGCCCGCTGACCGTTCTATCTGGCCGATAGCGTGTTTGTGACAGCCTCGACTACTTCGGTCGCCATCTTGAATTCCTTCTCGCGAGTGCTGATGCCGTGGCGTCGCGCAATCCAGTCGAAATCCGTGTAAGCGACGTGCACCGAGCTGTCTTCAGCCTGGTAGACGAGAACGCGCACCGGCCAATCCAACCCCGCGACAGGGTTTGCGGTGATGAATGTCGTGCCCAACGCCGGATTGCCGAATACGATCAGGCGCGACGGACGAACCTTGTTTCCCGCAGCATTGCCAAGTGCCGCCTGGTCGATGTCGTCGAAGAGAGTGATGTGCTTCTCGGCGACGTTATCCTTGATCTTCTGCACGGTCTCTTCGATCGAATACTGACTTTTGAGGACGACAACGCCGTCGGAGGGGTCAGCCTGCGCGCCGGCAGCCGGGCCGATCGCCAAAGCGAGTGCCAGGGCAAAGAACGGACGGTGTAGGTGTTTCATATGCGCTCTCCATGGATTTGGTGTGCGCGCCGTGGAAGGGAGGCGATCGAAAGGAGCGCACGTGGCCGTTCGATGCCCTGCGGATGGTCATTCATTGACGGACCGGTGCGACGTCGGCCTGCAGCCGGTTTGCCAGTCTTATGGCAAGGCAAAGCGCCACCACCAGTGCAAGAACACAGGAGTTCCAACCGAAGCGGTCGTGGAGCTGGCCGAGGACGAGACTCCCAAGGAGGCCGCCCGCATAGTACGAGGCGAGGTAGATGCCGCTCGCTCCCGCCTTGTCGCTTCTTGCCCTGCGGCCGACGACGCCCGTGGCCATCGCCTGAGCCAGGAAGGTGCCGACGGCGATCAACGCCAGGCCGGCCAGTACGACGGGAAGCTTGTGGCTGACGAGAGCCATGAGGCCAATGACGGCCATAGCAAGCGTGAGAACGATACCTAGCCTCGACCCGACCCGGCCAGCCAGTTGCCCGGCGAGAGGTGTTGTCAGGATCGACGGCAGGAAAACCAAATAGACGAGGCCCAGCGCCATCGGCGGCACGCCGAGCGCAACCAGTCTGAAATTCACATAGGTGTAGGTCCCGATAAACACGAAGAGGATCAGGAAGCCTATGGCGAAAGCGCGTGTGAGCTCGGCATCGCGGAGATGGGCTCTCCACAGGTGCATGGAAGACGCCCCAGTCTCGTTGACCCTCATCATCCGGGCGGCGGTGGTCATGGTGAAGGCGGCTATGAGCGCGCCGACAAGGTTGAGGCCCGCGAACATGATGAAATTGACTGGGAGCCCGCCAAGTCCGGTGACCGACGCCGAGAGGATGCGACCGAAGAGGTTGCTGGCGACATTGCCCGTGACATAGGCTGCGAGCGCCGTACCCGCCGTGTCGGCGGAGAAATGTTCGGAGAGGTAGGCGGCCGTCAGGGTGAAGGCCGTCGACATGCAGAGCCCCTGCGCGATGCGAAGGACAGTGAACACGACGATGTCATCGGTGAAGGCCAGCAGCAATGTCGGGATCGAAAGAACTGCAAGACTGATCCAGACACCGCGACGTCGGTCGATATTGCTTCCGAACAGCGCCACGACAAGACCGGCGACCGCCATGCCGAATGTGCTTGAGTTGACAGCAAAGCCCATGGTCGCGCGGCTGACATTAAACTTCTCTACCAGCGACGGCAGCACCGCCTGGGCCGCGAACAGGTCCACCAATGTCAGGAAAGCGATGATTGCTATCAGCGCGTAGCGCCAGTTGTTCGCTCTGGACGCCGCCGCGACGGCCTGCGTCCTGTGCATGATGTCTCCGAGGTCGGCCATGGCTGTTCCTCCTTTGGGGTGGGGCATTTCCGGCTGTGGCGCCGGAAATACCAAGATGAGGCGCTGATGTCGGCTTGACGCCGGTCACATCGATTCATTCTGCTGTGCTTCGGACGTCAGGATGTCGGCCGAGTAGAGTACGGCGGGTACCTTGCCGTTGTTCTTCCACCAATGGGACAAGTGGCCGAACTCCGCGGTAACGTCGCCCTGCTTATGGAGGATCGGGACTTTGCAGGTGCTGCGGTATTCCGTGATCGATCCGGACACGACCAGAATATTGGCGGGACGGCTGTCATGCGAATGCCACGGCACTATACCGCCCGGCTGTACCACGAGCTTGCGCATCCGCAGCATGCTGGCCTTCCACGCATCGCCCTTGGGCGAGAGATCTATCGAGGAAATCACCTCGTCGGTCACGCCCTTCGGCATCATGGGCCCGGGGGCCATGGCCATTTCGGCGACCTTGCCGGCGGGGCAGTCGCCTGCAAGGGCCGAGGAAGAGGTCAGGCCTGCGCCGACCGTCACCGTGGCGAGCGCGAGCATTGCGGCAAAGGGCATGCGGTTTGTCTTGCGTTCAATCGGCATGAAGGTTCTCCTCTGTTGGCCCGCCGGCTGAGTTGCGGCGGGCATGGAAGGATCATGGCGAACGAGGCTGCTGGTTTGAAATGCCGCCTGTTTCTGGTTTTCATAGCTCCACGCTATCGCCGGCGCCGCGGCGCAAGGAGGTGCCGCGCGCCGGGCGGACCGGAGCGGAAAAAAGAGTTGGGGCGGGCTAGTTCAATGCGGGCGCGGCGAAGGGCACGCCCAGCCGTAGGACTTCACGGCGCCGACGAAGGTCGAAACCGCGGGAGAGAAACGACGACCGGCGACCGTGACGAGGCAAACCTCCCGCGTTACTTCCGGCTTTGTGACGGGGCGGATCTGCAGCCCCGGAATGACGGCGCTGTATTCCGGGATGAAGCATATCCCGAGTCCGCCGGCCACTAGGTTCTGGATCCAGTCCTCGCGCTCGCTGGAGTAGGAAACGATCGTCTTCACGCCTTGCTCGTCACAAATGTCGGTGAGGTAGTCCCAATACTCGCAATTGACCCGTCTCAAATAGATCTCGCCGTCGATCGCCGCGATCGGGATGGCATCGTACTGGCCAAGCCGATGGCCGGCGGGAAAGGCCAGCATGAAGCGTTCGCGGAACAGCGACGTGACGTCATAGCGTTCGGGAAAGCCGGTGGCGTTCGACATCAGGGCGACGTCGATCTCGCCCGATTCGAGAAGATCGGAAAGCCTGGTGGGAATGCCCTCGACGAGCTGTAGCTGGATGCCCTTGTGGCGCATGTTGAAGTCGGTGAGCAGGCCGGTGAAGCGACGCGGTCCGATGGTGCACATGATACCCACCTTGAGATGCGCTTCGTTGAGACAAAGGAAGCGCGAGGCCTCCTGCCGCACCCCGAGGAGTTCATCCTGGACCTGCTGGAAGCGCGGTCGGAGAAGGTTGCCGAGGTCGGTGACATGGGTGAGATTGCGTTCGCGCCGAAAGAGCAGGCCCCCGACCTCGTCCTCCAGTTGTTGGATGGCGCGGCTCAAAGCCGGCTGCGTTACATGGCACTTTTCTGCCGCGCGGGTGAAATTACGTGTCTCGCATACGGCCAGAAAATATCGGATATGATGAATATCCATTGCCGTCCCCGGTTTTAGAGCCTCTTACGATTGGATCGTTCGCACGCATTCTAATTGGGCCGGCATTTTCCGCCAATGCGACCCAATTATCAATTCCATGCCGAGGCGGCATTTCCGCGAAAAGGAATGTCGTTCCATTGTGACAGCCATACGCCTCTGAGCGCCGCTGACTGCAATGGAGAACGCCATGCTGAACGCTCTTGATTCTGAAATGAACGCAATGGTTGGCCGCAAGCCGCTGGAAGGGCGAAGCGCGATCGTCACCGGTTCGACGAGCGGGATCGGCCTCGCCATAGCCCAGGCGCTCGCGCGGGCAGGAGCCGCGGTGATGCTCAACGGCTTCGGTGTTGCCGCCGAGATCGAGGCGCTGCGCGCCGAACTCGCCGAGGAGAATGATGTCGATGTCGTCTATGACTGCGCCGACATGTCGAGCCGCGATGCCATCCGGATGATGGTCGAGCGCGCAAATGCCCGCTTCGGCCAGATCGACATCGTCGTCAACAATGCAGGCGTTCAGCATGTGGCGCCGATCGGCGAGTTTCCGGCCGAGAAGTGGGATGCGATCCTGGCGATCAACCTCTCCGCCGCCTTCCACCTCGTGCAGGCGACCTTCGACGGGATGTGCGGCCGCAACTACGGCCGGATCATCAATGTCGCCTCGGCCCACGGCCTGGTGGCCTCTCCGTTCAAGTCGGCCTACGTCGCGGCCAAACACGGCATGGTGGGCTTCACCAAGACGATCGCGCTCGAAGGCGCCGAGTTCGGCGTGACGTCGAATGCCATCTGCCCCGGCTATGTCTGGACGCCGCTTGTTGAGCACCAGATCGACGACCAGGCCAAATCCCACAACATCCCCCGAGACGCGGTGATCCGCGACGTTTTCCTGAAGGACCAGCCGTCCAGGCGCTTCGCCACCGTGGAGGAAATGGGGGCTTTGGCGGTGTTCCTGTGCGGCGATCTCGCCGCGTCCATCACGGGGGCGGCGATCCCGGTCGATGGTGGCTGGACGGCGCACTGACGAGCCGCAGTAGGGCTCTTTTTCAATGGAGGAGATGATGAACGAACACGTTGAGGCCAAGGCCATGCGGCAGTCCGCCGAAGCGATTACGCAGCGCGAGGCGCGCACACTCAATCTGGCACTACAGGGGGGAGGTGCCCACGGCGCCTTCACGTGGGGCGTTCTCGATCGGTTGCTCGACGAACCCAAATTGTCCTTCGAGGGGATCGTCGCCACCAGCGCCGGTGCCATGAACGCCGCCGTCATGGCGTACGGTCTGGCGGAGGGCGGCAGGAGCGGGGCACAGGCCGCGCTCGCCAATTTCTGGCGGCGAGTAAGCCACGCGGCCGCGTCGGGACCATTGCAGCCGACGCTGTTTGACCGGATCACAGGATCGCGGGCGCTGGAATACTCCCCCGCCTTCATCATGCTCGACATGATTACGCGTCTGATGTCGCCCTATCAGTTCAATCCGTTCAACTTCAACCCTCTCAGGCAGGTGCTCGAACAGTCGATCGACCTCGATGCCATTCGCATGTCTCGCTGTCCGGTGAAGCTCAACATCTGCGCCACAAACGTGCGCACCGGCAAGGTCAAGGTGTTCGGCAACGACGAGGTGTCGGTTGATGCAATCATGGCATCCGCCTGCCTGCCGTTCCTCTTCCAGGCGGTGGAGATCGATGGCGAGGCCTACTGGGATGGTGGGTATATGGGCAATCCCGCGATATTCCCGTTGATCTATGGCTGCGACACCCCGGATGTCCTCGTCGTGCACATCAATCCCATCGAGCGCGCGGAGGTGCCGCACACCGCAAGCGAAATTCTCAACCGGATCAACGAGATCAGCTTCAATTCCTCGCTCCTTCGCGAGATGCGGGCCGTGGCCTTCGTGACGCATCTCATAGACGCCGCGAGCGCTCCGCTGCCCAATCTCAAGCGCATCTTCGTGCACGGAATCTCGGACGATGAGACAATGACCAGCCTCAGTGTCTCCAGCAAGCTCAATGCCGATTGGGGTGCACTCGTCGACCTGCGCGATCGCGGCCGGCAATGCGCCGAGCTCTGGCTGCTCGAGAACTACCAGGACATCGGCAGCCGCTCGACCGTGGACATCAGCGAACGCTACCTTTGAGCTGGTGATCGCAGCATAGCGAAGGCATCTCCGCCTCCCTAAGATGCCTTCCTCGGCCCCCGTTTCGCGACGGGGGCTTTTTTATTGCCGCATAGGGGCCGCGTATCAAAACCATGCCGAGACAGCATTTCAAGCACGACGGGTCTTCTGGGACACTGAACTCGGTCAAGTCGATGGACGGCTTGATGCCAACCGAAACCAGGAGCTTTCACCATGAATGCCACCCGTCTTCTCATTGGTTCGACCATTGCCGCGATGGCGTCGATTGCGGCATCGGCTGCGTCGGCCGGTCCCACAGCCCAACCGGAATTCTCGTTCGAAAAGTGCTTTGGCGTCGTCAAGGCGGGCCTCAACGACTGCCAGACCACAAGTCATTCCTGCGCCGGTACGGCAACCGCCGACAACCAGAAAGACTCGTGGATTTACGTCCCCGCCGGCACCTGCACCAAGATCACCGGCGCCAGCACCCAGCCGAAGGCCTGATCACTCGCGCCTCCACCAGACAGTCGAAGGGGAAGATCAATGTCCAAGATATTTCCGAGCAATCCGGTGCCGACAGCCGCGGGCATCGGTCTTCGCTCTCGCCACCTTGCGGAAATGCTGGGCCGCCGCCCGTCGGCTGGCTGGCTGGAAGTGCACGCAGAAAACTATATGGGCGATTCGCCCGCTGTTGAGGCGCTCGAGGTCCTGCGCGAAACCTATCCGCTCTCCATTCATGGCGTCGGCCTCTCGCTTGGCAGCGCCGCCGGCCTCGACAGCGACCATGTCGAGCGCCTGCGCAAGGTCTGCCTGCGTTTCCAGCCGGACCTCGTTTCGGAACATCTCGCCTGGAGCACGGCCGACGGCGCCTATCTCAACGATCTCCTGCCGCTGCGCTATGACGCCGAGGCCCTGAAGACCGTCGCTGCCAATATCCGCCGGCTGCAGGATGTGCTGCAACGCCGCGTTCTGATCGAGAATCTCTCCGCCTACCTGGCCTTTGACCACTCGACCATGACCGAGGCCGAATTCCTGTCCGAGCTGGTGCGGCTGACCGATTGCGGGCTGCTGCTCGACGTCAACAATGTCTATGTCTCGGCCGCGAATCTTGGCTTCGATGCCAAGGCTTTCATCGACCTGCTTCCGGCTCATGCCGTCGGCGAGATCCATCTCGCCGGTCATGCCGTCAATGAATTGGATGGCGACGTCGTACTGATCGACGACCACGGTTCGCGCGTGCCGCCGGCCGTATGGTCGCTTTATGCCTATGCGTTGCGGCGGATCGGGCCTCGCCCGACACTGATCGAGTGGGACACCGAGGTACCGGCGCTCGACGTGCTGCTCGGTGAAGCGATGTGGGCCGACATGCTCGCTCAGTCGATTGCATTCGAACGACGCGCCGTTTCGCCACCGGTACGGCAGCCCGTGGGCGGGTTCCATGGCATGGTCATTCCCTTCGGCAAGGACCGTGGGCGTGGCCCGATGCCGGCGCTCGCTGCTCTCGCGACCATCACGCCGTCTGTCTTCGCCAACCGTGGCGGCAAGGGGAGGAGAAGCAATGCTCTCTGATCTTTCCCTTCAGACTGTGGTGGCGCAGGCGATACTTTCCGACAGCGCCGTCGATCTCGCGCCATTGATGCGAAGAGGTTCTTTTGACCCGTTGCTGCGTTTCAACGTCTATCGCAACAACATGATGGCGTCACTGACGGCGACGCTGATCGCGGTATTCCCCGTGACCCTGCAACTCCTCGGGGAGCCCTATTTTCGATATGTCGCCGGCGCATTCATCCGGAGCAGTCCACCGACAGAACCGAGGCTCGTCCGCTATGGGGGGACATTTCCCCGCTTTCTCGCCGCGTTCGAAGGCACTCGCTCGATGCCCTTCGTCGCGGAGACGGCGAGGCTCGAGTGGCGGATCGCCCAGGCCTTCGATGCGCCGGCACTACCGGCATGCGGCCTCGCTGAGTTCTGCGACGGCCGGGCGGAGGACATCCCCAATCTTTGGCTGCAACCGTCGCTGCGGCTTTTGGTTACGCGTTGGCCGGCGCTTGAGATTTGGTCCGCCCACCAAGCAAATGGTGATCTCGCGGCCCTCGGCCGCATTGGCCGCAGGTCGGAACGGGTCGCCCTTTGGCGCGACCGCGACGACATCCGGTTTCTTCGGCTGGACGCAGTCCAATTCCGGTTTCTCCATTCCCTCAGGGCGCACAGGGATATGGAAGCTGCGGTAAGCAGAACCCTGGTGCGGGCACCCCACCTCGATCTCGCCAGCGCCCTTGGCGGCGTCTTTGATGCCGGGCTCGTTGCAGGCGTTCGCCGCCCCACCCATTGACCGTCACAAACGCTGAAAAGGATGGACACCATGACCATGATGAACACAACTCAGATGGCTCCAACCGGGGGCGTTGCCGGCCTCTACTTCCGGGTGCTGCAGCTCGCCGACAGAGTGCCGCTCTCGCTGGTGCAACTCATCTCACGCCTCGCGGTGGCGCAGGTCTTCTGGCAGTCGTCGCAGTCCAAACTCGCTTCCTGGCCGGTGACGACGCAGCTCTTTGCGATGGAGTACCGGTTGCCGTTCATCGATCCGGGCATTGCGGCCGTCATGGCAACGGCAGCAGAGCTCACCGGTGCGATCCTGATTCTGCTCGGCGCTGCCTCGCGTCTCGCGGCGCTGATGCTCCTTGGAGTCATCGCGACGATCCAGACCTTCGTCTATCCCGAAAACTGGCCCGACCATCTTCTGTGGACCGCTCCACTGCTCCTGATCCTTTTCCGTGGCCCAGGTGCCATCTCTCTCGACCATCTGGCGGCGACCTATTTCATCAAGAAAGGGCTTTGACATGCGTGTCGCGACCGACGAAGGAGGCGATACCGCCGCCGCGACGGGCGTCGACGGGAAACCAGTGCCCGGTGTAGCGCGCCCCGCCAAGCAGATGGGGCAGTATGCGGCCGACAGCATCCTCAGCCGCATGGCCGGAAACGAGACACCGCCGTTTCGCTACCGAAATCTCGGCAACATGGCGACGATCGGGCGAAAGGCGGCGGTCGCTGATTTCGGCCATTTGCGCCTGTCCGGTCTCCCGGCCTGGATCGTCTGGAACCTCGCGCATCTCTGGTTCCTCGTTGGTTTCCGCAATCGCGCTGTCGTCTTTCTCGACTGGGCATTCGCATATCTCCGCTACGATCGCAGTGCCCGTCTGATCATTGACCGTCATGAACGCTAGCGCCTTTCCGCGCATCAAGATGGGGCGCCTGGTGGCTGGGTTGTTGTTGCTCGCCGTGCTCTCGACAGCGGCGCTTGTCCACTTGATCTGGCACCGAACAGCGACCGCGAACGTCGAGACCGTGGTGGCAAGCCTCGATGCGCAGAGCACCGGCGCTGTTCGCAGCGAGCTTGCCTCGCATCTCGCCCTGGTTTCGAGCACGGCGGAAATCGTGCGTTCGGTGTTTTTCCAGGGCGCGATCAAGGCGGACGACGAGGTGAAGCGCGAATTTCTGTTCCTGTCGCTCCTGCGGGAGCAGCCGGCGATCGCCTGGATCGGATTTGGCTTCCCGGACGGACGGTTCTTCGGTTCCCACGCCGCGGCCGACGGCCGCATCGAAATGGTCGAGATCGGCAACGGCATGCCCGGTATGCCGCGTCCGCTACGGCGCGATCGCTACAAGCTCATTCCCGGCGATATCTTCTTCGAGAACCGCCTGCATGCCGAGAGCCCCTATGTCGCTGAAGGTTCGCAGTGGTACCGCGCCGGCAAGAATAGCGGCGAGCCGGTCTGGAGCGTCGTCACCGTCCTGCCGAACGGCTTCGAGCCGGCGATCGTCGTCTCCAAGCGCGTCGAGGTGTTCAGCAATTTCGAGGGAGTGGTGATGGTGGCGGTCAGCCTGAAGAGGCTCTCGGCAACTCTGCAAGGCCTCAACGTGCCCAGGGACAGCAAGGTCTACGTGCAGGCGAGTGACAACACGGTCCTTGCCACGTCGCAGCCTTCCGAAGGCGTAGTGGCGGCGCATCTCGCGGATTTCCCCTCGTCCGACACGCTGTCGGCAGCGGTTGCCGTCGCGGAACGACAGAACACGACCGGTTCTTTCCGAGCGGTGGTCGACAGCCCGGCGCTCGGTCCCGTATTTGTCTCGTCGAGCGTGCTTCCCTTCGAGGGCTGGCGCTTGATCACGGCCATACCGAGGCGAACATTCGCCGGCGACATCGACGGCAATACCCGTCGCGTGCTCGTCATCGTCGTCGGTATCGCACTCATCTCGTCGCTCATTGCGGTGCTCTTCGCTCGCCTGTTCTTCGCAAGGCCCTTGCTGCGGCTGGCCGAACAACTCCGTTCGATCGAGCGCTTCGACCTCGACGGCGTACGGCACAGTCCGACCCCGCTGGCGGAACTCAACGATTTCTCCCAGGCACTCAAACGCATGTCCACGGGTCTATCCGCATTCGCGCGTTTCATGCCCGTGGACGTCGTGCGTCCACTGGTGGAGGGCAGCATCGAACCGAAACCCGGCGGAAAGCTGACCGAGATCACCGTGCTCTTCGCCGACCTGCCCAGCTTTACCGAACTGGCGGAGACGCTCGGCGCGGATGTCGAACCAATCCTTACGCGCTTCCTGACGCTGTCGATCGCCGCGATACATGCGGAAGGCGGCACGGTCGACAAGTTCATCGGCGATGCGGTTATGGCGATCTGGAACGCGCCGAACGACGTGCCGGATCATGCGCTGCGCGCCTGCCGCGCCGCAGAGGCCATTCGCGAGGCGATGCATTCGATGCCGCCGGTTTCGCCCAAGCATGACGCGATCCGCGTCCGCATCGGGATCAACACGGGCGTGGCGCTGGTCGGTAATATCGGCTCCGCCGAGCGACTGAGCTACACCGCGATCGGCGATACCGTGAATCTTGCAAGTAGGCTCGTTGGCGTCGCGAAGGAGCATGACGCTGAAATCGTGCTCAGTGAGACCACGGCGGAAAAGGCGGGAGATCGCCTTTCCGCCCGACCGCTCGGCACGGCCCCGATTCGGGGCAAGACCTTGCCTGTGAAAATCTATACGATCGATCGGCGGGACGGGTGAGGAAGCATGTTGGCGGCCGACGAAACGCGCGTCCCAATGAGATCGAACATAGAGATCTCAAGCTTATGAGAGCCCTTCGCGATTTGCTTGATAGAGGGCAGAGTGTAGGGGGTGAAGCTCACTCGTTGCCCGCGATGAAATCAGGCATCATTCGCATGTGCCAGCAACATCGGCGACAAAACAAACCTGCGTAAATGACGGACTGTGGCGCGGTAGGGAGAGGCTAGTCGCACGGTCCGCTCCTGGCGCTTTGCGGATATCGTTTCCGCGTCGATTGTCCAACGCGCCTGAATATACAAGTCTCCGTGGACTCGGGCCTCGCAAGCAATCTCCCTACGATTCCACCCCTCCGAGGCCTTTTTGCGTTTATGCCCGAAGCGTCCCGGACCCAAGCTTCTCCTTGGACCTATCGGTGATGGGACAACTTCGCAGGTATCAGGTTCGTGTCGCCTGTGCGTCCCGAGTATGAGACAATACCTATTTAGAAAGAGGGGACAAGAATGGCTTAAGTCGATCCGCTAGCTGGTGGTCGTCTGAGGACATCTCAAACCGTAGGCCGTGGCGGGGCTTCGTCGTGGCCTTCGAAGGTATCATGACATGCGCGCCAGCGGTGAGTGCGCGAATGTCAGCAGCATTGCCAACCCGCTGCGGCGAACCTTTCAACGCATAGCGTTCAGGCGGTTTTCGGCCAGATTTTCGCTTCGGTAAACCGTTGATTTTCTGCCACCGCGATTCCGCTTGAGGAATGATGCGCAGCATTTCCGATCAAGCTGACAAGGCCATTTCGAGTGACTTTGAAGCCGCGCGGGCGTCTTTCCGAGCCTTGGCGGGCGAGGGTGGCCCCCGTTGCCTAGCCCCAGGAGGACGGGAAATTCAGCGGCGGCGGATCAGGGAAAGACCACGAAAATATAAACACGTAGAGGGCCGCCGGTGGGATCGGAGACCGGGCCTTGAGCGCAGCTGAGAAAATCCCTGGTCGCAAAGCAGTATTAGCGCTCAACCGGAACCTACTCCATTTTCACTACATAGACAGTTTCGGAAAAATGGCGCCTTATTGGCGATACGGGGAGTAAGACACGTATGGGGGCGAGTGGGAAATGGGGTCGATTTCCGTTGCGTTGATCGATGACCATCCGTTGATGCTGGCTGGTTTGACCGATTTATTCAAAGTGAGCGGAGATTTCATTGTTGCGGCAACGGGTACCACGGCCAACGATGCTCTTCAGATCAACCGCGAATTTGCACCCGACGTATTCGTCGTCGACCTGGTAATGCCAGGGAATATATTCGAAGCCATTTCGAATATCGTTGCTAGCTCACGAAAAGCGAAGATCCTGGCCTTCACCGCCATGACGAGAAGCGACTATGCCGTGCGTGCACTCAACGCCGGGGCGAGCGGATACATCCTGAAGGGAAGCAGTGCCGACGAGCTTCTTCAGGGTGTAAGGGCGGTGCATAGCGGGGAAACCTTCATAACGCCCGGCTTTGCGTGCAAGGTCATCGAAGAGTTGAAAGTCGCCTCGCGCAGGAAGATTGCTGCGGCCGCGGTCAAACTCAGCATTCGCGAGGGGCAAATCGTCAGCATGCTTCTCAGGGGCTGTACGAACAAGCAGATCGCCGCGGATCTGCATATCGGCGAAAAGACCGTCAAGAATTACATGACGATCCTGATGCAGAAGCTGCACGCGCGAAATCGCCTGGAGGTGCTGATCGCGGCGCAGAAGCTCGAAGTTGAAGACCCTCGAGACCGGGAGCCTATTCTACGGCATTAGCGCAATTCCAGAAAAATGCGAAGCGGTCTTGCGTCCGGAATCGTTTAAAAACAAAGAGATATAGCATCTCCGCGGGGTAGAAACGACAATGCTCTACGCATTGTTGCTCTCTATTGGCACGCGGGCGACGAGCTTCATTCCCGATTTGCCCCGCTGCCTGATCTGAACCGAGCCGCCGAACGCCTCCACGCGATTACGGATGCCTTGCAGACCAAGCGGCCGGCGGCGGTCGCCTGTAGGTCCCGTCTGCACCAGTCCCGGTCCGCCGTCGGTGATCATGATGGTGATGAACTTGTCGTCGGCGCTGGCGATGACGCGCTGGTCGCGCCCGTCCGCATGGCGAAACGCGTTATTGAGCCCTTCCTGGACGACGCGATAGAGACAGATTTTCAAAGGATGGGCCGTTCGCGCCGGAAGCCCGCTGTAGCGGGATTTGACGACGGATCCCGTGGTGTGCTCATGCCGCTCGACGGCAGTGCGAAGGGCGGCCTCCAGCGACAGGCCCTCGATTTCAGGAAGGACGAGGCCGTTCGAAAGCTCCCGCAATTCCGTCAGCAGCCGGCTGGCCAGCCGCGACGGGGTGATATCGTCGAGAGCGACGTTCGGCCCTGCCGACGCCGGGGAGGCCGCGGCAGGTTGCACGGGCCGGGTTCCCAACCTGAGAATCAACAGGCTGAGCAGTTGTACCGGCCCGTCATGCAGATCGGAGCCGATGCGGTTCAGGAGGTTCTCATTCGACCTGCTGGCATCCATGCGGGCACGGTCGGCGGCCTTGCGCAGTTGCCTGTTCTGCTCCGCCAGCGCCCGTGCACTTGCAAGCTGCACCTGCAGCGTCACGCTCTGGCGGTGGATGATGTTGCTGGCCCGGCGGACGATGAGAAAGAGCAGCCCCATTATGGCGACGGTGGTTGCGCCGACGATCCACCAGGTTCTCCGCTGAACACGGTCACGCTGTTCAATGAATTCCCCGGCCTCCTCGTAGATTTCGCCGACCGCAATGACCTCGCGGATATTGGAGCGATAGATTGGCCCGTAGATCTCGATGAGCGGTCGCCCGTCGCGTAGTTGGGTACCGGTCTCGTCATCATGACCCGTCTCCAGCTGGGCAACGACGTGGCCCGAAAACGCCCGGTCGATATCGGCCGATGGAAGTCGCTTGCCCATCAGTGCCTTGTCGGTGCTGTAGATCACCGTCCCGTCGCGACGCCAGATCCGGAAGCCCTCTATCCGCCTTGCCAGGTCGGTCCCGACCAGCAGTTCATCGAGCTCCTTCTGGCGCTGTGCCGAGACCTCCGGGCCGTCGGCGCCTTCCTGGAGGTGGCCGGCAAGGAAACCTTCCATGTAGAGGGCACCCGATTCGGCCCGGCTTCGAAGCTGGTTTGCTGCAATCTGCGAGCTCAGCCATTCGCCGAGGACCGCCATCGATCCGCAGATGATCAATGCTGCCACGACCAGGAATTGCGTCGTCAGATCAAGGTTATGCCAGAAGCGCCACCCTCGAGTGGTCTCCGTTGCGGCGTCCCCTTCGCCAGTGACATAGGTCACATTTTCCTTTGGGTACAAAGTCCCTGCCTCCCGTCGACGAAAGTCCGCTCAATTTCGCGGACCTTTGGAACTATCCCGTCGGCTCCCCTTCGCGACATTATCGCATCATCGAAGCCCATGCTTGCGTTTTTCCTGGCGCCGGAAATCGTTTCCCGTCGCGCTCAGGAGGGAGAGGCAATCGGCATGGGAGAATACCAGGCGCATCGCAAGGCCGCTGCAGAATGCAGCGATCTATTCCGGGGATCCAAGGGGAGAGTAAAATGGTCAGCTACATTCGTTCCGATCTCGAGTTCATTCTTGCGCAAATCAAGATTTCAGAGGCTCATGCCGGCGGCCAGCCGCTGTATGGTCCAGGTGGCCTGATCCCCACCTACAACCTGGCATGGGGCCTTCGGACCGTCGACGGGACATACAACAACCTGCTGCCCGGTGAGGAGCAGAACGGTGCTGCCGACAATGAATTTCCGGAACTGCTGCCGCCGGCCTTCAGGCCCACGCCGAGCGTACCTGTCGATTTCGACGGTCCCGGACCCGCTCCGGCCATCATCACTGCGCCATCCTATGCGCCTTCCAACGATCCGAACTCGATCGTCCTCGATCCGAGCCTCCGGATAATCTCCAACCTCATCGTCGACCAGACGCTCAACAACCCAGCGGCTATCCTGACGGCTCTCCAGCGTGCCGGCATCGTGCCAGCCGAGGACCAGATGACCGTCACCGCCCAGATCTCGGCGGCATTCGAGCCTATTGAGCCGCTCTTTACGGCGTTGAACAATGCGATCGTCACCTCGACTGCCGCCGCCGCCGCTGCGGCAGCCAATCCCGATGATCTCGATCTGGCAGCTGCAGCGGCCACTGCTGCGGCTGCGGTCGTTGATGCGCAGGCGGCGCTGGACGGCGCCCGCGCCGCACTCGACACATTGCTGGAAGCCAGTGGCGTCGAGCTTGACGGAGCCAACGTTTCTATTCCGAACACGGCCCCGGATGAAGGCCTGTCCGCACCGTTCAACTCATGGTTCACGCTCTTCGGCCAGTTCTTTGATCACGGCCTCGATCTCGTCAACAAGGGCGGCAGCGGCACGGTCTTCATCCCGCTCCAGCCGGACGATCCGCTCTATGTCGAGGGCAGCCCGACCAACTTCATGGTGCTGACCCGCGCCACGGTCGGTCCCGGTACCGACGGCGTCATGGGGACGGCGGACGACACCCGGCCGGTCAACACGACGACCTCCTTCGTCGACCAGAACCAGACCTACACCTCGCACTCTTCGCATCAGGTCTTCCTGCGCCAGTACGTCTTCAATGCCGCGGGCGATCCGGTTGCGACGGGCAAGCTCATCGAGGGCGGCAACGGCGGCATGGCCACATGGGCAGACGTCAAGGCCCAGGCCGCGACCCTTCTCGGCATTCAACTGATCGATTCCGACGTCGGCAACATCCCGCTGCTGGCGGCCGATCAGTACGGCAAATTCATTCCCGGCCCCAACGGCTTCCCGCAGATGGTGTTCCCGGGCGCCAACCCTGGCGATCCGCCAATCCTCGTCGAAGGCAACCCCTTGGCCAATGGCGGTCTGGGCGTGCTGACGGCAGGCGCGATCCGCACCGGCCACGCCTTCCTCGCCGACATCGCCCATAACGCTGTCCCGACAGGTCTTGCCGACGGCGACATTGAAATTGGTCTCGGCAATCCCGACAATTCGCCGACCGACGGCCAATACGACAACGAGCTTCTCGATGCGCACTACATCGCCGGCGACGGCCGCGCCAACGAGAACATCGGCCTGACTGCCGTTCACCACGTCTTCCATTCCGAGCACAACCGGCTGATGGAGCACACGAAGGCCGTCGTTCTGGCGACGGGCGACAACGCCTTCATCCAGGAATGGCTCCTTCCCGGCGCCAATATCGCTGACGGCGTGCAGGATCTCGAGTGGAACGGGGAACGCCTCTTCCAGGCGGCGAAGTTCGGCACAGAGATGCAGTATCAGCACCTCGTCTTCGAAGAGTTTGCCCGCAAGATCCAGCCCAACATCAACGTCTTCCTCGTGCCCGATGGTTTCGACGTCACCATCGATCCTTCGATCGTCGCCGAGTTCGCGCATGTGGTCTATCGCTTCGGTCACTCGATGCTCACAGAGTCGATCGACCGGTTCGACCCGACATTCACCGCGAACGACATCGGACTGATCGAAGGCTTCCTCAACCCCACCCAGTTCGACACCAACGGCACCGGACAGACGGTCGACGCAGACGTTGCGGCCGGCGCCATCATCCGCGGCATGACCAGGCAGGTCGGCAACAGCATCGATGAGTTCGTCACCAGCGCGTTGCGCAACAATCTGCTCGGGCTGCCGCTCGACCTGGCGACGATCAATCTTGCCCGCGGCCGCGATACCGGGGTGCCTTCGTTGAACGCAGCACGGCGCAGCTTCTATGAGCAGACCAACGAGGACGCCCAACTCAAGCCATACGAGAGCTGGGTCGATTTCGCCGGTCATTTGAAACACGAAGCTTCGATCATAAACTTCATCGCCGCCTACGGCACACACTCGCTGATCACCGGCCAAACCACGATCGACGGCAAGCGCGATGCCGCGTTGACGATCATCACGGGCGTATCGGTGGGTGGTCTCGCAGTGCCGGCGGACGCGGTCGACTTCCTCAACAGCACCGGCGCTTGGGCGAGCGGTGCCAATGGCGTCACGACGACGGGTCTCGACAATGTCGATCTGTGGATCGGCGGTCTTGCCGAAGAGATCATGCCTTTCGGCGGCATGCTGGGCTCGACCTTCAACTTCGTCTTCGAAACGCAGATGGAGAAGCTGCAGAACGGCGACCGTTTCTACTATCTGCAGCGCCTGGACGGACTGCACCTGTTCGGCGAAATGGAAGGCAATTCCTTCGCCGCGATGATCATGCGAAACACCGATGCGACGCACCTGCCGTCGGATGTGTTCTCGTCTCCCGGCCTCATCCTCGAGGTCGATCGCACCAAGCAGTATAACGAGGGACTGGGCGAGACCGCCGGCGCCGATGGCATATTGCTCGACGATCCGACCACTGCGGCCAACGAGGCGGCGGACAATCTCGGTGTCGACCCGGTCGGTGCCGGCCTGCTGACCCAGTTGGTCATCCGTGACAACCCGATCACGCCCGGCGTCGATACCAACTATCTGCGCTACACCGGTGGCGATCACGTCGTCCTCGGCGGCACCAACCAGGCAGATACGCTGATTGCCGGCATCGGCGACGACACGCTGTTCGGCGATGGCGGCAATGACAGGCTCGAGGGCGGATTCGGCAACGACATCATCAACGGCGGCGCCGGCGACGACATCATTCGCGATGCGGGCGGCGACGACAACATCAAGGCCAACGAAGGCAACGACGTCGTCCACGCCGGACCGGGCCTCGACCTCGTCATGGGCGGCACGGGCCAGGACTTCATCGTGCTCGGCACGGACATGGGTTCGGAAGTCTTTGCCGGTGAAGGCAACGACTTCATTCTCGGCAACAAGAACGCCGAACGCATCCTCGGTAACGAGGGCGACGACTGGCTCGAAACCGGTACCTTCGACGGTGCGCCTGGCGACAATTTCGATGAAATCTTCGCCCGGGATAGTATTCGAGGCAATGACGTCTTCCTCGGCGACGGTGGGTTCGACGAGTTCATCGGCGAAGGCGGTGACGATATCTTCGTCGGCAGCCCTGGCCGCGGCAAGATGGCGGGCATGTCCGGCTTCGACTGGGCGACCTACCAGGAGAACAACGCCTTCGTGAACGCCGATCTCTCGGTTCCGATCGTCTTCGACGAAGCTCCGACCCTTCCGCAGAATACCGCGCTCGACGAGTTCGAGTCGGTCAACGGCCTGTCGGGTACACGGTTCGGTGACATTCTCGCTGGTTCCAACGAGGACGCAACAACCCTGGCGCCACTCGCTCAAGGTGGCTCGACCGGCTTCCTCGGCAGCGGGCTCGATGCGCAGGGCATAGCCCTGATCACCGGCCTGCAGGCCGTGCTCGGAGCCGGTGTCACGTCCTTTGCGGCCGGCGACATCATCCTCGGCGGCGACGGCAGCGATCAGATCACCGGCAACGGCGGCGATGACATCATCGACGGCGACAAGTGGCTCAATGTGCGGATTTCGATCCGCACGACGATGATCAACGGCTTGCCGGGGCCAACAGAACTAGCTTCCGCCTCCAGGATGACCGCCAATGTGACCCTGCGTGTCGCCAACGGCCAGGTGGTGGAGACCGGTGGAGAACTCGTCACCAAGCCGCTTACGGCGTGGATGCTCGAGGGTACGATCAACCCCGGACAGCTCACGATCGTCCGCGAAATTCTGACCGATACCACCACGGGCGATATCGATACGGCGCGCTTCCAGGGCTTGCGGAGCGAATATGCCTTCTCGGCCACCGCCGACGGGCAGGTCATCGTATCGCACGCCATTGAAGACCAGCTCGATGGCACGGACCGCCTGCGCAATATCGAACGGGTGCAGTTCTCCGACAACAGCGCGCTCAACATCTTCGTCGGCACGCCCGGTAACGACACGCTCAATGGCACGGCACAAGACGATCTCATGCTGGGCCTTGCCGGCAACGACACGCTGAACGGCGGGGATGGCAACGACATCCTTGTCGGTGGTCCGAGCACGGCAGCGGTTGCCGGGCCAACCATCTCCGACAACTTTGACACGGGAGGCCTGACTGGTGGCACCGGCTGGGCGTCACCTTGGGTCGAGACCGGCGACAATGGCGGGACCAACAGCGCCACAGCAGGTCAGATCCGCATCGATGACGCCAACAGCAACGTGTTGCAGTTCCGCGATGACGACACCGATGCCGGCAACGGCACGGCAACCGTCTCGCGCACATTCAGTCTTGCGGGGGCCTCGGCGGCGACGATCAGCTACAGCTACAACGAGCAAGGCTTCGACGCCGGAGAGACGGTCACTGTTCAGTTCGCCGCGGATGGGGTTAACTTCAACCAGACCATTCAGACCATCAACAACAACTCCGGAAACGGCAATATCCTCAATCTTGCACTGAACGGACCGTTCGGCGCGACGTCGGCCATTCGCTTCGTGGTTGCCGGTACCAACGCAAACAGCGCGGCAAACAACCTCGACCGGGTGGATATCAACAACCTAGTGATCAACACCGTCGGTCCTGCCGAGACGCTGAATGGTGGCAACGGCGACGACACCTACTCCATCAACGTTGGCGACGGCGTCGACATCATCAACGAGACGAGCGGCATCGACCGCATCGCAGTTACCGGGGCGGTGCCGCCGGCACTGCCGCTCGCACTCACCGGCCTGAACATGCTCGCGGCTGCCGGCAACGACCTGGTCGTACAGTTCAACGGCCAGCAAGTCACAGTCAACGATCAGTATGACACCGCAGGCGAAGTGGTCGAGTTCATCAACTTCAATGGCAGCACGTTCCTGGATTACGTGCTCACCGGCGACTATGCGCTGAGCACAGACGACACAGGAAACCGTACCGCGGCGGCAGGTATCAATACGGCTCTTGCCGGTACGACGGGCGGCGACACGCTGATCGGCAATACCGGTTTCGACCTGCTGTTTGGTAATGAAGGCAATGACGACCTGCAGGGCGACCTGGGCGAAGACTTGCTGGTCGGCGGCAGCGGGAACGATGTCCTCAACGGCGGAGACGATCTCGATACTCTGTTCGGTGGGATCGGCAACGACACTTATGTCGACGACAACGCCGAAGACATCATCATCGAACTGGCCCCTGACGGAATCGACACCGTCGAAACACTAGCCGCCATCTACACGCTGGAACTCATCGCCAATGTTGAGAACCTCGAATATACCGGCATCGATGCCGATCAGTTCGTCGGCACCGGCAACGCGCTCAACAACGTCATCAGCGGCGGCGACCTTGCCGACACGCTGAGCGGTCTTGGCGGCAACGATACGCTGAACGGCGGCCTCGGCGCGGATACGCTCACCGGCGGCGACGGCAACGACGCCTTGAACGGCGGCGACGACAACGACACGCTCGTCGGCGGTATCGGCAACGATACGATGAACGGCGGGGCCGGCGCAGACAACATGCAGGGCGGCGCCGACAACGACACCTATACCGTCGATGATGCCGGCGACGTGGTGACCGAAGCTGCAGCGGCCGGTACCGACCAGGTAAACGCCTCGGTCAGCTACACTCTGGGTGCAAACGTCGAAAACCTGACGCTGACCGGTGCTGCCGCGATCAACGGCACGGGCAACGGCGGTGCCAACACGATCACCGGCAATGGCGGCGTCAACCAGCTTCTTGGCGGCGGCGGCGATGACATCATCAACGCCAACGCCGGCAACGACGTGATCGATGGCGGCACAGGCAACGACACGATCGATGGCGGCGGCGACGCGGATACGATCGTCGGCGGTGAGGGCAACGACACCATCAACGTCACGAACGGCAACGATCTCATCCGCTACACCGCTGCCAATTTCGGAGCCGACGTCATCACCGGCTTCGACTTCACGGGCGGCACTGCCACCACGCAGGATCGCATCGATCTCAGCGCGCTCGGCATCACCGCGGCAAATCTTGCCACGCGGGTGACCGAAACGACGGTCGGTGGCAACACGGTCCTCCAGGTGAGGGATGCGAGCCTGGCGATCATCGGCACGATCCAGCTCAATGGCGTATCGAATGCGAACGTCGACGCGACGGACTATGTTCTTGCCGTCGCAGGCGCTGCTCCAATCAACGGGACGGCCGCAGCCAACACGTTGAACGGCACCGCCGGCAACGACACGATGAACGGCCTTGCCGGGAACGATACGATCAACGGCCTTGCCGGCAACGATACGATCACCGGCGGTCTGGATGCCGACAACGCCAATGGCGGCGACGGCGACGACACGATCCTCTGGAACGCCAATGCCACCGGCGCGACCGATGGCAGGGATGTCGTCAATGGCGGTCTCGAGGGGGTCGCAGGGGATACCTTCGTCATCACCGGCAACGCCACCGCCGAGACCTACCGGATCTATACCCGCCAGGCCTTCGACGATGTCCCCGGCAACAACCTCAACGGCATCAATGCGGCTACCGAGATCATCATCACCCGGAACGGCACCAATGCCGCGTCCATCATCGCGGAATTGAGGGAAATCGAGGAAATCCGCATCAACAACATCGATCCCTCGGGTGCGACGGGACCGGCCGGCAACGATACGTTCAACATCATCGGCAACTTCGCCAATACGAGCCTGCGGCTCAACACCATCACCATCGATGGCGACGTGGGCGATGACACGATCGATATCTCGGCGCTGACCTCGGCCCATCGCATCGTCTTCAAGTCGAATGGCGGCAACGACACCATCGTCGGAACGCTGCGGCCGGAGGATGTGATCGAACTGCCGCAAGGCAAGACCGCAGCCGACTACACGACGACGACCGAGAACGGCGTGACAACCATGACCAGTGGGGATCACAGCATCAGGTTCACGGCAGCGGGCGGTATGCCGCAGATCGGTGGCGATGATGAAGAGGTGCCTGGCGGCGATGACGTGCTCGGCGGCAACGACGATCCGGCCGGCGGCGACGATACGCCGACACCGCCTCCCGCCCCGAGCGTCGGAGCCCCGGTCATGGGCACTGCCAACGCCGATGTGCTGCTGGGCACGGCAAACGGCGAAACGATTGTCGCCTTTGGCGGCAACGACACGGCAGTTGGCGGCGGCGGCGCCGACATCATGCGCGGCGACGACGGTGACGACTTCATGAGTGCCGAAGGCGGCAACGACATGGTCTTCGGCGGCGCCGGCAACGACGACCTCATGGGTGGCGAAGGCAACGACATGCTCTATGGCGATGCCGGATCCGACCGGGTCTTCGGCGATGTCGGCAACGACTTGATCCACACCGGCGCCGGCAACGACACGGCGTTCGGCGGCGAAGGCAACGACCTCTTCGTTGCTGAAGCGGGCGACGGTGACGACACCTACTATGGTGACGGCGGAAGCGACACGTTCGACATGGCGGCCATCACCGCCAACCTGACGGTCGATCTCGGAAGCGGCTTCATGGGCAGGGGAAGTTCCTCAAGCAGTCAATCGGGCAACGACACCTTGTGGAACGTCGAGAATGTCGTCACCGGCTCCGGCAACGACACGATCACCGCAAACAGCGCCGTCAACATCATCGACGGCGGCGCCGGCAACGACAAGTTCCGCTTCCTCTCCGAAGCGGATGCCGACGGGGATACGATCGTGGGCTTCCAGCCGGGAGACAAGATCGACTTCAGCGGCATCGATGCCAATAGCGGTTCGACCGGAAACCAGTCCTTCACGCTGGTTGCGGCCTCGACACTCAGCGGCGCGGCACAACTGGTCGTGACCCATGAAACCCGCGAGGACGGTGATTACACGGTCGTACAGGGCAGCGTCGACGGCGACAATACCGCAGAGCTGCGCCTGAGCATCAAGGGCAATCACAACCTCACCAGCACGGACTTCAATCTCTAGTCCGAAAGCGTGGCGGGCCGGTTCTTACGGTCCGCCACGCACATTCATGAGCAGAGAGCGGTGATGACGATGCGTTTCAGAACCTCATTCCTGGATACCACCGAAACGGGCGGCTCTTCCGACCCGAGCGGCAGGGCGCGGATGCGCCCGGGTATCCTCGGGACAAACAGGGATCTGCATCTGGATTCGTGATCGCGAGTTTGCTGTGGCCTGTCGGCTGCGGCCGGCGCGCCAATTCGTTCAACGAGAAGAAAACGGTAGACGAAGATGCGTTCCAAAACTCCCCTGACGGGCACCAAGCGGAAAAATGCGGAAAAGCTGACGCGAGGATTTCGAGGGATATTCGTTTTCCTCTTCATCACCTCCGGTATCATCAACATACTGGCGCTGACCGGCTCCTTCTACATGCTGCAGATCTATGACCGCGCCCTGACGAGCGGCAGCGTTCCGACCTTGCTCGGCCTCTCGCTTCTGGCGATCGGCCTCTATCTATTCCAGGGGCTTTTCGACATCATCCGCTCACAGGTCCTGGTCCGCATCGGCGCCCGCCTCGATCGGAAGATTGCGCCAATGGCGCATCAGGTTGCCATCGACATGCCACGCTTCGGGTTCTCGACGGCGGAAGCGCTGGAGCGCGGCCGCGATGTCGATACGGTTCGAGGCTTCCTCGGCAGCCAGGGACCCGTTGCCCTGTTCGACCTGCCGTGGATGCCGCTCTATCTGATATTCGTGTACATGCTCCATCCTTACCTCGGCGCGCTTACCTTTGCGGGCGCATTCGTCCTGTCGCTGTTGACGATCGCGACCGAGCTGATGACCCGTCGCCTGGCAAGCGCCAGCCACCAGGCCGGCATCAACCGCAACGCGATTGCGGATTCCAATGCCCGCAATGCCGACATCCTGAAGGCGATGGGTTTTGCCGGAAGGGCGGTCGACCGTTTCAACCAGGCCAACCGGGATCATCTCGAGCTTCAGACGCGCACCAACGACATCAGCGGAACATTTGGCGCGCTGTCCCGTGTGCTTCGCATGGTGCTGCAATCGGCGGTTCTCGGGCTGGGTGCCTGGCTGACGATCAAGGGCGACCTTTCCGCCGGGGCGATCATCGCCGCGTCGGTTGCTTCGGCCCGTGCGCTTGCCCCGGTCGATCTTGCGATCGGCAACTGGAAGAGCGTGGTTGCGGCCCGCACCGCGTTTCAGCGCCTCAAGGAGACCGTGATCGCTCTTTCCGGCACGGATGCACCGATGTCCCTGCCTGCTCCCGCCGAATCTCTGAAGGTCGAGAGGATAACCGTTGCCGCGCCGGGGTCCGGCCGCGTTCTCCTCAGCGAAGTCAGCTTCGAGATCAAGGCCGGCCAGGCGCTCGGCATCATCGGGCCAAGCGGCGGGGGCAAGACGACGCTGGCGCGTGCCCTGACCGGCATCTGGCCGACCCTTCGCGGAAGCGTCAGGCTCGACAATGCGGAACTTACGCAATGGCCGGACAGCACGCTTGGCCGGTACATCGGCTATCTGCCACAGGACGTGGCGTTGCTGGATGCAACCGTCGAGGAGAATATCTCGCGCCTCGAGCCGCAAGTCGATCCGCGTGCCATCGTGGAAGCGGCGCAGATCACCGGCGTTCACGAGATGATCGTGCGCATGCCGGACGGATACCGCACGGCTCTTGGTCCGCAAGGCGCATCGCTCTCGGCCGGCCAGCGCCAGCGCATCGGGCTGGCGCGCGCGCTTTATCGCAATCCGTTCCTCGTCGTCATGGATGAACCCAACTCGAACCTCGACGGCGAGGGCGAGCTGGCTCTCACCCAGACGATCAAATCCATCCGGGCGCGCGGCGGGATTGCCGTCGTCATTGCCCACCGCCCCAGCGCTCTTGCCGCCGTCGACCTGGTGGCGGTCGTCCAGAACGGCAAGATGGTGGCGTTCGGACCGAAGGACGAGATCCTGAAATCGTCCACTCAAGCCGAGACAATCAACAGGCCAACACCTGCGGCGCAGACTGCGCAGCGCATCACATCGAGGGTGTTCGAATGATCGACGTAAAGGGAACCAAATCCGCCAAGCCGGAAACAGACGAGTCCTACGAGCACTACGTCCTGAAAAACCAGGACAAGCGGTCGAGCGTGCCGCTGTTCTTCACGATCTTCCTCACCGGAATCGCGCTCTATCTGAAGAGCGCCTTTCCGGGTTCGGCCAAGGCGCTGCCGCAGGAGGAGGAACCCGAGACGCCGCAAGACGAGGCCGCAGCACCGCCGGAGGTGATCGAGATCGGTCTTCCGGAGGCCGCCTTCGAGATGGATGCGGTTGCGCCCGAGCCGAAGAAGGCCAGGCAAACCGATGACGATCTCTTCGACTATCGGGATTCAACCCAATACGTGCTCAACGATTCCCCGTTGATCGACATTCAGAAACTGCCGCTTCCAAGTTTTGCCTTCCTCAAGAAGATGGGCGGGGTATCGGTATCGTTCAAGGCGGCGAACGACAACGGCTGGACCGCCGGGCGGAGCGCAGGCCCGGGCAATGGGAGCCGTGGTACGGCCTCCGGCCATCCGTACCCGGACGACGACAGCGAGGGAGCCGAAGGCAAATACGACTACCGCGAAGGAGGCGAGGATGACGGCGCTGAGCCCGACGTAGACGGCGCGAAGGCGACGAACCGTGCTCCGCGCACGAACGGTCCGGTCCAGCTGATGGATGTGTTCGGCTGCACCGCCGCGCTGATCGGTCTCGCGGATTTTCTGCGTGGCGCCTCCGATCCGGACGGCGACAAGCTGTCGATCAAGAACATAACGGTGTCGTCGGGGCAAATCACCCAGACCGCGGACGGCTGGCTGTTCGATCCGTCGATGCTGGGGCCGGTGACGGTGACCTACCAGATCACCGATGGTCAATTTTCCATAGTCCAGATCGCGCAGTTCGCCGTTCTCAGGAACCCGCCGGTCGTCGGCACCATCGGCGATGACGTCATGCTCGGCACCGAATGCGCCGATGACATCGACGGGCGGGACGGCAACGACAACATCGACAGCCGCGCGGGCAGCGATACGGTGAACGGCGGCGCGGGGAACGACCATATCATCGCCGGCAGCGGCAATGACGTCGTCTTTGCCGGCGAAGGCGACGACATCGTTCTCGGTGGACTGGGCAACGACCAGATATGGGGCGGCAACGGCAACGACAGGCTCTACGGCGAGGACGGCCAGGATACCATCTTCGGCGATGCCGGCGACGACACCATCAGCGGCGGTAACGACGACGACATGCTATTCGGCGGCGCAGGCGCGGATATTGTCATGGGCGACGCCGGCAACGATCGCATCAACGGTGGTGAAGGCAATGACAGGCTCGATGGCGGCGATGGCAACGACATCGTCCTCGGGGAGGCGGGCCTGGACGAGCTCGACGGCGGGACAGGCGACGATTTTCTCTCTGGCGGCGATGACGAGGATATCGTCAACGGCGGCGGCGGCGAGGATGTCGTTGCCGGCGACGCCGACGGTGCCGCCGACCTCTATGACGGCGGCAGCGACACCGACACCCTCGACTACTCCGCCACGAAGGCAAGCACGCATATCGATCTCGCTGCGGGCACGGCTGTCGGCGCCGAGATCGGCGAGGATACGATCTCCAACTTCGAAATCCTGCGGGCCGGGGTCGGCGATGATGAGATTGCCGGCAGCGACCAGGTCGATGAAATCCATGGCGGTGATGGTGCCGACCAGATTACAGGGGCTGCGGCCGACGATCGCCTGTTCGGGGATGAAGGCGCAGACCAGCTTTCCGGCGGCGATGGCGCAGATATCGTCGATGGCGGCGGCGGCGACGACGAGGTCATCGGCGATCTCGACCTCGCCGCCGACGATTACGATGGCGGCGAGGGCATGGACACACTCGATTACTCGGCGGCGCTGATGTCCGTCGTCATCGATCTCGTGGCCGCAAGCGCCAGCGGCGCCGAGATCGGCGGCGACAGCATCACGAACTTCGAAGTGATCAAGACCGGCGAGGGCGCCGACGAGATGAGGGGCGGCGCGGCGGACGATGTTCTCATCGGAAACGGCGGAAGCGACATCATTTCCGGAGAGCGTGGCGCCGATACTCTCTTCGGCCAGGCCGGCGACGATGTCCTGAGCGACGGGGGGGGCGCCGATGTGGTGTTTGCGGGCTCTGGCAACGACGTGATCCTGGCGGCGGCTGACGCCGCGGATGACCGCTATCAGGGAGAAGAGGGCTTCGACACGCTCGACTATTCGCAAGCCGCGCACGGCGTGCTGATCGACCTGACGACGGGCACGGCAACCGGTTTCGACGTCGGCCAGGACATCATCGATGGGTTCGAGAAAGTCGTCGGCGGAGCGGGCGACGACACGGTCATGGTCAGCACCGCGGCCGTCGTCATTCAGGGCGGAGATGGTGCCGACATGTTCCAGTTCGAAATCCCGAACGGCCGCTCTGGAGCACAGGTCATGCACCAGATCCTCGATTTCATGGTCGGAGACCGGATCGAGATGTCGAAGTACCAGATCTTCGAAGACGTCATGGAGACGCTCGAAGAGCGTTTCGTGGAGGCTTTTGGCGAACAGGAGAAGGCCGAAACGCTGCCGATCCGCATCCGCCACGAGGGCACGGGGGATCTCGAAACGACGCTGATCGAGGTCGACATGGACAAGGACGAGCATTTCGAGATGACCGTCAACCTGAGCGGCCACCATCTACTGATGATCGTCGAGAACGCTTGAGCGAAACAGTGCAATTGCATGGGATGGAGTGAAGACATGTTCGACAGCAGTAACCGAAAGACCGGCATGCAGCACCCCTCGGATGACGAGACGGACAGCGCGTTTCCGGTCGCGAGGCGCGTTTTCGCGGGCGTAACCCTCGGCCTTCTCCTCTTTGCCGGCGCGGGCGGCTGGGCGGCGACCACGCAACTCACCGGCGCGATCATTGCGTCCGGCGTGGTCAAGGTCGACCAGAACCTGAAGTCGATACAGCACCGCGACGGCGGCATCGTCAGCGAGATTGCCGTGAGGGAAGGGGACTTCGTCACGAAGGGCCAGATCCTCCTCAGGCTTGACGACGCGCAGACCCGTGCCGAGCTTTCGATCGTGCGCACGCAGCTCATCGAACTGATGGCGCGGCAGGCGCGGCTGATGGCGGAGCGCGACAACCTCGGCAGGATTGAGCTCACGCCGGAGCTCAGGGCGAAGCTCGACGAATTTCCGCATCTGTGGTTCGGCGAGAACCGGCTCTTCGAGGGCAACCGCAAGAACAGCGACAGCCAGAAGCAGCAGCTGGAACTCGGAATCTCGCAGCTGGGCGAAGAGATCAAGGGGCTCGAGGCCCAGCACGCATCGAAAGCGGACGAGATCGCCCTGGTGAAAGCCGAGCACGGCAAGATCAAGGGGCTGACGGACAAGCGACTGATCGATACTTCGCGCAAATACGTCATCGATCGCGAGATGGCCAAGCTCGAGGGAGAGAGCGGCGAGGTGCAGGCGAACATTGCCCGCGCCCGCGCGCGGATGAGTGAAATACAGCTGCAGATCATCGCTATCGACGAGACCGCTCGCACGGAGGCTCAGCGCGAACTCAGTACCATCGAGCCGAAGATATCGGAGCTGAAGGAGCGCCGCTTCGCCATCGAGGACCGCCTGGCCAGGACCGACATCCGCGCGCCGCTCTCCGGCACGGTCAACGAACTCTCGATCCATACGATCGGCGGCGTCATCACGCCCGCGGAGAAGCTTGTGACCCTTGTGCCTGCCGATGCGGCATTGAAGATAGAAGCCAAGCTGTCGCCGACCGATATCGATCAGATATTCCTGGGTCAGCCCGCAAAATTGCGCTTCTCCGCGTTCAACCAGCGTGCCACGCCTGAGCTCCACGGCAGTGTCGCCTATGTTTCCGCCGCGACCAGCAGCGACCCGGCGACCGGGCAGATCTACTATCTGGCCGACGTCGTCGTTCCCTCGGAGGAGCTGGCACGACTTGGAAACAACAAGCTCGTTCCCGGCATGCCGGTGGAGGTGTTCGTTTCGACCCAGGAGCGAACCGCGATCTCGTTTCTCTCCAAGCCTCTGACGGATCAGTTCAACCGTGCGTTCCGTGAGGAGTGATTGAGAGACAGGGCAGGAAGAGAAGCGCCTTTGTCCCGTGAGCGGAACCTTCGAAAGAGGCGCCGCTCGCGGACAGGCATTTCAGGCAGCAGGTCCGGTTACCGCTCGACGGGGTGAGGCAGCAGATTGTGCTGCAGGTCCAGCCAGGGCGGGTCCTCCACATACATTTCCTGAATGAGCTGTTTGACTAGGTCGATATAGCGCGAGTTGTCGCCGACCCGGTGATTGAGGATGACCGGAGATGTCGCATCCTCCCCCTCGAGCAGCCGGTAGTGCACGTCCGACCGCATCTGACGTGCAGAAGCAGGGATGATGCATACGCCCGCCTCGGCGGCAACGAGCCCCAGGGCGGTCTGGATTTCACGCACTTCCTGAACTTCGGCCGGGCGCGCGTCGCGGCGGTGCAGCAGGCTCAGCACATGGTCTGCATAGCTGGGCCGTGGTTCCTTTGGGTAGACGATGACCTTCTGGCCGGCAAGCGCGGCGACCGGCAGCGGCGAGGGATCTTGCGCCAGCGGCGTGCCTTTTGGGACCGCCGCGACGAGACGTTCCTCGCGCAAGACGATCCCGACCACGTTCGGATCGCTGTGGCGCAGGCGGCCGAAGCCGATGTCGATGCGACCTTCCTTGAGTGCGGGGACCTGCTGCACGGACACCATCTCCAGCAACTGGATGTCCAGCTCGGGCGCGTGCTGACGCAGCTTTCGCACCAATGACGGCAGTCCGCCATACAAGGTCGATGCCACGAAACCGATGGATAGGACACTGTTCTGATTGAGGCCGACGCGGCGTGTTGCCGCCTGCATCTGCTCGACCCGGCCAAGGACCTGCAATGCCTGTTCGTAAAACAGCCGTCCCGCCTCCGTCAGCCGGACCGGGCGCGTCTTGCGAATGACGAGAGGTACTCCCAGTTCTTCTTCGAGCAGTTGGATCTGCCGGCTGAGAGGC
Source organism: Rhizobium sp. BK251 (assembly GCF_004345245.1). Lineage (GTDB taxonomy): Bacteria > Pseudomonadota > Alphaproteobacteria > Rhizobiales > Rhizobiaceae > Rhizobium. Next base: position 74,467 of record NZ_SLUQ01000014.1, on the reverse strand, counting down.
GGTTGGGCGATATGCAGCATCTGCGCCGCACGCGTAAAATTCCGTTCGCGAGCAACGGCCACGAAATAACGAAGCTGGCGCAGGTCCATCGAATATCCTCGGCCCGAATGTCTAAATCCACATCGCTGACGATATGTTGCGGCGCGGTAAGTGGCGCCAGCTTAGCATTTTTCTCGTCTTGATACCATAAAGGTATAATAGCAGACGCAAATGATGTTGGACGCGCCGTTCTTCTCGTCGCAGACTTCAACCATGAGCAAAACCTTCAAGACAGTCGCCCCAACAGCAGCTCCTTTCCCCGTCGTCGAGCGGGTCGAGACCCTGCTCGTCGATCTGCCGACCATCCGTCCGCACAAGCTGTCCGTCGCGACGATGAACGGCCAGACGCTGATGCTGGTCAAGATCCATTGCAGCGATGGCGTCGTCGGGATCGGCGAGGGGACGACGATCGGCGGACTAGCCTATGGTGGCGAAAGCCCTGAGGGCATGAAGCTCGCCATCGATACCTATTTCAGTCCGGTGATGGTGGGCCAGGATGCGACGCGCGTACAGGCGCTGATGGCTCGCATCGGCAAGATGATCAGGGAGAACCGTTTCGCCAAGTGCGCGGTGGAAACCGCGTTGCTCGATGCCCACGGCAGAAGGCTCGGCCTGCCTGTCAGTGAACTGCTCGGAGGCCGTCTGCGCAGCCGCCTGCCAGTCGCATGGACGCTTGCGTCAGGCGATACGGCAAAGGATATCGCCGAGGCAGAGAAGATGCTCGACCTGCGCCGGCACAGGATCTTCAAGCTGAAGATTGGCGCAAGGGACCTGCTTGAGGACATCGCCCATGTAGCAGCGATCAAGCGGGCGCTGGGCGAACGCGGCTCGGTGCGCGTGGACGTCAACATGGCATGGAGTGAAATAGAGGCCGCCTATGCAATGGCCGCCTTGGCCGACGCAGGCTGCGAACTGGTGGAGCAGCCTGTCGCCTCGGCTGCGGCGCTGGCGCGGCTCGTGCGTCGTTTCCCTATTGCGTTGATGGCAGATGAATCACTGCAGGGACCCGAAACCGCCTTCGAGATCGCCAAGGCCAGCGGGGCGGACGTGTTTGCCGTCAAGATCGAACAAAGCGGGGGGCTCTTCAATGCCCAGCGTGTTGCGGCCATCGCTGATGCGGCCGGCATCGGCCTCTACGGCGGCACGATGCTCGAAGGGGTATTTGGCACAGTTGCATCCGCGCAGGTGTTCTCCACGTTCGTCAACCTGCAATGGGGCACCGAACTCTTCGGTCCGTTGCTTCTGGCAGAGGAAATCCTTGCGACGCCCCTGGACTACAGCGAGTTCGAACTGACGGTTCCCGCTGGCTCCGGTCTCGGTATCGAGCTGGACGAGGAACGCGTGGCCTTCTTCACGCGCGACGGACTGCGCAAGACAATCAGCGTTGCCGGGCAAGGAGGCTGACCATGCTGTTTCATGTACGGATGAGCGTGAACCTTCCACACGACCTGCCGGCGGCTGAGGCGGCCGATATCATCGCCCGGGAAAAGCACTATTCGCAGGAACTGCAGCGCAGCGGCAAGTGGCGGCACATCTGGCGCATCGCCGGTCACTACGCGAACTACAGCGTTTTCGACGTGAAGGACAATGCGGAACTGCACGAGATCCTGTCGGGGCTGCCGCTGTTCAAATTCATGGCGATCGAGGTGACCCCGATGCTGCGGCATCCGTCAGCGATCCGCGAGGACGATACCTAGATCGTGATTGGCGGTGCTCCCCGGAGGACGGGAACCGCGTCGGTTTTCAAAGCAATCCAAGAGGAGGAAGAAATGAACGTGAGGATTTTCGACAGGCCCGACATCCAGGACTTTCTCAAGGTCCTGAGCGGCCTTCACAACGACGGCGGCAATCCGCGGGTAAAGCAGATCGTCCATCGGATCATGTCCGACCTATTCAAGGCCATCGACGATCTCGACATCACCCCCGACGAATACTGGACCGGCATCGCGTGGCTCAACGAGATCGGCGCAGCAGGTCAGGCCGGCCTGATCTCACCCGGTCTGGGCCTCGACCATTTCCTGGACGAGCGCCTCGACGCCGTCGATGAGGCGCTCGGCATCGAAAACCCGACCCCGCGCACCATCGAAGGCCCGCTCTATGTGGCAGGTGCGCCCGTGTCGCAGGGTTTTGCCCGTCTCGACGACGGTACCGATACCAACGGTCACACCCTGATCATGCATGGCATCGTCTATGGCGGAGACGGCAAGCCGTTGCCGGGCGCCACCGTCGAAGTATGGCACTGCGATACACGCGGGTTCTATTCGCATTTCGACCCGACCGGAAAGCAGGCGCCTTTCAACATGCGTCGCACGATCGTTGCTGACGAGAAGGGCTGTTACAAGTTCCGGAGCATCGTGCCCAACGGCTACGGCGTGCCGCCTGGCAGTCCCACCGAACAGCTGCTTTCAGCGCTTGGCCGCCATGGCCAGCGTCCGGCACATATCCACTTCTTCATCGGTGCCGACGGCCATCGCAAGCTGACGACGCAGATCAACATCGAAGGTGACCCGCTGGTCAACGACGATTTCGCATACGCCACCCGCGACGGCCTGGTTCCGGCCCTCATCGAGCGGACCGACGAGGCCAGCATCAAGGCCAACGGCCTCAGTGGTCCGTTTGCGGAGATCGAGTTCAACATTCACCTGACGGCCCTGGTGGATGGCGTGGACAACCAGATCAACGAGCAGCGCAAGCGCGCAGCCGCCTAGGCGGCTGAACCGGCGGCCGGGATGGGCCGCCAACCCCGAAACCATCGTCATTCTAGACATTGTTGCAAGGCTGCGCCCGTCACAGCGCGCTCTTTGCGGGAGGATAGGTCATGTCTGCGATTATCGACAAAGCCCGGGACCTCGACTACCTGCTCGCCACCGCCGTGCAGGACGACAAGGAAGCCGGCACATTCCGCTGCCGCCGCGACATCTTCACCAACGAAGACCTGTTCGAGCTGGAGATGAAGCACATCTTCGAAAGCAACTGGGTCTATCTCGCTCATGAGAGCCAGATTCCCGCGAACAACGACTACTATACGACCTATATCGGCCGCCAGCCGGTGGTCGTGACGCGCGACAAGAACGGCGAACTGCACGCCGTTATCAATGCCTGCGCACACCGCGGTGCCATGCTGTGCCGGCGCAAGCACGGCAACAAGGGCAGCTTCACCTGTCCCTTCCACGGCTGGACCTTTTCCAACACCGGCAAGCTGCTCAAGGTCAAGGACGAGAAGACCACTCAGTATCCTGAACAGTTCGCGCAGAACGGCTCGCACGACCTGAAGCGCGTTCCGCGCTTCGAAAGCTACCGGGGCTTCCTGTTCGGCAGCCTCAAGGAGGACGTGCCGGCGCTGAAAGAATATCTCGGCGAGACGAAAGTTATCATCGACCAGATCGTCGACCAGGCGCCGGACGGGCTGGAAGTGCTGCGCGGCAACTCGTCCTACATCTATGACGGCAACTGGAAGCTGCAGATGGAAAACGGCTGCGACGGCTACCACGTCAGCTCCGTGCACTGGAACTACGCCGCGACGATGGGGCGACGCAACGAGGAGGGCACGAAGGCGGTCGATGCAAACAGCTGGAGCCGGTCGGTTGCGGGCGTCTACGGTTTCGAAAACGGCCACATCCTGCTGTGGACCAATACCGTCAACCCGGAGGTTCGCCCGGTGTACCACCGCCGGGACGAGATCAGGGCACGCGTCGGCCAGGACAAGGCGGATTTCATCGTCAACCAGACCCGCAATCTCTGCCTCTATCCGAATGTCTTCCTGATGGACCAGTTCAGCACGCAGATCCGCGTGACCCGTCCCATCAGCGTCGACAAGACGGAGATCAACATCTTCTGCTTTGCCCCGAAAGGCGAAAGCGCCGAGGACCGCGCACTGCGCATTCGCCAGTATGAAGATTTCTTCAACGTGTCCGGCATGGGAACGGCCGACGACCTGGAGGAATTCCGTGCCTGCCAGGCCGGCTATGCGGGTACCGCCGCGCTGTGGAACGACCTGTCGCGGGGCGCGCCGCTCTGGATCGACGGCCCGGACGAAAACGCGAGGCGAATGGGCATCGAGCCGCTGCTGTCCGGCGAGCGCAGCGAGGACGAAGGCCTGTTCGTCCGCCAGCACGAATACTGGGTGAGGGTGATGCGCGACGCGCTGTCCGCCGAAAAGAACGGAGTGGTCGCATGAGCATCTCCAACGAAGCCATCTGTGCTTTTCTCTACCGGGAAGCGCGTCTCCTTGATGATCGCGAGTGGGACGAATGGCTGACCTGCTATGCACCCGACGTGACTTACTGGATGCCGGCATGGGACGACGACGACCGGCTTACGGAAGATGCCCAGTCGCAGATCTCGCTGATCTACTATCCGAGCCGCGACGGTCTGGAAGATCGGGTATTCCGCATCAAGACGGAGCGTTCCGGTGCCTCCACGCCGGAGCCGCGCACCAGCCACAACGTGACCAATGTCGAACTGCTGGAGGATCGCGGGGACGAGGTCGACGTGCGCTACAACTTTCACACGTTGAACCACCGCTACAAGGTCACCGACCATTTCTTCGGCACCATGTTCGTCACGCTGCGCAGAAGCGGCGGCGGCCTGCTGATCGCGTGCAAGAAGATCGTGCTGAAGAACGACTACATCCGCCAGGTCATCGACGTCTACCACATCTGACAGGCGTCGCCGGACGGCACGGGAATTGACGAGGAGGGTTCCATGGCCAGCTACAGCATCGCATTGAACTTCGAGGACGGGGTGACCCGCTTCGTCGAATGCAAGGACGGCGAGAAGGTTCTCGATGCCGCCTTCCGCAACAAGATCAACTTGCCGATGGACTGTTCCGACGGTGTGTGCGGCACCTGCAAGTGCCGCGCCGAGAGCGGCAGTTACGATCTCGGCGACGACTTCATCGACGATGCGCTGACTGCTGACGAGGCGGAGAGCGGTCTCGTGCTGACCTGCCAGATGAAGCCATCCTCCGATTGCGTCATTGCGGTCCCCACGACCTCGGTTGCCTGCAAGACCGGCCAGCAGACGTTTTCTGCGACGGTGGCCAATGCGGTGCAGCACAACGATGCCGCGATCGTGCTGGAACTGGATGTCGATGCACATGCGCCCGCCTTCCTGCCCGGCCAATACGTCAACATCGACGTGCCGGGCAGCGGTCAGCATCGTTCCTATTCCTTCAGCACGGCGCCCGGTGCACGACGCATCGGCTTCCTGATCAAGAAGATCCCCGGAGGCGTGATGAGCAGCTGGCTCGAGCGGGCCGAAAGCGGCAGGAAGCTCGAACTGACCGGACCGCTCGGCAGCTTCTATCTGCGCGACGTCCAGAGGCCGTTGCTGTTCCTGGCCGGCGGTACCGGTCTTGCGCCGTTCCTGTCGATGCTGGAAGTGCTGGCGTGCGCGAATTCGCAACAGCCGGTTCATCTCATCTATGGCGTAACCCGGGACCTGGACCTGGTTCTCGTCGAGGAAATCGCGGCCTACGCGAAGCGGCTTGCCAACTTCACCTTCAGCACCGTTGTCGCGGAAGAGGCCTCCAGCCATCCGCGCAAGGGCTGGGTGACCCAGCACATACCGGCCGAGGTGCTCCATGGCGGCGATGTCGACGTCTATCTGTGCGGACCGCCGCCGATGGTCGATGCCGTGCGCAAGCACTTCGACGACAACGGCGTGAAGCCCCGCAGCTTCCATTACGAGAAGTTCACGCCGAATGCGGCGGCGAAGGAGGCCGCATGAGCACGCGCCACTTCGCGGGCCGTTTTGCTGGCAAGGTGCTGGTCGTGACCGGCGCCGCGCAGGGGATCGGCCGCGCCGTGGCGATCCGCGCGGCAGAGGAAGGCGGGCGGGTCGTATTCGTCGATCGCGCCGATTTCGTCGAGGCCGTGGCGGCGGAGGCTGGCGAGGGCAACACCGCCGCCTTCAACGCCGATCTGGAGACCCATGAGGGTGCGACCGCCGCCATGCGCTTTGCCGCCGAAACCTTCGGCGGCATCGACATACTCATCAACAATGTGGGCGGCGCGATCCGCATGCGGCCCTACGCTGAATTCGAGGCGCAGCAGATCGATGCGGAAATCCGCCGCTCGCTGATGCCCACACTTTACTGCTGCCATGCGGTGCTGCCGCACCTCTTTGCGCGCGGCGGCGGGACGATCGTCAACGTGTCTTCGAACGCGACGCGCGGCATCCATCGCGTACCTTACTCGGCGGCAAAAGGCGGTGTGAACGCAATCACGCAATCGCTGGCGATGGAGCTGGCAGAGCGCAACATCCGCGTCGTCGCCACGGCACCGGGCGGCACAGAGGCGCCGCCGCGCCGCGTTCCACGCAATGCTGCCGGCGACAGCGAGGCCGAAAAGGGCTGGATGGCTGAGGTCGTGCAGCAGGTCAGGCAGTCCAGCTTCATGAAGCGCTACGGGACGATCGAGGAGCAGGCCGCGCCCATACTCTTTCTGGCCTCGGAGGAGGCATCCTACATCACCGGAAACGTGCTGTCGGTCGCCGGAGGGGATATCGGCTGAAGGCCGAGATTTGAATGCGTAACGACTCGGGGAGGAGTGACAATGCGCAACATCGATGTGAATGACGCTATCGACAACAATCCCTTCGGGGGCTTCCAATGGACGGTCGTGGTGCTGTGCGCACTGCTGTTGATCGTGGATGGCTACGATGTCTTCGTCGCCGGCACCGTCCTGCCCACTCTTATCTCCGAATGGGGCCTGACCAAGCCACAGGCTGGGGCACTGCAGGCATGGGCGCTGTTCGGCATGATGTTCGGCGCCCTCATTTTCGGCCCGCTCGCCGACAGGATCGGACGCAAGAGAGGCATTGCGATCAGCTTCCTGCTGTTCACCGTTTCCACGCTTCTCACCGGATTTGCGAGTTCGCCGGAGCAGTTCAAGGTGTTCCGGTTCATCGCCGGCCTCGGCTGCGGCGGGCTGATGCCGAATGCCGTGGCGCTGATGAACGAATATGCGCCGAAGCGCCTTCGCGGGACCATGGTCGCGCTGATGTTTTCCGGCTACTCGGTTGGCGGCATGGTTGCGGCGGGCTTCGGTATCGGAATGATCCCGCAATATGGCTGGCAGCCGATGTTCTTCGTTGCCGCGGTCCCGATGCTGATGCTTCCGCTCGTTCTGTGGAAACTGCCGGAATCACTCGGCTTCCTCATCCGCCAGGGACGGCAGGAGCAGGCCAAGGCGATCTATGCGAGGATCTACCCGACCGAACGGCTTGGCAAGAACGACACGCTGGTCTTTTCGGAGACGAAGGGGGCGTCGGCGTCGATGCTCGAATTGTTCCGCCATCAGCGCGCCCTGCGTACGGTGATGCTTTGGGTGGCATTCTTCTGCTGCCTCTTGCTTGTCTATCTTCTTTCGTCCTGGCTGCCGAAAGTGCTGCAGGAAGCCGGCTTTGCGGAGAGGGCCAGTCTGCTGAGCCTCTTCTCCCTCAACTTTGGAGGCATGGTTGGAGCTGTCTTGGGCGGCTGGCTCGGTGACAGGTTCGGTCTGGCCAAGGTCGTGGTCGGCTTCTTTGCTGCCGCTGCTGTTTCAATCGCTCTGATCGGTTTCGATCTGCCTGTGGCGATGCTGTTCTTGATGGTTTTCGTTGCGGGAGCCACGACAATCGGCACGCAAATCCTGCTCTATGCCAGCGTGGCACAGCTCTACAATCTGTCGGTCAGGTCCACAGGTCTGGGTTGGGCATCGGGTGTGGGCCGTATCGGCGCAATCGTAGGTCCTACTCTTGGCGGCGTATTGCTGGCGAAGGAATTTCCGATCCAACAGAACTTCCTGATTTTTTCAATCCCGGCAGTGGTATCCGCCTTGGCTATGCTGGTCTTCGCGATCAGCAGCGCCCGCCGCTCCAGCGCTCTACGGCTTGCCGCCGCATAAGGGACTGTCGGCTCGCGTTGCTTGCGGCGCTACATCTGCACAGGGTGGGAAGTCGATGACGATCCCACCCCCAAACCTCGGCGCGCAAGGTCGAGGGATCATATCAGCCGACCTGATATATCTGTGGCGGCGTATTTTCAATCGATCTCATTTAGCGATACCTTGCGGGCGGACGTGCCTTAGCGTCAGACGGCCCATCCAGGGCTGTCCGATAACAACAATCACTTATTGCAGGGAAGATATCGATGATACGCAAACAAGCATTTTGCCTGCTGTTGGCCAGCACTCTCGGATTTTTCGGTGCAGCCAACGTCCTCGCCCAGGACGCAGCGAAGAAGCCCCACGTTCCCCTGGAGAAGACCATTGGTCAGGTGACGCAGAAGGGGCCGGTTTCATCGCTGGTGGTCGTGAACTCGGAAGGAGCAAAGCTCGAGGGCGGAAAGCTGACCCTCACGGGCGTAGCCAAGAGCGCCATCCTGTTTGCCGATCGGCCGGTCAGGGCCGCAGGCCATCTAGGGACCGACGAACTCGTCAAGCAGTGGGGCGAGGGGCCGGACAACTTCGAGCAGGATCCGCCGAACGCGACGGTTTCCGTCCTCGGAGGAGGATCCGACGTGAGCGACGCCGTCGTTACCCTTAAATCGCCGAAGCTCGATGGCACGACGCTGACCTTCGACGTCGCGGTTCTTGAGGGAAGCCTCGATGGCGCGACGGGACCCGCTGCACTGTTCATCGACCATTGGCGCGGCTGGAACAATGCGGGCTGGTATGGCCTCGGTCTCGCTACAGGGGCTGCGCTCGGCGCCTCGGTGGTGCGCCCTGCCTACCCGGCGCCATACTACGAGCCTTATCCATACTATCCGCCGGTGGCTGCGAACCCGTGCCCTCCCGGCTATTGGCTCGGTCCCTGGGGTCATTGCCGCGACACGCCGTATCACGGCAGGCTTCCCAACGGGGCCTGGCAGTAAGGTTAGCGTAGGCGTCGTGCCAATGTGACCATCACGCTTTGGTCCACAATGGTTCGACGCGGCCAGCGGCACGCTCGGCACGTAATGAGCCAGCCGATTACGACGATGTCAGCCTTTCCGACGGAGATGCCCCGGCGTGTGTTGGTCCACGCCGGGGTGGGCCGTCCGACGGCAAGAGGGTTAAGCGCGCCGGTTTGTACTGGCCCGACTGTCCAACAGATCAGCCTCACATTTGTTCCACGCCCGTAGAAGAAGCCTGCGCGAGAGGGGATATTTGGCACAGGCGATCGACCCGTATGGGCAAGCGTCGGCAACTCTTGCTCCCAGCAAAGCGCCAAAGAGCGTTTTTGAGGCATGCGGCATCGCTTCCGAGATTTCGTAAACCGATCGTTGACGATTGCGATGCATTGTCCTGTTGCGCGACATGTATTGCGTTCGCGCCTCGGGGGCCTCTGATGCGGTTATATTGGCAAATCTGCAGCGTTTGGACGCTGGCATTCGTTTTGGCGATCCTCGTCGGCATGAATCCGTTCGGACGGGACGCAGCTGCGCCGATCGTGACAGGCTCCATCCCCGCAGCTCAGCACTAGGTCTTTGCTCCCTTAGAGCTGAGCCTCCGTCGCGTGAGGTGACGGCGTGATCGCTCGCTGATTTCCTTCAGGAGAGAGGCGATGTCGTAGGGCTTTGGCAGAAAGCCCGCTCCGTCAGGAAGGGCGTCGGCCTCGATGCTTCTGCCGGAGGTCACGATAAGGGCCAGGTCCCGACGGCTCAACGAGAGCAGCCTTGCGAGGTCCAGGCCATTAAGAGGCCCGGGCATATCCACATCCGTGATGACTGCGTCGATCTCTTCGTGGATTCCCAGGGCGGCAACGGCTTCGAGTGCGTTCGCGGCCTCCACGACTGCGTAGCCAGAACTTGCCAATGCATCAGCCAGACTGAAGCGAAGCAATGCTTCGTCCTCAACGATCAACACCGTGTTCAATGAGGTCATGTCGGTCTCCCACTAGTTGCTGGGAGCTAACGCATGACAGCGTGAATCCGACGATCCTATCGGCAACCCGGTCGATACATGTTTAATAAAATGCAAACAAACCGAGCGCTACGCGGCGCCAGGCGTCGCCGGCGTCATCGTGAAAAGGGTGATCGAGGATCGGGTTGTCGATCATCAGCAGCTTAAATCAACATATTATTAGTGAAAGTGCATACACATTGCACTTCCTCCTGTATGATGCTGCTAACGGAGGAAACACAACATGTCGCCAGAATGGCCACTTTTCATCCTGCAATGCCTTGCGCTTGCAGGCCTAGCCGGCATCTTCTTTGTGCGCGGAGCAGGGGATTAGCGCATGGCGCCTTGAGGCACCAATCGCGCCATCTTCTTCACCGATGAAGCGTAGCGCGTCGAAACGCGCCGGACGCCATCGATGCTCCGAAGTATTATCAGTATCTGCCGAGCTTCTTCCATGCCCATTTGGCAGAACGAAACGCCGTCCAGCTTCGCTGGGCGTTGTGTTGCTTCATCAATGATCGAGAATAGATCTTGTTCTTGGTGAACGTAGTACTTCTGCATGCCGCTCCCTGTCTCGCGCATTATCTCGATTTACTAATTTACGCAGGAAGGCGATTTCGGAAATTGCCCAATAAAGATAGACGCTTGTCGAATATAGGTAGTGCGCCGTGGTCGATGCGGCCTGGCCTATATCTTCCGATATAGGGCGGCGATGGAAGTTCTCATTGGAACGCCAACGGCTAAGCCGATAGCCGTATTGCCCAGCGCTGCACCAGTCGCTGCCCCGAGACCGACACCTCGGCCCGTAGCACTCCCTCCGGAGAGAGTTGCATCATCCTTGCGGAAGCAGGAATTGCGTTCTAACAAACACGGCGCCGCGTGATGATCGCGTATCGCGCAATCGCATCGGGGCCCGCCAAGCGAGCGCATGGCGTGCCTTGCTGCGACTAGGAAGAGGCCGGTTCAATTTAGGCCGAGCTCGGAAACCCATCCGAGTGGAGAAACGGCAAATCAGCCGGCGCATTTTTGAAAGACCACAAATGACCTTGCACTTTGATATTGAAGCGGTGGCTGAGGAAGCCAAAGCCTGGCGGCAGCAGATCCACCAATATCCCGAACTTCTGTTTGACCTGCCGAACACGGCCGCCTTCGTCTCCGAGAAGCTCAAGGAATTCGGTTGCGATGAAATCGTGACCGGTATCGCCAAGTCCGGTGTGGTCGCGATCATCAACGGTTCCAAGGGACCGGGAAAGACGATCGGCCTTCGCTGCGACATGGACGCGCTGCCGATGTCGGAGCAAACGAATCTGCCATATGCGTCGAAGATCGCGAACCGGATGCATGCCTGTGGCCATGACGGACATACCGCAATGCTTCTTGCCACTGCGAAGTGTCTTGCCGCCAATCGGAATTTCACCGGCAAGGTCGTGCTGATCTTTCAGCCGGCCGAGGAGGGCGGCGGCGGCGCGCACGTGATGATCCAGGAGGGACTGCTCGACCGTTTCGGTATCGAGGAAGTCTACGGCATGCATAATGAGCCCGGTGTCGACGTCGGCTCCTTCGCTATCCGCAGCGGTCCGTTCATGGCCGGTGCCGACCGTTTCCTGGTGACGATCAACGGGAGGGGCGGACACGCGGCGTCCCCGAACCTGACCCGCGATCCGGTCCTGGTCAGCGCCCACCTGATCACGGCGCTTCAGTCGATTGCCTCGCGGTTCACCGACCCCTTTGATCCGGTCGTCGTCTCGGTGACCTACATGAGTGGCGGAAACGATCGCGCCCTCAATGTCATTCCGGCGTCGACCCAGATCGGAGGAACCATTCGCACGATGAAGCCGGACACGCGCAAGGCCGTGGAACAGCGCTTTCGCGACATCGTGGCAATGACGGCCAAGCTTTTCGAAACGGAGGCCGAGATCACCTGGATGCCGGGTTATCCGGTGACCGTCAATGATGCAGAGAAGACCAGGACTGCCGTATCGGCCGCCGAGCGAGTGGCCGGCGAGGGCAGGGTGGACAGCAACTATGCCCAGTCGATGGGCGCGGAGGACTTTTCCTATATGCTCCAGCAACGCCCCGGAGCCATCATCCTGATTGGAAACGGCGACAGCGCCTATCTTCACCATCCGGCTTATGACTTCAACGACAAGGCGCTTGCCTACGGCATGAAGTACTGGCTGTCGCTCGTCGATCAGGAACTGGGGGTCCGCTAGGCGGGCTCCACTTGTCTTTCGCACTGCCCATCCGGCCAAGAGCGCCTGCTGGTACGCTTCAGCTGGTCGCATGACGAAATCGACATGCTTCATGCAGCGCGAGGAAGAGTGGCAGTCCACCGGCGGCGGGAGGCCGGCATTCCCCTGGCAAGGGTGTCCTGTGGCATGAACTGACCGGTTTGCCGCGAGAAGACCCAAACGGTTTCCTCGAGTGAAGGCGCCGAGTTCATCCGAAACGATAGACGCTGCTTCAACCTGTCGGACGACGCACTTCGGCCAGGAAGTCGTACTCCTCCGGCATGTTGTGAATGTCCGTTCCCGTCCTTGCGACGGTCCAGTAGTCCTTGCTCGCACCAAACACAGTCGAGATGCGAACCACCTGCCAATCGGTTTCGCCCCTGCGTCTCGCCCAATAGTAGGTCTCGGCGGTGAGTTCCGAAATCGCGATCATTTCCACACTTAATCTCCAGGATTCGCAACGCCGCGGTGGCAGGGCGGCAACTCCCGAAGGCATTCTTCGCGGGAATCGCAGCCAACCTAGCTCTGAAAACGGATTGCCGGGAATACTGCGGATGGAGGCCAAACGAAACCCCCGGCCGGGAAAATCCCCATGCCAATGCGTCAAGGGCATCCAATGCAGTGGTTGCTCAGACACGAGTACCTATTCCGCTTGGTGCTGAATGACGCGGTATCGGCGGAAGACGAACGGTCAGAAAGCGGCGGTGGTTTTGAACGGGGCATCCCCACATTTTGCGTATAGCCACATTCGAATGGTCTGATCGTCAAATGGCTGCCGTACTAGCCGAACGGGCGTAGACGAATTGCAGGCTCTTTTTTTTCGTCGACTGGCTACACAATGGGGGTTCAGTATCGGGCGATATTTCCCGCGTGCTAGCGGGGCTCACGCTTGGGGCAGAATGGAGAGACGGCGATGGCGGAAAATCGTCCCCTGTCAGAAGAGGCGCCGAGCGCGAGCTCCAGCCAAAACCTGCTCTCCAGTTCCAATGCAGGGCATCTGGCTCTCGTTCCCACATGGCTTCCGCTCGAGTTCGCACAGGATTCCAGCCACAATTCGGCGGGAAGCGGCGGCGACGGAATGAGCATTGGCACCATCGGCAGCAATACCTTGGCCGTCTTCGTGCCATCCAACGCCGCCATCGCAGGCCCTCATTCATCGGCAGATGCCTATCAAGGAAATGATGCCCTTATCAACCAGCATGCTGTCGAGATGGCCGGCATGGGCGGGCACGGCGGAAGCGGCAATATTGCTGTTGATGGTGGCGGAGAGTCTTACAATCACGCGGGAAGCGGCGGCAACGGCATATTCTATGGCGGTCTTGTCAGTACGGATACCGCCGTGTTCGCCCCCGTCAATACCGCCGTGGCCTTTGGTCCGGGTTCGACGGCCCATGCGGAGCAAAGCAATAACGCCATGTTCCTGCAAGGGGCGACCCAGATCGGCGGCGTGGGTGGTTCTGGCGGAGATCACAATTTTGCGGGCGGCGGCGCACCTGAGAGCCACGGGACTTCCTTGACCTTCACGGGCGACAACTATGCCGGTCATGGCGGCAACGGCACCTTCATCGGCAGCATGGTCGACGTGAATGTGGCCATCTTCTCTCCGATCAACATTGCGGTCGGTGCAGCGGGCGGCGCGGCCGAGGCCCACCAGACCAACAACGTGGAATTCCTTCAGGGCGGCATGCAAATCGCAGGCATCGGCGGCGACGGGGGCAGCTTCAACTTGTCGTCCGACACGATTTTCACTGGCGCGGGCGTCGGTGGAGGCGGCGGATCGGGGTATTCGAACGGCAGCATGGTCGATGTCAACGTCGGCTACTACCACCCCATCAACATCGCCGTTCCGGCCGGCGGCACCGCGGACGCCCAACAGATCGACCACGTTCTCTATGACCAGCATACACTGCAGGCGGGCGGCATTGGCGGTCATGGCGGCGAAGGCAATCTTTCGGATGCTCACTCCGCGCTGGTGGACGATATTCTGCACAGCCTGCAGGCCTGAGGCTTGGCAACGCTATCACCGAAGCATTGCTACTCCCTGATTTCCCGCGTTTCGACCCGCGCGGCGAGGTGAGCGCCGGATACGGTCATCTGTCCCTTAGCGTGGATACATCCTCCCCCGAACATACCCAGCCAAAGGGACGTCCCCGAATATCTAGCTAGTTCGCGAGCACGTTCGCGCGCACCATTTAATCGCGGTAACTTGCCTGGCAATGATATGCCGGGTGTCCGGCCGTGGGAGATACGGACAGAACGACGCAGAGGAGTCACGCTATGCCCATTCCGACACTATCCGACACAGTCCAACTCAATCACTCCGACGCCGGCGATGCGAGTGCCGGCAATGGTGGCAATGGCTACAACCATGGCGATATTTTCTACCAGCCGACTGCGTACCTAGAGAATACACAGAAAGTCTATGGCGCAGACACCGACGTGCACAACGGGAGCCACTTCTGGCAGCACGCGGACTGGGAGGCCGGTGGCGGCGGACCCGGCGGGTTTGCTCAAGGGCTGAGCGGCACCCTGGCCGGCATCAACTCCAACACCGGATCTGGCGGCCCTGGCGGCAATGCCGCATCCAACGGCAACCAAGGTCTCACTGGCGGTACTGATGCAGTCTCCGTAGCCGCACAGACGGTTGCAACGCAGACCAACACACAGGTCGCCGATCAGAGTGCCACGATCATCGCCGGCATGGGCGGTAATGGCGGCAACAACGCGGTGGCCGTGGGCGGGTACATTGCGACGGCACTGATGCATACCAACCCGCATACCGAAACCGAGACCACAAGCGTCAGCAATGCTTTGGACCATTTCGACAATTCGTTCGGAACCATTGATCTCCACCATCTGGGCTCATGAGTTCCGGCAGCGAGGACCGCCGGCGCCGGCCGGCGATCCTCATAATTTCTCGACCGGCTGAACCACCCGTCGCCTTCTCAGTCTCGAGAGCGCCGAGATCTGATAATGACAACGAACCCTGCCCAATTGCACCGGCCTCCGACGCATCTGGCTGTGGCCCTTCGGGCCTGTTTCGGAGCTTTCGGCTTGGTTTTCCTTTATAGCTGCGGCTATAATCTGTTCCTGCTCGCTCCTTCCATCTACCTGCTGCAGATCTACGATCGCGTCCTGTCGAGCCGCAGCGCTGACACGCTGGTGATGCTGACGCTCATCATCGCCGTGGCGGTCGTGGTGGGCTCCATGCTGGACATCGTGCGTAGGGCAGCGCTTTTCCGTATCGGGAGTTGGCTGGATCACCGCCTGCGCCCCGTGGTTCTCACCGCGTCGTTTGAATATGGTGCAAGCACCGATGCCGTCGCGGCCGCGGACTGCTACAGGGATCTTGCCGCGCTGCGCCAATTTCTCGACTCGCCGGCGAGTTCCCTCCTGTTCGACGTGCCTTGGGCTCCGGTATTCCTCCTGCTGCTCTTCCTCGTTCATCCAGTGCTTGGAGCGATTGGACTCTTCTGCGCGGTCGCCCTTTTATTGCTTGCGATCCTGACTGAATTGGCAACGCGAAGACCGCTGGCGCAAGCGAATCTTGCGCTCTCCAGGAGCTATTTTAGGTTCGCCACCGCCCTGAAATACCTTCAGGTCATCCGCGCAATGGGGATGCAGGATGGCGCCGCACAGCTTGTCTATCGCGATGCCGAATCGGCAAGGAGGGCGCAGGATAACGCTATGCGCCGGACCGAGATCATAGTCGGAATATCGAAATCCATCCGAACGCTGACGCAAATCGTGATGATGGGGGCGGCTACGTGGCTTGTTCTGGAGGATGGCAGCAGCCCAGGGATCATTTTCGTCGCGAGCCTCCTGCTTGGCCGTGGCCTCGCACCGGTCGAAGGCGCGATCGGCGCGTGGCGCTCCTTCGCCTTTGCACGCAACGCCTACAATCGTCTCAATCGGATGTTGATCGCCGTCGCGTCGCAGGACGAAGTTCGGATGATACCCATACCGGAGGCCACTGGCCTCATACTCGAGAATGTCGGATATACGCTGCCGTTCACTGATCGGCCCATATTGAGAGGCGTCAATCTGCGGTTGGCTCCCGGCGATTGCATAGCGCTCATCGGCCCATCGGGGTCCGGCAAGTCGACGCTGGGGCGGATCATGGCGGGCGTTCAGCCCGCGACGAGCGGATGCGCGCTCCTTGGCGGGGTCGACATATCCGCCCTGCGTCTCTGCGGCGGCGTGCGCCACGTCGGATATCTCCCGCAGGATATCGAATTGTTTGGCGGTGCCGTGAAGGATGTCATCGGCCGGCTCGACGGCGCAGATCCCGGCAAGGCGATCGAGGCGGCCAAGCTCGTCGGACTGCACGACACGATCATGCGGCTGCCACAAGGATATGAGACCGATATCGGCGAAGGGGGAGGTCTGCTGCTGCGGGCCCAGCGCCAGCAGCTCGGACTGGCGCGAGCAGCCTATGGAAACCCTTGCCTGGTGGTGCTCGACGACCCGAATTCGAGCCTGGACTACGACGGTGAACGCAGGCTGTTCAACGCGATCGGGCAGATGCGCTCCAGGGGCATGATGGTGGTCATCATTACCCATCGCATGGGAATTCTCCCAGTCACGAACAAAATCGCCATCATGCGCAACGGAACCGTCGATGCCGTCGGAGAAAGCGAGCAGATATTCGAGACTTATCTCCAGCCGCCGGCGCCGACAGGAACATAAGGGAGATCCAACGAAATGTCCCTTGCTCATATCGACACTGGTTCCACGAAGCTCAATGTTCGGTCGAACAAATTCAATCAGGGAGCGGATCCGGTCGGGAAAATTCTCGATTATTCGCCGTCATATGGCGGCGACGCCATTGTACTGGCTGCGGCCTCGCCGATGTCGAGGCTGCGCGCGGTTGTTTGGACCGGGAACCTGTTGATCTGCTTCTTTATAATCGGTTTCGGGGCATGGTCGGCGCTCGCGCCACTTCATAGTGCTGCGATTGCATCGGGCGTCGTCGAGCCTGAATCCAACCGCAAGACCATCCAGCATCTGGAAGGCGGCATCGTCCGGAAAATCCTCGTCAAGAACGGCGATGTCGTTACCTCCGGACAAGTCCTGATCAAACTCGACGACACGAAATCACGCTCGGAGCGCGACAGCATCCAGGGTCAGCTATGGGACGCCGAGGCCAGGCGCAGCCGCCTGGTCGCAGAACTGGAGGGTCGTGACCAAATCACCTATCCCCGGGATCTTCTGGCGGCAGCGAATGACAGCGTATTCGTCAGCACCGTCATCAGCGGGCAGCGGCGGATATTCGAAACGCGGCGTCAGGTGATGCAGTCCGAGATTGCGATCACGCAGGAAAAAATGAAGCAGGTGGAACAGGAAATCGTCGGGCTCGGCGCGCAGAAGGTGGCGCTGGTCGACAGGGTCGAAATTTCACGGCAGGAACTGGAAACCGTCACGACGCTCAATGCCAAGGGGCTTGAGAAGAAGAGCAGGCTTCTCAATCTGCAGCGGGAAAGAGCCGACATCGGTGGCCAGCTTGGCGAAGTGGAAGCCCAGATCTCCCGCGCGCACCAGGTGATCAATGAATCGGAGGCCTATCTCGTGAAGCTGCGAAGCGATCGACTGGACGAAGTCGCCCAGAGCCTGAGGGACACGGAAAGCCAGGTCATGCAACTGGATGAGCGTTTGCGGGCAATCAATGACCAGCTTACAAGGACCGAGATCCGGGCACCCCAAGATGGCCTGATCATGGACCTTCGCATCCATACGGCAGGCGGCGTCATCGGTGCGGGCGAACCGCTTGTGGATCTTGTGCCGCGCGACGACCGTCTCGTGGTATCGGCGAACGTCCGGCCGGAGGATATCAATCTCGTTCATTCGGGGCTCGAAGCTCAGGTTCATCTCCTCCCATACAGTCAACGGCGCGTTCCGCTTCTCAGGGGCATAGTGGAATATGTTTCGGCCGACCGTCTTGTCGACAAGCAAACCGGCCAACCCTATTACGCGGCGACGATCCATGTGACCGACGAGCGCCTGGCAAAAATGAAGGATGTGGAGCTTGTTGCCGGCATGCCCGCCCAGACAATGATCGAGACGGGAAAAACCAGTGTGGCGCTCTACGCACTGAGACCGCTTCTCGATAGCTTCAACAGAGCATTTCGCGAGGATTGAAAGATGCTGCAGCGGGCTGCTGCGCATGCGATACAAATGCGAATGCAGATTGGCTCTTCCGTTCCTCCCCGGGGCCACTGCATTCCTGCTCGAATTCTTCGAAGGGGGGCGCCAATGGGCAAGAAAAAATTCAATGATGATGAGATCATGGATATTCTTCGGGAGCACCGGGCGGGGCTGACGGTCAGCGATGTATGCCGCAGACACGCGATCAGCGAGCCGACATTTTACCGCTGGCAATCCCTGCAGTTCAAGAATGCTGGCTTCGACGCCAAACGTCTGAAAGCGCTGGAGGAAGAAAACCAGAAGCTCAAAAAGCTGTTGGCCGAGGCCATGCTGACGGCGGCGACACTCAGCGAGATGCTTGAGAAAGCGTCCAGGGATCGGGTGTAGCCAGATCACCTATATCCTGCCCATTGAATGCCGTGGATCCCAGTCGCGCGACCACTTCGGTCCTGTTTTGGACCTGCAACTTGCGCATAATATGCTGCAGATGCATTTTGACCGTATGGTCCGACAGGTTAAGCTTTCCCGCGATCACCTTATTCGAGCAGCCGCACTGCAGCTCGGCAAGCACGGCCGCTTCCCGAGGCGTAAACTCGGTGTGATGCGTACGGTCAGCCGTGACTTTCTCGCTGCCAGACTGGGCTTTGATTTGTCCCTCCGAGTGGCTCGCAAGAGCGCCTAGCGGGTGAGGACAGAATATGCCGCCTGCGAGGACCAGTCGCAGACCGGCAAGGGCGACCTCAATCGGGATGGACGTCGTGAAGAAACCACGGATGCCCATTTGCAAGGCTTGGGACGCCATCAGGGCATCATCGGTGCTCGCAAGCAGCGCGATCGGCACTTCGGGAAAGCGTCCGGCAATAGCCGCCAGGTCATCGCGCAGGCTGTGGCTTGCTATGCTTCTACCCGCCAGATCCAGGGCGATAAGACGCACGTCCTTGCCAAGGGCCATATCGAGACTCTCGGTCGAGACCATATCGATAAAATTCCACCCGGCAAGTTCCCGCTCGAGAAGTTTTACTATCGTTGTACGTGCAAGAGTGGAATGTTCGATAACGATTACAGATGGTCCATTACGCCCGGATCGGCGCTTCGTTTCTAAACTGATGGACACGTTGCGCCCCCCAGAGTCTTCTGCAATCAAACCTTGCGTATATTATTCCTGTTCCCGCGTCATGTCATGATAAATTCAGGATTAATCCCGATCCGAGAGAGCCTTTATGAGAGCCCCCTTGCGGGCGATGCAGGGTGTATTGCAAGCCCTAAGATAGTACCCAGATTTTGATGAAATCAGGCGAGGTCGGCCAGGAGCCTTTCTACCACTTTAAGTGTTCCCTCGAGTTGTGGATATCTTCTTTCTTAAACCTGAAGTAAGGAGGCCGCCGCCGCATTCCGGCTCGCACGACGAAGCCCACTAGGACGTTGCCAGGCCGAGTTTTGCGTTCAGGGTTACCAGATCCGCAAGGGAGTCCACTTTCATCTTTCGCATCACCCGGCCGCGGTGTGCCTTTACCGTTGTCTCGCTTATTCCGAGTTTGCCGCCGATTTGCTTGTTCATGAGCCCGGACGTCACCAGCGCCATTACCTCACGCTCTCGGTTGCTCAGCGAAGAGTAGCAGTCTCTCAGCTGCTGCATTTCGTGCTCGCCATCGATCGCGCTGCTGCTACGATCTATTGCGTCCCGAATGGCGGCCAACAACACCTCGTCGCTGAATGGCTTTGTCAGAAACTCAACGGCTCCTGCCTTCATGGCCTGGACCGTCGTCGGCACATCGCCGTATCCCGTGATGAAAATGATCGGCATCTCGATCCGATCCGGCGCGACGAGCTTTTGCACATCCAGGCCGTTGAGCTTCGGAAGATTGACATCCAAAATCAGGCAACTTGGAACGGCTTCCCGGGGGTGCGACAGGAACGCCTCCGCAGAGTCGAATATCTTTGCCTTCCAACCTTCGACAATGATGAGTTCTTCCAACGATTCTCTGACGGAAATGTCGTCGTCGACAACGAACACAACGGGCACGGCTTCGGACATTGGCGGCCACCTCCATCCGCGATCGAATTCACCGAATTGATACTAGACCATTTTGCACAATATGTGGACCGCTCAGCCTTCTCGAAAGGCGGCATTGATGGCTCCCAGCAAGGCCGTGTCACTGAAAGGCTTCAACAAGCAGTCGACTGCGCCGCGTTCCATCACCTGCGGCCGGATCAACTCATCACCGTGTGCGGTAATGAAAATGATGGGAATGCTCGAGCCGCGACGTTTAAGCTCCAATTGGAGATCAGGCCCGGACATGCCCGGCATTGCGATGTCGAGAATGAGACATTTGGTCTTGGCCCTCCAATGAGATTTGAGGAAATCCTCGGCGGAGGAGAATACCTGCACGGCATAGCCGAATTCGCTCACCAAATCCGGTAGCGACTCCCGAACGGATTGGTCGTCATCGACGATCGATATCAGCAAACGATCCGTCATCTGGAACCCCTCATGACACACCGCCGTTCGTCTTGGAAGCTGAACGAACAGGGCCTGAGGCCCGGCTCGGCATGGCATCGCTATCTGCGCGTGGAATGGAGAAAGAAAAAGTACATCCAGGGCCATCATTGGCGGCCGCCCACAGGCGACCATGATGGCTCTCTACAATAAACCGGCTGACAGAGAGCCCCATCCCCATCCCGTCTTCCTTGGTCGTGTAGAACGCCTCGAAGAGCCGCTCGACAGCCTCCGGGGCAACGCCGATACCTGCGTCCTGGACGGCAAGTCTCACACCATCGGGGCCGTCCAGCGCCGTTCGGACCAGCAATCTTCTCGGACGATCGCATACGTCCCGCATGGCGTCCGATGCGTTCAGGAGCAAGTTTAGTATTACCTGCTGAAGCTGAATGCGATCGCCGACCACAGGCGGCAGACCTCCGACAAATTCGGACTGCAGAATGACGCCGCTTCGCTGAAGCTCGCTGGAAGAGAGCGCTATGATCTCTCGTGCCGCATCGTTCAGGTCTACGAGTTCGGTCGACGTGCCCTTCTTGCCAAACAGCGCGCGCAACCGCTTGATCACGTCCGCCGCGCGGTGGCCATCTCTGATCGAGCGTTCGGCCGTCCTGCGCGCGCCGTCGAGATTAGGCGGGTCGGCGGCCAGCATCCTGAGGCAGGTACTGGCGTTCGTGATGATGCCCAGAAGCGGCTGATTGACCTCGTGCGCGATTGACGCCGTCAGGACGCCAAGCGTCGTCACGCGCGTTACATGCGCGAGCTCGGACCGGGCTTTGCTGAGGGCCTCCTCGGCCCGGTAGCGCGCCGTTATATCCTGGATCGCCCCGACGTAGACCAACTCGCCGTCCTTGTCGCGGGCTCCGTGGGCGACCATGTGCAGGTGCTTGATGGAAGAATCCGGCATCTGCGCCCGGAAGAGATAGTCAAGATCGGTGGCAGGTCCGCGGGCTATCTCGACCATCTCGTACATGAGCGGACGATCTTCCGGATGGATGCGGCCTTGGATCAGCTCCGGCGTTAGCGGCACCGTCGGGTCGAGCTCATAGATGCGGTACATCTGTTCCGAAAACTCAATCTTGTTCGTATTCACGCACCAATACCAACTGCCGGTCAAGCTGAGGTGTTGCGCCTCCCGCAGCCATGTCTCGTTTCTTTTCAGGTCGGAATATAACCGGGCATTCTCCAGCCAGATCGCCGCTTGAGACGCCAGGAAATCCAGTACAGCCACTCTGTCGTTGGTGAAGGCGTGCGCGGTAAGGTTGTTCTCCAGATAGAGCACGCCTATGAGATCGGTCTGCTTGAAAATCGGGAGGCTGAGAACGGATCGGGGCTTGTTGCCACGCAGGTATTCGTCGTCCGGATCCAGGCCCTGAACAGAGGCATCACCAAGGACCAGCCGTTCGTGGGTGCGCAGCACATATTGGAGCGCCGACAGGGGAAGGGTGGACGGGGTGACAGGTGACCTTTCGACCACGACCTCTACGTTGCCCCGGCCCGTTGTGGCATTCGCTTCGACATGCGGCTCGCCGTCATGGAGAAGAATGAGGAGTCCGCGCTCGGCTCCCGCGTGTTCAACAGCCAGGCGCATGAGCTTTTCGAGCAGGCTGGGCAGGACCATTTCGCTGGAGAGGGTCTGAGAGGCCTTGTCCACGGTCTCTACGTCGAGTTGGGCCAGCGGCGCGTCGATCGTATCCACCCAGTGATGCGCGGATGCGCGCGGCCTCAGTTTCGGGTAGCGGGCATCAAGCTGCCTGACCTTACCCGAACCGCCCCACCGTTCATAGCAGCTACGCGCATTGAGGAGGTAGGCGAACGCAATGGTTTCAAGGCCGCGCGCCGCATGGAATTCGCCGGCGAGCTCGTTGGCGAGCGCTTCGTTCTGAAGGAAGCCATGCTCGCGCGAGAGCCGTACGGCCTCCTCATAGAGATATTGAGCCTCGATTTCGCGACCTTCGAGCCGCGCCATTTCGGCGCCCACCAAGGCACGTCGATTGGCAAAGTTTTCGGGGCAATTTTCTGCCCAGAGGCAAATCCGCTCGTAGTGTTTCGAGATAGCTTGGAAGCGTTGCGGGCGTTGCTCTTCCGGGTCCTTGTCGATTGCGGCTGCGCACGAGAGGGCCGCATAGAAATCATACTCGGCTTCCTCGATGGACGACCGCATGGTCCATCTAATTCCTTCCACCCTTTCGGCCGCCTCCAGGGCCGCGGGAAAATCCGCAGCAAAGAAGCGTTCCTGCAGCCTGAAAACCCAGTGGTAGCACACCATCATGGCCAGGCCCGGGTGTCCCTCGATATCCTGGCTGGCCCATTCCGCGTCGAATCCGTCTTCCGCGGCGACGCCGCGGAGCTTTCGGATGAGATCGAGCTGTCCGAAGAAACGCTCCGCGGGAATTCCGAGCTCAATTCTCCTGGCGAACGCCAGCGCCTGTTCGGCCTCTCGCTGAACCTGGGCAAGCGGCCTCCCGGAGACCAGCAGATGGGTCATGAGGTTTCTGGAATTATAGGCGGCGAAAGCCTTGTCGCCCATGGCGCTGCCGATCTCGAACGCGCGTGTCATCATCGGCCGGCAGAGGGGTATATGCTTGATCCATGGCATCGTGAACGCTGCAAAGCAGGAATAAACCCGCGCCTGGTAGCGGTCGGCACTGCGGCGATCCACCAGTTGGCAGCCGAGTTCGCCCAGGCCGAAGGCGGTCGAATAGTCCGAAAAATGCGAGCCCAGCGCCATGTTCAAGGCGGAGTAGGCAACGCTTGAGCTTTCGCAGTTGCCGTAGTCGAGGCTGAGGTTCGTCATACGCAGGAGCACGAGTTCCATCAGATACCTATCGACGGCATAGGCAGCGGGAAACAGCTCCATCAGCACGGACATGGTGGCGATGCAGCTCGGATCGCTCATGCTTGGCAGGTCGATGAGCTCGTCAATGGCTTGGTCAGCCAGTTTTCTTCGCATCTCTAGGTATTCGAGCTGTACGTCCGTTTCGCTCGGATGCGGTGACCACGCGATGCCGACCTGCGAGAGAAAGCCGAGTGCGACCTCCACGGCGCGTTCGCTTCTGCCTGTGGTAAAAAAGAGCAATACGGCAAGGCAGACGACGTCGGCTTGATCCGCGAGGTCAACAGCCCGTTCAGACAGCGAGGCGAGCCGGTGCTCTGCAGCGACAAGCTCGTTGCCGACAATTTCGCACTCTGCCTGTTGCAGCTCCAGATCGAAGGCCAACTGGTACTGCAGTTCCCAAGCACTTTGACCCAGCAACGCCCGCCCGGCGGCAAAATATGCATGTGCGGAGGCATATGCGCTTGCACCTTTGGCGCGCTTCCCCGCCGTGAGATTGAGTCCGGCCACCAGCCCTCGCTCGGAATCAGACTCGATAGCCGTTGTGCCTCTTTCGAACTGGTTGACGATCTCGAAGATTCTTTCGTCGCGTTCGGCCGGCGAGGCGACCGACAGGAGCCTTCTGCCAATTTGCAGATGCATCTCCGGTCGCTCACTTTCAGGAATGAGCGAGTAGGCTGCTTCCTGGACGCGGTCGTGCAAGAAAACAACGGAGTCGCCCAGGAGGTGTATCAAGCCCGCTTCCTCGGCCTCCTGCAGTGTCAGGCGAACGCCATCCTCCGAGCTTCCCCACGCACGTGCAACTGTTTGAATATCCGCGGAGTTCCCCAGGCAGGCCAACTGGCGCAAGGCTTTCTGCGTACCGGCGGATAGGCGGTTCAACTTCGAGGCCATCAGGTCAGCGACGTTGTCGGTGATGCCCTTTGCCTGAATCCGCTCGATATCCCATTGCCAGGTTGCGTGCTCTTGATCGAATGTGAGTAGTCCCTCGTCGGTCAATGCGACAATAAATTGTATCGCGAAGAATGGATTGCCTTCCGTCTTCTCCAGCACGAGCTCGGCCAGCTGGTTTGTCCGCCGCACATTCGAATTCAAGGTATCGGCGAAAAGGCGCGCCAGATGAGGGGCTCCAAGCGGCTTGAGGGCGATCTCGGCAATTGAGCCTCGCTTGGAGCGGATCGCATCAATGGTGATGGACAAGGGATGCCTGGGACCGACCTCGTTATCCCGGTAGGCGCCAACAACCATGAGATGATGTGTCTCGGGATCGGTGACGACAATCTCCAACAGCTCAAGCGTGCCCGCGTCCATCCACTGTAGATCATCGATAAACAGGATGAGCGGATGTTCCGGTTTGGTGAAAACACCAAGAAGGCCGCGGAACGCCGCCTGAAATCGAGCCTGCGCGCTCTGTGGATCGACCTGGGGTATTGGCGGTTGCTCACCGATCAAAAGAGAGAGATCGGGGATCAGGTTCACCATCAACTGCCCGTTCGACCCCAGCGCCGAAAGCAGTTCCTCGCGCCAGCGCGCGAGCTCCAAGTCACTCTTGTTAAGCAGCTGACGCACGAGTGCCTGAAGCGCCTGTGCCAGCGTGCCGTACGGGATATCGCGCTTGTATTGGTCGAACTTGCCGGTTGCGAACAGGCAGCGTGCCGGCACCGGCATCTTGTGAAGTTCGTTGACGAACGACGATTTTCCTATGCCGGAGTAACCCGACACGAACACCACCTCGCAGGTGCCATCGATCGCTGCACGCTTCGCCGCCGCAAACAGAACCTCGATCTCGGCGTCACGCCCATAAAGCTTTTCGGGAATGGCCAGTTGATCCGAGACATCCTTCTGGCCGAGCCGAAAGTTCTCGATTTCGCCTCGTGTGGCCCAGTCTTCAAGGCATTGGTGAAGGTCTGCTTCCAGCCCTGCGGCTGTCTGGTATCGTTCTTCGGGATTCTTGGCGAGGAGCTTCAGGACAATCGCGTCGATAACGGGAGGGAGGCTGTGAACTCTCGCGCTGGGTGGCAGGGGCTGCCGTGCGACATGGCAATGCATCCATTCCACCGGCTCTGAGGCCGTAAAAGGCAATTCCCCCGTAAAGAGCTCGTATAGGCTGATTCCCAGCGAGTAGAGGTCGCTTCGAGCGTCAATCGAACGGTTCATGCGGCCGCTTTGCTCGGGGGCCATGTAGGCGAGCGTGCCGGCAATGACATCCGTTGGCGCGGGAGCATGCGACTCGCCTCGCAGCCTCGAGGCGAGGCCGAATCCGGTCAGGCGAATTCGTCCATTGTCGAGGATGAGGTTGGCCGGCTTGATGTCCCTGTGAATGAGGCCGCGCTTGTGCATCTGGCTTACGGCGGCGGCCATGCTCGTGGCGACTTCCAGCAACCAGATCAAATCGCATGGTCTGTCTTTTTGAAAGAGCACGACATCCAGAGGTTCGCCGCCGCGATCCTCGAGAAGGAGCATGTCTACACCTTCATGGCGCGTGAGAGCTATCGGGCAAACGGCCCAGGCAGATTCAAGGTCGCACGCGATCTGGGTCTCATGCGCGAGGCGTTCATAGTTCCGGGAAGACGCTTGCTGTTCGGTGAGTGCCAGGGCAAGTACCGGCGGTTCGCCGGCCGCGTACCCGCGATACAACGTGAAATCCGCACTTGGTCGCAAGACTTCGAACCGATAGCCTGAATGCTGTTTCATCGTGCCCCCGCATCCCAATGCTGACCCGATCTTTTACAGCCGCGACTAAATCCTTGGTAGAAATGGCAAGCAGAGGTCCAAAACACGCACTCAAAGCCTCGGAGAGACGCGGTTCCCTAAGGCGTTTCTCTCCTCGTCCCTGCTAACGATTCGATCGTCCGGCTCTGCCAGCCTTTCTCGCGGGTCTTGAAGGTGTGGGCGCATGGTATTGCAGTCGCGCGTGGGCGTCGATAGTACTTAGGTGTCGGCCTCTACCAGCGCGCAACCCCGCCGTGCTACGCTACAGCAGTTCGCGGAAGTTCGAACGGCCTCTAGGCAATCGCCTCCGACAGGAAAGTCGGCATCCCGGCGTCTCCGGGGCCCCGGCCTCGTGGCCTATACGTGATCGCCGTTCGATCGCTCCTCTGCGAGCAGCTGCGAGACATGGCAAAGGCTTCTTGAAGCCGCCGCTCCCGCGGCGTGCCCCGATCAGCCTCCCTTAGTGCTCCCAAGGCGCGCCGACACCAATATTCGCACTCATCAAACCGCGAGAGCCGGAGCAATATCGGCGCCGCAGCGCATGCCAGATCGACGCCCATGAGAAGATAAGCCGGATTGGAAAAGCTCCACGTCAGCGCCTTGCGAATATTGTCCAGATGCGGCGCATAGGAGGAGACAACGGTGACGTCGTGGGAAGTGTGGACTTCAACGGCCGACGCCAGGAAGTCGATGTAATAGCCCGCATGTCTTCTTGCCGCCTCTTCCTCGTCGTCGCCTTGCGCAAGCTTGCGCGCCGCATAAGCCCTCGTCGCGTTGAGCAGCTTGTAGATCGTCGCCTCACGCTTGGCAGATATCGAGATGAGTGACTTGTCGACCAGGCTGACGATTGTCTTGATGATCGAATCTGATGCATCGCCGGGGTCCCCGGCGACCGCCTGCGCTGCATGCAGTGTGAATTCGCCGGCGAATACGGATAGTTTGCAGAGGATTTTCTGCTCTGCTTCCGACAATGTCTCGAAGCTCCAGTCGACCATGGATTGCAGCGTCTGGTGTCGGGGCGCGGCGCTCCTGCATCCCCTCAATGTGAGATCGGTATCGTCGTCGAGAAGGTCTGCGGTTCCGCGGATGCCATAGGTCGCAACGCGACTGGCAACGATCGAAATGGCCAGCGCAATGCCATTCAGGCGCCGGCAAATATGCGCAGCGATCGGGGCGTCGTCGTCACTCAATTCAGTGCAATATCCGCAGGACGCCGCCCTATGGATAAAAAGCTGCACGGAGGTCGAGGCGAGGGCCTCGCGAGCATTAGGCGTTTTCTCCGAAGGGCACTCGAGCGCTGCCAGGAAATGGACATTTTCACCTTCGGCGCGCAGGGCCTCGCGGCTGGTCGCCAGAAGATGCACCGTCGGTGCCGTGAGAAAAAGGCGCTCGCAGAGAGACGCGGCGGCGTCGATGACATGCTCGCAGTTGTCGATAACGAGAAGAGTGTGCCTTTCCGCCAGAAAGCTCAGGATCTCGGATTCGGGATCCCATCCGTCCGAAAAGCAGCCGAGTGCTTGGGCGACGGCGGTCGGGACGTCGTCGGTCGCACCAATCGAGGATAGATCGACAAAGAACATGGCACCGCTGCCGAACCGCTGACTCAGCGAATGGGCTACGGCCACGGCGACAGTCGTCTTGCCGATACCTCCAGGCCCGATCACGCTAACGAAACGCCGCGACATGAGCAGCGACGACAATTGCGAGACAGTATCGGTCCGGCCAACCAAGAGGCCCGGCAGCGATGGTATCTTGCTGCGCAATGCATTGACATCCGGCGCGGCATCCCGGGCAACATCCTGCGCGTTGGAGCGCCGAACCCGTGCTACGAAGCTATAGCCCTTTCCCGGAACGTTGATGATGTATCGGACCCCTTCCTGGCCGTCCCCCAAGGCTCGCCGGAGGACGGAGAGTTGAGTCCGAAGATTGACGTCTTCGACCGTGACATTTTTCCAGACAAGATCCGTAAGCTCTCGCTTGCTAACAATGCTGCCTGCCTTGTCGACCAGGGCAATCAGAATATCGAGTGCCCGGCCGCCGATCGCAACAGGTCCGTCACCCGTAAGAAGCAATCGTTCTGAGGGGATCAGGCGGAAAGGGCCGAAATGGATGATGTCGCCGGTTTTCAATTTACAGCAGCCTTCGATTATAAACCGCAGTTTCTGTCCAGCGAGAGCCGCCGGTTGCATGCAAACTCCCGGTTTGCACGTTGATCCCGCTCCGAAAAAACTGCCATTCGGCATCTTCTCGAAGAGAAACCGCATAAGCGGCGCGCCAATCGTCTAGTCGGGTTACTGCTACCTATCTAATGAGCGCAACAATCTTCTGAGCTGTTTATCTGCAGCGCAGACAAGATTTATTTGCGTCGAGGTATTTCGATTTAAAAGCGCCTGATTTTGATGCGCAACTCGATACATTAATATCAGTACAGGCGGTTGGTGTTCTATTGGGGCGATGTCTTCGTTTTTCTTAAGTATCATCATGCGAGTATGACGTGTTATGCATTACTCGCGCTGATAGAATACTGTCGATCATTCTCTGGTTATTTTGACATGATATTGTATTGTTGGGTGAGTGTCGATTGTACTTAGGTGTTGGTCCGAGGGCATATTCCACCTTGTACGGCGGCCGGCAATCAGAACGCCGGCGTGCCACAAGGTGAGCACATCCGTCTTGTTTTGGCCGAAGCCGCATTGCCCGTCAGTAAGGAGCGAACCGAGCGTCCGACGCGAGGAATGCTGTCGCCTGCCTTGTGAAGGACTCGTGATATTGAAAGAGGGAGCCGTGCCCGGCGTCGGGATAGGTGAGGAGAACCGCGTTCGGGAGGTTTTCGCTCAACCAGTATGAGTTCCTGACGGGGATCATCTCGTCGTGCACGCCGTTGATGACGAGCGTGGGCTGGCGAATGTTCTTCAGATCGGCAAAGCGCTCGCCGCTATATCTCTCCCACTCGCGAAAATCGGCGATCTGGGCCAAGGCAATTTGGGGGCCGGAGGGAGGTTCGCGATCCAACGTCCTTTGCGCGAGCCTTCCAATGAAGGCGCCGCCGGCGGCCTGGCTCGCCGGTGAGGGCGTGAAGAAGATCTTCTGCAGGATCGCGTATCCCTTGAGGGTCGGGTCGCTGAAGTATTTGGAAAGATTGGGCCGCTCGATGCGCATGATGTCTTCGCCGCCCCGTGGAGCCGTGCCCACCAGAATGATCCGTCGAAAGACAGAGGGCCGATCCTGTGCCATCTGCTGAGCGACCATCCCGCCAAGCGAGTATCCGAGGACGTCGCAGCTGCTCAGACCCAAGCCGTCGAGGAATGCAAGCGCGTGCTTGGCCATCTCTCCGATCGTTCGCGGTGTGTCGCCAGAGGAGCGGCCAACGCCCGAATTGTCGAAGAGGATGACTTCTCGGCCGGAGGCGAGCGGATCGGTGACCGCAGGATCCCAGTTGTCGAGCGTTCCCGTGAAATGCTGGAGGAAAAGCAGCGGGAGGCCGGTGCCTCCGCCGAAGCGCCTGAAGGCATATGTGTGTTCTCCCACCGTGAGGTACCGGGTCGGGGCGTCAACATTGGTCGCACTCGCTTCTGATGACATGGCGAAGCTCGGGGCTTGATGGACTTCAGCGATCCTGGACGCGCTCATTTCGGCCTCCGGTTGATCCGTCGAGTCAAGCGTGATCCGCACCGGCCTCCGATGCCAGTAAAGTTTCGCAAAGAGTTGCTTAGCGGCGCGGAGCTTGGCTGCGGTTGGCTTCGACATCCGACACGATAGGCGCAGAGGCAAGGACGCTACTGAAGACGTGCGGAGCTCTAGAAGATGAGATCTGTGAACCTATTTATCCATGGACGTATTGGCACTCGGGACAGCGATTGAAGAAGGTCGGGTCAACCCCGGCCTCTTTTGTTTGAAGACGGAGAAGCGTTATGAAGAAGACGGATGCCGACATCCTGCTATCGAGAGCCCGGCGCCAGGTGGCCAACACCAGCGGCGGCGGTCACCTCGGTGGAACCAATTTCGGCCAGTCGCTCGATGCCAAGACATCATCCTCCAAGGGCAAGGGCGAGAAGACACGTCGGCCTGTCCGAGGAAAATAAGCCGCAGCCACGCGATTGCTCGCGTCTCAAGATAAAAACTCCTAACGGCGAGCGGCGCGGCAAAGCCGGCGACTTGTTTTAACCACAATGGCTCACTATATCTCACTTCAGCGGCATTGCTGGTGAGCGCTGGAAAGTATCTGTCGCTCGCAATGTTGTAATGGCTTATGACCTTGACCACGGATGTACTGGCATTGGTAGGTAAGCGATTATGAGGAAGGTCGGTGCGCTTTTGCCCCGGCCTTTTTTATTTTTATCGTCAGGGGAATCAGGATGAAATTACGTGCAGCTGACGAGCAACAGCGGACGCTGTCAAAAAGCGAAAAAACAGCAAGGGCGACAAATGACGCCGCATGGGAAATCATAGAGCAAGAGCGCGCACGCACCGACGCAAAGAGCGAAAGGCTGCGCCAAGCGCGCCTTGCAAGTGAAGCGCTGGAAGCCGACAAGGCCAAGACTGCGACCAAGGCGAAGCGAAAGAGCGGCAAATCAGCTTCCTCCGAAACGCCGGGTCGATGATCCCTGCGTCGCCGCTATCATTCGGCAGAAACTTCTGGCTTAGTTGTTGACGGCAGGTCAGCGAACTTGCCGGAGGCATCTGCCTGCCGTTCGCATCTTTTCGCTATCCATATGGAATATCAGGCGCCGCGACTATCGCTCGCGCAGCTCGGACAGTATCCCTGTCTTGAACCGCAGCAGCAGGGATTGTGATGCTTCGCATCGCGGACCCGCAAGCGGCTCCATCCTGGATGTGACGTAGCCGGCCTTCTTCAGGATTTCGCGCAGCATTTGCGTATCGGATGAGCGAAAATCCACCTGATTGGCATTGGAAGACATCCGGTCCTCCTTTCAGTCAAGGTTAGGGTGGGGACCCTCAACCAGCAGCGCCCGGACTTGGCTTCTGAGGCAGTCAGAATGCGCTTCGCAGCCCTCTTTGGCAATTAATCAATCAAGGTCAATTGGCGGCGTTTCGTCGCGAGCTTTTCCTCAGCACAATTTACTATCTCTTGACGGTGGATGTGGTCGGTGAGGCGCCGTTGGGGGTCATCGGCAGCTCGGCAGGCCAGTGCGATTTTGCCTCGGCTTTTGCCGGTCGCGTTGCTTTCCATGCCGGGCAGGCGCATGGTGACTGGATCAGCAGCTGTTCTCAGTCGCTGCTGGTTGAGGGTTGCCACCCTAACCTCGACCGAAAGGAGGGCGTTATGTCTTCCACGCTCCGCGCGGCTGTTACAAGCGATGATCTGAACATGATTCAGGGCGTTCTCAGTGGTGCCGGCTACAATGCCGACCTCCTTCTTGAGCAGCCTCGCACATTCAATGCAGCTGCATTTCTCCTGATCCACTTGTTCCAAGGTGGAATGACCTCGGCGGACGAACTCGCGAGCGAGCTACGCAAGCGTCTTGGCCGGCCGCCACGGAGGATGTCGTCAGCACG
Organism: Rhizobium sp. BK251; assembly: GCF_004345245.1. Taxonomy (GTDB): domain Bacteria; phylum Pseudomonadota; class Alphaproteobacteria; order Rhizobiales; family Rhizobiaceae; genus Rhizobium. The sequence goes on along the minus strand of NZ_SLUQ01000014.1, from coordinate 42,628 downwards.
GGCTTCGCCGCCACAGCGGCGCATATGAGGATACACCCGGCGCAAAGCTTCTTGCCGTGAGCAAAGGAACAACCGAGCCCGGCGCGGCTCACTCTGCTTGGCCTAGAAAAGCAAAAGGCCGGTCAGACCGGCCTTTTTTCTGTTGTCGTCACCCTGCCAGCACATCTGTGGTCAAGAGTGAGCAGACACATTAGACGGCACGCAGATTATCTGCGGACGACTTGCCAGAGCGCTTGTCCTGAACGATGTCGAAGGTGACCTTCTGACCGTCCGAAAGTCCACGCAGACCCGCGCGCTCAACGGCGGAGATGTGAACGAATACGTCGGCAGAGCCATTATCCGTTTCGATAAAGCCAAAGCCCTTCGATGCATTAAACCACTTTACCGTGCCTGTATTCATGGCGATTTCCCTTGGATCGTACATAAGTTTAGGTGCTGCCGCGTAAAGTCACGAGGCAGTATTTTAGACCGAAGTTGAAAGGGAAATTCGTGGCGCCTCCGCGCAAACAAAGATCATCAAACAAGATCGATGCAAAACGATAGGCGCAAAGCGTGGATTTAGCAAGCCGCCGACGGATATTTGTCGATCCGCATCGCCCGTCCCGCGCCTCATTCCAAGGCAGAATCGGGGCGGCGCGACCGTCACAGGCGGGGGCTAACGGCCAATCCGGCCGCGAAAATCCTCGATGACGTATGGCGTGTTTCAGTCGCCGTCCCAGCCTTCAGTCATCATTGCGAATTCCAAAGAGCCGCACGCCCGGGAAGCTGTATGGGCTCTCGCTCCCATGCGGGATCAAGATCATCTCGAGCGACTTTTATGGACCCGACACACGAATCGCCCACGATGTGTTCACCCATTCCGTCGTCCTCTCGTTCAGAGGAAAATTCGCAATGGTGGGCGCGTTTATCGATGGGTCCGCAGGCATCACGGCAGCGGAGGACTGCTGTTGGTCGAACGGATGATACGGCTGGCCCACGATAAAGTGCCGGCCGTCATTGCTTTATCGCCGTCGGTGTTTATATTGGCACGATCGAACTTTGCTGACGACTTTTGTCCGAGCCTTGCGGCCCTCTCAGATCTCCTCTCAACGTCGATTTTTGTTGCCGGGTCGCTGTTGACCGGGTGACGAGCGATTGAAAGGGAATCCTATGAATACCGGCACCGTAAAGTGGTTTAATGCATCGAAGGGTTTTGGTTTCATCCAGCCTGACGACGGAAGTGCGGACGTCTTCGTCCACATTTCTGCGGTAGAGCGCTCTGGACTGCGCGCTCTTGCCGAGGGCCAGAAGGTCAGCTTCGACATCGTGCAGGACAAGCGCTCGGGCAAAAGCTCGGCGGACAACCTACGGGCGGCCTGAATCTCTGACATTTCCCCGCGTGGCCACGAGTGGGCCGGTACGCCTTGGGGCGATGATGACAGAAGGTCGCGATAGTGCACCGGCCTTTATTCTTGCCATATTGGAGAATTACATGCCGAGGCATCTGTATTCGGTCGGCGACTCGGTCTTCCTCAAGACCGGTGGGCTTCGTAGCCCCAAGTCGGAGCGCCCGTGCCGTATTCTTTCGGTACTTCCGGAAACCTATGGTATGGCGCAGTATCGCATACGGTTCGACGATGAGAATTGCGAACGACGCATAACAGAGGCCGAGATCGACAACGAACTTTCAACCGCCACTGGAAAGAAGGAGCGCTCACGGCCCGCTGCTTCGGTGTCCTCATGGATCAACCCCAGTGCCATCAAAACCAGAAAATAGCGGCGCGAGCCGGAGAAGGAGATACTTTGCAAGTATTCGTCAGAGACAACAATGTGGACCAAGCGCTTCGGGCGCTGAAGAAGAAGATGCAGCGCGAAGGGTTGTTTCGTGAAATGAAGGCGCGTAGCGCCTACGAAAAGCCCTCGGAAAAGCGCGTTCGGGAAAAAGCCGAGGCTATTCGCCGGGCACGCAAGGCGGCTCGCAAGCAACTGCAGCGCGAGGGCCTGTTGCCCGCGCCGAAGAAGAAAGTCTTTGCCGCCCGCTAGCGGGCGTCGAGGAGTCGCGTTTTCGATCTCCCTTGCGGCACGAACTGGAGGAAGAGATGACAGCCACGAAGGAAGAATTCTTCAAGCCTGCTAAGCTCGCGGCCGAGCAGGCTGGCAGCATCGCCAAGCAGATCACGGCGGCGGAGGTTGCCGCACGGGAGAAGAAGACCCAGGAACTCCGGGCGCTGCGCCTGGCTCAAGCCCAGGCCCATTCGCTGAAGAAGCATGTGAAGTAGCCGCCTCCTCGATCGCCGCAGCCGGTCAAACGTCGAGGCGCCCGTTGGCGCGGGTTTCCGCGACGGCGCTGCCTTGATTTCCAAATAGAACCGATCCCCATTGCAGTACCCCCACGACTGGACGAGGTGACGGGAATGCCGTTGCCGTCTCTCCAGCTGGAAAGGCGGGGCGGAAATCAGTCTCGATAGCTGTCGGTCAGCGCGGCGGGTTCGTCGCCCCGACGGACCATGACCTCTGCGGTTCAGGACGGTTCAAACGCCGCCCGAACTCAAGTGCTGCATCAGGTTCGAAGCCGAGTTGGTTTTCAGGACTGCCGGTCAGAGGCAGCTCACGCCGCTTTCCGGGTCGAAGAGGTGCATCGCCTCCTCTTCGAAGGAAAGGCGCAGGGCCTCACCCGGGAGAAGCCGGGTGCGCGGTGGCAGGCAAGCCATGAGGCGCTGCGAACCGGCGCTGGCGCTGACTACGAGCTCCGGACCGGTGAGCTCTGCCACGTCGACAGTCGCGGCAATCGAGGGACCGGCGCCATGAAGCTTGAGCAATTCCGGGCGCAGGCCGAGAACCAGCGGGCGACCCTCGTCAAGCCGGCCGGCGAAGCGGGTGGGCAAGGGCAGCGTTTCGTCGGTGCCCTCCAGCGCCAGGCGTCCGCCCTTTGCCGTGACCTTGAGGAGGTTCATCGGCGGCGCGCCGACGAAGGTTGCAACATAGAGCGTTGCCGGGCGATCGTAGATTTCCTCCGGCGTGCCGAGCTGTTCGATACGTCCGTCGCGCATGACGGCGATGCGCGTCGCGAGCGTCATCGCCTCGATCTGGTCGTGGGTGACGTAGACCACGGTCGTCTTCAGCATCTGGTGCAGGCGCTTTAGCTCGGTGCGCATCTCCATGCGCAGCTTGGCGTCGAGGTTCGACAGAGGCTCATCGAAGAGAAAGACGTCGGGCTTTCTCACCAATGCCCGGCCGATGGCGACGCGCTGGCGCTGGCCACCGGAAAGCTGGCTCGGCTTGCGGTCGAGCAGGTTCTCGATCTGCAGCAGGCGGGCGGCCTCACGCACAGCCTTTTCGCGCTCGGCGGTGGGCACCTTGCGCATTTCGAGGCCGAAGCCGATGTTCCGGTGCACCGTCAAGTTCGGGTAGAGGGCGTAGGACTGGAAGACCATGGCGATGTTGCGGTCCTTCGGATGTACACCGAGGATAGACCTCCCGCCGATCTGGATGTCGCCGCCGCTCGCCTCGGCGAGGCCCGCGATGATGTTCAGGAGCGTGGACTTGCCGCAGCCGGAGGACCCGAGCAGCACCAGGAATTCACCGCTCTCCAAGGCGATGTTGATGCCTTTCAGCGTCTCGACGTCGCCATAGGTCTTGCGGATGTCATGGATTTCCAGCGCGCTCATCGCTTAGTGTCCTCGAATATCGAAATCCCGTCGTAGCTGCGGGGCAGTGTAGATATGGCGCGTGAAGCGATCCTCGTGCCGGCGGCAAGGCTTTCCGAAAGCGGTTTGCCCGCCGCGAGCGCGGCGAGGAAGGCGGCATTGAAGACGTCACCCGCGCCGATCGTGTCGATCACCTTTACGGCGGGTGCGGCAGCTGACAACAGAGCGCCATCCGGCCCGATTGCGATTGCGCCATCCGGTCCGCGTTTGACCACGACGGTCGCGCCGGCCGGCATGTGGGCCTGGATCGTGCGCGCGGCTTCGGCCGGATCGTCCGAACCGGCAAGTGCGTTCGATTCCACCTCGTTCAACAGGGCGATGGCCGAACGCGAGAGCCAGCCGCGGGTCGCCTCGCGATTCCGTTCCGTCCAGCCGTCGAGCGGCCAGCCGGTGTCGAGCGCTACGGCGATACCGTTGCTATCGGCCCAGTCGAAGAAGGCGTCGTAGCGTGCCGTCAGGTCGTCGGTCAGGAAACAGCCGCAGAGGAGGAGATAGCCACCCTGCAGCGCGTTGCCGTCGAGGGCGGAAAGGGCGTCTTCCAGGCTGAAGCGCGGCAGGTGCCCGCGTGTGGTGAAGAAGGTCCGCTCGCCGTCCGGATGGGTGATGCCGACCGAAAGCGTCGTGCCTTCGGGGCGAACCGGCCACTTCTCGGCGCGGTGGCCGAAGCTTTCCTTCAACCAGCGACCGAACTGGTCGTCGCCGATATTGGCCGCAATAGCGAAGTCGACACCAAGCGCCTCCCAGGCGAGGGCGCTGTTGCCGGCCGCGCCGCCGACGCGCAGCTCGTCGTGATCGACAATGATCTCGGTGCCCGCCTTCGGCCAGGGCGCGGCAGGACCGAGGATGAGGTCGATGTTGACGTTGCCGACGACTGCTAGCGGACGCATCACTCGCTCCGGGTGATCTTGGTCGAGCGGACCGGCGTGCCGGCGTTCTCGACGCGAGTCTCGGCGAAGGCGATCATCAGCTTCTGTGCGACCGGCAGCATGGAAAAGATCGCGGCGAGCCCCGTCGCGGGCGGGAAGCGGATGGTGGTTGCTCCGGTCACATCCTCCTCTCCGGAGGCATCGAAGATGATGACAGGCGCGCCCGTCTCTACGGCCGAAGTGGCCATGGCTGTCACCAGCCCGGCTGTCGAGTCCTTGCCGCGGAACAGGATCACGCCGATCTTGGGGCCGAGCATTTCCATCGGGCCGTGGCGCAGTTGTCCGCCTTCCAGCGAGAAGCAGGGGCAGCGGGAAAGTTCGGTCAGGCCGAGTGCCAGTGCTTCGGCAAGGCCCTGCAGACGGCGGCCCGACGTGACGATGCTTGCGACGCCTTCAAGGGCGGAAAGGGCTGCATCGATGGAAGCGGCCTCGGGCGAGCGCAGCACGGCAAGAGCCGGCGCGGCATCCTCCCCGAGCGCGGCGAGGACAGCGAGATGCAGCGCAAATGTCACCGTCAGGCTGCGGGTGGCCGCGAAGGCAAGCTCGGTGCCGCCCGCCCCGACCAGCGAGGGAGCGGCGCCTGCGAGGAAGGATCCGGCCTCCAGGGTCAAGCCGAAGGTGTCCGCCGTTCCGCCGGCCTCGGCGAACCAGCGATGCACTTCGGCGCTCTCACCCGATTGCGACGTGACGAAGATGGTGCGCCCTTCGAGGGCAAGCGGCTGGCCCAGCTGCTCGGAGAGCGGGACTGCGATGGCGTCGACGCCAAGCGCGCGGTAGAGCGGCTCGACGGCGCGGTTGACGGCATGGGAGCCGCCCATGCCGAGAAGCAGCAGCGCGCGGGTTCGCTTCAGCGAGGCGGCGGCCTTGGCGGCCGTCTCCGCCGCACCGTCGAACGAGGAAAGCGCATCGGCGTGCTGGCGTGCCATTTCGCGGTCGATGGCGGCAAGTCCCGCCGGGCGTGGTTTGTTTGCGTTCATGGTCATCCCTTGACGCCGCCGCTAGTCAGTCCCGAGATCAGGGCACGTTGCATGAGGAGGCCGACCAGCACCGGCGGCAGGGCGGCAAGCACGCCGGCTGTGGCAATCAGCCCGTAATCGGAGACGCGTCCGCCCGCCAGGTCGGCGATGGCCACCGTCAGGGTCTTGGCCCGCTGGTCAGAGGTGAAGAGCAGTGCGTAGAAGAATTCGTCCCAGGCGAGCAGGAAAGCGAAGAGTGCCGAGGTCGCCATGACAGGCATGGCGAGCGGCAGGGTGATGATCTTCAGCGTCTGGAAAAGGCCCGCCCCATCGATCATGGCGGCGGATTCGATCTCCTTCGGAATGGAATCGAACCCGGATTTCATCAGCCACGTGGTGAAGGGGGCGAGGATCGTCAGGTAGACCAGCGCCAGGCCGAACACGTTGTTCAACATGCCGAGATAGGCAAGTCCCTGGTAGAGCGGTACGGCGAGCGCGACCGGCGGCAGCATGTAGGTGGCAATCACCATCGAAAGCGACCAGCCGACGGATGGCGTTCGGGAAACGGCCCAGCCGGCGGGAATGGCGAGCGCCAGCGCCACCAAGGTCGCCATGCCGGCAATGGTGATGCTGTTGCGCAGCGAGGCGGTGAAGGCGGCCCCCGCGCTGTTCTCCACGGTCGATAGCAGGACACCGTAGCGCGAGAAATCCGCCGTTTGCGGCCACCAGCGCAGCGGTTTCGCGGCAAGATCGGCGGCCGGCGATATGCTCATTACAAAGAGCCAGAGGATCGGCGCGAGGATGATGAGCGCAAGCAGGATGGCCGAGATATAGATGAAGATCGTGAAGAGAGGGCTCTTGCGTTCCATCAGGCGGCACTCCCCGCAGCCTTGCGCACCAGCGACGCGTAGGTCGCCGCCAGGACGCTGACGAGCAGCGTCACGATCAGGGCCAGCGATGCTCCCGACCCTGCGCGCTGGAAGGAGAAGGCTTCCTGGTAGACGAGGATCGAGAGCGTGCGCGTGCTATTGGCCGGGCCGCCGCGCGTCATGACCCAGATGATGTCGAAAACCTTGAAAGCCTCGATCGTGCGCAGCACCAGCGCCACCATCAGCGGTCCGGCAATATGCGGCAGGATGACGAAGCGGAAGCGCGAGAACGGGCCGGCACCATCCACCAGCGCGGCCGCCGTCACGTCGCGCGGAACGGCTTGCAGGGCTGCCAACGCGATGAGAGCCACCAGCGGAAAATTCTTCCAGCAATCGGCGACGATCAGTGCGGTGAGAGCGCTGCCGGGCTCGCCGAGCCAGGAGCGGTATGTGTCGATCAGGCCGATCTGCGTCAGGGCAGCGTTCAATGCGCCGTATTCTGGATTGTAGATCAGCCGCCAGAGCGTGGCGTTGACAACGGTCGGCAGCGCCCAGGGAAGGATCATCAGGGCGCGCAGCGTCGTGCGGCCCCGGAATTCCTGATTGAGGAGCAGCGCTGCCAGCACGCCGACCACCATTTCGGCGGCCACGGAGACAATGGCGAACCATGCCGTCGTCAGCAGCGTGCGCTGGAAATTATTGCCGGAGACCATCTTCACATAGTTGTCGATGCCGACGAAGTTGCCGGGCGTACCGACAAGTTTGGCGTCCGTGAAGGAAAGGCCGACGGTGTCGGCAAGCGGCCATCCGATGACGGCGATCATGACCGCGAGCAGGGGCAGCATCAACAGCCATGCGCGGGTTGTCAGCCAGGTGCCGGACATGGAGCGCTCTTTCGGTTTACTGAATGCGGAAAGGCCGGGCGGCAGCGTCTCGCGCCGCCCGAGTCGATGGTTGGCCTAGAGGCCGCTGTCCTCGGCTGCGGCCTTCAGCGCGTCCTCCGGCGGGGACTGGCCGAGCAGCGACTGCTGAATGGCCTGCTGGAGGGCGGTGGAGAGTTCCTGGTACTTCGGCGTCGTCGGGCGCGGGTACATGGCGGCGAGCCCGACCTTGGCGGCGGCGATCAGCTCTTCCTGGCCCTTGGTGACGGCCGGATCCTCATAGGAGGAGGCCCAGATCGGCAGGCTGAGCTTGGCGTACTGGTTCTGCGTCGCCTGCGAGGTCATGAAGGCGATGTACTTCCACGCCTCGTCGGGATTCTTGCTGGCAGTCGTCACGCCGAGGCCCATCGAGCCGTTGACGGCCGAAACCTCGCTCTTGCCGGCCACGCCCGGAGCCGGAACAACGCCAACCTTGCCGGCGACCTTGCTGTCCTTCGGGTCGTTGGCCATGTTGTACATGTAGGTCCAGTTGAGCGCGAAGGCAGCGTCGCCGTTCTGGAAGACCTTGCGGACGTCCTCCTCCAGGAATTCCTTGGAGTTCGGGTTGGTGACGCCCGAGGCGTAGCTGGACACCATGTAGTTCAGCGCATCGAGACCGCCGCCGTTCTGGAAGTCCGGCTTGCCGTCCTTGAGGAAATCGCCCTTGTAGGCGCTGACGAGGGTGGTGTAGTCACAGATCGCGGCTTCCGCCTGCGCCCAGCTCCAGGCGATCGGAGTGGCAAGCAGGCCCTTGTCCTTGATCGTCTTGGCCTGCTCGGTCAATTCTTCCCAGGTCTTCGGCGGGTTCTTGATACCGGCCTTTTCCAGGATTTCCTTGTTGTAGAACAGGTACTTGGTATCGAGGATCCAGGGCATGCCGTAATACTTGCCGTCGTACTGGACGGTGGTCCATGCGCCGGGCAGCACGCCCTTCTTCATATCGTCGGTGACGCGCGAAGAAACGTCCACCAGCACGTTGTTGCTGGCATATTCGGCTGGCCAGATCACGTCGAAGAGCACGACGTCGTAGCCGCCGGAGCCCTGCGCCAGCACCGTCTTGTCGTGCAGGCCCTCATAGGGGACGAATTCGAGGTTGACCTTGATATCCGGATTTTCCTTGGTGAAGGCGTCCGTCATCGCCCTCACATCGGCTTCGCTATAAGCGGCCTGCGCCATGAAAAGCGCGTTGATCGTCGTTTCGGCGTAGGCATGCGACGCGAAGGACGCGCCGATGAGGGCCGCGCCCATCAAAAGCTTGCTTGAGGATTTCAACATTCCTGCCTCCAGTTTTCTTGACATTCACGCGAGTTTTGATGGCGGGTCGCGAACCGTCACCAATGGTCTTGCGAGCGTCCACGGCATGCGCGGGCGCCGGCACTTCGTCGGAGCGTCATTGAGCCGGCCTTTGTTCGGCCCTCGGCGTTCCCCGGAACTCTTCGGTTCCTTATTAAGTCAACTGTATTGACTTATTAGTTCTTCAATATTCTATAGGAGTCAAGAGGGAATTGCTCATGAAAGACGGACGTCCGATCCGGGCCAAGAGCGGCACCAATCACGAAGGCACGAGCGCCCATAACCGGCGCGTGATGATCGACGCGCTCAGGGTCAACGGGGCGTTGTCGCGGGCCGATCTGGCGCGGGCGACGCGGCTCACCAAGCAGGCCGTCTCCAACATTATCGACGAGCTCGAAAGCAATGGCCTCGTCACCGCGCAGGACGTCGTGCGCAAGGGCAGGGGCCAACCCTCGCGACCCTACCAGCTTGTACCGGAGGGGGCCTTTGCGATCGGCCTGCAGATCGACCGGCACGTCACGCGTGCCCTGGCGGTCAATCTCGTTGGCGAAGTGCTCGCGCGGGCCGAGGCGGTGTTGCCGCGCGGTGGTCCGGCAAGGGGCATCGCCACCATTCTCGACCTGATCGCCAGGGTGCGTCGTGACCTCGTCCGCCTTGCCGCTCGCGCGGAGGAACGGCTTGTGGGCCTGGGCGTCGCCATGCCCGGACCCTTCGGCATCGGGGGCGGTGGCGACGATCCCTGGATGATGGAGGCCTGGCAGGCCTTTCCGCTGATCGAGACGCTGGGGGACGGGACCGGCCTCGATGTCGGGCTGCAGAACGACGCTGCCGCCTGCGCCACAGCCGAGCGCATGGTCGGCGCGGCCCATGGGCTGGACCATGCCGTCTGCCTTTATCTCGGCTATGGTATCGGCGCCGGGTTGATCCTCGGCGGCGAGCTTTACAGCGGTGCCAACGGCAATGCCGGGGAGATCGGCATGGCGTTGCTTTCGGCTTCCGGCCCTGCCGCTCCGCTGGAGCACCGGGCCTCGCTCGCCTCGCTCTATCAGCATCTCGACATCGATCCCGCCAGCCCCGACCTCTACGCGGTCATCAACCGTCTCGCCGAAGAAGGCGACCCGCGCATGGCTGGATGGATCGAAAGAGCTGCCGGCGACTTGCGCTGGAGCGTGCATCTGCTGGAGACGGTCTTCGATCCGCAGACCGTCATTCTCTGCGGCGCGCCGGATCGACTGGCGAGCCGGCTGGTCGACGCGATACATCCGTTGCTGCCCTCCATCGCAGAGCACCGCGACCGGAGACTGCCGCGCCTGCAGCCCGGTATCGCCGACCCATGGTCCGTTGCGCTCGGCGCCGCCGTCGAACCCATCGGACGGGCCTTCGACCCACGGTTTTCGGCCATATGGAAAGGTTCTCCTCAGCCGGCCGCGAGCCAATACGGGTAGAAACGCGTTGACGGTTCGGTGGTGCCGCTCGGCGCCAGAGTTCGAGCCGGCCGAGCGATATGCGGATCAGCAGCGCGCGATCGTGGCCAGGCGCTGGAGTCTCCCGACCTTGCCGTGTGGGACCTACTCGTATGCTACCGTAAAATACGTTGGTGCTTCCGACCGCATGACGGTATGCTGCAAGTGCTAAGAAAGCGCGTGACTGATGGCGGGACTGCTCCGTTCCCTGGCTGGCGTCAGGTGGAAAATGTCGTCAGAGCAATCCTTGATCTCGCAACCAGCGGTGAACCAGGAGACTCAGCATGCGGTATCCTTCGTACACGCCTACGACTGACCTTGCGGGCCAATTCGGTCCTGCCGGCGTCGCTCTCGAATATGCCGTAGACGCGGCTCAGCGCAGCCTTCTGTTCTGGGATGTGATACGCATGCGGGGCAACCAGTATCGGACACATGCAGAAGCGACCGCGCCGCACGTGCTGAGCTTTACCCCAGAGGTAATTCTCGACGGGCGCAAGCTTGAGAAGCCGGTCAACTACGCGCTTGTGCGCATCGTTCCGCCGGAAGGGATCGAGGTTGACGAGACCCGCCGGCCGTTCGTGGTCGTCGATCCGAGAGCCGGGCACGGACCGGGTATCGGTGGTTTCAAGGCCGACAGCGAGATCGGTGTCGCTCTGAAAGCCGGGCACCCGTGCTACTTCATCGGCTTCCTTCCGGAACCTGAGCCGGGGCAGACAATCGAAGACATTGCCCACGCCGAAGCGATCTTTCTGGAAAAGGTCATTTCCTTGCATCCTGACGCGGATGCGAAGCCCTGCGTGATCGGAAACTGCCAGGCCGGATGGGCCGTCACGATGCTGGCTGCCATGCGTCCCGAATTGTTCGGGTCGCTGATCATTGCCGGCGCGCCGTTGTCCTATTGGGCCGGGGAAAGAGGCAAATACCCCATGCGCTATTCGGGCGGCTTGCTTGGCGGCAGCTGGCTCACGGCGCTTGTCAGCGACCTTGGCCATGGAAAATTCGACGGCGCCTGGCTGGTGCAGAATTTCGAGAACCAGAATCCGGCTAACACCTTATGGACCAAGCAGTATACCCTCTATTCCAAGATCGACACGGAGGCGCCGCGCTACCTTGGTTTCGAGCAATGGTGGGGCGGTCACGTCAGCCTGAATGCCGAGGAGATCCAGTTCATCGTGGATGAACTCTTCGTCGGCAACAATCTCGCTGCGGGACGCATCCAGACATCGAAGGGCGAGGCGATCGACCTTCGCAACATTCGCGCGCCGATCGTCGTCTTTTGCTCGAAGGGTGACAACATCACGCCACCCGCACAGGCGCTCGACTGGATCCTGGACCTTTATGACGACGTGAACGAGATGCGCTCGCATGGGCAAACGATCGTCTACACCGTTCATGAGACAATCGGCCATCTCGGAATTTTCGTGTCGGCAAGCGTTGCCCGCAAGGAGCATGGAGAATTCTCCAGCAACATCGACCTCATCGACGCGCTGCCGCCGGGGCTCTACGAAGCAACGTTCGAGGCGAAGACCGACGAGACCATCCGTGGAGACCTCGTCGAGGGCAACTGGATCATGCGCTGCGAGGCCCGGACGCTCGACGACATCAGGGCGCTCGGCTGCAATAGCCCCGCTGACGATCGCCGTTTCGCGACCGCGGCAAGGGTCTCTGAAATCAATCTCGCGCTTTATCGAACCTTCTTCCAGCCAGTCGTGCGGGCGATGGTGCCGGATTGGGCGGCCAAGCAACTGCGGGAGAGCCATCCGCTCAGGCTGCAATATGAATTGCTTTCCGACGCCAATCCCCTGATGGCGCAGATTGCGGATCTTGCCGCTGACGTGGCCGAGGAACGCCGTCCCGTGGCGGCGGAAAATCCCTTCCTGGCTTTGGAAAAAGCGTTCTCCAGCCAGATCATCGCGGGCCTGGAGGCCTGGCGCGGTGCGACCGAGGCGCTGAGCGAGGCGACCTTCCTTTCGGTCTATGGTTCGCCACTCCTGCAGGCAGCAGTCGGCGTCGATCCGCTGGATGCCAAGCCCCACCGTCGCGCCAGCAAGACCGCACTGCATCTTCAGGTGCTGAATGAGAAGATCGAAGAACTCAAGGCGCGAATCGGGCAGGGCGGGCTTCGCGAGTCCCTGGCGCGCAGCCTGCTTTATGTCGCGATGGTGAGCGGCGCAGCGGACGAGCGTGGATTTGCCGCAATACGCCGGATGCGGCGCGCTGAGAACGGAATGCCGGCGATGACGCTCGCCGAGTTCAAGACGTTGATCCGCGACCAGTTCCTCATGTTGCTGCTCGACGAGGAGGCGGCCGTCAACGCGCTTCCAGCCATGCTGCCGCAAGATGAGGGCGTTCGTCGCGGAGCGCTTTCGTCTCTCCAGGAGGTTCTGAACGCACGCGGCGCGCTTTCCGAAGAAGCCGAGCGACGCTTGCAGAGGATCGTCGGCATTTTCGATGTCTCCGAAGAGCCGCTTGCCGAACCCGTGCCGCCGCCGACGAAGCCCGTGCCGGTCAAGGCTGTCCGCAGCGCAAACTAGCCGACGGCCACTCGATGGCCGGCGGGTGAACTCGTCTTGCAACATGGAGCATATGCGGATGTCGGATTTGGAGAATCTCGGGGAAGCCGGGCGGCATCAGAAATACGAGCGATTGATCGAACGGGCCAAGCAGGTGCCGCCGATGACGACCGTCGTTGCCCACCCATGCGACGAGTCATCGCTGCGGGGCGCGGTCGAGGCCGCCGAGGTCGGGATAATAAGGCCCATTCTGGTGGGGCCGGCGGAGAAGATCAGAGCAGTCGCGAAGTCGCACGACCTCGACATTTCGCCTCTCGAGCTGATCGACACGCCGCACAGCGATGCCGCTGCGGCGAAAGCGGTGGAAGTCATCCGCGAAGGCCGCGCTGAACTGCTCATGAAGGGAAGTCTTCATACGGACGAGCTCATGCGGGCCGTGACCTCCTCCGCGACCGGCCTCAGGACGGCGCGGCGGATCAGCCATGTCTTCGTGATGGATGTTCCGACCTATTCGGAAACGCTTTTCATCACCGACGCCGCGATCAACATCGCTCCGGATCTCGATGTCAAACGCGATATCGTCCAGAACGCCATCGACCTGTTTACGCAGGTGGGCCTCGGAACTCCGCGGGTCGCGATCCTTTCTGCGGTCGAGACGGTCAGCTCGAAGATCCCTTCGACGATCGATGCCGCCGCCCTCTGCAAGATGGCCGAACGCGGACAGATCACCGGAGGCATCCTCGATGGGCCGCTCGCCTTCGACAATGCGATCGATCCCGAGGCGGCAGCGATAAAGGGCATCAAATCACCCGTTGCCGGCCATGCGCAGATTCTCGTGGTTCCCAATCTCGAAGCGGGCAATATGCTGGCGAAGAACCTGACGTTTCTGGCTAGGGCGGATGCCGCGGGAATCGTTCTCGGAGCTAGCGTCCCGATCATCCTGACGTCGCGGGCGGATTCGGTTCGGACGCGCCTTGCCTCCTGCGCGGTTGGCGTATTGTTTGCCGACGCACGCCGCCGGACGGCGCCAATACAGGGCGGTTGATTGCCATGGACACGATCCTCGTCGTGAATGCCGGTTCATCGAGCTTGAAATTCGAGGTTTTCGCCGCCGGAAGCACGCTGGCACGATTGCTCAAGGGGCAGATGGAGGGCATCGGCACCGCGCCGCACCTGACCGTCAAGAGCGCCGGCGGGGAACGGGTAGCGAATGAAAACTACTCCTGCGAGAACGTTCCCGATCTGCTTGCAGCCATGCGTCTCGTCGGCGAATGGCTTAGGGAGCGGCAGGAGGGGCGATTGATCGCCGTCGGCCACCGGGTCGTCCATGGCGGTCCAGACCATACCCGCCCGGCACGTATCGACCAAAACCTGGTGGACGAACTCGAGAGGTACGCACCGCTCGCTCCGCTACACCAGCCGAACAACCTTGCGCCAATCCGCGTCCTCCTCGAGCGCCAGCCGCAGCTTGTGCAGGTCGCCTGCTTCGATACCGCCTTCCATCGTGGTCATGATCCGATGACGGATCACTATGCCATTCCCGCCCGTTACTTTGACGAGGGCGTGCGGCGGTACGGCTTTCATGGGCTGTCCTACGAATATGTTGCGGGAAGGCTCGCCGAGGTGGCACCCGGCATCAGCAACGGACGCGTCATCGTCGCCCATCTCGGCAGCGGCGCCTCGCTGTGTGCCCTTTGGCAGGGCAGGAGCGTAGAGTGCACGCTCGGCTTCACGGCGCTTGACGGCTTGCCCATGGGCACCCGATGCGGGCAGATCGATCCGGGCGTCCTTCTCTACCTGCTGCAGCAGCATGGCATGACGCCGGCGCAGTTGCAGGACCTGCTCTATAAGGAATCCGGATTGAAGGGGTTGTCCGGCATCAGCAATGACGTGCGCGATCTACTGGCGAGCGACAGCGCCGGCGCGGCACTTGCCCTTGACCATTTCGTCCATCGCATGGGCCTCAATGCCGGCGCGTTGGCGGCAGCGCTCGGTGGGCTGGACGCTTTCGTGTTCACGGCCGGTGTCGGTGAGAATTCTGCGGTTATGCGTGAGCGTATAGCCGGAAAGCTCAGCTGGCTTGGAGCGTCGCTCGACGCCCGGCGGAATGATGGTGGCGAACTGCTTGTGTCGACCGATGACAGCAAGGTCGCGATCTATGTCGTGCCGACCGACGAGGAATTGATGATCGCCCGGCATACGTTCGCGCTTATCGCCGCTTAGTGCGATCGCGCAGGATGCCACTTGCCAGCTCCAGGATCGAGAAGAGGATCGAACATGCTTCCCGAGGTAAAAGCCAAGCTTCTTGAAGGAAAGCGCGGGCTGGTGGTCGGCATCGCGAACGACCAGTCGATCGCCTGGGGGTGCGCGAGAGCATTCCGCGCATTGGGCGCGGAGCTCGCCGTGACCTATCTCAACGACAAAGCCCGGACCTATGTCGAGCCGCTGGCTCAGGAGCTCGAAGCTCCCATTTTCATGCCGCTCGATGTCGCCGTGCCGGGGCAGTTGGAGGCTGTCTTCGAGCGGATCACGGAGGAATGGGGAGAACTCGATTTTCTCGTGCACTCCATTGCCTTTTCGCCGAAGGACACGCTGCAGGGACGCGTCGTCGATGTGCCGCACGACGGGTTCCTGAAAACGATGGACATATCCTGCTGGTCGTTCATACGCATGGCGCATCTCGCCGAACCGCTGATGAAGCGCGGCGGGACGCTGTTCACCATGACCTATTACGGCAGCCAGATGGTCGTGAAGAACTACAATGTGATGGGTGTGGCCAAGGCGGCCCTGGAAAGCGCCGTGCGCTACATCGCCGCCGAACTCGGCCCGAAGGGCATCCGCGTGCACGCAATTTCGCCCGGACCGCTGGCGACGCGGGCGGCCTCGGGTATCCCCGAATTCGACGAGCTTCTGAACAGGGCGCAGGAAACGGCGCCTACGCGGAGCCTCGTGTCGATCGATGATGTCGGCATGGCAACTGCCTTCCTGGCGCACGATGCCGCCCGCCTGATAACCGGCGACACGATCTACATCGACGGCGGCTACCACATCATCGACTAGCTTCGCTGCCGCATCTTGCCGCGACGCGGAGGCAGGGCTTTCGCGAACGCGACTGCAACGCCTCAGGCCGGCGACGATGCCCTGAGCTCGAAGAGTTCGGTTTGTCCCGTCCGTCCCTTCACGCTGACGATTCCGATCGGGGCGAGTTCAAACTTGTCACCGACCGCGTCGCGGATTGCGCCGCTGACCAGGATCGAAGTCCCATACTGGCGATTGAGGCCTTCCAGCCGCGATGCGATGTTTACCGTGTCGCCAATGGGGGTGTACTGCCTGCGTGTTTCTGCTCCGACGCTGCCCACGACGGCCGGACCGGTATGAACGCCGAAGCGCGTGATGAGCTCGGGGCGCCCGGCCGCAGAGTTGGCAGCATTTATGGCGTCGATCGCAGCCTTCATCGCAAGAGCGCAGCGGCAAGCGTTCTCGATATGATGTTCGTCCTGCACAGGAGCATTCCACATCGCGAGAACGGAATCGCCGATATATTGCACGATCGTGCCGCCGTGCCGCTCGACAGTGCTGTTGAGCGTCTCGAAATAGGTCGAGAGAAGGGCGACGACCTCCTCGGGCGAGTGCAGCTCGGAAATGGTAGTGAAATCGCGGATGTCGGTGAAGAGCACCGTGATGTCCTGCCGCGCCGCCGTTCCGACAACCGATTGGCCGGCAATGACGATCCTGCGCACGAGCTCTCGCGGCACGTAGAGTGAGAAAGTCCTGATGGCACCGCGGGCGGCGTTCAGCGCCTTTGCCAGCGAGTTGACCTCCGATATCCAGGAGTGCGAGACGCGACTCTTGCCGAATTCGAGGTTGCCCATGTGCCGGGCCTCATCGGCGAGCGCATAGAGCGACCGGCTGATCAGGCGGGAAATGATGATTGACGCCAGGACGCCCGCTGCCAGGAAGGCAGCGGCGATCGCCAGATTCCGCTTCAGCATCTCTTCGACAGGGGCGACAAGGTCGTCCAGCGGCGCGGCTATCACGACATTGTAGCCGCTCAGCAGCCCGCCGGTCTCCTCACGAAAGACTTGCGCCAGATACTCTCGCCCGCGCACCGGAAAATGGATCACCTCGCCGGCCGGCAGACGCACGTCAGATCTCAGCAGGTCCGTGATCGCCGGAATGGCAGGATCCGCTTCGCCAAGGGCCGCAGGTGATGGGTCCGCGCCGCGGCGAAGCTGTCTCCTGATCTCATCCATTACGGGCCTGTCGGAGTGGACAATCAGGCGGCCGGTATGATCGAAGACATAGCCGCGCGCCTGTCCGGATAACGTGCTGACATTGACGATCTCGCCGAGCGTCAGCAGCAGCACGTCCGCGCCTATCGCCACGCGATTGTCAGGCCCTGCCGGTGTTGCCAATGTCATCGTCAAGGAATTGGTCGCCGCCGAGACATAGGGCCCGACCGACGCTGTCTTGCCCGCGCCAACGGCCGCGAGGTACCAGGGCCGGAACCTGGGATCGAAGAGATCATCGCGGTCGCTGCGTTGTTTGATCGGGTGCGCATCCTTGTCGAAGAAGGTCCAGGTCGTATTGGGGCCGCCGGCAGTCCTGGTGATCACGCGGAGCGCAAACGCGGTCTCGGCCGGGGCGTCGAGGTTGCCGCGCCAATCGGGATTGGCCGCCACATCGATGGCCTGAACGAATCCGCCATCGGGATAGCCCGCATAGATGCCGTCGATGCGAAAGGTCGACTGCAACACCCGCAGGAGAAAATCCTGTTTTGCCTGCAGGTCGGCTGGTGGCGGGGTCTGCATTTCCGGAACGGCCGAGGCGGTGATGATCGCGGCGTATCCGCTGTTGAAGACGTTGTGGTAGTCCTCGATGGCGCGAAGCCCGAGCTGGCGCATCTGCGCCTCGCCAGTCGACAGGGCGGTGAACTTGCCCTGCGTATAGGTCATCCACACGAGGGGAAGCGAGGTGCAGGCCAAGAGTCCGAGGATAATGACGCTGAGGTGCAGCCGCAGCGGCAGCGCCCAGGTGTCGAGCCTATCGACCTTGTTATCTTGGGTGGTCTCGTTTCCCGGGCGTTTCATGCTCAACCACCCAGGGCCACTGCAATGCCAACGAGCGCGAGCCCAAGGCAGGTCATCGTGATCCCCGCTCTCAGCGGCTTCGAATCGGAAAAGCGTGCCCATCCGAAGCCGGTCAAGAACAGTAGCCCGATCAGCAGGAAATTGCTGGTTCGCAGGGCGAGGTCGGCATTGTCGATGAGGAGGAAAGGAATGATTGCGGGAAGGGCTGTCGCAGTTACAAGGAGAAAGACAATGACAGCCGCAAGGGCGTCTTCCTTCGACAGGCTGAGATTGCCGGGTTCTGCTCGCCGGGCCAGGACCAGCATGGACCTGTAGAGCGCATCCGTATCGGCCGTGGCGGTTACCAGGGGTTCGCCGCTGATGGGAAATTCCTTCATCAGGGCCGATAGTGCAACATCGTCGCTCCTTGCCGTCCTGACCTGGCGAAGGACGCGCACGCGCCGGCTCTTGTAGAAGACCGTCCCGAGGGTGAAGAGAACCGCGTCGATGATCCCCCAGGCGACGTTGCAGCCGACCGTCGCGACGATTAGTTCGTGAACGTCCAGCCCGGTCTCCGAAAAAAGAAGCCGGGAGCCGACGGTGAAGGTAAGTGCCATGATCAATCCAAAGAGGATCTCGCCAAGCGCGTCCCCCGGATCAATCACGTCCCTGATGTGAAAACTAGCGATCGACCCCATAGATCACCCGTCCTGCATCCGCCCCAGCGGTCGAGTCGTCCCTAACGGAACGATCCGGCGCAACTACCTATTAGCAGTTCTCCTAGTGCAATTGAACTGGGGCCTGGGCCGCAACCCAGATACACAGCTCGCACTTGGTCCGGCCATCTTTGCGTGGTCGTCGTGAGTGATTTGCCTTCAAATCGTAATACCAGTATAGGTCCAGAAGCGGGCCACGGAAAATTTCTCCGTGGATCAGGGCGCACGGAGCAGGAATGGCAGCGAACAGCTTGATCGATATGGTGGGCGCCACGCTTGGCGAGACGGCATCGGACTTGCCGCTCTACAAGCGATTGAAGGCGGCGATCGAGACGGCGATCCGTTCCAACACGGTCAAGGCCGGTGCCGTTCTGCCGGGGGAGCGAGTGATCGCCGAAAGGCTGTCG
This sequence comes from Rhizobium sp. BK251, assembly GCF_004345245.1. Lineage (GTDB taxonomy): Bacteria > Pseudomonadota > Alphaproteobacteria > Rhizobiales > Rhizobiaceae > Rhizobium. The sequence continues at coordinate 23,810 of NZ_SLUQ01000014.1, read as the reverse complement.
CTTTCGCGGGTGACCGTGCGCAAGGCGCTGGCTCTCCTGGAAGAGGAGGGTCTCCTGAACCGGCGGCATGGCTTCAAGACCGAGGTCGGCTCACGGGTCGAGAAGTCGCTGTCGACGCTGACGAGCTTTTCCGAGGATATCCGCGCGCGCGGCCAGACGCCCGGATGTATCTGGCTTTCCAAGCACATAAGCCGTGCCTCGCCGACGGAGATGATGGCACTTGGTATCGCCGGCAATGCCAATGTCGTGCGCATGAGACGGGTGCGCACTGCCGATGGCGTGCCGATCGCCGTGGAGATGTCCGCCGTGCCGGTGCGCTTCCTGCCATCGCCCGACATGGTCGACAACTCTCTCTACGAGGCACTGGAGACACGGGGCTTCCTGCCGCAGCGGGCGATACAGCGCATGCGTTCGCGCGCTGCCTCCGCCGAGGATGCGAGCCAGCTGCATTGCGAGCCCGGAGCGCCGCTCTTGATGACCGAACGGCGCTGCTTCCTGGCCGATGGGCAGATCGTCGAATACTGCGAGACTCGCTACAAGGGCGACGTCTACGATTTCGTTTTCGAACTGCAGCGATGATACCAGTCATAAACTGGTTGTAATCTGGTATTTTCGTCTTATCGTGATGCTGAAATGGGGTGTCACGTGCAGCGCGAAGAAATCAGCAACAGCCTTATCGTTTCCTGCCAGCCGGTACCCGGCGGGCCGATGGACAATGCCGACTTCGTCGTCGGTTTTGCCAAGGCGGCCCTCGATGCCGGTGCGAAGGCACTGAGGATCGAGTCGGTCGCCTATGTGAAGGCCGTGCGCCCGCAGGTAGCCGCGGCGATCATCGGCATCGTCAAGCGCGATCTCGACGACAGTCCGGTGCGCATCACGCCCTTCATCGAGGATGCCGAGGCGCTCGCCGATGCCGGCGCCGATGTCGTCGCTTTCGACGCGACCGACCGCGTCCGACCCGTGCAGGTCGAGGCTCTCGTCAAGGCAGTCAGGGCCAAGGGCAAGCTCACCATGGCCGACTGCTCCTCCCTCGAGGACGCTGAGCGAGCGCTTGCCGCCGGCGTCGATTTCGTCGGCACGACGCTCTCAGGCTATGTTGGCGGACCCGAGCCGGTCGAACCTGACGTCGCCCTCATCGCCGCGATGCGAAGGCTTACTCCCTACGTCATTGCCGAGGGTCGCATCCGCTCGCCGGAGCAGGCAGCGGAAGCTGTGCGGGCAGGTGCTTATGCGGTGGTTGTCGGCTCGGCAATCACGCGCACCGAACACGTTACGTCGTGGTTCCACGACACCGTCGAAAGGGCCTTTACGCTGCGTGACGGGCGGAGCCGGACAATGCTCGCCATCGACATCGGCGGGACGAAGACGATGGCCGCGCTTGTGAAGGGCAGCAACGTCATCGAGGAAATCGTTGTCGCCACCGAGCGCGAGGCGGGGCCGGATGCGTGGCTTGCCGCGCTCGCCGCAGCTACCGGCTCGTGGCGCGGCCGATATACGGGGATTGGGATTGCCGTGACCGGCTTCATCCAGAACGGGCTCTGGTCGGCCCTCAATCCTGCGACACTCGGCATTCCGGATCGTTATCCGCTCGTCGAGAAGGCTTCGGCCCTGCTCGCGGCGCCCGCCTTCGCCGTCAACGACGCGCAGGCGGCAGCATGGGGCGAATACAGATTCGGCGCCGGGCGGGGCGGCGATCTCGTCTTCCTCACCATCTCCACCGGCATCGGCGGCGGCATCGTCGTCAACGGCAGGGTGCTGACCGGGCTTGCAGGCCATTTCGGTCTGATCCGCAGCCCGTCGCAGGGCGTGGCACCGATCGAGGACGAAACCTCAGGTCGCTGGATGGCCGCGCAAGCCAAAGCTACGGGCCATGAAACGGATGCCGCCGGCGTTTTCGCCGAGGCACGCAAGGGAGCGGACTGGGCCAGCGCGATCGTCTCGCAGTCGGCGTTTCGGGTGGCAACGCTCTGCCGCGACATCCAGATGATGCTCGACCCGAAGCAGATCGTCATCGGCGGCGGCATCGGCCTTGCCGAGGGGTATCTCGGTCAGGTTGGACAGCATCTGGCGGGCATTTCTCCCCGCCTTACCCCTCATCTCGTCGCGGCCAAGCTCGGCGGTCGCGCAGGCATCATCGGCGCAGCGGACCTTGCGGGAGAGGGCAGGTAGCGGCGCCCTCCGGGCAGCAATCGAAGCAATAGAACAAAGAAAGGGAACAACGATGAAACTGAACAGGACATCTCTTCCGGCATTTGCGGCGCTTCTTGCGAGCGTTGCCCTGCCGGGCATTGCCAATGCTACCGTCACCGTGCTCGGCTGGCCCGGCGGTTCCGAGGAAACCGCGCTGCGCGCCACTGTCGAGGCCTACAACAAGCAGGCAGCCGACCCCGACAAGGTGGAGCTCCTGTTCTTCAATCGCGACGGCTTCTTCGACAAGCTGCAGGCCGACATGGCGGCCGGTTCCGACGCATTCGATATCAACCTCGTCGCCACCTATTCGATCGGCCGCTACGCGCCGTACATGGAGCCGGTCGATCTCGGCGGTGATGCCGCCAAGGTCTTCGGCGAATCCGTGTTGAAGACTATGCAGTTCGACGGCAAGCAGTATGGCGTGCCGACCGACCTTTCGCTGCATTTCATGTATTATCGCAAGGACCTGATCGACGCCCTGATGAAGGACGATGCGGCGAAGAAGACCTATTCCGAGATCGCCCAGAAGGTTCTCGGCAAGGAGCTGCAGCCGAAGGATCCGGACAGCTGGACATGGGACGACTGGGCTGCGACCGCGCTCTATTTCTCCAAGCAGGCAAATCCCGACAGCCCGGTGCGCTATGGCACCGTGCTGCAGATGAAGAACCTGCTGTTCAACATGATGGTCTTCCAGTCGCTGCCGCGCTCATACGGAGGCGACTGGATGGACAAGGACGGCAACGTGACCGTCGATTCCGACGCCTACAAGACCGGTCTCGAGCTCTACAAGACGCTCTACGACGCAGGCGCTTCGCCGAAGGATTCGCTGACCTACGAGTATGCCGAAACCAATGCGGCCTTTGGCTCGGGCCAGGCGGCGACGGCGCTGCAGTGGAATGCCGCGGCGGCCGACCTGACGAACATGGAGAAATCGCCCGCGGTTGCCGAAGTCACCGGCATCGTTGCGCCTCCGGCAGGTCCGGATGGCCGTGCAGACCATATCCATGGCCTTGGTCTCGGCCTCAACAAGAATGCCAAGAACAAGGAAGGTGCCGTCAAGTTCCTGAAATGGCTGGCGACCGAAGACGCGGCCCTGACCTATGCCCGTAGCGGCGGCTCGCCGGCGCTCACCCCGGACGTGGTCGCGAAGGTGGCCTCGGACCGCCCTGATCTCGTCAAGCTCGGGGAGTTCGCCAGCAAGTACGGCTATGTCATGGACGGGGCCACCTCCGCCAATGCGCTTTCGGTCTACGAACTGCAGGCCAAGGAATTCACCGGCTACTGGTCCGGCCAGCAGAGCCTCGACGATGCGCTTGCCCATACCAAGGCAGGCATGCAGGATCTCCTGAAGAAGTAATCAGAGGCGGACGCCGGCAAACCCGGCGTCCGGCCCATCAGGCGGATCGAAATGGCTATCGTAAAACGCGCCGAAGGCAGTGCGTATCTCGCGCCGCTCACCGGCTTCCTGCTGCTTTTTCTCGGCTTTCCGGCCGTCGTCAATCTCGTCTATTCCGTCTCGACGGTGAGTTTTGAAACGCTGCGGAGCCCGAGCATCACCGGCTTCGGCAACTATCTCGTGGTCCTGACGGATCGGGATTTCTGGCGGGCGAGCTTCTTCTCGCTGCGCTTCGGCATCCTGACGGCACTGGCCGAGTGCCTGATCGGGTTGTTCCTCGCGATCTTCCTGGCGCCGTTGCTCGCCAAGCGCTCCGTCCTGATGGCGCCGCTGATGCTGCCGCTGATGGTCGCCCCGGCGATGATCGGCCTGATGTACAGGCTTGTGCTGCATGAATTCGCGGGGCCGGTGCCCTACTACCTCTTCGAATGGTTCGGCGACAGCCCCGCCTTCCTCGACGTCAACAATGCGTTTCGCACGCTCGTGGTCGTCGAGACGCTGCAATGGACGCCTTTCGCATTCCTGCTCTTCTATGTCGCCTATCAGGCGATCCCGCTGGAGACGCGGGAGGCGGCGGCACTCGATGGTGCCTCTGCATTGCAGGTCCTGTGGTGGATCGAGTTGCCGTTGATGCGCCCGACGCTGATGATCGCCTTCTTCATCCGCTTCATCGACGGCTTCCGCGTCTTCGACAACGTCTATGCGCTGACCGGCAGCGGCGCCGGCGGCTCCACGACCTCGCTGTCGATCTACATCTACCAGGCCTTCTTCAAGGAGGGCGCGATCGGCAAGGCGGTTGCCGCTTCCGTCGTGCTCTTCCTGGCCTCGCTAGCCGTGCTCTACGGTCTTAATTGGCTTGCCGGCCGCAGGAGGACGTGACGATGGTGAACGCACTGCGCTGGCTTGTCTTTGCGGTCGCCGCCCTGGCGATGAACTTTCCGGTCATCGTCACGCTGGTCACCTCATTCAAGAGTGCCCGCGAGCTCTCGACCAATGCCGGTCTCTGGATCAACCAGCCGACACTCGAGAATTATGCCCGGGTGCTCACCCAGACCGACCGCTTCAACATCTATTCCTATCTCTTCAACAGCGTCGTTGCCTCGCTGATCGGCACCTGCCTTGCGATCCTGCTCGCATTTCCCGCGGCCTATGCGATCGCGAGAAGCGAGGCAGGGCGGCGCATGCTCCTGCCGATCGTCATCAATCTGCGCGCCGTGCCGCTGATCATCTTCGCGATCCCGCTCTACATGATGTACCAATGGCTTGGCCTCCTGGATACGCAGCTTGGCCTCGGGCTGATCCTGACGATCGTCAATACGCCGCTGGCACTCGTCATCCTTGTCAATGCCATCAACGACGTGCCGCTGGAACTCGATGAGGCGGCGAGGATCGACGGGGCGAATTCGTTCCAGATCATGCTGCGGATCATCCGACCGGTGGTGCGGCCGGCGGTCGTGACGACCTTCATTTTCGGCTTCATCACCGCCTGGAATGAATTCCTGTTCGGTCTGATGCTGACGACCAGCCGAGCTGTTCCGATGACCGTCGGCGCCTCGTTCTTCTTCGCGGCAAGCGGCGGCGGCGTGCAGTGGGGCACAGCCTCTGCGGTGATGATACTCGGCGCCCTGCCGCCGGCGCTGCTCGGTCTGCTGATGTACCGCCAGATTTCGGGCTCGATGACCGCCGGAGCCGTGAAGGGATAGGCCGGCCCCGGTCCTGTCATCGCCGATGGCGGCAAGAGCGGCCCGTCACTTGAGCGAGACCGGCCCTCCGTCGATCTTCAGGCGGAAAAGCGTATAGGGCTTCTCCCGCATGTCCGTTCCTTCGTGGAACGGCGGCTGGCGATGCAGCTGGTTGGCCGTGAAATAGAGATAACCGTCATTGGCGACCCAGAGCGTGTCCGGCCACAGAATGCGACCGTCATGGGCGATCGTCTTCCAGATCCCATCGGTGTCCCGCTGGCGGATGCTGTTGTGCTCATAGTCCCCGGCATAGATCCGGCCCTTGTCATCCGACATCAGGCCGTCGGAGGCGCCCTTTTCCCCGAGATCGATGACGGAGCGGGCGACGGCGGCGTCGTCGACCGTGCGGTCGCGCAATATGCGCGTCGGCACCGAAAACAGATGGCGGCTGGAGAGCGGTGAATAGTAGAGGGTGGCGCCATCGGCGGAGATGGCTATGCCGTTGGAGCCATAGCCGACGTTGAGCGGTGGCCTGCCCGTCTGGCGGGTTGCCATCTGCTCGCCTTCGACGATCGGAATGAAGGTCGGGTCCGGCGATGTCGAATAGTCTCCGGTCAGCCTTCGCCAGCTTTCGCCGCTAGCAAGATCGACGACGATGATGCCGCCCGGCCCACGAAACGACGAGTCCGTCAGATAGGCGTAGCCGGCCTTGCCCTGGCGGAGGTCGAAGCGCACGTCGTTGATGTAGGTCGTCGATGTCACGGCGCTGGGTGGCAGCACGATCGTTTTTACGATCCTGTCGGTCGTGGGATCGACAGCCACGAGCTTTGCCGCGCCGACAAGGGGCGGGGCAAGCTGCGGGGCGCCGGTATCAACGATCCAGAGCCGGTCGAGGGGATCGACGACGACGTTCTGCACGCTCCTCAGCGTCTCCGCCGGTCGCGCCGGATCGAAGATGTTCGTCCCAATATCCGGATAGGGAACGACCCTTCCGTCCCGGATTTCGCCGACGGTGTAAGGCACGTCGTCGCCCCAGCGGGGGAAGTTCACAAAGATGCGCCCGCTGGCCGAGACGGTGACACCCGTCGGCATCGCGTCATAAAATTCGAAGACCGGCTCGATCGTGCCGATCGGGCGATCCGACGGCAATGTCAGGGGGGCATGCGCCCCGGCAACCGGCGCTTGGCCGCCACTACCTGCCGGGGTGTCCTGGGCAACCGCCAACGGCGCCAGGCCGAATATGAGGCCAACAAGGAGGTGAGGCGTGTATCGGGACATGGCTACCTCGGATATGGGGATCTGTACGGAAGTAGGGAGCGCCAGTGAAGCGCTCGAATCCCGGCAATGCGGGCGGCCGGGAACTGCCTTCGCCGGCCCGGTCGAAACTGGAGCCGCCGAAAGGGAGATGATGGTTACTTCGCCTCTTCCATAGCTGCGAGCTGCGGAATCGTAACATAGAGGTCACCGAAGCGATCGCCCACAGCTTCCCACATGAGCGCCGAAAAGAGCAGCGCTGCATCCAGTGGACGGTGGTTGATCACGAGCGAGTCTGCCTCGCCCAGGGCATTCATGTGGACGACAACCAGGCATTCGATCGGCACGCCACGGATGCTTGAGCGGTAGGACTCCATGAAGAATTGATCACCGAAATCACCCTTGTAGGTGAAATCCTGAAACTCGTAGAGCCGGATCGCATGGCTCAGGAGCGCGCGGATGTTTTCCCGGCCCACGACCGGATACTTCAGTACCGTGGCCTCGAGAGTGGCATCCTCGGCCAGCTTTTCGAGCCATGGCGGAGGGCCGCCCGCGGGTGCCGTGACGGGGGCTGTATCGTTGAACTTCATTACTCCTCCCATGGCTTTTACGCTACGGCCTGCGTGCGGCCCGTGACGGAGCGCCGCACGCCAGACGGTTTAAATTCGCAACTGGTAGACAGGCTATGCCCGGTAGTTTATTTTTGCAACTGGAAAGTTTGCGAATGCGGAGGCATGAATGAAGGGGAAGAAGACGGATCTGGGAGCGCTCGATTGCGGGATAGCACGCGCGCTTTCCGTCATCGGTGACTGGTGGTCGCTGCTGATCATTCGGGATGCGTTTCGCGGAGAGAAGCGGTTCGGCGAGTTTCAGAAGAACCTCGGGCTTGCCAGGAACATACTGTCTGCTCGCCTGAAAAAGCTCGTGGACGCCGGCATTCTCCGCACAGAGCCGGAAAGCGAGGGATCGGCCTACAATGCCTACGTGCTGACAGAAAAGGGTGAACGGCTTGGCGTCGTCCTCCTGTCGCTGTGGCAATGGGGGGAAGAGAATTGCTTCAGCGAAGGCGAGTTGGACCGGGTGATGGTCGAGAGGCATAGCAAGGAGCCGCTCGCAAGACTTTCGCTCAGCACACAAAGCGGCAGGGCCATCGGCATGCGCGACTTTACCACGGTCTCAAAGGCTGAGGCATTGCCAGCTACAAGGCAGTAGGGGCATCACTGCCGATTGGCGGGTTGTCGCAAGCCCTTGGCATGCGACAACCGCAACAGCTCCGGATCAGACCTCCAAGTCCCAAGGGAGCCGAGGCTTTGTCCGGGTAGGGTCCTGTTGAAGCCCTCAGAGATCGAAGTATATGTAGCCGCGGTCCCGGCGGTGATACCGGCGCCACTCGCGATTTTCCCTCCAACGGGAATCCCGCCAGTAGTTGCGGCGTTCCCAGCGATCGGAGCGCCAGTGACGGGGCGGGTACCGATCGTACCGATACTCCGGATAACGCCTCCAGTGACGAACCTGGACGACATCGTTCTGTTGCGCAACAGCCGGGCGCTGTGCCGGTGCCGGGGCTGCGGATGCGGGCTCAAACGAGGTGAACCCGATGACTGCGCCGAGGGCCGCAATGGCGAGAGTGTTGAAAAGCTTTCTCATCTTTTATCTCCTCAGATATGCGAGGAGTTTGAGCCCGGCGGAATGAACTCGTCCTGAAAGCGCGGTTCAGCCACCATTCATCTTCGTCGGCTATTCCAGTTCCTGGGCTTCGAAGAAATTTTCGATTCTCTGGCTTCGAAGAAAAGTGCCGGGCTGATTGCGTGCCGGGCTCGCAGACTTGACTCATCGCGCCCTGTCGGCAACCATCGCTCGACTTTATGGATCAACAAGTTAATGCCGATGACACCCGCTCGTTTCACAGAATGCCTGCTTCATATCCGCTGGACGCCGATCAACCTGGCAAGCGCGCTGCAGTGCGACCTTGCCCTGGTGGAGGCATGGGAGAGCGGCGAGGACGAAGTCCCGGCCGAACTGGGCGCCTGGTTGGAGATTCTCGCCAAGGCGCATGAGGCTGTCGAGGTGCCCTCGACCTATCGCGGCTGGCAGCACAGGCCCAAGCTTTGACGGCCCCACCGGATTTCATCGCCGAACTCGTCCGGGCCGCAAACCAGGTCGGCAAGCTTTCGCCGGTCGAACGTCGGCGGTTGCTCCATCGCGCGGTATCGACGATCCAGGGATTGCGGAATGTATTGGCGGCGACGGACAAGATCGTGCCGATGGAACGTGGCGTGAGCAAGGATCTGCAGCACATGTCCTCGATCCTCATGGACATACCGGATGTGATCGTCGCTGATGCGCTCCTGGAGGGCGCGCAAGAGATCAGGCGGCTGCGTATCCTGGCGAATACCCAGGAGGGTTGACCACCGCCCACTTCGCCGGTCGCTTCAATGAAGCCCGCCGACGCCCAGAAACCGCTCGACCGCTTCGCTGTCCTGGGCGAGAGCCTCGGGCGTGCCGCTCCAGGCAAGGCGGCCGCGTTCGAGGATGATCACCTGATCGGCGAAATCGAGCGCGCTCTGGATGCGCTGCTCGACGAGAAGGATGGTCATGTCGCCGGTCTGGGCAAGCGCCGAGAACGCAGCCATCAACTCTTCGCAGATGACAGGTGCTAGGCCCTCCAGCGGTTCGTCGAGCAACAGGATCGAGGGGCGGCCGAGGATGGTGCGCGCGGTCGACAGCATCTGCTGCTCGCCGCCGGAAAGTTGCGAGCCGAGATTCCGGCGACGTTCCGCAAGGCGCGGGAACATCGCATAGGCCTCCTGCAGCGCCGTTTTCGGCCGGCCCTTCAGCCCGACGAAGAGGTTTTCCTCGACGGTCAGTGTCGGGAAGATCGCGCGCGTCTGCGGCACATAGCCGAGGCCATGATGGGCGCGTGAGGCGCTGGGCAGGCCGGTCACGTCGGACGAGCCGATGCGGATCTTGCCGTCGTAGCGTCGCGTCTGGCCGGCAAGCGTCGCAAGCAGTGTCGTCTTGCCCATGCCGTTGCGCCCAAGCACGGCAAGGCGGCGCCCGGCCGGAACCGAGAAGGAAACGCCTTCCAGCACCCGCGTCGGCCCGTAGCCGGCGGAGAGATTTTCCACCTCAAGCGGCGTCGCTGGCATTGGCATAGCTCCCAAGATAGGCTTCGCGCACCCGCGCGTCCTTCGTGACATCGGCGGGCGCGCCATCGAAGATGATTGTGCCCGCGGCAAGCACGATGACGCGCCTTGCGAACCGGAATACGAGGTCCATGTCGTGCTCGATCATCAGCACGGCGAGATCGGAAGGCAGGTCGGCAAGCGCCTGTTCGATGCGACCCGTATCGCTCTGCGGCACGCCGGCAGCCGGCTCGTCGAGCAGCAGCACCTTCGGCCGCAGCGCGAGCGCCACGGCTATCTCGAGCAGCCGCTGTTGGCCGTAAGCAATCTCGTTGACCTTGCGGTGCATGTGCTCGCGCAGGCCGAGCGTTGCGAGCAAAGCGTCGACCTCGGCCATGACGGCCGGCATCGCCAGAAAGTTGCCGAACATGCGGCCGGACCGGCCCTCCCGCTGCAGGATCGCCAGCGCGACATGTTCGGCCGGTGTCATTTCCTGGAAGAGGCGGGTCACCTGGAAGGAACGCACGAGGCCGCGGCGCACGCGGCTGATCGCGTCGGTTCTTGTCACGGATTCACCGCCCAGCAGCACCTCGCCGGAATCGGGCGCGAGACTGCCGGTCACGAGGTTGACGAAGGTCGTCTTGCCTGCACCGTTCGGCCCGATCAACGCGACCCGGTCGCCGGGCGCAAGCGAAAGTGAAACATTATTCGTGACTGCGAGACCGCCGAAGGATTTCCCTAAATTTCGGACTTCGAAGACGGCGCTCATCAGCGAGCCTCCCTGCGACGGGCGATCAGGTCGGCGGCGGTGCCATAGAGGCCCTTCGGTGCCACGAGCACGACGGCTATCAGCAGCGCGCCGACGATGGTCAGCCAGTGGAAGGGGTTGGCCGCCGAGACATAGTCCTCGAAGAGCATGAAAATGACGGTGCCGGAAAGCGCCCCGAAGAGCGAGCCCGTGCCTCCGAGAACCAGCATGACCAGCGCTTCCGCCGAGAGGGTGAATGAAAGGCTGTCGAGGCCCACGACTTGCGTCGAGATCGCGTTGAGCGCCCCGCCGACGCCGGCGACCGCGCCTGAGATCACGTACATCTTGATGAGCGTCGCCTTTGGCGAGGCGCCCATGGCGCGGATACGCAGCGGGTCCTGCTTGATGCCGCGGCAGAGCATGCCGAACGGCGAGCGAACAAGGAATCGCAAGAGCACGAAGACGACGAGCAGGAGTACGACGCCGAAGATGTAAGCCGTGTGGCCCCACAGGTCGAACTCGAAATAGCCGAGGAGGGGATCCGGCGAAATGCCAGAGAGCCCGTCGCTGCCGCCTGTCCAGCTGGACGCCTTGTTGGCGAACTCGTGCGAGAGGTAGACAAGCGAGATGGAGAGCACGAGCTGCGGCAGGCCGTGGGCGCGCAGGATCACGAGGCCGCAGACGAGGCCGGCCACCGCGCCGCCGGCAATCCCTATCGCTGTCATCAGCAGCGGATCGTTGACCCCGAAATGCGCCGAGGCCATGCCCGCCGCGTATGCGCCGGCGCCGAAGAGCGCTGCGTGACCCAGCGTCGCCACGCCGCAATAGCCGGTGACGAGATCGAGCGAGAGAACGAGAAGCGCAATGGCGATGATGCGCGTCAACAGCGCCAGATTGTCGGGAAAGAGCAGGAAGCCGGCGGCCGCGAGCGCGATGATGACGGCAATGCCGATCAGGTCGTGATGCAGCGAGCGGCTCTGGCGGGATGCAGCAGAAAGGCCTTCGGTGTTGATCGTCATTGCCATCTCATTTCAGCCTTCCGGCAAGGCCGCGCGGAAAGATGCAGATGATCGCGATGACGGCCAGGTAGAAGAAGAATTCGCCGAATTCCGGCATCAGGTAGCGCCCCGTCGTGTCGATGCCGCCGAGCAGGAGGCAGGCGACGAGCGCACCGGGAATGGAGCCCGCCCCGCCGACAGAGACGACGACGAGAAAGGTGACCATGTAGCGCAGCGCGTAATAGGGTTCGACAGGCAGAAGCTCGGCACCGAGGACACCGCCGAGGGCGGCAAGGCCAACGGCGACAGCGAAGCTGACGGCATAGATGATCTCGGTGCGCACGCCGAGTGCGGCGGCCATGGCGGCGTTGTCGACCGAGGCGCGCAGCTTGACGCCGAAGGCGGTTCTCTCGATCAGGAACCACAGGAGAGCGGCAACGAGCAGTCCGCAGACGATGGCAAAGACACGGTGGGTGGCGATCGAACGGAAGCCGAGGTCGACGGAGCCCTGCAGGTCAGGTGGCAGCGGGATGGTCTTCAGCGTCGGGCCGAAGACGAAATTGGCGATGCCGATGATGCAGAAGGTGATGCCGATCGTCATCAGCACCTGCGTCAGTTCCGGGGCGCCGTAGATACGGCGGTAGAGCAGGCGCTCGATCGGGATCGCGATCGCGACCGTTCCGACGACCGCAAGTACCACGGCAGCGGCGTAGCCTAGCCCCATGTCACGGGCAGCATAGGAGGCGATATAGCCGCCGATCATCGCGAAGGCGCCGTGAGCGAGATTGACGACCCGCATCAGGCCCATCGTCACCGAAAGCCCGATGGAGATGACGAACAGCACCATGCCGTAGGCCAGGGCATCGACTGCTATGCTGAAGACAGTTTGCATGAACCCGTCCGATTGCTTTGTCTTTCATGTCGCGCGTTCCCCGCGCTGCTCGGCACAGTTCCCGGCAAGCGGGGAGAGCAGATGAGCCATCGCCTTCCCCGCCCGCGGACGGGCAACGCATCGACGTTCTGCGCCGGCAGCGTGGATGGCCGCCGGCGCCTATAGCAACAGGCCCGCCGAGGCGCTGCTACTTGGCCGCCGCGAGGCCCGGATCACCCTGCTTCTCGAAGGTCTGAACTTCCTTGTTGTAGTAGGTCCCGTTGTCAGCCTTGGCAACTTCGCGCAGGTAGATGTTCTGGGTGATGTGGCGCGATTCCGGATCGATCGAAACAGGGCCGCGCGGGCTCGTCCAAGCCAGTCCCTTGACGGCATCGACGGCCTTCTGTGCATCCTGCTTGCCGCCGGTCGCTTCGATCATCTTGTAGATGACATACATGCCGTCATAGGCACCGACAGCCGGGAAGGAGAGCTCGGCGGGATTGCCGATCGCCTTGCCTGCCGCTTCGACGAACGCCTTGTTTTCCGGGGAATCGTGGGAGACGGCATAGTGGAAGGTCGTCTGGATGCCGAGTGCGGCGTCGCCAAGCGCCGGCAGATCCGACTCCTGCGTCAGGTCGCCGGGGGCGAAGAACTTGATACCGGCAGCCTTCAGACCATTCTCGTTATACGCCTTCACGAAACCGAGCGTCGTCGGCCCGGATGGCAGGAAAGCGAAGACAGCTTCCGCACCGGAATCCTTGATACGCTGCATGATGGGGCTGAAGTCGTTCGTCGAAAGCGGCATGCGGATCGCCTCGACGACCTGTCCGCCTTCCTTCTCGAAGCCGGCCTTGAAGGCGTTTTCCGCATCGATGCCCGGGCCATAGTCGCTGACGACGGAGATCACCTTGTTGACGCCAGCATCATGGGCGACTTTGGCGATCGGCGTCGAGGTCTGCCAGGTGGTGAAGGAGGTGCGCACCACGAACGGGCTCTTGGTGACGATCGCCGACGTGGCGGCATTCATAACCACGAGCGGAACATTGGCCTGCTTCAGTATCGGCGTAACGGCCATCGCGTCCGGCGTGAAGTAGAAGCCGCCGAGATATTGCACGCCCTCCTTGACGACGAGTTCCTGCGCCAGCGCCTTGGCTTGCGCCGGATCGGCCTGCGGCACGTCGCGGTAGATGATCTCGACCGTATCGTCGCCGACCTTGTCGCCGTTGAGCGCCATGAAGGCGTCAATGCCGGCCTTGAAATTCTTGCCCTGAAGCGCGAAGGGACCCGAGAACGGGCCGACGACACCGACCTTGATCGTATCCGCGTAGGCCGCGCCACCCATCATGATTGCCGCTATCGCGGCCAAGACCAACCGTTTCATATTTCCTCCCTCTGATAGCTCCGCTGCAGTGCCCCGATTTCCGGCGGCCGGACTATCCCCATCTTAGTGTGTCATGCAAAACAGTGATGCAAAAATGAAATAAGCACGGCAATTCATACGCGCCAGGTTATGATTTACGCGAGATCGGGCTCCCGAGTCTTCGAATGTTGGCGGCGAGTTCAGCGGCAAGGCGAAGCGAAGCTGCCGTTGCGACTGCCATCTGCGGGAGGATCAGCCACTCCAGGGTCCAGGCGGCGCCGGAGCGCTCCTGTTCATGGACCAGCGCCTGGTGAATGCCCGAAAGCTGGGTGGCGTTGAAGCGGGCGAGCGCGACAAGCGTCTCGGCTGCGACCGGGTTCTGCTTGTGCGGCATGGCCGACGAGCTGCCGCCGCCGGCGAGTTCGATCTCTTCGCCGGCCTGGGCGAGCAGCGCCACATCCTGGCCGAACTTGCCGAGGCTGCCGCTGATCAGCGAGAAAAGCCCGGCAAAGTCTGCGATGCGGCCGCGCTGGCTCTGCCATTGCGGTTCGTCCGTGAGCCCAAGTTCGGCTGCAAGTCCGGCGCGCACGCCGGGAGCCCTGTCGGCGAGCTTTTCCAGCGTGCCCGCCGCGCCGCCGAACTGCACGGCAAACCTCTGCAGGGTCAGCCGCTCGCGATAGTCTTCGAGCGGCTCGCGCCAGGCCCGCACCCTGTCCGCGACAGTGATCGGGATCGCCGCCTGCATTCGGGTGTGGCCCATCAGGCGTTCGCTGCCGAAGCGTGTCTCGAGCGAGTTGAAGGCCGAGATGATGGCGTAGAGCCTCGTTGCAAGCAGGAAGCTCACTGGCTTCAGCCGCAGCATCAGGCTCGTGTCGATCGCGTCTTGGCTGGTCGCGCCGAAGTGGACATGCTGCGCAGCATCGCCACCGACGGCTTTGCGCAGTTGCCTGACAAGCTCGGGAACAACGACCCCGTCCGCTGACGTCGCCGATTTCAGGGCGGCGACATCGGGGGTGAAGCTGGAACAGACCTCCGCGACCCGGCGCGCCGCATCGGCGGGGATGAGGCCTTCAGCAGCCTCAGAGCTGGCGAGCGCGGCTTCAAAGGCAAGCATGGCGCGGATATCGGCTTCCGCCGAAAAATGTGCCGATACTTCATCATCGCCGAGAAGGCCAGAAAGAAACGGATGGTCGAAGGCAGACGCTGGCATTTGTCTCGCTATCTTCCGCCGGCCCTCAGTTGCAGGCGGATTCTCAGATGTCCAGGAAGACGGTTTCCCTTTCGCCCTGGAGATGGATGTCGAAGCTATAGGCGGGTGCCGTCCCGGTCGCAATCAGCGTTTCCAGCCGATGGCGATGCTCGATGCGGGCGAGCAGCGGGTCCTGCGCGTTCGCGTCCGTTTCCTCCGGGAAATACATGCGGGTGTGCAGGCCGATATTGATGCCGCGGGCGACGATCCAGAAGGTGACGTGCGGCGCCATCCTGCGGCCATCCTTGAAGGGAACACGGCCCGGCTTGATCGTCTCGAAGGTGTAAACGCCGTCTTCGGCCCGCGTCGCGCTTCGACCCCAACCGGTGAAGTTCGGATCGGCCGTGCCGCGCATTTCGGAGGGGCTGTTGTAGAGGCCGGCACTATCCGCCTGCCAGATCTCGACGACGGCGTCGCGCACCAGTGCGCCCGCGCCGTCGAAAATGCGGCCGCTGATGGTAATGCGCTCGCCGAGCGTCTTGTCGTTGACCATCCGCGTGCCGAGATCGGTCTCGTATACGCCGCCGATGTCGCAGATATTCGGGGTGAGGCCGATGTGGACATAGGGTCCGGCGGTCTGCGACGGGGTTTCCTTGAGGTAGCCGAGTTCCTGGGCCATCAGTTCCCCTCCAACTTGTTCTCGAACATGGTCGAGCGGCGGCCACGCAGAACGATATCGAACTTGTAGGCGCGCGAATCCATCGGAATCGTGTTGCCCCAGTCGAGCGGAGCGATCAGCTGCTCGATCGCTGCCTTGTCCGGTATCGTGCTGACGATCGGACATTTCCAGATCATCGGGTCGCCTTCGAAATACATCTGCGTGATCAGGCGCTGGGCGAAACCGTGGCCAAAGACCGAGAAATGGATATGGGCCGGGCGCCAGTCGTTGACGCCGTTTGGCCAGGGATAGGCGCCGGGGCGCACGGTGCGGAAATAGTAGCGGCCTTCCTCGTCGGTGATCGCGCGGCCGCAGCCGCCGAAATTGGGATCGATGGCGGCGAGATAGGTTTCCTTCTTGTGGCGATAGCGGCCGCCGGCATTGGCCTGCCAGAATTCCACCAGCGCACCGGCAACGGGCTTTGCCCGCTCGTCGAGCACGCGGCCATGCACGATGATGCGCTCGCCGATCGCAGCCTCGCCGGACTTGGCGAAATTGTGGATGAGATCGTTGTCGAGTTCGCCGATCATCGAATGGCCGAAGACCGGGCCGGTGATTTCGGAGATCGTTCCGTCCAGCGACAGCAGCGCCTTCTGAGGCGAGCGCAGGATCGACGTCTTGTAGCCCGGCGCAAAGGCTGGCGGATGCCAGGCGCGGTCGCGGGCAAAGAAGGCTCCGGTCTCGGGCTTCCGGTTTGTAATGTCAGACATGGTCTGCCTCCCTCTTGTACTTGCCGGCCTAGGCCGCCTCTTCGGCGTCCATCTGCTGGAAAACCTGCTTGGCGATCTTGATCGCGTGATTGGCAGCCGGCACGCCGGCATAGATCGCGACATGCAGCAATGCCTCGCAAACGTCCTCCCGCGTGGCGCCGGTATTGGCCGTGGCGCGCACGTGCATGGCCACCTCATCGTCCTGGCCGAGCGCGGCGAGCAGCGCGATCGTCACGATCGAGCGGTCCCGCTTGCTCCAGCCCGGCCGCGACCAGACATGACCCCAGGCTGCCTCGGTAATAAGCTCCTGGAACGGGCGGTCGAACTCCGTCGATGCCGACTGCGCGCGTTCCACATGGCTGTCGCCAAGAACGGCGCGGCGCGTGGCCATGCCCTGCCGGTAGCGCTCGGATGGCACGTGAGGGTCACTCATGCTGTTTCTCCTGGGAGGCGAAGTCGATGAAGGCGCGCAGGATGGCGGTCAGTGCTTCCGGCTGCTCGACGCAGGGAATGTGGCCGGCGTCGAGGATGATCTCGAAGCGCGCCCCCGGTATGAGCTTGGCCGTCGAGCGCACGAGATCCGGAGGCGTCGATCCGTCCTTATCGCCGACGATGCAGATGGTCGGCACGTCGATGCTCCTGGCAACCTCTGTATAGTCGGCGTCGCGGATCGCCGCACAGGTGGCGACATATCCGGCGACAGGCTGGCGTTCCAGCATGTTGCGATAGCCGACGAATTCGGTGTTTTCCGGTCTGCGGAAGGCTGGCGTGAACCAGAGTTCCATGACCTTGTCGACGATGCTCCCGATGCCCTTTGCCTCGACCGTTTGGATGCGGGCATTCCAGGATTCGTTCGTGCCGATCTTGTGGGCGGTGTCGCAGAGGATGAGCGCGCGCACCAGGTCTGGACGCGAGCTGTAGAGCGATTGCGCGATCAGGCCGCCGACTGAAAGGCCGCAAATGAACGAGCCCTTGACCGAGAGAAGGTCCAAAAGTCCGGCAAGATCCGAGGCGTGGTCCTCGATGGAGTAAGGCGTCTCGCCGATGTCGGAAAGGCCATGGCCGCGCTTGTCGTAAAGGACGATGGCGAAATCGCCGGCGAGGCGAACGATGACATCGCGCCAGATACGAAAATCGGTCCCCAGAGAGTTGATGAACACGATAACCGGCTTGTCGGCGGGTGCGCCGATGATCTGGTAGTGGATGGCTACGTCGTTGATGCGGGCAAACTGCACGGGATTCTCCTCTATCGAGAGCTTGGATGTGTCATTTGGTTAAGTAAAATGATATTTTATCGTGTTTTGATAATCGTGAGGTTATGAATCGATGATCACATCGCGGGTCAAGCTGCGCCATCTGCAGACCTTTGTCGAAGTCGCGCGCCAGAAGAGCGTAATGAAAGCGGCCGAGTTGCTCAATATCAGCCAGCCGGCGGTGACCAAGGCGATCGGCGAACTGGAGGAGGCGCTCGGTGTCGATGTCTTCGAGCGCGACGGCCGCGGCATCCGCATCACGCGTTACGGCGAGGTCTTCCTGCGCTACGCGGGATCGGCGTTGACTGCGCTGCGGCAGGGCATCGACTCCGTCTCGCAGGAGCGTTTCGGCGAGGCGCCGCCGATCCGCATCGGCGCGCTTCCGACGGTATCGACGAACATCATGCCGCGCGCCATGGAGCTGTTCCTCGCCGAGAACACCTGGAGCCGCATCAAGATCGTGACTGGGGAAAACGCCGTATTGATGGAGCAGCTGCGTGTCGGGGACCTTGACCTCGTCGTCGGGCGCCTCGCGCCGCCGGAAAAGATGACCGGCTTCTTCTTCGAGCATCTTTACTCCGAGCAGGTGCTCTTCGTCGTCAGGCGAGGACACCCGCTGCTCCGCGGGCGCCAGGCGATATTCCCCGATCTCGGCGTTTACACGATCCTGATGCCGACGCGGGGCTCCATCATCCGCCCCTTCGTCGAGCAGTTCCTAATAACGAACGGGGTCGCGAACATGCCGAACCAGATCGAGACCGTGTCGGACTCCTTCGGCCGTGCTTTCCTGCGCTCGACGGACGCCATCTGGATCATTTCCCGCGGCGTCGTCGCTCAGGACATCAAGGACGGCATCCTCTGCGTGCTGCCGATCGACACGAGCGAAACGAAGGGGCCGGTCGGACTGACCATGCGGGCCGATGCCGTTCCCTCCGGGCCGCTGTCGATCCTCATGCAGACGATCCGCGAGGCGGCGGCCGGCATGCGCGAGGCTCAGTAGGGCAGGCCGACATAGTTCTCCGCAAGCGCCGTCGAGGCTGCGCGCGAGTGGGTGAGATAGTCGAGTTCTGCCTCCTGGATCTTCTGGCCGAAATCGCCGGTATCGGGAAAGCGGTGCAGCATCGTCGTCATCGACCAGGAGAAGCGCACCGCCTTCCACACCCTTGCCAGCGCGCGCTGTGAGTAGGCGTCTATGCCTGCATCGGAGCGGTCCTGATAGTGTTCGAGAAGCCCGGCAAAGAGATAGTGCACGTCACTGGCGGCAAGATTCAGCCCCTTGGCGCCGGTCGGCGGTACGATATGGGCAGCATCGCCGACAAGGAAGAGCCGCCCGAAACGCATCGGCTCTGCAACGAAGGAACGCAGCGGCGCGATCGACTTCTCGAAGGATGGTGCGGTCACCATCGCTTCCGCATGATGGGCAGGCAGGCGGCGGCGAAGCTCGTCCCAGAAGCGGTCGTCGCTCCAGTCCTCGACCTTCTCCTCCAGCGGACACTGAATGTAGTAGCGGCTGCGGCTCTGCGAGCGCATCGAGCAGAGTGCGAAGCCGCGTGGGTGATTGGCATAGATCAGTTCGTGGCTCACCGGCGGCGCTTCAGCGAGGAGGCCGAGCCAGCCGAAGGGATAGACCTTCTCGAACGTACGGATCGCCTTTTCGGGGACAGACTTGCGGCTGATGCCGTGGAAACCGTCGCATCCGGCGATGAAGTCACAGTCGATGCGATGCGCTAGCCCGTCCTTCTCGTAGGTGACGTATGGCGAGGTGCCGTCGAAATCATGCAGTTGGACATTCACGGCCTCATAGATGGTCGGCGCGCCCTTCGCCTCGCGGTGCTCCATCAGGTCGCGCGTCAGTTCCGTCTGGCCATAGACCATGACCCGCTTGCCACCGGTCAACCCAAAAAGATCGATACGATGATCACGGCCATCGAAGGCTAGCGAAAACCCGTCATGCGGCAGGCCCTCGGCATGCATTCGGGCGCCGGATTTCGCCTTGTCCATGAGGCCGACCGTGCCTTCCTCCAGCACGCCGGCGCGGACGCGGCCGAGGATATAGTCCTTGCCGACTCGATCGATGATGACGTTGTCGATCCCCGCCTCCGTCAGCAACTGGCCGAGCAGCAGCCCGGATGGTCCCGAGCCGATGATGGCAACCCTAGTGCGCATGTCTCCTCCCTGCACGTCTTTTCACCGAAATTGTGAGGGGGCGTGGTGGTCGCGGCAATGGACATTTCACGCCGGAAATTGCACAAATCGAACATCAGGAGTTTTTGATGTCATGACGAAATTCGTTCCGACCTACGAGCTCTACGGCGAAATGACCGGGCGCAAGCCCGATTTCTGGCTGCACTGCGAAACGATTCCGTCCCGCAGCAGCCTGCATCACTGGGAAATCCGGTTGCACCGGCATGAGAGCTTTTTCCAGATATTGTACATCAGCGCAGGATCCGGGGACGCGATCTTCGACTCCGAACGGCACGAGATCGTGCCGCAGACTGTCATCACCATGCCGCCGGGATTGAACCATGGCTTCCGCTTTTCCAAGGATATCGACGGCTTTGTCATCTCCGTGCTTGCCTCGCATTTGAAGGCGATGCCGGGCGACCGCAGTCCCCTCGGTGAGTGGCTGGCCGTGCCACATCTGACCCGGCTGGACATGGAGGAGGCGGATGCCGCCTATGTGGCGCAGACGCTGACGCGGCTTGGCCAGGAATTCGCCCGCCGGCGGGGAGGGCGCACCGATCTTCTGGAAGCCCATCTCACCGCTGCCTTGCAATTGACCGCGCGCCTTTCCGGCAGTGTCGAAGGCGAGGCAGCGGACGAGGGCGGCCGGCGGATGGAACTGTTGAACGACCTCATCCATCGCCACCTGCGGGAACATAGGCCGGCCACCTTCTACGCGGCCGAACTCGGCATTTCGCCGACCCATCTCAATCGCATCGTGAGGGCCGTCACAGGGCAGGGCGCGCATGAATTCATCACCCGCCGGCTGACGGACGAGGCCAAGCGCGAACTGGTGTTCACCTTCGGCAGCGTGCAGGAGATCAGCTATCGGCTGGGCTTTGCCGATCCTGCCTATTTCTCGCGCTTCTTCCTGAAGCAGACGGGCGAGACGCCGCGCGCATGGCGCATCGGCGAGCGGGCGAGGCTCGGCATGTGATTAGCGCAGCACGAGGCGGAGCGCGGCCTGGGTCTCCTTCAGCAGCGGCAGATAGCGCGTGACCATTTCAGCGGCAGATGTGTGCGCCGCGGGTGCGCCGATATTGATCGCCGCAATCAGGTGGCCGCGATCGTTCTCGATCGGGACCGCGATCGAGCAGAGGCCGAGTTCCAGTTCCTGGTCGATGACGGCATAGCCCTGGGCGCGGACACGGCGGAACTCCGCAATCAGTTCCTCCGGATCGGTGATGGTCCTTGGCGTATTCGCCTTGAGTTCGGTGCGGGCGAGGATAGTGCGCGCTTCGCCTTCCGGAAGGCCGGCTAGCAGGACGCGGCCCATCGAGGCGCAATAGGCGGGAAGGCGGCTGCCGGGCGTCAGGTTGATGGACATCACCCGGCGCTGCGAGGCGCGGGCGATATAGAGGATCTCGGTGCCGTCGAGCACGGAAGCCGAGGCGCTCTGGCCGGCCTTCTCGGAAAGCTGGTCGAGATGCGGCTGCAGGATCGCCGGAAGGGGTGTGGCCGCAAGATAGGCATGGCCGAGACGGAGCACCTTCGGCGTCAGGGTGAAGAACTTGCCGTCGTAGTCGGCATAACCCAGTTCGGCGAGGGTCAGGAGCGAGCGCCGGACAGTCGCCCGGTCGAGGTCGGTCAGTTTGGCGGCGTCCGTGATGGACAGGCGCTGGTGCATCTCCCCGAATGCCTCGATGACCTTCAGCCCACGAGCGAAGCCGCTCACGAAGTCCGTTTCCCGCATGTCCTTGCTTCCCTCGTGACAGTTCGCTCGCCAAGTCCGTGAGCGCGATATTGTGCGATATACGAACAAAAGTCAAATATCGCACAAAAACCTTGCCAACCCTTGGCGCCTCGCTCTATTCGTGATGTTGGAGGCGTGGAGGAAATGTGCCCGCCATCCCGGGTAAGGAGAGATCCAGCATGGACAAGACAATCGGGAGCACGGCAGAGGCCGTTTCCGAAATCGGTGATGGCGCCACTGTCATGATCGGCGGCTTTGGCGGTTCGGGCGCTCCGATCGAGCTCATTCACGCGCTGATCGACAAGGGTTCGAAGAACCTGACGGTCATCAACAACAATGCCGGCAACGGGCGTATCGGCATCGCGGCCATG
This sequence comes from Rhizobium sp. BK251, assembly GCF_004345245.1. Lineage (GTDB taxonomy): Bacteria > Pseudomonadota > Alphaproteobacteria > Rhizobiales > Rhizobiaceae > Rhizobium. Next base: position 2,029 of record NZ_SLUQ01000014.1, on the reverse strand, counting down.
ATCGACGCCGGGATGGTGCGGAAGATGATCTGCTCCTTCCCGCGCTCTTCGGATCCGCGCGCTTTCACGGAAAGATATCTTGCTGGGCAGATCGAGCTCGAGCTTGTGCCGCAGGGAACGCTTGCCGAGCGCATCCGCGCCGGCGGTGCCGGGATCCCTGCTTTCTATACACCGACGAGCTACGGCACCGAGCTTGCCGAGGGCAAGCCGACCGCGGAATTCGATGGCAGGCACTATGTCCAGGAGCGATGGCTGAGGGCCGATTTTGCCATCGTGAAGGCGCATGTCGGCGACGTCTACGGCAACCTCACCTACAACAAGGCTGCCCGCAACTTTAACCCGCTGATGTGCATGGCGGCGGCAAAGACCATCGCGCAGGTCTCGAAGATCGTGCCGGCCGGGGACATCGATGCCGAGCACGTCGTTACGCCGGGCATCTTCGTCGACCGTGTGGTCGAAGTCGCCGATCCCCGCCAGGAGGAAGAGCTCATTCGAGCAGGAGTGGCCTACATATGACCGTCGATACGCACCCCATCAACACCCGGGAAGACATCAAGCTCTCCAACGCCCAGATCGCCTGGCGTGCCGCGCAGGACATTGCCGATGGCGCCTATGTGAACCTCGGCATCGGCTTTCCTGAAATGGTCGCGCGCTACCAGCCGCCGGGCCGGCAGGCGATCTTCCACACGGAAAACGGTATCCTGAACTTCGGCGAGGCGCCGCCCGCCGGCGAAGAGGATTGGGATCTCATCAATGCCGGCAAGAAGGCGGTGACGCTGAAGCCCGGTGCCTCGTTCTTTCACCATGCCGACAGCTTTGCCATGGTGCGCGGTGGTCATCTCGACGTCGCGATCCTCGGCGCCTACCAGGTCGCCCAGAACGGCGATCTTGCCAACTGGCGTGTCGGAAGCAAGGGCGTGCCGGCCGTCGGCGGCGCCATGGACCTCGTGCACGGCGCCAAGCAGGTCTGCGTCATCACCGAACACGTCACGAAGAACGGCGAGCCGAAACTCGTCGATAAATGCACTTTCCCGCTGACGGGCGTCGCCTGCATCACGCGGATCTATACGAGTCACGCCGTCATCGACATCGTCAAGGGACGGTTCGTCCTGCGCGAAAAGCTTGCCGCCATGTCCCTGGATGAATTGCGGGCCATGACCGGCGCGCCGCTCCATGTCGATGGCCCCATTGCCGACCTCGTCGTGCCGGAACTTTGAGGAAGATCCTATGACCGAAGCCTATATCTGCGACTATATCCGCACGCCGATCGGCCGTTTCGGCGGATCGCTGTCTTCGGTGCGCGCCGACGATCTCGGGGCGGTACCGCTGAGAGCGCTGATGGCCCGCAACGCCTCCGTCGACTGGGACGCGGTCGACGACGTCGTCTTCGGCTGCGCCAACCAGGCCGGCGAGGACAACCGCAACGTCGCGCGCATGTCGCTGCTGCTGGCCGGCCTGCCGGTCTCGGTGTCGGGCACGACGATCAACCGGCTCTGCGGCTCCGGCATGGATGCCGTCATCACCGCCGCCCGCGCCATCCGCTCGGGCGAGGCCGAACTGATGATCGCCGGCGGCGTCGAAAGCATGAGCCGCGCGCCCTTCGTCATCCCGAAGGCGGATGCCGCCTTCTCGCGCAATGCCGAGATCTACGACACCACCATCGGCTGGCGCTTCGTCAATCCTTTGATGAAGAAGCAGTATGGCGTCGACTCGATGCCGGAGACCGGCGAGAACGTCGCCGAGGACTATCGTGTCAGCCGCGAGGACCAGGATGCCTTTGCGGTGCGCAGCCAGGCCAAGGCCGCGGCATCGCAGGAAAATGGACGCCTGGCCAGAGAGATCACCCCGGTGACGATCCCGCAGCGCAAGGGCGATGCCATCGTCGTCGACAAGGACGAGCATCCGCGGGCAACGACGATGGAGGCGCTCGCCAGGCTCGGCACGCCGTTCAGGAAGGAAGGCGGCACGGTCACCGCCGGCAACGCCTCTGGCGTCAATGACGGTGCGGCCGCCCTGGTCATCGCCTCGG
>NZ_SLUQ01000013.1 GCF_004345245.1 Rhizobium sp. BK251 | reverse complement strand
CGAGCTTGCCGCGACCAGGGGCCGCTATTCCCTCTCCACCATGTGCATCGGCGTCGGTCAGGGCATCGCCATCGCGATGGAGAGGGTCTGAGCGGAGAAGCGGCCGGTTCGACCCGCAATCCCTTCAAACGCTTGCAAGGGTGTGGGTCGACATTGTAGCGAAAGTGGAGTTAGCCTTCGGCATCGCCGGCCTCCGGCATGTCCGGAATCCTCTTTCGAAAGGAGCGCGCCGTGCTTGGTAGTGATAAGCCAGCGCCACGAGATCGTATCCTGCAGTCGGCCGAGCGCCTCTTCGCCGAGAAGGGGCTGCATGGCACGGGCCTGCGCGAGATCGCGCGGGATGCCGGCGTCAATGTCAATCTCATCGCCCATCACTTCGGATCGAAGGAGGGGCTGTATGTCGCCGTGACGGGCGGCTTCAGCAACGCCTTCAGCGACCAGTTCGATGCCCTGCTTGCCGAGGTGGAGCGGCAATATTCGCCGTCACCGCCGCCCGTCGCCGAGATCGTCCGCTGTTTCTACGAACCCGCCTTCCAGGCGCTGGCGCGCGACAAGGAGGGGTGGCACCACCTGACACTTTCCTATTTCCGGGAGATCGGCTCCACAGTCTGGCAGGGGCTGAACACCGGCATGGCGAAGCATGTGCAGCGCTTTGCGACCGCCCTCCATCGGGCGGTGCCGACAGCCAGCCGCGACGATCTGATCGTCGTCCTGCAACTCGCCTGTCTCTCTCCGGTCTTGCTCGCGAGTGACGTCGACCGTTCGCTGCGCGGGGAAAAGGCCGGATGGGCGAAGGATGTCGCCGAGCTGGAGGGCCAGCTTATCCGGATTATCAGCGAGGCCGCGCTGGCCTGCGCCTCCGTGATATGACTGTTTTCCTGGACCCCGATTGCAATGTCCGGCTTTTCGAGTCTTGGATAGATGGACAATTGTATAGCGACATATCAATCGGACCATCTCATGAATGACAAGCCGGCGGCGCTCGATCTCAAGAACATATCCAGACGGTTCGGCCGGACAAAGGCGCTGCATGATCTCTCCCTCACTATCCGCAAGGGCGAGATCGTCTGCCTGGTCGGCCATTCGGGATGCGGGAAGTCGACCCTGCTCAGGATCGTCGCCGGCATCGAAGCGCCGGATACGGGAACCGTTCGGATGCATGGCGAGGAAGTCGCGGGGCCCTCGGGTTTCGTACAGCCCGAGCATCGCAGGATCGGCTTCGTCTTCCAGGATTATGCGCTCTTTCCGCACCTTACGGTCGAAGAGAACATAGGATTCGGCCTGACGCGGTATGAGTTGCGCAAGGCCGGCCAGCGCATAGGCGAATTGATCGACCGGCTCGGACTGAAGGAGATGGTCGACCGCTATCCGCATACGCTTTCGGGCGGCGAGCAACAGCGAGTGGCGTTGGCCCGCGCCCTGGCGCGCGATCCCCGTGTGATGCTGCTCGACGAACCGTTTTCCAACCTGGACAGGGCTCTTCGCGAGAGGGTGCGGCGGGACACGCTCTCGCTTCTGAGGGAATTGCAAACGACTGCGATCATCGTCACTCACGATCCGGAGGAGGCGCTCTCGTCGGGCGACCGGGTGGTCCTGATGCGAGGCGGCGAGATCGTCCAGTCGGGTTCTGGCTATGAACTCTACGACTTTCCGAATTCGGCCTATGCCGCCGAGTTCTTTGCCGCCTACAACAAAGTGCCGGGAAAGGTACGATCTGGCCGCATCGAGACCGTGCTCGGCGACTTTCCACTTCGCATGCCGCTGCCGGATGGAGCGAGCGCCGTCGCCTATATCCGGCCGCAGGATATCGAACTTGGCGAGTCAAGCGGCCATCGCAGCGGCAAGTTGCTTGACCGTTCGCTCATGGGCGAAATCGAACAGGTCGCGATCGGCGTCGAAGGGTTGGCAGCGCCCTTGCAGGTGCGATCGACAAAGCGACTGGAAGCCGCCAACGATGACGTCACCTTCCGCTTTTCCGGATCCTCGGTCGTCGCCTTCGGTCTCGACGAATAGCGGCATGGACGATTGTTCAATTTAATGTGAACAAACGCACATTATCCTAGATATAAGTTGACTAGAATAGTCATGTCTGTTGCACATGCGGCGGCATTTCCATGATAAGGAGGGACATCGCAATGCTCAGACAACCTATCCTCGCCGTGACTGCTCTCTTGACCTCGGTTTCGGCGCTTCCGCTCAGCGCGACTGCGGCGGAAGTCAATATCTACACCACGCGCGAGCCGGGCCTCATCCAGCCGCTTCTCGACTCCTTCACGAAATCCACTGGCATCACGGTCAACACCGTTTTCTTGAAGGATGGGCTTGCGGAACGCGTGGCAAGCGAAGGGGAAAGCTCGCCTGCTGATGTCCTGATGGCGGTCGATGCCGGTAATCTGGTTGACCTCGTCGACAAGGGCGTGACCCAGCCGATCCAGTCAGAGGTGCTGAATGCCGCTGTTCCGGCGCAGCTTCGCGATGCCGATGGCAACTGGTTTGCGCTTTCTTCGCGCGCTCGCGTTCTCTACACCGCCAAGGATGTCGAACTCGCGAGCTTCAACTACGAGGATCTGGCCGACCCGAAGTGGAAGGGCAAGGTCTGCATCCGCTCCGGCCAGCACCCCTATAACACTGCTCTTTTTGCCGATCACATCGCATATTACGGCGCCGAAGAGACGGAGAAGTGGCTGGCAGGCGTCAAGGACAATCTCGCGCGCAAGGCCGGCGGCGGTGACCGCGACGGAGCGAAGGATATCCTTGGCGGCATCTGCGACATCGCGATCGGCAATTCCTACTATGTCGGCCTGATGCGCTCCGGCAAGGGTGGCGAAGACCAGGTCAAGTGGGGCGAGGCGATCAACGTGGTCCTGCCGACGTTCAAGAATGGCGGAACGCAGGTGAATATCAGCGGCGCGGCGGTTGCCAAGAACGCAAAGAACAAGGAGCAGGCGGTTCAGCTCCTTGAATACCTGGTCTCCGACGAAGCGCAGAAGATCTATGCCGAGGCGAACTACGAGTATCCGGTGAAGGCGGGCGTTGCGGCCGATCCGATCATCGCCTCGCTCGGCGAACTGACCATCGACAAGACGCCGCTCAGCGACGTCGTCAGCCACCGCAAACAGGCGAGCGAGCTGGTCGACAAGGTTGGCTTCGACAACTAAGGCTTTGTGGAGGGCGCCCCCGGCGCTCTCCGCTTACCATGTCGATAGGTCCGTCGCGCAGTACCGAGCTGCTTCCCCGCGCTCGCAGCAATGTCTCAGGCTGGACGAAAACGTCCTGCCTGATTGCCATTCTCATGGCCTTGCCCGTGCTGGGAATTGCCTCGCAGACGATCCTGCCTTCGGCAGGGCTCTGGACCCATCTCGTCGCCAATGTGCTGCCGACCGCTTTCATCGAGACGGCGATTCTTCTCTTTGGAGTCGCGGCCGTCAGCGGCATTCTCGGCACGGTGCTCGCATGGCTGGTCACGGCCTATGATTTCCGGGGCAGGGCGCTGCTCGAATGGGCGCTTCTCCTTCCCCTTGCCGTCCCGACCTACATCATCGCCTATGCCTATCTCGACATCCTGCACCCGATAGGTGCGCTCCAGGGTGCTATGCGCTGGGCGCTCGGCTATGCCAGCCCGAGGGAATTCCGGCTGCCGGACATCCGCTCGATGACAGGCTGCATCCTGCTGCTGGGCTTCGTGCTCTATCCCTATGTCTATCTTCCGACACGGGCGATGTTTCTCACCCAATCGGCGAACCTGCTCGAGGCGGCGCGTACCCTGGGGGTGGCGCGGCGCGCGCTCTTCTGGCGCGTTGCGCTACCGCTGGCGCGCCCGGCAATCGCCATCGGTCTCAGCCTCGCCCTGATGGAAGCCCTCAACGACGTCGGCGCATCGGAATTCCTCGGCGTACGCACGCTGACCGTCTCGATCTATTCGACCTGGGTTACACGCTCCGACCTTCCCGGCGCATCGCAGATCGCGCTGCTCCTTCTCTTCCTGGTGGTTGCGCTCGTCTCGCTGGAGCGATGGGCGCGAAGGAAGCAGCGTTACAGCACGGGAACGCAGCGATCCCAGCCGCTTGCGCCAATGCGGGTCGAGGGCCTGCGCTCGCTTGGGCTCTTTTGCCTTGGTGCCTTGCCGGTGCTCGTCGGCTTTGTCGTTCCCGCACTTTATCTCGCCGTCGAAGCATATAAGCGATGGAAGTTCGCGGGCATTTCCGACAGGCTTGCGGGGGAGGCGGTCAATACGCTGACCTTCGCCGCGATTGCGACAGTGGCGACGGTGGTTCTCGGCATGGTACTCGCCTATGCCGCGAGGTTGAGGCCGGGCGCCGTCTCCGCCTTGAGCTACAGGCTCTCGACGATGGGATATGCCGCGCCCGGCACGGTGATTGCCATCGGCTCCCTCATCATCCTCGCCTCCTTCGACAGGATCATCGACCAGGCGGCACAGCAATGGTTCGGCGTTTCGACCGGCCTGCTGCTCATCGGATCGGGCGCCGCGCTCGTCTATGCCTATGTCGTGCGCTTTCTCGCAATTTCGGCGGGCAGCATCGACGCTGGTCTCTCGCGGATACCGCTTTCACTCGACCACGCCTCGCGCACGCTCGGGGAGACCGCGAGCCGGACGCTTTTCAAGGTGCACCTGCCGCTCTCCAGGGCGGCGGTCGCGACCGGGGCCCTGCTGGTTTTCGTCGATTGTGTGAAGGAGCTTCCGGTCACCTTGTTGCTGCGACCACTGAACTTCGAGACCTTCGCCACGCATCTCTATGGCGAGGCGGCGCGCGGCACCTATGAGGAGGCGTCGCTCGCCGCGCTTGCCATCGTCGCGATCGGCATTCTTCCCGTCATCGTGCTTTCCAGGATCGGCAGGCGCCTGCCACCTCAAGGCCCCATCTCGCGCTGAGCAGGCGGGGGCTGTCGCCAAATCACCGTTGCAGAAGCTGTTCCATTTGAACGGAACGCGGGACGAAGCCCATGCGGCGATAGAATGCCTGGCCGACCTCGTTTGATGCGGCCACGCTCAGGCTGACCAGATCGACAGCCTCTTCCGACAGCCATTGTCTCATATGGTCGAAAAGAGCAGAGCCGTGGCCTTTGCGGCGTTCCGCCTCCTCGATGCCGAGGGTCATGACGAAACCCATCTTTCGATAGTGCAATTGCGCATGTTCGGGCAGGCTGACGATCCTGACCGCGTTGATTCCGACGAGTCTTCCGTCAACCTCCAGCACGAGCGTTCGACAATTCTCGATGACCTTCAACAGCTGTTCGTCGCTGGATCCGGCCCCATAAGCCGGGTCATCCGAGGTTGCGGCGACCTGCCTGAGCAGCCGCAATATTGCGGCCGTGTCATCGATACTGGCATCACGGATCAACATCGATTCAGGCCTCCGTTGGTCCGAAGAGTTGATTGATGTATGTGGAATTCTCCGTAGCGGCAGGTCCGGGCGTGGCCGGCCGGCTGCCAGTGTTTCACCGTTCGTGCCGCCGCGGGGGCGGCACGATCGTAGAGTTGGTCCGGTTGGCAATCCTTGCGACGCGATTTGTCGCGCAGTCGCCCCTAGCCCTTGATGAAGGCGAGGAGATCCGGATTGAGCACGTCGGCATGGGTGGTGAGCATCCCGTGCGGAAAGCCCTCGTAGATCTTCAGCGTGGCATTCTTCAGCAGCTTTATCTGAAGCAGGCTCGCGTCCTTGTAAGGCACGATCTGGTCGTCGTCGCCCTGTGTGACCAGGGTCGGCACGGTGATCGACTTCAGGTCCTCGGTCTGGTCGGTCTCCGAAAACGCCTTGATGCCCTCGTAATGCGCCTTGGCGCTGCCGATCATGCCTTGGCGCCACCAATTGTTGATCACGCCCTGCGAGACTTTAGCGCCCGGACGGTTGAAGCCGTAGAACGGGCCGGAGGCAACATCCACATAGAACTGCGCGCGGTTGGCGGCGAGTGCGGCGCGGAAGCCGTCGAACACCGCGATCGGCGTGCCGCCGGGGTTGCTGTCGGTCTTGACCATGAGGGGCGGCACCGAGCTCACCAGGACGGCCTTGGCGACGCGACCCTGCGGCTGGCCATACCTGGCGACATAGCGGGCGACTTCGCCGCCGCCGGTCGAATGGCCGATATGGATGGCGTTCTTCAGGTCGAGATGTTCGGCGACTGCCGAGGCGTCGGCAGCATAGTGGTCCATGTCGTGGCCGTCGCTCACCTGGGTGGACCGGCCGTGGCCGCGACGGTCATGGCCAACGACGCGATACCCCTTCGACAGGAAGAACAGCATCTGCGCGTCCCAGTCGTCGGAGCTCAGCGGCCAGCCATGGTGGAAGTGGATGGGCTGTGCGTCCTTCGGACCCCAATCCTTGTAGTAAATGTCGACGCCGTCTTTGGTAGTGACGATACCCATTGCATGCGCTCCTTTGGCTGGTGATAGGTTGTGGCGTAGCCCAGTCTGCCGCAGTTCCCTGAAGAGCTCGTGGCATGGCCGCATTGGCTGCGTCCGGCCTATGAGATGGGCCGTCGTCCAATTTCGGCAACTGCGCCGACCACATCGCTTTTCGGTTTTCTGCGGTAGAGTGGATGGAATATGGCCCAAACGGCCGTTCTTGGCTTGTTATTAATAGCTAAAATACGCAAAGAGCCGTTGTGGGCGGGGCGCGACGGCAATCCCGGTAAACTCCCCCAATGCATCGGCTATCAAGGCTGCTCTGCCTCCTTTCTCCCTGGGAAACACAGCGTTTCTCCGCAGCAGCAAAAGGAGCGAATATCTTGGCGAAACGCAAGAGCCGCGCAGAGAAAGCTTGGCGGAAATTGCTCCATTCCGATCGAGCCTGTAATTTATCGCGCGCAAGCATATGGTATTCTGAAAGGGTTCCTTCTCCGCTGGCCAGTCTTGCGGGCAGTGGACGCAAGTGAGCGGAGCGCTATTCTTCAAGACCCATCCGTCGCGCTCGTGATCTAGTCCGAAGGAGCTCAAACGGCGTTGCGGCTTTCGTTAGGGCATGCAACGAGCTTAACACTGCAAAATTCCTGCGCGCGGCTGAAAAGACCGCGCCATCTTTCGCCAGACCAAGCTTAAGTCCAGGAGAAGAATGTTGCATGGCTGAACCGTCCAAATCGTCGACAAGAACTGCATTCGGATCGCTGATTTCAATCGCTGTCGTGCTCGCCGCGGCCGGCGGCGCTTTCGGCTATACAGCGGGTTGGTTCTCGCCGGATCGCCTGACGCCGACCAAGCTCGTGGATGCGCTTGCTCCGCCCGGCGGGCCGGCCCTCGGCCATCGCCGGAACCATGCCAAGGGCATCTGTTTCACCGGCGTCTTCCAGTCGAACGGGAACGGCGCCTCTCTCTCCAAGGCTCAGGTCTTCACCCAGGGCGAATATCCGGTTCTCGGTCGTTTCAATCTCGGCACGCCCAATCCGGATGCGCCCGATTCGACAGTCCGGGTGCGCGGGATGGGGCTCCAGATTTCGACACCGAACGGCGCGGTATGGCGCGCGGCCATGATCAATGCGCCGGTATTTCCGGCATCGACGCCGGGGTCGTTCTACGACCTGCTCAAGGCATCCTCCGACAAGGACCCGGAGGCGATGAAGACGTACATCGCCGCGCATCCAGAATTTGCGGCCTTCGGCGAGTGGGCCACGAAAGGAGCCTGGACCGGAAGTTATGCGGAGGAGCCGTTCCACGGCCTGAACGCTTTCATCTTTACCGACGGCTCGGGCGCGGAGAACGCCGTGCGGTGGGTGCTTTTGCCGCAGGCGCAGGTCACGCCTATCACCGTTGAAGATCTCGCCAAGCTCGGCCCGAACTATCTCGAGCAGGAGATTGTGCAGCGGGTCGGCCAAGCGCCGCAGAAATGGACCATGACGCTGACTGTCGCGGATCCGGGCGATCAGACCAACGATCCCAGCAAGGCCTGGCCTCCGGGGCGGCGCACGGTCGACGCCGGCACGCTGGTCGTCGACAAGATCGAGGCGGAAGACGATGGTCCATGCCGCGATATCAACTTCGATCCGACGATCCTGCCCGACGGGATACACGTCTCCGACGATCCGTTCCCGGCGGCACGGTCCGCCGCCTACGCAAAGTCCTACGACCTGCGCACCGCGGAAGCGAAGGACTACCCGTATCACCCGCAAACGACGAGTACGCAGCCATGACGAGCGGACGCACCCATTTCAACATCGTGCAGCGCCTGCTGCACTGGCTCATGGCCATAGCCATTCTGGCGATGCTTTTCATCGGCGTCGGCATGCTTTCCACCACGATGCCCAAGTACGTGGCCCTGCTTGCGACCCACAAGACGCTCGGCATCGCCATTCTGGTGCTGGCGGTTATCCGCCTGATCGTCCGGTTCGTCTCCGGTGCGCCGGCACTCCCGGCGGACCTGCCCGAGCCGATGAAGCTCGCGGCGCATCTGTCGCACTACGCCCTCTACGCGCTGATGATCGGCATGCCGCTGATCGGCTGGGCGATGATGTCGGCCGGCGCCTATCCTGTCGTTCTCTATGGGGACATCCGGCTCCCGGCGATCCTGCCGCAGAACGATTGGACGCATACGCTGCTTTGGAACGCCCATTCCTATCTCGCGTTCTTGTTCTTCGCCCTCGTCCTGATGCATATCGCGGCTGCGCTGTTCCATGCGCTCGTCCGGCGTGACGGCGTGTTCGAGGCGATGGCGCAAGGTGGCGGACACGAAGGGATAGCTCCAGGCGAGTGACCAGCAAGCGCGGTCACCAGCATTTGCCGTCGTCACTCAGCGCTCAATGCATACAGCACCGGCCGCCCCTCGGGTCAGAGAGGCGGCCGGTGCTTCGTCGTTCGACGGCGGGTTTAGCACCTCACCGTCTTTTTTTATGCATTGTCTCCTTCGGTTGATGTTTTCTGAGGTTTGGCTGGTTTTGCGCCCCATCTCCAACCGGTGATTTCGGGCATGTCGTCGCCGTATTTCTCGATGTAGCGCCTGTGCTCGATGAGCTTGTCGTGGATCGCCTGCTTGAAGTAGGCGGCCTTGGCGCCGAGCTGCGGTAGCCGGTCGATGACGTCCTCGACGAGATGGAAGCGGTCGAGTTGGTTGAGGACGACCATGTCGAACGGCGTCGTCGTCGTGCCTTCCTCCTTGTATCCGCGCACATGCAGGTTGTGGTGGTTGGTGCGCCGGTAGGTCAGGCGGTGGATCAGCCAGGGATAGCCGTGGAAGGCGAAGATGATCGGCTTGTCGGTGGTGAACAGCGCGTCGAAGTCGCGGTCGTTCAGGCCGTGCGGATGCTCCTCGGCTGGCTGCAGCTTCATCAGGTTGACGACGTTGATGACGCGGACCTTCAGGTCGGGCAGGTGCTCGCGGATCATCTGCACCGCCGCCAGCGTCTCCAGCGTCGGCACGTCGCCGCAGCAAGCCATGACGACGTCGGGCTCATGGCCCCTGTCGCTGCTAGCCCATTCCCAGATGCCGAGCCCGGCGCTGCAGTGGCGGATCGCCTCCTCCATGGTCAGCCATTGCGGTGCCGGCTGCTTGCCGGCGACGACGACGTTGACGTAATTGCGGCTCCTGAGGCAGTGGTCGGTCACCGACAGCAGTGTGTTGGCATCCGGCGGCAGGTAGACGCGCACGACCTCCGCCTTCTTGTTGACGACGTGATCGATGAAGCCCGGGTCCTGGTGGCTGAAGCCGTTGTGGTCCTGGCGCCAGACATGCGAGCTCAGGAAGTAGTTCAGCGAGGCGACGGGCCGCCGCCAGGGGATCTCGTTGCACACCTTCAGCCACTTGGCGTGCTGGTTGAACATCGAATCGATGATGTGGATGAAGGCTTCGTAACAGGAGAAGAAGCCGTGGCGCCCGGTCAGCAGGTAGCCCTCCAGCCATCCCTGGCACTGGTGCTCGCTGAGGACCTCCATGATGCGGCCGTCCGGCGACAGATGGTCGTCCTCCGGATAGATCTCGGCCATATAGCAGCGGTCGGTGACCTCGAGCACGTCCTGCCAGCGGTTGGAGTTGTTCTCGTCCGGGCTGAACAGGCGGAAGTTCTTGCTGTCCAGGTTGTCCTTCATGACGTCGCGCAGGAACTTGCCCATGACGCGGGCCGATTCCGCCGTCGTGGCGCCCGGGCTCGGAACGGAGACCGCATAGTCCTCGAAGTCCGGCATCCTCAGGTCGCGCAGCAGCAGGCCGCCATTGGCATGCGGGTTGTCGCTCATGCGGTGGCGGCCTGTCGGGGCGAGTGCGGCGAACTTGTGATGGAACCGGCCGGCCTCGTCGAAGAGCTCCTCGGGCCGGTAGCTCTTCATCCACTGCTCGAGGATGCGGATGTGCTCCGGCTTGTCCATCTCGCCCATCGGCACCTGGTGCGAGCGCCAGTAGCCCTCGCATTTCTTGCCGTCGATCTCCTCAGGGCAGGTCCAGCCCTTCGGCGTACGGAAGACGATCATCGGCCAGGCCGGGCGCTTCAGGTTGCCCTTCTGGCGCGCCTCGGCCCAGATCCTCTTGATCTCGGCAACGGCGGTGTCGAGCACGCCGGCCAGCTGCTGGTGCACCTTGGCCGGATCATGGCCCTCGACGAAATAGGGCGTGTAGCCCATGCCCTCGAAGAACTTGCGCAGCTCGTCGTTGGGAATGCGGGCCAGGAAGCAGGGATTGGCGATCTTGTAGCCGTTGAGATGCAGGATCGGCAGCACGCAGCCGTCGCGGGCCGGGTTGAGGAACTTGTTGCCGTGCCAGCCGGTGGCAAGCGGCCCGGTCTCGGCCTCGCCGTCGCCGACGATGCAGGGCACGATCAGGTTCGGGTTGTCGAAGGCGGCGCCATAGGCATGGCTGAGCGCATAGCCGAGCTCGCCGCCCTCGTGGATGCTGCCGGGCGTCTCGGGGGCGACATGGCTCGGGATGCCGCCGGGGAAGCTGAACTGCTTGAACAGCTTCTTCATCCCCTCCGCATCCTGGCCGATGTTCGGATAGACCTCGCTGTAGGTCCCTTCCAGGTAGGCATGCGCCACCAGCGACGGTCCGCCATGGCCCGGCCCGATGATGTAGACCATGTCGAGGTCGTCGCGCTTGATGACCCGGTTGAGGTGGACATAGAGCATGTTCAGCCCCGGCGACGTGCCCCAGTGGCCGAGCAGCCGCGGCTTGATATGCTCCCGCCGCAGCGGCTCCCGCAGCAGCGGATTGTCCATAAGATAGATCTGCCCAACCGACAGATAGTTCGACGCACGCCAGTACGCGTCCAGCAAGCGTAGCTCTTCTGCCGATAATGGGCCTTTCGTGTCCGGGCTGTTGGCAGCCTTGTTCCTTTCCAGCTTTGCCGTCTCACTCGCAACCATCGGGGGTCTCCTCATCGATATGGACAGTGCTTCACAATAGTGCTTGTCAAACTCCAGGTGGCATTCTCGTCTGCGCCCAGGCCACGGTCTACCCTGTTGAAGATATGGCCGGCGCGTCCTCATTCGCTATTCGCAGTCGTTCTCTCACCTGACCGGGGACAGATGGAGATACTCTAGGCGAGGGGGCATGGCTTCGCGCCCCAGATATCATTGGCGTAGTCCGTAATGGTGCGATCGCTCGAGAACCGTCCCGAACTGGCGATGTTCAAGATAGCCTTGCCCGTCCAGGCGACTTGATCGCCGTAGAGAGACTGAAGGCGCAGGTCCGCATCCATATAGGACGTCAGATCCGCCAGATGCCTGTAGGTGTCTCCACCCACCAGAAGGACGTTGCGCAGCGCATCCACGACTTCGGGCTCGTAGCGGCAGAACTGGCCTGACAGGATGAGATCGAGAACGGCACGGGTCTCCGGCTCGTTGTCATAGTGCCATCCGGGATTGTACCAGCCACGGCTTGCGGCGACTTGCTCCGCGGTAAGGCCGAAAAGGAAGAAGTTTTCCTCCCCCGCGGCCTCGGCCATCTCGATCGTTGCGCCATCGCGCGTGCCGATGGTCAGCGCTCCGTTCATCATGAACTTCATGTTGCTGGTGCCGCTGGCTTCGTAGCCCGCGGTGGAGATCTGGTTCGACACGTCGCTTGCGGGAATGAGGCGCTCGGCCAGGGACACGCAATATTCCGGAAGGAATACGACCCGCAAGCGGCCGCGCATCGCGGGATCGCCGTCGATCGTGGCGGCAAGGTTGTTCAGGAACTTGATGATGAGCTTCGCCACATGATAGGCGGGCGCGGCCTTTCCCGAGAAGAAGAACGTGCGCGGCGGCATGTCCATGTTCGGATTCTCTTTGAGCCGATGGTAGAGCGCCACTATCCGCAGCCCGTTCAGCAGCTGTCGCTTGTATTCGTGAATACGCTTCACCTGGCTGTCGAAGATCGTGCTCGTATCCACGACGATCCCGGAGCTCGACTTCAGCCAGTGGGCGAAACGCAGCTTGGCCTCGCGCTTGGCAAGGCGCACCGCCGCGACGAACCCGCGGTCGCCGGCAAGCGGTTTCAGCCTCTCGAGCTCCGCCATATCAGTGATCCAGCGGTCGCCGATCGCATCGGTGATGCAGCTCGCGAGGCCGGGATTGGCGAGGAGCAGCCAGCGGCGCGGCGTGATGCCGTTCGTCTTGTTGTTGAACCGTTCCGGAAAGAGATCGGCGAGGTCCTTGACGGTCGACTCGCGCAATAGCCGCGAATGGATCGCTGCGACGCCATTGGTGCTGTGGGAACCGACGATGGCGAGATGCGCCATCCGGACCAACGGCTGCTGCCCCTGCTCGACAATGCTTATGCGCCGAAGGCGGTCATTGTCTCCCGGCCATCGGGCGCGCACTTCATCGCCTAGCCTGCGGTCGATCTCGAGGATGATCTCCAGATGTCTCGGCATCATCAGCTCGAACCAGCGAAGCGGCCACCTCTCCAAAGCTTCGGGAAGCAGCGTGTGGTTGGTGTAGGCAAGGCTCCGTCTGGTGATGTCCCATGCCTCGTCCCAGCCAAGGCCAGCCTCGTCGAGAAGGATGCGCATCAGTTCGGCCACCGAGAGGCTCGGATGCGTATCGTTCAGCTGGATTGCGACCTTGTCGGGCAAGTCCTTCCAGTCCGAGTTGCCTTGGCGGAAGCGCCGCACCAGGTCTGCGAGAGAACACGCAACAAGGAAATATTCCTGAACGAAGCGCAGGCCCTGTCCCATGCTCGTCGAGTCATCCGGGTAGAGAACGCGCGTAACCGTCTCTGCCGTCAGTCGCTCGGCCAGGGCGCTGACGAACTCGCCGGCGCTGAATGCCTGGAAGTCGAACGTATCGGGGGCTGCGGAAGCCCAGAGCCGCAGGGTATTTATCGTCTTGCCTCCATAGCCGACGACCGGTCTGTCGCAGGGAATGCCGATCAGGTTCGACGGTACGCCCTCGACGATATGCAAGCTGCCGGCCCGCACCTCGAAGGAGCAGCCGAACCTGACCGTGACGGCCTCCTCCGGGCGCTCTATCTCCCAGGGGTCCGGCCTGCGCAGCCAGTTGTCGGGTTGCTCGCTCTGCCAGCCATTGACGATCGTCTGCCGGAAGATGCCGTATTCGTAACGCAGTCCGTATCCCATGCCTGGCAACTGCATCGTCGCCATCGAGTCGAGAAAGCACGCAGCCAGCCTGCCGAGGCCGCCATTTCCCAGCCCCGCATCGGGCTCCTCGGCGAGCATGGCGAGTTCATCCACCTTATGCTCGTGGAGGAACTTCTTGGCGAGCGGCTCGAGCAGGAGATTGACGATATTGTTGCTTAGCGAGCGGCCGATGAGGAACTCCATGGAAAGATAGTAGATCCGTTTCGGATTGACGCGACCGTAGGTCTCCTCGGTCTGCAGCCAGCGCTGGGAGAGGATGTCGCGAACGGCACGGGCGATCGCCTCATATTGCTCGCGGCATCCGATATCAGCGGGCGCGACCACGTTGTCGAACAGGAGATGGCGTTCATAGAGGGCATCGTCGCTGCCGGTGAACTTGATCGGGCCGCAACCGTACTCCCTCATCATGTCGTCTGGCGCCGGCTGGTGCGGATAATGCGCCTCGGTCGCTCGCTGCTCGTTTGACACGTCCGATCTCCCCTTCCGGATGCCGGCCGCGCCGGCGATCCTGCCCCCTTGCGCTGCCGATCATCGGCCTCGTCCCGTCTCTGCGCATGCGCTTCCTGCGGCTGGCCGCCTCTTGCTCAGGCGGCGTCGCCGTCACAAGCTAGGAAAGGTGCTCCACCACGCCTCTTACGCCGCGAACGCCTTCCGCAACGACGCGTGCCGCTCTTCTGCACTCCTCCGTCTCGATCTTCCCCCAGAGATGCACGATGCCGTCTGAAACAGTGACGGTCACGTCCTGCCCTTCGAGGCCTGTGTTTTCGCGCAACCGGATCGCGATGCTGCGCTGGATGGCGTCGTCTCCCGCGGCGGTCTCATCCTTTCTGGCGGTGATGATCGCCTGAAGAAGATCGGCGCGGCTGACGATGCCGACCAGCTGACCGTCCCTGAGGACGGGAATGCGCTTGACGCGACGCTTCTCCATGAGACTTGCCACCTGCGTCAACGGGGTGTCTTCCTCTGCTGCCACGAGATCGGCGGTCATGGCGTCGCCCACCCGCCAGGAGGTGCGCTTTATGTACGCATTGGCGCGCTCGGCCGCAGAAAGAGGCTGCTCATCGCTTCCGGACGGAACAACGGCTCCGAGTTCCGTCCTGCGTATCAGATCGCCCTCGCTGATCATCCCGACCAGCCGGCCGTCGCCATCAATGACCGGAACGCCGCTGATATGGTAGGCCAGCATGATCTCGGCAGCCTGCCTGACACTGCTGTCCGATGACACCGTGACGACCTTGGCCGTCATTACATCCTTGACGCGCATCGCCGCTCACTCCGGTTTGGTTCGGGGCGCCAATTCTCGCCCGTGGGAAGTTGACATATCCGTGCGCTTCCAAACTCCGCTTGGACGCGCGGCGGGCTTCGCGCCGCAACGATCGGCGGAAGGCGGTGAGGAGGAACGGCCCCGCGAATGCTGCTTGCATCGCTCATGGCTGCGCGCCTTCGCCCTGTGCGGCCATCGGCTGAGGCCCGGCTTCCCGCTGGAGTTGATCCGGTGGCGGCGCGTCCCAGACCCATGCCTGCAGGAGTTCGTAGAATACGCTGAGCACGATCGGACCCAGGAACAGACCGATCAGCCCGTAGGACAGTGTACCTCCGATCACCCCGATGAGTATAACAGGCATCGGCGTCGAAAGGCCGCGGGAGATGAGGATCGGCTTCAGGATATTGTCAATCAGCATCACCGGGATCAGCACGACCGTGAACACGAGTGCCATCAGGAAGGACCAGGAAAACCACGCCCAGATGATGACGGGGATAAGTATCAGGGCGGGACCGATCTGCATCAGGCAGAGCATGAAGACGAGAAAGGTCAGGGCGCCTCTGGCAGGCAGGTCGAAGACAACGAAGATGAGGCCGCAGAGAAGCGCTTGAAGAAGTGCTACGCCGATCACGCCCCTGGAGACATTGCGCACCGTCGCCCCGGCCAGCTTGGCAAAGCCGATGCCCTTTTCGCCGGCGAGGCGTCTTGCAATCATCATCACTCCCGAGCCGAGGCGCGGCCCCATCGCCATCAAGACGCCGCAAAAGACGATCGATGCCATGAAGCTCAGCACGCCGCCGCCGATCGAGGCCAGCCACACGATGAGTTTGCCGGCAACCTGCAGGAGGGGTTCCTTAAACTTTACAAGTGCCGCGGCCAGATTGTTCGCGGTCTGGTTCCATGCCGTGTAGAGATACTCTCCCACCACGGGCCAATCGCGCAGGCCTTCCGGGGCGGACGGCAATGTGAAGTTGCCGCTTTCCAACCTGGCAATCACGCCATGGGCCGCGTCCGCGAAATTCGTGGCGACAAGCGCCAGCGGAGCGATAATGAGAAGGAGGCAGGCGACCACGATCAGCGTCGCCGCCGGAATGCGGCGGCCCCCGAAAAGTTTCGAAAGCATCTCGAAGAGCGGAAAGAGCGCAATGGCCAGAATAGCCGCCCAGATCGCTATCACCGCGAACGGCGCAATCAGGCGAATGGACCAGTAGATGAAGAGGGCGATGATACCGAGCCGCACCAGATCGCTCGCCCGCGTCTCGATCGAAAGCGGGGCGGGTGAGGAAGGTGGTGCTGTATCGGCCGGCACGTGCTCCATAACCTCTTCTTTCTGCACCCGTGATCGAGTGCCGTTCATCCTCGCCGGGAGTGCTCCGTCGGCATACTCAGGTCGTCAGGTCCGGGACGACATGCCGGATGCTCTGGTCATCGACATAGTCGCCAGGGCGCTTCTGGCGCTTGCCAAGGTCGGGCGCCTGGAACTTCACGCGCTCGTAGGGTATCGAGCGCAGAAGATGCGAAATGCAGTTGATCCGGGCGCGCTCCTTGTCGTCTGACGGGACGATCCACCAGGGCGCATGATTGCTGTCGGTCATGCGGATCATCTCGTCATAGGCCCGCGTATAGTCCCACCAACGCTGGTAGGACTCGACGTCCATCGGGCTGAGCTTCCACTGACGCACGGGATCGTCGATCCTGCGCTTGAAGCGCCGCGCCTGTTCCTCCTCGCCGACCGTCAGGAAATACTTCAGCAGAATTACGCCACTCTCGACGATTGCGGCTTCGAAGCGGGGTGCCAGTTCGAGGAAGCGCTGGGCTTTCTTCTCGCTGCAGAAGCCCATGACGCGGTCGACACCCGCCCTGTTGTACCAACTGCGATCGAAGATGACGATTTCGCCCGCGGCGGGCAGGTGGGCAATGTAGCGCTGCATGTATATCTGCGACTTCTCCCGGTCGGTCGGGGCGGGCAGGGCCACGACGCGAAAGACGCGGGGGCTGACCTTCTCCGTTATGCGCTTGATCATGCCGCCCTTGCCGGCGGCGTCGCGTCCTTCGAAGACGACCACGACCCTGGCGCCTGATTTCTTGACCCATGCCTGGAGATGCGCCAGCTCGACCTGAAGGCGCTTCAGCTCTTTCTCGTAGTCCCAGGACTTGTTCTTTTTCTTCTTCTCTTTCTCTTCCGTTGCCGCACCCTCGTGTTCCGGATCGAACGTCTTGTTCATGGTTTCCTCCCTTTTTGGCGCCGCTTCCTATGCCGTAGGTGACGCCCGGCCTGCTTGTTGTTCCTGTCGTTGGGTCAGCATGCGCACTGCCTCCTCCTTGTCGTTGAAGAGGTTGTCGGCTCCGATCACTTTGACGACGCCGGCGCGGTCGAGGATGTCGCGGTTCTCCTCGTTGAGATCGGCGATCGCAAGCGTCAGGTGTTGCGCCGCAAGCGTCTCGACGAGATTGTCGAGCGCGCCCGCACCGGTACTGTCGATGTGATTGATGTAACCCGCATCCAGGACAAGAAAGTTAGTGCCCGCCGGAAGCTCGCTGCCGATCTCCTGCAGTCTCGTGCGCACATAGTCCGCACTGTAGAAAAGAATGCTGCCCTGGATCAGGCAGATTGCGATCCCTTCCACTGCGCGCGCTTCAGGCACCCGGCCTATCTCGAAGAAGCCGTCGCGGCCCTCGACGCGTCCGAGCAGCGCGTGGCGCGGGAACATGGTCTTGCGCAGCAGGTAGACCAGCGTTGCCGCGATCGCGACGATCACGCCATTGAGGACGCCGAGGCTGATGGCCCCCCACATGGCGATGAGGGCGAAGACGAATTCCATTCGGCTTATGCGCCACACCTTTCTCAGTTCCTGGACGTCGATGAGGCTGATTGCGGCGGCTGCCAGGATCGCGGCAAGGGCGGGAAGGGGCAAAATGCGAAGGGCGCCGTGCAGAAAGATGAGGACGGCAATCAGTGCGGCGGCGGACACGAGGCCTGCCGCCTGCGAAACGCCGCCGGTCGCGAGGTTTATGGCGGTTCTCGAATCCGACACGCTGATGGGAAAGGAGCCGAAAAGGCCAGGAGCGATGTTGGCGGCTCCGATGCCGATCAACTCCTGATTGGCGTCCACCTCCTGCCGGGTGCGCGCGCCAAAGCTGCGTGCTGTCACGATTCCAGCTCCGAAGCTGACGAGGAAGACCGCGGCCGAGCCCAGTACGATCTGGGCCAGCGGCATCTCCTGCAGAGCGGGCAAGGACAGGGCAGGCAGGCCGTGCGGTATGTCGCCCACGACCGCGATGCCATGGCCTTCGAAATTGAAGAGGGCTGAAAGAATGACCGCGACAACGACCACGAGAATGGGACCCGGCACCCTGAAATTGATCGCCTTGGCGAACCAGAGCAGTGCGAACATCGCGAGGCCGAAGGCGAGCGACGGCCAGTGGATCAGGGCGCTCTTGCGCAGTATCTCGACGATCGGTGCGACCAGCCCGTCGGTCTCCATCTTCACGCCGGTGAAGCGGCTGATCTGGCCGACGAGGATCGAGACCGAGACCCCGGCAAAGAAGCCGACAAGGATCGGGCGGGAAAGGAAGCTTGCCAGCACGCCGAGCCGCAGCAGCCTGGCGGCAATGCAGAACACCCCGACGCCGATTGCCAATGCGGAAGCTATGGCGACGCGGTCCACGCCGGCGGCTGCCGGTTCGGCGGCGATGATTGCTGCCATGGCGGCTGCAAGCACCGTCATCGTTGCGGCGTCGGGGCCAACGACGAGCAAGCGGGACGGTCCGAAGAACGCGTAGGCGATCGGGGCGACGATGCTGGCATAGATGCCCGTTTCCGGCGGCAAGCCGGCGATGACCGGATAGGCGATTGCACTGGGCAGGCCAACGGCCGCGATCGACAGTCCCGCGGGAATGTCGCTTCGCAGCCAGCTCTTCTGGAACCCGGCAAAGCCCCTGAACATCGGCACGCCGAAGCTTTCGGTCAACTGAGCTCTCCCTCTGGCATTCGGAGTTTGCCGCCATCTGGCCAGGCAGCTGAACCCCGCAATGCGCGCCGTTCGGCTTATTTCAGTGCTCCAGGAACACGAAGTTCATCCAGCTGCTCATCCGGAGCAGTACCTTCCTGAGCACGGCGACGTGATGCCAGTGATCAGTGTAGACTGCGACGCTTGCGACGACGCCGCCCGGAAGCTGATACTCATCCGTATTGTCGAGCACCTTGATGCTTGCGAGCGTCTGGCCGGGCGGAAGCCTCTCGGGCGATTGTGGATCAATCAGTGCCCCGCTCGGCTGGAGTTGTCCCTGTGCCATGACGTCGATGACTTGCTCCACGCGGGCCTTGAATATCCTCCCCGGCACCGCCTTGAATGCCACCTCGGCCTCGTCGCCGACGCGAACGCGCTGCAACGAATTCTGAATGAAGGCGGCGCCCAACATCCTGTCCTCGTTGTTGATGAAGACCATGACGGGACGCAGAGGCAACGGGTTGGCCATCATGCCGGGACGGAGGAATACCTGCGTGACGTAGCCGTCGCTCGGCGCGCGAACAGTAGTCTGGTCGAGTTCGTACTCGGCATTCCCAAGCTCGGCCTCAAGCCGCGCGACAGTTGGATTGGTGCCGTTGATCTCGGCCTCATAGGCGAGCTGTGCCTGCATTGCCTGGGCGCGAGCGGTATCGGCCGCGGCCTCGGCAGTCAGGTAGATGCCGCGCCGGTTATCGACCTCGAGCTCCGAATAGACTGCCGCCCTGCCGCTCGCCTTCGCATTTTCGTTCGACTGCTCGACGCGCTGGAAGCTCTGCAGGGCACGGTCTCGCGAAGCTTCCGCCCCCGCGACCGCAGAGTTTGCGCCATCGAGGGCAGCCTTCAGCTGGAGCACGGCCTGCTTGGCCTCTGCAAGCGCCGCTTGCTTCTGGTCAACGGTGAACTGATAGGGACGCGGATCGATCCGGAAGAGCACGTCGCCCTTCTTGAGCGGCGTATTTGGCTGGACCGGCACTTCCACGACCTGGCCGCCGACTGTCGGGATTACCGGCGCGGACGTGAAATAGATGCGCGCGTCACTCGAATAGGGATGGTTGTAGCTCATGATGAGCAGCAGCCCGGCGATGAGGAAGATACCGCCGAGGACAGCCGTGGCGAGCGTCCACTGGTTCACCGGTATCCTGAATACCTTGAAGATCGTCCAGCAGATGGCGGCGTAGGTGAGTATCAGGAGCAGGTCCATCAGGCTTTTTCCTTCTCCTCAGGGGACGCCTCGAGTTCGGCGATCCGCGCATGCAGGCGAGCGATCTCGGCATTGGCCTCGGCTTCTTTGGAAAGCTTGCCGTCAGTCCGGATGCCCCAGCCTCGGTCCTCGCGATAGAGGGTGGCCCAGATGAAGAGAAACGGCCATATGACGTGCAGCGTGAACAGGCTCACCCAGCCGGCGACGTGAATTGCATCCTGATGCGGGTGATTGCGCGACTTTGCGATCAGGTGAGGAATGTCGTGAATGGCGATCACAGCGTAAAACAGGGTTACCACCGTGAAGATGAGCACCCCCAGAGCAAAATAATCGAGAAACACGGC
The DNA here is from genome assembly GCF_004345245.1 of Rhizobium sp. BK251. Taxonomy (GTDB): domain Bacteria; phylum Pseudomonadota; class Alphaproteobacteria; order Rhizobiales; family Rhizobiaceae; genus Rhizobium. The sequence continues at coordinate 138,329 of NZ_SLUQ01000013.1, read as the reverse complement.
CCCTCCTTCTCGGCTTGCCCAGTCCGAGCGTTTCGGTCGCAGTCGATGAGGGATAGTAGCGCCGTTGAAACACGGGCGCGTGTAGCATCACGTAACATCTATCGGGACTTACGGAAACGGGCAGGGAGGCTGCCCTGGCTCAGGGTGGAGGGATCACAATACCTGCCGATCGGAGACCAGCGAAGAAGCGCTCCTGGTCCTCGCCACGCCGGAGCCGGGTAACGACTTCCTTACGTATGTTGGGCAGGAGGTCAGGCGCATTTGCCTTCAGCCATTCCTGTTCCTTGCGCGCCTCGTCGAGCCTCCCTTCGGCTCCGAGGATAGCGATGAGAACGAGATGATGCATGGGATTGTAGCGAAGGTCGGCCATCTGGATCCAGAGTTCCGCGGCCCGGTTATCGCCCCTCATATAGGCACAGACCGCCATGCCCACCTCGTAATATCCTCGCGGTCCCGGATTGCGGGCGATGGCGCTCGACAACAGTTCGCAACCGGTTTCCCATTTGCCCGAGAGAGCGAGCCGAAACCCGTACTCGCCAGCGACTTCAGTGTCGTTCGGATTGACGGCATAGGCGGTCGCCCCGAGGCGCAGCGCCGTGTCGATATCGCCGCCAAAGAAATTGGCGAGCATCAATGCCTCCAGCGCCCTTGTATTCTCAGGTTCGAGATCGACGGCACGCTGAGCCGCCTCCATGGCCAAGGCAAGCGGCTCGGCCGAAGGCGGCGTGTCGAGGCGATAGCTAAACCTTATCTCGTCGACATAGGTCAGGGAAAGGAGTGCCCAGAGCGTCGCGTGCTTCGGGAGCCGGGCTGTCGCATGCTTGAGGCAGTCGAGCACCGCGGCATGGCTCTTCGGGTCGAGGTCGGTGCGGTAGCCGTAATAGGAAAGCGTGCACGCATAAGCCTCCCAATCCTCGCCAGGCGCCTGAACCATGCGGGCGTGGTCTGCCTGGAAAATGATCCCGTAGGGTTGGGCAAGCGTCGTTGCGATGCGCTGTGCGACATCAGCCTCGATCTCCAACACATTCTGAATGCCGAGGTTTCGGTCATAGTCGTTGGCCCAGACTACCGATCCGTCGCTTCGGCTGACAAGGCGGGCGATAAGCCTTAGCCGGTCGCCCTCTACTCGCACGCCTCCCTGCAAGGCGAAGCGCGGCAAGTCGCGGTCGGCCGGCGCGGTTTCCTCAGGGAACCTTGCGGGGGATTGCGTGATAACGACGACCTCCTTGAACTTCGCCAATTGCGTGATGACCTCATCGGTCAGCCCGCGGGCGATGGTCGCCGATTGCTGGTTTCCGGAGACGTCTTCGAAGACGTCCACAACAATCTTGGGAAGGTCCGCCTCGACTGCCGTGGCTCCCGTGCTGGGTGGAGACGGTCTCGTGGTCACGAGTGAGAGGAACGGCTCCCAGAGGATGGAGATCAGGAGGGCGAGCGCCAAGGCGGCGGTGATCGCATACCAAAGCCTGGGGTTTTGCGCGGGCTTGGTTTCTGCGCCACCCGCGCTTGGTAACTGGTGCGGCGCCTCAACACTGTCGGAGCCCGGCATCGTCTGGATGCCATCGCTTCCTTCATGAAGAAAGGGGGAGGCAGGCGCGTGCTCGGCATATTTGAAGCAGGGGACATAGCCCCCCTTTGGAATCGTGATCACTACGGGGTCGTGCTGGCCGGCCACGAGGTAGTAACGCTCGAGCGCCCTGCGGATGCGACCGGCTTCGATCCTGACGACTGGATCGTTCTGCGCGTCGAACGACGAATCCCGCGCAAATACTTCCTGCGCGATCGTATAGGCCTTCAGGTAATCCCGGCGGCCGGCGAGCGTCTCCTCGACGATATATTCGAGAAACTTGCGGCCACGATCAGGCGCATGAAATTCATCGCTTGATTGAATTCTTTCGAGCTGTCGGCGGGCATCCTCCGTGCTGGGTGTAGGCAGGCTTTCGTCACCATTTAGGCGCGCGGTTTGCATCGAGGCCCCCCTCTTAACCACGTCGATCAGTCTGCTTGGATTGCGTATGTTCCCGTATATTACGCCACTATATTAGTTATCATCAATATAATTGTGACATCTGCTCGAGCTGAAGATGAAAGCGGAGCGCGACATGAAGCGATCAGCGAATGGTTCGACGCCGTTCTCAGGCCTCGCGATGACCGAAGCGCAGTTTCCCGAGGATGTCAGCAAGATCCGCCAGCTCTTCAACGCTGACGAGAGTTTCCGCAGCATGTGCGAAGACCTGGCGGTTGCTGTCGAAGCCCTCGATCGCGTCGACTCGCTGCCCGACCATATCCGTGAGGTGCGCCAGGACGAGTATCGCAGCCTTGTCGAGGCACTCGTTGAGGAGATCCGCGATGCGATCCGGTTGTCGAAGGTTGTGATCCTGAAACGATCGACCGATCACGACACCTAAGCGCCGGCGACGTAGCGACTGTCGTACGCAAGCATGATGCAAATGGCGCAGCAACTTTCGGCTCGCCGAACAGATGATCCTGATGGGAGGAACCCGTGAGTTACAAGAGGGGACTGCTGACGCTCCTGATGGGGAGCGTGCTCTCGCTCGCGGGATTGAACCTCTCGCTGGCCGAGGATCAGAGGGGTCTTACCCGCTTTGTAGCCGGGACGCCCCCGTCCTTTTCCAGTCCGTTCCTTGCCCTCGATAGCCTGAAGACGATGCTCGCCTCCAACGACGTCGATGGTGTCGCCAAGCTGCTGGGGCTCGACGCGGAAAAGCTCAAGGCAAGCGACGAGGCCATGGCGGTCTTTACGCTCGTCCGCATGGGCGTGGGAAGGCAGGTGACCCTCGAGGATCAGGGCGCCGGCAAGGTCGTCAGAATCGGTGACCGGCACTGGGCGCTGCCCTTCGCCCTGAAGCAGGACCCAAACGGGCAATGGGCATTCGATACCAAGGCGGGTATCCAGGAAATCGTCAGCCGCCGCGTCGGGAGCAACGAGATTGCGACCGTCCAGACGATGCAAGACTACGTCACGGCCCAGCACAAATATGCGGAGGAGGACCGTGATGGCGACGGGATATACGAATTCGCCCAGAAGCTGATCAGCAGCCAGGGTGCGATGGACGGACTCTACTGGCCGGCCGAGCCCCACAACGACAGTCCGGCGAGCAGCCTGATCGAGACGGCGGCTTTCGGCCGCGCGCAGGCAGGGGAGGGCTTTTTCGGATATCGCTACAGGATCCTAACCGGCCAGGGATCCAATGTCTTCGGCGGCGAGAAGAGCTACATCAGCAATGGAAACATGACGGGTGGCTTTGCGCTCATTGCCTGGCCGGTGAAGTATGGCGTCACCGGCGTCAAGACGTTCCTGATCAACGGCGGCGGAATGCTCTACGAGCGCGATTTCGGCGAAGAGACCGAGGCGCGCGCTGCCGAAATCGACGAGTTCAATCCAGACGGAAGCTGGACCTTGATTCACGAGTAGAATTAAGGCCCTTGCAGACAAATGCCGCCTGAGCACGGGTTGCGAGGATGCGATTGGAACAGCGCGCGTCGCCGGCGACCTCACATGCCGAGAGACCGTCGGTCAGGCGGACGCGCATGGAATGCTCTCTCCGCCGAAACTAGAACGCGGAGTGTCCTGCGGCGCGAGATATCGTTCCCATACAAGGAACTTCCTCTCAAGCTCGATACGCCTCATCACAGCCCCTGGGAGAGCATCTGGTCATTCGAGCGAAATCTCACTCGACCGGCGGTTCCCAGGTGAGAAAGAAGCCGACATCTCCCGGGATTCCACCGGGGAAATTGATGATCGCGGCCTTGAGACCGTAGCCCTGCGGCTTCGCTGCCTTCTCGAATAGGTCGAAGAGTTCCTTTGCCTTGCCCTGGAGCGAGTTCGGCCATCCCGGCAGGTTGTTGTTGATCGCCCGGCCGCTGTCCGAGCAGAGGCTCGACGGGAAGCTATAGATCATCGCCTCGAATTTGCCGTCGGCGGCCGCCTTCATGACGAGGCGCTTGATCACGGCGCGCTCGGCCTCGCTGATGTGCTTCTCGAAGAAATCCTCGATGAACTCCGAGTGCTTCTTCGCTTCGCGCTCCTTTCGCTTGTCGTCTCGCTCCATTTCGACAAGCTGTAGTTCCAGGGCACGCTTCCGCAGGTCCTCGGCGCTGGCTATTGGCGGTTGGGAACCAGGGTCCTCTTTTCCAGTCATCGTTGTACCCTCCAGGCTTCATGTGAAGAATAGGGTCGTTCCCGAAACGAGGGCAGTAAGATACGGTATTATACGCCAGGAGCGAGGATAATCGGATTGCCGGTCATCTCAGGCATCAATGTGAGTTCTGCGCGAGCCGGGCCGCTTGTGAGGCTGCGGCCGGTGCCGAAAGGGTCGGACACCGGCCATCCTTCGTCAGCGAAGAGCCGTCAGTCGAAAAGCTTGACCTTCAGGTCGGCGGCCTCGAACAGGTAGTCGCGCGATTCAAGGATCCTGGAGCGCAGGGCGTCGATGTCCTGACCGACGAGGGCGCCTTTCCACTTCCTGACCTGGCCGGCCACCAGGACGCTTTCGACGTTGGAGCGTTCCATCAGCGTCACGACTGCACCCGGCACATTGTTAAGCGGTGCCACGTTGAGGGCCTGGCCGTCGAGCAGGATGATGTCTGCTTCCTTGCCGGGCGTGAGGCTGCCGGTCTTGTGGTCGAGATGGAGGCCCTTCGCGCCGTTGATGGTGGCGAACTTCAGCACGTCGCGCGATGTCAGCAGATCCGGGATATTCTGCTGCCCTTCGATGGCGGCCTGGTTGACCAATGCGCGCTGAAGTGTCAGTGCGCTCCGCATCTGGGTGAAGAAGTCGGCGGTCATGGTGCATTCGACATCGACGCTCAACGACGGCTCCATGCCCATTTCAAGCGCCTTGAGGATCGGCGGCATGCCATGGCGCATGGACATTTCGATCGGGACGGCCAGCGAGATGTGCGAGCCTGCGTCGCGGGCCTTTTGCCAGGCCAGATCGCTCATCCCGGTCATGTGAATGAAGATGTGCTTCGAAGTGAAGCGATCCGAAAGCCGGTCCATGGCCACCTGCAGGCCAAGGCTGCCGACGACATGCAGTGCAATGGGAAGATCAAGCTCGCGACCGAGATTCCACAGCATGAGCGGATCGAGGTCGGGGAGATAGATTTCTCCACCCATCGCCATTGTCAGCAATTGGTCGTCGGAGGCGAAATGCTCGGCGCGGATGCGGCGCGCATCCTGCGGATATTTGAGGTCGGGACCATAACCTTCGAAATATCCGAGGACGCCGCGACGCCCGACAGCCTTCATGCCTTCGATCACCGCATCCGAATGAGCCGGGGAGTGATGGATCTGCGATACGTCCAGGACGGTCGTCACACCGGCATCGAGTTGGCTCAACCCGCCGAAGACCTCGGAAATGTAGACATCCTCGGGACGGTAAACCATGGCGAACTTGCCGAGGATGTATTCGAGGTAGTTGGGTTGGCCGTGCTTGCTGCCGTCATCGAACAGGAGGCCGTTCGGCAGGAAGGATCGCAGGGCCGTCTCGAACTGGTGGTGATGCGTGTCGATGAAGCCTGGCATAACGATTCGGCCCGTGGCCTCGATCACTTCGGCATCGTGGACCTCGATCGAACGTCCCACCTGCACGATCTTGCTGCCCTCGATCAGCACGTCGCCGATTTCGAGATCGCCGACGGCAGCGTCCATGCTCATGACATGGCCGCCCTTGATCAGGGTCTTGCGGCCTTTCTGGCCCGTGGTTGCAGGAAAGTCGTGCGGGCTCGCATGGCTGCGAAGCGTGGCGGATGCCGTTGCCGCCGCCGTCGCGCTTGCGGCCGAGCTTGCGATCGATCGATGAGACGTCTTCTCCGTGCAGAGTTCGCACATGCTCCTATCCCTCCTCCAGATTGTTTCTAGGGCCGCGATGAACTCGTCGTTCGGTGCCCGCGGCCGATGTGCCCGATCCGCACCTGCGCCCACAGGCGCAATGTGCGGATCACCTCCCAATTCACGATGCCGGTCGTTGCCAGAGAGCAATCGTCGGGTAGTTCTTGCCGGTCCAGTGCTCCAGGCGCCTTGCGAACTCACGCTGGAAGGAAAGCGGGCCGTGCTTTTCCATCCAGTCCTCGTCGTAAATCGCGATGAAGATCGTCAAAGACAGAAAGAAGTGTGCGCCCATTTCGAAGAGCGCGACATAGTCGTGATTGATCAGCGCCTCGCGCTCAGCGTCCGTCAGGTAGTTGACGGTCGAAAGCTCGGCGTCGTTCAGCCTCGGTCCGATCGACTGCTCCCAGCTTGCGACGAGCGAACCCGGATCCTCCTTGTAGCGACGCAGCAGTTCCGGGTCCCGGTCGACGGTGAAAAGGAACTTGTTCACATAGTACTTGCTCATGCTGCTGCTCCCTCCGGGTACCAGGTGAAATAAGCCTCCATCGTGTGGAACAGATCGAGGTTGTCGTGATAGGCGGTGGGGATCGGTCCGGCGATGCCCATCATCAGGATCAGGTCCATGAAGCCGTGCGTGGCGTTGCCGCTTCTTGCCATGCTGTCATGCGTCACGCTCTCAAGGATAGCATCGATATTGCCGGTCGAGAGCCATTCGATCGCCTTGCGGTCGAATTCCGGGTCCGGTCCCGTTTCCTTGAACTGGCGTGGCCCGCCGAGCTCGAGCGACAGGTGGCCGCTGCCGATGGCGGCGATGCGCTTGTCGGTCGGGAACTCGTCGATGACCTCGCGGATGGCACGGCCCAGATCCCAGAAACGCTTCGGCGAGGGCAGCGGCGGCGCGAAGATGTTGGTGTAGATCGGCACGACCGGCAGGTCGGCATCCGGGCGGGTCGTGATGATGGGGCAGATGATCGAGTGGTCGAGTTTCAGCTCGTGGCTGAAGGAGAAATCGAAGCCGCGGTCCATCAGGCCCTGATGCATGAATTCCGACAGTTCTTCATGGCCTTCCAGCACATATTTCGGAATGCCGAACTCGCGCTCCTCGTTGTAGAAGGTCGCGTCGTAGCGCGGCGCCTTGCCGATGAGGAAGGTCGGGTAGTTGTCGAGGAAGAACTGGTGGAAGTGGTCGGCGCCGATCATGACCAGAATGTCCGGCTTGGCGCGGGTCAGTGTCTCGCGATAGGCCTCGACCTTGCGCTTCCATTCCGGCGCTTGCGGCATCTGCTGTTCCGGCGGCATGGTTGTCGCCTTCAGGTAAAAAGGGTGGTGAGTGGTCGCGAGGACCGCTGCCAGTGTTGCCATGTCTTCTCCTCCGAATCTCTTTCGTTATTAAACCTGCCTATTGCGCTGCCGCCACCTGGCTCGCATCGCCGCCGAGGTCGGGCCAGGCGGCCGGATTGCGTTCGAGTGCCGAGCGGATCCCTTCTCCGTGCTGGTCGACGACGGGCGCGGCCCGGACGGTCTTGGCGCGCTCGCCGTCGAAGGAGAAGGCGGGCCGGACGGTCTGCTCCGCGCCTTCGATGCGATTGGCGACCGGCACGAACATTTCGAGATGTGTTGCCTGAGGGTCGCCGATGACATCGGGAATCGAGTTGATCGGCGCGAAGGGCACGTCGAATCTCGAAAAGCGCTCAACCCATTCCGAACGCGACCTGGTGGCGAAGATGGCATTCAGCTCGGCGTTCAGTGCCTCGTAATTGTCGATGCGCCTGAGCCGTTGCGAAAAGCGCTCGTCGCTGGCGAGCGCCTGCCCATCGATCGCTTCGACTAGCGCATCCCAGAACTTGTCGAGCGACGACAGATGAAAGGCAAAGAGCTTGCCGTCCTTGCAGCGGACGATGAAGGCCTGGGCGAGGCGAGGGCGGTCGACGCCGCTCGGTTCCTCGCCGAGCGCGAAATAGCCCATGAAGGGCTCGACCGCAAAATGCATCATTGCCTCGAGCATGGAGATGTCGATGCGCTTGCCCTTGCCGGTACGGCCGCGTTCGACGAGGGCCGCGGTAATGCCGAGCGAGGCATAGATGCCGGTAATCGCGTCGGCGAGGGCCGGGCCGATGAAGCGCGGCTGTTCGGGATCGATGGCGACGCTGAGGAAACCGCTGACTGCCTGGGCGACGGAATCGTAGACCGGCCGCTGCGCATAGGGGCCGTCAGGCCCGAAGCCGCTGATCGAGCAATAGATGAGTTTCGGGTTGATCTTGCTCAGCGTTTCGTAGTCGGCGCCGATCCGGCCCGCTGCGCCAGGGCGGAAATTCTGGATGTAGACGTCCGCCTGGGCGATGAGCCGGTAGAAGATTTCCCGGTCCTTCTCGCTTTTCAGGTCGAGACCGATCGCCCGCTTGTTGCGGTTATAGGCCTGGAAGTGCGCGCTGTAGAATCCCGTCTTGAAGCTGCGATAGGGGTCGCCATTGCCGGCGGACTCGATCTTGATCACGTCGGCGCCGAGATCGGCGAGCATCATGCCGGCGCATGGGCCGGTGATGAAGGTACCCTGTTCGACGACGCGGATTTGGTTCAAAGCTTTCAGCATCTGCGGATCCTAGTTCTCGTTTGCCACGAAGCCTTCCGGGGCGGGGCCGTCGTAGCCGATGGCGCCAGCGGCGGCGTGGGACATGATGAAGCCGATCGGGCGGGTCTGTTCTTCGAGAAGGTGGCCGATCAGACCTGCTGTGCGGGCGAGCAGCGGAACGCCCTTGAGCGCGAGCAGCGGATAGCCGGCATCGAGCAGGACGCAGGGGATGGCGCTCGAAACGTTCATGACCAGGGACTTTCCGATGATCTCAGGGATCAGCGTCTCGACGGTCTTGGCGATCTGGCAGTGGACGCCGGCGACGCCGAGTTCGCGGGCGATCTCAAGCAGCCGCTCGGCGCGGGGATCGTGGCCCTTGTGGAGCGGGTGGCCGTAACCGGGAATGACCTTCTTTTCCTGCCTGTAGCGGCGCAGCAGCTTTTCCGCCGCGGCCTCGATCGAACCGCCGCTCGCCTCCTTCTCTTCCCTGATGTCACGGAAGAAGGCGCCGGCTGATTCTGAGGCGCCGAGAATGACCGACCCGCAGCCGAGGAGGCCGGCTGCGACCGCGCCCTGCACTGCCTCGGGCGAGGCTGCCAGCGTCATGCGCGCCGCCTGCACGCTCGGGACGAGCCCGTGCTCGGCAATAGCGACCAGCGTGGCGTCGAGCATGCGGCGCTGCTTCTCGTCCGGCAGCGAGCCCGCGACGAGCAGCCAGGTGTATTCGGTGAAGGAGATGGAGCCGATAAGATCTTCCACGAGATCGTGGCCGCGGACGATGATCGTCTCCGGGTTGGAGGTGCAGATCGCCTGGTATGGCGATGATTGCTTGCCGATTTTCATGCTGAAGTCCTTGGTTGCTCCGGAAGGGTGGTTATTGGACGGCACTTGCCGCATGCAGGAAGCGCCGGGTCCAGCTTTCGAACCGGTCCATGTAGCGCTGCAGGAAAAGGCGGGTCTCCTCGTTTGTCACCTCGCCTTCGGGGGTGACGAGCCCGGGATAGAGGTGGATGAAGGCTTCCGGCTGGCCCATGACATAGACGTCGAGGCAGCCGAGAATTGCGCGAAGGTGCTGCTGTGCCGCCGCCGTGCCGATACGGCCATAGGAAGCGCCGGCGATCGCCGCGGGCTTGCCGGCCCAGGCACTGGCGCCGAGCGGGCGCGAGGCCCAGTCGATCGCATTCTTCAGCATGGCGGAAATCGACCGGTTGTGCTCCGGCGTCACGAAGAGCAGCGCGTCGGCGCGGCGGATGTGCGCCTTGAGGCGCTCGACCTCGGCCGGCGGCCCCCGATCCAGGATGTCCTGGTCGAAAAGCGGAAGGTCATTGATCCTCACCCAGTCGAACTCGATGTCCTGTTTTGCAAGTCTTGTCATGGTGAGCGCCAGCAGCCTGTTGAGCGAGGCTTCGCGCGCGCTGCCCACGATGACCGCCACTTTCAATCGCGACATGAATTCCTCCCCCCATGCCGATATCTATATATTCGCTGAGCGAATTTATATTCGTATAATGAATTTCGACAGGGCAGGGTGTCAAGCCCCGGCATGGCAGGAGGTGAAAAATCGGGAGGGAAGGAGACGCCTAGCGGGTAGCTGTGCCGGCCGGGGCGAGGGAGTGCAGCAGCGCCGGAAAACGGCCGAAGAGCTGTGAGAGCCGGCCTGCGGCAAGCCGCAGTTCTGGCAGGCGCTGCTCGATGAGTTCGTCAGGGGTCAGCCGGGGCGTATAGCCGGAGCTATTGATCGCGCAGACGACGCGGCCGCTGTTGTCCTTGACCGGAACGGCGAGGGCGGTGATGCCGTAGTCGAGCTGGTCGACCGTAATGGAATAGCCCTTGGCGCGGGTCTCGACGAGGATGTCACGAAGCTCCTTCTCCTCGGTCACGGTATAGTCGGTGAGCTTCACCGGCGTGTAGGCATGGAAGTAGCGATCGATTTCCTCCTCCGGCAAGGCGGCCATCAGCACGCGGCCCATCGACGTCGCATAGGCCGGATAGGTGACGCCGAGGCTTGCGTTGCGCCGCACGCCGCGGCTCTCGGAAAGATGTGCGATGTAGAGCACGTTGGTCCCGTCGAGGACCGCCATGTTCGCCGCGTCGCCGAACAGCGAAGTGATGCGGTGGAGTTCCGGGGTGACGGCCTCTTCGACATTGAATGCGTTGAGATAGGCCGAGCCGAGCGCAAGGATCCTCGGCGCGAGGAGAAAATGCTTGTTGTGCCGGCGAACGAATCCGAGCGCCTCGAGCGTCAGTATGTTGCGCCGGACGGTTGCGATCGACATGCCGACCTTGCGCGACAGCTCGGCAAGCGTCATCTCGGGATCCCTGGCGTCAAAGGCCTCCAGGACCGATAACCCCCGTGCCAGCGCATCGACGAACTCTGGCGAATTGCTGTCAATCATCGGAATTTCTCCTGCTGCGTGCCATTTCGTTCGCACACGGGATTGACAAGCGCAAGTCCTCCTGCCTATCGTTATGCGAATATTTATTCGTCTAGCGAATTTCTTGGGAGGGAAAAGCTATGAAGACAAGGCGTGAGTTTCACAGGCTCGTGGCAGCCACGGCCATGGGGCTTGCCGCCCCTGCGGTATTGGGAAGCAGGGTCTTCGCCCAGGACAAGCCGATCCGCGTTGGGGCGAGCGTTTCGCTCACCGGCCCGCTTGCCAGCACCAAGAACGGCCAGATCGGCTACGAGCTGTGGCGTGACGACGTCAATGCCGCCGGCGGCATTCTCGGGCGCCAGGTCGAGCTCGTTCTCTATGACGACCAGAGCAGCGCTGCGAACGTTCCGGCCATTTACTCCAAGCTCGTCGATGTCGATGCCTGCGACGTCCTTTTCTCGCCCTATGGCGCCAATCTCTCGGCGCCTGTCATGCCCTTCATCCGCCAGCGCGACCTCTTCATGATCGGCATGTTCGGCCTTGCTGGCAACGATGTCGCCCGCCACGACAAGTTCTTCCACAGCGGTCCGTGGGGGCCGAATTCGGGACGTGACTGGGCGCGCGGCTTCTTCGACCTCGCCAAGGGCGCCGGCGTCACCAAGATCGCCATCATCAATGCCGACCTGGAATTCTCCAAGAACGCCGCGAAGGGTGGCACGCAGGTTGCCGAGGAATACGGCATGGAGGTCGTGTTCAACCAGAGCTATCCGCCGAACACCAGCGATTTCTCCTCCATCATCCGCAACATCAACGCCGCCGACCCGGAAGCGATCTTCATCGCCTCTTATCCGGCTGACAGCACTGCCATCATCCGCGGCGTCAAGGAAATCGGCATCTCGGACAAGGTGAAGATCTTCGGTGGCGCGATGATCGGTCCGCAATACGGCTCGCTGCTGGGCTCGCTCGGGCCGGAGCTCAACGGCCTCGTCAACTCGCACACATTCGTGCCCGAACCAACGATGCAGACGCCGGCGATCAAGGGCTTCTTCGACCGCTATACGCCGATTGCCGTCCAGCAGGGCGTCGATCCGCTCGGCTTCTACATCCCGCCGTTCTACTATGTCGCCGGCCAGCTTGCCGAGGCGGCGATCAAGGGATCGAATTCGCTCGATCCGGCCAAGATGGCGGAATATCTGCACGGCAATACCGTCGAGACCATCGTCGGGCCGATCGCCTTCAACGAGATCGGCGACTGGAAGGAGCGACGGGTGCTGATGGTGCAGCTTCGCGACATCAAGGGCAATGACCTCGAGCAGTTCCGCAATCCGGGCCATCAGGTCATCCTCGATCCGCCGTCGCTCAAGACGGGCGAGCTTGCCGGACCGTATAATGCGGCACGCGCCAGCTGATCGTTCAACCGATCCAGAGAGCCGGCGAGAGGCCGGCTCAAGGACCTCATGATGCTCTCAATCGATATTCTGCTGAACGCCGTAGTCACGGGCATTCTGCTGGGCAGCGTCTACGCCTGCCTTGCCCTCGGGCTCGCGATCACATTCGGTATCCTCCACATACCGAACATCGCGCATCCGACGCTCGTCGTCGCCGGCGCCTTCTTCGTCTATAGCCTTGCACAGTTCGGGCTGGATCCGATTGCCGCTGCGATCATCGGGTTGATCCCCTTCTATCTCCTCGGTGTTGCGCTCTATGCCTTCTATGCGCGTGTCTTCGAGCGAAGGGGCGGCGCCAATGTCCTGCAGAGCCTTACATTGTTCTTCGGCCTTTCGCTGGTCATCGAAATCCTGCTTTCGCTCACTTTCGGTTCGGAACTGAAGTCGATCAACGTCCCCTATATCGGTTCGAGCCTGAGGCTCGGCTTGCTCACCATTCCCTACCGCCTGCTGATCCCCGCGCTGCTCGGGCCGGTGATGATCGCGGCCGTCTGGCTCTATCTGAGCCGCACGAATTCCGGCACCGCAATCCGGGCGGTCGCCCATGAGGAACGGGCGCTCTCGATCGCGGGCCTGAATCCGGCTTCGGTGAAGCGGCATGCCTTCGGGATTGCGACCGCGACTGCTGTCGTGGCGGGTGCCGCGCTCATCATGGTTGGTCCGGTCGAGCCTTTCGCTGGGCGCTATCAGATCGGCCGCGTCTTCGCGATCGTGGTGCTTGCCGGCATGGGCTCCATCCCCGGCAGCCTCGCGATCGCGATCATCATCGGCGTCGCGGAGGCGCTGGTATCAACCTACCTCAACCCCTCGTGGTCGCCGGGCGTTGCGTTCGCGATCCTCCTCCTCGGGCTCGCCGGTCGTCCCCAGGGCCTGTTCGGAGCTGCGCGATGAGGAAGAATTCCCTTCTGTTTCTGGTCGGGGCCGTGGCCGTCGTCGCGTTTGGCCTGCTCGCCCCATGGCTCATCCGGAACCCGTTCTATTTCTTTGCCGGCTATGTCATCCTGCAATATGTGACGATCGCCGCCGGCTGGAACATTCTCGGCGGCTATGCCGGCTATATTAATTTCGGCGCGGCCGGCTTCTTCGGGGCGGGGGTCTATCTCTCGGCCTTCCTCTTCACCGCCTTCGGGCTGCCGCTGCCGCTCTGCATCCTCGCGGCGGCCCTCCTCGGCGCGGTTCTCGGCGTGCTGATGGGATACCTGACGCTTCGCATCCAGGGTGTCTATTTCGCCATCGCCACGCTCGGCCTCGTCGTCGTACTCGAAACCATCGTCCACAACATCCCGGCTCTCGGCGGGGCAAGCGGCATGGTCGTCTATGGGCCGCCGCCGCCCGCCTGGAGCCCTGGGCCCTCGCAATATATCTTCACGGTCATGCTGCTGATCGCGGTTGCCAGCGTTTCACTGGCGCGCTGGGTGGAAATCTCCTGGGTTGGCCGCGGACTGCGGGCCGTTCGGGCGAGCGAGGATGCGGCGGAATGCTCAGGCGTTCCCACGCTCCGCCTGAAGCTGTTTGCCTGCGCGCTCAGCGGCGCCGTGCTCGCTGCAGCCGGTGCGCCATATCCGTACTACACCTCCTTCGTCGAACCCGTGACCGCCTTCAGCCTGATCATCGGGCTCAACGCGATCGCCATGCCGCTGATCGGCGGCACGCGCAGTTGGGCCGGTCCGGTGATCGGTGCGCTCCTGCTTGCCTCCGCGCAGCAGATCGCCACCGTCACCATCTCGTCGGAGCTCAACATCCTGTTCGTCGGGCTGGTCCTTATTGCCTTCGTGGCCTTTGCGCCGGGCGGCATCGCGGATCTCTTCACCCGCAGGCAGGGGAGGGTGACCCCATGAGGGAAACCGTCCTCTCCCTCAAGGGCGTCGAGAAGGTGTTCGGCTCATTCCGGGCACTGGGACCCGTCGATCTCGATATCGGCGACGGCGAACGCCTCGGCATCATCGGCCCCAACGGCGCCGGCAAGACGACGCTCATCAACTGCATCACGGGTGTCTACCGGCCGGACAAGGGCTCGGTGCATTTCCGCGGCCAGGACATCTCGCATCTTGAAGCCCACAAGCGCGCCAGGCTCGGCATCGCCCGCAGCTTCCAGATCCCGCGGCCCTTCACCGGCATGACCGTGCTCGAGAACCTGCTCGTGCCGCTGGACTATTGCGATGTCGAGGGCAGCAAGGAACAGCGAGCCAAATCGGTCCTGAAGAGCGTCGGACTGTCCGGACGTATCTCCCATCCATCGGAAAGCCTGTCCCAGCTCGAACTGCGCAAGCTGGAGCTGGCGCGCGCACTCGTCGGAAACCCGAAGCTCCTGATCGCCGACGAGGCGATGGCCGGCCTCTCGGAGGAGGAGATCGACGAGGTTCTGTCGATCCTCATGAAACTCAACGGCCAGGGCGTTGCCGTCATCATGATCGAGCACATCATGCATGCCGTGATGCGCTTTTCCGAGCGGATCGTCTGCTTCGAGACGGGCCAACTCGTGGCTGCAGGCACTTCGAAGGAGATCGCCGAAAATCCGCTCGTTCAGAAGGTGTATTTCGGTGAATAGGCTGATCATTGAAAATCTGTCTGCGGGCTACGGCGCGGTTTCTGTCCTCAGGAACGTGTCTCTGGAGCTCAACGAAAGCGAGATGGTTGCGCTGCTCGGCATGAACGGCAACGGCAAGAGCACGTTGCTCAACTGCGTTCTGGGCTTCGTGCGCGCCAGCGCCGGCAAAATCATTCTGCAATGGGATGGCAAAAGCACGGACCTGACCAGGCTCGCGCCGCACGAGATCGTCCGGCTCGGCCTTTCGATCGTGCCCGAGGGGCGGCGGCTGGTGCCGAACATCTCGGTCGAGGACAATCTGAAGCTCGCGGGCAGCAATCCGCTCGTCAGCGGCCGGATGCGCGAAAACCTCGCCTATTGCTTCGAGACCTTTCCGCTGCTGCAGGAACGCCGCCACCAGATCGCCTCGACCATGAGCGGCGGCCAGCAGCAGCTGCTGGCGATCGCCCGCTCGCTGATGACGTCTCCCAAGATCATGGTGATCGACGAGCCTTCGGTCGGCCTTGCGCCGATCGTCGTGCGCGACGTGCTGAACGCCATCACCCAGCTTCGCGAGAAGAGCAACATGACGATCCTGATGGCGGAGCAGAGCTTCTTCCAGGCGATCGATGTCGCGTCGCGCGCCTATGTGCTGGCGCATGGCAGCATCCACCGCGAATTCAGACGGTCGAAGGGCGCGATCGCCCATGACGAGATCCGCCAGGCAATGCTGGGAGTACACTGAGGAGGCACGCCCATGGAACTCGGACTGAAGGGCAGGGTGGCCCTCGTCACCGGCGCCAGCAAGGGCATCGGCAAGGCGACGGCGATCTCATTCGCCAGGGAAGGCGCCCATCTGGTGCTTCTGGCGCGCACCGCATCCGATCTCGAAGCCGTAGCGCGGAAGGTTGCCGCCGAACATGACGTGCGCGTCCTGCCGATCGCGACCGACATCACCGAGGCGGGTGCCGTCAGGCAGGCCGTCGATACTGTTCGAAACCACCCGGATTTCGGCAGGGTCCATGTTCTGGTGAACAATGCCGGCAGCGCCATTCGCCGGCAAGATCGCCAGCTTCTGTGGGAGGACGACGACTGGCGGGCCGACCTCGAGATCAAGATGATCGGCTATCTGCGCGTCATCCGGGACTTCCTGCCGCTCATGCCGCGTGACGGCAGCGGCCGGATCGTCAATGTCACCGGCGCGGCAGGCATCTCCACCTGGTCGCCGGCCTTGACCCATGGCCTCAACAACGCAGCACTCAATCACGGTACCGGCTATCTGGCCCAGGATCTCGCCGCCGAGAAGATCACCGTCAATGCGGTGATCCCCGGCCTGATTGCCACAGAGTGGCGGCAATATTGGGCGGACAACGCCGGCAGCAACGCCGGAATATCACGCGAGGCGTTTCTGGAGAAATTCTGCCGGGAGAAGGGCATCATTTCCGGCCGCTGGGCACAGGCGGAAGAGGTCGCCGACGTGATCGTCTTTCTTGCCTCCGACCGCGCATCCTATATCAATGGTGCAAAGATCATGGTCGACGGCGGCATTCATGTGAACGCGCGCTGAAGAGGCGCAAAATGCCTTGCCGAGCTGTCGGCGACTCGAGGTTCGGCGGCGGGCGGCTTGCACGTCGCCCAGCAAGGGCCGCTCAGCCATCCTGGCTGGTGAACTCGCTTGGGCCAGCCGGCGCTTGCACACCGCAGAATGGATTTTTCCCGCGCTGCCTGAAGGAGAGATCACCGTCTCTTTAATCTGCTTGATTTATGGACAAGATTTGGTGGAAAATTGAGTGAGAGGAAAGATACTGTCTTCGGCCCTGCAGATGTTGCCAAACGTCGAGATTGCCAGTTCAAGGTATGAACGCAGTAAAGAGCCTGCCCTAGCAAGCGAAGCCTTGCAGGTGGGCGAGTACTTTTCTTTTCGTTGAAGATTCACATCTCTTTCGCCGGCGTGCGGCGGGGCGCCGCAAGCCTTTTCGCTGATCATGTTACCTGGAGGGAACAACCATGAGCCTACGCATCAACGACATCGCTCCCGATTTCGCGGCCGACACGACGCGGGGAACGATACAATTTCACGAATGGATCGGTGACAATTGGGCCGTCCTTTTCTCTCATCCGAAGAACTTCACGCCGGTCTGCACAACGGAGCTCGGCACCATGGCGGGCCTCGAAAAGGAGTTTGCCAAGCGTGGGGTCAAGATCATCGGCATCTCGGTCGACCCGGTCGAAAGCCATGGCAAGTGGAAGAGCGACATAAAGGTCGCGACCGGCTTCGACGTGGAGTATCCGTTGATCGGCGACCGCGATCTCAAGGTGGCCAAACTCTATGACATGCTGCCGGCCGGCGCGGGGGAGTCCTCCGAGGGACGCACGCCCGCGGACAACGCGACGGTGCGCTCCGTCTTCGTCGTCGGTCCTGACAAGAAGATCAAGCTGATCCTCACTTATCCGATGACCACGGGTCGGAACTTCAACGAGATCCTGCGGGCGATCGACTCCATTCAGTTGACCGCGAAGCATCAGGTCGCAACGCCGGCGAACTGGAACCAGGGCGAGGACGTGATCATCACGGCCGCTGTTTCCAACGAGGACGCGATCGCCCGTTTCGGTTCGTTCGACACGGTCCTGCCGTATCTGCGGAAGACCAAGCAGCCACTGAACTGAGCGGCTGACCGGGTCACCGCCGCGGCGTGCTCGCGGCGGCTCCCTCGATTGCATGGCTAAGAACGGCGCGCCGGGCCCGACATCGTGGTCGGCGTGCTGTTATGCATCCATGCTGACTTCCATCGCCTGGGCGCGTCGCTTCAGCCTTTTCGCGAGGCGCTTGCGATGATCTCGTCGGTGCTTTCGAGCAGTCGCCGCACGGCGTTGCGCGCCGCCTTGGGTTGCTGCAGCCGAATGGACTTCTCGACGTCCTCGTGCAGCCTCCTGGTGTGATGGAGACTGGCGTCTCGCCCAGTGACATGCTGGAAGAGATGGCTGAGGGCGGATTCGATCAGCGTACCGAGCGGTACCAGAAGTTCGTTGCCGGAGGCCTGCAGGATAGCCAGGTGAAACCGCGTGTCGGCATCTATTCGCTCCGGCAACGAGGAGGCGCTGGCCATGTCGCCAAGCGCCAGGCTTATATCCTGCATCTGTTCCGGGGTGCGCCTCTCGGCGGCGAAGGCAGCGGCCTCCGGCTCGATGATGTGGCGGAATTCCTGGACGGTCTTCAGGAAGGACTCGCGGTCGGGCGAGTCGGCGTACCAGCGCAGCACGTCGCGGTCGAGCAGGTTCCAGCGCTCCCTGGGTTCAACCCGGCTTCCGACCCTCGGGCGCGACGCCAGCAGGCTCTTGGCCATCAGCATCTTGATCGCCTCCCGCACAGCGGACCGGCTCACCTCGAAGGCCTTCGACCATTGTGCCTCGTTCGGCAATATGGTGCCGGGCGGATATTCGCCGCGCACGATCCTGAGGCCGATCTCGCTTGCCAGCGAGATATGAACATTCGGCCCGCCCATACGGACGGCGCTTCGGCGGCGCTTTATCGTGGGGCCGTGATCAGCGGCTTTCGCAACGCCCGGTGAGGGTCCCTTGGACTTCCCGTTCGGCATCGTCTTCCTCGCCTCGGCAAATTCCGGCCGACCGCGAGCCGGCCAGCCAGGAAGCTATCGGATCGGCCGCGCCGGCGATGCCTGGGATCAGGGAGAGGGCAATCAATGGGGCATGTCGCATCAGATGGCAGCAAGCAACGTCCCGCAGGCCCGGCTTAGGCGGCCGCGCCGGCACGATTGTCCGATCTTCGCAATGTCCTGACGTCTGTCGGCGTCCGTCGGGGCGGGCAAGGTGACTTGCCCGCCCCGAGGCGTCTTACTTCTGGATGCAGGTGTCGACCGTATCCTTGGTGCATTCGTCAAGGCCGGTGAATACCGGGTCGTCGACCTTCTCGCCCTTGATCAGGCTGATCATGACCGTCGGTGCCTTGTAGCCCATTTCGAACGGCCGCTGGCCGACGAGAGCTGTGACGAGGCCTTCCTTGGCGATTGCGACTTCGTCGCCGATCGTGTCTGCTGCGCCGATGACAAAGTCGTTGCTGGCGATCTTGTCTGCCAGAGGCTTGAACAGGTCACGATAGGGCTGCGGGGCGCCGAACAGCGGCCAGCCGCCCATGATGCCGAAGGCGTCGAGATCCGGGTTTGCGGCGAGGATGTCGGTCATCGCCTGCACGCCCTTGGCGCCATCGTCGTTGGTGAAGACCGGGCAACCGGCAACCTCGGTCCAGCCGCCTTCGCCGGCAAGCGCCGTCAGGCCCTTCTGGCCGCTGAGGGCGTCACGCATCCCCTGAGCGCGACGCAGGATGTTGTCGGCGCCGGGATTGCCCTCGATCGTGCAGATCTTGCCGCCGTTCGGCTTGCCCTTCTTGATGTATTCACCAATCTTGAAGCCCATCAGGTAGTTGTCGGTGCCGAGATAGGTCTTTCTCAGCGCCGAGTCCTCGGCTGCAAGGTCGGCGTCCAGCGTCATTACCGGGATGCTCGGGTTGGCCGACTTGATCGTCTGGGCGATCAGCTTGGCATTCGAAGGCGAAATGGCAATGGCTGCCGTGCTCGCCTTGCCGAGCATATCCTGGACGATCTGCGCTTCTCCGGCCTCATCAGAGGTCGATGCCGGGCCGGTATAGAAGCATTCATACTCGGCGCTGGCATTTTCCTTGTTCCATTTCTGGCAACCCTGGTTGATCGCCTCGAAGAACGGATTGTCGAGCCCCTTCACCACGATGACGACCTGTTTCTTCTCCTGGGCCCCGGCCTGGCTGGCCATGACCGCCAGAGCCGCGACTGCAAGCATTAATGCCTTCTTCATTTCTTCCTCCCTCTAAAACCAGCGGACACCGCGTGCCCGCCCCTCCAATCAACCCGGATACCAGACAATGCGAGGGTCATCCGACGGACGCTCGTACTGCCAGGCCGAGTCGATAAGCCTTTTCAAATCGTATTGGGGGTGCCAGTCCAACAGATACCTGGCCTTGGCGTTGTCCATCCAGTTCGAGTGGAACTGGCTCGGTATGTCGATGCTGTCCAGCCCGCGCGTGCGGGCGAGATAGGCCGCGACCTCACCGTAATCCACCGGACGATCCAACGAGATATTGAAGAGTTGCTGGCGCGCGCGCGGATTATCGATTGCGGCCAGGATGGCAGCGACCAGATCATCCACATGCACGAAATTGCGCTTCAACGGGTTCCCGTCGGCATCGCGCAGCAGCGGGATGGTGCCGTCGCGGGCGTAGCGCTTTGCGTCGTCCTCCGGGACCAGCGTCTTCCAGTCGGGGCCGCCGAAGACGTCATCTCCAAAGGAAAGCGTGTACCTGAAGTCATCCTTTTCCATGATCCAGGGCGCGCGCAGGCAGGTCCAGTCGATGTCGTACTGGATGCCAAACTGTTGAACCATCACCTCTTCGAGGACCTTCGACAGCGCGTAGCAGCCGGGATAGGCCTGGTGCGGCGTGTTCTCCGTGATCGGCCCGTCGTGACGATAAAAGAAATGGCCGATCCCCGCATCGCCGCCGACCATGAGGAATTGTCGGGCCGACGCGCTCTGCCGGAAAGCCTCGAGCAGCCAGAACAGGCCCTTGACCGTCACGTCCATGACGTCGTCGGGCGTTTCCTTGCAGGTTGCGAGATGAACGACGTGGGTGGTGCCGTCTACAGCGGCTTCCGCGACTGCGCGATCGGCGATCGATCCGCGCATGACCTCGACACGCTCCGACGGGTCACACACGCGGTTATGGCAAAGCGCGCGAATACGCGCCTTGGCAAACCGCGGATCGTCAAGCAGCCCCGCAATAAAGCGCTGCCCGACCTTGCCCGTTGCACCGGTGACAAGGATCAGCATGCTACTCCTCCCACGGATAGCTAATATTCAGCCGACCCTGTCGTCAACGAATATTTGTCCTACAAAACGGATTTTTGATTGCATTTCCGGGGTGATTTGGCCGCGGGTGTCATTGACGCTTCGGCAGGCATTTGCATAAATGATGAATAACGCCTTTCCGGGAGGAGACCGAAGGGCGGGGCAGCAGTTGGGCCGTCGCCGCAAAACCGCGACCTCCTGTGCTTGCCTTCATATGGGAGGATACAGGGTTGGTGGCAGTTCTCGAACTCACCAATATTTCGAAGCATTTCGGCGCCATACAGGCGGTCAACGACGTGTCGTTTTCGCTCGAGCCCGGCCAGGTCGTGGGGCTGATGGGCGACAACGGAGCGGGCAAGTCGACGCTGGTGAAGATGATCGCCGGCAACTTTCGACCGAGCGAGGGCGCGATGCGCCTCGACGGAAAGGAGATCGTGCTGCACCGGCCCATCGAGGCGCGCCAGCACGGTATCGAGATCGTCCATCAGGACCTTGCCCTCTGCAACAATCTTTCAGCGGCAGCGAACGTGTTCCTGGGGCGTGAACTGCGCCGCGGCGTCGGTCCGGTCAAGCTGCTGGACTACAAGACCATGTACCGGCGGGCGGGCGAACTCTTCAAGGACCTGAAGTCGGAGACGCGGGCGCGCGATCTCGTGAAGCAGATGTCGGGCGGCCAGCGGCAGGCCGTGGCGATCGCGCGCACCATGCTTTCCGAGGCGAAGCTCGTGCTGATGGACGAGCCGACAGCGGCCATCTCCGTGCGGCAGGTGGCGGAGGTGCTGAATCATATCCGGCACTTGCGCGACCGGGGCATTGCCGTCGTCCTGATCAGCCACCGCATGCCCGACGTCTTTTCCGTCGCCGACCGGGTGATCGTCATGCGGCGCGGCAGGAAGGTGGCCGACAAGCAGATCGCGGCGAGTTCGCCGGAGGAAGTGACGGGTCTCATTACCGGCGCGATCGAACAGGTCTGATCGAGGCGTTCGGCCGACATTAAGGAAACGAAGGTCGAAAATGGCAATTACTCTTGACCGCACGATCGAACACAAGCAGCACAGCGTAGTCTCGGTGGTGCTCGGCAGCCAGACTTTCTGGGTGCTTGTAGCCGTGATCCTCGCCTGTATCTTCCTTTCCTTCGCGACGGACTCCTTCGCGACGGCAAAGAACCTCTACAACATCACCCGCAACGTCACCTTCGTCGCGATCATCGCGCTCGGCATGACGCTGGTCATCATCACCGGAGGCATCGACCTGTCGGTGGGCTCGGTGCTTTGCCTCTGCAGCATGATACTGGCGGTCGTGATGCACGCGGGCTACAGCATCGAGGTCGGGATCGCTGCCTCGATCGGAACTGCCCTCATCGTCGGGGCGTTCAACGGCATCTTGATCGCCTATCTGAATTTCCCGCCCTTTGTCGTCACGCTCGGCATGCTGTCCATCGCGCGAAGCCTTGCCATGGTCGCGTCCAACAATACCGTCGTCTTCCAGTTCGGCCCCGACCACGACAAGTTGCTTGCACTTGGCGGCGGCGCCTGGCTCTTCGGGATTGCCAATCCCGTGATCTACATGATCGTGCTGGCGCTGCTGACCGGCTTCGTGCTGCGCTGGACGCGGTTCGGCCGCTACGTCTTTGCCATCGGCGGCAACGAACATGCCGCTACCCTGACGGGCGTGCCCGTACGGACGATCAAGGTTGCCGTGTACATGATCTCTGCGCTCTCGGCCGGTGTCGCCGGCATCATCCAGACCGGCTGGCTCGGCGCTGTCACGACCAATATCGGGGCGGGGATGGAGCTCCAGGTCATCGCGGCGGCGGTTATCGGGGGAGCAAACCTCGCCGGCGGTGTCGGTACCGCCTTTGGCGCGCTTATCGGTGCAGCCCTGATCGAGGTGATCCGAAACAGCCTCGGCCTGCTCGGCATCAATGCCTTCTGGCAGGGAACCTTCATCGGCGGGGCGATCGTATTCGCAGTCCTCTTCGACCGGATCCGCAATCTCCGGCAGAGCGAATGACCGCGCCGGAATAGGCCCGGACCGAAGCTCCGCGATCACGCGCCACATAGCGCTAAATCGCGGCGTTTGGCTCGTCGCCGCGGCGGCAGAGCTGCGGCTTCTGGCCTGTCGGGCGGCAGCCGCGCGCGCAATCCTCCAGCAAAATGATCGAAAATTCGGCTGCCGCGCCTTGACGTGCTGCGGTCGACTGCTCACTTCAAGGCAAAGCAAGTGAGCCTTTGATTTTTGTGCTAGAGACCGAAACGGTCATTTTTGGGTGCTGCAATGCAATCCTTGTCGAATTCAGTTTCCAGCCGGCCTGACGAAGACGACGGCGTCTGGCCGTTGCGAAGGAGGAAGATCCTCGACTGGCTGGTCAATGATACCCGCGACGAACGCTTCATCGACGTCATCTTCGTGGAGATGTGCGCTCGCCTGAGGGAGGCGGGCGTGCCGCTCGCCCGCGGGACGCTGCATTTCAGGGTGCACCATCCGCAGTGGATGGGCGCCCGCATATTGTGGCGTGTCGGCATGACGGAGGCGAAGATCAGTACCTTCGCCTATGGCGTCGAATCTACGCCGCAGTTTCTCAACAGTCCCGCGAACGAGATCTATAATGGGGCGATCGAGGTCCGGAAGAATCTCGCCACCGTTGTCGAGGGCGCCGAGCCATATTCGCTTTATGAGGAGCTGCGCAACGATGGCCTTACCGATTACGTCGCCTGGCCGATGTACCACACGCTCGGCAAGCGGCACATCGTCACCTTCGCCAGCGACCGACGCGGCGGCTTCAGCGACGAGGATATCAATTTCCTCAAGGACCTGCTGCCGGCCCTGACGATGGTCACGGAGATCAGGCTGAAAAACATCATGGCCCGAACGCTGCTGCAGACCTATGTCGGGCCGCATGCAAGCGAGCAGATTCTTGCCGGCGCCACCACACGTGGCAGCGGCGCGACCGTCGGCGCGGCAATCCTGATCTGCGACATGCGCAATTTCACCGCGATCTCCGATCTCTGGCCGCGCGACGACGTCATTGACCTCCTCAACGCCTATTTCGACGCCCTGTCCGACCCCATCGAGCGGCACGGCGGCGAAATCCTCAAGTTCATGGGCGACGGGCTTCTCGCAATCTTTCCGCTCAGCGATCCGATGGCCTGCGACAACCTCCTGAAGGCAATCCGGGGCGCGCAGTCGGCGCTGGCCGCGCTCAACGAGGAAAGCATCCGCAAGGGGCGGGAGGAGCTGCGCTACGGCATAGGCGTCCACGTTGGAGACGTGATGTACGGCAATATCGGTTCGCGCAAGCGGCTCGACTTCACCGTCATCGGCCCGGCCGTCAATCTCGCCTCGCGCCTCGAAACCCTGACCAAGGAGATCAAGCGTCCGGTGCTTCTGTCGCGCGCGTTCGTCGAGATGGCGCGCTGCGAAACCGAGCTCGAGAGCCTCGGCTCATTTCCGATCCGCGGGATCGGCGAACCCGTCGAAGTCTTCGCGCTGCTCGACTAGGCATTTCGCCTCGGACATGGCTTCGAGGCGAGAAGGGATGGTCCGGAAATGCTTCAAAGGGAGGCGGTTATGCCGCCGTCGACATAGAGCGTGTGGCCGTTGACGAAGGATGAGGCTTCGCTCGAAAGGAAGACGACGGCGCCGATGAGTTCGCCGACGTTGCCCCAGCGACCGGCGGGCGTGCGTTTTTCGAGCCAGGCGGAGAATTCCGGATTGTCGACGAGGGCCTGGTTGAGTGGCGTCTTGAAATAGCCCGGCGCCACCGCGTTGATCTGCAGGCCGTGTCCCGCCCAATCGGTGCACATGCCGCGGGTGAGGTTCCGGACGGCGCCCTTGGTCGCCGTGTAGGGGGCGATGCCGGGGCGGGCGAGTTCGCTCTGCACAGAGGCGATGTTGACGATCTTGCCGCGACCGCGGGCGATCATGTGGCGGGCAACCGCCTGTCCCACATAGAAAACGCTGGAGACGTTGGTCGACAGCAACTGCTGCCACTTTTCCGGAGGGAAATCCTCGAGCGGCGTCCTGAACTGCATGCCTGCATTGTTGATGAGGATGTCGATCGGGCCATCTCTCCGCTCGATGAGATCTACCCCCTCTCGAACCTTTTCGACCTCGGTGACATCGAAGGCTGCGGTCGATACGCGGTAGCCCTGGTCTAGGAGCTGCTGTGCGGCGGCGACAAGCTTCCCCTCGTCGCGCCCGTTCATCACGACTTCCGCCCCGTGCTCGGCCAGTCCCTGCGCAATCGCAAGGCCGATGCCCTGGCTCGATCCGGTCACCAGCGCCCGCCTGCCGGTCAGGTCGAAGAGAGAGGATGTCATGGTCTTTCTTTCCGTCGTCATCGATAAGGGCCGCCTACGATATGTCGCCAATGCTTCATTGACGACATATCGCAGTTTCCTCGATTGCGCGATGGTGTGTTGCGGTTCAGACGGGCGGGGAAGCTCAGCGTCCGCCGAAGCTTGCATTGCGGAAGAGATCGCCATGCTCGCGGGGAAGCGCACGCCAGTAGGAGGGAGGCGCGTCGACGGCTGCGCCCAGCAGCGCCGCGGCGTGCCAGGGCCAGCGCGGGTCGTAGAGGATCGCGCGAGCCAGCGCGATGAAGTCGGCCTTGCCCGTGGCGATGATGTCTTCCGCCTGGCGCGGTTCGGTGATGAGGCCGACCGAAATCGTCGTCACGCCGGTTTCCTTCCTGATCGCCTCGGCGAAAGGCACCTGATAGCCCGGGCCGACCGCTATCTTCTGAAGCGGCGAGATGCCGCCCGAGGAGGCATCGATCCAGTCGACGCCGCGCTTCTGCAGTTCCTTTACGAAGATGAGGGTCTGGGCGATATCCCACCCGCCTTCCATCCAGTCACTCGCGGAGACCCTGACGCCGACCGGCTTGTCGGCCGGGAAGGCGGCACGA
Organism: Rhizobium sp. BK251; assembly: GCF_004345245.1. Lineage (GTDB taxonomy): Bacteria > Pseudomonadota > Alphaproteobacteria > Rhizobiales > Rhizobiaceae > Rhizobium. The sequence goes on along the minus strand of NZ_SLUQ01000013.1, from coordinate 112,755 downwards.
ACGGCATCGAAAACCTCGAGCGGGAAACGCATCCGGTTTTCCAGCGAGCCGCCATATTCATCGGTGCGATGATTGGAGATCGGCGAGAGAAACTCGTGCAGCAGATAGCCATGGGCGGCGTGGATCTCGACGCCGTCGACCCCGAGCCGGGCTGCGCGGTGCGCCGTCGCCACAAAGGCGTCCCGGACGCGGGCAAGACCAGCGCTGTCCAGCGCCTTGGGTGCGCGCTCGCCTTCCTTCTGCGGCACGGCGGAGGGCGCATAGGTTTCCCAGCCGCCTTCGCCGAAGGGGATGAGTTGGCCCGTCTCCCAGGGGACATGGCTCGATGCCTTGCGGCCGGCATGGGCAAGCTGCATGACGACGGCCGCCTTGGAGACGGTGTGCACCGCCTCCAGCACAGGACGAAGCGCCGCTTCGGTCTCGTCGTTGTAGAGGCCGAGATCACCGGGCGTGATCCGGCCGCTTGGCTCGACCGCCGTCGCCTCGATGAAAACCATGCTTGCGCCTGAAAGAGCGAGATTGCCGAGGTGGACGACGTGCCAAGGCGTCGCCTTGCCGTTGTCGGCGACATACTGACACATCGGCGAAACGACGATGCGATTGGGGAGATTGAGATTGCGCAGGGTAAAAGGGGAAAAGAGGCTGCTCATGAGCGCTTGTCCGTGCTGGGCTATGGAGATCGGTTATGCGAAGTGGCTGATGCCATGACGACAATAGTGAGGAATACTCTATATTGCCTTCCCGCAGCCCGAACTCAATGGCCGGTCACGCGATTGTTGCTGCGCCGCGATCCGTGTGTGCACCGCGGCAAACGACGATCACATCGCCGGAATGCGCTCGCTCAGGGCCCCGTGCCGAAGAAGACGAGGCGGGTGAACAGCGTATAGTTCGATTCCGAAACCATCATCGCGACGAAGACGAGGACGAGGATCGGTGGCAGCAGCATGGCGTAGACAAGCGCCAGTCTCTCCCAGGCCATGTGCATGAAGATCGCAACGATCAGCCCGGCCTTCAGGACCATGAAGATGAGGATCAGCGACCATCGTAGGTATCCCTGCAGGCCCACATAGTCGACGAGATAGGAGCACGCGCTGAGAACGAAGAGCAGGGCCCATATCACCAGGTAGAGTTTGATCGGGTGCTGCTGGGTATGCGAAGCCGCTTGTGCCATGGGATGACCTCACCACAGATAGAAGAACGCGAAGATGAAGACCCAGACCAGGTCGACGAAGTGCCAGTAGAGGCCGGTGATCTCGACGATTTCGTAGCGACCCTTCCTGCTGGTGAAGAAGCCTCGTCGCTCCTGGTCGAAATCCCCACGCCATACCTTGCGGGCAATGATCAGCAGGAAGATCACGCCGATCGTGACGTGAGTCCCGTGAAAGCCGGTGATCATGAAGAAGCTCGAGCCGAACTGCGCGGCGCCCCATGGATTGCCCCAGGGCCGCACGCCCTCGGAGATGAGCTTGCTCCATTCAAATGCCTGCATCCCGACGAATGTCGCGCCGAAGAAGGCCGTCACCAGCATCAGGATGGCGGTCATGCGGCGGTCGCGCCGGTATCCGTAGTTGACGGCCATCGCCATCGTGCCGCTGCTCGATATCAGCACGAAGGTCATGATCGCGATCAGGATCAGGGGAATGTGGTGGCCCGCTATGGTGAGGGCAAAGACCTCGCTGGGGTTCGGCCAGGGTACTGTCGTCGACATGCGCGCCGTCATGTAGGCAAGCAGGAAGCACCCGAAGACGAAGGTGTCGCTGAGGAGGAATATCCACATCATCGCCTTGCCCCAGGAGACGTTCTTGAACGCCCGCTGATCGGATGCCCAGTCGGCGGCAAAGCCGCTCATGCCGGGCTTGAGCGGCAACGGTTCGGAAATCTGCGTCTGCGTCTGGGTGCTCTGATGCATCTTCGGTTTCCCTTAGGTCAGCAGTTGACGGCAGATGTCGATGAGATTGTTGGCCCAGCCGCCAAAGAAGGCGAACAGCACGAGCCAGACAAGCAGCATGAAGTGCCAGTAGATGGCGCAGAGCTCCACCCCGAGGTGGGTCTTCGCAGCGCTCGTTCCGCCGATGCTCCGACGAATCGTGCGCCCGAGGGCGAACAGGCCGCCGAGAATATGCAGGCCATGCATTCCCGTGATGAGGTAGAAAAAGCTGTTTGCCGGGTTGTCGGCAAGCACATAGCCTTCGGAGACGAGCTGCCGCCACGCGAGGATCTGTCCTACCAGAAAGACGATGCCTAAGGTGAATGCGGCAAGGAGGCTGATCCGCATGAGGTCGTCCCGGCCGCGCTTGGCATCGACGCTCGCCCAATGCAGCGCCGCGCTGCTTGCCGCCAGCACGCCGGTATTGACCCAGAGCAGGCGCGGCATCGGAAGCGACCACCAGTCCGAGCCCTGCATGCGCATGAAATAGGCGCTGATGAACAGCGAGAACAGCGCGCCTACGACCGCCAGGAAGACGCCAAGCCCGATCTTTGCCGTCGGCGCCGGGGAACGGTTCGCGAAGGAGGTGTCGGCTGCCGTTCCGACCTCGAGCCAGGGCTTGGAGAGCAGCCGCTGCTTCGCCATCCACCAGATGATGATCGCGGCAAGGGCAGCCATGAAGACCAGGATGACACTCACGCCACTGCCTCCCCGGAGCGTCCGGCGATGCCCGGCTGGTTCTGCGGAATGAAGTCCTCGGGCGCGCCGGGCACGCTGTAGTCATAGGCCCAGCGATAGACGATGGGCAGTTCCTTGCCCCAGTTGCCGTGCGCCGGCGGCGTCTGCGGCGTCTGCCACTCCAGCGTCGTGGCCCGCCATGGGTTGCCGCCGGCGAGCTTGCCCTTCGTCAGGCTCCAGGCGAGATTGAAGAGGAAGAGCACCTGTGCGGCGCCGACGATAAGCGCCATGACGGTGATGAACTCGTTCAGCGTATGTGCCGATGGCGGGACGAAGGCCGTGTCGCCAAGCTCGAAATAGCGGCGGGGCACGCCGATCAGCCCGACATAGTGCATCGGGAAGAAGATCAGGTAGGCGCCGAGGAAGGTGACCCAGAAGTGTATCTTGCCCATGGTTTCGTTGAGCAGCCGGCCTGTCACCTTCGGATACCAGTGATAGATTGCTCCGAAGATCACCATGATCGGGGCAACGCCCATGACCATGTGGAAATGCGCGACGACGAACATGGTATCTGACAGCGGCACGTCGACGACGACATTGCCGAGGAAGAGTCCGGTCAGCCCGCCATTGACGAAGGTGACGATGAAGCCGAGAGCGAAAAGCATCGGCAGCGTCAGGTGAATGTCGCCGCGCCAGAGCGTCAGGACCCAGTTGTAGACCTTGATCGCGGTCGGCACTGCGATGATCAGCGTCGTGGTCGCAAAGAAGAACCCGAAGGCCGGGTTCATGCCGCTGACATACATGTGGTGCGCCCAGACGACGAAGCTCAGTGCGCCGATGATGACGATCGCCCAGACCATCATGCGATAGCCGAAGATGTTCTTGCGGGCGTGCGTGCTGATGAGGTCGGAGACGATACCGAAGGCGGGCAGCGCGACGATATAGACCTCCGGATGGCCGAAGAACCAGAAGAGGTGCTGGAAGAGGATCGGGCTGCCGCCACTGTGCTGGAGTTGCTCGCCCATCTCGACGATCGCCGGCATGAAGAAGCTGGTCCCGAGCACCCGGTCGAAAAGCATCATGACACAGGCGACGAAGAGGGCGGGGAAGGCGAGAAGCGCCATCACCGTCGCGGTGAAGATGCCCCAAACGGTCAAGGGCAGGCGCATCAGCGTCATGCCGCGGGTGCGACCCTGCAGCACCGTCACGACATAGTTCAATCCACCCATCGTGAAGCCGATGATGAACAGGATGAGCGACGACAGCATCAGCAGGATGCCCCATTCGCTTCCGCCGGGCGTGCCAGAAAGCACGGCCTGTGGCGGGTAGAGCGTCCACCCGGCGCCGGTCGGGCCGCCGGGCGCGAAGAAACCGGCGACGAGGACGAGGACGGCCACCAGATAGAGCCAGTAACTCAGCATGTTGGCATAGGGAAAGACCATGTCGCGAGCGCCAACCATCAGTGGGATCAGATAGTTGCCGAAGCCGCCGAGGAAGAGGGCGGTCAGAAGGTAGATCACCATGATCATGCCGTGCATGGTGATGAACTGGTAGTAGCGGTCGGCGTCTATGAAATCGAAATACCCCGGAAAGCCGAGCTGCAGCCGTATCATCCAGGAGAGCACGAGTGCGACCATGCCGATCGCGATCGCGGTCATGGAGTATTGGATCGCAATGACCTTGGCATCCTGGCTGAAGACGTATTTCGTCCACCAGCTTCTCGGATGGTAGAGGTCAACATCCTCCACCTCGGCTGGTGGGACAGGGACGCCAATACCCCTGCCTGTTCCGATATCGACCATGGTTCTTCCTCCCACATGGTTCGGCGATGCTTCCCTCCTCAAAGAAGCATCAGGTCATTTTGCTGCCACGGCCTTTCCTGACTCCAGCAATTGGGCAAAGGTCTGCTGCTGCTCCAGCCAGGCCTGGTAGTCCTGTTCGCTGTCGACGACGACGGTGCCGCGCATCTGCGGGTGGCCGACGCCGCAGAGTTCGGCGCAAAGGATCTCGAAAGTGCCGGTGCGCGTCGGGGTGAACCAGAAATAGGTCACCATGCCCGGAACCATGTCCATCTTGGCGCGGAATTCCGGCACGTAGAAATCATGCAGTACGTCGATGGAACGAAGCAGCATCTTGACGGGCTTACCAACCGGAAGATGTAATTCCCCGCCTTCGACGATCACGTCGTCGAGATTGTTGGGATCGTTCTTGTTGAGGCCGAGCGGATTGTCGGGATCGACATCACGCGTCTCGGACGTGCCGAGCTTGCCGTTGGCGCCGGGCAGGCGGAAGCTCCAGAGCCACTGCTGGCCGACGACCTCGACTTCGGTCGCCTCCTTCGGGACGGTGACGAACTGGTGCCATACGAAGAGGCCCGGTGTGAGCATCGCGACGACGCCGACGGCCGTGACGATCGCGAGCCACCACTCCAGTCGCCGGTTCTCAGGCTCGTAGGCAGCCCGATTGCCGGGCCGATGCCGAAAGCGAAGAACGCAGTAGGCCATGAAGACCACGACCGCGACAAAGACGACACCGGTGATCCAGAACGTGATGATCAGGGTATTGTCGATATAGCTCCAGTTCGACGCTATCGGTGTCCACCACCACGGGCTGAACAGGTGGAACAGCACGGAGCCCACCGCCAGCAGAACGAGAATCACCGCTACCGCCATTTCCTGCCCCTCCCTGCCGCGATCGGCTGTGGACATGAACCCGCATGCGTCGAAATCTGCTTCTTATTATCGCACCAACAATAAAAACAAGCAATTAGCCCGGTCTGTGAACTAGAAGCATCCAATCGGACAAAGCGATGCTCCTCATCTTCTGCGGACGGACCCCTGCCATGCTGCCGTAAGGCGAGGCACTGCGAGGGTTCCTATTGGGAATACTGCTTCAGGTAGGCGATGAGGTTGGTAATGTCGGTATCTTCCTTGAGGCCGGCGAATGCCATCTTGGTTCCCTTAACCTTGGCCTTGGGATCATGCAGGTAGTCGCGCAGCGTCGTATCGTCCCAGACAAGGCCGTTCTTACCGGCATCGACCATCGCGTTCGAATATTTGAAGTCAGGGTGAGTCCCCGCCGTTCGGCCGAAGACGTGGTTGAGCGATGGCCCCACCTTGTTCTTGTCCGAGTCGGCGATATGACAGAGTGCGCATTTCTTGAAGACGGTTCCACCTGCGGCAACATCCCCCTCCTGTGCGGAAGCTCCGGATGCGCAAAGCAGGGCAAAAGCCGCGGCAGTCAAAGGGACACGGTAAAGCATGGTTCCTCCCCATTTTTGCAAGATGGCCTACCAGTAGCCGCTCACCTCCTTCCAGAGGTGGCGTCGGCCCACGGGGCTGTCATCTTATTCCTCGTCCCAAAGGCGAAAATATATTAGTTGATTCAGAAATACTAGACGGTGCGACGACGTCGTCCACCGACCTTTCCGCGCCGGGCGCAACGGCCGTGAAGCGGGGCCGGGACGCTGGGAAATTATTGCTCTGCCAGCTTCAAAGTTCGTGAAAGCCAGCCCTTTTCCGCCGCGGGTCCGATGGATTCCCGCTTTACGATTTCGGAGAGGAGTGCCACGCGCAAGGGTGGCCGTTCCCTGGCCTCGGCGTCGAACAGCCGATCGGCGATGCGGCGAACCATCTCGGCTCCCATCTCAACCTGCGGTGTACGGACGGTCGTGAGCGGCGGCGACATTTCGGAAGCCAGGGCGAAGTCATTGAAGCCGACGACGGATATGTCTTCGGGAATGCGGATGCCGAGGCCGACAAGCTCGAAGATCACCGATGCGGCGAGCCCGTCATGGGCGCAGAAGAGGGCGGTCGGCGCCCGTCCCGAGCGAAGGTAGGTGAAGAACGCGTCGCGGAACCCATCCCTGGCATCCATCGCCACGTCGTCGATCATGGCCCCGGTCATCGCCAGCGCGCCATCGCGAAAGCCACGAAAGCGCTCGGATCGGCGAAGCGGGGTGATGTCGCGATGAACATATGCCATGTCGACGTGGCCGAGTTCGGCAAGCATTCCCGCCACCGCATAACCGGATTCCCAATCGGCGCCGACGACCTGGTCAATGGACTGCATCGGGCTGACGTGGCCGGCGCAGACCACGGGCAGGCCGGTGCCCATCGCGAGCGTTGCCCAGTCCGAGGGGTGGGGAACGGCAAGGATCAGGCCGACGACGGAGTCTTCGATGTGGTCCGTGTCCTGGAGGTAGCGGGCTTGCCGAGGAACGATAGCGAGCCCCAGTTTCTCGCCCTCCCGCTCCGCTCCATGCATGACGTTCAGCCAGACCTCGTTGCTGGCGGTGTCGATCTCGTCGCGGATGAAGAGGACCTGGCTCGTCGCCGCGCTCGCGTCCTGGGTGAGCGGATAGCCCATGGCCTGGGCGGTGCACAGGACGAGGTTGCGGGTCGCCTCTCCGACACCCCTCTGGCCGGAAAGGGCGCGCGATACCGAGAATTTAGAAAGACCAAGTTTATCGGCAATATCCTGGATCGTGACCTTCGTTCGGGCCATCAATTTCGCGCTTTCTCAGGAGAACTCGTCCGGATCGCCTGCAATCGCTCTTTCCATGCGACGGGCGGGATCTGCGAATGTCTCTCTGCTATCTGCGTGTGAGTATAGCAAACACATACGTATGGTTGAAGATAGCAACCTGTAGCCTCTTTGGTACTGCGCCGTGCTACTACGGCAGAGGTTGCGGCGACGAGCGGGGTTGACGGGTTAGCGTAGCAGGCTCTGGCCACCATCGATCCAGATCGGACTGCCGGTTATGTGCCGCGACCGGTCGGAGGCAAGGAAGGCGACGAGGGCTGCCACGTCCTCGCTCTTGCCACCCTTTCCGCCGGTGATGGGGATGTCACCTTCCGGCCAGATGACGGGGATACCTGCTATCTCCTCCTTTCTCTTGACGGTGCTGTCAGCGATTTCGGTTTCGATGAACCCTGGGCAGACGGCGTTGACGCGAACGCGATGCCGTCCGAGTTCCAACGCAAGCTGCTGGACCATGGCGACCTGCCCGGCCTTCGTAGCCGCATAGGCGGTGGCGCCGGGCGTGGTGAAGGTCCGCGTGCCGTTGATGGAGGAGATCACGATCACCGAGCCACCGCCCGCCGCCTTCAGGTGCGGAACGGTCAGATGCAGGGTCAGATAGGTACCCCGCAAGTTGACGGCGATCGTGTTGTCCCACTCCTCGGGCAACAGGTCGTCTACCGGCGCCCAGACGCCGTTGATCCCGGCATTGACGACTACGATATCCAGTCGTGAAAAGCGGTGGATCAGCGCGGCGACGGCGCTTCGCATGTCGCTCTCCTCGGAGACGTCGGCCGTCAGTGAAATTGCCTGGCCCCCGGCAGCTTCGATTTCGTCCCGGGTGCGATCGACCTCGTCAGCGGTGCGGCTCAGCACGGCGACCGCGGCACCGTTGGCCGCCAATTGAAGCGCCGATGCCTTTCCGATACCGGAGCCTGCACCGGTGACAAGAGCGACTTTGCCGGACAAATCCATTCGCGCGCCTCCGCAGGGTGGATTGGGCAGCGCCGGTCGTGATCGGGAATTTGCAACCGGGCCTCTCGGGTTTTAACTCCGTAACAGGCGCTCAGTTCCGGAAAACAAGGCATATTGTGAATGGACCGCGCATCAAAGCCGTCAAAAGTCGCGTAAAGCGCGAGATATCGCGTTGGAATTGGCCCAATGGCGAAGCTACGCTCCCCAGCGGAGCGCCGCGGTAGCCACGGGATCGTCCCATAGCTTGAGTTCCCGCTCGTCGAGAAGTGCAAGCGTCACCGAGAGGCCCGCCATGTCAAGCGAGGTGACATAGGTGCCGACAAGCGAGCGGGCGATCCGGAAATCCGCCGCTTCGCACAGGCGCCGTGCGATGCCGTAGGCAAGGTAGAGCTCGGCCGGTGGCGTTCCCCCGAGGCCGTTGACGAAGAGGAGGGCATTCTGACGGCCCTGCGACGGCAGGTCAGCAATGACGTTCTCGCACAGGCGCGCGACAATATCGTCCGCCGGGGTGAAAGCCTCGCGCATATGGCCGGGCTCGCCATGGATGCCGACACCCAGTTCCATCTCGCCGTCGGCCAGCGAGAAGGTGATGCGCTGCGTATCTGGCACGGTAACGCCGCGAAGAGCCACGCCCATCGTGCGGATTCGTGGGCTCAGGGCCTCGCCGAGCAGCTTCAGTTCGCCGAGACCCATTCCGCTTTCGGCTGCCGCGCCCAGCAGTTTCTCGATGACGACCGTGCCCGAAACGCCGCGGCGGCCGTGACTGCGGGTCGCGCCGTCCGTATCGATATCGTCGCGGACGATGATGGTTTCGATCCGGTGCGTGCCGGCGGCCATTTCGGCCGCCATCTCGAAGTTCATCACGTCGCCGTCGTAGTTCTTGACGATCAGAAGACAGCCCGCGCCTGTATCGGTCTCCTCGATCGCATTGACGATCTGGTCGGGAGTTGGCGAGGTGAAGACATGTCCAGTGCAGGCGGCATCGAGCATGCCGCGGCCGACGAAGCCGACGTGCATGGGCTCATGCCCGGCTCCGCCGCCCGAAATGACGGCAACCTTGCCGCGGGCGAGGTCTTTCCGGCGCACGCATTTGCGCTCGGCGCTGAACACGACCAATTCCTCATGGGCGCGCACGAAACCATCCAGGCTTTCGGCGACCATCGATTCAGCCGTGTTCATGAATTTCTTCATCGTGCCCCTCCCAGGCAGCGATCCTATTTAAGACGGCGATCGTTTGCCAGTGCGTTCCCCGAGTGCGCGGAATGCGGCGACAGGCCTTGCCGGGGCATCACTCGCCATCTCCCGAAATCGCGACGATCTTTACGACCAGATCGGCGATCGCCTCCTCCAGAAGACGGTTTTTCTTCTCGTCGCCGAAATCCGGCACCATCAGCGAGAGCTGCCGCAGCTTCTCGGAATTGCCGAGGTCGGGGAGCTTTCCGGGGTGGGCGGCCTGGTAGGCTTCGAGGAAACGTTCCTGTTCGGCCGGGCTGAAGTGGCAGACCCTGAAGATCGCCGCAAGGTGGCGCGCGGGAAGCGGGGTCGAATAGGCGGGGCTCGTAACCTGGGTGACAAAACTGCGATGCTTGCCCAGTGCGGTCGCAAGGCGCTGGCGCGTGCCGGAGGGACGGTTGTCGATGATCTGTGCCAGGATCGACTTGTAGGCGATGATAGCATCCTCGGTGGTTTCGCGCGCCATCCTATTCTCCCGCCACCGGGTCGCCATCGGCTCTCAGGGCTGCAATCCCGTCCAGCGTCGCTTCGAGCCGCGCAGGCGGCACCGAAATGTGCCGGAGCCCTGTCGCGAGCAGATCGGGGAGGCAACGCGGATCGGCTGCCATGTCTCCGCAGATGCTGACCGCCTTGCCCATTGCCGTTGCGTGGTCCACCGCAATGCGGATCAGGCGGAGCAGGGCCGGTCGGGCCTGCACATAGATCGGAGCGACCAGCGGGTTGTCGCGGGCGGCGGCGGTGACATACTGGGCAAGGTCGTTCGTCCCGATGGAGAAGAAGTCGGCCTCGCCGAAACTGTCCAGCATCAGGGCGGTGGCGGGGACCTCGACCATGATGCCGATCGGCGGAAACCGATGTGCAACGCCCTTTCCAGCTAGGTCCAGGGCCTCCTGGCGGAAGATCGCTACCATCTCCTCGACTTCGGAAGCCAGCGTCACCATGGGCAGCAGGACCCTGATGTCGCCTTGGGCCGCGGCCCGCAGGAGCGCGCGCGCCTGAGGCCGGGCAAGCTCGGTCCGAGCAAGCAGGAGCCGGATGCCGCGCATGCCGAGGAAGGGATTGCGCGTCTCCTGCGCAAGACCGGGGAGCGGTTTATCGCCTCCGAGGTCGAGCATGCGGATGATGACAGGCTTTTTGCCGGCGTGTTCGAGGATGCCGCGGTAGACCACGAATTGCCGATCCTCATTCGCGGCATCGGCTGGCGAGGGCAGCACGAATTCCGAGCGGACAAGGCCAATGCCTTCGACGGCCCCGAGGCTGGCATAGGCCGCCTCGGCCAGGTCGTTGACGTTGATGGAGACGCCGATCGGCACACCGTCGGCGGTCAGTGGCCGGCCGGTCTTCGAAAGCCTTTCGGTGGGTCCCGGCCGACGGTCGATCGCCGCGCGCGCCCTCGCAACATCTTCCCGATCCGGCTGCAGGAGGACCGTTCCGGCATCGCCGTCGACCAGAACGGAGGCGAGCTCCGCTACCGAAAAGGAGCCCGTACCGACCACCATCGGTACCGACTTCGCCTGTGCAAGCATGGTGACGTGGCTCGCCGTGCTGCCGCTGAAGAGCGCTATCCCGCCGCCCGAAGACCAGTCATGTGCGAGAAACCTGCTCGGCTCGAGTTCGCGCCCCACGAAGACGGAGCCCGCGGGAAAATCCTCTACCGGATTGCCGGCGATGGCGCCGAGAACGCGGTTCCTGATGTCGGCGACGTCGACCGCCCGCGCGCGCACCTGCTCGTCGTCGGCATCCTCCATGTCGCGAATATAGCTGTCGAGCGTGCTGCGCCAGGCGAAGGCGGCGGCCTCTCCGGCTTCGATTTGCTCGGTCACCATATCCGTCAGCGCCGGATCGGAGAGCATCTCGATCTGAAACTCGAGGATCGCCGCGCTGTCATGGTCCGACCGCCCGATCAATTCGGTGAGGGTGTCGATCGAGGTGCGGATCGCCTCGGCAAGCTCGCGCCGTTCGGCACCCGTGTCTCCTCGCGGCCACGGGCATTCCTCGATCTCGCCAGCCAGATGCGCAGGCCCGATGGCAATGCCTGGCGAGGCAGCCGTGCCTCGCACCTCATGCGCTCCGGCCATGCCGCTTTTCCTCATCAAAGTTGCGCTCCACCAGTTCCTTGAGCGCGACGATCGCCTCCTCCGCGCGGAACCCCTCGGCCCTGATCCTCAGGATGGATCCGCGACGGATGCGGGCGCCCATGATCTTGATGATGCTCTTGCCGTTCAGCCAGACGTCGCTGCCGTTCACCTCGATCTCGATCGTGCATGGAAAGGTTTTGGCAAGGCGCGTGAAGACGACCGACGGGCGGGCATGCAGCCCGATGCCGTGCGTGACTTCGATCTCGGTCTGGCAGTGCGCATGCACGTCGGATGCCTCCTGTGCTCCTGGTAGCGGCTTGTCGCTCATCAGGGCGAAAGTTCCTCGGCGGTAGCGACCACCCGGGCGAGCGAAGCACCTCCCGAAGCCTCCGCCGCCGCGATGACCGCCCCTTCGACAAGCGGCGCATTGCAGATGGAAACGAGCCCGGAGCGTGGCGGCCCCAGCATCTCGATCGCCATCTCGCTGTTGGTCTCAGCGCCGCCGAGATCAACGAAGACGGCGACGCCGGCGTTGGACCAGGCCGCCTCGATTGCAGCCATGATGCCGGCCGGATGGGTGCCAAGGCCGCCGTCCGCATTTCCGCCGGACCAGGAAAGCGGCACGCAGTCCCCCACCATCTGGCGCACCATGTCCGCGATGCCGCGCGCCACCAGCGGCGAATGCGACACGACTACGATACCCACATTGGCAGCCTTCCCGTTCATGCGGCGCGATGCTCCCCCAGATACCGGCAGATTGCGGCCGTCAGCAAAGCGCAGCTCGACGCGCCCGGATCAACATGACCGATCGACCGGTCGCCGAGATAGGCGGCTCGCCCGCGCATCGCCCTCATGGGCGCGGTGCGATCCGCCGACAGGCGCGCCCTTTCGGCAATATCGGCAAGTGCGGCACGCCGGGTGAGTTCGGCATGGATCGGATAGAGCACGTCGAGAAGCGTCTTGTCGCCCGAACGCGAGCGTCCGCGGCGGGCGACGGCATCGACGGCGCGCTCGAAGGCGGTCGCGAAATCCGAGGTCTTGTCCCGATCGCGCAACTCCCTGCCGATTTCCATCAGCAGGGTGCCATAGAGCGGTCCGGCGGCGCCGCCGATGTTCATGACGAGCGTGATGCCGATCTTTTCGACGGCCTCCGGAAAGGACAGGCCCGAGAGGTTCTGGCGCTCGGCGCAGACGGCGTCGCAGCCGCGCCGCATGTTGGTGCCGTGGTCGCCGTCACCGATCGCGCTGTCGAGCTCGCACAGGTGCTCGGCGTTCTGCGCGATCGCCTCGCGGCACGCTTCAATCAGCCCGGCAATGAGCGCCTGATCCGACTGCACTGCATCTCCCTCCCGACCCCGCTCTGTTCAGGCAAGGCCTGCCACGACCTGGAACACATTTGCGACTGCGACTGCGCCGGGGTCTGCTACGCCGTCAAGATTGCTTTCGCCGACGTAGGAGGCACGCCCGGCCCGCGCCTTCCTCATGGATTTCGTCGATTCCGCACCTGCACCGGCCGCAGCGGCGGCAGCCGTCGGGCCGGCGGAGGCCAGCGAGTTCAGGGCAGGGGCGAGCGCATCGACCATGGTGCGGTCGCCGACCTTGGCCCCGCCGTAGAACGTCATCCGATCGAGGCCGGCGAGCAGGGCCTTTCGCACATCTTGCCCCTCGCTCATGGCCTTGCCCGTCGAGGTGAAGAAGATCGACAGCAGGACGCCGCTCGATCCACCCATGCTCGTGCTCAGGATGTCGCCGATGGCCGCCATCGTGGCGGCGGGGTCGGCAAGCGGCAACGTGTCAATTCGCGAGAGGATGCTGCGTGCGCCGGTTGCGACCGTCGAGCCGGTATCGCCGTCGCCCACTCGTGCGTCGAGGCGGTTCAACTCCTCTTCGAGTGAAACGAGGCGCTCGCAGACGGCGCGCAGCAGCGCATCCACCTGGCGATCATGGCTCGCGCGCGCTGTCTCTCTCGAAGCCGCCGGCGCGGCGGGTGCGGCGACAATCTCAGGCTTGTGACGCGTGACGGGCGGCACCCATGCATGGACTGCAACCACCGAGGAGAGAGCCGCCTCCCGCACTGGGTCGAGGCGGATCAGCGATAGCGAAAAGCCGTTCATGTTGAGCGCCGTCATCATCGGCGCCGGGCCGACGATGAGTTTCACTCGTTTCGAGAGCGACGAGGCAAGCACGGCATTGGCGATCACTCCCATCTCGAGCGGCGGCACGGCGCCGAGATTGTTGATGAGGAGAGCGTGATCGGCCGATGCCGTCAGGGCAGGGGCCAATCTTTCGGCCATCTTGTCGATGATGGCGCCCACCTCCTGGATGGCGATCCGCTCCGCGCCGGGCTCGCCGTGGATTCCGAGGCCAAGCTCGCCTTCATTGCTGCCGAGCCGGTCCTCGAAAGCCTGGCCTGGAATGGAGACGGAAGAAAGCGAGACGCCGAGCGAGACGATCTCCCTGGCCGCGGCAGCCGCATGGAAAGCGACTGTCTTGAGATCTTCGCCGGCTTCGGCGAAATGCCCGGCGATCTTGTGCACGAAGAGCGTACCGGCAACGCCGCGCGGCTGGGTGATCTCGGGCAGGGCGATGTCGTCAGCGACGATAACCATCTCGACGGCGAAGCCCTCGGCCCTTGCCTTCTCGGCGGCGAGGCCGAAGTTCAGGCGGTCCCCCGTATAGTTCTTGACGATGAGCAGGCAGCCCTTGGGCCCGGCCACCGCGCGGATCGCCGTCAGGACGGCATCGACGCTCGGCGAGGCGAAGATTTCGCCCGATACGGCCGCAGTCAGCATGCCCTTGCCGACGAAGCCCGCGTGGGAAGGCTCGTGGCCGGCGCCGCCGCCCGAGATTACCGCAACCTTCGACTTGTCCCAGTCCGCCCGCAGGATCACCTTGATGTCGGGATAGGTGTCCAGCCGGGCAAGCGATCCCGCCGGGCTTGTCTGTAACAAGCCGTCCAGCGCTTCGGTGACGATGTTTTCCCTGCGGTTGAAGAAGTGTTTCATCGATCGATTCCAGTTGGTTGCATTGTCCGCTGGCCGATTTGCTGCCGAAACCTCAGCCCATCCGCCGGCCATCGGCGTTGAAATAGAGTGGATCCTTCAAGGTAAGACTGATGCGATCGCCGGGCTTGACGGTCAGGTACGGGTCGGCAAGCGTGACGAGCTTGTGGTCGCGGACGCGGATATGCAGATGGTTCTGGTCTCCGAGGTGTTCGATCCAGTCTATTTCGGCATTGGTCTCGCCGCCAAGAGCGATTTCGAGATGTTCGGTACGGGCGCCGATCGTCTGCGCGCCGGCAGGCATGTTCCCGCCGGGCAGCAGGCCCTCCGGAATGAGGTTGATATGCGGCTGGCCGAGGCGGGCGGCGACGTGGAGGTTGGCGGGATTTGCGTAGATTTCCTTTGGCGTTCCGATTTGTACCAGCCGGCCTTCGGCGAGAATTCCGATACGGTCCGCCATGGTCATCGCCTCGATCTGGTCATGGGTGACGTAGAGCAAGGTCGAGCCAAGTTCCTTCTGGATGCGCTTCAGTTCGAGCCGGAGTTCGGCGCGCAGCTTTGCGTCTAGCGAAGAGAGCGGCTCGTCCATCAGATAGATCGCCGGTCGGCGCACCAGCGCACGCCCGATCGCCACGCGCTGCATCTCCCCGCCCGAGAGGCGCGTCGACCGGTTCTCCAGCTTGTGGTCGATGCGGACCATCTTGGCGACCTCGCGGACGCGTCGGTCGATCTCCTCGGCGCTGAGCTTGCGCACTGGCGCCTTCAGGGGAAAGGCGAGGTTTTCGTAGACCGTCATGTGCGGGTAGAGCGAATATTGCTGGAAGACGAAGGCAACGTCTCGTTCGGCCGGGGCCTCGCCGGCGACATTGCGGCCACCAATCGTGACATGCCCGCTGTCGGGCCGCTCGAGCCCCGCGATCAGCCGCAGCGTCGTCGTCTTTCCTGCGCCCGTCGGGCCGAGAAGCACGATGAATTCTCCGTCGCGGATGGCAAGGTCGAGATCGCGGATCGCCTGCGTCTCGCCGAACGCCTTGTTTAGCCGATGGAGGACGATATCAGCCATGGAGGGCCTCCGAGTAGAGCGAGGAGGGAACGGCCCGGCCCGACTTGCAATCGAACAGTGCGAGCTTCGCCTGATTGAATTCAAGGCCCACCGTCTCGCCGATGCGGAAGTTCCTGTTGGCCGGCAGCCGCGCCTTGATGAGGCCGTTGGCCGTCTCGACCGCTACGATCTGGTTGGTGCCGAGATACTCGCTGCCATAGACCGAGCCACGCAGCGCCGAAGCATCGCTGAAGCGGATATGTTCGGGGCGCACGCCCAGCGCCAGTTCGCCGACGGCCATGTCCTCGCGCACTTCCGGTACGCCGACCTCGACATCTCCGAGCGAGACGGAATGCGCGCCTTTCTGAAGGCCGGAGGTGAAGCGCAGGAAGTTCATTGGCGGCGAGCCGATGAAATCGGCGACATACATGGTTGCCGGGCGGCTGTAGATTTCCTGCGGCGTGCCGAACTGCTCGATGATGCCGTGGTTCATCACCGCGATCTTGTCGGCCATCGCCATGGCCTCGTGCTGGTCGTGGGTGACGTAGACCGTGGTAGCGTGGATACGGTTGTGCAGTTCGCGCAGCTCATGCACCATGACCTCGCGGAATTCCGCGTCCAGCGTGCCGAGCGGCTCGTCCATCAGGAAGCATTTCGGTCGCCGGACGATGGCACGGCCGAGCGCGACGCGCTGGCGATCGCCGCCTGCAAGCCCGGACACCGACCGGTCGAGAATATGGTTGATCTGCAGCAGTCTCGCCGTCTCCTCGACGCGCTCGCGGATTTCGGCCTTCGGCACCCCTTGGGAAAGCAGCGGGAAGCCGATGTTCTTGCGGACGTTCATGTGGGGGTAGAGCGCGAACAGCTGGAACACGAAGGCGATGTCGCGAGCGCTCGCACGGTTGAAGGTGACATCCTCGCCGTCGAGGTAGATCTTGCCGCTCGTCGGCAGCTCGAGGCCGGCGATCATCCGCAGCGTCGTCGTCTTGCCGCAGCCGGAGGGACCGAGCAGGGCAAGGAACTCGCCGTCATGCGTGACGAATGTCGAATTCTCGACCGCGGCGAAATCGCCGAATTGCTTGCGCAGGTTTTCGATCCTGATCTCGGCCACGGCTCACTCCGGAAATTTCGAGACGATGATGTACATGGCCGTTCCCGCCAGCAGCGTCGCCAGCGAATAGGTGTAGAGCACCAGCAGGAAGGGCTGGAACAGCATCAGGAAGCCGGCCGCGATGATGGCCGTGGCAATGTTTTCCATCGGTCCGCGCCGCAGGAAGAAGGGTCGCTTTGGCCGCGCCGGAGGTGTGTCGAGAAGGTTCGTCATTTGCGCACCGCTCCGAAGGTGATGCCGCGCAGCAGCTGCTTGCGCAACAGGATGGTGAAGACGAGGATCGGGATCAGGAAGATCGTCGTTCCTGCGGCGACCGCCGGCCAGTCCTGTCCGCCTTCGCCGATGATCGTCGGGATGAAGGAGGGTGCGGTCTGCGCCTCGCCGGAGGTGAGGAGCACCGCGAAGGCATATTCGTTCCAGGCGAAGATCAGGCAGAAGATCGCAGTCGCGGCGATGCCCGTCGTCGCTTGCGGCAGGACCACCCGCCAGAAGGCCTGTAGGCGGGTATAGCCGTCGATCATCGCCGCCTCCTCGTATTCGCGCGGGATCTCGTCGATGAAGCCCTTGAGCAGCCAGACCGCGAGCGACACGTTCACGGCCGTGTAGAGCAGGATCATGCCCATCGCCGTGTCGGAGAGGCCGAGCTGCCGGTACATCAGGTAGATCGGGATCGCTACGGCAATCGGCGGCATCATGCGCGTGGACAGGATGAAGAAGAGCAGGTCGTCCGCAAGCGGCACCCGGAAGCGCGAGAAGCCATAGGCGGCGAGCGTGCCGAGCAGAACCGCGAGGAAGGTCGAGCCGAAGGCGATCACCAGGGAATTCTGGAAACGCGGCCAGTAGTTCGACGGACCGGCGATGACCATGTTGCGCTTGCGGGTGATTGCGTCGCAAGTCGTCGTCGGTTCGCCCAGCGAGGCGATATAATCAGGTGTCTGGCGCGTGCGGGTGGTGAAGAGGTTGCAGTAGCCCTCAAGCGTCGGCGAGAAGACGAGCTTCGGCGGATAGCTGATCGAATCCGGCGGCGACTTGAAGCTCGTGAGAAAGATCCAGCCGAGCGGGATCATCGTGACCAGCGCGTAGAGAATGACGATCGCGCCGGCAATGCGCTTGCTGGTGAGGCTGGGCTCGACGACGGAATGGGCGGCGTTGGCGGAGCTCATCGTTGTTTCACCCTGTTGAGCGTCTTGACGTAGATGTTGGCGAGGCCGAACACCGCGACGAAGAGGACGATGGCGAAGGCCGACGAGCGCCCCGTCAGCCAGCTTTCGAAGGCCTGGCGCTTGAGCGTGATCGAGGCGACCTCGGTGGTCGAGCCGGGACCGCCGCCGGTAAGCAGCATCACCATGTCGAACATCTTGAAGTTCTCGATGCCGCGGAAGAGCACGGCCAGCATTATGAAAGGTAGCGCCATCGGAATGGTGATCGACCAGAACTGCCGCCAGCCCGAGGCGCGGTCGACTTCCGCGGCCTCGTAGATGTAGTCCGGGATCGACCTGAGACCCGCAAGGCAGATCAGCATCACATAGGGCGTCCACATCCAGGTATCGACGATGATGATCGCCCAGGGTGCCAGCGGCACGCTGCCCAGCATCTCGAATGAGGAGGGTGGTATGCCGGTGAAGAAGGAGACGATGTAGTTGAAGAGGCCGATCTGCGGCTGGTAGAGGAAGCGCCAGAAGTTTCCGACGACGGCCGGCGAGAGCATCATCGGGATGAGGATCACCGTCGTCCAGAAGGCATGGCCGCGGAACTTCCGGTCGATGAGATAGGCCAGAGTAAAGCCGATCAGCGTCTGCAGCAGGATCGTCCAGAAGACGAAATGCGCGGTCGTCTGCATCGCCTGCCATATGTCGACGTCGGTCAGGACACGCTCGTAATTCCGCGTGCCCACGCTCTCGACCACCGCGTTTGGCCGGTTGGCACGGTAATTCGTGAAGGAAAGGTAGATTGCCCAGATAAGCGGAAAGATGTTGATTGCCAGAAGGAGAACGATCGTCGGAGCGATGAAGAGCCATGCGATCGAGCGATCTGAAAGGCCCCTTATGCGCATGGCAACCGGCTCCGGCGTGGCGTGGGCGGCCGTCTTGAGCGCCCTTTCCACCAAAGAAGAATTCGTATCTGTCACTGGCATCACCCGCATACGAGAACGACTGGTTTTTCGGCTGAGCAGCCCGGCACTCTTCCATGCCGGGCCGTCATCACGGGAACTGGTTCCCGGGGCGGTTGCCCTTACAGTTTCCCGTCGTCTTCGAAGACGCCTGTCCAGTCCTTGACGAGGTTATCCAATGCCTCCTGGGCAGTGCCCTGGTCGGCGACCACGTAGTCGTGGAGCCGCTTCTGCATGGCCTGCAACAGGATGGCGTAGGATGGTTCCTGCCAGAAGTCCTGCACCTGGTTCATGGCCACGAGGAAGTCGGCCGCAAAGGGCTGGCTGTCCTTGAAGCTCGGATCATTCAGAACCGCATTGTGGACAGAATAGCCGCCGAGCGACCACCACTTCTTCTGGACCTCGGGATCGGCGAACCATTTGATGTAGGCAAGGGCGCCGTCCATGTTGTCGGTGTTGGCGACGACTGAAATCCCCTGTCCGCCAAGGGTGGAGGCAGCAGTCGTTTCCTTCGGATTGACGAAGAAGCCGATCTTATCGCCGCCGACGTTCTCATCCTTCACGAGGCCCGGGAAGAAGGCGAACCAGTTCATCGCCATCGCCGCCTGGCCGGATTTGAAGGCGTCGAGTGACTCCGTCATGTAGGCGTCGGTATAGCCGGGCGGGGTGCAGCACTTGTAGAGCTCTTTGTAGGCCTCGAGCCCCTTTACGGCGCCTGGCGAGTTCACGGCCCCGTCCATGTCGTATTTTCCGGGCGTCTTCTCGTACTTGAAGCCGTACGGGTACAGCGCCTGCGTCGCGCCCATGGTGATGCCTTCAGAGGCGCGCTCGGTGAAGATCGCGGCACCGTAGACCTTCTTGCCGTCGATCTCCTTGCCGTTGAAGAATTTCGCGGTCTCGAGCAGTTCGTCCCAGGTCGCGGGCACGGTCAGGTCACGGCCGTATTTCTCCTTGAACTCGGCCTGGAGTTCGGGCTTTGCAAACCAGTCCTTGCGATAGAACCAGGCATTGGCATCGCCCATGGCCGGCAGCGCCCAGTAGTTCGGCGTGCCCTTCGGCCAGGTCGAATAGGCATAGACCGCCGCGTCCGCGAAGTCGGTCATCTTGATTCCTTCCTTGTCGAAGAAATCATTGAGCTTGATGTAGTAGCCGTTCTCGGCGGAGCCGCCGATCCACTGGCTGTCGCCGATCAGCAGGTCGCAAAGCTTGCCGCCGGAATTGAGCTCGTTGAGAATGCGGTCGGCAAAATTCGGCCAGGGCACAAACTCGAACTTCATCTGCGTGCCGGTCTTGGCCGTGAAATCCTTCGACAGCTCGACGAGCGCGTTCGCCGGGTCCCAGGCGGCCCAGCAAAGGGTCAGTTCATCGGCTTTTGCGAGATTGGGTGCCGCCGTCGACAGCAGAAGCGCCGAGGCTATGCCAAGCAGGGTCTTCGTCTTCATTTGCATGCGTTCCTCCCCAGAACCGAAAGCCGGCCCGAAGGCCAGCCGTGCAAAATCTTCCACTCCCGGAAATGCTCCCCACGACCTCACTCCTGTCATGTTTAGCATTATGTTTAGTAAATCCGACAATGCTAAACAATGCAAGTGTCATTCGTTGTTGCGGCGCACAACGAAAAGCCCGCGTGCGCACGGCATTGCGGCATTCTCTGCAAGTCGGGGGATTGTTTAGGAAGAAGTCGGGAATGAGAGCTGGCGAGGCGATGAGGCGTCGGCCGGGTAGGGAGCAGCGGGCGACAAAGCCCGCCACTCCGTATCTTTTCGTCAGCGGGCGGCCCAGTTGGCGCCGCGGCGGAAGATCGTCTTCATCTGCGGAACGTCGAATTCCTTCGCCTGGTGGCCGAGCGCGGAATAGAAGACGCGGCCCTTGCCATGCTTGCGCTTCCAGACGACGGGCATGACGACGCCATCGATCCAGTAGGCATGGTCGCCGTTGAAGGTCGTCGTCGCCAGCACCTCGTTTGAGGGGTCGACATGCATGTAATACTGCTCGGAGGTATAGGGAAAATCCGTGATGCCTTCCATGACCGGGTCATCCGAGCGGGTGATGTTCACCTTGTAGTCGATGATGTTGCCGGGATGGGCAACCCATTGCCCGCCGATGATGAACTGATACTCGACGGATTCGCGGAAGGCGTCGCCCGCGCCGCCATGGTATCCGGCAATGCCGACCCCGTTCTGGACCGCTTCGGCGAGGTTCTTCACCTCTTCCTTCTCGATCTTCGACATGGTCATGATGGGCACGACGAGGCTGAGGTCATGGACCGAGGGGTCGGCGAAGGCCTCCGTGCTGTGCTCGACATAGACCTTGAAGCCGTCTTCCTCCAGCATGTCCTTGATGATGACGGCGCATTCCTGCGGCTCGTGGCCGCTCCATCCGCCCCAGACGATCAGTGCTTCGCGCATGAATACTCCTCCTTATTGCTTTATCTGGCCAATCGTCCGTCGACGATGGATTCCGAGAGCGGGGCAGGGCGCTCCGTCGCGGTGGTGATTGTCACCGTCCTGCCGGTATCCGAGGCCGTCTGGAACGCCTCCATCACCTCGAGGACGTGCAGCGCCAGGCTGCCGTTCGCCCGATGCGGCCGGTTGGAACGGATCGCGTGGGCGAGGTCGGCCACCCCGAGCGACCGGTAGTTGCCGTCGGCATAGGGCGCGGTCACCTCGCGCTCCTCGAACTGGCCGCCCTTCTTCAGATATTCCACCGGCCCGCCGAAACGGTTCGGGTCGGGCACAACAAGCGTGCCTTCTGTCCCGTAAACCTCGATCGGCACATGCTTGTGCCCGGCGACGTCGAAGCTCATGCCGATCTGAACGACGGCGCCATTCGCGAAGGCCATGACGCCGGCGACATGGGTCGGCACGTGGACGGGGATGCGTTCGCCGTTGCGCGGCTCGCTGGTGATGACGCGCTCCTTGCGGGGGGTGACGGCAAAGCCCGCGACCTGCGCGACCGGGCCCAGCAGGTTCACGAGGTCGGTGATGTAATAGGGGCCCATGTCGAGCATCGGACCACCGCCGACCTCGTAGTAGAAGGCCGGATTAGGATGCCAGCGCTCATGGCCGGGGCACATGAAGGTCGCGGTGCCGCCGACCGGCTGGCCGATGGCGCCCGTGTCGATGAGTGCTCGCGCCGTCTGGTGGCCGCCGCCAAGGAAGGTGTCAGGTGCTGCGCCGATCCTTAGCCCCTTCCCCTTTGCGGCCTCCGCGAGCTTCTTGCCCTCGGTGAAGTTGATGCCGAGCGGCTTTTCCGAATAGGCGTGCTTGCCGGCCTCGAGCGCCTGCAGGCCGACGGCCACGTGGGCCTTGGGGATCGTGAGGTTGACGATGATCTCGACCTTTGGATCGGCCAGAAGCTGCTCGACGGTCGCGAAGGGGACGTTGAACTCGGAGGCCTTCGCCCTGGCGAGATCACTGTTGAGGTCGGCAACGCCGCGGATATCGAGAACCGGGAAGGACGCCATCGCGGTGAGATAGGCGCCCGAGATGTTGCCGCAGCCGATTATGCCAATGCCAACTTTGTCCATTCATTCCTCCCAAATGGATTTTGTGCCGTTTGTTGCTAAAGCGCGGGGCCCGTCGTGCTCCACGGCGACTCGTAGAGCTCCCATAAGGCGACGGCAGCGGCACCCTGGGCCCAGATCTCGTCGGTCGACTGGTCGAAGACGAGCTCGGCGACGCCCTTGATCGATGGCGGGATGGCCGCTTCATAGGCATCGCGCAGGCTGTTGAGGAAGGGTTCCCCGAGCGCCAGGCTGGAGCCGACAATGATGACGCGCGGCGGCGCGAAGAGGGTCACGATATTGGCAAGGGCAAGGCCGACCGCCTCGCCAGCGCGTGTTGCTGCGCTCAGGAGCGTGTTGTCCTCGGCCTCGATGAGCGCCTGTGCGTGGGCCATGCCGCGGCCGAGCCTTATCGCCTCCGCGAAGCGTCCATCGGGCGGCTGGTTGGCCAGGATGGCGCTTTCGCCTGCGAGGCTCGACAGTCGCACCATGCCCTGCGGCGTAACGCCCAACACGAGATCGCCGAGATTGTGGCTGAGCCCGCCAGCACCGCGAAAGAGTTGATTGCCGTGCAGCACGCCGAGACCGATGGTCTGCTCCAGCGAAATCAGCACCATGTCCTGCAGGTCTCGCGCCTTGCCGAACCAGTGATGGGCGAGGGTGACGGCCTCGGCATCGCTTTCGACGATGGCGCGCACGCCGAGGCGATCAGACATTTCTCTAGCGAAATCAACATTCTGCTCGCGGAAGATCGGGCTGCTTCTTACGCGGCCGGTGCGGTGCTCGATGACGCCGGGAAGGCCGAGGCAGACCGAATCCACGTCCTCGAGCGACAGGCCGGCATCGACGACGCAGCGGCGCACACCATCCTCGATGAGATCGGCGATGACGGCAATCGGCTGGCGGTCGACGCGGATGGGCAGGGTGAGCTTCGAAAGCATGTCGCCGCGGAAATTCGTGACGACGAAGACCATGCGGCTTGCCGCGATCTTGGCACCGACGACCCGGGCAGCATCCGGATTGATCTCCAGCATGACGCGCGGGCGCCCTCTGGAGGCCTCGTTGCGCAGGTCGCCTTCATGGCGCGGCAGGATCAGGCCATCGTCAAGCAGGGAGGCCGTGATCGCCGAGACGGTCGTCGTCGAAAGCTCCGTCCGCTCGCTGATTTCCACCCTGGCAATGGGGCCATGCCGCCGGATGGTGTCCAGCACGTTGAAGCGATTGATCGCTCGCATCAGTTCAGGATCTGCGGTCTTCATGAGGTTCCAGCCGACGGTCGCCTATCGTATCCAGGGCTAGGATCGGAATATTTTTGACGGGATGCGAATTAAATAACAAGATGTTCGACGGCCATGTCAAGGAACTTGGCGAAAAATATATCGAATGAGGTTGACATTCGGCGGAAGCTTCGTTGAATTAATCCGCATAGGGGAAAAATTGGTGAGGAAATTGCCCCTGGGAGGAGATAGTCATGACTGATGTGCACAAGGGCTCGGCCCTTCGTGGCAAGCGCGCTGCCGTATTTGCCGCGGCGGCAGGACTTTCCATGTTGACGGGTGCAGGTGCCGCTTCGGCGACCACCGTGGTGAAGTGGATGCATCTGGAGCTCGACCCGAAGTTCGTGGCTGTCTGGGAGGACATCGCCAAGAAATACGAGGCCCAGCATCCGGACGTGGACGTCCAGCTTCAATTTCTCGAAAACGAAGCCTTCAAGGCCAAGCTTCCGACGCTTCTGCAGTCGAACGACGTGCCCGACTTCTTCTACAGCTGGGGTGGCGGCGTCCTGAAGCAGCAGTCGGAAACCGGCGCGCTGCAGGACGTCACAGAAGCGCTCGACGCCGATAGCGGCAAGCTGCGCAATGCCTACAACCCGGCTGCGGTGACCGGCCTTACCTTCGACGGCAAGGTCTGGGCCATGCCCTACAAGGTGAGCCTCGTCAGCTTCTTCTACAACAAGGACCTCTTCGCCAAGGCCGGCGTAAAGGCTGAAGACATCAAGACATGGCCGAATTTGCTCGATGCGGTCGGCAAGCTCAAGGCAGCAGGGATCGTGCCAATCGCCGGCGGCGGCGGTGAGAAGTGGCCGATCCACTTCTACTGGAGCTATCTCGTGATGCGCGAGGGCGGCCAGAAGGTGTTCGATGCGGCCAAGAACGGCAAGGGAGAGGGCTTCCTCGACCCCACCATCATCAAGGCCGGTGACGACCTTATCGAACTCGGCAAGCTGGAGCCGTTCCAGCCCGGTTATCTCGCCACGACCTGGCCACAGGCGCTCGGCGTCTTCGGCGACGGCAAGGCTGCCATGATCCTCGGTTTCGAGAATACGGAAGCCAACCAGCGCAAGAACGCCGGCGACGGCAAGGGGCTCGATCCGGCGAATATCGGCCGCTTCGCGTTCCCGGTCGTCGAGGGCGGCGCGGGCAAGGCGACCGATACGCTCGGCGGCCTCAACGGTTGGGCCGTGACCAAGAACGCCTCCAAGGAAGCGATCGATTTCCTCGCCTTCCTAACCAATGCGGACAACGAGCGCGAGATGGCAAAGGCCGGAATGATCCTTCCGGTCGCGGTCGGCGCCTCCGACGGCGTGACGAACCCGCTGCTTGCCGAATCCGCCAAGCAGCTTGCAGCCTCGACCTGGCACCAGAACTATTTCGACCAGGATCTCGGGGCAGCCGTCGGTCGCGTCGTCAATGACGTCGCCGTGGAGATCGTCTCGGGGCAGATGACCTCGCAGGATGGCGCCCAGCAGATCCAGGATGCCTTCGAGCTGGAGCAATAGTCGCATCGCATCCGCGGCCCCGGCGCAACGGCTCGACCTCGCCGGGGCTTACCGCCCTGAATCCAAAGGTCAGGACTAGATGACGAATATCTCCGTACCCACTTCGCTCGGCACGACGCGCCCAAGCGCACGATCCGCCCGGAAGCGGAGCTCGATCGCGCACGATCGCGGTGCCGTGCTGCTGCTCTTCCTTCCGCCCGCGCTCGTCCTCTTCACGCTCTTCGTCATTCTGCCGATGGGCGAGGCAGCCTGGTACAGCCTTTACAAGTGGAACGGCTACGGCACGCCGACCGAATTCATCGGCTTTCGCAACTTCGAGGTCCTGTTCCGCAACGGTGCCTTCACGCAGGCGCTGGTCAATAACGGCCTCATCATCCTGATCTCGATCGGCATACAGGTCCCGCTGGCGATCTGGCTCTCGACGATGCTTGCACACCGCATTCCCGGCGTCGTCGCCTTCCGGCTGATCTTCTTCCTGCCCTATGTGCTCGCCGACGTTGCGGCCGGCCTCATCTGGCGCTTCGTCTATGACGGCGACTACGGCCTCTTCGCGGCGATCTCGAACTTCTTCGGCTTCGCCAATCCTTACGTGCTGGCGGACAAGGACGTCGCGATCTACGCCGTTCTCGGCGTCATTGTGTGGAAGTATTTCGGCTTCCACATGATGCTCTTCATCGCGGGCCTCCAGGCCGTCGACAAGAGCGTGCTCGAGGCCGCCGAGATCGACGGCGCCACCGGCTGGCAGAAGTTTCGCTACGTGACGCTTCCCTTGCTCGGCTCCACGCTCAGGCTTTCCATCTTCTTCGCGGTCATCGGCTCGCTGCAGCTCTTCGACATGATCATGCCGCTCACCGGGGGAGGGCCGTCGAACTCGACCCAGACGATGGTGACCTTCCTCTACACCTACGGCGTGATGCGCATGCAGGTCGGTCTCGGCAGCGCCGTCGGCGTGGTGCTGTTCGTCATCTGCGTGACGCTCGCCTTCGGCTACAAAAGGATATTCATGCGCAATGACTGACACGACCTCCTCCATCCGCATGAACGTGCAGACACGGGTCTATCTCTACGTGTCGCTCGGGCTCATCGCCGCGATCGTCCTCGTGCCGCTCATCACCACCGCGCTCGGCGGGTTCAAGACGCTCGGCGATCTCAGGACCAATCCGTTCGGCCTGCCTTCCGTATGGCAGTGGTCGAACTACACCGACATCCTGTTCGGCGAGCGCTATTGGCTGCAGATCGCCAATTCGCTGATCATCGCGGTGCTGACGGTGTTCCTGACGCTCATCGTCTCCTCGATGGCGGCCTTCACCTTTGCGCATGTGAGGTTTTTCGGCTCGTCCTTCCTGCTGAACTACTTCCTGCTGGGGCTGATGTTCCCGGCGGCAACGGCGATCCTGCCGCTCTTTATCCGTATCCGCGATCTCGGCCTGCTCGACACCTATTGGGGCGTCGTGCTGCCTCAGGTCGCCTTCGGCCTCGGCATGAGCATCCTTCTCTTCCGCAACTATTTCCGCAACCTGCCGGAGGAGTTGTTCCAGGCCGCCTTCGTCGACGGCTGCGGCTACATGCGCTTCTTCTGGCACATATCCCTGCCGCTTTCGCGGCCGATCGTGGCGACCGTCAGCATCATCTCCTTCGTCGGTAGTTGGAACAGTTACATCCTGCCGCTGATCATGCTGAACTCGGAATCGAAGTATCCCTGGCCGCTCGGCATCATGGTCTATCGCGGCGAATTCGGAACCGAGTGGCAGCTGGTGCTCGCGTTCATCACGCTCACCATCCTGCCCACCGTCATCGTTTTCTTCCTGGCGCAGAAACACATCATCGCGGGCCTGACGGCCGGTGCGGTGAAGTCCTGACGCCGCAATATCGGAGTTGCAATCATGGCATCCGTCGAACTCAGAAACATCCGCAAGTCCTACGGGGCGCATGGCGTCATCCACGGGGTGTCCCTTTCCGTTCCGGACGGCGAGTTCATCGCGTTGGTCGGTCCTTCCGGCTGCGGGAAATCGACCTTGCTGCGGATGATCGCCGGCCTGGAAGAGATTACCGAGGGCGAAATCGCGATCGGCGGGATCGTCGTCAACGGCATGACGCCGCGCGAGCGCAACATCGCGATGGTGTTCCAGTCCTATGCGCTCTATCCGCACATGACCGTCGCGGAGAACATGGGCTTCAACCTGAAGCTCGCCGGCGAGACCAAACCGGCGATCGCCGCGCGTGTGGCGGAAGCGGCCCGCATGCTCGACCTGACGGCACTTCTCGATCGCAAGCCGTCGCAGCTTTCCGGCGGCCAGCGCCAGCGCGTCGCCATGGGGCGGGCCGTCGTGCGGAACCCAGCCGTTTTCCTCTTCGACGAGCCGCTTTCCAATCTCGACGCAAAGCTGCGCGTGCAGATGCGCTCCGAGATCAAGACGCTGCACCAGAAGGTGGGAACGACGTCGATCTATGTCACGCACGACCAGATCGAGGCGATGACGCTCGCCGACCGCATCGTCGTCCTGAACCAGGGCAAGGTCGAACAGGAGGGCACGCCGATCGAGCTCTACAAGAAGCCAGCCAATCTCTTCGTCGCCGCTTTCATCGGATCGCCCGCCATGAACCTGCTCGAGGGCATCATCGACGGAGAACAGGGCCAGCCGGCCGCACGCCTCAGCGACGGCACGGCGATCCGCATCGCGCCTGATCGCAAGGTGCGGCCGGGGCAGGCGATCACCGTCGGTCTCAGGCCGGAGCACTTCAATCCGGCGGGCAACGGCGGCACCGCGCTTGCAGGGCAGACCCTGCTGGTGGAGCCGACGGGTGCGCAGACGCATGTCGTCTTTGACCTTGCCGGACAGCCGGTGACGGCCGTCGTCGACGGCGAATTTCCGGCGCGATACGGCGCCCGCTTCGAGGCGAGCGTCAGCATCGACCAGGTCCATGTCTTCGACCGTGGCACAGGTCTCGCTCTCTAAAGAGCGACATCGCTCAGGGCAGGACGTCCGCAAGCACCTCGGGCTTCTTGATCTCGGGCGGCGTCTCGAACAGTTCGGCGGCGCGCGCCATCAGGGCGGCCGCGACCTTGCCGTTCAGGTGCGCCTGACGCCCGCCGTCGGTGTCGAAGGCGTCGAAGATCGCGAAGGTGCGGCTGTCGAAGCGGACTGCGAACCAGGCCACCGTTTCCGCCTCCTGCTTTACGAGGCTGCGGGCGCCCGCGAGAAATTCCGCGACTTCGGCTTCCTTGCCGGGCTTGGCCTTCAGTTCCACATAGAGCGCAAGCTTGGTCATGACAGTTTCTCCTCTTGTGGAGAAACCAGATAGGGCCGTGCTGAAGGCGTTAAAGACTGCGACGCCGCCGCAGACCGTCGCCTGACATCAAAGCTCAGTGAACGTGCCGTATTTGCCGTTCGCGTAGGTGAGCGGCTCGCCGCCGCCCGTCACGACAGACACGACACGGCCGAGGATGATGCCATGGCTGTATCGCTCGATGAGCTCCTCGACCTCGCAATCGATGACCGCAAGCGCATCCTTGAGGGCAGGCGCGCCGCTCGCAAGCGTGGTCCACGAAGCGCCCTGGTAGCGATGCGGTCCCTTGAGCCCATCCGCGCCGGAGAAACGGCGGGCCACGAGATGCTGCTCGGCGGAGAGTATGTTGACGCAGAAGTGCCGGTAGCGGCTGATGATCGGCCAGGACGAGGAATTGCGGTTGATGTTGACGATCATCGTCGGCGGGTCCATCGAGAGCGCAGTCGCCGACGTTACGGTCGCGCCCGTACGCTCGTCGCCTTCGCCGGCGGTGATCACCGAAATGCCTCCGGCCATGTTCCGCATAGCAGCCTTCACCTCGGCGGCACTGGCGGCGAAAGCGGCATCATCAGTCACTTTTTCAAAGCCGGTGACGGCTCTGGCAATCGACATTGGCGGCTCCGTGATGTCTCATGGGCGGCACGGCCCGGAGTTCGTTCGGCGTGTCGCGCAAAAGTGGGGGGCTGCATCGCTATTGTCAATAAAAATTGTAGACTATAATGATGCGCGGGCGGATTTGCCGAAGATTGATCAGGAAATTGCTGATATTTCATCAGCATCAGGAATGCAGGCATGAGTGACAGAGACGGCAGACCCGTTATTGCGATCATCGGCGGCGGGGTCTCCGGGGCCGGTGTTGCCTTCAATCTGGCACGGGCGGCCGATCCTTGCATCGGGCAGATCATCGTCTTCGAGCCTAGAGAAAAGCTAGGGGCGGGCCTCGCCTACGACACGGCCGATCTTGCGCATCGCATAAACGTGCCGGCCGCGCGCATGAGCCTGGTTCCTGCCGAACCCGAACAGTTCGAACGGTGGATTGCCGATCATCACGCGATCGACGACGATCCGAAAGCGCGCAGGCCGGATGGCCAGCTTTTCCCGCGCCGGCGTGTCTTCGGCGAATACGTCGATTCCAAGCTGCAGCCGCTCGTGAGAAGCGGGCGTATTCGCCATGTCAGATCAATAGTGACGGATGTCAGCCGGCATGGCGGGCGCTGGCGCCTCGCCTCGGACAGCGGCGCGGTTCTGGAGGCCGATATCGTGGTGATCGCGACGAGCCATCCGCCGCCCACCGCGCCGGAACCGCTTGCCTCCGTGCTTAGGGATCATCCGCGCTTCGTGGCCGACCCGACGACGCTGAAGGCGCTGGACAGGGTTCGCGCGGACGACAGCGTTCTCGTCGTCGGCAACGGGCTGACTTCGGCCGATGTGATCGCCTCGCTCACGGCGCGCGGACATAAGGGGAGGATAACGGCGATTTCCCGCCGTGGCCTGCGTTCGCGGGGCCATGCTCCGTTTCCGCAGGAGCCTTATAGCGACTTTCTCGATCCGCCCGCGAAAAGCGCGGTGAAGCTTCTGGGAAGGGTGAGGCGCGCCATCCGTGAGGCGGAGGCAGCGGGATTGACGTGGCACCCGGTCATCGACCAGGTGCGGGGACAAGGCCAGGATATCTGGGCCGGCTTGCCGCTCGCGGAGCGGCGCCGCATCGTCCGGCATCTGCGGCCCTATTGGGACGTACACCGTTTTCGCGTCGCGCCACAGGTCGAGGAGGTCCTAGACGAGGCGCTCGCCGAGGGCCGCCTGGAGCTGCTGGCCGCCTCCGTGGTGGATACCTCCATTGAAGGAGAGCGGATCAGGTGCATTCTGCGGACACGGGGCAGGGGCGGGCTATTGGAACGGCTCTATGACGCGGTGGTCATCACCACCGGGCCGGGCCATCGTGGCATATTGGTCAGCCAGAAATGGATCGCGAGGCTTGCCGACGAGGGCTATCTGGCGCTCGATGCGGCCGGCCTCGGCTTTTCCTGCGATCGCGAGTCACGCGCGCTCGGCGCCGCGGGGCAGGTTTCGCCATCGCTCTTTATCTCCGGGCCGCTGGCGAGGGGCACGTTCGGCGAGCTGATGGGGCTGCCCCAGGTAACCGAACATGCGGTCTTCGTGGCCGAACAGGTTCTTGCCCATGTTCGCGGGGCCACGACCAAGGCTTGACGGAATGGTTCTAGCAATTGAATGACGCGATCGAGCGGGTGGGGCTGCTCGCCAGATTGAAGCAGTCGAAGGATATTTGATGACCAAGATGCAGATCTATGCGTTCGACATGAATTGCGTCGGCCATATCAACCACGGCATGTGGACGCACCCGCGCGACGCTTCGCTCCGCTATACCGACCTCGACTATTGGACCGATCTTGCGCGCACCGCCGAACGCGGCATGCTCGACGGCATATTCCTGGCTGACATCGTCGGGGTTTACGACGTCTACAAGGGCAGTCCGGCAACGACGATCGAGACCGCAGCGCAGATACCGGTCAACGACCCCGTCATCCCGATCTCGGCCATGGCCTATGTGACGAAGCACCTCGGCTTCGGCGTGACGGTGAACACGACCTACGAACCGCCCTTCCTGCTCGCACGGCGGATGTCGACGCTCGACCATCTGACGAGAGGGCGGATCGGCTGGAACATTGTCACCGGCTATCTTGACAGCGCGGCGCGCTCCATGGGCTTTGAACGCTTGCCTGAGCACGATGCGCGCTACGATGCCGCCGAGGAATACATGGAGATCCTCTACAAGCTCTGGGAGGGCAGCTGGGACGACGACGCTGTCCTGAAAGACAAAGAGCGTGGGATATTCGCCGATCCTTCGAAGGTGCGCGCGGTGCGCCACGGAGGGCGGCACTACCGCATGGAGGGCATCCATCTCAGCGAGCCTTCCCCGCAGCGCACGCCTCTGCTTTTCCAGGCCGGAGCCTCGGCGCGCGGGCAGGACTTTGCCGCACGGCATGCCGAATGCGTCTTCATTGCAAGTGCTGCGCCTCAGGCGGCGCAGCCGATCGTCGGGGGTCTGCGTGCAAGGGCGGCGGAATTCGGCCGCGGTGCGGATGCCCTTCGAATCCTGAACCTCATGACGGTTGTCGTCGGCCGCACGGAGAAGGAAGCCCGCGACAAGCTGGAGGAGTATCGCCGCCATGCCAGCGTCGAGGCATCGCTTGCGCACTACTCCAGCTCGATAGGCATCGATCTCTCCAGGTATGGGCTCGATGAACCGATCCTGCAGACCTCCACCAACGCCAACCAGTCTGCGCTCGCGGCGATCACCAAGCAGGCGGCAAAGCCGGTCACCCCACGCGAGATCATCGACCAGATGGTGCTCGGAAGCCGGATGAAACCGGTTGTCGGCTCGCCCGAGCAGGTTGCCGACCATATGCAGGAGTGGGTGGAAAAGGGAGGCGTCGACGGCTTCAACCTGGCCCGGACGGTAGCACCCGAGAGCCTTCGGGACTTCGTCGATCTCGTCATTCCGGTGCTGCAGGAGCGGGGGCTGTTCAAAACGGAATATGAGGAGGGGCCGCTGCGCCGGAAACTCTTCGGCGGGAGGGATGGCCGGTTGCCCGCGACGCATCCGGCGGCTGCCTTCCGCGCGTGATTGCGCACGGGGCGGGAAATGCCTATGTGAATGAAAATGTCCTTCGGACAACAGGATTGCGAGGTTCGAGATGGTGGAGTTGAAGGTGAAGTTGCGCCCCGTGGGAGCGACGGCGGTCTTGGGGCGCACGGGCTTTCCGCATGTGACGTCCGCGACAGGGGGCGAGATCGACATCGTTACCGGCGCCTCTCAGCCGGGCTTCAATCCGCTCGACCTGCTTTACTGCTCACTGTCGGCATGTCTGGTGCTGAGCGCGCGCATGGCGGCAAGCCAGATGGGCGTGCTCGACAGGCTGACCGAGGTGACGGCCCAGGTGACCGGCGAAAAGGCGGCCGAGGGGCTCTCCCGCGTGGTCAAGTTCAACATCGCCTTCACGGTCAAGGGCGATCTCGACGAAGAAACCCGCGAGGCGATCGTCAGGGCGGCCGAGGACGAAATCTGCACGGTCAGCAACACGATCCGCGGCAATCCCGAATTCGTTACGACGATATCGGGCTGAGGCGGAAGCGGCCGATCACGCCGACCGCTTCCGTGGCATTTGCGGCGCGTCCTGCATGACGGCTTCTTTTCTGCTGAAGACCGCGCCGATGCCGATGATGACAGGGTCGTGGTAGCCAATCTCGGCGATGCCTTCCTGCAGCCGGGCAAGCGTGCCGAACCAGCGCCGCTCGTTCTCCCGGCTGACATTGGCGCAGATAGCGACCGGAGTGGTTTCCGGCATGCCCTCCGCGATCAGCCGACGGGCGATCGCCGGTGCCGTCCGGCCGCCCATGTAGAAGATTGTCGTCGTCCGCCTGTCTGCGAGTGCCGGCCAGTCGATATCCGCGGGCAGGGTGCCGTGCCGCGAATGGCCGGTGACGAAGCGGACGGACTGGGAATGGTCCCGATGGGTGAGGGAGACGCCGAGGCGCGCTGCCATGGCGCTTGCGGTCGTGATGCCGGGCACGACATCGACGGGTATGCCTTCCTGCTCCAGCCTGGCGATTTCTTCCCCTGCACGGCCGAAGATCATCGGGTCGCCGGATTTCAGCCGGACGACGCGTTTTCCCGCTCGCGCGAAGGTGACCATCATATCGTTGATGTCTTCCTGCCGGCAGCTTTCGCGCCCGCCACGCTTGCCGACGAGCATGCGCTTTGCCTCACGACGGGCGAGCTCCAGCACTTCATCCGATACAAGATCGTCGAAGAGGATCACATCTGCCGCCTGAAGCGCGCGGACCGCCTTCAGTGTCAGGAATTCCGCATCGCCGGGGCCGGCGCCGACCAGGGTGACGCGGCCATGTCCAGAAGAGTTGGCGGGCGCTTCCAGGAGCCTTTCGGCTTCATCCAGAAGCGACCCGCC
Organism: Rhizobium sp. BK251; assembly: GCF_004345245.1. Lineage (GTDB taxonomy): Bacteria > Pseudomonadota > Alphaproteobacteria > Rhizobiales > Rhizobiaceae > Rhizobium. The sequence continues at coordinate 79,521 of NZ_SLUQ01000013.1, read as the reverse complement.
GGCGCCCTCCTCCGGCGTATGGGAAGCGGCAAAGGCATGATCGACGAAACGCTCCCAGAAGGCGCGCCGCAGCGGGCCGGGGGCAAGACGTGCGTTGATCTTCTCCCGCAGAGACTGGGCAAGCTCCGCCCAGGCCTTCAGCGATTGCGGCAACAGGGTCTCGATGCGCCTGCGGATCGCCTGGGCAAGGATCGGGGCGGCGCCGTCCGTCGAGATCGAGACAACCACGGGCGAGCGATTGACGATCGAACCGAACTGGAACTGGCAGAAGGCGGGCTTGTCGATGACGTTGACCGGTACGCCTGCCGCCCGCGCCGCATCGAAGAAGGCTTTTGCCTCCTCCTCTTCCTCGCAATCCGCGATGGCCAGTGTGGCGCCGCAAAGGAGGGCAGGGCTCCAGTTCTCAGGATGATGAGTGAACCTGCCTTGCGGATGCTCGGCGCCCCGCATGATGCGCTTTTCGAAGGTATCGGAGAGCTCTTCCGCATAGACGTGCACCTCGGCGCCGCAGGCGGCCAGGAGCTCGGCTTTCCAGGCGGAGGCATCCGAGCCGCCGACGACAACCACGCGCTTGCCTTCGAGCGCCCAGAAGACGGGAAGCTTGGCGAGCGGCGCCATGCGGGCGGGCGCTTCATTCCGCGGCTGCAGCAAGACATCCATCGATGATCCCCCTGATCTCGGCACGGCAGGAGCCGCAATTGGTGCCGGCACTGGTTTCCCTGCCGACGGCTTCGACGCTGCGGCAGCCATTGCGCACGGCGGCAAGGATCTGGTTTGAACCGACGCCGTAGCAGGAGCAGACGGTGGCGCCCGGATCCGGCTTGTCGGCACCTGGCCTGCCGGCAACGATCGCGAAGCGCTTGCGCAGGTCGGAATGTTCGGCGGTGAGTTGGCCGATTGCCCAGTTGCGGGCAACGGCCACCGGCTCGCGTGCGAGAAAAAGTACTGCGAGCAATTTTTCGCCGTCGAAGAAGGCAAGCCGCAGGTCGCCGGACTGGTGATCGGCATAGCCTAAGGGCTCGATCGTCGGCGGGATTGAGAAGGTTTCGCGGCACCAGTCCGTCCAATCTTCGACTGGTTCCTTGAAGGCCAGCTCGACCCGCCAGCCGCCTTCGGCGCGGGCAAGAGCCCAATAAGTAGAATCTGTTGCGACGGGTTTTTGAGACGAGACGGCAAAGCCATAAAGCGAAACTTCAAGTCTGCGGGCGGCGACCGCGACATTCTTGGAAGCGGGCTGGCCCGAGAATGGATCGGTAACGGGCGCGACGAGTGCGTCGATGCGGGCCTGCGCCGCGAACTGGTCGTTCCAGTGCATCGGCACGAAGATGTTGCCCGGCATCTGCCGCTCGGTGACAAGCGCCCGCACGACAGCGGTGCCATGCGGACTTTCGAGTTCCACGAGGCTTGCGCCTCGAATGCCAAGCTCCATGGCGTCGCGCGGGTGGATTTCGGCAAAGGGTTCGGCGATATGGCCGGAGAGGCGGGCGCTCTTTCCGGTCCGGGTCATGGTGTGCCAGTGGTCGCGGATACGGCCGGTGTTCAGCGTGAATGGGTAGGCGGAGCTGGTGCGATCCGTGGCGGCGGCCTGGACGGGGATGAAGCGCGCCCTGCGATCAGCGTGATAGAAACGGCCTTCAGCAAAGAAGCGGGTCAGGCGAGGCCCGGTGCCTGCCGGCTGCGGCCATTGGAAAGGTTTCATCGCGTCGTAGGCGTCGCCGTCGACCTCAGCGTGTGCGCCGATGTCAAAATCGCGGCTGCCGCTGTTCTCGAAGGCCGAAAGCGCGGCGTGTTCGGCGAAGATGTCTGCCGCGTTGCGGTAGTCGAAGCCGGTAAAGCCCATTCGCCGTGCGACCTGGGCAAGCTGCCACCAATCGGCCCTCGCTTCGCCGGGTGGGCCAAGAAACGGGCGCTGGCGGGAGATGCGCCGCTCGGAATTGGTGACCGTGCCGTCCTTCTCGCCCCAGCCGAGCGAGGGGAGGAGAACATGGGCGTGGCGGGCCGTGTCGGTTTCCTTGAGAACATCGGAGACGACGACGAAGGGACAGGCGGCAATCGCCGCCTCGACAGCATTCGCATCGGGCATAGAGACGACGGGATTGGTGGCCATGATCCAGAGCGCCTTGATGCGCCCGTCGGCAACGGCGCGGAACATGTCCACCGCCTTCAGCCCCGGCTTCGGCGTGATCCCGGGTGAGGCCCAGAAGCGCTGCACGCGGTTGCGATCTTCAGGATTTTCGATCGCCATATGGGCGGCGAGCATGTTGGCAAGCCCGCCGACCTCACGGCCGCCCATGGCGTTCGGCTGGCCGGTCAGCGAGAAAGGCCCCATGCCGGGGCGGCCGAGGCGCCCGGTTGCCAGGTGGCAGTTGATGATGGCGTTGACCTTGTCGGTACCGGAGGAGGACTGGTTGACGCCCTGGCTGTAGCAGGTCACGACCTTTTCCGTGGTCTCGAACAGGCGGTAGAACTCCCGCAGTTGCGCGACCGGAACGCCTGTCTGCTCGAGGAGGTCGCCGGCACTGAGCGAGGACGCTGCAAGGAAGGCCTCGGCGAAGCCGTTCGTGTGCCGGGCAACGAAGTTCTGTTCGATAGCGTTACTGGTTGCGAGATGGGCCAGAAGACCCATGAACAGGGCGACGTCTCCATCCGGACGGATCGCCAGATGCAGGTCGGCGATATCGCATGTCATCGTCCGGCGCGGATCGATGACGACGATCTTCATATCCGGCCTTGCTGCCTTTGCGGCCGCAAGACGCTGGTAGATCACCGGATGGCACCAGGCGAGGTTCGACCCGGTGAGGATGACGAGATCGGCAAGCTCGATATCCTCGTAGGTACCGGGCACCGTGTCGGAGCCGAAGGCGCGGCGATGGCCGGCGACGGAGGATGACATGCAGAGCCGCGAATTGGTGTCGATATTGGCCGAGCCGATGAAGCCCTTCATCAGCTTGTTGGCGACATAGTAGTCCTCGGTCAGGAGCTGTCCTGAAACATAGAAGGCGACCGAATCCGGACCGTGCTCTGCGATTGTCTCCGAAAATTTCCGCGCCACGAGATCGAGCGCTTCGTCCCAGCCGGCGCGCCGGCCGCCGATTTCCGGGTGGATCAGCCGGCCGTCCAGATCGATGGTTTCGGCGAGCGCAGAACCCTTTGAACAGAGCCGGCCGAAATTGGCCGGATGCTCCGGGTCTCCCCTGACGCTGACAGCTCCATCGTCAGCTACCTTGGCGATGATGCCGCAGCCGACGCCGCAATAGGGGCAGGTTGTCTTGACCTCGCTCCCCATCTATTCCGCTGCCGCCAACATCAGGCTTTCCAACGCGATGAACAACGCGCCGTCCTCGTTCTTCAGCGGGATGGTGCGCACCTCGCCCTCATCGGCGCCGAGCGCCTTTCCGGTTTCGAGCGAGATCACCCAGTTGTGCAGCGGGCAGGTGACGGCCTTGGCGTGGACGATACCCTGGCTGAGCGGGCCGCCCTTGTGCGGGCAGTGATCCTCGATGGCGAAGACTTCGTTTTCGGCCGTGCGGAAGACGGCGATCTTGCCCTGGGGCGTCTTCACGCAGCGTGCGCCGCGCAGCGGGATATCAGAGATGTTGCCGATCGGATGCCAGTTCATATCCATCTCCTTACTCAGCGGCCTGCGGGTAACCGACGGTCGCCATCGGCTTGAACTCATGCTTGTCTTTGCCGGAGACGCGCTCCGACCAGGGATCGACCTGGGCGAATTTCTGGGAGAAGACGAAACGCTCGTAGTAGGCTTGGCGCTTTTCCGTATCCTCCATGATCTGCCGGCGGATTTCGTCGAGGCCGATGCGTTTGGCCCATTTGTAGATGCGCTCGAGATAGCGCCCCTGTTCGCGATACATCTGGGTCAGCGCCACGATATGCTCGAGCGCCTCGTCTTCGGTCTTCACGAGGCCGAGCACTTCAGTGCCCTTGATATCGAGGCCCGCGGCACCCGCGAAATGGATCTCGAAGCCTGAGTCCACACATATGACGCCGATGTCCTTGCAGGTGGCTTCGGCGCAGTTTCGCGGACAACCCGACACCGCCATCTTCAGCTTCGCCGGCGTCCAGGAACCCCACATGAACTTTTCGATGCGGATGCCGAGGCCGGTCGAATCCTGTGTGCCGAAGCGGCACCAGTCGGAGCCGACGCAGGTCTTTACGGTACGCAGGCCCTTGGCATAGGCCTGGCCGGAGACGAAGCCCGCCTTGCCGAGATCGGCCCAGACGGCCGGCAGGTCTTCCTTCTCGATGCCGAGGAGGTCGATGCGCTGTCCGCCCGTCACCTTCACCATAGGGATTTCGAACTTGTCGACGACATCGGCGATGGCGCGCAGTTCGCTGGAGTTGGTGACGCCGCCCCACATGCGCGGCACGACCGAATAGGTGCCGTCCTTCTGGATGTTGGCGTGGACACGCTCGTTGATGAAGCGCGACTGGTAGTCGTCGGCATATTCGTCCGGCCAGTCGCAGACGAGGTAATAGTTCAGTGCCGGGCGACATTTGGCGCAGCCGCAGGAGGTCTTCCACTCGAGTTCCTGCATGACCGCGGGGATGGTCTTCAGACCTTTGGCCTTGATCAGGCGGCGCACGTCGTCATGGCCGAGCTCGCTGCAGTTGCACATCGGCTGCACGGCCTTGGGGTTATAGGTATCGCCGAGCGTCAGCGCCATCAGCTGTTCGACGAGGCCGGTGCAGGAGCCGCAGGAGGCGGATGCCTTGGTGTGGGCGCGCACGTCGTCCAGCGACGTCAGGCCCTTGCCCGAAATCGTCGAGGTGATCTTGCCCTTGCAGACGCCGTTGCAGCCGCAGATTTCCGCATCATCCGGCAAGGCTGCAACGGCCGCCATAGGGTCCAGCGGAGACCCTCCCTGGTAGGCCTGTCCGAAGATCAGCGTCTCGCGCATCTGTGAGATATCGGTCGCCTTCTTCTTGAGATCGTTGAACCAGGCGCCATCGGCCGTCTCGCCGTAGAGCACGGTGCCGATGATCCGGTTGTCCTTGAGCACGAGGCGCTTGTAGACGCCGGCTGTCGCATCGCGAAGCACGATCTCCTCGCGGTCGTCGCCATCGGCGAAATCGCCGAGCGAGTAGAGCTCGATGCCCGTGACCTTCAGCTTGGTCGGCGTGTCCGAATGGACGAAGGCGGCGGATGCCTCGCCGGAGAGATGCGAGGCGGCAACGCGGGCCATTTCATAGAGCGGCGCTACAAGGCCATAGACCTGTCCGCCTACTTCGGCGCATTCGCCGAGAGCCATGATGCTGCCGTCCGAGGTCTGCATGCCCGCATCGACGACGATGCCGCGGTTGACGGCGATGCCGGCTTCCTTGGCGAGTCCGACATTGGGGCGGATGCCGACGGCCATGACGACAAGCGTCGCCGGGATCATGCGGCCATCATCGAGCTCGATGCCCTCGACCTTGCCATTGCCGACGATCGCCTTGGTATTGGCCTTGGTGATGACCTTGATGCCACGCTCTTCGACCGCCTTCTGCAGCAGATAGCCGGCAGCCGGATCGAGCTGTCGCTCCATCAGCGTCGGCATGACATGCAGCACGGTCACGTCCATGCCACGTTGGGCAAGGCCGGCCGCGGCTTCGAGGCCGAGCAGGCCGCCGCCGATGACAATCGCCTTTTCGCGCGACTGGGCGGCCAGCAGCATGGCCTGGACGTCGTCAAGGTCGCGGTAGGTGATGACGCCGGGCAGGTCCTTGCCGGGAACCGGAATGATGAAGGGCACGGAGCCGGTGGCGATCACGAGCTTGTCGTAGCTTTCGGTGACGCCGTGATCCGATGTCACGGTCTTCGCGTGCCGGTCGATCGCGACGATCTTGTGGCCCTTGTAGAGCGTGATGCCGTTATCGATGTACCAGCCGTCGCCGTGGATGACGATCTGCTCGTAGGTCTTTTCGCCTGACAGAACCGGCGAAAGCATGATGCGGTCGTAGTTGACGCGCGGCTCAGCGTTGAAGATCGTGACCTGGTACTGGCCGGGCGCCTTCTCGAAGAGGTGTTCCAGCATGCGCCCCGGCGCCATGCCATTGCCGATGATGACGAGTTTTTCGGTCATGGTCTTACTCCGCGGCTTCGACGAAGCGGTGGCGTTCGTAGAGGAACTTCAACACGGCCTCGCGGCATTTGAGGTAGGTGCGGTCGGAGGCGAGCTCGATGCGATTGCGCGGCCTTGCGATCGGCACATCGAGGACCTCGCCGATCTTCGCGGCCGGGCCGTTGGTCATCATCACGATGCGATCGGAGAGCAGCACGGCCTCGTCGACATCGTGGGTGATCATCACCATCGTGTTGCCGAGGCGGGCGTGGATCTCCATCACGGCATCCTGCAGGTGGGCGCGGGTGAGGGCGTCGAGCGCGCCAAAAGGTTCGTCGAGCAGCAGGATCTTCGGCTCCATCGACAGCGCACGGGCGATGCCGACGCGCTGCTTCATGCCGCCGGAGATTTCGGCAGGGCGCTTGTCCTTGGCGTGCGCCATCTGGACGAGATCGAGATTAGTCATGACCCAATCGTGGCGTTCGGACTTCGTCTTGGAGCCGCTGAAGACCTTGGATACGGCGAGATTGACGTTTTCATAGACTGTCAGCCACGGCAGCAGGCTGTGGTTCTGGAAAACGACGGCGCGTTCGGGGCCTGGTGCGTTGACCTCCCGGTTTTCCAGCAGGACGGCTCCAGCCGAGACCGGCGTCAGGCCGGCGATCAGGTTCAGCAGGGTGGACTTGCCGCAGCCGGAATGGCCGATGATCGAGACGAATTCGCCCTTGTCGATCGTCAGGCTGATGCCTTTCAGCACCTCGGCGCGCGTTCCTGCCCGGTCGAAGTATTTGTCGATATGGTCGAGTTTCAGATAGGCGGTCATGATGGATCCCCTCAATTGGCCGAAGCGCCGCGGGTGACGAGCTTGCCGATGGCCGCCACCAGCTTGTCGAGGGCGAAACCGACGACGCCGATATAGGCAAGGGCCACGATGATGTCGGGCAGGCGCGACGAGTTCCACGCATCCCAGATGAAGAAGCCGATGCCGACGCCGCCCGTCAGCATCTCGGCGGCAACGATCGCGAGCCAGGAGAGGCCGACGCCGATGCGAAGACCGGTGAAGATGTAAGGGGCTGCCGAGGGCAGCATGATCTTGAAGAAGAATTCGATCTGGTTGAGACGCAGCACCTGGGCGACGTTGCGGTAGTCCTGCGGGATATTCCGGACGCCGACGGCGGTGTTGATGATGACCGGCCAGACCGAGGTGATGAAGATCACGAAGATCGCCGAGGGATTCGAGTCCTGGAAGGCGGCAAGCGACAGCGGCAGCCAGGCGAGCGGCGGCACTGTGCGCAACACCTGGAAGATCGGGTCGAGGCCGCGCATGGCCCAGACCGATTGGCCGATGACCGCGCCGATCACGATGCCCGCGACTGCGGCAAGACCGAAGCCGTAGGCGACGCGCTGCAGCGACACCAGCACGCGCCAGCCGAGGCCGATATCCTGCGAGCCATAGTTGAAGAAGGGATAGGCGATCAGATCATAACTCTCCTGCCAGACCTGATGCGGCGAGGGCAGGGAGGCCGTGGGCGACGAACAGAGCACCTGCCAGACTGCAAGAAGGATCGCGAGGACCACCAGCGGCGGAACGACGTTGCGTGCAGCGGACATGGCAAGGTTGTGGACATCGATCCGGCGCGCCGGCTGTCTTGCAAGGCGGACGACGTTTGCGGCTTTCGGCGCAATCTTCGCCGGTAGGGTTTTATTCTTGGCCAGGGCGGACATGAGGCGCTCCTCGTGTTGAATAAAAAGCCGGCACGCCTGACGCGCGCCGGAGGTGGGGATCAGGATGCGGCCTTGATCGCGAGGCTATCGAGATAGGCGGAAGGATTTTCCGGATCGAAGACCTTGCCGTCGAAGAAGGTCTCCTTGCCGCGGGAGGACGATGCCGGGATATCGGCCGCTGCAACGCCGAGTTCCTTGGCGGCCTCGCGCCAGATATCCTCGCGGTTGACCTTGTCGACCAGCGACTTGATGTCGGTATCGGGCGCGAACTTGCCCCAACGGATGTTCTCGGCGATGAACCAGGTGTCGTGGCTCTTGAAGGGGTAGGAGACACCTCCGGCCCAGAACTTCATGTAGAGGTCGGTGCCCTTTGCCTCTCGGCCGTTGCCGTAGTTGATGTCGCCCTTCAGGCGGCCGAGCACGTCCTTCGGCGGCACGTTGAACCACTGACGCTTGCCGAGAATGGCCGACATCTCCTCCTTGTTGTCCATGCTCTCGCACCATTGCTGGGCTTCCATCACGGCCATCAGGAGCGCCTTGGCGGCGTTCGGGTTCTTCTCGATCCAGTCGGCCCGCATGCCGAGCGCCTTTTCGGGATGGCCCTTCCAGAGCTCGCCTGTTGTCGCCGCAGTGAAGCCGATGCCTTGGTTGACGAGCTGCTCGTTCCAGGGTTCGCCGACACAGAAGACGTCCATGTTGCCGACCTTCATGTTCGCGACCATCTGCGGCGGTGGCACGACGATGGTCGAAACGTCCTTGTCAGGGTCGATGCCGCCGGCGGCGAGCCAGTAGCGGATCCAGAGATCATGGGTGCCGCCCGGGAAGGTCATGGCGGCCTTCACCTCCTTGCCGTCCGCCTTCTTCTTCTCGAAGGCGGCCTTAAGCTTGGAGGAATCGAGCTCGACGCCGGTGTCGGCGTATTCCTTGGCGACCGAGATGCCCTGGCTGTCGTAGTTCAGGCGGGCGAGGATTGCCATCGGCACCGGCTGGTTGTTCTGGGTGACCTTGCCCGTCTCCATCAGATAGGGCAGGGGCGAGAGGATATGGGCGCCGTCAATGCCGTTCGATGCGCCGCCGAGGACCAGGTTGTCGCGCGTTGCACCCCAGGAGGCCTGCTTCAGCACTTCGACCTCCGGCAGGCCATGCTTTTCGAAGAGGCCCTTCTCCTTCGCGACGACAAGCGGCGCGGCATCCGTCAGGGCGATGAAACCGAGCTTGGCACCGGTGACTTCGGGACCGGCCGAGGCAGCGAAGGCGCCGGAGGGGAATGCGGTGCGGATGGCACCGATCAGAGCGGCTGTGGCGGTCGTCTTCAGCATGCCGCGACGGGTGATGCCGCTCGTCGAAATCTTGTTCATGCGCAGGTTCCCTCTGCTGGTGCTCGAAATTCTGGACATAAAAAAACGCCGCTCGGGATTTGCGTCTGCGGGATAAGGAGGAATCCCGGACAGCAAAAACCTTGCGACGTCGATGTCTCTTGCGAACGCTTATCGCGCGTTCGGCTTCGCCCCGGTCGCCGTTGACCGCAGCGCAAATAGCCACGCAAGCGGCGTGCCAGATTGCATTCGTTTATTTAGGTAATTGAAATTTATCGGAAAAACAGATGAAATGTGAGGGTGCACATATTCAGGGCAATTGGCCTGTGTGGTGATATTTTGTGCTTTTGCTTGCGGCGCAGCAAATTGCGATGCGTGAAATCTGAGCAGCGGCCTGCCTGCAACGAGGCTAGAAATCGTCGCCTGGGGAGGATGTCCGCTCGCGGGTTCTGACCTCGAAACCCTCGACATAGCCCTGCATCTGCGACGGAACGAAGACGTGGCCGTCCATGAAATGGTCGCCATCGGCCGCACCTTCGATGCGGACGTCATCATCCGAGGGCGCGGCATCGGCGCCAAGCGCAGCGCGGTAGAGGTCGGGACGAAACGCAGATGCGGCGGCCTGCATGGACGCCGGGGAGAAAGTGCTCTGCCCCCAGCGGATCATCTGGCTGTAGATCCAGAGCGCCTGGCTCGGCCGCGGATAGTTCGCAAAGCCGGAATGGAAGGTGAAGTAGTTGTCGATGATGCGACGGTTACCCTTGGCGTCGAGGCTGAACTCTCCCGCCAGGACGCGACGAATGATCTCGACTGGCGCGGAAATATACCTTGCCTCGGCAAGCACCTCAGCGAGAGCATCATGGTTGTCCGGGCGATCGCACCAGCGGGCGGCGGCATCGAGCGCGACGATCAGGCGCGAGACGGTCTCCGCATTGGCTTCCGCCCATTCGGGCCGCATGCCGATCACCTTCTCCGGTGCGGAGGGCCAGATATCCTGCTTGGTAGCGACGATGCGGCCGACGCCGCGCTCGGAGGCGACCATGTTCCACGGCGCGCCGACGCAGAAACCGTCTATCGCACCTGCCGCGAGCGCGTCCGAGGTCAAGGGCGGAGGGACGACCACGAGCTTGACGTCCCCGTCCGGATCGATGCCGCCGGCAGCGAGCCAGTAGCGGAATTCGTAGTTGTGGGACGAGAAGGGGTAGGTCATGCCGAGCGTAAGCAAAGGCTCGCCGTGCTGGCGCATGCTGCGCGCGACTTTGGCAAGGGCGCGGGCACTTTCCATTGCGCTCGCCGTTTCGGCCAGTTTGCCTTCCTCCTGCATCCGGGCATAAAGCCGTGTCGAGAGCGTGATGGCATTGCCGCCACGCCCGAGCGAGAAGGGTGTGATGGTCGGCGAGGGGTTGGAGCCGAGGCCGAGCATCGAGGCGACCGGCATCGGCGAGAGCATGTGAGCGATGTCGAACTGGCGGAAGGCGAGCCGGTCGCGGACATTGGCCCAGGAGACGTCCTTGACGAGATCGAGCGTCAATCCTTCCTTACGGGCAAAGCCGAATTCTGCAGCGGCGATCAGCACCGAGGCATCGACAAGGGGAATGAAGCCGGCGCGCAGTACCTTCGATCCCTCTCCCGCAAGACGGGACGAGGAGGCGAGGTTGCTTCCTGAGGTGCTGCTGCTCATCGTCATATCCACTCCGGTTTCCTCCGGATCGTCGTTGCCGCATGTTCCCGCATCACATCAGCAGCCCTGCTGCTGTTACGACGCTCTGCGCGATGTCGGACATCTTCTTCTTCTCGTTCATCGCGGTCTGGCGAAGCAGCGCGAAGGCTTCCTCTTCGGAAAGGCCGCGCAACTTCATCAAGATGCCTTTGGCGCGCTCGATCACCTTTCTCTCCTCCAGCGCCGACTTGGCGTCGGCGAGTTCGCGCTGAAGGCGGCTGAAAGCGTTGAAGCGGCTGACGGCCATGTCGAGGATCGGCTTCACCCGCTCCTTCTTCAGTCCGTCGACGATATAGGCCGAGACGCCCGCTTCTACAGCGGCCTCGATCGAGGCCGTATCGGAGCGGTCGACGAACATGGCGATCGGCCGCCCGACCGTCCGCGTCAGCTGGAACAGATGCTCCATCATGTCGCGGTTCGGGTTTTCGATATCGATGACGATGACGTCGGGGCGCAGTGTGTCGATGATGCGCGCGACGCCATGGACCTCGTGGATAACAGTGACGTTGCCGTGGCCGGCCTCGCGCAGACCCTCCTCGATGATCGAGGCACGGATCGCGTTCTCATCGATGACAAGAATGGTCAGGTCACGGTGCGGCATAGACGCATTCTTGCAGCAGCATGGCAGGGTTTGCAATGCAGCAATTCGCGAGGTGTCGGCCCGCAAGACCTAGCTGGGCGTTTTCTTCCGGACTGTCGGAATATAAGGTGAGTCGACCGCGGTTCGTGAATCGGCGGATTGACGACCGGCATGAAGCCGAGGAGGGAGCCATGTCCGCAGCGATTGACACCCCAGCAGGGCCTATGCCGGACGAAGGCGGAATCCTGGAATTCCTCGCAGTCTGTGAATCCTTTTATCCGCCCGATGCTGTGAGCGCATCGATCGAGCAGCAGCGGCAATGGTATGACGCGCTCTGCGCCCGGTTCGACCGCCCGCCGCCGGAAGGAATGGCGGTGGTCGACGAAACCATCGGCACGATCCCGACACGTCGCTATCAGCCGAAGGAACTGCGCACCGGAACGCGGCTCCTCTACCTGCATGGTGGGGGCTATGTAGTCGGTTCGTTGCAAAGCCATCACGCGATCTGCGCAGAGATTGCAGACCATGCCGGCGCCCAGTTGATATCAGTCGATTATCGCCTGGCGCCCGAGCATGTCTGGCCGGCCCAGAGCGATGATTGCTTCACCGTGCTGAAGCTGCTCCTGGGAGATGGGAAGAAGGTCGTGCTCATCGGCGACAGCGCAGGGGGTAATCTCGCCGCTGGACTGGCATTGCGGGTACGCGACGAAGGCCTGCACGGCATTGCGGGGCAGGCGCTCGTTTACCCCGTCCTCGGCGGCGATCTCGTCTCCGGATCCTACGTGGAGATGGCCGATGCCCCGGGGCTGACGACCGCCGACGTCTGCTATTACAAGGCGATCCTTCGGGCACCCTCAGACGAGCCGGTCGCCCATCCGCTTCTTTCCAAGTCCTTCTCCGACCTGCCGCCGACTTACGTCAGTGTCGCGCATTTCGACCCGCTGCGCGATGATGGCAGGGCCTATGCCGCGCGCCTTGCCGAGGCCGGTGTCCAGGTCTCGTTCCGCGAGGAGCCCCAGATGGTGCATGCATGGCTGCGTGCCCGCCACATGAGCGACGGCGCCCGGGAAGGCTTTGGGGCGCTCTGCGCTGCAGTGAGCCGGATGGCAGGCAGCGAAGCGCGATGACCGGGATTACCGACCTTTCGGTGCTGCTCGCCAGCATGGAGCCGAGCCTCGTTGAGGGCGAATTCGTCTATTGCACGGTGCCGGCGGGCAGCCTGGATCAATATCTGCAACTCCAGCCAATCGGTATCTTCCATGAGGTCGAGGGGGTGACGCTCATCCTACCGATAGAGGCAGCCGGCAATGCGGGCCTCGGCGCCGGGATTGCGATGCGCTGCATCACGCTGAACGTGCATTCTTCACTGGAGGCCGTCGGGCTGACGGCTGCGGTATCTGCCGCGCTGACGAAGGAGGGCATCAGCGCCAACGTCGTTGCGGGTTACTATCACGATCACATCTTTGTCCCCACGGCGGATGCCGAAAGGGCCGTGGCAGCGTTGAGGTCGCTTTCGGCCTCTCACTGAGAGGAGGTCGTACTCCCGCAGCCTGCGCTCATTTGCCCTTCCAGACCGGGTCGCGCTTCTCGGCGAAGGCACGAGCGCCCTCGAGCTGGTCCTCGCTCGAATAGAGCACGTCCACGGTCGCGAATTGCCGCTTGGTGATCTTGTTCAGCGCCGTCTGGAAGTTCATGGCCTCCGCCTCGCGCACGATCTCCTTGATGGCGGCGTAGACGAGCGGTGGACCGTTCTCCAGAAGATGCGCGAGCTCCCAGGCGCGGGGCATCAGCCGTTCTGCCGGGTGCAGTTCGTTGACGAAGCCCCAGCGGCTTGCCTCTTCGGCATCGAGCCAGCGGCCGGTCAGGAGCATGTCCATGGCGATGTGATAGGGGATGCGTTTCGGCAGCTTGATCGAGGCGGCGTCGGCAACCGTGCCCGAGCGGATTTCCGGCAGGGCGAAGGTCGCGTGGTTGGCGGCGAGGATGAGATCGGCGGAGAGTGCGATCTCGAGCCCGCCTCCGCAGCAGATGCCGTTGACGGCGGCAATCACCGGCTTGTTGAGGTCACGCAGTTCCTGCAGGCCCCCAAAGCCGCCGATGCCATAGTCGCCGTCGACAGCATCGCCCGCTGCGGCGGCTTTCAGGTCCCACCCTGCCGAGAAGAATTTTTCGCCTGCGCCTGTGATGATCGCCACGCGCAAATCGGGGTCGTCACGGAAATCGCGGAAGATATCGCCCATGAGGCGGCTTGTCTCGAGATCTATGGCATTTGCCTTGGGGCGGTCGATGGTGACCTCGAAAATGCCGCCGACGCGTCTGGTACAGATGGGGCCGCTCAACTCCTGCTATCTCCTTCGCTTGACAAGCGCATCCGCCGCGACGACGCCCTTGCCTTCGGGCAGGACCATCAACGGATTGACGTCGAGTTCCTCCAGCCTCGAGGCATTTGCGACGACATAATTCGCGACCGCTGCAATGGCTTCGACCAACGCCTTCAGATCCCCCTTCGGCGCACCACGATACCCCTCGATCAGCTTCCTTGCCTTGAGGCTGGAAACAGCTCTTAAAATATCATTCTTCGTGGTGGGAAGCATTAGAATTGCAGAGTCGTCGAGGAGCTCAACCAAGACGCCGCCGGCGCCGATCGTCAGCACCAGCCCGGCCACCGGATCGCGTACCGCGCCGACGATGAACTCCGCCACCGGCCTCTCGACCATGCGCTCCACAAGATAGCCATCGGCGACACCGCGCATGGCAACCGCGGCCTCCATGACGTCCTCCCCGGATCGGAGATTGAGCCTGACGGCGCCCGCCTCGGTCTTGTGGGCAACGCCCGTACCCTTGAGCGCGACGGGGAAGCCGATGTCGGCGGCAACACGCATGGCTTCTTCAGGCGTCGGTGCGCTGCGGCCCAGCGGAACCGGGATGTCAAAGGCAGCCAGTTCGCCCTTGGAGCTCGCCTCGCTGAGGATCGTGCTTTCGCCCGCTTCCAGCGCGGCATCGAGAAGCGGGGCAGGTGGTGCGCGTTCCCAGGCCGCGCCGATCGTGGCTGCCACCTCGGCTGCGGCGAGCGCTTCGCTGATGCCGCAGAAGGGAACGACGCCTGCCGCGAGCAGGCGCAAGGCGACCTGTTCAGGCATGTTCTCGCCGAGCGTTGCGACGATGCCCGCCGCGGCGCCGGTCGCCTTTGCGGCTGCCGTCACCGCGTCCATTGTTGTAACCCAGTCCGCTCCGTTGCAGCGGTCGGCACGGGGGAAATCGAGAATGAGCAGATTGAGGGCGTAGCCACCTGCGAACATGGCCGAAAAAGCCTCCGTCTGGCGAACGAGGTCGCCCCAGACGAAGGTGTGGTAGTCGAGCGGGTTCGAAAGCGTGACCATCGCGCCGAGCGTTTCGCGCAGCGGCGGCAGCTGTTCCGGCAGCAGTGTGCGGAAGTTTACCCGGCGTCCGACGGCGGCATCCGAGATCAGTGATGCCTCGCCGCCGGAGCAGCTCATCGAGGAGATGTCGAAGCTTTTCAGCGGCCCGTGCGTGTGGAGCAGCTTCAGCGTCTCGATCATTTCCGGCAGCGTCTCGACGCGGCCGATACCGAGGCGGTCGAGGATCGCTATGGAAACCGCGTTGCTGCCCGCGAGCGAGGCGGTGTGCGAAACCGTTGCCTTTTGGGCGGCCTCCGACTTGCCGACCTTGAGCGCCACTACCGGCTTGCGGAGTTCCCGGGCGCGGGCTGCGAGGCGCTGGAGTGCCGCAAGGCTGTCGAAGCCCTCGATGTGGAGGCCGACCGCGGTGACGCGAGGATCCTCCAGCACGGCGCAGGCAAGATCGGAAAGCCCCGTCTGCGCCTGGTTGCCCGCCGTCATGAGATAGGCGAGCGGCAGGCCGCGGGTCTGCATGGAGAGGTTGATCGCGATGTTCGACGACTGGGTGAGGATGGCGACGCCACCCTCGGCGCGCTGCATGCCGTGCTGGTCCGGCCAGAGGAGCGCGCCGTCCAGCGCGTTGATGAGGCCGTAGCAGTTCGGCCCGATGATTGGCATGTCGCCGGCCGCCGAGACCAGGGCCTCCTGCAGGTCGCTTCCGTCGGCAAGTTCCGCGACGGCCTCGCGAAAGCCGGAGGCATAGCAGACTGCGCCGCCGGCGCCGCGTGCGGCAAGTTCTTGGACGATGTCGATCGTGAGCGTGCGGTTGACGCCGACAAAGGCGGCATCCGGCGCGGCCGGCAAATCGGCGACCGAGCGATAGCACCGCCTTCCAAGCACTTCTTCAAGTTTCGGATGAACCGGCCATATCTCGCCTGCAAATCCCATCCGGTCACATTGCTCGATGACGCGCCGCGCCTCCTTGCCGCCGAAGACGGCGATCGATTTCGGTCTTATCAGGCGATCGAGCGAGTGCGTCGGCATAAGTTTACGCTCCGAACGGCCGCAGCAGGTCGCGGCTGATGATGTGGCGCTGGATCTCCGAGGTTCCGTCCCAGATGCGCTCGACGCGGGCGTCGCGCCAGAGGCGTGCGAGCGGCAGGTCGTCCATCAGGCCCATGCCGCCGAAGATCTGGATCGCCTCGTCGGTGACGCGGGCCAGCATCTCGGAGGCATAGAGCTTGGCGGAAGCGATCTCGCGATTTGCGGGCAGGCCCTGGTCGAGGCGCCAGGCGGCGGCCAGCGTCAGCCAGTCGGCAGCGTCGATCTCGGTCACCATGTCGGCGAGCTTGAAGGAGACGCCCTGGTTGGTGCCGATCGGTTTGCCGAACTGCTTGCGCTCGGCAGCATAGGGCAGGGCAAGGTCGAAGGCGCGGCGCGCCCGGCCGACACAGGTGGCGGCGACCGTCAGCCTCGTGCCGTACAGCCACTGATTTGCGATGTCGAAGCCGCCGTGGACCTCACCCAACACCTGAGCCGCGGGCAGGCGGCAATCGGAGAAGTTCAGGATGCAGTTGTGATAGCCGCGGTGCGAGACTGACTCGTAGCCCCTGTTGATCTCGAAGCCGGGTGTGCCGCGATCGACAAGAAAGGCGGTGATCTTCTTCTTGAGGCCCTTCGGCGTTTCCTCTTCGCCGGTTGCGGCGAAAACGATAACGAAGTCAGCCACATCTGCGTGAGAGATAAAGTGCTTGGTGCCGTTGAGGATCCAGTCGGGGCCGTCCGGCCGAGCGGCGCATTTCATGCCGCGCATGTCGGAACCGGCGTCCGGTTCCGTGATTGCCAGCGCATCGATCTTCTCGCCACGCACGGCCGGCAGGAGATATCGCTCGCGCTGCTCGCCCTCGCAGGCCATCAGGATTCCGGAGGGCCGGCCGAAGAAGACAGTGAGCCCCATCGACCCGCGGCCAAGCTCACGCTCGACAAGCGTGAAGGTCAGGTGATCGAGGCCGGCGCCGCCGACCTCTTCGGGGAAGCCGCAGGCGTAGAAGCCGAGATCGACGCACTTGCGCGCGATCTCCTGGCCGAGTTCACGCGGCACGATGCCGGTCTTCTCGACTTCGGCCTCATGCGGGTAGATCTCCGTCTCGACGAAGTCCCGCACCGTCTTGACGATCATTTCCTGCTCTTCGGTCAGACCGAAATTCATTGCCCCCTCCTATCGTTTCTGCCCCACATGTCTGCCGATCCCCTCGGGCTGGGCCAGTCTTGCGTGGGCCTCGGCAATCTTTCTCCCCTTACCCAGTACCTCCTCCGGTGCGGGCACGGCCTTGCCGGCCTTCGTGTCTACGTGCAGCAGCATATGCTCGGCCGTCGCGATCGTCTCACCGCTCGCCGTGTCGTGGATCGTGTGGAAGACATGCAGCCGCTTCTCGTCCAGCGACAGGACCTGGCAGGTCGAATGGATCGCCTGGCCGAGCTTTGCCTCACCGAGATTTCGAATATGCGTTTCGACTGTGTAGTAGCTGTTGCCCGCCTCCACATAGGCGAGGTCGACGCCGATGAGGCGCAGCAGCGCGTCGGACGTATCGCCAAAGACCTGCAGGTAGCGGTGTTCGGTCATATGGCCATTGTAGTCGACCCAGGCCGGGCTGACCTTCGTCTCGATGAGGCGCAGCGGTGCGGAAGTGTCGACAGGCGCCGCGTCCTTGCCTGCTTCGCGCCAGAGGCCCGCCTCGAAATCCTTGAGCAGCTTGCCCGCCCCCCAGCCCTTGCCGCCGTCGCCGCCCTTCAGCGCCTGCAGAATGCCGGCGAGGTTTTCGTCGCGGATGCGCTCCAGCTCGCGAATGGAGAGGCCGGCGGCCTGCTCGTCCGACTGCTGGCCGATCTTTTCCACGAGCGCATCGTCGAGATCGACGACATCAGTGAGCTTAGTCCACGGCCAGGCGAGGCAGGGACCGAACTGGGCAAGGAAGTGGCGCATGCCCGCTTCACCGCCGGCGATCCGGTAGGTCTGGAACAGGCCCATTTGTGCCCAGCGCAGCCCGAAGGAGTAGCGGATAACGTCGTCCAGCGTCTCGACGGTGCAGATGTCGTCATGGATCAGCCAGAGCGCCTCGCGCCAGAGCGCCTCGAGAAGACGGTCGCCGACGAAGGCCTCGATCTCCTTGGCGATATGGACCCCCTTCATGCCGATCGGCGGCAACCGGTCCATTGCCGCAGCGACGGTCTCGGGCGAGGTTTTTGCGCCGCCGACGATCTCCACCAGCGGCAGGAGGTATACCGGATTATAGGGATGGGCGACGAAGAGGCGCTCGGGGTGCTTCATGTCGCGCTGGAGATCCGTCGGCAGCAGGCCCGACGTCGAAGAGCCGATCAGCGCGTCAGGCCGTGCGAAGGCGTCGATCTCGGTCAAGACATTACGTTTCAGGTCAAGGCGTTCAGGTACGCTTTCCTGAATCCAGTCAGAATCTTGAACGGCTTCCTGAATGCTTTTGCAGAAGATGAGCTTGCCGCGCGGCGGCAGCGGCGCGCCCGTCAGAAGGGCGTAGGCGCGTTCCGCATTGGCCAGAACTTCGCCGATGATGCGCTGAGATTCCGGATGCGGGTCATAGACGTTCACGTCGATGCCGGCAAGCAGGAAACGAGCGACCCAGCCGCCGCCGATGACGCCGCCGCCGATGCAGGCTGCCTTGCTGATCTTGGTCATGATGTTGTCCGCCTCGAATTCTTTCCTGTCGTTTTTTGCTCGTCCCAAGGCTCCCGCCGGAAGGAGCGGCCGCGCCGATCGGCTTACCGCTTCGTCAGCTTGAGCTTCTCGCGGACTTCCCGGGGCCCGATGATACGGGCGCCCATACCCTCGATGACGGTCACGGCCTTCTCGACGAGCTGGGCGTTGGTCGCGAGCTGG
The DNA here is from genome assembly GCF_004345245.1 of Rhizobium sp. BK251. Taxonomy (GTDB): domain Bacteria; phylum Pseudomonadota; class Alphaproteobacteria; order Rhizobiales; family Rhizobiaceae; genus Rhizobium. Next base: position 60,852 of record NZ_SLUQ01000013.1, on the reverse strand, counting down.
CCCTTGCCGGCATAGAGATTGTCTTCCAGCCCGACGCGGACATTGCCGCCGGCGAGCACTGCTGCCGCTGGATAGGCAAGCGCGTTGCGACCGATCGAGAATGCCGAGAAGGTCCAGCTTGCCGGCACGTTGTTGACCATCGCCATGAAGGTGTTGAGGTCATCAGGTGCACCCCACGGTATGCCCATGCAGAGCTGGATCAGCACGGGGTCCTCGATCAAACCCTCCTCGACCAGTTGCTTGGCAAACCAGAGATGGCCGGTATCAAAGGCCTCGATCTCGGGCCGCACACCGAGATCGGTCATCTTCTTCGCCATCGCGCGCAGCATGGCCGGCGTGTTCGTCATGACGTAGTCGCCGAGATTGAAGTTCATCGTGCCGCAGTCGAGCGTGCAGATTTCCGGCAGGCATTCCGCGACGTGGCTGACGCGCTCGGTGGCGCCCGCCATGTCCGTGCCTTTCGGGTTCAGCGGCAGCGGCTTTTCCACATCGCCGAAGATCAGGTCGCCGCCCATGCCGGCGGTGAGGTTGAGGACGACGTCGATATCGGCGGAGCGGATGCGGTCGGTCACTTCCTTGTAAAGGTCGTTGCGGCGGCTGGCTGCACCCGTCTCGGGATCGCGGACATGGCAGTGAACGACCGCCGCACCGGCCCTCGCCGCATCGATGGCGGATTCGGCGATCTGCTTCGGCGTGACCGGCACATGGCTGGATCTCGAAACCGTATCGCCGGCACCGGTTACGGCGCAGGTGATGAAGACGTCGCGGTTCATCGCAAGAGGCATCGTGTTCTCCCTCATTTTTGCGACATTACGCGGCATAGATGGCGATCATGCTTTGCCTTTTCAGAGGTATATTATACATTCCCGGAAACGAGAATTGACCCATGCTGGCGCCTTCGAATGATCCGCTCGATATCGACCTTCTGGTATTGCCAGACACGACGCTCATTCTCATCGCTTCCGTGATCGAGCCATTGCGCGGCGCCAACCGCATCGCCGGCCGCGAAATCTATCGCTGGCGTATCTTCACGCCGGATGGCAGCCCGGCACGAACGACGAGTGGCATTCCCGTTCCCGCCCATGGTGCATTCCGTCCGGGCAGGGAGGAGGTGCCGCTCTTCGTGCTGGCAAGCTACAATTGGCGCGAGAGCGCCACGTCGGCGTTGAAGATGCAGCTCTCCCATACGGCCCGGCACCGCTCGACGATCGCCGGCATCGAATCAGGAACCTGGCTTCTTGCCGAGGCCTCGTTGCTCGACGAGTTTTCGGCCACTGCCCACTGGGAAGATTTCGAGGACTTCGCCACGGCCTATCCGCAGGTGAATGCCGTGCAGGAGCGCTTCGTCATCGACGGCAAGCGCATCACGACCGGTGGCGCGCTGCCGACGCTCGACCTGATGCTGGAGATCATCCGCCGCCGGCAGGGCTACTCGTTGGCGCTGGAGGTGAGCCGCCTCTTCATCTACGAGCAGGCGGGCTATCGCGGCGAAGGGCAGGTGACGCCGTCGACGGTGAGCCTGCGCATGAACGATCCGCGTCTTGCCCAGGCCGTGCGGCTGATGGAAGACAACGTGGAGCAGCCGATGCTGCTCGCGCGGCTCGCAAAACGCATCGGAGTCAGCGCGCGTCATCTCCAGGCGCTGTTCCAGGAGGGCATGGGTGTGGCGCCCCACGTCCACTACATGGCGCTGCGTCTCAACGCGGCGCGGCGCAGGGTGATCGAAACCAAGGCGAGTTTTGCGGAAATTGCTGCCGCGACGGGATTCAACTCCGCCTCTGCCTTTGCGCGCAGCTACCGCGCGCACTTCAAGGAAAGCGCATCGGAGACCCGCAGGCGGCTTCGCCGCCGCCCGCAGATCTGAGCATCGGGCTCTCCGTCCCTGTTGGTCGGGGAGGCCGGAGGGTGGGCGTCAGGATGCCGCCCGCTTGTCGTCCTCGGTCGCCTCGGTCTCCGCTTCCTTGCGCTTGCGTCGGCCGGATCGCAGGGCGACGTAGAAGACGGGCGTCAGGAACAGGCCGAAGAAGGTCACGCCGAGCATGCCTGAGAAGACGGCCGTGCCGAGCGACTGGCGCATTTCCGAGCCGGGCCCGGTCGCGATCATCAGCGGCACGACGCCGAAGATGAAGGCGAAGGCGGTCATGAGGATCGGCCTGAGGCGCAGGTGACTTGCCTCGATTGCAGCCTCGATAGCGTTCTTGCCTTCCTGTTGCGCCTGCCGGGCGAATTCCACGATCAGGATCGCGTTCTTCGCCGCGAGGCCGATCAACACGATGAGGCCGATCTGCGTCAGGATATTGTTGTCCATTCCGCGCAGATGCACGCCTATGAGGGCGGCAAGCACCGCCAGCGGCACGATCAGGATGATCGCCAGCGGCAGTACCCAGCTCTCATACTGGGCGGCAAGCGCCAGGAACACGAATATGACCGACAGCGCAAAGATGTAGATCGCGGTGTTTCCGGTGTTGCGTTCCTGGAAGGCGAGTTCCGTCCATTCGAAGCCGGTTCCGGGCGGCAGGGTTTCGGCCGCTATGGCTTCCATCTTGTCGAGGGCGGTGCCGGTCGAGGTGCCCGGCGCCGGGTTGCCCTGAAGGGGAACGGAGACATACATGTTGTAGCGCTGGACGAGCGCCGGACCGCTCCTGTCCTGGATGTCGACGAGCGTGCCGAGCGGTACCAGAGCGCCTGTAGCTGATCGGACCTTCAGCGCCAGGATGTCATCGCGCTCGATGCGGTACTGCTGATCCGCCTGGGCGCGCACCTGGTAGACGCGGCCATATGCGTTGAAGTCGTTGACGTAGGACGTGCCGAGGTTGATCGACAGCGTATCGAAGATATTCGGTATCGGCACGTTCAGCGCACGCGCCTTGTCGCGGTCGATTGCCAGGAAGAATTGCGGGCTCGAGGCGGAGAAGGTGGTGAACACGCCCGTCAGGCCCGGCGTCTGCGCTGCGGTTCCCATCATCTGAAAGGCAAGGCCCAGCACCCGGCGCATATCGGCGCTCTCACGATCGAGAAGCTGCATCTTGAAGCCGCCGGAATTACCGATGCCGCGCACGGACGGAGGCGGGATCGCGATGATGAACGCTTCCTGGATACTCTGTAGACTGCTGTAGAGCTGTCCGATGATCTGGGTGGCGCTCTGGTTGTTTGCCAGCCGATGTTCGAACGTGTCGAAAGGCGCGAAAATGACGCCGGCATTGGAGGCATTGGTGAAGGTAGCGCCGCTGAAGCCCGCGAAGGTAACGGAGTGGGAGACGCCGGGAGTATTGCGGATGATCTCGGAGGCCCTCCTGACGACCGCATCTGTGCGGTCGAGCGAAGCGCCTTCCGGCAGTTGCACGACCACGATCGCATAACCCTGGTCCATGTTGGGGATGAAGCCCGCGGGCACGATCCGTCCCATGTAATAGGTCGCACCAAGCAGGCCGAGAAAGACGAGGAGCGAGGCGCCGACCGCGATCCGCGTTCCGACAAGGGCGCGGATGATGCGTGAATAGCCGTTGCTCAGCTTGTCGAAGCCGGTGTTGAAGCCATTGGCAAGCGCACGACCGAAACGGGCTAGGGGATTGCGGCTCTCCCTGTGATGCTCATGCGGCCGCAAGAGAATACCGGCCAGCGCCGGTGACAAGGTCAGCGAGTTGAGCGCGGAAATCGCCGTCGCGACGGAGATCGTAACCGCGAACTGGCGGTAGAACTGCCCCGAAATACCGGGAATGAAGGCGGTCGGCACAAAGACGGCGATCAGCACGAGCGAGATCGCCATCACGGCCGTGCCGACCTCGTCCATGGTGACATGCGCCGCCTCCTTCGGCGTCATGCCGCGGGCGAGATTGCGCTCCACGTTCTCGACGACGACGATCGCATCGTCGACGACGATGCCGATCGCAAGCACGAGGCCGAAGAGCGTCAGCATGTTCAGGGAGAAGCCGAAGGCCAGCAGCAAGGCGAAGGTGCCGATCAGCGAAACAGGAATGGCCACGATCGGGATGATCGCCGTGCGCCAGGATTGCAGGAAGATCAGCACGACGATGGCGACCAGGATCGCCGCCTCGATGATCGTCTTGTAGACCTCGTAGATCGATTCCGAGATGAATTCCGTCGGATTGTAGACGATCTCATAGGCAAGGCCCGGCGGGAAATCCTTGGAGAGTTCCTGCATGGTCTTCGTGATCGATTCTGCTGCCGCAAGGGCGTTCGTGCCCGGCCGTGCGAAGATGCCGAGTGCCACGGCAGGCTTGCCGTCGAGATAGCTGTTCGTCACGTAGTCGCGCGCGCCGAGCTCGATGCGGGCGACGTCCTGGAGCTGGACCAATCGGCCGGTATCCGTCGCCTTGACGATCACGTAGCGGAACTGGCGGGCGTCGGAGAAACGCCCCTCGGTCGTCACCGTGTACTGGAATGCGTTCGTGCCTGCCGACGGCGGACCGCCGATCGAGCCGCCGGAGACCTGTACGTTCTGGTCGCGCAGCGCATTGACGACGTCGCTGGAGGTCATGCCGTAGGCGGAGAGCTTCTGAGGATCGAGCCAGATACGCAGCGCATATTCGCGCTCGCCGAAGATGGTCACGTCGCCCACGCCGTCGAGACGAACGATGACGTCGCGCAGACGGCTGCGGGCATAGTTCGAGACATAGAGCTGGTCGTAGCGATCGTTCGGCGAGAGGATGTGAACGACCATCATCAGGTCCGGCGAGCTCTTCACCGTGGTGATGCCGATGCGGCGCACTTCGTCCGGCAGGCGCGGTTCGGCAATCGAGACGCGATTCTGGACAAGCACCTGTGCCTGGTCGAGATCGGTGCCGAGCTTGAAGGTGATCGTCAGCGACATGGAGCCGTCGGCCGTCGAATAGGAGGACATGTACAGCATGTCCTCGACACCGTTGATCTCCTGCTCAAGCGGAGTGGCCACGGTGTTGGCGACCGTCTCTGCGTCGGCGCCGGGATAGGAGGCGCGCACCACGATGGTGGGCGGCGCGATTTCGGGATATTGGGCGATCGGCAGCTGGAAATAGGCGATGCTGCCGACGATCAACAAAACGATGGACAGGACCGAGGCGAAGATCGGCCGATCTACAAAGAAATGCGCAAATCTCATTGGCCTTCCTCCGCCGAACCTGCGACATCCGGCGGCGGATCAGCGCGTTCCTGCGGTAGCTCTTCCAGCTGTGGCGTTACCTTGCCACCCGGCCTGATGCGCATAAGGCCGTTGATGGCGATCGTCTCCGTGCCATCTATCCCGTCGCGGATGACGCGATAGCCGTAAAGGCGGGGTCCTGTCCGCACCGGCTTCGTCGTCACGGAGCCGTCGTCGCCGACGACGTAGACCACGCGCTGGTTCTGGTCGGAGCCGATCGCCTCGTCAGGAACGAGCACGGCCTGGTAGCTGTTGGAGCCGGCAATGTGGATCCGGCCGAAGAGGCCTGGCTGGAGGACGTAATCGGGGTTGGGAAAACGCGCGCGCAGGCGCATCGTGCCACTCGCGCTGTCGACGCGGTTTTCCGAGAAGTCGAGTTTGCCCTTGAAGGGCGGGGCGGTCGGGTCGGCGATCGTGACGGTGACATCCAGTCCGCCGCCGCCCAGTTGAAGCTCGCTGCCACGCTCACGGGCGGTGCGGGCATAGTTGAGGAGCCGCCGCTCGTCGACATCGAAGTAGAAATCGATCGGGTCGAGCGAAACGATCGTCGTCAGCACGGTCTGATCCGCCTGGACCAGGTTGCCGACCGACACGAGCCGCCGATCGATGCGGCCGCTCTGCGGGGCGGTGATCTTCGTGTATTCCATGTCGAGCGTCGCGCGATCGACGGCCGCGGTGGCGCCACGGACGTTGGCCTGTGCGGCGATCAGGTCGCGCCGGCGGTCGTCAAGGTTGGAGGCGGACTGGCTGCCTGTCGTCGCCAGCGACTCCGTGCGCTTGAACTGCGCGTCGGCCAAGGTCAGCGTCGACTTGGCGACCTCAAGCGAAGCCGTCGACTCGTTGAGCGCGGTTATGAAGGGGCGCTGGTCGATGACGAAGAGCAGGTCGCCGCTCTTGACCATGGCGCCGTCCTGGAAATGAATCTCTTGCAGATAGCCGCCGATGCGTGAACGGACAGCGACTTCGTCGACGGCCTGAAAGCGGCCGATGAACTCGTCATTGTCCACAACTTCGCGGACAACTGGCTTGGCGACGGTGACAGGGGGAGGGGCGGCGTTCTGCTGTGCGAGGGCGGGCGAAAGAGAAAGACCGAAGAAAGAGGCAAGTACGAACGGAACGCGAAGGTGTCTCAGCATGCGAACCCCCATGTAACCGGCTGACAAATGTCGCCGCCTGACTTGTCTAATAAGCAATTCCCCAATGCATAAAATGTCATTCTGCCGATGCCGGGCGAGGGCGCCCGAGGCTGGCAACGCTATACGATGTTTTCATAGGTTTCGTCATTCGCAAAGGCTTTATTTCAGCTCGCTTTAGTTTGATGAGCGGTTCGCGCTGCTTCGACTGCCCTGACTCGCGGCGTGGTTGAGACGGGGGCTGCGATGGGGAGCGGTCGCTACGCGCGGCGCCGGATGAACCTTGAAACAAAGTCCCTCTTGAATTTTCGCTGCACTGCAGCAAGTAATAACCTGGTGGTAGGAAATAAGTGTTCGGATTTTTGTAGAAAATCACCTTCTTGCGAGTTTTATACAAATTTACGTGTAGTGAAATCCGCCATCCATGCGCAATCATTACCCGATGTATACGTAAGTATAGCTGAAATTGCGGCCTATGGGTCTAATTCTATATTCGTATGACAGAGAACAGGGAGGTAAGGCGCTGCTTGCCGCATCGCTTTCCCCAGCGCCGCGCTGAGCGGCCATTTTGCGATGTTCAAGTAGTTTTCAGGCTTCAGAACCTGCGCTTCCAAAGGAGGCGAGCCCGTCCGGGATCGCCCAGCCAGCAACCAGCGCATTCTCGAAAGTTGCAGCGCGTCGCGGTCGGCGCCCTGCAACGAAGGAGGCCTGCGTTCCTCCCAAACCGCAGGATGGAGATTCGCAATGACCATGTTTACACGCCGAGACGCCCTGTTGACCATAACTGCCGGTGGGGTCGCCGCTGCGGCTGCCACGCAAGCCCTGGCGGCGGACGTACCGCAGCCCATGAGGGGACCGGGTTTTGGCGGTACGGATCCGGGTCCTCGGAACGTGGCTCTCGACATAGCAAACCCAGACATTCTCAACCCGCCACCGACTGATTCCGGAACGCTGCCCAATCTGCGCTTTGCCTTCAGCGATGCGCCCATGAAGCAATACACCGGCGGTTGGACGAGGCAGGTAACAATCCGCGAACTCGCCGTCTCCAAGCCCATCGCCGGCGTCAACATGAGGCTCAATGCCGGCGGCGTGCGCGAGTTGCATTGGCACAAGGAGGCCGAATGGTCCTTCATGCTTTCCGGAAGGGCGCGCATCACCGCAGTCGACGCGCAGGGGCGCAATTTCGTCGATGACGTCGGCCCCGGAGATCTCTGGTACTTTCCCTCCGGCATTCCGCACTCCATCCAGGGCCTCGGTGACGACGGTTGCGAGTTCCTGCTGATCTTCGATGACGGTTCCTTCGACGAGGACAGCACGTTCCTCCTCAGCGACTGGTTCAAGCATATCCCGCCCGAGGTGATGGCAAAGAACTTCGGCGTGCCGGCCGACACCTTCAACAAACTGCCGGATCCGAGCAAACTCTATATCTTCCCGGCGCCGATGCCAGCCAGCCTTGCCGCCGACAAGGCCGTTGGCGTCGAAGACGTGCCGCAGATCTTCAGCCACCACATGACGGCGCAGGACCCGATCAAGACAAGCGGCGGTCGCGCCTGGATTACAGACTCCTCGATCTTCCCGATCTCGAAGACCGTCTCCGCGGCACTGGTCGAAGTCGATCCCGGCGCAATGCGCGAACTGCACTGGCATCCCAACGCGGACGAATGGCAGTACTACATCGAAGGCAAGGCTCGCATGGGTGTCTTTGCGGCGCACGGCCAATCGCGCACCTTCGATTTCTCTGCCGGCGACGTCGGATACGTTCCCTTTGCCATGGGCCACTACATCGAGAACATCGGCGACACGCCGATGCGTTTCCTCGAAGTTTTCAAGAGCAGCTACTTCGCCGATGTCTCGCTGGACCAGTGGCTCGCGCTGACCCCGCCCGAACTCGTCGAGGCCCATCTCGGCTTCAGCCAGGACTTCATGAAGGCCCTTCGTAAGAAAAAAGAGCCGGTCGTTGGCTGACCGGCGCCCCTAATCGCCAACTCTCCAGGATGTCAATCGATGTACAGCGATACGATAGACAAATTTGCCGACAACGGAATGCACAAGGCGGAGACACTTCGTCGCCGCCCTTTGGCTTTCCTGGTCGGCTCTGCCCTTGCCGGCGCCTATATCGGCTTCGGTGATATTATTCTGTTCACCGTGGGTGCCCATGCCGATCCGGCGTGGGCTCACCTCGTCATGGGCTCCGTCTTCGCCGCTGCGCTGACGATCGTCATCTTTGCCGGTTCGGAACTCTTCACCGGCATGACCATGTATATGCCGCTCGCCGTCATGCGAGGATCCTCGACGGTCACAAGCCTTCTCCTGGTCTGGATCGTATGCTGGATCGGCAATCTCGTCGGTGCAGCGGTACTCGCGCTGCTGCTGCATCTTGCCGGTGGAGGCGTGCTGCTGACCGACGGCAGCACCACCTTCTATGCAATCGTCACAGCGAAGATGAACGCTCCCAGCCTGGCACTGTTTGCCCGCGGCATTCTCTGCAACTGGCTTGTCTGCCTTGCCATCTGGATGTGTGGGCGCACGGAAAACGACACGGCGAAGGTGTTCCTGATCTTCTGGCCGATCATGATCTTCGTCGCGAGCGGCTTCGAGCACTGTGTCGCCAACATGTTCGCCTTCACCATGGCCCTGTTCGGGCCTCATCCCGATACGATCACCTGGTACGGAGCTTTCCATAACCTGCTCTGGGTGACGCTCGGCAATGTTGTCGGTGGCGGCGTGTTCGTGGCGTTCGCCTACTGGACGCAGGATTCAAGATTGGTCCGCTCTGCAGCTCCTGCCGCGAAGGCTGCCTCCTCCGTCGGGGCGCGCGGCTCGTCGCACTGAAGGCAACTGACTGACCGGCCGGTCGCGCTGATCGCGGCCGGCCAGTTCCCCTTCGATCCGTTGCAGGCTCTGCCTGCCTTTGCCGCCCGCTGCCGGAACCATCCGGCGGCGGGTGCGGCATATTTGCACGCCTTGTCATTTTGTATCCCGAAGCCCCTTGCGTGGTTCATAGGCACACTATATGTGAAGACATAATTAGTATGCTTATGAATAGTAGGCTTCTGTTATGTCCCGTACGCCCTCGCTCGGCTTCCTTCTTCATGATGTGGCCCGGCTCCTTCGCAAACGCTTTGAACAGCGTGCGCGATGCCATGGGCTGACGCGTGCGCAGTGGCAGGCGCTGGCCTGCCTCGCCGAAAATGACGGGATACAGCAGAGCTGGCTCGCCGAAATGCTCGAGATCGAGCCGATCACCCTCGTACGCATCATCGACAGGCTTGCAGAGCGCGGCCTTGTGGAGCGTCGCCAGCATCCGACCGACCGCCGCGCATGGCTCATCCACATCCGCGAGGCGGCGCTGCCGCTGCTGGACACCATGCACGATGTCGGAGATTCGACTCGCGGCGAGGCGTTCAAAGGAATTCCGGCCGCCGAACGCGAGCGGCTCTTCCATATTCTGACCCTAATGAAATCAAACCTGAGCCGGGCCTGTACGCTGCCGGCCGGCGCCGAAGAGATAAATCATGGCTGACGGACCTTCTTCCCTTCGCATTCCTGCAAACACCAGCACAGCGGCCAAGAGTCCTGTCGAAGAGCTGGAAAAGGCCGAGAGCGAGCGTGAAACGGCCGAGTCCCAATCGAGTGCGCCCGCATCGGTAATCGCGCTTGCTCCGGCCCCGAAGCCGCCGCGTCGTCGCAACCTCAAGCGGCCGATCCTCTTTGCGCTCTTGCCGGTCGCCCTTGTCGCCGGCGGCTACTACTACGTCACCGGCGGCCAGGTCATGTCGACCGACAACGCCTATATCCAGGCCGACATGGTGGGCGTGACGACCGATGTTTCCGGCATCGTTTCCGAGATCGACGTGCACGAGAACGATGCGGTCAAGGCAGGGCAGGTGCTCTTCCGTCTCGACCCGCAGCCGTTCCAGATCGCGCTCGACGGCGCCAAGGCGCAGCTTGGCGTGGTCCGCAACCAGATCCTCAATCTCGAAGCGAGCTACAGGCAATCGCTCGCCGAGATTACCCAGGCCGAAGCCGATCTTCCCTATTTCCAGAGCGAGTTCGACAGGCAGCAGAACCTGGCCAACAACTCCGCAGCCACGAAGGCTGCCTTCGACGAAGCAAGGCACAATCTCGAGGCGGCACAGCAGAAGGTCGCCGTGGCCAAGGCCGAAGCGCGGGCGACGCTCGCCCAACTCGGCGGTGATGCCGACCAGCCGGTCGAGCAGAACCCGCTCTATCTCCAGGCCCAGTCAAACGTCGACAACGCCCAGCGCCAGCTCGACCACAGCGTCGTGAAGGCATCCTTCGACGGCATCGTCACCAATGTCGATGCGCTTCAGGTTGGCTCCTACCTGCAGGCTTCGCAGCAGGGCTTCTCGCTGGTTGCGACCGATCACCTGTGGATCGCCGCGAGCCCGAAGGAGACGGAACTGACCTATGTGAAGCCCGGCCAGCCGGTCGACATCTATGTCGACACCTATCCGGGCGTCGTCTGGAAGGGCAAGGTCGCCAGCATCAGCCCGGCCTCGGGTTCCAGTTTCGCGCTGCTGCCCGCCCAGAACACCACCGGCAACTGGGTCAAGGTTGTCCAGCGCATTCCGATGCGCGTCAGCATCGACGATGCGCAGGGCAAGCCACCGCTGCGCGTCGGCATGAGCACGGTCGTCGAGGTCGATACGGGCCACGCCCGCGGCCTGCCCGACTTCATTGCGAAGCTCTTCGGTGGTTCGGACAAGGTCCATGGCTAGCGCGTCTTCCGCATCGCCTGCTGTCGTCGCCAATCGAGGCGCGATCACGGCCTGCGTCATCCTGGCCGTCATCATGCAGGCGCTGGACACGACGATCGCCAACGTCGCGCTGCCCTATATCCAGGGCAGCGTCTCGGCGAGCGCCGACCAGATCAACTGGGTCCTGACGTCGTATATCGTGGCCGCCGCGATCATGACGCCACCCTCCGGCTTCCTTGCCGCGAAGTTCGGACGCAAGCGCGTCCTCCTGACTGCCATCGCAGGCTTCGTCGTTGCGTCGGTCCTGTGCGGTCTGGCGCAATCGCTCAACCAGATCGTTGCCTTCCGTCTCCTGCAGGGGCTCTTCGGCGCGGCTCTCGTTCCTCTTTCCCAGGGCATACTTCTCGACATTTACACTGTCGAGGAGCGCGGCTCGGCCATGGCCTTGTTTGGCGTCTCGGTCATGGTCGGGCCAGTGCTGGGACCGGTCATCGGCGGCTGGCTGACCGACAACATCAGCTGGCGGTGGGTGTTCTACATCAACGTTCCGATCGGAGCTCTGGCCTTCATGGGTATCGTGGTCTTCGTTACGGAGACGAAGCGCGACCTGCTCGCGAAGCTCGACTGGTTCGGATTCGGCATGCTGAGCCTTGCGATCGCGTCGTTGCAGCTCTTCCTGGATCGGGGCGAGCAGCTGGACTGGTTTTCCTCCGGCGAGATCGTCGTCGAGGCGCTGGTCTGCGCGGCGGCCTTCTATCTTCTGATCGTCCATACGCTTACGAGGGAGAAGTCGTTCATCAATCCGCGGCTGTTCCTCGACCAGAACTTTGCCGTCAGCATGCTCTTCATCTTCGTCGTGGGCGTCACCTATCTCGCCTCGCTTGCCCTGATGACGCCGTACCTGCAGACGCTGATGGGTTATCCGGTGATAACGGCCGGCATCGTCATGGGGCCGCGCGGCCTCGGAACGATGCTCTGCATGTTCATCGTCGGTCGCCTTATCGGCAAGGTCGACACGCGCATATTGCTCGCCTTCGGCTTGGCGCTGACGGCCTGGGCGATGTACGACATGACCGGCTGGACGCCGGACGTCTCGCAGTGGACGATCGTGTCCGTCGGCTTCGTGCAGGGGGCCGGGCTCGGCTTCCTCTTCGTACCGTTGACGACGATCGCCTTCGCGACGCTGCCCGCCCATATGCGCGGTGACGGAACCGGTCTCTACAATCTGTCGCGAAACATCGGCTCCAGCGTCGGCATTTCCGTCGTCTCGGCCCTGATCGTCGAGAACACGCAGAGCAACCATGAATCGATCTCGGCCTACGTGACGCCGTTCAACCATGCCTTCAATGCCGTGGCGGCGCAGGGGCTCAGCCCTCTGACGGCCGCCGGACGGGCCTCCCTGAACGAGATGATCACGCTGCAATCGACGATCATCGCTTATATGGACGACTTCAAGCTCCTGATGCTGATGTCGCTTGCCGTCATCCCGCTCGTGCTGTTCTTGCGCAAGCCAAGTGCACCGCCGAAGGTCGATCACAGCGCTGCCATGGAATAGCAGGCTCTATCTCATCGGCTTGCTCAGATATCGCGATCCCTGAACACCGAAGCGCCACGGCGCTTCGGTGTTTTTCGTTATGCCGATGCGTCGTCCCGCAACGGCCTCCACCGGGGCTGCGGGCGTCAGCGAAAAAGGCGCATAGTCGAGCGGCCTGTCATTGAGACCGATATCGATGCCGAGCGCCTGGCAGAGCCTGCCCGGACCGCTGCAAAGCAGCGTCAGCGTTTCCATGCTGCGGCGCTCGATCATCGTTGCAAGACCGTTCTCCGGTTCGACGGCCCGGATCAGCACAGCCGACCCGGGCTTGCAGACGAAATTCACGCACCAATGGATGCCGTAGGAGCGGTAGACATAGACATTGCCGGGCGGGCCGAACATTGCTCCGTTTCGTGGCGTCGGACCGCGGAAGGCGTGCGACGCCTCGTCGTCAGGTCTATAGGCCTCGGTCTCGACGATCCGTCCTCCGGTCTCGCCGACCATGAAGTGAAAGCCCAGGAGATCGCGTGCGACATGGACGGCGTCGCGGTCGAAGAACTGTATCAGCCGGTTCCCGACTAGCGCTGCGGTTCCGATCGCACCTGCCGGTTCCGATCCATCGCCGCGTTCCCGCATGGCAGCGGTCGCGCGTGCAGGATGCTCATTTTCCGGCATTGGGATCCCGTTTTGGCGTGGAGGAGATGGTGATCGAGACCGGATCGCTTGCCGGGAAAGTGTCTTCCAGCCCTTCCTGCAGTTCTTCTTCTATCGTCGCGGGGTCAGCAGGCCTGTCGGCCGAGTGCGGCCCTTCTTTTTCCGGCAATATGTCGGCAATGTTTGAAAGAAAGGCCTTGGCCTTCGCGACTGCAGTGCCGCGCGTCAATCCGCGAAAGGCTGCACCGCGCGGGGTTACGGAAATGACGCTGCCGTCTTCGGCCACGAATTCCACGGTGAAGTTGCCGCTCTGCCCGCCGGCGGTAAGAACTCTCGCATCGAACTTCGACATTCGTCACGTCTCCTCTCCTTATCTTGCCAGCGACTTTGACCTTCCGGATAGCCGAGCACAAGGGTCAAGGAAGCGCGCCGCCCTTCACGGCTGCTCTTCGTTGCTGCGCGCAAAGACACGGATAAGCCAGTCGATGAAGACCCTGACGCGCGGCGAGAGCTGGCGATTGCGCGGATAGAGCAGCGAAACCGGCGTTTCCGTCAGCGGAAAATCCGGCAGAATGTGGACGAGCGTGCCTCGCGCAAGGTCGTGCTCCGCGTGATAGCGGGGCATCTGTATGATGCCGAGGCCGAGCCTGGCTGCAGCGATGTAGCTTTCGGCCGCATTCACGGCGACGGTCGTCGGCAGCGTGATGTTGCGAAGGTTTCCCTCGACCAGGAATTCCAGCGGCAGGACGCCACCGGTCGCGGTCGAGCGAAAGCCCACCATGTGATGCCGCTCCAGGTCGCGTGGATGCGTCGGCAGGCCGAACCGCTCGATATAGGCCGGCGAGGCGACCGTGACTTCCTCGAGCATGGCGACACGCCGCGCGATCATGTCGCTGTCCTGTAGGACACCGACGCGCAGGACGCAATCGATCCCCTCGCGCACGAGATCGACGAGCCGGTCGCCTTCGCTCATGTGGAATTCGATGCCGGGATAGGTCTCCAGGAAGGACGGAAGACTCGGCAGGACGAAGTGGCGGGCAAGCGTCCCGTGGACGTCGACGCGAAGCAGGCCCTTCGGCTTGGTACCGGCAAAGGCGCCTTCTGCGTCCTCGATATCCGAGAGGATGCGCAGGCACCGCTGGTAATAGGCCTCACCATCCAAGGTTGGGCTGACATGGCGCGTCGTGCGCTGCAGGAGCTGGACGCCCAGGCGTTGCTCCAGCTGCTTGACCGCATCGGTCACTGTCGATCGCGGTAGGCCGGTGTCATCTGCCGCAAGCGTAAAGCTCCGGCGCTCCAGAACGCGGGTGAAGACCCGCATGGCTTCCAATCTGTCCATCTTTTTGTTCGGCGTTTCCGGATAGTGATGGCGGATAATGCCCGATTATCCGCATCCGGAAAAGAGCGATCTTAGGCCCATCGAAACGCGCTACGGCGCAAGCATGGAGAAGAGCAATGTCAGAGAATGCCAAGAAAGTCGCAATCATAACCGGCGCCTCGAAGGGCATCGGCGCTGAAATCGCCGAACGGCTCGCTTCCGAAGGCTTTGTCGTTGTCATCAACTATGCCGGCGATACCGCACTCGCCGAGGAACTTGCCCGCAAGATCGAGGAGAAAGGCGGCCGCGCACTGACCGCCAAGGCCGATGTCAGCAATCCGGAGGACGTGCGCCGGATGTTCGAGGCGACTGAAACGGCATTTGGCGGCGTCGACGTCCTCGTCAACAATGCCGGTGTCATGCAGCTGTCGCCGATCCGCGATGTCGACGACGCGCAATTCGACCGCCATGTGGCCGTGAACCTGAAAGGTACCTTCAACACGCTCCGCGAGGCGGCAAAACGCATGCGCGACGGTGGCCGCATTGTCAATTTCTCGACCAGCGTCGTTGGTACCAGGCTCGAAACCTATGGCGTCTATACCGCCACGAAGGCTGCGGTCGAAACGCTGACCATGATCATGGCCAAGGAAATGCGCGGTCGCTCGATCACCGTCAACGCCGTGGCTCCCGGTCCGACGGGTACGGATCTCTTCCTGCATGGCAAGTCCGATGAACTGATTGCACGCTTTGCCAAGGGCAATCCGCTGGAACGGCTCGGCACGCCTGACGACATCGCCTCCGTTGTCTCCTTCCTTGTCAGCCCGCAGGGCGGCTGGATCAACGGCCAGACGATACGCGCCAACGGCGGCCTCGTCTGACCCACGGCTCGAAGACCGCTGCTGGCCTCTGCACTTTCGAAGAAAGTCGCATCCAAACCCTCAACCCAGTCAATTCCCGAACACAAGGACCACGATCATGAGCAAGCAAGTTATCGTCATCACCGGTGCCTCCAGTGGCTTCGGCGCTCTCGCCGCCCGCGCTCTCGCCTGGGCCGGCCACACCGTGTACGCCTCCATGCGCGAAACCGAGGGGCACAACAGGCCACAGGTCGAAGCCGTCGAGGCCTTCTCGAAAGAAAACGGCGTAGAACTGAAGGCCGTGGAACTCGATGTCACCTCGGAGGCCTCGGTTGAGGCCGGGATTGCCAAGGTGATCGAGCAGGAAGGTCACATCGACACGATCATCCACAATGCCGGCCACATGTCCTTCGGCCCGGCTGAAGCCTTCACGCCGGAGCAGTATGCCGAGCTCTTCGATATCAACGTACTCTCGACCCAGCGCGTGAACCGGGCCGTGCTGCCGCATCTGCGCAAGCAGGGCAGGGGTCTTCTTGTCTGGGTCTCTTCCTCAAGCACCCGCGGCGGCACGCCTCCCTACCTTGCACCGTACTTTGCCGCCAAGGCGGCGATGGACTCGGTCGCCGTCTCCTATGCCAGCGAACTGGCGAGGTGGGGCATCGAGACCGCCATCATCGTCCCGGGCGCCTTCACCAAGGGCACCAACCACTTCGTCCATTCCGGCGCGCCGGCCGATATCGCTCGCGCTGCCGAATATAACGAAGGTCCGTACAAGGGCGTCCCTGAAAAGTCGCTTAAGGGCCTGGCCGCCCTGGAGCCTGCCGATGCCGACGCGGCAAGTGTTGCCACCGCCATCGTGGACGTCGTCAACATGCCCTTCGGCACCCGGCCGTTCCGCACGCACATCGATCCCTCGCAGGACGGTGCGGAAATCGTCAATGGCGTCGCCGACCGTGTCCGCGCCGAACTGTTCTGGCGCATCGGCCTCGACGACCTGCTAAAGCCGACAATCAAGGCATAGACCGGATCATTGCCAACAAGGCCCCGCGGGCGATGCTCGCGGGGCCGATTTCATGCGACGCTGCGGCCGCTGACCCAGACGGCACCGATGTTGGCGCGAGACGCGGTGTAGATGATCTTCTGCAGGATATCCTCGCCGCGGTCCAACTCCTCCCACAGGCGGATCGTGCCTTTCTCCGCCGTGGTGTCGACCACGAAGGCATCGAACTGGTATCCGGGTGAGAACTGCCCGACCGGCAGGTCGAGGGCAATCCCGCCGCCAGCGGTTGCCACGTAGAAAGCGTCGCGGAAATCGATGCGGGCGGTGCCGAAGGTGCCACGCTCTTCCGGAGGCAGTCCCGGGTCTACGCCACTTTCAAGCAGCCGCGAGGCGAGCATCGCGCCACGGCAATTCTCGAACATCGAGACGCTCGGCCCGCCGGAAACATCCGTTCCCAAGCCGACATGGATACCCTTCTCGAGCGCAGCACGCAGGGGGAAGACCGCTCCGGCGAAATAGACGTTCGAGATCGGGCAATGGGCGACCGCCGACTCTCGCGTCCGGATCGTTTCCATATCCGCCTCGGTGAGGAAATTGGAGTGGGCAAGCACCGTGCGCCGACCGAGCAGGCCGAAGCGGTCTAGGCTCTGTGCATCCGTCATGCCATGACGCGAGAGCACGTATTGATGCGCCCAGTCGCTTTCCGAGCAATGGGTCTGGACATGGCAGCCGCACTCCCTGACGATCGCGCCGAGCTCGGCGAGTGTCGCATCGGTGCAGGAGGGAATGAAGCGCGGCGTCACGACGGGCAGCACGTGACCCTCGCCGTTACCCGGATGCCCTCGGACATAATCGATGAATTCGCGCGTGCCCTTCACGGCTGCGTCCGGCGAGGCGTCGCGGTAGTAGTCAGGACATTCGGCCTCGTTGTCCATGACGACCTTACCGACCAGCGCGCGCTGGCCCTTCTCCAGGCAGATGTCGACCAGGGCGCGGCTGGCTTCCTGATGCACGGTCGCGAAATAGAGCGCGGTCGTCGTGCCGTTCGACAGGAGATCCTCGACAAGCGGCTGATAACTCTGCCGCGCGAAGCCGAGGTCCTCGTATCGCGCTTCCAGCGGGAAGGTATATTTGTGCAGCCACACCTCGAGCGGTACGTCGAGCGCGCTGCCGAGCTGCGGATATTGCGGCGCATGCACATGCAGGTCTACGAAGCCGGGCAGCAGGTAAGCGCCCGCGGGCAGTGTCAGAAGTTCGCCGGATGCCTCGCGGGCATCGCGGATCGTGCGGTAGTTCGGTTCGCCGTGGCGATGGATCGCGGCAATTGCACCATCGCCGCCGATCTCGATCAGTGCGTCGTCGAGCACATCGATCCTGCCGCGCTCCGGCGCGTGAAAACCCGACGCGCAGATCGTCTTGTTGCGCAGGTCCATGATGTCTCCAATCGTCCGTCAATTCCGGCGTAGGTACGGGGCAGTCAAATCAGGCGACCATTGCCGTCGTGCCGTAGGTGATGCCCTTTTCCTTCAGCCAGCGGCGATAGGCGATCGAGGAGGCATCGGCCCGCGTCGGGATCTCGGCGCGCGCCTCCATCGGCAGCAGCACGGGCCGCTGGTTTTCCAGGATGATGCGGTCCTGCAGGAAGATCAGCTGCTGGAAGTGCACGAGTTCCGTCGTCGTGGAGACATCGTCGATCAGGAACATCACCGGGTGGGCGCGGCAGCGGTCGGGGTCGAGCGGCTGCACGAAGAGGCAGATGACGTCCCAGCGGTTAGCGGCGTTCGGGCAGGTCTTGTAGAGCAGCGTCGCGAACGGCGTCATGACGCGGTAGATGTAATCCGTCATGATGCCCTCGGTCGCCGAGAGCGCTGCCTGTGGCTGGAAGAACTGGCAGTTCGTCGCCCAGACCTCGTCCACATCGCGGCGGATCTCGACGTTATAATGGTTGACCTCGGTGTGCGGTTCCGAGCCGAGGATGTCCGTGTGGACGAAGGGAAAATGCGCCATGTCGAGGAAGTTCTCGATGATGCGCAACCCGGAGGCGCGGACCGAGACGGTGCCGCAATTGACGATCCTGCGGTCGGGTTCGTCCGCTTCAGGCAGATCGAAAAGGCCGCCCGCCGGTTGCCCGAGCGTTGCCCAGACACGGCCGAAGCGTTTGATGAGGGGCAGGGGTGCGATTCGGCCGTCCGCTTTCACCGCTATCGTACCGTCGGCCTCGCGCGTCACCTCCAGATCGGTACCGAGGAGACGATTGCTCGACGTTCCCAAGGGGATCTCGGTTTCGGTGTCGAGCGGATACCACTGGTCAAGCGCGGCCTTGTCGGAACACTGGCTCATGAAACGCTTCCTTTCCGTCTATTCCTGATTCTCGTCGTCACCTTGCTCGTTCTGCTAGAGGTATCGGCCACAGTCCTTACCGTACATCCCTGTAATAGGGCACGCCGATTGCCGCAGGTGCGGCCATGATGCGGCGCATGCGCTGCCAGGCAAGCACCGGGACAATGATGAAGGCCATCGTGCCGAGATAGGGCAGCATAGACAGGAAGGCCGGCGCAATCGGCCAGCCGCGTGCCTGGCCGACGAAACCGATCGCGGTGATGAGGCCGAAGAGCAGGCCGGACAGGACGGCCGGGATGGGGCGATAGCCTGCGAAAATGACCAGCGCGACGGCAATCCAGCCGCGTCCGGCCACCACGCCGTCCGACCAGGATGGAACGAAGGCGAGCGTCAGATAGGCGCCCGAACCGGCTGCAAGCGCGGAACCGGCGGTCACATAGGCGAAGCGGATGAGATTGACCGGGATTCCGGCCGCGTCGGCTGCGGCCGGGTTTTCGCCGACAGCGCGCAGGTTGAGACCGTGCCGGGTGCGGAACATCAGGTAGCTCAGCGTGACCGGCAGGATGATGTAGATCAGGTAGACGAGGATGTTCTGCGAGAAGAAGGCGCGGCCCAGGATCGGGATGCTGCTGAGGATCGGGACCTCGATGCCTTCGAAGACCGCGCGGGCCGGCATGCCGGAATAGGCGCGTCCGATCGTTGACGCGATGCCGTTGCCCATCAGCGTCAGCGCCAATCCGCAAAGAACCTGGTTTGCCCGCAGGATCACCGTCGCGAGGGCAAAGACCATGCCGAAGAGCGCACCGACCACCAGCGCCGCCAGGAAGCCAAGGCTCGGCGAGGGGAAAGCAGCGACTGTCGCGATCGCCGTCAGCGCACCCATCGCCATGAGGCCCTCGACACCGAGATTGACGACGCCGACCCTCTCGGAGAGCACTTCGCCAAGCGCAGCGAGCGCAAGTACGCCGCCTGCGAGGAAGGCTGTGGTGAGGAGGCCGGTCAGAAGGTCCATGAGCTGTCTTTCTTCAGGCTCTCTCGCGGGCGATGCGGTAGTGGGCGAGCTCGTCGCCGATGGCAGTGAGGAACAGGATGAGACCGGTGATCGCAAGCACCGTCGAGGTGGTCAGCCCCTGCGTCTGCAGGATGATCCCGGAATTGAGGATGAAGGCCATCAGTGCCGCCGAGAATATGACGCCGACGGCCGAGCTTCTGGCGAGTACGGCGACCATGATGCCGAGATAGCCGTAATTGTTGGAGATGCCGCCCTGCAGGCGATGCACGGTGCCTGCGATCTCCAGCATGCCGGCAAGCCCGGCGATCGCGCCGGAAAGCAGCATCACCGTGATCAGGTGGCGGCGCACCGGCATGCCGGCATATTTCGCTGCCGAGGGATTCGAGCCGACGAGGCGCACCTCATATCCCCATTTCGAGAAGGCAAGGGCAGCGGCCACTGCAAGCGCGACAAGCACCGCGATCGGCAGGCCCCAGTGGATCGAACCCCAGAATTCCGGGATTTCAGCGGAAAGGCGCGGTGTCGCGGAGTTCGCCATGCGGTCGCGCCAGGCATTGGTCGAGACGTAATAGACCAGCAGGATGGCGACGAAGTTCAAGAGCAGCGTGGTGATCAGCTCGTTGACGTTGGCGTAGGCCCGCGCGAGCGTCGGGACGAGGATCCAGGCGGCACCGCCAAAGAGGCCCGCGACGAACATCAGGGCCAGGATGATCGAGGGCGGACCGGGAACGAAAAGGCCGACGGCGGCCGCGCAGAAGGCACCGGCATAAAATTGGCCTTCGGCACCGATGTTCCAGGCGCCGATCTGCTGCGCGACGGCGACGGAGAGCCCCGTCAGGATCAGCGGAATGACGAGAACGCCCAAATCCTCCATGCCGAAGCTGGAGCCGAAGCTCGCATCGACCACCTCATAGCCGAGCTCCAGCGGATTGGCGCCGGTGAGGGCGAGAACGATGCCGGCGAAAGCGAGTGCAAGCACGATCGCGACGGCACGGGCGGCAAGCGCAATCCCGGGAGAGGCGGAAGGCAGGCGTTGGAACCGCCATGCTTGAGCCATGTCAGGCGACCTCCCTGTGCTGCTGCCGGCCGCCCATCAAGAGGCCGATTTCGTCCACATCCGCCCTGTCGCTCTCCACGATGCCCATGATCCGCCCCTCGTAGAGCACGGCGATTCGGTCCGACAGATTGAGCAGTTCTTCCAGTTCTTCCGAAATGAGGATGATGCCGGCGCCGGCATCGCGAAGCTCGACGATGTAGCGCAGCATCGTGTTGATCGCGCCGACATCGAGGCCGCGGCTCGGATAGGCGGCTATCAGGACCTTGTCGGCGATGCGCATCTCGCGGCGGGCGACGAGGCGCTGCTGGTTGCCGCCGGAGAGGTTACGGATCGGTATGGCGAAATCGGGAATGGCGACGTCGGCGGCGGCCGCGATGTCCTTTGCGAGCGCTGTCGCAGCACTCGGCCGGTAGATGCCGCGCGATGTCACAGGCGCGTTTTTGTATTCGCGCATCACGGCATTGGCGGTGACGCTGAGGGCGGGTGCAAGGCCGCTATGCAGTCGGTCCTCGGGAATATGACCGATGCCAAGCTCGGCAAAGGCTGCCGCGTGACTGCGGGCCACGGGCTCGCCGTCGATCAGGATGCGGCCGGCGCTGGCGGGTCGCATGCCGCTCAGCACCTGGCTCAGCTCCCGCTGCCCGTTGCCGGCTACGCCGGCAATGCCGACGATCTCGCCGGCATGAACATGGAGGGTGATGTCGTGAAGCGCCTCGGCGCCGGTGTCGTCGAGGGCCGAGACATTATCGAGGCTCATGACCGGGCGGGCCGAAATCGGGGCTGCGCCCGCCGGCCGCCTGCGCATGTCGGCAAGCACGATGTCGCGCCCGACCATCAGCTTCGCCAGCATGCGCGGATTGCAGTCCGAAGTGTTCTCGGTTGCGATCCTGCGTCCGCTGCGCAGGATCGTGATGCGGTCGGAAATTTCCAGCACTTCGTCCAGCTTGTGGCTGATGAAGATCACGGCGTTGCCCTGCGCCGCGAAATTTCGGAGCGCCTTGAAGAGTTCGCGCGCTTCCGCAGGTGTCAGGACAGCGGTCGGTTCGTCGAGGATCAGCACGCGCGCCTGCCGGGCAAGGACGCGCAGGATCTCGACGCGCTGCTGCTCGCCTGTCGAAAGGTCGCTGACACGGGCGCCGGGGCGCGTTTCGAGGTTGAATTTCCTCGCGAGTTCGGCGGTGCGCGCCTCAAGCACCGGCGCGGAGGCCCGGCGCGGGGTGTCCGACCAGCCGAGATGGATATTCTCCGCGACCGTGAAGGCCTGCACGAGCTTGAAATGCTGGTGAACCATGCCGATGCCGGCGGCAATCGCCTGTAGCGGGGTCGCAAACTGCGTCGCGTAGCCGTCGATGATGATCTCGCCTGCATCGGGCTGGTAGATGCCCGTCAGGATGTTCATCAGGGTGGACTTCCCCGCGCCGTTCTCGCCAAGCAGGGCGTGGATCTCGCCGGGCATGACATCGAGATCGACATTCTCGTTGGCGACGACACCGGGGAAATACTTGGCAATACCCGTCAACTGGACGAGAGGCGGAGTACCCGCCGGGGGCGTATGGCGTTTGGTCTTCTCACTCATGCATGCACCGGCGGCTCGGTATGAAAGGCGGGCTTTGCCCGAGGGGACCCGGCCGGCTGACCAGCCAGGTTCCAGCCTTGGGAGGCCTTGTCGATTACGCGGTCAGGCCGGCGACACCTTCGACCGACCAATCCCAGTTGTAGAGTTCCACCTCGGTCATCTTCTGGCCCGCGGGTACACGAACCGTGCCGGTCGCGTCCTTGAGTTCGCCGACGAAGGGCGACCAGCCGCCCATGATCTTTTCGCGAACGGCATCGGCAGCTGCGCCCACTTCGGCCGGAACCTTCTCGCCCCACTTGTCGCGGTCGACGCCGGCGCCCATGGCAAAGAGGGTTTCGCTCGGCGTCCATGTCCCGGCGAGACGCTTTCCGACCTGATCGACGTAGAATTTGTTGAAGTCGATGAGGACGGAGGAGACGTAGGAGTTCGGGCCGTAGCGACGAATGTCGGTATTCCACATGGCGGCCCAGACGCCGCGCTTTTCGGCCACCTGCAGATATCCGGCCTCGTCCATGATGCCGAAGAGGAAGTCGCAGCCGTTGTCGATCAGCGCCGTGCCGGCCTGGGTGGCGGCCTGCGGATCGAACCAGGAGTTGATGACGATGGTCTGCACCGTCGCATTCGGGTTCACGGTGCGCGCACCCATCAGGAAGGCATTGGTGGAGGCATAGACCGAGGCGACCGGGAAGGAGGCGACATAGCCGAGCTTGCCCGACTTCGAAAGGTGGCCGGCGGCCACGCCGATAACATAGGTCGGATACCAGTGGGCAAGATAGTACCAGCCGAGATTGTCCATGGTCACATGGCCGTTGCACTCGAGGAAGGCGACCTCGGGCGCACGCTTGACGACCTCATGCAGGAAGTCGCCGTTCGAGGAGGTGTCGAAGATGATGTCCGCGTCTTCGCTGACGAACTGGCGATAGGTGCGCGTCGCGTCCGCGGAGTAGGGGATGTTTTCGACCTCGAGGATCTTCTTTAGCTTGGGATAGGCCTCCTTGACGGCAAGCAGGCCCTGATGGTGAGCCCAGGTCCAGCCCTCGTCGGAAATCGGGCCGACGTGACCGAAGCCGACCACCGCGTCCTCTTCCTTGATCGCCGGCAGCGGCTCGGCGGCGCGGGCCGTGCGCACGAGGCCGGCGGGCAGCATCATCGAGGCGGCACCGGCGGCGGTCATATTCAGAAATCCGCGGCGGGAAAGAGTACGCAGGTCGATCATGGAAACCCCTTTTGTGTTTATCGTCCAGTGCGGCGGCTATTCATCGCTTCGGCTCCGGAACTCCCATGTTATCGACGCAACAATTATGCCAGTTCCAGCCGCCGCGGTCTCTGCGACAACACGCGCCGGGGCACGCACCGGCGGAACATGAGACCATATGCAAAGCGCCCTTGAGAGATCGGACCGCGGTGGTTTGCGGCACCCATTGCACAGGGAGCGGCCGGGAGCCCGAGAAATTTTCGACTGCGGACAAATATTGAAATTGCGTATTTTTTTCATGGCGATAGTGAAGATTTCACCACTCGGGCATCAATCGAGCCTCTTGAATTTCACCGCGCGGAGTGCCTAAGATGCCTAAATGTGAAGCATGTTCAAAATTTATGCATGTCGCCTAAGTTGACGGCAGGGAGCGGGCAGTGGTCATCGCCGAGATATTTGATCCATCGGGTTCAGGACGCGGTCGGCGTCTGCGCTTTGGTGGGCGATGCGGAGCCGAGGCGCGTCCTCGATGATCGATACGGCGCGCTTCACTTTCAGCGGCAGGATCGTCTGCGACAGCTTTGCCGAGTTCGCATCGCATCGCGCCCTGCGGCTGGACCTCGAACTCGATATCGGCAACTGCAGCGACAGCTCGGTCAGCCTTTCGGTACGCGGACCGGAGGCATTGGTCGAAGCCTTCGAGATGGCCTGCAGTCTCGGGCCTTATGATTGCATCGTGCTGGATGTGGCCCGTGACGGATCGTAGGCCGCGCGGGTAGGCAAAGGAGCAGGAGCGGAAGATGAGAATGGAAACAGGGTGGGTTCCGGTTGCTTTGTCATCAACGCTGGAGCCGGGGACTTCAACCGGCGCCATCGTCGTCGGGCGGGAAATCGTCGTCTGGCGCGACAGTTCGGGCGCGGCGCATGTCTGGGAGGACCGCTGTCCGCACCGCGGCATGCGGATGAGCTTCGGCTTCGTGCGCGGCGATCACATCGCCTGCCTCTATCACGGCTGGCAGTATGATGCCGCCGGGCAATGCCGCTATATCCCCGCCCATCCCGATCTCGAGGTTCCGAAGACCATCAAGGTCCCGACCTATCTTTCGGAGGAAAGGCACGGCATCGTCTGGACGACGCTCTCGTCCGAGGCGACCTGTCCGGAAATACCCGGCGTCGCGGAGGTTACGCCGGTGCGCAGCATCTATATCAATGCATCTCTGGAGCGCGTATTCTTGGTACTCGAGCATTACGGGGCCGAATTCTCCATGACGGGCAGGAGTACGGGCATCCTTTTCACGGGCGGCGATCGGCTGCTGATCGCTTTCCAGGTGGTTTCGGCGGAGAAGACGGCGCTCCATATCGTCATCCTCGGTGCGCCGTCCGACAATGCCGGGCCCAAGCAGAAGCAATATGCGCAGTGGGCACAGGCCTTGCGGCTGAGGCTCGAGAGCCCTGTGCCTGTCGAGGCGGAGGTCGCCTGATGGCGGAGATCGCGCTGTATAATTACGAGCTCGACGAAAGCTCTTATCGCGCGCGCCTGCTGCTCTCCATGCTCGAGGTCGAATACAAGACGATCGCGGTCGACATGTTTCCCGGGCAGGAACAGACGAAGCCGCCGATGCTGGCACTCAATCCGCTCGGAACGCTGCCGGTCGTCACGGACGGCGAGCTCGTGCTTTACGGCACGGAGGCGGTGCTGCTCTATCTCGCCAAGGCCTACGACCCCGCGCGCGAATGGCTGCCACAGGATGCCGGAAAATTCGGGCAGGTGGCGACATGGCTCGGATTTGCGGCCTCCGCGCTGGCCCCGGCGATCGCGGCACGGCTGAAGGCACTCTTTGACACGCCGGGCGAGGAGGCCGCGCTTCGCGCCGGCGCCCGCAAGGCCTTCCGCATCATGGACGACCATATGACCCTGCGCCAGTTCGACGGCGCGGAATGGTTCGTGGGAAGCGCGGCGACGCTTGCCGATCTTGCGCTCTTCCCTAGCTTTGCGCTCAGTCGCGACTATGGTGTCGATCACGACGAGTATCCGGCGTTGCGCCGCTGGATCCGTCGCTTCCGCTCGCTCAAGGGCTTCAAGACGATGCCCGGCATCCCCGACTATCATTGATTTCGATTGGAATTCCGATGACACGGCTGACCCGCTTTTCCGTCAAACCCCTTTACACGATGACGCGGACGCTTGCCGATGTCGCCTCGGCGCGCCGGGAGCCCGACCTGGTCATCCAGGGTGCGCGAGCGCTTTCGACCTATTCCGAACGCATCCTCGAGGGCAGGGAGATCTGGATTTCCGGCGGTCGCATCGCCGCCGTCAAACCCGCAGGAAGCTATCGTGGCGGCAGTGCCAAGCTCTACGAAGCCCGCGGCGGCATAATCGCGCCGGGATTGGTCGATCCGCATATCCATATCGAATCGAGCATGGTCACGGCCTGCGCCTACGCGGAGGCGGCTCTTCTCAACGGCACGACGACGATCTTCTGCGACAGCCATGAGATCGGCAACGTCATGGACGTCGCCGGCGTCGAGGCCATGCTGGAGGACGCGCGGCAGGCGCCGCTTTCGATCTTCCTGACCGTGCCGAGCACCGTGCCGGCGACATCGGCGGCGCTGGAAACGGCCGGCGGCGACCTGACGCCGGACAAGATCGCGGCACTTTTCGACAAATGGCCGGAAGCCGTCGCTCTCGGCGAGAAGATGGATTTCGTGCAGGTGGCGATGGGCGACGAGCGCAGCCATGCCATTCTCGCCGCGGCGCTGCAGCGCGGGCGCCCCGTCTCCGGCCACGTCTATGGCCGCGAATTCGTTGCAGCCTATGCGGCATCGGGGGTGACCGACACGCACGAGGCGATCGACCGCGAGATCGCCGACGACCTGCTCGAGGCGGGCATCTGGCTTTTCCTGCGCGGTGGCCCGCCGACGACGCCCTGGCACAGCCTGCCGCATGCCATCAAGACGGTTACGGAACTCGGCGCCTCGCATAAGCGCATCGCGGTCTGTACGGACGACCGCGATGCCGAGGACCTGCTGCTCTTCGGGCTCGATTGGGTCACGCGGGAGGCGGTCGAAGCCGGCGTAAAGCCGGAGCGGGCCTGGGCCATGGGCTCGCTGCACGGCGCGACGCGCTTCGGCATGGAAGGCGAGATCGGCGGCCTCGGTGGTGGCCGACGCGCCGACCTTGTCCTGTTGACCGATGATCTCCGCCCCGTTTCCACATGGTATGGCGGCGAGCTCGTCGTCGACGATCGCCGCATCACGCCGCTGCTGGATGAAGCGCTTTCCAAGCCCTATCGCTATCCGGAAGCGGCTTACCATACGGTGAAGCTGCCCAGGAACCTGAAGCTGACCCCGGAACTGCCGACCGAGGCCGTCATTGCCCATACGATCAAGACCGAGCTGCCCGGAATCACCCTGGGCCACGTGAAGCTGACGCTCGAGCCTGCAAACGACTGGCAGACGCATTTCGATCGCCATGGTTTGTGCTTCGTCACCGTCGTCGAGCGCCATGGGAAGTCCTCCGGCAACGTTGCGCACGGTCTTCTCAACAGCTTCGGACTAAAAAAGGGAGCTGTTGCATCCTCAGTCGGCCATGACAGCCATAACATTATCGTCGCCGGCACGAACGAGGCCGACATGCAGGTGGCGCTCGATGCAATCGAGGCAAGCCAGGGCGGCGTCTGCGTCGTCATGGACGGCAAGGTGACGGCGATGGTGCCGTTGCCGATCGCGGGGCTGCTCTCCGACAAGCGCGTGCACGAGGTCGCGGAAGAGGTGAAAAAGCTGAAGGTCGAGTGGGAAAAGGCCGGATGCACCATCGCCTATATGGGCTTCAACCTTATCCCGCTTTCCGTCATCCCCGAGATCCGCATCACCGACAAGGGCCTTGTGCTGGTCCCGGAAATGGAGATCGCGCCGCTTTTCGAACGCGCCTGACGGAGCCTCTTCCTCTCCTGGAATCGGCTGGCACGGCCAATTTCACTTGAAATTATTCATGCTTTTCGAACAGTGCTATCATGGCGCTGGCTATTATCTCGTCGGGCGCAGCTTATTACATTCGATAGGTAAGCAGCCGACGGGTAGTGAGGCCTTGTCTGCGCGATATGTGAAAACTCCGAGGAGTGTTGAAGATGTCCAGATATACGATTTCAGCGCTGGGCGGACTGATTGCCGCTGCAGTCGTAGCGGTCAGCCCCGCTTTGGCTTCCAATGATGGCGACTACTACCAGGGCGCCAGCAGAGATTCTTACCAGCGCTACAGCAACACGCAAAGGTATCAGGCTCCGCGCCGTACCCGGACCTATGTTGACCGCATGCCTGTCAACAGCATCTTTGGCAGCCATAAAAATGTCCGGAACGGGGGTGAGGGTGAGTACTTCCAGGGACCCAACCGGAATTGAAATCCCTGAAGAACCAGCTTCCCTGATGGTTCGACGGGCGTAGTACCTCACAATTCAAAGTATCGAGCTGCGGTCCGAAGGTTTCCCTGGCCTCCCGGACCGCAGTGCGTTTCGGGCGATCGCGCCGCCTCACGCCTTGCCTATTGCTGATTGAGCTGGGCGCCCGCCAGAAGTTTTGCAAGCCAGTCGACGAAGACGCGGACCTTGTTGCTGAGGTGCCTGTTGGGCGGGTAGACGATGTAAATGGGCATGGCTTCCACGTGCCAGTCGTCGAGCACCCGAACCAGCCGACCGTCTGCGAGTTCATTGCGGATCATGAACACCGGCGCCTGGACGATGCCGAGGCCCGTCATCGCAGCCGTCATGTAGGTCCGGATGTCGTTAACGGACACGATGTAGCGCGGATTGATCTCGAAGCTCTCGTCGTCCTTCTTGAATTCGAAGGGTATGGTGCGCCCGGTCTGTGCGCGGAAATAGCTGATGGCATAGTGGTCCGTTTCCAGCTCCGTCGGCCGCTGCGGCACGCCGAATTTCTCGATGTAGGCTGGCGCCGCGCAGGTGATGAGGCTGATCTCCGAAATGCGGCGGGCGATCAGCGATTGATCGCTCGGCGTTCCCGCGCGCAATGCGCAGTCGACGTTTTCGGCGATGTAGTCGACCGGTCGGTCGCCAACGCCGAGGTCGACTCGTATGTCCGGATAGCGTTCGTAGAAATCGCAGAGTGCGGGCACGACGATGGTGTCGGCAAAGCCGCCGGACATTTCCACGCGCAGGCGGCCGGTCGGCAGGCTCTGCGAATTGGAGAGGCTGCCGTCCAGCTCGTCGAGCTCGGAGAGGAGTTGAACGGCTCGCTCGTAGTAGAGCGCGCCGTCGGTGGTCACCATGACGCGGCGTGTCGTGCGGTTGAGGAGCTTGGTGCGCAGATGTGCCTCCAGGCCCTGGATGAGATTGGTCACCGTCGCCTTCGGCATCGACAATGTATCGGCTGCACGGGTGAAGTTACCGGTCTCGACCACGCGAAGGAAGACGCGCATAGCTGAGAGTTGGTCCATGAATTTTCCCCGCGATGTGCGGCGCAACATTATTCGAGATACGGAACAGTGTTATCGCTTTGGCGCGACTTATGCCCGGAATTGAATAACAATATCTTTTTGAGGAGTTTTGCAAGCTGCCATTCTGCGCGTCCATGGATGCGTGTGAAAGGAGATCAAGTATGAACGTGCAGTGGAAAGATGTGATGCTGGAGAAGGTGGCTCTCGGGCCCGTTTCCGCACGCGTATACCACGGCGCGGATTGCAGCAAGGCGCCGCCTGTGGTGCTCTACCTGCACGGCGGTGCGTTCCTGGATACGGATGCCGAGACTGACCGGCCGGTGGCGATGAGCCTTGCCGGTACCGGAGCGGTGGTGGTTGCCGCCGATTACGGCAGCTGCTCGAAGAACGCGTTTCCCAAGGTTCTCGAGTGCGCCTATTCGATCCTGGCCTATCTCAGCAACAAGCGCATGGATCTTGGGAGCAAGAAATCGCTCCTGTTCGTCGCGGGCGAGGAGGCAGGCGGCAATATCGCGGCCGGCGTCGCGCTGAAGGCGAGGGACCTCATGCCGGGCTCGCTCGATGGGCAGCTCCTGATCTCGCCGCTCCTCGATCCCTTCATGGGCACTACCTCCTTCCGGCGCGCGGACGAAGTCGGCATGCGCCAGCGCTGGAGCGAAGGCTGGAACCATTATCTCGGCTTCAGCGGCGGCGTCTGCCACCCGTATGCCGCCCCTTGTTACTGTTCGCGTCTCGCCGGGGTTGCCCCGGCGCTCATCCTGACGGCAGAGGACGATCCGCTGCGCGATGAGGCGTTCGAGTACGGCTCTCGGCTCAAGAAGTCGGGAGTTTCAGTTCGCCAGCACGTCTTTCCCGCCGGGGCAGGCTGGCCGTCGATTTACGGCGGGCGATCCGAGAGCAGCCCGAAATGGCCAGGCGAAATAGCCCGCCAGTTCGAAAGCTTCGTTCAAGAGATGAGTGTGCGACACGCATGAGATTGCAACCGACATTGATTATGGCCTGAGGCCGCAAGGAGAATAGGATGACGTCGAAAAACAGGCGCTGGGCCCTATGGGGCACCGGCATAGGCCTTGCTGCGTCGATTGGCGCCGCGGCCATCTATCTGGATGTACCCCGCGGTGCGACCGCAGCGCCGGCTCCCGCACAGGCTCCCGCTGTGCCGGTGACGGTTTCTGTCGTCGAACCGCACGATATTACGGCATGGGAAGATTTCTCGGGCCGGCTCGAGGCAATCGACCGGGTGGAAGTGCGGCCTCGCGTTGCCGGTGCCATCCTGTCCGTACATTTCCGTGAAGGCGCCCTCGTGAAGAAGGGCAGTTCGCTGTTCACGATCGACCCGGCTCCCTATCAGGCGCTCGTCGATCAGGCTCAAGCGCAGGTGGGCGCCGCAAAGGCGCGGGTCAGCGTGACCAAGATCGAAGTCGATCGCGGTCAGCGACTCGTAGACAACCACACGATCCCGCAGAGCGACTTCGACCAGCGCGTAAGCGCCTATGACGAGGCCCAGGCCAACCTCAAGGCCGCCGAGGCAGCGCTCCAGACGGCGCAGCTGAACTTGGATTACACCGAAGTTCTTGCGCCGATCGACGGTCGCGCAAGCAAGATCGAAGTGACTGTCGGTAACCTGGTTGCCGCGGGCTCCGGTTCCCAGGAGCTGACGACGCTCGTCTCCGTAAGCCCAATCTATGCAAGCTTCGATGCGAGCGAAGAATCGGTCACGCGGGCGCTTGCCGCCTTGCCGCGCACGGATGCCGCCATCCCGCCGCTCGAGCAGATTCCTGTCGAGGTGGGCACGCTGACCGATGAGGGTACCCCGATCAAGGGTAACCTCCAGCTGGTCGACAACGAGGTGGATGCAGCAAGCGGCACGGTGCATGTTCGCGCGGTGTTCGACAACCCGGACGGCCATCTGCTGCCGGGTCAGTTCGTTCGCGTCCGGATGGGCCAGCCCAAGCCGGAGAGCAAGCTGGTCATCAGCGAGCGCGCGATCGGCACCGACCAGGACAAGAAGTTCGTCTTCGTCGTCGATGCCGACAACAAGGTCGCCTACCGCCAGGTCCAGCTCGGTGACACGGTCGATGGCATGAGGATCGTCGATAGCGGCCTCAACGCCGGCGATCGTGTCGTTGTCAACGGCCTGCAGCGGGTTCGCCCCGGTGCGCTCGTCCAGCCGCAGGTCGAAGACAAGGTCGCCGCTGCAAAGTAATGCCGACCGTGCGGGCGGGAGTGAATCCTCCGCCCGCCGTTTTTTCATCCGTTTCGCAATGCTTCCGACGCCCATCCGCCGCCGGCCCTAGTTTCTGCGTCCATCGTTCAACCCCGGAGAGGGATTTGACATGAACATCTCAAGATTTTTCGTCGACCGCCCAGTCTTCGCCGGCGTGCTGTCGGTCCTGATCCTGGTCGCGGGCCTGATCGGCCTGCGGTTGTTGCCGATTTCCGAATATCCGGAAGTCGTGCCGCCCTCGATCGTCGTCACGGCGCAATATCCCGGCGCCAACCCGAAGGTCATCGCCGAAACCGTCGCGACCCCGCTCGAAGAGCAGATAAACGGCGTCGACGGCATGCTCTACATGAACAGCCAGGCGACTTCCGACGGCCTGCTGACGCTGACGGTCACCTTCAAGCTCGGCACCGATCCGGACCAGGCGCAGCAGCTCGTGCAGAACCGCGTGTCCCAGGCCGAGCCGCGCCTGCCGCAGAACGTGCGCGATCTCGGCATAACCACGGTCAAGAGCTCGCCCGACCTGATGATGGTCGTGAACCTGATTTCGCCCGACAATCGCTATGACATCACCTATCTGCGCAACTACGCCACGCTGAACGTCAAGGACAGGCTCGCCCGCATCGAGGGCGTCGGGCAGGTTCAGGTCTTCGGCTCGGGCGACTATTCCATGCGCGTTTGGGTGGATCCGCAGAAGGCGGCTGAGCGCGGCCTTGCGGCGAGCGACATTGCCAATGCCGTGCGCCAACAGAACGTCCAGGCCGCTGCCGGCATCATCGGCGCTTCGCCGAACCTTCCGGGTCTCGACGTGCAGCTGAACGTCAACGCCCAGGGCCGCCTGCAGACGCCGGAGGAATTCGGCAACATCATCGTCAAGAGTGGCGCCAACGGCCAGATCACGCGTCTGCGCGACGTCGCCCGCGTCGAACTGGGTGCTGCCGACTACTCGCTGCGTTCGCTGCTGGACGGCAAGGCCGCTGTTGCGGTGCCGGTCTTCCAGGCGCCGGGCTCCAACGCCATCACCATCTCGGACGAGGTCGTCAAGACCATGAACGAGCTGCAGAAGGCGATGCCAGAGGGCGTGAAGTACGAGATCGTCTATGACACGACGCAGTTCGTGCGTGCCTCGATCGAGAAGGTCGTCGACACGCTGCTCGAAGCCATCGCGCTCGTCGTCATCGTCGTCATCCTGTTCCTGCAGACGTGGCGTGCGTCGATCATTCCGCTGATCGCCGTTCCGGTCTCCATCATCGGCACCTTCGCCGTGATGTACGTCTTCGGCTTCTCGATCAACGCGCTCAGCCTGTTCGGCCTGGTTCTCGCGATCGGTATCGTCGTCGACGACGCGATCGTGGTGGTGGAGAACGTGGAGCGAAATATCGAAAACGGCCTCAGTCCGAGGGATGCGACCTATCGCGCCATGCGGGAAGTGTCCGGACCGATCATCGCGATCGCGCTGGTGCTCGTTGCTGTGTTCGTGCCGCTCGCCTTCATCTCCGGCCTGTCCGGCCAGTTCTACCGCCAGTTCGCGCTGACGATCGCCATCTCGACGGTCATCTCCGCGTTCAACTCGCTGACGCTTTCGCCGGCGCTGGCGGCTCTGCTGCTGAAGGGCCAGCATGAGCCGAAGGATCTGGTGACGCGGGTGATGGATCGCACGCTCGGCTGGTTCTTCCGCGGCTTCAACTGGGTCTTCCACCGCGGCTCCGAGGGCTACGGCCGCGGCGTTGGCGGCATCCTTTCGCTGAAGAGCCTGGTCATGGTGGTCTACATCGCCTTGATCGGTGCGACTTACTACATGTTCCAGGTCGTTCCCGGCGGTTTCGTTCCGGCCCAGGACAAGCAGTACCTGATCGGCTTCGCGCAGCTTCCGGATGCCGCAAACCTCGACCGTACCGAGGACGTGATCAAGCGCATGAGCGAAATCGCCATGGCGCAGCCGGGCGTCGACCACGCTATCGCCTTCCCGGGCCTGTCGATCAACGGTTTCACGAACTCGTCCAATGCCGGCATCGTCTTCGTGAAGCTCAAGTCCTTTGAAGAGCGGAAGACGCCCGACCTGTCGGGCGGCGCGATCGCCATGCAGCTGAACCAGAAGTTCGCTGCGATCCAGGATGCCTTCATCGCCATGTTCCCGCCGCCGCCCGTTCAGGGCCTCGGCACGACCGGCGGCTTCAAGATGCAGATCGAGGATCGCGCCGGCCTCGGCTATCAGGCCCTCGACGAAGCCAACAAGGCATTCCTCGCCAAGGCCTACCAGGCGCCCGAGCTGGCCGGTCTCTTCTCGAGCTACCAGATCAACGTGCCGCAGCTCTACGCGGACCTTGATCGCTCCAAGGCCGAACAGCTGGGCGTCTCGGTGACGGATGTCTTCGATACGCTGCAGATCTATCTCGGCTCGCTCTATGTGAACGACTTCAACGCCTTCGGACGCACATACAGCGTGCGTGTGCAGGCCGACGCCAAGTTCCGCGCCCATGCCGACGATATCGGCGCGCTCAAGGTGAAGTCGCAGTCCGGTCAGATGATCCCGCTTTCGGCGCTGCTCAAGGTCGAGCCGACGACGGGACCGGAACGCACCACCCGGTACAACGGCTTCCTCGCCGCCGATATCAACGGCGGTCCTGCACCCGGCTTTTCGTCGGGCCAGGCACAGGCAGCCGTCGAGCGCATCGCCAATGAAACCCTGCCGCCCGGCATCTCGTTCGAGTGGACGGATCTGACATACCAGCAGATCCTGGCTGGCAGCTCGGGCTTCATCATCTTCCCGCTGGCACTGCTGCTCGTCTACCTCGTGCTGGCAGCCCAGTATGAAAGCCTGGCCCTGCCGCTCGCGATCGTCATGATCGTCCCGATGGGTGTGTTCGCGGCGCTTGTCGGCGTGTGGTTCACCGGTGGCGACAACAACATCTTCACCCAGATCGGGTTGATGGTGCTGGTGGGGCTGTCGGCGAAGAACGCGATCCTGATCGTGGAATTCGCCCGAGAGCTGGAATTCGAGGGACGAACTCCGGTCCAGGCGGCGGTCGAGGCCAGCCGGCTGCGCCTGCGTCCGATCTTGATGACGTCGATGGCCTTCATCATGGGTGTCGTTCCGCTGGTGACGTCCACCGGCGCCGGCGCGGAAATGCGCGCGGCCATGGGCATCGCGGTGTTCTCGGGCATGATCGGCGTGACCTTCTTCGGCATCTTCATGACGCCGGTGTTCTACGTCATCATCCGCAAGCTCTCGCGCAACCGTCCGCTGATCCAGCACAAGGAAGAGGAGCACGAGCACAAGGGTGCCGAGGTGATCCGCCTCGCGGCTGAATAGGCAGCGGGCTTTCCGGAAAAACGAGGGCGGAACCATGGTCCCGCCCTTTTTCGTTCGGCATCACGCCCGACGTGCGGTTCGCGCAAAATGGCCCTTGCGGAAAAGGAGTTTTTCCATTTGCCTTGGCCCCATTTCCGGCAAGCCTCTATGCAAGTCAAGGCAAGGGGCTTATCTGACAAGTTCATGGGGGTGACGTTGCGTGAGGAGCGCGCGTTCCCACCATGTAGGCAGTCGATCGGATTCGTGGCGGCAAGCTGTTCAGGCAAGATCGCCCGTGTCCCAAGCGGCGACAAGCTGGGAGGCAACCGATGACAGGAACGGCAGGCGCCGGAGGAACACGGCGGATCGCCTTTCTCGGGACCGGGCTCATGGGAGCCCCGATGGCGCGGCGGCTGCTCGGCGCAGGTTTTTCACTCAGTGCCTGGAACCGCGATCCAAGGAAGGCCGAGCCTCTGGCTGGCGATGGAGCGACCATTGCGGCGAGCGCCGTCGAGGCTGCCCGAGGCGCCCCTGTCGTCGTCACCATGCTGACAAACGCAGCCGCCGTGGGAGAGGTGCTTTTCGATCATGGCGTAGCGGATGAGCTGGAACGCGGGGCGGTCATCATCGACATGAGCTCGATCCCGCCGGCTGTAGCGCAGTCACATTCGGAGCGATTGTCGCAGCTCGGGATCCGCCATATCGACGCACCGGTCTCGGGCGGCGTGGTCGGCGCAACGGCTGGAACGCTCGCCATCATGGCCGGAGGCAATGCAGCGGACGTCGAGGAGCTTGCGGATGTCTTCGCGGCAATGGGCCGCGTCACCCATGTCGGTCCCAGCGGATCCGGCCAGCTTGCCAAGCTCGGTAACCAGCAAATTGTCGCCGTCACCATCGGCGCGGTCGCGGAGGCGATGATGCTGATCGAAGCGGGCGGCGGCTCGCCGGAGGCGTTTCGCAACGCCATCCGCGGAGGCTTCGCGGAGAGCCGTATCCTTGAGCTGCATGGCAAGAGGATGGTTGATCGCGAATTCACGCCAGGCGGATCGTCGAACAACCAGCTCAAGGACCTCAACGCCGTGCTCGCCGTCGCCGAAGCCCTCTCGCTGACACTGCCGCTCACCGAGACGGTCCAGAAAGCGTTCTCCGACTTCGTTGCGGACGGAGGCGGAGAGAGGGACCACAGCGGCCTGCTGCTGCATCTCGAATCCATGAATTCCCGCAAAAAGGAACAGCCGTAGTCATGACCGAAGCAAAGAAGCCGGGGCGTCGTCTGCGTTCACAGGACTGGTTCGACAATCCGGATCATATCGATCTGACGGCGCTCTATCTGGAGCGCTTCATGAACTACGGCATCACGCCGGAGGAACTGCGTTCCGGAAAACCGGTCATCGGCATTGCCCAGAGCGGCAGCGACCTCAATCCGTGCAATCGGCACCACCTCGACCTCGCCAAGCGCGTTCGTGACGGCATCCGTGACGCCGGTGGAATTCCGATCGAGTTTCCGACGCATCCGATGTTCGAGAACTGCAAGCGGCCGACCGCCGCACTCGACCGAAACCTCGCCTACCTCGGCCTAGTCGAGATACTCTACGGCTACCCTATCGATGGCGTGGTGCTCACCACCGGCTGCGACAAGACCACGCCCTCGGCCCTGATGGCAGCCTCGACCGTCGACATCCCGGCGATCGTTTTCTCCGGTGGGCCGATGCTCGACGGCTGGCACAATGGCGAGCTGGTCGGTTCGGCGACCGTGATCTGGCGTTCGCGGCGCAAGCTCGCCGCCGGCACGATCAACGAGCAGGAGTTCTTCGAGGCGGCGCTCGATTCCGCGCCGTCCGTCGGCCATTGCAACACGATGGGCACGGCTTCGACGATGAACGCCATGGCCGAGGCTCTCGGCATGTCACTGACCGGCTGCGCCGCGATTCCCGGCGCCTATCGCGAGCGCGGGCAGATGGCCTACCGCACTGGCCGGCGTGCCGTGGAGCTGGTGCTCGAGGACATCAAGCCCTCCGACATCCTGACGCGCAACGCTTTCCTGAATGCGATCCGCGTCAACTCCGCGATCGGCGGCTCTACAAATGCCCAGCCGCATCTGGCGGCAATGGCGAAGCACGCCGGCGTCGAGCTGTATCCCGACGACTGGCAGGTGCATGGCTATGACATTCCGTTGCTCGCCAATGTCCAGCCGGCCGGCGCCTATCTCGGCGAGCGGTTCCATCGCGCCGGCGGCGTGCCCGCGATCATGTGGGAGTTGTTGCAGGTGGGCAAGCTCGATGGCGACTGTCCGACGGTCACCGGCAAGACGATGGCGGAGAACCTGGAGGGCCGTGAATCGATCGACCGCGAGGTCATCCGCCCCTTCGCCGAGCCTCTAAGGGAACGCGCCGGCTTTCTCGTGCTCAAGGGAAACCTCTTTGATTTCGCCATCATGAAGATGAGCGTCGTCTCGGACGAGTTTCGGCGCCGCTATCTGCAGGAGCCCGGCCATGAAGGCGTCTTTGAGGGCAAGGCCGTGGTCTTCGATGGCTCGGAGGACTACCACGCGCGCATCAACGATCCGGCGCTCGGCATCGACGAGAATACCATCCTGTGCATTCGCGGCGCCGGCCCGCTCGGCTGGCCCGGCTCCGCCGAGGTCGTCAACATGCAGCCGCCGGACGCGCTCCTGAAGCGGGGCATCACCAGCCTGCCGACGATCGGTGACGGACGCCAATCGGGGACGGCCGACAGCCCTTCGATCCTCAATGCGTCGCCCGAGAGTGCTGCGGGCGGAGGCCTTGCATGGCTCCGCACCGGCGACAGGATTCGCATCGACTTCAACAAAGGACGCTGCGACATGCTGGTGGAGGAGGCGGAAATCGAGAGGCGGAAGGCAGACGGCATCCCGCCCGTGCCGGCCGACGCGACACCCTGGCAGCAAATTTACCGCCGCTCGGTGACGCAGCTTTCCGATGGCGCAGTGCTGGAAGGCGCGACGGAATTCCGCAAGATCGCCCAGCGGCCGCCCAGGCACAATCACTGACGGCTGCGATGCGAGGCTTGTTGCCTGCCGAGGTCGCGATGCGGTCCGTCGAGCCGTTTCAGGCCGGACTGGACTCGATCTCGGGCCGGGCCTCGAGATACCAGTCCACGAAAGCCTTGACGCCCGTCGCAAGGCCCGTCCCGGGTTTGTATCCCGTCAGGTTTTCGAGGAGCGCGGGGCTCGCAAAAGTGCGCGGCACGTCGCCCTTCTGCATGGGCAGCATCTTGCGCTGTGCCCGCCTGCCGAGCGCGGCCTCCACTGTCTCGACGAAATCGAGAAGGCTGATGGGCTGCCCGCCGCCGATGTTGACGACGCGGAACGGTGCCTGGTGCGACAGGCTGTCGGCCACCCCCTCGGCGATAACCCGGTTTTCCTCCGACGGCACAATGGCAGAAAGCCGGACGATCCCTTCGACGAGATCGTCGATATAGGTGAAGTCGCGGCTCATCTTGCCCTCGCCATAGATCTCGATCGGCTCGTCGTCGAGCATGGCTTTCACGAACTTGAAGAGCGCCATGTCCGGGCGGCCCCAGGGACCATAGACGGTGAAGAAGCGAAATGCGGTGACGGGGAGCTTGTAGAGATGCGAATGGCTGTGGGCCATCAGCTCCATGGCCTTCTTCGTGGCAGCGTAGATCGTGAGCGGTTCGTCCGTCCTGTCGATCTCGCGGAAGGGCACGTCAGGATTTGCGCCGTAGATCGACGACGTGGATGCCATCATGAGATGGCGCACATTTGCGCGCTGCGCCAGTTCCAGGACGTTCCAGGATCCCATGACGTTCGAGTCCAGGTAGGCTTTGGGATTTTCCAGGCTATAGCGGACGCCCGCCTGCGCTGCGAGATGAACGACGATGTCCGGTTGTGCGATCTCGAATGCCACTTCGACAGCGCCGCGGTCCTCCAGCATGGCGATAACGGGGCGAAAGGACGGAAACTGCGAGAGAGCGGCGTGCCGCATCTGCTTCAGCTTGACGTTGTAGTAGGGCGTCAGGCCGTCAAAGCCCACCACGTCATGCCCATCCTGCAGCAGCCTGCGGGCCAGGTGGAAGCCGATGAAACCCGCAGTGCCGGTGATAAAATAGCGCATTCCCGTTTCCTTCAGCCTTCCTGCCGACCAAAAGACGACGGAGGGCCCACGCGAGGAGCCTTATCCGATTCGCGACAGTTATCATGGCTTCGGTGCGTTCGGCTATCGCCCGGAGACGGATTGCGTCATTTGTTCCTGCAGGCATCGAAAGGGCGCGCCATATCAGGCGATCACCCTTCTATCCGACCTGGCCGGCGCCGCCCGCGTCAGTGTCTGCCGAATTCGTCGACGATGCGGATGATATCGTCTTCACCGAGGTAAGAACCGGTCTGGACCTCGATGAGTTCCAGCATGATCTTGCCCGGATTGGCAAGGCGATGGATCTCGCCGAGCGGGATATAGACGGATTCGTTCTCGCGCAGCATCTGTACGTTCTCGCCGATCGTCACCTCGGCCGTTCCCTTGACGACGATCCAATGTTCCGAACGGTGGTGATGCTTCTGCAGGGACAGCTTCTTGCCGGGGAGCACGAAGATGCGCTTCACCTGGAAACGGTCGCCGTTGAGGATCGATGTGTAGCCGCCCCAGGGGCGATACGAAGTCGGATGCGTTTCCGTCAGCTTCGAGGTGGCGGGAGCGTTGGCGAGCAGCTTGACCAGCTTGCCCACATCCTGGCTGTCCTTGAGGTGGCCGACATAGACAGCGTCTTCGCTGGCGATGACCGCGACATCGTCGAGGCCCTGGACCGCGAGATGCACGCCATGGGACATCACAAGCGAGTTCCTGGTGTTGACCAGCGTGGTGCTGCCGGTCGCGACGTTGCCGCTCTCATCGCGCGTGCCCGTCTTCCAGACGGAATCCCAGCTTCCGAGATCCGACCACTTGAACGGCGAGGGGACGATGGCCGCGTTCGGCGTCTTTTCCATGAGCGCATAGTCGATCGAGATGTCCGGGCACTTGGCAAAGGCGTCGGCGTCGAGCCTGATGAAATCGAGGTCCCGCACGGCCTTGGAGACGGACTTGCCCACGGCCTTGAGCACATTCGGCGCATATTCGGTCAGTTCGCTGACGAGCTGCGGGATGGAGAACATGAACATGCCGGAGTTCCAGTAGAAGTCGCCGGCTTCGAGCATCTTCTGCGCCTTCTCCAGCGCGGGCTTTTCGATGAAGCGCTTCACCGCGTGGGCGCCCTCAGGCAGTTTGTCGCCGATCTCGATGTAGCCGTAGCCGGTCGCGGGCTCGGTGGGGCTGATGCCGAAGGTCACCAGCTTGCCCTTGGCGGCTGTGTCGCGGGCAATGCGGATACAGTCGTAGTAGCTTTTGTCGGCAACGATCTCGTGGTCGGAGGCCAGAACCTGGATGATTGCCTTGTCGCCGAAGAGATCGGAAGCGAGAGTAGCCGCGGCGGCAACGGCAGGCGCGGTGTTGCGGGCGACCGGCTCAAGCAGCATTGCGGAGAGCTTTACGCCAACCTCGCGGGCCTGCTCGGCAACGAGGAACCGGAACTCCTCGTTGGTAACCACGATCGGGGCTTCGTAAAGCTCCGGATCGGCCAGACGGGAAAGCGTCTCCTGGAAGAGCGTCTTGTCGCCGATGAACTGGATGAACTGCTTCGGCGCCGTTGCGCGCGAAAGCGGCCAAAGACGCGTTCCCTTGCCGCCAGCCATGATTACCGGAACTATCTTTGACGTCATCTTGGTCCCTTTGTCTGAAATCGTTTGAGTCGCGGGGGCGCTGGCCGGCCTAGTTGGCCTTCGCCCAGTCCTTTATCGTGTCCAGCCCCTGCCGCAAGAGGCTTCTTGCGCCTTCTTCCGTTTCGGCCTCGACATAGCAGCGCATCTCGGGTGCGTTGCCGGAGGGGCGGAAATGGATGATGCGCCGGTCGGCGAGCGTGACCCTAAGTCCGTCGATGTCGCTCTTTGCGGCAACCTGGCCGATCGGGTCGAGGAAAGCTGCAAGATTGGTGTCGGATTGGCGCAGATGGGTCATGAGCCGCGCGCTCGTTTCGACCGGGAAGTTTTCCAGCCGGTCTGCCGCTGCGACAGGCATGCGATAGGCGGCGGCGACGGCGGAAAGCGGCTTCTTCTGGGTGGCGGCAAGATAAAGCGTGGAAAGTATCGGCAGGAAGCTGTCGCGGGTCGGCAGCGGAAGCGCCTCTTGACCGTTGATCGTGAAGGGCGTCGCGGTGAGAAGTCCGCCGTTTGCCTCGAAGCCCATGACCTGGTTCTTGCCTCCGGCGACAGCCTCGTCCATGCCCGCAATGACGTAGGGCGATCCGACGCGTGTGCGCACGACGGCGAAGGACCCGGCGGCCTCGATGCCCGAGTTTGATGTGACCGGGGTGACGACCACCTTCGCTTCCAGGAAATTCGCAGCGATCAGGCCAAGCAGGTCGCCGCGCAGCGGCTCGCCCGTTTCGTTGGAAACCAGCGGTCGGTCGCCGTCGCCGTCGGCGGAAACGATGGTGTCGAGCCTGTGCTCTGCTGTCCAGCCGCGCAGCAGCGCGATCGTGTCCTCGGAGACAGCCTCGGTATCCACCGGAATGAACGTTTCGGACCTGCCGAGCGGCACGACATCGGCGCCGTAGTGCAGTAGCACCCGTACAAGAAGGTCGCGTGCAACGGTGCTGTGCTGGTAGACGCCCACCTTCAGGCCAGAGAGCGCGCCGCCGGGCAGCAGGGCGGCGTTGCGCTCGAAGAAGAGTTCCTCGCAGGGGCCGGACTGATCCTCGGCGGTGCCTCGAGCCTCGTCGATCGCCTGATCGGCTCCTCCGATGGCGTCGGCAAAGCTGCTGATCGCCGTCTCGTCCTGTTTGGCGATCTCGCCGTCCGGCCGGTAGAACTTGATGCCGTTGCGATCCGCCGGGATATGCGATCCGGTGATCATCAGCGAGGCGGCCCCGTGCTGCAGGCTGTAGAGGGCAAGTGCCGGTGTCGGAAGGGTCCCGCAATCGACCGGGCGAAAGCCGGCGCGTGCGAGCGCGCCAATGCAGGTTGCCGAAATTTCCGGGCTCGAGTCGCGGAAGTCGCGGCCGATGAAAATCGGATCTCCCGCCTTTGCCTGCCCGCTTTCCAGCAGGTGGCGCGCGAAGGCCGTGGCGTAGAGCGCGGAGGCTCGCCCCTTCAAATCGACGGAAAGGCCGCGAAGGCCGCTAGTTCCAAATTTCATCTTTAAATATATCCCGGCAGTTCTGTCGGCCGCAAAGCAAGGAAGTCCTATCAATCGCTCCGAGCCATGTAAATATTATCGCGAGCACATAGTTAAGGCCACGAGCGACTATGCTTTTCATTCCAAGAATTGGGATGCTCTTGCATTTCGTTTCCTCCGTATCGCCGAAGCGTGTCCCGTTCATGAAACTGCGGCGCGTTTCATCTTTCGACCCTTGCGCGGGGCTGCAGTCGGTCGATCTCATGTAAACCGAGCGGCAAAGAGTGGAAAACAGTTTTTTGAGTTCTTCAGCGCCATGTCGACCCTTCCGGGGCGAGGGGGCTGGGCCTATGAAGGACTGACGAGCGGCAACGATCGAGGCGGGCATGTCTGAAAGCAAAGTGAATCTCGAAGAAAGCTGGCGAGCAGCCCTTCTCCCCGAATTTGCCAGCCCGTACATGCAGCAGCTCAGGACCTTCCTGATCGGAGAGAAAGAGCAGGGCAAGGTCGTCTTTCCAAAGGGCGCCGAATATTTCCGGGCGCTCGATCTTACGCCGCTCTCAAGCGTCAAGGTCGTTATCCTGGGGCAGGATCCCTATCACGGACTTGGCCAGGCGCATGGGCTCTGCTTCAGCGTTCGCCCCGGCGTGCGCATTCCGCCGTCGCTGGTGAACATCTACAAGGAGATGGAGGCGGATCTCGGCATTCCCCCGGCCCGCCATGGCTTTCTTGAAAGCTGGGCTCGCCAGGGCGTGCTGCTCTTGAACAGCGTCCTGACGGTCGAGGAGGCGCGTGCTGCGTCACACCAGGGCAAGGGTTGGGAGCGCTTCACGGATGCTGTCATCCGCGTCGTCAATGACGAATGCGACTCCGTCGTCTTCATGCTCTGGGGCTCCTATGCGCAGCGCAAGGCTGCCTTCGTCGATACATCGCGGCATCTCGTCCTGAAGACGGTGCACCCTTCGCCGCTTTCCGCGCATAACGGGTTCTTCGGCTGCAGGCACTTTTCGAAGGCGAACGAGTTCCTGAAGTCACGCGGCCGCGAGCCGATCGACTGGCAATTACCCGCCAATCCACAATCCAGCTGAAGGATGAATTCGCTCGCCTTTTTGAACGGCTCCGCTCTGTCGTTCAAAAATAGGAGACAATGCGTTCTGGTATTGGGGGCTATGCCCGAGCCGGCCAACGAACCATCTTTGGGTCAAGCAAATGCCCGCCGCTTGCGGGCAAGAAAGGGTTCCAAAATGCTCGACCAGATCAAAGGCCTGCACCACGTCACGTCCATGGCGGAGGATGCCCGCACCAACAACCAGTTCTTTACCCATGCGCTCGGACTGCGCCGCGTAAAGAAGACAGTGAACTTCGACGCTCCGGATGTCTATCACCTCTACTACGGCGACGAGACGGGTGCGCCGGGCACGATCATGACCTATTTCCCGTTCCCGAAGATGCCGCGCGGCCGTCCTGGCACCGGCGAAGTCGGTACGACCGTCTTCTCCGTTCCGGAAGGTTCCGCCGGTTTCTGGACCGAGCGTCTCGCCGGCCTCGGCGTTACCGGCCTCAAGACGGACGAAGCCTTCGGCCAGAAGCGCCTGCATTTTGCCGGTCCTGACGGCGACGGCTTTGCGCTTGTCGAAGTCAAGGACGACGACCGCCAGCCCTGGACGCATGGCGGCATCGACGCTGATCACGCCATTCGCGGATTCCACTCGGTCTCCATGCGGCTGCGCGACGAAGGCGCGACCGCCGAACTGTTGAAATACATGGGCTATCAGCTCCTCGATACCAAGGATGGCGTGAAGCGCTTCATAGTGCCCGGCGGGAACGGTGCCGACATCGTCGACATCGAAACGATGCCGAACATCAATCGCGCACTGCCGGGTGCCGGTTCCGTTCACCATGTCGCTTTCTCCGTCGAGAACCGCGCGAAGCAGCTCGAAGTTCGCAAGGCGCTGATGGATACCGGACACCAGGTCACGCCCGTCATCGACCGCGACTACTTCTGGGCGATCTATTTCCGCACGCCGGGTGGTGTGCTGTTCGAAATCGCCACGAACGAGCCGGGCTTTAACCGCGACGAGGACACCGCCCATCTCGGCGAGGCTCTGAAACTGCCCGAACAGCATGCCCATCTGCGCCAGCTCATCGAACAGCATCTCGAGCCGCTGGAAGCCTAAGCGGGAGCCATGACCATGACCGACAACAGCTATGTGCACCGGCTTAGGGCCGGTGCACCCGGAAAGCCCATTCTCTTCGTCTTCCACGGTACGGGCGGCGACGAGAACCAGTTCTTCGATTTCGGTAGCCGCCTCCTGCCCGAGGCGACGATCGTATCGCCACGCGGCGACGTTTCGGAATATGGCGCTGCGCGCTTCTTCCGTCGTACCGGCGAGGGGGTCTATGACATGGCCGACCTCGAGCGGGCGACTGCCAAGATGGCGGCCTATGTGAAGGCTCTTGCGAGCGAGCACGGGGCAAGCAAGGTGCTCGGCCTCGGCTTTTCCAACGGCGCGAACATCCTGGCGAACGTCGTCATCGAGCATGGCGATCTCTTCGACGCTTCGGTGCTGATGCATCCGCTCATTCCCTTCCGACCGAAGGACAATGCTGCCCTCGAAGGGCGCCAGGTGCTGATCACTGCGGGTGAACGCGATCCAATCTGCCCGGTGCCCTTGACGCAGGCTCTCGCGGATTATTTCGAGCACCAGAAGGCCGATGTCTCGGTCGAATGGCATCCCGGCGGCCATGACATACGGCCCAATGAAATAGAGGCAGTCCGCAAGCTGTTCGCGCCCTACGCG
Organism: Rhizobium sp. BK251; assembly: GCF_004345245.1. GTDB lineage: Bacteria > Pseudomonadota > Alphaproteobacteria > Rhizobiales > Rhizobiaceae > Rhizobium. The sequence continues at coordinate 16,350 of NZ_SLUQ01000013.1, read as the reverse complement.
TGAAGTAGATTCCTTGCCTCGCCGATCGGAGCTTCCCCCCTTCGCTTCCCTCGGCAGGCGCCGGCGCGGTGTGCCCTTCGCGCCGGCGTTTTCGTGGCCGGATTGCAACCGTGGCGACATTTATGAATTCCGACGCCAAAGGGCGTTGGAACGCCTTGTGAGCGGTTCTCGCCGGCGATAACGATCTGCTTCGAATGGGGGAAGATTCGCAGTGACGCTCACCGAGCAGAAGCAATATCGCCTCGGTGTCGCATATGTGGCGCTGTCGGCACTCGCCTGGTCTTCATCCGGCATCTTCGTGCGCTCGATCAACGCCGACCTGATGACGATCCTCTTCTGGCGCGGCCTGGTCTCCGGCAGCGGCGTCTTTCTGCTGTTTTTCTATCTTGAACGTGATCGTGCCTGGCGGATCATCCGGCGGATGCGAGGCCCGTCTTTCGCGGTAACCGTGCTATCCACGGCGAGCATGATCAGCGGCATCGGCTCCATCTACTACACCTCCGTCGCGGATGCGCTGATGATCTATGCGACGGTGCCTTTCGTCACGGCGGGCGTCGCCTATCTGATGATCGGAGAGCGGCCAGGCCGAACGACGCTCATTGCCAGCGCCGTGGCTTTTGCCGGCGTTCTGGTGATGCTGACGGGAGAGCAGAGCGGCGGCGGCTGGCTCGGCAAGGGGCTTGCGGTCGTCATGACGCTGACGGTGGCCGGCCTTGCGACGGTGATGCGGCAGCACCGCGAGGTGCCCATGCTGCCGGCGATGGCGGCCTCTGCCTGGCTCTGTTCGCTCGTGACTTTCTGGTTTGCCGCGCCGATGGAGGTGTCGGGAAGAGACATCGGCCTCATCCTTGCCTTCGGCATCGTCCAGAACGCGATGGGCCTCAGCCTCTACACCTTCGGTTCGCGGCTGATCCCGGCTGCCGAGGCGAGCCTGATCACGGCTCTCGAGGTGCCGCTGACGCCGCTCTGGGTCTGGCTCTTCATCAACGAGCAACCGGCGCCCGCGACCTTGGTCGGCGGGCCGATCGTGCTTGCCGCTCTCTTCGGCCACATCCTTCTCGAGTTCCGCAAGAACCGCGCCCCCGCTGCAACGGAGGCCATTTGAATGGGCCGGGAAGAAAATCGTACTTTGCTAAAATTGTATCCATCGACTTAAAAGCCCTGAAAACCCTGTCGTGTAGCGTGTGATCCATTGGCGAGCGTGGTCGGACAGGGCTGCTGATCTCGTCAGGCCCTAAAGAGGATCGCAAGCGGACGCCGTTCGAAATGCGGCGCCAAGGACAGAGACGGGACAGGGACATGACCGCAAAATCGATCAAGGCCATTCTGATGGCGCTTGCAGCCATGGCAGGCGCGCAGCCGGCGCTCGCTTTCGGACCCGGTGGCTATGCGCGGGAATTCGCCGCGCTCGCAGTCGAGATGCCGGAGGACGAGGCAGAGCTGACACGCATCGGCTTTGTGCGACCGGAGATGCCGGTTCTTCTGCGACGCGAGAGCGATGCAGAAAAGGCGATCCTGGATCTCACATTCGAGAAGCACAGCTTGCTTCTTTCCATCGGTGCGGCAGTCAGCGACGGTCTTTGCAGCTTCGGCGACGACGCAAACCGTGCGAGAACCGCCGAGCTCGCGAGCGACTGAAGTCCTCTTGCGGCAGCATCTTCGACCGTCGCAATGGACCTGGCTCGCGTGATAACGCTTGAGATTGCTGCATCGCCGTTTCATGATCGATGATTGTGACGCGCGGTCTGCTAGAGAATTTCCTCTGGCGCGCTCGCCCGGCTCATTGCCGGCGTCAACTCCGCGTGCAGCCTGTCCAGATGCTTTGCTCACCCATGATGTATTCCCGCAAGTGCGGCTAAATCAGGAAGTCTGCATGAATTCGGCACTTTCCATCCGCACCATGCGTCCGGGCGAACTCGAACTCGCGCTGGAATGGGCAAGGCAGGAGGGCTGGAATCCCGGCCTCGACGACGCGCACGCCTTTCATGCGGCAGATCCCTCGGGCTTCCTTGTCGGCACGATCGGCGAGGTGCCGGTCGCCTGCATATCCGTTGTCAAATATGGCGACAGCTTTGCCTTTGTCGGGCTCTACATCGTCCACCCGGAGTTTCGCGGCAAGGGCCATGGCAAGGCGGTCTGGGACGCCGGAATGGCTTCGGCTGCAGGGCGGACGGTTGGTCTCGATGGAGTGGTGGAGCGGCAGTCCGACTACCGGCGGGCCGGCTTCGAGGTGGCGTACCGAACCATGCGCTATGGAGGCATTGTCGCCAACCCGTCGCAGGCCGGAGCCGATGTGCTGCCGGTCTCGGCTGAGCTGCTCGACGAGATCAGCCACTACGATGCCGGCATATTCCCGGCGATGCGTGCATCGTTTCTTACTGAGTGGTGCGGGTCGCAGGAAAAGCGCCGCACCTTCGTCGTGCGGGGCGAGGCCGGCATTCGCGGCTATGGAACGATCCGGCGATGCTTCGAAGGCTTCAAGATCGGCCCGCTTTTCGCCGATGACAGGCAGGCTGCGGAAGCGCTGATCGGAACGCTGCTGCGGGAGGCAAAAGGCCAGCGGGTCTACATCGACGTGCCTGCAGAGAATGACGAAGCGGTCCGGTTGGTGGCGGCACTCGGTCTCGAGCCCGGTTTCGAGACTGCCCGCATGTATCGGGGACCGGCGCCGGCTATTCCGCTCGAACGGGTTTTCGGCACTACCACGCTGGAACTGGGCTGAAGCTCTCTATTCGGCCGCGGCCGGCTTCTTCACCGCCACGACCGGCGGCCGGCCCTTCTCGGCGATGGCGATGCCGCCGAGGGTCAGGGCGAGCGCGACAATGTGGAAGACATGCAGCGTTTCGCCGATGAGGATAACCGAAAGCAGTGTGCCGAACACGGGGACGAGGTTGATAAAGAGGCCGGCCCGGTTCGCGCCGATGATCTCGACGCCGCGGATATAGAGGATCTGGGCGACGAGCGATGGGAAAAGCGCCGTGAAGAGCGTGATCGTCCAGCCGTAGCTGTCCGGCCAGATCAAGGCGTCATTCGATGCTTCCCAGAAGACGAGCGGGATCGAACCGAGAAGCGCGCCCAGCGCGGGAATCGCCATCAGGCTCTTCCAGTGAATCGCCGGCTTCCAGCGCAGCGAAATCGTGTAGACCGAATAGGCGATGACGGCGAGCAGCATCAGGCCGTCGCCGAAGTTGAGCGTCAACTGCAGGAGGGTCGCGAAATCCCCGTGGGCCGCGGTCAGCGCGACGCCGACGAGCGTCAGCGAAAAGCCGACCATCTGCGCCAACGAGACGCCCGCGCGGAAGAGCAGGAAATTGAGGAGGAATATGAGCATGGGAATGCCTGCCTGCTCGATCGCCGCGTTGATGGCGCTCGTGTATTGCAGTGCCGAATAAAGCATCGCATTGAAGCCGGTATAGCCGACGACGCCGAAGAATAAGAGGATGGGCAGGTGCTTGCGCACCACCGGCCAGTCTTTTTTCAGCTGCGGCAGGGAAATGACCACAATGATCGCGACCGCGAAGAACCATCGCCAGAAGGTGAGGAACATCGGGCTCACGTGACCCACCGCGAGCTTGCCGGCAACAGCGTTGCCGCCCCAGCAAAGAGTGGCGATGATGAGGGAGATATAGGCTGTCATCTGCAAGGCTGGATACTCGTACTGCGGCGGCCTGGAGGGGGCTGTGGCGTCTCTCCTCCGCCCAATAGCGCTGCGCAACCCGATCTGTCACGCAAAAAGCCGAATCTGGAGTGACAACAGGGTCGATTTCCAAAAAACAAACCATTATAGATGCGCGGGTTTGTGAACAGCGCGGGCAGTCTGCGCAAGAACGGGAATACTGAGATGACGAATGTCGTAGTGGTCGGTTCGCAGTGGGGCGATGAAGGCAAGGGCAAGATTGTCGACTGGCTTTCGGAACGCGCCGATATCGTGGTTCGCTTCCAGGGCGGACACAATGCCGGCCATACGCTTGTCATTGATGGAACCAGCTACAAGCTGTCGTTGCTGCCTTCGGGCGTCGTGCGCCCCGGCAAGATGGCGGTGATCGGCAACGGCGTCGTCGTCGATCCGCATGCGCTGATCGCCGAGATCGACAAGCTTGGGGGTCAGGGAGTCGTCATCTCGCCGGAGAACCTGCGAATCGCCGACAACGCGACTCTCATCCTGTCGCTGCACCGGGAGCTCGACGCGTTGCGCGAGGACGCTGCCTCCAACAGCGGCACCAAGATCGGCACCACGCGCCGCGGTATCGGTCCGGCCTATGAGGACAAGGTCGGCCGCCGTGCGATCCGCGTCATGGACCTCGCCGACCTGGACACGCTGCCGGGCAAGGTCGACCGCATCCTTACGCACCACAACGCACTGCGCCGCGGCCTGGGCGTCAACGAAGTGTCCCACGATGCGATCATGCAGGAACTGACATCGGTTGCCGATCGCGTTCTGCCTTTCCGCGAGACGGTCTGGGAACTGCTCGACAAGGAGCGCCGCAAGGGCGCGCGCATCCTCTTCGAGGGCGCGCAGGGCTCGCTGCTCGATATCGACCACGGCACCTATCCCTTCGTGACCTCGTCCAACACGGTGGCCGGACAGGCATCCGCCGGCTCCGGCATGGGCCCGGGCACGCTCGGCTACATCCTGGGGATCACCAAGGCCTACACCACCCGCGTCGGCGAAGGCCCGTTCCCCACCGAGCTCAAGGACGAGATCGGCCAGTTCCTCGGCGAGAAGGGCCATGAGTTTGGCACGGTGACAGGTCGCAAGCGTCGCTGCGGCTGGTTCGACGCGGCACTAGTGCGCCAGTCGGTCGCGACCAACGGGATAACCGGCATCGCGCTCACCAAGCTTGACGTGCTCGATGGCCTCGATGAACTGAAGATCTGCGTCGGCTACAAGCTCGACGGCGAGGAGATCGATCATCTTCCTGCCAGCCAGGGTGCGCAGGCTCGTGTCGAGCCGATATATGTGACGCTGGAAGGGTGGAAGGAATCGACGGTAGGCGCGCGGCGCTGGGCCGATCTGCCAGCCCAGGCGATCAAGTATGTGCGTCAGGTGGAGGAGCTGATTGGCGCCCCTGTGGCCCTTCTTTCCACAAGCCCTGAGCGCGACGACACCATACTTGTGACCGACCCTTTTGAGGACTAATGTCGCTCACCACCAAAAGGATGCGGCCCGAGTGATTCCGGGCGCCAAGAGAAAGTACTGATGGCGGATTTTGTTGCAGTCATCCGGCGGGCCGTAGATGGCTTGTCCGAAAATACGCCCGAGATGCGGGTGAAGGTGTACGAGCGTGCGCGCGGTGCCGTCCAGCGCCAGCTCGAGAGCATGAAGCCGCGTCCGCCGGAGCACATGCTGCAGCGCCAGCTGGAAAAGCTGGAAGCCGCGATCCGGGAGGTCGAAGGCGAACACGCCGAAGCCTTGCCGCCGATGGCGGATGCTGGGGCCGAAGTGCCGGCCGCCGTGCCGGATGAAGAGGCCCATGCCGCTCCTTATGAGCCGGTAGAGGAATACGCGCCGGCCAACGAGGCGCCTGAACATGTAGAGCCGGCGCCAGAAGAGGTTTACGAGGAGCACGCGACTGTCCGCGCCCATGGCGAGGATACCGAATCGGTCGAGGCGTACCCTGTCCATCATGAAGAGGCTGCTTCGCATGCAGTCGCTCCCGCCGACGAGGCCGCGGAGGACTGGCGCCACGCCGAGGCTCATCAGCCCGAAGAGCCGGTGGCATATGCACCGGCCGAGCCGGTTGCCGCTTCGCCCAGCCAGCACCCCGAAGCGGAAGCCGTCGAGGAAGAGGCCGAGATTCGCTATCCCTTTGACGGGCCTGCGCATCACGGCGTGGAGCCGGTCGCCTACGAGGGATCCGGCGACGCGTTCATCGAGCGGACGCAGGACGAGCCGCTGCAGACCGACGGGTCGGCTCACTTCAAGCAGCCCTGGTTCGAGCCGGCGCCGGAAACGCCTGTCGAACCGCAGTCCAGCTGGGAACCCGCCCAGCCCGAGGAGCCCCGGAAGCCTGCCGCTACTGTTGCGCTCGCCGCGGAACCTGCGAACGACATCCCGCCAGCTGACGAGCAGGTGGCCGCGAAGATGCCGGCGGCGACGGAGAACTTTGGCTGGGAAGCCGCGGCCTTCGACGACCTTCCGCCCGTTGAGCCCGTTCCCGCGAAGAAAGCTTCGGCTTCCGCGCAGTTCGGGGATGATGATCTCTTCGCCGACGTTCACGGAAAAGCCGATGCGTCGAAATCCAAGGAAGGTTCGACAGGCGACTGGCGCCACGTCGAGGAACTGACCGGATTCGGCAAGGCCGACATGGGTGCGGCCGAAACGAAGGAAGGCGCTTCCACGCAGCCGGATCTCGACCAGCTCGTCGCAGCAAAGCTTCAGGGCAAGAGCTTCCGCATGGAACCGAAGCGGCGGCGCTTCGGCATCGGGACGATTTTGACGATCCTCGTCGTTCTCGCCATCCTCGGCGGGAGCGGATATGCCGCATGGCTGAACCGCGATGCCCTGAATGACATGCTGGCTGGTCTCGTAAGCTCGGCACGCCAGGCGACGAACGTCGACACGCCACCAGCGGAGGAGCAGGCAGCAGCCCCGCCGGCCGCAACTACGCCCGCGCCCCAGACGCCAGCACCTGCAACGCCGGCGCCCACGGCGGCTGCGCCTAGCGCACCTGCGGCAACTACCCCGCCGCGGGATACGGCCGCGCTCGACAACAATGCCAGCGACACGAAGTTCACGCAGCGCCTGCTTGCGGATGGCACGGAAATAGACAACGGCCCGGCCGCTGTGCCCGGGCAGCCTGCAGTCGAAGGCAGGTCTGTCTCCGAGCAGAACGTGGCAGCCGCCGATGTACCGCCGGCGCAGGGCGATACGACTGCTCCGGCGGCGACGAACGGCTCCGATCTTCCGCAGACCACGGCTTCGGCCGCGACGAACGGCGCGGTGCAGAAGATGTTCCTCTACGAGGAGCGCCTCGGCCAGTCCTCGCCGACGGCGATCGAAGGCTCGGTCACATGGTCCGTACAGCAGGAAGCCGATGACGACGGCCGGACGGCACCGACCGTCCAGGGCAAGGTCAGCGTGCCCGAGCGCAATCTGTCCGCCCTGATCACGTTCAAGCGGAATGGCGATCCGTCTCTGCCCGCAAGCCATCTCGTCGAGATCGTCTTCTCGCTTCCGCCAAACTTCGAAGGCGGCAGCATCGACAGCGTCCAGCGGATCGCGATGAAGCAGACCGAGCAGGATCGCGGTGACGCTCTGATCGCCGTGCCGGCCAAGATCACCGACGACTTCTACATGGTGGCGCTCAACGACTATCCGGATGCCCGCAAGGCCAATCTCGATCTTCTCGGCACGAGAAACTGGATCGACATTCCGGTGACGTACCGCAATGGCCGCCGCGCGCTGCTGACGATGGAGAAGGGTCCAGCCGGGGTCGAAGCATTCAATACGGCGATCAAGGCGTGGACGGCACTCGGCGACACTTCTACCAGCCAGTAGCTCTCCGCTGGCAACTGACATGAAAAAGGCGGGCCGCGATGAGCGGCCCGCCTTTTGACTGTTCAGGAGCGGATATCAGAGCTCAAGGCGTCGCTTCGACGACCCTTACGGCCTTGGCGCGCTCGCGCGCTTCCTGGCGCACTGCTTCCTGTACCTTCTCGAAGGCACGGACCTCAATCTGGCGGACGCGCTCGCGGCTGATGTCGAACTCGGCCGAAAGGTCCTCGAGCGTCACCGGCTCGTCGGACAGGCGGCGAGCTTCGAAGATGCGACGCTCGCGTTCGTTCAGCACGGACAGCGCCTTTGCCAACATGCGACGGCGCGTGTCGAGTTCGTCCTGCTCGATGAGGACTTCTTCCTGGCTGTCATGGGTATCCACGAGCCAATCCTGCCACTGGCCGGAATCGCCCTCGGAAGCCTTGATCGGCGCGTTCAGCGATGCATCGCCGGAGAGGCGGCGGTTCATCGACACGACCTCCTCCTCGGAAACGTTCAGGCGCCGCGCGATCTCGGCCACCTGATCGGGCTTCAGATCGCCATCATCGATCGCCTGAATACGGCCCTTGAGGCGGCGCAGGTTGAAGAACAGCCGCTTCTGGTTGGCTGTCGTGCCCATTTTCACGAGCGACCAGGACCGAAGGATATATTCCTGGATCGAGGCCTTGATCCACCACATGGCATAGGTTGCCAGGCGGAAGCCACGTTCCGGATCGAACTTCTTGACGGCCTGCATCAGGCCGACGTTACCTTCGGACACGACTTCGCCGATCGGCAGCCCGTAGCCGCGATAGCCCATCGCGATCTTCGCGACGAGGCGCAGGTGGCTGGTGACGAGCTTATGCGCGGCCTGACGGTCGCCATGCTCTGCATACCGCTTGGCGAGCATGTACTCTTCCTGCGGCTCGAGCATCGGAAATTTGCGGATTTCGTCGAGATAACGGTTGAGACCGGCTTCGCCGGCGGTAATGGACGGCAAGGTATTTCGGGTCATCTAGCACCCTCCTATATATAACTCCGGCTCCCCGATAGATGCTTCGCATCGAAGGCGAACCAGGCCGTGCGGCTCCATTGAGCCCGCACTAAACCAATATACAAATAAGTACGGCGAAACAGTGATTCAAGGCACAAGGCCGGGTCACGATGCCGTTATTACCTGTCAGCCATTTCGCAGTGCTTCGGCGAGTTTTTCCATGTCTTCGGGCAGCGGAGCTTCGAAATGCATGACCTCGCCCGTACGCGGATGCTCGAACTGCAGCAGGTAGGCATGGAGGGCCTGGCGCGGGAAGCGGCTGACCAGCTTGCGGGCCTCGTCCGGAAGGAGATTGGCCTTGGTCTTGAAGCCGGCGCCGTAGACGGTGTCTCCAAGAAGCGGGTGTCCGATATGGGCCATGTGGACGCGGATCTGGTGGGTCCGGCCTGTCTCCAGGTGGCAGTCGATCAGCGAGGCGAGCGCCGTCGCGTCCGGGGCCTCGTGGAAGCGCTCAAGCACCTCGTAGTGGGTGATCGCCTCATCGGCATCCGGATTGTCGTCGCGCTTCACTGCACGCTTCGTCCGGTCGCCTACGGAACGGCCGAGCGGAGCGTCGATCGTGCCGGTGAGCGCCCTCGGTCTTCCCCAGACGATCGCACGGTAGGCGCGTTCGAGGGGCGTGGTCCTGCCGTGATCAGCAAACTGCTGCGAGAGATGGCGGTGGGCGATGTCGTTCTTTGCGACGACCATCACGCCCGTCGTATCCTTGTCCAGCCGATGAACGATGCCCGGGCGGCGGACGCCGCCGATGCCCGAGAGGCTCTCGCCGCAATGATGGATCAGTGCGTTGACGAGCGTGCCTGTCCAGTTGCCTGCCGCAGGATGCACGACAAGGCCAGCGGGCTTGGAGATGACGATGAGATCATCGTCTTCGTAGAGCACATCGAGCGGGATGTCCTCGCCTTTCGGCGTCGGGTCCTCGGGCGGGGGCAGGGTGATCTCGAAGCTCTCACCGGCACGCACCTTGCGATGCGGATCGGTCATGGCCGCGCCGTTCAGAAGCACGGCGCCCTCCTTGATGAGTGACTTGACGCGGCTGCGGGAGAACTCCTCGCCGAGCTTTGCGGTGATCCATGCATCGAGCCGGCCTTCGGCGCTTTCATCGGCGGTCAGGACTTTCCTATTGTCCGTCGCTTGTTTAAAGGGGTCGCTCAAGACGCTTATTCTCCGGCAGATATGAAACAGGGACGCCATCGATGACGAATTTCGAGCCAGACGATAAGGAAGAAAAGCCCCTCGATCCGGCGATGGAAAATGTCCGGCGCAAGATGGTGCGTCTCCAGATCGTCTCCGGCGCCATCATGGTCGTCAGCCTTATGGCGGTCTTCGGCGCGATTGTCTACAAGACGACCCACAACGCGACCAAGCAAGAAGTCGCACCGACCGCCGGCATCTCGGTGCCCGCGGATGCGCCGCGTGCGGCCACGGCCGCGCTGCCTGACGGTTTCAGCGTCCAGTCGGTCGCGTTTTCGGGCAGCCAGATCCTCTTCTACGGCATGCTGCAGGGTGGCCAACGCAAGGCGATCGTCTTCGATATCGGCGTCGGCCGTATCGTCGCCGACGTTTCCATCACCGGCAATTGAGACCCGAACCGATGGCCGGGCGCCGCCTCATTGCCATCGAAAGCGCCGAGGATCCGCGGATTGCTGAGTTTCGCGATATCCGCGAGCGCGACCTGATAGGACGCCAGAGCCGTTTCATCGCGGAAGGCACGGTCGTCCTGCGGGTGCTGGCTGCCGCCCAGGAACGGGGTCGGGGCTTTGCGGCCGAAAAGATCCTGCTTCTCAAGAACCGGGTGGAAGGCGTCGGTGACGTCCTGGACGCATTTCCGGCGGAAGTGCCTGTCTATGTGGCCGAGGCGAACGTGCTGGACGGCATCGTCGGATTCAACCTGCACCGCGGCGTGCTCGCGCTCGGCTGCCGCAGTGAGGAGGGCGGTCTCGAGGGCCTCGTGGGAAGCCTGCCGGAACGGTCCCTGGTTCTGGTCGGCAGCGGTATTTCCAACCATGACAATGTCGGCTCGATGTTCCGCAATGCGGCGGCGTTCGGCGCGGATGCACTCCTGCTCGACGCCACGTGCTGCGATCCTCTCTATCGCAAGGCGCTTCGGGTATCGGTCGGCTCGGTGCTGACGGTTCCCTATCACCGCGGCGGCAGCGCGATGGAACTGCTCGGTGTTCTCGCTTCGCATGGCTTTGCGATCTGGAGCCTTTCGCCTCGCGGCGAGGCTGACATCCGGAAACTGCCGGTTTCGGACAGGATGGCGCTGGTTGTCGGGACGGAAGGCGATGGGTTGCCGGAAGCTATTCTCTCGGCCTTCGGAAGTGCCCGCATTCCCCAGTCCCCCGGCCTCGACAGCCTGAACGTGGCGACCGCGACCGGTATCGCGCTCTTCGCCATGTCTTCGGCGATGGGAAAGACCTGAAGAGCCCTATCCCCGCTGTTCGGAAAGGATCTTTGCGGCTCTCGCGGCGAGGCTCAGCCGCTCGCCGCTTGTGTCTGCATTTTCCGGCAGGAGATCATAGATCGGCGACGTCCGGCCTTCCTGCAATGCAGTGAGGGCAACCATCTCGGCGCCAATGGCGGCGATCTCCTCGCGCAACGCCTGCTCGTGTCCGGGCGTGCCGGCATTCATGAGTCGCTCGGAAAGTGCCGTGCTGCGGTTGCGCGCATCGTCCGAGAGATGCGCGATTTCCACCTCCACCGGCCGCTCGGGCAGTGCGGCGAGGGAGGGAGGCGTGTCGTGGTCGCTGACGTTTTCTTCGCCGGCGGGAAGTGCGCTGGGGGAGCCGTTGATCTGCCGAAGCGAGGGAGCAGGCTTGGCGCTTGCGGCGCGGAGAGTCCTTGCGGCTTCGCGCGCTTCCGCATTTGCGGCCTTCAGCTTCTCCTTGAGCTTGGCGATTTCCTGCATGCGGCGTTCGATGAGACTGTCCTTGTCGGCGCTGCCTGCGGCTTCGCGATTGAGCTTGTCCTGCAGGCGCAGCACGTTGTGCTCCTCCTGGGTCAGGCGCGCCTCGGCGTCCTTGGCGCGTGTCGTGAGAAGGCTTGCTTCCCGCTGCAGCGCATCGCGCTCCTCGCGGAGCGACTTAGCGCGGAACTTCAGGCTCTCGATCTCCGTCTCGCGCGTTGCGATGTCGATCTTCAGATTGTCCGTATCGGCGGCGATCTTGAGCAGGCGCTTCTGAAGGGCCTCGATGTCGGCATCCTTGGCCGTGCTCGCCTGTTCAGCTGCGTGCAGGCTCACCTTCAACTGCCCGATATGGCCTTCCTCCCGGCGCAAGCGTGAACGGAGATCGCCGGCGTCGACGTTCATTTCGTTCATTTGTGCCTGCATGTCGCTGTTTTCGGCGGCCAGGCGGGCAGCCTCTTTTGCAAGAGTGTCATGACGAAGCTGCAGCGAGACGCCCTTTTCGCGTTCGCGCGTCAGGTCCTGGGCTGTCTTGGCATTCTCGGCGGCGTAAAGCGCGCGGACCATATCCTTCTGCGCCCGCACTTCCTGCGGGCTCAGCGGCATAGTCGCCTTCATGCGGTGCTCGGTATACGAGACGATGCGCCGGTGGACGGCCGGGGCGACGAGAAAGCCGAGGAAGGCTGCCGTCAGAAAACCCAGCCCGAACAACAATGCGAATTCGATCACGGCAGGGCCATCACCTGGGTTTGATATCGTCTAGAGATGGATGATTAAACACGGCCCATGCCGAGGGGCAAGTAGCATGTTCGCGAGGCCGGCGCATGCCGGCTCTCGCCAAGGGCGTTCGCTGACCTCAGAAAGGGTTCCAGGTCGGAGTGGGGGTAACTTTCAGGTAGCCTACGTTTATGCCGAGGCGTGCGCCGACGCCGGTGCGGATCGGGACGATCAGCACGTTGTCGTTCTTCAGCACTGTCATGCCGACGCCGGCGACGACGAAGGCAGATCCGCTGACGCCGCCGAAGCGGGCATAGACGCTTTGGGTCGATGGCAAATCATAGACCAGCATCATGACGCGCGTGCCCTGGCCACCATAGTCGAGGCCGAGGGATGGGCCTTGCCAGAAGAGCGGATAGTTGCCGGCATTCTTGGTGTTGAGCTGGCCTTCGCCGTAGGTCAGGCCCGCGATGAATGCACCTGAGCCCTCCTGGCCGAGAATGTAGCCGTTCGGCAGCCCGTAGCGTTCGAAGGCGGCCTCGATCACCTTTGCGAGTCCGCCGCTGGTTGAGCCGAAGAAGTTGTGTCCGGCGTCGACCATTTCCTGCATCGTGTACTGTTCATTGCCCGCTGCGACGGCAGTCTGCGTGACAGGCGACGCGAAAGCTACCGTCGCTGTCATTGCTGCAATCATGCAGAATCGAGCAATTTTTCGCATGGACAGAAAGCGCATGATGTCATCCGTTCATTTGCGGTTCGTTCGATTCATTTTGCTCCGATCGTCTTAACAATCGGTTAAGCATTACCGTTAAGCTTAAGTCATTGTTAATACTATAGTTTAGAAAATACGAATACTAGGAATACTTGCATTTGCGCAGCCATGACTTGTATTCCGTGAGTTTGACTTTTTCTGTGGATCGCTGAATCATACAGAAACTACGACCGCTATCGATACCTCCCATATCACTACGATTTCGGCAAAAGCGCGGCCCGCCACGGGTCCGCCAATGGGAGAACTTTGTCATGCTGAGCAAACGGCGACTGACCGGGACGATCTCTAACTACCGTTTTTATGCGCAATCGCTAGCGACGGCGAGCAACAGCTTGCTGGGGGAGCTAAACGATTGGGAGACCGACGGCGATCTGACTACCAAAATAGGTAAATCGCTCGCCGCGATTATCACATCACTAGACGCACTCCAACACTTCAAGGCCGAGATGAAACGATCGCCACTGATGCCGAAAAGGAGGAACGCAGATGCCGCGTGAAATCACGAGCAACGACGAACTGATCAGAACCCTTAACAATATGAGAGACGGAGTTGAAGGACTGGCCGAGTTTGTAGAAGGCGATAGGAGGTGGCTGGCGGGGGAGAGGGCGAGGGTCTTAGCTTACCTCGGCATCCCTGATGACGGTACATTGCCAAAAACAGATGACGAGAACTCAAGCCCTTGAATTCATGAGACATTCCGCAAGATAAGGCTTTGTGGAACCTTGGGTTGCCTGTTACTATTACCGTGCAATCACGGGTAAGGAGTTACAGGAGGACAGCATGGAATTTCCTGACGATCTGCTGACGGTCGAAGAAACCGCCGCGTTCGCCCAACGCTCCATTTGGACGGTCTATATTTGGTGCAGCGAGCGGCGAATCGACAGCTGGAAAATTCGCGGACGACGCTACTTCAGTCGCGCTGATGTCGAGCGCTACATCTTCAAGTTTGATCCGGCACGGACGGAACCGAAGACCGAACCAGCCGAATAAAGCAGCGCCGCCTCCCGGCAAGGAGACGGCGCTTTTTCTGTGTTGGCGAACACTGAAACCATAGGAGGTGAAGGCCTATGTTCGCAAATATTAGCAAAGTCTCAGCGGGCACCACAAGTTGTTTGTTTGGTGTCTTTACACGTCACCTGAACCAAGGGGGCGTGTCATGCGACGAGTAGCCGAACGCCCGCGCGGCGATGAAATTGCGTGCACGGTGATCGAGCATCGCGGACTGTCTGCACTGGCGCAGGATTTCCCTGTCTCGCTCATATGGGGACTTCCGCCTGCACTCAGCCACCATCGCACTGAAGAGGACTGGCGGTTGAAACGGCTGCGCAGCGTACATCGCACCATGGACAAGCTGCTAGCCAGTACCGGCGTCTACCCATGGGTGCTCGGCTTGCACGACCGCAAGGGCTGCTTGATCGTCATCATCGATGACATGGCCTCGCCGGTACATGCAGATACCTGCCTGCAAGCGGCATGCGTTGCTTGGGCCTCTCTGAACGAATGTGAGGTGGCCGTGGTACGCCGCGACGTTGGCAGGAGGCGACCCGCGAATGCTCGGATACGCGGAGGCGGTATTGCCATCGATGGTGAGTGGTACGTCGTGACTGACTATGAAGAAGCCTGAAATGAAAACGCCCCCGTTCTGGGACGGGGGCGCTTCAGAGAACCGTCAGGCCCGCTAAAACCTTCTGGTGCAATTATGATACACACATATCCCGCAGATTGCAATTATCACCCACCTTAGCCCAGCCAATGCGCCCTACCACGAGGCCATGGGCGGATGCCTCCTCACTTCAACATGGGAGGGCGGCATGGCCGAAGACAAACATGGCTATTGGGATTTCGAAAAGTACCAAGAAGGCGATTTGAGCGGTGAGGGTTATCTTCCAGATGACCAAGGGCGCTACTATCACCTAGCCCGCCGCGCCAGGGACAACGGTTGGCGCAACCTCATTCCGATCAGCCCCGGAAGCAAAGCTTGCTATGTTACGGGTTGGGATAGGTGGGGACGGGAAGAGCCGACGGATGCAGAAATCCGCGACTGGATTGAGGGCAGTCGGCGCAAGGGACTAGGGGAGCATATCGGGTTTGGGTTTGCCCACAATGGAACCCTCATCGTCATCGACCTCGATTATGAGGACGAGAATGACGTAAAGAGGCGGTTGCGGTATCTCTCGGAGAACGTCCCAGGCACTCCGATGATACGGATTGGCAAGTCTCCGGGCTGTCAAATCTACTACCGTGCTGGACCCACCGCCTATGGGCGGCAATGTGGCCCTGAAATCTTCCACCTGAACAAGCAAACTGTTTTGTTCGGCTGGCACGCCAGGGCGGAACGTTCCTACAGGTGGAAAGGTGGCTCACCCGCCTGCCGCAGGCTGATCGATGTCCCCAAAATTCATGGCAAGGACATCGACGGCTTCCTGATGAGGTTCGGGCATGACCGTATGCCAGGCAGGCAAGGCGGCATGGTTATGTCCATCCTCAAGGACTGGAAGGGTCTTGACCCGATGACGCTCAACGACATGGCAGCACGGCTTTCCTTGGCGACGAAAAGCATGCGCCATCCCACCTGCCAAGCCTTGGTGAGCTACGCCTATTTCTACATGTATTCGGTCGAGGATATCACCGCTGTCTTGCAGCCGGTCTTCTTAAGCCTGTTTGAGCGTGGGGAGCGGCGCGGCCTTGTCAGGGAGTTTGAGGGACTTATCAAATACGCCGTGGACGAGAACAACAGGGCTATTAAAGGCATCACTGTTCCGGGGGTGCCGCTATGACGAAGCCCATCGCCCCTTACCACCACAGCTTCTATGATGGCTACCGAGGACATGCGCTGGACCCGGAAGACTACTCCCTTGATGACTTGCCAGAGGACTTGCGCACGGCAATCGTTGAGGGCTGTCACCCTAACCGCAAGGTTGGCGTGGTACTGAACAGCACCGCTTTGTTCGCTGTGCTTATCCGCTTGGTAGACCTTGATTGGACAGACGGCGCCCTCGATGCCCTGATGACCAGCGAGCATTCAATCGCGCGGCTGAGCTGTCACCAGAAAGCGCGCTGGCGGCAGGCGATGATTAGTCAAGCGCGAACGCGCTACGCTATCACCAAGTCTGAACTGAAATGCTCCATGGTGAAGGTGCCCGGTACTGGCATCGTGTCAGGCGGCACTGTTATCCCGCCGCGATATGTTCGCGACAATACCAAACAGCCCTATCCATGGTTCGATAACGTCCGCTACCTGCTTTTCAACAACCTTGGCGTTGAGCGCATACGGCATGACATGGCGTGCGGTGAGATTGTCATCGACCATGACCATTCGGTGCTGAGTGTCAAGCGAATCGAGGAATTGACCCCTTTGCCGAATTGAAGAACTGACCCCTCATTGGTTTGCGGTTTCATTGGGTTCGAGCGTCGCTCCGGC
>NZ_SLUQ01000012.1 GCF_004345245.1 Rhizobium sp. BK251 | reverse complement strand
TCTTGATTTCGGTGCCGGACCATTTGCCGAACAGAATGCGGTCGCCAGCCTTGACGTCGAGCGCCTGGATCTGGCCGGCCTCGTTGCGTGCACCAAGACCGACGGCGACGACTTCGCCTTCCTGCGGCTTTTCCTTGGCAGTGTCAGGGATGATGATCCCACCCTTGGTCTTTTCTTCGGATTCGACCCGGCGGACAAGAATGCGATCATGAAGCGGTCGGAACGACATGTTTTCCTCCATTGGACAAAAAGATGACGCAAAATCCCCTGCCGGACCGGGTGACCAATCCGGACGGGTGCGAACCTCATCTGAGCGTTCGCGGGGAAAATTTATTTTCGAGATTTTTTGATTTCAAGAGGGTCGGCAAGAAAAATTAGCACTCTACCCCGGCGGCTGCTAACATGCTGGAGAGGAACGATAAACGCCTTCGAAGGTTTAAGAAAACCGTTGATGGATGCATGATTTTTTGCCACCTTTGGCAGTGTCATGAAACGGAGATGAGCATGCAATTCTCGTCGGATTTCGAGCGTCAGCTTAACGGCTACGGCCTCACCACCGCGCACATCCTCTACCGCATTCCTGATTTCGAATCCGTGCTGCAGACCTATGTCTGGCAGGACTACGATCTGGCTCCCGATTTTCCGGAAATGCATAAATTCCTCGACTTCTGGCGCGCCAGCCTCGACGGGCCGCTGCATTCCGTCCGCTACAGCCATCAGCGTCTGATAGGGCCAAACGAATGGCGTCGTCTCGAAGGCGAGTTCAGGCTTAACTAAGCTCTTGAAACGGAAATTTTCGCTTCCTAGCTCTTTGCGCGATCGAGGCTCCGATGAGCTCGGTCACTATCACACGTCTATCCGGAGTGAGATCGAGAATGGAAGAGAAGATCAAAGTCATCGAAGACCTCAGCATCGAGGAGCGCGAAGAGGTCTTTGCCGATATCGCGCATGTCCTGGAGGCAGCTGCACGCGAGGCATATGTCGAAGGCAACCGCCATTTTGCCGCGCTTTCCGCCAATATGGCACAGGCGATCTTCATCAATGCTGACGAACTGGCGCGTGACGACGTGCGTAAAGCCGAGCGCGTGTTACAGCAAGCAACCGCCATGATCTCGCAGTTCAAGGCCGTGCATCCTTATCGTATGGTGAGCCACGCGCGCCACTAGAGGTGTGAAACCGCTAGGCTTCTGATGCCGTCTCAATCCTGAATGAAGACCAATGTTGTGACGGCGATATCGGTTTCGGCGCTCCGGGGTGAGGATGGCCGGATCCGACAAGTTGGGTTCATTGCCATCGACATCTCGGCAAGCAAGAATGCGCAGGAGGCTGAACGCCACCTGGCTGCCATCATCGAGTCCTCGAATGACGCGATCCTTGGCATCGATCTCGACTTGACGATTACCAGCTGGAATGCCCCCGCCGAGAAGCTTTACGGTATTGACTGGCGAGCTCAATCATCGCGTGAAGAACTTCTTTGCCACCGTCATCGCAATCTCGAAACAGACCCTGGGGCGGGAGGGGACGGGGCAGGACGAAGTAGACGCCTTCCGGGAACGGCTGACCTCTATGGCGAAGGCGCATGATCTCCTTACACATCGAGACTGGCAGCGCGCCGATCTTTCAGCGCTGGTGAGCAAGTCCTGGAGCCCTATCCCGCAGAATGTTTCGAGATCGAAGGCATCCCTGTGCTTCTGCCGCAGAAGGCAGTCGTCTCGTTTTCTTTGGCTATCCACGAGCTCGCGACGAATGCTGCAAAGTACGGCGCATTGTCGGTTGCTCAACGCAAGATCTCGATCTCCTGGCGGTTTGGCGACGGTGATGAGAGCACGAAAGCAAGGCTACATTTCAGGTGGGCAGAACACGGTGGTCCCGCAGTGAAGCCCCCAACGAAAGGGTTTCGGATCGCGTCTGGTTGAGAGGCTTCTTGCCGCCGAGCTGAACGGCCGGTCGACAATCAGTTACAACCCCGCCGGGGTCGTCTGCGACATCGACGCGGTGCTGGATATAGATGCATGATCAGCAGACGATCCGGCTGAGTGGCGACGACGGGTGCCTCGCGCATCGGCCGTCGCCCCAGGTCCACCGCGAGCTCAAGGAGCGCTTCTTGGTACGCTTTGGCTTCAGATCTGTGAATCCCTGAATTCGAGAATTTTTGGCCGGTTGCCACTCCCGGCAGTCGTAAGTTGGTAGTCTACCGGCTGAACCCCTGCAGGACACAGTCAAAACGCGCTGCGGCGGGGGACGATGGAACTTTCATTTCCTGCCTCAGTTAGCTTCGATCATAGGAGGAAGCGAACATGGGTATGAATTCACCAAAGGACGGGGCTCCGGGCACGACGGATCAGTCACCACGCTGGGAAGGTCCCCAGGAAAATACGCCGAGGGGCTACCTTCGCGCGAAGGACGATCCCGACCAGGACCGGGATGCCAATGGCGAAAGCAACAGCGACCCTGAGGTCAAGAAGGTTTCTGACGCTTTCAAGACGAAAGACGACTGATCTTGGCACACTCGGGAGCTACGCGACCCCGGACTGTGAATGTTGCCCCGGCCACGCTCGGGAAAATGGCTTTCGTCGCCATTCTGTGCGGCGGCACCGCGGTTGCGGCCGGCTGGAATATAAGCGCAGCTCGCCCGCCGTTCTCGCAAGGCGATCCGCAGTTCGAGGGTGCCGCTGACGCGGTGCACGGGCAACTGATCTTCGCGGCCGGCGGTTGTGCGTCCTGCCATGCGACCCCTGGCCAACCCGATCGACTGCGGCTTGGAGGCGGCATGGCGCTCGGCTCACCGTTCGGCACCTTTCGGCCGCCTAACATTTCTCCGGATCCGGTGGACGGAATTGGCAGATGGACCCCCGTCGATCTGGCGAACGCGCTCGTCGGCGGTGTGTCGCCTGAGCGTGAGCATTATTATCCTGCTTTTCCCTATACGAGCTTCACTGGAATGACGGCCGGCGACATCCGGGATCTCTACGCGTATCTCATGACGCTTCCGAAAGTCTCGGGACGGGCACCACCGCATCACCCTTCGATTCTGTTTCGCATTCGCCGGTTCGTCGGATTCTGGAAGCTGCTGTTTTTTCGGGAGGGTCAATCGGAGGCCCGGCTGAGTGGCGAGCCGATCCATGATCGCGGCGCTTATCTTGTCGAGAGCATATCCCACTGCGCCGAATGCCACTCCAGTCGGAACGTCTTCGGTGCCATCAAACCCGACACCCGGTTTGCCGGAGGAGTCGATCCGCAAGGGACGGGGTTCGTGCCCAATATCACGCAGCAAGACCTGGGCAAGTCGAGCGAGCAAGACATTTCAACGATGCTAAAAACAGGCGACACGCCTGACCATGGCCGTGTCGGATCGTCGATGGCCGACGTTGTGACCAACACGGCCATGCTGCCCGACAGCGATCGTGATGCGATTGCGCGCTACATCAAGGCCCTCCCGGCCTTGCCGACGCCCGAACCCTAACCTCAATGTGCGTAGAGGTAGGCGGCAAGGTCCTTGGCTTCCTGTTCTGAGATGCCGGTGTTCGGCATCGCGGTCTGTGGCGAAAAGCTCTGCGGCGAAACGATCCATGCAACAAGGTTGTCGGAGCGGTTTTCCAGCACGCCGGCGATATAGACGTGTTTGGATAACCTGATGAGTGGCGCGCCGGTTTGGCCGTCCGCCCCCGGTATGCCCGGAATGGTATGGCAACCCGAACAGCCATAGCGACGAAAGAGTGCGGGAGCGCGCGCCGGATCGCCACCGGTCAGCGCCACAGCTGCGGCCGTCCTTGTCTGACTGTCGCGTATTGTATTGGTAACCACAAAGGCGCTCAGCCCGGCAGCAACAGCGGCGGCAAGCCAGACTATGGGGCGAGGGGCCAAGCCGGCAACATCAGGCATTTCGCGCTCCTCTCTCGCTGGAACCGCGGATCCAGAGCGCCAGCATCGTCATCGCCGCAGCTGCATAGATGGTACCGGCCGGCACCCACATGATCATGCCGGCCAGTTGCTGATCCTCCAGGGGTGTCAGCCCCCAGGCAGAAGCGGTTTGCGTCTGGGCGATATAGAGAACGCGCGGTGCCAGCGCCATCAAGGCGCCGAGGATGCTCGTGTGTAACATCGTCAGGAACATGTGCCAGGCAGCGGCGCCGTAGTCGCTTTTCCAAACGACCGCCCACCAGAACAGGACCGCCGTTGCAAAAAAACTGAGGTGCTGGAGGCGATGCATAGAGGTATTGGTCACCGCAGCGTCGAACAGGAAGGGCAGGTGCCAGCCCCAGATGGCGACACCATGGATGACGGTGGCGCTGGTCGCTCCCGTGCTCCAGTCCCATGACCGCCGGATGAGAGGAGTTCGCATGGCAGCGCCTAAGCCACGACGCGCTCGTTTTGGCAGACCCCATAGAAGGAGGCCGACCGGCCTTGCAAGCACGATCAACGGCGCCGAGACCGCCATGACGATCTCATGCTCGATCATGTGGAATGTAAAGAGGTGTTCTCCGAGCCAGTGGAGCGGCGAGATCAGCGCGCCCGCCAAAGTCAGCATGCCGCCATAGAAGAAAAGGCTTTGGCGGTGCATCGCTCCGAGTCGGCGCGCCCGACCTGAAAGCCTCACGATGCCGAACGTGTAGAGTGCGCTTATCACCGCGATTGGTAGCACGATCAACGGATCGAATGTCCAAACCGACGCAGCCGTATGAGGATCGTCTCCATGGGCCAGCGCCGGAGCGGCCATCATCAGTGAGATCAAGGTGCAGATCAGCGCTGACATGGGTCCAGCAGCATCGACGCCGCTCCCTGCAATACCAGCGCAAAAACAAAGGCGGAGGCGATCAGAAATCCCGCATCGATGACAAACCGCTCAGTCCGGCCCACTCGTCTTGGCGCGAGACGAGAGGCAGCAGCTCCTGCAATCGAAATCAACGAGAGGGCCGAGCAAAGGGCGGGTGTCCAAACCATCTGTCGACGGCAATCGAGGTAGGGGGTGATCTGCCCAAGCTGTGTCCCCACGGCCCAGGCCAGCGGCGGGACGGCAAGTCCGCAATATCGCATCCAGGTTCTTGTCATAGGCGCGGTATCCAGTAGAGACAGACATACATCGGCAACCAGGTCGCCACGACGAAGTTCCAATACATCGCGTTGTCGTTGACATCACCGTAGCGGCGGGGATTGTCGCCATGCCTGGAAAACATCAGGCACATCAGCACCAGCGTGTCGATCAGGTCGGTCAGAATATGGGTCGTGTGCAGTCCAAGCATCACCCAAACGATCGACCCGTAGGCATTCTGGTCCCACGAGACGTG
The DNA here is from genome assembly GCF_004345245.1 of Rhizobium sp. BK251. Taxonomy (GTDB): domain Bacteria; phylum Pseudomonadota; class Alphaproteobacteria; order Rhizobiales; family Rhizobiaceae; genus Rhizobium. The sequence goes on along the minus strand of NZ_SLUQ01000012.1, from coordinate 167,296 downwards.
CATCGCCGGAAATTCGAAGATACGAACGATGAGCGGCGCCACCCCTAGCAGGGACATGATGATCAGTCCGACACGGACCTTCACCAAATGCTGCTGCCGTGCCCAGCGGGCAATCAGGACGTTGGGAAGCAGGCTGGCAATCAGCAACGCCGTCAAGGCCGTTCCGGGCAGCAGATCGGGGGGCGGTGCATTCGACGGCCAGTGCGGTGCCAGGCTCATGAGGTAGAGGTAGACAACGATCGAAAGCGCAAAGCCTGTTCCCTCGATCAGCATGAAGGCAAGCGTTCCCCACCAGGTCAGGCTTGCGGTGCCAAGCCCATGCGGGGGCAGTTTCGTGAGATCGAGTACGACGGATTGTTTCATGCGTCGTCCTCCGGAGTGCCTTTCGGCCAGAACCATCCGATCAGGGCAATCGACACAGGGATCGATCCCCAGACGACTGCCCAGGGAGTGAAGATCGACCAGATCAACAGCACCGTGGTTGCGAGTGCCGACCAGAGCGGCCAGATAGAGTTGTCAGGTGACGACTCGCGCGCCTCTGGAAGCGCGTCGACGACACTGCTGACGATCAATTCGCGGCGGTCGACCGACAGGCCGGAGGCAACGCGAAGCGTTTCTGATTTCTCTGACAAGGGCGCGAGACTACTGACCACCGGCAAGCGCGAGAAATTATAGGATGGCGGCGGCGACGAGGTCGACCATTCGAGCGTCGATGCGTCCCAGGGATTGTCAGGCGCGGCCGCACCGGAGACGGCGCTACGGATGGCATCGATAAAGAACAGCAGGAAACCCGCCGCAAGGATCACGGCACTCAGGCTAACGAACATGTTCAAGCCAGACCACGGCATTTCCGGCTGATAGGTATAGATGCGGCGCGGCATGCCCTGCAGCCCGAGGATATGCATAGGAAAGAAGGTCAGGTTGAAGCCGGTAAAGATCAGGCCGAACGCCCAGCGACCGAGCCTCTCGCTCATCATTCGGCCGGTGATCTTTGGGAACCAGTAATAAATCGCCCCGAGCAGCGGAAAGACCGCGCCGCCGACCAGAACGTAGTGGAAATGCGCAACCACGAAATAGGTGTCGTGAACCTGCGTGTCGAAGGGAACGGAGGCCACCATGACCCCGGTCATCCCGCCAATGACGAATATTACCATGAAGCCGATGACGAACAGGAACGGGGTCTTAAACACCGGTCTGCCGGCCCACATCGTCGCCAGCCAGCAGAAGATCTGCAGACCAGCAGGAATGGCGATCGCCATGCTCGACGCCGTAAAGAAGCTTTCGCCGAGACGCGGCAGCCCGGCGACGAACATGTGATGCACCCAGAGCCCGAAGGCCAGAACCCCGGTCGCTACCAGGGCCATCACCATGGCGAGGTAGCCGAACACGGGGCGCCGCGTAAAGGTCGCGACGATCGTCGAGACCATACCGACCGCTGGCAGGAAGATGATGTAGACCTCCGGGTGGCCGAAGAACCAGAACAGGTGCTGCCACAGCAATACGTCGCCGCCCTCGGCCGGATTGAAGAAGTGGGTGCCGACAAGCCGGTCGAGGATCAGCGCCGAGCTGGCGATCATGATCGCTGGCATCGCCATGATGATCAGAAACGATGTGACCAGCATCGACCAGACGAACAATGGGATGCGGTCGAGCGACATGCCGGGTGCGCGTTGCTTGAAAACGGTGACGACGATCTCGACCGCGACGGCCAGCGCCGAGACTTCGGTAAACGTGATCATCTGCGCCCAAATGTCGGCGCGTTTTCCAGCAGCATATTGCGGTCCAGATAGCGGCACGTAGGCAAACCAGCCGACGTCAGGGCCGGTATCGACCGCAAAGGCGATCCACAGCAGCAGCCCGCCGGCCAGATACATCCAGTAGGAGAACGCGTTGAGGCGCGGGAAAGCGATGTTGCGGGTGCCGACCATCAGCGGCACCAGATAGACGGCCATCGCCTCCATCACGGGCACGGCAAACAGAAACATCATGTTGGTGCCGTGCATGGTGAATATCTGATTGTAGCGATCCGGACCAATGAACCGCGCTTCGGGCTCGGATAGTTGCAGCCGCATCGCCATCGCCAGGATTCCACCGAGCGCCAGGAACACGAAGGCCGTCACGATGTAGCGGCGGCCGATGATTTTATGGTCGACGGTCGAAAGGGCGCCCCACAATCCCCTGGGTGTCGACCAGGTCGCTGAAAGACGGTGGTCGAGCTCGATCTCGCCCAATCCGGTATCGCGCAGATCCTGGCCGTCCTCCCTGATGGTCATTTAAGGCTCTCCATATAGGCGGAGATATCCCGCAGCTCGACGCTGGTAAGGGGAACCATCGGCATGTTGTTACCGGGCTTGAGTGTCTGCGGATCGGCAATCCATGCCGCAAGAGACCCGCGTGTGGTTTCATGAAGTCCGGCTGCGATCGTATGACGGCTGCCGATATGGGTCAGGTCGGGGCCGGTGGTGCCGGTGGCCGGAGTACCGCGCACCGTATGGCAGGCAGCACAAGGTTTTGACAGAAAAGCGAGCTTTCCGGCGGCAGCGTCGGGGTCGGTCGGCATCACGCTGTTCCCGCGTTGTGCCGCAATCCAGCGCTGATAGTCCGCCGGCTCATCGGCGATGACCATCATCGCCATATGGGTATGCTGAAGCCCGCAAAATTCGGCGCACTGACCGTGATAGATGCCGGGGCGTTCCGCCCTTAGGAGCAGACTGTTCCTGCGGCCCGGCACGAGATCCTGTTTGCCGGCAAGGCTGGGTACCCAGAACGAATGCACGACATCGGCACTTTCGAGCTGGATCCGAACAGCCTGACCGACCGGGATATGGATTTCGTTGGCAGTCTGGAAGCTGAGCGCCGGATCGGCGTCGGCATAGATGACCTGCCACCACCATTGTTGTGCCCTGACGGTGATCGTCAGCGCTGCGTTTTCCGGCAAACCGATGCCCCGTGTGGTGTAAAAGCTTGCGATCGTCAGACCTGCGATAATGATAACCGTCGCGGCAACGGCACTGCCAACGATCATCGTCAAGGGCCGTTCACGGGGCTCGCCGCTGTCGTCGGACCGTTTCCGCAGCAGTGCCCAGCCGAGCACGATCATGACCAGGAGCCAGACGACCGTGCAGATGACGGTTATGCCGATGATCAGGTGCTCGATATGGATCGCGGGAGCGCCCTGGGGATGCAATGCCGACTGGTTGCCGCTGCAGCCAGCGACAGCAGCAATGATCGGCAGCAGAAGGATGCGGGCCGCTCTCAAGGGGAGGGTCCCTGGTCTGGATGGACGCCGACCGGTCCTTCGTTGAACAGGATCTTCGCCGGCGCCCGGTTTTCGGCCGGCCGCGTGTGGCGGTCGTCCCTGCGACCCGTCGCCGCCATTTTGGCCGAATAGGCGCCGATGGTCTGGACATAACCGGCCAGTTGCCAGATTTGTTCGATCGTCATCCGGTCGCGAAAGGCCGGCATGCCGTGCGGCCGGCCATCCCGGATCGACACGACAATCGACACCATCTCCGGACCATACAGCCACCAACCGTCGAGGAAGGACGGACCTATGTTTCCGCGCCCGTCGCCGTGACAGACTGAACACCCGAACCAGGCATAGAGGCGCTGACCCTGGCTGAGATTATAAGCGTCGCTTTCGTAAGGTTTCCCTTCAGCAAAATAACTCTCGGGCGGCGCGCCACTGATGCCATTGGACATCAGCCGGATTCGGTCAAGATCGGCGGTACCAGGTGGATCGGTACGCAGTTCCCGTGGCTGTCGCATCCAACCGAGCAGGGCGCCCCCGGCGGCCAGTAGAAGAAGGGCTGCCAGATACGGCCACTTTGCGTCCCTGATCCCCCCGAACATCATGTGCTCACCTAGCGGCCCCCTCAATCATGTGGGATTTCCGCCGATCGGCTGAGACGCACCGGAAGGAGCTTGTAAGATGGGGTCTTTGATTTCGGATCATGGTGAGCCAGCGGGAAGAGCGGGTTCGTCTCAGGATAATACGCCCCGCAACAGCCCCTGGGAATATCGTAGGGAACGATCCGCAACCCCGTCACTCTGCGGACGTTGTTGGCATCGATCGCGGTGCTCACATCCACGCTCTCGCCGTCCGTGAAACCCAACCGAACGATATCCTCCGGGTTCATGAAGACCACCTTCCGCGTGCCTTCGACACCGCGAAAGCGGTCGCTATACCCGTAGATCGTGGTATTGAACTGGTCGTTCGACCGGAGAGTCGCAAGGTGGAGCACGTCGGTACTCTGCGCCGTCGAAAAGTCCGGAAACAGTTTCTCCGGCGTCAGGAAGTTCGCCTTGCCGCTCTTCGTCACCCATTTGCGTTCGCGCGCCGGCAGCGGTCTCACGAATCCACCCGGCGTAAACAGTCGTTTGTTGAAATCCTTGAACGTTTCCGGATAGGTTTGCTCGATCGCATCGCGGATCTCCGCGTAATTCCCGACCCAGCTGTCCCAGGGAACCTTGGTTTTGCCGAGTGTCGCCTTGGCGATGCCGGCAACGATTGCCGGCTCCGAAAGGAGCTCCGGGCTTGCCGGTTTCGTCTTGCCGCGCGACCCGTGGAAATGGGCGATGGAACTCTCCATCGATACGGCCTGCGGGCCACTCGCCTGCTCGTCCAGTTCGATGCGACCGAGGCAGGGCAGCAGATAAGCAATTTCGCCATGAACCACGTGGCTGCGATTGAGCTTGGTGGCGATCTGCACGCTAAGCTGCAGCCTACGCCACCCTTCTTCCATGGCAGTCGTGTCGGGGACGGCTCTTAGGAAATTGCCGCCGAGACTAATGAAGGCTCGCGAGTGCCCGCTCATGATCGCCTCACAGGTCTCGACTGTCGAGCGGCCCGTCCACCGCGGCGGTTCGAAGCCGTAGAGTTCAGAGAGCTTATCGAGCGGCGCCAGGCCCGGTTTCTCGGTAATGCCGACGGTGCGCTGTCCCTGGACGTTGGAGTGACCGCGGACCGCACAGATATTGGCGCCGGGCTTGCCGATATTGCCGCGCAACAGTGCCAGATTGCAGACCATGTGGACGTTCTGCACACCCATGAGCTGTTGCGTCAAACCCATGCCATAAACCAGCATCACCGCCTCGGATTTGGCGTAGGTGGCCGCTGCCCGCGTCATCTCATCACGGCTGAGGCCCGAAACCCGCTCCAGCTCCTCCCACCGATGGCCGCGTGCGGCGTTGGCGAATTCCTCGAAGCCGGTGGTGTGCTCCTTGATGAAGTCATGGTCGAGGACATGCTTCTTGTCGGCCGCCGCAATCGAGGCCGCAAAGGCAACCATTGCAGCGTTGTCTGGATCCTTTGGTTTGCCGTCGTCACCGGCGACACGGCTTTCCCCGGAAGCCCGCAACGCATCGTCGGCTTCGATCAACGCCTTGCAGACACCGAAGAGAGCGGCAATGTCGCCGCCATTGTTGACCTGATAATATTCAGAGGAAATCTTCGTTTCATTGCCGGTGAGCATCTGCGTCGGCGACTGCGGGTTGACGAACCGCTCAAGGCCGCGTTCACGCAACAGATTGAAGGTGACGATCTTGACGCCGCGATCGACGGCATCCTGGAGATCGTGCAGCAAGCGCGGCGACGACGTACCAACGTTCTGCGCGATGTGGAAGATGCAGTCGGTATTCTGGAAGTCCGAAAGGACGGCTGTTCCAACAGCGGCCCCGATGCTTTCCGGAAGAGCGACCGATGAGCTCTCGTGACACATGTTGGAGCTGTCGGGCATGTTGTTGCTGCCGTACATGCGCGCAAACAGCTGGTACATGTAACTCGTTTCGAGCGATGCCCGACCCGACGTGTAGAAATCGACCTGATGCGGGTCGAGAGCGCGTAGCTCCCGACCGATCTCTTCGAACGCCTCGGCCCAGGTGACCGGAACATATCGATCGGTGGCTGCGTCCCAGCGCATCGGATGCGTCAAACGACCTTGTTCCTCGAGGTCGTGATCGTCCCAAAGCTCCAGTTCGGAAAGAGGATATTTGTCGAAGAATGCCTGGTCGGCCCGTTTTGATGTGATCTCCCAGGCCGTCGCTTTTGCACCGTTTTCGCAGAATTCGAGCGGATGGGTTTTCGCCGGCTTCGCCCAGGCGCAACTCACGCACATATAGCCTTCCGGCTTGTTCTGCGTCGATAGCAGCTTGGGCCCACGCAGCGCCACATGCTCTTTCAGAGCGATCTCGGCGACGGATTTTGCAGAACCCCATCCGCCCGCAGGTCCGGAGTAGGGTTTGATTTTGGGAGAGCGTGTTTTCGACGTCATGGATGCCTCAAGCGATACGACGAGGCGAGCCATCTCGGTTGAGGCTCCCCGGTCACACTAAACCTTCGATGTCGCACCATGTTCCGGCCTGCGCCGGAAGGGCGCAGCTCTGCTTCTCAGCTCTATCCTTGACACTCGCCCTCGTTCATGTCGCGCTCGTCGTAATTGATGTCCCAGTCCTTGGTGTCTTTGCCCTTGCCCGGCGTTTTCTTGTTAACCGTCGCGTCGTCGGAATGGGTGATCACGCGCGGCTTGGCACTGCTGACACCGTTGTTGGTGCCACCTGCATGGTTGCTTTCGGACTGCCCTCTGGCGTCCATTGCAATCTGCGCTTTGGACGATCTGCCATTTGTTGTCATGATCGGGCTCCTGGGCGGTCGGACCGGCGGTTTCTCACATCCTCCTCACCCTGCGTCTCGCCCACTGCGCGGCGCAGTCCCTTTTCAGCCTCTCGAGCCAGACGCGTGCGACGCCGGGAGGCGGTCGGATTATCCGCAGCGCGAGAAGCATCCGTTTCAGCTGGAACCGTCTCGAGATCATTATTTCCGAGTGCCCCCCATGACGGATCCCATTCGACGCCTTCTGTCAGCTCCACGAAGATCGGCTTGCCGCTACCTCCATTGTGGGATTGGGCCAGATCGAAAGCAGCCTCCGGCTCCATCTCCTCACCAGGAAATATCGAATCGTCTTCGCCGGTCTCGGCGATCTTGCGGACATATCCGCGAACTTGATCGCCGGAACGATAGAACTTGATCACCAGTGACCCGGCAGACGCCGCGCAAGCAGAGTAAAGCATGTAGTGAGCTCCTTCGCCGGTAGCGCTGGCCTCGCCGTCTGCCGCCTGATACCAGTGCGCAAGATCCCGTCCTACCGGCCGCCCCTCGCTTTCCCAGATCTGATAGGCGCGCAGTCTTCTTTCCTTTCGTCGATCATGACTTGCCTCCTGACTTTTTCACAGCACTACTTGTTGAGGTCCTTTGCCATCATCAGATGGTGTTCCAGAGCCGGACGCGTACTGGCGGCCCACGCTTTCAAATCGGCATTGTCGCCTTCGTCGCCATACCGCTTGAACAGATCGACCGCATCTTCATGCACGGACTCCTGATCAGAGTGGTATTGCTTGTTGAAGTCGGCGCCCTGAAGGCCGTTCAACTTGTCGAGCATGCTTTGCTGACTGGATGTCATCGCTGCCGGAAGCGGTGCTTTGACCTTGCCGCTGGTCACCAAGCCCTTTAGTTCATCCGTGGTTTTCTGGTGATCGGAGACCATCTGCTCGGCAAAGGCTTTCGTTGCTTCGTCACCACGCTCCAGGGCAAGCTTGCTCGACGCGATCTCGAATATGTCGCTTGTCGCAGCCTCCTGGACGAAATCCTCGGTTTTGGGCGCAACACCGATCAGGGAGTTGACGCCGGTCTTTTCCGCCGCAGACTGTGCGAATGCCGGACCTGCGAGCGCTACGGCCAGTGATAAAATAGCGAGCTGTTTCATAGGAATCTCCTGGATTGATTTCGGCATAAAAACGGATTTTCGACCTGAGTGTTCCGCAGAAATTCGGTCCGCGGCGCATCGTTCAAAATCGCCGTGTCGGTCCTAGCGCAGGCATCAGCCGACGCTCTTTAGCGTTTCGGCTGCTTGCCAAAGTCCTTGCGCAACTCGTCCTTGGCGCGATTGAGGGTCGCTAGACGTGATCGTGACAGCTGCTTGCCGGCACGATTGATATAGAAGGTGAGCATCGACATCGCAGACTGGAAAGGGCTGGCTTTTCGCCGGGGGCTTTCCTCCGCGGAATGCTTGAGCGAATCCGCGATCTTCTTGGCGCTGCGCTGCTTGAAGACCCGGCCTTCGAGGTCCATCGCATCGCTGTTGTCGGTCACGTCCTGCGACCATTTCTGCTTGGGTTTCTTTTTCGGCATCGGATCCTCCGCCTGGGAAGCGGCGCCCTGGGTCGGGCGCCGTATCAGGGGTCAATGATGGGCGTGGTGCTCATTGCGTTTGCGAGTGGCAGCGGCCTTTTTGGCCGAAGCGGAACGCTCTTCCTTCGTCCGCGAGGCAGCAGCGGCACCTCCCTTGCGCCCTCCCTTTTCGGAGGACTCATGGTTTTCGGCATGACCGCGACCGGACCCGGACTTCTTGCCACCGCCGCTTTCCTTGTTGACGGTGGCCCAGGCGCGGCGCTCGGCTTCCTTTTCAGAAACGCCACGATCTTCGTAGCCTTCCTCGATATGCTCGGCCGTGCGCTTCTGCTTGTCGGTATAGGCGGACTTGTCACCCTGGGGCATGGAACATCTCCTTGACTGGCATGAGATTTGACGCAGGGAAAACTGTGGTTTTCGACCAAAGTTCCGCTGGCTTTGAATTGTGATCGCGTCTCTGCGACCGACGCTCAGGACGTCCGGATCGAACCGCTCCAGATCGGCTCTTCAGAGCAGAAGAGATCTGCCGCAATTGCGGAACCAACACCCGGAAACAAGGGTTTGTTCAGACCTATTTTGATGTGACCCAAGAGGCATCGATATGACACAGACAGTCGGCGATTTCGTCGTTTCCCGTCTTCACGTCTGGGGCGTGCGCCGCATGTTCGGCTATCCCGGCGATGGCATCAACGGCGTCTTCGGCGCGCTAAACCGTGCCGGCGACAAGATCGAGTTCATCCAGTCACGCCATGAGGAGATGCCCGCGTTCATGGCGTCTGCCTACGCGAAATTTTCCGGCGAGCTCGGCGTCTGTATCGCGACCTCAGGCCCAGGGGCGGCACATCGTAACCGGCATGAATGATGCCCGCGCCGACCATCAGCCGCTTCTGGCGATCGTCGGGCAACAGGCGCGCGGCGCGCTTGGCGGGCATTATCAGCAGGAGGTCGATCTCGCCGCCCTTTTCAAGGATGTCGCCAGAGCTTTCGTCCATCAGGCCTCCACGCCTGCGCAAGTCCGACATCTTGTCGATCGTGCGGTGCGGATCGCGCTGGCGAACAGGACGGTGACGGCATTGATATTGCCCAACGACTTGCAGGAAATGCCTTATGAAGAACCGGCGCGGGCGCACGGAACCCTCCATTCCGGCTTCGGCTATCGGGCACCCAAGATCGTGCCATATCAAGAGGACCTGCAAGCCGCAGCGGATGTCCTCAACGCCGGCGAAAAGGTTGCCATCCTGGTTGGTGCCGGCGCGCTCGGCGCGACCGACGAGGTGGTCGCCATCGCCGATCGGCTAGGGGCAGGGGCTGCCAAGGCGCTACTCGGGAAAGCCGTTCTTCCGGATACTTTGCCCTGGGTTACCGGGTCGATCGGTCTTCTTGGAACCGAGCCCTCCTGGGACCTGATGCGCGACTGCGACACGTTGTTGATGATCGGTTCCGGCTTTCCATATGCGGAGTTTCTGCCCGAGGAAGGACAGGCGAAGGCGGTCCAGATCGATATCCAGCCGGGCATGCTCTCGCTGCGCTATCCCATGGACGTCAATCTCGTCGGCGACGCCAAGGAAACGCTGAACGCATTGCTTCCCCTGCTTGAGCAAAAAGATAGCAAATGGCGCAACCGCGTAGAAAAGAACGTCGCCGCCTGGTGGAAGCTCCTTGAGGAACGCGCCCACGCTGAAGCCAATCCCGTCAATCCGCAACTGGTCGCTTGGGAGCTGTCGTCACGCCTGCCTGACAATGTCATCTTGACGAGCGATTCCGGCTCGTGTGCAAACTGGTATGCGCGCGATATCAAGATTAGGCCCGGGATGATGGCGTCCCTTTCGGGCGGACTGGCATCGATGGGCGCCGCCGTTCCCTATGCCATCGCCGCTAAATATGCCCATCCAGACCGACCGGTGATCGGTCTCGTCGGCGACGGCGCCATGCAGATGAACAACATGGCAGAGCTGATCACCGTTTCAAAATACTGGAGAGACTGGGCCGACCACCGCTTCATCATCTGCGTCTTCAATAACGAGGATCTCAATCAGGTGACCTGGGAGCAGCGGGTCATGGAGGGTGATCCGAAGTTCGAGGCCTCGCAAGGCATTCCAAACGTGCCATACCACCGGTTCGCCGAACTCATCGGCCTCAAAGGTCTGTTTGTCGATCGCCCGGAAAACCTGGGGCCTGCCTGGGAGGAAGCGCTTGCCTCCGACCGTCCCGTGCTACTCGAAGTCAAGACTGACCCCGAAGTCCCGCCGATGCCGCCGCATCTGACGTTCGAGCAGGTCAAGAACCTCACGTCGGCGCTGGTAAAAGGTGATCCCAATGAAGGAGGCATTATCCGCGGCACGGTGCGGCAGGTATTGAGCTCAGTGCTTCCCGGAAAGAGCGACGGGTAGTGTTTATGAGACCACGTCCTGGCACGGCCATCTGGCACCTCAATCGATGGATCTGTGCAGAGGCTATTCCGTTTGTAGAGCTCGGGTAACGGCCGCAATGACCTGGTCGGGCGAGGCCGGTTTTCCGAGCATTTCGCCCTTGCCGAAGACCGGCTCGTTTTCGATCAGCGAATCCGGTTCTCCGGAGTAGACGACAAAGGGAACGCCAAGATCTGAAAGGCGTCGAACGACGGTGGTGCAGATCGCGTCCGACAGTCGCGGGTCGATGATCGCGGCGACTGGTGTGTGGGCGTCCAACCAGGCCGAGGCGTCCTTGCACGTCGAAAGTGTCACATGGTCTCGATGGCCGCTTTCAACCAGCGTCTCCTCAAGGTCCAGCGCGATAAACGGTTCGTCTTCGAGGATGAGGATCGTGGACATATGAATCTCCTGACACCGCCATACGTACATATGAGGCCGGGGCTGTAAAAAGTGGCTCCGGAACTTGTGCCGCCGACGGGAATTTTGCCGTAGAATTGTAAAATTAGGAAGTAGCATGAAGCGGAAAGTCCTGGTCGTCGAAGACGAACCCCTCTTGCTTCTGGCCGCCGTGGATCTGGTCGAAGAAGCCGGGTTCGAGGCGCTTGAGGCATCGAACGCTGCGGATGCGGTGCCGATCCTGGAGACTGTCCCAGAAGTCTGTATACTCTTCACCGATATCGACATGCCGGGCGGGATGGACGGCCTGAACCTCGCCGTATCCGTCCGCGACTGCTGGCCGCCGATGGAGATCATCGTGGGCTCCGGCATGAAAATGCCGCGCCCAGACGACCTGCCGTCGCGAGGCGTATTTTTCGCCAAACCCTGTGACTCAATTGCTGTCACAAAAACGCTTGTGGCGATGGCTGCGTAGGGAGACCCGAATGAGAGGGCCCTGGATCCATCTCTGCATCGACATGCAACGGATCTTTGGAGAGGAAACGCCCTGGCACGTGCCGTGGATGAAGGAAGTTTGTGCGCAAATCGAGGAACTTGCAGGGCGCTTCCCGGAGCGCACCATCTTCACCCGGTTCATTACCCCCTCGCGCTCCAGTGACATGCCCGGCATGTGGCGGGTTTATTATGAAAAGTGGTCGCAAATGACGCGCGAGCGTCTAGACCCCCAGATGCTCGATCTTCTGCCCATCCTGCAACGACTGGTCCCTCCCGCGCGCGTTTTTGACAAGATGACCTATTCGCCGTGGATGGGCGGCACGCTTCATGGGATACTTTCGGCCGAGGGCGTCGGCACCGTGGTTTTGACCGGCGGCGAGACTGACGTCTGCGTTCTATCGGCGGCACTAGGAGCAATCGACCTGGGTTACCAGGTTGTTGTCCTTCGTGACGCCGTCTGTTCCGGCGCCGACGACACTCATGATGCGTCGCTCGAACTGCTGGGCGACCGTTTTTCGGTGCAGCTCGAACTCCTCATGACGGAGGAGTTTTTGCAATCCGTCTAACCCCAATTCCCGTCGATCTCATGCGCTTCACGCTGCTCTGCGCCGATCATTCGGTTGCGTTGGCCATCGGTTGAACGGATTAGTTCGTCAGCCTTGGCCCGGAGCGCTCGCATGTCTCGGTTCTGGAAATGCTGCATCAGAAGCAGGAGGAGCAAAACGACAAGCGTGCAGAGCAGGTTCGTGAGAAGAAACCATTCCTCCGGAAAATCAAGCCCGACACCGACCGCGCACCAGCACGCTGCCACCAAGACCGCAGCCGCGACATCATGACGATGTCCCGCGAGTGCAACGGCTCTCTCTGATATCCGAAGAAATCGTGATCGTCCGGCCATGGGCGGAGAATGCGCAGGCTACCTCCAGGTTCGCGCACTTACACCCATTCAAAAAGGGAACAACTTCTGGAAGTCGTGGTTTCCGTCGCAGGACTGCAATGATCGCCCCCGCGGGAGGAAGACATGAAAGCATTAACCTGGCACGGCAAGCACGACATCCGCTGCGAAAGCGTCCCCGATCCGAAAATCGAGGAAGGTCGCGATGCGATCATCAAGGTTACAGCCTGTGCAATCTGTGGCTCCGACCTTCACCTCTATAACGGCATCATGCCGGACATGCACAGCGGCGACATCATGGGACACGAAACCATGGGCGAGGTTGTCGAGGTCGGCAAGGACAATAAGAAGCTAAAGGTCGGCGACCGCGTGGTCGTTCCCTTCACCATCTCCTGCGGCGAATGCTTCTTCTGCAAACGCGGGTTCTTTTCTGGCTGCGAACGAAGCAATCCCGATCCATCGAAAGCGAAGAAGCTTTGGGGAAGCTCACCTGCGGGGCTGTTCGGCTACACGCATCTGCTCGGCGGCTATAGCGGCGGGCAAGCGGAATATCTCCGCGTGCCCTATGCCGATGTCGGTCCGATCAAAGTGCCCGAGGGACTGACCGACGAGCAGGTTCTGTTCCTGTCCGATATCTTCCCGACTGGCTACATGGCGGCCGATTTCTGCAACATCCAGCCGGGTGATACGATCGCCATCTGGGGCTGCGGTCCCGTCGGACAGATGGCGATCAAGTCCGCGTTCATTCTCGGCGCCGAGCGGGTCATCGCCATCGACACTGTTCCGGAAAGGTTAGCGCTTGCCGAAAAGTCCGGAGCGATCACGCTCGATTTCATGGACAAGGATATTTACGACAGAATCATGGAGCTGACCAACGGCCGCGGTGCAGACGCCTGTATTGACGCCGTCGGAACTGAAGCCGAGCCCTCCGCAAGCTGGGATTCGCGGCTCGATCGCATCAAGGTCGCGACCTTTATGGGCACTGATCGGCCGCATGTGCTGCGTCAGGCGATCCACTGCTGCCGTAACTTCGGCACGGTCTCGATCGTCGGCGTTTACGGCGGCTTCCTCGACAAAATCCCGATGGGCTCGGCGATCAACCGGGGCCTGACCTTCCGCATGGCCCAGACGCCGGTTCAGCATTATCTGCCGCTTTTGATGGAGCGTATCCAGAACGGCGAGATCGATCCGTCCTTCATCATCACCCACCGGGCCACACTCGAAGAAGGCCCCGATCTCTACAAGACATTCCGCGACAAACAGGACGGCTGCATCAAGGTCGTTCTGAAACCCTGAGGAAGAGGAGCATGATCATGGGAAGCGCACAACAGAAAACCGGCCTTGCCGTCGTCACCGGCGCCTCGAGCGGTATTGGTTTTGAACTCGCAAAGATCGCTGCGTCGAAGGGCTACGACCTGATCATCGCTGCCGACGAGGAGGAGATCAAGGACGCGGCGGCGGAACTCCGCCGGATGGGAGCAAACGTCGATGCTGTCGTCACGGACCTCTCGACTGTCGAGGGCGTCGATCGGCTTGCCGAGAGCATCGAGGCCGACGGCCGTTCCGTCGATCTGCTGCTCGCAAATGCCGGGCGGGGGCTGGGCAAGGGCTTCCTCGACCAGGACTTCGCAGAGGCTCGCAGGGTCATCGATACCAACGTCGTCGGTACGGTCTATCTGATCCAGCAGATCGGCAACCAGATGCGGGCAAGGGGCGCTGGCAAAATCCTCATCACCGGATCGATCGCCGGGTTCATTCCGGGCAGTTATCAAGCCGTCTATAACGGCAGCAAGGCTTTCCTCAACAGCTTCTCGTTTGCCCTTCGCAACGAGCTCCAGGATACCGGCGTGACCGTCTCGTGCTTGATGCCGGGCCCGACGGACACGCGCTTCTTCGAGCGCGCCGATATGCTGGATACGGACGTCGGCCAGGCCGAGAAGGACGATCCGGCCGACGTTGCCAAGGTCGGGTTCGATGCCATGATGGATGGGGCGGGCGATGTGGTGGCCGGTTGGAAGAACAAATTCCAAGCGGCGATGGCCAACGTCACGCCGGCGTCAGTTCTGGCAGCTCAGCATGCGAAGATGGCGGCGCCGGGAACGGCAAAGAACTGAGCAGACGCCAACTGCTCGGCTTCGGGAGGTCTGGTGCAATTGAGGGCCTCACCTGATTGAGGCTCCCTGCCGCTTTCGCTGGAGCTACATTCCTCGGAAGATTGTAATAGTCATTGCGAATCCCCATATGCGAGACTTGCTGAGCAAGCCCTAGGGTTTGTCTGCAGGGTTTGCCTGCAGCAGCAAACGCTTGCCCTCCATGTTTTGTGACGGGCGAATCCCAATCAAATTGATGATGCCAGCCGGCTGGCCGGCAAAGGAAACCCATTGAACACAACAAACATCGCTTCCGCGCCCGCGGCGGCGAAGCCGCGCGAGCGCGATGAGGCCGTCACTCGGCCGACAGAGAATAGGAAAATCTCTCCCTGTCTCCTCACCCGTCGCGAACTGCAGGAGCTGATCGCTGAGCAGCTCGGCTGACGGGAGAAGGCTGGATCAAAAAGGAGAATTCGATGCAAGTGCTCGTCAGAGACAACAATGTCGACCAGGCCCTCAGAGTGCTGAAGAAGAAGATGCAGCGCGAAGGGCTGTTTCGAGAAATGAAGGAACGGCGCGCTTACGAAAAGCCGTCTGAACGGCGCGTGCGGGAAAAGGCGCACGCAATCAGCCGCCACCGAAAGGCCGCACGTAAGAAGATCCAGCGCGAAGGCCTGATCGCCGCGCCAAAGCGGAAAGCCTCCGTGCGTTAGTACATTCGAAATCGCTCTGCCATGGGCGGAGCGGGATTCCGTGAAGGGTAAAAGATGGAAGAGCTTACCAGCATAACAATTTCCGAAGAGCGCCTGGAGGATTGTCGTGACGTCATCGAACCCGAATTGCAGGATTTGATCCGGGATGCGCTGCGGGCGGGTTTCTCGCGCGAAGAAATCCTGATTGCGGTCAGCGAACTGGTCGCCGAGGACTTTGCGACCGTGATGAAAACGCCGAGCGTGCATTGAGACGACAGGTAGCTTGAGAACCAGATATGAGCGAGATGGAACAGCATGACCTCTTCGGCGCGATCGAGCCGGCACTTCCGGACGGTTTTCGCTATGCACCCGATGTCGTCCCCGACGATCTGCAGCAGGCGCTTCTCGAAAAGATGCCTGGGCTGCCGTTTAAAGCTTTCGACTTCCACGGTTTCGAGGGCAAACGCAGGACAGTTTCGTATGGCTGGAAATACGACTTCGATACGGAGCGTGTCCGAAAAGGCGAAGACATCCCGCCGTTTCTTTTTCCCGTCCGCGCGATGGCAGGCAGTTTCGCTGGAATCGACCCCAACCGGTTGGAACAGGCCTTGGTGACCGAATATGGTCCCGGCGCTCCGATCGGTTGGCACAAAGACAAATTCGTCTTCGGTCGCGTGGTCGGTATTTCGCTTCTCTCACCCTGCACGTTCAGACTAAGGCGGCGCCAGGGCGGCAAGTGGCAGCGCAGCTCGGTCATAGTCGAACCAGGATCGGCCTATGTGATGGCCGGCGAGGCCAGGACCCTTTGGGAGCATTCTATCCCACCGGTCGATCAGCTTCGTTATTCGATCACCTTCCGCGAACTAAACAGCGCGGCATGAGGTCGGCGTGCAGCGGGCATATTACGGCGTCAGCTATTCCCAAGCCGGATCGCCATTCATCTGCACAGTGAAACCTTTACCCGACAAAGATGTTACCTGCTCACCGAGACAATGAGGTAAGCAGTTGGCAGTATCAGAGACCCCGGTCCACGGTGATCAGCCGACCGTCGCATCCCCTACGGGCCAGCGGGATCACAAGGAGCTTAGCGCGGCAGCGTTCGAGCGCACCAGGATGCCGATGGTCGTTGCCGACGCAAGACAACCCGAATATCCGATCGTTCTCGCCAACCAGGCATTCCTCGATCTGACAGGTTATGCAGCGGACGAGATCGTCGGTCGAAACTGCAGGTTCCTGCAAGGGACGGGGACCTCGCCTGCTGCAGTGGCCGAAGTCCGTTACGCGTTGACGGCCGGCAAGGGCGTGGATGTAGAGCTTCTGAATTACAAGAAGGACGGGTCTTCGTTTTGGAACCAGCTCCACGTTAGCCCTATCCTCGACGACGACGGAGAAGTCGCTTATTTCTTCGCGTCTCAGATCGACGTGACGAAGTACCGAAAAGTCCAAGCGCTGGAAGCCTCTGAACATCGGCTGCTGATGGAAGTCGACCATCGAGCCAAAAATGTTCTCGCGATCGTCGACAGTATCGTGCGGCTCAGCAACGCTGATAATCCTGCGGCCTACGCCTCCGCCGTACAGGAGCGTGTTCAATCGCTGGCGCGGGCGCACGCGCTGCTGTCCGAGAACTCCTGGAAGGCGATCGACATACGAAATGTCATCGAGGCGCAGATCTCACGCTATCCAAACAGCCACATCACAATGAGTGAACCAGAGTATCTCGTTGTTCCCGAAGCCGTCCAGCCGCTGTCGCTGGTCATCCACGAGCTCGCCGTAAACGCCGTAACCCATGGAGCTCTGTCACGGCACGGTCACGGACGTCTCGCGATAGCGTGGGAGCCAAGCCCGGAGGACGGTCGCCTCATCATGATATGGACCGAAAGTGGGGGTGCTCCCAGGCCGCAGGAGCTAATCAAAGGCTTCGGAACCATTATCGTTGGAGCGCTTATCGAAAAACAACTTCGAGGCTCGATTACCCGCGATTGGCGAGACGACAGCCTGGCGGTCACGCTCGAAATACGGCCCGGCTAGGTGTCAACCATGGGTACCGGCTCCGAGCGTGCGTGCTGCCGAGGCGTTTTGTAGCATTGAAAGGTGATCGGAGAGGTGAAAGCGCGTGGAATTGCTCCCACGCACTGTTTCAATGTTATTTGATCGGAGGCGATGCCTTGCCGAGCTTGACCGACGGCTCCCTGCCCCAGACACGCAATTTGCCAAGTTCGGCAACGAAGGCGGAAAGTCCTTCTTCCCCCGGCAGGGAAAGAACGCCCTCATCAAGTGAATCGGCAATCCCGGCCTTCTTCAACAGCGGGACTGCTGAGTGATCGTAGCCGATGAACTTGCAGTGCTGGAAGGCGTCCGCCACGAAGTCGCGCGCCGCCGCCTCGTTGACGAGATCCTCTATGGCAGAGGCCGAAGACAGAATGGCAACAGCATCGAACAAAACCGAGGGACCGCCATCGATCATATGATGTACCGCTATCAATGTACCGTCAGACGCCGTCACGCCGCCGACCTTCGGCGCGATCAGTTCGAAGACTGCTTTCTCCTTGGTGATGGCGTCGGTCAACCCCTTCAACAGCTTGGCATCCACACCATCGGTGATCAGAATGCCGAGCTTGCGCCCTTCGAAGCGTTTGGGACCGCGTTCGACGATGCTGAGCGCCGGCGACGGTTCCAGGTCCTGGCGGGTCGGCATCGCCGCATCGGCCGCCTTGGGCATGGACTTGAAGCCGAGCTTCTGCGCAACCGTGGTTGCCAGCGTCTCATCGATGTTCATCAGATGTGAGACCATCCGCTCCCGGATAACGAGTGCTTCGACCTTGCTCAGCTCGAAGGTCAAAGCAGATGCGATGTGGCGCTGCTCGGCGCCTGTCTGGCTGATGTAGAATTGCCGGGCCTGGCTGTAATGGTCGGCAAAGCTTTCCGGGCGCAGGCGTGCCTTGGTGCCCTGTTCATCGGCCGGAAAATGGCGATAACCCCGCGTCGGCGACTCCCGCGGGCCTTCGCCACGCGAGTTCGGCTGATAGTTGGTCCGTCCAACCGGATTGCGCATCGCCATATGGCCGTCCTGCTGGAAGTTGTGCATGGGACACTTCGGCGCATTGATCGGCAGATGCGTGAAGTTCGGGCCGCCAAGTCGCTTCAGCTGCGTATCGAGATAGGAGAAGTTGCGGCCCTGCAGCAGCGGATCGTTGCTGAAATCAATGCCCGGCGGCACGTTCTGGGTCATGAACGCCACCTGCTCGGTTTCCGCGAAGAAATTGTCGGGCATGCGATCGAGCACCAGCCGGCCGATGGCGATCGGTGCGAGGACTTCCTCGGGGATGATCTTGGTCGGATCGAGCACGTCGAAGTCGAAGCTGTCGGCGAAGGCCTGGTCGAAGAGCTGGACCTGCAGCTCCCATTCCGGGAAATTGCCGGACTGGATCGCATTCCATAGATCGCGTCGGTGGAAATCCGGATCGGCTCCGTTGATCTTGACTGCTTCGTTCCAGGCAACCGACTGAAGGCCCAGCTTCGGTTTCCAGTGAAACTTGACGAAGGTGGATTCTTCCTTGGCGTTGACAAGGCGGAAGGTGTGGACACCGAAACCTTCCATGAAGCGAAGCGAACGCGGGATGGTACGGTCCGACATGATCCACATGACCATGTTCATGCTTTCCGGTGTCAGGCTGATGAAGTCCCAGAAATTGTCATGGGCTGTCTGCGCCTGGGGGAACGCCCGGTCCGGCTCCTGTTTTGCGGCATGGATCAGGTCGGGGAATTTGATGGCGTCCTGGATGAAGAAGACCGGGATGTTGTTGCCGACGAGATCCCAGTTGCCTTCCTGCGTATAGATCTTGACGGCGAAACCACGGACGTCGCGCGCCAGATCGGCCGAACCCTTGTTGCCGGCAACGGTGGAGAACCGCACGAAAGCCGGCGTCTTTTCACCCGCCCGCTGGAAAAGGTCGGCTTTGGTGTATTTGGCCAGCGATTCATACGTCTCGAAATAGCCGTGAGCTCCATAACCCCGGGCATGGACGACCCGTTCGGGGATACGTTCGTGATCGAAATGAAAGATCTTCTCGCGGAAGTGGAAGTCGTCAACGACAAGCGGGCCGCGCGGCCCGACACGCAGCGAATTCTGGTCATCGGCCACCGGCCCGCCCTGCGCGGTCGTCAGCACCGGTGTATCGCCTTCCGCAAACTGGTGAAGTTCTCCTCCAGCGCCGCGCTGGAGCTTCTGGTCGTGGATGGTCGCAGTTTCAAGTTTCGGGGCGGGTGACGCCGGAGTGATTTTCTTGGCCATGTGTGGCTCCTGGTGAATGGAGAAGGGTCAGCAGACCGAAAAGCAAAAAGGCCGCCTCGAAGGGCGGCCTGGTGAGTGACAACGGATGTTTTAGCTGGCTTTCCTCTGCGAACCCTTCGGGTTTGCGGAGGCTTCACCAAGGGCGGTTAGCTTCTGGTCGGTGGCAATCTCTTCCTGGAGCGTAGCATCCAGGAGCGGAATGGCATCCTTGAGGCCGAGCTGCTTGGCCCAGGACTTCAGCGTACCGTAGCGAGCGATCTCATAATGTTCGACCGCCTGCGCAGAGGAGATAAGGCCCGCGTCGAGCGCCGCAGTGCCCTTGTACTCCTCCATGATTTCCTCGCCCTCAGCGAGAATGCCCTGGATCGCTTCGCAGGTCTTGCCGCGCGCCGGCTTGCCGATGAGCTCGAAGATCTGTTCGAGGCGTTCGATCTGGCCCTGGGTCTCGTCGCGATGCTGCAGGAAACCGGCCTTGCCTTCTTCGGACTGGGCAGCGCGGGCCATCTTCGGCAGAGCCTTCAGGATCTGCTTTTCGGCGAAGTAGATGTCTTTCAGAGTGTCGAGGAAAAGGTCATTCAAGGTCTTTTCAGTGGCCATGGTTGGGCTCCGATCACAATTTCGAGAGTGGGGACCCGAATAACACCCATGGCGCGTCGAAGTTCCCCTTTGGATCCTTCGAACGTATAAGATCGTAGAAGAATTGGCTCGAGGAGGTGCTCCGGGTGCAGGCGCGCCACTCCACTTTCCATCCTTCCACGTGGTGTTTTCGCTTCCTGGTTACTCCTGATACTGTCGCCGCTTGTACCGGCCCGACCGCACTCTGGCGCCTTATGACCCCGCGCCGAAATCCAGTGTCTGTTGATGATGGGCTGGGTACGTGCCGACTTCCGCTACTCCGGATTTACTGCATTTGCTCGCCGCCTAGCAGGCACGCTCGGTCTTCGGCCTCCTTGCTTAAACGCTCCGGTCTTCACAGTTTTTCGCCAATTTGGCAGCCTGTAGGTTCCTGCTTGTCTATGCGGACATGACATTCCGCCTTTGTCGAAGCCAGGACTGAGCGTAACGGCTCAGAAAATCCATTCGGGCAGCAGGCTTCCAGGAACAATGGGGGGAAGCGGGCGTTCGCAGACATGCATTTCCACGCAACCGCGAAACCATTGGGTGTCACCATGAACGACAAAACGTCCTTGAACGATCCTCGCAAGCTTTATCCGGCGCCGCCTTTTCCGGACCAACCGCAGCCGGCGCCCGGCCTTGCCCGTAAGATGGATCCAATCCCGGATCATGGTGAACAAAGCTATCGCGGATCGGGAAGGCTCACTGGCCGCAAGGCGCTCATCACTGGTGGAGATTCGGGTATCGGCCGCGCCGCCGCTATCGCTTTTGCTCGCGAGGGCGCCGATGTCGGCATCGCTTACCTCCCGGACGAAGAAGCGGATGCCAAGGAGGTCATTGACTTGATCGAAGCCGAGGGGCGCAAGGCCGTCGCGCTCCCCGGCGACATCAAAGACGAAACTTGGTGCCGCGAACTGGTCGAGAAAGCTGTGTCTGGCCTTGGCGGTATCGACATCCTCGTTGTCAATGCCGGCCGGCAGCAATATCGCGAGACGATCGAAGAGTTGTCGACCGAAGATTTCGACAAGACGATGAAGACCAATCTCTATGCGCTGCACTGGATCGCTCAAGCCGCTGTACCGCATATGCCGGCGGGTTCCGCCGTGATAACGACTGCCTCCATCCAGGCCTATCAGCCGTCGCCGATCCTGCTCGATTATGCCACCACCAAGGCAGGTATCGTCGCTTACACCAAGGCGCTCGCCAAGCAACTGATCGAGCGCGGCATTCGCGCCAATGTCGTCGCGCCCGGTCCGGTTTGGACGGTTCTGCAGCCAAGCGGTGGCCAGCCGGACGAGAAGGTCAAGAACTTCGGCAAGGACAGCGATTTCGGTCGCCCCGGCCAGCCGGTCGAGCTCGCTCCGGTCTTCGTCCTCCTCGCCTCGCAGGAAGCGAGCTTCATCAACGGCGAGGTCTACGGTGTCACCGGCGGTAAGGGCGTCGCTTGATCGAACCAACTTCGAGGTTGTCCATGGCGCAAGCACCAACTTTGAAACATGTCTCCGCGGGGGTCCTGAATATTGCGTATTACGATTCAGGTTCCGCGGATGGCGTTCCGACGATCCTGCTTCATGGCTTTCCCTATGATGCTCACGCCTATGACGAGGTCGCGGCTCGGCTAGCCGGCTCTGGCCATCGTTGCATCGTGCCGTTCCTGCGCGGCTATGGTCAAACCCGGTTTCTGTCTTCAAACACGATGCGCTCCGGGGAGCAGGCGGCGCTTGGGGCGGATCTGTTGGCATTGATGGACAGTCTGTTGATCGAAAAGGCGATCCTCGCAGGATACGACTGGGGCGGACGTGCTGCCTGCATCGTTGCCGCCTTACGGGCGGAAAGGGTGTTGGGGCTGGTCAGCGCCGGGGCTACCTATAACATCCAGGATATCGCCGGCGCCGCGAATCCGGGTTCGCCGGATCAGGAGGCGCGGGACTGGTACCAGTACTATTTCCATACCGATCGAGGGCGGAAGGGCCTTGAGCAAAAGCGAAGCGAGATAGCCGGCTTCTCTGGCAGACATGGTCGCCATCTTGGCATTTCGATGCGGACGCATTCGAGCAAAGCGCGGCTTCCTTTGATAACCCTGACTATGTTGACGTGGTGATTCATTCGTACCGGCACCGTTACGGCGTGGTGCCGGGTGATCCCGCTTACGCGCCCCTCGAAGCGCTATTGGCGAAGCAGCCGCCGATCTCGGTTCCGACCATCGTGCTGCTCGGTGCAGACGACGGCGTCGATCCTCCCCCATCACAGGACGAGGAGGCCAAGCATTTCACGGGGCCACACACCCGTCGCATGCTGCCGCGTGTCGGTCACAACGTGCCGCAGGAAGTCCCGACCGTGTTCGCGAGTGCAACGCGCGAACTGCGCGAGATGGGCTAGTACAGGAGCGGTGCGTTAGATCACTGCATCTTCGCCTCAATCGCCTGACCGACGATCGTAAGCTGCAACCTCGGCTCGCCACCGAGGAAGCTCTCTTCGACAAGCTGCATCTGCTCCAAGCGCTCGATAACTTTTTCGGAGAGCCGCTTGTCGCCGACCAGCCAGCCCCTGCCGGCTTTGCGCTGCCGGCGGAAAAAGCCGATGGCCGCAAGCGCTTCGCGCTGCGCCCGGGTGAGGGCTTTGACTGTTTCGCTTGCGTTGAGGTGTTCGGTGTCGAGCATGCGGTCATCCCTTCTGGTCGGGACGCGGTCGATCGGCAGCTGGCCAGTCATTAGAGGGCTCATCAATTGAGTCTTCCTCTGGGTCGGGGTCCCGATCATAAGCAAGCTGGCGCTTTGCCAGCACGTCCTGAAGCGTCTCGATCACCACGGCCGTCCCATGTCCCTCGCTGGCAAACTGATCGATGACATCGGCCACGAGATCGTCGAGTTGTTTGAACAGTCGTTCGGAGGTGTCAGGATCGTTGGTCATGGACCGCCCGTTTCAAACCGTGGTTCGCCGTTGTTGCCATTCCTTGTAAGGTGCCAGCAACTGACCGGCAAAGCGATCTTCGATCGCGGTCTCGACGAGCGCGATCTTGGCGAACACGTCGCTTGTCTCCCGCACATCGACCGCGACGTCCTCGCTCTCCTGTTCGAGCGTTTGCATGAGAGCAAACAGCTCATCATCCGTCATTGTTGCAAGGTCGTCCGCGAAGTCCGCTGCATCGAAATCCTGTCGCTCGGCCATGGCGTTTCGTTCCTCATGTGCTTTCAGCGATAACGACTTAGTCGTCATCGAGTTCAATCCAGACTGGCGCATGATCGCTGGTGTGCTCCCAGCCGCGGGCGAACTTATCGACGCCGCAGATCTGGAGCCGTTCACGCAGGGAAGGGCTAAGCAGGAAATGATCGATGCGCAGGCCGGCGTCGCGCACGAAGGCATTCCGGAAATACTTCCAGAACGTATAGATACGCGCCTCGGGATGCAGCAGACGGATCGCGTCGGTCCAGCGCATGACGATCAGCTCGGCATAGGCCGCGCGCACCTCCGGACGAAACAGGGCATCGTCTCGCCACCGATCCGGCGCGTAGACATCGAGATCCGTCGGCATGACGTTAAAGTCGCCGACAAGGGCGACCGGCACGTCGAGTTCGAACAGTTCGGCAGCATAGGAGTGCAACCGCTCGAACCAGCGGAGTTTGTAATCGAATTTCGGGCCAGGGGCTGGATTGCCGTTCGGGAGATAGAGGCAGCCGATGACTATTCCGTCGATTGCCGCTTCGATGTAGCGGCTGTGGCTATCATCGGGATCGCCAGGAAGTCCGCGCCTGGTCTCGCGTGGCTCCTGATCCCGGGAGAGGATCGCAACGCCATTCCAGGATTTCTGACCGTGCCAGATCGCGCCGTAGCCGGCACGCTCGATCTCGCGGCGCGGAAACTTCTCATCCGGCGCCTTCAACTCCTGCAGGCAGACGACATCAGGCTGCGCTTCGTCAAGCCAGCGCAGCAGCACGTCCAGGCGGCCGTTGATGCCGTTGACATTGTAGGTGGCGAGCTTCACCGCTTTTACCGGCGCTTGTGGTCGCCCTTGTCGCCCTGGCCGGGTTTCGCATCATTCTTCGCGTCACGCCGGGCATCGGCCGATAGAGACCGGGATACGTCGACGCTCTCCTTGAACTTACCCGCCTCATCGCGGCGGACGTAACGTTTGTCGGTCCCGATATCGATTAGTTCGCGCTTGCTCACGGCAGGACTCCTTTGTGGTTGCTGCTGGAAGAAACGCGCGTCTTCACCAAAAGATGCATGTGAATCAGATGCCTAGGGATGACTCGCAAAACGGGCAGGGGCGGGCGGCTAAGTCATTGAAAAATGATTCGTTTCGACTCGGAACAATTACATGTCGATTCGCTTGAATCGCATTGGTTGTGTCAGGAGTCTGCGTCATGGTTGCCCCGCGTGCGAATTGGAAGGGTTTCATCAAGTTCGGAGAGGTCGCCTGTCCGGTGGCCCTCTACACCGCGGCTTCATCCTCCGAGCGCATTGCTTTCAACACGCTCAATCGCAAAACCGGAAACCGCGTCAAGCGCGAGTTCGTCGATAGCGAGACCGGCGATCCCGTCGAGCGCGACGACCAGGTCAAAGGCTACGAGATCGAAAACGGCCAGTACATCATCCTTGAGCCGGACGAGGTTGCAGCAGCCGTTCCTGATAGCGACAAGACGCTGAAGATCGACGCCTTCATCCCCTGCAATGAAATCGATGGGGTATATTTCGACAAGCCTTATTACCTGGCGCCGGACAAGATGGGCACCGATGCCTTTGTGCTTTTGCGCGACGGCATGAAGAAGGCCAAGGTCGCGGCGATCGCGCGCACGGTCCTCTTTCGCCGCATGCGCACCGTGTTGATCAGGCCGCACGGCAAGGGCCTGATCGCCACGACGCTGAACTTCGACTACGAAGTTCGCTCCTCTCAGGAGGCCTTCGAGGAGCTGCCCGACCTGAAGATCGAAGGCGAAATGCTGGAGCTTGCCGAGCATATCATCGGCACCAAGAAGGGAAGCTTCGATGCCAGCACCTTCGACGACCGCTATGAGGCGGCCGTCGCCGAACTGGTGAAGGCCAAGATCGAGGGTCGGTCGCTTCCAAAGAAGAGGGCGCCGGCGGTTTCCAAACAGAGCGATCTGCTCCAGGCCCTGCGCGAGAGCGCCGGCATCGGCGGCAAGGCGGGATCGAAGCCCACAGCCGCCAACGCCAACAAGGGTGCTACCCGGCAGAAGGCGTCAAAGCCTGCTGCCGCGGCCAAGGCGAAACCGGCCGTTGCCCCAACCCGCCGGGCCGGTTGATCGGAGAATATGATGGCACTACGCCCCTACTGGAAAGGCTATCTCAAGCTGTCGCTGGTCACCTGCCCGGTGCAGATGATGCCGGCGACGTCCGAAAACGAGAAGGTTCGCTTTCATACGCTGAACCGCGAGACCCAGAACCGCGTCGTCAGCCACTATGTGGATTCCATCACCGGCAAGGAGGTGAAAGACGAAGACGAGGTCAAGGGCTACCAGCGTGGCGAGAACGACTATGTCATGCTGGAAGACGAGGAGCTCGAAAACGTCGCGCTCGACAGCACCAAGACCATCGATATCTCGACCTTCACACCGCGAGACAGCATCGAGTGGATCTGGCTCGACACCCCCTATTATTTGTCGCCGAACGACCCAGTGGGCCAGGAGGCCTTTTCGGTCATCCGTGATGCGATGGAATCGCAGGATATGGTCGGCATCTCCCGGCTGGTCATCACCCGCCGCGAGCGCGCCGTCATGCTGGAGCCACGCGGCAAGGGTATCGTGCTCTGGACCTTGCGTTATGGGGATGAAGTCCGTGACGAGGATCCCTATTTCGCCGGGATCGGCGATGAGACGGCGGATAGCGACATGATGCCCCTGGTGCAGCAACTGATCAAAAAGCAGACCCAGCACTGGAATCCCAAGATGGTCATCGATCCGGTGCAGGATCGGCTTCTCGATATCATCGCCGACAAAAAGAAAGCGCTCAAGAAGCCATCGAAGTCCAAGGCCAAAGCGCCTGCCTCGGCACCCGCCCCGAGTAACGTCATCAACATCATGGATGCGCTGAAGAAGTCTGTGGCGGCTGAAACCCGGACCGGCAAATGAAAAGACCCGCCAAGCCGCTTTTGCAGGACGAAGCCTTTACCGCGAAATCCCAGCCGCGACGCAAGCGTGATCCGGCACAGCCGAACCTTCCCTTCGATCCGATGCCCGATCGGGTCGAACCGTGCCTTGCCTTGCTGAAGGCGGCGCCGCCGGTCGGCCCGGATTGGGCCTACGAGATCAAATGGGACGGCTATCGGCTCGCTATCCATATCCAACCATCAGGCGTGCGGATCATCACCCGTGGCGGTCACGACTGGACGCATCGGTTTCCCGCGATTGCGGCGGCCGCCAAAGAGCTTGGGGTCGGGACCGCCATCCTCGATGGTGAAGCCGTCGTTCTCAATGGCCAAGGCCGGTCCGACTTCGGAGCATTGCAGCGCTCGCTCGGCGGGCGCGGCGGCAAACGGCCTTCGACGGAATCCGTCCTCTTCGCCTTCGATCTCTTATACTTCGACGGTCACGATCTAACGAAAACCGAACTCTCGGTGCGGCGGCATCTGTTGACGGATCTGCTCGACGGTACGGTTGGCGCGATACAGCTTTCCGAGGAGGTGCAGGGTGACGGCGCAGAGCTTCTCGAAAACGCCCGGTCGCTTGGACTGGAAGGCATCATTGCCAAGCATCGCGATCGGCCATATCGCTCCGGCAGGACCGGCGACTGGCTGAAGATCAAGTGCGTCCAAAGCGAGAGTTTCATGATCGTCGGCTACGAGCAGTCGGCCGTTGCGCGCGGCGGCATTGGTAGCCTGCTTCTTGCAGCTCGTCACGGCCATGGCTGGATCTACGTCGGCGCCGTCGGCACGGGATTCAAGGAAAAGGACGCCGCATACCTGAAGAAGACGCTCGATACACTGAAGACGAAAACACCCGTCGTGCCGCTCAAGGGCAAGGACTACGTATTTGCCCAGCCGACGCTGATCGCCGAGATCGAGTTCCGCGGCTGGACGGACGACGGAAACCTCCGTCACGCCTCCTACAAAGGGCTTCGCGAAGTCCAGGATAATGCTGCGGTTTATCAGCTAGATTAACTGGCTTCCGCAGCCCCAAAAAAGGCCAGAATTTTTTCCTGACGGTACTCTTGAAACCGAAAATCTCAGAAACCAAATCCATTCCTGCCAGCCGCTGGTGAAAGGGCTGGCCTTGCTGGAGGCGCCGTCTTTCGGCGCTTCCGTACCCATGTTGCTTCAAGGAGGATATGGCTATGGCAACATCTTACGACTATGCACCGCTCTACCGTTCGAGCGTCGGATTCGACCGGGTTTTCAATCTTCTCGAAAACGCCCAGCGCGCCCGCTCGATCAGCGACTGGCCGCCCTATGACATCGTCAAGACCGGTGATGACAGCTACCGGATCTCGATTGCTGTGGCAGGCTTCGCCCAGGACGATCTCGACATCACCTTCCAGTCCAATCTGCTGACTGTGACGGGCAAGAAGCAGGAGACAGCCAATGAAGGTTACCTGCATCGCGGCATTGCCGGCCGGCCGTTCGAACACCGGTTCGAGCTTGCCGATCATGTCCGAGTGAACGGGGCGGATCTAAGCAACGGTCTTCTGTCGATAGATCTCGTTCGTGAGATCCCGGAGGCGCTGAAGCCGCGAAAAATTACCATCGAAAGCGCTCCAGCTTTGACATCTGCAGCTCCGGCGCAGATCGAAGCGCAGAAGGCAGCGTAACTCGCATTGACTGCAGAACGAGGGCGCCGTGGCGACGGCGCCCATCAACATTTTGGGTTGGGAAGGAGAGAGCGATGAAACCCGATATGTTCAGACAGCCTGTTTCCATTCTTGTCGGCCTCGGCTTTCCGGCAGAGGTTCGCGGCTTGATGGACGCGTACCGACATCTCGTCGAATGGCCGCAATCCCTTCGAGACACCTCGCACTCGGTCGCGCTCAAGGCCTGCAGTGCCGCGCTGCGCGGTGAGATCGAAGCGGAGACAGCTCGCGGCCTGTTTGCCGCTTTTGCCGAAAAACACGACCTGCTGATGCCGGAAACCAACGTGATCGCCGCCTCGCGCTTGCGGCGAGACAAAGATCCGCACGTGAGATGAGGATCGATGATGCGCGATATGTTGCAGCAGGCGGTCAGCAGCGCGATGGTGATGGGACCAACGGTCTTTCTTCAGGGCATGCAGCTTCGGCGGCCGATCGAGTTAGTGAGAGCACCTACGCTTTCAGTTGACGACAAGCGGGCGATCCTGGCGGCCTGGGCCTCGGACTTTTACGCTGTGGAATCGAATCCCGTCCTTCGTCAACTGCCCGGAATGACCGAGCCGGTTTCAATCGATGAGGTGCAGGCTGCTCTCGACGAACTCGATCGGCGCTACGGTATTTGATCGCCGGCGCGTTCAGGCCGCCGCCTTCATGGACTTGGCCAGACGCCTGATCGCCTGCTCCAGCGAGCGCTGGCCGTCGCAATAGTCCTGCCAGGCGGTGGTCTTGGCGAGAAGCCCAGGAACGGTTCGAACCGTAAAACGCATTGGATCGAGCCCGGCTTTCACCTGGGTCCAGGTAAGCGGCATCGACACCGTCGCCCCCGGCCGCGCCCGCGGCGAGAGGGGTGCCACCGCTGTGGCCATGCGGTCGTTGCGAAGGTAATCGAGGAAGATGCGACCCTCGCGCTGGTTCTTGGCCATCTTGATCAGGTAGAGCTCGGGATTGTCGCGGGCCATTTGCAAGCAGACATCATGCGCGAATCCCTTTGCTGTATCCCAACCGATTTTTTTGCCTTTCGTGACGGCCAAAGGCGTCACTACATGCAGCCCTTTGCCGCCTGTTGTCTTGCAGAAGCTGACGAGGCCGAGTTCGTCGAGACGATCGCGGATTTCACGCGCGGCTTCGATAACGGTGGAGAAGGGGACATCCGGGCCAGGATCGAGATCGAAGACCAGCCGGCCTGGAACCTCCGGTTGCCCGGGCTCGCAGTTCCACGGATGAAGTTCGACACCGCCAATCTGCGCAATGGCGACGAGGCCCTCAATCCGATCCACCTGGATATAAGGCTTCTTGTCGCCAAACACTGTGACCAGCTCAAGCAGGTTCGACGCGCCCGGCATCGCGTGACGCTGGAAGAACTGCTCGCCGCCAAGCCCATCGGGCATGCGAATGATCGAGCATGGGCGCCCTTTGATATGCTCAATCAACCATGAGCCGACCGCCTCGTGATACTGCGCAAGGTCGAGCTTGGTGACGGCTTTCCCGTCGCCGGCATCCGGCCACAGCGGCTTCTCCGGATTGGAGATCAGAACGCCCATGACATTTGCCTTTCCGCCCTTCCGGAAAGATTTGGGCGGCGACAGCTGTTTGGCCTCGACCTCGGGATCAGCGACGTCAGCTTCTACAGGCGAGGCGGGCTTCTCGGCGACGACTTCCCCTGCCGGCTTGTCCTCCCGCAAGCCCTTGAACGCCGCCTGACGCACGAGACCATCGGTCGTCCAGCCGGCGAACTGGATCTCGGCGACGAGTTCCGGCTTGAGCCAGACTATATCGGGATCCTTCTTCGGCGCGCCGATGCCCGTGAACGGTGACTTGCTGGTTTCCAGTTCGCGAAGCTTCGGCAAAATCGTATCGACGACCTTTGCGCCATAACCCGTGCCGACGCGGCCGACATAGACGAAGTGGTCGCCACGGTTAACGCCGACCAGCAGCGATCGGAACTTGCCGTTGGTCTTGGCATAGGCGCCGATGACAACTTCATGGCCGGCGCGGCATTTGGATTTGGCCCAGGTCTCGGTGCGACCGGATTGATAGGGCGCGTCGGCTTGCTTTGAAACGATCCCTTCAAGCGAGAGCCTGCAGGCCGACTTCAGAACGGCGTCGCCGCCGGTCTCGAAATGCTCGACGAACCGCAGACGTGGATCCTCGCCAGCGTCCTCAAGCAGTTTCTGCAGCCGTTCCTTGCGCTCGGTCAGCGGCAGTTGCCGGAGATCCTCGTCGCCCTCGAACAAAAGGTCGAACGCAAAATACACCAGAGCGTCGGTCTTGCCCTCCGACAGCGCCGCCTGCAGCGCGGCGAAGTCCGGCGCGCCGTGTTCGTCGAGAGCGCAGATCTCGCCGTCGATAATGGCGTCGGGCAAACTTGCGGCCGAGGCTGCGATGGCCGGATATTTGGCCGTCCAATCGAGGCCCTTTCGCGTTTTGAGCGTGACCTCGCCGTCGATGCGCATCTGGATGCGATAGCCGTCGAACTTGATCTCGTGAATCCAGCCATCGGCGGAAGGTGGACGCTCGCGCGTTTCGCAAAGTTGTGGCGCGATGAAGTCGGGCATGGTGGACTTGGCAGCCTTGGTCGATGCCGGCTTCTTTTTGGTTTTCGTTTCGGCTTTGCGTTTGTCAGCGGCAAGCCCGTGGCTGCTGTCCCAGACCGCGTCCGCCTGGACCTCGCCACTTTCGATCATAAACGCTTTCGGCTTCTTACCCTTGCCGGCGGCGATCACTTCCATCGTCCGGCCGGACGCAACAGACGTCGCGTTGTCCTCAAGGACTGCAGCGCCATTCTCTTCGACGGAAAAGTCGTCGTGATGCTTGATCAGCAGCCAATTAGTGCGCTTGCCGCCGTCACGGTCGTTGCGCATTCGAACGAGCACGAAGCTGCCATGCAGCCGCTCGCCCTCGAGGGTAAACTTGAAATCGCCTTTGGCCAGTGCCTGCTCAGGGGTCTTGTTGCCTTCCGGCTCCCAGTAGCCGCGATCCCAGAGCATCACCGTGCCGCCACCATACTGGCCTTTCGGGATCGTGCCTTCGAAGTCGCCGTAATCGAGCGGGTGATCCTCGACCTCGCCCGCCAGCCGCTTGTCGTGCGGATCGAGCGACGGTCCCTTGGTCACCGCCCAGGATTTGAACACCCCATCCAGCTCAAGCCGGAGATCGTAATGCAAGCGCGTTGCGTCATGTTTCTGGATGACGAAGCGGCGGCGGTTCGATGCCTTCAGCCTCGCCTGGCCGCTCGGCTCCTGCGTTTTCTGGAAGTCGCGCTTTTGCTTGTAGGTCGAGAGTTTGTCGCTGGCCATGGCAGTCCCCGGTACATATCCGCCTTCCGCGTCGAACGACGACGGAGCTGAGGTCGCGGGCGGACAGGTGGGACGCTCGACTGCCGTTTCGTTGGCCGCAAGGAGAAACCGGAAAAATCCTCGCGTTCGTCATCCCTGTCACGTCCGGTTGACACGGCACGCGACCTCGCAACGGAGAAGCGTCCAGCGGATATTTTGTTCCCGATCGACTCCCGCAGCAGCTTACGTACCGGTCAGCCGACCTGCTCGACATTCAGCGTGCCGGCGGGAAGCGGCCTGATCAATGACTTCGCCGAGACAGATGGGTCGAGCCAGTCCGCCCAGTTGTCGCGTTCGAGGATGACGATTTGTCGATCATGATAGGGTGCGATGTCAGGCCCCGGTTCCATCGTCAGCATCGTGAAGGCTTCTCCGACGTCCGGGGTCTCGCGCCAGATGCCGGCGATGCAAAAGATTGGTTCGTCCTTCTTGGTGAAGAGCCATTTGTCCTTGCGCTTCTTCTTCGAATCCGTCGGTTCGGTGAACTCGTAGAATCCGTCGGCGATGATCAGGCAGCGGTTGGAGTTGAAATCGCGTCCGTCGGAACGGAAGTTATAGACCGGCCGCTTGTTCTGGGGCCAACTCCATCGACGTTGAACAAGCTCCGCTTCCTCGCGACCCCTATCGATCGCGCGCACGATCGGACCCATATCGGTGATCTTGATGTCTTCGCGCACGGCAAGATTGGGCGCACCCTCACCAAAACGGATCTTGATCTTGAGATGGGCGAAGTCCTCGACGATCGATGCCACGTCCACCATCAGGCGGTAATCATTGCACATGCGTTTCTCGCAGTTCTTGTTGTGAAGCTTGGTTCTTGCTATGTTCTACATATGATGAACGCAAAGGTTTTCCAGTCCGACGCCCCGCTCGACGAGCGCCGTGTCATCATAAGACGACACGAAAGCGATGTGGAGATGGTGGAACTGCCTTGGGGGCTGCGCCCCCCTCGATGGCGGTCCCCGTGCCGTCAACGTGGTGCGCTTTGAAGGAAGGACATTTCCGACCCACCGTTGCCTGGTGCCGGCATCCGAGTTTCGACACCGCAGTGGTGGGAGAAATTTCAGCTTTTCGCTGGCGAGTGGTGACTGGTTTTACTTCGCAGGAATTTGGCGACCCGCAACGGACTCTTGGCCGGAAGCCTATGCCATCCTGACGATCGAAGCCAATGCCGATATTTCGGCCTACCACGACCGGCAGATGGCAGTGCTGGAGCGCAATCGCCGGATGGATTGGCTAGACGGGCTCGTGCCCGAAGATGAAATTCTCCGGCCTCTTCCCGCTGGCACCTTTCGTGTCAAACCTCTTTCGAACACTTCCATTCGGCCTCGGCTTGTCGGCTAGAGTGCCGACAATAACTGCGGCTAGCCCGCGTCAAGGGATGCCGCCCGATCGTCAAACACCGAGCTCGGGTTCGAGGGGTCAACTTTCCGGAGCCGGAAGAAATAGCGGCGCTCGTCGTCGTCGACGACCATCATTCCAGCGACTTCGGTTTCATCGATCCTGCGGAAGTAGTCGGCGATCGGCTGCTTGTCATAGACCATCGCCGCAGTCTCCTCGCCGTCGATCATGCGCAGGGTAAGCATCGCCGTCGTCCTACGAGCATGCAGAACTTGCTGCAGATGCGGGAAGATGGCCCGCGCGAGCTTGGCCCGCCCGAGCGGCGCGAGACGGATTGCCAGTCTTACAGGGAAGGCCGCGGGCTCGAGGGGCACCAGGCTGCCGGGCTTGAACTGGAAGAGCAGTGCGTCGGCCTTCAGATCCGATTGGAAGCGTTTGCCGAACCACGCGAGGTTCTCGAGCACGCCATCCAGCGGATGATCGGCGGCGATCTCGGATCCGCGCCAGAGACCGATCATCTCTTCCGGCAGCACGGGTTGGAGCGTCTTGAACCACTTGCGCCGAGCTGCAGGTCTTCCGCCATCGCCACCTCCTACCTTGTAAGACGGCCTGGAGGCAGACCTCCCGGCCGCGATGAAGTGACAACCGTCCCTGTGATGCGAGCGGTTCTAGCGTGTCGCACCAAATACGAAGGCGAGAGCTGCAACGACGGCAACTGCTGCAATCGGCCTCTCGCGGATCTTGTCCTCGACGCTCTTCACAAATGTGCTGGCCCCGAACTTGGCGAGAGACGTCGCACCGGACGCGACCTCCGACGCGGTGCCGGCCATGCGGTCCACATCTCGTCGAAGCGCGCCGAGCGCATTGCGACCGTCGTCGACGCGATCCGAGTGACTGCCTTCCCCGGTCGATCGGAGGGCCTCTTCAACCAGCGGGAATTCTTCGTCGGTCTCCGACCGCTGCTGTCGGACACGATCGGCTTCGTCGGCGTCGGCTCTGCCGGAGGGAACCGTCGAATGCGTGGAGGATACCGGATCCGATGCCGGAAAGCTGTCTTCAAGTCCGGTGTCGAGATCGTCCTTAGCAGGGCCCTCGCGCTGTTCGGCTTGTTCGATTTCAATGGACTGCACTGCCGGGGAATTCTTCGGGTGGGGCATTGTCGTTCTCCTGTGTGCTCAGGAAGTCCGCCGAAGGGCCGAAGTTCCGTCTCGGCCGTCGCATCCAGAAGAAATCGTGGTGTGGCCAGTCATTTTCGAAGGCCCGACGTAGGCGAGAGAACGGAACATCCCCTCGCGACGAGGGTTAGCCTCGCAGAAGGAGAAAGCATCATGGGAATGAACAAGCCGAAAGACGGTGCACCGGGCACCACCGACCAGTCTCCCCGTTGGGAGGGTCCACAAGAAAACACGCCGCCGGGATACATGCCGGCAAAGGATGATCCAGACCGGACTAAAGATGCGAACGGCGAGACCAACGCCGACCCTGAGGTCAAAAAAATTTCCGACGGCCTCAAACAGAAAGGCGAATGAGATGACGGATGTCGAAAAGGACGCGAAGGGTCAGTACGCCAAATCGGTCGGCGACCGGAAGGCAACTGGCGTGGCCAGCGCCAAGCCGACCGTCGTCACCGGATCGGAAGATGCGACGGAGCATAAGACGCCCCCTGGCAAAAAGCCCGTCAAGGACTGGGACATCAACTACGATCCAGCCGACATGAACGAAGGCGAGACCAGGTAGTCGGGATCTCATGTCGGGGCTTAGACGACTTCCAGCGAGAGCAATGGCGGAGCGGGAAGTTTGACCACAATGGTATCTCCTGGCGAAACGATCCCACCCTTGAGGGCGATGGTCATGACGCCGGTCTTCTTCACAAGCTCACCATCCGGCCCTTTCCCGAGAACAGTTTTCAGGAGGCCAGGCCGAAACTTCTCGATTTGTGAACAGGGATTTCGCAGGCCTGTCACCTCAAGCTCGACGTCCGCGCCCAGTTTAAGAACCGTGCCGCGCGGTAGCGCGAGAAGGTCGACGCCGCGGGTGGTGACGTTTTCTCCCAGGTCGGCAGGACCAACGTCGAAACCATGGTCGGCAAGCTCGTCGAGCAATTCGGCCTGGATCAGATGAACCTGTCGAAGGTTCGGCTGGGTCGGGTCAACCCGGACGCGTGAGCGGTGCTTGACCGTCACCCCTTGGTGCACGTCACCTGCGACCCCCAGACCAGCAAGCACATGGATTTCGTCCGCCGTCACCTTCGAGAAGCGATGGCTTTCGTCCGTCGCGACTGCGATCACCTGTGCGCCGTCCATCCAATCCTCCGTGTTCTCCATGGATTGTCCTACCTCTCTATGCGCAAATTCGAGACTGGTTCATTCGACCGATCGGGTTTCAAGGCACGGAAATCGGGTCTGACACCTGTCGCCGTCAGGGCCGGTCATTCTTTCACACCCCAGCGCGGCCTGCCTTCGCAGCCTCGCAAATGAGAGGCTCGCGCCGTGAAGTTTCACCAATACGGCGCGGTCGTACGCGCCCTTTAATCCGCAAGCTTTGCATTCGACCTCGATGGTCGGCAGAGTGACGTCTTTCAGTTTGGGGCCGGAAGAATTGTCCGGTTGCGGTCGTCGTCTTCCCAATCTCTTCTCCGATGCTCCCGTTTGAGGCCGGGCGCGGCTCAATATTCAAGGGGTCTTCCACAGGCAAGGCGTCCACCATGACAAAAATATTTTCGATGATGGCAACTACTTACGACTCGCGGCTACGGTTTTGATTCATCTCGCTAATCTTTCGAATCACTAATCTTCAGGAATAGATTCCTGTTCGAAGGGTACCTTGACGCCAAGATCCATACGGAACAGAAAGAGAACAATCAAGTTTCCAAGCGACATGATGTCGTCCCATCCACCGCGATTTCAAAGGATTCGTGAATGCCTTCGGCTGCGCGCGAGCTAGCCATCGCCGAACTGCGCGAACGCATCTCCGCTTTGGAAGGCGGCGTCGCGAAGCGAAGGGAGTGCCTGCCGTTCGGTACGCCGGCCATTGATGCGGTCCTTCCCGCGGGCGGTCTCGCTCACGGCGCCTTGCATGAAATCGCGGGCGGCGGATCCGGGACGGTCGACGGCGCGGCGGCCGCGCTCTTTGCAGCGGGGATAGCCGCGCGGACGAAGGGTCCCGTCGTCTGGTGCATGACGCGACCGGACCTCTTCTTTCCAGCCCTTGCCCAGGTTGGCCTCCATCCGCAGCGGGTCGTTTTCGTGGAAGGCGACAAGGAAGAGGACGTCCTGGCAAGTATGGAGGAGGCCCTCTCGTATGGAGGCCTAGGCGCGGTGGTCGGAGAGCTTGTCCGGCTTCCCATGGTCGCCTCTCGCCGGCTGCAGCTTGCGGCCGAGAGGACCGGCACGATGGGTATCGTCGTGCGGCGCTGGAGACGGCAAACGGAAGCCAACGATTTCGGTCAGCCTACGGCCAGCACGACACGTTGGCGGGTCAGCGTCCTGCCTTCGGAAGAGCTGCCCGTTCCCGGCGTCGGCAGGGCGCGGTGGCTTGTGGAACTGATGCGAGTGAAAGCGGGGGAGTGTGCTGAGTTTTGCGTAGGAGCATGTGATGAGCAGGGTCGTATCGATATTTCTTCCGGATCTGCCGACCGATCGGATACGTCGCGACGATCCGTCCATACCTGACGATCAGCCGCTCGCCGTCATCGCGAAGAGCGGATCGAAGCGCTGGGTGACGTCGGCCGACGCCGCCGCAAGGAAAGTCGGCGTCCGCGTAGGGATGCCCGCGGCGAAAGCTCAGGCTTTGTTTCGCGGCCTGAAGCTCGTCGACGCCGATCCCGCCGCCGACGCGCTGACGCTGGAGCGGATCGCACTCTGGGCGCTGCAGCATTACTCGCCGATTGTCGCCCTCGACGGCACCGATGGTCTGGTTCTCGACACTGAGGGCGCAGATCATCTGCAAGGAGGCGAGCAGCCTATGGTGACGAAGATCTTCAATAGCTTCCACGCGAAACGGCTGAAAGCCCGCGTCGCCGTCGCGGGCACCTGGGGTGCCGCACATGCCTGCGCCCGTGCGATCAAGCGCGAAACCGTCATCGTCCCTTCAGGCGAGACGTTCCGCGCCGTCGAAAAGCTTCCCATCTCGCTCCTCCGCCTCCCGGAAAAGACCGTCGCTGATCTTCGCGTGCTCGGCTTTCAATCCATCGGCGAATTGTCGGCGACGCCGCGCGCACCGCTCGCCCTGCGTTTCGGACCGGAGCCCGGCCGTCGTCTCGACCAGATGCGCGGCTTGAAGCCGGAACCGATCGACCCGATCCGGACTGCCGAGATCGTCGAGGTCTCCCGCAATTTTCAGGAACCGATCGGTGCCGCCGAGACCATCGACAAGTATGTCGGCAGGTTGGTCGTCCAGCTCGTCGCGGAACTCGAAAAAAGAGGACTGGGCGTCCGGCGCACCGATCTCTTCGTCGAGAAAGTCGACAATACCCGGCAGGTCATCCGGGCTGGAACTGCCAAGCCAGCCCGCGACGTCGCCTGGCTGACGAAATTGTTCAAGGATAGGACGGAGAAGATCGAACCCGGCTTCGGGATCGAGAAGCTGACGCTCACCGCCGCGGCCACCGAACTCCTCGAGGAAGAGCAGCGGTCGTCCTCGCTCGTTGAAGAAGAGACGACCGACATAACGCCGTTGATCGACACCTTCGGCAACCGCGGCCAGCGCGTGTTCCGCGTTGCCCCGATCGCGTCGGACGTCCCTGAGCGCAGCGTCCAGCGCATTTCCGCGGCGGCGGAAGAGACGGCCGAGACCTGGGTCGGCCACTGGCGTCGTCCCGTCCGGTTGCTTGCTCGGCCGGAGGTGATCGAAGCGATCGCCCTAATGCCCGACCATCCTCCGCGCAGCGTCACCTGGCGCGGCAACCGCCACAAGGTCGTGCGCGCCGATGGGCCCGAGCGCATCTTCGGAGAATGGTGGCGCAGGCCGGCCGAGCTAGAAGCGGTGAGAGATTATTTCATGATCGAGAACGAGCGCGGCGAGCGCTTCTGGATTTTCCGCGCGGGCGACGGCGTCGACCTCGAGACCGGCAGCCACGAGTGGTTCATGCACGGGCTGTTCGCATGAGGTACGCCGAGCTCCAGACGACCACCCACTTCTCCTTCTTACGAGGCGCGTCGTCTGCCGACGAACTGTTCGCGACCGCCAAGGAGTTGGGCATCGAAGCGCTCGGCGTCGTCGACCGCAACTCGTTGGCGGGCATTGTTCGCGCGCTCGAAGCGTCGCGCGCAACCGGGTTGCACCTCGTCGTCGGCTGCCGACTCGACCTGCAGGACGGCATGTCCATTCTCGTCTATCCGACCGACAAAGCGGCCTACTCGCGACTGACGCGGCTGATCACGCTCGGCAAGGGGAGGGGTGGCAAAAACAACTGCATCCTGCACTTCGCCGACCTGCCGCCCTATGCCGAGGGCCTGATCGGCATCCTCGTTCCCGACATGCCGGACGACCTCTGCGCGGTGCATCTGCGGCGCATGAAGGACGTGTTCGCTGACCGCGCCTACGTCTCGCTCTGCCTTCGCCGTCGGCCGAACGATCAGATGAGACTGCACGAGATGGCGAACATGGCGACGCGATACAAGGTAAAGACGGTCGTCACCAACGACGTGCTGTTCCATGAGCCGTCTCGCCGCCAACTGCAGGATGTCGTCACCTGCATCCGGGAAGGGACAACCATCGACGAGGTTGGATTCGACCGGGAGCGGTTTGCCGACCGCTTCTTAAAGCCCCCGGAGGAGATGGAGCGCCTGTTTCCCCGCTACCCGGAAGCACTCGCACGCACGATGGAGATCGTCGACCGCTGCAAGTTCTCACTCGAAGAACTGACCTACGAATATCCGGAGGAAGCCATCGTCGAAGGGATGGACGCCCAGCAGTCGCTTGAGCACTACGTTCGCGAATATCTTCCGGACCGATACCCGGAGGGTCTTCCGCAAAAGGTGTTGCGCGCCGTCCGGCACGAACTCGACCTGATCAAGGAGATGGATTATGCGCCCTATTTTTTGACGGTGTTCTCGATTGTCAAGTTCGCCCGTAGCCAGGGCATTCTCTGTCAAGGTAGAGGAAGTGCTGCGAACTCAGCGATCTGCTACATCCTCGGTATCACGAGTATCGACCCAGAGACGAATGACCTTCTATTCGAGCGCTTCGTCAGCAAAGAGCGTAACGAGCCGCCGGACATCGACGTCGACTTCGAAAACGCCCGACGTGAAGAGGTCATCCAGTGGATCTACAAGACATACGGGCGTGAGCGCGCCGCCCTCGTCTGCACCGTCACACGCTACCGGGCGAAAGGCGCGATCCGCGATGTCGGGAAAGCGATGGGCCTGCCTGAGGACGTGGCCAAGGCCCTGTCGGCAGGCCTATGGTCGTGGAGCGAGGAGATTACCGAGAAGAACGTTCGGGACCTTAATCTCAATCCGGACGACTACCGGCTCGTCATGACGCTCCGGCTGGCCCGCGAGCTGATAGGGGCCCCTCGACATCTCGGCCAGCATGTCGGTGGTTTCGTCCTCACGCGATCGCGCCTGGACGACCTCGTTCCCATCGAGCCGGCGCGCATGGAGGACCGGCAGGTCATCGAGTGGGACAAAGACGACGTCGAGGCGCTTAAGATGATGAAGGTTGACGTCCTGGCGCTTGGCATGCTGACATGCATGTCCAAGGCCTTCGACCTTATCCGCGAGCACAAGGGCGAGGATCTCGATCTCGCCAAGATCCGCCACGAGGATCAGGCGACCTACGCGATGATCCGAAAAGCCGACACCTTGGGGACGTTCCAGGTCGAATCCCGCGCCCAGATGAGCATGCTGCCGCGACTAAAGCCACGAACGTTTTACGATCTCGTTGTCCAGGTGGCGATCGTTCGGCCGGGGCCCATCCAGGGCGATATGGTCCATCCTTATCTTCGACGTCGCGAGGGCAAGGAGAAGGTCGAATATCCGACGCCCGAACTGGAGGCCGTCCTCGGAAAGACCTTGGGCGTACCTCTCTTCCAGGAAAGCGCCATGAAAGTCGCAATGGTCTGCGCCGGGTTTACGGGCGGGGAGGCGGACCAACTCCGCAAGAGCATGGCGACTTTCAAATTCACCGGCGGCGTGTCGCGGTTTCAGACCAAGCTCGTCGAGGGAATGGTCAACAACGGGTACTCGAGAGACTTCGCCGAACGCACTTTCAAACAGCTCGAGGGGTTTGGAAGCTACGGTTTTCCGGAAAGCCACGCGGCGTCGTTCGCGCTTATCGCGTATGCCTCCTGCTTCATCAAGTGCCACTTCCCGGACGCGTTCTGCGCCGCGCTGATCAACAGCCAGCCGATGGGCTTCTACGCGGTCGCCCAGATTGTGCAGGACGCGCAGAAACACGGCGTCGAAATCCGACCGGTATCGGTCGTTCACTCGCGCTGGGACTGCACCCTTGAACCCATTCCGGGTACCGAGCGTCATGCCGTCCGGCTGGGCATGCGCCTTGTTGCAGGCCTCGCCAACCTCGACGCCGCGCGGATCGCCGCCGCCCGCATGGACCGCGCGTTCGAATCCGTAGACGACGTCTGGCGCCGCTCGGAGGTTCCGGCTGAGGCGTTGAACCAACTCGCGGAGGCCGACGCCTTCAAGCCCGCCTTCGGGCTCGAGCGACGCGATGCGCTATGGGCGATCAAAGCCTTACGGGACGAACCCCTGCCATTGTTCGCCGCGGCGTCCGAACGCGAGCAGAACGCCGTGGCCGAACAGCAGGAGCCGGAGGTCGTGCTTCGCCAGATGACGGAAGGCCACAATGTGATCGAGGACTATGGTCACACGGGGCTGACGCTCCGCCAGCATCCGATGGCTTTCCTCCGCAAGGACTTGGAAGCGCGCCGGATCGTCACATGTGCTGACGCCATGAATGAAAAAGACGGCCGCTTCATGATGATCGCCGGCCTCGTCCTCGTCCGCCAGAAGCCGGGCTCGGCGAAGGGCGTGATGTTCATCACCTTGGAGGACGAGACTGGGCCAGCGAACGTCGTCGTCTGGCCGACATTGTTCGAGAAGCAGCGTCGGATCGTCCTTGGGGCGTCCTTGATGGGCATCCACGGGAAAGTGCAGCGGGAGGGAGAGGTCGTCCATCTCATCGCGCGGCAGCTTTTCGACCTGTCCGGCGATCTGTCTGCTTTGGCGGACCGTGATCTCGACGTCAGGATCCCGACTGGTCGGGGCGACGAGTTCGCACACGGATCGCCTGGAAGTCCGGACGCGCGGGATAAATCCGTGATGAAGACCAGGGACATGTATGTCCCCGATCTCCACATCGACACCCTCAAGATCAAGGCACGGAATTTTCATTAGTCCGCGATAGCGCCATGGGACAGCAGCCACATCCATGACGCTGGCGAAATTGCTGCGGGCCCGTCATTTCGAGATGGGCAGTAGCAGGCGTCAAAGCTTCGTGGCTGGGAGGAGTTTGATGTCGACGGTCATATTGGCGCCTCCTCGAGACTAGGTTCTGCGATGACTGATCGAAAAAGAAAGCGATCAGCTACATGTCTTTTACTCTCCCGAAGCCTTATCCCAATATGTATCCAGCCATTGATCAAAGGTGTGGGTCAGCGGATATTCTCGTCGCACCTCATCAATGTTGAAGTGAAATCCTTTTTCCTCGAACCAGTGGTACATCATCGTCAGTTCCCCTCCCATGTTCTTCTCGAAATGATCCCAGGAAACCTGAACATACTTCACCTCCCGCGAATTCGCGCGGTCAAAAGCATCGGCAATCTGCTGCATCGACAATTCATCGCCCGCCAGGGAAAATATTCTGTCCTTCCATTTGTCGGGGTGCTCAAACGCGAGCGCTACAAACGCGCCAATGTCATCCACAGCTACCATCTGCAAGCGCGCTGTCGAGCTTAATGGCTGCTGGAGCTGCCCGCTCCTGATCGACTCGCCGAAGCCTCGGTACCAGTTCTCCATGAAAAAAACGGGTCGCACGATCGTGTACGCCAAGCCACTCGATCGCAGATGCTCTTCCACCTTGATCTTGCTTTCGAAGTGGGGAAGGCCTGTCTCTTCGTCGGCCGAACCTACTGAGCTGTAAACGAAATGGGTGACGCCCTGCCGCTTCGCGGCCTCGATGACCGCCACTCCCTGTTGAATTTCATTGGCCGAATATGGCTGCACGGAGAATACGCCATACACACCAT
This sequence comes from Rhizobium sp. BK251, assembly GCF_004345245.1. Taxonomy (GTDB): domain Bacteria; phylum Pseudomonadota; class Alphaproteobacteria; order Rhizobiales; family Rhizobiaceae; genus Rhizobium. Next base: position 125,539 of record NZ_SLUQ01000012.1, on the reverse strand, counting down.
CCATCGCGCGCGTTAGGCTGTCGGGGTCGTCGAGACTTCCCTGAAATACTTCCGTCCCCTGTCCCCTCAGTTGATGGACTTTGTCGCTATTGGGATCCCGCACCAGCGCGCGCAGCTTGAACCCTTTCTTCTGCAGATGCCGGTACACGGCGCTTCCTTGCCTACCGGTGACGCCTGTCACCAAAATGATTTGCTCGCTATTCTTCGACATGAAAACTTCTCCTTTGCCATTTGTTTGAGGCTTGTGCTGATGTGATTGTGAGCCGGTCGAACGCAGGGTATCAACCGATGGAGCGCACCACGCCGCCATCCACGCGCAGCGCCGCGCCGGACGTCGCGGAGGCCTGCTCCGAGCACGCGTAGACGATCATGTTGGCGACCTCGTCGGTCGTCGTGAAGCGCTTGATGAGCGTGGTTGGGCGCAGCGCCGCCAGGAAGCCCTGCTCGGCTTCCTCCTGCGTTATTCCGTTCGCCTCGGCCTGCTTCGCTATGAAGTCGCACAAGATCTCGGACCGGGTTGGCCCCGGCAAAACCGCGTTGACAGTGACGCCCGTCCCGGCGACCGCCTCGGCAAGCCCACGTGAAACCGCGAGCTGAGCGGTCTTGGTCATGCCATAGTCGAGCATTTCCTTAGGGATGTTGACTGCGGATTCGCTGCTGACGAACACGACACGACCCCAGCCTTTCGCCACCATGCGCGGCAGGTATTGGCGCGCCATGCGGACGCCGCTCATCACGTTCAACTGAAACAGGCCGAGCCAGTCCTCGTCGGGGATTTTCGCGATGGCCTCGATGCCGTTGTACTCGCGGATGTATGCTGTCCCGACGTTGTTCACGAGGATGTCGGCTTCGGGTGCCTGCGCGAAAACGGTCTCGGCGCCCGCCGCCGTTGAGAGATCGGCGGCGATGCCGGTGATGTCGCTGTCGGGGAAGACCTGTCGCATCTGCCGCACCGCTTCGTCGACACGGGCGCGTCCACGGCCGTTGATCACGAGCGATGCGCCGGCGCGCGCCAAGCCTTCGGCGGTGGCACGGCCGATGCCCGCCGTTGAGCCCGTAACGATCGCCTTTCGACCTTTGAGTTCGATATTCATGTGATTCATCTCCGTTCTATTTTTGGGGCGCTTAGCCCGGTCGCGCGGACAGGCGCGTCACCCTGCGTTCCGCGCGACTTCCGCTTCCGCAGCTGCCGCAAGGCTTTCAACCCATAGCTGGTGATAGCGGTAGAGCGCGCCCGGATGCTTGCGCCCGAGCTCCTCGAGGAACCAGGGACCCTGCTGCGTTTCCTCGGTCAGCACATGACAACCGTCCGCCGTGGGCGTAATCACCCAGCCGTGGTAGGCGCTCGAACCTGTATCGTCGCTATCAACCGTCGTTGCCCAGGCGAGCCTGTGGCCAAGCACGCATTCCGTCACGACGAGGCTCATCGGAAAACCGACTGTTACCCGACTGTATCGTGTCCCTAGGGCCAACTCCCGCTCGCCGCTTAGGATTTTGACCTGATCTTCGGCGGGGAAGTACCGCGACCAGTTCTCCGCATCGACAAGCAGCTTCCAGACCACTTCGGGCGGCGCCTTCACGTCGATGTCGTTGAGTGCGTAGATGGCCGAGATTTTTGGGTCGTATCGCTCAGGCCAGATGACATGGTCATACATTGCTCACGCCCCCTTCTTGAACAGATCCTGGAAGATCAGCGGCGCCCAGCTCTTGTCCCGCGCCTGTACGAGCGATCCTCCCTCCGCTAGCTTTCCCAGCCAGACCGGTGCGAACCCCAGTTGCTCTGCCAAGGAGCGCACGGGGGTAGCTGCCGCGTCATCGTCGCTCGAAACGAAAATGACCCGACGGCCGCCGCCAATGGCCGGGTCCGCCGCTAAGGCCGCTGCGGGCAGATGATTGAACGCTTTGACCAGTCGAGCGCCGGGTAGTGTCCGTGCGATGACGGCCGAGGAAGGAAGACCGCCCAAGTCTTCGACGGGAACGCCATAGGCATTCGTGACATCGATCACCGTCTTGCCTTTCCAGCTTGCTCGCCCCTTTGCGACCTCCCGGTGCTCCCAGAACGGGACCGCCAGAAAAATGATGTCAGCTTCAAGGGCTTTCTCCAGCGACTGAGGAACGACCTTCGGGCCGATTGCGCTCGCCTGCGGCGCCAGCGCCTCGGGCGATCGCCGGCTGGCGACAGCGACTTCTATGCTCTTACGGGCGAACATAGTGGCGAGGGCCTGACCTACTGCGCCAAAACCGATAATAGCGTAACTCATGGTTCTTCTTTGACCTGTGTTGGTGTTGATTGCGCCGATCTTCACCGGCTCGGGATCTATTTCGCGGAGGATCTGCCGCGCTTAATTGCAACCTTGGCGAGGTCTTCCAGAAGCTTCTGGTGCGTGCGCCAAAAGATGTCTGGCGCCTGCTTGGCCTGCTCGATCCATAGCGGCCCCTGCATCGTCTCTTCGGTCCAGAGATGCGTGCCAGTCGGCGTGGGGGTGATGATCCAGGCGTGATACGCCTTGGAGTCGAGAGACGCTTTGGGGCCGCCGCCCCAGGCGATGCGGGTCATCGGCTCGAATTCCTGGACCGACGCATAGACGTCCTGGCCAGCGAGATTGGTCTCGAACCGTGTGCCGAGATGCAGTGACTCATGGCCGTCGAGTAGCTCGACATGCTCAACACCAGGATAGAAGCTGGGCCAGGCGGTGTGATCCACGAGCAGGGACCAGATCGTGTCAGGGGAGGCCGCGACCTCCAGTTCATTTGTAAAATGGATCGGCGACCGGCTAGGGGCCATATCCGGCGGCCATTTGATTGCTTCGTACATATCGATCTCGATGTTCTTATTGCTCGTGATCAAGAGGCGATCGCTGCAATTCCCGCTGACGGGATGGCAGGCCGGCTCGCTGACGAGTCGATATGTGGGATGACGCGTAGATTGGCGGGATTCCCAAATTCCCGACATCGGTTGTGCATATATGCACCACATCCCGTGTCAGCACGCTTGCTGGGCAGGGAGTATTACTGACCCTCTAGTGATTACTCCTCAGTTGTTGGGTACAAGGCCCGCGAGGAGCGGCGCATAGGCAGAAAGCCGCCGGGACAGGAACTCGGTGAAAAGCCGCACTCGCTTCGTCTTGCGGGTTTCGCCGTGCGTCAGCAGCCATAAAGTGCCATGCCGCTCCAAGCCGGATCCGGGAACGCGCGTCAGCAATGGGTCGGTATCACCAACGAAGCAAGGCAGCGAGGTCATACCCAGCCCCTGCTGGACGGCGACGATCTGAGCTGCGGCATCTGTGGTCCGGAACGGTATCTCCGATGCCGGAATATTGCTTTGATGGAACTTGTCGAGATCACCATATCTATTCTTTACGATCCAGCGGATCGGCACGTCTGCATCGGCCCGCCACGAAGCCAGCAGTTTGCGCGACATATACACTCCGGACGATATTTCCGGCCCTTTCAGGCCATGCAGGTTTTGTGGGAGCGTGTTGCGATCAACGACCACACGGATCGCAACATCTGCTTCCCGGTTGGTAAGGTTGACCGGTTCATAGGAGGACAGAATCTCCATCTCGACATCAGGATAAAGCCCCGCAAATGCGACGAAGTCAGGCATAAGGAGATGCGACGCCACCGTCGGGGCCATTGTGAGACGCAAGCGGCCGCGTACGCCTTGGTCGCGACCAAATACCCTAGTTTGCAGTTGATTTGACGACGCCGCCATCTGTTCGGCGAATTCAAGAACTTCCTCGCCCGCATCAGTGAGCCTATAGCCGGAGGGCAGCTTCTCGAACATCTGCGTCCCAAGCCGATCTTCTAGTTGGGCGATGTGCCGAAGTACGGTGGAGTGATTTACCTCAAGCCGCTCAGCGGCCGCCCGGACTGAGCCCTCGCGGGCTACAGCCAAAAAATAACGTATGTCATCCCAATCGTTCATCTATGTGCTACCCACGTGACTGTGCGAGGTGCGCGCAAGCATATCGGTTAAAGTCTGCACCACCAATATGGTCCAACGCCGGTCGAGTCATAGCGCTGCCTACGTATTGATGCCGATGTGCTCAATCAGGATGGCCCCCATAACGAGGTGGACGAGATGGTCCGCCCGCGGCGCGAATGAGGGCTGGTCGACCGCCCAGCCGATAGCCGTCATCAGGGCGAACAGGTCGTCCCCGTTCATGTCGCCGCGCGCGGTACCTTCGGCCTGTGCATGGTGAAGTAGCCGTGCGCTTGCTGAATGCACCGCTGCGCAAGAGGCATAAAGAGCGGAGTCCGGGTTTGCGTGGGCGCTCGCCATCATCGCGACAACGCCCCGATATCCTCGGGCGAATGCAATCCATTCGCGGAACCAGGACATAAGCGCGTCAGGTGCATTCGACTTTTCAAGTTCGTCCGCCCTCTGCGTCAGTGCGTCCAGGTCCGTACATACAAGCGCTTCGAACAATGCTTCTCGGGTTGGAAAGTGGCGCAGCAGCGTGGCCAGCCCGACTTCAGCTCGGCGGGCGATGTCGCGCATCGACACGTCGCTACCGTGCTCGGCCACGGCCTCGCGCGCGATTGTGAGGATATGGCTGTAATTTTTTCTGGCGTCAGCTCGCATGGGCTCTCTTGATAATCGGATCAGTGATCCGTATATGTGGATCAGTGATCCAATTGATTCGGATCAGTGATCCACAAGATATAGAGCGTGTGTGTGCCAATGGAAATAGGGACGCCCAATACAAGCATTGTCAGCATCATCGGATCAGGCGGGATGGCCTCTGCCATCGGCGGCCTTGCCGCCAAGGCCGGGCACATCGTCGAGGTGATGAGCCGCGACCCTGCCAAGGCGCAGGCGCTGGCCGAGCGGATCGGACCCCGCGCTTTGACGCGCGAATTTGGAGCCGAGCCAGCCGGGCACATCGTCATCCTGGCAGTTCCCTATTTAGCCGTTCTGGACGTGGTGAAACATTACGGCGAAGGGCTGGCTGACAAGCTCCTGGTGGACATCACCAACCCCATCAAATCCGATTTCTCGGGCTTCCTGTTCCCCAAAAGCAGTTTCGGCGCGCAGCAGATCGCCAAGGCGGTCCCCGCAGGTGCGGAAGTCGTCAAAGCGTTCAACACGGTGCCTTCGCAGGCCCTGGCTGTCGGCTCGGTCGGGGGCCGTCCGTTGGACGTGTTCATCGCTGGAGACGCCCCACAAGCGAAGGCGCGCGTGTCGGCCTTCACTGAGAGCCTGGGACTGCGCCCGATGGATGTCGGACCGCTGACCATGGCGTGGACGCTAGAGCACGCCTGCATGTTGTGGCTGGGCCTTATGACCCACTCCATCAAGCACACCAACTTCTCGATCGGTGTCAGCCTTCCCGGCTGACCAAACCCCGTCCCATTTCTCACTCTGCCCAAAAGGAACAATGAATATGCGCGTTTTCGTCACTGGTGGGACCGGCCACATCGGTCCGTACATCATCTCCGATCTCATCGCAGCCGGCCATGAAGTTACCGCCTTGGTCCGGTCGGCCACGGCGGCGGCGGCGGTATCCGCCCAAGGCGCTAAGTTACGTCGCGGGGATATTTCGGACCTCGATGGCCTCAAGTCGGCGGCGGAGGAGTCCGATGGCGTCATTCACGTCGCGCACCGGCAAGACCTGCTCCCGTCCGGCGGCCTGGACGCCGTCGCCGCTGCGGAAACCGAGATCATGCTCGCATATGGCGACGCGCTGGCCGGCACAGGAAAGCCGCTGGTCGTGTCGGGAAGCATTGGATCGCCTGGCTGGGAAGGGCTGGGCAGGCCAGCCACTGAGGAAGATCCGGCCCTTCCGGGTGGGGATCGGTACAAGGGCACTCTGCGGGTTCGTAATATCGTAGAAACAACTGTAATCGGCCTCGCGGAGCGGGGCGTGCGATCCTCGGTCGTTCGGATTTCTCCTATTGCGCACAGCACGACCGACAATGCCGGCTTTCTCCCGGTGCTGATCGGGCTGGCGAAGGAGAAGGGCGTTGTCGGCTACCCCGGCGACGGCACGAACCTGTGGCCGGCAGTGCATAGTCGTGACCTCGCCTCCTTGTTCCGCTTGGCCTTGGAGAAGGGACCGGCCGGTAAATCCTGGCACGGGGTGGAAGGCGACAGTATCCAGTTTCGCGAGATCGCCGAGGCCATCGGCGCCCGCCTCGGCGTGCCCGCCGTGAGCATTCCCTTGGATGTACTGATGTTGCCGGGGTACTTCGGGTTCCTCGCGAATTTGGTCACGCTGGACCTTCCGGCGTCCAACCTCATCACTCGGCAGACGCTCGGCTGGGAGCCCACACAGCCCCGCCTGCTCGCCGATCTGGACAACGGTCATTACTTCCCTGCCGCCTGATGCCGACGGGAGAGCCCCAGGTCATCAGGACCTCGGCGAAACAACAACCACGAGGATATAGCATATGAGCACTATCAGCATCATTGGATCAGGGGGCATGGCCGCTGCGATCGCCGGCCGCTCCGCCAAGGCGGGATACACTGTCGAGGTAATCGGGCGCGACATGGCCAAGGCAAAGGCGCTGGTCGACAAGCTCGCGTCCGGAGTGACGACAGGGACGTATGGCGCGGTCCCCGCCGGCGACATTGTCATCCTCGCTGTACCGTACTCCAGCGCGGCCGCGGTGGCGGCCGACTACGGCGCCGCACTCGACGGCAAGGTGATCATCGACATCACCAACTCGGCCGCTCCCGACCTCTCAGGCCTCCTCAGCCCAAGCGGCAGTTCTGGTGCGCAGGAAATCGCCAAGGCCCTCCCCGCCGGCGCACAAGTTGTGAAGGCGTTCAACACCATCTTCGGGCACGTGCTTGCCAAGGGTGGACGCCTCGATGCCTTCTTCGCAGCCGACGACGCGAAGGTGAAAGAGCGCGTCTCGACTTTTCTGGAAAGTGTCGGGCTGCGTCCGCTGCACGTCGGCGGGTTGCACATGGCGCAGTCGCTCGAAGCGGTAGGTCTGATGATGATCGGTCTGGCGAAAAACGGCGCCGGCACCTGGGACTTCGCCCTCAAGATGGATATCGGCTGAATGCGGCGTTGCTTGGCCCTATCCGTCCACGGCGACCGTGCGGTCATCGGCAGGCACCTGGGGCGAACTGTCTCGCTCGGCGAAGATGCTCACCATCTCCGCCATGTTCTCGGTTCCCCAGGTGCACAGCGGAACGATCGCATCGGCCAGGCTACGGCCGAGCGGGGTCAACGCGTAATCCACCCGTGGGGGTACTTCCTTGTAGTCCGTGCGCGTCAGCACGCGATCCGCCTCCAGTTCCTTCAATTGCTGGATCAGCACCTTGTGGCTAACGCCCTGGATCACCCGCTTGAGCTCGCCGTAACGCTTGGGTCCATCAAGCAGGAAGTACAGGATCTGCGGCTTCCACTTGCCTCCGATAACGCGGAGCGTGGCGGCGAGCCCGTGGGAGTAGCGGCCACCACAAACTTCAGAGCAGTCGGTCATTTTTTCCATACTTACCAAAAGGTGCATTCTTGTCATGAGGTAAGCATTCCCCGATCTTCGTGCAAGTCAAAACACGAAGGAGACAAGATTTGACCAGACTGAATGGAAAGACTGCCGTGATCACCGGCGGTGCGACCGGCATCGGCCGCGCTGCGGCGAAGCGCTTCGTCGAGGAGGGCGCTTTCGTCTTCATCTTTGGCCGCCGGCGGGAAGCGCTTGACACCGCCGTGGCCGACCTCGGACCCAATGCCCGAGCAGTACAGGGCTCGGTTTCCGACGAGGCCGACCTCGATCGCCTGTACGGGGCGGTCAAGGCCGAACGTGGAACCCTCGACATCGTCTTTGCCAACGCTGGGACGGGAAGCCCGCTTCCGCTCGGCCAGATCACTTCCGAGCACATCGACGAAACCTTTGACACCAATGTGAAGGGAATGATCTTCACGGTTCAGAAGGCGCTGCCGCTGATGCGCGAAGGGGGTTCGATCATCCTGACCGGATCGAGCGCCGGCACCACGGGCGCCCCGGGATTCACTGCCTACAGCGCAAGCAAGGCGGCCGTGCGCAATCTCGCGCGGACCTGGGCGGAGGATCTGAAGGGCACCGGAATCCGGGTCAACGTGCTGTCGCCCGGAGCGACGGCCACCGAACTCGCGAAGGAAGCGCTTGGTGAGGAGGGTCAGAAGGCCTACGGCGCGATGACCCCGCTCCAGCGTATGGCCGATCCGGCCGAGATCGGAGCCGTGGCTGCCTTTCTCGCTTCGGCGGACAGCAGCTTCATGACCGCCAGCGAAGTCGCCGTAGACGGCGGCCTCGCCCAACTCTAGGGGCCCCGCCCGGTGAGGCGCTCCACTCAAACTTTTGGAGCGCCCTGGGCGATGAAATTGAAGGAAGACACATGAGCTACGCAATCATTAGCTTCGGCAACATCGGGCAGGCTCTGGCGAGGGCCTTTGCCCGTAAGGACATCGAAGTGTCCGTTGCAACCAAGCCCGACCCAGAGAGCATTGCATCTGCTGCGGCTGCGATCGGGGCCACGGTCATTCCCAAGAGGTTGGAGGACGCCGTAAAGGCCGATACCATCTTCCTGGCTGACATCTCTCGAAACGAAATGAAGATCGTGGTAACTGCAGCCTGAAGCTGTCTCGTCGGCAAAGTTCTCTGTTGTCGGAGTCAAGTTCCATAAACAGGATTATGCGATTTTCAATCTTTGATTGAAATACGACCGCTCATGCTTTAGCGGCGCGAAATTCGACAAGCGCCGTAAGCTATTCTTTAATCACGATCTCTTTACCATTTTTGGAACAAATTTCCGCGCATTTTGCACACGCAAGAGCTGTTTTTTCTTTTCGCCCGCGCATTCCCCGTATATAAAGTTGTCATCAGCAGCGCCGACGTCGCCCTGACGGACGCGGAGACTAACCGTCGCTCTGTGGCAGTTTCCCCATGGCTTCGATGAGGACGAGAAGGGACTCCACGTCATCGATCGGAAGGGCTTCACATAGGCGGAGGGCCCCGCTGTGCATATGGGAAAACTGAACACATTTGAGCGTCTGAACCATTGGAAAAGAACGGGAAGATTTTTGTCGCCCCGCCCAAGGACGGCAGCGACTTCAAAGAACTGTTTAAGCAGTTAGCTGCTGTGGGTGCGGGCCGTCCGGTCGGCATTGACGGCTTTCCGCAGGGGCCATGGACCCCGGAGCTCCTGGCAGAGGCGATTACGCAGATCGACTCCAATCGGGCCGGAGTCGATTTACGGACGGTCCAACTATGGTTTCAAGAGAACGACAAGGGGATCAGCCCTTCCAATATCAACTGGTTGGCTCGGATCTTCGGCTGCGATGATAGGGAAGCGACGAGCGAATGGCTCCTGGAGCTTAGCGCAGCTCAAGCCCGCCTCACTGCCAAGAGACGAGATTCAAAGAAAGCGACTTCTGCTGCAGCGGCACCAGATAATCCCGGCCCGGTGACCGGGCAAATTCAAATGCAACATGCGGACGACGAGGGACAAGACGGCGAGCGCGTTCCGCAAAAAAAGGGCTTCAGCTTGGCCCAACGAACGGAGGCGCTTTTTGGTAGCGGATCTCCCTTGAACCTTCCCGCGTCCACATTCGCTGGCGCCTCTGCCCTCGGATTTTTGTCGTACATCGTCGGGATACACAGCGTAACATACAGTCGGCCAGATGGGGTCGTAAAGCAGGTCGGCTTCCTGTGGGCTCCGAACTGGACGTTCCTGTTCATGGTACTTTTACCGCTATTTTTTTCGTTTGTGACAGAGCTGCTACTCCTTTGGAAACAGGACGCGCGCTACAGGCTGTTGGCGCAAACGAACCGGTTTGAACGCAAGGTCGCCTGGGCACGCAACGTCCAGGCCTATTCTTACTCGTACGCGGCGGTTTTCGTGATTTGCGTGATATTCGCCGGTGTTTTTCAATGGATTGGCGTGTGCTTGATCCCACTGTTGCAAGGTGGTGGCGACTACGCCACGAGTTGGGGCACGGTGGCAAACGTACAACCTGATCTCATATCAGTGCCGGTGGAGATCGTTTTCACTGGGCTCGCATACCTGTACATGTGCCTCTGCTTCTATCTGTTCTTCGCGGGTCTTATTTTGCTCCACACGATCATCCACGATTTCTGGAGAATAGAAGAAGGATTGATGCCGCGGCTTGGAGGGGAGCATCGTCCAGACTGCGTAGTCCGCATCAGAGTCATGCGGGGAATTTTCCGGTGCACCATCGTTGGTATCCTGGTTGCCATATGTATGAAAGTTCAAAGCTCATACCTGAGCTCGGACGGAGCGGATATTGTAGACTGGATAGTCCACGATTTGTTTTCGGTCGTATATCGTGACCATCACGCCGCCAACACCTTCGGCTACAGAATGCCGACGCACTACAGCAGTCTCCTTGTCGCCATTTCGGCCTGTGTCGTTTTTCTCTACGGCTCCATCCGCCTGAATGTCGGAGCGCGGTTCCGTGAGGCTTTGTGGAAGATGTCGGCGGTCGTTGGCCTGCTCTTCGCCACTTATTTGTTGATCGATGCCTTTGACGGCTTTTCAATCATTCTCATCGCGGGAGTGCTGGTTGCGACATACGGCCTCTTTGATCCAGAGTTCGGGCTGCCGCGATCGCGCAAATCGGAGAGCAATCAGGGTGTATCATAGGTGGCTGGATCGTTGGGACGAACGTCGAGCCCAACGCGGTGAAGAAGTTAAGGAAGCAACGGATTTCATCCTCGACTCCGGCCGCGCCTTCCCCGGCGCGGAGGAAGCAGACTCTCTCGAGGAGTTTTGTGTCCTTGCGGACCACGCTGTGTCCGATCCAAGCTTTTACGATGAGCCGGGACGGAGCGTGCAAGGGTTTGAAAGGCACGACGGGTGGCTCACGTTCCCTTCGGAGATCGCCACCGACGTGGACGAGAACAACACCGTTTGGGCAAAACTCACCGAAAGTGGCTCGCGCGATCAGGTTCTGGTCATTTTCCATCATTGGAATGCCCGCGCCCGACAACGCCAGATCGCCGGATTCTTCTCGAAACGTGGGGTAACGGTCGTGGAGATTGCTATGCCCTATCATTTCGAACGCAGCCGACCCGGCGCGCTGTACGCCGATTATATGCTCAGCTCAAATCTCGGCCGCACGATCCAATCTGTAAGGCAGGCTGTATGGGATGGGCGGAAACTCATCCGGTGGCTGAAGAGCGAAGGCTACGGAGAGATCTCGGTTCTTGGCATGAGTCTGGGTTCGTGGGTGGCGGGTCTGATCGCAGCGCATGAACCGGCCGTATCGAAAGCTTCGCTGTTTTTGACGGCTGGAAGTCTTGCAGACATGGTTTGGACTGGACGCGCGACGCGCTCGATCCGCGAGAGCTTAGAACCGGCCATTGGACTCACGGATCTGCGGAGGGCATGGGGTCCGCTGAATTTGGAGAATTTCACGCATAAATTGGCACGGCCCGAACTCGCGCTTCACGTGGTCTTCGCAACAAGAGACAAAGTAGTGTTGCCCGCGCTAACCAAAAGCTTCATCCGAAAACTGCAACAAGCAGGAGCGAAGCCGAGCGTTCTGAAGCTGAACTGCGGTCACTATTCGCTCGCGACGCCCCCGTACATTTTCTTGGCAGGTTGGAGCCTGAAGCGTTTTTTGTCGCGCGCCGCTACATCATAGATTGAGACGTCCAGACGCCCACGTACATGAGCAGGTTGGTTTTAGCGACCCGTCTTTTGCATGAACTTTGGAGAATCCCCTTACCCGGCGAATTTCCTGCCAAGCCCGGAAGCCAAGAATTTCATCTGGGGGCCAGACTCGAGGCCCAAAAAAGGAAATCTTCTTCTACGCCCCGAGCCGTCTCTGTAAAAATTCGAAAAATATAAACAAGGACTTGCTGGCGCCATTTCGTTTCGTTTCGGTTGGTTTCGCATCATATCGTGCAATCTGCGGTAATCGTCGTTTTTATCAATTATCAAAAACTGGAAGGCGTCTCGCAACTCAGTCGCGGTTCGGACTAACCCAATGTTCCACGGCCACCGACTGCGGATTGCAGCGTTTGAAGGAAGCGAAGCCGGTATGAGAGCAGCTATGGAGACGGTCGTACTCGACGATCGCGGCATTCAAAGACGAGAGGGTTCAGTTGGCTTAGTCATTTTTGAGCGTGATGACTTGCTGCTACGGCACAGGCCGGAGTTTGGAGACCAGACGCTGGGAGATATCGACACAAGATTCCTGGCAATGCTTCAGGAGTTGCGCGACATCAACATCCGCTTCGGGTTCATTTCGCACCATACGGCTTCCCCATTCGATCGTAGCGCACGCATTGATAGTGCAACGCTTACGCGGTTGCTCGACGATCTTCTGAAGGTCTCGGGCGCCGTACCCGACTTCTGGATGGAGGCGATCCATTCACCGAGCCAGGGTCAAACCCGGCACTGGCCCTCGACCTCTGACCTCGATGTGATATTGAAACTGACTGAATGGTATGAAGTCGATCCGACGATGACGGTCGTGGTGCGCAAAGGAAATTTCTCTCGTTTCAGCAAAAAGACGCCTGTTTTCACGGAAATTCTTTATCCAGGATCAAGTGCCGCTGGCTCCTCCGACATCGATACGCAGGCCACAATGGTCTGGCTTAAAACGACGATCAAGCACGCTTTGAAACTGCCGTAAGTCTCATTTCGGCAATCAGGGCCAGTTCTACAAAAGCGGCCTTGCTCACGCAGGCCATTCAGCTACCGGCTTCGATCCCGATCCTTATACTGTGGTGGGCGAAGTTTGATCGATTTTGACTGATCGCGGTCACGCCGTTGATTACCTTGGCGTTCCGTGCGATTTTTCTCAGAGCTATCGTGGTCGGCATTTGAGCGTGCTATGCGGGATTGATCGACGGTACGGTTGCTCGAAGTCTTGTTATCGAGTCCCTGCTCCGCTACGTGGTCGCGACCAGTCGCAGACTTCGTTTCCAAGCTATCCGAAGAGCGTTTCGCCTTACCGACCTCTGCGCGATCTCGATTCTTGGTTACACGAGAGTCGAGTTGCAGCCCGACGACCTTGCCGATGACATTGGTCGCTTGCTCGAAGAGCAGCCGATCGGCGGGATTGGCAATCTTTGCCGCAACGCTGAGGGCAGTGGTCGCCAGCATCTCCTTCGCCGCTTTCGACTGAGCAGCGCTGATGGGTGTGGATCGCAGCATGTGTTCTTCTCCTTTCATTCTGGTGGGATCATGTCCGTCGCGCACGGCTACTTCCAACCGACGGTATTCGCGCTGCAGGCCAAGCGACAGATCGTGGCTCAGTTCCCGCGCCGTGCTCGGTGCACTTCGGTCCTTAGCAATGCCTTCCAGCATTTGGATGACGCGCCCAACTGAGTGCCGGGTCTGATCAAACCGCTTCCTCGCGTCTTCCAGCTTCGGCGCGGTGGGCGTGTCGCGAAGCTTGGATATCACCTTGTCGACAACATTCGTGGGTGCTGTCGCGCCCATGCGGTGAAACATCTCCCATTCCCATCGTTTGATGGGCGGTGGACCAGCACGCTCGACACGCTTTTGACGATCAATCGCTATTCCGCGCTCCCGCGCCTTTTCGGCGAAGCGGGTGCGCCACTCGGTGAAGTCGCGGATATTGGGGTTGAGCATCTTGCCGCTGGCATTGCGCAGCGCGACGATCACATGCAGATGCGGATGCTTCTCAAGGTCGTTGCGATTGTGGACAGCATAGGCATATCGGTGGCCGGAGAACTGCTCTTTTAGAAAGTCACGACCAGCCAGGACAAATCGGTCACGGTCGACATTGGCTGGGCCCGACAACAACAGATGCATGAAATCGCGCGGCTGACGGGTCTGCATCAGCGCGGCGACTATCCTACTCTCGACCGTAAGCTGCTTATGATCGCTTGTCGTCATCTCGCGCCGGTCCGTGGCTTGATAATAGCGGCCGCTCCTGCCCGGGCGCTCCTCGATGTGGGCCTTCGTCGAAAGCGTGACCTCCGCGCCTTGCCGCTGCATCGCATGGAGCGTCGCGGCCAGCCCCTTCGGACCGCTCGAAAACTCCACCGGATAGCGCGAGACTGGCGCCACTCCTTCCATCCGCAATGCTCTGTCCACACGCGCATCGATCGCGTGCACGTCATCCATTTCGGCGGCTATGCGATTCTGGCTGCCCCGATCGGATCGGTCCCTCTTCTCGTGCGCGATCACCAGCGCCAGGTTCAGACGGGTTTGTCCCTTTACGCCCTCGCTAACGCTGAACGCGTAGGTCCGATCGGAATCACCAACATCGCGGAACCCGTCGGACGCAAGCGAGCTCAATGCGCGGGCAACGTGTTCCCGGTCGGTACTCTCCAGCTCATAGGTCAACCGTAAAACGTCCTTGCTTCCTTTCCTGTTTCCGAACTCCCGCTCCCAGGATCGGACTTCTTCGCTAAGATCGGTGACCTCACGGCCATCCTGATCGTGTGCCTTTTCCTCCTTGCTTTGATAGGCAAGCACGTTGCGAGCCGAGGCCGCACCTGCTCCATACGACAACACCTTGACGACGACGGCGTTATTGCCACTCGCCCGACTTAAGGCTGTCGCCGCGCCGGCGTTCCGCCCAACCGAGGGGACCCCCACCTTTGCCCTCACCGGCGCCTTTTTGGTTCCACCGCCACCGCCGCCGCGGCGTCGAAGCTCATCCTCGATGAGGTCGAAATAGCTCGGTAGTCTGCGGCCTTCAGGCTTAGACCCCGAGCGACTTCTGGAGAGGTCGTTCATCGTGTTTCCTGATCAGGTCGGCGATAAAAGTGGATGGTCTCACAAAGGCTGCATCGCGGATCGAATCCACGGCGGCCATCACCTCGCCCAGCTTGGTCATGATGGCGGCGGCGAGGATGGCTTGGTCGCGCTCTTCCGACAGAAACTCCTCGTTGCGAAAGGCGAGCTCGCGGAGGAACTGGTGCATGTTTGCCAGCTGCCGTTCGTGCTCTTCGAGGATCGCAGGTATATGCATAATCTCCCTGGTGACGATGAGCTTTGCGACAAGATTGACGGAAATATCGAGCCGGCCGGCAAGCAGCTCCACATTGCCGAGGACATGGGCCGGTAAACGGAACATGACGGCCGGTTCGCGCATCGCCCTCACAGCCCCCTCGCCTTCAGCGCTTCGAGGATCAGTCTGTGGGTCGCCGATGAGAGCTGCTCATGCCGTTCCAGCGATACGCGGAAAATCTTCGTCAGCACGTCATCGTCGAGGTAGAGGGAAATACGCTTCCTCTTCACGGATCCCGTAATTTCGTCGGCTTCTATCGCCTGCTCTTCTCGAGTTTCTCTTCTGGCTGGAGGACGGCCGAGCTTTGACCTTGGCTCCCTATTGACGCTCGGCTCCTGCGCCTGGGGACGATCCTCCGGCATCAGCTTGTCGAGATCGAGGGCTGTCGGCATGTAGGAGGTCGCATCCTCCTCCACGTCCCTCGCCTGATCCTCTCTCGATCGGGCAAGGGCGAGAATATTGCCAGCCGGCGTTCTTTCCCTCGACATCGCGCTCAGGCAGCCTCCGCCTGCAGAAGGCCGATGAACTCGTTATTGATCTTTTTTACGAGATCTATCGCGTCAAGCACGCTTTCTGAGGCGCGCCGCTTGGCCGACGGCGTCAGCGCCGGATTGCTCTCGATGCTGGCAAGCTTGGAATAAAGCGACCCGAAGCCGGCGCCGACGTCGCTGAAATGATTGCTCTTGCGGATGACCGTGTCGACCATCGGAATTCGGCCGCTCGTCAGGATGGCATGGACTTCCGGAAGGGAGCGATTGTGCTTGAGGGCGATCATGTCCACGTAGTTCCAGATCGCCGCATATGGAATTGGACCCTGCACCCGCTTCCTGGAAATCTCCTTGAGGATCGTCGCCACCTTGATGGCTGAAGTCGCGGCCGTCGGTTCGGGTATGACAGGAATGAGGACTGCATCGCATTCGTGATAGACCTCGATTGCCCGCTGGTGAACGTATCCGCCGACATCGTAGATTCGGATATCCGCCGCAGGGGCCTCCGCGAGGCGATCTGCAAACCGGTCATCCGGCGCGACCCGCAGATGCAGCAGCGTGCCGTCGGTGGGGAGCAATCCCCGTTTCATGGAGACATTGTACCACCGCGTCGACGATTCCTGCTCGTCGCAATCGATGAGCAGTGTCCGGTGGCCCTGCTGGGCGAACTCGGCTGCAAGATTGACGTTCAAGGTTGATTTGCCGGCGCCACCCTTGAAGGTCGAGATCGCGAGCGAAAGTGGTTTTCCTGTCATGGAGCCCTCAGCCTCGAAGATTCGCTTGGCTCCGCGCCTGCTGGCGGGCCGCGACCAGATCATCGTTGAGCCTGTTGGCTTCGCGCTCCCGGGCTGCATCTGCCTTGGGATCGCTCCCCGGCCAAAACTTCAGGATCGGCAGGAAAAGGAGCACGAAGAAGGTGATTGTCACGCCTTTGAACCAGTGGGACTGCTCGTAAAGGTCCGCCGCCCATTGCCAGAGCGCCCGCGTCCATTCCGTCGGTAGCAAGAGGTAAGATAGCGTCAGCGCAAGGCCGCAGGCCAGGAAGGCGGCGATCACCACACAGGCAGCCACGACGACCAGAAGGTTGGCGACTAAGACCAGAAACCACATTGCCCTGAAGGGAAAAGTCACGATCCTGATGGCCTTTCGATGTGCTGACATCTACCTTCTCCGTGCGCACATTTGAGTGTCAGACCAAACATATCGCAATCCTCGCGGTATTTCCAGACTTGCACTGCAGTATAATTTTGTGCATGCTTCGCGACAGCCAACTGATGACGGATTCACGCATGAACCCCGGCGCGCGGCGGCTTACCCGCCTCCTTTTTTGCACCATTGCATGCACGCAGAACGCCCTGGCGATTGCCGCGGAGGACGATGCTGCTTCGAGAATCGTCAACTCCTATCAGAAGGCTTACGCAGAGGGGCGCGATCTGATCCCTCCTCCCGAAACAATCCTCGATACCTCATCGATAACCGAGCGGCTCGACCTGCAAACGATCATGCCGGAGGGCGCCCTGAGCGGGAGTGCGTTTCTTGCCTCCGATGGGACCATCGTCAAACTGGCGGGTGTCCAAGGCTGTCTTTCGGTCGAGCAGCTGGAATTCGCTGGCCAGCGGACGACATGCGCGATGGTTTCACTCGCCGGTTTGACCGCCACGCTCGGCGAAGCCAAGGCGGTTGCTGGCAACGCATTTCCGTGTCATTTCCTTGGGCAAAACACAGGCACGCCGACTGTGCGCTTTGCCGAGTGCTTTTTTGTGAAGGACGGCGACGCACAATCGCTCTCGGAGGTGCTTATCGCCAAGGGATTGGCGTTTGCTGCCCATGACCGTGCCGGCCGCGCGATATTTCCGGAATATGCGCAGTCAGAGGAAAGCGCGAAGAGAACAAAGACTGGCATCTGGGCGAACGCCCACTTCACGCATCCCTACGGTGAGCGCTATCGCGCCAATCCTTCCATGAACTGATCGCGATGAGGTCCCTGATGTTGATGTCCACGCTCGCAGCCTCCGGCCTCTTTGCACGCATTTCGATGATGCCGATGCTCGCCGGGACGAACCACCCAGAACCTCCTCGCCTCCAGGCTCCGATCATCCATATTCAGGCGCTTAAGAGCGAAGGGGCCACCGCAGGCAGCCAGGAAAGCGATCGAACCCAATTTGTCCCGTTTCCGGTGCAAGCGCAATTCGAAACCGGCGACACCTGGCTTTCCGCCGGTCGGCGATATCGTCTTTACGGCCTGCAAACGTGTCTCCGCGGAACCTCTGTCACGATTTCTCCCGGCGTCATCAGGGACTGCGGAGAGCTCAACCTGATCATGGCACAGGCATTAATCAAGGACACGAAGCCCGTCTGCGCGACGATCAAGGATCTCGACCAAAACAATGCTGTGGTGGCCTGCCAAACGACATCAGGCCAGCGGCGTTATGATCTGGCGACCTATATGATTGCCGAGGGGTGGGGATTCGCCGCCGTCGACACCAGCGGCCATTTGATCGTTCCCGGCTACAGGGGGGCTGAAGAAAGTGCAAGATCGGCACGCGCAGGCCTTTGGGCCTACTCCGACATGCCTCATCCCGTCGCAGTCCTGGCCGGCCAAGCGAGAGCGCAGCGATGAGTGGTGCATCATTGTCGATGTTGCTGATGATGATGACGGCGACCGCCGCTTCGGCGCAAAACCGACCGGCCGATATCCCTCGGCAGATCTTCGGAAAAGTCCAGGTCGTGGATGCCACAACCTTTGAATTCAGGAAGAGCGGACAAACCGTGCGGCTTGCAGGATACGAAGCCCCTGGCCTCGAACAAACAGCAACAAGCGATGGCGTCGACTGGCCAGCAGGTCAAGTTTCGCGGGCCTGGATGATCCTCCGCACACTTGGGCAGGACGTCAACTGCGCACCCATTGCTCGCGACGCGAACGGTCTGATCCTCGCGCACTGCTTTGTTGGTGAGACGAACCTCGCCGCCACGGCGATTGCAGAAGGCATTGGCTACGCGTTCAACTACCGCGGCGAACCTCAGGTCCCCGCCTATTTCGATATCGAGAGGAAGGCCCGCGGCCTGGGGTACGGCGTCTGGTCGTCGCCGGATCTTCTTCCTCCTTGGCTCTACACCGCGTCCGTGGCGACCGGGGACAAAGCGAGGGCCTCTTCACTGGAACCTGACGGCGACTTGCCCCTGCCCTTGCC
Source organism: Rhizobium sp. BK251 (assembly GCF_004345245.1). Lineage (GTDB taxonomy): Bacteria > Pseudomonadota > Alphaproteobacteria > Rhizobiales > Rhizobiaceae > Rhizobium. The sequence goes on along the minus strand of NZ_SLUQ01000012.1, from coordinate 106,900 downwards.
CGTGGGCCCCGCCAAGTCACTGACGCCTAATGAAGCACATGGAGGTTGAATGAACCGCATTAATGGAACCGCTGTAGCGCTCATATTGCTGTCCGGATCCGCTTCGGTAGCGATCGCGCAGGACGGCGCCACACAGAATCAGATCGAGCAGCGCGATCCCGGCTTTTGCGGGGCCGGAGGGGCGGGTTGCGATCCTGCCGAGGTGCAACGGTGGAAAGCTGTCGGCAACAGGCTCGCCGATCTCTCATCAGCCGATCTCAGCCAGTACGCCTATGCCTGTGCAAAGCATAGTGAGTGGAAGAGAGACTGCGAGACCGATCCGGCCGCCATCCTGAAACGCCTTGGGATCGAGGGATATTGAAGCTGGCGATGAACAAGTTTTCCGGTGGCGCGGTCCTAGCAGCGGTAATCGCTTTCCTGGTAGGCGCATTCGGCGGCTATGCGATCAACGAAGTGAGGAAGAGCGGGCAGGAGATCGATCTCGAACAGGAGATCACCCGGCTAAAAGACGAAGCGCTACAGAAGACGAGCGGTGACGCTCCCAACGACGAGGAGGCGAACGCCGCAATTGCCAAGTCGGGGCGGTCTATGCGGATTTCTGAATGCAAACCGCGTCTGGCCGCGCCGGGTGTGACGTGCACTGGCATCATTACAACGACCACGGGGTCATTTGCCGGGGCCAGGCAACCAGGCGTCCTTTCCTTTGCGAAAATTGACGGTGCCTGGACGCAGATTCAATGAACAATCTGAAGGAGCGAACAATGAGACCGACGCTGATATTGGCCGCAATCATAGTTGGTTCGGCCTCTGCGCCATCGGTGACCCCGGCGAATGCCGAGGATGCATCCTGGGGATGCCAGGTTCTCCTTTGCGCGGCGTCGCAGAACCCGTCCTGGCACGAGGTTCCCTACTGCGTTCCCCCCATGACAAAGCTCATTGCGGCCATGAAGGAACCGGGGTTTTCGTGGCCAATCTGCCATGAGGCCAGTGCCGGCAAGCCGGGTCACGAAACCTACGAAGACTGCCCTGTAGGAACGACGGTGGGCTATAGCTCGCAAGGAAACAACGGCGGGGGAGGCGAGCCCGATCAATGCATCAAGACCGTCGATATTTGCCGATCTGCCGGTCAGCGCGCTTCTGACGCCGACCTAAGGGGCACTGTGATACGCCGGAGCTTTGGCGATCGAGGCGATAGCTGCATCGAGCAGATCGCGACTCCGAGGCCACGCCGCGCGGACCCCTACTTCTTCGATATCCCGAATGACCAGGGCGTGAAACAAAGGTTCTGGTTCAACCTGAACCACTAGGGCCGGAGCATGCAGCTACCGACGCGATCAAGAGGACGGGTTGGCGGCCTTCCTTTTTCGGCGGCGCGCTTTTTTCGCCGCTATCCGGGTAAGGTCGTCTTCCGTGACCGTGAACAGATCCTCGATAGAGACATCCCAGACGCGCGTCATCTTGTCGAGCGTCGTCAGCTTCACATCCCGCATTCCACGTGTCACTTGCGACATATAAGCTTCCGACACGCCAAGCTGCTCGCCCAATTCCTTGTTCGTCAGTTTTCGTTCGGCCTTCAGGCGGTCAAGCCCGATAGCAAGTCTCTCCTGGAAGGAAAGTGTCTTCGGGTTCGTGACGTCTGATGGCTCATCGGGCGCCTCGCCCTTTAACGTCGGCATTGGATGCCATCCTTGTCAGGAGGCCCCATGAAGTGATCGCCGAACGGTAGGCGCCGACAACAGGACGCGAGCGCGCGCCGACAGCTGCTTGAATATTCCGAAATTCTGCCGCTAATTCGATGCATGAAGTTATTCAGAGTCCCCGAAGGTAAGCGTAAACGGTTTGTTGTTCATCATTCACATGCGACTGTTCAGCCATAACGTTTAATACACCGCGGCCGATAGCCGGGGCAAGGGACCATGCTCCCGTCCAGGCCTTGCTTAAGGCCGTGATCGGCGTTTTCCTGTGCTTGCACACCAATCTCCAATTGCGCCAAACTTTAACTGCGGTTAAATTTTGGCCGGTTCTATCAAACGGAGAAAACTGATGGGGTGGCTCGAGCGGTTTGGCTATCGGTTAGACATGCGGCAGTTAGGAATAGCGGCCCTGTTCCTGGCACTCGCATTCATCGCTGCGCGGGTGGCCTTTAGAGATAGTCTGACCCTTGGCTATGCGATGGTCATCCCCTCCTACATCTTCCTGTCCGTCGCGATTGAAGGTGCTCGGACAGGGAAAGGCAGCTTTTGGGACATTCGTGGTTGGGCGGAGACGGCCATCGCTGTCGCTGGTGCCGTGGGTGTCGGATATCTCGGCTTCAACCTTTGGTCGATCGGATACTGACGGCAATCCATGCGTATCGTGGTCCGCAACAGCTCGACTCATGTGTTGACTGAACTGAGCGACCGCGAGGCGGTCGCGTTACGGGCATGGTACGGCAACGCTGCCTCCAACGACGACGAGGCGATTGCGCTTGCGGTTATCCGGCGCGTCAAGGTGATGAATGGCTGGATCGAATGCGACTGCCTGGACGGGCGACACCAGCCGTTGCTTGCCCCGATCCAGCAGGAACGTACGTTTACCTTGAGACGGCTAACCGCGAAGGATGAGGTTCCCGGCCGGCACGACAAACGACCAAATCACGCGCCATCCTGTCCATTCCACGTCGACAAAGATGCCGACCCCGCCCTCTTTGATCGTGGCTTTCGTCTTCGCCCACTGCCGAGATCCGATCGCACCTACATCGATGCACTTCCCGCCATTCCCGTCCGCCTTGCCGACGTCTCAGGTCAAGATCCCTCCCGATCGACAGAACGAAACGACCGGCCATCAAGACTCGGAGGCATCTTGTGGCGAATGCTCGAGAAGGCGGGCACCAACGTGATCCCGCCGCTACAGGACGAGCCCGATCTCAAACTCGGAAATCAGCTCGCCCGGCTGCGCTTGGCCGCCAGGGAACTCAGGGTGCTCAGGACCTGGACACTGAATGCGCTTCTATCGACCTGGGCTGCGGACTATTGGAATCCCGACAGCCGTTGGCAAGGGTTGCTTGCGACCTCTCGCCCCGACTGGCCTGAAGGCCTTCGCCGCACCGGGTTCATGCTGCTGTTCTCAACCACCGTATCCACGCAGGCGATCATGCCAGCATCTTCCTCGCGAACAATGGACATCCTGGCGAAGGTTCGACAGCCGCTCCGCGGCGATCCGGCAAGTCGAGGGCCATTTCTGACCCTGCTGAACGTGGATTTTCAGGAAGACGATGAAGGCCCGGCTCGAGCTGTGCAGGCCTATGCCCAGCCCGTCTACAACGGCGATACGCTTTTCCCCGTCGAGTCCGGATTTGAGCGTGACGTTTCCCATCTGCTGTTCTGGCTTCAGCAATCGCTGTTCGATGCTGCGCCAGAACTCCGGATCTCAATTATCAAGCCACTCTTCGCGTCGGAAACGCCCATAGGTCTTTGCAGGCCAGACTTCGTCTTGGAAATTGCATATAGAGACCACCCACCGCGCAGACTCCTCGTTGAGGCTTTTGGGATGGAGACGGAGGAATATCGGGAGGCCAAGGAAAAAACCATTCCGCGAATGAAGCACCTCGGGCCGATCTTCGGCATTTTTCCCGAGGATCTTACCGGACCGAATTCCGAAGATACTGGGCGGCGGCTGCAGGCGTGGGTCCTCGACAAGTTAGGAGACCGCTGAAACTTGCGGCGGAACGCCGGGTCGATGATCCACGTGATGGAGATATCTTGGGCGGTTCTCAGGCGCCCCGGGATGGGTGCGCCGAGTCGCCATCAAGCTCGGATTCCGCTGCCTCGATCAGAGCCACCTGAGCACGGGACCGTATCTCCGGTGGGCAGCTGCCGAATATGGCGGACACAAGCCCTTCCGCGAGTTCGGCGATCGTCGGCGTCAGATCCGCCGGAAACAGGTGGTCCATGTCATCTACACCTGCTCCCCGGCGTAAAAGTTGTGCCTTGATAGCGCGCTTCTCCACGACGCGCTCCTTGATCATCAGCCAGAGGCCGGCGTTAGCCTTGGCTGCCACGACAATCCGTTCGAAACCGTCGTCTTTATAGAGATCTCGATTTGCGAGGTATCTGATTTCGGCCATGCATCTTCTCCTTCCGTCAGCCCAATTGAAACTGGCAAATGTCGCATCCCAATCTCGGGAGCGTATGCCCCATTTCGGCACCTCCTTACCGCCTATTCGACCCGGTCGACGTCGTCAGGTCGCGTGCTGTCTTCGCGCAGCGGATCGCGAGCAAGACTGGCAAATTCGCGCAGAAATGCCTTTGAACTATCCTCAGCCAGGCGTTCGGAGAGGGTTCCGATCAAGAGCTCGACATCGGCGTTCAACTCCATCGGGTCGAGCGAGCCCGCGTCAGCCTGCTCAAAAATTGCGTCGTTCAAGGCCTTGATGTCCGCTCCGAATGCGCCCCGGACCTCCTGTCGCCGCAGGAGGTCCGATCCAGGGGAAGTTCCAGCCTCGTCTTGGATATCCGAAGTGCGATCAAGCCGATGTCGCGGTCGTGGAGATCCCTGATAGACATTACGATCCAGCTTCGCCTGATCTATCTCGATACGGACGTTCTCGACCTCGATGGGGCCGGAACCGCGCGGCGCGGGGCGCTTTGCTGGGGGATTGGCCGTCGTACCGGGTTGCTTGTTCAGCGCAGGTTGCTTGTTTTCCTCCCGAGGCTCGTCCTCCGAGACGCCAGCTTCGCGCGTTTCGTCGAGATCCAGACGCTGACGCAGCTCATCGAGCGACGAGATATAAACATGACGTACGCCCTCCTTGACGATGAAGCGAACGCTCTGTGGCTCCCGAGGTCGCTCGACGGCGCCCAAATCGACGTCCATCCCGGCCCCCGACAATTGGCTCGCCGTTCTTGCGAACGGGGTTGGCGCTGGCGCGCTGGGCCAGACGGCCTCGCTATCGGCGATCGTCCACTCGACGGGCTCCATGCGAGGCCTGATTACCGGTTTGAATTTTCGAACCTTCGAAAACATCCGCTCTCCGCCCGAGTCGAGCTTCATGATGCGCATGAGCGGCATGCCGGTGACTTGAAGGATTGCCTCCTCCGGCTTCATCATCATCAACGTGTTGACGGGAAGCAGGTCGACCGACACCGGCACCTTCGAGATCGATCGTTGCCTGCGACCATGCCGATGGGAATAGGAGGACTGCTCTACCCACTCCGTCGTCCTTCCGGCGGCGGCCGAGACGGCGGCCGCGTCCTCCTGGTTCTGGAAGTTCATGAACAGCTTGATCGTCGACGCGCCCATCAGAATTTTCTGCCCGGACCGCTGATACAATCGTTCGAGCTGCGCACCGTCCTGCAGGATGAAGACGAAGCGAACACCGTTCTTGCGGATTAGTGGCGCAAGCGTCAGCACGGTGTCAATGCGCCCGCCGTTACCGAACTCGTCGAGCATCATCAGCACCTCGTGCTCGCCATTTCGCAACGGTCCCATCTGTACGAGCTTGTCGGCCATTTGCTGAATGAACATCGAAATCAGCCGCTCGTAGATCTGCATCGCGTTCCAGTCAGCCTGGATGAAGATCACCAATTTTCGCGTTCTGATCGTGTCGATCGGGATCGTGGTAATCGAGGTCAGCGCCTCCACGAGAGGGTTCTGTAAGAAATTGAGCTTGGCAACGATCTCCGCCGCTATCCCCTCCCCAAGCTTTTCATGACGGCCGGCGAATTTGGTGAGCTGCATGCGGGTCTGATCGGAAAGAACGGCCTCGTAATTTTCCAGGAGTTGGATGATCGCCTTGCGCTCATCAGACATCGAATTGAGGATGCGGTAGAGCTCGCTCAGCGACTTGCGGGTATCCGGGCATTCGAGCACAAATCCGAGCATCGCGGTGAGCAGGATCCTGGCGCTCTCCTCCCAGAAGTCTGAGGAATCAGAGCGGAGACGCTCCGGCAGCAACATCTGCGTCAGTTTCTGCAGGTCAGTGATCCGCTGGTTGGGATCGGCACTGATCAGGTCGAGTGGATTGTAACCGTCTGTAAATTTTGACCCTGGTGCCAGCAGGAAAATCTCGTAGCCCTGGTCCTCCAGATAGCCCGACGTTTCCTCGAACAGCTCGCCGCTCATGTCGAGGACCATCTGCGATCCCTTGAAGCTCATCATCGTCGGAATGACGAAGCCGCGCGACTTTCCCTGTCCCGGCGAGCCGATGACCATAACATGCTGGTCGCCGTCGTTGCGCAGAAGAAGGCCCTGCTTGAGACCGAGCACAATCCCGTGCTTATCGCGCAGCCGGAAATCGGCGGCATCTTTCAGGGTCGCCAGCCGCGCCTTGCCCATGATCATGCGCTGGCGTTTCTGGATCGCCGCCCCAATCGGAAACCCGACCAGCGCTCCCGCAGCGGCCAGGCCGGCGAGCGCCGCAAGCACTATCTGGCGTGACGGCCGCTGTAACGTACCGGCCGCGTCGGTGGCTCCAAAGGGGACCTGATACATCGCCGCGAGATGGGCCCCATAATAATCGGCGATAGCGGCAAACCCACCAGCTCTGCTTGCGACGAGATAGAAGACAACGCCGTAGACGATCACGGCGGCATAAGCGGCCGCGAAGATGAGTGCGGTATGCGCGATCAAGGTGAACATCGACCGGATATGCAGGAGGTAGAGGATCTTGCGCGACAGCGCCCTGCCGCCTTTGAGCATCCACAAGCACAAAAGGAAAAACAGAAACGGCGAGGCCAGGACTAGAGCCAGGATCGAGAGTCCGACGGTGTTTCGCGCGCGGATGACCGACCATGTATAGGCAATACCGTCGAGAACGCGGGCCTGCGCAATGTAGTCGTAATAGGAGGTCGACCCGAAGGATGTGACGTATAGGTCGTAGATCAGCGTGAAGAACAGCAGCCATATCAGCACGGCGCCGAGAACGGCGACCGGGAATGTGAAGGCCGAGACCTCCTGAAGCTTCGTCCACTTCGGGCGTTCAGCCTCTGCGCCCGTGGATACGCTTGCCATCTTCGTCCACCTCGTCTGCAAAATAGATCTCGCTGACACCGCGGCCGCCGGCAGCATCGCTCTTCTTCAACTGGACCACGATCGGGATGATCGAGCGGATGTAGCGGATGATATCGTCGCGCTCCATGCGGACATTGCTGTTGAGCACCAGCGTCGACAGCCGGTTGAAAGCGTGATGCGGCGAGTTTGCGTGAATGGTCGACATCGATCCCGGATGGCCGGTGTTGATCGCATTCAGGAAGTCGAAAGCCTCGTCGCCGCGTAGTTCGCCCATGAAGATCCGGTCGGGCCTGAGGCGCAGTGCAGAGGCCAGAAGGTCGGTCATCGTTACTCGCGCCTCGCCCTGGCCACCTTTCGAGACGAGCAGCGAGACGACATTTTCCTGGCGCGGTTCCAGCTCGGCCGTGTCCTGCATGAGGATGAAACGCTCATGATCCGGGATCGCCGTCAGCATCGTATTGAGGAATGTCGTTTTACCGGTGGACGTGCCGCCTGAGATCAACATGCTGCGATGGTTGATCGCCGCGAGCTCCAGAAACGCGCGCGTCCTTCCGGCCCGCAGCAGGCGCGACAACTCGATATCGACATCATCGATGTAGTCGTCTCCCGTCACCTTGGTGAAGCGGAAAGCTCCGGCCCTCTCGTAGTCGTCGAGGTCGAAGCGCCGGATGAATTGCTTGCGGATGGAAAAGGCGTGACCAGTGGCCGAAGTGGGATTGAGCACGAACTGGACGCGCTCGCCGTCGGTGAGCGTCGCCGAGAGTAGCGGATGTTCGGCATTGACGGTCTGCTTGGTGAACGAGGCAGCGCGGGACGCCATATGGCTGATCGCCTCCTGATCAAGCCCATCGATCTCTTGCCTAATCATGCTGAGCTGGCCGATCCGCTCGAGCCAGATTTCGTTGCTGCGCTGGCAAGAAATCTCGACCACCACGGGATCGTCGAGAAAAGGTCGGATGGGTTCGAGCGCCTCGGAGAGAAAATGCTGTTCGGCGGAGATCGATAGGCGCGCGTTCATTTGCCGGCCTTCTTTCTGCGCAAGCGGTCGAACTCTTCGCGCACCGGGTCCGGATAGAGATCCGAGAAATCAAGGTCCCGCGTCACGAACACCGTAATATCGGAGCCCTGAGCAATATGGATCGTCGGCTTGATGTTGCGCGTATCCTGAAAGGCCTCGGTCGCCAATTGCTGGATGCCCGATGCGATGGTCTCGGAGGCGATCTCGCGCGCGCGATCCTGCGACGTGGGTCCGTTGTCCTGAGGAATGCTGGTCACGGTTCCGTCCGTATTGACGATCGTGATGTTGCGATCCTGTTTCTGACCGAGCTGGGCAATGTATTGCGTCACCCCGCCGATCATGGTCAGGAGCGCCGGCGGTCCGAACCGCTCCCAATATTTCCGATCGACGACACCTGTCATGCCGGAGCGGCCGAGACGGTCCGTACCGTAGGAGCCGAGCTGGACCGAAACGCCGTCGCCGCGGATCATGCGCGTCCAGACGATGAACAGGCGTTCCTGGCCGCGTTCCACACCAGACTTGTAGTCGCCGATCAGCGAGGAGCCGGCGGGTATCAGGATCCGCCGGCCGTCGAAGGAATAGACATCCTCTCGGACGATCGCCTTCACCATGCCGGCAAGGTCGGAATTGACCGCCGTCTCCAGCGTGCCGCGGATCATCGTGCCCTGCGGGATCCAGGCATCGATACGGCGGTTCTCGGCGGCGACCGAGACCTCCACCCCCTGGCCACCCATCGCTTTCAGAAAGGCGCGATCACCATCGACCGCCCCGCCAGTGTCCCCAATCGCCGTAGATGCTCCGGCCGTGCTGTTCGCCCCGAACAGACCAGCTCCTGAAGTATCGGACGAAGCCCGTGCTGCACCGTTCGTTTGTTCGGACTGATCGAAGACAACGGCTGTAGAGCGCACGCGCTCGAGAAGCTTAGCCTGCCGGGCGAGCTCGATGCATTTTGGATTGTCCGGGTTGTTTCCCCTTGAGCAATCGACATCGACCGGCGGCGCGATCTGGACCGGGGCCGGGATCACAGGGGCCGGCGGAGGGGGTGGTGGCGGAGGTGGCGCCTCGGGCACCTGGACAGTCGGCAAGGGCGGCGGCGCCGGCGGATTGAAACCTTCGTTTCTCGGCGCCTGGACCGGACGGAACTCTTCCCGTGGGGTGTTGTCGACTGTCGGTTCCCGCTCCCCGCCGGAAAACAGGAAATAGAGAACGGCGCCGATGCCGGCGATCGCCGCCACCACGGCGACCGGCCGCATCAGCCCGATGCCCGAGCGCCTCACCTGCCCGCCAATCGCTGTGTCGTTTTCGATCGAATGATAGTTCGGATCAGACATCGTGCCTCCCTATCGTAATTTTGATGCGGCGCTGACGCCCGCCGAGCCGAGCCGCTTGGGCGCGACCGCTCCCTCGATAGGCGCCGGCACATCGGCTGGGGCGGTCCTGAGATTGAACAGGCAGGTCTCGTTCTCGGTGCCGTAGCGCAGCGTCCATTGCCGCGAAACCGTGTCGATGACGATGTAGTCCGCCTCACGGCGATAATTGACGAGGCTCTCCCGCCGTTTGTTATCGACGATAATGATCGCCGGCACATCGCCGGTGAATTTCATGAAGGTCTTCAGGCCGTCGTCGAACACCCACAGTGGCTTGGCGGCATCGCTGCCCTTGAAGCCATAGTCGTAATTGATCTTGTCACGGCGGATGTTCTTGATGTTGGGGTTGCGCTCGGCGTCCTGCGCCTGCTTCCAAAGCTCGGCCGTGCCCTTCAGTCCGGCATCTTCTGGGTACATGAACTGCAGCTTGAAGGTCTGGTTCTGGATGGCCTTGCTCTCGTTCACCTCCAGATCGAACGAATAGGTGCGCTTTGTGGTCACGACCGAGAGGTTGGTCGGCGCGTCTTTTTCCATCGGCTTCAGGGTGAGGGAGCGCCTGTCAGCCGATGTGAGTATCTGCCAGGAGACCGTGTCACCGGCGACGACCTGGGTGATCTCCTCATCGGCACCGAACAGGATGGTCGTCACCATCCCGTAAGTGCCGGTCACGACGAAGACCTGCTCGGCCGAATAGGGCAAGGTCCGCACCCGAGGATCGAGCCTGCCAGGCCGGGCAATGAGCTCGGCCTGCGCCGATGATGTTGCCAGGAGCAGTGACATGATCATTCCAGCCATCCTCCGTCTCATTGAACGAGCCCCGAAGGCATGGTTTCAGGAACCTTCACATATTCGGTGACGACGAAGCCAAGCGGGTTATAGAGCCGGACTCGGTTGCTGGCCGGCAGGTTGATCTGCTTGTAGCGAACCGTCGCGGACCACCGATTGACGACCTCGCCTCCCCGCTGCCGCTCTCTCGTCTCGAAGCGCACTGACATGGTCGAGGCGTTGAGTGGATTGACCGACAGGATTTCCGGCCGGATCTCGCCAGTCGTTCCCATGGTCTTGACCGGGCCTCTCGGATTGGAAGGGTTCATCCACTCCGAATAAGCCTTGAAGGCTTCCGCATCGGGATCCGACCAGAGGGCGATCATGTCGAAGTTTTCGGAGAGATAGCGGGGATCGTAGGTCTCGCGGCGGATGACGTAGTTACCCACAAACGAGGCGCGAACGGCTTGGATTTCGGAGACGTTCGAGCGGTCCTTGTCGAGCGTCGTCACGGTTTCCATGTAACCGGTGTTCTTGTCGACGATGAGCGGCACGACCTCTGTGCGTACGAGCGGGAAGAGCTGCGCCACGGAAAAGGACAGAACGCCCGCGACGATCCAGCCTGCCACTGCAAAGACCAGCAGGATGAGACCGATCAAGGTCCGCAGCGAGCGGTTCTTCTCCCCCCATGAGAGGTGTTGATCGTAGATGTCTTGCGGGCCGGGGACACGATCGGCCGGCGCCGGCTTCAACTGCCTTTTGAACAATGCCAAATCTTAAACCTCGAAGTCGCAATGAGTAAATCTCTGATCCTCGTCGCCACAGCCTTATTCGCTGTTGCGACGGCGATTGGTGAGCATACGGCCGAGAGCGCCGGCGCCCGCGACACTGCCGCGACCCGCAAGTGCCGCGGCCGTCACGGCGCCCCTTGGGCCGGCTAGCGTGCTAAGTGCTATTGCCGCAGCCTGGCCGGCGCGGGAATTACTGGAGGAGAGGCGACTGCGCGCGGTATTGTAGGCCGTGTCCACGCCACCCCCGCCCGGAACGCTGGAGAAGGCCGCGCCGTAGGCGAAGGTCCGGGCGAAATCCGGTACCTGGAAGATGAAATAGGAGATCAGTGCGAGATAGAGCACCATGGCGAGCACGATCGCCAGCGCGTTTTCCTTGGTGGCCATGTCGCCGTTGATCGTGTCCATCATGCCGATCAGAAAACCGAACGATAGCCCGGCCATGATATAGGTGAAAAGCAGCATGAACATGCCGTAGGCAACGCCTCTTACCCAGGCGTCGAAGACGAAGCGGCTAATGCCAAAGAAATATGAGAGGATGGCAATCGGTCCGATTGCCAGCATGACGGCGGTGATCATCTTGGCAAAGAGCGTGACGCCTGTGAGGATCAGCAGCATCGGCAAGAGGCCGAAGACCAGGACGATGAAGACGACGACAGCGCCGGTCACATTCGGCAGCCATCCGGACTCGTAGGAATTGAAGAGCTGCATGGCAAAGTCGTAGACTTTTCGCGACATGCTGGCGACTTGCTGGGCGATGTCCGCTCCGGCCGATTGCCCACCCATGGCTGAAGATATCGCGGATCCCAGATCCTGGGGCGCCGATAGCACGAACTGGCCGATATTGTCGTAGAACAGCGCCCAGGACATGATGAGGGCATAGGCGAGCGTGACCTTGAATGCGGTAATCGCCATGTCCTGAAGGGATACACTCGAAAGTCCGAGCGCCCCCCAGAGAAAATACAGAATCAGGAAGATCGCCAGGATGCCGGAGACCAGATTGCTGTTTTCGGCAAACAGCCCCCAGGCCCGTTCCAGCGACGCCTCGTTGATCTTGTCGAAATATCGAAGCGCGTCGCCATAGAAATTTATCGCGTAGCTGACAGGATCCATGTCTCACCCTGAAATTGATTGACTGGTCGCATCGGTCCGCAATCGTTCTTGACCGCGTCTGCCAGCGCATTCTCAACGACAGTGGTCGTGGGCTCGGATACGAAACCGAGTGCCGGCACAGGGCTTTCGTCGGCCGAGCATTTCGCCAACTGCTCGTACTTTCCGGCGCAACCAGTCAGCGCGGCGCAGCTTAGGATCAGTGCGAATATGGCCCTCACTGGGTCTGCTCCTCGAAGGCCTTCAGCTGATCGCGGACCGATGCGCCTTGCGGCTGCGTACCGCCGTCACGCAGCACGCTGTCAGGAAGCGGGGCGAAGGTCTTGAGGTTCTGCGATGACGTTGCAAGGGCTGCCTTGTACTGCTCGTTCAGGAGCATGACCTGGTTGTTGAGGGAGCCGACGGCTTCGTTTGCCGTCTGGTTGCCCTGAAGCACCATCTGGGTGTTCTGCTCCAACGCCCCTTTCAGATCCTTCGCTGTTCCGATCTGCTGCGTTGCCTGCATGAACGAATTCTGCCGGTCCTTCGTGGCGCTGTTCATCGCGTCGGTAAGGGCAGTCAACGTCGTCAGAGCGTTGATCCCTTGCGAATAGGCCTGATTGGCGCCCGAGAGCTCACCGCCCTTGACGGTATCGACCACCATTTTCACGAGGTTGAGGCCATTGATCAGCTTGGCTGCGGTATTCTGAAACTGACCGCCAATGCCACCGAACACCGCCGCGTTGCTGGACAGCACTGTGCTGAAATCCGGCGCCTGTCCCATGCTGAAGCCACTGCCGGTTGCGAGCTTGGCAAACTGGCTGGCGTCCTGCGTCCGGTCGCCGGTAATTGCCTGCAACGTTTTCGTGGTGTTGTCCTTGACCACTGACGTGTCCTGCTGGATCTCGGACGACAGGCGCTTAATGTCCTCGCTGATGGAGATGTTCTCCGAATCTTTGACGGGGACCTGCGCATGTGCGTGTGAGACGAGTAGGATGGCGAATGCCGGTGCGATCACTGCTGTCTTCATATGCCTAACCTCACTTCGTTGTTCAGTTTGCTGTCGGCCGGGAATCGACGACCGTGACGAGGCCGAGTGCTGGATCCTGCATCGCCGTGAAGGTAGCAACCGTGCCATTGCTGCGCGCCTCATCCTGCAGGTCGGAGAGCCAGCGCTGGATTTGTTCGGTGGTGGCAGAGGTCGGCACGGCAAAACAGCGCGTGCCACCGGTGTCGATGATGTTGGTCGGGCACCGAATCTCGGCCATGACAAGCGAGCCGTCGTGATCTCCGGAATTTCCACCACCACTGCCGCGCAGGCTTGCCGACGACGATTGCAGCCCCGCCTGCAGGCGCTGGAGATATTGCTGGTTCGCTGCGATGGATTTTCCAAGCAGATCGTTCCACACCGAATCTCGCTCGACCTGCGCCTGCGTGTTGCGGTCGACGGCCTTCTTCAACTGCTCGCCGCAGCCATTCCCGTAGCTGGCGGTTTCGGTCTCGGTTGGGGCCTCCGTTGGCGTCCGATCGCCATTCTGAGCCTTGTTGCGGGCATAATAAGCAGAGACCTTTTTGACGTAGTCCTGCGTCTCCGGAATGTTGGGAATCTGGCCGTTCTGCAGCGACTGCCGATAGGGGCCGGCATTGTAGCCGGCGGCGATCAGGTCGTAGCGGTCGCCGAACATCCCCTGGAGCTGCTTGATGTATTTGACGCCGCCGCGAATATTGTCGCGCGTGTCATAGGGGTTGACGCCGAGCTGCGCGGCGGTACCCGGCATCAGTTGCATGACACCGGTGGCGCCGACCGCCGACCGTGCCGATTGGCGGAAGCGGGACTCCTGCTCGGCGATCGCCAGTGCGAAATTCGGATCGACACCCTGCCGGATCGCCTCCTCTTCGACCATGCTGGCGACTTCCTGCTGGCTCGGCGTCCGCTGGGCTGGTGCAGCCGGTGCAGCGTTTCCGCCCATGCCGTCGGCCGAGCAATCGGCGGGCGCCCCCGAACCCTGACCGGGCGCGACGCTATCGGTCGTGCCGCCCGAGGCGCCTTTGACCTTGCGAGTATCGGCCTGATAGGACTGATACCAGTTCAGGGTCTCCTGCTGGATCTTTTGCCGAGCGTTGTCGATCACCGGTACCTGCGCCTGGCTCGCGGTTCCGGCGAAAAGTGCGACGATGGCGAAAGCGCCGGCCGCGGCTCTCTCAAGACGCTTTGCGTTGCTCATCGACCGCCACCCCGTCCCAGTCGCAGAATTTCGACAGCCAGTTCTTTGGATCGTCGCCATATTCGTCGAGCAGCATCTGGACCTCGCGCACCGTCTCCTCGCGACCAGACAGCACCTTGATGAAGTCCGGCATGTGAGACATGTCCACGCGGGCGATCACGCTGTTCTTTGCCTGCTTGATCAGCATGAAACGCGAGCTCGGATCGCCGTTCTTCACCCATTCGAACTCGGCCCGCGACAGGCCAAAGTGATCCATGTAGGAGCCTTCATCGGCCTTCGGATTGGCAAAGAAGATGTTCGTCGATGTCTGTTCGATGATCGTCCGGCTGACGCTAGAGCGCACCACATCGTCGGCCGACTGCGTGCCGAAGATGACGAGACCGTTCCGCTTTCGGATGGTTTTGAAGTAGTCCTTCATGGTGCGTTTGAACTCGTCGTCGTCAAGCAGCTTCCAGGCTTCGTCCATCAGGTTGATGATGGGTGCCTTGCCGTCGTAGATCTCGTCCAGCCGGTGGAACATGTAGAGAAGGGCTGCGGTGCGCACCGTCGGATCATCGAGGATCGACGTCATGTCAAAGCCGATCATCGGTCGCGAGATATCGAGAGCGTCCTCGGCATTGTCGAAGAGCCAGGCGTAAGGTCCCTTGTCGACCCATTTGTCGAGACGGGCGATCAGGCTGCCTTCGGTCCTCTCGCTGCCGGCGAGTAGTGCTCGCAGCGACGAAAGACGGCGGTACGACCTGTCCTTCGTCTTGAGGACGGATTTGATCGCATTGCGGATGATTGATTCTTCCTGCGGCGACAGGCTTTCGCCGTCCTTCGACGGCTTCAGCATGAAGCTCAGGAGCCCGTAAAGAAAAACACGGTTCTCCTCGGTGTCCTCGAGCAGCAGCGGGTTCCAACCTGATGGCTGGCCGGGCTCCAGCGTCATGTAGGTTCCGCCCGCCGCCCGCACCATGATGTCGAGGCCGCGATCCTTGTCGAAGACGATCGTCTTCAGGTGGGGACTGACGCGGTAGGCCTGCAGGATAAGGAAGGACATGATGACGGTCTTACCCGACCCGGTCGGGCCGAAAACGGTCGTGTGCCCGACGTCACCCTGGTGGAAGTTGAAGAAGAAGGGCGTGCCTGACGTCGTCTCGAAGATCGTGATCGCAGGCCCCCAGTGGTTGCCGTCGGGTTTGCCGTAGGGATAGGCGTGAAAGCTGCTTAATCCGGCGCAGTTCAGTGTTGAGATCAGCGCGCGGCGCGCGATGTAAGCCTGGTTGCCAGGCAGTTGCGCCCAGTAGGCGGGCTCCGCATTCAGGTCCTCGCGGACATAAGAGGCGCCGAGTGCGCCAAGTTCGTTGCCGATCAGGGCGACCGCGTCGTCAAGCTGGGCTGTGGTTTTCGCGATCGGCATCACGGTGAGATGATGCTCGGTGAAGGCGACCCGTTTGCGGGCAAGTTCGTCCCGAGCGATGTCAAGGTTGGCCTGAACGCTCGATCCGCCTTCGTCGGCTTTCGTCATCTGGCGGTCCAGCCGTTCGATCCGGCTACGCGCCGTCATATCGTCGACAAAGGACATCGACTGGGT
Organism: Rhizobium sp. BK251; assembly: GCF_004345245.1. Classification (GTDB taxonomy): domain Bacteria; phylum Pseudomonadota; class Alphaproteobacteria; order Rhizobiales; family Rhizobiaceae; genus Rhizobium. The sequence goes on along the minus strand of NZ_SLUQ01000012.1, from coordinate 91,082 downwards.
CAGCACCAGCTCGAATGGCAGCTTGAGGACATAGTCGAGCATACCGGCACCGGTCTCTGGCGGATATTCTTTAAGAGAGACCATCGCCGCGTAACGATCTTCGTCCGATCTATCGCCTTGCAGGTGAATGACGCGGTTGCCGATCGATGTCCTGCGGGCTGGCAACATCTCGTCGATCGGAATGTTTCCAAGCCGGATCGGCCGGACGCGTCCGCCATTGAGGAGCGTATAAAAGAACTCACATTGTTCGGAGAACCAGACTTTGCGGGCTGCTTCGTCAATCACCATGTCTTCTGAGACGTCGCGGAAGATCGTCCTGTTGCCGCCGACGTCAACCTGTATGCGTTGCACGTCGCGCAGAACCTTCGGGGCATAGACAGAAAGCGATTTCTCCAGTGCCCGCGTCGCCTCGATGAGCTTGTCGCGCATTGCCCGGAACTGTTCCTTGCGCACGATCGTGCCGCCGGCGCCCATGAGGCGGGAAAGCGCCGAGCCCTTCCGGAACATTGGGCGCACGACGAGGGAAACATAAGTGTCGTTCACGAACATCTCGTTCTTCGAGATGCTGGCCTGATAAACGTGATCGAGGCGCTGCATAAAGGGATCGGCGAGGACGGACGGCAACGACGGAGCGACCTTACGTCTGACCACATGCGTATAAAGGGCGAAGCTGCCGATCGAGGAGATCGCACGGAAGGCGGCGTTACGCTGCCGCTGCAGCATGTTGATCGTTTCGATATCGGCGGTCTCGAAAGAAAAGCCGGTGAGCTTCAGGGTCGAGACGAGGCAGTCGTTCTTCAGGCGAATGATGCCGTTTTCGATCGGCACATAGAAAGGGACGTGCGTTGCGACACGACGATCCGCGAAAATTTCCCATCCCTTCGAGAGGCTTCCCTTCAGCGATCTCGCCATCGTGTTCATCGCTCACACCCCATAGGTTCTGACGCCACCACCGAGCTTCCGGCCAAGCGGGTTGGCGCCGCACATGCTGAGGCGTCCGACAATCTCGAAGAACCAGAGGTCGAGCTTGACGGTCAGCACGTAGAGAACGCCGTGCAGGACGACGAACGAGACCGGGAACCAGAGGATGGATCCAAGGATCATGAAGGCCATCAGCGAGACGAAGCACTCAGCGAGGAAATAGGTGTAGGGTATTCCCATGACCGTCGGAGGGCGGGTCAGCGCGAGGATGACAGGATAGGATTCGATATAGTCGTCACCACCGTCAGCGTCGTTTCCTGCCGCCATGGTCATGCTCCCCCGCCGGCGAGGAAGTCGACGAGCTCGGCTGCGGCAAACATGCCGGCAAGGCAACCAGCGACGCGCAGGAGGGCGCCCCAGGACCAGTAGCCGAAGGCAGCAGCGAGAAACATGCCGATGAAAGCGATTGCTCCGACAGATCGACCGAACGGGCCGGTGAAGAACTGCACCAGGCGATCTGCCGCCTGTTGCAGACGATCGAGGTTTTGCGCCGCTGCCGGCTCGTATTGACTGATGAGCAGGATCAAGCTCGCGGCAACCACGATAACGGCGTTGCCGAGCCATTTTCGCCTGGCCATGGAGGACCATGCAACGCTGCTATAGAGAATGGCCGTCTGGACTGCCAACGCGATCGGATTCATCTAAACACCTCTTCCTTGACAATTTTGACCGGCCCACCGGTGTTCTTCCGCTCCTCCTCATGCTGAGGACGAGCGTCTGGCGGGATCGGGTTTGCGGCTGAGAAAACAAGCATGGGGGATTTTGCCCGCTCGGCAGGCCCACTGTGGCGCGGCGATCTGGAAACAGTCGCCGAAGTCCGGGTTGCGGGCGAGACGATCGGCGTGGCCGCTGTGCCGGTGTAATATCCGACGACACGGGTGACGTAGTCGGCGGTTTCGCGGATCAACGGCAGAGAATGGCGAAGGTCCACGTTGGGCTCGCCCGCATTATAGGCAGCAGCGACCAGCACAGGATTTCGGTACTTGGCGATCAGAACGCGAAGAAATCGCGTGCCCGCGCGGATGTTCTGTTCGGGATCGGTCAGATCAGTCGAACCGAAAGCATCACCGATCCGCGGCATAACCTGCATCAATCCGACGGCGCCGGCGGAGCTGACGAGGCGTGGATCGAAATTGGCATTCTCGGCTCGCATAACCGAAAGCACCCAATCTGGGTCAACCTCCTCCTTTCCGGCGATTGTCAGTACGAGCTTGGCATAGCCCTCCGGTACTCCGGATAGAAGACTGGGACGAGCCTGTGTCGGCGTCGCGCTGACATCGATATGAGGGTCGGTTGCCGGGTCGTTGATCGGAGGACCGGACGACTGATCGTGCGAGTAGACGCTGATAAGCGAATGCACGGCGCTGTCGCGCCGTGCATTCGTGCTGCCAGCCGCATCTCCGGATGATCGCCCAGCCCTGTCCGACCCTTCGATCACATCCAAGGGGGCAGCGCTGGATCGGAACAGATCTTCAGCGATCGGTCCGTTAAATCGCTCATCGAAGTTGGTGGAATCGATCAGCGGCACATCCTGCGTCGAAGCAGCAAAGCTAGACGACGCCGGATTTGGTGGCGGTAGGACCGCGACCTTGTCCGCCTTCGGCTTAATGCCGCTCGAACGATGATCGACCGGTGGCGATATTCCCGAACTAATGTGACCGCTGCTGTCGTCTGGGCCGGAGGAAAAACCTGTGAGTAATAAGGCCGACGTTCCGGCGATCCACAGTGCGCTTCGCGACCATGTGTTGTGCGGTCTGTTTTCAGGCGAAAGCGGGACGCGTTCCATGGCTGAACCAGTACAAAATTATACTGCGGTATAAGAATTTGAACTGCATTCCTCCACGGAAATCAACCCAAAAATTTAACTGGAGTGTAATTATGTCGTCGTGGCAAAAGGTAGGAGCGACGGTTTCCCGAGAAGAATCAATCGCGTAGGCGTGACCATCTGTCTGGGTTCCAGCGATACTGGATCTGTTCGCGGTCACCCAAAATGCGTGCTAGGCGCACGGCGGTACCGCCTTTGACCAGGACCGAACCGGCATCGGTCGCTGAGCGCCTGACAGAGATTCGGCACACGAAATTGGGCAATTCCGGTTGTATCCTCGTCACCTGATAGCAGGACTCGACTTGGTAGGGTTGGCCGTCGTCGGCAATCAACAGGCCCCTCTCCTGGACAGGACCAAGACGCTGGCGTCCGAATTCGGTACCATACTCCAGCTGGCACTCAACGATGTTGTCCCGAAAGGCTTTGCAAGCTGTGAGGCTAAGATACGCAAACGGCGCCGCCGGCAGTGGTCGCGGCCGCTCAACCTGATGAGCACATCCGGCCAGCACAGTCATCGCCGAAAGAGATCCGAAGAGCTTCGTGAAAATCCGCATAGTGTTGCTTTCTAGCTTGCCTGCCGATAACCGGCATCTTCAAGGGCTTCGAGAAAAAGATCGCGGGCAAGTCCGCAATAGGGTGAGGATACCTGGGCCAGGTGAAGCTGGGTGAGCACCAATCCGAGGTCGAAAATGGTTGTCACGACGTCCTTCAGGTCATCGTTGAAGGCGTCCCGCAACATCTCGCGACCCTCGTGGCCTTTGACCACGATGGCGTAGTCATCACGTGCAACGCTATGCCAGAGCTCGATCGTGCCGGTTTCGCCGATTTCGCTTTCCGTGTCGCAGACGAGCAAGAGTGCATAATCCGGATCGCGCATTGCGCTTTCCTCTATAGAGGTCTCCCCACAAAATTCCGTCAGCACCGCGTCAGAGGCAAAGAGTAGCAAGCGCTCATTTACTAGAAGGCGCTTCTGGCCAAGCCGAACAAAGCCGTTCATGACAGCGGAGCGGATTGCAGCGGGCGGAAGATTTTCTGCGCAGTGTTCGCAAATCGATGTCAATTGGCCGCCCAGAAAAGCGAAGGCGCTATGGAAGCGGTTGACGACGGATCGCTCAACATTTTCGGTCTGGCCGCCCAGCGCCTCGACGAATGCGAATGCATCAATTGGCCGGCGGGACTTCGCCAGTATTTCGCTTCCCGGCGCGGACCCTGCGTCACCCAACAAACTCGAAGGGCCAACCACGACAGCGGCGGACCGCGTCTGTGCACCACAGCCCGGGCAGTCCGCTGAGAATGGCACCTTGTACCATTCTTTCGTCAGGAGGGATCGATTATGTATCAGTGTCAAACCCCATTCTTGAAGAAACAGAATACCGCCTGGTCCGCAGCTTTGACCGAATGAATAACTTATACTCTGGTATAATTTTATCAGTAGCAAATGGCTTGCTCAAGCGGGAAAAAGCCTGAGACTTAGACATGTCGGGGTCCGTGGTAGATATGTAGATGCGCGGTTGATCACGTTGCTCAGTTGGCCCCGCTAACGCTGACGGTTTCGATAGAGGCGTTGCCGAAGTCTGTTGTCGGCGTCTTGTTTGTTGCGATAACCGCGGCAACCACGATTGCGATTATAAATTTACCAATTGAGGGATTGTCCGAGGACGCAGACCGCCTGGACGCGCTTTCACCGTTTCGCCAGACCGGTAAATCCCTCATTCACCGATGCGCCGGATCGCTCAAATGCCTCTTCGCAGAATGAGCTGTTCGCTGAGCCGCCCAATCGCGCGCCCACGCAAACACCCATTGAGCGATCTGCGCATTCACCGATTCGCTGATTAACGGGATCGCCTGAACACTCATTCGCCGGATCGGTGTCTCACCAGTTCACGGATTTGCTAATTCTCCGATCTGCCGTTTCACCCGATGGCCCAATCACTGCTCCACTCATTCGCCGACGTACCGATACGGCCAAACGGTGACGCACCTATTCACATACGCGCGGATTCGCCTATTCGCACATTCGCAAGCCGGTCCAATCGGCGAACCACCTATCGGCGGGTTCGCCCATTCGCTGATTAGCGCAAGCGCCTGACTTCCTAGATGCTGCTGCATTTCACGGCGGCCGGAGGCTCTTGCCCCAAACAGCCGGCTCCCCAGCCTCCCCCCTCCTACCGGCTCGACGTCTCTCCCTCATGGCCTTGTTTCGTTTGAGAATGAAAGACCGGGAAACTCTCGCTCGCGTTTGAGGCGATCGCCCCTCGGGCGAAACGGCTATTGGTATACCAATAGCCTATCCTGCCATCTCTAACCAATCGGCTTGGCCACCGTGCCCGAGGCGCCGATGCTGTTGCGAGTCGTTTGACAAAGCAACAGCGATCACAGGCTCGATCCTGTGATCTGCGCCGGAGGAACAGCATGGTGGCCAAGCCAATTGGTTAGAGATGCTGAAGCGAGCCGTCGTCGTGAGCAGTCGAGAGAACCGGCACCGGAGGTGACGGGTATCAACGACATGCGAACGATGAGACGGCGAGCGGCCCGCAGGAGAGGACGAGCACCTGGAGCGGATGCCCGAAGCATGAGGGCGTAGCGCAAGGTACCCGTCCTCTCCGTCTTGTTTGGGGCAGTCGCGGCAGCGTCCGCTTGACCGGCCCGAAAGGCCGGGCGGGTCTCGACCCGCACCACAGGGAGAGGGGAGTGTGAGGGGAGAGGCGGCAAGTCTTTCTCCTCAAGACCGCGCGCAGGCTCGATGCCTGCAAGCGGTCAAGCCAACGCAAAAGACGAAAAGCGAGAGGCGGCTCCGCCGCCCCTGCCCTGCAAACTCAATCGTAGACGACGCGCGCAACGCTGATGGCGATGCCGGTCTCGCGCGCAATATCACGAATGGTCGTAGCGAGGGGACCGATCTCCGTATCGCTCACGGAGACGGTCGTCGGATAGTTGATCTCGATGCCGTCGCAGTCTGCCGACAGTGCGTTGTGCCACTCGCCGCCGTCGACCCGATATTCGTTGGTGTCGAAATCGATCTCCAGCTCATCCAGCAGAACAAACGTGCGGCTAGTAAGGTTTTCTGCCTCACCTTGAAGCTGCCACGCTATCATCCCCTCGGGATCGTCCTCGGTGAGTAGCTGACGCTGCAGATCCATGATGTGGCGCGTCGAGCCGATCGCTGCATCGAGGCCGGCCAGCAGCCGGTCGTGGAGTGTCTTTGAGAATTCATCCTCGCAACCGATACGGATTGCGCTCACGAGAAGCTTGAAGCCAGCGAGCTTGGCATAGAACATGAGAAAGTTGAAATCAGACATAAGAAGCCTCCTTTTCGTTCTCACGAGAAGGAGCCCGCATTGGCGACCCAAGGGGTCAGGGATCGCGAAAGCGACCGCCAGCGGCGGCGAGCGGAGGAACCGATTTTTTCGTCGTGTCGCGTCAGCGGCGCGGCGGAAAAATTGGAGGGGCCGCGATGTCCTTGAGGCCGCCGGGGCGAATGCGACAATAGGAAGTCAGAGAGAGATAGACCACGGCGCCGGCAGGCGCCGTGACCGCTTGCCGAGCGCAGCCGGCCCTGCAGTCTTTCCGCTTCCCCTGACGCCCGACAATCGCGCTGAGGCGCGGCAACCGCGAGAGGGGCGTGACCCGAATGGGCGGAGACCGCCTGCGGACTCCGTGAGCGAAAGCGAATAGCACCGTCCGCCGCAAGCGGCTCGCCCGGGTCATGCACCAATCATCATCGCCGTGAATCAATCAACACCGGCCGATTCAAATATGTCGTTGGACGCAAAGACTTCCGTGTCCGATTCTGTGTTCCATGATCGCGCAGCCCTACCAGCTCTATGTCGAACGCACAGACGCCAGGAAGAACATGGCGCGCTACTATGCGATGTCGATCGAGCCCAACCTGTTCGGCGAAGCCTGTCTGATCCGCCGATGGGGCCGCATCGGTGCCAGAGGCCAAAGACTGATCCATCATTTTGAGACGGAAGAGGAAGCGGTTGGGCTCTTCCTCCAACTCCTGCGGCAGAAGCGCAGGCGCGGCTACGGCCCGAGATCACGTTTGCCGCGAGAGGTGATTGCTTGATCGATGACGGATGGAGGGACGGCCAAGCGATGCTTCGGGCCTGACGCGCCGGTCGACCCGGCGCATCAGGCCAGGCGACATGGCAAAAGGCACCCTCAGAAGGGTGGCTCGGCGTCGATTGCGCCTTCCTGCTCTGCGGTGATGACGGCCAGTTCGGCGCGCGCCAGTTCCAGTTCGATTTCGATCTCGCGGCGCTCCACCAGGTCGATTGCTTCGCGCAGTTCGAGGCAAAGCTCTTCAATGTGTTGTTCCAGAAGCATCGTCGTCTCCTTGACGTTTGTGAAAGACGACGCGCGCGGTCATGGGGGCGTGGCGGGGTCAAGGATCGCGCCAGCGACCGGCGGAGCCGGCGAGCGGGGGAGCCGATTTTGTTGGAGCGCAGGGAACCGGAGCGGAGGCAAAATTGGGGGCACCGCTCGTCCTTGAGGCCGTCATGCATCCATCACACCCTCGGACGGACTGAGCAGACATTTCCTCTCCGTATCGCACTCGAAACCGAAGGCGGGCTCGATGCCCGTCTTCGGGTTATCTGACATGTCGCACGTGAATAACTGTGGAGATCTGGTGCTTTCCGCGCATTTGCGTCAGCGCGTCAATGACAGACGCTAAGCCGGATGGCACGGATTCCGCGTCTAACCTGATGCGGAGAAGAAAATGACCACGACCAATGAGATCGCCGACAAGATTGCAGGCGAGCACGGCCTGACCAAGGTTCAGGGAAAAGCAATCGTCGAGGCGGTCATCGCCTCCATTACCGAAGCTGCGGTTGCCGGCAACGAGACCTCGCTGCCTGGCTTCGGCAAGTTCAAGGTGAAGGAAACGCCGGAGCGCGAAGCGCGTAACCCGTCGACCGGCGCAACCATCAAAGTTGCGGCAGCGAAGAAGCTCAGCTTCCAGCCGGCCAAGGCTCTCAAGGATGCGCTGAACAAGTAATCTTGCCAGACAAGCAAAAAAATAGCCCGGCGCCGTGCCGGGCTATTTCCGTTCTGAATTTGCATCAGCGCGCGGACGTCCGCTCAAGGAGATCCTGGATGATCGTGTCGCTGACCGCGTGATGCGCTTCGCGGGCATGGTCGTCCAGCAGCTTGTGAAGAATGCCGGACGCCAAGGGTATGAAGTCGAAACCGCGTGCGATTGCCGCGGTCCTCAGTTGCGACAGTGTTTCGAACTCCCGGAACTCCGTGCCCAGCCAGAGTTCAAGATCCTCGCCATCCGCGCCCGGAAATGCTTGGAGGAAGAACGTCTGAAGCGGGCGGTCGTAGCCGATAGTGGCATCCGGGTCAGCGTGGCGGGATGCGGTTCGGGTGACAGTGATCGTGTAGCGGCTCATGGCGGCCTCCTTTGGAATGGGGACGCCGGCCCCGATTTCGGGGCCGGCGGTCCGGTTCAGGCCGGGCTGTTCCAGAGGATGACCTTCTTGCCGGGCTCGCCACCGGGGGCGGGGGCGACGTTGCCGAAGATCACGCCGATCTCGGGTGCTTCGAGCTTCGTGGAGATGTATTCCTCGCCGGTCTGGCGGGAGATACGGTTCCAGCCTGCGCCGATCTCGAAGCCGGTCTTGCGGTGGATGATGCGGTAATCGGGGGCTTCTTCGCTCGCCTTGTTGGCGTTCGGGACGAGGGCGATCGGGGCGTTGACGCGGATGGTGGCGAAGATGCCTTCGAGTGTGCCGTCGGTCTTTTCGGTGAGGGTTGCGATCGTGGTAGCCATGGTAGTGCCTCCTTCGTTGCATCGGGACCATTCCCGATGGCGCCCGAAGAAGGGGCCGCGCCGCAGGCGTCACCGGAGCGAAGCGCAGGGGAACCCCTTGCGGGTTGACGCTGGTCGCGGCCGGTCCCTTAGAAAGGCGACATGAAGAACGGGGATGGTCTCTGATTGCGACGTCGGCGGGAGTCCCGTCGTGGCGACCGGTTTGCGGCCCGCCAGGCGTGCCGCGCTCGTGTCGGGCATTGCCGGCGTTCAGGTCAATGCACTCGCGCTGTCAATGGACTGAACTAGATGCGTCCGATCCGCCCCGACCTAGCCTATCGCCGTCTGCACAGACCGCTTCGGTCAACGTTGCATTCGAATTGCCGCCCAATCTGGCGGGATTGGAGTTGCACTGAAGCTCTTGTGCGTGACCGGGCATGATTTCGGGGCGTTGCTCCGGCGTCCGGTGATGGAGAGGTGCCAAGATCGGTCGAGAACGGCCGGCAGCCGGCCAGCCGACGCTGCCAGGGTCGGCATTGAGCATCGACGGCGCGCCAGCGATACCCAACGGCGGAAGACACACCCGGGATGCCGGCACGCCTCAATCGAGGCGGTTGACTCGGCCGGAGCGGCTCCGCTCCTCAGCGAACATGCCGGCGATCTTCACCATGAAGGACTTGCTGAAGCGGCCGAGGATGTCCTGATCGGGCTCGATGTACCAGGAGCGCTCGACGATATCGTAGTTGTACTCGTCGACCATGATCCAGCTCTGCTTCAAGTCACCGAGGCCGGCGCGCTTGCGCTCGATATCAGGGATTTCGAGAGCGCTCCGGCCTGCCTGCGGCGGCTGGGTGGTGATGGCCAGAAGCGCCAGATGCGTGTTTCCGTCGCTAGTGCCACGGATCGCGATGACGACGCAGACCGGGCGCTGCTTGCGCCCCTCGGTCTCGCCGCGCTGCTGCTGCCATGCCCAGAGATAGGGATAGGAGATGACCTCACCGGGGCGGAATTCACGGCTCATCGTCGTAGCCTTCGCCGCGCGCCAACCGATCGAGCGCCTCGTCGAACAGTGCGACATGCTCGTCGGGCATTTCCGAGATATGATAGGCACGGCGCGGATCGCCGCCGGTGCGCATGCGCTCATAATGCTCGTAGCTCATCAGCACAAAACGCGGCTTGTTGTGGCGGGTGAGGACGACGGGTTCCCGGCTTGCGGCGTCGGTGACGTCGCCGACTTGTTTGTTGAGATCGCCTGTCGTGAACTGCTTCATCGATATGGTCTCCGCTTCGGTTTCCATATAATCCATGTTTCCCATATTTTCAAGAAATGGCGCTCACGCGCCATCTCCTGTCTTCTGCCAGACCGGGATACCGAGGCGACGTGCCTTGTCGGCAAGGTTGCCTGATATACCCGAGCCGGGAAAGACGATGACGCCAGCCGGCATGACGGAGAGCATGTCGTCGTTGCGCCGGAAGGGTGCTGCCTTGGCGTGCTTCGTCCAGTTCGGCTTGAAGGTGATCTGCGTCACCTTGCGGGCCTCGGCCCAGCAGGCGGCAATGCGCTCGGCGCCCTTCGGAGAGCCGCCGTGCAGCAGCACCATGTCGGGATGTTTGGCATGTGCCTGGTCGAGCTTCGCCCAGATCAGTTCATGGTCGTTATAGTCCGTGCCACCGGAAAACGCGATCTTGGTGCCGGCCGGGATCAGCACCTCGGTCTCGGCGCGGCGGCGGGCGGAGAGGAAGTCCCGGCTGTCGATCATCGCAGCCGTCATATTGGCGTGGTTGACCTTGGAGCCGGTGCGCGGCCGCCAGGACGAACCACTCTGCGCTTCGAACAGGTCGGCCGCATAGTCGCGCATGAACTCGAAGGCATTGCGCCGCTCCAGCAACGTAACCCCTTCGGCGATCAGGCGTTCGAGCTCAACGCTCTTCACCTCCGAGCCATCCTGCTCGCGCTGCCCCGTGCGCTGCGCCTCCTCGTTGCGGTCGAGTTCGCGGTGGATGCGCTCGCCGGCGCGATGGAAGAGGTTGGGGATCGACCAGAACAGGTCTTCGAGATCGGGCTCCAGCCGGGTGTCGCCGAGCATTTCGGTGAAGGCGTCGAAGATCGCGGTGATGGCCGACTGGACTTGCGGCTCCTCCGGCAATGGCCGTGGATCGGGCTCGTCCTGGAAGGGGCGATAGCCGTAGACCTGCATCTCGTAGATGAAGCGGTCGGTCGGGGAGGAAGCATGGTGGGGCTCGAAGGTATCGTCGGGGGGAAGGATGAGGTCCATGATGGTCTCCGTTCGCTGGAGCCGCGCCTCTCGCGGCCTGACGGCGAACCCGGTCACGCGGGCCGAGGCGGGAACCGCAAGCAAAGCGCAGCGGCCCAGCGAAGCGCCGGGCGGCGGAAGAAGGGTTTCTTGGTCCGCGAGGAATGACGGACCGCGCCTGCGGACCGGCAGGGGAAGAAACCCGACTGACCCGCTGAAGGCCCGGAGGCCCGCGTGGTAAGGGTCGCCTCTCGGCAGGCCCGCGGGCGCGCCCACCCAAAAGGCGTCCTCGGACCTGCTTCACCAAAGCCGCCAGCCCCGCCCGCCTGCCCCTTCCGGCTTTATGCGGGCAGATAAGCCATTGCGTCTTCCGGGGTGAGTTGAGCCCGCAGGCTGGCGGTCAGCCGGTCGGGACCCAGCCAGCGCAGATCCTCGTTGAAGTCGCCAAGCTCGGGCGACAGCGCCAGCGGCAGGACCCCGCACTCCTGAGCCCGTCTGCTCAATCCCTCGATCCCATGCCGGCCCGCCGCATCAGCGTCGGCCGCGATATAGATGCGCATGCATCCGGGCGGGAAGCGGAAGGCAGCGAGGTGATTGGCCGTGAGCGCAGCCGCCATCGGCATGCCGGGCATCACATGCGAGAGCGACAGCATGGTTTCGAGGCCCTCGCCCGCCGCCAGGACCGGTACAGGCGCATCCACCGGAAAACGGAAGCGGACGCCATTGCCGAGCAGCCCGCCGAGCGCGCGGCGGGGATCGTCCAACTTCGCCTTGCCGGCGCCATCGGGCTCAAGCCAGGTGCGGTGAACCCCGGTGATCTGTCCCTCCGGATCGGTCACGGCCGCGATTAGGGCGGGATAGCTGGTCGCCCGACCGGTGACGAGATCGCGATAGTAGCAGGATGGATGGAAACGGAGCGCCGGATGCGTCGATGCCCGCAGAATGCCGCGCTCGCGCAGATAGCCGTCGGCGAGCGTGCCCGCCAATGGCTGCGTCATCCGAAACAGACGACGCGCGCGTTCAGCCGCCGGCCGCTCGACCGGCTGACCATCACCGGCGCCGCTTTTGCGGGACGACATCGGTTCGGGTTGCGGCAGGCTGAGAAAGTGACGAGCCTCCTCGGCAACATCGCGGAAATCGACGAGACCACAGGTCTCACGGACGAGATCGAGAAGATCACCGAACTGGCCGGTCGCGGCGTCCGTCCATCGGCCGGCGCGCGGACCGATCAGATGCACGTAGAGTGATCGGCCCGTGTTGTTGGCGACGTCGCCGACGAGCCAGTAGTTGCCGGCCCGGCGGCCGGCGGAGAGATAGTGGCGGCAAACCGCCTCGGCGTCTTGCGCGAGACGGCCCGCCAGATCGGAGGCGGAAAGCATGGCAGGCCTCCGTTACGACCGGCGCGCAATGTCGATGAGGCGGTGACGCTGCATCAGCTTCGACAGAATGCCCGGACCCTCGTCAGTGATCGGCGCGAAGAAACGCAGCTTCCAACTGATCATCTCGGAGAACAGGCCGACCGACCGCAACCAGTCACGCATGCCGTCGGTGAAGCCGATGAGCTCGACGCGGTATTCGTTCATCACACGCACCCGGCGGAGCGTCATGTCGCCGGCAAGACCGATGAACGAGGATCCGTCGATCAGTGCCGCCCATGCTTGCTCCGGGGCGATCACCATGGTCTGGTCGATCCCGAAGTTGCGGCAAAGGCCGGCCATACGATCCGGCGCGATGACACGGCCGACGATGCGCTCACCGTCATCCGTCTGCAGGCGCCGCACGCGGCAGAAATCCTGCGGCAGCAGTTTCCAGATCGGCAGGAGCAGTCCGCTGACGATATGCATTACCGATGTCGAGAATTCCGGCACGGCCGCGACTTCGGCCTCCCAGGCAAGGGCGAAGACCCGTTCGTCAGCTTCCTCCCAGGACGTCCGTTCGAGCTGCCGGACTTCGAAGCGCAGCTCGTCCATCGGCCGGATCAGTGAGACGCGCGGTTGAATAGAACCGTCGTCCAGCATGATCGAACGGGTTGGCGCCATCACCGCTGGCCTGCCCGACTTGCCGTTGATCATCAGCTTGGCGCGTGGATCCTGCCTGACGAGAGTCAGCACATCATGAAGCAGCATCGGCGCATTGCGATCCCTCCGCTCGATCGTCAGCAGGTGCGACTGCGCGCCGGTGACCGGATGTGTATAGATCAGCCGGCGCTCAGTGACCGTCATGCTGTCGGCGGCGATCGTCTCCAGGCCCTTGTCGTAGATCCCGGCGGCGATCGCCCCTTCGATGCGCGCGGCTAGCAACTGCTCGAAGGCCTCGAACAGCACGTTCTGCATCGCGATGGTCAGCGCCAGCATGCGATTGAGGAAAGTCTGGATCGGCGGGAGCTCATCCCTCAATCCCCCCTCCTCCGAAGTCAGCGACAGGCCGGTGATGCTCTCGAACCTGTCGAGCGAGCAGCCTTCGATCCTGCCGGCCTGCAGCAACCCATAGAACTGCCGCAGCGCGTCGCGGGCATATTGGGATTCGAGGTTGTCCTCGCTGCGGAACATCCCCTGCCCGCCGGTCTGGCGCTGGCCCCGGGTGATGGCGCCAAGCGTGTCGAGACGCCGGGCAATGGTCGACAGGAAGCGCCGCTCTGCCTTGACGTTGGTGGCGATCATCCGGAAGCGCGGCGGCTGTTTCTGATTGGTGCGATGGCTGCGCCCGAGACCCTGGATCGCCACGTCGGCGCGCCAGCCGGCTTCCAGGAGATTGTGAAGACGCAGGCGCTGGTTCTTGGCGGCAAGATCCGCATGGTAGGATCTACCGGTCCCGCCGGCGTCGCTGAAGACAAGAATGCCTTTCTCGTCATCCATGAAGGCGCGGGCCTCGTCGAGATTGGCGCTGCCCGGCCGGTTCTGCACGGCATAGCGGGCAATAGAGCTGCTGTCCTCGCGGCGGACGATGCGGCGGGAGCGGCCGGTGATCTCGGCGACCTGGCTCGTTCCGAAGTGCTGGACGATCTGATCGAGGGCGGTCGGGATCGCCGGCAGGCTTCCCAACGTTTCGACGAGCTCGTCCCGGCGCCGTTCTGCCTCGCGGCAGATCACAGGGTTGCCGTCGGCGTCGTGCACGGGCCGGGAGCTGAGATTGCCGTCAGCGTCGGAAAATTCCTCGAAAAGCTGCACCGGGAAGGAGTGCATCAGGTAGTCGATGACATATTCCCGCGGCGTCACGTCGACCTGCAGATCGCCCCATTCCTCGGTCGGGATCAGTGCCAGTCGGCGCTCGGTCAGCGCTGCCCCGGTGGAAACGAGCTGGACGATGGCCGCATGTCCGTCCTCTAGGTCTGCTGCAGTCGTTCTGAGAAGAGCCGGCGTCTTCATCGAGGTCAGGAGATGATTGAAGAAGCGCTGCTTGGAGCTTTCGAAGGCTGAGCGCGCGGCAGCCTTGGCATTTTTGTTCAGCGTGACGGATTTGCCGGCCGCGCTGGTCGCACCAGTGATGCCCGAGGCCTCCATGGCAGCGTCCAGATGGTTGTGGATCACCTGGAACGCCTCAGCATAGGAATCGTAGATGCGAATCTGTTCCTCGGGGAGCTCGTGTTCGAGGATTTCGTATTCGACACCCTCGAAGGAGAGTGAACGCGACGCATAGAGACCCATCGCCTTGAGGTCACGGGCCAGCACCTCCATGGCGGCGACTCCCCCGTCTTCAATCGCGGCGATGAACTCGGAGCGCGTCGGGAAGGGGAAGTCGCTGCTGCCCCAGAGACCGAGCCGTTCGGCATAGGCGAGCGATTCGACTTCCGATGCGCCGGTCGCCGAGACATAGACGACGCGGGCGCTCGGCAGGGCGCGCTGCAGGCGGAGACCCGCCCTGCCCTGATGCGACACCGCCTTGTCGCCGCGCTCGGTCTTGCCGCCGGCGGCATTGGCCATGGCATGGCCTTCGTCGAAGACGATAACGCCGTCAAAATCGTCCCCGAGCCAATCGACGATCTGCTGCACGCGCGATCGCCGGCCCTCGCGTTCATCGGTGCGCAACGTCGAAAAAGTCGTGAACAGGATGCCTTCCTCCAGCTTGATCGGCTTGCCCTGCCGGAAGCGGGACAGCGGCGTCACCAAGAGCTTTTCCTGCCCGATCGCGCTCCAGTCGCGCTGCGCGTCCTCGATCAGCTTGTCTGATTTGGAAATCCAGACGTGGCGACGGCGGCCCTTCAGCCAGTTGTCGAGAATGATGCCCGCGGCCTGGCGACCTTTTCCCGCGCCCGTGCCATCACCGAGAAACCAGCCTCGGCGGAAGCGGACGGCATGGTCGGTGTCGGGTGAGACGGCCTTCAGATTGTCGAAGGAGGCATCGACGCTCCAGTGGCCGGCGAGGTAACCGGAATGGGCTTCGCCGGCATAGATGACGCTTTCGAGCTGGGCGTCGGAGAGATCGCCGCTGCTGACAACGCGCTTCGGCAGATGTGGACGATAGCTCGGCTTCGGCGGACCCACAGATGCCATCGCAACCGATTCCACCAGTGTGTCAGGATGAGGTTTTGCGTCGGGAATGTGGATCGACTGCAGCCGATAGGGTTCGTAGATACCATCGGCTGCGCCGGCCTCATCCTTCGGCATTGCATCCCGCAATTCGTAGGTGAGCTCGACAATCTCGTCATCGACGGGCAACGAGCGAGCTGTCGGAATGTGGGGGATCTGACCGGCGACGGCCGGGCGATGTAAGGGAACCGAGACGGCCGGCAGACGCATAGTGCCTGCGCCCTTTCGAACTGCGACCGTTCGAAGAGCACCGGTGTCGTTCGTCTCCATCAAAGGCAAGCGCGGTGAAAGCCCTTCAATCCAGGCAAGCAACGTTTCCAGATCCGGGGCGACGCCCTTCGAGGCGACAAGCCTCTTCGGGTCGTCCGCCGGAACTTTGTCGATGACGGTGAGGCGCGTTTCGGTCGTCGTGCCATGGCGGGCATAGATGCTGCCGTCGATCGCCGCGGTGAACAGGACCGTGCCATGCCCCTGCAGCCGGACGAAGTCGTCGCGCCACGCAGGATTGTCGGGGGTGAGGCTTGAACCGGTGATCGCAACAAGCCGGCCACCGGGGGCAAGCCGGGCAAAGGCTGAGGTCAGATGCCGCCAGGCGGCGTCAGCGACGCGGCCTTCGACATGAATACCCGCGGAGAATGGCGGATTCATCAGCACGACGGTCGGCCGGACGGCACGATCAAGATAATCGTCGATATGGGCAGCATCGTGCTGCGACGCCAAGACACCGGCGAAGAGCTGTTCGAGCAATGAGCGGCGCACGACCGCATACTCGTTGAGCGCCAGACGCGCGTCTGCGAGCTCGGCGAAGATCGCCAGAAGACCGGTTCCGGCCGATGGTTCGAGAACGATATCGTCAGGCATGATGCCGGCGGCGCGGGAGACCACAAGGCCAAGGGGCATCGGCGTCGAGAGCTGCTGCAGCGCCTGGCTGTCTTCGGAGCGCCGGCTATGCGTCGGCACGAGCCCTGCTGCCTTCTTCAGCATCGCGAGCGCCGACTGCGGTGCATGAGCGCGGGCCACGATGGCCGTCCCGAACTTGCGCAGGAACAGGACTTGGGCAGCCTCCGTCGCCTCATAGGCGTCTTTCCAGAGCCAGAAGCCTGCGGAATCGCTGCCGCCAAAAACCTCGGCCATGATTTGCCGCAGGTCAACGGTGGCGACGGCTTTACCCCGTTCCAGGAGAGACAGGATCTGGGCGGCAGCCTGCAGAAGCCCTCCAGCGCGGTTCTGGGCGTCTGGTCGTGTCAAAGTGGAAACGGTCTGAGAATGCGAGATGATGTTCATCGGTCGAGGCTCCGAAAGAGAGGGGGAATGGGTCTGCCCAAATGCTCTCTTCCGAATTTCGGGAGGAGGAGAACTTGCGGCGTGAGGGTGTGGGAAGTGATCGCAGATTGAAGTCTGCCGGCGATCGTCAGCGTCTAGGTGGTCGGACCTGCGATGAAGCCAGCGGGATCCTTTGGGTCTGGCGGCAGATAGGCGTCGTAGGGATTGCCGTCGGCGAGATGGCCGAATGGCGTGAAGACGTATTCGCCGTCACTGCGGCCGACGGCGCAGAGCACGTAACGCGGCTCGAGTGAAGCGGCATCAAGGCATTCCATGAGAGCAAGATTGCCGTCGGACGCGGCGCGCAGCAGCGTGTCGAAGTTTGTACGGGCATGATTGGGGATAGCCATTGGGGTGCTCCAGACAAAATGAGGCCCGGCGCTTGACCGGGCTCGGATGACGACGATTGGGTTCGCAGACGCGGCCGGGTCTGAGCCAGGCGCGCATGAACATGTCAGGCGGCGCTTTCGAGCAGCTTCTTCGCTTTGCCTTCGAGTTCGAGACGCGTGTCCTGATTGGTCTTGGTGCGCGCCAATGCCGTGATGCCCTGCACGAAATCGAAGATCGATTCCGGCTGCCGCCCCTCCTCCGACAGCACCATGTCGATGACCTTGCCGGTCTCGCCTTTCGAAAATCCGCGCCGGCGCAGGAAGGCTTCGCGATCGTCATCCTTTCGCGCGACGATCCGCTCCCGTGCCGCCTTGATGCCGGCAATGAATGGCGCAGGCGACGAATTGGCAAAGCTCGTCAGCGCGGGCGCTGCCTCATGCGCGAAGCGCTGCGCGGCGAACTTCGAATGCCGGATGGTGATCTCCTCGAAATTCTCCGTGCCCCACAGGTTGCGATTGGCGCAGACGGCGCGGAGATAGAAAGAAGCGATGCCCAGCGTCTTCGATCCGACCTCGGAGTTCCAGGCGTAAAAACCGCGGAAGTAGAGATCAGGCTCGCCGTTCGGCAATCGCCCGGCTTCGATCGGATGGGTGTCGTCGACCAGGAACAGGAAAACGTCGCGGTCACTGGCGTAGAGCGTCGTCGTATCCTTGGTAATGTCGACGAACGGATTGTGGGTCATCGTCGCCCAATCGAGCACACCCGGCACTTTCCACATCGTGTCGCCGGTCCCATTGCCCGCAATCTTCATCACTGCCGAGACCAGTTCGTGGTCCCAAATGCGACCGTATTCCGGTCCGGTGACGGCCCGCAGTTCCAGCCGACCATCGTCCATTTCTAACGTCTTCACCAGTTCGGCGCGGTGATTGAGCAGGCCATGCTGCAGGTTGATGGCAGCGAGTGGCGCCGGTAACTGGCGCATATAGGTGGCGGGTGCACCCACGAGGCTGCAGAGCTGACCGTAACTCCAATGGGTCGGTGCAATCGGCTGGCGCTGACCGGGGACGAGGAGTTCGAGCCGTTCGGCATTGTCGCATGTCGCCTCGACGCGGATCGCAGCACTTTCGATGGTTCGCGCATGTGCACGGTCGGCCCGGGAGCGGACGGTATCGTGGAGTTCGGTCAGCGACAGGAACCGCTCGTCGTCGGGTCGCGAGAACCATTCCGACGAGACACGGCCGATGCGTTCACCGCGGGAGATGTCGACCTTGAAGCCGGAGGAGGCGGGCTGGTTAGTGGAAGCAAGGGAGTTCATTTGGATTGTCTCCATAAGACGAAACCCAGGCACGGTGGCCGGGCGAGGTTGAGGGATGTCTGGGAAAGAAGAAGGATTAATCGGAGGTCAGTCGGCGATGCGCGGACCGGATCGCCGAGAGCGCCGCCTGAAATTCGGCGCTTCCCACCACGTCGGAAAAATCCATCGTGGTGGCGATGGAGAGGCATGCGGCGTGGACCTCGTCGTCGGTCACGGCCTCCGGCCCTACAGCTTTGAAACTCGGGTCAACTTCGAGCGCCGCCGTGATCGCGTCGCGCACACCATCCTCTTGAAGCCGGACCAGGACGTGGGACGGCTTTGGCGGGTCGACCGGCTCTTCAGGATCCGGGTCTCCGGCGAGAATGGCTTCTCCTCGGGCAATCGCCCAGGCAGATCGCGCAAGCCAATCGAGCGACGGTGGCCGGGCCGCACGGATGTCATCGAGCAGGATCTTCAACAATCCGAGCAGGATCTCGAAATGACGCGCCCGGCGCTGGACAGGCTCGTCGAATTGCGGGGGGATCTGGACCGGCGAACCCGCATAGGCCGCATGTGCGCCGTTCCAGATGCCGGTGATATGAATTGGTCCCGAGGAATCGAAATCCTTCTCTGCGATATCCCAACTGTCATCCTCGATAGCAGCACGGCACGCCGCGTCCAGTGTGTCAGCCGCGTAAGTGCGATGCCGGAAGACCGGCAGGTGGTAGGTGGTCTCAATCGTGAAGTCGGGCATTGGTGCCTCCTGAAACGGAAAAACCCGGCGCGGGGGGCCGGGCTGGTTGCAAAGAAGACCCGACCGCAAATGCGATCGGGTCAGCGGATGCGATGCTTATGAATCTATTCGGCGGCGGCGAGGTGCCCGCCGTCGAGCCCACTTTCCGTATCGCCGGTGTCATCGTCCGACGTTTCCGGCTCGTCAAGCAGGAAGGCCGGCAAGTCGGGGAGTTCAGACGCAGTCTCGCTCTCATCGGAACCGACGGAGGCATCGTCTGCGGCAGTGTCGCTTACGCTCATGCCCTCGTGGTCCGTCATGCGAAGCGGTTCCGGCAGCCAACCGCAGCCTGTCATCAGCCGTTCGGCCTCGCGGGCCATGTCGGCCTTTTTGAGATGGCCGATGAGCTCCGCCGCCTGGTCACCTTTGGCTTCTCGAACTGCCTGCAGGATGTGCGCTTTGGTGACACGGCCGAGATAGCTGTCGGCCGTCGGCGTCCACCCGGCTTCCACCATATCGAAACCGATCGAGCGGGCCAGCTGCTCGGCATGTATGATCGCCCGGGTCCGCTTGTTCCAGGGTTCGATCACCGCATTGACCGACGATGCAGCGCAATGGGCAAACAACGCCTGCCGGCTGACCTCGTCGAGCCAGATCAGGAAATCCCAGAGATCGTTCGGGTCCTTGGGAAGATCCTGGCCCCAGCCTTCGTGTCGCTGATCGATCTCCTTCGCCCAGACCGTATCGCCGAGGCCGGGCGTCTGGCTGAAGCGAGCGCTCTGCAGCGTCACCTCCAGGCACGAATCCGATCCGTAGACGTAGAAGGTCTTCAGGACGAAGGCGTGCAGAACGGCGACAAAGGCGATGACGGGATCGTTCGCCAAGGCATTGCGCAACGCGATCGTCCGAGCTGCCGTGAGATCGAGAACGAGGCGGTCGGGAAGCGCCTTAATCGTTTCGTCCTCGTCGTCCACCTGAAC
Organism: Rhizobium sp. BK251; assembly: GCF_004345245.1. Lineage (GTDB taxonomy): Bacteria > Pseudomonadota > Alphaproteobacteria > Rhizobiales > Rhizobiaceae > Rhizobium. The sequence continues at coordinate 71,077 of NZ_SLUQ01000012.1, read as the reverse complement.
ACCGTCGCCGCTGGGAGATGACGGATCGCTACCATGATCTGTGATATCGCCGCCGACATCTTCGGTTGGACTACCCTCGGCCTGCGGTTCGTCCTCCGGCCGAACGAAACCGCGCTCGATCTTGAGCTCACCACCGGCGCCAAGCGAAACGAAGACACCGCCGCGGGCGACCTCCTGCGGATCGAACACGTAAGGGCGGTCGTTGAGCCGGTCGAGTTCGATCCCAAGCTCATCCAGCTTCTGTTCGGTCGCTTCCGAGTACTCGTCCGCCTCCGCGTACTCTGCGTCCAGCTTGTCGTATTCAGCCCGGGTTGCGTCAAAGCGGGCTAGTTCGTCTTCCGTCATTTCGGCCTGCTCGCCGTAGAAGCGGCGCAGACCGGACGTGTGGCCGTAGGGAAAATCGAAGGCGGCTTCGACCCATTTCCAGCCTTCGTTTACCCGGATCGCCTCGGCATCAGCCTTGAGCTTTTCCATCACGAGCTGCTCCAGCAGCGCCGGATCCTGCAGCCATCCGCCCTGATCCTGCTCGAACAGATCGCGCATCGTTACGCCACCAGCCGCTTCATAGTCTTCGATGCCGACATAGACGGCGCGGCGATCGCTGGCGCGGATCGCGGTTTCGGTCAGCAGCCGGCGGATGTAGTACGGCTCCCGGCTATGCGAACGCGAGATCGTGTCCCAGACCCGCTCCTGGCGAACATGGTCGTTGGTAATCGAGAAGGCTATGATCTGCTCCAGCGTCATCTCGTTATCGGCATAGAGATCGAGAAGCCGCGTCGAGACGGAAGCCAGCCGTAGGCGCTGCTTGACGGTGGCAACCGAGACAAAGAAGCGCGACGCAATCTCCTCCTCGCCGAGCCCCTGCTCGCGCAACGTCTGAAAGGCGCGGAACTGATCGAGCGGATGCAAGCTGACACGCTGGACGTTTTCGGCGAGCGAATCCTCGACCTCGAGCGTCTCGCCCTTACTGACGATGCAGGGGACACCCGCAGTCTTTGCCAGACGCTTCTGCGCGACAAGGCGTTCAAGGGCGCGATAGCGACGACCGCCGGCCGGGATGCGATAGATGCCCGTCTCGTTGCCATTGCCGTCGAGTTCTGGACGGACGTTGAGGCTAGTGAGCAGCCCGCGATGGGCGATGTCTTCCGCCAGATCCTCGATCGAGACGCCCGCCTTGATCTTGCGGACGTTCTGCTGGCTGAGCACCAGCTTGTTGAAGGGAATATCCCGAGCTGCACTGAGGGTGATTTTCTCCATAGCCTGAGCCATGTCGTTTCTCCGTGGCGAGCCGGCCGGAGCCTCTCTCCAGCCTCCTATCCCGCCACAAATCCCTCGTCCCTCCTCTCCCTCTATACAGCCGGCTTGCGGCCTGGCCGCAAGCAACCTGCCCTACCGGTTGATCAGCCCCGCCCAACCCTCTATTCCATCTTCCTGTTCAGGCCCCGCCCCATGCATTTCGAAGAGGTCCCCCGTGATAAAATCCGAGCTCGTTTCGCTGATCGCCAATCGGAACCTCATCTCTATCACAACGACGCGGAAAGGATCGTCGAGACGATCCTCGAGGAAATCGCCGAGAGCCTCGCACAGGGCGGACGGGTCGAACTTCGCGGGTTCGGAGTATTTTCTGTTCGCAGCCGCGCATCCCGTTCAGGCCGCAATCCAAAAGACGGCACGTCCGTCTTTGTCGAAGAAAAGTGGGTACCATTCTTCAAGGCAGGCACGGAAATGCAGGATCGATTGAATTCAGCCAACGCCTCAATGTCCGGCGATAGATCCAGGAGTTTCGGCGTCGTCCGGTGACGAGCGGCTAGCTTGGCTCAAGTGAGAGACAGATCATCACAGCGAATGACGCGACGACCTCAGTCCTCGATCTTGAAGACGGCGGCATTGTCCTGTACCTCCCGCAGCCCCTTGTAGGAGGCATGCCGGAGCTTGCCGTCATGCGTCAAGGCCCGATATTCGATCTCGGCGATCAGAACCGGCTCGACCCAGACGACGTCCGGCCGGCGGCCCACGATGGAGACCGGCGGCTTCTTCGTGACTAGCCGGTCGAGCAGGCTACGGAGTTTCGACGTCTGCTTTTCCTTGAGCCCCGTTCGACCGAACCGACATGGACGAGCACGCCCTTCTTGTAGGCCGCCAGGATGAGACTGCCGATCTGGCCGCGCGCGGCAGGTGAGCGCTCGTAGCCGACGATCATGAAACTGTCGCTCGCGATACATTTGACCTTCCGCCAATCGCCCGTGCGTCCAGACCGATAGGGACTGTCTCGATCCTTGGCGATGATGCCTTCGAGACTGTGGCGGCAGGCAGCCTCGAAGATCTGGCCTGGTCAGGCACCACAAAATCTTTGCCTTGCGTTCGCGCTGCGATCCCGGCGACCATCTGGGCGGCCGCCGCACCATTGACGGTATCCGTGCCGCCGCCCGCAAACTCGTGCAGCGCCCCGAAAGAGAGCCCACCCGCTGGCAGCGCGGAGTCGATTTCTGGAACACCGAAAGGCAGGATCACCGCTCTGCGACGGGTACTGCCTTCCAGGTGCGCGATCCGTTCCCTGAGTTTTTCCACCACCCGGGCGGTGCGCGCGAGCGACATCATTCACGGCCTTCCCTCAGGTTCGCGTTGAACGGGACCTCATGTCCCTAGAAATGCTAATGTTCTTCTTTTGTTTCCTATCCAGGCGAAGAGTCAAGCCAAGCAAAATAGGAAAATCGTCCCAACATAGAGGATTGCAGCCAATAGCGACGTAGAAGAGTCAAAGGACTAGCGAATGTCAGAAATTATGTGTGTAGTTCGAGAACCTAGACCCCGTTAAGGTGGCCCGATTGGAAACGACGCGCGTGGGCGTGTTCGGTCGCCAGGAGATGAAAGAATGGGAAACCCGCAAAATTTTAGCGTTGATATCCCGCAGCGTTGCCATATGCTGATTGACGAGCTCTGGCCACAGATCTCCGAAAGCGCGATGATGGCTCCCTCCCCTTGAACGCCTCGTTCCTGCTGGCGATCTCCACGCCGATAAACAACCTGCCGATCGAACGGATATGGAAACCGGAGACGGGTCACGCCGTCGGCCATTTGAATGACGGCGTCCTCAGCAGCCGATTGGCCAAGGCCATGCGAAAAAACATCGGCGAGCAGCCGGTCTCCCAAGCACCACGTTTGGCGATACCACTATCTGCCGAAGGGAACCGGCCTCCCGGATCTATCGCAAGGGGGTCTGCCTGCTGAAGTAGGAGCTGTTCTCGAATTGCCAGCGGGGCTGGCCGCAGGGGCTCGCATTCCTGCAGCTTTGGGCAAAATGGCTCCAAGACGAACGATGACGGCTGGTTTTCACCGCCGCACGATCGGCCACGAAAGTCCGTTTGAAACGGACATCTCTCCATTTTGTAAAGTCTTCTTGCCGGGCACTTTAAATAGTGCCATTTTTGTCCGTCATGAGCGATCAAAAACGCGATAAGTTAAAGTCACTGCTGGATGAGGTTCCGGCAGGCTTCATCGTGGATTCCACATGGATGCGGAAAATGGAAATCCGTCGGAGCTCGACACATGATTATCTCCGCCGCGGTTGGCTGGAGCCCGTCATGCATGGCGTCTATCGGCGTCCCTCGGGCAGGGACGACCCAGCCGAGGAACGCATCGACTGGCGCATCGCGGTCATGTCCGCACAGACGATCATGGATTACCCGTTCCATGTCGGCGGCCGCACGGCGCTCGGACTTCGCGGGCACGTGCATTACCTGGCACTAGGGGCCGCCGAAAAAATCTTCATCTATGGTGATGCGCCCCGATGGCTCACGAACCTCCCCACCAATGGCCTTCCCGCCCTGCGCAGCACACGACTTTTCAAGACGGCGGATCTTGGGATCGAGCCCCTGGCAGCTGAACCGGACGGCAACGCCATCCTGTTTCTACAGAACTGGACGATACGCGTCTCAACGCCAGAGCGGGCCATCCTCGAAGCGCTGGACGAACTGCCGGATAACGAAAGCTTTCACAACATCGATACGATCTTCGAGGGTCTGACCAACCTGCGTCCGCGCCGCATCACCGAGCTTCTGGCCGACTGCACCAAAGTCCAGGTGAAAAGGCTTTTCTTTGTCTTTGCCGACCGCCACGAGCACGCCTGGCTCAAGCATGTCGACCGTTCGATCGTTGATCTTGGAAGCGGCGACCGTTCATTCATCAAGGGCGGTAAACTGCATCCTACATACCGTATCACCATTCCCGAAGAGTATCTTCCCGGGAAGCCGGAGGCCAACGATGGCCCGTGACCAGTATATTTCCCAGCTCGAGCTCCTCGTCCAGATCTTGCCGATGATTGCTGACGAACCGGCTTTCGCATTGAAGGGTGGAACCGCCATCAATCTCTTTTACAGAGACCTCCCGCGCCTCTCGGTCGATATCGACCTGACCTACCTTCCCCTCAAACCGAGGGACGAGAGCTTGGCCGAAATCGACGCGATCCTCGACCGGGTCGCCGCGAAGGTTGAAAGGATCAAGGGCGTCCGGGCAAAGCGAATATCCGGCGGTGGCGGAGGCGATACTCGCGTCGAGGTAAGGCAGGGCCAGATCGCAATCAAGATCGAAACCTCTCCGGTCGCTCGCGGCACGGTGCACCCCGTCGAACGACGCAGGGTCAGCGAGCGGGTCGAAGACCAGTTTGGTTTTGCGGAAATTCAGGTTGTCGCCTTCGAAGACCTTTTCGGCGGCAAGATGCATGCAGCAGTCGATCGCCAGCATCCGCGCGATCTCTTCGACATCAAGCTCCTCTATGAAAACGAAGGACTGACGGACCTGCTGTTTCGCACCTTTCTCGTCTACGTGGCGAGCTCCGGACGCCCGCCCCACGAGTTGCTACAGCCCAATAGGGCCGACATCGCGCATGTCTTCAATCAAGAATTCGATGGGATGACAATCGAGACCGTCTCGCTGGACGAATTGCTGGATATGCGAGAGCGGTTCATGAAGGACATCCAGGCCCACCTTGATGATAGGGCCCGCACGTTTCTGCTCTCTCTTCACGCTGGTGACCCCAACTTCGAGATTATCGGCTTGCCGCACGCCCTCGCCTTGCCGGCCGTCCGCTGGAAGATACTCAACTTGCAAAAACTAAAGAACGACAATCCGGTCAAACACACCGAACAGCGCGAGGAGATCGAGCGCCTCTTCGCATGACGATGCGCCTTTGGCCGATCTGCGGGATCGAGGATACGGCAACCGGCTCTCCTCCCACCGGCGCTACGGCCTATCGGAAATCACCTGCCGGTCTTCCTCGAATGTCGTTCTTCCAACTGGTGATTTCGCTCCAAAATACCGAAATTCGAAAAGCAAACGACTACAAAGGTTTAGCAGAGTTGGTCGCGACCAACTTTTTTGCAGAGGCTTTGAAAGGCAGACGTCCCCGCGGCTCGCTTCGAAACGATGCCGCTGCCCCTACCCCGCCTTCGTTTGCGCCAGACCATTCGCCTTCAATAAGGCCATGATCATCGGTCCAAGCGAAAATTCACCGCGCTCAGACCGCCGCGTAAGATTCCGCAGGTATCCGCCCGGAGAATTGATCATGTTTGCTCGCTCCAGGATGCCGGCAACCGCGACCGCCGCATTTTCCGGCCCCATGATCTCACACGCCTCCTGATAGGCCGACGGGCTGATCCCCAGCATCGACCGGACGACGACGGCTGCGGACATCAACTCGCGCCAGGTCCCGATCGCCCCGCCGGCCCCATAATCGATAACCTGGGGGCAGGCCTTCAACACCAGGCCAAGCGGGAATGCCTTCAACGGCTCTCGCCGAATTCCATTCGCCTCGCTCGATGTTGCCCCCTGCTCTTTTTCAGAGCTAGGTTCAAGTTCAGTGATGGATTCGGGTTTTGAATTCTGTATGTGCCGCTCGATATGGGCAGCATTGCCGCCTGGATGTTCTGTTTCTTTCTTATTTTCCAGCAGGTTGAGCACTTCCTCTTTCAGCATCTGCATTTCTTCGAGGATTGCGCTCACGTCAGCGGGCGATGGCGTGCGTGGCAGTCGGGCAATCAGCTCTACATAAATGCCTTCGATAGCCCGCCAATCGCCATCCGCCCCTTCCTCCATGGCGGCCGAAATCAGCTTGCGCACGTCGCGCCGGCAGATCGTCAGGTTCTCCTTCATCCTTTTGAAGGCGGCGCGCTCTGCCACGATCTGCTGCGCCAGCATGGCGAGCTCTTCAGCGCGAGACAGCAATGGCGAAAGATCAAAACCAAAGGCGTTCTCGATATCGCCCGAGTGGTCTCTGCGAACATAGCGCTTGCCATTGGCGCTATCTTTTCGAACGATCAGCCCGACCTCTACAAGCGCCGCAAGATGGCGTCGGAGAGTGGAACCCGCCATGCCGTGGGCACGCAACGACAGCTGCGCGTTCGACGGAAAAACGATCAGCGGCGCGTCCTGGCGCAAGTCATTTTCCGGATAGAAGCTCAGCAAGGCGTCCAGCACCGCCAGGCTGTTCGACTGAATGCCAAGCACCGCCATTGCCGCAGAAACGTCGCGAAAGACTTTCCACTTTTCTGCCGACTTCCCCGCCTTGATCTCGGCAACGGCTTGCTGCCGTCTGACCAGGGCAAGCGAAACCGGCCGCCGCCCAAAGGGCGTCGTCACATTTCCCGTTTGCATTGTCTCTTACCTTTCAGCAGGCAACAGAAATTTGCTCACCAGATCGGTGCCAAAGACTCTTGACGAGGATTCGAGGAAATGCGATTCTGTTCGTGCTAAAGAGACAGAAGGGCTTCCGCGACGGCAACGTTGAGGGGGCTCTTTTCTTTTGCGCGTTACGCTTCCTTCTTTTGTTTCTGTTTCGCACGGTGCTCTTCATAAAGCGCCGGCAATTGCTCGAGCACGAACGCCGCAAAGTCCGGCGTCGCCTTCCGGTCGATCATGATTTCAACCTTCGCCTTGTTCTGCTTCACCTGCGCCAGGCGTTCGCCTGTGGGGCTCGCCATGACATCAGGGAGACCGCGTTCCAACCGGCGCGGCTTCAGATGCGCAAACAGCGCCTTGAACCGGTCGACGGACTGAAGCGCCTGCAATTCACTGGACCGCACATGTTCGAGGACGTTGTCGGCAGAGGGCGCCTTTTCGATCAGCTCGGCCATTTCCTGCCAGCTTCTGAGGCCGATGCCGGGGGCAGGGCCGATGGCATCGATCAGGTCCGCGGGAAGCGCCTCGATGATTGACAGCATCTTGGAGAGATCGCCCTTGTCGACGGACATCGATGAGATGATCACGTCCCGGGGGAAACGTTCCTTCAGACGGGCGGCAAATCGCGCTTTCTCGATAAAGGAAAGATCCTGTCGCTCGTTATTTTCTTGGCCTTGGGCAACGACCAGCTGCTCGTCCGTCAAATCCCGGACGACCGCCTTGACCGCCTGACCGAGTTCGGTCACCGCGCGCAAGCGGCGGTGACCGAAGGCAACCTCATAGCGGCCCGATTGCTGCGGGTGAGGGCGAACGAGGATCGGCACCTGCTGGCCCTGCTCCTTGATAGACGAAAGCAGCCCATCAATATCGCCCGGCATCCGGTCCTGCATGAACGAAGGATCGATGACCTTCGGATCGAGATCGATCACCGCGTGGCCTTCGGCAAGACGCCGTTCGATTTCTTCGGCTCGCTCCACCCGATCGTTCTGCTCGCGCAAAGCGTTGCCGATATTGGCGGTCAGCTTGGTCGCCGGATCACGGTCTTTGCGAGCCACGCCGAGAAGCGGCATGGTACGGGTCTTTGCCGCTTGTGGGTCGTGCGGGGAGGGCGCAGTCGGCACGGTTGTGGAAACGCCCAAAATGTCCTTTCGGCTCATGTGGTTCTACCCCACGCTTTTTTGATCAAAGATTCGATCTCGTCATTGACGGCATTCATCGCCTCCAAGGCGCGATCGTAGGTCGAACGCGTGAATTGGCCACGCTCGACTTCGAAGAGAGTCTGGTTCGTCAGCCCTGCATCGGAGACAGCCGTCGTCTTCAGCATCGGAAAATTGAGCACGTTTTCGCCGAAGATCGACCGGAGGTAACCGACCATCTGGTTTTGCGGACCATCGCTCGGCTCGAAGCGGGTGATAAGATACCGCATCCAGTTGAAGTTGAACCTGGCGCCAGCATTTTCGATTTCCCGCAGCAGGTTCGACGTCATTGCCAGAAACTGGTTCATCGACATGACATCGAGCATCTGCGGATGCACAGTCACCAGGATCGAAGTTGCGGCGGTTAGAGCCGACAGTGTGAGGTAGCCGAGCTGGGGAGGGCAGTCGATGACGACGACGTCGTAGTTGTCCGCGATGTCCTCGATGACCTGGCTGATCCGCCCGTAGAAAAGGGTATCGCCTTCCTTCCGGCTCATCAGGGCACGGGGTGTGTCGTGCTCGAACTCCATAAGCTCAAGATTACCGGGAATAAGATGGAGATCGGGTATGTACGTTCCCCGGACCACCTCTTCGATCGGGCGCTGTTCTTCATCGTAGCGAATGGCGCCGTAAAGCGTTTCATTCGGACCGACATGAATTTCCGGCTGGTTGCCAAACAACGCGGACAGGCTGGCCTGAGGATCGAGATCGATTGCAAGAACGCGATATCCGCGCATCGCGAGATATTGCGCCAGATGCGCTGATGTGGTGGTCTTGCCGGATCCGCCCTTAAAGTTCATCACCGAAATGACTTGCAGTTGCTCGCCATCGCGCCGGTGTGGCAGGTAGCGTCGATTGCCTCGGCCGACCTGATCCATGTGCTTCCGGATCTGATGGATGTCCTCAATCGAAAATATGCGCCGGCCGCCTGCACCCGTGCTGACGTTTAGTTCCGGCATGTCGGAGGCAATCTGGCGAAGATAGGACTCTTTGACGCCGAGCAGCTTGGCGGCCTCCGACGGCGCAAAACCGCGGATGCCTTTCTCTGCAGACGGCGGAAAGACTTTGACATGATGCGCTTGCAATTGCCCCGACAAGGCCTCAGCATGCCGCTCCATCAAAGCGGTCAGTCCCTCGATTTCCGGCGCTGTTTTTGCGGCGTTCTTCGCCATCTCGTAACCTGTTTCTTGCCAGTGGCGGTTTGAAGCGAGAAATCGAAAGATTTCCGCCGATGGCAATAGGCTCCGATTCTGTTTCGTGGGCAAGCGTTTTTTGGTTAATGAGAGGTTAACAGCCTTGCGTTTTCATCTTCCTACAAAGCCGGTCTGAGGCCCAAAAACTCCACAAAACAAGGCGAAATCTCGTTTATCCGCCGCGAGCTGTGTCGTCACCAATCTCGTCAAAAATATTGTGATCAGGATCACCTGCTGTTTCGCCGCTGTCTTTCCTCCGTGTTGATTTGCGGCTTCAAGCCCCAATGGGGGGCGTTACAAAGTTACGGGATCAACTGACACTATAGGCGACCCCTTCGGAGTCGCTGACCGGCGGTGCAAAATCCGCGCGAAGAAGCGCGGTGGCGCAAGGATTGTTTGAAAACATCTCTAGAGCCATCTCCGCAGTGGGAAAAGCCAGTATGTCGGAACTCAGGACGCGAACCCGTGGTTTCGTCGAGCAGTTTAATTAGTGAGAAACTAGAGGTCGAAATGAAATCAATGTTCTAGTTACGGTATGGTTGTAAAGAAGTTTGCGAATGGTGAGAGAATCGGGCCATCCTCCGACAAACACAAATAAGCAGTCCTTCATGACGCCGACACATATAAAATGGCTCCACAAAACTGACGAAGTGCTTAAAACCGCAGACGGTGCAATGGTGGAGGTCTGGGAGCTCAACCATGAGGAGGATCCCGCTGTTCTGTCAGCCTGGGCGAAGCATTTCCGGCAGCATTACTGCCTCGATGAGGAGCTTGCTGATCTTGTTTCAGGAACAGGAAAATCGAATGCCGAGTTCCTCACCGAGATCAAGTTTCCGAGCGCCAAGGTCGGGTCAGGGCCAGCTACGCGATCCGGTGACTTTGGAGAAATTCTTGTTGCTGACTACATCGAGTTCATTCTCGGATACTGGTGCCCTCGTGAGCACCGCTACGAGGATCGCATCAACGCTAACGTCTCGGATAACGGCACGGACGTGGTCGGCTTTCGCTTTGCAGGTGAAAAGCCGAGCCCGAAGGACGAGCTTTTTGTCGTAGAGTCTAAATCCGGCCTACGTCCGTCCACGGAGAATCGACTTCAAACGGCCGTCAACGATTCTGCAAAAGATCGTCTACGAGAGGCAATGACGCTCAGCGCCCTGAAAAAGAGGCTGCTTCGCAAGAACCGGGAATCGGCCCTCAAAGTTGAGAGGTTTCAGAACGAGGCCGATCGACCTTTCACGCGATGGAGTGGGGCGGTCGCGGTCCTCGATACAGAAACCGCAGCAAAAATGGAACTGGAAAAGACGCAAGTTTCAGACCACCCCAACAAGGACAACCTGAAACTCGTCGTGATCAAGGGCATTTCGATGATGGATCTCGTGCACGCGCTTTACGAAAGGGCGGCCGATGAAGCCTGATGCAGCTGCACGACAAGTCCTCTCGACCGTTCGAGCAACGGCAAAAATGCACGAATTCCGTGTCGCTGCGGAGGACTTCATCGAGCTGCGGCGCGATCCAGCCTCGCTCTATTCTCTGGCGGTCGGAATCCTTGGAGATGCTGCGGGCGCCATCTCCGATCATTTTGTCGAACCGGGGTCGAGCGCCCATCCTCCTACCTGGGCGGAAGATACATCAATCCATGAGAACGTTCGGTTTGCCGCAACCTTCTTCGACTCTTATCTCGAGGCAAAGCTAGACGGCAGCATCTCGGTCGAATTTTCGCTGCTATGTGCGGCAGCTTATTATCTTTCTGACGCAATCGGAAACGCTGTGGTGGTGGTGAAGCGTTCAGATGAGCCTCCCGCTGACCTTGGAGGCGGACTAGCACTTCTCGCGAGCAGGATCCTGCAGAATCGACTGCAGTCGATTGAGGTAGAAATCTTTCACTCGACATTTGCAAATCGTCTGCTCGAGTTGCTCCGTGCGCATTATGCGCTGCAGGACGAGAATGAACGCGCGATTCCGGCGCTTTGCCGTGAGCTTCGCGTAACGCTGTATGAAATCGGAACCGACCGTGAGGTCCTTTACGCCGACATCGTCACGGCAATATGCGCGGGTAAAATCCAGAACTCGTCGCGCAACAGGCTTCCACCAGCTTCAGGATTGCCCCTGGCTGCCTGGTCACCGGCGCTTGCGAAGCCGGCCTTCCCGATAGAACTCTGGCCGGCACAACGGCGTATCTGTGATGCCGATCTGTTAAATGGGCGCTCTGCCGTTATCCAGATGCCAACAAGTGCCGGGAAAACGCGAGCTACAGAACTTATTATCAGAGCAGCGTTCCTTTCTGGACGGGCTTCCCTCGCGATCATCGTCGCGCCATTCAAGTCGCTCTGCCACGATATTCGCTCTGATCTAGTGAGAGCCTTTCAGGGCGAGAATATACTCCTGGGCGAAGTTTCGGATTCCTATTTGATGGACTTTGGAATTGAGCAGCTTCTCGTCCAAAATTGCGTTCTGGTCATCACACCGGAGAAGCTGCTCTACATGCTGCGTCGAGCCCCTGAGTTGGCTGACAGAATCGGACTGATTGTTTACGACGAGGGTCATCAGTTCGAGGGTTTCACGCGCGGGCCTACCTACGAGCTTCTCCTCTCGTCGCTTCGAATGATGCTAAAGCCTGCTGCGCAAATCGTTTTAATTTCCGCGGTCATTGGCAATGCGGAGCAGATTGCGGATTGGTTGATTGGAGACGCTTCTGCGATTGTTAGCGGAAAGGGCCTTCTGCCGACTGCGAAGAGCATTGCTTTCGCAAGCTGGCAGAAGGAGCGAGGATGGCTTCGGTATGTGAACCCGTTGGACCCTGACGAAGACGAATACTTCGTTCCCCGAATTATTGAAGAACTTCCGCTTGAAAAGAAGAGTAAACGGGAACGGGATCGTGTCTTTCCGGATCGTAATCACTCCGCGGAAATCTCCGAGAGTGTTGACATTGGGTTGTACCTCGCGCTCCACCTCGGCAGCAACGGGAGTGTGGCATTGTTCTGCGGCCAAAAGGCCAGCGTATCAAAGGTCTCCTGGCGCGTAGTTGATCTGTTTACGCGAAAGGTCGAATTGGCGAAACCGAGTGCATGGTGTGATCAACAAGAGCTAGACCGCCTTGCTAACCTAATCGCCAGCAATCTCGGTGATGACGCCGACGTGGTCCGCGCAAGTCGATTGGGGGTTCTTTCTCATCACGCAAGCACGCCACACGGCATTCGCCTTTGTGTCGAACATGCGATGAAGGCAGGACACGCGCGGATCGTCGCCTGTACATCGACGCTGGCCCAGGGCGTGAATTTTCCGATCAAATACTTGGTGGTGACTGCCACCCAACAAGGCAAAGAGAAAATCAAAGTCCGTGACTTTCACAACCTCATGGGTCGAGCAGGTCGTGCTGGCATGCATACGGAAAGCAGTGTCATATTCTCTGCGCCTCCGATCTACGATGAGCGAGAAGACGAATATAAGAACTGGCGATGGGAGGCTGCGAAAAAGCTTTTAGATCAGGACGGTGCTGAACCCAGCCAGAGTAGTATCCTCCAAATTTTCGACGACTATAAGCAGACCGCTGGCACTCCGATCGTCCTTACCTTCGACCTCGCTGATGAGAATTTAGCGTTCGCAGATGAGGCTGCGATTGAGTTGATTGTAGTGGAAGTCCTCAAGCAGTTCCCAAATGTGAGCGCCTCCGAGCTCAAGGATTATCTACAGGGGAGGGCGAGGGCGATTCAAAGCATAGCAATGTACCTCGCTCAACATATCGACTTCGAAGCGGAAGATGCCGTTGAAGCCGCCGAACGATTGGCCGCAAACACTCTGGGCTATCATCTCGCTGATGAAACAACACAACCTCGCGTGATTGCGCTCTTTCAAGCGACGGTCAAATCGATCCAAAACAATACCGACGCCGCTTACCGCTTGCTGATCAAGAAGTCCCCACTGGCGCCAGCCGCACTTCGCAAGCTCAGCGCGTGGGTCGAGATGAGCACCGAGCAGCTGACTGTCGCCGTTAAAGGCGGAACCCTGCTGCCGCTTTTGATAGAGCAAGCGCTCCCGCTGGCTTCAGCAAAATCGCTGTCGGCGTTGAGTGATGCCGCAGTCATCCCCACCATACTATCGGCATGGACCGACGGAAAATCCTTCGCCGAAATACGGCAGATCCTTGTGAAGGATGATATCCGTGTGAGTGGCGATCATGCCACCGCCGATCACCTCGTCGCCATATGTGAGGATGGCTTTGGTTACCATGTTGCAATGATTTTGGCCTCCGTCGTGGACCTGCTCGAAACGATTGAGCCAGACTTGGTCGACGCCACGACGTTACTTCAACGCCAGGTGAAAAATGGACTTCAGACAGAATCCGCGCTTGCTTTCTACGAGGCGGGCTTTGCGGACCGAGTGATCGCGCAATTACTGGCCGAAGCGTTTCCAAATGTGAACGATCGTTATGGCGCAAAGGTAGCTTGCAGAGACAATCTTGGGATAGTCGCAGCGCTACTAGAGGCGTCGCCAGAATATTTCCGAGAAGTAGCGCAAGAGCTGGCAAGCACGTGATTTGTAGAAGGGACCCGATCTGGACCAACGCCTTTCCCCTGTTCTCTGACGCGGCGGAAGAGGGGCAGCTGCAACAAATTTGGTTGACGGATTGACCCTCGCATACGGGGAAAGGACAGCTGTTTGGAATGTCCGCAGCGAAGAAGAGTGTACGCGCCGAACCAATCACGGGCGAAAAGGAAAGTAAACGTCCCGTGTTTCCAGCCGCATTAGGCATACCCATGGTGTTTAGGGACTGAGACTAACGCGTCACGCAAAATCTTATCTGGCCCAGATCTTCCACCATTGTCTCTTCTGCCCCTGGAGAGTGACGAAGAGTGGCTTCGCCGTTGGCGAAGGCGCAGTGATCTCGTGTGCTGGCTCGCAGCAATAAGGTCGCCACGCGCCATCGGCATTCTTTTCAAATGCAGTGAGATCTATTCCGCTGTCGGAAAACCGATCATTCGTAGCCGTAGGCATCTCGAAGCGCCAGAAAAGATACGCTATTCCCTCGTGGAAACCGTCATCCCAACTTTCGTGAAAGCCGGCCTTCTGCAGTTCCGACTTGTTGCAGCGCAACAATTGTGATGGTTCACGGCGTGAAGTGTCGAAATCCTCCTGTTGGCATTTTGTCGCTTCGGCCGAGGTGGCGAAAAAGCAAATTCGATAAACACGACTTTGGGGTTCGCGCTGTGTGGCGGCCTTGAGCACCGCATGCGGAAAGTCTGTTGTGGTCCAGCCTCTGGCACGAAATATGCCGTTTGTAATTGAGTGAAGATGGTCGTTAAAATCCACTCGGTATAGAAATTCTGGCACGTGTCCTCGCTGTGAAGTTGCGACTCCGCGATACCGAAAATTCGCTTCCAAATCGCTAACCGAATTGGCCGATTTTGGTTCAATCCGCGAAAGAAGCGCGAACAGCGCACTAAAGAAGCCTTGCCGCGCGTCCGCTGCGCCGGGCTGCACTGTTGTAGTAGCTCGAGGCCTGCTGCACAGAGCGATGCCGCGACTGTTCCATGGCTTCGGGAAGGGGAATGCCGCGGTTAGCCGCCTCGGTGAGGTAGCCAGAACGAAGCCCATGTGCGGAAAACTGCCCAGCCTCCATCCCGGCCATTTCCACCCGCTGCTTGATAATCGCATTGACCGACTGCGGATCGAGCGCCCGCCGCGACACGGTTCCCCAACGCCCGATCCCGCGAAACACGCTCCCGTTCTCGATTTTGGCCGCCGCCATCCAGGCATTGAGCGCCTCGACCGGCCGACCGGTCAGATAGACGACATCGTCCTGTTCGCCGGAGGTGGTTTTGGTGCGACCGAGATGGATGGCGAGAGAGGGGAGGGGGGCGCCATTCTCGAGCGGGATCGGCGGCTCGACGGTTAGTTGTTCACGGCGCAACCCCGAGATTTCGCTCCGCCGCCGGCCACCGGAGGCAAAGGCGACCATCAGGATCGCCCGGTCCCGCAGATCGCGGAGACTGTCGGTCGCGCAGGTGGCCAGCAGTGTGGCCAGGACGTCTGATGTGACCGCCTTAGCGCTCTTGCGAAGACGTTGTCTTGGCGCGGCTCGGATTGCCAGCCGAATGGCTGATTTCAGGGCAGGGGAGGTGAAAGCGCCACTCAGGCCGCGCCATTTCGTCAGCGTCGACCAGTTCGCCAGCCGCCGGCGCACCGTTGCCGGCGCGTGCGGTCCGACCGATTTTAGAAACCCCTGGTGCCGAAGCTTTTCGTCGACGTCGGCCGGCATGCCGTGATCCGCATCGGTCTCGCGGTGTTGCGGGTCCCAAAGGTGATGGGCGACGAATTTCAACAGCAGCGCCTCGGGCGCCGGCCAGGGCAGGGAGCGTCCGGTTGCGGCCAAGCACCAAGCCTCCAGATAAGCCAGATCAGACGTCAGGGCCCGCAGGGTGTTGTCGCCCATGCCCTGGTTGACGAGATGGCGTAGCGTCTCGACATCCTGGTCGGTGAGCAGTTCGGCGAGCTCGTCGCGGCGATCCATCGGCAGGACAGAGGCGATGGTATCGAGTTCTTCGGCGCGGCGCTCAACGGCGGACTGGGTAGCCAATTTCTTCGGGGCCGCCATCAGTCGATCTCGACATGCGGTCGCCAGCGGCGGATGATCTGAATAATCTCCGGCTTGTAGGCATTGGGATAGGACAACGTCTCCTCGCGGGCAATGAAGGTGAAGATGGTGATGATGTCCTCGCAGATTTCGCGATCGAGATCGGCCAGGTCAGTCAGGTCGAAGCCGCCATGCACGCCGGCATTCCACCATGCGAGCAGGAAATTGCCGACGCGCCGGCTCTGCCCGGTGTCGCCGTGCGCGACGTTGAGGAGCTTTTCGAGAGCGAACCGGACGCGATCCTCCATGGAAAGGCCTTTGCGGAGCGGGATTTGGCCCAGATTCGGTGGATTCGCGGCCTCTGTCAATCTACCATCGATAAACGGTGGTTATCGATGGTTATAACCCCGTCCGGCAATCATACCATGTGGCGAACCAAAATATTCATATAGAGTTCCTTTAGGAAATCGTTTACCATGATATCAATGGCTTACGATGTTTCAAAAATCAGCATGACAGCCCTGATGCGGCCGGCTTTCGACGCCGGTGTCGCGCTCACCCGTCTGGATGAGCGCATCGCCCGCTCGACCGTCGACGCCGGCTTCCTCGAACGCCAACACTTCGCCGATGCCTGCGCCTCGCTGTGGATCGACGGCGAGCTCGTCCATCTCGAAGACCTCGTCCTCCATGACGCCACCCGCGACATTCGCACGCCCACCCACGAGCTCACCATCGCGCGCGACGTTTTGCGAACCCGCCGGCGCATTTCCGGGCAGTCGCCGGATTGGGCACTGTCGGCCGACGGTGTCCGGGCGCTCCGACAGACATCGGAAATCACGCCGGTCAGCGCGGGTGAGGCGGAGACAGCCGGCGTCATTCGGCGCGCGGCCCCGATCGATGCGGAAGGAGAGGGGGAGGAAGTGGATGACGTTGAAAATCTGCCCGGCGTCGACCTCGCGGCCATCGATGCGACGCTGGCGCGGTCGTCGGCCGCGATCGAGCACGCCACACGGCCCGGCCGCGGCGGCGGCCACGCGACGGCCAGCCGTCCCGAAAAGGATCCGATGATCTACGATCTCGATTGGGACGAAGATGTGCGGCTCGACGAATGGCGCGCCTTCTTGCGCGAGGTCGAAACCCTGCCGGCGATACTGCAGGCCATCGTCGCCCTCGATGCCTGGAACGAACTATCTGTGCTTCAGCACGCGCCCTGGCTCGGGCGGCTGTTTGCCGCCTCGATCCTGCGGGAAGCCGGCATCACCACCGGCGCTCATCTCGCCGCTGTCAATCTCGGCCTCAAAACTATTCCGGTCGATCGGCGCCGGCATCGCGATCGTGAAACACGACTGCTGGCCATTGCACAAGGTCTCATCGCGGCCGCCGAGATCGGCATGAAAGAACATGACCGGCTGGTGCTGGCGCGAAAAATGTTCGAGCGAAAGCTGGAGGGGCGGCGGACGTCGTCAAAATTGCCGGAACTGGTCGAACTGGTCATGGCAAAGCCGTTGGTGTCGGCCGGGATGGTGGCCAAAACGCTGGACGTAACGCCGCAGGCGGCGCGGCGGATCGTTTTGGAGCTTGGCCTGCGCGAGATGACGGGCAGGGGGAGGTTTCGGGCTTGGGGCGTGATTTGAACTAAAGCGTCAATCTGCGCGGCGCTGGATGCATCGTCCCCGGGCCGCACAGCCCAACGCCGGGTGCACCCTACACCTATGTGACGAAGCCACACTTCCTCTCGGCGTTTCGGCATGGAGACGCTGCGCGACTTGTGGAACATCGAAGCGCTCGATGACGCCGGACTGTTGAGCCGACATGCAGTTCAAAATGAAATCGCCGCCTCGATGGACGACGAAAGCGAAGCGCAAGAAGAATTCTTTACCGAGTGATGCTTATGCTTTCCAGTCGCTTTGCCGTGAGCGCCGGGCTAAAAACCATCAATATCGATGCCTGAAGCGGGGCGTCCAGACTTGGGATTCTAGAGGCCGAGCGGTCGCAGCAATTGACGTCACGATCCTGCGGGATTAATAAGATTTTATTAACACAGGAATGGGGGTTGGAATGGCGAAACTGCTAGCAACTTTTCCACAAAAGCCGGCAGCTTCTATTGAAGCGGTTCTGACCGGGTTGAAGATTGGGCCTCGAGACACGTTCAAGATTACCGGATCATCGAACATACTCTCAGTTCACATCAAAAAGCCGAACGGCGCCGTTCACTCGGCTAAGTTGAAGGCAAAGGGTAGCTTCCAACAGCTCACGTCGTTCGATCCTGCGACATTAAGCATCAAAGAGCGGAGGAACCTGACGAAGCAGCTCTATGCCGACGGTATGTCCCAAGCTGAAATCGGGAATATGCTCGGCGTCTCGCAGGCGACAATTTCGCTCGATCTAAGAAAGAAATAGATCGCGCGTTCGGATCTGCGGGCTCGGGATTTTGCCGGCCGGCTTCCGGGGTCTCTTTCTGCCCTATTACAGCTAATACATAACAGGACTTCGCTTTTGTCTAATTCATCTTCCGCAATGGTGACGAAGCTTTGGCGCCTTTGCAGTCTCCTGCGCAAAGATGGGGTGACCTATCCGCAGTATGTGACGGAACTCACATATCTCATCTTTCTGAAGCTCGCTTCCGAACGCGGCGATGGCATGGTTCGTATGCCGACAGGATGTAGCTGGAGTGACTTGATCGCAACACCGGATCAAATGCTTCTCGATCGATATCGTGAGGTGCTGTCGTTGTTGGCCACATCGGCGCAGAGCCGAGTGATGCAGGTTATCTTCACAGAGGCGAAAACAGTCGTCCGGGAGCCAAGCACACTCAGGCGGCTCGTGGAGGCTATCGACGAAGAGGGGTGGGACTCTGATAAACGAGATACATTCGGTGACGCTTACGAGGGGCTTCTTCAGAAGAACGCTGAGGAGACCAAGCGAGGGGCGGGTCAGTATTTTACGCCTCGGCCGCTAGTTGATGCTATTGTAGACGTTCTGCGTCCCCAACCTGGCGAAGTAATACAGGACCCGGCCGCCGGGACCGGCGGCTTCCTTATAGCTGCCGATCGCGCGATTAAGAAAATGGAGGGGGAGTTATCCGACGGCGAGCGGCATTTTCAGACTAAAAGCGCTTTACGAGGCGTCGAAAATGTCATCGATACGTTTCGATTGCTTTGCATGAACCTGTATTTGCACGGTATCGAGTCGGACTACATCTTCGTGGGCGATACTCTTTCGTCTCTCGGGTCAGATCCCGCGCTGAGCAATGCGGATGTAATCCTTTCGAACCCACCGTTCGGTCCTTCTGGAGGAGTTTCGTCCCGAGTGGACCTTTTGATAACCGCCAAGTCCACGACCTTTCAGCTTCCTTTCGTTGAGCATTGTATGAGAGCGTTGGCTCCCGGTGGGCGCGCGGCAGTTATTGTGCCAGATAACGTTCTCTTTGAAGGAGGGAGGGGACAGCTTCTTCGCCGGACCCTCATGCGAGACTTCGATCTCCATACGATCCTGCGCCTTCCGACGGGTATTTTCTATGCTCAGGGGGTAAGAACCAATGTCTTGTTCTTTAACCGCCCAGCAGAACCCACGGAAGCTGAAGCCACGGACGGCACCTGGATTTTTGATCTGCGCGCGCCAAGCGCCTCGGAGCAAGGCGGCAATTCTTTCGCTGATGGACTTGCCCAATTCGTCATCGCTTACGGCAGCGATCCGAGGGGGCACGCTCCGCGCTCGGAGACTGAGTTCAACGGCAGGTTTCGTAGATTTACGCGCGAAGCCATCGCCGAACGAGATGACGATTTGTATATTACATGGCTTAATGAGGAAGATGAATTCGAAGAGGAATTAGAGTTCGCTGCGCCCGACGACGTTGCCGCAGTTGTCGAGCGGCATCTTCTTACTGCTTTGACTGAAATCCGATCTCTAATAGATGAACTTAATTCTGACGACCCTGCGGGCCTCGTATCATGAACTTGCCCAAGAACTGGACGACCTGCAAGTTCCAGGATCTGCTTGCGCCAGATCCGAATTCGATAGCGGACGGCCCATTCGGTAGCGCCCTAAAATCTTCAGACTACACGGAGAGCGGATGCCGGGTTATTCGATTGAACAACATCGGTGCGGGAGCTTTTGTCGATGACAATAAAGCCTTTATCGACTTGCGGCGATTTGAGTCGCTGAGACGTCATGAAGCGCGTGCCGGAGATCTGATTACGGCGGCACTTGGCGATCCGCTGGGAAGAACATGTCAGGTACCTGACGGAATTGGTCCAGCTATAGTGAAGGCTGACTGCTTTCGGTCACGATTGCACGATCGCGTAAGCGCCAGTTTGATCATGCATTGGCTCAATAGCCCTGCATTGCGACGCTATTTCAGCGACAATGGTAAGGGTGTGGGACGTATTCGCATCACCCTGTCAGCGTTGCGTAGCGCGCAATTACCGTTGCCGCCAGAGCATGAGCAAAGAGAGTTGGCTATACGCTTAGATGCACTGGTCGGCCGGGCGCGCTCGGCGAAGGCGGAGGCGATCAGCGCGTACAAAGCGTCGCAAGCGCTTAGGATGAGCGCGTTGCGAGCCGGCGTAACCGGGGAGCTCTCGTCACGCTGGCGAGCTAATAGCCGTTCAATCGAGTCAGCTCAGGAACTGGTGCGTCGAGTCGCAGAGCCGGAACCATCTCGAGGTGGGCGCAAGGCCACTGATAAAACGATCGCTGGAGTAGCCGCAATCGCGGTAAATAATCCTGGCTCGGAGCTTCCGAGAGGATGGGCGTGGATTTCGCTATTGAGGCTCGCGCGGCAGGAAACAGGGCACACGCCCAGCCGGCAACACAGTGAATACTGGGGCGGTGGGATCAATTGGCTCGGCATTAGAGATGCGCGGAAACACCATGGAGCAGTGATAGATCGGACTGCTCAAACGATTACAGCGGCGGGATTGGAGGCGTCCTCCGCTCGGATCTTACCAGCGCAAACTGTCTGTCTTTCTCGGACAGCATCCGTCGGTTATGTAACGATCCTCGGGCAGCCTATGGCTACAAGTCAGGATTTTGCGACATGGACTTGTTCGCCCGCGCTTCTTCCTGAATTTCTAATGTACGCGCTTATGGCTGAGGGGAAAGCTTTGCTGCGATTTGGGCGGGGGACCACGCACACAACTATCTATTTTCCAGAGCTAAGAGCGTTCCATATTGCTCTCCCCCCAATCGAAGAGCAGCATGAGATAGTAGCTCGAATCCGGCGGCTGTTACATCACGCAGATGTACTGGCCACTGAAGCCGATCGCGCAGCGCGCGTAGCAGACGATTTGGTTTCTAGGGCTGTCGCTCACGCTATGGCAGGAGGATTTCGAACAACGTCCTCGAAAGGGAGCGCTTCGGAGCTTCTTGCTCAAATCGCCGATGATAGAAGTATGCAAGCAAAGGCGCTGAAATCAATGCCTAAAGTCCGCGACCAAAGCAACGTTAGAAGCTTGGATAACATGGGGAGTACGCAGAATATCGTATCGGGGCTTGGCCTCGTTGCAGCCATTGTCTCGTCGGGCGGAAAGATGCGCGCGGACGCTCTGTGGCAACAAAGCGGGCTTCCTATTGAAGAGTTCTATCGATTATTGCGCGACGAGATCGCCGCTGGGCGCGTCCGTGAATCGGGGGACAAGGAGCACCTCGTTGCGCATTGATCGTCTATCCGTTCGAGGCTTTAAGAATCTAGCTGACATCTCGATTGATTTTGACACGTCACGCTTGGAGACGGTCATCATTGGACAGAATGGCACTGGAAAGTCCAACGTTCTGGAGGCTCTCGCTACAATATTCCGCGACCTAGACGATCCACGTAGAGAAACAGAATTCCCTTACGCGATTGAATATCAGTGCAAAAGTCGGACAGTTTCGATTGATTACCGCTATAGTGCCCCAGATACCGTTTCGGTATCAGTGGATGGCCAGCCAAGCACTCTCGCCATGGTTAAAAGGCGCGATGCTGGTCTCCTGCCCAATCATGTTTTTGGGTATTATTCGGGTGAATCAGATCGCTTCCGTAAGATTTTCGACCCGCCCCAGAAGCGCTATTATGATGCCGCCATCGAACCTGGAGCGGACGAAGAACTCGACCCCAGAACATCTGAGCTACGCAGACTGTTCTACGTCCGAGAGCGCTATGGAGCTTTAGCGCTCCTCACGTATTTCGCGTTTCCTGATACGGGTGCCCAGCAATTTTTGAAAAAAAACCTTGGTGTAGGAAAATTTGACTCGGCCTTGCTTACGCTCAGGCAAACGGATTGGGGCAAACGAAAACCCTCCAGCGAGATTCTTAAAAAGTCTGATCCAAGATTCTGGTATGCCCGTGGAATTGTCCGGAAGCTGTTGAGCGGCTTATGGGAACACGCGCTGGTTCCAATTCGAACTAAGTCGAGCGTGCGAGAAGATTACCGACGGAAGGGCATAAACGAAGAACAGATATTCATCTTCCTACGAGACGAACCCACCCTCAGAAGGCTTGCGGAACCGTTCGGCAATGAGCAAGCGTTCTTCGCCTATTTAGAGACGCTGGATCTCTCGGATTTGATTCGAGAGATACGAATCTGGGTCGAACGCGAAGGTGCTGATGGTCCCATTCCGTTTCATGAGATTAGCGACGGAGAAAAGCAGCTATTGAGCGTTCTTGGGATGATGCGCTTTGCGGCGCATAATGAATCCTTGTTTCTGTTAGATGAGCCCGACACCCACCTGAACCCGGCATGGAAATGGAACTACCTCACATTCATCAAACAAGTTGCCGGGCGCAACGAGAATTGCCACGTTGTCTTAACCAGCCATGACCCTCTCACGATTGCCGGATTAGAAAAGACCCAGGTTCAAGTCCTTTATCGGAACAGCGAAGGGCAGGTGAAGGCGAGCCAACCAGTTGTGGATCCGAAAGGCCTTGGTGTTTCGGGAGTCCTCCGCCAGATCTTCGGAATGGCGACCACGCTCGACCCCGCGACACAGCAGACCGTCGAGAAGCGGAACACGTTGCTGTCTTTGGAAACTAGGGATCCGGAACAAGAGCGAGAACTAGTTAAATTGAACCGTGAGTTAGATGAATTCGGGCTGTCATATCAAAGTAACGACCCGGATTACGACGGTTATCTGCGCGCCCTTCACAAGGAAAATCTAAGCCGCGACCGCGCTTTTTCACCAGAAGAAATTGATGCTCAGAATGAATTCATGCAGAAGATCGTCGAGGGTCTTAAGTGAAGTACATCAGCTTTCCTGTGACTGCCGTGGAAGATGCATGGATCAAGCGAGCAACGAAAGCCACAGAGGACGCCGCAGCAAAACCGGAAGACGAGCGCGCGGCATACATAACAGGACGGTCTGCCATTTGGACTGCGCTCAAACCTGCGCTTGAAGGGCTTTCCGACGGTAAGTGTTGGTATACGGAGGCAAAGGACAAAGCGTCGTTCTGGCAAGTGGATCACTTCAGGCCCAAAAGCCTGTATCCTTGGCTAGCATTCGAATGGCGCAACATGAGACTGGCCGGTGGTGTGCCGAACATTGCCAAGCGAGATAGCTTTCCGCTCAAGGCGGGCTCCGTACAAGCGACATCTGACAATCCATCGATCGAGCCGGAGGTGCCCCTTCTATTAGATCCGACTCGGTGGGGAGATCCTGATCTTCTGACGTTCAACGCGAACGGCGAACCTACAAGTGCGACTCCATCCGACGGAGACGCTACGGAGCGTGTAGCGGCTACCATTAAAGTCTTTGAGCTCGATGGGGAAAAATTGTGTGCAGGCCGCCGTGATAAATGGCGTTTGTGCGAACGGAAGCTAAAAGCGCTCCGAAAAATCATCGAGGAACAACGGCACCAGAACAACACGGATGCGGTGGATCACTTGAAGGAAGTCTGCCACGATATCGAAATGCTTTATGCGGACAGGGCGGAGTTTACCGCGACGGCCTGGGCATGCGCTAAGGAATTGAACGCCGAGAAAATCGTGGGACTTGCACGGGAATTAGCGCAAGCTGCCGCCTAGCGCGCTACAGAAATCTCGCACTGCCAATGTGCCTGTACGTTCAGCGGGCGCTCACCAACTAGGTTGCGATCAAGGTGTCTGTTCGTTGTCGTCGCGAATCGCTCCGCTCGATCCATCGCCGGTGCGACATCAGAGACCAAGTGCTATTCGGATAGGGGTGGCTGCGGTCTAGCCCGGCACCTATATCTTTCGTAACGATTGCATGATCAAACTGAACGAAGTAACGGTTTGCGTGAGCAGAGGTGAAAGGTGCCAAAGGTCAACCCATTGATCCTGCGTTGGGCGCGCGAGACCGCGGGGCTCAGTGTAGAAGATGCTGCCGATAAGCTCGGTATTGGCGATGTACGCGGTATTGCGGGCAGCGATCGGCTTGCCATGCTTGAAGACGGCCAGCTCGAGCCGACCCGTTCGCAGCTGATCAGGATGTCGACACAATACCGGCGCCCGCTGCTCACCTTCTATCTTGCTGAACCGCCGGCACGCGCTGCGCGTGGGGAAGATTTCAGGACCCTTCCCGATGAATATGCGCGGCGCGATGTGGCGCTGGTAGATACGCTGTTGCGCGAAGTTCGCGCTCGTCAGGAAATGGTGCGCTCATTGCTCGAGAGCGAGGAAGAGGCCGAACGACTCGATTTCGTGGCCTCTTATGATATTCGCCGTGGAGCGGAAGGCTTGGCCACGGCGATCAGCGAGCGCCTGGGTCTCAGCCTCCAGTCTTTCCGGTCCGGTAATGGTCGAGGCACGTCCAAAGGGTTTGCCTATCTGCGCGAACACGCAGAGGCCGCGGGGATTTTCGTGCTGTTGATCGGCAATCTGGGAAGTCACCACAGCGCTCTCAATGTCGAGCTGTTCAGAGGTTTCGCGCTTTCCGACAAAGTCGCGCCGTTCGTTGTGATCAACGACCAAGACAGCGAGCAGGCATGGTCGTTCACGTTGCTGCACGAACTCGCCCATATCTGGCTCGGCCAGACAGGTGTGAGCGGCGGCCGGCCGACATCGACTATTGAAACCTTCTGCAATGATGTGGCGGGTCGTATTCTGCTGCCTTCTGCCGAGATCGCCGGCGAGGTTGCGTTGCGCAGAGCGCGCCAGGACGTCGTGATTGCGCGTATTGCCGAAATCGCGGAGCCACGACAGGTCAGCCATTCGATGGTCGCCTACAAGCTCTACCGCGAAGGGATCATCGACCAAGCCATGTGGTCGTCCGTCACGGCTGTCTTCCGGAAGCAGTGGCTCAACAACAAAGCAGCTCAAAGAGCACGCGCGCGTGAAAACGAAGGTGGGCCGAGCTACTATCTCGTTCGTCGCCACAGGCTCGGCAATCGCCTTCTGAGTCTTTCGAAGCGGATGCTTGCAGACGGAGCCCTGTCGCCTTCCAAGGCGGCGGCGATCCTCGGCGTGAAGCCGAATAACGTCTTCTCGCTGACCGACGGCGTGGCTTAAGGGGGCGGTTTGTATCTTCTCGACGCGAACGTCCTTATTACGGCGCATAATCTTTACTACCCGATTCAGCGCGTTCCCGAATTCTGGGACTGGCTTGTCCATATGGGCGAGACCGGCGAGCTAAAAATTCCGGTCGAAATCCTTGAGGAAATCACCGAGGGTTCGGAACTGGCGCAATGGTTGAATGAGGGTGACAATTATGACGCCCTTAAGCTGGATCAGGATGTCGATCCGGCTCTCGTTCAGACCGTTATCGAAAAGTATGCGCCCGACCTCAACGACGCCGAGATTATCGAGGTTGGCCGTGACCCATTCCTGATTGCCCATGCATTTGCACATCGCGCCGACCGTATCGTCGTGACAGTCGAGGCGTCCAAACCGAGTACAAAACGGGCAAATCGCAGGATACCGGATGTTTGCAACGATCTCGAAGTGCGCTGGTGCGACAGCTTTGAGATGCTGACGGCTTTGAATTTCACGACCGGCTGGCGCTCACAGCTCTGATCGCAAATAAGAGGATATATTCGACCACTCGCGGTAATTGTCGGCTCTCCAAGAAATTGTCGTGGATTCAGCCAGTTGACCATCTCATGGATGGGGCCGTAAGTTCGCTCCCGTTCAAGAGCATGAAGTCATTGACTGATTGCCTTTGGTTAAGAAGCCTGCTCTCCAGCGAGAAGCTTTGTCTAGTCGATCGTTCTGTCCGTTGCATCTGCAAGAGTCCTGTTCTTGGGCGGTTCATCCCCTAGCAGCGCGCTCATGAACATGGATCGGTTGGTGATGTTCTCTCGCCACGATCCAATCCGCAGCCAAGCATCGGGAAAATTGGCGGGACGCAAAACTCCTGTGACGGGCGGCTACTCCGGAATTGGCCGCGCAGCAGAGATTGCGATTGCGCGCGAGGCCGCCCATTCGCAGATGGCGCTGCGGCGGCGGGTCTAAACGTTTACATGCGTCAGCTTATCCGGGTTTTTGACGATATAGATCGCGAAGATCTTTCCGTCGCGAATGCCCAGAGCTGTCGTTTGTAAAACGCCGATGGGATCAAGGCTTACAAATCCTGGTAAGCCGTCGATAATCGCGGTTCGCAGCAAGGTCGGCGTAGTTGCTGCCTTCCGCTGAGCGGAAACGAACAGTCGCAGTGCGCGCTCCTGGCCGCGAATGACTTCCCGGAATGCCAGCACCTTGCCGCCGCCGTCGCTATGGATCTCGACATCGCGCGCAAGCAACGTCGAAAGTGCGGTGACATCGCCATCACGCGACGCAGCAAAAAAAGCACGCGCAATTCCGTCAGCCTCTTCCGGCCCCACGCTGTACCGTGATCGTGCGTTCTGTACATTCTTGCGTGCGCGCGAAGCAAGTTGCCGAACGGCGGCCGGCTCACGATCAAGTACGACGGCAACCTCGGTCAGCGCTAGGTCGAACACGTCGTGGAGCAGAAAGGCTGCCCGTTCTAGCGGCGAAAGTCGCTCCAACGCCAACATCAGTGTCACAGTTACATCGTCAGCAACGGTTTCATGCGTATCAAGCGGCTCGACCAATGGCTCCGGCAACCATGGGCCGACGTATATTTCGCGGCGCGCTCGCGCGGACTTCAACCGATCCAGGCATAACCGGGTGACGATGCGCGTGAGATAGGCGGTCGGGGTGCGGACTTCGTCTTCAACGCGTTCCCAGCGCAACCACGCATCCTGCAGCACATCTTCCGCTTCAGTGATCGATCCCAGCATCCGTCGGCCTAGGCGCAGCAGGCGCTTACTCTCTCGCGCGAATTCTATGACTCTTTCATCTCCAAGCGACGTACAAGAGCTCGCTTCATTGGCCATCGCCGCCTCACCGACTTTGTTAGTCCTATCTGTCTTGTTCGCACCGTGTTGCCCCATGCCACTTTCCCGCACCCGACCGCCTCGCGTCTGGACGCGCCAGATCGCGCGAGTGTGACATGGCGCCCGCAAAAAATAAAATCAGGTGGAGATGTCACGCCTCCTATCGCCGCGTCGTCAACCGAGCAGCGCCGCCTGTTGGCGCCAATTCAAGGAGACCATCATGAATGAGACCACGCGCCTCAACTGGTACGAGGTAGCACCCGCTGGAGCCAAGGCCCTGTTCGGCATCCATCACTATGTCACGCACAACACGAACCTGCCTGAGGAACTTATCCATCTGGTGTTCTTGCGCGTATCGCAGATCAACGGCTGCGCCCATTGTATCGACCTCCACACCCGCGATCTGCTGAAGACCATGGCGGCCGACAAAGTTACTTTGGTTCCTGTATGGGAAGAGGTCCCGCACCTTTTCTCAGAGGTGTACTGCGCAGCGCTGGCCTGGGCCGAGGAGGTGACGCTTGTCAGCGAGACGCATGCATCCGACGAAGCCTATGCTGCTGTTTCGGCAGTTTTCGGGCCTAAAGATTTGGTGGATCTCACAATCACCATCGCGGCCATGAACGCCTTCAACCGGCTCGGCGCTCCCTTCCGGCTGCCGGTGAAGGCGCAGCCCTGACGATGCGCGGGCGCCGTTGTTTTGCTGCGACGGCGCTGCTGACTTCTCTGTTCGCGTGCGTTTAACCCCGTTCGCCTGCAGAGGTACAGAGGAACGTGTTGGATAAGGAAGGGTCATTCGAGCTCGAACTTGGCCCTATGGAGTTGCTCTAGGCGTCGAACCGTGACTTCAAAATCCGAGCTCTAATTGATCATCAACGCCTTAGCAGCAGAACCCGACAGAACCGGGGCGGTGAAGCCGTTTCTTTACGACCTGGAAGATGGTTGATGGCATTGATGGTTTCCCGCTCGACACCAGTTTCGGTTCTGTCCAAGGAGTTTTTCTTAAGGATGCAGAGACTGCTAGGCGACCGGTGTCGCCGAACCGTCACGCAGTTCGGCAAGGAGGTGCAGCGCCCGCCAATTTTTAGCGAGGGCCAATTGGCCGAACACTTGATTACCCTGGAGGAACTCGTCCACACATGTGCCCGAGAGCGCCCGCCAGGCGATCGCCTCCGAACTCGTGTCACTCGCATCGGCCGACGGTGACCTGCACGCGGACGAGGTTAGGAAGCTCGAAGCGATCTTCAAGCGGATGGGCATCGACCAGAAGTCCCTCTACGAACGGCTTCACGCGGGCACCAGTACCACGCGCGCCGCCGGGGCAATGGGCCAAGCGCCGACATGGGTTGCGCCATGGAATGTGCGCCATGCGGTGTAGCCGTCGCTCACCAATATGCCGCGGTCGTCACCGACAGGGCTTCTCTTTTCCAAAAAGGGTTGAAACGGCGTCGCTCGATGATTTATATCACGATGTGATATTGTTGTGACCGGAGCTTGACGTCATCGTGTCAGATCCAACCAATCCCCGGCGTCTGCCGACTGATGAGGTCCTTGCGGACCGCTTGGGCCTCTCGAGAAAAGAATTCCAACGCTAC
Organism: Rhizobium sp. BK251; assembly: GCF_004345245.1. Classification (GTDB taxonomy): domain Bacteria; phylum Pseudomonadota; class Alphaproteobacteria; order Rhizobiales; family Rhizobiaceae; genus Rhizobium. Next base: position 42,584 of record NZ_SLUQ01000012.1, on the reverse strand, counting down.
CGTCTGCAGAACCTCGTTTCGGTTTCGACGACTTCCGCGACCGGGAGCGACGGATCCTTGGTCACCTGCCAGCTTGGTAACCGGATCTGGGAAGGTGTTGTCGTGAATGGGAGCGTCACCTCCGAACAGGTCAGATTCCTGCGCGGAAAGCGTGCGGGCAGCTCACCTTCCACGGTGCGTCGTGAACCCTGATCTGAATTGATGAAAGGAAAATAATGAAGAAACTTGTCGGTCTCCTCATCGCCTTATCGATTCCCCTCACCGCCCAGGCTGCGCCCAGAATGGTCTCCCAGACCGGCGACTGGGGCGTCTACTCCTTCAAAAGAGATGGAAAGCTCGTGTGCTACGCGCTGTCGGTGCCCAAGGAATCCAGACCCTCCGACGTCGATCACGGAAAGAACTATTTCCTTATCGCGCCAGCTGAAAAAGGTGGCGGCAACGAGCCAGAGGCGGTCCTCGGCTACCCAGTGCGGGCCGGATCGCCGGTGCAGGTTTCAGTTGGCGGGAAGAAGTTCAAGATGTTCGTAAAGGACAATACCGCCTGGGTCGCGGACGCGGCGCGGGAACCTGAATTCATCAACGCGCTTCGATCCGGAAGCCAGATGACCTTGCAGGCGACCTCGGCGAGAGGAACGCGTACCAGCTACGACTATTCGCTGTCAGGAGTATCGGCTGCCTTGGAGCGGGTCGCTCGCTGCAACTGAAGCAGGGCTCAACCGATCCCAAACGCCGCTTTGTTATCGGGCGTCGCGACTTCTCGAAGCCGGTGCGTCGGGGTTCGCCCCTTTCCCGAAAGCAGCAGGTCGAGTTCGTGCTTCGAATTCCCAAACCTTCGCAAAAGGCGCTCCGCTTCGTGTCGGTCGATGTCGTAGCGTCGCCGCAGGCTTGCAACATCGTATCTGGGTTCCATCACCGATGGGAGAGGGCTCTGTTCTTGTCGGGAACGCGGCATGATAAAAACTCCTTCAAAGGAGTAATGGACCCGGCGCCTGTGCGGTTCCAAGCTCTTTAGAATATATCACGTGATGATGAAAATTGCGGTTAGATCTGAAAGAGGGCGTAGATCGCGCCGCCCCAGATTGCGGCGACGAACAGAGCGACACCCGCCAGGAAGAGTTTGACGTCAGGGGACATGATCAACCGTCAACGCGGCCTCCCGCCCAGTGTTTTGCACATCCCACGATCAGTTCGAGGTCAATATAGCCGCAGCTTGAGACACTTCGGACGAAGGCTCACCGGGGATCGATGCGATGGCGAACATGACTGCGACATAGCTTGCGAACACGGCGGAAAGGATGGCGCTCTTGGTCATTGGTTCGCTCCTTTGTATCATGTGATGACATTCTTTAACCCTTCGCCCATAATGTCAATCCTGAATGCAGCATGAACGATTGGGGAGGCGAGCGGCTTTTGGAAAAGATTCTGGTCGTGGAGGACGACGCGCTGATCGCCGCGGACGTTCAGGATATGGTGGCGAGCTCCGGCTACGAGGTCGTGGGAATTGCCGATAGTTTCGAAAGCGCTCAGCGGCTCGCCCCGTTTGCGACCATCGCCCTGGTCGACGTCAACCTTCGCGACGGAGCCACCGGACCGAGGATTGCGCAGTACCTCGCGAACGAGTTCGGCGTCTCGGTGGTCATGGTTACCGCCAACGCGGAAATGATCGTCACCGATCTGTCAAAAGTCATCGGTCTGATATCGAAGCCTGCCCAGCCGAAACTGATCGGTAGCGTGATTGAGTACCTGAGGACGATTCGCGAAGGCGGGCGCCGCTCGCCGCCAGAAGGGATGCGCGTCTTCGCGTAAACGAGGGGCGATAACATGATCGACAGACGCGCAGAACTCGGTCTCTGGGTGGGCCGGCTTGAAATCATTCTGATCGAACGAGGAGTTCTGAACGAGGACGGCGAGTTGGCCTCCAATGTCGGACCGCAGTTCCCCAAGGACGTCGAAGAGGCGCTGGATGGTTTCATCGAGAACCCAGTGGAGCTTGTCGGCCTCCTCAAGGTCTGTCGCGACGCTCGCGATGGACGGCCGTTGTCTCCAGCTGTCCTGATGGCAGCACATCTCATGACCAAGGAGATACTGTTGGCATTGCAAGAGGCCTTGGCCGCCGGACGGTAGGGGCTGTTTCAAAGAAAATGGCCCGTCCGAAATCATTTCGGACGGGCCTCGCGCCAACCAGGTGATCTCATCACGCCCGGTCGATGCCTAGCTGTCAGTCACTGCCGCATCTCCTCCCGATCGCGGTAGTTCCTTCATCTTGAGGAGCTGGTCGGCGCAGGTATCGGCCGCATTCGTGACGGTTCCGTCGATCCCGTCGATCTTCGCCCAGCCGCCTTGGGTGATATAGTCGTCGCGCTGCCACGAAGACTTTGCCTGCAGGGCCTTGAGATTATGCTCGGCGTCGGTCGCGGTGACAAAGTTATGGACGCAGATGCTCGCGACCAGATCCGCCTTCGCGTTGCGGACGGCAATCTCGGTCATGACCTTAGCCCTGCCTGACGTCGTCCAGCCGCCCCAGGTGAAGCCGAGCACCATCGTCAGGGCGCAGGCGCCGACGATCGACCAACTCCAGAGAGTCTTGGAAGGCCGGTATCCGGACCAGCCACTTTCGCCATTTTGCATAGCTGTTCTCCTCTGTTTTTATATCATGACATGATACAAAATGAGAATGAGAGGTCAAGCACACTGCGATCAAAAAATGGTGACGCCGTTCAGGCGAGTTCGGTCACCTGTCGCAGTCGCGCAAGGGATTCTGCCAATAGTGGTTCATTCTCGAGCATACCGTCGACATGGATCTTCGCCAGAGCTTCAAGAACTGTCTCACCCCTCGGCGTCATACCGATCAGTACGCTTCGCTTGTCGTCTTCGGCGGGTATCCGCTCTGTCAGACCTGCCGAACACATGCGGTCAACGAGCTGGACCGCGCCGTTGTGGTGCATCAGCATCTGTCCTGCGAGATCGCGAAGCTTGATCTGTCGGCCGGGCGCCGTCCGGACGACGAGCAGAACCTGATATTGATGGGAGGTCACCCCCGCCTCGGCAAGCGCCGCCTCGCTGAACGACAGGAACCGCCGCATGGCGAGCCGGAAGCCTGCGAGGCCATCATAGACGTCGTCAGCCAGGCCGGATGTCCGGCGTCCCGATCGAGGCATTGATTAGTCCTTCCAAAATGTCATGATGTGATATAAATGACGGACCACGTCAGGAGAACGGTTCGCGAGTGCCACCGATGCCGAAGACAGTGCAAAGCACCGGGCATCGACTTATCACTCGCGGACCATATTCTCCTGATGGTGGCAAAAAGACTGTGCCTATTTCGTGACGTCGCGAGAAAATTACATCGTGTTTGGAAACCGCAGACCCGGAATGCAGCCATCTGAGACCAATCGTTTCGGCGTACGGGTCGAAGGGGATGGCACCTGGACGGTGTTCGACGTCTTCACCGGCTGGCCGGCGGATTATGTCGGACGGTTTCTCGACGGACTGGACGAGGGCGTCGCCGATAGCCTTTGCGCCGTCGTAAACGCGTTGGACAAGTGCCGCCGAAAGACGTTGAGCGGTCGAACGAGCCATCTCTAGCTCAATTCCAGGCCCGAAACATCTGCGAGGTTGCCTTTCTATCCCTCGAAGCTATCTGATCTTGTCTCGAAGAAGGGGACGCCATGGTCGATATCGGTTCTGGCGCGGCGGCAGATCTGGTTCAGAGCGACGCTTTTCTCCGTCGCAGCGGTTGCCACCGCCCCGCTGCTGATCGGCACCTTCATCGGCGTGGCGTCGACCAAGATCAACGCATTGCCCTCGGCGACGGTTTACTGACGCACATCTGCCAGACCTATGTGTCGCGATGCCGCCTGCAAGCGCCGTTAGGGGGCCAGAGGGCAAGGTGGCCGAGCCTTGAAGGCCACAGTCCCAGATCGTCTTGCACCGCAATCGGCAACGCGTCCCTCTGCCTGACCAGCAGGGCGTGGTGGATTGCGGTTTCGAGCGGCTCCGCTTCGCTTTGGTGAGGTTGGCCTTTGATTACGAGTTTGCCGGTTGTCCTGACGTCGTCGCCCGCGACGACGATGACGTGCCCCGGATAGGCCGAGGCGGTTCGGCTATCGACCAGGTCGAATTTTTGCATCTGTTTGCCATTTTCGATGTCTTCGGCCTCCGACGCAGTTTCCGAAATTATCTCGGACCCCACCTCTTCGATGGTTTTTCCGGCCTCTCGGAGCGCGACGATCCTTGCAATTGTGGCATAAGCCGTCGGATCGCTTCGGTTAACCGCCGAACGTCTGCACCACTCGTCAAGCAGAAGGCTCACAGCCACGAGCTCACGCGCGTCAGTCCTCGGGGCGTCCGGTCGGCGAAGGAAGGCAGGGGTAATGAACCCAAGGACCTTCAGGCCTATCGCTGCGGCTGAAAATATCATGCCGTGATATTAATTCAACTTTTGACGTGAGGAAAATGACAATACTGCGAGCGGTCGCGCTGCTTGGGCAAGCGGAGCCGGGCATCAGTCAAGGACTCGCTGGAATGTCAGTCTCTGCCGGGCAGGTCGAACCCCACCCATCTCAGGCGACTCTCCTCGTATACGCTCTGCGTAGGAACCATGGAAGACGGCTCTTCAAGGCATCCCAATGCGACCGCGACGAGATCTTTCCGGAACTCCGGCATCCAATAGACCGTCGACCCGCAGGCCAGGCAGAACCTGAACTCGATCGATCTTCCGCTGTCGCCCAGTCTTTTATAACTATTCGAGGCTCCGGAAGCCGCCACCTTCTCCCTGTCGAAGAAGACCGCCACCCCGAATGCGCTGCCCGTGCGTCGCTGGCATTCCCGGCAGTGGCAGGCGGAGATCTTGACGGGTTCTCCCTCGGCCCTGATCGAAAGCTGGCCGCAGGAACAACTGCCTTTTCGCTTCACTGCCTCCATAGTGTGCTCCTCCATATGATCTGTGTCGCTCCCGAAGGCGCTGCGAGAGCTACTTCGAGGTTTGTCGCCGCCTTTGCTTGTCGAGTGCATTCATGACGATGCACAGGGACGTCGATCCGTCCTCGTTCATTTGAGTTGTCGGACGTCCGTGGTAGTCCGCCGCGAGCCCGGTGAACAGATCGAAGATCGTCTAGGAGCCGTCATGTTCGCGGCGAGTAGAATACCGGTCAGTGAGATAGTCGCGCATGGCCGTGGGTTGTCTGTATCACGTTCGAGTTGATTCCGGTTCCTTCTCCGCAGGCCGCCGTGCCCGGATCGACGCCGCGATGAAGGCGCGCGAGAGGCCATGATAGAGCGGTTCGCGGGAGAGAATGCGCGAGATCATGTAGCCGATCATCGAGACTGCCACGATCGGGATGACGGCCTGGTGGTCGCCAGTCATTTCCAGGATGATGACGAAAGCGGTCATCGGCGCCTGTACGACGCCGGCAAAATACCCGGCCATGCCGAGGATCGCGGCGAGCGCGATGCTGGTGCCGAGCAGTGATCCGACCGTGCTGCCGAAGCCGGCGCCAACGGTAATGGATCTCAAGTCCCTTGCCCGCGATGTCGAGGAAGACGGAATGCCCTTCGCGCCGGATACCCACGCGGTGAAAACGTCCGATAGCGGCACGTCTCGATCAAAAGCCGCGCCGGAAATGCCCTTGTTGACACCATCGGTTGGGTAGCACACAACTACAAGCGTGACAGAGGAGACAATCATGGCCGACGAAATCGATACGATGACCAATTCTGATGCGCCGGCCATTGTGGAATTGCCAGCCGCAGCGAAGAAGCAGCGCAGACCTCGTGGGAAAAATGCTGCTCCGCAGGCCGCCTCGGCTAATGGTGCAGCCGAACCAGCCGTCGATTCGACCGGCGGGCCCGAAAAGCAGAATCGCGGACGCAAGACCAAGTCAGTCGACAGCGCCAGCTCCACAAAGAGCGCATCGGTGAAACGCGCTCCGAAGGCCGTCCAGGCGAACCCAGCCGCACCAACGGCACCTTCCGTGTCGCCAGTGGTAGCAGAAGCGGGTGACGAGATGGCGGATCTCCTGCAGCTGGAAGAAGAGAACCAGAAGCTGCGCAAGCTGCTGGCCGAAAAGCTCCGCGCGGAAAACGCGGATCTGCGTAGACGTCTGAAGCTCGATTGAGAAACAACTGGCGGCCAATCGCTGACCGCATTCCCATGGTTATCATGAGGGGTAAGTGACAGCGGTCACTGACGCTACCAGAGCGTCAGCCCGCAGGCGGCATGCCGGTTAAACGCAAGGTCGAATGAATGGCGTCTCCCTGGAAATTCCTTACCCGACTTGTGTCGCCGCGGCGCCAGCCAAAGCAAGACGATCGCTCGAACGAAGAGGTAGTGCCAGGGGCACTGGCAATCGCTGGTCCGACCGAGACCGCAGTCGAGGAGAACTTCCATATTGCCGATCAGCCTCCAGGCGAACAACCGCAGGCCGTCGATCGATCCGATGCGGTTCCGGCACAGCCTGAACAATCCGGCGAAACCCGCGACGAGGCTCTGGATAGTGTGGAAAGCGATCGTGCCAGGATCGCGCCAGCCGCTGACCCAGTCTTACCTAATGTCGGTGTTACTGCTGCGAAGGTCGATAAGACTTCCAAGGCTGCGGTCCCCAAACCAAGGACTCGCGCAAAAACGGTTGAAACTGCGGAGGTCATTTCACAAGTCTCTCCAACCGTTCCCTCCGATGCTGATGAGATGACGAACCTGGACCACGAGATCAACGCACTCCGGACCCAGTTGGCGAACAAGCTCCGACTGCAGAATGCTCAGTTAAAGAAGATGCTGGAACGTTTCGAGCGCTGAACTGCTGGCTATTCTTGTCGAAGTCAAAGCCCTGCCGCTTTCGTCAGCCCCAAGCAGTAATGGGGTCGAGGATTAGGATCTCATCAAGAGCATGACTTAGTCAGGGCTTATTGACGTCTTCGGATCGCAAAGAGGCGACCTGCTGCGACCGAAATGAAAGCCGCGGCAAACGAAAAAAGTGCTCCCATCTTTGCCGCATCCTGAATGTCGCCGGCTGGAAAAGCAACGCTTGCGACGAACAGGGAAACGGTGAAACCGATTGCCGCGACGCAGCCAAGGACAATAAGGTCCTTGAAACCCATGCCCGCCGGCAGGCCGAGGCCCAAGAGATGGGCTGCGATAAAGCCGAAGATTGCAATCCCGAGCGGCTTGCCGATGATGAGCCCCGCCGCTACCAACAGGGTTGCCTCTCCGAAGGCGGAAAACTCGACCCCCGCATTTGCCAACCCGAACAGAAACAGGACGATCTGAACAGGACCCTTGAGGGCATGTTCGATAACGTTGAGCAAATCTGCCCGTTGTCCTTCCGCTTCCGCAAAAATCCCGAACTCGATGTCGGAATGCGGTATGGCCGGGATGATGGGCAGCAAGCCGAGTGCCGGATGAATGCCGGCCTGATGGAAGCCGTACCAGCTGATCGCGCCGGCAACAGCATAAGGCCAGAAGGAGAGACGGTTTCGCACCCAGGTCGATGCGTCTTTGCCTGAACGCCGCGCGTCAAGCATGCGGGGCAGGCGGTTGGCAAGGAAATAGACCGCAAGCGCAGCCGACGTTGACAAAAGAAGCCACGCCGGCGCCAGGTCGCCCTGAGGGTAGAAGATGGCCAGAATGGCGAGCCCCGCGGCGTCGTCGGCGATCGCCAGAAGAAGCAGGAAGGTCACGGCTGGATGACGCGCACCGAATATCAGGCGACCGACCAGATAGGAAATGCGATATCCGTCGCCGTTGGAATGGCCCAGCCACGCGCCAGCAATGCCATCTTGCCGATGACTGCGGCACCTGAAAGATAGACGAACGCCGGACCAAGCATACCGCCCGCGGTGGCGATCAATGGCGTCAACGCCTTCTTGCCGCGAAGCGCTCCGCCCTTGAGAGCAACAGCCTCCCACACCTCCTTGCCGGCCAATGCCATGAGCACGTCATTGATCAGGAAATGAAGGCTAAGCTGGTGTGACGGCGGTTCTGCGGATGAGACGTCAACCGCTCCTATCGGCGCAGACTGCCAAAAAGAATAATCGATGAGTGCGTGGTAGGTTGTCGGGGATACATTCGCCCATATCAACGCGCTGAGCGCTCCAACGATGAGGAGAAGGGAGTATTTCCCAAGTCGTCTCCAGACGCGATACATCATCAATGGCTTTCATCTGATATTGCAAGGTCGGAGAGCGGATGACCGCTGCGGAAAAGCCGGGCGATGAGCCCGGCTTCCGTTTGGTTACTTCTTTGCCGCCTGCAAGCTTTCTGTTTAACGCATCCTTCTCGACCGACCGGTGACCTCGAGGGAAGTTGCGCCTCAGGAGAAACGGCGGCCACTGTCATCGCAAGGCGGTGGCCACTTATGCAAGCATTGCTCTTGTATCGATGTTGCGAACGAGAAATTACACGCGGGGCGGTGGTTCGATTCTCATCAAGACCTTAGTGTTTTGCTAGAACTCCTCCGCATCCGGTCGTTGTTTCTCGCGGCGTTGAAACTTCGCCTGAGCTTGCGCAAGAATCGCAAACTCCACCGCGCAGCGCAGTTGACGTCGAGGTGCTACCACAGGCGCATAGGAAAGATCGTTTGTGGGGCCTCCTCGACGTAACGTCCAACCGCCTCAGCCCGGAGCTTGAATCGCCCGTTACGGTAATCTTTGATCAATAGCGATAAGCAGGTCAGGTATTTCAGCAATGCTATCAACTACGAAGTCAGCCTGCGGCAAATGTGAACGAGGTAAGCGGCCCTTGCCCGTTTGGACCATTGCGGAGCGCGCTCCGATTGCGCAAGCGCCCTGGATATCTGTTGCCTGATCGTCCCCCACGACGAGTGTCGTTGCGGCTTTGCCGCCAAATTCAGCAAGCGCTCCGGCGAAGAAAACCGAAGACGGTTTGCCTGATAGTATTGCGGACTGGCCGGACGCCGCCTCCAAAGCAGCAATGTAAGCGCCGGCGTCAAGAGCATGCCCAGTGGGCGACTGCCATCGTAGGTTGCGTTGAAGCGCTAGGAGGCGGGCACCATTCAGCAGTAATCCGAGCGCAGCGTTAAGCGTCTGGTAGCTAAAGCCTTCGCCGACATCGCCGACAACGACGTAGTCCGGTTGGATCCGGTCGAGCTTGAGATCACCAAACAGGTGCTGCACACCCCTAGGCAACAGAATATCGGTGAAACTTGCGCACTCGCTTTGGAGAAATTGTACTGCTGCGGTCGCTGAGGTTCGAATGTCGCGTGCCGTAATGTCCTCGAAGCCAAGATTGCAAAGCTCATCAGCAACAACCTCAGGCGCTCGAGAGCTAATGTTTGTCAGCAACCTTACCTGTTTTCCGGTACGCTTGAGCTTGCTGATGGCCTCCGGCGCTCCCGCGACAGCGCCCCCATTTTCGATCAGCGTGCCCTCAACATCAATGAGCAAGGTTTGGATCATGGCGATTTGTGAGCGAGGGCAATGAAGGACGCATTGCGGCTGACAGGTAAAATATCGCTAGTCCTCCTACGGCTATGGTCGAACGATCCATTCCAGCACCAAGCCACATGAACGCAACATAGCGGCAAATACAACAGAAGGAAGATAGCAACGAGCCGACGCGAAATGAAATTTCTCGCCCCTGTTTTGGTGGATTTTCAACCCGTCCCCCGTGCTGCCACCGATTTGGTGAAGCGCGTGTCTTCGAGAGCGATTTGCATCTCGACGGCGCTCCCATGCAAAATTTGCCTCATCGTGGATCCGTTCGGGCAGATGAGAAAAGTGCGCCATAAACTGCTGCAATCAGACAGGTAGCCTAAAGACATTCGCAAGGTATACTCAGGCTCTACCTTCGCGCTCCGTAGGTACTTCGTAAAAACCGATAATCCGCTTGAATTACGCGATGCCCAGCAGTTGCTGATGCAGACATTCGATGGGTTTGCTTCGAAAACGCCGGCCTCACAGGCTGGCGCTGCCGTCTTGGGCTGACTGTCGCCGACTGCAGAAGCGCCATTTTCAGACCTCAAACGGCATTGAGCCTTGGCATAGAGCTCAAAGATCGCGTCGAGATGAGAGTTGGGAAACGTCCAGAAGCCATTGCTTGAAAGCCATAGCGCTCACATTGTCTACGTCCGCCAGCGCAACCTGATAGGCTCCGATTGGTTTGACCATGTCGGGAAGCACCCGGCATAGGCGTCCACTCGCGAGATCCTGAGCCACCAGGCTTGCGGGGCCAACTGCTACTCCCAATCCATCAGCCGCTGCTCGCAACGCGAAGTCAAGATGGTCGAATCGTAACTCTCCGACAGGTACGAGATTGGCGGCTCCGGCGAAGCGTAACCATTCGCGCCAATCGTCGCCTCGCGTCTCGCTGTGCAGGAATATGTGGGCGGATAGGTCGCCTACAAGTTGAACAGGCTTTGCATCCAGCAATGACGGCGACGCAACCAGATAGGAGCGATCAGACAAAAAAGCTTGCGGCTGCAGGTCAACCGGCCACCCTGTCGTTGCCCTCCGGATTATGACGTCGAAACTATCACGCACAACCCGCTCTGGCAGCGCGTCGCTCGTGGTCACCTGGGGTGAGATATGAGGGAACTCCCTGATGAAACCCGGCAATTGGGGAATCAGCCAGCGTGCGGCGAAGCTTGCGCGCACGTTGATCCGCAAGCCGGCGGTAGGCGCCGATCTCGCAACTGCCTCCGCCGTCGTTGCGATCCTCTCCATCGCCGGTGCCATGCCAGCAAACAGTTCCCGCCCGGAAGTCGTTAATGCGATCTGGCGAATGCCTCTGGTGAAAAGGCTGACGCCCAAATGCTGCTCAAGCTGTTTGACCTGCCGGCTGACCGCACCATGCGTTACGCCCAGTTCGGCGGCAGCGAGGGTGAAGCTCGCATGTCTGGCGGCCGAAACGAAGGCACGAACGGCATTCAATGGCGGAAGGCGGCGATAAGTCATGTGTGAGTTCTCCTCACGCATATAAGCCAGAATTAGTCGTTTGTAGCGAGCAAAATCGGCGATTACATCATTGCTGCTGTGTGTGTTTCCGTCGCGGACATCGAAGAGCGACATGACGGTCATGAGGTTATCACGATGATTGGGGCTGTAGAGACAGCGGCATCGCAGGAATTGGATTCCGAACTGAATACTGCGCCATCGCCAGGGAGGCTGTACGCTCGATGCAGACGATGGATGCAACTGGTCTTTGTCACCTGGCCGGCCCGATCTAGTCAAAGGCGGCAACTCCGAGAACTCGAAGATTTCCAGTTGCGAGACATTGGGCTTAGTCGACACGATGCGCTTTGCGAGGGACGAAGAGGCTTCTGGCACGGGAGGGGCTAACAAACCTCGCGGTGGACCATCGTTCGTAAATGAGCCGAAGCTTCGGCGGTCTTCGGTTTTAACAAGGACCAGGTCCGCTCGCCCTGCGTGATCCTACTGGCAGCGGTCGTTCTCTGGATGATTCCCCAGACAGCGACGCTCGGCGCAATCCTCAACGCGATGGGATCTCAAGAGAATTATTTGCGGAGTTCGTCACATCGATCCCTCATCGACTATCCGCCAGCGTAGGGGGATGCTCGCGACAAGCGAGAATGCGCCATGACGCACACACCGCGTTCTGCAACAACCAGCGAGGACCCAGCGAGTGTTGTCGGCGATTGATGCGAACATCGCTGCCCACGCATCGATTGGAAGGTGAGCTTCAGGTCCGCAAGCACCCGGTCGCATCTCATCCCTGGACGCAAAAACACAACGGGCGCTCGACCTGATCAGGGAGCACCCGTGTGTTGCTACCGACAGCAAACGCCGCACAAACGGCAGGCCGTCAACATGATGCGTCAGTTACCGCCTCTCCCGATCGAAATCAAATGCACGTTTCGCAAAGCGGCTATGCACTCGATCTCTAGGGATCGGCCATTCTGGAGGGCGTCGACCGACGACGGCAAATTCGCAAGCTGGATTTTCCGGTCACGACTGCCAACACGAAACGGTTCCGCAAATTAACGCTGTTTTAACTATGTGAGATACAACCAGCTCTTGGTCGTGTATGAATCCACTCTTAAGGCTCTGGGGTGAAGGCATGACGACGAATAGATATTCGGCCTTTGCGCCGATCGGACTTCGCGTCCGCAATAATCAGCCACGAACCATCATCCGCAATCTGGCGGACGCCGCGCGCGTTCTGATTCATGATTGGCCTCTCGATGACGGCGAGGACTACGTCATCGCCGTCAAGGCTTGCGCGGATGCCCTTATAGGCGAGATCGGCCCTGAAGAATTCAGGCAAGCACTCTTGGCCGCGGCCAGCGAGGCCGGGATTTCGGCACTGTCGCTTGTCTGCGAAGAGAAATTGGAGAACAAAAGCTTCGACCTGCGGCAATCTTTGCAGGCCTAGCAAAGCCCGCATTCTGTCCACGGGAACGACGTCCGGCCGGAGGAGAAAATCGGTTCACGCCGGGCATCCGCCGTTTACGAAATTTGGTACGGAAGGCTAGGCAAACAACAATGGCCTTAGAGTTCGAAAAAGCTTATGCGAGTCGATGCTCTGTTCATTCCACAGCATGATCACAGTCAGTTGCTTGTCGGGAAATTGCCAGAATTCGGATCGGAAGCCTGGCGTGCCCCCGCCAATCAAGCGGAAGTTTCTGCCCAAAAACCAGCCATACCCATAGCCTAGATTGGGATCGAAATCGACCGTGCCATAGGACCTGAAGGTTAGACGCTCCGCATCGGGCGACAAGATCTGGCCGTTCAGAAGGGCGTGGCTCCAAAGCGTGAGATCGGTCACCGTTGAGAAGAGCTCCCGTGGCCCCGTCACACGTGCGAGTTTGTCGTTTTCAGCGTTATAGACGATACCGTTTTGTCTGACGTGGCCGTAAGCTCTGCCCGGATTGACCTTGAACGGATCGTCCTCTCCGGTATCCCGCATTCCCAATGGCTCAAAGAGCAGGTCACGAAGGGCGGCTTCGAATGGCTGGCCGCAAACGACTTCGATGACGTAGCTTAAAATGAGAAAATTCGTGCTGGAGTAGCTCCAGCGCTCTCCCGGAACGAATGCCTGGTTCATCGAACTAAGATAGGCACTAAGAGGACGGCCATCGCGCACAATCTGTTCCACGACGAGCCGCAGGTCCGGGACTGCGTAGATGTCGGCCAGGCCGGACGTATTCGAAAGCAGATGGTGGATCGTTACGCCGGCATCGAGCGCCTGGAAATCTGCATGATAGCGCGCCGGGCTATCGTCAAGCTTCACGAGGCCTTCATCAATCAGCCGCATGACGGCGGCGGCGATGAACATCTTGGTGATCGAGGCGATATGAAACTTGGTCTCGACCGTATTCGGCACCTGCAATTGAGCACTGGCCCAACCGAAAGCCTGTTCGAAAGTAACCTCATCGCGATGAACGACACGGATCACGCCGTTCAGAGGCGTTCTCCGATCGAACTCTTCAACGGCACGGCGCACCTGCTCAAAGCTGGACAATCTGTTCCCCATCGGCGATCTGCGGCGGGTCAAAATCAGCGAGGCCCACAAAAAGCTCGTGCCCTCCGGGCGAGAACTGTGGGTCGTACCCGAAGTCGAGCTTGACGTTGGTCGCTGCGATACCCGTGCGCGAGGCATGGTCGTAAATTGCCTGAAACTGATCGGCAATTCCGACGAGCGGTCCGTTGTATGAAACATGCAGATACCGATTGCGCGGAATGGTGACCCGATGCATTCCATGCGGCGCAACGGAATCAGGCGGCGCCACGACAGCAACCATTTCATGGAAGAGGTTTGAGGACCGTTCGAAGCTGACCTCCACATAGCGGGGAGGGTCCTCTGCTATGGGGATCTCTCTCACACGCGAGAACAGACTACGCCATGCCGCCGGGACGATTGAGGGTAGGTCGTTCCAATACCCATCAACCAAAATGCCGACGACGGTAAGTTCTGCTCGATGAACGACTTCGATCGTCATTTCGTCTCCTCAGACCAAGAAATTGAGTATTCTTCTGCCCGCGATAGGAGCACAAGTCCTCGGACGAGGCTGCAGACAATTTCGAATTTTCCACCAGACGGGATGAGAGGTATGGCCCGAAGGTTTTGCCAACACAAATCTAAACTGATGCGTGTCTCACCGCTTGTCCACCATCCGGCGAATTCCAACGCTGCTAGGTCAACTTTTCCCTGGGCTTATGTATGGCCACGGAAGACATGGGTCGTCTGCCTGCGCATTGGCTCAAATCCGAGGGTTGGCCAGAAAGCTCCCGCCTGAGTACCATCGGCATAGAGTGCGATCTGGCGATTAAATGGTTTCGCATGTTCAAGCACGCAAAGGGCGATCCGTCGCCCAACGCCACGCCTGCGGTAGGCCGGCCGAGCGTAAAACCGCCTCATCCGCAACCAACCGCTATCGACGAAATCCCGCGTGATACCGCCAATTCCTGCGATTTCGTCATCGATTGTAGCGAGCGCCAGTATTTTGCCGGGACGCTCGATGCGATTGGGCCCGTTCCGTGCCTCCAAGTGTGCAGCGAGTTGATTACCATACCGAGCAGAAAAACGTGTGTGCGGTCAAGTCAGTGGCTACGGCTGCATAGACGATGAATGCGCTGACCGGAAATCCTTGAGCGTGGATTGTCATTGGCGCTTGAAATCCGGTGGTGAAAAAGCCATCTGACCGGCAATTTCAGCGCAATGGGGATTATCGATGACGACAGTAGAAGATCGGCAGCCTGAGCACCACGCATTCGAAGCCGATGTCAGCCGGCTGCTGCACATGATGGTGCATTCGGTTTATTCGGACAAGGATGTGTTCCTCCGCGAATTGATCTCGAATGCTGCGGATGCCTGCGAAAAGCTGCGTTACGAGTCGATTTCCCAGCCGCAGCTCTCGGCGGATTCGACCCCGCCGGGAATTCTCGTGAGCCTCAATGAAGAGGCGTTGACGCTCGTCATCGAGGACAACGGCATCGGCATGAGCCGCGACGAGATGATCGACGCGCTCGGCACGATCGCGCGCTCCGGCACGAAGGCGTTCATGGAGCGGCTTGAGGCTGCCAAGGCTGGCGAAAAGGCGGAATTGATCGGCCAGTTCGGCGTCGGCTTCTATTCCTCGTTTATGGTCGCCGAACGGGTCGATGTGATTTCCCGCCGTGCCGGTCAGGACCAAGCCTGGAAATGGTCGTCCGACGGCAGGGGAAGTTATGACATCGTCGCGGTCGATCTTGGCGCGGCGCCAGCGAGGGGCACGCGTGTCGTGCTGCATCTGATGCAGAACGCAAAGAAATATACCGGCAAATGGACGGTCGAAAAGATTATTCGCGATCAGTCCGGACATGTGCCTGTTTCGATCCGCCTTACTGAGAAAGACGGCGCCGAACCGTCGCAGATCTCAGACGGCGCTGCACTTTGGACAAAACCGAAAAGCGAGATATCCAAGCAGGATTACGACGATTTTTATCGCGGTGTCTCCGGTCAGTATGACGAGCCGCTGGCCAATGTGCATTTCCGCGCCGAGGGTCGCCACGAATACACAACGCTCGCCTTCATCCCCGGTTCGCAACCTTTCGACCTGTTCGATCCGGATCGACAGGGTCGGATGAAGCTCTACGTGAAGCGCGTCTTCATCACCGACGAAGCCGAGTTGCTGCCGCGTTACCTGCGGTTCGTGCGCGGCATCGTCGACACCTCGGATCTGCCGCTCAACATTTCCCGCGAGATGATTCAGGAAAGCCCGGTGCTGAGCGCCATCAAGAAGGGCGTAACCAGCCGGATCCTCACCGCGCTTGAGAAGATGGCCGAAGGTGAGCCCGAGACGTTTTCAAAATTCTGGGACCTGTTTGGCGCTATCCTTAAGGAAGGAATTTATGAAGACTTCGAGCGGCGCTCGCAGTTGCTGAAGCTGGCCCGCTGCCGCAGCACTCTATCCGGTGAAACAACCCGCAGTCTGGCCGACTACCTGGCGTCAATGAAAGAGGGGCAGTCGGCGATCTATTACATCAGCGGCTCCAGTCTGGACCAACTGAAATCGTCGCCGCAACTCGAAGGTTTTCGAGCCAAAGGTATCGAAGTCCTTCTCCTTACAGATGGCGTAGACAATTTCTGGCCGACGAATGTCCC
Organism: Rhizobium sp. BK251; assembly: GCF_004345245.1. Taxonomy (GTDB): domain Bacteria; phylum Pseudomonadota; class Alphaproteobacteria; order Rhizobiales; family Rhizobiaceae; genus Rhizobium. Next base: position 26,527 of record NZ_SLUQ01000012.1, on the reverse strand, counting down.
AGATTTCGAGGGAAAGTCCTTCAAGTCGGTCACCCAAGGTCTTGCCGATCTGAACGACATCACCGGCGAGGGAAGCACAGATGAGCAGGCCCTGGAAGCCTCTCCCGACGTTGCGGCATTCATCGATTTTGCGCGAGCTAGCTTGAAAGAGGAGGTTGCCGACGTGCGGGTCTCCGGTCGGTTGACCGAAAGTGCCGTCTGCCTGGTCGCCTCCGAACATGGACCGGATCGACAGCTCGAGAAACTGCTGCAGGGGGCAGGGCGGCTACAGACCGCTTCGAAGCCGATCCTGGAAATCAATGCGCAGAACGAACTTGTGAAAAGCATTGCCGCGATGGACGATCAGGCGTTTCGCGAAGATGCCGCTTGGCTCCTGCTCGACGAAGCCCGCATTCTCGACGGGGACAAGCCTACCAATCCGCGCGCTTTCGCGGAAAGGCAGGCCAGACTGTTTGCATTGGCGATCGGACGGGCGAGGTAGCACCGTAGCCAGGCGACCTCTCGCTGGCAGGTCAAAACCTGGAATTGGCAGTTTTGCTGGAAAATCGGTCGGATCAAGCTTCGCTGCACAGCAGCCTTCGCGGCGAAGCTTGATCCCTGCCGCAGCGTGTCGGCGCCTTTCGAAGGCCGAAACGGATGGCGATGTCCCCGCACTCAACCTCAGACCGGCGTTTTTGAATATAGGGAAGCATAGTGGCCCGGCTGGACTCAAAACGGGATTTGATCTTTTACGACCGCATCCCGATCGCTGCGTCGAGAGGTCGCCTGGCAAGCTCATCGCCATAAGTAGACGCCGGTCTTGAAGTGCAATAAGGTACAACACCTTTCCATCCGCAGGTGTGGTGGCGAGAACCCTCGTTTGGAAATGCATTGTCAGCCCTCATCAGAAATAACGTAAAAGTGTCCGGTGCGGGTGATCGCACGATTCTGTTTGCCCACGGGTTCGGCTGCGACCAGGCCATGTGGCGCTTTGTGGCGCCCCACTTCGAGAAGGCATTCAAGGTCGCCACCATGGACCATGTCGGAGCCGGCGGTTCCGACCTTGGCGCCTACGACGCGGAAAAATACGCCTCGCTTGACGGTTATGCGTCCGACATCATCGATCTCGGCCGCGAGCTCGGCATCCGGAACGGTATATTTGTCGGGCACTCGGTCAGTGCGATGATCGGCGTTCTGGCTTCGATCAAGGCGCCTGAGATTTTCGGGACGCTGATCATGGTCGGTCCATCCCCGCGCTACATAGACGATGGCGATTACGTCGGCGGTTTCGGTGCAACGGACATCGATGAGCTCCTGGCGTCATTCGTGGATAATCCGCTCGCCTGGTCGGCGGCTATGGCCCCGGCGATCATGGGCAATGCCGATCGGCCCGAACTCGGCCAGGAGCTGACCCAGAGCTTCTGCCGGACCGATCCGCAAATCGCACTCCAGTTTGCACGCGCGACGTTCACGTCCGACAACCGCGCGGATCTGCCAAGAGTGACGGCTCGCACATTGATCCTGCAATGCCGGGACGACATCATCGCGGGCGAACATGTCGGCGCGTATGTTCGAGATCACGTCGCCGGCAGCACGCTTGTCCTTCTCGACGCGACCGGACATTGCCCCAACCTCAGCGCGCCGGCGCAGGTCACCAGGGCGATCATGGATTTTGTCTGAAACACCGGATGAGAGAGCGAATAGCGGATCTGGACTATAAGCAACTATTCGACGACGCACCGTGCGGCTACCTGCTGGTCGACACCGGCGGGTTCATCGTCGGCGCAAACGCCTGGATGTCGACTCTGCTGGGGTATCCGGCGGGCGGTCTCGATGGCAAACGTCTACGCGACATTTTCAGCATCGCCGCCCGCATCCTGTATGAAACCAACCTCGCGCCGCTCCTGAAGCTGCAGCAGGCCATCAGCGAGGTCACAGTCGATCTGAGGAGAGCCGATGGCACCGCGGTTCCGGTTATCATGGCAGCCTCTTCCGCCCCAAATAGCTCGGGGCTGGCGGACATGACCCGCATTGTGTTCGTGCATGCGGGAGAACGCCGACTGTATGAACGGCAACTCGTCAGTGCGCGTGACAGCGCCGAAAACGACCTGGCGCAGCAGCAGTCGGACGGGATCCTGCGAGAACAGTTTATCGCCATTCTCGGCCACGACCTTCGAAATCCGCTGGCGTCGATATCCGCGGCAGCACGCATGCTGGGTAAGGAAACACTGAGCGATCGGGGCCGGCAGGTGATCGGTCTCATGCAGGGCAGCGCGCTCAGGATGTCGGGCCTCATCGACAACGTGCTGGATTTCGCGCGCGCCCGCCTCGGGGGCGGGATCGGTGTGGAATTGCATCCAGAGCAGGCCCCTGGGCCGCTGCTCGATCAGGTCGTGCAGGAATTGCGGGCATCAAATCCCGAGCACGAAATCGTGGCGACCTACGACGTCACGCGGCCGGTCAAATGCGATGTTTCGAAAATCGGGCAACTGGTTTCGAACCTGCTCGGAAATGCTTTGACGCACGGCGACAGGGCTACTCCCATACACTTCCACGCCGAAACGACGGAAAGCGGCCTGTTCCGCTTATGGATCGCAAACGGTGGTCCGTCGATCCCGGAGGAGGTCATACCAAAGCTGTTCGATCCCTTCGCTCGGGGAGAATCGCACGGCTATAAAGAGGGGCTTGGCCTTGGCCTCTTCATAGCAAGCGAGATTGCCAAGGCACATGGCGGCACCTTAGTGGTGAGATCGTCGCAGGACGAGACCAGGTTCACATTCGAAATGCCAATTTGATAAATTTTCGTCCATGGGCCATCTGCAGAGGCTATTCCGTTTGCAGCGCTCGCAAGCGACCCCAACGACCTGGTCGGTTGATCCCGGTTTCCAGGTCGTGGGTAGGGCGGAAGCGAATTGGCGCAGTTGATACCGCAGGGGTAGCGAAACCTTGCTTACGACACGCTTGTGCGCTACTGCCGAGAGGCGGCGAATGGGCGCTGGCCGATTGAAGCGGGCGAGAAAACCTCCCGCTGTTCCTGGAGCAGAACGGCAAACTTGCCGACATCGAGGATATGCCGCCTCATCTCCGGCTGACGCCTGCGCTAGGATCGGAAACGTATAAGTCGCCGGCTGAAGGGTTTCTGCCTTGGAACAACCCGGCATGGAAACCTGCCATCGTGCGGATCTGTTCAGTGCTGGACAGCGGCAAGGGATGATATAATTTCGTCGAGCCGTACCGTCGCGGCGTGTTAACGCGCAAAATGGCTGATTGATGAACTTTCCGATCGTCGCGACAGTCATCTCCATGGTTCTCGGTCTGTCAGTGACCCGCCGCTTGACCGGGTTCGTCACCTATTCCGCATTCGTAGGACGTCCGCTATCGATTGGGTGCCACTCGGCTGGAGCGCAATCCTTTTTCTCATGCAATTGCACTATTGATGGGCGATCAATCAGTTGTCGACGGTCCGGCAGACGTTTGAGTTCGGCGAGTTCATCTTCCTTGTTTTGATGACTCTTATGCTGTTCGCCACCGCAGCACTTCTTTTGCCCAGTCGTGGTGAGGATGAAGCTCAGGGAATGCGCGTTTATTTTGAGCAGGACGGGCGTTTCGCGCTGATTTCGCTGACGGTATTTTTGTTGTTCGGACTGGTTGTGAATGCTTTCGGCTTGAAAAGCCCGATTGGACTCGAAGCGCCCAATTGGCAAGATCGGGATACGAGACTCTTGTCCGCCCAAGGGAACAAACGACCAGCGCCTGAGTTATGGAGTGTTCGCACAAAAAATCCCGCACGCCCTCGTGGGAGCGAATAGGGTTCAAAGCGCCCTCATGAAAACCCTCGCGTGCCCTCGCGGGGGTTTTTCTTTGTATCGAAACGGGGTCGCTTAGTTTCCTAAGCAACCCCGTCAATGAGCGTTTGCCTTCCGGCGCACACTACTCGGTCCCCACCGCGTGGGTTGAAATTATCAACTTCTGATTAGAAATCAAACCCCGCTTGCTGAAATAGTTTCCATGAGCATTAGCTAAAAAAGTGGGAACAAACTCCGTCTGCCGTGGTTCGGTGTCCGGCGCGGTACTCTTCCTTCAATCAGAGTGGGTATGTGTCAACGCTCGCCGCGCCTTTGCAGGGAAGTCCCTCGGTGTACTGAACGCCGGGGGCTTTTGCATAGTAGTGGCCAATTCTCCCCCATAGGTGAATACGTGCCCAAGTAACGGGGTGCACGTCTGGCTTTCAATTAGGAATTTTCACTAAAAGCGAGAAAGCGCGGCCGGTTGCTCCTGATCGCTGCACGTTCTTCGCCAGTCGCGCCCAAATGCCGGGTCACGCCATCGAGACAACGAGTATCGTCTCGACCTATTACGCGAGCAAACTGAAATTCGGCTCCGCGCAGGCGACAATGATGTCTCTGACTGCGCACTTCCACCACGCGCTCGGTGTTGTTGTTGCACCAATGGTTACGCCGTAGTTGCGGTGAATATCTCACGAACTCGGTGACGACCTGAGAAGTCGGAACCACCACTGCCTGTTGTTACTGTGACTTCGCCAGCCTCATTAGGCTGAACGTGCGAAGAAGAAGGCCAAGTAAACAGCAACGGACTCCACTATCTCGAAGTCGGAAAGTGCGACAAAATCGACTGAGCCCTCCCAAAATCTAGGGGATTGGAAAGTAAACGTGTCGGGGTATTTATGGATCGCTAACTGATTTGCCCCTGTGCCATGACGGCACCCCCACTCGGGCAAGTCAGTTGGCTTTGTTCTACTCTCCAGCCAGTCTTTGTTGTCGCGATAGACCGTCTTGATGGCGTGATGCAGGTGGTTCGCAAAAGGGATGGCGTGATCCTTTTGTTGAGGTTGGTCGATTGATCTTGCCGTGTTTGGTTCCTTCGGCTCGACACCAAGTCTGCTGGCCGGGGAAGAGTGACGCCACTGCGGTCAATTCCTAACGCATCGCGTCGAGTGATCCCCGGAGCACGCAGATATTGGCATTGAGAGCCGGCGGGCCTCCTGTTGCTCCCAGAACAGCAAAGTGTCATGCTACCCTGTCGCGGTTTGAAGCAATCCGCGCGTCCGTTGTAGCGTACATTCATCCATCTTCTGAGCGGCCCACTCCGCGTTGTGAGTGAGTTCGACCACCGGGAATATACCGGCGCGGGCAAAGTTCAGGACCGGCTATTCTTAACCTTGTAGACAAAACGGTCCACGAGATTTTCGGCTGGATGTAAAGTCCAAGACCGCAACCATATGCTGAATTCGCTGGCCATAAAAACTAAAAGTTGACATTGTGCAGCGGTCAGCCTATATCCCGGTTATCGATATTTGCTTGCTGAGCTTTGGTTACCGCGCGACTGGCACCGCGCCCTGAACGAACCTTCCTTTCAAAAATCGCTATCACCATCCGCGGCGCGAAAGTGCTGTGGTTCCTCTACTGCTATGAAAGGGTTGATCATGACCACTGGCACAGTTAAATGGTTCAATTCCACCAAAGGCTTCGGTTTCATTCAGCCTGACAACGGCGGCGCCGATGCGTTCGTCCATATCTCTGCCGTCGAACGCGCGGGCATGCGCGAACTCGTCGAAGGCCAGAAGATCGGCTTCGAACTGGAGCGAGACAACAAGTCGGGGAAGATGTCCGCCTGCAATCTCCAGGCTGCCTAACACCCGGTATCCGCTTTCCTTTGACCACGGATGTACTGGCATCGCTGAGAGCATGATACCAACCCAGGTCAGGCAGTTTGCCTGGCCTTTTTTGTTGCCGCCGTATCTGGCGGCCTGATCCGGAAAACCATGTCACAAACACACAGCAAATCTCGCCAGCAGGCGGAGATTGCCTTCGGCAATCTGCAATCGCAGTTTTTCGCCCGCAACAGGGCGGTCGAAGAGCTCGACTCCCTCGTTTGTTCGCGCGACGAAAAGACGGTCCTCCTTCGTGAAGCGCGTCTCGCAAAGGAATTGCAGGACCGTGCAACAACGACTGCATCTCTGCTCGCCAAACGAGCGAATACGGCCTGACAACCCTTTCTCCAATAAGATCCAAGGACAGACATTTGAAGAACGTGAGAAACAATGAGCTTTCCGACCGTCGCGCAGCCGCTGCCGAAGCGAAGACCGCTCTTCTGAGAGCCTACTCCGCTGCAAAGATCGCCGCTGAACCGGCTAGGCAGGCGCGACAGGCGGAACGCATCGCCATTGCGGCAGCCAGGGAAGAGCGGCGACTTGAGCGCGACCGGCAGAAGCTCGCGGAGTCGCAGCGGCTGGTGATCGAGGCAGCCGAGCAACTGAAGGCCGTGGCATCGGCAGCCCCAGCTGAGACTGAAGCACGCGAGACACGCGAGAAAAACCTTATCGCGCGGGTGATCGAGGATGAAGCGGCGCGAAAGGCGGAACGCGATCGGCGCTACGCCAATCGCAAAGCAAGACGGGCTTAGGTTCGCACTTCAGCTACGTGACTGATCGAACACTCGAGACTGGTCGACGCGGAATTGCCGTATGAGCGACCAGTCTTTCCGGATGGCATGTACCGTTCCCTTCACCCACAGGAGTCTCCATGGCAGAAAATACGGGTGAGATACAGGCTATCAATACGGCCTGGCAGATTGCTATCCAAGAAATCCTGCGGATGGTCATTCGAGACATTTATCATGCGGGCGGGGAGCAGGCATTTATGGACCACATCAAGCGCATTGAAGAGGGAGCGGTCGATAGCATTTATACGGACCTGCGGCTGCGGGGAACCGACGAATGGACTGAGGTGCTCGTTAAAGAAAAGGCGAGCAATTTTGTCACGACGCTGCTGACATCCTTCACATTTGACCGCGCCTGACGCAAACTCACGCGTCATCTTAAGGCCCTGACGTCCCTCGTATTTTCAGTTCAAGATCATCCTGATGTTGGTCCCGGCAGTGACGCCTTTGTTCGAAAGGGCGATCCATCTTCAGGAAATCGAAAGGCAAGCTGTCCTCGCTCAGACCGTCGGCTGGTCTTTATCGCTTGCATAGACGTTTCTCTAAGACCAGTTTCCTAATTGTCGGGCCGGAGGTTCTATATGGTTCAAGAGCGCGATGCCAACTCGCTAAGATCGGCAAGACCGCGATGTAGGGACATGGCAGTGTCCAATTCCTGCCTGGTGTCATGTCCCTCGCGATACAGGTTTATGATGATCGCAGCGGCAAGCTCAGCCTCTGCGCTGTTCTTGGTCACATGGTGAGCTTCCAGCCAGTCGTTGAATGATTGGTCGATAACTGACAATTGGTTCGGACCGAATGACGTTTCTAAAAATGCGCGCATACCCGTTCCCTTCTAGCGGCGCACATATGGGAAATCAGCCAGAAAGGGTCAAGTCTGCTCCTTTGGTGAGCTGAAATCGGTAGCCGCCTGTCGGATTAGAAGCTGATTTCATTGCGAAAAGACCTTGCTGCGACCATCCCACGCTATACATTGAGCACTGGGACGAACGTTTGCGACGTCGCAACGATTTAGAGTGGGCGCCGATGCAGAACGAAACGGGGGAAATTTTCTCGGAGCAAGACGAAATTTCTCGAATGCTTGAGCGGGGAGACTGGGACCAGTCCATGCTTGGCCCGCCTTCAGTTTGGCCTCCGTGCCTGAGATCCGCTATCGACATTATGCTGCCTTCCATGGCGCAGATCGTTTTGTTCTGGGGGCCGGACTTCGTCGCCCTGTACAACGCACCCTATGCGCCGTCGATCGGACAACGGCACCCGAAGGCTTTCGGTCGACCGGCACGAGAAAACTGGAGCGAGCTATGGGACGACCTCGAACCGCTCCTGCGTCAAGTCCTGGACAAAGGCGAGACGGTCGCCGCCAAGGACCGCCCATTTTATATCGAGCGGCACGGCTACCCGGAAACTGTCTATTTTGACATTTCTTATTCCCCGGTCCGCGATGAAAACGGGACGGTTTGCGGCGTCTTCTGCATTGTCAACGAGACCACGGATCGCGTCCGCGCCGATCGGGCGCTCCAGGCAAGCGAAGAACGGCTGCGGGCGGTAATATCGCAGTCGGCGGCCGGGATCGGCCAAGGGAGCCTCAATGGCGAGATCCTGCACGTCAACAAGCGGTTTTGCGAGATTGTCGGCTACGAGGAACAGGAGCTGCTCGGCAAGAACATCCGCGACATCACCTATGCCGACGACATGCCCGAACAAACCCGATTGTACCAGCGGCTTGCACAGACCGGCGAGAGCTTCGATCTCGAAAAGCGATATGTCCGAAAAGATGGCAGTCTCGTCTGGGTGAACAATACCGTCTCGCCGCTTCGAGACGATAGCGGCAGGATTCGCCAGGTTGCGGTCGTCTCGATCGATACAAGCGAACGCAAAAAAGGGCAGGAGGTCGAGCGCCAGCTGGCGTCCATCATCGCATCTTCCAATGATGCCATCCTGGGCATCGATCTCGATATGACTATCACGTCCTGGAACGCCTCGGCGGAGAGGCTATATGGTTATAAGGCGGACGAGATCATCGGTCAGTCTGTACTGATCCTTGTGCCTGCTGATCGGATCGACGAGGAACCGACGCTGTTGAGCCGCGTCAGGGCCGGATCGACTGTGGAGCCTTACGAAACCAGACGCCGTCACAAAGATGGTCATCTCGTCGATGTTCTCCTCAGCGTCTCGCCAATCTACGACAGTGCCGGCCGGATTATCGGCGCATCTAAGATCGCTCACGATATTTCGGCGAAAAAGGAAGCGGATCGGCTTCAGGCAGTGCTAATCGGCGAGTTGCACCACCGGGTGAAGAATGTCTTTGCGACGGTCATGGCGATTGCCCGTCAGACCCTGGCAAAAGATGCTGAGGCCAGCGGTGCGGTTACCGCTTTCGAGGCTCGCCTTTCGGCGATGGCACATGCCCATGACCTTCTTGCCGAGGGGCATTGGCAGAGTGCCGATCTCAAGGCTGTGGTAGAGCAGGCTATCGCTCCATATCCTTCAGAGCGGTTTGATGTTTCTGGCGATCCGGTCTTGCTGCCGCAAAAGGTCGTTGCGTCACTCTCGCTTGCTCTCCATGAACTCGGCACAAACGCTGCCAAATATGGTGCACTCTCCAATGCGACAGGCAGAATTGCCATCAGCTGGAGCTACGCTGAAGAAACCGGAGATCTTCGCCTCGTTTGGAGGGAGATGGACGGACCGGAGGTTCTCCCTCCGACCCGCAAGGGCTTCGGGTCCCGCCTCGTCGAACGCTTGTTGTCCGCGGAGCTGAACGGCAAATCGACAATCGCCTATGATCCGTCCGGTGTGATTTGCGAGATTGAGGCGACGCTATCTCCTTTGCCCTGACAAATGACCGGAACCAATTCCTAGCCCGCGACATTTGTCGCGGGACAACACGATTAGGACCCCCATGCAAGAAAAGGATCAATATCGAACCGATGCCCGCAACGCCGGCGACCGTCTCGTCGCCGGACATGTAAGCGAGGATCCATTTGCGGCCGCGTTCAAGGCGACCCGGATGCCAATGATCGTCACCGATCCGAACCAGTCCGACAATCCGATCATCTTCTGCAACGAAGCCTTCCGAAGGCTCACGGGCTACAGAGATGACGAGATAATTGGGCGCAATTGCCGTTTTCTGCAGGGTCCAGAGACTGACAAAGCAACGATCGCGAGGATTCGGGAGGGCATCGCGGCCGGCCACGATGTTGCTGTCGATATTCTTAATTACCGAAAAGACGGCACTACGTTTTGGAATGCGGTATTCATCAGCCCCGTCCGGGACGAGGCAGGGACAATCATCTATTTCTTTGCGTCCCAGCTCGATTTCACAACTGTCAAAAGCCGGGAAGCAGACCTGGCGGCTGCGCGCCATCAGGCGGAGGCGGAGGTGGCAAAAAACACCGCCACCCTTAAGGCGGCACTGGAGGCGCGCACGCTGCTGGTCCACGAGGTGGACCATCGGGTGAAAAACAACCTGCTGACGATGGCTTCCATCGTAAAAATGCAGGCACGCATCACCACCGATTATCGGCAAAGGCAGACACTCATGTCGGTCCTCAACCGAATAGAGGCCCTCAGTACAGTTCAGCGAAAGCTGTTCACGCTCGACGACGTGTCGAAGTTCGATATCTCAGAGTTCACAAAGGAATTGGTGACAGATCTTGTCGATGCCACTGGCCGCAACGACATCCGTCTGTCTTTAGATCTTTCGCCGCTGCTCGTGCCCGCTGTCAAAGCCACGCCTTTGTCGCTGATCGTCAATGAGCTGGTCGGCGATGCAGTTCGACGGGGCCTCATGGACGGCGGCGGCGACATCCACGTGCTGGTCAAACGCCTCAACGGTCATTTTCTGATCCGGGTCGAGGACACATCCGAACCAGTTGAGCCTGATATTGAAAGCACCGAGCTCGGACGCATGTTGATCGAGGCGTCTGCTTTGCAGCTCGGCGCCGAAATCGAACGTAAACAGGATGGACGAAAGACGGTTGTCGATGTGGTGCTGCTTGTCGGCGACCATCAGGAGAATACACATTGAAAGTTATGATCGTCGAAGACGAAATGCTTCTCGCCATGGAGCTTGAAAGTGAGGTGGAGATGGCGGGCCATCAGGTCACAGGACTTGCCATGAGCAGCAGCCAGGCGCATGAGCAGATCTGCACCTCGAAGCCTGATTTCGCATTCGTCGATATCCACCTCATGGATGGCCCGACCGGGATCGACGTGGGTCGCGAACTAGCAGCTGCGGGCATCCCCTATGTCTTCGTGAGCGGCAATATCAAGAAGATCCCGGAAGGGTTTGCCGGCGCACTCGGTGCAATCGAAAAGCCCTACACGATGAACGGGATGAAAAATGCCCTGACTTACATTTCCGCAATCGTCGGAGGCGACGAGAGTGGGTCGCCGCCCGCAAGTCTGGTTCTGGCGGAAGACGCGAATGCAGGGAGGCGGTTTGGCTAAGACGCAAGGAGGAGCGTCGGCCAACACGGAGCAAAAATGGGAGGAAGTGATGAGTGACAACCAGAACATTTTGAAACAAGTCAAACCGAGGCTGCACGCGTTGATCGATGATCTCGTCGCTAAAGGTGCCGAGAGATCCGCGGTGATCTACATGATCGAGAAAGAATCTACCCAGCTTCGTGATAGGATGGACGAGACCCCAGATCATCAGATCGACGAGCCCTCAAACGATTGGCCGTCGGCGACCAAAGCCCAGTAAGTTTGTCTTGCTTGCCTTCAAGGTAATGATCTCATCGGGCATCATGGTGGCGGTTGCGATTTGCAGAGTTGCTAGCATCGGCATCCTTGGCTTGACGGTCTCGCTCAGCTTAGAACCTCATCGTGTTAGATCATTTCGCGTATCGCGTGAATCACACGTGACGGATCATAGGGCTTACTGAAAAAGCGGCCGACGAACGGAAGGGTATCATCGCTCATGTGGCGATGACCCGATGTCACGATGATCTTGACAGGTGGCCATCGATCTCGAACCGCGGCCGCTAGTTTCAAGCCATCCATGCTGCCAGGCATATCGATATCGGTGAACATAAGACGAACCTCCGGATGTGCGTCGAGCAGGCTGATGGCGTCGTCGGCGTTCGATGCTTCCAGCACCTGGAAACCTTCGTCCTCTAGAAATAGCGCAATATCCATCCGAACGAGAGCCTCGTCCTCCACGACAAGGACCGTTATACCGTTGCCGCCCATCCCCTACGATCCCTCATGATTTACAGGCGGATGAAATGGTCTAAGAGTATGATAACGTCTCTCGTACGAATATGATCCGCCAGGTTCGGGAATGTCTTCAGTAAGGTGTGTAACCCTTCCGATAACGGATGCTGTATCAAACAGCTTCCGCCGACTGCCGCACAAGTCTTGCTAGCGGACCCGCGGCTTGGCATCGAAATCCATTGCGATCGAACGTGATCGTCGGCGCTGCCCCCAAGAGCGAGGCGAGAGCCGAGCGAACATATTTTGTGCCGTAGCCCTGCCGCGTCGGTTGAACGACTTTGGGGCCGCCCGATTCGATCCAGTTCATTGAAAACATGGGTGGATCTTCCTCCGAAACGGACCAGGCAATGTTGACGCTGCCGTCGCCTTGAGACAGTGCGCCGTACTTGATGGCATTCGTCGTCAGTTCGTGGAGGCAAAGGGCGATGGTTGTCGCGGCGATCCGTCCGACAAGAAGGTCCGGGCCGGCAATATTGATCCGAGTCAAGCTCTCACCGTTATAGGGTGCGACGGTTACCGCGATCACGGATAACAGTGAGATTTCGTCTCCGCCTGCTTCGAACACTGCGGTGTGGACGTCGGAAAGAGCACGAAGCCGGCCTGTGAAATCTGCCGCAAGCTCATCAACCGTAGACGCGCCGCGTCGCGTCATTTGAAAGATTGAGGTGACGCTGGCAAGAATGTTCTTAATGCGATGATTGAGCTCCAGCCGCAACTCGACTTCGCGCTCAATGGCATCGCGCACCTGCTTCTGGCGCAATCGGACGAGCAGGTTGGTCTGAATGCTATTGGCCAGTTCCAGTCGCGCGATTGGGCGTGTATAGAACAGGAGGCGGGCGCTCGGCCAGGCGCTTTGAAGCTGAGTGCGGATCTGTGCAATGGGAGCCGCGCGCTCAAGCAGGACCACGATTGGCACTTCGGACCAGTCAGGCTGGCCGGCGAGATGATCGCCAATGGTTGCGACGACGGGTGGGCTTAGCGCCTCATGGGTGATGAGGATGACGCCGGGCGAAAGCGCCAGATTTTCAGCCAAATCCTCGCCAGCCTGACCGTGCCGGACCGCGACGTTCTGCACCTCCAAGGAAGCCGCGATGTACTCGGCGTCCTTGCGAAACGGGGCAATTATGAGCACCCAATCCAGTTCACTAGGTGTTTCATTCATTTCGGGTCAGGAAGAGGGTTATAGGAAACGACGCTGACGCTGCCGCTCTCGATCAGCAGTTCCTGGATGTTGAGGTCATGTGGACCGTGGCGCTTTTTGACAACGGTGATGTTGCGGCGCAGCCGACCCTCATGCTCCATGATCCGCAGCAGGAGCACGGTGTCGCCCAGAAAGCTGACATCTACGTCGATGCCGACATTCTGACCGATCAGGCCGTGCTGAGCGACAATCAGTATCGTCAGCACGCCCGAACGAGCCAGGAATTTGAGAAGGGATTGGATGTCGCGGACCGCCTTTTCCCGATGCGGTAGCGAGTTCAGATAGCCGGTCAGGCTATCGATGACGACGACGCGGACTTTGTTTTGCGTCACCGCGTCCTGGACGATTTGACCAAATTCACCCGGTGAGATTTCGTTCGGATTGAAATCCCGCAGGATGAGCTTTCCATCCTTATGAAACTGCCGAAGCTGCATTCCCAGGCCTTCCGACCGGCGGAAGAACGTTTCCAGCCTCTCTTCGAACAAGAACAGCGCAACGTTCTCGCCGCGGTCGAGTGCAGCGGTCGCATAGAGTGACGACATAGTCGACTTGCCAGTGCCCGACTGTCCGATGACCAGCGTCGTAGTTCCAGCCTCCTGGCCGCCGCCAAACATGTCGTCGAGCGCTGCAACACCTGATTTGATCAGTTCCGGCTTGGTGGCCTCAGATGCAGTGTTGGGCATAATACGAGGAAAAACGATGACCCCTTCACCTTCCCGGATTACCATGTCGTGATAACCATCGGCAACGGGGACACCGCGCATCTTGGAAACTTCCACACGACGCCGCACAGCGCCGTACTCCTCCAGTGACTTGTCGAAACGGATGACCCCATGAGCAAGCCCCTCTACTTCCTCGCCACTGCGGTCATAGCCGGTTGTCTGGGTGTCAAGAAGAAGTGCGACGACGTTGCGCTTGGCAAGAAAGGACTTGAAACCGATCAGTTCGCGACGAAACCTTGGGGAGTCACCGGTGATCAGGCGGATTTCGAGGAGGGAGTCGTAAACAAGGCGCCGCGGCTTGTGTTCTTCGATCGCTGCCTCGATCGCCTTTCGCGTCTCGTCGAGCCTGAGGTCTGCGGTCAGAAATATGCTCTGGTCATCGGCTTCGCTGACCGAACCGGATGTCGACAGTTCTTCGACCCGAATGCCATCGAGTGTCCAGCCGTGTGAAACAGCAATGGCTTCAAGCTCTGCCGCCGTCTGCGACAGTGTCACGTAGATGCAACTCTCTCCTACTTCCACCCCGGCGCGAAGGAACTGCAGCGCGGCTGTCGTCTTACCGGAGCCCGGAGCGCCTTGCAGCATATAGAGATTGGACGCTGGTAGACCACCACGCAGGATTTCGTTCAATCCTGTGATGCCTGTGCTGACAACCGCTGGCGCTTTTCGTTTCGGCATAACTCATCTTTCAAAACTGTTAGCGTGATCCGGGCCGGAGCGCGCGCATCATCGTCGTTGAAAGATGCCTGCTCGTTATATTTAGGTTTCTCGAAACATCAATGACAGGCTGGTTGTGGTGAAGCCGCAGACCTGCCTAAAGGGAGTGTTACGGCTTTACAGCAGGCTCGCTCTCATCGCGGCGGACGAACCTCGTCCTCGCGCTCATCGTTCTTGTCCAACGTCTCCAGCGCCTCAATGATGTCGTCATAGGAACATCCGCCACGAGATTGTTTTCTTACCTGCCGCGAATCCTCTCACATTCGCCAAATGGTGTGGAGCTTGTCCAGAGCTGCTACCAAACGTTGTTGGACTGCAACATCCTCTCCGCTGACGACCGTTACGATGTCGCGCATCGCGCCGCGCATGCCCTGAAGCTGGTCGACAAGATCCATGACAATATCAACTCCGGCTTCGTTGACGCCCATGCCGTGCGTCAGATCTAGGATCAGCCGGGCGCGAGCTAGATCTGCATCCCGGAAGCGGCGTTGGTGCTCGGCGATCTGCGGCGCCAGCCAACCTTCCCGGATCCACAGTTCGAGCTCGGTTACTTCGATTTTGAGGCGAAGACAGAATTCATGATCGTCCATGGTCAGCCCTCCATGCCCTTTCTCGGATTTTGTGTCGTTCCAGAAGCCCAGCGTTTGATGAAGCTGGTCAGATCTTCGTCCGGACGGTCGGGCAACACGACCTTCACAGTCACATAGACGTCACCGGCGCTGCCATTTCCGCGCGGCACACCCTTGCCCTTGATACGCAAGACCTTGCCGCTGCTGGAATTGGGGGGGAGGGCTAGGTCGATTGGGCCGGAGGGAGTGGGCACGCGCACCTTGCCGCCAAGCACGGCCTCGCTGAGCGTAACCGGAAGTTCGAGGCGGATGTCGTCACCGTCGCGCGTGAAAAAGCGGTGAGGCCGCACCGTGATAACGATCAGCGCGTCGCCGGCGGCACCGCCCCCGAACCCGGGTTCGCCTTTGCCCCGCAGCCGCAGCGTTTGGCCATCACGTGTCCCGGGGGGAACCTGCACTTCGATAGCCGGACCCTCGGGTAGCTTAACCTGGGTTTTGGTACCCTTCATCGCATCGAGAAAATCGATCTCCATCGAGAAATGGCGGTCACGTCCGGGAGCGCGGAACGGGGACCCGCCGCCAGGGCCGGCGCGGCGCGAGAAGAAGCTCGCGAAAATATCGTCCGAATCGCCAAAATCGGCAAACCCGCCGCTATTGTGGTAGGGCTCACCGGGACCGCTGGCCGAGGCATAGTCGCGATAGAAGTTGCGGGGCGCCTGTTCGGCCCCCGTCATATCGATCTCGCCACGGTCGAAGCGGGCCCGCTTCTGCTCATCGCTCAAAAGCTCGTAGGCCGCGGAAATCTCCTTGAACCTGGCCTCGGCATTTTTATCGCCGGGGTTCAAGTCGGGATGCAGCTTCTTGGCCAGCTTGCGGAATGCACTCTGGATTTCCTTTTGCGGCGCATCCCGTTTCACGCCCAGAAGCTCATATGGATCTCGGCTCATGCATATCTCCTGTCACAGGTAACATACACTGCGATCAATTCTCCTCTCATATAGGCGGCGGCCCGGTTTCCTGTTGGAGGGCAAGACGAAAGGTCGATTGGGTCCCACTTCGCAAGTGAGCGGGACCGTTTAATCATCGCTCCGCTATCGGACGACGAGAAGGAGAGGATCGCCATCTCGGATCAGTTCAAGCGCGAGGATTGCCGGTTTGTCGGCAAGCGCCTTACGCAAATCCGCGACGGAAGAGACCGGCGAGCGATTGGCCGCCACGATTATGTCACCGGCCTGCAGTCCGCTGCGGGCCGCCATGCTACCTGAGCCGAGACCCTCGATCACAACGCCGGGGGCACCGGCCTGGCGAGCCTCTTCGGCAGATGCTTCCCGCATTTTGGCGCCATCGAGGGGCGTGCCGGAGAGGTCGGCGGACGACCGGTCTTCCGATGTGATCGTGACGGCGATCACCCGCTCGCCATCACCGCGCTTTACCGTCACATTGATCCTGGTTCCGATCGGGGTGAGGCCGATCCGGTTCCTGAGATCGGTTGCACTGTGGACGGGGCGATTGTCGATCGCGGTAACCACGTCGCCGGTCCTCAATCCGGCCCGCGCGGCCGCTGAGCCAGGTTCGACGCTGCCAATCAGTGCGCCCCGCAGCTCACCGAGCTTGAGTGCCTCGGCCACGTCGGGCGTCAGGTCCTGGATGCCGATGCCGAGTCTGCCGCGGCGCACCTCGCCTTGGGTCGCCAGTTGGTTCATCACCGATAGCACCATGTCGCTCGGGACTGCGAAGCCGATGCCGACATTGGCGCCGGCCGGGCTGAGGATCGCAGTGTTGATCCCGATCAGCTTGCCGTCGAGCGTCACGAGCGCCCCACCGGAATTGCCGGGGTTTATCGAGGCATCGGTCTGGATGAAGTCCTCATAGCCTTCGATATTGAGCCCGCTGCGACCGAGTGCGCTGACGATGCCAGAGGTAACCGTCTGACCAAGTCCGAAGGGATTGCCGATGGCGACGACATAGTCCCCGACCTTAAGGGCATCGGAATCCCCGATCTGAATGGCTGTCAGGTTTTTGGCATTGATCTGGAGCAGGGCAATGTCGGTCTCCTTGTCGCTGCCAATCAGTTTTGCCGGGAGCTGTCGGCCATCCTTCAGCGTGACCGAGATTTTTGATCCGCCGTCGACGACGTGATGGTTGGTCAGCACATATCCTTTGTTGGCGTCGACGATGACACCGGAGCCGGCGCTCATCCGAGCCTGCTGCTGTTGCTCCGGCAGATTGAAGAACCTTCGGAAGTTGGGATCGCTATAGAGCGGGTTGTCTTGCGCCGGCGCTCGGGAGACGACCGCGATATTGACGACGGCGGGTGTGACCTGTTCCAGCATCGGCGCCAGCGTCGGCAGGCCGGTGGACGAAGAAGCCTGTCCTGTCATTTGCGCAGGCAATGGGCTTGTGGTGAAGAAAATGGCTCCGGCGGCGACGGCTGCGGAAATGGCAATCGTGCGAAGCCTCGGGGTGAGATCGAACATCGGTTGCTCCATGAATTGAAATGATTGGTATCCCTCCGGGCATGACGCATGAAGGACTCGAAAAAGAGGCGGGTCCGAAGATCCGGACCCGCCTCCATAGGATCAGGCGGTCGAGAGCGGGCGGTTATGGCCGAACCAGATGTTGCCGGCGGCAAGCACCGCGACGACAAGACCGGCAACAACATGGACCCACATCGCAGCCGTCACGCCCGCGAAGCCGAGAACCCATGGAGCAGCTACCGCCCAAATGCCGAGCACTAGGTTGACCCATTCCTCCGCCTCATAGAAGGCATAGAGAGCCACAGCGGCGATCACGGCGATGGCCGCGCCGACGAGCCAGGCATTCCAGGCGGCATAGGTTTCAGCGGCGAAGCCAATTAGCCACGGTGAGACAAGAAGACCAAGACCGGCAACGATATTGACGATATCGAAAGCGGTCCGGTTGTTGGAAGACAGGGACTTCAGCATCGTTCATTTCTCCTCATCGGTTGGTTGCATCATCATTGAACCGTCTCCTGCGGACAGAAGGCGGGTGCGGCGGCGGCGCTTGCCGCGCCGTCGCCGCGAAGCTCGGTTGTGGTTGGATTAGGAGCCGGAGGAAGCGTTGTTGCTGCCAATTCGGGCAAGAACGGCGCGAGCTCGTCGTGGCTGAACGCGCCACGGGCGATCTCATGCAGCGCAAGATCGCTTACACTGGCATGCGGCAGATCAAGCCTCGGTCCCGCACCGCGGTTGAGGGCACGGGCACGGGCAGCTGCGGCCATCGTCAGCGTAAACCTGTTCGGCACAATCTCCTGGCAACCGAAAACGACATGCGGGTCCATGGGTGCACCTCATGCAGCTTTCCGATCGGCAGTGGTACGGTCCTGCCTGCGCTCAACGTCTCCTTCGAGCGCAAGCAGCGCCTGCTCGACCTCATTAAGGCGGGACGGACGATTGTTCACCGGCATGCCTTCGTTGGTCGCCTGGTCGATCAGATATTCGGTCCATGCCCAGTTCATCAGGATCGAGCGCTTTGCTTCGAGAGACAGCGTCGGATCACGGATGACATCTATGGGCGATGACCATGTGGCGGGACCGGAAGCATCGTGCCGTTCCGCCGCCTCGACCATTGCCTGACCGTAGCTCTCCTGAAGCGCGGCGAGGCCGAGCCGCTCCAATGTCGCATCGGAGAAGGCGTGAGATGGCCGGTTCAATCGGCGACGAATTCCTTTCTTTGTCAGGGCCGCAGCTTTGCTTGCCGGACCCTGCACGACATAGGTCAGGCCTTGCCGCTCGGCATAGCGGATGGCGGATCGCAGCGTTGGAAACTCCAGCTCCACCTGCGTCAGCGTATCCGTGGTGCCCGTATAGCCCATCAAAGGCTCAATGAACGGCGCGCTGCGGCGCTCGAAGACAAGCAGCCAGCCGTTCATTCGTGCTTTGCCCGATGTCATCACCGAGTGTGATGGTCTGAAGATGCGGGCGACGACGTCTTCGGGAAACACGGAGCGGCCGAAAGCGAGACGCTTCCGCCGGTTATCATTGGAGGCCTGGCTAACGGAAGCGAGGCTTTTGCTTGGTTTGGTGTGTGTCTCTCTAATAATCTCCATCATTTTATCCCTCCCTATTGGCGAAGGATGCCGGCGGCCCCCAACAAGGCCGGCCGCCGGGCAGGCTGGTTCGGTTAGCTCTTGATGGCGATCCGCTTGACCTGCGTCTGCGCCTTCTCGGTCTTCGGCAGGGTCACGGTCAAAACGCCGTTCCTGAAGCTGGCAGCGACCTTGTCTTCATCGACCTCGACGCCGAGCGGGATGCGGCGCTCGAAACGGCCGTAGTAGCGCTCGGAGAACTGACGATCCTTGTCTTCGTTCTCGGAGCGCTTCTCACCTCTCAGCGTCAGCACGCCGTCGTTGAGCAGGACTTCGATGTCCTTTTCTTCAAGGCCGGGCACCTCGGCGGTCACCTTGATCTCCTTGTCGGTATCGGCGATCTCGACGTTCGGCCAGCCGGCGCCGAAGGCAGAAGCGCTTCCGAAGGCCGGCAGGCCGGAGCCGAAGCCGCGGAAGACGTCGTCGAACAGGCGGTTCACCTCGCGATGCAGCGACAGGAAGGGATCCCGGTCGTCGTCGCGCAGGACAGTCGGGGCCTGGTTGCCATTGTTTCGGCCCCAGGGAATCAGATCACGAACACTCATGGTTTTCTCCTTTCCGTTGGTTCGATTGGCAAAGCTTCTCTGGTGGCGCCGGACGATATACCCGGCGCCGTCTTTCCCGACTATGCTGTTGCTGGAGCTTAAGCCGCGTGCTTCTCTGCTTCGATCTGCTTGATCTCGGCCTGCGGCATAGCCGTGTCGGTCGAAATCGCGATCTGGCGCGGCTTCATCGCTTCAGGGATTTCGCGCTTGAGATCGATGGTCAGCAGACCGTTGACGAGACCGGCGCCGACGACCTTGACGTGGTCGGCAAGTTCGAACCGGCGCTGGAACGAGCGGCCGGCGATGCCGCGATGCAGATACTGCACATCGTCGGCATTCGCCTTCTGACCCGATACGAAGAGCATGTTCTGCTCTTGCGTGATCGTCAGTTCGTCCTGCGTGAAGCCCGCCACTGCCATGGCAATGCGGTACTCATCCTCACCGGTCTTGACGATGTCGTAAGGCGGCCAGTTGTCGATCGTCTCGATGCGGCTTGCAGCCTCGAGCGCGTTCAGCATTCGGTCGAAGCCGATGCTCGACCGGAACAGGGGAGAAAAATCGAGGTTTGTCCTCATAACCATATCCTCCTTGTAAGCAACATGGATACAAGGAGGCGCCAAGAGCACAATGGCGCCTCCTGGACCTGTCGATCCCCATTGGGCGATCGAACAATATCAATATAATTCAGTGGCTTGCGGTTTCAAGAGCTGTGGAATTGCCTGGTGTAAAAAATTTGATTTTTTTGTTTGGGCCACCAGATTCGTGTGGTGATACAAAAGGAGAAATCGGCATGACAATGACCTCCGAAGACGTCATCGACATCCTCGGACCTGTCGACGAAACTTTGATAGCTGATGTCGTGGCCACTGGTGCCAGTCAGGCTGAACTGGCGGAAGCTTTCGCATGGGTCAACAATGACGAAGCGTTGATGAATGAACGACGGCCGCCACCCACGGGCAAAATCGCCTTGTTGATTGACCTGCTGGTCTCAGACAACGACGAACTGGACTAGGCAAGACGCCTGTCTGGAAGCGGCTTGCCTAAGCGGTGGTCAATACGCGAACCTCGCCCCGTCGACCGAGGGTGTCTACGACGACGCTGCGTCCCGAGCGGCGTAAGGCAATGTCGGCCCAGCCGTTTGCGACCTGCAGGTGTCGCAGGATCACTTCATCCATGAAAGAGGGCAATTGCGGCTCGGTGAAGCTGATGATCTGAGCATTCGGTTCGAAGTCGAGGCCGAGGCAGGATTGCAGAAGAAGGAGCGGTGCTGCTGCCGCCCATGCCTGCGGAGAGCAAGCAACTGGATAAAAGGTCGGTCCCTGAGCCCGCTGGCGCGGAAAGCCGCAGAACAGTTCGGGAAGGCGGCGCAGGTCAATATATGTCGACGAGGCAAAGAGCCCTTCAAAAATACGTGCCGCTTCAGCCCGGTAGCCATAGCGGGCAAGACCGCTGGCGATCATTGCATTATCATGCGGCCAGACCGAGCCATTATGATAGCTCATCGGATTGTAGCGTGCCTCGGTAGACGCGATGGTGCGGATGCCCCAACCGCAGAAGGACGAGGCGCTCATCAGTGTCCTGGCAACTTGGACGGCTCGCTCTGGGTAGGCGATACCGGTGAACAGGGCATGACCGGCATTCGAAGAGCGAACCCTGCAAGGCCGCTTGTCCCCATCGAGCGCAAGCACAAAGGTGCCAAGCTCCTCGTCGAAGAAGCTCGTATCGAAGGCACGACGCAGGCCTTCGGCCCGTGCCAGGAACTTTGCCGCGCGTTCAGGTCTGCCGAGCCGGCGGAAGATCTCGGCAGCTGCCTGCCAGGCGCCATAAACATAGGCCTGAACCTCGGCAATGGCGATCGGGCCTTTGGCGAGCGTGCCGTCAGCATGGAACACGGAGTCGTGGCTGTCTTTCCAGGCCTGATTGATCAATCCTTCTTGCGTCAGCCGCCCGTATTCGACAAAGCCATCACCGTCGCGATCGCCGTGTTCATCGATCCAGGTGAGCGCTGCCTCGATATTCGGCAGAAGGCGATTGATTGTGGCAAGATCGCCTGATCGCTTTAGATACGCGCCTGCCAGCAGGACGAACAATGGCGTGGAATCGATGCTGCCGTAATAACGGCGGAACGGCACTTCACCCAGTTCAGCCATCTCGCCATACCGTACTTCATGCAGAATTTTGCCGGGCTCGGCGTCTGCTGCCGGATCAACTTCTGTCGCCTGGTTTGCGGCAAGATGGCCAAGTACGCCGCGGGCAATGTGCGGATCGAGCCACAGCGTTTCGAGCGCGGTGATCAGTGCGTCGCGGCCAAAAACGGTGCTGAACCAGGGAATGCCGGCATAAGGATAGGGACCTTCGGGCTTGTCGGTCATCAGCATGGTGAGGTCAGAGATGCTGCGACGTGCTACTTCATTGAATATCTCGTTTGACGTGATGATCGATGCGGCACGGGAGGAAGAAGAACGCAAAGCACGGCGGGCATCCCGCAGGCCCAGAAAGAACGACTGGTAGCCGGGGCGCTCGTCTCTGGCTTGGTTGCAGCCTATCTGGATGAACAGCGACCGCGTTTCATGTGGCGCCAGATCAAGATCATAAATGACATGGCCGATCTCAATTTGGTTTGGGCGCGGATCGAAGGACAACTGCGTGATGCGCTTCTGATCGTCGAGGCCGATATAGGAGAGGAAGACGCGATCCTCTTCCAACACGGCCGGAAGCTCCTGACCTTTCTTCGCTCTGACGGTTCCGCGAACCTCGAACAGATCGGCAAAGTCCGCCCTGAACGAAATTTCGATGCGCACTTGCTGTCGTCGCTCGTCGTAGTTCTTTACGGCCAGGCGCTCGTAACATCCAGCATTCCACAGGAAGCGTGTCCTGCGCATATGGATGAGATCATGCTCAAGGGTGAGCTTCCCCTTCCCATCAAAGAGGTCGGGATTGGTCAAGTCGCAGGTTAAGGTGGCATTGTCGTCGCGCAGCGTTGACGACAGAAGCATCGGGCGCTTGCCATTGATCGTCAGATGGAGATGGGAGAGGTAACGCGTGTCCCGATGGAAAATGCCTTCCGGGCTGCCAGGCCCGGAGAGTGCGTCACCATTGTGGTCGAAGACGGCGAACGTGTCGCCGTGCTTCAGGGTGCGTGGCCGCCGCTCCTGCAGCGACGCGGTCGCCGGGATGAAAAATTGCGCCATCGGTGCGTGGCCGCCTTTAGGCGCGGAACCGTCGTGTACAGAAGCGATCGACATGCTGATGGCCTCCGGCTTATGCCACGATCTGCAGATCAAGGTCCTGGCCGTTGGCACGGCGCAACGGGGCGGCCTTGGTACGCACGCCCGGAAGATTGCGGTAGATGTCCAGATAGTCCCGTGCCATCCGCTCGGCGCTAAAGCGCTTCTCGAAGGCCGCGCGAACTTTCTTTCGATCCATCTTGAGTGCCCATTCGACGTTCTCGGCCGCGTCGGCCACGCTATCGACGAGGATTCCGGAGACACCGTTGTCAATGACCTCCGGCACGGACCCGCATCCGAACGCGATGACAGGTGTGCCACAGGCCATGGCTTCAATCATGACCAGTCCGAACGGCTCGGGCCAGTCGATCGGGAAAAGCAGGGCGCCGGCGTTGCCGAGGAAGTCGGCCTTCTGACGCTCGTTGATCTCGCCGATGAATTCGACGTTCGGATGGCGTCTCACCATCGGCTCGATCACCGTTTCCCAATAGGCCTTGTCCGCATTGTCGATCTTTGCGGCCATCTTTAAGGGCATGCCAACTTTCGCCGCGATTTCGATTGCCCGGTCAGGCCGTTTCTCCGGCGATATTCGCCCGAGGAACGCGAGGTAGTTGCCCTTCGGCTTTTCCCTGAATGGCAGCAGCTCGCGAGGCAGGCCATGATAGACCGTCCCTGACCAGTTGACCGGCGGCATTGGGCGGCGCTGATCATTCGAGATCGACACCAGCGGGATATCGGGAAAAGCCGAGTAGAAGGGCTTGAGGTCCGGCAGGTCAAGGCGGCCGTGCAGCGTCGTCACCGTCCGGTCGGCAAACTCGCGGATCAGCGGGAAATGTAATAGATCGATGTGGAAGTGCAGCACATCGAATTCGTGCGCCCGCCGGCGAATTTCCTCCAGCATCACAACCTGATGCGGCAGGTGATCTTTGACGGCAGGATTAAGACGGAGCGCCACATCTGAGGACGACACGAGCTTCGCCGCGGTGATCGAATCTCCGCTGGCAAAAAGTGTGACGTCGTGACCTTGGGCGACGAGTGCGTCAGTGAGATAGGAAACAATGCGCTCGGTTCCACCATAGAGCTTGGGCGGAACACTTTCGGCAAGTGGTGCGATCTGAGCGATCTTCATCGGCAAAACCTCCTCTATTGAGCAAAGAGTCGACGGTAAAAATCATGTTCGCGTCCTCAAAGAGGCACGCGGCAGGTGCAAAGTCGTCTATATCTCGAATGGTTGTCGGCGACGGGCTCCTTTCCGATAGCTGCACAGACCAAGGCCGCCAAACCGATGTGATTGAACTCGGCGACGACGGCACCTCTGATTGTCTTGATTACGAGATGCGTCCTGCTTTCCAGGCAGCATATCAGACCGGTCCAACGTCTTCAGCGCCTCGATGATCTCGTCATAGGAGACGGCCTTGTCCGTGCCGGGATAAAGGCGAAGAGCCGGAACGGATTCGATGGCGAAGATGTCGGATGCCCACGACGCAAGAATGGCGCGTTTTTCGTCCCTGCCGATTTCGTCGGCCGCAAGGACGTCGCGGGGATGACCAAAATGTTTGCCCGGATGCAGCAGATGGGCGACGCTGATTGCTGCTGCCGCGTTCACTGGTGTTGAATTTTCGAAGCGTTCCTTTCTCATAGCTTGACCCCATATGACGCCAAGTTGACGTTCATTGTTGCTTGGCTGAGCTCGGTGGAATTTCCTGACGCCCGAAGAGACCTCGCGCGGCTTCGACCATTGTTCTGAGATGGCTCGGCTCGCGAACACCTTGCCTGTATAATTCCACTGTTATGGCCGCCATTCGCTCCGCTTCCTCGGACTCCTTGGTAATTCCGGCGCCCGACCGGATATCATCGAAAACCCTCTGACAGACGGCAAGATCACGGCTGTCGAAGGGAGTTAACGAAGGCTTTGTTATTGCATGGACCATCCTTTCACCTCCTTGTCGAAGGCTCGCCCGCGGCGACGGGCGAGCCCCAACGGTTACCGCTTAGAAGTCCATGCCGGCGCCGGCGGGCAGGGCAGGTGCGGCGTCTTTCTTGGGCTTCTCGGCGATCATGGCTTCCGTGGTGACGAGCAGGCCGGCTACCGAAGCGGCATCCTGGAGAGCCGTGCGCACGACCTTCGCAGGGTCGATGACGCCTTGCGCGTAGAGATCGCCATACTCGCCTGTCTGCGCATTCCAGCCGAAGGAGAAGTCGGTTTTCTCGCGGAGCTTGCCGACGATGACGGAGCCTTCGGCGCCAGCATTCTCGGCAATCTGGCGAACGGGTGCTTCGATCGCGCGCCGGACGATCTCGATGCCGACCTTCTGGTCCTGGTTGGCCGTCTGGAGATTGTCGAGAGCGTTTACGGCCCGAAGCAGGGCGACGCCACCGCCCGGCAGGATGCCTTCCTCGACGGCGGCACGCGTTGCATGTAGCGCGTCGTCAACGCGATCCTTCTTTTCCTTGACTTCAACTTCCGTCGAGCCGCCGACACGGATAACGGCAACGCCACCGGCGAGCTTGGCAAGACGCTCTTGCAGTTTCTCGCGGTCGTAGTCGGAGGTGGTCTCTTCGATCTGCGCGCGGATCTGGGCGACGCGGCCGTCAATTTCAGACTTTGAACCGACGCCATCGATGATCGTGGTGTTTTCCTTCTCGATTGCCACCTTCTTGGCGCGGCCGAGCATGTTGAGCGTGACATTCTCAAGCTTGATGCCGAGATCTTCGGAGATGACGGTACCGCCCGTCAGGATGGCGATATCTTCCAGCATCGCCTTGCGGCGGTCGCCGAAGCCGGGAGCCTTCACGGCAGCAATCTTCAAACCGCCGCGCAGCTTGTTGACGACGAGTGTGGCAAGCGCTTCACCTTCGACGTCTTCGGAGATGATGAGCAACGGCTTGGAGGACTGCACGACGGCTTCGAGCACCGGCAGCAAGGATTGAAGGTTCGACAGCTTTTTCTCGTGAATGAGGATATAGGGGTCCTCGAACTCGACGCGCATTTTGTCCTGGTTGGTGACAAAGTAGGGCGAGAGATAGCCGCGGTCGAATTGCATGCCTTCGACAACTTCGAGCTCGGTCTCGGCGGTCTTGGCTTCCTCGACGGTGATGACGCCTTCATTGCCAACCTTTTCCATCGCCTCGGCGAGATACTTGCCGATCTCCTCGTCGCCGTTGGCAGACACAGTGCCCACTTGGGCGATCTCGGAATTGCTGGTGATCTTGCGGGCGTTGGTCTTCAGTTCCTTGACGACCGCGTCGACGGCAATATCGATACCGCGTTTCAGGTCCATTGGGTTCATGCCGGAGGCGACGGCCTTGGCCCCCTCCTTGACGATTGCCTGAGCGAGGACAGTTGCAGTGGTGGTGCCGTCGCCGGCGAGATCGTTGGTTTTCGATGCCACTTCGCGCAGCATCTGGGCGCCCATGTTCTCGAACTTGTCTTCCAGCTCGATTTCCTTGGCAACCGATACCCCGTCCTTGGTAATGCGCGGCGCGCCGTAGGACTTGTCGATCACGACGTTGCGGCCCTTCGGGCCGAGCGTGACCTTCACGGCGTTGGCAAGGACATCGACCCCACGCAGCATGCGTTCACGGGCATCGGTGTGGAATTTGACTTCTTTCGCAGCCATTTGTTCACTCCTTCAATAGGCAGCTTTTTGACTGATGGGCGGTAATGCGTGATTACGCGGCGCGCTTCTGCTCGGCCTGAGCTTCGATAATGCCCAAGACGTCGCTTTCCTTCATGATCAGCAGGTCTTCGCCGTTGATCTTGATTTCGGTGCCGGA
>NZ_SLUQ01000011.1 GCF_004345245.1 Rhizobium sp. BK251 | reverse complement strand
ATAAGATCGCGCTCGTCATCCATTCCTCCTCGTTTTTACACGAGGGGTCTGTTCTTCGCTTCGTTAGGGGGTCAGTTTTTCATTTCGCCCGACACACGTCGCCAGCAGCAGATCTTCGTATGGAAGTCGCCGTCGCGCACAGCGCCATGGCCGTTGACGCCGACGGCCGCAGCGGCAGCCGTATGCCATCATTTCGACCAACATCTCCTTGACCTGCTCCAGCGCATATCTCTCGCTAATCGCGTTACGCTCAGGGAAGCAGTATCGCCTATAGGACGTTTGCGCGTCGCACGCGCTGGCAATGACCCAGGAGCAGGTTGACGACATGGCCGGAATATCACCCCGTTGTCGCGACATCGAACCAGGGAGCGCCACGGCGCTCTGGTCAATATTGCCCGAGCGCTGAGACGCATCGTCAATGAAAATTCCGGCTCTTCACCTTCAAGGTATCGATGTGCAGGTCCGGAACGTAGATGTCTCGCGGTTTAACTGCGGCAGCCCTGTCGCGCGAATCCGGGCTGCCAGGTGTGCCATGCGCAAACTCATCACCCCTTCCGGTGGGAAGTTTGAAACCCGTGTCTCGGTCGGCCAATCCGGAGAGGTCACCGGACAGGTCGAACAGCTGCTGGGCGACCAAGTGCACGACATCGCCTTCCCTCTGAATTCGGCCATTGATTGCCATCATCGATGAGCCGAGGACGACGCGACGACGGCGCTCGAACAACGATGGCCACACGACCACGTTTGCCGGTCCGGTCTCATCTTCGATGGTGATGAACATGACGCCTCTCGCCGAGCCCGGCTTCTGGCGGACCAACACCAAGCCAGCGGTCATCAACCAACGCCCGTCACGGGCATTCATCGCTTCCGCGCAGGTAACAATGCGGCGCTCCGTCAGGTCTTTTCGCAGGAAGCTGACAGGGTGATCGCGCAATGTCAGACCGACGTGGCTGTAGTCCTGGATCACGTTGTGCCCGTCGGTCATTTGCCGAAGAGATACCTCTGGTTCCTGCTGCTCGGCGATGGCTCTTGCCTCTCGTTCCGACGCAGCTGCAAACAACGGCAGAGGTTCGTCTCTAAGGGCCTTGATTGCCCATAACGCATCCCGTCGCTCCAGTTTGAGCGAGGGTAGGAACGCATCGGCCTCGGCAAGTTCAACCAGGGATGCAGCCGGGACGCCGGAACGCCGCCACATGTCATCGACTGAATCGAACGCGCCGTTCATACGCGCTGCGACAATCCTGGCTGCATTGGCAACTGCCAGTCCCCTCACCATCCGCATGCCAAGGCGCACGGCATGACGCTGACTGTCGCCAATCTGTTCGAGGGTACAGTCCCACCGGGAGCGGTTGACGCAGACCGGCCGGATTTCGACACGATGGTTGCGGGCGTCCCCGACGATCTGGGCCGGGGCGTAAAATCCCATCGGCTGCGAATTCAGCAGCGCCGCGCAGAATGCGTCCGGGAAATGGCATTTCACGTAATTCGAGGCGTAGGCAATCAGCGCAAAACTTGCAGCGTGGCTTTCCGGAAAGCCGTAGGAGCCGAAGCCTTCGAGCTGGGAGAAGGTCTTCTCGGCAAACTCGGCGGTGTATCCGTTCCGGATCATGCCCGAGACCAGCTTGTCCTTGAAGCGCGAAACGCCGCCCGTGAACTTGAAGGTTGCCATCGACTTTCGGAGTTGGTCAGCCTCGCCGCCGGTGAACCCCGCGCAGACCATCGCGACCTTCATCGCGCTCTCCTGAAACAGCGGCACCCCCAATGTCTTGCCGAGCACGGCCTCAAGCTCAGGGGTCGGGTAGTCGACCGCCTCCTTGCCTTCTCGCCTTCTGAGATACGGGTGCACCATGTCGCCCTGGATCGGGCCGGGACGAACGATGGCGACTTGGATTACGAGATCGTAGAAGGTCCGAGGCTTCATCCTCGGCAGCATCGCCATTTGAGCGCGGCTTTCGATCTGGAAAGTGCCGAGCGTATCTGCCTTGCGGATCATCGCATAGGTCGCCGGGTCTTCCTGCGGGATTTTTGCCAGATCGAGGTGTTCGTGTTTGTGTTCCCGGATCAGATCAAAGGCCTTCGACATGCAGGTGAGCATGCCGAGCGCCAGCACGTCGACCTTCATGAACTTCAGGGCCTCGATGTCGTCCTTGTCCCACTCGATGACCTGCCGGTCGGCCATCGATGCAGGCTCAATGGGAACGAGGTCATCGAGACGGTCGTGCGTAAGGACGAAACCACCAGGATGCTGGCCCAAATGCCTGGGTGCCCCCATCAGCTGCTGCGCAAGCTTGAGCGTCAGGGCGAGGCGGCGGTCATTGGGGTTCAGATTCTGTTCGCGAAGCTGGCGGTCACTCACCAATTCCTCTGACCAGGACCACATTCCGGACGACAATGCCTTGATGACGTCTTCGGGGAGGCCAAGCGCTTTGCCGACATCGCGGATCGCACCTTTTGCCCGATAGCGCGTGACGGTGGAACAGAGGGCGGCCTTGTCATGGCCGTAGGTCTTGTAAATCCACTGAATGACCTCCTCGCGGCGCTCATGCTCGAAATCGACGTCGATGTCCGGGGGCTCGTCGCGCTCCTTGCTGACGAAACGCTCGAACAGGAGATCGTTGGTCTCCGGGTCAATCGACGTTACGCCAAGGATGTAGCAGATGGCCGAGTTCGCAGCCGACCCGCGTCCCTGGCAAAGGATGCCCTGGGTGCGGGCGAACCGGACGATCGAGAACACCGTCAAGAAGTACGGCGCGTACCGCATCTCCTTGATAAGATCGAGTTCATGGCGGACGGCCTTCAGCACCTTCTGAGGAAGACCCTCCGGATACTTCTGCGGAATGCATTGCCGAACGTAGTGCTCCAACGACTGCTGAGCGTCCATGCCCTCGACAATCGCCTCCTCGGGATATTGGTAGGTCAGCTCTTCGAGCGAGAACTTGCAGCGTTCGACGATCTCCATCGTTCGCGCCAGCGCTTCGGGATAGCGAGGAAACAGGCGCTCCATTTCTTCGGGTGGCTTCAGATAGCGGTCGGCGTGCCGTTCTCTCTCGAAGCCAACATCATCGATGGTCGTGCGGTTCCGGATACAGGTCACCACATCCTGCAATTGGCGACGGCCTGGCTCGTGGAAGAGCACGTCGTTCGTGACGACCGTGCGCACATTCGAACGGACGGCAAGATTCGAAAGATCGTGGAGGCGGAGCTGGTCGTTCGGACGCCGCCGCAGGCAGAGTGAGAGATAGGCTCTGTCCTTGAAGATGTCGGCGGTCTTCCGAAGCTGGACGGCGCATGTCTCATCAGCGAGATCGGGGACCAGGATGCCAATCAGGCCGTCGGCATAAAGGGCGACATCGTCGAGGGTAAGGACGCAATTTGCTTTTCCGCCACGCGATTTGCCGAGCGTCAGCAGCCGTGTCAGGCGAGAGTATGCGGCGCGGTCGGTGGGATAGACCAGGATCGACATGCCGTCCTGCAAATCAAGACGGCATCCCACCACCAGCCGGATACCCGTTGCCCGGGATGCCTCCAGGGCTCGAACGATCCCGGCAAGCGAGTTCCGGTCGACGACACCGAGCGCCTCGATCCCGAGTTCCTTCGCGGTGGCAAACAGTTCGTCGGCGCTGCTTGCTCCACGCAGGAAGCTGAAGTGGGTCGTCACCTGAAGCTCGGCGTATCTCATGCGAAAATTCCGTGCAGGAACCAGCGATGGGAGCCAGTTTCCGGATCGACGCCGTCACCGCTCCTGAAAATCCAGAAGCGCTGGCCGCTGTCGTCCTCGACAACGAAATAGTCCCGGACCGCCTCCAGCTCACTGTCGCGCTTCCACCATTCGCCGAAGACCCGTTCCGGTCCGTCGGCGCGTCTTACGCGGTGGCGCTTGCCGCGCCAGGTGATGCTTGCCGGAGGATGGTCCGGGAGAAGAGCAATCGCTTCGATCCGGTCCGGATGAGCCAGCAGGCGAACCGGGCGCGGCCAATGGTGGGTCCAGCCATCCTCGATATCGTCAGCCGAGGCCGCGATCTTCCGGACGCTGCGTTCGGGGACATCAGAGGCAACCGGCGCGACGCGGTAGACGCGTTGACCCCGGTTGCCGAAGAGGTCGATCAGCGGCGTGATATCGTCATTACCGTCTTCGACCAGCGACGATACCCTCTGTGTTTCCTCCAAGGGCTCGGTCATCACCGCGACAAGCGAAAGCTTCTCGATCCCGAAGCCTGGCTCGATCTTCTCCGTTCGATCTCGAAACAGTTTGCTCAGCCAGGCGACATCCCGGGCTGGCTTGGCGGTTCCTGCCCGGATCGCCTGGCGGGTGCCATCCACCTTCTCGACGATGAGGTCGATGCGACGAACGCCAAGACCTTTCCGCTGAAGCTCCGCAACGAGTTGGACGACGAGGCGGCCAACGTATTTGTTGATCGTTTCTGCTGCACCGATGGGCTCGGCGAATGACCGGCTGACCTCGATCAGTTCCGGCGTCCGAACAGGATCAATCGGCTCGGCAATCCGTCCGAACATCTGGTCGAGACGCCGTCCCACCTCGGGACCGAAACGAAGAGTGAGCGGCGCACGCGGCGTCGCCGACAGCTCGCCAATCGACCGAAAACCGAGCGTTCTCAGGTCCCCGGCGGTCTTCTCGGGCAACCGGAGTGCGGAGATGGGAAGCTTTTCGACTGCCTTCGCTGTTTGTCCAATTGGTACGATGACAGTTTCCCGGGTGATCGCGCGAGCACAGGCATGCGCCGCTCCCCAGGTATCGGCGATGGCGATCCTCGCGGTCAGGCCTTTGGCGCGGAATCGGTTGGCAATGCCGGATAGCATTCTCGCTTCGCCGCCCTGGAGATGGTCTGCACCTTCGGTGTCCATAACGATACCATCCGGTGCATCCATGGCCACCACAGGCGAATACTGTGTCAGTGCCCAGAGCGTGATGCGTTCGAGCGCAGTGGCATCGGCGACGGGATCGGCATCGATCATCATCAGACCGCCGAACAATGCCTGGGCTTTTGCAGCTGGCATGCCAACACGCACTCCGGCTGAACGTGCGGCCGCGTCAGCGGCAGAGACCCACCTCTTTGAACCGCTTCTCGCGATCATTGCGATTGGCTGTTCAGCGGGAATTGATGGTTCGGCTCGCCTGATCCTGTCGGTCGCCAGGTCCGGCAGATAGATCGATACGACCCTGGACATCACACGCTCCTACAAAAAACTCAGCGCACTCGCCCGCTTTCACCCGCATCAATTCGAGAAACCACCGTGGCCGCCCCACGCCTGGAACCGGCAGCTCCTCAGACGGCACTACGCTTACCCTCCACCGCGTCGTCGACGCCGTCGGCTGGCCAAAATCAGAAGCCTCGGTCTGTCGTCGCCATCGCCGAACAACCAGGCCAATTGTCCCGGTCTTTTCGGCAGCAAGCTGAAGCCGCCGGGAGGCCGTCATCGGAAGGCGCACCAGTTCTCCGACGACCGCGCCGAGCCCCCCGTAGGAGAGCCCCTCTTCCATAGACGCCAGGACGTCCTCTTCCTTGTCTGCCTCCACGAAAACCACGCGGTTCGGATGCAGCCCGGAGTGTGCAAGAGCCGGAAAGAACAGGTCCGGCCTGGTCAGACACCAGACGACCTTCCCCCTGGTTCGCGCAGCTATCCCGGCGGCAAACAGTGCAGCGGCCGCGCCGTCGACCGTGCCTGACCCGCCTCCGGCGAACTCATGGATCGCGCCGAACGCCATCCCGCCACCTGGAAGAACGCCGTCAATTTCCGGCACGCCAAACGGCAGGAAATCGACCCGCTTCACAACGCCGCCTTCCAGGGCCGCGATGCGTTCGCGCAGATCGGCTATGACATGTTTGCGGGCAACCGCCATCGCTCACGGAATCCTTTCGGTTCGTGGTCAAAACGCTATGGCTTCATGCCAATTCAATGCGAATGTTCTGTATCTGTTCCCTTCCGTGAAGGGAGTCAAGCAGCCCAAGATAGGAATTTATGCCTCAATGTTAGCATCCACGCAAATCACCGTTGTGATTCAATTGGGTAGTCGACTCATCCCGCCGACGAGAACTTGAATTATTTCTGACAGACGACGCTCACACCAGCGGGTTGGCACCTTCGCGCTGCTGCGCTAGCCTGCTGCTGTGTCTGGTGGGGGCGAATTGATGTGCAATCTCTTTCGTATGGATGACCGGGACTGGGCAGCGAAGTGGGCGCAAGACGCCGAAAGCCTGATCAATCTGATGCCCGCCTACCAGGTCAATCCCGACCAGATGTCTCCTGTCATCCGCAACACGACGGATGGACGCAGGCAGCTCGCGAATTGTCGGTGGGGTCTGCCATCGCCTATCTACGTTCAGAAAAAGGCAGCGGAAGCGAGAGCCGAAAAACTGCGTGCGAAGGGGCAGTCCGTGGACATGGACGAGCTTATCCGAATGGAGCCCGACAGAGGGACAACGAACGTCCGCAATCTGACGCTGCCACATTGGAAGCGATGGTTCGGCATCGAGCACCGCTGCCTCGTTCCGGTAACCAGCTTCGCCGAGCCGGACCCAACGAGCCAGATTGAAGGCGGCAAGGTTCCAAATGCCTGGTTCGCTAAAGACGAGAACAAGCCACTCATGTTCTTCGCAGGAATCTGGGTTGCAGGGTGGAAGAGCGTGCGAAAGGTCAGGGACGGCCTCACCACAGACGATCTCTATGGTTTCCTGACAACCGATCCCAACGATATCGTTCGCCCGGTTCATCAGAAGGCGATGCCGGTCATCCTCCTGACAAAAGAGGAAATCGAAATATGGATGAATGCTCCCTGGGACGAGGCGAAGCATCTGGCTCGCCCCCTCCCAAACGACCAGATTATCGTCATCTCGCGTGAGCCTTACGGCTCGACAATCGTCACGAAAACCGGTGACCCTACTGGAGAACCGACGCTATTGTGAGGCCGAGCGCTTGGCGTTGCAGCGCAAATTTCGGCGTGCGTTTCTTCGTGTACAGAGGTATCCGTGGCGGATCACAACAAAGGACAGGTCGACATGCCACATATTGCGGTGAAAATATTCCCAGGGAGATCCGAACAACAGAAACACGAGTTTGCTGCCAAAGTGATCGAAGCTGCCAAGTCGGTATTCGGTTCGAGCGACACATCCTTGTCGCTGGCCATCCTCGACGTGGCGCCCGAAGAATGGGATGTAGAAGTCTATGGCCCAGAGATACAGGCAAATGAGGACAAGCTTTACAAGCGTCCAGGCTATGGTTCGCTGGCTATTCCGTCCGAATAGCGCCAGGGATAGCCTTCAATCCCGACCCCAGACAGAATCCTGATTGCCTATCTGCACGAACGTTGCTCCACGTCACTATCGGGGAAGCCCTTCCACACGAGCCGCTTCGTCGATCGATTGGTCGATTTTTCGCAACCGAAAGAAATACCTGCGATCATCTCCGTCAACGACCATCATTCCGGCGACTTCGCTGTGGTCGACGCGCCTGAAAAAGTCAGCGACGGGCTGGCGGTCGTAGACCATCGCGGCGGTCTCCGCGCCGTCGATTGTTCGCAGTGTAAGTCTCGCCGTGGTGGCGCGGGCGCGGAAGATCTTATGAAGGCGCAAGAACCAGTTTCGAGCGATGGAGGTCCGGCCGAACCATGCCAAGCGGATCGCTGTCCTAACTGGAAAGAAGCAGGGCTCGATCGGGACCAACCGCTCCTGCCGCCACTGGAAGAGCAGGGCGTCAGCCTTCAAGTCGGGATGGAACCGCTTGCCGAACCATTGAAGGTTCTCCAGCACGCCGTCGAGCGGGTGATCGGCCGCGATCCCTTCGCCACGCCAAAGGCCGACCATCTCTTCCGGAAGGACGGGATCGAGCGTCTGAAACCACTTGCGTCTCGCCTCTTGCAGGTCTGAAGTCATATAGTGCCTCCAGTCCGATCATGGAGAACAGGTCATTGGGGCTAGGCACGATCAGAATGAAGTAGGCGGGCGTTCTGGACGATGTCTTCGGGACGCTTAGCCGACCTTGGACTTCAGCATGCTGAGATCGCCAATGCATTCCTTGATCTGGCCACGGCTGAGCTTGGTGACGGGGCGCGGCGGTTCATGAAGCTCTCCTCGTCGGAATGGGACACTGAACCTTTTCGAGCGCTGAAAGTTCCGGCCCTGTCATCGCCATGGACCGGAACATCTTTTCGCCGGCAGGATTAATTTGTCAAAAGGAGCAATCACCATGGGAATGAACAAGCCAAAGGATGGTGCGCCAGGCACAACGGACCAGTCGCCGCGATGGGAAGGCCCACAGGAAAACACTCCACGAGGCTATATGCCCGCTAGGGACAATCCCGACCGTGCGGAAGACGCCAATGGCGAGACCAATGCCGATCCCAAGGTCAAGAAGATCTCGGACGGGCTGAAACAAAAGGGCGAGTGAGATAACCGACATCGAAAAGGATGCAAAAGGCAGCTTGCCAAATCAGTTTTTGATCGCAAGGCACTCGGGATTGCACAGCGGCCGACGGTGATCACAGGCTCGGAAAATGCGACGGTACACGGGACGCTGCCAGGAAAGAAGCCCGCGAGAGAGTGGTATGTGAATTATGACCCCCGCGCTTCGTCTGAGTCGGCGAAGGGCGATCTTCGTCGGCGGCGTCAGCATTCTGGCAAGCCTTCGCAGGTCGCGAAGCCGAAGTGGTGCGGGAAAATCCTCGAACGCACTCCCCGTCACCTGTGAAGTGAGGGTCTAGGACTTCAGGCCCATCATCCGGCTGCGCCTGCCATCAAATAATAAGCAGCCGGCATCCGTGAAGTCGCAGTTCGAGAATAAGCGCGGCAACGATGTTGGTTAAATAAATCATTGGAACCTCTAACTTTTCTGCGTGTTTCCCTTCCACCCAACAGGAGGAAACACAATGAACAAAATCGCTATCCTCTCCGCCGGCCTGCTCTTGGCTGCATCTGGCGTCTTCGCGCAGAGTGAGACCCCAAGCACATCGCAGACTACGCCGGCGATCAATACCGAACAAAACCCCGGCGCACCTATCGCGGGCGAGAACAGCTTTACGGAGGCGCAGGCGAAATCCCGCATCGAAGATGCCGGCTACAAGGACGTAGCCGGGCTGAAGCTCGACGAGCAGGGCGTCTGGCGCGCAACCGCGACCAAGGACGGCAAGCAGGCGGGTGTTTCCCTGGACTTCCAAGGCAACGTGACGATGGCCAAGTAATCCGAACACAGAGGATATTTCAATGAGAACGATCACAGGACTCTATGACAGCTACGATGACGCAAAGGCAGCCGTGAGGGCACTGGAGGCGGCCGGCGTGCCTTCGGACCACATCAGCATCGTCACCAACAAGGCAAGCGGCATCGACGTTGAAGGACAGGGAAGCCGAGCGGCGGAAGGTGCTGGAACAGGTGCCGGTATCGGCGCTGTGGCGGGCGGTGCAGGCGGTCTGCTCACGGGGCTTGGCATGCTTGCGATTCCGGGCGTTGGACCTGTCGTTGCAGCCGGCTGGCTTGCTGCAACGGCGGCAGGCGCCGTAGCAGGTGCTGTTGCGGGTGGCGCCGTCGGCGGGATCGTCGGGGCCATGGTGGAATCCGGAGTTCCCGAGGAAGACGCCCACTTCTACGCGGAAAGCATACGTCGTGGCGGTTCAGTCGTGACCGCGCGCGTGGATGAGAGCCGTGTAGCGCCGGTCGAAGCGATGCTGAACGATTCGCCTCGTGTGGATGTCGCAACCCGTCGGGCCAGCTACACCGAGCAGGGATGGGCACGCTTCGATGAAACGGCCGCTCCATACACGCCTGAGCAAATCGCCGCTGAGCGCGAGCGTTACCGGACAGATCGTCTGTAAGTTATCGTCAATGAACAGGAAGCCCCGCTATCAACGCGGGGTTTTTTTCCACTACCCGCCGAGATCTTTTTACGTGATCGGCGCCCGCCCGGAACGCCAGCTTCGGCCGATGAAGCGGTCTGCCCTCAAAGAAACTCGATCGACGCTATGGTATGTCAGAGTTCGCGCGTTCAGGTAGTCCGCTACATAGACTTGGCGAGCCACTTGATTGCCTGTTCGAGTGGTCGCAACCCGTCGCAGTAGTCCTGCCAGGCGCTCGTCTTCTGCAGAGGCGACGGTACGGTGTGGATCGTAAAACGCTTGGGATCGAGATCCACATTCACCTGGCTCCAGGGAGAGGCATCGACACAGGGCGCCGGGCGCGCAGCGACAATGGCACCACGGCGGTCGCCATGCGGTCGTTGCGCTGCTTCTTTGCCATGTTAATCAGGTAGCGCTGAGCGTTGGCGAGCTGAGGCGCGGTCCGGACAGGTAAGACGCTCGACTGCCATTTCGTTGGCCGCAAGGAGAAACCGGAAAAATCCCTGCGTTCGTCATCCCTGTCGCGTCCGGTTGACACGACACGCGACCTCGGAAGTGACAAGTGCCAAACACCTATTTTGTTCCCGTGCACACGCTGCCGAAAATGGCTGGCCTCACTCTTGGATTGGACGACGGCTAGGAACACCGTTAACTGCGCCCTGTGTTCGACGCCTTGATCGCCGAACTGAAGCGCTCGACCAAGCTGTTCATGGATGAGACCCGTGCGCCGGTCCTCGATCCTGGCTCCGCAAGACCAAGACCGGATACTTCTGGGCGCTGGCCCGCGATGACCGACCGTGGAGCGGAGGTGGGCCGCCCGGTGTGGCTTTCACCTACGCACCCGGTCGCGGCGGGCATCATGCCGAAAGGATATTGCAGGGGTTTACGGGCATCCTTCAGGTGGATGGCTATGCCGGATATAATCGGCTGATTGCTCCAGACCGCGTTTGTCCGGACATCCGACTTGCCTATTGTTGGGCGCATGCTCGTCGCAAACTGGTCGAGATCACCGGCACCGAATCAGCGCCGATTGCCCAAGAAGGCGTGAAGCGGATTGGTGAACTCTACCGGATCGAGGCGGAACTGCGTGGCCTTTCAGCAGAAGCTCGCTTCACCGCGCTGCAGGAGCGATCAGCGCCATTGATTGCGGCCATGCGAACTTGGCTGATGCATCATCGTGCCCGTGTCGCGGGCAAGTCGCCGCTCGGCGAAGCACTCGCCTACATGGCCAAATACTGTGAGGGACTCTGCGTCTTCCTGAGTGATGGCCGCATCGAGAACGACAACAACACAGTCGAGCGAACCATCCGGCCGACAGCCCCGAATCGGAAGAACGCCCTCTTCGCTGGGCACGAGGCCGGAGCCGAGAACTGGGCGGCCATCGCCTCGCTCATCGAAACCTGCAAGCTCAACGCTGTCGATCCGTTCGCCTACCTGTCCACCACACTCACCGCCATCGTCAAAGGCCACAGGCAGAGCCAGATCGACGTGCTGATGCCGTAGAGTTATTCGCGGCGGACAAACGGTTGAAGTCTGCAGTCGGCCCAGAGCCGCCGAATTTTGTTCCAGTGTCATACCACTCTTGCTGCAATCGAAAACGGCAAATAGGGAGAACATTATGGATACTGCTGATACAACCACATTTGAAGCTTTCGTGCTGGAGAACCCCGCCATCCGCACTGTCTGGAATGCATGGGAGCGCCTAAACCTACCTGACTGTTGGCTGGTTGCGGGCTGTCTTGCGCAGACGATCTGGAATGCGCGTTTTGGGTTCAGTCCGGAACATGGCGTATCGGACATGGATCTAGTCTACTTCGATCCAGATGATCTGACGGAGGAAAGTGAGCAGAAGCAGGGGAAGCGTATTCGAGAACTATTTCCGGATCTTCCGATCTGGATTGACGTGAAAAATGAAGCGCGGGTCCACCTATGGTATGAGACAAAGTTCGGCCATCCAATACCGCCTTACTCCTCTTTAAGAGAGGCCATAGACACTTTTCCAACGACCTCAACGGCAATAGGTATGCGCCGGGCAGGACGTGGGACAGAGATATACGCAGCGTTTGGTTTCGTTGATCTATTTGCTGGTGTCGTCAGAGCAAATAAGAGGCAAATCACACGCGATATCTACGCTGCAAAGGTCTCGAAGTGGCTTACCCGCTGGCCTGATCTAAGCGTTGTTTCGTGGGATCAATCGTGAGGTCGACCACTACGCCCACTTGTGGCCCATCATTGCCGTCAATGTTGCAGCGGTGGTTTTCGGAAAGGCCTACCGCGCTTGGTCGATGTGCGAAGAAACCACCGCTTACGGAACACTGACCAGAACGTTCGAAGACTATCGCAACCGCGGTAACAAAGCCAACTGACGCTGTCGAAGGCCTCGGCGACGATCCTGCGATGGAAATCCCCAGATCTCTTTTCCTTGGTTTCAGATCGTGGTCGCCATCTTCGGGCCAAAGGATGTCGATAGGCTTCGGCAGTTGTTGATGGTCCCGTAGGGCGAAGGCCTTGCAAACGTGATCGTGCCCAACATCGAACTCCTTCAGTCGCATCGCATTGTCAACCGACAAGTATCCGTGCCGCGCGCGGCGGCTATATAGGAGGCACGCGCCACGTCTTGGCCCGGGCGCCCCTTGATCACATCTCTACAGATCTCAAGGGCGTGCAATCGCGCGTTTCTCCCAGAAGGCGGTCAATGATATAGGAGCTGACCAGCGGCCTCCTTCGTATTCGAGATCGATCGCATGGGACCACCATCTATCTCGATTGCGATCCGTGCAAGCCACGGCTTGCCCGCAACAAACCTTCCCTGACTTATACCTCGGGCCTGTACGAGTGGTGATCCGCGGGATTGACCTTCTTGCCAGGAAGGCGGATGGCGCCATCTTCCTCGCTGGGGAACCCGGCGTCGCTGGCGGCAGCTAATAGGGCCGTTCGTGCTCGTTCGCTAGCCTCAGGACGTCCGAGGGCCTCCGAACACGCCTGCATAGCCGCAAAGAAGCTTTCATCGTGGGGGGCCGGCCACTTGCAGGCCAGCAACACAAGAGCCTCGCGGGGACCTGTTATCGTGATAATTTCGGCGGCTTCCGTGCATTTAAGCACGACCGGCGAGCGCCATCGTGTGTCCATGGTGGATTTCCTCCCGGCGAACCACGCCATCTTTTGTTGGTGGTAACACCATAGAACGAACGATGCGGGTTGATTGTTCCCTGCGAAGTAGGACCGGAGTACACGTGGCGCTCACAAAAGCTGCGCCATCGCCCGCAGCCGCGGAGCCTACAGGAATGTCCCACGTCGATGCCGCTTTCAACTGCGCGGTTCTGGACGTTGCGGTTATTTAGCGGCGGATACCCATCCACACAGCAGGTGCGCACCAGCGAGAAAACTAGCAGAGAACCACCAGATTTTGCTGTGGAGATAGTTGTCATGGCGAAACACATTCAGAACTCCGCAAAAAGCAAGAAGTGTTCATCAGCGGTTCAGGCTCAGAGGTTCAATGTGATGGTTAGCGAGGAGGAGTCCCGATGAAAAAGCTCTTATCCGCCCTCACACCCGTAGTTTTGGCAGCGTTTTTCGCCCTACCGCTAAATGCCGCGCCAATGTTCGTGCCTAGACCTGAGCAAGCACAAATCGGCTCCGTCGAACAGGTCAAAAATCGG
Organism: Rhizobium sp. BK251; assembly: GCF_004345245.1. Lineage (GTDB taxonomy): Bacteria > Pseudomonadota > Alphaproteobacteria > Rhizobiales > Rhizobiaceae > Rhizobium. The sequence goes on along the minus strand of NZ_SLUQ01000011.1, from coordinate 163,073 downwards.
CACAATGGTCGTTGGAACGGGAATCGCCACTGGGATCGGCGGTATGCTTGGCGTTCCTGCCGCTATTACCGCGGCTGCTACCCTCGGCAATACGGGTACCGCGGTTATCCGAGGTACTATGGGTATCCTCGATACTATGGCGGTTATCCTGGCTACTACCCGTACCGGCGGTCGGGAGTTGCCATCTATTTTAACTTCTAGCAGGTAGCACTCGCAGGCAGGCAAAACGCATTGCAATAATTGCGAGTTGAGGAGCGCTCCGAACCCGCTGTCGTTTCGCTGGCCGCCTCTTTGTTGCACGCTCCGCCATGTGCACGGGCGTGCGCCATTGGGGGCGCGGAGGCAGAATGGTGAAATGCCTGCGTCGCACTGAAGTAGTGCGGCCCGCGAGCACCCAAATATGAAAGCAAAACGGGCTAAGCCACGAAAATCAGCTTCGCTTCGCTGCAGGCCTCTACAAACGCAACCCTGGCTCGATCCTGGGTAGTAGAGCCCTTCGAGTGATCGAAGCAGGCTTGCAGGGCCACTTCCCGCAGCGGGCCGTCCTCGGCTGGCCACCGATCCCAAAGGAAATTGAATGCTGCTCTACTGGTATCAATCTTGATATTGGTGCCATCGGCAAGAAAGATAATGACGGGGTATCGCCACCACTTCTCCGACATTTGATCTGTGATCTGATGCATTGGAAGGTCGTCGCCTAACAAATTCCGCTTATTCGATAATCTCGATGGTCGCTTCGTCGGCCGCTGTGATGAGGGCGGCGCGGGCAGCTTCTGCGGTATACTGGCCGTTCAGGGCTCCAAGAATGATCTCGCATGCAGCGTCGTAGACACGCCCCTTATGTGTCGGCCAATGATTAAGCAGGCACTCGGCGGCATCCTCGACCGTCTGGACGGTCCGGTACCCGCCGAGGCCATGCAGCGCGAGCCGCACGGCGCGAAATGTAAGCGCGCCTGTCATGGTCCTCCTCCTGCGCTCGCGTTGCGAATTAACGCCCACGCAGCTTCTTCAGTTCCCGCCGATTATCGATAACAGGCGAAAACCGCACGCAAGGCCAACCCGCGACAGCCAAATCTCTGGGGCACGCCGCATCCTGGCTGCCGCTGTGTCGAGAAAGGCGGCCGTGCTGCCGATCCCGACCACAACGACAAGCCGCACGCCGTTCTTGTCGATATCCGCTGGCCGCGTACAAAAGGCATGAGGTGCACGAATCGAAGGAAAGCGGCGACGCTCCGCAATGAACCAGGCAAGGCGGAGCGTCGCCGTCCGCCCGATCACCTTTGCGTCTAGGTATGTTATCGAAAATGGGAGCGTGGCTGCCTTGGGGTTCCGTTTCGCCCGCGTCGCTGTTATGTGGGGCAGGCCCGCCGCCCCTTCACTGAGGCTCGCAGCCGCATTACGACGAATTCGCGCGGCATCACGGTGCTCGCACTCGATCGCGGCATGGTCGGCGCGACCCGGACGACGCCAGCGTCTCCATCGCGGGAAGATGGGGAACCGGTCGGCGAGTTCGACGCGCTTTTCTGTACGCTCAGGATGGTTTGCTCCGTTGACGTCGGTGTGGTCAGTTCGTGGCTGAATATCCGCTTCGTCAATGATTTTGCCCGCAGCTACCTTGCCCTAAATGGCCGATAGCAACCACTTGGCCATCGCCGCCATTTGTAAAGCACCGGGGCCTGCGAATGTGCTACATTGAACGCCACACGTGCACCTCTGCAGGAGGTCGAGATGCAGCGCAAGCTGGCTGTAATCATGGTTGGGGATTTCGTCGGCTCTACCCCTGCGATGGAGACGGACGAGGAAGGAGCGATTACTCGCATTGACACCATCCTCGACACGGTCCGTATGATCGTCCAGCGCCATGACGGGCGTGTCTTCGGTACCGCAGGTGACGGCCTGCTCGCCGAGTTCAGTAGCCCGGTCAATGCACTTAGGTCGGCCATCGAGGCGCGTGCCGAAATCGCTGCCCTTCCTGGATCGAGCGGCGACGACATGCGGTTCGGCCTTCACGTCGCCGATGTCGTCGTAGTGGGCTCGGACCTGCGAGGCGATGGGGTAAACATCGCCGCGCGCATCGAGGCGTCGGCGCCAGCGGGCGCCATCGACGTTTCGGGGCTGCTTTACGATCAGGTCCGACGGATCTCACCGTGTGGTTTCGAAGACGTCGGAGAACGGCGGCTTAAGGGTATTTTCGAGCCGATCCGGATTTACCGCGTCACTGAACTCGTCGACCGTCACGTCTTTCAGTTCGCTCCGACGCGTTCCGTGCCTAATGTTGCCCAGTCTCCTCGAAGCAATTCGATCGCGGTGGCGCAATTCGATGTAGCGCCGGGCGCCATCACGGATCAGTGTTTTCTCGCTCAAGGCATTACGGACGATCTGACGCTCGAACTCAGCCGCCTCAAGCGACTGTTCGTAAGTTCCCGTTCTGCGGCGACAGCGCTGACGACCAAGGATCCCGTAGAGGTCGGCCGCCTTCTTGGCGTAGGTTACGTTGTTAGCGGCTCAATCCGACAATCCGGAGACGACCTTCGGCTGAACATCTCGCTGATGGAAACCGGGGAGGGCCTCGTCATTTGGTCCGATCGTATCAAGCGTCCGTTTCGCGAATTGCTTGACGTCATGGACGAAATCATCGCGCGCGTTGCTGCGACCGTGTCCGGCCAGGTGGAACAGTCCGAACTTGCGGCGGCACGGTTGAAGCGACCGGAGAATATGACAGCCTATGAGTATTATCTGCGCGGACTTGATCATCACCGCCTAACTGGCGTGTCAGATACTCACATACACGAGGCAATGTCCTGGTTCGAGCGGTCAATGACCGCCGACCCCGGTTTCGGTCGTCCATTTGCAATGCATGTCTGCTCGTGGAGCAATTTGCCAAGCTTTGATCTCCAGAAGGCCGAACAGCAGGTTGCGCACGCGCTGGCCCTCGACCCGACCGACCCGGCCGCCCATCGCATCATGGGCGCTATAAAGATGAAATCAGGTGACTTCGTTTCGGCGCGTTACCATCATATCCGTGCTCAGGAACTGGCTCCGAATGACGCCTATATACTCGGGCGAAGCGCTGCGTTCTATGTCTACGACGGCGAGCCTGAACATGCCCTGGAGATGCTTGATCGTGCCGAGACGCTCGATCCATTCCTGCCTGTCTGGATCACCGAAGAGCGGGTGGCGGCTCTCTATGCGCTGGAACGTTTCGAAGATTTGATGCGCGTGGCTCAGACACTGCCCTTCCAGACTAGGCGCACTCTTCTATACCAGATCGCAGCAAGCGTCGCCCGCGGCGATGTCGGAAAGGCCGAGCTCTTGGTACGGCAAGCGCTTTGCCTCGACCCTGGTCTGTCGTCAGTTTATATACGGATGCAAGAAACCTATGCGGACGCGTCTGTCACCGAAAGTCTTGTCGCGCGGGTCTACGATGCCGGATTGCCATTGACGCAGCGCAATCCATCAGCCCGAACGAAATCAATGTTGACGCGATAGTTGCCGAGCAAACTGGCGGACCGTGTGGCCAAATTCACGGACGTGGCAAAGCGAGCCAGTTCAGCTCTGAGGCAAGACCGATCCTGAAGGCGGCTTGTTGTGTCACAACGATCGCTTCCCGGTTGGTCTGGCTGCCGTCAATGACGAGGCGTTTGGGCTGGCCATGCCGGCGAACGCTTTCCTCAGAAAGCATTGGCAGCCCCCAAATTCCCGTGCGCTAAACCAGAAATCGACTTTGTCACTACTGCTGTCGACGGCGCGAAAGATAATCCGTTGGCGCCGAACCTTGGTGTACGCCTTCGCGGCGAACCATTTTCCGGTGACCGCATACTTGCGGCGATTGCAGCGTTCCGACAGCCATGATGATAAATACGCGTCCCAGCCGTCGATTGTCGAAACGGAGGTCCCTGATGATCCCCTTCAGCGATAATTTCCTTCAGGTCGCGCCAGATCGGACAGTCGGCCAGATATCAGCGGCAGCAAGAGGGGCTGACTGATCGGAGTGGTGGCCTTTAACGTTTGAAAATCCCGGAAGACATCGCAGAACTACGCGAGGACCAATTTCACCGAGGTTTGCACGGCAACTGAATCGGCCGAGTGCGAGCAAATTCTATGTCTCTCCGGCCTGTTATAGCGCCGAGCTATACCATGACTTGGAAAACGCTAGTTGAATGGATGCTCTGGCACATGCGAGCCTACACCACATGCTGTGACCTGAGGCATAATGAGGAGGAGATTCCCTTGAGTATCAGTAAGGAAACACTCGAAATACTGCGAAAAGTCCGGACTTCCGACGTGACCGATGCACTCGATTCGCTCGGTCTCATGAATACATACGAAATGGATCCACGCATCCGGCCACTATTTCCGGGTGTCTTCTTTGCCGGTATCGCTTCCACGGCCGAGTACCGGGTCATCAACAATCCTCTTCCAAGCCTCGCTTACGAAGAGTTCGACGAGCGCCAATACAAGAAGGGGCCAGATGGCAAGGCTGCGCCTGACGCGCTATGGAGCGGCGGGCATCCGATGGGAGCGGTCGACGAGGTGCAGGTCATCGACACGAAGCAGTCTCGCTGTGGGCTATTGGGTTCCAACAATGTGCTCGACGCGAAGGTCAAAGGCACCGTGGGTTTCGTCATCGATGGCGCTTGCCGCGATAGTGGCGAGTGCATCGGGCAGGGCTCGCCGGTTTTCTCTGCGGTGCGCTCCATGCGGCACATGGCCGGCCGGCTCATCCTGGCGTCGGTCAACCAGCCCATCAATTGCGGCGGTGTACTTGTCAACAACGGGGACGGAATTATCGCCGACGACGATGGGGTCGTCGTCGTTCCACAGGCGCACGCGGAGGAAATAGCGAAGCGCGCCTGGCTGGTGCAGGACAAGGACCGTCGACAGCGGCGTGCCTTTTACGACAAACTCGGCATGGCCTTTGACAAGACCGTGGAATTGGAAGAGCGCCCCTGGTAGTGCGGGGAGTCGGTCAACCGGACCCGTTTGATCGTCGGACGGGTGCGGCTTTTAGGCTAACGGACATCCTTGTCCGCAACGAGATCGTCGAGATAACTCTGGTAGATCGAGGCGGTCTCACGCTCGCCATTGCCTTTCTCGACATAGGTGCTGAACCGTTGCCGGGCTGCTTCTACCAGCAGCAGATCGAGACCCAGTCGCCTGGCTTCGCTCGTCACATTTTGAAGATCCTTAAGCATCTGGCTCGCCCTGCTGGCGGGTGGGAGGAAGGCGCGCTCAAGCATTTTGGGATAAGCGTAGTGTAGCATGGTGCTATCGGCATGACCGCCGGCGAGACATTCCGGAATACGTTCCGCGTCGATGCCGCCTTCCTCTGCCAGACGCAGGACCTCGGCCATCAGCACGTAGCTGACGCCACTGATGGCCTGATTGATAACTTTTGTCATCTGGCCGGCGCCGGTTAGGCCCATGCGGGTGACATTGGCTGCATAGGAGGTAAAGAGCGGCCTTGCGACGTTGAACGCGGCATCCTCGCCACCTGCCATAATGGTTAGGCGTCGTTCTCGCGCAAAGGCAGGTCCGCCGGAAACCGGCGCATCGACCCATGCCATTCCGCAGCGCTTCTTCAACTCCTTCGCCATGCTCTCTGTAGGTATCGGCATCGTCGTCGAGTGATCGATCAAAAGCTTTTCAGGTGAACCGGCCTCGACAACGCCACGGGCTCCAAACGTCACCGCTTCAACGGCGTGTGTATCCAATACGCAGAGCATCACGATATCGCTGTGCACGGTTACCTCGGCGGGCGTGGCCGCGATGCGGGCGCCGCGTTCGGCAAAACCCGCCAGCACTTCGGTCTCGCGATTCCAGACGGTCAGGTCGTGACCATCAGCCATCAGCATTTCGGCCATGGCACTGCCCATAAGCCCGAGCCCGATGAAACCTATTGATCTACCCTCTTTTCCTTCAGCCATTGCCAACCTCCCAATTGCACATTGTAAAATTAATAATTACAAAAACCCTCATTGTCACGCTGCCGGGTCCTGGCATGAGGGAGGCTACGCAGATCATGAACAAGGTACTGGCTCTGACCATGGGCGACCGCTACGGCATCGGTCCGGAGCTTGTGGCGCGGATGATCGACGAACCTCCGGGAGAGGCGGGCGTTGCCTTGGTCGTCATCGGAGACCCGCTGGTCCTTGAACATGGATGCGCCATCGCGGGTGTCACGCCCGAATTGCGGCGGCTCGACACCCTCGCCCAGGCACGCCGCAGGGATCCCACGCCGGCATTTGTGCCGCTGCCATTTTCGGCTCCCGTCGGCTTGCCGGGTCATGTATCGGCGGCAGCCGGCCGCGAGGTCCTGGATACGTTTGCTCATATCGCGGCCGCCGCTCGATCGGGCCAGATTGATGGCCTTGTCTATGCCCCCCTCAACAAGCAGGCGATGCGCGATGGCGGCCACGACGGCGGCGACGAGGCGGCACTGTTTTCACGCCTCCTTGGTGGCAGCGCTGGCGAAATCAACATGCTCGGGGATGTGTGGACCTCTCGCGTCACCTCGCATGTGCCGCTCTCGCAAGTGGCAGGCCTTGTTACGCCATCGGCAGTGAGTCGCGGTATCCATCGCATGCACGACTTTCTGCTCGGCATCGGGATCGAGCATCCCCGGCTTGCGGTGTCAGCGCTCAATCCGCATGCCGGCGAGGGAGGAGCATTCGGGCGGGAGGAGATCGATGTGATTGCTCCCGCAATCCTCGCCGCCAGACAATCTGGCATCGATGCCGAGGGACCTTTCCCCGCCGACAGCGTGTTTCCTCATGTCCTCGAGGGCGGTTATCATGCGGTGGTCACGATGTACCATGATCAGGGTCAGATCGCACTCAAGCTCCTGGGACTGGGCCGCAGTGTTACCGTGATTGCCGGCCTGCCTATCCCCATTGCCACTGCTGGTCATGGCACGGCGTTTGATATCGCCGGCAAGGGCGTCGCCAGACAGGATGGCCTGGCCGCTGCGATTGCCGTATGCACCCGTATGACCATCGCGAGTGGACCTCTGCTCGGCTAGCGGCTATCAACGATCCATATAGCTCCCTTTGGTATTGACTATTTGTCTGATAGCTCCGGCAGGTGATACTTGCTTGCGTGATCAGGGCAACCTGTCCGGATCTGCAAAGACAGGGTGGAGCGGCATGGGTTCGAACGAAATGCTGATAGGCGGCAAATGGCAGTCCGCCGTCTCGCGTGACACCATTCCGATGTATTCTCCGAGCGACGGCAAGGAGATCGGCCACATCGCGCGCGGCACCGCCGTCGACGTGGACAAGGCCGTTGCGGCGGCACGTCGCGCCTTCGATGGCGCCTGGGGAAACATGGCGGCACTCGAGCGGGGCCGGCTTATGAGCAGACTGGCTGCCTTGATCCTCGATCACCACGAGGAACTGGCGCAGATTGAGGCGGCTGATACTGGCAAGCCCCTGACGCAGGCTCGCACCGACGTTACGGTCTGTGCCCGCTACTTCGAATTCTACGGCGGCGCCGCCGACAAGTTGCATGGCGAGACGATCCCCTATCTCAACGGCTACCAGGTGATCATCCTGCGCGAGCCACGCGGGGTGACGGGTCACATCATCCCCTGGAATTATCCGATCTCGATGTTCGGGCGCACCCTGGGGCCTGCACTCGCCGCAGGCAATACGTCGGTATTGAAGCCTGCGGAGGAAGCATGCCTGGGTATAATGCGGCTTGCCGAGATTGCAACCGAGGCAGGCTTTCCCGACGGGGTGATCAACGTTGTGACGGGCTATGGCGAAGAGGCCGGGGCAGCTCTCTCCGTTCATCGAGGCATTGATTTCATCTCCTTTACCGGCTCACCTGAAATTGGAACGCTGGTCCAGACGGCGGCGGCCAGAAACCATATCCCCTGCATGCTCGAGCTGGGTGGCAAGTCGCCCCAGATCATCTTCGAGGACGTCAACTATGAAGCCGCGATCGAGGCGGTGATAAAGGCTATCGTGCAGAATGCCGGCCAGACCTGCTCGGCAGGGAGTCGCGTCCTGCTGCAGAGATCGATCTATGAAAGCTTCATGCGGTCGCTTTCGCAGCGCTTTTCCCGCGTCCGTGTTGGTTCCCATACGGCCGACCTCGATTGCGGTGCAGTGATCAGCCGTCAGCAGAAGCAGCGGGTGGAGAGTTTCCTTCATGGCGCACGTGACAGCGGCCTGGAGGTCGTTGCGACAGGCATGCTGGACAAGAGTGCTGATCCGAACGGCTACTTTGTCACCCCGACATTGTTCGGGCTCGTTCCAGAGGGCAATGACCTGGCGCGAGAGGAGGTGTTCGGTCCGGTGCTGGCGGTGGTCCCTTTCGATGATGAGACTGATGCGCTGAGGATCGCCAACGGGACCGATTTCGGTCTCGTCTGCGGCATATGGACTGAAAACGGCGCACGGCAGATGCGGATGGCAAAGCGCGTTAAAGCCGGGCAGGTCTTCATCAACAGCTATGGTGCCGGCGGAGGCGTGGAGTTGCCATTCGGCGGCGTGAAGAAGTCCGGTCACGGCCGCGAAAAGGGCCTTGAAGCACTGCGCGAATTCACCGTTGCCAAGACCGTGGTGTTTAACCACGGCTGACGCGGATTTCTCGTTCTCAACCCGAAAGTCTGTATGCCATGTGTGCTATTCCTTCGTTCTCCCGCGCAGCCGTGCTGCGTCGTTTCCGCGATCCACTGAAGATCGAGGAAGTGCCTGTGCCGAAGGACGTGGAGCCCGGAGCCATCCTGGTCAAGACGGAAGCATGCACACTCTGCGGCACGGATGTACATCTGTGGCAGGGCTCGCTGGCGCTCAAGGTCGATCTGCCGGTCATCATCGGCCACGAGATGGTCGGCCGGGTGGTCAAGCTGGGGCCGGGCGCCGAAAAGGACAGTGCTGGCACTGTCCTAAGAGAAGGCGACCGTATTGTCTGGACCCATACCGCTTGTGGCTCGTGCTACTACTGCACCGTGGCCCGGCAGCCGACCCTGTGCGAGAACCGCCGGGCCTACATGTACGAGAATATCGAGAAGCCTCCCTACCTGCTCGGAGGCTTTACCGAATACGGCTACGTATTGCCGCAATCTGGACGGTTCCGGGTGCCAGACGGCATGTCCAGCCCTGTGGCGAGCCTGTGCAGCTGTGCCTTCCGCTCGGTGATGAACGCCTATTCCAATCTCGGTGACATTCAGCCCCATGAAACGGTGATGATTCAAGGCTCGGGACCGCTGGGACTGCTGGCCGCGGCCGTTGCCTCTGTGGCGGGCGCCTCTCAGGTGATAATGGCCGGCGCTCCCGACGCGCGCCTGAAGCTTGCCGAGGATTTTGGAGCAACCGAGGTTCTATCGGTCGAGCGTACGACACCAGAGGAGCGGCTCGACGCAGTAAGGAAGCTGACAGAGGGGCGCGGGGCCGACATCGTCATGGAATTCACCGGGCAGCCAGGCGCTTTCAACGAGGGTCTCGATCTCGTTCGGCGCGGAGGGCGCTATCTGACCGTCGGGCAATTGAGCGAAGGTGAAACCACGATAAAGCCTTCGACCATCGTGAAGAAGAACCTGCGTCTCATCGGCTCGTTTTCCGGTGATGCCCGCTCCTACTGGCGAGCCCTGCAATTTGCCGATCGCTGGCGGGGACGCATTCCCTTCGAGAAGATGATCTCCAACAGTTTCACGCTCGAACAGGCCAACGAAGCCCTGGCAAGCATGAAGGCACTGAAGGAGATCAAGCCGGTAATCGAATTCCAATGAACAAGACACCGAGGCACCCACCCCATATGGACCACTTCGATCCTTCACGGAAGGGCCCGCTCGAGGGGATCCGCGTACTAGACATGTCGCGGCTGGTCGCCGGAAACATGGCGACGCTGGTCCTAGCCGACTATGGTGCTGACGTCATCAAGATTGAGCACCCCGACAAGGGCGACGACCTCCGTCGCTGGCTTGTGGACGACGTCGACGTCTACTGGAAGATCTATTCCCGAAACAAGCGCAGTATGACGCTCGATGTGCGGCGCGATCCTGATAGGCACGTATTCGAAAGACTTCTTGAGACCAGTCAGGTGCTCGTGGAAAATTTCGTGCCCGGGACGCTGGAGAAATGGGGCCTTTCTCCTGAAACGCTGCATGCAATGAACCCGAACCTGGTGATCCTGCGGATTTCAGGTTGGGGTCAGACGGGGTCATATCGCGAAAAACCGGGCTTCGGTACGCTGGTGGAGGCCATGTCGGGCTATGCCTCACTCAACGGTTGGCCCGACCGGCCGCCATTGCTACCTCCTTTGGCGATGGCTGATATGGTTGCCGGACTCTACGGTGCCTCGGCGACAATGGCTGCCGTTCGTGTCGTGGAAACCGGTAAGGGGCAGGGGCAGGTGATCGATCTGTCCCTTTTCGAACCAATCTTTTCGCTGATAGCGAGCGAGGCCCTGCGGTATCACCTGAGCGGTAGCGTAACGGCGCGTGCGGGAAATCAGGCCAGCCATACCGCGCCGCGCAACATCTATGAATGTGCAGATGGCAAATTCCTTGCGCTTTCCGGCTCGATGCAATCAATGGCGGAGCGCATCTTCGACACCATAGGACGACCGGAACTCAAGACCCATCCATCCTTTGCCACCAATGATGCGCGGGTCTGCAATCGGGACGAGCTTGATCGTATACTCGCTGACTTCATCGGCTCGCGTGATCTCGCCGGCAATCTCACGCTCTTTGAGGGTGCAGGCGTCACTGTTGCCCCGGTTTTGGACATGGGCGGCCTTCTGGTCAATCCATATGTCAATGAACGCGGTGTGGTGGTCTCGATGCCAGATGAGGAACTCGGGCCGATTCCAATGCACAACATTGTCCCGCGCCTGTCTCATACTCCAGGTGTATTCCGCCGGCCGGCACCACGGCTCGGCGAACACAGCCGGGAGATCCTTGACGAGATAGGTTGGTCCGAAACCGGAGAGCCGATGAAATGAGCCGGCATCTGCCAATCTGGCGTTCGATGCTGTTCGTGCCGGCCACCAGCGCCAGGCATGTTGAGAGTGCCCGGCGGCGTAATCCGGATGCCTTCCAGATCGACCTGGAAGATTCGGTGCCGCTGGAACGCAAAGCAGAAGCGCGAGCGGCCGTGCCGACCGTGGCCAGGCAGCTCGCCGGAAGGGGTGCTGACGTCGTCGTACGCATCAACCGGCCATTTCGCCTGGCGCTGCCGGACGTCGAAGCAGCGATCGGATCGGATGTCGATGCGCTCAACCTGCCCAAGGTTCCGGACGCCGCCTATGTCAGGGCAATCGCGGAAATTGCAGGCGAACTGGAGCGCGAACGGGGCCTTGCTCAGGGCCACACCCGTCTTCTCGCCATGATCGAAACCGCTGAGGGCCTGGCCAACATGGCCGAAATCGCCCGGGCCTCCGAACGGCTCGTCGCGATCACGATCGGCGCCGAGGACCTGTCGCTCGATCTCGGCATGGAGCCGGAGGCCGATGGCCTTTATATGCCGAATATGGACCTTGTGGCAAAGGCCCGGGCCGCTGGCATCCTGCCGATCGGATATCTCGGCTCGGTGGCGCAGTTCGCCGACCGCGCGGCTTTCCGTGCCGTGGTGCGGCGCTCGCGGGCACTAGGCTTTGAGGGCGGTTTCTGTATCCATCCCAATCAGATCGATATCCTGAATGAGGAGTTCAGTCCCACAGCGGATCAACTTGCCTTGGCGCTAAAACTCGTCGATGCTTACGATGAGGCACTAAGACAGGGCAGGGGCGCGGTGACGTTCAACAACAAGATGATAGACCAGCCCGTGGCAGATCGGGCACGGGCGCTCATTGCCAAGGGCGAGATGATAAGCCTCAAGGAACGACTGAAGGTAATCGCCGGGGCCTCGGGCTGACGCGATGGATTTGCGTGACCTTCGCTATTTCGTTGTCATTGCCGACTGCGGTTCGATCCTCGCTGCCTCGGAGCAATTGCATATCGCCCAACCTTCCCTGAGCATCCGCGTGAAGGCGTTGGAGCAGGAGCTTGGCGTCAGCCTGTTCGAGCGCCGGCCGCGCGGCGTGGCACTGACCAGCGAGGGGATGGAGTTGCTGAGCCATGCCCGGCAGATCCTGCATGCTGCCGAGACCGCGCGTGAGAGTGTGCGTCTCCACGCCAAGACGGCAGTAGGCACGGTCAATTTCGGTGTGCCGACCTCGCTCACCGCCGTACTCTGTGTACCCCTCGTGGAAACGATCCTTGCCGAATTGCCCGATGTACGACTGCGCGTAGTGGAATCGATGTCGGGCTATATTGTCGATTGGCTAAGGGAAGGCCGGCTTGATCTCGGGCTGGTTTTCGGCGTCAAGTCGATCAGTGGCGTGCAAGTGGAGCCCCTGATCGAAGAAGAGCTCTATCTCGCTGCCGACCGCATGGAAACGATCGCTCCCCTGCTCGATGAAAACGGCGAGGTGCCGCTCGATCGCCTGGCTGGCGTGCCGATGGTTTTGCCCACCCAGCATCATGGACTGCGACAGCTCTTCGACGAGACAGCCCAACGCAACGGTGTTGCAAGGGTGCCCCGCATCGAGATCGATTCCCTTTCCCAGATCCACCGGCTCGTGCAGCGCAATATGGGTATGACTGTTCTGTCGCGCGCAGCCTTGTACGATTCCCTGCTCGACCCACCACTGGCAAGTGTTCGTATTTGTTCGCCGGCCATCACGCGCACGGTATCGATGGCCTACAGCGAAAGCCGCCAACTGACCAAAGCAACGCGCGAGGTGGCCAAACGAATTCACGCCATCCTGCGCGAAAAGGCTTCCTCATCGATCTGGAAGGCAAAGGTGCTGTAAGGTCGGAGCATTTCCAGAAGCTATAATGTTCTTCTATAGATCACGTTGAAAAACGCTAGTTGCGCATATCGAGGCTCGCATGTGAGGGTTGGAGACCAGGCGGTCGGTTGATCCCATAGAGTCGCTGGCTGACGGAACGGTAGTTGCAGATGCGGGTCGGGAGGAGCCGTGCCGCAATCTGTCGATGAACGAGAAGCGCCGAGGTCCGCTGCGATCGCGACCGTGCGAGTCTCGCAATATGCCCGCGCAGAATCGCATGCCGCGCCACTGCGGCGCTTTCATTTGGGAGGATGAACGCATGTCATTAAAGCTCGCCGGCCATAGTGGTTTCCGCATCGGCCTTGCCGCAATAATAAGCGCCTTGACGCTCAGTATCTTTGTCCCGCCCGCCCTGGCGCAGGATCTTTCCGGCAATTTCCGCTTTACCTGGTGGGGCGCAACGACGCGCAACCAGAAGACCGAAGAGATAGCCAAGCTTTTCGAGGCAGCCAATCCCGGGGTCAAGATCAGCCGGGAGCCCGGCGAATTCAATTCCTATTGGGACAAGCTGACCGTGCAGTCGGCCAGCGGCAATCAGCCCTGCGCCATCACGATGCAGTCGCGATGGCTGGCTCAGTACGCGGATCCTGCGATCCTGCGACCCCTCGATGATCTGGTCGCCGACGGTACTCTAGACGTAAGCGGTGTGGAAAAGACCGTGCTCGATACTGGCCGCGGCCCGGACGGCAAACTCTATTTCATCCCGAGCGGCGTCTTCTACTTTACGCTGCTGATGAACAAGACCCAGATCGAGGCGGCCGGGCTGAAGGTGCCACCTGCAGACTGGACCTGGGATGACTATGCGAAATTCGTGGCCGATCTTTCCGCAAAGCTGCCCCAAGGCACATACGCCACCGGCAATCTCGGGCAGGCCATGGACGGCTTTACCAACTTTGTCCAGGGAAGCGGGGAAGTCCTCTTCAAACCCGACGGTACCATCGGGGTCAGCAAGGATACTATTGCGCGCTATTTCACCTATTGGGAAAGTCTCCGCAAGGCGGGCGATACCGAGCCTGCTGACATGATGTCGGAAATTCCGGACAACATCATCGACGACACGTTGCTCGCCAACGGCCGTATCGCTGTCGATGCCCGCCCCGCCAATCAGCTTGACGCACATCAAAAGCAGCTCGCCGCCGCAAAGCCCGGCGAGGAGCTCGTACTCCACCCCTATCCGAGAGGCTCTGCCGGGCCCGGCGACGATATCGGCGCTAACGGCTTTGCCATCGGAGCCAACTGCAATGACGATTCTGCCAAGCTCGTCGCTGCATGGTCGAATTTCTTCCTTCAGAACGAACAGGCCGCAGACATTTACCTGTCGGACAACGGAGTGGTCACCGTCGACCGTTTTCGAGAAAAGCAGCTCAAGAATCCGAATGCCACGGCCGGCCAGCGCCAGCTGATCGAGGTCTACAATCAGGTCGCGCCACAGGCCAGGGCCGCCTTCTTTCCTGCCGGCGGCTATGCCGCGGTGGTCGAGGCGCTGACGACTGCCTATGAATCCGTGGCCTTCGGCCGAGCAACGCCCGACGATGCCGCAACCGCGATGCTCGACCAGATCGGGCGCCTGATCCGCGGCTAATCGATGTAAGCCGGTCGCGTCTCGCAAGGGCCGCGACCGGCCACCTTGTCTCGTTCACAGAGGTAGGCGCCTTGCGATGAGCCATACATCATTCCAGTCGCGGCTGGCCGGGTCTCCGGCCGCAGCCGCTGGGCCTATGCGAGTCATGCGGCGGTCGCGCCTGACGCCGCGGCAGCTTGAAAACCGGGCGGCCTACATGTTCCTTGCGCCATGGTTCGTCGGGTTGATCTTCATAACACTCGGCCCGACGCTGATCTCGCTCTACCTGTCGTTTACTCGCTACAACATTCTGAGGCCGCCACGTTGGGTCGGCTTGGAAAACTACATCGAGATGTTCACCCAGGACCCGCAATTTTGGGCTGCTGTGCGCGTTACGTTTTTTTTCGTGGGCTGGACGGTTCCGACCGTGCTTTTGATGTCGCTTGCGGTGGCTGTCGTTCTCAATCGCGGGCTTTCCGGCTTGGCGTTTTACCGCTCGATCTTCTATGTTCCCTCGCTGATAGGCGGAAGCGTGGCCATCGGCTTGCTTTGGCGCGAGGTGTTCGGTTCGCGCGGCATCTTCAATGACTTCCTCGGTCTTTTCGGCGCTGCAGGGCAGAGCTGGGTTGCCAATCCCGATACCGCTCCCTGGACGCTGGTCATCCTCAATGTCTGGACATTCGGTTCGGCAATGGTGATTTTCCTGGCCGGCCTGCGCCAGATTCCGGCCTCCCTTTATGAGGCCGCCTCGATTGACGGTGCCTCCGCCTGGATCAAGTTCCGGCGGATAACGCTGCCTCTGCTGACGCCGGTCATCTTCTTCAACCTCATCCTGCAGATGATCCACGCCTTCCAGGCGTTCACGCAGTCCTACATCGTCTCCAATGGCACCGGGGGCCCGGCCGAGAGCACGTTGCTCTACACATTATATCTTTACAAGCGCGCCTTCGTTCAGCTCGACATGGGGTACGCCTCCGCCATGGCCTGGCTCCTCCTTGTCGTCATCGCGACTTTCACCGGCTTGCTCTTCTGGTCCTCCAAGTTCTGGGTTTACTATGGCGACGATTGACCAAGATCATTCAGCTCCTTCCCGCCGCGCGATGAGAATCCGGAGCCGCTTTGGCAGGATCTCGCCGATGCGGGCCTTCTTTGCACACCTCGCGCTGATCTCTCTGGCCTTGGTGATGATCTATCCGGTCATCTGGATGATCGTCTCGTCCTTCAAGCCACAGAACGAGATATTCGCCGAGCTGAGCTCGCTGCCCACGCGCTGGACGCTGGAGAATTATGCAAACGGATGGAACTTCTTCGGCAATGTCACCTTTGGCGCGTTTTTCATCAATTCCTTCATCATCTGTGCCCTCTCAGTTCTGGGCAACGTCATGGCGGCATGCCTTGCCGGCTATGCTTTCGCCAGGCTCCATTTCCGCTGGAAGGGGTTCTGGTTTGCCATCATGATCGGATCGATCATGTTGCCGATTCATGTCCAGTTGATTCCTCAATACATCGCCTTCGTGAAGATCGGCTGGGTCAACACCGTCCTGCCGCTGGTCGTGCCCAAGTTTTTGGCCACGGACGCCTTCTTCATCTTTCTTATGGTGCAGTTCATGCGCACCCTGCCTCGGGAACTCGAGCAGGCGGCGATGGTCGATGGCGCCTCCTACTGGCAGCGCTTCACCCGTATTATCCTGCCTTTGTGCACACCGGCCATCGTGACTACCTCGATCTTCACCTTCCTCAATACATACAACGACTTCCTGGGACAGCTCATCTACCTGTCCGGTCTTGAACGCATGACGGTTCCGCTGGGACTGCGCATGTTCGTGGATTCGGGTGGTGGCCAGTCGTCGTTCGGGGGCATGTTCGCGATGGCTGTGCTCGCCATCGGCCCCGTCCTCGGATTTTTCATCGCTTCGCAACGCTACCTCGTCCAGGGCGTTGCCACGCAAGGTTTCAAATAGGATCCGCCATGGCAAAGGTCGTTCTCGACAATCTTACCAAGCAATATGCCCACGGCTACATCACGGCGGTGAACAAGCTCAGCGTCGATATCGCCGACGGGGAATTCCTGGTCCTCGTAGGTCCGTCCGGATGCGGCAAATCCACGGCTCTGCGCATGATTGCGGGGCTTGAGGAAATCAGCGGTGGCACCGTTGCCATCGACGGCGAGGTGGTCAACGAAGTCCATGCAAAGGATCGCGACATTGCGATGGTGTTTCAGAACTACGCGCTCTACCCGCATATGAGCGTCTATGACAACATTGCCTTTGCCCTCCAGATAGCAAAGGTGCCGCGCCAGGAGATTGATCGCAAGGTCACGGAAGTAGCCGGGATCTTGCAGCTTGAACCCTATCTCGGCCGACGGCCCGGTCAGCTTTCAGGCGGCCAGCGACAGCGCGTCGCCATGGGCCGGGCTATCGTGCGTCAGCCGTCAGTGTTCCTGATGGACGAGCCCCTCTCCAATCTCGACGCCAAGCTCAGGGTGCAGATGCGCTCCGAGATAGCCCGCATCCAGGATCGTCTCGGCACTACGACCATCTACGTCACCCACGACCAGGTGGAGGCCATGACGATGGGTGACCGCGTTGCACTGATGAAAGATGGCGTGCTCCAGCAGGTGGACACACCTTCAAACATCTATGGCCGGCCGGCCAACATTTTCGTTGCCTCCTTCATCGGTTCGCCCGCCATGAACCTTTACCATGCCCAGTTGGGGGAAAGGGGCGCGGGAGGGGCTAGCCTCAAACTAGGCTCGCGAAGCCTGCAGGTGACAGAAAGCGTATTCCAGCAGCGACCCGACCTTGCTCGTCATGCAGGCGGCGAGGTGATTGTCGGAATGAGACCCGAGGACATGGAGGACCTGGCACTTGTGCCCGGCCATCCGCCCGACCAGACGATAACGGCCGATGTCTACCTCTCCGAGGCACTGGGATCGGACAATATCGTGCACTTCAATCTCGATGCGCGTGTGGCGGAGGTCATCGATCCGGACACGCTTTCGGATATTTCGAAGTCGCTCGACGGCGGCAGCAGTGCGTGCGTGGCCCGGTTCGATGCCAAGTCGACTGTCAGGACGGGTGAGCGTGTGAGGATAGCGGTGGATTGCGCCAGGCTGCATTTCTTCGACGCTCAGAGCGGTCTTGCCATTTGGGGCGATTGAAGGAACTATCTAGGCGGTCGGCGCTGCCTGCGGCGGCCCGATGCCGTTGTGGAAAGATGAATTCATGGAGCCTATCCGACGCCTCTCGATGCACGAGGAGGTCCTCCTGCGCATCCGCGAGATGATTGTCCAGGGAAGCTGGACACCGGGCGAGGTCATTCCGGAACTCGAAATCAGCAACGCACTGCAAGTGTCCCGGACACCTGTTCGCGAAGCGTTGAAGGTGCTGATCGCCGAGGGCCTTCTCATCTCCCTGCCGCGTCAGGGTGCGATGATCAAGCTGATTACTCCGCAAGAAGCGCACGATGTCCTGGAGGCCACCGGCGAAATCGAGGCTGCAGCTGGCAGGCGGGCCGTCAAGCGGGCCACGGATGCCAAGCTTCGGAAGATCGACAAGCTCCATGAGCGCATGGTTCAGGCCTTCGACGCCGGCGAGCGTGCTGCTTACTTCACATCCAACCTCGCCATCCATCGGGCCATTGTCGAGGCGGGCGGAAATGAAGTCATGGCAACGTTGCATGGAACACTTGTCGCGCGCATGCAACGCATCCGCTACGCCTGCACCAACCTGCCCGCTAACTGGAAAGGCGCTGTCGACGAGCATGTGGAGATCATCGACGCTTTGCATGCGCGCGACGCTGATCGTCTGGCGCGAGTGCTGATCGCGCACATGGAAGGCGGTTGGCAGCGGGTGAGAGCCTTCGTCGTGGATGAAAATCGGGCGCCCGCATCGGCGCCACCGGCTCGCAGCGGCAGCATGCGCCGCCACGCCAATGCCGCCCGCTAAGCGGCGGACCGACGATTGCTTCTTCTTCTTAGAACGAGACGCGCTCGAGCATCAGACCCCAATCCTGCCTGTCCGGCAGCGCCGGCAAATGCAGGCTGGTATCGGCGCTGACGGTGACGATTCCGCCGGGCTCGCTCCATTGCCCCGAGCGCGGGTCGAACCATGTAAGCCGATAGCTTTCAGGTCCGGAAAAGCCGCGAAGGCGGATCGCATCGGCGCAATCGGGCTCGAAATAGAGCAGATACCAACTCCGGTCGGACGCACCGGCGGCATAGGCCCAGCCTTCATAGCCAAGATCTGGCCCATTGCGGGCGTTGGCCAGTGAATCAGAACACGGCACCAGAGCGCGATAGTCCGTGCCGCGTACGAAGGCGAAGGTCTTCAGATGCTGGACCGTCGCGCCGGAGCTCCATTTGAAGGCATCCCACATGAAAACGCGCGAACCCTCTTCGACCGCTGATTGCCAGATGCCTTCCGCGCCGTAAATATAGCCGGCGTAGCCGCCATTGAGCAGGCTGCCATACATCCCCGAGCGGACATAGGCGTCGTCTTCCGGGGTGTCGCCCTCCTTGCCCAGTGTGTAAGGCGTTCCGAGGTTATAAAGTCCCGAGTAGTATGGTTCACCGGCAAGCGCCGGTCTGGTGGGCTTCGAATGGTACATTTCAGCCATCCACCAGTAGGAATAGTGCTCGCGCGTGTTGCCCGTCTGATGCAGGTCGAGCCACCGACCGTCTTCACCAAAATTGGCCAGTGTCGAGGGATTGGAGTTGGCGCTGAGCAAGGTGCCGAACGGCGGGCGACCGAATTGCTCGATTACCGCATTGCATGGCTCATTGTATTCGTGCGCCGGAATAGTCTTGAGATAGTAATCGTAGTGGATGGGACTGAAGATGGCGTTTTGGGCCTGATAACGCGCAAACACGTACTGGACATAACGCACATAGGAATTTGGCCAGTCGTGGTATTTCTTCCATGCCGGTCCGGTATCGCGCCGGGCCACCTCGATGAAGGGAACAAAGCCAGCGTCATCGATACTCTCCATTTTCCGATCGAGGATTTTAAAGAATTCCGGATTGACGCGGTCATAGTCCGGAACGACCTCCTCAAAGCCGGGAACCTTGCCGGGAAACAGAAAGGGGCGGCCACCCTCGTTGTGCATGCTCATCGGGGAGCGGGAATTCGGTTTGCGCCAGGCATTGCGCAACAGGGTTCCTTCGTCATCATAAAGATCGGAATCAAAGCCATCGGTCGCCCAGGCGGGCATGGCAGCCAGCAATGCCACGCAATTGTATCCCTGACCCCGACGGAATTCGAGATAGTCGCGAACGTCGGCATCCGGGCCGATGGCATGGTGCCGCTCCCCCTGAGGCAGGGGGAACTTGAAGGTCGGCACCGACCACCAGGTATCTCCGATCAGGAAGAACGGTGTCCCGTCGGCATATTGCAGCCCGCGCCCGTCGGCCGATATTCCGATCATTCCGCGCCGGTTGGGATTGGCAGACACGTCGTCGGCAGTTTGAGGTTCGGCGAGGATACGACCGGATCGGCCATTGAGACCGATATCGGCGGTGTTGCTGTTCGAGAACCAGGTCCATTCGCCAACGCGCGGCGCCGTCAGACGTATGCAAAAAGCCCGACCGCCGTTCCAAAACCCGTAAACGCGCTTGCGAAAAGCCGGACCGGTGAGGTCGATCCAGACGGACACCTCCGTATAGGGCGACACGAAGTCGCCCGACGCCTCGAGCGATATCTCAAGCGGCTCCCATATTTTGGTATTGATGTTCCCGCCGATCGGCACATTTGTAAAAGCCATTGCGTCCTCCCGAGTCTGTAATTATTAATTGCAAAATACGTCTTATAAAGCAAGTAACTTCAGAGGCTTGTTTCTCATGAAACACGGGACGCACCAGAAAATTTTGCCTCTCGATCCATTGCACTTTTCGTTCCCGCCCAGTGTGGCATCATCGCCAGGCTCGGTTCGGCGTCAAAAACTAAGGTCCATCCATGCAGATCATCGATGCACACCATCATTTCTGGGATATCGAAAGAAATTATCTGCCATGGCTGTGCGACGAGCGCCCCGTCCTGTTCCGCTATGGCGACTACAGTGCGTTGAGGCGAAACTACATGCCTGCCGATTACCGGCGTGATGTGGGGCGCTTCGAAGTGGTTGGCTCGGTTTTTATCGAGACCGAGTGGGATCCAGCTGATCCAATCGGGGAGACGGAGTGGGTTGGACGGGTCGCTGCTAAGCACGGCTTGCCGAGCGCGATGGTGGCGCAGGCATGGCTCGATCGCGCTGATGCCGAAGAGGTGCTTGCGGCTCATGGCGCAAACCCGCTGGTTCGGGGCATTCGTCATAAGCCGAGGGCCGCGGCGGGTCCCGATCTTGCTGCCGCCGGCATCGTCAGTTCGATGACGGATCCGAGCTGGCGTCGAGGCTTTGCGATGTTGGCTCGCAACGACCTTTCCTTCGATCTGCAGGTTCCCTGGTGGCATCTCGGCGAAGCTCGGATGCTCGCTGATGATTTTGACGAGACTACCCTCATCCTCAACCATACCGGCTTGCCCTCCGACCGCAGCGCTGAAGCGCTCGCCCGATGGAGGGCGGCGCTTACGATGTTGGCGGGCGCTCCCAATGCCAACATCAAGATCTCCGGGATCGGCATCCCGGGACGCCCATGGACCGTCGCCGACAATCGATCAATCGTGCTTGATGCTATCGATGTCTTTGGGCCGGCAAGGGTGATGTTCGCGTCAAACTTCCCGGTTGATAGTCTTGTTGGCAGCTTCGAGACAATATTTGCGGGCTTCGACGAAATCACGGCCAACTTCTCGCAGGCGGAGCGCAAAGCAATGTTTTGTGAGAACGCAAGACGTATCTATCGTTTGTGAGGAGGGGTATGCCGGCGAGTTCCGCGGCCACACACCCCGGCCGACGCGAGCGACAATTGTTGAGCGCCGTGAAGCGCGATAGCTCCATGAAACGCTCGCCGCGTCCGCGTGGGAGTTCCGAACGCTCACACTAGGCCAGGAGTTCTTCAAGTAGTTTAATCAGGCTGTCATATTGATAAGGTTTCGGAAGGAATGCCACCCCGCTCGCAAGGTCGAAACGACCAAGGTGGACGTGGCCCGATGTAACCACCATCCGCGTTTTGGGTGAGCGCTCCCTTACGCGTGACACGAGTTGAAGACCGTCCATGGAACCCGGCATGTTGATGTCGGTAAACAGGGCGTCGACGGCCATCCGCCCCAGGAGAGCTAACGCCTCGTCAGCGTTGCCTGCCTCAATCACCTCGTATCCGGCTTGCTCCAGCGCATCTACCGTCGCGAATCTGATTAACGGTTCGTCATCGACGATGAGAATAGTTCTGGGACGCGGCGAGGTATCGTTGCTGCGCCTCTCTACGACAAGATCCATGGACATGTGTTCAAATTCTTCCCGCTCTGCGACAGCCAGTGACCAATGGTCTCGGTCGCGTCCATTTGGACCACCCTCTTGCTCCCAAATCTCGTGCGCGCGCCGACTGATCCAGTTGTAGCGATCCTCAAGCATCCGACACTATCTCCCGCATCCTCACAACGCTGCCGCGTGAGTTCTGTTCCGGACGACTGTTGAATTCACAGCCCGTAGAAGAACCCGCAAGAATGGACCTTCGACCTCGGGCCAATGGCTCGAGCCATCGCGAGCAAGGCGGCTTTTCGAAACGCGACAGGTCACCGCTAATACGGGAGACCCGCAAGCGTCTTCGCGTGTCGATTTTGTTGAAGGAGACAACCTGCTGGACGAGGCAAGGCGATGACAGCACTGCCTGGGAAGCCGATCGATTTCCGCACGCGACCGAAAGGGCTGCCGGAACGCTAGCGCCCGCGGGAAGTTAACCTATTCTAGCAACCGAACAAGGAGTGCTGACCGTGACAATATTGGTAGGCACGAGTCTAGTTATTTTCGGCATGCTTCTCCTCGTCTGGGAGGCACTCGCCGGACGGCCGCTCAGTGACCGCCATCGTGAATCGGCAAACGACACTATACCGACCCTCGAACCTCACGCTCAGGGTCTCGGGTTTCTGGGGATGACCAGGAATTGGGTAGGGCTGATATTGACGGCAGCGGGCGCAATGTTGTTGATCGCCAGTGCTTAGTGCCGGCATGACAGTCGTTGGGACCGTAATGGCCGTTAGAACTTCCATCGATCGATGGAGAAATGCGAAACACCACACTTAGCTCTTGCAGCGGACAGGTTGGTGGAAAGTAAGTCGCCGCTCACACTCGGTCGTTTGAACTTTAGCACGCGCGCGACTGCCACCAACGTTGCCGAAACTCCCATCAGCCGGGCCCCGGTTCGATGTCCCTTAGATTGACCCTTCTTGAATGAGGCAACGGCAAAGAGACAAGTTATTGAAATTAGTGACATTATCGCCAGGAAGTTATCCTTTGATGTCCTGCAGGAAAGTCGCGTCGCCTTCCTTACAAGAGCGATGTTTGTAACATCGGCTCATACAACGTGAAGCGATAGGAGGAACGAAGGGCGGTCCCAGAGGTTTTGTTGATACATGGCTCGAAAATGAAAGGAGTTGTCATGAAAACGAAACTGCTGATTGTTTCCGCCATTGCCTTGGGTTCCTTCGCAACGGCGGCGTCTGCTCAGAACGGCACTGTGACCGGCGCCGCAGGTGGTGCCGTGACCGGCGCAATCGTCGGAGGTCCGGTTGGGGCCGCCGTTGGCGGCGTTGCTGGCGCAATCGCGGGAACGGTGATCGACCCGCCGCCGCAGAAGGTCGTAACTTATGTCGAACAGCAACCGGTGTCCGCTGACGCAGTTGTCGTGCAAGAGCCGGTGGTGGTCGGCAAGCCGCTACCTCGCAACGTGGTTGTAACTCCTGTCCCGGATGATGATCGCTATGGATATGCTGTCGTCAACCAGCAGCGAGTGATCGTTGACCCGCACAGCTACAAGGTTGTGCAGATCATCAGGTAGACCGTCACAGAAGAAGGGAGTGGCGGCTGTCCGCCACCCCTTAGATTTCAATGAGGTGGCGTTCGGGTGCGCCATTACGACAGCCACTGACTAACCGGTGGCGATCAACATTGTGGCTCCTGCGGCCATTAATATGAGACCCGCCGTATTCCTCGTTAATCCCAAAAATCCGGTGCCCTGAGTATCGTTTGCCGCATTGCGGTAACGACTCCTGATGGGCTTTCGAAAGAGAACCTCCGAGATCAGGAGAAGCATGCCGAAAACGACGAGACTTAGGCCTACCAGGATCCTGTTCACGATAAGCCCTCCTTGTTCGATGACTAAATGGCACTTCCCACAATAACGAGCGCCCTTCCGCGCCTGCTTTCACATAAAATAATGATAATCCCGGCAGGCCCGCCTAGCAAACGGGGCTTTTCTCGTTAGGGATTCGGCTGGACCAGATTAGAGTTCTCCTTGTCGCCGTTTCACCTGTGCAGCCGACGAACTCGAGAACTTGGAGCCTTTGCGCAACGAAGGTGGGGCGCCCCAAACTAACTGGCTTTAGTGACGCGAGTGGAACACGGCCAAAAAGCCGCTGAGACGCTGTTGCTGGCACGAGCAACTCAACGCTTCGTTGTTGTCGAGCGAGCCGAAGAGGTTTACTTTGAGTTTGCCGTCGGGGAGCGACCTGGTTTACTTCGCGCCTGGGCAGAGGTGCGGCACTTTGGGAGGTCCCGCGCTCTTCCGCTCTCATATTGCGCCTTCAAATCGATCGACACCCCGCCAAGATCTTCGAGTATTGCAGTGGGAGGCAAACTCATGGTCAAGACGATGAAGGCCGCTGTCGTTCGACAGTTCCGTACACCTTTGGTAATCGAAGAAATGGCAATGCCCTCGCCGCGGCCGGGGCAGATACTCGTCAAATATGAAGCGACGGGAGTGTGTCATACCGATCTGCACGCGGCCAATGGCGATTGGCCCGTGAAACCGGTTCCACCGTTCATTCCTGGACACGAGGGCGTCGGATATGTTTCTGCCGTAGGAGCCGGAGTGAAGCGAGTGAAGGAGGGCGACCGTGTTGGCGTGCCCTGGCTTCACAGTTCCTGCGGCTACTGTCCGCACTGCCGGACCGGTTGGGAAACGCTCTGTGCATCGCAATCAAACACAGGATACTCGGTCAATGGCACGTTCGCCGAGTATGGACTTGCGGACCCTGATTTCGTTGGCAGATTGCCGGATGGTTTGGAATTCGGCCCCGCTGCGCCAGTCCTCTGCGCTGGGGTGACTGTCTACAAGGGATTGAAGGAGACGGAAGTACGTCCTGGCGAATGGGTCGCCATCTCGGGCGTCGGTGGCTTAGGCCACATGGCCGTTCAGTATGCCAAGGCGATGGGCATGCACGTCGTCGCCACCGACATCTTCGAAGAAAAGCTGGCGTTGGCGAAGAAGCTGGGGGCTGACGTGACAATAAATTGCAAGGCCGGAGAGGCCGTCGAGCAGGTACGGAAGGCAACCAGCGGTGGCGTTCATGGCGCCCTCGTAACCGCCGTCTCCCCTGCGGCCATGGAGCAGGCCTTCGGCTTCCTCAGGTCGCGCGGTACGATGGCGCTCGTCGGCCTGCCTCCAGGGATGATCTCTCTGCCTGTGTTCGACACAGTCCTGAAGCGCATAACCGTGCGGGGATCGATCGTCGGCACTCGACAGGATCTGGAGGAGTCGTTGCAGTTTGCGGCGGAAGGCAAGGTAGCGCCCCATTTCTCATGGGAGAGCCTCGAGAACATCAACGACATTTTCCAGCGTATGGAAGCGGGAAAGATCGACGGCCGAATTGTGTTGCGGATGCAGCCGCGAGCGGACGCACCTCAACCGCATCTGCCCGAACGGGACGACCTGTTGGTGTCGCCATGAGCAAGGGCCCGATCTCTGATCGGCGAATTGTTCTCTCCAGACGAGATCTGCTAGTCGCGGGAACTGCGGCCGCTGCGCTTGCAGGCTACAGTCATATCTCGAGGGCGGCGACCTCCGAAAACGCCCTCGCGATCGACGAGGTGAAAGACGGCGAGGACGTCTTTGCATATGTCGACAGGATCAAAGGCGGCTTCGACCTAACGGCCTACCAGCAGGTCATCGGCGCTTCGAATGACTTCAAGGAAGGAGATCAAACAATCGGAGTGGGTGCCGACAATGAAACAACGCGAAAGAATGCACGCACTCTCCTGGCAAATACGAGGCTCGAGGACCTCTACAGCAGGCCGCTGTTTCAAGACGATCTGCAGCAACTGATCTGGCAGACCACGGATCAGGTCCAGTTCCAAAAGGTCAAGGGCTGGACGATGGGCCAATTGAAGGAATTTCTTCTCGCCGAACCGGAGGACGAGATCAAGGGCGTCATGTACGGCCTGACCAGCGACACAATCGGTTGCGTTCCGAAACTGATGAGCAACGACGAGCTCGTCTCGCTAAGTCGCAAGATCTTCAACGTGCTGCCCGGCACCAAGCTTGGGGCGAAGGGGTACATGGGCGCACGTATCCAGCCCAATTCTCCAACAGACCATCCCGAGGACATCATTTGGCAGGTGTTCGATGCGTTCTCCTATGCCACCGGTGACATCGTCATCGGCACCAATCCGGTAGACAGCACGGTGGCGAGCGTCGCCGCGGTCGAGCAGGCGCTCAAGGACGTCGTCGATACGTTCGAGCTGCAGGAAGTGATCCCATGGTGCGTGCTGGCGCACGTCGACGTTCAGGCGGAGGTCGGCGACAGGTTCCCTAAAACGGTTTCCACGATGTTTCAGAGCCTTGCTGGAACCGACGATTGCAACAAGATCTTCGACATAACGAATGACAAAATCCTCAAGTATGCGCATGCCAAGAAGGGGGAAAGACACGGCCTCTACTTCGAAACCGGGCAAGGCTCTGAATTCACCAACGGAGCGGCGAACGGCGTCGACATGATGGTCCTCGAGTCGCGAAAGTACGGCTTCAGCAGGGCGGTAGGATTCGTATTGGCGAAGGTGCAGCCACAGGGCGCCTGGCTGCACGTCAACGATGTTGCGGGTTTCATCGGGCCGGAGGTCTTCAAGACGCGTGACCAATTGGTGAGATGCTGCTTGGAAGACCTGGTGATGGGGAAGCTTCATGGGCTTACCATCGGCCTCGATATCTGCACGACCCTCCACATGACGGTCAGCCTTGATGACCTGGACTGGTGTCAGGATCAGATCATGCCGGCCAACCCGGCTTATCTGATCGCGCTGCCCACCAAGAACGACCCGATGCTGAGCTATCTCACCACCTCGTTTCAGGATCACGTCCGGCTGCGCAACAAGTTCGGCTACCGGGTCAACGACGCGATGTGGGACTTCTACAAACGACTTGGCATCGTGGATGAAAGCGACGGCTACACCTCAAACTATGGCGATCCTCTTTGGGTGTATTTCCAGTATCGTTTGGCCAAGGGGGACAAAAGGACCCGCGACGAGGTCTACGCGGAAGGCCGGCAGAAGATGCGGGAAATCGAAGAGCGAGGCGTCGACATTGCCACAGGGCACGGACCGAACAAATGGGATATCAATCAGACGCTTGCAGCCAAGGTCAACGGCTTGTATGAGGACGCAAAGGAGTCTCTGTGGGCCGTACTCACGCCGGAGTTCATTGCGGCGGTGCCCAATGTCGTGCCGGTGCGTACCCTGTCCAAGGACCGCAACGACTACATCGCACACCCCGTCACCGGTGAGATGCTGAGCGTGGACTCAATAAGGGACGTCGAAAGAATAAGGGACTCGTGGGGGGAGGATATCCCTCAGGGCCAGATCGTCATCTCCGACGGGCTGAACGCGAAGGCCATCATGGACGATGGGCATCTCGCTCCGTATCTCGAGGAGATGCGCAGGCTGCTCGCCGAGGCGGGCGTCTCAATGAGCAACAAGAACATCCTCATTACCAGTGGAAGGGTGCGAGCAGGCTACAGGATCGGCGAAGTCCTTTTTGCGAAGGCGAATCCCAATAGCTTCAGGGGCATTCTCCATGTCATTGGCGAACGGCCCGGAACCATGCACCACGCCTACTCCGTGTACATCACTGTCGCCAAAGGAAAACGATGGTCCGAGAGGGACATAGACCATGACATCACAAGGCTCGTAAGCAATGTCGCGGACACTGCCCTGCCCCCGAAGGAAGCCGCCAGAGAGACCCTGACCATCATCAGGGAAGTCGTCGGTCGGGATGTGAGTGGCAGTCGTCGTTATGGGTAGCATCGCGCAAAATGAAATGCTGCCCAGTCTGCTGACTAGACAGACAACGCGCTTCAGCACTTCATTCTCGGGCATTCCTTTGAAATTGCTCTGACAGAGCGGAACATTGAAGTCTGCGGCGCCCACTCACCCTTCCGGGCGGCCAAACAAGCCGCACGTTAAGGCGGGGTAGCGCCTTCTTTGGAACACGCCACCTCGGTCGAGGTCTGTATCCGCAACGGCATGTGGGAACGAATCTCTGGACCGGACGCAGCGTTGGTATGCATGAAGAATCGTTGGCCACCGCTCCGCGCAGAACGATACATCGAGGCAAGAGCAGCTTGCCTCGGCGCGCTCTGCGGCATCACGGATCCACTTGCCGCTCGGGACATGTTTATTGCGGCCGGCATAGAGGCAGGCATATTGGGCTACCCCCATCTAGGAGGATCTCATGAACAGCACCGGCCCATTGGCTAAGACAGGCTAGCCGCGATCGTACTCGCATGGTCGCATATACGAGGAAGCCTTTATTCTGGGCGGCATCCTGCCAACCGCGCGGCGACGCGTCTTCGATGCGTCTTAGGATGCCAGACACGGATTGGGGCGGAGCCGTTGTGGTCTGCGACAAAAATGGAGGGCGCATCCCCGTGACCTCTGTAGGCGAAGCTCTAATAATACTTCTCAACACGTGGCCGGCTACTAACGGAGGTCACTTCTTTGCAGGTCTTCCAATATGCTCCGGCGTTGAAGAGGGGCTGTTTACTCCGGCCCTGGCGCGCAGAGCATTCATTGCGGCGGCTCGCGAGGCGCAGGTTGAGCTCGCGCACTAGGCGGGATTGTCGTCTTCGCCCCATCGCTCAGGAGCCAACCGATACGGGGATCCGCTCAAACGAATTGCGACGCCAGACCACCAAGAGGGCTGAAGCGACCGCCATTCGTCAATATGGCCGCACGCGCAAACGACACGCAAAAATCCTAGTGAATACTGGGATCGGACGAGCAGCAACATCCGGGCTTTCGGTCAAGAGTTGCAGTCGAGCCGCTCGACACCCTGGAAGCCAGCAGACAAAGCCATGATCGACATAACGCGCAGACCGTTCGCTGATGGTCCAAGATGGCCGCGCGCTGCGACGCCAGCGCGCGGCCTACCCGTAGCACAGCTCTGTGGCGCGCGGGCTTGGGTTTCAGCACCAGGCGGCAGGCTCGTTCCTGGCCGCTTAAGGCAGTGATCGAGTCTCGGGCTACCTCGAAGCCGGGGTGCCAGCGTCATGGTTCACCACAGCGTCATCCTTGTTCAGGAAACGGTCGACCGATGCACGAAACGGATTGTCTCGAAGCGATCCTGCAGGTTACGGACAACTGCCTCTGCAGATTGAGCATTCGCCGCGTACCAATGCAACTCGTAAACTATCTCGTCGAACTGCCCGTCGTGGTGCTGAATACTTGTCAAGCACGGTTCCAGCCTGTAGGGCAGCTCGGATTTGATCGTCGGAATTGGTGAACCTTTGGGTACCTTTATGCCGACGCAGCCCTTCTGCTCGCAGGAAACCTTCTCTCCAAGGGTCTTGAACGGCGAGAGGATCAGGAATGCCGCGATGGTGGCGATCGCGCCGAGGACAACCTGTCCTCCCCCAAAGCAAAGGCCGATGACTGTGATGAGCCAGAGGGTTGCCGCAGTCGTAACGCCAGTAGCGATATCGCCACGGCGGAGGATAGCGCCGCCGCCGATAAAACCGACGCCGGTCAGAACACCGAGCGGATAGCGCAGGATGTCCATCGACCCGCTGACATTAGTGCTTGTGGCTAGCAATAGATTCGCCTGGATCATCGCAATGCATGCCGCGAGTCCGACCAACAAGTGGTTCGCAGTCCCGCAGCATGACCGCCTTTCTCTCGATTCAACCCGATTACGCCACCGGCGATCAAGGTTGCCGCGATACGCACGAACATGTCATCCCAACCGGGTGTTATCGGCATCAGTTCATCGAACAACACTGATGACCTCCCTTTGTGGACATCGGTGCCGTGTAAACCATTCATGGAATTTCATTGTTCCGAAAGTCAGGAACAATGGACGGCGTCGCGTGTTCTGGTGAAGCCCTCGACGACCTCGTCTCGGAGCCCGCCTCATGAGCTATGCGCCTGCCGTTACCCGAACGTTTCGTGCCACGCGGCGAGCACTCCCCTTGTATTTCGCGGCCGTCTGGTTCGCCGCATCCGCGATCGCGGACCTCGTCTTTCCAGATGCGGTGGAACAATCTTTCCGTGTTGGGACGTTTCACCGGCGCGGCTATTTACATATCGCCACGGCCGTCAGCAACACAGCCGGGCGAGTGATCGCCCCATGACGGCAAAAAGCAGAAATGAAAGGCGCGGCCCTCTGTGGCACAAGGACGCCGTCATCTATCATCTCCACGTAAGGTCTTTCAGCGATGCGAACGGGGACGGTATCGGGGATTTCGCCGGTCTCACCCAAAAGCTCGATTATATTGAATCGCTTGGTGTCAACACCATCTGGCTGCTTCCCTTTTATCCATCGCCCGGCCGCGACGGCGGATACGATGTCACTGACTATACAAATGTCAGTCCCGAATACGGATCCGTCCGGGACTTCGAGGTTTTCGTCACGGCGGCGCATCAGCGAAACATCAGGATCATCGTTGAGCTGGTAATCAATCACACTTCCGACGAGCACCCGTGGTTCCAAAGCGCGCGGCGCGCCCGTGCTGATTCCAAAGAGCGTGACTACTATGTCTGGTCCGACACAGACGAAAAGTTCGCAGGGACACGTATCATCTTCATCGACTCCGAAACCTCGAACTGGAGCTGGGATCCGGTCGCTGGGGCCTACTACTGGCATCGCTTCTACGCGCACCAGCCTGACCTCAATTTCCGTAATCCGATAGTGGTCGAGGAATTGCTGAAGATCATGCGTTTCTGGCTGGACAAGGGGGTCGATGGGTTCCGTCTCGACGCCGTTCCGCATCTGATTGAGCGTGAGAAGACCAAGAGCGAGAACCTCCCGGAAACGCATGCCTTGCTGAAGCACCTTCGCAGGACACTGGAAGAAACGCATCCCGAGGTGATCCTGCTGGCCGAGGCCAATCTTTGGCCGAAGGAGGCGCGGGAATATTTTGGTGAGGGCGACGAGTGCCACATGGCGTTCCATTTTCCCCTCATGCCCCGAATATTCAGTGCGGTTGCCAAGGCAAGCAGCAAGCCGATCAAGACCATCATGCGCCAGACCCTGCCTATACCGGACGACTGCCAATGGGCGATCTTCCTGCGCAACCATGATGAGCTGACATTGGAGATGGTCAGCGAGGCCGAGCGGAATTTTCTTTGGGAAAAATATGCAGCCGACAAGCGCGCCAGGCTCAATCTCGGCATCCGTCGCCGCCTGTCACCCCTTATGGACCAGGACAGGCGCCGGATAGAGCTTCTGCACATGCTGCTGCTATCGCTTCCTGGCAGTCCCGTGCTCTACTACGGCGACGAAATCGGTATGGGCGATAATATCGAGCTCGGCGACCGCGATGGGGTCCGCACTCCCATGCAGTGGGCAGACGAGAAAAATGCCGGTTTCTCGAATGCGCCGCCTTCAGCTCTTGCACTTCCCGTTATCGCCAATGCCCAGTTCGGCTATGCCGCGATCAATGTCAAAGATCAGGAGGACGATGCTCATTCGCTGCTGAACTGGGTCCGGCAGGTGCTCGCTTTGCGGGCCTCACACACCGCTTTCGCCCGTGGGCAGATGCGCTTTGTGAAGACGGACAACGACAGCGTCATTGCCTTTGTCCGAGCCGATGGGGACGACCGGATCCTCTGTGTTGCCAATCTCTCGAACACGGCGCAGGCCACCCAAATTGGGCTGTCGAAGTTCAACGGGTTTACGCCGGTCGAACTGACGGGGGGCGCCGCTTTTCCGATTATCGAGCACAAGGCCTATGCCATGACATTCCAGCCTTACGCCTATTTTTGGCTTAAGCTTGATAAGAATCGGAGTGCGGGCGATCTCGACGCGGAGTGAAAGCAAGCGCCCCCATCCGCGATAGTCATCTCTCTTGTACCACACTTGACCTGAAGATTGTGGACGAACGGCGGCCCGATGCCCTGCATGGTGGATGTATTTTCCAGGTCGCTCTTGCATCGAGCCCCCCTGCGATTTCAGAGAGAAAGGCGAGAGACGGAAGGGGTTATTTTCCCTTGCGGAGGCCTCGAGACGCGTGCGCGAACCCGAACTCAAGGCGCTCCTTCTCCAGTTTCATGCCAAAGAAAGCTAGCTGCCGACTAGCTCTGCGCTTCAGAAATGCGCTGGCCGGTTCCGTCGAAGAAATGCAGGTCCTCCCGAACCGCTCCAATCGACATGCGTTCGTCGATCGCGATCTGCGAGCGCCCTGGAATGCGAAAGACGATGTCCTGTTCGTTTGGCAGGCTGCCATGCACGTAACTTTCGGCACCGACGAGTTCCACGGCCCTGACGGTTACTTCTGCCGTCAGGGCGGTGGGTTTTCCGGTGCCCGCGGGTTCGAGGTTCTCGGGGCGGATACCGAGCGTCCTTGCGTTCTGCGGAAAGGAACGCTCGACGAGATCGAAACCACCCTTGGCCATTTCGAGAAGGTTCATTGATGGCGAGCCGATGAAGGTCGCGACGAATGCCGTCGCGGGCCTTTCGTAAAGTTCAATCGGCGTGCCAACTTGTTCGATTTGCCCTTCATTCAGGACGACAAGCCGATCGGCAAGCGTCATTGCTTCCATCTGGTCATGGGTCACATAGACGCTTGTCGTTGTAAGCGACCGCTGGAGTCGCTTGATCTCGACCCGCATTTGTACGCGCAATTTTGCATCGAGGTTGGACAACGGCTCGTCGAAGAGGAAAGCCGCCGGTTCGCGCACGATGGCCCGTCCCATGGCGACGCGCTGTCGCTGGCCACCGGAGAGTTGGCGCGGCTTGCGCTCGAGGAATGGCTCGATCTCGAGTGACCTCGCGGCCTTCAGGATGCGGCGCTCGATTTCGTCCTTGGGGACGTTGCGGTTTCTCAGGCCATAGGAGAGGTTTTGGCGCACTGTCATGTGCGGATAGAGCGCGTAGTTCTGGAAGACCATGGCAATGTCGCGTTCGGACGGCTCCAACTGGTTGACCTTCCGTTCGCCGATCAATATGTCGCCCGCGCTGATGCTCTCCAGTCCCGCGATCATCCGAAGCAATGTGGACTTGCCACAGCCCGACGGGCCGACGAGAACGACGAGTTCGCCATCGCCGATGTCGAGCGATAGACCCTTGATGATTTCTGTTCCGCCGCCATAGGTCTTGCGGACGCCTTTAAGCTTGATACCGGCCATTATTTCTCCGTCTCCACCAGACCTTTGACAAACCAGCGCTGCATCAACACGACGATGACGATCGGCGGGATGATGGCGAGGATCGCTGTCACCATCACGAAGTTCCAAGGCGTCGCGGCATCGGCAAAATCCACCATCTTGCGCAGTCCGATGATGATTGTCGTCATCCGCGCATCATTCGTGACGAGCAGTGGCCAGAGGTACTGCGTCCAGCCAAAGATGAAGAGGATGACGAAGAGTGCTGCGATGTTCGTGCGCGACAGCGGCAGTAGGATATCCCGCATGAAGCGGAACGGGCCGGCATTGTCGATACGGGCCGCCTCCACCAGCTCGCCGGGAATTGTCAGAAAGAACTGACGGAAGAGGAAGGTCGCCGTCGCCGAGGCCATGAGCGGCAATGTCAGCCCGGCGTAGGTGTCGATAAGGCCGAGGTCGACGATCACCTTGTAGGTCGGGAGGATTCGCACCTCGACCGGCAGCATCAGGGTGATGAATATCATCCAGAAGAAACCCATCCGGAAGGGAAAGCGGAAGAATACGATCGCAAAGGCAGAGAGGAACGAGATCGCGATTTTGCCGACGGCGATTGCCAGGGAAACGACGAACGTGTTCCACAGCATCCTTTCAAGGCTGACGCCGACGACGCGCTCCACGCCGCCGGAGAGCGCCTCTGTGTAGTTCTCGGCAAAGTGCGCGCCTGGCAGAAGGGTGATCGGCGGACGCAGGATTTCCGCCGAGGTCATCGTAGAGGCAACGAACGTATAATAGATCGGGAACGCTACGATGATGATCCCGATGATCAGCATCAGGTGGCCGAGAAGGGTGGCGACAGGGCGTTTTTCAATCATCGGCCGACCTCACCCATAATGAACCCGGCGTTCCACGAAGCGGAACTGGAAGGCGGTGAGTGCGATGACGATCACCATCAGAATAACCGACTGGGCCGCCGAGGAGCCGAGATTGAGATTCACAAAGCCGTCATTATAGACCTTGTAGACGAGTGTTTCAGTTGCCTTGGCGGGACCGCCGCCGGTCACCGCGTGGATAATGCCGAAGGTGTCGAAGAAGGCATAGACAGTGTTGACGACCAACAGGAAGAAGGTCGTCGGCGCCAGCAGCGGGAAGACGATGGTCCAGAAGCGTCTGGAGCCTCGTGCGCCGTCGATCGCCGCTGCTTCAATCAGCGATTTCGGGATTGCCTGCAGGCCGGCGACGAAGAAAAGGAAGTTGTAGCTTATCTGCTTCCAGGCAGCGGCAATGATCACCAGAGCCATGGCCTGGTTGCCGTTGAGCAGCGGATCCCATGGAAAACCGTTGCGCCTAAGGAGATAGGCGAAGGTTCCCATGGCGGGATTGAACATGAAGAGCCAGAGCATGCCGGCGACTGCGGGAGCCACGGCATAGGGCCAGATCAGCAGAGTGCGATAGAAGCCTTGTGCGCGCACGACCTTGTCGGCCGCGGTCGCTAGCACCAGAGCCACGACCATCGCAAGGAGCGCAGTCGCCACGCTGAAGACGATCGTCACCTGCAATGAATGCAGATAATTCTCGTCCGAGAGCACCGCGCGAAAATTAGTAAGCCCCACGAAGCCGCTCTTCAGACCGAACGGGTCCTCGCGCTGCATCGACTGATAGAGCGCCTGGCTCGCCGGCCAGAAGAAGAAGACCACGGTCAGCGCGATCTGTGGCGCGACCAGGAAATAGGGAAGGATCTTGTTGGGAAAGACAACGCGCTGCAATGCGGCCTCCTGCAAAGCGGAAGAGAGGCCCGCGGCGAGGAAGCCGCGGGCAACAGGAGACTTCAGTTGCCGAGCGCCTGCTGGATCGCAGCGTTGCCGCGCTCGACGGCCCGGTCGAGCGTCGTCTTCGCATCCTGTTTGCCGGCAAGCATGGCTTCGAACTCTTCGTTCATGATGTCGCGCACCTGAGGCAGGTTGATCAGGCGAACGCCCTTCGAGTTCTCTGTTGGTGCCTTGCCCATCATCTGCAGGATCGGCGTCTCGCGTCCAGGGTTCTTGTCGTAGAAACCCGACTTCTTCGTCTCCTCGTAGGCGGCCATCGTGACCGGCATGTAGCCGGAAACCTGATGCAGGCGCGCCTGGATTTTGGTCTGAGAGAGAAAGTGGAAGAACTCGGCGATACCCTTGTATTCGGCATCGGACTTTCCGGCGAAGACCCAGAGGCTCGCTCCGCCTGGGATGGTGTTTTGCGGCCGGCCATCGTCCCCGTAGTAGGGGAGCTGGCCGATACCGTAGTTCATCTTGGATTTGATGATGTCGCCAAGCCCGCCGGAGGATTCCGTCATGATCCCGCACTCGCCGGAAGTGAAGAGCTGTTTCGCCTCCGAGGTCCTGCCGCCGTAACGGAAGGTGCCGTCCTTTGCGAGGTCGGCGATCGCCTGAAAATGCTGCACGAAGAGCGGTGAGTTGAACTCAAGCGTAACATCGGTGCCGCCAAGACCATTCTCATTCGTCCCATAGGCGACATTGTTCCACGCGGCGAAATTCTCCGTTTGGATCCAGGTGAGCCACGTCGAGGTGAATCCGCAGGGCGCCGCACCGCTCGACTTGATCTTCTTGGCCGCCTCGAAGACTTCAGGCCAGGTTTTCGGCGGCGCCTCGGCATCGAGCCCGGCCTTGGTGAAGATATCCTTGTTGTAGTAGAGGATCGGCGACGAGGAGTTGTAGGGGAAGGACAGCATCGTTCCGTCCGGCTTCGAATAATAGGCAACGATGCCCGGCAGATATTCCGATTTGTCGAAGGTGTAGCCACCTTTCTCCAGCACTTGGGCAGCCGGCACGACGGCCCCTTCTGCGGCCATCATCAAGCCGCTACCGGCGTCGAACACCTGCAGGATCGCCGGCGGCTGCTTGGCGCGGAATGCGGCGATGCCGGCATTGAGCGCCTCTGGATAGGTGCCCTTGAAGACCGGCACGATCTTGTATTCGCTCTGGCTCTCGTTGAATTCCTTGGATAGCTGGTCGACGACCTCGTTGTTGGCACCGGCCATGGCATGCCACCACTGCAGTTCCGTGACGGCAAAGGCGCACTGTGTGCTGCCCGCAGAAAGTGCGATCGCTGCAGCGGTAACGTGAAGTAGACGTCTGGACATGGTTCCTCCCTCCATTTTGTCGGTCGCCGGAAATCGGCAACTCCCCCGGAAAGACCCTCCTCGGTCCTCCCGAATGCTCTTCTGCTGGGCTGCTCGAGCGCGAAGTGCGTCTCGGTGCACAGCTGTGCACGCGAATAACTAGGACGTCTTCGCGATCTGTCGAGCGGCCCTCAAACTCCGGCGATCTTTCTAAGGTCGTCGATGGCACCGGGAGCGGCAGCCAGCACGGGCGCACCCTTCGTCAGTTTCTCGCCCTCGGTCGGAAAAGGATGATACCAGCCGCCGGCTTCCTTAACGAGGCAATAGCCCGCCATGCAATCCCAGGCATGCATATAAGGTTCGTAGTAGCCGACCAATCGGCCCGCCGCGACATAGGCGAGCATCAGCGCTCCAGAGCCGTTGCGGATGAAATTGCCACCAGCCTCCAGCAGTGCCTCGACCATTTTGCCGACGACGGCGGGCGTGACGTAGTTGTTGGCGCCGATCCCCGTGACGGCATTGCGGATTGTCCGAGACGGATCGAGCGCGAGCCGTTGACCGTTGAGCGTCGCGCCCATGCCAAGGGCGGCGGCGTAGATCTCCTCGTGGCAGGGCGCCGAGATGACACCGACCACCGGAACGCCATCGTGGAGCAGGCCGATCGATACGCACCAGTTTGGCATGCCGTTGACGAATGGGCTCGTGCCGTCGATCGGATCGACAACCCAGGTGAATCCGGACGAACCCGTCTCCAGGCCATGCTCCTCTCCGAGGATGCCGTCAGTCGGATAGGCCTCGCGGAACCGCGCGCGAACAAGGTCTTCCACTTCGCGATCGGCGATCGACACGACGTCCTGCGGATCGCGCTTGGTTTCAACGATAAGCGTTTCGCGTTTGTTAAAATAGTCGAGCGCTACTTTTCCCGCCTCGCGGGCAACCGCTTCGGCGAGTGCCAGGCGTGCTTCGAGGCCGGGTACGACATGCGACGTCATGGGATGGTCCTTCTCCTGAAAATGCGTTCTGCGGACTTCAGCCGCCGATAAGGGCAATGCCGCGATTCTTGAAACCGATCGTCACTTCGGTCTGCGGCGCAAGTGCACGCTCGACGCCGGGATCGACGACGAACAGCATGCCGTTGCTTGTCCTCACTTCATATTCGACGTGGTCGCCGAGATAGGCGGCGTGGGTGATCTGGCCGTTGAACGGCCCGTCCGTCGTCCTCGGTGTCAGGGTGATGGCGTTGGGACGGATGGCGAGCTGAGCCGGACCCGGCCGTACGTTTCGTCCAGCGACCCGATGCTGCAGCCCCTCGATGCTGATCGTGGCACAGTCTCCGTCGGCGCCGACGACATTGCATGCGATCACATTTGCCTCGCCCATGAAATCGGCGATGAAGGCGGAAGCGGGCGTGTCATAGAGGTCGCGTGGCGCTCCAGCCTGGGCAATCTCGCCGTCCTTCATGACGATGATCCGGTCGGAGACCGCAAGCGCCTCGTCCTGATCATGGGTGACATAGACCGCTGTGAAACCGAGGCGTTGCTGGAGATCGCGGATCTCGGTGCGAACGCGTCGTCGCAGACGTGCGTCCAGATTGGAAAGTGGCTCGTCGAGCAGAAGGACCTGCGGCTCGAGTACAAGGGCACGGGAAACTGCGACACGCTGCTGCTGGCCACCGGAGAGTTCCGCTGGCAGGCGCTGGCCCATGCCTGCAAGGCCAACGAGCTTCAGTCCCTCTTCAGCGCGTTCGCGCGCCTCCTTGCGGCGGATACCGGAGGATTCAAGCCCATAGGCGACATTGTCGAGGGCAGTCATGTGCGGAAAGAGCGCATAGGACTGGAAGACCATGGAAACGTCGCGTTCGTTGGCCGGAAGCATGGTGACATCCTTGCCGCCGATGAGGATTCGACCTGCGGAGGGATGCTCCAGCCCCGCCAGCATGCGAAGCGTCGTCGTCTTGCCGCATCCGGATGGCCCGAGAAGCGTGACCAGCGTGCCGGGCTCGATTGTCAGTGACAGGTCCGGAATCGCCGTGAAGGCTCCGAAGGTCTTGCGTACGTTTTCGAAGACGACGGAACCGGGGGACTTCATGCTCATGCGGTTTTCTCCTGACCGAGGGACGAGGACGCGGTGGCTGTAGGGGCGGCAAGGGCGACGCGATTTTCGCGCCGCAACCGCCGCTCACCGACGAGAAGCTGGAAACCGGAAATGACGGTGATCATCACCAGGATGAGGGCCGAGGAATAGGCGATGGCGATGCCATATTCGCCGTTTTCGACGAGCCCGACGATATAGGCGGTCGACATGTTGTACTGGGCACTCACCAGGAAGATGACCGCGCTGATCGAGGTGATAGCACGCACGAAGGAATAGACGAGTGCTGCGGTGATCGCCGGCCGCAGCAGTGGCACTATCACCTTGCGGATGGTCCGGAAGCTGTTGGCTCTAAGCGTCAGTGACGCCTCGTCGAGGCTCTTGTCGAGCTGGCTCATTGCCGCCACGCCACCACGGACGCCGACCGGCATGTTGCGGAAGACGAAGCAGGCCACGAGGATCAGCGCCGTGCCGGTCATTTCAAGAGGCGGCAGGTTGAAGGCCATTATGTAGCTGATGCCAATGACCGTCCCGGGTATGGCGAAGCTCATCATCAACGCGAATTCGAACAGATTTCGGCCGACGAACCTCTGGCGGACAATCAGATAGGCGGTGAGGAGGCCGACGGCCGCCGTCAGCGGCGCGGAAATCAGGGCGATCTCCATCGTCGTCCAGAAGGAATTCCAGGCGACGCCGGTCCAGGCGAGACCACCGTCATCGCGCCAGCCGATGGAGAAGGCACTCACGTAGTGTTCGAAGGTCAGCGTATTGTCGAGACCCCAGGTCCGCACGAAGCCGCCGAACAGGATCATCACATAGACGACGATCGTGAAGATCATCCAGGGGATGACAACCGCGTGCACGGCGATCGACAATCCGCGTGGCAGCGCGATATGGGCGCCGGAATCGCCCTTGCCGGTTACCGTCGCGAAGCTCTTGCCCGAGAGCCAGAGCCGCTGGGCGACGAAGGCCGACATGGTGAAGATCAGCAGGACCATGGCGAGCACGGCTGCACGCGAAGGGTCATTCTGCGAACCGACGACCGCAAAGAAGATTTCGGTCGAGAGTACGCCATGGCTTCCGCCCAGTACCATGGGATTGCCGAAATCCGCCATGCTCTCGATGAAGCCGATCAGGAATGCATTGGCCAGGCCGGGTTTCATCAGCGGCAGCGAGACGCGCCGGAAGGTCCGCCAGCGATCGGCCCGCAAGGTCTGGGAGGCTTCTTCCATCGAGGGGCTTACGCCTTCGACGACCCCGATCAGGACGAGAAAAGAGATCGGGGTGAAGGAAAGCACCTGGGCGATCCAGATGCCGGTCAGACCATAGAGCCAGCGGCCTGGTTCCGTGCCGAAGATGGAGGCAGCCGCCTGGGTAATCACGCCAGCCCTGCCGAAGAGGAGGGTCAGCGCCAGCCCCACGACGAAGGGTGGCGTTATGATCGGCAGGATCGTCAGGAGGCGAAGGCCCTTCTTGAAAGGAAATCGCGTTCGAGTAGCGACGAGCGCGAAGCAAAGGCCGAGGATCGTTGCGCCGCTCGCTGTCATGATCGCCAGCCAAAGTGTTCGCCAGGCAACGCCGCAGCGATCTCCCCCGACCAGGCAGCCGAGGCTCCACACTGACGGATCCTGTATGTTGGCGATAAATCCGTCCGGATTGAAAGAACCGTCGAATGCCTGGAATGCACCGACAAACATGCTGCCGACTGGATAGAAGACAAACACCGTCACCAGCACGACCAGCATTGCTATGGCGCTCACAATGAAGGCATCACCCTTCATTGCGCCGCGTTCGGCGAGACCGAATGAAAACAACAGGATGAAGACAATGCCGAGCAGGATCGCGCCGGCGCCCATCGACGGCTGGCCGTCAGGAAGCGGCCCAAAGAGGCGTTCACTGATCGTCCAACTCCAGCCGGAGAAGGTGATCGCGAGCCCTTGCAGCGCTAGGAAGAGAAGACCGAGCCCGCCCGCCCATGCAAGCAGCGCGCCGCGTGTCCTGGAGACAGAGAGGAAGCGCGCGATGCCGCCGGCAACAAGAAACGCGACGGCGATCGCGAGCCACCATCGACCATGCTGGACAATTTCCAGGATACCGGGAGCCGTGGAGGAATCCCCCGGGAAGCTGGAGAGCCAGCGAAGGCCGAAGAAGCCGCCCTCGATGCGGTACCATGGGAGTAGAATGAGGGCGGCAAAGCCGATGAGAAGAGCGACGTCCAGCCGTCGGTTGCTATTGGTCATGGTCGGATTTGCTCCGCTCAACATCGGTGGACTTCGAGCAGACCGGAGAAGCCTCCG
The DNA here is from genome assembly GCF_004345245.1 of Rhizobium sp. BK251. Taxonomy (GTDB): domain Bacteria; phylum Pseudomonadota; class Alphaproteobacteria; order Rhizobiales; family Rhizobiaceae; genus Rhizobium. The sequence continues at coordinate 122,710 of NZ_SLUQ01000011.1, read as the reverse complement.
ATCTGCTGGGACGATGGTAATGAACGTCAGTTCGCCTTCGCGCCGATCTCCTTGTCCCAGCGCGCGAGCAGGGCCTTGCGGACGTCAGGATCTCCGTATTTCTTGAAGTCGTAGTCGATGAGCTTGATGTCTTCGAAGCGAGGCGCTTCCTTGGGAACTTCCGCAGATTTGTTGGAGGGCAACTGGAAGGACTTCGCTTCCTTCATATGCGATTGCGCATCCGCGCTGAGCGCCCAGTCGTACCATTTCTTCGCGTTTTCGAGGTTCTTCGCTCCCTTGACGATCGACATCGAGCCGATCTCGTAGCCGGTGCCCTCGCAAGGGGCGACCGTCTTGATCGGAAAGCCCTCGACCGTCTGAGCCACCGCATCGTGCATGAAGACAATGCCAATGCCGGTTTCACCGCGCGCGGCTGCTTTGACCGGCGCCGACCCGGATTTCGTGTATTGGGAGACATTGGCGTTCAGCTTGCCGAGATAGTCGAAGGCTTTGTCTTCGCCCATGATCTGCACGAGCGTGGCAAGCGTGTTGTAGGATGTGCCGGACGAGTTGGGATTGGCGATCTGGATCTCGCCCTTGTAGGACGTATCAAGCAGGTCGGCCCAGCACTTCGGCTCCTTGAGGTTCTTCTTTGCCAGGATTTCCGTGTTGTAGCCCCAGCCAAGGGCTCCGGCATAGACGCCGACCGTTCGGAAGTTGGCACTTTCGGCCTGCTTCTGCGCCCAGTCCTGCAACTGGTCGAAAAGAGGCGACTTGTATTCCTGGGTCAGGCCCTCGGCGGCCGCCTGCAGGTGTGGATCGCCAGTACCCGCCCACCAGATGTCCGTCTTCGGATTGCGCGCCTCTGCGCGGATCTTTGCATAGGTTTCACCCGCTGAGAGGCGAACCATGTTGACCGTGATGTCGGTCTGTTTTTCGAACAGTCCCTTCATCAGGTCGCAGACAGCCGGATCGGCCGAGCAGATGACATTTAGATCGCCGGCCGCATGGGCGGAATAGGCGACAAGGGACGCACCCGCGGCGAGCGCTGCCGCAGCCAATTTAACGAATTGCATATCTTCCTCCAGATCGTTACGGCGCCTCCACGCCGTCCGCTTTGCAAGCGTGTGCAAAGCTTGCCCGCTGAAGAATGGGCTGTCAACGCCTTTGTTCATAAAACTGTCACAATGGACGATGCGTTTCGACTTGCACGCAAGTGCAATATAATGCAAGGCTCTGCGCAAGGGGAGGACTGTCGGTGTCGTCGAAGATTTTCATCAGCGCGCGAGAAGTCGCCGACCGGGCGGGCGTGTCACGGTCGGCCGTGTCTCGTACATTCACTCCCGGCGCGAGTGTCTCGGACGAAACGCGCAGGCGTGTCCTCGAGGCAGCTGAGGAGTTAGGCTACCACGTCAATCACCTCGCGCGCGGGCTAATGCGCAATGAGAGCGGGATCGTGTGCCTCATTGTTTCCGACGTTGCGACACCGTATCGTTCGGCGCTTCTCCGTGAGTTGACCCTGCAGCTTCAGAACAGCGGGAAGGTCGCGATGCTGATCAACACCGATCGCTCCGACGGCAGCGTCGACCGTGCCTTGCGCCAGGCCATTCGGTATCGCGCGGATGCGTCCGTCATCCTTTCCGGACTTCCGGACAAGTCGATCACGCAGCTCTGTCTGCGCAACGGCCAGAGGCTTGTGCTGATCAATCGTGACGACGATCAACCGGGGCCATTGCGGATCAATCTCGACGACTACGAGTCGGCTGGCCGGATCGCCACTGCCTTCCTTCGCGCGGGTTGCAGGCGGCTTGCTTTTGCCAACTCGGAAGCCGGAACGCCTAGCCTGATGGGCCGAGAGCGGGGCTTCGTTGCCGCCGCTGCATCCATGGGAATGGATGTCGTCGTCGAGCGCCACGGCCAGACCGGATACGAAGCGGGGAAGGTGCTGGCACAGCGTATGCTGACGCGCTCCGAGAGACCCGATGCCGTATTCTGCGCGACCGACCTCCTGGCGTGCGGCTTCATGGATGCGGCCCGTCATCAATTTGGGATTTCGATCCCAAATCAGCTCTGCGTCGCCGGTTTCGACGATATCGAGCAGGCGTCGTGGTCATCCTACGAGCTGACAACGTTCGCGCAACCAGTCGCATCCATTGCAGCAAAGGCCGTCGAATGGCTGAGCATGACGCAACTCGAAGACAGCGCGGCCGAGGTCCCGTCGATCAGGTTGCGGGCTGAGCTTGTCTGGCGCAACTCGATCCGCGGCGGCTGAGCAAGCGCGCGGCCGCAACAAAAGCGCTGCGCAGATGCGAGGGCAATATGCGGTCGCCCATTGTTTCCAATCTTGTCGTTTAGTTCCCTGGCGCGCTTCCCTTCCGTCAGACTTACTCTAGTTCTCGACAAGACGGACAATGGGTGAGGCAATCGTGACGGAAGGTGAGAAAAAGGCGGGGACCGGCATCGGCGGTCTCGATGAAATACTCGGTGGTGGCCTTTCGCGGGGCCACGTCTTTCTTCTCGAGGGAAGTCCAGGCACTGGCAAGACGACCATAGCCTTGCAGTTTCTCCTCGAAGGTGCCGCCAAGGGCGAGACAGGCCTTTATATAACGCTTTCGGAAACGGAGCAGGAACTGCGCCAGGGCGCCGCGTCGCACGGTCTCGCCATTGACGAAAACATCAATGTTTTCGAGTTGGTGCCGCCGGAGAGTCTTCTCGACGACGCCCATCAGCAGAGCCTCCTCTATTCGTCGGACCTTGAGCTTGGCGAAACGACGAAGATGATCTTTGACATGTTCGAGCGCGTTCGACCGGACCGCGTTGTGCTCGACAGTCTTTCTGAGATCAGACTGCTTGCGCAAGGCTCGCTGCGATACCGACGGCAGATTCTGGCGCTGAAGCACTACTTTGCGCGCCAGGGGTCCACCGTGCTCCTTCTGGACGACCTAACCGCCGACGTTCTTGACAAAACTGTCCACAGCGTCGTGCATGGCGTCGTCCGCCTTGAGGAGCTTGCACCGGATTATGGTGCGGAGCGAAGACGCCTGCGGGTGATCAAGTATCGTGGCCAGGCATTCCGCGGCGGCTATCACGACTTTGCCATCCGAACCGGCGGCGTGGCGGTCTATCCCCGCCTACGAGCAGTCGAACACCATAGCGAGTTTGACCGTCGTGCGGTTGGAAGCGGCAATGCAGAGCTGGACGCGTTGCTCGGGGGAGGCATCGAAAAGGGCTCCTCCACCCTCATTATTGGTCCCGCAGGGACCGGAAAGAGCCTGTTCGGATTGACGTTCGTCGGCGCTGCGGTCGCGCGTGGCGAGAAAGCGGCGGTATTCGTCTTCGACGAGGAGCTTGGACTGCTGTTCAACCGCATGAAGCCATTGGGCATTGATCTCGAAGAAATGCGCGACGACGGATCCCTGCACATCGAACAGCTGGACGCGGCGGAACTGTCGCCAGGAGAGTTCGCCCATCGTGTCCGCCAACGGGTGGATTTCGCCCAGGCCAAGACGGTCTTCATCGATAGCGTAAACGGCTATCAGGCCGCAATGCCTGAGGAAAACTCGCTTATTCTTCACATGCACGAGCTGCTGCAATACCTGAACCGACAGGGGGTTAGCACGTTCCTCACGGTGGCCCAACACGGTTTGGTTGGCGACATGAAAACGCCCGTGGACGTAACCTATCTCGCGGACTCAGTTCTCCTGCTGCGCTACTTCGAGGCGCACGGAAAGGTCCGACGAGCGGTTTCGGTGATTAAAAAGAGAACGGGAATGCATGAAGGCACGATCCGGGAGTACACCATTTCGGAAGGTGGCCTGCGCCTGGGGGCCCCGCTAAGCGAGTTCCAAGGCGTCCTCCGCGGCGTTCCAACATTCATGGGCGCGGCGCGCCCGCTGCTCGACGAGAGGAGCGAGACAAATTCCTGAGGCCCCTAGATACGCGCTAATCTATGCGCCCTCCGGGCGCGACGCCCACGTGGCGAAAGCTCTTCTCATCGAAGCAAACATCCATGCATTATCGGCCGGCAGCTTCCACGAATTCGTCGAGCTCTTGTCGGACGCGACGCTTTTTGCGGTCATAACCGAAGAGGCACTTCGTACGGAAGACATGCGGCCGCTGCATGAATGGACCAGCTCCCAGCCCCCCTGGTCAGATCTCCCATTCATCGTCCTGACACAGCGCAACGCTGGTCCGGACCGCAACCCGTCTGCCGAGAGGCTGGTCAAGGTCCTGGGCAATACGACGTTCCTCGAGCGGCCCTTCCATCCGACGACGTTCCTGAGCGTCGCCGGCACGGCACGAGCAGGCAGGTCGCGACAGTATCAAGCCCGTGCCAGCATCGAAGCGCTCAATGAGAGCGAACTTCGCCTGACGACAGCGCTTCTGGCGGGGCATCTGGGTGCGTGGGAACTCGATCTCGCTTCCCTCACCTTGGCGGCGTCGGAAGTCTGCAAGGCCGTCTTCGGACGGAAACCGGAGGATGAATTTGCCTATCAGTCGCTTCTCGAGGCAGTCCACCCTGACGACCGAGAACGCACACAGGGCAGCATTGCACGCACGATCGAAACAGGGACCGACTGCGAAATAGAGTGCAGAAACCGCTGGCCCGACGGCTCAATTCATTGGGCAGAGATCCGGGGGCGACTGGTGCGTGATCGCGACGGCCGGCCGGTGCGGATAGTGGGCGTTTCATCCGACGTGACAGCGCGAAAGGCGTCAGAAGAGCGCCTCAGGGCTGCAAATGATCTGTTGGAACAGCGCGTCGAGGAACGGACCCGCGATCTCCATGAAGCGCACAAGCGGCTCGTGACCGAGGCGGAACAGCGCGCGAAGGCGGAGGAAAGATTGCGCCAGTCGCAGAAGCTCGAGGCGCTTGGGCAGTTAACCGGGGGGGTGGCGCATGACTTCAACAACCTGCTGATGGCGATCCTTGGAAACCTGGAACTTGCGAAGAAGCGGGTTGAGCACGATTCAAAAACCGTGAAGCTTGTCCGAGGAGCGATTGAGGGCGCAAAAAGAGGAGCCGCGCTGACTCAACGGCTCCTTGCGTTCGCGCGCCAGCAGGAGCTGGAAGTCCGCCCTACCGATCTGACCGCACTCGTTTCCGGGATGCTGGAACTCCTTCAACGCTCGGTAGGATCCACCATTAGTATTGTGACGGATTTCGAAGACGATCTTGCGCCCGTGCTCGGGGACGCCAATCAGATCGAGCTCGCGCTTCTCAACCTTGCCGTCAACGCACGCGACGCAATGCCGGAAGGCGGCAGCCTGACCATATCGCTCCGCTCGCATCTGTGCTGCCAGCCAACGGACGAGCTTCCAGAGGGCTCTTATGTCTGTATGGGGGTCACGGACACAGGAACGGGAATGGACAAGGAGACGTTGCGGCGGGCGGTCGATCCTTTCTTCTCCACCAAGGAGTTGGGGAAAGGAACCGGCCTCGGTCTATCGATGATCCATGGATTGGCCCTGCAACTCGGCGGCGCGCTCAAACTTGCCAGCAAGGTTGGCGAGGGCACCACGGCCGAGCTCTGGTTCCCTTCGGCAACTGTCGCTGCCGCCGATGTCGCGAGGGAGTTCCAAGAGCCTCTCCAACGGGTGGATAGGCCACTTTCGATCCTGATCGTCGACGATGACGCGCTTATCGCGATGAGCACTGTCGGAATGCTCGAAGATCTCGGACATGTGACCATCGAGGCAAATTCACCAGCCGACGCGCTGGCGGTCGCTTCCTCTGACGCCCCGATCGATCTGATGATAACCGACTACTCAATGCCTCAGATGAACGGAGCAGAACTCGCCAGGGAGGTCCTGCAGATGCGCCCGGGACTGCCGATCGTGGTGGCAACCGGATATGCGGACCTTCCTCCCGGAGCCGGGATCGACCTGCCTCGCCTCAGCAAGCCGTATAGCCAGCAGCAACTGGCGGCGCAGATTTCGGCGCTGCTTGCGAGGTCGGAGAAAGACAAGGCTATGATCAACTGATGGCGGCGGCGATGCCCGGGACGTATCGGGGCCGCCAGCCATCAGGCGGCCTTCACGTCATTGAGGAAGCCTGTTTTCACGTCGTAGCTATAAGCGTGAACTGCGCAAGCCACCAGAAGAGACAGAAGCGCGCCTCTGATCTATCCACGCAGTCTCCGCACATCCGCAGCTCGCCACAAGGATCACGTCGGTGGGGTTCGAGGTCGATGATCGCGCCTTTCCTCGAGCGCAATGTAGCCTTCCGTGCGCCGCCGTGGTTATGATTGAGCAATGATATCGCACAAGCCCAATTACCCTACATGTTTCATCTGATCTTCGGACTTCCCTGGCTGATCGTTGCCACCCGGTTCATCTTACCGCTTCCATGGCACCTCTCGATCAAGATCGTTGTCGCCTTGCTTCTCCTGATCGCGTCTCAGTATCATTACTTCAGCCGTCTCTCGTCAGGTTCGGTGTTCGCACCTGAGTTCCCCCGGCCGCTTGTCATTGCGTTCAACCTGCTGATGGCGACCACGCTCATTCTCGCGGTGTTCCAGATCGTCCTGGATGTCGTTTCAGTGGCTCTGATACCCTCCAGAGGATTCACTCTCGCAGTGCCTCCGATGGTTCGGTACACGATGGGCGCGGCGGCTCTGGGCCTGAGTGCGTTCGGGGTTTTTCAGGCTATCCGCGTTCCGTCTTTGAAGGACATGGAGATCGCTATCCCCGGGCTTCCTGCCTCGTTGGACGGCTATCAGATTGTCCAACTCACCGACCTCCACATCAGCCGTCTTTTTCCACGCGCATGGGTCGATGCCGTAGTGGCACGGACGAACGCGCTGAATGCTGACGTGATTCTCATGACCGGCGACCTGATCGACGGAAGCGTCGAGGATCGCCGTGAAGACGTCGCGCCCATAGCGAAATTGCGTGCCCGTGACGGTGTGTACGCGATCCCCGGGAACCACGAGTACTTCTTCGATTACCAAGAGTGGATGCGGGAATACGAGCGCCTGAAGCTGCGTCCGCTTTTGAACGCTCATACGGTGATCGAGCGGGACGGCTCCAGCATCGTGATTGCAGGAGTGACGGACCGTTCGGCGGCCCGCTTCGGTGCCACTGCCCCCGATCTTGCGGCTGCGCTCGAAGGTACGCCTGCCAAGGCTCCCGTCATCCTTCTCGATCACCAGCCCATGTTCGCCGCGCGGTCGGCCAAGGCCGGCGTCGCGCTGCAGCTGTCCGGCCATACCCATGGAGGGATGGTTGTCGGTCTGAACCGCCTTGTCGCCCGCGCGAACAATGGCTTCGTTTCCGGACTGTACAAGGTCGCCAGGATGCAGCTCTACGTCAACAAAGGGACAGCACTTTGGCCGGGCTTTGCCGTTAGGCTCGGGATTATGTCGGAGTTGACGCGCATCACATTGAGGCGGACGGACTGAGCCGCCAGCATTCTGTTGGGTCAGACATGTAGTCGCATGACGATATCACGACCGCAATTGCCGAATCCGCGGCCGAAAATATTCACGCCGCCAGTGTGGTCGGCATTGTCTGCGATGCCGACCCGAAGTCGAATGGAAGAGTGGCGGTCTAGTGCGAGATCGCTGAGCGTAACATTCGATGCGGCGACATCGTCAATAAAGGTTCCTCGCGGGGTTATGCGCCATGTCTTCATCGTACCATATTGCGAGCCTTCAAGCTTCCACCATGGTGGAGTGAACGCGCCGCGCTTGTCACCATAGTCGCCGGGCGAGGTCCAGGTTCCGATAGCCATGCCATTGACCCAGAGCGTTATATCCGAGGGCCAGTCGGAATTAGTGCCAGGCACTTCCGACGAAAGTTCCAACGAGAATTCGATCGCATGGACATCCTTGTTGAGAACCTTCGCATTGTTAGGGAATTTATATTCCACATACCCCCTGCCAAACCAGACTAGCCCAGCCTGCATGCGCTGTGGGTCTAGAAAATAGTCAGGAACATCCAGTGGGCCTATGACGCTCTCGGTAGAACAAAGCCCACATGGCGCAAATACGTCACAACTGGTGTAGAGGCCGACCGGCATCTCGACCTCAATAGTATTATCGGCCCTTTCGGCTGCGCTTTGTTCGAAACTGATCAGAATTTCGCTGTAGATCGCGGAGCAGATCTTCTGGTTTCCCTTCCGGGCTTTCGCCAGACGGGAATCGACAAGCCGGGCGTCTTCCAAAATCTGGATGCCGGTCGCGACGGTCGATTGAGGGAGGGAAAGGGCGCGCGCGATGTCGTTGATATTCATCGGCCCTCTGGCGCAGAGCAGCTTGAGCATCTCGATCCGCGCCGGCGCCGAAAGCGCGCGTATTGCGTCATCGTTCTGGCCGGCTGCAATCGTCAAAAACGAGCGTTCCATGACCCCTCCATAATCTACAATGAACGGATGTATATCGGAAATTATGATCCATCAAGTGAGGTGGGTCCGGTAGTGGCGAAGTAAAGAATATGGCGCGCGCGAACACGATGCCGCGATGCTTGTTGCTCGCAAAAAATCATCGCGTCCGAATGTACATTTGAGCGCGATCGCAAACTTGGCAAATTTCCCCGTGATTGGCCTTCCATTGTAGTAGAGACCCGCTTCTGCGCCAAACTCCGCGACGTTTTTCGGGCCGGAGTTTTAATCTATCGGGCCGACGGGAATGATGGCGCAGGAAGCGGTTTTCCAGCGGAGTGAGGCCGTATGAAACTAGGGAGTAGGTCGCACTTATGAAAACCCATCTTTGTTCAGCGTTTGAAACAGAATGGTCCGATGACTAGCGCGACGGAGGAGCCGTTTGCGGCGCGAAATTTATCGGTCGCAGCCGATCGCGAAGTGATCCTGGTTCGGAAATTCAGGATATTCATGATTATTCAAGCGGGCAGGAGTTTCCGCCCCGGAGTCCGGCATCACTCCCTCGGCAGACGCATGAGAGATACAAAGCGCGCTGCACCTTTTTGCACAGGCCAATGATATCTTGACTTCCGGTATATACCGGAAAGAATGGTTCAATACAGGAGGAACGCATGGCAGAGATCAGGCTTGAAAATGTCACCAAGAGCTTCGGCAACGTCAAAGTCATCGAGGATATATCGCTGACAGTCCGATCCGGGGAATTGTTGGTCTTTCTGGGGCCCTCGGGTTCTGGAAAATCTACCCTGTTGCGGATGATTGCCGGACTTGAGACGATCACCAGCGGAGCCTTGAGCATAGACGGCGTGCGGAGCGAGACGCTGGCACCGGGTCAGCGTAAGCTGGCTATGGTTTTCCAGAACTATGCGCTTTATCCTCACATGACGGTCCGGGACAATATGGCTTTCGGCTTGCGAAACATAGGCGTGCCGGAAAGGGACATCGACCAGCGCGTTGCCGAAGCCGCGCGGATGCTGGAGATGGTTGCGCTACTCGAAAGGAGGCCCGCCCAACTTTCGGGTGGGCAGCGCCAGCGCGTCGCCATCGGTCGTGCGATCGTCAAGGATCCGACGGCCTTTCTCTTGGACGAGCCTCTTTCCAATCTCGATGCCGCGCTACGCGTGCGCACTCGCGTCGAGTTGGCAGAGCTTCACCAACGCATGAAGTCGACGATGATCTATGTGACGCATGACCAGACCGAGGCCATGACGCTCGCCGACAGGATCGTCGTGCTCAACAACTGCCGAATTGAACAGATCGGCACGCCGATGGAGGTCTATCTCAAGCCAGCATCGCGCTTTGTTGCAGGCTTTGTCGGCAGCCCGGCGATGAATTTTCTGCCTGTGGATCTGCTGCCCGGTGGGAATCTGCGGCTGGGAAACGGCGCCGAGTTGAGGATCTCGCCACCGCAGTCAGGCCCTGGTCGCTACGAACTCGGAATCAGGCCGGAAGCGGTAAGGGTCTTGCAAGGCGAAGATGTCGCTGCGCAGGTCAGTGAGGCCAAGGTTGGTGTCGTGGAGCGGCTCGGCGACCGTACACTCCTTTATTGCAGCATGAAGGATGGCAACGAAGTGATTGCCCAGGATGCAGGGCGTTGCAATGTCCAGCCGGGCGATACCGTCTTCATCTCCTTCGACACGAGTGCCGTCCACCTCTTTGACCAACACGGCAAGGCGCATCACGTGCACTGACGGGTAAAATCCCCGCACAGGCAAAAAGGGGAGGGACCGGCCGCGATTCCTCCCCCTGTTCAACGTCACCCCTTGATGCCGGCCGACAAAGTGATTGCTTCGGTCACCCGTCGCTGGAACACGAGATAGGCGATTGCGACCGGCAGGCCGGCAAGCACGGCTGCGGAGAGCTGTCGAGCATAGTAGACCCCGAAGGCATCGTTGACCTGCGTTATGCCTACGGTGATGGTCATCATGTCTGTCTGCGTCACGGCCAGGAACGGCCAGAGAAAGGCGTTCCAGGACCATATGAAAGTGACGATGGCAAGTGCCGCCGTCACCCCCCAGTTCATGGGCATGTAGACCCGCGTGAGAATGCGCCACTCCGAGGCATTGTCCATGACGGCGGCCTCTCGAAAATCCTTCGGCACCCCGTCAAAGAACTGCTTGTAGACTATGACGATCACTGGGTGGATCAACTGCGGAAGCACGATGCCGCTCCAGGTGTTAAGAAGTCCAAGGCTTGCAACGAGTTCGAAGTGATTGACGATCATAGTTTGCAGGGGGACCATGAAACTCGCCAGGATTAGCCACCACAGCGGGCGGCGGAGCGGAAATTCAAGCTGCGATATCGCATAACCGCAAAGCAGCGATGAAGAGACCGTCAGCACGGTGACCGCAAGCGCCGTCACGATCGAGTTCAAATACCATGTGCCGATCTGTGTCTGGGTCAGTGCGAAGACATAATGTGAGATGGTGAAGGTGTCTGGCCATAGTTCAATATAGGGCCGAACCACTTCGTCCTCCGGTTTCAGTGAGGAGACAACCCCCCAGTAGAGCGGAAACGCCCAGAGCACAGCGATGATGACCGTGGTCAGCGTAATGGCAAAACCCGCGAGGTTAAGCCGCTTTGCCGTTTTCGGGGTCATCGCGCGCCTCCTTTTGACAGCCGTGTGAGCTGGAAGTTGATCACCGAGACGACGATGACGATCATGAACAGAACGACTGCCGCCGCGGCCGCACGACCTCCCTGGTCGGACTGGAAGGCGCGCTGGAAGACGTAGTAGACGAGAACGAGATTGTCGTTGGGGCGGCCACCGGTCGAAAACAAATAGACCTGGTCGAAGATCTTCAGCTGCAGGATCAATTGGATGGTGAGGACCAAGGCTGTGATCGGCCACATCAGTGGCCAGGTGACCTGCCGGAACGTTATCCAGCGACCGGCATTGTCGAGTGCAGCTGCCTCATAGATCTCGGCGGGGATTGCGCGAAGGCCCGCAAGAAACAGAAGGATGGAGAAGCCGGCAGTCCACCAGATGGTAATGAAAGCAACGGCCGGCATGAACCAGACTGTCGATTTGAAAATCGGGACCCGGCTTATCCCCAACATGTCGAAGAGATACATTGCGATGCCGAACTGGAAATTCAGGGTCCAGTCCCAAATCAGGTAGACGACCGACACGGGCAGAATATAGGGCAGAAAGAACAGCGCCAGCACGAAGGCCTGTAGCCGTCCCGCAAGTCGATTTATGCCGAGCGCGATGGCGAAGGCGGCAAAAGTCCCAGGCACGACCGTCAGCAAGACGAAATAGGCGGTGTTCCACAGTGCTGTGTCGAAGCGCCGTTCGCCCCACAGACGCGCATAATTCTCAAAGCCGACATAGGCGCCGCCCCCGATCAGCGGGGCGTCCGTGAAGCTCGTTATGAAGAGCCTGACCATCGGGTAGATGAAGACCAGACCGTAGATCGCGACGAAAGGCGCGACCAACACGGCGGCGATCAAAGCCTCGCTTCGTTTGTTCCTGAGCATGGGTCTCGCAAGCTTCCGTCGTTCCAGAAGAGGCGCCCGTCCTGGGCGTCGAGAAGACTGTCGACAGGTCGCAGCAAGGTGCCGCGACCTGTCTTGGGAGGTATCAGAGATCGTTAAGTTCGACCTTGATGTCCTTGACGGCTTCGGCCGGATCCATCTCGTTGTTGAGCGTGGGAACGAAGTAAGTGGACATCACGTCGAAGATCGGTCCCGCCACGCCGGCAAGCGGCGTCTTCGGATCGAAGATCATGTGGGCCGTCAGTGGAGAATAGCTCGCGTTCGGCTCCATGGCCTTGTATTCCGCGCTTGCGGTCACCGGTCCGTAAGCGGGGATGTGACCGGCACTTGCCCAGTAGAGCGAGTTTTTGGAGAGCCAGGAAATGACTTCCAGGACGGCTGCTCTTTTCTCCGCCGTGATCTCCTTTCCTTTGTTGGCAGGAATGGCAAAGGTATGGCTGTCTGCGTAGGTTGAGGGGTGATCGAAGAGTACAGGAAGTTCTACGGCACCCCATTCAAACAGTTTGCCCTGCTTGTGAAGGTCGACCATGGTCGGCACTTCCCAGACCCCGTTGATCATCATCGCGGCCTCGCCTGAGGTGAAGAGTGCGACGGTTGCCGGATAGTCGGTATAGGTGGATTGCAGCTCGTCTTTGGTCCAGCCTTGGAGAAGGGTGAGCGCGTTTTGCAGTTTATCGCCGTTGTCACCAGCGAGAAATTCGCCGTCGGTCAGAAGCTCCCCGTCCTGCTGGCCCATCAAGGAGTAGATTGTCCGGAACATGAAGTTGCCATCAGCGGTCACCGATCCGAGCGGGAACTTTACACCGGCGTCCTTCAACCCTTTCAGCGTCGCCTCGAAGTTCTCACGACTGTCGAGCCCTTTCGGCTTGCCGTCTTCAGTCAAAAGACCCGCTTTGGCCAGGATATCCTTGTTGTAGTAAAGCACGATCGGATGGGTGTCGAAGGGGACCGCATATTGTTTGCCGTCTACCGAAACGGCGTCCCACGTGGTTGCGGCGTAGGCGTCCTTCGCAAGACCCATCTTGGACCAATCGTCGGCGGTTATCTCCTGGACAATCCCCTGCTTTACTGCGAGCGGAATGCGACTGGCGTGATAGGTCATGATATCAGGTGCCTCGCCCACCGAGGCTGCCGTCTGAACCTTGGAATAAAACGGCGTGCCCCATTCCAGGGTGGTCGCCTCGATCTTGATCTTCCCCTCATGGGCCTTGTTGAAATCGGCGATCATCTGCTTCATGCGCACGCCGTCGCCACCGCTGAGGAAATCCCACCAGGCAACGGTTTCCTGCGCATGGGCAGCGGATCCGAACAGTGCGGTTGCGACCAGCATACACTTTGCGAGTTTGAGCATTCTGAGCATGATATTCTCCTCCCTTGTTGCTTGCGGCCTCCCGCCGCTCACATGTTTCACTCCAAAATCAAAGCGTGATCCTGATCATCGAATAAGAGTACGGGGGCACGGTGACTTCCACGCCACTGTCTGAGATTGTCGCGCCGTCTACCTTCCTCGGAGCAACTGTCTCCGGCGCATCCTTCGTGTTGCGAGCCTCGAGATTGTCGTGCTTGATCAGCGTATGCTCGACGTTACGGGCCTTGCCGAAACCTTCGACAGATAGATCGATCGTCATGGCCTCCTCGCCGTGGCGGTTGATCGCAAAGAATGTAAGCGTGCCTGCATCCCCGTCATGAACGCCGGCGATGTCCAGGTATGAGATCCCGGCCGCGATGTCGGCGTCGTAGCTGGCGCAGTCGACATCGAGGCGAAGAGCAGTTCCGCGTCCATGTTTCGAAGCGAACTGGAATGGAAAGTAGATGGTCTGGCGCCAGGCAGCGCCGCCCGGCGCGGTCATAATCGGGGCTATGACATTGACCAGCTGCGCTATGCAGGCGATCCGGACCACGTCCGCCCGGCGGATGAAGGTATTGAGGATGCAGCCGACCTGAAGCACGTCTTCGAAATTGTAGACGTCCTCCAGCAGCACTGGCGCATGCGGCCAATCCCATTCCTTCATGCGCTTGGCATCGCTGCGACGCTCATGATACCAGACGTTCCACTCGTCGAATGAGATGCGAACATTCTTCTTGGAGCGTTTCTTCGCCTTCACGTAGTCGATGACGCCGCCTACCGTGCCGATATAACGATCAAGCTTCTCAGGCAGGGCCAGAAACTCCGAGGTCTTTTTCTCGTAGTTCTCAAAATACATGTGCAGCGAGATGTAGTCGACCTGACCGTAGGTCTCTTCCAGAACCGTCGCTTCCCACTGGGGATAGGTCGGCATGTCGGAATGCGAGGAGCCGCAGACGACGAGTTCCAGACTGTCGTCGAAGGCGCGTAGCGCCTTGGCGGTCTCGTTTGCGAGATGACCGTATTCCACTGCGGTCTTGTGGCCAACCTGCCAGGGGCCGTCCATCTCGTTGCCGAGGCACCAGAGCTTGACGTCCCAGGGATCGGCTTGCCCATTCTTGCGGCGAAGGTCAGACCAGTAGCTACCGCCTGGATGGTTGACGTATTCGACGAAGTTGCGCGCGTCATCCAGCCCGCGGGATCCGAGATTGACGGCAAGCATCATCTCGGTGCCGGCAGCTTTTGCCCAATCGGCAAATTCGTGAATGCCGACCTGATTGGACTCGGCCGTGCGCCAGGCCAGATCGAGCCGGGTCGGGCGCTCGTTCTTGGGACCGATGCCGTCTTCCCAGTTGTAGGCCGAGACGAAATTTCCGCCCGGATAGCGGCAAACCGGCGTTTCAAGACCCCGAACCAGATCGAGAACGTCGCGCCGCATGCCGTTTTCGTCAGCCGTTGGGTGCCCGGGCTCGTATATGCCCGTATAGACGGCCCGTCCAAGGTGTTCGAGGAATGATCCGTACAGTCTCTTGTCGATATCCGCGATCGTATAGCGCGCGTGCGCTGTGACTCGAGCCTCCATGCTCCTCCCCACTGTTTGTATCTGATTGTCCGGTTTATATCCGTCAATGCGGTACAATAAGGCTCAGCAATGTGGGTTCGTCAAGAGCATATTCGTATACTCGTGCACGGAGGTGTTGATGAAGGGCGAGCGATTTCGGGCCATTTCACCTGAGCCAAGTGGGCCGCCAGTTTTCGATGACGACCGTTGCTTTCTTGAGGACGTAGAAGATTTCGCCGTCGGAGGGGCGACAAGACTTCTGAGCGTCTGTCAGGGTCATCGGCGATTGCAACGCACCTAGAACAGGTTCTTCCGGGGGCGTGGGCGTTTGGATGCTGGATCTCGCTCGCCAGATGAACAGTCGATCCAGTGGTTTCTCAATGTTCATGTGGCGCTCTTCGCTTTGGGTCCGCTTCAGGGTGATTCGGTCGCTTGTCTCCGGAACCCAGGAGGCAAGAGAGAAGATAGGTTGAAGGAAGGGCGACGAATTTTATTCGAGCGCTCGAGCCTAGGCCTGCTCGAAGTGGAACGGAACAATTCAGTCAATCCGTGGTTCTTCTCAAAAAATATAAGTGACAGCTTATTTAAGCTACCAGGAGGCCACAATGAAGGACGGTCAGACGATGTATGCAATCGAACTGCTCGATGACATCGTTCCAGATGCGGGCTTCTTTACGTGGGACATCGCTAAGGACTTGATTTTCGGGGACGCTGCCTTGGCCGATCTTTTCGGTCTCGACGCCGCGGAGACACTCGTGGGTCTTCCCTTGGAGTTCTACATAGATCGAGTTCATTCCGAGGATCGGCCCGCCTTGGCCAAGGATATTAGCGACACCATAATAGGCCAGGTACCACAGCAGAGCATGTATCGCGTTCTGGATTGTCACGGCGCATATCGTTCGGTCGTGGCCTATGGGCGGGCGTTCCGAGACCGCAATGGGACTCCGGTCCTATATTCCGGCATTGTCGTGCCTGCAGGCGAGGCAGCAATCCATGGCAACATGCACTGAACAACAGCGCCAAAAGAGAGGTGCCCGGCGCAATGAGTTACCGCAGCAGGCCGGGGAAGACTGACATTTCCAAACACTGAACGATATGATGCAATGCGAACGTTAAAGCATACTCGCTACCGTCGCCGATGACCTTTGGCCGCCCGCCGAGGCATGGAACGATCCGACGAGAGAATTGTATTCAATCGATTTGTCTCGCACATCACCTCTGGGCTTGGCTGCGTTCTCGTGGGCGAGCCTTGAGAGCGCAGCCAAACGCGATGAGGCGCCCGCGATGCAAGGGGCCGCGATGCCAGTTGTTGTTATAGGAGGCACCTCGAGTCTACCCTTCCCTGTCGACCGAGCCTCTAGGGCAGGTTTGTTCTAATGGCCCTAAAGGGAAGGGTCTACTCCAGCACTTCGATAACCCGGCGCGTCTGTGGATCGACGATTAATCGGTGTTTATTCACGACGGTATAGCTGTAGGTCTCGCTTGTGGGGATCGTGTGGATTTCCACGGATGCGGGAAGCTGGCTGCCGACGACCACGTCGCCGTCATAAACCACCGAAGGCACGTCCTGCTGAGTGACATAGGTCCTCACTTCACCAGGGACCGTGACGACGGTAGTGGTCTGAGCAGATGCCGACCCTCCCGCGGCAACGACGAATGCGGCAGTTGTTAAAGCGATAAGTTTCATAATCTTTTCCTCTGATGATTCTTTCATTCATGGGACGACGCAAGCCGCCGCGTCCGATGGCACCGAAACCGCCGAAGTGGCGTCCTCTGCTCCTTGGCCGCATGCCGTGCCGGTAACGCGAGTGAACGCTGCTGGAATGGCTTCGCCAAGCATTGTCGCACGAGACAATGGTCTTGTTCCTTCGGGTACGCCTTCCCGAACTTCAGCGAGCGCCGGTGGTTCCTTGGTCCTGCGATTTTAGGGCAAGAATGAGCCTGCACCGACGACGTTAAGGCGCGACAATATGGACTGCTGGACAACGGATAGTTGTCAAGGTTCCGTCTGTCAGCGGAGCCGAGGTCCAGGTCACGCGCGGCCACTCCGCGCCGCCGGCGGTCCAATCTCCGGCGAGGCTGCGCACGGTGCGGCTCTCAGGCGGGAGGGAGGATAGCGATTCCTAATCTTCGGGACACCGAGCAAATCAACTTAGTCCCTTTGGAACGATGGGTGAAACTGCGTGTTTACCCGCCGGTCAGCGGGAGGATTGTGAGCCGGATGAGAGAGCGCCTGTCCGCTGCCAAGAAGGCGCGTTACACCAGACTATCTTCTCGCTTGTCGGGAAATCGTTATAATTCGTCAGTGAGCAGCCCGGTGCGGGGTTCATGATCGATCTCCGAGGCGCCTGCGCATTAGGGAATTGCGAATGATGCTGGAAGATCTCTATCGCCTGCTGAAAAGCGGGCACGTTCAAGCCCAGGGCGTTGTTGACACTATGACGCAGCCCGTCGTCGTGCTTGACCGTAACCTATCCGTGACGACGGCCAACAACGCTTTTATCAAGACATTTGCAGTAGACCGCGACGACGTTCTCGGTCAAAGCCTCTTCGATTTAGGAAACGGCCAGTGGGAAATCCCGGAGTTGCGGCATCTCATCGAGAGCGTCATTCCGAAGGCGGCGGCGGTCGTCGGCTACGAAGTGAAGCACGACTTCCCTTCGATCGGTCAGCGCACATTCCTCGTCGATGCTCGGCGCCTCGTCCAACCTGACGACAACAGCAGCAGCCTTCTTGTCATCTTCGACGACGTAACGGAACGCCAGCGTCAGAGCGCCGAACAGGAATTCATCATCGCCGAGACCCGTCATCGTATGAGGAATCTGTTTGCCGTCGTTCGTGCGATCGCGATGCAGACAATCGCCAGGAGTGCGGACGTCGTCGATTACCGCGATACCTTCCTTGCCCGGCTTGAGGTCGCACTGCGCGCACAGGAACTCGCTGCAAACCGGGACACCATAACATTCGACACTCTGTTGCGGCAGGCGGTCGGCGAACTGGGAGCAGGGCGGCTGGAGACGCACGGCCCTCCGGTGCAGCTTGGAGGCGCAAAAGTGCTATCGGTCAGCATGATATTTCACGAGCTCGCGACCAACGCTGCGAAGTACGGCGCCCTGACTGTCCACGACGGCAAGGTGACCGTGACGTGGACAGTGGAAACTGGCCCGAGAGCGCGCACCTATCTCTCTTGCCAATGGCGGGAATCGAATGGCCCACGTGTAGTTCCGGCCGAAGAAAAGGGGTACGGCACCGAACTTATCGAAGGAATGTCGGCCCAGCTCGGAGGAACTTCGGAACTGAAATACGAACATGGAGGTTTAGTCGCTACAATCAGAATTCCATTGTGAGGTGAGATGGCCAAGCACGAGCAAGACGAAGCCGGACGCAGGTTCCGCGTTTTGGTCGTCGAAGACGAACCGTTTGTAGCAATGGAACTTAAGGCCGCCCTGGCAACTGGTGGCTTCGATGTGCTCGGACCAGTTGGATCCGTGGCCGACGCCCTAGGTATTCTCGAAGATGAGCGTCCCGACGCCGCGGTACTGGATGTGAGGCTTGGTAGTGAACGGGTGACGCCTGTGGCGGTCGCGCTGAAGGCGCTGGGCGTGCCCTTCGTTCTCGCCAGCGCCAGCAGCGCCTCAGAGCTCGCGGCTGACGACGCGCTGGCCGACGTGCAGAACCTCGGTAAGCCGACAAACTTAAAGCAGCTGATCGATGTCATCGCCGCTCTCCCGCGATAATGCGCGGATGTTAAAAGCGCCTACTCGTTTCGTTGTCTCCCCCACCCCATTGGTAATCACTGCGATGGTCGGGGCTCGGCCATTTCGTTCGCGCGAAACTAACCAGCGCACCCGACATCGGCGCTACGGAACTTCCAGGAGAGCCCGAGGTTACGTGACTCAACGGAATGGAGAACGGGCATGCACAAGGTGAACGAGGTCAACTTTCAAATGATGTGGACGCCACCCGTGTTTGTTCGGATTGGCTCGGGCCTTCGTGAGCGGATCGACGGTCCGGAAGCCGCGCTTCAAGCACTCACGCACGGCTGGCCGGTTTGCGACGATAAGACATATTCAGACGCGAAGCTCCAATGCCTCGAGGCGCTCGTCCAATTCGGAAGCGTAGAGCGCGCACGAAACCGCTTTATTAGCGCCGCTCTGGTTGCTGGGATCTTTGCCTAGGCGTGAGCGGCAGCTTCAAGATGGGCGCACCGGATGGCCTTGCAGAGTACATCCCAGACACATGATTTAGCTCTCGCGAACGATGGTTTCCTGGCCGGCTGCCGGGCCACCGTGGTGCTGGGTAACTGTGTCCTTGCAGGTCGTTCTGACTACCGGAGATTTTCGACACGGAAGTTCTCCTTTTTGGGAAAACGATATTGGTGCTGCCACTATTTCTTGGACCGCGCACCCCTTAGCCACAAGTGACGCCCGGCGACACGGGTGGTCTTGCGAACACTCTTGACTGCGAGGACAGCGGAATGTTCCCGCTGGTCGCGTGATCGATGATCGCTGAACCGGATGATTTTCGTTACGGAACTTGCGGCAGCAGTGCTGGCAACTTCTGCAAATCTGGCCATGCCTCCTTCGATCAACGCATTCGAGATAACCTCAAACCCGAAGCGTAGCGAGTACAGGTGCGAGAGACCCTCCGACCGAACTCCACCGTCAACAGAAATCGCGGCGGCACCGCGCAGAGACCATACAGAAGAGCCGCGGCGTCGGGCGGGATTCAGACGGCAAGCTCCGGACCAATAGCCGTGATCAGTGCGGGTGCAGCTAGAGCCATTTTCTAGGCAGTGGACAATATACGGCGCGGCTCTGAGACACCGAAAAGCCCCGACGTACATAGGTAACGCCGGGGCGAGCCGACCGGCTTGCGGGCGCGCACATCTGGGGGTCAGGTGCTGCCGGATCACTCGGCCTGACGCGTAAACCGCTCCGGGGCTGATTGGTTCCCAAACCAAAAAAGAAGCCCCGGCGGGACTGCAAACTCGCCGGGGCAATCGTCGGCTGTTTAAGGGAGCCGACCGGGGAAATCAGAGGTGTCTGCACAATAAGTTCAGAACGTCATTGTTTCTACCGTTGATTTTTATGGATATTTCGAGATTTTAAAGCGGGCTTATTTGCCTCTCACCAGACCCGGGCCTTCATGACCGCCATCCCCAGGAAAAAGGCCGCGAGCGACACCGCTACGATAAATAGCGCCAGTGATTGCTCGCGTGCCGAGTTGGCGAAGGCGGCCCGATATGCTGGGATGAACTGTAGCGAGGACTGTATTTAAAGCTTACGCTCCGGCCGTGAACACTGAACTCAATCGTTCGTTCTCGCTTGTCGCCCATGCCGAGCCAGAAACTTGGTGATTAGCTGCGCCACTATCGGCGCGTGCGTTTCCAGCAGGAAGTGACCACCATCGAGGATATGGGCCTCCATCCTCGGCAGAGCTTCCATCCAGGACTGTGTTTCCTTGAGTTCAAAGAATGGATCGTGCCGTCCCCACACCATCAGCGAAGGCGGTTGGTATTCTGCGAGATAATCTGCAATCGCTCCGAATTTGGCAACGTAGTTCCCGTAATCCGCGATCAAAGATCGCTGCGTATCCATGCGCCCCGGCAATTGCATCGCCCGCCAATCCTCCTCCCAATTTTCCGCGGGTATGAGGGCCGCTACATCCTCTGGAAGGTTCGCAACATATTGATCGCGAATGCCTTCCAAGGTCAGGTGAGCGGTCGCACTGGCCTCGTTTTCACTGGAGGGATTGCTCCAAAATGCCTGAGTGGCCGCCCAGCCGGCTCCTTGGCCGGAGGTGTGAGCGTTGGCATTCTGAATGACGAGGCCAAGAACATCGTCTGGCGCTCGCAGTGCGATTTCAAAGCCAACCGGGGCACCGAAGTCGTGAAGGTAGATATAGCGGGGGCCAATGCCCAGGCTTTCTAGCAACTCGGAAATCGCCTGACTGAAAGCACCAAATGATGGCGATGGTAAGACGTCGGAATCGCCGAAGCCCGGCATGTCGGGCGCGATCACGTGCGCCGTTTTCGACAAGGCAGGAATAAGGTCTCGAAACGTGCGTGACGAACTCGGAAATCCATGAAGAAGAAGTATTGGTGGATTTGACGGTGCACCCGCCGTTGCGAACGACAGGACCGTGCCGCTGGAAGGCCGAAACTGCTGCCGGGCAGGCGCTCGCATTCAGAAGGTCCTAGGTTATCTCGCTCTTTGGAAAAATGCGGGCACGAACTCAGAGTTCCTCGTTGGCGAAGGTATTGCCTGCATATGGGGTTGGCAGAAAACCGGGCCCGGTCCGGAACTCGCCCCGGGGTCACAGCCACGGGGCACTGGCTAAATCCTCCATTGAAAGAAACCCGCTGAATTTTTGCAGTCAGCGCGGTCTCTGATGATTCCAGTGCCACCTAGGCCGCTTCTCGGCGTTCGATCGTCAGCAGGTCTTCTTCTTCATCCCGCTGCCGGCCGCCCAGGGCTGCTGCTGCCGAAGCGACGAAAGCGCCGACAAGCAACGAGATAGCGCCGATCATTGCCGTGGTAGCGGCCGCCTTGCGTGCCGTATCTGCCGCCTGCTGGCCAGCAACCCTGGCATCATCGATCTGCTTCAAAACTGTGTCGACCCTGGCGCGCGCGTCGGCTTCGGACAATCCGGTGCGGGCTGAGACGATGCTGGCGATATAGGTCTTGTCGCCGTCAGGAACCTGGCCGCTGGCAGCACCCTGAAGAAGGATCCGGGAAACCTCGGCGGTTGCTGCCGCATCGTCATTTTCCGCTCGGCCACCCCCTTGCTCAGGGCGAAGTAGCGCGTCCGTAAAATAGGATGTCGACAGATCTGATCCATTTGACGAGGCGATCGCCGCTGTTCCCGCAGCAGCGGCGGAGGTCGCAGCTGCCCCTGCCACGCTTGCTCCTGCGCCCGCCAGCGATGTGAGCGAGGACGCAAGAAATCCGGCAACGAATACCGTTGCCAAAGCCCAGCTCAAAAAACCGTGCACCGTGTCACGGAAGAACACTTCGTCCGTATGGACAGTCACCCATTTTGTCCGCAGGCGACCTGTGACATATCCCCCGAGCGCGGAGGATAGCCATTGCACGACGACGAGCCATATCGCCGCCGTGACGCCGAGAGTTGTAGCAGAACTGCTTTCGCCCGACCAAGGCGAAACCATCGTCAGGCCAACCCCAGAGCCGAGGAGCAGAAGAATGAGGCTCACACCTGTCGCGGCCACGGCACCCGCGATGATAGGCCCCCATGACATGGCGGAATTCGACGCTTCGACCGGAATAATCGCTGAACCGGTCGGCTGTGATAGAGACATGAAGGCCTCCTATCGCGCGAAAATGAGAAGAAGAATGATGATCGGCAAGGGAATGCCGAGTAGCCAGAGTAAGATGCCGCGACCCATTTCGAGAACTCCCGTTGATGATGTGCACCTGCAAACTCGATTGCGCTCCGATGGTTCCCTGTAAAATGAAGGAAAGACTCGATTGCGTTCCCTGAAATGGCTGAATTTTGGGCTTCCCTGGGAGCCATTGCCCGCTTGAAATGGGTCTCGCGCCGGATCGCAGTTTATGACAGTGCAATAAGAGCTGTTCCCACGTTACTTTCCATAGCTGCAATTTGAATTCTTGAACCATCCCCAAAGAGATATGGAAACGCAAATCAGCGGACTCCTAAGGGATCAAGATCCGAGGACCCCGTTCACTTCGATGTCTTCGAGCAGGGGCGCTCGCAGAGCGTCTTACTTTGATGCAGGTTCGCCGCTTTCATCGTTAAGCGACGGAAGGAAGGTTTCGACGTCTCGCCTTTCGCGGTCGGGTAGGGGGGCGATCCGTTCATCCCAGAACTTCAGAGCTTCCGGTGGATCGCCATCCCAGTCGCGAGAGGAACCAAGGTTGTCGTGGATAACATCAATTCTGTGACCTCCGAGGCGTCGATACTCCTCGGCCAAGGTTTTTGAGAGGTTGTCCATCTACTCCTCCTGTACCGCCGATCTGGCAAGGCGGCGCGCTAGCGATTTGCCTAAGCCCATAGCACCGGAGCCTTGGCGGCCGCCGGAAATGTCCTGTTGGACCGGCCGCAAATCAAAAACTCACAGCACCGCCGCCTGTTCCAGGATCGGTCAGCAAATACGAAAGCTCCGTGGCAACTGTGAATGCGACGGGAGCAGGTCGATCGCCGGAGTTGATGTCCGGCTCGAGGATGATGATCGGGTGGTCCTGCGATGGCGCGCCATTATGCCGCGCCAGGAGGTTGTCCATCCCGACCACCCAGGCAGGGTTGCGTCGCAAGACAGTCTGGCTAAGGGAGGCACCGGCCCGGGCGGGGGAGCGTGGGCCGGGGCCAAACGGCCAGAGTTGCCGAGGGCTGGACCGGCCGCGGACGTATGCTCTTGAATTTGATTGTCGACCGATCGGCAATCACCTCACTCACCGGAGGTCGCCTAGGCGCCCATTCTCTTCGATAGCTCCTTCAGAAACAGGCCCGTGTCGGATTGGTTTGGACCACATATGCAATCACCGGTCGAACAAACGCTGATTGTCTCTGCTGCTAGCGTGCCTCTCGTACGCAAGGATGCGCAGCCGCCTGATTTCGTCGGCGGCATGCAGCAGGGCGTGGGCGACAATCTCATCCGGTATGTTGTGCAGCATTGCTGATAACTGGTGCAGTTCCTTGCCGATACCTCGCTCTGTCGGTACGACTTTGCCTGTAGCATCCAGCAAATCTCGCAGCGCCCAAATGATTGAGGTCGCGCGATCGAGGAGTCGGTGGCGCTCAAGTGACGTCAGCGTCTTTATCTCGCTCGAGGCCCGGATTAATTCCGCGACAAAGTGTGTCGTCTCAGTCATTTGTGAACCGCCAGATAGGCACCTACACTACGTCTCGTCGACCCAAATCATCCACGAAGCGCGAACCGATTGCTTGCTGGCAACCGAGGTCCAGGTAATGATCGCGCGGGCGCGTGGATTTGTGCCATAGTGCCGCACAGCGTTGCCTAACTGAAATGGGTACCTGGAACAAAACTCCCGTCGCGAAAATGCCCCGCTCGCGAAGAGCAGGGCAAAGTATCGCCAACGTTGTTGCAGTCGTCGAGATCTGACGCAACGGCCCTACGCTAGAAATAGGAAAGCAAATTAAAAGGCCGCCTTTTGAGCGAATAGTCTCCGTTGAGTACGCCGTTTGGCTAGCCGTCATCGCACCGGGAGCAAAAAGACCGGGAAGCAAGAAACGATATGAGTGCCACCGAGACGGCCAAGCTCGGTTTGTTCAGGCTACAACAGTTGTGGTGACAGATTGTACCTCGTGAATGGGCGGTCTGACATATTGCGGTGGACGCCGGACGGAGTTCGAGATCTTGGGTGGGCGAATTTGAATAGAGGCACAGCCGCTATCAAATGCTTTTAACTGCTAAGTAGACCGCAATCCACCAGCGCGAATGCTGGTGGGTTTTTCATTTGCGGCAGGTCATCATGCGACATTCGTCACGGGAACAGTTCCTAATGCCAGTCGTTACTGCCCTATTCCAAATGGAAGGAGAACACGAATGGACTGGAACCGCGTCGAAGGTAACTGGAAGCAGATGAAGGGTAAGGTCAAGGAGCAGTGGGGAAAGCTCACTGATGACGACCTGGACCAGATCAACGGTCAGCGGGAGCAGCTTGAAGGCAAGATCCAAGAGCGCTACGGCATCGAGAAGGATCGCGTCCGTCGCGACATCGACGACTGGTACGGCGATCAGACTTGGCAATAGTTTTGATGTCGGTCAGGACAAACCGCCAGCCTAAATGCTGGTGGTTTGTCGCTACGAACGGCGCCACCGACAACCACGGCACCGAAGATTCCCCCCATGATATCATGCTGGCTCGAGGAGAGATCTCACGAAGTCAGTATGGTCGGAGCGGCTTGCTAAATACGTTGGCAATCACGTTTCCGCACTTCCGAAAGCCTCGGGCGACCACGCCAGAGCGATGGGGCAGCCGACTTACCCATACACCAGACATTCAAGCTGATGTTCTCAGCTTCATGCTTCTGTTCATATTGATCCGTGTGATCACTCATCTGGTGCAAGGGCGACCATGTCACCTGCAACGGAAAAAATCGGCAAGCGACTGCGGGACATGGCGAATATTGGATTGGGCAATGGCGTAGACCAATCGCGTGGTCAGGTCATAAAAAACGGCGCCGGTTACCTTGGATGTCGCGGGAGGAGACCAGGTACGGTCGCCCCGGCGGTGTTGTTGCTCACGACGCCGGGGCTGTGGGACCGACGTTGGGGGAGTGTCGGACCTGCGTGCCTTGATATCGCAGCCATGAGCATTGCCAAGCTGCTTTTGATTATATCCGTAACGGTTAGTTGCGGCGCCTATTTCTTTTATTTTTGGAGGCCACAGGTAATGCCAACCGCAGCGCGCGAAGTCGCTTAGTCTTGAGGTCTCGCGCCTGGGCTTCAGCGGAAATGATCTCTTGAGCTGTGCTCGTCGTTTGTGCAGCTTTTGCTTCGGCTGCAGTAGATCCCGGCTTGAAGAAATTTTCTTGTGTAGCTGTCATGGTTTCCTCCACAGCGCGGCCATGACCGGCCGCAACCATCAGCGATAGCGATTAGAAAGTTCAGGGACTGATCACAAAGACGCCCCGGTGCGGGCGGGGGCCAGGGCACCGGGGCAATAACCAACGGAGTAGGGTTCGTTGGCCACTCGCTTAACGTGTGACTTGGGGAAAAGTTCCAGTAAGGTTTCGTAGCAAGAATTTCAGCGTGTTCTCTTGCGGTGCCTCGTATGCGAGCCTCAAATATGGCGAATGCTTAACGCTTCAGAACGTCATCCAGCCAATCGAACATGCGCTGTTCCGTAAGCATACGCGCTAGCGGCTGGCAGTGAAAATTAGCGCCCTCTGCCGCCGTAAAGGTCGAGAGCATCTTCTCGCCCGGCAGCATGTCAGCCAGCCACTTGGCCTGGCCCGGCCAGAACTGCTCATCCTCCGGGTCAGTGATGAACATCGACGTCCGGATACCACCGGCCACGTCGATCAGATTATATTTCAATACTTCCTGGACCGTCTTGAAGTAACTGTCTTGCCGATAGGGTCTCGCTCGAAATTTCCACATCCTGGACGTCTCGCGTGAAAGCTTCATTCCCCAGGACATCTCAAGGTCGAACCGTCGCTCGTTGCCCTCGTTGAGAAGCTTCTTCAATCCCGACGGAAGATGCTCAATCCAGGATGTTGAGACGTCGACCACACCCGGATCGACCACTGCCGCAGCAATCCGATGTTCAAACGCCAAGGCACGCGGCACCCAGTAACCGGCTTGGCTGACACCGTAGATTGCGAGACGACTAGAGCCGACGTCCGGACGCTCGAGTAGGAAATCCACTACGGGGGTAATGACGGCTTCCCAATCGAAGCGGAATGGAACGTCCTTTTCGAACAGGAGCGACTGTTGGCCGGGTCCGTCAAACATCAGGACAGTATAGCCCCGCTCCAGAGCGGCCTTGGCGCAACCCCAAAGGCCGCTCAAGGTGCCGTCGCTACCGTTCACGAGGATCAGGCAGCATTTTACGCCATTGCCAGCGGGCTTGAAGAGATACCCCGGCATGGTCATGCCCTCATAGGGGATTTCCACCCGCTCGGTCTTGGCCGATGTTGCATCGACGAACCTGTCCCAAGCCTCGCGATGTTGTCGGAAGGTCGGTACTAGCAGTTCATCGCTATCCAGCCGATCTATGCTGCCAAGAGCGACGCCGAAATATGTCGATGCCCGGAGATACGAGCCGGCTGCACTGACAAGATGGCCACGCGCGGCACTTTCCTCTGCAATCGTCTGAACCCGCTCGCCGAGCGCCGTCCACCGGTCAAACCAAGCCTGAGAATCCCCTTCGTCGATCTCGGCAATTGTCGACAAAACCTCTCCTGTATCAGCGGCACCTGATGCTGCTCCGCCGAGCGTTGTGCGCACCTCAAAGTCGAGGTCAGCATCCCTGTAGAATCCCGAGCTAAATATTCGGTTGGGATGCAGGAAGGGGTTTCTCATCAAACAGTCCTCCTGGCGGGGCTCCGATGGCGCTGAGTTTCTCAGATTCAGTGAAATCCGCCAGACCAAATCCAATCTAAGAGGTGACCGGGCCGAAGCTTTGGGAGAATAAGGGCTGGTGAAAGTGCGCAACTCATCCTCTTCGGTATTCCCGACAAGGGCGGAAGCGAATATCGACCGATAGCTGCAGGGCAATTCCGAAGGAGGAATGCGTAGGAGCGTTTAATGACCCGCGTTTTTTGGTTGAGCAATCGGGAAGCTTTTTGGGAAGGTTTCACATCGATAAGAGATGTCGGACATTCCCCCATTTCGCGTCAAGGGAGGTGCCCCACCCTTGCCGACGGCGTCGAACAGGACAGACGGGCCGATCACATGATGCGCCTCGGTCCCGCACCCATCTAAAGCGGTCAAGCCGAGCCGCGCCCGCCGTAGTTAATCGAGCCCCGATACGGCTGCTCGCTCGACGCCAACTTCGATCAGGTCCCGGGGCTGAATTTCAGAGTCCGGTGTAGCCTCCAGCCGAACTGCATCTCCACTGCGGCTGGGACGAGCAATGCGAAACGTCGCCAGTTCCCTAACGTCCTCGCCGAGCTTGGATAACAGCTTTTGCTGCTCATAATCGGTTTCGCTGATGAGCGACCGTGCGATCTGTCCTTCCAGATCCGCCTTGGCGATTTCGGTTATGACCTCATTTAGTTCCTTCTGAATCTCAGAACCCCTCGAATTGACCAACTCTTCGGAGTCGCGTTTGTTTTCTTCGATCATTTGCCGCGCACGAGTGATCTGAAACTCGAGATCGAGCAGCTTGCTTTCTTCGTCCGATTCATCGCGATCAAGGGCGAGACGTCGGGAGCTCAGCGCCAGACCTTTGTCGGCAAGAGAGCTGACGGCTGCGAGTTCCTTCTTAGCCAAGGCTACTTGTCGTTGTTGCGATTCGATTTTGCCCTGCAAGGTAGTCAATTCATGCGTGTATAGAAGCCCGATGCCCTGCGCCGCTGCAATCTTGCTTTGCAGTTCGACACGACGGAATTCCATATAGTTCATCTCTTCCCTGTGGAGCTCGGCAATTCCCTTGATGCCGACCAATTCGTCGGGAATTTCGAACACGTCCCTCCCACCCTTCTCGGCAAGCAGTCGCGCCTTGCGCAGAAGCAGAGCATTGCGATCCAGGCGGGCGGTGCCGAATGCACCCACGGCCTGAATGCGGTCCCGGTCCAACCGAGAATTGTAGCCGGTCCGGTCGCGCTGAAAACCACCTGCCAGACTAATCGCCTTCATCACGGTCAGGCCCGGGCTGAAGGGATACTCGCCGGGCTTTTCGACTGCCCCGACGACGTAAATCGGACCGTACTCGGCTATCTCGACCGAAACCGACTGCGGTGTCGTGAGTCCTACGCGTTCCTTGAGCAGATCGGCAATGCGAGTGGCGACCTGCTGCGTGGTTCTTCCCGCAGCTTCGACCTCGCCGACAAGCGGGATTTGCACGCCACCGTCCTCGCCAACCAGGAAGGTGCCACTAAGGACATTCCAATCCTTGAATTCACCTTCACCTGACCGCCATTCCACGACGCGCAAGGCAATCTTGTCCTTCGCGACGAGTCGATACGGTTCGGACGTGGCGAGAGATGCCGTATGCAGGTTCAAAAAGAACGCGATGGAGAGGAAGGCGGCTCTTCCAAACAGATGCTTTGATCTCGACATGATTGGACCTCGTACTGATGGTTTCAGGGGGCGGCAGCCGGAGCTCTGACGGGACAGATGATCGACAAAAGGGCATTTGTGGTCTTGGCAAGGGGCGGCGGCAGCGCGCTGCTCAAACGGCGCGCGAGCAATATGTCGTCGGGGTGCGCCGCGCCCAGAAAACGCAAACCCGCGACATAGACAAGAACGTTGAGGCATGCGGCGCCGAGGAGTCCCGCGGGACCGCGAACAAGGGCTGCCGCCAGAAAGGCAGCGAGTGCCGCCACAAGCGCTGCGGCCAGAATCCCCAGAAGCGAGCGGAAGGGATAGGTGAACCCAAGCTGGTAGGTTATGAACCACAAGCCCAGCCCGATCATAACGAGTTGGACCAAGGCGCGTGCTGCGGCCGCTCCGATAAGCCCTAAAGGCGGGACGAGCAGAAGACCGATGGTCACCGACAACACCGCGCCGGTGAGCGACGAGATGAAGATGAAGTCACTTCGCCCGAAGGCAGTGACCAAATGCGTCCCGATAACGGTAGTTATCGTGAGCGCCGCGGCCGTCATGACAACCATAGCAGCGGGGGCGGCATCTTCGAACTCGGCGCCATAGAGCAATCTGATGAGAGTGGGTGCGACGGCGGCCATTCCGAGGCAGGAGGGGAAGGCGATCATCGCGAGAATACGCGTGCCGCTGGCAAAAGCGAATTGAAGCCCTGCACGGTCATTGCGCCCTTGCTTTTCGGACAGCATCGGAGGGAATGCACCCGTCAGGAGAAGAGGTCCTTGTGAAGCGAGCGCGGCCAGGGCTAGCGCGGTGTTAAAAAGGCCGACCTCCCGAAAGTTCCAAAATATCTGAAGGAAGAGGATCTCTATGCGCGACCAGACGAACGTGCTGCAGACATTGGCAGCCCAGGCGAAGCGGGCGTACCGCCTCACCTCTCGGCCGAGTTCCGGAGAGATCACACCTCGTCGCCAAAGAACAGGGAGGGTCGCGCAGACAAGGCAAAGTTGACCGGCCGCGTAGCCTGCAATGGCGCCGAGCGTGCCGTAGAGACGGATGCCGACGGATACACTGACGATAGAGGCAATCATTGAAATAAAGGTCAGGACACCGAGCGCCGTGAATTGTTGCGAGCCACGCAGATAGGCAGTGCCGAATGTTGCGAGGGATTGGAACAGGGCGAGCACAAGGCCGGTGATCACCACATACAGGGGAAGGCCGCTATTGAGGTCCCCAAGCATTAGCGCCATGGAACGCAAAGCCGGGTCTGAAAAATTCAGATAGAGGGACGCCAGCGCGATCAAGGCAAGGGAATTATAAAGCAGGAGCCGACGTGCAAGGACTCCCGGGAGAACTTCGGCGGCATGGCTATCGGCCTGTCCCCTGAGGTTTGCCGGGAAGCGGCTGACACTCAGAGCTGTTCCTCCGTCGATGACAGGCGCAACCACCAAGGCTATCCACAGGACGAAGGCCACAACGCCGGCGCCGTCCACGCCCAGAAGATTCGCAACGATCACGCCGCATACAAAGTTGGCAAAGACCATCGATAGACCGGCAATAGCCGAGAATAGCGAATGTATTGCAAAATGTTTCAGCATTTTTCAAATCCATAGTATTGAGTTATTCGATGTATAATCGTATAATTTATGGAGATACGTGGAATGCTGCGCGGCAAATGCTTCATAACGCGCGAGGTTTGCTGTCATGCACTTAACATTTGGATTGCAAACGCGCTCAGTATTGTGCATAACTCTGTCCTCTTTCCTTTTATTTGGCTCATGTCGGATGACGCTCGCCGGCGCCTCCATTGACCCAAGTTCCCTAGTTTTGACCTTTAATGAAGATTTCGATTGGCTCGATGTCTCGGCCAATGGTCCGGGTACGCGATGGATCGCTCACACGCCCTGGAACGGCGATTTCGGTGACGCCCGTTTCGTGAATCCCGGGCCCGATCATCCCTTCAGGATCATCGACGGCATTCTGAGAATAGAAGCTCGAAAGTCGGCCCAGGGAAAATGGGAATCGGGGCTGCTCGCCTCCACCGACGGCCACGGAAACGGCTTCAAACAGCTTTTCGGGTACTTCGAAATGCGGGCCCGCTTTCCGGCGGGCGAGGGCCTGTGGCCCGCCTTTTGGCTGGTAAGCCGGGAAGGGGACAAGTCTATCGAAGTCGATGTTGTTGAGCACTACGGCCACTTCCCTGACCGCTACACCGCATCGCTGCACGTGTGGGATCTCAAGAATTTGCCTCTCAAAGAGAGCTACCATCAGCGTGTTCCCGTTGAGCGCGACACGGTTTCTGCGAGTTTTCATACCTTTGGCGTCGCAGTCGATCCGACACGGATTCGCTATTTCTTCGACAGGCGCGAAGTATGGTCCGTCGCAACGCCGCAAGAGTTGAAGCAGCCGTTTGCCATCCTGCTGGATTTGGGAATGGGTGGCGGCTGGCCGATCAACAACACGCCAAATCCGTCCGTCATGGACGTTGATTATGTTCGGGCTTGGGCTTTTGCGAACGACGGATGATCCAGTCGCCGCGCCACCGAAGAGGCCCACCTGAGGTTTCAGTTCGGAAGTCATTTGATTTTCTCGGTAATTGCGATGAGCTGATCGAGCTGACGCCGAACATCGAGGTCCGGGCGCTTTGCATGGGCAAGGGCGGCCTCACGCTTCTTTCTGTAGAGGGCGAAATCTTCCCAGAGGACACGCAGTTGGTCCGCCCAAAGAGTTGCAGGGTCGTTCCTGTGCAGCAGAATGCCGCCCGGTCCGGCGGATTCCGGCAAGCCGCCGGCATTGCTCGAAAGGACCGGGATGCCGCTGATCTGTGCCTCGCTTACAACCCTTCCCCATGTCTCGTCGCATTGGCTGGGGACCAGGAGCACCCGTGTCTGCGCGTAAATCAGCCGCATGTCGTCGCAACGCTCGATCAATCGCACGTTCGGCAGCATAGCGACCGCCCTCTGCAACTCGGCTTCGGCTGTGCTTGAGAGTGGCCACGCTCGAACGAAAAGAAAGGGGATGTCGGAGCACAGCTTGGCGACAGCAAGCGCAACAGCGACACCCTTGACCGGTACGGGATTGATAAACGTGACGTATCGTCCTTCCCCGGTGGTGCGGTACCTCTCCGGTTGAAATATCGGCGGAATTACCGTCGGCTCGATTCCGAATCTCGCCTTGAAACGATTAGCAGTGAAGATCGAGTTGGCGACATAGGCGGAAAACGGCAGGCTCTCGCGGGTCTCCTGCCACGCGCGCGGCCCCGTATCGAACCCGAGGCCGTGCAGGTAGGCAACGCTTGGGACCCCCCTTTTCCCGAAGGCGCGCGCCATCTGCACCATGTTGCCGTTCTGGATGACGACCACTCGCGGCAGCGCGTGCCTCGGCAATCCTTCCCAGGGCTTCAGTGATCGATATACCTCGTATCCGAGCATACGGTCGACCGAGATGCTGCTGAACCGCAAGTGGCTTGCAAGAAAGGCTTTCACGCCGAACATGTCGCGCAGCGACAGCTTGGAAAGCACGCTCGTCTCGTGGCCGCGCCTGTTCAATTCCAGCGCGGCATGATGCGTGTTGACTTCGACGCCCCCGATCAGTTGCGGTAGATAAGGCATTCCGCTGGCGAGTACGAGTTTCATAGGTTTTTCCTGCCTAGTCCCGATTCGTGATCAATTGCCCGCGCTCTGGCGGCCAGACGGCCGTCATGGGTTTCGACCAGCATGTGCGCATGGGCCGGCAGCACGGGTCCCCGCCAGGCGGCGAAAATGAAGAGGACCGATTATGATCATCGCCGGGCTCCTGTGCGCCTCGCATTGGCGTTCGTCCTCGAGGGCCGGTTGCGATCTGCTGACGGTTTCGTTGGCGCACGTTGAAAGCAATTGTGTGCACTCCTTAGAGATCCAGGGCGCGCGACGGTGCAAGGCGCAGAGCGAAGAGGTCGCCGAGGGCCTTGAGGTTCCCGAGGAGACGACCAGGGCGATCGATGATCGTCTCACGGCGGAGTGTGCCATAGACATTGGCCGCCAGATTCCGGCTCATGTGGAAGAGGCCCTTTTGCCAGGAGCAGGTGCCCTTGGCGATCAGGTAGCAAGGGTTCGCGATCTGCGAATAGCCGAGCCTCGCGCCCGGTTGTCGTCCCGATTTGACGCCCAGATGCACGCCCCTGGCGCGTTCCACGCGGACGATCCGCCCGAACGGCGCAAGCGCTCGACTGAAATCCACGTCCTCGAGCCAGGCGTAAAGGGGCAGCTCCTCGTCAAATCTCAGCCCGTTAGCCCGTACGATTTCGAGTCTGACTGCCATATTGCAACCATAGCCATTGTAGACCTCCGTCAGGCGATGGCCGGCCGCATCGGCCGGAGTCGACATGAAGGCTGCTGCTTGTTCGAGGGAGAAACCCGGTCCGATAATACCGTCCGCGATGACCACGCCGGTGGTCATTGCAACATCGGCAGCCTCGCGAAAAACCGCCTCGGTTTCGGCAAGGTAATCCTTGTCCATGACGAAATCGTCGTCGAGAAAGATGAGTATATCGAGTGTCTGCGCCCGCTCGATCAGGCAGTTGCGTTGGTGCGGCAGGCCTGCGGGACCAAGAAAGTGGACGAGGCCCGCCTGAGCGTGCAATCCTGCAACATCCTCCTCGCCTGGCGAGCAAACGAGGATCGCATCCGCCGCGCGGGTCTGGCATCCAATGAGAGCGACGATCTTGCTGACAAGCTCCGGCCGTGCGCGGGTCGCAATGGCAACCCCGATCCGCAGCTTTCGCGGCGCCGCTCGCGAAGTGTCCGGAAGATCCCCGTCGCGTGACATCACCTGTTACTCCGCGGCTTCGAGCGGCTTCTGGGCATAGGCCCATACCATGACTGGAAAGTTGGCTTCGTTCTTGAGCGATCCGAAGAAGCCGGCCTTTGGCCAACGTTTGAAATTCGCTTTGACGCAACTGCGGTTGCCCCAAGATCTCGTCACGATTGCGTCTTCGGCAAAACCTGCCTCTTGGAGCAGGAAGGAAAGGCCGGTCTCGGTCCAGCGATTACAATCGATTGGCGAGGCATGGACGCGCAGCAGAAATGGCGTGGCGATGATGAAATAGCCGCCTGGCCGCAGCATCGCGTAAACGTTGCGCGCGGCGCGCGAGGGCCATTTCAGATGCTCGAAGACTTGATCGGCGATGATGAGATCGAAACGCTCACGCAGCACCTCATTGCAGATATCGAAGCCAGGATATTCGGTTGATCGGTAGGACTTGAACGCGAATTCTCGGCGCCATTGCACGCCGCCGGAAATTTCAAGCGTATCGAGCTTTGTCGGATCCAACTCGCGAATGAAGGCAAAGGCATCGCGATACATCATCACGCGGACCCAGTCGTCCGTTTCGTATCCCAAAGCCTGCAGCGCCGTTCTCAAGCGATCCTTGAGTTCGGGATGCTGGCGGAGTTGTTGCACGCCCATCACAATCACTCTCCCTTACTTCTTGAGCCTTGGGCTTGCATTAAGCACCACGCCGAGAATTTCCGCACCGACCTCATGCAAAGCGTCAACGGCGGTAGCGAGCGCCTCAAGGGAAGTCGTTCCGTAGCGGACGACCACAATTGATGCATCGAGGTAAGGAGCGATCGACTTCGCGTCTGCGGTCCGGGAGAGGGGAGGCAGATCCACCACGACAAATTCGAAGCGCTCCCTAAGATCCGCGATAATAACAGCGATGTGCTCCAACCCGATTCGTCCGCCTGGCGCTGCCTCCTTGCAGGAGCCGATCGGCAAAATCGCAAGTGGTTTGCTACCACAGGCCCCGGCAGAGGCCGACGGAGCGTTCAGGATTTCCACCAGCCCGACCGTTCCGGCCTCAAAACAGGCGCTGCTGAGCGTCGGGCTTGTCTCGCACGCATCGATCAGCAACGTCTTCGACCCCGCAGTCGCGGCGAGGAGGGCAAGATTGTAGGCGAGTGTCGTGGCGCCCACATTGGTTTCGGCCCCAACCACCCCGATCAGGTCAAGCTTCCGGTTTCGTCTCAGCCCGTGGATTGTCGCTCTGAGATCCTTGAGGTCGCGTTTAAATCGCTGTCCTTGTGCATCCTGCTGCCGGTCCGGGTCATCCAGCCGAAGGAGCGCGGTGCCCGCCAGCTTCTTTTGCTTCCTACCGTTCACGGCCAGGGTGATTTCACCAATGCAGGGCGTGTTGACGTCCGCCGCCATCCGTTCCGCGGAGGTGATAAGATCGTTTGCAAAATGTCGTATTGTGGCTGCCACGATACCAAAGCTGACGCCGAGCAAGCACGCGAAAGCAAGCACCAATGCTCCTTTTGGCTGGCTCTTGACAACCGGAACAGCTCCCCGCGAAACGAAGGCGGCGTCGGACACCGGGTAAGAGATCCGCTGCCGGGCTTCCGACCAACTCTGAAGGTAGCTATCGTAGAGGCGAAGGTAGGTTTCCGCGGTCCTCTTCAGTTCGGTTAGCCGGAATTGGCTGTTGGGATCACCTGAGGATTTAAACATCCACGCGGCGCGATCGGCCCTCAGAACTTCCTCCTTCAGTTCCGCGACGCGCTGCGCGAGCCATTCACTCGACTGGCGTGCAGCCTCGGAATTTCTCGCCACGTTGTGGGCGAGATACTGTTCCGCCACAGTGTTGGCTATCGTCGCCGCCTTTCGCGGATCGCTGGAAGCAGCCGATATTTCAATGACGGTCGAGCGGCCGACGCGGCGGACCCAAAGCCGGTTCCGCAACGCTGCTATCGTGAAGTTCTCCACGTCCTCCTGCGGCCGTGTTCGTTTCGCATCCGCTCCGCCAGCGCCGCGTTCGGAAAAAAGCGAGCGCACCGTGTCAACCAGCGGCAGGCGGGTCGACCTGAACTCGGAATCGGAACTGAGGCGCAACTCCCTGACGACGGCGAGCAAGACGTCGCCGGACTTTATGATTTCTATCTGGCCTTCGACCAATCCGTCTTCTGCTTGGTTGCGCTGAGCGTCCGTAGTCTTGGTCTGGGAATCGAGCATGAGTTGCGCATTTGAAACGTAGGTTGGCGGCGTGACGGTAATATAGGCCAGCATCGCGGCTGCGGCTGCTACGGTGCTTCCCCCGATCAGCCACCCGTTCGACAGCAAGAAACGGAAGAAACGGCGAATGTCTACCGGTCGCTCCCGGGTGATAGGGGGCGAAGCGAGATAGGTGAAGGGAACGGGTGACACTTTAGTCATGGCGGTTGTCTCTCCTGCCGCGACCAAAATGGAAGTCCGGGCTCCAATCCGCGGCCGCAGGTCCGCCCCCATTCAGCTCTACGCTGGACGTCTCCATCTCGGGCGCGAATGCGATCTGGGCGACGCCTTCGCCGACGTCCACTTCCATGTGCAGTGGTCCGAGGGCGTAGGCGGTTGCAAGGCCGGCCGTGATAGCAAAGAGCGGGCCGAGATCGACCGATCCGGCGGATATCGAGGCCGCTGAAATCTGTGCGATGCTGGCGAACAATGCCGCGAAGCCTACCGTACGAGCCCGGTGGGTATCGTCATCACGGCGAAGAACCGAACGGACAAGGCTCATCGCGAAGATGACGAAGATTGCTGCCCCCGGGGCGCCGACGTTCGCAAAGAGAGCGACCACAAAGCTCGATGCCCGGATGCTTCCGAGGCCGGCGCCCATTCCGCTTGTCTCAAGGAAACTGTCGAGCGCCTGTGCGTTCCATCGTAACCGCTCCTCGGCCGAGTGCGTCTCGAGCTTGGTTGTCACCGTGGCCTTCACGAGATCGTGCACGCTCTCCCAAGCGGATGGGATTAGCATGAGGACCATGACGACCAGGGGAATCGCAAACAGGCAAATGGCAAGATAAACGATGTGCCGATGCGTCGCCTTTTCCCGCACGAAGCGTGAGAGGCAGAAAAGAAGAACGAGCACAGCGGTGATGGCACTGGCGGCATAAGCCGTCGTCGATGTGCACAGAACGAGTGCGGCCGCCAGCGCGATGGTTATGAGGCCGAGAAAACGCGCGGAGAATCCTTCCAGGTAAAGCATGAGCACGAATGTGAACAGCGCGAGAGCGACGTAACCGAAAGCTCCCGCTTCTGCGAATGAACCGACGATGCGTTTGAAGCCTGCGATATCACCGTCGTCTAGTATGCGGTAGTTGGCGTTGCGAATGAGGGACAACAGATTGGCAGTGCCGGTCAGATAGGTTGCGACATCGGCTAAGGCGAAGATGATGCAGGCTCCGCTCGTAATTATGAGAGCCCGGGCAATGATCGGCATCCCGCCGCCGCGGCCGAACGCCGCAATTATCGCAAAACACCACAGATTGCCGAGCATGTAGGCTGACTGGGTCAGATTACTTACGGTCGGGGACAACAGAGCGCTCGTGATCACATGCGTGTCGTCGTTCCGCGCCATCGAGTAGACGAGTGTCGCACCCGCAAATATTCGGGGCAGGAACACCGCCGTAAGCACGCAATAGAAAACGAAGAGCGCGAACCAAAATCCAGGCCCCGGGTAGTTGAGGCTTGAAGCTGCCGCTGCCAGGGTCTTCGGGCGCAAGACGACGGAGGCTGCAAGGAAAACGAGAACAAAATGAAAAGGCTGAATGTTCGCCCCGCCGAGGGCCGGAAGGATCATCGCCGCGGCAGCGCCGAACAATGTGCACAGGCAAAGAAGAAGTATGCCGGCGCTCATGGGGCCGGTCATGGCGTAGATGGCGGCAAGCGCCAGAAGGAAACCAATTGGTTCGATGGTCATCTTGTCGCCTGTTGCTGAACTTGCTCGCGCTGCCGTCACCTCGTTCGATGGGCCTTCAATAGGAGCCCCGTCCCGAGAGAAGGAAGGGTATCGTTCGCAGCATGATCAGCAGATCCTTGGTGGGCGACCAGGTTGCGCAGTATTCCGAATCGAGCCGCACACGCTCAGAGTATGGGGCATCGCTGCGGCCACTGATTTGCCAGGCGCCGGTCAGACCGGGCCGTGCGGACAGGTAATAGGTGAAGTCCCGCCCATATCTGACGACCTCGTCGGCAACAATGGGTCGAGGTCCGACCAAGCTCATTTCGCCACCCAGGACATTGATCAATTGTGGCAGCTCATCGATGCTGAAACGGCGCAGCGCTCGGCCCAACGAGGTGAGGCGGGGATCCTTTTTCAGCTTTTGCGTAGCGTTCCACTCTTCGGCAGCTTCCGGATTCGAATGCAGGAGGTTCCCCAGGATCGCCTCCGCATCGACTGTCATCGTCCGGAACTTTAGGCAAAGAAAGGGCTGGCCGCCGAACCCAATGCGTTCGTGCTTGAACAGGATTGGTCCGCCGTCACAGAGCTTTACGGCAATGGCGGCGGCAACAAATAACGGCGAAAGCAAAACGATTGCCGTCACCGATAATCCTATATCCGTTATTCTTTTGTACGTTCCGCCGACTGCAGTAGGGCCTTGCGGTCTGACCCTCGAAATTGCCCGAGCGTCCATAAAGCTTGGAATAGTGGAATTCGACACGACTGCGGGACTTTTCCGAAGATTTTTGGTCATTCGAAACCCCTTCATTTTTGCATACTTACTGTGTCTAGGAGACAGGAAACGATATTTTTGCGGCACTGTCTGTGACCAAGGTCATAGGCAGTAAAGTAATTTTTACTTATGATAGCGAAAAACCTATACAATGAAGAATTGCGGTTCAATAAATAGAAACGTGCGGGAGGACGTTAGCGAAGAAATACGAAGAAATACTGAGGCTTATTAAGTCGCATCGCTAGGTTAACGGAGGAGGAACCGGAGATGTTGAATGTAAGCCGGACTATTGTCGACCAATACGGGAGCGACAAAAGTGATTATTTCGCCACCTTGGGCGCAGATCTCACTGACAAGCTTCTCAAAACGCGGGTTGTGAAGAACTACGTCAGGGGCAATGTCATCTCATATTGTGATGAGCCTCTGCTTCATATCCTGCTTATACAGAGCGGAGTGGTCAAAGTACTGGCCTGTCTCCTGGATGGCCGCGAGTTCGTCGTTGATACGCTGAAGCCCGGAAGCCTCTTCGGTGAGGTCGACGTGTTCCGCCCGACGTGCCCGTCGTTCGAGGTGCACGCGATTTCCGCCTGCGAAATCTGGGCTTTGGACGGAAAAGTGATCAAAGAAGCAATTGTCTCGGATCCCGAACTTAGCGCGCGGCTTCTCTGTTACGTCGCTTCCCGGAACAAGGCGCTTGAGGACCGGCTGGTCGGCCTGACATCGGTGAGCATTCCGTCGCGGCTTGCGAACACGCTGTTGCGGCTCTGGTCGGGAGAGGAACAGTCCGGGGGACATGCGAGGACGATCAACATCTCCCAGCATGAATTGGCGTCGATGCTGCCGGCGTCGCGTGAGAAAGTAAACAGATGTCTGAGGGAATGGGAACGCGGCAACATAATCGATCTCTCGCCCGGTGCAATAACGATAACCGATCCGCAGGCCCTTTCCAACTACGTCGGTTGCTTGGGAGTTCTGCACCGCCGGTGAAACCGTCTGAGGATGCGTCCGATATCTCATGAAAAAACCTGCTCCGACGGGCGAGTCGGCTCCTATACACAACCAATGATTGAATATTGGGTATGCCCGTGCATCTACATCAACCTTTTGTGGCCCTGCCGGGCATCGTCAGCGGCGAGGGGGAAATGGTCGAGCCACAGTCCTCTGAAGCTATCGGCAGGCGGCAAGCACGTGAAGCGGGCCGGCCCGAGTGCGGAGGCCACTTCAGTTCAATTGACCGCATCGTCGTTATCAATGATCTGGCGATCGCCAAAGGCGGCGGCACCGGATTGGCGCTGTTGTCGATCCATCTGTTTCGGCAGCTGGGCATTCCCGTAACCTTCATTTGCGGTGACGGCGGGGAGAACGCAGATCTTGCAGCACTGGGCGTCGAGGTCGTCGCGCTTTGCGGCAAGCCGATCCTTTTGGCCGGCCGCGCCCGGAGCTTTGTTTTCGCCCTTCACAACGAAGCCGCTAGGATCATGCTCGAGAGGTGGATCAGCGCTCACGACAGCGCGCGAACCATATACCACGTGCACGGCTGGTCGCAGATCCTGTCGCCCTCGATTTTTGTCGAGTTGTCTCGCGTCGCGGAACGCAGTGTCTTTCATGCGCACGACTACTTTCTCGCCTGCCCAAACGGCTCTTTCTATCACTTCCCTGCCGCAAGGCCGTGCGATTGCTCTCCGCTGAGCATCGGTTGCCTGATCAGCCGATGCGACAAGCGCAGCTACATGCAGAAGCTTTGGCGGGTAGGGCGTTCGGCACGGTTGCGTTCGATTCTATCCAGTGCGGCTAGTACGGGACAGCGGATCATTCTGATTCATGAGCGAATGGCGCGGACCTTCGAGCGTGCGGGCTTTCGCGCCGATACCCTTTATACCGTACGAAATCCGGTCGTTCCGTATCTGGCCGAGCGCGTTCGCGCCGAAGACAATACGGAGTTTTTCTTCATTGGCCGTCTGGAACCAGACAAGGGTGTTGAAGATGCCGTTCGGGCGGCAAGGTCAGCCGGCGTGGTCCTAACCGTAATTGGCGATGGTTCATTGAAGGAGCGTCTTTCCGGTGTCGCGGGGAATATTCGCGTCCTTGGCTGGCAGAGCCATGGCGCGATAGCCACCCATATCCGCAGAGCGCGTGCGCTGCTCATGCCGACTCCCGAGCCATTCGGGCTCGTGGCTGTCGAGGCATCGCAGAGCGGCGTCCCAGTCATACTATCCGACAAGGCCTGCCTGGCGCAGGAAATGTCGGCCGCCGGAATCGGCATATCCTGCGATACGACGAGTTCGACCGCCTTTGCATCGGCCATCCGACGTGTCGCCGAGATGCGCCCCTCGGACATTGAGTTGATGAGTGCAATGGCGCACGACCGGGTGGTGGCGCTGGCCACGACGCCGGAGGAATGGCGCGACGCCTTGCTCGGCCATTATCTCTCCCTGCTCGAGCGGAAGCCGGAGTATCAGCTATGTTGAGCGACAAACTCGTTCTGATCACCGGCGCGGCGGGATTCATCGGTTCCAATATCGCCCGTTCGCTCGCCGAGGACGGCGCGGCCGTGGTTGCCTGTGACTGGTTCGGAAGTGACGACCGCTGGCGCAACCTCGCTGGGGTCGGTCTGGAGAACATCATCAGACCCCAGGACTTGATGAGCTGGCTTGCCACAAGCCGCCGTGTCGAGGTCATCATCCACATGGGGGCAATCTCTGCCACGACTGAGCGCGACGTTGATCGTATCGTCAGCAACAATATCCGTCTAACGCTTGATTTGTGGGATTATTGCTGTC
Organism: Rhizobium sp. BK251; assembly: GCF_004345245.1. Taxonomy (GTDB): domain Bacteria; phylum Pseudomonadota; class Alphaproteobacteria; order Rhizobiales; family Rhizobiaceae; genus Rhizobium. The sequence continues at coordinate 81,986 of NZ_SLUQ01000011.1, read as the reverse complement.
GGACTGAGACTGCTTTCATCTATGCCTCGTCCGCGGCCACGTACGGCGACGGCTCCCAGGGCTTTTCCAATGACGACAGCGAAGCCGGCCTTGCGCGGTTGCAGCCTCTCACTGCCTATGGGTGGAGCAAACACGTCGTGGATCGCCGCATCGCCGCCGACGTCGCCCGTGCCAGAACGGTTCCGCGGCGTTGGGCCGGGCTGAAGTTCTTCAATGTCTATGGGCCGAGAGAGAGCCACAAGCTCGAAATGCGCTCGGTCGTTCATAAAATCTGGCCGTCTGCAGCGGCGGGCAAGCCAATACGGCTATTTAGGTCCGACAATCCCCGGTACCCAAACGGCGGCCAGATGCGGGACTTCGTTCACGTCGACGATTGCGTCCATGTCGTCCGGCGCGTACTCGATTCCGAAAGCATCGGCGGGATTTTCAACGTCGGCACCGGGCAGGCCCGCTCATTCCGTGACCTGGCTCTGGCTGTCTTCGACGCCGTCGGTCAGCCGCCCCGTATCGAATACGTCGACATGCCCGAGGCGCTGCGCAGTCGGTATCAGTATTTCACCCAGGCAGACATCACAAGGCTCGTTTCGAGCTCCCTCGCACCGAATTTCAAGTCTTTGGAGGATGGAGTGGCAAGCTATGTCGATTGGCTTTCTAGGCACCCGGACCGGTAGCCTGCGGACACTTCCCCCTTTCTTCGGTGGGGAGCGCCAAGCAAGCACCACAGAACCGTCGCTCATCCGTCCCAAAATGCGCGACGATCCCGCCATGTCGAGTGACGCCGAAGGCGAGGGACTGGCACTTGAGCTTCCTCGGATTCGTCTCTTCAATGTAAAGTACAGCCCCAACCTCGGCGATGGCCTGCTGTCGGAGTGCCTCGAAAAGGCGCTGATAATGCTCGGAGCGAGCCCCGACACCTGGTCCATCGACCTTGCAGCCCGGCAGGCCTATGGCGATACCCTGCCAGGGCGGACGCAGATAATGTCCATGCTCGACATGTTGCCGAACGGATTGCGGCAGCAATTCGTTCGTCTGCCTTTGGCCATGCAGGCACGCCGAAAGTGGCGTCCACACTATTCAAGTTGCCTTCGCGGCGCGACCGCGGTCGTGATCGGTGGGGGGAATCTCATTTCGGACATAGACCTAAATTTCCCTACAAAGCTGAGCTTGGCTGTCGAGGAGGCGGCGCGGCTCTCGCTGCCCTTCGTGGTCTATGCGTCGGGAGTCACCAGCCATTGGACGCGGCGCGGCGTTTCCATGCTTGAAAAGACCTTCGCCAGCCGCCTGCTGCGCGGCGTATTCGTGCGCGATCATGATTCGAAGCTGCTTTGGGACGCACAGCTTGGCCAGGTGAGCGGCTTCCAAGCATCTGTCGTGCGCGATCCGGCATTGCTCGTCTCGCAGTTCATTGCGCCTTCGCGAATCCACGACGCAAGGCCGCCCGTCGCCGGCGTCGGCATCATGAGCCACATCGCCATCCGATATCATGCAAGCAACGCTCCTGATACACAGCATCTGGAAACCTGGTACGCGGAGCTCGTAAGAGAGCTCGTCCGCAAGGGGTTCCGAGTCGCGATCTTCACCAATGGCAGTCCGGAGGACGTTGTTTATCTGGCCAGGCTCCGCCCGAGGCTGTTGACCGCGGGCGGCAAAGCCGTTTGCTTCCCGGTGCAGCGCACGCCTACCGAGCTTTGTGCGATCATTTCCAGCCTCGATGTACTCGTCGCCTACCGGATGCATGCAGTGATTGCAGCCTATTCCTACGGGGTGCCGGCCATCGGTCTCGCCTGGGATCGGAAATTGCGATCCTTCATGTCCTCGGTCGGTTGCGAGGAGTTCCTTTGCGACGTGGCGGAAGTGTCGCCAACTGCCGCCGCCGACCTCGCATGCCAAGCCGCCGCCGCCGGCATTGCAGAGGAAGATCGAACGCAAGTGATGCGCGAGGCCTGGCAGGGCATATCGCAGCTTATCAACTTGATTGGACGCGTCCCATGAACATCGCGACAAGTACTCCATCGCCTGTGCACGTGCTTTGCTCGAAAATGCGGGACTGGATCTTTCTCGACGCGTTGCCGTTCTGGAGCACGACGGGCGTCGACGGAAACCTCGGTTTCGTCGAGGCCCTCGATCTAGCCGGTCGGCCGAGGAGTGTTGGCTTCAAGCGCACGCGTGTCCATGCCCGTCAGATCTACGTCTTCAGCCATGCCTATACACTCGGTTATGAGCCGGGGTTGCGGGCAGCCAAAAACGGCTTGGACTTCCTGATTGCCAACGGCTGGCGTGAGGATGGCGGTTGGGTGGTGGCCATGGGCGAAAGCGGCGGCATCGTCGATCGCGACCTCGATCTTTACGACCAGGCTTTCGTCATTCTCGCTTGTGCCTGGTGGGTAAGGGCTACTGGAGACCGCGATCTATTGCGATGGATAGATCGTACGCTTCAAAGCATCGATGATCATTTCGGCCGCGCGGATGGGGAAGGGTGGAGATGCCGCGCCCGCGATGACGGGCGTCTCTTGCAGAACCCTCACATGCACCTGTTTGAGGCCTTGCTTGCCCTACAGACCGTCCACCCAACGGCCGACGTTGCTCGTCGCCTCGAGGCGATCTGCCGGCTCTTCAGCACGCGGCTGTTCGATCCAGAGACAGGAACGATTGCCGAATATTACGATGTCAACTGGAACCGGCTCGCGGAGAGGGAGGGAGGACATGTCGTTGAGCCCGGCCATCACTTCGAGTGGTACTGGCTTCTACGCAATGCGGAGCCGCTGACGGGTTTCAATGCCCGAGATGCTGCGGACCGGTTGTTCGCCTTCGCCCAGCGCTACGGCGTTCAAAGCGAAACAGGTTTCATCCACGACGAACTCATGAGCGACGGCAGCATTCGCTCCGCCCGCCACCGTTCGTGGCCGCAGACCGAACGCCTCAAGGCACTGCTGGCCCGTGCGGAGTGCGACGGGGCCTTCGACCAAGATTGCGTGGCGACAGTGCTGCGGGTGCTCCTCAACCGATATCTTGGCATTGCGCCGCGAGGCTGCTGGATCGATCATCTCGATGCCGACGGCCAACCCTGTGTGTCGGCCATTCCTGCAAGTACCCTCTATCACATTTTTCTGGCAACCGCCGAGCTCATGCGCCTGGAGCGATTTTGGGGAGGCGAAAGCACGAGCCATGGAGTTGTGTAATGATTGTGGACAATTTTCATGGCTGTCGCATCCTCGTCGTCGGTGACGTCATGCTCGACCACTATGTCCGCGGAACGGTGAGCCGGGTTTCCCCCGAGGCACCTGCTCTTGTCCTCCAGGTCGTGGACGAGGACTGGACGATGGGCGGGGCGGGCAATGCCGCCGCCAACATCGCCTCTCTCGGTGGCGTCGCCGTGCTGCTGGGCCTGGTCGGTAACGATCCGGCGGGCATCATTCTGCAGAACCTGAACTCAGGCAGAAACACGCGCATTGAGACAAGGCTTTGCTGCGAGCCAGGCTTCCGCACGATCCAGAAGACGCGCTTTCTCGCCCAGGATCGGCACCTCTTGCGCGCTGATCGCGATAGCTTCAGCATCAGTCGGCAAGCCGAAGAGGGGATCATCACTGCCATCGGCGAAGCCTCCCGAGACTGCGCTGCCATGGTTATCTCCGACTATGCGAAGGGCGTGATCACGCCCGGAGTCGTGCGGGCACTGGCCGAAGTCGCCACGCGGCGCGGGATTCCACTTGTCGTAGATCCGAAGCAACCCGACTTTTCGTACTACCGCGGCTGCACAGTGCTTACGCCCAACCGCAAGGAGTTAGCGCTTGCAAGCGGCATCGAAGCCGATAGTCCGCAGGGTATTGCCGCTGGTATAAAAATCGCGCTTCGGCAGTTCGGTGGACCGATTGTCCTCACGCGGTCCGAGCAAGGAATGTCACTCTTCCGCCCGGGCGCCCGGCCGGTCCACGAACCGGCGCGCACACAACTTGTCCGAGACGTCTCTGGCGCCGGCGATACCGTCGTAGCTGCATTGTCGCTAGCGCTTGCGTCCGGGGAGTCCCTCCCGAAGGCGATGGCGGTCGCAAACGTCGCGGCCTCGGTTGCCGTCGCCAAGAGCGGTACTGCCACCGTGTCGCCGGAGGAGCTTGCCGGGGCACTCCTCGTCGAGGCGGAGCCGGCCAGAAGGGGCGAAAAGCTCGGAACGCTATCGCTTGCCTATGCTCGCCGCGAGACTTGGCGGCGCGAGGGACTTACGGTCGGTTTCACCAATGGCTGCTTCGACATCCTGCATCCGGGACACGTCAAGCTTCTGAAGACCGCCAAGGCGCAGTGCGACCGCCTCATCGTCGCCTTGAACACGGATGCCTCGGTCCGTCGCTTGAAGGGGCCAGATCGGCCCGTGCAACTGGAGGGCGCGCGTGCCGTCGTGATCGCAGCTTTCGACTCAGTGGACCTGGTCATGCTGTTCGACGACGACACGCCGATGGAGTTCATCCAGGTATTGCGACCCGACGTGCTCTTCAAAGGGGCCGACTACACGCTCGACGACGTCGTGGGCGGCGCGTTCGTGCGCAAGTATGGTGGGCGTGTTGTGCTGGTCGATTTGGAGGCCGATCAGTCCACGACGAATCTCATAACGAGGGCGCGAATGCCGCACTTGAGCGAAGTGGTCCATTGACGATGGCGCGCTCTATCGAATTGATGCGCTGGCTGGATCGTTCGCTGCTAAGGCTGGCGGCACAGTCGCTCAGCCTCGTGAACCGCCATCGATGCCTTCCGGTTTCGCCGCAACGCATAGGCATCATTCAACCGAACGCAATTGGCGACACTCTGATAGGTTCGGGGGTGGTGAGGGCAATCGCTGAACACTATACCGACGCCAAGGTTCTCGTCTTCCACGGGCCCAACAACGCGGCCGCGGTTCAAATGATTGCGTCCAGGCCAGAGGCCGTCTTCTGCCGTTTTTCGCGGCCCGGCCCCGCTCTTCGGCTGCTGCGTGGCGCGCGGCTCGATCTGGTCGTCGACCTGACGCCCTGGCCAAATCTGACGGCGATTCTGGCCCGCCTCTCTGCGCCGTGCTGCGTCGGCTTCGCACCGCAAGACGCCGCGCGCGGCCGCCTCTTCGACATTGCAGTCGATCATCGCGGCGATCGGCACGAGCTGGATAACGTTGCCGCTATGGCAAGACTGTTCAGCGGCCATGAGGACTACCGTATGGATATTTCCATTGAGAATTGTCAGGTTGCGGGCTATCTGCCGCTCGACCGATTGGTGATATGTCATCTATCTGCGGGCGGAAGTCGGGCCGCCGACAAGGCATGGCCTTTGGACTATTGGGTCGTATTCTGCCGCAGCCTGATCGAGGCCGGCTACGTTCCCGCGTTTACGGGCGTTGCAAACGATCAGATTGTCATTGACCAATTGCGCTCGAGGCTTGGAGTGTCGGGCGAAACGACAATATCGCTCTGCGGCAAGATTCCATTCGCCGAGCTGGGCGACCTTCTGCGCCGCGCTTGTGCGGTCGTCAGCGTAGACACGAGCATACTGCATCTTGCGAGTGCCGTCGACGCGATGGTTTTCGGCTTGCATGGCCCAACCCGTTCGTGGCGATGGGGCGCGCGCTCGACCCGCGCGGTGGGACTCGATTCACCACATCCGGATGCCGGCTACATTTCCTATGGAATTGAAGAGCACCCGCGTGCCGCGGAGATCATGCGAGCGCTGACACCCGAAATTGTGCTTGAGGCCGTATACGCGATAGGAGGCCCAGTGAGCCATGCCCACAGGATCACCGCTTGATCTGTCGAACCTCGCAAATGTGGTTCCGAAAATCGACGTGGCTGCCGAGCAAAGGCCGGCCCTGCTGCTGGATCGCGACGGCGTGCTGAATGCGGACACAGGCTATGTCGGGCGCTATGACGATTTCCGTTGGATCCCCGGCGCCCTGGAAACACTGACCGCCTTTACTCAAGCCAACTGGCATATCTGCGTCGTCACCAACCAGTCCGGCGTTGCCCGCGGATATTACACGGAAGCAGATGTCGACAGCCTTCATGATCAGATCGCGCGCGATGCGGTGTTAGTCGGCGCACGCATCGATTGCTTCTACTATTGTCCCTATCATCCAGAGAGCCTGACTGCGCGATACCGATGTGCGGATCATCCGGAGCGCAAGCCCAATCCGGGGATGCTGCTTAGGGCGCTGCGCGACTGTAACGCTGACGTTCTCCGATCGATCATGGTGGGTAACAAGCTCTCCGATATCGAAGCCGGCCGGCGGGCCGGTGTGGCTGCCTTTCGTTACACGTCAGGGCGTCTCGATCTTTTTCTCGCCGGGGTTCTCGCGCGCGTGGCTTGTTCGTTTTCGCATGTAAATCTCCCGGCCAAATCAACGGACGGCTATTGTCCCTTTTACGAAGGGAGCAACAATGCTCAGTGAATCGCTATCACCCCAGATCGCCAACGCGACGGTCCGACGACTGCCTGTCGGCATTCGATCCGTGCTGCGATGGATCGCACGGCCACGACAGACCGCCGTTGGCTCCCTTGTCCGACGGGCGAGCCGTGGACGGATCATCGCAGGGCCCTTCGCTGGTATGACGCTTCATCGCTCGCGTTTTACTCCACACTACTATCTCGGATTCATCCTCGGCTCGCATGAACTCGAAATCAGGCCGGTGATCGAGCAGATCGCAGCCCGCTGTTACAGCACGATTTTGAACGTCGGCGCTGCCGACGGATATTACGCTGTTGGCTTCGCGCGGCGCCTACCTCATGCGCGCGTCATCGCATTCGAGGAGAATACACGAATTCACGCACTGCTGGCTCGCAGTGCGGATGTCAATGGTGTTCGTGCCCAGATCGATATCCGCGGGCGCTGCGATCTTGGCAATTTCGGGCAGGAGCTCGAGGGCGCGCAGGGTGATGTTCTCGTGTTCATCGATATTGAGGGTGGCGAATTCGAGGTACTCGATCCTGAGGCCGTTCGGGGCTTGAGGCGGATCGACATCCTCGTCGAAAGTCACGATATCGTTGTCCCCGGTTGCACAGAGGCGTTGATCGCCCGCTTTTCTCCCACCCATCACATCCAGCGCTATCGAGCGCGCGCGCGCGTCGTGTCCGACTTCCCAGGCGGTTTCCTACCGTACTTGCCGCGGCTTGCCCCTCAGGCAGTGGTCGCCGGCATGGACGAGAGACGCTCAGGCATTCAGGAATGGCTCTACCTGACAGCGAAGGAGCCCGTGTCTGAGCCAAAGCGTGCTTTGGAGGACGACTCCCGCTCTAGACCCCTTGCCGAAATCGCAAAGTGACAGCAATGCAGCCTTCGCGAGTGATCATCTTGGTTCAAAATGTCCAGACTCGTGCTTGGATCATGATCCTTGCTGAAGCCCTCCGTGCCCGCTTCTCACAACGGGTCGATATTGTCCGTTTGGAGGGGAGTGACAATGAAGTGAACCTGTTTCCTTCGGAGAAGCTTGAGCTTCGTGTCTTTGGGGAACCCTCCTGTGGCCACACGGCCTGGATCCCGACGGACAAGTTCCCAACGACCGCGTCTCTCTCGGGTGCGGACCTCCTCGTGATTGACCTCACCGAGGGAGCGAGTGGCGATCTCCCCCTTCTTCAGAATGTGCCTGCGGTGCTGCCCGTCTTTCATGGTTCCCCCTGCATGAGGGGTTTGCTCGCGCCCTTACTGGCCTGCCAACCCCCGCATCTCGGAATCGTGGCAGTTACAGGCGGGGAACGCCGCGTTCTCTATGGAGTTGAACTCGCTCTGCCGGATCCGGATGTCTTCCTGAGAGTTTTGGCCACGGTTCTTGCCCGGACGATTACCCTGTTATGCGGCGCGGTAGACAACCTGATAACCGGCAAAAAGCTTCCTGAGCCAATCTCTTCGCTCTCGGCAGAGTTGGATCGAGGGGTCAAGCGGAATCCGGCCCGGGACGTCGTGAGAAGGTGGCTGCCGAAGGTGACCGGACGGCTTGTCGGATCTCTCGCGCGGACTGAAGATTGGTGCATCGGTTACCGAAAGGCAATGCCCGCCAGCGAACCGCCCGCACTGAATCTGGATCGCGAAACGTTTACCGTGATCGAGCCGTATCCGGATCGATTCTATGCTGATCCAATCCTGTTCGAACATAGCGGCAAGACCTCGCTGTTCTTTGAGGACTACGATTACCGAACCGGCATCGCGCGCATTAGTCATGTTTCTATCGCCAACGATGGCCAGCACGATGAACCGTGTGAGGTTCTATCGCGCCCCTACCACTTATCCTATCCGTTCATTCTGTCTTATCGCGGATCTGTCTTCATGCTGCCGGAGACGAGCAACAATCGAACGATCGAGCTTTACGTCGCGAAAAACTATCCTCACGACTGGCGGCTCGCATCGGTCCTGATGAGCGACATTGAAGCTTCGGATGCCACTCTGTACTATGATGAGGGCCGACGGCGCTGGTGGATGTTCGCAAGCGTGACCGAGTTCGGCAGTTCGTCTTACGATACGCTGTCGATCTTCTACGCTGACAATCTAGAGGGACCGTGGCATCCACACGGGATGAACCCTGTCAAGATCGACCCTCTTTCGTCTCGCCCCGCAGGTCCGCTCGTGCTATCCGGCGGTCGCCTGTTTCGCCCAGCCCAGGACTGCACGCGAAGCTACGGCAGTGCTCTCGTCTGGTGCGAGATTACCGAGCTCACGACTGACGTCTTTAGGGAAGCCGTGATTGCCAGGAAAGCGCCGAGCCGTGGCTATAGTGGCATGCACACTTACAGCCGCGCTGGCGATTTTGAAGTGATTGACCTCAAACGCTTCCGCTGGCGTCGAATGAGGAAGGCAATGCCGACTGGCCACGGACGTCTTCTCAGTGTGCCGCAACGCATGGTAGGGAGGTCCGGCCAGCTATGAGTATCGTAAAACGAGCGGCAAGATTGCCTACGGAACCCGCCAGCTTGCCCAGGACCACCTCTCTGACCGTCGCAGAAATGACAGCAGGCGACGCGGAGCTTCGCACCGAGATTGTGTCGGATTTCGGTCGCCTGTCCACCTTAGCGCACGACTGGGAGCGACTGCGCCTCAGCGGCCACCGACCGGACGTGTTCATGAGCTTCCCCTTTGCTCGAGCCGGTTGGCGTGCCTACGCCGAAAATCGTCAGCTCCATGCTGTGGCAATATTTGGAGGAGACCGCTTGGTCGGCCTTCTACCTCTGGTCGCAGAAGGCACGACCCTGAGGTTCATTGCTTCGCCTGAATGCGATTACAATGACCTCCTGTCAGCCTCGGAGGCCGCACCCAATGTGCTTTCCGCCGCGATTGCAGCACTCTTCATCTCCCCGCTGCCTTGGGATCGATGCCTCCTCGAGGGTGTCCCAAGCGACTCCAATCTCCAACACGGGCTGGAGCGCCTATCGCCGAACTGGCAGGCTCATGTGGTACGGGCTGCGACCGCCGACTGTCCTACCCTTCTCCTTGTGAACGACCGAGAGACACAACTGCAAGCCATCCTCGACAACAGTCGAAACCGGCAGGTGATCAACCGCCTGCGGCGCAAAGGAGCCCTCAGCTTCCGACACCTCGACGACCGTGAGGAAGTGCGCCAGCATCTGCCATTCTTTTTCAAGCAGCATATTCAACGGTGGGCTCTGGCAGGCGTGGAAAGCCAGTTCCTGAATCCGGGTCGCCGCAGCTTCTTTGAAACGCTTGTGGACGAGATCGACACCGATGTATTGAAGTTTTCTGTGCTCAGTCTCGACACACGGCCGATCGCTTATCATCTCGGTTTCGAGTTTCGAGGAAAATTCACCTTCTACAAGCCGACTTTCGATCCCGACTTCTGGGATGATTCTCCTGGAATTGTTCTTCTTCTTCACCTTATCGATCATGTTCGGCGATCCGAACTGAGGGAATTGGACTTTGCGAACGGTGGCGAATGGTACAAGTCGCGTTTCACCAATGCGGTGCGTCATACGTCGGGGTTCGTGCTGCAGCGTTCACTCGCGCGCGCCACGGCACATCGAGTAACACTCGCAGCAAAGGACCGACTGGAGGCTTGGCCGAAACTGGACTGCTTTTTCCGGGCGATCGCCGTGGCTGCGCGACGGATGCATAGTCTTATCCGGCGAAAGGGCCTTCCGAGCGGGCTGATCACATTAACGCGGCACTGCCGCCAATTGATCTTGGCGCGAGATACCGTGTTGATCTACACACTCGACCGACTGGCTGCGCCTGTGGATGCAAGCGCACCGGTCGGCAATGTGGTGCTTCATCTGGGGACCCTGTCTGATCTGGCAGATATTGCGGCCCGGTGGCAGCAGGATTTCGGCGTCGATCGGCTGCGCCGTGCCCGGAACCGGCTTAAGCGCGGCGACCGGCTTTTCCTTTCTGTTGTTCAGCGCGAGCTTGCGCATGTCGCTTGGCTCGGCGTCCGCAATGAAATCAAGGCCGAAGCCGAGTTGGGCGAGCAATGTAGTCTCTCAATGGGCCAAGTTGCGGTAATCTTCGATTGCTGGACCCGCCCGGACTTTCGTGACCAAGGCATTTACACAGCGACGATCCAGCAACTCGCTGCTCTCGCTCTGCTCGAACATCAGCGCGTCGTCATTTTTTGCCGCACGACGAATACCGCTTCACGCCGGGGAATTGAGAAAGCTGGTTTCGAACTCAAGCACAAAATGTGGCGGGTTCGGCTGTTCCGGCGATTTGCGTGGACCAGGGCACGATAGCATGTGGGCGCCGCCACCCACGTATTTGCTTGGCAGCGCCGAGCCATTGAAGCGTAGCGATCCGTTATAACGTTTTTTACTCGGAGTCGGCCAATGCGATGTGGACTTGCCGCACCGAGGGATGCTCAACTACCCTGTGGCGCAATATCTGTCGACCGACTGTGGCTGCTAACTAGCACCACGAATAAGCCGTGCACGCGACGCCCCGACGGTTCCACCGCAGGAGGTATTGCGAAGCCGGTAAGGCTGCGTTCCGATGCTGCCGTGGTTGCCCTTTTGGCCGAGACACTCACCCCTTTTAGGTCGGGGAACCGGTGCCTGATTTCGGCCCCCGTCGTGAGGCAGGAGATGACTTCCGCTAAATAGCGGAGGCAAGGATTCACAAGAGTTGCGATTGGCTACTCGGCGCCTTCGAACAGCTCGATCGTCCCACACAACGGGGTCTACGGTGTCGGCTTTTCCGAAGTGCGGCGAGTGTTCGCAAGGGCTCCCCGCAGTCCACGACGGTCCGCAGAGGTTAGCATGCATCTTTTCGCACTTTTGTGCGTTTCCTATCGACACAGATGGAGTTTTACTTGTCCAGGAGAAACTGCATCGGAATCATGTCGGCGAGGGCGACCCGGAATATCTGGAAGACAACGCGTTTGAGATCACATGCGCGAGCCGGCTTCTTTCATCGCCTTCGATCGCGAAGCTCCAGAGGGTTTGGCCGCCACCACCACACTATGCCGTATCCCGCCGTGATGAAAGCGCCGCATGTCCTTAACGGCGACATATGGAGGGTCTACGTGCAGCCGGCTTATCGAAGGCAGCGCGTCTCCCGGAAGTTGGTCGAGATGGCCGTGGAACAACTGAGGGAGGCCGGCCGCACCAGTGTAGTGCGGCATCTTTCCGAAGCAGGAGAGAACCTATCGAAAACTTGGCTTCGAAATCGCGCGGGAGATGCGACCGAAACTCTAATGAAGGAGAACGATAATGGCAAAGACCCCCGAAATTCTCGACGCCGAGGAAGAGATTGGCGCCCTGCGCAAGCAATTGGAAACCCTTCAGAAACAGGTGGCGGTCGCGACACAGGCTGTGAAGGGCGGCACTCGTGCGGCGGTTCGACAGACCGAAGCCACAGTTAAACTCTACCCAGCTTCGAGCTTATTGGCCGCTGCAGCAGTAGCCGGTGCGTTTGTGCTTATCGTCGCCAACCTCCGCTCCTCGCCGCGACGATCGCGCTACGAGAGCACGATGGAGGACCTCCGCGACCTCTACGATCGGCTTCGTGACCGCCTCCAATGACATTTAGATGAATGACACAGCAGGGACGGAGATCTCGACGCGATGTCGCAGCGGTGGTCAGCAAGTCGCGGTTAGAGTTGGCATCGTCCTGATCTACGAGCGCTTCCCCGCGAACTGGCGAGGTGGACAGCGCGGTCCCAACTCGGCCGAAGTTCATGAGAGGGAAAGCCGGGGCAGAGCGAGGCCCGCCGCTCCTGCCATGAATCTCGAACACGAATAACCCCGGAAGGCTGACTTGCCATCCAGGGTTATAGAGGCTGATCGGACTCACCGGCTGCCGGGCAGGCTCTGCCTTTGGCGGAGGTCGTCGATCGACTGGCTCTGCCGCATCCGGTCGTCCACCGGGCGGTCGCCTTCGGAAACGTCGCGCTGATGACCCGTCGGAAGGACGTCGTCGACGACATCGTCCGGGAGTTCCTCCGTCAGTTCGTATGCGCGAACCCGAGGAGACGCCATCTCCGCGCTTCTCGAATATCGGCCGACACCGGTCGCAACTCCCGCGGACGCGTCCGCCTTGAAGACGTCGTCTCGTGCCGCGGTCGCCAGCTTGTCGCGGTCGGCGGTCCAGCCGTCCGTCCGCCAGAGGTCGGCACGCTCGTCCATATCGATGGCGCCTTCGCCGTCGAGGATCGCGTGAGCAGTATCGTAGGTCGCGTGTTCGACGCCGACTGAGACCGGGAAACCCCCACGGCGCAGACCTTCGGCATAGACCGTGCGGTCGTCGTCCGGGAAAAGCCAGTCTTCGAGTTTCGGCCAGAAGCCTTGCCTTTCGGATGAGGCTGGCTGTTCACGGTCGGCTTCGAAGCCGGGCATCAACCAGACGTCGAGAACCCCAGCGTCCTTCAGCTTTTCGATGGCCCTCTGGGCGTCGCTGCGGCTGTCGAAGAAAGCAGTCAGCGTACTTTTGGCGCGACCACCCGAAAGGCCGGGAATGCCATCGTTGTAGAGATTGGTCATAGGATTCTCCTCCGAGTTCGTCTCGTCAGCGAACGGATGGAGGAGGGGATTGTTCCGGCAGTCAGACTGTGGGTCAAATAAGCAGGGATCGAGGCAGGCTTGCGGAGGAGAGTTGCGCGAGCGGGTCGTCCAACCAGTCGGCCGAGCGCCTTCGAGAGCACACGGGCTGAGCCTCACAGAATTCCAGAAGCAACGTCCAGAACGGTTGCTCCCGGAGCGTGAAGCTCCGGAACGACCCGTCGACCTGTAGCGGCGATGTGGCGCATTCGCTACCCGCCTCACGATCGCGCACCCAGTAAGTGTACGCTACGTATCGTTTAGTCAGCCGGCAATCCTATTTTTTGGTCGCCGGATACAACCATTCCATCACCGGCGTGCTAATGAACGCTCTCGACCAAGCTCTGCGAGTAGATTGATTTTGCGTGGTGTACACCAATCTGGCTCAAAGTTCCAACTTTCTAGCATTTCCGGCTCAGAAATCCGATATTTGCTCCGTTTGAACAGTACTAGCAGCTGGCATGAGCCGGAGGAGCTCGTCCATCGGATTGCTGTTCCCGAATGCGGCCATGCGGACGTCGCCAGGATTCGCGTCGAGATTCATTACTGCGACGTCCCCATCACGTCGATAAGCTCCCCGGCGTCAGGATGTCGAATGGAACGATACGCTGTTCGATAGGAGCCGTGTCCTTGGTTTCAAGCCGTCGCAGCACCACGCAGTTGGCTTAAGTGCGTGCTCAACACTTTATCCCCAGCCGCCAGCCCTCGATTGGCGCTTCAAACCGGCTCCAGATCGGCTTAGATAAAGGTTCAACGGGCGGTGCGAACATCCGGCGATAGATGGAGAAAGTATTTTGCGAACGCTGACGCGCCTATTTCAGAGGTTTCTCGTCTTTTGTCTCGGCATACTTTGTGTGTGGTTTATAGTCTTCGTCGTGTTCGATACCGCGGATCGTAGAATTCCCTGGATCCTGGCGGTGAGTTTCACATACGGCTTGGCCGCCTATGTCATTCTGCCGAACGTGGTCCGAATGGGCGTGAAGATTCTTCACCGCAGACTTATCCCCAGCTACACTATCACCAGCGATGGTCTGCCCGGCGATCCTGTAAATCTCGTCCTCATCGGCACACTTGAACAACTCCGCAATGCGTTTGCGACCGCGGGCTGGTCCACTGCTGATCGCTTGGGAGTGGCAAGCTCATGGCGCATGATGCGAGCGTTTCTGTTGAATTCTGCCTATCCGACCGCTCCTTTCAGCACGCTCTATCTCTTTGGTCGAGGGCAGGACATAGGTTTCCAGGAGCCCATCGACAACAGCCCACGCAAGCGCCATCACATCCGTTTCTGGGCTCTGAGCCTGGTCCACTCGCAAGACGATTTGAGTTCGGCGAGCTTCTGGTTGAATACGGACGAACCGTCGACCGATCAGCCCGTGCTATGGGTTGGGGCGGGCACCAGAGATACCGGATTTTCGCTAACTTGGCTAACGTTCCAAATTACCCATGCTACCGATGCAGACACGAATGCCGAGCGCGACCACATTATCAATGAGCTTCGAGCCAAACGGGTGATCGGGGATGTCACGTTGCACCAATCTGGTTCCCGTTTAGAGGCCGGGCAGGTGAACCACTACGTTACCGATGGCGAAATCGCGTTCGCCACTTTGTTACAGAATTGAGGGCTTGCGAGAGGCTTTCTCCATCCACAGTCCGTTGAGGAATGACTACGGAAACAGCAGCGTTGCGAAGGCGCGCACGCCAAAACCGTCTGGACCACTGTCAGGGCTAGCTGCCCAGTAGCGTCCACCCACACCGAAGCTCGCTTGCTTATCGATACGCACAAGCTTGGATATCTCGAAATTGATCGGCACCGACCATTCGCTAGCTTCCCAATCGTAGGTGCTCTCGGTGTTGAGCGTAAAGGTCCAGGCATCATGCGTGGTGTAGGAGAGGAAGGGCTGAAGGAAAGTGGAACTGACGTCGGCGCGGTCGCCCTGCCCGGCAAACGACCAGATGTGGTTCGCCAGAGCACCGACAGTCCACGGACCGTCCTGCTTCAACACCACGCCGGTCGGGCCGGCTCCCCACTTTCCGCTGCCAAGTTCTTCGTCGGTGGCAGTCGGCAAGAGAAGGGCCGGACCCAATCCCCAGATGAGACCGCCCGGACCTGGCTTGTCAGGTGAGAGGAAGAAACTCTGTGTTGTGTCACCCAGGCCGAACTGATCGCCCGATGGTCCCGCGATGTCGTGCTGGTAAGCAACGGGTAAGATCGTCCTCGAGATGAGGTTCCAGTCCTCGTTCAGATGGAACGGAATGACCGGCTGGATATTGACGTATCCTTTGTTGCCATCGCTGGGACCGTAGCCCTGGTCCCAGTTGAATTGAAATGGAACGCTGATCAGTGACGCGATTGGGTTTGCCAGCTTTTTCGCCAGATCCTCGCTGCTGTCCTCGGCGAGCGTTGGCTCAGCATTAGCTGCAATCAAAGCGAAGGCAGCGACTGCAGATGCAATGCGAAAGTCACGCATGACGACACTCCCCCAAGTGTTTCAGTCGAATTACCGTCCTCCCAGTAATCGGCGCTGGCTAGTCTACGTCGGCAACAGGGAGCTTGGAAACGCATCGATCTAGTACGTCGTCAATGATCGACCATTGTCCCAATCCGAGCAGGATTGAATCTTAGTTGGGGGACGGGAAGCCTTGGCGACGACTTGTAACTGAAACGCGCAACGCGCATGATCAATTAAACCTGTAGATGGCAGGGTCAAGGGAGAAGGAAATACCTAACTGGGGAGGAGAAAATGCCTTTTCCATGGAAAGAATGCGGGCTGGGCGAATTGCGGCCGGCTCACGCCAAGATCCTTCAATCGGTCTATGATCGCGCCTCAGTCGCTCTACCGAACCACCCTGAAACCCAATGCGAGCTTGCTCGGTTTATTCTTCGCATGGACGCGCGAGGACTTCACAACGAAGATGCACTCTATGACCTCTGCATCGTTTCGCTCCGCCGGCAACGGGGCGCTTTTGGAGTCTCGACACTGTACTTTCGAAAAGGTGTCAATGCCGCGTTGGCTCACGGGAGAGCACTATTGAAGCGGTAGGCTATCGCGCAAAGAGTGGCCCCGGCACCAAAGCCCAGAATAGCACCGGGGCCTTAGCGGCCGCCGGAAATGTCCTCATGGACCGGCCGCAGATCCGAAAACTCAAAGCCGGCCCGTATGTTCCAGGACCGTTGAGACATACGAAGCCCCGACGGAAGTGGTTAAGCGCCGGGGCAGGCCGACCGGCGACGCGAATTGGGGGGACGCAGGCCACCGAAGGCATTAGCCTGAAGATTGAGCGTGGTGGATCAGCGGTGGCAGCCTAAAGCCATCGGCGTATCACCCTGTCAGGGTTGGGCATGAAGGTGCCGAGAAGTCTTAGGTGGCCACTTGCCGCCGGGACGATGGATCTTGATGACCGCGGCGCAAGCATGTCGGCGGTCGATTTGTCGCACGATGAAAAGAACGATGATGGCAAAGTGCTGACGTCTGCCCGATTATCAAATCGGAGCATGGCAGCGAAAGGCTAGTTTTTCTTTGCAAAATGCACAAAACAACGGAACGGGCATAACGGCACCTTACCGAGAAGCTTCAGCTAAGTAGCCTGCGATTTGGCACGAAAAGCAACAACCTAGAAACCGCAATCTTGTTCCATAATTATGCTTATGCGACTTAGCTTTGTAGCCGGGTGGGTTCAAGAATGAAGTGCGACTTGCTAATGATCCCAATGGGTTATCAATTGCAAGGACGATGCAATGAAACGCACCTACTCTCAGATTGGATTGGATGAACGCCGCAAGATTGCGCTGGAGGTCGGCTGGCCTCAGTATTCAGGCTATCGCGGAAAAGCTCGGACGACATCGATCGACGATCTTCCGCGAGGTTCGGCGCAACACGTTCGTGGACATGCAAATTCCAGATCTCAGCGGCTATTATTGTATGACGGCGCATGAGATGGCTTGCGATCGCCGCTTGAAGCTGCGCAAGCTCGCACGCTTCTCGCATGTCCGGCAATCGGTGATCGAGAGGATCCGACACGGCTGGTCACCACAGCAGATCGCCGGGCGCATGCGCCTGGAGCAGCATCCGATCTCGGTGAGCCACGAGACGATCTACAAGTTCGCCTATTCGGCCGACGGCCAAGCGATCAAGCTGTGGCGACATCCGCCCGGATACCGTCGCCGAGCGCAGGCAGTTTGGGCACTGGGAATGTGATCTCATCCAGTTCCGCAAGAAGTTCGGAAAGGCCAATGTGACGTCGCTCGTCGAGCGGGTCAGCCGCTTTGCGATCTTCCTGCGCAACAACGACCAGTCACTTCCGGTCATGGACGGCGTCATACAGGGCCCTGCCCCATCTTGCCCGTCGCTCGATCAGCTGTCCAAAGTTTAAGTATAAACTCTGGTCAGTCGGCCTCGCGCATCGGATTGCAGCTCCATCGGAAAAGCTCTTGCGGCAGAGACCGGACGATCTAGACCAGCGATCTCGACCGCAAAGCGGCCGAGGCTCAGATGGCAGCGTTCGGATGACACCGTCAGCGGGGTAGCACCCCGCCCTTTTCCCTTGTTCTAAGGCTGGCGCCCGCACGCGCCGGCCCTTTTCTCATGTCGAATACGAGAACTGGAGACGCGCCCATCGCGGCCCGTCCCGCTCGGCGGTCCTGCAGGAGCCGGGCGACCATGCAACGGCTTCGCCGTCCTCCACGTTGTTGCGGCCGTTCCGGTGCATGGTCACACCATCGGCGCCTGACTTCGGACCTCCGTGACGGACCGCGATAGGCGCGTTCCTGGAAAAGGAGAAGAATGTCATGACCAAGAAAGCGGAATCGGACCGTACCGACACCTATACGCGGATCACCGATCGGATCGCCGAGGATCTCGAACAGGGCGTGCGCCCATGGATGAAACCATGGAGCGCCGCCAACACTGACGGCCACATCACCCGGCCGGTGCGTCACAACGGTCTCCCCTATTCGGGAATGAATGTGCTGCTCCTGTGGTCGGAGCAGGTATCGCAAGGCTTCGCGTCGTCGATGTGGATGACATTCAAGCAGGCGCTCGAACTGGGCGGATCCGTACGGAAGGGCGAAACGGGCTCGACGGTCGTCTTCGCCAGCCGTTTCACGAAATCGATGGTCGACGGAAGCAGCAATGATGTCGATCGGGAGATCCCGTTCCTCAGGGCGTATTCGGCGTTCAACATTGAGCAGATCGAGAGTTTGCCCGACAGCAATTATGCCTCGCCGATCATGGTGCGGGATCCGGTCGAGCGGATCGAGAGCGCTGACGGTTTGCGTTCGACGATGAACGGCTTGGTCTGCTCACGCATTGATCCTCCAGGCCGCGATTCGTGCGCGCAACGATATCGTAGAGGCGTCGTGGGCAAGCCGGACAATGTTGCAGAAGCTCGTGTCCCTGATTGAAGCTAGAGATGACGACGGTCCAAGGAGGGCATGGCGCACGATGCCATTCGCGCCCAAGGCAAGTGCGGCGGAACACCATTGCCATATCACGTCACGTCAGAGTTTCCGGCACCCATCTGCGGGCTCGATGAGACATGTCTGACCGGAGACCGGCTGCGCCTCGATCGTCTTCCCGCAACGGCAAGATGCAGATTTCTTGCCCCGGACCCCTGCGGGCTCCTTCTCTCCCACCAACAAATCTGCACCTTGCCGCCCTCCATTTCATTGCGGCCTTATCAGGTGCGGTCCGATCGTCACCGGTCTTTCGACAGCCATCGAGGCCGCGATGGGCGCGGCCCGAACAACGAAAGGAATATGACAATGGCTACCATCGGCACCTTCACCTCTACCGAAAACGGCTTCACCGGCTCCATTCGCACTCTCGCCCTCAACGTCAAGGCGCGCATCGCCCGGGTCGAGAACCCCTCCGACAAGGGCCCGCAATTCCGCGTCTACGCGGGCAGCGTTGAACTCGGCGCCGCCTGGCAGAAGACCTCCGAGCAGGGCCGCGACTACCTCTCGGTCAAGCTTGACGATCCGAGCTTCCCGGCTCCGATCTACGCAACGCTCGCCGAGGTCGAAGGCGAGAAGGAACTGCAGCTCATCTGGTCCCGCCCGAACCGGGACTAAGGTTGACGAAGGCTCCGCCACCGGCGGGGCCTTCTTCTCTGCCGAGAGGCCAAGGCCGGAACTGGTATCGAGCCAGGTCCGGCTTTTTTGGTGCCATACGGAGAGCGGGGAAGCTGCTCAGAATGCGCAATCGTACCGAACGGCCATGCCAACCTCAAGGATGAGCGGTTCCCCCAGTTTGCTCCACCTGCCCGAGGGCAGCTTGCGCAAATCGGCTCCCCCACTCCCCGGCCCTGCCGGTCGCTGGTGCGATCCCTGACCCCGCCCCCTTCTCGGACCCATCGGGCATTATTCACAAACGTCAAGGAGACGAAGATGACCTATTCTCTCGAAATCCAGATCGAAGAACTGCGGGCCGAGCTGGCGGCCTGCGCTGACTGGGATGAGCGTATTGATTCCTCGATTTCGTTGCGTGACCATGGGCTTAGCCATTCACTCGCTTGTTTCGCAAGACAGTTCCGTATCCGCGACCCCGCTTTTGTCGAAGCAGTTCCAGGAAGAGAACAACAGCATCCTTCTCTCGTTCGAAATGATGGACCAAAATCTGCCCAGCCGTTCCAATTCTTCCCCACCGACGCGTCAATGAGGCTTCGCCGAACAGGTTTGGCTCGATGGACAGCGCATAGAAGCGGGCTATGTTCTTCTTGCGGTCGGTTCGCTCGATATAGAGGTGGTAGCGTTGGGTGATCATTACGACAGGATCGCGCGTCGAAGCTCGAGCGTCCAACGACAGTTTTGAATCGGTTGCGGGGCATCGATTCATATTGGTGAACGGTGTAGATGCTCGCACTGGGCGGTCTACCTCCGGCGTAAGGCTCTATTCGCGGGGCGAAAGAAGCAAGCAAGCCGTCTTCGCCCATTCGGGTGACGATCCTCCCGCGAATGATCCGAGGCCTCCCCTTGGTCAATATCCGATATAGCCGAGAACATCGCCGCCACAATACTCCCCGTGGTGATCGGCATGCGCGATCACGTCACCGGTCTCGCCATCGACCAGGGTGTGCGATCCGCACTCCGCACTACGGCGCGGATATGGTGACGGGCGCATTCCTCAATCGCCTCTTCGGCGGTGACATTTGCCTCGCAAGCTTCCCAGTATCGCATCGCGGTCTCCAACCATTCAGTCTTTTTGATTGGCGCCTTGCAATGTGTCGTCAGCGACGTTGCCGTTACTCTGGAACTGGTTCTCACCGACGCAGGATTTCATGTCTGCGCGCCGGAACCAGATTGCTCTGCCGCACCTCAGCGGCGCGTTGCCGGCCGTGAATACGATCTGCTCGTCGGCACGCATCCGCAGCACCTCATGCGGCTGGATCAGCGGTCGTGAGGCCAACTGCTTCGATCGCGTGCGCGAGGATCCGCGGGCCTGGAAACTGCGGCTGACCTGATCGATCTCAACCGTCGTCGTACCACAACAGCGCGAGATGTAATCGGCGGTTTCGGGATCGTTGATCGCCGCGAACGAGATCCAGCTGGCGCTCTCGAACCATTTGCTCGACGCGTCGCGCCCACCATAGGTTTCGCGCAGCTGGCCAATCGACTGATAGATCATCGTCAGGCTGATGCCATACTTGCGGCCGGCGTCTCGTGCCGTCTCAAGGATCCGCATATAGCCGAGCCTTGCCACCTCATCGAGAAGGAAGAGTGCCCTGCCCTTCATCGCGCCGTCGCGATTGTAGATCGCGTTGAGGAACGATCCGATGATCACGCGTGCAAGACCGGCATGGGTCTCCAGTGTCTTCAAGTCGATGTTGATAAAGACGTCGGTCTGACCTTGGGCCAGCGCGTCAGTCGTGAAACTCGATCCCGACACCAAGGCGCCATAATTGGCGTAGCTCAGCCAGTGGGTTTCCTTGATCGCGTTCGCGTAGACTCCGGAAAACGTCTCTGGCGTCATGTTCACGAAAGCGGCGACGTTCTCCTTCACAAAGTCCGATTCCGAATTGTCGTAGATTTCCTGCAAGCGCTGGCGCAGTTTCGGCTCGGGTTCGGAAAGGTTGGCTCGCGCCTGGCGCAACGTCTGTTGCTCCTTCGGCGTATGTCCAGAGAGGCAAACGTCGGCGATGATCGCCGTCAGAAGCTGCAGACCGGAGGCCCGGAAGAAGTCGTCGCGGACACCACTTGCGCGACCGTTCTCGCTCATGATCCAGGATGCAACCGACGCAATGTCTTCTTCCCTCGTGCCGCCATATTTTCCGATCCAGTCGAGTGCATTGAAACCGGTCGATGGCTGGCGCGGGTCGAGGATCCAGACACGACGTCCGGCGCCTTCCCGGTGCTTCCACACCATGGGGGCAACCTCGTTTGAAGGATCTAGGACAATGAGGGGACCGCCCCATTTGAGCGCCGTCGGGATCGTAACGGACGTCGTCTTGAAACCGCCCGATCCGGCAAAGACGATGCCATGCGAGGAACCGAAAGAACCATCGAAGCACAAGAGCGGAGACCCACCCCCACCGCCCCAAGTCTCTTTGTTGTCAGCACGGAACGTGGTCGCCGCAACGCTGTCGCGGTCTACGCGATACCGTTCGCCGACGACGATCCCACCAGCGTCGGGGAAGAGTTTTTGAGCCTCCGTGAGCTTCATCCAGTCGGCCTCGCCATGCAGCGCACGCTTGCCCCCGATCCGCTTCGGCGCTGCACGGGCGAAGGCGGCGCTTCCGACTATTGCGACACGCAAGGCAAAACACCCTGCGACGAGTGTCGCAGCCGCGCCGATCATGATCGCGGGATCGGCGTAGGAGAGCGCTGCGCGACCTTCCGGCACATGTCCGGAAAGTGCAGCAAGTCGTATCGCCTCCCTCGCAAGAGCGATCAGCGAGACACTGGCGCTACCAATGCTTGCGCCCCAGCCCACGGCTCGAATGCTCGCCGACCCGGCAGACGCAAACAGAATGAGGATGCCGACGACCGCAGCGGTGAGATAGGGAGCTGCGATGCCGGATCTTCCCAGTATGAGCTTTGCCGTCAGCGTTCTTCCGAAGCCCGCAAGCCACGTCTCAATGCCCGTCATGGCGACGGTGACAACGATCATCAGTGCGACCGGCACGATCGCCAGCGCAATCCTAATCGCCGTCATCGCCGAATGCCTCCGCCCCGATCGTCATCAATCGTTCTCTTTTACCGGGATCCGCTTTCAGGCGGCGGCCGAGCTCGATAAGGGCGCCGAGTAGCAATGCCCGTTTCTCGAAGCGAAGTCCTGCCTTCACGATCAGGCCACCGAGCGCGCATTTCTTGTGCGCGTCCTTTTTTCGGGCGTTTGTTGCCGTGGTCCGTTGCATGCGCTCAAGCCTCGCTACCGCTGCCCTCAGCCGTGCCAGCTGTGGCCGGCGACGTTCGCGAATGGCCGGCCCCTCCCCCTTTCCTTCCGGTGGAGACGGCTTCACCTCCGCGAAACCGTTTGACCAGATCTTCGAACGCCGCCTCAAGATCTGCCTCCTCGACCTCGATGTCGCCCAGTCCTGCCTTGAAAGCGATGCGGCCGATACGTTCGGCTTCCCTTGTCTCAGCTTGCCTTAGCTGTTCCTGCAGCCTGGCTATTTCTTCGCAGATTTTTGCAGACGGCTTCTTCATTTGCCGTTTGTCCTTTCATGTGCTCTCGATTCCGAACAGCATGAAAGTCAGCAGATCGACGTGCCAATCTACTGACAGAAATGCGAGTTGGCGCAGCCAACGCCTTTGCAGATGATCCCGGCCGATCCGAAGGGCTCGATTATGCCGGCGGCAGCCCCTATCGCCAGGCGCTGCGATCTGCCGAGGCACGCGGCCTTCACCTGATGAATGTCGCGCGCACACTGGTCCGAGACCGGCTTGAATGGACAGTGAGTCAGAAGCAGAAGCTCGTCGATCTCGCCGGCCGGCTCAGGGTTATCGGTGCCAAACTCGGTCTTCAGACCAGCGCTTACCAGACAGTTTCCAACATCGCAAAGGAGGCAAAATCGATGGTATCGGGTGTCACCAAATTCCCGAAAACGATCGACCAGACTGTCGGCGACAAGCTCGCGGCCGATCCCGCGCTGAAGGCGCAATGGGAGGAGGTATCGACGCGGATCCGCAAGGTCTACGCCCAGCCCGAGGCCGCCTTCAGGGCCGTCAACGTCGACGCCATGCTGGCGAATGACGAGGTCGGGAGATCGACGATCGCGAAGGTCGCCGCCGACCCTGAAGCGTTTGGAGCCATCAAGGGCAAAATGGGTATGTTCGCCAGCCGCGCCAACAAGGCTGATCGCAAGCGCGCTCTCAACAATATCACGGCATTGGCGAGCAGCCTGAGCGACTATCTACGCCAGCGCGGCGGTGCAGAGCGGCGCAATCAGGCCAAGGAACTTGCCGCCCGCCGAAAGGTCGCCGCGGAAATTCCGGCACTATCCTCGGGCGCCAAGACGGTGCTCGAGCGCGTCCGCGGCGCTGTCGATCGCAACGATCTTCCGTCCAGTCCTGAATATGCGCTTTCCGACAAATTGGTGAAGGCGGAGCTCGAAGGTTTTGCAAGAGCCGTCGCCGAGCGCCTCGGCGAACGAACATTCCTCCCGCTAGCAGCAAAAAGCGCTGATGGGGAGGCCTTCCCCAGGCTCACAGAGAGTATGAGCACGACACAAAGGAGCGAGGTGCAATCGGCCTGGACTTTGATGCGCACCGTGCAGCAACTGTCCGCCCACGAGCGGAGCGCCATCACGCTCAAGCAGGCAGAGAGCATGCGCCAGTCTAAGTCCCAAGGGCTGACGCTCAAATGACATGTCCGTCGAACAAAATTGGCGATCTCAGGGACCGCCGTCAGCGACGGACGTGGAGCGCGGCGCTTGTCGCGTTCCCGCTCTCCGTTGCGGGCATCGGTATGCTGGGCTACCGCATCAATCTCACCCCGAGCGAGCCGCTCGGTCTTTGGCGCATCGTCACCCTCAACCTGCCGGCGACCGTTGGCGATGTCGTGTTCATCTGCCCGCCGCAGACTGCAGCCATGAAGGATGCCCGTGACCGAGGTTATCTCAGATCCGGCCTTTGCCCCGGCGGATACGCACCACTGATCAAAACCATTGTCGCCACTGAAGGCACCCGTCTCGTCATCGACCGGTCCGTGACGATCGACGGTCGTGCTCTCGCTCATTCCGATGTCAGGACAATAGACGGTTCGGGTCGGACGCTCTTCGCGTTTGCCGGAAGCTCGGTGCCCGCCGGTGAGGTCTTTGTTCATTCGCCGTTTGTTGCCTCCTTCGACTCTCGATATTTTGGGCCAATCCCCGCATCCGGCATTCTCGGCCGTGCCGAAGAGGTGCTGACTTTTGCGCCGTGATCAGGGCCGCATCGCACTCCTGCTGCTCGGCTCTCTCGCGGTTGGCCGGCTTGGCTGGAGCGGACATGTTTTCCTATTGCCTGCAGCGACGTTCTTTCCGGCGATCTGGTCATTGGCGAGAACCCGAAAGCAGGCCGCGGCTTGCTCAGCCGTCTACTTCCTCGCCGCGGCGCGCGGACTGCCCCAGGGTGTCGCCACCTACTATGCGGCGGATCTCCTGCCGGGACTGCTCCTCTGGCTTGCCGCCTCGTCTGGCTTCGTATTCGTGCATGCGACGCTGTGGACGAAGCGTCCAGGTCTGTGGAGGCCGCTGTTCTATGTTGCCGCGGCCGTGCTGATCGCCGTTCCACCGTTTGGAATCCTCGGCTGGGCGCATCCGCTGACGGCTGCTGGTATTCTGTTTCCCGGATGGGGCTGGCTCGGTCTGGCGGCCACCGCAACCGGCCTTGCGGTCATGACGACGCGCCTCCGGCCGGTTGCTGCCATTGCTTTTGTTGGCTTCTGGCTCTGGTCTGCCGCGCAGTGGACACAGCCGGTGTTACCTGCGTCGATTCGGGGTGTCGACCTGCAATTAGGGTCCTCTCTCGGTCGAGACAGCAGCCTTAAGCGCCAGCAGGAACTCATTGCCAATGTTCGTTGGCAGCCGGCTGAAGCCATTGTGCTTTTGCCGGAGAGCGCAATTGGCTTCTGGACGCCGACTACAGAGCGGTTCTGGCAGCAGCAACTGGCTGCAAGCGAGCAGGTCGTTATCGCCGGCGCGTCGGTGATCGACAACGACGGCTACGACAATGTGCTGGTTCGCGTCAGCGGCACCGGCGGCGAAGTCATCTATCGCGAACGCATGCCGGTGCCAGGCTCGATGTGGCAGCCGTGGCGGCCGCTCCTTGGCCAGGTCGGTGGTGCGAGGGCGCATCTCTTCGCCAATCCTGTCGTTGTCGTGGGCGCGCAGACGGTCGCGCCACTAATCTGCTATGAGCAGCTCCTCGTCTGGCCGGTTATGCAGTCGATGCTCCACGACCCCGATGCCATCATCGCGGTCGGAAATGGCTGGTGGACCATCGGGACGTCGATCATCGACATACAGAAGGCCAGCACAGAAGCCTGGGCGCGGCTCTTCGATAAGCCTCTCGCATTTTCCTTCAACACCTGATCGGGTAACAAAATGATCGACGCAGTTCTGATTGAAAGATGTGCCGACCCATCCCTGACGCCCGCGATCGTCGAGCAGTTCGTCACCGTCGCTGGTGCGGAGGATCCATTGGCGCTCACCATCAAGTCGGATGGTCGCCTAGTACTGATACCGAAGCTCCAGACACCGGATGAGGCCTTTGCGGTGCTGCGCAAGTACCTCGGAAAGGCAGGGGTCCGGGTTGGAATCACGCAGCTGCCCGCGGGTATCGGCGTCACGGATGACTCACAAGTTGATGCTTCACTGTTCATCGCATGCACGAACCTCAAGACAGGGACAGCAATGTTTGCCAAGGTCGCACGCATCGTCACCCGGTGGTATGGAAGTCCGACGAACAAGGATATCCTGCCGCAAATGGTTGACGATGCGATCTACGCCTGGAAGACCGGCTACTTTGAGGGGACTGAGGTGTTTCGGGCGGCGGATCCCGGTGGAGCAACGTTCCTGCCCGGAAGGGGCACGAGGCGAAATCCTCCCGACAATCAGAGCGAGGAGGCACCAGTAGCTGCGGTCGAGGAAGAGCGCGTTGGCGAAGAGCCGATCGGTGCGGCCGAAATGCGGATCGATCTTTCCCGAATAGGCGGGCAGAAGTGATCCGTGCGGCGATGTCACAAGGCGCGGGCTTAATGGTTGCCGGATAGATGGTTGGTGTGAGCGCACTGACCATCAGCTCGGGAACGGATGATGCAAGGTCTCCGATCAGCCGACGGACTACAATGCTTTACAGCGATCTTCTCCGCCCTACGAAATCTCTTCGTAGTGCCACCGGGACGCTCTGCCCTTGCCGCATATGTCTCTCGCGTCCGCGCACTGGCTCACCGGAGGGCCGTGACCGATGCATCGGCGTGATTTGAGTACTCGCCCCCCATTACGCCTAGTGTCAAACAACGTGACATCGCGGATGACGATTCAGTTGGCATCGCTAGAGAGCGCCTTTGATTAAATATGGCCTAGAACGATTTCTCGCAAAGGAAGACTTGTCTGCGCTCCTGGTTGTGTGCAAGCGAGCGACCCGCTTCTCCGGAAACGCGCACTTTCGAACTTTTCTTCATGCCAGCCTTCGAGCCGTCCTATTGAGATTCGGCGCAAAGGAAAATTGGAGGATACGCTGCACGCGAGGTCGTAGGTGCGGATTGCGCCTCGACAATTTCTGATGCGTCAGACGTTGTCGGAGCGCCAGCGGAGGTCACGGGTGTTTCTCGCCTTTACTCCCCACGTAACACACATGCTTTCTCGCCGCGAAAGCATACGCTTCGGTCTGATAAACGAGGGCGTGGCAAGAGCCTTCAGCCGGCAATGGACCGCCAGAACGACCTGCAACCCGATCCGGGAATCGAGCAGATCTGCAGCATCGACCTAGTTTCTCCTGTATGCGGAGGGGAAGATAATGTCCTGGTCGACAAGGACATTGAACTTGTAACCGGGCCTTATCTGGATCATCGGCTGCACATTGAGATTCTTTGAGATTGTTTGCTCTGCGACCCGTCCGAACGAGTCCGCGAAATTTCGCCGGGCGGCGTCCGAGGCGGTATCCTGTGTCGCCAGCGTCGAGCTCTCCGGCATCGACATGTCGATGCCCGTTCCGATCAAGGCAACGAGCGCCGCCGATCCAAAGGTGCGCCAAAGGTGGCGATCGACCTTGTCCTTGAAGCCGCCGTAGCCTTCGGCATCCGTACCGGCCATCCCACCGATCTGCAGGGTCAATCCGTTCGGAAAGATCAGATCCGTCCAGACGACGAGGGCGCGCTTCTGCCCGAACGATACGTTGGAGTCATAACGCCCGAACAGTTTCGCCCCCTGTGGGATGAGAAGTCGGTAGCCCGTCGCGCTGTCATAAACGTTCTGGCTGACCTGCGCCGTGATCCGTCCAGGGAGGTCGGAATTGAGGCCGGTGATCAAAGTAGCGGGGATGACCGATCCGCGCTTCAGCTCGTAGAGCGACAGCTGCGGCACAACCTGGTTAGGCAAATAGCCGAGATCCTTGATATCCTGATTGAAAAAATCCTCTTTCGATGTCTGGCCATTAGGATCAACGTTCTGCCCCAACAGTCCGGATTTCATCGCCTGGGCATACAGATCGGAAGCGCTACCCAAAGTCAGGCTCGACGGCTGACGGGTCTCTGATGTCGATTGCGCGGCCGCCTTTTCGACATCAGAGATATCGACTTTGAGGGGTGAATCGAGCGCGGTCGCCCTTGCCTGAAGCTGAAACATCCGCTGGCGCTGCGCCTCGCGAAGAAACTGCTCGTCCTGCTCCCGTCTCAGCCGGGCTCTCCATTCTTCCTCGCTTTCGAGCCGTGGACGGCGATCCTGTCGGTCGTCCACTCGCGGTTCGACGACGGGGATCTGCTTTTCCTCCTTTGGTCGGACCGCCGGCGTCGGCGGAAACATGTCCTGGCGGTCCGGCTCGCCGATAATGCCATCGGACACGCCCCGCTTGAGCTGGTCCCCGAAACTCGTCGCCGGTGCGCTTGAGCGACTGTCGAGATCGTTGCCGCGACTGAAGGGAAGGCCACGCCAGGAAAGACCAATGACGACGACGCCTAGAAACAGCACGACAACGGCGATGGCGATGACAATGGGAAGCCGATTGAGGCGACGCATGCCGTGCTGATCGGTGCTGCCACCCGAGCCGCCGAGCTGAAGCGATTGGACCATGGCTTTCTCCGCTCAGTTGCGCTGCATGATCGACAACGGACTTGCCGGGGTCGCGCCAGTCGCGGTCGGCAAGTAGGCCCGTCCGAGTGCAATCGATGGCGTCGTCAGCCGCGCAAGCACCTGACCGTCGATGGTGTCGATCGACCAGGCAAGCTCGGTCGGTCTCTGATCCTTCGACACCTTGCCATCGGTGATGATCGAGTAGCCCCAACCCTTCAGGGCTGCCTCGAGCGCGCTGGCGTAGTCGGAATCGTCCTTGTCCATCTTGATAGTGGTTGTGGCCGCAGCGCCGATCTGTTCTGCGAGCCGGCTTGCCATGTCACCAGCGATGGCACTCGCCGCGCGGCTGGTCACAGCGACTGGCGTGGCGCTGGTGGTGAGGGCGTCATCGGCAGTTTCACAGCCAGAGGCCAGTGCGGCGATAAGGAGGAAAGCAAGGAGCCGGGGCATCGTCAGTCGCCCCGCCGGATGGTGATCTTCTGCTGATGCCATCCGACCCCGGAGACGAGAATGGCCTCATCGATTGCATAGTCGACGATCATTACGTCGTTCTTCATTCGATAGTTGACGATGCGATTTTGACCGCCTGAGACAACGAACAATACCGGCGCGTCCTGACCGGAGATCGATTTCGGAAACTGGATGTAGGTCTTGACGCCGTCGGAATAGACGCGCTTCGGCCGCCAGGACGCCCCGCCGCTGACCGAATAGGAAAAGTTCAGTTTGTCCGGAGCACTGCCCGGCAATCCGCTAGCCTCCAAGCGAGCGTTGATGTCGGCCAGCTTCGTCGATGCATCCTCCGGATATTCGAAGCCGACACGGGCCATATACTGGGTTGGGCGGGACTTGAGCTGGATGTGATAGGTCCGCCGTGACGTAGTCACCACCATCGACGTGACCAGCCCCGGTTCGGAAGGTTTGACAATCAGATGGATCGCCTGGCCGCCGGTCGCGCCAGAGGTGGCGGGCTCGACCTTCCAGCGAACGGTATCGCCGACCAGCACATCACGGACGATCTCTCCGCCCTGCAGCTCGATATCGCAGACCTGGAGCGGCGAGCAGACGACGGACGGTTGGGTTTCTCCAAACAGAAAGATCACCTTCCCGTCCGGACCGGTCGTGACCAGGCCTGGGGTTCCACGCCATTTCTGGGAAATGGCTGTACCCTTCGCTTCATTGGCAGTCATGCTCTGCGCGACGGCGCCATTGCCAAGGGCAAGGCCCGCCATGCAGCTAGCCGCCGCAATCATTCCTATAATCTGCATACTTGAATTCCCCTGCCCTAGAGCTGTGCTGTCCAGTCGAAATCCCGGACGTAAAGGCCGATCGGGTTGAGCCGGATGATCGCCTCATCCTGCGGTGCGGTCAGTGTGACCGTCGCGATGCCACGGAAACGGCGGGTCCCGGCTTCCTTGCCCTTACGGTCGCGCTCATACTCCGTCCAGTCGATCTGGTAGGTCTGGTTCGACAGCGCCACGATGTTGTTGACCTCGATGGCGACGGTTGCGGTCTTCGCCTTCTCGAAGGGTGAGTTGCCGCGGAACCAAGCGTTGATCTTTTCCGTCGACGGGTCCGATGTCCGCAGCAGGGCATAGGTCCGGTCGATATATTGCTTCTGCACCACGGCGTCGGGCGTGATCGACCGGAAGCTGGTCACGAAGTTGCCGAGCGTGGCGCGAACCACGCGGACATCGGCATATTCGATCTGCTGAGGGAAGCCGGCGGTCACAGATACGCCCAGCTTGTCGACTTCAACGATGTAAGGCACCAGTTTAACCTGGGTACTGAGATACATGGCATAGCCGAAGCCGATCACCGCCATGGTCAGTCCGAGGATGCCGACGATCCGCCAAGCGGCAGCCGCCTTCACATAGGTGCCATACCGCTCGGACCATTCCTGGCGGGCAGCAAGGTAGGGATTGTCGGGGGCGCGGTTGGCTCCCATGGATGTTTGCCTCGTTTCTATTGTTTGTCGTTGTGTTCAGGGGGTGCTTTCGGCGCGCTCTGGCCGGTCCGGTTTTCATCGAGCCTGGCGTTCGCAAGCCCAAGGATCGAACCGGCATAAGCGCCGGGGGAGCCGATCGCTTTTTCCTTTGCCGCGGACGCCACTGCACGGCCGGCTGAGCCTATCCCGGCACCCATGCCTCGAATTGCTGCGCCGGCGAACGAGGATCCGGCCGAACGGGCCACTTGCCCCGCCGCGAAGCCTGCGCCAACGGCACCGGCGCCGCTAAAGGCGCTGCCGGCGGCAAAGGATGCTGCGTGGCCGCCGTGGCGGATGGCTTCCATCCCGCCTGAAACGGAGACTCCCTGGACAACGCCCTGAATGATGTTTGGCACATATATCGCGATGATGAAGACGACGACCGATATGCCGGCAATCGCAAGCGTTGTGATGAACTGATCTGTGTCAGCCGTCGGCGCCCCGGCCAGCCCGAGCAGCACCTGCGATCCGATCCTTGCGATCATCACGAGGGCCATGAGCTTCATGCCGACACCGAAGGCATAAACGAGGTAGCGGATCGCGAAGTCCTTGGTATAGGACGACCCGCCAAGACCAAGCATGATCATGCCGGCGAGCAAGCCCACATACATCTCGACCATGACGGCCACGAAGATCGCCGCAACGAGCGAAAAGCAGATCACAACGACGCCCATTGCCAGCACCGCGGCGATCGCGAGCGCGTTGTCTTCGAAGACGCCGAACTTGGCCTGCTGCGACATCTGCGATGCGACACGAATGCCCGCGTCGAAGACCTCGGCCGGTGAAGCCGAGCCGCCGCCTGCGCCAATTTGGAAAAGGCTGTCGACCACGGCCCGCGCAAAGGTCGGCCCTTGGCTGAGTACGAAGGCGAAGAAACCGATGAACATGATCCGCCGCACGAGCTCGGCAAACCAGCTGTCGAGCGACGCCGCCTGAATGGCGAGCCATACAGCCGCGACGCCCACTTCGATCGCCGCGAGGATCCAGAACAGGGACGTTGCCGCCTCCGTGATCGCGGTCTGCCAGTCCTTCGCTGAGGCGGAAACCTGGTTTTCCAGCTCGGTCAACACCTGGCCATGTTGAGCATATGCGGGGCCGGCGAGCGCAAGGCAAATAAGCGCCGTAGCAAGATAGGTCCGTATAAGATCGCGCTTTACCATCGCGGCCGCATCTCCCGTCCCTTTTTTGATCGGAGTCAGATCTTTGCTTGAAGCAAGGAACTTCTTCTGCGCCACCCGCTGCTCCCTGCGCATCCATGTGTTGCCGGGGATGTCGAGCCTGATGGCCAATGTGGTTGCCGTTGGAACGGCCACCGACGGTGCGAGCAGCAAGATGACAGCAAGAAAGGCGGGGCTCACCAGCGTGGCTCCATTTTCTGACCTTGGGGAATGGAATCGAACTCCGTGTTGAAGAATTTCTCCCGCCGCGCCTGCGCGAGATCCTCGTCAGCCTGTTTCGACTGGAGCCACGTCCCCATCATGGTCATCTGCTGGGAGACGAGGCCGCGAAGCTTTTGCATCTGGGCGACCTGCTGAGCGGCAATCTCATGGCCCACCTGCAGGGCCTTCATCTGTCCATCGGCCGACTCGGACATGGACCGTAGCGAACTCATCGTGCTCTCCTCAGTATCGAATTGATCGGCGGTCAGGCTCGCTGCCTTCAGGGTGCTGGCGATGGTTTCCCGGTTCGTGGCGGACCAGGACTGGTAGGTCGAAGAAAAGCTGTCGGAATTCGGCAGATCGGTCTGTAGGTCAGCATAGCTTTTGAAGCGTTGCTTCAGGAGATCATCGGCGTTGCTCATTGAGAACGCGATGCCTTGCCCCTGATCCACGACATTGCGAAGCCGATCGAGATCGGCTTGGACCTCGCCCCATATATGGTCAGGGAGCTGCGTCGTGTTTTGCAGCATGTTCTGATAGATCTTCAGCTGGTTCTCGATCTGCGTCGCAAGCTGGCCTATCTGGGTCAGCTGATTGTCGACCTGCAAGCCTGAGCTCTTCATCAGATCGATCAGTTGGGCATTGTTTGCGAGCTGCGTGAACTCGGTTGCGTTGCCAGTCGCCGCACCGGCGATGGCGTCAGTTGATCCAAGACCCACTGCGCAGGCCAGCAGTCCGCCAAGCCATCTATGCGAAGTTGAGGTGCGAAGCGGCATCCCGGACTCCTCTCGTCTCAAGCCAACGGATAAGCCAATCACCGCCATGCTCGGCTTTCAGTTCGCGAATGCGTCTGAGATCTTCTTTGCCGGACGCACCGACGAAGCTCAGCGCCACAGGTCCGAGCGACATGTCGAACAGCCGCCGTCCCTCCGAAGTCGCGACGTAATATTCGCGCTTCGGGATCGCGCCTGAGACGATCTCAATCTGCCGATCATTGAAGCCGATCCGCTCATAGAATTCCCGCGTGCCAGGCTCGGCGGCGGCGCCATTGGGCAGGCAGATCTTTGTCGGGCAGGATTCCTTGAGGACATCGATAATGCCGGAGCGTTCGGCGTCGGAGATCGACTGCGTTGCCAGCACGACGGCGCAATTGGCTTTTCGCAGCACCTTCAGCCACTCACGTATTTTGCTGCGGAAGACCGGGTGGCCGAGCATGAGCCATGCCTCGTCGAGAATGATGAGACTTGGAGAGCCGTCCAGACGCTTTTCGATCCGGCGGAAGAGATAGGTCAGGACCGGGACGAGATTTCGCTCTCCCATATTCATGAGATGCTCGACCTCGAAGCACTGGAAGGTCCCGAGCGTCAGTCCGTCTTCTTCCGCGTCAAAGAGCTGGCCCATTGGACCGTCGACGGTAAAGTGATGCAGGGCATCCTTAATCTCGCGCATCTGCACGCCGGATACGAAGTCCGAAAGCGAGCGGCCCGGAACATTCGCCATGAGACCGATTTGACGGGAGATGGCATTGCGATGGTCAGGGGAAATCGTGACGCCCTGCAGGCCGACAAGCATCTCGATCCATTCGGCGGCCCAAGCCCGATCGCGGTCGGTGGAAAGGTCGGAGAGCGGGCAGAAGGCAAGCGCGCCGCCCTGCTCGTCACCATCGCCACCGATCTCGTGGTGATCGCCGCCGGCTGCCAAGGTCAAGGGGAGCAGCGAGTTTCCTTTGTCGAAGGCGAAGATCTGAGCACGCTCGTAGCGCCGGAACTGTGCCGCGATGAGGGCGAGTAACGTCGATTTGCCCGAGCCCGTCGGACCGAAGATCAGCGTGTGACCAACGTCGCCGACATGCAGGTTCAACCGGAAAGGGGTCGAGCCGCTGGCGACCTGCATCAGCGGCGGCGAGTTAAGTGGATAGAACGGACATGGGGCGACCGGATTGCCCGACCAAACCGAGTTCAGCGGGATGAGATCGGCGAGATTGCTGGTGTTGATCAGCGGTTCGCGGACGTTGCAGTACCAATTACCGGGGAGGCTGCCGAGGTAGGCATCGGTGGCATTGAGCGTTTCGATCCGCGCGCCAAACCCTTCAGCCTGAATGAGCCGGCGTATCGCCTCTGCCTTCTCACGCAGGGCCTCGCGATCCGCATCGAAGAGGACGACGACGGGGGTGTAATAACCGAAGGCGACAAGCTGCGACGAAGCCTGGGCGATCGCATCCTCGGTTTCGGCAACCATCATCATGGCATCCTGGTCGACCGAGCGGCTTTGCGTCTGAAACAACTGGTCGAAGAAAGGGCGCACTTTCTGTTGCCATTTCTTCCGCGTGCGTTCGAGCTTCTGCCGCGACTCCTCGGCGTCGAGGAAGATGAAGCGCGACGACCATCGATAGGTCAGCGGCATCAGATCGAGGCTGTTGAGGATGCCGGGCCAGCTTTCGGACGGCAGACCGTCGATCGCGACAACGCTCAGGAAACGGCTTTCGATTTTCGGCGTCAGGCCATGTTCGAGCTCCGCGGTCGCGATCCAGTCCAGATACATGGGAATGTCGGGCAGCCGGATCGGGTGGCTCTCGCCGGTGATGCAGAAACGGAGGAACTGCAGAAGCTCGTCATAGCGCGCCGCGCGTTCCCCTCCCCTCCCCAGAACCTCGCGCGTTTCCATGCGCCGGATCGACAGGGTGTTGGCGAGGTATTGCTCGATCTCGCGGATCGCATTCTTGAATATGAAGAGGACCGTGTCGGCGTAGGACTTCTTGCGGCTCTCTTCGTCTGAATAGATGTATTTGCTGAGTGCCGTCTTCTTCGACTCGAGCGGCCGGTAGGTCAGGATAACCGCGTGCTTGCTTTCAAAGTGCCCCTGCTCGCGCCCGAAATGCGCCCGACGTTCAGCATCGATCGCCCTCGTGACAGGATCGGGGAAGTGGCACCGATCCTCCAGCGGATAGTCGACGGTTGGAATGCGGATTGCCTCGACCTGGATCATCCAGCCGCTTCCGAGCCGTGACAGGATGGCATTGATCTGCCGCGCAAGTTCGTTGCGCTCGATGTCGGTGGCGCTTTCAGAGTCCGGACCGGCAAAATACCAGCCGGCCATAAGGCTTCCGTCCTTTAAGAGGAGAACACCGTTATCGACCAGACCGGCATAGGGCACGAGATCGGCAAATGACGGACCGCTGGCCCGGAAACGCTTGAGGGCGACCATGCCTTCCTCCTCAATACCGGCGCCAGGGAGAGGCAGTCGGCCGGTAGTGGGGCTTGTAGGAAATGTGCCGCACATAGACCTGCCGCATGAGCGGATCGGATTTAGCCATCATCCGAAGCACGCCGACGACGACGATCCAGACCGATACCCCGAGTAGTGCCGAGTAGACTGTCAGGACCACGAAGATCAGGATGACGGCTGCCAATCCGGTTATCAGCGTCAGTTCGCGATCTGCGCCCATCAGGAGATTCGGACGGGACAGCGCGCGATGAATACGATTGCGGTGGAGCCTGGGAGTGGTCTCAGCCATGGATCCGCTCCCCTCCTCCATTCGGTGTCTTCACCGTCATCTGGCGGTCTGTCTGGCCGATCGACGCGCCGGTCGCCCCGAACAAACCGACAATTGTCGTGGCTCCGAGAAGGATACCGGCGACCAGTACGACGTACACCAGCCTTCGGGCGAAATCGTTGAGCTCGCCGCCAAAGATCAGCATGCCTCCGGCAATAGCCACCGCCGCAAGCGCGATATATCCCGCGACCGGACCCGTTATCGACTCCTGAATCTGCTCAAGCGGGCCCTCCCAAGGCAGGCTTCCACCGGAACCGGCAAGCGCCGGTGAAGCGACGAGGATCCCTCCTGTTGCAAGCAGGCAAAGCAAAATGGGTTTCCTACTAGGCTGCATTGCGTGGCTCCTCGACATAAGGCGCGATCACATAGTGCCCTTCCGCAAAACGGGCGACGCGAAGCATCTCCAGGACACGACGCCCAGTCGGTGTTCGCTCCATGTAAATGATGAGATCGACGGCGTCGGCGATAACCGCTTGCATAGGTTGGTGACTTGCTTCCGCTGTTAGCTGTTCGAGGCGCTGAAGCGCCGAACGCGCATTGTTCGCATGGATCGTGGCAATGCCGCCGGGATGGCCGGTATTCCACGCCTTCAGAAGAGTAAGTGCCGCGCCGTCGCGAACCTCCCCAACGATTATGCGGTCAGGTCGCATCCGCAACGTGCTCTTCAGCAGGCGAGACATGTCGGCCGTATCACTTGTGCGAAAGCAGACGGCGTTTTCAGCGGAACAGCGGATCTCGGCGGTGTCCTCGAGGATTACCAGGCGTTCATCAGGCGAATGGGCGACCATCTCCAGTATCACGGCGTTCGTGAGGGTGCTTTTTCCGGAACCCGTGCCACCGGCTACCAGGATGTTCAGCTTTGCAGCAACGGCGCTACGAATTGCTGCCGCCTGCATTGCGGTCATCGCGTTGTTCCTCACATAGTCGTCCAGAGAAAAAAGATGCGAGGCACGCCTGCGGATCGTAAATGCTGGTCCGGCAACGACGGGTGGTAGTAGGCCTTCAAAGCGGTGTCCGCCGATTGGCAGTTCGCCCGAAATGATTGGCCGTTCCGGGTCAACCTGCGAGTTGAGCACATGGGCCACGCTACCGATGATCGTTTCAGCAGACTCGCTTGCCATCCTTCCGGCGAGTGTCATACCCAGGCCCAATCTCTCGATGAAGAGTTTTCCGTCCGGATTTAACATGATCTCAATGACGCTCGGATCGTCCAGTGCATCACACAATCGCTCTCCCAGAGCGCCTTTGACCTTGCTGACCAAGCGCGGAAGCGAGCGTCGACGAGGGTCCAGAGTCATGCCTCGATCATTCCTCGTGATGGGCCGCTGTTGCCACGCTGGACAGGGCGGAAGGCGCATGATGACCGCATTTCACCGTATGACGCTGGTTCCATTGTACAAACCTTCTGTGTTGAGCAGCACGGGGAGGTTCGCACGGCTGTATGCGCCACATCTAGTCGCACAAATGTCAGCGATGGTGTTTGGCTAACGGCATCAGCGCGAAGGCCGACGATCGATTCCACCGCATCGTAACCGGGTCATCGCGAGTGCCGACTACAGTTCACCCCCGTAGGCGGGAACATAAGCCTTGGTTGTGTTGTTAGAGAGTTTCTTCTGATAGCGACAACAAATCCGGAGACTTTATGGTGCGGCACGAGCCTCTGACGAGGGCCCCCAATACAAGCGACAAACACAGTTGTGTTGGGTTCCTGGCCGATACATGCGAATCATCAGACGAAGGGACAATTCATCCTTGCCTTGGGCAGGTCGCCTGCGGTCTGCCTTTTTTTCGTGGATTGACATTTAAGACCAGCTCGCACCTGTTGCCATGTGGTTTGCGCAGCAGGGCGTTTCGTCCCATTTCCTGCGGGCGCTAAGGCGATGGACGCAATAAGCTGCCGAAGCGACAATTTCCTTCTAGGCGCTATGGACGGCGATGCGCTCGATTTTATTCGGCCAAGCTTGGAGCGGGTTACTCTTGGTCGATCTTCGATATTGTTAAAACCGTCCACATCCGCCGACTACTGCTACTTTCCGGTGTCCGGTTTGGCCTCCATTGTTATCTCGTCGCGGAGCGGGAACTCAAGCGAGGTGGGTATCGTCGGCCGTGAAGGCGTGATCCCCATTGCACCCCTCTGCGAAAGTGGACGGTCACCCTTCAAAATCCTTATGCAAATCGAGGGAGACGCCTATCGCGTTCGACTGCGGACCCTTGTTGAACTCGCGCGGTCCAACAACTCAGCGCGAAGCCTGTTTAATCAGTATGCTCAGTCGTTTCTGCTGCAGGCAGCCTATACCGCCTTAGGTAATGCCATTCAAACGATCGAAGAGCGTTTGGCGAGGTGGATTCTGATGTGCCAGGACCGACTTCGGGACGAACGGATACCGGTAACACATGAATTTCTATCTCTGATGCTTTCTGTGCGCCGTCCGAGCGTGACCGTTGCACTGCATGCCCTGGAGGGAAGACGTCTCATAAGATCGGAGCGCAATCTAGTCGCCGTGCGCAGCCGTAGCGGTCTAGAAGCGTTTGCTTCAGATTCTTATGGCTTGGCCGAGCAGGAATATTGTCGCCTTATCGGTGAGTTTCGATAGTCCCGGGTGTTGCTTTTTCGGGCAGGCGTCAAGTAACGCGTCAGCGGACCATATCCGACTTGACGAGGCATTCTCCATCGCCATCTAGTCGGCAACCCGCGCGCAACAACCGTGGAGAATGGCATCTTGACCGACCACCACATCTACAGCAAAGAGTTTGCTAACAAGCGCATTTTGATCGTCGAGGATGAATATTTTCTGGCTGACGAAACTCGTCGCAAGCTCCAACAGCTGGGGGCCAAAGTGGTGGGGCCGACTGGCGGGGTCCAGCACGCACTCGACTTGATCGAGGAAGAATTTATCGACGCCGCCATTCTTGACGTTCATCTCGATGGTGAACTTGTTTTTCCTGTCGCGGAGCGGCTGGAGGAACTTCGCATACCTTACGTGTTTGCAACGGGATACGATCCGACAATCGTGCCTTTGAGCTTTGCCGGTTTTGTGCTCTGCGAGAAACCCATTGAACTCGAGAATATAGCGAAAGCGCTTTTCGGACCAACCATTTCCGACCACTGAATTCTGGACTCTATGGGCCGACGCAAAGACACGATCACAGCGATCATCTGCCGCTCTATCGCCAGGCGCAGATCATGAGCCGCCAGGGCGTTGATCTCGACCGCTCAACACTCGCCGACTGGGACGGTCGGGCTGCTTTCGAACTGCGCCCGGTCTTCGACGCCTTGCTTGCCGACCTGAAGCGGTCGACGAAGCTGTTCATGGACGAGACCCGTGCGCCGGTGCTTGATCCCGGTTCCCGTAAAACCAAGACCGGATACTTCTGGGCGCTGGCCCGTGATGACCGACTGTGGGACGGAGGTGCGCCGCCGGGGGGAGCCTTACCTACCTACATCGCCAAATACTGGGACGGTCTTTGCGTCTTCCTGACCGACGGCCGCATCGAGATCGACAACAATAGCGTTGAGCGGACCATCAGGCCGATAGCGCTAAACCGAAAGAACGCTCTCTTCGCCGGTCATGACACGGGAGCGGAGAATTGGGGGACCATCGCATCGCTCGTCGAGACCTGTAAGCTCAACGCCGTCGATCCATTTGGCTATCTCACCAGCACACTAACGGCCCTCGTTAATGGTCATAAGCAGAGCCAAATCGCGCATCTCCTGCCTTGGAACTACCTGGTGGGCTAGACGGTCGGCCCGAGGTCGTTGTCCGGCGGCGAGGTAGAGCTTGCCTCCGTTTTACTTTTTTCCAGAGCGAATCCGACACAATCCGAAGCGTCGGTAGCTCTTGAATGATATGTTGCTCTGGCGAGTTGAGCCGAGACACTCGGCGTTCGCTCACTGGGTTCTTTCGGTACACGAGCCTGTTGAACACCAGCCGACCGATGTACATCTGATTATTCAGAATTCCGCTACCTCTTCGCCGGTGTCCCCGGATCGCCGTTCCTCTCCAAGCCTGCCCGCGAGGGCCAGGTATACCCTGCCCATTGAGGATTTCTGCAATGGCGTCGGGACTTAGGCCCTTCACATATTGCTCGAATATCCACACGATCACAGCCGCCTCGGCGGCAATGATCTCCCTCAGGCCACGGATAGGTTCTCCGTCCGCTCCAATCATCTTTTTGATCGAGTAGCCATAACAAATGCCGCCGGGAACTCGGCCCGTCTTCGCTACGGTCTTCATGCCTTCCCTGGTTCGATATCGAACCTGCTCAAGCATCTCGCTATTCAGGACCGCCCTCAGGCCAAGCTCCATAGCTGACACCTGAGAGCCGCCGTGCACGGTCCAAAGTTCAATGTCGTGGAACTGGAGCAGCTTCAACACTTTAGCGCTGTGTTCTAGGTCTCGCGACAGCCGGTCAAGCGTAAGGCAAAGCAGGACATCGTAGGCACCCACTCGCGCCCCTGTCAGCGCAGCCTGAAGACCTGGCCGTGTTTCGAAACTAGCGCCGCTGACGCCAGCATCAACATATGTCCCGCTCAGCTTCCAACCGCGCTCCGCAACAAATGAAGCCCCCAGATCAAGCTGGGTTTCGATTGAAGCTGGGTTCTGTTGATCTGTTGAATACCGCGCGTAAACGACCACTCTCTTGCACATATTGGCCTCCCGATAACAATGGCAGGTCAAGGTATCACGACGCACATGTGCTCAAGTGTTTGTCGACCTCTGCAGTCTTCAAAAGTTCGGTCAAGGTGTGAACGGTGCTGCGCTTACAGACTTTGTCAATTTAAGCGACCCGCCGTGACTGCATTGAGCGAGCGTCATTACTCAACACGCCGACGCGTATGCTGTCGCGGGCCTTTGTGTCCGATACCGTACGAAGTCGTTATTGTCGGAACAATCGAACCGATTCAGCTTTTCCCTGCTGATGCCAGAGGAAAAGTCCATGCTAAAGAATGCGATGAGAGGTTCGCTTTGCGATGATGTCGTGGAGCTCATTCCCGCCCTAAGAGCCTTTGCGCGGCGTTTCCATCGGTCGCAGAGTGACACAGACGACCTTGTTCAGGAAACATTATTAAAAGCTTTGTCGCATCTCGATCATTTTCACGAAGGTACACGTCTCAAATCCTGGCTCTTTACTATCATGCGCAACACGTTCTGCACGCGCTACCGACGGGCCTTGCGAGAGTCGCCGGCTCCTCACGAGGGCCTCGATCCCCTGGGAGCTGTCGACGCGGTACAGGAGTTGGCAATTCATGCTCACGAGGTCGAGGCGGCATGCACCCGTTTAGCGGAGCCGTATCGCACAACCTTGGAACTCGTCGCGATTGAAGGCCGCAGCTATGAAGAAGCTGCGAAGTATTACAACTGCGCGGTAGGCACAATTAAAAGCCGAATGAACCGCGCGCGCCGGCAGTTGGCTGTCGAATTGGCTGATAAGGCGCTTGAACATTAAGCGTGCGGCGAGGGCGCGCACGTCTACCAAGGTGAACAATCTGTAACGATTCGCATCGTGCTTCGTGGTGTGGCGCTGGTGCTACAGGTAGCGCATCCTAGTTCTTGCGCAAACGTCTGACTGACCGATGTCATTCGTTTTGCTGACTCGCGAGGCTCTCGAGCAAATGGAACGTCCGCGGTTTTCAAGTGTTAGGGATCGATCCGCCCTGGGGATGCGCTACAGGCTCTTCGCAATTCGGAGATAGGTTGAGGGAATGACAGATCCAAGAAAAGATCCGATCGTGACACCGGCAGACTCATCCGGCGAACGAAAGACGAAACTTCGAGGCGTCCGCGCTGGATTTT
Organism: Rhizobium sp. BK251; assembly: GCF_004345245.1. Taxonomy (GTDB): domain Bacteria; phylum Pseudomonadota; class Alphaproteobacteria; order Rhizobiales; family Rhizobiaceae; genus Rhizobium. The sequence continues at coordinate 41,084 of NZ_SLUQ01000011.1, read as the reverse complement.
TCACGATTCTCGCTGTCGCGGTGGTGGCATTTGCATTGTATGGCTTCTTCGTTCTTTACGGAATCGCGGCTTCATAGAAGCACTCGACTCTTGGCCAAGCCAGGGAGTGGCGCATCAAGTTCAAGAGCAACTGACGATAACATCTGCCGCAGAAGTAGATCGACACCCCAAGATTCCCTACTCGGCGCCCGAAGTACCGGAGCGCTTTCGGCCAGACTTCGATGTGCGTTTGCCTCTTCGACCAACTGGATTTGCTCAGGGCCAGAGCTGCGGGACCGTCATTTCCTCATGTGCCTGCGGTAATTGAGACCTGAGTTTACGACGGCTTCGGGCAAAACATCTATTCGGCAGTGCCACACTTCAGTTTGCGGGAACAAGGCGCGTCGGTGGGAGTTTTCGAACGGCATCAATCGCCACAAGGAGGACACCATGGCAACCGGAAAGACACTCGACGATCTGTTCCTCGATACACTCAAGGATATTTATTACGCCGAAAAGCAGATCTTGAGAGCACTGCCCAAGATGGCACGGGCTGCGCAGTCGCAGGAAGGTAAATCAGGATTTCTCCAACATCGTGACGAAACCCAGGGCCAGGTTGAACGCCTGGAACAGGTTTTCGAAATGCTCGGCAAACCTGCACGAGGAAAAACGTGTGAGGCGATCCAGGGTATCATCGCAGAGGGCGAAGAAATCATCGAGGAATTTAAGGGTTCCCCGGCGCTTGACGCCGGATTGATTTCGTCCGCACAAGCAGTGGAACACTATGAAATTGCTCGCTACGGCACACTAATCGCTTGGGCAAATCAACTAGGCTTAACCCAAGCAGTCCCTCTTCTTAAGCAGAACCTCGCCGAGGAAGAAGCCACCGATAAAAAGCTGACACAGCTTGCGGTTTCTGCGGCCAATGCCAAGGCCGCTTAACTCGCCGTTTCCGAGGCGGCCGCTTGATGCGGCCGCTTCTCAAACGTCTCATCGGCTTGGAGAAAAACCAGGACACCATACCACTATCCGGCTTTTAAAGTGCTGACGGAATAATGCGGTTCGTAATCATGCCGGAATCCAGCCGATAAGGAACACAAATGTCGCGCTTGCTATCCGACAGGTGATTAAGTTTACCCTGCGGAGGCCAAGCAGGAGAGGAGGTTCAGTTGCTCAATCGAATTGCCTTGGTGGCTTGCCTTTTTGCACCGGGCGTTGCTCTCGCTCAATCACTGGCGCTTGAAAACACCTGCCAGACAGTTGCAAAGAACTTTCTTTTATCCGACCGGCTCGCGGTCGGTATAATTCAATCCTTTCCAGAATTGAAGCCTGCGGGCGTCCGAATGACCTATTCCACACGTGAGGGCGCGACACGGGGCGACATGGCCGATACGTTTGAATGTGAATTTGACGCCGCCGAGCCGCCGTATCATCTCACTCGTTTTTGCGTATCCAATACTTGCTATTCGCCCAAGGAGCAGGACGGTGAGCGAAAGCGGCGTTTCGAGGAAGTACGCATACTTCTGGAGCGGTCGGGAAAACAAAAATGACTGCCTTGCCGATGGGCAACAATCCCATGAGTCGGCCAGTCCATTTCAAGGCTTCGAGACGATCCGCGCCTTCAACTCGTCCGGCCAGTGCCGGTGAACCTCACGTCCAGGATTCCTGATCGTGAAGACCTCCAATGTACTCTCCATGGAGAAACTCCCGTTGCTCCTCCATGGATAGGCGATCACAGGGCGGAGGCAGTTACAAAAGTCTTAGCAGCCCTCGCGCTGAACGCGTATGGCGGAAAGCCGAACGCTGGAACGATCTTGTCCCCGACATCTATGGAATTGGCTCTGGCGTCATTTTGCTAACCTGTAGATGCCTCGATCCGCCGGCCAATCGTGCAGCAGATCTAGCGGCATCAGGAACCGGTTTCATGGCCCACCCGTAGTGTCATCCCAGGTGGCGCCAGCCCTCAGGCCGACGGTACCTGGGCATTCGTTACCAGTTCGGCCTTGATGCGCGCGGTTTCCAACCCAAGTTCAATGAACTGGCGAGCATGCCCGGCCAACGCGACGTTGTCATCCCAGAGATTTCTCCAGATCGCGGTCTTCAGCGACAGATCCTTGTCGACGATGGCCGTAGAAAAAGATTCGAACGCGACATAGTCGTCCCATCCGACAGCGACAAGTGCATCGAAGAACGCGGCAAAATCGATATTGCCGGTTCCAAGATAGCCGCGATGGCTTTCACCGATGTGGATGTAGCCGATCTTGTCGGCAGCGTTGCGGACTGCCAATCCGATATCAGCCTCTTCGATGTTCATGTGGAAGGTGTCAAGATGAAGGAAGACGTTCGAGGCTCCCGTGTCCTTGATGTAAGCCAGCCCCTGCGCGGCCGTATTGAGCATATTGCTCTCAAAGCGGTTCACGATCTCGAGGTTGAGAGTAACACCAGCGTCTCTTGCCCTATCGGCAACTTTTGAAAGCGTCTCGACGCTCCTGTCCCATCCTTTACGGGAAAGCGCGTGTTCCTGCTTGCCGTGAGATGAACTCAGGATACCGGCAAGCTTTGTGCCACCAAGATCGCGAACCAACGCGACGGCCCTGTCCAGAATGGCTTCGCCATTGGCGACCACCGAATGATCTTCGCTCGATATGTCGCCATCGCTCGGGAGGCCCATACTCACGGCGACGTCCAGGCCAAGTTCCTGGATGCGGGAAGCGAGCCACTTCACGTCGACCAGCTTAGGATCGAGGTAGGAAAATTCTACTAATTTGAATCCGAGTTCGTGGGATCGCTGGAGAGTTGTCTCAAGCTCGTCTTTGGAGGAGCCCGCACTCCAGACGAACGAGTGGACACCGATTTTGGACATTGAACGAATTCCTGTTGATTTCTAAGAACATCCCGCCGGGCTCGAAAGCACCGGCGGGCCGGGAGGTGACATTAGCGAGCTGCAGTCCAGCCCTTATAGTCCTTGACGTTGTCAGCAGTGATCAGCTTGGGATCGAGCAGGACCGTGTTCTCCGCGGGCTTCTTGCCGTTCAGAACGTCGACAGCCATCTTGAGTGCGTCGCCGGCCATCACATAGGGATCCTGCGACGCAGACGCCTTAATCATCGAGTTGCCGCTGGCAAGGGACTTTTCGATATCGGGAGCTCCGTCGACGGCAGTGATAAAGAACTCATTGCGATTCAGCTGTTTCGCGGCAAGCTCAGCACCGATACCCGTCGGATCATTGATCGCGAAGACGGCGTCTATTTTGTCGAAGCGCGTTAGCAGGCCCTGCATGACCGCGAGGCCGCCGTCGCGCGAACCCTGACCATTCTGATCGTCGGACAAGATCTTAATGTCCGGGCTCTTGGTCAGCACGTTCTTGCAACCTTGGACACGGTCGAGAATCGAGGACGATGCCGGGCCGTTAATGATCACCACGTCACCCTTGCCCTTGAGCTGATCGACGATGTACTGGCAAGCCTCTTCGCCCGCCTTGATGTTATTCGTCATGACAGTGACGTCCGCACCTGGTGCGGAAACGTCGAAGGCGGCGACGATCACGCCCGCAGCCTGGGCCTTCTTGACGGCGGGCGCGATTGCCTTTGCGTCGACGGCGTTCAACATGATGATGTCGACGCCCGCGGCGATGAAGCTGTCGATCTGCGAAACCTGCTTGTTGAGGTCGTAATCGGCCGAAACCGAGGTTACTTGAACGTTCGGATTGATCTCCTTGGCGCGATCCTCGATGCCCTTGATAGTTGCCACGAAGAATGGGTTGCCAAGCAGGCCGACGGAAATGCCGATCTTCTGAAGGTCTTTGGCGGCCGCCGGCATCGCGATGGCTGCCGCCAGGGCGGTCGCTGCAAGCAGTCTGGAAATCATGCGCATACTTTCCTCCTTATGGCGCTTCCTGCGCCTGTTTTCCGGTAAGCCCGGTCCCTCCAGCCGCACGTCAGGTGCGGCTAAGTCCTTTGAGCCTGTAGCGGTCGAGCGCTACGGCAACGATGATGACAAGTCCCTTGATGATGTACTGCCAGATGTCGGAAACACCGACGAGGATGAGGCCATTGGATAGCACCGCAATGATGAGTGCTCCGATCAGCGTGCCCCAGATTGACCCCACACCACCGACGAAGCTGGTACCGCCGAGAATGACGGCTGCAATCGCATCGAGTTCATAGGATTGACCAAGCTGGAGGCCGTTTGCGGCATAAAGGCGGGCTGCGGACATTACGCCGCCAAGCCCGGAAAGTAGGCCAGACATCGAGTAAACGAAGAGCAGAACCAGTGGCACCTTGATCCCGGTAAGGCGCGCTGCCTCCACGTTTCCGCCGACAGCGTAGATCCACGTGCCCAACACCGTGCGCTTCAGGATGAACCACGAGATGAGGATCGTCGCCAGCGCGATAATAGCCAGCCATGGCACACCGAAGAAACTACCATTTCCGATGAAATCAAATGGCAGGTCGGGATTGAAAACCGTCGTGTCGTTGCCAAGCAGCCGGGCGATTCCGCGCATGGCAGTCAGCGAGCCGAGGGTCACGATAAAGGGCGGAAGCTTCAGCGCCGAAATGATGGTTCCATTGACCACACCACATGTAAGGCCGACGCCAATCGCAGCCGGGATGCCCAGCATGCCGACGTCCGGCCAGAGGGATACGATCACGCCGACCATTGCCGAGGCTGCAAGGATAGAACCCACCGAGAGATCGATGCCGCCTGTCAGGATCACAAACGTCATCCCCGCCGCCAAGACAGTATTGATCGACGCCTGTTGCATAACGATCGACAAGTTGTTGACGCTTAGAAAACGGCCGCTCAACAAATGGAAGCCGATGGCCAGGATGACGAGCACTGGCAACATACCGAGCGCTGTAAGCGTCGATCTGAATTTTGCCTTGCTGTCGTTCGGCTGGTCGGTTGATGTCGAAGTCATATCTTTATCCCGTCGTCTCTGTTGTTCGGCGTCAGGCGACTTTCGATGCCGATCCCGTGGAGAAGGCCATAATGGCTTCCTGGCTGATTGGCTGATCCGGCGTCGCCTGGACCTCGCCAGCAATGCGACCTTCGCGCATGACGAGGACGCGATCCACGATGCCGATGATCTCCGGCAAATCGCTCGAGATCACCACCAGCGCGATGCCAGCCTGCGCGAGCTCGTCGATAATCCGGTAAATCTCGGATTTGGCACCCACATCAACGCCGCGTGTCGGCTCGTCGAAGATGATAACCTTGGGTTTCGTTTCGAGGAGGCGGGCGATGAGTGTCTTTTGCTGGTTGCCACCCGACAATGCGCCGACATTGATGCTTGCGCTCAGCGTGCGAACTGAAAGCGATTTGATAGCGCGAGCGGCGCGCTCCTTGGCGGCGGTAAAATTCAGGACGCCGCCAGGGCCGGCGTCGTTGCCGATAACACCGATGTTGATGTTTTCGCTAATCGTCATATCGAGGAAAAGCCCGAGGCCCTTCCGGTCCTCGGTGAGATAGGCGATACCTGCATCCATGGCATCGCGAGGTCCACCGATGGCCAGTTCCCTGCCTTCCAGCGAAACCGTACCAGTCGTTTTTCGGTCTGCACCAAAAACAAGACGCGCGAGTTCCGTTCGACCTGACCCGACCAGACCAGCAATGCCGAGGACCTCACCTGCCCGTGCATCGAAAGAGCATCCGTGAACTCGACGGCCGTCACCGATATCTCTCACCGAAAGAACCGTCTTGGCCGCTTGTAACGGTGCACGGTGTTCTTTTTTGTAGAAAGTCGAGATATCGCGGCCGACCATCATCGAGACCAGTCGTTCGGCGGACAGCTCTTCTCGCTCGAGCGTCCCAACGTAAGCGCTATCGCGCAGCACACTGACACGGTCTGCGAGCGCATAGATCTCTTCCATCCTGTGACTGATGTAGATGATCGCGATGCCGCGTGCCTTTAGCCCTGCGATGACTTCGAAAAGCCGTTCCGTCTCCCTGGTGGTAAGCGAAGTCGTTGGCTCGTCCATGACGATGATCCTCGCGTTGGTGGTCAGGGCGCGGGCGATTTCCACCATCTGACGTTCGCCCAAGGAGAGAGTTGCAACGAGTTGTGACGGTCCGAAGGTAATGCCCAGCTGCTTGAGGATCGGCTCGACACGGGCGCGAGCCGTGGCCTTGTCCACGACACCATAGCGGGACGGTTCGGCCCCCAGGAACATGTTCTGGGCAACCGTGAGGTTCGGTGCGAGCGACAGCTCCTGGTAAATGACCGATATGCCATTTGCCTTCGCCTTGATCGGATCTCCGGCCACGATGGGTTTTCCATCGACGAGGACAGCGCCGCCAGCGTCCGCAACATAGGCCCCGGAAAGCACCTTCATGAGCGTCGACTTGCCCGCGCCATTCTCACCCATCAAAGCGTGGACTTCACCCGGATAGACCGTCAGCGAGACGTTTGTGAGGGCCTTGGTGCTCGCAAATGTCTTGCTGATATGGCGCATCTCCAGAACGGGTGCGCGAGTTTCGGTGTTTGCCGCGCTCATGCGTGGAACTCCTTCCTTGGCTGCGTCACCGCCGGCTGGTCAATCTCGGCCAGTGCTTTCCACGTGTCGCGGTAGGCCTCCAGACCAAAAAGCTGCAGCGGCGCTACCTGGCTCGTCTCATTTGCAAACGGCATTCGACCCAGCATGTCAAAAACAAGCGCCGCCGCGCCAAAGGCGCTGCCCTCGGCCGTCGGGCTCGTGAAGATCGGCTGCGCAGGGCGCAGTTGCGCAAGTATTTCAGCAAACAACCCCGTCTTGACCAACCCCCCGTCTATGACAATCGCGTTATTGGACTGAATGAGGTCGAGCGAAAGACTGGTCATGAGACTGACATAGAGAAGTGCAGCTGCCGCTCTCTCCTCGCCTTCCACCTGCGGCCCCACGAAGCGGCCCTCGAGACCCGGCATCGGTCCGCCCGGCGCGAACGATGGCAATGCGAAAACACCTTTTGCAATCACGCGCGACAGTGCCGCGAGGCTGATCGGCTTGTTCCAGCCGTCGCTTGCAAGATCGTACTCTCTGCCGCCCATGAAACGGATTGTTGGCGCTGGTTTTCCGTCGACGGTGACGTTTGCGAGCATGTCGCGATGTTCGTCGAGCGCTTCGAGCGGGCAAGCCGAATTGAAGATCACGACCCAGGTACCAGTCGATACAAGCGTGAAGTCCTGAAACCCAACAGAACGATAGTAGTAAAGCGCCGAATTACTGTCGTGCACGCCATTGTGGACAATGACCGAAAGCGCCCTGCCCTCGTCTGAACGGACTTCCCAACTGCCCAAAGCAGTACCGGCTTTTTCGAAGGCGGGCATCTTTTCTCGCCAGGATTGGCGGTCGACCAGACTGCTGAAATCACCGCGCAGCGGAGCCCAAAGGTGAGAGTGGCAGCCGACGTAGGACACCTCGGATACCTTGCGGCCGGAAAATTTCCACGACCAGAACTGTGGATAGGGAAGAATGGCGTCGGCGCGGCTCAACGTGTCCGGCTTAACTGCCTCCAGCCACAGCATGTGCCGTCCATAGTTGAAGCCCAGCGGCAGTCTTGGAGAGAAGGTCTCACCGAAGGCGGGCACCAACATGTCAATGCGATCGGCGAGCGGCTGGGGAGGTTCCTGTTCGTAGTCGAGGATGGGATGCACAAGGTGACCTCGCTCGACGAGCGCAAAGGTGCAGCCGTGACCGGAAAAGATTATGTGCCCGACCGAGTGATCCGCGACCGCGACCGAGAGCACGGTCTTCATCCACTCGAAAAGAGCCTCGTCGTCGAGTACGCGAAAGCCATCGTACTCGACCCACACTGGCTTTGTCCGGGTCTCCGAAAGTACGCTACCGTCAGCGCCGAAGACGAAGAGTTTAGAGTTCGTCTTGCCGAGGTCGAATACCGCGATCGCGTTCGAGGGCATCATCACTGGCCTCCCACAGTCGCGATCATTATGGCAACCCCTGCATCCTCGAGCATCTTTGCGCCAGAATCCGATAGACCGTCGTCAATGACGATCGTGCCGATACGCGAAAGCGGAAGAACGACATTGCGCGGCTGGATCGAGAGTTTCCGGCTGTCTGCCAAAAGGACGATCTCGTCGGCGCAACCGCTCAACTCGCCGATCGCCTTCGTCAATAGCGGATGCGATTCCAGAAGGCCCTCGCTGCTGATGCCCTGAGTGCCAAGGAAGAACCGCGACGCGAAGAAGTCGGGCGCGCCCGCGGAAGCGTCATGAATGATCCCGGGCTCCCGATAAAGCACCCCGCCCGCCAGGGTCAGATGGCAAGTACCGTGCTCGCCGAGATAGGCGGCCAGCGGCATGGAATTGGTGTAGAGACGGACGTTGCGACGGGCCAGTTGCAGGCCAAGCTGGTAGCAGGTCGATCCCGCATGGACAATGATCGAGTCCCCGTCCCTTACAAGGCCAGCGGCGGTTTCGGCGATCGCGCGCTTGGCATCGACAGCTATGTCCCGGTTTTCGTCATATGGTCGCGCAGAAAGGCGCGGGACGGTCGACGACTCATTTGCGGATATGCCGCCATAGACCTTCCGGGCTACTCCGATGTCATGAAGCTTGTCGATGTCTCTGCGAATTGTTGCTGGAGAAACCCCAAGTCTCTTCTGCAGGTCGCGGACGGACGCGAAAGGCCGCTCGCGAAGCATTTCTGCGATCAGACGATGGCGATCGGAATCGTTCAAGACAGTCCTCCACTGACGCTTCTCCCTCAGCGCCTTTGATGAAGTATAATCACATCAAAACCTATACCGCAACACAAGAGACGCAAAATCTTCATCATTGACGATTTGCAATCACATTTATAGGATCGCGCAAAAGTTCGCTCATGCGATCAGCTCGATCGGAAGGCGATCGTCAGCGCAGCAGGAGAGAGACGATATGACTAAACCGGACCCGAGGAACACGGACTTATTCAAACGTTTTCGCCAGCTCTCCAGCCAGCTCGGCAGCGATATCCTCAAGACTCAGGGCGCGGGCGGCAATACATCAATCAAAAGCAACGGCGTCATGTGGGTGAAGGCATCCGGCACGTGGCTTTCCAAGGCGGATGCTGAAGACATCATGGTCCCGGTTGTTGTCGATCCGCTGGTTGGGGCGCTTCGCGAGGGTGACCCACGGGCCGAGAAGTCCACCGATTTCGTTGTTACCGAACTAAATTCCAGTGGGCTTCGGCCATCGATCGAGACCAGTTTTCACGCGGCAATCAAGAGTCCGGTGATCGCACACTATCATTGCGTGAACGCGATCGCTCTGGCTGTTGCTGGAGACCGCGATACAGCTCTAGCTGCGCGCATGAGTGCTGTTTCCGATCTCAGTTGGATAACAATACCATACAGGCGTCCGGGAACTCCCCTCGCAAGGGAGATCGAGAAAGCAGCCACGTCGATGCCCGACGTCCTCATCCTATTCAATCATGGGATCGTCGTCTGTGGTGACACCACAGAGGAAGTAGCCGATCGTATCCAACGGGTCACGAGCGCCCTTTCATGCGAGGCGAGAAGCAGCGGTTCCGCCGACATCGATGCGTTGGAACGCATCGCGAAGAATTCCGGCTACCACCCGGCCCGAGACAGTGAAAGCCACGCGGTCGCACTTTCGAAGGTCAATCGGAGAATCGCTCTCGGTGGCTCGCTTTATCCCGACCACGTCATTTTCCTCGGAACCGAGATAGGTGTGCTCGCGGAGGGCCAAAGTGCGGCCGACCTGGAAGCTATATCGTGCCGCGAGGGTCGTGAAGCACCGAAAATGCTGATCGTGCCGGACAAGGGCATACTCTTGTCTGGCACGCTCACTGCTGGTGGCGAGGTCATGGTCCGCTGTCTGGCCGAAGTGGTGAGCCGTATTCCAGAAGAGAAGTCGGTGGTTTACCTCTCTAACGACGATGAATACGAATTGACGCACTGGGAAGCGGAGCAATATCGGCAGGCCCTCGACCGAGGATCCGAAAGGCGGCCCGCGTGAACACGAAAACTGGCCAGCCCGTCGTACTCGGCATTGATATCGGCACGTCCGGCGCTCGTGCATCGGTCGTCGACCGCGCGGGCAAACCGGTAGGCTTCGCCGCTGCGCCGTTCGGGTCACCGGACGAGATGCGTCAGCCCAGTTGCTGGTGGAACAGGGTCAAGGAGGCGATTGAGAGTCTCGCCAAAGCAACGGACTTCAGCTCAATTGAGGGCGTTGCCGTAGATGGAACGTCCGGGACGGTTATGTCCCTTGATCGTTCTGATGAGCCGACGGGCCAGGTTCTCATGTACAATGATCCCTGCCCCGATAGTGCAGTCGTCGACAGCATAGCAAAGAAGGCTCCGGCCGGTAGCACTGCCGTCGGTGCGAATTCGGGCCTGGCACGTGCCATCTACCTGTCGCGTAAGAGTGGGTCGCATTCCATTGTTCATCAGGCTGATTGGATCTTGATGAAATTGGGCTTTGCAGGGCGCGCCAGTGACGAAAACAATTCGCTCAAGACAGGTTTCGACCTAGACACGGAGCGCTGGCCAGATTGGATCGAGGCGGCGGGAATGGACGTATCCAAGCTGCCCATCGTCTATCGCGCGGGCGAAAAAATCGCTCCAGTTGAAGGCTACATGCAGGCATTGGGGTTGCCCAAATCCGCTTGGTTCCATGCGGGCACGACTGACGGATGCGCTTCGTTTCTGGCTACCGGAGCGTCGGCCATCGGCGATGCGGTGACCGCCCTCGGATCCACGATCGTGCTTAAGCTGGCCTCGGACGCTCCGATCAATGCGCCCGAATACGGTGTGTATTCGCATCGTGTCGGGCGGTTCTGGCTCGTTGGGGGTGCCTCAAACACTGGAGGAAACGTCGTGCGCGCCTTGATCGGCGACGACCGTCTGGACGAGCTCACCGAAAACATCGACCCGAACCGCAAACTGGGTCTCGATTTCTATCCTCTTCTCCGTCCGGGCGAGCGCTTTCCGATCAACGATCCTCATTATCCACCCCGGCTTACACCGCGGCCCACCAATGACAGTTTGTTCTTTCATGCCATCCTCGAAGGTATGACCGAGATCGAGCGGTTGGGCTACCAAAGGTTGCGTGAACTGGGTGCGCCAGCTTTAGTCAGCCTACGAACGGTAGGGGGCGGAACGCGAAATCCGGTTTGGACCATAATGAGAGCGCGCGCCATGGGCGTCGATACTTTGGCTGCGAAATCGGTCGAGGCGGCTGTCGGTACAGCCGCACTGGTTCTTTCTCGATCGGACAACGCCAATGGCTAAGTGCGCGCCGATCACCCTGCCCGAGCTGACGCAGTCGTATGACGTTTTCTTCGTCGACCAGTTCGGAGTACTGAGGGATGATGCTGGGCCCTACGAGGGCGCCATCGCCGCCCTGTTTGAACTCGCATCGGCGGGCCGGAAGGTGGTTATCCTGTCCAACTCGGGGAGAAGTGGCGAGTACAATTCCGAGAGGCTTGTCAGGCTCGGCTTTGCTCGGGAAACCTTCGACTTCTTCGTCACATCGGGAGACGTGGCGTTCGACATCCTCTCGCGACGCGAAAACATGATCAGGGGAATGGCCCCGTGTTTGACGATCTCCAGTGGCGGAGATAGCAATCTCGCGGATCGCTTGGGACTCGCTTCGGTGCATAGCGCGGCCAACGCCGAAATCGTAATCATCTCCGGGAGCGAGGCCGAGCGCATCCCGATGGACGACTATCGGGAAATGCTGCGACCGGCGGCCGAGAAAGGCATCCCGTGTTATTGTACGAACCCTGACATACATAAACTGAGCAATGGTTCCATTGCTCCGGGCGCAGGAAGTATCGCCAAGCTCTACGAGGGAATGGGTGGGCCAGTCACCTGGCTTGGAAAACCCTATCTCGAAATCTATGAGCACGCGTTGAAGCTGGCAGGGGTCACCGACCGGCGCCGCGTAGTCTGCATAGGTGATAGCATCGAGCACGATATCTTGGGTGCGAAGTCAGCTGGCTTGGATTCCGTGCTTGTGCGTACTGGGATTTTAGCAGACGTCAACGACGAGCAGCTCGAGCATCTTTGCGCAAGCGCGCACGCTTATCCCACTCATATGTTGCAGCAATTTGCATTTTAGCGCCGGCATTATTGTTCCGCCTAACACGGACTGGTCTGTCCGTGAAAAGTCATGCTTCTCGAGTTGGCTCAAGCCGAGGAAGGACGTGGCAATGACAGCACACACACGATCACCAAGTAACGTCTCGGCGCCGACAGCCGGACGCCAGTTGGGCGTGGATTGCGCCTCAAAGGCCGGAGCTCGAGGCAGGCGGGTTGGTTCTGAAGCTTTGCTCGCCAGCGCTGACGTACCGATCAGGGGGCCGACCTTCCTGCCAGACGAACTCGAGCAAGGGATGTCTTTTCAGGTCGAACGCCCAAAGTTGCTCCGTGGCGGCGACTTTGGGCGGAACAGTTCCGCTGGGCGGTGGTTTTGGTCGACAACACACGCAAGGAGAAAGCCGTGACAGACGATATCCGTCGACCCACTCCACCCTATCCCGCCCAGCAACAAGAGCCTCCTGGCAGGACCACCGAAATGAGGCCCCTGCCCGACCATGGAGAGAACTCCTATGTCGGAAATAGAAGGCTTGAGAGAAAAGTTGCCCTCATCACCGGGGCAGATTCCGGTATTGGCAAGGCCGTTGCGATCGCATTTGCGCGCGAGGGGGCTGATGTCCTGATCTCCTATCTCAATGAGGACGACGATGCAAAGGACACGAAAAAATGGGTCGAGGAGGCGGGACGCAGAGCCATAATCGTACCCGGCGACATTAAATTGGAGCAGCATTGCCAAACCCTTGTGCGGCTGGCGATGGAGGAGCTGGGTGGGATCGATATCCTTGTCAACAACGCGGCCTTTCAGCGGACCTATGCGGATATCACCGACATCTCGGCCGAAGAGTGGGATGAAACTTTCCGCACGAACATCTACGCGCCTTTTTTCCTATCCAAAGCCGCCGCGCCACACATGAAACCTGGAAGCGCCATTATTAACACGACGTCGATCCAGTCCCGCCAGCCATCACCGCATCTACTCGCTTATGCCTCCACGAAGGGCGCGATCTCTAACTTCACTGCAGGGCTGGCCGAGATGCTGGCCGAGAAGGGCATTCGTGTGAATGCAGTTGCGCCAGGTCCAATTTGGACGCCCCTTATTCCGTCCACGATGCCCGCCGACAAGGCGGCCAAGTTCGGACAGCAGACTCTTTTGAAACGCGCCGGGCAACCGGCCGAACTTGCAGGAGCCTATGTGCTTCTTGCTTCGGATCTGGGCAGCTTTATGACCGGCGCCGTCGTGCCTGTGACCGGGGGTGAAATCATGATTTGAACCACCATGGCAGGAGCGGGTGATCGGCGTCGGTGGGGCTTGGCCAGCTAGGGGAACAGGTCGCACAGTGTCCGTTTTGACCGCAACTATTCTCGGTTCCGTCATGTCGTGCGGTCAGAATCGGAGGGAGCCGACACCGATCGCCTCCCGCTCGCGGGTGGTGCGGGAACCATTCCCAATCCTATAGGTTTATCGCGTGTGCTCTTTGCTTCCCGCACCTGCCCCGCCTAGCCAGCGGGGCTTTTTTTGTCAGCTGGGTGACGATATCCCTATTCATCGAGTTGTCGATGATCGCGCGCTTATAGTCGCTCTCGGTCTGCCGAGGCTAAGTTCTGCACCACGGGCTTAAATCGGAAGAGACGTTCAACTGGCGGCGTGTTCGACACGACCCTGGCTGCACCCATGTGGCTCTCGAACCGCCCTGGCCTGCGCCGTTCGGGACAATAACTTCTGCAATACGTCCATGAAGGACCGGCCAAGTTCGGGCCTGGTAAGAACCGTATTGATGCTTCCTTCTGAGTGCGAACGGTGCGACGCGCAACTACCCTGTTAAAGGAGCGCTGCGACATTTTCGTTCGGAATTCGAGAGGGTGGAACTTTTGAACGCGGCCGCAGTTCGTGCCTCCGGATATGGGAATTGCGTGCCGTCAAATGAGCGGCGAGAATGGGAGGCTCATGATGAGAAAATTGGAAGCAGAAAAGATGCAGTGGTCCAGGCCGCTCCTCGTCGAGTTATTCCGGACCGGGGGGTTCTGCCAGGTCCACAATGCCGAGGAGGCGGAGGCCTGGCTGCGGCATTGCTGGCCGGTAGCATCCAGCGGGGACCGATTGCGTACCCTTGAAATCTGCCGGGGCGTATCGGAGGGTCGCGTCGGCGCCGAAGTAGCTCGCGACGCTTTCCTCGCGGCCGCCATCGCTGCCGGGATCCGAGTTGTCGAGTGATGGGGGCATCCATGGGATACGATTGGGACGGCAGACGGACCCGGCGCCTCGAATCGATCAAACTCGCCGCCGCCTTTCTCCTCTCAGGTTTTCTGGCTCTTGCGCCTCTTGTCGTGCTGGGCCTCGGAAGCCTCTGGGAATAATCCGAAGCATACCAGCCGCGCAAGGCAGTCTCACAATGGCAGCTGGCAATTGCCACTCACGCGGCGCGTTGGTACTTCGGCTAGCATAATGGCCAGGCACCGGATCGGGATGGCTTACGTTACGACCCTACTTCCCAGAACCCGCGAGCAGTTGTCAGTTCTGGAAAAAGGCGACTATTAGTAGCGAGTATTTATCTCGCCCGCGATCTGGCACTCCTGTTCCCTCGTTTGTGTTGGACGACATCGGGAATGAACAGCGTTCGGCAACATCGAAAGCCAGGCTGATCTGTCCGCCATCAGCTCCCGGCACGTGGATGCGATGTGTAGGCCGTGTCGTTCGTCCCTTATTGTTCGGCGACAATCGGAACATTAAGTCTGCGATCAGATTATCCCTCCTCCATAGAGGAGAAAGATCATGGATCACACCAACTACGTCCGCCTGAACACTTCGGAACTCACGCCCGCCGTACTGGAAGGCGCCACCATCTACGGAGCCGACGATTACAAGGTCGGTAAGATCGATCACATCCACGGGTCGGGCGTCAGTGGCTCTGCGGTCATCGATGTCGGAGGCTTTCTTGGTATTGGCGCCAAGCCCGTTGCGGTTCCCATTTCGGATCTCGAGTTCATGCGCGATGAGGATGGCGACGTGCATGCCGTGACGAGCTGGACAAAGGATCAGCTCAAAGAGATGCCAGAGCACTACGACTGAGCGCGCTGCGCGATTTTTCCGCCCTGCCGCAGTCGCTGAAGCTGCAGGGCGGGGAGGCTCAAACCCGCATGGCAAACTTCGAGGCCAATCGCCATGCGGCGTTGGCGAGGGAGATGCCGAGTTGCCGCTGAGAAACGGCGGCGTGCGGTGCGGAAGACGAAGTTGATCCGTTTATTGAAGGCGATCCGGCAAGAGTGAAGAAAGGCAGGGGTGATGGAGACTCAGTCTGAAAAAGAAACACGCCGACGGGCGCTTGCTGCGGAAGGTGCGCTGTTGATGCTGGTTGATCGCCTTGCGATGCGAGGCACAATTTCGATCGATGAAGGGGAAGAGATTCTTAAAATGATCTCCAAAGCGTCGGACATGTCGGCTGCGAGGACTTCCTGTTCCTTTAGCAACATGCGGCGGCTGAGACAGTTACGGAGCGGGGATGTTCGTTGCGCCCCGGGCGCGGGCGGAAACGACACCAATTAAACGCTAAAGCTCTTGTGCTCGACGCAGCGGGCTGCATTGGATGTGAACGAAGCTTGTTCGATATGTGTCATTTGCCCAATTGCGGCCGTTATGGTCCCTCTATGCCCTTAACCTTCTGTTGCACCGGTTCTTCGCCCGTGGTGATTTCCACATGGGGCGGGCTAGAGTCCTTCGGCGCATCCTGTTTTCGTTCCGCTCGCCTCCCCTCATGCGTAGCATCTTGAAGACTGCTGTTTCGAGTGCGAGCTATGTCGTCATAATCGTCTTCATCAATCAGATCCTGCATCGTTTCATGCTCGTTATTACCTTCGATTTCGTCAAACGCTTGCATCCAATGACGAAAAGCAGCCCCTTCCGGGCGACCTTCGTTTTCCCAAATCTCATATGCACGCCGGCGAATCTGTTCATGCTTATCAACGGCCATAACATGCCTCCTTCCTACCCGTGCTGGTCTCGGGATTGTCGAACATTCCCAACCAGGCATTGTTCCAAGTTATGAGTGCTAAGGAATTGCAGGCGTTGCTCGCCGGTCAGGATCAGCGTGAACGACGGCTTGGGAGGACGCCGATCACAGGTTCAGAGCAGGTGCGGTTCCAGCCGCCACCTCCGGCGGGATCTTAGGATGAAGACCATGCCATGGAACGGAATTTTAGCGGGGATGCGCTTCAGCAGTCGGTTGTGTGATTTTCATGAAGCTTTCAACCGCATCGCAGACGAGCGTCGCGTTGTTATCAGGGAGCCCTCACGGCGATCCTGTTGAAGGATCGTGCCTGACCGCATGCGGCGCCATACCGAAGGTCGTCGCACCATCCCCGCCAGGTACGCGCTTGAGGACAAGGGCCAATCCCGAATACCGGCTTCGTTATGCCAGAGACGCATTTGGGCGGGGCATCGTTAAGATGAGCTGCGGAACTCTCGACTGCTCAGACGGTTGGAGAGGATGAAACGTGAGTAGTGACATGCCAGCAGCGCCATCCTCCGGAATACCGACCCAGCAATATGGTGCGTTATGCTTCCGCAGCACCCTTGATGGCCCCGAAGTGCTCCTCATCACGACCCGAGAAACGAAGCGCTGGATGATTCCGAAAGGCTGGCCGATCTCCGGGCTGAAGCCGCGGAAAGTGGCGGAGAGGGAAGCTTGGGAGGAAGCAGGAGTGGTCGGACGGGTGAGGAGGAAGCCTTTCGGCGATTTTGTTTACGACAAACGCTTGAATGACGGCAGCGAAGTGCGGCCCATCGTCGAAGTGTTCCTGATCGAGGTCCGTCGATGCCGGAAGCATTTTCCGGAAATGGCCGAGCGTGAAGCCATGTGGTTGACGCCGGCCGACGCTGCCCGGCGCGTGGAAGAACCTGCCCTAGGCAGACTGCTTTTGAAATTCGGGTTTCGTAGCGGAGGATCCCGAGCAACGCTAATCAGAGCCATGGCCGTACCGGAGTGGTGAACGTCCCGATCTCGCCATCGTTGACGCCCCGCAGGAGCCGAGAAACGCCCTTCAAGCGCTTCGCGCACCGATGCGCCAAACCGAACGCGGCAAAATTCTCGGTAAGAAAGGCTGATTTAACTGCGAGGGAACTTCCGGGGTCGACGGGGATTTTTCTTTTCTGCAACCGGAGAAAAGCCATGCCAGACCCAAGAAAGTCCCCTGCAGTCCAATCCATGCTCAAGGAGCAGGCCCAACAGCGCGATGCGGCCGAGAAGAGCACCCTCGACAGAGGACTCGAGGATACCTTCCCAGCTTCCGATCCGGTCGCCGCGACGAATACCGCCGTTCCCGCCGGTCGAGCGGACGCCGATGAGGTGGAGCGTGTCCACAGAGATAGCTCGCACGAAAGTTGTCATCTGGCCGATGACGCGCTTGCGGTGGAAGACACCCACAACCAGGGTCGTGATTATGAAGAAGGCCGTACGTTGCGGCGAGAGGCAGTTCGAAATTTCGACGCCGTAATCGAGATTCCGGGCGCCGTTGCAGTCCCGAACGCAGGCGTCAGCTCCTTCTGTAGCGAAATGGAAGTGAGGATTCGGGAGAAGCCGTTGACGGTCATGGGGATCGTCGCCGCACTAGCCTATGCGTGGGGAGCAACCCGTTAAAGCGACGGAGGCGGCATTCGAGGAGAGGCCGCCTTCCGCTTTCTAGGCCGTGCGTCTGACCATTCTAGCGAGAGCGATAAGAATGCAAGCTCCGATGAAGCCGGCGATCAGATATCCAAGCCAACCGCCAAGGACAACGCCGAAGAGAGATAGGATGAAGTTGGCGACGAGCGCGCCGACGATTCCGAGAAAGATGTTCATCAACACGCCCATGTTACTCCTCATGAACATCTCCGCTAGCCAGCCTGCAATTCCGCCAATGATGATTGCCGCTATCCAACCGATACCTGCGCTTTCCATATGAAACTCCTTGACACGTTAGAATGAAGGCATGCCGCCGGGCTTTTGAGTTATCGGACACTAAGCAAGGTGATTGCCGCGCGGTTTCAGCGTAACCCGTTGTGGTCCGAGTTAGTTCCATATGCCGCCGGTCCCACCACCATGCCCTCGCTGAACGACCTGCCAATTGCTCGCAGATCCACGATCAAACCAATCTGATCGAAGAAGTCTCGCTTCTGCTAAGTCCCCACAAGCCAGCCCTATAAAACCTCGGGACGAGGTCGCGGCCAATGGGGAATGGGCACCCAACGGCGATCCAGGAGCGTTACGCTCCCTTCCAGCTCGAACCGGGGCAATGCGCTGGAGGTCGGCGTCGGCCTGCGTAGAGGTAGACAGGTTGAGGGCTTCCTTAGAGGAGTTCCTGTCTTGCAGCTCAGAATGCTTCCTGTCACGGCGATGGAACATGGCCGCCGTTCTTTCCATTCCCGCAGTTAAATTTGGTCATAAGTACACTGTGTGGGCTTCTTGTCAGGCCTCCACCGCAGGAACTTGGTTCCGTGTCGGAACCGATGCGCAGCGACATGATCAAACCGGACTTCGACAACGAGTTCTGGCTTTAGCGGCTCCCAGTCGGCACTTCGCCTTGTACTCCATCGACTTGGCCCGCCCGGCGCCTTCCCTGTGAAGCCAGGAGGCTGGCGAAGTGCTTCTAGCTCCTGAGTGAGCTCCCCGCGATCGATGTCAACCATGGTCGAGGTGAATCCTACGTGATCCAGCTTCCCCTCATCATTGTACAGTCCCAAGAGAAGCGAGCCGACCTCCCTGGTCTTTGATTGATAGCGAAATCCACCAACGACGCAGTCGGCCGTGCGCAGGTGCTTCACCTTGATCATGGCACGAGCGCCGATTTCGTACTTCCCATCGAGGCGCTTGCAGACCACGCCATCCGTGCCGCCGTTCACGGCTTCCGACAGCCACCTGCGGGCAAGCCGAATGTCAGTCGTCACTGGCGACAGGACGAGTTGTGCCTGATTGAGATACGGCGTCATGATCTTCTCCAGAGCAATCCGCCGCTCTGCCAACGGTTCCTCCAAATGGGAAGCACCATCGGGCGATAACAGGATGTCTAAGAGGACAAGTTTGGCGGGCGTCGACGCAGACAGTTTCTCAATTCGGCTCTTGGCTGGATGGAGCCGCATCTGCATTGCTGTCGAACGACAGACTGCCGTCGACTTCGATCACCAGCTCGCCGTCAACGAGGAACTTGTCGAATGGCAAACTCCTCAACAAGGAGAGGACTTCCGGAAAGTAGCGTCCAAGCGGCTTGCCCGATTTCGCGTATATGCCGACGATCGGTCCGTCCTTAACAGCAAGGCAGCGAAAGCCGTCCCATTTCGGTTCATACTGCCAGCCCTTGTCTACGGGGAGGTCCTCGGCCGATTTCGCCTCCATAGGCTCAATGTCGGCAGGCAGTCCGAATTGCTGTGCTACCTTAATCTCGGCCATAGATTAGCCGCGCTACGAGCGCGCTCCATAATCTGTATTTGAGGTCTCGACAGAGTAAAAGCGCTCTATGGACCGGCAAGTTCTTGATCCAATGTGCTTGTTCCGCAGACGCAAGGTGCGGTGAGATAACCTTGGCCCTCCTTTGCGCCGTGGTCTGGGACGGTCGTTTCCAAAGGGACGAGTTCGCGATGCTCACTCCAGAGCATCCGTCAGTCATGGCCGCGAAATCGTTTGACGACGGCCGGTGCAGAGCCAGTCACGCTGCTTCCGAAGTGTCATTCGATGACCGCGATATCCGCCTCGTGAGCAGCCTCGATCAAGGCACGGCGCGCAGCACCTGGTCGCCTGGTTCCGTGCATCGCCTCTAGGATGATCTTTTGGGCGGCCCCGAAGGCCCTGCCTTCCATCGTAGGCCAATGCTTCGACAGGCAGTCTGCAGCCTCCTCAACAGTGTGGATTGTACGATAAGCGCCAGGCCCACCCAGGCCAACGCGCAAGCGAGTGAAAGTCAGGCTTCCGGTCATGATTCCTCCTAACTCGCGACACCGCCCCTGACGAAGCGGCCGCTCGCTTCGCGGGTGTTCCCGCCTACTGGGTCGGCGAGCCGCTCGGATGAGGGCGCAGCGGGGCGCCTAACGTCGTTGTCGCCTCCGTCTGCTTGATCTCTGGCGGCCCACGAACATCTCGGGATCAATTTTGTTCCTTGGTGTGCTCGCTGGTCGCGTCATTCAACGGGCGCGTCGCGTCGGGTTGCGAACTCGTTAGGTGGTTTCAATTGGGGATCGCTTAAATTACGCACTGCTGCACTTTAGTCTGTTGCGGATGACTCGGGGCCGAGGAATGCATATGCGACGGACAATCGCCGAGCGCGCAATTGAGCGAGCACGCGCGCGCGGCATAGCGATCGAGGACGATATCGAATTCATGGCTCTTGTCGAACTTTGGATCGAGGGCGAGATCGACAGCAGGGAAATGCACCGGCGCTACCTCCATCTGGCAGGGGAGCGGGCCCGTGCTGTTTACAGGCCGGAATTCAAGATATCTTCGGAACGGTCGCAGTAAATTAGCAGTTGTTGGCTTCTGGCCCTTTCTGTCGGCCATTTCGCACATTCCATCGGCGCATAAAGTTCGCGCATCCTGCATCGGAGAGGCTGTTCAGGCCTGTTTGGCGGTGAACGCGCGCTGCGAATGGAGCTGACGACGACTGAGCACGGACGATCGCGCCAGCGAACTCGTCTCGCAGTTCGGCGCGTGCGATCCTCTTTCGTCTGACGAGTGTCGAGACCCTGCGTTTCCGATGAGGTCCGATCTTCAATCCTCATCTGCTCAACCTCGTCGGCGACCAATTCTCTCCTCTGCGATCGCATGGAACATCGTGCTTCATCACGAGTTCTCGGCATCAGCCACAGTGAGTGTTAGCCATGACCATGTCTCATTCCGTTCGCCGCTTGGCGAAAAGGTCAACGGTCAAGAGGAAGATCAACCGGCGCTTGCCCATTGGTGCAGAACCGACGTCGAACGGCGTTTCCTTTCGGATCTGGGCGCCGGCCAGGAGTCGCGCCATGGTTGTTCTTAAGGACGGCTGCGAATACGCGGCAGAAAATGAGGGCAATGGTTATTTCTCCGCCGAAATTGAAGGCCTCACCGCCGGCGCGCTTTATTGGATACGTCTGGACGATTCAAATCTGTTGGCTGACCCTGCTTCGCGATTTCAGCCAGAGGGCCCTTCTGGCCCATCAATGGTCATTGATCCCCACTCGTTTTCGTGGAGCGATGGCGAATGGGAAGGTGTGAGGGGCAATCTCGTTCTTTATGAAATGCATATCGGGACGTTTACGAAAGGAGGCACCTGGGCGACGGCGAAAACGAGATTACGCAACCTGCAGGAAGTCGGGGCCACTTGCCTTGAGATCATGCCGATAAACGAGTTCGAAGGTGAGTTCGGATGGGGTTACGACGGTATCCTTCTATATGCGCCGACGAGGCTTTATGGAGCGCCGGATGATGTGCGAGACTTCGTGAACGAGGCGCATTGCCTTGGAATGAGCGTCATTCTGGATGTCGTCTACAACCATTTTGGCCATGGCGATCGCTTCACTGAGTTCACGCCTTGCTACTTCACCGACCTCCATTCCAACGAATGGGGCAAGTCCATCAACTTCGACGGGCCCGACTGCAATGGTGTGCGCGAATACGTCTCCAAGAATGCCGCCTACTGGGTTGATGAATACCATTTCGACGGGCTGAGGATCGACGCGACCCAGGCGCTGTTTGATTCGGGCACTGAACACATCCTTGCCGTAATAGCAAAAGAAGCCCGCGCCGCCGCGCGCGGGCGCACGATCTACCTCGTTGGCGAGAGCGAGCCCCAGGAGACCCGAATTGTCAGATCGGAGCAAGCTGGAGGTTACGGGCTCGATGCCTTATGGAACGATGATTTCCATCATTCCGCCCTGGCAGCTCTGACTGGCCGACATAGTGCCTATCTCCATGACCATCGTGGGTCGGCACAGGAGCTGGTTTCGACGGCCAAATATGGTTTCCAGTTTCAAGGCCAGCGATATGATTGGCAGGACGGCCCTCGAGGTGGCCCGAGCCTCGACCTTGAGGCTGCAAATTTTGTGCATTTTCTCGAGAACCACGACCAGATCGCAAACTCCGGTACTGGAGCTAGACTGGCAGCCCTGGCATCTCCAGCACGTGTGCGGGCAATGACGGCTCTCCATCTTCTCGGACCACAAACCCCGATGCTTTTCCAAGGCCAGGAATTTGGCGCTACGACGCCATTCTATTACTTTGCGGATCGTGACGGAGATATCGCTCGAAGCGTTCGCAAAGGGCGTATCGATTTCCTCCGCCAGTTCCCAAATCTGACGGATGAAAAGTTGATCACATGCATGCCAGATCCTTGCGATCGTAGGACGTTCGAGAGCGCCAAGCTGGACTGGGCGCAGTGGCGAGAAGATGGCGTAAGTTTCGTGCTTCACCGCGATCTTTTGGCCCTACGCCGCAATGAGGCGACGTTCGCGGCGCAAGCGTCGGCGCGCCGTGGCGCGCTTGACGGAAGCGTGTTGTCGCAATCCGCGCTTCTCCTGCGCTACTTTGCCCAGTCGCCGAAAAATGAAAGGTTGCTCGTGTTCAACTTTGGAACTGCACTGGACATCGACAGTGTGCCGGATCCCCTCTTTGCGCCGCCGGCGGGGTTACAATGGCAGCTTCTGTGGTCAAGTGAGGATCCGGTCTATGGCGGCGGGGGGCGCAGACCCTATGACTTTCATGCCCGTTGGATTCTCGATGCAGACATCGCGCTGGTCCTTGGGCCATTTGAGGCGGCGCCGCAAACGAAGCCTACCGGCGAAGAAATGCGGGCGTGGCAGAGGGCCGTTTCCTGTCTTTAGATCCACCACACGGCACGCGCGCATATCTACATCGCAATGAAAGGAGGAACAGGGGCCGTCTCGGCTACAGGTCCGCGTGACCGCAAACTCCGTGTTTCGTCTTTGCACTAAGAGTAAGCCCGGAATTATTTTTTAATATCATCGTCCAATCTGAAACATTTCACGTGATTTCGAGTTCGAACAATTTACAAGCTCTAGGAGGCACTCATGAGAAAATCCGTACTCGTTATTCTTGTCACGATCTCCCTTTCCGCCTGCACGGCAACCGAGCAGGGTGCCGGAATAGGGGCGGCAACCGGGGCGGTAATTGGTGGCGTCGCGACTGGAAATGTCCGAGGTGCGGCGGTCGGGGCGGCCATCGGTGGCGTATCAGGCGCATTGATCGGAAGTGTGGCCGGTCAACCGGGACGGTGCTACTACCGCGACCGCTACGGCAATCGGTACATAGATCGATGCCCTTGAGGAGTCGTTAGACGGCTGACTACTGCCGGCGCACTCCTTCTGAGAGCGCGCGACAAACTGGACGGCACCTGGCGAATGAACCAGCTGCTGCCATCGATGCACGAGATGACTGGGCCACCAGTCAGTTATTCACTCCCACCCATCAAAGGGCGCTCGAAACTCGGCGTGACAGCGAAGAGGCCGATGCGTGCTGGTCGTTCTGAAGGGCAAGGCGAGAGGTTGTAGGCCCTGGAGCGGGTTATCCCGCGGTGCCTGAAGATGATCAATGCTCTCGCATGGGCTAATTAATTCTTGTTTCCGGACATGAAGGAACTTTCAGGCTTTGCGATTCTTTCCCATCCATCACTTTAGGTATTCAGGGAACGAGACATGGCCAGGAAATCATCGAAGAGCGCGCAATCGAATACTGTCACGATCCACGATCACAAGCTGCATCGCGGCGAAGGCGGAGAACTTCACCAGTTCGCAGAAGACGGCACCGATGTCCTGACTACTGCGCAGGGCGGCCCCGTGGCCGACGACCAGAATAGTTTGCGGGTTGGCGCCCGAGGCCCGGCCCTGATCGACGACTTTCATTTCCGCGAAAAGATCTTCCACTTTGATCACGAGCGGATCCCGGAACGCGTCGTACATGCCCGCGGTTACGGCGCCCATGGGTTTTTCGAGACTTACGAATCCTTGGCGGCCTATACGCGCGCCGATGTGTTCCAACGCCCAGGCGAGAAGACACCGGTCTTCGTCCGGTTCTCGACCGTCGCCGGCAGCAAGGGGTCTTTCGATCTCGCCCGCGACGTTCGTGGCTTCGCGGTCAAGATGTACACTCAGGAGGGCAACTGGGACCTCGTGGGCAACAATATACCCGTGTTCTTCATTCAAGATGCCATCAAGTTTCCTGACGTTATTCATTCGGTGAAGCCCGAGCCCGACCGCGCCTTTCCTCAGGCCCAGTCGGCGCATGACAATTTCTGGGATTTCATAACACTGACACCGGAAAGCATGCACATGATCATGTGGGTCATGTCTGACCGGGCGATCCCGCGTTCCTTCCGCTTCATGGAAGGTTTTGGTGTTCACACATTTCGCTTCGTCAACGCAAAGGACGAATCTACCTTTGTCAAATTCCACTGGAAGCCTAAGCTCGGTTTGCAGTCAGTCGCGTGGAATGAGGCCGTCAAGATCAACGGTGCTGATCCTGATTTTCATCGCCGCGATCTCTGGCAGGCGATTCAATCCGGTAATTTTCCGGAGTGGGAACTGGGCGTCCAGCTCTTCGACCAGGAGTTCGCCGACAAGTTTGATTTCGACATCCTTGATCCGACCAAGATTATCCCGGAGGAGATCCTTCCGGTCCAGCTCATCGGGCGACTTGTCCTTGATCGAATGCCAGAGAACTTCTTTGCCGAAACTGAGCAGATCGCCTTTATGACGCAGAACGTTCCTCCGGGTATCGACTTCAGCAACGATCCACTCCTGCAGGGCCGCAATTTTTCTTATCTCGATACACAACTCAAGCGTCTTGGGGGCCCCAATTTTACCCACCTTCCCATAAACGCGCCAAAGTGTCCCTTCCATAATTTCCAGCAGGACGGTCACATGGCGATGCACAATCCTGTGGGACGAGTAAACTACCAGCCCAATTCATTCGGAGAGGGACCTAGAGAATCGCCCGTGCAGGGCTACCGCCACTTCCCGTCTGATGAACAGGGACCGAAGGTGCGTCTTCGCCCGGAAAGCTTCGCCGACCATTACAGCCAGGCGCGCCAGTTCTACGTCAGCCAGACACCGGCGGAGCAGCGCCATATCGCCATGGCCCTCACCTTTGAGCTGAGCAAGGTTGAAACACAAGCCATCAGAGAACGGATGATTTCTCATTTGCTCAACATCGATGAGACGCTCGCGAATACCGTGGCTCACAAGCTCGGCTTCCACGCGATGCCGAAGGCGGCTGACGCGGCAACGGCGACTCGCCAGGATCTCAAGCCGTCTCCGGCCCTGAGCATCGTGGAGCGAGGTCCCAAACGTTTCGAGGGGCGCAAGCTCGGCATGCTCGTGACCGACGGAGTCGATGCCAAGCTGCTCAAGGGACTCGGCGATGCAATCACGAAAGAGAAGGCGGCGTTCGAGTTGATAGCACCAAAGGTTGGCGGGGTTACCGCTTCCGATGGAAGCTGGATTCCGGCGCATCATATGATCGACGGCGGGCCGTCTGTTCTGTTCGACGCCGTCGCGCTCCTCACCTCGGCAGAAGGCATAGATGACTTGGTTGGCGAGGCGGCCGCACGGGATTTCGTCGCCGACGCATTTCAGCATTGCAAGTTCATCGGCTACGACAAGTCCGCGCTGCCCCTTCTGGAAAAGGTGGGGGTCGCTAATTCGCTTGATGAGGGCGTTATCGGGCTTTCGGACAAGGAAGGGCTAACCTCTTTCGTTGCCGAACTCGGAAAGCTACGCGTTTGGGGCCGCGAGGCGTCAGTCAAGCTCGGAAAGGCCTCGCCTCCGTTAGAATGAAAGAAAATCTGCGAGCGCCAGTAATTGCGGCTGCGCAAGGCGAAGTGGTCAACGATGAGCTCTGATGAAACGCCGAATCCGATTGGAAAAGCGCGCCGGCTAGGAGGACGATTATGCATCTTATCGACACGAACGTTTCTCATGATACCGGCGAGGTATGGAAAGTTGAATTCGTCGGAGAAGAAGGCGAAATAATTTCAGTGCGCCTCAATGAAAAGGATGCCATGAGCGAATGTGAGGCAGTTAGGCGAGCCAAAGCCATGATGGTGGATTTGACCGCGTTTGGTACGCGCGGAGGAGGCCATAGCGTC
Organism: Rhizobium sp. BK251; assembly: GCF_004345245.1. Lineage (GTDB taxonomy): Bacteria > Pseudomonadota > Alphaproteobacteria > Rhizobiales > Rhizobiaceae > Rhizobium. The sequence goes on along the minus strand of NZ_SLUQ01000011.1, from coordinate 14,969 downwards.
AACGATTACGATACGCTCAGCAACGGCAATTTCGACAACGCCGGACGGTGTGTAATCGGCCAGAACTGGCGCCCTTGAATAGGTCCGGTACAGCATTGTGCTTGCGGCCGATCAGGGTTGCAGGGCTTTGAACTTACCAGCGTCGATGGTTTGTATTGGAACATGGTCGTTTCTCATGTCAACAGCACCAGTCGTTAACGTGAAGTTTGCCGCCGGCGGCCCTTGCTGAGTTCCCCTCAACGGTAAAATACGGCCGAAGCGGCTATAGAGGCGCGTCGCAGGCTCTTGCCTATTTGTTGTGTCCATCTCTGATCTGCATGGTACGGCAGTGCGGAAAGGCTGGGGCATTGCAGACGCTTGACTAAATCTCTATGAATTGTCTTCGACACGTGAACTTCGGAGTTAGCAGTGGCTGTCGGCACGGTGAAGTTTTTCAATCAGGACAAAGGTTTCGGTTTCCTCACGCCGGACGACGGAGGTCAGGACGTCTTCGTTCATGCCACGGCCCTGCAGGGTGTGGCCCCTCTACGGGACGGCCAGAGGGTCTCGTACGACGTCGGTCAGGATCGCAAGACCGGCAAATCCAAGGCCGAGAACGTTCGGGTGATCTGAAATATCCTAGCTGTCATAGTTTGTTCGGCGAGAATTGAGCCGCTCGGTTTCGGGTTGCGCTGGTCTCCTGTCGGTCGACCCGCCCGCCTAGTCGAACTTCTCGGACTCAGTTCTTGTCGCCATCGAGCTTGGTTCGCCGGATCGGCGCTTATCGTAGTGTAGCAGGAATTGGGCGATGGACGCGTTCAGCGACGTATCATAGGAGCCGCCTCATGTTGAAATCGGATGTGCGAGGGGTACCGAATCTGTTGGTGCACCGCGCCACACGATTCCCGGCGGGGCGGTCGCTCACGTGTTTTCGCGCATCGAAAAGCCGTCGCCGCTACCCGGCACGGCGGTTTTTCGACCTCCCACCAGCGTCTGTCAGGCTTGCAAAGGTCTTACCGCCGATCGTCTGACGCGGTTCGGGCGCGGATTGCTCCGCGCCCGTATGTCGCACCGCTATTTCGAGTTTTTGTGGCTTTGCTGGCCAGCCTTAACATGCTGCTCGTGCGACCCGCCCTGCTTGCCGGACGAGCTCGAGGTTTTTTCCGAGGACGCACTTTTGCTCCCGCCCGACTTCGAGCCACCCTTTGTCTGGGATGTGCCTGTGGATGCCATGATTATGTATACTCCTCCTGTTGAGACCGGATTGATCTCGCTCAGTGAACGCCGATCGGAGGCAACTGTTCCTCACGAAACAATATCATTCGCGGGATCTAGTGCTTCGTCGCAATTGCCGCGGGGAGTACCGCGCGCGGCGCGGACGTTCACAACTATATCTCCGATCGACTTGAAAAGATAAGCAACCCATCAGCCCGATTCTTGATACCGGGCGTCAGCCTCGCAAAGGGCTTTGAGAACGGCTTCCCGTTTAACGCCTTCGATGCAGAGTTCTAAAGCGAGGGACAGGGCCGCTTTGCCTCGCTCGCTTTCGATATCAATGCCGGTCTTCCCTCGCCACAGGCATAGTGCCTCGTAGACCTCCATCAGCTCCAGAAAACCCAACGGCCTATCAGGAAAGTGTGTCGTCGCAGCCCCTCCATTCGGCAAGAGCGCGCAAGATTCCCAGTAGCTCACACGCCGACGGCTACCATTGGCATCATACGCCTTTGCCGGTCGGAGTCGACTCATGGTTGCGGCCGGTATGCTCTCCGAAATCCCCGAGCAATCATTTGGAACAATAATTCTCCCAGCACGTTGACGAGTAACTACCTGAAAAAAGAGAGGGAACTATGCGTAACCAGGCGCCGCCAGGCTCCTTGGAAGCAGATATTATAGCCTTGCTTCCGGCACTGAGAGCATTTTCCACGAAGCTGACAAGATCGCGATCGGACGCTGATGATCTGATTCAGGAGACGATTGCGCACGCACTGGGCCATCTCGACAGATACGAGGAAAATGGGAAGTTGCGGTCGTGGCTATTTACGATCATGCGAAACGTTTTCATCTCCGGTTTCAACAAGGCCAAGCGCGAAATTAGCATGCCGCTGGAGGATAGTATTTTCAGTCAGGGCGCGCCGGCCCAGCAGGAATGGGCGACCGATCTAAGACATCTTTACGAAGCTGCCGATGAGTTGCCCTCCCACCTCCGCCACGTGTTCATCAAGGTCATGGAGGGCCAAAGCTACGAGGCAATTGCCTCCGAGTGCGGCTGCGCCATTGGCACGATCAAGAGCCGGGTCAACCGCGCTCGTCATCAACTCGCCGAAAAGATGGATTGGGAAACACACCGCGCGCATCATTGACACGAGTTCAAAAGCGCACCCGCTCTATTTTATGAGATCGTATCGATCGCGAGACGACGATGGTATCGGGCCGAGTCGCCCGAGGCGCGACGCGACAACACACAAATCATAAAGCGCGTCTTCGTCGGCCAAGCCTCGTCCATGCATACGGAGTATGAACCTGGCAAGTTCACGTAGGGCTCTGTCATTGTTCGGCATGGTGGTTGCGACTCGGTGATAGACCCGTTCGACAACCGCGAGGTCATCCGGCATCAAAATCCCCGAACGCCTTCCGTTAGACATGTTCTTCTCCCGGGCGATCTGAGAGACTTGCTCCCACTCCTCAATCGCACCCTCCTTAAAGAATGATTGAGGATGCACTTTGCGAGCGAAAGTTGCAAGAACCTCCGAGCGCCAATCGATGTGGGGACAAGAGCGTTATTTCGCGCCGTTCGGCCCTCACACATGATTTGAAGCGCGGATGAAGCAGGCCCCGGATGCCCGCAAATCCGGCCCCAAGCGGCGGGAGGCTCAGGTAATGGGTGGCACTCAGACTCGTCCAGTTTGCGTCGCGGAGAGCTTGGCAGCCGTCTCTATCCGGGCGCCGGCATCGCATACGGCACGTTCCACCGCATCACTTTCGAATGCATCGCGACCGTGCGCATCGCCCGTGCCCAGAAACGCGATCCGCGGACCAGCTGGAGCCAAGATCAATTCGATCGTCGGCTCGGCCGATGCGAAGACCGGCGTCTATGCCATTTTCAATGCCCGCGCGGGCGGGCTAGCCTCTCTCTTCCTCCTCGTCACAGTCGCCGGAGCCGCTGCGACGGCTTCAATGTCATCGCTCGCGGCACACAGGTGTCATGATGTTGCAGAGGCGATGCCCTGTCGCAATTGTCCATCAACCGGCGTGATTGCAATGGGAAATCTTGGTCTTCTCGTGGGAATCTCCTGTTGCGTCGCTAGGCATCCATTAGGATGCCCTCGGATGCGTTGACTGCGCCAACTGATTTAGCGATGCGACCAACAGAGCTGGCAGTTTCTCCGGCGGGAAAAGACTCGAACCTAAAGGACGGGTTTGCCGTTTTCTCCTTATGAACGACGACTCTTCACAGGACTACGACAAGCACGCCGCTGCAACTGCGTCGTTTCCCTTCGACCGGATGGCCGTACAACGCTTTCGGGAAGCATTTCCGCGCGCACGCTGGAGCGACACTCTCCGGGCATGGATTGTGCCCGGAACGAGTGCGCGGCGTCGTATTGACCGGTGGATGGCGGCGGAAGCAGCGCGACACGACGTTTTCGCAAACCAGAAAGGCCGGGATGCGTACGAATTTGAGCCGATCATCTCCCCCTATCTAGAGGTCACCGATCACGGATTCCGAATTCGGACGCCGTTCTCCCGAACCATCGTCGACGCACTTCGGCGGGTGCCGTTCGCAAGCTGGCACGGCGACGATAGGGTATGGGACGTTCCCTACGCGTCATATGACGAACTTCAGAGCCGCTGGCAGATCATCGAGGAAGCGGCGAAGAGAGCTGAACCCGAGGAGCGGCGCAAACGCGCCGAAGAACGGAGAGGAACCCCTGAGGAAGCCATGTCGCGCCGTCGATCCGCGGAGCGACGAAAGCATCGCTTGCCTGTTTTAAGCGACGATCTGCCGCCGTTGGGTCGGCCCTTGGCGACGCCTGCCTATGGGATAGTGGTGGTCACCGAAATCACTGGAGAACTCGTTGAACTGACGGTGGTCAAGGAATTTTACCCTGCAGTCAACGATAAGCATGTGTGGGCCGGATGGCGTTCGCCGACCCTGGGCGAGCTCGTTCAGGCATGGCCCGCAAGAAAAAGAGCAGGTGAATACGAGCGATGTCGAGGCTGGTGGAGTCCGACACTCGAGGAGCTCAGGGTGGCTAGGAGAAAAGCGAAAGCGCATGAACGTGCAAAGGTCACGAAGCGTCCGGCCGACTGTGAACCACATGATTGAGGTATTCATGTAATATAAGGCGATGCTTTAATCTAACGACCGCGACAGACATTTGCCGTTATACTGCTCTTGAAAAACGGTACAACAAATAAGTGAGCCCGGCGTTGACACACTTGTGATCGTTTCCGCGTGCCTTGGACGTGCGTTGTTCTTGCGGCATGCACCAGGACGTCCTACCGTCATCCACCGAGAGATCGGGGAGAGATAATGCTCAACCGGTACTGGGCCCACTTCGTTGATATCACATTTCCAGACGGTTGATGCGTCGAACTACATTTAGCCGTGAGACTGCCGAACCCCTCTTGGAGCACCGGCCGACCGACGGAGGTACTTCGTGTGAGCGGGCGCTACAGGCACGCTATCGTCTGGACAACGGATTGGCTTCCTTGGATTCTGCGCCCATTGCTTTGCGGGATGCGTGCAAAGATGCAAGAATATTGGCCGTGGCGTAACGGCGATGATTAAGCGATACCTTGCCACAAGCGATCAGCCGCTCAATTCCAAAGATTTGGACATATGCCAGCGCGCCTTTGATGAGGCGAAAACTCGCCTGCGCATCGAAGATGGCACCGCGGAATGCGGCCAGCTAGGCGCCATGATCGTGACACTTTATCGGCAGGGCGTTTGCGACGTGACTCAACTCGTTGCAATGGTGGGTGCCGCAAGGGATCCGTAGAACGACCGCCCTGAATCGCGCCGTCCGCGACCGCTTTCTGCTTATTATCTTCCGGCTCCCGCGAGGCTTAGGCCGCCATAATCATTGGAACCACATCCATCCCCCACGACGAACGCACGGGCCTTTTCTGAAATTCCAAGTTCTTACGAGACACATACTGGAGAACAACGTCGTGAGCTGGGATCGCCGGCGCTGGAGTGACCGCGACATTGAACTCTTGGTCCGGGGAGGCCGAGCCAATGTCCGTGACAGGGTCGGACTTGCGATCGTCATCGAATTGCTCTTAGGCGTCTTGATTCGCTTCCGCGTTCTGGCTCGGACGTCGACAAAAAGAGATAGGTCGCGCAATGGGAGACGCTGTCTCAGAACCTGTTCAACTCGAACCCTTGACCGTGTTGATCGGATACCACCTGCGTGGCTGATATACGATGGCCGTCATGTGAGCATCAATATGACGACCATCGCCAGAGCCGAGATAGTACCGGCCCCGGTAAGGCCCGTTGTCAGGTATCCAAAAGTTCTACCGACCTTCCCATGCCGGATTTCCTCGTGAGTGCCGAGAACAGCGGTCAGGCCGGCTGCCATCCAGCATGTAAGGGTCAACGTGCCGAGAAGGATTGCCCAATAAGAGGCGTCGGCAAAAAGAATCGTCATGCAAACACCTTCACAGCGAGCGCCGTCTCGGGCCCGTCGATACGCTCGCGCCTGCTATTGCAGATATGGATGTACATCGAGGCGCTCCAAGCGACGTGGAAGTCGACGTCGATAACCCTCTGCATGAGAGACCTCCTTGCTAGTTTCTTCGACAACCTCCTTCAGGCGTGCGGGTTCCCGTGCAGCGGGTGCCGATCGGCAACTCAAGCGAAAAGTTGGGGCGGCCGAGAAATGCAGCGTCGACGAATCTTTGGGAACCTGCCGAGGTGAAGCGGAAACACTATTTAGCAATTATTCTGATTTACGGAGCGGCTCTGGCGCGGCCGGCGTTGACTTGACTTGGACCGACTTCTTTGGCCGATAGCACTATTCATGATCTAATTGAGCCGGGTCGGTTCCGCTAGCGAGGCGCTATCGGCCATTTGTGCATTAGCATAATAGGGACCGATCGCCCGAACCCGTGTGCGTACCTCGCCTTCCTCTCATTCCACCCTTTGGGTTCACGGACGGGGTAAAGGGTAGCTCATCAGTTGCGTCCCCGCCCGGTCGCTCTCCGGCCCCGCACCCTCCATGTGAAGAAGAGGCCCCTTTGTGTCGAATTTTGCTTTCGTACGGGCGGTGTTCACTTTGAGAGGAAAGTGGCGACCGCCTTCGCTAGATCACCGGGGTTCTCCTCGGCGACGTGATGGCCGCTGTCTATCCCGAATCCGCTCACGTCAACGGCCCAGTTGTTCCAGATGGCAACGGGATTGCCATAGATCTGTTCGAGATCGTCCCGAAGTGACCATAGGCAGAGCATCGGGCAGCCGATCTTTTTGCCGGCGTCCCGATCAGCCTTGTCGTGAACGTGGTCGATACGAATGCCGGCGCGGTAATCCTCAATCATCCCGTGGACGACCTCCGGGCGTTGAATGGCACCGCGAATGTCCGCGTAAGCGTCATCGCCCATTAGAACTGGTGAGAGCCTGTCATACCAGGCATCGGGGTCAGCCGATATCACTCGCTCAGGCTTTTCAGGCTGAGCGAAAAAGAACCAATGATACCAGTCTCTGGCAAACTTCCAGTCGGCTCGCTCGAGATGTTCAAGGACAGGTAAGCCATCCACGACAACGAGTTTCCGCACGGCGTCCGGGTGGTTCATCGCCATGCGGAATGCCGTTAGGCTCCCCCGATCGTGACCGACAACGAAGAATTCATTATGCCCCAAACGGGCCATGAGTTCCACCAGCGCCGTCGCCTTCGCCGCTTTCGACGAGTGGAGGCTGTCGGTGGCGTCGAGTGGCACATATGAGAGCCCGAAACCGGGAACGTCCGGACAGACGACCGTAAACGACGGCGCGAGAAGGTCGGCGACCTTTCCCCAAGTCATATGGGTCCGAGGGTGACCGTGCAAAAGAAGGACGACGGGACCACGCCCGCCCATACGAAGCCGGATCGGACCAGCATCGACTTGCACAGTGCGGAGATCAAAGCCACGAAACATCATCGCATCTCCTGTGTGCCAGCAAGGGCGGCAGGTTTCCAAGGGACCACTAGTCGGCAACTTCGGTGGAATTAGCCGTTCGGTCGGACTTTTGTGACGCGATGAAGAGCCTCCACTCCTCGAGGCGCCGCCGGGGAGGAGATGGCCGCACGGTCTGTGTCATGGCAATGCCTTCGATCACCGCAAATGGTCTGCATCAAACCCTGGCTTGAGGCCTTGGTTCCCACGAGGCGTCGACGTGACCCTAGCAGTCATGCTTTTCGTCCGGTGGAACTTTGGCGCGAAAATGCAGTTTTCCTTACTTCAATCAGCAAGGAGATGTCCCATGCCACAAGGTGATAAGTCAGCATATACTGCCAAGCAGAAGCGCAAGGCTGCACATATCGAAGAAGGCTATGAAGATCGCGGCATTTCTGAAAAGGAAGCCCAGCGTCGTGCTTGGGCCACGGTCAACAAAGAAAGCGGTGGCGGTAAGAAATCCGGCTCCGGGCGCGGTCACGCGGAAAACCATGAATCCTCCAAAAAGGGCGGACGCTTAGGCGGCGCGGCAGCTGCATCAACAACCAAGGAAGAGCGTTCTGCTTCTGCCAAAAAGGCGGCTGCAACTCGAAAGCGTAACGAGCATCACGCCTAGAGTTGGTATTGGTTTAACCTCATCACCAACGGGTGCCGCCATCTCGGGGAGGATAGTCTATGCCCAAGAAAAAGTTGAAACGGAAGTGGTCACAGGATGTGACCGACAACAGCGATGCACTGGACCTTGAAGAGAGGATCTTCCAGCAGCGGAGCGCAAAGAAAATCGCGGACTCGCTCAAGCATTCCGCCGAGGAAAGCACCCGCCGAAAGGCCAGCCCGTTCCAGTCCGCGATGTCGATGCTATCCTTCTATATTAATCGTGCCGGTAAACAGCTTTCCAAGTCTCGTCTTTCAACGCTGGAGCGTGCCAAGGACGAGTTGCGCAAGGACTTCGGCAAGCAGCCGAAGCACTGACGAGTTGCTTACCGTTCGCGAATAATCCGCGGAATGACAACGCGGTGCTTTGATCGCTTGGGCACCGTCCTCGCGAGCCAAGCGATGCTGGTCATATCAGGTTGGCGCTAACGGCGCGCCGTCCGATTGGCGTCGACAGCAGAAACGGGCGGGTCGTAGCGAGGGATGCCGGCGGAAGCTTCAGCGTCGCACGCTACGGCGGTCGCGTTACGCCTAACGATCACTCACAATCCGGAAATCAACCGCCGCGCCGCCCTGGTACCTGTGCGTGAATCAAGCAAAATGCTCACCTAAAAAGCAGCTTTAGAAAATTGACGACACCAGGAGACTGAAAGCATGGAGCTGAGACGGATGGAAACCGCCAGGAATTGTGGTCGAAGACCTCGACGTGACGATTGATTTCTTTCACGAGTTGGACCTCGAAAAACCGGACGTAAGTAGACTGGGCGATCGACGCGTCGATATTGCTTTGATGCGCACATCGGCCGCCTCCAGGTCTTCTGCTTCCTCGCGCCCAGGGAGCTACATCCGGGAGGGGCTTCCGATCGGACTTGCCCACGAGCTAAGTTAAGCGATGATAATGGCCTAGGCGCCTGGCCGAATTACACATCCTAGACAGTGTGCGGTGCGGGAATATTTTGGAGATTCAGGTGGCTGCTGATAATGCGCAGATCAGCAACAAATCGTCGGCGCTCCCTATCGCGATCGTCGGGGTCGCGGATGCGGAGCAAGTAGGACGGATGGATCGTGACAAGAAGGGGCATCCCGTTTGCAGTTTGCAGGACGCGCCCCCGTTCGTTTGTCAGACTTACGGCTCGACCCATCAAAGAGTAAAGGGCTGTCGCGCCGAGCGCTACGATTAGGTTGGCTCGAAGGATATCAAGCTCGGCGCCCAGCCACCATGCACATCGCTGGATTTCGCCCGCGGCGGGTCTCATATGAAGGCGCCGCTTGCCGCGCCGTTCGAACTTAAAGTGCTTCACCGCATTGGTAACATAGCACTGTGAACGGTCGATGCCGGCCGCGGTCATGCTTTCATCCAGCAGTCTGCCCGCGGGGCCGACGAAAGGTCTGCCGGCAACATCTTCCTGATCTCCCGGCTGTTCGCCAACGAGGATGACCTTCGCCTCGAACGGACCCTCGCCAAATACGGTTTGCGTGGCATTCTTATAGAGATCGCAGCGTTCACAGGATTTTGCGTGGCGACGAAGCACCGTTAGGCTCGTCGCTTTCGCGTGAGGCTCCAGAAAGGCCGGCGGTGAGGTTGATGTGCGAGATGCCATAGCCGCCCTATCCTTCCTGGCTGGGATATTGGCGCTGCTTCAGAAGCTTCGCCAGGTGTGCGGTGTTGCGCGCCAGCGTCGATATCATCGCTTGAACGGCCTCGGGCGTCTTTTTCAGATCGATAAAGTTCGTCGATCCCATGGCCTCCCCAACCCAGTACGCCACCGCATTTGCAGGGATCGTAAAGCCGACATCATTCAGGGCCTGGAAGACTTCGGCCGAAACGTGGTGGGCGCCGTCCTCGTTTCCGACTACGGCAACCGAAGCGACCTTCCCATATGATACCATGCGACCCTGTTCGTCGGTCTCTTCAAGGAATGCGTCCATCCGCTCCAATGCGCGTTTACAAACACTTCCAGGCTGTCCGAGCCAAATCGGAGTACCGACGAGCAGGATATCGGATTCCAGGATCTTCTTGCGAATGTTCGGCCAGGCGTCGCCTCTTCCTTCATCAGAGGTGACCCCTGGCTTGATGTCGTGATCGGCCAGGCGGATTGTTTCGGTCTCCACGCCATATTTTTGGAACTCTTCGGCGATGAGCTCCATCAATTTGCCGGTGGATGATTCCTCGGCGAAATTCGAGGCCTTCAAAGTGCCGTTCAAAGCAAGTGCTTTCAGAGACATGATAACTCCTTTTGTGAAGGCTCGGCTCACCCCGCCAAGTCACTAATTGACGAAACCTTACGCTGGTCCCGGAAAGTCGACTGAGCCTCGTCGATTTCGTCCGGTCCGACATAGACCAAAGTCCACCGGTGAACTGCTTCGGGCAACGAGTTCGCTGCAGTTCAGCCAGCCATTGCGCAGGCGGTTTTGACAATGTCGTTGAAGATAGCTGTGTCTTGTCCGCGCAAGATGAAACCGGTCATCGGCCGACTTGTTCCCTGCTATAGAGGAGAGTCCCGAACTGACATCCGCTCCGGGCAATTAATTGCAGGTGCCGCGACTGCCCCGACGGGGCGGCAGATGTGGACTCTCAAATGGCGCGTGCCTTGGACTTGTTGCTGCAGGCTCGCGAGGCAAGCGCTGAGATCCCACAGGGGAGCGTCGATGGAACACTGGGCTCGGCCAGCGGTTTACGCGGTAGACAATCCAGGAGATTCCAATGAAACATCTAGCATTCGTCTCCCTCAGCCTCGTGCTTGCGGGTCCAGCCTTAGCGTAGTCTGCCGCCGAAAAGACTGGCGTTAATTCCCTGATCGGCATAGCGCCCAAGACAGAAGACTTTGTTCAGGAGGCCGCGACCAGCGATATGTTCGAGATCGCCTCCAGCAGGCTGGCCATACAGCGCGGTGACGAGGCGACGAGGGCCTTTGCGCAGCAGATGGTCACCGATCATCAAAAGACCACTGATGAACTCAAGGGACTGCACGCATCCGGTAAGGTCAAGACGCCGCTGCCCGCCACCATGACGCCGTATCAGCAAAGCATGCTTGACAAGTTGAATGGCCTTCAGGGGGCGGACTTCAGCACTCAGTATCACGCCGATCAGGAGTCCGTGCACGAAGACGCAGTCGACCTGTTCAAGCGATATGGCGATGAAGGCGACAACGCGGATCTCAAGGCGTGGGCTGCGGTCACTCGTCCGGCCCTGGAACATCACCTCCAAATGGCAAAGGATCTTAACAAATAGCGCTACAATGTCGGGGGGCGGGGATGGCGACGAAAAGCAATAGCGTGCGTGAAAGGGGCTCGCACATCGACGTGGGCCCTCCGCCTGTAGGGGAGGCCTGCGCGGTTTGGCGGGACTTTCCTTTAAGGCTGGATACGTCCTGTCCGGGTTTTGCTTAGCCTAGAGCAAGTCGACGCGTAAGGCCAACGGGTCACGGCCGCCGATCTCTCGCATCCACGATGTGGGAAAGCCACAGATGGCCGCACCGCCCAAAAACAGGCCCGCCGTGCCGGCGGGCCTGTCGGCTATGTCAGTATTATGCCGATGATGAAGGCGATTGAGACTATCGCCAGATAGAAGGCGATGTCTCTATTTTCGGCGCCGGGGCGTAGCTTGTTCATCGCTACTTCTGATCAGAACACGCGTCGGTCGGCGCGGCATTAGTGTTGGTGGCTGACTGGTCGCGGTCCTGGCAGTCAGACGACCCCTTGCTTGGGCCACCGGCTGCAGGCGTGTTATCGCTACCTGCCTCGGAGTTTGACGAAGTGCCGCTGCCGGTTTCAGTCTGCGCAAACGTTACGCTGGCAAGGCTGAGGGTGAGAGCGGCCGCTGCTATAAGACGAACAATCATTGTTTCCTCCTGGTTGATTGGTGTGAGATGAATGAAGGGAACCGCAGATTGTTCCGTCGACGCGCCCAGCTGCTAAAAGCTTGCACCGGGCTTGTCGGAACAAAGCAACCATTTGGGTGTTGGTCTTTTGAAAAGGAGGCCATGATGACCAATGAGGACCCTGGGTTTCGGCCCACCGACAAAGTCCATAGCCACTCGTCATTTTGGGCCGTATGGGCGGCTGTTATGGCGGTTTTTATTATCGGAGCGGTCGCCTGGACGTTTTGGGACACTGACACCGGCCCCGCTACGACAGCTTCTACATCGCCCATCACGCAACCGGAGCCGCAAAACAAACTGGTAGTTCCGGCGCCCTCAGACACTACTCCCCGTTAAGCGGGTATCGGCAAGTTGGCCGAAACTCCTCTGACGAGGCCCTTTCTATAAGGGAGAGTGGCTGGGCAGGTTTTCCGCGAGAATGATAGAATCGCGCTCGTCATCAGTCTGCTCGAGCAACGGGTAAAGAAATGTCTGCGAAGAGATGCCACGTTGTTCTTCAGGAGCCTGCGATTTCGCGTCGATCAGAATGACGAGCGATATTGGAGGTTTGTTAACGGCTGAACTCACCCGTTGCTCGACTTTCCCTAACCGCTTCGTAACATTCAACCATGCATAACAATTCGGGGTCATTCCCAATGGACGAATTTTCCACCAATCAACAAACCGGTTTGGTTCATGGCTGTTCATCGTTTCATACCCACCTTGTTCCACAACGTGATCGGAACCAAACCGACAGCACTAAGCATTGCGGATGGTGACACCGTCGTGACGAGGACTATCGATGCTGCAGGCTTCGATGAAGAAGGAGTGCAGCGCGCGTCCGGGCCGAACCCGATGAATGGTCCGATCAGCGTGGAGGACGCAGAACCCGGCGATGCGCTCAAGGTTGAGATACTCGAGATGACGCCAACGCGGGATTCGGGCTTTACTCGTAATATACTTGCCGCAAATGTGCTCGATCCCGAGGCCATTCGTGAACTTCCCCCATCGGCAAAAGCGAATTGGACGATCGACCGCGAAGCGCTGACGGCCAGGCTTTCCGAACCTATCACCGGACTCGAGGCTTTTGTTCTCCCCCTCGCCCTATGATTGGTTGCTTCGGCGTGGCTCCGAGCCTCGGTCAAGCTATTTCTACAGCCACCAGCGGAGAACACGGCGGCAACATGGACTATCGACTTTTCGGTCCGGGCACGACGGTCTGGTTCCCAGTTTTCGTGCCGGGAGCGTTATTCTTTCTCGGCGATTGCCACGCGGTCCAGGGCGACGGCGAGATTGTGGGAACTGGCGTCGAAACGACCTTCGAGGTTGTCGTTCGTCTCTCCGTGGAGAAGAAGAAGCGGATTGCTTGGCCACGTGCGGAAACATCGGAAGATGTCATCACCGTTGGAAACGCGCGACCGCTTGATCAGGCTCTTCAGCACGCGACGACGGAAATGCTTGATCTGCTGTTGAACGACTACAAGCTTACGAAAGTTGCCGCGAGCCACTTATTGGGACAGGTCGTGCGCTACGACATAGGCAATGTGTTCGATCCTGCGTACACGGTCGCATGCCGGGTTGCAAAAAAGTGGCTTCCCGGACGACCCGCAGTTTAAACCATCCGAAATAGAAATACGACGCGCAGCGCTAATCGGTCTGCGATCACGGTTATCGTTTCCGTCCCCGCCGGAGCGAATTTGCGCTCATCGCAATCGGTTCACTGGGGACCTCGTGCGAATCCCTCTTGGCGGTCGATTTTAACGATAATTGGCCTTCGCCGCCGCTCGGCTAAGCGATCGATGTGATTGCCGCAATGGCATTGGCGTGATGTTGGGTGCCTTTTCGAAATGACGCGTCCGGCCGGAGCCGACGTTGCATCCCGAGCTAGTCGATGAACTTGACGATTACGCCCGGCCTCACCATTCCAGCCAGCTCTTCCGCGTCCCAGTTCGTCAGGCGAACACAGCCGTGCGAGCCCACCTTGTCGACGAGTTCAGGATGCGGTGTACCGTGGATTCCGTAAGTCGGCTCGCTTAAATCAATCCAGACGCTGCCGACGGGGCCGTTCGGTCCTTTGGGAATGGTCAGGATCTTGCTGTTGGCTCCTTGTTTGAAATTGACTTTCGGGTCGTATCTATAGACAGGCATCCTGGCGACACCTTTGACCTTGTGGGTGCCAGAGGGCGCAGGATTGTCCTCGCTTCCAATCGTTGCCGGATACGTGGCAAGCAAAGAGCCGCCGTCTGCGTAGGCAAGGACCTGTCCTTTCTGTTTGTTCACCTCGATCTGCTTGACCTTTCCCTCCCTCGGCGTTCCAGGCGTCACCACCCACACCGACTCTCCGGGGGCGTATTTCGAACCAGGATTGAACGCCTTAAGGAGATCGACATCCATATGAAAGCGCTCCGAAAGGCTCTCAGCGACGCTTGTGTAGCCGAGGTGCTCCATCTTCGCCTTTTCCCCGTAGTCTTCGGGAATCCTGTCGACGAGAGCCGTCGCATCCTCTTTCGAGATGGTATAACTTTCTACGATAGGCTTATTGGATTCCAGGCGGTCGATCACGTCTTTGTCCAGCCGTCCGTTGGAAGGAAGGCCGTTCATCTCCTCGAATCCGGCCACAGCTTTGCTGACATTCTCGCCATAATAGCCATCAACCACACCTGGAGAAGAGCCCGCGCGGTCAAGCAGGACCTGCAGACGGATGATTGCAGGATCTGGGTCAGTAGAAGACGCTCTTGTCGAGCGCTCAAGAATAATGGGCGCCAAGGACGCAGTATTGACAGCTTCCGGGTGAACTTCCTGTGCTGTGACATTGCCAAAGGAAAAGACCAAAGCCAGCATTGTGATCGATGGAAGTGTTTTCATGGACATCCAATGGCCGAAGGCCTTTCTTGTTCCACCCGTGCGGAGGTCGATTTTCGGCGCCGCCTTCGTCGCAGCATCTCCGCGGCGACTTCGAGATCCGTGATACCGTGATCCCCAAAGACGACGCTCCGTATCCGCTCAAAACAGCGCATTTGGCCAGGCAAGCGGATTCGTTCCAACGCTCCGCTCATGATGTCTAATGGACGCAATCACTTTTGAGCGTCTCAATAACCGCCGATGATTGGAAGGATTTCACCGGTGATATAGCTCGACATCTGCGGTGATGCGAGGAACACGTAGGCAGGGGCAATCTCTTCCGGCTGGGCGGCACGCTTCATTGGTGTTTTCGAACCGAAACTCTCGACATCTTCTGCTTCCTTGTCAGATGGATTGAGAGGCGTCCAGACAGGACCCGGTGCGACGGCGTTCACGCGGATGCCCTTGGCAACGAGCTGC
>NZ_SLUQ01000010.1 GCF_004345245.1 Rhizobium sp. BK251 | reverse complement strand
TCGTTCGCGACAATGCAGGATGCGATAAGATCGCGCTCGTCATCCATTCCTCCTCGTTTTTACACGAGGGGTCTGTTCTTCGCTTCGTTAGGGGGGCAGTTTTTCATTTCGCCCGACAGCAACGGAGGATTCGAGGCGCGGTGCTTCGACAACTGGCGAGGGCGCCGCCAGCAGTCGGTCGTTGCAGATTTCTTCGGCAAGGGCGAAAATGTAGCCTTCGGCCTGTTGCAGGTCGTATAAGACTATCTTCAGGATGCGAGAAGGGACAATTTCGGTCGCCTCGGCCTGCTGAGAAATCTGCCCGTTCTCCACCAATATGATGGCTGCTTCGGGGTAATCTTCCATCCCAGCCTCCAGCCGGTCCCAGTGCTCTGATCGGGCAATGACGATATCCAGCGACGTGTACCCAGTCGCCCCACAGCGCCAGCAGGCGTATCACCTCAACGGTCGTCGTAGCCGAATAGCTCCGCTGAGCGAGCCAACTCCTGAACCCGTCGACATGTGGCTGTAGCCACGTGATCCGGCCATCGACCCTGCGGCGATTGCCTACGCATTCGTTTTGCCATTCTGATACCCTCGATGGTTGGTCGTATCGGAGAAGTCCGACTGTCGAGTAAATCGAAGGAATCAACTTCGTTCCAGCGGCAGGCGAGCAGCAGCTTACCCGTCTTCATCACGGCGAGCAGAGCCTTACGCGGCCAGCGCTCATTGCTGTACCTCACGCTGAAGCAGTGACGGCGGGAGGGAGCGCTGGGCACCGTGTGCGGCGCTGCTCGTGCTGATGGCAGGCACCGATCGTCCTTGTCGCTCTCTGACGACACTGCTGCAAAGCCCCCGATACGGCGTCTCTTTTGGGCTGGTCTGGCGCCGGACCGGCCATGGCCTGCAACGGCTCCGCCGACCTTTCACTCACGCTGCGCCCCCAAGAACCACCCCATCGTGCAGGCACAGGGAACCCGGTGGGTGCATTCCGTCCAATCCGTCGCCTCTCGACTGCCATCGAGGCCGCATCGGGCGGCTTCGAACAACCTCAGGAGATCAAGACAATGGCCCAGATCGGCACCTTCACCCGCGACGAAACCGGCGCATACGCCGGCACCATCAAGACCCTCACCCTCAACCTCAAGGCATCCATCAAACCCTGCGACCGCGATAATGAACGCGCCCCTGACTTCCGCGTCACCGCTGTGGTGTCGAGTTCAGAGCCGGCTGGAGCCGCACCGCCCGCGAAACGGGCGCCGAGTACCTTTCGCTCAAGCTCGACGATCCGTCCTTCACCGCTCCGGTCTATACTTCCCTCGTCCAGGGCGACAAAGGAGAGCACAAGCTCATCTGGTCCCGCTGACCAGCATCACGGCGCTCCGCTCACAGCGGGGCGCCCTCATTCGATCACATAGCCCAGCGCGCGATAACCCACGCGTCGCTTTACGGCCATCCGGGCCAGCACCGGAACAGCGCTGTCGACATAATCGACGACCAGGACGTCTTTCTTACCATCATGCTGGCGATGCAGACGGCCGACCTACTGCGCCAGAGTTCCCTTCCAGGCGATCGGCATGGTCAGGAACAACGTGTCGAGCCGGGCGTCATCGAACCCTTCCCCGATATAGCGGCCTATCGCAAGTATCAGGCGCTCATCATCGCATGCGACATTCAACGCCGTGTTGGCTTGCTTGCGATCCTTCGCCGACATGCCACCGCGCAGCACCACCAGATTCTTTACAAACGGCGAGAACTTCTGCTGGAGATAATCGAGATGGTCCTTTCGCTCGGTCAAAACGATCGGCGAACGCTTGGCCTCAAGCGATTTTAGTACGTCATCGAATATAAGCTCATTTCGGCCGTGGTCCTGCGCAAGGGCCGCATAGATCGCGGGCATTGACGGGCGCTCGGCAGAGACCAGAGGCGCCGGCAACTCAAACTTCGTCGAACGGTCACGGGCACGGTGGCGAATACCACGCTCGGCAGCTTGAACTCTTGCATCAACCCGATGGCGAACGGGGCCGCATTGCATGAAGATGATCGGATGATGGCCGTCTTTTCGGGCGACCGTCGCTGATAGACCAACGACGTATCGCGCCTTGGACCTGCGAGCGACAAGTTCAAAACTTGCGGCGGACAGATGGTGGCACTCGTCGACAATCAGATGACCGTAATTGCCGACGACGTCATCGACCTCGCCATTCCGAACCAGGCTTTGGATCAGCGCAACGTCGATGATCCCTGTTGGCTTTCTTTTCCCGCCCCCGATGATGCCGATCTGCTTTGGATCAATGGACAGAAAGGAACTCAGGCGCTCCACCCATTGGGTGAGAAGCTCCCTGCGATGGACAAGAACTAACGCGTTGCGCCCCCCGATGTGCGATAAGCGCGGCTGCGACAACCGTCTTGCCAAAGGCCGTCGTCGCGGCAAGCACACCGGTGTCATGGACGACAAGAGCATCAAAGGCCCTCGACTGGGGCCGCCGCAGTTCGCCCTGGAACGCAATGCCGGCAAGTAGCGCAGCCCCATCTTCGCGATGATCCTCTAAAACGGCGGTCGAACCGTGCCTCTCGATGAGCTCGATTGCTTCATCGAAACAGCCTCGTGGTATAGCGACATGGCGTGGATGAAGTTCGGCGCATGAGATAATCCGCGGCTTGCCGAATGTCGGCAGTCGCATTGCTTGCGCGCGATAGAATTCCGGATTTTGGAACGCTGCCAGACGCACGAACTGTGCGATCGGCGCAGGCGGAAGCTCCGTCCTATCGATGTAGACCTGATCGGCGATCACGACCCTGATGCTTTGCGGGATCACAGCTTCTATTGGCCGTGGCTCGCTACGACGTGACGGCAACATTTTCCACGGCTCGTCGGCATGTTCGTCGTCAACCGGCATCCGGACGCCCAAGACCCGCCCCGCCAATTCAGCTTCGTCGGCGATCCTGAAGACTTCGTCGGCCGATAGCCTGTTCAACGACGACAGGTACGCCCACTGGTCATCGTAAGGTCTCGAGTCGCCATCGACAAAAACGCTGTTGCCATTTTCACGGGCTTTCCTTTGCAGGGGAAGCGCGATCAGATTGCCGAAGCCGCCAAGTGGCATCGTATCCTGGTTGGGAAAGAAACGGTCGTAAGACGTGAAGCCGATCTCAGGGCGGTTCTCCATCGTCTCTGTTATCAGCGCGGCACCAAGTTGTCGGGCGATCCTCGCGGGAACGGGTTCGGAGAAGAATATCCAGACATGGCCTCCGTTCCCGACCTCGACCGTTCGCGGGCTGCGGCAATTCCTTTTGCACGACAGGTAGCCAGCAAAGCTCTGGTATCATCCGCCCAGCTTTCCTTGTCGAAGTCAGCAGCAAGGAACCAGCATGTTTCGTCTTGCAGCAATGGATATACGCCGGCAACAAAGTCGCTTGAGCGGGCATCGCCGCCACGGAGGTGCTTTCGATGATATCTTCGGAATATGGGATGAAAGCCTGATGCGGGCAGTCCCCGCATTTCACCTTCGGCTTGCCGCAGATTCCTTTCACCCACTCATTAGAACAGGCCGGTGAATACCCGGAGCGTCCGTCCTTCTTGTTGTTCCACCGAACGGGAGGCCATACGATGCCGAGCAAGGCAGATGGCGAATCTCAACCGCCTATGATTATGTCGGTGAGGTCGATGCTCCAGACATGGCCTGGGAGAGGCGCGCTATTCACCAAATGGGGTTGTCCTTTCGCAGCCGACCCAACCATCCCGGCGCCAACAGCAAACACCAGTTGGACACCCGAAGCAGACCCTTGGACCTTAATCCTTCAGTCTGCTCCCACCTGGACGTAACATGCTCCGGACGATCGCACCCGGAACAGGGCGACCCCGCGCGCCGCAAAATCCGTCGATCCCGGTCAGCCATGCGACGCTCTAGAGCTTTGTCTGGCGCCAGCGGGACCGTGGGGTCATTCCACATCCGTGGCCCCGCGTAGTGCCCAGAGGCAAGCGGCATTCGCCTCGGCGAATCGTTTGCCTCGAAGGGGCGGCCAGCGCGTTTTCAAGCAGTCCAGCGCAGCGCCTGGCCCGGACATTTGTTCCCAGACAACGTTGCGGATGCAGACGTGAACTGGAGTGTCCCAGGCCATGCCGAATTCGACTGCTATTAGCTTTCCCATGGGGTCCTCCATGCCTATCCAATGAGGTGACGGGGAAAGGTTCCGCTGTGCGCGATAAGGGAAAGGAAAACCCACCGGCGTCTCAGACGACGGGCCAATGTCGCGACAGAGCCGTGAGAATTTGGTGCCTCCAAAGAAAGTCGTAGCCACCACTCAAAATTGCCTAGTGGCTATCGCAACCGCCTCTATTACAGTCGATGTACATCTGACTGGGGGGATTTCATGATCAAGACAACTATCATTGCGCTCGCACTGGCTGCCGCAACAGCTACTTCTGCTCTTGCCGCGTGCTTCGGGAGTGGCAACTTTCAAAGCTGCAACGACATGAACGGGAATAGCTATTCCGTTCAAAGATTCGGAAACTCCACGATGATGCAGGGGTACAACGCAAACACCGGTTCGTCCTGGTCGCAGAATTCGCAGCACATCGGGAATTCGACTTATACAAACGGTATGTCTGCTGACGGCGGAAGCTGGAATTTGCAGCAACACCGAATGGGAAATACAACCATCTATTCTGGCACAGACTCCGATGGAAACTTCTTCAGTGGGTCGTGCGGCGCATTCGGGTGTAATTGACGTTCGGAAGTGGGTCGAATGTGATCCGACCCACTCATCGCCCTCACCCACACTTCTTGCTGTGCATCGCAGACTCCATGGCCGTGACCTTGCCCTTAGAGACGGCGATATCGCCCTCCTTGTCCCCGCCGGCCAGGCTTGTGATCGGCACACCGATCAGGAAGACGCCGAACGCATCACCATTCGCTGCATCGTTCTGTTTTTGCGACAGCGCGTGAAGCGTCGCCTTCTCCTTTGCCAGACCGGCCGCGAGTTGCTGACAGGCATCGTTTTGATATGCGGCCATCGGTATCTCGGCCGGAACGATCGCGTCAGGACGTTTTGCGCACGCAGCAAGCGGCAGCAGCGCGAGCGCCGCTAGCAGTTTCAGTTTCATGATTTTTCCCCAGCAGAATTGCGACGTGATAAATCTACAACCGAAACGATAACGGAAGTGGCAAGTTGGCAACTTTTAAGCTTTTTCGGGAGGAACTATTATGGAGTGAGGTCTTGCGCGCTCCATTGGACTTCGCGTGGCGTTTTCGCCTCATCACGCGGAGCACATATGTCGCCACCTTGGATGGTGACCTGCTTCGATTGCAATTCTCCACAATTTGCGTGATAGTCAGTTGAGTGACACGTAATCGTCGCCAAGAAGTGGTATTTCAGCCTGCGGAAATGAGAGATGTGGAACGACGGTGAGGGAGTGCCCCAACTGTCGATCGGAGGGTTCACATGTCCAGGACACATACCGTCGCTGCTGGTGATACTTTGAGCTCAATTGCTCAGCGGTTCTACGGGGAAGCGGGACTTTTCGGCTTTATCGCCGCATCGAACGGCATCGTCAATCCAGACGAAATAATAGTCGGTCAGATATTGACGCTGCCCGAGATCGGACGCGTTCACCGCGTGGTGGTGGGCGATACGCTTTCGGAGATTGCGCAGACATTCTATGGCGACCCCGGCTTTTTCCGGATTATCGCCTCGGCCAATGCCATCCGCGACCCTGACCACATCGAGGTTGGCTGGGTCCTCTCAATTCCCGATCGATCCGATCGTCCGGATGATCCCTTCAGGGCTACTGGCATACTGCCCTATGCAATCGAGCCGTTCGGTGTTTACCAGCCGCTAATCGGCTGGCGCAGCAACCTTCAGCTGGAACGCGTCAGAAGCGGCATCGCTAACCGCTTCCAACAGGCGGTCAACCTCGCACATCTCGAGGACGAGCCAAATGGTGGGCTTCACGTTGCCTCGCCTCGCTTCGTCGACGCAACGGGAACGTCTTTCGGTCGCGAACTGGCGCTCCGCGCTCGCACCGCACCGGCAGACCCGAACATGTGGCAGTCTCTAATAACGGAGTTTGCGAGCTCGCCTGCGTCGGGAGCGTCTGCATTGCCCGCGGCGGATGCGCCCCGCGAAGTAGCGACTGCGCAGTTGTTGCAGGAATTGACCACCACAGATCCGCAGATCGTTCAGCAGTTGTTCGTACGAGATATCCAACCCTGGGAAAGAGCTCTGGCGGCTGTCCGATTGCTTGCACAGACCCACCCTTCCAAGGAGCTGTTTCTGTCGCCGATTGGAATTCTGCATCGGTTCCGTGAGTACTTTTTCGAGTTGGACACTTTTCTTGGTCCGCCGGTCGGACATGTTTGGATAAGTCCAGGCGGCACGGTCGAACTGATTGAGGTCAACACGCGGCGCTCACTTGTCGAGCGAACTGTTGAACGTTCAACCGAGATGGTCGAAAGGTCCGAGCAGTCGACGACTGTCCGCGACGAGATCGCCGATGCCGTCAAGACCGAAAATGCCAATGATATGAAACTCGGCGTAAGCACATCGTCGAGTGGCGGACTTGGGTCGATTTTCCAGGCAAGCGGCAGTGCGTCATTTAATCTGGACTCCTCCCGCAAGCAGGCACAGGAACAGACGCACAAGCGGATGCGCGAACAGACGTCAAAGCTCTCCAGCGAGGTCAAGCAGAACTTTAAGACCACCTTCCGCACTGTCACGGAAACGACAGACACGGCAAGTCGACGCTACGTGCTTCAGAACACCACGGACCGACTGGTCAGCTACGAACTCAGCCGAAAAATGCGCAAGGTCGCGATCCAGGTACAGGATCTAGGGCAACAGCTGTGTTGGCAATTATATGTCGACAATCCCGGAAACGCCTTGGACACAGGGGAATTTGTGCACGAAACAGCCGACGCTCTCGATCCCTCAATCAAGCGACCCGACAAGATTCCGTATCCCCCGGATAAGCCCGTCACCTACCCGTTCGCGATTCCGTTCCTGCAGCACAATGGCGGCGACGACGACACCGACCTGACCTACGTTCTCTCCGACGAAAACGCCAACCATGGCATCAACCGCAATGCCGGAGCGAACAGCATTATACAGTTCAAGTTCGATATAGATATTCCACCGGCACCGGAAGGATTCCAGCTGAAGAGCATCGTCAGCATCGATTTCAAGAGCGAGCAGGCTCAGTACCGCATTACCGACGCAGACTTGCAACCTAACCCCAACACATCGAACAACAAGTTCTCTATCCGTCTCACCAAGGCTAATTTTGGTGGGAAGAAAGCGATGCCTTTTGAGGCGACGATGTTGTACACGCCAACGAAGGCCGCCAAGGACGCGATCGACGCCAAGAACGCTACAGCTACGGCGGATTACAACGATCTTGTCGCCGCCGAGAAGGAGCGGCTGTTCTATCAGACCCTGCGCAAGCGCATTAAGCTCAGCAGCCAGGTCCCTTCCCGCCGCCCCGAGGACCTGCGCGAGGAAGAACGAAACATCATCTATCGCGCGATTATCTCTCGCCTCTATGGGAAAACAGCAGGATGGGAAAACGATGACTACCACGTCGCATCAGAGCTAATCCGCTATTTCTTCGACATCGACGCCATGCTCTATTTTGTTGCGCCTGACTGGTGGCGGCCAAGGGCGCAAATACGTGTCGCCATGAACGCGGCCGGTCAACTCCAATCCACATCGTTGGTCTCCGATCGACAAAAGTATCTTTTCACCGAGGAGTCTGAGCCGGCTCCCCTCGGAGCGTCACTGGGCTGGTTCTTGCAATTGGACGGAGATGCCAATCGGAACGCCTTCCTGAACTCACCATGGGTGAAGGCCGTGCTGCCAATCCGTCCAGGCCGTGAACGCGATGCAATGACTTTCCTTGGCCGCCCTGAAGTCGCGGGAACCGACGGGTTGGAAGAGGCATATCCGTTCGATGCGTCACAGGACCCGCCGGAATACCAGGGTCGCACGCTTCGTGAGGTCCTGTTAATGATCGCGGAGAAGATCGCCGATGAACACGAGCTTTCGATGACCCCGGTACCCGTTCGGCCCGGTGCACCAAACGCAGAGCTGGCGTTACCTACCGAAACCGTCTTCTCACATGGTTTTGACCCATTGGCCGGAGGTATCGCGTTTGGAAAGGAACCGTTCAAGGTATTTAGCCAATGGATCGAAATTCTGCCCACCGACCAAGTGGTGGCAACGGAGTATCGCCTTACTAACTCTAATTGAGAGCGTACTTTTGCAAACTCTGTGCAGATCGACTGGTAGAGGTCACCGCGATCGCCGGAACGCTGAGCGCGATCGAAGCTTGGGACTGGTTCTTCACAGCGAGAACCGAGTGACCGCTGGGGATCAACTGGAGGGAGAATTCGCAGGCAATGGCTGGAGAACCGTTGACACCTAGGCAGCCTCCCTCTGGACCACCGACACCGACAGTTGATCCTGTTGTTGGCCCTACCTCACCGAATCCAGCCACACAGTGGTTTATTAGCAACCCAACTCGAGGCATGGTGACCCCGCCGCGCAGCGGGACGACCGTAACTGCCTTCATTGACTATGTCGACTATTACAAGGCCATTGGGGAGACACTGGCCCGAATAGCTCCGAATGGCGTAGTCGTCGTCGCTGGTTGGGCAATCGATCTGAATACGCCGATCCCGTCAGATGGAGGAATGGTTGGAATTGGCAGTCTTTTAGCTCGCAAGGGAAAAGAGGGATGCCGGGTTCGAGTATTGCTTTCCGGGCACATCAATGGACCGAACACCGATGCAGCCAACTGGCTGAATTCGCAGAAGGGCTGTGCAGCTATTGTTGACGACCGAGTTCTGCTAGCTGGTTGTTTTCACCAGAAATCGGTGGTTGCTGAATTGTCATCCGGCACTGTCGCCTTTCTCGGCGGGATGGACTTTGGCGCGGAGCGGCTTGCCGCCCCAGATAGAGCGCCATGGCACGACGTCCAGGTCAAGCTAGAAGGGCCAGCGGCCGTTGATGTTTTCGACACTCTTGCCGATCGCTGGACGACACATCAGGCGGCCAATAGCTTTGCTCATTTCGCATTGCCTCGCTCGAACGCCAAAGCTGTACCCAGCCAGCGCGGCTGTGTCGCGCAGGTGGTCAAGACCTACGGAAATCCACGGTCGAACGTGCCACTCACCAAGCTGAGGCCGACGATTCCGTCGCTAACGGCAAGTCCCTTCTTGAGCTTTGGTTCATCGCCGAACCCATTGGCAGAGTTCGGTTTTGCTCCGCGCGGCAACTCGAGCATACATGACCTGCTTGTTAGGGCGATTCAATCGACCGAGGAATATATCTACTTAGAGGACCAGTATTTCGTGGCTTCGGCAGAAATGGCACGAGACAGGCTTCTCCTCCGTTCACTCGCAAAGACGATAAGCAAACCGAATTTCAAGCATTTGATCGTCCTTACGTGCGGCGTAGGCACTATTCAATCGGAGTTGCTGCAAACGAATAGACGGCGCCGCGCTCTTTGGGACGTCCTTGGATCCGTTCATCCCGACAAGATCTCCGTTTGGTGCTACAAGAACGGCACGGATCGCTGTTATTGGCAACACTCTAAGACCTGGATCTTTGACGATCGCTTCGCCCTCGTAGGTTCAGCTAATTTCAATCGCCGTGGCCTGAGTCATGACGGAGAACTGGGGGTGGGGTTCATGGATCTCAGCGCCGGTACAGGGAATTCCTTGCCGTTCCCACATGACTTGAGAATACGGCTTTGGATGAAACACTTATCTACGCCCAGACGACCGCTGCTCCGCGATCAACTCATAGACTTCAGCGGCGCGAGAAAGTTTTGGACCGAAGCGGAAGGTAGTTTTCTCGCGAGGCTAGACGTGGTGAACGGTGATCCTTTCCAGGCGGATCGCCTGCTAAAGGTCGATCCCGCTCCCCCCAGTGCAGGTTTCTGGGAGAAGCTCTTTGTTGGCGCCGGGCGCAAGGTCCAAGATTTATATAAATGGTCAGTCAACGAGCAGCAGAATTTCGCCAACCAATGGGATTACGTCCTAGACCCAGACGGCAGCTAGAGCGCGTCCACTGAACGCGGAATCACGTTGAGGATTCCTTTGCTGGACGAATTCTGATTCCATCGCTCCGACTGGTGATTGGTCGGAGGCAATATGATCCGAGCGTTAAGCGATGATCTTCGTAGCCGCGTCCTGGCTGCTTCACGAGACGGCATGTCGGCGCGCTCAGCGGCGGCCCGGTTTGGGATTGGCATTTCAACAACCATCGCTTGGATTGCGAGTGCGCGGGCGGGTCGGCTGACCCCGGCAAAACAGGGTCGACGCGACGGCTCGCGCCTCGATGCCCACGAGGACTTCATCGTCGGCATGATCGAAGAGGAAAAGGATTTCACACTCAATGAGATGGTTCTGCGATTGGCCGGAGAACCGGCCGTATCCATTGGCCGCAGCGCGCTTGACGTCTGGCTGAGAAAGCGCGGCTGGACTTTCAAAAACGTATGGCCCGCCCGTCCGCAAGAGGATTTTACGGTGTTCTGAACAGTTTGCGTCAACGTATACGGGGCTAAAACGCTTGACCAAAAGCATCATTATATTATCAACCGCTCTCCCATGGACTGCCCGACATGATGTAGGCGGTCATGGCACTCACTGCCGCGATCCATTCCCGCAGCGCCTTGGCGATGAATTCCGGCGCGTTGTCGGACCGAATGGCCCTCGCCCCTCACCGGGGGCCGAAGCATCTCGGCGGACAGATGATCATCAGCTTCCCGAAGCTACGGCCCGAGGCGCGTTCGCAGATGGTTTCATCACCGCTCCCAGTCAGCGCTTGTCACGATCAGAACTCTGCCATAATGATGTCTGCACCGTTCGAATATCGTGATCCTGCGTGTATTTCCCGACCTCAAAAAGATCAGGCGGAATTCATCGGGATAATCACGGGACGTCACCAACCACAGATACCAAACCCATACCCCAGCTCATCAGCATTTACACATAACATACTGATAAACAAACATTTATTTCTTTGACTGCTTTGATCCACAACCACCCCTCGGGCGACCCCACGCCATCGCGCGCCGACATCGACATGACGCAGACGATCATCTCCACCGCAAAGCCGCTGGGGATAACCGTGCACGACCATATCATCATCGGCAAGGACGGCCATGCGAGCCTGAAGGGGCTCAGGCTGATCTGATCGACGAATGCGAATGCAAAAAAGCCATCTTCCGGGCATTTAGCGGAAGCCACATATCGACGCGGAACGCCTTATGTCTCTTCTTTCGGATCGTTTTCACAAGCCGCTCAAGGCAAGGACAGTCCTGCATCTGGCAGCCGTCGTGCTTGTCGCGGTCGGTGTCTACCTTGCCTATCTCCAGCTATCGACCAATGTGCACGCGGTCGTTCCGGGGCAGCTCTACCGCTCGTCGCAGCCCTCACCCGAAAAGCTCGGCGACCTCGTCAATGAATACGGCATCAAGACGGTCATCAATCTGCGCGGCGACGACGCGGGCCATTCCTGGTATGACAACGAAGTCGAGGCAGCCAGGAAGCTCAACCTGAAACATATCGATTTCCGCATGTCGGCGGCGCGCGAACTCTCGATGGACGAAGCCAAGCAGCTGATGACCATCATGGCCACTGCAGAGAAGCCCATTCTCATCCATTGCCGTGCCGGCGCAGACAGGACGGGTCTGGCCTCCGCGATCTACGTCGCCGGAATCGCAAGGCTCGGGGAAATGGCCGCGGAGTCGCAGATATCGCTCACATACGGACATCTGTCGCTCTTCTTCATCGGCGCTTACGCCATGGACCGGACCTTCGAAAAGCTCGAACCGATGTTCGGTTTTATGAATTCCTGACGCTCATCGAAAGAGTATTTGTAACATTGACCGATTAGCGCTTAACGAGCGACATATCGCAATGCAATATGATTCCATTTTCTAACCGGGGCTAGGCAATGTTCCAGTACGATCTCGTTGTTGTAGGCAGCGGTCCAGCGGGTCGCAGGGGAGCCATCCAGGCGGCCAAGCTCGGCAAGAAGGTTCTGGTCATCGAACAAGGAAAGCGCGTCGGCGGCGTTTCTGTGCATACCGGAACAATCCCGTCGAAGACGCTGCGCGAGACCGCGCTCAACCTTTCGGGATGGCGTGAACGCGGCTTCTACGGCCGCGCCTACCGCGTCAAGGAAGAGATCAGCGCCGCCGACCTGCGCCGCCGCCTTTTGATCACCCTCGACCATGAAGTCGAAGTCCTCGAACACCAGTTCGCCCGCAACCGCGTACAGAGCATGCGGGGCAAGGCGAGCTTCGTCGACGCGACGACATTGCAGATCGTCAAGGATGACGGCGAGACCATCCAGGTTGGCGCGTCCAGTATCCTGCTTGCCGTCGGTACGAAGCCCTTCCGGCCCGACTATATACCCTTCGACGGCAAGACTATCCTCGACAGCGACGAGCTCCTCGACATGGAGGAGTTGCCGCGGTCGCTGGTCGTGATCGGCGCCGGTGTCATCGGCATCGAATATGCAACGATCTTCAGCGCCCTCGACACACAGGTCACCATCCTCGATCCGAAGTCGACGATGCTCGACTTCATCGACAAGGAGATCGTCGAGGACTTCATCTATCAGCTGCGCGACCGCAACATGAAGCTCAACCTCGGACAAAAGGCGACGGCGGTTGAGAAGGGAGCGGACGGCAGGGCCCATGTGACGCTCGACAATGGTCGCCGGATCACCTGCGACATGGTGCTCTTTGCCGCGGGCCGCATGGGAGCCACGGATACCCTCAATCTTGCGGCCGCGGGCCTCGAGGCCGACAGCCGTGGCCGCCTCAGCGTCAACCCCGAAACCTTCCAGACATCGGTGCCGCACATCTTCGCCGCCGGCGACGTCGTCGGCTTCCCGAGCCTTGCATCGACCTCGATGGAACAGGGGCGCATCGCCGCGCGCGTCGCCGTCGGGGCGATCGCCAAGGAGCCGCAGAAGTATTTCCCCTACGGCATCTATGCGGTGCCCGAGATCTCCACCTGCGGCCTCACCGAAGAAGAGGTGAAGGAGCGCGGCATTCCCTACGAATGTGGGATCGCCCGTTTTCGCGAGACCTCGCGCGGCCACATCATGGGCCTCGATACCGGCCTCCTGAAGATGATCTTCTCGCTGAAGACGCGCCGCCTGCTCGGCGTCCACATCGTTGGCGAAGGTGCGACCGAGCTCGTTCATATCGGCCAGGCTGTGCTCAACCTGAAGGGTACCGTCGAATATTTCGTCGAGAACACCTTCAACTATCCGACCCTCGCCGAAGCCTACAAGATCGCCGGCCTCGACGCTTGGAACCGCATGGGCGAGATCCAGGCCAAGCCCTGAGCGGCTGTTCCGAGCGCCAGCAATTGCATAGCAAAAAGGCCGCCCAAAAGGCGGCCTTTTCAATTCCGTCGAGCCGATGGGGCCGAGATTACTCGGCGCCTTCCTCGGAAGCCTTCTTTTTCGGTGCAGCCTTCTTCTTCGGCGCAGCAGCTTCAGCGGCTTCTTCGCCCTCAGCGGCAGCTTCGGTCTTGGCAGCAGCCTTCTTCTTCGGGGCGGCCTTCTTGGCCTCCGGCTTTTCCTCGCCGTCGGCCTCGTCGTCGGCCAGCAGCTCTTCCTTGGTCACGGTCTTGTCGGTGACGTCGATCTCGTTGAGGAGCTGATCGATGACCTTCTCTTCGAAGAGCGGAGCGCGCAGCGAAGCGGCGGCACCGGGGGTGTTGCGGAAGAAGTCAAGGATCTGCTTCTCCTGGCCCGGGAACTGACGAAGCTGCTCGTACATCGCGCGCTGCATCTCCTCCTCGCTCACTTCGACGCCGCCCTTCTCACCGATCTCGGAGAGGACGAGGCCGAGACGAACGCGGCGCTCGGCGAGCACCTGGTAGTCTTCACGGGCCTTTTCTTCGGTCGTGCCTTCGTCTTCGAAGGTCTTGCCGGACTGGGCGAGATCGGTGCTGACCTGGCGCCAGATGTTGCCGAATTCGGCCTCAACGAGCGACTTCGGCGTCTCGAACTTGTACATCTCGTCCAGCTGGTCAAGGATCTGGCGCTTGATCTTCTGGCGGGTGACGGCACCGTACTGCGCCTCGATCTGGCCGCGCACGATTTCCTTCAGGCGATCGGCGGATTCGATGCCGAGCTTGGAGGCGAGTTCGTCGTTGATCTCAATTTCGCCCGGAGCGGCAACGTCCTTGACCGTGACGTCGAAGGTCGCGTCCTTGCCGGCGAGGTTCTTGGCGGGATATTCAGCCGGGAAAGTCACGTTGATGGTCTTCTCGTCGCCGGCCTTGACGCCAACGAGCTGGTCTTCAAAGCCCGGGATGAAGCGGCCGGAGCCGAGGACGAGCTCAGCATTCTGGTCGGTGCCGCCCTCGAAGGCTTCGCCGTCGACCTTGCCGACATAATCCATGGTGATGCGGTCGCCGTTGGCGGCCTTGCCCTTCTTGGTCTCGAAGCTGCGCGCGCTTTCGGCGATCGTCAGGATCTGATCGTTGATGTCGGATTCAGCGATCTCGACGACTTCGCGCGTAACCTTGATGCCCTTGGTCGGCTTCAGCTCGATCGGCGGCAGAACTTCGTAGGAGAGCGTGAATTCGAAGTCGGCCTGGGCGGAAAGGATCTTTTCCGCTTCGTCCTTGTCCTCGGTCATGGCGACTTCGGGCTGCGTCGCGGACTTTTCGCCGCGCTCGGAAAGGATGGAGGTCGGCTGTTCGCGAACGATCTCGTTTACGAGGTCGGCCATGATCGACTTGCCGTACATCTTCTTCAGGTGGGCGACCGGTACCTTGCCGGGACGGAAGCCATTGATGCGAGCCTTGTCCTTAACGTCGGCAAGACGCTCGTTCATCCTGGCTTCCATGTCCTTGGCCGGGATTACGACCTTGATTTCGCGCTTCAGCCCTTCAGCGAGCGTTTCGATAACCTGCATCTCTTCCTACCTTCACTTCGTGGCGGCCGTGCTCAGACAGCCGTTGGTTTCAATGAGCACGACGCCGGAATTCAATTACCGTTCGTGGCTTTGCTGTAATCCATTGGACATTTTGCCAGGCAAAATGGCGCATGGTCTCCCGGGTCACCAGGGTTCAACCGTCGCGTCGGTCTCTCCCCGCCTGCAAGCAGCTTGGTGCGGGTAGAGAGACTTGAACTCCCACGCCTTGCGGCACCAGAACCTAAATCTGGCGTGTCTACCAATTTCACCATACCCGCGCACGCAAAACCGCATAGCAACGCCTGCGCATGAGGCCTTCCGGAGCGCGGCGTCTCTATATCACCCGATTCAAGCGGCGCAAAGGAAAAATGAAAGGCCTGTGACAAGCTTTTGCGGCACAGGCTTCACGGCCTATTCTCGACGTCAATAAAGCGGCTCCTCATAAACAGGCGTACCGTCCAGAAGCAGGCTCCGGATCTGTGCCGAGCCGTTTGCCGAGACCCGGGCAGCGACGGATATGCGTCCTTCCGTTCGGGCCGACTCCAACCCCTTTCCCTGCCCTTCCGGCACGTAGTAGCGCTCTATGCCATATTCGACGCGGATCGTGTCGTCGGCCGATGTCGCGTAGTTATAGAAGGGAAGGCTGCGGAGCAGGACGCTGTTCGGTTGCGGTGCGAGATCGCCAAACGACGATTCGATGATCGTCCAGTAGCCGTCCGGCTGCTTCCCGAGCCTGACCGTCAAAGTCGCTTCGCCGGGCTCTGTCGGCCTCGGCCCAGTCACGGTCGACATTGGGACGCTCGATATGTCGTAGTTGAGGATGACATAATCGCCCCGCAGGAAATCACGCGGATCGATCGGAGCGGTTTTCAGAAGCACCTCCGCGCCGTTTCTGAGGATGGCAGCGCGGCTCTCGACGACATAGCCGATAATTGCCGTTTGGGCGCCCGCGACGATAGCGGCGGCCAGGAGGTAGCGCGCACCTCGGCTCGAGATCTTGTCGAGGAGAGTCATGGCGCCACCTCCGTCCGTTCGCCGGAAAATCTTCGTTCGAGGCGGATGACGAGCCAGGCCACCAGCGCCACGAAGAGACCGGAGCCAAGGAAGAAGCCGGACGTCCCGATGATCGTGCCGACGGTGATGGAGGCGAGATAGAACGTCTCCGCGGCAAAGGCGGCATAGGCGAGGTATCGGACGGCGCCGTTGTCGCGGCCCTGCAGCACGATGGCGAGGATCGCCGCCGCAAGGGTTGCGATCCCAAGGACGATCAGCTTCCACCCGCTGTCGATCTCCCCATGGAGAAGAAGGAGGCCGATGACCCCAACCAGAAAGCTGTAGAAGGCCGGAGCCGCACCCGCGTCACGCAGTAGCCGATCGAGCGGCGGCGGACGAAGACTGACAAGCACCAGGGCGGCCATGCCGCAAATCGCAAAGGCGAGAGCCGTCACCACGTCCTCTCTCAGTGTATAGAGCCAGGTCAGCCACGCGATCATCAGCATATAGGCCAGATGGCGAGCCCGATGCGCCCCGGTAAAGCGAACGAGCAGGATCAGGATGCAGGCCATCAGCGGCGCGCTCCAGGGCAGCAGCCCCGCCCATCGCACATCATATTCCTGCAGATATACGGCAAAGGACGCCCAGGAAAGGAAACCGGACAAGGCCACCAGCGCGGCGGAACGAAAGAGAACGGCCCCTAGCACGGCGACCCCGAACCAAAGGAACATCACTGTCAGTTGATCGCCCGAAAGATGATACATCTGACCGATCAGCGAAATCGCCCCACCGAAACTCATCGTGCCCAGAAGCAGCATGGCCGTCGCGGAAGCGAACGCGCCACGAGCGGTCAGCAACGCCGCCGAGATGTAGAAGAACCAGATCAGGCCTAGAATGGCGACGACACGAATGAGCCGCGGGATCGCCTCCCAGTTCGAGGCGATGAGCAGAAGGATGGCCGCCGAGACGAGAAGTGCGGCCAGCACAAGTAGCACCCGGCCCAGGCTGAAGCTCGCCGGCCGGCTGTCATATTCCGCCAGAAGGCCTCGGGCCGCAGCCGCATCCAGCATTCCCTTTTCGACCCATAGCGCCAGATCACGCTCCAGCCTACCACGATACATTACACACATCCTTCTTTGCGGTGCGCCTTCGCGGGCCGCCTACCCCAGTTACACACCGGCTCCATCCGCTGCATCTGCACCCCGGATCGAGACAATCCTTAACCACGCGTTAGCGAATGTCATGCTAGGAATATACCCCTGAGTAAGTATGGGCGATAGCCATGCGCGCGACTCATGCCTTCCATGAACATATTGCAGTGCAAAATCCGGAATGAGCGCATTATCTAATGCCTGCAAGAAGGGACCGGCAACCGCGCGCTGCCACGGCCCCGATGACCCGACATGATGCTCGGGAATGAATTCGGAGTAGCGTACTCCTCCTCCCAACGCTACGCCGATAGGTCGACAACATCCTCCTCCCAGTTGTCGATCATTATTGTAACGCCCGCCGGATCCTCCCCCGGTGGGCGTTTGTCTTTTTGAGGGCACTCCTTAATCGATTAGTCGCCTGCGGTTCGGGGACTAGCCGATACATGTTCACGATTGTATCCGCGACGAAAGCCTACGGTCGCAAGCGGAAGTGAAGATCTCGTGCGGCCAGGCATCGGCTAACGAAAATCGCGACCGAGCCGCTCGAACCAAGGAAGCTCTGGAATGCAAGGGGCAGGCCTGCCGGGTTGGAAGCGTCACCATCCGCCCGCGGGGCTTCATCGCGCTTGTGGAGCAGGATTTGCCGCCATACGCCGTGCCCAAGGATTAATCAGAATGGGGGCTGCATTTCACCACTTGACATGCGTTTTGCGCATAGGTGGCATGAGACATTCACTCTGTTAGTTTTCGCAGCGCAGCATATATTAGGTCTCATCAGATGGAAGTCAGCGCCGAGCTAGGCCGCTGGCACACACAAACCCTAGGAAAGGGGATCGAAATGAACATTGCACGCTCTTTCAACAACTGGCGCAAGTATCGTCAGACGGTTACCGAACTCGGCCGTATGACCACCCGCGAACTGCATGACCTCGGCATCGACCGTTCGGACATCCATCGCGTCGCTCGCGAAGCCGCTGCCCGCTAATACCAAGGCGATCGCGGTCCTCCCAAGGCGCCCGCCTCACATGAAACGCTCGCAGAAATGCGGGCGTTTTTCGTTTTCCGGAACATAATCTCGGCCGTGCGTGATCGCCTGGAATCCTCCGTAAAATATCGCTCAGAATTTGGACTTCGCCTCTATTTTGAGCGTCGCACTGCACAAATGCATAGCAGTCGCCATTTATTTGCACTGCAAAATATTCGAGAGAGTACCTATATCAATGTCAACCGATGAGGCGGCGATTTTGCCCCCATACGTGAC
Organism: Rhizobium sp. BK251; assembly: GCF_004345245.1. Taxonomy (GTDB): domain Bacteria; phylum Pseudomonadota; class Alphaproteobacteria; order Rhizobiales; family Rhizobiaceae; genus Rhizobium. Next base: position 198,072 of record NZ_SLUQ01000010.1, on the reverse strand, counting down.
TTGAGGATAGAACCATGAACCCGATTCGCATTGCAAAGAGCTGGATGAGCTACCGCCGTACGCTCAGCGAGCTTGGCAGCCTTTCCAACCAGACCCTGTCGGACATCGGCATCAGCCGCTACGACATCCGCACCATCGCATCGCGCTCGTTCCGCTAATCGCTGATCGAGCCGATCGTTCCAAGACGGCGCCACCGGCGCCGTTTTTGATTCCGGCCCCTCGAAATGGGGCGCTTCAAATCGGTTGGAACTGCGTCGGCGGCGTGATAAGCAGCCCCACATGAAAACCGAGACCTCTCACAAACCCATTCATATCGTCGGCGGGGGCCTTGCGGGGTCCGAGGCAGCCTGGCAGATCGCCCAGGCGGGCGTGCCGGTCATCCTGCATGAAATGCGCGGCGTGCGCGGCACGGATGCACACAAGACGGACAGTCTTGCTGAACTCGTCTGCTCCAACTCCTTCCGCTCCGACGACGCGACAAGCAACGCGGTCGGCGTCATTCATGCCGAAATGCGTTTGGCGGGCTCGCTGATCATGGCATGCGCCGACAGGCACCAGGTTCCGGCCGGCGGCGCGCTTGCGGTCGACCGTGACGGCTTCTCGGCCGCAGTGACAAAAGCCGTTCAGGAACATCCGCTCGTTACTGTCGTGCGCGAGGAGATTACCGGCCTGCCGCCGAAGGAGTGGGATCTTGCGATCGTGGCGACCGGTCCGCTCACAGCCCCTTCGCTGGCGACAGCGATCCAGGCAGAGACCGGCGAGGATTCGCTTGCCTTCTTCGACGCGATTGCGCCGATCATCTATCGCGACAGCATCGACATGAACATCTGCTGGTATCAGTCGCGCTACGATAAGGTCGGCCCCGGCGGCACCGGCAAGGACTACATCAACTGCCCGATGGACGAGACGCAGTACAACGCCTTCATCGATGCGCTTGTCGGCAGCGACACGGTCGGCTTCAAGGAATGGGAAGGCACGCCGTATTTTGACGGCTGCCTGCCGATCGAGATCATGGCGGAGCGCGGACGGGAAACGCTGCGTCACGGCCCGATGAAGCCGATGGGCCTCACCAATGCGCACAACCCCACCGTAAAGCCATATGCGATCGTCCAGCTTCGCCAGGACAATGCGCTCGGCACGCTCTACAACATGGTCGGCTTCCAGACGAAGCTGAAATATGGTGCGCAGGCTGAGACATTCCGCCTGATCCCGGGCCTCGAGAACGCCGAGTTCGCCCGCCTCGGGGGACTGCACCGCAACACCTACATCAATTCACCGACGCTGCTCGATCGGTCGCTGATGCTGAAATCGCGGCCGGGGCTGCGCTTTGCCGGCCAGATCACCGGCTGCGAAGGCTATGTGGAGAGCGCGAGCGTTGGTCTTCTCGCCGGGCGCTTTGCAGCCGCAGAACGAAAGGGCGAGGTGGTCACCCTGCCCCCGGCGACGACTGCGCTTGGATCGCTCCTCAATCACATCACCGGCGGCCACCTCGTCAACGACGAGGAACCGGGCAAACGCTCGTTCCAGCCCATGAACATCAATTTCGGGCTGTTTCCCGAGCTTGAGCCGGGCTCCATCGTCAAGCCGGAAGGAGTCAAACGCTTCCGCGGCAAGGACAAGACGATCATGAAGCGCCAGTTGATCGCCCGGCGGGCGCTCGCCGATTGCGCATCCTGGCTCGGCATCCGCGAACTTGCGACTGCCTGAGTACGTCGTCTATTGCCGGAAGTCAGCCGGGGGCGTAGCAGCCTGCTCGACCTCTAGGTCGGCCTCACTGACATAATTGCCGAGAAGCCAGAGCGAGACTTCTGCCGCTTCGGCGGCCGTCGCAAATTCGAAGACGCCGTTGTGGGACGGCCCGTCGATGAATTCAATCGCAAGTCCGCGTCCCGTCGGCGTAGGGGTTACCCTTACCGTGCCCGGCTCTATGAGATGGCAGGCGAAATGGCTGCGCAGATTGCGCATGAGGCCGGCCTTGTTGTCGTGAAGTCGCACGAAGACGCCTTGTCCATCTGCGGTCGTCTGCAGCTGCCGGATCGCCTCCTTGGGAAAGGCGCGACCGAACTCAAGGATCGCAAGACCCGTGTCGTGCAGGCTGTCTTCCTTGGTTTGGGAGGCCATGCGCGTCGTCAGATATGCAAAGCCGATAACAGCGGCGAAGATCACGCCCCACACGATCAAGCTCACGCCATTTCTCCATCCAAAGCGCAGCGAACACGTGCGACCCTAATGCGCGAGACTTGCGCGAATTTGACGTGGTTCACAGCCGCTTGCGCACCGCCGAGATCGCCATTCGCAATTGCCGCTTCCACTGCGGCGTCTGCATCGGCCGGTCAAAGATCTGCGCCCCGCTCTTCTGTGCGCCGACCAGCACGCTCTCTGCCAGGCTGACCGGCAGGAAAGCAGGGAAGACCTGCTTCGAAATATCACCGGCCGCCCTCGCCTTCGCCAGGTGCTCCCGTCCCAGCCCGGCAAAGGCCTCGATCGCAGCGGAAATGCGCGGGATGTCGTCGCCCCTCATGAAGGCATCGCGATCGAGCCCCGTCGCCGCGAGAATCTCTAGCGGCAGGTAAAGCTGGCCGCGGCTACGATGCAGCGCCATCAGCAGGACCAAGCCGGCGATCGCCTGCGCCACGCCGGCATGGCCGGCGGCGGTCGCGGATCTCGCCGCATCTTCCGGGGATAGAACGAGACTCGCCAGCTGGATGAGGGCCGAAGCTGTCTCGCCGGCATAGCCCTCCAGCGAATGCCGCGTTTCCATCGGATCATCATAGAGATCGAAGATGCGGGCTTCGATCATGTTGATGAGCGTCTGGCGCGGCAGTCGGTGCTCGTCGATCGCCAGGAGCAACTCCGAAGCCAGCGGGTTGGCCTCGGTCGAACCATGGGAGTGCCCCTCCAGCAGGTCTCGCCAGTATTGCATGCGCACTTCACCCGGCAGAGGCTCGTGCACGAGATCGCGGATGCGGGCGAGCTCCGCATTGAAGGCGTAGAGGGCTGCGAGCGCCCGCCGCTTCTCCTCCGGGGCCAACAGGCACGCGAGATAACGGTCGCGATCGGTCTCTCGCAAGGTCGCGAGACATATGTCGCGATTTGCCGGTCTTGCATCACTCGTAGCCATGGATGACACGATCCCGGTCACACGGCGATCAGGGCTGCGGCCACAGCGCGGGACTCGGCCAGCATGATGTTGAAGGTTCGCACCGCCGCACCTGTGCTCATCGGGTCAGACGAGATGTTTCGGGCCTTCAGTGCGGCCTTCAGCTCTGCCGGCAAAGGACGCAGCTGCAGGCCCGTTCCGACGAGCAGAACCTCGATCTCAGCCGCTTCGTCCAGCACCCGCCTAAAATTGTCTGAGGTTAACGGCTTGGTCTCGTCCATGTCCCATCCATAGATGCCCGAGGGAAGGCACAGCAGCGAGCCGCGATGCGACATGTCGGCGAAGCGAAAGCCGCCGTTCCCGTAAGTGTCGATCGGCGCGCGCCCGGGAAAGTGCGCTGCGCGAATCTCGATGCCCTTGGCCATGAATTCAAACCACCGGTTTTCCGTGATGCATATGGCCCCCGGCCGACGTCTCGTCGGCATCATCCTCGAGATCCAGACCCTTGGGCCGAAGCCTGAAGGCGATCAATACGGGGGCGGCGATGTAAATAGACGAAAACGTGCCGACCGCCACACCGAAAAGCAAAACGAAGGCAAAGGATCGTATCACCTCGCCGCCGAAAAGGAACAGTGCGGTGATGGCCAGCAGCGTCGTCAATGAAGTGAGCAGAGTGCGCGAAAGCGTCTGGTTGATGGAAGCATCGATCAGGATCGGCAGCGGCATCCTTGGATAACGCCTCAGATTCTCGCGCATGCGGTCGTAGACCACGACCGTATCGTTGAGGGAATAGCCGATGATGGTCAGGAGCGCGGCAATGCTCGCCAGGTTGAACTCGATCCCCGTCAGAACGAATAGTCCAAGCGTGAGGATTACGTCATGCAGCGTCGCGATGATCGCGCCTATGGCAAACTGCCACTCGAAGCGGAACCAGATATAGAGCAGGATGACGCCAAGCGAGGCGGCAATGCCGAGCGTTGCGGACTTTGTAAGTTCACCCGACACCGCCGGGCCGACGACTTCCACGCGGCGAAGATCATAGTCGTCCGCCAACTCACCGCGCACCAGCGTGGTAGCCGATTGTTCGGCGTTTTCGCCGCCCTGCTGCGACTGCACGCGGATGAGCGCGCCCGAACCATCCCGGAAGCCCTGCACCTGGACCCCGCCGAGATTGAGGTCATCGAGGCGGGTGCGAATATCCGCGAGGTCGGCACTGCCGTGCTTCGCCTTGATTTCGATGATGGAGCCGCCGGTGAAATCGACACCGCGGTTGAGTCCGACGACAGCGAATGCCGCCATGGCCGCGATGGAAAGCGCCGCTGACACCGTGAACGTGTAGCGGCGGATACCCATGAAGCGAATGTTGCTGTCGTCGAATATGCCGGTGTGGACGCCTCGCGGCAGCCACCTGGGATGGCGCCATTCGAGCCACTTGGCCACGATCCAGCGCGTCAAGGTGAAAGCTGTGAAGAGCGTCGTCAGAATGCCGACGGCCAGGGTAACCGCAAAGCCACGAGCCGGGCCGGTGCCGACATAGATGAGAATGATCGCCGCAATGAAGGTGGTGACATTGGCATCGATGATCGTGGCGAGCGCCTTGGCAAAGCCGATATCGGCCGATTGCGCCATCGGACGCCCGTTTCTCGCCTCCTCGCGTATGCGCTCGTAGATCAGCACGTTCGAATCGACCGCCATGCCGAGCGTCAGCACGATACCCGCGATGCCCGGTAGCGTCAGCGAGGCGCCAAGGAGCGTGAGGACGGCAATGATCATGATGACATTCGCCGCCAGCGCCAAGTTGGCGATCAGCCCCAGGAAGCCATAGGCAGCGAGCATGAAGGCGGCGACGAGCATCGCGCCGATGGCACCTGCAGCAAGACCCGAACGGATCGAATCCGAACCGAGGCTCGGCCCGACGGTTCTTTCTTCGACGACGGTGAGTGCAGCGGGAAGAGCGCCGGCGCGCAGCAAGATCGAGAGATCCTCCGCCCCCTCCGCCGAGAAGTTGGCGGCAATCTGCCCTGCCCCACCGGTAATCGGCTCATGGATCGCAGTAATCGAGATCACCTGATCGTCGAGCACGACCGCGAAAGAGCCGCCGGCATGTTCCCGCGTGCTCGTCTCCAGCCGGGCCGCGCCAGCCGCATTCAGCGTAAAACTGACCACCGGCTCGTTCGTCTGTGGATCGAAGCCGGGCTTCGCATCGACTATGTCGGTCCCCGAGACGAAGGACTGCCTCTGAACGAGGTAGGGCGTCGGCGGGTCGTCTTGCGAATAGAGAACCTGCGAGTTCGCCGGCGCGCGATCATCGAGGGCATTCTCCACCGGCATGCTGTCGTCGATCAGCCGAAAGGAAAGACGTGCCGGCTGATTCAGCAAATACTTCAGGCGCTCCGGATCGGTCTGCCCGGGCACTTGCACGATGATCCTGTCGGCTCCCTGGCGCTCTACCCTCGGCTCGCCTTTGCCGATCTCCTCGATACGCCGGCGAACGACATCCATGGAGTGGACCAAGGCCGAGGACATGCGATCGTTGATCGCAGCGTTGGTGATCTGCAGCGTGACCTGCGTCCCGTCGTTGACGCCGAGCGTCATCTCGGCAAGCGGCCCCCCAAGCCCACCGCTGCCGCGAACCCGCGCTATCAAGGGCTGAAGTGTGGCTATCGCTGCCTGCAACTGGGCCGGGTCGGTAATGCGAACCTGGATGACCTGGCCAACGCCTCCGAGACCGGTATAGGGGATGCCCGCCTGGCGAAGCCTTGTGCGCACCTCGGCAACCGTCGCCTCGAGCTTCTCCCTCACTATATCGGCGCGATCGATCCGCAAGGTCATGTGCGTGCCGCCCTGGAGATCGAGGCCGAGGGCAAGCTTCTTGGCCGGAAGCCATCGCGGCAGCCCTGCGAGCTGCTGGTCGCTGCAAAAATTAAGCGCGGCAACGCCCATGCTGAACAGCACTGCCAACCAAATCAGCATGGTTTTCCAGCGAGAGAAATACAGCATAAAGCTCTCAAGCTATCGGAGTGCAGCTCCCGGCGGGGGCGACCGCCGGGGCTTCCTGTTTACTCAGGCTGCATCTGCCTTGACAGGTTCGCCCTTGACGCGGACTTCCGAGATGCCCGTGCGGACGACGCGAACGCGAACGCCCTCGGCGATTTCGATCTCGACTTCCTTGTCGTCGACGACCTTGGTCACCTTGCCGACGATGCCACCACCGGTGACGATCTGGTCACCGCGGCGGATGTTCTTGAGGACTTCGTCCCGCTTCTTCGCCTGCGCGCGCTGCGGCCGGATCAGCAGAAAATACCAAACGACCATCAGAGGCACAAACAGGAAAAGCATCTCCAGGCCGGAGCCAATGCCTGGAACAGATTCGGTTGCAGTCTGGGCGAACGCCTCGGTGATAAACATGGAAAACTCCTCGAATTCTTGGCCAAGCAAAAACGGCCTGTGCCTTAGCTGCCGGACTATAGTTGCGACGATGACGAATGCAACACAAACAGGCTGCTAGCGTACCGTTTTGCCTGCCTCTTAGCCTTTTCGCTACAGAAACGCCATGCTACCCCGCAACAAAATATGGGGCAGCTCTTCCCTTGAACTTACAGGAGGAAACACGGTGGCTGAACAGATCAACAATGCCATACTTTCGGAGCTCCGCCGCCTCGCAGACGCCGTGGACCGGCTGGCCGGGCCGCCGCCTGCGATCAACGACTGGGACGCGGCGGACTGCTTCGTCTGGGCGCCCGCCCGCCTCCATCTCCAGCCAGTCCCAAGGCCGAACCGGGTCGCCCTGCGGTTGATCCGCGGCGTCGACCATGTGCGCGACATCCTTCACGAGAATACGGTCCGCTTCGCCGAGGGATTTGCCGCAAACAATGTGCTTCTCTGGGGCGCGCGCGGCATGGGAAAATCATCCCTCGTCAAGGCGGTGCACGAGGATGTGCGTCGCGAGAGCGGTGTCTCGCTGAAGCTCGTCGAGGTCCACCGCGAAGACATAGCCAGCCTGCCGATGCTCCTCGACATGCTGAAGGATGTGCCGCATCGGGTCATCGTCTTCTGCGACGACCTGTCCTTCGACCACGACGATACGGCTTACAAGTCATTGAAGGCGGCGCTCGACGGCGGCATCGAGGGCAGGCCCGACAACGTCCTCTTCTATGCGACCTCGAACCGCCGCCACCTGCTTCCTCGCCACATGCTGGAGAACGAGCAGTCGACGGCGATCAATCCGTCCGAAGCCGTCGAGGAAAAGGTCTCCCTTTCCGATCGCTTCGGCCTCTGGCTCGGCTTCCACAAATGCAGCCAGGAAGACTATCTCTTGATGATCGACGGCTATGCCGATCACTTCAAACTTGGTCTCGAACGCGAAAAGCTCCATGCCGAGGCGCTGGAATGGGCCACAACACGCGGCGCCCGCTCGGGCCGTGTGGCATGGCAGTTCATCCAGGATCTTTCCGGCCGCCTGCGCATCGCGATCGACCGTTCCTGAAAGCATAGAAGCCCGGCTCTTGGCCGGGCTTCTGCATGTTCCTTGAGACGCTATACCTATTCAAGGAAAGTCATGGGGTTGACCGGGGACGCATCCTTGCGCACCTCGAAGTGAACCTGGGGCCGCTTGGCGCTGCCACTCATGCCTGAAGTCGCCAAGGTCTGGCCACGTTGAACCTTCTGGCCGCGCGAGACGCTCAGGGCATCGGCGTGACCGTAGACGGTGACGGTTCCATCGTCGTGGCGCAGGAGAACCGTGTTGCCGAGTTCCTTGAGGCCGTTGCCTGCATAGATGACGACACCGTTTTCGGCGGCCTTGATCGGGGTGCCTTCCGGCACCGAGATGTCGATGCCGTCGTTGCGATTGCCGTCGACATTGGCGCCGAAGCCCGCCACGACCGCGCCGCGAACCGGCCAGCGGTACTTGCCAATTCCGGTTGATTCCGGCGCTGCGGAGGCAACGTCCGACTTCTTCTCGACATCGGAGACACTCTGCGTGGCGACCGGCGGCTTGTAAGGCGCAGGCTGCTCTGCCGACGTCGTCTGGACTGCGGAAACGACCGGCGCTGCCTGAGCCTTGACCGATGCCTTCTCGACCGGGATCGACGCGGTCTTGAGCTGATCGGACGTCGCCCCGCGACCCGGGATCTTCAATGCCTGGCCAATGCGGATCGTACCGGCGGTCAACTGGTTGGCGGCCTTCAGATCGTCCACGCTCGTGCCCGTGGCCCGCGCGATCTTCGCAAGCGAATCGCCAGGCTTCACGATGTAGCTGCCGCCTCCGGCGCCAGGATCCTTGCCTGCGCCGGCTGCAAGCTTGCCACCCGCTGCACCGGCGTCGCCCTGGGCCTTGTCGCGGGCCGAGGCACTGCCCGGCAGAACGGCAAGGTTCTGTTCCTGAGACTTGCCCGGCTGAGGCTTGCCGCCCTTGGAAAGGTCAGCCGCCTGCGACGCAGCCTTGGCAGCATTGCCGCCGTTGAAAGTCGGAATAATGATCTGCTGGCCCGGAGCCGCCGACGCGGAATTCTTCAGGCCATTGACGCGCAGGATTTCCTTTTCCGGAACGCCGTAGCGCCGCGAGAGCGTCGCAACCGTTTCGCCCGGTCGCAGCATGACGCTCGGCGCGTTGGCGGCAGACCAACCCGACACCTTCGTCGTGCCAGTCGTCAGCGGATCAGGCGTAAGTTTTGGCGCCTTCTGCTCAACCACCTTCGGGGCTGTCGGGAAGGGCTGCGCCATTGCCACGTCGCGAGAACTGTTGGCCGGGGCGCTGGGCGCTGCTGCGCCCGGAGCGGCAAGCTCAGCCCTCTGAACGGAGACCGGAGCGGAAGCCATGCGTGCGCTGGAGGCCGCTGCCGGAGGAGCGCCGTTCGGGGCGTAGCCGCCACCGCCGGCCTGTGCCGGATATGGCTGATTATATGTCTGCTGATTTGCCGGATATCCCGACTGCATGCCATACCCACCTGAAGAAACATCTGCGAGCGGCACCGCATCCGAGTTGGGTGGAGCACCATAACCCCGCTGCGGAATGGCACCCGTAGTCATCTGATCCGAGCTCCCGAAGAGCCCGCTGAACCGCGTCGCATCCGAGCTACAGCCCGTCGCGGCACTAGCAAGAAGGGCCGCAATGAGGAGATTTCCTGCGGACTTTCCAAATCTCGGTGTAAGACTAAAACGCATGACCCGACCCACTGAAGACGCAACCATTTGTGAGTCAATTAAAGCGCGTTAGTATTACCACGCGGTTAAAGCACGGGAATCGCCACGATCTTTTTGAGAAATTGATAACCATAGCGACAGACTCCCGTCGCTTGGCCGGCCTACAGGAAAGAGGCCACTCTCGAGACGATCGGCAGGTACGGCGCCTCGAACAGCTCCTCCCGCTCGAAGCGGCTGCCGGTCTTGGTCAGGCGGACCATGCGGCAATGATCTTCTGAAATCATCAGCGGAGCGATCATCATTCCGCCCGAAACGAGCTGATCGGCGTAGAATCTCGGCATGGAATTGAAGGCGGCCGTGACCAGAATGCGATCGAAGGTGCCCTCGCCCTGCAGGCCCGCACTGCCGTCCGCTTGGCGTATGACGACATTGCGTAGACCTAGCGTATCGATACGCCGCTGCGCACCGGTGACCAGCGTCTTGTAGCGCTCGATCGTAAGGACGCGCTCGGCGCGGCGCGCCATGACCGCGGCGGTAAAGCCGCTGCCCGTCCCGACCTCGAGAACGCGCTGACCCGGTTTCAGCTTGAGGTTGTGCAGTATGCGGACCGCGAGATCGACTCCTTCCATGAAGGAACCGCATTCAATCGGAAGCGTCCGGCTCGAATAGGCATCGTCGGCGAACTGCGGCGGCGCGAAAAGATGGCGCGGCGACTGCTCTACTGCCGTCAGCAGTTCGATATCGGAAATGCCCGCAGCACGAAGCCTGAGGACAAGCGCGGCAAAACCTTCCCTTTCGACCAACCGGCCACTCAATCTGCTGCTCCCTATCCAAGCGCCCGCGCGATGCGGTCTTGCACGGAATAATCAGTCAGATCGAGTTTCAAAGGTGTTACCGAAATCCTGTTACGTTTGAGCGCAGTGATATCGGTCCCCGCGAGAAAGGCACCCGTGCGCTCGCCGAACTTCAGCCAGTAGTACGGAATGCCCCGACCGTCGGCACGTTCATCGACCTGCAGGCTGAAGGCAAGCTTGCCCTGCGCCGTGACCTCAGCGCCGTCGACCTCTTCCGGCCGGCAGTTCGGGAAGTTGAGATTGAGGAAGGTGCCATTGGGTAGTTCCACACCCATCAACCGATCGAGCAGTGCCGGGGCATGCGCCTCCGCCACCTCCCACGGGACAAGACGCGCGCCGTCCCGATGGACATAGGCCTGGCTGAGGGCAAAGGAGCGAACGCCCTGCATCGTTCCCTCGATCGCCCCGGCGATTGTCCCTGAATAGGTCACGTCGTCGGCGACATTCGAACCGGAGTTCACGCCGGAAAGCACGAGATCGGGCTTCCCGTCCATGACTTGCCGGATGCCCATGATGACGCAATCCGTTGGCGTGCCGCGAAGCGCGAAGTGCTTGTCCGAAATCTTGCGCAGCCTCAACGGCTCCGAGAGGCTCAGCGAATGGGCAAGGCCGCTCTGGTCGGTTTCCGGTGCAACGATCCAGACGTCGTCGGAAATGCTGCGCGCGATGCGTTCGAGTACGGCCAAGCCTTCGGCGTGAATGCCGTCGTCATTGGTCAGAAGAATCCGCATCGCTCTCTCCGCCGGCTCAAGCCGCCCGTTCGATCTTCTTCAGGCCGCCCATATAAGGCAACAGGACGTCCGGAATGGAAACCGAGCCATCCTCGTTCAGGTAGTTCTCCAGAATCGCGATCAGGCAGCGACCCACGGCGGTACCCGAGCCATTCAGCGTGTGGACGAACCTCGTCGACTTGTCGTCCTTGCCGCGATAGCGGGCGTTCATGCGTCGCGCCTGGAAATCGCCACAGACGGAGCAGGACGAAATCTCTCGATAAGTATCCTGCCCGGGCAGCCAGACCTCGATATCGTAAGTCTTGCGTGCGCCGAAGCCCATATCGCCCGTGCAGAGCGTCATCGTCCGGAAATGCAGCCCCAGGCGCTTCAGCACCTCCTCGGCGCAGGCCGTCATGCGCTCATGCTCCTCGATGGAGCTTGCCGCATCCGTGATCGACACGAGTTCGCACTTCCAGAACTGGTGCTGACGCAGCATTCCGCGCGTATCGCGCCCGGCCGAACCGGCTTCCGAACGGAAGGAAGGCGTCAGCGCGGTGAAGCGCAGCGGCAGCTTCTCCTGGTCGAGAATTTCCCCGGAGACGAGGTTGGTCAACGTTACTTCCGCCGTCGGGATGAGCCAGCGGCCGTCGGTGGTCTTGAAGAGATCCTCGGCAAACTTCGGCAGCTGTCCGGTGCCATACATCGCCTCGTCGCGCACCATCAGCGGCGAGCTTACTTCCGTATAGCCGTGCTCGCCGGTGTGTAGGTCCAGCATGAACTGCCCAAGCGCCCTCTCTAAGCGCGCCAGCGGGCCGGTCAGCACCGTGAAGCGGGCTCCCGAAAGCTTTGCCGCGCGGTCGAAATCCATGTAGCCGAGCGCTTCGCCGATCTCGAAATGCTCCTTCGCCGCATGGTTCCAACGCGGCTTTTCGCCGACCACCCGCTTGACGACGTTGCCCTGCTCGTCCTGGCCGACCGGTACGTCATCAAGGGGAATGTTTGGAATGCGCGAAAGCGCGTCGTTGAGCGCCGCCGTCAGCTCGCGTTCGGCCTCCTCGGCGGCCGGCAAGCCCGTCTTCATCTCCGCAACTTCGGCCTTCAGCTTCTCGGCGAGTTCGGCGTTCTTCTGCGCCATGGCAGCGCCGATCTCCTTGGACGCGGCGTTGCGGCGCGCGAGCATGTCCTGCGCCTTCTGGATTGCGGAACGGCGTTTCTCGTCGAGCTCTACGAGGCTGGCAGCCAAGGGCTCCGCGCCGCGCTTTTCAAGCGCCGCATCGAAAGCCTCGGGATTCTCACGGATCCATTTGATATCGAGCATCGTCGTTCCAGGTCGTTGCAAACAGGAAAACCGGTCAAGAGCCTGAAAGCCCCTGACCGGAAAATAAGCCTACTTTCACGGCAGTTGAAGGAACCGGGCGTCGCTCAGTCGTTGTCCTTGTTGGCAACATCCGTGGACCCGGCACTCTCCTCGAGCGCCTGCCGCGCACGCTGGCGCTCCACGAGTCGCGCCGCGTAGATGGAAATCTCGTAGAGAAGGATGGTCGGCAGCGCAAGGCCGATCTGGGACATCGGATCGGGCGGCGTCAGAACCGCCGCAACGATGAAGGCAAGGACAATCGCGAACTTGCGTTTTTCCACCAGCCACTGCGACGTCAAGAGCCCGACGCGGGCAAGCAGCGTGGTGATGACCGGAAGCTGGAAGACCAGCCCGAAAGAAAACACCAGCGTCATGATGAGGCTGAGATATTCGGAGACCTTGGGCAGCAGCGAGATCGCCACATCGCCTTCTCCCGGCGCCTGCTGCATGGTCAGGAAGAACCACATGACCATCGGCGTGAAGAAGAAATACACAAGCGACGCGCCCATCAGGAACAGGATCGGCGACGCGATCAGGAACGGCAGGAACGCCGCGCGCTCGTTCTTGTAGAGGCCGGGCGCGACGAACTTGTAGAGCTGCGCGGCAATGATCGGGAATGCGATCACGAGACCGCCGAACATGGCGACCTTTACCTGCGTGAAGAAGAACTCCTGCGGCGCCGTATAGATCAGCTGCGCCTTGTTGACGTCGAGATGCGCCCAGATGACTGCCCACTTGTAAGGGAAAACGAGGGCGTTGAAGAGATGCTTTGCAAAGACGAAGCAGACGATGAAAGCAACGAAGAATGCGCCAATCGACCAAATCAGCCGGGTGCGCAACTCCATGAGGTGCTCGATAAGCGGCTGCGGCTTATCCTCGATGTTGCCACTCATGCTTTGTCCTTCTTCGTCGCAGCGGCCTTCCTGGGCGCAGCAGTCTTGCTCGTGGCGGTTCGGCTGGCTGCGGCAGTCCGCTTCGGCTTTTCGGTGGCAGGCGCGGCTGCGACGGTGACCGTCGGTTTCTCCGCTGCTTTCGCCCGGGGCTTCCGCACCGGCTTCGGTTTTTCCTCGGCGACTGGCGTTGCCGTCGACGCGAGGGCGACCGCAGCAGGTGCAGGCGAAGTTTCAGGGGTTAGCAGCGGTGCCGGCTCCACGGTTGCGGTGGCGGCGGGCACGACCGGAGGCGTCTCGGGAAGGCTCATCGAGGGCTCCGGGGCCACGACCGCCGGCGATGCCGTTTCGGTCGCCGGCTTCGGATCCACAACGGTCGACCGTTGCAGATCGGCCTTGATCTCATTGCCCATCTGCCGAAGCGGGTTCATCGCATCCCTCAGCGTATTGACGGGATTGAGACTTTTCGCCTCGCTTATCGTGCGCTGAACATCGTCGAGTTCCGCCTCGCGCATGGCTTCGTCAAACTGCGCGCGAAACTCGCCTGCCACCTTGCGGGCCCGCGTCGTCATCTTGCCGAACGCGCGCAACATCGGTGGTAGATCCTTGGGACCGACGACCACGATCAGAACGACCGCGATGACAAGCAGCTCGGTCCAGCCAATATCGAACATGCAAAGGCTCCTGGGGCAGGACGAACCGCTTTCGCGCCGCCCGCGCCCGAACGTGTTTACTTCGGTTCGTCGGCCTTGTGATCGACAGTCTTGGCCTGCTCGGGAGCATCTTCGTCGTTGATGCCCTTCTTGAAGCTCTTGATGCCCTTGGCGACATCACCCATCAGTTCCGGGATCTTGCCACGACCAAACAACAACAGCACGATGACCAGAACGATCAACCAGTGCCACATGCTAAAAGAACCCATTAACCTGACTCCCTATTTCAGTGTCTTTCCGATGTAAGACGTTTATAGATGTTTTTCAAACACCAAATGTCTTGTGGATTGCCGCTCGATCCAACTGACCACAGAGCGCAAAAGCGACGGACACGAATTCCTCTTCACCCGCTTCGCCACTACTCGTCGGCGAATGGAGAAGCGACCCTTCCGTGACCGAATGGGCACGATGTGCCCTGCCCTATTCCTCCGCGCCCCCAGGCGCCAGAAGTCCCAATTCCTCGAGATCCAGCTGCGTAATCGGATCTTCGTCCTCGGTAAGCTCATCGCTCATCAAGGGAGAGGGTACATTGAAGTTAGCCGGTATGCGGCCCGAAAGCAGCCCTGCCCCCTTCAATTCTTCGAGACCGGGCAGGTCTCGAATTTCCTCCAGACCGAAATGGTCGAGGAAGTCCTTGGTCGTACCGAGCGTCACCGGCCGCCCGGGCGTGCGCCTGCGGCCGCGAAAGCGCACCCAGCCCGCCTCCATGAGCACGTCAAGCGTTCCCCTGGATGTCTGCACGCCGCGGATGTCCTCGATCTCGGCGCGTGTCACCGGCTGGTGATAGGCAATAATCGCGAGCACTTCCAAGGCGGCGCGCGACAGCTTCCTGACTGCGCTTTCGTCCGTGCGAATGAAGAAGGATAGATCCGAGGCGGTCCTGAAGGCCCAGCAGTCGTCCACCTGCACGAGATTGACGCCTCTCTGGGCGTATTGCTCCCTGAGATTCTGCATGACCACCCGGACGTCCACGCCACGCGGCAGCCGTTCGGCGATGAAGGGTTCCGGGACAGGCTGCGCGGAAGCGAAGACCAGCGCCTCGGCAATCCGCTCCGCCTCACGGGCGAAGAGCAGATGGGCCGCATCGTCGGCGTGGCCTTCCACCTCTTCCAGGATGCTGTGTCTGTTCTGGAGCTCCGCCACTGCGCCCCCCGTCACTCGACCGGATAAATCGGGGTATGCTTCGGACCACGGCGCAGGTAGAGAGGCTCGAAGGCGCCGTCCTGGCGAATTTCGAGTTTTCCCTCGCGCACGAGTTCCAGTGAAGCCGCGAAGGCGCTGGCAATCGCCGTGGTTCGTTCCTGAGGCGTCGTCATATACTGCAGCAGGTAATGCTCCAGCGCCGTCCAATCGCTGATATCGCCGATCATTCTCGTCAGGAGTTCGCGGGCGTCGGTCAGGGACCAGACGCGGCGGCGCTCGATCGTCACCTGCGTCACTGCCTGCCGCTGCCGCAGGGCGGCATAGGCCGTCAACAGATCATAGAGACTTGCCTCAAAGGCGGACCGCTTGCGGTCCGGAATATGCTCGGGGGCGCCGCGAGCAAAAACGTCGCGTCCAAGACGGTTGCGGTTGAGAAGCGCCGTCGCCGCGTCACGCATGGCCTCAAGGCGCTTCAGCCGGAAGGCGAGTGTCGCGGCCATTTCCTCGCCGGTCGGGCCGTCGTCCTTGCTCTGCTGCGGGATCAGCAGCTTCGATTTCAAGTAGGCGAGCCAGGCCGCCATCACGAGGTAGTCGGCAGCCAACTCGATGCGGATGCGGCGAGCGCTCTCGATGAACTGGAGATATTGCTCGGCGAGAGCGAGCACCGAGATTCGGGAAAGATCGACCTTCTGGTTGCGGGCGAGATAAAGCAGGAGGTCAAGCGGCCCTTCGAAGCCGGCAACGTCAATGACGAGGGCCGGCTCATGCGAGGCGCGCTCGGCAGAATTGTCCTGCCAGAGCCTGTCCATGGGGATGGCCGCCGACTGGGTTCTATCCGTGCCCTTGACCTTGTTCACCAATCCCACTCCCCAAGGAGGCCCGACTTCAAGCGACCGCAAAGAGCGCGTCGAACTCGGCGCGAATTGCAGCCTCCTCAGCGCCGTCACCGCGCCCGAACGCCGCCTCGACCGCTCGCGCACGAGCAAGCGACAAACCGGAAAGCGCGGGCACGTTGCGAACGACCTGCTTCATCTCGTCCATAACCCCATTGCAATGCAGCACGATATCACATCCCGCCGCAACAATATTTGCCGCTCTTTCGCCGATCGTGCCGGAAAGGGCATTCATCGAGGTGTCGTCAGAAAGAAGCAGGCCGTTGAAGCCAATATAGCCGCGAATGATGTCATCTATTACCTTACGTGAGGTCGTCGCCGGATTTTGCGAATCGATGGCCGTAAAAACCACATGGCAGGTCATCGCCATGAGCTCGTCCTTCAGTGCAACGAAGGGCGGAAAATCATGAGCTTCGAGTTCGGCAAGAGACGCACCGACCACCGGCAGCTCGTGATGGGAATCGGCAAAGCCGCGGCCGTGGCCCGGCATATGCTTCATGACGGGCAATACTCCGCCGGCCTTCAGCCCTTCAACAGCGGCCCGCCCCATCTCGGTGACGGTGACGGGATCGCCGCCATAGGCGCGATTTCCGATCACGTTGCTGCTGCCTTCGACCGGAACGTCGAGGACCGGCAGGCAATCCACGTTGATACCGAACTTCAGGAGATCGAAGGCATGCAGGCGCGACATGAGCCAGGCAGCGCGCAGACCCATATCGCGATCGCGCCGATAGAGATCGCCGAGTGCCTGGCCGGAAGGATAGGGCGACAGGATCGGCGAGCGGATACGCTGGACACGCCCTCCCTCCTGATCGATCAGAACCGGGACATCACGGCCGACGCTATCCCGCAGGGCTGCGACGAGATCGAAGATCTGCGCCGGTTCGGAAATATTGCGTCCGAAGAGAATGAAGCCCCACGGCTGTTCGCCTTGATAGAAAGCTCGCTCTTCCGGGGTGAGGATGGGGCCGCTGCAGCCCAGGATCATTGCTTTTGATTCGGTCATATCCGAATCATAGACGGCGACCGGCGAAATACGAGTGCGTCAAGCCGCCGTTCACAAAAAAACGGCGGGAAAACCTTCCCGCCGCCGGAGGATATCGTCAGATATTTACTTCGAGATCAGGCAGCTGCCGCCCGCCTGGCGGTAGCGCTGGCAAAGCTCGGCCGCCTCGTCCTTCGTTCCAGCAGGGATGCGGACGCGGTAGAAGGTGCCCTTGCCGGCGATATCGGCCTTGCGGATTTCGACGCCGCGACCGCCGATCACGCTGCCGAATTTGGACGAAAGGCTGGCATAGGTCTTCTTGGCCTCCTCTTCAGAGGGAAGCGAGGCGATCTGCATGCCGTAGCCGCCCGCAGGAGCGGCCGCGACGGGCTGTTCCTGGACCGGGTTGGCGGAGGCGACTTCCGCCGGCGCTTCTGCAGCAGTGCGGACGTTGCCCCGCTCCGTGACTGTGCCGACGACGTTTACCGGCTGGTCGACCGGCCGCGCCGTGGGCACCGGAGCCGTATCACCAACCTCGGCGGTCTTCTCGACGCTAGCAGCCGGGTTGCCGGTGCTTGGCGCGGCACTTTCGTTAGCGGCGGGTATCGGCTGGGCGGGCTCGGCCGGCTGGCTGTCAACCGGAGACGTGCGCAGGCCTGCCGAAGCGATGTTGCCGGTTGCCGGGAATGCTGCAGCCGACTGGTTTGTCGCCGTCGTCTGAACATCGGCGGGCGCCGCAGCAACCGGTGCCGGCGCGACTTCGGCTTGCGCCGGTGCAGGCGTCGCAGCTGCCACGCTCGGAGCTGGAGCCGGTGCGGGCTCGTCACGGGCCACAAGTGTCCCGTCGGGCTTGACGATCATGGTGCGAACCCGACGCGGCGCGACTGCGGGCGTCTGATCATCATCGCCCTGCTGGGCATCAGCCGTATCCTGATCGGGAAGCAGGCGCGGATCCTCGGTCTCGCCGGCTGGCGTCGGCGTCAGATCGTCGGCGGCACCATCACCGTCATCCATTGGCAGAGCCTCCGGAATGAGCGTCTTCTGGACGACGTCAACCGGCTCTTCATTGGATGAAACGAGTGCCTTCTGCTTCGGCTCCTCTGTCGTTGCACCGGCGACACGGTCGTAGACGGCCTTATCCTGGTTCGGAACGGTCTTGCCGCCGGGATTTTCCGGGGGAACCTTCACGGGATCCTTATCCGCGACAATGACACGCGGCTCGCCGGAGGACACGCCGAGCGGTGCGCCGCCGGACAGCCAGGCATAGACACCATAAGAGCCGAGGCCGAAGACAGCGATCAGGCCGGCGGCGACCGCAATGCCGCGCATGGAGCGCGCACGCCTGCGGTCGGCTGTAACACTTGCGGATTCGAGCGTCATGCGCGCAAGATTCTCCGGCCGCGGCACCGGATCGCGGTAGCTACGGCGAAAATCCTCCTCAAGTGCCTGCTCGAATTCGTCGAGATCGTCCATCGATCCCTGAGCGCCTTCGGCCTTTGCTGCCGCCGGCGCGGCAACAGCGACAGGCGCGTGGCTTGCCGAATTTGCGCGCGGCGGTAGCGGCGCATCTTCGGGTCGAGGTTCGAACAGGCTCGCCATTTCGGCGTCGATGTCGAAATCATAGTCCGGCGCGACGGCGACCGGCTCATCCAGTTCGACCGTAGGCAGAGCCGGGACATGCATGTCGGCGACTGTTTCCGGATGATCTTCCGGATCCGAAATCAGGGAAGGATCAAAGGGAAGAGCCTGCTCGTTGTCGGTCGCTGCGGTCTCCCGCCGAACGGCCACAGGCCGCTCGGGAACCACCGGGAGAGGCCCGCTCGCCCGTTGAACCGGTGCCTTGGGCGCTTCGACTGCGACTGAGGTGCCCATCGATGGTGGAATGATGGCCCGGACCGGCTCGGGCGCTGCGACAGGGCGAGGCGCAATAACCGCGACAACGACGGGAGCAGGTTGCTCGACGTACTCGACCTTGCGTTCCGGCACGACGGCCTGCTGCTCGGCCTGGCTGAAATCAAGGTCAGCAAGTTCCAACTCGATGCCGTCCAGATCCAGTTCGAAATCATGACCGGCAAAGGGATCCTCGCCTTCAGGTTCGGGCTTAGACGCTGGGCGCTGAGCACGTATCGCCTCTGCTGGCGGAGCGACCACGACCGGCTCGCTGGCCTTGCTAAATGGCGCCGGAGCAGCAACCCGCGTCTCCACCGGTGCGCTCGGCTCATCGACAGCCGCCGCATCCGCCGCGCGCGGCGGCACCGGGTAGCGTTCGATATCGGCAAGGAGCTCATCAATGTCGAAGGAGCGCGATTCCGTTTCGTCCCCATAGGCGGCGTCGGTCAGCGCCGCATCACTTGGGACGACGCCGTCCCTTGCGGAAGCCGCAAGATCAAATCCGTGCTCGACCGACTCCTGAACGACAACGCCGGCGGGAATTTCCAGCTCGGAAGCTTCGTGACGGTCATGCTCCGGCTGGAAGCCAAGGTCCAGCGGCTCGGAGAATTCAGCTTCCGGCGGCGGAGCCACTACGGGCGCAACGACCTCGGCGCGCGTTTCCTCTTCACGAGGTGGTTCCCTGCGCGCCGCATTGAAGTTGGCAAGCGGCAGCCTGATGCTGGCGGCGGCCCATTGCGGCACGCGAGCCGGCGGGGTTGGAGGAACGATCGGCTGCGTTGAGATCGAGAGTTCCAACTCATCCATCAGACTGCGAGCATCGGCGATCCGCCCGGCAGCCGCTGCAGAATCAGCAGGCAAGCCGATCTTTGCGACAGGAGCAACCATGTCCTCGGCCGGCTGAGGCGCCTCGACGGCGAAAGCCAAGTCAGAATCGTCGGCAAGTTCGGGCAGTTCCGAAGAGGATTCCTCGACGGCCCAATCCTCGACCGCAACCTCATGCGATTCGCCATCGACGGCGCCATCGAGAGCAACAGCCTCCGGCGGCAGTTCCGCCAGGCTCACCTCTTCGGGCGCGGGGACAAAGGCATCGAGTTCCTCGGTGACGACATCCGTGGCGCTAGCACCCTCGAAGGGCGGTGACGGCTCAGGGACTACCGGCTCAACGGTTCGGTCGAGAGACTGTAGCGGGCGCGGAGCATCGTAACGCTCGAACTCCCGCAGCAGCTCGTCTTCGAGATCGAAAGCCGGCTCCTGCTTCTGCGCTGGGACCGGCTGGGCAGCCGACCGCGGTTCAAAGCCGACAATGCGGGCAAGTTCTGCCAACGGATCATCATCATCGAAGAGGTCCGTATTCGTGCTTGCGCTATACGCCAGGTGTTTGTCTGCCATACCCATCCACTCGCAAATGCAACGCGTTCATTGCCAGCGCATTGTGGGGAAATGGTGACACCTCTACCGCATCTCGTCCGGAGCCGCGGTCCCTGTTATCCCGAGACCCGACTTCAACACCGAAGCGACGGCGTGCACCAGCCCAAGTCTGGCAATACTCGATTCTCGGTTCTTATCGTTAATAAATCGTAATTCCGGCTGATCTTTACCTTTGTTCCAATGTGCGTGGAAGGAACTCGCCAGGTCGTAGAGGTAAAAAGCGATGCGATGAGGCTCGTGCGACTGCGCCGCAGCTTCGACGACACGCGGGAATTCTGCAAGCTTTGCAACGAGCTGCAACTCGGCCGGATCGGCGATCGCGCCAGCGACCGCCGAAGCAAGGTCGAGATTCGATGTATCGAGGTCCGGAAATACTTCCCTAGCCTGCCGGAATACTGACATGCAGCGCGCATGAGCATACTGGACGTAGAAAACCGGGTTGTCCTTGGACTGCTCGGTCACCTTGGCAAAGTCGAAGTCGAGGGGTTCCGAGTTCTTCCTGTAAAGCATCATGAAGCGCACGGAGTCGCGGCCGACTTCGTCGACGACATCACGTAACGTCACGAAGTCGCCGGAGCGCTTCGACATCTTGACCGGCTCGCCGTCACGGAAGAGCTTCACGAGCTGGCAAAGGAGCACGGTGAGCTTCGCCTTGCCATCCGAAACGCCACGAGCCACCGCCTCTAGCCGCTTGACGTAGCCGCCGTGGTCGGCGCCGAGAACATAGATCATCTCGTCGAAGCCACGGTCGAACTTGTCCTTGAAATAGGCGACGTCGGCGGCGAAATAGGTATAGGAGCCGTCCGACTTGATAAGCGGGCGGTCCATGTCGTCCCCCACTTCCGTCGAGCGGAACAGCGTCTGCTCGCGATCCTCCCAATCCTCGGCCAACTGGCCCTTCGGCGGCGGCAACGTGCCCTTGTAGACGTAGCCCTTGAAGGTAAGGTCATTGATGGCCGTGCGGATCGGCGCGCCGTTGCCGGCATGCAGCGAGCATTCGGAGAAAAACACATCGTGCTTGACGTTGAGGGCGGTCAGATCACCTCGGATCATCGCCATCATCGCGTCGATCGCCCGCTCCTTGACGATCGGCAGCCATTGCGCCTCGTGCATCGCACGCAGCTTCGTGCCGAACTCCTCGGCAAGTGCCTGGCCGACCGGCACGAGGTAGTCCCCGGGATAGAGACCGGACGGGATTTCCCCGATCGTCTCGCCAAGCGCCTGGCGATAGCGCAGGAAGGCAGATCTTGCGAGCACGTCGATCTGCGAGCCCGCATCGTTGATGTAGTATTCCTTGGTGACCTCGTAGCCGGCAAAGCTCAGGAGGTTGGCGAGCGCATCGCCAACCACTGCACCACGGCAATGGCCGACATGCATGGGTCCGGTGGGATTGGCCGACACATACTCAACATTCACCTTCCTGTTCTGCCCGATAGCCGCGCGGCCATAATCCGTGCCCGCTGATATCACTGATGCAAGGAGGCGCTGCCAGTAGCCGACGGCAAGCCGGATATTGATGAACCCCGGCCCAGCCACGGATACCTCGGCGATATCGGCATCTTCCGTGAGCTTAGCGGTGATGATCTCGGCAAGCGCGCGCGGGTTCGTGCCAAGCGGCTTCGCCAGCACCATGGCAGCATTCGTAGCCACGTCGCCGTGGCTCGGATCGCGCGGGGGTTCCACGCCGATGCGGCCGAAATCGACCTCGGATCGCTTTTCTCTGATCAGATCAATCTGCTCAAGCGCATTCTTAATTCTGGCTTCGAAATCAGTGAAAAGGTTCATCGCATTCTTCCACGCAAGTGCTCTGCCGGAGGACGCTCCCTCCCAAGCGCCCGCTGCCTATCGCAAATCGGGGGTATGGTCAAACAGCCGCCTGTGGGCGCTTACGGCGTAAGTGTCGGTCATTCCCGCAAGATAATCGCCCACATGGCGCGCCTTTGCCGCATCGGCAAGTCCCGCGATGTGGTCGACCCAATAGTGGCTCTGCATCTCGCGCGGATCGTTCATGTAGGCACCGAACAGGTCGGTGACAATCTGGGCCGCTCCGGCACGGATTCGCATGATATCCGGATGCCGATAAATCCGCTTGAAGAGCAGCGCCTTGATCTGCCTGTCGGTCGTTGCCATCGCTTCCGAAAAGGTCGCCACGACGCGATCGGCATTGCGGACGTCCTGGGCCGACTGCGGCTTCAGGATGGCGAGCCGTTCCTGCGCCACCGAGATGACGTCCTCCACCATGCGGGTGATCTGCCGACGCATGATCTCATGCGTAAAGCGGCTCTCCTCGAGGCCCGGGTAGCGGTCGCGCACCTCGGCCATCAGTCCGGCGAGGAAGGGGATCTCCTCCAGCATCTCGAAGTCGAGGTAGCCGGACCGCAGCCCGTCGTCGATGTCATGGGTGTTGTAGGCAATATCATCGGCGATCGCCGCGACCTGCGCCTCGAGGCTCGCATAGCTTGCCAGTTCGAGATCATGCAGCTCGCTGTAGTCCAGGATCGGCTGCGGAACGGTTCCGTGCACCGGCTGCCCGTCCGCCCTGAGAAGTGGACCATTGTGCTTCACAAGACCCTCGAGCGTTTCCCATGTGAGGTTGAGGCCGTCGAATTCGGCATAGCGCCGCTCGAGTTTCGTCACGATGCGCAGAGACTGGGCATTGTGGTCGAACCCGCCATAGGGCGTCAGCGCCTCATGCAGGGCATCCTCGCCGGTATGGCCGAAGGGTGTATGGCCGAAGTCGTGGACGAGAGCCACGCCCTCGGCGAGGTCCTCATCGAGCTTCAGCGCACGTGCAAGCGCTCGCGCGATCTGAGCCACTTCTATCGTGTGGGTGAGGCGCGTGCGATAGTGGTCGCCGTCCTGCGCGATGAAGACCTGCGTCTTGTGCTTCAGCCTCCGGAAAGCGGTGGTATGGACTATTCGGTCACGGTCCCGCTGGAAATCCGAGCGCGTCGGGCTCGACGCTTCGCCGTAAAGCCTGCCACGGGTGTTCCAGGGATCTGCCGCGTAGACTGCCCTCTGGCCGTAACCGAACCCCAATGTATGCGTGTCAATCGTCATTCTCTATTCCGTCCCGGCGCCAGCCCATTGACGGCGCTGCTCTGTCTTCATACCTATGTACATGATGAAACAGCAAGCGGTGCTCTTATTGAAAGGCCGCGCCTGCCGTTTCGGCACGGGTTTGCACGATAAGGATTCTCCGTCTCGACCGTTTGAACCCTTGGTGCGGTACATCCAGTTCTCTCCGGATCTTGACCCCGGCAGGAGGAAAGCATGACAGAAGCAAATGTAACTCTTTCGGAAGCGGCCGCAAAGCGAATCGCGGCGATCGTCGGTGCGGAGGCGGGCAAGAGCGCGCTACGCGTTTCCGTCGAAGGTGGCGGTTGTTCCGGATTTTCCTACAAGTTCGACCTCGTCGAGGCGGCCCAAGACGATGACGTCGTCGTCGCCAAGGACGAAGCGACGGTCCTCATCGACAGCCTTTCCCTGATCTACATGGCAGGCTCCGAAATCGACTTTGTCGACAACCTGCTCGGGCAGTCGTTCCAGATCAAGAACCCGAACGCCGTCGCAAGCTGCGGCTGCGGGACCAGCTTTTCAATCTGAACCAATCCGCATTCTTGTGCCTTTCGTGGCCGGACGCACCTGCCTCCGGCCGTTTTCGTGCGCTCGGCGACTGCCGTCGTCGGCCATGGCCACCGCGCGAAGTTCCTCACGAGAGAGCCCGGCCAATCCAGCCAGGCGATGATCACGAATTGTCGGAAGGAAATACAGCCGGGAATGTCCCAAATTCCGATGGCCAGCCGCTGCTTGCGCGGCTAAGAAAAGACCACGAGATAGGGAGCGCCAGCGCATGAAGATCGCCACCTGGAACATCAACGGCGTCAAGGCACGCATCGACAATCTCTGCCAGTGGCTGAAGGATTCGGCGCCCGATATCGTCTGCCTGCAGGAGATCAAGACGGTCGACGAGGGTTTCCCGCGCCTCGAGATCGAGGCACTTGGATACCATGTGGAAACGCATGGCCAGAAAGGCTTCAACGGCGTCGCCATCCTCTCCCGGCAGAAGCCCGACGAGGTGACGAGGGGCCTGCCGGGCGATGCAAGCGACGAACAGGCGCGCTTCATCGAGGCCGTCTTCTCGCTGCCCAGCCGCGCGCTGCGGGTGTGCTGCCTCTACCTCCCGAACGGCAATCCGGTCGAGACGGAAAAATACACCTACAAGCTCGCATGGATGGAACGACTGAAGGCGTTTGCCGCCGACCGGCTGTTGCTCGAGGAACCGTTCATCCTTGCCGGCGACTATAACGTCATCCCCGAGCCGCACGATTGCTTCGATCCGGCGGTCTGGGCGAACGACGCTCTCTTCCTGCCTCAGACCAGGCAATCATTCCGCCGACTGGAAAATCTTGGCTTCACGGATGCGGTCAGGGCAACGACCGACGCCGTGCAGCTTTATTCCTTCTGGGACTACCAGGCGGGCGCATGGCAGAAGAACAACGGCATCCGCATCGATCACCTCATGCTGTCACCCGAGGCTGCTGATCGCATGACCGCCGCGGCAATCGAAAAGCATGTGCGGGCATGGGAAAAGCCGTCGGACCACGTGCCCGTCGTTGCCCATTTCGATTTCGCCGCGTGAAAAGCGGTCGGTCTCGGCTGGCGCGAAGCTTCAGTCGGAGCTACTGAGATTGATGTCGCGGGCGAGCGCCACGGCCCCTCGCCTGTCGTTCTCGTTGGCGATGGAAAATGCCTGCTCCTGCAGCGACTCCATCCAGCCGCAATCCTTGGGATTGCACTTGTCGAGCGCGGCCGTCATGAAGGCGAGCCCCCGTGTCGTCTGCCCTTCCTGGAACAGAATGTTGCCGAAGACTGCCATGGCACCGGGGTGACCGCCTTTGCGGGCCTGGTTGAGCCACTTCTTCGCCTGCTGGACATTCGCCGCACCGCCCTCGCCAGCCAGCATCATCTGAGCCAACTGGAACTGGGCCTCGGCAACGCCAAAGGTGGACGCCACCTGGAAATAGAGCTGGCGGGCCTGGCTGAGATCGGTCTTCACCGGGCTGCCGGGAATGCCGCGCTTATAGTAGTTCGCGAGGGCAAGAAGGGCGTTGACGAAGAAGCCGGTATCCTCCGACCCCGGCTCGACGCCCTGGCTTGCAATGTCGCTATAGATCTTGAAGGCTGCGAAATCGTCCTGCGCGACGCCATCGCCATAGGCATACATATTGGCAAGCGCCCAACGAGACCCGGTATGCCCTTTTTCGGCTGCATACTTATAGGCCTCGACTGCTTCTTCCTTCTGGCCGTTCTTGTATGCCTTGAAACCGAACTTGAAGAGATCGAAGGGACCGGATTCCTTGGTGACGCCTGCGTTGATGTCGAACGCGCGAGTAGGCCCGGCAAGCGTCGTCGCGAGAGCGAACGACATGCCCAAAAGCATGATTTTGACGGGTCTATACTCGGATCTCAGCATATCACTCGGTTTCTTTCACTCCGCACCGGCGGGCGATGCCAAGCGGCACGCAACCCATCCGGTGTATCTTCTCCCCGGCGAGCGATCCCGTGTGCGGCCCTTTCATCGGACCTCCACGTCGCGTCAAGCCGCTCCCGCCTCTTTGCGAGGCAAATCGTCTTTCGATACAGTTCCGCCGCCATCTTGCCGTAGGGGCTCCTCCGCGGGGATTTCTGCGTCATTTCAATCAGGCTTCCGTGCGCCTTTTGGTCGTTTTCCGGAGCGTAAACCGCAATTGTGACCAAACCAGCATCCAGTTTCGTGCGCTGAGTCGAAAGGCGACGCAAAATGCATGCATCATGGCCTCTGAAGTGCGCCCGAAATGCCATCAGGAGAGAATTTCCTTCGAGCAAATCCCTTGCCGGCAAAGAGGAAACGTGTGTCGCGTTTCCCTCCCACCAAGGTGCTTTCTATCCATGTATGAAAATCGACCCATAGCACCCTTAACGCACTTCCAAAGCCGGCCCGTCCTTGCCGAAGTTACCGCTGCGCCTGCTTTGTGGCGGGAAATGGACAACTATGGACGGGTATGGCTGCTGACAAACTCTTGCAACAAAGTGTTGCTGAATCGTCACAAAACTGCATTAAGCAACTCTAAATAATGCAGCGGCCGCTTCAGACAAGTAACGGCCGCCAATAATTCAGAACTTTACCTTCAACGATGTTGAAACGGCGGCAACAAGATCATCATCAAAACTATAGGAAGCATCGCCGCCGTAGACTTGACCATTATAGGTTACAGCACCGGACTCTCCGCCAGTCCAAAGCCCAAGGACACCTGCAAGGCGCAATTCGAGGTTCTCCTGCGGTGCATAGGCGACGCCGGCGGCGACGGTCCAGACATCCGTCTGGATTCCATAACCCTGGCTCGTACCGCGGTCCCACGTCAGGCTGACCGCGCCGCTCCACTGGTCGTTGAACTTGTGGCCGACACCGCCGGTCACCGTCCAGCCGTCCCTGTAAATCAGGTCAAGCGTGGTGGGGGGCGTGAGCGGCGTCACGACTGCCGGAGAAAAGGTGAGAACCTGCAACTTGCTCCATGCGGTCCACTTGACTCCACCGAAGGCGAGCCAATCCGGCGCAATACCGGTCTGCCACTTCCATTCGAGAGAATCCGGCATCGTCGCCGAACCCGACACGTCATACTTGGTAAACATCGGGCCGAGATTGGTCAGGTCGATCGTGCCGGTCAGATTGCTGAGCTCGACGACGCTGTTGTAGACGAGGCTGGTTCGAATGGCATATTCCGGGATCTCGTAGGCGACACCGGTGCGCCAGCCCCAGCCATTGTCCGAAAGCTCGAGGCGGCCGACGCCAGAGAAGGGCAGCCCGGTGCCCGTGAAGTCCTGTACCAGTCTCTCCTTGAAGCCGCCGACCTCCTGGTAGAAGCCGCCGCCGATAAGCCGCAGTTGTCCCGGGCCGGCATCGAACTTGTATGAACAGGTCAGCGCGTAGTTGTCGCTCTCGACCTTGGTCTCGATGTTCTGATTGGCTCCCGCCCAGTTCAGTCCCGGATCGTCGTGAGCACCCCAGGGCTGCGAGTAGTCCGCAAGGCAGTCGACGGCGTCTGTCACACCGACCTTGATGCCGACGCGTGGAATCCAGTAACCCGGCGTATCTTCCGCGGTGTGCGGTCTGTAGTTCAGATCGCCGCCGCCCCATGTCGGCGGGTTCGCCAGCGGATTGGTATTGGAAGTGTCCGTATCGACGACATTCTTCAGCTTGCGCTCCGGCTTCACATAGGTGGCCGAGGATTCCATTGTGACACGCGACGTGTCGAAAAGCAGATCGATATTATAACCGCCGCGTTCGAGGCCACCGGCAAAGGACGGCGCGATCGACGACGAAAAAATGATGAGCGATAGTGCGCCCCCGGAAAGCATACGAGATGCCATTTTGTCTCCCCAACGGCAATTTGCGGCTGCACTCTGGAGAGGAACGCTTTGATTGGCAACGTGCTGCCGGAACGGCTCGCTGCCGCAACCGTGCCGATAAACTACTTAGAAAATTAGGGGTAATGCGACCAACCGCCGCATTTGGAAAATTATACCTAAAATAGGCTAATCATGCGCTTGAGTTGGATTTTCGTTCCACAGCAGGCTACGGCTGTAACAATCCGACAACAGTCCTACTTTAAGCGAGTTTCGGGCCTCTCCGGCATCGAAAGCTTCAATACCGTCGTGGAAAACTCCACTTCTCACGGCCCGCCATTCCGGTGGCGCTCGAATCGACACAAATCCTTCAAAAAAAGAGGCACGCGACAATCATCGCGTGCCTCCCGTCGTTTTACAAAATTTGCTCAGCCCGCTTCGGTGACGCGTGCAAGCGCAACGGTCAGGCTCGCCTTCTGGCCTTCGAGTTCGGCGAAGCGCTCACGCTCGGCGGCCACCACGTCCGGGTTTGCGTTGGCGACAAACTTGTCGTTCGAGAGCTTCGAGGAAACGCGTGCCATCTCCGCGTCGTTCTTGGCGATGGCCTTCTCGAGCCGTGCCTTCTCGGCGCCGAGGTCGATCAGGTTACCGAGCGGCAGGCACGCCGTCGCTTCGGCAACAACGATCTGAGCAGCCCCCTTCGGTGCAGTGTCGGCAAGCGAAATGCCCTCGACGCGGGCGAGCCGCTTGATCGCCGCATCGTGGCGGTAGAGCCGTTCACGCGTGAGGCTGTTGGCGTTGACGACAACCAACGGGGCAATCGCCGCCGGTGGAACGTTCATTTCCGCACGAACCGAGCGAATGCCGGAGACAAGGTCGATCAGCCAGTTGATCTCGTCAGCGGCGGCGTTATCGGCATAGGACGGCGACGGCCATTCCGCATGGCAGACCAGGGTATCGCGTTCGACACCTTCGCCCGCCGTATGCGCCCAAAGTTCTTCTGTCATGAACGGCATGAAGGGATGGAGAAGCTTGTAGGTCTCCTCCAGAACATAGGCGGTGCAAGACTGTGCCTCGGCTTTCGCACCGGCATCGTCGCCGTTGAAGACCGGCTTCAGCAGCTCCAGGTACCAGTCGCAGAACTGGTTCCATATGAAGCGGTAAAGCACGCTCGCCGCATCGTTGAAGCGGAAGGCTTCCAAGGCTTCCGTAACGTCACGTTCCGTGCGGGAAAGTTCAGTCAGGATCCAACGGTTGATCGTAAGCTCCGCTGCCTCCGGCACAAAATGAGGATCGCTCTTGGCGCCGTTCATCTCCGCAAAGCGCGTGGCGTTCCAGAGCTTCGTGCCGAAATTGCGGTAACCGGCAATGCGCGCGGGGTCGAGCTTCACGTCTCGTCCCTGAGCAGCCATGATCGCCAGCGTGAAGCGAAGCGAGTCAGCGCCGTATTCGTCGATCAGCTCGAGCGGGTCGATGACGTTGCCCTTCGACTTCGACATCTTCTGCCCGTTCTTGTCGCGAACGAGGGCGTGAACATAGACCGTGCTGAACGGCTCGACCGCATTGCCGTCCTCGTCCTCCATGAAATGAAGGCTCATCATCATCATGCGGGCGACCCAGAAGAAGATGATGTCGAAGCCGGTGACCAGTACGTTCGTCGGATAATAGCGTGCAAGCTCGGGTGTCTTTTCCGGCCAGCCGAGCGTCGAGAACGGCCAGAGCGCAGAGGAGAACCAGGTGTCCAGCACGTCCTCGTCACGCGTCAGGATCTCGCCTGGCTTGAAATTCTCGAGCAGGTCCTCGACCAGGGCCTTCATCGGCCCTTCATGCGAAAGATAGTGCTGGATGGCTGCCTGCAGGGCTTCCTCTTCGGTCTTCTCGACGAAGACCTGCCCGTCCGGGCCATACCAGGCGGGGATCTGGTGCCCCCACCAGAGCTGGCGCGAGATGCACCACGGCTGGATGTTCTCCATCCACTCGAAATAGGTCTTTTCCCAGTTGCGCGGGACGAAATTGGTCCTGCCCTCGCGAACGGATTGGATAGCCGGCTCGGCCAGCGTCTTGGCGTCGACATACCATTGCTCGGTCAGGCGTGGCTCGATCGGCACTCCGCCGCGATCGCCATGCGGAACCGTGTGCTTGTGCGGCTCGATCTTGTCGAGGAGGCCGGCCTCCTCGAATATCCGGACGACGATCTTGCGCGCCTCGAAGCGGTCCTTGCCCTCGAGCTCGTCCCATGCACCGTGCAACGCCGCCGGATGATCGAGATCCTCGAGGAAGTCCTCGTTCTCCTTGAGCGTGACGCGCCCGTCGATCGTCAGAATGTTGATCGCGCGCAGGCCGTGCCGCCTGCCGACCTCGAAATCGTTGAAGTCATGGGCGGGCGTCATCTTGACCGCGCCGGTTCCAGCCGTCGGGTCCGGATATTCGTCGGCAACGATCGGAATGCGGCGACCGACGATCGGCAGGATGACGTGCTTGCCTACGAGGCCCTTGTAGCGCTCGTCATCCGGATGGACGGCAATGCCGCTGTCGCCGAGCATCGTTTCCGGCCGCGTCGTCGCGACGACGAGATAATCCCGCGTCTCCCATTCCGTCGGCTTGCCATGCTCGTCGAAAGCAATCGGATGCTGGTAGGTGACGCCTTCCTCCAGCGGATAGCGCAGATACCACAGGTTACCCGTGACCTCGACCTGCTCCACCTCGAGGTCGGAGATCGCTGTCAGGAGCTTCGGGTCCCAATTGACCAGTCGATTGTCCTTGTAGATCAGCCCTTCCTTGTAGAGCGTGACGAAGACCTCGCGAACGGCCTCGGAGAGCCCCTCGTCCATGGTGAAGCGCTCGCGCGACCAGTCGCAGGAAGCACCGAGACGCTTCAACTGGTTGAAGATCTGACCACCCGATTCTTCCTTCCACTCCCAGATTTTCTCGATGAAGGCCTCGCGCCCCATCGTGCGGCGATGAAGCTGCTTTTCCATGAGACGCCGCTCGACGACCATCTGGGTAGCGATGCCCGCGTGGTCCATGCCGGGCTGCCAGAGCACGTCCTTGCCGCGCATGCGTTCGAAGCGCACCAGGATATCCTGCAGCGTGTTGTTGAGCGCGTGACCCATGTGCAGCGAGCCGGTCACGTTCGGCGGCGGGATGACGATGGTGAAGGTCTCCGCCCCCGGCTTCGCATTCACGCCGGCGCGGAAGGCATCCTCCTCGTCCCACTTCTTCGCAATCTTCGGTTCGACGGCGGCGGAATCATAGGTTTTGTCGAGCATTTTCTGACCAAACTTCGATGTTTGCTGTTGCGGGTTGTAAATAGGATGGCCGGAGCCAAGTCAATAAAAAAGCCGCCCCGGAAACCGGAGCGGCCCACGGCTCGATCTGTAATGAATCAGCGGCGCGGACCGCGAGCGACCCTCTCGATTTCCTCGCGCACCAGCCGCTCGACGAGTGTCGGCAGATTGTCGTCCAGCCAATCCTGCAGCATGGGGCGCAGCATCTCCTGGGCGATTTCGTCGAGCGAGCGGCGCTCGGTACCGTCGATCGCCGCGACCAGCTCACCGAAGGAACGCGCAACTTGCTCACCTGCAGCCACCGAAAGCAAGGGCTGCTGCGCTTCCGGAGCAACATCCAGGGCGAAAGTCTCGTCTGTAACCGGTAGCATGGGCGGCTCGGCGACCATCATCGGCTGCGAGATTTCCCTTTCCTGAGCGACTTCGGCAACCGCTACAGCGGCCACCTGTTGAACGGGCGGCACGGCGACCGCTAAAACGGACTGCGCGACGGGCGTCAGCCGAGGGACTTCAACCGGGCGTGGCTCAGCTATCTGAGCGGCGATCACGGCCGGCACTTCGCGCTGGACCGGTTCTCTCTGGCTGAACTGTGCGGCATTGCGCTCGGAAGCGGCGCGAACACGGGCTGCGACATCAGCGAGCGAGAGAGTGGCAGCCGGAGCCTCCTGCGCCCTTACCGGGCCTGGCGAATTGGCTGCGATGAAACGCGGATCCTGGGGAATGCCGGCACCATCGAATTCGGTGTCAGCATAGTCGTCGTCGACCGTCAGCCTGATGTCGTCGTCGCCTTCGTCAACTGCGTAGACCGGGGAAATTGCAGGAGAAGCCGCTTTGCCCGCACCGGGCTCGTTGCTTTCGATTATCCGGCGAATTGACGCCAGAATTTCTTCCATGGACGGTTCACGCGCTACATTTGGCTGAGCCATATTCATCCCCGTTATCGCAGAAATAACGACCGGAATTCCAAAGCGGCACCCCGAATCACCGCCACCCTAGGATACTCCTCTGTTAAAAAAAATCACAGCGAGCCAACTTAATGATGCGATGCACAGGTTTGTTATCCGCCACTTTCTGCAGGATATTTTCGTGTCAGCGCCGGCGATTCTTCGCAGTATAGAAGAAAGGGCGCCAAAGGCGCCCTTAGAAATTATCGCGTTAAGCGTGAAGAAATCAGAAGGTAAATTCCTTGCTCTTCGCAAAGCCCTGTAACGGCTTGACCGAGGCGTTGAAGAAGGGATTTTCGGAGAAGGAGCCGTGTTCCCGCACGAACACTTTCGCCCGCGCCGCATTGCCGTAGCCCTGGACCGCAATCAGCCGGCCGCCATCGCGCAGTTGCTGCAGAACCGTCGCCGGCACTTCCTCGACAGCACCATTGATAAAGATGACATCATAGGGCGCCTGGGCGGCGTAGCCCTTTTCCAGCTCGCCTGCGACGACCGTGACGTTGCCGTAGCCCAGTGCGGCAAGGTTCTTCGATGCCTCGGCCGCAAGCGTCTCGTCGCACTCCAATGCAACGACCGAACCCGCCAGAAGAGAAAGCAGGGCAGCCGTGTAGCCAGTACCGCAGCCGATCTCGAGAACAACGTCGTCCTTCGAGATTTCGGCAAGCTGGAGCAGCTTGGCAAGCGGCGAAGCCTCCATGAGGTAACGCGGGGGCTTGCCCGATGCAGCCGGCGCGATCTCGATATCCGTGTCGATATAGGCAAGCAGCTTCGACTTTTCCGGCACGAAGGCTTCGCGGGGCACGGTGAGGAACGCGGTCAACACGGGATGCGACGTCACGTCCGTCGTCCTGATCTGGTTGTCGACCATCTTTATCCGCGCTGCCTCGAAATCCATCATGTCCTGTAGCCCCAATCAAACCGGGATTGCCTGTTGCCTTCGTCTCTTAATCTTGAGAGCAGCGGCTTTCAAGGCTTCGCGATTTCCAGCGACCAAGAATCGTGACCCGAGCCGATTGCCTGCCCCGCCGTTGCCGAAAGGGCACGCGACATGTCAGCGAACGTCGGCGCGCGCCCTTGGTCGCGTATCGTTGCGTTCCCAGGAAAAGATCGCCCGCGGCAGAGGCGTGCGGTCGCGGATGATGTCGGCCCCCTTCTCTCCCACCATGATCGTCGGACCGTTGGTGTTGCAGGAGGGTACCCTTGGCATGACGGAGCTGTCGCAGACGCGCAGACCCTCGAGCCCTCTTACCTTGAGTTCCAGATCGACCACAGCGCTCGCATCCGTTCCCATCTTGCAGGTGCCAACCGGATGATGGTCCGTCTTCGCATTGGCGCAGCCATAGTCGAACAGCTGCTCCTCGGTGCGGACTTCCGGTCCCGGCAGCCGCTCCGCGAGCACGAAGGGTTTCAGCGCGTCCTGCTGCATGATCTCGCGGGCAATCCGCAACCCCTCGAGCGACATCTTCACATCATGCGGGTCGCTCCAGTAGTTCGGATCGATCAGCGGTGCGGCGGCGGGATCGCTCGATGAGAGGCGCACGGTGCCCTGCGAGCGCGGATGCAAGTAGGCGGAATTCAGCGTGACGCCGGCGTTCTTCAGCCGTGCGACGCCGGCCTCGATTCCCGAGCCGAGGCCGAGATGGAACTGGATGTCGGGCGAACGCGCGTCGGGATCGGCGTACCAGAAGCCGCCGGTCTCGAAGAGCGATGAAGCGACAGGGCCGGACTTGAAGAGAACATATTGCAGCCCCGCCCAGAGCGTGCGGTGAAGCTTGGCCACATTGTCGTAGGTATGATCACCGGTGCATTCGCTGATGACGAAAAGGTCGAGATGGTCCTGCAGGTTGCCGCCAACGCCCGGCAGATCATGCTTCACGGCCACGCCAACGGATTTCAGGTGGTCCGCCGGCCCGATTCCGGACTGCAGCAACAGCTTCGGCGAGCCGATTGCACCCGAAGATACGAGGACTTCGCGATCCGCGCGGATCGTCTCCACGCCCTTGCCGGAAACGACTTCGACGCCGACGGCCCGGCGTCCTTCCATGACAATCCGGCCGACACGCGCGGCGGTGCGAACGGTCAGATTCTTGCGATCCCTGATCGGTGACAGATAGGCGAGCGAGGCGGAGGAGCGGCGGCGGTCGCGTTGCGTCAGCTGATAGAAGCCGACGCCCGCCTGCTGGCGGCCATTGAAATCATGATTGTAGGGTATCCCGAGTTCCTGTCCGGCGCGGATATAGGCGTCGCAGATCGGCAGCGACGCGGCCGGCATCGAAACGCCGAGCGGACCACCATAGGAATGGTAATCGTCCGCAAAGCGCTGGTTGTCCTCCGCGCGCTTGAAATAGGGCAGCACGCTTCGATAATCCCAGCCCTCGCAACCGTCCTCGCTTGCCCAGAGATCATAGTCCGCCGCATTACCACGAGTATAGAGCTGGGCGTTGATCGAGGAGCCGCCGCCGATGACCTTGGCCTGAGTGTAGCGCAGCACCCTGCCCTTCATGTGCTTCTGCGGCACGGTTTCCCAGCCCCAGCTTGCGACACCCTTCGTCATCTTCGCGAAGCCTGCCGGCATGTGAAAGAGCGGATTCCAGTCGCCGCCGCCTGCCTCCAGCAGAAGCACGCTGACCGTGGGATCCTCGCTCAGGCGATTGGCAAGCACGCAGCCAGCAGGCCCGGCGCCCGTGATGATGTAGTCGTAGCTCATTCAGGTGTCCTCAAGTCAAATCCTCCTCGCGCCGGCGCCCTCCTCCATCAGGGCACAGAACCAGCGCTACAGCCTGGGGATCGCCAGGCCGCCATCGGCGTCGATCACCGAGCCCGTGGCGAACGCGAAGCTTCCCGACGCAAGTGCTGCGACGATGGTGCCGATATCCGAGGCTTCGCCCCAGCGCTTCATCGGCACGAGGCCATCGGCAATCAGAGCGTCGTATTTCGCCGAAACTTTCGCGGTCATGTCCGTGCGGATGATACCCGGACGCACCTCGAAGACGCCGATGCCTGTTTCGGCAAGCCGTAGCGCCAGCCCACGGCTGAAAGCCGCGAGCCCCGCCTTACTGATGCAGTAATCCAGTCGCTCTGGAGAACTGAGCTCGGCCGAGACCGAGGTGATGTTGATCACCGAGCGCGGTGTGGCCGCCTTTTTCGCAGCAAGCATCGCGCGGACGACCGTCTGGGTGAAGAAGACCGTCCCTTTCAGATTGACGTCGATGATCGTGTCGAAATTCTCCGGTTGAAGATCGAGAAAGTCGCCGCGAACGACCGAGGCGATGCCGGCATTGTTCACGAGGCAATCGATGCTCCCGAGGCTAGACAGGACCGTATCGACCGTCGACTGGTGGCCAGCGAGATCGGAGATGTCCGCCTTCAGGTAGATCGCGCGGCCGCCAACGGCGCGCAGACCATCGAGAACGGTATCGCTCGGGTCCATGTCGCCGACCCCGGTCAGAGCAAGGTCGAAACCCGATGCGGCGAGCGCGGAGGCGATGCCGAGACCAATTCCCTTCCGTCCGCCGGTGACGATCGCTACAGGACGCGCGCTCATTGCCGCAGATCCTCCTGCGTGATGTGCTCGGCGACACGTAGCGCTTGCGCCGCGACCGTCAGGGCCGGATTGACCGCTGCCGACGTGGGCAGGAAGCTTGCATCCACGACGAAGAGGTTCGGATGATCGAAGGCGCGGCAGAAGACATCGAGCGGCGCGCTGCCCGGATCATTGCCGATCCTCACTGTCCCGCATTGATGCGACGGCGTGCGCTTGTCGAAGGGCCGCGACAGTACGATCGGGAAGCCTGCCTTCTTGAGCACGGCCTTGAGCTTCGCCACCAGATCAAGGTGAGCCTGCCAGTTCGTGCGTGTCCACTTCAGCACGATCCGCTCGCCCTCGACCATCACGCGGCTTTCGGGATGCGGCAGGTCCTCGCTCATGGCGTAGAAATCGATGGCGTGGGCAGAAACCCTGTCGAGCAGCCACTCCGGCACGCTCGGAATGTTTGCCTTCAGAATGGCGCCGGAGATGCGCCCGAGCAGCTGGATATTGCCGAGCGGCGGACCGCCATTTCCGTCGGACAGGTAGAAATCGTTGAAGCCGAAGGTCTTCTGGTAGATCGAGTCGTTCCTGTACCAGGGCGATATGGCGAGGATGGCGGACGAATTGTGATTCATGAAATTCCGGCCGACCTGGTCCGACCGGTTGGCGAGGCCACGCGGATTGGCGTCGTCGGCTGAACGCAGCAGCAGGACCGCCGACTGGACCGCGCCAGCCGAAAGAATGACAAGCTTCGGCGTAACCGACCGTTCCTCGCCATCGGCGACGTAGCGAACGGTCTCGATCTTGCCGCCCTCTTGCGCTGCCACCAGGCGAGTGACGCGCGCACCGGTCTGCAGCCGAACGTTCGGGTATTGCAGGGCATTGGCGAGCGCCACGGTCTCCGCGTCCATCTTGCCGTCGAAGCTGTTCGGATGCGCATCCCATGGCGTCTTCGCCTTGGCGAGCCACTTCTCGATATCGACTCCGAGCGGCAGTGAGAAGGGATGCATGCCACCCTTCTTCAGCTTGTTGCGCACGGCTGCGATTGCCGGCTCCTCGGGAACGGGCGGAAAGGCATAGGGCTGCGAATGCTCGGGCTCGGTCGGATCGTCTCCAAGAGCGCCGCGCACCTGGTAGAGTTGCTCTGCAGCGCTGTACCAGGGCTCCAACTCCTCGTAGGGAAATGGCCATGCCGGGGATACACCATCGCGGTGCTGCATCTCCTCGAAATCCTCGCGCCGATAACGAACCAGCACCGCACCGTAGAACTTCGAGTTGCCCCCGACATTGTAGTAGTTGCCGGGATTGAAGCCCTTGCCGTCCGTCTCGTACCAGAGCTCCTTCGGGCGGAAGTGGCCACGCTGGAAGATCGCGCGCTGATCGCGGTTCTCCGGCCGGTCCTCGATCCGCTGCCCGGCCTCCAGGATCAGGATCTCGGCACCGCGGGGCGCGAGACCTGCCGCAATCGTCGCGCCGCCGATGCCCGAGCCGATGATGACGATATCGGGTTCACGTTCCATGATGTTGCCCGATCATGCGATCCGGATCTGGCTCTGCGGATCGAAATAGACCGCCTTGTCCAGGTTGAAAGCGAGCCGCGCCGTCTGGCCGGGCGCAATGCGGGCGTCGGCGCGCAGCCGCGCGACCACTTCCTTGCCGCCGAGCTTGGTGACGGCGAAGGTGTCCGAGCCTGCCGGCTCGACGACGTCGATCAGGCAGTTCCCCTCGACCAGCGAGCGGGCGTTGCGGTCGGCACCATCGGGATCGGTGAGCGCTTCCGGTCGAATGCCGAATATGACCTGCTTGCCCGTATAGGCCGCAAGGCTGTTGGTCTGCGGTACGGGAAGATTGAGCGGCTCGCCATCCGGACGCGCCAGGGAGACATGGAAATCGTTGCCCGTGCCACCGATCGTCGCGGTCAGGAGGTTCATGGCAGGCGAGCCCATGAAGTCGGCGACGAACAGGTTGGCCGGATTGTTGTAGATCTCGGCGGGCGTCCCGAACTGCTGCACCTCGCCGTCGCGCATGACGGCGATCTTGGTGGCAAGCGTCATGGCCTCGATCTGGTCGTGCGTGACGTAGACGATGGAGGTGCCGGTCGCGGCGTGCAGGCGCTTGATCTCGATGCGCATGTCGACGCGCAACTTCGCATCCAGGTTGGAGAGCGGCTCGTCGAACAGGAACAGCTTGGGATCCCTGACGAGCGCGCGGCCCATGGCAACACGCTGGCGCTGGCCGCCCGAAAGCTGGCTCGGCTTGCGGTCGAGCAGATGTGTGATCTGCAGCACCTTGGCGACCTTGTCGATCGCCTGCTTGCGCTCGTCGGCCGGCACGCCGCGCATTTCCATGCCGAAGGAGATGTTTCCGGCGACCGTCATGTTCGGATAGAGCGCATAGCTCTGGAACACCATGGCGATGTCCCGCTTCGACGGATGCAGATCGGAGATCGTTCGCCCATCGACACGGATGTCGCCCTCGGTAATCGATTCGAGGCCGGCAATGGTGTTGAGCAAGGTCGACTTGCCGCAACCTGAGGGGCCGACGAGCACCAGGAAGCCGCCCTTTTCAAGTTCCAGATCGATGCCCTTGAGGATTTCGATGGCGCCGAAGCGCTTTCTGAGACCGGAGATTTCGAGGAAAGCCATGGGTTATCCTTTAACGGCGCCCGCCATCAGCCCGCGTACGAAGTAGCGGCCGGCGAGAACGTAGACGAGGAGCGTGGGCATGGCGGCGATCATCGCGGCCGCCATGTTGACGTTGTATTCCACAACGCCGGTCGAGGTGTTGACGACGTTGTTCAGAGCCACCGTCATCGGCATCGAGTCGCCCGTCCCGGCGTAGGCGGACGCGAACAGGAAGTCGTTCCAGATGTTGGTGAACTGGTAGATGACAGTGACGACGATGATGGGCAGCGAGTTCGGCAGCATGATCCGCCGGAAAATCTGGAAGAAGCCTGCGCCATCAACCTGCGCGGCCTTCACCAGTTCGGTCGGGAAGGCCTCATAGAAGTTCCGGAAGAACAGCGTCGTGAAGCCGAGGCCGTAGACGACGTGGACGAAGACCAGATTGACGGTCGGATTGCCGAAGCCGAAGGAGAAGCCGATCGAATTCTGCAGCGATACTCCGAACCGCCCAAGGCTGCCGAGGATGGTCGCCATCGGCAGAAGCACCGACTGGAACGGAATGAAGCAGGCAAACAGCATCAGCCCGAAGATCAGCTTGTGGCCGCGGAAGCGCCACTTGGTCAGCACATAACCGTTGAGAGCGCCGAGCAGCGTCGAGATCAGGACCGCCGGAACCACCATCTTGATGGAGTTCCAGAAATAGCCCTTGATGCCGGCGCAGGTAAGGCCAACGCAGGCCTCGCCCCAGGCCTTGTACCAGGGCTCCAGCGTCGGAGCACTCGGCAGGGCCAGCATGTTGCCGTTCTGGATCTCGTCCATGGTCTTGAAGGACGTCACGAGCATGACGAACAGCGGCATCAGGTAGACGATCGCGAAGAAGGCGAGCAGCCCGTAGATGACGACGCGGTTGAGGATTTTGGAGCCTTCGGTGCGGCGCCCGCCGCTGCCGGATGATACGATCGCGCTCATCGAGACTTCTCCCGCAGTTCGGAATAGAGATAGGGAACGATGATTGCCGAGATCGTCATGAGCATGATGATCGCGCTCGCCGAGCCAACTGCCATCTCGTTGCGCTTGAAGGTGTATTCGTACATGAAATTGGACGGGAGCCAGGCCGAACCGCCGGGGCCGCCGCTCGTCAGTGCCACGACCAGGTCGTAGGATTTGATCGCCATATGGGCGAGTACGATAAAGGCGGAAAGGAAGATCGGCCTCAGCAACGGGATGACGATGCGCCGGTAGAGCTGCACCGTGGTCGCGCCGTCGATCTGGGCGGCCTTCATGATCTCGCCGTCGATGCCGCGCAGGCCCGCCAGGAACATCGCCATGACGAAGCCGGAGGCCTGCCACACGCCCGCGATGACCACGGTATAGATGACGAAATCCTTGTTCTTGATCCAGTCGAAATGGAAGCTCGTCCAGCCCCAGTGATGCAAGGTCTGTTCGAGACCGAGGCCGGGGTCGAGAAACCACTTCCAGGCGACGCCGGTCACGATGAAGGACAGCGCCATCGGATAAAGATAGATCGGCCGCAGCACGCCCTCGCCCCGGATCTTCTGATCGAGCAGGATCGCCAGGAATAGGCCGAGCCCGAGGCAGATCGCGATATAGAGAAAGCCGAAGATCCCCATATTGGTGACCGAGGTATACCAGCTCGACGGCGGATCGCTTTCAAATGTCCATCGCCACAGCCGCTGATAGGCGCGCGGGCCCGTCAGCGCATAGGACGGAAACGTCTTGGAATTGGTGAACGATAGATAGACCGTCCAGAGGATGAAGCCGTAGACGAACACCAGCGTGATCACGAAACTCGGCGCAAGGACAATCTTCGGCAGCGCTTCCTGCAGGCGTCCGCGTATGGAGTTGCGCGTCGCGCGCTCGGACGCCAGGTTGATATCGGGGTTCGCAACAGTGCTCATGAAATTCGTCCCTCCGCGGGCCGTCATCGTTTGCCGTAAAGCCTTCCCCGCCTGCGCGGGGAAGGAGCCTAATCGCCAGGATAGGCTTACTTGGCGTCGTCGATCGCCTTGACGAGTTCTTCCACGGCCTGGTCGGATGTCTTGATCTGACCATGCACGAACTTGGAGACGACGTCCTTATAGGCATTGGCGACTGCCGGAGGAGCGCCATAGCCCTGAGCCAGCGAGCCGAACAGCGTGCCGCCTTCGTTGGCTGCCTTCAGGTCGGCGATGCCCTTCTTGCCGCAAGCATCGAAGTCGGTGTCCGGAACGTCGGTACGGGCCGGAACCGAACCCTTGACGACGTTGAACGCCGACTGGAAGCTCTTGGAGAGCGTCGCAGTAGCAAGCGCGACCTGGGCCGCCTTGCGATCGTCCGGAACGTTGAACATGCCGAACATGTCGGAGTTATAGATCACGCTGCCGTCCGTGCCCGGAAAACGGTAGCAAAGGAAATCCGTGTTCGGCGTCTTCTTCGCCGCAACGAATTCACCCTTGGCCCAATCGCCCATGACCTGAACGAGCGCATCGCCCTTGATGACCATGGCGGTCGCAAGGTTCCAGTCACGTCCCGAGAAGTTCGGGTCGACGTAGGTGACCATCTTCTGAAGGTTGTCGAAGGACTTCTTCATCGTGTCGGACTTCAGCGACTCTTCGTCGAGATCGTTGAAGGCCTTCTTGTAGAACTCGGGACCGCCGGTCGAAAGAACGATCGAGTCGAACATCGTGGCTTCCTGCCAGTTCTGACCGCCGAGCGCGAGCGGGGTGACGCCTGCCGCCTTGGCCTTGTCGAGAAGCGCGATCAGGTCGTCGAAGGTCTTCGGCTCGGTGCCGCCGATCTTGTCCATGACGTCCTTGTTGATCCACAGCCAGTTGACCGAGTGAACGTTGACCGGTGCTGCAACCCACTTGCCGTCATAGACGGAGAACTTCTGCAGAGCTGCCGGAACGGACTTGTCCCAGCCTTCCTTGACGGCTGTCTCGGTGAGGTCGCCCATGACACCTGCCTGTGCGTAATCCAGCACGGTGTAGCCAAGCATCTGCGAGGCGGTCGGATACGTGCCTGCGGCAACCATCGCCTTCAGCGCCGTCATTGCAGCATCGCCGCCGCCGCCCGCGACCGGCACGTCTTTCCAGGTAAAGCCTTCCTTGGAGAGGTCGCCCTTCAGCACGTTCAGCGCTGCAGCCTCACCGCCAGAGGTCCACCAGTGAAGCATCTCGACTTCCTTGACGTCGTCGGCATGAGCGGCACCGCAGCCGGCCGCCATCAACGCCACCGCCGCCGTCGTCATCATAAACTTGCGCATAGTCTTCCTCCCGTTTGCAAGTTGTCGCGGCGAGAGCCCTTCCCGCCGCCAGATGTGTCCAGCTCCCGGCCGAACACAAAATCACCGCGGCCTCCCAGCCGCCGGTGCTCATTTAAAACGTTATAAATCATCCCGCGTCAAGCCCCGCGGAAAGACTTCAGAAACGGCCCGCAATCCAAGGTTAACGGGGGTATTTTCGGCTATTTTTTGGGCATGCATTCTTCGCGATGCAGCATTTAAAACGTTTGCATTAGCCGATTGCCTATCGCATTTCGCGCCTATATGGTGCGCGGCTGCACATCTCTCAGGAAAGCCCCGTTGACCGATACGCAGAAGCCCGGACGCATCGAAAGTCAGGACATCGCGCAAAAGCGTGGCAAGCCGACCTTGCGCACCATCGCCGAGCTGACTGGCCTCGCCGTCACCACCATTTCGCGTGCCCTTAGCGACGCGCCGCAAATTTCCTTCGAGACTCGCCAGCGGGTCCACCAGGTTGCCCGTGACATCGGCTATCTGCCGGATCGAGCCGCCCAGCGCCTGAAGACCGGGCGCACAAATGTCATCTGCATCCTGCTCGACCCGCACGAGGAGGTGGTCGGCTTCGGGACGTCGATCATGTACGGCATTACCAAGGCCCTGCAGAATACTTCCTACCACCTGATCGTCGCGCCGAATTTCCTTGCGACCAGCAACGTGGAAGCCGTCGAGCACATCATACGCAACAATCTCGCCGATGGTCTGATCTTTTCCCGCACCGAGCCGCTCGACGGACGTGTCCGCCTGCTCCTGGAGAACGGCTTCCCGTTCGCTTCCCACGGCCGGACCGAGTTCTCCACGCCGCATCCCTTCGTGGACTACGACAATTTCGCCTTTGCCTACGAGGCGACCCGTCGCCTGATCTTCAAGCGCCGCAAGAAAGTCTCGATCATCCTGCCGCCGAAGCGCCTCACCTTCTGCCAGCACATGCTGCACGGCTTCATGACGGCCGTGCGCGAAGCCGGTATCGCCTATGAAATCCCCGAGGGTATCGACCTCGATTCGCCGGCCGACGCACTCCTTGAGCATATCGCCCGCCGCGCGGCTGATCCCGACGCGCCGGACGGGCTGATCTGTCCCGGCGAAGTCTCCGCCCTTGCAGCCATCAGCGCTCTCAGCGACGCCGGCCGGACGCTCGGCGTCGACTACGACATCGTCGCGAAGCAGACGTCGCGACTGCTGACGCAAATTCAGCCGAAGATCGACACGATCTACGAGGATCTGACCGCGGCTGGCGAGGAGCTCGGGCACATTCTCCTGCAGCGCATCGGCCAGCCCGAGGCGGGAGACCTGCATCTGCTGCAGGCGCCTCAGTTCGGCTTTCCGACGCAGGGCAATGCCGGCTGAAGCCTGAACTGTTGCTTCGCTGTGCATTGCCAATCTCCCCTCCATCTCGTGGCCTCCTCGCCCTCTCGTGCGACTAACGCGGCATCCACCAGCCGGTGCGTGCACCGATATGCATGTTCAGCGTCTTCGTCTCGGTATAGTCCTCCACGGCATGCCGCCCGAGTTCGCGTCCCAGGCCGGATTGCCGGTAGCCCCCGAAGGGAAGCTCGGAAGCGCCATCCATGAAGGTGTTCATCCAGATCGTGCCGGCACGCACCCTTCGCCCGATCGTCAGGCAGGTGTCGAAATCCTTGCTCCAAACGCCGGCCGACAGGCCGTAGTCGACGGAATTTGCGATCTGGATCGCCTCTTCCGTCTTCCCGAAGGTCAGGACCGAGAGTACCGGGCCGAAGATCTCCTCGCGCGCGACCGCCATTTCCGGCTTTACGTCGGAAAGGATCGTGGGCGCCATGAACTGGCCGAAGCCGAAATCGATCTGGCTGCCGCCGTGGGCAACCGTCGCGCCACCGCCTGCGGCGCCTGAGACATAGCCCTGGATCTTCTGGAGATGCTGCGGCGTGATGATCGCGCCCACCTGCGTCGATGGATCGAGCGGATCGCCGACCCTTACTTTCTCCGAAAGAGCCGCAATGCGGGCCGTGACATCCTTGACGATCTCACGATGGACGATCAGCCGCGACCCGGCATTGCAGCACTCGCCGGCATTGAAATAGCCGCCGAACACGGCAGCGTCCACGAAGGCATCCAGATCAGCATCCGGGAAGACGATCTGCGGATTCTTGCCGCCAAGCTCGAGCGAAACCTTCTTCAGGGTCTGCGCGGCATTCGCCATGGTCAAGCGTCCGACGCCCGTCGAGCCGGTGAAGGACACCATGTCGACATCGGGATGGCTGGTCATCGGCACGCCAGCCTCCGCTCCGGTTCCAACGATGATGTTGACGACGCCCGCGGGCACGCCAGCCTCCATCAGAATCTCGCCGAGCAGTAGGGTCGATCCGGAGGTAAGCTCCGAGGGTTTGACGACCGCCGTGCAGCCGGCGGCAAGAGCGAAGGGAAGCTTCTGGCTGACGA
The DNA here is from genome assembly GCF_004345245.1 of Rhizobium sp. BK251. GTDB lineage: Bacteria > Pseudomonadota > Alphaproteobacteria > Rhizobiales > Rhizobiaceae > Rhizobium. The sequence continues at coordinate 154,470 of NZ_SLUQ01000010.1, read as the reverse complement.
TCAGGAAGGGGAAGTTCCAGGGCGTGATGATCGAGACGACGCCGATCGCCTCGCGCAGCACGACACCCAGCGTGCCCTCGCCAAGCGTATTGTAGCTCTCGCCGTGCAGGTCGCGTGCAAGGGCTGCCGCATAGCGCCAGATGTCGACGGCGCCGGCGATCTCGCCGCGCGTCTGGGTGATCGGCTTGCCGGCCTCGATCGCGTCGAGATAGGCGATCTCATCGGCCCGTGCCGAAATCATATCGGCCGCCTTCAGGAGGACGCCGGCCCGCTCCGCAGCGGTCATGCGCGGCCAATGGCCCGTATCGAACGCCTTGCGGGCGGCGGCGATGGCGCGATGAGCGTCGTCCTTCGTCGCCGACTTGTAGCGGCTGACGGTCACGCCATGGCTCGGCGCCACGCGCTCGATCGTGCCGGCCTCCACGCCTTCCACCCATTTTCCGTCGATCAGCATGCTGAATTCGCGGACCTTCACGTCGGCGAGCTTCTGCGGCTTCACAAGAACCGTCATTACCATTCTCCCTTGAATTGCGCGGAACGCTTCTCGCCGAAGGCCGCAACGCCCTCCCTGAGATCACCCGTCTTCGCCGCGAGGATACCTCCCAGCGCCTCTACGGCCATTCCGTTGTCTTCCCCGTTTGCGGAGGCAATCATCAGCTTGCAGATCTCTACCGCAGCCGGCCCGCGCTGTGCGATCCGTGCAGCATAGTCCCTTGCCGCGGACAGCACCGTGCCGGTCTCGACGACCGAATCGATGAGCCCGTGCCGCAAGGCCTCCTCCGCGGAAAACATCTCGCCACCGAGCGCCATGCGCCTGACGATCTGGGCACCGAAGCGCCTGACCAGCCGCTGCGTGCCGGACCAGCCGGGCACCATGCCGAGGCTGGTCTCAGGCAGGCCGATCTTCACCTGTGCCTCCGCGATGCGGATATCGGCGGCCGCTGCGAGTTCCAGCCCGCCACCAAGCGCGTGGCCGTTGATCGCTGCGATCACGGGCATCCGCATCGTCGCCAGCCGCTCGAAGACCCGGTGGCCGAAGCGGACCCAGGCATGACCGAACTCCTCCGCTCGCATGCCGCCCCAGGCCTTGATGTCGCCGCCTGCCGAAAAGGCCTTGCCTTCGCCGGTCAGGATGGCCACACGCACCACCGCATTCGCTTCGACCTCGTCGCAGGCAGATGCCAGCGACTTCAGCATGTCGAGGTCGAAGGCGTTGAGCTTCTCGGGGCGCGAGACCGTCATGATCGCGATTGCGCGCTCGATGGAAACCTTGACCTCAGCCATTGCCGACCTCCCCCCCGAGCATGCGCTTCGGCTTTGCCGCAAGCGTCAGGCCGATCGGCGCCTCGTGGAACAGTCCTGCATCCATGACCTTCAGGTCGTCCGAGACGATCAGCGGGAACTCGGACTGATCGAGGACATGCGCCTTGAGATCGACCCCCGGCGCGATCTCCGTGACCACGATACCGGCGGGTGTCAGTTTCATCACGCACCGCTCGGTGACATAGGTGATGTCCTGGCCCTGCGCGACGCCGCGCGGTCCCGAAAAGGTCACGTGCTCGACGGCGTTGACCAGCTTCTTCAGCTTGCCTTCCTTCTCGATCGCCAGCCGGCCGCCCTCGACCGAAAGCTTGGCGCCGGCATTGAACATGCCCGAGAAGACGATCTTCCTGGCGCGGGCGGTGATATCGACAAAGCCGCCGGCGCCCGCCGTCACATGCGGACGGAAAGAGAGCTTTGAGACGTTCACCGACCCGTCGCGGCCGATCTCGAGGAAGGAAAGCAGCGAGGCGTCGAAGCCGGCGCCCTGGAAATAGGTGAACTGATAGGGCGACGGCATGAACGCGTCGGCATTCGAGGCGCAGCCGAAGGCGAAATCGAGGAGCGGCACACCGCCGACGGCTCCTTGTTCGATCACCCAGGTCACCGCACCATGCAGGCCTTCCTCCATAAGTATTCGCGGCACGTTGGCCGATATCCCGAAGCCGAGGTTGACTGCGCTGCCGGACTGAAGCTCCTGCGCCACGCGGCGTGCAATGACCTTCTGGATGTTGAACTCCGGCACCCGGAAGCTATCGAGCGGACGGAAGATCTCGCCGGATATAGCCGGATCGTAGAGTGTCTGGGTCGTCTGCTTCTGCTCGGGATCGACGACCACATAGTCGACCAGCACGCCGGGCACGCGCACATCATGCGGCTTCAGCGAGCCTTCCTTTGCGATCCGCTTCACCTGCGCGATGACGATGCCGCCGTTGTTGCGCGCTGCGAGCGCCTGGTCGAGCCCGCCGAGATAGGCACCTTCGTGCTCATAGGTCAGATTGCCGCGTTCATCGGCCGTCGTCGCGCGGATGATCGCCACCTGCGGCGCGATGGCCTTGAAATAGAGCCATTCCTCGCCCTCGAATTCGATCCTCTTGACCACCGGCTCGGAGGCGGCTGCCGCATTCATGGCACAGCCTTCCCGTCGCGGATCGACGAAGGTCTCCAGACCGATCTTCGTCATGACGCCCGGCCGCTTGGCCGCGGCCTCCCGATGCATGTCGAAGAGGATGCCGGAGGGGACGTTGTAGGCGGCGACCTCGTTGTTGCCGATCATCTGCCAGATCACCGGCGGTTCGGCTGTAGACGGCCCGGATGGATAAGAGCCGCCGATGATCTTCTTCAGAAGACCCTTCTTGGCGATGTGATCGACGCCCTTGATGCCGCTCATGTCGCCTGCGGCGATCGGATGCAGGGTCGTCAAGTTTCGCGGGTGGCCCGTCTCATCGAAACGCTCGCCGATCGCCTTCAGCATCAGGTCGGGGCAGCCGAGGCCGCTCGACGACGAGACGGAGACGACGGCATCGTCGGGTATCAGGGCAGCCGCCTGCGCGGATGAAATATACTTGCTCATCGTCAGTCTCAAAGTTTCGGGTCGATCTTCACGGCCGCACCGGTCGCCGCCGCCTGAACAACGGCGAGGCCGGTCGCAAGCGACCAGACGCCGTCCTCTCCGGTCGCAGCAGGACTGCCGTTGCCGGCGATGGCGGCATGAAAGGCCGCGAGCGCGGTCTCGTAGAGGTTGGTGTGCTCAAAGGGCAGGTCAGCCTCGCCGTCTGCCGTTCGCAGCGTCAGCCGGCCAATAGGCCGCTGGGTCATGATGTTGCGACCGATGATCGAGCCCTCCGTGCCGTGGACCTCGAAGCCGGTGTCGGCGTACTTGGTGGTGAATCCATCGTGGAACTGGGCGATAATGCCGGACTTGAAGCGCAGCACGCCCATGACGCCGTCTTCCAGACCTGCCTTGCCGAGACCGCCCTGCTGAGTAAGGGCCACGGCCTCGACAGGGTCCTCGCCGAGAACGAAGCGCAGCGTGTCGGTATCATGAACGGTGATGTCGAGGATGACCCCGCCGCCCGCCTCCGGCTTGTCGAGACGCCAGCCATGAAGATGCGGCGACAGGTAGACCGAGTGAAAGACGCGAGCGGAAAGCGGCTTGCCGATGCGGCCAGAGGCGACGACATCGCGAATGGCGCGAATGCTTCCGGCATTGCGCAGGTGATGATTGGTGCCCATCACGACGCCGGCATTCTTTGCAGCCGTTACCATCGCCTTTGCGTCGTCGAGACTGAGCGCCAACGGCTTTTCGCAAAGCACGTGTTTTCCAGCCCTTACCGCCGCAAGCGTCTGGTCGCGATGCAGTTCGTTGGTCGTTGAGATATAGACGGCATCGACATTCGGATCGTTGACGAGTTCATCCACGCTGGTCACGGATTTTGCGATGCCGTTCTCAGCGGCATAGGCGTTTCCACGCCCCGCATCGGTGCTCATCACCGAAACTGCTTCGCCGCCCTTGGCGCGGATGGCGCCGATCACCCATTCCTTCGCGATCGTGCTTGCCCCGATCAGACCCCACCTTGTCATTGCGCCATCCTCCTCTCGGCCTTTCCGAATTGAGCACCACAGCTCTGTCGAACCACGAGCCGTACCGAACTGACGATGCTCTCGGCCTCCACCTTGCCCGAATTGATCTGTTTCAGGAGCAGCTGCGCCGCCCGTCTTCCCATGCCCTGCGGATCGACGGATATCGTCGTCAGCGCCGGCACCGCCGTCTTCGCCTCGATGACATCGTCAAAGCCGACGACCGCGAAGTCCAGACCGGGTTCCATGCGCCTCGACCGCAAGCCATCGCAGACGCCGAATGCAACGGCATCATTGAAGCAGACAGCCGCCGTCGGCTTTTCGGCGAGCAGCATCGCCCGCTCGATTGCCTCGACGCCGCCCGCGCGCGACGGCGCCGATCCGACCACAAGGCTTTCATCGAACGGAATGCCCAACCGCGAGAGCGCATCGCGATAACCGTGGAAGCGCTCGCTGAAGACCGCCGTGTCGGGAAAGCCACCAAGGAAAGCGATCCTGGTATGGCCAAGCCCCGCCAAGTGCTCGACACCCGCAAAGGAGCCCGCGTGATTGTCTGAGACCAGGGAGGAAACCTTGGCGCCCGGCACGTTGCGTACCACGAGCACGACGGGGATCCCCGAACCGACGAACGACTTGAAATCGGCAGCTTCCGTGCCGCGGGCCGGCGAAATGATGAGCCCCGAAATTCCGTGCTCGCGCATCGAGGCCACGACCTCGCGCTGCCGATCGATGCTTTCGCCGGTATTGGCAAGGAACTGCACGTATTCCGCAGACTGCACGACCATGTCGACACCGACCGCCAGTTCCGCAAAGAAGCTGTTGGTGAGGTCGTTGACGACCATGCCGATGATCTTCGAGGTGGACTGACGCAGGTTCGCGGCGCTGCGATTGTAGACGTAGCCAAGGTCGCGGATCGCAGCCATCACCTTGGTCCGCGTCGCCTCATTGACGAGGGGGCTCGCCTGCAGGACGAGCGAGACAGTCGACTTCGACACGCCTACAGCGTTCGCGATATCGACGACCGTCACCCTTCCCTTAGCCATGAATCCTCCTCCGGGTCTCCTCCCCGTTGGTTCTTAAATAATTGGAACGTTCCAACAAAGTCAAGCGTAAAAATTCGACAGTGATCATGAGCCTCTTCCACACGCGCAAACCAGGCTAGCGCACTTATTCATCATTTTGATTTATATCGCTTTATTCTCTTCTTATAAAACTGTACGTCCACCGGACACGGGACGCGAAGCCTAATATCCCCTTTAGATTTCCCATTGAAATTTGGAACGATCTAAATTATTCGTCGAAAAATATCTGGAGGAGATGACCATCCATGCTGAAGCTTCCGACCGACAATGGCACCGTGGAAACCTATGCCCTGACCGGCACGCCGCTGGAGCGCCCGGCCGAACCGCCCCGCTTCAGCCGCATCGCCTATGCGGCTGCCCACGTGGTCTCCGACCCGTCACGCGACCTCGACCCCTGGGGCCGGCCCGCCATCGACTGGGATACGACGATCGCCTTCCGCCATCATCTCTGGAAGCTTGGCTTCAAGATTGCCGAGGCGATGGACACATCGCAGCGCGGCATGGGACTCGACTGGGCGGGAGCACAAGAACTCATCCGCCGCGCGATCGATGCGGCCCGCGCCGTGCCCGGCGCCGATCTCGCCTGCGGCGCTGGCACCGATCACCTGGCGCCGGTCGATGCCCGCTCGCTCGATGACGTCATTCGCGCTTACGAGACTCAGGTGGAATTCGTCGAAAAGCATGGCGGCCGCGCGATCCTGATGGCGAGCCGTGCGCTCGCACGCATAGCGACCTCGGCCGATGACTACCGCCTGGTCTATGGGCGCATCCTGCGCCGGACCAAGGACAAGGTTATCCTGCACTGGCTCGGCGACATGTTCGACCCGCAGCTTGCCGGCTATTGGGGATCGGCGCGCTTCGATGAGGCGCTGAAGGCGGTCCTCTCCATCATCGAGGAGAATGCCGACAAGGTGGAGGGTATCAAGATATCGCTCCTCGACCACGGCAAGGAGATCGCGCTGCGCAACGGGCTGCCGAAGGGCGTGCTTTGCTTCACGGGCGACGACTTCAACTATGCCGATCTGATCGAAGGCGACGGAGAGCGCCACAGTCATGCCCTGCTCGGCATTTTCGATGCGGTCGCCCCTTCGGCGTCGAAGGCCCTTGCCGCCCTTGCCGCCGGCGACACGCAGACGTTCCGCGATGTGATCGCGCCGACTGTGCCGCTGTCGCGCAAGATCTTCGAGGCGCCGACGCAATACTACAAGGCCGGCGTCGTCTTCCTCGCCTGGCTGAATGGCCATCAGGCGCATTTCACGATGCCGGCCGGCATGCAGTCGGCGCGCGGCATGCTGCACTACGCCGATGTCTTCCGGCTCGCCGACAAGGCAAACGTGCTGGACAAGCCGGAGCTTGCGACGAAGCGCATGTCTGCCCTCATGCAGACCTTCGGCATCTGAGGCTCATTCCTCCGCCGGCACGTTGTATGGCGTGATGATGCCGACGGACGAGAGGTGCGCGGGCGCCGTCGACCTTGCGCCGAGCGCACGGGCCATGATGGCACGGAAGGCCGACCGCGCATCGCTCCTCAGATCATGGTGCAGCACGAAGGTGACGCGCCTTTCCCGCAGGAGCGCGCGGTTGTCCATATCAAGATCATGGGCCACGAATATGCGGAGCACCCTGCCCGCCGCTTCGAAGGCGGCGAGCACCGCCCGGTTGCCACCGCCGATCGAATAGACGGCATTGACTGCCGGGTCGCGAGCAAGTGCTGAGGCAGCAAGTCCGCCTGTGGCGGCATCGGTGCCATGCCCTTCGCTGATCTCGACAATCCCGAGATTGGGATAGCGTTCGCGGATGGTTCGCCGAAAGCCGATTTCCCGCTCCTCCTCGCCGCGAAATCGCCCGCTGGAGAGTGTCACGAGGACCTTCCCGGCTTCGCCTTGAAAATACTCGCCGATCAGATAGGCCGCAGTCTCTCCCGCGGCGCGGTTGTCCGCCCCGGCATAGGTGGTGCGCGGCGCATTCGGAAGGTCGGTCACCAGGGTGACGACAGGGATGCTTGCACGATCGGCCCGTGCCACCGCTTCGACGATTTCAGGGATATCCGGCGCCTTCAAGACGAGGCCGTGGGTCCCGCGCAGGCGGATGCGGTCGATGAGCTGGAAAAGATCGGCGGCGCGCATCACCTCGGCGAAGTGAAAGCGGCAACGGAATACGGTCGGCAGGAAGGTTGCGACTTCCGCTTCGAAGGCGGCGCGCACCGCCTCGGTGAAGCGCTGTGGCGCCTCCATGACCACATCGATCACCAGGGTGCGGCCGGTCGCGATTGCGCCGGTCTGTTGCTCGAGTTCGGTGATCGCAGCCCTCACGCGCATTTCCGTCTGGTGGCGCACGCCCGGCCTGCCATTGAGGACGCGATCGACCGTGGCGGTGCTGAGACCGGCCTGAAAGGCGATGTCCTTGACGAGGAAGGGATGCGCCACGAAATCCGCTCTGATGGTTTTTTGATGGATTCCTGATCTATAACACATCCGCCCGGCGCGTATAGTTCGGCCATAGGATCAATGTGACGGGAGGCACACAGTGAAAACCGACAACCAAACGAAATTGCGCAGCGACCGCGTCTGGCTCACTGAAGACGCTTGCGACCTCGAAGAGTTTCGCGCGCTGGCGGAGCAGACGACCAGGCTCGGCGACTACCCCCATGCAACTGCCGTTGAAAAAAACGTACTGATCTATGATGCGCGCCGGGTCATCGACACGGCATCTACGCCGGAGGGCCGCCGCGCGATCCTGGCAGAGATTTGCGAAGCATTCGGGATCGGTCCCGGCGTCGTCGTCTTCAAGCGTGCCTATATCGACCTCGGGACCATCGACGCGGCGAGTCGGATTTTCGACGGCATCATCGAGGAGCAGCATCGCACCTCGACCGGCGGCGGCGACCATTTCGCCAAACCCGGCGCCAATGACCGCATCTGGAATTCCCTCGAGAAGCACTGCCTCGCTGATCCGGCAAATTTCGCTGCCTATTACGGCAACGCGATCGTGGCGCTCGCCAGCGAAGCCTGGCTCGGCCCCGACTACCAGATGACGGCGCAGGTCAATCGCGTCAATCCGGGCGGCACTGCCCAGTCGGCTCATCGCGACTATCATCTTGGTTTCCAGACCTCGGCGGTCATCGAGCGGTTTCCGGCCCACGTCCACAGGCTTTCGCCGGTCCTGACCCTGCAGGGAGCCGTCGCCCATTGCGACATGCCGCTCGAAAGCGGTCCCACCCTCTTCCTGCCCTACAGCCAGACCTACCTGTCGGGCTATCTCGCACTCAAGCGGCAGGAATTCAGGGATTATTTCGAGAACAACCATGTGCAGCTGCCGCTTGAAAAGGGCGACGTGGTCTTCTTCAATCCGGCGCTGTTTCACGCCGCCGGCACGAACCGCTCCAAGGACATCAAGCGCGTGGCGAACCTCCTGCAAGTATCCTCGGCCTTCGGGCGAGCCATGGAGACCGTCAATCGCGAGCGCATGAGCTCCGTGCTCTTCCCGGCGCTCAAGGCGTCCGCAGAATCGGGCAAGCTTTCACCAGCCGAAATTGCCAATGCCGTCGCCGCCTGCGCGGAGGGCTATTCCTTCCCGACCAACCTCGACCGTGATCCGCCGCTCGGCGGCCTGGCGCCGAAGACGCAGGCCCAACTCATGCACGAGGCACTGAGGGAAGATTGGAGCGACGAGGCCTTCACGCGGGCACTTGCGGAACAGGCAAACAAGAAGCTCAGCTGAAGACGCATTACTTCAAGAAACCAGCCTCTCGCATCGCGAGGGGCTGTTCGCATATCAAACAGATCCACGAGGGAGGAATGGACATGACAGCAAACCACGGCAGCCTTGAAGGCAAGATCGCCATCGTAACCGGAGGCACGCAGGGGCTCGGCGCAAGCATCGCGCGGCTCTTCGCAGACCGCGGCGCCAAGGGCATCGTCATCTGCGGTCGCAACGAAGCAAAGGGCAAGGCAAAGGCGGCCGAGATCGAGGAAAAAACAGGAGCGAAGGTCGTCTATGTCAAAGCCGACCTCGCCAATGTCGAAGACGCACGGAACGTCGTTCTCACCTGCGACCAGGTCTTCGGACGCGTCGATGCGCTGGTCAATGCCGCCGCTATAACCGACCGCGGCACTATCCTCGACACCAGCCCGGAACTCTTCGACTCCATGTTCGCCATCAATGTCCGCGCGCCGTTCTTCCTTATGCAGGAGACGGTGAAGATCATGCGACGCGAGAAGATCGAGGGCACGATCGTCAACATCGGATCGATGTCGGCCAAGGCCGGCCAGCCCTTCATCGCCGCCTATTGCGCCTCGAAGGGAGCCTTGGAAACGCTCACCAAGAACACGGCCTATGCGCTGCTGCGCAACCGCATCCGGGTGAACGGGCTCAACATAGGCTGGATGGCATCGGAGGGAGAGGATCGCATCCAACGCGAATTTCACGACGCGCCAGCCGACTGGCTCGCGAAGGCGGCAGCGGCCCAGCCTTTCGGCAGGCTCGTCGACCCGCAGGAGGTCGCCCGCGCCTGCGCCTACCTGTCGTCCGACGAATCGGGGTTGATGACCGGTTCGGTGATCTGCTTCGACCAGTCGATCTGGGGCGCCTATGACGGCTCGCCGCATCCCGAGGCAGCGCTCTGATATAGCACATTGCCAGAGGCGCCGCCCCTGCCGGCGCCTCTGGCCAGCGTCCCCGATTGGCGCTACGAAGTCATTCTGCAGCGGACCGCTTGCGCATCGATGAGCGCGACTTCAGAGGCGGGGCCGAGGACAACGCCACGGGAGGGGCGCACGATGCCGCAGGAAAACCAATCCGTCTTGGAAATCCACGATCCGCGCTTTCGCCATCTGGTTGTCGGGAGCGCCGCGTTGGAGGAGCTCTATTCCGGATGCCGCTGGGCAGAGGGACCCGTTTGGTTCGCCGATGCCAACTGCCTGATCTGGAGCGATATTCCGAACCAGCGCATGATGCGCTGGGTGCCGGATGGCGGCGTCTCGGTGTTTCGCGCGGCCTCCAACTTCACCAATGGCAATACGCGCGACCGACAGGGGCGCCTCGTCTCCTGCCAGCACGGCGGCCGCCAGGTCATCCGCACCGAGATCGACGGCTCCATCACCACGCTTGCCGACAGCTACCGGGGCAAGCGGCTCAATTCGCCGAACGACGTCGTCGTGCGCTCGGACGGCACCGTCTGGTTCAGTGATCCGACCTACGGAATCCTCTCCGACTACGAAGGCTACAGGGCCGAGCCCGAGCAGGCGACGCGCAACGTCTATCGGCTCGATCCGGCGACCGACGAACTCGATGCGGTCGTCGACGACTTCGGCCAGCCAAACGGCCTCGCCTTCTCGCCTGACGAAACGAAGCTCTACATCGCCGATTCGGCAGCGAGCCACGACACCAACGCCCCGCGCCACATCCGCGTCTTCGATGTCGTCGATGGCCGACGCCTCGCCAACGGCCGCGTCTTCTGCAACCTCGACAGCGGCATTCCCGACGGCTTCAGGCTGGATACGGCGGGCAATCTCTGGACGAGCGCCGCCGATGGCGTTCATTGTTTCTCCCCGGAAGGCGCGCTTCTCGGCAAGATCAAGGTGCCGCAGACGGTCTCAAACCTGACCTTCGGCGGACCGAGACGCAATCGCCTGTTCATCACCGCGACGCGGTCGCTCTATTCGATTTACGTTACGGCAACGGGAGCGCAGACGCCGTAGCCCGCACCCGTGAGGTCCTCGGCTCAAGCCGTTGAAAGCACTTGTAGCCTCGCACGGTCACTGGACGATTTCGCAGAACATCGCCGGCAGGAGGGAGTGTGCCGTCAGGCCATGCACGGAGGGGGTCGAGGCATTGACTACATTAGAGAATCCTCAATAGATATCACTGGCAACGCCCTGACCGGCAGTTGGGAGCGCACGATGTGGGGCCGGACAGGCTGTCGGGGGACAGTCTCACCTGCGGAATGTCAATGCTCACGCACGGTCGGTCCGCGCCCTACCGGCAGTCTCACGGTTCCTTCGACATCGCCATTACTCAGGACGTCCATCACGGTTTGTCACGACACACCAAATGAGAGAGTTCGAACGTGAGCAACGAGACGGCGATTGACGTTGATGCGAACGCAGTGATGGCGGATCTCGAACGCGCTGCCGATAATTTCTCGGCAGCATTGTATGAGCGACTGGCTGCCCTTTCGCAAATTCCCAGTGAAATTTCCGCCCTGCGCTCCTCCCTGGCTGCTGCCTCCACTTCGCTCGGCCTTCTTTGTTTGCAGGTCGCCCTCATCGGCGCATTGGTATTAGGTGTGTTCTTTCTGGAGGCTCGGCTTCGCAAGCGCAAAGCCGCCGCGAGCAGCGCCTGGCGAACCTTCTTCTTCAAGGCCGTGGCCGTCGTCCTCGCCCTCGGGCTCGGATTTGTTGCCGCACGGTTCCTTGCGCCACCGGGCGTGGGCCTGCGGACCCTGCGCCTTTGGACGGTCGCGATTGTCGCCCTCTACGTCGTTCTTTCCTTGACGAAATTCATCCTGCTGGCCTCCCGGCCGCCTGAACTGCGCCACAGATCCTTCCGTATGCTGTCGTTTGTTCACGACCTGTCATTCTCGATGGCCTGGGCAATGCTGGGTGTCGCACTTGTCACCACCTCGCAGATTCTGGGAAGCGGACCGGGGATCAAGGATTTCATTCGCACAATTCTGGTGGCAATTCCGGCGTACCTCCTCTTTGCAGCGGCCGTCTGGCGGCACAGGCGAACGCTGGCGGCCGTCGTCGCCGGCCCGCAACCGAGAGGCCGGTTGCGCAGTCAAATCGCCAGGCGGTGGCCGGCGATCGTAGTCGTATTTCTGTGCATCACATTTATCAGCACTCAGGCCGCATTGACGTTTGGCGCACCGCTTCCAGGAACGGCCGTGCTCTCTACCATCCTCATGCTCCTCTTGACCCCGCATCTGGATGCGATGATCTGGAATTGGGCGCGGCGGAAGCTGGAGGCTCCCCATATTTCGATTGCTGCGGCAGCAGCGCGCCAGACGGCACGGTTCGCCCTGTTCATCATCGCCATTTCCATGCTGGGGGCTCTGTGGGCCACGCCGCTGGCGCTCGGATTGGGATTCGATCTGCGGAGCGTCGCACGCGAGGCGTTTGGATTGGCGCTGATCGCACTTGCGGCCGCGTATCTCTGGAACGCGGTCGGATCAATGACGGATCGCGCATTGCGCGTCAGGCGACAAACTACGACCGACGAAGACGGCCTGCCGGAAGCGCCACGCTCGCGGCTTGGGACCATCGTCCCGCTGCTCGGTGCGGTCGGGAAATCGAGCATCGTTGCGCTGGCTCTGCTTTCGATCCTGGTTTCCATGGGCGTGAACGTCTGGCCGCTGATTACCGGCTTGAGCGTCTTCGGGCTTGCCATCGGCTTCGGCTCGCAGACGCTCGTTAAGGACGTCGTCTCAGGCCTCTTCTTCCTGATCGACGACGCCTTCCGCTTCGGCGAATACATCGAGACGTCCGGCGCCAAGGGAACGGTGGAAAAGATCTCGATAAGGTCCGTATCGCTTCGCAATTCACGCGGTTCGATCGCCACCGTGCCCTACGGCCAGATCGGCAAGATCCAGAATTTCAGCCGCGATTGGGCGATCGAAAAATTCGCCTTCCGCGTGGCTTTTGACACCGACGTGGAACTGGTGCGGAAACTCTTCAAGAAGATCGGCCAGGACATCGCGGCGGATCCGGAGCTCTCCGCCGATCTGCTCGAGCCATTCAAGAGCCAAGGCATCGGCGACGTCGAGGATGGCACGCTGATCATCAAGGCAAAGTTCACGGCAAAGCCGGGCAAGCAGTCAATGATTCGTCGCGCAATATTGACGGCCGTGCAAAGCGCGTTCCGCGAACACGGCATCCAGGCCGTACCCAAGCCGATGACAGCCAACGCCGAACCCTCGGCCTAGGGCGATCCCGAAATCATCGCCCCGAAACTAGGCACGTCTTAGACAACATCCGAGAATGTGTCCAATGTGGTAATGCTATGTTATTGAAATTTTTGGAGGCCTCGCCCGGAATTGAACCGGGGTACAAGGATTTGCAGTCCTCTGCGTCACCACTCCGCCACGAGGCCTCACAGGCTCGGAAAATCAAGCTGTGGCGCGGATTTAGAATGATTATCGTGTTGGCGCAAGAGATTTCATCGCGATAGAGGCCGTTTTTTCACGACAATAATCAGGCTCGACGGGTCACGCCAAAATGGCCCCTCTTCGGGATGAAATCGGTCGGCCTTTTCACCAGCTGGCTGCGCGAGCAAGCCGCCAAGACCCAGATCCTCAGCAGCCGCTCGAAATCTCGAGATATTCGACGCCTACGATCGTCCCATCGGGGGCGCGGACGAAGGCCGGCGCATAGTCGGGATGGCATTCGGCAAGATCGCTGTCGGTGGTAGAGCCTGTGTACTCCGCGTAGTCGACGTCGGGCCGTGGCAGCGGCGAAATATAGTCAGTATCGTTTTCGAGTGCTGCAAAAGCCTCGGAATAGGATGCCGAGGCAAGCAGGCAGGCAATCAGGACCGTGGCATGGGGAAGCTTGCGCATGTTCGATCTCCGAATCGTAAAGCCGCACCGTTAACCAATGTGGCCAATTTTTGTTCCACAGACGCAGGCGGGTCTTGTCGAAAGTCATCGTCCGAGGCCCAGATTGGTGCCTTTTTCTACAAAGTGGCCGATGAGGACGAGATGCGCGCATCGCAGCCTTGTCGCCCCAGCCTTTTCGGGCCTATCCTTCCGTTGACAGACGGTCTCTCCAGACCTCGAACACGTAACGCCTGTGACCATGGACGGCGCAGATGTCTCTCTACGGCCCCGAAATCTCGCTTGTGAGTCTTGGCTGTTCCTGCCAGAGCGCCCGGCAGCTGGACGACAACCGTGAATACATCGAGGGCCTGCTCGGCAAAGGCGCACTTCTTGAACGGCGCGGCGGCTATTTCGATTCGCTGATCACGCCGATCGAGACGGTCATCAGCTTCGTGGAGAACGATATTCCCGCCCTCTCCTCCTTTGCGGAGCTTCAGCGCGGCAAGGGCTCCTTCTGGCCGCGTGGAGACCTCTGGTTCTATCACTACTTCAAGGATGTCGACGACAGTGCGAACGCGCCCGCCGAGCACGCCGACAGCGCCAAGGTCAGCTATCTGAGGGAGCGCTTCCTGCGTCCCACCGGCCCGACGATCTTCGCGATATCCAATACGCAGAACAACCTCGAGCAATTCTGCCATGAACGCAGTTTCGAGGATTTGTTCGTCTTCACCGGCGAGCGTCTCGGCCGGCTCCGATCCGCCCTGGATCGACGATTCGGCGTCGCCTTCATGGGACTTCTCGTCGTCGAGAATGCAACGACACGGCGTTCGGAGGCCGTTCTGCCGAAGGTCGTGAGACATGTGGCTGAAAAGGACGGCACTGAATGGAAGGGAAATTCCGGGGCATGGCAGCAAGCCTGCAGCCGGGCAATCGCCGATCTGGTCCCTGCCCGATCCTTCTAGTCCTGCCTGCGCCGCTTGCTCCACCAGACGGTGAGCCGCCGCCGCTGGCGCCGGACCGCCGGAAGGTCATGCGACAGGACCACGAATCCGAGCGGCAGCATCCAGAAGCCAAGGATGGGCAGGAAACCGAGAACGCCCCCAAAGATCAAACCGACGCCGATCGGGATTCTTACGAACCGCGAGCGGGGAAACGGAAGCCTCAGGGAACCTAGAACCAAGTGCCCGGTCGTATGATCGATGCCAAACTTCGTCGTGCTTGCAGCAGTTCCCACGTCGTCCTCTCTCGCCTTCCCATGATGCTCAGACATCCACAGGAGATGGGAACTGGGGATGATATTGCAAGCACAATGCACTTTTTTGAAAAAACCGCTTGGCAAAACAGGAAAGCATTTGTATTAGCCCACACACACCGCGCCAAGCAGTGATCCCTGGTAGCTCAGCGGTAGAGCATTCGACTGTTAATCGACAGGTCGCCGGTTCGAATCCGGCCCGGGGAGCCAGATTACGAAGTAAGTGCCTGCTGCCTTCAGATCGTTCGGTCGCAGGCACTTTCTTCCCCACTTCCCCTCCCCAATTTTGTTCTGACCCGTAAGGCCTTGTGTCGCGCTGGAACCATTTCCCCTTATTTCCGCGGAAGTGAGAGATCGAGGGGCCAGAGACTCAAAAGCTTCACACCCGCGTTTGGCGGTGCCAGCGGACGAATCGAAAAAGAAGACAAAGCGCGGTAAGTAGCCGTTACGGATATAACCAAAATCAGCTTGGCATTGGTGGGCCTTGGGATATCAAGTCGCCCAGGCCCGATACACCCCCAACGTCGGTCCTAAAGCCCCGGCGTCGTGAGCAACAAACAAGCGCCGGGGCGACTAACCAGCTCCCCGTCCGTGTGGTCGAAGGCTGCCGCCGCTTTTCATAACCTGCCCGCCCAACAAGCCTACCACAGCGCTGAAACCAACCTTCGCCATGTCCAGCAGCGTGCTGACCATTTTTTTCGGTTGCAGGCGGCATGGCCTGTCCCTGGACCAAATGAACGGTAACGCAAATCAAGGTGAACAAAAGCGCGCCGCCGGCTGCGGTCAAGAAGATCAATTTGAACGTCGGGTCGATCGGTGGCCGCCAGAGTCGCAATGTTTGCAACTTTTCTCGCTAACCCACGAGCGCTAACTGCTAAAAATTAAAGTAGATGGCCACTCCCGACCGCCGGTATGGGTAGTAGCCGGGATAACCGCCATAGTATCGAGGATACCCATAGTACCTTGGATAACCGCGGTACCCGTATTGCCGAGGGTAGCAGCCGCGGTAGTAGCGGCAGGAACGCCAAGCATACCGCCGGTCCCAGTGGCGATTCGCGTTCCAACGACCATTGTGCCGATTTTTGACCTGTTCGACGGAGCCGATTTGCGCTTGCTCGGGTTTCGGCACGAAGATTGGGGCGGCATTTAGCGGGAGCGCAAAAAATGCGGCCAAGACTGCCGATGAGAGGGCGGATAAGAGCTTTTTCATTGTGAACTCCTTCTCGCTAAATGTCATGCTGAACCATCAAGCCTGAACGGACGATGAACGCTACAGGTTCCAGAGTTCGCGGTTTTCGTGGAGTTCTACGCAGGCCGGCACGACGATTGGCGCGTCGCAGAGTCAAACGGCCGACGCTCAGGAATCTGTGGTGGTCCCCACCAGCATTCGCGCTGGTGGGTGCCGCCTCCTCCGATGTCGGGATGCCGTTGGTAGCGACAATCCCCTGTATTCAGAACTCGCCGGCCAAGATCTCGAAGGACTTGCCGCGGCGCCAACTGCAGTAGGTCGGCCAGTCCATCGAGCCGCGTTCGGAGTTGCAGCGAAAGCAACTCAAGGCCAAGTTCGAGCGTCGGTCACCTCCGCAGTCGCCCGTTAATCGCCAGACGTTCTACATAAAACTGTCACCGGACCTCGCTATAGAAAGTCATCCGAACGACTTTTGGATTCGTCCGAATGACTCTAAAGCCAGAACACGCTCAGCTTCAAAGCCGGTCAGGCCAATGGCAGCTCGTCGAAGAGCGGATCAGCCGTGACATCGCGTCCGGCGCGCTTGCGCCCGGCGACAGGTTGCCGACCGAGGCGGAGATCATGGAGCAGTTCGGCGTCGGCCGTCACAGTGTCCGGCGCGCCATCGCCGAGCTCGCTTCGGCAGGAAAAGTTCGCGCCGAACAGGGCCGCGGAACCTTCGTCGAAGAGCATTCGGTCATTACCTACAACATCGCCCGCCGCACGCGCTTCCGCAGAAACCTTCTGGAACAAGGCCGAGTCCCATCAGGCCAGCCTGTGACGGAGGTGGAGATCGCCGCGCCGCCGACGGTCGCCGCGGCGCTGGGGCTCAAGGACGAAGAGAAGGTCTACATGATCGTCCGGCGCGGCTTCGCCGACGACGTGCCGATCAGCATCGGCCATTCCTACCATCCGGTCGAGCGTTTCCCGAACATGCATCTGCGACGCCGGGCGGGCGAATCCGTGACGGACATCTATGCGGCCTTCGGCATCCCCGACTATCTGCGCCGCAGCACGACGATCCTGACACGCCGGGCCACCGCCGAAGAAGCCCGCCTGCTCGCCCAGTCGCCGCAGCAGCCGGTGCTCGTGGTGCAGAAGACGGACGTCGACCTGAAAGGCCGGCCGATCGCCTATTCCGAAACGGTCTGGGCCGGTGAACGGGTGCAATTCACGATCGAGAACGATCCGGACGAGGCAGGCCCCAAGGCAAAGATCGGCGAAAGGAGACACCATGAATGAGACGAACGAGCCCGCGGCAACGGCCGCCGGCTTCAGCCACGCCGATGCACTCGACACGCTTGCGCGGGCGGACGCCGGCGAGATCAAGGCCTTCGCGGAGGAACTGCTCGATGCCGTCGGACCTGTCGAGGTCCTCGCCAGCCGCACCGGCCTTGTCATGCTTCCCTACATGGACACGGTGCAGAACACCGCCTTCCATCTCGGCGAGGTGCTCGTTGCGGAAGCGCATATCCGCCTCTCGGATTTCGCCGTCGAGGGCTATGGCGCCGTCACCGGCAGGGATCTCGAGCACGCCATGGCGATGGCGGTGATCGATGCGAGCCTGACTGCGGATGTGCGAACCGACGAAATCGACACGTTCCTCGGCAAGCAGCAGCAGCGCCAGCGCGCGACCGACGACATGCGCCTGCGCAAGGTCGAAGCGACGCGCGTACGGATGGAGACCTTCTGATGTCCGAAGCCAAACTCATGCCGACAGCGGATGATCTCCGCTCGAACGCCACCTTCGAGGCGCTGATGTGGGCCCTGGCTCGCACCGGCATCGTACAGGCCCTGCCCTACCCGGATTTCCTTGCGCTGGCGGAAAGCCTGCTCGATCGCGAATGCAGCTTCTTCTGCCCGGATGCCACGCTCGCAACTGCCATCGCGCGGACCGGCGCCGACGCCGTTTCGTTGCCGCAGGCCGAATATGTCTTCATGCCGCTCGGCGACGCGCGATCCATCTCCATGCTCGACGCGCTGCTGTGCGGCAACCTTCTCTACCCCGACGCCTCGGCCACCATCTTTTCCAGCGCGGTTATCGGGTCGGGGACGCGGCTCAGGCTTTCGGGCCCGGGCGTGAATGGCTCGCTCGATATCGCGATCGGCGGCGTCGATCCGGCATTCTGGGCGCTGCGCGCGGCCGCCATCCGCTATCCGCTCGGCTGGGACGTCTTTCTCATGGATGGCGACCGCTTGGTCGGCCTCCCCCGCTCCACCATCGTCGAGGTTCTCTGATGGCCTATGTTGCAACGCGCGGCGGCGAACACGCGATCGAGCAGTCCGAACGCCTCTACCGCGAGGATCTTGGGCGCATCGACAAGTCCAGCGTCGAGGCGATCGGGGAGAGCCTGCCCTATCTTGTCGACCGGGTGATGGGCGAAGCCTCGCTCTATGAACCGGAGCTTGCAGCACTCGCCCTCGCCCAATCCGGCGGCGACCTCTACGAAGCCGTGCTGCTGCTGCGCGCCTATCGCACGACGCAGCCGCGTCTTGCGATCGCCGAGCCGGTCCGCCAGCAGGATCTCTTCACGGTCCGCCGCATTTCGGCGGCGTTCAAGGATATTCCCGGCGGGCAGATCCTCGGTCCGACCCTCGACTATTCGCACAGGCTGCTCAATGTCGGCATCCTGAACGGGGCGGGTTTCACGCCGGAGCCCGTTGAGACAGCCGACAGGGCCGCGCCCGCAACCCAGCCGTCGCTTACGGACTGGCAGAGGGCACAGGGCCTGATCGCCGAACAGCCGGCGGAACAGGTCGAACCCGACGAAATCCCCGACATCACCCGCGAGCCCCTGCTCTTTCCGGCGAGCCGCGCCCACAAGCTGCAAAGCCTTGCCCGCGCGGATACGGGCGGCACCCTTGCGCTCGGCTATTCCACGATGCGCGGCTATGGCAGCGCCCACCCGACCGTCAACGAATTGCGCCTCGCCGAAGCCGAGGTTCGCATCCGCCATCCCCGCGGAACGATCTTCAGCGCGGGACGCGTGCGCGTCAGCCAGACGGAAGTCATCTCGAAGGGGGGCGGAAAATCGGAGGCGCTTCAACTGGGCTTTGCCGCAACCTTCGGCTGGAACGAGGTGAAGGTGATCGCCGCCGCCTCCCTCGACCTCGCCTCGAACCAGCCAAAGCCGCATCCGGCCTCCAACGAGGAATTCGTGCTCTACCACACCGAGCCGGTCGAAAGCTCCGGCTTCTGCATTCATTTCAAGCTGCCTCACTATGTCACTTTCCAGTCCAGTCTCGATGCGTTGAGACGGGTCAGATCGGACAGGCAGGACGGCAGCGGCGAAACAGTCTCTCCCTCGGGAGCAATCGCACGCCAGGACCAACTCGAAGAGGCCGCATCGTGAAACTCGATCAGCTGACAAAACCGTGGACGGCCTTCAGCTACGGCTTCCTCGACGCATCCGCCAAGCGCGAGATGCGCCGCCGTATCCTCAAGGCCATCGCCATTCCGGGCTACCAAGTGCCCTATGCCAGCCGCGAGGTTCCAATCGCCCGCGGATGGGGAACCGGCGGCCTGCAGGTGACGCTCACTCTGATCAAGCCCAGCTCGGTCGTGAAGGTGATAGACCAGGGCGCCGACGACTCCGTCAATGCCGGCAGCATCCGCAAGTTCCTCGGCCGCGTAAGCTCCGCCCGCGAGACGCTCGACACCACGCAGGCGAGCATCATCCAGTCGCGCCACCGTATCCCCGAGGAGAAACTGCGCGAGGACCAGATCCTTGTCCTGCAGGTGCCCAACCCGGAGCCCTTGCGCTCGGTGCAGCCGGACATGTCGGAAGCCCGCATCATGCATGGCGATGCCGACTACGGCCAGCTCTGGCTCACGCTCTATGAGCAGCTTGTCCGCTCGGGCCGCATCATGCAGGGGTCGAGCTATCCGAGCCTCGTCAATAGCCGCCATGTCATGACGCCTTCTCCGATCCCTCGCTGGGACGTCCCGAAGCTCAACCAGGCGCCTCACCTGACGATCCTTTCGGCCGGCCGCGAAAAGCGCATTCACGCCGTTCCGCCCTATACGCGGGTCGAACCACTCGTCTTCGACGACGTGCCCTATCGGGTCGAAGATCATGCTGACAAAATCTGCCACCGCAGCGGCGTAAAGGGCTACTTCATGAACGAACTGCCCCAGGACGACGGCACCTCCGCCTTCGAGGTCTCCGACAGTCATTTCGGTGTCAAGCACATCCGCAAGGATGAGGGCGAGGCAATCGCCATCGGCGAAACCTATTATCGCAACGGAAGGATGGAGCCATGACCCTGGCAGGCATGCCCCCTGTCGTGGCTCGCCGCCAAGTGGCGCCTCGGCTGATGCTGGAGGACCCGATCCTGCGGATGACGGGCGTCGAGAAGAGTTTCGGTGATGTGACGGCGCTTTCCGGCGTTGATGCAACCGTCTATCCCGGCGAGGTGCTCGGTATCGTCGGTGAGTCCGGTTCGGGAAAATCCACGCTTCTGCGCATGATGAACCTCGAGGACACGCCGAACCACGGTCACTATCACCTCGCGCTTCCCGATCGCGAGGATAGCGACCTCTTCTCGCTCGACCGTTTCGAGCGGCGCATGCTGCGCGCGCGCCATATCGGCATCGTCTACCAGAATCCGCATCTCGGGCTGCTGATGAACCATACTAGCAGCGGCAATGTCGCTGAGCGGCTGCTGGTCGCCGGCGAGCGGAATTTCGCGGAGCTGCGCCGGCGCGCAAGAGCGTCTCTCGACGCCTCCGAGTTTCCTCTCGCGCGCATGGACGCGCGGCCTGCCGAACTGTCCGGCGGCATGCAGCAACGTGTCCAGCTCGCCAAGGCCATCGCTCTCGAACCGACGCTGCTTCTGCTCGATGAGCCGACCACCGGGCTGGACGTCAGCGTGCAGGCGCTGGTGCTCGACACGTTGAAACGGCTGCTGCGGGAACGGCGGATGACCATGGTCATCGTTTCGCACGACCTTGGCGTCATCCGCACCATGGCCGACCGGGTCATGGTGATGCGCGGCGGCGCGGTTGTCGAAGAAGGCCTGGCCGACCAGATCTTCCAGGACCCGCAGCATGAATACACGCAACAGCTCGTCCATGCGAAGCTCTGAGGAGGCAAGCCGGTGAACATGCACATGCCTGCCGCCTCCTCGGCGCCCGTCATTCTCTCCGTCCAGGGATTGATCAAGCATTTCGAGATGCACCACCTGAAGCGGACGCTCTTTGCCTTCGACGAGATCAGCTTCGATCTGCACCAGGGCGAATTCCTGCTGTTGAAGGGCGAGAACGGCGCGGGCAAGTCGACGCTGCTGCGCACGCTCTATCGCTCTTACCTGCCCCGCGGCGGACATGCCTTCTATCATACGCAGGAGGGGATCATCGACCTTGCAGCCGCGGCCGACGTCGACATCGCGTTGCTGCGCCGGCGCGAGATCGGTTTCGTGACGCAGTTCCTGCAACCCCGCCCGCGCGTTGCCGCGGAGGAACTTGTCGCCGAACCGCTTCGCCTTGCGGGCATGGCCCACGCGCAGTCACTCGACGAGGCAAGGCGCTGGCTTTCGGCGTTCGGCGTCAAGCCCGGCCTGTGGGCCGCCTATCCCTCCACCTTCTCGGGCGGGGAGCAGCAGAAGGTCAATCTGGCGCGTGCCCTGATCCTGCCTCAGCGCCTGCTCTTCCTCGACGAGCCGACCGCTTCGCTCGACCGCAATGCCCGCCGAGCGCTGGTCGCGCGGCTCGCCGAACTCAAGATCGCCGGCGTCGCGATGATCGGCGTCTTCCACCATCCGGATGACGTCGCCGATCTCACCGACCGCGAAATAAACCTAGAAACCAGAACAATTGCCGATGGAGCTGATGATGTGGCTGAGTGATTTCGAAATCGTGTTGCGCGACAGGGTGATCCCGCGCGGTGCGGTGCGTATCGAGAACGGGTTGATCGCCGAGGTGCGCGAGGCGCCGGTGGCCTCGCCCGATATTCAGGGCGACGGCCGGCTCCTGCTGCCCGGTTTCATCGACATGCATGGCGACATGGTCGAACGAGAGGTGGAGCCGCGGCCGAATGCACGCCTGCCGCTTGAGCTCGGTGTTCTCGAACTGGACAAGAAGCTGGCGATCAGCGGCATCACCACCGCTTACGCTGCGCTTTCCTTCAGCCCGGGCAGCACCTATGGCCACATCCGCTCCGAGGACCATACGCGTTCGATCATCGAGGCAATCACCGCCCTCAAGAGCGATCTTCTGATCGAGCACAGGATCCACACCCGCTTCGAAGTGACCTTCACCAGGGCGCTCGGCGTGGTGGAAGACCTGCTGCGTGCCGGCGCCGTCGATCTGATTTCGCTGATGGACCACACGCCGGGACAGGGGCAGTACCGCGACGTTGAAAAGGTGATCGCGAACACGGCCGCCTCCCGCAAAGTATCGCTCGAAGAGGCCACCGAGATCGTGCGCAAGCGCATGGCCGACCGCGCGGAAACGACGGCAAGCATGGAAGTGCTGCAGGACCTTGCTTCTCTCGCCCGTGATCGTGGCGTCGTCCTTGCCTCGCACGACGATGACTCGGTGGAAAAGGTGGCGATCGTGAAGGGCCTCGGGGCACGCATCAGCGAGTTCCCGGTCACTCTCGACGCGGCCATCGAAGCGCGCCGCCTTGGGCTTGCAACGGCGATGGGTGCGCCGAACGCGCTGCGCGGTCGCTCCTACACCGGCAATCTCTCCGCTCGTGATGCCCATGAACAGGGCGTCCTCGACATGCTGGCAAGCGACTACCATCCCTCGGCAATGCTGCCGGCGGTCGTGGCGCTTTCCGAGGTCGGCAATGGCGGCCTGCCGGCTGCCGTCGCGCTTGCGAGCGCAAATCCCGCCGCAGCCCTCGGGCTTCATGACCGCGGCGCCATCGAGCCGGGGCTTCGGGCCGACCTGGTGATTGCCGAACGTGGCCGCTTTGCGCGCGTCCGCAGCACTTTCTGCTTCGGCCGGCAGGTCTATTCGGACGGGATGTTTTCCGCCCTCCGGCGCGCTGCCTGATCTCCGCGTAGGCATGGACCGGCCTTGGCGCCGGTCTTCCCCTTAGCAATCATCGCCTTGCAAGAAACATCCGGAAATTCCGGATGTTTTACTTTATCAAACAACAATAAGCATTTGCCTTTATTTACGAAATACATAACAAATCTGTCACAGGCAGATGCTATATCCTCAATCATCGAGTTGATAGCTGCACTTAATTGATCGCGTCAAAGACGCCTTCAGCAAGCAGGGCTTTTCCGATGCTTGAACTTTTCTCTGTGACGAAGACTTTCGGCCAATTGCGCGCCGTCGACGATGTGAGCCTGTCGATCTATCCCGGTCAGATGGTCGGCATCATCGGCCGAAGCGGCGCTGGCAAATCCACGCTCCTGCGGCTCATTAACCGCCTGATCGAACCGTCTTCGGGCACGGTCATCTTCAACGGACGGGAAATCACAAAGCTTGCCGGTCGAGACCTGCGCCTGTGGCGCGCCTCCTGCGCCATGGTCTTCCAGCAGTTCAACCTCGTCGAGCGTATGGACGTGCTGACCAACGTGCTTATCGGGCGCATCGCCCGTCACGGTTTTCTCTCTTCAATGACCCGCCATTTCACTGACGAGGAAAGGGCGATGGCAATTCGTGCGCTTGACCGTCTCGACCTGGCTCCGCAAGCACTGCAACGCTCCGGGACGCTCTCCGGCGGCCAGCAGCAACGCGTCGCGATTGCCAAGGCATTGGTTCAGGAGCCGCAGATATTGCTCGCCGACGAGCCGATCGCCTCGCTGGACCCCGCCAATGCCACGCGCGTCATGCAGGCGCTGCGTTCGATAAACCGCGACGATGGGATAAGCGTTCTCGTCAATCTCCACACCCTCGATACCGCCCGCACCTATTGTGACCGCGTCATCGCCATGCGGGAGGGCCGTATCCGCTTCGATGGCGTGCCGGCCGAACTTACACGGGAGCGCCTGCGCGAAATCTATCTGGCAGACGGCCTTCAGGACGAGATCGACGAGGCCGTCACGTCCACCGCCTTCGAGAGACCGGAAAAACCAAGAATCCACCAGACCGTTTGAGCCATTTCAACGGGCTCGGCATCGTGCGCCCCTTGGGGCCACTTCCAAGACCACAGGAGAGTTTGGAATGAATAACGTCCTCATGATTGCGGCCGTATCGGCCACACTTGCCCTTTCGACGCAGGCCCATGCCGACAGCTGGAAGGATCAGTACAAGACGGTCCGCTTCGGCGTCCTCTCGGGAGAAAACGAAAAGGATCGCATCGCACGCTGGACACCGTTCGAGAACTACCTCGAAAAGGAACTGGGCGTCGAGGTGCAGATCTTCACGGCCGGAAATTATGATGGTGTCATCCAGGCGCTTGCCGCCGACCAGATCGAATTCGCCTTCCTCGGCTCGTCGGCCTACGCTGCCGCCTACACGGAGACGAACGGCGGCGTCGAGCCGCTACTTGCAAGCCAGGAAAACGATGGCTCGACCGGCTACTATTCGGTCATCGCCGTTCGCTGCGATTCCGGCTACAAATCCGTCGACGACCTGAAGGGCAAGGTCCTCGCATTCGCCGATCCCGACTCGACGTCCGGCTATGCAGTGCCTTTCTTCAACCTCGTCAAGCAAGGCTATGATCCGAAGTCGTTTTTCTCCGCCATCCCCTTCTCCGGCGCTCACGAGACTGGCGTCATGGGCGTCGCCAACAAGCAGTTCGACGCAGCCGCAACCTATATCAACAACGAGACGAGCGGCATTCCGCAGCGCATGGAATCGAAGGGCATGATCCCCAAGGGCGAGATATGCCGTATCTGGCAGTCGCCGGAGATCACCAACGGTCCGTTCACGGCGCGGACGAACCTGCCCGAGGATCTGATCCGCGACATGAAGGCCGCCGTGAAGGCCGTTCCCGAAAAGGCGCCCGACGTCCACAAGGAAATGACCGGCGGCGAAAACTCCACTTCGAAGGGATATGTCGATGTCGACGCCCAGCGCTATCAGTGGATCATCGAGATGCGTGAATGGCTGCGCAAGCAGCGCCGCGCCGGCTGATTTTCCTCACCGATGGTCGATTGACGAAGCGCCGCCGGGCGGCGCCTACTCCCACCAGGTTTCGAAATGACAAGCGCTCTGCAATCCGCCGCCATCCGGCGGTTCGAAGAAGACTACCGGGCGCTTCGCGACAGAGCGAGGCGCACCCAGCTGATAACAGTCTCGCTGTTTTCCGCCGCTGTGCTGTTTTCGGCCTGGGCCGGAAGCTTCTTCGACACGACCGAGGTGAGCCTTCCCTCGGGCGAACGGGTGACGATGTGGAAGTTCGCGGCGGCCTTACCGCGGCTCGGAGAGTATCTGGCAAAGACGATCCCGGTGCTCCGGGTTGAAAACCTGGGAGCCGATCTTGCCGCGTGGTTCTGGCGCTGGCCGGTCTGGATCGAGCTTCTCGGCGAGACCGTCTTGATCGCCTATGTAGCGACACTCCTCGGCGTGGTCGGGGCATTCCTCCTCAGCTTTGCCGCCGCACGCAACCTGAGCCCCAATCGATGGGTGCTGACGGTCACGCGCCGCTACCTGGAGATCATCCGCACAGTTCCCGACCTGGTGTGGGCGCTGATCTTCGTCTTCTGTTTCGGCGTCGGTCCCCTCGCAGGCGTACTTGCCATCGGGCTACACGCAACAGGATCGCTCGGCAAGCTCTATTCCGAAGCGAACGAGAACATCGACATGCGGCCGGTGGAAGGTGTCAGCGCTTCGGGCGGCAACTGGTTCCAGCAGATCCGCTACGGCGTCGTTCCGCAGGTCATTCCCAACATCATCAGCTACACGCTTCTCAGATTCGAGATCAACGTCCGCTCCTCGTCAATCATCGGCTATGTCGGCGCGGGCGGCCTCGGACAGGAGATCCGAACGGCCATGTCGCTGCAGGAATATACGGACCTGTCGGCGCTGTTCGTCATCATCCTTGCAACCGTCGGGGTCATCGACCTCCTGAGCGAGAAGCTGCGCCATCACATCATCGGCCTTGCAAGCCGGGAGCGGACACCATGAGCGAAGCCCCATCGATTGCCGAACTGCGTGCGAAGTATCCCGAAGCATTCTCGACGCCTCTGCGACTGCGGGTGTTCCGGCACGTCTTGATCCTGGCGCTGGTCGCGCCACTCGTCGCGGGGCTCTACCTGTTCGACGCTTCGCCGCTTCGCCTTCTCGACGGTCTGACGCGCTTCGGGAGCATCCTGGCCTTCATGTTTCCTCCGCACATCTGGACGACCTGGGAGGAGTGGAGCGAAATCCTCAGCGGACTTGGACAGACGCTCGTGATGGCGTTTCTCGGCACGTTGCTCGGCGCCGTCATCGCCTTTCCGCTTTCCTTCCTCGGTGCAAAGAACACCATGCGGCTGGGGTGGCTGCGGCTTTCGGCGCGGCGTGGCTTCGATACCCTGCGCGCGGTCGAGCAGATCATTCTCGCGCTGATCTTCATCCGCGCCTTCGGCCTCGGGCCGCTTGCGGGCGTACTCGCAATTGCCGTTTCCGAGATCGGGACGCTGGCAAAGCTCTTCTCCGAGGCGATCGAGAACACCTCGAAAAAGCCCGTGGACGGCGTGCTCGCATCGGGCGCAGGACCGCTGCAGGCGATCCGCTACGCCGTGCTGCCGCAATCCCTGCCGGTCATTCTGTCGATCGTGCTCTACAACTTCGAATCCAACGCCCGCTCCGGCACGATCCTTGGCATCGTCGGCGCGGGCGGCATCGGCTTCCTCCTCGCCGACCGCATCCACGCCTACCGTTGGCCGGAGGCCTGGACGATCATCTTCCTGATCGTCGCCACGATCTATTTTATCGATCTCTTTTCGGCCTGGCTGCGCGGCAGGATCATCGAGTCGTCGAAAGATCGACACTAACCGACCGGCGCCTTGCAACCGAAATCTTTCACGCGCGTTTGAACTATTCGTGCCTGTGATGCGTATCACAGGAGGGGAAGCTCGAGCGGAGAAGGATCGCGTGGGAAGCAGCAACTCGAAACCTGTCATCATGTGGTTCCGCAAGGATCTGCGCCTTCACGACAATCTCGCCTTGATGGAGGCCTGTGCCGGGCGAAGACCCGTCGTACCCGTCTATATTCGCGAATCCGCCGAGCTCGGAACCGGGCCGCTCGGAGCTGCACAGGCCTGGTGGCTGCACCATTCGCTCGCCTCGCTCAAGCAGTCGCTGCGCAAGCTTGGCACCGACCTCTTGCTGATAAGTGGCGATCCTCTTTCGGCCATTGAGTCGTTGGCGAAGGCGACAGGCGCCGACGCCGTGGTCTGGAACCGCCGCTACGATCCGCCGGGAATGGCGATAGACGCGCGCGTCAAGAGCGCGTTGAAGTCACGCGGCGTCGCGGTCAAGAGTTTTGCCGGGCAACTGCTGCATGAGCCATCGACCCTGGTCTCGGGCAGCGGCACGCCATATCGCGTCTTTGCACCCTTCTGGCGCGCGATCGAAGCGGGCGAACACGTCCTCGAGCCGCTGGATTCTCCGAATGCGATCGCCTCGGCCGCCGACCTTTGCCGATCCGAGGATCTCGGCTCCTGGAACCTGCTGTCGAAAAATCCTGATTGGGCACACGCCTTCCCCGAGGTCTGGACGCCAGGCGAGGCGGCTGCCCTGGAAAAGCTGGCAGATTTCATCGATGGCGGCCTCGACGGCTACGCGCAGGGACGTGATTTCCCGGGCAAGCCGTTTACCTCGATGCTGTCGCCGCATCTCGCTATGGGCGAGATCGCCCCTGCTCGCATCTGGCACGCGACGCGCGGGCTTGGCAGCCGTACAGGAAGCAGCGACGTCGTCCAGTTCCGCAAGGAGCTTGCCTGGCGCGACTTTTCCTATCACCTGCTCTTTCATTTCCCGAACCTGCCGCACTCAAACTGGGATGACCGCTTCGACCGCTTTGCCTGGCGCTCCGACCGATCGCTCTTCCGGCGCTGGACAACCGGAATGACCGGATACCCGATCGTCGATGCCGGCATGCGTCAGCTCTGGCAGCATGGATGGATGCACAACCGTGTTCGCATGATCACCGCCTCCTTCCTTGCCAAGGATCTGATGATCAACTGGCGGCACGGCGAGGCCTGGTTCCGGGATACGCTGGTCGATGCAGATGCGGCGAGCAACGCTGCGAACTGGCAGTGGGTCGCGGGTTCCGGGGCCGATGCCGCGCCATTCTTCCGCATCTTCAACCCGGTCTTGCAGGGTGAGAAGTTCGACCCCAATGGTGAATATGTAAGACGCTTCGTACCCGAACTCGCCAATCTCGAAGACAGATTTATCCACCGGCCGTTCGACGCACCGACGGCGGCACTACGCAAGGCCGGCGTTACGCTCGACCGCACCTATCCGCGCCCCGTCGTCGATCATGGGGTTGCTCGAGAACATGCGCTGCAGGTCTACAAGAAGATGAGGGACAACGCATGATGATGGACGGAGCGGCCTGTGCAAGCCAGCCGGCTCATTCCGCGGGATGCGGGGCCGCGCTCCGCCCCGGTGCGCCGGGCCCTCTCGAATTCCACCCCGCCGCCCAGGCCACAGCCCGGAAATAGAGCCCATAGGGCAAGAGGCGCAGGAGCTTCATCCGATAGGCAAAGCCCCTTGGGAAGGCGATCTCGAAACTCTGGGACTTCAGTCCGGCGGCGATCTCCTCGGCTGCCTTCTCGGCCGAGATCGGCGTCGGCACTGCGAAAGAACTGTTCCTTGCCGTTTCCGTGTCGACGAAGCCCGGCGATACGAGCTGGACGCGGATGCCAAGAGCTTCAAGATCGATCTTCAGGCTCTCGGCCATGTTGATGAGGGCTGCCTTTGCCGCGCCGTAAGCCGCCCCCGCCGGCTGCCCGCCATAGCCGGTCGCGGAAGAGACGATCGCGATCTGGCCATGGCCCTTAACCTTCATGTGGCGGACAGCGGGGACCAAGCAGTTGACGACGCCCGAAAGGTTGACGGCAAAGCTTTTCTCGAAGTCCTCGCGGCTAAGTTCGGCGACGTCGACCGAGATATAGGTGCCGGCATTGAGCACGGCCATGGCGAGTGTTCCATGCTCGTACTCGATCGCCGCCACGACGTGTTCCATGTCCTTGGGGTCCGTGACATCACCATCCAGCACGATGATGCTTCCCGGCAGGTCGCCTGCCTCCCCCTGAAGCTCGACGAGCTTGCGGTGGTCGCGCGCGGTCACCGCAACGTCATATCCCTCCGACGCCAGTTTCAGGGCCAACGCCCGCCCTATTCCCGAACTCGCTCCGGAAATCCAGACGATTCCATTTTCGGGACGGGCGACAAAACCTTGCATGGACGACTTCTCCTCGGCCGGGCGACACATATATGTTCGGCCGCTGCGCGCGGCAGATGCGGTACACTACCGAATAGCGCATCAATGTGGCTGCTTTCGGCCGTTTCGCTCTCTGCCGTTCAAGGAATCGTGCAATGCGACAAGACGAATTTTGTCGGCGCAACAGACGACGCAGAACAGAATTTCTTGCCAAGCCTGCCTTGTGAAGGGAAAAGACCGTTCTTAAACTAGAGTTGAACAGAAGGCAGATTCCATGAGTTTCCATCACTCCGTCCTGGATGCGATCGGCAATACCCCCCTTATCAAGCTCAGGGGCGTATCCGAGGCGACGGGTTGTACGATTCTCGGCAAGGCAGAGTTCCTCAATCCGGGCCAGTCGGTAAAAGATCGGGCGGCGCTTTTCATCATTCGCGACGCCGAGAAGAAGGGCCTACTGAGGCCTGGCGGCGTCATCGTCGAGGGCACGGCCGGCAATACCGGCATCGGCCTCACGCTGGTTGCGAAGACGCTCGGCTACCGCACCGTCATCGTTATTCCGGAAACCCAGAGCCAGGAGAAGAAGGACGCCCTGCGGCTGCTCGGGGCCGAACTCGTGGAAGTGCCTGCCGTTCCCTACAAAAACCCCAACAACTACGTGAAGATTTCCGGACGCTTGGCTGCGGAGCTCGCCAAGACCGATCCGAACGGCGCGATCTGGGCCAACCAGTTCGACAACGTCGCAAACCGTCAGGCGCACATAGAGACGACCGCGCGCGAAATCTGGGACGATACGGACGGCAAGGTCGACGGCTTCATCTGCTCCGTCGGCTCGGGCGGGACGCTTGCGGGCGTCGCGGCCGGCCTCAAGGATTTCAATCGTGACGTGAAGATCGGCATCAACGATCCGGAAGGCGCCGCGCTCTACGAATTCTACAAGCATGGCGAGCTGAAATCGTCCGGCTCCTCCATCACGGAGGGGATCGGACAGGGCCGAATCACGGCAAACCTCGAAGGCTTCACACCTGATTTCGCCTACCAGACCAGCGATGCGGAGTCCCTGCCCTACCTGTTCGACTTGGTCGAGCGCGAGGGTCTTTGCCTCGGCGGCTCGACGGCGATCAATATTGCCGGCGCTGTGCGTCTCGCCAAGGATCTCGGCCCGGGACATACGATCGTGACCATCCTGTGCGACTACGGCAACCGCTATCAGTCGAAGCTTTTCAACCCGGACTTCCTGAAGTCGAAGGGCTTGCCGATACCTCCGTGGATGACCCATTCTTCCGACATTCCGATACCTTACGAACCTGTTCAGTGACCCGATATGCCGGTGAATGCTCTCTACCGTGACGACTTCTACCTCTCGACTTGCGAGGCCGTCGTAACCGCCATCCACGATGATGGCGGCATCGAATTCGACCAGACCTGCTTCTACGCGACATCGGGCGGCCAGCCGGGCGATACGGGCTTCGTCGAGCGGGCGGATGGTTCGAAGATTGCCCTCGGCCAGACGAAGCATGGCCAGGCCAAGGACATCATCATCCATGTCCCGCTGGACGGCGAGGTCCAGCCGCACGTCGGAGAAAAGCTCGTGCTGCATGTGGACTGGCCGCGGCGCTACAGGCTGATGCGCATGCACACGGCCTGCCATCTGCTTTCAGTCGTCTGCCCGCTGCCCATTACGGGTGCAGCTGTCGGCGAGGAGGAAAGCCGCGTCGATTTCGACATGGCCGAGACGATCGACAAGGATGAGGTGACTGCACGGATGATGGAATTGGTAAATGCCAATCATCCGGTTTATCTGCAGTGGATCACCGATGAAGAGCTCCTTGCCAACCCCGATATCGTCAAATCGAAGAACGTCCGCCCGCCGCTCGGCCTCGGCCGGGTAAGCCTCGTCTGCATCGGTGAAAATTCCGCCGTTGACAGCCAGCCCTGTGGCGGCACACATGTGTCCGAGACGCAGGAAGTCGGCTCGATCTACATTTCCAAGATCGAGAAAAAGGGCAAAGAGAACAGACGTTTCCGCATACGCTTCGGAACGCCCGGCGACGAAGCCTGACGGAACAGGGAGAATTCGTGATGAGCGAAGACAAGAGCCGTTTTGTCGTGTCCGCCGATTGGGTGGAGAAGCAGCTCGGCGCGCCGGAATTCAAGATCGTGGACGCCGCCTGGTATCTGCCGGCACAGAAACGCAATGGTGCCGCCGAATATGCCGCGGGCCATATTCCAGGCGCCGTCTTCTTCGACCAGGATGCGATCGCGGATCATTCCTCCGGTCTGCCCCACACCCTGCCCTCGCCTGAGTTCTTCGCCACCGAAGTAGGAAAGCTTGGAATCAGCGACACCGATACAATCGTCGTCTATGACGGACCTGGCATCTTCACTGCGCCGCGTGTCTGGTGGATGTTCCGCATCATGGGCGCGGAAAAGGTCTACGTGCTCGATGGCGGGCTTGACGGCTGGAAAGCCGCCGGGCGACCGCTCGAAACCGACCTGCCTGAACCAAAGCCGGCTACCTTCCGCACCCGTTTCAATCGAGATCGAGTCGCCTCGTTCGAGGCGATGCGCGAGATCGTAGCGACGGGATCGAGGCAGATCGCCGATGCTCGCAGCGCCGGGCGTTTTGCAGCCACGGAACCAGAGCCGCGCGAAGGCATGCGCTCCGGCCACATGCCGGGGGCGCGAAGCCTCCCGTCGGGCAGCTTCTCGGCGAGCGGCCACTTCAAGTCGCTCTCCGAACTGCGCCAGACCATCGCGGATGCCGGGGTCGACCTCTCGAAGCCGGTGGTGACAAGCTGCGGCTCCGGCATAACGGCTGCGATCATCACGCTCGCGCTCGAGTCGCTCGATCACAAGGATAACAAGCTCTACGACGGCTCCTGGTCGGAATGGGGCGGTCGGTCGGACACGCCAGTCGAGACCGGTCCCGCAGGTCCAGGAAAAGTCTGAGCATCATGGCAGCGAAGTCTCCCTCCTCCATGAAGGTCCACATCACGCGTCTTGAGATGACGGCGCCGCCGAAGACGAGCCTGCCTGTTCCGGTGAACATCCAGACCGCGATCATGCGTGCGCCCGGCATTCCGCTTCCCTTCTACCGCTATCTCTACCGCCAGGTCGGCTCGCGCTGGCAATGGGTCGAGCGCCTGCGGATGAGCGACGAGAAGCTTGCCTCGGTACTGCACGATGAGCGCAACGATATCAGCGTTCTCTACGTGAATGGGGCACCGGCGGGCTTCTTCGAGTTTTTCCGGGAAGACGAGGAGACCATCGACCTCACCCATTTCGGCCTGATCGAGCATGCGCTGGGCCTCGGCATCGGCAAGTGGTTCCTGCTGCAGTGCCTCTATGCCGTCTGGACGCTCAATCCCACGCGGGTCACCACGACGACAAACGATCTCGATCATCCGAGGGCGTTGCAGCTCTATCAGATGTTCGGCTTTTCGCCGGTCTCCACGGGCACGGGAATCATCCGGCCGCTCAGCGACAAGGAACTGCTGGAACTGGCAAAAAAGGGATAGCGGACCGCGCGCGTTAGCGCCTGAGAGGATTGCTGATGCGTCGCGGATCGTTGCGACGTTGAAAATCAAGGAGATGCGACGCTGCGGCGCGCAATTCCTCAATCTCCCGCCGAAGAGCCTTTACCTCTTCAAGGATCTCGGCATTCTGCTTGGCAATTTCCTCGATATCAACGCCCGCCATGGCAGTCCTCCTCTTTGCCGGGGAGCTTAGCGCAGATTTCGCCATCCGCAAGAATCGGGTGGCTCTGAGCGCGTTCTAGGGCATAAAATGGCGCTTCAGAGGGAGTTCGCCATGTCCAGGATCTCATTTTCCGCAATGCCGACGATCGACGCGACGCTGCTCTGGAACGGTGGCATCGACGCCTACGGCCAACAGCCCGAAACGATGGTGTCCGACGGTCCCGGCAATCCCTGCCGGCATTGCCTGCGCAACATCGAGGAAGGGGAAGAACTGTTCGTTTTCGCTTACCGCCCGTTCCCCGAACTGCAGCCCTATGCCGAGACCGGGCCCGTCTTTCTCCACAAGCGACCCTGCGACCGCTATGCCGCGGAAGAAGTGCTGCCACCCGTCCTCAAGACGAGCCCGGATTTTATCGTCCGCGGATATGGCGCAAACGATCGGATCGTCTATGGCACCGGTGCGGTGACCCGCAGCGAGGATATCCCCGCCTATGCGGACGAGCTTCTGAGGCGCGACGGCATTGCCTATCTCCATGTCCGCTCGGCTCGCAACAATTGCTACCAGTGCCGGATCGACAAAAGATAAGGGCCAGTCGATGGCGGCGACCGGCCCTTTCTGACGATGCGTAAGGTTGCCTTACGCCACGTTCAGCACGCTTTCCGGCGCATGCATGTCATAGCCGAGCGCGTCGGCAACCGCGCGATTGGTCACGCGGCCCTTGTGGACGTTGAGGCCGTTGCGCAGGTGCTTGTCCTCGGCAATCGCCCGCAAACCACGGTCGGCAAGTGCAAGGCCATGATACAGCGTGGCATTGTTGAGCGCGTGCGCCGAGGTGACAGGCACTGCGCCCGGCATGTTGGCGACGCAATAGTGAACGACGCCATCGACCACGTAGGTAGGATCGGAATGGGTGGTGGCGTGGGAGGTCTCGAAGCAGCCGCCCTGGTCGATCGCCACGTCGACGATCACGGAACCCTTCTGCATGCCCGACAGCATTTCCCGCGTGACCAGCTTCGGCGCCGCGGCACCCGGTATCAGGACCGCGCCGATGACGAGATCGGCGGAGAAGAGCTCCTCCTCCAGAGCCTGGATGCTGGAATAGCGCGTGTGCACGCGGCCGGCAAAGAGGTCGTCGAGTTGACGCAGGCGTGGCAGCGACCTGTCGAGGATGCTGACGTCGGCACCGAGCCCGGCAGCCATGCGCGCCGCATGCAGGCCGACGACGCCGCCGCCGATGACGACGACCTTGGCCGGCAGGACGCCCGGCACGCCGCCGAGCAGGATGCCCCGGCCACCATTGGCCTTCTGTAGAGCGGTCGCTCCCGCCTGGATGGACAGGCGCCCGGCAACTTCCGACATCGGCGCAAGCAGCGGCAGACCGCCGCGCTCATCAGTCACCGTCTCGTAGGCGACGGCCGTGACACCAGAGGCGACCAGTCCCTGTGTCTGTTCCGGATCCGGCGCAAGGTGCAGGTAGGTGTAGAGGATCTGGCCCTCATGGAGCTGCGCCCACTCGCTGGGCTGCGGTTCCTTCACCTTCACGATCATGTCGCATTTTTCGAAGATTTCACTTGCGGTTGCGGCGATCTTCGCACCTGCCGCTACATAGGCCGCGTCATCCGCGCCAATGCCTGCCCCCGCCTTCGTCTCAACCCAGACCTCGTGGCCATGAGCAGCATATTCACGAACCGATGCCGGCGTCAGGCCGACCCGATATTCATGGTTCTTGATTTCCTTCGGACAACCGACACGCATTCGCGTTCCTCTCTCTATTGTTGTTCACGTGCGAACTGTTGGAATGGTGAATCCAAACACCATCGGTGCGAAATGTCCTTGCAAAGAGTAATTGCACGGAGGGCAGTTTTCGCAGATTATTCTGTTTTTCCTCCTCAATTCGAAGGTTCTTCGAATGTCTGATCTCGACGCCATCGATCGTGCGATTTTGCGGGTTCTTCAAGCCGATGCGCGGATCACCAATGCCCAGCTTGCCGAGAAGGTCGGCCTCTCACCCTCCGCCTGCTCGCGGCGCCTCGACATATTGGAAAAGAGCGGCGTCATCGGCGGCTACCATGCGCGGCTTTCGCACAAGGCGCTGGAGTACAAGATGATCGCCATCGTGCACATCTCCCTCTCCGGCCAGTTCGCGAAGACGCTGTCGGAGTTCGAGGCGGCGGTGAAGCGCTGCCCGAACGTGCTCGTCTGCTATCTGATGTCCGGTGAATACGACTACATCCTCAGGGTAGCCGCACGCGATCTGGAAGACTACGAGCGCATCCACCGCGACTGGCTTTCGGCACTGCCGCATGTGGTCAAGATCAACTCCAGCTTCGCGCTGCGCGAGATCATCGACCGCCCGAATGTGGGGCTTTGAACACAGGTCGGAAATACGGCTGCTCCAGAGGCTTTCCGACGGCAAGTTTTCGTGGCGCCCGCATGGCGGTCGTTCTATCACCGAGCCATGCAATCGAAGACTCGCGGCTATCTCTTCGCCCTGCTGGCGATCACGATCTTTTCCATCCAGGACGGCATATCGAAACATCTGGCCGGGCTCTACCCTCCCGTCTTCGTGGCAATGATCCGCTATTGGGCATTCGCGGTCTTCGCCATCCTCCTTGCCTCGCGCATGCGCGGCGGCCTGGCGGTAACGGCGCGCACCAAGAGGCCGGTGCTGCAGGCCATGCGCGGTATTTTGCTCGCTGCCCAGATCGTCGTGGCGATCACCTCGTTCACATTGGTCGGTCTTGCCCATTCACAGGCGATCTTTGCGGGAACGCCGCTGATTATCGCGCTGCTCTCGATGCCTATACTCGGCGAGCGGGTCGGCTGGCGCCGCTGGACCGCCATTTGTGTCGGGCTCTGCGGCGTGCTCATCATCCTGAAGCCCGAAAGCGGCTTCTTCGACGTCGATCTGCTGGTGCCGATCTTCGGCTGCCTGCTCTTCGCCTTCTATGTGATCAGCACGCGCCTTGTAAGCCGCGACGATTCCGCCATGACCAGCTTCTTCTACACCGGCGTCATCGGCGCCGTTGCGATTACCTTGATCGGACCCTTCTACTGGACATGGCTTTCAGCGCCTGACTGGGCCTGGATGGCGCTGCTGTGCATAACGGGAATATCGAGCCACTACTTCCTGATCCGAGCCTACGACATTCTCGACGCCGTCGTCGTGCAGCCGCTTACCTATCTGCAGCTTGTCTACGCCTCGGTCATGGGCCTACTTATCTTCGGGGAGACTCTCAATCTCAACATGATCATCGGATCGGTGATCGTGGTCGGCGCCGGGATGTTCACCGTCTGGCGCGAACATGTGGTCGCCCGGCGCAATGCCTCACGCCGCTAAAGCAGTGTCTGCATTCAATTTTAGAAAGATATGTAAAGCGATTTTCAACTGTTTTGCGGCAGACTTCCGTCGTTCTACTCAATGGAGGGCGGGATGACGCACAATCTAAAAATTGCCACTCGCAAGGCAGAAAGAAAGTCCTGCCGGCTTTTCGGCAAGGTAAAATACCTCAACAAGGCTGTCGAAGCCCGCATCGTCAATCTCTCGCTCACAGGCGTTGCCCTCGACATCGGCGGCCCGCTTCATGCCGCGACCGGCAGCCGCGTCCGCGTCGAAGCAGAAGGCCTCGGTTCCCTCGAGGGTACGATTCGCTGGCTGCATAGCGGCCGCATCGGTGTCCAGTTTGACCCGAACTCAAATGCCAGTGCGCAGGTCGCCTCTTACTTCCGTTTCTTCCATCAGGACTTGAAGCCAACTCTATCCCGCTGACACCATTTCGGGAGAAGACAAGGCGAGCATTTCGGCCGATGCGGCAACGTGAACGGCCGACACTTTTGAGCTGTACTCTTTCGCAAATGCCCCTAGTGTGAGCCGGCACGGGGGCACGTTGCGCATTTGAAGGAGTACCTCATGTCGTCTATTCTTGATCTGAATCCGATTTCGCGTCGGTCATTGCTCGGAGGGCTTGCTGCGACCTCTGCCCTGATCCTGCTCCATCCGTTTTCCGCGCGTGCGGCCGCCAATCAGGCTCATCTCCGCCTGATGGAGACGACCGACATACACGTCAACGTCTTCCCCTACGACTACTATGCCGACAAGCCGAACGACACGATGGGCCTCGCGCGCACTGCGACCATCATCGACCAGATCCGCGCCGAGGCGACCAACTCCTTGCTGATCGACAACGGCGACGTGCTGCAGGGAAATCCGATGGGCGATTACATGGCCTATCAGCACGGCATGAACGACGGGGACATCCACCCGGTCATCAAGGCGATGAACACGCTGAGCTACGAGGTCGGGACGCTCGGCAATCACGAGTTCAACTACGGGCTGGACTTCCTGTTCAAGGTGCTGGACGGCGCGAACTTCCCCATCGTCTGCGCCAACCTGACCAAGGGCAAGCTGGCGTCCGACCCGAAGCAGGATGAGCTCTTCTTCAAGCCGTACATCATCGTCCAGAAGGACATCAAGGACGGGTCCGGGCAGACAAGCCGCGTCAAGATCGGCTTCATCGGTTTCGTTCCGCCGCAGATCATGCTTTGGGACCTCAAGAATCTCGAGGGCAAGGCCCAGACGCGCGACATCGTCGAAGCGGCAAAAGCCTGGGTGCCGGCGATGAAGGAGGAAGGCGCCGATATCATCATTGCTCTTTCGCACTCCGGCATCGATGGTTCCGCCCCCTCTGAGAAGATGGAGAACTCCTCTCTCCATCTCGCGGCGGTCGATGGCATCGACGCTATCTTCACGGGTCATCAGCACCTGGTCTTCCCCGGCCCCAAGACATGGGACGGCATCGCGGGTGCCGATCCGGTAAAGGGCACGCTGCACGGCAAGCCCGCAGTGATGGCGGGCTTCTGGGGCTCGCATCTCGGTCTGATCGACCTGCTGCTCGAAAAGGATGGCAACGGCTGGCGGATGATCGACTTCACCTCCGAGGCGCGCCCGATCTATCATCGCGACGAGGCCAAGAAGATCGTCGCCGACGTCGGCGACAAGGCCGAGGTGATCGAAGCCGCCAAGGCGGAGCACGAGGCGACGCTTGCCTATGTGCGGACGCCGGTCGGAAAGACCTCCGCGCCCCTTTACTCCTACTTTGCTCTCGTCGCCGATGATCCGTCCGTCCAGATCGTTAGCCAGGCACAGACCTGGTACATCAAGCAGATGCTTGCCGATACGGAATACAAGGACCTGCCCGTGCTTTCCGCGGCGGCACCCTTCAAGGCCGGAGGCCGGGGCGGCGCCGACTACTATACCGACGTGCCGGCGGGCGACATCGCAATCAAGAACGTTGCCGACCTCTACCTCTATCCGAATACGGTGCAGGCCGTCGCCATCACGGGAGAGCAGGTGAAGAACTGGCTGGAGATGTCGGCCGGAATGTTCAATCAGGTCGAGGTCGGTGCGAAAGATGCGCTGCTGCTCAATGCCGATTTCCCGTCCTACAATTTCGACGTCATCGACGGCGTGACCTACCAGATCGACCTGTCGCAGCCGCGGAAATACGACAATGACGGCAAAGCCATCAATCCGCAGTCGAGCCGCATCCAGAACTTGCAGTTCGATGGCAAACCCATTGATCTAGCCCAGAAGTTCGTGGTCGTGTCGAACAACTATCGTGCCGGTGGCGGAGGCAAGTTCCCGGAGATTGCCGCGGACAAGGTCATCTTCCAGGCGCCAGATACGAACCGCGACGTCATCGTGCGCTATGTGCACGACCAGGGCACGATCAATCCCTCAGCGGACGCCAACTGGACGTTCAAGCCGCTGCCGGGCACGACCGTCGTGTTCGAAAGCGGCCCGAAGGCCAAGCAATTCCTTGCGGACGTGAAGAGCGTCAAGATCGAGGATGCCGGAGAAGGCACGGAAGGGTTCGCGAAGTTCAGGCTCGTCCTCTAGCACCGAACGCATGCGGCTTCGGTCAGGAGAACCGAAGCCGCTGCGGGCGCATGCCAGCCGAGGCGATCACTCTGCCGCGGCAGGCATTTCACTCCCAAAGTGATCTATGCCGATCATTGCCAGCAGATCGCTGTGGCTCGGGCAGGCAGACAACCGGCGTCTGAAGCCATCGACCAGCCATTGGCCGGCCGGTCCGGGCGGGCTGGAAGCGCGGCGCATGGAATAGATCGGATACTCACCCTGTTCATAGGATTCGAGGTTCAGAGCTACCAGCTTGCCATTCATGATGTCTTCGCCGACTAGGGACACCGGCACGCCTCCCCAGCCGAGCCCGC
Organism: Rhizobium sp. BK251; assembly: GCF_004345245.1. Taxonomy (GTDB): domain Bacteria; phylum Pseudomonadota; class Alphaproteobacteria; order Rhizobiales; family Rhizobiaceae; genus Rhizobium. The sequence continues at coordinate 115,256 of NZ_SLUQ01000010.1, read as the reverse complement.
CCTTGATGAGCTGGTGCTTTGTTGCCATGTCGCTGACGCGCCAGGTTCTATAGGACAGAACGTTGAAATCGCGCCCCTTGGTGAGACCGGAGGCGTCGCTGACCACCATCTGCACCTCCTCGCGCACATCGGCCAAGGTCAGCGGTCGATTGATTCGCGCCAGCGGATGGTCGGGAGAGACAACGGGAATCATGAACGAGTGACCGATCTTCTCGGCCACAAGCGAATCTTCCTGACGCAGCAGGGCGCCGCCGACGCCGATATCGGCCCTTCCGCTCATGACCATGTCCATGACCATACCGAGTTCGCCGACATTGAGGTTGAGCCCGACGCCAGGGAATTCTTCACGGAACTCGCGCAGTTCCATTACGACCGCCTCGGCAGGGACCATGACGCTGATCGCCAGCGACAACTCCGCCTCGACGCCCTGCTTGATGCTCTTGACCCGCGCGCGCATGACCTCGAGGTCGGCTATCAATCGCCGGGCATCCTCCAGCACCGCCTTGCCGGCATCCGTCAGCTTCGGCTGGCGCGCGCCAGAGCGTTCGAACAGAGGCACTTCGAGCTGGGCTTCCAGATTGGCGATAGTATAGCTGATGACCGATTGCGCGCGGTTGAGGACCCGCGAAGCCGCTGAAAAGCTGCCGGTTTCGGCAACCGTGGCAAAGACCTGCAATTGATCGAGAGACGGGTTGGGAAGCGCCATTTATCTAATCCATGGATAGTCTTGATCTATATTATCATGGTTTTTTCGATAGCTGGCCAGCCCTATTTTTCTCTCGACACCGCGGTTCGCCTCCCTCCCACGAGCCGCTAAATCCCCATTCGAAAGGAAATGCCATGTCGTCCATTCTTCTTTTGACCTCGAGCCCGCGTGCCGAATCCGCATCCACCAGCATTGCGACGGAACTGGCCGAGCGCATCAAGGGCCAGAGCGCCGGAAGCGTCATCGTCCATCGTGACCTTGCCGCCAACCCCCTGCCGCATATCGATGATCTCTTCACCGCCGCCATCCGCAAGCCGGCCGAAGAGCGCACTGCGCAGGAAGCCGCAGCCGTGAAGACCTCCGACGAACTCGTCGACGAGTTGCTCGCCGCCGACACCGTCGTGATCGGCACCGGCCTCATCAACTTCAACATCTATTCCTCGCTCAAGACCTGGATCGACAACGTCGCCCGCGCCGGCCGTACCTTCAAGTACACCGAGTCCGGCCCGGTTGGTCTTGCCACCGGCAAGAAGGTCTATGTCGTCCTCGCTTCCGGCGGCGTCTATTCGCAGGGTCCGGCAGTCGCGATGAACCACGCCGTTCCCTACCTCAAGTCGGTCCTTGGCTTCCTGGGCATTGCCGACCTTGAAGTCATCTATGTCGAAGGCCTCGCCTTTGGCGCCGAAGCTGCCGAAAAGGCAATCAGTGCTGCCAAGGCTCGCGCCGAGGAGCTTGCCGTCGCCGCCTAATCCGGCGTCGATGTGATTTTGGGCGGCCGGTGTCTCACCGGCCGCTTTTCATTTGTCGGCCGACGGCTTTGCCAATTCGATGACGAAGTCGCGCGCCGTCTGAAGGATCTCGTCGGAAAGCGCCTCATCATCCGCGACGCGCGCGAGGCCGACCGCCCCCGTCATCAGGCAGAAGGCCGCCACTGATTTTCGACGGATATCCTTTTCATCCCTGCCCGGAAAAACCTGTTCCAAAAAGCTGAAATTCTCTAGCAATTGCCGTGTGGCGACCTCTCGCGGCTTGGCACCGCTTCGGGCAAAATCGGCAGTCAGTGCCGGAAACGGGCAACCCTCGCCCGGATGGTCACGATGATAGGTGCCCATATACCGCGAAACCACCTCTTCAGGTGTCAGCTCTGAGGGTTTCAGCCCGCTCGCTTCCAGCTTCTCCGCCCAGGAACCGAACGCTGATTGCATCGCTTCAGCAACAAGATCGTCTCTCGAAGCGAAGTGCTTGTAGAAGCCGCCAACGGTCAGCCCGGCCTCCTTCATCAAATCCGCGACACCCACGCCTTCCAATCCGCGCTCGCGGAGGCGCTTCGCGGCGATCTCGACGATCCGGTCGTGAGTCTTTTTCTTTTCTGCTTGCGAATGACCCATCGCAATCTCCAAAGCAATATCTTGACAATCTGGATTACATTCATAATCTTTCTGGTGAACGATCATAATCCATATCACCTCGAGAGCCAATAGGAGCTACGAAGATGCGTCTCAAGAATAAGGTTGCAATTATAACAGGCGGAAACAGCGGCATCGGCCTGGCAACGGCACGGGTCTTCACCGACGAAGGCGCGAAGGTCGCGATCACCGGCCGCAACATGAAGACGCTGATGGAGGCGGCGGAGACGCTGGGTGAAAGCACCCTGCCGCTTCAGTCGGACGTGACGGACGTCGCCGCCCTTGAAAGCGCCTTTGCGCGCGCGGCCGAGAAGCTCGGCAAATTTGACATCGTCTTCGCCAATGCCGGTATCGCTGCGCCGAGCTTCCTGGGACAGACTTCGCTCGAGCAGTTCGAGTCTATCGTCCGCACTAATTTCACTGCCGTCTTCTTTACGGTACAGGCCGCCCTGCCGTATCTCAACGATGGAGCCTCGATCATCCTCAACGGCTCGGTCCATACTGTGATGGGCGTACCGGGCTATTCCGCCTATGCGGGCACCAAGGGTGCAGTCCGCGCGATGACGCGCAATCTTGCTTCCGAGCTCGCACCACGCGGTATCCGCGTCAACCAGGTCACGCCCGGGGGAACGAGAACACCGATCTGGTCGCCGTCCGCCCCGACCGAGGATGCGATGTCGGCGCTTGAGGCACGCCTCGGCGGGTTCAGCCCCCTCGGGCGTATGAGCGAGGCAGAGGAAATCGCCAAGGCAGCGCTCTACTTCGCCTCCGACGATTCGTCCAACGTCACCGGCATCGAGATAACCGTGGACGGTGGCGCAACAAGTGCACCCTCCGGAGCAAAGATGTTCCGCGCCGCCTGAGCGGCTGCCATCACGACATCACGCGCAGGTGAAGGCGCGTGCTCGATATCGTGTCCGGGCAGGTCTTGCCCGGCACTGCCGGCCGCTCCAGCTACCGCAATTCGTCTCACCTGCCGGCGAGGCGTCCATTCCATGCCGGCGGGCTTCTTCACTTCAGGAGCATGCGGATGGCAGAGCCTTCCGAAAAACCGGCACGTAAACCCGCACAATTTTCCCCCAGATCAATTTTCCTCATCGCGCTGGCAGCCGCTGCACCATCGCTGGCTTTCGCCTACACGGCCGGCTGGCTCTATCCGCAGAAACTGACGCCGGGAATGATCATCGATGTACTCAGCCGGCGCGGTGGCGACCCGATCGGCCATCGGCGCAACCATGCCAAGGGCATATGCTTTACGGGTCATTTCGAGGCGAACGGCGCGGGTGCCGCACTGACGACCGCCCCGATGTTCGCCGCCGGAAGCTACCCCGTCACCGGACGCTTCGCGATCGCCGTCGGCAATCCGGAGGCTGCGGACTCGGCGGGCCGTGTCAGGAGCATGGCGATCCGGGTCCTGGGACCGGGCGGAGAGGAATGGCGCAGCGCCATGAACAGTTCGCCGGTCTTTGCCGTCTCCAACGCGCAAGGATTCTACGAACTGACCGCCGCCTACGACATCGACCCCGCGACCGGCAAGCCCGATCCGCAGGCCTTGCAGCGCTACATGGCGGCTCACCCCGAATCCTTGCCCTTTTTCAACTGGGCCCGCACCGCACCCTGGACAAAGACCTTCGCGGACCAGACCTATAGCAGCCTCAACGCCTTCGTCTTCGTCGATCCGGCGGGCGAGAAGCATCCGGTCCGCTGGGCCATGCAACCCACGACCGCGCAAGAACCCGTACCTCTTGAGGACATCGCCAAGCTCCCTCCGGATTTCCTGGAGCAGGACCTGAAGACGCGCCTGGCGTCCGGTCCGCTTCGCTGGCATCTCGTCGCCACCCTCGCGCAGCCCGGCGATCCCACGAACGACGCCACAAAGGTTTGGCCCGACGAGCGCCGGCACGTCGACGTCGGAGACCTCATAGTCGAAGCTGCCGAAGATGAGGCCGACGGTCCCTGTCGCGATCTCAACTACGATCCGCTGATCCTCCCCGAGGGCATCAAGCCATCGGACGATCCGCTGCTGCCGGCGCGCTCGTCGGTCTACGCTCATTCCTTCGATCTGCGCGCAGCCGAGGCACAGCACTACAGCCGCCTCCCTGAGAAAAAGGCCGAACCCACGCCATGAGCGCCCCATCCGAACATTTCAGCGGCGCGCAGCGCCTGCTGCATTGGCTGATGGCAGCCCTAGTCACGGCGATGCTCTTCATCGGCATCGGCATGGTCGCAACGCTCTCGCCACGCTATTGGACGCTTGTTTCAATTCACAGGCCGCTTGGCATTGCCATCCTCGTGCTCGTGGTCCTGCGGCTCGCGCTGCGGCTGCGTCGCGGGTCGCCGCCGCTTCCCGCCGATATTCCCTGGCCCCAGGCCATGGCGGCCAAGGCGTCTCACGTGCTTCTCTACGGGCTGATGATCCTGATGCCGCTTCTCGGATGGTCGATGCTTTCGGCAGGCGGCTATCCGATCGTCCTGTACGGCCCTTGGCGCCTGCCGCCGATCGTGCCGCACAACGACGCGCTTTACTCCCTGCTCCGCACGGCGCACCACTACGGCGCATTTCTGCTCTTTGCCGTCATCCTCGTGCACATCGCGGCGGCGCTCTTTCACGGCCTCGTCAGGCACGACGGCGTGCTTTCCAGCATGGCGCCGTGGAGCCGACGGCAGGGCCGGCCAGCGACAAGAAGCTAAACGGCCTGCACCCTGCCGGCATGGCCAAACACACAGTTGCGGCCGTTCTTCTTCGCTTCGTAGAGCCTGGAATCGGCAACGGCGAGGACCGCCGCAAAGCTTGCGCCATCATCGCCAGCCGAGGCGACGCCGATGCTGACGCTGACCATCGTTCCGTCGGGATTGTTCACGCTGGAGGCGATCGCCCAGCGCAGGCGCTCCGCCAGCAGAAGCCCGTCGTAGTGACCCGTGCCGGGGGAGACGATGACGAATTCCTCGCCGCCGAAGCGGAACAGGCGGTCGCCGCTCCGCAGCATCTGGCCGAGCCTGGCAGCGATCGCCTTCAGCACCTCGTCGCCCTGAAGATGGCCGAAACGGTCGTTCACGTCCTTGAAGTGATCGGCATCGAGGATCAGCACGGATATGGGCGCCCCCTTGCGAAGGCTCTCCCTTATCAGCTGCGGCGCCTCGAGCTCCATGCGGCTGCGATCAAAGGCGCCGGTCAGCATGTCGCGACCGGTGCGCGCCAGCAGATCGTTGTAGCGTTCGCGGAAGGTAAGATCGTCGAAGACGTCGCTGATCGACCTTTGCGACAAGGTCGCACCATGCCGGCGAATGTAGAAATGATAGATCGCAAAGAGCAGCGTGTAGATGCACACTGCGATCATCTTCGCCTTCCAGCCGCCCCAGAATACCTCCGTCGGTACGCCGACGAAGTAGCGCAGCGCCATGAAGAACCCGATCTGGTCGAATGTCAGCAGAACGAGGCCCGAGATCATGAAGCGCAGGACGAGCCAGCGCTGAATGACCCGGCCGAGCCTCTCGTAGAGCAGGATGATGCCGAGGGAATCGATATAGAGAAGCGCCGTTCCCCACACCATCAGCCAGCCCATCTCCTTCAGGAAGTTGACGTCCGCCGCCTTCCCCGGCACCGGCTCTATTGCCTCGTGAAGCTGCAGGATCCAGGCGACGCCGACTGTCAGGATGTTGCCGAGGAACAGGCCGTAGATCGGCTGTCTCACGACCGCCGCATCTTCCTCCAGGTAAAGCATCAGGATCATCATCAGCTTCCCGGCAAAGAAGATCGACGATCCCGGCGAAACGACGCCGAACGGAAGCTGCACGTAGAAGACCGCCGCGAGGTAGGTTTCCATGAAGTGCATGACGCCGAGCGCCGTCAGGAAAACACCAAGGCCGATACGATGCCTGAAATGCAGAAGCGTCACCATGATGGTGAAGTAACCGACCGCTTCAGCGGCAAATAGGATCAGATTGGCAATGGGCATCCCGACTCCCGCTCTCTGTCACGATCCTTGCTCATCCTGCCCTTTCCCGGCAACACCCCACCCGAAGCGCCCCACAAGCTTGCACCCTTTTCCGACGCCACTTTCGTTTAATCCGCAACGCAAACATGCGTCTCGACGCCGGTCAGGCGATGTGCAAGCTCCATGCCAGAATGCCTGGCGAACGCGGGGAACACGGATCAGCGTTGCGGGTCGATCTCCCCGAAAGCGCGGATGTTATGGTTACCCTTAACGCAAACATCCATCGCAATCATTTAAAATTGCGTATTCAGAACCGGCAGTTACCTCCCGGCTTTCAAGGAATTTGCCTGCTTATTGTGCAAAGGACTTCGTCGAGCCCGGGCATCGTGCCCGACGGCTCGCACATCGTAGGGACCGCGCAGGTCGCCGCGAATCAGTGGGAAGGCGCCACAGGCTAGACCTGGCGTGTCTTCTCGCCGTCGGAAAACAGGGAAGTTCCGTGCTGGTCGATGATCTGCTGAGCCTTGCGAAAGGTGCATTCGACTGCGTCGTCGGAGGAGGAAAAGATATCGGCCCGGATGAAGTTGCGCACCAGCACGTCGCCGTCGATCTGTTTTTCGATACGGCCGGCAAGGCGGAATTGCCCGCCCTCGCGCTGGGGCGTGGCGTAGATCGTGCAGCCGGCATGGACCTGCGGTTCGGCCCCGGCGGGCTCAGCCTTCTCCGAGGAGGCGCCGCCGCCCGAAAAAAGCGAAAGGAGACTTGAAAGGATCGATGCCATTTTATGCCTTCACTACCGGGATTTGCCGAGGGAATTATAGAACCACCCGACCGGGAGTCCAGCGCAAGCACGCTGCCCCCGGAACGCCGGATCCGCTAAATGATGAGGTTCGCGAGAATCTCGTTCTCGGTGATGTCCTCGAACCCCATTCCCGCGCCTTCGAAATTGCCAATAAGCTGCTTGAAATTGTCGGGGTGCTTGGTCTCGATGCCAATCAGGATCGAGCCGAAGTTTCGTGCCGACTTCTTCAGGTATTCAAAACGGGCAATATCGTCGTCGGGACCGAGGAGATTGAGAAAATCGCGCAGGGCGCCCGGACGCTGGGCAAGCCGTAGGATGAAATACTTCTTCAATCCAGCGTGGCGCATCGCCCTTTCCTTGACGTCTGGCAACCTCTCGAAATCAAAATTGCCGCCGGAGACGACGGCGACGACCCTCTTGCCCTTGATCTGCTCGCGATCCATCGCCTCGATTGCGGTCAGCGACAGCGCGCCTGCGGGCTCCAGAACCACACCTTCGACGTTCAGCATCTCGGCAATCGTCACGCAAATTGCGTTCTCGGGCATCAGCATGACCTGCTCCGGCGAAAAGGCCTTCAACACCGCGAAGTTGAGGTCGCCGATGCGCGCAACTGCGGCACCATCGACGAAATTATCGACCTTCGGGAGCGTCACCACCTCCCCCTTTTCGAGGCTTCTCCTCAGGCTCGGAGCACCGGCCGGCTCGGTGAAGACGAAGGCCTCAGGGGAGAGCAGACCACCGAGATAACCGGTCATGCCGGCGGAAAGTCCGCCGCCGCCGACCGGCATGACAACGAGGTCCGGAACGGCGCCTTCCGGCAACTGCTCCAATATCTCTGCAGCGACCGTCGCCTGCCCTTCGATAATGTCCGGATGGTCGAAGGGCGGAACCATGACGCCGTCGGTGGCTTCGACATGCTCGCGGGCGGCCTGGTAGCACTGGTCGAAGAAATCGCCATAGAGCCGAATCGTTATGAATTCCCCGCCGAATATGCGCGTCTTGTCGATCTTCTGCTGCGGTGTCGTGACCGGCATGAAGACGACCCCCTTCACTCCGAAATGGCGGCAGACGAAGGCAAAGCCCTGGGCATGATTACCCGCAGAGGCGCAGACGAATATCCTGTCGGCGCCGCCCTGCCCAATCACCTTGCGGAAGAAGTTGAAGGCGCCGCGGATCTTGTAGGACCGGACCGGGGATAGATCCTCCCGCTTCAGCCAGATCTCCGCGCCGTGGCGAGCCGAAAGATGCTCGTTGAACTGCAGAGGCGTTGGCGGGAAGAGGCCACGCATGGCCTGCGTTGCATTGTCTACGTCCTGGTTATTCACGGTGCCCAATCCATCCTGTCCGATCAGGCTTTCGCTATGACACAAGCGGCGACTTGAAACAAATCCTTCGACCATCCCGGCCTGCAACGCCTACTGCTTCACGCGCGAAGACGGTGCCCGGCTTGGCCTGCTGAAGGGTCGAGCATGGCAAGAAGCTCGTGGACGTCGATCGGCTGTCGCGAGCGAAGTCTTACGGTGCCGTCCATATCGACCAACACCACCTCGAAGTCATCACTCGAGACCTTCAACTCGTCCCGGATTTCGTCCGCATCAATATCATAGGGTTCGTCGAGGAGCTGGAACACGCCGCCACCGGCGATCTTGAGAACGGCAATGTTGCAGCGCTCCAGCACCGCGCCACATTGCTTCAGCAGTTGCTCCTGAAGGACAGGGCGCTCGTCATCCGAATCTTCGAAGACGGCGAGCACGGAGCATCGGCCCCTAAAATCGCGAAGGCTGTCAGGCGATCTCTTCGTTTCCGGGGATGCACCGATCAGTTCGCGCACGAGGGATTTCAACATGGCTCACTCCTTGAGTTTGCCGCGTCGCTTCGGTCCCCTCGAGCCGTTGGACGTCGTCCATATTAAACCTTTTGTGAGGCTTCCGGTTCCGCGCCATTCTGCCGCAGTTTGAGCCGGAACCTTTCCGCCAAGGCCCGCGTTATCAAGCGCTCTCGACAACAGCGAGGTGAGCAACAATGGTAACGACGCGTTGGACTAACCCGGTAAGTCTCGGCTTTACACAAGGCGGAATGCAGACAGTAAGTGGTCCTTTCGAGGCGCTGATCTATCTGACAGAGAAATGGCCGAACATGCGCGGCCTTCACTTCATGAGGGCGCGCAGCGCTTGCCGGGCGGCTCTCGCCGGCCGCAAAACACCCGAAGAAGCGCGCGAGATATTCATCGAAGCAGCGCGTGAGGCAGAGTTGAAGGCACAGTAAAAGACCAGCACAGAAGGCTTCCCCAGCCCCCGGTACCACTACATCCGCCCGCTCACGGACGAATGCCCGGTATATCATTTGTAAGATCACCAAATTTTTGAACGGACCTGCGGCAAACACCGCGCGACGGGGACCATAAGTCTTGCCACCCCCGCCTAGATGACCAACTACGGCCTCGTAGGTCTTAGAAGGAACATTGGGCAATGACGAACCAAAAAGTGAGCCAGCCGATCGTGCTGCATGAACCTCCAGACGGACAAGGCGAAACCGCAGAACAGCAGAACATCGAAGCAAAGGAACGCGTCACCGCGTTGCCGGTGCAGCCCGAACAGAAGCGCAAGTCGTTGCTTCGCCGCCATCCGTTGGGGTCATTGGTTGCTGCTGTTCTCGTCGCCGCAGCGCTTGGGGCGGGCTACTACACCTGGAAGATCTATTTCTACCCGTATGAGTCCACCGATGACGCGTTCGTCGATGCTCGCAGCTTTGCCGTAGCCGCGCAGGTACAGGGCTACGTGTCCGACGTCCCCGTCACCGACAACCAGCATGTGAATACGGGCGATACGATCCTGCAGATCGATCCGCGCGACTTTCAGATCGCGCTCGATCAGGCGAACGGCCAGATCGCTTCCGCCAAGGCCGCAATAAACACTGCCGACGCGCAGATCGCCGTGGCAACCGCCGCCGTGGACGAGGCTCGGGCGCAACAGAATTCCGCGTCAGCGGCTCTCGACTTTGCGCAGCAGCAATCGACGCGCGAAGACGAACTGGTCAGGTCGGGCGCCGGCAGCCAGCAGGCCCAGCAGCAGGCCGCCTCAGCACTCAAGCAGGACCAGGCAGCCCTCACCCAGGCACAGGCGAGCGTCGTCTCGGCCCTCAAGAGCGAGGCCGCGGCCGTGGCGCAGAAGGAAAGCGCGACTGCCAGCCTGACCCAGGCGCAGGCTGCCGCCGAAGAAGCCGCGCAGAACCTGAAATACACCAAGATCGTTGCCGAGCAGCCGGGCCGCGTCGTGCAGCTCACCGGCTCCAAGGGCCAATTCCTCGACGCCGGACAGGCGATCGCGATGTTCGTCCCCGACGACATCTGGGTCACCGCAAACTTCAAGGAAACGCAGCTCGACGACATGCGGCCCGGCCAGCCGGTGACGCTGACCATCGACGCCTACCCGGACCACGTCCTGCACGGCCACGTCGCTTCGGTCCAGCCCGGTTCAGGCACCGCCTTCTCCCTTCTGCCTGCGCAGAACGCTACCGGCAACTATGTGAAGGTCACCCAGCGCGTGCCCGTCAAGATTCTCGTGCACGACTGGCCGAAGGATGTTTCGATCGGCCCGGGCATGTCCGTCGACCCGACCGTTACCGTAAGACCGGTGGACTGACATGAGCGACGCGGCACTTTCCGGCAGTGGTGGGGTATCTTCCGCCGCCCTGCCCTCCAACCCCTGGCTCATAGCCCTCGTCGTCTCGCTTGCGAGCTTCATGGAGGTGCTCGACACCACGATCGCCAATGTGGCGCTGCGTTACATATCGGGTGGGCTCGCAGTGAGTTCGGACGAAGCCTCCTGGGTGGTAACCACCTATCTCGTCGCCAACGCCATCGTGCTGGTTGCTAGCAGCTTCGTCGCCAAGCGCTTCGGCCGCAAGCGCTTCTATCTCGTCTGCCTTGCGACGTTCACGGTCTCCTCAGTCTTGTGCGGGCTGGCCTGGAACCTCCAGTCGCTGCTCCTTTTCCGCATCATCCAGGGCTTTGCGGGTGGTGGCATGGTGCCGATTTCCCAGTCGATCCTCGCCGACTCCTTCCCGCCTGAAAAACGTGGCCAGGGTTTTGCGCTGTTCGCACTGGCCGTCGTCGTGGCGCCTGTCGTCGGTCCCACGCTCGGCGGCTACCTCTCGGACAATTTCTCCTGGCACTGGTGCTTTCTCATCAACGGCCCGGTCGGCCTTTTCGCCCTGGTACTGGTCTACCTCCTCATCAAGGAGCCGGACAAAGTACGCCTGGAACGAGAGGAGATGCAGCGGAAGGGCATTCGCTTCGATCTCGTCGGTTTCCTGCTGCTGGCAACCTTCCTCGGCGCGCTCGAACTGGTTCTCGACCGGGGCGAGACCCTGGACTGGTTCGGATCAAACTTCATCATATGGTCGAGCGTCGTCTGCGGTCTCGCCCTGGTTGCCGCTATCCCCTGGCTGCTAACCCGACAGAACCCGGTCATCGATATACGCCTGCTCGGATCGCGCCAGTTCAGCTGCTGCTTCCTGGTGATGATGGCAACGGGCGCGATCCTGATCTCCACGACCCAGTTCATTCCGCAGGTGCTGCAGGAGGATTTCGGATACACGGCAACGTGGGCCGGTCTTGCGCTTTCGCCGGGCGGCGTCGCGGCAATGGTCATGTCCTTCGCCGCAGGCCGGCTGACCTCCTTCGTGCAGCCGAAATACCTGATTGCCACCGGCGCGGCGATCGTCGCGCTCGCCATGTGGAATACAACGCAGCTCTATGGCGGCCTGAACTTCGCCTATTTCGTCTGGATCCGTGTGTTTATCGGCGCCGGGATACCGCTGATTTTCATCGCGATCACCTCCGCCTCCTACTATGGACTGCGCCCTGACCAGACCGACCAAGCTTCGGCGATCATAAACGCGGCACGCAACATCGGCGGTTCGATGGGCGTATCGCTCGCCTCGAACGTTCTGATCGACCGCGAACAATGGCATCAGAGCCGGCTGGTGGAGAGCATCATTCCGTCGACACCCGCCTATCATGAAACCATGCAGACGCTGATGCGCTACTTCCAGAGCGACGCGACGGTGGCCGACGCTCAGGCACAGGCATTCGCCTGGATCGGACAACAGGTCCAGATACAGGCGAGTTTCCTCGCCTATATAGACGTGTTCTTTGTCCTTGCGCTTGTGTCGGCGTCCGCAATTCCGCTTGCGCTGTTGCTCCGCAACGTCGATCTTAAAGGCGGTAAAAAGCCCGGCGGCGCGCACTGAGCCAACCGTGCGTGATCCCGCGCAAGTTGTGGTTACCGATTTTGCTTTTCCGGCGGATGCTCAATAGGAGGAGCGTCTGCCGGTAACTGCGTGATAGATCCAGAGCACCACGACAGCTCCGATAACGGCCACCACCAGGCTGTAGATATTCAATCCCGTCACGCCCGACGCGCCGAAAAAGCTGAAAATCACGCCACCGACAATCGCGCCGACGATGCCGAGCACGATATCCATGAGCATGCCCTGGCCGCTCTTGTTGACGATCTTGCTGCCCAGGAAGCCGGCGATCAGTCCAAGAATGATCCATGCGATGACAGACATTTGGTAATTCCCCCCACAAGAGTTTATATGTTTACATTCTAATTTTCGAACAAGGAGAGGATGAAATCAAGTCATCCCGCCGCTGCGGATGCCGAGGAGGGCTCAGGCATGCGGACCGGGCACACGAGAACAATCCCGAAAGGAGACCGAGATGGGAATCTTAGATGATGCCGTACCAGGAGGCAGCATATCCAAACCGTTGATGATCGCGCTCGGCGCGCTCTTGGTCGGAAAGCTTTTCGGCGGCGGCGGGGGTGCCCCAGCCGAGCAGGCATCGGGCCAGGCCGCACCGCAGGCGGGTGATGGCGGGCTGCTTGGTGGCCTTGGTGGAGCACTTGGTGGCGGACTTGGCGGCGCAGCCGGTGGCGGACTCGGCGGACTTCTCGAAACACTCACAAAGTCCGGACTTGGCGAGCAGGTGGACTCCTGGGTGCAGCCCGGAGCAAACCGATCTGTCAGCCCCGGCGATCTTGGCGGCGCGCTTGGTTCCCAGACCATAGGCGACCTTGCCCGCAAGGCCGGGATGAGCGAGCAGGAACTGCTCGCACAACTCTCCACGATCCTGCCGGGTGTCGTCGACAAGCTGACACCGGACGGGCGCGTACCCGACCAGAGCCAGCTCGCGCGACTGCTGCAGATCTGAGAGCCTGAAAAATCCACCAAGTGCAGTAGGCGCCCCGGAAGCCTGACGCGGCTTTGGGGCGCCGTGGCTGGTATCGCCTTGCAGTTGTAACCCTCAGAGCCGTGATTGTAGTCCAACCGCAATCGCGACGGCGGAAGATTGTTGTCTTCAATCTGGCATCTGCTTGCAGCAATGCCTCCTTCCGCCAACCTGGATGGGTCGACATGACAAACAACAGTGACTGGTTCGATGCGAGACCTGGAGAACATTGCCTGATCCGCGTACCGGCGGCGGATACCAACGGGGCTTATTCGATCGTCGAGATCGTCTCCGACCCTCTGGATGGTACGCCGATGCATATCCATCAAAACGAGGACGAATGCATTTTCGTGCTGGAGGGCATGGCGCGGCTGGCTTATGGCGACCTGATCATCGACGCGACAGCCGGCGAGTCGATCATGCTGAAGCGCGGCATTCCCCACGCCTGGTGCAATCCCTCCGATTCTCCGCTTCACATGATGATCGTGTGCACGCCCGGAGGCATCGAGGAAGCATTGCGGATCGTCTCAAGGGGTGGCGATATCGACCTTACGGCTCTCGGGCAACGATTTGGCGTTCGCATCATCGGTCCGGGGATTCTCGAGCCTGCACCGTGACCTCCGACTGCCCGTAACCAACACAATCATGAGATCGCTTGGTGCAGCGAACGGGAGAAAGTTCGAACCAAATATGGTTGGCGGCCCTTGAAATGTCGGCTTGGGCACACCTCCTAGCGTACACTAGCCTACGCGGCTCACTCCGCATTGACCACTTTGATGTCACAACACCGATCGCGCTGCGTTGACGCGGTCGTGTCAACATTAGCCCAACACCCTTCCGCCTGCGTTTTTGGTAGCGCTCGTTTGAAAATTCGGTCTCGGGAAGATCGGCCTGTTGTTCTGGCTCAGCTAGAGCAGCATTTACTTGGCCTCAGCCCCGAAAAAATTGGAAAGCCTGAACTTTCCGCCTTCTTCAGTTAAAACCACTCTCTCGTAGGTTTTCCCATTTTCGTATTCATTGAGAAAGGTTACTGTGTATATTTTTCCGATATATCCAGTAGGGTCGCTGGTGGTGAATTGAACATCTATAATGTTGGAGCTCTTCAACGGAGCAAAGATTTGTCGACTAAGCGCCCAGTTCGCAACAAATGCTTGCTTCTGGATTCCAACTCTTTTCTTATACCAATCACTGGTCTGATCCCAGACAGCGTCAAACTCTTTTTGTATTATGGCGGTCATAATAGTTTGCGCAACACCAACAGCTTCGTCCGCTTCAGCCGAACGAGCTGCGCTCCCCGAGTTGAAAAAAATGAGTACCACCGCAATAATCGCCAGAATTTTGCTTCCGTGCGGCATAGGTCCCCTCCGACGTGCTATTTGCATCGAGTAATTGTACTTGCTTGAGGAGGGTTTTGCGAATAGTCAATGAACGGAATTTCAAAGCAGTTCTTCCCGTTCACTACTTTGGGCGAAGGTGGTTCCGCGGGCGGCACTGCAGCACCCGTGGGAAGCTGAGCTTTAGAACTTTCCATTGCCGACGTAGGAACCTCCGTTTCAGCCCCTTCCATCCGGAGTTTTGTGCCCTGCGGACGCGCTCCATTTTGCGACGCCCACCATATTGATATGGTTGTCGCCACGAGCACAGCTAAAACAAGAAATATCGATAATTTCTTGCCGGTCCATGCTGTATGAATGCGTTTACTCTTGGCGCCTTTTTCGATGGCAGGTGACGACACGGCGGACGCGTTCTCCACGTTGCCCGATCGCAACAAAACCCTTGGCTTCGGTGCAGGATCCTCATCCGCTATTGCGCCTTTTTTCGACGTATTTTTCAGCCTTTTTATCAAAACTTCCACATCCGTATCGAACGTCCGGAACGAAACATACGCGGCGTTTCGAGCAAAAAGATCGCGCAAGTCGTCAGGTAGTTGATCTCGGTCGGGTAGTGGTGCGTCGTCGAGCAACACCGGAACTACTGGGATCCCACGGTTGAGAGCTTCGCCTATCTCAATGCGAACAAAGTCTTCGGGATTGTCCAGCCGTCGAATCCCGGTTTTGGGATCCTTGGATTCCGACCACCCAGCACCAACCAGAGCTAGAAGCACGTCGCACTTTTGTACCCACCCACGAATGACTCCCACGAAGTCAACTCCGAGCGGGATCGTATCGACATCCATGAAAACCTCGGTGGTTGGTCGGAATTTTGAGAATGCTTGATAGATCATGCGTGCTTGATATTTACTATCCTCCCGTCGATAGCTGATAAAAACTCGATTCATATCGCTTGGCCGTCTGATGAAATCGCACCCGATCGTTCAGGCGAGAATATCACGTTTGACTAATTCAAAAAAGCTGTGGTGAGGGTCGGAACTCTCAGGGCGGGTAACTGTTCAACGCCGAAGCCGCGCTTGCTATGACGCTGTCCGGAAGGACGGTTGTATAGAGGCGAAATCTATCGTTTGGGTGGCTTTCGATGCTAACTCGGCCTTCAGCGCGAGGCGAAAGCTGTCGCCGAAATCGGCCGCCGGCGGATCGCGAGGTGCGCTCTCTTGGTCAAGTGGCGGCGAAACGACCGGCTGGATTTGTACTTTGGATCAACGTTGTAATTGATCTATCGGGCTCGGCCTGCCGGTGGCGAGCGGGAAGATGTGGACGAGCATGTTCCGATCGCAACGATCGCGCAGCCTTTTGGTGGGTATAGACGATACTTTCGTTGCGATGGTTGCCTGGCTCGGTGCCTGGTTCTCAATGGCGGAATGCGCTTCCGCTACCAAAAGTGCGCAAATCTCGCCTACGCATCGCTTAGAAGGCATTTCCGAAAGGCCGCTTCCGAAGCTCGAAAAAATAGAAAGAGGCTTGGGTGCGAAGCGAGCTTCAACGATCCCTTTCCGGACAAGCCAGGATGGATACCCACTAGAATCTAGAATCTAGAAGCTAGTATTAAAAATTCTGCAAGTTATTGATTTTATTGGTGCGGACGACGGGGGTCGAACCCGTATACCCGAAGGTGAGGGATTTTAAGTCCCTTGCGTCTACCAGTTTCGCCACGTCCGCGCGGTTGCGTGCGTAAACGAGGCAGCGCAGTTGATCAAGTGCATCGGGTCTGATTTGTCGCCCGTTGCAAGTCATGTCAAAAGGCGCGGCTTTGTGGGCCGCGCCTTTCGCTTTGGATCTCGAATTTGCCCTTAGGCAGTCTTCGCCGCGATCTTTGCGACGTGCGCGCCCTGGTAGCGAGCTGCCTCCAGCTCGATTGCGGACGGCTGGCGTGCGCCGTCGGTGCCTGTGATCGTCGAGGCGCCGTAGGGCGAGCCACCCTTGATCTCATCGACGCCCGACTGGCCCTGGAAGGCATAGGGCAACCCGACCACGATCATGCCCTGGTGCATGAAGGTGGTGATGAAGCCCAAGATGGTGGACTCCTGGCCGCCGTGCTGCGTCGCCGAGGACGTGAACATCGAGCCGACCTTGCCGACGAGCTTGCCCTGTGCCCAGAGGCCGCCGGTCTGATCCCAGAAATTGCGCATCTGTGAGGCTGCCGTCCCGAAGCGCGTGCCTACGCCGACGATGATGGCGTCGTAGTCTGCAAGCTCATCCTGGGTCGCGATCGGAGCCGCCTGGTCGAGCTTGAAGTGGGAGGCCTTGGCCACGTCTTCCGGAACGAGCTCCGGAACGCGCTTGACGGTGACTTCGGCGCCAGCCGACTTTGCACCTTCGGCTGCAGCATAGGCCATCTGTTCGATGTGACCATATGCCGAGTAGTAGAGAACCAGAACTTTTGCCATGAATATCTCCGTTCGTGGACGAGCTTTATTGCGATCGCGGGGAGGTTGTAGCAGCATGACGAGGGCGGCAAAGCCCTCCCCCCGGCAACGCACTGTTCAACGCCCGTAGACGAGATTTCGCTTGCATAGTCACCGCAGAGCGCCACCGGGAAGCAGCAGTTTGCAAACCCCTCAAATAGCGCTACCTATTCGCCAGGCAAATTTTTCTCGGATATTTCCATGACCATTGATAGCATTGTCACCGCCGCCATGCTGGCCATCGGCGACGAACTCCTGTCCGGCCGGACAAAGGACAAGAATATCGGCCATCTCGCCGACATGCTGCAGCTTGCCGGCATCGACCTCAAGGAAGTTCGCATCGTGGCAGACGAGGAGGATGCGATCGTCGCCGCCTTGAACGCACTGCGCCCCGGCTACGACTATGTGTTCACCTCCGGCGGCATCGGGCCGACGCATGATGACATCACTGCCGATGCGGTGGCAAAGGCGTTCGGGGTGCCATGCGAGCACGATGCGGCCGCGATGCAGTTGCTCGGGGAGATGTATGCCCGCCGAGACATGGAGTTCACCGAGGCGCGTCAGCGCATGGCGCGCATGCCGGTCGGCGCCGCACATATCCGCAATCCGGTTTCGACCGCACCGGGCTTCATCATCGGCAACGTCTATGTGATGGCTGGCGTGCCGCAGGTCTTCCAGGCAATGCTGGACGAAGTCTTGCCGGCCCTGCGCAAGGGAGCGCCCGTGCTGTCGCTCGCCATTAGTTGCCCCTTCGGCGAAGGCGAGATCGGAGCCCCGCTCGCCGCTATCCAGAAAGCCCATCCCGAAACCAGCATCGGCTCCTATCCACGCTATGTCGGCCAGTCGTTCTCTACCGAGATCGTCGTGCGCGCGCGTTCGCAGGAGCCGCTGGAGGCTGCCGGCGCCGCAGTCGAGGCCATGATCGAGGAGATCCGCCGGGCGAAGGCCGGCCAGCGCTAAAAAGCAGAGCTTGATCAGCGTCAAGAATGAGGCAAAAGATCATCCTATCATCAGTCGACGCAAGCGGCCTTCATCTGCACAGGAGATTGTGAATGTCCTACAAGACCATCGTCGCCATCCTCGATACCGTCGGCAACGCGGCCGTCGTTGCTGATTTCGCCAGTGCCCTTGCGGGCACCCATGGCGCACATGTGATCGGACTGCACGCCGAGACGGTCTCCGCCGTGCCGCTTGTGGCGCCAATGGAGATTCCTGATCCGGTTGCCGTGCAGGCCCTTCAGGACATGGCCCATTCCGAAACCGCTGCAATCGAGAAGGCCTTCCGCGAGAAGTCGGCGCGCGAGGGCATTTCATTCGAATGGCGCAGCTTCGCGACGTCAGTCGGATATGGGTCGGGGCCGCTGATCGAGAGCGCGCGCAGCGCCGATCTCCTCATCGCCGCGCAGCCAGACCCCTCCAAGCCCGCCGATGGCCAGGTGGATGTCGACAATTTCCTTTTCGAAAGCGGTCGGCCGGTTCTCATGATTCCCTACGTCATCCGCACGCCAAAGCCCATCAAGCGCGTGCTGGTCGCCTGGAACGGATCAAAGGAGGCGGCGCGCGCCACCTTCGATGCCCTGCCTTTCCTGAAGGCGGCAGACGAGGTCGAGATATTCTCCGTCGATCCAGCCGACACGGCCTCGCAGTCTCCCATGACGGCCGGCGCCGAGATCGCCGCGACACTGGCCCGCCATGGGGTGAAGGCAACGCTCTCCACCGTGGAAGGCGCTCCCCAGCCAGCATCCATCGTTATCGAGAACCGGCTGGCCGACAACAGCATCGATCTCCTGGTGATGGGCGCCTACACGCATTCCCGCCTGTGGCAGATGCTTTTCGGTGGCGTGACGAAGACGCTTCTGAACTCGATGACGGCGCTCACGCTGCTCTCGCGCTAGGCTCACGGGCTGCGGGCTCTTGCGTTTTTGCCGCAAATCCCGCTAATTGCAGCGACCATTGATGGAGCTCCGCAGGAGGCCCGTTCGCGCAGCGCCGACTGCGCGAATTGCGCTTATGTCGCAAAGCCTTGCGTTCCCTCAGGGTGCTGGCGCTGCCAGCTTGTCTTCACCAACCCGTGCTTTCCGGAGCCAGTAAGCCATGTCCCTTCCCGACAAAGCCTTCCCCGTTTCCTGGGACCAATTCCACCGCGACGCCCGTGCGCTCGCCTGGCGCCTTGCAGGCCTCAACCAGAATTTCCGCGCAATCGTCTGCATCACCCGCGGTGGTCTCGTTCCTGCGGCAATCATTTCCCGCGAGTTGAACATAAGGCTGATCGAGACGGTCTGCATCGCCTCCTACCACGACTATGTGAACCAGGGCGAGATGAGCCTGCTGAAGGGAATCACGCCCGAGCTGACCACCGACGGCGGCGAAGGCGTGCTGGTGATCGACGACCTCACCGACACCGGCAAGACGGCCGCCGAAGTGCGCGCCATGCTGCCGAAGGCGCATTTCGCTTGCGTCTACGCCAAGCCGAAGGGCGTTCCGACGGTCGACACCTTCGTGACCGAAGTCAGCCAGGACACCTGGATCTACTTTCCCTGGGACATGGGCTTCACCTACCAGGAGCCGATCGCCAAGGGAGCGCGCGGCTGATCGCCAGCCTCTACTCTTCCTATGCGACGAGGCGCCGACGGCGCCTCATTTGTTTTGGTGGAGGTTCCTGCGTTCGGCTCCACAGCTCACCGACTGTCCGACTTCTTGCGGTTATTGAGCGGCAAACGCAACTTGATTCGTCTCCCGCTCAACAATCGTCTTTCACCCTTGCAGAGGTCCGGACGGCGTGAAGCTGAGGGCATTAGGGCAAGTTCCTGAAGAAGGCTTGAGCCGGCGCCTGCGTAGTCATCGGGACAGCCCAGCGGAACGAATCGGCACAGGAAAGCGAATTCGAGGCGATCCTCTTTATCGGAGGCTAAAAAGGCGTCGAGGCCGGAGCGGTCACAGTCGGTATCTGGCTGGAATTCGCTTTGAACCAGAAATGGTCCGACCGCGAGCGTCACCGCTCGAATCGGCAGCGGCTTTTGCCTTTATTTCGGCACCGATTCCACCACTTTGCCGCCAAACCTCAGTTTTCGGTGCACTTTTCCCCAGCACCCTTCCCCGGCGGACGGCGGAGCCGCCAACGATTTCCCGCAAGCTCTTGAATTCAAAGGCCTCCCTTCCTTTCCCCAATTTCCACAGGATTGCGCCACAATATGTTGTGGTTAAAAAACTGACAAAAACCACCCCTTGACGGAATCAGCCGTTTCAAACTTAATGGCACTCGATGTTGCGGCGGCGACTGGACCGGACATAACGAGGCCGGTTCTTCTTTAAAATCGGGCGTGGATTCAGGATCTTGCACCTATGATGGCGTGCGGTCCGGAGGGACGTTTTTGCGCGATTTTTTTCTCCACAAAAGCGGCATCCGGGACTGGCGATAATAAGCTGTTAACACTATATTTAGTGTTTGCAGCCACGATCACCACAAGATACAGGAATAACATCTGCGGATGCGACTCCTGTCAAAAGGCGGATTGAACACTGGCTGCGCGATGAAACCGCGAAGCCGGACGAGGGATTTTTGCGCCGTTTGGCGCCAGATACGAGGACCAGGATATGCGCATCGAACGTCGATTCACCAAGGCCGGGCAAAGTGCCTATGCGGATATCGAATTCCGCAAGGCGACCAGCGAGATCAAGAATCCGGATGGCTCCATCGTCTTCCGTCTTGAGAACATCGACGTGCCCGCGCAGTTCTCGCAGGTCGCAGCCGACATCCTGGCGCAGAAGTATTTCCGCAAGGCCGGCGTTCCCACACGGCTGAAGAAGGTTGAGGAAAACGACGTTCCCTCCTTCCTGTGGCGCTCCGTTGCCGACGAGGCGGCGTTGAAGAGCCTGCCGAAGGATGAGCAAGCCGGCTCCGAGACCGACGCACGCCAGGTTTTCGATCGCCTTGCCGGCACCTGGACCTACTGGGGCTGGAAGGGTGGCTATTTCTCCTCCGAGGAAGACGCCGCCGCCTTCAAGGATGAGCTTGCCTACATGCTCGCCACCCAGCGCGTCGCCCCGAACTCCCCGCAGTGGTTCAACACCGGGCTGCACTGGGCCTACGGCATCGACGGTCCTGGCCAGGGTCACTACTATGTCAACCCCTTCACCGGCAAGCTGACGAAGTCGAAGTCTGCCTATGAGCATCCGCAGCCGCATGCTTGCTTCATCCAGTCCGTGGAAGACGACCTCGTCAACGAGGGCGGCATCATGGACCTGTGGGTTCGCGAGGCGCGTCTCTTCAAATACGGCTCGGGCACCGGCTCTAACTTCTCGATGCTGCGCGGCGAAGGCGAAAAGCTCTCGGGCGGCGGGCGGTCCTCCGGCCTGATGAGCTTCCTCAAGATCGGCGACCGTGCGGCGGGGGCCATCAAGTCCGGCGGCACGACGCGCCGCGCTGCCAAGATGGTCGTCGTCGACATCGACCATCCGGATATCGAGGCCTACATCAACTGGAAGGTCAAGGAAGAGCAGAAGGTGGCGGCCCTCGTCACCGGCTCCAAGATCGTCGCCAGGCACCTGAAGGCGATCATGAAGGCCTGCGTCAATTGCGAAGGCGATGGCGAAGATTGCTTCGATCCGGCCAAGAACCCTGCCCTGAAGCGCGAGATCCGCGCTGCCAAGAAGGACCAGGTTCCGGAGAACTATGTAGGCCGAGTCATCCAGTTCGCCCGCCAGGGCTACAAGGACATGGAGTTCAAGACCTATGACACGGATTGGGACAGCGAAGCCTATCTGACCGTTTCCGGCCAGAACTCCAACAATTCCGTCTCGATCAAGGACGACTTTCTCCATGCCGTCGAGAACGATGGCGACTGGAACCTGACGGCCCGCAAGGACGGCCGGGTGATGAAGACGCTGAAGGCGCGCGACCTCTGGGAATCGATCTCCTACGCCGCCTGGGCATCGGCCGATCCGGGCCTGCACTTCAACACGACGATGAACGACTGGCACACGTCGCCCGCCGGCGGCCCGATCCGCGGCTCGAACCCGTGCTCGGAATACATGTTCCTCGACGACACGGCCTGCAACCTCGCCTCGCTGAACCTCCTGCAGTTCAAGGACAAGGCGACCAAGCGCATCAACATCGCCGATTACGAACATGCCGTGCGCCTGTGGACCGTCGTGCTTGAAGTCTCGGTGATGATGGCGCAGTTCCCATCCAGGCGGATTGCCGAACTCTCCTACGAGTACCGCACGCTCGGCCTCGGCTACGCCAATATCGGCGGCCTGCTGATGTCGTCGGGCATTCCCTATGACAGCGCCGAAGGCCGCGCCATTGCCGGATCGCTGACGGCGATCATGACCGGCATCTGCTACGCGACATCAGCTGAAATGGCGGCCGAGCTCGGACCGTTCCCGAACTTCGCGCCGAACCGCGAGAACATGCTGCGCGTCATGCGCAACCATCGCCGCGCCGCCTACGGCGAAACCTCGGGCTATGAGGCGCTGTCGGTCGACCCGGTCGCGCTAGTCCATTCGGAGAACCCGGACCAGGATCTGGCCGCCCATGCAAAGAGCGCCTGGGACAAGGCGATCGAACTCGGCGAGAAGCACGGCTATCGCAATGCGCAGGTCTCGGTCATTGCACCGACAGGCACGATCGGCCTCGTCATGGATTGCGACACGACCGGCATCGAGCCCGACTTCGCACTCGTCAAGTTCAAGAAGCTCGCCGGCGGCGGCTACTTCAAGATCATCAACCGTGCAGTTCCGGAAGCGCTGCGTACCCTCGGCTATTCGGAAAGCCAGATCGCCGAGATCGAAGCCTATGCGGTCGGCCACGGTAACCTGAACCAGGCGCCCGCCATCAATCCCGGCACGCTGAAGGCCAAGGGCTTCACGGACGAGAAGGTCGAGGCCGTCAACGCCGCGCTGAAGAGCGCCTTCGACATCAAGTTCGTGTTCAACCAGTGGACACTTGGCCTCGACTTCCTGAAGGCCACGCTGAAGGTTTCCGACGAACAGCTTGCCGACATGAGCTTCAACCTGCTCGACCATCTCGGCTTCTCGAAGAAGGACATCGAGGCTGCGAACATCCACGTCTGCGGTGCGATGACGCTGGAAGGCGCGCCGTTCCTCAAGAACGAGCACCTCGCCGTCTTCGATTGCGCCAATCCCTGCGGCAAGATCGGCAAGCGCTACCTCTCGGTGGAAAGCCATATCCGCATGATGGCGGCTGCCCAGCCCTTCATCTCGGGTGCGATCTCGAAGACGATCAACATGCCGAATGACGCAACCGTCGAGGATTGCAAGAACGCCTACATGCTGTCCTGGAAGCTCGCCCTCAAGGCGAACGCGCTTTACCGCGACGGCTCCAAGCTTTCCCAGCCGCTGAACTCCTCGCTGATCGAGGACGATGCGGACGAGGATGCGCTGGAGGAACTGCTGCAGCAGCCGGTTGCGGCGCAGGCGGTCACCATCACGGAGAAGATCGTCGAGCGGGTGATCGAACGCGTCACCCGTGAACGCGAGAAGCTGCCGAACCGCCGCCAGGGCTACACGCAGAAGGCCGTCGTCGGCGGCCACAAGGTGTATCTGCGCACCGGCGAATTCGGCGACGGCCGTCTCGGCGAGATCTTCATCGACATGCACAAGGAAGGCGCTGCCTTCCGCGCGATGATGAACAACTTCGCCATCGCCATCTCGCTCGGCCTGCAATACGGCGTGCCGCTCGAGGAATATGTCGAGGCCTTCACCTTCACCAAGTTCGAGCCGGCCGGCATCGTCCAGGGCAACGACGCGATCAAGAACGCCACGTCGATCCTCGATTACGTGTTCCGCGAACTCGCCGTCTCCTATCTCGGCCGCCACGACCTCGCCCACGTCGATACGTCGGACTTCTCCAACACCGCACTCGGCAAGGGCATCCAGGAAGGCAAGACCAACCTCGTCTCCACCGGCTGGACGCGCGGCTACAAGCCAACACTGGTCTCCAGCGGCGAGCGTCCGTCCGCCGAGCCGAAGGGAGCCTCGACCGCGGCACCCGCCCGAGCCTCCTCCGGCGGTGCGACGATCACCTCGATCGCCGGCAATACGGCACGCAAGCTCGAGCCGGCCGTTTCCGTCTCGACCTCCGAAATCCTCGCCTTCAAGCGGGACTACGAGGAGCGTGCCAAGGAACTGGCCGAGGAGATTGTGGAGGAAGTGATCGAGGAAAGCGCCCGGGAGGCAACCGCCCTCTTCTCCGACAAGGCCGAAGCCGAAGCAGCTTCCGCCAAGACGGAAGCCAAGAAGCTGGAAGCCGAACGCCGCGCCCGCTCGATCATGCAGGGCTACACCGGCAACATGTGCACCGAGTGCCAGAACTTCACGATGGTCCGAAACGGAACCTGCGAGAAGTGCGACACGTGCGGAAGCACGAGTGGGTGCTCTTGAGGAGAGGCCTGTACAAAGGGTTGCCGCATCCACGCGAGAAACCAGCCGGGAGACCATTTCTCTGGATAGTCCACTGAAACGGCCTCCCGCGAGAAGGGCGAAAGCCTGTCGAAGCAATACCGGGCGCTAAGGCGCCCGTCATTCGTAGAGGCCACGATTGTCTATCATATGCCCGCGTACCAGTCGTATCCTTGATCTTCCCAACATCCGCCGCCACCGTCTTGGATTTCGGCAAAGGTCGAGACCAAGTCAATGGACGTGATGAACTTGCTCATCTTGTATTCGAGCTGGCGTTCGACGCGGACTCTAAGGGGTGCTCCGCTTGCAACCATAGGGAGCACTCTTCATCGCGTAGGCCAGAATGGTCTGCGGATGCCGCGCGTCAATAAGATCAATGCTTCCGTAGCACGGAACCCCAGTGTCGCCGCTCTGCCAATTGTCGAAACAATGAAACACCGCGTACCGAGCCCTTGGGCGCGGCCTCGCCTGGTTGCGCAGCGACGAAAGCGGAACAAACGGGCAGTCTGCCTCCCTCCAAAAATCTCCAGGAGCCAAGGCCATGCCGGGTCCATCCCGCGCGACATCATGAGGCCCGTGAGCACCATCAGGGGCAAGAGGGCAAAGATGACCGTAAGATAGCTGAGCTTCTGAAGTGGGTTGTAGCGTCGCCCGTGACTGAATCGTAACCGGAGACGGGCGAGGACGTCATACGGCAACGCACGCAGGTCGCGGCCGTTGCGCAGGAGGTCACGCCACACATGTCCGTTTCCAGCTACCTACCGGCTTTTCAGCAAGGGCGAAGTCGCCCCGTTCGTCCTCGGCACGCGAGGGCGTGAGCGCTTCGGAAGCGAGCCAGCTTCGGATATTGCCGCAGCTATCGCCGATTGAGTCGAGAAAGACGCATCGGAGGCCGTGGAAGCATACGCTCTCAATAATCGTGCCTGCCTTCCCAGAGCCAGCCCACTGGGTATTTGCGCATAACGCCCGAAATTTCCGATGCCTTCTACAATCTTAACGGTCTCGTTCCTCGCTAAAAGCAACCCATGGCACCGAGGGTGCCTGCGATTTCCAGGTAAAATGAATTTAGCTCAGAGAGAACATTTCCATGAAAATACTCTTCGCTGCAGCGCCCTTTGGCGGCCACATCAATCCCCTGCTTGGCGTTGCCCATCAACTTTCCCAACGCGGGTACGATACCGCTTTCTATACGGGCACTGCGATGCTTCAAACCGTGCGGCAGGCGGGCATAGACGCCTTCGCGTTTCCTTCAGAGGTTGATTTCGATGCAAGCGATCTAGATCGCGCCTTTCCCGAGAGGAAACAGCGTTCGGCTGGCATCGAGCGAGTCGTTTTCGACTTTACCTCGTTCTTCATCGGTCCAATGGCGAGCCACTATCATCGCCTGCAACAAGTGCTGGAGGCGTTCGACGCGGATGCGATCGTCTACGAGCAGCTATTTTTTGGCGCGATCCCGTTTTTGTTCCAACCGCGATACGAGCGTCCAGCCCTAATCGGCTGCGGCATTACCTTCCTTACCACACCACGTCAGGATCATGCTCCCCACGGTCCTGCCCTGCCCTTTGCGACGGATGAAGCGACTCGATTGTCCTACCAGAACGAGGCACTACCCAGCGTAGCCAAGGCCCGCGAGCCGCTCCAGGACCTGTATGCTCAAGAGCTCGCAAAACTCGGCGTCAATGCGGAGAACACGAGTTTCGGCAATGTCGGAACGCTGAAAGCGGATGCCTACTGGCAGATGACAGTCCCGTCATTCGAATACCCGCAGGACGTTGTTGCAACCAACATAATCTTTACAGGCGCGATCCCGCAAGTTCCGTCGAATACGCAATTGCCGCACTGGGCTGGCGATCTCGCTCAGTTCGAACGTGTTGTTCTCGTGACGCAAGGAACGGTGGCAAACGAGGATTTCAAGGCGCTCGTTCAACCGACTTTGGATGCTCTGGCGGATGAGCCCGATACCCTGGTAATCGTCACGGCCGGCGGCCGCAACGCCGATGCAATCGACGGTGACATTCCGCGCAACGCACGCATTGCGTCTTATTTGCCATTCGATTGGCTGCTGCCTCAAATCGACCTGCTAATCACGAATGGCGGCTATGGAACGGTCACTCAGGCGCTAGCGGCCGGCGTGCCGATCATTGTTGCCGGATCGACGGAAGATAAGCCGGAGGTCGCCGCCCGCATTGCGTGGTCAGGAGTGGGCATCAACCTTCAGACAGGCTCTCCGACGCCGCAGGCTATCAGGGACGCGTATCGACGTATCTTTGCCGAAAGCACATTCCGGGACCGAGTACGGGCGCTGCAGGATGAGTTTGGCAGGATCGACGGTATGGCGAGGATCGAAAGAAGCCTTGCAACCGTCGTGGCACAAAAAGAAGAAGCGCCGGCGCAACGTACAGTCTAGCACCGCCGCCCACCTCACATCGATTTGAGGAGAGCTCCGCTGCGACAGGGGTCGTTGCGGAGCTTTATCTGCCGGCAAAGCTTCGTGTTGCATTTGAAACCGGAAAATCCCGTTTAGCGCGCGAGCTGACCGTCGGGAAGCGGCTAGGATCGTCTAAACACCCAGATGCGCGGGTTGGACTCAACCGCGAATATCTTACGCAGGAATTGTCGATGAAAATACTGATTGTCGGTGCTGGTATAGCTGGCTTGTCCACGGCGCGGGCCTTGGCGCTCAAGGGGTTGGAATGCGAAGTCATCGAGCGGCGGCAGGAGCCTCCGACGGAAGGAGCAGGTATCTTCCTTCTCGGAAACGCCTCGCGGGCGCTCGGTGACCTGGGATTGCTGGGCGAGACGAGCTCCCTCGCCTATCCGATTGCCACGCAACGGATTTTGTCCTCGTCAGGAGCCGTTCTGAACCACGTGCGCACCGACGACGTGTGGAAGAATTGCGGTCCGTGTCTGGCCCTTTCACGACAGTCACTGGTTGACGTCCTGCAGAAATCATTGGATCCGGGCGCCGTCAGGTACGGCCTGGAGGTCACCTCGATCGCCTCTCGCGCGGACAGGCGAATTGTTCGGTTTTCCGACGGTCGTGAAGAGAAATACGATTTGGTGATTGGTGCGGCGGGGGTCAACTCGCTGCTTCGAAACATGGCGTTCGGCGCCGATGAAGCTCGCGAGGTTGGCATCTCCTGTTGGCGGCTCGTCGTTCCGAACAATGGCGAGATTGTCGGCTGGACGGCGATGCTCGGCAAAGGGCGCACGCTGCTGGGCATACCGATCAGTAAAAGCGAAACGTACATCTACGCGGACTGCGGCACTGACGAGTTCAGCGACGGCTCCCTCGCCACCCTCAAGCGCCTCTTCAGCGATTTCCGCGGTCCACTTGGCGCAGTCGTCGCCGCCCTTTATCCCGAGACCCGCATCCATCGCGCCAAGTTGCAGGAAGTCCCAGCAAAGCGCTGGATCAAGGATGGCCTTATTCTTATTGGCGACGCCGGACATGCGTCCTCTCCCAGCATGGCACAGGGAGCGGGCATGGCTATCGAGGATGCGGTTGTGTTGGCGGAGATGCTGTCGCGGCCGGGACAGATTGAAGAGGCTCTCCAACGGTTTCACGACGCGCGTATCGAACGGATCGCATGGGTGCAGAAGAAGTCGCAAGACCGCGACAAGCTCAGGAACAGTTCGAGCACGCTGCGGAACGCAGTGCTGCGGCTGTTCGGTAACGCGTTGTATCGCAAGACATACGAACCGTTGACCCGTGCGCTTCTACCCTCAGAGTAATCGGCGCTGGTGATGCCCACTTCCGCCATTGACACGACATGATCCGAGCCACCAGCCGAGCTTGGCTCGGGCGCACTCGAGCATCGCCCACCGGCGACGACAGAGATGCCTTCATTAGACACTTCTGAGTATTGAGAGGGGCTACTGTCAAGGGGTGGCCCGCACCTTCCCATCAACAAAAATGGCCCTCCCCTCCCACAGCGTTGCAATCCGAGTTCTGCCCATTGCGGGCAGACCGGCTAGCGTGGAAGCCGCCATTCTCGAATGCAGTTTGGCGCATAAAAGTAGCCGCCCGTTATGAGGTAACCACCACCGTCAAGCCAGGGCAAATGGTAGCTAACCAAAGTCGCGGCGTTTCCTTCAATTTTGTCCATGAAAGAAGACGGTTGATAGTGATCGCCGGGGACCTGCCATTCTTCAACGAGCTTGTATTCGGCGTGTACACCTGCATTGATCGATCCGTTCTCCTGGAGACGCGCCAAGAGTTCACGGGATTCTGTGCGATGCCATTTCCAAATCAGCAGCCCTTCTGTGCAGACCCCGCTATAGTTAAGGCTTAGTTTGGCCAGCAGAAAAGCCACGCACATTGAAGCCATGATTAATGAGGCAGGGATTAGCTTTGCCAAGGGTGCTTGCCGCGTTCTCGTTGTAGCGTTTTCACGCTATGTAAACCGCCGCCGATTTACACGACCTCAACGGGAGAACCCCACTTTTAGCGACCGCCGAAGGCGCTATCAGCCACTGTTCTAAAATCGTGCGCAATAGGAGACGCCCGCGCTCTCTGCGTGTGCTTCTGGCAAAGTCCTCGCGGTCGAAGCGTAAGGCTTATGGCCGATTAGAAGCCAAGGGGGCGATCGGGTATCTTTTTCCGCATCCTTGTAAGATGTGTGGCGTCAGTAGCGTGAACATCAAAGCGGCTCTGAGAAAGATGAAGGCAGTTGCAGCACTGGCGGCAGGGCTGGCGATATTTTTCCTTCTTTTCTCGGCGCAGTTCGGAACTTATCACGTTGTCGACGCGGTCGCAGAGCTCGCGCAATCGGCTGACCACGCGCATGATCGCGACCGCCTCAACAGCGGCTTGCAAGCGACGCTCGACGATCTGCGTCTCAAGCAGCACGAGTCGAAAGCCGATTATCATCCCGATCCCGAGCACGATCCCGATCACGATCACGATCACGAAATGCCCTATCCCAAGCAATTCGTCGGCCATGGCTTTCCTGTCTCGCAGGGCGCGCATTTTTCAGGCCGACAGTCCGAAACCGTAAAGCATCTGCAATACGGTATCCACCGCCCGCCCAGTCCTGTGACGAGCGCCTGAGGCGCCAAGTCGCCTCTCCTCCACCTGAACCACGCTAATCGCACATGGAGGCTTGCCAATGCGCAAGCCCCCTGCAGCCGCAACTGGCGTTGGCCGCAGTGCCGCGTCAGGCGTCCTGGCGTCTCCATGTGATCAAGGACAGGACTGAGACCATGAAATCGGATCAGACGACCGATCGCCGTTACAACGGCGACACCGATACCTGCGCTCAAAATCGGACGCCCGAGAACCAGGCTGAAGCGCGCCGAACCGCAGCGCCTTCCGTTGCGGAGCAGCAGTCGTTCTGGAATGGCTGGAACGGCGGAGTCTGGAACGGCGGTCGGGGAGAGATCTCCCGGCGGCAGGCGGAAATCGTGCTGGAATGGCTGAACGCATCCGGCCGGCGCGATAACAGGATACTGGAAGTGGGATGCGGGGCCGGCTGGCTGTGCCCGCAGCTCGCCGGGTTCGGCGAGGTCGTGGGCACCGACCTGTCGGACGATGTTCTTCAGCGCGCCCAGGAGCGTTGGCCACACGTCCTGTTCGTGGCGGGCGACTTCATGTCCCTGTCATTCGAAGCGAACTCCTTCGACGTCGTCGTGACGCTGGAGGTGCTATCGCACGTATCCGACCAGGACGGCTTCATGCGCAGGATTGCCGAACTGCTGAAGCCCGACGGCCTCATGATGCTCGCGACACAGAACAAGCCCGTCTTGAGAGACCACTGCATCGTGGCTCCGCTCGGACCGGGCCAGCTTCGACACTGGGTCGATCGAAGCGAGCTTGCCGCACTCGCGGAGCCGTACTTCGTGATCGAAGAACTGTTCTCCGTGACGCCGAGCGCGCACAAGGGGGTAAGACAGCTCCTGACTTCACAAAAGGTCAATGCGCTGCTGAGCCCCATATTCGGTCATCGGTTGCGGAACGCCCTCGAAGCCCGAGACTGGGGATGGACGCTGATGTTGAAGGCGCGCAAGCGGACCGGCTAGGGAAACCGGCCCAGGCCAGATGCCATGGAGGAGGACCGTGGCATAGGTTTGCACTGCCTCCGACGAAGCGCTCGCCGTCGCCGAGAACGGATTCGTTTCGCTCGCCGGACCTGTAGCTCACGCGACAGACGGTCGGTCGGCGCCTTTGGCGGGAACGGTCCCGCCGCGTTCCGGAGGGAGGGTGAACTGGAAGACGGCACCGCGAGGTTCGTTCGGGGAGCCCCACAACTGCCCCCCGTGCGCCTCGATGATCGACCGGCAGATCGACAGGCCCATGCCGAGCCCCTCGGGCTTCGTCGTGTAGAAGGCCTCGAACACGCGCGCGGCCGCCTGCGGCTCCAGGCCCGGACCGGTATCGCGCACCACGACGCCAACCTGGCCCGAAGCATCCGTCTTGGTGCTGACCAGCACCTCCCGCGCGCCGTCGTCGAGACCGCTCATCGCCTCGACCGCATTGAGGATCAGGTTGAGCATCACCTGCTGCACCTGGACGCGGTCGCCGCCCACGGCGGGCAGGTCCGGCGCGAGTTCGGTCTGCAGCGAGACGCCGTGCTTTTGCACTGCACTCCGGGACAGAGCGATGACATCGAGGACGGCATCGGTGAGGTCGAACCGATCCTGGCGCGGGGGCGACTTCCGCACGAGAGCGCGGATGCGGTCGAGGATGTCGCGGGCCAGCCCCGCATTGTGGATGATGCGGCCGAGGGCCTTCCGGGCCCCCTCCACGTCAGGCGGGTCAGAACCGAGCCAGCGTAGCCCGGTATTGGCATTGATGAGTGCTGCTGCGAGTGGCTGGGCGACCTCATGCGCAATCGAGGCCGTCATCTCCCCCAAGGTCGTCACGCGGCTGACATGCGCCAGTTCCGTTTGCGTCTCGCGCAATGCCTCTTCCGCCCGCTTGCGCTCGGTGATGTCGTTGTTGGTCTCCAGGATTGCGACGGGACGGTCCCGTGCGTCCCGTCGCACTGACCATCGACTCATCACGGTTGCCTGCGTCCCGTTCTTCTTCGTGTGGACGAGTTCCCCTTCCCAGCGGCCAGTGCGCAGCAGCTCTACCGTGATCTCCTCGAGCGGCATGGGGAAGCTCGTCTGCAGGAGTTGGTGGGTGACCTTGCCGACGGCTTCCTCTTTTTTCAATCCGTATAGCTGCTCAGCACCGCGGTTCCAGTAGGTGATGACATCGTTCATGTCGCGCACGAAGATCGTGTCGTGAGTGAGGTCGAGAAGCCTTGCCTGCTCGCGCAGCACCCTTTCTCGCGATTGGCTTTGCACGGCCAAAAAAGCTGCAATGCCGATCGCCGCAAGGCTGAGAACGCGGTTCCATAAAGTGGCACTGGGCAATCCGCCTGGCTCCGCCACAAAATAGGCCAGCACCGTCAATACCGCGCATGCCAGCGCCACGAAAAGAATGCCACGTTTCGGAAGAAATCGGGCCGCCATGAGCACAACGCCGACGTACAACATGGCGACGACGATTTCCGCGGTGGTAACTGCATCAAGAATGAAGATGGCGGCAGTGATGGCGATGCAAATCATCGGCAGAGCCCGTTCCGGGACCGTTGCCGACAACGCCGCGCTGTCCTGAGCTTGGCTCTGCCCAGTCTGCATGTCACACCTCCCCAGGACATGCCGATGGTCCCAGTGCCGCGATCGGGTCGGAAGCTTTTATCCTTGACCAGTCTAGCAGGACGGCGCTGCGGGTTCCAGATCGATGGAGCCCAAG
Organism: Rhizobium sp. BK251; assembly: GCF_004345245.1. Lineage (GTDB taxonomy): Bacteria > Pseudomonadota > Alphaproteobacteria > Rhizobiales > Rhizobiaceae > Rhizobium. Next base: position 83,207 of record NZ_SLUQ01000010.1, on the reverse strand, counting down.
CGCTGGTTCGCCGCACCGCTCGTGCGTTTTGATCTACCGAGCCGACGGGCGCCGGAAGGCCGCGCCTCGCGCACGACCTGCGCGAAGCAGCCGGCGAGATCAGGCGGCTGCATACCCGCCTTCGCAGCCCATGCGCCAAGAAGGCACGGGCCGCACGCTTGACCTTCGCTGTCACGCTCGCCACCGTGATAGAAGTCGGATGAATCTCAATCCGCACTAGCCCAGCCTTCCTGCGATCGATCTGATCCTGCTGAGCGAGGCGAGTAGAAAACTCGCCGGCACCCGTGTCAGAAATACGCCGGCGATCGCCAGGAAGAAGCCAATGATCTGCATCGGCATCAATTTCTCGCTGAAAAGCACGAAAGCTTCCAATGCGGAGAGCGGTGGGACCGCCAGCAGAAGGGCGCTCATCTTCGCCGGTCCGTTGTGGCGTGAAAGCCATACGACAAGCGACACACCTGCTGCAGACAGGCCAATCACCGACCACGCGAGGAGGCCCCAAAGCGCAGGGGTTCCATCCCATAGACGGTTCCCATCCAGCATCGTCGCTGCCAAAGCCACCGGTATGCCGCCCGCATTTTGCAGCGAGGTGGAAACGCTGACAGGATCGGACGCCAAGCCGCTTCGCTGGATCGTGGTGGCAACGGCCATACCCGTGACAGCCAGGATCGCTGCCGCCAACCCTATGGCATCGATGTGACCGCCCTGCCCATTTGCCAAGTCGGGTTCGAGAACGAAGATCACGCCGAAAACAGCCATGACGAGTCCAAGCACGCCGGACCTCGGTAGCTTCTCGCCACGGGCGAAATAGACCCAAACAGCGATCCCAACCGGCTGGGCGCTGGAAAGCAATGCCATAATGCCTGCCGGCATGCCTCGCCATATCGCAGTGTAGGCAAAGCACAGATAGACACCATTCAACAGTGCGCCGGTAAAGAGGTGTGACCAGACCCGGGGTCCCGTCGGCCAGCGGTCGCGGCGCAGCAATGCAATAGCGGCCAGCAACAGAGCGCTCAGCAGCATGCGCATGACCAGGAACGGCTGTGGCGCCGCATGGGGCAAGATGCCTTTGGCGACGATAAAGCCGGTCGACCATATCAGGACAAACAGGATGGAAAGTATGGCCGACATGAAATGCTCCATTTGATCACTTGTGGATCGTTCTTCTCGCAATTGTCGGGCAAGGCTTCTCGTTCTCGGGCGGCGGGTGAGCCGGTGGCGCGGGGGCGCCTCACGCGCGCCACCAGACGCCTGCGCCTCGCCCCTGCCCTCGGCGGACTTGGCGGCGCTGCCGCGCGCACCTCATCGATGCGCTGGCCGGTCGCCTCGTCGATACCGATAGGCGCGAGCACATAATCGCTGTCGCGTTTTTTGACGCAAATTCAGCGGGTGGGGAACTAGCCTGCGTTGAAAGCAACCTTCATCCGGCTGGACGATGGCGGGTGTACGCGATGGCCCGGTCGCCTCGTCCTGTGTCAGCCGTTGCCGCTTGTCTTTACAAAGGAGCTACAGAGGTTTGCTGCTGCGGCACTATCACGTCGCAGCATGAGTGAGCCACGTGATCGATGAAGGCCCTCACTGCGGCGCCAAGACCATTGCGGTTCGGCATTAGGGCGGTCAGTGCAGTATCTGCCGCAAGCCAGTCAGGAAGAAGGAGCTTTAGCTCGCCGGTCTTGAGCTCATCTTTGGACATGTAAGCAGGAAGCGCAGCAATCCCAAGGCCTGCCTTGGTCGCGCCCTTGAGGCAGGCTATGCACGTGCTCGACAATCGCGGAGAGATCTCGACATCTTCAACCACTCCCGTCAGATGATTGGAAAGCGACCATCTGGGATGCGTGTTGTCACGGCGAACGAACAAGGTCGTATGCTCTGCCAAGTCTTGTGGGCTTTTGGGCTCCCCTCGTTCATTCAGGTACGACGGCGATGCGAAAAGATGCCACGGGATACGCACCAGAGGCTTTTGAACAAGGTTGGAGTCCGGCAAGGGGCCGGTATGGGCGCGGATGGCCAGGTCGAACCGCTCACCGATGATGTCTACAAAATCGTCCACTGCGTGTTGAACCAGCGTGACCTTCGGGTATTTGAGCATGAACGAATTGATTATGTCGGGTATGACAAATTGCGCGGTCGCAATCGCGGTGGTGAAGCGTATCGTGCCGGAGGGCTCGGTCACTCTGTCGCGCATCGCATGCTCGGCTTCATCCGCACGCTCCACCGTCTCCACGGCATGTCTGTAAAACTCCGTTCCGGCCTCTGTCAGACTAAGCTGCCGAGAGGATCGGAGCAGCAAGGTGAGGCCCAGGCGCTCCTCCAGCTGCTTGATCCGATGGCTCAGCGTTGAGGTCGGCAGCCCCAAGGCACGGCCGGCGGCAGTAAAGCCGCGCCTGTCGACGATTGTCACAAAGTAGCGAAAGTCATTCATATCAATCATGAGATCACGCCTCTATGAAGTGGGAGCCGGAACGGCCGGGTTGAGACGTCTGTGGCGGGAAAATCCGGCAACTCTGCGCACCCGAACCGCTGCAGGCCAGCACGCTCGTAACGATCTCCTAATTTAGTTAGGGCCGGCCCGCCGTAAGCCAAGTCGAACGAGAGCGGCTTACTTGCTGTAAGCGCTGGCAATCTGGCCCACGAGCGTCGCCCAGGGCATGTCGAGGGCAGCATAGACGGCACCGGCCTCGGGCCGACCGTTGTCCTTGAGGATTTCGACCATCATAGTGGCATAATCAGACAGGATGACACCCGCCTGCTGCATGCGCAGCAACCCGGCCTGACGCTTTGTTTCGCTGAAGGTGCCGGAAGCATCCACGGCGACATAAGCGTCGAGGCCCCGGGCAACAGCCGTCATGGCCGGAAACGCCGCGCAGACTTCGAGCGAGATCCCGGCAAAAATCAGCTTCTTGCGCCCAGTGGCCGCGATCGCCTTTGCCACCCGTTCGTCGTCATACGCATTCACCGACGAGCGGTCGATGATTTCGATGCCAGGCAGAGCCTCGACCAGTTCGGGAAAGGTCGGTCCCCACATGCTGTTGCGCGCAGTCGTCGTGATGACAATCGGCAGATTGAGCGCCTTGGCCGCTTTGGCGAGCGCCACGACATTGTGCTTGAGTTCACCGGTCGAATAGTCCCTGACGCCGGTCATAAGGCCAACCTGATGATCGACGAGAATGACTGCCGCGTTGTCGGCGGTAAGCGGCTCATAAGTGCGGTTGGTCATGACGAACTCCATTGGGTTGAATCGCGTCCGGCGTGGAGCAATTTGGGTCAAGCTCCTTCAGGGCCAGCTAAAATTATCCTCTGGACGAATGGCCCAAAAGTCGGCAAAACTGCAACTAATAGTCCGACAGGTTGGACGATGGCGATATGCTGGATTTGAATGACTTCTTCTATTTTGTGCAGATAGTCGATCGGGGTGGGTTCACAGCCGCCGGCCGCACCTTGCGCGTGCCCAAGTCGACACTTAGCCACCGTATTCAGGAACTCGAGAAGGAACTGGGCGTACGTTTGCTCAACCGGACGTCACGCCGGTTCGGAATGACGGATGCGGGTGAAGACTTCTATCGTCACGCGGTGGCGATGCTTCGCGAGGCGGAACTTGCCGAGACGACGATACGCCACCGGCTGACTGAGCCGACCGGCACGGTCCGGTGCACGGCCGGCGTCGCCACCATGCAATTCGCCATGTCCGACATTATCGCTGATTTCCTCGTCCGGTACCCGAAGGTCAATGTCGTCGCACACGCCACGGACCGAACTGTCGACATCGTGGGTGAGAATTTCGATCTCGCCGTCCGCGCCCATTCCGATCCGCTCCCGGATTCCAATCTGGTCCAGCGTACCCTTGCGCCCGCTCCGTGGTATTTTTTCGCTGGATCGGCTTATGTCGAGACGAACGGCGCGCCCGAGAGCCCTCAAGACTTGCAAAATCATCCCTCACTATTCATGATGAGAACCGGTGTTGCTCCGGTCTGGAGGCTTCGCCACGCGCGCCAGGCGAGAGATGAGATTGTTATGCCGCTCACTCCCAGGCTGCTCGGCGACGATATGGTTGGTCTTCAGCAGGCGGCGGTCAAAGGGCTCGGTGTGGTCGCCCTTCCTGGCTACATTGCAAGGAACGCGGTTCGGTCCGGCGCCCTCCGGCGCGTGCTGCCGGATTGGCTTGCCGGAGACTCCACGCTCACCGCACTCATCCCCTATCGGCAAGGATTGCTGCCTTCAGTGCGCGCCTTTCTCGATCATCTGGCGGCCGAATTCCCAAAGGCTGTCCTGCTCTAGCCACTCGTCCATCGTGTTGAACGCTAAGTCCAGAATATGACGGCTTTTCGTCCAGTGCCGTTGGCCGCAAAGTCGCCGTCATAGGAGACGTCAACGGAGCGGCCGAATAATGCATAACACTGCAACACTGGATAAGGCGGCTGTTCTTGCCGAAAGGCTCGGAGAGATCGTCGCCGGCATTCCAAACAACATAGGCAGCGGATTCTCTGCCAATCATTTTTCAGAAGAAATGTTCGACGGACGGATGGACCCGCTATTGATGGTCGATCACTTCGTGATGACGGCGCCGACGTTCGATCCCCACCTGCACGCAGGCATCTCCGCTGTGACTGCGATGTTCGAGGATTCGGAAGGCGCCTTCCTGAACCGCGATACGCTCGGGCACAACATCGCGCTGAAGGGTGGCGATCTTTATTGGCTGACGGCAGCAGGCGGCGCAGTCCACGAGGAAAAGCCTGAAGAAGGCGCCCGGATCCACGCCTTGCAGATCTTCGTGAATCTCCCGGCCCGCCTCAAGAAAGAACTGCCTCGCTCCCTTCACGTAGAAGCCAAGGATGTTCCGGTCCTGACAGGAGAGAAGTTCCGCGCCCGGGTCGTTCTCGGCCGCAGCGGCGAGGTCGTGGGGGCCGAGGGAACCCCGGAAGAAATGACGATGCTCGACGGCTTCGTGCAGACCGATGGGTGTTTTTCCCATCTGCTGCCAAGCGGCAGGCAAGCCTGGATTTACGCCGTGGCAGGCGCGCTGACGCTCAGAGTGGGCAACAGCCACCGCGCGTTGACCGCCGGCACCGCAACGACTGTCGCGGCCGGACCGGAGACCGAGACCGTGATCGAATCCAGCGATGGTGCGCATTTCGTGCTGCTGGCGGCAAAGCCGGTCCACGAGCATTTTGTCAAGCACGGTCCGCTGGTAATGTCGAATGCCGATGAGGTTCGACAGACACTCGCAAGCCACGCCAGCGGCCGTTTCGGCCGCATCGAGAACTGAGCTTCGCACGCACGGATATTCGCCGTGCAAGGGATGAAGGGCGAGCGCCATCGGTCGCCGCCCTCCCCGACTGAATTGCAACAGAAGCCAAGAGACGAGCTGAGGCGCCCGACAAGGCGCGAGCGCATTGCCGTGTTCGCGGGCGGACGGCTCGCATCACGATAGACGCACCGCTTCTGATCGAGCGGCCGACAGAGGAGAAACGACGATGCTGAATGTTTCAGAGATCACTAGGAGCGAAGCAAAAGTCGAGGTGATCCATATCACCGACGAGGAGCGCGCTCGCGAAAACGCTTTGCGCGAGCATTTCGCGAGCTTCTGGGCATCGGCCACGGGCGATCTGCGGACCGCCTATGACGCCTTCATCTCGGCAAGTCCGCTGACAGAAGACGTTGCCCTCGACGCCGTTGACGAAGACGGTGTGAAGGGCTGGTGGGTTCGTCCAAAGCAAGCCAGCTCTGCCCAGGCTATCCTCTACATTCATGGCGGCGGATATGTCGTCGGATCTGCGAAAGCCTATCGCGGCTTCGTCAGCCAGATCGTCGCTCGCACTCAGGTTCCAGCATTCCTACTTGACTACCCGCTGGCGCCGGAAGCGACCTTGCCGACTGGACCGAATGCAGCAGTCACCGCCTGGCGCTGGCTCGTCGCGCACGGCTTCAAGGAGATCGCGGTCGTCGGCGATTCTGCCGGTGGCGGCTTGTCCCTGATAACGCTTGCGGAGGTCAGCAAGGCGTCCCATGGCGTGACGCCGGTTGCCGGCGTCGTCTTTTCGCCCTGGGCCGATATGACCTTTTCGGCCGCCTCGATGACGGATCCGTCGATCGTGGACCCGCTGATCAGCTACGAATACCTTCAGGATTGCAGACAGAAATACCTCGGGTCCTTCAAGGCGTCCGATCCGCTGGCATCTCCGCTTTTGGGAGATCTCAAGGGATTGCCGCCGCTTTTGATCCAGGTTGGCTCGGACGAGCGTTTGCTCGACGATTCCCGGCAGTATGCCGACCGCGCAGCCCAAGCCGGCGTTCCTGTCCAGCTCGAGGTTTGGGAAGGCATGCACCACGTCTTCCAGCTCGACGTCGCACATCTTGAAAGCAGCCGAAAGGCCCTCGACCGCGCCGCCGGCTTCCTCCTCGACGCCTTCGGCCGCGGCTGAGCCCGTGTCGAAACAGCAAACCGAAAAAAGAAGAACTCCGATGTCAACCACGAACACATTCGACGTCATCATCGTCGGCGGCGGTTCCGCAGGCGCAGTACTTGCAAACCGGCTGAGCGAAGATCCCACCAGGCAGGTCCTGCTGCTGGAAGCCGGTCCCGCTTATGCTCCCTCGGAATATCCCGATGTGATCGCCAACGCCGACCGCGTGGGCGGCGACAACGCACATGATTGGGGCTATCACACGCAGGATCATCTCGGGCTCGGCCATGACGTTACCGCGCTTCGCGGCAAGGTGCTCGGCGGCGGTTCCGCTGTCAACGCTGCCGTGGCGATACGCGCAAGACGATCCGATTTCGCGCGATGGACCGCCCGCGGAGTCAAGGGTTGGACGTTCGACGACGTGCTGCCCGTCTTCAAATCCATGGAAAACACGCCGACGGGCGACGATGCCTGGCATGGCCGCTCCGGCCCATTTCCGATCCGGCAGCGGACGATGGAAGAAAATACGCCGTCGATGCGGGCCTTCGTTCTGGCGGCGGAAGCCGCAGGCCTGCCGCGGGTGAACGACTTCAATGGCGCCGAGCAGAACGGTGTCTCGCCCTATCTGCTGAACGTGGTTGACGGCCGGCGGATCAACACCGGCATGGCCTATCTCACTGACGTGGTTCGCCGTCGCCCGAATCTGACGATCAAGGGGCATGGAGAGGTGGACAACGTCGTCTTCGATGGACGGCGCGCAACCGGTGTGCGCCTCCTGAACGGCGAGACGATCACCGGCGGCCAGATCATTCTGTCGGCCGGAGCCTACGGTAGCCCGGCGATCCTGATGCGCTCGGGAATTGGCCCCTGGTCGCATCTGGCGGAGCTCGACATTCCGGTCCTCCTCGATGCCCCCGTCGGCAACCGGATGAAGGAGCATCCCTTCTACTACAACATCTATGCGCTGAAGCCCGAAGCAAATTCCATGACGCCTGCGGCGGGCGCGATCATCTGGACCAATTCCAGCGAGGCCGGTCCCGACGAACTCGATCTCCATATATCGGGCACGCACATCTTCGACCCGGCCCGAAGCCCGACAGGAGGCGCGATCGTGCTTGCCTGCTCCGTGACGCTTCCGAAATCGAAGGGAACCATTCGCCTCGCAAGCCGCGACCCTCGCGCAATGCCGCTCATCCGCTTCAACTTCTTCCAGGATCCGAGCGATCTGCGAAGGATGATGGAAGCCGTGCGGCTGTCGCGCCGGATCGGCAGGACGGCGCCGTTCAGCGATCTGGTCGCGCTTGAAATGACCCCGGGCGAGGATGTCGAAGATGACGCCGCGCTGGAGAAAGCCATAGTCGCGTCGGTCGACGGTTACTCCCATCCGACCTCGTCGGTTCCCATGGGAGGTGCCGACGATCCGAGCGCCGTCGTCGACGAGAACGGCGCGGTACGAGGCGTGGAAGGCCTGCACGTCGTGGACGCCTCCATCATGCCCGACATCGTTTCGGCGCCGACCAACGTCACGGTCATCATGATGGCCGAAGCGATCAGCCGGAGGCTATAGCGAAACCGTAGAGCCCGGCGATCCATCTTTGTATCCTGGACCGAGCGCCCTGAGGACGCTCGGTTTCGTTCCGCCCGTGCTGCCGGAAGAAGGCGTCAGCCGCCTCAGCCTCGATCAACGGTGACCTGCCCGTTGCACCTGTAACCCATCGTCCCCTCGCAGAAATCACGGGAATGCGGACGGCGCATCAAATGCGCAGTCCGCCGCTGTGGCGGCGATTCTGCGAGTGAGGCGAGCAAGATGAACCCGATGTCCCAAGCTTACTATGAGGAGATGATCCTGCGTGCCGGAATGCGCGTTCACGGCGGCAACCTGACGCAACTTCCCCATCTCGATCCCGTGAACGGCGATCAGCGCTGGGTGGCATGGGCGGGCCGGGGCATGGGCCTTTTCGTCATCAACTATCCGGGGCCTGACGTCGTGGCGTTCGACGCGGTCGCCCTTCGTGACGTGATCGTCTGCGCCGTCGTCCTCAACGAGGCGTCGACGGATTTTGAAATTGGCAGACGCGGTTTCGACGCGGAAGCCTCCGACATGACCGTGATCTTCATCCCGAGAGGCGAGCACTTTCATTTCGAGACCCGAACGGGACGTGGACTGAGGGCGGTTACGGTCCTGATCGACCCGATGATGATCATGGAGGCCCACGGCCCCGACGGTTTGGTTCCGGAATCGCTGTCGGGGATGATCCACGGCCACGAGACTGTGATGGACAAGCTTCTGCCCGGCCGCTTCGGCCTGATTGCCCTCGATATCGCGGCCCGCCGCGGCATGTTTGCGCCGATTGCGCCGCTCTACTACGAAGGCAAGGCACTCGAGCTGATGTCGGTCCTACTGGATCAGCTCTCCCGGCAAAACGTGATCCGGACCGGTCCCGGCGAATTTGATCCCGGAATGCTCGAACGCCTGAGCCGGGCGAAGAAGGTGATCGATCACGCGCCGCGGCGTGCGCTGGACATCGCCGCCCTGGAAAACGTCGCCGCCATGAACCGGACGAAGCTTCGCTCCTCCTTCAAGAAGGCCTACGGCATGACGCTGTCGTGTTACCGCACGGCACTTCTGCTGCAACAGGCCGAAAGAGCTCTCGTGGAGTCTGGTTTCAGTGTGCAGCAAGCGGCGCATCGCGCAGGTTATGCCAATGCATCAAGCTTCATCGTCGCCTTCAAACGGCATTTCGGGATCAATCCGGGAGACGTACCGCAACTCCCTCTGCGCCGATCAGGCGATGTAGCTCCAGACGGTGGCTAGGACCGAACGGGGATGACGACGACGCGGGCCGCAACAGCCTGCGGCGCTGACGATCAATGCTGCGCCTCTCGATATCGGATCGTCCTAGACTTGGCCTGTTGAAGAACAAACCAAGAGGTATCGAAGCATGACGAAGAAGTTCGACCTGTCGTCTCAGCCTGCCGCGAGCGCGCTGCAGACATTGATTCCCAGCAAAGTCGTCCTGCCTGGAGATGAGCGCTACGACGCTGCCCGCCGGGTCTGGAACCGCGCGGCGGACCACCATCCGGCAATGATCACCTATTGCGAGACCACACAGGACGTGCAGGCGGCCCTTTATGCGGCCCGCGATCGCGGTCTTCCGATATCGGTTCGTGGTGCCGGCTATGACGGCGAAGGCCGTTCGGTACGAGACAAGGGGCTGGTCGTCGACGTCTCGCGCATGAACCAGGTGGAAGTGAGCGGCGGCATCGCAACGGTTGCCGGAGGTGCGACCGCAGGTGCCGTCATTTCCGCCGCCGCGGCAAGCGACCACCTCGCGGTGACCGGATGGATGGGCGTCATCGGCATGGCGGGCCTGACGCTTTCGGGTGGCTACGGTCCCCTGATCGCAAGTCATGGCCTGGCGCTGGACAGCCTCGTCGGTGCCGAGCTGATCCTCGCAGACGGAGAGCATGTCATCGCCGACCCCCAGGAGAATCCGGACCTGCTTTGGGCGCTTCGTGGTGGTGGCGGCAATTTCGGTGTCGTCACGGCAATGAAATTTCGCCTGCATCCGAACCGAGCCGTGCTCGCGGGCATGATCCTGTTTCCGTGGTCCGATGCGGCCAGGGTCTTGCGTGACTATGCCGAGATTGCGGCTTCGGCGGGCGACGACCTGACCGTGCTGGCAGGCATGTTCTGCCTGCCGGACGGCAGCAAGACCCTGTTCCTGGCCCCGGCCTGGACCGGAGACGCGGCGCTCGGCGAAAGCCTGATGGCGAGCCTGCAGAGCCTCGGTACGCCGTTCCACGTACACATCGACACGGTAAGTTATCAGGATCTGATCCGCTCGTTCGACCATCGTGTGGTCGACGGGCGCGGATACGCCGTCAAGAACCGATGGCTGCCCGAGATGACTCAAGGGGCAATTTCCGCCATCATCGAAGCCAGCGATAGCCTGTCTTCGCCGTTCACGACCATCATCCTGCATCACTTTCGCGGCGCGGCCACGCGGGTTCCCGACGCCGACACCGCATTCGGGCTGCGGCGCGAACACTTTCTCGTGGAAATCATCGCCGCCTGGGATCCTGCCGCGGGAGACAATGGCAGCAGGCACCGATCCTGGGCGCGAAACCTATCCACGGCGCTCGCCCCGTTCGCATTGCCCGGAGGCTACCCCAGCCTGCTCGGCCTGGACGACATCGAACAGATTGGGCAAGCCTATGGCGCCAGTCTGCAGAGGCTCCAGGCGGTGAAGCGGCGCTTCGATCATCGCGGCCTCTTCTCCGCGGCCCACCTCCCGACTTGACGAGCCGCAGTGCTGATATTCGCAAAGGCCAGGTTCCGTTCCGGCGAGCGGGATCTTTGTCATGCTCGACCGGCCATCATTCCGAGCTCGGCGGTCTGAATCGTATCGTTCAATGGTCCAAACGATGCATCCAATTTTCGCGGGCTCACCGACCGCGCATCGCGGACTAGCTAATTGTGAGCACGACCTTTTCCGCTGCCTCCCACGAGCCGCTCGAAAGCGAGTGCACAAAAACCAGCTTGAGTCCAAGGAGATCAGGATGACACATTTCAAGCGGTCATTCGTCGCGGCTGTAAGCCTCGCGTTGCTCACATACTCGGTTCACGCCGAGACACCTACAGGCGCCAGCGGATACCCGGTAAGCCGTGGCGAATACCCAGTGCAGTCTCACGGCATCACCGTGGACCGCCTCATTGCAGACTTCGCGCGCAAGAACAATCTTCCGGGAATTTCGGTCGCGATCGTACAGGCGCCGTACATCCCGCTTTCGGCGGGCTACGGGCGCACCAACATCGACAACGACGAACTGGCCTCCACCAAGACGATGTGGAACATCGGCCCGATCACTCAAGGCTTCACGGCCGTGGCAATCATGCAACTGAAGGAGGCGGGCAAGCTCGCCCTCGACGATTCAATTTCCAGGTATCTGCCCGATGCTCCGCCAGCCTGGGCGGACATCACGATCCGCCAGCTGATGCAGCACGCTTCCGGCATACCGGACTACCGCAATGCCGGCTACGAAAGTGCGAAACACTACAGCCCCTCGCAGTTGCTCGATCTCGTTCGTTCCAGGCCGCTGCTGTTCAAGAGCGGTACCGACGTTCAGGTCAGCGCGACAAACTTCATCCTGCTTGGCCAGATTATCGAGCGTGCCAGCGGAGTCTCCTATCACGACTTCATCGAGCAAAATCAGATCGAGCCGCTGCACCTCGAGAGCACGATGATGGCGTCGGACTTTGCAAAGAAGGCTTTCCTTGACCGGCCGCAGCCAACGCCCGGCTTCAACCAGCATGTCAAGTTCCACTCGATGATCCCTTACATCAACCCCGTGGAACCTGCGACCGGCTACTTGTCCAATGGCAGCGGTCTTAAGGCGGTCGATCCTGCGAACTCGGAGAATCTCTATGCGTACGGCGGCCTGTGGTCGTCGGCCGAGGATATCAGCGCGTGGGACATAGCTCTTGCAGGCAGCGTCCTGGTGAAAGACGAAGGCGACCGTGACCTCATTTACAGGCCGACCCGCCTGGCGGACGGACGAATAGTTCGGGCGATGGCCGGCTGGGAATTCACCCATCACCCCGGCTTCATGGAGATTAAAGGCAACTCGCCTGGTTTCAGTTCGTACCTCAGCCGGTTCACAGCGGCGGATGAACTTGTATGTGTCACCCTTCTGACGAACAAGGAAGGTGTTGATCTCACGGATCTGGCAAGAAGCATCGCGGATGCCTACAAGTCGGGTCTCGGCCCCGATACCGATCCTGCAAAGACCGTCGCGCAAGAAAGCAAGTACAATGTTGCCGAGACGGTGGCTCGCATCAAGGCAAATCTCGCGCTTCAGAAGGTGCCGGTTTTCGCGACTTTCGATCACGGCGCGAACGCGAAGGAAGCGAACCTTTCGCTTCGCCCAACACAGGTCATCGTTTTCGGCAACCCGAAAGTCGGCTCCAAGCTCATGCAGCAGCAACAGGCGATCGGCATCGATCTGCCGCTTCGCATATTGGTCTGGCAGGATGAAAGAGAGCGTGTCTGGATCGGTTACCAGAACATGGACGACCTGGCGAAAACCTACGACATCGAGGACAAAACGACGATCGACGCGATGGCCAAGTTCATCGACGCCCTCGTCAGCACGTCCGCCAATGTCTACGCCCGTTGAGTGGAGTCAAATCATGCGATCATTGTTGGATGCAACCACCCGACGGAGTGCCCTTGTGGCGCTTGGCCAAAGCGCGCTGGTCTTGTCAGTCGCCGGCACATTAGGCGATTCAGCGCGGGCTGAACCGGCCACTGCCGAACCCCAGGGCGCGAAACAACTGTCAGAATTGCGAAGGACTCTGTCCGGCTTTAAACGACGGCGCGGCTTCCCATCCGTTCCGTTCATCCTGAACGATGAGCGGTATTGGGATCGGGAGGCCGCTGAGGTTCTTCTTTCCTACAACTATCCTCATCGGCAGATGTGGGAGAACACCGAACTTGCCGGTCAATGCGTGAACCTCATGCGAGAGGCGACTAACGGGCAGGTCTTCTCCCATGGGAACAAAGACTTTCTGGCAATATCGGCTACTCACGGATCCGCACACCTGGCGTTGTTCAATCAGCAGGCTTGGGAGAAATACGGGCTCGCCGAAAAGACGGATGGCAAGTTCGCCTCGAACAGTTTCATCATCGAGCGGCCCGGCACGTCGCCACATGACGACATTCAGGATCTGGATGGCTTCTATGGACCCAGCAACAACAATATCATCTCGCTCCAACGACGGGGCATGGTGTTTGTTGGCTGCCACGACTCCATTCACGCGATCGCGCGCGGCCTCCGTTCTTCCCCCGCGCTTTCCAGCATTCCGGCGGATGAGATAGCAGCGGATTTGACCAACAGTCTGATCCCCGATGTAATTTTGGTTCCCAGTGTCGTCGCCTTCATCGCTGAACTCCAGCGGTCGGGCTACTCCTATGCGAAAGGCACCTAGCCTCTAAGGCTCGGTCGGGCAAAGGCGCGTCGAAAGCGTCGCTTTGCCCGACCCGGCGCCCGTGCGCCGGCGTTCATGAAATGAATGACGATCTTCTCACTGTTCCGATCGGTGCCTCGACGATTGAGGCGGTTGCAAACGCGGCAATTGCCTTGGGCCGAGGCCGGTGTGGCCACCGCTTTCGCCCCGACAACTCGATCTGACCAAGGGCTGGAGAAATCTGCCTGCGAAAGCCTGTCCCGCCTGTGGACCCAATAATCAAGAAGGAGCCAGTTCATGGCGTTGAGGCAATTTGAGCAGCCTATATTTGTCAAACTCGACAGGGATGTAAGAGAGATCACCGCACTGGACGATGCCGTTGAATTCTTGACCACATGGCCCGCGGCCGAGCGCGACCTGGTGTTCGAAACTGTCGAGAGGGCCTGCCGGGATGCGCTGAGTGACCAGTTCCCGATGAGTTCTGCCGAAGAGACGTTCAGGCGGTTCGCGCGGAAGAAAGGTATCCTGTACTGCCCGACCGACGTTCCAAATCGCTAGGCAACCCGTTGTCGCCGTGCGTGACATCGCAACCGGAGAATGGGTTGTTTCAAGGCCTGTCCCGCCGTCCTAGCACCCGTATGTCGAACTGACTTCATTCGACTTCAGGCGCTGGTCCTAACGAGTCTCAAATCGCAGAATTGGCTCCTGAATGGGAGTTCCTCCAGGCCTATGCCCCGTCGCGAGCCACTCCGTCCAGGAACTCGTTGATCAGGCCCAGGACGACATCCGGCTTTTCGATATGCGGATTGTGACCGGCCTCGGCAACTGGCTTGAATATCGAACCTGGCACACTGTCGGCATACCGACGTCCATACGCGAGATCGACGATTCCGTCCGATTCTCCCCAAGCAACCAGGACGGGCTTGGTCATCCCGGCAAGCCTCTGCCTGAATGCGGGATCGAACATGAACGGGCGATCGGCGTAGGCTTTCAGGGTTTCATAGTTGCTGCGCATCATCACCATGGCTTCAGGTGTCGAAGGCGCGACGGCGAATGCCTTGTTGTGGAAAGCGAGCTTTACCCGTTCAGCCGGTTCTAGGTCCATGGGATTGACGATCACCTTGTCTTCCGAGCCAGTGTCGATGCCCACGGCGTTCATCAATACTGCCGCCGTCATCCGCGGCGAATTTCTCAGCGCCAGTTCCGCGGCAATCCACCCCCCAAAGGAGTGCCCGACAACCATAACGTCCGAGAGCTCGAGATGATCGATGAGCGAGAGGTAGGCGGCCACAAGATCCGCGACAGAAGAGAACCACTCAGGACGAAAAGCCCCATTGAAGCCGGGGTGGGTCGGTAGCACTACGCGGTTGTGATCATTCGCCAGGGCCGTCGCCACGCCGATGAGGGATGCGGGGCCGGCGCCTCCGTGGAGTAACAGGAAGGTTCTACCCCTGCCCAGATCCGTGAAGCTCAAAGGCAAGGTGCCGGCGAACAAACGTGCAGTCCTGAAGAGGTCAGACATGTCATACTCCACCTTTGTCGATATCCAAGCCATGTCAGTGACTTGACACTGTCAGGAACGTGCCGTCTCGTGATTTCGCGTGGGTGGCACTTTTGGGTCGTCGTGTTTCAGCTGAAATGGAAAAACCTGGAGCGAGACTTGCCTACGAGACGGACAATCCCGTTCACAGCATCAATTTATCGCCTCGCACATGAGCCTTCTGCCCGATCAGCTGCCCTCGCCGCTGAGAGAAACCTTTTACGAAAGTCCTTCTGATATTAACCTGCTAATCCGCAATGCGAGCACGTCCAAGCTGACGAAGGTTTATCGTCGTGCGCTGGTTCTCATGCCGCTGGAGTGACATTCGATACGTTGCCGGCAAACCAGTGTGCCTTAACTGATATTGCGTTGGCATAGTCGCCGCTTTGTATATGGGTGCCGGTCGCCGGCAACTGCAGCATAGCCTCCGGTCCGGGCCGTCCTTGGCGACCCCGGACGTCCTTGGCGACCAAAGGCGCAGCCAGATCGCAGTTCGGCACAATTGAGGGAGCAGGTCGATGAAAATCACGGTCATGGGAGCGAGCGGGCGCATCGGGACGCGACTCGTCGAGAACCTTCGGCAGGCGGGTATCGAGGTGATTACGGCCTCCCCATCTCTCGGGGGGATCAACAGTGTGACGGGCGAAGGCCTCAGGTCAGCCATAGCGGGAGCCGACGTCGTCATCGACGTCACCAACGCGGCGTCCTTTGGCGACAACTCCGCGCTGGCGTTTTTCAAGGCCTCCACCCGGAATCTGTTGGCGGCCTCTGCAGAGGCAGGCGTCAGGCACTATGTCGCCCTTTCCGTCGTGGGAACACCTCGCCTTGTTGAAAGCGACTATTTCCATGCAAAGATGGTCCAGGAAAATCTCATCCGGGCAGCGCGGCGGCCCTATACCATCCTCCATTCCACGCAATTCTTCGAGTTTATCAGCGGCGTGATCGAGATGGGCGCAGATGGCGACGGCTTCCGGCTTCCGTCGGCATCCATAAGGCCCATCGCTGCGGATAACGTCGCTGAAATGCTCGCCCAGTTGGCGATGGGAACCGCAGTGAACGATACAATTGAGATAGGCGGCCCCGAGCAATTCGGTCTCGACGAAATTGCTCGTATGCACCTCGCCGCAAACGCAGACACACGCCAGGTTATTACTGACAGCAGCGCGCGCTACTACGGCGTCGAACTGAACGACGACACCTTGCTGCCGCTCGCGGGCGCAAAGATGGGTTCGTTGCGGTACGCCGACTGGCTGAACCGCTCTGCATCTACCTAGAAATCGCTGTCTCTGCTCCCGCTTCCAAGGAGACCTATTATCGTCGTCTCAATCCGGACCCGTGATCCTGCAGGCGAACCTTGATACAAGCGCTAGTTCCGGCGACGAGTTCGCCTGTCGACAACTTAGACAAACGGGCGCGGTACGCCCTCAGAACGGCGGCGTTCGCACGAACACCAGGCGCCGCTTCCCTGGAGCGAGTGAGGCTTGGCCACAGTAGTCGTCGCCGCAATCGGTGAGGTTGACGACGCTGCCTTGCGCCTTCAGGAACACGTCGAATCCCCGGCCGCCTCGAGCGGATCGGTCGACCGTCATGACCCGACCGTCGCTGTAGGCCCGCGCGTCCTGCGTCAGCCGCGCCAGAGCGCGTTTCTCCTCGTCGGTCGACGGCGCGGGCCCCACCTCGACCGTGCCGTCGGCCACCAGCAGCGCCGGGCGCATCTCGCCGTCGCGACGGATCAGCCCCAGGATCGAGCCGTCGGACCGCTCGCCGAATAGCTTCCGCCAGTCGTCCACCTCGGCCAGCACCGCCACGACCGCGCCGTCGGCATCGAGACGCACCACCTTGCCCCCGCGCAGCGCCAGGTAGGAAGTGCCGTCGGCGCCGATTACCGGCCAGGACACGTCGTCGAGGTCGCCGACCCGTCGCAGCTCCGACGGACGGCCCTCGGGGTCGAGATCGGCGGTCCAGAGCTCGCCTCCGTCGGTGCTGCCACCTCCGAGCGAGCCGATCGAATCGAGGACCATGTCGAAGTAGGAGGCCAGCGCTCCGTAGAAGCCGTTCGCGAATTTCGTTCTGTCGTCTGCCACGTCTCCGCCTCCTACCGCACCGCTCGCATCGGCCACCAGTACACCTTGCATCCATCCGCCGGAAGCGGCGTCGCGCCGGTCTGAAACTTGATCGAGAAAGTCGCGCAGGCTAGTCACCGCCAATATGGGAATGCCGTCCAGAGCCTTGAACTCGACCGTGGCCAGCCCACGCCGGCCGCTCGGGTCCAGTCCAAACAGTGTGGCCTGGTCCGCGGTGCGGTCAACGATGGCGACCGGCATCACCAGCCCACTAAGCGCCGGAGGCAGCTGCGACAGGACCCGAACGCGCCGGTCGGCGAACAGGGCGCCATGATAGACGGGAAGCAGGAAGGCCTGTAGCGCCACCACGACCGCCAGGATCGTTACGAGCGCCCCCTGCCCGGACTGCGCACGGTTGAGCAGCCACAGTGCCGACAGCACGGCCAGGAGCACGGACGCGAAGGTCAGGCCGAGGCGCAGGCCGACCGAGCCCCCCAGCACGGCGCTCTCGAGGCCCGCGCTCGGAAGCGGATCGCGCAGCAGAAGGCCGCTGGCCCTTAGGATGCCCATGGAAACAAGGGTCATCGTCGCCACCATGATCAAGGCGATCCACTGGACCGGTGCGATGAGATGCTCCGGCAGAGACCGGGTCAGCCAGAGCGCGACCGAGCGAACGACAAGCACGACCGGCGACAGCAACAGCGCAACGATTAGCGTGATGACGAGAAACCGGACGCCGGCGAAGACGTAGATCTGGTCCACCAGCTTGAAGGCTGGGTCGGTACCGAGGGCGAAGGATCGGGCCCGGAGTGCGAGGTAGCCGCAGGCGTAGCCGACAACCGAGGCGGTCCCGAGCAGAGTACCGATGTTCTTGGCAAGTTCGAACGAGTACTCCAAGGCCCAGCTACCTCCCGATCACCTGCGGCGCGGCCCAGTAGAATGGGTGGGTCTCCCCCTCACGGATCATCTGCCGCATCGCCTCCGCCGCGGCCAGCGCCGGCGATTGCGCCCCGGCAGCAAGCGCCTCGTAGAACGCCTGCATCCAGTCGGCGCTGCTGGTGGCCCTTACCCGCCAACGGCTCATTACCACCGCGTCGGCGCCGCCCGCCAGCGGCGCCCACGACAGTCCGTAGATCTCGTTCGAGATGCGAACGTTCATCCGCGCTCCCTCGCATGAGCTGAAGACCACCAGCCGCGCCCGGCGCCAGTCGGCGGCCAGCAGCTCTGCCGCTGTCAGTGCATTGTCCTCCCGGCGTGTCAGGTCGAGGTTGGCAAGGTTCACGCTGGATTGCAATGGATCCCAGGCGTTGAAGTCGCCGTGCAACAGCACGTGCAGCGCCGGCTTGCCGCCAAGCATTGTGATCGCCTCGTCCGGGGAGAGTCTGTTGGAGGCGATTGCATCAACCTGTACCCCGGGCGTTTCGCGCAGGCGTGCGATCTCGCCGGTATCGTCCTCCGCCGTCGCGTCGTAGATCGCAGTCACCGGCGGCAGGACCAGCGGGTCGCGCCGCAAGGCCATGGCGGCAAAGGCCGCGCTCGGCGCGTAGGAGACCGCAAGCCTCTCGGCCATATGCTGCCCGGTCTGCGCATCGATCAGGGCCTCAAAGGGCAGTGTGACGAGCGGTCCCTGCGGCACGATGATGACCTCGTCGCCGACCAGGCGGTCCTCGAACGGCTTGATGAGGTAGGTGTAGAGCTGTCGCGCCGCCGTCTCGTCGAACGGCCGATCGGGACTCCGCGCCGAGTCCACCACCCGCCCCACTTTATCGATCACCGCCACCTCGGGGAGAAAGACGCTCCTGACCTCCGTTCCCCGCGAGCTGACGACCCAGACGATCACGTTGGTCGGGGTCACCCAGTAGAGCAGTACCGGTATGCCGGTCGCCCGTACCAGTCTGTCAAGATCGGCGAGTTCTCCGGTGCTGCGGTGGCTGGCCGCGAGCCGTGCGATCGCGCCTGCGAACTCGGGATCGCCCAAACGCTCGCCAAGCTGCGCGCGCACCTCGTCGAGCCGCTGCAGCGCCCGGTCCGAGCTGCCGGGCGCATCGCCCGCGATCGTCGACTCTACGAGGGTGGTCAGGATCGCGCTCTCCCGTGATTCCATCTCCACAAGGCCGGCTAGCCAATGCCGCTCGGCATCCGACAGATCCAGCGTCTCGTAGGCAGCCGCAAGCTCGCCCAGGCCGCGTGCCCGGATCGATTCGAAGGCTGCGAAGGACTTGTCGTAGCTGTGCTGCTCGAGCAGCCTCAGCGCCAGATCACGGACGAATTCGGGCCGGCTTTCGACTACGGTGTCGCGCTTACGCAGGTCGAACAGCGACGTCCGCTCCTTCTCGAGCAAGTCCACCGCACGTTCGAAGTACTCCAGCGCCGCAACCTTATTCCCTTCGATGTCGGCCTTTGAGCCCCGCAGGAAGGTCGCCCTGGCATTGTCGGCCTCGGCATCTGCGACGACACTACCAATCAGATCCGCCAGGGCCGGAATGTCTGTCAGCGTAGACGCGCCCGACACGAATTCCTCACTGACGAGCACGTCCCCGACGTCCTCGGCATCGAACACGCTGGCCTTGCCGATGTGGTCCATCGAGGCGCTCTGCTCGATGAGGGCCTGTCTGAAGACGAGGCCGCCGATTTGCTGATCAACCAGTCCCCGCAGGAAGTCCCATCCCAGCCGTTCCGCCATCTGACGCGCCCCGAGGTAGTAGCTCCGGGTCGCGTCGACCGCGCGGCGGCACGCCCCCCACCGGTCCGCGTCCCCGCCCGCGATTGTCTTGGTGTCCATCAGCGGGCGGTAGTCGCAGCTCTGAACGAACTGCTGGAGCACATCGCCGGTATCGAGCTGGGCGTAGAACCGCTCCTCGTCGGTATCCGCAAGACGGTTGGCTTCCAGTCCGTTGATCAGGGCCGCATCCAACTCGCCTCGCCCCGACTGCAGCTGCGCTGCGTAGTCCGCCAGGTCGTAGCGCTGCTTTCGACTTGGAGTCGCGCCCGCGACATCAATGGCGTGCCGAAAGGCGCTGGCAGCCGCGCCGTGATCGCGTGCGCCGTAGGCGTGGGCGCGGGCGATACCGATCCAGGCATCGAAGACCACCTCGTTGCCGCCCGGGGCGTTCTCGATCGCAGCCTGATAGGAGACAATCGCGTCCTCGAACCTCCCCTGGAGGCGCTGCACCGTCGCGAGCTCGAACATGAGCGCGCTGCGCTCTTCGGGTGGCGCTTCCCTCACTGCATTGACCAGCTGCAGCTCGAGAGCTGCAGTCAGCTCCTCGGGCAGCTTTCCTGTCCGCCGCAATTGATTGATGTAGGTCTCGCGGACGGTGCGAAACATCTCGATACCCTGCATTTCAGCTCCAGCGCCGGTTGCCTGCTCTAAAGGCGGATGCGAGGCCTGCTGGGACGAGGCCGAGGCTGGGATCAGCAATATTGCAAGCACAGAGGCGAGATAAAGCTGAACGACCGCAGTCATGGCGCCCTCCCCCGAGGTTGTCTGCTGTCAAATCGCTTGAACTGGCACCGCCGCCAAGGCCGGGCGACACCACAGCGCCCGCCAGCAACCGCGCGCGAAAATTTGCCGTGTCACCGGAGGAGCGTCACCAAGTTGAGCATACGCCCGAGGCGCAACTGCCACAACCCTGCGAAGCGCGGCGCGCTTCTATCGGCAGTTGCTCCGACGCGCACGGTGCCGGGGGCGCGTCCCGCCTAGTCGCTCCATTTTCGCGACGGCGACCGAATTGGTCTGACGAACCCGTCTTGTCGCCTTGAGCTATCGGTTCGACCAAATAGCCAGGGGCTTGTCGTACGCGAAGTCTCTCTCGCCATCTAGCCAGACCGTGCTACGATCCCATGGCGCATTCAGGACTGCCGGAAGGGAGTATATGACGTCTGCGGAGTTGAATGACGTAATCGAATTTGGCCCGTTCCGTCTCCGCACTCAAAACCGCACATTGTACTGCGGCGCGGAGGAGGTTCAGCTCGGCGGTAGGGCGACGGACGTTCTCTGCACCTTAGCCCGCAGCAAGGGTGAGTTGGTAACCAAGGAACAGCTTTTCAACGCTGCCTGGCCGGGCATCTTCGTACACGAAGCGAACCTCAAGGTGACGGTCGCTTCGCTCCGCCGCGCGCTTCGGGAATACTCACCCCTGCATGAGTATATCAGGACTGTTGTTGGTCGAGGCTATTGGCTCTGCCAGCCGAGCGCAGAAGCCGTGCGAGGCGATGCGGATATACGGGTCGTCACACATGCCCAACTTCCCGAGTTGGGCACGGTCATTGGTCGTGACGTCGAGATTTCGGAGTTGCGGGAGACAGTTGCTGTCAATCGACTGACCACCGTTGTCGGTGCTGGTGGAATCGGAAAGACGACGGTTGCCGTGGCGGCAGCTCAGCTTTTTGACGACGAGGAAGGTGGGTCGATAGCGTTTGTCGATCTGTCCCGCGTAGCAGGCGAAGAGTTCGTTGCGTCGTCTCTTGCGGCAGCGCTTGGGATCAACTCGGGGGCGAATGATCGGCTTCACGCCATAGCCTCGATTCTTGCCAAAAGGAAGACATTGCTCCTGCTCGATACGTGTGAACACGTGCTCAATGCCGTGGCACATGTCTGCGATATCGTTCTGGCTAACACTGAAGATGTTCGTATCCTGGCGACCAGCCGGGCCACGCTGCGGTCGCGCCGCGAGAAAGTGATACGGCTTTCGCCGCTCCGAGTTCCGCCGCCGGAGCACACATATACGGTCGAGCAGGTACTGCAGTACTCGGCTCCCCAGCTTCTCGTCGAGCGTGCGCGCGAAAAAGGCGGCTATCTGATGGAAGATATGGACGCCCCGGCGATCACGGAGATCTGCCGGCGGCTCGACGGCTCCCCGCTTGCGCTTGAATTGATTTCGTCCCGGCTGCCAGGTCGGAGCGCCGCAATCGTGCTTGCCGAGCTCGAAGACCGGTTCAACACTGTGATCGGGGAACGTCACAAGCGTCCCATTCGGCAGCGGACGTTGCTCGCAACTCTCGAGTGGAGCTACGCGCTGCTGACACGGGAAGAAGCAGCCGTTCTGCGCGCGATCTCAATCTTCGTAGCCTATTTCGACACGGATTCCATCGTCCGCGTTGTCGCGCATCTCAGCCGCGACCCGATCGACATTTTCGACGCCGTCGCTGGCCTCCGCGCGAAGTCGATGCTCGTTGTCGAACAGATTTCCGGTGAGCTTCGGTATCGCCTGCTGGACAGCACGCGCGCATTTGCCGCCGATTTGCTCGAGCGCTCCGGAGAGCTGCCTAAGGTATCGGAAAACCACGCGCGCCTCATGCTGGAGATTTTCTCCCGTGCGAATATCGAGCGCGCAACCCTCCCGTCTCGCAAGTGGCATACCACTTACCTTGGCCACGCCGATGATTTGCGCAAGGCTACCGATTGGGCTCTCCATCGCCACGGTGATCCATTGCTCGGAGTACAATTGGCCGCGGCCGGACTGCCATTGTGGCACGAGCTCTCCTTGAGTGAAGAGGCGCGCGAGAACTGTGAACGCGCACTGGCCGAGTTTGCCCGCATCGGCTGCAAGGACGCGGGCCTGAAATTGAAGTTGGTGGTGGGGTTGGCGGATGTCAGCAGCTATCTGTCAGCCGATCCCGGAAAGGCTATCAAAGTGTTCGAGACCGCTATCGAACTCGCCCGCGAAACGGGCGACACTGCTGCCGAGTGCCGGGCCCTGGGCGCCTTGGCCAGATATCAACTCCTGCCCGGTCGAGGAATGGTCGCACTGGAGTCGCTTGCCGATATGAAGCGGGTCGCCATTCGGTCGAACAATACGTCGGCCCTCTGGGAACACGAGCATCTCCTGGTGGAATGGGAAATTATTCGCTGTGAGTATCCTGCCGCCATTGCACGCCTTGAGAAGCTGCGCGCAGAGCTGCAAGTCCATTCTGAGGGCGGCGGCTCCCGGTTTGACCTCGATCCAAGAATTAGGACAGAAGCCATCTTGGGCGCGCTCTATTGGCTCGGCACGGGAAAACCTGGAACGGGGCTGGCGCACATCAAAGATGTTGCGCATGAAGCGCTGGAGGTCCGCCACGGATGGACACTCATCTACTGCTACACCCATGGCGTCCTCTTTGTGCTGCTTGAGTGCCAGGACTATGCAAAGGCCAGGTACTATGCCGACCAGCTAAAGAGCACGATATATCGCCACGGTATGCCTGCCTGGATTCCAGTGGCTAATTGCTACAGTGAAGCCATCGATACCCTGTCTGGCGCGCGCCAAAGCCCGGATGCCCTGCTGGCGGCTTTCGATGGTCTTCGAAGTGGATTGCCCCAGATTGGGCGTCATATCTACTACGCACATCTCATCAAGGCGCTGCTTGCAATCGGATGTGTCGAGCAGGCTTTGCGCATCCTCGAACACTTGTTCAACGTCGGCCCGCAACGCTCTGTGCTGCCCGAGCTTTTGCGCTTTCGTGCAGCAACCGAGAGAGCGCGAGGACGTGACTCCGACGCAATTGCCACCTTGCGCGAATCGCTTCGCCTCGCGGAGCAGAACGGCGCGCGTGCATGGACGCTTCGTAGTTCGTACGATCTTGCGACCGTGCTGAAGGATCATGGCCAGATGGAACAGGCACGAGAGGTCCTCGCACCTGTCTACAATCAATTCACCAATGGGTTCGATACGGGCGACCTGATGAACGCAAGCGCGCTGCTGGCCGAGATCGGTTGAGGTCCGAGAAATGTGGCTGCTGAACTTGGCAGCGTGCCTGAGCGTTCGCGGCCATAGCCTACAATGGTTCTCCTTCAACGTCGCCCCATAACCTGCCCGCAGATGGCAGCTGTCAACGCGACCCGCCGGCAACGACGGGACGCGGAGGCTCCGCCGAACCCGCAGAGCATGGATACGCACGCCGAATCCCGGCCTGGATCAGAACGTCAGCACCGATCTGCCGACGATCTCGTCTTCTCTCAGGCGATCGAGGAAAGAGTTGATCTGCTCGAACGGGAAAGTCTCGATGGTGTGGCGAATCTTGTTCTTGGCGGCCAGCGCCATGACCTCGGCAAGATCGGTGTTGTTGCCCCAGAACGATCCCTGGATCGTCTGCTCCCGGGAGACCCGCGGGAAGAGCGGAATATCGATGCGATCGCTGATGAAGCCGACATCCACGTAGTAGCCGCTGATCGCCAGCAATCCGGTCGCAAGCCCGACGGTCTCCTGAGCGCCGGCGCAGTCAACTGCCGCGTCGATATCGCCCTGCCCCGTCAGCGCCTTGAGCTCGCCGGCGATATCGCCAACGGATTTTCGCTTTATGTTGATCACGTCGTCAGCCCCGTATTCCTTTGCGAGGGCAAGCTTTTCGGGATTGCGGGCGAAGGCTACCACCCTTGCTCCGCTTCCGAGCAGCTTCGCATACTGCACCGCGTAGGTGCCAAGACCACCTATGCCGAAGACACCGATCACTCGATCCGGACCGAGGACGCCGGCGTTGCGCAGCTTCTTGATGGCGCGATAGGGTGTTAGACCCGCGTCGGTCAGCGGTGCGATCTCCTCGAACTTCAGGCGCTTGTCGACTTTGATCACATAGCGGGCTGGAACCGGTATGAATTCCGCGAATCCGCCATAGGCGCCAAATCCCGGCCAGCGTACATTGGCGCAAATTTGCGTATTGCCGACCAAGCAGTGCCGGCACGTGCCGTCACCCCACCCCGGTGCGACGACAACATGGTCGCCCTCTCTGATCGCGGACTTCGACACCAGACTACCGGCCCTGTGGACAACGCCGGTGATCTCATGGCCCGGCGTAATGGGTCGCGGAATGTCGGAATACGCGTTGAAGAAACCATCGACGAGAAGAACGTCAGAGCGGCACATTCCGCAGGCCTTGACGGCGACCAGGACTTCGTCGGCCTGAATATCGGGAACCGGCACGTCCTCCAGGACGAGTGGTTTTTTGTATTCGTGTAGACGGGCCGTTTTCATGTCGATCTCCTCTTTGATTGGTTTGACGTCCATCCGAACGACTTTGTCTTGACCTCACGCGATTGCAGCGATTGCGGCTTCTGCAACGGCGATGTACTGCACGACGGATCCCGCGCTCGCTCCCACGGCGCCGATGATCCGCCCCTCGCGGACGACGGGAATGCCTCCGCCGGCATTCAGCCCCCGCTTTGCTTCTTCAAGTCTGATCGACGTGTTGGACATTGTCCTAACTTATCTATTGCCGCTGGCGGATCGTCAGGGGCAGAATAAGGGTCGATTGGGTTTCGCCTGCAAGCGGGCACTGTTGGGGCCTGCGACGGCATGATGGTCGGCATCCCGCCGCTGTGTAAGTTAATCGTGGTAAACGACGGTGAATTCGACCTCCGTTCCGACGCCGAAAGGCGAAGGCTAGAAAAGAGGCTGAGCTGGCCTGTGGCGTGTGTCGGCGAAGGGGACCTTCCCGCTAAATGCGCGCTGAGGGAAATTTTGCATGCGAAGGAGCGCATGCTTTCCGCGAATGCGCGTGTTCTCGTCCGACTCCGCCAGTTTCAATGCTGCGTATGTCCGTGTGATACCCAGCAGCTTGAGCCGCGCAGGACCAGTTCCCCCCTGGAACGCCAGGAGAGATTTGTCGACAAGATCGACGATCGCCCCGGAGATGTCGGAAGGTCCGATGTCGTCGCCACCCGCAACCGCTGCGGCGGCATCAAGCGAAAACTCGCCCGAGAATACCGACAGCCTATGCAGCACCTTCTGGCTCTTTTCGGACAGGAGGGCGTAGCTCCAGTCCAGCATAGCTTCGACCGTCTGATGGCGCGGAACGGCGTTTCGGCTCCCGCGCCAGCACAATGACAAGCGGTCGTCGAGCAGTTCCGCCACTCTATCAAGTCCGTACGCACCGACTCGGCTTGCGACAAGCTCGATGGCAAGGGGATTGCCGTCCAGCCTGCGGCAGATGGCTGCAACGGTCGCCGCCTGCTCGTCGCCCAATGGCTGGTGGTGTCCGCCATCGGCGGCCCGTTCCATGAACAGCTCTACGGCGGGCCAGAATAGTGCCTGTTTGGCGGTAAGCCGCCCCGTATGCGGTGGAGCGCCGAGGGGCCGCAGGAGATAGACTGCCTCGCCCGGCAGCCGCAGTGCTTCCCTGCTGGTCAGTAGAAAATGGACATTCGACGAAGCCCTTAGTGCCGGCTGGACCAGTTCGGCCACCGCGTCGATGACGTGCTCACAGTTATCCAGAATCATGAGCGTTGGCGCTCCGGACAAGCGATCGGTGATGCCTGCCTGCGTGTCTTCGTCCGTCGACGGAACGCCGATCGCTGACGCCACGGCGTCGTTTATCAGGGCTCCGGCTTCCAAGGTACCAAGATCGACGAAATAGATTCTGGGGAAATCGGGCAGCCTGTGCGCCACCAGAGTAACGAGGGTAGTCTTGCCCACACCCCCCGCCCCTACGACGGTGACGAAGCGGCGCTCTCGAAGAGCCTGGGAGAGCTCGACAACGTTGTCCTCACGGCCGAGTGCCCTCTTCAGGAGGGGCGGCAACCCATACGATCCTTCGACGCGAACTGATTGCGGGGGCCCCTCCTCGCTCCACTCGACCGGCGCGACGAAGCTATATCCCCGACCGGACACGCTTGCGATGTAGCGAATGCCGTTGTCGCCACACCCGATCTCTCGCCGGAGACGCGCGATTTGAACCCGGACGTTGGAATCCTCGACGCTCAGGCCCGACCAGGCAAATTCCATAAGCTCGCGGCGGGAAAGAACGGCGCCCTGTCGTTGGACGAGCGCCACCAGCAGGTCGAAGGCGCGGCTTCCTAGAATTACCTTGCTGCCTTCGCGCACCAAGGTTCGCTCGACCGCATTGAGGCGGTATGGGCCGAAGAAGAAGACGCCGGCTACTGGCTTTTTTTCTATCATCGTCATTTTGGCAGGCCCTGATGTCCAACAGATACGAGTCCTCGCCCAACTCCGATGGAGTAAACCTTACAGGGTGTTCGGGAAAACCTGCGGTTAAATTAGGTAAATTTTTCCGGACGAGCGGCCGCCTGCAAATCCGGTGAAACTTCGTTTGCAAGGGATTTCACAGCGTTTAACGCGCTCGAAGCGTGGCGCCGCGGTACGCTCTCCCCATGATCACTTGTTGGCGTCGGCAAGCGCCTTCTGGAACCGGAATCCGGAAGCGATGCACGTCTTCGATCTCGTGGGGAGATGAGAAATTGAGCGCATCGATCAAAGTGTTTGCCGTTCTCACCGCTAAGGAAGGGCGAGCCGGGGAACTCGAAGAGTTGCTTCGCGGAATGGTCGGGCCATCACGGGCCGAAGACGGAAACATCCGGTACGACCTTTGGCGGGATGCAGAGCTGCCCACGCGGTTCATGCTGGACGAGCTCTATCTGGACGAGGCCGCAGCAGCGGCTCACAAGGCTAGCCGGCACTTCCAGCACTATCTTTCACGGATTGGCGAGCTTGCGGACCGTCTCCCCATGACCGTCCGCGCGGTTGATGTTGTGTGACGGGCGGCTTTCGCCGGCAGTTTTCACCGGAATTGACGACACTTTATTGTGCGTCGACGGCGGTGTGGGCATAATTGCTATTAAAAGTTGATGCGCAGCGTCCGATCACCTGGGGTTCCAGAAGTCCGTTGCGACGAACGAGGCGTCGGGCGCCTGCGATACGACCTGCAGGACTGCATCTGTAAACGCAGACCCGTTGAACATCATGGCCGTCGTCTGGACTCGCGATCGGCCTGGCGGAGTGAAAGGGATGGCTAGATCCGCTCTCTTCGAACCAATGCAGATACGCGGTCTTTCCCTGAACAACAGGATCGTGATCGCGCCGATGTGCCAATACTCGGCGGAAGACGGCTGCATGAACGAATGGCACCTCATCCATCTCGGCAAGCTCGCCTTGTCGGGCGCCGCCCTCCTCACCATCGAAGCGACTGCAGTCGTCCCAGAGGGACGCATAACCTATGCTGATCTCGGACTTTGGAACGACCAAACGCACCGAGCGATGAGCCTAACCCTGGAAAGCATTCGCCGCTGGTCGGACATTCCCATTGGGATACAGTTGAGTCACGCTGGACGGAAGGCCTCCACGGAAGTGCCGTGGAAAGGCGGTGGACAATTTTCGCCGGCGGACGCGCTTGGCTGGCAGACCTTTGCCCCTTCGAGCATCGCCTACAGCGCCGGCATGCCTGAGCCCCGTTCATTGGACAAGGAAGGACTGAAGCGGGTGCGCGACGCCTTCGTGTCCGCGTCAGCGCGCGCTGCAAAGATGGGCATCGATTTCGTCCAGCTCCATGCCGCCCACGGCTACCTGCTGCATCAGTTCCTGTCGCCTCTCACAAATCACCGAACCGACGAATATGGTGGCTCGTTGAAAAACCGAATGAGATTTCCGCTCGAGGTGTTCGACGCAGTCAGGTCGGCATTTCCTGCTGAAAGACCCGTGTCGGCGCGGGTCTCGGCGACGGACTGGATCGAGGGCGGTTGGGACATTGAACAGACGCTAGCCTTCGCGCACGAGTTGGAGGGGCGTGGATGCGACATCATCCACGTCTCCAGCGGCGGCTTGCACCCCGACCAGAAAATTGCGGTCGGGCCAGGCTACCAGGTTCCTTTTGCACGTGCCGTAAAGAGCGTGGTGCGCATACCGGTGGTCGCGGTGGGACTGATCACGGGATTCGACCAGGCGGAGGCCATTGTCGGGACCGGCGACGCCGACATGGTTGCACTCGCTCGAGCAATCCTGTTCGATCCGAACTGGCCTTGGCACGCGGCGGCCCACCTTGGCGGGAAAGTGCGAGTTCCCAAACAATACCGTCGATCAGCGCCAAGCCGGTTCAAGGACCTCTTCGAGGCTGAATAGCCCGGCCGCTCCCGCCTACGGTCTAGCTCTCAGCAATGCGCTTTTCTTCGTCCGAAACGACTGCGAGCTGCTTCCAGTCTAGATCTTCTTGCAGTTCCAGGTACTGGCTGGGGCCGATGAGATCGGCTTCCCGCAACTCGTCGAGGCGTTGACGCTGTGCCAATACGGCGGCGAGCGACCAGTTGCGGCTACGCTCCTTCGGCGAATAGCGGCTACTTTCGCAAATCTCACGATAGGCCAGCCGAACGGCATCGACGTCGGCGCCTTCCTCGCCTTCAAGGCGACTTAGCGCGGCCTGCGCAAGCGACTTGCGAGCCCAGTGGATTTCCTGTCGCGCCTTATCCTCCCGTCCGAGCTTCAGGATGCGGATCATGGGCGCGAGAGTGCCTCCCTGGATGACCAGTGTCGCAAGCACGACCGAAAAGGCGGTCAGTACGACGAGGTCTCTTTCCGGGAAATTCGCGGGCAACGCGAACGCCGTGGCGAGCGTGACGAGTCCACGCATTCCCGCCCAGCCGACGAGGAAGGTCTCGGCATTCTCGAAGGGGGCCAGATCGTGGCCACGACGATGGCGAAAGGCGACGATGGCGTGAAACAAGAAAGCGATCGCGAGGCGCGACGCGATGACACCCACGACGACGATGGCGGCGAACCAGAGCGCCCGCTGGAGTTCGGCAGCGGACATCGCTTCGACAATGCGGCGGGCCTGCAGTCCCATCAGCAGGAACGCTACCACATTCAACAGGAAGACAACGGTTGTCCAGACAGCGAAGGAATGCACCCGCATGCGCGGAGGGTCGTCGATTTTGGCGAGCGTGGCGATCGTCATCGCGCTGGCCACCGTGGCCAGGACCGCCGACAGGTGCAGACGCTCGGCAATCAGCCACGTCGCAAACGCGTAGACGAACTGAAGCAGCGTGCCGCCGACCGTGCTTCCGATGACGGGCATGATGCGCGAGACGACAAACCCGAAAGCGATGCCGAACAGAATTCCGCCAGGTGCCGCCAAGGTGATCCGCAGCACGGTTTCCCTCTCGAACCCGCCCGTAGCCTGGACAGTCAACGCGGCGCTAAACAGGAGAAGCGCCGTCGCGTCGTTGAACAGGCTTTCGCCTTTGAGCAGTGCGTCGACACGACGGTCGATCGGCAGGTTGGAGAGGACTGCGGTAGCCGCCGCGGCATCCGGTGGCGCAACGATGGCTCCAAGCGTGATCGCCACCGCGATCGGAAGCCCGACGGTCAGCGCGCTGATCGACACCACTACACCGGTCGTGAACAGCACCGCCACCACGGCATAGACGAAGAGCGGCAGCAGCATTCGCCGCGCAGCGCCCAGCGGAAAGTCGTATGCGGAATCGACCAGGACGGGCGCGATGAACAATGCAAGCGCAGTCGGGGGATCGATCGGAATGTCAGGAGCGCCCGGCAACATCGCCACGCCGACGCCTGCGGCAGCGAGGATGCCCGGATAGGGTAACCGCATGCGTCTCGTCACCTGCAGGAGCAAGATCGCGACGGCCAGCAAAGCGACGAGTGTTTCGAAGAACGTCATGCCCCGCATAGTAACAGTCTTTCACGCTCGTTGAAGAGGTGCCGATTCCCTAGTAGAACCCACTCGGGGCAGGTGACCGAGCGCCTTGAGACGGGGAGCGGCGACCATGGATTACGACGTGGCGATTGTGGGTGCCGGCGCTGCCGGGATTGCCGCTGCTCGCGCCCTGTCAGTTGCCGGCATCTCCGTCGTCATTCTGGAAGCGAGCGACCGCGTCGGCGGCCGGGCCTGGACGATCGAGTTGGGCGGAATGCCACTCGACATGGGCTGCGGCTGGCTTCATTCGGCCGAACGCAACCCACTCGTCGAGATGGCGCGCGAGGCCGGGTTCACCATCGAACGCGGGCCGACGGCGTGGCGAAAGCAATGGCACGATCTGGGGTTCTCACCGGAGGAACAGAAGGCGGCGGAAGCCGCGTGGGACGATTTCAACAACCGCATTCGCAACACTGTGCTGCCAAGCGACCGTGCGTCCGACGCCCTGCCCCCGAACGGCGAATGGAATGCCTTTTGCGACTCCACGAGCGGATACCTCAACGGGGCGCCACTCGATCGCCTGTCCATCAAAGACTTCCTGGCCTACGAAGCCACCGCATCCGACGCCAACTGGCGAGTGCGCGAGGGCTACGGCAATCTGATTGCTTCGATCGTTCCCGACGCCGCACTGCGACCGTCAACACCTGTGCGTCGCATCGCGCTGGCGGGAAATGGCGTGCGGCTGGATACCGATCACGGCCCGATCACCGCTCGGGCCGCGGTCATCACCGCGTCGACAACCGTGCTTGCCAGCGGAGCGATCGCGTTCGACCCCATCGCCGACGATCACCTTCATGCCGCAAGCCAGTTGCCGCTTGGCCTGGCTGACAAGTTGTTCTTCGAACTGCAAGGCGACCACGGTCTCGAGCCTGAGACGCACCTCCTTGGCGATCCGCGCAACGCCGAAACCGGCAGCTACTATATCCGGCCGCTTGGCCGGCCGTTGATCGAGGGATTCTTCGGTGGCGCAGGTGCCGTCGTCATCGAGCGTGCCGGATTGCTGGACGCGTTTGCCTTTGCGATGGATCAGTTGTCGGCCTTGCTGGGCAGCAATATTCGCCGTCACCTGCGCCCCCTGGCGGCGTCCTCGTGGTGCCGCACCGACTGGATACGCGGCTCCTACAGTCATGCGCGACCGGGACAATCCGACGCCCGCAGGATATTGGCGAGACCGGTTGATGACCGACTGTTCTTCGCAGGCGAGGCCACGCACACGTCAGACTTCTCGACGGTGCATGGCGCCTGGGAGAGCGGTGTACGGGCCGCCAAAGAGGCGGTAGCACGACTGGCTTGAAGGACGGGCGATCGGAGATGGCGCCCGCAACACGGTCTCTAGGCCACCGAGCGAACGACGGTGTGAGCGCGGTACCGCTCACTGAGGATGGCGACGACCATAAGGCCGCCGATCACCGTTACATGCTCGAAGACGAACATCATCTCGAGGAAGGCCATCTCGCCCGTCATCGTCCAAAAGGCGTGAGCGATCGGTATCGTCAGCGCCGTGAACACGCCGAGCGCGCCGGCGCCGAGCCAGACGAACCGACCCGAGATCACGAGCGCAGAGCCGCCGAGCTGGACCATGATGACGGCGACCGCCATCGGAACCGCCGGCGTTACGCCGAAACGCTCCATTTCCGCGACCGCGCCGCCAAAGTCGATCAATTTGGCAAGTCCGCTCGACCAGAAGACGAATGTGAGGATGACCCGTGCGACAATGCCGTACGCGCGCGAAGCCAGAAGATTCTCGATCAATTGCATGGCTCTGCTCCCTCAGCTGTTGGACGGAACGGGAATATTGATGCCGAAGCGGGCGGCCGTTTCGACGATCTTCGGGACGTCGGGCGGCAGCATCTCCGGAAATGCCGTTGTACCGGCCGGAAGGCGGTCGCCGATCGCAAGAAAGAACGCCTCGTGAAGGTCGCCGGGGAAGTTGATCAGCAGCATCCGGGACGGTGTATCGGCGATGCTGCGGAATGCATGCATGACGCCCGGGGAAACGTGCACGAACTCGCCCGGCCCGCAATGCCTCGCCTCGCCACCGACGGTGATCTCGTAACGGCCTTCCAATACCAGGAAAGCTTCCTGGTCGGTCTGGGTATGCGGCGGCGCACCGGCACCGGGCGCTGTCAGGACCTCGATCACGGTGAAATTTCCCTGGGTATCGGCGTGGCGGGCCCGGAAGGCGAGGATATTCCCGAGGAAATGCACGGTCAGCGGCGGCGAGGCGCTCGCTGCGGGAGACGGGGCTTGGGAGGTCATGCTTGTACCTTTCTCTGTTTGTGATATACTTATCTCTTAATGAGATTAACGTCTCATAACGAGGTGCTAATGAACAGTCAAGAGAGAAGTTTCGAACGCGTGAACCAGAAGCGAAGGACGCGAGCAGAGTTGCTGCGCGCGGCACGCGAAATCATCGAGAAGGGCGGGCATCCCTCGGTCGCTGATGTCGCCGACCACGCCGGCATATCGCGGGCGACCGCCTACAGATACTTCTCGACGCCGGACGATCTCATCCGCGAGGCCGTGCTCGACGGCGTAGCGACCATGATCAGCATTGCGCCAGCCACCTCCGGGGCGGATGCTGCGGAAGTGGAGAAACGGCTGGACAAACTCGTCTCGGACATCTTCGCAATGCTGGTCGCCAACGAGAGCGTGTTCCGGACGCTGCTTGGCAACTCGGTGACCGGACAGAACCAGAACCGCCGCGGCGGACGCCGCATCTCCTGGCTGAAGGAAGCGATTGCGCCGCTCGAAGGAAGGCTGCCATCGAAGCACTATCAGAGACTCGTGCATGCCTTGTCGCTGCTGACCGGAATCGAGGCACTGGTCGTCATGCGCGATATCTGCGAACTCGAGCCGAAGGAGAGCGAGAAAATTCTTCGCTGGGCGGCCCGGACACTGCTCGCCGGAGCCCTGCAAGATGCGGAATCCAAGGGCGAATGACCAGAAGTTGCCCCCGCTGAACCGCGGTGCGGAACTGCGGCTACGCGGGTCGGCTTTGCTCTAGGTTCCTATTTGCGGGGTGCGTGGACGCGTTCCGGGCGGAGGAGGCTCTCGAGGCCTGTAAGTCGGCATGGGCGCGGCGTTCGCCTAAGATCCGCACGGCTTCGGGCTTGCGCGGAATTGGGCCACCGCCGCCCGCAATTCCTTTACCGCCTCAACCTATTGCCCAATCGTGTCGTCGAATGCGAGAACAGGTCGCTAGACGGCTTCGTAGACCAAGTCCGGCGCAACGATCCACTCGCCATGCCTGAGCGACAGGACATCGAGCCGGCCGCGGCGATCCCTGGTTGCGACGCCGACGAAACGGTAGCGGCCGCCATGCTTGTCGACGACCGCGGCGGAAATCGCCTTGCCGCGGAGGTAACCGACAATAGGACCTTCCTCAACGACCGCAGTCAGCGAAAAATACTCGTGCGGGACATTGCGGCTCACCATCAGGCGCGCTCCTCACCTTGAAAGGTCGCGCTCGCCCGCGATCCTTTCCGCGGCCGCGGGGCCAGACTATCCGTCTCGCCCAACGGAGGCCTCGCGCGAGGTTGCCTGGTCTTCTTGATCTCGACCAAGGACGGCTTTTGCTGCGCCCGCATGGTCAGTCGTCTCGGTATTTGATGGATGTCAGTCAAAGACGCACTCGACCTGACCAAGCGGCCCGAAGTCGGCGGCGACATGCTGACCAGCCGATATCTGAAGGATCGTCGTGCACGACCCCGTTGCCACGACGTCGTTGGCTTCGAGCTGTCTGCCCTTCGCTGAAAGCGCGCTGGCGAGCCATGCGACGGCGTTCAGCGGGTTGCCCATCACGGACGCCGACGTCCCGGAAACGACGGTCTGCTTGAAGAGGAAGGTCGTGGTCTCGATGTCCGCAAGCTCGCGGATATCGAGATCGCGGGAATGGTCACCACAGATGGTTGCGACATGCAGACCGAAGTCGGCGATTGCCGCGCTGTCTCCTGCGAAAGCCTTGCGGGTCCGCCGGCCAATGATGCCGATCGCTGGGCGGCAGCCGAGAACTGCGTCGGCCGCACTGTCGAGATCGATCCGCTCGCCAGCATCGGGGAAGCGTCTCAGCATCGTAAAGACCAGCTCGGACTGGACGCCGATAGTTCCTGGGGGCAACCGGAACTCCCCGGTACCAGCCAAAAGCGCCGACGCCGGAATTTCGCAGTAGATCGGCTTTGTGAGCCGCAGTGCTCTTCGCGAGGCCTCACTCGTGCCCACGATTGCGTAGCCCTTGCGCTCGAACCCCAGCACATCCTGGGCTGTCGCCTGGATGTCATAAGCCTCCCGATCCGAGGAGATCAGATCCAGGGGAAGGTTGCAGAGCTCATCGCGCCGCCGACTCTTTGCGAGGCTGTCCGCCGTGGCATCCTTGAGTTCGAAGTACATCTTCGTGCTCCAATTGCTTGCATTCGCCTGCAGCTAAAATGGATCACTGCGCGTAGCCGTTCCATTCGCGAACGCGCGCTTAAAAATCAAAATCTCATAGTGATCGCCAATCCTCGCGGCCGCGCCCGCCGGGGTGCGCGCGTCTTCCGGGGCGCTCCGGGCGACGGATAGCAGGCCGCATCGATTGCCATCGAAAGCCTGTCTTCATAGCGCAAATCGATCCAGGCGAATTCGTTCGCCTGGATCCGGCACCGTGGCTGACGAAGCGCAGTGCACCCCGGAGCCACGGTGCTGCTGATCAATTGCCCAGCCAGCGATACTCCGCGATGGAGGCCCTGCCGGTCTTCTTGTCATAGAGACACATCAAGTTCACGTTGCGGACCTTCGTCTTGCCCCTGCCAACGGAGCCTCGCAAGAGAACCGCGACCTTTCCGGCTGCGTCGTCGAATACGATCGGAGCGGACGCTTCCGGCGTGTTCATTCCCGAAAGTCCAATGCAGGTTCCATTCACCTTGGCAAACAACGCGTTCCACGAAGCGTCACTCGAAGCCTCAGCCTGCTGGATCGTCGCAGCCAAAATCGATGCGGCAACTGCTAATCTGATCTTCATGTTTTATCCTATGTCAGAGGGAGCAAGAATCACCCTTTTCGGGGCGCCCGACACCTGAGGGGACACCGGGGCCAAAACATGGCGGGTCGAACGGCCGCTCGATCGTATCGCTCAAAGGCACTCGATTTGCCGATTGCAAATGCAATAAACCGGCGTGCACATCACCATCCAGGGCGAGCGACGGCAGCCGGAGCGAGATGGCGTTTCGGCGCAGCTTCGCGGGAACTTAAGCAACTATTTGCAACGTTAAACTCGCATCAGTGCTCATGAGACCGGATCCTAGGCACAGTATCAACCGTATAGGACGCCATGGATATGAGACACTTCAAAGCCTGCCTGGCCATAGCCGTCGCTCTCCCCCTCGCCGCGATGGCCTCACCGGCGAACGCCGCCCCACTCAAGAACATCGTACTGGTCCACGGAGCCTGGGTAGACGCCTCAGGCTGGAGGCCCGTCTACGAGATCCTCACCAAGGAAGGCTTCAAGGTAACAATGGTGCAGGAGCCTGAAACCTCGTTTGCCGACGATGTCTCGGCGACGAAGCAAATTCTCGATTTGCAGGATGGTCCGACGCTGCTGGTCGGTCACAGCTACGGCGGCTCGATCATCACCGAGGCGGGCGTTCATCCGAACGTGGCCGGTCTCGTCTACGTCGCCGCGAACGCGCCCGATGTTGGGGAAGACGAAGGCTCGCTTGCCAAATTGACACCAAGCGTTCTTGGCAAGACCGAGGGCGCCATCAAGCAGACACCCGACAATTTCACCTATCTGGATCCGGCTCTGTTTCCGAAGCTGTTTGCGCCGAACTTGCCGGCCCCGCGCGCAGAGTTCATGGCGCGCTCCCAGGTGCCGGCTGCAGTCCAAGTCTTCACCACGCCGCTGACTGCGGCCGCCTGGAAGACAAAGCCGAGCTGGGCAATCGTCGCCGCCGATGACAAGATCATCAATCCCGATCTCGAGCGCTGGTACTATGCTCGCGCCAATAGCCACACGACCGTCATCGATGGCGTCGGCCATGATGTGTTTGAAGCTCGTCCAAAACAGGTTGCAGCGGTGATCATGGACGCCGCCCGAAACGCCGAAAGCGTCGCCGCTCAAGCGAAGAAATAGGCATCGTGCGGCGGCGGTTGTCGGCCCTCAGAAGAGCCGACTCCGCCACCGCCCGGCGGACCGGCTCAATCGAAGCTGTCGCAAGGCTTCTGGGTAGCCGCAACCGACGTCCGTGCCCCAGAGCCGACGGTGCCGTGCCCAGGAGGCGGCGGCAAGTAGCCGCCACCTCCTGAAGCCGGATATGGCTTTCGTTCGCTCGGTCATCGGTTCGCTGCAAAGGCCAAGCCGTCGAAGCTCAACGGAGATGGTGAACGGACTGGAGGCCGTAAACCGGCGTTGGGATACCCTCCATCCGCGCCTTGAGCTGCAGCGACAGATATTGGGAATAGTGGCGCGACTGATGCAGGTTGCCGCCATGAAACCAGAGCGCTTCCTGCTGGGTCGGTTTCCACAT
The DNA here is from genome assembly GCF_004345245.1 of Rhizobium sp. BK251. GTDB lineage: Bacteria > Pseudomonadota > Alphaproteobacteria > Rhizobiales > Rhizobiaceae > Rhizobium. Next base: position 46,314 of record NZ_SLUQ01000010.1, on the reverse strand, counting down.
GTTGCGCTGCTCGCCCTCCCAGGGACCCGGATCCTTCGGCGTATCCGAGCCGAGTCCCCAGACCTTGCCGACCTTGTCGGCTGTCGCCTGGTCTATCAGCTCCGCGACCCAGCCGTTCATGGAACCATAACCGGTTGCATAGACGATAACGTCCGCCGCAATCTCCTTGCCGTTGGAAAGCTTGACTGAATTCTCGGTGATCTCTTCCACCTGCCCGGCGGCGAGCTTGACCTTGCCGTCGATAACGAGTTGCGAGGCGCCGATGTCGATGTAGTAACCGGAACCGCGCCGCAGATACTTCATGAAAAGGCCCGAGCCATCGGCACCCCAGTCGAGTTGGAAACCGGCCTTTTCCAGTGCAGCGTAGAAGTCGGCATCCCGTTCGCGCATCTTGTCGTAAAGGGGAATTTGGAACTCGTGCAGGATCCGGTACGGCAACGAGGCAAAAATCAGGTCTGCCTTGGCCGTCGTTACACCGTTTGCGAGTGCCTGCTCCGAATAAAGCGCGCCAAGCCCGATGTCCATGAGCGTGTCGGACCTGACGATATGCGTCGTCGAACGCTGGATCATGCTAACATCGACACCCGCCTCGTATAGCGCGGCGCAGATGTCATGGGCCGAGTTGTTCGAGCCTATGACCACCACTCTCTTCCCCTTGTAGCCATCCGGGCCGGGGTGCTGGGAGGAGTGATGCTGTTCGCCCTTGAAGCGGTCGCGGCCCTTGAAATCGGGGATATTCGCCCTGCCCGACATGCCGGTCGCGAAGACGAGCTGTTTCGGCTTCAGGACAACCGCCTCACCGTCGCGATCGACAACAATGGTCCATTCCTTCGCCGCATCGTCCCACTTTGCCGACTTGGCGGTCGAGCGCGACCAATAGTTCAACTCCATGACCTTCGTGTAGAATTCCAGCCAGTCGCCGATCTTGTCCTTGGGCGAGAAGACGGGCCAGTTTTTCGGGAAGTCTATATAAGGCAGATGATCGTACCAGACCGGGTCGTGCAGGCAGAGAGACTTGTACCGCTTGCGCCATGAATCGCCGGGCCTGTCGTTCTTCTCGAGAATGATCGCCGGCACGCCGAGTTGGCGAAGCCGCGCGCCCAGGGCAATGCCGCCTTGCCCACCGCCGATGACGACGACATAGGGCTGCGTCTCGTAGCCGAGCGTGCGGGCCTCCTCCTCACGCTCCTCCTTCCAGGTCTTCGCGCCTGGGTTTTGCCCGTGCTTGGCGCCCAGAGGACGTGCAAAGCCAGCCTTCTCCTCATGCCCCTTGAGCTCGGACAGCGTTGTGAGCAGTGTCCAGATCAAGCCGTCCTTGATGCGTATCAGGCCAAAGCCTCGTCCGACCTCGGTCTCGAAGGTGATCCAACTCTCGAGCACACCATCGGCCTCCGTTGCTTCCTCGCCGGATGCAACTTGCCAGTTCGACGGCACGGCCACAGCAAGCTGCGACCGCAGCATGTCTCGCACGCCTTCGCGCCCCTCGACCGTCTTGATGTTCCAGGTAAAGGCGACGAGGTCGCGCCAATAGCATTCCTCGGCAAACAAGTTGACGGCCTCGTCGATGCGACCGGCCGCAAGGGCTGCTCCGAATGTATCGAGAAGCGCCTGAACGCGGGTTGTAGGGGTCTTTTCGAGCATGTGTTCCTCCTCCTGCTCATTGTGGAATCAGGGGACGGCTCCTCAACCGCCCCGCAAGACGTTCGGCCTATCGCGAAAGGTCGATCAGGATCTTCAGATGCTTGCCAGCAGGATCGAGCAACTGGTCGAAACCCTCTGAAACAGCTTCAGTGAGCGACACCAGCTTCGTAACGATCTTGCTCGCCGGAATCTGGCCGCTCGCGATGAGGCGGGCCACGCGCGGCCAATAGTGCGTCGGATAGGCCCAGGAGCCACGGATATCGATGTCCTTGAAGGTGACGTCGAACCATTTCAAAGGGCTTTCACCGGGATGCAGGCCTGTCTGCACGACGACGCCTTGTTTGCGCACCGCATCAACGCCGTTTTTCAGGGCATGCTCGTTGCCGACGCATTCAATGGCGACGTCGCAGCCCACGCCTCCTTCCGTTTCGCTGCGGACTACATCGCCAACCCTTTCTGATTTCGGGTTGATCGTGCGCACCTCGCCAAGTACCTCCTTCGCCAGATGCAGCCGCGTATCGTTAAGGTCGGAGATGAACAGTTGCGACGCACCGGCAGCGCGCGCCGCCATGGCCGCGAGAATGCCGATCGGCCCGGCACCGGTGACAAGAACACTGTTGCCGGCGGTCACACCACCGCGATCACAGGCATAAACCGCAACGGCGGCCGGCTCGATCAGCGCCGCCTCCCGATCGCTCAATTCGTCGGGGATGAGCTGCACATTGTAGTCGTTGAGGAGGGCGGCTTGCGCCATACCGCCGGAATGCCAGGAAAGGCCGGCAAGCGCGAGATCGGAGCTTAGATGAAAGAGGCCGCGATCCGCGTAATAGTCCCCTTGGCGCGGCATGATGAGTGGCTGGATGGACACCCGGTCGCCGGGCTTCACATGGCTGACGCCCTCGCCCACCGATCTGACGACACCACCGAATTCATGTCCGAGAATCTGCGGCCCATGCGCACCCGTGAAAGGATGCGGCTCTTTCGGAACGAAGATCGGACCGTAAGCATATTCGTGCAGGTCCGTGCCGCAAATACCGCAGAACCTGTTCTCGACAAGCACCTCACCGGGACCCGGCTGCGGCGGGTCGGCGACGTCCTCGATGCGAAGATCCTTGGCCGCGTGAAAGCGGAGAGCCTTCATTGCATTTCCTCCTATTTGCTCACAAGGGAAGAATAGCAAGTGGCATGCCAGTGCAGTCTAAGGTCGTTTAATTCTGCATTTTCAAAGAAATACAGGAATAGACCCTTGATAGGAAAAGCGAATGCAACAGGTGGCGTGCAACAGGTGTTGCAGTGGTTGCGTCAGTCGAGGCGCTTCAGACGGCGATGGATGGTCGAGCGATTGACACCAAGCTTGCGTGCGAGCGCGGAGACATTATTTCCACAGTCCCGCAGTGACTGATGCAATCCCCTTTCCTCATTGTAGGCGGCGCTGGACCCGGCTCTTGTCTCCACAAGCAGGTAGTCCGGCAAACAACTGAGATCGATGACGCCGTTGTCACAAAGCGCAGCAGCCACCCGGAGTGCGTTCGAAAGCTCCCTGAGGTTGCCCGGCCAGTGATGCGCAAGGAGCGCCGCGCGCGCCGCCTTGTCGATCCGGCAAGACTGGGCATTCTCCTGGTTGATCGAGACCATCAGGCGATCGATAAGCCAGTCCAGGTCCTGTCGTTCGCGCAACGCGGGCAATATCAGCGTCGCAGCGTTCAATCGGTAGAAGAGATCCTGCCGGAAGAGGCCTTCCGTCACGAGCTGAGCGAGATTGCGGTGCGATGCGGAGATAACCCGCAGGCGGATCGAGCGCGCCTTCAGCGCACCAACCGGCTGGACCTCGCTTTCCGACAGTACGCGCAGGAGCCGACCTTGGAGCACCAACGGCATATCGCCGATCTCATCGAGAAACAGCGTTCCGCCATTGGCTTCCTCGATCAGTCCACGTTTGCCCTTGGGGCTGGCGCCAGTGAAAGCACCAGGCGTATAGCCAAAAAGCTCGGATTCGATCAGATGCTCGGGAATGGCGGTACAATTCACGGCAACGAATTTGCCCGAACTACCACAGCTGTCGTGGATTGCCTGAGCCAAATATTCCTTGCCGCTGCCCGTTTCGCCGTGAATGAGGATTGGAATATCGCGTGCAGCGAGCTTGGCTGCGCGCTCCTGCAATTTTTCCATCGCCGCGTCGCCGAAGCTGAGTTCCCGTAAAGCGCGCGGTAGCTGCTGTTGAGTTTTGTCCGTCAGCCTGACGGTCACGGCCGGCGCGATTGCACTCGCAAACAGCACGAGGCCGCTACGTGCCCTCAGCAGACGCTCACCATTCGGTCGGCCCCTCATGAAACGTGGAAGGTCCTCGACATCGAGGTCGAAGAGCTGTGATATCGGCTGACCTATGACATCCCTCGTGGCGATGCTGCGCATGTTCATCGAGCGAGCCAGCGCACCAAAGCCGCCATGCGTCATTCCCGTGATGCGCCCGCTTCCATCGAGCGCGATCGCCGCATGAGGATCAACGTCCAGGAATTCGGGGGAGCGGGCAAGACGCAGCACCCAGTCGTTGCGCGTGCGCGTCATCAGATTGGCCAGTTCGATCCGACGCGCTGTGGAGGCAACGAGATGCAACGCAAGCTGCTGGCTGGCTTTTGCCGTGGGTGAGCGAAGCTGCGAGATGTCAAGCACGGCCGTCAGATCTCCCAGCGTGTCAAAAACCGGTGCGGCGGTGCATGTCAGCCCGATGTGGCTGGTGTCGAAGTGGTCGTCCTGATGGATGATGACAGGTTCGCCGGCGACAATGCAGGCTCCGACGGCACAGGTTCCCGCGCGGTTCTCCGACCATTCCGAACCGAGATAGAGGCCAGCCTTGCGCAACTGGTTGTCGAACGTCGGATCGCCCATGAAGTCGACGGTGACCCCACGCGCATCCGAAAGCAAAAGCACGTAGTTCTGTTCGACCACCTGATTGAACAGCGCCTCAAGACCGGATCGGCCTATGCGAATGAGTTCTTCCGCCTGCTCGCGATGCTCGCGCAGCTTCGCCTCGGGGACGATATAGGCCTCCTGCGCGATTGCTGGATCAAGCTTGTAGTCGTTGAGGCAACGTAGCCAGGAATCTACGACGGAAGCGTCGCGCGCACTTGCGTCGCCCAAGGCGACACGCTCGATCTCTCGAATGTGCGATAGTGCCGACACCATCTCCCCTCCTCCTCCAATCATGGTTGCACAATTGGGGTCCGACGGCAAATCGCACCGCTCCTTATTGCCGCCAGTACTCCATGGCACGCCTTGAAGGATTCGAGCCTGAATACTGGGCTGCTGGTCCGGAGGGAGTTGTTTCAACAGCGCCTGCCGGAGATGCGGCCGCCACAAATTGGGTGGCTCGCAGTCGTAGAAACGCAAAATGGGGCGGGATTGTCTCCCGCCCCATTCTCTTCAACTGCTTATAGTCTCAAGGCGGCGGGCGCAGATAAGATTCGCCCAGTCCGCCGGTCGTAACGCCTACTCTGCAGCCTGCCGCTTCGGCAGTTTCCAGCCGGGCCGGATGAAGTGGCAGGTATAGCCGTTCGGGATGCGTTCCAGGTAGTCCTGATGCTCCGGTTCGGCCTGCCAGAAGTCGCTCGCCGGCACCACTTCCGTCACCGCCTTGCCGGGCCAGAGGCCGGAGGCGTCGACGTCGGCGATGGTGTCTTCGGCGACACGCTTCTGCTCATCGTTCGTGTAGAAGATCGCCGAGCGATAGCTTCTGCCGATGTCGTTTCCCTGGCGGTTCTTCGTGCTCGGGTCGTGGATCTGGAAGAAGAATTCCAGCAGGTCGCGATAGCTGATCTTTTCCGGGTCGTAGGTGATCTCGATCGCCTCGGCGTGGTCGCCGTGGTTGCGGTAGGTGGCATTCGGTACCTCGCCGCCTGTATAGCCGACACGGGTGGAGATCACGCCGTTATAGCGGCGAATGAGATCCTGCATGCCCCAGAAGCAGCCACCGGCGAGAACTGCGCGTTCCGTTTTCATCGGACATCCTCCACTTGGTTGATATAGGCCCCATAGCCTTCCGCCTCCATCCTATCCTTGGGGACGAAGCGGAGCGAGGCAGAATTGATGCAATAACGCAGGCCGCCGCGGTCGATCGGGCCGTCCGGGAAGACGTGGCCCAGGTGGCTGTCGCCGTGGGCCGAGCGCACCTCTGTGCGGATCATGCCGTGCGAGGCGTCGTTCAGTTCGTTGACGTTGGCCGTTTCGATCGGCTTGGTGAAGCTCGGCCAGCCGCATCCGGAGTCATACTTGTCGGACGAGGCGAAGAGCGGTTCGCCGGAGACGATGTCGACATAGATGCCGACCTGCTTATTGTGGAGATATTCCCCGGTTCCCGGACGTTCCGTGCCGCTCTGCTGCGTCACACGGTACTGCTCGGGAGAGAGCTTCGAAATGGCATCGATATTCTTGGTGTATTTCGTCATTCCATTTCTCCTTCTCGACGGCTTGTCGTTTCGGCATGCGGAAACTCGGACCGGGTGTCCTGGCGGTACTTTGCCGGGGCAAGATCAGAATTTCGGGGCATTCGAGGAAACGGTTCGCGGTCGGTTGGGCCAGATATAGGTATTCTCATCGCGCTTTGCCACCGGGAGGCCTGAATAGAAGCCATTTGTGGCGCTCGCACCGATGAAGACACCTCCCTATACGCAATAACAGGCGCCGGTGTTACATGCCCGCTACTCCCGTCAGCAGATTTCGTGGTTCCGGGGCGCTCCCGATTTCGGCGAGCGTGACAAACCGAAGGCGGCGTGCTTACGGTAAAGTACTTATGCGCATGAGCGCCTCCCTTATGGTGGCAGTGACAGAACCGACGGAGCCTCGATGCCGAAGAAGATTGTCCTTGCCGCCCTGATGCTGCTGACGGCCTGCAGCCATCCGACAGGGGTAATGACGCCGGTTTCGCTGACGGCCACGACGCCGAAAACATCCCGCGTCGACATGCTGGTCGCGACGACCAGGCAACCCACCGGCAACCCGGCAACGCTATTCAACGGCGAGCGAAGCCCGACCCCCCACCTGACAAGCGTCGAGGTTTCCATTCCGCCGAAGCGCGAAGCGGGCACCGTCCAGTGGCCCAAGCGCCTCCCGCCGAACCCGGCGACAGACTTCGCGGTCCTCAAGGTCGACCAGCTGAAAACCGTTCCGGAGGGACGCGCCTGGTTCCGCGATCATGACCAGGACGGCCGCGCGCTGGTCTTCATCCACGGCTTCAACAATACCTACGAGGATTCGGTCTTCCGTCTTGCGCAGATCGTCCATGACAGCGGGATGAAAGCGACCCCACTGCTGTTCACCTGGCCCTCGAGGGCGAAGCTCACCGGCTACGAGTACGACAAGGAGAGCACGAATTTCTCGCGCAGCGCGCTCGAGCAGGCACTGCGTGTCCTCGCGGAAGATCCTGATGTGAAGGACATCACGATCCTCGCCCACTCCATGGGTACGTGGCTTGCCATGGAGTCACTGAGGCAGATGGGCATCCGCGACGGGCACGTGCTTTCGAAGATCCAGAACGTCATCCTTGCCTCGCCCGACATCGATATTCAGGTCTTCGCCAAGCAATACGTGGAAATGGGCGAGCCAAGGCCGAAATTCACGATCTTCGTTTCCCAGGACGATCGCGCCCTTGCCGTTTCCAGCTTCATCACGGGCAAGGTCTCCCGGCTCGGCGCCATCGATCCTTCCGCGGAGCCATACCGATCGCGCCTGGAGGAGGCCGGTATCACGGCAATCGACCTCACGAAGGTCAACACCGGCGACCGTCTCAATCACGGAAAGTTCGCCGAAAGCCCGCAGATCGTGCAGCTCATCGGCCAACGGCTGATCGATGGGCAGACGTTGACCGATTCCAATATCACGCTCGGAGACGGCGTCGCCGCGGTCGTCGGCGGTACGGCCCGTACCGTAGGCACGGTTGCGGGAGTAGCGGTCGCGGCTCCGCTTACGATCGTCGAACAGCCGATGCGGCAGCCAACAGTGAGAAACAAGGGCGGCACCGCCGCCGACGTGAGCGCAACCCTGAAGTCGGACCCGCAAGCGAAGCCCCTCACCCCGTGACGCCATCCCGGCCGCCCTATGCCCGCCGCCAGCACGCACGCGTGGGTCTGATTGTTGCTTTTCGAGTGTTTTACCGTAACGTACTTACAGCAGGATAATTCCCGCGTGATCCTCTCTCCAGCTTCCGGAGGTGGTGATGGCACTGGCAACCGACGGCGATAACGATGCGGCCCTCGCGCCTGAGGGCATGGTTTGGATTCCCGGTCGAACCTTCACAATGGGTTCCAACAGCCATTATCCGGAAGAGGCTCCGGCCCATCCGGTGACGGTGGACGGATTCTGGATCGAAGAGACACCGGTGACGAACCGAAAGTTCGCGAAATTCGTCGAAGAGACCGGCTATGTCACCTTTGCCGAGAAAGCCCCGGATCCGAAGGATTATCCCGGCGCACGACCGGAAATGCTGAGAGCGGGCTCGCTCGTCTTCCACCAGCCGAAAGGCGTCAGTGGACCGGATATCAGGCAATGGTGGACCTTCAAGTTCGGAGCGAACTGGCGCCGGCCGCTGGGCGGCCTCAGCGATCTGCGCGGCAAGCTCGACCATCCGGTCGTGCATGTCGCCCTATGCGATGTCGAGGCCTATGCCGAATGGGCGGGCCTGGATGTTCCCAGCGAGGCCGAATGGGAACTTGCCGCGCGCGGCGGTCTTGATGATACAGAATTCGCTTGGGGCGACGAGTTGATGCCGGACGGTGTTCCCATGGCCAATACCTGGCAGGGCATCTTTCCGACGCAGACGACGAAACCGAAGGGCCATGAACGAACATCGCCCGTGCGATCCTTTCCCCCGAACGGCTACGGGCTCTACGACATGATCGGCAATGTCTGGGAATGGACAACCGACTACTGGTCGACCAGGCATCCGGAGCCCGCCGCCAAATCCTGCTGCATCCCAAGGAACCCGCGTGGCGGCGGCATCGATGCTAGCTACGATCCGCGCGAACCGGAAATAAGGATACCCCGCCGGGTGCTCAAGGGCGGCTCGCACCTCTGCGCGCCGAACTACTGCCGCCGTTATCGTCCGGCGGCGCGCCATGCCGAGCCCGAGGATACCTCGACCAGCCACGTCGGCTTCCGTTGCGTGAAGAGAGCGGTCAGCCAGCCCGGGGGCGAACATGAGAAAGTGCATTCAAGGGTCTGATGCATCGACTCTATCCCAAGTCCTAACTTCCGTCATTTGCGCTGTTGCTGTCCTTCTCGCCGCGTCGGCGTTTGCACAGGAGCCTCTCGGCTCGTGGAACGACACCAGCGCGAAGTCGCGGATCATGGATTTCGTCAGGGCAACGACCGCGGAAGGCGGCGCCGGCTACGTCGCTCCCGAAGACCGGATCGCCGTCTTCGACAATGACGGCACGCTCTGGTCCGAACAGCCCTTCTACGTCCAGCTCTCCTTCATGCTCGATCGGGTCAAGGCGCTCGCCCCGCAGCATCCCGAATGGACGTCGAAGGAACCTTTCAAATCCATCCTCGAAGGGGACCTCAAGGGCGTGGCACGGGGCGGCGAAAAGGGGATCGTGGAGCTTGGCATGGAAACACATGCCGGCATGACGACGGACGAGTTCAACAGCATCGTCGCCGACTGGCTTGCGACCGCGCGCCACCCGCAGACCGGCAAGCCCTATGACCAGATGACCTTCCTTCCGATGCGCGAGCTTCTCGACTACCTGCGCGCCAACGGCTTCAAGACCTACATCGTCTCCGGCGGTGGCGTCGAATTCATGCGGCCGATGACGCAGAGGGCCTATGGAATTCCGCCCGAGCAGGTGGTGGGCAGCACGATCGTCACGGAATATGCGCTCGTTGGCGACACGCCCGTGCTGCAGCGCCTGCCGAAAATCGATTTCGTCAATGACGGTCCAGGCAAGCCCGCCGCCATCAACAAGTTCATCGGCAGGAGACCCATCTTCGCCGCAGGCAATTCGGACGGAGATTATGAGATGCTGCGCTGGGTGACCGCCGGCGATGGTCCGCACTTTGCGATGATCGTGCACCACACGGACGGCGAACGCGAATATGCCTATGACAGGGACTCCGAATTCGGAAGACTGGATAAGGCGCTAGACGAGGCTGGCGGGCGCGGCTGGCTTGTCGTCGACATCAAGGACGACTGGAAGCGGATCTACGCTTTCGAGCAGTGATGTGACGCTAGTCTGCCTTCCGCCAGCGTCAGCAAAAGACAAACGGAAGCGCAGCCTGAAGCGCGCAAGATGCCGGTCAACCGCTCACAATGCCTTCGCGAGCTTGGTCGTTCCCAGCTCTGCGCCCGCCTTCGTCAATCCGTCGGCGATCGAGGCGGCAAGGCCCGGTTCGATCCGAAGCGCCGACATCCTGCTGTGAAACCCCGGGGCGAAATCCGGATCGTGATTGCGAATGTGGAGGAGACGCTTTGCGGTCTGGTCGGAACCGAGCTCTCCGAGCGCGGCGAGTTGCACGGCACGGACGAGGAAATCGTGGCTGTTGGTCTGCTCGGCAAGCAAGGACGCCTTCGACCAGTCGCCGGATTGATAGGCATCGAGGGCAAGAACGAGCATGGCGTCCCTCGGCACCGCGTCCACGGTGCGGGCGGCGTCCCGGGCCAGGGACACGCCGGCCTGCCGATAGCCGGCCAGGAAGAGCACCATGCCGAGCTTTGCTGAAACTTCCGGATTGTTCGGATTGAGCGCCATCGCGCGGTTTCCGGTCTGGATCGCCGCGTCCGCGCGGCCGGATAGAAACTGAGCCGCCATGAGCGCCATGTGAGCACGATCCGATAGCGGGGCGATCGCGACCGCGCGTTGCGCAAGGGTTAAGGAATGCGATATCGCCGCCTCGTCCGGGGCAGCCCCCCCTGCCGCCGCAAGTACGCGCGAAAGCGTGGCGATTGCATCGTCATCGTTCGGGTCACCGGCAAGCGTGCGCCTCAAGCAATTCTCCGCCTTGGCCATGCCCTCGGCATCGCCCTCCTCGAGTTCGTATTCGGCGCGCAATACGCAGGCGTTGCCAAGAGTGCCGGTAGCGCTGTCGTGCGTCTCGATATTGTTGATGACCCCGCGCGTCATCGCAAAGCGCCGAGAGAGTATGCCGACAAGCTCGTTCGTTGCCACCGCGTCCGACATCCCGTCGCCGGAAACGCGTTCGATACCCGAATTCAGGAGGTCGCCGGACCGTCTGTCGACGACCTGCCACCAGACGCTGCGCTCCGCCCTGTCGCGGTAATATTTCATATCGATCTCGTAGGCGTTGGAGGCCATCTCACCGAATGACACGACCGCACTGCGCTCCCGCACAGGCTGCGTCGCGATCCGGAGCGTCTGGAACTGGGTGATTGCGGTGACCAGCATGTCGCGCGTGACGGCCGCATCAGCCTGCAGCGCGTCGTCAGCGGCGCTCATTGCGAGGGAAACTGTCGGGCGATCGGTCACGAGAGGCCGCATCATGTGGACTGTCGTTCCGATGATCGGCACGGCAAGAAGAGCCAGCGCGCACGCCGCAAGCAGCAGCCGGCGATGGCTCGCGGCGACAGGTACCGAAGTGACAACGGCCTGATCGCTGCCAGGCGATGTCGATGTCTCCGCCTCCGCTCGATGCCCCGGCCCCCGTGGACCTCCTTCCGCGGCAGCGTCATCACCGGGCGTAAGCAAGAAGCGGGTGACATAGCGCCCCTTCGGCAGGTCTATCAAAATTCCTGTCGGCGTGCCGAAGGCCTCGTAATACTGGCTGAGCGCATTGCGCAGTCGGCTGACCTCGATACGAACGATCGGATCGAGCGACGCATCGAAATTGCTAGCGCGTCCGAGCACATCGATGGCGATCGAGTAGGCCTTGACCCCCTCGGGATGGCCGATGAATCCCTGCTCCGCAATGTACTTGAGGATCGAGCCCGCCCGCTCCGTGGCATGAAATCTTGGATCGGAAAGCAGCCTTTCCAGCTCGAGCCTGGCGTCTGCTTCGGTAACTTCGCAAGGCCTTGTGTCGTGTCCTTCAGCGCCCATAGCCGCTCCCCACACGCATTCGTTCAAGCTCGGTCCAACATCCGCTTTATCGCCTCAAAAGACTATAGTTGCAATAGACATCGCTAACAAAACCAGCAGACGTCAATTTCAAGGGGATCGAAGAGGCTATTCTGGCACACCGGAATGGTGCTCCAGGCAGTACTGAATCACCTCGGATTCGATCTCGGCGCAGATATTTTCGTACTCAGCGATGATCAGCTCGTTGTCTGCACCAAGATCGGCGAGCAGGCGTTCCAACGTCGTCCTCGCATCATCATAGGCCTCGAACAGGCTTCCGAGGGACGGCGAGCGTGACGCAAGCAACTGCAACTGTCCGCGTAGCGCGGGCAGCTTGAGCATGAGCCTCCAAAGGCCTCGTTTCTCGGTCCCCACCGGCGCTCTTTCGCTGCAGTTGTCCACATCGATAGGAACGGTCCGGCTCACGCCGGTCGCCTGGAGGATGATAGACATCGCGGCGCTTCCCGATGAAGTACGTTACGGTAAAAAGGCAGCTAGGCAGCGGCCGCACCAGATACATGCCCGCCGTGCGGGCTGGAGGCGCAAAGTCCGCAAGCGCTATCGCTGGGAGCCGCCCTTTTCGAGGCAGTCGAAGATCAGCGACTGCACCTTGGGATCCTGCGCGCGCACAGCATCCATGACGTCCTGAAGCTTACCGCGCAGGCCGTGGATCTGGTCGAGAAGGTTCATGGCAACGTCGATTCCGCTGTCGTTCACACCCATGGCCTCGACGAGATCCACGATCAGCCTGCCGCGCGCGACATCAGACTCCGCGAACTGCGATCTCTGCTCGCCGTCGGCCGGCACGATCCAGCGCTGTTCGATCCAGAGCTGGAGTGTCGCGGTCTCGATCCTGAGGCGGTGGCAATATTCCAGTTCGTCCATAGTCAGACTCCCCATCCCTTCCTCGGATCCTGCGCCTTTCCGGCCTCCCAGCCCTCCGCGAAGGCAGCGAGCTCCGCATCCGGCGCCTCCGGTAGCATCACCTTGAGAATGACATAGGCGTCTCCGTTGCCGCCGCCCTTCTTCGGCACGCCCTTGCCTTTCAGCCGCAGGGTCTTGCCGGTGCTGGAATTGGCCGGGAGGGTGAGCGTCACCGCGCCCGTCAGCGTCGGCACAGGTATCTTGCCGCCCAGGATCGCCTCGCGCAACGAGATCGGAACCTCGATGCGGATATCGTCACCGTCGCGCACGAAGAGCGGGTGCGGGCGGACGCTGATATCGATCAGCGCGTCGCCATTGGGACCACCTGCAGCGCCGGGTTCGCCTTTGCCGCGCAGCCGCAAGGTCTGACCGTCGCTGGTGCCCGGCGGAATCTGCAGGTCGAGTGCAGCACCGTCGGGAAGTGTGATCTGACGCTTCGCGCCATTTACGGCGTCGAGCAAGTCGACCTCCATTGCATAATGTACGTCGCGGCCACGCATCGGGCCCTGCCTACGGCTACGGTTGGAGAAGAAGCTGGAGAAAATGTCATCGGCATCGCCAAAGTCGGCGAAGCCGCCGCTATTGCGATAGCGCTCATCGCTGCCACCACCGGACGCATATTCGCGATAGTAGTTGCGCTGTGGCTGCTCGGCACCCGTGGCGTCGATCTCGCCCTTGTCGAAGCGTGCGCGCTTTTCCTCATCGCCCACGACCGCATAGGCGGCCGAAACCGCTTTGAAGCGCTCTTCCGCAGCCTTGTCACCGGGATTGAGATCCGGATGAAGCTTCTTTGCTAGCTTGCGGTATGCGCTCTGAATGTCCTTTTGCGAGGCTGTACGTGCCACGCCCAGGATATCGTATGGGTCGCTGCTGCTCATCGTGTCCCCGTCTTCGCCTGATTTCGGAAAACCTATACCGCCACGGCAAAAGGACAAGCGCGGGGCCGCGGCAGCAACGAAATTTCACGAAAACAGACATCGGGGAAAGCCCGGCCGGATCTGTTTCAACCGGCCGGGAAAGGAAGGATCGAGCCCTACTGCAGCGTCCGCGTCGGCGCTGCCATTTCCTGGCCTGCCGAGGCACCCGGCTGCGGAGCAGCGGCACCCTGCAAGGCGGCGTCGAGGCCCGTTGCCACCACCGAGACGCGGAACTTGCCATCCAGGTTGCGGTCGAAGATTGCGCCGACAACGATATCGGCGTCGTCCTGCACCTCGTCGCGAATGCGGCTCGCCGCCTCGTCGACCTCGAAAAGCGTCATGTCGGAACCACCCGAAATCGAGATCAGCACGCCCCTCGCGCCTCTCATCGAAATGTCGTCGAGCAGCGGATTGGCGATTGCCGCCTCGGCGGCCAGAAGCGCCCTGCCCTCGCCGGACGACTCGCCGGTTCCCATCATCGCCCGGCCCATGCCGCGCATGACCGATTTGACGTCGGCAAAATCGAGGTTGATGAGGCCTTCCTTGACGATGAGGTCCGTAATGCAGCCGACCCCCGCGTAGAGCACACGGTCGGCAGTCATGAAGGCATCGGCAAAGGTGGTCTTGGCGTCGGCAATGCGGAAAAGGTTCTGGTTCGGGATGACGATCACCGTGTCGGCGGCCTGGCGAAGCAGCTCGATGCCTTCGTCTGCGGTACGCATGCGGCGGTTGCCTTCAAAGGTGAAAGGCTTCGTGACAACGCCGACCGTGAGGATGCCGGCATTCCGCGCCGCCTGGGCGATGACAGGTGCGGCCCCCGTGCCGGTTCCGCCGCCCATGCCGGCGGTAACGAAGCACATGTGCGAACCCGAGAGATGGTCCATGATCTCGTCGATCGACTCTTCTGCCGCCGCACGCCCGATTTCGGGCAGCGAGCCCGCGCCCAGCCCCTCGGTCACATGCGCGCCGAGCTGGATGCGCCGCGTCGCCTTCGAAGTCGCAAGCACCTGCGCATCCGTATTGGCGGCGACGAATTCGACGCCCTCCAGCTTTTCGGCGATCATGTTGTTGATGGCGTTGCCGCCTCCGCCGCCGACGCCGATCACCATGATCTTCGGCCGCATTTCAAAAATGCCGTTGTCTCTGGCGTTCGCCATCGCAATCTCCTTTGCGCAGATGTCCCGTCCCGGTCTCGGTCTGTCAGGCAAGACCGAATCACAGCTCAGACTAGCCGCGCAACAAGGCAGAGGCTTGGCGAAAGGGCAAGATGGGTTTACTTTAAAACTTTTGAGGAACATTTCTACGTCTTCGCGCATCTAGAAGAAATCGGCATCTGAAGAGAGGAGGACCGCCGACATGTCCATGACAGCAGTATCCACGTCCGTCGCTCCCGCACACGACCATGTCCTGACGGCACAGGAGGCGCTTGAACCGCTCTTCCTTGCCCTTGAGGAAGAGGTCGAGGTCAAGATGATTGCGGCTGCCGTCAAGGCCGGATGGTCGTTGGAGGATGCTGTCGAGGCAATCGACGAGCTGCGACGCAGCGAATTGGTCGGCGACGCGCATTGACGCGGTGCTTGCAGCGATCCTCCCGGAATTGTCACTCGCCTCCGTTGGGAAGATGACCTAAGTCTGTCGGACGAAGAAACGTCCGCGGAGACTGGACATATGCCCATCAGTAAAATCTGCATCTATGGCGCCGGCGCGCTGGGTGGCGCGCTCGCGGCAAAGCTGGCATCTGGTCTGGGTGCCGGTGCCACCGTCTCGGTGGTCGCCCGGGGCGACCATCTGGAGGCGATCCGGCGCCATGGCCTCAAGCTCTTCGAGGCCGACGCCGCGCAGCCGCTCGAGGTCAGGATCGCCGCCACCGACGATCCGGCAGAGCTTGGCCCGCAGGATCTGGTCATTACCGGGCTGAAGGGCCATCAGCTCAGCCCCGCGGCCGAGGGCATCGCGAAGCTCCTCAAGCAGGGAACTCGCGTCGTAATGGTCCTCAACGGGATTCCATGGTGGTATTTCCACCGCGATGCGCAAAGCCGCTATGCGGAGCGCCAGCTCGAAGAACTTGATCCGGGCGGCAGGCTCTGGCGTCTGATCGGTCCGGAGCGCGTCATCGGCTGCGTCGCTTATCAAGGCGCCGAAGTCACGAAGCCGGGCGAGGTAACGCTCTCCAACAAGGGCCGCTTCATTCTCGGCGAACCTTCGGGCGAAATCTCGCCCGACCTGGAGGCGATCGCGAGCCTCCTGTCCCGATCGGACGTAACCGTAGCAACGACACCCCTCATCCGCGACGAGATCTGGAACAAGCTGATGGGCAATGCCGCCTTCAACCCGATCAGCGCCCTTACGCGCGCGCAGATGAACGACCTGATGGCCGACCCGGCGCTCGCGAGCATGGTCGGCAAGGTCATGAACGAGGTTCGCGCGGTCGGCGAGGCACTCGGCACGCGCTTTGCGGTCAATGTGGAGCAGAGGCTCGAACAGTCACGCGCCATCGGGCCGGTGCGCACATCGATGCTGCAGGATCTTCTCAGCGGCAAGGCGCTCGAAGTTGTGCCCCTTGTCGGCATGGTCGTTTCGCTCGGCCGCCTCGCCTCCGTTCCGACCCCTGTTTCGGAGACAATCCTTGCGCTGGTTACGCAGCTAGATAAGGAGAACAGGCGCGCCGCCGCCTGATCAAGGCGGAAGGCTCGATCGACGGCGTACCGGACTTCACAAAGGCGAAGAGCCGGCTCCCGTCCGCCTCTTTCCGCGCAAGAATACTGCCTCGTACCTCGGCCAAAGCGTCAAAACCTTTCCTTCGAGACGTTTTTGCCTATGTTTAACGTGCAAGACGAGGTGGGAAAATTGCATGGAAGTTGAAGCGGCGGATACAACGCCAGCAATCGCAATGATGCGCGCCGCAACCGGCGAGGCACATCGGAGACTTGAAGATCGCCTAGCGGCAGTTGCGCAGCTTTCACATCCGGAGAGGCGGGCCGAGCTGCTTCAGCGGTACGCTGCTCTCCATATTCCGGCGCGCGCAGCGCTCGCGACGGAACTCGAGGCCGTGCCCGATCTCGACTTCCCGGACCGCTGCCGCGCCAACCTCCTCTTCCCATTTGTCGGTCGAAAGCCCCTTCCGCCGTTCCCCCGGCCGGCGTCACGCGCGGAGGCGCTTGGCCTGCTCTATGTCCTTGAAGGCTCCACGCTCGGTGGCAGATACATCATGCGAGCGCTTGCCGAACAGGGCATCGACGATCCGGATCTTGCATTTCTCGACCCCTATGGTCATGCGACGGGCGTCCGTTGGCGCGGCTTCCTGTCCGTGCTCGAACGCGAGACGGCCGGCGACGCGGACCGCATAAAGGAAGCCACGAGGGGCGCGATCCGCGGCTTTGATCATGCCGAACAGGTGTTGTGCGAGGAGGAGCCTTGAAAGCCCAGGATATCGACCTCACGGTCTGCGACCGCGAGCCAATCCACGTCCCCGGTTCGATACAGCCACATGGCATCTTGCTGGTCGTAGACCCCGCAAGCGGCCGTGTGACGCACGGCGCCGGGGAGATCGGCAAGCGACTCGGGCTCGGCGACTGGATCGGCCGGCCGCTCGGGGTCGTTCTCGGCGAGGAAGCCGCCGCCGCCATAGAGGGCGCTTCGCCCGGCGTGCTGCGCCAGGTCACCCCACCTGCAAGCTCGGAAACCTTCGACCTCGCCTATCACATGTCGGGAAAGCGGCTGCTGGTGGAGCTGGAGCCCGCCGGATCAATGGCCTTTTCCGTCGCCCTCCTGCCGCAGATCGAGTCGGCCGCGGCTGCCTTCGAACGCGCCACCGATCTGAGGGAACTCTGCGACGCGGCGGCAAGAGAGTTCAGGCGGCTGAGCGGCTATGACCGGGTCATGGTGTACCGTTTTCTGGAAAGCGATGCCGGCATGGTCGTGGCCGAGGATACTGCTCCCGGCCAGCACTCGTTCCTCAACCATCACTTTCCTGCCTCGGACATCCCCAAGCAGGCGCGCGCTCTCTATGTACGCAATCTGGTGCGGGTGATCCCTGACGTGTCCTATGAACCGGCACCGCTTCAGCCTGCCTGGACTGAAGACGAACCGCTCGACATGAGCGACTGCGGGCTGCGCAGCGTTTCTCCGGTTCATGTGCAATACCTGAAAAACATGGGCGTTGCGGCCTCTGCATCGGTCTCGATCGTCAAGGACGGCGCGCTATGGGGGCTGATTGCCTGCCACAACAGCACGCCGCGGCCGATCGCTGCGGACGTGCGAGCTGCCTGCCGCGCTCTCGCCGGCGGCCTTTCGCGCCAGATAAAGGCACGGGAAGAGACGGACGCCTATCGCGAGAGGGTGCGGCTGCGGACCTTTGAGGACCGTATCGTCGAACTTCTGCTGCGCGAGGGCTCCCTCGATGCTGCGATCTTCAACCACCTCGACGAAATCATGCAGATGCTGGATGCCGACGGTGTCGCGGTGCTGCGCGGCAGCGAGGTCGTTCGCGGAGGGAAGTCCCCGTCGGAGGCCGAGGTCCGCAAACTGGCGGCATGGGTTGCCAGAACGTCTAGCCTTCCGCTCTTCTCGACGAATTCCCTCTCTGCTCAATACCAGCTCCCCGAGGCCGAACGCCCCTTGGCCGCAGGTCTCCTCGCCATAACGCTTTCAGCAAGCGAACCGTGGCTCGTCTTGTGGTTTCGGGCGGAGGAAACCGAGGTCGTGAACTGGGCCGGCAATCCACACAAGCACGTCGTGCCGGGCGAAGGCGGCACCCTCAACCCGCGTGCCAGCTTCGAAGCCTGGACCGAAATCGTCGAAGGGAGAGCCCGACGCTGGACGATACCCGAGGTGGAGGCCGCAGGCCACCTACGCGTGGCGGTGACGAATGTGTGGCAGACGCGCCGCATCATCGACCTGAACCGGCAGCTCCTGAGCACCGTGGAGCAGAAGGAAAGCCTGCTTCAGCAGAAGGAATTCCTGATCGGCGAAATAAACCATCGCGTCCAGAACAGCCTGCAGCTGGTTTCCAGCTTCCTCAAACTGCAGGCGCGCGAATCCGACGACACATCGCTGCAGAACGCAATCGACGAAGCCTGCCGGCGCATCGCCGCGGTCTCATTGGTTCACCGCCGCCTCTATAGCTCCGACCAGCTCGAGGCGATCGACGCGGCGCGCTATGTCGATGAACTGCTTGACGACCTTGCTGCATCGTTCGGCGCGGACTGGGCAGCACATCTGGTACGCGACCTGCAGCCGATCGTGCTGCCGAACGATCGCGCGATCGGGCTAGGGCTCGTGCTCACGGAACTCGTCATCAACGCCAACAAATATGCCTATGGCGGCAAGGCGGGCCGCCTTCGTGTGACGCTCTCAGAGGATCGCAACCGATTCCGGCTCATCGTTGCCGACGAAGGCGTCGGCCGGGGCTCGGCGCGCACCGGCTTCGGCAGCAGGCTGATCAACGGGCTTGTGGGCCAGCTCGGCGGCACACTGGAGTACCAGGACAACCAGCCCGGCACGAGGGTGGTGCTCAGCGCACCGATCGAGCCGGTTTCGAGATAGCCTTCAACGGCGTGCGGACAAGACCGGGCCGCCAGCGCCAGAAGACGACCTCATTGCGGCAGGCACATTGGTGCGGCCTTAGGGATGTTGAAGGACATCGGCCCAAGTGGGGCGGGTTCCTCCGGAACACATTCGATGTCTACACCCACGATGCTCCCCCATCCATTCATAATGGTATCCCTCGCCTTCTCCTGCTGCTCCAGCGTCGGAAAGAACGGCTCGGGATTTCCACGGTCCCTTCCCGAGGGCCTGATGCCCTTCCTGAGATCGGCCGGCACCTTGTCATCGTGCAGCAAGCCCGCCAGACGGATCGGTTGGCAATTGCCCTTCAGCCAAGCAAGCTGTGTCTCGTCGGAATAAAGGTACTCCATCCAGAGCCGTGCCGCGTTCGGATGCGGCGCGAGGGCACTGATCCCCTGAACGTAGACGCCGGCAACCACGGCTGTCTGAGGGCGGATCACCTCCACCCTGATCTTGCCCGCGAGACTGTCGCGGTCACCAAGGGCAAGGTAATCCCAGCGCACCATAATAGGCGTGCGCCCGTCGACAAACGCGTCGAATCTGCCGACGACAGGAACGAAATTTCCCTTCCTGTGAAGTTCGGAAAAGAAATCCAGTCCACGCTCGGTCGCCGTCTCGGCATTGCCGCCGGAGGTCGAGAGTCCGGCAGCGAAAACGGTCAGGACGGCCTGATTGGACGAAGGATTGCCGCCGAGCGCAACCGAGTTCCGGTATTCTGGCGCCAGGAGATCGGCCCAGTCCCTGGGCATCTTCGAGACGAAATTGGCGTTGACCTCAAAGACGAGCGTTCCGTAGTAGTCGCCGTACCAATAGGCTTCGGCATCCTTTGCAGCACTCGGGATGCTATCCCAGGCGCGCACCTTGTATGGCTGCAGCAAACCCTCTCGCTTTGCCGCCGGACCGAAGGAGAGACCGACATCGATCACGTCCGGCGCAGGGGTTGTCGCGTTGTCGCGCGCAGCCCTGATTGCGTCGATCTCCTCCTCGGATGAAATTTGTGGCTTTAACTCGTTCACCCTCAAGCCATATTTGATCTTGAAGTCGTCGATGATTCCGCCATAGCCGCACCAATCCCGTGGTAGGGCGATCACGTTGAGCTCGCCTTCCACTTTCGCCGCGGCCGCAAGATCATCGATCGGTCCCGCAAATGCAATGGCGGGATATGCCAGCGTCGCGAGTCCCGACGACATCAATGCCAGGCAGCTTGCTCTCAACCCTCTCCCCATGGCCGTCCCTCCTTGGAGCGTGATCAACTGTCGAGTTTGTATTAGCATACTGCAATATTCATAAAAACGAACCGCTCCGTGCCTGCACGTTTGACTTTCATGGGGGTGTTCGCGGGAACGGTTCCCGCAGTCAGTCCGCCATCTGGCTCGCCCAGCTCTGCGCACGCGTGGCGGCCTTTATGGTTTTCCTATTTTTTCGCCAGGCGTCGCGAATGGAATTCCTATCCGCTTCGGGCGTACCCTTGGGCTCCAGTGCAGATGTTCCAATGCAGAGACGAACGACATGCGCCAGATTCTTTCCACTACGCCCGAGGCGACCGCGCTTGTCACGCGCATCGGCGGTCAGCGGCGCGAAGCTTCCATCCGCTCCGACGAGCTTAAGCCCTCTTCCCGTCCAAGACGGCTCGGCCGGAACCGCCAGATGCGCGAGCGCCGCACGGCGCACCTGCTCGTAACCTTCGGCATCGTGCTCGCCTGCGTCGAACTGTATGTGATCCTGCACGTACTCTGAGCCAAAAAACCACACCCATGAGAATCGACCTCCCCGAGGGCGGCAAGCCGCCGCCTCGTATTCATGGCGCCATTACGGCGCTTGTCACCCCCTTCAAGAACGGTGCCCTCGACCATGTCGGTTTGATGGGGCTTGTCGAATGGCAGATCCGCAATGGCATTGCGGGTCTCGTCGCCTGCGGCACGACCGGCGAGGCGCCGACGCTGACCGAGGCAGAGCAGACGCGGATCATCAGCATCTGTGTCGAGATCGCCGAGGGCAAGCTGCCCATCATCGCCGGTACCGGCACCAACTCCACTGAAACGACGATCGCGCGGACGCGCCGGGCCGCCACTCTCGGCGCCAGTGCCGCCCTTGTCGTGGTACCCTATTATTCGAAGCCGACCCAGGAAGGCATCTGCCGCCATTTCGAGGCGGTCGCCGCCAGCACCGACATTCCGCTGATCATCTACAATGTCCCCTCGCGCACGGCAGCCGATCTCTCGCCGGCCACGATCGAGAGGCTCGCGAAGATCCCGACGGTCATCGGCATCAAGGACGCCACGGGCGACATCAGCCGCATCGTCGGCCTCTCGCCGCTCCTGCGCAATAGACTGACGATGCTCTCCGGCCATGACGCGACTGCTCTCGCCTTCGCGATGGTCGGCGGCCGCGGAACGATCTCGGTCGCCTCCAACGTCGTGCCCCGACTTTTCTCAGCGATGCAGCAGGCCGCCCAGGCAGGCAACTTTGACGCCGCGCTGGCCCTGCAGCATCGCCTGCGCCCGCTCATGAGGGCGCTGGAACTGGAAACCAACCCGGTGCCGGTGAAATACGCGCTGCATCTCATGCGGGGCCTGGACCCCGAGGTACGCCTGCCCCTGGTCCCTGCGGAGGAAGCCACCAAGGCGGCGATCCGCGCCGCCGTGGAACCCTTCCTCAAGGACCCGATGAGCGGCTGCAAGGCGCGCTCGCTTGTCCGGTTCGATATATAGAAATGCGCTATCTATATGAGATTTTAATACTTTTCTCTCTGGCGCCAAATGGAATTCCTATCGAACGATGAATAGATTCTTCAGTATGCACCGAGGTCGAAGTATTCGATGCCGGTGCGGTGGCACTCTGAAAGGATCTTTGTGATGTCACGCATTTCTGATTTCGGCGCTTCAGCCGACCCGCTTCAACCCCGGCGCGGCAAGGTTGCCGCGCGGGCCGAAAGCCAAGCCCCATTCCATTCGCTCCATGCCGGTCTTGTCGCAATCGCGCCCCGGCTCGTGGGGGTCATCCTGCTCGCCGGCGCTATCCAGCTGCTGCTTGGCTGGATCCACCACTAAACGATCGAACGAATGACATCAGGGACTTGAAAATCATGGCAAACATACAGCACATCCAGCGCCTCGCCTCCGGTTCTCCGCGTCGGGCCCGCTTCACGGTTGGCCGCGACATCGGGGGCCGCTGGATCGTCCAGGACAGGCAAGGCCGCGTCGGTGGTCTCTTCGTCAATGAGGCCGCCGCCCTGCACTTCGCTGCCGCAGAATGCAATCATGATCCGGCGGAAATCTGCCGCGCACCGGACGACACCGTCCTCGATTTTGCGCCCTCTTCCGACCCTCGCTCGAATTTGCACTGAGTAGTGTCCATCGCCTTGCCCGTCTGGGGAACTCAACGACGGGCAAGGCGCGGGAAGCGTTGCGAACATCGGGCCAGCCGCGCTTCCCGAACCTTTCGTTAACCGGCCTGCCCTTATGGTAGCAGGCCTGACGTCACGAAAGCTCAAGAGACAGGATGCCAAAGCCCGCCTTCCGCTTTACCCATTATGACCTCAAGGAACAGCGCGCCGGGACCATCATCGAGGTGGCCCTGAACGCGGTCAATAACGTGCGCCTGATGACGGCGCCGAACTTCCAGCGCTTTACCGAACTGTTGGACTTCAAGTATCTCGGTGGCGTGGCGAAAAAAGCGCCGGTGAGAATCGTCATCCCCGAGAGCGGCCACTGGCACCTGATCGTCGACATGGAAGGCCATCACGGCCTTGCGGATTCCTCGGTCAAGATCGTATCGGCGCCGGCCGCCAACGCGAAGCTGCAGAAGACCTCCTGACCCCTGCCGGTCCCGGACGAACGGCGCGAGGCCTCAGCCTCCCCCGCGCTCCCTGCGCAATTTCGCCCACCAGTCCAGCCTCTTCCTGATGTCGCGCTCGAAACCGCGCTCCGGTGGATCGTAGAAGGTCCGCCGACCCATTTTCTCCGGGAAATAGTCCTGGCCGGAAAAGGCGTCCGGCTCGTCATGGTCGTAGCGATAGCCGTCGCCGTAGCCCTCGCCCTTCATCAGCTTCGTGGGAGCGTTCAGGATATGCTTCGGCGGCAGCAGCGAGCCATTCTCCTTGGCTGCCTGTGTGGCGGCCTTGAAGGCCGTGTAGACTGCATTGGATTTCGGAGCGGTCGCCAGGTAGACGCAGGCTTGCGCAAGCGCCAGCTCGCCTTCGGGTGATCCGAGATAGTCGTAAGCGTCCTTTGCCGCATTGCAGATCACCAGCGCCTGCGGATCGGCAAGGCCGATATCCTCCACCGCCATGCGAACCAGGCGGCGACCGAGATAGAGTGGATCCTCGCCGGCGTCGAACATGCGGGCAAGGTAATAGAGCGCGGCGTCCGGGTCCGAGCCGCGCACGGACTTGTGCAGCGCCGAAATCAGATTGTAGTGGCCGTCCTGGGCCTTGTCGTAGACCGGCGCACGGCGCTGCACGATGCGCACCAGCGCGTCCGCGTCGAAGACCTCATCCTTGCGGGCTGCGCGCCAGACCTCCTCGGCAAGGGTCAGCACCGCGCGTCCATCTCCATCGGCCATGCGGACAAGGCTCGCGCGTGCCTCTGCGGTCAACGGCAGCGGCTTGCTCTCGGCATTCTCCGCGCGTTGAAGCAGTTCCCCGAGACTTTCCTCGTCATGCGGTTTGAAGGTCAGCACCCTTGCACGGGAAAGAAGGGCCGCATTGAGCTCGAAGGACGGGTTCTCCGTCGTCGCGCCGACGAGGATGACTGTGCCGTCTTCCATTACCGGCAGGAAGCTATCCTGCTGGGCGCGGTTGAAGCGATGGATCTCGTCGACGAAGAGCAATGTCTGGCGGCCATCCATGCGGCGCAGCCGCGCAGTCTCGAAGACCTTCTTGAGATCGGCAACGCCGGAGAAGATCGCCGAGATCTGCTCGAAGGCAAGGCCCGCCTCGCCCGAAAGCAGCCGCGCGACGGTCGTCTTGCCAGTGCCCGGCGGCCCCCAGAAGATCATCGAGCCGAGCGAACCAGAGGCGATCATCCGGCGCAGGATGCCATCCTCGCCGGTCAGATGTGACTGGCCGGTGACATCGGCGAGAGTCTGCGGCCGCAGACGATCCGCCAGGGGCCGCCTATTGGCGACCTCCTCGGGAATCCGCGGTGCAAACAGGTCATCGCTCATCGGAAGAACTGCCGTATCCGTTGACCGTCCCGCTCGATCTCGACGCGCCACAGGCCGGGATCGTCAGCGGCGATGGAGGCGAGCTCGCCCGTCGACTTAACCTCCTGCCCGTTGATCGAGACGATGATGTCGCGCGGTTCGAAGCCGAGGCGGGCAGCGGGAGAATCGTCCTCGACTTGCGAGACGACGACGCCGGTCGAATCCGTCGGCATGCGCAATTCGTCGGCGACCAGCGGCGAAAGATTTTCGACGACGGCGCCGGTGAAGGGTGTGCGGCCGCCAATCGTGCGCTGGTCGCGCGGCTCGGTCTCCGGCGCGCGCGCGAGCGCCAGGCTGACCTGTGCCTCGTGACCGCCTTCGGCGACCGAGAGGTTCACGGATTTGCCGAGGCCGGCCGTCGTCAACCGATACAGTAGTGCATCGGGATGCTCGACGGGAATGCCGTCGACGGCGGTCACGATCTCACCCGCCTTGAGGCCAGCCTTGGCCGCCGGGCTTCCATCCATCACCTTTGCGATAAGGGCGCCTCGTGCCTTGTCGAGACCCAACGCTTCGGCGACATCAGACGTGACCGGTTCAAAAGTCGCTCCGACATAAGGACGCTCGAAGCTCTTCGCGCCAGCATCGGCCGAGGCAAGAAAGACCTTGACCAGATTGGCCGGGATCGCGAAACCGACACCGTTCGAGCCGCCACCGCGCGAGAAGATCGCCGTGTTGATGCCGATGAGCTGGCCGTCCATGTTCATCAATGCGCCGCCGGAATTGCCGGGATTGATCGCCGCGTCGGTCTGGATGAAGAAGCCGAACTCATTCTTCACGACCTGGTTGCGGGCTAGCGCCGAGACGATGCCGCTTGTCACCGTCTGGCCGACGCCGAAGGGATTGCCGATGGCGAGCACGAGATCGCCGACCTCGACTGCGTCGGAATCGCCGACCTGAAGCGTCGGGAAGGTCTCCTTGCTTTCGATCTTCAGAACAGCGAGATCGACGCGATCGTCCTTGAGCACGACCTTGCAGGGGAATTCCCGGCCGTCGGACAGGGCGATCTTGATATCGTCCGCCCCGTCGATGACGTGATTGTTGGTCACCACAGTGCCGTTCGCCTCTACGATCACGCCCGAACCGAGCGAAGACTGCTTCTCTGTGCGGTTCGGCATTCGCTGGCCGAAGAACTGCTCGAAGAAGGGGTCGCCGGCGAAAGGCGACTGGCTGCGAACGGTCTTCTCGGCATAGACGTTGACGACCGCGCCTGATGTCTGCTTGACGAGCGGCGCGAAGGAAAGCTTCATCTGTGCCTCGCTTTGCGGCACGGTCTTCTCGGCCTGCGCCCAGGCTGTGGGGGGCAGAACGAGCACCAGCGCAAAGATCGAGACGGAGAAGCGTTTCAGCAGACCCTGCATGTGATTCCTTTGAAATTTTCTTTTGTAGAGAACGTTGTAGCGCCGGACGCTAGAAAGAAAAGAGGGCGGAAGCATGGAAGATTGCCGCGGCGAAAAGAGGGTGAAAAGCCGCCGCCCAATGAACAAAAACCTCCGCAAAGGCTTTTGTTTAGTGACCTTGGCTTGTCAATTCACTCGCCACCCGTTGCTCAATGTCACCGTTAGGTGATTTTGATTTGAATGCTGTCGAACGCTTCTTCAAGGAGGGAAAATGAACATGGATTTTCGGGCATGGATCGCGCCCTGCTGTGCGAAAAAAGTCGTCGTGCTCGGCCTTGCCGCGGCTTCCCTGTTCGCTTCGAGCGTTGCCTCACCGGCAGCCAGCTTCGATTGCGATGCGCCGGCGCTCAAGCCCGATGAAAAGGCAATCTGCGATAACCGCGCGCTCAACGACGCCGACGTCAAAATGGTCACGACGTTCGAACTTCTCTCGGGGCTGCTGGCCATGGGCGCGCGCGGCACGCTGCAGGATGAACAAAGCGCGTGGCTGAAGAAGCGCCAGGCATGCGGTGCCGACGTCACCTGCCTGAAGACCTCGTATGACGAACGCCTGAAGCAGCTCGACCAGACCTACAAGAATATCAATCGGCCACTCTGACCGCAGCCCAGCCATCCGCGATGCGCACTCACATTGACAGCACACTGTCGTTATGACAGTGTGCTGTCATGATTAGCGATATTGATGCGTCGATTAGCACTCTTGCCCTGACCGTCTTCCGTGCCAATGGCGCGCTGATCGCGGCGGGCGACGCTTTGACCGAGCCCTTCGGCCTCTCGAGCGCCCGTTGGCAAGTCATGGGCGCGATCGCGCTTGCCGGCCAACCGCTGACGGTCGCGCAGATCGCCCGCAACATGGGCCTCGCGCGCCAGTCGGTGCAGCGGCTGGTCGATGAATTGCAGCGGCAGGGCAACATCGACTTCGAGGACAATCCGCAGCACAAGCGGGCGAAGCTGGTGAGGCTGACGCCAGCAGGCGCGGACGCATATGCCGGGATCATGGAGCGCTGGGGCGCGCTTTCCACGCGGCTCACCAGGCAAATGGACGCCACGCGGATCAGGGCGGCGATTGATATCCTGGAGCAGCTTTCTACCGGATTGGACGAGTTGCGTCCGCCGGACTGACCTCGCAGAAGGACGACGACGATGAAGACACTTCATCCCGTGGCCGGCGCACTCGCGCTGGCGACGACCCTGTTGTTTTGGCTTTCGACGGTATCAAGCGAACTCTTCGGCGGCCCGGAGGCCATCCGCTTCGTCAAGCTCGCCATTCCATGGGGCTTGCTGCTGCTGGTACCAGCACTCGCCTTTACGGGCTTCAGCGGCTCCCGCCTCGGTGGACGGTGGAAACATCCCGTTGTCACCGCCAAGCGCAGACGCATGCCGGTCATCGCCCTCAATGGACTACTGGTGCTCGTCCCCTGCGCCTTCGTGCTGCGGCATCTGGCGATCTATGGCGCTCTCGGCACGACCTTCTACGCCGTGCAGGCACTGGAGCTCTGCGCCGGCGCGCTGAACATCTCGCTGATCGGCCTGAATTTTCGAGATGGACTGCGGCTCAGGCGCAAAGGCCGAGCCGCAGAAACCCTCACTCCGGAAGGATGCGGACTGCACCGCGATCAGCGCTCGTCGCAAAGGCTGCGTAGGCCTTGAGCGCCGTCGTGACGTTGCGCTTGCGCTTCTCGGCAGGCTGCCAGCCCTTGTTGTCCTGCTCTGCGCGGCGCGCTGCCAGTTCGGATTCGCTCACCCGCAGGCTGATCGTACGATTCGGGATGTCGATATCGATCATATCCCCTTCCCGCACGAGGCCGATCGTTCCGCCATTGGCCGCTTCCGGCGAGACGTGACCGATGGACAGGCCGGACGTGCCGCCGGAGAAGCGGCCGTCGGTGATCAGCGCGCAGGCCTTGCCAAGGCCTTTCGACTTCAGGTAGCTCGTCGGATAAAGCATCTCCTGCATGCCGGGGCCGCCCTTGGGGCCTTCATAGCGGATGACGACGACGTCACCGGCTTTGACCTCATTGGCAAGGATCGCCTTGACCGATGCATCCTGGCTCTCGAAGACGCGGGCCGGACCGGAGAATTTCAGGATCGATTCATCGACGCCCGCCGTCTTCACGATGCAGCCGTCAAGCGCCAGATTGCCCTTCAGAACGGCAAGACCGCCATCCTTGGAGAAAGGGTGCTCGACGGAGCGGATGACGCCGTGTTCGCGATCGGTGTCCAGTTCTTCCCAGCGGGAATCCTGGCTGAAGGCGACCTGGGTCGGAACACCGCCGGGAGCCGCACGGAAAAAGTCGCGAACCGTCTCGCTGCTGGTGCGCGTGATGTCCCATCGGTCGATCGCATCGCCGAGCGTCTCGGCGTGGACGGTCGGGCAATCGCGGTTGATCAGGCCGCCTTTGTCCAACTCGCCAAGGATCGACATGATGCCGCCGGCGCGATGGACATCTTCCATGTGAACGTCGCTCTTGGCCGGCGCGACCTTCGACAGGCAGGGTACACGGCGCGAGAGCGCGTCGATGTCCGCCATCGTGAAATCGATCTCGCCTTCATGTGCCGCTGCCAGGATGTGCAGAACCGTGTTGGTCGATCCGCCCATGGCAATATCGAGCGACATGGCGTTCTCGAAGGCCCGCTTGGAAGCGACCTTGCGCGGCAGAACGCTCTCGTCTTCCTGCTCGTAGTAACGGCGGGCAATGTCGACGATCAAATGACCGGCTTCGACGAAGAGACGCTTGCGGTCCGCATGCGTGGCAAGCGTCGAGCCGTTGCCGGGCAGCGATAGGCCGAGCGCTTCCGTCAGGCAGTTCATGGAATTGGCGGTAAACATGCCGGAGCACGAACCGCAGGTCGGACAGGCCGAACGCTCGATGACCTTGACGTCCTCGTCGCTAATCTTGTCATCGGCGGCCGCAACCATGGCGTCGACGAGATCGAGGGCGACCTTCTTGCCATGCAGGACGACCTTGCCGGCTTCCATCGGGCCACCGGAAACAAAGACGCTCGGGATATTGAGGCGCAGCGAAGCCATGAGCATGCCGGGAGTGATCTTGTCGCAGTTGGAGATGCAGACCATCGCGTCGGCGCAATGGGCGTTCACCATGTATTCGACGCTGTCGGCGATCAGTTCGCGCGACGGCAGCGAATAGAGCATGCCGTCATGGCCCATGGCGATGCCGTCATCGACGGCGATCGTGTTGAACTCCTTGGCGACGCCGCCAGCCGCCTCGATCTCACGCGCGACAAGCTGCCCCAGATCCTTGAGGTGGACGTGGCCGGGCACGAACTGCGTGAAGGAATTCACCACCGCAATGATCGGCTTGCCGAAATCCGAATCCTTCATGCCCGTCGCGCGCCAAAGGCCGCGCGCACCCGCCATATTGCGGCCATGGGTGGTGGTTCTGGAACGATACGCTGGCATGATGTTTTCCTCGAGTCTGGAATTGTCTCGGATGCCGCTTCGAGGCTACGCGCCTCCGGAAAAATCCCGGCACATTCCGCTTTTTGGAATTGTCCTAATCCAATCGCCCTCCCCTGTCACTACCGATGCGACCGAAACCGGTACGCCTCAAGAGACGCGGGAGCCGGGGCCAAACAGCAAATAAACCGCCCCGAGTAGAGTAGACAACGATCTCCACTCTTTATTCCATCCGGTCTGAACACAAAAAGTTGCCTTCTTCCGAGGCTGAATTCCATCGTACAGCTGTAACAAAACACGCCTTGTCTTCGTATAGAGCGTATCATCACTGCAGTTGCAGAAAGGAATATCAGGATGACAGCCTATCATCCTCCGAAGATCGCCTCCTCGGAGATCACGCCGCGCGGCATGTACTTGCGGCGTCGCGAATTCCTCGGAGCGGCAGCCGTGGCCGCGCTTGCCCTTTCGGGCACCGATGCCATGGCCGCGCCGCTGGCGGCAGCCAAGAGCAGCTATACGGTCGATGAGCCCCTGACGCCGATCAAGGACGTCACGACCTACAATAATTTCTACGAGTTCGGCCTCGACAAGGGCGATCCCGCCGCACTCTCCGGCAAATTCAAGCCGCTGCCCTGGACCATCAAGGTCGACGGCATGGTCGGCAAGCCCGGCACCTTCGACATCGAGGCCCTCATCAAGGAATTCCCGCCCGAAGAACGGGTCTACCGCATGCGTTGCGTCGAGGCCTGGTCGATGGTGATTCCCTGGGACGGCTTCCCGCTGGCCGCCCTCCTCGACAAGGTGGAGCCGCTGGGAAGCGCTAAATACGTCGCCTTCGAGACCGTCGTCAGACCCGACCAGATGCCGGGCCAGAACGGCTTTTTCCAGTCCCTGAACTGGCCCTACGTGGAGGGACTGCGGCTTGACGAGGCACGCCATCCGCTCACGCTGCTTGCCGTCGGCCTCTACGGCGAGACCATGCCGAACCAGAACGGTGCCCCCGTTCGCCTGGTGGTGCCGTGGAAATACGGCTTCAAGGGCATCAAGTCGATCGTTCGCATCACGCTCACCGAGGATCAGCCCAAGAACACCTGGCAGCTCACCAATCCGCAGGAATACGGCTTCTATGCCAACGTCAACCCGGCCGTCGACCATCCGCGGTGGAGCCAGGCGACCGAGCGGCGCATCGGCGAAGGCGGCTTCTTCGGCGCCAACAGGCGGCCCACCCTGCCCTTCAACGGCTATGCAGACCAGGTGGCAAGTCTCTACGCCGGGATGGATCTGAGGGCGAATTTCTGATGCCGGCCATATCGCTCAGCCTGCCGAAACGCTGGCAGCCGGCTTCCGTCTGGCTGCTTTATGCGGTTGGCTTCATCCCTGCCGTCTGGCAATTCTATCTCGGCGCCACGGGAAACCTCGGCGCCGATCCGGTCAAGACCTTCGAGTTGTTCCTCGGGCTCTGGACGATACGCTTCCTGATCCTGACGCTCGCGGTCAGCCCCTTGCGCGAACTTGCGGGCTGGAACCTGATCCGTTACCGCAGGGCGCTCGGCCTCCTGACCTTTTACTACGCCCTGATGCATTTCTCGGTCTACATGATCCTCGACCAGGCGCTCTACCTGCAGGCCGTGATCGCTGATGTCGCCAAGCGGCCGTTCATCATGTTCGGCATGGCCGGGCTCGTGTTCCTGGTGCCTCTCGCCATCACTTCGAACATGTTTTCGATCCGCAGGCTCGGCAAGAACTGGGTGAGGCTGCACAAGCTGATTTATCTCGTAGCAGCACTCGGTGCGGTACATTTTTCGCTGGCGACGAAGGTGCTTTCCGTCGAGCAGTACATCTACATCGGCCTGATCACCCTCCTGCTGCTCTACCGCCTGGTTCGACCGGTCCTGCGCAACAGAAAGAGAGACCGGGCCGAACGGCGACAGCCGAACGTCAGCCCGCCACGCGTCGCGGGCTGAAATGCCTGGCGGGTTCTGCGCCTGACCACTTGCCCAGCATCACCACAAACGAAAACAGCCGGATCTTTCGATCCGGCTGTTTTCAGTCCGGCGTACCGGAATGGCTTATGCAGCTTCTGCGGCGGCGGCTTCGGCCTCGACGCGAGCCTTGTCGGCAGCGCCCTTGGCAGCGACGTCGCGATCCACGAACTCAACAACGGCCAGAGCCGCGTTGTCGCCCTGGCGGAAGCCAGCCTTCATGATACGCAGATAGCCGCCATTGCGGGTCGCGTAACGCGAAGCGATCGTGTCGAACAGCTTCGAGACGACAGCGGCATCCTTGATCTGCGAGATCGCCTGGCGGCGAGCGTGCAGGTCGCCGCGCTTGCCGAGCGTGACGAGCTTTTCGACGATCGGACGGATTTCCTTTGCCTTCGGCAGGGTCGTGACGATCTGCTCATGCGTGATGAGCGAAGCAGCCATGTTGGCGAACATCGCCTTGCGGTGGCTGGCAGTTCTGTTCAGCTTGCGGCCGGCTTTTGCGTGGCGCATTGCTATTCTCCTTTATTGCAGTGCCCTTGCCTTGCTGGCGGGCCTGCCGTTTCCTGACACATGCAGGCGACATGCCTGCTGTTTGACTGGGAAAGGCAGCCGAAAGAGCCTGCCTTCTTTGCTTCTTAGTATTGGTCTTCGTAACGCTTGGCGAGATCTTCGATGTTCTCGGGCGGCCATGCCGGCACTTCCATGCCGAGGTGCAGGCCCATGGAAGCGAGAACTTCCTTGATTTCGTTGAGCGACTTGCGACCAAAGTTCGGCGTGCGGAGCATTTCTGCTTCGGTCTTCTGGATGAGGTCGCCGATATAGACGATGTTGTCGTTCTTCAGGCAGTTTGCCGAACGAACCGACAGTTCCAGCTCGTCCACCTTCTTGAGCAGCGCCGGGTTGAAGGCAAGCTCGGTAACGGCTTCCTCTTCGGCTTCCTTCTGCGGCTCGTCGAAGTTGACGAAGACAGAAAGCTGGTCCTGAAGGATGCGCGCCGCGAAGGCAACGGCATCTTCGCCGGTGACCGAACCGTCCGTCTCGATCGTCATGGTCAGCTTGTCGTAGTCGAGAACCTGACCTTCACGGGTGTTCTCAACCTTGTAGGAGACCTTCTTGACCGGCGAATAGAGGCTGTCGACGGGGATAAGCCCGATCGGAGCGTCTTCCGCGCGGTTGCGCTCGGCCGGTACGTAGCCCTTGCCGTTATTGACGGTGAATTCCATACGGATTTCGGCACCCTCGTCGAGCGTGCAGATGACATGCTCGGGGTTGAGGATCTCGATGTCGCCTACCGTCTGGATATCACCGGCCGTCACGACGCCCGGGCCCTGCTTGCGCACGACCATGCGCTTTGCATCGTCGCCATCCATCTTGATGGCGATTTCCTTGATGTTGAGCACGATGTCCGTCACATCTTCCCGAACGCCGGGGATGGAGGAGAACTCGTGCAGCACTCCGTCGATCTGCACGGCCGTTACGGCGGCGCCGCGCAGAGAGGAGAGCAGAACGCGGCGGAGCGCGTTGCCGAGGGTCAGACCAAAGCCGCGCTCAAGCGGTTCCGCGACGAGCGTTGCCTTGGTGCGGCGGCTCGACGAAAACTCGACCTTGTTCGGCTTGATCAGTTCCTGCCAGTTTTTCTGAATCATGTTCCTGCCTTCCGTTCGTTGCCACCATCCAATCGTGGCAACCGAGCTTGAGAAGCACCGGCCGGAACGCTGTCGCGCCCGGCGGTGTTGTGATTGGCGATGATCAGACGCGGCGCTTCTTGCGCGGACGGCAGCCATTGTGCGGGATCGGCGTCACGTCGCGGATCGACGTGATCATGAAACCCGCAGCCTGGAGCGCGCGCAGAGCCGATTCACGACCCGAACCCGGACCGCAAACTTCGACCTCAAGCGACTTCATGCCATGTTCCTGAGCCTTCTTGGCGCAGTCTTCGGCAGCGATCTGGGCAGCAAACGGGGTCGACTTGCGCGAACCCTTGAAGCCCTTGGCACCAGCAGACGACCAGGCAATCGCATTGCCCTGTGCGTCGGTGATGGTGATCATCGTGTTGTTGAAGGTCGAATTGACGTGGGCCACACCCGACGAGATATTTTTGCGCTCGCGACGGCGAACGCGGACAGCTTCCTTGGCCATTACTTTCCTTTCGTTGATCTCTACACCGCCGTAATGCCAGCGGCTCCACCTTCCGGGGCAACAGGATTTAGGCAGCAGGCGACGGGGAGCACCCTATCGCCTGCTGCCTATTGCCCATTGCCTCAAAAAATCACTTCTTCTTGCCAGCAATCGCCTTTGCCGGACCCTTGCGGGTGCGGGCATTGGTGTGCGTGCGCTGACCGCGAACCGGCAGGCCGCGGCGATGACGCAGGCCGCGATAGCAGCCAAGATCCATCAGACGCTTGATGTTCATCGCGGTTTCGCGACGCAGATCGCCTTCGACCTGATAGTCACGGTCGATGGTTTCACGGATCTGAAGAACTTCAGCATCAGTCAGCTGATTGACGCGGCGATCAGCCGGAATACCGACCTTTTCGATGATCTCCTGCGCGAATTTCGGTCCAATCCCGTGAATATAGGTCAGCGCGACGACGACGCGCTTTGCAGTCGGGATGTTGACGCCAGCGATACGTGCCACGCCTATTCTCCTTGCGTTCCAGTTGCCATCCGGCAATAGGGCTTCGTTATGCCGCCACAGGGGCCGCTTGCTCAAATTCGAGTTCGCAACATGTCAAAACGACCGAACCCGGACTTCCTTGGGAAATCCGCGCCGATCGCAGGGCATTTCGCGAGTTGGCGCGGTGTTTAGCGGAATCAGCGCTTAAAAGCAACCATTCCGCCAAGTTTATTTTCAAAGCCTTACAGCTTCGAAAGAATGGTTTCGATGTCGGCTGTGACCTGATCAATATCGGCCATGCCGTCCACCGATCGCAGCTTGCCCTTGGCGTAGTAATAACCAACCAGGGGCGACGTTTCCTTGTAATAGGCCTGCAGCCTGGTGACGACCGTCTCGCGATTGTCGTCAGGGCGGCGCTTGAAGTGAGTCGAGCCGCAACGGTCGCAGACACCCTCGACCTTCGGCTTCAGATTCGTGTCATGGTAGCCGGCACCGCAATTGGCGCAGGTATATCGGCCGGAAACACGATCCGCGAGAACCGCGTCATCGACCTTGATCTCGATGACGGCGGACAGGTCGATGCCCTTCGCCTTCAGCATGGCTTCCGTTGCATCGGCCTGGACGAGCGTCCTGGGATAACCGTCGAGAATGAAGCCCCTTGCACAGTCCGGAGCATCGAGACGCTCTGAGACGATGGCATTGACGATCTCGTCGGAGACAAGCTTGCCAGCGTCCATGACTGCCTTTGCCCGCTTGCCTACCTCCGTGCCGGCCGCAACGGCTGCACGGAGCATGTCACCGGTGGAAAGCTGCGGAATGCCGTGCTTTTCCACGATCCGCTGGGCCTGGGTCCCCTTACCCGCGCCCGGCGGCCCCAAAAGTATAAGTCTCATCGCCCCCTCTTTCCTCCTCGCAACTTCGATTTCTTGATCAGGCCTTCGTACTGCTGTGCAATCAGGTGACCCTGGATCTGTGCCACCGTATCAAGAGTTACGCTAACCACGATCAAAAGCGAAGTACCACCAAGGGATAACGGCACCCCTGTGTTGGCCACGAGGATCTCCGGCAAGATGCAGACGAAGACAAGGTAGATCGCGCCAATCACCGTGATGCGGGTCAGCACGTAATCGATATATTCCGCAGTACGATCACCCGGACGGATGCCCGGAATGAAGCCACCGTGCTTCTTCAGATTGTCAGCCGTGTCCTTCGGATTGAAGACGATCGCCGTGTAGAAGAAGGCAAAGAAAGCGATGAGCGCGCCGTAGAGCAGCATATAGAGCGGCTGGCCATGGCCAAGGGCTGCGATGATCGAGGTCGCCCAGCCCGGCATTGCCGTGGTGCTCGAAAAGCCTGCCAAGGTCGCCGGCAGAAGCAGCAGCGAGGAAGCGAAGATCGCCGGAATGACGCCCGAGGTATTGAGCTTCAGCGGCAGGTGCGACGTATCGCCCTGGAACATCCGGTTGCCAACCTGACGTTTCGGATACTGGATCAGCAGGCGGCGCTGCGCACGCTCCACGAAGACGATCAGCCCGATGACACCGATCGCAACGACCACGACCGCCAGAATGAGGGCTGTGGAAAGAGCGCCGGTGCGACCGAGCTCGAGGGTGCCGGCGAGCGCCTGCGGGAGGCCGGCCGCGATGCCTGCGAAGATGATGAGCGAGATGCCGTTGCCGATGCCGCGCGACGTGATCTGTTCGCCGAGCCACATGAGGAACATGGTGCCGCCGAGAAGCGAAATGACCGTGGAGACGCGGAAGAACCAGCCCGGATCGATCACAAGGCCGTTGCCGCTCTCAAGCCCCACAGCGATGCCGTAAGCCTGCAGCGTGCCGAGCAGCACGGTACCGTAGCGGGTGTACTGGTTGATGATCTTGCGACCCTGCTCGCCTTCCTTCTTCAGGTTTTCGAGCGCCGGAACGACCGAGGTCATGAGCTGCACGATGATCGACGCGGAGATATAGGGCATGATGCCCAGCGCGAAGATCGCCATGCGCTGCACGGCGCCGCCGGAAAACATGTTGAAGAGGCCGAGAATGCCGCCGGACTGGCTGCTGAAAGCCTGGGCATAGGCGCCGGGGTTGAGCCCCGGAAGCGGAATATGGGTACCAAGCCGGTAGACGAGGAGAGCAGCGAGCGTGAACCACAGGCGCTTCTTGAGGTCCTCAGCCTTGGCAAAGGTCGAAAAATTCAGATTGGAAGCCAATTGTTCCGCTGCAGAAGCCATGCGTTTCTCCGCGCTACCAATTCCGGCGCTTGAGGATTGGCCGGACCCGGAATCAGTATTTCAATTGTTCAAGAGCCGGGCTTCGGACGGATTGCGGCGCAACCCTGTGCCTCACCCTTGGTTCGATCTGGACCGGCGCGGCACAGGGTGCGCCGAAGCAGGAATCGTGAGGCCCACATATGGGAGTAAAATCGCCCGGTGTGAAGCACCCCGGGCGACATATCATAAGATTATTATTCTGCCGCTGCGGCAGAAAGAAGCGTCACGGAACCACCGGCCTTTTCGATCTTCTCGACGGCCGGCTTGGAAGCGCCGGCAACCTCGAGCTTGATCTTCGCCTTCAGCTCGCCGTCGGCGAGAACGCGTACGCCATCCTTGGTGCGGCGGATAACGCCGGCAGCCTTGAGGGCGGCGGCGTCAACGGTCGCCTTGGCGTCGAGCTTGCCTGCGTCGATGGCGGTCTGGATGCGTGCCAGCGAGACGACGACGAAGTCAGCCTTGAAGATGTTCGTGAAGCCGCGCTTCGGCAGACGGCGGTAGATTGGCATCTGGCCGCCTTCAAAGCCGTTGATGGCGACGCCGGAACGGGACTTCTGACCCTTCACACCGCGACCACCGGTCTTGCCCGAGCCCGAACCGATACCGCGGCCGAGGCGCTTGCGGCTGTGGGTCGAACCTTCGTTGTCCTTGATTTCATTGAGTTTCATGAGCGTTACTCCGGTCTCACTTCTCGTCGACAACGCGAACGAGATGCTGGACTGCACGGATCATGCCACGAACCGAAGGCGTGTCCTCCAGCGTGCGGCGACGATGCATCTTGTTCAGTCCGAGACCGATCAGCGTCTTGCGCTGGACGTCCGGACGGCGAATCGGGCTGCCGATCTGTTCGACAGTAACCGTCTTCGCTTCAGTCTTCTTGGTAGCCTTGGCCATCAGTCAAGCTCCCTTATTCTTCAGAGGCGTTGCCGGAGGCGCTGCGACGAGCCTGAAGCGTGGCGTACTTGATGCCGCGCTGAGCTGCGATGTCCTTCGGGTGAACCTGGTGCTTCAGAGCGTCGAAGGTAGCGCGAACCATGTTGTACGGGTTCGACGAACCGGTCGACTTGGCAACGACGTCGTGGACGCCGAGCGTTTCGAAAACGGCGCGCATCGGGCCACCGGCGATGATACCGGTACCGACCTTGGCCGAGCGAAGCAGAACCTTGCCGGCGCCATGGCGGCCATGAACGTCGTGATGCAGCGTACGGCCGTCACGCAGCGGTACGAAGATCAGTTCGCGCTTGGCAGCTTCAGTCGCCTTGCGGATTGCTTCCGGCACTTCGCGTGCCTTGCCGTGACCGAAGCCAACGCGGCCCTTCTGGTCACCTACGACAACGAGAGCGGCAAAACCGAAGCGGCGGCCACCCTTAACAACCTTGGCAACGCGGTTGATCGCGACCAGCTTGTCGACGAATTCGCTATCGCGTTCCTCGCGGTTCTGGCGATCGTCGCGAGAACCTCTTCTTTCTTGTGCCATTGTCCTTTTCCTTTTTCTTTTCCGGGTGCGAACGGCAAACAAAACGAAGACCGCATCAACCTCTCCTCAAGAAGAGCGTTTGCGGCCCGGCGAAAATCCGGCCGATGCCTGAAAGGCCCGGCCGGAATTCTTACTTAGAAGGTCAGACCGCCTTCGCGGGCTGCATCTGCCAGGGCCTTGATACGGCCGTGATAGATGAAGGCGCCACGGTCGAATACGACCTCGTTGACGCCGGCCTTGGAGGCGCGTTCAGCAACGAGCTTGCCTACGAGCGCAGCCGCTGCCGTGTCAGCACCGGTCTTCAGAGAACCGCGCAGATCCTTATCGAGGGTCGAGGCAGACGCGAGCGTCTTGCCGGCAACATCATCGATAACCTGAGCGTAGATGTTCTTCGAGGAGCGATGAACCGACAGGCGCGGACGGCCGTTGGCCACCGACTTGAGTTGACGACGCACGCGGTTGGCACGACGTGCAAGTGCTTCTTTCCTGCTAGCCATTTCGCGTGATCCTTACTTCTTCTTGCCTTCTTTGCGGACGATGCGCTCGCCAGCATACTTCACGCCCTTGCCCTTATAGGGCTCCGGACCGCGGTATTCGCGGATTTCAGCGGCAACCTGGCCGACCTGCTGCTTGTTGATGCCGGTGACGACGATTTCCGTCGGCTTCGGCACAGCGATCGTGATGCCCTGCGGCGGCTCGTAAACAACGTCGTGGCTGAAGCCGAGTGCCAGCTGCAGGTTCTTGCCCTGCATGGCAGCGCGGTAACCGACGCCGTTGATTTCGAGCTTGCGCTCGTAGCCGTCCTTGACGCCCTTGAAGATGTTCTCGATCATCGTGCGGGACATGCCCCACTTTGCACGAGCATCCTTGGACTGGCTGAGCGGCGTTACCACAACCGCATTGTTTTCGAGCTTGAGGCCGATTTCGTCATTGGCGACGAAAAACAGCTCGCCCTTCGGGCCCTTGGCAGTAACCTTCTGGCCATCGACCGTAGCCGTGATCCCAGCAGGTACCTGAACGGGCTTCTTACCGATACGAGACATTTTTCAATCCTGTCTGTTCGCTATGGAGATCCCTGCCCTGTCTTAGAAGACAGAGCAAAGAACCTCGCCACCAACGTTCTGTTCGCGAGCCTGGTGATCGGCCATCACACCCTTCGGAGTCGAAAGGATGGTGATGCCGAGGCCGTTCGCGACCTGCGGAATGGACTTGACCGAGACATAAACCCGGCGGCCCGGCTTGGACACACGGCCGATCTCACGGATCACCGATGCGCCTTCATAGTACTTGAGTTCGATGTTGAGCTCGGACTTGCCGTTGCCGAAATCGACGACGGAGTAGCCACGGATGTAGCCTTCGGCCTGCAGGACATCGAGAACACGCGCACGGAGCTTGGACGCAGGCGTCGAGATCGACGACTTGCGGCGCGAAGCACCGTTGCGGATGCGGGTGAGCATATCGCCCAATGGATCAGTCATTGTCATATGAACGCTCCCTTACCAGCTCGACTTGACGATGCCCGGCACCTTGCCGAGATTGCCCAGTTCGCGCAGCGCGATACGCGACATGCGCAGCTTGCGGTAATAGGCACGCGGACGACCAGACACTTCGCAACGGTTGCGAATGCGGGTCTTCGATCCATCGCGCGGCAGAGATGCCAGCTTGATCGAGGCCTTGAACCGCTCTTCGATCGGAAGGGACTGGTTCATAATGATCGCCTTCAGCGCAGCCCGCTTTGCGGACTGGTTGGCGACCGTCTTGCGGCGGCGCTGGTTCTTTTCAACTGCGCTTGTCTTCGCCATATCAGGTTCCTTTTCTACGCTCGTCGTTACGGTTACTGACGGAACGGGAAGTCGAACTCTTTCAGAAGAGCCCGCGCTTCGTCGTCGGTCTTAGCCGTCGTGCAAACGATGATGTCCATGCCCCACATCTGATCAACCTTGTCGTAGTTGATCTCCGGGAACACAATGTGCTCCTTGATGCCCATGGCGAAGTTGCCACGGCCGTCAAAGCTCTTCGGGTTCAGGCCGCGGAAGTCGCGAACGCGCGGCAGCGCGATGTTGACCAGGCGATCCAGGAACTCGTACATGCGGGCGCCGCGCAGCGTGACCTTCGCGCCAATCGGCATGTTTTCGCGGACCTTGAAGCCAGCGATAGAGTTGCGTGCGCGGGTGATGACCGGCTTCTGGCCAGCAATCGCCGCGAGGTCAGCGGCAGCGATAGTCGGCTTCTTCGAATCCGCAGTGGCTTCGCCAACACCCATGTTGATCACGATCTTCTCGAGCTTCGGGATCATCATTTCGTTGTCGTAGGAGAACTTCTCCTGCATCGCCTTGCGAATGCGCTCGACATATTCCTTCTTGAGCCGCGGCTCATACTTTGCCTCAGCCATCGATCACTTCTCCCGAACGCTTGGCCACACGGACCTTCTTGCCATCAACGACCTTGAAACCGACGCGGGTCGGCTTGCCGTCACCGCCAACGATGGCGATGTTGGAAAGATGAACCGGGGCTTCCTTGCTGATGATGCCGGCTTCCTGGTTCTGGGTCTGGCGCTGATGGCGCTTCACGACGTTAACGCCGCGAACAACTGCGCGATCTTCCTTCGGCAGAACCTGGAGGACTTCGCCGGTGCGGCCCTTGTCCTTGCCTGCGAGCATGACGACCTTGTCGCCCTTACGAATCTTCTGCATCGATCTCGCTCCTTACAGTACTTCGGGAGCCAGCGAGATGATCTTCATGTGGTTCTTGGCGCGAAGTTCGCGCGGAACCGGTCCGAAGATACGGGTGCCGATCGGCTCTTTCTTGTTGTCGATGAGGACTGCTGCGTTCGTGTCGAAGCGGATGACGGAGCCATCCGGACGGCGGATGTCCTTGGCGGTGCGAACAACAACCGCCTTCATCACGTCGCCCTTCTTCACGCGGCCGCGCGGAATGGCTTCCTTGATCGAAACGACGATGACGTCGCCGATCGAGGCATACTTGCGCTTCGAGCCGCCCAGCACCTTGATGCACATGACACGACGCGCGCCGGAATTATCCGCGACGTCGAGGTTTGTTTGCATCTGAATCATATCAGGTCGCCTTCTTGTTTTACCGGAATGGTTGGGCTTGCGCCCCCTATCCCGGCCCATGAAAATTGTCAGCCGCCCAACTCGCCACGAAGGACCAGTAGAGACACGGCAATAGCTTGACTAGCGCGGGATCGATCGTGCCAGGGTGGTTTCCCGAACGGGACCTTCCGTGCGCTCAAAGCAAAAGAACGCCCGGCATACGAGCGTTCTGACGCTGCTTCATACAGAAATTTCGCCCAAGCGCAAGGGCCCGAGCGAAATTAACTCACTTCGCCTGGGCGGAAACGACCGTCCAGCGCTTGTCCTTGGAGATCGGTGCGCATTCCTCGATGGAAACGATGTCGCCGATCTTGTACTGGTTGTTCTCGTCGTGGGCCTTGTACTTCTTGGAACGACGAACAGTCTTCTGGAGCAGCGGGTGAGCGAAACGGCGCTCAACACGGACTACAACAGTCTTCTCGTTCTTGTCACCAACGACAACGCCCTGCAGAATGCGCTTCGGCATCTTCTTTTTCCTTTACGCCTTTGCTTCTGCCGCCTTCTGGCGGGCAATGGTTTTCACGCGGGCGATGTCCTTGCGGACTTCGTTGATGCGCGAGGACTTCTCGAGCTGGCCGGTCGCCTTCTGGAAGCGCAGGTTGAACTGCTCCTTCTTCAGGTCGGCGAGCTTGTCCTTGAGCTGATCGGCCGTGAGGCCGCGTACGTCTTCGGCTTTCATCTGCCTCTCCTTACTCTGCAATGCGCTGAACGAAGCGCGTCTTGACCGAGAGCTTGGCAGAGCCGAGGCGCAGGGCCTCGCGGGCGATCTCTTCGCTGACGCCGTCGATCTCGAACATCATACGGCCGGGCTTGACCTTGCATGCCCAGTATTCAACGGAGCCCTTACCTTT
The DNA here is from genome assembly GCF_004345245.1 of Rhizobium sp. BK251. GTDB lineage: Bacteria > Pseudomonadota > Alphaproteobacteria > Rhizobiales > Rhizobiaceae > Rhizobium. The sequence continues at coordinate 4,871 of NZ_SLUQ01000010.1, read as the reverse complement.
ACCCATACGGACTTCGGTCGGCTTTGCGGTTACCGGAACATCCGGGAACACGCGGATCCAAACACGGCCGGCGCGCTTCATGTGACGCGTGATCGCGCGGCGGGCCGCTTCGATCTCGCGTGCATTGACGCGGTTCGGCTCCTGAGCCTTCAGGCCGAATTCGCCGAAGGCCAGGTCAGAACCGCCCTTGGCTACGCCCTTGATGCGGCCCTTGAATTGCTTGCGATACTTAGTACGCTTTGGCTGCAACATTTTCTTACTTCTCCGAGCTTATCTTTCGCCAGCGCTAATCAAGCGTTGTCGCGTTCGCGGCGACGATCGCCACGGTCGCGGTCGCGGCTTGCCGGACCCTGTGCGTCGCCTTCCATAGCGCGACGTTCGGAAGCCATCGGATCGTGCTCAAGGATTTCCCCCTTGAAGATCCAGACCTTGATGCCGCAGATACCGAATGCGGTTTCGGCTTCAGCAGTACCGTAGTCGATGTCGGCGCGCAGCGTGTGCAGCGGAACGCGACCTTCGCGGTACCATTCCGTGCGGGCGATTTCAGCGCCGCCGAGACGGCCTGCGCAGGTGATCTTGATGCCTTCGGCGCCAAGACGCATCGCGGACTGAACAGCACGCTTCATGGCGCGGCGGAAGGCCACGCGACGCTCGAGCTGCTGGGCGATCGACTGGGCGACCAGCGTCGCGTCGATTTCCGGCTTGCGCACTTCGACGATGTTGAGGTGCGTTTCCGAATTCGTCATCTCCGACAGCTTCTTGCGGAGCTTGTCGATGTCTGCGCCCTTCTTGCCGATGATCAGGCCCGGACGAGCCGAGTGGATCGTGACGCGGCACTTCTTGTGCGGACGCTCGATGACCACCTTGGAGATACCGGCCTGCTTCAGTTCGCTCATGACGAACTTGCGCATCTTCAGGTCTTCGTGCAGCAGCTGGCCGTACTCGGCATTGTCCGCAAACCAGCGGCTATCCCAGGTACGGTTGATGCCAAGACGGAAACCGATCGGATTGATTTTCTGACCCATTATGCGGCCTCCTCTTGTGCCTGCACTTCACGAACGACGATCGTCAGGTGCGCGAACGGACGCTCGATACGCGATGCGCGGCCACGGCCACGAGCGTGGAAACGCTTCATGACGATCGACTTGCCGACATAGGCTTCCGCCACGACGAGAGCGTCGACGTCGAGATCATGGTTGTTCTCGGCGTTTGCGATCGCAGATTCCAGCGTCTTCTTGACGGCGCCTGCGATGCGCTTGCGGGAGAATTCCAGCTCAGCGAGTGCGCGATCAACCTTCTTGCCGCGGATCAACGCTGCAACCAGGTTGAGCTTCTGAGGGCTGACGCGGAGCGTGCGCGCAACGGCCTGCGCCTCGTTGTCCTTCAGCCGGCGTTCGGCTTTTGCCTTGCCCATTGTTACTTCCTCTTCGCCTTCTTGTCCGCGCCGTGACCATAATAGGTGCGGGTCGGGGCGAACTCACCGAACTTGTGTCCGACCATGTCCTCATTGACGCTGACCGGAATGTGCTTGCTGCCGTTGTAGACGCCGAAGGTAAGACCTACGAACTGCGGCAGGATGGTGGAGCGGCGGCTCCACATCTTGATCACTTCTGCACGTCCGCCTTCGCGCACCTTCTCAGCCTTCTTGAGAAGATAGCCGTCAACGAACGGACCTTTCCAAACTGAACGAGCCATTGGAGACTTCCTCTCTTACTTCTTGCGCTGATGGCGCGAGCGCATGATGAACTTGTCGGTCGACTTGTTCGACCGCGTACGCTTGCCCTTGGTCGGCTTGCCCCACGGGGTAACCGGATGACGGCCACCGGAGGTGCGGCCTTCACCACCGCCGTGCGGATGGTCGACAGGGTTCATGACGACACCGCGGTTATGCGGACGCTTGCCGCGCCAAACGGTACGACCGGCCTTGCCGTCGTTGATGTTGCCGTGGTCAGGGTTCGAAACCGCGCCGATCGAGGCGAGGCAGGAACCGTGAACCAGACGCTGTTCGCCGGAGCTGAGGCGAAGGATCGCCATGCCCTGGTCGCGTCCGACGAGCTGAACGTAGCCACCAGCCGAACGGCCGATCTGACCGCCCTTGCCCGGCTTCATCTCGACGTTATGAACGATCGAGCCAACCGGAATGTACTGCAGCGGCATCGTGTTGCCCGGCTTTACGTCGACAGCCTTCTCCGAGGAGATGACCTTGTCGCCGGCGGCAAGACGCTGCGGCGCCAGGATATAGGCCTGCTCGCCATCGGCATAGTTGATCAGCGCGATGAAGGCGGTGCGGTTCGGGTCGTATTCGAGACGAACGACCGTGCCTTCGACGTCGAACTTGCGACGCTTGAAGTCGACCAGACGGTAGGTACGCTTGTGACCGCCGCCGATGAAGCGAGCCGTGATGCGGCCGAGGTTGTTACGACCGCCGCTCTTGGTCAGACCTTCCGTCAGCGCCTTGACCGGCTTGCCCTTGTGGAGGTGCGAGCGATCGACAATGACCAGCTGACGCTGGCTCGGGGTCGTCGGATTGAATGTTTTCAATGCCATTTTCTTATTCCTCAGAGACCGGTGGAGACGTCGATCGTCTGGCCTTCAGCCAGCGTCACGACAGCCTTCTTCACGTCCTTCTGCTTGCCGGCAAAACCGCGGAAACGCCTGGTCTTGCCCTTGCGGAGCAGAGTGTTGACGGCCGTAACCTTGACGCCGAAGAGCGCCTCGACGGCAGCCTTGATTTCAGGCTTCGTCGCAGTCTTGGCAACGTTGAAGACAACCTGGTTATATTCGGAAACCAGCGTCGACTTTTCGGTGATCGCCGGAGAGACGATCACATCGTAATGGCGAAGATCGGTCACTTGAAACGCTCCTCTAGAGCTTCGACGGCAGCCTTGGAAAGCACGAGCTTGCCGCGGCGCACGATGTCGTAAACGTTGATGCCCTGGATCGGCAGAACATCGATGTTCGGGATGTTCTGGGCAGCAAGCTTGAAGTTGCCATCAAGCTCGGCGCCGCCGATGAAGAGCGCGTTGGTGAGACCCAGCGTCTCGAAAACCGATGCCAGGGCCTTGGTCTTCGCTTCGGCAGCAACGAGGCTGTCGATGACGATCACGTCATCAGACTTGAGCTTTGCCGAAAGAGCATGACGCAGGCCGAGTGCACGGACCTTCTTGGGAAGATCATGCTCGTGGCTGCGAACAACCGGGCCGTGGGCCTTGCCGCCGCCGCGGAACTGCGGAGCGCGAGCCGAATGGTGACGAGCGCGGCCCGTACCCTTCTGCTTGTACATCTTGGCGCCGGTACGGTTGATTTCCGCGCGGCCCTTCGACTTGTGCGTGCCCTGCTGCTTCTTGGCGAGCTGCCAGCGGATTACGCGAGCGAGAATGTCCTCGCGCGGCTCGAGGCCGAAAATCGCATCAGAAAGGGAAACCTTCCCGGCGTCTTTTCCCTCGAGGGTCTTGACGTTCAATTCCATTGGTCTGGCTCCCTTACTTCGCGGCCGACTTGACGGCATCGCGCACGATGATCCAGGCACCCTTGGAACCGGGTACTGCGCCCTTGACCAGGATCAGACCGCGATCTTCATCGGTCGAAACCACTTCAAGGTTCTGGGTCGTTACGCGCGTCTGGCCCATGTGACCAGCCATCTTCTTGTTCTTGAAAACCTTGCCCGGATCCTGGCGCGAACCCGTCGAACCATGCGAGCGGTGCGAAACAGACACACCGTGCGTGGCGCGAAGACCGCCGAAGCCATGGCGCTTCATGGCGCCGGCAAAGCCCTTACCGATGGTCGTACCCGTCACGTCGACGAGCTGACCTGCTGCGAAGTGACCAGCCTTGAGCTCAGTGCCAACCTCAAGCAGGTTGTCTTCCGTGACACGGAATTCCTGCAGCTTGGCCTTCGGCTCGACGTTGGCGATCGCGAAGTTTCCGCGCATTGCCTTAGACGTGTTCTTGACCTTCGCCTGGCCGGCACCGAGCTGAACTGCGGTGTAGCCATTCTTTTCTACTGTGCGCTGGGCCACGACCTGGCAGCCTTCCATGCGCAATACTGTTACAGGGACATGCTCGCCGGCGTCGTTATAGACGCGGGTCATTCCCACCTTCTGTGCAATCACACCTGAACGCATCGGTTCAATCCTTCTCACTCAGCTCGAGACCAGCTCAGAGCTTGATCTCAACATCGACACCGGCAGCGAGATCGAGCTTCATCAGCGCGTCTACCGTCTGCGGGGTCGGGTCAACGATGTCGAGGAGGCGCTTGTGCGTGCGCATCTCGAACTGCTCGCGGCTCTTCTTGTCGATGTGCGGGGACCGATTGACCGTAAACTTCTCGATTCGGGTCGGAAGCGGAACGGGGCCCCGGACGCTGGCACCGGTGCGCTTAGCCGTCGATACGATCTCGCGCGTGGAGGCATCGAGAATCCGGTGATCGAACGCCTTCAGGCGGATGCGGATATTCTGGCCGTTCATTCGACTTTATCCTTGTGTCTGTTATCCGCGCATCTCTCTAAGAGACACGCATTTACCTTTGGTTACTTCAGGCGGGCCACCGGTTTCAAAGATCGAGAGGGACACCATATCTGGCGTCCCTATCCTGCTCTTCGGGCCTGCAGCCCAGCCGCCAATTACTCGACGATGGATGCGACGATGCCGGCGCCGACGGTGCGGCCGCCTTCGCGGATCGCGAAGCGCAGCTTCTCTTCCATCGCGATCGGAACGATCAGCTCGACGGCAACCGTGACGTTGTCGCCCGGCATCACCATTTCCGTGCCTTCCGGCAGCGTGACGATGCCCGTCACGTCCGTCGTGCGGAAGTAGAACTGCGGACGGTAGTTGGTGAAGAACGGCGTGTGACGGCCACCCTCTTCCTTCGT
>NZ_SLUQ01000009.1 GCF_004345245.1 Rhizobium sp. BK251 | reverse complement strand
TCGGCGGTGATCACCATCCGAGGCGACAGCTACCGGCTTCGCGAAAAGCGTCGCTCCGGCCTTCTGCAGAAGGCCGGAGCGACGCTCGAACCCAATGAAACCGCAAACCAATGAGGGGTCAGTTCTTCAATTCGGCAAAGGGGTCAATTCCTCGATTCGCTTGACAAGGGGAGCGGCCCGACACGCGAAGGGCCGCACACGGGAGAGAAACGACATGGCACGAGGGACCATCGGCGAACGGCTGGCCCGGCTGGAGGCGCAGAAGAAGACGTTGCAGATGCGGCTTGGCAAACAGGAGCGCGCCATCGACACGCGCCGCAAGATCCTGATCGGGGCGCTGGTGCTGCATCGCCTCGAACACGCGGGCGGCGCGCCGTTTGCGCGCGAGCTCGCTGCATGGCTGCGAACGGAACTGCCGAAGTTTCTGCTGCGCGACGCAGATCGAAGCCTGTTCAACGATCTGCTGACGCCGCAGGGCGACGACCGAGCCTCGAGCGATGATACCGATGATGCTGGTGATCATCGCGAGGCCAGCCGATGAACTGGCTTCGTCTCGTCAGGGCTGCCCTTGCCAACATGATGCGCATGGCCATGCGTGATCCGCTATGGGCCGTCGTCGGACTTCTCACCCTTCCGCTTCGCACCGCAAGGCGGCTTGCGATGGGCGCGGTCGGCTACGCGATCACGGTGGTCAGTGCGGCCCTTGTCCTTCGCTATGTCGGTCACAGCCTGGGGATCGATAAGGGCGATCTGATCTGGATGATCGGCAACTGGATGTTCTCCGCCTTCGCCGTCATCCTGCTGCTCAGGATGCTGTCGGCGCCGCTGATCCTGCACTTCGGATCGGCGCGTGGCGACACGCATGGCTCGGCGCGCTTTGCCGGCAGACGGGAAGTCGCATCCCTGACGCGGGCTGCAGACGGGTTGCTCATCGGTCGCGCTACAAACTCCGGGCGGCTGCTGCGCTATGACGGACCGGCCCATCTTCTCACCATGGCGCCGACGCGCAGCGGCAAGGGTGTCGGCACGATCATTCCCAATCTCCTGACAGCCGATCGCTCCATCATCTGCATCGACCCGAAGGGCGAGAACGCCATCGTCGCAGGCAATGCGCGCCGGCACTTCGGGCCGGTCCATATTCTCGATCCGTTTGCCGTGACCGGCCACGTCCCGTCCGCCTTCAACCCGCTCGACGGCTGCGATCCAGACAGCGTCGATGTCGCCGAGGATATCTCCACTCTCGCCGATGCGCTGGTGTTCGACGCGCCGGGTCTGTCGGGCGACGCCCACTGGAACGAGGAGGCAAAGGCGCTGATATCAGGGCTGCTGCTGCATGTCGTTGCCAGCCAACCGGCAGAGCGGCGCACGCTCTCGACGCTCAGGCACTATCTGACCCTGGCGCCGGATCGGTTCCGGGCCGTGCTTGAGGAGATGCAGGCCAATGATGCGGTGAATGGACTGGTGGCGCGCGCCGCCAACCGGCATCTGAGCAAGTCGGAACGCGAGGCAAGCGGCGTGCTTTCTGCGGCCCAGCGGCACACGCATTTCCTCGACAGTCCGCGCATGACGACGGTGCTGGCACGATCCGGTTTCCGCTTCGCCGACCTGAAGCAAACCAGGGCAACCGTGTTCCTGGTCCTGCCGCCGGACAGGCTTGCGGTCTATTCCAGATGGCTGCGGCTGCTGATTGCCCAGAGCCTGACCGAGATGGCGCGCACGGCACCATCATCAGGGGCATCATCAGGACCATCATCGGCTCCCTCCCGCCCGCCGGTTCTCTATCTGCTCGACGAGTTCGCAGCCCTTGGTCATCTGGCGCCGATCGAACGCGCCATGGGCCTGATGGCCGGCTATGGCGTGCAGCTCTGGCCGATCGTCCAGGACATCCATCAGCTGCGCGCCACCTATGGTCAGCGCGCCGGCACCTTCCTGTCGAATGCCGGCGTGCTGCAGGTGTTCGGCGTCAACGATCACGACAGCGCCCGCCTCGTCTCTAACCTGCTTGGCCAGGAGACCGTCGTCTTCCAGACGGCCGCCCGTGCGCTCGATTCGGAAAAGACCGGCCTCACCCTTGCCGGACAGCATGTCGGACGCCCGCTCCTGACACCGGACGAGGTGCGCCATCTTCCCGGCGATATCGAACTGCTGTTCCTCGCCGGCCAGCGCCCGATCACTGCCACGAAGCTGCGCTATTTTGCCGATCCGGAATTCGCCGGATTGTTCGCGAGAACGCGCGAGTGAGGACGAAGAGATGAAGCGGTCAGCACGCGTGGCGGTAACGTAGCCGTGATTCCCGCAGGCGGTATCCTAGATAACGAGGGTTTTCAGTCTCTGGTATTGCGACAGGCCAAAAAAATCCGCCACAGTCATCGAAGGATGGACTTCGTTGGGCGAACGCGAGCCTGGCGCCACATGCCTCGCGGCGGCCCGGGTGTCCTTCCGTTCTCTTCATCCTTGTTAACGTCCTGTTCGACCGTACTTGCAATAGGCCGCGCAACGCATCTGGACGCCGATCGGAGAGGTTTGCCGCAAGGCGGGATTTCGGACGCGGCTTTTATAATTGGCGCAAAAGGCGAAAGTCTCTAGTCCGTCCTTGCAAAGGGCGTTCCTCACTCAAGCGTTCCGGGTCAATCGGCCGCCGTGAAATCTTGCGATAGCCGTTTTGTCGCGGTATCTTCAATATTACCCAGAGGGGTGAAAAACTCGTCCTGAGAGGTATTCGCAATGTTGTACCTTTCGCGGTCGCGCGCGGTCGCGATAAACGCAAAAGCGCGGCTACCAGCGGCTATGTGTACACATTTGTCTTCGCGCCAGTGCGATCGATCCTCATACTCTCTTAGTACCCCTCGCAGAAATTCCTCTGCCACACCGGCTAGGTTGCTAAGTTCTACCCCGTCAACGTTCACACCTGCGAGGGTTGAGACATTTGCTCGAATTGTGCGTTTCTGGATTTCTAGATCAAGCTGGATTTGCTCAAGTTCGTCGAAAATGCCTTGATATACATCCTCGTCGAAGACGTACTCGATTGGCGTTTTCGTTACAACAAGGCGGCCTCGTGCCCTCAAAGTTCTGCGCGCGAATTTTGCTCTATTGTATATTGCGAGCAATATAGAAAATTGCCGACGAAGGTACTGTAGATTACTCGTCTGTTTCTGCCGAATATCATCTCTCTTCTTTGCTGCATCTTGCCTGTCAGCCTCATATAGGCGGATGAGCGCGGCAACTACCGCGGCGGCAACACCCGTCAGTAGGAAGGAGAGGCAGGTTTTTAGCAGCTCTAGTTGAGCAGGAGGGAAATCCTGTGACTTTGATGACCAATGATTGGCAGCGAGGAAGACTGCCCCCGCCAGCGCAGAGAGCAGAATTACCATCGCCATCGAGAGCAATATTTTCGTCACCCCCGTTTTTCCCGTAGACGGTTCCCGCGTATTTTCATTGGAATCGCTGGCCATTTTAGCTTCACTCATCTCGAGTCCCCCTACTCCTCGCTGCCTCATCGTATAGCGCCCGATCGCTGCAACCAAGCTGCGCTATTTTGCCGATCCGGAATTTTCCGGATTGTTCGCGAGAGCGCGCGACTGATGCTGGCGACTGATGGTGGAAGAGACGGCGGCTTACGCCGCCGCCTCCTCCTCGTGGTCGCCATCGTCATGGTCAGCGTCGAGATCCGGCTGCAGATGATGCAGGTAGTCGACGGCGCGCTGTGCGTGGGCGGCCGCGGTGAAGATCGCCCGCCTGTCGCGGCCGAGAACCTCGAGCCAGCCGGCGAGATAGCTCGCATGATCCGGGCGTGGCTGAAGTTCCGGGACGATGCCGAGATCGGCACAGAGGAAGCAGCTGCCGAGTTCGGCAATCAGCTCCTCGCGGGCGCGTTCGCTCCTGTCCTTTGCATAGCGGCTGAGATCGCGATCGAGCCGATGCGGCGATGCCGTCCAGTGGGTCATCTCGTGACTGAGCACGGCGACATAGGAGCCATCATCGATGAACGCATCGAAGGCTGGCATCTGGATATAGTCGCGGGCCGGCACGTAATAGGCTGCCGTTCCCCCATGGCGGATCATCGCCCCGGTATTGGCAAAGAAGCGGCCGGCATCACCGATGCGGATCAGCGGATCCTGAACCGGGGCGATGTCGTCAAAGCGGTCTTCGAGGCCAGCGATCTGGTCGCGGTTGAAGACGGTGTAGCTCTTCAGGAAGGGAATATCCTGTTCCAGCTCCTCGCCGGTCTCGGACGTCTGCCTGCGCATGAAGGAACTGGCGAAGACGACGGTGGTCCCGGTCTCGCCCTTGCGGACTGCGCCGCCAAGTTCGATTGCCTGGCGAAACGTCATCCAGGTCGACGAGGCAAAACCGCGGGCGATCGCCTCGGACCAGAGAAGCAGGACATTGATGCCCGAATAGGGCTGGCCATTGTGGCGCAGTGGCCGGGTGATCGCGCCGGTCTCGGAACCGGAGTTCCACGGCCTGGTCCATGGCTTGACCCATGGCCGCACGCCCTGTTCGAGCTCGGCGATGATCGTGTCGGTGATGCGGCTATAGAGATCGGCGCGTTGATTGGACTGCTGCCTGCCCATGTTGGAACCTCCGTTTTGAGGTCGCGGCCATCGCGACCTGCTACGGCGGTCCCAAAGCCAGGCGGCAAGCGGCGCCCGCACCCGAAGGGCCGCAACGCAGTGGAGGACGGCAACGCCGTTGCGGGCGCTGCGTGCCTGGCAGGACCGGAGCCGCAGCAGGGCGCGATGGCGGCAGTCGCACGGAGATGATCGGCAAGGCAGGATATTGGCAGGGAGAGACGTTGAACGATTGGACGGCAGACGCAGACAGCAGCAGCCGTCCCTCACCTCACCTTCCCGGCCGTGCCAGCGAGCGGGCGATGTCGATGATGTCGTCGCGGGCGGCCGTCGGGTCTTCCTTGTTCCAGGCAACCCCCAGCCCGATCTTCAGATCGATGCCCCTGACCTTCTTCAGCTCGAAATTGCGCTCGGGAAGATTGGCCGTCCATTCCGGCGCAAAGCCGATGCCAAGCCCGGCAGAGACCAGCGACACCAGCGAGAAGGTGTCGTCGCAGCTATAGGCGATGTTGCCGCTCAGACCATGCTCGTCGAACAGCGAAGCGAAGTAGCGCTCGGTATAGGACAGGTTCGCCCGTGAGAAGGCGATGATCTTCTGGTCCTTCAAGTCCTCGACCGAGATCTCCTCCATCTTCGACAGCGGATTGCTCCTGGCGACAGCAAGCAGATAGTGCTCCTGGGCAATCGAGAAGAAGCGCAAGGTGCCGATGTTCTCGACCGGGCGGATGAAACCGAGATTGATGCGGCCGGTCTCCAGCTGGCGGATGATGTCGTCGCTGGTGCCGCTGGTGATGTGCAGGCGGATATCGGGATATTTGCGGGCGATCCTGGCCAGGAAGGCCGGCAGCACGCTCCTGGTGGCCGGATGCACCGTGCCGATCTTGATCTGGCGGACACTCTTGCCGGCCGCCGAGCGGGTCACCTCGGCCGAGAGATCGATCTCGCTGAGGATCCGGACACAGCGGTCATAGAACACCGCCCCTGCCCTGGTCAGTTCCACCCGTCTCGTCGAGCGGTTGAACAGCTGCACGCCGAGATGCCGCTCGAGCGCCTGCACCTGGTTGGAGAGCGCCGGCTGGGCGATGTTGACCCGCATGGCGGCGCGACCGAAGTGGAGTTCCTCGGCGACCGCGACGAAGTAGGAAAGCTGGCGCAGTTCCATGGTGGCCGCCTATTCGTAAGACTAATGAAAACCTCGGGAAACAGCGTGCGCAACGATCCCCGGCAAACAGTGTAATATGTCGGATATATCCGATGGTTTAATGCAATGCAAGATGGTGGCCATGGCTTATGGACACTCGCGCACGCATAGCTTGGAACCTGAGACAACTAAGAACGTCACAGCACATCACTCAGGAAAACCTGGCAGTGGATGCTGACGTCGACAGGACAGTCGTCAGCGACATCGAACGTGGGCGACACAACGCATCGATCGATCTCTTGGACCGGTTGGCAGCCGCTCTATCCGTTGATGTTTCAGCATTCTTCAAGGAGCCTTCGGCTAAGGAAGGCAAACCCGCACCAATGAAGCCGGGGCGCAAACCCCGTCAATAAACAGGTCGCGTCGGCTTGATTGGGATATCCAGATGGTGGAAATGGATCCGCCGACCCCGCTATCGTACAATCGATTCTTGCTCTTGAGGGGAATCGACCAGCTGGCGAGGATGTGCCGCTCGCATGATCGGAAAGGCACATTGCTCTTCCGGTTTTATTGATCACGCCCCGAATACTTTCGGGATCGTTGGACTGCCGCGACCTCCCCCAAGCTTCGCCGGCAAACTACCGATCCGCTTTTTCTAACCGCCTCGGCCGAGCAGCATAGGCGGCGCGATGACCCAGCTACGCTCTCATCCCCGTCTTGTTCGTAAACTCCGGGAAGCGCTCGGTGATTAGCCGCGTGTCGCTCTCGACGACTGCAGTATCGCAATCCGGCCACCACGAAATACCGGTCCGGCTCCAGGCAGCCTTGCGAATCGCATAAGTGTGTGCTTATGTGTTGTCATGATCGAACATGATATTTTCCGCGCTTTGGCGGATTCGACCCGCCGCACAATTTTCGAAAAGCTGGCGAACGGCAGCATGAACGCCAGCACTCTGCGCCAGGGCATGGATATCAGCCAGCCGGCGATGTCCCAGCATCTCGCCGTATTGCGAGCGGCAAGGCTGGTGCGCGAACAAAGGGAGGGCCGCTTCGTGAACTATGAAGTCGATCCGGACGGGCTGGCCCTTATCGCGCAATGGCTGGCGAAATACCGCGCCTACTGGCCGGCTCGCATCGACGCTCTCAAGCTCTTGCTGAAGGATATGGATCAATGAACGACGTGAAGGCCGAGGCGCAGGCGAAGGTGCAGGAAAGCGGTTTCGAGCAGAGATACGAACTGGACGCGCCGCTGGAGAAGGTCTGGCGGGCGATCAGCATCGCGGAATTCCGGGAGAAGTGGCTGCCGAGGGAGGCGCTTGCCGATCCGCAGTCGCTCTCCGAAACGCCAGGCAAGGAAATCCGCTACAAATTGCGCGACGATACCCCGCAGTCCAAGACCTGACGAAAGCGCGGTATTGCCGAACATATCAAGGGTGAAGGGATCGTTGCTCATCAAGTGCCTCCTTGGAAACGAGCAGGCGCCATCGCCCGGCCGCGAGCGGACAGGAGAGGTTCGCCAGAATGTTGGAAGAGCGAACGCGACGGGTCGTGTCAGCGGATCCGTTCAATGGACATGGAGCTGTCGTTCATGATGATCCGGAGATGCGTTGCATCGGGCGCAGCTGTGATCAGCCGCTCGATTTCGGCGGCGTCGAGAAACTCGACACCGTCATCACCCCCGAAATACTATCGCTTGTAATGCCAGTAGTCCGGGTTGGTCTGGGGATTGCACTCCTCGGCATAGACGACGAGCGCACGTTGGCTTCCGGCCAGCTTGCCGTTCGACATCGCGTATATTCCTGGAGACGGCGAACGTCGGTACCGAACGCACCGACTGATAGAATGTAGGCCATGCGTTTTCCCCTCTTCACACAGAACAGTTTGCGCCGAAGCATTCAAATTCAGAAACTGTGGGCTAGAACTTCACATCGACTGCCGGAAAAAAGGCTTTGGCGGGCGGAGACTTGTCGGAGCATTCCGTTCCCTCGATCGGTGAACCGCCGTTGTCGCTGAACACTTCGCCGGCCTGGTCGTCCCATGCGACGACGGCCTCGGGCGTCATTCCCGTTAAATCGGCGCTCGGTCCGGGCGTTGTCGTTTCGCTTTGTCCATCCCACCAGAAGAGTTTCGGTGCAGGGTTTCCACCGTCAGGCTCTGAGCCGCCGATGATGAGGTAGCGTTGCCCCACCCTGACGATGTCGCGCACGCCGCGCCCGACTGTTCCCGGCCCATCGGATAAATCAAGTGTCACCACACGCTCGATCTTGGCTTTCGTGGCCCCACCTGTTTCGAGGCCCACTAGTTGTTTGGGATTGCCAATCTCGATGAGGATGGCTCGATCACCGGGTAGGGTCTCCGGCCCCCGAAGGCCTATAAGCAGATGCCCGTCCGGGGTATCGGCCATGCCCTCGATATTGAGAGATGGCTTCAGGCGCTCCTCGCTGCGACCAAGTGCTGCGGCCAAATCTGCCCTGAGGTTTCGATAGACTTTTCCGACGTTGGTAAGGGTGCCATCAGCGGTCACGTCTGTTGTGAAGAGGACTTTTCGCTTCTTCTTGTCCTCGCCGCTGCTGTTGAGGGAGTGAGACGAAAGCCAGAAAACGGTGTTGCCGATGCGCGCTGCCGCTTCAATGTCCGTCACATCGCCAACATCGAAGGCTGTGATCGACTTCGCCTTCCCTCGCTCGTATGTAAGGATCGACTGAAAATCATCACTGGCGATGGCGACGTGGGACTTGTCGATTAAAACCGCCGCCGAGGCCTCACAGATGCCGTCATAGTTTCGGCTTCCCGCCCAGGCGCCCGGAGGAGCACCCAAAGAGGTTAGCAAGGCTAAAAGGATCGCGCGGCTGCAGTCCCCATGCAACACCCCTCCCGGTGGGGTAGCAATTCTAATAATAAACTCCCGCATTGGCTGAGCGTCAAGACAGTACGCGAGTATTCCACTCAGTTTCTAAGAGTATCCGCGGCCTACGTGGAAAAAGCAGCGACACCCCAGGAGAGACTGCTTTCTGGATGAACCTCTTATGTCCAGTGACGTAGATCATCTCCAATCTTGGTTGATCCTAGATGGATGACCACCGTCGTTCGATCGAATTTTCATTGTTAAGCGAGGCCACCGTAGTCTGTTTTCTCAAGGACGACGGAAAACCCGCGAAGCTGGTATCATCCTCGAAAAAAATCCATCAGGTTCGCACGTGGCGAGCGAGCCGTTTCTGCGCCGGCAGCCCCTGAGATTGCTTTCTGAAGTATAAGTGGAGTCAATAGGCCAATCTGGAACGCGGTCAAAGCCTGCGCCTCACTTCCGAAATTTAGCCAGGTGAATACGCCCGAGACCAATATCATCAGCACTGTAATAACCCAGTACAATGTGCTTCTTAGGTATTCTGGAAACCGTGGATTTGTCCTGAGGCCATACCAATGAACAAGCTCGGCAACGAAGCCACCGAAGAGTCCGACCAAGAAAACGCTCAGAGCAGTACTCAAAGCTACTCCACCACTCATGATTCTTCCCCCGTTTCGATTACCAATAAAGCCCGATATGTTTGTAGTATAGCAGCTGATCGCTTTTCCAGCCCTATCTACATGAGCGCCCGATCGCGGCTGCGGTATTCTGTGGAGGGAGCATTTGCCCTGGCCACCGCAGTCGCGGCTCTGGCATCCAGTGATCCGCCGAGCGATGTCCACGATGAGGATCTCACTCGGATATCGTTAGAGAAAGCGTTTCGAAAAATCGGCGAGCGGGATAGCAAAGACGACTGCGAGCTTATTCTGGTCCTCTCGGGCCATGGCGACCACGACACGAAAGAAACCTGGTTCTGCACCTATGAAGCCCAACCTGAAGCACCAGATCTGACAGGACGTGAGCTTGCAGCTCTGGTCATGCTTGCCAGACCAACCAAACTATCGGCGATTTTCGATTTCTGCCATGCAGGCGGCGTGGCAAAGGATTTTTGTGCGGCACTTTCAGAGCAACTTGGCACCGAGAATGTCCTGGTACTGGCGGGCGCCTCCTCAGAGCAACTGGCTTATGAGCATCCTGCTCTCGGCAGAGGGCTATTCACGATTGCGCTTCACGAAGCCCTTTTGGACCGACGACTATTTGCGCTTGCCGGACCCCATCAGACCGAGGCGAAGTCGGACAACACGGTTTCGCCTTCAGGTGATTTGGCGCGGCTGTTCGTATTCGCGAGGGAGCGAACCGAACAGCTCGCGTACCTCTTTGCCGGTGGCCGCGTGCAGACGCCCGAATTGTACGGTGCTGGCCATACCAAGCTTTCCTGGTCGGATACGGCGGTAGGCCCACCCGTCGCACCCGAACCCAGGTCAGCGCTGGCAGGGAGGATCAGGCGTACGTTTGGTTGGGGAGTAACGATCAGCGCCACGGTTTGCCTACTCCTTTATTTCTTGCAGTATCATATCGCCGTTCAGCCAAACGGTTGGATCGAATTGCGGCCGGGGCCATCCTGGATGGCTTCACTGGTTCCAGAATTTTTCAGCTCTGGCGTGCAATTGGCAATCGCAGCAGATGACTTGCAGCCCGCCTCTCCGCGTTGGGACGAAAAACGGATATTGTCTCGGACTGCTCTGATGAGAGGAGATGTTAGCGGACTGGTCAATCATCGGTTTGGTGATCAAGAGAATTGGGAGTTCCGGCTTTCATCTGAATTGTCTACCGAAGCCGCCAGACGGGTGGATTTCGTTTCGTCTCGCATGGACATGACCAAATTCTGCGAAAGCACGGACATTCGACGCGACAAAATCCGCGATTATCAATTTGCAGTCGAGGCTGCATTGCTGGATCGCGATCGGTCTTGCCCGGCCCGGTACTTTCTCCTGAATGGACCCGAGATCAACGATCTTTACGATGTGAAAAGTCTGCAAACGAGCGCTGACTATGGGCTTTTGAACTTGTCAGATCAGGTGATAAGGACCTACATGGCCGGGCTCGCCTTGGCCTACATCGAGCTTCGCGATGATTCAGACCGGCGACAGGCATTGGAAGCCGCAATTCTGTTGATCTCTTATCGAGCCGAACGGGGTGTTGTCAGGCAACCCGATTGGCTCAGTTTCCTACGGTTCGTCGAGGATATCGCGCGAAGCCCGATACTGACTGTTGAGCCAAACAACCCGATCTTTCCGCGCTTGGTCAACTGCGGCACCAGTTGGTGCGAACTGCCTATGAAAATCGTGGAGTATTTTGCAGCCGGCCCTAAAGCTTCAGGCATGGGCAGCGCTCGTGGAATGATGATGTGGCTTATGGCGAAAGATTCGGAACGTCAGGCCCTGGAAGGAGACGCCACTCGCTCGTGGTCACTTCCGCCCATCTTGCTGCTCGCGCAGCGCGGCGAACTCGAACAACGTGATCTCGATCTAATCATTCGGCGCTTCGGAATGTTCGCGGTGAACGAAGATATGTTCTTTCTCGACGAAACTTGGCTGCCGCGGTTTGCGCGCGTGCTCCCGCTGAGCGATGAATGGAAAAAGCCTCTGCTGGATTGTGCGCTTGGTTCGCCCGGCAACAACATCCAGTGCCTGCCTGTCGATTCTCAGCTTGCGGCACGCGTCCTTGCCGCTCAAGGTCGCTTCTTGGGCGGCAAGGACCTGTCACAATTGGCCTCGCGACTCGACAGTCGTATTAAACAGGAACGGGATATCCCGGCATATGCGTCCGAAATGATCGACCTGGCGTGCTGGACACCTTTGCCAGAACGATGGGTGTCCGGCCTGGAGCGAGGTGTCGACTATGACATAAAGGTCGCCCCACCCCGTGCTGCCGATCCGTTGACGGGGGTGCAAATCATCGAGGTTACGGACGTCTCAGTGGCTCAAGCGTTGGCAGCCTCGTTGAAGACCAGGCACGGCAGTTCGCCCATGACGGCTGATCTGCTTGTGAAATATGCGGCAAACCATCTCTCTTACACGGGTCTTGATATCGTCTATCGCGCACTGGCACAAAGCCTCAGTGATTTTGACGACACTACAGACCCGGTGCGATCGCTGCACGGCTTGGCATCCGATGCTCAAGCAAGGGCTGTAGTTCTTCGCGCCCTGTCGAACAACATGAAACTAGGACCGCTGACTGATCCGCGTATCATAGCCGGTCCTCGCTTCTGGCGCCTAGATGCGGTTCTAGCTGTGCGCAAACAGCTTGGCGACTATCAGTTCGAACTCGACAGGTTGTGCGAATAGTCAGGCGCCGCACCCTCTCAGGAAACAGGCTCGATCGCCTAAGTCCGTGCGCTGGTAGGTAACACATCGCAGTTTCCCAGAGAGGCTCTAAAAACCGCGGTCCAGTTCAGCAAAACGTCTTGATCCGTGTGATGATCCAGGATGTTTTGCTCGGCGCTGATCCGCTGATCAGTTACTCCAATTGGTTTCCTGTTCCGTTTCAACTCAAGCCCCATCAACGGCGCTCTCGTTAAATTCACAGCAAAAGAGGCCCTCAGTTGCAATCGGCAGAATTACGGGATCAACTCTAGGTCATCGTTGATTCGCTTGGGGGGCGAATGTTCTGCACCTTTTCACTTCATCTTGATTTCGCTGGATCTCGAAAGATCGGGGAATAGAGTTCTTGTCGGGAGGGTGGAATGAGCGCCTAGACAAACACTTCGCAGAATTGAGGGCGAACCGTGAGGGTTCAGGCCTTCCTGTTTTTGCACTTGAGCACGGGCTTTCCAGAAAAGAATTTTCTGAATTATCGGGCTACCTCATCGGACAACTCAAAAACCACGCTAGACTTGCGCCGGATTGGTTAGCTTGGGTCGTTTACGGAGCGGAGCTCGGCTATGACTTTGACGGGCAGGAATACTGGTCGAGCTTTGAGCATCGTACTCCCGGCTGGCGGTATGGGGCCGATCGCGCGTGGTTACGTGATTGGTATCGGAAATTTCACCAGCAATATCAGGGCTTCCGTCCTCGCGGCGCTTGGGCGGAATGGTTTTCAATTATTTCTTGGCCTATTACCCACGCCATTCTTCCGAAGGATCTTCAGACCCAACTAGCCCGCGCTCTATTTTACCTAAGGTTCAGAGTCGCCGCTCGTCTTGGCGATGAGCCGGTGGAGATAGGCCGTCTCATCGCCTTTCACAGTGATGGGAGTTCACGGTTTCGAAACTTCTTGCAACAGGAGGAACTGGTGGGGCGCATCGCGCTTGCCTTGCTGGGAGGGCCACAGGTTTCACCTCAAGGCGCGATCGCTGAATTTACGCTTAGCCGGATCGTTCAGGACCTCGAAAAGGGGCAAAGCGCAAAAGCGTGGCTGCGAGACGCCCGAAAAATCTTCGAAGAAGCCCAGATAAAGGGCGTCGGCAAGTTCGGTGTTCCAGTGACGGTGGCCGGTACGAGCGGGCAGGCTCGCCAATCGCGAATCCGGCTGCGACCATCTCTTTATTTCCAGCGTACTGAGGACAAAAACTGGCTGCTCCTTGCCGAGTTTCCGTCGTATCGTCCCCTTGGCGAACTGTCCCCGAACATTGATCGGTTTCTTCGAAGCACGCGTTGTCAGGTTTCCGGGGCGGAGGGATATTTACCTGCGGGCTGGTTGATATCCCAGGGACAACGGCGGGTCCTCGGAAACTGGCCCGACCCAGCGCGGCCGCTCATCAGCTTTGAGAAACCCAACCAGACCATCGAAAAGTTGCTGCAGTCAGACGCGCGGTTGTTTTCCGGATCGCCTTGGCTCTTTGAAATTGGTCCGGACGGACGCGCATGGGAGGTTCAGTCGAAGCGCGTCCGCCCTGAAAGGCATTATCTCCTGGTCACGGACGACGATCGCATTGATGTGCCGTTCTCCAAGCGTGCCGTATACCAGTCTGCCGGGATCGCACTGCGAGAGATCAATATGCCGGCAAAAATCTCGACCGATGATTTCAAGAGACTTCGCGGCGCCGGATTGCAGGTAGCGAGGACGATTTCGATCTGGCCGGCAGGTCTGCCGCCAAGGCGCTGGGACGGCGAGGGTTCCGCAGAGTGGTATCTGGGGGAAACGCCCTGCATTGGAATCTCCAGTGACCACGAGGTCGGAACGATGACCGTCGCCCTCGACGGATCGCACGTTAGAACCCTTAAGGACTTAGGCGCTGGTCAACAGATTTTTCTTTCAATGCCCGATCTCGCTCCTGGTAGTCATCTCCTGAGGGTCGATGCGCAGGTGGTGGACGCGGAGGGACACCATATCTCCTCGACCGCGTCGATCGAGTTGCAGATTACCGCTCCAGCCGAATGGAATATCGGAACGACCAATTTTCTCGGCATCGTTCCGGCTATTGAACCCTTCCAGCCAAGCCTCGACGACTTCTGGGAAGGGCGAATTGCGCTAGGCCTTCTCGGACCAGCCGGTTATTCCGCGAAGATCTACATCGAGCTTCTCGACGCTGGCAACAGCGATTTGGGAACGGAGTTGGTCACTGAAGCCAGCCTTCCCTATCGGCCGGACATTTGGCAACGGCAATCGACCCAATTTATCAAGCGCTGGACTACGCCTTGGGCCTACCTGTCCGCAAGCAGCGGCAACCTTGTTGTT
Organism: Rhizobium sp. BK251; assembly: GCF_004345245.1. Taxonomy (GTDB): domain Bacteria; phylum Pseudomonadota; class Alphaproteobacteria; order Rhizobiales; family Rhizobiaceae; genus Rhizobium. The sequence continues at coordinate 437,059 of NZ_SLUQ01000009.1, read as the reverse complement.
GCCAGCGATGACCTTGGCACATTTCGCATCCCTCTCCTTCGCGACGTAAGGCCGGTGCGGTTGATTTGGCACAGCACGCAAAAGGCAACGCAAGTAAGGCTCATCGACGACGACCATGGCGCCGACATCGTGTCCGTTGCGTACTATCCTTTTGGCTCTCCGTGCCGCGCTCTTCCGATCACGCCCGAGGAACTGAAGATTGGTTTTGAACCACCTGCACCAGGGGGACTTTTTGTCCTTCAACACGGCGCGCATATAGAATCCGTGGCCGTAAGTATGCCTCAGATCGCAAGTCTATCGGAACTTGCTCCCGATCCGGATGGTGATGACTTTCCGTCGGGTAAAAGTGCTTTGGATGAGACGCGAAAGCATCTGTTGAGATGGGGATCTGCGAAGATTGCGGGTCCGTTGGCTGAGTTGCGCCGCGGGCATATTGTGCATCGACTTGAGCAGCATTTCTTCAAGCTCCTTTGTGGAAGCCAGTGGTGGGAAGCGGAGCGGCAATTTGAAACGTCCGAGAAAACCTACGAGGATTTGAAACTGTTCGCGAGCAAGACGGGAACGAGCGCTTCCTTCTCAGTCTTGCTCAGCCGCGAAATTAGGAAACTGCAAGCGCTCAACGAAGAAGATCGTGCCGACCAATTCATCAACATGGCTGCGCGCTATGGGATTGCCGACAGCGTAACCTGCCGGGCAGCGCTGGCCGTCGGCAGAAGAGCAGACGGCCTTCTGCAGCTAGATGAGCATGCGCTGAATGCCCTTTCAAATCTTGGGAAGCAAATCCGCCCGATCCTTCGAGCAGTTCGTTTCATGTCTTGCGCACAGGCGACGGACGCGATTGACGATATAGAGCGGATGGCGCCATGATCAAATTAGTGGGGTCCACGGATGTACTAGCCGACGCGCACCGATCTTTAGGTCTGTTGAATGGGAGTGCGACCGACGACACTTATCTGGCTGCAATTGTGCGTCGGCTTGCCGGAACCGTTTGCCCTTGTTCGCCAAAGACATTGATAAGAGCAGGACTCGAAACCCATCGGGGCCTGGTCGCCGATGACGACGCGCTGGCCGAGCAGTTGGAACGGGTCATCGATGATCTCGTCGCGGTAGGCGACCTCCTCGAGCTTTCCGATGTCGTGGCGATAGACGAGAAAATAAAAGGCACGTGGCTTTTTGCAGCGCCGCCAGGTTTTGTCATTCATCTGGGAGCGGTGGCACATATTGTTGGCCTTTCGGCCGACGAGCAAACGCCCTTGCCGGCATCTGTACGTGACCGCGTTACGATGCGAGGCGTTTCACGCCGAATATTTCCTCATGAAGGAGAAGATCTTAGGTCACTCTTATCCGAGTTAGGCCTTCGCGAAATATCCAGCGAAGCTTGGCTTCGGCATCCGAAGGCCATGACCGCAAATGAACTGATCGCACGCGCAGACAATCGGCTCGCCTCACAGGGCAAGCCCGGTCTGCTCGAAGATGTGCGCATCTTCAATACTGTGAAAGGGCATCGCAGCTATCGTACCAGTTGGGAAAAAGCGGACCGGCAGACTGGGAAATTTATCATTCGGCGGGCGCAAGGCTACGGCGCAGACCGTTGGGGATACGCAGATGTTGCCGATGGTCGAGTCGAAAGGCTGCTTGAGTTTCCGGATTTCGGTGAACGATGGCGCGGATGCGACGTGGCATGGCGTCTGTTGCTTGCACAGAAAGCAATTCGTGGCGAGAACCAGACCTATCGCTGCACCAGCGCGCCCGAAGCTGGTCACATTGATTTCTTCATGCCGCTACCAGATTGGGCAAGGCGGTCTCTTTACTTCACAGGCAGTCAGGTCGCACCCCGATCTTGCCTGCTTTCGTTCGACGTCCCGCTCACCCAGTTGCCGGCGGTCGAACGATTTCTCGGCGACTACCTTTTTTTGCTACGCGAAACTTCGTGACCGGTGACCCATGTCCAAGACAATTCAAGAAACGATCGAATCTCTTCACTCATCACTCAAAGATTATATCGAAGCAACCTATCATATCGGTGATGCAAAGCTGATCGCTCAGCGCCAAGCATTGTTGGACCGCGTCGGCGTTACTCATCAGATACCCTACCTTGAATCGACGCCCCGCTACGAAACTGGCAAGCAATTTCAAGACATCAGCGGCTTGCCCGCCGCAGCGCTCTCCGTCTACGAGGCGCTATCCGGCCCCAAGGATGGATTGGCAAGACTGCTGTACAATCCAGCCTATACACACCAAGTCGATGCGATCGAGCACGCATTGATCGCCGGTAAAAATCTGATGATCATGACTGGCACGGGTTCCGGTAAGACGGAATCGTTCCTTATGCCGATCTTGGGGAAGCTCGCAAGGGAAGCCGAAAGCCGGCCCGCCTCTTTTGAGGGCAATCGAGCGATGAGGGCATTGCTTCTTTATCCCATGAACGCACTGGTCAACGACCAATTGGGTCGTATGAGGGCAATTTTCGGCGATCCGCGCCTATGTGATCTGTTTCTGAAGTGGGCGGGTCGCCCGGCAACGTTCGCGCGCTATACGAGCCGCACGCCATACGCAGGTGTGCGCAGCCGAAAGAAGGATCCCCAGAAATTGGCTTCCTTCGAAGAGTTCTTCGTCGAGATTGAACGGCAGGCAGCGGATCCAGATGCTGAAAATCACGACCAGGCGCTGACATTAAAGGCGCAATTGAAGAAGCGCGGGAAATGGCCCGCGAAGCCGGATCTGGCAGCATGGTTCGGCAACAAGGGTAGCCATTGGTTCGACCGGAAAACCGAGGAGTTTCTGCGTGCCGTCACGCTCCAGGGCGACTCCGAAATGATCACGCGTCACGAAGTGCAGGCTGCTTGCCCCGACCTGCTGGTAACCAACTATTCGATGCTCGAATACATGCTGATGCGGCCGATCGAACGGTCGATTTTCGACGACACGAAAGCATGGCTTGCGGCAAACCCGGAAGAAAAGATAACCGTCGTGCTCGACGAAGCCCACCTTTACCGTGGTGCCGCCGGCGCCGAAGTGGGCCTCTTGTTGAGGAGACTTCGTGATCGGCTCGGGATCCCGCCGGAGCGATTTCAGATCATTTGCGCGACGGCAAGCTTCAACAATCAGACAGAAGCGGCGAACTTTGGCGCAGCACTCGCCGGCGTTTCTGCCCAAAGCTTCGAGATCGTGACCGGCCAACTGAAGCTGAAAAAGAATGCCGCGTCCGCCAGTGTCGATGAAGGAAGATTGCTGGCCTCGCTCGATCTCGGAAAATTTTACGCAGCAGCACCTTCTGACCGACAAGCGGCGATCTCTCCCTTCCTTTCTTACCGGAAAATCAAACCGAGCGGAGACGTCGAGAGGGACCTTTTCGATGCTCTGGATGAGTTCAAGCCGATCGGACTGCTCATCAACGCGACAATGCAGGCCGCACAGCCCCTCGCAGAACTTAGCCGAGTGCTCTTTCCGGAAAACGAAGGTGATGCCGACAGTGCGCTTACGTCCTTGTTGGCTCTCGGAAGTGTCGCGCGAGAAGCTCCCGAGGCAGCAGGGCTGCTTCCCTGTCGGGTGCACAATTTCTATCGTGGATTACCAGGCCTCTGGGTGTGCATGGATGCCGAATGCAGTGAGGTTGTTGAAGCGGAGCGCTCCGGAATTTGCGGCAAGATGTTTGGACAACCCCGCGAGCAATGCGGATGCGGAGCGCGGGTTTTGCAGTTCTTCACGTGCCGAAACTGCGGCGCCGCTCACGCTCGTGCCCACACCAACGACGTCGATAGCCCAAGGATGCTGTGGTCAGAACCGGGACGCCGCTTGAAGATGCATGGGGGTGAAACCCGCGAACTCCTCGATCTCGACCTTTTGTTGGAGGAGCCAAGGCAAGAAGGGGCGGCAGAGATCGCCGATTACGACCTTCTTACCGGCCAAATTAATCCTGAACTGGTCGGATCGAGGATGCGTAGCGTGTATATCCGCGCCGATCGCGTGACGCCGGCGGTGGACGACGACGGTAATTCAGATGCGCGACTTGAGGTCAGAGGACAATTTACCCCTTGCGCCGTGTGCGGTGAACAGGCGAGTTTCGGCAGAACATCCATTCAAGACCATCAGACCAAAGGTGATCAGCCGTTCCAGGCGCTCGTGTCCCGGCAGATACAGGTTCAGCCACCGGGACCGCAACCTGCGTCGTCCTTTGCACCGCTTCGCGGGCGCAAGGTTCTCGTCTTCTCGGATTCACGCCAGGTCGCTGCGCGGTTGGCTCCGAACCTTCAAATGTATTCCGTCCGCGATGCGCTTCGCTCTCTCATCGTCTGGGGATTCGGAAAGCTTCAACAATCACCGGCGCTGCAACAGACTGCTAGTCTCGAGGATCTTTATCTAGCAGTCGCCTTGGCATCCCGCGCGCTGGGCGTTCGTTTACGTCCCGAGATGCGAACCGGTGAGACATTTTGCGAGACGATCGTCGATGCTGCGGTGACGGATGGCGCGCTCGAAGACGACATCAAACTGATGAACCTCAGGATGGAGTTCGTCCATGAAACGCCACCGAGTGCTCTTTTGGACGATATCGTGAAGACAGTTCGCGACAAGCATCTGGGCCTGGAAGCTCTCGCTCTCGCTTCGATCCGAGAAACCGCCAACCGGCGCAAAGACATCATTGCCCTACCAAAAATTCCCGGGATAGCTGAGACGGACGAAGAGAAAATTGCGTTGGTAAGAGCATGGCTGCGCTGCTGGAAGGCTGACGGCTTTTGGCTCAACCTGATGCCGATCGGCTGGTACAATCGCAAGGGACGTGGCACCAGTCTTCGCAGTCGCAAGTCATCGTTCAAGGCGATGAAGCGCCTGATTAGCGACAAGAGCGCCTACAAGATCTTCGAGAAATCCTGGGAGTCCAAGCTCCTTTCTGTTTTCACCCAGGATATGGAGGCCGGCTACAGGCGCCTGGCCGGAAAAAACCTCGCCTTGGAGTTGGAAGGCGCTTGGGTAAGATGCGAGGCCTGCCGTTCTGTCCATCGTCCAGTGCCGCGGATCCCTCAGTGCCTTGATTGCGGATCGACCGCCGTGCACACCCTTGATCCGGAAAATGATCCGGTTTTTGTCGCTCGCAAGGGCTATTACCGATCCCCTGTCGCGGCGGTCCTGAGCGACGCAAGTGTTGCTCCCATGGCTTTAATTGCAGCGGAGCACACGGCCCAGCTTAACGCTCCGCAGAGCGAGGACGTGTTTTCGAAGGCAGAGGAAAACGAGCTTCTGTTCCAGGACGTCGAACTGACATGGATCGATCGACCCAAAAAGGTCACCGCTATCGACGTACTGTCGAGTACGACGACTATGGAAGTTGGTATCGACATCGGGGCGCTTTCTGGGGTCGCCCTAAGAAACATGCCACCCGGGCGAGCCAATTATCAGCAACGTGCTGGTCGCGCTGGTCGCCGTGGAAACGCTGTTGCAACCGTCGTTGCGTTTGGCAGCGCGGACAGCCATGATGAGCATTATTTCAGCGATCCAGCAGCTATGATTGCGGGGCCGGTCGTCGATCCGAAGTTGACCCTGAACAACGCCGACATTGTTCGGCGTCACATTCGTGCCTTCGTCATCCAATGCTACCTGCAAGATCGGATTGCCGCCTTCGATCCCCAGGCCAATCCAGATCTCTTTTCCGTGCTCGGTTCGGTTCATGCGTTCCAGTCGGGAGCCGGCGCTCTCAACCGTGTGGATTTTGGGAATTGGATCGGCGCCAACATCGAGATGCTGCGCGCCCGCGCGTCATCCTGGATCCCGGCGGAACTTTCGCCTGGCGACAAGAAGACGTTACTCGAAACCTTAATGGAAGACTGCCTGCATGAGATCGACAATGCGCTGGCGATTTCTACTCCGACATCGTTGAACCCTGTAGACGAGGACGATGCGGACGACGATCGTGTGGAAGTGCCGCTTGAAGAGGGCGAGGAAATACCCCCTCAACTTGCGCCGGACGGGAAGCTCTTAGACAGACTGCTCTATAAGGGGGTCCTACCTCGTTACGCATTCCCGACCGACGTCGCCACATTCAGTGTATTTGATCAGGAACGGTCCAAATCCTACCGACCGATGATGAAATTTGCCCCTTCGCAGGGACTGCCCGTGGCGCTGTCGCAATACGCGCCCGGAAAACAGGTCTGGATCTCGGGCAAGTGCTATACGTCCGGCGCAATCTACTCGCCGATGCAGCAAGATCGCTTCGACGCCTGGGCAAACCGGCGCCTGTTCATGGAATGCTCGGAATGCAGTTTCGCTGAAACTCAGCCGTTGGACAGCGGTCTCAAGCCCGGCTCACGCCTCGACTGCCGCGCCTGCGGGTCCGAGGAATGTTTCGGACCGGCGCATTTCTGGCTCCGGCCGCCAGGGTTTGCGCATCCTGTGGATCAGGAGGAGGTTACGTCCCCCGACGATATGCCTGAAACAGCTTACGCGACGAGAGCGAAGCTCACAATGTCGACACCTGGCGATGATGAACGCTGGCGCCTCGTCAGCGAGCGCATACGCGTGATGCCAGACAGGAGCCACCTCCTCGTGTCCAACACGGGCCCCAAACGGGAGGGATATGACTATTGCGTGCTTTGCGGTCGCATCGAGAGCAATGTCGAAGCTACCGGGATGTTGCTCAACCCACACCTTAAGCCCTACCCGGATGAGAAAGAACCAATGTGCAACGGTGCACGTGTGACACGTCACTTGATACTCGGAACCGACTTCATCACCGACATCGCGCTGTTTTCGCTGCGGGTAGCAGCACCGCTTAAAGTGCGCCCGGCTCGGTTCGAAACGGATGTCGCCCTGCGTACTGTTAGTGAAGCCTTGGCCAAAGCGGCGTGCGGCATGCTGGAAATCGAGCCGGGGGAACTTATGGCAGAGTACCGCCCCGCGCTGACACCGGGGGGACGAAGTGGCCTCGAGGCCGAGGTATTCCTTTATGATACACTGCCGGGAGGCGCCGGGTTCGCAACCCAGCTAACTGATCGAGGAGCAGAGGTTTTTGAACGGGCTCTTATTCTGATGAAGAACTGCCCGGATAACTGTGATGCCTCCTGCTATCGATGCCTGCGCAGCTTCAAGAACAAATTTGAGCACGCCTTGCTGGATCGACATGTGGGTGCCGAATTGCTCGAATACCTTGTCAACGGGGTCGTGGCACCGTTCAACCCGGATCGCATTCGCAGGTCGACGACGGTGTTGCATGACGATCTGCAGCGCAAGAGCGACGATTTTGACTTCAAGTTGTATCATCCGATCGATGTTGCGGGGCATGGCCAGATAGAGATTCCCATCTTGGCCACAGCGAAAGATGGACGGCAGTTTGCCATTGCGCTTTCCGGCGCCCTCACCGACGGACACGCAGCGGAACCAGCACTCGCGGGATTGCAGTTGGATCCTGACGCGGTTCAGGTTGAGGTGGTCAACGAATTGTTGGTTCGAGGCAACCTGTCAGATGCCACGCGCAGGGTGATGGCGAAGATCGAGGATCTCTCGTGATTGAGATCGTCGGCCTTCAGGAGGGGCAAGAATATGAAGCAGCCATCCACATTCGGCGGCTGCTCCTGAACGTCTGGCCGGATCTCGCGCAAAGCAAGCGGGATTCCGTCAAGATTTTTGCTGGCTTTAAAATGTACGGTCAGAGCGTCGAGGATCTCGACGTGGTCGTGGTGGGCGCCTTTGATCAGCCGCGGGAGTTCGCGGTCGAATATAAATTCTACCCGCGAGAAAACGATCCTTTCGTGCCCAAGCAAGCAAGCGTCAAAAACTTCGCGCTCGTCATCGAGGTGAAATCGCATGACGCAACCGGTGTACATTTCGAGGACAAGGTTGCCTCCGTCCGGTATATCCGCAACGGGACAACCAAATGGGAGTGTGTGACTGAGAAAAACCGGGTGCAGATGTTCGAGTTCAAAAAGTACCTTGATCGGCACGGCCTCGATCGGGTTCACGTTCAGGACTTGATTTTATTTACCGGTTTGCGCGAGAGCGATCTTCCCCAAAGGCCGCATAACTGCATTGCCTGTGATGCAAGTTTTGAGCGGGTCCTCAACGTTTTGGGTCAGGTCGCGCGGCCCTACCGCAACGGGAGTCGGGTCACTCTAAACTTTGGCGGCGATGACGTTTTCACGTCACTGCTCTCAGGAAAATTCGGTGTCTTCGAAGTGATCGAGCCGACGCCACTCGATCGCAAAAGAATGGATATGATCGCCCGAAAGTCCGTCCCTGACGAATGGATAGACGATCTTGGCAAACGTCAGATTATTTTGCGTGGTCGAGGCGGCGTAGGCAAGACCGTCAACCTGCTGCAAATGGCGTACCGTTCCTACGATGTGCGCCAGCATCGTTCTCTCCTTCTAACATTCAACAAGGCACTCGTTGCCGACCTGCGAAGAACGATGGCGTTGCTCGGCGTTCCACGCAGCATTGAGCGTGGAGGAATTGCGATTGAGACGGCGCACGGCTTTTTCGGTCGGGTGATGATCGCGCTGGGCGTGATCGAGAACTATGACGATTTTCTAGACAACTATGATCGCTACAAGGAAAACTTGCTGGAGTTCTTAAACTCCGGTGCCATTACCGTTCCAGATATTCGATCAATGTCGCAGAAAGCCCCAGTCGATTTCGATTGGGACCTTGTCTTTGTCGATGAAGCACAGGATTGGCCCCAGGATGAGATCGATATCCTGCGGCATTTGTACGGATCCGAGCGGGTCACCGTATCTGATGGTGTCGATCAGTTCGTTCGTCCAAGCGTCGCAGACTGGACTGCAGGTGTGGCGAAGGGCGGCCTGCAGCCGCGCCGTCTCAAGCGTAGTATGCGCATGAAATCAAATATCGCCGCATTCGCCAGTGATATGGCTGCTGCTATGGGGCTGTCCGACTGGGATGTGGAGCCGAATACTGATGCGGCTGGAGGCCGAGTTATTGTTATCGAGGGCCAGTTGGTTGAGCGGCCTGGAATTTTGCACGATCTCGCTAAAGACGCGCTGGCATTGGGGAATTACCCTGTCGACATGCTGGCATGCGTCCCCCCAGCTTTGGTACGCGCGTCGGCTGCTGACGGACTTTGCTTGCCAGCGAGCGCCTACGTTCTCTCAGGCGGACAGGTATGGGATGGCACGGCACGCGATATACGCGAACACTTTGCCGACCACCGTGAGCAGCTTCGGTTTGTACAATATGACTCTTGTCGCGGCCTTGAGGCATGGATTTCAGTAAATTATGGTCTCGACGAGCTCTGGGACTACAAATTCAACCAGGCGCGCTCCAGTGCGGTCAAAGACGATCTTCTCCTGAGTGAGGAGGACTACGCGACGACTCACGCCGCGCGATGGATCATGATTCCACTTACCAGGGCCATGGATACCCTTGTCATCCAGGTGGGCGATGGTGCCGGCCCCCTCAAGACTGCTTTGAAAAGCGTGTACGCGAGGCGGCGCGATTTTATCGAATGGCGATCTCAGCCTTAGACGCACGCATTGAATAGATCGGACCCGTCACTGATATGTAGAGAACACTGGACACTTGCGGGGCCCAACAAACGGAGTTTGGCGAGGGTGTCCGGTCTGCGGCTACGCGCATCGAGCCATCGAGTTCGCCAAGCATTGGCGATGGCTCCGGCGGAGTCACCTCGCGCGTCCGTGGAGGCAAGGCCCAATAAAACGTCTCTTGCCTTGGAGCCGAGCTCACAGGCATAAAACAGCCTAGGAGTCGCGTGGTGCAAGATCGTATCGCTGTCGAGGCCGAGCGCATCTAGGCCTTCTCGCATCTGGCGCAATCGCGGGCTCGTGCCCTCACCAAATCGATTATTGATGCGACGAGAGAAATGACGTGATTGAGCCATCGACCTCAAGGCGTTTGCAGTATCCGCCCCGAGATGGAGCGTTCCATAACCACCTGTAAGGCTTGTACCAATCGGCTTCCAGGCCACAGTTTCGGTGAGGCCGGCATGGTCTTCTGCTTTGAGAGCCAGGCGATTGTACTGACTTGAGCCGATGCCATAAAGGCTCGTGGTTGTTAGTATTCGCAAATCGGCCGGCTTCGAAACTGGTCGACCTGCCATCTGCGACGCGATCACACTGACCTGACCACTGTAGCGCTGCTCATATCCGATTCGGACTTCCCTCGATGCGAGCAGAAGCGCCACAAGTTTTCCGCCTAGTAGCTCGTTATAGGGCGCCACAGCGCCGCACACGCTTACATCTGCAATCCGGCTGGATAATCCTGCTTTGCGGCACTCTGTAAGCACGATGTCGACTGCCCGCTGCCCGCTTCGACCTGCGAGAAGCTGGTCGAGTGCTCGCGCCGGATCGGTAGCTAGGTTGGAAGCCCTAAACATTTGCCTAGCAAACAGCAACTGCGCCAGGACCTCGGCGCGTTTGCGGACAAAGAGCAAGTCTTCTGAGGATGCCTTCCAGTCGACCTTGGGATCGTTGGTTTTGACGGCTCCTTTCAAGGGTGACACGGATGCGCCCGCAGCCCTTTGGACTTCAAAGTGTGCCCTCAATTCCATATCACGCGCATATGCGGCGCCTGCTGCCTTTTGCTCGAGGCGCAAGACCGTTGCTTCGCTCGGCTCGGCAACCTCGTCCGCACGAACGAGGTCGTCGAACCGGATACTCGCGATCGAAGTCTCCAATTGAGACAATAGAGCGGTGGCAAGCGAATTTGGTTCAAACAGACCTTGGTCGAGCCGCGCTTTGGTCTCCTCGCGCAACCAGCCGATCCATCGGTCCCGAACGTTGACCCGCATGACGGGGCTCGCGAGCATAGCAATCCCAATGACAGGATGCTTTGGCCGTGCTGCATTGCGAACCAGAATCAACATCTGTCGCCCAGGAACTGGCCGATATTCGTGTGCCCATGTATGACGAAAATAGCGCCATATATCGATGAGATTGAGCCCCGTGTGCTCGCATTTTCGACCGGCTTCGCAGATTTCGACAACAGGGTCGATGATATGTGCAAGAGATCCGCTACGAGCGTCTCCGCTCAGATCATTCGCTTTCTCCAAAGATTTTGCCAGATCATCTCCGTCGTCGATAAGGTCAAGGACTGAACTGTGATGCCCGGATTTTCGAAGAGCGCGCCGTTCCATGCTCCGAAGAAAGGCGACGACGGACGGCTCCTTGAGTTGTCTCTGCCGGGCAGTCTGCAGAGCCGATCGAACGCGTGCTTTCACGTCTTCAACAGTCTGATCCATGAAGCGGGAGATACCTGGCGGCTCGAACTGGATGCGGCCGTCGTCAACTGACACCCGCCATCCTTGCTCAAACAGATCAGCCACAAGCAGGCAGATTGCTCGCAACTTGCGGCTCTCGCCATCGTCCACGTATCGCCGCGCCAGATCTCTGAGTTCACCCGCGAAGCTCGGTGGTGGTCCGTCTCCAAAATCGAGAAGCGCGCGCAACTGCTCCTTTTCATCTGGCGCAAGAAACGGCGAAAATGCGCGGACCCGACCGGGACCGGTCATCTCCTGTGATGCTACAGACTCTGTCCTACGTTCATCCATGATATCAGGCCAGTCCGATCAACTCTGAACCATGCCGCTGGTCCGGACCCATTCTCCCCAAGCGTCAAGAAGGCCACAATATTCATCGCAGAGCTCCACGCCAGCACAACCAGCGCGGTTTGCGATCATTTCGACAAGTTTTTCGAGAGCGGCGGCGGTCGTTTTCCCGTCCTTCGCTCCAGAAAATAAAGGATGCTGGCGGTTCAACGAAATGTTTCTTCCTCCATTGTTCTGCCAAAGTGTCGCCGGGACTGCTGGGAGAATTGGCCCCACAATGTCAGGGTGCTCATCGCGCCGAGCAGGCTGGACCTGTCCTCCCGGGAGAGGAAGTGGCACTTGATTTAGTTCGGTGCATTTCGCGGTCTTCGCAATTCTGACTTTCGCGCGAAGCTGTTCTATCGCCTTGTGTAGACCGGCCTGCCGGAGCGCATCCCAGACGGACGGTGAAACCGTCACCTGTTGTTTCGACGTCGTGACGCCGAACAACTCGTCAAGCTTGGCGGAGAATTCAATCTCCACCCGTATATAGCGATCGTTATTGACAAAGATCGTCCACGGAATCCGACTATGCACGTCGATCAGCCGGCCGTTGCGGCTGAAGATGACGCCATGGAACTCTTTCAGAATAGGAAACCGCGCGTTCGCGTTCAAACCGACGGCATCGCGAGATTTGTCTATCGCACCAAATGTCGGGGGTAGCCACGAATAGCGCAGCGTGACAATGGCATCCTGCCCTGTGGCCGGGTTGAGGATACGAACATCGATTGGTTCCAGCGCGACCGCGCGGTCCTCGTCCAGGTCATGCAATATAGCGTTGTGGCTGAGAAACAGGGGGTCGACCGGTTCGATGCGTGTATCGCCTACATGAAGCGCTGCGAGGTCTGCCATCTTATGGTAGATGACACCTAGATGGCGGATCAGGTTTGTCCGGATTCCTGCAGTAGTGGCCCACTCAAGGCGATCGAGCTTTTCAATCACGACCACGGTCCCGGATTGCCATCCTTCCGGATAGGCGCTGGCAAGATGGGCTTCTACGAAGTCCGGTATGTCGGCGGCCTGGGGGGCCGGCATCGCAAGATGCCCTTCCGAGTTGCGATAGTGGCCCATGTCCAACGCGTCGAGATCGAGTGTTACTTGAAAAGGTACCCCGCCTTCGATCTTGGATATTACCGAGAAGCGTCGCCCGATACTGACTGCCGCGCAGGGCAGTCCGTATCCGTAACGACCAAGGCCGTCCCGGTCGTTTTCACGATGGGTGCCGCCCCACATCATGGCGAGACGAAGCATTTCAGGCGGCATACCGTGGCCATCGTCGACGATGGCGATCCTATTTGGCTTCTTCAACGAACTGGTCTCATCGTAACCAAAGATCAAATCAATACGCTGAGCGTAGGCTTGGATGGAGTTGTCAATCAGTTCAGCGAATGCGTGAAGATTGCTACGATATCCAATATGTCGAATACCGCGGATGAATGCTTCGTCGAGCGTCAGTCCGTGGCGACTGATCAAATTCTCTAGCCGCGCGTAGTTACGCTGTTCCAGAATAACGTCTTCGCCTCGTGTTCTCATCTGCAAACCTTTCGAACGCTGGTCCGATCGTGAAAATATCCGAATACATTGTTGTCAACATACGTGATCCGGCAGAGTTGTCAGCTGGTCCACGGAGCTTTTTTGCTTCTCGCTCCACTCTTCTGACTAGGTTCGAACGAACGGCAACAGCCGGACTTGTCTGCTCGGCGAGAATGGCAACGATTGAGAAACGCTGACCCATGCGAAAGGAACGATTTCTAATCCATGTCGATGTCGTCACCATCGGAGACTGCGACGTGGCTCCGCGCGGCTTATCTTCCCAAAAGGCTTAGCGGCCCCGCGAGTCGTTATATTTGGAGGTCACGCAACGTCTCTTTGACGACGGGCGAAACGATGCCTCGTTGCCAGACGATTCGGCGCAGCAGGCGTCGGACGGTCGGCGCGGGACCCTGAGCTTTTGAGACGCTCGGATAGTTCTGCAATAAGCCTGTTAGAGTGCACATGAAGGTCCGCAAATCGACTGACGTCTCGGAAACGTCGAAGTGGGCTGGGCCGGCGCTTCGGCTGACTCACGAACGCAGATCGATTTCTGAGACGAAGGCTTCGCCAACATGCATTCGAGCACCTTTGCGACCGGCATCTGTGGTGGTTCGCTCTTTCGCGACATCAAGATCACGATCAACCTCCTGGATAGGGTCTTCGACCAGTGGACGTTTGGACAGTTCACCTAGAAAGTCGACCGAGACACCATACCGGACCCGAACGGATCGGAAGGTGCTTCTTCCCACTGTAATCGGGGCTGGAAGATCAAAATCCATCTGGCGACCGAGGTAACGTCGTTTGTCAGCGGTAAATGCTGCCCGGTCACGCCTGTTCTTTAGCTCGTCCTCGGCGCGCGCCTTTTTCTCGCCCACGATTTCCTGGCGCAGGCGCTCGTAACGTCCTGAGGTTGGACGGGATCGAGGAGTTGCGCCGGAGGGTGCGGACATCGCTGCGGAACTGGCTCCGAAGCCGGCAAGCCTCAAAGACTTCGCACTTGCGGCCCTGATGATGGCATCGTCCGCGTAGATCATGTCGTCCTCATCGACCGAGAATTCTTCTTCTGCTGGCGGATCGATAATCCTCAGGCTGCTGCCATGCGCGCCACCTTGCACTCCAATTTGGAGACCGCACGCCAGTCGCTGGCCGGAATATCCGGGTGGAAAAGTGATGGTTCGTTTTTGAGCGATGGCACCGGTCGGCGGCGGGCCAAGTGCTCCTAATTGCTGCTCGCGATAGCCGTTGCCCGTCTGGGTGCCTTTGCACTCGATGATGTGCCAGATACCATTGATGTCTTGGGCGACGAAATCCGGTGATTTTCCTGGTCCGCGCTTTTTCGGCTTTGTGGCTGTTGCACCAATTGATGCGGCAACGCGATCAATGAAGTATCGCCCGTCGGCGATGGGGCCGAGCTGTAGTCGGTTCATAAGCCAGTAAATCGGTGCGCCCATTCCGAAATCGTCACTCAGGATGGTTTTTTGGTGAGCGTCCAGCTCGAAAAAGGCTGGCGTTAGGCGCAGGTCAGGCGTGTCGGCGACGGCATGAAGATAGCGAATCCATGCCCAGAATTCGCTTAGCGAAACGCCGGATGCATGGGAAGGTGTTGTGAGGTAGCCGATTGTGAGCAGTAGTGCTGGAATATTCACGTCGAACAATTGTGCACCGGCTACGAACGCAGGGGGGAATGCTGGCAGAGCCAGGGATTGAGGCCAAGTCGTTTCATCGACAAATACGAACAGTTCCCGGTCCATTTCCCCTCCTGAAGCAGCAGCGTAAGCCGTAACACCATCGCCGGATGACATGAAGCCAAGAGTTTTGCTACTATAGAATTGCACTTTTGAGTTTCATTAACGGCGGACTTCACGCCGCATGCGACGCCAAAAACGCGGAGCTTTTCCTTTAGCTTGCGATGTCCTGTAGGAAACCGTCATTTCGCTGAAGACGATAAGGGCGATATCGCCAAGGTCCGGTTGCGCGTCCATTCGCTTAACACGGCACTTGGTCTTTGGGCGCCCCGCGTTTATGTCGAGCACTGTCGGGCATTCAAAGAGCGCCTGACATGGCAGGCATGCCGCGATAGTGAATGATTTTTGACATCGAGCCGGCAGCGCGAAGTAACCTGGTCGTGCTGCCTGCCTGGACCATCTTCCACATTTCCGGAACCCGACATGAGTGCAGCCCAGCAGAAGAGCCCAGCAGATATTCTAAAAACCTTCGAGATCAGCGACGGGATTTTCGCCATCGGGGTCAAAGAACGCGGCGTGACGCTCTATAACCAGCAAGTTCGAGCCCATAACCTTGTCTGGGCTCTGGTTGAACAGCACAGATCGGGCGCTCGCGGCCTTGGCCGTGTTGCCGTAATCGGGGCGGGCGCCGCTGGTTTGACGACAACCGCAGCGTTGCTCGCGTGTGACAACGGAACCTCGATCACATTGTTCGAGAAGGAGTGGGATCTATGTCCGGTTCAGCAGGGATGTGATGGGCGATGGCTGCATCCAAGCCTCTACGCTTGGCCAAGTTGGGGGAGCAGAGCGCCGAGTGCCTCTTTGCCTATCCTCAATTGGAGCGAAGGCCGGGCTTCGGACGTCGCTCGAATTTTGCTGGACGGGTTCGCCCGTTACTGCGAGGCCTATGGGAAGAAGCGGTTGCGGGCATTGGTCGGCGTTCATCACCTGCAAGTGCAGGCGGCTACGAAGGAAATCCGATTTATCGGAACGAATGTCGTCGTAAATGATCAATATTTCACGCAGGGCGAGAGCGAGGGTCGGACCGACAGATTCGATACAATTATTTTCGCCGCAGGCTTCGGCTGGGAGCGGACTAATCAGTTCAACACAAACTCGTATTGGCGCAATGAGCAACTTGGGCAGCCAGGTCTGACGGTTGATCGCAGAAGATATCTGGTTTCGGGATCAGGTGATGGAGCACTTGTCGATGTCTGCCGACTGACGATAGAGCGCTTCCGCCAAGACACGATCCTCTACGAACTGTTCGGTGACACCCTCGAGGCGACCGAAGAACATCTGCGAATGTACCTGAAAGGACGCGAAAACGATGGCCTGTTGCCATATTTCGCGAACATCGAAGACACGCTTCTGAGAGGTCCTAAAGCCGCGCTTCGCAAACGATTGCGTAAGGATACCGCGGTCACCCTTCACATTGCTGGCAAAAATTTAGACGAGCCGAACGATCTCGATAATATTTTTGGCCCGACGAGTTCTGTGCTAAACCGCATTCTGATCTATCTATTGTACCGTTGCGGTGCGATCTCGATCAGCCGGCGACCGCTCGATGAAGCAATTTCAAGCGCGCACATCAGCACTGATCATGTATTATGCCGGCACGGTTGCGATACTGAGAGTCATTTGAAACTCATATTCAACGACTATAATTTTGTAGCAGACAAGTTCGCGGAAATGGGAACGACGCAGGCGCAACATCCGGAACGGTACTGGAAACCGGGATATTTCCCGACTGCTGAGGATAGATCATGAACTCGTTTAAGAACCCCGAGCCTGTGCCGCCCGCCTCTCAAATGGCGGTTCTTCCATTCTTGTCTGCTGTCGAAGGCTTGCTTTCTGCAAGTCCGGTCGAAAACCTGCGCCTTACGATCCATCGTGTTATGAACCGAGAGGGCCAGGAATTCCTGCAGCAGGTATGCTCCTATCTCCCGTTAGATAAAACCGCAAAACCGACCGCAGGTCGGACGTTCCCGGTCAACGAGGGCATCATGGGAGAGGCCTACGGCAACCAGAAGATCTATCGGACCGGTTTTCAAGAAAGCGATGAAGCGCTCCAACAGGCGCTGGGTGAAGATAAGCCCAATGCAAAGTCATGGCTCGCCATGCCATTTCTCGGCCGGGACGACCAGGTCGTTTTGATCCTGTTTGGCGAGTGCAACACATTGAATTACTTTGCTGACGACGCGAGGATCGAGCAGATCGCGGCGATGGCGCGGGGTTTCTGTAAACTCCACGACTATCTACAGGCTTCACCGTTCGCGAACCTGCGTAATTTCCCTCTCCAGAAGGGTAACCCTAACCTGGAAGGTGGCGGTGTTTATGACATACAAGAGCCAATCAACGTCGAACCACCAAAGTTCAGCAGCTTGACCTCTTTCAACTACGAGGCAGCAGCAGCCTGACGGATGCTTGTTAGCAGATTGAGGGGCGGCAGCCGATGCTTTTAAGGCGATCATGCCCCCTCAAGACGCACGGCTTCAGCCCGGTTACTCCTCCGTCCACCAGTTGTGTGGTCATAAGGGCATGTGGTGCGTAGGGTCGACATGTTTCGATGATGGCGACGAGCATCTTGCCTGCGGTCATCACGGAATCTGTAGCGTAGGTGTTAAGTTGATTGTTACCGCCGGAGCCAGCTATCCATTTCGATAAACGGTGCTAGTGGTGAACCGATTCCCACAGGTGTTCCCAGTATTGAGCCGGTCGGCAGCACAGACGTTCAGAATAAGGCGGAGGCGGTCGTATGGCCTTTCCACCGGCCCGACGGCAGCGCCGCAGTCGCCTATTTCGACAGCGTTTTGTTCGATCAATTGCTGCTCTTCCCGATGAAGCTCGGCCTGTCGATCGCGCTTGCCTCGGTGGCGATGCTGGTCAGCCCGGCGCTGATGGCCGCGCGGCTGGAAACGATCGGCATCACTCGACAAAGGACGCTTCTTCGTCCGTCTCGCTTTCGCCGCCCTCCGAGCCGGCGATTTCGTTTTGAACCGCGTGTCGGCTGAGCAGGCCGGCGTCCTCGAGCGCTTCGATGTTAGGCAGGTCGCGCAGCGTGTCCATGCCGAAGGCGGAAAGAAAATACGGCGTGGTCACATACGTATAGGGCGCACCCGGCGTCGGGCTGCGCGGCCCGGAGCCGATGAAACCCGCACACCGCAAATTGCCGATCACGTCACGGCTCACCTCCTTGCCAAAAATCTTCGATAGCTCACTGCGGGTGACCGGCTGGAAATATCCCACCGCCATCAGCACCATCGCGTCGAACTCCGACAGCGCTGCCGCCCCTCCTCTGGTCGGCGCCGACGAAGCCCGGATTGTCTCAGCGAACCGCGGGCGGGTCCGATGCTGCCAGCCCCGGCGACCGGCACCAACTCATACGGCCGGTCACGCAGTTCCTCGACAAGATCTTCAATCAGCAGATCAATGCTGCAATCTTTGCCGACCACCCGCGCCAGCGTCTCGCGACCAACCCGCTCGGCCGAAGCGAAAATTACCGCCTCGACCCGTAGTATCCATTCTCGCCACCGCAACCCCGACGGCAGATCCTCAAGCTCGCGATCAAAGAGAACGTCCTGCCTTCGATCTCGCGATAGCCGCCTTTTGGTTTGAGTTTCCGAGGATCTTGCCATCTTCATAACCCGTACATGCGGAATGAAGAGCGGCCGGAAACTTCTCGTAAAGCCTCGAAACTCTCCAGTCGCTCAAACAGTCGAGTGGCTGCCCAGCGTGACAGATTGAAGCCCGGCGCCGAGGCCGGAATCGTCTTCATTGCGTAGCTTTTGGATAACCGCATCGCCCCCCTTGGTCCTCACCTTCGGCACTGCTGCCATCAACCGAGCGGCACGGCGATCAATGTCGGGGGCAGATTGGAGCGCCGCTTCGACGCTGCTGACCACCGCCAAGCAGATTGCCTTCGGATAGGCCGGCTCTCCCGGTCGCGCCCTGCCTCGCCCGCCGGTAGTCCGGAAGGCCGAGCCAAATCGCGTGGGCAGCAACAGAGGAACTGGCTTCGGCCATTTCAGCTTGACCGCCAGCACCACCTCCCCCAGACCAAGGGCAAGAACTTCAGCGTCCGCGCGAAGGCTCGTGATCGCAGATATCAGATCGGCGACCACAAGGGGTGCAGCACGCCCGGACTGGATCGCCGTATCGATGAGATCGGTAATCGACGCAAGGTCGTCGTCCCATCGGATCGAAAACAACGTCGCCAGTTCCTTGACGAACGGGGTGCCCGGCATCCGAGATTGACGGGCCAGCAATCGTGTGGCCAGAAACAGCCTTCCGGCCGGCCCTGGGTCGCCGTATTCCGGCATCAACAAGACGGCGTCGCGCAGCGCATATTCTTCTTCACTTCGGCCGAGCATCCCGGCGGCGACAGCGGCCGATTTGAGGGCCAGACGATCGCACCAACAACCGATCCACGGTGGGTCTGCGCGAATCAGATCATCAAGCGATTTCAGGGCAATACCGGCCGCAAAGACCGCGTCGTGCTCGCCGACGTCGCGACCGCGCGCCAATGTCCAGCCCGGCAAGCTCGCCGACCATGTGGGTGATGCCATTTGTGCTCTGGCAATCGAATCCATGTCCGTCAGCATAGATCGGGTGCGCGGTTTATGCCATCAACCTCCCACAAAACCGCACAGCCCGTCGAACCAATATAATGTCCGATAAGCTTGGCTTATCGGACTTTCTGTAGATCGTCTCGTATCTTAACCGAAAAACGTGGAGAAAGCGTCAAGAGCAGCGCTCCCACGCGCCTATCTAGCCGGCTTCTGGTGTCGGAATCGAGGCGTGCAGCAGATCCGCCTTTTCCGCTTCCGACGCGGCCGTTCGCAGAGCGCCGCAAAGCAAGGCGATTTCTTTGGCTGGCATCGCCTTGCCATAGCGATACCCCTGCCCTGTCCTGCACCCCAGATTGCGCAGCATGATTTCCTGATCGAGCGTCTCGATGCCCTCCGCAATTGTCTCCAGGCCAAGCTCGTTGCCAAGGGTAATGATTGCCCGCGTTATCGCGACGTCCTGTGGGTTCGTCAGCAGATCTCCCACGAAGCTGCGGTCGACTTTCAGCGTCGTCAGTGGAAACCTCTGCAGCGAGCTCAGCGAAGCATAGCCGGTTCCGAAGTCGTCGAAAGCAATGCCGACGCCGAGTTCGCGCAACTCTCGCATCGTCAATAGCAGGCGTCCATCGTCGTTCAACGCGACCGTCTCCGTCACCTCCAGCTCAAGCATATTCGGCTGAAGCCGATGGCGCGCGAGCATTTCACGGATCTGCTGCAGAAGCACGCCCGCGCGAAACTGCTCCTGGAACAAGTTGACGCCAACCTTGAATGCCGGCACGCCGGCATCGCGCCAGGCAGCCATCTGCCTGCATGCCTCGTCCAGCACCCACCAGCCTATTTCAAGAGCGAGAGAACTGGTCTCGAGAGCCATCAGCAGATCGCCAGGCAGCAGGAGCCCGCGCTTGGGATGGTGCCAGCGAATGAGGGCTTCGACACCGGTCATGCGTCCGTCATTCAGCGAAACCTGTGGCTGGTAATGCAGCACCAGCTCCTCGTTTCGCAGCGCGCGCAGCAACTCGGCCTGCAGGGAGCGCCGCGCAGCGGTTTCGTCGAGTGTCTCAGGCGCGAACATTCGCCAGGTTCGCCCGCCGGATTGCTTGGCCCGCAGCAGCGCAAGGTCGGCGCTGATGATCAATTCCTCGGCATCCTCGCCATGCGCCGGCGCCCGAGCGAGCCCAGCGCTTGCCCCGAGGTGGAACACATGTCCTGCAATGTCGAAGGGCCGACCCAGTTCGTCAAGGAGTTGCGAGGCGTAGTCGTTCGCCCCGTTCGATCCGACGTCCCCGCCCAAAAGGATTGCGAAGCGGTCGCCACCAAATCGCGCAACGACTGCGTTGCCGCCTGCGGCGGACGGCAACCGCCCCGCCACACCCTGCAGCAGCTCGTCGCCGACATCGTGGCCGAAACCTGCGTTGATCTCCTTCAGCCCGTCCAGATCGAGAAGGATGATCGTTGCGGCATCCTTCCGGCCGAGCGTGTCTCTCAGCAACTGCTCGATCCAGGGACGATTCCACAGGCCGGTCAGCCGGTCCTTGTCCTCAATTCGAAGCGCGACAAGACCCTCGCCGCCTGTTTCCGGGCGCTCCCCCTCCGGAAGTACGGGCATGAAATTCTGGTCCATTTCCCCCGACATCACCAGACCACCGCCCAGAAGAGATTTTTCAATCGCAAAACTGATACATGCAAGGTATTAGCAAGTTCTGAATATAAGCCGCCAACGCGTGCATTTGGCAAGATGGTCTCTTCTTCAAGCTGCAACGGCACTCCCCTACCCCGCCTTCCTCGCGACTGGCCCATTGGACCTGATGAGGGCCATCAGCATCGGGCCAATCGAAAATTCACCTTCCTCGGCCCGCCGCGTAAGATCGCGCAGATAGCCACCAACCGAGTTTATGTGCCCTGCCCTTTCGAGGAGGCAGGCGATCACTGTAGCAGCATTTTCGGCGCCCATCACCTCGCAGGCCCGTTGATAGGCGCTCGGGCTGACGCCAAGCATCGATCGGACCACCACCGCGGCCCCCATCAGGTCACGCCAGCTTGAAATAGCGCCGCCTGGCCCGTATGGCACGATTTCCGGGCAGCCCTGCAGCACCATTGCCAGCGGGAACGATTTAGGCGGCTCTGCGATCCGGTCCGGCCTGGGCTCGGCTGTCGCGCCCAGCTCTTTTTCAGAGCGTGGTTCAGATTCATAAGTTGAGTTGGGGTTTGAATTCTGTATGTGCCGACCGCTTTGGCTGTCATTGGAGTGCGTTTTTTCTGTTTTTATCTTCATTTCCAGGCTGTTGACCACCTGATCCCTGAAGGCTTCCAGGTCGCGCAGGAGCTCTTCGAGCATTTCTGCGTCCGGCGAGCGAGGAATGCCTGATACAAGCGCCCGGAAGTGGAACTGCATTTCGAACCACTCGCCTGGAATCTGCTCCTCCAGTGCAGTCTCGATGAGCTTCGAAATATCCCTACGGCAGAGAGACAGGCGCTCCTTCAGCCGCCGCAGATGCTGTCGCTCAGCGGCAATCTCGGTGGCCATAGCTTCGATCTCTTCAGCGCGAACCACGAGAGGCGCCAGGCTGAAGCCGAAAGCCTCACTGATGTCGCCGCTGCCGGTCTTGCGGGCGTAGCGCTTGCCGTTGGGGCTATCCTTGCGGATGATGAGACCTGCATCGACCAACTGAGCCAGGTTCCGTCGCAGTGTCGTTCCGGTCATCCCGTGCGTGCGAAGCGTCAGCTGCGCATTGGAGGGAAATACCACAAGCCCGCTCTCCTCCGAGATCTCGTTCTTCGGATGGAAGCTGAGCAGCGCATTCAGCACAGCAAGCGCACGATCGGAAACACCGATGCGTTCCCTCGCCTCGCATAGCCAACGAAAGATCTTCCATTTGTCGATTGCCTTGTCGGGGGCGATCTCCTCCGCATGGAGCTGACTTGCCAGCATGCCAAGCGTCATCGACCGCCGCCCGAAAGGCGTCGTCACATTTCCGGTCTGCATATCCTTCACCTCGTCAAAGGCAAAAGAAATCCACTCGCCCTGATCGGCGCCAAAGACTCTTGACAGTGATTCTCGGAAATGCGAATCTCAGATTGTCCAGATATGAGAAAGGCTTCCGTGACGGCAACGTTCGGGGGCTTTTTTCTTTTGCGGTCTAGTCTCCTGCTTCCTCTGTTTTGCCAGATCGATAAGCCTCGTAGAGCTCATCCAGCCGGCGCGAAATGTAGTCGCCGAAGTTCGGCGCCTCGGCGGTCTTCAGTGCCAGGACAAAGGACGTGCCGGATGTCGTGATCCGTGCGTTGACCCGCCCTCCACTCCTGGGTTTCCATGCGTACTCGGTCTTCTCGGCCTTGGTCTGCTTCCTGGCGAGCTCGGCGACCGCCATCTCGAAGCGCTCGTCCGATGCAGCCTTCGTGAAGGCCTCGCCCGCCACCAGCCTCTCAAGCCGACCGACAGCGGCAGGGTTCATCTCCTGCGCAAAGGCGATCCATTTGCGCCTGCCGGCGGCCGGAGCCGGCCCAACTGCCGTTACGATGGCGGCTGGAACGGCTTTCGCCACCGAGATCAGCTTCGAAAGCTCCGTCTTGTCGGTCGAGAGTGCCCGCATGATGACCGGGCGCTCAAAGCCCTTGCTCTCGAGATTGAAGGCAAAAACCGCTCGCTCGATATAGGAGAGATTGCGGCGGGCGGAGTTTTCGATGCCTTGGGCAACGACAACGTCAATGTCGTCGAGGCTGCGAACAACCGCCTGAACCTTGCGACCCAAAAGCTTCACCGCCTGAAGGCGGCGGTGGCCATAGGCGACCTGGTACTTGCCTTCGTCCGTCGGATGCCGGCGAACCAGAATGGGCACCTCCTGCCCGTTCTCAGCGATCGACTGCACAAGCTCGTCATCGAGATCGAGCGGCGCTTCGCTCAACCGGTCGCGAATAAAGGAGGCTTCGATGTCGGCGGGGTCGAGTTCGACGACGCGCTCGCCCGAAAGCAGCGCTTCCTGCATCGCCCTCGCCTCTTCCTCCATCCGGCCGAGCGTCAGGGCCATCGACCGAACCGGGCCGGCAGGCCCGCGGGTCGCATTCTCGGCCGGGCCGTTCTCGAAGTTGGCCGCGGCCAACTCCTGCGCCGTATCGTCGAAAAGCCCCTTCAGCCGATCGCGTCTACTCATTTGCGCCCCCAGGCATGATGAACCGATGCCAGGACTTCGCTGTTGGCCGCGTTGACGGACTCGAGCGCCCTGTCATAGGTCGAGCGACGCACCTGGCCCCTCTCGATCTCGTAGAGAGTTTGCTTCGTCAGGCCGGCATCGGCAATCGCCGTTGATTTGAGGATGGTTGCCGTCAGCACGTCATTGCCGAACAGGTTTCGCAGAAGCGCGACGATCTGCGACTGCGGTGCATCGAAGGGCTCGTGCCGAGTGACAACATACTTGATGAAATCATGCCGCAGATCGCCGCCGGCCTTGCGTACGACGGAAAGCAGGTCCGCCGTCATCAGCAGGAACTGCGACATCGAAGCAACGTCCACCATCTGCGGGTGGATCGTGATCAACAGCGCGGTCGCAGCGCAAACGGCGCCGAGCGTCAGGTAGCCGAGTTGCGGCGGGCAATCGATGACCACAATATCGTAGTCCTGCTCCACCTCGGATATCGCCGCCCCGACGCGCTTGAAAAAGACTTCACCATTGGCGCGCTGCCGGTCGTTCAGCGCCCGCGGCGTTTCGTGCTCGAACTCCATGAGCTCCAGATTGCCCGGCACGAGGTCGAGACCGTCAAAATAGGTCTTGCGGACGACATCTCTCAGGGATTTCCGGCTCTCGTCGTAGCGGATGGCGCCATAGAGCGTATCGCCCTCCTCCAGGTCGAATTCCGGCTGCACGCCGAGCATCGCCGAGAGCGAAGCCTGCGGATCCAGGTCAATCGCCAGCACTCGATAGCCGGCAAGCGCCAGATACTGCGCCAGATAAAGAGTCGTCGTCGTCTTGGCCGAACCGCCCTTGAAATTCGTCACCGCAATCGTCTGCAGCTTCTCGCCGGGCAGCCGCCGCGGAAGATAGTTGAGCGCATCCTTCGGCTTCACCCTTGCCATATGCTGGCGAAGGTCATTTATCTGCCCGAGAGTATAGGAACGCCGGCCATTCCCGGAGACTTCGGGCATCGGCCCCTTGCCGTCGAGCGAAAGCTGGCGCAGGTAGCCATCCGACACCCCTATCATCTGAGCGGCCTCGCCAGAGGTAAAGGTGCGCAGGCTCTTCTCAGACAATGGCGGGAAAAGCTTCTCGCGAAGCAGCTTCAACTGCCGGGACAGCTGGTGGGCATGCCGCTCAATTCGAACATCTGTCGTCGATACGCTTAAGCTGTCCAAGACACCCGATCCTTTTCAATGCGCTTTTTCGTCTACATGCAGTCAAAAAGCGTATCGAAAATGCCACGATTCGGGAGATGCGGCAACATGACCGCCGGGTCTGTCCCCGACGCGCTAAGTTGGCCGCGGCCAACTCCGCACAAGAACCTTGAAAGCGCCGGGGAAATGCTTCAAACCGCGCCGAGACAAGGGGGCACTCGTGAAACATCTTTACATCGTCGGCATCGGAACCGGCAATCCCGAACATCTCACGATCCAGGCCATAAACGCGCTGAACAAAGCCGACGTGCTCTTTATCCCCACCAAGGGTGCAAGCAAGACCGAGCTTGCCGATGTCCGTCGCGAGATCTGCGAGCGTTATGTCACGCGACCTGACAGCCGCACAGTCGAATATGATGTGCCGTCGCGGCAGACTGCAGGACGCAGCTATCTCCAGAGCGTTGATGAATGGCATGCCGGCATCGCGCGCACCTACGAGGCACTATTTGCCACGGAGATATCCGAGGGCGGATCCGGCGCCTTCCTTGTCTGGGGTGATCCCAGCCTTTACGACAGCACCATTCGCATCATCGAGCGCGTCAAGGCGGCCGACCAGGTCGAATTCGACTATTCCGTCATTCCCGGCATCACCAGCATCCAGGCGCTCGCGGCAAGCCATCGCATCCCGATCAACGCGATCGGCAAGCCCGTACAAATCACGACAGGCCGGAGCTTGGCCGAAAGCTTCCCGCAGCATGTGGATTCGGCCGTCGTCATGCTTGATGGCGAACAGGCCTTCAGCAAGATCGACGCGCCGGATGCGGAAATCTTCTGGGGCGCCTATCTCGGCACGCAAGACGAAATCATTGTCTCCGGGCGTCTCGCTGACGTTGCAGGCGATATCCTGAAAACCCGTGCCGAGGCGCGCGAGAGGCACGGCTGGATCATGGACATCTATCTCCTACGCAACGGCGGCGACCGCGACGAGTAACCGTCGCATCCAGGGCTCCCAAGCAAGACGGTTGCCTGCATGACAGGATCATGTAAGGACATTCGGCCGGGAAGGACATTCTCATGACCCAAGCAGACGGACGAGCGGAGACACTGCACAGCGCACATGCGGCGCCGGCCCGTGTCGCGGCGCCGCCCGTCGCTCGTCCGCGCCCCGTAGGTCGACGCAATGCCTGTCCGACCCTTTCGGCGCCGATGGAAACCGGCGACGGCCTGCTTGCACGCTTCCGGCCGGTCGTGCCCGGCTTCTCGATCAATCAGGCGCGGGGGCTTGCGGCGACAGCCAGACGATCCGGGAACGGCATCATCGAGATAACTGCTCGCGGCAGCCTGCAGATCCGTGGCCTGAGCGCCGAGACTGTGCCGCAGCTGACCATGGATATTCTGGCGACCGGAATAGTTCCCGCAAGCGGTGTGGCGGTCGAGGTTCCACCTCTTGCAGGCATCGACCCGCTCGAGACCGCAGATCCACGCGATCTTGCTGATCGGCTGCGTGCAAGGATAGAGACCACGATGCAAGGCCGTGTCATAGCGCCCAAGCTATCGATTGTCGTCGATGGAGGCGGGCGGTTCGATCTCTCTCGTCTCACAGCAGATATACGCCTTCGGGCTCTTGAGCGAACCGGATCCGAATGGACCCTGTCGATTGGCGGAACGGAGGAAGCCGCGCGCACCTGTGCCAGCCTATCCGTTACAGAAGCCGTCGACGCCGTGATCGCGCTCCTGCAACTCTTTGCGGATAAGGGACCGGGCACGCGGGCGAGGGACGTCACGGACGGCGACCTTCGATTGCTCTTTCGACAATACGGTCAGTCAAATTCGCCAGTGCTCCCCAAGGCAGAGATTTCATCGGGTGCCGGCATCCACGACCTAGGTTCCGCAGGCACCATGCTCGCCTTGCGGCTCGCCTACGGGCAGGTGCGCTCCACCGAACTGGGGGCGCTAGCCGATGCCGCCGGGATGTGTGGAGCGATGGAGATCCGGCCCGCGCCGCAACACAGCCTCTTCGTTCTCGGTCTCGATGCCGAGAGGGCGACCCGGCTGAAGGAGGCAGCGGCCACGCTCGGCTTCCGAACAGAAGCGAACGATTCGGCAAATCACATCGCGGCCTGCGCCGGGGCAGGGGCCTGCGCATCGGCCTTCTACAGCACGCGATCGCTGGGCGAGGCGGCACTGCAGAATGCGCCCGAACTCCTCGATGGCTCGCTCATGCTGCATCTTTCCGGGTGCCCGAAAGGCTGCGCGCATCCCGGCAGGTCAGCGATCGCATTTGTCGGTACGCCAACAGGCTACGGGCTTGTCGTAAATGGCTCCGCATCCGCCGAACCGGAAGCGTACATCGGCAGGGGCGGGGTGAATGAAGCGCTGGCGGGGCTCGCCCGCCTGGTGCGCAACAACAAACATGCTGGCGAATCGGCGCTTGCCTGCCTAACACGGCTCGGCACGCACGAAATCGCTAAAGCGACACAGGGATAGGAATGCCTGAATATAACTATATCCGGGATGGCGACGCGATCTATGAGCGTTCCTTTGCGATCATTCGCGAGGAGGCGGACCTCTCCGCCTTTACCGACGCGCAGGCGGAAATCGCCGTCAGGATGATCCATGCCTGCGGCGCGGTGGATGCCGCCCGGCATTTTTCCTTCTCGGCCGATTTCGTCACGGCTGCGCGCAGCGCCTTGCAGAGCGGCGCCCCGATCTTCTGCGATGCAGAGATGGTTGCCAACGGCGTCACGCGTGCGCGTCTGCCTGCCGCAAACGAAGTGATCTGCACCCTGCGCGACCCGCGGACCGCGGAGATCGCAGCGGAGATCGGCAACACGCGTTCGGCGGCTGCACTCCGCCTGTGGGGCGACCGGATCGCTGGCTCAGTCGTTGCGATCGGCAATGCGCCCACGGCCCTCTTCTTCCTGCTCGAAATGCTGCGGGACGGAGCGCCGAAGCCTGCTGCAATCCTCGGCATGCCGGTCGGCTTTGTCGGCGCGATGGAATCGAAGGACGCGCTTGCCGAGAATTCCTACGGAGTGCCTTTCGCCATCGTCCGAGGTCGGCTGGGCGGCAGTGCGATCACTGCGGCAGCCGTCAACGCGCTTGCGAGGCCAGGCCTATGAGCACCGCCGCAAAGGGGCGCCTCATAGGCGTCGGCACAGGTCCCGGCGACCCCGACCTCCTAACAGTCAAGGCGGTGAAGGCCATCGAAGCCGCTGATGTCATTGCATATTTTGCCAAGCAGGGAAGAAGCGGCAACGGCCGCGCCGTCGTCGAGCACCTGCTGAACCGGGACGTGATCCTGCTGCCGCTCTATTATCCGGTCACCACCGAAATCGGCAAGGACGAGGAGGCCTACCGCAGCCAGATCACCGCCTTCTATAACGCCTCCGCGGAACTTGTTTCCGGCCATCTCGATGCCGGGCGAACGGTCGCGATCCTGAGCGAGGGCGATCCGCTCTTCTACGGCTCCTACATGCACCTGCATGTGCGCCTCGTCGGGCGCTATTCGGCCGAAGTCATTCCCGGCATTACCGCAATGTCCGGCTGCTGGTCTCTTGCAGGGGTGCCGATCGTGCAGGGGGACGACGTGCTCTCCGTCCTGCCGGGCACGATGGCCGAGGCGGAACTTGCGCGCAGGCTGCGCGACACGGAAGCGGCCGTCATCATGAAGGTCGGTCGCAATCTTCCGAAGATCCGCCGCGCGCTGGAAGCCGCGGGACGGCTCCGCCAGGCAATCTATGTCGAGCGCGGCACGATGGAAAACGGCGCGATGACACGGCTTGTCGAAAAGGCCGATGGAGACGCGCCCTATTTCTCGCTGATCCTCGTTCCGGGCTGGGAGGGCAGGCCATGAGCGGTCGTCTCTATGTCATCGGCACCGGCCCCGGCAATCCATCCCAGATGACCCCGGAAGCCCAGGCAGCGGCGGCGCAGGCAACCGAGTTCTTCGGTTACGGCCCTTATGTCGATCGCCTGTCGCTGCAGCCGGGGCAGGTGCGGCATGTGTCGGATAACCGCGAGGAGCTTGCCCGCGCGAAGGCTGCCTTGGAACGTGCCGCCGCCGGAGCCACTGTATGCGTCGTTTCGGGCGGAGATCCGGGCGTCTTCGCCATGGCTGCCGCGGTCTGCGAGGCGATCGACAATGGTCCGGATACCTGGCGCGAGATCGACCTCGTCGTCGTCCCCGGGATCACGGCCATGCTTGCCGTCGCCGCGCGGATCGGTGCGCCGCTCGGCCACGATTTCTGCGCAATCTCCCTATCGGATAATCTAAAGCCTTGGAATATCATAGAAAAACGGCTTCTTCTAGCTGCCGACGCAGGACTGGTGATTGCGCTCTATAATCCCATCAGCAAGGCGCGTCCATGGCAGCTCGGCAGCGCCTTTGAAATCCTGCGCACGGTTCTTCCTTCCGAAACGCCCGTCATTTTCGGCCGTGCAGCGGGCCGTCCGGACGAGCAGATCGCCGTTTTCTCACTCGGCAGCGCCGAAGCCTCGGCCGCCGATATGGCGACGTGCGTCATCATAGGATCGGCCGAAACGCGCGTCATCAGCCGGGGTACAAGGCCCGATCTCGTCTATACGCCACGCTTTGCTGCGGGAAAGGCGACCTGATCGACATGGCGAAGCGCTGCAGCGACACTATCCACGGCTTCCATGTTCGCGGGGAGCGCCCGCCTTATCATGACGACCTCGATACCGAGTTCGCGCGCCGCCTCGATCTTGGCATAGGTTGCGTCCCCACCACTGTTCTTGGCGACGATTACCTCGATGCCATGTTCGGTAAGCAGCCTCTTCTCGTCTTCGAGATGGAAGGGGCCCATCGAGAGAACATAGGAGACCCGCTGCAATTGCAGGGGCGGGTCGACCGGATCGACGCTGCGCACGAGATAGTCGTGCTGGGGAGCGGCATTGAAATGATGGGCTTCCTGCCTGCCGATCGCCAGGAAGACGCGCCGTGGCGAAGCGCCGAGCGCCTTCACCGCCTCCGGCATGTCCGCAACCGAAATCCATCGATCGCCCGAGACACTTTCCCAGGCGGGACGGCGCAGCGCGAAGCCGGCAATGCCAGTCTTGGCGACCGCCTCCGCCGCATTGGCGGAAATTCGCGGGGCAAATGGATGGGTCGCATCGACCAGCAGTTCGATGCCTTCCTGTACGATGAAGCGCGCAAGCCCGTCGGCGCCGCCGAAACCGCCGCTTCGAACCGGAACGGGGTGGGGCAGAGGGGTCGCGGTGCGGCCGGCCAAAGAGAGCAGCACGTCGAGTTCGGCGCGCCCAGCCAAGGCCTCGGCGAGCTTCCGCGCCTCCGTCGTACCACCCAGTATCAGAATGCGGTTCCTGCCCATGTCTGAGATATCTTCATCTTCCACGCAGCGCTGGCTCACTCTTATCGGTCTCGGCGAGGACGGTCCAGACGGTCTAGGTGACGAGGCCAAGCGGCTGATCGCCGCCGCACCCATTGTTTTCGGCGGCGAGCGCCACCTGCAGCTGGTCGGACCATTGCTGAACGGAGAGGCCCGTCGCTGGCTCAGTCCCTTCGAGAAATCGATCGAGATCATCCTTGCAAGGCGCGGCAAGCCCGTGGTCGTGCTGGCATCGGGCGATCCCTTCCTCTTCGGCGTCGGGGCCACGCTCAGCCGTCATGTTTCAGCCGCCGAGATGCATGTCCTGCCGGCACCATCGGCTTTCAGTCTTGCAGCTTCGCGCCTCGGCTGGCCGCTGCAGGACGTCACGACCATCTCGCTGCACGGGCGTCCGCTCGATCTGATCCGTCCGCACCTGCATCCGGGCCGAAAGATCCTTGCCCTGACTTCTGATGGGGAAGCCCCAGGGCTGCTCGCTGAACTGCTCACGACCTCCGGCTTCGGTCAGTCTACGCTAACGGTTCTCGAGGCGCTTGGCGGTCCGAACGAGCGGATCACCACGCAAAAAGCTGCGGATTTTGCCGCAAGCGGTCTCAACACCCTCAACGTCTGCGCGATCGAGATCAGGGCAGGGGAGGGGGCACGCATCCTGCCTCTCGCCTCCGGCCTCGATGATAGGCTCTTCGAACATGATGGTCAGCTGACCAAGCGGGAAATTCGCGCGATCACTCTTTCGACGCTCGCCCCGCGACGCGGCGAGTTGCTCTGGGATATCGGCGCTGGTTCGGGCTCGATCGGCATCGAATGGATGCTCGCCGATCCGTCGCTTCGTGCAGTTGCTATCGAAGCGGTGCCTGAACGGGCAGTGCGCATCGCCCGCAATGCTGCGCTCTTCGGCGTTCCGGGCCTGCAGGTCGTGGAAGGAGAGGCGCCGCGAGCGCTGGAAGAACTGGCCACTCCGGATGCGATCTTCATCGGGGGAGGCGGCAGTGATGCCGGCGTCGTTGATGTTGCAATTGCGGCACTGCGGAGCGGGGGCCGGCTCGTCGCCAGTGCGGTAACGACCGAGATGGAGGCAATGCTGCTTCGCCTGCACACCGAGCTTGGCGGCTCTCTGATCCGCATCGATATAGCAAGGGCATCCCCCGTCGGCACGATGACTGGCTGGCGGCCGGCGATGCCGGTGACGCAATGGTCCTGGACCAAACCCTAAGAAGAAAAAGACGGAGAAGACGACATGACGGTGCATTTCATCGGCGCGGGACCGGGTGCTGCAGATCTTATCACGGTGCGCGGCAGGGATCTGATCGGCAGATGCCCCGTCTGCCTCTATGCCGGCTCCATCGTTTCTCCTGAACTGCTGCAATATTGCCCGCCCGGCGCGCGCATCATCGACACCGCGCCGATGTCGCTCGACGAGATCGAAGCCGAGTATCTCCGTGCCGCAGACGCCGGCGAGGATGTGGCGCGGCTCCATTCGGGCGATCTCTCCGTCTGGAGCGCCGTTGCCGAACAGATCCGCCGGCTGGAGAAGCTCGGCATTGCCTATACGATGACGCCCGGGGTGCCCGCCTTTGCTGCGGCGGCCTCACTGCTCGGCCGCGAACTCACCATCCCGGCCGTCGCCCAAAGCCTCGTCCTGACGCGCGTGTCCGGTCGCGCCTCGCCCATGCCGAACGACGAGACTCTGGAGAAATTCGGCGCCACCGGCGCGACGCTCGCCATACACCTCGCGATCCATGCGCTCGGCCAGGTCGTACAAGAGCTGACGCCGCTCTATGGCGCGGATTGCCCTGTCGCGATCGTCGTCAAGGCCTCCTGGCCGGACGAGCGTGTCGTCAGGGGCACACTCGCCGACATCGAAGCGAAGGTCGCCGCAGAGCCGATCGAGCGAACCGCCATCATCTTTGTCGGGCCTTCGCTTGCTGCCGCCCATTTTCGCGAGAGTTCGCTCTACGATCCTGCCTATCAGCGCCGTTTCCGCGGCCGCGAATAGAGCTCCCCGCATTGCAATCGGGGCCGGAATTGCCTCTACTTGACACGGCAATCCGCAACGCTCGCCAAAGGAGATCACCATGCAGCGCATCACCGTTACCATCGACGACGATCTGCTGGAGGTCATCGACAGGATCAGTGAACAGCGCGGTTATGCCAGCCGCTCCGAGGCCCTGCGCGACCTGGTACGTGACGCGACCACGCGGGAGCTCGCAGCCGCGGATGGCAAGACGCCATGTTACGCAACGCTTACCTATGTCTACGAACACGAAACCCGCGATCTTTCCCGCCGGCTGACCAGCTCGCAGCATCACCATCATGACCTTTCGGTCTCGACGCTGCATGTGCACGTCGACAACCAGGATTGTTTGGAGGTCGCAGTGCTGAAAGGCTCGGTCGCCGAGGTAAAGTCCTTTGCCGACAGCGTCGTCACCCAGCGTGGCGTACGCTTCGGGAATCTGCATATCATCCCATCCGAACCCGCCGCGGACGGAAACGACGCGTCTCACGGACATCACCACTCTTGAGACGAGGCGAGGAGCCCCAAGCACTGACGTCCGCCGCGAAAAAGGCCCGCCGAAGCGGGCCCTTTCGAAATCGGATTGCTTCTGGGGACGTCAGACGATCCCGGTCAGGATCCCGACGCCAGCGATAGCCGCAATGCCGCCGGCGGAGCGCGCGAGGAGCGGACCGAAGCGGCCGCTGCTCTGGCCGATTGCAAAGCCGAGGCCGATGCCGACAGCATGCAGAAGCGCCGTCGCAATCATGAAGCCCGCCGCATAGGTCAATCCGCCGGCGTTTTCAGGCATCTCCGCCCCATGCGCGTGACCGTGGAAGATCGCGAACATGCCGACGATGCCCATTGCCACGGCGACCGGCGCCTTGATGTTCAGCGCGACGATCGCTCCGAGGACAATCACGGAAAGAGCGATGCCGATTTCGACGAAGGGCACCGGAATCCCGGCAACGCCGAGACCGCCGCCCAGAGCCATGACGCCCACAAAGGTCAACGGCACGAGCCACAGCGCGCGGCCGCCGAGCTGGAAGGCGAAGATGCCGACCATCACCATGGCGAGCACGTGGTCGAGGCCGCCGATCGGATGCATGAAGCCATGCGCGAAACCGCTCGTCTCGCCGATGCCTGTGTGGGCGAAGGCGGCGGTCGGCGAGAGCAACGCCAGTGCCGCAAGTGAAGTTCTGATCATTCTCGAAGCCATCGTCCTCATCCTCTTCGTTGCAGTCGGCGCACCGGCCATATCTCGCAACAATTACTGACATAGGCGCGAGTATGAGGAAATGGGTAATTTTGCGTACGCGGCTGTTTATTTAGACAGCGCCATCCATCGTCCATTTGTTAGGCAAACGGGTCGGTGCACGCACCGGCACGATGTCGGTCTGCCAATCAATCAGATAAGGATCGAGAGCCGAGAGCGCATGAGCTCCATGCTCCCCTTCAGCGCAGCCGCAGGCTTCTCGAGCGCATGGACCTCAGGCGCGAACGGTTCGAACGAGAAGGGGCCGCTGTAGCCCGCCTTGACCAGCGCCTCCATCTGCCCGGCATTGTCGAGCCGGTCGTTCTCGTCGACCAGGACCCGGTGCGGATCGCGCATGTCCGAAACGGTCACACGCGGATCGTTGACGCCGGAAATGTGGACGAGCCCGGTAAGCTCAGGGAAAATCGGCGCCTCGCCGGCAAGGTGATGATGGAAGGTGTCGTGCACGAGCTTGAAGGTCGATTGCGCACCAAGCTGCTCGATGGCATCCGCCGCCTCAGTCTTCGAGCGCAGCGAGCAGATCTCGAAGCCGAGCGGCTCGACGAGGCCCATGATGCCGGCTTCATCGAGCATGGGCTTCAGCGCCGCAAGCGACTGGCGCAGATTGGCCTGCCGCTCGCCGTCCGCCAGGCCCGTGCCGTCGTTCTTCGGAACAAGCACCAGCGCCCTCGCGCCGCAATCGCGCGCATAGGCGATCAGCTCAGCCGCCTCCCTTGCCCTTGTCTCGTTCCATTCGTTGAAGCGCTGCAGGGCATTGATCGAGATGATCGTCACGCCATTCTGCGCAGCCAGCGCCTTGATCTCGGATGCCGGCGTCCCGTCAAGAATGGCGTTGCCCTCGAGGTCGTTGCGAATCTCGACGGAATTGATGCCGAGCGACTTCGCGAGCGCAAAGAAATCCGCGACGGGCAGGGACGGCGCGCACATGTGATTAAGGGCAAAACGAACGGCACTCATTATCGGTATCTCCTCCTGGGCCGCGGGGGACGCGGCAGACTGCTGCTGCATGCCTACTGAAATTCGCGGACGCGATCCATGCCCGGCGCTGCCTCTATCACATCATCGCTGATAGAAAACCCGGCCGCATGATAGAATTCCCTCATGCCTGCGCA
This sequence comes from Rhizobium sp. BK251, assembly GCF_004345245.1. Lineage (GTDB taxonomy): Bacteria > Pseudomonadota > Alphaproteobacteria > Rhizobiales > Rhizobiaceae > Rhizobium. The sequence continues at coordinate 402,613 of NZ_SLUQ01000009.1, read as the reverse complement.
CCCTGTTCTAGATATTCTCCGAGATGAATATGTCGAAGGGAAGGAATGTCTGGCCGGGCACGTCGGGCTGTCCCTCCTCGATGACGGCGATCATGAGGCGGACAGCTTCCGCCGCGAGCTGCGCAACCGGTGTGGAAATTGCCGCCGTGGCTATCTCATCGACAAGCGCCTGCCGGCTCTCCTGCGTCAGCTCGTTCACGACGACTGCAAGCTCGCCCGCGCGGCCCTCTTCGCGAAGTGCGGCGATCGCTCCTTCCATCCCGCCGCCACAGGGATAGAGGCCGACCAGGTCCTTATGCTGTTGAAGCAGGTTGATGGTCGCTTCGTGGGTGATCTCCGAAGTATCGAGATTGACCATCGTCTCGAGCACCTCGAACTCCGGCGCATTCTCGCGGAAATACGAGCGAAAGCCGATCTCGCGCATTTCATGTCCCTGGAAGCGGTGGCTGCCCACAAAGCATGCGATCTTGCCGGGGCGCCGGGCCGCCTTCGTGACAATCCAGGCGGCTGTCCTGCCGACCTTGCGATTATTGAGGCCGATATAGCCGGCGCGAACTCCGGCGGCAAAGTCGGACAGAAGCGAGAAGACGGCGATGCCTCGCTCTCTCAGTTCCTCGACGACCGCGCTTACGCCTGGATAATCGGGTGCCACGAGGCCGATCGCCTGATTGCGGGCGGCAAGCGCGCGCAGCTTCTCCCCGATGATGGCGGGCGTCGACGTCCCGGTGAAATCGATCTGGCACGTCACGCGGGCTCGCTCGGCCTTGCTGCAGGCATCCGTGAAGGCGGCCGAAAGATTCTGGTAGAACGCCTGGTCGCCTTTCTGCAGCAGAAAACCGAGCCGATAGTGCGGGAGGTCCTCGAAGACGCGCTGGCGCAGGAGGCCGACAGCGTGATAGCCGATCGCCTGTGCGGCATCATAGACCCGCCGCGCCGTTTCCTCGCGCACGCGATGGCGCCCGTTGAGCACCCTGTCGATCGTCGCAACGCTGACACCCGAGGCCTTGGCCAGATCGGCGATGGTTGGTCTGCGCATCGGCTTTCCCTGATGGCATTACATCACGTATGAAACCGTGTGGTGATGTGTTTTGATAGATTCTATCATTCATGCATTGAGCATCGCAGAAAGTCAACCTATTCTCACCTCACATCGAGGAGGCGGCCTGCGCCGAGGGAGAGGTCCATGACATCACGTTCGCTGAAGCGCGACTACAGCCTGCTCGGCCCGAGCGGCCGTGCGGCTGTCGAAAAGGGACTTGCGGCAGCACAGTGGTATCACACGGAGATTCCGCGCAAGGAGATGAAGGCGCTGATGCAGCGGTCCGATGGCGCGGCGATCCGCGATACGGCCATCTGGCTCGGCAGCATGGCCGTCCTTGCAGGATTGGGCATCTATTTCTGGGGCAGCTGGTGGTGCGTGCCGTTCTTCCTAGCGTACGGCGTCCTCTACGGCTCGGCCTCGGATAGCCGGTGGCATGAATGCGGCCATGGCACTGCCTTCAAGACGCGCTGGATGAACGACGCCGTCTACGAGATCGCCTGCTTCATGATCATGCGCAATCCGGTCACCTGGCGCTGGAGCCACACCCGCCACCATACGGATACCGTCATCGTCGGCCGCGATCCCGAGATCGCCGTCATGCGTCCGCCCGATCTGGTCCGCCTTGTCCTTAACTTCTTCGGCATCATCGATGTGACCTATGCGATGATCGACATGGTGCGCAATGCGGCTGGCGTCATCAGCGCCGAGGAAAAGACCTTCATTCCGGAAATGGAGCAACCGCGAACGATCCGTGTCGCCCGCATCTGGTTCGCGATCTACGTCGCGACGGTCGCCCTTGCCATCTACATGGGCTCCGTCCTGCCGCTCGTGCTCATCGGGCTGCCGCGCCTCTACGGCGCCTGGCATCACGTGCTCACCGGCCTCCTGCAGCATGGCGGGCTTGCCGACGATGTCATCGACCATCGCCTGAACAGCCGCTCGGTCTACATGAACCCGGTCAGCCGCTTCATCTACTGGAACATGAACTACCATGTGGAGCATCACATGTTTCCGATGGTGCCCTATCACGCGCTGCCGCGGCTGCACGCCATGATCAAGCACGACCTGCCGGCCGCCAATCCATCGATCTGGTCTGGCTACCGCGAAATGATGCGGGCCTTCCTGCGGCAGCTGCGCAACGAAGACTATTTCCTGAAGCGCGAACTTCCGCCGACGGCAAGACCCTATCGCGAGGAGTTCCACAGCGAACTCGCCACGGCCGCGCAATAGCACCAGCAGGACACAACAATCGAGGGAGGAAGACATGAGTGGAAACTGGATCGCGGTTTGCGCGGCGGACGAGATCGACGAGGAGGACGTCATCCGCTTCGACCACGCAGGACGGACCTTTGCCGTCTACCGCAGCCCGGACGACGAGTATTTCGCGACCGATGGGCTCTGCACGCACGAGCACGTCCATCTTGCCGATGGCCTGGTGATGGACGAGATCATCGAATGTCCCAAGCACAACGGTCGCTTCGACTACCGCACAGGGGAAGCGAAGGCGGCGCCGGTCTGCGTCGACCTGAAGACCTACCCCGTCAAGGTCGAAGACGGTTCCGTCTTCATCTCTCTCTAGGACGCCGCCATGTCTCACTTCATGATCATCGGAGCGGGGGAATGTGGAGCGCGTGCAGCTTTCGCTCTCCGCGAAAATGGCTTCGAAGGCGACATCACTCTCGTCGGTGACGAACCCATCACGCCTTACGAACGCCCGCCGCTCTCCAAAGCCGGGCTCAAGGGATCCGACCAGCCGAAATTCATCGTCGAGCGCGAGCGCTACGATGAAGAAGGCATTCGCCTCATTCTCGGGGCGGGAGCGAGGGATCTCGACACCAGGGGAAACAGGGTGACGCTGACGGACGGACGCAGCCTCAGCTACGACAAGCTGCTGCTGGCGACCGGCGCGATCGCGAGGCCATTCCCGGGCGTCGCCGGCGGCGCCGGCCGCATCCGCTCGCTGAGAAACCACGCCGACGCCCTGGCCTTCGGCGAATTGCTGCGCGAAGGCAGCCATATCGCCATTGTCGGCGGTGGCTTCATCGGCCTTGAGCTTGCCGCAACGGCACGAAAGGCGGGTGCCGACGTGACGGTCATCGAGGGCCTGCCGCGGGTCTTGAAACGGGGCGTGCCGGAGGAAATCGCCGAGGTCATCACCGAGCGCCATCGCGCAGAAGGCGTCGATATCCGCTGCGAGGTCTCCATCTCCTCCCTGGAGGAGACAGCGGAGAAGGCGACGGTTCGCCTGGCGAGCGGGGGCACGGTCGAAGCCGACCTCGTCATCGTCGGCATCGGCGCATTGCCCAACACGGACCTGGCGGAGCGGGCCGGCCTGGTGATCGAAAACGGCATTGCCGTCGACGAATATCTGAGGACTTCGGTGCCGGATGTTTTTGCCGCCGGCGACTGCTGCTCCTTCCCGATGCCGCTTTACGGCGGCAGGCGGATGAGGCTCGAATCCTGGCGCAACGCGCAGGTACAGGGCGTGCTTGCGGCCGCCAACATGCTTGGCGAGCACGAGCCCGTCTCCGCCGTCCCGTGGTTCTGGTCCGATCAGTACGACATGACGCTCCAGATTGCCGGCCTTGCCGACGGCGCGACGACGACGCTGCGGCGCGATGTGGGGGAGGGGGCGTTCCTGCTCTTTCATCTCGATGAAGCGGGCCGGCTACTGGCCGCAAGCGGCATCGGACCGGGAAATGCGGTAGCTCGCGACATCCGTCTTTCCGAAATGCTCATTGCCGCACGAGCCCGTCCTGATCCCCAGGCGCTGGTCGCCAGCGATGTGAAGCTCAAGTCTCTGCTGGCAGCCTGACAGATCTCTCGCTTGCCTGCCGCGCCATGAGGAAGACAGACATGAAGAAACACTCCCGCCCCACGGTCGCCGACCTTCTCTCCCTCAAGGGCAAGCGCCAGCTGACGATGCTGCGCGTGACGACGCTCGATGAGGCGGCCGCGGCCGAGCAGGCAAAGATCGACATGGTGTCGGTGCCGCCGTCACTGCTCGGGCCGGAGTTCCGCGAGGCCGCGCCGTCGGTCTTTGCCTTTCCGGGGCTGGAATATGGGGACTTCGTCACCGCAGAAGAATACATGCGCGCCGCCTTCGTGGCGCTGAAGGCCGGCGGTGACGCGGTGTATTGCGCGGCGGGTCTCCAAACCGTTCGCCGTATGCGCGACGAAGGCATTCCCGTCTGCGGCCATGTCGGGCTCATCCCCTCCAAGGCGACCTGGACCGGAGGCTTCCGCGCCGTCGGCAAGACATTTGCGAGCGCGCTGGAGGTCTGGCGCCAGACGAAGGCGCTCGAAGAGGCAGGCGCCTTCGCGGCGGAGATAGAGGTCGTGCCGGGCCATGTTGCCGCGGCGATCAGCGCACGCACCTCCATGCTGATGCTGTCCATGGGCGCCGGCAGCGGCTGCGACGCGCAATATCTCTTCGCTGAGGATGTGCTTGGCGCAAATCGCGGTCACTACCCGCGCCATGCGAAAGCCTACCGCAATTTCGCGGCCGAGTACGAACGCCTGCAGCAGGAGCGGGTCGCTGCCTTCGGCGAGTTCGTCGAGGATGTGAGATCCGGCGTCTATCCCGGCGCGCAGCATGGCGTCTCGATCGAGCGCACCGAACTCGATGCATTCCTCCAGCATCTGGAGGCGGACGGCCGCCAGGGCAGAGCCGGATTTCACTCTCTGCGTCAGCCGGACATACTGGCGGAAACTACCTTACTGTGCGACCCTGAGGCGACACACAAGGAGAAGCAGAATGAAACTGGCAGCTATATCCGGCAGCCTTCGCAAGAAATCGTTCAACACCGCGCTGCTGCACACAGCGGTCGAGCTTGCGCCACAAGGGGTCGAAATCGTTGCCGAGACGATACACGGCGTACCGCTCTATGACGCGGATGTCGAAGCAAGCGAAGGCATCCCGCCCAAGGTCGCGCTGCTCAAGGATCTGATCGCCGGCGCCGACGGCCTCATCCTTTTCACCCCGGAATACAACAATTCCATGCCGGGCGTCTTCAAGAATGCCGTCGACTGGCTGAGCACACCCTCGGACGACGCCGACCGCGTATTCAAGGGCAAGCCGGTGGCGCTTGCCGGCGCTTCCCGGAGCGGCTTCGGAACCATTCTCAGCCAGAATGCCTGGCTCTCCGTGCTCCGCACGCTGAAGACCGATACCTGGTTCGAGGGACGGCTCATGATCTCGCGCGCGCAAACCGTTTTCGACGCGGATGGAAAACTCACCGACGAGAAGACACGCCAGAACCTTTCCGACTTTATCGAGGGCTTCGCCGCCTATGTGGCAGGCCGCCGGCAGGGATGAGCCCTGCCGACGACGGCGTCCTCAAAGCCTTCGAGCGACTGTCGCCTCAGGCGAGCTGGTAGCGTGGCGCCGGCTTGGTGCGCGACAGGTAGGGTTTCAGTGCCTGGCGGGCACTCTCGAACGCATCCCACTGCGCATCGTCCGGCAGCGACGGAACGGTGACGAACTCGCCCTGATCCAGGCCGGCCAGCGCGGCGTCGACCATGTCTTCGGCCGGCATCACGATCTCCTGCGGCAGGTTCTGAACGCCTCCGGCTGCGATGTCCCAGAATTCTGTGGCCGTTGCGCCGGGCACGACGACCTGGACACGGATATTCTTGTCGGCGAGTTCGTGCTTCAACGACTGGCTGAAGACAAGGACAAAGGCCTTGCTGCCGCCATAGACGCCGTTGAGGATTTCGGGCGCAACCGCTGCAATCGAGGCGATATTGACGATCGTGCCGCCACCGCGTGCCACGAGGCCCGGAACCGCGGCATAGGTCAGACGCATCAGAGCGACGACGTTGAGGTCGATCATGTCCTCCATCGTCTCGATGTTCGAGGCGAGCAGGGGGGTGCTGCCGCCAAAGCCGGCATTGTTGACCAGCACGGTAATGCTGGCGTCGCTGCGCAGTATGTCTTCCACGCGGGCGAGATCGGCCTTGCTGCTGAGATCGGCGGCGACGGTCTTCACCGACCGACCCGTCTCGGACGTCACCCTTGCTGCGACAGCGTCGAGGCGCTCCTTGTTGCGTGCGACCAGGATGAGGTCATATCCACGCTTCGCAAGGCGATCAGCATAGATCGCACCGATACCGGTCGAGGCTCCGGTGATGAGGGCCGTACCCTTGTGTTCGATAGTCATTGTCTTGCTCCATGATGGCAACGGCAACGCGCCGTTCGTCTTGAGGCAATTATTACCTCCTCTTGCAAATGTCACAAATGACGTATATGCAACGTTTTAGGACATCGCGGAGTTGACACATGCAGCGCATCGCACTCTTGCTGTATCCGGGCTTCCAGGTCATGGCGCTCGCAGCAATCTCCGTTTTCGAGTTTGCCAACCTCGCCGTCGGGGAGACTGCGTACGAGGTGAGTTTTCTTTCGGAGACGGGCGGCCCCATCAGAAGTTCGGCCGGGCTGGTCGTCGAGACGACGCCGTTTCACGATCCGACCTTCGACACGGTCCTCGTCGCCGGCGGTCCGGGCGTCGTCATCCCGAGCGAGGGACTTCAAGCCTTCGTCCAGCAGGCCTTGGCTTCGTCGCGCCGGCTCGCGGCTATCTGCACGGGAGCCTTCGTGCTCGCGGAAGCGGACATACTGAACGGTCGGCGCGCAACCACCCATTGGGCCGCCGCACGCAACATGAAGACGCGCTTTCCCAAGATAAAGGTCGAGGAGGACCGAATCTTCATCGTAGACGGATCGGTATGGACCTCGGCCGGCATGACGGCCGGCATCGATCTCACGCTGGCAATGGTGGAAAATGACCTTGGACCGGACGTCGCCCGCGACGTCGCCAGAAACCATGTCGTCTATCACCGCAGGGCCGGGGGACAGTCACAGTTTTCTACCCTGCTCGAGCTCGATGCCAAGTCGGACCGCATCCAGAACGCACTCGACTATGCGAAGCGCAATCTTCAGACTCCGCTTTCCGTCGAACAATTGGCGGAGGCCGCCAATCTCAGCCCGCGGCAGTTCAGCCGCGCCTTCAGCGCGGAGACGGGCCAGTCGCCGGCCAAGGCAATCGAGAGCCTGCGGGTGGAGGCGGCCCGGCTGCTGATGGAACAGGGGCGCCATTCCATCGACGTCATCGCCCGTGAAACCGGCTTTGCCGATCGCGAAAGGATGCGCCGGGCCTTCCTGCGCGCCTTTGGCCAGCCACCGCAGGCGATGCGCAGGAACGCGCGTGCGTCTACTGAGGCTTGATGCTGCTCGGTGACTAGCCGCCGATCGTGATCTGCAATTTCACGTCGGCCGGACGTCCCTCGGCGGCGCGCTCGAATGCCTTGATCGAATCCTCGAAGCGGAAAGTCTCCGAGATCAGCGGCTTCAGATCCACGCGCCCGGAGCCAAGAAGAGCGATCGAGCGCTCATACTGGTGCGCATAACGGAAGACCGTCTCAATGCGGATTTCCTTGGTCGTGGCGGTCGAGACGTCGAAACCAACAGGTGCGACCGGCAGTCCGACGGCAACGATGACGCCGCCCGGCCGCGGCAGCTCCATCACGGTTTCCCAGGCCTTCGGTGAGCCCGAGCATTCGAAGATGGCGTCGGCACCCCAGCCATCGGTGAGGCGAGCAATCTCTTCGGCAAGGTTCTTCTCCCTGATGTTCACCGGGATCACGCCCTGATAACGGGCGGCGATATCGAGCTTCGGCTGCGCAAGATCGGCCACGACCACGCGAGCGCAACCGCCTGCAAGCGCGGCGATCGCAACCATGGTGCCGATCGGGCCAGCGCCGAGCACGACCGCAGTATCGCCAGGAGCAATCCTTGCCTTGGTCGCCGCCTGCATGCCGACGGCAAAGGGTTCTACCATCGCCCCTTCGGCAAAACTCACATTATCAGGCAGCTTGAAGGTGTAGTTCGCCGGATGAACGACGTATGGGGTGAGAACGCCATGGATCGGCGGCGTTGCCCAGAAGGTCACTGCCGGGTCGACATTATACATGCCAAGCCGGCTGGCTTTCGAATTCGGATCGGGAATGCCGGGCTCCATGCAGACCCTGTCACCCACCTTCAGATGCGTCACGCCCTCGCCAACCTCGACGACCGTGCCGGCCGCTTCATGCCCGAGCACCATCGGCTCGTTGACGATGAAGGGACCGATGCGGCCGTGGGTGTAGTAGTGCACGTCCGAGCCGCAGACGCCGACCGTGTGGATCTTGATCTTCACCTGGCCGGGCCCCGTTTCGAGCGGCAGATCGATATCACGCAGGGCCAGCTCATGCTGGCGTTCGAGGACAAGGGCACGAACCTTGGTCATTATACTCTTCCTTCATTTCCGGGCTGCGCTGCACTCGCGGGAGCGAGCGACGTGTTCAGGGACCAATCTATAGTCCTGTCGGCGGCCAACTCAACGGGCTTCTATGGCGGCTTTGTGACCCGGGACGAAGACGCCTCAAAACAAACAGCCCGTCCACGGAACGCGGACGGGCTGTCACGATCAACTTGACGACGCCGCGCCTCTCCCTGGAGAGACGCCGCAGCCGAACGTGTCTGCTCAGTTCTTGACCGTGTCCTCGAGGAAGAAGCGGCCCAGCGGGTTCTGGTAGAAGTTGTCGATGTTCTTGCGCGCGACGTTGATGTAGGGGCTGTAGTAGAGGTCGATCCAGTTGACGTCGTCCTTCGCCATCTTCTGCAGGTCGACATACATCTGCTCGCGCTTGGCCGGGTCGAGTTCCAGGCGCGCCTTGGCGACCAGATCTTTCACGGCCTCGTTCTTGTAGTTGGTCGAGTAGTTGTTGTTGGAGTCGTGGCCGAGGACGAAGGTCGTCTTCTGGTCCGGATCGAGAATGTCGTTGGTCCAGTAGTTGACCGAGATGTCGTAGTCGCCGGCAACCGTCATGTCCCACTGCTGGCTGGGGTCAACCTTCTGCAGGTTGGCTGTGATGCCGGCCTTGGCAAGCTGCTGCTGCATCAATACGGCGGTCTGCTCGTCCACTTCGTCTCCGGCGCGCAGCAGATAGTTCAGCGTGAGGTTCGAGACGCCTGCGTCAGCCAGCATCTGCTTGGCCTTCTCCGGATCGTAGGGGCGCTGCAGGTTGTCGGCATAGTGGTAGAGCGCACCCTTCGGAATATAGGAATTTGCGATCGTTCCCTGGCCGAATGTCACTGCGTCGACGATCGCCTTCTTGTCGATTGCGAGATCAAGGGCCTCGCGAACCTCCTTCTTGCCGAGATCGCCATGGGCATGGTTGATGAGAAGGTGATCCTCGCGCGTCGAGGGGTCGATCAGCACGGTAAGGTTCGCATCCTTCTTCAGTTCCTCGACACGAGAGAAGGGCACGAAGATCGCCGCGTCAAGCTGGCCGGCCTGGACGTTCAGCATGCGCGTATTGTCGTCAGGCACCGAGATCCACTCGACGCCGTCGAGCTTCACCCGGTCCGCCTGCCAGAAATTCGGGTTCTTCTTCAGGATCACGCGATCGCCGCGGCGCCATTCGTCGACGACGAAGGCACCGGACGCGATCGGCTTTTCGCCATAGGCGTCGGAGCCCATGGATTCCATTCCGGCCTTGGAGATCACCGAAGCGTTCGGCAGCGCCAGCGTCGAAAGGAAGGGCGCGGAGGGGTTCTTGAGCGTGATCGTCAGCGTATGCGGATCGGTCGCGACCGCCGTGTCGATCACCTTGTAGGAATCGCTCCAGAGCGAACCTTCGTCGTCGCGGATGCGCAGCAGGCTATAGGCGGCGTCTTCGGCCGTCAGCGATGAGCCGTCGGAGAATTTCGCATCGCGGATCTTGAAGGTGTAGGTCAGTCCGTCATCCGACGTTGTCCAGCTTTCGGCAAGGCCCGGCTCAAGCTTGGTGCCGGTCTTGTCGACGCGGATCAGCACGTCGTAGACGTTGGAGAATACCCAGTTGTCGATGTTCTGGGCCGTCTTGATCGGATCGAAGGTCGTCGAATCCTCGCGACGGCCGATGGTCAGAACGCCCGCTGCCTCGGCATAGCTTGCGCTGAGCGTGAGGCCGGCGAGCAGTGCCGCGAGCCCGATTGATTTCCACCTGTTTGTCATTTGTTCGTTCCCTTCTTTGTTATGGCATGCGTTTGATGGGATGGACCCGCATCGATAGCGGGTCTTCCGCCGGGCTCGCCCCACCGAGCAACGGCTTGTCCGGATCGATGTCGGGAATGGCGGCGATCAGGGCCGCCGTGTAGGGATGCTTCGGCTGCGCGAAGACCTCCTCGGAGCGGCCCTCCTCGACGATCTCGCCGCGATACATGACGACGACGCGTTCGCAGAGATTGCGAACGATCGCGAGGTCATGGGCGATGAAGATCAGCGTCAGCTTCATCTTCTCGGTCAACTCGCGGAAGAGGTCGATGATCTGCGCCTGGATGGTGACGTCGAGGGCGGCCACGCATTCATCGGCGATGATGAGCTTCGGATCGACCGCCAGCGCCCGCGCGATACCGGCGCGTTGGCACTGGCCGCCGCTCATGCTGCGCGGCTTGCGGCCCGCGAATTCACGCTCGAGGCCCACGAGGTCGAGAAGCTCGTCGATACGCGCCGGGATCTTCGCCGACGCGACCTTCCCCTGCACCTTCAAGACCTCTGAAAGCATCTGGCCGATGGTCAGCCTGGGGTTCAGCGCATTGTATGGATCCTGGAAGACCATTGCCGTCTCGCGCCTGAGCTTGGCGAGGCCCGCATTCTTCTGCTGGGCGAGATCGATCCCGTCGAAGGTCACATGGCCAGAGGATATCGGCGTCAGCCCGAGCACGGCGCGGGCAAGCGTGCTCTTGCCGCTGCCGGATTCCCCGACGACGCCGACCGTATCGCCCGGCATGACCTGCATACTGACGCCGGAGACGGCGCTGACCATCTTCGCACCACTGCCCTTGAAAAGACTGCCACCGGCGTTGAAGCGCACATGCAGGTCGTCGATCTCCAGCAGCGGCTTCACCGGCGCAGTAGGCACGGCGACTTCCCGCACCGGCGCCGGCGTCTCGTCCGGCATCGAGGGGTGGCTGTTGATGAGGCTGATCGTATAGGGGTTCTGTGGCCGGCTGAGGATCGCCCGCTTCGGGCCCTGCTCCAGAAGCTTGCCGCCGCGCATCACGGCAATGCGGTCGCAGGTCTGGGCGACGATGCCGAGATCGTGGGTGATGAGGATGATCGACAGTCCTCGCTTGTCGCGGATCTCGGTCAGAAGCTTGAGGATCTGTGCCTGGATGGTTACGTCCAGCGCCGTCGTCGGTTCGTCGGCGATCAGGATCTTCGGATTGCAGGAGAGCGCGACGCCGATCATCGCGCGCTGGCGCATGCCGCCGGAGAACTCATGCGGATAGCTAGCGTACTGGCGCACCGGATCGGGAAAGCCGACCTGTCCGAGGATCTCGATCGCCGCAGCGCGCGCTTCGCGGGCACTCAGCCCCTGATGGTAGCGGATGCCCTCGGCGATCTGGTCGCCGACGCGCATGACGGGATCGAGATGGCTGGTCGGATTCTGGAAGATCATGCCGATCTCGCCGCCACGTACGTCCAGCATCTCGGCATCGCTGACCGCCGTCAGGTCGCGGCCTTCGAGCAGGATCGTGCCGCTCTCGATCTTCAGCAGCGAAGAGGGGAGGAGCCGCACCAGCGAGCGGCAGAGCAGGCTCTTGCCCGAGCCGCTTTCCCCGACGAGGCCGAGGATCTCGCCCTTGGCGAGGTCGAGCGAGACGCCGTCGATCAGTGTGCGGGTTTCGATATCGAGATGTGCCTTGACGGTAAGATCGCGGACGGACAGCACGGAGGCACTCATTCGTGAACTCCGAGAAGTTCGCCGAGCGCATCGCCCAGCATGCTGAAACCGAAGGCGAGGCAGACGATCGACAGGCCAGGGAAGAGCGTGATCCACCAGGCCGTGGTGATGAAGCTCTGCCCCTCGGCCACCATGATGCCCCATTCGGCCAAGGGCGGCTGCACGCCGAGGCCGAGATAGCTGACAGCCGCGCCACTGAGCAGCACCAGCGTCGCGTCCGACATGGAAAAGACGATGGAGCCGGCAATCGCATTCGGCAACAGGTGGCGGAACATGATGCGAGGGCGGCTGAAACCGAGACTGACGGCGGCGACCGCATAGTCGCTGCTCTTCAGCACCAGCATCTGCGCCCGGATCAGCCGCGCATAGGAAACCCAGCCGACCAGTGCGATGGCGATGTAGAAGCTGCCGAGGCCTGGCCCAAGAATCGCGATGATCGAAAGCATCAGCACGAGGAAGGGGAAGGCAAGGATGATATCGACGAGCCGCATGAAGAGCGCATCGACGATGCCGCCGAAGAAGCCGGCGATGGTGCCGACCGTCGTGCCGATGAGAAACGGGAACAAGACGCCGATGATGGCGATCTGCAGGTCGATGCGCGCACCCCAGATGACACGGGAGAGGATGTCGCGGCCGAAATTGTCAGTTCCGAACGGATGGAGCAGCGATGGCGCATGCAGGCGCGCATCGGCATTCTGCAGGATCGGGTCATAGGGCGCGACGATCGGCGCTGCAAGCGCCAGGAAAAAGAAGAAGAGCAGGATGCCTGCGCCGATGGTGAGCGTCAGCCGCTTGCTGAAAAACCTGCGCCAACTCACGGAGGTGGGAGCGATCGCCTCGACGCTCATAGCTTCACCCTGGGATCGACGGCGACGGTGACGATATCGGCGATGAAATTGACGAGCACGGTCGCGCAGGCAAAGACCATCGCGACACCCTGCACCACCATGTAGTCGCGCGAGAAGATCGCACGCACCAGGAGCTGGCCCATGCCGGGCAGGGCAAAGACGCTTTCGACGACGACCGTACCGCCGATCAGCCACCCGATGTTGACGGCGAGCAGATTGATCGTCGGCACCAGGGAGTTCGGCAGCACGTGCCGCCAGAAGACGATGCTCTCCGGCATGCCGCGGGCGCGCGCCGCCGTCGCGACGTCGGATTTCAAGGACTCGATCATCGCAGCCCTCAGGCTGCGGGTCAGCACGGTGGAAAGCGACAGCGCCACGGTCAGGCTCGGCAGTATGAGATGCAAGAGCTTGTCGCCGAAGGACGTGCCATAGCCCGAGACCGGCAGGATGCCGAGCTCGACGCTGAAAAGGATGATCAGCATCAACCCGAGCCAGAAGGGCGGGAAGCCGATGCCGAAGGTCGAGACGATGCGTACCGCATGATCAGGTGCCCGACCCGCATTGCGCGCGGCGATTGCCGACATCGGCACTGCGATCAAAATGGAAAGGATGACGCTGGTGACGACCAGTGCGACCGTCGGCTCTATGCGTGTGACGATCAGCTTCAGCACGTCGATCTTGTAGAGGATCGACTTGCCCATCTCGCCGTTTGCGAGGTTCTTCAGGAAGTAGAAATATTGCAGCCACATCGGCTGGTCGAGGCCATACTGGGCGCGGATATTGGCAAGTGCCGTCGGCGTGGCGCGCGTGCCAAGGATGTTGCGCGCCGGATCGCCGGGGATCAGTCGCACCAGGATGAAGGTGATGACGCTGATGCCGAAGATCACCGGCAGGAACTGCACCGGCCGCGTCAGAACGAACTTATAGCGATGCATGGTGGCAATCGCCCCTCTGCCCTGGTCGAGTTTCGATCGCCTTACTTAGCATCAGCGCTCCCTGTGTCGTGAAAGGAAATCGAGGAGCGCCGGGTAATAGTCCTGCGGATTCTCATAGAACGGCATGTGGCTGGCATTTGCAAAAACCCTGAGCTCGGCATTTGGCAATGCAAGTTTCATGCGCAGTGCGCAGGCGGGCGTCAACTCGTCATGTTCGCCGGTGGTGATCAGGACGGGCATGGTCAGTCGCGGGAGGTCGGGAACGCGGTTCCAGTCCTTGAGATTGCCGATATAGAGGAACTCGTTCGGGCCCTGCATCGTCTCGTAGGGCCCCATGTTCCAGTCGTCGAGAGAACGACGCACCGGGGCCGGCCATTCCGGCAGGCGGCAGACATGGCGGTAGTTCAGGATGGTAACGGCGGCCAGATATTCCGGGTGGTTGTAGGTGCCCTGCGCCTCGTGCTTCTGCATCATTGCGACTGTTTCCGGGCCGAGCGCGGCCCGTAGCCGCTCCAGTTCGGAGATCAGGTGCGGCATGTCCGCCACCGTATCCTCCAGGATCAGCGTTCGAAGGTTCTCCGGATAGGTCAGCGCATAGTCGATCGCGAGCCATCCACCCCAGGAATGACCGAGCAGGTGCACTTTGCCGAGGCCGAGCGCTCTGCGCACCGTCTCCGTCTCTTCGACATAGCGGTCGATGGTCCACAGCTCCTTGTCTGTTGGCCGATCGGAATCACCCGTGCCAAGCTGGTCGAAGGCAACGACCCGATAGCCCTTGTCGATGAGGCAGGAATGCGCCTCGCGCAGATAATCACAGGGCAGGCCCGGTCCGCCGTTGAGGCAGAGAACGGTTTCGTCGCCGCGGCCGAAGCTGTAGGCGACCACCTTGTAGCCATCGACCTCGACCTCATATCGCGCGTCGGGCTGTATTTCACGCCACATTGACCTCTCCGGCAAAGATTCCGCTTGCTCAATAATTGGGCATGGCTAAATTTTTACCCCAAACCACGCCCTCCGCCAGCTATAAGAAGTGATAGGGTGCGGTTGCATGCGCAACCCCGGAGCCGCTTGATGCTAGACCAAATCGGAACAATCAGACGGCAGTTCACCGTCCACGAAACGCTGGACGGCCGCATCGACCACGCGTTCGACGCGATGAAGCGGATCGGCTTCGAGGCGTTGATCTACGACTACACGCCGGTACCCTACGACCTCGACGGCGAGATCATGATGCCGTCGCTGCTGAAGCTCCGGAACATCAGCGAGGACATGCACGACTACTGGTTCGACGCAGGCTATTTCAAGATCGATCCGGTGCAGCAGGTGGCGTTGCGGACATCCGCGCCGTTCTTCTGGGACTATAGCCTCGACGCCGACACACCGATCCGCCACTTCATGAGCGACGATACCGCCCCGGTGAGGCGCTATCTCAGCGAGCACGACATGCTGACCGGTGTCACGGTGCCGGTTCACATGCCACGCGGCGACTATGCGACCGTCACGGGCATTCGCTTCCGCGCCAATCGCGATTTCGAACGCCATGCCTTGCGTCATATCGCCGATTTTAACCTGCTCGCCCATGTCTTCCACGAGGCAGCCTTCGCCGTCTTCGATACGGAGACACGCGGCGTCGGCAAGGTCCGCCTCACCGAACGCGAGCGCGAGTGCCTGCGCTATTCGGCCGAGGGCTATTCCGCCAAGGAAATCTCCCGAATCATCGACCGCTCGGTACCGACCGTCGTCATGCATCTCAACGCGGCCGCCAAGAAGCTCGGCGCCAAGAACCGCACCCAGGCCGTGGTACGTGCCACGCACTACCGCCTGCTCGACGAGCGCTCATCCTATAAGTTGTGATAGCTGCATTCGCCGTTTCGACGCCGCTATGCTTTTCCATCATTGCCCCAGAAGATGGAGAGGTTCGTGGCTGCAGTCCCGACGAAGGAAGCCTATCTGCCCTTTCGCGAATACCGGACCTGGTATCGCATCACCGGCTCGCTCGACGGCGGAAAGCTGCCGCTTGTCGTCGCGCATGGTGGTCCGGGCTGCACCCATGATTATGTCGACAGCTTCAAGGGTATTGCCGAGCTCGATGGCCGCCCGGTCATCCACTACGACCAGCTCGGCAACGGCAATTCCACGCGCCTGCCGGAAAAGGAACCGGATTTCTGGACGCCGGCGCTCTTCCTGGCAGAACTCGACGCGCTGCTGACGCATCTCGGCATCCAGGATCGCTATGCCTTCCTCGGCCAGTCCTGGGGCGGCATGCTGGGCGCCGAACACGCGGTGCGCCAGCCCAAAGGGCTGAAGGCGCTCGTCATCGCCAATTCGCCGGCCAACATGTACACCTGGGTCGCCGAAGCGAACCGGCTGCGCGACGAACTTCCGCTGGAGGTCCAGGACACGCTCCTCAGGCATGAGGATGCGGGCACCATCACCGATCCGGAATATATCGCCGCCTCGCGCGTCTTCTACGATCGCCACGTCTGCCGCGTCGCCCCCTGGCCGCCGGAAGTGGCCCGCACCTTCGCCATCATGGACGAGGACAATACGGTCTATCGCAACATGAACGGCCCGACCGAGTTCCATGTCATCGGCACGATGAAGGACTGGACTATCGAGGATCGCCTGCACCTCATCGAGGCGCCGACGCTGCTGATCTCCGGCAAATACGACGAAGCGACCCCGCTCGTCGTCAAGCCCTATGTCGACAGCGTCAAGGACTGCGAATGGGTGCTCTTCGAGAATTCGAGCCACATGCCGCATGTCGAGGAGAAGGAACTCTGCCTGGCGACAGTTTCGAAGTTCCTGTCGCGGCACGATTGATTGAAAGCTCAACGGCGCACGGAGGAGAGGCTAGGACCGTCTCACCGTCTCTTGCGAGAGAGCGTAGAAGCCGACGTCAATCATGCCGGCGCGAAAGCCGGCCTCGCAATAGCATAGGTAATATTCCCAAAGCCGCCGGAACCGCGGAGGAAATCCCATCTGCTCGATCTCCGGCCAGGATGCGAGGAACCGCTGCCGCCATTCGGCAAGGGTCCGGCCATAGCTCTCGCCGAAGGTCTCGACCGAGACAAGCTTCAGATCGGCAGCAGTGGCCTGTTCGGCAATCGCCGTCTTGGTGGGCAGCATGCCCCCAGGGAAGATATGGCTCTGGATGAAATCGGCCGACCTTCGATAATCCTCGAAGCGGGCCTCGTCGATGGTGATGACCTGCAGGACGGCCCTCCCACCGGGCTTGAGGCGGTCGCGCAGCGTCCGAAAATAGGTCGGCCAGTAGGATTCGCCAACGGCTTCCAGCATCTCGATCGAAACAATGCGGTCGTAAGAGCCGTCGAGATCGCGATAGTCCTTGAGCTCCAGAGCCACCGCACGGCCCAGGCCCTTATCCGCAACGCTCTGCTTCGCAAAGGCCAGTTGCTCGCGGGACAGCGTCACCCCGGTGACCTTCGCGCCGGATTGCCCGAGCCGGCATGCAAGCGCACCCCATCCGCAGCCGATCTCGAGAACCTCTTCATCTTCGCGCAGGCCAAGCAACTCGATGATGCGCCCAAGCTTGACCTCCTGCGCCTCCTCCAGCGTCTGGTCGTCGCGCTCGTAGATGGCAGATGAGTATGCCATGCTTTCATCCAGCCAGCGGCGATAGAAGGCATTGCCGAGATCGTAGTGGAAGGTGATGTTCTTGCGGCTGCCCGTCCTGGTATTGGCTTTCAGGACGTGGCGGAGGCGGCTCAGCACCCGCATCGGGAAAAACCCGGAAAATCTCCGGTCGAGCTTTCCGATGTTCTGGGCCGCGAATTCCAACAGCGCCGTCAGATCGGGGCTCGACCAGTCGGCATCGACATAGGCTTCCGCAAAGCCCAGATCCCCACGCGTGATGAAGCGCCTGACCGCGCGCCAGCGATGAAGGACGAGCGTCGCTTCGCGGCCCGGCCTCGATCCATGATGCCGCAAAGTCTCCCCGGACGGCATGACGATGGTGAGTTGGCCGAAACTCAATCCGGAAACAAGCCGCCGTAAAAGTAGCGTCGCCACGCTCGATCCCCGACCCATTTGGCCGATCGCCGCGCGGCTTTCACTATTGATGGGCATGTGTCCTCCTCTTGGGCGCGACAGGAAAGCCTGTCTGGCGACCGATCGTCACGGGATCGTCCGGCGGCAGCGGGCGCTGCTGCAGGCGGACACCCTTGAGCCAGAGCCGCAACGCCTCCCAGTGGATGCCCGCGATCACCTTCAGGGTCAGCAGCGGATAGGCGAAAAAAGCGCGAAGAAGGGAGGCATCGGTCAGGGTCCGGCGCGTTGCGGCAACCTTCGCCACGATCAACGGTCCTTCCGCATCAGACCCCGTTATGGAAACAAGCAGGCGCGCTCCCGGCGGGGTGATCGCAAAGGAATAGGTCATCTCAGTCGCCATGAACGGCGACACGTAGAGGGACTTTTCGCTTTGCTGGTGAATGACGTCCTGCGATCCGGCCACCACCGGAATGAGATAGTTGTGTCGCTCTCCGAAGGTATTGCTGACCTCGTAGAGAATGGCGGCGAGCGAGCTATCAGGCCGGTGGCAGAAATAGATGCTGAGCGGATTGAAGACATATCCGAGGATGCGCGGCATACAGAAGAGGTGAACCGGCCCGCCTGCCTCGATCCCGGCCTCACGCAGGTGGCTCTCCACCTGTACCCGCAACGGCACGCTCGAACCGTCGCCGTGATCGCGATCATTGAAGCTGAAGAGGTTCGCCCGGTTACGCGAAAAGAGCCGGAGGTCTCCGGCCAGGGCGTCGATCTCGTCGAGGTCGAGCAACAGGTAGAAGACGCTGTAGCGAAGCGTGTGCCGGCAGGGCCGCAGCCGTGCGTGCATCACCTTGCCGGCATAGAGGGCGGAGCGGACTGCGTTCATCAGGCCACCTCCACTTGCGCCGCTAGCCTCTCGATATTTCGGACATGGATGCGGCCGGATTCGTCGGGCACGGTCCAGGGCCGACGCACGCCGCCGAGCACCTCGGCCACCGCAAGGCCGGCCTGCAGGCCATCCTCATGGAAGCCTGCACCGAAATAGGCGCCGCAGAACCACGTGTTCCGCACTCCCTGCATGGACCAGAGCTCTTCTTGAGCAGCCATTGCCCCGAGGTCGAAGCGCGGGTGCCGGTAGGAAAATTCCTGCAGGACCTTCTCGCCGGCAATGTCACGATGCGGGTTCAGCGTCACGAAGAGGGACGATGTTTCAGGAATGCCCTGCAGCCGGTTCATCCAGTAGGTGACGGCCAGTTGCCTGCTTCTTCCGGTCTCGCGCGACATGTAGTTCCAGCTCGACCAGACCCTGCGTCGCTCCGGCATCAGACGCGGATCCGAATGAAGCACGGCCTCGTTGCCGACATAGGCGAAGGAGCCGAGAAGATGGCGTTCCTCGCTGCTTGGATCGGTCAGCATGCGCAATGCCTGGTCGGCATGTGTGGCAATCACGACATGGTCGAAACGGCGGCTGATGTCACCCTGGCTCACGAGCTCGACATGGCCCTCATGACGGCGGACCGCCTTGATCGGATGTCCAAGGGCGATGCCGCCGATGACTTCGCGCAAGCGCTGGACGTAAATGCGGCTGCCACCTTCGACGGTGCGCCAGATCGGCCGTCTTGCGAGCTTCAGCAACCCGTGGGTCTCGCAGAACCGAATGAAAGCGGCGGCGGGATAGCTGCCGATATCGGCCGCAGGCGTCGACCAGATCGCCGCCGCCATGGGGAAAAGGTGGTCGTTGCGAAACGCGTCGCTGTAGCCCTCAGCGTCGAGATACTCAGCGAGGGACACGGCACCGAGTCGCGCCGTATCGGCAGGCGCGCTACGGTAGAAGCGCACGAGATCACGCAGCATCCGCCAGAACCGTGGACTGGCGAGGTTGCGACCTTGGGCGAAAAGGCCGGTCAGGCCCGTCCCGGAATATTCGAGCCGCCCGCCGTCGATCGAAACGGCAAAGGACATGTCGGAGCGCTTCGTTGCGACACCGAGATGGCGCAGCATCGCCGTGAGATTGGGATAGGTCACCTCATTGAACACGATGAAACCCGTATCGACGGGAACGCCGGCCGCCTCAACCGTGTTGCTGTGCCCGCCCAGGCGATGCTCCGCCTCGAACAGTGTCACGCGATGGCGCTGGGACATGAGCCACGCAGCGGAGAGACCGGAAATGCCGCTGCCGATGACTGCAATGTCCAGTGTGCCACCGGGATCGGCGCCCGCCTTGTCGTCTGTCATTCCAAGCCCCCGTTAATCAGGACCGAGGGACTTTTCTTTGTCCCTCAAGCTGCCATTCTTCTACGCGGCGACCGGATGCGTGGATCACCGGGGCGAATGATCCAGCGCCGATGCTCCGGCGTATAAGGGGAAATGAGTGTCGCAGGACCCGCTCTTGGAGAGACAGAAAGACAGGAACGCCGCTCCTCGATGGCGAGGATCGGTCTCATGAAGACGGCCGGGCAAACCAAGGCCTTGCTCTCGGCGGATGAACTCGCGCGGCTTCTGCTGTCGGTCGCGGCCGAGCAGGATCGGCTGGCCTTCGCAATGCTGTTCGGCCATTTCGCGCCGCGCGTGAAGGCCTTCATGATGCGATGCGGCCTCTCCGATGCCGCGGCCGAGGACATAGCACAGGAAACCATGCTGGCGATGTGGCACAAGGCCTCCTATTTCGATCCCCGCCGAGCTGCGGTCTCGACCTGGATATTCACGATCGCTCGCAACCAGCGCATCAACCGCCTGCGCCGCGAGCGCGTGCAGCAGGCGGACGTTCGCCTGGATCCGAGCGACGAACCGGATTCGCCGGCGTCGGGTGAGGACATTGCGATCGCGGCCGACCGCGAGCAGCAGGTCCGCAGCGCGCTCTCCGCCTTGCCGACAGAACAGGCGACGATCGTCAGGCTGTCTTTCTTCTCCGAACGGCCGCATGCGGAGATCGCGCGCGAACTCGGCATCCCGCTCGGTACAGTCAAATCGCGGGTCCGGCTTGCGCTCGGCCGATTGCGCACTCTTCTGGATGGTGACGCATGACGATCCGGCACCATCCGAGCGACGAGACACTCCTTCGCTATTCAACGGGACGGTTGGGTGCAGCGCCGGCGCTGGTCGTCGCCGCCCATCTGGAAGGCTGCGAGCACTGCCGTTCGCGGGTAGCCGATTTCGAGGCGGTCGGCGGGGCCTTGATTGACGAGATGCCGCCGGCTTCGATGGCGGCGGATGCGCTCGACCGCACGCTCGAGCGGCTCGAGACAAAGCCGGCGGCAACCGCGCCAATAGTCTCACCCAGGCAGGCCGATCTCGGCATCGAGCTTCCGGCATCCTTGCGCCATTGCGAGATCGGGCCGTGGCGCTGGCTCGGGCCGGGTTTCCGCTGGAGCAAGATCACGGTTCCAGGAAGCCCCCAAGCCAAGCTCATGTTCCTGCGGGGTAGGGCGGGGCTCAGGCTGCCGGCCCACGGCCATACCGGCACGGAATTCATGCAGGTGCTTTATGGGTCGCTTTCCGACGGGCGCGGACGCTACGAGCTGGGCGATCTCGACGAGGCGGACGCGGACGTCGACCACCAGCCAGTGGTCGGCATGGAATCGGAATGCATCTGCCTTGCGGCACTGGAGGGTGATACGCGGCTGCACGGACTGCTCGGCCGAATACTCCGGCCTTTCGTCGGCTTCTGAGGAGTGCCCATGCACGATCCGAACACAGCTAGGTTTTCGGTCGCGGCATCCATTGCTCGGGAAACAGCAGGGGCAATGCGATGACTCTTGCGACGTTACTCATCCTACTCGCGGTCGCAATTTCCGTGACTATGGCCTTCGCTTGGTCCGTTGCGATACGGACCGGATCGTCCGGCTGGATCGATGTCGTCTGGTCATTCGGCGTCGGGGCGGGTGGCGTCATCGGATCGCTCGCTCCGCTGGGGACAGGTGGAGATATCAGCCCGCGGCGATTTCTTGTCGCCGCAATCATTGGCATCTGGTCCCTGAGGCTCGGCCTTCACATTGCCGCCCGAACACATGGCGGCGGCGATGACCCGCGCTACCGACAACTGCGCGAGGAATGGGGAGAGAGCTATCGCGGGCGGCTGTTCTGGTTCCTGCAGATCCAGGCCGCCGTCGCATTCATCCTCATTCTTTGCCTCCTGACCGCCGCCCATCGACCCGCGCCGGCGCTTGACCTCGGCGATCTCGCCGGACTCATCATCTTCGTCCTTGCCGTCGTCGGCGAGGCGGCCGCCGATCGCCAGCTGTCGCGCTTCGGGGCGAGGCCGGAGAACCGCGGCGAAGTCTGCGACGTCGGCCTGTGGCACTTCTCGCGCCACCCGAACTATTTCTTCGAATGGCTCGTCTGGGTCGCAATCGCCGCAATCGCCGTCGATTTCGGCGGCGCCTATCCCTGGGGCTGGCTGGCGCTTGCGGGTCCGCTCCTCATGTATTGGCTCCTTGTCCACATCTCCGGCATACCACCGCTCGAGGCGCACATGCTGCGCTCGCGAGGAGAGCGGTTCCGCATCTACCAGCAGCGGGTCAACGCCTTCTGGCCGGGCCCGCCCAGACACCCCTCCCACGACGCGCCGGCGGAGAAGATGCGATGAACCTGATCTCGAGCGCAATCCAGCTCGTCGAGCGCGTGCCCCTTCCTGACCCGGCGACGAGGCTTGGCATCAGTCTGCTCGTCGGGCGAACGCGACGGAGCCTCGCGAGCCTCCCACCGCATCGGGAAAGCGATTTCGCCCGCGATATGGAGAACTATCCGATCGCCGCCCATGTCGATGCCGCCAACACGCAGCACTACGAGCTGACGCCGAATTTCTTTGCGCTCACGCTTGGACCCCGCCGCAAATATTCCTGCTGCCTCTATGAGAAGGGCAGCGAAACGCTGGCCGAGGCCGAGCAGGCGGCACTCCAGGCGACCGCACGGCATGCGGACCTCGCCGACGGCCAGCACATTCTGGAACTCGGCTGCGGCTGGGGTTCGCTGACCTTGTTCATGGCCGAGCGGTTCCCGAACGCAAGGATCACCGCCGTTTCCAATTCAAAGGCGCAGAGGCAGCATATCGAAGGTACGGCGCGCATGCTCGGCCTTGCCAATCTGACGGTTGTAACCGCCGACATGAACGATTTCCAACCGACCGAAGCGTTTGACCGCATCGTCTCGGTTGAGATGTTCGAGCATATGTCGAACTGGCGCAGCCTGCTTGCCCGTGCAAGATCCTGGCTCGCACCGGAAGGGCGGCTCTTCGTGCATGTCTTCAGCCACGGCAGCCAGCCCTACCGCTTTGATCATCGAAACCCGGCGGACTGGATCGCACAGCATTTCTTCACCGGCGGGATCATGCCGAGCCACGGGCTGCTGACGCAATTCCCCGATTGCTTCGAGGTCGAGGAGGCGTGGCGGTGGAGCGGTCTGCACTATCAGCGCACCGCACTCGACTGGCTGGCAAACTTCGATGCCAATGCGACCCGCATCGACAGCATATTGGCCGATGTCTATGGACGTGAGGCCACGATCTGGCGGCGGCGCTGGCGCCTGTTCTACTTGGCGACCGCCGGTCTTTTCGGCCATGCCGGGGGCAGCGAATGGGGTGTCAGCCACTACCGCCTGCGCCCGGTTCGCTGACGATCGGCCGCGTGATTTCATGACCCGCAGGTCCATTGCCCAGGATCAATGGGGAGGCAAGAAGGCGCGGGCGACGAGATAGCCCGCCGTCGCCGCCGCAGCGGTGAGAAAGGTTCCCCAACAGAGATCGGCGATCGTGACGGCGACAGGCCAGTTCTTCAGCGTCGCCTGGTTGGTGAGATCGTAAGTAGCATAGGCAAGCAAGCCCAGGCAGGCGCCGTAGAACGCCGACGTCGTCCAGCGACCTGTCGCGAACGCCGGTGAGACGGCAAAAAGGACGATCCCGGCAATATAGATCACATAGAAGAGGGCGGCGGGGGCCAGGCTGAAGCGCGCCAGCAGCATGTCGCCCATCAGCGGGCGGTAAAGGCGTTGCGCGGCGAGCCTCAGCCAGATCACGTCGAGGCCCAGAAATACGACTGCCGTCGCGACATAGGCGATGCCGTAGGCTTTCACGATACCGCCCTCCCATTCCTTGGATCAGTAGCTTTTCTACGCCCCGCGCGGCATGTCGGATCACCGGCCCTCCTTTCCCGGCAATGGTCATCATCCCCCGGAAGTGATCCAGCAGTCGACGACCTGCGTAAGAGGAAGCAAGGAAGAGAGGAGGCCATGCCCGGAACCGTGACTCGCTGCGCAACTGCACTCGCCATGCTTGTCGCCCATGCCCTCGGCTCTGCGGCAAGCGCCATCGCTGCCGATCCGGAAGGCATCTGGATGCGCGATGACGGCAACGCCCGCGTCAGGATTGCCCCCTGTGGCGACAAGCTCTGCGCCACGAATCTCTGGATCAGGGACACGAGCAAGGGCGAGGAGGTCGGTGATCGTCTGGTGATGAAGTTGACGCGTGAATCCGAGACCGAATTCTCAGGCACTGCCTACGATCTCAAACGTGAGAGAACCTATTCGATCGATATCATCGTCGGTCAGGGCGCCCTGACGACCCGGGGCTGCATCCTCGGGCGACTGCTGTGTCGCGATGTCAACTGGACACCGGCCGAATGACGAGCTCAAGGCACTCGCGCCTTATCGATGGATCGGATCAATCCACGGCACGTCTTCCGGCTTCTCGACGGGCTCGATATCGAGATTGACCACCACCGGCTCCTGGCCGGAGCGGACGAGCACGCATTCCAGGGTCTCGTCGCGGCTCGCGTTGATTTCCTGGTGCGGCACATAGGGCGGCACGTAGATAAAGTCGCCCGGACCGGCCTCCGCCGTGAATTCGAGGTTGTCTCCCCATCGCATCCTGGCCTTGCCCTTCACCACATAGATGATGCTCTCAAGGTCGCCGTGATGATGCGCTCCGGTCTTGGCATTGGCGTGGATCGTCACCGTTCCGGCCCAGATCTTCTCCGCGCCCGCGCGAGCGTGGTTGATCGCCGTTGCCCGGTTCATGCCGGGCGTCTGGGCCGTGTTCGGGTCGAGCGAATTGCCCGGGATGACCTTGACGCCGTTGTCGCGCCAGTTCGTGGAATGATGGAGAGCTTCGTCGTCGTGGCTATGGTCGTCGGACACGGTCGTCTCGCCTGCTCAAGGGTTCGGCGTCAGCGGATCTCGCTGAGTGTTCGCCGACTATAGGGGCTGGCTTACATGCGCGCCAGCCGGCTGAGTTGTCGCGGCCCGGGCGAGCCTCAGTTTCCGAGAATGCCGGGAAGGCGCAGGCCCTTTTCCCTGGCACACTCGATGGCAATCTCGTAGCCCGCATCGGCGTGCCGCATCACGCCCGTTGCCGGGTCGTTCCAAAGCACGCGCTCGATGCGCTTGTCCGCATCCTCGCTGCCGTCGCAGCAGATGACCATGCCGGAATGCTGCGAAAAGCCCATGCCGACGCCGCCGCCGTGATGGAGCGAAACCCAGGTAGCACCGGAGGCGGTGTTGAGCAGCGCGTTCAGCAGCGGCCAGTCGGAGACGGCGTCGGAACCGTCCTTCATCGCTTCCGTCTCGCGGTTCGGCGAGGCGACCGAGCCGGAATCGAGGTGGTCGCGGCCGATGACGATCGGTGCCTTCAGCTCGCCGTTCCTGACCATTTCGTTGAAGGCAAGGCCGAGCTTGTGGCGATCGCCGAGGCCGACCCAGCAGATACGCGCCGGCAGGCCCTGGAAAGCGATGCGCTCGCGCGCCATGTCCAGCCAGTTGTGCAGGTGCTTGTTGTCGGGCAGGAGCTCCTTCACCTTGGCGTCGGTCCTGTAGATGTCCTCCGGATCACCTGACAGCGCCGCCCAACGGAACGGGCCGATGCCGCGGCAGAACAGCGGACGGATATAGGCAGGCACGAAGCCGGGGAAGGCGAAGGCGTTCTCCAGCCCCTCATCCTTGGCGACCTGGCGGATATTGTTGCCGTAGTCGAGCGTCGGCACGCCGGCATCCCAGAATGCGACCATGGCTTCGACATGCTGCTTCATCGAAGCTCGGGCCGCAGCCTCCACAGCCTTCGGATCGCTCTCGCGCTTTGCCCTTGCTTCCTCGACCGTCCAGCCGAGCGGCAGATAGCCGTTCAGCGGATCGTGCGCCGACGTCTGGTCGGTGACGATGTCGGGGCGCGGTCCGCCGGCCTTCATGCGCTTGACCAGTTCGGGAAAGATTTCGGCGGCATTGCCGAGAAGGCCCACGGACTTGGCCTCGCCGGCCTTGGTCCACCTGTCGATCAGGGCGAGAGCCTCGTCCAGCGTCTTGGCCTTTTCATCGACGTAGCGGGTCCGGAGGCGGAAATCGATGCGGGTCTCGTCACACTCGACGGCGAGGCAGCAGGCGCCGGCCATCACGGCTGCAAGCGGCTGCGCGCCGCCCATGCCGCCAAGCCCGCCGGTCAGGATCCACTTGCCCTTGAGGTTGCCGCCGTAGTGCTGTCGGCCAGCCTCCACGAAGGTCTCGTAGGTGCCCTGAACGATGCCCTGCGTGCCGATATAGATCCACGAGCCGGCCGTCATCTGGCCATACATGGCAAGACCTTTCTTGTCGAGCTCGTTGAAATGGTCCCAGGTTGCCCAGTGCGGCACGAGGTTTGAATTGGCGATCAGAACGCGCGGCGCATCCTTGTGCGTACGGAAGACGCCGACCGGCTTGCCGGATTGCACCAGCAGCGTCTCTTCTTCTGTCAGTGTCTTCAAGGTTGCGACGATGCGGTCGAAATCCTCCCAGGTGCGGGCAGCGCGGCCGATCCCGCCATAGACCACCAGCTCGTTCGGGTTCTCGGCAACATCCGGATCGAGGTTGTTCATGAGCATGCGCAGGGGCGCTTCCGTCATCCAGCTCTTGGTATTGAGTTCCAGTCCGCGCGGCGCACGGATCTCACGGATGTTGTGGCGTGGATTGGTCGTCATGTCAGATCTCCAAGGATGGCAGGATGCCGGCGGATACCGATGAATTGAGTGTTGCAGTGGCGATCAGCCCGGCTGCGGCCTTCAGGTCGTTCGCCATGAAACGGTCCTCTTCCAGCGCCGGCACGACGGCGCGGATCGCGGCGAGTGCCGCCTGCAGTTCCGGGCTCGTCTTCAGGGGAGAGCGGAGCTCGACGCCCTGGGCGGCCGTGAGCGCCTCGATGCCGATGATGCCGAAGAGATTCTCTGTCATCTGCAGCAGGCGGCGCGCACCATGGCAGGCCATCGAGACATGGTCTTCCTGGTTGGCCGATGTCGGCGTCGAATCGACCGAGGCCGGGTGCGACATCTGCTTGTTTTCGCTCATCAGCGCGGCCGAAGTGACTTCCGCGATCATCAGGCCGGAGTTCAGCCCCGGCTTCTTCGCGAGGAACGCCGGAAGACCATAGGAAAGGGCGGGATCGACGAGCAGCGCGATGCGCCGCTGCGAGATTGCGCCGATTTCACAGACCGCAAGCGCGATCTGGTCGGCCGCGAAGGCGACCGGTTCGGCGTGGAAGTTACCGCCGGAGACGACGGAGCCGTCAGAGAGCACCAACGGGTTGTCGGTCACGGCATTGGCTTCGATCTCCAGCGTGCGCGCAACCGAGCGCAGCAGGTCGAGGCAGGCGCCGTCGACCTGCGGCTGGCAGCGGATGCAGTAGGGATCCTGCACGCGCTCGTCGCCCTCGATGTGGCTCTGGCGAATGACGGAGTTTTCGAGGAGCGCGCGCAGCGCGGCGGCCGTATCGATCTGGCCGCGATGGCCACGCAGCGTATGGATATCCGGATGGAAGGGCGCGGAAGAGCCCATGGCGGCATCGGTGGACATTGCGCCGGTGATGAGTGCCGCCTGTGCCGCGCGATGCGCGCGGAAGAGGCCGGCGAGCGCAAGCGCCGTCGAGACCTGCGTGCCGTTGATGAGAGCAAGGCCCTCCTTGGCCGCAAGCACGACCGGCTGCAATCCGGCGCGCACGAGCGCGGTGGCGCCATGCATCCTCTCGCCCTGGAAGAAGGCCTCGCCATGGCCCATCATCACCGCGGTCATGTGGGCAAGCGGCGCGAGGTCGCCCGAGGCGCCGACCGAACCCTTTTCGGGAATGAGCGGAATGACGCCCCTTGCCAGCATCGCTTCGATGAGCCGCACGATTTCCAGGCGGACACCGGAAGCCCCACGCCCGAGCGAGGTGAGCTTCAGGGCCATGATCAGCCGGACGACATTTTCCGGCAGCGGCTCGCCGACGCCACAGCAGTGGGACAAAATGAGATTGCGCTGCAGCGTTGCGACATCAGCGCTCTCGATCTTGATCGAGGCGAGCTTCCCGAAGCCGGTGTTGATGCCATAGACGGGTTCGTTGCCCGCCGCGATCTCGGCGATCCGCGCCGCTGCGCGCTCAATGCTGGCATTGAAGCCGGGATCGAGCCTTGCCGGCTCGCCGGTCCAGAAGATGGTCTCGAGATCCCGCAGCGGAACGGTGCCTGGATGGAGGGTGATGGTCAACGATCGATCCTTTCGCCCTTGAAGACGCGTGCATGAAGTGGGTTGAAGCCGATGCGGTAGACGAGCTCGGCCGGGCTCTCGATGTCCCAGATCGCGAAGTCGGCGGACTTGCCGGCCTCAAGCGTGCCGGTCTCGCCGAGCAGGCCGAGCGCGCGGGCACCCTCGCGGGTCGCCCCGGCGATGCATTCCTCGACAGTCAGCCCGAAGAGGGTCGCCGACATGTTCATGGTCAGGAGCAGCGAGGTGAGCGGCGAGGTGCCGGGATTGCAATCGGTCGCGATCGCCATCGGCACGCCGGCCTCTCGGAGAGCCTTGATCGGCGGCTTCTGCTTCTCGTTGATGGCATAGAAGGCACCCGGCAGCAGCACTGCGACAGAGCCTGCCTTCGCCATGGCCGCGACGCCTTCCTCATCGAGATATTCGAGATGATCGGCCGAAAGCGCACCATAGGACGCGGCAAGCCTTGCACCTCCCAGATTGGAGAGCTGCTCGGCATGGAGTTTGATGGGAATGCCGAGTTCCGCGGCCTTGTCGAAGACGACGGCGATCTCGTCGGGAGAGAAAGCGATGCCCTCGCAGAAGCCGTCGACGGCATCGACGAGGCCTTCGGCATGGGCCGTCTCCAGACCCGGAAGCACGACCTCTGCGAGGTAGTCGCGGTTGCGTCCCTTGTATTCGACCGGCGTTGCGTGGGCCGCCAGATAGGATGTGACGATCCGGACGGGACGAGCGTTCTCGAGTGCGCGGGCAGCGCGCAGCATCTTCAGCTCGCCCTCGATATTGAGGCCGTAGCCCGACTTCACCTCGATCGTCGCCACGCCCTCGGCAAGAAGGGCGTCCAAACGGGGCAGGGCTGTCTCGACGAGACCCCGCACGGAAAGGACGTTCGTGGCTTTGACGGAGGAGACGATGCCGCCGCCAGCGCGCGCAATCTCCTCATAGGTGGCACCTTCGAGACGCATCTCGAATTCGCGGGCACGGTTGCCGCCATGGACGATATGCGTGTGGCAATCGATGAGGCCCGGCGTCACCCAGCGGCCTTCCAGATCGAGGATTTCGGCCCTCTCGGCAAGGCGGATCGGCAAATCGCCTTCAAGCCCTGCGAAGACGATGCGCTCGCCCTCGGTGACGATCGCGCCCCGCTCGATCACGCCAAGGCCGGACCGGCCCGTCGAAAGCGTGGCGATCCGCGCGTTGCGCCAGAGGCGCGGCACCACATAGGCGGTGCCTTCTCCGGAAAAATTGTTCCCACTCATCAGCTTTGCGCCTTTCCTTATGAGTGAATAAGTATATACATAATAAACGGCTGGCAAGAAGGAATTTGGGAATCTTCATGGCGAACGAACTCCGCAACGAACTGCACGACGGTAAAGGGGCAGGATCTCGACGCCTTCACGCAGGCGCAGCTCTGCTGCCCGGAGGCTGGCAGAGGAATGTCCGCCTGACGATCGAAGGCAGCCGCATCGCCGCCGTCGAGGCAGGCGTGGAGGCGCAGCCGGATGACGAGCGGCACAACGTCTTCGTGCCGGCGGTCCCGAACCTCCACAGCCATGCCTTCCAGCGCGCAATGGCGGGTCTCGCCGAGGTCCGCGGACCGAGCGAGGATACCTTCTGGACATGGCGCACCCTCATGTACCGCTTTGCGCTGTCGATGACGCCCGAGCAGGTGGAGGCCGTTGCGGCCCAGCTTTACGTGGAGATGCTGGAAGCAGGTTTCGCCCGTGTCGGTGAATTCCATTATCTTCACCATGACAGGAACGGTAGCCCCTATGCCAATGTGGCAGAACTTGCGGAGCGCATCGGCGCGGCGACCGCGGAGACCGGCATCGGCCTGACGCTTCTGCCGGTTTTCTACGCCCATCACAGTTTCGGAGGCTTGGCACCCATCGACGGCCAGCGCCGCTTCATCAACTCGGTCGACCGTTTCGAGGCCCTGATGACCGGCTGCCGCAAGGTGGTGGCCGGGTTAGACGGCGCCGGACTTGGCCTTGCACCGCACAGCCTGCGAGCCGTCACACCCGAAGAGCTCCAGGCAATCCTCCCGCTTGCCGGCACCGGCCCGATCCATATCCATGCAGCCGAGCAGGTGAAGGAGGTCGAGGATTGCATCGCCTGGTCCGGTGCGCGGCCGGTCGAATGGCTGCTCGACAATGCGCCGGTCGACAGTCGCTGGTGCCTCATCCACGCGACACACATGACCGACGAGGAGACGCGGCGGATGGCGAGGAGCGGCGCGGTTGCCGGCCTTTGCCCAATCACTGAGGCCAATCTCGGCGACGGCATCTTCTCCGCGCCACAATTTCTGGCGGAGCGCGGCCGCTACGGCATCGGCTCGGATTCGAATATCCTGATCTCGCTCGCAGCCGAGCTCCGGCAGCTCGAGTATGCGCAGCGGCTCGCTCGGCGGGTTCGAAATGTCGTTGCCGCGCCCGAGGCCTCGACGGCGCGCGCCCTCTTCGACCGCGCGGTCGAGGGCGGTGGTGCGGCGCTGAACGCGCAAGTAGGGCTTGCCGTCGGGAACCATGCGGACATCGTATCGCTTGACCTGTCGGAAGTGCCTTATCTCTCCGGCGACCAACTGCTCGACAACTGGATCTTCGCGCGCGGTGTTCGCGTCGACTGCGTATGGGCTCTGGGGCGCAGGCAGGTCGAGAACGGCCGCCATGTGCGGCGCGATGCGATTGCAGCACGCTTCGTCAGCGTTATGAACGAGTTGCTCGCCTCGTGAAGAGAGCACTCCTCCACGCAAACAAAGCCATCCGGATGGCTGGCAACAAACAAGGAAGGACGGACCGCCGTCGATGAAAACGATCAGCGACGTCACCCTGCACCAGCGCATCCTCGGCGATATCAAGGGTCGCATCGTCTCCGGCGAGTGGCCGCCCGGACACCGCATCCCGTTCGAGATCGACCTTGCAGCGCACTATGATTGCTCGCGCATGACCGTCAACAAGGTGCTGACACAGTTGGCCAAGGCCGGTCTCATCGAGCGGCGCAAGAAATCCGGCAGCTTCGTCACGCAGCCGCAGGCGCAATCGGCTGTCCTCGAAATCCACGACATCAAGACGGAAGTGCAGTCGCTCAACCTGCCCTATTCCTTCACGCTGACGAAGAGGCAGAAGCGCAAGAGCCGCGCCGAAGACGCACTGCGCCTTGAGCTTCCGGCCGCCACGTCTTTGCTGGAACTGGCCTGCACCCATTTCGCCGGCGCCCGGCCGTTCTGCCTGGAGGAGCGGCTGATCAGCCTCTCGACCGTGCCCGGTGCCGAGGAGGCGGATTTCTCGCAGATCGCGCCCGGCCCCTGGCTGCTGGGCCAGGTTCCCTGGAGTGCCGCCGAACATCGTATCCTTGCGGTACCCGCAAGTGCGGGCAAGGCGACGGCGCTCGAAATACCGCGCAACACCGCCTGTCTCGTTGTCGAGCGGCGCACCTGGAGCACGGGCGGGCCGGTTACCCATGTTCGTTTCACCTATCCCGGAGACCGGCACGCGCTGGTGGCACGCTTCACGCCTGCGGGATGAGAGTGACGGAAGGTCCATTCCTTTCCGCTTGCGCCGAGAGCTTGTCGTGAAGCAAGGCTTTCGCCTTGGCGACGCTGTCTGAGAGGGTTTCGCCCTTCGCCAGATAGGCGGCGATGCCGCTTGCGAGCATGCAGCCCGTTCCGCGCATCTCGACCGCGAGGCGCTTCGCTTCGAAGCGCTCCGGCGGCCTCCCGTCGCGCACGAGGATGTCCGTCGACCACGGTCCGTGCCCGTGACCGCCCTTGACCAGTATCGCCCCACCTTGCCGAATCAGGGAAAGGAGGGCCTGTGCCTGATCCAGTGCCTCCGTCTCGTCCCGGGCCGGCCGTTTGCCTGTCAAAGTGCCCAGCTCTCCAAGATTGGGCGTCAGAACAGCACAATGGCGAAGGAGCTTCGTCTTGAGTATTCCCACCGCGTCCTCGCCAAGCAGTCGTCCGCCGGAGCTTGCGGCGAGGACCGGATCGAGAACCACCGGAATGTGTTCGTGGTGGTCGAGAACGGAGGCAACGGCGGCAATGATTTCCTCCGTCCCGAGCATGCCGATCTTCACGGCGGCCACGTCATTGGCTTCGAGCGCTGAGCGCATCTGCGCTTCGACGAGCATGGCATCTGCCGGCACGACCTGCCGCACCGCATGATGTGTCTGCACGGTGATCGCTGTCACCGCGAGGCAGGTTTTAACGCCGCGTCCGGCGATCGTCTCTATGTCGCGCGCAATGCCCGCGCCTCCCGATGAATCGGAGCCGGCAACGACGAGAACGTGCCGTTCCCCGTTCAGCGCCATTGGGCCGTCCTTTCGATCCATTCGCGCGTTCGGGCTTCCGGATCGGCGTTGCGGGTGATGTCGGTGACGACGGCGGCACTGTCCGCGCCATGCGCAAAGACGCCCTCCAGCCGCTCGACGTTCAGCCCGCCGATCGCAACCAGCGGCAGCGGAGCCACGCGTTCCTTCCAGAGCCGGAGCTTCTCCAGGCCCTGCGGTTCCCACTTCATCGCCTTCAGAATCGTCGGATAGACCGGCCCCAGCGCGACATAGTCGGGTCGGGCGGCAAGCGCGGTTTCCAGCTCTGCGTCGTCATGGGTCGAAAGCCCGAGCTTCAGCCCGACCGCGCGGATCGCCGCCAGATCGGCAGCTTCAAGATCCTCCTGCCCGAGATGCACGAAGTCGCAGCCTTCCTCGATGGCGATACGCCAATAGTCGTTGACGATGAGCTGGCAGCCATGGGCAGTGCAGATCGCCTTGGAACGACGGATTTCGCCGCGCAGCTCATCCTCCGGCATATCCTTGATGCGCAGCTGCACCAGCTTCACGCCGAGCGGCACGAGCCGTTCGATCCACTCGGCGCTGTCGACGATGAGGTAGAAGGGGTCGAGCTTCATGCGAACACGGCCTTTCCGATGACGGGCGTTGAGGGTACCGCCATGTCGCGCGGCTCGAGCATGCCGGCGTAGAAGGCCTCGTTTCCGGCCTCGATCGCCTTGGCGAAGGCTCCCGCCATGGCGGCCGGATCAGCCGCACCAGAGACGGCAGTGTTGAGCAGAACGGCATCGTAGCCGAGCTCCATCACCGTCGCCGCGTGTGAGGGTCGACCGATTCCGGCATCGACAACAAGCGGGACGTCGGGGAAATGAGCCCGCATCGCCCTGAGCGCAGTGAGGTTCAGCGGACCGGCGGCGCTGCCGATCGGCGCGCACCAGGGCATCAGCACCTTGCAGCCAGCCTCCAGCAGTTTTTCCGCGACGACAAGATCATCCGTCGTGTAGGGAAACACCTCGAAGCCCTCAGCGGTCAGGATACGCGCCGCCTCGACGAGCGCGAACACATCCGGCTGGAGCGTGTCGTGGTGGCCAATCACTTCCACCTTGATCCAGTTCGTCGCGAAGACCTCGCGCGCCATCTTCGCCGTCAGCACGGCCTCGGAGACGCTGTGGCAGCCTGCCGTATTGGGCAGAACCCGCACGCCGAGATCGCGGATCATCTCGAAGAAGGCGCCGCCCGTCTTGCCGCCGGCGGTCTCGCGTCGCAACGAGACGGTGACGATCGCGGTCTGCGATCGCCGGACGGCTTCAGCGAGAATCGCCGGGGAGGGATAGCGCGCCGTGCCCAGCAACAGGCGCGACGAAATGGTGGTGCCGTACAATTCGAGCATGTCAGCCTCCCTGCATCGGCGACAGGATCTCGATCCGGTCGCTGTCGTTGAGTTCGAAACGCGCACGCTCGTCACGATGGACGAGCTCGCCGTTGACGGCCGTCGCGAGCCATTCGCCCTCATATTCGAGAAGCGCCAGCAGCTCGGAAAGCGTCGCGGATGCGACCTCCTGGGTCTCGCCGTTGATGGTCAGTCTCATGGGAAATTTCTCTCTTTCAGCTGTTCGGCGAACATGACCTCAGTCGCCTCGCGCGCCATGGCGGGCGCCAGCAGGAAGCCGTGGCGGTAGAGGCCGTTGATGGCGATGGTCGTGCCCGCAGTAATGACGCGCGGGAAATTGTCGGCGAAGGCGGGGCGGACACCCGTTCCGGTCTCGGCAACGGCAGCTTCGGCGAAGGCCGGGTGCAGCGTATAGGCGGCGTTCAGCAGCTCCATCAGCGAGCGTGCCGTGATCGGCCCTTCGTCGTCGGCCTCGATCATCGTCGCCCCGACCATGAAGAGCCCGTCGCCGCGCGGCACGATATAGACGGGTATGCGCGGATGCAGCAGCCGGACGGGCCGAGCAAGCTCGATCTCGGCACTTCTGAGATAGAGCATCTCGCCGCGCACGCCGCGCAGTCCCGAGCGATCGGCAATGCGCGCCGCGCCCGTGCAATCGAGGATGCGGTCGAACGCATCCTCTGCCTGCGCCTCTTCGACAAATCGCACGCCGGCGGCAGCGAGCTTTGTCCGGAGAGCCGGCAGTGCCCGGCGGGGGTCCAGATGCGCCTCGCTCGGGAAGAAGAGGGCCAGCCGGAAACGGCCCGCAAGGGCCGGTTCCAGCATCGCGATCTCCGTCTCGCCGAGCCATTCGTAACCCGAAGTACGGGAAGCAAACCGCCTCAGTTCGGCAGCATCGCGAGGCGGGGCGACGACCAGGGTTCCCTTGCGCTGCACTTCGCCGGGAAGCACGGCATCCCACCAATCGGCCGCGTCGCGGCCTCTCAGTAACACCCTTTCCTCTGCGCCCTCGCGCTCGCACCAGGGCGCGAGCATGCCGCCTGCAAACCAAGAGGCGGCATGGCCGAAGCCCGGCCGCGGGTCGACAACCGTTACCTCCGCCCCGCGTGCGGCAAGCTCATGGGCCGCAGTGAGGCCGGCGACGCCGGCCCCTTTGACGAGAATGCGCATATCACTCGCCTGCCGGCTGGCCATCACCGAGCGGCATATAGAGATCACCGCCCTCGCGATACTTTGCGGCCATGGCCTCCAGCCCCTCCTTCTGCGCTTCGGCGCGGATATCGTGCGAGATCCGCATGGAACAGAATTTCGGACCGCACATGGAGCAGAAATGCGCGACCTTGTGCGCCTCCTTCGGCAACGTCTCGTCGTGGAAGGAGCGGGCCGTTTCAGGATCGAGCGAGAGGTTGAACTGATCCTCCCAGCGGAACTCGAAGCGCGCCCGCGACAGCGCGTCGTCACGCACCTGCGCGGCCGGGTGCCCCTTGGCGAGGTCGGCGGCGTGGGCGGCGATCTTGTAGGTGATGACGCCCACCTTCACGTCGTTGCGATCCGGCAGGCCGAGGTGTTCCTTCGGCGTGACGTAGCAGAGCATGGCGGTGCCGAACCAGCCGATCATCGCCGCACCGATGCCGGAGGTGATGTGGTCGTAGCCCGGCGCGATGTCGGTCGTCAGCGGCCCGAGCGTATAGAAGGGCGCCTCGCCGCAGACCTTGAGCTGCTTGTCCATGTTCTCCTTGATCTTGTGCATCGGCACATGGCCGGGGCCCTCGATCATCACCTGGCAGTCCTTGGCCCAGGCGATCTTGGTCAGCTCGCCAAGCGTCTCCAGTTCAGCGAACTGCGCGGCGTCGTTGGCGTCCGCGATGGAGCCGGGACGCAAGCCGTCGCCAAGCGAGAAGGACACGTCATAGGCGCGGCAGATGTCGCAGATCTCCTCGAAGTGCTCGTAGAGGAAACTTTCCCTGTGGTGATGCAGACACCACTTGGCCATGATCGAGCCGCCGCGCGAGACGATGCCGGTCACGCGGTTGACGGTGAGCGGGATGTAGTGGAGCCGCACACCGGCATGGATGGTGAAGTAGTCGACGCCCTGTTCGGCCTGTTCGATCAGCGTGTCGCGGTAGACCTCCCAGGTCAGGTCCTCGGCGATGCCCCCGACCTTCTCAAGCGCCTGGTAGAGCGGCACGGTGCCGATCGGCAGCGGTGAGTTGCGAACGATCCATTCGCGGATGTTGTGGATGTTGCGGCCGGTGGACAGATCCATGACGGTATCGGCGCCCCAGCGCGCGGCCCAGACCATCTTCTCGACCTCTTCTGCCATCGACGAGGTGACGGCGGAATTGCCGATATTGGCGTTGATCTTCACCAGGAAGTTCCGGCCGATGATCATCGGTTCGCTTTCCGGGTGGTTGATGTTGGCAGGGATGATGGCGCGGCCGGCAGCAACCTCCTGTCGGACGAATTCGGCGGTCACGTGGTCGGGGATGTGGGCGCCAAAGCTTTCGCCGTCGCGGACAAGGGCCTCCTTGGCGGCCTTGCGGCCGATATTCTCGCGAATGGCGATGAATTCCATTTCCGGCGTGATGATGCCGGCGCGGGCGTACGCGAGCTGGGTCACCGCTTTGCCGTCCTTGGCCCGCAGCGGCCGGTTGCGGATCGGGAATTCCGGTGTCAGCCGGTCGCCGGTCACAAAGCCGTTGTCTTCCGGCCTGACGTGGCGGCCGTCATAGGTCTCGACGTCGCCGCGTGCCATGACCCATGACCGGCGCAGATGCGGCAGACCGCTTTCTATCGAAGCCCGATATGCCGGGTCGGTATAGGGACCCGAGGAGTCATAGACCATGACCGGCGGCTCGCCGGAGGTCGGGTGCAGGGCGATCTCGCGCATCGGCACGCGGATATCCGGATGCACGTCGCCCGGAACATGGATCTTGCGGGAGGCGGGGAGGGGACCGGTGGTAACGGTCGGAGTTGGGGTCTTGGCGGCAATGTTCATCGTGAGGCTCCAAGTGTTAAGTTTGGAGACCCAGTCCTCAGCCGGAATGATGGAAAGACGCTGACAGGAGCCCAGTAAGGGATTTCGAATCCAGGCAGCGCTTGCACCGTCCCTACGCCAGTATGAACTGGATCAGGTTCAACGGGTCACTGCGCTGCTCAAGCCGGATAAAGCCCGGATCTCGCCAGCAGAATCTCAGCCCCTTGTCGGGACACCCCTGGTGAATGTGCGCGAGGTTAGGTCTGCCCCCGGCCATCGTCAAGCCCAATCCGCAACCGGCCGGAACTTGTGATTGGAAGGCGCGCCGAGGCCCTTATTTCCCCGGCAGCTCCAGCCCGGCGATCTTCGCGAGAAGCCGTGCGACGGAGGCGTCGTCATCCTTTCCCATGCCGGCCGCCTCGGTCATGACAAAGAGCTGAAGGGCGGCACTCGCGATCGGGAGGGGAAACTTTCCGCTCAATCCGATCTCGGAAACGAGCCCGAGATCCTTGGTGAAGATCGAGACGGCGCTGCGCGGCGAATAATCGCCCTCGAGAATGTGGGGCACGCGGTTTTCGAACATCCAGCTGTTTCCGGCCGAGCGGGTGATGACCTCGAAGACCCGGGAGATGTCGAGCCCCAGGCTCTTCGCAAAGGTAATGGCCTCGCAGGCCGCGGCGATATGGACGCCTGCCAGAAGCTGGTTGACGATCTTGAAGGACGATCCGATCCCCGCCTCGTCTCCAAGTTCGAACACTGTTTCCGCCATCGCGTCGAGCGCCGGGCGAGCCGCCTTGAATGCATCCGGGGTGCCGGAAGCCATGATCGTCAGCTTGCCGGCTTCAGACTTCACCGACCCACCGCTGATCGGCGCGTCCAGATAATGCAGCCCTTGCTCTGCCGCCCGCGCAGCAAAGGCGCGCGCCTGCGCCGGGGGGATGGTCGCGCAGGAAATGATGACCGATCCGGGACGCAGGACCGATGCGACACCCGCGCTGCCGAAGAGCACGGTTTCGGTCTGGGCCGCGTTCAGGACCACGATGACAGCAATCTCGGCATCGCGGGCCGTGTCCGCAGGCGTGTCGAAGGCCTGGCCGCCGCTATCTCGCAGCCTGTCCCTGGCGCCGGCGGCGACATCGCAGCCCGACACGGCATGGCCGGCACGAAGCAGTGACGCCGCCATGCCGAATCCCATGGAGCCAAGACCGATGACCGCGATATTCTTCCTGTCCGGCATGGACCTGCCTTCCTTTCCTTCGTATTGCCAGCGCTTAGAGACTTTCGAGCAGCTTCGCGCCGATGCGGCCGATATCGCCATCGGCTTCGTCACTCGCACCGCTGACGCCGATCGCGCCGATGATCTCTTCGCCTACCTTCAGCAGCACACCGCCGTCGAGCGGAATGCCGTTCGGTATGCAGAGTAGAGCATAGCGGCCTTCGCCTTCAACGACATCCTGAAACTGCCTGGTGTGACGGCGGAACAGCACGGCGGTGCGCGCCTTCAGCGTGGCGATCTCGACGCTGCCGACCTGCGCGCCGTCGTCGCGATGGAGCAGCACGAGATGTCCGCCGTCGTC
Source organism: Rhizobium sp. BK251 (assembly GCF_004345245.1). Classification (GTDB taxonomy): domain Bacteria; phylum Pseudomonadota; class Alphaproteobacteria; order Rhizobiales; family Rhizobiaceae; genus Rhizobium. The sequence continues at coordinate 364,315 of NZ_SLUQ01000009.1, read as the reverse complement.
GACAATGGCGATGACCAGCCTGAGGCCCTGCCTCTTTGCTTCCGCCTCACAGGTTGCGGCGATCGCCTTTGCAGCCTCAATGGTCAATGCGGTCTTCGTTGCAAGCATGTCGTCCTCCCCTTGCCTCGGTATCATTCGGCCGGCTGCAAGGCCGATCCTGCGGCGCCGGCAATGCGTTCTCTCCGGAATGCTGGCACCATCACCGCAGCTTGAAAGTGCGGTTCAACTCCTCGATCGCCTCCTGGCCGAGATATCTCACGGGCATTCCGCGCGTGATGATCGCAAGCTTTGCCGCTTCCTCCAGCTCCTCGATGGCAAAGACCGTCGAATCGAGGCTGGCGCCGGAGACGATCGGCCCATGGTTCTCCAGAAGTGCGGCGCTGTGCTCACCGACGATCGCGGCGATCAACGGCTTAACCTCGGGCGAGCCTGGCCGGGTGTAGGGCACCACCGGCACCCTGCCGACGCGCATCACCACATAGGGCGTGATCGGCGGAATGGAGTCCTTCGGGTCGACATCGCTGAGGCATGAGAGCGCTGTGGCAAAGGTCGAATGCAGATGCACGACGGCCCGGCATTCGGCGCGTCCCTCGTAGAATGCAAAGTGCAGCGGCAGTTCCTTCGTCGGCGCGTCGCCCGAGACATGCAGGCCCTCTGCGTCGAGCTTCGACAGCCGGTCAGGCTCCAGGAAGCCGAGGCAGGAGTTGGTCGGAGTGGCCAGATAACCGTCCTCGATGCGCACCGAAATGTTTCCGGAGGAACCAGCGGTGAGGCCTCGGTCGAAGAGCGACTTTCCCCATTGCACGATCTTTTCACGGACAGCCTGTTCGCTCATGGGCGGCCCACCCTTTCCAATGCCTTGCTGAAGAAATCCGGCGCGCCGAAATTGCCGCTCTTCAGAGCGAGGCCGAGCGGGCCGCCGCGATCGGCGACCAGCACCGGCACGCCGGGATCGATTTCGGGTCCGATCTGCATGCTCGTAAGCTTAAGGGCCTCGACGATCGCGCCGGAAGTCTCACCACCGCCGACAACGATGCGCCTCGTACCGGTATCGGCAAGATGGCGTGCAAGCCCGGCGAAGAAGCCTTCGATCGCTTTCGCCACTGCCTCGCGGCCGAACCTGTCCTGTGCCGCGGAGACCGATTGCGGCGCAGCGGTCGAATAGATGATCGGCGTCCGCCCGTCCTGCTCGCGGATCCAGGCTGCCGCACGCTCCACGGTCATGCGCTCGGTCATCAGTTCGCCAGGATCGATCGCAAGGCCCGGGTGATCGCCCAGGTAGTGCTTCACCTGATCCTGCGAGGCGGTCGAACACGACCCGCAGAGCACGATCCCGCGGCCTTGCGCGACGGGAAGGGCAGCCGCCCGGTCGGCAAGCTTTCCGCGGCTGCGGAAGTTTTCGGGTAGCCCCTGCGCGATGCCAGATCCGCCGGTAACAAGCTTGTGGCTGGCGATCGCCTTGCCGATCGCCAGAAGATCCGGGTCGGCAACGGCGTCGGCGACGACCAGCCGCCGTCCGGCCTTACTCTCCGCATCAAAGGCATCGCGGATGGCCTGCTCGCCGCTGCGGATCGTGTCAAAGGTGATGCTGCCGACCTCGCCCTTCGTCTGCAGCCGCAGCCAGCGGCGGATGTCAGGGTCGGTCATCGGCGTCAGCGGATGGTTCTGCATGCCGGATTCGCTGAGCAACCGGTCGCCGACGAAGAGGTGGCCCATGAAGAGCCGGCGCCCGGCGCCCGGAAAAGCCGGACAGACGACGGTGACGTCGGCGCCGAGCAGGTCGAGCAATGCCTCGGCAACAGGGCCGATATTACCCTCGGGCGTGGAATCGAACGTCGAGCAATATTTGAAGATGATCTGCTCGCAACCTTGGGCGAGGAGCCAGCGCGCCGCGGCGAGCGACTGCTGCACTGCGTCGGCAACAGGCGCCGAGCGGGTCTTCAGGGAGACCACGCCTGCCTCACAATTCACCTCGCCGTGGCCGTAGCCCACGAACTGGACGGTCGACATGCCACCCCTGGCGAGCGTATTGGCAAGGTCGCTCGCGCCGGTGAAGTCGTCGGCGATCGCACCAAGCAGCATTTCAGGCACGCTCCGCGATATTGTTCTGGAGTTCGTCCTCGATATGGACGCGGATGATGTCGTCGAAGGAATTTTCCGACTTGAAGCCCAGCGCCTCGGCGCGCCGCGCGTCGAAGCCTTGCGGCCATCCGGCGACGATATCGGCAATTGCGGCGTTCGGCTCGCGACGGATCAGCTTGACGGCATCCTCACCGGCCACCCGGCGCAAGGCCTCGATTTCCTCGCCGACCGTTGCGCAAAGACCCGGCATGGTAATGCTGCGCTGGTGGCCGAGCGGCGCCGTGTCGAGTTCGGCCGCATGAAGGAGGAACTTTACCGCCGCGCGCGGGCTCGCAAACCAATGGCGCACGGTTTCGCTGACGGGCAGCACCGCCTCCTGGCCGATCAGCGGCTCGCGCAGGATGCTGGAAAAGAAGCCGGAGGCCGCCTTGTTCGGCTTGCCGGGGCGGATCGAGATCGTCGGCAGGCGGATGCCGATACCGTCGAAGAAGCCCTTGCGTGAATAGTCGGCAAGCAGCAACTCGCAGATCGCCTTCTGGGTGCCGTAGCTCGTCAGCGGCGTCAGGCACTGCGTGTCGCTGATCACTTCCGGCAGCGGCTCGCCGAAGACGGCGATCGAGGACGTGAACACGACCTTCGGCGTGTAGGGCTCTTTCAGGCCTGCCTGGCGGATTGCCTCGAAGAGAGATCGCGTGCCGTCCAAATTGACGGCGTAGCCCTTGTCGAAGTCGACCTCCGCCTCGCCGGAGACAATAGCCGCGAGATGGAAAATGAGGTCCGGCCGCGACTGTATGAGTGCCGCGCCCGTCTCGGGAAGTGAAAGATCGGCGACCACCGTCTCTATTTCCCCGGCGAACTCAGGCTTTTCCGGCATGGTGATGTCGGCCAGCACCAGCCTGTTGATCGCCTTTCCGCTGATCTCCCCTTGCGTCAGCAGCGCGCGCACCAACTTGCGGCCGATCATGCCGGCCGCTCCGATAATCAGTATTTTCATCTCAGGCCGACTCCTTTTTCCCGCCGGCGGCGTTGAATGGGATGGTTTGCGCCGTCTTCTGCCCCGTATCTGCAAGCCCGCCTTCGTCGACCGCGCGCGAGGTATCGTGGATGCGCAGGATATGTTCGGCGAAGGCGGCCGACACCGCTTCCGGATTGCGCATCTTCAGCGCCCTCACGATGAAACGGTGGTCCTCCAGGCTCTTTTCGATCGCCCCCGGCTGCGCCATGGCGATGCGCCGATGGTCGAGCATGTAGGTGTAGAGATCGACCACGAAATCTGCGAGCAGGCGGTTCTTGGAAGCGTAGTAGATCGTCAGGTGGAACTCGCGGTCGCAGATGAGGAAGCGGACCGGGTCGTTCAGCGCCTGCTCCTGGGCAGCGATCGAATCCTCCAGCCGCCTGATGTCCTCGGCGCTCAGGTTGCGGGCCGCGTCGGCGACGACGGACGTCTCGACGAGCAGCCGCGCCGCGTGCACCGCCTCGAGGCTGTAGCCATTGATCGAGGTCGGGTTCGTAACGCCGATCCGCTGGGCGCTGACCTCGACATCCACCCGGGCCACCCGGGTCCTCGCCCCTTGCGAAACCTGCACCACGCCTTCGCCGGCAAGCCGCTGGATCGCGCCACGCACCGTCTCGCGGCTGACCATCAGCATGGTCGCCAGTTCCCGCTCGCTCGGCAACTCGTCGCCCAATTGCAGAATGCCCGAGGCGATCATGGAAATGATCTTGTCGCGGATCATTTCCTTGGCGGTCTGCTTGTGTATCGTCTCGTGCAGGGGCGACAGAGGGGTTGCCATATATTCACCGAGAACTGGACTGTTACTTAGTCCAGTTAAACCATTAGATGTCTCCTGTCACCTCCCCAACCACAAAAATTTCCTGATGCGCCGCAGCGAAACCGCGTGGCATCTGCCGCACTGCGGAACCGATCTTCAGGCTGGCCTTAGCCCGATGATACATGCATCCGCTGAGACGAAACACAATACAGCACATTGAAATTTAAAGAAAATGCTCTCTTCCGGCGGCGGTCTGGCAGATCACGACACCAGCTTGACACCATCGACCACGCTCGAAGCGCCAAGCGCCTTCTCCCCTTCGCCCGAACGCCAAGAACATTAGCCTGGACGAAAAATTCAACTGGTCCGCTATCTCTACCAGTTGACAAGCGGAAATGGGGCGAATAGCGTGAACCCGTCCTGCTGCAGCCGGAGGAGCGGCCCAGCGTGACGGTGGAGGATTCATCGCATGAACCTATTGAGGGGCTGTGGGCGCGTGCGCCCCGTGGAGGACACGCCATGACCGTCGCGGATAGCGCTGGGCTCACGGCGATTGCCGCCGTGGCCCATGAGCCACGTCAGATTCTCCTGGCCCGCGGCGTTACCAAATCATTTCCGGGTGTTCTCGCCCTCGACAACGTCGATTTCGACGTTCGCGCCGGCGAGGTCACGGCACTTCTCGGCGAAAATGGCGCGGGCAAGTCGACGCTTATCAAGCTGATGGCCGGTTTCTATACGCCCGACAGCGGCGAGATCACCGTGAACGGCGTCGCCCTGCATGCCGATCCGGCCGCCGCCCATCGCATCGGCGTCGCCACCATCCACCAGGACGCCCACCTCGTTCCGGCCATGACGGTAGCCGAAAACATCATGCTCGGCCGCTGGCCGTCGCGCTACGGCTGGCTTTCGATGCAGGCCCAGCGGCAGAAGGCGCACGCGGCCCTGGCTCTCGTCGCACCGCATCTCAACCTATCGACGCCTGCCGGCAGGCTTTCGCCGGCCGACCAGCAGCTCATCGAGATCGCCCGGGCGATCTCCGAGGATTCGAAGATCCTCGTGATGGATGAACCCACCACCTCGCTTTCTCCTCCCGAGATCGACCGCCTGTTCAACGTCGTCAACGATCTGAAGGGCAAAGGGCTCGGCATCGTTTTCGTATCGCACTGGCTGGAGGAGGTCTTCCGCATCGCCGACCGCGTGACGGTGCTGCGCGACGGCCGCCTCGTCGGCACGAAGCCCATCGGCGAACTGGACCAGGACAAGGTCATCCGCATGATGGTCGGCCGCGAAGTACGCGAGACCGTGCTCACCGAACGCCCGATCGGCGACGTCGTGATGCGCGTCAGCAATCTCTCCCGCGAGAACGTGCTGAACGACATCTCCTTCGAGGTGAGGGCGGGCGAGATCGTCGGCATGGCGGGCCTCGTCGGCGCCGGCCGCAGCGAGCTTGCCGCCTGCATCTTCGGCATCGATCCCTATGACAGCGGTTCGGTCGAGATCGGCGGCACGAGCGTCCCGCCGAGCGATCCGCGGTCTGCCATCGAGGCGGGCATCGGCCTCGTTCCGGAGGACCGGCGCCGGCAGGCGCTCGTCGGCCTCATGAGCGTCAAGAGCAATGTGACGCTCAGCCTTCTCGATCGCGTTTCGTCCTGGGGCTTCCTGTCCAGTGCGCAGGAGGAGTCCATCGCGAACCGGGAGATCCGCAGCCTGGGGGTCAAGACGCCGTCCTCGAAGGTACGCGTCTCGACGCTTTCGGGTGGCAACCAGCAAAAGGTCGTTCTCGCCCGCTGGCTGGCGCGGCGCCCGAAGATCCTGATCCTCGACGAGCCGACCAAGGGAATAGACGTCGGCGCCAAGTCGGAGATAAGCGAGCTGATCCTGCGGCTGGCCGAGGAGGGGATGGCGATCCTGCTCATCAGCTCGGAACTGCCGGAGATCCTCTCCATGACGGACCGGGTGCTGGTCATGCGCGCGGGCCGGATATCAGCTTCGCTGACGCGCGAGCAGGCGACGGGCGAAACCATCATGAGCTATGCGACGACAGGCTGAAGGCGAGGAGAATTTCTAGATGGCAATGGAGAACACACCGATGTCCGATGTCGCGCGGGGCAGAACCGCTGGACTGTCAGCCCTTCGCGGCAGGATATCCTTCATTGATCTCATGCAGAGTGTCGGCCTCATGGCAGTCATCCTGTTGGGCAGCGCGATCATGAGCGTCATGAGCCCGGTTTTTGCGACGGTGCGTAACATAGAAAACGTGCTGCAGGCGGCAACCATCATCGCCGTCGTCGCAATCGGCCAGACCTTCGTCATCCTGGTCGCCGGCATCGATCTGTCGGTCGCCTCGGTTCTCGTGCTCTCATCGGTCCTGTCCGTCGGGCTCGTCCAGTTCCAGGGCATGCCGGCGGAGGTTGCAATCATGCTCTCGCTGCTTGCGGGGCTGGGGATCGGCCTCGTCAACGGCCTCGCGGTGACGAAGCTGCGCATCCCGGCGCTGATCGCGACGCTCGCCACGATGACGATGGGGCGCGGCCTCGCCTATATTTATTCAGGCGGCACCAATATCGCTCCGGTTCCCGAATTCTTCGTGGAACTGCAGGCGGCGCGCATCCTCGGCATTCCCGCGGTCATCGTTCTGACCCTCGTGATGGCGGCTATCGCCCAGGTCGTCCTGTCGCGAACATCCTTCGGCCGGTCGGTCTATGCGACGGGTGGCAACCCGCTGGCTGCAAAACTCGCCGGTATCAACACAGAGCGCGTCATCATCATCGCTTTCATGATCTCCGGCTTCATGTCGGCGGTTGCGGGCCTGCTCATCACCGCGCGCTTCGAGGCGGGTGCGGCGACCGCCGCCCAGGGCATGGAGCTTGCCGTCATCGCGGCAGTCGTCATCGGCGGCGTCAGTCTTTTCGGGGGCGAGGGCAACATGGGCAGCATGCTGCTCGGTGTCCTGCTTCTCGGCCTCGTCCAGAACGCGGTCAATCTTCTGAACGTACCACCGAACTGGGATTCGGTCGTCAGCGGCCTCGTGATTGCCGCGGCCGCAGCCCTCGACGTCTACCGCCGCAGCTATCTGGAGGCCGGCATGCGGAAGAAGGTCATCGCCACGAAGGCGGGCAAGCCACCCAAGCCTTCCTAGTCGAAGCTGCACGCGGGGGGACGCGTGCGGGAGTGAAGTGAACTGAAAGCATGGAAGTTGAAATAAGCGCCTTTCCGGCGAACGGCATTGCTTTGCCTGGATTCTGGCATGGCCGGCCGAAACGGAAGTTCTGAATCGTCGCCGGCATCGGCGACTGGACGAGTCCAATCGGGAGGAAACACAATGGACGCGAATGACACCATGAAGACCACACGCCGCACATTCCTGCAACTCGCCGCCGGCGTCGCTGCACTCGGCGCGGGAGGCCTCGGCATGCCGCTTTCGGCGCTTGCCGAAGACAGCGTGCTGAAGGGCAAGAACCTTGCCTATATCGCCTTTGGCCTGCAGTACGAATACCAGGTGACGCTGGTCGATCACGTCAAGAAGCTCGCTGCGGAAAAGGGTATGAACATCTCCGTCTATGACGGCAAGGGCGATCCCTCCACGCAGACCACGCAGCTCCTCGACGTCGTCAGCAAGCAGCCGGACATCATCCTGCTCAATCCGGTCGATGCCAAGCTGCTGCAGGGCGGCGTGCGCAAGGCGAACGAATCGAAGATCCCGCTCTTCATGCTGGAGAACCTGCCGCCGGAAGGCGACTGGATCGCCTACAACACCTTCGACGACGTTGCCGGCGGTGCAGCAGCAGCCGATGCCGTCGCAAAGCTCACGAACGGCAAGGGCCTTGTCCTCGAAGTCCGCGGTGCGATCGGCTCCGGCCAGTCGGAAAAGCGCTACAAGGGCTTCCACGACCAGATGGCCGCGAAATATCCGGACATCAAGATCGAGACGTTGAAAGCCGAATGGACGGCCGACAATGCCCAGACGCTCACTGTCGACGCCTTTACCCGCGATCCGAACGTCGCCGCCATCTGGGCGCATAACGACGAAATGATCCGCGGCGTCGTCTCGGCGCTGCGCCAGATCGATCGCCTGAAGCTGGCGGGCGAGGAAGGGCATGTCCCGGTCATCGGCTTTGACGGAACGCCGCTCGGCCTGCAGCGCATCCGCGAGGGAACCCAGGATGCCGACGTCGGCCAGAACCCCTTCTCGATGGGCAGCTCGATCATTGGCGAAATGGAGAACCACTTCGCCAACAAGCCGGTGAACCGCGAGACGTTGATCCAGCCGGTGATGATCTGGAAGGAGAACGTCGACAGCAAGGAAAACTGGGGCAACATGGTCAAGTAGTCGCCCCTTTCTGGAAGCCGGGGCGCGACACCAACCGTCGCGCCCCGGCCTCATGAGAACGCATGTGATGGGATCGGGAGCCTAGCGTGACAACAGACATCATGAAGCCGGACTATGCCATGAACATGCGCCTGATCGGCCACAGCGACCAGGGCAGTCGCGCCGATGGCATCCAGGTCATGGTGCAGGACGGCTTTGCCTATATCGGCCATCTCTTCAGCCAGGGCTTCTCGATCGTTGACGTGCGCGACCCGAGGAACCCTAAGCCGGCGGGATATGTCGCCGCTCCGGCCAATACCTGGAATGTGCATCTGCAGGTCGCCGACGGGCTGCTCCTCGTCATTCACGGCAAGGATGTCTTCGCCGACGCCGCATTTGCCGACGAGGCGAGCTACTACAAGGCCGCTGCCGGCACCGCGCTCGGAACGGCGGCGCCAAAAAGCGAGCGCAACTGGGATGCCGGCCTGGCGGTCTATGATATTGCCTCATCTCCGGGAGAGCCGAGGCGTATCGGCTTCATGCCCGTTTCGGGCGGCATCCATCGCATCTGGTGGACCGGCGGCCGATGGGCCTATGTTTCCGCTCTCCTTGATGGCTACACCGACTTCATCTTCATGACGGTCGACATGTCGGACCCCGCCAATCCGCGCGAGGCGGGACGCTATGCACTGCCGGGCATGCACCTTGCCGCCAGCGAGGAGCCGACATGGCCGGCCAATGCCAAGTTCGGCCTGCATCATGCGATCGTCAACGGCGACATCGCCTGGGGTGCCTGGCGCGACGCCGGCCTCGTGGTCATGGACGTCGCCGACCGCGCCAAGCCCAACCTTATCCGGCATGTGAACTGGTCGCCGCCTTTCCAGGGCGGCACGCACAACTGCCTGCCACTCGCTGATCGCGACCTGCTCGTGGTGCTCGACGAGGCGGTCCTCGACGATTTCGAAGACGGGCTCAAGAACATCTGGATCTTCGACGTGAAGAACCCGGCCAACCCCGTGCCGATCGCGACCATGCCCCCGCCGTCCAATCAGGACTACACCCACAAGGGTGCGCATTACGGGCCGCACAATATCCACGAGAACCGGCCGGGCACATTCCAGAGCTCGTCGATCATCTTCTCGACCTGGCAGAATGCCGGCGTGCGCGTCTTCGACATTTCGAACGCCTACCAGCCGAAGGAGGTCGGCGCCCTCGTACCGCCGCCGCCGCGCTCGATGATGGACAAGCGGCCGGGCAAGAAGCCGATCATCCAGACCTGCGACATCTTCGTGGACAAGGCGGGGCTCATCTACGTGACCGACTACAATGCCGGTCTCTACGTCATGGAATATAATGGCTGAGACAGCCGGAAACGCATCCTGAAGGGACTGATCATGAATCTTTTCGGCTCATATGACGTGGTTGTCACGGGCGCCGGCTCGTCGGGCATCGTCGCGGCGATCCGCGCCGCGCGCGAAGGCGCAAGGACGCTGTTGCTCGAAGGCACGGGCTTCCTCGGCGGCCTCATCACGGGCGGGCGCCTGACCAAGCCGACCGGTCTCATCAACTCGAAGATCTTCCACGAGATGCTCGACCGCTGCGTCGGCTACAAGGGCGCCGACGGACGCATCCGCGAATCCTATTGGGGCAAGTATACCGGCACCTTCGACGCCGAGGTGATGCAGCGCGTCATCATCGAGATGGTCGAGGAAGCCGGCGTCGAGGTGCTGCTGCGTGCCAATGTCATCGAAACCGTCATGAAGGACGGTGCCATGCACGGCCTCCTGATCCGCACGAAATCCGGCGAGAGCCTGGTGCTCGCCAAGGCTTTCGTCGATGCCTCCGGCGACGGCGACGTGGCCGCATTGGCAGGCGCCGATTTCATGCTCGGGCGCGAGGGCGACGGGCTGACGCAGCCGATTACCTCCTATTTCCGCGTCCTGAACGTCGATGTGCCCGCGCTGATCGCCGATTGCGAGGCGAACCGGGCCGACATGTGGGAGGTCGTCTATCCGAAGGAAGCCGGAAACCGCAACGAAGACTATGCAATGGCGGTGCTCCTCACAGGCTTCCAGCAGCGGATCAAGGACAAGGTGGCCGAAGGCTTCGACTGGATCATTCCCAAGGACCACATCACCATGAAGACCGGGCTCATCCCCGGTGAGATCAGCGTCAACGTCACCCGCTTCCAGGGCAACGGCCTCGACGACCGCGACCTCAGCCGCGCCGAGATCGAGATCCGCAAGCAGGCCTATTGCGCCTTCGACTTCCTGCAGCGCTATGTGAAGGGCTTCGAAAATGCTATCTTCCTCGAAGTGGCGCCGAAGCTTGGCGTGCGGGAAACGCGGCGGGTCACTGGCCAGTACGTGCTGACCGAGGCCGATGTACGCGGCAATCGCCGCTTCGAAGACGCGATCGGGCTCTGCAATTCGCCGGTCGACGTTCACGAACCGGGCGGCAGCCGCGCGATCATGGATCATGTCGGCGTCGGTTACGGCATTCCCTATCGCTGCATGGTGCCGCTGAAGGTCGACAATCTCCTCGTCGCGGGCCGCTGCATATCTGTCGATGAGATCGCCTTTGGTTCGACCCGCAACGTGCCGGCCTGCACCATGACCGGAGAGGCGGCGGCTATCGCGGCCTCGCTTGCCGCAAAGCGCGGCGTGGCGACCTCGACGGTTGGTGCGGCCGAAGTGCAGGGGCGTCTGCGCGAACTCGGCGTCTGGCTGGGCACGCCCGGCGAGGCGGTGCCGGACGTCCTGAAACAGGCGAGCTGACGAACGCAGGGAGGAAAAGCGTGGCGGAGAGACACGCGATATCGATCGCTGAACACGAAGTGGGCTACAGCCATCTGCTCAGTCCCTTCGCGATCGGTCCCGTGCAACTGCGCAACAGGGTCGTCTTCCAACCGCATTTCACCGCGCTCGGCACGCTCGACGGCATGCCCTCGGACGAGCATGTCGCCTATCACGAGGAACGGGCGCGCGGCGGCGTCGGCCTTATCATCCTCGAAAGCATGGCGATCCACCCGACGGGCAAGATGTCGCGGCGCTTCGTCAATGCCTGGGATCCCGCCGTCGTGCCGGGTCTTGCGCGCATCGCAGACGCCGTGCATGCGCATGGGGCGAAGCTCTTCGGGCAGCTGACCCATGGCGGTCATACCTCGCTCGAGCATCCGCCGCATATCATGTGGGCGCCGACGCAGATGCCGGAGCCCTCCAGCCACCACTCCACGAAGGCGATGGACGAGGACGATATCCGCGCCGCGATCGAGGGTTTTGCGGCGAGCGCACGCAACCTGGTCGATGCCGGGCTCGACGGGATCGAGATCAAGATCGCCCATGACGGTCTGCTGCGCTCCTTCGCCTCGCCTTTTTTCAACCGCCGTACCGACGCCTATGGCGGCTCCTTCGAGAACCGCATGCGGCTCTCCTATGAGGTGATTGCCGCGATCAAGGCGGCAACGGGGCCGCACGTTCCGCTCGGCGTGCGCATCTGCGTCAACGAGTTCACGCCCTTCGGCTACGATACCGACTATGGCCTGGAGATGGTTCGCAGCCTCGAAGCCACGGGCATGATCGACTATTTCAATTCCGATGCCGGCTCGTTCTCCAGCTACTGGATGGAGATCCCACCGGCCGCCGTCGCCGCCGACGACTTCCGCCGCATCAATACCGCCCTGAAGCACGCGACAGGCGTTCCGGTGATCGGCTTCGGCCGCATTTCGCCCCAGAGCGGGGAGGCGTTGATTGCAGCAGGAGACGCAGATCTCGTCGGCATGGCCCGCCAGCTCATCGCCGACCCGGAAACGGTCAACAAGATTGCCGCCGGCCGCGGCGACCTCGTGCGGCTCTGTATCGCCTGCAATGACGGCTGCATCTACCAGGTCGGCCAGGAGAAAGCGGTTCGCTGCGTCCACAATCCCGGCGCCGGGCAGGAGCGGCGCATGAGCGAGCGCCTTGTCAGAAAGGCCGAAACGTCACGCCACGTCGTCATTGCCGGCGGCGGCCCGGCGGGACTGAAAGTCGCGGAGATTGCTGCCCGACGCGGCCATCGCGTGAGCCTTCTGGAGAAAGCGCGCCGTCTCGGTGGCCAAGTCAATCTAGCTTCACTACAGCCCGAACATGCGAGCATCGGCGAGGTGACCTCCTATCTCGAAGCGGCCGTTGCCGATCTCGGCGTCGAGGTCCATCTCGGCGCGCCTGCGACGCCGGAAAGTATTCTTGCCCTCTCCCCGGACGTCGTCGTCGTGGCCACGGGCTCCGAGCCCAACCTGCCGATCGGCCCCGACGACGCGTCTGAGGCTTCCCGCGCGCTCGGGCGCCAGATCCTTCCCGAGATCGAAGGTCTCGACCGCGATTGCGTGGTTTCCAGCGACCAGGTCCTTTCCGGCGAGAAGCGGCTTTCGGGCCATGTGGTGGTCATTGACGACAACGGCCATTGGGAAGCCGCGGGCACCGCCGAGTACCTGGCTGATGAAAACTGTCGCGTGACCGTCATCGCGGGTCACGGCATGATCGGAGAGGACATCGAGGCCGGCACGCGCACGCTCTTCCACCGCCGCGCGGCGATCAAGGGCATCCGGCTGATGCCGAACACCTCGCTCGTCGCAATCGAGGAGCGCCGGGTGCGCATCTCGCCGGTGTTCTCAGACGCCGACGCCATCGGATGGGCGAAATACATCCTGATGCCCGGCGACGACAGCTTCATCGACGATGTCGACTGGGTCGTTCCCGTCATCGGCCGGCGATCCAGGGAAGATCTCTATCTCGAACTAAAGACACGGCCGGAATTCAAGGGCATCGAGATCGCGCGCGTGGGCGATTGCGTCGCTCCGCGCCTGATCCAGAGCACGATCCTGGAGGCGTTCGAGTTCGCACGCGGCCTATAGAAAACAAGCTGGGAGGAAATCTATGAAGCTCGCGTTCAACAGCTGGGTCTATTCCAGCTTCCCCGTCTGGGTACCCTCCTATCCGCTCGCCGACACGATCGAGCGCATAGCCGCGATCGGCTATGACGGTATCGAGATCGGCGCGGCGAGCCCCCATGCCTATCCCGACTATCTCGGCCCGGAGCGTCGCAACGAAATCCGCCGGGTGCTTGAAGCGAACGGGCTGGCGCTCGCCAGCATGCTGCCCGCTCCCGGCGGCGGCCCAGGCTTCAATGTCGCTTCGCCGTTGCCGGAAGAAAGAGTCAACACCCGCGACCAGTATCGCAAGGTCATAAACCTCTGCGCCGATCTCGGCGGCAGGACTGTCATCTATGTGGCCGGATGGCAGGTCTTCGGCACAAGCCGCGAGCAGGCATGGTCCTGGAGCCGCGAGGCGCTTGCCGAAATCGCCGAGGCTGCGGCCGCGCGCGGCGTGACGATCGTCATCGAGCCGACATCTGCCGACAGCAACCTCATCGATTCCTGCGATGACGCGATGCGGCTGATGGCCGAGGTGGACAAGCCCAACGTCAAGCTGATGTTCGACACCTACCACGTCATCTATCGCAACGAGGTTGCAACAGACTATGTCCGGCGCATGGGCAAGGACCTGCGCCACATTCATCTGGCCGACGCCAATCGTGCGGCACCAAGCGATGCCGGCAGGGCCGATTACCGGGCGATCGTCGCCGAGCTCAAAAAGATCGGCTTCGATGGCTACCTGACCATGGAGATCGGCTTCGATCGGCGCGCCGTCGAGCCCGACCGCATCGCGCGCGAGGCTTTCACCTACATGAAGAGCCTGCTGGCCGAGGCTTAGTACCGGCTACTCAAGGCTGCAAACGAGATCGGGGCAGGAGGCTTTCGCCTTCTGCCCCGATCCTGCTGTGTGTCAGCGCCCGAGCCGTCATCCTCGCGATGTCGGTTCGGGCGCCTGCCGCGCTTCTAATCCCCCAGAAGCGCGTTTTCTATTCCCGCTCGCCCGTGAAGTTGAGGAGCAGCTGGAAGATGTTGACGAAGTTCAGGTAGAGCGAGAGTGCACCGAAGACGGCGAGCTTCTGGCTCGATTCCTGGTCGAAGTTCTCGGAATACTGTTCCTTGATGTTCTGCGTGTCCCAGGCGGTCAGGCCGATGAAGACCACGATGCCGATGACCGAGATCGCGAACTGCAGGGCGCTCGAGCCGAGGAAGATGTTGACCACGCTCGCGATGATCACGCCGATCAGGCCCATCATCAGGAACGATCCGAACTTGGAAAGGTCACGCTTCGTCACGTAGCCGTAGAGGCTGGTCGCACCGAACATGCTCGCGGCAATGAAGAAGGTGCGGGCGATGCTCGTGCCGGTGAAGACGAGGAAGACCGATGCGAGCGAGAGGCCCATGACGGCACAGAAAGCCCAGAAGGTCATCTGCGCGGTACTTGCCGACATCGTCTGGATGCGGAACGAGAAGAAGAAGACGAAGGCAAGCGGAGCCAGCATCACCACCCACTTCAGCGGCGACTGGAAGATCGGGACGTAGAGCGCCGGCGTGCTGCCGACGACGAAGGCGACGATGCCGGTGATGACCAGCCCGACGGCCATGTAGTTGTAGACGCGCAGCATGTGCTTGCGCAGGCCCTCGTCGAACAGCGTCTGTGACGTCGCTCCCGAGCCGTAGCCATATCTCGGATTGACAGGATTCATGTCGATCTCCTCGTGTTGTAACTAGTAAAGTGTGCGGGCGAGCCTGCCGGCCGCCTCATCGAGATTTGCCGCCTTGCTGCCGACGAGGGCATAAGCAACCTCGCCGATCTGCCAATAGGCTGCATCCACTCCGTCGACGGTCACGTGATTGACCCGCTCGACGGCAAAGCTGCCCGGACGCGCGGCAAAGAGCGAAAGGCGCTTTCCACCTTCCGCCTCTATGGCCATTTCGACGCTCGGGCCGAATTCAGACGGATAGACCTGCACGTCTGAAACCTTCCAGTTCCGGAGCAGCTCAGGCATGACGATCGCCGTTGCCGCGCGAATGCCGTCGGCATCGTAGCCTGCGGCCGGCTTCTGCGACGGCATGTTGCTGCGAAGCATGGTTGTCTGGTGCGCGCGCACCGCGTCCTCGACAAAGGCCGGTGCCGGAACCGATGCGGAAACCTCCGTCGCCGTGAAGGCGCCGAAAGAGGTGTGCGCGACCCAGCCGGCCATGACAAGCACGCCGACCGCGGCGATACGCTGGATCGAATTCAGCATGCGTCCGTAGGAAAGTCCGCGCTCAAGGCGCCGTGCCGCCTCGCGCGTTTGAGGATGGCCATGGACCTTGTCTCCGGCAAGTGCCAGGCGCAGCTCGCCCTTGAGACTGAGGTCGGCCATTACCTTCGCCGCCATCTCCGGATTCTCGGAGAGATAGGACTCGACCTGGATGCGCCGCGTCACGCCGAGCTCGCCGTCGACATAGGCGTCGAGATCGGTATCGATGATCGGATCAACCGCCTTCATTGCCGTTACCTCCGACAATTCTGAGATGCGATGCGCGCGGTGTTTTTTCCTCGAGCTCCCTGAGCATGGCGCGAGCCCGCGAAATTCGCGACATCAGAGTGCCGACCGGGATGCCGAGCGCATTGGCGGCTTCCTGGTAGGAGAGATCCTCGATCGCGACGAGATGCAGGGCCTCGCGCTGCTCTTCCGGCAGGTCGAAGAAGGCGTTGCGAACCTGCTGCAGGCGGACTGCATGTTCCTGCGCCGGCGGAACCGCCTGTTCGGCTTCTTCTGCGGCGGCATCATGCCGCCTTGTCAGCGAGCGCGATTTGCGCAGCCTGTCGATATGAGCATTGTGCAGGATGGCGAGCAGCCAGTTTCGAAGGTTCGCGCCGCGCCGGAAGGTTTTTCGGCGCTCGTAGGCGCGGACGAGGGCGTCATGCACCAGGTCTTCCGCATCGGCGGAATCGCGCACCAGCGAACGCGCGTAACGCCTGAGCGTCGCGAGCTGGCCGATAACTTCGAACTGGCGGTCCTTCTGTTCCATGCTTGAGTATACGAGAACAGCCGGAGATTTATTCCCACCCCAGCAGAAATTTTCTGCAATTGCCCGCCCGATCGGGAGGGACGCCTTCATGGCCGTTCAGACTTTGCTGTCTTTACTTATACACGGGAGACTTTTCATGCCCCTCAACATACGAAGCGAAGAGGTCAATGCGCTCGCCGCAAAACTCGCCGAGAGGATACAGGTCAACAAGACGGAGGCCGTGCGGATGGCTCTCGAGAACGAGTTGCGCCGCATCGATGAGGCGGTCCCGCTCTGGGAGCGACTGAAGCCCCTGCGCGAACGGATCGCGGCCTATCCTGATACAGGCCTTGTCGCCGACAAGGAATTCTTCGCCGAACTCAGCGGCGAATACTGATGTTCGTCGATGCCTCCGTCATCATCGCGATCATGACCGGCGAGCCCGGCGCCGAGGAGTTGGCGGCGCTGCTCGATGCTCTCGGCGAGCAGCAAGCGATATCCTCGGTCCTTGCCGTCTGGGAAGCGGTCGTGAGGCTCTATCGGAAGAAGCGCATTCCCATGGCGGAGGCGGAAGCGCGCGTGCAGGAATTTCTGCAGGTTGCGCGTATCGAGGTCATGTCGGTCGCCAGTGACCAGATGCCGGCCGCCCTGCAGGCATTCGAGCGCTACGGCCGGCACCGCTATCCGGAGGCCGAGCAAAACAGCGCGCTCAGCCTCGCCGACTGCTTTCATTATGCGACGGCAAAGTCGCATGGCTTGCCGATCCTGACGACCAATACCGGCTTCGCGCTGACGGACATCGAGGCAATCGGGCCTAGCCGCTGAGGCGTCTGCGTATCAGGCGTGCTGTTCCGCAAGGTGCTGGACCGAACCTTCTGCAAGTTCCTCCAGGATCGGACAATCCGGCCGATCGTTGCCATGGCAGGCGTGGACGAGGTGCTCCAGTGTACGCCGCAGCTCCATCATTTCGCGGATCTTGCGGTCGATCTCCGAAAGCTTCGCCTGCGCGATATCCTTGACGTCGCCACTGGCCCGGCTCTTGTCTTCGTAGAGGGCGAGCAACTGCCGACATTCCTCGACGGAGAAGCCGAGGCCGCGGGAGCGCTGCAGGAAGCGAAGCTTGTGGACATCGGAAATGTCGTAGTCGCGATAGCCGTTTCCGCCCCTGTCGGGGCGGATCAGACCGATATCCTCATAGTAGCGGATGGTCTTCGACGGCAGGCCGGACCGCTCCGATGCTTCGCCGATGTTCATCTATTCACTCCTTCAAAGTTTTTCGAATCTCAGCCGCAGCGCATTGCTGATGACCGAGACCGAGGAAAGGCTCATGGCGGCCGCAGCTATCATCGGCGAAAGCAGGAGGCCGAAGACGGGGAAGAGCACGCCGGCGGCTACCGGGATCCCAAGCGCGTTGTAGCCAAAGGCAAAGCCCAGATTTTGTCTGATATTACGCATCGTCGCTCCCGCAAGCCGCCGTGCTCGCACGATGCCGTTGAGATCGCCCTTGACCAGGGTGATGCCGGCACTTTCGACCGCGACATCGGCGCCTGTACCCATGGCGATCCCGACATCGGCCGCGGCAAGCGCCGGGGCATCGTTGACGCCATCGCCGGCCATGGCGATCACCGCACCCTTTGCACGTAGTTCGTCCACCAGCGCCTTCTTGCCTTCCGGCAGCACGTCGGCACGCACCTCGTCGATGCCAAGGCTCTTGGCCACCGCGCGAGCGGTGCGTTCGTTGTCGCCGGTCGCCATGATGATCTTCAATCCGCTTTCGTGCAGGGCCTTGATGGCGGCGGCGGTGGTCGGCTTGATCCGGTCCGCTACGGCGACAAGGCCGGCAAGCGCGCCGTCGACGACGACGAACATCACCGTCTTGCCTTCGCCGCGCAACGCATCGGTCCTTTCGGCGAGCACCGCCGGGTCAATACCGAGATCGCCGAGCATCGCGGCATTGCCGAGCGCGACCGATACGTCGCCCGCCTTGCCCTCGACGCCCTTGCCGGTCTTTGCGGCAAAGCCCGTAACTTCCACGAAGCCGGTACCACGCTCTTCGGCACCCGAAACGATCGCTTCGGCCAACGGATGCTCTGAGCCGCGCTCGAGGCTGGCGGCAAGCGAAAGCAGTCGTGCTTCGTCGATGTTACCGAAGGGGACGACGTCCGTCAGCTTCGGCTTGCCTTCCGTCAGCGTGCCGGTCTTGTCGACGATCAGCGTATCGACCTTCGAAAAGCGCTCCAGCGCCTCCGCATCCTTGATGAGCACGCCTTCCTGCGCACCCCGGCCGGTTGCGATCATGATCGACATCGGCGTCGCAAGGCCGAGCGCACAGGGGCAGGCGATGATGAGGACGGCGACTGTAGCAAGCAGCGCATGCGCAAGCTGCGGTTCGGGACCGACGAAGTACCAGACCAGGAAGGCGATGATCGCGACGGCGACAACCGCCGGCACGAAGATCGCCGAGACGCGGTCGACCGTCCCCTGAATCGGCGCGCGCGAGCGCTGCGCCTTCGCGACCATGTCGACGATGCGCGAAAGCGTCGTGTCCTCGCCCACCTTCTCGGCGGTCATGACCAGCGTGCCGTTCTTGTTCATCGTGCCGCCGGTCAGCATGTCGCCCTTCGTCTTCTCGACAGGAACCGGTTCGCCGGTGATCATCGATTCATCGATGGTCGACTGGCCCTCGATCACGGAGCCGTCGACGGGTACGCGCTCGCCGGGGCGCACGCGTAGCCGGTCGCCGGCCTGAATAACATCGACGGAAACGTCGCTCTCGCTACCGTCGGCATCGATCCGGCGTGCCGTCTTCGGTGCGAGGTCGAGCAGGGCGCGGATTGCCGAACCCGTGCGTTCGCGGGCCTTGAGCTCCAGCACCTGGCCGACGAAGACCAGTGCGACGATAACGGCAGCGGCCTCGAAATAGACCGGAACCATGCCTCCATGCCCGCGGAAACTGTGCGGGAAGATGTCGGGCAGAAGGACAGCAACGAGGCTGTAGACATAGGCCGTGCCGACCCCGAGGCCGATCAGCGTCCACATGTTCGGGCTGCGGTTGACGACCGATGCCCAGGCGCGGCGGAAGAAGGGCAGGGCGGCCCAGAGCACGACCGGCGTTGCGAGCAAGAGCTCGATCCATGTCGCAAGCGGCTCGCCGATGGTCTCGCGAAGCGGCAGGCCGAGCATCGGGCCCATGCTGAGGGCGAGCAGCGGAACGGAAAGCACCGCGCTGACCCAAAGCCTGCGGGTGAAGTCGATGAGCTCCGGGTTCGGACCTTCATCTGCAGGCGGGACGCCCATCGGCTCCAACGCCATGCCGCATTTCGGGCAGTCGCCGGGGTGATCGCTGATGACCTCCGGATGCATCGGGCAGGTATAGAGCGTGCCCTTCGGCATCGCCTTGGCAACCGGCCTGCTGCCGTCGAGATAGCTGGCCGGATCGGCCTCGAACTTGCCCCTGCACGCCGCCGAGCAGAAATAGAACTTCTCGCCCTCATGCTTCAGGAAATGCTTGGCCGTAGCCCGGTCGACGCTCATGCCGCAAACGGGATCCTTTGCCGTCAGATAATCCTGCGGCGCGGCCTCGAACTTCGTCCGGCAGCCGCCGCAGCAGAAATGATAGGTGTGGTCCTGATGATCCAGCGATGGCTTGCCGGCATCGGGATCGACCGTCATGCCGCAGACCGGGTCGCGCGTCATCAATGCAGTCTTTGACGCCTCCGGCGCATCATGGTGATGATCGCCGTGCCCATGTGCATGGGGATGATGGTGATGGTCTTTCGTCGTGTCCATGTTCGGTTCTCCGAGGCCCATTTAGGCATCCGGACAAACTTATCAACCTTCCAGCAACTGGAAGGTCAAGAGAAAAATGAAGGGGCCGCTCGCGGGCCCCTTTTTCGGTGCAAGAGTCCGTCCGCCCCGGCCTCAGAGGAGGCCGCGGTCCGCCAGATTGCGCATGAGTGCCGACAGGCCGAACGTCCATGGCGGGCATTCGGTGGAGAGCCGCACCGAGTTCACCAGCGTGCCGAGCCCCGGCGACTCGATTTCCACGACGTCCCCGAGCTTGTGGGTAAAGCCCTGGTTTGGCGCGTCGCGGTCCTGCGTCGGGGCGAAGAGCGTGCCGAGGAAGAGCATGAAGCCGTCGGGATACTGGTGATGCGGGCCGCAGGTCTGCTTGACGAGGTCGGTGGGATCGCGACTGATCTTCGCCATCGAGCTTTGTCCCTTGAGCACGAAACCGTCCTCGCCCGTCACCTTGAGGTCGAGGATCGCGCGGCGCACGTCGTCGATTCCGTAGCTCTGGTCGAAGAGCCGCACGAAAGGCCCGATCGAGCACGACGCATTGTTGTCCTTCGCCTTGCCGAGCAGCAGCGCCGACCGTCCCTCGACGTCGCGCAGGTTGACGTCGTTGCCGAGTGTTGCGCCCTTGATCTCGCCACGGCTGTTGACGGCAAGCACGATCTCCGGCTCGGGATTGTTCCAGGTCGAAACCGGATGAAGGCCGACATTGGCCCCCCAGCCGACGGCCGAGAGAACCGGCGCCTTGGTGAACACCTCGGCGTCCGGCCCGATGCCGACCTCCAGATATTGCGACCACATGCCCTCGTCGATGAGCGCCTGCTTGACTGCGGCAGCTTCAGGCGAACCAGCCTTTAGATTGGCAAGGCTGCCGCCGATCAGCGTGCTGACACGCTCGCGGATCGAGGCGGCACGGGCGGGATTGCCTGCCGCCTTCTCCTCGATGACGCGCTCGATCATCGATTGGGCGAAGGTGACGCCACAAGCCTTTATGGCCTGCAGGTCGGCCGGTGCTAGAAGATAGGGAAGGGCGGTATCGGGTGTTGCCGCCGTGCTGTTGGCCGCGATAGCCTCGATCGTTCCGAGCGACGGGCCTGTCGCGGCGCGGACGAATCCGGCCGGATCATCCATTTCCAAGAGTGCGCTCAGCGTCGGCGCCGCCCGCGAGGTGATATCGACGAGAGCGCCGTCACGCAGCACGACGATGCTCGGACCGCCGGCCCCAGGATTCCAGACGCGGCCGACAAGCAGGCCCTGCGTCGCTGCAGCGTCGAGGATGGGATAAGACATTTCGAAACCTCCCGATTGGCGGCGGCGAGATCGCGCCGCCTTTGCTCGCTCGGCAGCAAATGCCGAGACGCGTCAGACCGCAAGGGAAATCGCCCTTATTCCACAAGTCGGCCGCTCCCTTTGCGTCAAAAAGATAGATGAGAGGCGATCGTTCGAGAGCCGGCCTATGCCGGCTCTGGGTTTTCCGGCAGCAGAAGCACGACCGGCTGCGACCCCAGACACGAGCCGACCGGCAAGGTCGCACCGGCCCTGTGAATCGAGCCCGTGAGGGCGTCCCGCATCGTGCTGTCCTGCAGCGACGCCGGCAGCACGACCGCCGTATCCGACCAGAAATCGGCCGGCGCGTGTAGCTTTCCCGGCACCAGGCGGCCATGCATCAGGCGGGGAACGACCACCAGCGCGAAATCCCTGCCGCTCTGCCGTGAGAAAGCAAGCACATGGTTGCCCTGGCTCCCGGTGACGTCGAGCGGTAGATAGGAGCCGGGAGAAAAGAGCGACGGCCGCTCCTGACGAAGCCGCAGGCAGCGCTGCACCAGCTTGAGCTTCATCGCCCCTGGCTCCAGATCGGTCCACTGTTCTTCGTTCTCATCCAGCACTGCCGCGAGCCGGTCGAACGCGACCGGACGACGGTTGTCGGGATCGACAAGGCTGAAATCCAGCATCTCTGCCCCCTGGTAGATGTCGGGCACACCGGGCGCAGTCATCTTGAGCAGCGTCTGCGTCAGGCTGTTGAGGAGGCCGGTGCGGATAAAGGGCTCCAGCGTCGCGGCGAAATCCCTCGCAAAGGCGGTATTCCCCGCGGAAAGCAGGTTTCGCGCATAGGCCTTGACGGCATCTTCGTAGTCCTCGGCCGGCTCGAGCCAATCCGTGCGCAGCTTCGCCTCGCGCACCGCCTTTTCGACATAGGCAAGGAAGCGGCCTTCGAGCTGTTCGCGATCCGGGCTCGAGGACGGATCGAAGCGCGCGGGCCATATTCCCGCAAGCGCCTGATAGAGCATCCATTCGACATTCGGCTCCGGCGCGGATCCGCCGGCAAGATCGCGGATGAGGTGGCGGTTCATCTTTCGCCAGCGGGTCACGCCAGCAGCCCAGGCCTCGGGCGCCTCGCTCAAGGCATAGAGCCTTGCGCGGGCGTCCTCGCCGCGCTTGGTGTCGTGGGTGGAGGTTGCGGAAAGCCCGTTCGGCTGCCGACGCAGGCGCCCGCCCATCAGGCTATGGAAGCGTTGGGGGCCTCCCGGCGGGCGTTCCGGCTCGCCGCCGACTTCATTTGCTGCCAGCAGGCAATTGTATTGGTAGAACAGCGTGTCCTCGAGTGCCTTCGCCATGATCGGGCCGCTCAGTTGCTGGAAGCGGATGCGGAAGCGACGAGCCTCCAACGTCGCTATTTCTCCGGAAAGAACGCCACCGACGAGCGCCAGCGCCTCGGCTCGCGCGGCTCGCGCGGCATACCGGATCGCGGCATCGAGCACCTCACGGTCATGTGCATCCGGCGGTCCATCGACACCGTAAGTCCGGTAGACCGGAAAGCCGATCAGAAGTTCTGCGATCGCCGTCCTGATGTCCTCGGCCCTCTGCTCGGACCAGCCTTCGCTTTCGGCGATCCGCATTGCGAGATCCACCAGGAACGCGACCTCGCCGTCAAAGTTGTGCTCGATCATTCGGCTCTTGGCGTTGCGCTCGCCGCCCCGGTAGTCGGCGGCCTCTTCCGCCACCAGCCGATAGGCTTCATGAAGCCATCGGCTTCCATGCGGATCAATCATGAGATCGGCAAGTGCGGCGATGAACTCGTATCCGGTCGTCCCAGCGACCGGCCAGTCCACTGGAAGCATTTCGTCGCCGGCAAGGATCTTCTCGACGACGATATAGGCGTCGGGGCCGGCCTCGCGCCGCAGACGTGCGAGATAGGCCTCCGGCTCGGCAAGACCGTCGACATGGTCGATGCGCAAACCGTCGATGCGGCCGGACCGCAGCAGCTTCAGGCTCTCGCGGTGAACATCGTCGAAGACGGTATCATCCTCCACCTTCAGACCTGCGAGGCCGGCAATCTCAAAGAAGCGCCGGTAGTTCAGCTCGCTTCGCGCATCCTGCCAGGGTATCAGACGCCAGGGCTGACGGCCGTGGAGGTCACGCATGAAGGCGGGATCTGATGCGAGGGTCGCAAGTCTCTCTTCAAGTCGGTGCCGGGCTGCGACGTCGGAGAGCAGGGCACGCATCTCATCGTGGAAATCGGCGGGGGACGAGGGCTCGGCGGCTGCGGCAAGTTCAGCCACGCGGAGCGCCAGCGGATCGTCCAGTTCGCGCAGCACTTCGCCGTAGGTTCGCGGATCGAGGGCGATGCGATTTTCGTAATAGGCAGCGGCGAGATATCCGCCGTCGGCATCTGCAACGAGCCGCAACTCGCGGTCAGCCAGCACCTCGTCGAAAGGTCGGCCAAGGCAGGGGAGCGTCAACCGCTTCGTCCAGTCGATATCGAAATGTCCGGCATAGGGGCTGTCGGCTCCCCATTCGAGCAGGCTCAGCCACCATCGGTTTTCCGGAGAGGCGGCCATGTGGTTTGGAACGATATCGAGGATCAGGCCGATACCAGCGGCCTTCAGATCGCCGACGAGGCGGTCGAAACCCGCTTCTCCCCCAAGTGCGGAGTCGAACCCATTGGGATCGACGACGTCATATCCGTGGGTGGAGCCTCGCGCGGCCCTGAACACAGGCGAGGCGTAGAGGTGGCTGATGCCAAGCGCCTTCAGGTAGCCGATGATCTGCCGGGCGCGGTCGAAGGTCATTCCGTCGCGAAACTGCAGCCGATAGGTGGAGGTCGGAAAGGTCATGGAGATTGTTCTGTCGCAACTATGCGCCTCGGTGCTGACTTTCCAGAACGGCATGCCGGCCGCTTTGTTCCGTGGCTATTACACCAGAGACGGGAGCCTCAGCCGAATATTCTACCAATATTATAGAGTTTAAACTTTAATTCCTTATCGGCCAGCTTCCCGTCCTCATAATAAAGCCCAACGGGAATTATCGTGCCCGCATGCGCGCGGGTGACGGCCGCAGGATGCGCGGCGACAGGATTTCTCATGGCGCGAACGCTGATTTTTCCAGGATTGAACGGCTCTGGCGAAGGGCACTGGCAACAATACTGGGCGCAGGACGACGCAACTGCTCTGATCGTGCAGCAGAGGGACTGGGAAAGACCCGTGCTGGACGAATGGGCCGCGAGGGCGGAGGCTGCGCTGGTGGCGTGCGGAGAGGCCTTTATCGTCGCCCACAGTCTCGGCTGCCTCCTTGCTGCAAGGCTCGCCGATCGCCCGGTGGCCCGCAGAATCAAGGGCGCGCTCCTCGTTGCCCCCTGCGATCTGGAACGCACCGAAAGGCTTCATCCCGGACAGATAGAGTTCGCGGATATGCCAGCAAGAGAACTGCCGTTTTCGACCCTCGTCGTGGGCAGCCTAGACGACCATTACATGTCGTTCGAGAGGCTGCGGCACTACGCCTCCCTGTGGAAAAGCGATCTCATCCATCTCGGCCATGCCGGGCACATCAACGTGGCGAGCGGCTTCGGCCGTTGGCAGGACGGCTATGATCTCGTGAAGCGATTGAAAACACAGTCTGATCGTCCCGCACTGGCGACGCTCGCCGCCTCCTAGTGGACCGAGTACGGTGGCGAGCCTTCAGGCCTCTGGCGCTTTGGACTGCGAAAATAGCCTCAGAAAGTGCTTGCAGGGGCCCTTAAATAGCGCTTTTATACACGACCAAAACGATAGACAATAATGTCTCAAGTCCGCGCCAAGCGGCAAGACAAGGGGTTTGGCGGACTAGGAGCCGCCATTTCCAATGCGGAGGAAATCACCGCGCTGGAACCGATTTGAACGCCGGAAGTTTGATTGCGGCGGGAATCCGTGAGGACTTATCTCTGACTGCATCGAATGCGCTGAAGCCTTGATCGACCACGTAGCGGCAAGCCGCAAAGGAGTTGATATGACGGTTCGGGGACTTTTCTCTTCGAAGGCTGCCGCGGCAGCACCAGCCTGCAGCGTTCCGCGCATCGCCATTGTTGGCCGCGGCTTTTCCGGCATGATGATGGCGATCTCGCTGATGAAGACCGTCAAGACGCCGTTCCATCTTCAGCTTTTCGATCCGAATGCGGACGTCAGCGGCGGTCAGGCACTGGCCTCGGCCCAATTGGGCGAGATCCTCAATAGCCGCGTGCGTGACCTTTCCGTTTCCGAGGGTGATCCCGAGGATTTCAACGGCTGGCTGCTGGGCAATGCCGAATTCCGCGCCGCCGTGCCGGCCGCCATTCCCGGGTTCCAGCAGATCTTCGTGCCCAAGGGCATCTTCAGCGACTACGTCTTCCAGCGCTTTTCCGAAGCGCTCGCCACGCGCCACGACATCACCGTGCAGGTCTGCCACGAGCCGGTCATTTCCATTGGCCGCAGCCGCGGCAACCGCTTCCTCGTCGAGAGCGCAAATCCGGGCAATCCGCTGTTCGACCGGGTCATCCTCGCCACGGGCTACGGCATCAGCAATCCGGCGCAGCAAAAGCGACAGCATGCAGTGGATGAGACGGGCGTGCGCGCGCGCCGCCTTGTCGCCCGCCCGCACACGGTTCTGCTCGGCAGCGGCCTCAGGGTCGTAGATACCTTGCTGCGCATGCGCGAGGACGGCTATGCCGGCCAGATAACGATCATTTCGCGGCGCGGTTTCCTTCCGCAAAGCCATACCCGCATGTCCGCAGATCCGGTGTTCCCAGCCGAAGCCCTGCCGTCGAGCCTTCCGGAGATCGTGCGCTTCATTCGCGATGCCTGTCGCCGCGCCGAGGAAGAGGGCCAGAACTGGCAGTCGGTGATGAACGGCCTGCGCAAGCGCGCCCGCTCGCTGTGGCGGTCGCTTCCTGCGCGCCAGAAGCAGCAGTTCAACCGACACCTCAGGGCAATCTACGACAGCCATCGCAACCGCCTGCCCGAAGCTATCTATCTTCGCCTGCGTCGCGAGCTTGCGGAAGGCAACACCGTGTTGCGCAAGGGTGTCGTGGGAGAACGCATGCCGGGCGGCATCATGATGAGGCCCGCCGGCAAGTCGCAGGAGGAACTCGTCTATTGCGACCAGGTGCTGGATTGCCGCTGCCAGGCGCCCCACCTGGACACACCGCTGATGCAGAGCCTGATTTCGGCCCGCCTTGCCATGCCGGACGAGCTTGGCCTTGGTCTCGCGGTCAATGCGGCGGGCGAGGTTTCCGTCGATGGGCGGACAACGGCGGGACTGTTCGCGATCGGTCCGCTCGGGCTCGGCAGCCTGCCCGATATCGACCTCGTGCCGGAGATCGTCACCCAGGCCTATGCCGTCGCGGAGCGACTGGCACGGATCTATTATCCGCACGAGCAGGCGGTCTGAACCATCCTTCCGTCCTGCCGCTACGGCAACGCTGCGGCGCAGTGAATACAGTTTTCCATTCATGCCGGACCTTGCGATCTTGGTCCGGGGCCGCGAATTTTTCCCTCCTGATGGAACCAATTGAAATCAGAGGCGTTTCGGGAGTTGGTCCGTAGCGCCGAGGGGAACATGCAGCTTGCCGAGAATGAGCGACGCATAGAGTCATTGATGGACGAGGGGCGCTTTCGCCTTCTCGTCGACGCGATCACGGACTATGCCATTTTCATGCTGAGCCCGGAGGGCCTGGTCACAAGCTGGAACGCCGGGGCGCAGCGTTACAAGGGCTATCAGGCCCATGAAATCCTCGGTGAGCATTTCTCTCGCTTCTATCCCGAAGAGGATCGGAAGGCCGGCCTGCCGGAGCGGGCGCTTGCAACCGCGCTGAGCGAAGGGCGGTTCGACAACGAGGGCTGGCGCGTCCGCAAGGATGGAAGCCGCTTCTGGGCGCATGTCATCATCGATCCGGTGCGCACCTCGACAGGCGAACTGATCGGCTTTGCCAAGGTGACGCGCGACCTGACCGAGCGCAAGCAGGCCGAGGCCGAGCTCAAGCGCAGCGAGCAGCAGTTTCGCATCCTCGTGCAGGGTGTCACCGACTACGCGATCTACATGCTTGATCCCGACGGACTGGTCTCCAACTGGAACGCGGGGGCGCAGCGGATCAAGGGCTATATGCCCGAAGAGATACTCGGCCAGCATTTCTCGCGCTTCTACACCGACGAGGACAGGGCAAGGGGCGAACCGCAGCGCTCGCTCGAAACGGCGCGAAGGGAAGGCCGCTTCGAAAGCGAGGGCTGGCGGCAGCGAAAGGACGGAACCCGCTTCTGGGCAAGCGTCGTGGTCGATGCGATCCGCGATGAGCGCGGCGAACTCCTGGGTTTCGCCAAGGTCACGCGTGACATAAGTGAAAAGAGACAGGCGCAACAGGCGCTCGAACGCGCCCGCGAAGAGCTCTTCCAATCTCAGAAGATGGAGGCACTCGGCCAGCTTACCGGTGGGATCGCCCATGATTTCAACAATCTGCTGATGGCGGTGCTCGGCAGCCTGGAGATCGTCCGCCGACGGCTGCCGGAGGATTCGCCGATCGCGCCACTGATCGCCAACGCCGTCCAGGGTGCCCAGCGCGGGGCTGCGCTCACCCAGCGGCTGCTCGCCTTCTCCCGCCGCCAGACCTTGCAGATGGACGCGATCGAGGTTCCGGCGCTGATCGCTGGCATGACAGACCTGCTGCAGCGGTCGCTCGGGGCGACGGCATTTCTGGAAACCCGCTTCCCGCCCGATCTTCCATCGGTGATGACGGACTACAACCAGCTGGAGACGGCAATCCTCAACCTCGTGGTCAATGCCCGGGACGCGATGCTTTCCGGCGGCCTGATCTCGATCACCGCCTACGAGGAGACCGTTTCGCCAGGTCAGGCGGCAGTGCTGCGCCCGGGCCGTTATGTCTGCATTTCGGTAAAGGACGAGGGCGAGGGCATGGACGCCGAAACGCTCGCCCAGGCGGCGGCACCGTTCTTCACCACGAAAGGCGTCGGCAAGGGCACCGGCCTTGGACTGTCGATGGTGCAGGGGCTCGTGGAGCAGTCGGGCGGAGGGCTCGTGCTCAGAAGCGGAAAGGGTAAGGGAACCACTGTGGAGCTCTGGCTTCCTGTCGCCACAGACGGCGCGAAATTAGCCAGCGCGGAAAAATCCGCCCCCTCGAAGTCGGCCGCACACGAGCAAAGGTCGCTCAGGATCCTTGTCGTCGATGACGACAGTCTGGTGTTGAAGAACACGACGCTGATGCTGGTCGATCTCGGCCACAGCGTGCTGGAGGCCGAGGGTGGAGAGGAAGCGCTCGACATCCTGCGCCATCAGAGGGTCGACCTCGTCGTCTCCGACCATGCCATGCCACGCATGACTGGATCGCAGCTCGCCGAAATCATCCGCGGGGAATGGCCGCAACTGCCGATCATCCTCGTCACCGGCTATGCCGAATTGCCGGCCGGCAGTAGCCCTGACCTGCCGCGGCTCGGCAAACCCTTCTCACAGGAACAACTCGCCGAGACGATTGGCAATCTCATGATCTGATCGTGCCGGGCAGGGCGGCCTTCGGGCGAAAGGGGCTGCTCCAAAAGGTCGCATGGACAGCCCGTTGCCTCCGGCCGTCGCGTCAAGTCTTTCCTCCAAGTAATTGCTCCGCCTTTGGCTTATAGTTACGTCCGCTCCTGGCTCGAGAAGAGAATAAGCCGGGCGCACCCCTTCGATGCAGAAATGAATGCATTCAAATATTGACATTGTATGGCTTCAATGACATTTGAATGCATACAGGCGCAGACAATGCGCCGCAGATCTCCGGAAGGAATGGACGATGTCGGACGATTCAGATTGGCCGCCGCTGCCACCGATGCAGACGGGCCTCAGGGGCCGCTGCCCGCGATGCGGCCAGGGTCATCTCTTCAAGGGATTCCTGACCCTGCAGCCGAAATGTGAGGTCTGTGGGCTCGACTATTCCTTTGCCGATCCCGCCGACGGCCCGGCCTTCTTCGTCATCTGCTTTGCCTGCATCCCGAGCGTCGCCCTCGGCGTCTGGCTCGAAGTGCAGTTCAGCGCGCCCTATTGGGTGCATCTCTTCACCACGCTGCCCTTCATGCTTGCCACCTGCATACCGCCGCTGAGGCCGCTCAAAGGGTGGCTTGTCGCCAGCCAGTATTTCTACAAGGCCGAGGAAGGCCGCCTGGCAACACCACGAAATTGAATGCATACAATGCGGACTACTTCCTGGTCGCGCGGATGGGTGCCGTTCAACGAGAATTGTCTTGCCGGAGGCACCGGCGAGCGGTAGGCACAGGTCTACCCGCCCCGCTTTCCCATTGAAGGTTCCCCGCGATGCATTTGACCCTTGCCGAGGCTGAGCAGCTCGTTGTCCGCGCGCTGGTACGCAACAGGGTAAGCGAGGGAAATGCGCGATCGGTGGCTGTCGCCCTCGTCGCTGCCGAAGCGGCCGGGCAGGGGGGCCACGGGTTGAGGCGCGTTCCGGCCTATGCCGCGCAGGCCAAGAGCGGCAAGGTCGATGGCTTTGCGCGACCGCTTCTCACGAGGCCAAGGCCCGCGGGTCTGGCGATCGACGCCGTGCACGGCTACGCCTATCCGGCACTCGACCTCGCTCTGCAGGAACTACCCTCCCTGGCAAGGAGCCAGGGCATTGCATTTGCCGCCATCAACCGATCCCATCATGCCGGCGTCATGGGCCTGACCGTCGAGCGGCTGGCCGATCAGGGGCTGGTCGGGCTGATGTTTGCCAATGCGCCTGCAGCCATGGCGCCCTGGGGTGGCCGGCGGCCGCTCTACGGCACCAATCCGATCGCCTTCGCAGCACCGCTTGCGGATGCCGATCCCGTCGTCATCGATCTCGCACTCTCCAAGGTGGCGCGCGGCAAGGTCATGGCCGCCAGACAGAAGGGCGCGGCGATCCCGGCCGACTGGGCCTTCGACCGCAACGGCAATCCGACGACCGATGCCGAAGAGGCGCTGCGGGGCACGATGATGCCCGCAGGCGAGGCCAAGGGTGCGGCCCTGGCGCTGATGGTGGAAATCCTTGCTGCCGGCATCACCGGCGCGAACTATGCCTTTGAGGCCTCTTCGCTTTTCGACGACAAGGGGCCGCCGCCGGCGCTCGGCCACATGATCATCGCCATCGATCCCGTCGCGACCGGCGGAAACTGCGTTGCGGCAAGACTGTCGCAACTCGCAGACGAGATTACCTCCGATCCCGATGTCCGCCTACCCGGCCGGCGCGGTCAGACCGCCCGGCGCGCGGCGCTCGCCGATGGCATCGAGATCGAGGATGAGGTGATCCGCGCGATCGAACTTACCTGACCCACCTTAAGGGACAAGCTGTGCCGAGACCTGCTTGTTGAAGGTCGAGAAGAACTCGCCGGCGAGCTTCTTTGCCGTTGAATCGATCAGGCGGCTGCCGAGCTGGGCGATCTTGCCGCCGACATCAGCCTTCACTGTATAGTTGAGGATCGTCGCGTCCAGCCCGTCGGCCGCAAGAGAGACATCGGCGCCGCCCTTGGCGAAGCCGACCATGCCGCCTTTTCCCTCGCCGCTGATCGTGTAGGAATTGGGCGGGTCGAGATTGCTGAGCTGCACTGCGCCTTCGAAGCGGGCCTTCACCGGACCGACCTTCAACGCGACCGTCGCGGTCATTTCGGTGTCCGAGAGCTTTTCGAGCTTCTCGCAGCCGGGAATGCACTGGCGCAGGATATCTGGATCGTTCAGTGCCTTCCATACGGCATCCACTGGAGCTTCGATCCGCTCGCTACCGTTCATGTCCATGATGTCTTCCTTCCTAGGGGCTCTTGCCTGATTATTTCTGGTGGGCGGCTTCGCCGCGTTGGCCGCGCCGGCGCAACTGCACGATCTCTGCAATGATCGAGAGCGCGATTTCCTCCGGCGTGATCGCTCCGAGGTCGATACCGGCCGGCCCCTTCACCCGGTCGAAGTCTTCCGCGGCGATACCGGCAGTGAGGAACTTCTCGCGCAGCGCCGCCATCTTGCGATAGCTGCCGACAAAGCCCCGATAGTCCGCACGGATCGAAAGCGCCGACTTGAGAGCGGCCTCGTCGCCCCGGCCCTGGGTAGCGACGACGACGAAGCGATAGGCTTTGGCTGTCTCGCCGGTCGGAAAGCCGTCCAGAACGGCGTCTGCCACCGGCGGTTCGGCAAAATCCTTCGCGGGCGCTGCGATCGTCACATGGAAGCCCATCTGCGGCGCCTGCTCCGCGAGCGCGACCGCCACAGGACTTGCGCCGAGGACAAGGATAGTCGGGCGCGGCAGTACCGGCTCGACGAAGATATCCATGGTGCCCTGGCTCGGGCACATGTTGCGCACGAAACGCACGCCGTCGCGGCTCTCGCCGGTCTTGACGCCGAGATTGGTGAGCAGGTCTTCCGGCTGCACGGAAACGAGCCGGGAGGCTCCGTCGGCAAGCGCCTCCTGCGCGGCGCGCAGCACCGCGCCCCGGGCGCAGCCGCCGCCGATCCAGCCGGCGATCATCGTTCCGTCGGGTTTGATCACCGCCTTGGCGCCGGCCTTTGCGGCGGTCACCGAGACGGTGCGCACCACGGTCGCAAGCACGAAGGCCTCCTCGGAGGACTTCAGTTGGGAAACAAGTTCAAGGACGTCGACATGGGCGTTCATCGCCACCTCCGTCACAGCTTTGCAAGATAGGGTTCGAGTGCGGCCAGGCTTTGCAGCGTATTGGCCGGCGCATGCAGATCGACATAGGGAAGGGCGGCCTTGATGCCGCGCGCCTCAGGCGCGTATCCGTCCCAGCCGGCCATCGGGTTCAGCCAGACGATACGGCGGCAGCGCCGCCTCAGCGCCGCCATCTCGACACCAAGCTGTTCGGCATCGCCGGTCTCGTAACCATCCGAAACGATCATGACGCAGGTACGCGAATGGATGGTCCGCGCCGCGTACGAGCGGTTGAAAGTGGCAAGGCATTCGCCGATCCGCGTGCCGCCGCCGACGCCCTGCGCCATCATAGACAGCCTGTCGAGCGCACGCGCCGGATCGCGTTCCTTCATTGCATCGGAGACATGGGCAAGCCGCGTGTGGAAGAGAAAGGCTTCCGCCTCGCGGAACTCGTCGAGCACGCCATGGATGAAACGCAGGAAGACGCCCGTATAGAGGCTCATCGAGCCCGACGCATCGAGCAGCATCACGAGGCGAAGGGGCTTTTCCTTGCGCTGGCGGTGATAGAGGCTGACCGGCGCGCCGCCATGGCTGATATTGCCATGGATCGTCCGCCGCAGGTCAAGTCGCTCGCCATGGCGGCGGATGCGGTCGCGGCGCGTCATGCGCGTGCGCATCACGGCAGCGAGCCGCGCGGCAAGCTCATGCGCCTTCTGAATCTCGTCTGGGTTGCTGAGCTTGCGGAAGTCCGTCTCCGCGAGGCTTTCCGCCCGCGATGCTCCTTCCATCCGCCCTTCGGCACCGCTTTCACTGCCGGCTTCATCAGAGGACGGGACCTGGTCCGTCACATCGTTTCGATCTGCGGTCTTCGGCTGCTCGGAAAGCGATTTCAGCGCGGGATTGCTTGAAGATGCGGACGAACCTGAGATCACTGACCGCGAGCGCACCCGCTTGCCGAGCCAGAAGGCATCGAACAGACCGTCGAATTTCTGCCAGTCCTCCTTGCGCGCGGAGAAGAGATGCTTGAAGGCAGAACGCAGCAGCGCCGGTCTTTCCGCATAGCCCGCCGCCATCAGCGCGGCGGCGTCCTGACCCTCGGGCAGGCCGACGGCAAAGGCGTTGTCGCGCAGCGTCTTCAGGAAAGCCGACAGCTTCCGCGCGACGGCCTCGGAGAGCGCATCAAGCTCGTCAGGTGTCATGGGGGCGGTGCAGCAGCTCATGCGACCCTCCCAAGCAGGCGTTCGGTTACCTCGCGGGTAAAGCGGGACTTGTCTTCCCGCGTCTTCAGGAGGCACATCAGGGTGGCGTGGATAGCCTCCGGATTGTCATGCATGTCCGAAATGTCGAGGCCGACGAGGGCGGCCGCCCAATCGAGCGTCTCGGCGACGCCCGGCACCTTGCGCAGGTCTTCCTTGCGGATGCTCTCGACCATGCGGGCAATCTGCAGCGCGAGCGAGGTTCCGGCGCCGTTGATGCGCGCCATGATGATGCGTGCCTCCCGGTCGACGTCCGGATAGTCCACATAGTGGTAGAGGCAGCGCCGGCGCAGCGCATCGGAAAGCTCGCGCGTGCCGTTTGAGGTCAGCACCACATGCGGGATCGTCGTCGCCGCAACGGTTCCGAACTCGGGGATCGAAACCTGGAAATCGGAAAGCAATTCCAGCAGGAAGGCTTCGAATTCCTCGTCTGCCCGGTCGATCTCGTCGATCAGCAGCACCGGCGGCTTCTTCCGGCGGATCGCGGCAAGAAGCGGGCGCTCCAGCAGGTATTTCTCCGAGAAGATCTGTTCCTCGACGGCCGCTGCATCACGACCTTGATGCGCCTGGATTGCCAGAAGCTGGCGTTGGTAGTTCCACTCGTAGAGAGCGGCCGATTGATCCAGTCCTTCGTAGCACTGCAGGCGGATGAGCTCGGTCTCATGAACGTCGGCGAGCGCCTTTGCGACCGCCGTCTTGCCGACGCCCGCCTCGCCTTCGAGCAGGAGGGGTCTCTTGAGGAGCTGCATCAGGGAAATGGCGGTCGCGAGTTCGCCCTCGGCGATATAGCCCGCGCGCGCCAGCCCCTCGGCGATCTTGTTATGTGAGAGCATAGCCGGGTTCTTCGCCCCCTCCCCACGCTGGGAGAGAGGGCTTTCACGGTCAGGCTCGGGAGGGAGCTTCGGCATAGTGTCTGCCTCGCTCAGGCGACTGCGCCCAGCTTCTTGGCCGCCTGCCAGTTCCGCCAGAAATCATGCGGCATCTGGATATGGGTCGAGCCGAGGAAGGAGAACGCGTCGTTGACGGCATTGGAGAAGCATGGAACCCCGCCGACATTCGGGCTTTCGCCGACGCCCTTCGCCCCGATCGGATGATGCGGCGAGGGCGTGACGGTGAAGTCCGTCTCCCAATGCGGTGTCTCGACGGCCGTCGGCATGAAGAAATCCATGAACGAGCCGGTCACCACGTTGCCGTTCTCGTCGTAGCGGATCTCCTGGCCCATCGCGATCGCGAAGGCTTCCGTCAGGCCGCCATGCACCTGGCCCTCGATGATCATCGGGTTGATTCGGGTGCCGCAATCGTCGAGCGCGTAAAAGCGCCGTACCTTGTAGACTCCCGTGTCGACGTCGATGTCCATGACGCAGATATAGGCGCCGAAGGGATAGGTCATGTTCGGCGGGTCATAGTAGCTGACCGCCTCGAGGCCCGGCTCCATGCCTGGAGGCACGGAATTATAGGCAGCCCAGCAGATGTCCTTCATCGACTTGAAGCGTTCGGGCAGGCCCTTGACGCGGAAGCCGTCGATGTCCCATTCGAGGTCGTCCTCGTGGACTTCGAGCAGATAGGCCGCGATCATCTGCGCCTTTGCCTTGATCTTGCGCGCCGCCATGGCGATCGCCGCGCCCGCGACCGGCGTCGAGCGCGAGCCGTAGGTGCCGAGCCCGTAGGGCGCGGTGTCGGTGTTGCCTTCCTCGACCATGATGTCATCGGCGGGAATGCCGATCTCGGTGGCGATGATCTGCGCCCAAGTCGTCTCATGACCCTGGCCCTGGCTCTTCGTGCCCACGCGGGCGATGCCCGCGCCGGTCGGATGCAGGCGGATCTCGCAACTATCGAACATCGCAATGCCGAGGATGTCGCAGTTCTTGGAGGGGCCGGCACCGACAATCTCGGTGAAGAAGGAGACGCCGACACCCATGATCTCGCGGGTTTCGCCGCGCCTGAAGGCCTCACGCTTTGCCGCCTGCTCCTTGCGCAGTTCGGTGTAGTCGACCGTCTTCAGCGCCTTCCTCATGGCGGTATGATAGTCGCCGGAGTCATATTCCCAGCCGAGCGCGGAGTTATAGGGAAACTGCTCCGGCCTGATGAAGTTCCTGAGCCTGAGTTCCGCCGGATCCATGCCGAGCTTCTGGGCAAGAATGTCCATCGCCCGCTCGATGCAGTAGGCAGCCTCCGTGACGCGGAAAGAGCAGCGATAGGCCACTCCCCCCGGCGCCTTGTTGGTATAGACCCCGTCGACCGCCAGATGCGCGACCGGGAAATCGTAGGAGCCGGTGACGATGTTGAAGAAGCCGGCCGGCCATTTGGACGGATCGGCGCAGGCATCGAAGGCGCCATGATCGGCGAGCACATGCACGCGAAGGCCCGTGACCTTGCCTTCCTTCGTCGCGGCGATCTCCGTCGTCATGTGATAGTCGCGGGCAAAGGAGGTGCTGGTCAGGTTCTCGATCCTGTCCTCGACCCATTTCACCGGCTTGCCGGTGACGATCGAGGCGACCGCCGAGCAGATGTAGCCCGGATAGGCGCCGACCTTGTTGCCGAAGCCGCCGCCGATATCCGGCGAGATCACATGGATCTTGTGCTCAGGAATCTTGGCGATCAGCGCCACCACCGTGCGGATGACGTGCGGCGCCTGGAAGGTCCCCCAGATGGTCAGCTCGCCCTTGATCTTGTCGAAGGAGCAGACGCACTGGCAGGTTTCGAGCGGCGAGGGGTGGGTGCGGTGATAGGAGATCATCTCCTTGATCGTTACCTCCGCCTTACGGAAGGCGGCATCCGTCAGGTCCTTGTCGCCGACCGTCCATTCGAAGATGTGGTTGTGGTGCTTGCGC
Organism: Rhizobium sp. BK251; assembly: GCF_004345245.1. Classification (GTDB taxonomy): domain Bacteria; phylum Pseudomonadota; class Alphaproteobacteria; order Rhizobiales; family Rhizobiaceae; genus Rhizobium. The sequence continues at coordinate 328,462 of NZ_SLUQ01000009.1, read as the reverse complement.
GGCCCGTGGGCGCCGGTCGTCTTGCCTTCAAGATCTTCCCGAAGCACCGGCGCGTCGGCATCCATCGCCTTGAACGGATCGACCAGGACGGGGAGCGCCTCGTAGTCGACCTCGACCGCGTTGATGCCGTCATCGGCGGCGTAGCGATCTGTCGCGACCACAAAGGCCACTTCCTGGTTCTGGAACAGCACCTTGCCGTCGGCGAGCACCATCTGCACGTCGCCGGCGAGCGTCGGCATCCAAGCGAGGTTGACCGTCTTCAGCGTCTCGGCGGTGATGACCGCCAACACGCCCGGCACTTTCAGCGCCTTCTCGGTGTTGATCGACTTGATGCGCGCATGCGGATGCGGCGAGCGCACGAAATCACCGTGGAGCATGCCGGGCAGCTTCACGTCGTCGACGTAGTTGCCCTTGCCTTGCGTAAAGCGGATGTCTTCGACGCGCTTGCGCTTGCAGCCCATGCCTTCGAGGCGAGCCTCGCGTTGTTCCCGCGTGGGAGTCATGTCGTTCATTCTGCGGCCTCCTCGAACTCGATGCCGTTCATCTTGGCGGCGGCATACTGGATTGCCCTGACGATGTTCTGGTAGCCGGTGCAGCGACAGAGATTACCGGCAATGCCGAAACGGATCTCCTCCTCGGTCGGGGTCGGATTCTCCTGAAGCAGCCGGTGGGCACGGGTGATCATGCCCGGCGTGCAGAAGCCGCATTGCAGGCCGTGCATCATACGGAAGCCTTCCTGCAGGGCGGCAAGCGTGCCGTCGGCATTGGCTATGCCCTCGATCGTGGTGATCTCGGAACCGTCGGCCTGGACCGCGAACATGGTGCAGCTCTTTACCGACATGCCGTCGATATCGACAGTGCAGGCGCCGCAATGGGTCGTCTCGCAGCCGATATGCGTGCCCGTGAGGGAGAGATTTTCGCGGATGAAATGGACAAGCAGCGTGCGCGGCTCGACGAGGCCTTCGACCTCCGTCCCGTTCACCGTCATCTTTACCTGGATCTTTGCCATCTGTGTCTCCTCAGGCAGCGCGAGCGGCGGCGCGCTTCAGCGCCCGCATCACCATGATGCCGCCGACATGCTTGCGATATTCGACGGGTCCGCGGCCATCGGCGGCCGGCGTCATGATGCTGCGCGCCAGATCAGCCGCCTTCGCGAGCGTCGCATCGTCGAGGCTGGTGCCGATCACCGCCTTCGCCGCATCCTCAGCCAGCAGCGGCGTCTCGGAGAGATTGGTAAGCCCGATGGAACAGGTCGCAACCTTGCCGCCGGCCATGGTCAGCATCACCGCGGCTGCCGCAGTGGCATAGTCGCCGATCTTGCGCTTGAGCTTTTCATAGGCATAGCCGTGCCCTGCTGGGGGAACCGGGACGGAGATTTCGGTCAGGAGTTCGCCAGGCTCGAGCGCCGTGAAGTAGGCTCCCTGGTAGAAATCCCTTGCAGCGACGTCTCGTGAACCGTCCGGCCCTTCGAGCCGGTAGCTCGCGTCGAGCGTCAGCATCAGGGCCGGCATGTCGTTGCCCGGATCTCCATTGGCGACATTGCCGCCGATCGTGCCGCGATAGCGCACCTGTGGGTCGGCGATCTGCAGCGCGGTCTCCTTCAGAATGGGAAAGGCCGAAGCGATCTCGGGCGAGGCGAGCAGTTCATGCTGCGTGGTCATAGCGCCGATAATCATCCGGCCACCGTCTCGCCGCACGCCCTTAAGGCTCGCGATCCCGTGCAGATCAACGAGGTGCTCGGGTGTGGCGAGCCTGAGTTTCATCATCGGAATCAGACTGTGCCCGCCTGCAAGCGGCCGCGCATCTTCTCCTAACGAAGACAAGAGTTTGACGGCATCGTCTACCGTTGCCGGGCGATGGTAACTGAATGGGCCGGGTATCATAGGCTTCCTCCTTTCGTCCGTCTGGCTTTCGTCCGTCTGGCGCCGATTGCGGACGTTTCGAGGAGGTTCATCCCGCATTGGAGGACATTCAAGCCGCAGGGTTACGCAGCGTCACGAGGAGCGAAAATTCACACGAAACGCGGTCTCTCGCGCACGAACTGCGTCAGGGATTATGACCCATCTCGCCGTTGCCGGCGGCGGCACCGTTGCGGCGCGTGAGCCCGAGTCGGGATTTCAACTCGGCGATCTTCGCCCTGCTGACGGGGACGAGATGCGGCACCGGCCCGTCGAGTTCGACGACGGCGCCGTCGCCCTCCTTGCGGATGAAGGCGATGTGCAAAAGCGAGACGATGTGGCTGCGGTGGACGCGCATGAAGTTGCCGCCGGATAGCTGGCTTTCCGCCTCGGAGATTGCCCAGGGGCACATGCGCTCGCGCGTGCCGTCGTTGACGAGAGTATAGTGCGCGTCGGCGCGAATGCCGCGAATGTCCGCGACATCGATGAAATGCGTGCCGTCGGCGCTTTCGACCGGGACACGCGAGACGGATGGCCGCGGCGGTTGGCCGATGCCGGCAAGGGGTGCGGTCACGATCACGGGACGACGCACAGTCCAATCCCCCGGGGACTCGTCTTCGCCATTGTCGGCTGCCACAACCATTCTGGGCCTTGCCTCCGGTACGAGGAAAAGCAGGAAGCCGCCCGCGATGAGAAAACAGAGAAGCGCGACGATCAACGACAGCGCCTGGGCGGAGGCGACAAGACCGCCGCCCATCAGGTGGTGGTCCATGCCTCCTGCCAGGGCCGGACCGAAACGCATGCCGTACATCGCGGTATAATGCATGCCGGAGACAGCGATGCCGAAGGCGACCGCGCTCAGCGCCAGCCGGACGCCGCCCTGCCGGGCGAGATAGATGCGCAAGCCTCCGTAGCCGGCGACGACCGCGACGAGGATCGACAGGACGACCATCGAACGCTCGTGGACAATCGTGAAGTTCCCCTGCAGCCCGTGGATGCCGACATAGTGCATGGAGACGATGCCGCCGCCGAGAAAAAGGGCAGCCGCCAGCACCCGCAGGTTCGACGGCTCGCCGATGCTGACGAAGAAGAGCGAGATGCCGACGACGAGAGCGCAGATGAGAAAGGAAACGAAGGTCGGCAGCACGAGATAGACGGCATCGGCGGGAATGGGCGCGGCAAGCATGCCGACGAAATGCATCGTCCATATCCCGATCGCCAGGAAGATCGCCGCACCCGCAAGCAGCAGGCGCCTGCTTGCATTGCTGGTGGCGCGGATGCGCGCTGCAAGTCCGAAACCGGTATAGCCACCCAGAATCGCGACCGCGACCGAGAGCGCGACCAGATAGGGATTGTGCCCTGCAAACATGATGCCTTCGGCCGGCGAACTTCCCCCTGCAGCCGGCCATCTCCTCGGCGAAAGTTTACAGAGACTGTGACACTTGGCAAGCGAGAGCCTGACGGCATGCGAGCGTCACAAGGCAGCAGGCATAGCCGTGACAGGCATCGCCTGAAAACCGCAAGCGCCGCACAGCCTGGAGGCCATGGCAGGAGCTTACTGGATCGTGGGCTCCGGCTGGCGACTGCGGGCAGCGGTCAGTTCGGTCGTCGTGTGGTTCAGGCGGTCTGCCAGGACACGCATGATCTCGACGGCCATCTCCGGGAAATCGCTGAGCAGCTTGAGGAAATGATCCTTGCTGATGCGCAGCACCTCGAGAGACGATGTCGCCCTTACGGTCGCCGTACGCGACACATCACAGAGGATCGCAATCTCACCGACAAGCGCATTCAGCTCGACATCCGCTACCTTGATCTCGCCAGCGGGAGAATCGACGATGATATCTGCAGTGCCTGAGAGAACCACATAAGCCGCGTCGCCGGTATCTCCCTGGTGGAACAGGTCTTGCCCGGCCCTATAGCTGACGCGGTCGGAGGTGAATGCCAGAAGCTTGAGCTTTGCCGGCGCAATGCGGGCGAAAATTGGCACCCGCCTCAACATTTCGACTTCGTCTTTCAGAAGCATGAGCGCTCCATTGTTCATCTCCTCGGCACTCATAGAATATTACGATAACAGTTCCTTGAACATAGCATTTTTCTCCAAGAGTTCCGTGTAGTTTCCGGTCTCGACAAGGCTTCCGCGATCGAAAAGCAGAATGCGGTCGAACAGACCCGAAACAGCTGCGTTCGGCAATACCCATACGATCGAAGGTTCGTGCCCTTCCTTGTGCAGGTTCAACATCACATTCTGGATGATCTGGTCCTGTACGCGCTGGTCGAGCGCGGGCAGCGGCCGGTTGAAGATGAAGTAGTCCGAGCGCTTCAGCAACGCGCGGGCGAGGTTGAGCTTCTGTCGCTGGACGCTGGTGAGCCGCCTTCCGCCAGAACCCACGTCGAAATCAAGGCCTATCGAAAGCACGTCGTCGTAGAGATCCAGCGAGGCGAAGACATCGCGCATGATCGCGCGGATGCGCTCGGATGCATCAGCCTGCTGAACCGAGAGGCGGCCGAAGAGCATGTTATCCATCAGGGTTGCGGACGAGGTGAAGCGTTCGAAATCATAACGCTCGATCACCGCCTTGAGGTCGGCCGGGATGTTCTCGTGGAACTGCTTGCGGGCGCTCACGATCTTCGCCATCAGCTCGTCGGTCAGGAGACCGAAGCGATGCCGCGGCTCGATGTAGGCGAAGCTCAGGCGCGTGATGCTCGCGCGATCCTCGTTGGATACCTCCTCGATACTGCGTCCCTGCAGCTTCTGCAGCAGCGCCTGGTAGTGCGGGATATCCTCTGATGTCATGAACGTCAGCTGCTGGAAGAACGGATGATCCGGCGGCAGGTCGTGGAACAGTTCCACCGTATTTTCCGCAATCTCGAGACCCATCGTATAGAGCATAGCGCTGAGGCCGGTATTGCGGAACAGGCGCTGGAAATAGGGATGCGCCGCAAGCCTTCGGTTATTCATCATCGGACGGCGCATCGTGCCGAATAGCAGGTTCTCGCCAACGGTTGCCTGCGTGTTGTAGGCGTCGAATTCGAAGGGCACGACGAGATCGTCGAGATTTTCGTCGCGCAGCCGCTGCCGCAGCGCCATGCGCAATTCTACGATGCGCTCGGTGAGACTGGCATGCGCCACGGTATCGACGTTCGAGCGCACGGCAAGTTCGAGAATGTCCTGCGAAATGATCACGGCGTCGAGTACGGGGCGGATCGCCTTCAGCAGGTCGTGCGGACCGCTGGCGCCGGCCGAGACGTAGTCGACCCAGTCGCTGTTGACGTCCATCTCCGGATTGCCGGCCCGGCGTGCCTCGTAAATGTCCCAGGGATAGTCGATCAAATGCGGCGCCAAGGGATCGGCCGCCTTGAGCGGCGCGTGCTTGAGACCGTAGAGGAGATTGTCGCGCAGCGTCCCGTGGAAGAAATAGACGTCTGCCGAGGCATAGGAGATGCGCCGGCCCGTGATCGATTCCGGCAGGTCGAGAATATCCTTTCCGTCGATGGTGATGCGACCGCTTTCGGGCCAGACCTGACGGCCGAAGGCCTCGGCAAGCGCTTCGCCGCCGCTGCCGTTACCACCGACGATCGCGACGGTCTCGTTCGGATTGATCTCGACCGACACGTGATCCACTATGCGCGCACCCGTGTCGTCGGCGATGGTCAGGTTCGTGGCGACCAGCGCGTGGCTGAGCGGCCCGACGGTATCCGGCGCGACCTCCTGGATGCGCGCGTCGATCAGCTTTTCAACATTGAACTGCTCAACGACTTGCGCGTATTTCACCTGCACGTCCTGGCGCGCCTGGTCCCAGTCGATGAGCTCCTTCAGCGGCCCGGGAAGGTCCTTGTAGGCGTTGATGACGGCGACCAGCTGCCCAATGTCGAGCCGCCCCTGCAGCGCCAGTGCGCCGCCGATGGCGTAGAACAGGAAGGGCGTGATCTGCGCCAGGAAATTGTTGATGAACTTGACCAGGAACTTCCACTGATAGAGGTCGTAGCGGATCGAGAAAATGCGTCCAAGCCTTGCGGCGATGTCGGCGCGCTCGAGGTTGGAGGTGTCGTGGCTATGGATCGTGCCGATGCCGTCGACGATCTCGCCGACGCGGCCGGAAAGCTCGCGCGCCGTCAACTGCCGCTGCCGGCCGAGTTCCAGGAGCCGCTTGCGCATGCGCGGGATGACGACGGCCTGCACGCCGACGATCCCGGCGGCGATCATGCCCAGCCAGAAGTTCTGGAGAATGATGAAGATGAGGGCTGTCAATGCCTGTCCGCCGAGCAGAGCAGGCTGCACGAAAGCATCGCCGGTAAAGCCGCCGAGCGGTTCCACCTCGTCCTTGATCATCGTCGCGATCTCTGGCGATTTCACCCGCTTGAACTGGGACGGCGGGAAGCGCAGCACCCGGTCGATAAGCTCGAAGCGGATGCGCCGCAGCATGCGCTCGCCGAGCCGGCCCTTGTAGGTGTTGATGTAGAACTTGAAGAGGCCGTTCAGCACGACCAGCAACAGGAAGACGAGGCTAAGCGCGATCAGCATCTGAAAGCGGTTGAGCTGCAGGCCCTGGAATATTTCGACATGGCCGACGATCGGCAGGTCGTAGGCGATGTGCATGAAGGTTTGCGTCGCGCCCGGGCTTTCGAAACCCTCGCCCTGGATCGGACCGTTGACGATCTGCTTGGGTAGATCGAAGGAGAGGAAGTAGGGGATCATCGAGACGAACACGACCAGCAGAATCCAAAGCTGCTGGAGGCGAGTATTCGTCCAAATGTAGCGTGCTAGGCTTTTTTCCATCGTTAACCGTGTATGCCCTGGCTGAACTGGGTCTTGAATCCGCAAGCGGAACAAAACAATGGACAGATGAAGAGGAACGTCATCGCGACCGGCCTGTCAATGCCGGAGAATGAGAAGAAGGGCGCGCGACATTTAGCGGCTTCTATCCGATTCTCGCAAGAAAAGACGTCATATCACAGGATTTTGAAACGCTCGAGACGAAGAAGCCACCCGATTATTGTCGCAGCATTCCGCGTATCAGTTCTGCCGTCTTTCGCGCCCCATCGAGATCGAGCCCCTGGATGCGAGGTTTCGGGTGTGCCAGCGATGCTTGCGCGGCATCGGCAAGCATCACTGAAGTAAGCCCGCTTTCGGGAAGCGCCGTCGCAAGACCGAGGCGCTCGAGCCGGGAGGCACGCACTGCCTGCTCTGTTTCGCCACCGGTCGTGAACGGCACCAGCAGCGAGCGGCAGCCGGCCCGCATCAGGTCGCAGACCGTGTTGTAGCCGGCCTGGGATATGGAGAGCTCGGCGGCGCCGAGCAGCGAAGGAAAATCCTTGCGGAAACGGACCAGCCTGACATTCGCCGGCGCATCCGCCTCCAGCGCCGAAAAATCGCCCTCCGGCAGATTCGGTCCGGAAACGAGGCACCAATTCAGGCTGCCAGGCATGAGGCGAGCCGCATCCAGCGAAGCGCTGATCAATTCGCGCCCGACCGCGCCGCCGCCCGCCGAAACGACGATGTCGAATTTCTCCGCTGCGGGAGGTGGCGGAGGGGCGGCGACGAGACCGGTATAGCTGATCCGGTCGGCAATCTCCGCGGTTGGAGGGAATGTCTCCTCTAGCCTTACGAAAGTCGGGTCGCCATGGACGAGCACGCCGTCGAAATGCGCTTTCAGGAGCGCAACCGTCTCCTCGTCCCGGCCGGGCTTCTTCTGCTGCTGCAGGATGTCGCGCACCGATGTCAGAAGTTTCGGCCGCGGGTCTGCCGCCTCGATCGCGCCGAGCAGCGGCAACAGCTCGAAGCGCATCTGGCGCCTTCCGAAGGGAAAGGCCTCGATGATAACGACGTCGGGCCTAGCTTCCTCGAAAGCCCGCAGCAGAAGATCCCGGCGATTTTCAAGGAACGCCTTGTCGGTCTCTTTTCCGTCGCGGTCGGCAAGACCCTTGAAACCCGCGCTCGCGGCAAGAACGGCCGGCAGCTCCACGGACCTGACGCCTTCACCGGGAAAGCCGGGGACGGGTAGCCCGCCGGTGACGACGGTTACGTCGAAGCCATCGTCCGCCAGCGCGGCGGCAATTCGGCTTGCACGGGCAAGATGGCCGATGCCGAGCAGGTGCTGCACGTAGAAGAAGACGCGGGGTGCGCTCATGCGGATTTCCGCCATTCCTGTTCAAAGAGCCGGGCCAGTTGATGGATGCTGGAATGATGGTCGAAATGCTCGCGCACGCGGATCTCCGCGGCATCGCCGAGGCGACGACGCAGCTCGGGGTCGCGTATCGCCCTTTCGAGCGCCACGGCCAATGACTGAGGATCCTGCGGCGGAACGACGAGGCCGTTTTCGCCGTCGATTAGCAGTTCCGGCACGCCGGAGACATTGGTGGAAATGCAGGGAAGCCTTTGGCTCGAGGCTTCGACGAGCACGTTCGGCAATCCGTCGCGGTCGCCATTCGAGGCCACGCGACAGGCAAGCGCAAAAATATCCGCGCGGCGATAGGCGTCTAGCACGTCTTCCTGCGCCAGGGCGCCCCGCCAGCGAATGCGCTCTTCGAGACCGAGCTTCGCCGCGAGCGGCTTGAGCTTCTTCAGTTCATCGCCGCCGCCGATATGCTCGAAGCGCCAATTCAGCTGTTTCGGCAAGAGTGCGAGCGCGTGCAGGAGCGTGTCGAAGCCCTTCTTCTCCACGGCTCGCCCGACGCTGAGAATGAAGACCGGATGCTCGGGCTGCGAACCGTCGCGGCTCGAGTGCTCTCCGCCGAAATGGCCAAACCGGGCGAGGTCCAGCCCGTGATAGCTCAGGTGAACCCGATCCTTGCGGTCCGTGAGCTCGCGCATATGGTCGAAACCGCTGCGCGTGCAGGTCACCGTCCATCGCGCATCATGCAGCTTTTCCGTCAGCTCCCAATCGGAGGAAGTCCAGATGTCCTTTGCATGGGCGGAGCAGGTCCAGGGAACGTCCGTCATGATGCTCGCATAGGCCGTCACCGAGGCCGGCGTGTGAATGAAGTGCGCATGCAGCCATTCGCCGTGGTCCGGCCACTCATGCGCCAGCACTAGCGCCTGGCCGAGACGACGGAACCGGTTGCGGCTGAGGTCGCGGCGGAGATCGCCCCAGAAGCGCTTCATCAGCGGCTTGAAGCCCGCCTTCCCGCGACCGGCAAGGAAGGCCCGCAAGACCCTGACCGGCTCCTGGTGAAGATATTCCGGCAGGTAGACGACGCGTGCCTTGATCTCGTCATGTACCGGGTGGCGCTTCTTGTCCGTCGGCTTGCGCATCGAGATCAACGTCAGGTCGAAGCCGGCGCGCTCGAGGCCGAGCAATTCCTGGGCGATGAAGGTTTCCGAGAGGCGCGGATAGCCTTTCAGGACGACAAGGATCTTCTTGCGGTCTGACAAGGGTGTGAACCTTTACTCGGCGACGGAAAGCCGGCGCCCGCGATTGTCGAGCCAGTTGCCGACAGTGCGCGAAATATGCGTGAGGCCTTCGAGACGCATGTTTTCCCCGCTCTTGGACGGCGGCGCGCGCTCCGGCAGCCGCTTCAGCGCCTCGGCAAGCCGCAGCGGATCGGCGGATTCTTCGGGCAGGAGCATCTCCACGAGCCCGAGTTCGCTTGCGCGGCGAGCCCGCAAAAGCTGCTCCTCGCGCGGCCTGACGCGCGGCACGATCAGCGCCGGTTTGTCGAAGGAGAGGATCTCGCAATAGGTGTTGTAGCCACCCATGGCGACGACAGCCTTCGAACCGGCGATCAGATCCTCCATGCGGTTGTCGAACTCGATCACTTCGACATAGGGTATGGCTTCGCCCTGCTGCACAAGCCTGGCGCGCTCGGAGCCGGGCATGTAGGGCCCGAGCACGATCAGCGCCTTCTGTCGCAGTGTTGGGTCCGCCTGGTAGGCATTCAGCACGTCGTGAACGAGGTCCGCGCCATCGCCACCGCCGCCCGTGGTAATGAGGATATAGTCCTCATTCGGGACGTGCTCCGACTTGCCACCCTGCAGGGGGACGCTTCGTTGAAGAAATCCAACGAAATCCATCTTCCGACGAACACCGGCAGGAACGTCTAGCCCCACCAGCGGATCGTAGAAGTCCGGCGGCCCGTAGACCCAGATGGAATCATAGAAATGGTCGATCTTCTGGAGCGTGTCGTTCCTCTTCCACTCCGCGTCGAGAAGATGCGGCGCGTCCATGATTTCCCTGAGGCCGAGCACGAGGATCGTGCCGCGCGACTTCAGGTAGGATAGCGTCTCCTCGACTTCGCCCTTGAGCCCCATGGGCTCCTTGTCGACGATGAAGATGTCGGGTTCGAAAGTCTCCGCCGTGTGCCGGATGCTCGACTGACGCATCTTCAGCGTTTCGTGCAGGTCGATATGGCTCGCAAGCGACGTGTATTCGCCGTTGCGGAGCTTTATCACACTCGGGATTTTGACGAAGTCGACGCGGGCGCGGTAGTCGAAGGCGCCGGCGATGGTGGCGCCCGAAATGATCAGGATATTGAGGCCGCGATAGTCCTCGACCAGCGCATGAGCGATCGCGCGGCAACGCCGCAGATGGCCAAGACCGAAAGTGTCGTGGCTGTACATGAGGATTCGAGCATCTTCCAAACGCCTTAACATAGGCAGAACCTCTGGGGGAAATGTCATTTCTGCAACGTCCTCCGTGGGAAAGACTCGGAGTCGTTGCGGCGGCACGCGGCGGTCCGTCCGCCTGATCCTTGTTTACTTGTAGGGATCAGCCGCATCACGCAACCCGTCTCCGAGGAAATTGAACGCCAAAATCACGAGAACAACAGGTATTATCGGGAACAACAACCACGGATAGAATGCGATGATGCTGACACTTTTCGCCTCGGTCAGCAATATTCCCCAGCTGGTAATCGGCGGCCGCAGGCCTAGGCCAAGGAAGCTGAGAGCGGTCTCGCCGAGGATCATGCCGGGAATGGAAATGGTAGCGGACGCGATGAGGTGGGACATGAAGCCTGGGATGAGGTGCCGTCCGATGATGCGCGGCGTGCTCGCGCCCATCAGCTGGGCGGCGACCACATAGTCTTCCTCTCGCAGCGCCAGAAGTTTCGAACGGACCGCGCGGGCAAGCCCGGTCCAGTCGATGATGCCAAGAATGATGGTGATCCCGAAATAGACGAGGATCGGGCTCCAGGTCACGGGCATGATCGCCGCCAGCGCCATCCAGAGCGGCAGCGACGGCAGTGATTGCAGCACCTCGATCAGGCGCTGCACGATCAGGTCGAAAAGGCCGCCCCAATAGCCGGCAAGACCGCCGATGATGATGCCGAGCATGAAGCTGATGCTGATGCCGATGAGGCCGATCGTCAGCGAGATGCGGGCGCCGTAGATGATGCGCGACAGTACGTCGCGGCCGAGCCTGTCGGTCCCGAGCAGGAACATCTGTCCGCCCACGGCCGGGCAAACCAGATGGAGATTGGATTCCACGAGACCCCAGAAGCGGTAGGAATCGCCTCTGCAGAAGAAGCGGATCGGCTGCACGTCATTCGGCTGGTCGGAATAGATGCGTCTCAGCGAGTTGATGTCCAGCGTCATCGAGCGGCCGTAGACGAAGGGCCCTACGAAATTGCCGTCATGGAAAAGATGCACGCGTTGCGGCGGAGAGTAGATGAAGTCCACGTTGCGCGTGTGAAGATTGTATGGCGCAAGGAATTCGGCGATCGCGATCGAGCCGTATAGCAGCAGCAGGAAGATGCCTGAGAAGTAAGCGAGCCGGTGGCGCTTGAACTTCCACCACATGAGCTGCTTCTGCGAGGCACGGTGAAAGCGCGTCTGCGTCGCCGAACCGGTCTCGAGCAGCATCGGATCGAAGGGCGCCGACGAGACGTAGTGGGTCAGGGGTGCGCCGGGTTCGGGTAGGGGCGTTGTCACTTGGTGCTCCTGCCTTGCAGCCGAATACGCGGATCGAGGAACCCGAGCGCTATGTCCGATATCAGCACGCCGATGACGTTGAGGAAGGCAAGGAACATCAGGAACGATCCGGCAAGATACATGTCCTGGCTCTGCAGGGCCTTCACCAGCATCGGCCCGGTCGTTTCGAGCGACAGCACGATCGCGACAATCTCGGCACCGGATATGATGGAGGGCAGGATCGAGCCGATATCGGCCACGAAGAAGTTAAGCGCCATGCGCAGCGGATATTTTATCAGCGCCCGCATCGGATGCAGGCCTTTCGCACGGGCGGTCACGACATACTGCTTCTGCATCTCGTCGAGCAGATTGGCGCGCAGGCGGCGGATCATGCCTGCCGTGCCCGCGGTGCCGACGATGACGACGGGGATCCACAGATGTCCCAGGATCGACTTCGCCTTGTCCCAGCTCATCGGCTGGTTGAGATATTGCTGGTCCATCAAATGGCCGATCGACAGGCCGAACCACACATTGGCGAAATACATCAGGATCAGCGCCAGCATGAAGTTCGGGATGGCGATGCCAAGAAGCCCGAGGAAGGTCAGCCCGTAGTCGCCCCAGCTGTACTGATGGGTCGCCGAATAGATGCCGATCGGGAACGCGATCAGCCATGTCAGCAGGATCGTCGTGAAGGAAACGAGAATCGTGAGCCAAAGCCGGTCCCCCACGACGTCCGAGACCGGCAGCTGATATTCGAAGGAATAGCCGAAATCACCATGCAGCATGCCGCCAAGCCAGTAGAAATAGCGGACAACCGCGGGCTGGTCGAAGCCATATTGATGGCGAAGCTCCTCGATTTCCTGTAGGTTGGCGCTTTCGCCTTGTGCCTGCAGTTCGGCGATCTGGCTCTGGAAGAAGTCACCCGGCGGCAGTTCGATGATCGTGAAGACCAGTGCCGAAATCACCAGAAGGGTCGGCACCATCGCGGCGATGCGCCATATAATGTATCTCAGCACGTCACACCTCCCCCTTCAGCCAGAAAGTGTCCGGCAGGTAGATGCCGAGATAACAGGTGGGGTCGAAGCCGTAGAGTGCCTTGCCGGGCATGTTCTGCAGGCGGGCCGAGCGGAGGAGGGGCGTCAGCGTGCCGTTGATCAGGCCGATGGAGAATACCTGCTGGGTATAGATCGAAAGCATCCGGTGCCAGATATCCGCGCGCTCCTGGTGCTGCGCTGTATCGCCCCAGCGGTTCAGAAGGGTCACGAGCTCGGTCACTTCGGGAATGTCCGGCGCGGTGCCCTGCGTGCCGCCGGAAAGATAGTACATGCCCCAGAGCGGCCATTGCATCTGGTCGTCGACGGTCGGCGCCAGCTGTCCGGGATACATGTCGGCCGTCGCGACACCATTGTCCAGGCCATACCAGATCGACATCATGATGCTGCCTGCCATGGCGCGGCTGCGGAAGATGTCGCGCTGGGAGGTGCGGGTGTAAAGCGCGATGCCGACCTTGCGCCAGTGGTCCGTAATCAGCTCCAGCACGTCGGTGTCGAGCGTGCTTTCGCCCGGCGTCTCGACCGTAATCTCAGCTGCCCGTCCGTCCGGCAGGAGCCGAATGCCATTATCGTCCCGCTTCTCCAGTCCAAGTTCGTCCAGCAATGCATTTGCCTGCTGCGGATCGAAATCGATCCAGGCGTCGGCGTATTCCGGTTTGAAGAGCGGGCTCTCCGGCAGCACCGTGTCGGCGCTCGCCGTACCGAGCCCGTAGAAGGCCACCATGTTGATCTCATGGCGGTCTATGGCAAGCGAGAGCGCGCGGCGGAAGCGGACATCATGGAAGAGGCTGCGCCAGGCGGGATCGGCGCAATTGAGGTTCGGCAGCAACGCGAGCCGTGAACCGCGCGCGAGCTTCCACAGATCCACCTTCACCGGAAAGCGCTTCTCCGCCTCCTTGAGGAAGGTGTAGTCGGAAAAGTCGAGGCCCGTCGCCTGAAGGTCGCTTTCGCCCGCGCCCGCCTTCGCTGCTATGATCGACGACGAACTGACGTTCAGGACGAACTTGTCGATGTAGGGAAGCTGGCGCCCGTTCTCGTCAACGCGATGGAAGAAGGGGTTCCGCTCGAATATGAACTGATCAGCCGGAGGCGCGGTGCGGTTGCGCCAGGGATCGAGCGTCGGCAATTCCGGATTGTTCGGTCGCGACGCAAGCGCCATCTTGATATGGAGGTCGGCCCATTTCTTGACGCGGTTTTCCTTCATCAGCGCCGACATGCGGAAGTCGTCCTGATACTTCTTGTGGAACTGCTTCAGGTAGTGCCCCGGACCATAGATGACGAGCGGCAGCGGGCCGGCGAGGCTCGGCAGGAAATTCGGGTTAGGGCGGTCCCAGCTGTAGCGGACAGTAACCTCGTCTAGGACCTCGAACCGGGGGAGGTTGCCGTGCGGGCGAAGCTCAAGCGCCCCACCGCCCGGCGTCAGCTCCTTGTTGAGGATGACGTCTTCCCACCAGTAGCGGAAGTCATCGGCGGTAAAGGGGGCGCCATCCGACCACCTGTGGCCTTCGCGGAGCGTGAAGGTGAAGACCGTATCGTTCTCGGCCTTAAAGTCCTCAAGGATATCCGCGTGCAGCGAAAGCCTGTCGTCATATCCGACGAGCCTCGAATAGCCGTAGACGGTCATGTAGCGGATGTCGCGTGCGCTGCCGATGATCGTGCGGACCGTGCCGCCATATTCGCCGGGCACGCGCCCCAGCTCCTTCATATTGATGATCCGCGGCCTCATCGGAAGCCGGTCAGGAAGGGGAGGGACCTGTCCCGCCCGCAGCCACGGGCGCAGGAATTCAGGCTCGTTGTCGCGATCGGCGGCGCGTGCCGCGCCGCCGATCAGCGCCGAACCAAGCATGCCGAGAACGGTTCTGCGCGTTACCACGAGCGTAGTTCCTGTGCATTGGCGCCTCGGCGGGCGCGCACCAGATGGCCGCCGCCGAGATCGGCGAAGGCAAGGCCTTCCGGATTTTCCTCGTGGAAGTCCTCGCCCCAGCTCTGCTTGTCCGCTGCGCCGTTGGCATGCAGCGCCTTGAAATCCAGCGGCCGGTCGAGGTCCGGGAATGGGACGGCCGCCAGCAGCGATCGCGTATAGGGGTGCACGGGATCGCGCAGGATGATCTCGCGCGGCGCGATCTCGACGATCCGGCCCTTGCACATGACCGCGATGCGGTCGGCGATATAGTCTACTACGGCCAAATTGTGCGAGATGAACAGATAGGTGAGGCCGAGCTGCTTCTGCAGGTCCTTGAGAAGGTTCAGGATCTGTGCCTGCACGGAAACGTCGAGCGCGGAGACCGGCTCGTCCAGGATAAGAAGCTTCGGCCCGAGGGCGAGGGCGCGTGCGATGCCGATGCGTTGGCGCTGACCGCCGGAGAAGCTGTGCGGGTAGCGGTTCAGATATCTGAGGTCGAGGCCGATAGCGCGCATCAGACCTTCCACCTTCTCCTTGCGGTAGGCGCTGTCGCCCATGTCGTGGATCTCGAACGGCTCGCTCAGGATGTTGCGCACGGTCATGCGCGGCGACAGCGAGGAAACCGGATCCTGGAACACCATCTGGATCTTCGTGCGCAGCTCCTGCAGGTCGCCGTTGCGCGCCGCCAGCACGTCGATGTTCTCATTGCCGTCATGCAGCGTCACGGAGCCTGTGTCCGGGGTAATGGCGCGCATGAGGATCTTGCTGACAGTGGTCTTGCCGCAGCCGCTTTCGCCGACGAGCCCGAGGCATTCGCCGCGGCGGATATCGAAACTGACGTCATCGACGGCCCGGAACACCGTGGCGTCGCGCGGCTTGAAAATGCCGCGCTTTCGCGTGCCATAGGTCTTTGAAAGGTTTCGCACCGAAAGAAGCGTCTCGGGACCGGTCGGCTCCTGCTTCTTCTTGTTGCCGAGCAGCGTGTCGATATTGATCGGAATCTCACGCAGCGCCTTCAGCCGCTCGCCCGGCTTCATGTCGAAATGCGGTACGGCCGCCATGAGCCCCTTGAGGTAGGGATGCTGCGGCTTTCTGAAGATTGTCTCGACCGGGCCGGCTTCCATGATCTCGCCGTGATAGATGACGACGACCTCGTCCGCCATGTTGGCCACGACACCGAGATCGTGAGTGATCAGCAGCACTGCCATATTGAGCTTGCTCTGCAGCTCGCGCAGCAAGTCGAGGATCTGGGCCTGGATGGTGACGTCGAGCGCCGTCGTCGGCTCGTCGGCGATCAGGAGCGCCGGCTTGCATATCAGCGCCATGGCGATCATGGCGCGCTGGCGCATGCCCCCCGAGAGCTCGAAGGGATACATGTCGTAAGTGCGGTGCGGATTGGGAAAGCCGACGAGACCCAGCATTTCTTCGGTGCGCGACCGCCTCTCGTCCTTATCGAGCTCCGTATGGATGCGGAGCACCTCGCTGATCTGGTTGCCGACCGTGTGCAGCGGCGAGAGCGAGGTCATCGGCTCCTGGAAGATCTTCGCCATGCGGCTGCCGCGCAGTGTCCGCATCTCGATGCCGTCACGCGGCAACGGAATGACGTCGGTGGTTTCGCCGTTCAGCGGGTCGGTAAAGAGGATGCGGCCGGTCGCCTTCGCCGGTGCCGGGAGGATGCCCATGATGCTCTGGCTGATGATCGACTTGCCCGAGCCGGACTCGCCGACGAGCGCCGTCACCTTGCCGGGCAGCACCCTGAGGCTTGCGCCTCTGACCACGCGCAGTTGATCCCCGAAGATCGAAAAGGAGACGTCAAGATTCTCGATACGCAGCAAATCAGTCCCAGACGCCATGCCAAAGAATTTCCCCGATCGCGTACCAAGTGCGGCTCTTTCAGGCACACTATCTTACAGAAAACAGGGTGTCCAGTTGGCCGCCGGCGGCCGGGGAGGGCCGCCGGATATGTCACAGCCAAAGGGCGTAGTCGCCTGCAATTACTGCATGAATTTCTCGAGTTGCGGACGCGCAGTTGCCTGCTTCTTCGCGTCGCGATGCAGCAGGATCACCTGTTCGGCCTCCGAAAGGCCGTCATGCGACGCTTCCTTGAAGCTGTCCTCCAGACGAAGCGGCGGCTGGGCCGGCCTAGGCTGCAGCACAGTGACCTTCTGGCGTACGCCGCGCAGCTTTTCCTCGCCGAGTGTGGTCCAGTCGCCACCGCAATAGCTGGCGAAGGCCTGGCTCGCGATGACTTCGCGGGAGTACTTCTTGGTGAGACTCTGGAGGCGCTGCACCTCGTTGACGGCAGAGCCGAAAGCCGAGAAGGTCAGCCTGTCCTTCAAGCCGACATTGCCGAGCATGACGTTGCCGACATGGAGCCCGATGCCGTAGCGCACGGCGCTGAAGCCCTTCTGCTGGCGCTCGTTGTTGAGTTCGGAAACGCGCGCCTGCGCCTGGTTGACGGCAGACAGCGCGGCCTCGCAGGCGATCTTGGACGGATCCTTGTGCCGGCCGCAAGGATAGACCGCCAGGAACCCGTCGCCGAGGAAGCTCAGGATCTCGCCGCCGTTGCGGTTGAAGGGCGCTGCAATGGCGTCGAAGAACTCGTTCAGCGTGTCAATATAGGCCTGACGCCCTTCCTTCTCCGCATATACAGTCGACTGGCGCATGTCGCCCATGACGAGCGCGGCGCGGATCGTCTCGCCGTCACCGCGGCGGATCTGGCCGTTGAGCACGCGCTTGCCGGCGTCGCCGCCCAGATAGGTCGTCAGCATGTTATTGGCGAGCTTGCCGAGCACGGCCATCTTGGCCGCGACGGCCAGATGGTTCTGCATGCGCAGCAGCGCGGCGATCATGTCGTCGCTGAAGCCGCCATGGCTGTCGGTCGACCAGGAGCCCATCATCCCCTGCACGGAATCGTCGCCGAAGGGCTGCACGAAGGCAAGGTAATCGGTGATCCTGTCCTTACGGAGATCATCGAAGATGGGGAATTCGGACGGTCCTTCCGGCATGATGCGGCGGCGCAGATGCTGCAGGTTGTTGTCGAGCAGGTGATAATAGGGGCTCTGCAGAAAACGGTCGGGCTTGCTACCGGCCGAGTGCCGGTATCCCTCGATCGTGACGCCGCTCGCCCGCCGCCAGGTGAAACCGAGCGCGTCATAGAGCGGATGCAGCATGGAGAAAGTGAGATGGACGCGCGCGATGGGAAGACCCGCCGCAGCGATGCGTTCGCAGAAACCGCGGACAATGGTTTCCAGATCCTGCCCGGCCAAGGAGGCCTGGGTCAGCCATTCGGCAACCCGGTCCAGAAGAGTGGCGGAAACGCTGGCTTCGATAGTGCTCATTCCTGGTTGTAATCCTCAGAAAGCACGTCGGTTCGGTCCGGCCGAAACGCGCTGCACGCGCACGCATCGTTCATGCGCGGGGCAGGAGGCACTGGGTCAGGATGAACAAACGGTATTATGTCTAAACACGGTGCCGGACATTTCCGGCGCCACCACTCGTCCGGCACGTCCCTTGGGGGAAAAAGGGCCGGGCGAGCATTTCTTTCAGCAAAAAAATCCAATGTTAAGCGTCAAGTAGGCATGCGGGCGGTCTTAAACAATGGGTTTCGCGATGATTTTTTTCGGGTGCGCTACAATAAGCGCACATTGAATCACCTTCGCGGTGCTGTGGTTGATGCGAGCCAATTAAGGCGAGGATGGGGCAGCGGCTCTCCGGGCGGGCACGCCCTGTCGCGGGCGGGCGACGCGGGTTTCCTTCATTCCAAGATTGCTCTAGATCAGGATCCGGTGTGCAATATGCACAGCTTTCCGGACCCACGCCCGACCGCAGCGAGATGACATTGGCTGACCGTTCTCCCCACTTCGAAACCCTCCTCGGCAGGATAGAAACGCGCAGTGCCCGCGCCGGCATCATCGGCCTCGGCTATGTCGGCCTGCCGCTCGCCATCACCGTCGCACGCGCCGGCTTTCCGGTGACAGGCTTCGACATTGATCCCGCCAAGATCGTATCCCTCGATGCGGGACGCTCCTACATCGACGCGGTGAGCGATGACGCGCTCGCAGCCGAACGGGATGCGGGACGATTCGGGGCGACGACCGATTTTGCCGAGCTTGCTGCCTGCGACATCGTCGTCATCTGCGTGCCGACGCCGCTGACCAAGCACCGTGATCCCGACCTTTCTTTCGTGGAGGCAACAAGCCGGGCGATCGCCGCGCGGCTGCGCCCCGGCCAGTTGATCGTGCTTGAATCGACTACCTACCCAGGCACCACCGACGACATCGTCAAGACGATCCTGGAAAAGACCGGCCTCAAATCAGGCGCGGAGTTCTTCCTCGGCTTCTCACCGGAGCGCGAGGACCCCGGCAACCGCGACTACCACACCGCAACGATCCCGAAGGTCGTGGCCGGCGACGGCGCTGATGCGCTGGCGCTGATGCAGGCCTTCTACGGCGCGGCGGTAAAGACGGTCGTGCCGGTCTCCTCCAATGCCACGGCCGAGGCGGTGAAGCTCACAGAAAACATCTTCCGCTCGGTCAACATCGCGCTCGTCAACGAACTGAAGACTGTCTATGCGGCGATGGGAATCGACGTCTGGGAGGTGATCGACGCGGCGAAGACCAAGCCGTTCGGCTACATGCCGTTCTATCCGGGGCCCGGTCTCGGCGGGCACTGCATCCCGATCGATCCCTTCTATCTCACCTGGAAGTCGCGGGAATACGAGCTTCCGACGCGCTTCATCGAGCTTGCCGGCGAAATCAACTCCGCCATGCCGCGCTATGTCGTCGGCAAGCTTGCCGAGGCACTCGATATCCGTTCCGGCAAGGCGCTCAGCCGCTCGCGGGTGCTGGTCGTCGGGCTTGCCTACAAGAAGAACGTCGGCGACATCAGGGAAAGCCCGTCCCTGCGGCTGATCGAGGTGATCGAGGAACGCGCCGGAAGGGCCGACTATCATGATCCCTTCGTGCCGGAAATTCCCTCGACCCGCGAATACCAGGCCCTCAAGGGACGCAAGTCGGTCACCCTGACGGAAGAAACGGTGAAGGCCTGCGACGCGGTATTGATCGCCACGGACCACGACGATGTCGACTATGCGGCGATCGCTCGATGGTCGCCGCTGATCATCGACACGCGGAACGTCTTTGCGCGATGGGGTTTGTCAGCCGACCATATCATCAAGGCGTGACGGCTGGGGTCAGGGCGAGACGGGCAGCGCGATCGCCGCTCCCGCTTCGCGCGCGGGCGGTTTCTTCGCCTTCATCCGGCTTGCCGCCATCGAATAGCCACCGCCGGCACCGTCGATGAAATGGATATGGTCGTGCAGGAGCGGCGAAGGGACGATGCAAGTCACCAGCGCCGAATCCTGCCGATGCAGGCCGTAATGGCAGATACCCCTGCGCTCTGCCTCTTCCAGGAGCGCCTCGATCCGCCGCAGATGCTCTTCGTCGACATCGATCGTCATCTTCAGCCCGTCGTCGAACTTGCGGAAATCGGAATTCTGCGACACCTCGCGACGATAGGCCCGGAAGTTGAAGGTGCTGATCGTGATGTTGGAGATCTGCAGGAATATGGCGAGGAAGACCTCCCAGAGAATGACGAGCCGGCGGCGGAAGCGCTTGCCTTTCGGCGCGGTCGCCTTCACTTCGCTCTCGACGCCGTTCTGCGAGAAGAAGCTTACATCCGGCCCTTCCTCGGGCACGGGATGGCCGTTCCTGTTCTGCTCCGCTGTCACGGCGATGATGGCGCCGACTAGGTCCTGGAATTCCTTTAATGCGTCGGGCTGGGCCGAGACAGCAATGATCGAGACGATCTCGCCATTGCTGGCGCCGATCGGATTCCAACGGCAGGAGAGCCCGGCGAGATCCGGCCGCGTGCTCGGCGCCGCCGGCTCGACACCGTAATTACCCCTCTTCATCTCCGCCTCCGCCCAGCTTGCGCCGCCGCCGGCGAACATGGCGTAGGAAATGTTCGGGCTTGCGCCATAGCGGGCGACACGGACATCGAGACCCTGCCGGCGAATGTCGCCGATCGGCACGACGGCGATGCGCAGCGTGAGACCCATCTCCTCGCCTGCCCATACCTGGACCGCTGCCAATGCCATCCGCGCCTGCTGTTCGAAGCAGGAGGGCAGGGCGAGCAAGGCGCCGTCGCCTCCGAAAGCGAAAGGATAGTCGCCCATGTTGACGGCGTTGAGCACGGCGGAGATGACGCTCGCACCCACCATGTTTACATCCTTGTAGCGGCCGGCCTCGAGTGCAGACGTGGATCCCACGATATCTGCAAGGGCCAGGATCCAGTCCTCCGGTAGGGGGCTATAGTTGTCGGCGTCCGCCACGCCTTCGAAACGCGTGAAGACGGGGAGGCTCCTGTAGAAGGTATCGGCAGGGGCTTCTTTCATGGCCCGAGTCTAGCACAGACCGCGTCTTTCGCCGCTACGCGATTTTTGCCGCGGCCACTGATCGACTTTCCCGAGGGCCCTATGCTAATCGGGATCTCCTTGCCATGACAACGAGCCCCAGCAACTCATGAGCCGCCTCGACAGCTTCATCCGCCGACTGACGGCACAGCGCGATATCCTCGACACGCTCCCGGACATGGTGGCCGCGGTGGAGGGGCCGATTCTCGAGCTCGGCCTCGGCAACGGCCGCACCTATGACCATCTGCGTGAGCATTTTCCGGGGCGACGCATCATCGCCTTCGACCGGGAGGTGCGCTCCTTCGCCACCTCGACGCCCGAGGGCGAGAACATGGTGATCGGCGAAATAAGGGAAACGGCCCAGACCTATGTCGGCATCGGCGCGGCACTTGCCCATGCCGACATCGGCACCGGCCATGACGGGCTGGACGCGATTACGCTCACCTGGCTGCCGCAACTGATGGCCGGCGTCGTGGTGTCAGGCGGCATCGCCGTCAGCGGCTTGCCGCTCGACCATCCGGCGCTCCGTCCGCTGCCGCTGCCGGCGACGGTCAAGGAAGGCCGCTACTTCCTCTACCGGCGGGTCTGAGAAAACTCAGCGCAGCAGCAGGACGTCGAACTGCTCCCGGTCGATCGGAATATCCGCCACTTTCATCTGCCTCTGCTCTTCTTCGAAGAAGACGAGGCACTCGTCGTAGAATTCGGCAAGATACTGGACGAACGATGCGGCCCCAGCGCCGTAAAAGACCGGCGTGAACTCCATGTAGAGCGGCACCCTGCGCTCCATCAGCCGCTCCATCGAACGGCAGGCGACGGGCTCATACCCCTCGATATCCATCCAGACGAGACCGACCGCGTCGAGGGACGTGCCTGCATCCGCAAGGATATCGCCGACCGGGCGCACCGGCACGACGATCCTCCTATCGGCGGCACTCTGGCGGATCGCGCTGCTCTTGCCGTGATTGCTGCCGTGGAGAAAGAAATCGATCTCGCCCGAGGTCTCGCCTGCCGCGCAATTGACAAGCGTCACCCGTTCGCCAAGGCCATTCTGCGCGATGTTCGCCCGCAGGAGCGCGAAGTTGCGGGGATCCGGCTCGACACTGACAATGTGCCGGTAGCCGCTGTCGAGCGCGAAATAGACGGTCTGCGTCCCGATATTTCCGCCGAGCTCGAGGAGCACGCCCTCGTCGCGATAGAGCTTCTTCTCCTTCAGCACGGCGATGAGGCTCTTGACGCGATCGCGCTCGAAATGCCCCTTCCGAAAGACCTTGCGGCCGATATAGTCGGAGGGCGAGAAGCTCATCAGGTGATCGCCGCCATCGACCGTCATCGACGTTACGCGTGGACCGATATTAGAAATCAGCAGTTCGCGGCCGAAGCGCGTATCGAAGAACCAGCTTGCCACACGGTTCCTCACCTTGCGGAGCCGGCGCTTCCAGAATTTTGCCGTCAGTCGTCTGCGATCGGGGCCCATTGCATCCTTCAGGCGAATACGCCGCTTTTTTCCTTGGGAACCACGTAGATCTTCAGCGGTCCGCTCCTGCCTCTGATGGCGATGTCATGGCTGTCGATTCCGGAAACGTCGACGCCGGAAAGGGCGGCGACCGGTTCGGAAATGACGAGCTCGGCATCGTATTCCTTCGCGACGGATTCCAGGCGGCTCGCCACGTTGACGGTGTCGCCGATCGCCGTCAGGTTGCGCGCCCTGCCATAGCCCAGCGTGCCGACCACGGCCGGGCCGGTATGGATGCCGATCGCAATCCTCAACGGCAAGGTAAGCTCTTCTGAGAGCTCCTTGTCGAGCCTGTCGATCTCCTCGATGATGCGCGCGGCAGCGGCGAGCGCCTGGCGACAGCCGTCCGCGGCCGTTCCGTTCAGGCCGAAGAGAGCCATCGCGCCATCGCCGATGAACTTGTCGACCCGACCGCCTGCCTGCTCCACAGCCTGCCCGACAACGGCAAAATAACGATTGAGAAGAAAGACGATGTCAAAGGGCAGTCGCGTTTCGGTCAGCATCGTGAAACTGCGCAGGTCACAGAAGAGGACCACGATCTCGTGCTCCCGGCCGGGATTGGCCGTAACGCTGTTTGCCGGAATGTCGCCTTCCGGCGCCGGAACCAGGAGCGGCGCAACGCTGAGATCGGCGACCGGTCGAAGCTGGCAGGCGAGGCGGACGTCGGGGCCGGCGGCGATGCGGTGGAGCGTGTGTCTCTCGATCGGCCCCGGGGCGGGCAGCGAGGCAGCGCCCTCGATGACCTGCACCCTGCAGGTGGAGCATTGCCCCTTGCCACCACAGACCGAATAATGCGGCAGTCCGCCCAGCCGGCTTGCCTCGAGCACCGTGAAGCCACGCGGCACGCGCACGATTTCGCCGCCGGGATAGCGCACGGCGATGAGGTTTGCCCGTTCCTTGAGCTTGCGACGGGTCCGCAGCGCAACGACGCTCAGGACAGCGAAGGCGAAGGATCCATAGAGAATGACCCGGATGCGTGCGATTTCGGCGTCGGCCTCTCGGGAACCGTAATAACTGCGCGAGCCACCATAATTTTGGGATTCGCCATAGTAGCCGCTGGGATTACCACCCTCCTCGATCTCCGCCTCCAGCGTGCGGCCCATCTGTGCGAAGCCGAGCAGCGCAAGGACCGGCAGCAGGATCGCAAGTGTCAGCAGCCAGGGCGCGGCCCGCCCGTACCAGGGACGATAGCGCAGCCAGTAGTGCACGCCGATGCAACCGTGGAACCAAGCGGCCACCACCGCCAGGGCCTGGCGCGCGCCGTTCAACGGCGAGGAGATCCAAAGCAGCCGTATGATCGTGTGGTAGGTGTCGGAGTAGCGGTAGAGCTCGTGGACGATCCGCGTGCCGACGACATGGTCGATCAGGATCACCGGAATCGACAGGCCGACAATGATCTGGAGGGCTTCGCTTATCGGCATCACGAGGCTGCGCCTGAGATAGAGCGAGCGCAGCACGAGCAAGACGTGGACGACCACTGCGCCATAGAAGACGAGCGTGCCGAGCGGATTGCGCCACAGTATGACGAACCATTGCCGACCCTCCTCGGCGGCGGAAAGCGAGATCAGCCCGAGCGAGTGGTTCGTCAGATGCAGGACGACGAAAAGGAAGATGAGAAGGCCAGACCCCAGTCGTGCGTTGCGCACGAACTGCTCGGAGAGAAGAGGTGTCTGGACTTGCGTGGTCATCGATCGCGGTTCTTGAGGGTATCGGTTCACAACTGCATTGAAAAACGTTAGGACCGCCAATAGTTCAAATTCATTCCATCCGATCCGGTAGTCTGAACGCACGTTTTTGTGAGCGCAGAATACAGAACTTGCGGAGAAAGAAAGTGGCCCCAGCCGGAAACAGTGTGTCTCCCCGCGGTTCGTTAGCGGTTTCGGCTGGAAGTGTAAATCGGGCGCGGCTCCTCGCGATCGGGAACCTGCCAGCGAAAAATGCATGGGCTCGAGGACCGGGACAGAGCCGGAACCCGTGGTGAACGCGATGCGCATCGCCTTCTACGCGCCACTCAAGCATCCCGCTTACCCGGTCCCTTCCGGCGACAGGCTGATGGCGCGCCTCCTGATTGCTGCGCTGGAAAAGACCGGACACAGCGTCGAAGTCGCTTCGGAACTGCGGAGCCTCAGCGGATCGCCCGATGGGCCGGAGCGGGTGGAGATCGAGAGAAAAGCCCAGGACGAAGTCAGGCGCCTGGCAGGGGAATGGCGCAAGGCGGGGCCACCTGACCTTTGGTTCAGTTACCATCCCTATTACAAGTCGCCCGACCTGATCGGCCCTTCGCTCTGCAGGGAATTTGCCGTTGCCTACGCAACAGTGGAGGCGTCCTATTCGCGCCGGCGCAACGAGAGCGGCTGGGGCGAGTTGCAGGCGACCGTCGCAGATGCCGTTCGCCAGGCTGCCATCAATATCTGCATGACGGTGCGCGATCAGGAGGGGCTTTCCCTTGCCATCCCCGAAGGACGCTATGCGCGGCTGAAACCTTTCATCGACGTCTCACGCTTCGAAGCCGCCGGACCTGCCGGCGATGGGCGTCGGCTCGTGGCGGTGGCGATGATGCGCCGGGGGGACAAGCTCGCAAGCTACGCAATGCTGGCACGCGCCCTCGAACGCCTTGCCGACCGTGACTGGACGCTGACATTGATCGGCGACGGTCCGGCGCGTGCGGAGGTCGAGGCTATGTTCGCGACATCAGGGTCGGAGCGGATCGAGTGGCTCGGCGAGCGTAGTGCCGAAGAGGTCGCCCGGCTTCTCTCGAAGGGAGGCATCTATGTCTGGCCGGGTTGCGGGGAGGCCTATGGCCTTGCCTATCTCGAGGCGCAGGCCGCCGGCCTGCCGGTCGTCGCCCAGGCGACCGCCGGCGTTCCTGAGGTCGTCATGGACGGTATAACGGGTTATCTGACGCCGGACGGCGATACCGAGGCCTATGCATCAGCAATCCGGCGGCTGCTGGACGACGCCGGCAAGCGCAGTTCCATGGGTGCGGCGGCACGGCAATTTGTCGTCAATGAGCGCTCGCTCGACCAGGCGGCCCACCATCTCGACTCAATATTGCGGCAATATGTGGAGCAACGGCGATGATCGATCATGGGGCATGGAAAGCGCTCGACGATGCGCTCGATCGCTGGGCTGCTGTCGGACGCCGCGCAAAGCTCTGGCTGCGGGACGACGATGCGATCGAGCCGACGACGGCGCTCGACCGATTGCTCGGCCTGACCACCGCTCATTCCATTCCGTTGACGCTCGCGGTGATTCCAGCCCCGACAGGCACGGAACTGGCGGAGCGGCTTGCGGCCGAGGCGGGTCTCTCCGTCGCCATCCATGGCTGGTCGCACAAGAACCACGCACCGATCGGCGAGAAGAAGCAGGAGCTGGGTTCGCATCGCCCGGCCGAGACCGTGCTGGGCGAGCTACGGCAGGGCCATGACCGCCTTCGAGAACTCTATCCGCAGCAGTTCGTGCCGATGCTCGTGCCGCCATGGAACCGCATCGATGCCCCGCTCGTGCCTGCACTTGCCGGCTGCGGCTTTTCATGCCTTTCAGTCTACGGACCGATCAAGACCACGAGCCCCATGCCGCTCATTAATACGCATGTGGACATCATGGACTGGCACGGGACCGGCGGCGGGCACGATCACGGTGAACTCGTCTCCGGGCTGATCGGCGAATTGCAGAGGCGGTTCGACGGCGATCCCGAACCTGTCGGCGTCCTGACCCATCACCTCGTCCATGACAAGACGGCCTGGGAATTCGTCGAACGCCTGCTTCGGGCGACCTCGGGGCATCCGGCGGTGGAATGGTTTTCGGTCGCGGATATGCTGCCTGGACGCCCGGGCTAGAGGCCGAAGCGGCTCACTAAAGATTGATAAGCTGGCCGTCGCGGGCCGCGAACGCGCCGGGGAAGGCAGCTTTTGCCGCCTGTTCCAGCTCTTCCATCTGGTGGTCGGTGCGCGACGGAGCATGGTGGAAAAGGGCGATCTGCTTCGTACCCGCCTCCGTGGCGAGCTTGACCGCCTGCTGCCAGGTGGAGTGACCGAAGCCGCGATAGCGTTGCATTTCGTCGTCCACATAGGTCGCATCATAGATCGCGAGATCGGCGCCGGCCATCAACTCCAGCGCGACCGGATCGAGCGTGCCGGGCTCGTGCTCGATGTCGAAGACCAGAGACAGGATCTGGCCCTGCCATTCGATGCGGTAGCCGATGCAGCCTCCGGGATGGTTGAGCGCGAAGGTCTGTATGGTAATGCCCGGGCGCGGCCTCAGCACGTCTCCGGCATGGAAATCCCGAAAGTTCAGGCTTGCCTCGCAGATGTCCGTCTTCACCGGGAACCAGGGAGGGCTGATGAACTGCTCCACGATCTGCCGCGTGCTCATCTTGCCGGCAAGATGTCCCGACCAAATGTTGAGGTTGATCCTGGGATAGTAGATCGCCTTGAAGAAAGGCAGCCCGATGATGTGGTCGTAGTGACAGTGGGAGAAAAAGAGGTCGACGTCGGTGACGCCTTCTTCCAGCAGAGCGAGCCCCGCTTCCCGCAATCCGGATCCTGCATCAAAAAGGAGTTTGTGGTCGCCGCAGCGCACTTCGATACAGGCTGTATTACCGCCGTAACGCTCGAATTCCGGTCCCGAGACCGGTATGCTGCCGCGCACACCCCAAAATTTCACCTGAAACACGTCGTTACTCATCAGCTTTTCAAACTGGGCTCCTGAATTTCGCCATCGTAATCACACTTTCCACAATCTGCGAAGCATCGGCTTTCCGCGAAATCGCCCGCCACCCAAAAAATGGGGGCGAATGATACGCCGAAAAGGGACGAAAATTCCTACGAGGGGGACTGTTTCGCACGCCTCCTGCGATTTCTCGCCATCAACGGAAGTCTTTCGCCGACGCCACAAATTGCCTAAAAAGTATCTTCGGCCAATATTTATGCAGCTCACTTGACTCTAGCGCACAAACGTTTTTATTTGATTGAACAAATAGCATTTTGGCAAATGGGCCTCGCCGGGGATGACAATTCCCCTGTGGGGCCCTTGTCGTTATAGGTGGTTGTTCGTGAGTGGAATTGCAATTCCCGTCGGTGTGCTTTTCTCAAGGTCGGGTCCCTATGCCGACCTTGGGGAGCAAGGCTACGCCGGCGCGCTCGCGGGAATCGAAGCAGTAAACGCACAAGCGGGCCACTCGTTCCGGCTGCAGGCGGTTCCCGCCGATCCGCAGGGCTCGACGGACCGCTATGCGACGCTCGCCACGGACCTCGTATCCACACACAAAGTGCAGCATATCGTCGGCTGCACCACATCCTGGAGCCGCAAGGAAGTCATCCCCGCTCTGGAGAAGACTGGCGCGCTCCTTTGGTACCCTTGCGTCTACGAAGGCTTCGAGGCGAGCGAGAACGTGGTCTATGTCGGCGCCTGCGCCAACCAGCATATCCTGCCGCTCCTGGAATTCGCGCTGCCTGCCTTCGGCCGCAACGCCTTCCTCCTCGGTTCCAACTACATTTGGGGCTGGGAGACCTGCCGCATCGCCCGCGATGTGATAAGCCGCTCAGGCGGGCAGGTGATGGGCGAGCGGCATGTACCGCTCGGCGACACAGATATCGGCCGCATCGTCGAGGAAATCCGCCGCAAGAAGCCGGATTTCATCCTGAGCTCGCTGATCGGCCCGTCATCCCATGCGTTTCTCGAAGCCTATCGCGCGCTCGGCGAGGTGGATCCCGACTTCGCGCCCGGCAATCGGCCAGTGCTGAGCTGTAATCTCAGCGAAAACGAGATCGCCCATATCGCGCCCGCTGCCGAGGGCCACTTCACCATCGCCACCTATTTCGAGGCGCTCGCAGGTGCCGCCAACACCGCATTCCTGGCGAGCCTGCCTGTCGAGACGCGGGCGACCGGCGTTTCCGCCTTCTTTGCGCAGGCCTATACGAGCGTCCTGCTGATCGCAGCCGGCCTGAAAAGGACCAGGCAGGGCTCGGCCATGGACGTGCTCGACGCCGTCAAGGCCGAAGGGGTCGCCACCCCGATCGGCAACCTCAGGGTCGATGCCGGCAACAACCACATCCATGTTCCCGCCCACATCGCCCGCGCCACGACCGACGGCCGCTACGAGATCATCCGAGAGGGATCATACGCCATTGCACCGGATCCCTTCCTGACGCGTGCCATGCTTTCCATTCCCGAGACCGAACCCGGCACGACACCTGTCAGACCGACATTGAGGATCGTCAAATGAGCAACGGCTTCATGACACCCTCCTTCGAGGGCTTCCGAGCCCTTATCCTGCATCGCGAGCACGCCAACACCGAAGCGCTGGAACGCCAGTTCGCGCGCATCGGGGTCAGGACCATGACCTTCTGGCCGGACCTCGCGCCGGATTGCAGTTTCGCCGATTTCGACATCCTGCTCTTCGACGCCGACATGGGCTATGACGAGCAGTTTCCCTGGGCGGCCGGCGAGGCGCCGATACCGACGATCGCCCTCATCGGTTCGGAAGCGCCGGGCCGGGTGACCTGGGCCGTCAGCCACGGCGCCGACGCTCAGCTCCTGAAGCCGATCGGAAGTTCGGGCGTCTATTCGGCGCTCGTCATCGCCACCCATGCCTTCAAGCGGCGCAAGGCGCTCGCCAGCCAGATCTCAACTTTGAACGACCGGCTCGCAAACCGGGAGAACCTGGCAGAAGCGACGGCGGTGCTGATGGTGCGCCACGGCATTTCGGCGGCCAGCGCCTATGCCTTCCTACGCCGCCTGGCGATGGAGGAGCGCCGTACGATCGACGAGATCGCGCTTGCGATCCTTGCCGAAACCCAGAACGAAAGCGGACAGCGCCATGGCGGGTGAAGTAACCGTGCCGGGCCACGCGCCGTCGGCCAGTCCCGGCATCCTGCGCCGTCTGGCAGCGCGCCGCCTGGCGCTCTTCGGATTGTTCGTCATAGTGGTGATCGTGGCTCTCGCAGTCCTGGCGCCCTGGGTTTCTCCATACAATCCGGATGAACAGTTCTTCGACGGGCTGACGCTGGAGGGCGCGCCGCTGCCGCCGAATGCGCAATTCTGGTTCGGCACCGATCTCGTCGGCCGTGATCTGTTGAGCCGCATGATCTACGGCGCGCGCACCTCGCTTATCATCGGCGTCATCGCCAATGGTGTTTCGATCCTCATCGGCTCCGTGATCGGTATCACGGCCGGCTATTTCCGCGGCTGGGTCTCGACCGTGCTGATGCGCTTCACCGACCTGATGATGGCTTTTCCGGCGCTG
The DNA here is from genome assembly GCF_004345245.1 of Rhizobium sp. BK251. Taxonomy (GTDB): domain Bacteria; phylum Pseudomonadota; class Alphaproteobacteria; order Rhizobiales; family Rhizobiaceae; genus Rhizobium. Next base: position 298,588 of record NZ_SLUQ01000009.1, on the reverse strand, counting down.
CTGCTTGCGATCGTGCTTGCGGCAATCTTCCGCCCGAGCCTGCTGATCGTCGCCATGGTGATCGCCATGGTGAACTGGGTGCAGGTGGCGCGCGTACTCTATACCGAAACGCGCTCGCTTGCCGAACGCGACTTTGTCGAGGCAGAGCGGGCGCTCGGCGCCAGCACCTTCCGCATCCTGACAAAGCACATCTTCCCGCATCTGTCGTCGACCATCGTCGTCTATGCGACGCTCGGGATTGCGACGACCGTGCTGCTCGAGGCGACCCTCAGCTATCTCGGCATCGGCGTGCAGCCACCGACGGCCTCCTGGGGCAATATCATCTTCGAGAACCAGACCTATTTCACCTCGGCCCCCTGGCTCGTCTTTATTCCCGGCTTTGCGATCATCCTGCTCGCTCTTGCCTTCAATCTGGTCGGCGATGCGCTGCGCGACATCCTCGATCCGACACAGCAGGGCCACCACTGATGCTTTCCTATCTCACGCGCCGCCTGCTGCAATCGCTGCTGATCCTGATCGGCATCAGCCTCGTCACCTTCGTGCTGCTTTACCTGCTGCCGGCCGACCCGGCCCGTCAGATCGCCGGGCGCAGCGCCACGGCCGAGACGGTTGCCAACATCCGCCGCCAGCTCGGCCTCGACCTGCCCTTCTACCAGCAATATTTCCGCTACGCCCTCGGCCTGCTGCATGGCGATTTCGGCCGGTCCTACCTGCAGAAGACTGAGGTCGCCGAACTCATCGCCTCGCGCCTGCCGGCAAGCCTCATCCTGATGGCAGGCGCCATCACCTGTGAGCTCGTCATCGGCATTGCCATGGGCCTCGTCTCCGCCCTGAAGCGCGGCAGTGCAGTCGACAACGGGCTGATGCTGATTTCCTTCGTCGGCGTCTCGGCGCCGCAATTCGTCATCGGCATCATGATGCTCTACGTCTTCGCCGTTCTGCTCGGCTGGTTTCCGATCGGCGGCTACGGCGGCTTCTCACATCTCGTGCTGCCGTCGCTGACGCTCGGCATCCTCGGCGCCGGCTGGTACGCCCGAATGATGCGCTCCTCGATGCTCGACGTGCTGCGCCAGGATTTCATCCGCACCGCCCATTCCAAGGGGCTGAGGCGAGCGACCATTCTTTTCCGCCATGCGCTGCCGAACGCGATCCTGCCTGTAATCGCCATGATCGGCATCGACATCGGCATGTTCATGTCGGGCATCGTCGTCGTCGAGAGCGTCTTCGGCTGGCCGGGCATCGGCCAGCTCGCCTGGCAGGCCATCCAGCGCGTCGACATTCCGATCATCATGGGCGTGACGCTGGTTTCGGCGATCGCCATCGTGATCGGCAACCTCATCGCGGACCTGATCGCTCCCATGATCGATCCGCGCATCAAAGTCCGCTGACCCTCGGGCCGGCGGAAAAAAGACAACTGCAGAAGAAAATCATCTTAGAGGAGAACGATAATGCGTAAGGGATTTCTAACGGGCGTGGCGGCACTTGCCATCGCCGCCGCCAGCTTCGGGTTGGCCCAGGCCGAGGACAATATCAAGCAGGGCGGCTCGATGGTCGTCACCTACAAGGACGACGTCTCGACGCTCGATCCGGCGATCGGCTACGACTGGCAGAACTGGTCGATGATCAAGAGCCTTTTCGACGGGCTGATGGATTATGAGCCCGGCACTTCGACGCTGAAGAAGGACCTCGCGGAAGACTACACGATCTCCGACGATGGCAAGACCTTCACTTTCAAGCTGCACAAGGGCGTGAAGTTCCACAACGGCCGCGAGATGACAGCCGAGGACGTCAAGTATTCGCTCGACCGCGTTACCAATCCGGAAACCCAGAGCCCCGGCGCCGGTTTCTTCGCCTCGATCAAGGGTGCCGACAAGATGGCCGATGGCTCGGCCAAGACGCTGGAAGGTGTCACCGTCGTCGATCCCTACACCATCAAGATCGAGCTTTCGCGCCCCGACGCCACCTTCCTGCACGTGATGGCGATCAACTTCGCCTCCGTCGTTCCGAAGGAAGAGGTCGAGAAGTGGGGTGCCGATTTCGGCAAGCATCCTGTCGGCACCGGCGCTTTCAAGCTTGCCGAATGGACGCTTGGCCAGAAGCTCGTCTTCGAGCGCAACAAGGACTACTGGAACAAGGACCTGCCGAAGCTCGACCAGATCACCTTCGAAATCGGCCAGGAGCCGGTCGTGGCGCTCCTGCGCCTGCAGAAGGGTGAAATCGACATTCCGGGCGACGGCATCCCGCCGGCAAAGTTCCTCGAGATCAAGAACGACCCGACCTTCTCCAAGCTCATCATCGAGGGCGGCCAGCTTCAGACCGGCTATATCACGATGAAGACGACCATGAAGCCCTTCGACAACGTGAAGGTGCGCCAGGCCGTCAACATGGCGATCAACAAGGAGCGCATCGTCCGCATCATCAACGGCCGCGCGGTTCCCGCAAACCAGCCGCTGCCGCCATCGATGCCCGGCTACGCCAAGGACTACGAGGGCTACAAGTACGATCTTTCCTCCGCCAAGGCGCTGCTGGCGGAAGCCGGCTACCCGGACGGCTTCGAGACCGAGCTCTATGTATACAACACCGATCCGCAGCCGCGCATCGCCCAGGCGATTCAGCAGGACCTTGCGGCAATCGGCATCAAGGCCGAGATCAAGGCTCTCGCCCAGGCGAACGTGATCGCGGCCGGCGGCGAGCCGGACCAGGCGCCGATGGTCTGGTCGGGCGGCATGGCGTGGATTGCGGACTTCCCGGATCCCTCCAACTTCTACGGCCCGATCCTCGGTTGCGCCGGCGCGGTCAAGGGCGGCTGGAACTGGTCCTACTATTGCAACAAGGATCTCGATGCCCGCGCGGCTGCCGCCGATTCCATCGTCGATCCGCTCAAGAAGGAAGAGCGCGAGGAAGCTTGGCGCTCGATCTATCTCGACATCATGAAGGACGCGCCCTGGGTGCCGGTGTTCAACGAACAGCGCTTCACCGTCCGCTCCGAGCGGCTCGGCGGTCCGGACGCGATCTTCGTCGATCCGGTCCACGTTCCCGTCAACTACGATCAGGTCTACGCCAAAGATGTGCAATAACTGCAACTACACCATTCACGGCGCCAAGCATCACTACGGGTGGGATCGTTCGATCCCACCCGTAGAGAAGGTCGCGCCGGGTTCGAAGATCTTCTTCGAATGCAAGGATAGCGGCAGCGGCCATTTCAAGCCGGAAAGCACGGTGACCGACGTCTCGACGCTCGACTTCTCGAAGGTGAACCCGGTCACCGGACCGATCTACATCGACGGCGCCAAGCCCGGCGATGCCGTGAAGGTCACGATCCACGAGTTCGAGCCCTCGGGCTTCGGCTGGACGGCGAACATTCCGGGCTTCGGCCTGCTCGCCGACCAGTTCAAGGACCCGGCGCTCCTGCTCTGGAAATACGATGCCTCGACGATGGAACCGGCGCTCTACGGCAAGCACGGCAAGGTGCCGCTGAAGCCGTTTGCGGGCACGATCGGTCTTGCTCTTGCCGAGCCCGGCCTGCACTCCGTCGTGCCGCCGCGGCGCGTCGGCGGCAATCTCGACATCCGCGACCTTTCATCGGGCGCGGTGCTCTACCTGCCGGTGGAGGTCGAGGGCGCCCTGTTTTCGATCGGCGACACGCATGCCGCCCAGGGCGATGGTGAAGTCTGCGGCACGGCGATCGAAAGCCAGATGAACGTCACCGTGACGCTCGACCTGGTGAAGGACGCAAACCTCTCGATGCCGCGTTTCACGACGCCGGGACCGGTGACGCGCCATCTCGACGCCAAGGGCTACGAGGTGACGACCGGCATCGGCGCCGATCTGATGGAGGGTGCCAAGGCCGCGGTCGCCAACATGGTCGACCTGCTTGGCAAGCAATACAACCTTTCGGCAGAGGACGCCTACATGCTCTGCTCGGTCTGCGGGGATCTGCGCATCAGCGAGATCGTCGACATGCCGAACTGGGTGGTGTCCTTCTATTTCCCGCGCATCGTGTTCGAATGACGAACCGGAGGCCGCCTTCCGATGCGGCCTCCCCACATCCCGCAACTGAAACGACCCAATGATCCCGACCGCCGTATCATCCCCCGACCTGCTGCTTTCCGTCCGTGATCTCGTGACTCAGGTCGCAACGCCCGCGGGCGCGAAGACCGTGGTCGACCGCCTGAACTTCGACCTGAAGCGCGGCGAGACGCTCTGCATCGCCGGCGAAAGCGGCTCGGGCAAATCCATGACGGCGCTTTCGCTGATGCAGCTACTGCCCAAGCCGATGGCCCGCGTTGCCTCGGGAAAGGCGCTGTTCAAGGGCACCGACATCTTCGCACTCTCCGACGAGGCGCTGCGCAAGGTACGCGGCCGAGAGATCGGCATGATCTTCCAGGAGCCGATGACCTCGCTCAACCCGGTGCTGACCATCGGCCGCCAGCTTGTCGAGGCGATCACCGTGCAGAAGCCGATGAGCCATGCCGACGCCATGGCGGAAGCCCGACGCCTGCTCGACCAGGTGCAGATCCCGGATGCGGCGCGGCGGCTCAGCCAGTACCCGCACGAGCTCTCGGGCGGCATGCGCCAGCGCGTAATGATCGCGATCGCGCTGTCGCAGGGGCCGGACATCCTGATCGCCGACGAGCCGACGACGGCGCTCGACGTGACGGTCCAGGCGCAGATCCTCAGCCTCATCCGACACCTGCAGAAGGAACGCGGCACCTCCGTCATCATGATCACCCATGACATGGGCGTCGTGGCCGAAATGGCCGACCATGTGCTGGTGATGAAGGACGGCAAGGCGGTCGAATACGGCGCGGCTGCCGAGATATTCGAGAAGCCCGAGCAACCTTATACCAGGATGCTGCTCGACGCCGTGCCTAAGCTTGGCGAAATGAACGGCACCGACCTGCCGAAGCGCGCCAAGGCCCTTCCGACCGCGGAGCTACCGGCCGGCATCGCCGACGACACTGTCATCGTCGACGTCGCCGACCTGACCGTGCGCTTCGACATCAAGGGCGGCATCCTGCAACGGCCAGTGAGCCGCGTGCATGCCGTCGAAGGGCTGAACTTCCAGATCCGCAAGGGCGAAACCCTGGCGCTCGTCGGCGAATCCGGCTGCGGCAAGTCGACGACCGGCAAGGCCCTCATGAACCTGATCCCGTGGACCGGCTCGATCCGTGTCGGCGGGCGCGAGACGAACGGGCTTTCGCGCGCTGCCATGAAGCCTGTGCTGCGCGATGTGCAGATGGTGTTCCAGGACCCCTATGCGTCGCTCGACCCGCGCTATCGCGTCGGCGATCTGGTCGCCGAGCCCCTGCTGATCCACGGTATTGCGAAGGGAACTGAACTCAAGGACCGTGTCGAGTATCTCTTCCGCCGCGTCGGCCTCTCGCCGGAACAGGCAAGCCGCTATCCGCACGAATTCTCGGGCGGCCAGCGCCAGCGCATCTCGATTGCCCGCGCGCTTTCGCTGTCTCCCAAGGTCATCATCGCCGACGAAAGCGTTTCGGCGTTGGACGTCTCCATCCAGGCACAGGTGCTCGACCTGCTGCAGGACATCCAGAACGAAACGGGCATCGCCTATCTCTTCATCTCGCATGACATGGCGGTCGTCGAACAGATCAGCCATCGTGTGGCGGTCATGTATGGCGGACAATTCGTCGAGGTCGGCACGCGGCGGCAGGTCTTCGAAAATCCGCAGCACGACTACACCAGACAGCTTCTTTCGGCCGTTCCCGTGCCCGATCCGCGCCGCGAGCGCCGGCTCTACATCGAAAACGCCCGCGAGATCCGCAGTCCGATCCGTCCGCTCGACTATGTGCCGGTCTACAACAAGCTCGTCAGCGTCGGTGAACACCATCTCGTCGCGACCAGCGCCTGAGCAGCGCAAAGCCCGCGCCCGAGCGCCGTCTTCATCTGGGCAGCTCACGGGAACTGTGGCATAACTGATCCATGGCGATAAATGTCCTGGCGGTCCATCGCGACACAGTCGGGACGGAACAGGCGGCCGGCAATTCGCTTGCAGCCGCCTATTCCGTGGCGGTTCTCTGTTGGCTGCTGTCGGCAGGAGTCTATATTGCTGCGAAATGGGTCTCCCCGGAGATGCCGCCTTGGGCGCTCTGCTTCTGGCGCGTTCTGATCGCCTGGGCGATCCTGCTGCCGATCGTGCACCGGCATTTCCGCGAGATGGTCGCGCTGGTGCGGGCTCGCGCCCTCGAACTGCTTTTCATTGGCGGAATGGGGTTGGCGATCTGCCAGGGCATGATTTTCGTCGGCCTCGAATATGCCGATGCCACCACCGCCGGCATCATCATCGCTTTGATCCCGATCATCACCATGATCCTTGCCCGCTTCATGCTCGCCGAGCCGATGGGGAGCTGGCAGGTGATCGGGTCGATCCTGGCCTTTCTCGGGATCGTCGTCATCATCGTCAAGGGTAGCCCGGCCGCGCTGATGCATCTCGACCTCAATCCCGGTGAACTGTGGATCGTTGCCGGCGCCTTCTGCTTCAGCTTCTACACCGTCCTGCTTCGCCGGGCGAAGTTCGGTGTCGATCGCCTTTCGCTGCTGGTGCTGCTTCTTGGGGCAGCGGTGATCACGGCGCTGCCGTTCTACCTCTTCGAGCTTGCCTCCGACGAACGCTCGACGCTGAACGCCAGCGGGCTGATTGCGCTCGCCTATGTCGCGATCCCCGGCGGGGCGCTTATGTACTATCTCTTCAATTGGAGCATCGAGGCCCTGGGCGCGGCTCGGGCGGGCGTGCTCCTGTACATCCAGACGATCTTCATCGCCGTGCTTGCCTATCTGATCCTCGGCGAGCGGTTGCAGCGCTATCACCTCGAAGGCGCGGCACTCGTCATCGCCGGCTTGCTTCTCATCATCCTGCTGAAGCCGAAGGCCACGGCGGAGACGGCAAAGGCCTGAGGACGGGCTGTGTGGTGCCCTGCATCACACGCCCGATGTGACGCGGACAACAATGTCACGAAACCGCAATCAAACTGTCGCATAGCTGTCATGCGCGGTGCCTAAATGTCGCCTTAATTTCCTCAGCGCGACATCCGGTCTCATGAACATTTCCCATAGCCATTCGCCTGCTGCCGTTCGCGCAGCGGGACTGGAACTGAGCTATGGCGCGTCGGCGATCCTGCGCGGCATCGACTTCTCCCTCGAGAAAGGCAAGACCCTTGCGCTTCTCGGTCCTTCCGGCTGCGGCAAGACCACGCTTCTGCGCCTCGTAGCCGGGCTGCTGGCGCCGACTAGAGGAGCGATCGACATTGCCGGGCGGGCGGTTGCGGATGCAGCAACGAAGACCTTTGTTCCGCCCGAGCGCCGCGGGCTCGGCATGGTCTTCCAGGACTATGCGCTCTGGCCGCACCTGAACGTCGGGCGCAACGTTTCCTTTCCGCTCGAGATGCGCGGCCTCGGCAAGGCCGAGCGCGAGAGCCGGACAAAGCGCGCCCTCGAACGCGTCGGGCTCGGCGCCTACGCCGACCGGCGCCCGAGCGACCTTTCCGGCGGACAACAGCAGCGTGTGGCGATCGCCCGCGCCATCGTTGCCGAGCCCGAACTCATCCTCTTCGACGAGCCGCTCTCCAACCTCGACCGCGAACTGCGTGACAACATGGTAGGAGAGATCGCCGGCCTGATCTCGGGGCTCGGCCTCACCGCGATCTATGTCACCCACGACCACGCCGAGGCACTGACGCTTGCCGACGAAGTGGCCGTGATGCGTGCGGGCATGATCGAGCAGCTCGCTTCACCCGACAGGCTGGTTGACGCGCCGGCAACGCCTGAGGTCGCAGAGTTCCTGCGGCTTGGCTGCCTCGCCGAGGCCGAAAGGCGCGGCGCCGTCTGGTTCCTCAAAGGCAGCGATATCGCGATAGGGGAGGCGGACGCCGCGGGCCGCACCGCGCGCGTGCTCATCCCGGTCGCCTCCATTTCCACCGTTGCACAGTCGCCTGACGGGCTCTCTGCAACGGTGCTGCGCTCGCAATTCCGCGGCGACGGGCATCTCGCAAGCGTTTCGCTCGCAGGCCTGCCGGGCCTGGAACTGCAGGTATTGAGCCGGGCGCGGCTGCGGCCCGGCGAGGGGATCGGCCTTTCGATCGACCCTGCGCAGATACGCTGGTTTCAAGACACGGTTCAAATGTCCAAACAGGAGAAGCTGGAGAATGTTTAATTCATTGAAGAAAATCACGCTCGGCGTCGTTGCCGCAGCCCTGATGTCGGGCGTCGCACATGCCGACATCACCGTCTACACCGCCGGCCCGCAGAGCCTGATCGACAAGCTTTCGGCCGGCTTCACCGCCCAGAGCGGCATCAAGGTCAACGTCTTCCAGGCAACGACCGGCAAGGTGATGGCCCGCATCGAAGCGGAGGCCGCAAACCCGGTCGTCGACGTGCTGATCTCGGCTTCCTGGGATACGGCAACCGACTTCGCCAAGCGCGGCTGGCTCGTCTCATACACCAGCCCGAACGCCGCCAAGGTTCCGGACTTCCTGAAGACGGATACGGCCGTCGCGCAGGGCATCTCCGCCCTCGGCATCGCCTGGAACACCAAGAGCGGCACGCCGAAGCCGGCCGAATGGGCAGACCTCGCCAAGCCGGAATACAAGGATCTCGTCAACATTCCGGATCCCGCACAGTCCGGCTCGTCCTTCGAGCTCACCGCAGCACTTGCCGGCCAGGACGACTGGAAGCTCTTCCATGACCTGAAGGCGAACGGCGCGATCGTCGCAGGCGCCAATGCCGAAGCCCTCAACCCGGTCCTGCAGGGTGCCAAGGCCGCCGTCTTCGGCGCCGTCGACTACATCGCGCTCGCCGCCAAGGCCAAGGGCGAAAGCATCGACGTGATCTTCCCGGAATCCGGTACGGTCATCGCACCGCGCCCGGCGATGATCCTCAACTGGTCGAAGCAGCAGGACGAAGCCAAGAAGTTCATCGACTACATGCTGTCGGATGAAGGCCAGAAGCTCGTCGCCGACCAGATGCTGATGCCCGCGCGCACGGACATTCCGGCGAGCCGCCCGCTGATCAGCGATCTCAAGCTCCTGAAGTACAGCACGGCCGATGTCTACGGCAAGCGCAAGGAAACGCTGAAGCAGTTCGCCGACATCTTCGCGGTCGGCAACTAACGGAAGGGCAGGGCGGATGAAAGGGAACGGAATCGGCGGCACGACGCCCGCAGCCTGGGTGGCGACCGCCGGACTGATCCTTGTCGTCGCCGTTCCCTTCCTCGCCGTGGTGCTGCAAGGCATCTTTCCCGAACTCGGACGGGGCTCCTTCGAAGCCCCGTTCTCCTCGCTGATCACGACGCTCGCCGACGACGCGCTGCTCGGCATGGCCGGCAACACGATCCTGCTCGGCGGCTGCGTCGTACTCGCCTCGGCGCTGGTCGCAGTGCCCCTCGGTGTCTTCCGGGCGCTCTACCGCATTCCCTTTGCCGCTTTCTGGGACGTGCTGCTGCTCGTGCCCTTCATGATCCCGCCCTATATCGCGACGCTCGGCTGGATCATGACGCTGCAGCCACGCGGCTATCTGCAGCAACTCGCCGGCTTCAACCTCGCGCCCTTTCTCTTTTCGCTCGCCGGCATGACGCTGGTCATGGCCTTCAACACCTTCCCGGTCGTCTATTTCGCCGTCTCGCGCACTGTCGAGGCCGTGGGCGCCCGCTATGCCGATGTCGGCCGGGTCTTCGGCGCCTCGCCGGCGCGCGCCTTCTGGCGCATCACCCTGCCGCTTTCGGCTCCCGGGCTTGCGGCAAGCCTCATGCTGGTCTTTGCCGCGGCGATCGAGGAATACGGCACGCCGGCGGCACTGGGCCGCCGCACCGGGTTCCAGGTCCTCGTCACCGGCATCGATCTGCGCGTCACCGACTGGCCTATCGACCTGCCGGGCGCGGCGATCCTCTCGCTGCTCCTCGTTTCCATGTCGCTCGTCACTTTCCTGCTGCAGCGCTGGATACTTGCGCGCCGTTCCTACCAGACCGTCGGCGGCAAGCCCCAAGGCAAGGACAAGCTGCCGCTCGGCGCGCTCAAGGTGCCGGTGCTTCTTGCCTTCGGCGTCGTCGCGTTCCTGGCGACCGGCGTGCCGCTGCTCGCGATCCTCGCGACCGCTTTGTCACGGACGATCTCGGGCGGGCTCTCGGCGGACAACATGACCCTTTCGAATTTCGCAGCTGTCTTCCAAAACAGCTCGGGGGCGCTCGGCGCGCTGGCGAACAGCTTCTCGCTCGGCATCGGCACGGCGCTGATTACCGGCCTGCTGGGCGTGCTGGCGGCCTATACGGTGGTGAAGTCGAAGCTCAGCGGCCGCATGGCAATCGACATCATGACCATCCTGCCGAACGCACTGCCGGGCATCGTCGTCGCCGTCGGCCTCATCCTCGCATGGAACATGCCGGGTCTGCCGGTGACGCCCTACAATACCGGCTTCATCCTGCTGCTGGCCTATTGCTGCATCCTTCTGCCACAGCCGGTGCGATACGCAGCCGCCGCCTTCCAGCAGATCGGCGACAATCTGGAGGCGGCGGCCCGCGTCTGCGGAGCAAGCGGCTTCACGGCCTTCCGCCGCATCATGCTGCCGCTGGTCTTTCCGAGCCTTGCCTCAGCGATGCTTCTCGTCTTTGCGCTGGCATCGAGGGAACTTGTCGCCTCGGTCGTCGTTGCACCGGTCGGCATGCAGACGATCGCGACCTTCATCTGGCGCCAGTTCGAGCAAGGATCGGTCGGTCTTGGCATGGCGATGGCCTTCATCGCCATCGTCATCACCACGCTGCTGCCGCTCTGCGTGCTCGGCGCGATGCGAAAAGGCGGCTTCATTCAGGACTGACAGCATGAAAATCAAGGCAATCTCAGGCTATGGCGGCAAGACCCCGGCCTGCTTCCTCGTCGAGCTTTCCGGGAGGCGCTTTCTCCTTGATCTCGGCGAAGGCCCTGAACCCGGGGTGTTTCCGGACCTGGCCGGCGTCGGCCCGATCGACGCCGTGCTTGTCAGCCACAGCCATAAGGATCATGTCGGCGGACTGCATCTTCTGGGACAGGTCGGCTCGCCGCCGGTCTATTCCACTGCGATGGCGAGGACCATCTACGGTGGTCCGGCATTCGACCCATCCCGTGACCTGCCGCTGCACGGCAGCGTCGACATTCTCGGCGTTACGGTCGAAACAGGCCTCGCCTCGCATGCGCCTGGCGGCATATGGATGCGGCTCGGCGGCGAAGACGGCGTGCTCTACACCGGTGATTGGACGCTGGAGAGCGCGATCTACCGCTTCGACCCGCCGCCACAGGCAGCCGTGCTGATCTGCGATGCCTCCTACGGCAACTACGAGGCATCCCTTGCCGACAGCCTGCCGGAACTCGCAACGGAGGCAGCGAGGGGACCGCTGCTATTGCCGATGCCCCCGGCAGGCCGTGGGCTCGATGCCGCGGTGATCCTCGCCGAGGCCGGATTCGAGGTATCCATCTGCCGTGCCCATCGCGAGGTCGCCACGCGACTGATCGAGAGCAAGGCCGGCGAGGTCACAGAAGAGGCCAAGCAGCGCCTTTACGACATGCTCGGCGAGGCCGGCGAGCTCACCGAGACGTCGATCGCCAGCGGCGTCTTGATCGCTGCGACGGCAGATGCAGCAGGCGGCATTGCCCAGACCCTCGCTTCGCGCTTTTCGGCCGACCGATCGGCCGCCATCATGTTCACCGGCCATCTCGCGAAGGGTACGCCCGGCAAGGAGCTGGTTGAGCAGGACAGCGCGCGGTTCATCCGGTGGAATGTCCATCCGCGGGCAAGCGATTTCCGTTGGCTGGTCGAATGCGTGCGCCCGCGAGCGATCCTGCCGGCCTTTATCGGCGAGCCCGGCCTTGGCGAATTCATCGCCGCCAATCCGGGCATGCATTTCGTCGCCGGCGAGGTCGAACTCGGCTAGGGCTCGATGCCTCCACCGGCGCAACGCGATACTCGGTCATGCTTCATGCTGGGACCATCGGTTCGTGACGCGGAAGCAGCTCTTCCTCATTCCTATGGCAACGAGATGCCTCCGGCGACAGCCATTTCCACATCTGCCTTCATCCGACAGAGGATCAGGTCAACTGCTTCTTTGCCCCGTCTGACGGGGGTCCGAACGGCGCTGCAGGAGAGACGCAATGACGCTGTGCCGCGCTCACGCATTGCCGGGGCGGGCCGCCGCCTGCTAAGACAGTCTGCAAATCAATTTCATGACTTATCTTGTTGGAGCCACGGGAGGCTATCGCTGCCATGTCAGATCTTGCCCAATCACTCGCGTCCATCCGTATTCCCGACCTCGCCGGCAAGGCCGTGCTCATCACCGGCGCCTCGACCGGGATCGGCGCCGCGGTCGCCCGCGCCTTTGCCGCGCAGGGGATGAAGGTCGGCGTCCATTATAATGCAAGCCGCGAGCCTGCCGAAAAGCTGGCCGAAGAGATCAAGTCCGCAGGCGGCACCGTGCATCTGATCCAGGGGGACGTTTCGACGGCAGGGGAGACGGAGAAGGTCGTCGAGAAGGCGGCAGAAGCATTCGGCCGTCTGGACGGCCTCGTCAACAATGCCGGCGGCATGCTCGGCCGCAAGCCGACCTCGGAATATACCGACGAGCATTATGTGAAGGTCATGGACCTCAACGCGCGCTCGGTGCTGGCGGCAACCCGCGCCGCTCTTCCCTGGCTGAAGAAGCAGGGCGGCTTCATCATCAACACGACTTCGATCGCTGCGCGCAACGGCGGCGGCGGCGGCGCAATCCTCTATGCCGCGTCGAAGGGCTTCGTCTCCACCATCACCCGCGGCCATGCCAAGGAATTCGTCGGCGAGAAGATCCGCGTCAACGCGGTGGCGCCGGGCGTCATCGCCACGCCGTTCCATGAGCGATACACCGACGATCAGACGATGGAGCTGCAGCGCAAGACCATTCCCATGGGCTTCGTCGGCACCCCCGAAGACTGTGTCGGCGCCTATCTCTTCCTCGCGTCACAGACGCTTTCGGGCTACATCACCGGCCAGATCATCGAGGTCAACGGCGGCCAGCTGATGCCTTGAGCCAAGGCTTGCGTGGAGACGAGCGCCTGTCAAAATAGGTTCGTCTCCACGGAACTTTCCCATGACCACTTCGTTTTCGCTTGGTTGACCAAGGGCGAGACGACGATGAGTTTTTCTTTTTCCGAACTCGACTTCATGAAGCCGGAGCTCGGCGCCGAATACACCGGATCCGGAACACATTTCGCCGTCTTCTCCGCCCACGCGGAACAGGTCGAGCTCTGTCTCTTCTCCGAGAACGGCAAGAAGGAGATTGCGCGCCTGCCGCTTCCGAAGCGCGAGGGCGACATCTGGTCCGGCTATATAGCGGGCGTGGGGCCCGGAACGGTCTACGGCTATCGCGCCCACGGACCATACGAGCCGAAGGCCGGCCATCGCTTCAACCCGAACAAGCTGCTGCTCGATCCCTATGCCAAGCAGGTGCTGGGAGAGCTCAAATGGAACGATGCGCTGTTCGGCTACAAGATTGGCGAGGACGACCTTTCCTTCGACGAGCGAGACAGTGCGCCCTTCACCGTGAAGGGCGTCGTGCAGGATCCGGATTTCGACTGGGCCGGTGAAGAGGCGATCCGCAGGCCATGGACCGAGACCATCATCTACGAAGCGCATGTGCGCGGCCTGACGATGACACATCCGAAGGTGCCCGAAAAACTGCGCGGTACCTTCCTCGGCATGTGCAGCGACCCTATCGTCGATCACCTGCTGCAACTGGGCGTCTCGGCGGTCGAGCTGCTGCCGATCCAGTATTTCCTCGACGACCGCTATTTGATCGAAAGGAAGCTTAGAAATTACTGGGGCTACCAGACGCTCGGCTTCTTCGCGCCGCAATCGCGCTACATGTCCGGCGACAAGATCACCGAGTTCAAGACCATGGTGAAGAGGTTCCATGCCGCAGGCATCGAAGTCATCATGGATGTGGTCTATAACCACACCGCCGAAGGCAGCGAGAAGGGGCCGACGCTCTCCTTCCGCGGGCTGGACAATGCGAGCTACTACATTCTCTCGCAGGACGATCCGCGCCACACCTTCGACACCACAGGCACAGGCAATACGCTGAACGTCGCCAATCCCATGGTGATGCGCATGGTGCTCGACAGCCTGCGCTATTGGGTGGGCGTCATGCACATCGACGGCTTCCGCTTCGATCTTGCCAGCACGCTCGGTCGCCAGGACCTTGAATTCGACCGGCAGGGCATCTTCTTCGGCGCAATCCGCCAGGATCCGATGCTTGCGGGCGTCAAGCTCATCGCCGAGCCCTGGGACGTCGGGCAGGGCGGCTATCAGGTCGGGGGCTTTCCCCATCCCTTCCGCGAATGGAACGACAAGTTCCGCGACGATGTCCGCCGCTTCTGGAAAGGTGACGGCGGAATGGTTCCGGACATGGCGTCGCGCATCACCGGCTCGGCCCTGCAGTTCAACCATTCGGACCGTGGTGCGACATCCTCCGTCAACCTGCTGTCGGCTCATGACGGCTTTACGCTGATGGACACCGTTTCCTACAACGACAAGCACAACGAGGCGAACGGCGAGGACAATCGCGACGGCCATTCGGACAATCATTCCGACGACATGGGGGCAGAAGGCGCAACCGATGATGCGGACATCAACGCCGCCCGCGCCCGCCGCCGCCGCAACATGATGATGACGCTGATGCTTTCGCAAGGCGTGCCGATGATCCTCGCCGGCGACGAGCTCGGCAACAGCCAGGGCGGGAACAACAATGCCTATTGCCAGGACAACGAGATCGGCTGGACGGACTGGTCGGGTCTCGACGACCCCTTCCTGGACTTCTGTTGCAAGGCTGTGGCGTTCCGCAAGGCACATCCGGTGCTCAGGCAAGAGCGTTTTCTGACCGGCGAAAGCACCGAGGAAGGGCGCATCGAAATCGCCTGGCACAAGCCCGACGGCGACTTCATGGATGACGACGCCTGGAACGACGACGGACTGCGCATCCTCGGAGTATTCCTGTCGAGGAGCGTCCATGCCCTCGAGACCGACGCGATGGACGACATCTTCCTCGTCTTCAATGCGGGTGACGATTGTGAGTTCACATTGCCTGAAGCCAATGGCTTCAGCGAGTGGTCGCGCGTGCTGGATACAGCGGAAGAGGACGGCTTCACTCTTCGCAAGGAGACGAATCCGGTCAGGATCCGAGGCGCCAGCGTGGCCGCCTTTGCCCCGCAGGGTATTGCCGAACCATTGAAGATTGCGAAGCAACAGGCAAGCGCCGGTCGCCGCAAGTGGTTCCAGTTCGGCCGCAAGGAGAAATGAGCCACCGGGACGAAGCTGCCATGAACGCAGACGCTATTGCCGCACAGGGCCTGATCTATGTGAGCGACACCGAACCCGGCATACGCCGCCATCGGAAGGGCAAGGGGTTCTGTTACAGCATGCCGGACGGCACGCTTCTCGGCGACCCGGAGGAGCGGAGGCGTATCGCATCGCTCGGCCTGCCGCCGGCCTACCGGGACGTCTGGATCTGCCTTCATGAAAACGGCCATCTGCAGGCGACGGGCTTCGACGCCCGCGGGCGCAAGCAATATCGCTATCATCGCGACTGGCAGGTCCTTCGCAGCGTCGCGAAATTCGACCAGCTTGCCGAATTCGGTGACGCCCTACCGAAGATCCGTCGCACGGTCCTGCGCCATCTCGATACCGGGACGGAAGACATCAACGGCATTCTGGCAGCCCTCACCACACTGCTCGACGAGGCACACCTGCGCGTTGGCAACCAGGCCTATGTCAAGGAAAACGGCACCTATGGCGCCACCACGCTGCTTAAGCGGCATCTCAAGCTGGTTGACGGCCGCATCGAACTCAAGTTCCGTGCGAAGGGTGGCAAGCGGGTGCAGCGCAGCCTCAAGCATCCGCGGCTGCAGAAGATCCTCGAGGAGATCGCTGACCTGCCGGGCCGTCAGCTTTTCGTCTGGAAGGACGAGGCCGGAGCGCTGAGGCCGATCGATTCCGGCCGGCTGAATGCCTATCTCGCGGAAATCTCCGGCGTTGCGATCTCCGCCAAGACATTCCGAACATGGGCGGGATCGCTCGCAGCCTTCGGCGCTGCCCGCAACGCCGTCGCCGCCGGGCGACAGCCAACCGTGAAGGAAATGTCCGAGGCCGCATCGGGCACCCTGTGCAATACCCCTGCGATCTGCCGCTCCAGCTACATTCACCCCGCAATCATCGCACT
Organism: Rhizobium sp. BK251; assembly: GCF_004345245.1. Lineage (GTDB taxonomy): Bacteria > Pseudomonadota > Alphaproteobacteria > Rhizobiales > Rhizobiaceae > Rhizobium. Next base: position 282,363 of record NZ_SLUQ01000009.1, on the reverse strand, counting down.
TGCCGAAAAAGACATCGCCGACACGGCCCGGGACATGGAACTGCCGGGCGGGCAATCGCGCGGGCTGCGGGCCGACGAAGCCAGGCTTCTCGATTTCCTGACCCGGCAGGCGAGGCCCATGGCAAGCGCGCCCGCGCTACGCAAGGCATCCTGAGAAAGGAGCCGGGAATCGTCCGGGCCGGACTGATGGACGGAGACCGAACCAAGACACCTGCTACAATGGACCAACGAGCGCGGGAGGCGGTCATGGAACCCCAGAAAATCCGGTTCGAGCGGAACGACTGGATGCCGAACAATCCCAACTTTCCCGTGCTCTTGTACCGCGCGGTACTCGACGGCACAGCTGACATGGCCAAAGGCTTCGAATTGCACTTTGCCGGCAACGGCTGGGGAATGTTCTGGCGCAACGGTGTCTTCCCCTTCCATCATTATCATTCCAACGCCCATGAGGTGCTGGGGTTTGCGAGAGGCACCGTGCGGCTGATGCTCGGAGGACCAGGCGGCGCCGAAGTCGAAGTGAATGCGGGCGATGTTGCCATCCTTCCGGCAGGCACCGGCCACTGCCGACTGAGCGTCAGCCCGGATCTGCTGGTCGTCGGCGGCTATCCGCCCGGCGAGGACCGGGATCTCTGCCACGAGGCAGCCACGCCGGAACAACTGCGCAGCATCCGTACGCTGCCCGCGCCGGCGACCGATCCCGTTACGGGACGAAGCGGCGGGCTGACCGAGATCTGGCGCTAGCGAAGGCCGTCCAGAAGTTCGCGCGGAACATTTCTGCGTACGGATAGTTGGAACCCTTGTCGGGGACAGCCGCCCGACTAACTCTACGTAAGAGCAGGGCCAAGGGACGCAGGCGACCCAACCGGAGCAATCTGCATGGCAGCGCGCGCGAGCTGGAAGGGATATCTGAAGGTCGGGGAGCTCAGCTGCGCCATCGCTCTCTATTCGGCGACTTCTTCGTCCGAACGCCTCTCCTTCCATATCATCAACCGCAGGACCGGCCATCGCGTCGAGCGCCAGTTCGTCGACAGCGAGACGGGCGAGCCCGTCGGCCGCGACGACCAAGTGAAAGGGTTCCGGCAGGAGGGCGGCGATTATCTGATGATTGAGGGCGACGAGATCGCGGCCGCCGCTCCCGATGGCGACAAGACGCTGACGATCGAGGATTTCATCGCGTACGACGACATCGACAAGCTCTATTTCGACCGGCCCTATTATCTGGCACCGGCCGACGATGTGCAGGCAGAGGTGCTTGGGCTCCTGATGCAGGCCATGCAACAGAAGAAGGTGGCAGCGCTTGCCCGCGCCGTGCTCTTCCGGCGCTACCGGACGCTGCTGATCCGCCCGCACGGGGACGAGCTTGTCGCGACGACGCTCAACTTCGACTACGAGGTGCGTTCAGCCCGCGATGCGTTCAAACAGATCGGCGACGTCAGGGTAACGGGTGAGATGCTCGACCTCGCCGGTCACATCATCAAGACGAAGCTCGGGAATTTCGATCCTGCCGCCTACGAGGATCGCTATGAAGCGGCCCTCGTCGAGTTGGTGCGGGCAAAGATCGAAGGTCGGCTGGTCAGCAAGAAGCGGCCGCGGGCCGAACGCAAGGTCATCGACCTGATGGAGGCGCTGCGGGAGAGCGCCAAACTCGGCGCCACCACCAAGGCGCCCAAGAAACCGGCCCGTAACAAGGATAGCCGGCAGAAGAAGGCGAGTTGACCATGGCGCTCGAGACCTACCAGTCCAAGCGGGATTTCAAGAAGACACCGGAGCCGAAAGGCGCGAAGGCACCTGGCAAGGGCTTCAGCTTCGTGATCCAGAAGCACGACGCGACCCGGCTGCACTATGATTTCCGGCTCGAGATGGATGGCGTTCTGAAGAGCTGGGCGGTGACGAAGGGGCCAAGTCTCGATCCCGAGGACAAGCGTCTCGCCGTCCATGTGGAGGACCATCCGCTCGACTATGGCGATTTCGAAGGCATCATTCCGAAGGGCCAATATGGCGGCGGAACCGTCATAGTCTGGGATCGCGGCACGTGGAAACCGATCGGCGACCCCAGGAAAGGCTATGCAAAGGGCCACCTGGAATTCGAACTCGATGGAGAGAAGCTGCACGGGCGCTGGCATCTCGTGCGCATGCAGCCGCGCGAAGGCGAAAAGCGCGAGAACTGGCTGTTGATCAAGGGTGACGACGCCGAGGCCCGGCACGACGGTTTCGACATTCTCGAAGAGCTCCCTGACTCGGCAAAGACCGGGCGCAGCCTGGAAGAAGTCGCCGAGGATCCGGACAAGGTGTGGAATTCCAAGCCGAAGGGCAAGGCGACCGTGACTGCTCGGAAGAAGGCAGCGCCTGCCGCGAAGGCGACGCAGTTTCCAAAGGGTGCGAAGAAGGCGGCGATGCCGGATTTCATCGAACCGGCACTCACCAAACTCAAGCCGAAACCGCCGGCCGGTGAGCGCTGGGTTCACGAGATCAAGTTCGACGGATACCGGCTTCAGGCGCATATCGAGCATGGCAACGTCAGGCTGCTCACGCGCAGCGGCCTCGACTGGACGGAGAAGTTCGGCAAGGCCGTCGTGGAGGCAATGGCCTCGCTGCCGGCAGAGCAGGCGATCATCGACGGCGAGATCGTTGTCGAGCGTGACAACGGCGCGTCCGATTTCTCAAGCCTCCAGCAAGACCTGAGCTCGGGCCGTAGCGATCGCTTCGTCTTCTACGGCTTCGACCTCATCTATCTCGACGGCCACGACCTGCAGGGCGCCACGCTGATCGACCGGAAGGCGACGCTGAAAGGACTGCTTGCCGATGCCGCTCCCTGCCTGCGCTACAGCGAGCACTTTGAGGACGACGGAGGGCTGGTGCTGACCCATGCCTGCCGCCTTAGCCTGGAAGGCATTGTCTCCAAGGAGCGCGACAGCAAATATGTGTCGGGACGGAGTGGCCAGTGGATCAAGTCGAAATGTTCCGACCGCCAGGAGTTCGTCATCGGCGGCTATGTGCCATCGACGGCGATGAAGGGTGCGATCGGCTCGCTCGCTCTCGGTGTCTACGAGGACGGGAAGCTCAGGCATGTCGGACGCGTCGGCACCGGCTTTTCCACTGCGGTGGCGACGGAGCTCTACGGCCGGCTTTCCGCAATGGAGCAGAAGGACAGCCCCTTCGGCGACCGGCTGACGGCCGAGGAACGCCGCGCTCTGGTCTATGTCAAGCCTGAGCTTGTCTGCGAGGTCGAGTTTCGCGCATGGTCCGCCGATGGTAACCTGCGCCACGCGGCCTTCCGGGGCCTGAGGGAAGACAAGCCGGCGAGAAAGGTCGTTCGGGAAATGGAGACGTCTCCGTCGAAAAACCTGCCGAAATCGGCAGTGCAGCTTAGCCATCCCGACCGGATCTACTGGCCGGAGGAAGGGGTGACCAAGGAAGGGCTCGCGAACTACTACGCGCAGGTCTGGCGGCACATGGCGCCGTTCATCGTCAACCGGCCGCTCGCCCTTCTGCGCTGCCCCGACGGCATCGCCGGGCAGCGTTTCTTCCAGAAGCATGCCTGGAAGGGCATCAATCCCCATATCGAACAGATAACCGACCCCAAGGACAAGGCTGGGGAAAAGCTGCTGCGGATCATGGATTTCGATGGGTTGACGGCGCTCGTGCAGGCGGCTGTCCTCGAAATCCACCCCTGGGGCACCACGACGGACAATTGGGAAAAGCCGGACATGATCACCATGGATCTCGATCCCGGCGAGGATGTCGAGTGGCCCGCCGTTATCGCTGCGGCGATCAACATCAGGGAACGGTTCGCAGCCGCCGGCCTTGCCTCATTCGTCAAGACCTCCGGCGGCAAGGGTCTGCACGTCGTCGCGTCACTGAAGCCCAAGGCCAACTGGACGGCGGTGAAAGCCTTCGCCAAGACGCTCGCCGATTCCATGTCGGCCGACGAGCCCGACAAATATCTGGCGACGGCGACCAAGGCCAAGCGAAGCGGCAAGATCTTCATCGACTACCTGCGCAACGGCCGCGGCAATACCGCCGTTGCGCCCTATTCGACAAGGGCGAGGCCCGGTGCCGCCGTCTCCATGCCACTTGCTTGGGAGGAACTGACGGAGAAGATCGGCCCCGCCTATTTTACCGTCGACAACACGCCTGCCCGGATCCAGGCGCTTGCGAGCGATCCGTGGGAGGGCTTCTTCAAGGCGGCCGAACCTCTTGCTGCGCCGAAGAAGGCACTAAGCTAGCGCGGCTTCGACTTCTTGCGCTCGGCAAGGCTCTTCTTCAATGCATCCATGATGCTGACGACATTGCCACCTGTCGGCGCAGGTTCCGGTCGTGGCTTCGGTGCGACCTTCGCCTGCCCCTTCTGCTTGGCCCTGATGATGTCCTTCAGCCGCTTCTGGATCGGGTCCTTGACCATCGAAGGGCTCCATTTGCGCGTACGCTCCTGGATAAGCTCCTTCATCAGCGGAAGCATCTTGGCATCTGCCTTCGTGTCGGCTTCGAGCGCCTCCTCGGGCATGTTGCGCACCTCGCCGCCATAGCGCAGCGTCCAGAGGATGATGCCGCTCTCCCGTGGTTCCAGGAGCACGGCATGTTCGCGCCGGTAAAGCACCAACCGGGCGATACCGACGACCTTGTTTGCCTCCATCGCATCGCGAATGACGCAAAAGGCCTCGGTTCCAACCTTGTCATCGGGCGTCAGGAAATGCGGCTTGTCGTACCAGATCCAGTCGATCGAATCCCGGGGCACGAATGTGTCTATGTCGATCGTGCGGGTACTTTCGAGCCCGACCGCCTCGATCTCATCGTCCTCGAGCAGCACGTAATCATCCTCGCCGCGGGCGTAGCCCTTCACCTCGTCCTTCTCGGAAACGGGCTTGCCGGTGACGGCGTCTAGATATCGGCTTTCGACGCGATTGCCGGTCTTGCGGTTCAGAACGTGAAACCGCACCTTGTTGCTTTCGGTTGTGGCGGGAACGAGCGAAACGGCGGCCGTGACCAGCGACAGCTTCAAGTAGCCTTTCCAGAATTTCTGCCGGGCCATGGCGGCCTCCTGCCTAGGGGTCGAGATGGGCCTCGAGCTCGGGATAGTGGCGAAAGATCCCCGCTTCGCTGAAGGGGAGCCTGCGTTCGGATTCCAGGTAGCGGGAAATATTGGGACGTCGAGCAACCGCGTCGTGAAGCGCGATCAGTGCCGGCCATTCTCTTTCGGTACGACGCATCGCTTTCGGGAAGGCATAGCGAAGGCCCTCGACCACCTGGAAAAGCGAGAGATCGACATAGGTCAGGCCGTCGCCGACGGGATGATCCGGCCCGGCCGGGTTCTGTTTCAACACGCGCTCGAAATAGCCGAGGAACATCGGGATGCGATAGACGATGAATTCGGCGGCGCGAGCCTTCGCCTCCTCCTTCTGGTCCTCGTAGTAGAGCGAGCCGGCGATCGGATGATGGGTGTCGTGCGCCTCGGCGACAAGATCGGTGATCGTCAGCTGCAGCCCGTTTGCCACGAAACGTTGCGCCTCATCGGCCGGGGAGAGGCCGAGCTTCGGGCCGAGATACAGAAGGATGTTGGCGACATGCGGAATCAGCAATTCGCCGTCGACCAGAAAGGGCGGTGCGAAGGGGACGAGCGGATCAGACCGGCTCTGCATGATCTTCATCATGCGGTCGGTCCCGCCTCCCTCCTTGTCGCGGGTCACATCGATATAGTCGGCACCCGCTTCCTCGAGCGCCAGCCTGACGAACTCACCGCGACCCTGGATGCCGTCCCAGTAGTAAAGTTCATACGGCATGTTCACTGCCCCCTTGCGCAGTCTGCAACGCCGCGCAGATCCTTTAACCTTTCGGCTCCAAGCCGAAGTTCTTTCGGCCGTTCCAAGCTTCCGGCCGGCACGGCTGATTTAGAGTTTGAAGCACCGCGCTTGCAATCGAGCCTAACCCGTTTCGCATCGAAAGGTTCCGGACGGGCCGAAAGTGACGAGTGCGCGGCCCGCAGAGCCGCCGGCAGCCACGCGAACTATTACGTCAACGCGTAGCTCGAGCGTCTTGAGACACACAGGATGACCGGACGGTCAGACGTGCCGACCGCACCCAGATGATGGCCGTTTCCTGGCGTTACTTGCTAGCGACTTTGCGCGTGGTCTTCTTCGGCGCCGCGGAGGTTGCCGTCTTGGTGGTCGTCGCCGCCGCCACCCGCGGTTTTCGGATGACCTTGGCCTTGATTTCCTTGCCGTCAACAGACGCCGCGGAATTCTTCAGCGCATCATGTTCCTTGGTGGCCTGCTCCCAATGATGAAAGTCACGGCCGGTCGGATACCCCTCCTTTTCCCAGAGAGCGTATGCCCGTTTCTTGATCCACTCTTCGCGTGATTCTGCCATCGTCGACCTCCAGTGGGGAACTGCCGGATTATGAACTCTGGAATGCGGTGATCGTTCCAGAGGTTCACCCAAGGTTCAAGAGGAAATGCACCAGAAACGTCGAATATTTGCATGTGCGAAGACCGTTGTGTGCACAAGCACTATTATAGGGGTGTGAAACGGGCGGACGCTTACCGCCCGGCAGGGAACCAATCGACGACTGGGCAGTTTTCCGCTTCCGTAGCAGACCGTCGGGCATCGGCCTGCTCGGGCGACAGTCCACCAGCGCAAAGGGTGCAAAGCGCATGGCAACAGTCCTGGATATCGACCGACATCGCAGCATCGCCGGGAACTGGGGCGCGACCTTCACGGCCCGCGATCGAGTCCGCTTTCGGCTGTGGGCTCCGGCTGAAACCGACATCAAGCTCAGGCTCGGCGGCGAGGACCGGCCGATGAGGCAATCTGGAGGCGGTTGGTTCGAGATCGAGGTTCCGGGTGTCGCGAGCGGCGACGAGTACATGTTCGTCCTTTCTGACGGGCTCGCCGTAGCCGATCCGGCATCGCGTGCGCAGGCCGCCGATGTCCACGGACCTTCCCGGATCGTCGACCCGATTTATCCATGGCAGAACAAGAACTGGTTGGGCAGGCCGTGGGAGGAGGCCGTGCTCTATGAACTTCATATCGGCACGTTCACGCCGGAAGGGACCTTTCGTGCTGCGATGGACCGCCTACCGTATCTTGCCGAAGTGGGCATCACCGCGCTGGAGGTCATGCCCGTTGCGCATTTTTCCGGCGCACGCGGGTGGGGATATGACGGCGTCCTCCACTATGCGCCGCATCCGGCTTATGGCACGCCCGACGACATGAAGGCCTTCATCGATGCCGCGCACGGACACGGCATCATGGTGCTGCTGGACGTGGTCTACAATCACTTCGGGCCGGACGGGAACTATCTGCACCGCTATGCGCCGCGCTTCTTCCGCAAGGGCAAAGCGACACCCTGGGGTGCTGCCATCGATTTTGGCAGGGAAGAGGTCCGCGCGTTCTTCATCGAGAACGCATTGTACTGGACGGGCGAATTCAATCTCGACGGACTTCGGCTCGACGCCGTCGAGCAGATCCACGACAGGTCTGCCCGACACGTGCTGAGCGACATCGCGGAAACGGTGCGCTCAAGGCTTCCCGATCGCCATGTCCATCTCGTGGTAGAGGATCAGCGCAACATGACGAGCCTGCTCCAGCGCGAAGCGGACGGCGAGACCCGCAGGTTCACCGCCGAGTGGAACGACGATTTTCACCACGTTGCCCATGTCATCGCAACTGGCGAGAAGAAGGGGCACTATGCGCGATTTTCGGCCGACACATGGGACAAGTTGGCACTGGCGCTGCGTTACGGTTTCATCTTTCCGGACATCGATGCGTCGGGCAACGAGCGGCAGGCATCCGAAGGCGAGGAGAACCTTCTGCCGCCGACCGCCTTCATCGACTTCCTGCAGAACCACGACCAGGTCGGCAACCGCGCCTTCGGTGAACGGCTTCTTTCACTTGCCGAGTCGGAAATGGTGGAGGCATTGACGGCGATCCAGTTCCTTTCGCCGCACATACCGTTTCTTTTCATGGGCGAGGAATTCGGGGAGACGCAGCCCTTCTTTTTCTTCACCGACTATCAGGGCGAGCTCGGCGAGGCGGTCCGGAAGGGTCGCATCAAGGAGGCCCAGGGCTTCGGCGGACTGGCAAACGGCCGGTCCGAATCTGAGTTGCCGGACCCGAACGATCCGGCGACATTCGAGAATTCCAAGCTTCGGTGGGACAAGCTGAATTCCTCTCACGGCCGCAAATGGCTCGGCCTGGTCGGCGATCTGGCGAAGCTGCGGCAGCGCTACATCGTCCCGCTGCTTTCCTGGCGTGGCGAGGTGGAGACGAAGACGCTTGAAGCCGCGGACGGCATTCTCGCGATCTCCTGGACCTTTGGCGACTGGACGCTGGAACTACGCGCGAACCTCGGCACCGAGCCGCGACGCGCGCCGCCTTTCGAAGGCGCGGTGATCTTCCATCGGCCTGACGTGACCGAGTCGGAAATGAGAAGCGGCAAGCTTGCCGGCCATTCCGTTCTCTTTGCGATCGATCCTGGCAACGCCGCGGGCAGCGGCTGACGGAGGCCCGGCCTACAGCTAGGTCGCCACCCGTTCAATCGACAATACATCCTGTGGGTGTTCCGCGGTGGCATTGAACCTTGCAGGACCGCGGCTATACTCCGCGCCATGATCGACCTCATCCTTGTCTATTGGCCGCATATCCTTGCAGCAATCTCGATCGCGATGGGAGCCGTCGCGGCGATCCATGCGGCAATGACGAAGGAGGAGGTTCGCGCCGCAATCGGCTGGGTCGGCGTCATCATCCTGTCGCCGATCGTCGGCGCCGTGCTTTATGCCATTGCCGGGATCAACCGAATCCGCAGGGCATCGCTCAGCCTGCAGCGCAACGGCCTCTTCGAAAAAGGTCCACGCAGCGACCTCACCGGCTACGAGGCTGCCTCAGAAGACGTGCTCGCGAAATATGGCGGCCGTTTCGCTGCCCTGCAGACGCTCGGCGACCGCGTTGCGTACCGACCGATGACGACGGGAAACACGGTCGAGATGCTGAAGTCGGGCGACGAAGCCTATGCGGCGATGAAGGCCGCGATCGAGAGCGCCGAGCGCAGCGTGATCCTGGAAACCTATATTTTCGACCGCGACAAGATCGGCCAGAGGATAGCCGATGCACTGATCGCGGCCGTCAAGCGCGGCGTCAACGTACGCGTTCTGATCGATGCGGTCGGCGCCCGCTATTCCGTGCCGAGCATCCTCGGCTATCTGCGCGACGGCGGAGTGCCGGTCGACATTTTCAATGGAAACGTCATCATGGGCCTGCGGCTGCCTTATGCCAACCTGCGCACCCACCGAAAGATCCTGGTGGTCGATGGCCGCGTCGCCCTGACCGGCGGCATGAATATCCGCGAAGGCTTCACCTACGAGGTCGCCGGACCTGCCTATGCCCGCGACATGCATTTCCGCGTCACGGGACCCGCCGTCGCCGGGCTATTCAGCACCGCTGCCGAAGACTGGCGCTTTGCCGCCAAGGAACTCCTGAACGGGCCGGGCTGGGAGATCGCCCCACCCAGCACCGAGGCAGGAGCGCCGGTCCTGATGCGTATCGTCGCTTCCGGGCCGGATCGCAGCGTCGAAACGAACCACAAGATGCTGATGGGTGCCTTTTCCGTCGCGCGCACCTCCATCCGCGTGATGTCGCCCTATTTCCTGCCGGACCGCGAGCTCATCAGCGCGCTCGTCACCGCTGCCCGGCGTGGCGTGGAGGTCGACATTGTGGTTCCCGCCGCCAACAACCTGACGCTCGTCGATCGAGCCATGACCGCACAGTTCGACCAGATCCTGAAGAACTACTGCCGCATTTGGCGGGCCAAGGGCCCGTTCAACCATTCGAAGCTGCTGGTGATCGACGGCGCGTGGGCCTATGTCGGCTCATCCAACCTGGATCCGCGATCGTTGCGGCTGAATTTCGAAGTCGACTTGGAAGTCCTCGACGAGCAGTTCGCGGGGCGGATCGCCTCGCATATCGACGACGCCATGGCTTCGGCAGAACCGGTCAATCTCGAGGAGCTGAGGGCGCGGCCCTTCCCGATAAGGCTCGTCGAGAAAATCCTGTGGCTTGGTTCGCCCTATCTTTGAGGCCCCGAGCTCTTACTCTATTGTGCGAGGGGCATGGCAGGTTCCGGGATGCTGCCTATATGTTGGGTTGACGCGGATTTCATGGTTTCGGAAGCGGCAAACGGTCGGCGGCGTTGATGCACAAAAAGAAGGACAGTATCCCGGCTAACATCCTTGCTTCGCTCAAGAAGAGAAGAAGGCGGCCGGAAACGAGTCATGCGCCGCGCGGCAGCGCCAAGGTTGGAACGCTCATCGCTTCCTACAATGTGCACAAATGCGTGGGCGCGGACCGTCGTTTCGATCCCGAGCGCACGAGCCGCGTCATCCACGAGATCGATGCCGACGTCATCGCCCTCCAGGAGGCCGACACGCGCTTCGGAGAGCGAATGGGGCTGCTCGATCTCGGCCGGCTGGAGCGGGAGACGGGGCTGACGCCGGTCCCCCTTTCGGGCGTCAACAAGGCCCACGGCTGGCACGGCAATGTCGTCCTTTTCAAGAAAGGGATGGTGCGCGACGTGCACCAGATCAAGCTGCCCGGGCTGGAGCCGCGTGGCGCGCTCGTTGCCGAGATCGATCTAGAGAGCGGCGGAGCGCTGAGAATCATCGCCGCGCATCTCGGTCTTCTTCGGCGTTCGCGCGCGCAGCAGGCACGGATGATCGTCGACATCCTCGGCAGCAAGGACGAGACGCCGACCGTGCTCCTCGGCGATCTCAACGAATGGCGGCTCGGCGACCGCTCCTCGCTCAATACCTTCCAGACGGTGTTCGGCCCGCTGCCGCCCGCCGTACCGAGCTTTCCATCGGGCCTGCCCGTGCTGGCGCTCGACCGCATCATGGGCAACCGCAGAGGTCTGGTTTCGACCGTCGAAGTCCACGACACACCACTGGCGCGCATGGCATCGGACCACCTGCCGATCAAGGCGATGATCGATCTCACCAAGATCGAGGAGACGGCAGCGGACCTTGCCGCTCAGGCGGCGGCCAGGCTGCGGACATAAGACCGCCAGCCGCCATAGCCGGTGATGTCAGATGCGTCCTTGAGCGCGGCCGCTTCCACCAGGAACCCCTTTGCCGAACTGCCGTCCGCAAGCGCGATCGTGCCCACGCCGAGCGGTGAGGGAATGGCGGCCACGAAGCGCCCGAAGGCTTCCGGCGTCAGCTGCCAGACTTCGGTATCGATCTCCGCGCCCTGTGCGTCCTCCACCCGAATCAGTCCGGGCTTCGGCGGATTTTGTCCCGCAAGAGCATAGAGCCGGTAGGATTTGCGGGTGCGAACGCTGCGGTCGAAACGGGCGCCGAGGGTCTGGAGCTGGCCATTGAGCGGCATTCCGGAGAGATGGGCACCTACAACCACAATCTCGATGGTCTCCTCCCGGAGAGGCACCGGCGCAATCGTGGGTGCAGGCAGTGGCCATCCCGTCGCGCCAAGCGAAATTCCAGCGGCCTGCTGCATATCGCGGGCGAGCGACGCGGGAAGTCCGTCGCGCCCGGCGGCGGCAAGCAGAGTGACGCTCGACGGTAGGCCGTCCCCGCGTTTGCCGGCGGGAACGGCGATGCCGCACATGTCGAGCAGGTTAACGAAGTTCGTATAGGTGCCAAGCCGCGAATTCTCGCGGATCGGCTCGGCTTCGAGATCGGTAAGGCTATAGTGCGCCGGCGCCGTCGGTACGCAGAACAGGTCGACGGAAGCGATGAGCGGCGCGAGCTTCTTCTTCAGCGCCTGCAGCGCGTAGAAGCCGTTGAAGGCGTCGGCCGCCGAAAGCGTCTTCGCTCCGCCATAGATCTTGCGCGTTACCGGGTGAAGGCTTGCTTCCCTGAGGTCGAAGAAGGGTTTGATCGCCGCGTAGCGCTCGGCTACCCAGGCTCCCTCGTAGAGCAGGTTCGCGACGTCATAAAAATCGTCGAAGGGGACTTCCACGATCCGGTGACCGAGGGTGGCCAGCATTTGCACGGCCGTCTCATAGGCGGCTTCCATCTCGGCATCGAAGAACCGGCGGTCGACCTTTGCCGGCACACCGACGGTCAGGACCGGAGGCGATACGCCGTAACCGGTCGCGGCCATCGCTCGCGAATAGACATCACTCGAATCCTGGCTTGCCGCGAGCGCAAAGACCTTCCAGGCGTCGTCTACAGTTAGGGCAAAGATCGAAACGCAATCGAGCGTCCGGCAGGCCGGCAGGACCCCGGTCGTCGAAAGCGCGCCGACGCTCGGCTTCAATCCGACGATATTGTTGAGGCCGGCCGGGATGCGGCCGGAGCCTGCGGTATCGGTGCCGAGAGCAAAACTCACAATGCCCCGTGCGGTCGCAACTGCCGATCCCGAACTCGAGCCACCCGGCACGAGGCGGGGGTCGATGGCGTTGCGGGGAACCGGATAGGGCGTGCGCACGCCAACGAGGCCGGTCGCGAACTGATCGAGATTGCTCTTGCCTATGACGAGCGCGCCGGCCTCCCTCAGAATCCGGACGACCGTCGCGTCGACCTGTGGCCGGAAGGCGAAATCCGGACAGCCCGCGGTGGTCGGCATGCCGGCGACGTCTATGTTGTCCTTGACGGCGAAGGGCACGCCCCAAAGGGGTTTTGCGACCGGGTCGAACGCGCCGAGCGCGGCAGCCTCCGCAAGCAATTCGTCCTTGCGGGCAAGGTGGATGAAGATGCCCGGATCATCTGCCGCCGAGATGCGGGCGAAGGCGGTCTCGATCATCTCCGCCACGCTCCAGCCGGCAGCATAGGCGGCGTGCAGGGAGGCAATGTCGAAGGCCTGTCCTTCCGTCATTTCTCATTCCCCCAGTATCTTCACCGGCCGATCCCACTGGATGAGGACGACGCAGCCGGTATCGCTCCAGACGGAATGCTCGGTCCCCACCGCATTGACGATGTAGCTCCCTTGGCCATAGGCGCCTGCTTCATCGCATTGGATGCCGTCGAGCACGAGAATGGTTTCGAGCCCCTCGTGGCGATGGTGGGGAACGGTCGCGCCGGGTTCGTATTTCAGCAGCGCCACGCCCGGCTGATCGGTGTCGAAATGATGGATCCAGTGGATTGTCACCCCCTGTCGAAAGGGTCCGAACTCGAGCGACCGCCAGCCACCGTCCGTCAGCTTCTCGCGCGTTGTTTCAGACACGGGCAATTCCCTCGAGTATGTCGTCGATCCGTGCCGTCCAGCCGACGATGCCGCCCTGGGCGCGGATCATTGCGATGGCGGCAGCCTTGAATTCGGGAAAGTAGCTCTCCGTTGCCTCCTCGGCGAGCAGACATTCATAGCCACGGTCGTTCGCCTCGCGCATCGTCGTCTGGACGCAGACTTCCGTCGTGACCCCAGCAAAGACCAGCTGCTTGATGCCCCTTTCCTTGAGCACGTCGCCGAGTTCGGTCGCGTAAAAGGCGCCCTTGCCAGGCTTCTCTATGACGATCTCGCCATCTACGGGCGCGAGTTCGGAAAGGATCGCCGTGCCCGGTTCGCCAGATATGAGGATGCGCCCCATAGGACCCTCGTCACCGATGCGGAGCACGGGATTACCGCGGTCACGCTTGGCTGGCGGCAGGTCGGAGAGGTCCGGCTTGTGGCACTCCATCGTGTGGATGACCGGGAGGCCAGCACCGCGGAAACCTTCGATCAGCCGCTTGACGTCGGGGACGATCTTCGTGATGCGGCTGACGTCGTTTCCGAGGCTTGCACCGAAACCGCCGGGCTCGGCGAAGTCGCGCTGCATGTCGATGACGATCAGCGCCAGTTCATCGGTCTTTGCCGGGAAGGCGAAGGGTTTTGCCTTGATCGCCGCCATCAGTGATGCCCTGCCATATGAGCGCCGATCACGCCGATATCAGCCGAACGCGCCGGCGTTTCGTAGACGAGCCTGCCCTCGGAGATGACCATGATGCGATCGGACATTTCGAGGAGCTCATCAAGGTCCTCGGACAGGAGGAGCACCGCCGCACCGGCATTGCGGGCGCGCATGATGCGGGCCCGGATCTCGGCCACCGCGGAGAAATCGAGCCCGAAGCACGGGTTCGAGACAATCAGAAGGTCGACTTCGCCGGTAAGTTCGCGGGCAAGCACGGCGCGCTGGACGTTGCCGCCGGAAAGCGCGGCGATCGGGGACGACGACGAGGCGGTCTTGACCTTGAAATCCGCAATCAAGGCAGTGGCGCGCTTCTTCATCTTGCCGGCGTTGAGCCAGATTGCGTCCGTGCCGTTCTCCCTCAGATCGAAGGTCCGGAACGCAAGGTTCTCGCTGACCGTCATGCGCGGGGCGCAGGCATTGTGCAGCGGTTCCTCGGGAATGAAACGGACCTTGTTTTTCCGCGTTTCCGGCCGCGTCGCGCCATAGGTCTCGCCATTGACGGTCACGCGGCCGGCATCGGTCGGGCGCTGGCCGGCCAGGATCTCCGTCAATTCCTTCTGGCCGTTGCCGGAAATGCCGGCAATGCCGACGATTTCGCCGGAACGCACGGTCAGGTCCTCGATCTCGATCATCTTCAGGCCGGAGCGGTCCGGTGCCTTGACCTGCTCGACCTTGAGCACGGGCTTCGCGCCCGCGGTGACGGGAACGCGGCTATCGAGCTCGGCGAGCTTGACGTCGCCGATCATCATCGCGGCCATGTCCGCCGTCGACAGTTCGCCGACCTTGCCGCCGCCCATGAGCTTGCCGCGGCGAAGGATCGACACGGCATCGGCGAATTTGGTGACCTCGTGGAACTTGTGGGAGATCATCAGCACGGTCAACTCGCCGCGCTCTGTCATGCCACGCACGAGCCCCAGCATTTCGTCGGCTTCGGCAGGCGTCAGCACCGAGGTCGGCTCGTCAAGCACCAGAAACGAACGACCGAGATAGAGCTGCTTGACGATCTCCAGCTTCTGCTTTTCGCCGGCAGCAAGCTCGCTCACCGGCCGGTCGAGCGGGATGCGGAAGGGCATCTGCTCCATGAAGGCGGCGAGGTCCTTACGCTCCTTCGCCCAATTGATGATCGGAGGCACCTTGGCGCGGTTGATGACAAGGTTTTCGGCGCCTGTGAGCGATGGAACCAGCGTGAAATGCTGGTAGACCATGCCGAGCCCGTAGGTGGCTGCATCCTTCGGTGAGTGGACCGCCACTTCCCGGCCGTCGACCGAGAGCGAGCCGGAAGTCGCGTGGTAGAAGCCCATAATGCATTTGACGAGCGTGGACTTGCCGGCGCCGTTTTCGCCGAGCAGTGCATGAAAGCTGCCTGCGGGAATCTTGACGGAGACATGATCGAGCGCGGTAAAGCTGCCGAAGCGCATCGTCATGTCGATCGTTTCGATGCCGACGGCCTTGCCGGCCTGGGGGAGGGGCGTGTCGCGGACGATTTTCATGGCAGCTGGCTCACGAGTGCGGTCGAATTGGAGACGGAGCCGAACACACCGCCCTGCATCTTCACCATATGGATGGCGGCGAGATGATTGCCGTAGTCGGTGGCGCCGCAGCAGTCTTCCAGCAGCAGGCATTCGAAGCCGCGGTCGTTTGCCTCGCGCATGGTGGTCGAGACGCAGACGTCGGTGGTGATGCCGGTAAGGATTATGTTCTCGATGCGCTTCTGGTTGAGGATCAGTTCCAGGTCGGTGGCACAGAAGGAGCCCTTGCCCGGCTTGTCGATGATGACCTCGCCTTCGAGCGGATAGAGTTCCGGAATGATGTCCCAGCCCGGCTCCCCGCGCACGAGGATGCGCCCGCAGGGACCGGCATCGCCGATACCGGCGCCGATGCGCTGCGAACGCCAGCGCTTGTTGGCCGGCAGGTCGGCGAGATCGGGGCGGTGCCCCTCGCGGGTGTGGATGATGTGATAGCCCTTGGCGCGCATGGCGGTCAGCACCTTCTTGATCGGCTCGATCGGCGCCTGCACCAGGGACAGGTCGTAGCCCATGTGGTCGACATAGCCGCCCTTGCCGCAGAAATCGGTCTGCATGTCGATAATGATGAGCGCGGTATTCTCCGGCCTGAGATCGCCGTTATAGGGCCAGGGATAGGGATCGGCGTCGATAAAATGTCCTTTGGTCTCGACCATGGCGTCCATCGTCTAGTCTCCTATTCACCCGCAAGTTTGAATGTCTCGCCGTAGCGGCGCGTCGGCCTGGCAAAGCCGCAGGAGGTGCCGTCGGTCACCTTCACCTCGTCCTCCCAGGGCAGGCGGTATTCTCCAGCAATCAGGTCGTGCATGTAGCTGTAAGGCGCGTCGCCCGCTCCGCCTGCGACAGCCACATAGCCGCGATGGCCGAACTGGTAGATGTTGTTTTCCACGCCCCAGCCGAGGCGGGCCTCGCGGATCAAATCAGGGCGCACTTCGGCGGTGATGATCTCGTTGACCCGCCCCGAGGTGCCATGGGCGATGATCGAGCCGTCGAAATTGCAGATCATGCCTTCGCCCATCGAATCGAACGTGCCGTCGGAGCCGCACATGCACACACTTGCCGTGACCATCAGGTTGCAGAAGGCGTTCGACTGATTGGTAAATTTCCAGCTCTCGCGGATCGGCGCGGTATAGCCGGCGGTGCGGATCATGATCTCCGTGCCCTTGTAGGCGCATTCGCGCGCCATCTCAGGGAACATGCCGTCATGGCAGATGATGAGGGCGAGCTTTGCGCCCTTCGGCCCGTCGATGACCGGGATCCCGAGATTGCCGGGCTCCCAGGGCTCGACCGGCACCCATGGATGCATCTTGCGATAATAGAGCTTCAACGCGCCCTGGTCGTCAATCACGATCCCGGAATTGTAGGGCATGCCTTCCGGGTTCAGCTCCATGATCGAGAAGCAGCCCCAGATCGCATTGTCCTTGCAGGCTTGCCTGAAAGCCGCGACCTCGGGCCCGTCCAACGTGCACATGATCTCGGGGTTGATGTCCATCGAGAGGCCGTGCAGCGCGTATTCGGGAAAGACGACGAGGTCCATGCCCGGCTGGTTGCGCCGCGCCTTGCCGACGAGATCGACAATGACCTGCGTCTGGCGGGCAAGATCCGCCTTCGTGACGGTAACGGGAAGCTGCAGCTGTACGAGGCCGATGCCGACGCCGTGCTCCGACTTGTTGAGGCCGCCCAGTCCATTCATCGCAAGCCTCCTCCTATTTCGTCAGCGAGAGCGCGCCCGGAGCGCCCGCGAGCGATCGGGTGGGCGAGGACGTCGCAATCATGATGACGAGGGTCAGCACGTAGGGTGCGGCATAGAACAGATAGTAGCCCTGCGTGACGCCGACCGATTGCAGCGCCGGTCCGAGCGCGCCCGCACCGCCGAAGAGAAGGGCAGCAAGGAAGCAACCGATCGGGTTCCAGCGGGCGAAAATGACGAGCGCGACGGCCATCAGCCCCTGTCCCGAGGAAATGCCCTCGTTCCAGGAGCCGGGATAGTAGAGGGAGAGATAGGCGCCGCCGATGGCGGCGAGCGAGCCGCCGACCGCTGTTGCGAGCAGTCGCACCGTATCGGGGTTGATGCCCATGGCGCGCGCCGCATCGGTGCTGTCGCCGACCACGCGGAGGATGAGGCCGACGCGCGTGTTCCTGAAGGCCCACCAAAGGGCAAATGCCAGCGCCGCACCAATGAAGAACAGCACGTTGATGTTGAGTGCGGCCTGCACCTGCGGCACTCCGGACCAGCTGCCGAGCGGGATTGAAGGGAGTTTCGGCGCCACCGGCTGGATGAAGGGCTTGCCGAGGAAGAATGCGAGGCCGAGCCCGAACTGCATCATGGCGATGCCGATCGCGATGTCATTCACCTTCGGCCATTTGCAGATCCAGCCATGAAGGAGCCCGAAGATCGAGCCCGTCGCCATGGCGGCCAGTACGCCCAATGTCGGCGAGCCGGTCATGACCGCAACCGCATAGGCCGTCATGGCGCCGAAGACGAGCGTGCCTTCGAGGCCGAGATTGATGCGCCCCGAGCGCTCGGTGATCGTCTCGCCAAGGCTGACGAAGATGAAGGGCGTGGAGACGCGGATGGCTCCGGCGAGAATCGCGAGCGGCACGCCCCAGATTCCGATGCCTGTCTCTTCCATCATGCTCTCCCTTTTGCCGCTTGCGGGCTTTTCCAGAGGTCGGGATTGAAGATCTTGAAGCGGCCGTAAAAGGTCTCGCAGAAAAGGATGACGATGAAGAGCGTCCCCTGCAGCACAAGCACCGTGGCATCAGGGAGACCCATGCGGCGCTGGATGAGCCCGCCCGAAGCATCGATGCCGCCAAGCAGGATCGCAACCGGGATGATTGCCAGCGGATTCTGCCGCGCGAGGAAGGCGACGAGAATGCCGGTATAGCCGTAGCCGGCGGCCAGCGATGCATTGGCGCTTCCTTGCACGGCGGCAACCTCGATCATGCCGGCGAGCCCGGCAAAGCTCCCGGCAATCGCCGTGAAGCCAACGATCAGCCTTCCCACCGGCAACCCTTGGATCTGCGCGGCACGCACATTGCCGCCGGCGATGCGGGCGGCAAAGCCGAAGCTCGTCACCTCGATCAATATCCAGGAGGCAATGCAGGCGACGACCCCGATAACGAGACCCCAATGTACGTCCATGCCGGGGATGTTGCCCAGCATGTATTCCGGCGGCAGCGGCGTGGTCGAAGGCTTGTTCAAGCTTGCCGGATCACGAAGCGGCCCTTCCACGAACTGGTTCATCAGCGCAATGGCGATATAGGCAAGCAACAGTGAGGAAATCGTCTCGTTGACACCCCGATAGTGGCGAAGGAAGCCGGCAAGGCCGATCCAGATGCCGCCGACCACCATGGCGGCCACCCCCATCACAACCAGGGTCAGGAATACGGGAGCGACGCCGACGATCGGCAGGGCAGCGGCCGCTGCGGCGACACCGCCAAGAACGACCGCGCCCTCGCCACCGATGATGACGAGGCCGAGGCGGGCAGGCAGTGCAACGCAGAGAGCAGTGAGGAGGAGTGGCGCGGCACGACTCAGGCTGTTTTGCACCGAGAACCAACTGCCGAAGCCGCCCGTGTACATCAGCTGGAAGAGGGTGGCCGGCGACTTGCCGACCGCCAGGATGAAGATGGAAAAGAGCGCCAAGCCGATCAGGATCGCGACAAGACTTATCGCTACCGGCTCGGCATGGCGGGCGGTCCACTCGAGTATCGGGCGGAGCGAGCCCCGTCTTTCGCCGGCCAGGGAGAGGGTGGAATCATTCGCCTCGATCGTCATGACGAAGCCTCCCTGGCCATCAGGCCGTCGATCCAACCACGCCCTCGACGAGGTAATCCATGCTTTCGAGCTCGATCGCGTCCTCGGCAAAGCTCTTGTCGGCGGTCACGACCGCGTTGCCCTTATTGTCATTGATCGGCCCCTTGAAGACCGAGAACGTGCCGGCCTTCACGTCCGCAAGCGTCGCCTCGAACTTCGCGCGTGCCTCATCCGACACGCCGGGTCCGAGCGGGCTCATCTTGACGAAGCCGTCCTTCAGGCCGCCGCGAACGAAATTGCCGAGCGGTTCGCCGGCCTGGGCCTTCTTGACGAAGTCCGTATAGACGTTGCCCCAGGCCCATTCGGCGCCGGTCAGGTACTTCTCCGGTGCGAGCGGGCTCTGGTTGGCATGGTAGCCGCAGATGAAAGCACCGCGGCCGGCAGCGGTCTCGACGACCACCTTGGGGCTGTCGACATGGCAGGTGATGACATCGGCACCCTGGTCGATCAGCGCGTTGGTTGCTTCCGCTTCCTTTACGGCAAGCGACCATTCGCCGGTGAAGATCACCTGGCAGGTGATCGACGGATCGACCGAACGCGCGCCAAGCAGGAAGGAGTTGATGTTCTGCAGCACCTGCGGAATAGGCTTGGCTGCAACGAAGCCGATCTTCTTGCTCTTCGAGGCATAGCCTGCGGTAATGCCGTTCAGATATTGCCCCTGGCCGATATAGCCGAAATAGGATCCGGTATTTGTCGGGTTCTTGCCCTCTTGCCAGAGGCCGCCACAATGGCGAAACTGGATGTCGGGATATTTCGCGGCCATGGCGAGCATGTGCGGATCGAAATAGCCGAACGAAGTCGGGAAGAGCAGGGTAGCGCCGTCCAGATTGATCATCGACTCCATGGTCTTCTGAACATCGACGGTTTCGGGCACGTTCTCTTCCTCGACGACGGTGATTCCGGGCATCGCCTTGATGATCGCCGCACCTTCGGCATGGGCCTGGTTGTAGCCGTAGTCGTCCTTCGGGCCGACATAGATGAAGCCGACAGTAAGAGCATCCTGCGCGGCAGCGCGCGAGCCAAGGAGCGACGGGGCGAGCCCGAGGAGGGCGCCGGCTGCCGAGGTCTGGAGGAAGCTACGACGATTCATGGGAAGGAGTTTGGTCATCGGAATGCTCCTTGCGGCGGAAGCCGCGCTCGAAAGGGTTACAATAAAGTGCATGCAATACCCGTGCCAAAAGTTAAGTGACTGCTTATGTTGAATTTTCTTTCTTAGCGGATTTTCAAAGGCAAAAACTGTATGCACATTTCTGCCCCGAAGTGAGCAAAGTTAATGCAATGTACAAATTTTATGCAGAGTGAATGAACAGGAAGACAATGCGGGACAATGGGCCTGAAAGGCAGATTAGCTTCGCGGCTTTGACATTGATATTACAACCATTTACATCCAAGATTGACTTTTCATCCTGCGCGATACATCTGTATACAGTGATGTAATCCGGCAGAATCGCGCGGTGAAGCAAGTCAGAAGAAGAGAGATCATTCGTGCAGGCACGACCGTCGAGCAGATGGTCCGGGCAATCGCAGACATGATCGTGCTCGGCGAGATACTGCCGGGCGAACGTCTCGAGGAAACATCACTCGCAAGCCGCTTCGAGGTCTCGAGAACGCCCGTGCGCGAGGCGCTGCGGCAGCTCTGCACGATGGGTCTTGTCGAGCGCGAGCCGAACCGCAGTGCAGTCGTCGCGACCGTCACCGAGCAGTATCTTTCCGCGATGTTCGAAGCGATGGCGGAGCTGGAGGCGATCTGCGCCCGGCTTTCGGCGGAACGCATGACGGTGGATGAGCGACGGTCGCTGGAGACGATGCACCGCGCATCGATGCGGCTGGTACATGCGGGCGCGGAAGAGGATTATGCTGCCTATAATGCAGAATTCCACACCCGCCTTTATCGCGGCGCGCACAACGAGCACATCTACGATCTTGTGACCCAGACGCGAGTACGTCTTGCCCCTTTCCGCAGGGCGCAATTCCGCATCCCGGGTCGTCTTGCGAAATCCTACGACGAGCACGACGTCATCGTCACGGCGGTGATGCGCGCGGACGCGGCCGGGGCAGGCGGCGCCGCCTATTCTCATGTCTCGATCGTCAGCGATGCCAGCGCGATCTTCGCCGCCGATTCGAAATCCTACCTCTAGCAATCGCCGGCTGGGCGGAGCAGCGGCGCTGTCTAGGCGCTGGCGAGTTCCACGCCTGAAATTTCGCGACAGATATCGAGCAGCTGGTCTTGCAACGCGATGTCACGACTCTCCGGATTGGGGTCCAGCGGCCTCAGGTGATAGAAATAGCCGCCGGAAGTTCTTGCAGCGGCATCCTCGCTTGCTGCGAGCCATGCCTGGGTCTTGTGGGCCTGGGTGAGATCGTCGGGAGCGCCGCGACCGCCCATCTTTGTGGCGACCCAGCCCGGCTCGAGCGCGTTGGACATGACGACCGGCCAAAGGCGCGCCGCCGCAAATGCCAGCAGCACGTCATGCAGCTTGCTTTCGGCATAGGCCGTTGATCCGTTCCATCGGCGCCTCTGCCAGAGAATGTCGTCGAGATTGGCATCGGCATGTTGGTGCATGCCGGAGCTGAGATAGACGAGCCGCTTCGGCCGCTCGATCAGCGCAGTCAGGATGTAGGCGGCGAGCGTATTGACCGCAAAGACGTGCGGCAGTCCATCGGCCGTGACCTGATGTGCCTCGCGGTATCCGACGGCCGCATTGTGGATCACGGCATCGAACCGCCCGAGCTCATTCACCTGCCCGGCGACCTCCTTCGCCGTGGCGACCGTCGCCAGGTCACCGATCACGACGGCCTCTGCCGCGGGCAGCGCGCGCCTGGCATCTTCGGCCCGCGAAGCGCTGCGGGCATGCAGCACGACGCTGTGACCCTGCTCGACAAGCAGCTGGCCCGCCATCAGACCGAGGCCGGTCGATGACCCGGAAATGAATACCCGCGACATGGATTTCTCCTTCTGCTGAAAACCTAGAAAGGCGCGTGGCGGTTGCCAAGCAACTTCGGCCGGCTGGAGCTAGTTCCGCGCTTTCGCCCGCCAGGCGACGAGACTTCCAAGAAACGCCGCAACGCCGCCGAGAACGTAGACGGCAGCGTAACCGAACATGCCTGAGACGACCCCGGCGGCCGGGCCGGACAGGCCGTAGGCGATGTCGAGGAACGCCACGAATGCGCCCATGGCGCTCCCACGGCTTGCCGGAGGCACGCGCTTCAGGGCCTCGACGCCAAGCGCCGGAAAGACGAGCGCGCAGCCAAGCCCTGTGACTAGCCCGCCCAGGAGTGCGACGGATTCATTCGGGGCGGCCCAGATCAGTGCCTGCCCGACCGCTTCGACCAGCAAGGAGACGACCGCGACACGGTATCCGCCGATCCGGTCCGGCAGGTGGCCAAAAAGCAGGCGCACGAGGATGAAGCCGGCGCCGAAACACGTCATGACGAAGCCGGCATGAGACCATCCCTTGGAAGCGAAGAAGAGTGAGGCAAAGGCGCTGAGCACCGCGAGCCCGACGCCCGAGAGCATCAGGCCAAGGCCCTCCCGCCAGATCTGGCCGACGACGCGGCGGAAGGCGAGGCGCGCGCCGGCCGCCGACGTGTAGGACTTCGCGCCGAGTGCGATTGCTGCGGCAAGCAAGGGTGTGGCGATGCAGGCGATCGTAACCGCGAGGAAGCCGTGGCTCTGGAAGAGCCGCATGCCGATGGGCGAGCCGACGGCAAGTGCGGCAAACATGGCGATACCGGTCCAGGACATCGACATCCCGGCGCGCTGCGGGCCGACCGAGGCGATCGACCATGACACGCATCCCGTCACGAACTGGCTCTCGCCAAGGCCGACCGCAAGGCGGCCGATGACGAGCAGGGGCAGGCTCAGGGCGGAATCGAATGAAGGTGTGGCCGCAATGAGATACAGGAGCCCGCCGAATGCGCAGGCGGCCGCGCCCTGCAGCGCCGATCGCTTGCCGCCTTGCATGTCGGTTACCCTGCCTGCATAGCCGCGGGTGAGCACGGTTGCCAGAAACTGAACGCCGATCGTGAGGCCCACGACAAGATTGCCATAGCCGAGGCTGTCATGGACGAAGAGCGGGATGACGGGAAGCGGCAGGCCGATGCAGAGATAGCCGCAGAAGAGTGCAGCGATGATGGCCGGGGCGGGACGATCGAGGTGGACCGGCGCCTCGTCGCCATCCGCGGTCGCGGAGAGCGGTTGCGACATGATGGTCTCCATGTTCGGTAGGGGATGGAAGCTGCCGGCCGCGTGAAATGCGGCCGGCGCGTCAGATGCCCGATGCTTCAGGCGGCATCGAGAGGCGGAAAGGATTTCTCGAATCCCTCGGGCCTGTAGCCGGCGGCCGCGAAGAGGTGGTCACGCGATGCGGCTATATCCGAGAACAGGCGACCGGTATCGACGCCGAGCAGCTTTCCATGACGCTTGCGAATGCGGCCCGCGACCATGACGGTGTCGACGTCCGAGCGCCCGATAGCCTGGACGACCGCGCCGATCGCATTGGTCGGCGGGAATACGCCGATGCCGTCCGCCCGCACCATGATGATATCGGCCTGCTTGCCCGGCGTCAGCGTGCCGATCTGCGACTGCAGGCCCGCTGCTCTCGCACCGTTGACCGTCGCGGCCTCCAGGACAGCTTGCACCGAAATGGGGGCGGGGACGTCGGCTTCGCCTCGGAACTTTCGGTAGCGCATGGCCGAGCGTTGCTGGGAGAAGAGGGCATGCATTTCGCCGAACATGTCGCTGCCGAATGCCGTGTCGAGATCGATGCCGAGGGCAGGTGTCAGGCCGTGGTCGATCGCCTGCTGGTAGGCAAAGGACTCGTCATCGAAGCCGAACAGTGCGTCCGACCGCGGGTTGACGGTTACGTTGACGCCGGCATCGGCAAGCAGCCTCCAGGCATCCTCCGGGATACGGGTGCAGTGATTGAAGATGTTGTCGGGACCCAGCACGCCCTTTTCTGCGAATTCAGGACCGAGCTTGGCGAGATCGCCGATGAATTCCGTCAGTATCCGCAGGCCGAGTCCTCGAGCGACCTTCCAGGCGTCGAGGTCGAACTGGCCGAACAGGCCGACGCGGACCAGGTCCGTTTCAGAGGAGCCCCATTTCCCGGCAAGCCTGGCAAGATCGCCGGGCAGGTGAAGCGGCGAGGCTTTCTTGTCCATCGGCTTGCCGACCATGTGGAGCGCACGGATGCCGGCCTCCTGAAACGCGGCGAGCGCGGCGTCAGTGTGCTCAGGGCTGCGGGAATTGTGGCAGGCGTCGATGATGGTGGTAATGCCGGCATCGAGCGAGGCGACCGCGGTCAGCCTCGTGCTCTGATACATGTCCTCAGGCCGGTAGGCCGAGCCGAGGGCTTCGGCCACGACCGCGATATAGTCGAAGAGATCGTCGACATTCGGCATCATCCTGCGCATCACGCCGAGCCAGGCATGATGATGGGCATCGACGAGACCCGGCAAAACGATGGCGCCGGCAGCATCAATGACCTCCGCATCGTCCGCCTGAACGGCAGGACCGACCGCCACGATCCTGTCGCCCTCCACTAGGACATCGCCCTTTCCGAGGTTCGGGACCGCCGGGTCCATGGAGACGACGGTGCCGCCCCTGAAAATCTTCCGAGGATTGCCCGTGCTCATGTTCAGTTCCTTTCCGTTGTCGTTTTGGCCTTGCGAGGCGCCGAGCACGTTATCGCGCCAAAGCGATCTTGATTTAAGTGCGCTTATGTCAGATGGTTGCTGACCAAAAGTCAGGAATAGCCCCATGAGCTTCGATGGACGCCTGCTTGCCGGGGTGAGTGTTCTGGCCGCAGTTGTCGAAGGCGGCAGCTTCGTCAAAGGCGCCGAACTGATCGGGATTACCGCATCCGGGGTAAGCCGTGCGATCGGGCGGCTCGAGGCACGACTGGGCGTCCGCCTCCTCGACAGGACGACGCGATCGATCATGCTGACCGACGAGGGCAGGCACTTCTATGAAGAGGTGAAGCCGCATCTCGACGCGATCGAGGAAGCCGCTTCAGTTGCTGCCGGCACAACCGCTCTCGTACGCGGCCGGTTGAAGGTCGACATGGACCCGTTTTTCCTGCCGCTCGTTCTCGCCGGACGGCTCGGGGCATTCTGTGATCGCTACCCCGAACTGTCGATCGAATTCGTCTCGAGCGAGGAGCTTGGAAATCTCGTCTCCGACGGCATCGACCTTGCGATCCGTTTCGGACAACCCCGTTTTTCCAGCCTTGTTTCCAGAAAACTGGTGGAAGCGCCGATACTGACCGTCGCCTCTCCCCTCTACATCGCATTGTATGGCCGCCCGGTGCACCCTTCCGAACTTTCAACGCACCGCTGCCTGCAATTTCGCGACCCACACACCAAGCATGCCTTCGAATGGGAATTCGTCAACGAAACCACCTCGATAGTGGTGGAGACGCATGGCCCGCTTCAGTTCACCGATCCCAAGACAATGCTCCAGGAGTGCGTGGCAGGCACGGGCATCGCGCAGGTGATCGGCTGGGGCGTCGGCGATCTGCTGGAAAGCGGCGAATTGATCGATCTTTTTCCGGAATGGCACGGCGAGCGCTTCCCGCTCTTTGCCATCCACCCCTCACGCAAGCATCCGCCGGCCAAGGTCCGCGCATTCACCGATTTCTGCATCGAGGTCATCAGCAGGCTCTGACGGCCGGTCCTTTGACCGGTGCCAAAAACGTGTCAGCGCATATTGCATCTGTAACCGCATCACCGCCTGCAGAACGGCGCGGTAGCGAGCGGGTGCTACCGAAGCCGGTGGCCGGGTGCCGTGGACCGCGCCATATGTCTCATCTGATGCTTTGGAATGCGATGGAGAACCAGGATGACGATCAAGAAGGATTTTCAGGTAACACGGCACTCACCGGACTTCTGGCATGTCACCTTCGACAATCCGCCATTGAACCTGATAGGCCCGGCCACGATCAATGATCTCAACGAATTGGCTCGTGAAATGGAAGCTGATCCCGAGCTGAAGGTCGTGCTTTTCGACAGTGCCAATCCGGAATTCTTTATTGCGCACTTCGACATGAGCCGCGCCGGCGAAGCGCAGCCCGACATGCCCGGAGGCCGCTCGGTGTGGATCGATTTCACGGAACGCCTCAGCCAATCGCCTGCAATCAGCATCGCATCGGTGCGCGGCCGCGCGAGGGGCGTTGGCAACGAAATGCTTCTCGCTTGCGACCTTCGATTTGCGAGCCTGGAGAAAGCGATATTCTGCCAGCCGGAGGTTGCATTCGGCCTGGTGCCGGGGGGCGGCGCCATCGAACGGTTGACGCTGTTGATGGGACGAGGCCGGGCGCTCGAGATGCTTCTCGGAAGCGATGACTTCGATGCGGCAACTGCGGAGCGATACGGCATGATAAATCGCGCCTTGCCCGATCACGAACTGGACGGGTTCGTGGCCGAGTTCATCCGGCGCATCCGGTCGTTTGATCGAGAGGGCCTGTCCACCGTGAAGCAACTCGTCAACCGGCATGGGTTGCCAAATGCCGATGATCTGATCGCTTCGACCAACGCTTTCCGTCGAGCGACCTCGCTGGAAAGCACACGGAAACGCCTTGGGCAACTGGCCGAAGGCGCAAGGACCAATCCGGATTTCGAGCGCCGCCTGGGCTATCATGCCGGGCAGTTGTCACGGTGAATTCCGGCGCCTTGACGGCTCCACTCGTCTCAAGGCTGTTCGCGCGTCCCTGGCGCTGCCTCGCGTTGGTCCGCATCCTCGAGGTCACTAGGGACTAGAAAGGTATCAGTGTGCTCCCGCGCGGCCTCGCGAATTGCGGCGAGGTTTGGAGTGTCATCGCCTTCGATCTCGCCGATCCCCTGGTCTATTTCATGCTCTGCCTGAAGCCAGTGCTCGTCGTGCTTGCCTTCGGGGCGACCGTCTCTTTCCCATATTGCGTGGGCACGTCTGCGCACCAGTTCGTGTCGGTTTGAGGTGTTATTGGTACTCTTAGCCATGTCTGTGCCTCCGTTGCAATATTCATGTAGTGCAAGTTGACTGCGGGACCATGTTGACATCGCGCACCTGGCGCTGCCTTCAAGGCCCGCTCCCCCGACTTTGCCATTTTCGGGGATTGCCTGGCGGATAAGCAGGCAAGATCGAAGCAGTGGCGATGATGCGTCGCACCCGATCAGGACTGGAGGAAACGCGCGATGGCGACCCCGACGCTTATCGTCACGATGCTTGCCAGCACGCTGGCGGTCGTGCTGCCTGCAACCTTTTCGGCGTAGGCGTTTCGCGCCACCGCGATTGCCGAGACCTCCGCGGCCGTTGGCAGGACGCCAAGCAGGAACGCCTGGGCAAGATTGGCTCCCCTCAGCCCAAGCGCGTAGCCGACGGCAAGAATGACACTCGGCTGGATCACGTTCTTGACCAGGACATTGAATATGATCTCACGATCCAGCCGCAGCGGGGCTTCCGATAGTATCAGCCCAAGGGCAAACAGGGCTGTCCCGCCAGCCGCCACGCCGATTTCCTTGGCTGAAGTTACGGCAAGCGGTGGCAGGCCGATCCCCGCGACGGCGAAAAGGGCGCCGGCGACAGGAAGAAGCAGGAGAGGCTGGCGCAAAGCCCTCGCCACTGCGCCCACAAAGCTTACCTTCTTCGCTTCATGCTTCGCGTTTCTCGCCATCACGACCAGGGCGATCGGCACGATGACAAGGGCGGCGACGAGATTGCCAGTTACGACCATAAGAAGTGCCGAATTTCCGACAGCGGCGACCAGAACCGGTGGGCCGCAGTAGGAAATGTTGGGAAACGAGCATGCCAGGGCCTGAACCGCGCGGTCGGTTTCGTTGTGTCGGAAAAGATGACGCGCGCCAAGCCAGCCGATCACGAAGGTCAGGCCAAATCCCGCCAGAAGCGCCAGGAAGGTCCGAATGTCGAAGATATCCCGCGGATTGGCCTTCGTCGCGGCGATGAACAGTGCGATCGGCAGCGCGAACAGCACCACGAACCTCGCAAGCGCCCGGCCGTATTCCGTTGGCATGACTTTCGTCTTGCCGGCCATCCATCCCAAGAGGATGCAGAAGCAGATTGGCATCAGCGCCTGCGCGATCGTTTGTGCCATGCCATTTGTCAACGGCATTCCTTTTCTACTTCGTATCGACATCGACGATCGCGCACACGCGCCGGTCATTGACCCGCAGCGCTTTTGAGCAAAGGAACAATGCGGCGGTATGCGAGCCATGTAGAGCGTGCCCGGCAGAAAGAAATAACAGATCACCTCACTCCTTCGGGACCATGAACCATGCCTCAAGTGGATATGAATTCCGGGCGGCGGATTGGGTGGCGCCGCGCAGGGAAGGCGGCGGGTCTGGCGTGCAGACATAAGAAGCCCCGGCACTGGCTGGGGGGCGAAGGCCGGGGCTAAACGGCCGACGATTTGGGAAGTCGACCGGTAAGACATGCTCAACGCATCAATGGGCGGAAGGTTCCAAAAATCCTCGACGGATCTTGGCTCATAATCCTAAGAAGCGCAGACCCCGGCTGCTAGGCCGCGATGAAGCGATATGCGCTATCCTTGCGCTCGGCATAGCCCACGCCGGGATATGTCCAGTGATAGCCGAGCATCTTGATCTTGCCGGCAGCGGCCTGCTCTAGCAGCGTCCGTCGGCTCTTTAGCGCAACCTCCGCATCCGTGTCGAAGCCGAAGTGCCAGTTCGGATGTTCGAAGAATATGATGTCGTTGGTGCAGGCGTCACCGGTAATCAGCAGGTTGCCATCTCCGGCCAGTTCCAGGGAGATGTGTCCGGGCGTGTGACCCGGCGTTCCGATGGCGCTTATGCCTGACACGATCTCATCACCCGGGATGACCAGCGTAAGCCTGTCCTTGACGGCGAAAAGGTCGCGCTGCGCGCCGCGCGCAAACTCATGGAGCGCGGCAGGCATGTGCGCCTCATAATTCTTGTCGGTCCAGAACTCCCATTCCACGCTGCTGACATAGTACTGCGCGTTCGGATAGAGGACCCTTCCCTCAGCTGTGGTGGTCGCTCCGGAATGGTCGGGATGCGCGTGGGTGAAGATCACCTTCGTTATGTCCGCAGGATCCACGCCCAAGGTCTTGAGATTCTCGACGAGCTTTCCGGCGCTCGCCTGGAAGTGCGTTCCAGACCCATCATCGACGAGGATCAGGTCGCTTCCCTGCCTGATGAGCGGGATATTCGCCTGCACGGGAGCGGCTTGGAGATCCCCGCCGAGCCGCTTTATGATGGTGGCTCTTTCATCCGGGGTCGCGTCGGGAAGCAGGACTTCAGCCGGAAGAGTGATGAAGCCATCGCTGACGACAGTGATATCGAACTGCCCGTGCGTAAACCGGTGAAACTCCGCCGCGTACACGCCGTGCGGCAGAAGAGAGGTCGCCGTCGCCGCAAGCGCCCCGGCGATGACCTCCCTCCGAGTGGCACAAACCTGAAATTTGCTCATTTTCAATCACCTCTTGCCGAAGCTGGAACCTGAAGAACATTCGCAGGAGAGAATGTAGCTCGTCCTTGTTTTCGGCAAGTCGTAGTTGCGTGGTGCCACCGCAACGCAGTTTGGAATCATCGACGGGGGAAACGCCATCCTCACCGCGATCGTGATTGTCCACGGACCGTCTCGCACCGAAGCGGCGGGCGGCGGTTTGATGATCGGCAACATCGAGCGGGAAACCGGTCGCTAGACGATCACCGTTGCCGTTGTATTCCTCGCTGTCATTCCACGGTCGGCGACCGTGGCACGATAACAACACATCGCTGCAGATTAGCATCTACTGAACAAACTGCAGCTTCCCGCCGGTCCCATCCCTTGGCCGTCACGGCCCGCGATGATAATTGGTAACTTAGAGGGACAAGAACGGGCAGGTACGAATGGATCGCAACCATGTCACGCGTCGCGCGCTCCTGCTCAGCGGGCTCGCAGTTATGGCTTCCGGATGCGTTTCCAGTGACGAAAGGTCTTTCGCGGATCCCGACCGCGATCCCCGCTATCGCAAACAGGAAGTCGCCTACTATGGACCTGAACGACCGGGAACCATCGTCGTCGATACGCGGGAACGTTTCCTCTATTACGTCGAGCCAGGCGGTCGTGCGACACGCTACGGCGTCGCGGTCGGGGAGGAGGGACTGACCTTCAGGGGCGAGGCAACGGTCGGGCGCAAGGCCGAATGGCCCTCATGGAAGCCGACCGAAGCCATGATGGAGCGCAAACCGAGACTGCTCCAATATGCGGACGGCGTTCCCGGTGGACCGCTTAATCCGTTGGGAGCTGCGGCCCTGTATCTGTACCAGGATGGGCGCGATACGATGTTCCGGCTCCATGGCACCAATGAACCCTGGTCGATCGGCCAAGCGGTGTCGAACGGCTGCGTGCGACTGACGAACTTGAATATCGTGGACCTCTATTCCCGAGCGCCGGTGGGAACGCGGGTGCTCGTTATTTAGTACTCGCCTGCCATCCAGAACAAAGGCCGGCCTGCACACCGGACGAGAAGGATACCGTCACGGATCGGCATCCTTCTCCTTCACCGACGGGACGTTACACTCGACGTCTCCTGAAGTGCCCGCCAACGCTTACGGGGCAATTGCGTCGAGTCATTCTTTGAGGGCGCTATACCGCAGCCCAAATGCATGCTCACCAGCCGTGCAAACAGCCATCGTATGGGAGGCCAGCCAACATGAAAGATGTCGTCGCGCTGGTAACGGGTGGAAGCCGCGGTATCGGCCGCGGGATTGCGCTGGCTCTGCTCGCCGAAGGAGCCACGGTACACGTTACCGGCAGGACGCGTTCCGAGGCAGAAGCACGCGTGCGGGGCAACCGCGCGGGATCGCTGGATGGGCTCGAGCTTGAGGCTGAGAAACTACCCGGACGAGTTGTCGTTCATCATTGTGACCATAGCAACGACGCCGAAACCGAGCGCGTGGCCGACGAGATTCGAGCCGGCAACAGGCTGGATATTCTGGTGAACAATGCATGGCCCGGCTATGAAAACATGGTTGAGGACGGCGAATTTACCTGGCCTCGGCCCTTCTGGGAGCAGCCCATCTGGCGGTGGGACGCAATGATCGACACTGCACTGAGGGCGGCTTTCATGATGTCGCGTGCAGTGGCACCGATGATGATCTCGGCGCAGAGCGGTCTGATCGTCAATATTTCATTCTGGGCCGCGCAACTCTACGAGGGGAACGCGATCTATGGTGTCGCCAAAGCCGCTGCCGACAAGATGGCCGCGGACTTCGCGCATGAACTGCTGCCACACAATGTAGCCGCCGTCGCGCTCTATCCCGGTCTGGTACGCACCGAAGCCGTCTTGCAGAACGCCGAATATTTCGACTTGTCCAACTCCGAATCCCCCAGCTTCATCGGCCACGTCATTGCCGGACTTTGGCGGGACCCTGCGCTGATGTCGAAATCGGGGCAGGTCCTGGTCGCAGCAGAGCTGGGTCGGGAATACGATATTGCTGATGTCGGCGGCTACAGACCTGTTCCTCTCACAGCGGCGGACTTCGCGAAGAGCTGAATTCACGTTAGCTGTTTTCAAAGACCCGGATAATTGGCTGATCTTTCGAATTGCGCCCCAAGGCCTCGGGATTGGTCATTTTCGCGGCTGTCGCCTCGGCGCTCTGCGGAGCCGAATGGTTGCCTTTGGCGGAGAGCGGACCAAAGCTTTCGTCAGCCTCTGACCCCTTGCAGATTATCCGCTAGCCGGCTGGAACAACTCGACGACATTGCCGGAAGGGTCAACCAGAAGAATCTGCACTCCTCCGGGTCCAGTGACCAGTTCATTGCGGAACAGAACGCCGGCAGCCCTGAGCCTTGCCAATTCGCTCGGCAGATCTTCCACGACGAGGTGTATGCGATTCCAGCCGCCTGGCCCCGGTCGCTCACCATCTGGCATCGGCCGTCCCGCCGAGCTCATCGGTCCACTGAGCAGGAGCCGCAACGCGCCGCGCCGCACATCCGCGAAGGCGGGAGCGTGGTTTGACAGAAGCGAGAAGCCAAGGTGGCCCGTATACCAGGCGATGGCGGCCTCCACGTCATCGACCATGTAGCGAACATTGACCGTCGTCTCCGGCATTCCTGTTCCTCCAAGAACAGCGCAGCCGTGACGCCGCCTGAGGGCACAGCAACGCAGCAAAAGGGCTAGGACTGGTCGGGCAACTTTACCACAACAGCGGGGTCAGCCCAATGAGCGTATCGGCCCAGCAAATCCCAGGTCGGCGGCTTCCGGCCGACTTTTGATGGGCAAGGCGGCTTTGCCCGCATTCTAATTTCCCTGAAGACGCAAAGTCGAGCCATTCCCGATACGTCCGCGCCGGAGTATTTCCCATGTAGGGGTCGATATTCAATCCGCAAACGGCCACAAGACGCGCATCTTCAAAAGCCCCGGCAAATATCTCCCGGTCCATCAAGGCGATTGGCTGCGGACTTCCACTCATTGACGAGTTGACTGCAGGGGCCCTGTCGACTAGCTATCCACCTGCAGCGGTGCAAGACACTCTGTCGTAGGCGTTACCGTCATCCAACGCGTCCTTTGTCGAGAAGGTCCCAGCAGGGAAATCTCGGGTGTAAAGGCGCGGTAACAATTCAAGTCACTCCCACAGCCAATCCTTCGACCGATCACTCAGGGTCGTCCAGGGCGTTGCGCCGGGTTGATGATGACGCCGTGGCCTTTCCTTAAAACGCTATGGAAAGGTTCCAACAATGCGAATGACTGACAACACCATCCTCATAACAGGCGGCACGAGCGGGATCGGGCGTGCGCTCGCCGAGGCGTTTCACGACCGGGGCAACCGCGTGATCGTAGCCGGACGCCGACATGATCTGCTGACCGACATCACGGATCGTCGCCCCGGCATCGTCGGCATGCATCTCGACCTGAATGATCCTCAAGCCTTGGAACGCACGGCACGTGATGTTCGCCAACGCTTCCCTGACCTGAACGTGTTGATCGCCAATACCGGGATATCGCGCGTCGAGGACATGACGTCCGCCGATTGGGATGGAACAACGGCCGAGAACATCGTGCAGACCAACGTCCTGGGAGTGCTGCGCGTCGTAGCTGCCTTCCTGCCGACGTTGAAGACGCAGCCGACTGCAGCCATCATGGCGACAAGCTCTGCACTCGCCTTCCTGCCACGGGCTGATTTCCCGACTTACTGCGCGAGCAAGGCCTTCCTGCATTCATGGCTGACGTCGCTGCGTCACCAGTTGCGCAACCTGCCGATCGAGATCCTCGAACTGTCTCCTCCCTACGTTCAAACCGAGCTGACCGGTGCCTCTCAGGCGGCGGACCCACGCGCAATGCCGCTTGCCACTTATGTCTCAGAGGTGATGGCGATGCTGGAACACGGCCGACACCCGCGGGGAGAGCTACTCCTCGAACGGGATCAAGCACGCCGTTGGGCTGAGCGGGATGGAAACTACGATAGCTTGTTCGCTGCGATGAACCCCGTCTGAAGACAAGGATACGCCGTGGCGGATGTCTTGGCAGAGTTGCAGCGTGGCTGCGTCGAGTGCCGACGATATGGACCGCGTGATCTCATGGGCCTTCTCCGTTAAAGGCCCATGGAGCGTATCAGCCTTACCGTTCACCGTGGTTCAGTCCGAGGGGTTGCCAGAGCACAGGCACATCCTTTACGTCGAGCGCGAAGGAGACATCCATGGGATCCCATGATCTTATCGTTAGCGCTTTTACCACGTTGCTCGTAACCGTCGATCCGCCGGGCCTTGCGCCGCTCTTCTTGGGAGTAACGCATGGCATGACGCGCCAGCAGCGCAAGCTGGTCGCAATTAGGGGCGTTCTGATCGCATTCTGCATTCTCACCCTGTTTGCCCTATTCGGGGCGACGATCCTCCAGACGCTTGGCATATCGATGGGTGCCTTTCGCATAGCGGGTGGCCTGATGCTGTTTGCGATCGCTTTTGAGATGATCTTCGAGTTGCGCCAGCATAGACGGTCGCGCAGCACCGACGCCGCCATTACCAAGGAACACCTGCACCACATTGCCGTATTCCCGATTGCCACCCCGCTCATCGCCGGCCCGGGCGCATTGTCCGCGACGGTGCTGATCGCAGGGACCATGGACGGAGTGGCCGGAAAACTGGAGTTGATCAGCGTCATTGCTGCGGTGATGGCACTCGTCGTGGTCGCCCTTTTTGTGGCGCAGAAGGTGGACAAGGTGCTCGGTGTCAGCGGTCGTGCACTGCTGACGCGTCTGCTCGGGGTTCTCCTTGCGGCGCTCTCGATCCAATTTATAGTTGACGGAATTCACGCTGCATTTGGGCTCAGGTGAGAAGGGCAGTGCGTTCGACGTCGGTTGTCGTGCGGGGCTCAACGGCCCTGTCTCGCCCAGCCTGACCTTAGAGTTCTGCTGCACCGACTTTCTAGCAAGCGGGTCGTAGACGCCGTGATAGCCTGCCTTCGGGCCACGCGGGGCTGTCGCACAACCGCGACCAGCAACCGAAACCAAACGGAGGCGTAGTGTTCGACTATGCATACGGCTTGATATCTTCCTGTCTGCATACTAGAACTTAAACCGCATTGATATGCAATGGCAAAGATATGCAGAAGCCTGCATAGGTAAGGGTGGTTGCGATGGCAGCACACACGCGGAAGTTCAAGCCTGGCTACGGCACACACAAGTTCGGCGATGACTACTGGCCCGGCGCACGGCCTGATCCAGACGAGATTGTCGATCGCTTACTGGACGGGACTTCCGTATCGGTGTTCGGCTTGAGGCGCATCGGCAAATCATCGCTGATCGCAGAGACCAGGGAGCGCCTGCGCGCATCCGGCAAAACCGTGCTTTGGATTGATCTGCAGAAGCACGACACGCTTGCCGGAACTCTTGCGGCTCTTCTGAAGGCCCTCGCAGAAAACAATGGGCCGGTCGCAAAGATCAGCAAATGGGCTGAAAGGACGGACTTTCTTCCCGCCAACATCAAGGCAAAAGTCACCTCAATCATCAAAAGCAAGATCGATTCAGTCGCCGACAGCGACATCGACGACTACGCCGAGGCACTGTTCGAGCAGATCGGTTCCGAGCTCGCAGCACTCGACAAGCAAACGCGCCCCATCATCATTTTCGATGAGCTGCCGCTTCTCTTCCTGAACGCGCTCAAGGCGGCTGATCCTGTTGACCAACCGAAGGTCGTCGCCCGTCTGAACAAATTCCTCGCGATCCTTCGCCATTGGCGATCGGACGATGTTGGCGTTGCCATGGCGCTGTGCGGCTCCTTTTCGATGCCGTGGCTGCGTCGCGAGTACGGGATCGATGACGAACACCTCAATGATTGCGACCCCGTCACGATCGAGGAAATGAAGGAAGAGGACGCGAGTAAGCTTATCGAAGCCTGCATTGCCGCACGCAGGCCGAAAGGTTGGCAAGACGGCTGTACCGACGCGCTGCTTGAACTCCTGCCCGCCTACTTTCCCGGCGTCATCCAACTCGCCTATAGCAAAATCAAATACGCCCCCGACGCATCTCTGTCAGCGTTGAAGGGAGATCTTCGCGACAAGATCGAAGATGCGCTCGAGGAGAAGTATTACAGCCAGTTCGACCGGCGTTTCTCACGCTATGACGAGCCCGAGCGGGAACGCGCCGCCCGGCTATTCAAGGAGATTGCCAAGGCCTCGGACGGCAAGATCGAATTCGACAAGGCCATCCAGATCCTGAGCGCACAAAGTCAGCAAGGCGACGACCAGACAGGTCGCGAGCTCCTGGATTTCCTGCAGTCTGACGGATTTGTAAGTTCTTCGCGATCACGCGGTGTCGCTTATGCGTCCGGTCTGGTTTCCGCCTGGCGGTCCGACTGATGCAGAGCGATATCGTCGAATTCCTGAAAACCTATCGCGATCTCTATAGCCTTTCCGATCCGGGTCAAAGCGCAATGGCGCCCCCAATGTTCCATCCTGACGCTGTCGAGCAGTTGGTGTCGGAGGCCCGCGACAATGCCGCTCGCCAAACCGGCCCGATGCAGCATATGGCTGTTGTCGGCAGGCCTGGCTCAGGCAAGACATTCCTGACGCACGCCCTTGAGAGCATGCTCGTAATGGCGACATTCCCCGGCAAGATCGTGAGGCTGCCGGAGTTCCATCCTCACATCCAGTCTCCAGAAGACTTCATCAACGAGGTCTACGCGCGGTTCGAAGGAGAGGCCGTCAAACCAGCCGCCAGCTGGGAGGAAATCACAGCGAAGCTCGACAAGGCGTTCACGGCCCGCAGCCGAAAGCAGCGGCTGTTGATCCTCATCGCGGAGGATTTTCCCGGCCTCCTTCGCCGCGCCTTTTCGAGCCACGGTGCGCAGGCCAAGCTTCGCAATTGGCTGGATCGCTCGGAAAGTCGGGTGATGCTGGTGACGACGTCGGATACCGGCGGCATTGACAGTGAGCCGGGCGATCCGCTGTTCGGGATATTCAATACCGTTTCCCTCGGCGGGATCGCCGTGACGGACGCGACGGCGCTGTTCGACGCGCGATTTGCGCAGGGACAGCAAATGGCGGAGGAGCGCCTGATGCGCTTTCTATTTCTGCTGACGGATCGCACCCCGAAGGCAGCAAACGTTCTTGCTCGCGCCTATACCCAGAACGGCAGACAGGGGTTGCCCTTCGTCATCACTGATTTCCAGCGATACTATGCAAGCGCCTACGAGTTCATTCTGGCCGACCTTGGTCAACGAGCTGCGAGCTGCATGCACGACATGATCGCCAATGGCGAACCCGTCTCGCAGTCCGATCTTGCACGCCGGCTT
This sequence comes from Rhizobium sp. BK251, assembly GCF_004345245.1. GTDB lineage: Bacteria > Pseudomonadota > Alphaproteobacteria > Rhizobiales > Rhizobiaceae > Rhizobium. Next base: position 245,380 of record NZ_SLUQ01000009.1, on the reverse strand, counting down.
GGAGTTCAGCAGCAATCGCTGATCGCCCAGCCGTTTTCGGAAATGCGGCGCAAGCATCTTCTGAGAGAGGAGTCGGCGCCGAGCGGCCGCGCAAAGCTTGCGTCCTTTGCCGACCGGTTCTTCGTGAGCTTCTATCGCCAGACGGTTCTCGGCGCCAACGAGCGGCATGACATCATTCTTCTTCTAGGCGCCATACTTGAGGCGCCCGTGCCTGATGAGATCCGCGAGGCAGTCGATACAATCGCAAACGCAGTCGACAAAGATGGTCGTGCACCCGCCTTCAAACTATTCTCCGGCATCCGCGCCTCTCATGCGCAAAAAGATGGGGTCTTCTGGAGGGGTTTGGCCATAGAGCTCATCACAAGGATCGCTGCATGGGGCCCACTGTCCGACTTTGGTGAAAAGATTGCCGAGTATGATGCTCTGTCCGCGCGGATCGTCCTGACCTACGCGAATTGTCTTGGAAGAGACGATCCGAACCGGTGGGCAGCCAGCGACCCCGACTTACGGGCTCTCTTCGAGGCGCTCGGGCGCACAAGCGAAGCCCTGCAGCCATCCGCTGTATAGTGCCTGCGCCCCTGCGCCGGCAAACCTTCGCTGCGAGCGCGCGCGGTTGATCATGCCGAGCGGTCGTCTGCTCCAACGCGCGGCGACCCCTTGCTGCTCGTCAGTCTTGATAGGAACACGGAAAGAATAGGGGAATTGTTCGAGCGTTTATATCCGACCGCAAGGTCAATCGTTGGTGGCTCGCCCTTCAGCGGGCGGCTGGTGACGGACCAGGGCAGGAAATTCTCGGCATAGGCCGGCAGCAGCGCCACGCCTCGCGTCGAGGCGATCAGCGACATGGCCATGGTCAGGTTATGGACCCGGTGGGCGGGCTCTATGTTGAGGCCGCTGGCGGCAAGATAATCCTCGATCGCCTGCCGCATCGGCCCTGCGATGTTCGAGCCACCGATGAAGGTCTCCTTGGCGAGTTCGCGCACGTCGATCTCCTTCTGGCGGGCGAGCCGGTGATCGCTCGGCATCAGCACGACGAAATGCTCCGTTCCGACGGTGATGTAGTCGAGCTCGGGATGGTTGGGTTCATGCCGCAAGAAGGCGACGTCGAGGCGGCCGGACGATAGTCCCTCTGCCAGCTCCGGCGAATTCTCGCTCGATACCGTCATCTCGATGTTCCGGAGGTCCGCTCCGAGAAGCCGGGTCGTCTCGGCCAGCCAGTTGACCTCCTGGCCGCTCAGGAAGCCGACGGCAAAGACCGGCTTCAGCGGCCGCGCCGCGCGCCGCGCCCCTTCACGGCCGGCATCCACCTGCGCCAGCGCCAGGCGTGCATGGTCGAGGAAGACCTTGCCAGCCTCGGTCAGTTCCACGCCGCGCGCGCTCCGCACCAATAGGGAAACGCCGACCTCATGCTCCAGGTCGCGGATCTGCCGGCTGAGCGAAGGCTGTGCTGTATGCAGCCGGCGTTCGGCGGCAACCGTCAGGCTGCCCTCCTCGGCAACGGCAATGAAATAGCGCAGATGTCTCAGTTCCATGAGTCAACCCATACTTTTCAGGCATGGGCTCCAACCTACAAAGTCTTTTTCAAAGGCACAAGGGAGGCCTAAATCAATGCTCAACGGAAGCGGACATCTGGCTCGGGAAACGAAATCGAAGAGCGAGAAAGAAGTCCGGATGATTCCAGATAAACGTAACCTTGTCAAAGGATTAAGATCATGCCAGCACCTGTCGTTCTCATCACCGGCGCATTGACAGGCATCGGTCGCGCCGCCGCTCTCTCCATCGCCAATGGCGGTAGCCGCGTCGTTATTTCCGGCCGCAGCGAAGGGAAGGGTCATGCCCTGGTGGAAGAGCTTCGCGGGATGGGCGCCGAAGCCGAGTTCATCAAGGCCGACGTCCGCAGCGACGACGAGGTTCGTGCGCTCGTAGACGGTGTGGTGGCCCGTTTCGGCCGTCTCGACGCCGCCGTCAACAATGCCGGCACCGAAGGCCAGCCCGGCCCGGTGACCGAACAGAGCGCCGAAACCTATGCCGCGACCTTCGACACCAATGTGCTCGGCACCTTGCTCAGCATGAAGCACGAGCTGCGGGTCATGCTGGCCCAGGGTGCGGGCAGCGTCGTCAACATCTCCTCGAGCTACGGCCATGAGGGCGCCGCCGGTGCTTCGGTCTACGCCGCGAGCAAGCACGCCGTGGAAGGTCTGACAAAGTCGGCGGCGCTCGAAGCGGCCGGCTCCGGCGTGCGTGTCAACGCCGTCGCTCCTGGCCCGACCGAGACCGACATGCTCAACCGTTTCACCGGCAGTACCGAAGTCAAGGCGGCGCTCGCCGCCAGGGTGCCGCTTGGCCGCGTCGGCGAGCCGAGCGAGATCGCCGAGGCGATTGCCTTCCTTGCCTCCGGCAAGGCCTCCTTCATCACTGGCCAGATTGTCACCGCCGATGGCGGCAAGACGGCAGGCTGACCATCCGCGGCGAGCGGGCCCGACGGTCAGGCGCCCCTCGCACTTAAGGCATTCGAGGTTACCATCATGACATACACCCATGAAACCGCTCCGACCAAGTTCGTCGAGGCCAACGGCGTCCGCTTCGCCTATCGCCGCTTCGGCAAGGCCGGCGGCGTTCCCATCGTCTTCAACCAGCATTTTCAGGGCACGCTGGACCACTGGGATCCGGCCGTCACCGACGGCCTGGCCGCGACGCGAGAGGTGATCCTCTTCGACAATGCCGGTATCTCCTCCAGCTCGGGTGAAACCCCTGACAGCTTCCAGGCGATGGGCGCGAACGCGATTGCCTTCATCAGGGCGCTCGCCCTCGACCGGGTCGACGTGCTCGGGTTTTCGATCGGCGGCATGGTCGCCCAGGAGATCGTGCTGCAGGCCCCGGCGCTCGTGCGCAAGCTGATCCTGGTCGGCACAGGTCCGCGCGGCGCGGACATGTCCACGAGCCAGTCATCGGCGATCTTCTCCGGCACTTATGATCCGGCCGAACATCTATGGCTGAAGGTCCATTTCTCGCCCTCGGTGGCAAGCCAGGCGGCCGGCCTCGCCTTCCTCGAACGCAAGTTGCGCCGCAAGGATCGCGATCCGCTGGTCGGCGCGCAGACGGTCAATGCCCAGATCGCGGCGATCGGCAAGTACATGGCGTACCGGGAGGTCGAGGGACATCTCGACTACCTCAAGGACATCCGCCAGCCGACCCTCGTCGTGCAGGGCAGCAATGACGTAATCATTCCGACGGAGAACTCCTACGTGCTGCAGCAGACACTGCCGAACGCGCAACTGATCCTCTACCCGGACGCAAATCACGGCTCCTTCTACCAATATCCAGACCTGTTCGTCGCCGAGGCCAGCCTCTTCCTCGACCGCTGAGCGACGGCCCAGCACGGCAACTTCGACTGACATTCCGAAACCGGGTGCACCGCGGATCGCTTCCGCGATCCCTCGGCTGCACCCAAAATTCAACCCAGCATAAGGAAACTGACAATGACCAATCTCTCAGGAAAGACCGCTCTCATCACCGGCGCATCGCGCGGCATCGGTGCCGCAATCGCCAAGCGGCTGGCAGCCGATGGCGCGTCCGTCGCAATTACCTACACCAAGGGCGCCAACGCAGCCGCCCAGGTGGTCAACGAGATCGAAAGCGCCGGCGGCAGGGCAATCGCGATCCAGGCGGACGCAGCCGACGCCAAGGCCGTCACGGCCGCCGTCGAGCAGACTGTCTCGACTTTCGGCAACCTCGACATTCTCGTGAACAATGCCGGCACGGCTATCCCCAGGCCCTTCGAGGAAGCGACGCTCGAGGAGATGGATCGCGTGATCGACATCAACCTGCGCGGCGTCTTCATCGCCACCCAGGCAGCGCTCAGGCACCTGCGCGACGGCGGACGTATCATCTCGATCGGCTCCTGCGTCGGTGAACGCAATGGAACCCCGGGTCTCGTGGCCTATGCGGCAACCAAGGGTGCGGTGAAGATGTTCACGCAGGGCCTTGCCCGCGAGGTCGGCGCTCGCGGCATCACGGTCAACAATGTCCAGCCGGGTCCGATCGACACCGATCTCAATCCCGCCGCAGGCGATTGGGCGGAACCGCAGATCGCCAACACGGCGCTGAAGCGCTACGGCCATGTCGAGGATATCGCCGCCATGGTGGCATTCGTCGCCGGTCCGGAAGCGAGCTACATCACCGGCACCAGCCTGACCGTCGACGGCGGTACGAACGCCTGAGGAGACACGGTCATGACCAATTGCAACGGAAAGACTGCTTTGGTCACGGGAGCGTCGCGCGGCATTGGCCGCGCGGCCGCCCTGGCCCTCTCCGAGGCCGGTGCCCAGGTGCTGGTCCACTACAGCCAGGGCAAGGCGGAGGCCGAGGCCGCAGTTCGCCAGATCCGCACCGCCGGTGGCCGCGCCGAGGCTGTCGGCGCCGATCTCTCCACCGCGGACGGGCCGGGCAGGCTGGCCGAGCGGGTCCATGAGATTGTCGGCGAACGACTGGACATCCTGGTCGCCAATGCCGGAGTCGCCAAGGCCGTGTCGATCGAGGAAACGACGGTCGAGGATTTCGACCGGCTCTTTGCCGTCAATGTCCGTGCCCCTTTCTTCCTCGTGCAGCATCTGCTGCCGATCCTACAAGAGGGAAGCAGCATCGTGCTCGTCTCGTCGCTGGCGGCGCGCGCCTCCGTCGGCACGCTGTCCGCCTATGCCGCGACCAAGGGCGCTATCGACACACTCGTCAAGCATTTCGCGTCCGCCCTCGGCCCACGCGGCATCCGTATCAATGCGGTCGCTCCGGGCGTCGTGCGGACGGACATGTCGAGCTTTACAAAGACCGATGCCGGGCGCGACTTCGCCCTCGGCATCCAGTCCCTGAAGCGTCTGGCCGAGCCGGACGACATCGGCGACGTCATCGCCTTTCTCGCCTCAGACCGGGCACGCTGGGTTACCGGCGGCACCATTCAAGTCGACGGCGGGTCGAAACTATGACCATGGTGATGTCAGGTTAGGTTCTCAAAGCTCGTCTTCGGCATGGCTATGTGGATCAGGCTGCTATGCGGACTGGCGACCTCAATAGCCACGGCAGCCATGCGCAATAGCGGACATTTGCCTCTGATTGAACGGATGACCGATTTGGGGCCGACGATCAGCTGGCGGCTGGGACAGCCAATACTACAAGCGGACATATGAGTTCTTGCAGCCAAGGTATGGGAATGGGCCCAATGCGGAATCAGCGGCACGAGAGCGAATTCAAGTTCTAATGACGCAACTGATTTCGTGCGTTGCCGGCTCGTCGGCCGACGACGATACCATCAGGCGAAATCGGTCGAGAGTGAAACCTCTTCCCAAGTGTCCAGTTCGCCCAGAAAAGTTGCAGTGCGATCGCGTACGAGCTTGAGCGCATCGGCCCCAAGGATCAGATGCACCGGCGGGTTCTTCTCCTCGACCAGATCGATCAGGACCCTGGCCGCCTCTGCCGGGTCACCGACCTGGCGTCCGCTCTTCTGCTCGCGGCCCTCGCGTATCGGCGTGAACAGACGATCATAGTCAGCGATGCTGCGATCCGACCGGATCATGGACTTGCCGGCCCACTCAGTACGGAACGATCCGGGGGCAAGCGCCGTGACATGGATGCCAAAATCGTGAACCTCATTGGCGAGAACCTCCGAGATCCCCTCAAGCGCGAACTTGGAGCCGGCGTAATAGGCGATGCCGGGAAGGCCGACGATCCCCGCCATGGAAGTTACATTGACGATATGGCCGCGACGGCGGGCGCGCATCCCGGGGAGAACGGCCTTGATCACGGCAACCGCGCCGAAGACATTGACGTCAAACTGGCGACGGATCTCGTCGAGAGAAGACTCCTCGAGAATGCCCTCATGCCCATAACCGGCATTGTTGACGAGGACGTCGATTGGGCCGAATTCCGTTTCCAGGGCTTGTACGGCCGGTTTGACGGCGTCAAAATCGGTGACGTCAAGCACAATTGCTTTCGCCCGACTGGAAGCGACTGCCTCGAAATCAGCGACTGCCTTCTGGCTGCGGACGGTGCCAGCCACGCGGTGGCCGGCGCCAAGAGCAGCTTCAGCGAACGCTCGTCCCAAGCCTTGGCTTACGCCGGTGATCAGGAAATTCTTGGCACTCATTTGCCTTCTCCTCGATTGGTGGGCCATGGACGCCAGACGCATGAGGGTCGGGGAATTCTGTTCCCCGACCCTCATAACTCACTAGTGACCAGCGCTCTGGCCGCCGTCGACATGAAGGATTTCACCTGTCACGAACTGGGCGCTGTCGAGGTACAACACCGCGTCGACTATATCGCCGATCTCGCCCATTCGACCGACCGGATGCAGGGCCGCCAGAAACTCATGTGTCTCGGGAGAGTGCATCGGCGTATTGATGATGCCCAGCGCGACCGCGTTCACGCGAATGCCGCGGGTCGCATATTCGATCGCCAGGCTCTTGGTCGCGGCGTTCAGGCCGCCCTTTGTGAGCGAGGCGAGAACCGACGGCACCTTCGAATTGGCTTGATCGATCAGACTGGTCGAAACCTGGACGACATGGCCGCTACCCTGCTTTTCCATTGCCTTGATCGCAAGTTGGCTGATGTAGAAGAAGCCGTTGAGATTGGTCGACAGGACCTGTGCGTATTGCTCCGGCGTGTACTCCGTAAACGCGTCCGGGATGAAGATGCCGGCATTGTTGACCAGGGTGTCGACGCGGCCGAACCTGGCAAGTGCCGTGTCAATCACACGCTTGCCGGTTTCCTGATCGCCGATATCGCCAGTGACCGTGACGAGATCAGGATTGTCTGAAGGCTTGATCGAACGCGATGTGGCGACGACACGGTAGCCTCGCTTCAGAAAGCCGTCGACCAGGCTCGCCCCGATGCCCTGCGATGCGCCGGTGACGACGGCAACTTTGCGTGAATTGTTCATTGTGCACCTCGGTTGAAGATTGGTTCGGCGCCCGATTGCGCCGTTGGTGCAAATGTATTTTCAATCGCAAAACGCTTGAACGGCCGTCGTTCGGCAGACACTGTTTCGAAAAGCGAGCGAATTTAACCCGGCTTTGATAAGGTCGGTGGATCATCGACACAAAGCACGGAGACAAATCGCATGGACCGCATCGAGGCAATGGAGGTGTTCATTGCCACCCTCGAGACAGGGAGCCTGGCTGGCGCCGGGCGGCGGCTGCGGCGGTCACCCGCAGCGATCAGCCGCGCCATTGCCTTTCTCGAAGCTCAAGTCGGGGTGGAACTGCTCCATCGCACTACACGCACCATCCGTTTGAGCGAGGCTGGTGAGCGCTATGCCATAGCTTGTCGTCGTATCCTTAGCGAGCTGCATGAAGCAGACATCCTGGCCCTCGGGGAGAGATCCGCACCGAGAGGGATTCTCACAATCTCCGCACCACCGATCATAGGCGAAGATATACTGCATGAGATCGTTGACAAATTTCTGATCGAGTACCCGGCAGTTTCGGTACGCTTGTTGCTGCTCGACCGGAGCGTCAATCTGGTCGAGGAGGGGATCGACCTGGCGTTGCGCGTCGCGCAGTTGCCCGATTCGTCGTTGATTGCCATCAAGGTTGGCAACGACGTCCGCAAAGTGGTGGTGGCATCTCCCGACTACCTGGCTGCACATCCGCCGATTGTCGAGCCGGCCGATCTGGTCGGACATCAAATAATCGCGTTCACCAACCTTGGCCTTGATAGCTGGAGCTTCACCCCGCCCGCGGGTTCGAAGATTCCGAGGACAGTGAATTTCGAACCGCGCCTCAGCGTCAATACCGTTCGCGCGGCACTGGCATCGGCGATTCGAGGCAACGGCCTAACCCGCCTATATTCACATCACGTCGCCAAGGCGATCAAAGATGGCCAATTGCGGGTCGTACTTGCCAAAGACGAATATCCGGCCCTCCCTATTCATCTATTGACGCCGCAAGGCCGCGTTTCGGTCCCAAAAGTCAGGGCATTTATCGACTACGCCGCACCACGCCTGCGTTCGACGTTCGCGACGCTTGCGATCGAGGCCCGGTCGCTCAGCACTTTCGACTATTCCGAACAATGACCGGATGGTGGTGTCGATTGTCGAAGCCGCGAGGACAGACCCTTTTCGTACGAACATAGACGGAGGTCTCGCATGACGGCGGGTGGCGCCGGCAGCTTGTGCCGTATGGTGGACATTCGGGTGTCCAAGAAGATCCTCCTTTCATGGACCGGCCCCTCCATAGCTACCCTAGTCGGGGCGATGTCCACGAACCACCGGCGCTACATCTGTGCCAAGCAGCCCGATCGACCGGTGCATTGCTTCAGTCTCCAGCGCGGCGGTGCTCATCTGGAAAGTGACGCGGGAGACCCCTCCCAATGTCCTGTTAAGATGCAATATCTTTGCCGCGACAGTCTCTGGACTGCCGACCAGGAACGCGCCGTGCGGACCGCACATCTGGTCGAACTGAGCTCGCGTCGGAGACGGCCAGCCCCGTTCCTTTCCCGCTTCCGAAAACATTTGGAACCAGCCGGGAAAAAACGCTTCCTTGGCAGCCTTGTCGGTCTCAGCGACAAAGCCGAGAGCGTGCACGCCGATTTTCTGGTTCTCGGGAGGATGGCCAGCGGCGAGCCATGCGCGACGGTAGAGTTCGACCAATGGCAGAAAACGCTCGAAACTCCCGCCGATGATGGCAACCATCAACGGCAAGCCGAGCGTTCCAGCGCGAACGAAGGATTGCGGCGTTCCGCCGACACCCAACCAGATCGGCAGGGTTGGTTGATGTGGACGAGGAAAAACACCCTCGCCATTGAGCGGTGGACGAAAGCGGCCCTGCCACTTGATATTGGGTTGTTCTCTTATCTTGAGCAGCAGATCCAGTTTTTCCACGAAGAGCGCATCGTAGTCTCGCAAGTCGAAGCCGAACAGAGGATAGGCGTCCACCGACGAGCCGCGACCCACCACGATCTCCGCTCGTCCGCGGGAAATGAGGTCAAGCGTCGAGAATTCCTGAAAAACCCGAACGGGATCTGCAGCGCTCAGGACCGCGACAGCGCTTGTCAGCCTGATCGACTTCGTGCGTGCGGCGGCGGCCGCAAGGATTACAGCGGGCGCCGAGTCAAGCGCGTTTGCGCGATGGTGCTCGCCCATTCCGAAGACATCCAGGCCGACCTGGTCCGCCAGTTCGATTTCGGAGAGCACGCTCTCCATGCGATCGACGGCCGACTGAAGCCTGCCCGTTGCAGGGTCGGTAAGGAGCATCGCAAAGCTATCGACACCAATTTCCAATGATGGATCCTTTCAAGGGATGGTTGCCGCCGAACCCACGGAAAGTTGGCCTCTGTGGGAAGAGACGCGACACTTCTCACACGGCAGGTGCATGTCACGCTACCCGCTATTTCAGGATGGATCCCATCGAAACTTTCGATAAGTAAGGTGTGCGATCAACCGCCAGCATTTCCGTCATGCCCAACAATCGACTTCTCGTACAGCTTTGACGGAGGCGTCGAGCAGTCCCAAGGACAGCGTCTTCGCCATTTTAAGCAACGCAGCCTTCGCCGCCGCGTAGCGGCGCGCCAATCACAGGTGGGACGATCCATCGCTCGTTCGCTCTCGACTGACGCGAGCCGCCTCGAAGATACGATTACACCGATTTTAAGCTTGATAAACTCCATGGCCGAAAACGAGGCAAATATGACATTTGGGATATGAGTGCGCGCGAGTAATTTGTCCGTATCGGAAACTGCTGCTGCTCGAGGGTGGCCTGGAGTCAACCCGCGGCGGGAACCGATCGACCCACCAACAGAAGGACAAAGCAATGGCTACTGCACTCGTAACCGCCGCCGTGGGCGACACCGGTCGTCCGACCGTCAAGCTCCTTCTCGAGAAGGGCTTCAAGGTCAAGGCGCTGGTCCGAAAGGACGACGAGCGCGCCCAGGTGCTGCGAGACCAGGGTGCTGAGATCATACTCGGCGACATCCTGGATCTGCGGGCCGTGCGCACGGGAATGGAAGGCGCCGACATGGCGTATTTCTGCTACCCCGTCGCGGGAGGCCTCGTTGAAGCCGCCGTTAATTTCGCTCAGGCCGCCAAGGAAAACGACATCAAGTTCATCGTCAACATGTCGCAGAAGCAGTCGCGTCCTTTCGCACGCAGCAAGGCTACGCAGAACCACTGGCTCTCCGAGCAGATCTTCACTTGGACCGGCATTCCGTCTGTCCATCTGCGGGTCAGCTTCTTCGCCGAGTGGCTGCTCTACATCGCTCCGCAGATCAAGTACGGCCGCTACGTGCTTCCCTATGACGGGGAGAGCCGTATCGCTCCGATTGCGGCCGCCGATATCGCCCGCATCATCGTCGGCCTTTTCCAGAACCCGGAAAGATACGCCGACCAGGCTCTGCAGCTTCACGGCCCAAAGGAATACAGCCATGAGGAGCTCGCTGCCGAGGTCGGTCGTCTCCTCGGCAAGGACCTGCCTTACGAGCAGGTGACGGTCTCCGTGTTCCTCGAACTCCTGGGTCTGCAGGACGCCCAGGGTATACGCCGCCATTTCGAGGCAATTACTCTCGACCAGCGTGAAGGCCTGCTTGCAGGTACCGACACAACCGGTCGCGAAATCATCGGCCAGCCTCTGATGACGGTCGAGGATTTCATCAACGCGAACAAGTCGAAGTTCGTTCTCGAGTACCCTTTGAAGAGGGCGTGAAGCTCCTCTAGCGGCTACTGAAGGGTGCCGGGCGGGCCTAACGATTCGGGCAGCGCGGCAACACCAGCGACATGCCCTTCAGCGTCAACGTTTTGCTCGCCAATCACCGACAGCTCTGGTCAATCCGGATTGTGGCCTGAAGACCCGTCAATGGGAGGAAGTAAAGCCAGCCCTCGTGAACATGGTTGAGGCAGCACAGCACTTACGCAAGGCTGCGGAACCGAGCGAGTCAGGAGTGAAGGCATAGACTTCCAAGGGAGCGCCGGTGCAATTCCGGCGCTCCTCATTTCTTCTAGTAAGTGGTGCCGGATCCGCGAGCCGCAATGATCGCGAATGGCTGACCTTTTACCGGGATGGCACGATCTTCTTTGGCCTACGCCGTTGGACTGGCGAAGGTCATTGACATTCGGTATCCTCTGCCATCGACTGTTGGGAGCTGCTGACGCTCATGACCACAATGTTGCTGAAGCCCGCAGTCCCAATACTTTTCGTGCGGAATGTCACGGAGAGCGCCGCCTTCTATAGTTCGAAGCTCGGTTTCGTCATCGACTTTCTCTACGGGGAGACGCCGTTCTACGGTTCCGTTTCTCGCGACGGCGCATGCCTTCACCTCCGCGAGGTTCGCGAACCGAATTTTTCCGAGATTGCGGCGCGCGAGCCATCGTTGATCCTGGCAACGATTGAGGCCTCTGATGTCCGCGAACTCTATGAAGAGTTCAATCGGCAAGGGGTCGAGATGCCCCAAGAGCCCACGGAGCAGACCTGGGGTGGCACCGACTTCCATGTCCGCGATCCGGATGGAAACGTGATTTCTTTCGTGACTTTCGGCGCATAGCAGTCGGCCAGCCAAGGCCTTGGCTCGGACAACAACAGTTTGCTCAAGCACATCGACCCTCGCTCGTCCCCAACAATCTGGAAACGTCTCCGTCATAGTCGTTGACGGAATCTACACCTCGTCTACTATATCTAGCGTTCGAGGTTCTTCCGATTCGCATCGGAAGCTAAGACGGGAATCCGGTGCGTATCGTCCATGACGGGCGAAGCAAGGCCGGAGCTGCCCCCGCAACTGTAAGCGGCGAGCATGCGATCAATCAGTCCACTGGTGCGGACCACGCATTGGGAAGGCAGATCGGATGTGACGACCCGCAAGCCAGGAGACCTGCCTCAGAGCATAACGTCCACGGGCGGGGTGTCCGGAAGGTCGCGTTCATGTGCGGAATGATCGCCGCACGTACCGCTGCCCCTGATCCCCGCATGAGCCAGCTTCGGGGTGAAGTCCATGTCCAGTTGTTCAGTCCATAGCAAGCGCGAGTAGCGTGAAGCCGCGCGGCGTAAGCGCGTGCCATTCCCATTTCTGATCCTTCGTGCGGGCATCGGCGGATGTCCGAACGACTTCCCATGCCTTTCGAACCCATACGAGGAAAAACATGAGCATCACCGTCTACAGCAAGCCCGCCTGCGTCCAGTGCACGGCGACCACCCGCGCGCTCGACCGCCAGGGTATCGACTACACTGTCGTCGACGTTTCAACAGATACGGCTGCCTACGCGCTGGTGCAGGGGCTCGGCTATCGCCAGGTTCCGGTCGTGATCGCGGGCGAGCAGCACTGGGCCGGTTTTCGTCCTGACATGATCAGCGCGCTCGCCTGAGGACGTATTGCAATGGGCGAGATCGTCTATTTCTCGAGTCGCTCGGAGAACACCCATCGCTTCGTCGAGAAACTCGGGCTTCCGGCTGGTCGGATCCCGATAAGTGGAGAGCGCGAGTTCTCGGCAAACAATCCTTACGTCCTGGTCGTTCCCACATACTGCGGCGACGGTGGCAAAGGAGCAGTGCCTAAACAGGTGATCCGTTTCCTCAACGATGCGGCAAACCGTTCGAACCTCCGTGGGGTCATCGCCGCCGGCAACAGCAACTTCGGCGCGACCTTCGGGCTCGCCGGCGACATCGTCTCGCAGAAGTGTCAGGTACCTTACCTCTACAGGTTCGAGCTCTTGGGCACCGAGGAAGACGTCGCCAATGTCAAACACGGATTGGAACGATTTTGGACACGGCAGTACTTGAACGCCCTTTGAAGGCTATGGACACGAAGGCGACGGACGTCAAAGTGGCGGATTCAACGCTCGACTACCACGCGCTCAACGCGATGCTGAACCTCTATGACGACGAGGGCAGGATCCAGCTCGACAAGGACCGGCAGGCGGCAAAGCAGTACTTCCTGCAGCATGTCAACCAGAACACGGTCTTCTTCCATAACCTTAGGGAGAAGCTCGATTACCTCGTCACCGAGGGATACTACGAGCAGGAGGTTCTGGACCAGTATTCGTTCAACTTCGTGCGCGATCTCTTCGACCACGCCTACGCGAAGAAGTTCCGCTTTCCGACCTTCCTCGGCGCCTTCAAATACTACACCTCCTATACGTTGAAGACCTTCGATGGAAAACGCTACCTCGAGCGCTACGAAGACCGTATCTGCATGGTGGCGCTGACGCTGGCGCGCGGCAACGAGGCGCTTGCCCGTGACATGGTCGACGAAATCATCTCCGGCCGCTTCCAACCGGCAACACCGACCTTCCTGAACGCAGGAAAGAAGCAGCGAGGAGAACTCGTTTCGTGTTTTCTTCTTCGCATCGAAGACAACATGGAGTCGATCGCGCGAGGCATCAACTCAGCACTCCAGCTCTCCAAGCGTGGTGGCGGCGTCGCCTTGTCCCTGACGAACCTTCGTGAAGCCGGGGCGCCGATCAAGCAGATCGAGAACCAGTCGTCGGGAGTCATCCCCGTGATGAAACTCCTGGAGGACTCGTTCTCCTATGCCAACCAGCTCGGTGCGAGGCAGGGCGCAGGTGCCGTCTACCTCAATGCGCACCACCCCGACATCATGCGCTTCCTCGACACCAAGCGCGAGAATGCCGACGAGAAGATCCGCATCAAGACGCTGTCGCTCGGCGTCGTCGTGCCGGACATCACCTTCGAACTCGCGAAGAACAACGAGGATATGTACCTGTTCTCGCCCTACGACGTGGAGCGCGTCTACGGCATGGCGTTCAGTGAAATCTCGGTGACGGAAAAGTACCGAGAGATGGTGGCCGACAGCCGCATCAAGAAGAAGAAGATCAGGTCGCGCGACTTCTTCCAGGTGATCGCCGAAATCCAGTTCGAGAGCGGTTACCCCTATATCATGTTCGAGGATACGGTGAACAAGGCGAACCCGATCGCCGGCCGCATCACGATGAGCAATCTCTGCTCCGAGATCCTGCAGGTCAGCGAGGCGAGCACATTCAACGACGACCTGTCCTACAGCCATCTCGGCAAAGACATCTCCTGCAATCTCGGCTCGTTGAACATCGCGGCGGCAATGGATTCGACCGACTTCGGCAAGACGATCGAGACGGCGATCCGGGCGCTTACGGCGGTTTCCGACATGAGCAACATCACCTCGGTTCCATCCGTTGCCAAGGGCAATGACGAAAGCCACGCCATCGGCCTCGGCCAGATGAACCTGCACGGCTATCTCGCCCGCGAGCGGATCTATTACGGCTCCGAAGAGGGCGTCGATTTCACCAACATGTACTTCTACACGGTGACCTATCACGCGATCCGTGCCTCGAACCTGCTTGCCGTCGAGCGCGGCCAGAGCTTCAAGGGCTTCGAGAATTCGAAATATGCTTCCGGCGAATATTTCGACAAATACATGGAGCAGGAATGGAAACCGGCTACGCAGACGGCTGCCGATCTCTTCGAACGCGCTGGCATCCATATCCCGACGCAGGAAGACTGGCGGGAACTGAAGCAGTCCGTCATGGAGGGCGGGCTCTATAACCAGAACCTGCAGGCTGTGCCGCCGACCGGGTCTATCTCCTACATCAACCACTCGACCTCCTCGATCCATCCGATCGTCTCGAAGATCGAAATCCGGAAGGAAGGCAAGATCGGCCGCGTCTACTACCCGGCCGCCTTCATGACTAACGACAATCTCGACTATTACCAGGACGCTTACGAGATCGGCCCGGAGAAGATCATCGACACCTATGCGGCGGCGACTCAGCACGTCGACCAAGGCCTGTCGCTGACCTTGTTCTTCCGCGACACGGCAACGACGCGCGACATCAACCGGGCGCAGATCTACGCTTGGAAGAAGGGCATCAAGACCATCTACTACATTCGCCTTCGCCAGATGGCGCTGTCCGGCACCGAAGTGCAGGGTTGCGTCTCCTGTGCCCTCTGATTTCAGGTGAGGAAAATGAACATCCAAGTGAAGACCAAGGCCCCGAAGGCTGGCGCCGTCGTGCAGGCCATCAACTGGAACCGCATCGAGGACGACAAGGATGTCGAAGTCTGGAACCGTCTGACAGGAAATTTCTGGCTGCCCGAGAAGGTGCCGCTGTCAAACGACATCCCCTCCTGGGCAACCCTGAAGCCGGAAGAACAGCAGCTCACGATCCGCGTTTTCACCGGACTGACGCTGCTCGACACGATTCAGAACGGCGTCGGCTCGATAAGACTGATGGAAGACGCATCGACACCACATGAAGAGGCCGTGTTGTCGAACATCTCCTTCATGGAGGCGGTGCATGCGCGCTCCTATTCGTCGATCTTCTCGACCCTATGCTCGACGCCGGATGTAGACGACGCCTATCGCTGGTCGCAGGAGAACGAATTCCTGCAGAGGAAATCGGCGCTGATCATGGAGCAGTATGCTTCGGGCGATCCGCTGAGGAAGAAGATCGCCTCCGTTTTCCTCGAAAGCTTCCTGTTCTATTCCGGCTTCTATCTGCCGATGTACTGGTCGAGCCGTGCCAAGCTCACCAACACGGCCGACATGATCCGCCTGATCATCCGCGACGAGGCGGTACACGGCTATTACATCGGCTACAAGTTCCAGCGCGGGCTGGAAAGGATTTCGCGGGCCGACCGCCAGGAGATCAAGGACTTCGCCTTCGACCTGCTGCTGGAACTCTACGACAACGAGGCGAAGTACACCGAGGCGCTCTATGACGGCGTCGGGTTGACCGAGGACGTCAAGAAGTTCCTGCACTACAACGCCAACAAGGCGCTGATGAACCTCGGCTACGAAGCTCTCTTCCCTTCCGAAGCCTGCAAGGTTAACCCGGCGATCCTCTCTGCCCTCTCGCCGAATGCCGACGAGAACCACGACTTCTTCTCCGGCTCCGGCTCGTCCTATGTCATCGGCAAGGCAGTGGCGACGGAAGACGAGGATTGGGATTTCTGACCCACGCCTCTCGTAGGATCTTTGAAAGCTTGGGCGTCCGACGATCGCCTCCGTCGTCAGGATCACATTGGGATCAACAGGGCCCTGTACAGGTCACAACGGCGCTTAATGGCAACCCGTCTGTTGAGATAGGGATATGCTAATTTGGTTCAAGGTGCAGCATCAACGGCGCGGGCGCATGTCGGACGATCTAGTTGCTGATCTCGCCCCCGCTCGCGATGGGGGCATGGGTTGCCGCGCAAAGGCCGTGAGGCGAAAACATCAACCTGCCGGAATGAAAATTTGCTGGGGATGTGCCTCAAGTCGTAGTCCTTCCGTTGCGGATCAGGTTTTCTTATGGTGTCGCGAATGAGCGCTAACGCAGGGTGTTTATCAAGGCAGTGAATAGCTCCCAGTTGCGTAGACGCCTTCGGGTTAGGCCAGTACCGTCGCCTTCGGCTTGCGGCGCCAGACGAACAGGAGCAGTTCCTGCAGAAATACGCCCGTGGTCTGGCGGCTCTGCATCGCCCATCCGATACCTTCTCAACATCTTCGGCGATGCTTCCCATGGCCGAAAACAAGCGCACATCCGCGGGTGGCCAAGCCGCTTCCCGTCCACCGATCCCAAACCTTAGTTTGGCTTACAGGCGCTTGGGGGTGGCCGTAATATTCTCTGGGCCTGCACTAACCAGCGCTCGATAACGACGACATCCTTTGAGACCAGACAGAGCCAAGCTGGACGACTCGGGGTGATTGCAAACTCAACCAATCGGTGCCTCGTAACCGCCGACTGATCGTTGCCGACGTGGAAATCGATTCCGGGCAGCTTGGATCAACCGCGCCTGCGCTACGCCGTTCCGGCAGCGCGGGCGTAACGGCTCTGGTCGAGATCCCCATCCACTTTCAATGGTGCGCACCCAGGCGAAGCAGGCGGAAAAACCCATCGATTATCCATCCTCAGCGGATAATCTTTAAAGCAATCCGTCAATTATCAATTCCCAAAACATAGGGCATTGGAGTTCAGAGATGGTCGCGAGCAAGGATCGCAGGAGATTGCAATGGTTGAACTGCCCCGCAAGGAAGAATTCGAGTCCACCGAGCCCGGCATAAGCGGAGCCGATCCCGGGGCAGGACCCGCCCAACAGGCCGCGGCGACGCCTGTTTCCACTACCCCTCGCAAATCTGTCCTCAAGAGGGGTGTGCTTGTCATGGTCCTACTCGCCGGAGCAGCATACGGCGTCCAATTCGGCCACCACTACTGGACCGTCGGCCGATTTATCGAGTCCACCGACAACGCCTATGTAAAGGCGGACTACACGACAGTCGCACCGAAGGTGGCCGGCTACGTCAAGGAGGTGCTCGTTAATGACAACGACGCCGTGACGGCCGGGCAGCTTCTTGCGCGAATCGACGACAGCGACTTCCAGGTAGCACTGAATCAGGCGCGGGCCGACGTGAAGGCGTCAGAGGCCGCGATCACGAACATCGATGCGCAGATCGAGCTACAGAGGTCGGTCATCACTCAGGCACAGGCGTCGGTCAATGCATCGAATGCTTCGCTTGTCTTTGCAAAGTCGGAGTCGAAAAGAAGCACGCGCCTGATCAGCGCCGGGGCGGGCACCCAGTCACGCGCCGAGCAGAGCCGATCCCAGATGGATCAGGCGACCGCCGCAGTCCAACGCGACCAGGCCGCATTGATCGCAGCGCACGACAGGGTGCCCGTTCTGAATAGCCAGCGTGATCAAGCGGTCGCCCAACGGGAAAGAGCCGCCGCCGCCGTTCAACAGGCCGAACTGAACCTTTCCTATACGAACATCCTGGCTGCGGTCGATGGAACGGTCGGCGCACGTTCGATCCGCCTTGGACAGTATGTCACTGCCGGCACTCAGTTGATGGCGGTGGTGCCCCTGCACTCGGTCTACGTCGTTGCCAACTTCAAGGAAACGCAACTCACCTACGTTCGGCCAGGACAGCCGGTGGACATCAAGGTGGACAGCTTTCCAGACATGGAAGTGAAAGGTCATGTGGACAGCGTTTCGCCAGCCAGCGGCCTCGAGTTTTCCCTGCTTCCTCCGGACAATGCGACAGGCAACTTTACAAAAATCGTCCAGCGCATACCGGTGAAGATCATCATCGATGACGAAGCCCGCGCTGCTCAACTCCGTTCCGGAATGTCCGTAGAGCCGGAAATCAACACCAGGCTCACGCGGCTATCGGAAGCGAAGTAACGGGCGCTGACGGGTAACCGTCTCTTTCCCGATAAGAGAAATACCGTGGTGAAAATTCTGCAACAGCGGATGGAGCAATGTCATGGCTACAATCAAGCTCGTAGCAAACAACAATGTGCCCCCGCAGGCCGCATCGGCTCAATCCGAGGCATCCCGCATGAGTCCTCTCCGGATGTGGTGCGCGGTTGTGGGGTCGACGCTGGGCGCATTTATGGCCGTCCTCAACATCCAGATCGTCAACGCATCACTCGCCGACATCCAAGGGGCAATCGGCGCAGGCAAGGATGACGGCGGTTGGATTTCAACTTCCTATCTCATCGCCGAGATCGTGGTCATCCCACTCAGCGGCTGGCTGGCCCAGGTCTTCTCCATTCGGAAGTATCTTCTGACCAACGCCATCCTGTTCCTGGTCTTTTCGGTCGCCTGCGCGTTCGCAGCAAACCTCGAACAGATGATAGTGCTTCGTGCCATCCAGGGCTTTGCCGGTGGCGTCCTCATCCCTATGGCGTTCACGATCATCATCACCCTGCTGCCGAAGCCCAAGCAACCGATCGGACTGGCGCTCTTTGCGCTGTCGGCCACGTTCGCTCCCGCTATCGGGCCTACCATCGGCGGATATTTGACCGAGAATTACGGCTGGGAGTTCATCTTCTACGTAAACCTCGTCCCCGGCCTGTTGATGGTCGGTCTGCTCTGGGCATCTCTCGATGAAGCTCCGATGAACTTTGGCTTGCTTGCCAAGGGTGATTGGCCCGGCATCGCGACCTTGGCGATCGGCCTTGCCGCCCTTCAGACAGTGCTGGAGGAGGGCAACAAGGAAGATTGGTTTGGATCCGAATTCATCGTGCAGCTCTCGATCGTTGCCGCGGCCTCTCTGACGCTTTTCCTGATCATCGAGTTCAAGACCGCAAACCCGCTTCTGAATCTCAGGCTTCTTGCGCGCCGCAACTTCGGCTTTGGTATCTTGGCGAACACTATGCTCGGCATCGCACTTTACGGGTCAGCCTTCGTGCTGCCGATCTATCTGGCACGCATCCAGGGCTACAATTCCGAACAGATCGGCATGGTGCTTGCCTGGACCGGAATCCCACAACTTATTCTCATTCCGCTCGTCCCCAAGCTCATGAAAATTATCGATGTCCGCTTGCTGATCGCCGTAGGCTTCGCTCTCTTCGCTGCCTCGAACTTTATGAACGTGCACATGACCGGCGACTATGCGGCCGACCAGCTTTTCTGGCCGAATGTCATCCGTGCCATCGGGCAGGCCCTTGTCTTCGCGCCGCTCTCGGTGGTCGCAACGGCAGGCATCGAACAGGAGAACGCAGGCTCCGCATCGGCATTGTTCAACATGATGCGAAACCTGGGCGGCGCAGTCGGAATCGCCTCGCTTCAGACCTTCATATCGAAGCGTGAGCAGTTCCATTCCAATATCCTGACGAACTCTATCAGCATCTTTGAAGAAGCCACGCGAACTCGCGTCGCCAAACTGACGAATTATTTCATGAACCACGGCGTCAGCGACCCGGCCACCGCTACCCACAAGGCCCTTGTCGCCATTGCATCCAGCGTTCGCAAGCAGGCCAACATCATGGCGTTCAGCGATGCATTCTTTCTGCTTGGCGCGGGCCTCATCGTTGCCCTGTTCGCAACGCTCCTCCTCAAGAAGCCAAGCGGCCAGATGTCTGGTGGCGGGGCACACTGAAACCGCAATTCTCAAGGAGATCACCATGAATACGATCACAAGAGAGCCGATTTCCCAACGACACCGCGGGAGCGTCGGGCGCAATGTCGACCCCGGCTCCATCCTTGCCGTCTTGGAATGGCTGGCAGGCGACGAGTGCCATTCGATCGACGAAGCCGGCCTGGTCGCCGGGCTTGGCCTCAGGCTGCGGCAAATCGGCCTCCCAATCGACAGACTGACGCTTCATCTCATGACCCTTCATCCCGAAATCCTCGGCCGAACGGTCGCATGGGCCCCCTTGGAACCCGTCGAGATTCACGACAGGGATCACGGGATCAAGCTCGAATTCGCTTCCAGCGCGCTGGTCAAGGTAATGGAGACGCGTGAGCCGATGATTGTCGATGCGGGCGACAAGGACTCCCCATGGCAGCATATCGACGTCTTCGCGGGAAGGAACCTTGTCCAGCTCATGATCGCGCCGCTGTGCAATGTCGATGGGCCGGTAAGTGCGGCGGGATTTGGGACGAAGCGGCCAGGCGGCTTCACCCTGTCCGAGATCCGCGTGGTCGAGCGGATTCTGCCCGCCTTGCGCAATACCTGCGAGATGCGGGTCATGCGCCACGCAGAACTGTCCTTGCTCGATACGTATATCGGGCCGATGACGGCGCAACGGATCCTCGCCGGCAAAATCCGCCAGGGCGAGATCGAAACGATGCAGGCAGCACTTCTGCTTTGCGACATGAAGGGGTTCACCGAGCTCTCGAACCGCTTGCCCGATGAAAAGGTGCTCGAGTTACTCAACGCCTATTTCGATGTGGTCGTGCCTGCAATTACCGGTCACGGCGGCGAAGTGCTGAAGTTCATGGGCGACGCGGCACTCGCATTCTTCCCGACGTCTGACGCGGTTGTTGCGAGCCAGCGAGCCTTGGCTGCAAGCGATGAGATATTCACCCATCTAGCAGAATTCGAGCAGGACGGTGTCCGCATCGATGCCACGGTGGCCTTGCATTATGGGAGGGTGAGTTATGGAAACATCGGCTCCGGGCAGAGGCTGGATTTCACCGTCATCGGGTCCGACGTCAACCTGCTTAGCCGGATCCAGACAGCCTGTGGCGTACTCGGAAAATCCATCCTGATGTCGGATGCTTTCCGTCGTCGGATCGCGTCTGACAAGGTCGTTCGCACAGGGCGCCAGAACCTTAAAGGCTTCACAGAACCGGTAGAGCTGTTCACGATTGCGATGTCTGGAGCGAAGTAGATCCAACCGAATGGCTGAGGAAGGCCCGCTCGACGACAGGCCTTCGATGAGAAGCCTCCAAGTAACGATCAGGCCGGCGTCTGCTTCGCACGCAGTCGTTCTGCGAAATTCGAGTCGAGATGACCTACCTTTACCGGCAACAGCTGTCCCAGACCTTCGCGAAGTTCGTCCTCGCTTAGCGATCCCGTTCCGGTCGGATCGAGTTTCGCCCAGTGCCGCTCTGCCACCTGGCTGTCGTACTGCCGGTCGTTCAAAGCCGCCAGCTTCTTCTGCCCTTCCAGATACTCGGCCTTCGAAACTTCGCCGTTCTTATCTGAATCGGCCCAGTCCAGCTGCTGTTTGGCCAACCGCGAATTGAACTCATCGATCAACTGAGCATCGGTCCGGACGGACGGAGTCTTTGCGGGTGTTGCGACCACGCCGATGCCTTGGTCCTTTACCGAGGGTCCTTTGCGGGACGTGGGAACCATAAGGCTGTAAATCGAATTGTCAGAAACTACTTTCACGAAATCCTCCTTGAAGATGGCGGCAGTCTGAAGAGACAACCTTGCTTCAGACTTGCCGCAAACGTGTATTGAATCATCGAATTGCAACCGGATTCACTTCTCCAGTCCGGCGTCGGTCCATGCGTCACCCACGCAAAATCCGTCAATGCATACCTACGTTGGGTAGCTGAATCGCGAGCCCGGTAGCTTAGTAGCCGTTGGCCCGACCGAACGTCCCCGAGGGCGTTCCACAGTTTTGCAGAACGCCTTTGGCGGCGCGGGCCGTGTGATTTCGGATAAGGAGAATGGAATCACGCTCTTCAGAATCACCCTTCTTGACGACCCGCCATGGCTCTGCATAATGCTAAGATGTCAGACCAATTTAAGGGTCGGCTGCCTGATAAGAAAATTGGGGAACCATGAAGGCAAGCATCAACGGAAGGCCGGTGATCCAGCCGCTACCGGCGGTCGATCGCGCCCGGCAGGTGACGGATGCCCTGGCGCACTATGTGCAGGATGCGCGGCTTGAGGCGGGCGACAGGCTGCCGGCCGAACGCGAGCTCATGGCGGCCCTTGCCGTCGGGCGCTCTACGATCCGCGAGGCGATCCGCCATTTCCAGGCGCTCGGCGTCATCGAGACGCGCAAGGGCAGCGGCACCTACCTGCTGAAGCGGGTTTCCCGGGATACGATCCATATGCCGCTTTCGCTCGACACGGCGCATCTGCGCGACGTGCTGCTGCAGACGCTGGAGGTTCGTCGCGGCATCGAATGCGAGGCAGGCATGGTGGCGGCGCGGCGGCGCACGGCCGAGGACCTGTTCCTCATCGAGGAGAAACTCGGCGAGATGGAGCGGGTGCACATGGAGAAGGGCACCTCCGGCCCTGAGGACCTCGCCTTCCACCTCGCGGTCTATGACGCCACCCACAATCCGCTGTTCCGCCAGCTTCTCGAACAGATGCGCGAGACCTTCGAGCGTTTCTGGACCCATCCCTTCGACCGCCAGGACTTTGCCCGCCGGTCGTTTCCCTTTCACCGAACCCTTTTCAACGCCATCGCCGCCCAGGACACCGAGGCGGCGCGGCGCGAAACACTGAAAATCCTCGACGTCGTCGAGGAAGACATCAAGGAAATGTCCAAATGAGTGACGGGCTTGAGCCGTTCGAACTGGCGTCGCTGATCACCGCCCATGACGAAGGCAACTTCGCCGAGGCAGTCGTGCCGCCGATTTTCCAGACATCGCTTTTCACCTTCTCGGACTATGACGACATGATCGCCTCCTATCGCGGCGAGAAGGTACGCCCGATCTATACGCGCGGGCTGAACCCGACGGTGCGCATGTTCGAGGAGATGCTGGCGAAGCTCGAGGGCGCAGAGGATGCAATCGGCTTTGCGAGCGGCATGGCGGCGATCTCTTCCGCCGTCCTGAGCTTCGTCGAGCCGGGCGACCGCATCGTCGCCGTCAAGCACGTCTATCCCGATGCCTTCCGTCTGTTCGGCACGATCCTCAAGCGCATGAAGGTCGAGGTCACCTATGTCGACGGGCGCGACGAGGAGGCGGTCGCCAAGGCGTTACCCGGCGCCAAGCTCTTTTACATGGAAAGCCCTACGAGCTGGGTAATGGAGGCCCATGATGTCGGCGCGCTGGCGGGGCTCGCAAAGCGCCACGGCATTGTCACCATGATCGACAACAGCTGGGCGAGCCCCTTCTTCCAGCGACCTTTGACGCTTGGCGTCGATCTCGTCATCCATTCGGCGTCGAAATATCTCGGCGGCCACAGCGATGTCGTCGCGGGCGTCGTCGCCGGCTCCAAGGAGATGATCGCGCGCATCAAAGCCGAGGCCTATCCCTATCTCGGCGGCAAGCTTTCTCCCTTCGACGCCTGGCTCCTGGTGCGAGGGCTGCGCACGCTGCCGCTGCGCATGAAGGCGCACGAGGCCGCGGGCCTTACGATCGCGAAGCGCCTTCAGAATCTCGATATCGTGGAAACCGTCTGTCATCCGGGACTTGCCAACCGCCTGCCCACGGGACTCAACGGCACGTCCGGCCTGTTCTCGTTCATCTTCCGAGAAGGCATCGACATCCGCACATTTTCCGACCACCTCAAACTCTTCAAACTGGGAGTGAGCTGGGGTGGCCATGAAAGCCTGATCGTACCGGGCGAGGTCGTGCTTCAGCAGAAGGCACAGCCCAATTCCGCGCATGCCTTCGGCATACACAAGCGGTCCGTACGCCTCCATGTCGGCCTCGAAGGAACCGAGGCCCTCTGGAGGGATATCGAGGAAGCGATCGCCGCCGCCTCAAAAGCCTGAATTACCAAGGAAAGACACCTGACAAAAAGGGGGAATGACATGAAAAGACTGATAACGGCCGCGCTTTTCGCCACGATGATGGCAGGCACGGCATTTGCCGATACCACGTTGAAGCTGGTGGAAGTGATCACCAGCCCCGAGCGCACCGAAACGCTCAAGTCAATCGTCGGCAAGTTCGAGGCGGAAAATCCGGGCACCAAGGTCGAGATCATCTCGCTGCCGTGGAACGAGGCCTTCCAGAAGTTCGCCACGATGGTTTCGGCCGGCGACGTTCCCGATGTGATGGAAATGCCGGATACCTGGCTCTCGCTCTATGCCAACAACGGCATGCTTGAAAGCCTCGAGCCCTACCTGGCGAAGTGGGAGCACACGAAGGAGCTGACGCCGCGGGCGCTCGAACTCGGTCGTGACGTGAACGACACGGCCTACATGCTGCCCTACGGCTTCTACCTGCGCGCCATGTTCTACAACAAGAAGCTCCTGCAGGAAGCCGGTGTTGCCGAACCGCCGAAGACGCTCGAGGAATTCACCGCGGCGTCCGAGAAGGTTTCCAAGCTGCAGGGCAAGTATGGCTACTGCATGCGCGGCGGACCGGGCGGCCTGAACGGCTGGATGATCTTTGCCGCGACCATGGCCGGCAATAACAAGTACTTCAACGAAGACGGCACCTCCACGATGAACAGCCCCGGCTGGGAGAAGGGCATCGAATGGATGGTCGACCTGTACAAGAAGGGCTATGCGCCGAAGGACAGCGTCAACTGGGGCTTCAACGAAGTCGTCGCCGGCTTCTACTCCGGCACCTGCGCCTTCCTCGACCAGGATCCGGATGCGCTGATCGCCATCGCCGACCGCATGAAGAAGGAAGATTTCGGCGTCATGCCGCTGCCGAAGGGACCGGACGGCAAGTCCTTCCCGACCATCGGCTATGGTGGCTGGTCGATGTTCAGCTCCAGCCAGAACAAGGACCTTTCGTGGAAGCTGATCGCCACGCTCGAAGGGCCGGAAGGCAATATCGAGTGGAACAAACGTATCGGCGCGCTGCCGGCTTATACCTCGGCAGAGAAGGATCCCTTCTACGCCGGAGACCAGTTCAAGGGCTGGTTCGAGGAACTCGCTGACCCGAACACGGTTCCGACGGTCATGCCGACCTATCTCGAGGAATTCGCCTTCTTCAAGGATTCGCTCGCGATCAAGACGTCGCAGCAGGCCCTTCTCGGCGACATCTCGGCCAAGGACCTTGCCGACCAGTGGGCCGACTATCTGACCAAGGCGCAACAGAAGTTCCTCGCCAAGAAATAGGCGCGGGAGCCTCACGGCGGCGGGTTGACCCGCCGCCGCTACCAGCCTCAAGGACTTGATCGGCCTCGGCCGCAAGCGGGAATACTTGCCTGATGGATACAACTGCCGTTCCGCACCATATGCGTGATGACCGGCGGCCGCTGATGAAACGGATCGCGCAGGCGTCCGAACCTTATCTCTACAGTGCGCCGTCGCTCATCCTCATCATCGCCGTCATGCTGGTGCCCCTGGTGCTAGGCATGTCCTACGCGTTCCGCGACATCCAGCTCCTGAACCCGTTTTCGGGCGGCTTCGTCGGGCTGGAGCATTTTCGCGAACTCGCCGAGGACCAGGCCTTCTACGGCGCACTGCGCAACACGTTGTGGTGGACCGGCGCTTCCGTCGTCCTGCAGTTCTTTCTCGGGCTGATCCTCGCCCTCCTCCTCGACAAGCCCTTCTGGGGCAGGGGGATCGTGCAGGCGCTCGTCTTCCTCCCCTGGGCGGTGCCGTCCTTTCTGGCCGGTCTCAACTGGGCGTGGCTCTTCAACCCTGTCATCGGCCCCATCCCGCACTGGCTTTTCGGGCTCGGCTTGATGAATGAGCCCGGCAATATCCTCTCCGATCCCAGCTACGCGATGTGGGGTCCGATCATCGCCAACGTCTGGTGGGGCATTCCGTTCTTCGCGATCACGCTGCTGGCAGCACTTCAGGCGATCCCGCGCGATCTCTACGAGGCGGCCTCCATCGACGGCGCCGGCTGGTTCCAGCGCTTCCGGTCGATCACCCTTCCGTTCCTGGCGCCGACGATCGCGATCACGATCCTCCTGCGCACCGTCTGGATTTCAAACTTCGCCGATCTCATCGTCGTCATGACGGGCGGCGGCCCGGCCGACCGCACGCAGATCGTCGCGAGCTACATCTTCACCCAGGCCTTCAAGCGGCTGGACTTCGGCTATGCCTCGGCAATCGCGCTCGTGCTTCTCGTACTGCTGCTCGCCTATTCGATGCTGATCATCCTGCTGCGGCAGACGCTGCTTGCAAAGGACTGAGCCATGAGACGATCCATCCTGCCCACCGTCGCGCACCGCCTGGCAATCCTCTGCTACATCGTCTTTGCGCTGTTTCCGCTCTTCTGGCTGCTCAAGGTCTCGGTGACGCCGAACGACCTGCTCTATACCGAGGGCGTGCGCATGTGGCCGTCGCGGATGACCTGGGACCACTATGCCTTCGTCATCCAGCACAGCGCCTTCCCGACCTTCTTCAAGAACAGCGTCATCGTCTCGGCATCGACGGCGATCGCGGTCACGATCTGTGCCTCGCTTTCGGGCTATGCCTTGTCGCGCTTCAATTTCCGGGCCAAGTACTGGATCGTGGCATTGATGCTGCTCACCCAGATGTTCCCGCTCGTCATGCTGGTGGCGCCGATCTTCAAGATCCTCTCGCCGTTGCATCTGACGAACAGCCTGACCGGCCTCGTCATCGTCTACACCGCGTTCAACGTGCCGTTCGCTACCTTCCTGATGCAGTCCTTCTTCGACGGCATTCCGAAGGATCTCGAGGAGGCGGCGATGATCGACGGCGCCACGCAGTTCGTCGCCTTCCGGCAGATCATCCTGCCGCTCACGCTGCCGGGGATCGCCGCCACGCTCGGCTTTGTCTTCACGGCCGCATGGAGCGAACTGCTCTTCGCACTCATGCTGATCAACGGCAATGACGCCGCTACCTTCCCGGTCGGGCTCCTGACCTTCGTCTCGAAATTCTCCGTCGACTTCGGGCAGATGATGGCCGCCGGCATCCTGGCGCTTATCCCGGCCTGCCTCTTCTTCCTGCTCATCCAGCGCTATCTCGTGCAGGGCCTGACGGCCGGCGCGGTCAAGGGTTAGTCACATGGCATCCATCGATATCAGGAACATCCAGAAATCCTACGGCCACTTCTCGGTGCTGCACGGGATCGATCTCGAGATCAAGGACGGCGAATTCGTCGTGCTCGTCGGCCCTTCCGGTTGCGGTAAATCCACGCTGCTGAGGATGATCGCCGGGCTGGAGGAGGTGACCTCGGGCGAAATTCGCATCGCAGGCAACCGCGTCAACGAACTGGCCCCAAAGGACCGCGACATCGCAATGGTCTTCCAGTCCTATGCGCTCTATCCGCACATGAACGTGGCCGGCAACATGAGCTACAGTCTGAAGCTCAGGAGGACGGCCAAGGACAAGATTGCGAACGCCGTCCACGGTGCGGCAGCCAAGCTCGGCCTCGATCCCTTTCTGGAGCGCCGGCCGAAGGCGCTCTCCGGCGGCCAGCGCCAGCGCGTCGCCATGGGCCGCGCCATCGTACGACAGCCAAAGGCGTTCCTCTTCGACGAACCGCTGTCGAACCTCGATGCCCGACTGCGTGAGCAGATGCGCGCCGAGATCAAGAAACTGCATGGCGACCTGAAGGCAACCTCGATCTACGTCACGCACGACCAGATCGAGGCGATGACGCTGGCTGACCGGATCGTCGCCATGCATGGCGGCGTGGTCCAGCAGGTCGGTAGTCCGCTCGAGCTTTACGATCGCCCAGCCAATCTCTTCGTCGCGGGTTTCATCGGTTCGCCGGGAATGAATTTCCTCGACGCCACCTATGAGGCGGGCGGTGTCCGGCTGAAGGACGGCACGCTCGTCCAGCTGCCTGCGCCGCTCGCCATCGCGAATGATGCGAAGGTGACGCTCGGCGTCAGGCCGGAGCATGTGGTGATGACGTCTGATGGCAGCGGCATGAGCGCCAATGTCGAGCTCGTCGAGCCGACCGGCTTCGGCATCATCCTGCATCTTTCGCTGCACGGCCTGCCGTTCAAGATCTTCACGCTGGACCGGGAGACGCTTTCCGCCGGGCCGACGGTGAACGTGTCGTTTCCGGCGCAGCATCTCCATCTGTTCGACGGCGAGGGCAAGCGGGCGGTCTGAGGCCACACGGCGGGCGGCATCCAAGCCAGCGATATTGCTGCCGCGGTATGATGCACCTTCAGGATCTGGCGAGGGAGGGCAGGATGCTTGTTGCGCAGATATCCGACATTCATGCAAGCCCGGATTCCGCCTCTCTCGATGTGCTGGCCGAAGCGATCTCCTGGCTCGATACCCTCCGGCCCGACGCGCTGGTGATCACCGGCGATCTCGTGGATGACGGATGGCGGCAAGGCTACCGCCGCATCGTGCAAAGCCTGCAATCGCTGTCCTGTCCGATTCACATCCTGCCCGGCAACAGTGACCGGCAGGACCTCATGCGATCCGAGCTCGGCGATGTGGCCCGGTGGCCGAGTTCGACCGGCCCGATGCACTTTCTCAGCGCCATCGGTGACGTGGTGCTTGTCGGTCTGGACGTCACGGTGGCGGGTCAAAGCCATGGCGATGCATTGCCGCATCTGCAGTGGCTGAAGGACAGTCTTGCGGACGTTGGCGGGACCGCCCTCATCTTCATGCACCAGCCGCCTTTCCCTATCGGCATCGAGGTTCTGGATCATGCCGGATGCCGGAACGCAGACGGCTTGCTCGCGGTCTTGGACACAGCGGAGAAAAGGCCGTTGGCGGTCCTATGCGGGCACGTTCATCGGCCGGTCTTTGGGCGCCTGGGCTCGATCGCCGTACAAACCTGCGGTTCCCTATGTCCGCCCAATCCCCTTCTGCTCGAGGGCCGGCCTGACATCGCCGCGATCGATGCACCTTCCTTTCTAGTCCATCAGATAGCCGACGGTCGATTGCTTTCGCACGTCGTTTCAGTGCCGGTATCCACTCCGGTTCAAATCGATACCGGCGGGTGAAGCCTCTCACATGGAAAAGACTTTTGCCGCGCGATCTGCGCGGGCTATATCAGTGTACGAATTCACTGGAATGGACCCCATGACCGACACAGTTCTTGATCGCTTCCTCCGCTATGTCGTCATCGACACGCAATCCGACGCCCAATCACCGACCCAGCCTTCTACCGAGAAGCAGAAGAATCTCGGGCGCCTGCTGGTCAAGGAATTGCTGGCGATCGGTGTCTCCGATGCGCACCTCGACGAGCACGGCTATGTCTATGCCACGATCCCCTCGAATACGGACAAACGCGTGCCGGTCATCTGCTTCTGTTCGCACATGGACACGGCGCCGGATTTCACGGGGACGAGTGTGATGCCGCAGATCGTCCGGAACTATCGCGGAGGCGATATCCGGCTTTCGGGCGACACCAGCCAGGTGATCCGGGTGAGTGACCACCCAGAGCTCGCCAACCAGATCGGCAATGACATCGTCACGACGGACGGAACGACGCTGCTGGGCGCCGACGACAAGGCCGGCCTTGCCGAGATCATGAGCGCGGCACAGTTCCTCGTAGACAATCCCGATGTAAAACACGGGACCATCAAGCTGCTCTTCACGACCGATGAGGAAATCGGGCGGGGCGTCGACAAGGTCGACCTGAAGAAGCTCGGAGCCGAATTCGCTTATACGGTCGATGGTGAGACCGCCGGCCATATCGAGGATGAGACCTTCTCGGCGGATGCCGCCGATATCACGATCCAGGGTGTCGCGATCCACCCGGGCTTTGCCAAGGACAGGATGGAAAACGCCATCAAGATCGCCGCCGCGATCGTCGATCGCCTGCCGAGGGATGCAGCACCCGAGACGACCGACGGCCGGCAGGGCTTCCTGCATCCGACAAGCATCACCGGGTCGATGGAAAAGGCGGCGATCAGCCTGATCATTCGCGACTTCACGGAAGAGGGACTTGCCACCAAGGAGACGATGCTCGAGGAAATCGTGAAGGATGTCATGGCGGGCTATCCCGGCTCGACCTACCGCTTCGAGGTCAGGCAGCAATACCGCAACGTGAAGGCCATTCTCGACCGTCATCCGCAGATCGTCGAAAACGCCGTCGAGGCGATCCGGCGTGCGGGCATGGAGCCCTTCCGGGGCAGCATCCGCGGCGGTACGGACGGTTCGCGCCTGTCCTATATGGGCCTTCCCTCGGCAAATATCTTCGCCGGCGGCCACGCCTTCCACTCGCCGCTCGAATGGGTCAGCCGGCAGGACATGGAAAAGGCTGTGCGAACGCTCGTCGAGCTGGCAACGGTCTGGCAGGAGAGGGCCTGAACGCTTTTCTTAGACCAGTGACTCCGGGGGCGATCGGCGCTCCCGGATCTCGGCTACTCGATCCCGGGATCAGCTTCCGCTGATCGGGAGACTGCCACGCAGCATCACGCTGTCATAGGCTGGGCGCGGCGTCGGTATTGCGACCGGCATCACCGGATCGCTTGCAAGAATCGGCACGGCGCCCGTGGCGATCGATTCATCCGGAGCCGGCGTCGGTATCGGTACGACAGTCGGAACCAGCATGTCGAACTGCGTTGGCATCATGCTCTGACCCGGCACGTAGTTCATCGCCACTTCATAGGAGGGCAGGGGCGGCGGCGTCTGAAGTTCGCCATCCGATCCGCGCTTCTCATAGAAGGCATTGCCACCGGCAACAGTCACGTAGTGCATGTTGTTATACGGGAATTTCAACCCGTTGGTGTGAAAGAACATGGCGTTTTTCACTGCCGGATGACGTGCGCCGCGCAAGATTGCGTCCGCCGCACTCGCAAGCTCGGGTTCGGCCTGCGGCATGACCTCACGGGTCATCACGCCTGGAGCAAACTGCTTCTTCTGGGCAACGACGCCACAGATCGAAGGAGGATAGGCGCCGGACGTGAGCCTGTTCATCACAACCGTGCCCACGGCCATATAGCCCGACTCGTCAGAATGCTCTGATTCAAAATACATCGCGCGTTTCAGGCAATCGCGATCCTTGGCCGTATAATTGAAAGTGACCTTTGTTGATTGAACCTTTTTCTGTCCGGCCGAGGCGACCGATCCAGTAGAATTGGGTGCTGTCGTGCAGCTCGCCGCTGCCAGTCCTATAAGCAAAATCCCCCCCAAGGACTTCGCAAAGGAGATGTCCGCCCTCAACGCCAAGTGCCTCCTATTGGATTAGTCCAGCCCTTATCGATTAAGCGAAAACGTTTTACCCAGCATGTGACAAAAATACAAACAACCTCAGATCACAAAATCCCTGCAGATTTTTCGCTCTGAAGGCCATTGACGGCGATCCAGGTTGCAAGAATGTGCCGATCAGCTCCGAAACAGCTTCCAACGCGTCGGCCTGAAGGCGATTCGATTCCGATCGAGCGATACGGCACGGTCCGGCGGCAGCTCGATTTCGACATTGCCATGGCCATGTCCGATATCGACTTCGATATGGCGCGTGCCGGCAACACGACGGCTTGTCGTCATCAGACCGGCGATGCAGCCGCTACAACCGTCCCTGAGTTCGATGTCGTGCGGCCGGAAATAGAGCTGCGCGTCACCTTCGGTCTCGCCATAGACGGAGAGGCCGAGAGGGCGGTCCTCGAACCACACGTCGCCGTTCTCAACCCGCACGTTCAGGCAGTTCGATTGGCCGATGAAGCCGAAGACGAAGGGCGAGTTCGGAAAATCGTAGATCTCGTCCGGCGTCCCCACCTGCTCGATGTTGCCCTTGCTGAGAACCACGACGCGGTCTGCAAGTTCGAGCGCCTCTTCCTGGTCGTGCGTCACGAAGACGGTGGTATGGCCGGTACGATCATGGATTTCGCGCAGCCAGCGACGCAGATCCTTGCGTACCTGCGCATCGAGCGCGCCGAATGGTTCGTCGAGCAGCAGCACGTTCGGCTCCACCGCCATGGCGCGGGCGAGCGCCACGCGTTGACGCTGGCCACCGGAAAGCTGAGCGGGATAGCGCTTCTCAAGCCCGGTCAGCTGGACCAGGTCGAGGAGTTCGAGCGCGCGGGCGCGGATATCGGCCTTCGAAGGGCGACGCGAGGAGGGGCGGACCGTAAGGCCGAAGGCGATGTTTTCCAACACGGTCATGTGCCGAAAAAGCGCATAATGCTGGAAGACGAAGCCGATATTGCGTTCCTGAACCGTCTTCCTGGACGCATCCTCCTCTCCGAAGAAGATACGCCCGTCGGTCGGGCTTTCGAGGCCTGCAATGAGACGCAGAAGTGTCGTCTTGCCCGAGCCGGAGGGGCCGAGAAGCGCGATCAGTTCGCCGGACCGGATATCGAGGGAGACATCGTGCAGCGCCGGAAAGCGATCGAACTCCTTGCGTAGGTTTTGAACCCGAACTTCCATTTACAATTCCTTCAGTGACGCCGGCTGGCAGCAATTTCCGCGCTGTATTTCATTTCCAGCAGCGTCTTCAAGACAAGGGTGACAAGGGCAAGCAGGGCCAGAAGCGATGCGACGGCGAATGCGCCCGTAAAATTATACTCGTTGTAGAGGATCTCAACCTGCAGCGGCATCGTATTCGTCTGCCCGCGGATATGGCCCGAAACGACCGAAACGGCCCCGAATTCGCCCATGGCTCGGGCGTTGCAGAGCAGCACGCCGTAAAGCAGGCCCCACCTGATGTTCGGCAGGGTCACGTGCCAGAAGGTCTGCCACCCGCTGGCGCCGAGCGAAAGCGCCGCCTCCTCGTCCGCGGTTCCCTGCTCCTGCATGAGCGGGATGAGCTCGCGCGCAACGAAGGGAAAGGTGACGAACATGGTTGCGAGGATGAGGCCCGGCGGGGCGAAGAGGATCTTGATCTGGTGCGCCGAGAGCCACTGTCCGAGCCAGGTATTGGCGCCGAAGAGGAGAACGAAGACCAGGCCGGAAATGACCGGTGACACCGAGAAGGGCAGGTCGATGAGCGTCGTAAGGAAAGCCTTGCCCTTGAACTCGAACTTGGCGATCGCCCAGGCCGCAGCCACGCCGAAGACGAGGTTCAGCGGCACGCTGACGGCAGCGACGATCAGCGTCAGCCGGATCGCGGAAAACGTCTCCGGGTCCTGCAGCGCGGAAACAAACGCTCCCGGCCCTTTGCGGAAGGCCTCAACGAAGACGGCCGCAAGCGGCAGGAGCAGGATCAGCGTCAGGAAGACCAGCGACACGATGACCAGGATCCAGCGCGCGAGCGTGCTCTCGGTGGTGACCGAACGCACCTTGAGCGAATGGGAAACGAGATCATGTGCCATAGCCGTACCTCCGCCTGCTCCAGGCCTGGATGAGATTGATGACGAGAAGCATGGTGAAAGACAGGACCAGCATGACGGCGGCAATCGCGGTTGCAGCCGGATAGTTGAACTCCTCCAACCGGATGACGATGAGAAGCGGCGCGATTTCCGAGACGTAGGGCAGGTTGCCCGCGATAAAGATCACCGAACCGTATTCGCCGACGCCGCGGGCGAAGGCAAGCGCAAAGCCGGTCAGCACGGCGGGCGCCAGCCCCGGCAGGAGCACGCGGCTGATCGTCTGGAAGCGGTTGGCGCCGAGCGTTGCCGAAGCTTCTTCGATCTCGCGGTCGATCTCCTCCATCACCGGCTGGACCGTGCGCACGACGAAGGGCAGGCCCACGAAGATGAGCGCAACCACGATGCCGGCGGGCGTAAAGGCGATCTTGATGCCGAGCGGCGTCAGGAACTGCCCCACCCAGCCGTTCGGAGCGTAGAGCGTCGTCAACGCAATACCGGCGACTGCCGTCGGCAATGCAAACGGCAGGTCAACCATCGCATCGATGATCCGCTTGCCGAAGAAGCGATAGCGTACGAGCACCCAGGCAAGCATGACGCCGAAGACGACATTGAAGCAGGCGGCGATGAAGGCGCCGCCAAAACTGATTCGAAGCGCATTCAGCGTCCGTGGGTCAAGCGCGATGGACCAGAACTTGTCCCAGCCAAGTGCGCTCGACCGCCAGGCAAGACCTGAAAGCGGGATAAGGACGAGAAGGGTGAGCCAGGTCAAGGCAAGGCCGAGCGCCATTCCGAAACCCGGAATGACGCTCGGCCGCTTGAACCGCCACCGTGTGCGGCTAATTTCGTTCATGCGGAATATTATTGGCCCGGCTTGTAGATTTGGTCAAATATTCCGCCGTCGCCGAAGAATTTCGGCTGCGCTTCCTTCCAGCCTCCGAAATCGTCGATCGTGGCGAGCTTGAGGTCCTGGAACCGCGCGATATCGGCCTTGTCCGCGGCTTCCGGCTTGAACGGGCGGTAGTAGTGCTTGGCAGCGATCTTCTGGCCGTCATCCGAATAGAGGTAGTTCAGATAGGCTTCGGCGACCTTGCGCGTCCCCTTCTTGTCGACATTGCCATCGACGATCGCGACCGGAGGATCGGCGCGGATGGAAACCGAGGGCGTCACGATCTCGAAGCTGTCGGGGCCAAGTTCCTCAAGGGAGAGATAGGCTTCGTTTTCCCAGGCAAGCAGGACGTCGCCAAGGCCACGCTGGACGAAGGTGGTCGTCGCGCCGCGTGCGCCGGTATCGAGCACGGGAACGTGCTTGAAGAGCTGGGTGACATACTCCTGCGCCTTCGCATCGTCGCCGCCATTTGCCTGTTTTGCCCATGCCCAGGCAGCCAGCACGTTCCAGCGAGCACCGCCGGAGGTCTTCGGATTGGGCGTGATGACCTGGACGTCGTCCTTAACGAGATCGGACCAGTCCTTGATGCCCTTGGGATTGCCCTTGCGGACAAGGAAGACGATGGTGGAGGTATAGGGCGTCGAATTGTTCGGGAATTTGGTCTTCCAGTCGGCAGGGATCTTGCCTGTCGCCTTGGCGATCGCGTCGATATCACCCTCAAGCGCCAGCGTGACGACATCGGCGTCGAGTCCGTCGATGACCGAGCGAGCCTGGGCGCCGGAGCCGCCATGCGAGGTCTGGATGGTCAACGTTTCGCCGTTATCCTTCTGCCATTTGGCTGCGAAGACGGCGTTGAAGTCCTTGTAGAGCTCGCGCGTCGGGTCATAGGACACGTTCAGAAGCGTGCTATCGGCAAGCGCTGGGGCGAGGCCGCCTAGGGTGAAACTGCTCGCCACGAGCGCGGTCGCGAGCAGCCGGGAAAGCCTTGGAATCTGCATGGGTTACCTCCTTCGTCAATGGTTTAACTCTATCAACTTGGTAGTATAATGTAACGCAGATTGTTCCGGTTCCCTTGCACCGGTTAGAACGTCATACCTTTTCAGCGCATATTTTGAAATGTCATTGCTGTCGGCCAGCGGTTTTTGGCTTCCTGGCGAACGCAAATCTCACGCAGGAGCCATGAACAGGGCGTAGAGCTCATCGGCTGTGCGGGCCCACCGCATCCGGTCCGGGATGCCGTCGGCCTTCAGCCGCCTGGCGACGGCAGCGAGCACGTTCAGGTATTCGCCACGCGCGCTTTCGCCGTAGAGCAGCAGAAAGGCGAGATCGACCGGGACATCGTCAATCGCCTCGAAATCGATCGGCTGGCCGAAGCGCATGATGAGCCCGCGCGGCCCGTCGAGACCGGCGACGGCCGAGTGCGGAATCGCTATGCCGTTGCCGATGCCGGTCGAGCCCAGTCTTTCGCGCACTTCGAGCGCGTGCAGCACCACTTTCTGGTCGAGCTGCATCAGCTCGCCAGCCTTGGAGGACAGGACCTGCAGGGCCCGCCACTTGGTTGGCGCCGAGATGTCGATGAAGACGTTTTCGGGCGGAATTATCTTAGAGAGATCCATTCTGTGCTCGCTCAAGCGGATGATAGGGCGAGGATACGCGCCGTCCCTTGCACGGGCGTTGACCGGCCGCGATACATCCGCGGGTTCAGTCGGGCTCACGTAGGCGATAGCCCACACCGGTTTCGGTGGTGATGTATTGCGGCTGGTCCGGCACCTGCTCGACCTTCTGGCGCAGCTGCCGCACATATACGCGCAGGTACTGCACATCCGCGGCTGCACCCCATACCTGCTTCAGGAGGAACTGGTGCGTCAGCACCTTGCCGGCATGCTGGGCGAGAACGCGCAGGATCTCGTATTCCTTGGGCGAGAGCTTGATCTCGCGCCCATCCACCTTGACGATGCGCTTGACGAGATCGATGGAGAGCCCGCCGGTCTGGAAGATCGCCTTCTCGCCCTGCTGCTGCAGGCGATGGCGCAGGGCAACGCGGATGCGCGCCCCGAGTTCGTTCATGCCGAAAGGCTTGGTGACATAATCGTCGGCGCCGGTTTCCAGCGCCTTTACGATGCCCGCTTCGTCGGTCCGGCTCGAGAGTATGACGACCGGCATCTGCAACCCGTCCTCCCGCCATTGCTGCAGCAGGTCATGGCCCGGCCTGTCGGGCAGGCCGAGATCGAGGAGGATCAGGTCGGGCTGTTCTTCATGGACTGCCTGGAGCGCAGTCGCCGCATTCGACGCCTCGCTCACGGCATAGCCCTGGGCGCTGAGGCCGACGCGTAGAAGCTTGCGGATAGGCGGCTCGTCGTCAACGACGAGTATTTTCACGGCTGAACCGTTCATTTGAGTTCATCCAGTCTTGGGATATCGATTGGTTTGGGCAGGCGTATGGTGAAGACCGCGCCGGACTGGCCGCTGCGGTTTCCGGCGGTGATCGTTCCGTTCATGGCTTCGATGAAGCCGCGGCAGATCGACAGGCCGAGCCCGGTTCCGGCCCGCACCTGATCGCCCTTGCGCACGCGATAGAAGGTGTCGAAAACGCGGTCGAGATCGGCAGGCGGTATTCCCGGGCCCTCGTCGAGTACCTGGAAGACGACTTGGTCGGAATTGGCCCAGCCGTCGAGGCGGATCGTCGAACCTTCCGGCGCGTATTTTGCCGCGTTGTCGAGCAGGTTGAAAAGCACCTGCTCGAACAGGACGGGATCGACCCGGATCATCGGCAGGTCGGCCGGGATCCTTACCTCCATCTTGTGGTGGGCGAGGATCTTGGCGCTGCGGCGCAGTGCACTGCCGACAATATCGCCGGCATAGTGCAGCGCGTGGTTGGGCTCCATCGCACCGGACTCGATTTTCGTCATGTCGAGCAGGTTGGCGATGAAGCGGTTGAGCCGCTCGGATTCGTCGATGACCGTCGAAAGCAGGTCGACCCGGTCGACCTCGGCAAGCGATTCCCGGTATTCGCGCAAGGTGCCGGCCGCACCGAGGATGGCCGCAAGTGGCGTCTTCAGATCATGCGAGATGGATGTGAGCAGCGCCGAGCGGAGGCGATCGGCTTCGGCAGCGAGTTTCGCCCGGTCCACATCGGCGACCAGCTGGATTCGTTCGATGGCGAGTGCGGCCTGGTCTGCCAGCGCATCGAGAAGGCGCTGCTGCTCCGGCGTGAGCAGCGGCCCGTCACCGCGATCGCTGTCGAGACCGATGACGCCGACAGCGCCGCGCCCGGTGCGCAGGGGGAAGTAGAGCCGCTTTGCACCCGGCAGGGTGTCGGCGCCGCGGCCGGCAGCATGATTGTGCTCCCAGGCCCAGCGCGCGGCGGCAATATCGGCATCGTCCAGCGTGTCATCAGGCGGATAGCCGGCCTTGACCGCGATCGTGTCGTCTTCCGGCAGCAACAGCACGACGCGAACCTTCAGCATAGAGGCGAGCTGGAAGGCGGTCGCCCAGAGCACGTCGTCGAGCGTGCCGGTTCCGGCAAGTTTCCTACTGAACAGATATAGATCCTCGGTCGTGCGCGCCCGCTGGCGCGCGGCAGCCGCCTGGCGCTGTACCGTCGCGGTCAGGTTGCTGGCGATGACAGCGACGCCGAGGAAGAAGAAGAGGGCGAGCACGCTTTCCGGATCGCTGATCGTCAGGGTGTAGCGCGGCGGCAGGAAGAAGAAATTGAAGGCGAGCGCGCTTGCGACGCAGGCATAGAGTGCCGGGCGTAAGCCAAGCGTGACTGCGGTCGTGAGCACCGCCATCAGGAAGACGAGGGCGAGGTTGCGGACGTCCAGCACCTGGTCGAGCACGACGCCGGCCGCGAGCGCGACGGCGACATGCACGGTCGCCAGAGCATAGGCGCGAAGCTGGAAGGTGGCGGAAGGCGTGCTGGTCTTCACGCCACGGTCGGCGGAGCTTTCCTTGTCCGTTCCGGCAATGACGTGAACGCTGATATCACCGGCCTTGCGGATCAGTTCGTCGGCGGGTGAGCGCTGGAACCATTCGCGCCAACTCGCCCTTCTTGGCGAGCCGATGACGATGTGCGTGACGTTCTGGGTCGCCGCATACCGCATGAGCTCCTCGACGACCTCCCTGCCGGGGATGGTGATCGCTTCGCCACCCAACTGCTCGGCAAGCCGCAAGGTCGCGGCGATCGCGTCACGGCCGGCCTCGGTAAGATTGATCGAGCGGGCCGTCTCGACATAGATGGCGGCCCAGGGTGCGCGCAGGCGCGCGGCGATCCGCGATGCGTAGCGCACTAGCGAGGCACTGCGGGGGTGGTGGTCGATCGAAACGACGACCCGCTCGCCGGCGGCCCAGGGGCCGGAGATCGCATGGGCCTGCATGTGGTTGAGTAACTGGTCATCGACCCGCTGGGCAGTCTTTCGCAGCGCGAGCTCGCGCAGCGCCGTCAGGTTACCGGGGGTGAAATAGCCGGTGAGCGCGCGCTCGGCCGTCTTCGGCACATAGACCTTGCCGTCGTGCAGGCGCTTGATCAGATCGTCGGGGGTAAGGTCGATGATCTCGACGTCGTCGGCGATGTCCACGACGGAGTCAGGCACGGTCTCGCGCACCCTTATGCGCGTGATCTGCGAGACGACGTCGTTGAGGCTTTCGACGTGCTGGATGTTCAGCGTCGTATAGACGTCGATGCCGCGGTCGAGCAGTTCCTTGACGTCGAGGTATCGTTTGGGATGGCGGCTGCCTTGCGCGTTGGTGTGGGCGAGTTCGTCGACAAGAACGAGATCCGGCCGGCGGGCGAGGATGGCGTCGATGTCCATCTCCTCCAGAACGTGGCCCTTGTACTCGACGCGCACGCGCGGAATGATTTCGAAGCCATCCAGAAGCGCCTCGGTTTCCTTGCGCCCGTGGGTTTCAACGACGCCGACCACGACATCCTGGCCATCGGCGATCTTGGCCCGGCCGGACACCAGCATTTCGTAGGTTTTGCCGACACCCGGCGCTGCGCCCAGAAAAATCTTCAGGCGGCCGCGCGATTCTGCCCGGGCCTTTTCGAGAAGGGCGTCCGGCGAAGGGCGGCTTCGCGATTCCGGGCTGTCGTCTGGCATATGCGAACTTTCTTCAGGATCGAGGCCGGGGGTCATTCAGGAGGCCCCCGGCTCTCAGTCTCACGGAGTCATAGAAGCATCCAGGGCCTGGTTCAATGCAAGCACATTGACCACCGGCTCGCCAAGGATGCCGAGCTCACGGCCCTTGACGGCATCGTCGACAAGCGCCTTCACCTTTGCCTCATCCATGCCGCGTGCCTTGGCGACGCGCGGAACCTGGAAATAGGCGGCTTCCGGCGAGATGTCCGGATCAAGGCCGCTGCCGGAGGCGGTCACCAGGTCGGCCGGGACTTCCGCGTCGGGATTCGTGGCCTTGGCGGCCTCGTAGTCGCCCTTCACCCGGTCGATCAGCTTCTGGCTGGTCGGGCCGAGGTTGGAGCCGCTGGAGGCGGCGGCATTGTAGCCGTCGCCGGCGGCGGACGGGCGATCGTGGAAGTACTTGTCGCTGGTGAAGGCCTGGCCGATAAGCCTCGAGCCGATCACCTGGCCGTCCTTTTCAACAAGGCTGCCGTTCGCCTGGTAGGGGAAGATCGCCTGGGCGACCCCTGTCATGGCCAACGGATAGGCAAGACCTGTGAGCACTGTGGTGGCAACGATCATGACGATTGCCGGACGTAGTTCTTTTAGCATGGTACGAACTCCTTAGGCGAGGCCAATGGCCGTGATGACGACGTCGATCGCCTTGATGCCGATGAAGGGCACGATGATGCCGCCGACGCCATAGATCAGCAGGTTCCGGCTCAAAAGAGCGCCGGCGCCGATCGGCCGGTAACGCACGCCTCTCAGCGAGAGGGGGATAAGAGCGATGATGATCAGCGCATTGAAGATGATCGCCGACAGGATCGCGCTTTGCGGCGTGGCGAGACCCATGATGTTGAGCGCGCCGAGCTGCGGGTAGAAGGTCAGGAACATCGCCGGGATGATGGCGAAGTACTTGGCGATGTCGTTGGCGATCGAGAAGGTCGTCAGCGCACCACGGGTCATCAGCAGCTGCTTGCCGATTTCGACGATCTCGATGAGCTTCGTCGGATCCGAGTCGAGGTCGACCATGTTGCCGGCTTCGCGAGCAGCGACCGTACCGGTGTTCATGGCGACGCCGACATCGGCCTGTGCCAGCGCCGGGGCGTCGTTCGTGCCGTCGCCGCACATGGCGACGAGCTTGCCCTTGGCCTGTTCCTCGCGGATCAGCGACAGCTTGTTTTCGGGGGTCGCCTGGGCGAGGAAGTCGTCGACGCCAGCTTCGGCGGCGATCGCAGCCGCCGTCATCGGGTTGTCGCCGGTGATCATCACGGTGCGGATGCCCATGCGGCGCAGTTCCGAGAAACGCTCGCGGATGCCGCCCTTGACGATGTCCTTGAGCTGTACGATGCCAAGGAGCCTGCCGTCGCG
Source organism: Rhizobium sp. BK251 (assembly GCF_004345245.1). Taxonomy (GTDB): domain Bacteria; phylum Pseudomonadota; class Alphaproteobacteria; order Rhizobiales; family Rhizobiaceae; genus Rhizobium. Next base: position 204,820 of record NZ_SLUQ01000009.1, on the reverse strand, counting down.
AGCAACCGCCAGAGGCGTGCCGCCCGACTTGGCAATCTCGTCGGCGATCGCCTGCAGCTCGCGGACGGTCTCACCGCCGGTGCGCGACATGACGAACGTGCTATCTGCGGCGCCGGAAGCGGGAGCGGTGTTGACGTAGGTGAGAACCGCATCGACGGCGCCCTTGCGGATCGACGAGCCTTCGAGGTCGACGCCGCTCATGCGGGTCTGCGCCGTGAAGGGCACGAAGGTCGCCTTGAGGCTTGCCATGTCTCGGCCGCGGATCGAGTACTTCTCCTTGGCGAGAACGACGATGGAACGGCCTTCCGGCGTCTCGTCGGCAAGCGAGGCGAGCTGGGCGGCATCGGCAAGCTCCTGTTCCGTCACGCCTCTGACAGGACGGAAGGAGGTGGCCTGGCGGTTGCCGAGCGTGATCGTGCCCGTCTTGTCGAGGAGCAGAGTATCGACGTCACCGGCGGCTTCGACAGCGCGACCGGACATGGCCAGCACGTTGAAGCGCACCAGGCGGTCCATGCCGGCGATACCGATGGCCGACAGGAGTGCGCCGATGGTGGTCGGGATCAGGGTGACGAACAGCGCGACAAGTACAATGATCGGGATCGAGCCGCCGGCATAAGTCGCAAAGCTCGGGATCGTCGCAGTAGCGAGCACGAAGATCAGCGTCATGCCTGCGAGCAGGATGTTGAGCGCGATCTCGTTCGGGGTCTTCTGGCGTTCGGCACCTTCGACGAGCGCGATCATGCGGTCGAGGAAGGTCGAGCCGGCAGCGGCGGTGATGCGAACCCGGATCCAGTCGGACAGCACCTGCGTGCCGCCGGTGACCGCGGACCGGTCGCCACCGGATTCACGGATGACCGGAGCCGATTCACCGGTGATCGCCGCTTCGTTGACCGACGCCACGCCCTCGATGACTTCGCCATCGGAGGGGATGATGTCGCCGGCTTCGACGAGGACGACGTCGCCGACCCTGAGGCTCGTGCCGGGAACCAGCTTGAAGCCGGAGCCGTTGTTGGCCGAAAGGAGCTTCGCCTGTGTTTCGGTGCGTGCCTTGCGCAGTGAATCGGCCTGCGCCTTGCCGCGGCCTTCGGCGACGGCTTCCGCGAAGTTGGCAAAAAGGACCGTGAACCAGAGCCAGATGTTGATCTGGAGCGAGAAGCCGAGATTGCCGCCGCCGGTGAGCAGGTCGCGGATGAAGAGGACGGTCGTCAGCGCCGAGACCGTGGCCACGACGAACATGACCGGGTTCTTGGCAAGCGTACGCGGGTTCAACTTCTTGAACGCGGCGCCCACGGCCGGGAGGAGGATGCGAGAATCCATGATGCTCGCGGATTTTGACTGGCTCATAAGAGACTCCAGCTTGAAACGAGGATGGCGAACCGGAAGACCGGTCAGCCCTGTAAGATTCTGATTGCGGCGAGGACGACGAGAAGCACGATCATCATCATGAGGATGATGTCGGAGGCGCGGGCCATCCGTTCCGTTTCACGTCCCGGCAACCCGGGACGTGAAGTGAAGAGCTTGCGGACGATATGCATGGCACATCTCCTCAGAAGGTCTGACCGGCGAGCGCTACCAGGTGCTCGACGACTGGGCCAAGGGCCAGCGCCGGGAAGAAGGTCAGGCCGCCGACGATCAGGATCGTGCCAACGAGCAGGCCGACGAAGAGCGGACCATCAGTTGGGAAAGTGCCTGCCGAGGCGGGAACGGTCTTCTTGGTGATCAGCGAGCCGGCAATCGCAAGGGCCGGGATGATGACCAGGTAGCGACCCATCAGCATGCCGAGGCCGAGCGTGATGTTGTACCAGGGCGTGTTGCCCGTCAGGCCGCCGAAAGCCGAGCCGTTGTTCGCAGCAGCGGACGTATAGGCATAGAGGATTTCGGAGAAGCCGTGCGGACCGGCCGTACCGACCGAGGCAACGGCGCTCGGAAGCACGGTGGCGATGGCGGTAAAGACCAGCATGGCGAGCGGTAGGCAAAGAATGGCGAGAACGGCCATCTTCATTTCCTTCGCCTCGATCTTCTTGCCGAGATATTCCGGCGTACGACCGACCATGAGACCGGCAACGAAGACGGCGACGATGATGAAAAGCAAGATGCCGTAGAAGCCCGCACCGACACCGCCGACGATGACTTCGCCGAGCTGCATGTTGATGAGCGGGATCAAGCCGCCAAGCGCGGTAAAGCTTCCATGCATGGCGTTGACCGCGCCGCAGGATGCCGCCGTGGTGATCACGGCAAACAGTGACGACAGGGTTATGCCGAAGCGGACTTCCTTGCCTTCCATGTTGCCGCCCTGCAGGCCGAAGGCATGCATCAGCGGGTTGCCGGCAGCTTCCGCCCAGTAGGTGACGATGACGCCGGCGACGAAGAGCACGCCCATCGTGGCAAGGATCGCCCAGCCCTGGCGCTGGTTGCCGACCATCCGGCCGAAGACGTTCGTCATGGCGGCACCGATCGCAAAGATCGAGACCATCTGGATCAGGTTCGAGATCGCGTCGGGATTTTCAAACGGATGGGCGGAGTTGGCATTGAAGAAGCCGCCGCCGTTGGTGCCGAGCATCTTTATGGCGAGCTGCGAGGCAACCGGGCCGACGGCGATCGTCTGCTTGACGCCCTCGAGGGTCGTTGCATCGACATAGGGACCGAGCGTCTGCGGCACGCCGAGATAGACGTAGACCAGCGTCAGCACGATGCAGAGCGGCAGCAGGATATAAAGCGTCGACCGGATCATATCGACCCAGAAGTTGCCGATGGCCTTGCCGGATGCGCGTGCGAAGGCGCGTATGAAGGCGACGGCGATGGCGATGCCGGTTGCCGCAGAGACGAAGTTCTGCACTGTGAAGCCTGCCATCTGGGTGAGGTAGGACATCGTGCTTTCGCCGCCGTAGTTCTGCCAGTTGGTGTTGCTGACGAAGCTGGTGGAGGTGTTGAACGACAGTTCTGGCGGAATGGCAGCCATTCCGGCCGGATTGTAGGGAAGCATGGCCTGGAAACGCATCAGCGCATAGAGCACGATGACGCCAAGCAGATTGAACATCAGCATGGCGAAAGCATAGGAGGTCCAATGCTGCTCTTCGCGTTCGCTGGTGCCGGCAACTGCATAAAGTCCCCGTTCGATCGGAACGAGGACCGGTGACAGAAATGTGCGCTCGCCGCTAAAGACGCGCGTCATGTAGCCGCCGAGCGGCTTGACGAGCACGAGGACGATCCCGCAGAAAATCAGGATCTGAAGCCATCCGTTGAGGGTCATGGAAGTTACTTTCAATACCGGGCTATTTTTTGATGTCGCGCCTGGATCGCTCCTCGGGTGGGAGGCCCGGGAACCGGCGGGCGGAGATCAGAAGCGCTCGGGGCGAATGAGAGCGTAGGTGAGGTAAACGGTGAGAAACACGGTTACGGCACCGCTGAGAATATAATCGAAGCTCATCAGCGTTTCTCCGGTTAAAGCCTGTCGCAGGCTCTGGTATAGGCAAAGCACAGCAGGAAAAATACGACCGCGGTGCCGAGGAGAACTATATCCATCATGATCTTGACTCCTGTTGTTCTTGTTTGGAGTCAGACAAGACAGAAGGGCGCCTTTTGCGAAGGCGCCTTTCAGACTTTCTGGCGTGGAGACATCTTGCGATCTCTCGCCATTAATAATGAAGTAAAAATGCATAAAGGTTCGAGATGGGCGCGACAGGAAAGATATAAAAATCCTATAAACGCCCGCCGTTCCTCTACGGTCGCTACGACCTGTCCGATGCTTCCGGCAAAACGCTGCTGCTGCGGCGGCGCAGTCGCTGCTTCCGATTGAGCTATGCTATAGCTCGGAATCGACGGGGAAACCGAATCCCCGAACGGCGGAGGAGCTTGATCCATGGAATGGCGGAACAAACGCGTGCTGGTGACGGGCGCGGGCAAGGGCATCGGGCGCGCCACGGTCGTGATGCTTGCATCTCGAGGAGCAAAGGTGGTCGCTCTCAGCCGGGACCAGCGCGATCTCGATGCCCTCGCCACCGAAACCGGCTGCGAAAGCGTCTGCATCGATCTTGCCAGGACGGAAGCGATCCAGCACGCGGTCAGCGCGACCCTGCCGGTCGACCTTCTGGTAAATTGCGCCGGCACGACCGTTCTCCAGTCCTTCGTCACCACCGAGTTGCCGGATTTCAACCGGGTGCTCGCCGTGAATACGGTGGCCCCGCTGGTTCTCTCGCAGATCGTCGTCCGTGACTGGCTGGATCGGGGCATCAAGGGTGCGATCGTCAATGTCTCCAGCGACGCCGCACGCCGTGGCGTGGTGAACCACACTGCCTATTGTGCCTCGAAGGCGGCGCTCGACGCCATGACTCGCGTCATGGCCGCCGAACTCGGATCCCATGGAATCCGGGTCAATAGCGTCAATCCGACCGTGACCTTGACGCCGATGGGCGAGCTCGCCTGGAGCGATCCGGCAAAGGCCGATCCCGTGAAGGCGCGCATTCCACTCGGCCGCTTTCTCGATCCGGATGAGGTTGCGGAAACGATCCTGTTCCTGCTCAGCGACGAAGCCTCGATGGTCAACGGCATTTCGCTGCCGGTCGATGGCGGCCTGTCGGTGTCCTAGGCGGCTGACTTGGCCGTCAGGCGGGCCTGCAGCACCACGACGATCAGCAGAAAGACACCGCGGATAACCGACTGCCAATAGGCCGAAAGCGATATCCAGCCTAGGCCGTTCTCGAAATTGAGCACATTGAAGACCATGCCGAGAAGCAGCGCGCCTGCAAGCGTCGCGCCGATGGAGCCGGAACCGCCGGTCAGCAGCGTGCCGCCGACGACCACCGAGGCGATGGCGAAAAGCTCCCAGCCGACGCCCTCCGTCGGCTGGCCGGCGCCGAACTGCGCTGCAAGGATGACCCCGGCAAGGCCCGCCAGCAGTCCGGAAATAGCATAGACGGTAAAGAGCGTGCGCTCGACCTTGAGGCCCATCAAGGCGGCGGTGCCCTCTCCGTCTCCGATTGCGAGGACATGGCGACCGAAGGGACGACGCTCCAGCAGGATCCAGCCGACGATGTAGGCGACCAGCGCTATCCATCCTGGAATCGGAAAACCGAGAAAGTCGTCCTGGCCGATGGAGACGAAGCCGGTATCGTAAGAAACCGACACTGACTGGTTGTTCGCAAGCAGCAACGCGCATCCATAGGCAGCCAGCATGGCCGCGAGCGTCGCGATGAAGGGCTGGATCCGCATCTTCGTGATGACGAAGCCGTTGAGAAGTCCGACAATCAATCCTGCCCCGACGCCGCCGCCAAGGCCGATCGCCCAGCCATAGGGCGAGAGCAACGCGGATACCACGCTCGCAAGCGCCGCGACCCCGCCGACCGAAAGGTCGATACCGCCCGTCATGATCACGAATGCCATGCCGAGTGCGATCAGCGCGAACATTGAGTTGTAGCGCAGGAAGGTGAGGATGTTGAAAGGCGACAGGAAGTTGTCGTAGCGCAGCGCACCGAAGAGGATCAGCGCGGCAAGCGCAAGCAGGACACCGAGGCGCGCAAGGTCGCCGGAGGATTTTGGCGCAAACGGCTGAAGAAGAGCGGCGAACATCTTTCAGGTCCTCACGACTTGTCGGCACGTTGTTGAATGAACACCGCCACCACGATGAGCCCCGCCTTCACGACCAGCGCCGCCGCATCCGGCACGCCGTTGGCAAGGAGCGTGTAGCGGACGAGCTGGATCACCAGCGCGCCCAGCAGCGTGCCGAAGATGTTGGCACGCCCGCCCGTCAGTAGCGAACCACCGACGGCCACCGCGGCGATGGCGTCAAGCTCCATGCCCATGCCGACCAGATTGGCGTCGCTCGCGGAATTTCGGGCAACGACGACAAGACCGGCGATGCCGGCAAGCGCGCCGCTGATCACATAGACCAGGGTCTTCACGCGCCGGACCGGAATGCCGGTGAGCTGGGCGGCCTTCTCATTGCCGCCGGTCGCGATGATCTGCCGGCCGAGGACAGTGAAGCGGATCATGCAGTAGGCAAGCGCGGCGACGACTACCATCAGCGCGACCTGCGCCGGAATGCCGGCAACATGGCCCATGGCGATGAACTGGAAGGACGGGTTCTTGAAGACCTGCAGATTGCCGTTGGTCATGACCTGCGCGATGCCGCGCCCGGCGATGAAGAGAACCAAGGTTGCGACAATGGGCTGGATGGAGAAATGCGTGACCAGGAGGCCGTTGAACCAGCCGAAGAGCGCGGCAACGATGACCGGGACCACAAAGGCGAGGCCGACTGCCAGGGCCATGTTATCGATCGGAAACAAGGTGCCGAGAAAGATCATCGGCGCTATGGCACCGGAGATAGCCATCAGCGAGCCGACAGAAAGGTCGATCCCACCGGTTGCGATCACCAGCGTCATGCCGGTCGCTACGATGACGATCGTCGCGACCTGCGTCAGGTTGACGTTCAACGTCTGCCAGGAGAGGAAATTCGGCGTTACGGCGACATTGAAGACGATCAGCAACAGGAACGCGACGAGCGTGCCGTAGCGACTGGCGATCTGGAGAAACGAGGCTCGGGGCGCTACGGGCTTGAGGGATGTGTTTGTGATCGTCATCTCAATTTACCTGATGCGCCATGGCGGCAAGCAGATTCTGCTCGGAAAGCTCCTGCCGCGGCAGGACCGCGACGGACATGCCGTCGCTGAGCACGGTCACGCGATCGGCCGCAGCCAGCAGTTCCTCCAGTTCGGAAGAAATCATCAGCACGCTCAGCCCCTCGTCGGCAAGATTGCGCAGAAGCCTGAGGATCTCGGACTTCGCCCCGATATCGATGCCGCGCGTGGGCTCGTCGACGATCAGCACGCGGGGATTGGTGCACAGCCAGCGGGCGAGCAGCACCTTCTGCTGGTTGCCACCCGAAAGCTCCTTGATCGGCTGATCCGGAGAGGCACACTTGACGCTGAGCGCCTTGATGAACCGGTTGACGATTTCATCCTGCCGCGCGCGATCGACAATGCCGGCCTTGTTCAGCTTCGGCAGCAGCGCCAGGGTCATGTTCTCGCGAATGCTCATGTCCGGCACGATTCCGTCCACCTTGCGGTCTTCGGAGACGAGGCCAATGCCATCGGCAATTGCCGCCGCAGGCTCGGCATAATTGCGTTCGCTGCCGGCGAAACGCAGGCTGCCGCGCTGCAGCCGGTCGACGCCGAATATGATCCGGGCGGTTTCCGTCCGTCCTGAACCGAGCAGACCGGCAAGACCGGAAATCTCGCCCTCGCGCACCGTCAGGCTGACATCGCGCACGCGCAGCCCCGATCCGGCATTCTCGAGTTCGAGGCGAACCGGCTTTTGCTCATTGTTGTCCGCATCGCGACTGAGCGCCTCGAAAGCAGCCAGCTCGCGGCCAAGCATGTGGCGCACCAACTCCATCTTCGGCATGTCTGCCATCGGGCTCACGGCAACCGTCTGTCCATCGCGCATGATCGTGACGCGATCACAGATCGCATACAACTCGTCCAGGCGGTGGCCGATGAAGATAACGGCGACACCGTTCTTCTGCAGGGTCCTGATCGTTTCGAAAAGCACCGACACTTCACGATCGTCGAGCGAGGAGGTCGGCTCGTCCATGATGAGCAGCCGGGCATTTTGCGTGACTGCGCGGGCGATCGACACCATCTGGCGGGTCGCGGCGCTGAAGCGCGATACGGGCAGGTCGACGTCGATATCGAGGTTGAAGGTCTTCATGACCTTGCGTGCATTGTCGCGCATCGTCCGGCGATCGAGGAAACCGTATTTCCGCGGCTCCCGGGACAGGTAGATGTTCTCGGCGATGGAACGCTGCGGGGCGAGGTTGATTTCCTGGTAGATCGTCGCGATCCCCGCCGCCTGGCTTTCGGCCGGCGTTGAAAAGGCAACGTCCTGCCCATTGAAACGGACCGTGCCCTCATCGCGATGATAGGCACCCGTGAGGATCTTGATCAGTGTCGACTTGCCGGCGCCGTTCTGGCCGACCAGCGCCATGATCTCACCCTCGGCAATGTCCAGCGACGCCGACCGCAGGGCGGCAATACCGGCAAAGGACTTGGAAATTCCCTGCATGGACAGCAGCATGCCCATCGACCCCATCAACAACAAAAGAAATGCCGGCCGAGGCGGTACAAGCCGCATCGGCCGGTTGGTCCGCCGCCGAAATCAGTAAGCGTTGGCGAGTTCATCCTTGGCGTTCGAGCTGTCGTAGAACTTATCATCATTGATGAGCTTGGGCTCGATCTTTTCGCCCTTAGCGTAGCGGGCCATGGTTTCGAAGGCCTTCGGCCCGAAGCGCGGGTTGCATTCGACCACGGCCGCGATCTTGCCGTCGACCACGGCCTGGACGGCTTCCTTGCCGCCGTCGATGGACAGCACGAGGATGTCCTTGCCCGGCACCTTGCCGGCGGCCTCGATGGCCGAAATCGCGCCGATCGCCATTTCGTCGTTGTGGGCGTAGATGATGTCGGCATCCGGATGGGCCTGGAGGAGCGCCTCGGCGACCTGGCGACCCTTGTCGCGGGCGAAGTCGCCCGACTGGGACGCGACGATCTCGAAGCCACCGGCAGCCTTGATCGTGTCGTCGAAGCCCTTCTTGCGGTCGTTTGCCGGCGAAGAGCCGGTCGTGCCTTCGAGCTCGATGATCTTGGTCTTGCCGTTGGCGTTCTTCGCCAGCCACTCGGCGACGCGCTGGCCTTCGAGGATGAAGTCGGAGCCGATGAAGGTCAGATAATCCTGGCCTGCCTTGGCAAGGCTCGGATCGACGCTGCGGTCAAGCAGGATGACCGGAATACCGGCCTTCTTGGCGGCCATGACTGCCGGGATCAGCGGCTTTTCTTCGCGGGGCGCCAGGAAGATGACGTCGACGCCCTGGGCGATCATCGAGTTGACGTCGGCAACCTGCTTCGCAGCCGAACCGGCGGCATCCGTATAGACGAGCTGATAGCCGTGCTTCTCCGCTTCGGCCTTCATGCTTGCGGTCTGGGCGATGCGCCAGGGATTATTGGATTCGGTCTGCGCGAAGCCGACCTTGTACTTGTCCTTCTGCTTCAGGGCAGGGACTTGCGCGATCGCGGCAGTGCCGGCAACGGCGAACACGCCAAGAGCCGTGGCTGCGAGCATGAATGTACGACGCGAGAATGTGGCCATCTCAGTTTCTCCTCCCGATTTCTCCGGTCTCCTCAAACCGGCAGTGAGCGAAAGTGCTTCACAGACGGCAATATTGTCGCTAATATTATTAGCAGTCAAGTCTCATTTTATGAGCACTTGCGGTAAGTCGGTTTGCAGCGCAGCAGGCCGTGGGAGGAGATTTGGGATGGGGAAGAATAATGGCCGCGACGACACGCGTCGCGGGGGAAGCACGCGCCCGACGATGACAGACGTGGCCAGGATTGCGGGCGTGTCGCAATCGAGCGTCTCCCTTGTCCTCAACCAGATGTCTGGTTCGAGGATTTCTCCGGAGACCCAGGCGAAGGTCCGCGAGGCTGCTCATAAGATCGGCTACCAATTGCCCGGCGTGCGGCATGACCGGCCATCGCAGGCAATCGTCGAGAAGGACACGATCGCCTTCATCGTCGATGAAATTTCCACCAGCCCGCATCCGGTCGTGAGCCTCGACGGTGCACGCGACTATGCCTTCGAGCAGGGCTTCCTCGTCTCCGCCCATGCGACCCGGTCGAATCCGGACCTGGAAGAGGCGGTGCTGCGCTCCGTCCTGCGCGACCCGAGCATCGTGGGCGTGATCTTCGCGACCATATTTACACGCCGCGTCCACGTGCCGAAACAGCTCCAGAATATCCCGACGGTCCTTCTCAACTGTTATGCCGAGCCGCGCCAGCATATGGCGATCGTACCAGGCGAGGTGGCCGGCGGCTTTGCGGCGACCGCGCATCTGACGTCGCTCGGCCATCGGCGCATCGGCTTCATCAACGGCGAGTCCTGGATGGATGCCGCGGTCGACCGCCTCAAGGGCTACAAGCAGGCGCTGGCGACCGTCGACGTTGCCTTCGATCCGGACCTGGTGCGCGACGGTGACTGGCTTCCCCTGCGCGGCTATGAAGCCGGGCTCGAGCTGCTTTCCATGCCGAACCCTCCGACGGCGATTTTCTGCGGCAACGACCTGATGGCGATCGGCGTCATGGAGGCAGCGGCCGAAAAGGGGCTGCGCGTCCCCGAGGACGTTTCAGTCATGGGCTATGACGACCAGGAACTGGCGCGCTACACCCATCCACCGCTCTCCACGCTCGTTCTTCCCAACTACGAAATGGGGCAGAAGGCGGCAGAAATCCTTATCGACATCGCCGTCCACCAGAAGGAGCTGCGTCCGATGACGATCAAGGTGGATGGCCCGCTTGTCGTGAGAAGTTCGACGGCGAAACCGGCAAACAGCTAGGAAACGCCGTGGCTGCCGGCCCTAGGCCGCCATCAGCGGTCCGCCCTTGCCGGTCAGGTTTTCGGTCAGGAACGAGACGAGGGCCTCAACGAGGTGCCGCCCCTCGCCATCTTCGCCGAGCACCGCAATCTCGGTCATCGGGAGCGCCGGCCAGTGATCCGGCGCCTGCAGGATCTTCATGCCGTCCTGCACGAAGGAACCCGCGAGCACGGTGACACCCAGCCCGCCGGCAACCGCTGCCTGGACACCCATCAGGCTACTCGCGGTGCAGACGGCAACCCATTCGCGGCGAACGCTATCGAGTGCCGAGATCATGATGTCCCGATAGGAGCATGGCGCCCGCAGCATCACCAGGCGCGCCGGCTTCGTAAAGTCGAGCTGGTAGTCGGCGGACGCCATCCAGACGAGCGGTTCCCGCCATATGACACGGCCTCGTGGCCCGTGGCCGTCCTTCTTGGCGATAACGGCGTCCAGCTTGCCACCGTCGTAGGCCGCAAGAAGGTCGCCGCTCAGCCCGGTCATCAGGTCGAGATGAACGCCGGGATAGAGGCGGCCAAAGCGGGCAAGCAGCCGTGGCAGCTGATCCGGAACGAAGTCCTCCGAAATGCCGAGCCGCAGCGAGCCCGTCGCCGGCGGCTCGGTCAGTTCCCGGACGAGGGAATCGTTGAATTCCAGCATCCTTCTCGCGGCAACCAGCAACCGCTCGCCTTCGCGCGTCAGCGTCAGCGAGCGGCTGGTCCGCTCGAAGACCTTCCGCTGCAGGATCTCCTCCAGCCTTAGGACCTTTTGCGACACGGCCGATTGCGACCGCCCGACGACATCGGCCGCCAGTGTAAAGCTGCCGGTTTCCGCAACAGCGACAAAGGCTCTCAGAAGATCGATCTCAAGGTCAGGATAGCGCATCGGCAGATGGAAGATTAATAGGTGAATTGCAGCCTATCTGATTTTCTTCTGAATTCAAGAAGGGGGCGGTACCAACCACAAGGCCGATACCGCGATCAGGAAGACCATTGCTGCGTGCCTCTACTTCAAGGCGACGGGACCGGCGTCGATCCGGATGCGCAGGAGCTTGTAGGGTTTCTTGCGCAGATCGTTCCCTTCGTGGAAGCCGGCCTGGCGATCGAGCTGGTTGACGGTGAAGTAGAGGTAGCCATCACTGCCCGTCGAGAGCGTGTCCGGCCACTGGATTTGCGGGGACTGCGCAATTGTCTTCCACCTCCCGTCTTCCAGCATGCGAATGCGGTGGTTCTCGTAGTCGCCGCCATAGACACGGCCCTGGTCGTCGGCCTCCAGTCCGTCGGACGCGCCTTTCAAACCTAAATCCTTGACCTGTTTGGCGAGGTCGGCGTCGCTGATCGACCGATCGCGCAGGGCGGCGGTCGCAACGGAGTAGAGGTGGCGGCTCGAAAGCGGCGAGTAGTAGAGCGTCTCGCCATCCGGGGACAATGCGATGCCGTCGCTTGCCACGGTGAACCTGGAAGGGGTGCCCCCCTTTGGTCGGTTCATCATCTTCTTGCCGTCGATCACCGCAACAAAGTCGGGATCGGCAGAGGTAGTGCGGTCGCCGGTCAAGCGGCGGAAAGCCTCTCCCGTGGCAAGGTCCACGACGATCAGGCCGCCGGGACCGGCCAGCGAGGAATCCGTAAGATAGGCGACGCCTTCCATGCCCTCGCGCAAATCGAAGCGAACGTCGTTCACATAGGTCGTCGGCAGGATCACATCGGCCGGGAAGACGACCGTCTTGACCACCTTGTTGGTGGCGAGATCGACAGCGACCATCTTCGCGCCGCCCGCAATCGGCGTCTGGAAACCGGGTGCGGCGGTATCCAGGATCCAGAGGCGGTTCGCCGGATCGACGACGACGCTCTGCACGCTCAGGAGGCTGTCTGCCGGATGCGCCGGATCGGCCTTGTTGATCGCCGCATCGGGGTAGGCGACCGCCTTGCCGTTGACGATTTCCGCGACCGTGAAGGGAACGTCGTCTCCCCAACGAGGATAGTTGACGAAGATGCGACCGTTCGGAGCGACCGTAACGCCGGTCGGCATCGCGTCGTCGAATGTCGCGACGGTCTCGATCTTGCCGATCTCCTCGGCCGCATGGCCCAAGATCGTCGTGGACTGCAGCAGGGCGGCCGTGAGGGCCGCCATCATGGTACGTCTGAACATCTCATTCTCCTTCCTGTCTGCTGTCGCTCTCAAAATCCGCTGAGGACGATCTTGCCCATGCCGCGGGCACTCTCGATGGCTGTGTGGGCGCGCTTCAGGTTCTCGGCATTGATCGTGCCGTAATCCTCGTGAAGGGTCGTCCGAATGATGCCTTGGTCGGCAAGGGCAGCGACTTCGGACAGGATGCGGTGCTGCTGCGCGATGTCAGGCGTCATGTAGAGCGTCGGCGTGAACATCAGCTCCCAGTGCACGGAAAGGCTCTTGCGCTTGAACGGCACGATATCGAAGGTCTCGGGGTCGTCGATCATCGCGAGCGCGCCATGCGGCTTGAGGGACTCGATGATCGCCTTCTGGTGCGTGCCCGTTGCGGTCAGGCCCGCGACATAGCGCACATGGGGAATAGCGATCTCCTTCAGCCCTTCGTTCAGCGGCTTGTGATGGTCGATCACGTGATGGGCGCCCATCTCCTTCACCCAGGCGATTGTTTCCGGACGGGAGGCGGTGGCGATGACGGTCAGCCCCGTCAGCCGCCGAGCGATCTGGGTCAGGATCGAACCGACGCCGCCGGCGCCGTTGACGATCAGGATCGCCTCATCGGAAGTCATGGTGCCGAGGGGAACGCCAAGCCTGTCGAAGAGCAGTTCCCAGGCCGTCAGCGAGGTGAGCGGCAGGGCGGCAGCCTGCGCGGCGCTGAGTGACTTCGGCTTCGGGCCAACGACGCGCTCGTCGACGGTGTGATATTCGGCATAGGTGCCCGAACGGTTGATGGCGCCGGCATAGAAGACCTCGTCGCCGGGCTTGAAGAGCACGGCTTTCGCACCGACCGCCTCGACGACACCGACGGCATCATAGCCCAGGATGCGAGGTTGGCCGTCCGTGGGCATCGAGCCCGCGCGCAGCTTGACATCGGCCGGATTGACGGAGATCGCCTGAATCTTGACCAGGAGGTCATGCGGACCCGGTACCGGTTTTTCGATTTCGATATCGACAAGGGACTGCGGCTCGTTGATGGGCAGGTTCTTGTAGTATCCGATAGCTTTCATGTCGGCTCTCCTTGAGGTTGGTTCAGTTGGTGCTCTGCCTTCGTGAATAAAGGGGCGTGTGGATGCGCAGCCGCCGTTCGCCGGCCCTTGAAGGCTGCGTTCGCCCAGATTGCTCTGTTTCCGGTGATGTCTGCCGTCAGCCGATGCCGATCGGCGGCATTGCTATCTCGCCGACCTGGAAATTCTCGATGTCACTAGGAGCGTTCAGGACGAGGGCTTTCATCTCGGTCTCCACTCGGTTTGCGAGGAGAATGGTGTCGCCAGAGTGTCTATTATGCAAACGCATAATTCATATAGAACCAATTCGAGAATCGAATTGATCAGCGCCCATCCGCGTGGCTTTCCGGTTTCAAGGAGCCGTGAGAAGGGCAGTCCTCGGAAAACCGTTGCAAGAGGAACACGGTTGGTTTCCGAATGAAACGCCTTGTTAGCTGCAAGCGCTTGGCAAACCGCTATGACTCTCTATGTTCCATCCCGTTCAAGCGGAGAAAATCATGAAGATCAAGATTGCAGCCCTACTCGCCGGATCGCTGGTTCTGGCCCAGACCGCAAGCGCGGCCGACCTGGGTCCGCCTCCTCAGTCTGACGTCGTCGACGGCGTCAAGATCGGGCTCCTGACCTGCGACGTCGGCGGTGGTGTCGGTTATCTGCTTGGTTCGTCCAAATCGCTCGACTGCACTTTCAGCCCAGCCTCAAGCGGTGACTCTGTCGACCGCTATGTCGGAGAAATTCGCAAGTTCGGCGTGGATGTCGGTTTCACAACACGCGGCCGCCTCATCTGGGCCGTTTTCGCGCCGACCTCCGGCTACCATCGCGGTTCGCTGGCCGGTCTCTATCAGGGTGCAAGCGCCGAGGCGACACTCGCCGCAGGCGTCGGTACGAACGTCCTCTTCGGCGGCACGGCCGGCTCTGTCCATCTTCAGACGATCAGTGTGACCGGACAGCTCGGCCTCAACGCCGCAGCAACGGGAACGTCGGTAACGCTCACTCCGTCAAGCTGACGCGATCACGAAAAGCGCCGGGGCTGCCAAGCATCCCGGCGCTTTCTTTTCCAAGGCGTTCGTCGCCCATCCTCATCCGCAAGCCGATCACATCAGGTCGCGCGGGATCCTCTTTTCGGCAAAGACCTTCTCATGGATGACGGCATCGCCCTCATAGGCGGTGACGCTCGCGCCGATGACCCATTCAGCCTTCGTGCAGGAAATCTTCGCCGTCGCTACCGTGCGGACGTTCCAACCCGGGCGCTGCATGTCGCATGTCCAGGTGGACGTGCCGGTCATCGACAGCGGATCGTCCGGCGCGATCGACCAGACCTCGTCCCTGAGCTGGCGGGTGGCAAGGCCGGTATCCGGATGCTCGAAAAGCCCGGTATCCTCGGTGACGAGATAGCGCGTGCGATTGGCCGAGAGATCGCGCGTCACCTGCCTGCGCGTTTCGCCGGGGGCGTGTTCTACATATTTCGGCAGCGGATCAGGATTGGATGGCTGCTTCATCTCGAAGCGCTGGTGATCGCCGAGCTTCGGCAGACCAAGGCCGATCGAGGCGATGTCGATCGTCAGCCCGGGATCTTCGGGAGGCGGAAGGATCATCGGCCAGTAGGCGGTCGAAAGCGACAGCCGGATGCGGTGGCCCTTGCCGAAGCGATAGCCGCAGGCGTCGAGGACGAGCCGCACCATGGTGCGCTCGCCTTTCTCCAGCGCCCTGGGCTCCGCATTGCCGTCACGGTGGGCGAGGTTCAATACGCCGAAGGACACGCGCGTAGCCGTCCCGTCCGGATGGACGTCGATGAGGCGGGCGCAGAGATTGGCTATCTCCGCCTCGCTGCGGAGCGAGAGCGTCAGCACCGGCCGGCCGAGATAGTCCCGCTCTTCGGGAAGCGGCATGGTCTCGAAAACGAGTGATCCCGCATCGTCGCAGCGCTGGTCGAGCGCCATTTCGGCATCGGGCTTCAACGTGAAATATTCACCAGCCGCCGTTCCGGTATCGAGCGGAGAGCGCAGGTAGACCGGATGCTCCGGCGCGTTGGGGATTGGCATCCCCTCGGTGAGCCTTCCGAACTGCTCGACATAAAGGCACTGCATCTCCGGCGCCTGCCAGGCATCCTTCGACACCCAGAAGCCGGGATCGAAATCGCGGCGCGGCGCCGGGCGGATCGCATCGAGTATATAGGCGCGCACCTGCGGCAGGGCGTCCGCCCCGTTCTTCTCCCCGCGCAGCCAGCGATTCCACCAGGCAATCGCCTCGCCGAGGAAATCGGCTCGCGGTTTCGGCCACGCGAAATGCGGATACTTGTGTACCCAGGGCCCGACCAGCGCCTTTGCGCCTTCGCCGATCCCTTCCACCGCCATCAGCGGCGTATTGCGATAGCCGTCGGCCCAGCCGGCGATCACCAGCGCAGGGATCTCGACGCGGGAGAAGTCCTCGCCGATCGAGCCGTGGCGCCAGAATTCGTCCCGGCGCTGATGGGTAAGCCATTCCTCCATGAAGAAGGGCTCGTGTTCCAGGCGTTCAAGCCACATGTCCTTCCAGCGCTCGCCGACGAGCGCCGGGTCCGGCGAACGCGACTGATAGCCGAGCATCGTCGCCGCCCAGGAGAGCTGTGCTGAAAGATGGCAGCCGTTCTTGTAGTGGATGTCGTCATTGTAGCGATCGACCGTCGAGGCAATCGAGATGACCGCCTTCAGCGCCGGGGGACGCAGGGCCGCCACCTGCAGGCTGTTGAAGCCGCCCCAGGAGATGCCCATCATGCCGACGGAACCGTTCGACCAGGGCTGGTCCGCGATCCAGGCTATCAGCTCGCAGGCATTGGCAAGCTCGAGTTCCGTATACTCGCCGTCGATGACACCCTCGGATTCACCCGATCCCCGGATATCGACGCGCACGCCGGCGATGCCGGCCGCCGCGAAGGCCGGATAGGTCGATTCATCGCGCGGGCTCGTCCCATCGCGCTTGCGGTAGGGCAGGAACTCGAACACGGCCGGCACCGGATCATTCGCCGCGTTATCGGGCAGCCAGATGCGGGCGGCGAGCCGCGTGCCATCCTTGAGGGTGATCCAGTGGTTTTCGATTGTCGTAAAGGGGCGTCCGGTCATGAGGCATCCAGCTGGGTTGACGGAGATGGGCTACAGCGACGGCAATCCGTCGAAGGGGTTGAGCAGCGGCACATCCATGAGTTCGAAGTGACGGACATTCCGAGTAAGAACGACAAGACCCGACCGCACAGCCGTCGCCGCTATGGCCGCGTCTTCGAAATCCGGCCCGCCGCCGCGCCCGACCGCCTGATCGAAAAGCTGGCCGGCAATTCGCGCTGTCGGCACGTCGATAGGCAGGATGCGGTCCGAATAGAGGTGCAATACGAGGTCAAGCCATCGTGCCAGTTCCTCGGCCTTGCGCGTGGCACCGAGCCGGCGCGCCTTGGCGATGCCCGTCTCGACCTCCGCGACGGTGACCGCCGAAAGGAAGAGCCGATCCGAGGCCGCCTCGATCCAGTGCCGCAAGTCCTCCATGTCATGCCGCTCGTGGTTCGTCGGCGAAACGACGGAGATGATGTTCGTGTCGAGCAGGTACATCAGAAACTATCGTCGCGCAGCGCCCGTGCCTGGCCGCGCGCGGGAAGATCGGCCTCCTCCAATGGTGCGTGGGCGAGGAGCCAGCCAAAAGACGGGACCTTCTTCAACCGCTCGTATTCGTCGAAGGAAATCACGACGGCCGTCGGCGCTCCATGGCGGGTAATGATCGCGCCATGACCTTTCACTGCCTCGTCCACAACAGCAGAAAGCGTTGCCTTGGCATCCTTTAGCTGAATCTCTTTCATGTCCTTCAGTCCCGTGACTACAGTAGTCACAATATGGTGCTCAAACGCAGCTTCGTCAATTGCCGGCGCTCTCCATCCGACGTGTCATCAGCACGCGTTCCAGCCAGCCGATCTCCATCTCGGGCACCGATTTCAGGAGAAGGTCGGTGTAATCGTCGAAGGGGGGCGAGAGCACCTTCGACTTGGGCCCGAAGCGAACAAGCTGGCCACGATGCATGACGGCGACGCTATCGGCGATCGCCCGCACGATGGCGATGTCATGGGTGATGAAGATGTAGGAGAGCTGAGATTCCTCCTGCAGCCTGAGCAATAGCTTCAGGATGCCTTCGGCGACCAGCGGATCGAGCGCCGAAGTGGGCTCGTCACAGAGAATGATTTCCGGGCGCGCGGCGAGGGCCCGGGCAATCGCAACGCGCTGCTTCTGGCCGCCGGAAAGTTCGGCGGGATATCGGTCGACGAAGCCGTTGCCCATTTCGATATGTTCAAGCAGCTCCTTGACGCGCGCCGTCTTCTCCGCGCCCCGCAGGCCATAGTAGAAGGTCAGTGGCCGGCCGATGATGTCGCGAACCGTCTGGCGCGGGTTCATTGCCGTGTCGGCCATCTGGTAGATGAGCTGTATGCGCCGCAGGTCCTCGTGAGGCCGGCGCTTGAGGTCCGGCGTCAGCGGCTTGCCCGCGAAGGAAATCTGGCCCGCGCTCGGCGGAAGAAGGCCGGTTATGACGCGGGCAAGCGTCGACTTGCCGGAACCGGACTCGCCCACCACCGCAAGCGTCTGGCCTCTCGGGACGTGCAGCGACACGTCGTGCAACACCTTGAAGCCGTTCGAATATTCGGCGCTGATATTCTCCACTTTCAGGAGCGTGTCGGACTGGTCGCGCGCTTCCTCGCGGGCAGTCTGGCGCACGTTGACGAGCGCACGCGTGTAATCCTCCCGCGGTTCCTCGATGATCTGGCGCACGCTGCCATACTCCACCTGCCTGCCGTGGCGCAGCACGATGATATCATCAGAGATCTGGGCAACGACGGCGAGGTCATGGGTGATGTAGAGCGCCGCGGTGTGTGTCTCCTCGATCGCGTGCTTGATCGCGGCGAGGACGTCGATCTGCGTGGTCACGTCGAGCGCGGTCGTCGGTTCGTCAAAAACGATGAGCTCGGGATTCGAGCAGAGCGCCATGGCCGTCATCGCCCGCTGCAACTGCCCGCCGGAAACCTGATGCGGGAAACGATCCCCGAAGGTTTCGGGGTGGGGCAGGCCGAGCACTTGAAAGAGGTAGAGTGCGCGCTTACGCGCCTCTTCCTTCGTCATCAACCCATGTTTCACGGAGGCTTCGATCACCTGGTCACCGAGTCGGTGCGCCGGATTGAAAGCCGCCGCGGCCGACTGCGCGACATAGCAGACGCGCGCGCCGCGGACCTGGCGAATGCCGCCCTTGCCCAGGGCAAGGATGTTTTCGCCATCGAGAAGCACTTCGCCCCCAGTGATCTCCGCCCCGCCGCGGCCATAGGCGAGGGCGGCGAGCCCGATCGTGGATTTGCCCGCGCCAGATTCGCCGATCAGCCCGAGAACCTTGCCCTTCTGCAGATCGAAGGAGACGCTGTTGACGATCGTCACCCGCTTCGGCGGCTCGCCCGGCGGATAGCTGGTCGCCTCGATCTTCAGATTTCGAACGGAAAGAAGCTCAGGCATCGCCGCGCCCTCCTTTCAAGCTGGAAGTACGTTTGAGCAGCCAATCGACTACCAGGTTGACGCAGATGGCCAAGACCGCGATGGCGGTGCCGGGCACGAGGGCGGCGGGAATGCCGAAGATGATGCCGTCCTTGTTGTCCTTGACCATGCCGCCCCAATCCGCAGCCGGCGGCTGGATGCCGAGGCCGAGAAAGGAGAGCGTGGAGAGGAAGAGGATGGAGAAGGCGAAACGCAAACCGAACTCGGCAAGGAGCGGGGAGAGCGTGTTCGGCAAAATCTCACGGAAAATGATCCAGATCTTCCCTTCGCCGCGCAGCTTTGCCGCCTCCACGAATTCCATCACCGCAACGTCGAGCGCGACGGCGCGGCCGAGACGATAGACGCGCGTGGAATCGAGCACCGCCATCACGAGGATCAGCACCGTCAGGTTCTGCGGCAGGACCGCAAGAACCACGAGCGCGAAGATCAGTGTCGGGATCGACATCATCAGATCGTTGAAGCGGGAGAAGACGGTATCGATCAGGCCGCGGGAGACGGCCGCCGTGAAGCTGAGGATGATGCCGAGCGAAAAGGAAATGATCGTTGCGGCAAGCGCCACGAACAGCGTCGTGCGGGCGCCATATATCAGCCGCGAAAGGATATCGCGGCCAAGATTGTCCAGACCGAAGAAATACTTGGCGTCGGCCACCTGCCAGACGCTGCCGACCACCTCGGTCTCGCCATAGGGCGCGATAAAGGACGCGAAGATGGCGCAAAAGAAGGCCACGGCGATGCCGATCATGCCGACCCAGGCTGTTATGGGGATGTCGCGCACTCTCATCGCGGATGCCTCAATCGCGGATTGGCGACGATCGCGAGGATGTCGGCCAGCATGTTCAGGAAGATGTAGACGGCGGCGAAGATCAGCCCGCAGGCCTGCACGACGGGCATGTCGCGGACGGTCACGGCATCCACCATGTACTGGCCCATGCCCGGATAGACGAAGACGACTTCGACCACGACGACACCGACGACGAGATAGGCAAGGTTCAGTGCCACAACGTTGATGATCGGTGCGAGCGCATTGGGCGCCGCGTGCTTGACGATCGAGCGGAAAGCACCGAGCCCCTTGAGTTCCGCCGTCTCCATATAGGCCGAAGACATGACGGAGAGGATTGCCGCACGCGTCATGCGCATCATGTGCGCAAGCACCACCAGCACAAGCGTAGCGGTCGGCAGCGCGATCGCCTTCAGCCGATCGACAAAGCCCATGCTGTCGTAGACGGTCGCGGGGAAGGTCGCGATGCCGAAGTCGACGGCGAAGAACAGGATGAGGAGGTAGCCAATGAAGAATTCAGGCAGCGAGATCGCCGCAAGCGAGATCACGTTGATGATCTTGTCGGGCAGCCGGTCGCGGAAGTGGACCGCGATCATGCCGAGGCCGACGGCAAGCGGCACCGAGATCAGCGCGGCAAAGCCCGCCAGGAAGAGAGAATTGCCGAGACGCTTGCCGATCTGCTCGCTGACCGACTGCTTGCTCGCCCAGGAAGTGC
Source organism: Rhizobium sp. BK251 (assembly GCF_004345245.1). Taxonomy (GTDB): domain Bacteria; phylum Pseudomonadota; class Alphaproteobacteria; order Rhizobiales; family Rhizobiaceae; genus Rhizobium. Next base: position 184,200 of record NZ_SLUQ01000009.1, on the reverse strand, counting down.
CGAAATCGCCCTGCACGGCATTGCCGAGCCACTCGACGTAACGCGTCGTGATCGGCCGATTGAGACCAAGTTCCTGGCGGATGTTGGCGACTGCCTGCGGGGTTGCAGACTGGCCGAGATAGGTGGTCGCGAAGTCGCCCGGCAAGGCTTCCAGACCGCCGAAAATGAGGATCGACACTGCAAACAGCAAGACGATGCTGAGCGTGAAGCGCTCCAGGATGAGGGCAAGCAGTGGAAAGCGCTGTCTGAACTTCAGGCCGGGCAGGACCGCGCCCGATGGGGAATTGGACATGACGAAGGTCTCGCGCTGAAACGTCGGGAGGACCGCGGGGTTTGACCCGCGGTCCCGGTTCCGTTGGAGATTGGGAGCATTCCGCCCCTTCGCCGATCAGGTATCCAGCCAGACGCGCGTCGCCACGTATCCGTTCGACATGTCGTTGCCGATGTCGTGAACATAGCCTTTGACCTGCTTGCTGCAGGCGTTCACGAAGTCGTTGAACATGGGCAGGATGAGGCCGCCCTCATCACGCACCATCATGGCCATATCCCGGTACATTTCCTTGCGCTTCGCCTCGTCGAGCTCCGAGCGGGCCTCGAGAAGCAGCTTGTCGAAATCCGGTCGCTTGAAGCGGGTGTCGTTCCAGTCCGCGGTCGAGAGGTAAGCGGTCGAATACATCTGGTCCTGCGTCGGACGCCCGCCCCAATACGAGGTCGAGAAGGGCTGCACGTTCCACACGTTCGACCAGTAGCCGTCGCCCGGTTCGCGCTTGACCTCGATCTCGATGCCAGCCTTCTTGGCGCTCTCCTGATAGAGCACGGCTGCGTCGACGCCGCCGGGGAAGGCGACCTCCGAGGTGCGCAGCAGGACGGAACCGCTATGGCCCGACTTCTTGTAGTGGAAGGCGGCCTTGTCCGGATCGTAGGTGCGCTGCTCGATGCCTTCGGGGAACAGGGCGTAGGTGCTGTTGATCGGGAAGTCGTTGCCGACCTTGCCGTAGCCACCGAGAATCTTCTCGACCATGGTCTCGCGGTCCATCGCATATTTCAGCGCAAGCCGCAGGTCGTTGTTGTCGAACGGTGCGGTGTCGCAATGCATGATGAAGACGTAGTGGCCGCGGCCCGAGGTCGAGAGGATTTCAACGGTCGGCGCACGCTTCAGGAGGTCAACCGTCTTGGGATCGACGCGGTTGATGTAGTGCACCTGGCCCGAGGAGAGCGCCGCGATGCGAGCGGTCGCATCGTTCATGTTGATGAGTTCGACGGAATCGACGAAGCCGCGGTCGCTGCGCCAGTCATCGGCATTCTTCTCGAAGGTCGCGCGCACGCCCGGCTCGAAGCTCGTCAGCTTGTAGGGCCCGGTTCCGATGCCGGCAGTCGGATTGTCGACGCCGCCGTTTGGCTGGATGACGAGGTGGTAGTCGGAAAGCAGCAGCGGCAGGTCGGCATTGCCTTCGCTGAGAGTGAGAACGAGGTCGTCGCCGTCGGCCGCGATCGACTTGATCGATTTCATGACGCCGAGCGCGCCGGATTCCGACTTCTCGTCCGTGTGGCGCTTGAGCGTTTCAACGACGTCGACGATCGTCAGGTCCTTGCCGTCGTGGAACTTGACGCCCTTGCGGATCTTGAAGGTCCAGGTCGCAGCGTCGGCGGAAGGCGCCCAGGACTCGGCGAGTGCGGGGACAGCTGCGCCGGTCAGCGGATCGGATTCGACGAGCATGTCGCCCCAGCAGCGACCTATACAGAACATCACCTGAGAAAGGAATTTCGCCGGGTCGTTGGAATCGGTGGCGGAACCGCCTTCCAGACCGAGCTTCAAATGGCCGCCGCGCTTGGGTTCCTGCGCCTTGGCGCTCTCGGCGAAGAGATGGCTTGCGGCCGTCAAGGTGAGGCCGGCCGCCACCGCGCGTCCCATGAACTCGCGGCGGCTCATGCCGCCTGACGTGACGCGGCTCGCGAGATAATTCGTGTAGTCTTTCATTCCCCTGTTCCTTCTTCTTTGCTGCGTTGAGAGAACTCCCGGACACCCTTCGCTGCGGCGGTTTCCTCTTCCGCCGTTGACGTCGATGCCCGCGATCATGCGGGAAGATGCTGCGGTTGCTGCCGCCCAGTCGCCACCTTTCCTCAGAATCTCCCGCCTTTCGGCGAAATCTTGTTCCTATGCCTGTCGGCTCGTCTTCAAACAGAAGCCCTCAGCGTCATCACCTGCCGTTTGATCGTTTTGTTCGTGGCAGCGTGAAGGCTCGAGTTTCAGTTTCGGATTTCGTTCTTCGCTAGGGCGCCGGATAACGCCGCCCAACCTTGCAATCTTTTATGCCTATCCGGGTTTCCCGGATGAAACCAACGTTTCAGGAAGGGCATCAACGGATTAATGTCTAGATCGTCCACCTGTGCGGCATCCTCAACGACATATTCTGCCGTCGCAGCGACAGCGGTATCGAGTGTCCTTGCCTCTCACCGCAAGCTGGCAACTAGGGTATGCCGGCCAATGACGACGAATCCAAACCGTCTCGTCGCAGGTCGCCCGGCGACACCGGTCAGCAATATCCGCCTGCCCTCCTTTGGAGGGCATTACGGAATAATGCCGGTATCGATGCTTTGCATTTTTGGAGTCTAGTGAAACAATATCGGAATCCAGCCGATATGCCAGCCGCGTTCGGCCCCAATTCGGCAATTCTTTGGTGCAATGCGACAAAACGCATCCGCTCAGGGAAGCCATTGGCCGGAAACCGGCCTGAAGGCCTCGCGGATCATTTCCGCAAGTTCGCCCACCGCCTCGCTCGAATGGTAAGGGTTGCGCCTGAGGACGACGCGCGAGGAATCGACCGGCGGAAACCCGTCATCGCCCGTCAGTTCCCGGCAGCCGTGCGGAATGCTGCTGCGCGACAGCGTCGTCACGGCAAGGCCCGCCGAAACCGCATTCTTCAGGCCCGAGCTCGTGTCGGCGATGAAGGCGACGCGATAGGTACGTCCGATCTTTTCCAGCGATTTCAACGCGAATTCGCGGCACCACGTCGAGTCGCGATAGGTCGCAATCGGCAACGGGTTGGCCTCGTGCAGCCGGTGCACCAGCGACGTGACCCAGACGGTCGGATCGACGCAGAGAACTTCGCCGGTCGTATGCCGGCCCCAATCGAAGACGACGGCGAGATCAAGCTCGTCGCGCTCGAGCGCGGCGATGTTGTTGGCGGTGTAGTCGCAGGATACCGTCACCTCGACGGCCGGGTGGCGAACGGCAAAGGCAGCAAGCGCAGCAGGCAGGACGGTCTGGCTGTACTCTTCCGGAATGCCGATGCGCACCGGACCGTCCAGCGGCTTGGAACGGATGGTCGCGGCTGCTTCGCTCAGCAGGTCGATGACCCGCCGGGCATAGGGGGTGAGCTGGTTTCCGGCCCGCGTCAGGGCGACGCCGCGGGCGCCGCGCACGAAGAGCGGCTCGCCGACCGTATCCTCGAGCCGCCTGATCTGGGCGCTGACGGCCGATTGCGTGCGTCCGATGCGATCGGCAGCAGCCGAAAAATTCTCGGTCTCCGCCACCATCAGGAATGTCCGGAGCAGGTCGCTTTCGATCGGTTCGCGCATATCGAGCCACAAAAAAAACAGATGACAGACATTGCTACTATTCGTTTGCCTGATGTCAATAATCGGAGCACACAGGAAGCGTTCCTTTTTCCTCGCGTGACCCACAATGACCGTCCAGACATCGGCCCGTTCGTCCTCCATGAACGAGCATGAAAGAGGTGTTGTCCTCGTCCTCCTGGCAACGCTTGCCTGGAGCGCGAGCGGCATCTATGCGCGCCTGCTGACGACGGACCTCTGGACGGCAATCGCCTGGCGGTCGCTGTTCGGCGGGCTGTTCCTGCTCATACCGAGCTTCTTCCTGGAGGGTGGCTTCTCGTGGCGCCAATGGCGCACCGTGCTGCGCCCTTCCGGCCTCGTGATGACGGCCTGCCAGACATTCTGCCAAGCCTGCTTCCTCGGTGCCCTCTATACGACCACGGTTGCCAATGTTGCGATCATCTATGCAACCGCGCCCTTCATCGCCGCGCTTTTCGGCTGGATACTCCTGAAGGAGCGGGTTCAGCCGCGCTGCTTGCGGGCGGCGCCTGTTTCCTCGGCGTGGTGATCATCGTCGCCTCTTCAGCGAGCGGGGGAGGGGCGCTCGGTGACTTGCTCGCGCTCGGCATGACCGCATCCTTCGCGTTGGTGATTGTCCTGCCGCGGCTCGATCCGGCGATGTCGACGCTGGCGCCCACGATCGCCAGTGCATTCCTGACCCTCCTGATTTTCGCGCCCTTTGGTTCGGTCGGCTCGCTCGACGCTCATAACTGGCTGGTGCTTGCCGCCTTTGGAGCCACGAATTTCGCGCTGGCGCTGGTGCTGTTTCTTGCAGGCGCAAGGCGAATGCCGCCGGCGGAAGCGGCACTGCTCGGAACGCTCGAGATCGTCCTGACCCCCTTCTGGGTATGGCTGTTCTTTTCAGAGACGCCGTCGACGGCCACGATCGTCGGCGGTGCGATCATCTTCGCGACCGTGCTCTGGCACACGCTCATCGACCTCCGCGGCGGCCGCGCGATGCCCAGGCCGCAGAAGGCATAGAGCTGCCAGCAACTACCTCAGCGGCAAAGCGCGCTTGCCCGCACTCCAGTGTCGGGCCTCATGCATCACAACGTCTTCCATGAAGCCGTCGAGGAAGCGATTGAAGATATCTGGCCGCTCCCAGAAAGGCGCATGACCAGCGCCCTGCACGATCTCGACCTGGTCCTGAAAGAGGTCGGGAATGTGCAGGCCCGTCAGATACGACAGCCGCACAAACGGATCCTCCGAGCCGTGGATCAACGCGACGGGGACAGAGGCACGCTCGATCACGCGGCGCTGATCGGCACCATCGCCTCGCAGCATGCTCTGCGACAAGGTCTTTCGGGCCCGCCCGTCCGCACGCATGATCGCCTGCTTGAACGAGGGGTCGCCGGCATTGCCGAAAGTCAGCCACTCGAAGCGCTCCGCGTCGCGTTCTGAAAAGACCTGCTTCGATGCGAGCAGGAGATCGAAGGATGCATGAAATCCGCGCAGCATCCCGATCATGCCGAGTGGTACTGGCGGCGCGCCACAGAGCATGAGACCGGCCATACCGCTCTCGCGGCTCATCATCTCCACCGCGAGATGTCCTCCAAGCGACCAGCCGAACATGGCAAAGCGCCGTAGGCCGAGCTTGGCGGTGACTTCCTCCAGGCATTCGGCATGCCTGGTGATCGCATAGGCGTCGGGATCGTTGGCGTCATCGGATTCGCCGTGGCCGAGAAGATCGACTGCGATCACGCGCCAGCGCCTGGCGAGCGGGCTCTCCATCTGCTTTCGAAAGACACGCCGCGAATAGCTGGAGCCATGAACCATGAGGAGAGGAAAGCCGGCGCCCATGGAATCGTCGAGGCGCACGTTTCCGTACCGCGTCGCAATCGTCCTGCACGTGCCATCCATAGGCGGTCAATCCCGGTTTCTCGTCAAAGAATCGCACAAGAAAATCTACGGAACGTGCACGCCCATCGTGAACGAATGCTAAACGTCTGAAATCAGGTGGATTATCCTAGCGCATCGGTTGTGTACCGTGTTGTCATCGCAAGGATCCGCAGCTAGGTTCTCGCCGATTGCGATGGTGACCGCAGGCTTTTAATGTGGGGACGGGAATGAGTTTTGCATTCGATCTGGCTGTTTCGATCGTGAGCCTGCTTGTGGTGGGCTTCTACACATGGTCGCTGCGCGGCCACTTCTCCTCGCCGAAGATGGAAATCGGGGCAAAGGTCATCTCGGCCGGCGTCATCCTGACAACGGTCTTCTTCCTCTATCTCACATGGTTCGAAGGGCAACTGGTCTGGACGCAGGTCGTCGGCTTGGCGATCGAAATTGCCGCCGCCGTCCTCTTCTGGTGGGCGATTTCGGCTTCGCGCAAGGCGCGGCTGCGCTTCGCGTTCGATCCTGCCCATCCGCACAGCATCGTCAGCGACGGCCCCTACAAATATCTCCGCCACCCCTTCTACACGTCCTATCTGATGTTCTGGTCGGGCTGGGCGCTAGCGTCCTGGTCCGTATGGGCGATCCTGCCGGTGGTGTTCTTCGTTGTTGTCTATGCGACCGCCGCAAGGAACGAGGAAAAGAACTTCTCTGCTTCGCCGCTCGGGCCGGAATACGAGGCTTATCGCCGGAAAACCGGTTTCTTCCTCCCTCGCTTCGACCAGAAGTGAGCTTTAGCGAAACAACCGAAATTGCCGCGACGGATCCTATAGCCCTGCAGCTTTGGTGAGATTGACCCGGAAACGATCCCTCCGGCGCTGATAGCGCCGCGTCATCTCGGCACTTGCGTGTCCGAGCTGCTTCTGCACGAAGCGCTCGTCCGCCTCCGCAGAGGAGGCGAGACCAGCACGCAGGGAATGGCCGGAGAATTTTCCGGCTCTTTCGCCCTCGGCGAGGTCACTGCGCAATCCGGCGGCAAGCGCGGCCTGCTTGACGAGGCGGGCGACATGCTTGTCGTTCAGCCTGTCGGCAGCGACGGATTTTCCCTTTCCGGTGATACGGCGGAAGAGGGGGCCATGGGCGATACGACCGAGCGCCAACCAGGTTTCCAGCGCGACGACCGGGCAGGTCGCGTCCGACGAACCCCGGCCGACTTCAACCTCCCGCCAGCCGGTCTTGCCGCGCAGCGTTATGACGATGCCTTCGTCCAGTATCTCGATCCAGCCGCTGCCGTCTTCGGTCTGTTCGGCCCAGCAATCGAGACCCACGATTTCGGACCGCCGCAAGCCGCCGGCGAAACCGAGGAGAAGAATGGCGCGATCGCGCAGGCCCCGCAGGGTACCGCGCTCGAGCGTCTCCAGCATGGCCGTCAGCTCCTCCGGCAGGATCGCCTCCTTCTGCACCGGCGGGCGGGCATGGGAACGGCGAATGCCGGCAAGTACGGTCGCGATGTGGCGGTCGCTGCGGTCGAGCTTCAGCCCACGCTGCGCATAATTCCAGGCAAGCGCCGAGAGTTTCCGTTCGATCGTGCTCACCGATGCGGCTGCACGGCGGCCATCCTCGCCCGATGCGAGCGCGGTGATATAAAGCCCGATCGTCTGTGGATGGGGCGGCAGCGAAGCGAGTGCGTTGCGATGACACCAGTCGGCAAAGTGATTCCAGTCGCTCGCATACGCCCGGCGCGTGTTGTCCGAGGATGATTTGCGCACATAGTCGCGCGCCCGGTCCGCGAGTTCGGCAAGATGGGCGGGCATCTTCCCCGGCTCGTGCTCCGCGGGAAGGGGCGCCGTGTCGGTGGGGGCGGGGGAAATGCCTGGTTCTTCCGTTTCGGACATTCGTCTTCCCTGAGGTCGCGAGCATGCGCATCCCGCGCAGGGGCACCCATGAACACCAACCAAACCAGGTCCGGGTGCCCGGGCGTACGCAAGATCGAATCATCGCGTTTGCCGGACTTTAACGCACATGACACGCAAGCGATATGCAGGATGGCTTATGGGCCGCTGCGGACCTATCTGCCTGCCGCTGATTGGCCTGCCCTCAGCGCTGAATACCGGAAAGCGTGTTCACAACCCGCATGTCGCGCCGGAAGTCGGAGGGGGACATGCCGGCGATGTGGCGGAATGACTTGTTGAACGCGCTGATCGAGCCGAAGCCGCTATCCATGGCCACCTGGAGCACGTTCGCACCTTCACGCATGAGCATCGCCTGCGCGTGGGAGAGCCTGAGGAGGTTGACGTATTTGGCAAGCGTCATGCCGGTGCACTTCTTGAAGAGGTTCATCGCATATTTCGGATGCAGATCGGCAGCACGCGCAATGTGCTCCGAGTCGATCTCCTGCAGGAAATTGGCGGCGATGAAGTCGCACATGCGCGCGACGCTGCGCGAGGATTGCGGGTGGAGCTGTTCCACCGTCTCGCCCTTGCCCTGCTCGGGCAGCATCGCATAGGGCTCGAAGACGATACGCTCCAAGCGCAGCAGCAGCTCGTCGACCGCATGGTCCGACATCGTCGGATCGCCTGAGCGCGCGTAACGGAACCAGCGCGCGAAGTTCTCGGTATCGGCCGCATCGGTCGCCGACGTCACCAATGTTTCGCCCTGCATCAGCCGGCTCGAAATATTCACGGGCAGGCGCAGCCGGAAGAAATAGACGAGCGGCAGGTGCGCGCCCGCATAAAGCGAATCATCCGACGATTCGTCCATCTGATGCGGCTGGCCGCCCCAGAACAGGCACATGTCGCCTGCGTTCAGCCGGATCTCATGGTCGTTCATACGGTAATGGACGCTGCCGCGGATGATGTAATTGACCTCCACCTGCGCGTGCCAGTGGGGCATTGCCATGACTGGGGGGTGGGTATGGAACATCTGCAGGCTCGTCGGCAGGCCCTCGATGCTGCTCGCCCCCGGCTGATAGACTGCCCTGCCGCCGACCTTACTTTCCGCCAACTCCACATTCCCTTTTTAGGAGACACCCGCCCCGCTGAGGATAATTTAGGCACGTTCACTAAGGGACGGCAATTGAAAAGGGAGGATTTTCAATGCGCTTCGAACTTATCGGCGCGACCGCCGCGGTTGCGCTGCTCGCGTCCAGTCCTGCGTTTGCGCAGTCTGGCACGCTCACCATCTGGAGCTGGAACGTCGCCGCATCGGCGCTGAAATCCACGCTCGAAGGCTTCAACAAACAATTCCCCGACATCAAGGTCGATGTCCAGGATCTCGGCAACCAGCAGGTTTTCGACAAGACGCTGGCCGCTTGCGCAGCCGGCGGCGACGGCCTGCCCGATATCGTGACGATCGAGAATTTCGAGGCGGAAATCTTCTGGAACCGTTTCCCCGATTGCTTCGCAAACCTGAAGGACCTCGGCTACACGTCCGATATCCAGGCGAAGTTCCCCGACTTCAAGCGCACCGAGCTCGAGGTCGGCGACGTCGCCTATTCGATGCCGTGGGATTCTGGTCCGGTGGCCGTCTTCTACCGCCGCGACTTCTATGAAAAGGCGGGCGTCGATCCGACGACCATCAAGAACTGGGACGACTTCATAGCCGCCGGCAAGAAGATCTCCGAAGCCAATCCGGGCGTCGTCATGGCGCAGGCCGATTTCAACGGCGACAGCGAATGGTTCCGCATGATCTCCAACGAGCAGGGCTGCGGCTACTTCTCGACGGACGGCCAGAGCATCACCATCAACAAGCCCGCCTGCGTCGCGACGCTGGAAAAGGTCAAGCAGATGAAGGATGCCGGCACGCTGACCGCCGCCATCTGGGACGAAAAGATCCAGGCCAATACCGCCGGCAAGGTGGCAAGCCAGATGTATGGCGGCTGGTACGAAGGCACCATCCGTTCCGGCTCGCCGGACCTCTCCGGCAAGTGGGGTGTCTACATGATGCCGAGCCTGACCGCCGACGGCCCGCATGCGGCCAACCTCGGCGGCTCGTCGCTGGCGATCAGCGCGAATTCGCAGAACAAGGAAGCGGCCTGGACCTATCTCAACTATGCGCTTGCGACCAACGAGGGCCAGGTTGCGATGCTGAAGTCCTTCGGCCTCGTCCCGTCGCTGCTGACGGCAGTGCAGGACCCCTTCGTCAACCAACCGCAGCCCTATTGGGGCGACCAGAAGGTCTGGGCGGACATCCTGTCGACGCTGCCGAAGATCGTGCCCAGCCGTGGCACGCAGTTCCAGACGGATGCGGACGCCATCTACAAGGCCGCGCAGACGAAATACTTCGCCGGCGGCTATCCGGACGCGAAGGCGGCACTCGACGACGCCGCCAGCCAGATCGCCTCGGCGACCGGCCTTCCGATCGCGGAATGAGTGACGAAGCCGGGCGCCGATCAGCGCCCGGCCTCCATCCCACGGGATGGCTCGTTTCGTCTGTGAGGAGGACAAGATGCCGAAGCGCAACCGGAGCGCCTATGCGTTTCTAGCGCCCTATCTGCTGGTCTTTGCGACCTTCTGGGTCTGGCCGATCATCAACTCTTTTCTGATCTCGTTTCAGAATACGCGCGTCAATCCGTGGAAGTTCAGCCTTGCGGCCAATTGGGGGCGCCTGTTCGGCGACCCGGCCTTCTACAATGCGCTCTACAACACTCTGATCATCCTGGTCATCCAGGTGCCTGTCATGATCGCCATCGCGACCGTGATGGCCGTGCTTTTGAATTCGCCGCTCCTTAAGGCGCGACCGCTGTTCCGCTTCGCCTTCTTCGCGCCTGTTGTCGTCGGAGAGGTCGCCTATGCGGCGGTCTTCCGCCTGATGTTCAGCATCGACTTCGGCATCATCAACAAGCTGGTCACATCCGTCGGGCTGCCGGCGGTCTCCTGGTTCGACAATGCCAATGCCGCCATGGCGCTCGTCATCATTGCGGTAACCTGGCGCTGGGCGGGCTACAACGCGATCATCATCCTCGCGGGCCTGCAATCTATCCCGGAAGACGTCTACGAGGCGGCAACGCTCGATCGCGTCAGCAAGGTGCAGCAGTTCTTCCACATCACCCTGCCGCTGCTCAAGCCCATCATCCTTTTCTGCGTGATACTGTCCGTCATCGGCACGATGCAGCTCTTCACCGAGCCCTTCCTCATCACCAATCGCGGCGGGCCCGGCGGCGGCACAGAGACACTCGGCTTGCTGCTCTATCGGCAAGGCTTCCTGTCGCTGAACTTCGGCTATGCCTCGGCAATCGCCTACACGATGGCCGTGCTCGCGATCGCGATTTCTCTTCTCAATCTCTGGGTCGGGAGGGAACCGAAATGAAATCCAAGTCGCAATCACTCCTTCTGCAGAAGATCGCACTGCATGCGATCCTGACCCCGCTCGCCATCATCTGGCTCTTTCCACTCTGGATGATGTTCGTCTTCTCGACGATGCCGGACTACGGCATCTTCAGCCCGGAGATCGTGCTCTGGCCGTCGACGAACTTCATCGAGAACTTCAAGAACCTTCAGGCCGATACCGACTTCGTGCGGGCGATGTTCATCTCGATCACGGTCGCGATCGTCTACACCTTCCTGTCGGTGTTGCTGACCTCGATGGCCGGGTGGGCACTTGCCCGCTATCGCTTCGTCGGCCGGTCGATCGTCATTGGCATCATCCTGGGCACGATCACGCTTCCCTATTTCGTGGTCGTCATACCGCAGTTCATCATGGTGGCGCGCGAGTTCAAGCTTGCCAACACCTGGATCGCGCTCGTCGTTCCGCCGCTCTTCAATTCGCTCGGCGTTCTGTTCATGCGGCAGTCCTTCTCGATGATGCCGGGCGAGCTCTTCGATGCCGCCCGCGTCGAGGGCGTCAAGGAATGGCAGATCTTCCTGCGCATTGCGCTGCCGCTGGCGCGGCCGACCATGGCGGCGCTCGCGATCATCCTCTTCCTCGCCTCCTGGAACAACTACCTGTGGCCACTGCTCATCAATTCGCGACCGGGCATGGTGACGGCGCCGGTCGCGCTCGGAACCCTGATCGGCCTCACCAGGGTCTCCTGGGGCGGCATCATGGCGGGAGCGGTGCTTCTGACGGCACCGATCCTCGTCGTTTTCGTCCTGCTCCAGCGCCACTTCATCGCCGGCATTTCGGCCGGCGCAGTCAAGTAATCGGAGAATGCCGCATGGCAGAGCTTTCACTCAGGAATGTGGTCAAGCGCTTCGGCGCGCTTGAGATCATTCACGGCGCAAACCTCGAGGTGAAGGATGGCGAATTCGTCGTCTTCGTCGGTCCCTCCGGTTGCGGCAAGTCCACGCTGCTGCGGATGATCGCCGGGCTTGAGGATATCACGGGCGGCGAACTCAAGATCGGCGGGCGCCTCGTCAATGACGCCGAGCCCGCCGACCGCGGCATTGCCATGGTCTTCCAGTCCTATGCCCTCTATCCGCACCTCACCGTCGAGGAAAACCTGAGCTTCGGCCTCAGAATGAACGGCAATCCGAAGGCCGACACGGATAGGCGGGTGCGCCATGTCGCCGATATCCTGCAGATCACCGAACTGATGAAGCGCCGCCCGAAGCAGCTTTCCGGCGGCCAGAGGCAACGCGTGGCTATCGGCCGGGCGATCGTGCGGGAACCTCAGGTCTTCCTCTTCGACGAGCCGCTCTCGAACCTCGATGCGGAACTGCGTGTGCAGATGCGCGTCGAAATCTCCCGCCTCCACAAGAAGCTCGGCACGACCATGATCTACGTCACCCACGACCAGACGGAGGCTATGACGCTTGCCGACAAGATCGTGGTGCTGCGGGCCGGCAATATCGAGCAGGTCGGCGCGCCGCTCGATCTCTACGACGATCCCGCCAACCAGTTCGTGGCGGGCTTCGTCGGTTCGCCGAAGATGAATTTCCTGAAGGCCGAGATATCCGAGGCAGGGGCCGGCAGCGTCATCGTGACGCTTGCGGGCGACCGGCAGGTGCGGCTGCGCCTTCCCATAACCGATCGGGCCGCGACCCCGGGCTCGTCGGTGACTCTCGGCATCCGGCCCGAACACTTCGGCGACGCCGGCGAGGGCGATGCCGATCTGACCGTTGCCGTCGATGTCGCCGAGCATCTCGGCAACACCAGCTACATCTACGCCAACACGCGCGGCGGCGAGCAGATCATCATCGAGCGGCCCGAATCCCGGACGACCGGCAACAGCGACGCGCTGACCGTCTCGCTGCCGGCAAGCCGTACCTTCCTGTTCGACGGCGCCGGCAAGCGGCTCCGATAGACCCATCCCAAGACCGAAAGACGAAAGAGGACAGACATGACATCAGATAATCCGATCCGCTGGGGCATCATCGGCCCCGGCACTATTGCCCGCACCTTTGCCGACGGCGTGGCCCATTCGCGCACCGGCAAGCTCGTCGCGATCGCCACGCGCAACCCGGAAAAGCCGGGTCTTGCCGAAGGCTTCCCCGGAGCCCGCATCGTCAAGGGCTATGATGCTCTGCTGGCCGACAAGGAAGTCGACGCGATCTATATCGCGACACCCCATACGGGCCACGCGGAATGGGCGATCAAGGCGGCCCGCGCAGGCAAGCATATCCTCGTCGAGAAGCCGATAGCGCTTTCCGCCTATGATGCCGAGGCGATCTACCACGACGCCAGGAAGGCGGGCGTCTTCGCCGGCGAGGCCTTCATGTACCGCGTCCATCCGCAGACGGCGAAGCTGGTCGAGCTCGTCAGGAGCGGTGTGATCGGGCAGGTGCGCATCATCCGCTCCAGCTTCGGCTTCAACATGGGAGGCTTCAAGCCCGAGCATCGCCTTTTCGCCAATGATACGGCAGGCGGCGGCATACTCGATGTTGGCGGCTATCCGGTTTCCATGGCGCGGTTGATTGCCGGTGCGGTGGAAGGCAAGCCCTTCCTGGAGCCGGAGAAGGTGGCAGGTGTTGCCCATCTCGGCCAGTCCGGCGTCGACGAATGGGCCTCCGCCGTGCTCAAGTTCCCGAACGAGATCATCGCCGAGGTCTCGTGCTCGATCATGGCGAACCAGGACAATACGCTGCGCGTCATCGGCTCGGAAGGCCGCATCGAGGTCAAGGACTTCTGGTTCGCCTCCGGCCACAAGGGCGGTGTCGGCAGGATCGAGATCTTCAAGGGCGCAGAGCAGCAGACAATCGAGGTCAGGGAAGACCGCTGGCTCTATTCCTTTGAAGCGGACGCGGCGGGCGATGCCATCCGCGCCGGTGAAAAGGAATTTACCTCACCGGGCATGAGCTGGGCGGATTCGATTGGCAATCTGCGCGTACTCGACCAGTGGCGCGCCTCGGTCGGACTGGAATACGGCGTGGAGAAGGCCGCCAAGCGGACAACGAACCTTGTCGGCTCTCCCGTTCGTCGGGGCGGCAGTATCCCCCGTCGCCAGATCCCGGGTGTCTCCAAACCGGCATCGGTCGTCACCCTCGGCTTCGAATTCTTCCCGAACTTCGCTTCTGCCTCGCTCACCCTCGACGCTTTCTACGAGGCGGGCGGCAACGCCTTCGATACCGCCTATGTCTACGGCGCTGGCAAGACGGAAAGCATCTTCGGCGACTGGCACACGAGCCGCCAGGTGCCGCGCGAGGAGATCGTGCTGATCGGCAAGGGTGCGCATTCGCCGCTCTGCTATCCGGACATGATTGCCAAGCAGCTCGACCAGTCGCTCGATCGCCTGAAGACCGACTATGTCGACATCTACTTCATGCACCGCGACAATACCGGCGTACCGGTCGGCGAGTTCGTCGATGCGATGGACGCGGAGGTCAAGCGCGGCCGCATCCGCGGTATCTTCGGCGGATCGAATTGGACGCGGGAACGCTTCGACGAGGCGATCGCCTATGCCGGCAAGAACGGGAAGGCAGCGCCGGCCGCCCTTTCTAACAACTTCTCGCTCGCGGAGATGCTCGACCCGATATGGGCCGGCTGCATTGCGGCCTCCGACGATGACTGGAAGACGTGGCTGAACGAGAAGCAGATCCCGAACTTCGCCTGGTCGAGCCAGGGTCGCGGCTTCTTCACCGAGCGCGCCGGCCGCGACAAGCGCGACGACGAGGAAATCGTGCGCGTCTGGTATTCGGAACGCAACTTCCAGCGCCGCGACCGCGCAATCGAACTCGCGAACAAGCTCGGCCGCAACCCGATCCACATCGCGCTCGCCTATGTGATTGCCCAGCCGTTCCCGGTCATTCCGCTGATCGGGCCGCGCACGATCGCGGAGCTGGAAGACAGTATCTCTGCGCTCGACATCAGGCTCACGCCTGAGCAAATCAAATGGCTGGAAGGTTAGGCTTCTCCCGCTGAAGCAGGGCCGCGAGGGATCGTTCTGTCGCGGCCTTCATCTCATGCGGCTCTTGCCTGCCAACGCGAGGGCCGCATACTACCTGTTCGTCAATACGATCCATATGATCGCCGCGTAGGTGAGCTGGTGCATGAGCTGATCGGCCCCGTGCATGGCCCAGAATGTGCGGGCGCTCGTCTTGGCGCCGGACGAAAGCGTCGCTTTTATATAGTCTATGATATAGTGGATGACGAACTCGCCGCAGAAGAGAACGAGGCACAGCCAGAGTTCCACGCCCGTCGCGAGAAGGACAGGCAGGGTGCCGACCGCATGGATACCTGCATGAACATAGCCGCCAACCTGGAAGAAGCTGCCCTTGCCGCGCAGCATCCAGGGCGGCTGCAGCAGATAGTCCGCGACGAAATGCTTGATCTGCATCCAGATCAGAAGCGTCATGGCCAAAGGTAAGATTTCCATCGCTCCTCCACTGAGCGGGCCTCCGCCGGGTTGCGGCCATCAACAGGGACGAAAGCCTCTCACGCGTATTCTATCAAGATCAGCCAGCCCGGGAGAGGGGTCTTCATCAAATCTGCTCATCCTCTCGAGGACGACGGCGGTTTCCTGACCGCACCGAGTCGGGCGATCACCTCGCCCGGAATACCATACCGCTGGATGACGTCGCGATTGTTTCGAAAGCCACAGACTTCGCGCTGAATGAAAAATGCCCAAACGGCATCCGAAGCGTCCTGCACCAGCTCTTCGCGCTCGGCGGCATCCTGCCGGTCCGGGTTCCAGGCCTTGAGCCTCGCAAGCTTGTCCTCGACCTTCAAGCCGTGGCGCCCAAGGGAACTGGCCCGTTCCGACAGCAGCTCATACTCGAGCACATTGAGCCCGCCTTCCACGGAATGCGGCTGTCGCAGGGATCTGGGCGGCGAGACGCTCATGCTGCTTCCTTTCGGCTTTGCCCTGATGCTAACCGATCCGGAGAGGCAGATCGAGAGGCAACGATGCCCGCATGTGGGCAGGCCTCTCAATCCGAGACATAGACCGGGTTGCTCAGGGCACGCAGCAGCGGCTGGCCTTCGATGTCGGCGCCGCGCAGCTGCCAGGGAAGAGTACCTGTGGGGAAGGCGGCCGTGAACTCGGCAATGATGCGTGCTCGGCTTGCATCGGCGACGATCTCTGTCCGCAAGAAAGTCTTTGGCCGGCCGCGGAAGGTCCCCGACCATGCATCCGCCGTGATCACCTCCTCGGCCAGCACGCCAGTCGCATCGAGCCAGACAAGCCGGTCTCCGGCGGCGCCGCGTGTTTCGACACTGGCCTCCACCGCGCCGGAAACCGTCGAGCCCATCGGACGACCATTGACTGTCAGAGCCAGATGCGGACCCGTCGGGCTTTCGGTCACATAGCCGTGCCCGGCCTTCATGCCAGCAAGGACGGCGTCCTCGGAAAGCTCCTCGAGCCAGAGCACCGTCGTCGGGCGAGCAAGGACCAGCGGCCCCTCCGGCATCAGCCTTGTAGGCTGGTGGAAGTCGCTGCCGCCGATGGCGGAGATTTTCAAGCCGCTCGCCAGGCGCTGCTGGTAGCGCTCGAGCGCCACCCAGTTCCAGGCCATCCAGCTCGATTGCCACACCTCCATGCAGTCGATCCGGGGCAGTTCGTAGTCCCAGGGGATCGTCGGCTTGTCGTGATTGATCGAGAGGAGGCCCCCGTACTCATGCACCATTCGCGACAGCGTGTGGGCATGCTCCGGTTTCGTCATGCGGAAATCGATCCAGTCGTCGACGCCGTAGACATTGGCGTGGCCGGTGGCAGTCGTCACTTCCATGGCACGGACGAAGACGAGTTCCGGCGAGGAATTCGGGTGGAAGTAGCGGCGCTGGGTGATCGTGTTGTGGTCGGCGATCGCGAGAAAATCGATTTCTGCCTGCTTGGCGGCCTGGTGCAACAGCTCCGGCGAACCGGCCGCGTCGGAGTGGAAGGTATGGCAATGCAGGTCGCCGCGATACCAGCCGGCCCCCTTGCGAACCGGGAAAGTTCGGGCCGGAGGCGGATTGAGCGTTCGCGGCGCGCTGTCATGGATGATACTGAGTTCCACATCGGCGCCATCAGCCGGCACCTTGTAGAGGCCGAGTATGATCTTCCAGGTCCCGACCGGCATCTCGCCATGCACATAGCCCGGCGTTGCGTCATCGGTCGCAACGAAGAAACGATCCCGCGCCCCGCCGCTCCATCCGCGAAAGCCCGAGGCAGACGGATAATCCGTCGCGCGCGGATCGAGCAGGCCGAGATCGATAATGCAATCCTCAGCCTTCGGATAGCGCATCGTCACATCGATGCGCGTCGTACCGTCCGGAATGTCGAAGGGCACGTAGAAGTAGGGGTTTGATGCCTGGTCGGCAGGGGTGACGTGGATGGTTATCTCGCTCATATGCCCTGCCTGCGCTTACTCGCCGCTCACCGGAATGCGCGCACCGGCGCTATCGAACAGCGTGATATGCGCGGCTTCGAAGGAAAGTTTGACGGTCTTTCCGACCTTGATCTCGTCATCGGTGAAGATGCGTGCCGTAACGCGTGTTGCGTCCGCCCGCTCCATGGTCACGAGGCTTTCCGGTCCCATGTTCTCGTTTGCGAAGAGCTCGCCGGCGATGACGTTTTCGTCGCCTTCGCGGGCGATGCGCAGATGCTCGGGACGGACGCCGAGGGTCAAGCGCCCAGCCGCTGCAGCCTTTGCGATGGCATCCGAAACGGGCAGGCCCGCCAACGTCAGGCCATCCGCGCGCAGCCGCAACTGGCCGCCGTCGACCATGGCGTCGACCACCACGAGGTTCATCGGCGGATTGCCGACGAAATTGGCGACGAAGGTCGTGGCAGGACGGCGGTAGATCTCGATCGGCGGCGCGAACTGGACGATATGGCCCTTGTCCATCACGGCGATGCGGGTGGCAAGCGCCATGGCTTCGGCCTGGTCGTGGGTGACATAGACCGCGGTCATCCCCATGTCGCGCTGGAGATGGTTCAAGAAGCCGCGCGCCTCCAGGCGCAGTTTCGCATCGAGATTGGAAAGCGGCTCGTCGAAGAGATAGACCTGGCTCGGATAGACAAGCGCGCGGGCAAGCGAGGTGCGCTGCTGCTGGCCGCCGGAAATCTGGCTCGGCAGGCGCTTCAGGAGGTCCCCGATCTTGAGGACGTCGGCCACCTCCTTGGCACGGGCATGGCGCTTCGCCTCGGCCTCTCCACGCACCTTCAGCGGATAGGCGATATTGTCGGCGAGATTCATGTGCGGGTAGAGCGCGTAGTCCTGAAACACCATGGAGATCTGGCGGTCCTTGGGATGCAGGTAGGTCACGTCCCTTCCACCGATCAGCACCTTGCCGGCGGTCGGCGTCTCGAGGCCAGCGATCATGCGCAGGCTCGTGGTCTTGCCGCATCCCGACGGTCCAAGCAGGCAGACGAACTCGCCGTCGGCAATCGAAAAGCTCATATCCGGCACGGCGTTGAACGCGCCGAAGCTTTTGGAAACGTTCTGGAATTCGACAGAGGCCATGAAACTTGCTTTCCGATTATGACTTGATGCCGCCGAAGAACCGGAAGCCGAATTTCCAGTTCACGAAGAGGTAGAGCGCGATGACGGGCAAGGAATAGATGAGGGAATAGGCGGCGAGCAGCGTGACGATCGGCGTGCCCGCTTCCGAATAGAAGGAATAGATCGCGACCGAAGCTGGCATCAGGCTGTCGCTGCGCAGCAGGATGAAGGGAATGAGGAAGCTTCCCCAGATGTTGACGAAAGCCCACACGACGACCACGACGATGCCCGGACGGATGACGGGCAGTGCGACGTCGAAGAAGGCCTGGAGGGGCGAGGCACCGGCGACCATGGCGCTCTCCTCGTAGGAGCGCGGAATGGCATCGATGAAGTCGCGCAGGATGAACATTGCCGTCGGCAGCAGCCCTCCGGCAAAGACGAGAATGACCGCAAGATGGGTGTCGATGAGCCCCGCGGCCGAGACGATCAGGAAGATCGGTACCATGGCCGCCGAGCCCGATACGACCGACGAGAAGAGAAGCAGGACATAGGTGACTGCACCCTTGCCGGGGACCGAGGATCGCGACAGCGCATAGGCCGCAAGCGTGGCCGCGGCCCCCACCAGTATCACGCCGCCGAAGGCCTGGATGAGGCTGTTCAGCAGCGCCCGCATCGCAAAGGTGTTCTGGAAGACGGTCGCAAAATTCGAGAGCGTGAACGGCTCGGGAAGTGCAAGTCCCAGCTCCGCGCGCGCATTGAACGGCGCGAAGACGAACCAGATCAGCGGCAGGGCGAAGATCGCTCCCAACAGGGCCGCGACCGCGGAAAAGCCGAGGCGGCGGACGTAGATGCTGCGGGAGATCTGCATCACTCGACTTCCTTGTGGCTCTTGCGGGCCATCCGCAGATAGACGAGCGCGAAGGCCAGGTTGATGAGCATGATGACCACGCCGACGGCCGCCCCCTTGCCGAACTCGAAATCCTTGAACGCGATGCGGTAGGTGTAGATGGAGAGCAGTTCGGTCCGGTAGGAAGGTCCGCCGTTCGTCAGCAGGAAAGGTGTGAAGACATTGAATGTCCACATGGTGATGAGGATCAAGTCGGTCACGACATGGCCGCGGATGAGGGGCAGGGCGATGTCACGGAATTTCTGCCATGAAGTGGCGCCTGCCACGTCTGCCGCTTGAAAATAGCTCGGCGGGATCGACTGGAAGGCCGAGTTGAAAAGCATCATCGAAAAGGCCGCGCCACGCCAGGTGTTGAAGAAGACGATGACCCAGAAGGGCTGCTGCAGCAGCCAGTCGCCGGGCGGCAGGCCGAGCCCGCGCATGATCATGTTCAGCGTGCCGTTGTCATAATCGAGGAAGGCGAACCAGGCGAAGCCGATCACCACTTCCGGCAGGATCCAGGCCGCGATGACAGCCGTCTGCAGGAAGGACTTGAGTGCTGGCGAAACGGACTGGCTGAGCCAGGCAAGCAGCAGGCCGAGCAGCGCCTGGCCGACAAGCGCTGAAAGCAGCACGAACTGCAAGGTGAGGATCAGCGAAAAGCCGAATTGGCCGCGCGTGAAGAAGGTCGCGGGATTGAACAGCGCAAAATAGTTCTGCAGCCCGACGAAATCAGGATCGAGTGCGGTGCGCCCCAGAAGCGTGCGGTTGGTGAAGGAGACGAAGATCACCCAGAAGAACGGGATGATGACGAAGACGCTGACCAGCGCCGCGGCGGGCGCCAGGAAAAGCGCACCCGCGCGCGTGGAAAGCAGAGAAAACTTCTTCATGCGTGACTGCCTCGGACCGTATGAACCAACCTGGGGCATACCGCCCGGCGAAAAACGCCGGGCGGTATCCTGATTGGATCAGAGACGGCTTACGGTATTTTCCTCGCCGACGATTCCGATGACGGAGGCCTTGTACTGGGCCATGGCATCCTCGGGAGACATTTCCCCTGACACGACGCTTTCCGTCATGCGCTGGATTTCGGCCGAGACCTTATTGTAGTTGGCGTCGTTCGGACGTGCCGTCGTGAGCGGCAGCAGCGTCTTCGAGGTCTCGGTCAGGAATGGTGCATTGGGGATCGCGACGTCATCGCGGATGCGAATGGCCGGCTGGATTTCCTGGAATGCGGTCAGTTGCTCCTGGCTGTTCATGAAGGAGAGCAGTTCCCAGGATTCCTTCGGCGCATCCGTGTGCGGATTGATGACGAAACCGGTGCCGCCCGAGATCGTCACGAAATCCTGGCCGCGCAGGCCCTTGCCCGGCGCTTCGGCCGGCATCTTCTTCCAGGTCATGACATTGTTGCGATCGGCAACAGCGAATTCCGAACCTTCGGCAGTCACCGAGCGGTAGAACCAGTCGCCCTCGACGAGCATCGCCGTCTTGCCGTCCCGGAAGTTCGTGAAGGTGCGATTGCGCCCGTCGGCCAGCAGCTGCGCGCGCTGGTCGCCGAGCTTATCGTCAACATAGATGGTCTTGTAGAGCTTCAGCGTGTTGAGGATACCGGGGCTCGCGACGATGTATTTGCCGTTCTCGTCGGTGACCTGCTCGCCGGTGCCGAGAAGCGCCATCCAATAGCCCTGCATGGTCGTCGCCTCGCCCATGGAGACGCCGGCATTCAGTTGCAGCGGGAAGGATTCCGGATCGGCGGCCTTGAGCTTGCGCGCGGCCTCCAGCAGTTCGTCCCAGGATTTCGGCTGCCAGCCATCCGCGTCGATGCCCGCCTTCTGGAAGAGGTCCTTCCGGACGAAGATCATGCGCGCGTCGGTGCCGAGCGCGATGCCATAGGGCTTGCCCTGGTAGCTCATCAGCGCCTTGGTGCCGTCGGCGATGTGGCCCCAGCCTTCCCAGCTGTCGACCTCGGTCCCCGCAACCTCGTCGAGCGGCTTCAGCAGGCCGCCCTGCACGAAGCTCGGAATGAGGAAGCCGTCGAAGCCGGAAACGTCAGGGCCGGCGCCAGTCGAGAAATCGAGTGCGAGCTGCTGGGTCAGCTGCTCGTCCTCGCCGCCGAACTGGTTGAGGGTGACGGTCACATCCTTGCCTTCCGTCTTCATCTTCTCGGTGAAGGCCGGAATGATCTTGTTCTGAATCCACTCGGCCATGCCGCTATTCACGCCGCCGATGACGCAGCGGCAGGTGATGTTGAGTTCGGTGGCCGATACCGGGGCCGACAGTGCGATCACCGCCGAAACGCCCAGCAATAAAGACTGAATGCTCTTGCGCATTGAAGCTCCTCCCAAGGATTGGCCCGGATCTCACACGGACCGTTTTCGGTTTCGGTGCATCACGGCCTCCTCCGGCCCAACCTCACCTCATCCGCGAATAAGAATGAACACGCTTTCATTTTTGTCAACACGGATCGCGAGCGACAGCAGCTGATGATGAAGAAAAGAGCGTCTATGGCAGCAGTTGCACAATTTTTGGAGTTTTTTAGCGCCCCTTCTTGACGAAACGCAGCGAGCAAGTGCACCTTGAATGAACACGTTTTCATTTCTGGCACTGTTTCCCATGAGCGAACGAAGCGAAAAGAGGACAATGCGCGCGACCGCCGACCAGGTGGCCCGCGAGGCCAATGTCTCGCGCGTCGCCGTTTCGCGTGCCTTCAATCCGAATGCGTCGCTCAAGCAGGAAAAGCGCGACCGCATCCTTCAGATCGCCCGCGAACTGAACTACACGCCCGACATGGCTGCCCGCTCGCTCGTGACACGGCGCACGCACCTCGTCGGCATGATCGTGCCGGATGTCTGCAGTCCGTGGGAGAGCGCAGAGATCGACGCACTGACGACGGCGCTGCAGGCGGAGGGCTTCGCGACCCTGCTTTTCAAGGCGAAGGCCGATTTCAGCATGGACCCGACGCTGCTGACCTATATGCGCGGCTTCAACCCGGATTCAGTCATTGCCTTTACGGAAAATATCGAGCCGGACGTGCTGAGCGGTTTCCTCGACCACGCCGTACCGATCTATGTGATCTATGACGATGCAGAACAGTTCGCAGGCAAGCCATCGGCCAGTCTCTATGACCGGCTGCTCGTTCGCCAGAGCGACGGCATCGGGCAGGCGGTCGCGTTGCTGCAGGGCTACGGAGTGCGGCGCATTGCCTATCTCGCCGGCAAGACGCAGTCGCTTGCAAACACCGAACGCCAGCGCATGATCACGAAGGCAATGGCCGAGCGCGGCATGGAGCCGCCGGTCATCGTGGCGGGCGACTACACCTACGACACGGCCTATCGCGCCACGCTCGATCTCTTCCGCATCGGCGAAGGCGCGGATGCCGTCTTCGCCTCCAACGACGTCGGCGCCTTCGGCGCGATCGATGCGCTGCGCCACGAGCTTGGCCTCTCGGTGCCCGGCGACGTCAAGGTCGTCGGCTTCGACGACATCCCGCAATCGCACTGGAAGAGCTACAACCTGACCACCGTCCGGATCGATCTCGAAGAGCGCGTCAGGGCGCTCGTCCGGCTGATCCTCATGCGCCTCAAGACGCCCGATGCGGCCCCGCTCACGGAAACGCTGAGCACCCGGCTCGTCGTGCGCGGTACCGTCGGCTGAATGGAATGAAAATGACCGAAAAACGCGTCCACCTCATCTTCAAGACCCATCTCGACATCGGTTTCACCGACCACGCCGAGAAGGTCCGGCGGCAATATCACGAGCGCTTCATTCCCCAGGCGATCGAGACAGGGGCGCATTTCTACGCCGAGAACCCGGAGGAGCCAAAATTCATCTGGACCACGGGCGCCTGGCTGATCTGGGATCACCTGAACTCGCGCACACCGCAGGAAGTCGCCAAGCTGGAGCAGGCGATCGAGCGCGGGCTCATCCGCTGGCATGGGCTGCCCTTCACCACGCATACGGAATTGATGTCTCCCGATCTGTTTCGCGCCGGGCTCTCCTATTCGCAGGAGCTCGACCGGCGGTTCGGCAAAAGGACGACCGCGGCCAAGATGACCGATGTGCCGGGCCACACGCTCGGCATGGTGCCGCTGCTGGCGGAAGCCGGCATCCGCTTCCTGCATCTTGGCGTCAACACGGCCTCGCCGCCGCCGCAAGTGCCGGATGTCTTCCGCTGGCGAGCGCCGGGCGGAGACGAAGTCGTCGTCATGTACCAGCGCTCCTACGGCGAAACCTATTTCCCCGAGGGCTTCGACGACGGACTGAGCTTTGCCCATACCAGCGACAATATCGGCCCGCAGAGCGTATCGCAGACGGCGGACGCCTATCGCGAGATGCGCCACCGCGAGCCCGGGGCCGTGATCCGCGCGGCAACGCTCGAAGACTACGGCGCCTTGCTTTGGGATCGTCGCAAGCAGTTTCCGGTGGTCGAGCTTGAACTTGGCGACAGCTGGATCCACGGCAGCGCCAGCGACCCGACGAAGACGGCCCGCTTCCTGGCTTTGCAACGGCTCTACGACCGGTTTGCGGTCGAGGAGCTCACGACGGAGCGGCTTGCCTTCGGTCGTGGCCTTGCGATGGTTGCCGAGCACACCTGCGGCGTCGACATCAAATCCTATCTGCGGGACGACAAGGCGTGGTCACGCGAGGATTTCGAGGCGGCACGCAAAGCCGACTACCGTTTCGCCTATACCGAGGCCTCGTGGCAAGAACAGCGCGGCTATCTCGATCGGGCAGTTCGAGAGCTCGGCGAGGAGGACCGCCCTGCCGCCCAGGCAGCCCTCGACGATCTCGCCGCACCCGCACTTGTCGAGCCGCGCGCTCGCGACCTGACGCTGAGAACAGGAGACTGGTCGATCAGCCTCGATGAGGCGACTGGCGATGTCGCGGCAATTACCGCACCCTCGGGCAAGACCGTTTCCGGCCGTGATGGCTCGCTCATCGGCTATCGCTATGAGAGCTACGACGCCGATGACATGAACCGGCACATGGACACCTATCTGACCCATCGGCAGGAGTGGGCGATCCTTGACCACGACAAGCCGGGCCTCGGAAGATCGGGGGCAGCGCTTTCGAAGGCCTTCGCGCCGACACTTTCAGGTTCGGGCGCCGGAGCCGCGCTGCTCTCCATGCCTTCGGAAGCTGCAACGAAGTTCGGCGCGCCCGAGCGCGTGCTGCTGCAGTTCTCCGCGATCGGACAATCGCTGGATCTGCGCCTCACCCTGCTTGGCAAGGCCGCCAACCGAATGCCGGAAGCAAGCTTCCTTTCCTTCACGCCTGCGGAGGCGGCCGACTGGAGCTTTCGGAAAATGGGGCAATGGCACCCATCCGGCAATTTTGCCCCGGGCGGCGGCGCTCAGCTTCAGGCCGTCTCTGCGGTGCGTGGCGATCTCGGCGGCGGATCGCTGACCATCGAGCCTCTCGACACACCGCTTGTTGCGCCACAGAGCTGGGATTTCATGACCTTTTGTCGGGCGTTGCCGAGCTTCGAAGCCGGCATCCGCTTCAACCTGCACAACAACAAGTGGGGCACGAACTTTCCGATGTGGTGGGAGGGCAGCTTCTCGGCGCGCTTCCGCCTACAGCTGTCGTAGGCTACCAGTCCGGCTACCAAGTTCCCTGCATGGTCTCAAGACCACAGGCAGTCTTTGCCGCGCCGACCACACCCCCGTGCAGCCCTCCATGCTCAATCAAGAGTAGCACCAAAAGGCAGAAACTATCGCGACAGTATGAAATACGGCCAAAACGGGCGGAAATCCTATATCACAGGTAGAATATCTAGGCCTCGTCTACGCCTTAAGACTTAACTGATTGCTAATGAGCGGCTTTGACATCCTCAACCCATATATTAGCTTAGGTGAAAACTGGGGGAAGGGTCGAGTGCATGCCGATATCAGTTGCGTTTGTCGATGATCATCCGATTCTGCTTGAAGGTCTTGTCAGTCTTTACTCCGGTAAGGACGATCTCTTCATCACCGCCCAGGGCGAGAACGCGGTCGATGCGCTGAAGATCGCCGAAGAGAAACGGCCAGACGTCCTCGTCCTCGACCTCAACATGCCCGGCGACACGATGGCAACGATCGAGATGATCGTCCGGAACCACAACGCCACGAAGATCATCGTTTTCACGGCTGCCTCGAACATCGAGACTGCCGTCAAAGTCCTTGACCTCGGCGTTAACGGCTATGTCCTGAAGGGAAGCACCGCCAGGGACCTGCACGAGGCGATCAAGATCGTCCATGGCGGCAACACCTTCATCACTCCCGGCTTCGCGACCAAGGTCATCCTCTCGATGAAGGCAGCCGAGCTTCGGCGCAAGACGCGCATCCAGAAGCGTCTTAGCGCGCGCGAGGAACAGATCGTCCGTTACCTGATGATGGGCAAGACCAACCGGGAAATAGCCTGCATGCTCGACATCAGCGAGAAGACGGTCAAGCACTACATGACGCTCCTGATGCAGAAGCTCGACGCCCGCAACCGTCTGGAAGTGGTCCTCGCCGCGCAGAAGCTGGATGTGCCGATGGAGACAGCCGGCGCCGACACGGGCGCGCGCTTCAACTAGGCCGATGCCCTTCGTCCCGAAAGGATAGGGCTTCAGACCTGCTGCCCGGCCGGCAGCGATGCAATCACGAAAGTTCCGTTCTTGCGCCGCACCGTGCGCATCCTCCCACCGAAGGCGCTTATGCGCCGCTTCTGCGTGAGCTTGCCGAGCTTGATCCGAGCGAGGTCCCGAGGCGGTATCGGCGCGGCGGACGTGCCTATGTCGGCCACACTTATGAAGATCCGGCTCCCCTGCCTGCCGTAGCGCAGAAGCAGCCGATTCTGCGGCGCGTGGCGGTGGGCATTGATCAGCGCCTCCTGCACGAATCGGTAGGCGCAGATGTTGAGATTCGACAGTACGGCCGAGTGGCTGACGTCGCCTTCGACATCGACTGGCATCCCGACGAGGTTCGTGTGCCGCGATACCGCAAGGCGGATCGAATCGTTCAGCGAGAGATCCTCCAGTTCCGGCAGCACGAGGCCGGTCGAGATGTTGCGAAGGTCCTCGAGGACCTGTGCCGTCAGCAGCATCAGCTTACCGATGTTTTCGCGGTCGGCGGCGCCCGTGGCCTGGTCTTCCCGCTGTACGACGTCGCTCAGCCTTAGCTGGATAAGGGTCAGGACCTGAACCGGCCCGTCGTGAAGCTCGCTGCCGATCTGGTCGAGAATCTTCTCGTTGAGTTTGCCCGCCTCTATGCGTGCGTGTTCGGCGCCAAGGCGCAGCTTCCTGTTCTGGTTCGAAAGGTCGAGTGCTCGTTTCAGGCTTGTGCGCAAGGCCTCGTGCTGGCGATCGATCAGGCGGCTGCCGCGTCGAACGACCAGATAGAGCGCGCCAAGCATCGGTATCGTCACGCAGCCGACAATCAGGAGCGTCGATCTCCAGGCCGGCGCGAGTTCGGCGGCAAGGTATTCCGGCCGTTCATAGAATTCGCCGACGAGGACGACGTTGCCGGACGGATCGCGGACGAGTGGCGCATAGACTTCGATATACATCGCGGCGCGCTCGGCGTCGTCATAGGGATGCTTCTCGCCGGCCGTAGTGCGGGAGACGACGACCTCACCCGAGATTGCCTGCCTGAGCGCCGGGAAGATCACCGGCCTGTCGATGGATTTACCGGAGGTCGAATAAAAAAGGCTTCCATCCCTGTTCCATATCTTGATTTCGCGGACATGCTGGCCGAGCGCGCTCGTGCCGAGCAATTCCTGGAGCCTGTCCCTGGCTTCCGTGGAAATCATGCCGTCACGCCAGTCGCCCTTCTCGATAAGGGGCGCGACGAACGTCTGCAGATATCGCGCACCGACCGTGCCTACGCCCTTCAGTGCAGCGCGTTCAAGGCTGTTGGTCGTCCACAGGCCCAGCAGAAACATCAAGGCGACCACGACCAGGGATGCGATGATGATGAACTGCATTTCCAGCCGCAGGGCGCGGAACCGATTGAGCAGCAGGTCCCGCATCGTGGCCCGCCCGAAGATAGAATCGAGAGCCGGGCTGCGACTTGTTCCGTTTCGAAATCCCGATCGCCTGTTCACGGCCGTTCCTCCATGTCGTGTCGATCCGCGAGGCGCCTGCGATCCCACTTGTTCATTTTGATAGAAGCCTCTGCGCCAGCAGCGCCAATTCGACCCGGTTCTTCGCCTTCATCTTCACAAGTATGCGGGAGACGTGGAATTTGGCGGTCCGCACCTGTATTCCCATCGCGGCAGCAATTTCCCGGTTGCTCAGGCCTCGGCCGAGGGAGCGAAAGATCTCCTGTTCCTTTGGCGAAAGGGAATCCGCGAGCTGTGACGTCCCGCGTTCGTTCGATTGCGCCTTCATGGCGCTGAAGAGCAACGCGCCGGCCTTTGGATCGAGATATGTCTGCCCGCGGGCTATGGCGATGAGGACCGCGACAAGGTCGGGTGCTGCAATTCCCTTGAGGATGTAGCCCGTGGCACCGGCATCGAGGGCCTGCATCACGTCGTCCTCCTCCTCGGAAACCGTCAGCATGACCACCTTCACGGCTGGCCAGCGGCTATGAATCTCGCGCGCTGCGGTGATGCCGTTACCCGGCATCGATATGTCGAGCAGGGCAATGGATGGCAGGAACTCCTCGACAAGGGCAATCGCGTCGGCCTTGGTAGAGCCTTCGCCGACGACCTCGATCTCCTCGTTTCCGGCCAGTGTCTTCGATACGCCCATTCTGAAAAGCGCGTGGTCGTCAACGATGATCAGCGATGTTGTAGTCCCCAACCGGAACTCCTCCCCCCAGTTCGATCTTCATTTTCAGCCGTGCCCCACGACCTAGCATGCGTTCGAAGGAGAGCCTTCCTCCAAGGCTCTCTATTCGTTGGCGCAAGCCGTAGATGCCCATGCCGGCACCTCTGCCGGTCTCCGTGACGCCGCCGCCCTGGCGGCCACTGTCATGCACGGACACCTCAATGCTCCGTGCATCGATACGACATCGGACCTGTTGGCCGTTGCCGTCGGCATGCCGGTATGCGTTGTTGAGACCCTCCTGCACGAATCGGTAGAGGCAGGTCTTGATAGCCGGCGGCAGTTCGATATTCGCGTTGCGCGCCTCGAACGTGACCTTCGAGCCCGTCCGCGCCTGGTGCAGCTTTATCGCCCGGGCGATGATCGCCTCTGCGCCCAGATGCTCGATCTCCGGCAGGATCAGCGCTTTGGCAATCATGCGTATCTCGGCGAGAGCAGTGTCCAGCGCCTCCTTCAGCGCAGCAAGCGCCGTCCTGCGGTGGGCAGGGCTCCTGGCCGTGCGCACCTGTTCGGTCTGCAGGACTGCAAATCCGATCAGCTGCGACGGCCCGTCATGCAGGTCGGCACCTATGCTGCGGATGAACCTCTCGTTAAGGGCAGCGAGCTCCAACGAAGCCAGCCGCGCTCGTTCCCGCAGCTGCAGGATCTCCGCCGAAGTCGCCTCGGCTTCCTCGGCGCGCTGAGTCAGGTGCTGCCTCTGCAGTTCGATCGTTCGGCTGCCGCGCTGCACGATGCCGAAGAGGCCCGCCATGAGGAAGGCGGAGACGAGTGCCACAGCACCCCAGCTTATCCAGCGCTGCCTTGCCGCCTCGTCCGCCAGAACCGCCTCGTGGATCTCGGCGACGGCGATGATCCTGCCCGATGAGTGCTCCCGCAAGGGGCTGTAGATTTCAAGGTAGCGGTTGTGGAAATTGCGCATCGTATGTTCCGGCGCGCTGAGGTCGGCACGGAGTACAGCCACATCTCCGGACAGCGCTTCACGAAGCCCGAGCGGCGGATCGAAGCGGCGGTTGATCAGTTCCTTCGATAGCGAATAAGCGACCGTGCCGTCCGGTTTCCATATCTCGAGATGCGGGAAGCGCTGCCTGAATGACGGGTCGGCGAGCAGCCTGTCTAGCTGCGCGATATCTTGCGGCGGCAGGACATCCGCCGACGCAAGCTCCTGCACGATCGGCTCTGTCATGCTTTGTACCAGGAGTGCGGCCGCACCCGCCTTGTTGCGGACCGCATTTCCGGACGTGATTTCGGAGATCAGATAGCCGGCAATCAGAGTCGTGAAGAGTATGAGAACGCCGCTCGCGGCCAGGAATTGTATGGAAAGGGTCTGGGCCTTGAACCAGCCTAGTGGCGTCCTTTTCCTTCCCTGTGGATGTGGTGGCCCGCGCTTCACGGTTTGAACCACGATATCCGATACTTCGACCATACTGAGCGCGTCGCCTCCCAACGATTCAACGTCCAATGATTGCAATATATTAGGTAAAATGAAAGTCCCTTCCGGCCTCGGCCGAAAGGCGGGCAGATTACTGTACCAAGGTCCAGTCTGTCCCCGGTCCGCCGGCCATCGTGCCCACGGCGGAAGGCCGGTCCCGGCCTGCGACGAAAATCGAAAACATCATCGGACCA
The DNA here is from genome assembly GCF_004345245.1 of Rhizobium sp. BK251. Lineage (GTDB taxonomy): Bacteria > Pseudomonadota > Alphaproteobacteria > Rhizobiales > Rhizobiaceae > Rhizobium. The sequence goes on along the minus strand of NZ_SLUQ01000009.1, from coordinate 154,655 downwards.
TCCGCCGTTTTCTCTTCATGCCGTCCGAGGGAGGATGGGATCACGGCGTAATGCTGCTGGAGAGGGGAACTGTCCAGATCGAATAGGAATTGCCGGTCCGCCAAGCCCGAAAGGCGCGCAGGTCGGAAGGCGGAGCTTTGACAATTCGTTGGCGTGCCGCGTGAAGGGCACCGAGGAGAGGACAATGGTACAGATTAACAAGCACGACCTCACTTTCATCCTGAAGCAGATCAAGATCGCGGAGGCCAATTCGGCCGGTACGGCGCTGACAGATATTTATGTCGATGAAGCGGGCAATGTCGTGGCGGCCGGAACGCCCGGCGCGGTGCTGGCGATCAGCAATCCGCTCGCGCCCTATGGGCTGCGCACCGTCGACGGCAGCTACAACAACCTGATCGAGGGCCGCGAACATTGGGGCGCGGCCGATAACCCGTTTCCCCATGTCGCCGATCCGAGCTATCGCGACGAGGATGACGACGCGATGCCGTTCCCGGGCTATGTCGGGCCTGACGCAACCATTCCCGACGCAAGCGGCCCGCTGGTCGACCAGAACAACAACTACGGCACGCCGGGCAGCGTCGTCGACGCGGATCCGCGCATCATCTCGAACCTGATTGTCGACCAGACGCTCGACAATCCCGCCGCAATCTATTCCGCGCTGCTCTATGCAGGCTATTCGGGTGCCGCACTCAATACGGCGCTGAACGCCATCATCCAGGCCAAGACCGCGCTCGAAACGGCGATCGGCAATTCCGGGACGGCAGCGGGCTCCATCCCGGCACTGCAGGCTGCCGTGACTGCCGCGCAGACACAGGCAACCGATGCGCAATCGCAGGCGAACGCCGCAGCAGCCCAGGCGGCTGCAGATCAGGCAGCCTACGACGCCGCCCAGGCAGACGTGGCAACTGCCGCCGCCGGCGTGTCGGCCGCAACAGCCACCCTCATCGCCCTGCTGACGGACGGCATTCCGGAGCCGGAGGCAGAGGCCGCAGCGGTCACCGCCGTCATGCAGGCCCAGGCAGTGCTGGACGGGGCTGAGGCAATCGCGGAACCTCTCGGTGTGACAGCCGCGGCCTCCGCAGTCGCGGCAGCTGCCGCCGCCGCGCAGGCGACAAGTGCCGCCCAGGCCCTGGCAGGCGCGCAGCAGGCACTAGCCGATGCAGAAGCCGCCAACTCCGATGCATCGGCGGCAGTCGTGGTCGCCCAGACCGCGCTCGACACGTTGCTCGAGACCCACAGCATCGAGATGGAAGGCAACACCGTCATCATCCCGAACGTCTCGCCAGACGAGGGGCTTTCGGCTCCCTTCAACTCCTGGTTCACCCTGTTCGGGCAGTTCTTCGACCACGGCCTCGACCTTGTCGCCAAGCAGGGCGGCACGGTCTTCATCCCGCTGCAGCCTGACGATCCGCTCTACAATCCCGCGAGCCCGCGGACGAACTTCATGGTTCTGACGCGCACGACGCCGGACGCCGACAACCTGACGACGCCCTGGGTCGACCAGAACCAAACCTATACCTCGCATGCATCGCACCAGATGTTCCTGCGTGAATACGCCATCGTCGACGGCAAGCCGCTCGCCACCGGCAAGCTTCTGGAAGGTGATCGCGGTCTCGCCACCTGGGCAGACGTCAAGGAGCAGGCAGCCACCAAGCTCGGCTTCCAACTCACCGATGCGGACGTCGGCAATGTCCCGCTTTTCGCAGTCGACGCTTACGGCGAGTTCATCCGCGGCCCGAACGGCTTCCCGCAGCTCGTGATCGGGCTCGGCACGGACAACACCTTCGGCACGGCGGACGACGTGCTCCTGGAGGGCAACCCGGCGGCGAACGGCGGGCTCGGCGTCGCGCTCCCGGCGACGACCCTCCGCACCGGCCACGCCTTCCTCGATGACATCGCCCACAGCGCCAAGACGGTCAACGACCGTGGCCAGGTGCTGACCGCCGATGCCGATGATGCCGTCGGCCTTGCTGCCGGCACGCTCGTCTACGACGACGAACTGCTCGACGCGCACTACATCACTGGTGACGGACGCGGCAACGAGAACATCGGCCTTTCAGCCGTCCACCATGTCTTCCACTCCGAACACAACCACATGGTCGAGCAGGTGAAGGAACAGGCGCTGGCTGCCGGCGATCTCGCCTTCCTCAACGAATGGCTGCGCGTCGACGTGGCGGCGATCCCGACCGATCCCGCTGCAATCGCCGCTCTCCAGTGGGACGGTGAACGCCTCTTCCAGGCCGCCCGCTTCACCACCGAAATGCAATACCAGCATCTCGTCTTCGAAGAGTTTGCCCGCAAGGTGCAGCCGGACGTCGACGCCTTCGTCTTCAACCCGAGCATCGACATCAACCCGGCGATCTTTGCGGAGTTCGCGCATGTCGTCTACCGCTTCGGCCATTCCATGCTGCGCGAAGAGGTCGCGGCAACCAATCCGGACGGCAGCGATGCGAGCCTCGACCTGTTCGAAGCCTTCCTCAATCCGCTCGCCTTCGGTTCGGAAACGATCGATCACGATGCGGCAGCCGGGGCGATCGTGCGCGGCATGACCAACCAGGTCGGCAACGAGATCGACGAGTTCGTGACCCACGTGCTGCGCAACCAGCTCGTCGGCATTCCGCTCGACCTTGCAGCGATCAACATCGCCCGCGGACGCGACACCGGCATTCCCTCGCTCAACGAGGCGCGTGCTCAGTTCAAGGAGATCGCCAGCGGCGACACGCAGCTCGACCCCTACAAGAGTTGGGTCGACTTCGCGCTCAACCTGAAGAACCCGGCTTCGATCGTCAACTTCATCGCGGCCTACGGCACGCATGCGACCGTCGCCAGTGCGACGACAATCGATGCAAAGCGCGATGCGGCAATGAAGCTCGTCTTCGGCGATGCCTCGCTCAATGAAACCGATCGGCAGGACTTCCTGAACGGCCGGAACGCCTATGCCACCAATCTCGGCGGCCTCGATCTCGTCGATCTCTGGGTCGGCGGGCTGGCGGAAAAGAAGATGGCCTTCGGCGGCATGCTGGGTTCCACTTTCTCCTTCATCTTCGAGCTGCAGCTCGAAAACCTGCAGAACGCCGACCGCTTCTACTATCTCTCACGCGTCCAGGGCCTGAACTTCCTGAACGAGCTGGAGAACAATTCCTTCGCCAAGATGGTGCTCAACAACACCGACCTCGGCGAGAGCGGCTATGCGGTGCCGGGCGACATCTTCTCGGTTCCGGACCATGTGCTCTACATGGATCACGCGATGCAGAACGCCTTCGACTACGAGGATCCGCAGCAGGAGGACCCATTCCTGCAGGCGATCTCCCCGATGGTCGAACGTCGCGACGCGGCAGGCAACCTCATCAACCCGGTCGACAATCCAACGGCCGTCACAAGCTACATCCGCGTCAACACCAACGACCACGTGCTCATCCAGGGCACGAACGGTGCCGACCACATCGTTGCCGGCGGCGGCGACGACTCCGTCTGGGGACGCGGCGGCAACGACCGTATCGAAGCCGGCTACGGCGTCGACAAGATCCACGGCGGCGAGGGTGACGACATCATCACCAACAACGGCACCGACATCGGCGAAGTCGACATGCTGCACGGCGAAGACGGCAATGACGTCATTCACGGCGGCTCTGGCCTCGCACTGATCTTCGGCAACAAGGGACAGGATTTCATCATCACCGGCCCGGACGGCAAGGAGGCCTTCGGCGGCGAGGGCAACGACTTCATCCTCGGTGGCGACGGCGGCGACTTCCTGCTCGGCAACGAGGGCGACGACTGGCTCGAGGCCGGCAACGGCTTCGATACCACGGCCGGCGACAACTCGGAGCTCTTCTTCAACTCGACGATCATCGGCCACGACGTCATGTTCGCCGGTGAAAACGAGCACGATTTCGACGCCGAATCCGGCGATGACATCATGGTCCAGGGCGAAAGCGTCATGCGCAACGAAGGCATGCTCGGCTTCGACTGGTCGATCCACAAGGGCAACAGCCAGGCGGCAGACTCCGACCTCACGACGCCGATCTTCACGACTGACGAGCAGGATATCCTGCGTGACCGGTTCGACGCGGTGGAAGCGCTCTCCGGCTGGCAGAAGGACGACCGGCTCTGGGGCGACAACCGCGGCGATCTCGCCGGCGAAGGTGCGGTGGAGGGCAATCCGAACCTCGCCGGCGCGGAAGCGACCATGGTCGGCCACGAGCTGACACAGGCCGGCGTCAACCGCATCGCCGGACTTCGGGCAGTGCTCGGCGACTGGGTTGCGGCCGCATCGACCGACCCCGCTGTCGATCTCGAGACGGTCGTCGCCTTCGACGACGGCAACATCCTGCTCGGTGGTGGCGGTGACGACACGATCGAAGGCCGCGGCGGCAACGATGTCATCGACGGCGACGCCTGGCTCAACGTCCGCATCAGCATCCGGGATACCAACGGCGTCCAGCTTGCGACGGTGGACAGCATGGCGGCCGTCATCAGCCTGCCTGTCGGCCATCCGTACTACGCGGCCTGGAACGGCAAGACCCTGCAGACGCTGATGCTCTCCGGAGACATCAACCCGATCCAGCTCAACATCGTCCGCGAGATACTCGACGGCGAAGTGGCCGGTAACATCGACACCGCCGTCTACTGGGACGAGCGCGCCAACTACAGCTTCTCGACGGGCGCCGACGGCACCCTGCTCGTTTCGCATACGGGCTTCGATACCGCAAACGTACCGGCCGGTGCCAACAACGTGTCGGACGGCCTCGACAAGCTGCGCAACATCGAACGGCTCCAGTTCGACGGCAGCACGCTCAACGTCATCACCGGCACGCCCGGCAACGACACGGGAGCGACGGCGCTGAACGGGACCACGGGTGACGACATCATCCTCGGTCTCGCTGGCAATGACACGTTGAACGGCAACGCCGGCAACGACATCCTGCTCGGCGGCGCCGGCAATGACACCCTGAACGGCGGCTCCGGTGACGACACCTATGCCTTCGGCCTGGCCGACGGCACCGACACCATCAACGAGACGAGCGGAACCGACCGCATCACCATCACCGGCGGTACGCTGACGGGCTTGAGCTTCTCGGAGACGACCACGGGGGCCGGAAACGACAACCTGGTCATCCAGTTCAACGGCCAGCAGATCACGGTCACCGATCATTTCGAGACCACGGGCGAGGCGGTCGAATTCGTCAACCTCGATGGCACCACCTACGAGGGCTATGTCTTCGACGGCGACTATGCCATCAGCACCGACGACAACGGCACGCGCAGCGCGGTCGCAGGCGTCAATACGGTCCTTTCCGGGACGACCGGCAACGATGAACTCGTTGGCGACACCGGCAACGACCTGCTCTTCGGCAATGGCGGCGGCGACGATCTCGATGGCGGCGCCGGCGACGACCTTCTGGTCGGCGGCACGGGTAGCGATGAAATGGTCGGCGGTCTCGGCGCCGACACGATGGTCGGCGGCGCCGACAGCGACACCTACAGCGTCGATGACGCAGGTGACGTGGTCGTCGAAATCGCCGGCGGCGGCACGGCGGACCTCGTGGAGACCACGCTTGCGGCCTATACGCTGACGGCGAACGTCGAAAACCTGACCTACACGGGAGCGGCAACCTTTGCCGGTACCGGCAACGAGCTGGCAAACCGCATCGAAGGTGGGGCGGGCGTCGACACGCTGACCGGTCTCGGCGGCAATGACACCTATGTCGTGACGGCCGGCGACATCATCGTCGAAGCGGCGGGCGGCGGCACCGATACGGTCCAGTCCGACGGCACCTACACGCTCGGCGCAGAACTGGAAAACCTGACGCTGACAGGCAATGCGGCGATCAACGGCACCGGCAATGCGCTGAACAACGTCATCAACGGCAACGGCGGCGCCAACCAGCTCTTCGGCGGCGCGGGTAACGATACGATCGACGGCGGAGACGGAAGCGACCTCGTTGATGGCGGCAGCGGTGACGACACGTTGAGCGGCGGTGGCGGCAACGACACCGACACGATCATCGGTGGCGCCGGCAACGACACCATCGACGTCAGCAGCGGCAACGACATCATCGTCTACAATGCCGCCGGCTTCGGCGCCGACACCATCACCAGCTTCGACGCAACCGGTGGGACGGCAACGACCCAGGACCGCATCGACCTCAGCGCTCTCGGAATCACGGCCGCGAACTTCGCGACCCGCGTTCTCGAGGCGGCATCCGGTCCGAATACGATCCTGACGATCCGGGATGCTAACTTGCAGACGATCGGCACGATCCAGGTCAACGGCGTTACCCCCGGCAATATCGATGCGAGCGACTTCATCCTCGCAACGGCCCTGACACCGATCGGCGGGGCAACGACGGGCAACAACACGCTGAACGGCGGCGCCGGCAACGACCTCATCGACGGGCTGGCGGGCAATGACACGATCAACGGCAATGCCGGCAACGATACGATCATCGGCAACCTCGGCAACGACAACATCAATGCCGGGACGGGCGACGACACGATCATCTGGAACGCCAACGCAACTGGCGCCACGGACGGCCGCGACACCGTCAACGGCGGCACCGAAACGACGCTCGGCGACACCTTCGTCGTCAACGGCAATGCTTCGGCAGAAGTCTACCGCATCTACACCCGCGCGGCCTGGGATGCGATCCCTGGAAACTCGGGCTTCAACCTCGCCGCCCAGACGGAAATCGTGATCACGCGAAATGGGGTGAACAACACCTCGATCATCGCCGAGCTCACGGAAATCGAGGAGATCCGCATCAACGGCGCCGATCCGGCAGGCAACGGCACCTCCGGCAACGACAGCTTCGAACTGATCGGCGACTTCTCGGGCACCCATCTGCGCCTGAATACGGTCACCATCGACGGAGACGCCGGTGACGACATCGTCGATATCTCGGCGCTTACCTCGGCCCACCGCATCGTCTTCCGCTCCAACGGCGGCAACGACACGATCGTCGGGACGCTTCGTCCCCAGGACGTGATCGAGCTTCCTGCCGGCACCACGGTCGACGAATACACCGTCACCGAGACGGACGGCGTGAAGACGATGACCAACGGCACGCACACGATCACCTTCGTGAGCGAAGGCATGCCGACCTTCGAAGAAGTCGATGGCGAGGAAGAAGACCCGGACGACGATCACCCGAACGATGGCGACAACGGCGAAGAAGAGGAACCGACCGAGGAGCCGACGGAAGAACCCACGGTTCCGGACGACGAGGATGAAGGCGGCGTGCCGGCTCCGGTCGCGGCAAGGACGGTCATCGGGACGACGGCAGGCGAGGTGCTGCTCGGCGCATCGCAGGCGGACACGATCCTGGCAGGCGGTGGCGCGGACATCCTCGCCGGCGAGGGAGGCGACGACATCCTGCGCGGCGAGGACGGCGATGATGTCGTGACTGCCGGCAGCGGGGCCGATGTTGTGTCCGGCGGTGCCGGCGATGACGAAATCCATGGCGGCGACGGCAACGACATGCTCTTCGGCAATGCCGGCAAGGACATGATCCATGGCGACGAGGGCAACGACATCGCAGAGGGCGGTGCGGACGACGACCAGATCTGGACCGGGGCAGGCAACGACACCGTCATTGCCACCAATGGCGACGGCAACGACGCCTATTGGGGCGGAGAAGGCAGCGACACGCTGGACTACGCCGCAGCGACCGCAAATCTGACGGTCGATATCGGCAGCGGCTACATGCAGCGTGGCAGCGTGGCCGGTAGCGGCACGGGAACGGATGTCGTCTACGGCTTCGAGAACTTCGTCGGTGGCTCCGGCCACGACGTGATCACGGCGTCGGCAGTTGCCAACATCATCGATGGCGGCCTTGGGGATGACGTCTTCCGCTTCACCTCCGCCGCCGCGGCCCAGGGCGACAAGATCTACGGCTTCCAGCCCGGCGACAAGATCGATTTCTCGCAGATCGATGCCGACGCCGGAACGGCAGGGGTTCAGCACTTTACCCTTGCGGCAGGGGCAACCCTGACGGCGGCAGGCCAGATCGTCGTCACCCACGAGACCATCGACGGTGAGGAACTGACGATGATCCGCGGCAATGTCGACGGCGACCCGGAAGCGGACTTCGAGCTGGCATTGACCGGCACGCACAACCTGAAGGCCGCCGACTTCAACGGCGTCTCCTAAACGGAGAAGGGTATCCCATGGCCGGCGCCGCCGGCCATGGGACTGAGTTCTGAGTTAAGGGACGGGGGCTTATCATGACCAAGAAGAAAACAACGCCGCAATACAAGATCGAGGGCCTGCGCGGCATCTTTGTCTATCTTTTCGGATTGTCCGGCATCATCAACATTCTGGCGCTGACCGGCGCGTTCTACATGCTGCAGATCTACGATCGGGCACTGACGAGCGGCAGCCTGTCGACGCTCGTGGCACTGTCGGTCCTCGCGATCGGCCTTTATCTCTTCCAGGGCATCTTCGACATATTGCGCTCGCAGATCCTGGTGCGGCTGGGCGCAAAGCTCGATACCCAGCTTGCGCCGCTCGCGCATGAAGTGGTCATCGAGATGCCGCGCTACGGCTATTCGACGTCCGAAGCCGCGGAGCGCGGCCGCGACGTCGACACGCTGAGAGGCTTTCTCGCCGGCCAGGGACCCATCGCACTTTTCGACCTCCCCTGGATCCCGATCTATCTCATCTTCGTCTGGCTGCTGCATCCGATGCTCGGCATGCTGACGGTCGGGGGTGCGCTGGTGCTGGCGATGCTGACACTCGTCGCCGAGATCCTGACGCGCCGTCACGCGCATTCGATGATCAAGGTGTCGGTGACGCGCAATTCGGTGATGGACTGCAACACGCGCAACAGCGACGTGCTGCATGCCATGGGCATCACCCGCCGCGCCGTCGACCGCTTCGAACGCGCCAACCGGCGGCATCTCGAATGTCAGACCAAGACGTCGGACGTCGGCGGCACGCTGTCGGGCCTCTCGAAGGTACTGCGCATGATGCTGCAGTCGGCGATCCTCGGCCTCGGCGCCTATCTCGCCATCCGCGGGCATCTCTCCGCAGGCTCCATCATCGCTTCGTCGATCGTCACGGCACGGGCACTTGCGCCGGTCGACCAGGCGATCGCGCAGTGGAAGGGCGTGGTCGCCGCCCGGCGCAGCTATCATCGCGTCAACGAGACGCTGGCAGTGCTGAAGGACAGGACGGGCTTCATAGACCTGCCCGCACCGCAGCACAGCCTGACGGTCGACAATATCACCACCGTTGCGCCGTCGAGTGGCGCCGTTCTCCTCAGCGAAGTCAGCCTGGAGCTGAAGGCCGGGCAGGCGTTGGGGCTGATCGGGCCTAGCGGCGGCGGCAAGACCACGCTTGCCCGCAGCATGCTCGGCATCTGGCCGGTGCTGCGCGGTTCGGTTCGCGTCGATGGTGCGGACCTTGGGCAGTGGACGGAAGCCTTCTATAGCGATCACGTCGGCTATCTTCCCCAGGACGTGGCGCTGATGGACGGCACGATTGCCGACAACATCTCGCGCTTCGCCGAGACCCCGGACGCCCGCAAGATCATCCGCGCGGCGAAGACCGCAGGCATCCACGAAATGATCGTGCATCTGCGCGACGGCTACCAGACGGAGCTCGGCCCGCACGGCACGGCGCTTTCGGCGGGCCAGCGCCAGCGCATCGCGCTTGCCCGCGCGCTCTACGGCGATCCTTTCCTGATCGTCCTCGACGAGCCGAACTCCAATCTCGATGCCGAAGGCGAGGAGGCGCTGACCAAGGCGATCATGGCGGTGCGCGAGCGCGGCGGAATCGTCGTGATCGTCGCCCATCGGCCGAGCGCGCTGCAGGCCGTCGACATGGTCGGGCTCGTGCAGGGCGGGCGGCTGACCGCCTTTGGCCCCAAGGAACAGATCATCCAGCCGCCGAAGGCGCGCCCTCTCGTGGTTGAGAAGACCGCGGGTCCCGAACGCCAGAAATCGCTGGCCGGCGAATAGCGCGGACAGCAAGAGGGGGAGGTCGCAATGGACAAGAAGCTGGTTCTGGGATTGCCCGACGCGCAGGCCGCCATCGCGCCCATGAACAAATATGAGATCGCCGAGAAAAAGGATGGCCGCAAGAAGATGCTGCTCTTCCCGGCCTTCCTCTTTGGTGCCATCGGCGCGGTCTTCAGCAAGGGGCAGCCGGACGCGCCGCACGCGCAGGAGCAGCCTGCCGTCGAACCCGAAACGGCTGCACCGGTCGAGGAAGTGAAAAGCGATGTCGGGGTGATCGAGGACGTCGCTGCCTTCATCCGCGAAATGGCGGCCGAATCCGTGACGACCGAAATCGAGCCGGAGCGGACGCGCAATATCGCGTCCGTGCGCGTCGGCTTCGCGGATTCGGGGAGCTTCTCCGCGAATGCGCGAACCTTTCGAGCCGGCAGCGCCAACGACAACGACTTCGGCGTCGTCGACCGAACCGAAAACTTCGAGTTCCCTCCGCTGCCGACGCCCGGCAAGGCAAGACGCACCGCCGACATCGATGCGCCCTCCATTCCGGGCCTGCCGATGGAGGATGACGCAGCGATCCCAGGTGGTTACTTCGGTACGCCGCCTTCCGATGACGAAGACGATAACAATCCCGCCGCGCGTCCCAACAGGTTGCCCTTCTCGTTCGGAAGGAATGTCCTTGCCGACGGCCTGATGAACCTGTCGGTGGTGATCATGCTGGACGACCTGCTGGCCATGGCGCGCGATCTCGACGGAGATCAGCTCTCGATCAGGAACCTGACAGTCTCCAGCGGCTCGATACGCGCTTATGGCGACGACGCCTGGATCTATACGCCGGAGCGCGGCCATCTCGGCCAGGTCACCTTTTCCTACGGCATTTCCGACGGGCAGGGCGCCGTCGCTTCGCAGGCCGTGCTGAACCTGCGCAAGCATCCGCCGCGCGAACTGTCCGGCACGGATGGCGACGACACGCTCCTCGGCACGCCGCAGGACGACATCATAACCGGCCTTGGCGGCGACGATCTGATCTATGGCCGGGAGGCGAACGACATCCTCGCCGGCGGCGACGGCGGCGACAGGCTTCTCGGCGGCGACGGCGATGATGTGCTTTACGGCGACGGCGGGCGCGATCACCTCTCGGGCGGACGCGGAAATGACGTTCTCTTCGGCGGTGACGGCGACGACAGGCTCTTTGGCGATGAAGGCGATGATGTGCTTGTCGCCGGTCTCGGCGACGACATCCTGCATGGCGGCAGCGGCAACGACCGATTGTTCGGCGACGAGGGCCGCGACACCCTCTTCGGCGAAGCGGGCAACGACCTGCTCGACGGCGGCGACGGCAACGACGTGCTGACCGGCGGCGGCGGCAACGACGCGGTACTCGGCGGTACAGGCGACGACGTCATGAAGGCCGGCCGTGGCGGCGAAGAGGAACGCAGCGGCAGCACGACCGCGTCCGACGGCGACGACGTCTATTCCGGCGGCGAGGGCTTCGACATCCTCGACGCGAGCGCGGCACAGGAGTCGGTCACGATAGACCTCGCAGCGGGAACGGCCGAGGGAGAAGACATTGGAAGCGACAGGCTGGATGGCATTGAAGGTGCCATCGGCGGCAGCCAAGACGACGTCCTGACGGGCGATGCCGAAGACAACATGCTCGACGGCCAATCGGGCAACGACGAGCTTGCCGGCGGCGACGGCGACGACACGATATCTGGCGGCGCGGGTGACGATGTCGTCATCGTCGTTGCCCGGCATGTCGCTGGCAACGATCATGAAGACAACGATGATTGCGACGACAACGACGGCGACGACGTCTATTCGGGCGGCGACGGCTTCGACACGCTCGACCTTACCGCGCTGATGCAGGAAGTGCTCGCAGACCTCGAGCAGGAACTCGCGGCGGGAGATGAGATCGGCTTCGACCGCCTGCACGGTTTCGAGGCGGTCCTTGGCGGCAGCGATGACGACCGTCTGAGCGGCAATTCCCAGGCCAACCTTCTCGTGGGCGGCGGTGGGGACGATCGCCTCAGTGGCCGCGGCGGTGACGATGTGCTGATCGGCGGCAGCGGCGATGACGTGGTGTCCGGTGATGCCGGCGACGACACGGTGATTGTCGCGGTGTTCTCCGACGGCGACGGCGCGGACGACGGCGACGACAGCTATCGGGGCGGCGAGGGATGCGACACCTATGATGCCTCCGGCGCAATGCAGGCCGTGGTCATCGATCTCGAACGCGGCACGGCAACAGGATGCAATGTCGGCGCGGACACGCTCGAAAGCTTTGAAGCGGCGATCGGCGGCAGCAGCGGCGATACGATCATCGCCAACGGGGCCGTGAACTTCCTTGCCGGCGGCGAGGGCGGCGACGTCTTCGTCTTCCGCAATCTCGCCTCCCTGGCAAACGATGGAAACGGACGAGACGAGATCAGGGACTTCGGCGTCGGAGACAGGATCGACTTTTCCGATCTCGCCTCCGAGGTCGGTGGCCTGGTCTTCAGGAGCCTGATGGAAGAAGTCGAGAACGGCGGGCATGTCCGGCGCGTGACCTTCTATCACCAGACCTTCGACGATGGCGAACGGACGGTCGTCAAGGCAATCGTCGACCTCGACCGGGATGAGGACATCGAGATTCTGCTCTATGGCCGCCATGAATTGACGGAGCAGGATTTCATTCTGGCAGCACGCGAAGCGGCCGCCGACGATGCAGTGGGCCGCGGCTGAGCACGGCAATTGATTGATCAACCAAGTGTTGCGTAGGGAGAGAAAGACAATGGAGAAGAACAAGGACAGCAAAAAAGGCGAGCAGTTCGGCATATCCGCGCGGATCTGTCTTTCGGCGGCGCTCGCGGGCGTGCTCGTCTTCGGCATCGGAGGATGGGCGGCGCAGGCGAAGCTCTCCGGTGCGATCGTCGCCCCGGGTCAGGTCATCGTTTCGCAGCAGCTGAAGATGATCCAGCATCGCGACGGCGGCATCGTCTCGGAAATCCTGGTGCAGAACGGTGACGCCGTGCGCAAGGGCGATGTGCTGCTGAGGCTCGACGAGACGCAGACCCGGGTGGAACTCGCCATCGTACGCACCCAGCTGCAGCAGCTGATCGCGATGGGCACGCGCCTGGAAGCCGAGCGCGATGGCGCGGAGACCCTGGACTTTTCCGGTCGCGGCGTGCCTGCGGCGCTTGTCGCCAGCGAAACGAAACTCTTCGAGGAAAACCAGCGTATGCTCTCGAACCAGCGCGAGCAGTTGCGCCTGCAGGTTCGGCAGCTGAAAGAGCAGGTGCGCGGCTTCCGGGCGCAAGGGGAATCCAATGACCAGGAGCGGTCGATCGTGGCGCAGGAAGTCGCCAAGATGGAGCGCCTGCTGAAGAACGGCCTGGTTCCGGTTTCCCAGCAGCGCGACATGCTGCGCCAGATGGCGCGCATCGACGGCACGCGGGGAGAGCTTGCCGCGCGCATCGCCGAAGCAGAAAGCCAGATCAGCGAAACGCAGATGAAGCTTTTGTCGATCGACCAGAACATACGAAAGGAAGCCCAGAGCGAGATCGTCGGCATAGAATCGAAGGTCGCCGAACTGCGCGAGCGCGAGATCGCCGCCAGCGACCGCCTTTCGCGCATGGAGGTGAGGGCGCCGGCAGACGGGCTCGTCTATGATCTTCAGATTCACACCATCGGCGGCATCATCGGCGCAGGCGCGACGGTCATGTCGATCGCTCCCCAGAGTGAGGAGATGAACGTCGAAATCCGCGTCGCACCTGTTGATATCGATCGGATCGCGCCCGGCCAGCCGGCTCGCATGCGCTTCACGGCCTTCAACCAGCGCACGACGCCGGAAGTACACGGCACGGTCGAAGTCGTCGCTGCGGCCACTTCGACCGATCGCAACACGGGCCAGCCGTTCTACCTCGCAACGCTGTCGCTCGACGACGTCGAAATGCTCGGTGAGCGCGACCTCATGCCGGGAATGCCCGTCGAGGTCTATGTCCAGACGGACGAACGCAGCGCCCTTTCCTACCTGACGAAACCGTTCACCGACCAGATGATGCGTGCATTCAGGGAGGAGTAAACGGCGCGCCGGGCGCTATCTCGATCAATATGCGCCCGGCACTTCCGGAAAACTCGCAAATGCCACCCAGTTCACTTCAACGGCCGCGGCAGACTGGCGTCGCGGCGGCCTTTATATCGCCATGCCGTCGGCGGCGAAGAGATGGCAGCGGTCGGGGTCGATGTGGATCTGCACCACTTCGCCGGCGCGGATCGGCTGCTGGTCCTCGAGCGCCACGGTGAGCGACTTGCCGTTCTGCAGGGATGCGTAGAGGATGGTCTGCCCACCGAGGTGCTCGACAAGGTCGACATGGGCCTCACCGAGTGCGATCCCGCGGTCCTTGACGGTCAGGTGCTCCGGCCTTGCACCGAAGGTGACGGCATCGCCGGGCTTCGTCGAGCCGACACCGCGCGGCAGGCGCACGAGCTGGCCATTGATCTCGACGCCAGGAGAGCCATCGGATGAAGCCACCACGCGGGCATCGATGAAGTTCATCTTCGGTGAACCGATGAAGCCGGCAACGAACTTGTTCTTCGGCTTGTTGTAGAGATCGAGCGGTGCGCCGACCTGCTCGATGCGGCCGCCGTTCAGCACGACGATCTTGTCGGCCATGGTCATGGCCTCGATCTGGTCGTGGGTCACGTAGATCATCGTGTTGCCGAGCTTCTGGTGAAGCTTGGCGATCTCGACGCGCATCTGCACGCGCAACTCGGCATCAAGGTTGGAAAGCGGCTCGTCGAACAGGAAGATGTTCGGCTCGCGAACGATCGCGCGCCCGATCGCGACGCGCTGGCGCTGACCACCGGAAAGCTGCTTCGGCCTGCGCTGGAGCAGCGGCTTGATCTGCAGGACTTCGGCCGCCTTTTCCACCCGCGGCTGGATGTCCTGTTTCTTCATGCCAGCGGTCTCCAAGCCGAAGGCGAGGTTCTTGTAGACCGTCATGTGCGGATAAAGCGCGTAGGACTGGAACACCATGGCAATGCCGCGCTTGGCTGCCGGCACGTCGTTCATCCGCTCGCCATCGAGGTAGAGCGAACCGCCCGAGATCGGCTCGAGGCCCGCGATCATCCTCAGAAGCGTGGACTTGCCGCAACCTGACGGGCCTACGAAGACGGCGAACTCGCCGGGCTCGATCTCCAGGTCGACGCCGTGCACGACCTGGAGTTCGCCGTAGCTCTTGACAATCTTCTGCAGCGAAACGCTTGTCGCCATGGATTTTTCCTCCGAATCCGGCATCACCACCCGCACATTCATGCGGGCCTCCAGCTCTTGTATTTCGGGCTTTCCGGTCCGACCGGAAAGCGGACTTCGGTCCGCGTTTCCGATGACTGGTAGAATGCCGTCACCAATTCCAGCGCGCGCCGCGCATCGGTGGTGGTGACAGGCAGCGGGTCGCCCGAGACAAGTGCCTCATGAAAAAGCTTCATCTGCGTCTGGAAGCGCACCGGGATCGGCGTCCAGTCCACCAGCAATTCATCAATCCTCTCGCCGATTTCGGGCGTTGCCGGAATGATCTTCCAGGGGTCGCGGCCGGGACTATAGGCTTCGTGGTTGCTTTCGAAGAGCACATTCTCGAAGCAGAGCCGCAGGCGGCTGATTTCCTCGGGGGAGCCGAGCGTCGCGCTGATCGTCGCAAGCGCGCCGTTCGCCATGAGCAGACTGGCGCTGGCGCAATCCTCCACCTCGATGTCGTTGACCCTAGTTGCCACGCGTCCGAAGAGGCCGGCGATCGGCCCCATCAGATAGGTCAGCATGTCGTGAAGATGGATCGAATGGGTCATCAGCACGCCGCCGAGCTCGGTCGCCCACTTGCCGCGCCACGGCACGGCGTAATATTCCGGCGTCCTGATCCAATGGGTCTCGGAGGTGGCGACGTAGGGCTTGCCGGCGATCCCGGCGTCGATGATCCTCTTTGCCTTCTGGATGCCGTCACCATAGCGGTACTGGAATATCGGCATCAGACGACCCCGCGCCGACTTCTCCGCCTCGATGACGGCATCGATATCGGCAAGCGAACCGACGAGCGGCTTCTCGCAGACGGCGTCCTTGCCGGCGGCCAGCGCGCGCATGATCATCTCGAAATGCGAACCGGGCGGCGTGCAGATGTCGATGATGTCGATCTCGGGCATGTTGAGCACTTCCCGGAACTCGGTCGTGCGGTGGGCAATGCCGAATTCCTCGCCAACGGTCGCGAGGCGCTCGAGATTAAGATCGCAGAGGACCGCGACTTCGAACTCTTCGGCATTCGGCACGTAGCCTTCGACAATATGCGAGCGTCCGATGCCAAGACCGACGACGGCGACTTTCTTTCTATACGACATGCTTCCTACCTCTGCGCATTGCCGGGCGCGGTCGCCTCGGCCTGCAGTTGTGCCTTCAACGCCAGCTCCATGGCCTTGAAGCAGTGCTCCTGGCTCATGGCAGTCTCGGTGCGGTCGCGGATATCGGCGGCGAGCTGCCGCCCGTAGGGGAGCTCCACGCCGCTGCAATCGATATGCTGCGTTCCCTTGCGATCGACGAGGAACAGATGGTCGCCGCCGGGTCGTCCCGCGACATCGAGATATTTGCGCAGCTCGATGGTGCCTTCCGTCCCGACGATGAACAGACGCCCGTCGCCCCATGTCGGCAGTCCGTCCGGGGTGAACCAGTCGACGCGGATGTAGCCGGTCGCCTGCGGCGTGCGCAGGTGTATGTCGCCATAGTCCTGCAGGCCCGGCGTCTCGGGATTGGCACGGTTGGCAACGGTCGCGGAGAGCACCTCGGCCTCGAGCGAGCCCGTGAAGAACAAGAACTGCTCGCATTGATGGGAGGCGATGTCGGCGAGGATGCCGCCGTAGCGCTTACGGTCGAAGAACCAGTCAGGCCGCGTCGGCTTGCGCAGCCGGTGAGGGCCAAGGCCGGTCGTGTGGATGACCTGGCCGATCGCCCCGGCCTGCACCAGTTCGCCGGCCTTCACGGTCGAGGCCGTCTCGAAATGCTCGGAATAGAGGATCGAGACGATCCGGCCGGTCTCGGCCTGCACGCGGCGCACCTCGGCAAGCTGATCCAGCGTCGTCATGCCGGGCTTGTCGAGCATGACGTCCTTGCCGTGATGCATCGCATCGATCGCGATGCCGGCGCGCTCTGATGAGACTGCAGCGCTCAGGACGAGACCGATGGAGCGGTCCTCCAGGATGCGGCGGCGATCGCCGACCCGCTCCGCCTGCGGGAAACGCTGGCTGAAGGTGGCCGCGAGATCGTCCTCGGCGGCGTAGAACGCGACCAGTTCGGCGCCGGCCCGGAGCATGACGTTGACCTGACCGTAGATATGGTCGTGGTTGATGCCGATGGCGGCGAAGCGCAGGGCGGTCATGCGATAATTCCTTTCTGCTGTGTCATCATCTCTTCAGGCCGGCCGTGGCAATGCCTTCGATCAGCAGCCGCTGGAAGAACAGGAAGATGAGGAAGACCGGCACCAGCGAGAGGCTGGACATGGCAAACAGGCTGCTCCAATCCGAGCTTCCGGTGGAGTCCACGAAGGAGCGCAGGCCGAGCTGGACCGTGTAGGTGTTGATGTCGCTCAGATAGATCAGCGGCCCGAAGAAATCGTCCCAGGTCCAGATGAACGAGAAGATCGCGGCAGTCGCAAGCACCGGCAGCGACAGCGGCAGCATGATCTTCCAATAGATGCGCCAGGGGCTGCAACCATCCATCATCGCCGCTTCGTCGAGTTCGCGCGGGATGCCGCGGAAGAACTGCACCATCAGGAAGATGAAGAAGGCGTCGACGGCGAGGAACTTCGGCACGACGAGCGGCAGCATCGTCTTCACCCAGCCGAGCTTGAGGAAGAGGATATATTGCGGGATCAGCGTGACGTGGTAGGGCAGCATCAGCGTGCCGAGCATCAACGCGAACCAGAGATCGCGGCCCGCGAAGCGCAGCCGCGCAAAGGCATAGGCAGCGAGCGAGCACGACATCACGTTGCCGATCACCGAAAGCACGGCGATGACGGTCGAGTTCCAGAAGAAGGTGCCGAAGGTCACCTGTCCGCCGAACCAGCCGCGATAATAGGAGCTGAAATCGAACTGGCTCGGGATCAGCGACGCCTGGCCGAAGATCTCGTTCTGGTCCTTGATGGAGCCCGACAGCATCCAGAAGAGCGGATAGAGCATCACGACCGAGGCAGCCACCAGCGCGGCGTGGATCAGGATCGACTGCCAGAACGGGCGCTCGCGCGGCGGGTTGGGCGCATCGGCGGCGGAGAGTGTGGTCGTCGCATCAGTCATCGTAGTGGACCCAATAACGTGCTGACAGGAAGGAGAACGCGGTGAAGAGCGCGATGATAATCACCAGGATCCAGGCGAGCGCCGCGGCATAGCCCATGCGGAAGAAGCCGAAAGCCTCCTGGTAGAGATAAAGCGTATAGAACAGCGTCGAGTCGATCGGCCCGCCGGTCCCCGACGAGATGACATAGGCCGGGGTAAACGCCTTGAAAGCGTCGATCGTCTGCACAACCCCGTTAAAGAAAATGACAGGCGTCAGGAGCGGCAGGGTGATCTTGAAGAACATGCGGGTCTTCGAGGCGCCGTCGAGGCTGGCGGCCTCGTACATGTCCACCGGTATCTGCCGCAGGCCCGCAAGGAAGATGATCATCGGCGAACCGAACTGCCAGATCGCGAGCACGATCAGCGTATAAAGCGAATAGTCGGGGTTCGAGATCCAGCTCGGACCCTCGATGCCGAACAGATTCCAGAGCAGGACGTTGACGACGCCGTCGCCATCGAAGAGCTGCCTCCAGAGGACGGCGATGGCGACGCTCGCGCCGAGCAGCGACGGCAGGTAGAAGATCGCGCGGTATACAGGCAGGCCACGTATGCCACGATTGAGTAGCAGCGCGACCAGCAGCGCGAAAGTCAGCTTCAGCGGCACCGAACAGATGACGTAGAAGAGCGTCACCCTCATGGAAGAGATGAACTTCTCGTCCGCCGTCGCTATGCGCATATAGTTTTCGATGCCGACGAGGTTGGGCGCCTGCAGCAGATTATAGTCGGTGAAAGAGAGATAGAGGGACGCCACAGCCGGCCCCAGCGTCAGTCCGAAGAAGCCGATGAACCACGGCAGCAGGAAGAGAAAGCCCGCCGCATTGCGCGACAGTATCCCCGGAACCCTGCGTGACGTCTCGACGCGCGAGATTGTCCGCAGGCCGGCGGTTCTGCCGCCGGCTACGCTGGTGCTCTGCGTTCCCAATGTCTTAGCCTCGTTTCAGGTTGGCCGCTGCCTGTTCGACGAATTTCGCAGCGCCTTCTGTCGGCGTGGACCGGCCGAAGGCCACTTCTTCTGCGACCTTCTTCAGAAGGAAGGCGTTTTCGCCCGCGCCGTTCGGCGGTGGTGGTGGCAGCGCGCCGACCTTCGGCGTCAGCCTTGCGATATATTCGACGACTTCCTGGCTCTGGGCGTCGAGATCCGGCGTGAGCGCATTGCGGATCTTTTCAGATGCCGGAACGCCGCGTTCCACGCCGAGCGCCTTGGCCCCCGTCGGGTCTTCGACAAGGTAGTTGACGAAGGCGACTGCCGCATCCTTGTTCTGCGATGCGGCCGAAACCGACATCAGCATCGACGGTTTCAGATACTGGCCGGGCTTGCCGTCCTTGGTCACCGGATAGCTGATGAGCGTCAGCTTGTCCTTGTTGATCTTCTGATAGCCGATGAACTGGTTCGAATGGGCAAAGCCGACCGCGGATTTGCCGAGCGAAATCGTGCTTGTTTCGATGTTAAGCTGGTCGAGCGCCTGGACGTCCGCCGGCACGCAGGCCTTGGATTCGCGCAGCGACGCCCAGAAGGTGAACCAGTCGACGATATCCTTGGCGTCGAAGGCGATGTTGCCGTCGTTGCCATAGAGCGCCTTGCCGTGCTGGCGCAGCCAGCATTCCAGCGCAGGCTCGAGGCCGCTTGCATCGGTCGTGCCGTAGAAGGCGCGCCGCTTTCCGGCAGCCGTCACCTTGGCGCAGGCTTCGCCGAACTGCTCCCATGTCATGCCTTCAGTCAGCGGCTCGACGCCGGCCTCGGCCCAGGCATCCTTGTTGATGACGACCATGCTCGAATTGACGCCGAGATTGACGCCGTAGAGCTTGCCGTCGACCTTGCCGGAATCGATGTTGGCGGCGCCGAAATCCTCGATCGTCAGCGACTTGCCCATATAGGGCGTGAAGTCGAGCAGCGTGCCGCGGCGCGCATATTCGAAGATGTAGCGATAATCCATCTGGATCAGGTCGGGGGCATTGCCGCCGGCCGTCTGCGTCGCCAGACGCGTCCAGTAGTTGTCCCAGCCGAAGGACTCCCCGGCTATGGCAACATCCGTGTTCTTCTCGCTATAGAGCTTGATGGCGTTGAGGGTTCGGTCGGTCCGGTCCTTGGACCCCCACCAGAGGAAGCGCATCGATGTGGCGGCGCTTGCACGCCCCAAACCGATTGTGCTCAATCCGATGGTTGTTGCCGTGCCTATAAGCAAACGGCGGCGGTCGATCGTGAATGTCATGGTTCTCCTCCCAGTAGCACCGATGAACTTTTACGAAACGTCTTTGCAGCAAATAACTATTTGGTTACAAGTTGGAGAGAAAGCGGACGCCTGTCAAGCGTCATTTGGCGCGGATCCCGGGAAGATTTTTATTCGTCCAGGATTTTCAAAGGCATAGACCTGAAATACAGGAGGCGATAATGGAAATGAGGAAGAACGGGAACGGCGACGGCAAGCAGCCGGTCGAGGCCTCAGGCGACGAAGGAACGATGGAAAAACAGCTTGTGAAGGGTGCATCCCGCAATCCCAAGCGAACGCATGCGGCCATTCTCGAGGCGGCGACGGACGAATTTGCCGCGCACGGCTTCGGAGGAGCGCGGGTCGATGCCATCGCGGCGCGCGCCAAGACCAACAAGCGGATGCTCTACCACTACTTCGGCGACAAGGAAGCGCTCTATCTCGCGGTACTCGAAGCGACCTATGCCTCCATCCGAACCGCGGAAAAAAGCCTCGACCTGACCCATCGCGACCCGGAAGAGGGGATGCGGGAGCTCGCGCTCTTCACCTGGAACTACTTCCTCAAGCATCCGGAATTCCTGAGTCTTCTCGCTACCGAAAACATGCATCAGGCGCGCTACCTCAAGCGCTCGGACAAGATCGCCGCAATGCACTCGCATTTCATCGGCGAGCTCTCCGATGTCTTGAAACGAGGCGAGGCCACCGGCATTTTCCGGCCGGCGATCGACCCCGTGTCGGTCTACCTGACCATCGCGGCGCTCGGGTTTTTCTACCTCTCGAACCGCCACACGCTTTCGACCATTTTCGGTCGCGACTTGACCGCGTCAGCAGCCGTCAAGGCCTGGGGCGAGCACATTGTTTCGGTCACGCTCGCATCCATCAAGGCCTGACTTCCACGAGAAATTTTCGAAAGACGATTGACAAAACGGATTTTCCTGCGCGATCTTGTAACCAGATAGTTACATCGAGCGACTGGCTAAGCCCCTGTTTTCCCTAGGTGTGGTGGGCGGATCCGGTGAAATTTGGGAGGACGCTCATGAAACGCCTTGGAATTATCATGCATGGCATAACGGGCCGGATGGGGCTCAACCAACATCTCATCCGCTCCATCGTCGCAATCCGCTCCGAGGGAGGAGTGCTGCTGTCGAACGGGGATCGGGTCATGCCGGATCCGATCCTCGTCGGCCGCAACGGCGGCAGGCTCGAGGAGCTCGCCAAGACCTATGGTCTGGAACGCTGGACCACGGATCTCGACGAGGCCCTCGCAAATCCGGAAGACAAGATCTTCTTCGACGCGGCGACCACTCAGATGCGCACGACGCTTCTGTCGCGGGCGCTCGATGCCGGCAAGCATGTCTATTGCGAGAAGCCGATCTCCGACGATCTCGATGCGGCCGTGGCGCTTGCCCGCAAGGCCAAGGCTTCCGGCCTCAAGAACGGTGTCGTGCAGGACAAGCTGTTCCTGCCGGGCCTGCGCAAGCTCGCCATGCTCCGGGATTCCGGCTTCTTCGGGAAAATCCTCTCGGTGCGCGGCGAGTTCGGCTACTGGGTTTTCGAGGGCGATTGGCAGGCAGCACAGCGCCCCTCGTGGAACTACCGCAAGGCCGACGGCGGCGGCATCATCCTCGACATGCTGTGCCACTGGCGCTACGTGCTCGACAATCTTTTCGGCGAGGTAAAGTCCGTCAGCTGCCTCGGCGCCACTCATATTCCCGAGCGCGTCGACGAGAAGGGCAGGCGCTACGCGGCCGACGCGGACGATGCGGCCTATGCCACCTTCGAGCTGGATGGTGGCGTCATCGCGCATATCAATTCCTCCTGGACGGTGCGGGTTCGTCGCGACGACCTCGTCACCTTCCAGGTGGACGGCACGCATGGCTCGGCCGTGGCCGGCCTGACGAAATGCTGGACGCAGCACCGCGTCAACACGCCGAAGCCGGTGTGGAACCCTGACCAGCCGCAGACGATCGACTTCTACAAGACCTGGGACGAGGTGCCGGACAACCAGGTCTACGACAACGGCTTCAAGGTGCAGTGGGAGATGTTCCTGCGCCATGTGCTGGAGGATGCGCCCTGGCGCTTCACGCTGGACGAAGGCGCCAAGGGCGTGCAGCTCGCCACGCTCGGCCTGCAGAGCTGGGCGGAACGCCGCTGGCTGGACGTCAAGCCGCTGGAGATCTGACCATGGCGACGCTTCGTCTTCCGACTGCCGACCGCACGATCGAGGTCTACACGACGCGCGGCGAGCCGATCCCTCTGGTGCGCCGCGCCGCCTCGGACTTTTCGCGCGTCGCCTTCGCCGCGGCGCATGTCGTTGCCGACCCTCTCGCCGACAATGATCCCTGGCTGACACCGGCGATCGATTGGGAGCGCACGCTTGCCTTCCGTCATCGCCTCTGGGACCTCGGCCTCGGCGTCGCCGAGGCCATGGACACAGCCCAGCGCGGCATGGGTCTTGGCTGGCCCGAGGCGAAGGAGCTGATCCGGCGTTCGCTGGCGGAAGCGAAAGCCCGTCCCGACGCGCTGATCGCAAGCGGCGCCGGCACCGACCACCTTCAGCCCTCTCCGGGGCTGACCCTTGATGACGTGATCACCGCCTATGAAGAGCAG
The DNA here is from genome assembly GCF_004345245.1 of Rhizobium sp. BK251. Lineage (GTDB taxonomy): Bacteria > Pseudomonadota > Alphaproteobacteria > Rhizobiales > Rhizobiaceae > Rhizobium. Next base: position 131,538 of record NZ_SLUQ01000009.1, on the reverse strand, counting down.
GTTGGCACCGTCGAGGGAATGGGCGGCCGCATCATCCTCATGGCGTCGCGTGCGCTGGCAGCCACGGCAAAGGGACCCGAGGACTATCTCAAGGTCTACGACCGCATCCTCTCGCAAGTGCGCGAGCCCGTCGTCATCCACTGGCTTGGCGAGATGTTCGACCCGGCGCTGGAAGGCTACTGGGGATCGGCCGACCACTGGAAGGCGATGGACACCTGCCTCAAGGCGATCGAAGCCCATTCCGACAAGGTCGACGGCATCAAGGTGTCGCTTCTGTCGAAGGAAAAGGAAATCTCCATGCGCGCCCGGCTGCCGGCCGGCGTTCGCATGTATACGGGCGACGACTTCAACTACGCAGAGTTGATCGCGGGCGACAAGGATGGTTTCTCCGATGCGCTGCTCGGCATCTTCGACGCCATCGCACCGGCTGCTTCCGCAGGTCTCGCCGCGCTCGGCAACGGCAAGACCGATACATTCTTCGAATTGCTGGAGCCGACGGTTCCGCTCTCGCGGCACATCTTCAAGGCGCCGACGCGCTTCTACAAGACCGGCGTCGTCTTCCTCGCCTATCTGAACGGTTTGCAGGATCATTTCCGCATGATCGGCGGGCAGGAGAGCGCCCGCTCGCTCGTCCATCTTGCCGAGCTCTTCCGGCTTGCCGACAAGGCGAGGGTGCTCGCCAATCCCGACGACGCGGCGGCCCGAATGAGCCGGCTGCTGGCGGCGCAAGGGATCGCCTGAGATCATGGCGGAGCCGCTGAGAATAAGGCTGGTCGAAGCGCAAGCCTTTGAACGTCCCGTGCGGCTGCGCCTGCCGTTCCGCTTCGGTGCGGCAACGCTGCGCGAGGCACGTCAGGCCTTCCTGCGCGTCCGCATCGAGGATGCAGCCGGCCGCTCGGCCTTCGGCATGGCGGCCGAGCTGATGGTGCCGAAATGGTTCGACAAGTCGCCAGCGCTTTCGAATGCCGACAATGAGGCGCAGTTGCGCCGCTCCCTTGCCCTTGCAAGCGAAGCGCTGCGGGATGCCGGGAGCGGCACGGCCTTTGGCCTCCATGCCTCTGTCGAGAAAGATCATCACGCCCGTGCGGCGGCGGACGGCCTGAACGGCCTTGTCGCCTCCTTCGGCCTCGCCCTTGTCGATCGCGCGATCCTCGATGCGCTCTGCCGGCTGGAGGGGATTTCGGTCGCGCAGGCGATCCGCGCCAACCGGCCCGGCATCGGTCTTTCGACTGCGCCCGACCTCGGCGGTTTCCGTCTCGAAGATTTTCTCGCGACGCTGGAACCGGCCCGCAGCATCGCCGCCCGCCACACGGTCGGCCTCGTCGACGCGATCACCGCGGGCGAGGTGCCCGCCGCCGAACGGCTGAACGACGGACTTCCCGAAAGCCTTGAGGAGGCGATCGATGCCTATGGGCTGACCTTCTTCAAGGTCAAGGTTTCCGGGAACCCGGCCGCAGACATCGACCGCCTCTCCCGGATAGCATCCCTGATCGACGCGAAGCTTCCCGAATACTCCGTAACGCTGGATGGCAACGAGCAATTCGCCGCGGCCGACGCCGTGGCGGAGCTCTTTGCAAGCATCGAAGCCGAACCGAGGCTCGCCCGCTTCGCTTCTGCCATCCTGTTCGTCGAGCAGCCAATCGCGCGTGCCCATGCTTTTGAAAAGCCCGTCGCGTCTCTTTCCGCCTTCAAGCCGGTAGAGATCGACGAGTCCGACGCGACGATCGAGGCATTTCTGACGGCGCGCAAGCTCGGCTACACCGGCATCTCCTCCAAGTCATGCAAGGGCTTCTATCGTTCGCTTCTCAATCGGGCGCGCGTCGCCAAGTGGAGCGCCGAGGATGGTAGCGCCTATTTCATGTCGGCCGAGGACCTGACGACACAGGCGGGGCTCGCCGTGCAGCAGGATCTGGCGCTTGCCTCGCTCATCGGCATGACGCATGTCGAGCGCAACGGCCATCACTATGTCGACGGCATGGCCGGTGCGCCGGCTGCCGAGCAGGCGGGCTTCGCCTTGGCCCACGCCGATCTCTACGGCTTCCAGGATGGCCGGGCACGCCTGCGGATCGACGGCGGGAGGATCGGCATCGGCTCGGTGGTCGGCGCGGTCGGCCTCGGATCGGCCGTCGAGCCGGACTGGACGGCCATGGAACCCATGCTGCAGCCGGGGAGGGCATAATGGCAATCGAGGGTCTTTCCATCAATCTTGCGACGACACGCGGCAGCTGGGGCTTCGCTGAAGCAGTCGACGGCTGCCTGACGCGCGGCATCACGGCGATCTCGCCCTGGCGCGACCAGATCGCGGCAATCGGCCTGGAGGAGGCCGCGCGCATCGTCCGCCTGAACGGGCTCAGGCTGACCGGTCTCTGCCGCGGCGGCATGTTTCCCGCAGCGGATGCGGCCGGCAGGCAGGCGGCGATCGACGACAACCGGCGTGCCATCGACGAGGCGGCGGAGCTCGGAGCCGATTGCCTGGTCTTCGTCGTCGGCGGGCTGCCGGCAGGCTCGCGCGATATCGCAGTCGCACGCCAGATGGTGGAGGACGGCTTCCAGGCGATCCTGCCCCATGCACGCGCTTCGAAGGTGCCACTTGCCATCGAGCCGCTGCATCCGATGTATGCCGCCGACCGGGCCTGCGTGAACACATTGAAGCAGGCGCTCGATCTCGCCGGCAGGCTCGGCCCCGATGTCGGCGTCGCGATCGACGTCTACCATGTCTGGTGGGATCCGGATCTTGCGGAGGGCATTGCGCGTGCGGGGAGGGAGAACCGTATCTTCGCCCACCACATCTGCGACTGGCTGGTCCCGACCCGCGACCTGCTGCTCGACCGCGGCATGATGGGCGACGGCGTAATCGACCTGCCGGGCATTCGCCGGATGATCGAGGCGGCGGGCTTTCACGGCCCGCAGGAAGTGGAGATTTTTTCGGCCGGGAACTGGTGGAAGAAGCCGGGCGCGGTCGTGCTGGACACAGTTATCGAACGTTTCCGTACAGTGTGCTGACCCGCGGTCAGCCAGGAGGAGAGACATGCAGGCGTCACCAAAGATCCGTTACGCACTTGTGGGCGCCGGCCACCGCGGCACTACCATGTGGGGCAGGGACCTCGTGGAGCGATGGAACAAGGAGGTCGAGCTCGTCGCGATCTGTGATCTGAACGCGATGCGCGCCGAGCGCAGCAGCGGCTACATGGGCGTTTCCGTGCCGATCTACACCGATTTCGACGAGCTTCTGCGGGTCGTTCGCCCCGACCTCGTCATCGTCTGTACGTGCGACTCGACGCATGACGACCTGATCGTCAAGGCGATGGAGGCCGGCGCCAACGTCATCAGCGAGAAGCCGATGACGACGACGACCGAAAAGATCAAGCGCATCCTGGACGCCGAGAAGCGGACCGGCAAACGCCTCGACATTTCCTTCAACTACCGCTTCGCCCCGACGGCTGCCCGCATCAAGGAACTGCTGAATTCCGGCGTGATTGGCGACGTCACCTCGGTCGACTTCCATTGGTATCTCGACACCAGCCATGGCGCGGACTATTTCCGGCGCTGGCACGCCTATACGGAGAACTCCGGCAGCCTCTTCGTGCACAAGGCGACCCATCACTTCGACCTTTTGAACTGGTATCTCGGCTCCGATCCCGACATGGTCTCGGCCTTCGCCGACCTGAAGCACTACGGCCGCAAGGGACCGTTCCGCAGCGAGCGCTGTCGGACCTGTCCGCACAAGACGGAGTGCGACTACTACCTGGACATCAGCGAGGTGCCGCTGCTTGAAAGCCTCTACGAGGACCCCTCGAAAGTCGACGGCTACGTCCGCGATGCCTGCGTCTTCCGTGAGGATATCGACATTCCCGACACAATGGTGACCTCGATCCGCTACAAGAGCGGCGTGCACGTGTCCTATTCGCTGAACACCTACATGCCCATCGAGGGTCACCACATCGCCTTCAACGGCCACAAGGGCCGCATCGAGCTGCGCCAGTACGAGAAGCAGCCCTGGACGGAGCCGCCCGCTGACGAGATCGTGCTTATGCGCAACTTCGACGGCGTCGAGCGTATCTGGGTCCCGCATTCATCCGGCGGCCACTACGGCGGCGACGACCGCCTGCGCAACATGCTGCTGCGGCCCGGACTTAATGACGAACTCAGGCAAAGGGCAGGCTCGCGCGCGGGCGCCATGTCGGTTCTCTGCGGGATTGCCGCCCTGAAGAGCAGCCGAACCGGAACGCCGGTCTCGATCGCCGATGTGTGGGGCGATGATCGCGAGTTCAACCTGCTTGCCGGCCGGCCGTAATCGGCCCCGGCGCAACGATGCGCGCAAGCGTCGCGGCATCCCTCAGGAAAGCCTGCGGGTCGTCGCGCGCCACGAATTCGAGCATGGCAAAGCGCCGCCCGCGCCAGCGGGTTTCCGGCATCGCCGCGATCACTTCGCGCCAATAGTCGCTCGCCGTCTCAAGCGCGAAGCGATTGCGCTCGTGGTCCCAGGCAAAGACGTGGATATGGGAGACGTGCGGGCCGATCTGGGCAATCTCGTCGAACGTGGCGCAGAGACGCAGGCCGGGTCGCGGCTGCCAGTAGAGATAGACATTGTCATGGCCGACGTCCTCGATCAGCCGCAGCGCCGACTGCGTTTCGTCCGTTAGCGATTGCGGATGATATTCGAGCGAGACCGTCACGCCATGGCGCGATGCTTCGTCCCCCATGTCGCGGATGGCGGCCGCAACCGCACGGCGCTCAGGAGCTGTGTAGTCCGCGGAATCGCGACCGCGCGACCCTGGCCAGATGCGGATATTCGTGGCGCCGAGACGGATAGTCGTGTCCAACACGCGCCGAAAGGCCTCGATATCGTCGGTCGGAGGCGCGACATAGGAGCCGTAGGAGACGGCGAGCCTGGCCTCGCGGCAGAGCCGGGCTGCGTCCTCCGCAGCTGGAGTGTCTCCCGGCGGCACATGGACATCGCCCGCCCATTCGATGGCGGCAAGCCGCGCCTGTACTGCCAGCGGGACGATTTCAGCCGGCCGGAGACCGCGGAAGGTGACTGTGCAGAGTGCAGGCTCGAAATTGCTCATGCCATGTGCTCCAGGTCGCGCTTTCGTATCTCGTAGACAAGCGGCTCGCCCCTGATGAAGCGCTCCACTTCCGCAACCGCCGTTTCGCCGAGGCGCGTCCGCTCGGTGCCGATGGCACCGGCGATGTGCGGCGTGAGAAAGACGTTCGGCAGGCTGTAGAAGGCGGACGCGGCTTCCGGGACCTCCGGGTCGGTCACGTCGATGATAGCATCGATGCGCCCCTCTCCCAGCACGTCAATCAGGGCAGCCTCGTCGACCAGGGCACCCCGGGCGGTATTGATGAGCGTCGCTCCGTCCTTCATCAGCGCAAGGCTGCGGCGATCGATCATGTGCCGCGTGGAGGGCAGCGACGGCGCGTGGAGCGAGACGATGTCGGCATCGGCCATGAGCGCATCTAGTTCGACCTTCTCGACGCCGAGCCGCCGCGCCTCGTCGCGATCGACCATCGGATCGTAAAGCAGGATCCGATAGTCGAAGGGCTTCAGCAGGTCGATCACGCGCCGGCCAATCCTCGATGCGCCGACGATGCCGACCGTCCGGCGATAGTTTCCGATGACATCCGCCTGCATGGGGTAGACGCGGGCACGGTTCCGGTCGGCCGCGTAAAGGTCGCGGAAGCGGAAGACGCGCTTGCCCGCGAAGATGATGGCGGCAAGCGTGAACTCCGCGACGGGCAGTGCGTTGGCCTGAGCAGCGTGGCTGACGGCAATCCCGGCGTCGAAGACGCTGCCATCCAGCAGGCCCTTCACCGTGCCGGCGGCATGGGCAATCAGCTTCAGGCCGGGTGCCCCGGCAAGCACGCCGGCATCGACGTTGGGCGAGCCCCAGCCGGTGATCAGGATCTCTGCCTGCCCGAGAAGTTCGCGAGCCCGCTCGTCGTCGAAACGTTGCATCGGATGCCGGTCGAGCAGCCGCCCGATGCCGGCCAGACGGTCGAGCAGTTCCGACGGCAGGACATGCTGCGTCCTCGCGGGATCCATGGCAAGGGCGATGGCCGGACCTGTCATGGCATCCGACCCGGCGCGAGGATCGCGCTGACCGTCACGCCGCTCTCTTCGATGAGGCGCCGCAGCTCCACCAGTTCCAGCGCCAGCGGTGGTCGCGCCCATGGGCCGGAGACAGCCGCACTGTCGCGGAGCGCGAGCACGGCCGATCGCAGGATCGTCTCGCCGGCCGGTATCGTGCCGCGCAATTGCGGCACAAGAGTCTTGGCGACGACCAGGTTCGTGTTCGGAGGCGGCTTCTGGACGATGCCTTCGCGGCCGATAGACGAACCGAGATCGACGATGCCCGAGAAATCCTCCGCACCGAGCGCGTAGGCCGCACCGGCCGACGGTGCCAGGGTGTCGGCATCGAAATCGCGCTTGGCGATTGCAAATCCTCCTTCGGCTGTCTGCAGCGGCCGCGGCGTCACGATCCGGTGGACGCGGACATGCCATGGTGCGGCCGGAATGAGCCAGGTCTCGACCAGGACATCCGGCCAGGGCGACCATTTCGAATAGAGTATGTCGCCTGCAAGCTTCGCCACCTCGTTCGTCTCGCGAACACGATAGTGCAAGCCATCCTCACTGAAGGCGAGCGTGGAATCGAAGGCACCGTTGGCAAAGCCGCGCTCGTCGACCTCGACGCTGAAGCCATAATGGGCGGAATAGGCAAACTTTGCGTATTTCTCCGTCCCGCATCGCATCTGCAGGTTCTCCTGGCCGGAGGACAGGGCAACGACGTCCTCTCCGCTGCGCAGCGTGACCATGCCCGGATGCGGTTGCGGGCGAACAGTCGAAGCGGGGGAGGGCGGGGCCTCATCGGCGGTCCAGAAGGGATGGTCTTCCTTGAGCGCCAGCGGCAGGAACGCCTTGAAGGCCCAGTAGGGAGAACCGGCGGAATTGTAGCTTTCCGACATCATGAGGTTGGGATAGCCGTAGCCGATCGAGAGCACACCGTCCCGGTCCGCGATCGGCTTGTCCGCCCACCACCTCAGATGCCGCAGGCAAAGTCCCTTGACCTCACCCCAGGGCAGCGCCTCGACGCCGGCAAAGGCAAGCGCTGACCAGAAACCCGCGCATGCGAAGCGATAGGTGAGACTGCGGCCGAAGGCGACCGTCGCGCCGTCATCGGTAAACCAGTGACGGAAGTCCTCGGCGAAGAGGATCGCGCGCTCGCGATAACGGCGGGCATGGTCGTCGTCGACGAGCCGGGAATAGATCAGCCCGTAGAAATGCATCGCAAAGGGGATGTAGTGATCCACCCGCCTGACATTGCCGTCGCGATACCAGCCGTCGGCGATGTAGAAGCCGTCGAGTTCCTTGAGATAGGTTTCGGTGAGGCTCCGATCGAAATCCACGCCCAGGCGGTCGAGGGCAATATCGACCAGCACGCGGAAGAACTTCCAGTTGTTGTCGGCATAGTCGAAACGACGGGCGTGCTTGAGATAGGCGACGAGATTGTCGCGCGCCCGGGCGTCAAGCGGCTCCCAAATCTCCTCGGGCACGAGCGCCAGTGCAAAACCAAGTGCTGCGAGCTCCACCATCCGCTGGTCACGACTATTGACGGTGCCCCAGTATTCCGGATGCGCCGGATCGGTTCCGTTGATGATCCCCTCGACATACCGCCCCCAATGGGCGAATTCGCCATGGCCCGCGCCGAGCGGCGCGAGACCCCAGAGCGGCCGCGCGAAACCCTCCAGATCGGCGGCGGCCCGGTCGAAATGAGCACCGACCGCGTCAAGGCGCACGCGCGCATTACCCTTCGAGAAATGAGGAAGGAGAGGATTGAAAAGGTCGATCAACCCCCGCGTCATGTCGGCGCGGGACCGGAGCGGATTGCCGGCTAGGGGATTTGCGCTGGCGGGGTCATAGGTCATCGGTTGGCTCTCGCACTTGAGCTTTCAGCTTTGAGGAGGAAGCGTGCCGCCCGGCACGGACGTAACTGCGTGGCACACATGTCGCGCCGGTGCTTTTCGGTCGCGCTGGCGCGCCGCCATCAGGCTTATCGCCTCGCGGCCGAGAGCGACGCGGTCGACGCGCATCGTGGCAAGTGGCGGATTGGTCATCAGCGCGCAGGGAAGGTCGTCGAACCCGACGATCGCGAAATCATCGGGCACGCGCCGCCCGGCCTCGAGCGCGGCCTCGAGCGCGCCAACGGCAATGAAGTCGTTCATGCAGAAGGCCGCCGTGAAACCTCCGTCCTCGGCGAGCGCGGCGGCGGTCATCGCATGGGCCTCCTCGCTGGCGCTCCCCTGGAAGGAAAGCCGGACAAGTCGACCCTCGCAGCCAGGCACGGAGGCAATTGCCGCCTCGAAGCCGCGCACCCGTTCGCGGATCGTGTGGCGATGCGAGCCGGTCAGATGCAGAATGCGGCGATGGCCGGCCGCAATCAGCCGGTTCGTCGCCTCATAGGCGCCGAAGAAATTGGACGGCGATACGCCGTCGAACTGCAGCTTCGGATCCGTGCCGTTCACAAGCACTGCCGGCGTTCCGCTCTCGAGCAGCCAGGCCCGCAGCTCTTCCGAGGGATCGATGCCGACCAGAAACAGGCCCTCGGCGCCCGCCGCCCGCAGATACTCCCTGACATCTTCGGGGCCCATCCGTGCCTCGCGGACCATGCGGATGTCGAAAGGCATTCCGCGCTCCGCGGCACCGGCCCTGAGGCCCTCGACGATACCCTCATAGAAGACGCTAAGCCCGCCCGTCGCGCTGTCGCTGGCGATGAGCGCAAAGCCACCGGCGGTGCTGTCCGCCGCGGTCTTGATCGGGTAGCCGAGATCGCCCGCGACCTTGAGGATTTCGCGCCGGATCGGTTCGCTGATCCCCGGCTCGTTGGCGAGCACACGAGAAACCGTGGACACGGATACGCCCGCCCGGGTGGCTATATCGGCCTGACGCAGCTTTTTGGGTGACGTTTCGTTCATAGTCGCAACTTTCATGCAAATAACGCAAATTTGCAAGAAAAATATAAAATCTTGCAAACGGGAAAGTTTGTTGCATAATTCCGCCTCGGAAAGGCCTGCAACAACGGACGACGGAGGATCGTCGCGGGCCATCACGCAAGAGTAGGAGGAATCTCATGCGCCTGAATCGTCGCTCATTCATGATTGGATCAGCAGGGGTGGCGGCCGGCCTGGCCTTCGGCGCCTCGGCCTCGCGATCGGCCTTTGCCGCCGAAGCTCAGTTGCGGGCCATGTGGTGGGGCTCGAACGACCGCAACAAGCGCACCGTCGAGGTCATAAAGCTGTTCCACGAGAAGAATCCCGACGTTGCCGTCGTTGGGGAGACGATCAGCGGCGACGGCTACTGGACGAAGCTCGCGACCCAGATGGGAAGCCGCGACATCTCCGACGTCTTCCAGCTCGAGCCCAGCACGATCTCCGACTATTCCAAGCGCGGCGCCTGCCTCCAGCTCGATCAGTTTGTGCCCGCGACCCTTAAGGTCGATGCATTCGGCAAGGATATGCTGAAGCTGACGAGCGTCGGCGACAAGCTCTGGGGCGTCGGCCTGGGGCTGAACTCCTTCGCGCTCTTCGTCGATACCGTGGCATTCGAAAAAGCCGGGATCCCGGTTCCGGGCCCGGATACGACGTGGAAAGAGTACGGTGATATCGCGGTCGAGATGACCAAGGCGGCCGGCAAGCGCAGCTATTGGGGCGGTCCCTATGGTGCCCGCTACAACTACGTCTTCGACGCCTGGCTGCGCCAGCGCGGCAAGAGCCTCTACGGAGCCGAAGGCGGGCTCGGTTTCGGCGTCGACGACGCCAAGGAATGGTTCAGCTACTGGGAGGACCTGCGCCAGCGCGGCGGCACCGTCGCCGCAGACGTGCAGACCCTCGACCAGAACACGATCGAGAGCAATTGCCTTGCACTCGGCAAGTCGGCGATGGGCATGGCCTATTCGAACCAGCTCGTCGGCTATCAGCTCGTCGTCAAAGACAAGCTCAACATCACCATGCTGCCTCGCGCGGAGAAGGGCGGCCCCTCGGGCCACTATTACCGTCCAGCCCTGATCTGGAGCATCGGCGCGACGACCGAGCACGGCGAGGACGCGGCGAAATTCATCGACTTCTTCGTCAACGACGTTGATGCCGGCAAAATCCTCGGTGTTGAGCGCGGCGTGCCGATGTCGCCGAAGGTGCGGGAGGCCATCCTGCCGCAGCTCAATCCGACCGAGAAACAGACTGTCGAATACATCAACCTGCTCAAGGATCAGGTCGGGGTTTATCCTTCGCCGGCTCCTGTCGGTTCGACCGAGTTCGACCAGAAGATCCTGCGGCCGACTGCCGACGAGCTTGCATTCGGCCGGACGACCGTTGACCAGGCAGCGCAGAAGCTTGTCGAGCGCGGCAAGTCGATCGTCAAGATGAACTGAAAATGCGGGGGCCGGACGCTTAGCCCGGCCCCGCACAACCCTGTAACCGCCGTCAGGCCGCCGCCGCTTCGGGGATGAGGAGCAGCTTGTCGATGCGCCGGCCGTCCAGGTCGATAACTTCGAAGCGCCAGCCGTTCTTGCTGAAGCTCTCGCCAAGTTCCGGCAGGTGTTTCAGCTCTTCCAGCACCAATCCCGCGACGGTCTGGTATTCCACATCGTCGTCGAGCCGGAAGTTCATGAAGTCGGAGAACTCGTCGATCGGCATCCAGCCGGAGACCAGATAGGAGCCGTCATCGCGCCGCGCGATCGCCTGCTCATCGCTTGCGCCCTCACGGAAGACGCCGACGATCGCCTCCAGGATGTCGCCTGAGGTGATGACGCCTTCGAAATGACCGTATTCGTCGTAGACCAGGACCATGTGCGTCGAAGACCGTCGGATCGCCTCAATAACGTTGTTGGCGCTGGAAAAGTCCGACACCACGGGCACTTCGCGGACCAGCGTCAAGAGATCCGCCCGGCCGCCCGAGGACATAGCGTCGTAGAAATCCTTGACGAACAATACGCCGAGAACCTCGTCCGAGCTGCCCTTGCGGACGGGAAGCCGCGAACGGCCCGTCCGGTGCAACTGCGCTCTTATTTCTTCGAGACTATCCTCGATATCGATGACCTCGACGTCCCTTCTGGGGGTCATCAAGGCGCGCGCGGTGCGATCGGCAAGGCGCATCACGCCGGAGATCATCGCCGATTCCTCGGTCTCGATGACGCCTGCACTCTGCGCCTCCGCAAGCACCGTCCTGATCTCCTCGTCGGTGACGCCGTCGCTTCCCTTCCCGGACTGGCCGAGAATGCCGAGTACCAGGCGGCCGGATGCGTCGAGCAGCAGGACCAGCGGCGCACCCAGCTTGGACAGGACGACCATTGCGGGCGCAACCCGGCTGGCCACCGCCTCCGGCTCGCGAAGCGCGATCTGCTTCGGCACCAGCTCTCCGATGATCAGCGACAGATAGGTGATGGCGACGACGACGGTACCGACGCCGATTGCATCCGCAAAGGTCGACGGGACCCCCTGAGCCAGCAACCAGCCGGTAAAGCGCGCCCCCAGCGTCGCACCCGAAAAGGCACCTGAGAGGACACCGACGAGGGTGATGCCGATCTGGACGGTGGAAAGGAACCGTCCGGGGTTCTCGGCAAGCTTGATGGCGAGACGGGCGCCTCGGCTGCCCTGGTCGGCAAGGACCTTCAGACGGGCCGGGCGAGAGGAAACGACAGCAAGCTCTGACATTGCAAGCACGCCGTTGAGAACGGTGAGCAGTATGACGATTGAAATCTCTACGAACAAAACCGGCTCTTGTTACTGATGACGATGCCGACAAGGATAGAGGCTAGCCACAGGCAATGCCAGCGGGAAGGCACGCGAAACGACCAAAATGAGTAACGGAAACCAATGCCTTGCCGCTCAAACGCGATCCGGCCACCTTCACCGGCCCGGCATGTGCCCCAGCTCTGCGGAAAGCTTCCTGAGCCAGGAGTGCTTCGGAGCCTCGGCCGAAGACTGGCGCACGACCAGATGTGGCACGAGGCTTACCCGCTGCGCCGGCAAGTCGTTCAGCTGACCGTTCATCCCGAGGCGGGACAATAGCTGCCGGACCGCCGCGACCCCCATCTGCTTGTGAGGCATGTGGACAGTCGTCAGATTGGGCGAGACCTGCGTTGCAATGGGATAGTCGGCATGGCCTACCACGGAAACGTCATACGGTACCGATATACCCATGCGCATCAGCTCCGAGACGACTGTAACCGCAACCCCGTCGCTGCCGCAGAAGAATGCCGTCGGCTCGAATCCCACCTTCGCCATCTTCATCACGGCATCGCGGAAGTCGGCCGCCATGTAGTCTTCCTTGAAGGATATTTCGCGCAGCTCCGCGCCCTGCAGTTCCGCGGTAGCCTCCGAAAAGCCCCTGAGGCGTGCATAGCGACCGGGATAGCCAAGCTGGCCATGTACGTAGACGAGCCGCCTGTGACCCAGTCCATACAGGAACTTTGCGACCGAAACGCCCGCCTCGACGTCGGTGGCCGTGATCTGGTCCATTGGGTAAAGCTCGGGCACGACGTGGGCGACGACGACCGAAGGGACGACGCTGTCGCGAGCCGCATCGAACATCCGTGGCTCCTGCGGACCGACCAGGATGAAGCCGAGCGTCGAGGCCTCCAGCCGGTCGATAATGTGATGATCGTCGGTCCATCGCACCGCCATGGTGCAACCGAACCGCGTCGCCTCCATCTCGATGCCATGCTGCACGTCGATCCACAATTCACGGTTCGCCACCGTCCGATCGTGAAAGATCACCTCGATCGACTGCGGAACCGTGCGATTTCGGCGCGCCGTGTAGCCGAATTGCTCGGCCGCATTCAGCACGATGCGCCGCGTATCGTCGCTGACGCCGGGCTTTCCCGTGAGTGCGCGGGAGACCGCGAACTTGGAAATCCCTAGGTGATCAGCAATTTCCTGGAGGGTGACACGTGTCATGTACGATCTTTTCAGTTAGCACAGGCGTTGCAGTGCAATTTTGTTCTTGTTAGGTCAAAGTTGCGTGCGTTGTCAAACGATAAGTCATTGTGCAATGCACCCGGTCTCTTCTGCATCATACCATACAAGGGCACTGATTTCGCTTAGTTTCCTGATATTTCTTCGCAATATCCACTTGCGCAGATGCAGCAGAGGAGTTCACAGCTATTTTCATGTCTGGCCAAAGAGAAAATTGCGCTTGACGCTGAGTTGTTTTGTCTGCATGTTTGGCTAACAACAAGCAAACAAATGCTCCAAACTAGCGTTGGAGCTTGCGGCTGAGGGAGGAACCTTATGGTCTTGTCCGCCTTGCCTTGTCGTTCTCTTTCAACATCGCTCCTGCTGGCCGAGAGGCTGTCATGAGTGCGGTCGAAGCAGGACCAAAGACAACGATCGCAGCTGCCGCTATCGGCCTTGCAAGCCAGCGCCAGCTGATCTGGCTCAAGTTCAAGGAGCACAAGCTCGCTTATTGGAGCGGCCTTGTCATCCTCTTGATATATCTCGTCGCAATCTTTGCCGAGGTCGTCGCGCCGCGTTCGCCGGACTTTTATGATCCGGCCTACACGATGCTGCCGCCGCAGGGCATCAATCTGTTCTATACCGACGCAAACGGTAGCTATCATTTCGGGCCGCATGTCACGGGCTTCAGCTCGAAGCGCGATCCGAAGACGCTTCGCCGCGTCTTTGCGCCCGATCCCGACGTCAGGATTCCGATAGGGCTCTTCGTGCAAGGCGAGACTTACAGGCTCTGGGGTCTCATTCCGATGAGCACCCATCTGATCGGCCCCAAGGACGTGAAGCAGTCCTTTTATCTGCTCGGATCTGACCGCCTGGGCAGGGACGTGTTCAGCAGACTGGTCTATGGAACGCGCGTATCGACCTCCGTCGGCCTCATCGGCGTGGCGATCAGCCTCGTCCTCGGCATCGTCCTGGGAGGCATCTCGGGCTATTTCGGTGGCTTTGTCGATAACGCCATCCAGCGCGTCATCGAGTTCATCATGTCGGTCCCGACGATTCCGCTATGGATGGGCCTTGCCGCGGCAATTCCCGTCACGTGGTCGCCGATCCTCGTCTACTTCATCATCACCATGATCATTTCACTGATCGGATGGACGTCGCTTGCCCGCGAGGTGAGAGGCAGGTTCATGTCCTGGCGCAACGAGGTCTTCGTCCTTGCTGCACGCCTCGACGGCACATCCGAAATGAAGATCATCACGCGACACCTCGTACCCGGCTTCATCAGTCACATCATCGCGTCAACAACGCTTGCCATTCCGGCAATGATCATCGCGGAGACCTCCCTATCGTTCCTCGGCATCGGCCTGCGGCCTCCGGTCGTCAGCTGGGGCGTGCTGCTCCAGGAGGCGCAGAACATCCGGTCACTGGCCGAAGCACCGTGGCTTCTCGCTCCCGGCGCACTGGTCATCATAACCGTCCTTTCGCTGAATTTCCTCGGTGACGGACTTCGAGATGCGGCGGACCCCTACGCATGACCCAGTCCATCGATCAACCCATCCTCTCCGTGCGCGGCCTGAAGACGCATTTCGATCTGCGCGAAGGTCTCATCAAGGCCGTCGACGGCGTTGACCTCGACGTGAAGCGCGGCAAAACGCTCTGCATCGTCGGCGAATCCGGCTCCGGAAAGTCGATGATGGCGAAATCCGTCCTGCAGATCGTCGGGGGTCCGGGACGAGTTGTCGCCGGCAGCATGGTCTTCAGCCGCGACGGCATAAAGAGCGTGGACATCGCCGGGCTCGACCCGAAAGGCAAGGAAATCCGTGCGATCCGCGGGCGCGACATCGCGATGATCTTCCAGGAGCCGATGAACTCGCTGAGCCCGGTCCATACGATCGGCGACCAGCTCGTCGAGAAGATCCTTCTCCACCATCGCATTGCCCCCAGGCAGGCGATCGAGCGCACCGTCGATGCCCTAGATCGTGTCGGCATACCCGATCCACGCCGGCGCCTTGCATCCTATCCCTTCGAACTCTCCGGCGGCATGCGCCAGAGGGTGATGATTGCGATGGCGCTGGCCTGCCGCCCCGCCATGCTGATCGCGGACGAACCCACCACCGCGCTCGACGTCACGACGCAGGCAAACATTCTCGAACTCATCAAGGAACTGCAGCAGGAAACCTCGATGGGGGTGATGTTCATCACCCACGATCTTGGCGTCGTGGCCGAAATCGCCGACGAAGTCGCGGTGATGTATCTCGGTCGCGTCGTCGAACGTGGAAGCGTGGATGACATCTTCTACCGGCCCCAGCATCCTTACACGCTCGCGCTTCTCGACTCGATCCCGAAGCTCGGTGCGCGGCACACGGCGGGCCAGAGGCTGAAGGCGATCGAGGGCATGGTCCCGCATCCGCTCAACCGTCCCGAAGGATGCCCCTTCAATACGCGCTGTCGCGAGGCGGCCGCTGGCCTCTGCGACAGGATCGAACCGTCCCTGCGCGAACTTGGCCCGGCGCACCTTGCAGCCTGTCATATGCGGGACCCGCAATATGCAGGCGTCAAGGCCAGGATGGAGGCGTGAGTATGAACATGGTACCCGCCGGCTTGCCAAGATCGGGCAGCCTCTCGAGCGAGACGCTACTCAAGGCCGAAGACGTGAAGGTGCATTTCCCTGTCACTTCCGGTTTCTTCAAGAAGACGGTCAAGCACATACGCGCAGTGGACGGCATTTCGCTGTCGATCCGGCCCGGCGAAACGCTGAGCATCGTCGGTGAATCGGGCTGCGGCAAGACCACTCTCGGCCAGGCGCTGGTGCGCGTCATCGAACCGACCGGTGGTCGCATCCTCTATTCCCAGGGCGGGCAGGAGGTCGATCTCGCCCATCTCTCGCCTGCGGAAATGCGGCCCTATCGCTCCGATATCCGGATGATCTTCCAGGATCCGTTCGCATCCCTTAATGCGCGTCGGCGAGTGATCGACATCGTCGGCGAGCCGCTGCGGAATTTCGGGATGACGGACAAGGCAGAGGTCGAGGCGACCGTTGCCGACCTGTTGCGGCGCGTCGGACTGCGACCCGAATACATGTCGCGCTATCCTTACGCCTTCTCGGGCGGGGAGCGGCAGCGCATCGGCATTGCGCGGGCTCTGTCCGTCCGTCCCAAGCTCGTCGTGGCCGACGAGTGTGTCTCCGCGCTCGACGTGTCGATCCAGGCACAAACGCTCAATCTCCTGCAGGACCTGCAGGAAGAGTTCGACCTGACTTACGTCTTTATTTCGCACGATCTCGGTGTGGTCGAATACATCTCGGACCGGGTGGCGGTCATGTATGCGGGCCGCGTGGTGGAACTGGCCTCGGTGGAAACCCTGTTTTCGCGGCCTCGGCATCCCTATACGGCGGCGCTTCTCGCCTCCGTTCCGCGTCCCGATCCAAGACTGGCACGCAGCGAAAAGCGCATGCGGCTCAAGGGGGAGGTGGCCGACCCGGCCAACCGCCCGGGCGGCTGTGCCTTCCATCCGCGCTGCCCCTTCGCAACTGACGAATGTCGCGCCGTCGATCCGGTCTTGCGGGCCATCGATGACAGCGAGGTCGCGTGTCACCACGCCGAAAAGCTTGACCTTAAGGGAGTGAGAGAGAATGCAGCCTGATACCATTGAGAGGAGTGCGGCAGCCGACGCGGCGCCAGCATGGTGGAAGCGTCCCTATCGGATGGTTCAGACCAACCTGCGCCAGCCCGACGCACTCTACGACCAGCGCAAGCTGGCGCGCGAAACACGCGAGTTCGGCGCCGACGTGCTGCTTTATAATATCGGCGGCATCTTTGCTTTCTACCCGACGAAGCTGAAGCTGCACGCCGTCAATCCGCTCATGAAGGGTGACGCCCTTGGAGACGCGATCGAGGCGGCGCATGCCGAAGGGCTTTCGCTCGTTGGCCGTTTCGACATGTCGAAGGCCACCCGCATTGCCTATGAGGCGCATCCCGACTGGTTCGTGCACAATATCAGGGGCGATGTCCTCGAATACAACGGCACCTACCAGGCCTGCGTGAACGGCGGCTGGTATCAGGACTATTCGCTGCAGATCATCAGCGAAGCGCTCGGCAAGTACGATGTTGACGGCGTCTTCTTCAACATGTTCGGCTATACCAACTTCACCTATTCCGGCGACTATTTCGGCATCTGCGTCTGCGAGAATTGCCGCCGCCGCTTCCGCGCCATGTATCGTCGGGAGCTGCCGCTGAAGGAAGACTTTTCCGACCCGGCCTATCCCGATTATCTCGCCTTCAAGGAACGCACCTCGCTCGAACTGCGCGCCAAGGTCTACCGCCATATCAAGGCCGTCAATCCGAAGGTGGCCATGACCGGTCACCGAGGCGAGTCCGATCTCATCCGCATGGAAGTGCAGCGGGCGGTCGATCGGCCCCAACCGGAATGGCCGTATCAGGCCGGCGAGCAGGCACGCTGGGCGGCTGCCTATGGGCAGGGCAAGACCTTCTCCTCGACCTCCACCAATTTCGTGGACTTCGCCTGGCGCTTCCATTCCGAGACGGGCGGCTACCACATGCTGCGCTTTGCCCAGCAACTCGCGAGCGGCGCCGCACTCGACTACTATCTGCTCGGGGTGCTCGACCAGGACGACAAGACACCGTTTGAGGACATCTCGCGTCTGTTCCACTGGCACAAGGAGCATGAGGCCCACTATCGCGACCTGAGATCGGCGGCCCGCATCGGGCTCTATCACTCTCATCGCAACGAGGTCTATCGGAAGAGGACCGCGAGCGCCGCATTTGGCGACCAGGCGTTCCGCGGCGCATACCGGATGCTCGTCGAATCCCGCCTGCCTTTCGATTTCGTCAGCGACGACCTTGTAGCCGAAGCCGGCGGCTCAGAGATCCTGGCGCGTTATGACGCGATCCTGATCCCGAACATTTCCTGCCTCAGCGATGAGGAAGCGAGCGTGATCGACCGATATGTCGAGAATGGCGGAATCGTTGTCGTCACGGGCGATACCGGGCTCTACGACGAACGCGGCGCGCCTCGCGATCGGCCGGCCCTGAAATGCCTTCCAATCGAGGACAAGCCGTCGACGCGTCTCCACATGCGCGGCGCCTACCTCCGCATTGAAGAAGGCGAGCTGCCGCTGCCGCAGAGCAAACTGCTGATGCTGGACGACCGCTATTTCGTCAGCAAGCCGAAGGAAGGCTCGGCGACGCTGATGAAGCTGCTGCCGCCACAGCGCTTCGGGCCGCCAGAGCTCTGCTTCCCGGATTTCGAGAGCGAATTGCCTGGTGTGATCGTCGGTAGCCACGGCAAGGGCAAGGCGATCTACGTTCCCTGGAATCCCGATTGGCAATACTACCGCGACAGCCTGCCGAGCCATCGCGTCCTTGTCGCGGACCTGATCGAGCGCAACATCCCGCCCGCGCCCGTGCGGCTGGAAGGGAAGGGGTCGCTGGAGGTCACGATCCAGCAGCAGGAGAGCACCGGCCGTCTTCTCGTTCACGTCGTCAACTTCGGCGGCCAGCGCAACAACCTCTACGAGGATGCGGCTGCAGTCCACGGGCTGCGGCTCGGCATCCGCGGCGCGGCCAAAGAGGCCGTGGCGCTGGTTTCCGGAAAGACCGTTGCCGCGTCTAAGGCCGGTGCGCCGGACGATGGATACACCTGGTTTGAGCTTCCCCCGGTGGAGGCCTTCGAGGCGATCTCGGTGAAGAGGGAAGGCTGAGGAGCCCCCGGCGAGACGATAGCGACGCTTGCAGACAAGAGGATTTAGAGGAGGAGGAATACGATGCCCTACAAGATTGCAGGTCGGAAAATAGCGGGGGCGCTGCTCGCAGCCACGCTTATGGCCCTTGGCACGAGCAGCAGCTTCGCACAGGAATACAAGGAGGCGCCGACGCTCGCCGACGAGGTGAAGGCCGGCAAGCTGCCAGCGGTCGCCGAGAGGCTTCCGAAGGAGCCGATGGTCGTCAAGCCTTTCGAGAGTGTGGGCGAATACGGCGGGAACTGGCGGCTGACCATGGCCTCGGCCAGCGACATCTCCTCTCTCGTCAGAACCATCGGATATGAGAACTTCACCCGGTGGGAGACCTGGCAGCCGGGAATGGAGCAGAAGGACATCGTGCCCGGCGTCGTCATGAACGTCGCCAAGTCCGTCGATGTGAACCCCGACGGGACCGAATACACCTTCAAGCTGCGTGAAGGCATGAAATGGTCCGACGGCCAGCCCTACACTGCCGACGACGTGATGTTCTGGTACGAGGACGTCTATTCCAACAGCGAAGTCAGCCCGACCAAGCCCACCTGGTCTGTGAGAGGCGGCAAGCCGCTCGTCGTCGAGAAGGTCGACGACTACACGGTCAAGTTCATCTTTGCCGCGCCGAACGGCCTGCTGTTGCAGGCACTGGCAACGCCGGCCAACGATCCGGAACCGAACGTGCCGACGGCCTATCCGCGCCACTACCTGGAGAAATTCCACGCCAAGCACAATGCGAACGCAGACGCGGAAGCAAAGGCCTCGGGCGCCCAGAACTGGGTATCGAACTTCAACGCAAAGGCGGATGCCTGGCGCAACCCCGACCTGCCGCGGCTGAACCCCTGGATCATCTCGACAGGCATCGGGCAGGGCAATGGCAGCCAGGTCGTTGCCAAGCGCAATCCCTATTACTTCAAGGTCGATTCGGCCGGAAACCAGCTTCCCTACATGGATAGCGCCACCATCGACATCATCTCGGACCCACAGGTGACGCTGCTGAAGGCGGCAAATGGCGACTTCGACATGGTGGACAGCTATATCGGCTTCGTGACGACGCCCGAGAACAAGGGTACGTTCTTCGACAATCAGGAGCGCGGCAACTACGACTTCTACGAGGTTCTGCCGAACCGCGCCAACCTGATGATCGTTTCGCTCAACCTGACCGACAAGAACCCCGTGAAGCGCGAGATCTTCAACAACAAGAAGTTCCGTGAGGCACTTTCGACGGCGATCAACCGAGACGAAGTCATCGAGCTGGTCTGGCTCGGGCAGGGCCGTCCATACCAGACTGTTGAACGTCCCGAATCTCCGCTGTTCGACGAAGAGATGGCGACGCAATTTACGAAGTACGATCCGGCAGCGGCAAACAAGATGCTCGACGACGCCGGCTTTGCGAAGAAGGACGCCAACGCCATCCGCCTCGGCCCGGACGGCAAGCCCATCAGCTTTACGATCGACATATCCGTACTTCGCCAGCCCTGGGTCGATACGGCCGAGCTGATGAAGAAATACTGGCGGGATGTCGGCGTCGAGCTTCTGATCAATACGACCGATACCACGGCGCTGAACCAGCGCGTCGAAGCAAACGATCATGACGCCGCGGTGTGGTCGGCATCGGGCGGGGCGGACACGATCTTCGACCCTAAGTACTTCCTGCCGTCGTCCTGGGCGTCTTTCTACGCGACCACATGGGGGCAGTGGTATTCCAAGGATACGAATGCCGAAGAGCCGCCGGCAGAGGTCAAGAGGCAGATGGGGCTCTACGATCAGGTCTTTGCGACCGTCGACGTCGCCAAGCGTCTCGAGCTGATGAAGCAGGTGATGCAGATCGCCAAGGAGCAGTTCTACACGATCGGCGTCATGCAGCCGACGACCGACTATGGCATTATCAACAAGCGCCTCCACAATGTGCCGAAAACGCTTCTTGCCAGCACCGAGTACACGCATCCGGGGGCAGCGAACCCCGAGCAATTCTATTTCTCGCAGAAATAGCTCGATCCCGCGCCCCTGCGGCATGGTCGCAAGGGCGCGGGTCAATGCGCTGGATTTCGTAAGGGAGCAATCCGATGGCCGCGTTCATCGCACGGCGACTTGTCTACATGGTGGTCACCCTGGTGGCGATCTCCATCATGACCTTCATCATCATCCAGCTGCCGCCTGGCGATTTCGTCACGTCGATGGTCGCTCAGCTTAATCTGCAGGGCACAACTGTCGATGCCGGCGCGATGGCCGCGATGCGCGAACGCTACGGCCTCGACGATCCGCTGTACGTGCAATACTGGAAATGGATATCGGGCATCATCCTGCGAGGTGATTTCGGCTATTCGCTGGAGTGGCGCCAGCCCGTTTCCGATCTGCTCTGGAACAGGCTCGGCCTGACATTCGTTCTCGCCTTCCTGACGCTCATCTTCATCTGGGCAATCTCCCTGCCGATCGGCATCTACACTGCCGTTCGCCGCCGCACCGTCGGCGACTATCTCGCGACCTTCCTCGGCGTCATCGGTCTTGCCATCCCGAACTTCCTCTTCGCGCTCGTCCTCATGTATATCGCCTTCCGCTATTTCGGCGCCGGCATCGGCGGACTGCTCTCTGCGGAATACGAGACGGCCCCGTGGAGCCTGGCCAAGGTCTGGGATCTGCTGAAGCATCTTCTTATTCCCATGATCGTCCTCGGATTGCACGGCACCGCGGCGCTGATCCGCATCCTGCGCGCAAACCTTCTGGACGAGCTCGACAAGCCCTATGTGGTGACCGCGCGTGCCTATGGCCTGTCTGAGCGCAGGCTCCTCCTGAAATACCCGGTGCGCATCGCCCTCAACCCGTTCATCTCGACGGTCGGCTGGGTCCTGCCGACGCTCGTTTCCGGCGCAACCATTACCGCGGTCGTCCTTAACCTGCCGATGACGGGACCGCTGCTGCTGCAGGCGCTGATTTCCCAGGACATGTATCTCGCCGGCAGCTTCATCATGATGCTCAGCTCGCTGACGGTGATCGGCACCCTCCTGTCCGACCTTCTGCTTGCGTGGCTCGACCCGCGCATCCGCTACACGTGAACACCTGTTCGGAGCGATAGCCATGACAGAGCAACAGCCCCGTATCGTCGCGGTCGGCGGCTTCACCGTCGAGCAGCAGAACCTCCTGCGCCGGGCAGGCGGAAACTGCTCGATCGAATTCGTGAAGGATGCGGCAGGGCTCGTGGACAGTATCGAAGTCGCAGATGCCGTCGCCGGCCATATCGCCCCCGCCATCCTTGGACGCGCGAGACGCCTGCGCTGGGTCCACAGCTGGGCTGCCGGACCGGACACACAGCTCTATCGCGAATTCGTCGAGCATCCCGTTATACTGACCTGCAGCAAGGGCAACGGCGCCATTCCGCTCGCCGAGCATGCCATGATGTTGATGCTCATGCTGAATCGCGACGCGCTGCGTTGGCTGAAGGCACAGGCGGAGCGCAGGTGGGACCCCTTCACCCATGGCGAGCTGAACGGCCTGACGCTCGGCATCGTCGGGGCGGGCCACTCCGGCACCGACCTCGCAAGGAAGGCCAAGGCGTTTCACATGCGGGTCCTGGGATTGCGCCGCACGGCGACGCGCGCTGACGGCTTCGACGAGATATTCCCCCGGAAATCGCTTCACGCCTTCCTTGCGCAAAGCGATTTCGTGGTCGTCAGCGCTCCGCTGACCCCCGAAACGGAGCATATGCTCGGCGAGGCGGAGTTTCGGGCCATGAAGCCTTCTGCCTATTTCATCTGCTTTTCGCGTGGCGGCATTGCCGATGACGCCGCACTTCTGCGGGCACTCTCGGAAAACTGGATCGCCGGCGCCGGCCTGGACGCCCATGGCATCGAGCCGTTGCCGGCAGACAGCCCATTCTGGTCGCTTCCCAACACGATCATCACGCCCCATAACGGCGCGACGACCGCTGCAACCAGAGCGCGGGGAATAGAGATCTTTGCGGAAAACCTGCGGCGCTTTGCCGCCGGCATGCCACTCATCAATGCGGTCGACAAGGCAGCCGGCTATTGACCGGCGCAACGCTCACGGCCCTGGGGTTGCCCAGGCTGTCCCGCCGCTGGTGAACTGACGCGCCTCACCATCTTCCATCCCAAAAAGCGCAACTCCTGCCGTGAGTTACCTGGCCTCCAGGCAAGCGCGGATCGGTTCGGTCTCGCCTCCGGGACACGCGCCGGCGTGGCACGCGATCGCGCAGTCTGTTGCGAATTATCGTGCAAATTTCCCAGTGCCAAACCAAACTAAATCGTATTTTTTGATACAGAACAAAATACTTGAAATAGAAAATCTTTGAAGCTAGCGTGCTGAAAAATCAGATCCAATAAACGAGGAACACCTATGCGAGCAAAGGCAACCCTTAACAGGGAATTCACGATCTCGTCCGTCGACAAGCGCGTCTATGGCTCCTTCCTGGAGCATATGGGCCGTGCCGTTTATACCGGCATCTACGAACCGGGTCATGAAAATGCTGACGAGAACGGCTTTCGTACCGACGTTCTCGATATGGTTCGCGATCTCGACATGCCGATCGTGCGCTATCCCGGCGGCAACTTCGTTTCGGCCTATCATTGGGAAGACGGCATCGGCCCGCGTGACCAGCGTCCGACACGCCTCGACCTTGCCTGGCGCACCCGCGAGACGAACCAGATGGGCGTCAACGAATTCGCCGACTGGTCGAAGCTCGCCAAGACCGAGATGATGCTGGCGATGAACCTCGGTTCTCGCGGCCTGAACGATGCCCGCAACTTCCTCGAATATTGCAATCATCCGGGCGGCACCTATTGGAGCGACTTGCGCGCCAAGCATGGCTACAAGGACCCCCACAATGTTCGCATCTGGTGCCTTGGCAACGAGATCGACGGTCCCTGGCAGGTCGGCCACAAGACGGCAGCCGAGTACGGCCACCTCGCAAACGAAGTCAGCAAGGCCTTCAAATATTTCGACAAGACGCTTGAGACCATCGTCTGCGGCTCGTCCAACGACAAGATGAAGACCTATCCCGAATGGGAGGCGACTGTTCTCGACGCCAGCTATGACAGCGTCGATTACATCTCGCTGCACAAATATTTCGGCAACGAAGAGAACGACACGCTGAACTACTACGCCAAGGCGATCGACCTCGACCGCTACATCGTCACGATCGGCGGCGTCATCGATTACATCAAGGCGAAGAAGCGCTCGAAGCGCGACGTGAAGATCTGCTTCGACGAGTGGAACGTCTGGTACCACGACCGCAAGGAAGATGGCGAACGCATCGCCAGCTGGGACTGGCCGGAAGCCCCGCCCTTGCTCGAAGAACTCTATAACCTCGAGGATGCGATCTTCGTCGCCTCTCTGATCAACGTCTTCATCCGCCGGTCCGACCGCGTGAAGATCGCCTGCATGGCGCAGCTCGTGAACGTGATCGCACCGATCCTCACCAAGGCCGATGGCCCCGCCTGGCGCCAGTCGATCTACTATCCGCTGCAGTTCGCCTCGAAATATGGACGCGGTACGGCGCTCAACGTCTCCGCCTCCGGCCCGACCTACGATTGCGATGTCGCGCAGGACGTCCCCTATCTGGATCTCTCGGCCGTGCTGCACGACGACGGCAAGAGCATTGCACTCTTCGCCATCAACCGCAGCCTCAACGAGACGATGGAGCTTTCGGTGGACCTGCAGGGCTTCAAAGGTGCCAGAGTCATCCAGCATCACACCATGGTCGGCGACGACCTGAAGGCCAGGAACTCGGTGGAGGACCAGAACCGCATCGTTCCCAAGGCCGGTTCCGGGCTTTCTGTCACCGACGACGGCAAGCTCGTCGGGGCGCTGCCCGCCAAGTCCTACCATTTCATACTGCTGTCCGTCGCTTCGGCGTGACCTGATTACCATCGGGAGCGGCCGGAGACGGCCGCCTCCGGTCAAGACGACGATCGGGAGGGCGTATGTCTGGTATCAAGTTGACGAAGGTCAGCAAATCGTTTGGCGCGGTCGGGGTCATTCACGACGTCGACATTAATATAGAGCAGGGGGAGTTCGCCGTCTTCGTCGGTCCGTCCGGCTGCGGCAAGTCGACCCTGCTCAGGATGATTGCAGGGCTCGAGGAGACGACGAAGGGCAAGATCGCAATCGAGGACGAGGACGTCACCCATGCGGAAGCGTCCAAGCGCGGCGTCGCCATGGTGTTCCAGTCCTATGCGCTCTACCCGCATCTCTCGGTCTTCGAGAACATGGGCTTCAGCCTGTCGATCGCGCGCCGTCCGAAGGCGGAGATCCAGCAGAAGGTAAAGGCTGCGGCAGAGATCCTGCGGCTCACCGACTATCTCAACCACAAGCCGAGCCAGCTTTCCGGCGGGCAGCGCCAGCGCGTCGCCATCGGCCGGGCAATCGTGCGCGAACCGCGCGTCTTCCTCTTCGACGAACCGCTTTCCAATCTCGATGCGGAACTGCGCGTCAAGATGCGCATGGAGATCGCAAGGCTGCACCGCCAGATCGGCGCCACGATGGTCTATGTCACCCACGACCAAGTCGAGGCGATGACGCTTGCCGACAAGATCGTCGTGCTGAAGAGCGGCATCGTCCAGCAGGTAGGAGCCCCACTGGAGCTCTACCGCAACCCGAGGAACATGTTCGTTGCCGGCTTCATCGGCTCGCCGGGCATGAATTTCCTGAAGGGCAAGATCATCGAAGGAGGGCAGGGGACGGCGCGCGTCGAACTGGATGATGCGCCCGGCCAGGTCTTCACCCTTCCCACGGCGTCGGCACTGGCGCCGGGCATGGCGGTTCATGTCGGTGTGCGTCCCGAGCATATCGCACTTGGAGCGACCGAAGGAGCCGTGAGCATGCCGGTGACGGCGGAATTCACCGAGGAGCTCGGCGGCACGGGCTATCTGCATGTGCTGACGGCGGGAGGCGCTGAAATGACGGTCGAATGCCGCGACAGCCGTCCGCAGCCCAAGGAAAAGATCAGCCTCTCATTGAGGGTGCCTGAAATGCTGGCTTTCGACGCGGAAGGCAGAAGGCTCAGCTGATACCCGAAATTCGGATACAAAACCCGAATTTTGGCGATGAACGACGATCGCGGGCCTTGGAGGAGGTCCGCGGCCATAGCGATCCAGCACACCGGGGTGAGCTGAACCCATGTTTTATCGAGGAGGAACAAACGTGAGAAAGCTATTGAAACTTGCCGTTTCGGCGGCCATCGCATTGCTGCCCTCGGCAGCCGCATTTGCGCAGACAACCGAGATTACCTGGTGGGACTTCCTGAGCGGCGGCGACGGCGTTCGCATGAAGGCGCTCATCAAGGAATTCAACGACACCCATCCCGACATCAAGATCAACGCCACGACGCTGGAATGGGGCGTTCCCTTCTACACGAAGGTGCAGACGGCGGCGGCCGTCGGCCAGCAGCCCGACATCATGACCTATCACATGTCGCGCTATCCGCTGGCGGTGCCCACCGGTATCCTGCGACCGATCTCCGAGGAGGAACTTGCTGCTGCGGGTATCAAGAAGGAGAACTACGTCGATGCTGCCTGGAAGCAGGCGACCGCCGACGGCAAGGTATACGGCATTCCGTTCGATGTTCACTCGATCGTTCTCTACTACAACAAGAACATCCTGAAGGAAGCCGGTCTGCTCGGCGATGACGGCCTGCCGAAGGGGCTTGATGGGCTCGAAAATTTCGACGCCGCCCTCGACAAGCTTAAGGAAGGCGGCAAGGTCGAGTACCCGCTGTCACTGCATACCGACGAAGGCGGCTCGATGTGGCGCGTCTTCTACACGCTTCTGGCGCAGCAAGGCGCAAAGTTCATCGACGGCGACGAGATCCTTCCGGGCGATGCCGGGGTGAAGGCGCTGCAGACCATGGCGAACTGGGTATCCTCCGGATACTCGCCGAAGCTCATCTCCTACGAAGCCTCGATTGCGCTCTTCACCTCCGGGAAGGCCGCGATGCACATCAACGGCGTCTGGGAAGTGCCGACGATGGCCGACCTGCAGAAGAACGGCAACCTCGGCTTCGAGTGGGGCGCGATCGAAATCCCGAACCTGATGGGCACGCAGGCAACCTGGGCGGATTCACACTCCTTCGCGATCCCGAACAGCGATTCCAAGCCGATTTCTCCGGAGAAGGTGAAGATCGTTCTCGAGATCATCAACTGGATGAACCAGCACAGCATTTCCTGGGCCACCGCCGGTCATATCCCTGCCTACAAGCCGGTGACCGACAGCAAGGAATTCAAGGAAATGCAGCCGAACGCGACCTATGCGAAGCTTGCCGATACCGCCGTCTTTGATCCGGTTTCCAAGCTCGCAGGCGTTGCCGGCCCCATCTACGAAGCAACGCAGAACTTTGTGGTGCCGGCGCTGAACGGCCAGCTCGAGCCCGAGGACGCGATCGAGCAGATGCGCGAGGAGCTGAAGAGCCAGATGTGAGAAGAGGCTGGCCGGAGTGCTCCTCCGGCCAGCACTTCGCCAAGGGAGATGCTCTGTGGTTAACAGTGAAAAGCGACGCAAGACGCTGACGGCCATCGTCATGATCGCGCCGTTCCTGATCGCCTACATGGTGGTGTTCGCCTACCCGGTCTACAATATGTTCGCCTTGAGCTTCACCGACGCGCCGCTGATCGGCGTGGGCAAGTGGGTGGGCTTCGACAACTACGTGAAGCTCTTCCATCAGAAGCTCTTCTTCACCTCGGTCTGGAACACCGGCTATTTCGTGGTGCTGACGGTGATCCCGAATACGCTGATCGGCCTCGGCCTGGCGCTGATGGTCGTGCGGCTGAAGGGGTGGCTGCAAAGCCTCATCCTGGTGCTTTTCTTTATCCCCTACATTCTTCCGGTTTCCGTCGTCACCCAGATCTGGGAATGGGTTCTCGACCAGCAATTCGGCATTGCGCAATACGTCATCGAGCTTTTCACCGGCAAACGCGTCAGCGTCTTTCGTGATCCGATCTGGGCCATGCCCATGGTGGCGCTGGTGACCATCTGGTGGACGAACGGCTTCAACTTGCTGCTGTTCATCGCCGGGCTGCGCAACATTCCCCACGACTACTACGAGGCGGCAATGCTCGATGGCGCAACGCGCTGGCAGTGCTTCAAGCGCATCACCTGGCCGCTCATCTGGCCGGTCACGGCACTGGTGCTGACATTGCAGCTGATCCTGCAGCTCAAGATCTTCGACCAAGTCTATCTCCTGACGGAGGGCGGCCCGTTCAATTCGACCTATGTGCTGCTGCAACTCGTCTATCGCGAAGCGTTCCGCACGAACCACGGCGGTGTCGGCTCCGCGGTCGCGGTGATGCTTTTCCTCATCATCGTCGTCGTCTCGGTGCTGCAATACCAGCTGCTGCGTGTAAGGGAGCGCTGAGATGCCCGGCAAGACAATCGGAAACACTCTGCTCCTCGTCCTCACCTTTCTGATCGCCTGCACCTGGGCATTCCCGATCTATTGGGCGATCGTGACCTCCGTCAAGCCGGAACAGGAGGTCGTCTCGAAGACGACGCTCATCCCCGACGTCTTCAACTTCTCGGCCTATTACTACGCACTGTTCGAGACGAAGCTTTCGACCTGGTATCTGAATTCCATCGTGACCTCGGTGACGGTGACCATCGTCGTCATCCTGATCAGCGTGATGTGCGCCTATGCGCTGTCGCAGATCGTCTTCCCGGGCCGGAAGCTGCTCTACGGCATCATTCTTGCGAGTTTCATGGTGCCGTCCCAGGCACTGGTGATCTCGCAATTCGTGCTGATGCACAAGCTGAACCTGATCAACACCTGGGGCGGCATCATCCTGCCGCAGCTCATCGTTCCGGTCGTCGTCATCGTCTACAAGCAGTTCTTCGATTCCGTGCCGAAGGAGCTGCGCGAGGCCGCCAAGCTCGACGGCTGCGGCGAGTTCCAGATCCTGTTCAAGCTTTATCTGCCGCTGAACTGGGGCATCACGACCGCGCTCGCGATCATCACCTACATCATGGCCTGGAACGCCTTCCTGTGGCCGTTCCTCGTCACCAACTCGGACGACATGATGACGATTACTGTCGGCATCACGCAGACGAGGGATGCGTTCGGCGTGAAATATGCACGCGACATGGCGGTTGCGATCCTTGCGGCCATGCCGGTCGCCGTCGCCTATCTGATCTTCCAGAAGCGCGTGACGCAGGCGCTCATGCTCTCCTCGGGCATCAAGGGATGAAGGGAAGCGCCTGTCTTTCGGGCCGAGGTGAGAAGGCCCTGCCGGTCCGCGAAGACTCTCCCGAGGCGCGGGCCGGCGCCCCACAAAAAGGCGGCGACATCGCGACTGTTAGCGTGATATCACCGACGATCAACCAAGACAGACTGGAGAACCAGTAAGAGCGCATGGAGACGAAACTTCTTACTGTCGACCCGGTCAAGGATGTTGAAGTCGTGCACGCCCTCGGTTCCGCGACGCGCATCGAAATACTCAACCTGCTTCGCCAGCGGGGGCCTCTCAACGTCAACGACATCGCCGGCCACATGGGCCTGCCGCAATCAACGGCGGCTACCAATCTGAAGGCACTGGAGCAGGCCGGCCTGATCCAGACCCAGACGATGAAGGCGACGAAGGGCAATCAGAAGCTCTGCTCCAGCATCTACGACGAGATCCTGATCCGCTTCGACAACAGCGGCACCAAGGCCTCGGAAGATGTCGTCACCGTCAGCATGCCGATCGGCCTCTTCACCGAGTTCGATGTCGGGGCGCCCTGCGGGCTCTGCTCCGTCAACAATGTCATCGGCATGCTCGACGTGCAGGAAGTCTTCCTCGATCCGCAGCGCATGCAGGCGGGGCTCCTGTGGTTTACCCGCGGCTATGTCGAATACAAGTTTCCGAACAACGCCAAGGTGAGCGGAAGGAAGATCCGCCAGGTCGAATTTTCCGCTGAACTGAGTTCCGAAACGCCCGCGACCAATGCGAACTGGCCGTCGGACATCTCGATCTGGGTCAACGGCCTCAAGGCCGGCCACTGGACCTCGCCCGGCGACTACGGCGACCGCCGCGGGCTCTATTCGCCCGCCTGGTGGAAGCTTTCCGGCTCGCAATACGGAAAGCTCAAGACCTGGACGATCGACGACAAGGGAACCTGGATCGACGGCGCCATGGTCTCGACGCAAACGATCGCCTCGCTCGGTATCCCTGACCACCATTCGATCCGCTTCCGTATCGGCATCGACGAGAAGGCCGCCAATCCCGGCGGCATGAATATCTTCGGCAAGGGCTTCGGCGACTTCGACCAGGATCTCGTGATGTCAATCTATTTCTAGATTGACGGCCCCGCGTTTGTTAGGCGAAACAACACAATAGCCGCCCGCATGGTCGGGGCGAAAGCTTCGCGATGCGGCGGCCACGGATCATGCCGCATGTTTATCCCAGGAGGTCTGAATGGTGGTGCAAGTGTTCGGTCGGTCTACCGGGCCGGCGGCGACGCGTGAGACGGCGCGGCTTGCAGCGCTCGAGCAGATCGACATGCTGGACGCACCGCGGGACAAGGGTTTCGACCGAATTGTTAGGCTGATCAAGGAGATATTCGGCGTCGAGATCGGACTCGTCACGATGATCGATGCCCATCGCCAATGGTATCTTGCCTGTTCGGGATTTGGAAATGACGAAGTTCCGAGGCAGGACACCTTCTGCCGCTATGTCATTGACGATGAC
This sequence comes from Rhizobium sp. BK251, assembly GCF_004345245.1. GTDB lineage: Bacteria > Pseudomonadota > Alphaproteobacteria > Rhizobiales > Rhizobiaceae > Rhizobium. The sequence continues at coordinate 101,172 of NZ_SLUQ01000009.1, read as the reverse complement.
GAACCGCTGGTCGTGGAGGATGCCACAAGGGATGCGCGGTTCGCAGCCCATCCTGCCGTAGCTGATAAAGAAGGTGTCCGATTCTACGCGGGTGTTCCAATCAAGACGGCTGAAGGACAGGCGGTAGGTACACTCTGCGCCATCGACCGGCGACCACGGTCCTTCGGGAACAGGGACCTCAGGATCCTGCAGGAACTGGCCGCCGCTGCAATGGATCGAATTGAGCTGCTGCAGTTTGCATCGACTGACGGCCTTACGGGTGCCTTGACGCGCCGCGCCTTCCGCGACCAGGCCGACCAGCTCGTGTCGGCTGCCCTCATGCAAGGCCATGATCTTTCCTGCATCGTACTCGACGTCGATTACTTCAAGCAGGTCAACGATACATATGGGCATGCCGTCGGTGACGACGTCCTGCGAACTGTGGCAGCCATATCGAAAACGACCTTGGGGCCGGACGACCTTGTCGGACGCCTTGGAGGCGAGGAATTCGCATTTGTGCTGCCCCAAACCGACCAAGCCGCCGCCTGCGAAATTGCCGCTCGATTGAGGGAGGCGATAGAGGGGCGAAGCACCGAAACGGCCGCGGGATCGCTCAAGATCACAGCAAGCCTCGGCATCACATCATTGTCCATCGCCGCCAAGAACATCGAAACACTGCTCGCCCAGGCCGACGCAGCCATGTACAAAGCCAAGCGCGAGGGCCGAAATCGCTGCGTCGCCTGGAATGAAATGCGATCCGAGTTTGCTCTCAGCAGCCGGCGGCGCGTTCTCAAGGCCGGAGCGATCATCTTCAATGACAGGCGCTCGGTCATCGACTGCACCGTAAGAGCGCTCGGAAGCGATGGCGCCGGGCTTTCCGTCTCGAGCTCCGCGGGCGTCCCTGCAGAATTCGTTCTGGCGATCAGGTCCGACGGATTGGAGATGTACTGCCGGGTCATCTCTCAAGACAGGCAACATATCGAAGTTGCGTTCGCCTAGCGCCCGCAGCGCCTTGGGAACACGACGCCTGTGACCGTTCCGTGGGAACCATTGGCGCGCCTAGCTAAACTTCACCGGGACGCGCGACCCACCAAGATCGCGCCGCCGGGTGTCGCGCTACACTCGAAAGTGATGGCGTATTTTGAAACCAGCCCATCAGCATTGCAGGAGTAACGGACCCCGGCTTGTTCGACATGGTGGGGAAACACTTCGGGCAGCATCAATCAGTCCGCTGGTTCAAAAATCAAGCCGCCACTTCGGCGGTCCCACCGTGGTCTGGTTTTCCATGAATTTTCGTCTCTATCTCCTTGCCGTCGGTATGTTTGCGCTCGGCACAGACAGTTTTGTCATTGCCGGTATCCTGCCGCAGGTTGGAAATTCCTTCTCCGTATCACCAAGCGTTGCGGGCCAGATGGTCACGGTCTACGCGCTTGCATACGCGATATTCGCGCCGGTGATTGCCGCCGCGGCCGCATCCTGGCCGCGGAAGCAACTCCTCCTGTTGGGAATGACCATCTTTGTGGCCGCCAACATCCTGACGATCTATTCGCCGAATTTCCAAATCGTCCTTCTTGGCCGAGCGATCGCCGGTCTCGGCGCGGCGATGTTCAGCCCGACAGCAACGTCGACGGGCGCGCTCCTTGTTCCTCCCGAGCAACGAGGTCGCGCGCTCGCGACCGTGGTTGCCGGGCTATCGATTGCAACCGCCTTCGGTTCACCGCTCGGAACAGCGCTCGGTGGTCTAGGCGATTGGCGGATCACGATATGGTTTGTTGTCGCGATTGGTATGATGGCGGGCATAGGTATCGCTGCCCTTTTCAAGGCAACGCCCATCGCACCGGCCATCAGCTTGCGCCAGCGCCTGGCGCCACTCGGAGACGGACGCATTGCGCTCACGCTTCTTACATCGGTGTTCGCCTATACCGGCCTCTACATCGTCTATACATACATCGCGCTTGCCTTGCATCACGCAACATCCGGCAGCTCGACACTGCTTGCCAGCCTTCTCCTGATCTGGGGCATCGGTGCCGTCGTCGGCAACCTAGGCGCGGGTTTCCTGGTCGATCGCTTCGGTGGCCGTCCGATCATTTCTGCCACTCTCGCGATCGCCGCGATTGACTACCTGCTGATCCCGTTCAGCAGCGCGACCTATTTCACGGCAGCCATCGTGACTTTCATCTGGGGCGTCTCCGGATGGGGGTTGGTTGTCGGACAGCAACACAGGTTGATCAGCATCATGCCAACGTCCGCGCCGCTTCTGCTGGGGCTGAGTACAGCCTCCATCTACCTTGGCAGCTCGGCTTCAGGTCTGATCGGCGGCGCAGTGATATCGTCTCTTGGCACTAACGCGCTCGGCTTTGTAGGTGCCTTCCTCATAGCGATCGGGCTGGTGCTGGCCGAACTCGCCCACCGCCGCATCCACTTCCACTCCAGGACAGCTGCGGTTCAGGCGGGGCAATAGAGCGGGCTGCGGCAGCACTCTGCGGCGGTCGACTGGCGTGTTTCCAGCAGCACGGCGGCGGTACTTCATTGTCGAAGGCCGCCGTTCATCGGATATGGCTTGGAAGTTCCATAAGAAAGCTTACGCGACTTATTGCGCGCTGCAGGCGGATCCAGATGGGGGTTCACCCTAGGACATCAACGACCCCTCGCTTGTTCCGTCAGCACGATCGTACGCGATGGCGCTGGGTTTCAGCGCGTGGTGGAGAGTTGATATTCGAGGCAGAACGAATTCGCCAGAGCGTTGCGATTATCTCGCGCCCGTCGCTTGAGGCCTGCGTCTTCTCCAGTGCCTGCCTCTCCAAAGTCGCCTGCTGCCAGTGCTCGGCGTCGCGTCCCATGGGGCAGCCATCGGCCTCCCACAGGGCATATGCCCGACGCCTGATCCATTCATCCCTTGCGTGATCCATTTTCGGGTCTCCTCGGCCTCTCAACCCAGTAACATTGTGAAAGGTTCCGTGAGGAAAAGGCCGTGCGGCAAGTTGTCCGCTTGCGCTCCGAAAAATGCAGACTCCATTCGTCGTCCCACAGGCAGAGACCCATCTGCCTGCTAGTGCAAGCTCCCCCCACTCGCCTCAGAAGCGCAAGGCCGCGACCAAGACGGCGGCCCGTGTACCCGAACTCATCAAGCTTAGCCGGCAAGTGATTGATCGCCCGTTTGTCGCCGCCGACGCGTCCTGGGCCGCTACTTGGTGCCGTATCTTGCATTGCGGACATCGGCAAGCCCGCGCATGGCATCGGTATTGCCTGTCGCCGCGGCCGCTTCGAAGACACGCCGCGCATCGTTAAGCATTTTCAGGTTCATGTAGGCATAGCCGCGCAGGACCATGAGGTCGACGCGCTCGTTCTCGAACTGGGAGCGCTGGTCGAGAAAGAGAAGCGTTTCCCTGTAACGCCCCGCACCGAAGGCGGCGGTCGCGCGGTCCGTCAATATCGCGATCTGCAGTTCGGCCGCCCTCTGCCGCGTCTGCGGCGCCTTGGCGGCCGAGACGGCGGCGTTGCTGGTGAGGCCCAACCTGAGATATGCGAGGCTCTGGCCATAAGCCGCCTCCTGCCGCACGGTGGATGAGCTGCTGCGCAGCGCGACCTCGAAGGCAGAGGCGGCCTCCGTCGGGCGATTGAGGTCCATCAGGCACCAGCCGCGGCCGAGAGCGTCTCCAGGCTGCAGTTTCTGCGGATCGACGGTCGTCGCGCAGCCGCGAGGCTGCCGCGGGCCGCGGCGAACCACCTCCGTCGTGACCGCGGCAGGACGCTCATACTCGATCTGCACCGGCAGCCTGCCGGGCGTGACGGGCTGGACCGGCGGAAGCGCTGTCCGCACGGTCTCCCCCAGATTGGCAATTCGTTCGGATCGTCCGGCCCACTGTCTCTGGATCTCGGCCACGCCCCGGCGGTCCCTGAGTTCGTTCAGCGTGATCGCAAGGCCGTATGCCGAGGGCTCATCGTCGGGCTTCCACGAAAGAGCCGTCTCGAACCACCGTGCCGCCGCCTGCGGCTGGTTGAGCGATCGTGCGAACCAGCCGAACTCCTGGGCAGTGATCGGGTCGCGCTGTGCGATCACCTCGGTCGCGATGCGCTGAAGCACGTCCGGCTGCAATGTCGGCGGCGGCTGCAACGCAAGTAGATTGGCGGTGGTCGCAAGATAGGTTTCGGTCGCCTGCTTGGATGAGGCACGCCACTTGTACATGACGTCCTCGGCCTCCTGCGGGGCCTTGCGGGCGAGCAGCGCGAGAGCCAGCCCTTGCGAGGCATCGGCCGAGTCAGCCTTCGACCGTGCCTGGCGGAACCATTTTTCCGCTTCGGCCGCCTTGTCGTGACGCAGGTCGTACCAGCCAAGCAACAGGGCGTCGGAGGCCAGCCCCTGGGTCGCGGCAAGCTGTTCGAGGCGCAGTATGTATTCAGGCGCAATCGCCAGGGTCAGGTCGTCATTGGCGGCAGCGACGAAGCGGCGTGCCAGATCGTCCCGAATGCTTTCGAACTCCCGGCCACCGTCAGGGCCGGACCGCTCCTGCGATAGCAGCTCCTGCATCGTTCCATAAGGCAGCAGCTCCGACGCTTTCTGAATGGTCGCGATCCGCTCGGCGGGATTGCTGCAGTTCTTCAGGATGTAGAGATAGGCGTCGCGGCTGCGGGGCAGCCTGTCGGTCTTTGCGAAGGCCTCTGCGACACGCCACAGAACGTCCGCCTCGCTGCAGGTCAAGAGACTCGGCGTTTGCGCGGCCGTGTCGATCACGGTCTGGTACTGTTTGAGATCCGATGCGTTGATGAGCCGCGCCCGCGCCTCGGCGACGTCGAGACGCTCGAGGAGGTCGCTGGGCGGCTGCCAGCCGGGCTCAGCCGTCTGCCGGTCGGCGATCGCCTTGCGCAGTTCGGCATAGCGCGCCTCGGAATAGAGCCGCCACATCGCCTCGAGCTGGGAATCGCTGTTCTGGGGCACGGCAAGTGGATCGGCCGGCGGCGTCCAGTTCGGATAGAGCGCTCGCAGCCGCGAGATTTCCGCCTGAAGACGGGCCTGATCTCCGCGGCTCGCGAAATAGCGAAGGGCGCTTTCGTCGACCTGGGGCTGGGCTTGCGCCTGCGCAGGAGCTTCCGCAGGCTCCGACGTGTCTGGCTGCGCGGGTTCTTCTGCCTGCGCCAGTTGATAGCGCTCTGTCTTTTCTATCGGGGCATCCGGCTGCGCGAATAGCGGCTTGGAGAACGGGCGGCCGTCCGCCTCCCGTGCGCTTCCCAGGAGCATCAGCTGCAGGCCCTCCGGGACACTGTAACCAAGAACCCTGCTGACGCCCTCCTGGATGGTCGCGCGTTCTCTCGCGACCGTTGCGGCAACCGCCGCTACGACCGCCAGGGACAGCACGACCAGGGAGGGCTTCATAGGCACTCGGGATGCTCCTCCACGACAAAAGACAGTCCAAGCAGATGGAGCGTGGACGGATAGTAGAGAGTAGGCACGAACCGCGTCGCGGCGGGTGGAAGCTTGGTGCCGTCCACTACACAGGCCACAACATGGTTAATAATTTCATAACCCGGGTCCGAAAGCCGCTCCTTCACCTCCCCCGTTTCGACATCGACGATGCCTAGCCCGCCTTCCGGCGCCGTCATTCCCTTCATGTAATCGGTCAGCAGCGGCTTGTCGGTTATGCCGCCGCGCGCCAGGTAGAGGGGTATTCTCAGGCTGTTATAGCCGAACTCAGGAGGAAAGCCGTCGGCGGGCCTCGGCGTTCCCTTCATGCTCACCCAGTCGGAAGGCAGCCGCCTCGGCCCGAATCGTACCTCCTTCAGGACGGCGAGCCCATCGACAGAGAGCTTCTGCCACTTCTCGGAGGGAGCCAGCTTCGCCAGCACCGGAAACGCCTCGAAAATCAGGTACGAGGGGTTGATGACCGGTCCGTCCTCCCGGTCGGCGGCGGCAAAGCCAGAAGCGGCCGGCAGCAGCAGCGTCCTGCCGTCTGCTTCAATGACGACTTCCGCGAGCAGTTTTCGGGCGATCCCGGAGGCGGCGGTCGTATAGTCATTCCTCTTCCAGCCGGCGCCGGCGAGCGCGAGTGCATAGGCGATCAGGATGTCGCCGTCCGATGCATTGTTGATGTCGGTGACATGGGGAGTGCTGTCCGGCGACCAACGCCAGGCGGCAAGGCCGTCGTCGCGCAACAAAAGCTCGGTGCGGGTGAAGTACCAGATCTGTTCGAAGTCGGCCGGCCTGTCCGCGAGATAGGCGAGCAGCATGCCGTAGCCCTGCCCTTCGCTGTGGCTGATGTTGCCGTTTCCGTCGTCGACGATGCGACCGCTTGCATCCAGGAACTTCGCTTTGTAGGCGGACCATGACTGCGCGTCGATCACTGCCGCCTCCGTCCTTGCGGGAAAACAGGCGATCGCGGCAGCCAGGAAACAGGCAACGGTTCCATGGAGAAGCGCCCTCTTCATCGGCGCCTGCCGAAATTGGAGAGGAAGCTCGCGGTCGCGAGGCCGAGCACGACGGACAGAACAACGAGGCCGAGCGCGTAGGAAAGCACGTTCGTCGACAGCCAGTTCGCCAGGATGAGCCGGTAGTTGGTCAACGACCACGGCACGGTCTGAACGAAATTGAAGCTGGTAACGGGGACGGTCTCCACCTTGCCGCTTCCCCTGGCATAGGTCGTGATATGGCCCGAGACGTTCTGCCAGGTTTGCTGGACGGTGACGGCGGTGACGCCTTCGCGCAGTTCCTTGGTCGTCGGGGCAGTCACCAATGTCCAACTCCCGCCCCTGTCGGGGTTGGAGCCCTGCGCGATCATGAGCGTTGCGGTATTCGGCGGCGAGAAGGTCTTCTCCACACCCGCGGCAAATTGCAACGTGCTCCACGACATGTCGAAGCTGCGCCGCATCCATTCTTCGAGGGAAGATATCTGCCCGAGCCATCTGCCCCTGCTGACGCGGGAGCGCCATTCATCGAAGGTGGCCTGGGTCTCCTCCTCCCCTTTTGCCACGTCGCCCGAGCGCCATGAGGCCTGGCTTCCGGTGGCGACGTTGAGTTGCGACAGGATGGCGGGCGGTATCTGGGATATGGCGCCCACGAAGAGCGCGTCGCCGTTTCCGACTTCTGCCGAGGACACGACGTCCATTGGTATCGGATGCCCGGCCATCAGCGCCAACTGCCCGAGGAACGTCGCCATGGCAGACAATGTGTCGTCATCGACCCGCTCGACAAAGACCGGCACGGGGTCACGGCTGCGACCAAAGGGAAAGCCGGTCCCGGCCAGGGCCGCCAGATTTGGCCGTTGCCCGATGCGCGCGAAATTGGGGATGTCGAATTCCGACGTATCGAACAGCGCAAAGCGCGGGGTCTTGGTGGCGGTCGTACCGGGCGCGCAGGCCTTGTCGTCCGCGGTCTGAAGCACGGCTTCGACGGCAATGGAATTGATGCCCGGACGGAAGTGCCGCATCGTCACGCGGATGGGCAGGTGGCGCAGGATTCCGCCGCCGCCGGACGTGATCGGTACCGTCGAGGCAATATTGCCGTTGACATAGATATCGATGCGGCTGCCCGGTTGGACGCTTTCGGCATAGGCCGCGTCAAGCATGAGCCTCGCCTCGCCATAGGCCGTGGCATAAAAATCCGCCGGAACCGCGACATTGAACGTGGTCCGGAAGCGCCGACCGGAGAATTCCGTCGTCTTGATGCCGAGCTGGCTGAAGTTGAGCTGGCTGCGCGAGAAGACCATGGGCGCATCCGGAACATGCCACCGCTGGGTGATTATCGCTTCACGGCGGACATCGAGGTTGCGCTCCGTCGGCAAGACAATGCTGTCGATCGCCGATTGCACCGACTGCCAGGTCGGGCCGCTGACAAGCAGCATCGGCGCCTGTGTCTTCGGGTCGGTGGTGAACGCTGCTATCGGCCCCGTCTGAGCCGCGGTCGGCAGGACGATCGACAGGGGCTCGAGTTCGGCTGCAGTGCCGACGACAACCGTCAGCTTTCCTGGGCCTGCGGCAGGCAGTGTATCGCTGGAGTAGGTGAAGCGTTGATTTGGCATGCCGCCAAGAATGGCCAGGCCCTGCGCCAGCCGCATCAGGGGCCGCGTCGTGCCGGGCTGCTGGAGGGCGGGTACGACGAATTCGAACTGGGTCTGCCCCTTGCCGTCGACGCCGATCGCCTTGACCGCGTCGATGCTCGCGAAGCTCGCCACATCCGGTCCGGAAAAGCTCAGATATGTGGCGGCGGGGTCGATATCGGTCCAAAGCTCGTAGGTGGATTCGATGCTGCAGTCCGTCCGGTGCCGCTGGTCGGCCTTTATCGTGATCAGATTGGAGCCGGTCTGAAGCAGGCCGCCAGGGATCGGGAAGGTGATGGCGGTGGCCTTGTCGGACGACCTGATCGGCAGACCTCCGATCTCCCTGTTGTTGACGAGGATCGAAAGTCGCGAAGCCTCGGGCGCGACCACGACCGAATTCTGATAGGAAAAATTGAACTTTGCAGCCGCTGCCGCCTGTTCCGGCGTGAGATAGATGGACCAGGTCCTCTCTTCGAACTCCCCCTCCAGGGCGAACTCGGAGAACGGCATGACGTAGCGGCGCATTGCCGCCGGCTGGTCCGTCCGGGGCGCGGCGGCCTGTCCTGTCGCGGGGCGCACTGCCGGTGTGGCCGGAACCTGTGCCACAGGCGGCGCGGGCCTCGTGGGCGCCGGGGCCGCGGGCGTTGGAGTGGGCGCCACCGGCCGCGGCGCTGAAGGTTGCGGCGCGGGACGCACAGGCGGGGGCTGCATACCCTCGGGTCTTTCCGGCGACATGTCGAAGGGCGCGATGGTCTGCGCCTGGGAGGCGCTCGCACCGGCAAGGATCATCGCGGCAATGAGAAAACCTCTCATCGCACCGCCACCTTGGCCGGCTCATCGAATTCGCGATGCTTTCCAAGGCTCCGGAAGAGATACACGATACCCCTGCTCATCTGATAGAAGGAAAGCCCCAGGAACCAGACGGTTCCCCTGAGGATTCCCGGGTTGTGGCGCCGCGACAGCTGGAACTGCGTCCATTGATCCGAGTTTGCGAAGATAAGGTCCGCGATCAATCTGTGATCGTCGGCGCTTCGTGGCATGTAGCGGCAGCCCAGCGCGCTGACCTCGCCCGTGACGGTGGTGTTGCGCACCACAAGCGGAAGCGTTCCCTCATAGCCGCCGCTATAGGGCCGAAACCGGATCTCGGCCGGCGTATCGACGGGCAGATCATCAAGGCGAACGCCGAAGACATTGATGCGCGCACCGTGGACCGAGACGTCCTCGATGGATGCCGGGGACCAACGGCCGTTCACGCCGAACTCGCAGCGCCGGTTGACCTTGACACGGCGGGAAGCGGTTCGTTCGCTGCGCTCGGACACGACCCCGAGCGCGCAGCCCGCGAGGACAAGGTTGATGATGTTCCAGGCGCCGACGACGAGGGTGACGTCCGCCTTATAGGGTTCCGCATAGATCTTGTAGATCGTCATCGCCACGGCAGCGAGCTGAACCGCGAAGATGACGAAGAATGGCCTGCTGATTTCCGAAAGCCGGCTCACCGAAATGGATTCGTCCTTGGCCGTCACCCGAAACGAGAGCTTACGAGGATTGACGATGGCCGAGACGACAGCCGGCAACAGGTGGACCGTCTGGACATACTCGTAGAGTTCGGAAATCCACGGCCAGCGGAACGAGCCGTAGAGGTAGTTCTGCATCATCAAGTTCACGAGCATGTAGGCGAAGGTGTAGGCGAGGAACTCACCACCCGATGCCGTGAAGATCTCCAGGTCGAAGAAGAGATAGAACAGCGGCGCCAGCAGGAACATCATCCGCGGAAACGGGAACAGCCAGAAAAGCGCCGATGACATGTAGCAAAGGCGCTGCGGTATCGTCAGGCCGCGTTTCAAGAGCGGAAAGCGGAAGCGCAGGATCTGCATCATGCCCTGCGCCCAGCGGCTGCGCTGGCTGATGAAGCTGGCAAACGTCGCCGGCTGCAGGCCGGCGATCAGCGGCTTGTCCACGTAGACGCTGTTCCAGCCGCGCCCATGCAGCGCGAGCGCCGTCTCGCAATCCTCCGTGATGCTGACGCCGCTGAAGCCCGCGGTATCGTCCAGCGCCCTGCGGCGCAGAACCGCGGCCGAACCGCAGAAGAAGGCGGCATTCCATTTGTCGAGACCGCGCTGGATGATGCCGTAGAACATTTCGTTCTCGCTCGGCATCTTCTCGAAGGTGCGGAGATTACGCTCGACGGGATCGGGATTCAGGAAGAAATGCGGCGTCTGCACGAGCGCCAGCTTTGCGTCGTCCTCGAAATAACCGACGGTCTCGATGAGAAAGTCGTGCGCCGGGGCGTGATCGGCATCGAAGACGGCAATGAGCTCCCCCTTCGAGTTGCGCAGACCGTTGTTCAGGTTGCCGGCCTTTGCGTGCTCGTTCCTGTCGCGCGTGAGGTAGTGCACACCGAGATCGCTGCAGAGCTGCTGCAGCTCATGATGCCGGATGGTCGCCGCCTGGGCCTCGAGCACCTTGCTTGAGGTGCGCTTCTGGGTGGTGCCTCCATCGTCGAGAAGCCAGACGTCGAGCTTGTCGATCGGATAATCCATCGCCTTTGCCGCCGACAGGGTGTTGGCGAGCAGTTCGGTTTCCTCGTTGTAGGACGGGACGAAGACGTCGACATGCGGAAACTTGCCCTTCGTGGCCGCCCGCGACGGCCTGGAAGGCAGCGGTGTGGCGACTACGAAAAGGCTGAGCGCCAGCATCATCACGCTGTAGATTTCGGCGAGATAGAGCAGAAAGCCGGGTATGAAGTTTTCCGGCTGGTTGAGCGGCGGAAGCGTGCTCGTGGTGCGCCAGTACACATAGCGCATCACGATCGCCGTACCGAAGGCAAGCGCTATCAGCCGCCATGTTCCCTGTGCGTGGGTGATCTTGATCACCGCCATGATGGTCACAACCGTGACGCTGGCGATCAGCTGAGTCTGAAGGCTGACCGGCAGGGTGACCAGAGCCAGCACGAGCATGGAGACGAGGAACCAGACAATGATGCTGCGGGCCTTTTGCATAGGCTTTCCTTAAGAATGCATCCGGAAGCACGCTTCGCAGAGAAAGTCGTGCAATCCTGCCGATCATCAGCAGGCTTGTGTTTCACCCGTCGGCCCGACGCAGTTGGGCATGGGTACGGTAATGTTACTTGACTTCATAGACTGCGGGGCGGCATCCGGCAAAGGCACAATCGGCCCAATGGGCGCCACAACAGGTCTGGCTTCCGGCGGGGATGGCCTGCGTGCAACAGTGATGGTGGCGGGATTGTAGCCGATCGGTGGAATCTGCCTTTGACCCATCATCCCGTCGGGATAGACGGGCTCGCCGGGACGACCCAGCGCGTCATCCGCCGTCGGCGCCGCGCCAAAGGGTTGAAAGGTGATTCCGCTAAAGGTGCCGGCGATGGTGTAGCCATACATGACCGACAGCAGCTGCTGCGACGACGCCCGGGCATCGCAGAGGCGCAATCTTATCTGAATCATGCCGTTGTGGCGCAGCGTCGAGCGATCCACCTCTCCGGCACGAATCTGTTGCCATGCATACATGCAGGTATCTCCCGTTCCGCTGCTGCCGGAGGCATAGCCGAAGGGACCGTAGGTGTTCTGAAGATAGAAGGGCGAAACGCTGTAGGAGACACCCGGCAGCGCTCGTCGAATCTCGCGCGAGATGGAGCCCTGCGTTATCGTGGAGAAGCCGGCACTTCCGCCGACGAATTTGACATTGAAGGAATTCTGGCCGGGCACCGTCGACGAGGTGAAGAGTGCGATATCCTGATCAACGCCGTTTCTGAACCGCTCTTCCAGAACGGAGACGATAGCCGGGCCACCGGGCGGCGGAAACACCAGCGCCTCGTCATTTGAAATGGAACGCACGGAACCAAGGTTCTGAATTGTCCCATTGGCCGCGCAGGATGCAAGGACAGCAAGACCCAGCGCCGTTGAAATAATCCTTAACGAGCCCATTTCCAAGCCGTGATCGCTTTCGGTGTTCAGCCACCAGTGCGGCGTCCAAATCCCTGACGAATCAGGGACAAATCGCGGTGCGTCCCAATTAGCCCCGAGGGTCGTTAAGCAATCATTAACGCTGATCGTTAACTTTTCAGCGGCCCTCGTTTTCGGACGCGGGCCCGATGACGGGCTTTTGGTGTGGGATCTCCGGTGAAAGACGAGGAAACATTCTTCGATGCTGCACGTTCAGTCACAAACTGCTAACATCCAGGCCGCATTCGTTGTCCGGGAGCGCCTTCATGAAAAGCGCGTGGAGTTTGATGATTGCACTTGTCTTGGCTGCCTCACCCGCGCATGCGGATGAGGCAGCGTTCCTTGGATCATTGCAAGGAAGCTGGGCCGGCAGCGGATCCGTGAAGATCCGCATCAATTCCACGCCCGTCAACGTCACCTGTACGTTCAACTCCCAAACGAGCAAAACCGAACTTTCGCTGAATGGCACGTGTCGCGGCTTTGTGCTGATTTCCCGTTCGCTTGGCGCCGACCTGAAATTCAACGGCGCAAGGTATAGCGGCATCTACGTGGGGCCGAACGGCGGCAAGGCAGGCCTCAGCGGCAATCGCCAGGGCAATGTCATCAATCTTACCATTCGCTGGCCCAAGGAGGTCAACGGTGACCGGACCGCCCGGCTGATGCTGCAGAAGACCGGGGCCGACGGGATGATGCTGACGACGACGGACAACGACCCGTCCTCCGGCCGCAATGTGGTCACCAGCCAGATCAACTTGCGGCGCTCGTAGCTGCATGCCCTGTGACGGCAAGGGGAGAAGTTGTTGACAACGACTCGATCCTGTTTCGGCCGCCGGTCTGGTGGGCTAGGTTCTCGCTACATCCTCAAAAAGACAGGGAAAATCATGAGAGGCTATGTCGCGACTTTGACCGCTGCCCACCTTGAGCAGGTGCTCAAGTCCTATATGGAGCCCGAGCAGGAGGAAGCCAGCGAGGTCGCGTCGCGACGCGACCTTCGCAACATGGTCGCGGATGGCGACAGCAGCGTCGGCGAAACACCCCAGCGCAAGCGCTGATTCCCTCTTGTGGCCTTATGGCCGGGAACAACGCGTTTGCGGCAGACCGGGCCTGCCGGTCTGCAGCAAAATTAAACGAAATTCCGCCAGCCTGAAATCAGGCGAGCATAGCGCCCTGCCCTACCAGTTTGTGACAGAGCCGTCGCGACGCTTCAGATGCGGCGCTTCCCAGAATTCGAAGCTCTGCCGGGCAATCAGTTCCTCGTTCACCTCGACGCCGAGGCCGGGCGCATCCGAGACCGGATAGTGGGCCTTTTCGAGCCGAGGCTGGACCGGGAAGAAATCGGAATTGTCGAAGCCGAGATGCGTTTCGGCGGGGCTTGCGCGGGTCTCCAGCCAGGAGAAGTTCGGTACGGCAGCGGAGAAATGGATCGTCGCAGCCGTGCAGATCGGGCCGAGCGGATTGTGCGGCATCATGTCGACGTAGTGCGTCTCGCTCCACGCCGCGACCTTCATGCTCTCCGTTAGGCCCCCGACATTGCAGACGTCGAGGCGGTTGAACTGGTGGATGTCGCGCTCGATGTAGGGCTGGAACTGCCACTTCGAGGCGAACTCCTCACCGATCGCGAAGGGGACGTCGGTCAGTCGGCGCAGCGCCTCGTAAGAGCTTGGCGATTCATCGCGGATCGGCTCCTCCAGGAAATCCAGCGTGCCGGAGGGCATCTTCTGGCAGAAGCTCGCAGCCTCCGCGACGCTCAGGCGATGATGGTAGTCGATACCGAGCACGATATCCTCGCCGAGTTCCTCTCGCGCCTTGATGCACCACTTCGCTGTCGTCGCGATGTGTTCGCGCGGCTCGTAGATCGGCCGGTCCTCGTGGCCGGAGGGGGAAAGGCGCATCGCCGTCCAGCCGTGCTCGACGAGCATCTTCGCCTGCTCGATCATCTCGGGACCAGGGGCCGCAAAGGTGGTGGCGAAGGTCGGAACGAAATCGCGTTGCTTGCCGCCCAGCAGTTCATAAACCGGGACCCCGAGCGCCTTGCCCTTGATGTCGTAGAGCGCAATGTCGATCGCCGAGATCGCCGCCTGCAATACGCGGCCACCCTCGAAATACTGGCTGCGGTACATTTCCTGCCAGAGCGCGCCGATCTTGAAGGGATCGCGCCCACGCAGGAACTCGGCATAGTGCTCGAGCGCACCGACGACGGCCTTCTCGCGGCCGGACAGGCCGCTTTCGCCCCAGCCGAAGATGCCCTCGTCGGTCTCGACCTTCACCAGCAACTGGTTGCGGATGCCGACTTTGACGGCGTAACTCTTGATCGCTGTGATTTTCATGTCGTTCCCCTGAATTACCAGTGCCAAAGCGTACCGTCTTCAAGACGGTTCACCGGCAGATAGGCGCGCTGATACGGATATCTTGCTGCCAGCTTCTCATCGATATCAACACCGTGGCCGATCGCCTCTCCCGGATGCAGATAGCCGTCCGAGAGACTCCAGGCGCTCGGGAAGACCTCCATGGTCTCGGGCAGGTAGCCGGAATATTCCTGGATACCGAAATTCGGAACCCACAGATCGAGATGAAGGTTGGCACCGAGGCAGATCGGCGACATGTCCATGGCGCCATGGCAGGCGGTGCGGACATTATAGACGCTGGCAAAGTCCATGATGCGCCGTTGCGCCGTCACGCCGCCCGCATGCACCGTGGTCGTTCGGATGTAATCGATCAGTTGCTCTTCCATGAGCAGGCGCGCATCCCAGATCGTATTGAACACCTCGCCGACGGCAAGCGGCGTCGTGGTGTGCTTGCGGATCAGGCGGAAACCTTCCTGGTATTCCGCGGCAACCGTGTCTTCGAGCCAGAAGAGGCGCGCGAATTCGAGATCCTTGCCGAGCCGGGCCGCCTCGATCGGTGTCAGGCGGTGATGACTGTCGTGCAGGAGTTCGATGTCCCAACCGTGAGCGTCGCGCACCGCCTTGAAGAGTTCCGGGACGTAGCGAAGATATTTCGACGTCGACCAGGTTTCCTCGTGCGGAACGGCGTCGTCATTGGCGTTATTGGTGACGGACTTCTTGCCGGTGCCATAGACATCAGGCAGGCCGGGAATGCCTACCTGAACGCGGATCGCCTTATAGCCCTGCTCGATACGCTTGCCGACCGCTTCCACGGCTTCGGCGATGTCCGTGCCCTGGGCGTGCGTGTAGCACAGCACCTTCTCCCGGCTGGCGCCGCCGAGGAGCTGATAAAGCGGCATGTTGGCGGCCTTGGCCTTGATATCCCAGAGTGCCGTATCGATGCCGGCGATCGCCGCCATCGTCACGGGACCTCTACGCCAGTAAGCTCCCTTGTAGAAATACTGCCAGATATCCTCGATGCGCGAGGGATCGCGACCGATCAAAAGGGGCGCCAGATGGTCTTCGAGATAGGCGACCACCGCTTTTTCACGCCCGTTCAGCGTTGCATCGCCGACCCCCGTAAGCCCCTCGTCGGTAAAGATCTTGACGGTAACGAAGTTGCGCCCGGGAGAGCAGACGATGATTTTGACGTCGGTAATTTTCATGACTTATCCATTGGCTGAAACTGAGCGCACAGGGTCGTAGCGGAACCGGTTGTGGATACGCCGGTCGCGTGGGTCGGGATGGGGAATGGCGGAGAGCAGCGCACGCGTGTAGTCGTGGGCCGGACTGTTGACGACCTGATCGGTTTCGCCCGCCTCGACGATCTTGCCGCGATACATGACGGCGACGCGATCGCACATGTAGCGGATGACCGACATGTCGTGAGAGATGAAGACGTAGGAGAGACCCAGCTCGTCCTGAAGCTTCATCATCAGGTCCAGCATTTGTGAGCGCAGCGAGACATCGAGCGCCGATGTCGCCTCATCGGCAACGATCAGCCTCGGTTTCAAGGCGATTGCACGGGCGATCCCGATGCGCTGGCGCTGGCCACCCGAGAAGGCGTGGGGGTAGCGCTCCCGCCAGGCAGGCTCGAGGCCGACCTGCTGCATCAGCTCGGCGACCAGATCGTCTAGCGCCCGGCCCTTCATTCCTGCAAGCTTTAGCGGCTCGGCGATGATCTGGCCGACGGTCTTGCGCGGGCTGAGCGAGCCGACCGGATCCTGGAAGATCATGCGGATGTCGCGGCGAACACTCTTCAGCGTAGCCTTGTCCGTCGTGCAGAGATCGACAGTGCTGCCGTCGGCACGGCGGTAGTCCATGGCGCCGGCCTGCGGATCGTAAATGCGCAGCAGGCAACGGCCCATCGTCGTCTTGCCGGACCCGGATTCGCCGACGATACCGAGCGTCTCGCCGGGGCGGACGATCAGGGACACGTCGTCCACCGCCTTGAGGCCTGATGGAAATGTCAGCGACAGGTTCTTCACATCGAGAAGCGGCGGCGCATCCGCGGGAATTTCAGCACGGGAGAGGCGAACTTCGGCCTTCTTCTCGAGCTTGACCACCGAGCCGATCAGCCGGCGGGTATAATCGTCCTGCGGCGCGTGGAAGATGTGCTCCACCGGCCCGCGCTCCATGACCTTGCCACGATACATCACCAGCACTTCATCGGCGATTTCGGCGACGACGCCCATGTCGTGGGTGATGAACAGAACGGCCATGCCGTGGCTCTGCTGCAGCCGCTTGATAAGGTCGAGGATTTCCGCCTGAGTGGTCACGTCGAGCGCTGTGGTGGGTTCGTCTGCGATAAGCACGGAGGGATTGCAGGCAAGCGCCATGGCGATCATCACGCGCTGACGCATGCCGCCGGAGAATTCGAACGTATAGCGGTCGATCGCCGTTTCGGGCCGGGGAATTTCGACCTGGCGCAAGAGTTCGAGGACGCGCTCACGCTGCTCGTTGCCGCGAATGCCGAAATGGATGCGCAGCGCCTCGCCGATCTGCGTGCCGATACGGTGGACCGGTGACAGCGAGCTCATCGGCTCCTGGAAGATCATCGCGATCTCCTTGCCGCGCACGCTGCGGATTTCCTTGCCCCGCGGATCGAGCCTGGCGAGATCGACGGATGAACCGTCGGCCCGCGTCAGAACGATCGAACCGCCTTCGATGCGACCGGGCTTGTCGACGATCTGGAGGATCGAACGGGCCGTGACCGACTTGCCGGAACCGGATTCGCCGACCACGCAGAGGGTCTTGCCGCGTTTCAGCTCGAACGAGACGTCATCGACCGCCTTGAAAAGGCCGGTTCGCGTCGGGAAGTAGGTCTTCAGATTGGCAACCTTGAGGATCGCGTCTTTGGAGGTCTCTGGGTTCATGCTCATGACACCGACTCGTAGGGATCTGCGGCATCGCGAAGACCGTCGCCGAGGAAGTTGAGGGACAGGACTGAGATCACGATTGCCGCGGCCGGCGTGAAGAGCAGCCACGGCGCCTGTGCGACCGCACGGATGTTCTGTGCTTCCTGCAGCAAAACACCCCAGGAAATGATCGGCGGCTGAAGGCCGATGCCGAGGAAGGAGAGCGCCGTCTCGGCAAGGATCATCGAGGGGATCGCCAACGTCAGGGTCGCGATGATGTGGCTCATGAAGGACGGCACCAGATGGTGGAAGATGATGCCGATCTCGCTCATGCCGTCGAGACGGGCGGCAATGACGAAGTCCTCGTTGCGCAGCGACAGGAACTTGCCACGCACCTCTCGCGCCAGGCTCGTCCAGCCGATCAGCGAGACGATCAGCGTGATGACGAAATAGGTCCGGAGGGGCGGCCAGCCGACGGGGATGGCAGCTGCAAGGCCCATCCAAAGGGGGATCGTGGGGATCGAGCGCAGGAGTTCGATGAAGCGCTGGATGGCGATATCGGCCCAGCCACCGAAGAAGCCGGAAATGCCGCCGATAGTCACGCCGAGGATCAGGCTGACAAACACGCCGACGAGGCCGATCGACAATGATATCTTGGCGCCATGAACGACACGCGAGAAGATATCGCGACCGAGACGGTCGGCGCCGAAGATGTACATGCTGTCGCCGGGCATCGGATCGGTGAGGCCGAAAAGCTTGGTCTGCATCGGGATGAAGCCGAGCAGATTATAGGGTTGTGCGGCGGGAACGAAGAAACCGACCGAAATCGGCTTGGCCGGATCGGGGGTGAACTCGCGCCGCATGGACTCCGTGTTCAGCGTCATCTTCAGCTGGCTGACATGCGGACGGAGCGAACCGTCGAGGAAAAGCGATATGCCCTGCGGCGGCGCGTAGGTGAAGCGCGCGTTGGTGGCGTTGGGATCGAATGGCGCAACAAAGTCCGCGAATGCCGCGACCAGATACATGAAGACGATGACCACAAGGCTTGCCAGCGCGATCTTGTGCTTCTTGAACTTCAGCCAGAAGAGCTGCCACTGACCGGCGACGGCGAGGTTCCTGCCGTGCAGGTCGATCGATAGGCCGGTGTCCGGCGGGAGATGGGTAATGTCTGTCATTGGAACCGGATCCGCGGGTCGGTGATGGCGAGCAGGATGTCGGAAATCAGCGTGCCGATGATGGTCAGCACGGAAATCAACAGGATGAGCGAGCCGGCGAGATACATGTCCTGGGCAAGCAGCGCGCGCAGCAGCAGCGGCCCTGTCGTTGGCAGGCTCATGACGACCGAAACGATGATCTCGCCAGAGATGACAGCCGGCAGGATCCAGCCGAGCGTCGAGATCAGCGGGTTCAGCGCCAGACGTACCGGATAGCGGATCAGCAGTTCGAATTCCGACATGCCCTTGGCACGCGCCGTCGTCACATACGACTTGGAGAGTTCGTCGAGCAGGTTCGCACGCATGATACGCACAAGCGCAGCCAGCGAGCCGAGGCCGATAACGATGACCGGCAGCCAGACATGCCCGCCGAAATCGGCAAGTTTGCCGAAGCTCCAAGGCGCGTCGATGTAAGCGGGAGAAAACAGGCCGCCTACGCTCTGGCCGAAATAGGCGGACATCACATACATCGCCGAAAGCGCCATCAGGAAATCAGGCACGGCGAGAAAGAAAAAAGCGAGAAAGGTCGCCGAATAATCGGAGATCGAATACTGGCGCACAGCCGACAGGATGCCGATCGGGATGGCGATCGCCCAGACGAAGCAGAGGGTCAGGAGCGACAGCAAAAGCGAAAAGCCGAGGCGGCTCCAGATCAATTCGGTGACCGGCTTGCCGAGCTCGAACGAGATGCCGAAATCGCCGTGCATGAGGATGCCTGCGATCCACTTGTAGTACTGAAAGTAAATCGGCTGATCGAGGCCGTAGCGCTCGCGCATCGCAGCAACGGTGCCCTCTTCGACCGCACCACCCTGGCTTGCCCAGTCGGCCATGAGCGTCGTGAGATAATCGCCGGGCGGCAGCTGGATGATGATGAACGCGATGATGGAGACGGCAAACAGTGTCGGTATCGCGAACACCAGCCGCTTGGCGATATAACGGAGCATGATTTCTGACCGTTCGATTGCATCGAAGGGGCGGACGACGGGAGGAGTGTTCCCGTCGTCCCTGGAGGAAGCCTTAGTTGGCCTTGTCGAAGTACCACTGGGGCAGCGTCGGGGCCGGGTGCCAGAGGTTGCCGGTGATCGGAATGCCGTCGACGACGTTCTTCAGGTTCTTCGACACCATCATGTATTTCGGCATGGGGCGCGAAATCCCGATGTTCAGGAAGTTGTCAGCGGAGAGGTTGAGGAATTCCTTCATCTTCTCACGGCGTTCGTCGTCACCGACGGCGGCGTTGACCTTGTCGTAGGCGGCCATCAGCGCCTTGATCTCAGCCGGCGGCTCTTCACCCGTGGCGTGGTTCGAATACCATTCGCTCCACTTCATGGCGAAGAAGATGTCGGCCTTCTGGAAAGGCATGTAGCAACGCGGATCGGTGTAGACTTCGGAAAGCCCGCCGACGCAGTTCCAGATGTAGGCGTCCTGCTCGTTTGCCGCCCACATGGTGTTCAGGCGGGCACGGTCGGTCGTGCGCAGCTGTATGTCGATGCCCACCTCCTTGGCGTATTTCTGCACCAACTGCATCACGTCGGGATAGGAGAGCCCGAAGACGTCAGCCACCATGAAGTTGATGGTGAAACGCTTGCCGCTGTCGTCGAGACGGAAGCCTTCGGCATCCTTCTTCGGCATGATCTTGTCGAGCATTTCATTGGAAAGCTTCGGATCAAACTCGGTGTACTGCGTCGCCTCGCGCTCGTTGAAGAGCTCGTGTTCTGGCTGCGTCGCCACCTGTGCCGGAGCGCCCTGCCCGACATAGACGAGATCGATGATCTCCTGGCGGTTGATCGCATGGCTCAACGCGATACGGAAATCCTTGTTCTGAAAGAGCTTGCGCTTGGTTTCGTCCGTCGAGTTGAGATTGAGCAGGATGACGGCATCATTGGCCGGCAAGTCCTTCACGTCAACGAAGCGATAGTTGCCGGTCTCCTGGCCGTCGAAGAGCACTGACTTGAAGGTGGAGTTGTTGATGTGGCGGAAGGCAAAATCGAACTCGCCCGAGGTCATCTTCAGCGCCATCAGCTGCGGATCGTCGAGCTTTGCCCAGGTGACGCCGTCGATATAGGGCAACTGGTTGCCGTCCGGATCGACCTTCCAGTAATAGGGGTTGCGCGTTGCGACGACACGTTCGCTGTCGGCGTAAGGCACGGTCAGTATCCACGGGTTCATGGTTGGCAGATCAAGGTTCTGCCAGTACGGCGGCTGGAATGTCAGCGAGACCTTCGAGTTGAACAGCGCCACCCAGTCGCCCGCGGCCGGATTGGCCTTCAAAAGTGTCGGGATGCCGTCCTTGTTGTATTTCTCATGGAACTGGCTGAGATAGTGCTTCGGATAGATGACCGGCAGGTGGCCCTGGCCGTAAGCCAGCTGCTGCAAAAACAGGCCGTAGGGCGAGTCGAACTTGAACTCGACCGTCAGATCATCGATCTTGCGCACCTTGACCGGCTTGCCGGCAACGGTGAACGTCGGATTCTTGGCCGGCGAGAGCGCGTCGTTCATGAACACGTCTTCATACCAGAACAGGATGTCGTCGGCCGTGAAGGGCTGGCCATCGCTCCACTTCAGGCCCTTGCGGAGCTTGAAGGTATAGGTCGTCGCATCGTCGGAAGCGGTGAATTCCTCGGCAAGCGAGGGCATGACCTTCTGCCACTTCGGATCCCAGCGCACCAGCAGTTCGTTGGCGATGGTGCGGGTGAGGTTGTACTGGTCGCCGTTGGCGAGAATTGTCGTGCGCAGCGTGCCGCCATATTTGCCGACACCATCGATCATGGTCTCGACATAGGGGTGCTCCGGCAAGCGCTCCGCGACCGCCGGCAGCTTTCCGGCCTTCACCTGCTCATCGAGCATCGGCGCCTGGTGATAGTCCTGCCCCAGGGCAGGGTTCAGAAAACCCATCAGGGCAAAGCCCAACAACCCCGTCGACACGACGAGGCCCCGCAGTTTCTGCTGGTAAGCCATTATCTCCTCCTGATTGCCGGCCTCCGCCGGCTTCCTCCGCCACGCGCCGAAGTAGAGGCCTCGGTCTCGTGTTGCACGAAAACTTTCAGATCGTACATTCTTTGTCAATATGAGTGTATAAATTTGTGCGATTGCTCTTGGCAACCGGCAAAAAACTACATAAAACAGAAGTCATGAGTACGATCGCCCACATCTCCCCGCCTCTTTCGGAGGCTGACGAACTCGCCGAGGATGGCGGCGGTTCAATCTATGAACGCATCCGCGACGACATTATCCAGGGGAGATTGTCGGCCAACGAGCGACTGAAGGTCGCCGAACTGGCGAACCGGATGGGCACCTCGACGAACCCGGTGCGCGAAGCTCTTCAGCAGCTTCGCGGCGAAGGCTTCGTTCTCTTGACGCCGAACCGCGGCGCCCGCGTGCGGCCGATCGACGAAGAGTTCGTCCGCGACATTTTCGAGATCGAGGTGCTGATCGAGCCGGCGCTGACGCGCTGGTTCGTGGGCTTGGTCACGAAGGCCGAGATAGAAAAGCTCGAGCAGATCCAGGCCGAGATAGAGGAACTGAACTTTGCCGATGAGCGGCTTCACTCCAGCCTCGACACACGCTTCCACCGCCTCATGTACGACCGGCACTATAATCGCCACGCCGTGGACCTGTGGTGGCGCCATCGCGAGATCCTGGGGGCGATCAGCCGGCGCTTTCCGGTGTCGCTCAGCCGCCAGACGAACGTCATCGAGGAGCATCGCGAGCTGATCGCCGCCATCAGGGCGCAGGATGCCGATGCCGCAGCGCGCGTCATCGCCCGCCATGTCGAAGGGTCCGGACGGCACATCATCGAGCACATGCGGCTCGCCAGGCGCGCATCGCCGAAGTTCGGCTGATGCGGGCGGCGTCAGTTTGACTGCCGGCCGTACAGCAGAAGCATCGCGATGATCACCACGCCATAGATCAGTTGTCGGCCGGATTCCTCGATCTGCATCACCGAGAGGATCGATTGCAGGAGGGTGATGAGGATGACGCCGGCCACTGTGCCAAGATAGGAGCCCTTGCCGCCAAGGACGTGGGTTCCTCCCAGCACGACCGCGGCGATGGACGGCAGGAGATAGGCGTCGCCCATGGATTGCGATGCCTTCGACGCGTAGCCGGCAAGCAGCACTCCGCCAAGGGCGCTGAGCGCGCCGGAAATGACGAAGGCGATCATCGTCACGGCGCGCGTATTGATCCCCGACATATAGGCGGCTCGTTCGCGATTGCCGATCGCATAGAGGGACCGTCCGAACGTCGTTCGCGTGAGAAGGAAGACGGCGATCGCGCCGACGACGATCCAGACGAGAACACTATTCGGAATACTCGGCACCAGATAGCCGGTCGCAAGATAGCGCATTGCCGGTGACGCCGAGTCACGCGGCGAGAACCCGCCGGTGTAGACGACCATCAGGCCCTGCGCGACGGCATTGGTCGCAAGCGTGATGATCATCGAAGGAATGCGCAGATAGGCGACGGCAACGCCGTTCACGAGCCCGATCAGTGCGCCACAGAAGATGCCGAAGGGAATCGCGAGGACCGAGCCGGTGGTGCCATACATGGTTGCAGCACTTGCCATCATGGCGCCGGTCGTGACCACCCAGGGTACGGAAAGGTCGATCTGGCCGAGGAGGATGACCATCATCATCCCCGTCGCTATGACCCCGAGGAAGGATGCTACCTTCAATTGTTGCAGCAGATACTCCGGCGAAAGGAAGTTCGCCGAATAGATGGAGCCGCCGAGCAGGAGCAGGACGATGCAGCCGAAGGCGATCGCTACCGCTGGATCGATGCCCCTCAGCCGGCTCATCGCAACAGACTGTCGCGGAAGAGACGCATCTTCGCTCATTGGAACCACTCCAGACGGTTTCGGACGCGGGCAAGGCCGATGCAGCCGATGCTGATTGCAAGCATCAGGACCACGCCCTGGAACAGCGGCTGCCAAAGGGGATCGAGGTCGAAGACGAAGAGCAGGTCGCCGATCGTGCGAAAGGCCAGCGCACCGAACACGGCGCCGATGGCGCTGCCCTTGCCGCCGGCCAAGGAGACGCCACCCAGCACCACCGCGGCGATCGAATAGAGCGTATAGGCATTGCCGCTGGCGAGCGCCGCCTCCCCCGTATAGGAGAAGAAGGTGAGGTAAAGACCACCCATCGCCGAAAGCAGGCCGCCGAGCGCGTAGGCGGCGAGCTTTGCGCGCTTGATCGGCATTCCCGACATATAGGCGGCGTTCTCCGCCGATCCTATCGCATAGGCCGTCCTGCCGAGCACCGACCGGCTGAAGGGGATCCAGATGACGAGTATGACGGCTGCCAGCACGACGAGGCTCATCGGGAAGACGCCGAAGATCTTGGAGGTGAAGACGTCGGCCAGCGTTTCGTTCACGGATCCGCCCGGCGTCGGCCGCAAGAGCAGCGCCAGCCCATAGAAGATCGCACTCGTGGCGATCGTGGTTACGATCGGCTGCAGGCGCCCGAAAATGATGATCAGCCCGTTCAGCATGCCGCAGGCAAGGCCGGCCAAAAGAACCACCGCAACGCCGAACGCCGTCTCGAGCGGGGTACCGACGACCAGCCAGGATGCGAGGCAATTGCACAAGACCAGGATCATGCCGACCGACAGGTCAATCCCAGCGGTTATGACCACGAAGCACTGGGCCATCGCGACAAAGGCGAGAAGGGCAGCCTTGTTGGATGCGGTCTGGACCACGTTCGGCGAGAAGCCCGCCGGATGGTTAGACACGTAGATCGCGAACATGACGATAAAAAGCGCGGCCGCAAAGAGTGTGCCGCGTTGCCGGACTTGCCAGAAGCGCCATTCCGAGAGCGCATCCCTGATCATCGAGAGACCTCCTGCAAGGATGCGTTCGCCTTGATGTTGAGAGCGCTGCCTATCAGCTCATGCTCGTTTATGTCGGCACCGCGCAACTCGCGGACAATTCCGCCGTCATACATGACGAGCACGCGATCGCAGCAGCCGACCAGCTCGTCATAGTCCGTCGAGTAGTAGATGATCGCGGCACCGGCATCGGCGAGTTTCCTCAGCAGCACATACATCTCCTGCTTGGTGCCGACATCGATGCCGCGGGTCGGATCGTTGAGGAGGATGATCTGCGGTCGGGTCATCAGCCATTTCGCGATGACGACCTTCTGCTGGTTGCCACCCGAAAGGGCGGCGACCGGCATGTCGATCGTGGCCGCCTTGATGGAGAGCAGCTTCAGCAGTTCATCGATCTGGCGCGCTTCTGACGCCCGGTCGATGACGCCCCAGCGCGATACCCGGCCAAGAGATGCGATCGAGAGGTTCTCCCGCACCGTCATCGGCAGCATCAATCCCTCGGTCTTTCGGTCCTCGGGGATCAGCGCCATCGAGATTTCGTCGGATTTCGCCTGGCCCGGGCTTTTCAGCGTCACCGGCCTACCGTTGACTTCGACCTCGCCGCGAATGTCGCGCAGGACACCGAAGAGTGCGAGGAGAAGCTCACGCTGACCCTGGCCGTCCAAGCCCCCCACGCCCACGATCTCGCCCGGTCGCACATCGAGGCTTATGTCGGTGAGCCGGCCTCCCCAGCAGAGGTTCCGGCAGGACAGGATCGGCTTGTCACCCTCGACGGATTTCGATCTCGGCGGAAAGACGCCCGTATATTCGCGGCCGATCATCAGCTCGACTACCTGCCGGTCGGTTTTCGTGCCGGCCGGGTAGGATTCGATGCTGCGCCCGTTTCGAAAAACGGTGCAGTCGTCGGCAAGGGCCGCGATCTCGTGCATGCGATGCGAAATGTAGATCAGCGCCATGCCTTCGGCGCGAAGCCGCTTCAGCACGCCGAAGACCTTCTCCACGTCGGATTGCGTCAGCGCCGACGTCGCCTCGTCGAGGATCATCAGGCGTGGTTTGCGGGCGAGCGCCTTGGCGATCTCCACCATCTGCCTTCGGGAAAGCGGCAGGTCCTTCACCAGCGACGAAGGATGTATGTCGGCCGCACCCGCCCGCGCCAGCGCCTCCTCGGCGATCTGGCGCTGCTTGCGCCGATCGATCATGCCGAAGCGCAGGGGCGGATTGCTGATGACGATATTGTCGGCGACCGAAAGGTCCGGAATGAGCGAGAGTTCCTGGAAGACGCAGACGATACCGGCCGCATTCGCCGCCGCCGGCGAAGGGAACGAGACCTCCTTGCCGTCGAGCAGCATGCGCCCTTCGTCGGGTGCCACCGCGCCCGCCATGATCTTTATAAGCGTAGACTTGCCGGCGCCATTCTCACCGAGGACGGCGTGGATCGCTCCGGCCCTGATCGCAATATCTGCCTGCTTCAGCGCGATGGCCCCGCCATAACGCTTCGAAATGCCCTCCATACGGAAGAGCGGTTCGGATACTGCCATGCGCCCAACCTCCCAGCGGGTCGCAACAAACCTCAGACTGCGGGCGCGAACGCCCGCAGTCAAGCCTCACCAAAAGAGGTGCCTTACTGGTTTTCCTGGGTCTGCCCCATGATTTCCTGGGCGGTGAAGTTGATGCCGCAGGTGGGGAAAGAATTGCCGACGAAGAAATTGTCGGATTGGTCGGGATAGTAGTCCTGGCCTTCCTTGAAATCCGGGTCGGAGACGAGTGCCGTCGGCAGTTTGACGGCCTGCGGCACGACCTGCCCCTCAAGGGCCGCAATAGCTGTCTTGATCGCAACCGCAACCTGTGCCGGGCCGGTGCCGGCCGAGGAGCATTTCAGCCCGTCGGAGGCAAATTTGGCGCAGAACTTGCGGAAGCCGTTTTCCGTTTCTCCGCCGAATGGCACCATCGGATGCTTGGCGTCCATCATCGCCTGGACCACGCCGGTGTCGCCACCCTGTGCGGTGATGCCGTCGAAGGGTCCATTTGTCGCGATTGCATCGGCAGTGGCCTTCTGCGCGACACCGTCATCCCACTTGCCTACCACTTCCGTTATCTCGAACTTCTTGCCGGAAGCCCCAAGGGTTTCGTGAATGCCGTTGTGGCGGTCCGTATCTACGGATGTGCCGGCCACGCCGCGTACCTCGAGGATCTTGCCGCCATTCGGCAGATGCTTGGCCAGCCAATCCGCCCAGATGACGCCAAGCCCCTTTTGGTCGACGTTGACGTTGATTGCATCCTTGGTGTCGAGGATGTTGTCGAATGCGACCAGAATGACGCCCGCCTCCTTGGCGCGCTTGATGACCGGACCGAAAGCGGTCGGGTTCTGTGCGTTCACGACGATGGCGTCATAGCCGGCGTCGATGAAGTTGTTGATGGCGGAAATCTGTGCAGGCACGTCCTCGCCGGTCGAAACGACCTTGAACTCCTTGAGTTTGGCCGCAACGTCAGGCTGGGCCGCATAGGCCTTGGCCGTCTGCACCATCTGGATGCGCCAGGTATTGGCGATGTAGCCGTTCGCAAGTGCGACGCGATAGGGTCCTTCTTTCTTCGGATATTGCAGGAATTGCGTGTCTGCCGCCCAAGGGACCATGCATCCGGGCTCAGCTGCCGGACCAGACACAACTTGAGGCTCAGCATAGGCCGCGCCACACAACAGCGCAAAGACCGACGCCGAAAACACGGCGAGACCCGCCGGTTTTCCTGTCTTCAATGTAAGCATGAATGTCCTCCTCCACGGGCGGACCAAGCCGCCCCTCCTCAGGTTGATTGGCATGCTTGGTCCGGAAGCTCCATCCCACGCCGATCCGGACCTCCAAATATTAACATAGTTGACAGCGCTGTCAAATTATCCTTGCCAACGTTGGTAACTGTGTCATTACAGTAAAATTCTTGTATTAAGAGCATTCCGGCGTTCCACCTGAGCGAAGGAATAATTTCAATGCGGCGGATAACACTGGACGATGTTGCACGTCTGGCGGGTGTAAGCCCGATCACGGTCTCGAGGGTACTGAGAAAGCCGGCAGCAGTCTCGGAAGGATTGCGGCTGCGCGTGGACGCGGCGGTCAGGGAACTGGGCTACGTGCCGAACCTTGCGGCCAGCCGGCTTGCCTCTTCGAGGACGCACTCGATCGGGGTCATTGTCCCGACGCTCTACAACGTCATTTTTGCGGAGTATCTGTTCGCGCTGCACGAGGCACTGGTCGATGCGGGCTTCCAGGTGATCGTCGTCAACAGCCGCTATTCGGAGACGGAGGAAGAAAACGCGATCAAGGCGCTGCTCGGACAGCGCGTGGAAGCGATCATCATCGCCGGGATCCACCATACGCTCCATGCCCGACAGCTCCTGGTGCAGGCCAGCCTTCCCGTCGTAGAGACGTTCGAGTTGTCGCCCGA
The DNA here is from genome assembly GCF_004345245.1 of Rhizobium sp. BK251. Classification (GTDB taxonomy): domain Bacteria; phylum Pseudomonadota; class Alphaproteobacteria; order Rhizobiales; family Rhizobiaceae; genus Rhizobium. The sequence goes on along the minus strand of NZ_SLUQ01000009.1, from coordinate 73,496 downwards.
CCCGATCAACATCAATATCGGCATGTCGCAGGAACTTGCCGGCCGGACGGCGACCACGCATCTTCTCGAACGGGGTTTCCAGAAGATCGCATTCCTCACCGGCAATCTTGATCATCGCGCGCAATCGCGCATGGACGGATATCACGCCGCCATGGAAGGTGCGGGGCTTTCCGGGCGAACGATCATCGCGCAGCGCGCGAGCGCCAGCTCGGTCGCGCTCGGCTCGGCGCTGTTTGCCGAGATGAACGAACGCGGGGATTCGCCCGAGGCGATATTCTGCACCGACGACAACCTCGCGCTGGGCGCCATGCAGGAATGCCGCAAGCGCGGCTTTCGCGTGCCCGGCGACATCTCCATCATCGGCTTTCACGATCTGGAATTTGCGGCCTGCGCCTCCCCGTCCCTCTCTTCCATCGCGACCCGGCGGTATGAAACGGGCAAGCTTGCGGCAAAAAAGGTCCTAGCGGCCATCGAAGCCTCGGCCAAACCCGCGGACGAACAGATCGATCTCGGTTTCGGCCTCGTCGTGCGCGAGAGCACGTCGGGCTGACCGCGCTTTCGTCGCGGGCAGCGGCAATTACTCGAAAAGCAGAATGAGACCGGTGGTCCCGAGCGCGAGCGTCCAGATCAGATCGAAATTGATCCAGGCACTGCGAAGCAACGAAAGACCAAGCCATTCGAATACGATCGCGGCAATGAGCCCCGTGACTGCCAGCATCGCCAGCGTGTGCACGGCGACCGCTCCGAGCGAAACCGCAAAGGACGCATCCGGCGGAAACGGCGTGCCGTTGGCGACGCAGAGGGCAAGGACGGCCGGCACCAGCATGAGCCCTGCCCCATGGCTCGTCGCCATCACGAAGGACCAGACGCCAAGCCCCGCCATCCCCGTCTGCATGCCGATCCTGACGCGATGCTTGTGACCATAGATCGCGTGATAGCAGGCGAGCACCAGGATCAGCATTCCGGTGACCGAGCGCAGGACGCCCAGGTCCAGGAGCAGGCCGAACGCCAGGATGACGGCCAGTGCGAGCGCGATCGAGGCCGCATGGCCGACCGCGATCGGTATGAGCGACACCCATACGACGCGCCGATTATGCCGGTGAAGGCCGAGTGCCACAGCAAAAAGCCAGCCCATGGCCGGGTTTGCGCCGTGGAACGCGCCAAGACCGGCGACCGTGAGCCAGGGCCAGAGGCTGGTCATTCTGCACGACCCATGGGCACGCGGTCAGCCCTCAAGGATAGCAATAGGAATCAGAGGAGCAGTCGCCGCCTTCGAGACGTACCTGATGTGGCCGATGGCCCTTCGGCCAGTCGACGAAGAAGTCCTTGTCGAAGGAGATTCCGCCGTTTTCGCCGACATCCAGCTTCACCATCCAGCCGTCGATGCCATCCGGATAGAATTGCGGGTCGATGGGGCCATAGAGCGAGTTGGTGAAATAGACCCGCTTACCGTCGCGGCTGATCTCAACCATCTGCGGGCCGCCGTTCAGCGCACCGTTTGAGGCCTTCGGATGGGTCGCGCGGGCAACGATGCCGCCAATGCGCACGCGCCCCGTTTCCTTCGGCGCAAGCGGGTCGGACACGTCGTACTGGATCATGTCGCCCGTTCCCCAGCAGGAGACGTAAAGGTAGCGGTCATCCATGGAGAGGTCGATGTCGGTTACCAGCGGTGGCACCGCCTTGAAGCCCTTCAGCACCGGAGGCAGGTGCTCGGGATCGGCCGGTTCCGCCGGTATCTCGATGATCTTCTTGACGGCCCAACGCTCGCCGTCGCGATACCAGGTCCAGATCGAGGCCGAGAGGTCCTTGAGGCTGATGACGCAGCCGACAAAGCCATAGGCCTTGGTCGGATCGTGTGCGGGGCGAAGTTCGAAGACGAGTTGATGCTCCTCGCCCAAGTCGATCTCCTGTACATGCTTACGCTTCTGCAGGTCCCAGAAATGCAGCCTGCGGCCGTATTTCGAGCCGAGAAGCACCTCCGGCACGAGGCCATTCTCGAAGGTGTCGGGCGTGCCCCACTCGCTGGTGATCATCGTGTCGTGGCCGAGGTGCCACCAGAAGTCATAGGCAAGCTTCTGCGGACCGCGATCCATCTCCCACTGGCCCAACACGTCGAAGCTGTCGTGGTCCAGGAGAAAGATGCCGCCGGGGGCGTTGCCGTTGGCATCGCCAAGCGCGTTGATGTAGATGCCCTCCGGCCCGCAATGGACCGTATGCAGGCGGGAATAATTCGCCTTTTCAGCGATCTCGGCGGGCTCGATGACGCGGACGATCTTCGGCGCCCGCGCATCCGGCTTCGTGTCGATGATATGGAGCCGTGAGGACCTGAGACCGGGTACGATGAGATAGCGGCGCTCGACATGGGCATGCGGCGCATTCGGGCAGAGGCAGGACGAGCACGCGTTCCAGCCGAAATGGTGCAGTTCGTCGCCGACATTTGGCATGTCGACCTGACCGACGATCTGGGAATAGGTGGCCGAAGAGGGATCGACGTCAACGACCGCAATAGCATCGGGCTTCTTGCGGTCAGGATCGAACGCCGCCACATAGGCGACGGTTTCTTTTGGCGCTTTTGCCGCCATTCGCGGAGATGGATAAAAGGAGCTGTCTGGACGCCATATCGCCATTCTCGTTCCCCCCGTTGCTGCCAGATTGTGGCACAAGCGCGAACTTTCTGCGACAAAATTTGGCTAAAAATATGTCTCCCGCGATCGCAGCGACGTGGGCCGATCCAGCGATTTGCGCAGCACGATGAGGCTGAGATCCTGGCGAAGGGGCGTGCCGACGCTTTCGTCGTCGTAGGGAAAAACCTCGATGACACCCGTTTGCGCATAGCCGCGCCGGACATACCACTCCAGGAGGCTCTTGCGGAGGCCGATCACCGTAATCTGTATGGATCGTCCTTCGCGTTCGAGAACATATTTTTCGGCCGCCGTGAGAATTGCGCGTCCGAGACCCGCCGCCTGCAGCGCCGGATCGACTGCGAGGAGCGAGAGATGCCACATTCCGTGCTCCATTTCCTTCACGGCAACGCAGCCGATCAGCTTCGCATCCTCGTACCGCCTGCAGAGGAGCACCACGCAGTTCTCGTGGGCGATCATGTCTGCAAGCCTCTCCTCGCCGATCCGCGGGCCGGCAAGCAGTTCCCTTTCGTCGGTCCAACCGCCCTTCGGATTCTCGTCCCGATAGGCTTTGTTGACGAGTTCCACGATATCGCCGATATCGGCAGTGGTTGCGGGCACCAGCAGCATTTAGTCTCTCCTGTCACAATCCTCAACAGCAGCGCTCGAAGGCACTGCATTGTTCGGAATGGACGTCACAACTTGCGGCGAATGCGCTCCACCGGTGCGGACCGAATGCCCGCATGACGTCCGAATGAATGTGAAAGTTCAGCGGCCCGCGTTAGCCGCCGATTTCCGGAGAGTTTGAACTGGTTGCAATTGTAGCAGGCGGTGCCGGAGCGGTGACGAACCGGCTCAGGCCATGTGCAACCCAGGGAGCCGCTGCCCGATCATGGCGATCGTCGCCACATCGGCGTTCGCAAAGGCAAACCGAAGATAGCGTTCCTGGCCTTCCCCGAAATAGCTGCCGGGCAGGCAGAGGATCCCCGCTTCGCGAACAAGTGCCTCGGCGACCTCCGAAGCGCTCCGACCCTCGAAGGGATGGCGGACAAAGGCGAAATAGGCCCCGACTGCCCCGATCTGCCAATCCGGTATCTGCTGCATCGTCGCGCGCAGCGCTGCGGCACGGCGGGCGATCTCACGCCTGTTTTCATCTCTCCATTCCGCAAGGTCGGGAAGCGCCTTGGCGACGGCTGCCTGCGGTGCGCGAGGCGCGCATATCTGCAGGTTGTCCATGATCTTTGCGATCTGGTCGACCGTTTCGGCACCGGCGGTGATCGCGCCGAGCCGATGGCCGGGAATGCAGAAGGACTTCGAGAAGCTGTAGAGACCGATCAGCGTGTCTTCCCATCCCTCCCGCGCAAATAGGTCGTGTGGGCGATCCGCACCCTCGGGCAGGAAGTCGCGATAGGTCTCGTCGAGAATGAGCCAGATGCCGCGTTCCCAGCAAAGGTCGAAGATCTCGCCGATCAGGTCCGGCGGATAGACGGCGCCGGTGGGATTGTTGGGCGATACAAGCGCCAGTGCCCGCACATCGGGCGTAATCGCCACCGAGAGCGAGGCGATATCAGGCAGGAAGCCGTTCGAAGCCTCGCAGGGAGCGAAACGGGTGCGAACGCCAAACATGGCAAGCGTCGTTTCCTGGTTGAAATAGTAGGGATTGGTCATCAACACCGCATCGCCCGGACCTGCGACGGCCATGGCCGCACAAGCGAAAGCCTGGTTGCAGCCTGCGGTGACGTGGACATTGGCGGCGACAAGATCCGCGCCATAAAGTGCAGCGATGTGCTCGGCATATACATTACGCAGTACCGGCTCACCCTCGATCGGGCCGTAGCCGGCATAGGCGGGCGACGCGGCGAACTTGCCGAGAAGCGCCAGCATTTCCGGATGGGCGGGGTAGCCGGGCACGGCCTGCGAGAGATCGATGAGCGGACCCTTCTCTCCCTTGTAAGCCTTCGACCACGCGAGCACGGAAGGGATGGGTGGCGGTACGAGCTTCTCGACCAGGGGATTGTAGTGAGGCATGGGCATTTCCTGTCGACTTGCCGGGTCAGGCCCGGGATTTTCGTTTCTGTGCTTGTCCGGCCAATCTGCGTCCCGGCGAGGACACCGGCTGGTAGCTGGCCTGGGGATTGCGCCCCCTCAGGAGCGTGCGTGCCGAGGTCTGCGGCTCCGGCAGGCTGTCAGCCTCGAGCGAGGCAAAGAACCAATCGATGAATACCCTGGCGATGGGTGCCGCCCGCAGTTCATGCCGGCAGGCAACATAAAAGGCATCGTTGGCGGGAACGGTGAGATCAAAGGGCACGATCAACTCACCCTTGGCGATGAGGTTACTCGCGGTGATCGTGTCGCCCAAGGCGATCCCCTGCCCGTGGAGCGCCGCCTCGGTCGAAAGCCGCGCATCGCTCATAAAGTGCTGACGCCCGCGAACGAGGTCCTTCGCGTCGGCTGCGGTCAGCCACGTGTTCCACTCCCTCCCGTCGTCGCCATGATAGATCACGTGGTCGGAGAGATCGCGTACGGAGCGCAACGGCCGGCTGTTGACGAGCGTCGGACTAGCGATCGGAAAGAGGCGCAGATTGCTCCACAGTCGCGACCAGACATCAGGCCAGTTGCCATCGCCATAAAGTATGCAGATATCGACCGCGGGCGAATGCAACTGGTCGGTATCGTTCGAGGCGATCAGTGTGAGGCGCACGTCAGGATATTGCTCGGTGAAGCTGCTCAGCCGCGGAATCAGCCAAAAGGAAAGAAGCGCGGGCACGCAGGTAACCGTCAGCTCGCCGCTGGTGGCGGGCCGCTTCATCAGCGCGGTCGCGGCAGCAATTTCGCCAAAGGCCTGCGTGACCGCCGGCAGGAGAAGCGCCCCTTGGGATGTCAGCTTCAGCCGCTTGCCGCCGCGTTCGAAGAGCACGGCGTTCAGCGATTCCTCCAACGCCTTGATCTGATGGCTGATGGCGCCGTGGGTGACGTTCAGCTCGCGCGCCGCTGCCGAGACCGATCCACGCCTTGCCGTCGCCTCGAAGGCACGCAGGGGGTTCAGGGGTGGCAGGCGGTTTGACACGGCAGGCTCCAACGACGGCAGTGGTGAATTTTTCTCACATCATTTTCAATAACATTGTCAATTGATTTTTCGGTCCATTTGCAATGATAATGATGAAAACAAGGGCAAAAGCCCGGGGGATCCAAAATTTAGGCCGCGTCAGCGTCAAAGCCCCCGCATGCCCGATATGGATCATCAAGAGGCGGATAATGGCATTCGACGAAGGCAAGCTGCAGGCTTTGAAGGCGAAATACGGGGAGGGCCACGGCGGCGAGCTATTCGATCCCGCATTCCGCAAGGTAGCGGACAAGATCTTCTCGAAGAACGGCACCCGGCTTGCCCCCTATGCCGGCGTCCCGACCTTCCTCTCCGCTCCCTACATGCCGGTCGATGCGAACGAACCGGATTTCGGCAATCTGCAGGTCGCCATCACCGGCGTCCCCATGGATCTCGGCGTCAGCAACCGCCCGGGCTCCCGTTTCGGGCCGCGGGCGCTGCGTGCCATCGAGCGGATCGGCCCATACAACCAGGTGCTTGGCTGCGCCCCGGTCTTCGAACTCAGGGTCGCCGATATCGGCGATGTGTCGTTTCGCAGCCGCTACCGGCTGGAAATGAGCCACGAGGATATCGAGCGGCGCTTCAACCAGATCGTCGATGCCGGCGTTATTCCGCTCGCAGTTGGCGGCGACCATTCGATCAGCCATCCGATCCTGAAGGCGGTCGGCAAGAAGAAACCCGTCGGCATGATCCATATCGATGCCCATTGCGACACCGGCGGCGCCTTCGACCAGACGAAATTCCATCACGCCGGACCCTTCCGGAATGCGGTCCTCGACGGCGTGCTCGACCCTTCGCGCACGATCCAGATCGGCATCCGCGGCTCCGCGGAATATCTCTGGGAGTTCTCCTACGAGTCCGGCATGACCGTCATCCACGCGGAAGAGGTCACCGGCATGGGCATGCCTGCCATCATCGAGAAGGCCAGGGCGATCGTCGGCGACGGCCCGACCTACCTTTCCTTCGACATCGACAGCCTCGATCCGAGCTTTGCGCCCGGCACCGGCACGCCCGAGATCGGCGGATTGACCAGCCGCGAGGTGCTGGAACTCATCCGCGGCCTCAAGGGCATCAATCTCGTCGGCGCAGACGTTGTCGAAGTCGCGCCGCAATATGACGCGACCACCAACACGGCGCATGCCGGCGCTCAGGTACTCTTCGAAATTCTGAGCCTGATGGTCTTCAGCCCTTCCGTTGCAGCGAAGGCCTGACGTAAACTATTCAAAACGAATGTGGGAACAGGCCGGCATGGTGAAGACACCAGCCGGCAAACAAAGGAGAGAAGACATGCAGAAAATTCTCAACGCGCCGCTGCGCCGTCGCGCCGTTCTCGGCGCGGGCCTCGCGGGCGCCTCGATGCTGGCCATGCCGGCGGTCCTGCGCGCGCAGGACAAGTCTCTGAAGGTCGGCGTTTATGGCGGCTACTTCAAAGATTCGTTCGACAAGAACATCTTCCCGGATTTCACCAAGGCGACCGGCATCGCCGTCGAATCCGTCGCTGAACCGACCGGTGAAGCTTGGCTCGTGCAGCTCGAACAGGCTGCCAAGGCCGGGCAGGCCCCTGCCGACGTCTCGATGATGTCGCAGGTTGCCATGCTGAAGGGCCAGACGACCGACCTCTGGGCACCGCTCGACACGGCAAAGCTGCCGAACCTGCCGAACCTGATCGATCACTTCGTCAACAAGTACCCGGACGGCCGCATCGCCGGCATCGGCGCCGTGGCGTGGTACATCACGCTCGTCACCAACACGGACGTCTTCAAAGAGCCTCCGACTTCCTGGACCGCGCTCTGGGACCCGGCGAACGCCGACAAACTCGGCTTGCTCGCCCTTGTCTCCAACTCCTTCCTGCTAGAAGTGACCGCCACCACCTATTTCGGCGGCACCAAGGCCCTTGACACCGAAGAAGGCCAGTTGAAGGCGTTCGAAAAGCTCGCGGAACTACGGCCGAACGTTCGTCTTTGGTACCGCGACGAGGCACAGTTCGAGCAGGCACTGAAGTCTGGTGAGATCCCGATGGGCCAGTATTATCACGACGTCACGGGCCTTGCCGCAGCCGACGGCAATCCCGTCCGCTCCACCTTCCCCAAGGAAGGCGGCATTCAGGATTCCGGTTGCTGGGCGCTGTCGCGCGCATCGGCGAAGACCGAGGAGGCTCACACCTTCATCAACTATATGAGCCAGCCGTCGATCCAGGCGCTGCTCTCGCGCAAGGTCGGCACCTCGCCGACGGTCAAGCGTGAGCTTCTCGACCTGACGGCGGAGGAATTCGCGGCCGTTTCGTCCGACATCCCGCCGATTATCCCGCGCTACGATCTCTATCAGACGAAGTCCGACTGGCTGAACCAGAAGTGGACGGAAATGATCGTCGGCTGAGTTCATTCGGCTTGTGAACAGGAGGGGCTGCCAGAAGCGGCCCTTCCCAAAGCGCCTTCCGAAAGAGGGGGACAGAAAACGGGGAAGCAATGTCGGGACTGACACTCCAGAACGTCACCAAGCAATTCGGTCCGTTCACGGCCGTCAAGAACGTGGAATTGACGGTGCCGGATGGTACGTTCGTCTGCCTGCTCGGCCCCTCGGGCTGCGGCAAGACCACGCTGATGCGCATGATCGCCGGTCTCGATCTTCCGACGAGTGGTGCAATCCGCCTCGGCGGTGAAGATATTACCGGCGTGCCCACCCACAAGCGCGACCTCGGCATGGTCTTCCAGTCGCTCGCACTCTTCCCGCATCTGACCGTCGGCGAGAACATCGCCTATTCGCTGCGCATCCGCGGTGCTCCGAAGGAGGATCAGAAGAAGCGCGTCGATGAACTTCTGTCGATGATCCACCTTCCCGGCTTTGCCGACCGCCCGGTCGCGAAGCTGTCGGGAGGGCAGCGGCAACGCGTGGCGATCGCCCGCGCCCTTGCGATCTCGCCGAAGCTCTTCCTGCTCGATGAACCGCTCTCGGCCCTCGACGCAAAGCTGCGCGAGGCGATGCAGGTGGAGTTGCGCCAGTTGCAGCAGAAGCTCGGCATCACGACAATCGTCGTCACCCACGACCAGCGCGAGGCGATGACGATGGCGGATACCGTCGTCGTCATGAACAGCGGCGAGATCCGCCAGGCAGCCCCGCCGGTCGAGATCTACCGCCGCCCCGCCGACACTTTCGTCGCCGACTTCATCGGCTCGACGAACCTCATTGAATTCAAGGTGGACGGCGCCGGCCGAATGACCGTGCTCGGCAAGCTGATCGAGGGACTTGCAGCACCAGCGGGTCTTGCAAGCGGCATGATATCGGTCAGGCCGGAGGATGTGCATCTTACCGCCCCGGACATGGCACCGATCACCGGAAGGGTCGTCTTCGTGCGCGATCTCGGCGGCATGATCGAAACCTTCGTGGAGGTCGAGGGCAAGCAGATCGTCGCGGTCTCGACGCCGCGCGCCCGGCCAGACGTCGCGATCGGCCACGCTGTCGGTATCACGCTCTCCCCCGATGTCTGCGTGGTGCTGAAGTCATGAGGCGGGAGGCTCCCCAGAGGCTCGCGGATTACGGCCCGCTGTTCTTTCCGGCCGGGATGCTGACCGTCTTCTTCGTGGTGCCCTTCGCGACCATGATCGCCGTATCCTTTTTCCAGCGCCAGCAGGGCGGATTCTACGAGCCCGCCTTCGTCACCGACAATTACGCCCGCTTCCTCAGCCTGTTCTTCGGCAAGGTGCTCGGCTTCTCCCTCTTTCTGGCAATTGCCGTCGCCATCTGCTGCGTCGTGCTCGCGGTCCCCTTTACCTATCTTCTCTCCCGCGCCGCGCGGCGTACCCAGGTCCTGTGGCTGGTTGCCCTTCTCTCCGTGCTGTCGCTCTCGGAGGTCATCATCGGCTTTGCTTGGTCGACGCTGTTCTCGCGCACGGCCGGTATCACCAACCTTCTCGTCGCAGTCGGCCTCATGAAGCAGGCGGTCGCGCTCAATCCGAGCTTCGGCGCAGTACTGACCGCCATGGTCTACCAGGCCCTGCCCTATACCGTTCTCGTGCTCTATCCCGCCCTCGTGCGGCTCGATCCGACGCTGACGGAAGCGGCCCGCACGCTGGGCGCCTCCCCGGTGCGCGCCTTTTTCACCGTCGTCGTGCCGGCACTGCGCAACACGATCATCGCAACGCTGATCATGGTCTTCATCTTCGCGCTCGGCTCCTATCTTCTGCCGCAGATTCTCGGCCGGCCTCAGAACTGGACGCTCTCGGTGCTGATCACCGATCAGGCGATCTACCAGTCGAACATGCCTTTCGCAGCCGCGATGGCGGTGTTCCTCGTGCTGGTAACGCTTGGCCTCGTAGGCCTCACCGTCTATGCCGGACGCAAGGGGGAAGCCGCATGACCACCCTGCTCCAGCGTCTCTATTTCACTCTCATCGGGCTCTTCCTCGCGCTTCCACTAATCGTGGTCGCTGGCGTCTCGGTGAACGCCCGCCAGACGCTCGCCTTTCCGCCCCAGGGCTTTTCACTCTCCTGGTACGGGGAGATCTTCGCCAACCCCGAATGGCGCAATGCGCTGCTGGCCTCTCTGACGCTTGCCGCCTTCTCTGCGGCGCTGGCCCTGCTCATCGCCCTGCCGCTTGCCTGGTTCCTCTGGCGGCGGGTCGCACCCTGGGCGAGCATCTTCCAGATTCTCGGCATCGCGCCTTTCACGCTGCCGCCGGTCATCACCGCGCTCGGCCTCTTGACCTTCTGGGCGACAACCGGCTTCTACGGCCAACCGTGGACGGCCGTCATCAGCCATGCGATCTTCTTCGTCACCCTGCCGCTCGTCACCATCTCGCTTGGCTTTTCCGCGATCGACCGGTCCTTCGTGGAAGCGGCCGCGACGCTCGGGGCCGACGACCGGACGATCTTCCGCACGGTGGTACTGCCGCTAATACTGCCCTATCTCGTTTCCGGCTATGCCTTCGCCTTCGTGCTGTCGCTCAACGAGTATATCGTCGCCTACATGACGGTCGGCTTCACGATGGAAACGCTGCCGATCAAGATCTTCAACGCGCTGCGCTATGGCTACACGCCGACCATGGCCTCGGTGACGATCCTGTTCGTGGCGGTGGCAGCGCTCATCTTCGGTCTCGTCGCCCGCTTCGGCGATCTTCCGAAGCTTCTGGGCGCAATGTCGCCCGCCGACAAGTAGGAGATGTGACATGCACCTTGCAGCCCTGCAGATGCAGGCCGTCACCGGCAATGTGGAGGCCAACATTTCCCGCATCGCCCGCGCCGCCCGCGAAGCGGCCGCCAATGGCGCCGACCTGCTGGTCGCGCCGGAACTGGCGGTAACGGGCTACGGCGCCGGCGAGGCGTTTCGTGATCTTGCCACGCCTCCTGACGGCCAAGTCGCCGAGGCGATCGGCCGGATCGCACGCGAGACGGGCCTCGCAATCGTCACGGGCTTTCCGGAGCGCGCAGGCGATACCGTCTACAACAGTGCTCTCGTTACCGACGGCAAGAGCCTGCGCAACATCTATCGCAAATCCCATCTCTACGGCACCTATGAGCGCGCCTGGTTCAAGCCGGAGCCACCCGCCTCCGTGCTTGCAAACGTCGGCGGCGTCACCATCGGCGTCCTCATCTGCTACGATGTCGAATTCCCCGAAAACGTCCGCCGGCTGGCGCAGGCCGGCGCCGATCTTGTCGTCGTCCCGACCGCCCTGCCGGAGGGCTGGTCCGGCAGCTTCATCGCCGACAAGATGATCCAGGTGCGTGCCTTCGAAAACCAGGTCTTCGTAGCCTATGTCAATCATTGCGGTGCCGACGAGGCGTTCACCTATGCCGGCCTGTCGCGCATAGTGGCGCCCGATGGGACGTTGCTCGCCAAGGCGCCCGCCGAGGGCGAAATGCTGCTTTCCGCCATTATCCGGCCCGACGAATTTGCGCGGTCGCGAGCCGAGAACACCTATCTTGCCGATCTGATCCCGCCCGCCTGAAATTATCAGGCGGGATCTCGGCGCGGCACAGATGCCGTTTTTGCGATTTGCTCTTCCGCCGGGAAACGCTAGATTTAACTGGCGAACAGTCAAAATGGCTTGGGAGGAGCGATTTCATGAAAAGAATGTGGCCGGAGGAATTCAATTCCATTCTCGACGGCGCTGAGGTCGTCATGCTGGAGGCGGTGAATACCGAAGACGGCGCCCCGATATCAAGGAAGGCGCTCAAGGTCCGCATTCCCATGGAACGGTACGAGCAGATCTGGCCCCTTGCAGAGATGCGCTTTCGCCTTAGCGACGGCGCCTTTGCCGGCAAGGCGATCACGTTGATCGCCACGAACCCTCACTATCATCCCTGGCATCCGGCGGATGGCGGCAACGTGGAGAATGTTGCCGACAGCGGCCGGCACTACACGACCAATTATGTCGTCGTGCACTTTCTTCTCGACGACGTCAGGGAAGAAACCGCCGCCTAGGCATGGCCGCGGAATGCGAACGATAGGTGAAGGGAATCGAAAGGCCTCGTGATGAGCACTGCATTTCCAGAAATCTATCTTGTTCGGCATGGAGAGACGGAATGGAGTTCGTCCGGACGGCATACCGGCCGGACGGACATTCCGCTAACCACGGCGGGCGAAACCGCTGCCCGCGGGGTGGCTGGCCGCCTGCCGGATCGGCAGTTTTCGGTCGTCTGGTCGAGCCCGTCCCTTCGCGCCAAAACGACCTCGGAGCTCGCCGGCTTCGGGTCTGCAAGGGTGGTAAGAGACGAGCTGGCCGAATGGGACTACGGGGCCTATGAGGGCCTGACCACCAAGCAGATTCTGGCCGAGCGCCCCGGCTGGGACCTCTTCCGGGACGGTTGCCCCAGGGGTGAAGCCGCCGCGGATGTCGGTGCACGCGCCGACACCATCATCGGCGAACTCCGTGGTCTGAACGAGACGGCGCTCATCTTCTCGAGCGCCCATTTCCTCAGGGTTTTCGTCGCGCGTTGGCTTGGACTGCCGCCGGAAGGCGGGAGCCATTTCGTGCTCGATACCACGAGCATCAGCGTTCTCGGCTATGAGCACGACCTGACCGAGCCCGTGGTCAGGCGCTGGAACCAGGTCCGCTGACCCGCTGTTCCACCTGACTCCCCTACCCTACCTTTAGCGGCGGAGACCGTCGCACGCGGTCCGTTGTGGCGACCTGCTCAAAAAGCGACTCGGTTGTTATTCCGCTGTCACAAGCCGGGCTTAAGAGTCGCCTGTTTCCAAGACAGAGAGAGCTTTGAACCGTGGCCGCCGCAACTGATCGTTCATCGATGGTAATACGTACTACCACCCCGAGAGTCGATGACTGTGTGCCTTCCGTCAATCCGGGCGAGGCAGGCTGAAGCGATGACAAACGGCAAGTCGAAAGGGCCTGGCTCAGTCACATCGCGAGACGTCGCAAAAGCGGCGAAGGTCTCGCAGGCGCTGGTCAGCCGGGCATTTACCGGCCACGGCCGCATCGCGCCTGAAACCCGCGAGCGAATCCTCAAGGTCGCCGACGACATCGGCTGGCAGCCGAACGCACTGGCGCGCAGCATGGTGACGGGCGATGCACCACTCGTTGCGGTCATCACGACGCGGCTCCATTTCGACTGGCGTGCGCAGGTCCTCTCCCATCTCCTGAAGGCGGTCCAGGAATGGCATCTCAAGCCGCTCCTTTTCTACGCCGAAAGCGACGACCAGGTGGACCGGCTGCTGGAGGAATCGATCGGCTGGCGCACGCGCGGCGTGATCGTCACCGCCGGCAACGTGCAGACGAAGCGTGCCGAAGCAATCCTTTCCGGTGGTCGATTTTTCGCCGCCCTCAACCGACCGGCGAACCATCCGGGCGCGTTTTCCATCGCGACCGACAATACCAGGGGCGGCGCGACTGCCGCATCGCTGCTTCTCGCCGAGGGCCGCAGGCGCTTTCTGGTCATCAGCGGCCCGCAAGACAGCTGGGCGCCTTCGCTTCGCGCGAATGGCTTCATGGCTGCCATTCGCGCGCAGGGCGAGGCGGTAACGGTTTGGCACAACGAGACCATGACGATCGAAGCCGGCAAGGATTGTGCCAGTGCCTTCCTCGCGCTCCCTGCCGGTGCGCGCCCGGACGCGGTCTTCGCGACCAACGACGCGTTGGCGCTCGGCTTCATGGATGGCCTGCGCGGCAAGGTCTCAATCCCCGACGATCTCTCGCTGATCGGCTTCGACAACCTGCCGGCATCTTCCTGGACACCCTACCAGCTGACGACCTTTGAGCAGCCGCTCGACGAGATGGTGAGCCGCATCGTCGACTACGTGAACCTGCACCAGCAGCTCGATGGCCGCCACGATCCCACAAGGACCAGCGACAACGGGCTCGTTCATTGCTCCCCGAAAATCATCCTCCGTTCCACCACAAAAGCAGACCAGTGATCAAATGCCGGACACACGCATAACAACAGGACGCGCGATTGTCGAAAGGGCCGGTAAAAGCGCCCTCGCCTTCTTTCGCACAGCGCAACTCGCCAAAAGCGACAAAGGACAAGGCGATGTCGTAACCGAGGCTGACTTCGCCATCGAGCGGACGCTTCGAGAAGCAATTGCCGCATCCTTTCCTGAGGACCAGATCATCGGTGAGGAACTTGGTGGCGAAGCCAGTGCCGAAGGTTTCACCTGGCTTATCGATCCGATCGACGGCACGGTGAATTTCAGCCGTCACATCGGCTACTTCTGCGTCTCGCTCGCCTTGCTGGAGCAGGGTCGACCAATCGCCGCCTGGATCCTCGACCCTGTGCTCGACGAACTCTTCTGGGCGGATCCGAACGGCAATGCCTTCCTGGGAGACAAGCCGATCCGTTGCGCCGGCGAGACCGATTTCATCTCCGCAGTAATCGGTCTTGGCTTTTCGCCTCGCCACGAGAGGGCGCTTTATTCCGAGGTCACGGAAAGAATCATCGCCGCAGGTGGTGAGTACCGCAGGCTCGGGGCCGGAGCGCTTTGCCTCGCCCATGTCGCCGCGGGCCGCCTAGACGCCTACGCCGAGCCGCACATGAACCCCTGGGATGCGGTCGGTGGCCTGTACATCGCGCGCTGCGCCGGCGCCGTTACCCTCGATTATTTCTCGGCCGGCGGCCTCAGCCACGGCGCGCCCGCCTTCGCAGCCTCTCCGGCGGTCGCCGGAAAACTGCTGGGCATTCTGCCCGAACCATTTTCCGGCACTCCGCTTCATCGGGAAAATGACCTGCGGAGTGCCGGAGAAGCCGCGATCTAACTCGCGTCCTCAACCCTAACGGAGACGACAAATGAAAACCTTCATTGCAGCGTCCATTGCTGTCCTTCTCGGCACCGCAGCCTATGCGGCGGAGCCCGTCGGGTCGGACAAGTTCAATACCGAACCCGGATTCGATCTGTCAAAGCTCTCGGCCGACAATTTTTACGACGTCGTCGTGCCGCTCGCCAAAAAGGAAGGCAGCGTCACCCTTTTCGATTTCACGGATTCCTTCGCACCGCTCTTCACCGAGCACCTGATCCCGGAATTCGAGAAGAAGTACGGCATCAGCGTTGAGTATCTGAGAGGCGAAGGTGCGGCTGCCATCCAGCAGCTGATCGCCGCCCACAATTCCGGCTCAAAGGCTCCTGCGGACGCCTATTTCATCAGCTCGGGCAACCTCGGCACCGTGATGAAGGGTGGCGTCGTCGCCAACATCGCCCTCAACAGCGTGCTCCCGAGCGGCGCAGCCCTTGATCCGGCAATCGCCACGTCGACGGGCGGCTACCAGCACGGCGGCGCCTACCTCCCCTTCCATCGCAACCAGACGGCCATCATCTACGACACGCGTACCGTGCCGACGGACAAGGCGCCTGACGATCTCGACTCGTTGCTTGCATGGGCACAGGCCAATCCCGGCAAATTCATCGTCACCTCGCCGACGGGCGGCGGCTCCGGCAGCGGCTTTCTGCAGTCGATCACCTTCGCCAAGGTCACGGGTGACGCGTGCCGCGCGACGCTCACCGACTATTCCATCACCGAGGAACAGGCCAAGGCATTCGCGGCAAGCGACTGCATGACGCCAGTCTGGGACTACTACAAGCAACTGCTTCCGGTCGTCGAGCTCACCAAGGGCAACTCCGACACGCTGACGCTCATCGGCAACGGCGCCGGCTCCATCGGCACCGTCTGGGAAGACATGACGTACGATTTCGTCGGTCGCGGTCTCCTGCCGCCGACCGTGCGCCTGGAGCTCCTGAAGAGCGGCCAGGTGGGGGGTGGCGATGGCGCCTTCCTGCCGGTTGGCGGCGAGCATCCTGCGGCAGGTCTCCTCCTCCTCGACTTCCTCGTCTCGCATGACGCCCAGCTCGAGAAGCTGAAGATCAACGGCTCGCGCTCGGCCCGGACGGATATCGATCCGGCTGCAAGCTTCACGCCGGAGGAAGTGGCTCGCCTCATCCCGACGGACCAGTTCGCGACGCGCAGGCTGCAGAACATGCCGGCGGTGCTGAACACTGTGCTCGGCGCCTACGCGACTGCCAACCTGCTTCGCACCAACTGACCTCCTCCACTGACCCGGGGATGGCGTCGCCCAAGCGGTGCCATCCCTGACTTCACGGTGTCCGTTCATGAATACGTCGCTTTCCATCCGCCGCCTCGCCAAGCATTTCGACGGCGTGCAGGCCCTCAAGAGCCTCGACCTCGAAATCCCTGCCGGCCGCCTGGTAACGCTGCTCGGTCCCTCGGGCTGCGGCAAGACCACGCTGCTGCGCATGATCGCCGGCATTTCCGACCCGACCGCCGGAGAAATCTGGCTTGCCGGCCGTCGTATCGAGGACGTCGCACCGGAGAGGCGCAATTTCGGCATGGTCTTCCAGACCTACGCGCTCTTCCCGCATATGAGCGTGGAAAAGAACGTTGCCTTCGGCCTGGAGATGCGGGGTATCAAGAAGGCCGAGATCGCGCGCCGCGTGGCGGCGGCCCTCGATCTCGTCGGACTTGCCCATCTCGGCAAGCGATTGCCGCGCCAGCTCTCGGGCGGCCAGCAGCAGCGCGTGGCGCTCGCCCGCGCCGTGGTCATCGAGCCTGACGTGTTGCTGTTCGACGAGCCGCTTTCCAATCTCGACGCCAAGCTGCGCGACACGCTGCGCGAGGACCTGCGCATCCTGCAGAAGAAGCTCGGCATCACCTCCGTCTATGTCACGCACGACCAGTCGGAGGCCATGGCACTCGCGGATGAGATCGTGGTGATGAAGGATGGCGAGATCGTCGAGCGCGGCACGCCGATCGACCTCTACCGCCGGCCTACCTACCGCTTCACCGCGGAGTTCCTGGGCATGACCAACGTCATCGGCGGCGACCTGTCAGGCAACCAGTGCCGCCTGCCCTGGGGCGCCGTCCGGCAGGTGGAAAATCCCGGCGAGAAGGATGCCGAGGGTATCGCGATCCGGCCCGAGGATATCGGCATCGAGGCTGCCGACGGCGAGTTCGACGGCGTCATCGAGCACGCGGTCTTCATGGGCGCGGCAATTCACTACCAGGTTCGCGCCGCCGGCCACACGCTGCGCGTTCTCAGCACCGGCGGCCAGAATGGCGTGCTGGAAGCCGGGCAGCAGGTGAAGCTCACCCCTCCCCCCGCCGTGCACCTGTTGAAGACCTTCCGACCAGCCGAGCGGGTGCCCGTATGAACCACACGGCGCGCGCACAAACCCTCGCCCTGGCGCTTTGCCTCCTGCCCGGCGTCGGCTACCTGCTCCTCTTCTTCGGACTGCCGCTTGTGCGGGTCCTGGCGGGCAGCTTCGTCAGTCCCGGCGAGAATGCGCCGCTATTCACGCTCGAAGTCTGGCATACGCTGCTGACGACCCCCGTATACCTCGACGGCCTGCGGTTCTCGCTCTGGCTGGCGATAGCCCCGACCGTGCTCAGCCTCTTGATCAGCCTGCCGCTTGCAGCACTCATGCAGGCGAACGAGACCAGCCGGAAACTATTCGGCGCTCTCTATCGCATACCGCTCGTCGTGCCCGGCATCATCGCGGCGTTCCTCGTTCTGATCATGCTGGATCGCGGCGGCATGGTGGCGCGCGTTCTTGCGCCGCTCGGCATCACCCTGCCGAAGCTCGTGCGCGACAGCTGGGGCATCGGCGCGATCATCGCCTCGTCCTGGAAGAACATCCCCTTCATGACGCTCATCATCGCCGGCGCCATGGCCTCGATCAACAAGGACGTGCTCGCCGCGGCACGCACGCTTGGCGCCAATCGCCTCGTCATCCTGTGGCGGGTGCAGCTGCCGCTCGCCCAGCCCGGCATCACCGCGGCCGTGCTGCTGACCTTCATCAGCTCTATCGGCTCCTTCGTCATTCCCAATCTGGTCGGCCCCACCTACCCGCTGCCGCTCAGCGTCCAGATGTACACGGAGGGCTTCCAGAACGGCAATTGGCCGCTGGTCTACGCGATGGGAACGCTGCTCAGCATCGTCGCGATCATCGTGCTGCTGCTCTACTACGCCGTCCTCGGCTCCATGAATAAGAGCAGCTCGCGGGCGCGCTCCGGGCGGGAGGGTTGAGCATGGCTTCGACGCATGCGCGCCGTTCACAATTCTGGGTCGGCACCGGCCTCTACGGCTACCTCGTCTTGACACTGTTCCTGCCTCTCATCGTCATCTCGCTTTGGGCGTTCTACGACCCTGCCGTCGGCTGGTTCCCGCCGGACATCCTGCCGCGTTCGCTGTCTCTTTCTGCCTGGAAGGAGGTGCTGGCTGATCGGGAGATCCTGCCTTCGCTGATGCTCAGTCTTGTCGTTTCGGTCTTGGTCACCGTCCTGACCTGCGTCCTCGCCTTCCCGACGGCCTGGGCGCTGGCACGCTTTCCATTCAGGCTGAAGAGGGCGATCGAGGTCTTCATCCTGGCGCCGATGATCGTGCCGGGCATCGTGATCGCGGTCGGCCTGGGCGAGCTCTTCTTCAGCCTCGGCCTTTCCGGCACCGTTCTCGGCGTCGTCCTTGTCCAGACCGTCGGCACCCTGCCGCTGATGATCCGCATCCTTGCAGCGACCCTCGAGGGCATTCCGGAAGAGCTGATCCTCGCGGCCCGCACGCTCGGCGCTACCCCTCGGACTGCCGTCATGCGCATTGCTTTGCCGCTTGCCTGGCCCGGCTTTCTTGCAGGCGGGCTCCTCAACTTCATCGCCTCCTTCGAGGAGTTCGAGAAGAGCTTCATGGTCGGTGCGCCGAAGGTGCAGACACTGGCCGTACGGCTCTGGAGCTATCTCGGCGGTGAGGTGCTGGTCCTTCCGACGGCAGCCGTCGTCACCTTCCTCCTGCTCGTCCCCATGCTCGTCCTCTTCCTCGTCGCCGAAAGGCTCATGAAGGACGATGTCATGGCTGCGGGCCTCGGCAAACTCTAACTTCAGGGAGCTTTTCATGACTTTCAGCTTTTTCGCCGGACCGGCCGGCCACATCCACATCTGCGGTCATCGCGGCCACAGCGTCGGCGCACCGGAAAACACCATCGCCGCGTTCAAGGCCGCGCGTGACCTCGGCGGGACGACCTGCGAGATCGATACCGTCCTGACGAAGGACAACGAGATCGTCGTCCTTCACGATCTCTTCGTCGATCGCACGTCCAGCGGTTCGGGTGCCGTGAAGGATCTGACCGCCGCCGAAATCGCCTCGCTCGATGCCGGCTCGTGGTTCGGCACGGACTTTGCCGGCGAACACATCCCGACGCTTCGGCAGGCACTCAAGGCGGCACGAGAACTCGATCTCGGCTTCGAGATCGAGATCAAGGAAAAGCTCAATCTCGACGGCTATATCGCCGCCCTGAAGGACGCGCTTTCCGATCCCGCCGACCGCGAACGCGTGATGATGATCTCCTTCGATCATGTGAGCCTGAAGGCGGTGAAGGCTGCCATTCCGGACATCAAGACGGGCGGCATCGCCCATGAACGCTATGGCGATCCGGTGGCCGTCGCGCGTTCAGCGGATCTCGACGAACTCTGCATCGACCTTTCGGTCTTCGACCCTGTTGATGCCGAGCGAATTCATGCAGCCGGCATAGCGATCCGTTGCCACGCCTATCATCCCGCCGCCATGGCAAAGGCGGCGGCCGCGGGCCTGGACTGGAGCGATGTGCTTGACTCCGCAATCCGCAACGGCCTCGTCGACACGGTCTCGGGCGACGACGTCGCCTGGGTGAAGGCTTTCGTGGACAAGGTTGGCGGCTGATTGTTTTCGGAGCCGCAGGATTGTTCCTGCGGCTCCGTGTTACCCGCTAGCGCCGATCGAGCCTGGCAACAAGCCGGTCGCCGAGCCATTGGATGCCGCAGACGAGAACGATCAGGACGATTACGACCGCAATCATCACGTTCGTCTCGAAACGCTGGTAGCCGTAGCGGATCGCAAGATCGCCGAGCCCACCCGCACCGATGGCGCCGGCCATGGCCGAGGCACCGATGAGAGTAACCAGCGTCACGGTGAACCCCGCGACGATGCCCGGAAGCGCTTCCGGAACCAGCACCTCTCTGATGATCGTCCAGCGATTCCCGCCCATTGCGCGTACGGCATCGATCAGGCCGCGATCGACCTCGCGCAGCGAGACTTCCGCGATCCGCGCGTAGTAGGGCGTCGCGGCAATGGCGAGAGGCACGATTGCGGCCCAGGTGCCGAGCGCCGTGCCGACGATGAGACGCGTCACCGGAATGAGCGCGACCAGCAGGATAATGAAGGGCACCGAGCGGAAGCCGTTGATGACCGCTCCGAGCACGCGGTTGATCCACGGGTTCTCGGCGATGCCGCCGCGCGCGGTGACGACCAGGGCGAGCCCAAGCGGCAGGCCGGCGACCAGCGAGATCAGGCCGGAAGCCCCCGTCATCAGGATCGTCTCCCAAAGGGAGCGAACGAAAAGCTCAAGCATGATCGGTGTCATAGCCAAGTACCTCTACCCGTGCGGACCGGGCCGTCAGAAATTGCTGCACCTTGCCTGAAAGCGTGGCGTCGCGTGTCGGGACAGCGATGAAGAAGCGTGCCACCGGT
Source organism: Rhizobium sp. BK251 (assembly GCF_004345245.1). Lineage (GTDB taxonomy): Bacteria > Pseudomonadota > Alphaproteobacteria > Rhizobiales > Rhizobiaceae > Rhizobium. The sequence continues at coordinate 52,824 of NZ_SLUQ01000009.1, read as the reverse complement.
TGGCCCTGGATGTGGTCTATCCCGCCATGAACGAGGCGGAAGGAATGCGGCAGCGCGGCTGACAGATCAGCGAAGAGTGCGCCCTGCGCCGCCGGACCGGCGAGATCGACGCTGAGTATCGCCTCGGCACCAGCGGTCGGAGACAGCCGAGCTGCTATCTGGGCCGGCAGCTGCGGCCGGATGCCTCCAAGCAGGCTCCTGGTGATATCCGTCTGCGGATCGGCAAACACCGACCAGACCTGCCCCTCCTCGACGATCCGACCTGCATCGATGACGGCAACGCGGTCGGCGATGTCGCGCACCACCTCCATCTCGTGCGTGATGAGCAGGATCGTCAGCCCGAGCTTGCGATTGATGTCCTTGAGCAGGGTAAGAATGGAACGCGTGGTCTCCGGATCGAGCGCGGATGTCGCCTCGTCCGAGAGCAGAAGCACGGGCCGTGCGGCAAGGGCGCGGGCAATGCCGACGCGCTGCTTCTGGCCGCCTGACAGCGAGGCGGGGAAGGCCTTGGCCTTGTCGGAAAGACCGACGAGATCGAGGAGTTCCGCTGCCCGCTTCAGGCGCTCCGCACGCGCCACACCCGCGATCTTCAGCGGCAGCGCCACGTTCTCCTCCACCGTCTTGGCAGACAGAAGGTTGAAATGCTGGAAGATCATGCCGATGCGCCGGCGCAGGGGCTGAAGCTCCCTCTCGGTGAGATCCGTTATCCTGGTTCCCTGGACATGGATTTCGCCTGCATCGACACGCTCGAGACCATTGAGGCAACGGATAAGCGTCGACTTTCCGGCGCCGCTGCGGCCGATGAGACCGAGAACTTCACCCCTGTGGATGCTGAGCGAAACACCGTCCAGCGCTGCGGTCTGTGCGAAGTGGCGCGTCACCCCGGTGAGCCGCACGACCTCTTCGACCGCCTCTGTCGGCGCCTCGATTTGCGAGGCGGAGACAAGTGAATTCATCATCGTTCCTTTTCAATGCCGAAGCGGCCCGGCAGGAATTGCCTGGGCCGCCCGGGTTGCAATGGGAGGCTGTTCCTCGTCGCGCGAGGAACCAATGAGGCGAAAGCCTCAATAGGCGCTGAGGCCCGTACCCTTGTAGACCTTGTCGAACTCCGCCTTGACCGTATCGTTCTGATAGGCGGAAACGAGGGTCTTGACCCATTCCTCGTTTTCGTTGCCCTGCTTGACGGCAATGAAGTTGCGGTAGGGATTGTCCGCGATCGGCTCCTGCGCGATGCGATTATCAGGCGTGAGGCCGCTCTTCAGCGCCCAGTCCGTATTGACGACGGCAGCGTCGAGATCCTCGATCGAACGGCCGACGATACCGGCATCAAGTTCCTTGATTTCGACCTTCTTCGGATTCTCGGTGACGTCGGCGATCGTCGCCAGGATGCCGGTGCCATCCTTGAGCTTGATGACGCCTTCGTTCTGCAGCACGCGCAGAGCGCGGCCCTCGTTCGAAGGATCGTTCGGCACGCCGATCACGGCGCCTTCCGGCAGTTCGGAAACCTGCTTGAACTTCTTGGTGTAGAGGCCGATCGGCCAGACGCCGGTGTAGCCCACCGGCACGATGTGGTAGCCGTGGGTGTTGACCTGGTTGTCGAGGTAGGGCTTGTGCTGGAAGGCGTTTGCGTCGATTTCGCCACGCTCCAGCGCCTCGTTCGGCTGGGTATAGTCGTTGAAGGTGATCGTCTCGATCGTAAGGCCCTTCTTGGCCGCTGCGGCCGCAACGACCCGCCATACGTCCTCGTCCTCGCCGCTCATGATGCCGACCTTGATCGACTTGTCTTCGGCAAAGGAAGGCGCCGGCGCCGAAAAGGCGAGCACGGACGCGGCCGACACGGCGAGCGCGGCAAGCGTGGCGCGGCGCGAAAGGCGGAGCGAACTGGTTTTCGTGTTCTTCATTGTATTTGTCCCGTCTATTTATGGAGGACCGAGCCTCGGAGCGGACGGATAATCGCAAAAGGAGGCGCGCGAGACGAAGTACGGGCGTCTCTTATGTTGCAGTGCACTGAAAAACTCTGCCCGCAGGCACCCAAAGCTGGAGATAATATTCTATAATTTTTGTGGAATACCGCGGCGAAGGGCGGCCGTCACCGCTCCCAATAGGCGCCGATGCTCATCAGTTGCCTGTCGCGGTGAAGGCCGTTCTTGAGGTAGTCGCGGATGGCTTTGGCTTCTGCTCGTTCGCAGCCGACCCAGACGAAGGTTTCCGAACTGCAGGTCGAAACCGCAAGCCTGACCGCCTTTTCGATCATGCGCGTGGTCCCGGCTGCTGCACCATTGCGATATAGCCAGGTGAGGTCGAGGTGGCCGGCGGAAGGCAACGGCTGCTCTTCGGAAGGATTGTCGACCTCAATGAAAAGCTTCAGGCGCGTGCCGGCGGGGACCTCGGCGGCGATGCGCGAGATTGCCGGCAGCGCGGTCTCGTCGCCGGCAAGGATCAGGTCGCTTGCCTTTGGCACTCCGCCGCCACCCGGACCGAGCAGGCCGGCGCGATCGCCGGGTTTGGCGTTGGCCGCCCAGCTGGCACCGGGCATGCCTTCGCCTTCATGCAGGACGAAGTCGATATCCATGGTGCCCGCCCCAACATCGACGTTGCGGATCGTGTAGATGCGAACGGCAAGCTCGTCGTCGCCCTTCGGCCACTCGATGCGGCCATCCGGGCGCCTGCGCGGCCATACGGGAACACGACCCGTGGGCGGGATCAGCAGCCGCACATGCAAACCACCATCGAGGAAGCTCACGGGGCTGGCACAGGCAACCGTCACGCGGCGCATGTGAGGCGTGATGTTGCGCGCGCCTACAACTTCGATCTCGTGGAAATCAGGCAGGCGCGAGGTGGGCGGAGGGTCCGACCAGCTGAGGTCGAATGGCTCCTCGCCGGCAAACATGAAGAGATGTTCGGCAATCACGTTCTGGACGGCGTTCAACATTTGCGCCGTCGGGCAGGAAAGCCGGATTGAGAGGCTGTTGCCGACGATGTTGATGTCCGCCGTGCCGATCTCGCTTTCCAGCCTTGCCGCGTCGCCATTTCGGCTGACCTGGCTATGCTCGACAAAATGCTTGCAGACCTCGTCCAGCATCCTTCGTGGATCGACGGGCGTTGCGATGCCGGATGTCCTGAAGCTTTCAGCCATCATTACGGGCCTCTTTCTTTGTGAGCAGCCAGATCAGGTAAGGCCCGCCGATCAGCGCTGCGAACAATCCCACCGGGATCTGGTAGGGATAGATGACGACGCGCGATAAGAAATCGGCGGCGATCAGTACGCCGGCGCCGAGAAGCAGGCTCGCCGCCAGCTGCCGCCCAGGCGTCTGGAAGCCCAGGAGCCGCGCGAGATGGGGCGCGATCAACCCTGTCAGGCTTAGCGGGCCGACGAGGAACGAGGCGATTGCCGTCATGAAGGCGGCGATCACCGCAAGTAGCAGCCGGCTCGCCTTCAGCGAAAGGCCGAGGGAACGGCCCGCATTGTCCCCAAGCGGAAGAATGGCGAGCCAACGGCTGAGGAATGGCAAGGGAGCTGTAAGCACGATCAGCGAGATCACAGCCGTCCAGGCTTCGAAGGCGCCCGCGCGGTTCGTCGAACCCGAAAGCCATGTCAGGAGGATGTAGCCGCGCATGTCGCCCTGCGCGAGCACCATGGTGATGATCGCCATGGAGAAGGCGCCGATGGCGATCCCGGCGAGCAGCAGGCGTTCCGGCGCGAATTGCGCCCGCGCGGCAATCGCGACCATCAGGAGGAAGGAGCCAAGTGCGCCGATCGCCATGCTGAGCAGCATAACAACGGGCGAGGGAAAACCGAATAGGAACAGCGCAATGGTAAGCCCTGCCCCGCCGCCAGTGCTGACGCCGAGCACTTCAGGGCTCGCGATCGGATTTCCCGTGACGCGCTGCATGATGAAGCCGGCGGCTGCCAGCATCGCACCGGCTCCCGCAGCGGCAACGGAGCGTGGCAGCCGGAAGGGCAAGAGATCCGAGAAGAGCTGCCCGGTCGCAATGTGCCAGCCGTCATCGCCAGGTCCGACCGCCAGCACGACGATAAACAGCGCACCGACCGCCACTGCGAGAGCAGCGAACGGGAAGCCAGGCCTTGCAATCCTTTTGAAGGCGGCAACCGGCTTGGCCGTGATCGCGGAGAAGGAATGAACCCGCGGCAGCAGGAACAGGATCAACGGCCCGCCGAGGAGCGCCGTCGCCGCGCCCGTCGGCGCAAGATCCGAGAAACCGGGACCGAGAAGCTGGACGATGCAATCGGTGAAAAAGAGAAGACCAGCACCGACGAGTGGCGCCACCAGCATGACCTGCCCTGTCGTCCGCGCTCCACCAAGACGCGCGACGACCGGCGCGGCAAGGCCGAGGAAACCCACGACACCGACCAGCGTGGTGACCGACGCCGAAAGCCAGACCGCAAGCGACAGGACGGCAAAGCGTGTTGCATGGAGCGCGAGGCCGAGGCTTTTGGCACTGGTATCGTCAAGCGCGAGGACCCGCAGCGGCCGAAGCAGCATCATGGTTGCAGCAACGCCGAGCAAGAGCCGCGGCGCAAGTGTCAGCACGCCGTTCCAATCCTGCTGGCTGAGCGAACCCGCACCCCAGATGTAGATGGACATGGCGTATTCGCCCCGCGCCAGGATGATGGTCACGCTGAGTGCAGCGGCAATCAGGGTGATGATCATGCCCGAGAGCGCGACCGTGACCGGATCGAGGCAGCGTCTCCAGCTGAGGCAAAGTACGATCCCGACCGCCGCAAGCCCGCCGCCGAAGGCAACCAGCTCTCGTGGAAGACCGAGGAGGAGTGGCGAGAAGCTCATCATCGCCGTCATCGCGAGTTGCGCACCGGAAGCGATGCCAAGGGTCGACGCATCGGCGATCGGATTGCGCAGCACCCTTTGCAACAATGCGCCGGAGAGGCCCAGGCTGGCGCCGACGATCAGGGCAAGCACCGCGCGCGGCATCATGCTGTCCCAGAGCAGAACGGCGTTCAGAAGTGACGCGTCCTGCGCATTCGCAGGGAGCTGCGGCCTTAGCCACAGGAGCAGTGCAAAGGCGCTACCGCAGAGGACTGCGAGCAGGCTTACACCGGCGACAGGCAGGCGCAACGGCGGCGAGCGCAGCACCGGACTAGCCGTTCCGTGCATGGGTCAGGCCCTCCGCAAGAAGATCGGCAAAGCGCCCGGCCGCCGGCAGCGCGCCGTACGGATTGATCGAGCCAAGCGTCAGTACCCGGCCCTCGCGCACCGCCGGCAGAGCGTTCCAGAAGGCACTCGCCTTTAACGTTGCAAGCGCATCCTCCGGATGCGGCGGAATCAGCACGATCCAGGCATCGGGCATGCTCGCAAGCGTCTCGATGCCGACAGGCGCCATCGCCGAATAGCTTGTCGCGCCCTGCCAGGCGTTCTTCAGCCCCACGCGTTTCAGCACCTCCCCGAACATGCTGTCGGAGCCGAAGACGCGATAGTGACGCGCGTCGCCGAGATTGATGGGGAGCACCGGTCGGCTGTCGCCGGCGACGAAGACCGAGCGGTACCGCTCCAGGCGCGCTGCGAGGCCTTCCGTCAGCCGTCTTGCGGCCGGCAGCTGCAGCCGCTCGCCGATGGCCAGCGTCGACTGCTCGGCCAGCACATAGGGATTGCCGCCCGGTGCATAGATGGTGTGGGTCTCGACGGGCGCGATCGGGCTCATCCGGCCGTCGGCCCAGGCGTAGAAATTCGAGTTGAAGATGAGATCAGGCTGAGCGAAGCGCAGCACTTCGAAATTGGGCGTACCGCGCAAGCCGAGATCGGCGACCGATGCAGGCACCTCCGGCGTCACCGCCACCTGCCTGAATTGCCTGAGCTCGGTCCCCGCGACGACATTTGCGCCGATCGCCAGCAGCGTTTCCAACAGCGCCCAATCGAGCGTCGCGACGCGCAGCGCCGGCTGCGCACGCACCATACCCGGCGCAGCAATCCATGCTGCCGCATATGCGAGAAATGTCCTGCGGGTGATGATGGCCATGGTCCTAGAGCAGATAGCTGACCGGCTCGTTTCGAGCCGGATGTGAAAAGACGCCCATGCCGATGCCGAAAATCGACTCCAGCATCTGCGCCTGCATGATGCTTGCCGGCGCGCCCCGGGCGATGATCCTGCCGCGGTTAAGCGCGATGATCTCGTCGCAGTAGCGTGACGCCAGGTTGATATCGTGCAGCACGATGACGACGGTCAGCCCACGTTCATGGCTGAGCGACTGGACGAGCGAGAGTATCGCCGCCTGATGAGCGAGATCGAGCGCCGAAGTCGGTTCGTCGAGAAGCAGGCAACGCGCATTCTGGGCGAGCATCATCGCAATCCATGCGCGCTGGCGCTCCCCTCCAGACATGCTGGCGACCGTGCGGTCGGCGAAATCGGCGAGATCGGTCGATGCCATGGCTTCCTCGACCATCGAGCGGTCTGCCGCAGTAAAGCGGCCGAGCGTGCCATGCCATGGAAACCGGCCGAGGGAGACAAGTTCGCGCACGGTCATGCCGTCGGTCGCTGGCGTGAATTGCGGCATGTAGGCAATGTTGCGCGCAAATGCCCGCCCGCCCCAGGTAGCCGCCGGCCGGCCCTCCATGGCAAGCGTGCCGGATGTGGGTACCGTCTGCCGCGCCAGCAGCTTCATGAGCGTGCTCTTGCCTGAGCCATTTGGTCCGACGAGCCCGTAGATGCGGCCACTTTCCAGCTGAAGGTCGATGCCGGTGAGAATCGGCCTCGTTCCTGCGGCATAGGCGACATCTGCCATGGTCAGAAAGGACTCGGACATGCATGAAACTCCGGGAATAAATTCAAAGCCTGCCCGGAGACGCGTCATTCCGGGCAGGCGTTACCTGCTAAACTATACTGCGATTGTCAACTTACCATTTCTTGCTGAGCCTGAAGATTGCCGTGCGGGCATCGCCATAGCCGCAAACTGTCAGGCCGCCGCAGCCTTCGACATAGTCCTTATCGAAGACGTTCGTGACGTTGAGGGCGGCCTCCCAGTTGTCCCTTTCGTAGCGGATGGCGGCGTCGAAGACGGTGGCGGTAGGCACCTTCGCCGTGTTGGCTTCGTCTGCCCAGGACCAGCCCTGATAGCGCACGCCTGCGCCGAAGCTGACGCCCTCCCAAGCGGTGGTGGTGACGGTGTAGTCGAGCCACAGCGCGGCCGTCGTCCTCGGGACGATGTATGGCGACTTGCCGATGAGCGTCGGGTCCTGCTCGTTCTCGGTCACCTCGAGGTCCGTATAGGCAAAGGAGCCGAGGAGCCTCCAGTTCTCGTTCAGATTTACCTTGCCCTCCAGCTCGGCGCCGCGGGATTCCACTTCGCCAAGCTGGCTCTGGGCAAAGGTCACCGGGTTCGTCACCGTGTTGTTGCGCTTGGTGATGTGGAAGACGGAAGCAGTGAACACGCCGTCGACAAAGGTCGGCTCATACTTCACGCCACCCTCGACCTGATAGCCGTCCTCGGGCACGAGCGGACCGGAAACGCCCGTTCCGATCAGCGGATTGAAGAAGCTCGCGACGCTGACATAAGGCGTCACGCCATTTGCAAATTCATAGGCAAGGCCGGCACGGCCGCTGAGCGCACTATCGTTCGAATCGTAGCTGGTGCCAATCACCGCGTCGGATTCGGTATCGACATGATCGTAGCGGCCGTTCAGCGTGACCAGCCAGCCATCGCCGAAGTGGATCTGGTCCTGCGCATAAAGACCGATCTGCTTCTGCGTCACGACGTTGTCTGCATAGACGAAATTGGGACCCTGCGGCGTCCCATAGATCGGGTCCGTCGCGCTGATCGGATTTGAGCCGCAGCAAGCCTGCCAGTTGTCCAAGCGGTAATACTTGTAGTCGAGACCGGCCATCAGGTCATGGGTCGTGCCGGCAAACTCCGCCTCGCCGTTGAGGCGGTTATCGATCGCGAATGTATCGACCTTGGAACGGCCCTCGAAGCCGATGCGCGCCAGTTCATAGTCCGGACCAGTCGGCTCTCCGCCCACCCAGCCGTTGAGATACGGACCGACCTCGTGCTTGTCGAGGTGGCCATAACGGAAGTTCTGCGAGAAGGTGATTCCGTTCTCGAACTCGTGCTCGAATTCGTAGCCGACCATCTTCTGGACATAACTTCCGTCATCGATGCTCGGCTCGCCATAGAACGCATCGCGCTTGATCTTGCCAAACGGCGCGTCCACGACCGTTCCGACATAGGGGAAGAAGCCGTTGCCCGTGTGCACCTGATCGAGGCCGCCGATATAACCCCATGCGGTGAAGCTGGTGGATTCGTCCGGCGACACGGTGATCTGCGGCATGATGAAACCGCGGAAGTCTTTGGAGAAGTCGGAATAGTTGTCGCCGCCGGCGACCTTGCCGGTCAGGCGGTAGGTCATGGTGTCGCTGGAGCCGACGCGATCGGAGAAGTCGATGCCGGTAAACGCGTTGCCGTTACTGTTGATGCCGATGTCCGTATAGAACAGCGGCTCATCGAGCGGGCGCTTGCGCACGAGATTGACGATGCCGCCCGGATTGGCGCCGCCATAGAGCACCGAAGCCGGTCCCTTCAGCACTTCGACGCGCTCCAGCATGAAGGGATCGATCTGGAAGCCGCCGAAGCCGTAGCTGAAGAGCGTCAGATTATCGAGGAAGACCCCGGTCTGGGTGGCGTTGAAACCACGAATGTAGAACCAGTCGGTGTCGGCGTCGTTGCCGAAGGGCTGCGCGGTCACGCCCGGCGTATAGAGCAGCGCCTCGTCGACCTTGTTGACGACGCCGCGATCATCCATCTCCTGCGTTCTGATCACCGAAACGGACTGCGGAATCTCATTGATCGGCGTGTCGGACTTTGAGCCTGTGGACGTATCCTTCGCCACATATCCGTCGACGGGGCCGGTCGCCGCTGTCTCTGAGGCGGCCACACCGCCCTGGCCGCCCTGGATAACGACGGGCTTCAGCGTCGTTGGTTCCTGCGCCAGCGCCGGCCATGGGGCTGCCAAACCCGCCGCGGTAACACCTGCCAGCAAATTCGCCTTGAAAATGAGACCCCCGGTCTGCCTGTACATATGGTCTACCCTACTCGTGCCGCCTCGCCCCAGCGGGGATGCGGCAATGCCCAGAAATAAGCTGAGTGATTAACTCAAATTTTACGACCGGGCTTGTCGCGATCCCGGGAAATTGAACGCTCTTGGGCAATTTTTCACGGCGCGGGGAATTGCCCCGATCCAGGCCTGCTCAGGCGAGCTGGGCCTTCTTCCAGTCGGCAGGTGTCGTGCCGAGATTCTTGCGGAATACTCGGGTGAAATGCGCCTGATCGGAGAAGCCGGTCTCCGCGGCAATGCTGGTCAACGGATGCTGTCCCTGCATGAGAAGCTGCTTGGCCCGTTCGAGGCGCGCATTGGTCTGCCACTGGTGGGGAGCGATGCCGGTGGAGGCCTTGAAAGCGTGGCTGAAATGCGACTGCGAAAGGCCGGTGAGATTGGCAAGTTCCTCGAGCCGGATATTGCGAAGGCAATTCTCGCGAATGAAATCGGTCGCGCGGCGCAGCTGCCATGCCGCAAGCCTGCTGCGCTTGCGGGAGGGCGTTTTAGTCAACTTCATCAGGTCGATGATCAGCGAGAGGCAGAGCCCGTCTCCGTAGAGATCGTGCAGCGGCTCCGGGTTGACGCATTCCGCGGCGATGAGCTTCGCGAGCGACAGTATCCGCTCATCGGAAAAGAGCAGACGCGGGTCTTCCAGACGTCTCGGATCGATGCTTTCGCCGAGCCTGCGGCTGATGACATCCGCGTCGAAATGAAGATCGAGATGGCGGACGAATTCCACGTCCACCAGGTCGGCCCATAATTCCATGCCTGCCGGGACGTAGGAGATCGGATGTTGCTGCCTGTCCTGTGTCGCAGCCGTGCCCTTGGGCTTCAGCCGCACGCTGGAGCGCCCACGCCCGCGCATGTCGAGCAGGATGAAGAGACGCGGATCGTTGGCGACATAGTAGCCGCCGGCATGGGGCGCGCATTCCACATCCCAGACGTCGGCAACGATACCATTCCAATACCGTCGGTTCACCCCGCCGAGCACGGAAAAGCCCTGTATCCTGTTCTGCATTCGCGGTTGAAACGTCATTCCCGATCGCACGTCCCCGCCGGGTCGCCGGCATAAACCTTCATCTTACACTCAAGTTTATTTATAGAATGCGCGCTGCAATGACAATTGCAAAAAGGCAACGCCGCGCTGCGTTTGCGCCCGGTGTATCAGAGTATGACGGCCAAAAGATGCACAGCACCGGCGGTGTTGGCCGCGGTCAACTCGTCGGATGGTCGCTACTCCTGCTCGCCGTCCTTATCCGGCTCGTCAAGTGAGCCATCGGAAAAGCCGCGCCTGCTCAGCAGTCCCGCATCCTCCAGCATTTCGGCATCGGGGAGGTCGCGGAGCGTATCGAGGCCGAAGGCGGAGAGGAATGCCGGCGTTGTAACATAGGTATAAGGTGCGCCAGGCATGGGACTGCGCGGACCCGAGGCGACGAAGCCCGCGTCCCGCAACGCGGCGATGGTATCGCGGCTCACCTCTCTGCCGAAGATGCCGGAAAGCTCGGCCCGCGTCATCGGCTGGAAATATCCGATCGCCATCAGCACCATCGCCTCATGCTGCGAAAGCGATGCCGTCGTGGAGGTCGGCGCACCGGCCATGCGGATCGCCTCGGCATAGGCAGGTTTCGTGCGGTGTTGCCAGCCGCCGGCAACCGCAACCAGCTCATAGGGCCGCCCGCGCAGCTCCGCCCTGATATCGTCGATGATGAGGTCGACATTGCAGCCCCTGCCGACCAGACGCGCAAGTGTGTCGCGTGCGACGGGCGTCGCAGAAGCGAAAATGACCGCCTCGACGCGCGCCATCCACTCGCGCCAGCGCAGCTCGGGCGGCAGATGGGAAAGCTCGGTGTCGAACACCGCTTCCGGCTCCTCGCTCCTTGCCTTCGCCCGCCCTGCCATCGCCTAAAGCCCGTAAATGCGGAAGGTGGAACGACCAGAGAGCTCGCGCACGGCGTCGAAACTGACCAGTCGCTCGAAGAGCCGGCGCGAAGCCCAGCGGGTGAGCCTTTCGGTCCGCAACGAACCGGACACGGCGTCCTCGTCGAGCAGAAGGCGGATCGCCTCCCCCGCGCCCTTCGCGCGCAGTTTCGGCACCGCGGCTGCAAGACGGTCCGCGCGCCGAGCCATCTCGCGCCCCAGCCGGCAGGCCTCGGCAGCAGCGACCGCAACGGCAACGCACACGGCCTTCTCGAAATCGGCTTCGCCGGGCAAGACCCTGCCGCGGCCGGTCTGTGTCCGGAATGCTGCCGACTGGCGCTGGGCAACGAGCCCGGGAACTGGCTGCGACCAGCCCATCTTCTGTGCCAGGACGCGGTCGGCGAGCCACCAGCCGAGAAGCTCGGCATCGGGCCGCGCTGCATGGATCTCTGCAACAACCTGTGCCGCGGCGAGCGGTGCGGGTAGCTGGTCCCGGAGAAGGCCTTTGACGCGGAGGATCGCAGCGACGAGGTCGTCGTTCCACCGCAGGCCCGCCAGCTCCGCGATCGGTCGCAAGGCTTCCGGCTCGATCGCAATGTTCTGCCTGCCGAGCCGTCTCCACGCAGCGAGAATATTGCCGGCCGGCCCGGGATCGTCGCCCGGGGCGCGCAGGATCCAGGCATCGCGTAGCGCCGCCTCGTCTTCGTTGCGCCCGGCGAGCCGCGTGGCGACAACCGCGCATTTCAGGGAAAGCCGCTGGCGCCAGGCACCAGCCCATGGCGGCTGCGAGCCCACGAGCTGGTCAAGGGAATTGAGTGCGGCGCCCGCCAAAAAGGCGGCCTCGGCCATCGTCGCGACCGGCCCGGAAGGCGTTGCCCAGGCCGGCACAAGAGGCGGCTCAACAACCGCCCTTTTCGGATCTGCCAAGTCTCGAATCATCCCAAGAGCTTAGGTTACAGGTTCGCAAAGCGCATCCGGATTCTGCCGGTCACGCACAGCGGATTGTCGTCGTACCACCCTTAGCGCCCGCCATAGATCGCAGCGACCTTGTCGGCGCCAGCGCCGATGTCCAAGCCCAGACCGAGCAGCTTCGAGGCCTGACCATAGGCAACCACGTTCGAAAGGACGCAGTCGAAGCGCGCGCGCGCTCCGGTATGGTTCAGCCGTACCAGCCGTTCCGTTCCGGCCCCGAAGCCGCGGGAGGCTCCGACGCCGAGTGAATTGACCGCCTCGATGAGTTCGCGCATGTCGAGGGAATCAGGCGCACGGACGACCGTGACAAGGTTGGAGGCCTCGTTCGCCTCGACCCAGAGCGTCGCGCCAAGTGCAGCCAGCCCTTCACGCGTGGCAAGAGCCGCAAGCGTGTGGCGCGCGACGACATTGTCGAGGCCCTCGCTTTCGATCTGCTCCAGGGCCGCATCAAGCGCGAAGAATTCATGCGGCGCCGGCGTGCCGGGCAAGACGCCGCGCCCTGCATCGAGCCATGCCCGATGATCGCGCAGCGACAGGATCGAATTGGCCGGGCCATCGGCCTCCGCGACCAGTCGCCAGCCGCGCGGGCTGACGGCAACCGCGGAAACCCCCGCGGGGCCGCCGAGCCCCTTCTGCGGACCGACAATCGTCAGATCCACGCCGAGGTCGTCGACGGCCAGCGGATGCCCACCGATCGAGGCGACGGCATCGACGACGGTGACGATGTTGCGGGCCCGAGCAAGGGCCAGAATGTCCTCGATGGGATTGAGGATACCGCTTGCCGATTCCGCATGCACGACTGACAAGACGCCTATCTCGGGACGCGCCTCGAGCGTCGCGGCAACGGCAGCGATTGAAACCGGAAGGCCGGGGGCGGCTTCAAGCTCATGGACGACGGCCCGTCCGCGCCGCAACCACTCGCCGAACCAGCTGCCATAGGGGCTGGTTACGATGTTGAGCGCTACCAGTCCGGGCCTCGCGATGCTTGACGCGACCGCCTCCAGAGCGACCACCGCCTCCGCCTGCACCATCAGCACGTCGTTGCGGGTATGCATGATCCGCGCCAGGCGATCGGCCAGCGTGGCATAGCGAGCGGCCGGAAAAGCCGGAACGTCCCGCAATGGGTTCCAATATCCATAGGTCATAGCAACTCACTCCTCCGCCAATCGGGCGGTAACAAGTCGTGGTACGGCGGCAACGAGCGCGCGCGCCGCCACCGATTGAGGAGCACTGATCACGGAGCCGGTATTTCCCGTCTCCACGATCCGGCCGACCTCCATGACAGCGATGTCATGGGAAACCGCCCGCACGATGGCGAGATCATGCGATATGAAAAGAAAGGCGATCCCCTGCTCTTTCTGCAGCTCGACCAGAAGCTCGAGGACCTTCTCCCGGATGGTGGCGTCGAGCGCCGAAACCGCCTCGTCGAACACCACCAGCGAAGGGCGCGTGGAGATCGCGCGTGCGATCGCGACACGCTGGCGCTGGCCCCCGGAAAGCTCCCGTATCGACCGCGACGCATAGGCCGGCGGCAGGCCTACCCGCTCAAGCAGGCGAGCGACCTCGGCCCGGCGGGCCGGCCCTTTCACGACTTCATGGATCCGAAGCGGATCATCGAGCACACCGCCAACGGAGGCATAGGGGTTGAAGGACGCGAGCGTATCCTGAAAGACCATCTGCATGCGGCCGCGCCGCACGCGCAAGGCGGCACCGCCAAGAGCAAGCCAGTCTTCGCCCCCGAAGTGGATCGAACCAGCATCCTGGCGCGTGAGGCGCAGGAGCACGCGGGCGAGGGTCGATTTGCCGCAGCCCGACGCACCGACGAGACCCAGCGTCTTTCCCGCCGCGATATCCAGGGAGACGTTGTCGAGCGCCGCCACGCTGCGGCCCGCGGAAGAGAAACTCTTCGAAAGTCCGGCTATGGAAAGCAATGCCTCGCTCACAGCGGGACCTCCTCGACCAGAGGCGGCGTCGCGAGGTCACGATGGCTGTAGAGGAGCGCGGCGGTGTGCGGGCTTGCCGGCGCCGAAAGCACGTCCCGAACGGGTCCCACCTCGACCAAGGCCCCATTCTTGAAAACGGCGATACGATCGACAAGACCGGAAGCCAGCGCAATGTCGTGGGTGATGAAGAGCAGGGTCATGCCCTCCTCGCGCACGAGCTCCCGAAGCAGCCGGACGATCTCCGCCTGCACGACCATGTCCAGCGCGCTCGTCGCCTCATCGGCGACGAGAAGTGCGGGACCGGGCGCAATCGCCGCAGCGATGGCCACCCTCTGGCATTGCCCGCCGGAGAGCTGGTGCGGGAATGCCTTCAGGACCTTGTCCGGTTGCGGCATGTGCACACGTTCGAGCAGTTCGCCAGCACGCCGATATGCCTCATGCCAACCGAGGCCGCGGTGTCGGCGCACACCTTCGGCGATCTGCTCGCCGACCGTCAGGACCGGATTGAGGCTCGCAGCCGGGTCCTGGAGCACGAGCCCGATATCCAGGCCGGGCCGCGCGAGCCGTGACAGCCCTCGCCAGGAGATCTCGCCCCTGAGCCCTGCATGTTCGGGCAGCAGCCCTGCAAGGGCACGCGCAAGCGTACTCTTCCCGGAGCCGCTCTCGCCGATGATCGCCAAGCGCTCGCCCCCGACGATGTCGAGGTCGACATCCCAGAGCGCCCTGACGCGCTCCCGGCGGAATGCATAGGTGACGGAAAGCCGGCGGAGCCGACAGAGCACTTCGCTCATTTCGGCAATCTCCCACTGCCCGCAAATGCCCGGGTCATGCCGTCGCTGAAGAGATAGACGCCGAGCACCGTCGCTGCGAGGGCAAGTCCCGGCAGGACCGAGAGCGAGGGCGCCGTACGGATGACGTTCCTTCCTTCAGCGATCATCGAACCCCAGGTGACGACATTGGGATCGCCGAGCCCAAGGAAGGATAGTGCCGCCTCGGTAAGGATCGCGCCCGCCACGACGATCGCCGACAGTGCCATCACAGGCGGCAGCGCGTTCGGAAGTATTTCCTTGAAAGCGATCTCGGCCGGATGCATGCCGATCACCCGTGCGGAAGCGACGTAGTCCTGTTCACATATCGCAAGTACCTGCGCGCGCGTCAGCCGCGCGGGATCAGCCCATGCCGCTAGCGCAATCGCAAGCACGACCACCGGCGTCGAGGCGCCGATGACGCTGACGAAGGCAAGCGCCAGGAGAAAACCCGGAATGATCTGGAACGCATCGACCACGCGCATCAGCGCCTCGTCGAGAAGCCCGCCGGCGAAGCCCGCCGTCGTGCCCACAGCTATGCCGAGGGCCATGGCGGCAGCGGTCGCTGCAATTCCGACGAAGAGCGAGGTGCGGGCTCCATGGATGAGCCCGGCGAGAATGTCGCGGCCCAGGCGATCGGTCCCGAGAGGCAGATCGACGTTCGTGAAGGGTGGCACCAGGGCGGGACCCGCGATCCGCAAGGGATCGCCCGGTGAAAGCAGGGGCGCCAGCAGGCCGACCAGCAGCAGAGCAAGAATGATCGCAAGGCCGACCGTACCCTCCCGCGTCTGGAAAAGTCTCTTCCCGACGTTCATGCGCGCTCCCCGGAGGCGCCGACCCTCGGGTCGAGCAGGGCATAGGCAATGTCGACGATGAGATTGACGAGGATGACGAGCACCGCACTGACGATGACGATCCCGATGAGCAGCGGCGCATCACGGCCGCCGACCGCTTCCTGTGCGAGGCGCCCGAAGCCCGGAATCGCAAAGACGCTTTCGATGACGACACTGCCGCCGAGCATTGCGGCCGACTGCAAGCCAAGCATGGTGACAAGGGGAAGCAAGGCGTTGCGCGCGACGTGGCGCAGCACGATGCGCCCTCGCGAGAGACCTTTTGCGCGGGCGAACAGAACGAAGTCGAGCTTCCAGGCCTCGACCATTCCGGCGCGCATGACGCGAAGGAAGAGCGCGAGATAGATGATGGCGAGTGCGCTTACCGGCAGCGCCAGGTGATGGATGATGTCCGCCATGCGTGCGAGGCCCGTCTTGTCCGACGCGATGGTCTCAATGCCGGCGATCGGAAACCAGCGCAGCTTCACGGAAAAGGCGATGCTCAGCACAAGGCCGAGCCAAAAGCTCGGTATCGCGTAGACGATCAGCGAGGCCATCGAGAGAAGGCGGTCGCCCAGGCTACCCGGTCGCGCGCCGGCGACGATGCCAAGTGTCGAGCCAAGGCCGAAAGCGAGTGCGGTTGCGCTGCCCATCAGGAGCAGCGTGTTCGGAAGCCTCTCCAGGATGAGGTCGCGAACCGGCCGGTCGAAGGCGACGGACCAGCCGAGATCGAGCCGCGCCAAGGATGAAAGATAGATCCAGAGGCGGGCCGGCATCGACTGGTCGAGCCCGTAGCTCTCCCGCAGCGACGCAACAAGAGCGGCATCGCCACCTCCAATCGAGACGAGATAGGCATCGACCGCATCGCCCGATGCCGACTCCAGCAGGAAGAAGGTGAAGAGAATCACGATCAGCAGCACGGGGATAGCGCTGACTGCCCTTCGTCTCATCAATGCAATCGCGCGTTTCACGCCGGGCGCAGCCTCGGAAGCAGAAAATCGATCATGATCCTATCACGATTGCAATGCGGTATCTGCCCAGTTGGAAACGACCCAGCGAGGATTGTCGGCAACATTGAGGACGGTATCACGCGCCACTGTTATGAAACCCCATTCGGCCACGTTTATGAGCGGCAGCTCGGCCGTGACGAGGCGCTGGAACTCACGATAAAGCTCGGTCCTTGCGGGTGTATCGATGGTCTCCGCTGCCTGCGTGATCACCTCGTCGATCTGCGGGTTGGCAAAACCGCCCTGGTTGGAAAAAGCGACGCCGCCCGGAATCCCCGACTGGACGAGGATGGTGGTGGAGATCGCCGGATCGCCGCGGAAAACCGGCGGAGCGACGGCGAGGTCGAAATCGTGATCGGTATAGACGGCCTTCTGGTGCGCGGCCGAATCCGCGTTGACGATCTGAGCGTCGATACCCACGGCCGCAAGTGCCTGGCGCAGGTAGTCCCCGAATTGACGCGTTTCGTTGAAGTAAGGTGCGGGACGCAGCTTGAGCGAAAAGCGGTTGCCGTCCGATCCGCGCGCAAAGCCCGCCTCGTCCAGGAGCGCGTTGGCCTTGGCCACGTCGAAATCGTAGATCGTGACATCAGGCGTATAGAATTCCGGGGCGTTCTTCGGCACAGGCCCCGTCGATGCCGTCGCGTAGCCGAGGAAGATCGTGTCGACAACGAATTTCCGGTCGATCGCATGCGCAATCGCCTGGCGCACCTTCAGATCGGCCAGTTCCTTGCGGCGATGGTTGATCTCAACGATGAGCTGGTAGGTCAGCGCTTCGTAGCCCTTGGAAATGACCTTGATGCCGGGCACCTTCGATATCCGGTCGAGATCGGCGAGCGGCACTGCGGAAAAGGCGGCGAGCTGGATCTCCTCGGCCTCCAGCGCCGATCCCGCCGCTGCCCTGTCAGGCAGCACCCGATAGATGATTTCGTCAAGCTTGGGCTCACCCTCGCCCCAATAGTCCGGGTTGCGCGCGAGACGATAATATTCGCCGGGCTTGTATTCGGCGAACTTGAAGGGTCCCGTGCCGACGAGCTTGTTATTGGCCGGATTGGTCGCAATGTCAGTCCCCTCGTAGATATGTTTGGGGACGACACTGGTGACGGCGGGCAGCGCGTTGCGGATGAGTTGCAACGGCGTCGGCTTGGAGAATTTGAACACGGCCGTGCGCTCGTCGGGCGTTTCTACTGCCTCGAGATTGGCGAAGACGAGCCGGCCGAGATTCTGCAGCGGCTTCCAGACATTGAGTGCGGAAAACGCGACATCCGCCGAGGTGAAGGGCTTGCCGTCGTGCCACTTGACGTTCTCGCGCAGCGAAAAGGTGACGGAGCGCCCGTCATCCGATCCCTCCCAGGACAAGGCCAGCCGCGGGGAAAGGCCGTCCTTGCCGTCGAAGGAAGCTTCCGCGAGCGGCTCGATGACCTTGCTCGCGACGAAGAACACGCCGTTCGACGCCACGATTGCCGGATTAAGGTTCTTCGGCTCGGAATCGGCCGCGACGATCAAGCGGCCGCCCCCGGCATTCTGCGCGAGGCCACGTCGCGACAGAGTGGTCGAAGCGAGCAGGAGAGCCAAACTCTTCATCAACGAGCGTCGGGAGATGGTATAGAACGACATGGGTGTCTTCCTCTGGCAATGCTGCTCGACAATATGGCGAATTTTCTCGCAGTCATATTGCGATCGATCGTTGGAGCGCTACAGCGATAAAATTCCGAGTTGGTGAACAAATGAGTATTTTATCACCGACAGCCTGAAGAGTTTGGAAAATCAGTCTTCCAGGGAAGGTTAGGCAGGATGATCGACGCGTCGTTCAGGATTCTGTCGAGCACATCTCCTGCAAGCGGCAGTGTCGCCGCCCTTCACCATATGTCACCAAAAACTACCTCCAAAGACTGCCCTGCGACCGTCGGGGCGGTGGACTTGTGCGCGCCGGCGGTGTTAGCTTAGCCGCCGGCCAGATCCGCCGAAAGGCGTGGATAGGGCAAGCCCATTCTTTTAGAAAGCTTCGCAGCCCGCTGCCTCTTGCGGACTGTTGCGCGACAGTTGCCCGCGCGGGCAGACACGGAAACATGGAAAGGCGGACGTGCAGCACGATATCGGATTGATAGCAACCGTCGCCGTTGGCTTCGTCTTCGCCGCGGTGATGGGATATATTGCGGACCGCGTTCGCCTGCCGCCGCTCGTCGGATATCTCATTGCGGGCGTGCTGATCGGTGGCTATACGCCCGGCTTCGTCGCGGACGGCTCGCTTGCCTCCCAGCTTGCCGAGATCGGCGTTATTCTCCTGATGTTCGGCGTCGGCCTGCATTTCTCGGCTTCCGATCTCCTGGCGGTCCGTGGGGTGGCCGTCCCAGGCGCGCTCGGGCAGATCGCATTGGCGACATTGCTCGGCATCGGCCTGAGCTCGATGATGGGGTGGAGTCTCGGAGCCGGAATCGTCTTTGGCCTCAGCCTTTCCGTCGCGAGCACGGTCGTTCTGCTGAAGGCGCTCGAAGAGCGCAACCTCGTCAACTCGGCAAATGGCCGGGTCGCCGTCGGCTGGCTGATCGTCGAGGATCTCGCGATGGTCCTTGCCCTCGTGCTCCTGCCTGCCCTCGCGGAGGTCCTGGGCGGCGGAGGCAATTCAACGGCGCACAGCGCGAGCGAACTGCCGCTTGCGCTCACAGTCGGCATGACGCTCGTCAAGGTCGCGGCCTTCACGGTGATGGCGATCTTCCTTGGACCAAGAGTGATCCCCTGGCTGCTGACGCTCGTCGCGCGCACGGGCTCGCGCGAGCTGTTCACCCTTTCAGTGCTTGCCATCGCGCTTGGCATCGCGTTCGGCTCGGCAATGATATTCGGCGTATCCTTCGCGCTCGGGGCCTTCTTCGCCGGCGTCGTCATGAGCGAGTCCAATCTCAGCCATCGCGCGGCCGCCGATTCCCTGCCGCTTCAGAATGCCTTTTCGGTGCTGTTCTTCGTCTCGGTCGGCATGCTCTTCGACCCGACGGTCCTGATCGAGCATCCGATCGCGGTGCTCGCCACGCTGGCGCTCATCATCTTCGGCAAATTTCTGATCGCCCTCTGCATCGTGCTCCTGCTGCGTTATCCGCTCGGCATGGGCCTTACGGTTTCGGCCGGCCTTGCGCAAATCGGTGAATTCTCCTTTATCCTGGCAGGCCTCGGTGTCTCACTCGGCCTTCTGCCTCGCGAAGGGCAGAACCTGATCCTGGCGGGTGCGATCCTGTCCATCACTCTCAATCCGCTCGCCTTCCTCGCCGCCGACTTGCTGAAGAAAAGAGCGCGCGCCAACTGGCCATCTTTCGTCGAACGCCATGGCAAGAGGAAGCGCGAGGCACTTGCGCACCAGCTCGAAATCATCAATGCGCAAAGGGAAGAGAGAAGCCGGCAGCATCAGCTGGAGATGCAGCAGCTGATCGAGACCTTCCCGCTCTTTGCGGAGGTCGACGAGCATTCCCAGGAGGAACTGCTTCTGCTCTTCCGACCGAAGTCCGCCGCTCCGGGCGAGCGCGTCATTCGGACGGGCGACCGCGGCGATGGCATGTATTTCATCTCGTCGGGCGCGGTCGAAGTCCTCGTCGAGGGCGATGCGATCCGGCTCGAGCCCGGCACCTTCTTCGGCGAAATGGCGTTGCTCAGCGGAGGCCGCCGTACGGCCGATGTCGTCGCCATCGACTTCTGCCAGTTTCTGGTTCTCGAACGCCGCGATTTCAACGTCTTCATGGCACGTCACCCTGGCCTGCGGGCCGCAGTCAGCAGCATGGCGAAGGCGCGGCGGGAAATGAACGTATCGCGGCGCAGCCAGGATCATTCGCTCGACGCGATCTGAATCCGTGCCGTTCTATCGAATATGGCGGAGCGGCCTTCAGTTTGTCGTGACGGGCTTGGAGCGCATGCGCGACACCGTTTCGCGCTCGGCCCGCTTGCAACGCAGCGGCGGCAGCCCACGATCCATGAGATCCATGTCCTCCAGCACCATGTCGCCCATCTTCTTGAAGGCAGAATCGAGCGCGCCGGCCCTATGGGCCGAGCGGACGAAGCCTTTGAGATTGCGGACGGGGTGATTGGCGGCAAGGGGCTCGTCCGGAAAGACGTCGCTCGCGGCGACGATATGGCCCGAGGCGACAGCCGCCATCAGCGCTTCGAAATCGACGACGCCGGCACGGCTGAGCAGGATGAAGCCAGAGCCTTTGCGCATGCTGGCGAACGCCCTGGCGCCGAGGAAGCCTTCGTTCTCGCTGGTGACGGCAGCCACGACGAACACGAAATCGCTGGACGCCAGGACCTCTTCCAGGGTTGCCGGCTGGACGCCATGATCCCGAAGGATCGATGCAGGCAGCCATGGATCATGGACCCTTACCGTGGCGCGAAATCCCGAGAGAACGCGGTTTAGCGCCTTGCCGAGATCACCGAAGCCGACGATGCCGATCTCAGAGCCGGAGATCAGCCGTGCACTTGCGTTGCCGTCACCACCCCAGAGCTCCCTGCCCTCGCGAAAATCCAGGTCCGCATCGATGATGCCCCGTGCCAGGCTGAGCGCAAGCGCAAGCCCCATCTCGGCAACCGGCTCGGCGAAGACCTGCCCGGTCGTCAGCACATGGATGCCGCGCTGGAAGAGCACGTCATAGGGCATGTTGTTGATGAGGTTGCTTTCGACGTTGAGGATGGCGCGTAGCGCCGGCATGCGGTCGAGCACTTGGCCGGATAGCGGCGGCTGGCCAAGGACATATCGCGCCTGGCCGAGGACATCATCTCCCAGTCCGGCGATATTATCCGGATCTGCCTCGACGATATCGTATTTCGCCTTCAGCGCTGAGAAGGCTTCCTCGGTGAAGATCAGCTCCAGCGTACGTGGAAAGGGCGCGCTGATGACCAGCGGTTTGACCGGGCTCGACATCTTCTCCTCCTCCGTTCCCTCAAACCGTCATATCGCAAATGAATCGATTTACAATATGAAAATATCGATTTACAAGTTGTCGCAAGAGGGATGATGGATAAGGAATGCCGGCGTTTGAACCGGCTACAACCCTGGTCTGGACGGGAGGAAGGCGTGCGTCACGCGGGCAAGCAGCTTCGCAGATCGTCGATCCATGACGTCGCCAGCCGTGCCGGTGTTTCGCCTGCAACCGTCTCCAAGGTCCTGCAGGGTGTCACCACCGTCAAGGCGGAGAACGTCCAGCGCGTCCATGACGCCGTCGAGGCGCTCGACTATCGTCTCGACCCCTTTGCCGCAGACCTGCGCCGCTCCCGTCGCCGCATCATCGGGGCGATTGTCCCAGAGCTTGAAAGCGAATTCTTCGGCAGCATGGTGACCGCACTCGAGCGGCTGGCCGAGAAGCGCGGCTACGCACTTGTGGCCGCAACAAGCCGGGAATCGGAGAAACGCGAGGCCGAGCTGATCGAGCGCATGCACGACTGGCGCGTTGCCGGTGTCGTGCTCGCCCCCGTCCGCAGCGAGAAGGGATCCGGAACGGCGCTGCTGAAACGTTACGGGATGACAGGCGTGCTGGTCGACCGCGTGATGACCGACGACACCCTGGATACGGTCTCGGTCGACAATGCCTCCGCGAGTGCGGAGGTGGCACGACAGCTCGTCGAGGCCGGGCATGCGCATGTGCTTCTGTTGGGGCTGAGCGACGAGTCGATCGCGATCCATACCCGCATCGACAGCTTCCGCAAGGCAGCCTCACAGCTCGACCCGACCATGAAAGTGGACGTGCTGCTTGCCGGCGGCGACGTCACTGCGCTGCGGGCAGCTCTTGCCACTTACTTCGGAGAGCACAAGCCGACAGCCATCTACTCGCTCTTTCTCAAGGGCACGCTGGTGGCGCTGACCGAGTTCCGTCGCCGGGGATGGCATTGCCCCAACGACATTTCACTGGTCGGTTTTGACGATGCGGAATGGATGCAGGTGACATACCCGTCCATCGCCGCAGTCGTTCAGCCGATCGACAAGATGGCCGAACAGGCCGTCGACATGCTCTTCCGTCGCATCGACGGACTGGAGGAACCTGCAAAGGCTCACCTGGAGCCCTGCAAGGTGGTGATGCGTGAGTCCGTGGGAAGGATGAGGCAGCACCGCATCGAGGGGGAGGAGACGATGGCAGACCCCCGCCATCATCAGCGCTAGCAACGGCGGACCGCTTTCGGTCCAGACTCATTTGAGGAGGAGAAAATGAAGTCATCCATGCTGAAAATGAATCGATTTACCGTGGTCATCGCCGCCGCGCTTTTGGCCGGCGGCAGTTCGCTCGCGCAGGCGGCGGACGGTGAATATGCGGTGCTCATGAAAACGCTGGCCAATCCCTTCTGGGGCGCCATGGGCCAGGGTGTCGAGGAAGGCGCCAAGGCCGCCGGCGTCACATACTATGCGCAGGCCGTCGAGAGCGACCAGGCCGCGGAGCCGCAGCTGAATGTCTGCAACACCATGCTCCAGCGCAACCCCGTAGCTTTGATCACAGCGGCGATCAACTCGACAAATCTCCTCCCCTGCCTCAAGTCCGCCCAGGATGCAGGCATCAAGGTCGTCGATCTCGACGGCAATCTCGACCAGTCGATCCTCGACAAGGAAGGCATCAAGATCGCCTTCCGGATCGGCTCCGACAATGTCGCCGCCGGCGCGCAGGGGGCGGAGTATCTCGTCTCCAAGCTCGGCAAGGATGCGAAGGGACCGGTGCTCGTCATCGAGGGTCTCTCCGGCAATATCACCGGCCAGAAACGCGCCACGGGCTTCGCCGAGAAGCTCAAGGAACTGGCGCCCGGGCTTGAAATCGTCGCCTCGCTTCCCGGCGATTGGGACCGGGGCAAGGCAGCCTCCATCACCAACGACATTCTCACCCGCAATCCCGATCTTGTCGGAATCTTCGCGGCAAACGACGGCATGGCGCTCGGCGCCGTCGAGGCCGCCTATGCTGCCGGCAAGGGTGAGCAGGTGACGATCATCGGGGTCGATGGAAATTCGGACGCCGTCAAGTCGATCAAGGATGGGCGCCTCAACGCTTCCGTCGCGCAGCTGCCCTATCTCGTCGGCCAGCAGGCTGTCGAGAACGTCAAGAAATCGCTCGCTGGAGAAACGGTGCCCGCCGATATCGCCGTGCCGACGCTCGTGCTGACGAAACAGGTGCTGGAGGAAAACAAGGAGCCGATGCTTCAATACGTGAAGTAACGGACTTCAGTGAAAGGCCGGCGGGCTGAACCCTGCCCGCCGGCATAGACCGCATCCAGAACACTGCAACCGGCTTGCGGCGTGCCACGCGGTATCGCCGATGGAACGAGATCATGGACACAACCGATATAAAGGCCGGCGCCAAGCCGGGGCTTTGGGCGATGGCGCAAAGGTCATCCGTCGAGCGGCTGCACATCCGCCTGGAATCCCTCATCGTGCTTTTCGTCCTCTGCGCGGTCATGACGGCTCTCTCGCCTTACTTTCTCTCCGTCAACAATTTCCTGAATATCCTGCTGGCGACGTCGACGATCGGCGTGCTCGCCATCGCCGCGACCTATGTGATCGGCTCGGGCGGGCTTGACCTGTCGCTCGGCTCGGTGATGGGGCTCTCGGGCGTCGTCGGCGCGCATGTGGCTGTCAACTTGGGATTGCCCTCGGTCGTCGGGATCGTCGCCTGCATCGGCGCCGGCGCGCTCGCGGGCTATATCAACGGCCAGCTCGTCACCCGGGCCTTCGTGCCGCCATTCATCGTCACGCTCGGCATGCTGGGGCTTGCCCGCGGCCTCGCACTCGTCATTTCCAACGGTCGCGTGATTTATGGCCTGCCGGAATTCATGGTCTATCTCGGCCAGGGCCGCCCCTTCGGCATCCCGATGCCCGTCATTATCTTCGTGCTGACCGCGATCATCATGCACTGCATCCTTGCCTACACCCGGTTCGGCAGGCACACGCTCGCGATCGGGGACAGCGAAAACGCCGCGCGCACGGCAGGTATCAAGGTGGAGCGGCTGCGCCGCGCGCTCTATACGCTGTCCGGCACGCTTGCCGGTCTCGCAGGCCTGCTCTTCATGGCCCGCATCAACTCCGGCGATCCGACCTCCGGCCTCAACTACGAACTCACTGCCATCACGGCAGCGATCATCGGCGGCACGAACCTGTTCGGTGGCCGCGGCTCGATCCTCGGCACGATGGTCGGTGCGCTCATCATGGGCGTGCTGCAGAACGGCCTCAACCTTCTCGCCGTCCAGTCCTACTACCAGCAGATGGCGATCGGTGCCGTGCTGATCCTTGCCGTCTTCATCGATCAATACCAGATCCGGCGGGAGACGCGCGCATGAGCCTTCTCGTTCTCACCAATATCCGCAAGAGCTTCGGCGCGGTCGATGTGCTGCACGGCGTCGACCTGGAACTCGCCGCCGGCGAGGTAATCGGCCTTGTCGGCGACAACGGCGCCGGAAAATCCACGCTCATGAAGATGATCACCGGAATGTACCATGCCGATTCCGGTTCGATCACGCTGGAGGGCAGCTCCATCCTCCAGCTGGATCCGGGAGCGCGCCGCGCTCTCGGCATCGAGATGATCTACCAGGATCTGGCGCTCGCCAAGCAGCAGGACGTCGCGAGCAACATCTTCCTCGGACGGGAGCCCGTGCGGAAGTTCCTCGGCGTCTTTCCCGGCTTTGTCGACAAGGCCGAGATGGATCGCAGGGCGGCCGAAATGATCCGTCGGCTGGGTGCCAACCTGCCGTCGATCAACCGTTCAGTCGGGTCCTTCTCGGGCGGGCAGCAGCAGACCGTGGCGATCGCCCGGGCGCTGACCTTCAATCCGAAACTCGTCATCATGGACGAGCCGACGGCCGCCCTTGCCGTGCGCGAGGTCCAGGGCGTCCTCGACCTCATCCGGCGGCTGAAGTCCGAAGGTATCGCGGTCATCCTCATCTCGCATCGCCTGAACGACGTTCTGAACGTCACGGATCGTATCGCGGTGCTGCGCCACGGGCGGGTCGTCGCCAATCTGGTGACCGCGCAAACGAACATGAACGAGGTCGTGGCCGCGATCGTCGGCGGCGGCGACATGGCCGCGGCCGCCGCACACGAGTCGAGGGGATAGAGGGTGAGGCCGAGCCCGGTGTGAGCGAGCCTTGCTGGGCCGTGATGAATAAAGATGGAGCGGCTGCGCCACATTTTCGGGCTTCGACATAAATCTTTCATGTCTTGGCCCGAGATGAATGTCGGAAGCATTTCGAACTTCGGCCGGCCACTTCAAAGAGATTGTTCATGACCACGCTGCAGCAGGTCGCATTACGGGCGGGATGTTCCCTCGCGACGGCGAGCCGGGTCCTCAGCCGCAACGGACCGGTCAGCGACGCAATGGTTCGCAAGGTTCGGCGGGCGGCGGCCGAACTCGGCTATCGCACGGCAGGGCCCGTGGCAGGCAAGATGGGCAGGCGCCCGGTCGTCGGGGTGCTGATCCCGAGCATCACCAACCCGGTCTTCGCCTCGTCGCTCTCCAGCATCCAGAACCGCATGCTCGTCGCCGGCCATGGCGTATTGATCGCCCAGTCGAATTACGACCCGGCGCGGGAGGCCGATGCCGTTGCTTCACTCCTGAACGAGCACCCGACCGGCCTCATTCTCACGGTCTGCGATCCACGAACCAGCGAGGCACTGCTCCCTTCCCTTCCCCCGACCGTGCTCCTGCACAACATGCCGACGCCCTTCTTTCCCGCCGCAGTCACCGTGGACAATCGCGGCGCGGGCCGGGAGATTACCTCTTACCTGATCGGCATGGGTCACAGTCGCATCCTCTTCGTTTCCGGCAATTTCGCCGCTTCCGACCGCGCCTGCGCGCGTCATCGCGGCTATCTCGAAGCCGTGGCGGCAAGCGGTCTCGAACCGCTGGAACCAGTCCAGATCGCCTTCGTCGATGGCTACGACCAGCTCGACCTCAGCACCGTCATGGCCACGCTCTCGCCGACGGCGATCATCGCCTCCAACGACCTTCTTGCCTTCGGCGTGATCGGCGCGCTGAGGCGCGAGGGTCGTTCGGTGCCAAGGGATGTGTCGGTCGCAGGCTTCGACGGCATCGCGATCGGCCGGCTCATGGATCCGCCGCTGACAACCATCGAAATGCCGGATGCCAGCATGGGAGCGACGGCTGCTTCGCTACTGCTCGACATGGCCGAGAAAGCCGCTCCCGCCCGCCATCTCGATGTTGCCTACCAGCTGCGCCGGGGCGGCACGGTGCGCGACCTCAACGCCGACGCCGAATGACAAGGCCGCCGCGACGAGCGCGGCCGCCAATTCTGGGACATCAGGCGATCGCTTAGCTGCGCGGCAGCATGCCTTCGACGTCGGCGGCAGCGTCGTCCAGAGCTTCCTTCGGCTCGGCCGACTGGTCGACGATGCGCGACAGGTTGTCGACGATGGTCTGGGTAACCTTGACGCCGTTGGTGCCGGGGAAGGCATACCAGGGGATCATCACCGGCATCTGGCTGAGACCTGCCTGGAAGAGCGGGTTCTGCTTGTAGAAGTCGCCGAGATATTCCGGGGACTTCGCGGCAAGCTCGTTGTTCGGCACGTAGCCTGTGCCCGGAACGACGACGGAAGCGCCATAGGGGCCGGCTGCGAACTTGGCGAACTTCCAGGCTGCATCCTGCTTGGCGGCGTCATGCGTCAGGATGACGACGGCATTGCCGCCGGTCGGCAGGCGACCGTTGACCGGGTCGATCAGCGGGATCTTGGCGGTGCGCAGGTCGAACTTGTCGCCGACATTCTTGATCGTGTTGCGCAACGCGCCGGTCGTCTGGAATTCGAAGCCGACCTTGCCGGCGGCAAAGGCCTGCTCGCCGGCGGGCTTGGTAAAGACCGGCATGCCGCCTTCGGTTACCATGCGCTGCAGGGTCTCGACGGCCTTCTGGCCTTCCGGACCGTTGAAGGTCACCTGGCTCTCGTCCTCGTTTAGCATCTTGCCGCCGGCGCCGAAGAGCAACGCGGAGAACATCCAGTCGTCGCCCTGCCAGCGGAAGTCGATGCCATCGACGCCATTGCCGAGCGCCTTGATCTTGCCGCCAAGAGCGATGACCTCGTCCCAGGTCTTGGGCGGGCTGTCCGGGTCGCCGCCGGCAGCCTTCACCAGGTCGGCGTTGTAGTACATGATAGGGTTGGATGTCGCGAAGGCGAGGCCGATCTGCTTGCCCTTGACCTGGGCGAGCTTGAGGATCGTGTCCGAGAAGCCCTGCTCGGCCATGTTGCCGTCCTTCTGGACGAAGGGGCCAAGATCGACGGCGACGTCGCGCTCGTCGATCATGCGCAGGCGGTTGAGGCCGATAAAGGTGATATCGGGCATCTCGTTGGTGCCGGCCTGGCGAAGGATGGTCTGGATGCCTTCCTCGTAGGTCGCCGAGGGGCTGGCGAACTGGATCTTGATGTCCGGGTTTTCCTCCATGAACTTCTTCGAGATCGTGTCCATCACGTCCTTGAAAAAGCCCGGCATCGGATAGTGGACCGTCAGCGTCGTCTCGGCCTGCGCCGGGAGGGCGATGGCCATCGAGACGGCCGCTGCGGCGAGAAGCTGGGTGATATGTTTCATCGCTCGTTCTCCTGATTGAAACCGGTCAGCCTTTGAGACCGGTCATGGTGATGCCCTCGACGAAGCGCTTCTGCGCGAGCAGGAAGGCGGCGACGAGGGGAAGGGTAATGATGAGGGTCGCGGCCATCAGCGCGCCGTAGTCGTCACCGGCCTCCGCGGCGCGGAAGTACATGAGGCCGAGCGGCGGAGTGGCGTAGTCCTGCTTGCTGATGACGATCAGCGGCCAGTAGAGATCGTTCCAGTGGGCGACGACGGAGAAAATCGCGAAGGCCGTCACCGCCGGCCAGGCATTCGGCACGATGACGCGGGCGACGATGCCGAGTTCCGACATGCCGTCGAGGCGGGCGGCATGGATCAGATCGTCCGGCATGGCGCGGAAGAACTGCAGGAACATGAAGATCGCGAAGACCGAGATGGTGAAGGGCGCGACAAGCGAGGTATAGCTGTTGAGCAGGGCCGCACGATCGAAGGCCACATAGAGCGGCAGCGCGGTGGCATGGATCGGCACGAGCAGGCCGAGCATGACCAGCACCATCATGGCACGGGCGGCGCGGAAGCGCAGCTTCGCCATCGCATAGGCGCAAGGGATCGCCACGAGCACCTGGAAGAAGAAGATCAGCCCGCAGACGACGACGCCGTTCCAGAGCAGCGTGCCCATCGGCACCTTCTCCAGCGCCTTGGTGAAATTCTCCACGTAGTAGAAGTGCTCTGGCACCAGCGACAGCGCCGAGGTGAAGATGTCGCTCTGCGCCTTGCCCGCCGTCGAGATCATGAAGGCATAGGGCGCGAGGAAGACAATCGCGCCGAGGCTGAGGAGCGCAAACCGGACGATCCGTCCGAGGGGGAAAGCGTGCGCGCTCATGTGTAGTGCACCCGGCGATCGAGGACGCGGTATTGCAGGAACATCAGCACGACGAGGATGAGCAGGAAGACCACCGTCATCGCCGACGCATAGCCGACGCGCAGATAGACGAAGCCCTCCTGGTAGATGGTGAAGAGCAGGACTTCGGACGCCTTGTTCGGCCCGCCATCGGTCAGCGTCTTCACCGTCTCGAAGACCTTCACGGCATTCGTGATGCTGATGGTGATGACGAAGAGGGTCGTCGGCCCGAGCATCGGCCACGTCACGAGCAGGAAACGGTCGAGCGCGCTCTTCGCGCCGTCGACCTCGGCGGCGGCATAGAGCTCGCGGGGGATTGCCGTCAGTCCGGCGAGGAAGAGCACCATGTTGAAGCCGACTGCCTGCCACACGCCGATGATCGACAGGCTATAGAGGACAGTGGCGGAGCTTCCGAGCCAGTTCGGGCCGGGCAATCCGACGAGGCCGAGCAACGCGTTGATCGGCCCGATCGTCGGATGGAACATGTACTGCCATACCGTTGCCATGGCGACGATCAGCGAGGCGACAGGCAGAAAATACGCCGTGCGGAAGAAGGCGCGACCTCGCACCTCGCCTTCGATCAGCATCGCAATGCCGAGGCCGAGAATGATCGAAACCGGCCCCACGATCGCGGTATAGACCGTCGTGTTCCACAGCGACTTGCGGAAGGTGCGATCCGTCAGCAGATGGGCATAGTTCTCGAAGCCGACGAAGCGGAACTTGGCGTAGCCGAGCTCGAAATCGGTGAAGCCGAGGAAGATGACCGCGACGACCGGCAGCAGGACGAAAAGAAAGAGCAGCGTGATGGCGGGTGCGGCAAGCAGCCAGGCAATGCGGGCCTCGCTGCGCCGGCGCACCTGCATCGGATCGAGCGGCATGGCAACGGAAGCGACGCTAGCCATGCGCCCGCTCCGCTTCGGCATCGGCGTGAACGACAACACCGCGCATACGCTCGCCGCCACCTGCAAAGACCATGGCATGCTCGGGCGAAAAACCGAGGCGAACAGGCATGCCGGCGACGATACCCTTCGCCTCCATCGGCGTCAGCTTGGCAATCATGGTTTCGCCGATGGCATCGAGGCGGCTGTAGACGATGACTTCCGAGCCTAGGAATTCGATCCGCTCGACATGGGCGGCAATGCGACCCTGCCGGTCCGGCGAGAGGGTGACGAATTCGGGCCGTATCGCGAAGGTGACGGGTACCTCGCCGGTCGCTGTGTTTTTCAGCGAGAGCCGGGCATTGCCGAAAGTGACGACGCCGTCCCTTGCGAGCGCCGGCAGCAGGTTGATGCGTGGCTGGCCGATGAAGCGGGCAACCTCGACATGCTGCGGGTCGTCGTAGATGGCCTCAGGGCTTGCGAGCTGCAGCAGGCTGCCGCCGATCATCACGGCGACGCGGTCTGCCATGGAAAGCGCCTCGGCCTGGTCGTGGGTCACGTAAACGGTCGGCACACCAGCGCGGCGGTGGAGCTCGACGATTTCGCCGCGGGCATGGACGCGAAGATTTGCGTCGAGGTTGGAAAGCGGCTCGTCCATCAGGAAGATGCTCGGCCGGCGGACCATGGCGCGGGCGAGCGCCACGCGCTGGCGCTGCCCGCCCGACATCTGCCCGGGCTTGCGGTCGAGCAGGTGGTCGATCTTGAGCGAGACCGCCATTTCGCGCACGTCGCGAACGATGCCGCTGCGGATCTTGCGCTGGCCAGGCATGACGGAACCGAGGAAAGGCAGCCTTTGCGCCGTCGTCAGGCGCCGCATGGCGAGCGGCACGGCGATGTTCTGGGCAGCGGTCAGGTGCGGGTACAGCGCATAGGACTGGAAGACCATTGCGATGTTGCGCTCCGCGGCGGCGACCGCCGAGACGTCCTTTCCGTCGATCAGGATTTCGCCGCCATCGGCGTGGTCGAGCCCGGCCAGGATACGCAGCAGCGTGCTCTTGCCGCAGCCGGATGGACCAACGAGCGCGATGAACTCGCCCGGCGCCGCATCCAGGCTCACGCCCTTGAGGATCGCATTGCCGCCAAAGGATTTCGTGATCTGCCGGAGCGAGAGTGCAGTCATTCGGCAGCTTCCCGCTTCTTGACGGCCTGCGGATAAACCTCGTGCACGACGTCGTCGAGCACATGTGCCGTCATGCCTGGAACGTCGATGATGCGGCTTTGGACGTCGCCGCCGAATTCATGGACCACGGCGCCGATCAGCCTTTCGCCCGGCATCTCGCGCTCCATCTTGTCGATGATGAAGGCCGCCGACGGCCCCCAGGTCAGCGAGGTGCGCTCGAAGCGGCCCTGCCAGGCCCAGTGGAGATGGCCGCTTGCAAAAAGCGCCACGTCATGGGCCGCAATCAGATCATAGAGCCGCCGGCGCTGCGCCGGGCGGACGCTCCAGTAACCGGTGTCGCCCTCATGCGGTTCGTCGACGAACAGCGGCTTGTGCGCGAAGAGCGCGATACGGCGACCGCCCCGTGCCTCGAGCGCTCGCTGCAGCCATTCGAACTGAGCCTCCTCCTCCTCGTCCTCATGGCCGAGAAGAAGCGAATTGAGACCGATGAGACGCCAGCCGTTCGCGTCTTCCAGCCAGCGGTCCTGGTCGGCCAGCGAGCGCCAGCGTTTGAGCCGCTCGGCATTCACCGGCTGGTCGGAACCGGGAAGATGGCCGACATCATGATTGCCGGGCACGATCAGCATCGGGATCTTGACCTGGCGCATCAGGTCCATCGAAAAGGTGATGTCCTCGTCCTTGTCGGCGCCATCGACGGTGAGATCGCCCGTATGGACGATCAGATCCGCGCCCGTTGCCTCCAGCCAGGTCAGCAGAGGTTCCCAATTGCCGTTGAAATGCGGCTTGTTGGGGCTGAAATGGGTGTCGGTGATCTGGATGATCTTCAATGGCGCGCTCTCCGGTCTCAAGCGGCCCCGGACCTTCCCGAGCGCGCTTTCGGAGGCTTCTTACCGGCCTTGCATGTCACGCAGGTAACAGCGCTTTCCAGTCATTTTTCATTTCTGTCGTGAAGCCGTAACATTCCCGTCCGAGATGCGTTTGCGGGTGAAAGCAACCTGTCGCAGGGCCGAGCGCCGCAATATCAACCGAAAGGTCGATCATGATCGGACGATCGAGGATGCCTTCAACACGGCCCGCGCAATGTCTCGAACGCTTATCATCCTTGGCCTTGTCATCGTCGCCGTCGGCATCCTCTGGCCATGGCTCGGTCGGATCGGTATCGGCAGGCTGCCGGGCGATATCCTCATCAAGCGCGAGGGCTTCACGCTATATGTTCCCCTCGCCACCGGCCTGCTCGTCAGCATCGTGCTTTCGGCGATCCTCTGGCTGATTAACCGGTAAGACGATCGCTCGCCTCGCCTCCCTCAACTTGCCCGTCGAGGAAGAAAGGATCCTGCCTTTCTCTTCGGCGGCAGCCGCGATCGAGGTCCGTCACTCCGAAACGAGCGTCGCGTCGAAGCTGATATCGACCTTCATCAGCTTCGACACCGGACAGCCGGCTTTTGCCTTCTTGGCGATTGCATGGAACGTCTCTTCATCGATGCCGGGTATCTTTGCGACGACACTGAGGTGCACGGCAGTGATCGAGAAGCCGTCGCCGTCCTTGTCGATGGTCACTTCCGATTTGCTGTCGACATCTTCGGGAGTGATATTTGCCATTCCGAGCATTCTCACGAAGGACATGGTGAAGCATGCGGCGTGTGCCGCGCCGAGCAGTTCTTCCGGGTTCGTGCCGGGCGTCTCGCCATAGCGGCTGAAGAAGCTGTAGGCGTAGGCCTCCAGCGCCTTGCTCTCGGTCGAGACCGAGCCCTTGCCTTCGCGCAGGCTTCCTGTCCATGCGGCAGATCCAAAGCGTTTCATGACTTTTCATCCTTGTTCAATTGTCAAAGCAGTGCTGCGGCGCGAGACAGGTAAGAAACGTCAACCGGACTGTCGGGATAGATCCTTCCGTCCTCCGTCGACGAAGAGGCTTGCCTCGTCGGTCGTGCAGCGGTGTCAGGTCGCTACGGCGCCTATGACAAGCTCGGCTTGCGCACCGTCTGAGCTCGGTGAAATTTCTGTCTACTCGATCGATGGGATGACTAGTAACCGCGCTCAAACGCCGGGGATAGAAGATGCGCATGCACCAAGAGTGCGTTTTTGCAAGTTCGGATACAAAACTGCCTCTGACGGGCTGAATCCGGGAATAAGCACATGGGAGACGGCGCGAGGCAGATCTTAGCAGCGGAGAGTGCGGCTTACGACGAGGTTAATACCAGTCATCTTGCCTTTTTCGAGAGGCCGACGAGCTTCTCACGCAGCTACGGGAATCTCCGGGCCAGCGCCAGGCTTTTGGCCCGACCAATCTAGGCCGCCCTGAGCGAAGCTATGTCCCGCCGAGGCGGCGTACCGAACATGCGTGAATATTCACGGCTGAACTGCGAAGGGCTCTCATAGCCCACCTTGAAGGCCGCGGTCTCGACATTCATGGAATTCGACACCATCAGTCGGCGCGCTTCCACGAGGCGAAGCTGCTTCTGATATTGCAGCGGAGTCATGGACGTCAGCGCCTTGAACTGTCGGTGAAACGCCGAAGGGCTAAGCTGCGCAATTCTTGCAAGATCTTCGATGCGGATCGGCTCGGCGAAACGATCGCGCAGGGTGTGGATCGCATTGATCACCCGCCTGGCATGACCGCCGAGTATCGTCATTTTCGCGACCTCCGCGCCGTGAGGACCGGTCAGGAGCCAATAGCAGATCTCGCGCATGATGACAGGGTAAAGCAGCGGGATTGCCTTCGGCGTGTCGAGGAGACGCACCAGACGAAGCGCGCAGTCCGTCAGAGGCCCGTCGAAATCCGTCACGAAGATGCCACGCATCACATCGGTTCCGTCCTGCGGCGGGGTCTCCAGACCCTCGAAAACCTCCCGCATGATGGCAAGATCGAACTCGACGATGATGCCGAGATAGGGCTCTTCGGGACTGGCCTCGACCACACTGCCCGATGCCGGCATCTCGATGCTGACGATCAGCGCCTGCCCGGCCCTGTAGGCGACGCGCGAACCGCCAAATTCCGACCACTTGGCGCCTTGCGCAACGATGCAGAGAGCCGGCTTGAAGATCGTATGGCTCGAGCGCCTCTCATGGTTCGACCGCAGGATCGTCAGGCCGTCGACCGCCGTGACGAACGGACTCACTCCGGTCTGCGCATCGGTGTAGCGGGTTACGGCCTCTACCAATGGATTCAACATAGCCAAGCCTCTCTTGAGTCTCCCCAACATCTAGGCTCGGAGCAGGATTAGGCAAGAAGCAGCGGAGTTTCGGCATTCACGCAAACGGCCGGGCGGGCATATTCTGTGCAGCGAAAACAGACACAGGAGTTTCAAGATGCCAGCAGAAAATCCAGCCATTTCAAGCCCCAGGATCGCAATCGTTACCGGCGGCAGCCGCGGCCTCGGCCGCAATACGGTGCTCAATCTCGCCAAGCACGGTGTCGATACGATCTTCACCTACAATTCGAATCGGGCAGAAGCCCAGAAGGTCGTCGACCTCGTCGACGAGGCCGGCAGGCGCGCAGTCGCACTGCAGCTCGACACGGCCAACGTCGCCAACTTCGATGCCTTTGCCCAGCAGGTCCGCAATGAATTGGACCGCATGGGTGCCGAACGCTTTGACTATCTCGTTAACAACGCCGGCACCTCTCATCACGCGGCATTCGAAAAGACG
The DNA here is from genome assembly GCF_004345245.1 of Rhizobium sp. BK251. Lineage (GTDB taxonomy): Bacteria > Pseudomonadota > Alphaproteobacteria > Rhizobiales > Rhizobiaceae > Rhizobium. The sequence goes on along the minus strand of NZ_SLUQ01000009.1, from coordinate 18,167 downwards.
ACCGAGGAAGAACTCGACCAGCTCTACAACGTCCATTTCAAGGGCGTGTTCTTCCTGACGCAGAAGCTGCTTCCACTGATCAATGACGGTGGGCGGATCATCAACATCTCGTCCGGCCTGTCGCGCATCATCGTGCCGGGAAGTGCCTCCTACGGATCGATGAAGGGTGCAGTCGAGATCCTGACGCGCTACCTCGCCAAGGAACTGGGTCCGCGCCGCATCACCGTCAATACGGTCGCCCCGGGCGCCATCGCAACGGATTTCAGCGGCGGCATGGTTCGCGACAACCCGGAAGTGAATAAGCGCGTCGCCGACATGGTGGCGCTCGGCCGCGTCGGCGTGCCGGACGATATCGGCCCGATGATAGCCTCGCTTCTTTCCGAGGAAAATCGCTGGGTGAACGCCCAGCGCATCGAAGTCTCGGGCGGTATGGCCATCTAGGTGATACGCCGTGGGCCTCAGTCGTCGGGCAGGGTGAAGACCGCGCAGGGTGCTGCGATCCCCCGTAGCGCGTGATCACCCAATGGCTTCAACGGTTGCGTCGTCTGCGCCGCAACCGCACCCGAAATGAGCACGCTCCTTCCAAGGGGCTTGCACAGGCCCTCGAGGCGGCTGACCAGGTTGATTGCGGGGCCGATGGCCGTAAAGTCGAGCCGGTCGGCCGCACCGATGTTTCCCCACAGCATCTCGCCAAAATGCACTGCCGCCCCAAAAGGCAGCGGCGGCAGCCCCTGCTCCCGTCGTACCGCATCGAGATGGTCCATGCCGGCGCGTGCGGCGACGACCGCACGCAGCGCCGCCTCGCAGGCCTCGGCCGGAGCGCTGGTCACCGGGAAGACTGCCAACACGCCGTCTCCGATGAACTTCAGCACCTCGCCGCCGAACGCGTGAACTGCGCCGGCAACACGCTCGAACCAGGCGTCGAGCGCGGCTATCATCGCCGCCGGCTCCGTTACCTCCGACAGAGCCGTGAAATCGCGCAGATCGGCACAGAGCAGGGCGGCGCGGATGGTTTCTCCGGTGCCGCGGGACAGCGCACCCGCCTGTACACGTGCGGCACTGCGCCGACCGAGATAGGCCTCGAGCAATGTCGTGAGCGCTGCTCGCGCGGCAAGGGCAGCGAGCGGCGCTCCAGCGAAGCGCGCGGCTTGCCGCAGACGGTCGGCCTCGTCTGGATCGAACGGCCTGGCCCCGGCCCAGCCCAGCACCGGAGCGTCGGCTCGTGCCACGACGACATCCTCATGCACCGCCCCAAGGCCGCCCAGCCAGTCGCGGCCAGCCTGCGTGCGCGGCGCGCCGGCGAAGCCAAGGGCCTCGATCACCGCCCCGGTCTTCGCTCGCCACAGCCAGGTGCGGTGAGCGATGATGGGGTGAGGTACTGAAAGCGTCAGGGCTCCACCGGCCAGCGGCAGGCCATCGGCCAACAGGAGACCGCCGAGCGCAGCCAGGAATGAATCGGGACTGGGCGAAGCACTGGCCTCGTCAACCAGCCATGCGAAGGAGGCAGGCAATTCCATGTCGGGATCATGCCACGGTGGCGGCAGGCTGTCACCCGCGCCCCGGAGTCGTTGCCCGAACGGGGAGATTGTCAATCCTATCGGCGGCTAGGTCCTGCCCACCCACGGATCGGGACCGGGGTCGCGCCCGCCCGCAGCCACGGCCAGCCTGTCGAGATAATGCGCCCAGCCCTCCGCATGGCTCGCGCATTGCTCAGCATTGGGCAAGCCACTGTGAGTGAGGCGCAGCAGGGTTCCGTCCGGCTGCTCCATCAGGTCTATCTCGACCAGGCTCGATCCCGGCGGCACAGTCTCACTTCCATCCCACCCAAAACTGTAGGTCAGGCGGTGAACCGGCACTACCTCACGAAAGGAGCCGCGCGCGCAGCGGGCACCGGTGACGTTGACGAGATAGAGCCCTTCGGCCTGAGGCTCAGTCTGCGCTTCCGTTCCCATCCAGCGAAGTATTTTTTCTGGATCGGTAAGGAGGGCGAATACCGCGGAAGGCGGCGCCGGGACATGGGTTTCACGACGAACGACGAAGGACGTCTGCATCGGTCTCTCCTATGTTTGATCTGGCCTGCTCACCAGGGGCGAAGGATTGGACAGGGTCGAACCCCATCCATGGACTTGCTGCAACTCGATATGGGCTGGGCTTCTCTCCAGCAAGAATAACGCCCAACTGCCAAGATCGCTCCTCGAATCTGCGCCGCATCACAGGCAGTCGTGGTCCACCTGGACCCAGGCGTGGGAGCACAACGGGTTCTATCGAAGCGCGCAGCAAGCCTTCGCAATCTTGGATACCGGGATAGATTAGCGCCGGATACCGAATGGTGAGAGTGACAAGTCTGACGGGATTGCGATGGGCGCTGCCGCAGCGCGCCTGCAGTTTTCCGGCGCGTCGATGGACAAGGGAGCCGCCAGTCACTCGCCTTCGGGAGGTCGCGTATCGCTGATCTGTTCGACAAGTTGGAGAGCCCTTTGGACGTCGTGCGTCTCCCTGCCCTCGATGAATGGCTCCAACGCCTGTCCCAGAAGTTCCAGCGCTTCCTCTGAACGATCGTCCTCGATCAAGACCTCACCGAGATCGATGGCGGTTCGCAATTCCCATGACCGAGTACCCTGTTGCCGGCTCCAATCGAGCGACTCGCGTTGCACGGCAACGCCCCGTTGGCGATCCCCAGCGGCGATCAGGATGGCAGCCTTGATTCGTAGCAACTCCGGCATTGCGAAAACATCGCCATGATGACTGTTGAGATCAATGGTCGCCTCGACAAGGTCGAGGGCCGAAGCCAGTCGACCGGCAGCAACCAGACCCTCGGCGAGCGTCATGTTGAAAGTCGTCGTAAGCAGTTCGTAGCGCACGGCATGCAGGCGTTCGAGACAGGCCTCCAACGCGCGCACGCCCTCTTCGATGCGGCCCTCGCGGATCGCAAGTTCGCCTTCCATTCCCTGGGAGACCGCAAGATAGGGCCCGAGCGCATTGATCATGGCTAATCGGCGAAAGACCGCGACACTCTCCTGCAAGCGATCGAGGTCTCCCACCCATTGAAAGACCGACACGGCCCAGATCAACGCGATACAGTGGGTGAGCGGATGCCCGAGTTGCGCCGCCTCCGCAACCGTCGAAACGGCAATGGCGCGTGCCTGGGCGGGAAAGCCCAGCAACCACATCGTTCTCGCGAGCCCAATTTGGGAGCGATTGCGGTGGTCAAACCCGTAGTAGGTGATACTCCCCAGGTCGGAAGGTGGAATGTATCGTATCGACTCCTCGAACTCCTCCCGCGCGACTGCCTGATCCCCCATGAGATGGTGGGAAATTCCGAGCAGGGAGAGCGCAGTCCCGCGCGCTGCATCCGTACCAATCTGCTGTGCAATCGCCCGCGACCGCTGGCCCCAATTCAGGGCGCCGAGGAAGTCGCCTTGCCTCTCGTGGTAGATATGGAGCCGTCCGATGAACCGCAGCTGGTCGTCGAGGCTACCGAGGCTTTCGGCAACCTCATGCGCGCGCTCAAGGGCAAGACCGGCGGCAACGCCCTGGCCTTGCGTGAACATCAGAGAAAGCCCGAGCGCGCCCTGCAATTCCATCTCGAATCCCGGCTCCATCGCTTCCTCGAGCTTCAGCGCGGCTTCGCACCACTTTCGACATTCGGTAAACAGCGACAAGCGCAGAAGCAGAGTCGTCGCCCCGGCAGCAAGCGAAACCCTGAGCGCAGCATCCTCGTTTGCGTCATAGGCCCATTGGAGAGCCGCTCGCAGATTGCCGACCCACCCCCTGAGGGTGTCGGTCGGCAAATTCAATATCTGCCGCCTGTCGGACAGCATCTCCCGCATGTGAGCGGCGTGCGCTCTTGCGGTCGGAGCCAGCAGGTTCTGTTTCCTGAGCCGAGTATGAGCATAGTCGCGCGTGAGTTCCAACAGCCGGAACGAGGGTCCACCGTGATTTCCATCCGTCCCGATGAGGGATTTCGACTTCAGGCCATGGATCGACTCCAATAGCTCGCGCTTGGTCAGGCCGGTCTCCATGAGCACGGCAAGGGCCATTGGAAGCGTAAAACTGCCCACGAAAATGCCGAGCCGGTCCATCACGGTCTGCTCCATCGGCGAGAGCAGCGCGTAGCTCCAGTCAAGCGTTGCCTCGATCGTCCGATGCCGGGGCGCAGCGGTTCGCCGGCCAATCCAGCTGAGCTGCATCCGGTCCCTGAGGAGCGCAGCGGTCTGGGCAACACCATAGGCGGCCACGGCACCGGCCGTCAGCTCAATGGCAAGCGCCATCCCGTCCAGGCGCGCGCAGATGCTCGTTATGAGCTCTGCATTCTCAGGCGTGCGCTCGATGGGTGCGCCCGCCGCCTCCGCACGATTGACGAAGAGCTGGATCGCCGGAAATTCAAATGCATCGGCTTGTAGCTCATCCTCCGAAGAGGGGTAGCCGAGAGGTTCAAGGAAGACGATGTGTTCGCCCTCGACCCGAAGCGCCTCCCGGCTGGTTGCCAGGATGTGAACCCTTGGCGCTTTGAAGAAGATAAGTTCGGCAATCTTCGCCACCGCATCCACGACATGTTCGCAATTGTCGAGCACGAGCAAAAGCTGCCTGTCGCCAAGATGCGCGATCAAGCCCGGGGTCGGATCGTCGGACTGCACCGGTATGTCAAAGAGCGATGCAAGAAAGGACGGCACCAGATGAGCATCGCGAAGAGCGCCGAGGTCGGCGAAATATGCTGCTCCTTCGAAGGCGGGTAGGAGCAGGTGCGTTGCCGCCACGGCGACCGTCGTCTTGCCAACGCCGCCAGGCCCAAGGATTGTAATGAAGCGCTCGGAAAGTAGCCGCTCCACCAGCAACCGCACTTCCTCGCCCCGGCCCACCATCCGTGCCGGCTCGGCAGGCAATACCATCGCCTCTTTCGGGGCCTCGCTGATCTCCGGCATCGAGACGGGCTCGAACGACTGTGCCGACGTATGCTTGACCGGCGCGACAAACCGATATCCTCGGCCGACATGCGTCTTGATGTACCGCTGGTCGTTCGGGCCATCGCCCAGGACTTTTCGCAGGTTGACGATCTGAACCCTCAGATTGACGCTTTCGACGAAAATATCCGGCCAGGCACAGCTGATAAGCCTTTCCTTGTCGACGGTCTGACCGGCATTGGTGACAAGCTCGATCAGCAGGTCGAGCGCGCGCCCGCCGATTTCGATCGCCTCTCCGTCCTTGGTTAAAACCCGCCGATGCGGCAACAGTGTGAATGCGCCGAACTGAAGTACCGGGCCTGCGACTTCCGCCCTTGCCTTACCCTTGGCGGATGGGTCGTCTGCCGCCTGAACTTTGTCGTTTGATTGGTATCCGACCACTACCTGCTCGCAAGGGCCAATACTTAAAAAATCATCGACTTCGCAGCGTCGCATTGCTTGAGGAAGCTCGTGCGTGTCCGCAAAGGCAACTCACATTTATTTGTGCAGCAATGTTCCGCTGCAACGCAACAACTATTTTAATGCAGTGATTTATCTGGAATTGCGGCCGGCCTGCGCAATGAAGGGCAACGTCGGGATGAAAAAGCAAGAGGCGCGACCGCATGCCGCTTGGCAGCGAGGCTATCGTCGCGCGTGCTGCTAGAGTGATCGATAAGCCGGCAGCTCTATACCGGCGACCGGATGCGACCACCGACGAAGAAGTTCGACAGCACTCAGTCACTCGTTGAACGTCGCCGCTCGAAAATGTCATGCGCCAACGCGGCCGCCCACCACTCGGAAAGCTCGTCCTCAGTTCTGGGCACCTTTCCGACCAAATGGTCCGCGAAAGCCTCGCAATCGGCAGCCTTACGGTACAGCACGCGGGCGCGCTCACTTATCTTCTCGGGCGGAATGCGCAGTTCTGCGAGGATGACCTCACCCGCCGAAAACTGCTCAGCCGTCTCCGCCAGAAGACTGCCCGCCTCGCGGACAATGCAGCCGCTGAGTGCCAGACAGAAGTTATGGATATCGTTGCGGATGGAACTTGGAACAACGAGATCGATATCGGAAACGTTCATTGGACAAAACCCATATTCGGATCCCCTGACAATTGCTGAACGGCGACACCCCTGACGAGATCCTCTCTCTGAAGACCGTCAGGGTAGGCAATCTTCATGGTGCCCCTTCTCAAAACACACCTCGACTTGCGGAAGGGTCTGAAATGTCGAGCAAGTCGATGCCGGCAGAAAAGCACAGGGGCGCCAGATGAGGCGATTGGTGCCTGATGAGCTGGGCCACAAACCCGCCGGTCGAGAGGCCGAATGGATCGCTGATCTCGGGGCGAGACCCACCCGTAGACACGACCGCGTCTTCAACGTCTCCAACGGGTGATGGTGGCATCGCGTCTGCTGATCCACAGATCCTCCGCTGCCGCACATCGACAGCCCTCAGCCCGGAATTCACGTTGACGATCGTGCGGCCTCGCATCTTGCCCTGGAGGATGGCAGATGCGGTGCTCGGCACATCGGCCAGGCCAATTTCGTTGATCACAGGCGCCAGCGTTGCGCGATCGAGATCGGTCGCAAGCCGCTCCCAGGCCCTGGAACGAATGGCGCGAGGTGCGTTTACCGAGTCGATGCCAATCAGGGTTACCGCACGCTGCATGAATGGCAGGACCGACGCCGGCAAGTCTGCGCCCTGGACGACGCCGCATGCAGCGACGACCCCGCCATAACCGGTTTGTGCGAGTATGCCGGCAAGCGTCTTGCTGCCGACCGTATCCACTGCACCCATCCAACGCGCCGCCCCGATCGATCGCGCCTCGCCGGATTGGATATTGCGTCCTATTATCTCGGTCGCACCGAGGACACGCAGGCGGGAGTGCTGCTCTTGGCGGCCGGTAGACGCAATGACCCGATAGCCAAGCTTCGACAGGATCGAGACTGCGCTCGATCCGACCCCACCACTCGCCCCTGTTACCAGAACATCCCCGCGCTCCGGAGTCAGGCCGCCATGTTCAAGCGCCAGCACGCTCAGCATGGCGGTGTACCCGGCCGTCCCGATTGCCATCGCATCACGCGTACTGATCGAAGCGGGCAGCTTCAGCAGCCAATCCGCGCTGACACGGGCACGCTGCGCATAGCCGCCGTGATGGGTCTGGCCCAGCGCCCAGCCATTCAGGACGACCTTGTCACCGCGCTCGAAACGAGCGTCCAACGACGCTTCCACCGTTCCCGCCAGATCGATGCCGGGAATGAGCGGAAATGTCTTGATAAGGGGCGCCGCACCCGTAATTGCCAAGGCGTCCCTATAGCTCACGGACGACCACTCGACAGCAACCGTCACCTCGCCGGGCATCAATTGGCTCTCTTCAAAGGAGACGACACGCGTTGTAATCGCCCTTTGATCTGAGCGGGTAGCGAGAAGTGCGTTGAAGGGCATGAACGTCTCCCTTTCCGGATCCGTTGAATCGATGCGGCTGCGACCGTCACATGTGCCATGCCGATGCAGGCGCCAGTCGGCCTCATGACTTCAGGGCGAATTGCTCTTCGCCTTCCATCTGCGAACAATAGGCTGTTCGGTTTTCCAGAGGCCGTTCTTCTGGATTGAATATGAACCGGGCCATGGTTCTTGACACGTTGTTAGTCGCAAAAAGGTGTTAAGGTTTGTGTCGCCGCAGGCAGCTCGCTCCTGCCCAATGACGCCAAGGGGACAACGTCTACCGTGTCCGGCACGCGCGCCGGACGTGGGCGCTAGGAACGCTTGGACGTCTTGGTTTTTCGGGGAAGCGGGGCCTAGGCCATGGCCCGCTGATGTCGGCAGCTTGATTTTCGCAGCGCAACAGCCGAGCCGCTTTTTCCAGCCGCCTCGTTGAGGATAGCGAAATGGGAACCATCGTTGCGTGAAATTGCTGGTAAATCGTTGCTTTCGACGAGCTTTGCCGCCGCATAGGCACGGGTCGTGTCTGGAAGCCTGTAGACTGCGCTCACGCTTTCCTTGAAAACCGACAGGAGGGATTTGTCGATCAGACTGGCAAGCGCATTGCTGACTGCCTGCGCGCCCTCGCCGGCATCGCGTGCCATAGCATGAGCAGCTTCCAGCGTGAACGGCTCGGCGAATACCGATAGCCGGCAGAGAATTCTCTGCTCCTGCGAAGACAGAAGGTTGTAGCTCCAGTCGAGCGTCGCCTGAAGGCTCTGGTGCCGAGGCAGCGCACCGCGCCGCCCGTCAAGAACCAATTCGCCGCCGTGATCAAGCAGTTCGGCGGTTCCCTGGATTCCATAGAGACCGACGCGACTTGCGGCAAGCTCGATTGCAAGGGCAATTCCATCAAGCCGGCGGCAGATGCTGGCGACAAATGGCGCATCTTTGTCGCTGAGTTCGTGCCTGTACCCGCTCGCGGTCGCCCTCTCCATGAACAGCTGCACGGCCGGCGAGGCGAGCGCTTCACCGGCAGTCGGAAATTCCTCGGCCGGGGTTTCGAGCGGTGCGAGCCGGTAGACATTCTCTCCACCGACATGCAGGGCCTCTCGGCTCGTCGCCAAGAGATGCACCGAAGGAGCATCAAGGAAAAGCCGCTCGGTGAAACGGGCAACGGTCTCGACCACATGCTCGCAGCTGTCGAGCACGAGCAGGACACGCCGCTCCGCCAACGCAGTGCGGATGCATAGGTCGGGATCCGAACCTGGAATAAGGCAACCGAGCGCGGCCGCGACAGTATGCGGGACCAAAGTCGGATCGTCGAGCACGCCAAAATCAACGAAATAGACGCCGTCCCGCCCCAAGACACCGAACAGCGCATCGGCCACCGCCGCGGCGACAGTCGTCTTGCCGACGCCGCCGGCGCCTACCACGCTGACGAAGCGCCGGGCCAGGAGCAGCGAAGACAGGTCAAAGACATCGTCGCTCCGCCCAACCATGCGATGACGGAGCTCATGCTGGCTTTGCACCCGAGATGGGCCGGGGCTGGCGAGCTTGGGGGGTGCCGGTAGATCCGAACGGTGGACGGACGCGACGAAGCTGTATCCGCGTCCAGGGATGTTGACGACATATCGAGCGCCATCCTGGCCATCCTGCAGCACTCTGCGCAGGATTGTAATATGCACTCGAAGATTGGCCTCTTCCACGGTCACGTCTGGCCAGACCAGATCGATCAGCTCCCGTTTGCTGACCACCTCACCCGCGCGCTCGATCAGTGCAATCAAGATGTCGAGGCCACGGCCACCAATGGCCACCGGCTCTTCGTCCCTTAACAATAGCCGCTCCGCACCGTTCAGGCGGAAGGGGCCAAAGTATAGAATCTGTTCCATCCCAATCTTGCCGTTTCTCATCACGGTTGCTGCGGCAGCAGCTCGCTTTTTGTTCCAAGCTCCGCCAACTTAGATTGTGTCTAATTTATCGTCTTTTTCGCGCCAGCGATAAAGTAAGGACAATATATGATTGACATGTCATAAACCGGCAGACTTGCGAGCCGGCTCGGCTGTCAACGGACGCTTTTTGGGATCAGGGCGGCGAAGTGGGCCTGTGTTCTCGCATTCCAGAGAGCGGATTTCCGGACGGGCGCTGCGGCAAGTGTGAGCCCGGCTAAGGGCCGCCCAACCCACGCATATGACCCGGCACAACCTCACTCGACTATGCCATAGCGCTCGATGAGCCCATCGATGAAGGTTGCGGCTTGCTGGCCTTTCAGCGCCCGGCTCCACATTTGCCTTGCGGCCTCCTCGTGATGCCCAATACCTTCCTCGCATGTCATGGAGAATGCGGCGCCAAGTGGCAGGTTCGGGCGGTCTCCAAGCTGATAGGGACTGACGATCAGGACAGTATGCTGCGATCGGCGAAACAGTTGAAATCCTGTCGAAGGCAGGGCTTCCGGAAGTATGCCGATCTGGACATCGATTGGTTGATTGAGCACCAGCTCCCTAAGGTGCATCGCTTCCAGCTTTGCCTTTCGGCGCTGTTCCTCCAGCCGCTGCGTTGGCTCATCGCGTACGGTCAGCCCACGCAGAAGGAGCCTTTCCAGCTCGGCTGCAAAGACAATGTTGACGAGCAATGGCCGCCGGCGTTGGTAAGCGTCTTTGCGTTGCCGCAGGACTAATGCCAATTCCCGGACCGCATCACCTGTTTCCGCGTCAATTTTCGTCAGAACCTCGAAGGCCTGTGCAAGCATTGCGTCGTAATGGGCGGATGTCAGGAGATAGGGGATCTGACCGGAAAAGGCGATGATCTGGTCACTCTCCTCTTCCAGCTGCGCCACGCGCCTGAAGAATGGAACAGCGCCATCAATGTATTCGATTGCTATACCCAGCAATTCTCGCAGGCTTATCTCGAGGACATTTGCGATCCTCACCAGCAAATCGACCTTGGCGATTTCTCCTTTTTCCGCCCTATAGACGGCCGCGCGCGATATTCCTAGCTTTGCCGCAAGTTGCTCGGGTGGAAGTTTTCGGTCGAGCCGATAGGCCTGCAGGCGCGCGCCCACTTCGTCCAGTCGTATCGAGTTTCGCAGTTGAACCGACTTTTTCATTTGGTCTTGTCGCTTTACGGCACGTACATCAGGCTCAAGACGACCACGTTTAAATTGGAGATTCAGCTTAATCTTGAAGATTCCTATCTTTTCCATTTTTCCGAGCAAAGCTCAACCTGACCGGCGCTTCGGTTGCTTTGCGAAGCGTCGATCCAGCAGCAACTCTGCGCGAGCGCTTCTTCTACCAGGTGGAGAAATGGCGAGCATTTCTTTCTATTAGAAGAGCAGTCATCCCACGCTACAACCGCGCATTTGTCCCAAAACGTGAAGATGCGAAAGGATCCGGTGACCATTCTCCTGCTTGACTAGCCGGTATCGAGAATAACGATCGCCTTGGCCCATTGTAGATGATGTCTAATTTATGAGATAACGCTCAGGGAGGTTGAGCTTGCGTTAGAGGGAACGGCGATGACGACGTATTTCCGGATGATCACGCTTGCGGCAATAGTGGTCGCACTCTTCCCAATCAGCTCCCTGGCGCAGGGGCTCACGCCCGTAAGATTTTGCCTTGACTGGGCGATGCAGGCCCATCACGCCCAGTGGGGCCTCGCCATCAAGAAGCAATACTTCGAAGCGAACGGCCTCGAGGTGACCATGGACCGCGGCTATGGCTCCGGCGATACGATCGTCAAGGTTGCCTCTGGGGCCTATGACATCGGATTCATGGACATCAACGCGTTGATCAAGTTCAACGCCGAGAATCCGGACCGCCGTTTGATTGCCTTCTACCAGGTGTTCTACCGCACTCCGAACTCGATTGTTGCCCTGGCGAAATCCGGAATACGGACCCCCGCGGACCTGGTCGGGAAGACGCTGGGAGCTCCGGACGGCGATTCCAGCCGCCTCATGTTCGGGACCTTTGCAAGGGCGAACACCATTGATCCGGCCACGGTCAACTGGATCAGCATGGCGCCAACTCTTCGCGAGACGATGCTCGTACAGGGTCAAGTCGATGCGATCTCGGGCTTCTCGTCGACCGCCGTATTCAATCTGATCGCACTCGGCGTGCCGAAGGAAGATATCGTCGTGATTGGCTATGCCGACCACGGGCTCGATCTCTATGGCAGCGCTCTTGCCGCGACCCCCGACTACATAGCAAAGCATCCAGACGTCATTGCAGCCTTTGTGGAGGCAACGATCGCCGGCACAATCGACCTGATGAAGGATCCCGATGCAGGCATGCAGGCGATGAAGGAAATCGAGCCGCTGTTCGACACGAAGCTGGAGAGGGACCGGCTGGCCTTCCTGATGGACAAAGGCATGATGAAATCACCGGCGCTTGAGACGGACGGGCTGGGCTATGTCGATCGATCGCGGATGGAGCGCACCGTCAAGGCAAATAGCGAGGCCTACAACATCCCCGCGCCGCCACTCGAAGAAATCTATACGACCGAGTTTTTGCCGCCACTCGCCCAACGCCTGCCACCGAATTAGACGCCGCGCCAATCCCCCTTTTCTGCCCGCAATAGCAAAATGCATCTGGACAATGCCGATGAAAAATCTCGTCGAACTGATTGACGTCAGCCTTCGATATGGAGCGGCCCTGGCGGTTTCGAACCTCAGCCTGGCGGTGCCCGTTCACTCCTTTGCGGCGGTCGTCGGTCCCTCCGGCTGCGGCAAGTCGTCGGTCCTGAAGCTGGTGGCTGGCCTGGTTCCTGCTTCGAGCGGCACGGTGCTGGTCGAAGGGCAGCAGATCACCGCGCCGGTCGGCAACGTCGGAATGGCGTTTCAGAACGCCAACCTCTTGCCTTGGCGAACGGCGCTGGACAACGTCCTGCTTCCCCTCGAAGTCGTTCGCCCGGAGCGCTATCAGTTTTCTGCAAGACGGCAGGAGTTCACTGCAAGAGCGATGGAACTGCTGTGCATGATGGGACTGGAAAGCTTCACCGGGCACTACCCCTGGCAACTATCCGGTGGCATGCAGCAGCGTGTGTCGCTATGCCGGGCGCTCATCCATCAGCCGCAGCTTCTCGTGCTTGACGAACCGTTTGCTTCACTCGACGCGCTTACCCGCGAGGAGCTGTGGGACGTGGTCCAGAAGATTTGGGCTGAGCGGCCCCTGACCGTCATTCTGGTGACGCACGATTTGCGCGAAGCGCTCTACCTCGCAGACCAGGTGCATGTCATGTCCAGCGGCCCCGGACAGGTGGTGAACTCGGTCGATACATCAGCGTTCGGCCGCCCCCGCGGCGAAGAACTTCTGTCAAATGCAAACTTCAACGAGCAGGTCGTGGCGCTGAAGGCGGAGATTCGCTCGCAACGGGCGTTGTTCAATACAAAGCCGACTGCGCAAACCGAGAGCGCCCGATGACAAACCTGGAACGAGCGGGTCCGTTCATTGCGCCGCTAGTGCTGATCGTCATTTGGGAACTGGCGTGTTTGAGCTTCGACATCCCGCCTTTCGTGCTGCCGTCGCCGCTGCTGGTTGGCGAAGCCCTTTATGAAAATCTCTATGTTATCTGGTTCCATTCGATTCAGACCATGCTGACGACGATGGTTGGCTTCAGCTTGGCGATCCTCGTCGGGTCCGCGCTCGGCATAGTCGTCGGATCTTCCCGGCTCGCCTATACAAGCCTCTATCCCATGCTCGTCGGCTTCAACTCGATTCCAAAGGTGGCAATCGTACCGGTGCTCGTGGTGTGGTTCGGCATAGGCACGGTACCGGCGGTGCTGACGGCTTTCATGTTGAGCTTCTTTCCCATAGCCGTGAATGTCGCCGCCGGCCTTTCGACAGTCGAACCTGAACTGCGCGACGTGATGCGCTCGCTTGGCGCGAGCCAGCTCGACATCGTCCGCAAGATTGGCATTCCACGATCGATGCCTTATTTCTTCGCGGCGCTCAAAGTATCGATTACGCTTGCCTTCGTCGGCTCGGTGATTTCCGAAACACTTGCCTCAAATCGTGGAATCGGAGCCCTGATGACGCAGGCTGCGGCAAACTTCCGTATTCCGCTCGTTTTCGCCGGCCTGGCAGTGGTTTCCTTCATGGGCATAGCCATGTACGTGATCTTTGCACACATCGAGAAGCGCATAACCGGCTGGGCGACCCATGACGTGACATATGGAGCCGGATAAAACACGCACGAGCAGAAGAAACGAGCTGCCCCGCGCACAACACCTATCGTGACGCCTTTCGAAGCGGCACACCGACAGCGCCGCTGCTCCTGCTATGACGTCGAAACAGCTCGAGATATCGCCGAGAGCAGAGCCGGAGCATCGAAGGGCTTCCGAAAGAAACCCTGATGGCCACCGACCGGCGCCCGCCTCTGATCCATGAGGTCGTGACGAGCCGTAATAAAGATGACCGGCAATTCGGGACGCACCGCGCGCGCCAGGCGATGGAGTTCAAATCCATCGACTACGGGCATTCCGATATCGGTAATCAGGCAATCAATCTTGCGCAGGACATCGTTTTCCAGAAGGGATTGAGCCGAGGAAAACAGGCAGGCCGAATGCCCGGCCGATTCCAATAGCTCTTCCATCGCTTCGAGGACGCGGAAATCGTCGTCAACGACGGCTATCATCGACTTCTGAACAGCTGTCATTTTGATGACGTCCCCCCTCGCCGAGAATGACTGATTGGTATCTGCAGCTTCTCGGCAATCCTCACGAGATCGGCCAGCGACGCGGCTTCCATCTTGTGCATGATACGACTTCGATGGATCTGCAGGGTCACTTCGCTGATTCCAAGTTGCGCGGCCGCTTGCTTGTTGAGCAAGCCGCTCACCACCAGTCCCAGCACCTCGCGTTCGCGAAGCGTCAGCGATCCGAAATGGTCCTGCAGCGTCGTGAGCTCTGCCCTTTCGATGCGGGCCTCACGATCTCTGTCGATCGCTGTACGTATGGAATTCATCAGCTCGACATCGCTGAACGGCTTCGTCAGGAAGTCCACGGCGCCGCGTTTGATGGCGCCTACCGAGGATGGAATATCGCCATAGCCGGTGATGAAGATGATCGGCGGATGCGTGCTGCCGATCTGCTTCTGGAACTCCAGGCCGTTGATATCCGGAAGGTGGACATCCAGAATGAGGCAGGAGGGCCTATCCTGCCTAGTATAGGCGAGATATTCACCCACCGAGTTGAAAGCGGCCGCCTCGAGGCCGCTCGCCGCCATGAGCTCTTCCAGAGCCTCGCAGACGCGCTTGTCGTCATCAACGATATAGACGATGCTTTCTTCCTGGGTCATGCCTCGACCACCTGGGTTGGCAGGGTGAATGCGAACATCGCTCCCCTTGGCTCGACATTGCTTGCCCGGAGCGACCCGCCATGCGCTTCTAGGATCGACCGGCAAATGGAAAGACCCATCCCCATACCCTCCGCCTTGGTCGTGAAGAACGGCTCGAAAATTCTCTCCGGCTCGGCAATACCGGCACCGGTGTCATGAACCTCGACCCGGATCGTATCACCTTCGCCCCGGCGAGAAACGACCACCAGCAATTTTGGTGCATCGGCATTCGACTTCATCGCATCCACGCCGTTGCGGATCAGATTGACCAGCACCTGCTGGATCTGAACGCGGTCGGCAAACACCACCGGCAGGGAATCGCTCAGTTCTGTTTCCAAGACAACATGCTCCGACGTGATTGTGTCCATGACCAGCCGGCACACCTCTCGGATGACCTCATTTATGTCGGTCATCGTTCTGATCGCGTCCGCTCGTTTGAAGAGCGCGCGTATCCTGTCAACAACATCGGCGGCGGCATTGGCATCACGAATGAGGCGATCCGTAATCGTCTTGACACGCTGCAGATTTGGCTCCTCGGCCGACAGCCAGCGTTGGCAGGCATGACTGTTGGTTATGATAGCCGCCAGCGGCTGGTTGATCTCGTGCGCGATTGAGGCCGACAGCTCGGCGAGGCCTGCAAGCTGTGAAGCGCGGGAAAGCCGATCGAGTGCGGCGCGAAGGGCGTCCTGGGCCTTGATCTCGTTGTCGATGTCGACGCTGACGCCATACCACTTGACAATGCGCCCCTCCTCGTCCCGAAGCGGCTCCGCTCGCGCATCGACCCATCGATAGGCGCCATCCGCGCGGCGGTTGCGGTAGCGCATCGCAAAGTGCTCGCCGGTCTTCAACGAGTGCATCATGTTCCGGCGCACGGCCGGCCCGTCATCGGGATGTATGGCGAGACCGACGGCCTTGTCCAAGCTTGTGTCGGCCATGTAGTGACTGGATGTCTGACCGTAGTATGTCAGCAGCCGCTTGCTGATGTATGCGGGGCGGCCGTCGGGATCCACGGACCAGACGAAGGTTGGGATCGTGTCGACGAGAGACTGGAGTTCGCGCTCCCTCGCGCGCAGGGCCTCCTGTGCCCGCACTTCGTCGTCGATGTCTGTGCTGACGCCATACCATTTCACGATCCGCCCTTCGTCGTCTCTCAACGCTTCGGCGCGCGCATGAACCCAGCGATAGACGCCGTCGTGACGCCGGTTGCGATATCGCAGCGAGAACGGCTCGCCTGTCCTCAACGAATGTCCAAGCGTCTCGTATACAAGCGAGACATCATCGGAGTGCATGAGACGGCCAAGCGCCCGCTGGAGCTTCGAGCCGGCTTCCGGCTCGCTGCGATCAACGTCCCGCACCTCGCCGAAGTAATAAAGCGACATCTGCTTGTTTATATATTCCGGATCCCCGTTGGCACTGACGCACCACACAAGGGCCGGGATCGTATCGACGAGAGACTGCAGCTCGCGTTCCCGGGCCCGGAGAGCGTCCTGTGCCTTGACCTCGTCGTCGATGTCGGTGATCACACCGTACCACCGCACGATCCGGCCCGTTTCGTCTCGCAGGGGCTCGGTGCGGCCGCGGACCCATCTTAAAACACCATCGGCCCGGAAGTTGCGATAGCGCATTGCGAACGGCTCTCCGGTCTCGAATGAACGCTGCAGCGCTGCCTCGACGGAAGCCACATCGTCTGGATGAACCCGGCTTCTAACCGCGCCCTTCACCCTGGAGCCTTCAGCTTCCGGCAAATCATCTATCGCAAGGCCGTAATAGGCTTCCAACCTCTTGTTGATGTAGGCTGGCTCCCCTTCGCCGGTGTAGGCCCAGAGCAAGGTCGGCACCGTATCGACCAGAAGCTGGAGTTCGCGCTCGCTGGCTCGCAAGGCCTCTTCGGCTTTCCTGCGACCGTCGATATCCGTCGCGGTGGCATACCGGTGGCGGGGTCCTTCCATCCCGGTCTTTGCCGCAACGGAGCGGACGAGATGCCAGCGATAGTCGCCATTGGCTCTCCGCAGACGCACTTCGACATCATAGGGATCGTCGGCCACGAGAGCCCTCTCCCGTTCGGCCATGAAGAGTTTCAGGTCGTCAGGATGAACAAGCTCGGAGGCGCCGCCATAGACTTCTTCTTCTGAGAACCCCTCCTCGACCCATCTCGCATTGATGAAGTCGACGATGCCATCGGCAGTCGAAGACACGACCATGGCCGGTATCGCATCAAGGGTCGTGCGAAGCCTTACCTCGGCCTCGCGCAGCTCCTGCTCCGCCTGCTTGAGATCGTCTATGTCAGTATTGGTTCCGAACCAGTGGGTCAGCTTCCCGCTCGCGTCTAGCATTGGCTCGGCTCTGACAAGGAACCAGCGATATTCTCCGTCGAAGCGACGCATCCTCGCCTCGATTTCACCCCGCCCGCCGCCGGCCACCAGCGACTCTCTGTGTCTTACGAGACGGCCGCGATCGTCCGGATGCACGGCCGCCAGCCAACCCCGGCCGATCGCCTGATCGTGACTCAATCCGGTATATTCGAGCCACCGCCGATTGAGAAACTCCGCAGATCCATCGGCGCGGGTCGACCAGAGTTGCGCGGGAATTGCATCGATCAGCCGCTCGAGCTCCTGTTCGGCTTTTCTCCTGTCATCGGGCTCACCGATCAGACCATCCCTGCGTACAACACCACGTCGCCATGACGCCAACCCGGTCTCGTTGACAAGGCCCAGGACGACTGCGATGAACGCCAGGAGAGCAAGACGCAGATACGGCCCCTGTCCGCTCGCTGCCGCAAGATCGCCAATCAGCCAGAACGCTGCCAATCCAGCACCAGAAGCGACCATAGCGGCGTAAGAAGCTTGCAGCGATCGCAGTGCCTTCATCGAAGCCCTCCTCTAGAGGCATCCTGCTGTCGTGGGGATTACCGCATTATGGCAGGTATGTTGAGGCAGACAACCTGTCGTCACGACAGCGTCCATGACGAGAAATTTCCCCACTTCCCTGGAGGTCGGAGCCTGACAAACTCGGCCCCTGGTCACATGCCTAACCCCAGCCCCTTGTTGAGGCTCCGCTTCAATTCATACTGACGCGACAGCTCGGCCCGCTGCGCCCGATCGACGATGCGGGCGACGTCCTTGATACGATCGATCTTCGCTGCGTCCGTGGCTCCCAGCCGGTCGAGTTCTTTGTTGAACACGCGCGGGTCGGCACTGCCGAAGCGCCGCTCAAGCGCCCGGGCGATGGTCTTCGCCTCCTCGAGCGCCTGTCTGCCCTCCGGTGTGGCGGACAGCTGCTCCAGGAATTTCGGCTGCTCCGCCCGCGGCAGCTGATCGAGCTGCCTGAGGATTGCCTCACTGTGAGGGGTGAGTCCCGGAACCGCAACGACATCGCGCCTCTCGCGCATCCAGGCTTCGGACTGACGCGCCGCCTCGAACCGACGCTCCCAGACGAGGCCAGCTGCGGCCACATGATGGCCGAGCGCCCTGGCATGGTG
>NZ_SLUQ01000008.1 GCF_004345245.1 Rhizobium sp. BK251 | reverse complement strand
AAAGTTTTTTGACATTTTTGTAACATGCTGATTTTAAAAGGGAAATTTGAGCGACCAGTTTGGGGATAACCAATCGCGTCGAAGGCGCCCCAAAATTCCTTTTCCAACTGGTCAAAAAAAGAGACCGGCCCCTTCGGCCGGCCCCATTTCCATTCCTGAGCCCTCCCCTTCACCGCACGATCCAGACATGCGGCCAGGGATGCGTCACTCGCGGATTGGGCCGATACCACGGCTTGCGGATATAGTGACGCTGCCAATAGGCGTCGTTGAACTCGACGACCCCGATGCCTGCCACGGGTACGATGGCCGGACGAAGCACCACGTCGCGGCCCTGGTACGTCACCTGCATATAGTTCGCCGAGACCCATCCGCGCTGGCCCCGCCAGCCGACATCGCACCAGGACCGGTCCGCGAGGCAGCCGTGGACGGCAAGCGGTTCGCCGGTGCGAAGCGCGACGACGATGGGATAGACCGTTCCGGGACCAGCGCGCAGGTTGACGCCGGTCCGCGACACCGCTGGCGTCGCCGCAAGTGCACTACCTGCCGTCGCGAGCGCCGAGGCCAGGACCGCTGCGAATGCCATGCCCGATCCCGCAGCCTTCCATCCGGATATTCCTTCCGGCGATTTCCTGCCCATCGGACGTCTCATCCGGGAAAGCGGGCGCGATCAAGCTGCTCGGCGGTGAGCTGCTTGCGCAGTTCGGTCACCGCCAGCTTCAGGTCCTGCGCCTTCTTGCTGTAGGCAATCAGCGCGTCGGCGACGTGCTCGGCCCGGCCGAAAGCCTGCTGCGGCTCGTCCTCGCTTGCGCCGATCGAATGCACGACTTCATTTTCGGGAACCATCGCCATTATCGCCTGCGTATAGGCGCGCCAGGCCGCCTGTTGGTCGGCTCTTATGCCGATTGCGGTTTCCTGGGCCGACAGGACCATGCCGATCCGCAGGCGAAGCCGTGCGGAATCGTAGCGGTCCTTCATATAGCCGAGGCGGCCCGCATGACCGAAATGCCCCCAGCCGGCAAAGCCGCCGGCGGCTTGCAGCGGCAGATCGCGGGCCTGCCCTTCTCCGGGTGAGCTCTCGGCGGGCGGCGTGATGTCCTGGGCTCGGGAAGGACCATGCGATGCGAGCATGAAGCCGCCGGAGAGGAGAACGGCAGCAGTCGTCCTGAATGTCATGACTGATCCTCGATGTTGATGCGAGGATTGGAGTGTGACCTGCCTCTGTTGCGGCAATCGTTCAGCCGCGTAACGAAATGTAACGGCTCACGCGGCGGCGCGGTTCTCGGAGATGAGCGGCAGGGAAACGATTGCTGTCAGCCCGCCTCCCGGCCTGTCCTCGAAGGCGATCAGGCCGTTATGCGCATCCAGTATCTGCTTGACGATGGTCAGGCCAAGCCCGTTCCCGCCGAGCTCCCGGTTTCGGGATTCCTCGAGCCGCACGAACGGTTCGAGAACTTCCCTTCGCTTCTCCGCCGGAATGCCAGGCCCCCGGTCGGCCACCACGAGCAGCGCGAGCCCCTTGCGGCGCTCGACGGTGATATCGGCCCTGCCGCCATAGCGAACCGCGTTGCCGACGAGATTGTCGAGGACCCGCCGCAGCGCCGTCCGGCTGATCGCGACGGGTACCGCCCCCTCGGGCAGCTGCAACGAGACCTTCTCCGCGCTATCATGCCGTTCGTCGAGAGCCGACCGCACTGCGGCGGCGAGGTCGAGCTCCTCCTTCTCGTCGGCCACGATGGTGCTGTGGGCAAAACCGAGCGCATCCTCGACCAGCTGCTCCATGGCCTCGACATCGGCGATTGCCTTCTCGCGATGCGGCGTTTCGGGCATCATCTCCATGCGCAGGCGGAAGCGCGTGAGATAGGTCCTGAGATCGTGCGAGATCGCCCCCAGCATAAGCGTCCGGTTGTTGACGAGCGCGGCAATGCGCAACTGCATTTCGTTGATCGCGCGGATCAGGCTGCGAAGCTCGCAGGCGCCCTCTTCGGGGATTTTCACCGGGGTGAGGCCGTTGCCGAGCGAATTCACGTGGCGGCTGAGCCGCGTCAGCGGCCGCGTCTCGCGTGCCACGGCGCAGACGGCGATGACAGCGACGAGCAGGCCGAGCAACCCGGCCATGAAACCGACGGGGATGCCGCGGAGGCGAACGGTCGGCGTGTCCGGAATGTCGAAGACCGCGACCCTCCCTCCGGTGATGCCCACGGTCACCTCTATGGTGCGGTCGGCGCGGCCGACCGAAAACCACTGCTTGGGCCGCTCCGGAAGGCCGCGCACGCGCAGGAACCTCGTCTCGCCGGAAAGGTCGCTCTTCAGGCGGTGATGCCAACCCGGATCCATCAGCTTCTCGCCGCCGTCCGCCGGCGGGGTATCGGCCAGACGAACATTGACGCCACCCGCGGTCAGCGCTTGTGCGGCAAGCTCCTGCGCTTCCGGCGAAATGCCGTCGAAAAGGCGCACCGCCGACACGACCTGCAGCATCGGCGAAAGATGCCGGGGGACCGGCGCCTCCTGCTTGATCGAGGTCGCAAACAGCGCGACAAGCTGAATTGCAAACAGCGCCAGGGCGACGATCAGGATGATGCGGGAAACGAGGCCGAGCTTTCTCATGGCTCACACGTCCTTGACATCTGCTGTGAAGAGATAGCCCGCGTTGCGGACGGTCGTGATCAGCTGCGCGCCGTCGGGCAGATATTGCGAGAGCTTGGTGCGCAGCCTCGAAACGGTAACGTCGATCGTCCGGTCGAAGGGATCGGCGCAGCGCCCCCTCGTCCAGTCGAGCAGCTGGTCGCGCGACAAGACCCGGCGCGGCCGCTCTAGGAAGCAGACGAGCAGGTCGAATTCCGCGGTCGTCAGCCTGACCGGCCCCTCGCCTTCGGCTTCGATCGCGCGCCCGTCAAGGTCGATAACGAGGCCGGCGAAGCTCTTGCGCCGGCGCGCGCTCGCATCCTCCCGTCCCTGCGTACCCGAGCGGCGAAGGATGGCACGTATGCGCGCCAGCAGTTCGCGCGGATTGAACGGCTTGCCGAGATAATCGTCCGCGCCCATCTCCAGCCCGAGGATACGGTCGATATCCTCGCTCTTGGCGGTCAGCATCAGGATAGGCACGCTGCTGCGCGCCCTCAGCCGGCGGCAGGCCGAAAGCCCGTCCTCGCCGGGCAGCATCACGTCGAGGACCACGAGATCGGGCAGCCCCCTTGTCAGGGCGCGGTCCATGGCCGCGGCACTCTCCGCCGTCTCGACGGCAAAGCCCTCGCGGCTGAGGAACTCCTCGAGCAGTGCCCGTATTTCGCGGTCGTCCTCGACCAGTAGAAGTGTTGCTGGAGCCATATCCCGATCAATGCGTTGCCGAAACCCGGCTTGACAACAAGCAAAGCGACGCAGTTACAAACTGTAACAAATTCCCCCGTTTCTGAAAAACTCGCGAAAAATAGATCCCCCATCGTTGTTGTGTTCGAAGCACGGCAAGTGACGCTGCCACGGCCAACGACGAGGATCTTGAAATGAAGAAGTCGATGACGACGGCCGGTACGGCCACCCTGTTTCTGGGTCGTCCGACCGCAGACGCCCGGACACGCGACGACATGGTGACGACGAAACGCGGCGGCGCCCGGCAGCGAGAGCGATGAGACATCTGGCGATCGCAATCGCGCTTCTTTGCGCCTTTGATGCCTCGGCGGAGCAGCTGACGCCCGACGAGAGGGCCACGCTGCGCAATGCCTGCGGGGCCGACATCCGCGAACACTGCGCCGGCATTCTGCCTGGCGGCGGGCGGCTCGCCCGATGCATCCGCGAGACCTCCGTGCGGTTCTCGCCGGACTGCAAGACTACCATGAGCACCATTGCTGCATCCCGACCGCAACAACAGCAATGATGCTCGGCGCCGGAGGTGGTTGACGACATGTCTCCCCGACCTTGTCCTGTCCCGCTCCGGCTGAACGGCTGGACCTGCGCCATTCCCCGCGCGGGTCCAGCCGTCATTTCGGTCCCTTGCCTCTGGCGCGCGGCTCTCAACCATGCGAAATGAACGGTACAACCGTGAAGGAGCAAGGCAGGAATGGCAGAGTGAACAGGCGCCCACCGCAAAAATCCCGTGAACGCACGCGGACCGGTGAGAGCGCACAGGACAAGCGTGTCACCCTGCCGCGCGCGCTTTCCAAGCTCGGATATTGTTCGCGAACCCAGGCCGAACGGCTGATCGAGGCCGGCAGGGTCGGCGTCGACGGGCGCATCGTCACGGACGCCTCCGCCTGGGTGCGCCTCGACGTCGCCAGCATCACCGTGGATGGTGCTGCCGTCGCGGCCGAAAAGAAGATCTGCGTCATGCTAAACAAGCCTCGCGGGCTTGTGACGACCCGGAACGACCCGGAGGGGCGTCCCACGGTCTATGATTGCCTCCGGGATTTCGACGGACCGTTTCTCTCGCCCATCGGGCGGCTCGACAAGGCGAGCGAAGGCCTGCTGCTCTTCACCAACGATACGCATCTCGCGCAGGCACTGCTGGATCCGATCAGCCATGTCGCCAAGACCTATCATGTCCAAGTCAACCCGATCATGGACGACGAGATGCTGGCACGCATGACGGCAGGCCTCGTCTGCGACGGCGAATTGCTGAAGGCGACCTCCGTCCGTTCGCTGAGGACAGGCGACAGGAATGCCTGGATCGAGGTGGAGTTGAACGAGGGTCGCAACCGCCAGATCCGCCGCATGCTGGAGGCGCTCGATGTCGAGTGCCTTCGCCTCGTGCGCGTCGCGATCGGTGACCTCGTGCTTGGGGAGCTACCGAAGGGCGCTGTCCGGCCGCTGACGGAGATCGAGATGAAGGGCCTGCGCCGCCGCGCCGGCATCGAAAGATAAGACGACATGGAAACGATCGCCCCCCAGGATTTCTGGCAGGAGCTTCACACGCCCGGCAGTTTTGACCGAGGCGCGCATGCGGGCTTCTATGTGGCCGAACTGCCCGACGGACGGCAGTTGCGCCTTCCGATCCGCCCGCTTGCGGACGGGGAGCATGCCCTTGCCTCGCTGATCATCAACCAGGCGAGCTTCGCCGTGCAGGATGCGCTCGCTGCCGCCCTTGCCGAGAGGTTGCGACCGCTCGCGATCGATGTCGTCGTCGGCCTGCCGACGCTGGGACTGACGCTTGCCGGCGCAGTCGCCCGGGCGCTCGGACACGACCGCTACGTTCCTCTCGGAACCTCGCGCAAGTTCTGGTACCGCGAAGACCTGTCCGTCTCGCTGTCCTCCATCACCACGCCGACGCAGGAAAAGCGGCTCTACATCGATCCGCGCATGCTCCCCTTGATCGAAGGCCGCCGCGTGGCGTTGATCGATGACGTGATTTCGAGCGGCACATCCATCCTTGCCGGACTTGGCATGTTGCGGCTTTGCGACGTGGAGCCTGTATCGATCGGCGCGGCAATGCTGCAGTCCGACCGCTGGCGCGAGCGGCTGCATGCCGCCGACCCCGCCTGGGCGGAACGGACGATCGGCGTCTTCTCGACACCGCTGCTGCAGCGGGATGGGGCCGACGGCTGGCGCACCGCCGAACCTGCGGGTGTCCGCTCCGCGTAGAAATCAGCAATGTAGCCCGCAATCTCCCTGTACAGGGATCGCCGAACGGTTACATTTCCGGGCAAGCGATGGCGATTGCGGACCCGCTCATGTCGATGAACCAGGTAGCTCTCCTGATCCTTCTGGCCGTGATGCTGGTTCTCTTCTCGCTGGACCGGTTCCGCATAGAGATCGTCGCTATCGCCGGGCTTCTCGCCGGTTACGCGCTCGGCTTCTATCCCGTCACGGGCGTCTTCGCAGGGTTCGCCAATCCCGCCGTCATCACCGTCATCGAAATCCTGATGATCGTGCAGGTGCTCGCGCGTGCCCGGCTCTTTGCAGTGGTCGCAGAGCGACTGGCGACAGCGAGCATGGGTCGTTTCCGCGCGATTGCGGGCCTGTCTGCGATGACCGCATTCATCTCCGTGTTCATGAACAATATCGGCGCATTTGCCATCGCCCTTCCGGTGGCGCTCCGGCTCAGCGACACGACCTCCATCCCGCGGCGGCACTTGCTGATGCCCATCTCCTTCGCGGCCCTGCTCGGCGGCCTCGTCTCGCTGATCGGCACGCCTGCGAACCTTCTCGTCAGCGATGCGCTTGCGAAGTCGACCGGCGCCGGGTTCCATTTCTTCGACTTCGCCTTCGTCGGCCTTCCCGTCGCAGCATTCGGCATATTGATCGCGGCCTATGCGGTGCCGCGCCTCCTGCCGGGCGAAGGCAGCGCCCGCCGGATCGCGAATGCCGGCCGCCGCATCGTCACCGAAAGGAAAGTGCCGGTCGGATCTCCGCTTGCAGGCCGCCGGCTTGCCGACCTTCCATCCGAATTCGGCATCGCCCCGCACGCCCTCTTCCGCGACGGTTCCCTCCTCGGCGCAAAGGAACGGGCGGTCGTGAAGGAAAACGACGTCCTGCTTCTCGAGAGTACCGGCCCAATTATCGACAGCCTCGCTGCAGCCGGCATGCTGCTGTCCCAAAGGCTCGGCCCGGAGAGTTCCGACCTGATCCGCACCGAGGCCGTCGTGATGCCGGAAAGCACGCTGGTCGGGTCGCGCATCCGCTCGCTCGACGTCTTTCACAGCCGCGGCATCGCGGTGACGGGCCTTTCCCATCGCGCCGCCCGCGTCGAGGGAGGTTTTGCTGATCAGCGTCTTTCGATCGGCGATATCCTGCAGATAGAGGGCACGCGGGAAGCGATCGCGGAAGCGCTGGAGGAATGCGAGTGCCTGCCGCTCGCGCCAACCGTGCCACGGCAGCCGTTAACGCTCCTTTCGTGGCGACCGGTCGCGATCTTTGTCGCGGGCGTTGCCGCATCGGCATTCGGCCTGCTCACGCCGGACATCGCCTTTGCCTGCGTTGTCCTTGCGCTTGCGATCTTCGGTCATCTCAACATCCGCCAGGCGATGGCCGACCTCGACTGGCCGATCATCATCATGCTCGCGGCGATGATCCCGCTTGGAACCGCCGTGGGAACAACGGGCACGGCGGCAGCACTCGCCGACTGGCTCAGCCTTCATTTCCCCGTATCCGAGCCGATGGTCGGTATCGCCGTGCTGCTTCTGCTCGCAATGGCGATCACGCCTTTCGTCAACAACGCGACCGTCGCGATCATCCTGATCCCCATCGCCTTCGAACTCGCAAGAACGGCCGGCCATAGCCCCGGCGCCTATCTGATTGCGGTCGCCGCAGGCGCATCTCTCGATTTCCTGACGCCCTTCGGCCACCACAACAATACGCTCGCCATGGGCATCGGCGGCTATCGCTTCAGCGATTTCCTGCGCGCCGGTTGGCCGCTCGCCGTCTTCGGCTATATATTGACCCTGCTGTTGATCGATCTGTGTTGGCTTTAGCGCATGCCGTTGCTTGACATGAGCGACGGGCGAACTAAGGGTCCAGCCGGAAGCATCCGGCGGCGCGATGCAAGAAGGACTGGTGAGCGACTTGAGAATTCTGGCCGAAGCCCATTTTCCCGAACTGCCCAACTACTACCGGGGCAAGGTGCGCGAGAATTACGACCTGCCGGACGGCCGGCGCATCATCATCAGCACCGACCGCCTCAGCGCCTTTGACCGGATCCTCACCTGCATCCCCTACAAGGGCCAGGTCCTGACCCAGACGGCGCGTTACTGGTTCGAGGCGACGAAGGACATCTGCCCGAACCACGTGCTTTCCTATCCCGATCCGAATGTCGTGGTGGGCAAGCGTCTCGACATCCTGCCGGTGGAGATCGTCGTTCGCGGCTATCTGGCCGGCACGACGGGAACATCCATCCTGACGCTCTATAAGAAGGGCGAACGCGAAATGTACGGCATCCGCCTGCCCGATGGCATGCGCGACAATCAGATTTTGCCTGAGCCGATCATTACGCCGACCAGCAAGGAATTCGACGGCGGCCACGACGAGCCGCTGACGCCGGCCGAGATCGTCGAGCGCGGCCTGCTTACCAAGGCTCAGTGGCAGACGCTCTCCCAGTATGCGTTGGCTCTCTTTGCGCGCGGTCAGTCGCTTGCGCGCGAACGTGGCCTCATCCTCGTCGATACGAAATACGAGTTCGGCACCGACGCGGCGGGCAACATCATTCTCGCCGACGAGATACATACGCCGGACAGCAGCCGCTACTGGCTGGCCGACAGCTACCAGGCAAGCTTCGAGAGTGGAAAACGCCCCGCGAGCTTCGACAAGGATTTCGTCCGTGCCTGGGTTGCTGAACGCTGCGATCCCTACAAGGACCCGATTCCGGAAATTCCGGCGGACCTGATCGAGCAGACTTCCAAGGTCTATATCAGCGCCTATGAGGCGATTACCGCACAGCCCTTCGTTCCCGACGACAACGGCGAAACGCCGATCGAGCGGGTCCGGCGCAATCTGCAGCCCTTCTTCGCCAGCGCCTGACCAGAGGGCAAAACGCCTGATGCCATCTCGAGGCCGTCCCCGCATTCCGCACTCGACTTTGGGTGCGCCAGCACCTAGCCTTGTCGATGGGGAACGGGGCGCGATGCACGACGTTGCGGGCATTGCCGGGATTGATAAATGACACGCAGACCGCGGCGGAAGGCCGAAGAAACGCGAGAAGACATTCTCTCGATGGCTGAAATGCTGTTCAGGGAGCGTGGCTTCGTATCCGTTTCGATTGCCGACATCGCCGGTGCCCTGCGCATGTCGCCGGCGAACGTCTTCAAGCATTTCCATTCGAAGGTCGCGCTGGTCGATGCAATCGCCGAGCGTCATCTGGAGCGGAACGCGGAGCGCTTTACCGCCTTTTCCGAAACGCTGCCCGCCAAGGAGCAGTTGCTCAACTTCGTGCTGCGCCTCCTCGACAACCATCTCCAGGACATTCAGGAAAACCCCTATATCTTCGAGATGGTCCTTATGACTGTGCAATCGAAGCTCGAGGCCGGCCAGCGCTATCGCCAGAGGATCATAGAGGCGCTGACCACGATCATCCGACGGGGCGCTGCCGAAGGCAGCTATCGTTGCCCCGACCCCGTCGCCGCTGCAGCAATCGTGACGGATGTGCTCGCCAGCGTCCTACATCCTGTGATCATTGCTGGTGAGACGCGAGAAACGCTCTTGTTACGCGCTCGCGAAATCGTGAGCTTCACGGACTGTGCACTGCAAAATTATCCTTGCTAAGTGACGATTGTTTCATTACGTCACTTCACAAAGCTTTTCTTAAATATGGGTTGAAAGCATTTCGGCCCGGGCAAATCGTTGTTTTAGGCCTGTGCCGTTTAGGCACGCGAACTTGCCAAGCCCTCCGTATGGAGATCATAATCTCGCGGCGGCCTTGGTCGGAATAAGCGAAACCGCCCGGCAGATGCCTTTCCTATCAGGGAATTCATTGCATGGTACGGCGCACTCTTCTTGCAACATCCGCTCTTCTTGCTGCGGCGCTCCTCGCGGCCTGCAGTGACAATTCGAGCGGCGGCGCGACTGCGGGGGCAGGCGCCGGAGCCAAGGCGGCGCAGCAGGCGCCGGGAGTCGGCGTCATCACCCTGAAGCAATCCGTTCTGCCGGTTACAACCGTGCTGCCCGGCCGCGCCGCGGCCTACCAGACGGCGGATATCCGCCCGCAGGTGAGCGGCATCATCAAGGAAATCGCCTTCAAGGAGGGCAGTGAGGTCAAGCAGGGCGATCTTCTCTACCAGATCGATGACGCACCTTATCGCGCCGCCGTTGCGCAGGCCCAGGCGACCCTTGCGAAGGCAGAGGCAAGCGTGCCGAGTGCGGAAGCGAACCTCGACCGCTACAAGCGCCTGGTCAACAGCGGCGCTACCCAGATTGAATTTGAATCGGCCAAGGTGACGCTGCTGCAGGCCAAGGCGGATGTAGAACTCGCCAAGGCCTCCCTCTCCTCTGCCCAGATCGACCTTGACCACTCGCAGATCAAGGCACCCTTCGACGGGCTTATCGACCAGACCGCATTCAACGTCGGCAACGTCGTGACGGCGAACCAGACGACTGCGCTCACCACGGTGCGCCAGCTGGATCCGATCTATATCGAGGTCACCGAGTCGAGCACAAACCTCCTGAAGCTCCGCAACGCCTTCGCCTCCGGCGAATTGAAGGGCAACGTCAACAACGTCTCGATCCGCGTCACGCTCGAGGATGGCAGGGAATACGACCAGCGCGGCACCGTCGACATGTCGAAGACGACCGTCAGCGAAACAACCGGCACCTTCATCATTCGCGTGGTCTTCCCGAATCCGGATCATCTCATCCTGCCGGGCATGTATGTGCGCGCGACCGTGCTCCTCGGCGAAGAGAACGGCTTTCCGATTCCACAGCTGGCCTCCAGCCGCGACGCGAGCGGAAATCTGATTGCCCAGTTCGTTTCGGCCGATGGCAAGGTGGAGACACGGACATTCAAGACCTCCACCTCCTCCAACAATGCCTGGCTCGTGACCGAAGGTGTGAAGGATGGCGATCAGTTGATCGTCTCAGGCCTTCAGTCGATCACTCCCGGCATGTCGGTCAAGCCGACGGAGATGACCATCAATGAGAATGGCGTAGTCGTGACGCTGGATCAGGCCAAGTCGGACGTGCCTGTGCAGCCCGCCGCCCAGTAACCGGGCAGCGAGCCTCTCACCCAGCAAGCTTCAGGCGCACAGGAATTCCCGCATGGCCAAGTTCTTCATCCGACGTCCCATTTTCGCATGGGTCATTGCTATCACGATCATGCTCGCCGGCTGTCTTGGCATCTATACGCTGTCGATCTCTCAATATCCCGACATCGCGCCGACCACCGTCCGCATTACCGCGACCTATCGTGGCGCGAGCGCCGAGACGGTGGAAAAGTCGGTGACGACCATCATCGAAGACGGCATGACGGGCCTCGACGACCTGACATACATGACGTCGACGTCATCGACGGGCGCGGCCAGCATCTCGCTTACTTTCGGCAACAGCGTCAATCCGGACATCGCGCAGGTCCAGGTGCAGAACAAGCTGCAGCTGGTTCTCTCGCAGCTGCCCGACGACGTGCAGGATGCCGGCGTGCGCGTGACGCGCTCGACCTCGAGCATTCTGCTCGTCGGATCGTTGGTTTCCACTGACGGAAAGCGCACCTCCGTCGATCTCGGCAACATCATGTCGGTCTCGATCGAAGACCAGATCCAGCGCATAGAGGGCGTCGGCAGCATCAATACCTTCGGCTCCGGCTATGCCATGCGCGTCTGGCTCGATCCGTTCAAGCTGCAGAAATACCAGCTGACCTCCGGTGACGTGACCTCGGCCATCGAGGCGCAGAACACGCAGGTTTCGGTCGGTTCGCTCGGCGCCCAGCCGGTTACACCCGGCCAGCAGCTCAACCTGACGATCACCGCCCAGAGCCAGCTTTCGACGGTCGCCGATTTCGAGGCGATCATCCTGAAGGTCGAGAAGGACGGTTCCACCGTCAGGCTCCGCGACGTTGCGCGTATCGAGATCGGCCAGGAAAGCTATGGCGGCGCCTCGCGCTATAATGGCCAGCCGTCGAGCGGTTTCGCCGTCAATCTGGCGACCGGAGCCAACGCGATTGACACCGCCGCCCGCGTCCGTGGCGCACTCGACGTCATTGCCAAGGGCTTGCCGGAAGGCGTCCAGATCACCTACCCGTACGACACCACGCCCTTCGTGGAACTGTCGATCGAGAAGGTCGTCCACACACTCATCGAAGCGATCGTCCTCGTCTTCTTCGTCCTTCTGATCTTCCTCCAGAACCTTCGGGCGACCCTCATTCCGACGATCGCGGTTCCGGTCGTCCTCCTCGGCACCTTCGGCGTTCTCGCAATAACGGGCTATTCCATCAATACGCTGACCATGTTCGCGATGGTCCTGGCGATCGGCCTTCTCGTCGACGACGCGATCGTCGTCGTCGAAAACGTCGAGCGTATCATGTCGCAGGAGAAGCTCTCCCCGCTTGAGGCGACCGAGAAGTCGATGGGCGAAATCACCGGCGCCATCATCGGCATCGCGCTGGTACTCACCGCCGTCTTCATTCCGATGGCCTTCTTCGGCGGCTCCACCGGCGTCATCTATCGCCAGTTCTCGATCACGATCGTCTCGGCCATGCTGCTTTCGGCCGTCGTCGCCGTCGTGCTGACGCCGGCCCTCTGCGCCACGATGCTGAAGCCGGTCGAACAGCACCGCAAGAACAGGCTGGCCGACTGGTTCAACCGCAATTTCGAGCGCTCCACGAAGGGCTATGTCCGCAGTATCGCCTATCTCCTGAAGCGGCCGCTGCGGGTCATGATCGTGTTTCTGCTCGTCGGCGGCGGTTGCGCCTACATGTTCAACAAGCTGCCGAGCTCCTTCCTTCCGCAGGAGGATCAGGGCGTTCTCCTGACGATCATCACGACTCCGCCGGGTTCGACGACGCAGCAGACGCAGGCTGTCGTCGAGAAGGTCGAGGGCTATTTCCGGACGAAGGAAAAGGATTCGGTGCAGTCGGTGTTCGGCGCCCTCGGCTTCGGCTTCAACGGTTCCGGCCAGAACAGCGCCATCGTCTTCGTCAAGCTCAAGGACTTTGCCGAGCGCACGAAGCCCGAGCAGCATGCCCAGTCGGTGGTCACGCGCGCCCTCGGCTATTTCTTCACGATTCGCGAGGCGCAGGTCTTCGCGCTGCTGCCGCCGGCCATCCAGGGCCTCGGCGTTTCCAGCGGCTTCTCGATGTATCTCGTCGATAGCGGAGGCCGCGGCACCGACGCGCTGACGGCCGCGTCCAAGCAGCTCATCCAGATGGGCAATTCCAGCGGCAAGATCGTTGCTCTGCGCAGCAACAACAAGGAGGTCGAGCCGCAGATGAAGATCCTGATCGACCAGGAAAAGATCGGCGCGATGGGCGTCGACCTGTCGGCGGTCAACTCCATGCTCTCGACGATCTTCACTGGCCGCGACGTCAACGACTTCACCCTGAACGGCGAGATCAAGCCTGTCTACGTCCAGGGCGACGCGCCCTATCGCATGCAGCCGGAGGATCTCGACCACTGGTATGTCCGCAACACTCAGGGAGAGATGGTGCCCTTCTCCTCCTTCACCCGCGTCGAATGGGTGAAGGGTGCGCCGTCGCTTGCCCGCTTCAACGCCACCAGCGCCGTGCCTCTCGATGGCGCGGCAGCGCCTGGCGTCAGCTCCGGTGACGCGATGATCGAGATGGAACGGCTGACCGATCAGCTGGGCGGCGGTTATTCGGTCGCATGGCAGGGCATCTCCTACCAGGAACGCCTCTCGGGATCGCAGGCGCCGGTGCTCTATGCGATTTCGGTTCTGGTCGTCTTCCTCTGCCTTGCCGCTCTCTATGAAAGCTGGTCGATCCCGTTCTCGGTCATCATGGCCGTTCCGGTCGGCGTTCTCGGTGCTCTGGCGGCGGCAACATTCTTCGGGCAGGCGAACGACGTCTACTTCAAGGTCGGCCTTCTGACCACGATCGGCCTCGCGGCCAAGAACGCGATTCTGATCGTCGAATTCGCGAGGGACCGCGCCTCTACTGGTATGACCGCGATCGAAGCCACGCTCGAGGCGGCGCGCCTGCGCCTGCGCCCGATCATCATGACTTCACTCGCCTTCATCCTCGGCGTGGCGCCACTTGCGGTGGCAACCGGCGCCGGCTCTGCAGCCCAGAATGCGATCGGCATCGGGGTGCTGGGTGGTATGCTTTCTGCAACACTCCTCGGAATTTTCTTCGTTCCATCGTTTTTTGTCATCATTCGGCGGGTATTCGGCCGCCAGAAATAGTAAAAGGTACTGGGCAGTTAGCAGACTCGTTGCTACATTGCCGCGCACTGCTACTGATTTGGGGTCAGTGATTTTTGCAAGTTTCTGCTGATCGCCCTGGGCTTTTGAGTCTGGGACGGCCCCGATGAAATTTGGCGAATATAGGATTAACTGATGGCGTCTATTCGAATTGCTGCTCCCGCTTTGCTGCTGCTCCTAGCAGGCTGCGTCAGCGGTCCCGACTACAAGGCTCCCGAAATATCGCTTCCCGGAAAATATGCAGAAGGCGGAGCCAAAAGCGTCGGCGCCGACGTCTCGAGCGTTGCCTGGTGGACCGCCTTTGGCGATCGGAAGCTGAACGCCTACGTTGACGCGGGCCTCGATCAGAACCTCGATGTTCAGCAGGCTCTGGAAAGAATCAACTCCGCGACGTCCAACGTGACCGTCGCGGGCGCCGGCGCCCTCCCGAGCCTCATTGCCGGTGCCGCGAACACCACCAGCGGCCAGGCCGGCAATCTGCGTACGCAGTTTGATACCGAGAACTCGACGTCCGGACAGGCATCCCTGTCCTGGCTTCTCGACTTCTTCGGCGAGTTCCGACGGTCGAAGGAAAGCGCTCTTGCCTCGCTCGATGCGGCCAACGCTTTGGCCGATGCCTCCAAGCTCGCGTTCATCTCGGATCTTACGATCAGCTATATCAACGCTCGTGCCTTCCAGGAGCGCATCGCGCTGTCGAACTCCGACCTGAAATCGCGGCGTGAAACCCTGCAGCTGACGCAGTTCCAGTTGGAAGCCGGCGCTGCCTCGCGACTCGACGTCGTCCAGGCCGAAGGCCTCGTCGATACGACCCTTGCCGAAATTCCGGCGCTCGAGACGAGCTTCCGCACTTCGGTCCACCATATGGCGACGCTGCTCGGCCTGCCTGCTCCCGCGCTTCTCGGCGAGATGCTGAAGGGTGCTCCGCAGCCCGTCGCGCGCGTGCCGTTCAACGCCGGTATTCCTGCCGACGTCATCCGCAATCGTCCGGACGTCCGCGCTGCCGAAAGACAGCTCGCCGCCGCGACCGCGCAGATCGGTGTAGCCGAGGCGCAGCTTTATCCGAGCATTTCGCTGAGCGGCAACATCACGCCGTCCGTGATCCATAGCTCGAACAACGGCGGCCTGACCACCTGGTCCTTCGGTCCGACGCTTTCCCTGCCGATCCTCGACGGCGGCTTGCTGGGTGCAAACGTCCAGATCGCCCAGTCGAATGCACGCGGGCAGTATCTGGCCTGGAAGCAAACGGTCCTCCAGGCGATCGAGCAGGTGCAGAATGCGCTCGCCGCGCTGCGGCGTGACGGACAGACGGTCGATGCGCTGCGCGCTTCGGTCAAGTCTGCCCAGGAAGCACTCGAACTGTCGACCGCAAGCTACAAGGACGGCGCGTCCTCGCTGCTCGACGTCCTCGATGCGCAGCGCTCGGTTTCTGACGCGCAGGCGTCTCTCGCCCAGGCCATCGGGCAGACGGCAACCGACTACGTGAACCTGAACATCGCGATCGGCGGCGGCTACAACCCGGCCAAGCCGGCTGTGGCTGCGAAGAAGCTTACGAACTGAGATCAGTCACATCTGACCTTGGAAAACGCCGCGCCAGTCGCGGCGTTTTTCGTTTGAGCGAGGCTCAGCGGCGCCGCTTTCTCGTGGCTTTCGGTTGCCTCAGCAGCGCTGGACAGCCGAGGCGCGCTCGCTGAGCCCCTTAACGATCCGCGTCTCTGACGGTGCCCTCCCCACGTATTTCAACCGATATTTTACCTGCTCTGGAATTTCGAATCGACAAGCCATGGGTCCTGCTGTAATCGTCTGGTTAAACGATTAAGCAGATTTCTCGATTAATGGCTCTCGCCCGCTCCGGACCCAACCTCAGCAGGATCGCAAATTCGCTCGGCGTCTCCGTCGCGACGGTGTCGAACGCGCTTTCGGGCAAGGGTCGCGTCTCGGCTGAACTGGCCGAAAAGATCCGCTCCCGGGCGGCGGAACTCGGCTATGTCCCAAGCCAGGCGGGCCGCGCGCTGCGCACCGGGCGAAGCGGCGTTCTGGGTCTCGTCCTGCCGGATATCGCCAATCCTCTCTTCCCGAATATCGCCCAGGCGATCGAGTTTGCCGCCTCTGCGGCCGGCTATGGCGTCCTGATTGCGGATTCGCGCGGGGATACCGCCATGCAGATGGAGGCGATAAACCGCCTCATCGAGCGCGATGTGGACGGCATGGTGATCGTTCCGAGGCGCGGTACGCGCATCGCCGACATCGGTTGCCCGGTGGCCGTTATCGACTCCCCCTCCACGCCGGGCAACACGGTTGCCGCGGACCATTGGCATGCGGGGCGCCAGATCGGCGACCATCTGGTCGCACTCGGCCACGAGCGGGTCGTTATCCTTGCCAACAATCCGGATTCCAACGTTCAGAACGACCGTGTTGGCGGCATTCGGTCCGCGCTGACGCCCCATATGAAGGCGGAAGTCATCTGGGCCGAGAAGGTGGAGTTGAATGGTGGAAGAGGCTGCACGCTTGGCCTTGCCGAAAAGGCTCGCCAGGGTTTCACCGCCTTCGCCGCCGTGTCGGATCTGCAGGCGCTGCGGGCTCTCACGGAGCTGCAGCAGGCAGGCATAGGCGTGCCCGATTGCGCCAGCGTGACCGGCTTCGACGATCTCATCTGGTCACCCGTCGTCACCCCCGCGCTTACCACCATGCGCATGGACACGACGGCAATCGCTGAAATCGCCGTTTCCGCGCTGCTGGATGCCATTGCCGAGAGACCGATGGTGCTCTCGGCTCGGCCCGCCGCGAAGACCTACGGCAATGTCGTCTCGGCGCCGACGTCGAAGGTTCCGATGCAGCTCATAATCCGCCAATCCTCCGGGCGCGCGCCGTCCGGCAATACAAACCTCGCAGAAGGAGAACATGCCAAATGAAAAAGGTCTTATTGGCTTCGGCCGGTCTCGTCGCAATCTCTGCCGCCGGCGCCTGGGCGCAGGAGCGGACGCTCACGATTTCCGTCTATGCCTTCGCGCAGGATGACTTCAAGGAGCTGGTCTACGATCCCTTCGAAGCAAAATGCGGCTGCAAGCTGGTGGTCGAGACCGGCAACAGCGTCGAGCGCCTTGCCAAAATGGAAGCCAACAAGGCAAGCCCGGTCGTCGATCTCGCTGCGGTCTCGATGGCAGATGCTCTGGCCGCCTCCCGCGCCGGCCTGATCGACAAGGTTGATACCTCCAAGCTCGCCAACTTCGGCAAGCTCTACGACATCGCCAAGGACCCGAACGGCGACGGCATGAGCGTGGGCTACACCTTCTATGCGACGTCGATCGCCTACCGCTCCGACAAGATGAAGATCGAGTCCTGGGCCGACCTTCTGAAGCCCGAATATGTGGGCCACGTCGCCTGGCCGAACGTCACCACCAACCAGGGCCCGCCGTCGCTCTATATGCTTGGCCTCGCTCTGGACAAGAATACGCCTGATCTCAAGGCCCCGATCGAGGAACTCGGCAAGTACAAGGATGATATCGTCACCTTCTACGTGAAGTCCTCGCAGCTCGTGCAGCTGATGCAGCAGGAAGAAATCTGGGCTGCTCCGATCGGCCGCTTTTCCTGGGCCGGGTTCACCAAGCTCGACGTGCCCGTCGCATGGGCGACGCCGAAAGAGGGACAGACCGGCGGCATGAACGTGATGGTCCTCACGAAGGGCTCGAAGAACCAGGATCTGGCGCTGCAGTTCATGGACTTCTGGCTCTCCACGGAGGTCCAGACCAAGCTTGCCGAAAAGCTTGTCGACAGCCCCGCCAACAAGGACGTGAAGCTCTCGCCGGAAATCGCCGAGAACCTGACCTATGGCGAGGAAACCGCAAAGAGCCTGAAGCTCATTCCCTCCGCCACGGCGCTCGATAATCGCGATGTCTGGCTGAAGGAGTGGAACGCCAGCGTCGGCCAGTAACAGCCGGCCGCAATGCTCCGGTTCCCGGCGCCCCTGCCGGGAACTTCCGCATCTCTTTTCACCCCGATTGCCTCCGAAAGGGCGCTCATGTTTCAGAACCGCGCGGAAGCCTTGGCGCTCGCCCTGCCGGCGGCGATCTTTGCCTGCATCGTCTTCCTCGTACCCGTTGTCGTCCTGTTGTCGGAGGGCTTCCGCACCGGCAGCGGCTGGACCCTTTCGGCCTATGTCGGCTTCTTCTCCGAGCAGCTGAACCGCACCGTCTTCCTGCGCACCTTCAGGCTCGGGCTCGAGGTCACGGCCGTCTCAGCCATCATCGGCTACGCTGCAGCCTTTGCGATCGTCAACCTGCCACCCCGCGGCAAGGGACGCATGATCGGTCTCGTGGTTCTCCCTCTGATGATCTCGCCGGTCGCCCGCACCTATGCCTGGATCGTCATCCTTGGCCGCACCGGCATCATCAACAAGGCGATCACGGGCATGGGTCTCAGCGCCGAGCCGCTTCGCCTGCTCTTCACGGAGACGGCCGTCTTCATCGGCCTGCTGCAGCTCTTCCTGCCACTGATGATCCTGTCGCTGGTCAGCGCATTGGAAAACATGCCGAAGGATGCGATTCCGGCCGCACGCGTGCTCGGCGCAAACTGGTTCCAAGTGTTCTGGAAGGTCATCCTGCCGCTCACCAAGGAAGGTCTCGTCGTCGGCGGCACGCTCGTCTTCACCGGCTCGCTGACCGCCTATATCACGCCGGCGATCCTCGGCGGCTCGAAGGTGCTGATGCTGGAGACCCTGCTCTACCAGCAGGTGACAGTCGCCAACGACTTCGTCTCGGCGAGCATCATCGCCTTCATCCTCATCGTCATGAGCTTTGCCGCAAACATCCTGCTCAAGCGACTTGCAACCGCGAGGAACAAGCGATGACCGCGCGTATCTTCTCCCCTGTCGTCCTCTTCCTCGTCATCGCCTTCCTGATCGGACCATTCCTCATCATCGTGGCGGCGTCGCTTTCGGCCGGCGATACCCTGGCCTTTCCGCCGCAGGGCTTTTCGCTGCGCTGGGTCGCCAAG
This sequence comes from Rhizobium sp. BK251, assembly GCF_004345245.1. Taxonomy (GTDB): domain Bacteria; phylum Pseudomonadota; class Alphaproteobacteria; order Rhizobiales; family Rhizobiaceae; genus Rhizobium. The sequence goes on along the minus strand of NZ_SLUQ01000008.1, from coordinate 481,032 downwards.
GTCTTCACCATCGAGAGCTTCCGCGAGAGCTTCGTGATGTCGATGTTCCTCGCCATCGGCGGAACGCTGGCCGCACTCGTGCTCGGCGTACCCGCTTCATACGCGTTGTCGCGCTACAAGTTGCCGTTCGCCGAGACTGTGCGCACGATCGTCTCGCTGCCGATCATCGTTCCCGGCATCATCGTCGGCCTGGCCCTCCTGCGCTATCTCGTGATCCCGCTCGGCTTCAACATCACCCTCGCGCTCTTCCTGGCCCATACGGCGCTGGTCCTGCCCTATGCCGTGCGCGTCGTCTCGGCGAGCCTCGGCAACCTGCGCTCCGATATCGAGGAAGCGGCGGTCCTTCTCGGCTCCTCGCGCGTCGGCGCCTTCTTCCGGGTGGTCATGCCGAACATCCGCGGCGGCATTCTCGCCGCCTTCATCCTCGGCTTCGTCACCAGCTTCAACCAGGTGCCGGTCTCCCTCTTCCTCTCCGGCCCCGGCATCCGGACGCTCCCTGTCGACATGCTGGGATACATGGAGACGACCTACGACCCCTCCATCGCCGCGCTCTCCGCGCTGCTCGCCTTTCTTTCCATCGGCATCGTCTTCCTTGCCGAGCGCTTCCTGGGACTTTCCCGCTATGTCTGATGCCTCCTATCTCCGTCTCGACAAACTGACCCTGTCCTATGGCCAGACGGTTGCCGTCCGCGACCTCGATCTCTCTATCGGAAGGGGCGAACTCGTCGCCCTCCTCGGCCCTTCGGGCTGCGGCAAGACGACGACCATGCGGGCAATCGCCGGCCTGCTCACGCCGACATCCGGCCGCATCAATCTCGATGGAGCGGACATAACCCGCGTCTCAGCCAACAAGCGCGCCGTCGGTCTCGTCTTCCAGTCCTACGCTCTCTTCCCGCATCTGACGGTCTTCGAAAACGTCGCCTTCGGCCTGCGGCTCAAGGGCATGGGCGGACGCGACCTGGAGGCCAAGGTCAACGGCGGGCTGAAATCCGTCGGGCTCTCCAATTTTGCCGGCCGCAAGCCAGCCGAGCTTTCCGGCGGCCAGCAGCAGCGTGTGGCGCTCGCCCGCTCCATGGTCATGGAACCGAAGGTGCTGCTGCTCGACGAACCGCTTTCCAACCTCGACGCGCGGCTTCGCCTCGAGATGCGCGCCGAATTGCAGCGCGTGCAGAAAGAGACCGGCGTTACCATGATCTTCGTCACCCACGACCAGGTTGAGGCGCTGGCGCTCGCAGACCGCATCGTCGTCATGCTCAACGGCGGGATCGAGCAGATCGGCACGCCGGAGGACATCTACAACCGCCCGGTTTCCGCCTTCGTTGCGGATTTCGTGGGTTTCGAGAACGTCTTCGAGCTTCGGGACGGCAAACTGAAAACTGCCGACGGCACGGTTGAACTCGTGGGCGCGGCGCCTCGCAACGCTGCGGGTCTGGCCTGGCGGCCGCGTGCGGTAAGCCTTGGTTCTGGTCCTTTCCGTGGCACCGTGCGCGGCATGTCCTTTGCCGGGAACACCCGCGAATACCTGCTCGATACACCTCTCGGTGCCATCAAGGCCGAGGTCGACGCAACCCTCCCCGCCCATGCCATGGGCAGCACCCTGAATTTCGATCTGCCCGTCGCCGGCGCAGCATCGCTCTCGCGCTACGGATAAGATCATGGGTATCTGGATCGACACGGACATGGGTTTCGATGACATCGCCGCCATTCTGGTGGTGGCGCATGCGGGTCTCGATATCGACGGCATCTCGCTCGTCTTCGGCAATACGCCGCTGCCGCAGGTGAGGACGAATGCCGCGCGCGCGGCGCAGGCGTTCGGCTGGACCATGCCCCTCCATGCCGGCCGGGCTCGCGCAGTCCTCGGCGAAATCGAGACGGCGCAGGCCATTCTCGGCGACGACGGTATTCCGACGGCGGGCAGGACTCTGCCGGCCGCACCGGAGCCGCCAATGGGCGATGCCTTCACGGCACTCTGCAAATGGCTGGAGGCCGACGGACCGCACCGCATCCTGGCGCTCGGGCCGCTCACCAACATTGCGGCTCTCGCTCTCGCAAGGCCGGATCTCGCCGCCCGCATCACCGAGCTGACCTGGATGGGCGGCGGCGTCACCATCGGTAACCACACCGCCTCGGCGGAGTTCAATGCCTATGCCGACCCCGACGCGCTTGCGATCGTTCTGGCGCATGGCCTGCCGCTGCGCATGGTCGACCTCGATATCTGCCGCAAGGTCCTCGCCACGCCCGCCGATGTCGAACCGCTGCGGCAGGCTGGCGGCGCCAATGCGGAATTGCTGGCCGATCTTCTCGCCGGCTATGTCGCGATCGGAACCAGCCGCGGCCGTCCGGCCATGGCAATATACGACCCGACGGCGGCGGTGGCCTTTGTCGCGGCCGATGCAGTCACCTTCCGCGCAGCGCGAATCGATGTGGAACTCGACGGACGCCTCACCCGCGGCCGCACCGTCGTCGAAACCCGCGCCACGCACGCGACCTTCAACGCACATTACGCAGCAGACATCGATGTCGATCGGGCTCGCTCCATCATTCTCGGTGCACTCACGAAAGAAGCCCGCCGATGATGACCTCCCGCCCGGCCGAACCGGCCGACATCAACGATCCTGCGCTGCGTGCCGACGCCGTCGCCGCTGCCCGCGGCGACCGGGCCTTCGATACCCTCATCACCGGCGGCCGGCTGGTCGATATGGTCACCGGGCAAATCAGGACTGCGGACATCGGTCTTGTCGGGGCCCTGATTGCAAGCGTGCACGCGCCCGGCGGCCGCAGCGACGCGGCGGAGACGATCGATGCCGATGGCGCCTATATCGTGCCCGGCTTCATCGACACGCACATGCATGTGGAAAGCTCGATGGCGACGCCGGCGGAATATGTCGCGACTGTCCTGCCGCGCGGGGTTACCACCGTCGTCTGGGATCCCCACGAGTTCGGCAACGTCCACGGGTTGGACGGAGTCCGATGGGCGGCGGAGGCGGCCGATTCCCTGCCGCTGCGCATGATCCTGCTTGCGCCCTCCTGCGTCCCCTCCGCCCCCAGGCTGGAACTCGCCGGCGCCGATTTCGATGCAGACGCGATGGCGGAGATGCTGCGCTGGCGATCGGTCGGCGGCGTTGCCGAGATCATGGACATGCAGGGCGTCATCGCCGGCAACCCTCGCATGGCGGCGATCGTGAGCGCCGGCCTCGCTTCGGGCAAGCTCCTTTGCGGCCATGCCCGCGGGCTTTCCGGTGCCGACCTCAACGCCTTCATGGCAGCCGGCATCACCTCCGACCACGAGCTGACCTCGGGCGCCGACCTGATGGCGAAACTCTCCGCCGGCATGACGATCGAGCTTCGCGGCTCGCACGACCACCTCCTGCCGGATTTCGTCAAGGTACTGAACGAGCTCGGCCATCTGCCGCAGACGGTCACCCTCTGCACCGACGACGTCTTTCCCGACGATCTCCACGATAACGGTGGCCTGGACGATGTCGTGCGCCGCCTCGTGCGTTACGGCCTGCGGCCCGAATGGGCGCTCAGGGCCGCGACGCTGAACGCGGCCCAGCGGCTCGGCCGCAACGACCTCGGTCTGGTTGCTGCCGGCCGCCGCGCCGATATCGTCCTCCTCGAAGACCTGGAGGATTTTCGTGCCCGCCGCGTGCTGGTCAACGGTCGAACCGCTGCTCGAGATGGAGCGATGCAGGCTGCCCTGCCGCGCCTCGACGCCACCCCACTCAGGGATTCCGTCAAGCTGCAGCCGCTATCGGAAGATGACTTCCGCGTCCCGGCAGAGAAGGGCCGCGTGCGGATAGCGACCATCGACCGCCCCCGCTTTACCCGTTGGGGCGAGATGGAGGCCGAAGTCGTGGACGGCTTCGTGGAGCCGCCGGAAGGCACGACGATGATCGCTGTCGCCCATCGCCACGGCAAGGCGGACAGCCGGCCGCGGATCGGCTTCCTGACCGGCTGGGGCAAGTGGCGCGGCGCCTTCTGCACTACCCTTTCCCATGACAGCCACAACCTCACCGTCTTCGGCGGCAACGTGCGCGACATGACGCTTGCAGCCAACGCCGTCATCGCCGCCGGCGGCGGCATGGCCGTGGCATCGAACGGCTGGATCGACGCCATTCTCCCGCTGCCGCTGTCGGGTCTCGTCACCGAGGCATCGCTGAAGGACACGGCGACTACCTTCCGCTCGATCCGCAAGGCAATGGATGCAATCGTTGACTGGCAGCCGCCCTATCTCGTCTTCAAGGCCTGTTTCGGCGCCACCCTCGCCTGCAATGTCGGCCCGCACCAGACCGACCGCGGCATCGCCGACGTCCTGACCGGAAGAGTCCTGGAAAGCCCGGTACTGGAAGCCCTCTAGGCTTCCGGCACGAGCTCGCGTTCGACCAGCGCCACCCAATAGGCGGCACCATAGCCGAGTGCTTCGTCGTTGAAGTCATAGGCGGTGTTGTGGTGCAGCGCGCCGTCGACGGCAGGTCCGTTGCCGAGCCAGACGTAACAGCCCGGCGCCTTCTGCGCGAGGAAGGCGAAGTCGTCGCCTGCCGTCGAAGGCGGAAAGCTCGTCCGCACCCTCTCGCCGAACACCGCAGTCGCCGCCGCAAGTGCCCGTCCCGTGCTGCCGGAATCGTTTACGACGGGAGGGATTCGACGTTCAAATTCGTACTGAGCCTCGATCCCGAACATTGCCGCGGTTCCCTTGGCAAGCCGCCCGATCTCCCCTTCGAGCTGGTCACGCACGTCGGGCGAATAGGCTCGTGCCGTGCCGCCGATCTCGACCACATCGGGAATGACATTCAATGCCTTGGGATCGCCCGCCCGCAACGAACAGGCGCTGACGACCGCCGGCTGCAGCGGATCGACCACACGCCCGACGATGGTCTGCAGCGATGAAAGGAACGTGCCGGCCGCCGTGATCGGATCGCGGCCGAGATGCGGCTTGGCGCCGTGCGTGCCCGTGCCGCGGAAGGTCAGGCGCCAGCTGTCCGAAGAGGCGAGCTGTGGCCCCTCCACGACGGCAAGCTCGTCGACTGCGAGCCCCGGCATGTTGTGTAGCCCGTAGACCGCATCGCAGCGGAAGAGTTCGAAGAGACCATCCTCGACCATGCGTCTTGCGCCACCCCTTCCCTCCTCGGCCGGCTGGAAGATGAAATGCACGGTTCCGGAAAAGCCGCGCGTGGCGGCGAGATGGCGCGCCGCGCCGATCAGCATGGCGGTATGACCGTCATGTCCGCAGGCATGCATCTTTCCGGGCACCGTCGACTTGTAGGGACGATCGGCCACCTCCGGCATGGCAAGCGCGTCCATGTCCGCCCGCAGGCCGATCGTCCGGCTGCCGTTCCCGACCTTAAGCGTACCGACGACGCCGGTGCCGCCTAGGCCACGGTGGACGGCAATGCCCGCCTCTTCGAGAAGCTTGGCGACGATGCCGCTGGTGCGCTCTTCCTCGAAGCCGAGCTCGGGATGGGCGTGCAGGTCACGGCGCAGGGAGGTGAGAAAAGGCAGATCTTGCTTGATCCGGGCGGGGATGCTCATGGGCCTGGATATCCTGTGATGCGAAACGGGCACCGAACGGTGCCCGCCTCCAAAGATTCTCTTTTTCAACAAACGGGCGGCAAGCGCAACCCCTTGTTGAGGCTTGACCTTTCACGGATTCGTCAACGCACGTTGCGTTAGGTGCTGCTCCGCAAGGAAAGCCGTTGAAGGATTTCTAGCCCTCCTCGACGAAGACCTCCTCGCGCTTCGCCTTCACGCTCGGCAGGAAGACGATGATAAGCACCGCCAGCGCAATGGCGAGAAGCGTGGCACTGATCGGTCGCGTCACAAAGGTCGTCGGATCGCCGCGCGAGAGGATCATCGCACGCCGCAGGTTTTCCTCCAGCAGCGGCCCGAGCACGAAGCCGAGCAGCAGCGGCGCCGGCTCGCAGCGCAGCTTGGCGAGCAGGTAGCCGATCAGTCCGAAGAAGGCGACCGCATAGAGGTCGTAGACGTTGGAATTGACGCTGTAGACCCCGATCGAGCAGAAGGCCATGATGATCGGGAAGAGCACATAGTAAGGCACTGTCAGCAGCTTCACCCACAGCCCGATGAGCGGCAGGTTCAGCACGACGAGCATCAGGTTGCCGATCCACATCGAGGCGATGATGCCCCAGAAGAGCGCCGGCTGCTCCGTCGCAACGTTCGGGCCAGGAACGATGCCCTGGATGATCATTGCCCCGACCATCAGCGCCATCACCGGATTGGCTGGAATGCCAAGCGTCAGGAGCGGAATGAACGAGGTCTGCGCACCGGCATTGTTGGCCGATTCCGGGCCGGCAACGCCCGCCACGGCACCCTTGCCGAATTCATCCGGCTTCTTTGAGACGCGTTTTTCGACCGTGTAGGACGCGAATGACGCAAGGATCGCCCCGCCGCCCGGCAATATGCCGAGTGCCGAGCCGATGGCCGTGCCCCGGATGACCGGCGCGATCATCTCCTTGAATTCCGCGCGCGACGGCAGGAGCCCTGTCACTTTCGACATGAGGATCGTGCGTGTCTTCTCGCCCTCGAGATTGCGCAGGATCTCGGCGATGCCGAAGACGCCGACCGCCAGCGCCACGAAATTCAGGCCGTCTGCATATTCCCTGATGCCGAGCGTGAAGCGCGGCGTGCCGGTGTAGATATCGGTACCGACAAGGCCGAGCAGCAGGCCGAGCGCCACCATCGCAAGCGCCTTGACGATCGATCCATGCGCGAGCGCGATCGACGAGACGAGGCCGACGATCATCAGCGAGAAATATTCGGCCGCACCGAATTGCAGCGCGATGCTGGTGAGCGGCGGGGCAAAGACGGCGACGAGGAATGTCGAGACCGTGCCTGCGAAGAAGGAACCGAGCGCCGCGATCGCAAGTGCTGCGCCCGCCCTCCCCTTGCGGGCCATCTGGTAGCCGTCGATCGCCGTCACCGCCGAGGATGATTCGCCCGGCATGTTGATGAGAATTGCGGTCGTCGAACCGCCGTACTGGGCGCCGTAGTAGATGCCGGCGAGCATGATCAGCGACGAGACCGGCTCCAGCTGAAACGTGATCGGCAGCAGCATCGCGATGGTCGCCGTCGCGCCGATGCCGGGCAGGACGCCGATCAGCGTACCGAGAAGCACGCCGATCAGGCAGAAGAGCAGGTTGGCTGGCGATGCGGCGGTGGCAAAGCCGAGAGCGAGGTTTGAAAAGAGATCCATGGCGCGCTCCTAGAACCTGGTCCACGGGCCGAAGCGCTCGAAAGGCAGGCCGAGGCCATAACTGAAGACCGCGACCGAGAAGATCGTGAGCAGCACGGAAAGGAGGAGCGCCGGCAGCACTCCCATTCTTTGCGAGGCGAAGCAGGCGATCAGCGCTGTCAGGAAGATCGACGGCACGAAGCCGAGGCCGCGCACCGTAAGGCCGAAGAAGATCGGTGCCGGCAGGATGAACAGCGCGCCGCGCCAGGCAATCGGCCCGATCGGCTCGCCCTCCACGCGGAACGACTGGACGAGAATGACGAGACCGAGCAGCGCGAGCACCGCGGACAGCACCAGTGGAAAATATCCCGGGCCCATGCGCAGGGCGGTGCCGGTCTCAAGGCTGAGCGACTGAAAGCCGAAGAACAGGCCAGTGCCCGTAAGAAGCGCTCCGCAGAGCGCGTTGGTCGTATCGAAGGAAACGGATTTCATGCTGTCTCCTGAATTGGAAATGGTTCGCGTTCCGCTGAAACAATGCCTCTCATCCACTCCGCCGCATTCGCCTCGCAGAACAGGAGACGGCCGGCGCCGCCATCCTACACCCGACGGGCGCAGCTGGCGCGCAAGCGCGCGGAGCGAATAAACCGGCACATCCCTCGCCGCTCAGGGAGAGGGCGCAGAGGGGGCAGCGAACGCCCCCTCCGTCAACCGATCGCAAGATCAGTCCGCATATTCGCCAGCGGCCTCGATGATCGGCTTCCAGCGCACGATCTCGCCTTCGAGCTTGGCCTTAAGCGCGGCAGGCGTTGCGTCGGCATCCGAGGACGGAACCGTGCCGAGCTCGGCGAAGCGTGCGGCGACGTTCGGGTCCTTGAGCGCGACCTGCAGCGACTTCGACAGGCGGTCGGTAACCTCAGCCGGCGTGCCCTTCGGCACGTAGATGCCGTGCCAGATGCCCACCTGGAAGCCCGGCAACCCTGCTTCTTCCGCGGTCGGTATGTCCTTCAGCACGTCGAGACGCTGCGGCGAGGTCACGGCATAGGCCTTGATCGTGCCGCCCTGGATCTGCTTCGTCGTGTTGGTCGTCTGGTCGCACATGATGTCGACCTGGCCGCCTAGAAGGTCGGTCATCGCCGGACCGGTGCCCTTGTAGGGGACCGTCGTCAGCGGTGTCTGGATGGCGCTCATGAACATCATGCCGCAGAGATGCGAGGCAGCGCCGATGCCGGCATTGGCAACCGTCACCTTGTCGCTATTCGCCTTCACATATTCCACGAGGCTCTTCAGGTCGGTCGGCCCAAAGTCCTTGCGCGCGACGATCGTCATGGGAACGTCGGTGACGAGGCCGACATAGTCGAAGTCGTTCAGGGTGTCGTAGGCGAGCTTGCGGTAGAGCGTGGCGCTCGTCGCCATGCCGATATGGTGAAGCAGGATCGTGTAGCCATCGGCATCGGCGGATGCAACACGACCGGCGCCGAGCGTACCGCCCGCACCGCCGACATTTTCCACCACGATCTGCTGGCCGAGATCCTTCGACATGGATTCAGCAACGAGACGCGCGACCGTATCCGTCGGTCCGCCCGCAGCAAACGGTACGACCATGGTGATCGTCCGCTCGGGATAGGTTTGTGCCGAGCTGGCATTGGCGAAAAGCGAGACTGCAACGGCCGCGGTCATGCCGAGCATGGCCTTCAGAATTTTCATCTTTTGTCCTCCCTGACAAAATCCGTATCCCGCCGGCGCATCCTCCACGCCGGCCCCCAGGACGGCCCATTTGCTGCCCTGCAAATGAAGCCCGCAATCTCGATCAGGGAAATGCGGCGCCCAATTTCGACCTGTGCGGCGCAGCATGGGTCGAATTGGAAACAAACGACCCATGCGATGGGTGGAAATCCACCCATCGCATGGGTCGTTACTTGAAAGGGCGTCGCAAACAATCGCCAGGGCATTGCCGGGATTTGCATCCTCTGGGGGCGGTCTCAATGCGGATAAAGCAGGCGGATCTCGTCCGCCACCAGTTGCTGCAATCGCCAGAGATTGCGGTCGCGTATTCCGAACTCCTCGAGATGGAGCACGGTGTTATAGAGATATTCGGCGCAGGAGCCTGCATGGCCGCAGGCGCGGGCGATGATCCAGGCGACGGTCTCGAGTGGCTGCCGAAGCGATATGCCCTGCCCCGTCGGTCCCACCCAAAAGCTCAGGACTTCGCAGCTACCGCTCGTCCCCTGCACTGGTATCCAGCGCACCGCGGGAACAAATTCATGTTCCGATAACTCTCGGCGCAGGAGGCGCTCGATCTGCGCCCGGCGATCGCCTTTCGGCAAGCGATAGGCAACGCCGTCGCATACCCCGCCACGCTCGAGCGCCATCATCAGTCCGGGCTGCGATGGTGTTCCCCGCCACTCCTGCAACTCGATGCAGAAGGAGCGATGCCAGCCATATGCCGTCATCCGCCGTCTCTCCTCCGCCTCGAATGCCGGCCGCCAGATCAGCGATCCGTAAGCAAAGACCCAAAGATCGTCGCCGCCCCCGCTGGCTGCAAGTCGCTCCGAGAGTTGCTGGTAGTCGGCGTCCGTCAGCGGCGTGAACCTCGGATCGGGCTCACTTTTCGGCTCGTCCCGATGGCAAAGCCTCACGAGTTCGGGCGTCAGGGCCATGATGCGCTTCTTCGACATTCCTCCGCCCCCTGAAAAGTCGGGTCGCATGCGCATTCTCGAAGGGACTAGTTCTCGGTAAGCAGGATCCGCTTGTCGAGCCCGTATTTCTGCATCTTCTCATAAAGGGTCTTCCGCGAGATTCCGAGCGATTCATAGACCGGCCTGAGGCTGCCCCCATGGGCGACCAGCGCGCTGGCGATCACGCCGCGTTCGAACTCGGCAACGCGCTCGGCAAGCCCCGCGGCTTCCGCCTGTCGGCCCCCGCCGTCCAGGCCGAGCACCAACCTGTCGGCGGCATTGCGCAGTTCCCGCACATTTCCCGGCCAGTCGCGCTGGGCAACGTCTGAGATCACATCAGGCGGCACGACCATCTCGTCGCGGCCATAGCGCGCGGCCGCTTCGCGCGCGAGATGAAGGAAAAGAAGGGGGACGTCCGCCCGCCGCTGGGAAAGCGACGGCACGTGAATGGTCGCTACATTCAGACGGTAGAGCAGATCGGCGCGGAAGCGACCCGCCGCCACCTCCGCCTCCAGGTCGACCTTGCTGGTCGCGATGACCCGCACGTCGAGCGGCACGACCTCGTTTGACCCTAGCCGCGTGATCACGCGCTCCTGCAGCACGCGGAGGAATTTCGCCTGCAGGTCGACGGGCATGGAGCCGATCTCGTCGAGCAGGATCGTGCCGCCGCGCCCATGTTCGAATTTGCCGTAGCGCGGCCTGACGGCACCGGGAAAGGCGCCTGCCTCATGGCCGAAAAGCTCGCTCTCGATGAGGTTGGCCGGAAGTGCCGCGCAGTTGATGGCGATGAAGGGCCGGCTCGCGCGGGCGCTGATGTCGTGGAGCGCCCGCGCCACGACCTCCTTGCCGCTGCCGGTATCCCCGACGATGAGGGTATCCGCATCGCTCGCCCCGATCGCGCGGATGCGGTATCGCAGGTCGACCATCACCTGGGTGCGCCCCGGCAGCCGCGCCTCGATGTCGTCACGCTTGCCGGCAACGGCCTTCAGGAGGCGATTTTCCAGGACGAGGCTGCGGCGCTCCAGCGCGCGGCGGATGACCCCCGCCAGCATCTGCGGCGTGAAGGGCTTCTCGATGAAATCATAAGCGCCCTCGCGCATCGCCTTGACGGCAAGCTGGACGTCGCCATGGCCGGTCACGAGGATGACAGGGACTTCGCTGTCGATCTCGCGGATTTTCTGCATCAGCGTCATGCCGTCCATGCCCGGCATGCGGATGTCACTGACGACGACGCCGGGGAAACTGTAGCCGATCAGTTCCAGCACGTGGTCGGCGTTCGAAAACGTCTCAACATTGAAACCGGAAAGCTCCAGCGCCTGCGCCGTCGAGCGGCGCAGTTCCTCCTCGTCGTCGATCAGAAGAATCTTCTGCTCGTTCATTCGGCTGCCTCCGGCATCATTCCCGCCGCCGATTGAAGCTCGATGCGGAAGATCGCGCCGCCTTCCGGATGGTTGCCTGCCGTCAGGCTGCCGCCGAAATCCTTGACGATGTTGTAGGAGATTGAAAGCCCGAGGCCGAGCCCCTTGCCGACCCCCTTGGTGGTGAAGAACGGATCGAAGATGCGCTCCGAAATCGCCGCCGGAACGCCAGGCCCATGATCGCGCACCGTCAGCACCACCTTGCGGCCCTCCTCCGAAGCCGTGATCTCGATACGTCGGTCCTCCAGCCCCTCGACTGCATCGGCAGCGTTGGAAATCACGTTGACCAGCACCTGTTGGAGGCGCACCGAACCGGCACGCACGACCGGTGGCCTCTGCCCGAGGTGGAGCTGCAGGTCGGCTTCCGCCGCCTTTAGCCGCCAGGCCACGATCTCCAGCGTGTCGCGCATCGCCTCGTCGAGCGGAACGGGACCGAGCTTCTCGTTCGGCTTGCGCGCAAAATTGCGCAAATGCTTGCTGATCGAGGCCATGCGGTCGATGAGCCCGCCAATCCTCGAGATGTTGTCCTTCGCATCATCCACCCGCCCTCGGTCGAGCAGCACCGAGGCACTGTCGGTATAGGTCTTGGCGGCGGCAAGCGGCTGGTTGAATTCATGAGAGAGCGCCGCCGACATCTGCCCGAGCCCGGCAAGCTTGCCGGCCTGGATGAGGTCGGCCTGCGTCTGGCGCAGTTGCTGCTCCGTCAGCCTGCGTTCGGCGATTTCTTCCTCGATGCGGCTGTTGACGCGGGCAAGATCGGCGGTCCTTTCCTCGACACGCCGCTCCAGCTCGTTGCGCGCCTCGACCTGCAGGAGCATGCGTTCGTTGAGCCGCATGCGCCGCTGTCTGAGGACGGCGAGCCCGAGCCCGCCGATGCAGAGGAACAGGAACACGGCGGCAAGTGCCGTATGCGCCTGCGTGCGCAACGAGCTCGTCTCCATAAGCACGTTCACGGTCCAGTCCTCTTCCGGCATGTAGTGGGAAAGCACCAGATATTCGCGCTGCGAACTACCCTCGGGGATGGTCATCAGCTCATGGTCTTCGAAGCGGCTGCGCTCCACCGGCAGTTCCACCAGGTCGGCATTGGCATAGCGGCGAGAGGCGGCCGTCCGCGCGACGCGATCGGGCGTCAGGGGCAGAAGCGCGCCGTAGAGCCATTCCGGATTGCCGCTCATGAAGATGATGCCCTCCGGATCGCAGACGAAGATCCGGTACTCGCCACCGCCCCAGGAAGCTTCGATCATGTCGATGTCGACCTTGAAGACGATGACGCCGCGGACAGCTCCCTCAACGAGGATCGGCGAGGAAAAATAGTAGCCGCGCTTCAGCGAGGTGGTGCCGAGCGCATAGAACCGCGCTTGCCGCCCTTCCACCGCATCCTGGAAATATGGCCGATAGCTGAAGTTCTGGCCGACGAAGCTGGCCGGACCGTCGTAGTTGCTCGCCGCGATCGTCTCGCCGTTCGGCTTCATGACGTAGATGTCGGAGGATTTGAGGAGGCCATTGATCTCCTTGAGGTAAAGATTGGCCGCATCCCGAAGTCTCGCATCCTCCGGAAAGCTCACCAGTTCCTTGATGTCGTCATGGTCGGCGATCAGCGCCGGCAACGCCTCATACCGACTGAGGTGACCGCTGAGCGCCGATACGGCAAGCCTCAGCGCCGTACCCGCCTGGGAAGCGGCCTCGCTCATGTAGCTGCGCGTCGCAAAGGCGCCGCCGTAGAAGAAGAGCGTCGCGGCCACAAGCGGCAGCAGGCAGAATGCCAGCAGCAAACGGTATTTCGCGAACAGTCCGAACTCCTCCTGCCTTCGTCGGCCACCCCTCCTCGGTAGGCCACACGGCCAAAGCTTAATGAGCAACCATCCGATTTCCAAGACCTGCTTGCGGGCGATGCTCTTGCCCGGCGATGGCGGGTGCGGAGAGGCGGCATTCGAAGAGTTGAAAACTGGTGAAGCCGGCCGAAGGCTCGTTGGCTTGACATGCGCCGCTCCGCCATGCCCAACTTCCGCGACCCTCCCAAAGGCGAGAACCCCGATGACCGACGAGCCCGCCACACCCGATAGCAAGCTTACCCTCTCCAAGCGCCGCTGGGCGGCGGAGGGGAAATTTCTGACCGGGCGCATCAGCCGGCCGGAAGCGGAACGCCTGCCGCCGGGCCAGCATCTGGTGAAGAACTGGCCGGTGCTCGATCTCGGCCAGCAGCCGGTCATCGCCCTGGAGAGTTGGCGGCTGGAAGTCCGCGGGCTGGTCGAGACCCCGCTCGACCTTTCATGGACGGCCTTCAAGGCCCTTCAGCAGAGCAAGAGGCTGACCGATATCCATTGCGTGACGACCTGGTCGCGATACGACAACCGGTGGGAGGGCGTTGCCGTGCGTGACCTGCTGGATCTCGCCATGCCGAAGCCGGAAGCGCATTACGTGATGCTCACGAGCTATGACGGCTACACGACCAATCTGCCGCTTGCCGATTTCGCCGCCGAGGACGCGATACTCGCGACCGCCTGGGAGGGCCTGCCGCTCACGCGTGAGCACGGCGGGCCGATGCGCCTCGTCGTGCCGCATCTCTATTTCTGGAAGAGTGCCAAATGGCTGAGCCGCATCGACCTGATTCCGGCCGACAGGGCCGGCTTCTGGGAGAAGAACGGCTATCACATGTTTGGCGATCCGTGGCGGGAACAGCGCTACAGCGACGATTGAGCCGGCTGCCGCAGCACTCCGGCTCACTTCCCGCGCGGTCCGCTCCGGTGCCGGCCCGACATTTCCGTCCTGACGAGATAGACGAGCATCCCGAATCCCATCAGCGCCAGCACGTACCATGTGATCGCGTAGACGAGATGGTTGTTGGGGAAGACGAGCTGCGTCAGCCCGCCGACCGGCAACCCGCCCGGGTTGGCGGTCGCATCCGCATCAATGAAGTAGGGAGCCACGTCGGTCAGCTGGCGCGTTGCCGCAATCGCTGCGACATCGCGCGAATACCAGCGCTCTGCCGCCGGATCGTTTGATCTGAGGAACCCGCCGCCGGGCTCGGTCGGCCGCAACAGACCCGTCACCGTGACCGGACCCGAGATCTCGCCTTGCGGCCGGCTCTTGGGATCGCGTTTGTCGGTCGGCACGAAGCCGCGGTTGACGAGAACGGTCCAGCCTTCCGTCGTCTTGAGCGGCGTCAGCACCCAGTAGCCCGCGCCGAGGCTGGTCGCGGCATAGACCTGCACTTCGCGGTCGTTGAGGAGCGTACCGGTGACCGTAACGCGGCGATATTCGTCGGCCGCGACGTTCATGCCGGCCCATTCGGCCGGGCCCGGGGCGGCGACGGGGTCTGCATGGACCCTTGCCTCGACGCGCGCGATCAGGTCGAGCTTCCAGTGGAGCCGTTTGATTTGCCAGGTTCCAAGCGAACCGAAACCGAGGATGGCGACGACGGCAAAAAGGGCCATCAACGTGAAGGCCAATGGCGAACGTTGCCGCCGGGCCGGGATATCGGGATTGTTGTCTGTCATTCTTATCTCGTCCGTTCCGGGGTGGAACGGGGCGGGCGGAGAACCGCCCGCCATTGGTGTCAGGGCATGTTCCGCATCATGTCGGGCGACATAGGCGGCATCATGTTCGTATTGAGGTGGTACATGACCCAGATCGAGCCGCTGAGGGCGATGACCACGATCACGATCGTGAAGATCAGCGCCATGATCGACCATCCGGCCTCCACCCTCACGTTCATGTGGAGGAAGTAGATGACGTGGACGACCATCTGCACGGCCGCGAAGACCAGGATGATCGCAGCCGTAATGGCATGGTTTTGAAATACCTCCGCCATGACCAGCCAGAAGGGAATGGCCGTCAGGATCACCGACAGGATGAAACCCGTCATGTAGCCCTTCATCGTGCCGTGCGGGACATCGTCGTGACCATGCCCGTGGTCGGCGCCGTGATGCTGCGTGTGTACGTCCGAGCTCATCCGAGAACTCCCATCAGGTATACAAAGGTAAAGACGCCGATCCAGATGACGTCCAGGAAGTGCCAGAACATCGAAAGGCAGTTCAACCGACGCCTGTTTTCCGCGATCAGCCCGTGCCGCACGGTCTGTACCATCAGCGTGATCAGCCAGATGATACCGCTGGTGACGTGAAGTCCGTGCGTGCCGACCAGCACGAAGAACGATGACAGGAAGGCGCTGCGCTGCGGACCGGCACCCTCATGGATGAGGTGCGCGAATTCGTAAAGCTCGAGCCCGACGAAGGCCATGCCGAACAGCCCGGTCACCGCCAGCCAGAAGAGTGTCGATCCGACCTTGTCCTTCTGCATCTCCAGCATGGCGAAGCCATAGGTGATGGAGGAGAACAGCAGCATCGACGTGTTTACTGCCACCAGCGGCAGGTCGAAGATATCGGCCGGTGACGGCCCAGCCGCATAACTGCGGCCGAGAACGGCGTGCGTGGCGAAGAGGACCGCGAAGATGAGGCAGTCGCTCATCAGGTAGATCCAGAAGCCCAGCATGGTGCTGCCTTCCGGATGGTGCTCCTCCTCCATGTAGAAGACGGGAGCCTTGCCGTCCTGCCTAGTCGTTTCTGCGTGAATTGTCGCCATGTCTTACACCTGCCCCGCAAGCTGCCTTGTGCGCGCTTCTTCCGTCTGGGTAACCTCGTCGACGGGGATGTAGAAGTCGCGCTTGTAGTTGAACGTGTGCCCGATCGCGACCGCGAGCATGGCGACGAAGGCGAGGATGGCCATCCACCAGATGTACCAGATCATGCCGAAGGCGAAGACGATGCTCAGCCCGCCGAGAATGGCGCCCGTGCCGGTGTTCTTCGGCATGTGGATCGGCCTGTAGCCGGCCAGCGGACGGACGTAACCCCGCTTCTTCATATCCCACCAGGCATCCTGCTCGTGGACAACAGGCGTGAAGGCGAAGTTGTATTCCGGGGGCGGCGACGAGGTCGACCACTCGAGTGTGCGCCCGTTCCACGGGTCACCCGTCGTATCGCGCAATTCCTCGCGGCGCCTGAAGCTGACGACCAGCTGGATGATCAGGGCGGCAATGCCGACCGCGATCAGCGCGGCGCCGAAGGCGGCGATCAGGAACCATATCCGCAGCGACGGATCGTCGAACTCGTTGAGGCGGCGGGTGACGCCCATCAGCCCCAGCACATAGAGCGGCATGAAGGCGAAATAGAAGCCCGTCAGCCAGAACCAGAAGCTCACCTTGCCCCAGAAGGGATCGAGCTTGAAGCCGAACGCCTTCGGGAACCAGTAGTTCACGCCGGCAAACATGCCGAAGAGCACGCCGCCGATGATGACGTTATGGAAGTGGGCGATCAGGAACAGCGAATTGTGGAGGACGAAGTCCGCCGGCGGAACGGCGAGCATCACGCCGGTCATGCCGCCGATGACGAAAGTCACCATGAAGCCGATTGTCCAGAGCATCGGCACGTCGAAGTGGATCCGGCCCTTGTACATGGTGAAGAGCCAGTTGAATATCTTCGCCCCTGTCGGGATCGATATGATCATCGTGGTGATGCCGAAGAAGGAATTGACGCTGGCGCCGGAACCCATCGTGAAGAAGTGGTGCAGCCAGACGAGATAGGCGAGGATGGTGATGACCATCGTCGCATAGACCATCGAGGCATAACCGAAGAGGCGCTTGCCGCAGAAGGTGGCAACCACTTCCGAGAAGACGCCGAAAGCCGGCAGGATGAGAATGTAGACTTCCGGATGGCCCCAGATCCAGATGAGGTTCACATACATCATCGGATTGCCGCCGAGATCGTTCGTGAAGAAGTTCGTGCCGACGTAGCGGTCAAGCGAAAGCAGCGCCAGGACGGCCGTCAGGATCGGGAACGATGCGACGATCAGGATGTTGGTGCAGAGTGCTGTCCAGGTGAAGACCGGCATCCTCATCAGATGCATGCCCGGAGCGCGCATCTTGATGATCGTCGCGATCAGGTTGACGCCCGACAGCAGGGTTCCGATACCGGCGACCTGCAAGCCCCATATGTAATAGTCGACGCCGACATCAGGACTGTAGGCGATCCCCGAAAGCGGCGGATAGGCAAGCCAGCCGGTACGGGCGAATTCGCCGATGAAGAGCGAGATCATGATGATGATCGCGCCCGCCGTCGTCATCCAGAAGCTGAAGTTGTTGAGGAACGGGAACGAGACGTCACGCGCGCCGATTTGCAGCGGGACGACGAAGTTCATCAGTCCTGTGACGAAAGGCATCGCCACGAAGAAGATCATGATGACGCCGTGGGCGGTGAAGATCTGGTCGTAGTGGTGCGGCGGCAGGAAGCCGTCCGAGCCGTTGAAGGCAAGCGCCTGCTGGGTGCGCATCAGAATGGCATCCGAGAAGCCGCGCAGCAGCATGATCAGCGCCAGGACGATGTACATGATGCCGATCTTCTTGTGATCGACGCTCGTGATCCAATCCTTCCAGAGAGGCACCCACCAGCGGAAATAGGTAATTATGCTGAGAACGGCGATGGCGCCGATCGCGACGCCAATGAATGTCACGATCAGAATAGGCTCTTGATAAGGGATCGATTCGAGTGTCAACCGGCCGAAGATCAACTTCATTAGGTCAGGATTTGAAAACATGATTCAGGCCTGTTCGCTTTGTGTCTGTTTGACGCCAGGCGTCAGTTGCTGTCGTTGGGTTGCGCCGGGGCGGACTCGCTGCCGCCACCCATGCCGGGCATCGAGTGGCCGTCATGCATGTTCATGTTTTGCATGTCGTGACCGCCGCCGCCTTCCTGGGCTTCCGTGCCGGCCGGTTTAGCGGCCGCAGGCGTCGCCGCGGGCTCGCCGCTTCCGAAATGACCTGCCTCGTAGTGATCGGCGTGACGGTTGTCATATTGCAGGCGTTCGCGGTTCTCCTGGCTTTCCGTGCCGCCGCCGCCACTCATGTCGATGTGCATCATCTCGTTCATGCACATCTTGCCCGGTGCCGCGCACATGTTGAGAATTGCGCTGTAGAGGTCGGGATCGACCGAGGAGAAGTGGTGGACAGGTTCGCGCTCGCTAGGCTTTTCGAGCTCGAGATAGACATCCCGGCTGAGCGGATTGGACTGGCTCTTCACCTTCTCGACCCATTGGTCGAAGCCGGCCTGCTCGAGGCCGTGGAATGTAAAGCGCATATTGGAGAAGCCGGCGCCGCTGTAGTTGGCGGAGAAGCCCTCATATTCGCCCGGCTTGTTGATGACGGCGTGCAGCCGCGTCTGCATGCCGGCCATCGCGTAGATCTGGCCAGCCAGCGCCGGCACAAAGAAGGAGTTCATCACCGCCGCCGAGGTGATCCTGAAATCGAGCGGAACGTTGACGGGAGCGGCAAGCTCATTGACCGTCGCAATGCCCAGGTCCGGATAGATGAAGAGCCACTTCCAGTCGAGCGCGACTACTTCGACGGTCAGCGGTTTCGTATCCGGCGCCACCGCCTCCGAGGCATTGATGCGTGAAAGCTGACGGTAGGGGTCGAGCTGGTGGGTGGCGATCCAGGTCACGGTGCCGAGCACCATGATGATGGCGAGCGGCGCCAGCCAGATCACAAGCTCGAGGCGTGTCGAGTGGTGCCACTCCGGATCGTAGGTCGCGCTCGTATTGGACTGACGGTATTTCCAGGCGAAAAACAGAGTGAACAGGATCACCGGGATGATGATGACCAGCATCAGGAGGGTGGAAAGGACGATCAGGTCGCGCTGTTGGACCGCGATATAGCCCGAAGGGTCCAGCACGACCATGTTGCACCCCGCCAGAGCCAAAAGCAGCGGCACCACCAATAAGCGGCTGAAGAATTTGGACAGTTTGAACACGTCTCTCACTCAGTTCGTTTCGTTCTGACCCGCGAGTAATGGATACCCGCACATTGCGACATGAGGTCTTTCGTCGCATCGCGGCATTTTGTGTGCACTGCAACAAAAAGCCTAAAAAAGCCCCACCTTATAAATCCTGACCGGAATTTGCAGGATTTTTGCAATTAAATCATCCTGGACATCCGCAATCTTGCAGCAAATGATCACCTATCGCGTAAAACGCGTCGTCCACCGGCCCGTCCATGCGAAAAGGTTGTATGCTGCAAGGTCGCGATGCCGCGGATTTTCTGCTACTATGTGACGCATAAAACGTTTTGGCGCGGCATTATGGCCACAGCCCTCGCGTCCGCCCCCGAGAGGAAGGCACGCCGAAGACCGATGACAGGTTTACCCAATATTAGGAGGTAGTAAAATAATGATCCCATGCTCTTTTTAAGAGCATGGACCGGAAGCTGCAATCCCTACTGAAATTTCATCCCGCCGCGCAAGTGACGAAGACGGCATATGCGACCAAAACCAACGATTTAGGTCACCTGCCCCTTGATAAGCGCTCCGCATTTGCCAAGATCAGATTCGAGGAATTCCTCAGATGAGGAAGAATGGGAGAATTCGTAATGAGCAGTTTCATCCACGATCACGCGGATACGCCGACGTCCGGCCTTGAGCACGACGCTCGAATGATCCACGCGACCGATCCGATCGCGCCCGGCAGGATCGCCATTGGCGTCGTAATAGCCCGCATGACGGAATTCTTCGATTTCTTCGTCTACGGCATCGCGTCGGTGCTCGTCTTTCCGCACCTGTTCTTTGCTGCGAGCGACCCGCTGACAGGGATGCTCTATTCCTTCGCGGTATTTTCCGTCGCCTTCATCGCGCGTCCTTTCGGCTCCGTGCTCTTCATGAGCGTCGACCGCCAGTTCGGCCGCGCCGCAAAACTGACCGCCGCACTCTTCACGCTCGGCGGCTCGACGATTGCGATCAGCTTCCTGCCATCTTATGCGGACGCCGGCCTGTTGGCCCCCATCCTGCTCATCGTCTTCCGCATCGGCCAGGGCCTCGGTCTTGGCGGTTCGTGGGACGGGCTCGCATCGCTGCTCGCCCTCAATGCGCCGGAAAAGCACCGGGGCTGGTATGCAATGATCCCTCAGCTCGGAGCGCCGATCGGCTTCATGCTGGCAAGCGGCCTGTTCATCGTCTTCGTCCACAGCCTCACGCAGGAGGAATTCCTGGAGTGGGGATGGCGCTTCCCCTTCTTCGTCGCCTTCGCGCTTAACGTGGTCGCCCTGTTTGCGCGTCTGCGGCTGCTGATGACGTCGGAGTTC
The DNA here is from genome assembly GCF_004345245.1 of Rhizobium sp. BK251. Classification (GTDB taxonomy): domain Bacteria; phylum Pseudomonadota; class Alphaproteobacteria; order Rhizobiales; family Rhizobiaceae; genus Rhizobium. The sequence goes on along the minus strand of NZ_SLUQ01000008.1, from coordinate 460,626 downwards.
GGCTCGCTCCTCGACCGGCACGAACTCCAACCCCGCCCGGTCGGCGAGATGCTCCGCGTCCACGGCCGCGACGTTCTGGCGGGCGTATTCGTGCCGCTTGCAAGCTTCGCCCTGTTCCACCTGATGACCGTCTTCCCGCTCGGCTGGGTAACGCTCTTCAGCGACCAGGAAGTGGCCTGGTTCCTCTCGGTCCAGTTCACCGGCGCGCTCGTCGCGATCGCGACGGTCGTGCTTTCGGGCATCCTTGCCGACCGCCTGGGGCGCCGCACGCTCCTCGGGATCGCCGCGATCCTGATCGCGATCTTCAGCTTCGTGGCACCGCATCTCCTGGCCGCCGGCCCGACCGGCCGCTACACATATGTCCTCGTCGGCTTCGCGCTTCTCGGCCTTTCCTTCGGTCAGGCCGCCGGCGCGCTGGCCTCGCGCTTCAGCCTTACCTATCGCTATACGGCTTCGGCCGTCACGTCCGATATCGCCTGGCTGATCGGCGCCGGCTTCGCGCCCCTCGTCGCGCTGAGCCTGTCCAGCGCGTTCGGGATCGCCTTTGCCGGCTACTACCTTCTCTCCGGCGCCGTCTGTACGCTGATCGCCCTGGCATTCAGCAAGCGGCTGGAAATCACCAACGAATAGCAATGAAAAACGGGCTGCGGATTTCGATCCGCAGCCCGCTTTGGATTTTGAGATCGTGCGGTGGCTCTACTGCAGAGTGCCGTCGCCGGTCTTGTCGGCCGAGGCAAAGTCCGCCATCACCCGCTTCATGAATTCGTCGCGGCTGACACGACCGTTGCCGTCGGTGTCGATCGCCGAGAATTGCTGCGGTGTCAGGACAACGGTTACCTCCTGAATGCGCAGGCTGCCGTCCTTGTTCTTGTCGAGGCTGTTGAATGCGGTGGTCATGAAGGCTTCGTATTCCGCCTTATCGACCGATCCGTTGGCATTACTGTCGAGCTTGTCCTTCTGCCCTTGATACACGGCGGGGGTCTGCGGTTGCGCCTGGGGCTGCTGCGGCTGTTGTGCCTGCTGGGCCATCGCCGCGGTGCCGAAAGTCAATATGATAGCAGTTGTCAGAACGAGATATTTCATCGCGCGTGATCCTCTCTCAATCATCTGCAGGCCAGACGGTTGCCCAGATAGCCGCCGCCGCCAATACCAACACCGATAGCCGCCAGCTGCCCGGTTCCTGCACCGATCGTGCTGCCGACGAGACCTCCGACGATGGCGCCGCCGACCGTGCCGGCGATGCAGCCGAATTCCGCATTCTTGTCTGCGACGGCCTGCGACGTCGGCGTCGAAGATTGGCAGGCAGACAGGCCAAGACCTGCCGCGAATAGAATCGTTATCATGCGTTTGGGCATTTTCCCCTCCAGGTACAATCAAAGGATTTCATGGAAACCGGCACCGCGCCTACGGCAGTCCGGTCGAAAAATCAGATGTCAAACCTCCTCTGTTACATCGGGAAGCGGTTCCTTGGTCCGTACGCCGCCTGTTGATCGTTTCCGACCAACGACGCGCCAGGGCAGGACTTCCCCTGCCCGGGATTCGGCATGCCCTGTTGCGTTGGCGTGGCCCTCTGGAATCCTTTATTTCACTAATATTACATTCCGGCAGGAGCATGACAACCTTTCGGGGTCCTGCAACCCTGCCGGATGCGGCAACCTCGAAGGCCGACCGCTGCGCACGATTTTGCGGAGCGACCGCCCCGATAATTGACAATCCGCCTGCTGCGTCGCTAGCTAGAAAAATCGAGGCCATCGCTATGATCGGCCGGGCAGGCATCGGCATTCCACTTGCAACCGCACGGCACTGAAATCCGCTGCTTCGGCGGCGAGAGATCGTGCCAAACAGGCATGCGTCAGGGCCATGAGTGAGAACGCGCATCAGGCGGTCGTTGTCGGGAAGGCGCTGCTGCGCCGTGAAGGCTTCCTTGCCTTCAGCGTAGCGACGGTGCTCGTCTTTTCCAGCCTGGGGCACCGGCTGCTGGCCGACCTGTCGAACCCGGTCTGGTTTGCCTTTATCTTCCTGTGGCTTTTCTCCACCATCCTGGGCTCGGCGCTCGCAGTTGTTCGCCATGCCGATCGCCTTGCCGTCCGCCTGGGCGAGCCCTACGGAACATTGATCCTGACACTGTCGGTCACCTCGATCGAGGTCATGAGCATCACCGCCGTCATGATGCATGGCGAGAACAATCCGACGCTTGCGCGTGACACGCTTTTCTCCGTGATCATGATCATCTTCAACGGCATGGTCGGCCTTTCGATCCTGATGGGCAGCTGGCGTCACCGCGAGCAACACCACAATCTCCAGGGCGCCAACGCCTATCTGGGCGTGATCATCCCTCTTGCTGTGCTCAGCCTCGTGCTGCCGAGCTACACCCGCACCACGCCCGATCCGACCCTGTCCGTGCTGCAGGAGATCTTCGTGGTCCTGACGACCATCGGCCTCTATGCCGCCTTCCTCGGCACCCAGGCCGGCCGCCACCGAAGCTACTTCACTCTGGACAGCGAGCCCGAGGAGGATCCGGTGGCGGTCGCAGCAGCCCGGTCCCTGCTTCCTAGCGTTCTTCTGCTTGCCGCTTACATGGCGCCGGTCGTCTTCCTGGCGGAGCAACTCGCGCATCCCGTCGACTATGTTATCGAGACGCTGGGCATGCCGACGACGATTGCCGGTGTCGTCATGGCGGTTCTCGTGGCGACACCCGAGGCGATCAGCGCCGTGCGCGCGGCAATGGCCAACCACCTGCAACGCTCGATCAATATCTTCCTCGGTTCGGTGCTCTCCACGATCGGCCTCACCATCCCGGCGATGATGATCGTCAGCTATTTGATCGGTCGCAACATCATTCTCGGGCTGCAGGGCACCGATCTCGTCATGCTGCTGTTGACGCTTGCGGTCAGCATCGTCACCTTCGCGAGCGGCCGGACCCACATCCTGCAGGGCATCGTTCACATGATCCTGTTTGCGGCGTTCCTGCTGCTGATCTTCCAGAACTGATGCGTTCGCGGCCGCCCAGATGAGGCTTGCCGGAAAAGGCCGGATATGCCCATCATCTTCGTCGCCGGTGCAAGTGGGCATCGCGCAAGGCTTGGGAGATCTGCATGGCATTCACCTCCTGGCATTCGAAGGATGAAGACGGCATCCGGATTCCTGCCATCGGGCTCGATCTGCGTGTCCGCCTGCCGCCCGCCGCTTCGGACAGCGCATTGACGATCATCGAAACGACCAACGCTCCGGGCTTCGGGCCGCCGCTTCATCGTCATCCCGAAACGGAGGTTTTCCGGGTACTGGCGGGCCGTTACCTGTTCGAGGTCGACGGGGCGCGCTTCTACGCCGAGACGGGAGACCTGGTATGCGTGCCCGGCGGAGCGGCGCATGGCTTCGTCAACGTCACGGACGCCCCCGGGCAGCAGCTCGTGATGATCATGCCAGGCCTCGACGCGGAAGCCTTCTTCACCGGACTGGGCGATATCATGAAGGATGGCATTCCAGATCGCGCGGCGCTCAACCTCTTTGGCGGGCGCTGGAACGTGGAGTTTCTCGGGCCGCCGCTGCGACCCGACTAGGCATCAAGCGGAGTTGCGTCGGCAACCCCCATTGGCCGATGGCTCAAGCAAAGCCCGGTGGAATTTCCGAAACCGTGCGGTTGGCCCCGTAGTCACGCTCATGGGCCGAACGCTCCCCCTCCTTGCGGCGGAGGCTCGCGACATCCGTCGCGGGAAAGTGGAAAGCGCCATCGGCGAAGGTGCCGGTCGCCTCATCTTCAACAGCCTCGGCGCGCTTGGCGGTGAAAATCTTGAACAGCATACGCTCCTCCCAGGTCGCGGCCCAACCCAGTGCCAGCCGCTCTCCGTCCTCTGATAATGAGCCAATGGTTAAAAAATTAACCATGTCTGTTAGCAGTAGTTTTACAAGTCGTACTAAAACTGATGCAAATGTAACGGCAAATCCCGGCCGTGCCGCCAAGCCCGCGACGTGCGCCGCGCTCACCGCTGCGCAAGGCAATGTATCGCGCCCGCATGACGCTTGAAAGTCACCGTCGCGCCCGGCATCCGAACGTGCCGTCGTTTAATTCTACCAATGGTAGACAGCATTACATTAGAACATTGAAAAATAGCGGCGACGGCCGTCAATGCACGCATGGGTCGCGCGCTCACCGACTCTTACAGAGTGATGCAATCTTTGATGCAGGAAAGATTTTTTTCGCCCCTGGCATTTTAGGGTCTGTCGGCGCGACAGAAATCTCATTTCTGCCGTGTCTGATGAGCGAAAATAACAAAACAGCGCCTGATTTGATTCGTCTACGTCGAAATAGGTAGGATGCAAGCCGTTGACCAGACGGTAAAATAAGCTGAATCTTACACAGGGCTGAGGGGGCCAGGAAACCGCTGCATGCGCAAGAGAAGAACGGCGTGTAGCGGTTTCCACCATCTTGCCGGGCCTCGTCAAGGCCGGCACTTTTCACGAAAATATGCGATTTGGATCTGCCGCTGCTTGGGCTGAAAATGGCCGGGCAGCGCTGGTTCGCAACCGAACCGGCCATTTCATTCCAGGATTGCAGCTTTCACGCCGTCCCAACCGCTGTAAGCGGGACGCAACGAACTCAACCAACGCTCTGCCCTCGACATCGAGGTGATCGCGGCCGATCGATTCCGCGCAACCGAATGCGCGGACACCGACCCCGCCAACTCGCGCCCTGCAGCGGCTAATCCGATCCTATGCCTGGACCTGATAGCCCCACAGGGACAACACGTTTCGCGTTGTCTCACTCATTTGGCGATAAGCGTAATCGTCGCAAATCGCCTTGACCCTGTATTGGCTGATATCGAATGCCTTGCCGATTGCGGCAAACGTCATCCCACGGCTTCGCATCTCGACGATCTGTCGATTTCTCTCGATCTTCTGTTCCATAAGAATTGGCTCCCCAGCCTGCATTCCTAGTAAAATGCTAACATGGACTGAGGGAAAAGCAGTAGACGCCAAAATGGGCTACTCCGCCCGGGCACGGCCATTCGTCGTAGGCGGGTTTGCCGGCGGCGTATCCGTAGGCCGCGGTCTGTCCGGCTTGCCGTCCGCTTTCGCCTCCCCCGCCTCCTGCCAGGTCCGCAGGAAGTTCCTCCACCAGGATGTCTTGTTGACGCGTCGCTTCGTGCGTCCCATTCGCAGCGCCTCCACGCCGTACGGCCTGCGGCAAGCCCGACTCAGGCCTACCTGCCCTTCTTCACCATACAGCGGTCGCCTGCCGGCAACTATCTGTGAAGGTGCCGAAAGGCAAACTTCGCCCCGGGGGCATTTCGTTCATTTCGCCGCAGCTCCACCACCGCCGAGGAATTCCACGGTCTTCTCAAGGATCTCGTCGGAGAGTTCCTTGTTGTCGACCGCCCGCGCCATGACCAGCGCGCCGACGAGACTCGACAGCTCGGCGATCGCTCTCGCCCGATCAGGCTTTTCCCCCTGCCGCTCCTGCAGGGCCTCCATCCGCGCGATACGCTCTTGCACATAGTCGGAAATCGTTCCGCGTTGTCCTTCGGGAAGCCGTGCGATCTCCGCGCCGAGCGCCGCCACGGCGCAGCCGTCCGCGGCATCGTCGCGTCCCTTCTTGGAGAGATAGGCCGCCGCAAAGTCCTTCACCGAACCATATTGCGGCTCCGCTTGAAGGGCTTCGTGCATGGCGTGGCTCACCGCCTCGGCGGTCAGGTCCGCCTTCGACTTGAAGTGACCGTAGAACCCTCCGTGGGTCAGCCCGGCACCCTTCATCACCGCATCGACGCCAACCGCGTGGATGCCCTGCTCGCGAAAGAGCCGCGAAGCCGCATGCAGGATGCGCTGCCGGTTTTCCCTTGCCTGGTCGCGTGTTGGGCGCATGAGAACTTCCTAATCAAAATAGCACTTGACAAAATATATGACGATCGTCATTTAATTGCAACAGATGACGATCGTCATTTAAATTTCTCATGGGCAACAAAGGACTATGAATCATGGGCATGCGTTACAGGATCTTCGGCCGCACCGGCCTTCGTGTTTCCACGCTGGCACTCGGTGCCGGCAATTTCGGCACGGGTTGGGGCTACGGCGCCGAGCGTGAGCAGGCGAAGACGATCTTCGATCTCTATCGCAATGCCGGCGGCAACTTCATCGACACGGCCGACCAGTATCAGTTCGGCCAGTCCGAGACGATGGTTGGCGAGTTCGTCGCCAGCGACCGCGACGACATCGTGTTGGCCACGAAGTTTTCCCTCGGCGACAGCTACTCGGCCGGCCTGCAGCGTACCGGCAACAGCCGCAAGGCGATGATCCAGTCGGTCGAGGCAAGCCTGAAACGCCTTGCAACAGACCGGATCGATCTTCTCTGGGTTCACATGCCCGATGCCGTCACCCCGGTCGACGAAATCGTCCGCGGGCTCGATGATCTCGTCCGGTCGGGCAAGATCCTCTATGCCGGGTTCTCGGACTTCCCGGCCTGGCGCGTCGCGACTGCCGCAACCCTGGCCGACATTCGCGGCTGGTCACCCGTCTCTGCGCTGCAGATCGAATATAGTCTCGTCGAGCGCACGCCCGAGCGCGATCTCCTGCCGATGGCGGACGCATTCGGCCTTGGAACGGTCTCCTGGTCCCCACTCGGCGGTGGGCTCCTCACCGGAAAGTATCGCAAGGGCGAGACCGGGCGCGCCCAGGGCCTCGGCGCCGTCATCCACGCAGAGAGCGACGAGCGCAAGACGCGAACTCTCGACACGCTCCTCGAAATCGCGGCGGAAACGGACATCCCTGCCGGCCGGATCGCGATCGCCTGGGTGCTGCACAAGGGCACACTCCCCATCATCGGGCCGCGCACGCGCGAACAGCTCGTGGACAACCTCGCCGCACTCGAGTTCAAACTGACCGACGAGCAGGTCGCCCGCCTCGACGAGGCCAGTGCGATCCCCCTCGGCTTCCCATACGACGTCGTTTCCGGCAGCCGCAATACGCTTGCCGGTGCCAGGGCCGATCTCGTCGACTGGCCGGCGCAAGCTGTCCGCTGAGGCAGAACCACGAAAAGGATGCCCGCAGGAGGCGACCGGTGGGCCCGGTTGCCTCAATGCGGCCGTACTGCGCGCATAGGCGACAGGTGATTTCGCATTCAGGCGGAAATCCCGCAAACATGCGAAAATGCGCTGATAAGAAAGTACTCAGGTAATCGATATCGACGAAAAATCGCGTGTTCCGGCCCCATATCGGCGTTTCAGCAGCGCTTCGATAGGAGCTTCGGTGGATCTGCAAATAATAGTAAACTTGACCTTGCCCTGAGTCGGCACATACAAGGCCACCCGACTTTAAGCTGAAAACGAACGCCGTGGGTGAAATTGCAACTAGACGCACCGATAAGCAGAGAATGGACCTTTCGTCCTCGCATTGGCAGCGAGACGCTTAGCGCCTTAGTCGCTCTTTATCTCGTCCTGATCCTCAACGCCACTTTCTGGTCCAAGGTCCATAACTACCTCGGCGCCTATCCGGTCATGGTGTTTGCGCTGTACGCGGCGATTTTCACGCTGTTCGTCGCGCTGATGCTGCTCTTTTCCGCGAAGTATCTCACCAAGCCTGCATTCATCTTCTTCATTCTGTCAGCGGCGGTCGCGTCCTGGTTCACCGATACGTTCGGGGTGTATATCGACCGCGACATGATCCGCAACGCCGTCGAGACGACCCCGGCCGAGGCAGGACACCTGATCACCAGGGGCTTTGTGCTGCATATGCTGTTGTACGGGCTCGTTCCGGTGCTGCTGATCCTGTGGGTCAGGATCGTACACAAACCGATTTTGCAGAAGCTTCTGTACAATACCGTCCTCTTTGTGTGCTGCCTTGGGGTATTTGGAGCAACGGGATATACCTATTCCAGGATTGTTGTCGCGACCATCCGTCAGCACAGGGACGTGGTCAGGACCCTCAATCCCGTTACGCCTATCATCGAAACGACCAAATATTTCCTGCAGGCGAGCGCCGAGGCCAACATCGTCGTGCAGCCGCTCGGCGAGGACGCGAAGGTAGCGTCGCCGGTCGGCGGGACGCACAAGCCGCGTGTCGCAATCATCGTCGCCGGCGAAACGGCCCGTGCGGCGAATTTTTCTCTTGGCGGCTACAAGCGGGTCACGAACCCCGAGCTTGCCAGCCAGGATATCGTCTATTTTCCGAATGCCACGAGCTGCGGCACCGCCACCGGCACCTCGCTCCCATGCATGTTCTCCAACCTTACCCGCCGCGGCTACACACATAGCAAGGCGCGCGAAAACGAAACGCTGCTTGACGTGCTGGCTCACGCCGGCATCGATGTGGAATGGTGGGACAACAATACAGGGAGCAAGGGCATAGCCGATCGTGTGCGGTACGTGGACATGGCGAACTCGACCGATCCGCGTTTCTGCGCCGAGGGCGAGTGCCAGGACGGGCTGTTCTTGGACAAGCTCGACAAGTGGCTCGATGGGATCAACAAGGACAGCGTCCTTGTTCTGCATCAGCTTGGCAGCCACGGCCCTTCCTACTACAGACGCTACCCCGACGAGTTCAGGCGCTTCACGCCGGATTGCCGAACGTCTGAGCTCGGCAATTGCCATGACGAAGAGATCGTCAATGCCTACGACAATTCGATCCTCTACACCGACCATGTCCTGGCGACGATCATCACCAAGCTCAAGGCACGTTCGGATCATCTTGCGACAGGAATGATCTACGTGTCGGATCACGGTGAATCGCTTGGCGAAAATGGTCTCTATCTGCACGGCACGCCTTATGTGCTTGCGCCCACCGTGCAGACACATGTGCCGCTGCTGGTCTGGACCGATCCCGGCTTCGCCGCTTCGATGTGGCTGGACAAGGCCTGCCTTGCCTCCACGGCTGCCGAACCTCGCTCGCACGACAACCTGTTCCACAGCGTGCTCAGCATGATGAACGTGACCACGTCAGTCTACGATCACAACCTCGATCTCTTCGCCGAGTGCAAATCCGGAAAGACATCGTTCGTGGCGGACGGTAAGTAACGGCAAGCCCGGCCTTCGCGACTTTCTGCCGGTGCCGGAATGGCCCGAGGCATTTGCCTCCCAAACTCCCTTGAGCGAAAGCGCGGCCTCTCGACACTGCATCCGCAAATCCCGCGTTGCGCCAGGGACACACCCGCCAGAGAACCGCGTCCCGCGCCGATCGCGCAAGATTGACAACATTCTAATATTCAAACCAGCTTGATCATGCCTGTGAGCTTTGTGCGGGATGATCTCATGGTAGACGCGTTGCCAGTTGACCGTGCTTTGTGCGTTCTCAATGCTTGCCGTCGTGGGGATGCCGTCGGCGCGATTGGAATCCGCGGATCTTCCGCATCCCTGAGGCATCCTCCGGCCAACCCTGCCATCGTCGGTCGCGTTCGACGAATCGGCCCGGCAGCACGCTGCCTGCTCCTTCAGTCTGTCGCGTCTTTGGCACTCCTTTCCTTGAGCGATGCCCGAGCGCTTGCTGACTGCCTGCCGTCCGGACCGGGCACCGTCAGTTGCACAGGCGGCTCGCCTGGTTTTATCAGCGTCGGCTCATCCGTGACAGTCAACGTGCTTCCCGGCGCCAACGTGTATGCACCCATCGACATCACTGGACCGGGCAGCAGTGCCGTCAACAACAGCGGCGCAATCAATTCGAACGTGGTCGGAACTGCCAATGGCTCGTTCGGCGTCGTCAATGACTCCGTGATCACGTCAAACGTCCGGGCCGTGGACAACGGCACATTCAATCTCACCAACAACGGCACCATCTCGGGCAGCATTTTTCTCGACGGCGGCGGGGTCAACACTATCGTCAACAATAGCGGCGCCAATATTCAGAACGGCGTCGTTGCCTCCCGGTCATCAACCGATTTCCTGACGAATTTCGGGCTCATTGCGGTTTCGGTTTCCTTGGGAGCCGGCGACGACCGCTTCGATCTTCTGGGCGGCATCGTAAGCACCGGCGTTGACCTTGGCCCCGGCAACGACACCTTCAACTGGACTGCCGGGAATGTCACGCCCAGCATTACGCTTGGAGCGGGAAATGACCGGGCACTGCTGAAAAACCTCACATCCACCAATCTGACGCAGGGACTGCCGGTTGACGGCGGATTGGGCAGCGACGAACTCGTTTGGGACAATACCTCCAACGTCGATGCGTCCGCTCTGGGCGACGATGTCTCCAGATTTACAAACTGGGAGGCGATTTCCCTGACCAACGGCTCGCAGCTCACATTTACGTTCGTGAACAACACGCTAAGGCTGGGTGACTCGGGAACCGGTTCGGGAACGCTGTCTGTGGACGCAACCAGTACGGTGTTTGCCGGAAACAGGGATTATGCCATTGCGCCCTTCACCGCCGGGCAGCTGGTGACCGTCAGCAATGCGGGCCTGATCGACTTGACCAACAGCATGGTGACGACGAACGACAGGTTCGTTGTCAATGGCAACTATATCGGTCTCGGTGGGCGGCTCAACCTGCAGACCGTCCTCGCAAGCGATGGAGCGCCATCCGACCAACTGGTCATCAGTGGCGCTGGCGCGAGCGGTTCGGGAACCACGTCAATCTTCGTCGACAATATCAATGGTCCAGGAGACTTGACGGCCGCTGATGGCATCATGGTCATCGACGCTGCGAACGGAGCGACGACGAGCGCAAACGCATTCACGCTCGGTCGTCCCGTTGGGGCGGGCGTCTTCGAATATTCGCTCTATCAGGGCGGCGTATCGTCGGGATCCGAGAACGACTGGTTCCTCCGTTCCAACGCGCCGCCGACCGAACCACCGCCAACCGAAACCCCGCCCACGGAACCGCCGATCACCGAACCGCCGCCATCCCCAACGTCGCCCTCATCGCCGCCGCCCGCCGGACCAGCGAGCATCCGTCCCGAGATCCCCGCCTATACGATCGCCCCCGCCGTTGCGCGCCAGATGGGCCTGGCCACGCTCGGGACCTTCCATGAGCGGCAGGGCGATCAGTTTCTGCTGACGAACAAAGGCGAATTTTCTGCGGCCTGGGGGCGGGTCTTCGGAAAGTCTTATGACGAGCACTGGAATGCGACGGTTTCAGGCTTGAGCAACGAACTCGATCCGCAGTTCGATGGGTCGATCTGGGGCTTACAACTCGGTCTCGACGTCCTCGGGACGGAGCACGATGACGGCAGCCAGGACCGTGCCGGATTGTTCTATGCCCACACCGAGGCAAGTGGCGACGTCATCGGAAATACCCTTGGAAGGCTCGACCAGAATTCGGGCAATCTCGATCTGTCCGGCGACAGCATCGGTGGCTATTGGACCCATACCGGCGCCCAAGGCTGGTACATTGATGCGGTGGCCATGTACACGTGGCTCGGCGGGGATGCTATCTCCGACAGGGGCATTGGCGCCGATATGGACGGATCGGCCGCTTTGGCATCGCTGGAGGGCGGCTACCCTATTGTCCTGAGCGACAATTGGACGCTCGAGCCGCAAATCCAGGGCGTCTGGCAGAGGGTCGATCTTGACGATACGAACGATCCCTTCACGTCAATCGACTATGACGGGGAGAATGCATTCGCCGGGCGCATAGGCGCGCGGCTTGAGGGAAAATGGAAGGCCGGCACCGCCGTCCTGCAGCCGTTCGTGGATGCCAATCTCTGGCAGTTGTCCTCCGCCACCGACACGACGACTTTCAATCTCAGGTCGGTGAGCGTCAGCGGCGGTAGCACAGTCCTCGCCTTCGGTGCCGGGTTGAGCGCACAACTATCCACAAACGTCAGTCTTTATGGCGCTGCCATCTTCTCCACGAATGTCGGTGACGAAAAGGCGCAGACGTTTGGCGGCAATATCGGATTGCGTGTCCAGTGGTAGAATGCGCATCTGATCGGCATTCGCGGCGGCTTGGCGGTCACCATGCTTTGCAATATCCTGTTGCCCAACCCAATTCAGGTCCGAGGTTTCAATCTCCAAGCCAACCTTTCAGGACATCGCGCGATTGGCGGGCGTCGGCACCGCGACGGTCGAGCGTGTTCTCAATGGTCGCGGCGGCGTCCGGCCAGCACTTGCCGAGAAGGTCATCGCTGCGGCGCGGTCACTCGACTATCCCCGCCGCCTGCCGGAAGTCCATCGCGGCATCCTGCGCATCGACGTGATCCTGGTCAGGCCGGAAACGACCTTCTTCGCTCGCCTGTCCCGTGCCTTCGGGCGCATCGCCGCCACCCTCGACGCATCCGTCGCCGTGCACCGAACCTTCATGGACGAGCACGACCCGGCAGCGATCGCCGCGCTGATCGCAAACCCGCAGGCGAGACGGGCGGCCCTGATCCTCGCCGTTCCGGATCATCCCCTCATTCGGTCGGCTCTCGTCAAGGTGAAAGAGGAAGGTCTCCCCTTCCTGCAGATCGTTACGCGTGCCGAGGGCATGGAAGCGGATTACGTCGGCATCGACAACTATGCGGCAGGCCGGATGGCCGGGCTCCTTCTTGCGCGAATGCAGCCACGCAATGGTACGATCGCCGCACTCTGTCACAGCCAGATCTATCAGGTGCACCGCGACCGGATCCGCGGCTTTTCCGACTATCTTTTCGAAAAGCCCCGCGAGGGCCAGGCTTTCACCGTAGTGCTGTTTGGCTATGACGATACCGGCCAGAGCGCCGACCGGCTGTTCGAGGCCTTGCGCCTCTGGCCCGATCTCGTGGGCCTCTACAATGCCGGCGGCGCGAACGACTCCCTGACGGCTGTCCTGCGCAAGCATCCGCGCGGCCGGGACATCTTCTTCGTCGGTCACGAACTCACCGACGGCAGCGCCGCTGCCTTGCGGGATGGCATCATGTCGGTCGTGCTCGACCAGGCGCCTGAGGCGCAGGCGCGTCGCGCCATCGACCTCCTGCTCTCCCGGCTTGGCCTCGTCGTCGAACCTGTTTCGAACGATCCCATCCGCTTCGTCACCATCACGTCGGAAAATCTCTGAGGATCGCCGCGCTTGATCTGATTTGATCAGGAAACAAGCGGAACGTCTTTCCGCGCTCGCCTATGCTGTTTCTGCAAGTTGGGGGAGAGCGCCATGACGCGACGCGTGACGGTTTATGACCTGCAAAGTTCGAAGGGCCGGCGGAAATGGCTTCAGCTGCATGTCGACAATGCAGAGGAAGCGGCAGCGGCCGCCGCGTGCGACATCGCGATCCTCTCCTGCGAGCCTGACCACCATCTCGAGGGCATTCGCGCCGCAGCCCCATCCGCCTTTCTGTCCGTCGGCATGCCGCATGGCGCCGTTGCCTCGCCCGAGGAAGCGATCCGCCTGGGCTTCCAGATGCTGCGGCGCGGCGCGGACTCGATCTACTGTTCCCATTCGCCGCGCTTCATCGAAGCGATGGCGCGTGAAGGCATTCCGGTCACCGGCCATGTCGGGCTGGTGCCCAATCGCGCGGCATGGACGAGCTTTCGCGCCATCGGCAAGACGCCCGAGGAAGCGCTCGGCGTCCTTCGCGCCGTGAAGGACCTCGAGAATGCCGGCGCAGCCGCAGTCGAAGTGGAAGTGGTTCCGGTCAAGCTCGCCGAGTACATCACGCGCAACACGTCGATGATCACCATGGGAATGGGCTGCGGGTCCGTCTGTGACACGCAATATCTCTTCTCCTCCGATGTGCTCGGCACGCATGACGGCCATTATCCACGCCACGCGAAACGCTATGCGGATTTCGTTACGCTTATGGCCGAGCTCCAGACGAAACGCATCGAGGCCTTCCGGGCCTTCGCCGCCGACGTCGTCGGCGGCGGCTATCCCGAACCGAAGCATCAGGTGGATATGGACGACGCCTCCTTCGAGCGCTTCACGACCCTAACGCGATCGATCTGACAGAACTGCCAAAGGACGAGACGGCCTTTGGAAAACGCAACAAACGCGCCGATGCGGCGAGCCCCACGGAATAAGGAGGATGGACGTGACAAACTGGATCTCTGCCTGCCGCCTCGACGACATCGAGCAGGAAGGCGCGCGGCGCTTCGACCATTCGGGCAAGACTTATGCGCTGTATCGCTCCCCCGAGGACGAGGTGTTCTGCACCGACGGTCTCTGCACCCATGAGTCGATCCATCTCGCCGAGGGCCTGGTCATGGACTACGAGATCGAATGTCCCAAGCATTCCGGCGTATTCGATTATCGCACCGGCGAGGCCAAGCGCCTGCCTGCCTGCAAGAACCTGAACGTCTACGCCGCCCGAGTGGAAGACGGCGCGGTCATGGTCCAACTGCCCGGCTGAAATCGAAAGTGATCCGTTGCTGGCTGGATTGCAGGTTGTATGCGGTTGGTGCGGGGAGTATATTAGAGTCTATTAATATTTAGCGGAAATAGCGTGGCGCATAACCCCAGCTAAGCGTCATGCTATGCTGTGGCTCACACCGAACTCGGCCACAGCCGCAACAGAGAGCCTCCGCTCTGCCAAGGGTCGGAGGCTTTTCCACGCGCCTGGACAGGACGCGATCCCGGGCCAGCGATCACCTTTCCCGGACATGGCAATAAGATAATGTCGCATATCGCATGCGGTCGTGCATCTCACAGACAACCACAACTCAAGATTGTCATCGATAAACAATCTTGAGCTTGGCGTCACAAACAGCGCGGCATCAGGTAACGAGAAGGCAGCAGGAGCAACCCCTTCAACTCGGGCCACAAAAATCCTCCAGAAACCTTTCAAGCATCTTCAAACCATCGAGAGATTGGCTTCCCCTTCCCGACGCCGCCAAGTTGCAGCTCGACCGCTGACGCTTCGAGCCTTCGGGGGACTCAAATTGGATTCCTGTACACGAATGGCAATCCTCAAGACTTTCCAGAAACACAGGAAACGCCTCTGCCTGGACACGAGCCGAACGAAAAGGAGCCTCCCACAACGAGGCCCCGAAACATTGCTTGGCTCGCGAAAACATCGTTCCGGCATCACTCAACTTATCTGCGATTGCAAGTGCAAATCATTCGCAGTAGCATATGTTTATTGGGGGACCTGAAGCGAGGAACTCGGCAAGCGCAACGAGACGATTGGGCTTGCCGAGAGAGCCAAGCGGATACTCAAGACCTGATGGAGCTACAGGGGCGGACCATGGGAGCCAGCGAAGGTTTTTCGGAGATAGATTGGGATGCACTGGCGATTGCCAATGTGCGCTTCTCGGTGATCGTCGTCTCCCCGAATGCTCGAGATTGCTACGAGCTATTGTCCGGCTTTCCTCAACAGTGCGCAACGCTAATGGATAAAGCGGCCGGAGTCCCCCCAGCCGTCGCGCTCTCGAAGATGCTATGCGCCGTCATATCGGACGGCGGTTCCCACGAGTCTGATTTCGGAGGCAGCCTGATAAGAATAGCCTGCGTGGAATAGGTTTCCCGATGTTGTTTGACACTGGAAACCGGGAAACGTGGGAACCCGCTCGTCTGGTGATCAAACGCCGCCAAGAGGCGCAAAAAAGCAGTTCATATGGTATCGTCCGCTTCGCCCTATCCCATCCGTCTGATTGGGTTCGTCCGTTGGGTGAAGGCAGATGTGAAAATCACCGTCTCCGGATGGCAACTCATCTCCATATGGGATCAGGAACGACTGGTTTCTCGTCACCAGGCGATGGTCTCCGGGATGAAGGATAACGGAGAACCCGAGGGGCCCTTCCTCACCTGGGATCGAGGTATGGCCTCACAGTCTCCACCGAAATCTTTGTCGTTGCAGCACGATGGCGGGTAGCTTCAGAGGCGAGGAGCCAGAAGGACTTCTGCGCGGCGGTTGGCCAGCGAACGATGCTGATTTCCATGCTCGTCTGAAAGGTCTGGTCGAAGCTGCGGCCGGCGCAGTTCGAAGCATTCCGGTTGCTCTGCGCGTTGTGCTCGGCGATCTCTTCGGAGCAGTGGGTGCGGAAACCGACGAGATCGACGGCGCGGGAACCGCAGTTCTCGGGCTTCACGGTCGGCTTGTTGCCGGTATAGCCAAGCACTCCGAGAAAGAAATCGGGGGCAGGCGTCGAGCGAGGGGTGATTCAAGCTCTTCGCCGGGCGCCACTCGTCTGCTCACAAAATCTCTACTTACTTGGCAACACAACGATTTAGTCAGCGAGGATCGATTCGCCACATACGTGTATTTGCTGTAAACTAATGGAGGGGGATCAATACAATGACTGACCATTCCATTCTGTTCGTCGCATTGTTGGCGGCTTATTTGGTTTTAATCCTGCTGCTTTTCTTACTTGGAATTAGGATTTTTCTTCTTCCACTTCGACTGCTGAGCCGGCTCGTCACACGTAGCATGCGAGGATTGCCAACAGGGGTCCAAGTGCTGATCATGCTTTGGACAATCGTCTTATCCCCAGGACCGTTTGTTTACTTTTGGGACTGGATGGTTGGCCTCGCAAAAAGCGTTTGGCGAATTGTGGCAGGCCTTCCAGGACTAAATGATGTTTTAGCATGCGGGCGCGAATCTGCCGCTGCCTGCGTTAACAAATTGGGTACGATTGCAGGCGCATCGCTAGACACCATTTATAGTTCCGCCCTCGACACTTTCGCACTGCCCGAGGGCTTGGGGACAGCCGGGGTAATTTTTGCAACAAGCGCGACAGTTTGCCTACTGTTCGCAAACAGCGAGTCGATCTGGAGGAGCTACGTTCCGACTCGGGTGAATGCCGGAGCTGTTGCCACACTTGCAGCCCTGACAATATCCTTTGCCGCAGCGCTGTACTTGGCGATCCTAGCAATCATTGCGGTTCCGGTCTTCAGTCAGAAGCAGGCTGATGTGACTTCCCTAGCGAAACAGCTGAATACAGAACTGGAACCCATTCGGGTTAAATTTTCGCTCTATGGGCCAACGGCCAGGGAACTGGGAAGGGATGAATTCAAGAGCGAGGCCGAGAATGCCAAGAAGTTTGATACGCTGTGGACATATCAGCTAAGCGAGTGGGACAGAAACATGGCCTCGCTCGAGAATGCGCTAAAGTCCGCGCAGTATGAAGCTACCAGCTATCAGACAAACGCAGTCATTTTTTTCCAGCTCTCCAATGAGGGGCGAGTTGGAGAGACTGTCAGCCAGGTCCACGTCAAGCGCATAGCGAACTCCTTCAACGAGTGGGAAAACACCTATCGCAGCAACGTCCAGTCCTGCATTGGCGCGTTGAAGATAGACATTGACATGATTAAGAACCTGAAGGCTGCATTGACATCCTTTAGTATCGAAAACTTTGGTTCCGCAACGCAGCCGGTGCGCATCGAAAGACTCACAAGCACGACTTCATGCTCAACGACTGCCCCGAAGGCCAGCGAATTCCTCCCTCCAAGGGCAGGACTTGCGGATTCATTAGGCCCATTTGGGGCGGCAGCGGCCTGGCTGCTAAAGACCGAGAACTCCGAACTTGCGCTTATTACCGGACTTTTGGGCTTTGGGTTCTTTGGCGCACTCGCCACAAGCTTTATTAAGGAATTTGCGGGAACGCCCGGTCCCGAATTTCCAAAACTCGGCTTTATCGTTCCGGCCTTCATTCGTGGAATAAGCGCAGCAGTACTTGTCTTTTTGCTCGCCAAAGGCGGCACTGCGGTCCTCACCACAGACGATGTGACCCTCAATGCCTACGCGATTTTCTTTGCTTGTTTCGTCGCCGCCGTGTTCAGCGAAGACGTTTGGGACTGGGCACGCAAGAAACAGGCCGAAAGATTGGGGAATGGCAACGAACCCGCCGACAATACGTCGACGCCTCAAACGCCACCCGTGTGACAAATTCTGAAAAACCGCATACCCGGCTAGCGCCGCATCCAGAAAACCTAACGTTTGATTGATGGTAGCGGAGGAGGGATTTGAACCCCCGACACAAGGATTATGATTCCTCTGCTCTGACCTACTGAGCTACTCCGCCACTGGTCAAACGAAGCCGTTCGCGAAGCGGGCGGCCCGTGGGATGAGCGGCTTATAAAGGGCGGCTTGGCTTTGTGTCAAGCGCGCGAACGAGAAAAAGGCCGTGTTGCACAATGCCTTTCTCCAGCGTCGTTTCAGGCGGCGACGGGGCTTGAAAGCAGCGCCTTCAGCGAGGCTTCCGCCTCGGCGCCGCGCTCGGAGCGTTCGATGAAGCCACCGCCCCAGACGCGGGCGTCGTCGCCCGGTGCCGAGTAGAGCGCGCAGGCCTGTCCCGGCGCTACACCCGCCTCGCCGATCGTCAGGTCCACATAGATGCCTGTCTCGTCCGCATGGAGGACGGCGGGTGCAGGGGCACGGGTCGAGCGCACCTTGACGTAGCACGCGAAGCCTTCACCGGAAGCAGCCTCCGCAAGCGGCGCGTCGCCGAGCCAGTTGACGTCGCGCAGATAGACGCGGTGGGTCTCCAGCGCCTCCTTCGGCCCGACGATGACGCGGCGCGAACGCGCGTCGAGATAGACGACGTAGAGCGGCTCGCCGGTCGCGATGCCGATGCCGCGGCGCTGGCCGATGGTGTAATGCAGGATGCCCTCGTGGCTTCCGAGCACGCGGCCATCCAGATGGACGATATCGCCTGCCAGCGACGAGTTCGGCTTCAGCTTGTTGATGATGTCGGAATACTTGCCCTGCGGCACGAAGCAGATGTCCTGGCTATCGGCCTTCTTGGCGACGACGAGGCCCATTTCCTCGGCAAGCCGCCGGGTTTCCGCCTTCGGCAGGCCTCCAAGGGGAAAGCGCAGATAGTCGATCTGCTCCTGCGTCGTCGCGAAGAGGAAATAGCTCTGGTCGCGGTCGGCATCGGCCGGCCGATAGAGCGCGCGGCGGTACGGGTCCTGCGGTGACGGATTGCGCCGCGAGCGGATGTAGTGGCCGGTTGCCAGCGCATCGGCGCCGAGTTCCTTGGCGGTCGCCAGCAGATCGGCAAACTTGACGGTCTGATTGCAGGAAACGCACGGGATCGGCGTCTCGCCGGCGACATAGCTCTCCATGAAGGGATTGATCACGGTGTCGCGGAAGCGCTTCTCGTAGTCGAGGACGTAATGCGGAATGCCAAGCGTCTCGCAGACGCGGCGCGCATCGTCGATATCCTGGCCCGCACAGCAGGAGCCGGCGCGGTGGACGGCGGCGCCATGGTCGTAAAGCTGCAGCGTGATGCCGAGGACATCATAGCCCTCGCGCTTCAGGATGCCGGCGACGACGGAACTGTCGACGCCACCTGACATGGCGACGACGACGCGCGTATCTTCCGGCCTCTTGTCAAAATCCAGCGTGTTCACGGTTTCCTGCCGCCAGTCTTTCTGCGTACGGTGGTATTTTCAGATCCGCCAGTGCCATTCGAATGCGGCGGATTTCCATGCACGGCAGCGCCCTTGCCACCCGCGGCAGGCCGAGCCCAATTCCTGAGGGATATAGAAAGGAATACCCGGCCGCGCAAGGGCCGCGAATCAATGGGCGCGCCGCATCCTTCACGCGGCCTTTCGGCCCGTGGCTTGAAAAGGTTTCGGCCGGAGCACGTCGAGTGCCTGGCAAGTGAATAAAACAGTGACACCCTGACGTGCCCCGCTTCGGCTGTTTGTGACCGCGACTTCGGTCCTTCTGCGGCGGCAGGCCGTCCGGCTGTTTTGCCGTCGGCACCCCGAGATCCGGTCGGACATGCGATCCGACGCAGCCTTGGAGCCTGCCACCTTGCGTCGCCACACAGGCGCGCCTGGCACGCTGTTACGGGCAGCCGCAGGCAGGGGTCGGTCCGACGCCCTTTTCGCCTGCGCCCCGTGTCGCCAGGCGAAGACCATGTTCCGCGAACCCCGCCGGCCGGCTCTTGCGTCCGTCCCCGACCTGCGGCACCGGCCCCACCTCGCCGGAACGCCTTCCGGTGCATCCGATGACGGGACGAGCCAAGTGTAGCCACGGTCCTGCCGGGCGGGGACGAAGGGGGACGGGAATTCGCCCAAGCGATTGAGATTGTTGGGGGTGGCTCGCGGGATTGTCCCCGCAGAGCAAGGGTCGAGAAGCTAGAGGCAAAGCCGGGTGTGCCGCGGAGGCCTCGCCCCGCGACGCTATGGCCTGGCTTGAGCCGGGCATCCGGGGCTCTTCTTCGGACCTACGGTTTAAGCACGGCGACGATAGCGGGCGACGCCGACGTAGAAGGGAGGCGACGACCGCAACGGAACACTGGCCTACAACTGGCGACCAACCTGCCGGAATGCTATGAAATTCTCCTGTCGGGGGACATTGCGATGATTTCGATTTCACGCGCTGAGGATCAGGAGGACTTCGAGGTCGCCGAACGCTTTTGCCGCGCGCTGGCAGAGTGGGATGCGATCGAGGTCCAGGCCTATGGCGTTGCACCGGAGGTCGTGCTCGGCATCTTCCACGGGGAGACTACCGAAGGCCTGCGGCAGAAATTCACCGCGGACGATGCCTGCATGCTGATCGCCAGATGGGACGGCCATCCTGCGGGCTGCATCGCATTCAGCCCGTTCGACGAGACGGCTGTCGAGATCCACAAGTTCTATGTCGATCCCGAATTTCGCGGCAGAAAGATCGGTCAGGCGTTGATGCGCGCCCTGCTCGCGGAAATCGAAAAGGGCAAAAGTGGCAAGATCGTACTTCAGACCACCATCTACATGAGCCACGCGATCTCCCTCTACGAAGCATTCGACTTCAGGCGCTGCGAGCAGTTTCGGCCCATTCCCGACGAGATCAGGCATACCGAGGTCTTCATGTCACGCCTGCTCTGAGCGAGAGCCCTTCCCGAAAAGAAAGACCCGGTACGGCTTTCGCCGCACCGGGTCCGGTTACTCCTTGGGAGGAGAGATCAATCGACGTTGAAGACGAGCGGTTTCGCCTGGCGGATGGCCTGGTGGGCGGTGAGCTTGCCGAGTACGTCGTCGCCAACCGGTCCATCGACATAGAGAAGAGCGATCGCATCACCGCCCTGCTTGTCGCGGCCGAGCTGGAAGTTGGCGATGTTGACGCCAGCTTCGCCAAGTGTGGTGCCGATGAAGCCGATCATGCCGGGCACGTCCGTGTTGGTCAGGTAGACCATGTGGTTGCCGACATCGGCATCGAGATTGATGCCCTTGATCTGGATGAAGCGCGGCTTGCCGTCCGAGAACACGGTGCCGGCGACCGAACGCGTCTGGTTGGCCGTCGTCACGGTCAGCTTGATGTAGCCGTCGAACACGCCGGACTTGTCGCGCTTGACCTCGGAGAGGATGACGCCCTTTTCCTTGATCATGACCGGTGCGGAGACCATGTTGACGTCCGCTACCTGCGGCCGGATGAGGCCGGCGAGCACGGCGCTCGTCAACGCCTTGGTGTTCATGTTCGCGGTCGAGCCGTCATAGAGGATCTCGATCTCCTTGATCGCGCTTTCGGTGACCTGGCCGACAAAGGCGCCGAGCACGTCGGCGAGCCTGATGAAGGGCTTCAGGATCGGCGCCTCCTCCGCCGTGATCGACGGCATGTTGATGGCGTTCGAAACCGCGCCCTTGACCAGATAGTCCGACATCTGCTCGGCCACCTGCAGGGCGACATTCTCCTGCGCTTCCGTGGTCGAGGCACCGAGATGCGGCGTGCAGACGACATTCGGCAGGCCGAAGAGCGGGCTTTCCTTGGCGGGCTCCACCTCGAAGACGTCGAAGGCAGCGCCGGCGACATGGCCGGACTTGATGGCATCGGCCAGTGCCGCTTCATCGACGAGGCCGCCACGGGCGCAGTTGATGATGCGCACGCCGGGCTTGGTCTTGGCGAGCGCCTCGCGGTTCAGGATGCCGCGCGTCCTGTCCGTCATCGGCACGTGCAGGGTGATGAAATCAGCCCGGGCGAGGAGTTCGTCGATCTCGACCTTGGTGACGCCCATCTCCTCGGCACGCTCCTTGGAAAGGAACGGGTCATAGGCGATGACGTGCATCTTCAGGCCGATGGCACGGGCGCAGACAATGGAGCCGATATTGCCGGCGCCGATGACGCCGAGCGTCTTGCCGGTGATTTCGACACCCATGAACTTCGACTTTTCCCACTTGCCGGCCTGGGTGGAGATATCTGCGGCTGGAAGCTGGCGAGCGACGGCAAACATCAGCGCAATTGCGTGCTCGGCGGTCGTGATCGAATTGCCGAAGGGCGTGTTCATGACGATGATACCGCGGCGCGAGGCGGCGGGGATATCGACATTGTCGACGCCGATGCCGGCGCGGCCGACGACCTTGAGGTTCTTTGCAGCCTCGATGATCTTTTCCGTGACCTTGGTGGCAGACCGGATGGCAAGACCATCATAATTGCCGATGATTTCGAGGAGCTTGTCCTTGTCCTTGCCGACCTGCGGCTGGAAATCGACTTCGACGCCGCGATCGCGGAAGATCTGGACGGCGGTTTCCGACAGTTCGTCGGATACGAGAACGCGAGGTGCCATTGTGGCCTCCTTCAAAGAGTTCAACGATAATATGGAATTCGGAATGCTGGGCTCCGCCCTGTGGCGGAGCCGGATGCGATCACATCAGGCAGCAGCCTGGGAAAGCGCTGCCTTCTGCGTTTCGAAGGCCCAGGAAAGCCAGGGCATCAGCTTCTGCATGTCGGCAGTTTCGATCGTGGCACCGGCCCAGATGCGCAGGCCCGACGGCGCGTCGCGATAGTGGCCGACGTCGTAGGCCACGCCTTCCTTCTCCAGAAGGGCGACGACGCCCTTGGCGAAATTCGCCTGGCCGTCAGCATCGAGAGCGGCGACATCCTTGTCGACGATCTTCAGGCAGACGGAGGTGTTGGATTCGATCTCCGGCCTGACCGCGAGATTGGCGATCCAGTCGTTCTTTACGACGAAATCGGCGATGACCTTGGCATTGGCATCGGCCCGGGCGATCAGCGCCTTCAGGCCACCGAGCTGCTCTGCCCAGAGGAGCGCATCGATATAGTCCTCGACGCAAAGCATGGACGGCGTGTTGATCGTCTCGCCCTGGAAGATGCCCTCGATGAGCTTGCCGCCCGAGGTGAGGCGGAAGATCTTCGGCAGCGGCCAGGCCGGCTGATAGGAGACGAGGCGCTCGACGGCGCGCGGCGAAAGAATGAGGATGCCATGTGCGCCCTCCCCGCCCAGCACCTTCTGCCAGGAGAAGGTGACGACATCGAGCTTGGCGAAATCGAGCGCCTGCGCAAAGGCGGCGGAGGTCGCGTCACAGATCGTCAGCCCCTTGCGGTCAGCCGGGATGAAATCGGCGTTGGGGACGCGTACGCCTGACGTCGTGCCGTTCCAGGTGAAGACCACGTCGCGGTCGAAATCGGCGGCGGAAAGGTCGGGAAGCTCGCCGTAAGGCGCCTCGATCTTGCGGACGTCTTTCAGCTTCAGCTGCTTGACGACATCGGTGACCCAGCCTGCGCCGAAGCTTTCCCAGGCGACCATGTCGACGCCGCGCTCGCCGAGGAGCGACCAGAGCGCCATTTCGACGGCGCCGGTATCGGAGGCCGGAACGATGCCGATGCGGTAATCCGCCGGCACTTCAAGAATATCACGGGTGAGATCGATGGCCTGCTTGAGCTTGGCCTTGCCGACCTTCGCGCGGTGCGAACGGCCGAGGGCCGCGTCGGAAAGGGCTTCGAGCGTCCAACCGGGGCGCTTCGAGCAGGGGCCAGAAGAAAAATGGGTATTTGCCGGACGCACGTCCGGCTTGGCGAGCTTCGTCATAGTGCTATCCTTCCAGATAGAAAGCCCTTCGTTGGGGAAGGGTGTCCCGCCGTCGTGAGTATAGAGTCGCCCCGGCATAGTCAAGGAGGGAGTGTCGCAGCCGGAAGATTTTTTGGCGCAGCCGGGACTGATGTCGCGCGGCGTGATTGCACTCAGCGCAACGAAAAAGCCGCCCGCGATGCGGACGGCCTGATGATTGGATATCGCGGCTTTCTGGGGCGCGTTACTTGTAGAGCGGAGGCGCCGGCGGGGGCTCGTAGGCGACCGGCTGCGGGCAACCGCCGAAGAGATAGCGGGCGCCGAGGCGGGCTTCGTGGATGTTGAAGCCGTCATCCGTGCCTGGACCGCCATTTTCGGCAAAGCCGAACATGTCGCCGCCGTCGACGTGGCGATAGCGGTAGCCGATATCAGCCTTCACGTTGCACGAGACGTCGATCGAGGCGCCTGCCATGAGGGCGTAGGTGAAGCGCCAGCTATCGCGACCGCCGTGGGAGACGGTATCGTCACAGCTGCTGCCGTCGTCGGCGCAGGAGGTGTTGTTGAGGTCGTTCCACTTGACGTGGGTGCCACCGATACCGGCGCCGACATAAGGCGTCACATAGCCATAGGTGCCGAGATCGACATAGGCGTTGGCGAGCAGGCTGTAGGCCGTGAGCGAAGAGATGTCGCGCGAGGTGCAGGGACCGACGCAAGCGCCGAAGGCCGCGCCGCCGCCCGAGGTAGAGCCGCGGAAATCGGAATCGAACAGATAGTCGAAGGTCAGGTCCGTGCGCAGGTAGCTGTTGATCTGGTAGCCGACACCGCCGCCGAGCGTCCAGGAATCATCCAGGTCCGTCGAGTCGAAATAGCCGACATCCGCGTTCGAGCCCTGGAAGAAGTGGGCGCCGCGCATGTCGTTGAAGGCGTAGCCGACGTCTCCGCGCAGGTACCAGCCGCTCGTCTCCGCAATGGCGACTTCCGGCGGCTGCTCGGGCACCGGCTGAGGCTGGTAGAGATCGGCCGAGAATGCGGACGAGGCAAAGAGAATACCGGCGACTGCACCGGCCAGGCTACGTTTCATGGTTCCAGCTCCAAGATCACTTGCATTGGCACGACAGAACATCGGCCGAGGTGAGATTCCTGTTATGGATAATGCACGGGAAAGCTTAAAACCTGATTAACTACGAATATTTACCCTCTTTGGTAGCAAAAGGCCTCCCCGTTGCCGGGAGGCGCAATTTGAAGAGGACAGGGGAGAGAGCGCATCCTGCGCCTTGAATTGATGCTGCACCGCACCAAAAGAAAGTATCTCGGCGATTTTGATAAATTTCGCATTAATGGGCGAATGTAGATCAGCCCGGGATAGAGTTTCTCCCGACCGCAGGCGGAGGTATTACCGAGACCTGTCCATGAATTGGCAAGACCATCAGGGTGATTGAATGGTGAGTGATCGCGGGAGCCCGGCCGACAACATTCCCGATCTTTATGAAAGGCATGCGCGCATCTGGGACGAGAGCCGCGGAAGGACACTCTTCGAACGAGCGTGGATGGACCGTTTCATGGCGCTCGTTCCGCCGGGCGGCGCGATCCTCGATATCGGATGCGGTTCCGGCGAGCCCCTCGCCCGGCACCTCATCGCAAGCGGCTATGCTCTGATCGGGGTCGATTCCTCGCCGACACTGATCGGCATGTGCCGGGCGCGCTTTCCCGATCACGACTGGCTGGTCGCGGATATGCGCGGCCTTTCTCTCGGACGCAGATTTGCGGGGCTCCTCGCCTGGGACAGCTTCTTTCACCTGACACCCGAGGACCAGCGCGGCATGTTCGAGCTGTTTGCAAACCATGCCGCGGAGGGTGCGGCCCTGATGTTCACCAGCGGGCCCGCCCATGGCGAGGCGATCGGCACCTTCGCCGGCGAGCCGCTCTATCACGGCAGCCTCGCGCCCGAGGAATATCGCCGGCTTCTCGGACGGCATGGCTTCGAGATCGTCGCCCATGTTGCGGAAGACGCATCGTGCGGCGGCCACACCATCTGGCTCGCGCGGCACGGCTGAGAGGCACCAGACAAGACAAAGCCGGCGCGAAGGCGCGCCGGCTCAGCCCAGAAGGATCGGATGATCAGGCGGCGGCGGTTCTGACGTTCGAGATCACACCGATGAGATCGTTGACGATACGCTCGATCTGGCCGCGGTCGTCACCTTCCGCCATGACGCGGATCAAGGGCTCGGTTCCGGACGGGCGGATGACGAGGCGCCCGTTGCGCGCAAGCTCTGCTTCGGCATCGGCAATCGCCTGCTTGACCTGAATGTCCTCGAGCGGCCGGCCGCCGGTGGTGCGCACGTTGCGCAGAAGCTGGGGCACCGGCTCGAAGCGCCGGCAAACCTCGCTGACCGTCTTGCCCGTCCGCTTGACGGCGGCGAGGATCTGCAGCGCCGCAACGAGACCATCACCCGTCGTGCCGTAGTCCGAAAGCACGATATGGCCCGACTGTTCGCCGCCGACATTGAAATTGTGCTGGCGCATGTGCTCGACGACATAACGGTCGCCGACGCGGGTGCGCTCCAGCACCATGCCCTTTTCGCCGAGGAAGCGTTCGAGGCCCAGGTTCGACATCACGGTGGCAACGATTCCGTTGCCCTTGAGCGTCTGGTTTTCCGCCCAGCTTTCCGCGATGACGGCCATCAGCTGGTCGCCGTCCACGATCGAACCAGTCTCGTCGATGATGATGACGCGGTCTGCATCGCCGTCGAGCGCAATGCCGATGTCGGCGCGCACCTCGTCCACTTTCTTCTGGAGGGCGACGGGGCTGGTCGAGCCGCAATTGAGGTTGATGTTGGTGCCGTTCGGTTCGTTGCCGATGGTGACAACCTCGGCGCCAAGTTCCCACAGCACGGCAGGAGCGACCTTGTAGGCGGCGCCGTTGGCGCAGTCGATGGCGATGCGCAAGCCCTGAAGGGTGACGTCGCGCGGCAGCGTGCGCTTGGCATGCTCGATATAGCGGTCATGCACGCCATCGATGCGCTTGGCGCGGCCGATATCGTCCGACTGAGCGAGCTGCGAATAGAGGTCCTTTTCAAGCAGCTCCTCGATCTGCGTCTCGATGTCATCAGACAGCTTGTAGCCATCAGGGCCGAAGAGCTTGATGCCGTTGTCTTCGTAAGGGTT
The DNA here is from genome assembly GCF_004345245.1 of Rhizobium sp. BK251. Classification (GTDB taxonomy): domain Bacteria; phylum Pseudomonadota; class Alphaproteobacteria; order Rhizobiales; family Rhizobiaceae; genus Rhizobium. The sequence goes on along the minus strand of NZ_SLUQ01000008.1, from coordinate 433,915 downwards.
GTGAGAGGCGGAGATCATGACGCCGATATCGGCGCGCAGCGACCGCGTCAGCATGGCGACGGCGGGTGTCGGAATTGGGCCGAGAACGAAGGCGTCGAGGCCGGCGGCCGTAAAGCCCGCCACCATGGCGTTTTCCAGCATGTAGCCGGAAAGACGCGTGTCCTTGCCGATGACCACCCGGTGGCGATGATTGCCACGCCTGAAGATCATGCCGGCGGCAATGCCGACGCGCATGGCAAGATCCGGTGTCATGGGGAAAACGTTCGACTGACCTCTGATGCCGTCAGTACCGAAATAGCGTCGCTTCATATGCACTCCCACGATTCCCGCGCGCCAAAAAGGGCTGCGCAATTCCATCAGATGGACGCCCTACCCGAGGCGTCCACAAAGAGACTTCATGTCCCGGCATGCTAGCGGCATGCCATAGATTGCGGCAATCTTCACGTAAATTACCAACAAAATTGCTTATATCCCGTTACCAAAACTATAAGGCCAGCTTTCGAGGCTCGAAAGCTGGCCTTTTTGATAATGGATCCGTTTAAAGGGTCAGCGAGGCTGAGGCTCGAAACCACCTTCCGGTTCCTCACCCTTTGCACTGACCGAGCCGTCCTTCTTGGCGCCCGTCTTCGGCACCGCGGAACCGCGGCTCGGCGGCGTATCGTCGCCAAGATCACGGGCGGGCTTCTCGCCGCGGATCAGAGCCTTGATCTCATCGCCGGTCAGCGTCTCGTATTCCAGAAGCCCTTCGGCAAGCGCGACGAACTCGTCATGCTTGTCCGTCAGGATGTCGCGCGCCTGCGTATAGGCCTGGTCGATGAGGCGGCGCACTTCGTTGTCGATCTTCTGGGCGGTCGCTTCGGAGACGTTCTTCGTCTGCGACACTGAATGCCCGAGGAAGACTTCCTGCTGGTTCTCGCCGTAGGACACCTGGCCGAGCTCATCGGAGAAGCCCCACTGCGTGACCATGGCACGGGCAAGCTTGGTCGCCTGCTCGATGTCCGAGGATGCGCCGGAGGTAATGTTCTCCTTGCCGAAGGTGAGCTCCTCGGCGACACGTCCACCCATCATGATGCAGAGGCGCGAAACCATCCACTTGTAGCTCATCGAGTAGCGGTCGCCCTCGGGAAGCTGCATGACCATGCCGAGGGCACGGCCGCGCGGAATTATCGTCGCCTTGTGCAGCGGATCGGCCACGGCGACATTGAGTGCCGTGATCGCGTGACCGGCTTCGTGATAGGCGGTGAGCTTCTTTTCCGCCTCGGTCATAGCCGAGGAGCGGCGCTCCGCACCCATCATGATCTTGTCCTTGGCGTCCTCGAATTCCTGCATGGTGACGAGGCGCTTGTTGCGGCGCGCGGCCATCAGGGCAGCTTCGTTGACGAGGTTCATCAGGTCCGCGCCAGAGAAGCCGGGCGTACCGCGAGCCAGAACCTTGAGGTCGACGTTCGGTGCCAGCGGAACGTTGCGGGCATGAACCTTCAGGATACGCTCGCGACCGACGATGTCGGGGTTCGGGACGACGACCTGGCGGTCGAAACGGCCCGGACGCAGAAGTGCCGGGTCGAGAACGTCGGGACGGTTGGTGGCGGCGATCAGGATGATGCCTTCATTGGCTTCGAAGCCATCCATCTCGACCAGCAGCTGGTTGAGCGTCTGTTCGCGTTCGTCGTTACCACCGCCGAGGCCAGCGCCACGATGGCGGCCGACGGCGTCGATTTCGTCGATGAAGATGATGCAAGGCGCATTCTTCTTGGCCTGCTCGAACATGTCGCGGACGCGCGAAGCACCGACACCAACGAACATTTCAACGAAGTCGGAGCCCGAGATCGTGAAGAAGGGCACATTTGCCTCGCCTGCGATGGCGCGGGCAAGCAGTGTCTTACCGGTACCGGGAGGGCCTACGAGCAGGACGCCGCGCGGAATGCGGCCGCCGAGGCGCTGGAACTTCTGCGGGTCGCGCAGGAATTCGACGATTTCCTCGAGGTCCTGCTTGGCTTCGTCGACGCCGGCGACATCGTCAAAGGTGACGCGGCCATGCGCTTCCGTCAGGAGCTTTGCCTTGGACTTGCCGAAGCCCATCGCACCACGAGAGCCACCCTGCATCTGCCGCATGAAGAACAGCCAGACACCGAGGATGAGCAACATCGGAAGCAGCGTCCCGAGATAGCTCAGGAAACCGGAAGAACCGTCTGTTTCGGGGCGGCCTACGATCGTCACGTTCTTGGTCTGCAGGCGATCCAGCAGGCTCTGATCGACAAGCGGGGCATAGGTCTGGAAGGTCGTGCCGTTTTCAACATAGTTTCCGACCAGGCGGTTGCCGGTAACAGTTACGTCACGTACCCGGCCCGAATCCACTTCACGCAGAAACTGCGAATAGGGAATTTCCCGGGAACCAGTCTGTGCCGGAGCGGTCTGGAACATGCTGAACAGGGCAATCAACAGCAAAGCGATGATGGCCCAAAGCGCGAAATTGCGTAAATTAGGGTTCATTGAACTCCCCGGTAGTGGGACGACGACCTTCTGGCCGCCGCTATACTTGGCCCTTAACATAGGGTTGCGTGGCGTCCTTGCCAAGGCAAACCAAGCGGCAGGATGCGTTTTCCGTCAACAACACCTAAAACGGAAGCCCTGGATAAGTCTTTCTTCCAAAAGCTGCGGCAAGACTATCAGCGAAGGTGAGATCGAATCTTGTCAAAAAACGGTCAAAAGGTGCGAGAACCGCTGCAATGGCGACCAGTCGAGCCTGCTCCCCTGCAAGCAATTCGCCGCTTTCGTCCATGATACGGGGACGTACTGCAGCGGCGCGACGAACGGCTGCCTTCGGAAGGAACGGCGGCCACGCGCCAATATCCCCACCGCCTTCGACGCGGATCGCCCCGCTGCCGGCATTGGCGATCTCGAAGCGCCCATCCCATATGCCGCGTTCTCCCGGCCCGAGCGAGAGCGGCAATATCCCCCTGCCCTCCCGCACCAGGTACAGTCCGTCGCGCCTGAGATCGAAGACTACCCTGCCTACCGTCCGCCGGCCCGGTTCGCCCGATGCAAGAAAGTCGATCACACGCTGCAGGGCCTCCCGACCCGGAGGGAATGCCTGGCCGCCCAGGGTGGCGGCGAGATAGCCGAGCCCATAGGAGAGCACTGCAGGATCGGCCGCGAGCGCAGCCCGGTCGAGCCGGCCCAGCACGCCGCCTTCCAGCGAGAAATGCGTCGTCAGCCAATCCGCAGCGGCCGCTGAAAGGCCAAGGCGGCGTGCGGCGGCTTCCTTCGCCGGGCTGCCGGCTTGATCGCCCGCCCCACCCAGCCGCTTGCGGGTGCGCACACGCTCATAGTGCTCGTCCTCGTTACTCGGATCATCGATCCAGGAGAGACCCCGCGCGGTGAGAAAAGAACGGATATCGGCGCGGCGGCAGGCGAGGATCGGCCGCACGACCCATAGCCGATGGTCAAAGAGGACGGCATCGGCAATACCGGACAGCCCGGCCGCATCCGCCTGGCCACCGCGGGAATTGCGCATGGCGAGCGTTTCGTGTTGATCATCCAGCGTGTGAGCCGTCACGATCACATTGGCGTGAAGTTCAGCCGTCGCATCGGCGAGCAGGTCGTAGCGCGCCTCGCGGGCTGCCGCCATCACCCCGGCTGCGGGCCGCGGGCCGCGCCAGAGGCGCGTGACATGCGGGATGCCGAGACTGCCGCAGAGTGCTGCGACCTGCAGTGCCTCCGCCGCAGATTCGGCGCGCAGGCCATGGTCGACGGTTGCCGCAACGAGTGAGATTTCTGAAAGGGGATTGGCCTTCAACCAGTCGGAAAGGGCGATCAGGAGGCCGGTAGAATCGCTGCCGCCGGAAATGGCGACGAGAATGCGGGCAGGCTTGCGAAGCGAGTTGAGGAAAAGGTCGGCTGCCTCGATAGGAGAAACTGTGTCGGCTTCGGCGGACAATCGCGACGGCTCAGCAGGCCAGGCGCTTCTGTTCGCTGGCGACCTTCGTCACGACCGCACGGGAGGCCTTGGGGTAGCGCTTCGGCACTTCGCGCAGCGTGGCGCAGGCCGTGTCCTTGTTGTCGAGCGCGGCAAGCGACATGCCGAGCTTCAGCAGCATTTCGGGCGCCTTTTCCGAGGAGGCGTATTTCTGGTGGGCATTGAGGAAGGTCTTGGCCGCCTCGTTGTACTTGCCCTGCGAATAGAGCGCTTCGCCGAGCCAGAAATTGGCGTCCGCCGCCCGCGCGCTGTTTGGATAACGCGAGATGAACTGGCCGAATTCCTCCTCGGCGAGGCCGTAGTCGCCGGAGAGAACATGGCCGTAGGCGGCCTTGTAGATGTCTCCCTCGCTGCCGAGGGAAGCCGTCTGCTGCGGTGCGCCGGCGTCGCCGCGCGGAAGTGGCGCGCTGGCGTTCGACTGGCTGTTGCGCGTCGTGCCGATCGGCTGGCCGTTCTGGTCGAGCTCAAGCGATCCGAGCTGCGAAGGCGGCTGGCCGAGGCCGGTGTTGTCCGGCACGGAGGTGGAGGGAGCGGTTTCCGCCCCCTGTGGTGCCTCGATGATCTTCGCGACGTCGTCGCTCTGTCCGCCAACAGGCTTTTCGAGAGATCCGCTCTTCTTGGTGCCGCCCTTTTCGAGCTGCTGGAAGCGGAATTCGTTGTCTTCCTGTGCCTTGCGGATCTGCTCCTGCATCTGCAGGAGCTGGAAGCTCATTTCCTCGATGCGGCCGTTCAACTGACGCATCTGTTCCTCGAGCTGCTGCAGCCGGACTTCCGAATCGCTGCTCTGCACCCTGACCACCGGCTGGTCGGGTGTGCGGCTCTCGGCGGCCTTGTCGCCGAGATGAAGGCCGAAGATCGACATGGAGTATGCCGCCCGTTCCGTGCCCGCCACAGCTGCCAGGCAGAGCAAGCCTGCCACGACAAATTTCTTCATAGGTATCGTCCTGTCCCAGTGATTCTTCGCGCCCCGCGGCACGAACAGGAGATTTTGCCAATTGCTTTCAAAAAGCAACGGAGTTCGGCCAAAGTGTGGTCGAAAAAGAAAGGCGGCCTTTTGGCCGCCTTTTCGCTTTCCCGACGTATGGGATTCTATCAGGAACCGGCGCCGCCGAGAACCGTGACTGCGCGGCGGTTCTGCGACCAGCAGGAGATGTCGTCGCAGACAGCAACCGGGCGTTCCTTGCCGTAGGAGATGGTCTTCATGCGGCTGGCCGGGACGCCACGCGAAGCGAGGTAGTCCTTGGCGGCGGCAGCACGGCGTGCGCCGAGCGCGAGGTTGTATTCGCGCGTGCCGCGCTCGTCGGCATGGCCTTCGACGGTGATGGCGTAGTTCGGATAGCGGGCGAGCCACTGGGCCTGACGATCGAGCGTCTGGCCGGCATCGGCGCGGATCGACGAGGAGTCGGTGTCGAAGAAGATGCGGTCGCCGACATTGACCGTGAAGTCCTGCGCCGAGCCGGGCGTAGCAGCGCCGGCGCCGAGGCCGAGATCGCCCGCGCTGTTCGGCAGGTTCTTCTTGTTGGCGCAGCCGGCGAGCGCCAGACCGACCACCATAGCGATCATGACGGGATTGCGGGCAAGATTCTGCATGCGGCCCATGGCCGGAGTCTGGATGTGGCTCAAGGCCGGTCTCCTTGCAAACTTAATGAGGGTTGCTGGACAGTAACCGTGTTCGGTTAATCCGCTTACAATGGTTATGGTTAAGGAATTCTTATTGCGTCCCTTGATCGGTCAATCTTCGGCACTTTGCGGCTACTGAGTAGCATGGCGCCGCCCTACTGGAGGAGCGGCGACCAGGCAGGGTCGGATGCATAGGTCGGTGTCTTGACGGCCTGCTCGTTGTAGCCCGACAGATCGATGGAATAGAGCTGCGGTCCGCCAGAGCCTGCCGCCTGTCGGAAGAACATGAGCACGCGGCCGTTCGGCGCCCAGGTCGGGCCCTCGTTGTGGAAGCCCGTCGTCAGAATGCGCTCGCCCGAACCGTCCGGCTTCATGACGCCGATCGAGAACTTGCCGCCCGACTGCTTGGTGAAAGCGATGAGATCGCCACGCGGCGACCAGACCGGCGTCGAATAGGAACCGTCGCCGAAGGAGATGCGTGTCTGGCCGGAGCCATCGGAATTCATCACGTAGAGCTGCTGCTTTCCGCCACGGTCGCTTTCGAAGACGATCCGGTTGCCCTCAGGCGAATAGGAGGGCGAAGTGTCGATTGCCGCCGTCGACGTCAGACGCGTCGTGGTGCGCGAGCGCAGGTCCATCGTGTAGATGTTGGAATTGCCTTCCTGCTGCAGGCTCATGATGACCTTCTGGCCGTCCGGAGAGAAGCGCGGAGAAAAGGTCATGCCGGGGAAATTGCCGACGACTTCACGCTGTCCAGTGTCCAGTTGCAGCAGGTAGACCCGCGGCTGCTGGTTCTCGAACGACATGTAGGTGACTTCCTGCTGGTTGGGCGAGAAGCGCGGCGTCAGCACGAGGTCGCTGCCGTTCGTGAGCGTGCGGACGTTGAAGCCGTCCTGGTCCATGATGGCGAGCTGGCGCTTGCGCTCCGTTTTCGGACCGCTTTCCGAGACGAAAACGACACGGGTATCGAAATAGCCATCCTCGCCGGTGATCTGCTTGTAGATCGCGTCGGCGATGATGTGGGCGACGCGACGCCAGTTTTCGGGCTGGGTGTAGAACTGCTGCCCCGTCATCTGCTGGCCCGCGAAGGTGTCCCACAGGCGGAACTCGGCGCGAAGACGGCCGTCGGCCTCCTTGGTGACACGGCCGGTGACCAGAGCCTGTGCGTTGATGACCTTCCAGTCCTCAAATCGCGGCGCGACATCCGGATTGGCGATCTTCTCGATGAAGGCGGTCTTGTTGATGGGCGCGAACAGGCCCGAACGCTGCAGGTCGTCGGCGATGACCTGGGAGACCTGTGCGCCGAGATCACCCTGTAGGAAGTCGGTGACTGCGATCGGCAGCGGCTGGACGTTGCCCTTGTTGATGTTGATTTCCACGAGCGCGTTGGCCGGCGTCGTGAACGCCGCCGCAGTCATCAGACCCGCGGCGACCATAAGAGCGCGGATAAGGGAACACTTGGTCATAGAGGAAAGGCCTTTCAGCATTTAGATTCCCAGATCGCTCGGATCGAAGTTGACGACGACTTCGTTCCAGGCATCGTATTTGTCCTTCGGAAGGGACGCGAAGGGCGCGGATTTCATGATGGCGCGGTAGGCACCCCCGGCGAGCGCGCGTCGGGTGGACTCGTTCTCGCCACCGGTCGCCTCGACTTCGGGATCGCCGATGATGTTGCCCTCCGGATCGAGCTTCATGTGGACGCGGATACGCACTTCGCTCATGCCTTCCATGCCGGGAACGATCGACCAGTTGCCGGCAATCGCGCTCTTCAAGGCGTCCATTTCGCTGAGCGACAGCTTCGAGCCGTTCGTGCTCTTCTTCGCGCCGAGCGAGGCTTCCTGCGTCGAGCGCTTGGCGCCGCCGGCAGAGGGATCGGTCTTGTTCAGGAGGGCCGAGATCTCGTCGGCGTTGAAGTCGCTCTTCATCGACGAGGCGGATTTCGCCGTCTCTCGCTTCTGATCGTCCTTCTTCTTGTCGGTCGGCTTTTCGGCGGTTTTCGGCTGGTCCGGCTTCTTCTCCGGCGGCTTTTCGGCGGCCTTAGGTTCGGGTGGCTTCACCTGCGGCTTGGCGGCCGGCGTCGGCACATTGTCGGGCAATGCCTCGGCATCCGGCTTCGGCGGCTCTTCCGGCTTGGCCTCTTCCTGCGGCTTCGGCTCCTCGGGCTTCGGCGGCACGATTTCCTCCGGCTTCGGCGGAGAAATGGAGGCGACCTCCTTCGGCTCGACGTCGGTCTCTTCCTTGTTGACTTCCTTCACGTCGTTCGGGACGGGATCGACCTGCGGCAGCGGCTTGTCGCTCGAATTGGCGGCGGCCGCCTCGCTGGTGCTCGGCTTGGAATTCGGAACAGGGGGTGTTTTCAGGTCGACATTGTTGTCGCCGGCGTTCTCGGCAGCCTCTGCGATCGGCGGACGGGTCGTCGGCACCGGCGCCGAAACCTCCTTCATCGGCGCCTTCTTGTCGCCCTGCTGCATCTGGGTGATCGACTCGACGGGCACCAGGTCCACCGGCATCGCCTCGAAATCCTCCACCTTGAAGGATTCCGGCGTTCCGATGGAGACCAGCGCCCAGGTGAGCACCATGCCATGCAGAACCACAGATGTGACGACGCTGGCCTTCATCGCTTGCGCTACGAGTCCTTCTTCTGCTGGGTAACGAGGCCGATATTCTTGTAGCCGGCACCCTGGATACGGGCCATCACGTCGGCGATGACGCCATAAGGCGCCGTCGCATCGCCGCGCACGAAGATGCGCTCGCTATAGCCGGTCGTGGCAATCGCCTCGAGCTTGGCCGCGATCTCGGCAACCGGGATCGGTGTTTCCTGCAGATAGACCTCGCCATCCGCCTTGACGGAGATGGTGATCGGCTGGGTCTCGGAATTGAGAGCCTTCGCCTCGGTATTGGGGAGATCGATCGGCACGCCGACCGTCATCATCGGCGCCGCCACCATGAAGATGATCAACAGCACGAGCATGACGTCGACGAGCGGCGTCACGTTGATTTCGGAAACCAGGGCTCTCCGGCTCCCGCCGCGACGACGGCGACCACCGCCTCCGCCGCTATTGCCTCCAACAGCCATACCCATGTCGGTGCACTCCGTTTCCGTCGGTTATTGAGCGGCAGCGCGAGGCTGCAGCTTCTCGTCGATCTGGCGCGAAAGGATGGCGGAGAATTCGTCCGCGAAACCTTCCATGCGGGCGGAAAGCTTGCCGGCATCGGCGGAAAACTTGTTGTAGGCGATGACCGCCGGGATAGCGGCAACGAGGCCGATCGCGGTCGCAAGCAGCGCTTCGGCGATACCGGGAGCGACGACCGCGAGGTTCGTCGACTTGGAGCCGGCGATTGCCTGGAAGGAGGTCATGATACCGACGACCGTACCGAAGAGGCCGATGAAGGGAGCGGCCGAACCGATGGTCGCGAGCGAGCCGAGGCGGGCGCTCAGATATTCCGATTCGCGCGCCAGAGTAACGTCCATTGCCCGGTCGATACGCATCTGCAGGCCGATCGGCGAACGGGCGCCGCGCTCGAACGACTTCTTCCACTCGCGCATCGCGGCGACGAAGATGGCGCTGAGGCCGGTGTTGCTTCGCTCCGAAAGCGTGCGATAGAGCTCTTCGAGCGACTGACCCGACCAGAACACCTGTTCGAAATGATCGAACTGGCGCCGTGCCCGGCCATAGTTGAGATACTTGTCGATGACGATCGCCCACGTCCATACGGACGCGCCGAGCAAACCGAGCATGACGAGCTTGACGACCAGTCCTGCCTGCATGAACAGCGACCAGAGCGATACGTCTGCCGTTGCTGCTGCCAATCCAACTTGTTCCATTGATCCAAAATCCCCGAATCCGAACGCCCGGCGCTGGACCGGGCGGCACAAAGTGATTTCGCAAGAAATGTCCGGCTGCCGCCGAGAACGCCCTGGTCAAGCCTCCAAGCTCTTCATCGCCTTCTTGCCGTCAAATTTGGTCAAAGGAAGGCGTGCACCGCACAATCTATGACTTTTACAGTAAGACACTATTATCGTTAACAGATGGTTAGCGTCCCGATATGACGGTTATTGGGTCAAGGTCGACGAATCTATCTCGTAACTTGCCCGACAGGGCCTCCATTGCGGAGGAGCGCGGATAATCCCTTGCAGCGCGGGAATTCCTTCACATAAAAATCATGTTTTAACAAGGTGGCTCCGTCCTCTTATTTTTCGGGGGTCTCGCGGGAGGTTCTCCGGCGCCGAGATGCACGCCTCCGGGAAATCGGCATTCGACCTCCATGATCGGCAAAAACTCGTCTATAGTGCAGGCGACCTGACGCCGAGGCGGGCGCATCGGGCGTGCGGAGCAAGCGAGGGGAAAGCTTGGCACTGGTAGCCCGGGTTCTGATCTTGATCGTCCTTGGCCTGATCGTCGCGCTTGCGGCGGCCTGGGCGGGGCTTGCCGTTTGGTACAAGCTGCCGACCCCCGAGATCGCGAGGGCCACAGCCGGTGGCCTGGTCGTCCTGCTGGGCCTCGCGACCATCATCGCCCTCTTCACTCGGCTGCGTTTCCGTGCCCTGATCCTCTTTGCCCTGGTGCTTGCGGCGGTGGCTGTCTGGTGGAGCACGATCAAGCCGCCGGCGGAGGCTGATTGGTCGCCCGACGTCGCTCGCCAGGTAAGCGGAACGCTGAACGGCGACATACTGACGCTGACGAATGTTCGGGACTTCGAATGGGACGACAGCGGCAAGGCCAACGAGCGCTGGACCACGCGGACCTACGATCTCAGCAAGCTGCGCACGCTCGATCTCTTCATGTCCTACTGGTCGGGCCCGAGCATTGCCCATGTCATCCTGAGCTTCGGTTTCGAAGGTGACGAGTATCTGGCCTGGTCAATCGAAGTGAAACGGCCACTCGGAGGCAAATTTTCACCGGTCGCCGACGCCTTCAAGAGCACGCCCCTCGTTATCATCGCCGCCGACGAACGCGATGTGGTGCGGCTGAGGTCGAACATCCGCAAGGAGGATGTCCAGATCTATCGCCTGCGGGTGGGGCCGGCCGGAGCCCGTGCACTGCTGCTGGAATATGTCGAGGACGCGAACTCGCTCTCCTCCAATCCCCAATTCTACAACTCGATCACCACCAACTGCACGACGACGGTGGTCAAGCTAATGCGCGCGGTCGGAGCAACGGTTCCGTTCGACTGGCGGCTCATCGTCAACGGCTATCTGCCCGAATACGCCTACGAGCGCGGCGCACTCGACACCAACCTGCCGCTCGCTGAGCTTAAGGCCGCAGCGCACATCGACGAACGCGCGCAGGCTGCCGGCCTTTCGCCGGACTTTTCCCGACTGATCCGGGTTGGCGTGCCCTCACCCTCGCTGGCCGCGAACTAAAGCCCGCTTTCCGCCTTCGAGGCTGGCAGATCAGGCCGGCGCCTTGGCAAGAAACTGGGCCGCAAGCGATTCCGGCAACCGTCTGGGCCTGCCCTTCGCATTGATGACCGCGATAATGACCTTTGCCGCGATCAGCAGGGTCTCGCCGCGGCGGATCTCCTGGTTGAGCACCATCTTGGCGCCACCAGCCTTTTCGGTGATCGTCGTGATCGTCAGCACCTCGTCCATGCGCGCAGGAGCCTTGAAGTCGATCTCCATGCGGTGGACGACGAAGACCAGGCCTTCCTCATCGGTCGTCAGCAGCGCGCTCTGCTCGCAGCCGAGACAGCGCAGATAGTCGGTGCGGCCGCGCTCCAGAAAATGCAGATAGCGGGCGTGATAGACGAGGCCGGAGAAATCCGTGTCCTCGTAGTAGACGCGCTGCATCAGCCGATGACCGCCGTCGATCAGTTCTCCCGAGATCAGAAAAGGGCTGCTGTTCATTTCAACTCTCCAGACATGCGGCCCTCTTTGACCCAAGTCGCTTTGACGCGCAAGCATTGAACAAATGTCATAATTCTTAACTATGCCCGGTGGAATGCGACCGAACAGGAGGCGACTCATGAAGATTGCGGTTATGGGCGGGGACGGGTTCATCGGCTGGCCGACTTCCCTCCATCTTTCGGACGCGGGCCACGAGGTCCATATCCTCGACAATCTCTCGCGCCGCTGGATCGATACCGAACTCGGTGTCCAGTCTCTCACCCCGATGGATTCCATCCAGGAGCGCACGCGAATATGGCATGCCGAGACCGGCCGCCGCATCCACTTCAACCTGATCGACCTCGCCAAGGACTACGAGCTGCTCAAGACGTGGCTCGGCGAGCACCGCCCCGACGCGATCATCCACTTCGCCGAGCAGCGCGCCGCGCCCTATTCGATGAAGAGCGACCGGCACAAGAACTACACCGTCAACAACAATGTCAGCGCGACGCATAACCTCCTGAACGCGCTCGTGGAACTCAATCTCGACGCCCATCTCGTCCATCTCGGCACCATGGGCGTCTATGGCTATTCGACGGTCGGCGCGGCCATTCCCGAGGGCTACCTGCCGGTGGGCATCGAGACGCCGGATGGTCACTCGGTCAGTCAGGAGATCCTCTATCCCGCCAATCCGGGCTCGATCTACCACATGACCAAGTGCCTGGATCAGCTGCTTTTCCAGTTCTACGCGAAGAACGATCTGCTGAGGATCACCGACCTGCACCAGGGCATCGTCTGGGGAACGCACACCGAGCAGACGCGCCGGCACACGCAGATCATCAACCGCTTCGACTATGACGGCGACTACGGCACGGTGCTGAACCGCTTCCTGATCCAGGCGGCGATCGGCTACCCGCTGACCGTGCACGGCACCGGCGGCCAGACCCGCGCCTTCATCCATATCCAGGATTCCGTGCGCTGCATCGAGTTGGCATTGATGAACCCGCCGGCGCGCGGAAGCCGCGTCGAAATCTTCAACCAGATAACGGAAACCCATCGGGTGCGCGATCTCGCCGAGATGATCGCGAAGATCTCCGGATCGGAGATCGCCTGGCTGCCGAACCCGCGCAAGGAGGCTGCCGAAAACGAGCTCGTCGTGAAGAACGACAAGTTCCTCGATCTCGGCCTGAAGCCGATCACGCTGGAAAGCGGGCTGCTCTCGGAGATCGTCGATGTCGCCAGGAAATACGCCTATCGCGTCGACCGTTCGCGTGTGCCGGCCGTCTCCGCCTGGACCAAGGACCTTGCCGCGACCGTCAATCACGATCCCGAAGGCAAGCGGCTGAAATCCGTCTCATGATGATCGGGAGCGAAATGCTGCAGGGGCTGCGCCCGCGCACCAGCCCGCAATCCCGCCAGGCCTATGTGACGCTGGTGACGAATGCCGATTACGCCATGGGCGCGCTGGCGCTGGCGCGCTCGATATTCTGGTCGAAGACCGCGGCGGATGTCGTCGTCATGCATACCGGCAGTGTCGCCGACGAGGTGCTCGTACCGCTCGAGGCGCTCGGCTGCCGGCTGATCGGGGTCGAGCATCTGCCGCTTTCCGACGACTTCAACGAACGCCACGGCCGCAGCGCGCTGCACGCCGCCGCTCCCTTTACCAAAGGTCGCAAGCCGGCCTTCCACTCTCCGCTCGACAATTTCTGCAAGCTGCGGCTCTGGCAGCTCATCGACTATGATTCCTGCATCTTCATCGACGCCGACGCGCTGGTGCTGAGAAACGTCGACAGGCTCTTCGACTATCCGGAATTCTCCGCGGCGCCGAACGTCTATGAAGGGCTTGCGGATTTCCACCGGCTGAATTCCGGCGTCTTTGTCGCCAAGCCGTCGCTCTCGACCTTTGGCAGCATGCTGAAGCTGCTCGATCGGCAGGGCATCTTCTGGCCGCGCACCGACCAGACCTTCTTGCAGGAATTCTTCCCCGATTGGCACGGCCTGCCCGTCTTCATGAACATGCTGCAATATGTGTGGTTCACCATGCCCGAACTCTGGGACTGGAAGAGCATCTCGATCCTGCACTATCAGTACGAGAAGCCTTGGGAGAAGGACCATCCCAAGGCGGAAAAGCTGAGGCCGCTGATCGAGCTCTGGCATTGTTTCCATGAAGGTCGCGCCCTGCCCGAGATAGCCACGCTTGCCAATCCGAGAGAGGCTGCATGAAGGTACTGGTGTCGGGCGGGACGGGGCTCGTCGGTCGCTACATCGTCGAGGAACTGCTCGCGGCCGGTTATTCCGTGACAGTCGGCGGGCGGCAGGCGCCGGCACCCGACCTCTTCTCCCGCTCCGTCGAGTTCCTGCCACTCTCGCTCGATCCCGACCGGGACCAGATCGAGGCTTTCGACGATGCCTATTTCTTCGTGCATGCCGCCTTCGACCACGTGCCGGGCAAATATCGCGGCGGGGAAGGCAACAATCCGGAAGGATTCCGGCGACGCAATCTGGATGGAAGCGTCAGGCTCTTCGAGGCCGCGAGGCGCGCCGGCACCCGCCGCTGCGTGTTCCTGTCGAGCCGGGCCGTCTATGGGGAACTGCCGGCCGGAACGGTGCTCGAAGAAACCATGCTGCCGCAACCGGAAACCCTCTATGGCGAGGTGAAGCTGCTCGCCGAACGCAGCCTCGCCGCGCTTGCCGCACCGGGATTTGCGACAGCGAGCCTGAGACTAACCGGCGTCTATGGCAACCTTCGGCCGAACAAGTGGGATGGGATGATTGCCGACTACCTTGCTGGCCAGCCGATCACCGCCCGCGCCGGAACAGAGGTCCATGGCAGCGACGTCGGCCGTGCCGTGCGGCTGATGCTGGAGACGGAGGCGGCGCGCATCAGCGGCGAGGTCTTCAACGTCTCCGGTATCCTTACCGAGACGCGCGAGATTCTGGGCATCGTGAGGCAGGTGACCGGCTGTCCTCATCCGCTTCCGGAACCGGCTGACCGCGGCAGTATCAACGCCATGTCGACGGAAAAGATCCGCAGGCTTGGCTGGCGCGGTGGCGGCCTCGATGCGCTGGAGCGAACCCTGCGAGAGCTTGCCTCGACGGCAAACGGCACCACACGCTCAGCTTCGTAAGGCCGGGCTTTCCTATCGCATCAGGCGATCTTCGCTGAGACCAAGCGCGGAAACCTCGTCTCCCCTGAAACGGGCATCGTCTGCGACGATGAACTCGTCGAGTTGCGGTGGGGGAACGCTGGAGCCCGCCAGCATCGCATGGGCCTGGCCGCGATGATGCGTCTGGTGCTGGAAGAGGTGGCTCAGCACATCCTCCGCGCGTTCCGGCTGAATGCGGTTGGCGCGGTGCAGGTTGACAGTCGAAACGAGGCTCATCGGCGTCAGGGCGTTGCAGAGGTTCACCAACCGCGCATCGACCTTCGCCTGTTCAGCGGCAAGCTCCGCAGCACTCTCAAAGGGTTCGTCAACCTCAAACGCCTTGACGCCCAGCGTGCCGCCCTCGAGCGCGTCGACATAAAACCAGTCGACGGTGAGAATGTGGTTCAGCGTCGACCTGATGGACGGGAAGAAGCTTGTCCGCGTCGCCTCGAATTCTCCCGGCTTCAGCTCAGCGCAGGCGCGGTGCAGGCGCAGGTTCGCAAGCGCATTGTTGTAAGCGAGCTTGCGGAAAACTCGAACGGGATCGAATTCTGTCATGGTTGCTCCTCCCTTGCTCCCCGAGGCCACTAGCGCAAAACACGTCCTAAGTCAGGGTTTGGTGCTTTCGGCGAAGCTTAAGTTTCGAAACCAGATCGGCAGCGAGTTCATCGACGCCCATCTTGGCGGTGTCGACAACAAGAGGTCGCTCGCCCCAATCTTCATAAACACGACGGGTGATCTCATCCCAGATCGGCTTCACCAGCCCTTCAACATCTGTCTCCCGTGTCTCTGCTCTTCGCCGATGCTCAGCCTTGTCCGAGCAAATGACCTCTACTTCGACGGCTTGCACGACCGATCGTTTTGCGACCGAAAGCCAGGCGTCTCTGGTTACGTGTAGGCAGTTTACGGAATCCGCGACTACGGTATTGCCCAGAGCGAGGTTGTCTCGAGCGATACCATAGGCAACCACGTAACCTGCCGGACCGACGTCGAAACTCGGCGCAATTGAAGCCCGGATATTTTGTTCGATGGTATCGACCCGAACGTGCACGGCCCCTAGCTGTTTCGCCAAAGCGCACGCAATTGTTGTTTTTCCAGCGCCGGGCAGGCCACCAAGGATTACAAGCATGCAGCGCGCCTCCAGATTGTTTTCCGCTGAATTCTAGATGGAATTCTTAATCACGGAATGACACGGTAGGTCTGATCATGGCACATTTATCCGGATGAGATTGCTGACAGATCCTGCCCTTGGCGGAAACAGTTGAACACCATGCCGCGGGAGCGCAACGCACGAAGAACAATGCTCACCTAGTTGCTCCGGTCAAGATCGCCGTCGTTCCAGACGAGATGGCGCGGCGATTGCGGCAGGTTTTCGATCTCTTCCGCAATGAAATAGGGCGGTATGTCGAGCGCGGCCAAGGCCTCACGTGTCGCCTTCGCCCATTTGAACTCGAGCGCGTTCTTTCCGTCCTGTATCCGATGAACGATCTTTTCTGGGTGGAAGGGAAAGCTCTCGGGGATCGTCATGAGATAGTAGAAGCCCATCTCGTGCCAGTCCCGCTTCTCGTAGTGAAAGAAATTCTCGACAACCCAAAGCAAGCGCCCGACGGAGACCTCGGCGCCGATCTCTTCGAGCATCTCGCGCTTCAGCGTTTCCTCGGAAGCTTCGCCGATCTCCGCGCGGCCGCCCGGAAAGGTCCAGAACGGTTCCTGCGCGGCGCGATGGACAAGCACATGGCCGTCGCGAAACCCGAGGCCGGCGACCCGCACCTGGAACCGCCACTTCGGCTTTGCCTTGATCTTTATGCGCGTGCGGCCGCCCATGACGCCAGCTCGACCATCAGTCATCCTCCAGACTCATGCGGAACTGCGCCGCCTCCATATCCTTGGGCGGCTGCATGCCGAGATGCTTCCACGCGGTCGCCGTCAGCACGCGGCCGCGCGGCGTGCGCTGGATGAAGCCCTGCTGGATCATGTAGGGCTCGATGATGTCCTCGATGGCGTCGCGCGGCTCGGAGAGGCCGGCAGCGATCGTCTCGATGCCGACCGGACCACCGCCGAAATTGACGGCGATCATGTTGAGGTAACGCTTGTCGAGCTGGTCGAGGCCCATATTGTCGACGAGCAGCCGCGTCAGCGCCTCGTCGGCGATCTGCCGGGTGACAGCCTCCGCGCGGGCGACCTCCGCGAAATCGCGCACGCGACGCAAGAGCCGGCCAGCGATGCGCGGTGTGCCTCGAGCACGCCGTGCGATCTCGAGCGCCCCCTCGTCCGTCATCGGCAGCCCCATGAGACGGGCGCCGCGGCGAACGATCAGTTCGAGCTCTTCCACGGTATAGAAGTTGAGTCGGACCGGAATGCCGAAGCGATCCCTGAGCGGCGTGGTGAGAAGGCCGAGCCGCGTGGTTGCCGCAACGAGCGTGAACTTCGCAAGGTCGATCTTGACGGATCGCGCCGCCGGACCCTCGCCGATGATGAGATCGAGCTGGAAATCCTCCATGGCCGGATAGAGGATTTCCTCGACGGCGGGATTGAGCCGGTGGATCTCGTCGATGAAGAGCACGTCACGCTCTTCGAGATTGGTGAGAAGAGCCGCGAGGTCTCCCGCCTTGGCGATGACGGGGCCTGAGGTGGAGCGGAAGTTGACCCCGAGCTCCTTGGCCATGATCTGGGCGAGCGTCGTCTTGCCGAGGCCGGGCGGACCGACGAAGAGCACG
Organism: Rhizobium sp. BK251; assembly: GCF_004345245.1. GTDB lineage: Bacteria > Pseudomonadota > Alphaproteobacteria > Rhizobiales > Rhizobiaceae > Rhizobium. The sequence continues at coordinate 416,629 of NZ_SLUQ01000008.1, read as the reverse complement.
TGGTCCAGCGCCTCGCCGCGGTTCTTCGCTGCCTCGATGAAGACCTTCAGGTTGGCGCGGGCCTCGGCCTGGCCGGTGAATTCATCCAGAGATTGGGGACGCAGCGTCGCGTCGAGGTCTTCTCCGCGCTTTTCCGACGATATCAGGCGGGCGGCTTCACTCATGTCTATTTCCGTTCCAACAGCTCTGACACCAATACACCAAATTGCGGCGCTTTCGACATCACGGGGAGGTTTTCTCTCCGCTCACCGCGACAGCTCCTTCAATCCGAAACGGATGAGCTTTGCGCTGTCGGCGCCCTCGCCCGCGGACTTCAGTGCGGCGGCAACGGCGTTGGCCGCCTGGTCGCGAGAATAGCCGAGATTGGTCAGCGCCGAGACCGCATCGGCGACGGGAGCGGCCGCAACACCCTCTCCCAGTTCCTGCTTGAGACCAATATTGACCGCCTCACCAGCGAAGGATGGCGCCTTGTTCTTGAGTTCAGTGACGATGCGCATCGCGACTTTCGGCCCGACGCCCGGCGCACGCGAGACCGATGTACGGTCCTGCAGCGCGATCGCATTGGCAATCTCGGCCGGCGTCAGCGTGGAAAGCACGCCAAGCGCGACCTTGGCGCCGACGCCCTGCACGCTCTGCAGCAGGTTGAACCACTCGCGCTCCAGCGCCGTCATGAAGCCGAAGAGCTTCAGCTGGTCCTCGCGCACATACGTCTCGATGAAGAGCACGCAGGCCTCTCCGACCGAGCCTATCTTCGAAAGCGTGCGCGCCGAACAGAAGGCCACGTAGCAGACGCCGTGGACATCGACCAGCACATGGTCGTCGCCGATCTCGTCGATAGTGCCTTTAAGCTTGCCGATCATGAGAAATGTCCGTCAGGGGTGCGTTTCGGGTGAAATGATGTCGAGCGAGGGGAAGTACGAGCGGAAGCCCTTGGGGTCGCGCGTCAGAACCGTATAGCCGCGGATCATCGCATGAGCGCCGATCATGAAATCCGGCAATATGCGATCGCGTCCGCCGCTGGCCAATCGGTACTGCCGGAAAGCCGCAGCCGCCGCGAAGGCAGCCGGCCACGGCAGGTTCTCGCGACGAAACTCCTCTTCGGGCAAGAGACGATCGACCTCGTCCATATCCTGGTAGCGAACGGAAAATTCCGCATAGATGATCGGATTGATCGCAACCGGCCCGCCCCTGAAGGCAAGATAGACCCTCTGGCGTGACCACTGATGCCAATCGGAGGTCGGCACGGCGAGGTCCACAAGCACATTCGTATCGACAAGCGTCGTCATCGAATCAGCGATCACGCGTCATGTTCATCAACGCCTCGGCGTCGATAGACTGATCACCGGTGTCCTTCATGCGTTCGAGCGCCGCCATGAAACGATCCAGCCTTTCACGGTCCTCGATCTGCTGCTTGCCGCCCTTCGGCGAAATCACAAGCTTCCCGCCCTCGATCGAGAAGATCACCTCGCTATTCGGCTCGATGCCAGCAAGCTCACGCAGGTCGCGCGGAATGGTGACCTGCCCCTTCGAAGTAACACGCATGACCGGCTCCTCATTTGCGGTAATAATTATCATTACCGGCGGAACAAGTCAAGAACACATCAGCCTGCGATGGCCTGGCGCATGCGGTTTCCACCGCGATGATGAGCATGGCAGATGGCGATGGCGAGCGCGTCGGCGGCGTCGTTGCCCTTGAACTCCGCCTTTGGCATCAGGATCTTCAGCATCATGTGGATCTGCTGCTTTTCGCCGTGGCCGACGCCGATGACCGTCTTCTTGACGGCGTTCGGCGCATATTCGGAGACAGGCAGCCCGGCGCGCGCCGGTACAAGCATGGCGATGCCGCGGGCCTGGCCGAGCTTAAGCGTAGCGACGGCATCCTTGTTGACGAAGGTCTGCTCGACCGCCGCCTCGTGTGGCTGGTAGCTGTGAACCACCTCGGCAAGACCGTCATGCAGCTGGCAGAGCCTGGAGGCAAGATCCATGTCGCCATCCGACGTTACCGTTCCGGAGGCAACGAAGCGCAGCGAATTGCCGAGCGTCTCGATGATACCCCAGCCGGTACGCCGGAGACCGGGATCGATGCCGATGATGCGAATCGTGCTGCTCATGCTGAACCCTACCTTTCGCGAAAGGCATCTGCCAGCCAAATGTGAACAAAGCGAAAACAAACTTCCCGCACAGTTCCATTTACGTGAATTAAACGCATTGCGGGAATTCTGATCCCTTAAATGCAGGGGGCGCCCGCTGCGGCCGGATGCGGGCCGGCGCACCACCGGCTGAATATATTCGGAAGAGGGGTTTCCGGTTCATGGCTCAGAGATTTCAATCGCTGTCCTTCAAGGTCATCGCGACCTTCGTGCTGCTCACGCTTGTTTCGATTAGCGCCATCGACATGCTCGCCTATTACACCAGCAGCCGCATCTCCGGCGAGCAGGCCCAGAAGGCCAAGGAGAGTGTCCTGACCTTCCGGGGCGACATGCTGCGCGACCGGCTGGAGCAACTCGAGAACCAGGCCAATTCGATGGCACGCATCGAGGCGCTCCAGATGGCGATCACCAGCCTGAAGAGCGGCTGGAAGACGATCGAGAAGAACTCCGGCAACGCGCGTGCAGAGCTCAAGGACGTCTTCATCACCAAGAACCCGAACCCCGCCGACCAGCGCGAGAAGCTCCTGAAGCCGGAAGGCCCGAGCGGCTTCTACTATTCGAACCACGAAAAGGTGCAGGGCGACGTCGCCAAGACCCTCGGGGGCACGGACTTCAGCGACCTCCTGATCGCCGATCTAGAGGGCAACGTTCTCTACTCCTACAAGAAGGGCGATGCCTTTGCCGAGGACATGAAGTCCGATGCCTGGAAGGACACGGGCCTCGGCCTCGCCTATGCCCGCGCGATCGCCAACGCGGCACAGGCTACGGAGGATTCCGCGCCAACGGCATTCTCCGGGCTGCGCGTCGATGCCGCAAGCGGAAAGCCCGCGATCTTCTATGCCGTGCCGGTGGTCAAGATGGGCGCGCCGAAGGGCGTGATCCTCTTCAAGGTGCGCGACGACATCATCGCCGCGATCCTCGCCAAGGGCAATGCGGCCGGAAGCTCGGCCATGTCGGCCATCGTTTCCGATGACGGCACGGCAATCGGCCTCGATGCGGCGGGCCAGCTCGTCAACCTCGATGCCTCCAAGTTCGCCTTCGCGAAGGACGCGCTGACAAATAGCGGCATGATGGTCGCCGATTTCGAGCGTGCAGATGGCGCCGCGCGCGCCTATGTCCGTAGCGTCGACTATCACGGCTCCCGCTTCCTTGTGGTCGAGAGCCTGCTGCTGAGCGAGCTGAACGCGGGATCGATCGAGATCGCGACCATCCTTACCCTGCTTGGCCTCGGCGTGCTCGCGGTCACGTTGACTGCGACCACCATCGTCATGAAGATGCTGTTCTCGCCACTTGCACGCCTCGCCGCGATCACACGCGACGTAGCCGACGGCAAGCTCGACGGCGAGATCGGCAGCCAGGGCCGCAAGGATGAGATCGGCGTCATGGCAAGGGCGCTGATGAGCTTCCGCACGTCCCTCACAGAGCAGCGCCGGCTCGAGGCCGCAAGTGCCGACGAGCGCGCTGCCGCAGATCAGGAACGCCGCCAGCGCCTTGCCGAACGCGACGCCGAGGCACGTTCGCTGCAGGACGTCGTCGAGGCGCTCGACGAGGGCCTGACGCATCTCGCGGAAGGAGACCTCGCCTACCGGATCGGCCGGACCTTCCCGAGCGAACTGGAGGCACTGCGCCACAACTTCAACGAGGCGCTGGCGACCCTGAACGAGACCATGGCCGCCATCGGCGGAAACTCGCAGGCCGTCCGCTCCGGCTCGAACGAAATGCGTACCGGCGCCGATGAACTGGCAAACCGCACCGAGCGCCAGGCCTCCTCGATCAGCGAGACGGCGAGCGCGATCAACGCGATCACACAGTCGGTTCGTGCGCAGATCGAGCGAGCCGAGCAGGCAGCCAAGATCGCCCGCAACGCCCAGAGCGAGACGCTCGGGTCCGGCGAGATCATGCACGAGACGATCGCCGCGATGGAGGCGATCCAGGGATCTTCGCGTCAGATCAACCAGATCATCAGCGTGATCGACGAGATCGCCTTCCAAACGAACCTGCTGGCTCTCAATGCCGGCGTGGAAGCGGCGCGCGCCGGCGAATCCGGCAAGGGCTTCGCCGTCGTGGCCCAGGAGGTTCGGGAACTCGCGCAACGCTCCTCGAGCGCCGCCAAGGAGATTGCCGGCCTTCTGCAGAAATCGACCCGTGAAGTCGAAACCGGCGTCTCGCTTGTCGAGAAGGCAGGTGTCGCGCTCAAGGGCATCGGCCAGCATGTCGAAGCCATCAATGGCCAGATCGAAGGAATGAAGGACGCGACACGCGAAGAAGCCGATGCGTTGCGCCAGATCAACGTCGCCGTCTCCGAACTCGATGGCATGACCCAGCAGAACGCCGCCATGGTGGAGGAGACGACGACGGCGATCCGCCGCCTTGCGACAGAGGCCGAAGAGATGGACCGCCGCCTCGGCAACTTCCGCCTCTCGGCCTCCTCGACCGGCCGCACGACGGAAGTCGAATACCTCCGCGCCGTCGGCTGAACCGACAGCATTGCCGGATTTCGGAGGGCCGCCTGCGGCCCTCAGACTACTGACAAAGCCGCCAACCCGATTGGCAGCTTATAGAGCGGAAAAATGCCTACCGCCGTCATACCGGCCTCGTGCCGGTATCCAGCGCGATCAAGTCCTTGATCGCGAAAGACTCTTTCGCAGCGCAGACGCCCGGCGGGCTGAATTCCGGCTCAAGCTCGGAATGACGGCGAACCAAGGTGTGTCGAACCGCAAGAGGTTGTCAGCAGTCTGGGGCCGCCTGCGGCGCCTCTTCCGTGCCTGGACCGCGGAGAAATCGTCGCGAGCCTTTGGAATAACGACAACGCGAACCTACATGGATGGTTATCGTTTCAGATCGCCTCAATCCCCTTGAAGGTTTTCCATGGTTCCCTTTTCCATTCTCGATCTTTCCCCCGTTTCCGAAGGCACCACCATCCGCCAATCCTTCGAAGGCTCGGCGCGCATGGCGCAGAAGGCGGAGGAATACGGCTACAAGCGCTTCTGGCTGGCGGAGCACCACGGCATGCCCGGCGTAGCGAGCGCAGCGACCGCCGTCGTCATCGGCCATGTCGGCGCAGCGACGAAACGCATCCGCATCGGCTCGGGCGGCGTTATGTTGCCAAACCACTCGCCGCTCGTCATCGCCGAGCAGTTCGGCACGCTGGAGGCCCTCTTTCCGGGCCGCGTCGATCTGGGTCTCGGCCGCGCTCCGGGCACCGACATGCGCACCGCTCAGGCGCTGAGGCGCAACCTCGATGCCGGCGCCAACTCATTCCCCAATGACGTCGTGGAGTTGCAGCAACTGCTCGACTCGCCGGTCGAGAACCAGGCGATCCTCGCGGTCCCGGGCAACAGCTCGCATATCCCGATCTGGCTACTGGGCTCGAGCCTCTACAGCGCCCAGCTCGCCGCCATGCTCGGCCTCCCCTATGCCTTCGCCTCGCACTTCGCACCTGACATGCTGCTCGATGCGCTGGCGATCTACCATGATCGCTTCGAACCTTCCGCAACGCTGGATAAGCCCTATGCGATGGTGGGCGTCATGGGTTCGGTGGCAGAGACAGACGAAGAGGCACAGTACCACTTCACCTCGGCGCAGCAGCAGTTCGTCAACCTGCGCCGCAACGTGCGCGGGCCCTTCCCGCGTCCCGTGAAGGATATGGAGAGCTTCTGGACGCCGATGGAAAAGATCAATGTGGAGCACACGCTGCGCTACGCCGTCGTTGGCTCGCCGAAGACTGCCGAGGCAAAGCTGGACGGCTTCCTGAAGGAGACCGGCGCCGACGAGCTCATTATCTCCATGCCGATCCACGATATCGAGGCGCGGCTGAAGTCGGTCGAGCTGTTTGCGGGATTGGATGCATTCGAGAAAACGGCAGCCTGATCCAGGCAAGAGGCTTTCACTGTCATTCGAAGCAAGGCGAGGCAGGCGGTTTCCCGCCTGCCTCGGGTCGTCTCAGCTAGCCCCCTTGGCTGCTATGGCCTTTCGCAAATCGTCCAGTTCTTCGCAGCCATCAGGGCAAAGCTTCGCCAGTGTTGCCAACTGTTCGTTGGCTTTGGCCATGTCGCCGGTCTCGACATAGAGCTCTCCGAGATATTCCCGGGCCGCCCTGTGGTCGGGCTGCAGTTCCAGCGCCTTGGTGTAGTAGGTGAGCGACGTCCGGTAGTCGCCAGTCTTGCGAAGCGTGAAGCCCATCAGATTGTAGACATCAGCCTGCTGCGTGGTCTGGGCAATGCCTTGAAGCTCCTTCAACGCGCCCGAATAGTCCTTCGCCGCGATCTTGGCCTGCACGGAGGTCAGATCGGGAGCATCGGACGACTCAATATTGTCGACGGCGAGCGCCGGGGTCGCAGCCGCGATGCTGATGACAAGGGCAGCGACCAGCCGCCCGTTGAGCATAAACGGTCTCATGATCGTTCTCCTTTGCCGATCAGGCTTGAATTACAGGCGTGAACCCGTAGGAATTTCCGTCTTTCACGAAGGTGCCCGTTCCGGGGAACGGGAAGTGGGAACCGCAGATCTTGATGTTGTCTGCGATCACCCGGTCGATCAGTTTGCGGCGGGTGTCGACCGCCATCGGTCCGTCCTGGTCATAGGCGCCCTGCCATTCCGGATGCGGTGCAAGCAGGGCCGGCACGTACATGATGTCCGCCGAAACCATGAACTGATCGCTCCCCGCATCCACGAGATAGACGGAATGACCGGGCGTATGGCCGGGCGCCGATATCAGCCGGATGCCCGGGGCGACTTCGGCCCCGTCATCCACGAGCTTCCAGTTCTTCCATTTCGGGAAGACCTCGGCGATGCGCTTGCCGGCGGGCTTCCGATCGGGAGCCAGCTTGTCGAGGCGGCCCGGATCGGTCCACCAGTTGAATTCGGCGGCATTGACGATCAGCTCGGCATTCGGAAATACCGGATCGTTCGTTCCTTTCTCCATCAGCCCCCAGACATGATCCGGGTGGAAGTGCGAGATCATGATTGTGTCGATCTTCTTGTAGTCGATGCCTGCGGCCGCCATGTTGGCCGGCAGATGCTTGGCGTTCGCCTGCCACTGCCCCACGCCGGAGCCGGCATCCATCATGATCAGCCGGTCGTCGACCTTCAAAACGACGACGGTCAGCGGGATCGGCATGAAGTCCGTGGTCTGGCCGGCCTTGGCAAGCGCTTCCTTCGTGTCTTCGACGGACGCATTGCGGATGAATTTCGGATCGTGCGGCTTGCGCCATATGCCGTCATAGATCGCAGTCACTTCGACCGATCCCACCTTGTAGCGATAGAAGCCGACGCGCGGCTCAAGCGGCGTTTGGGCAAAGACGGGAGCGACGAACTCCAGCTTCGATGACAGGCCGAACGCAGCCGCGGCTGCTGCAGAGCCCAGAACGGCGCGACGTGTCATGTTGAACATGGTGATATCTCCTCGGGTTATTTCGGTATCTGCGTCGTGGAGCAACCTATCGGCCCCACTGCCAAAACCAGATCGCGGGCCTTGATGGTTTATTCCGAAGAAGCTCGGGAATTTTCGCAAGTTATTGAAATAAAACTTAAATTTTTGCGGAGCGACTTCGGAGCGTGCGTCCGCTGAAAAAAATCGTTGGTCGTGGGAATAAAACGGCCGCCCGCCCGATCTATTCAAAGAACCGCACATTGGACCTTCTTTGATCCGAGGCTTAAATTCGCCCTCTGCACAGCTCGGGAAACAGAATGACAGACGCCTCTACCGCGTATCCGGCATCATTCGGCCACCGCCCTCCCCTCGCCCTCGTCGCCAACCTATGGGTGGCGGGAATGAGGGCTGCGCACTCCCTTCTTGGTGACGGCCGGCGCCCAAGCGCCCACCCGATTGCCGCAGCAATCGCCTTTGTCTTGCCGAGCACCACAGCCGAAGCAGGGGTCAAAGGAAGTGCTGTCGAGTTGACAGGCGATGCCCGCGACACACCGGGAGACGCCGATGTCATGCAGCGCTTCCACCGCACGATCATGCCGCACATGGACGCCGCCTATAATTTCGCGCGCTACTTGAGCCGCGACCAGGATGCCGCCCAGGATATATTGCAGGATGCTTTCCTGCGCGCCTGCCGCGGCTTCGGGGGCTATCGCGGAGGAGATCCGCGCGCTTGGATCTTCAGTATTGTGCGCAACTGCTACCACGCCTGGCTGATCGAAAAGCGGCGCAAGTCTCGCCTGGAGGTACCAATGCCGGGGCGGGCGGATGACGACGGCAAGCGATCGACTGACTATGACATCGCCTCGGATGAGGACACGCCCGAGATGGCTGTCATCCACGCGACGGAGTCGCTACGCGTTCGCAAGGTGATCGGCGCCCTGCCCGAAGCCATGCGCGAGGTGCTGGTGCTGCGCGAACTCGAAGACCTCTCCTATCGCCAGATCGCGGAAATTGTCGATGTGCCCATCGGCACTGTCATGTCGCGGTTGGCAAGGGCGCGCCAGGAATTTGCCGATGCATGGCGCCTTCTCGAAGACGGTGGAAAGACGAAATGAGCGAAGAGAATGCGGACAAGGAAGGCTGCCGGGAATGGCGCGTCATGCTGCACGGGTTCGTCGATGATGAACTGGATTCCGTGCACACCGCGCAATTCGAAAGCCACCTTGAATCCTGCCCCGATTGCATCGCCGAACTGGAAAGACTTCAAACCATGAGACGGCTGATGAGACAGGATGGAGTGAAATGGCCGGTGCCTTCAGCCGTTCGCTCCTCCGTGCTCGATGCCCTTGCTCAGGAAGAGCGGTCGAGAATAGCGGCCCGGCGGACGGCGTCGCAGCAGACATGGTGGGCGCGCGGCCTGCGCTATGTGAAGGAATGGAGCTTTATCCCATCGCTCGGCGTGCTCGCGGCAAGCGCCTTCCTCTTCTTCAATGCGCCGAGATCCGACCTTCCCATCCAGGACGAAGTCCTGGCGAGCCACCTCCGCTCGCTGCTTGCCAACCATCTGACCGACGTGCTGACCTCGGATCAGCATACCGTCAAGCCATGGTTCGACGGCAAGATCGATTTCTCGCCGCCTGTCGTCGATCTGGCGCCGCAGGGCTTTCCGCTGGTCGGCGGCCGCGTCGACTACATCGACGGCAGGGTTGTCGCCGCGCTGATCTATCGCCGCCATGCGCACATCATCAATGTCTTTGTCTGGCCGGACAAAGCCGGAGCGGAAACGGCAAGCGCCCACGAAGGCTATAACGTCGTGAAGTGGTCGAGCGGCGGTCTCGTCTTCTGGGCAGTGTCGGATGTGGCGGCATCCGATCTCGCAACCTTCCGTGACGATTTCATGCGACAGGCCGGATCGTAACGGGCCTGAAAAAGAAAAAGCCCGGCATGAAGGCCGGGCCTTTCGATTAAATGGGAACGGTATCAGGCCGAAAGCTTGGCGAGAACCTCGTCGGAAACCTCGAAGTTCGAATAGACGTTCTGGACGTCGTCGTCGTCTTCCAGGCTGTCGATGAGCTTCAGCAGCGACTGTGCCTTTTCCTCGTCGACCGGCACGTTGTTCTGGGCGCGCCAGACGGCCTTGACGGTTTCGGCTTCGCCGAGCAACTCCTCGAGCGCCTTGGCGACTTCGCCCAGGCTTTCGAAGGCGGTTGTGATGTAGTGACCTTCCTCGTCGGTCTCGACATCGTCGGCACCGGCTTCGATCGCCGCTTCCATCACCTTGTCGGCATCGCCGGCGGAAAGCTTGTAGGTGATCTCGCCGACATGGTCGAAGGAGAAGGACACCGAACCGGTTTCGCCGAGCGCGCCGCCAGCCTTCGTGAAGATTGAGCGGACGTTGGAAGCGGTGCGGTTGCGGTTGTCGGTCAGGGCCTCGACGATGATCGCCGTGCCGCCCGGGCCGTAGCCCTCGTAGCGGACTTCGTCGTAGTTCTCGCCATCGTTGCCGGCGGCCTTCTTGATGGCGCGGTCGATGTTGTCCTTCGGCATCGACTGTGCCTTGGCGTTCTGGATCGCGAGGCGCAGGCGCGCATTCATGGAAGGATCCGGCAGGCCCGCCTTGGCGGCAACGGTGATTTCGCGCGCGAGCTTGGAGAACATCTTCGACCGCACGGAATCCTGTTTTCCCTTGCGGTGCATGATGTTTTTAAACTGTGAATGGCCAGCCATGGCACCCCTGTTCACGTCTCATTGTTCGGATTGGGCCGCCTTATAAGAGCGAAACGGCCGCCATTCAAGGGGCAAGCAATTGCCAGGCCGTCGCTACGGGGTATGCCGCGGCGCGGAACAAAGCCGTTTCCATGGCGTTTCGACCGGACATCTGCAAAAGGGAAAGGAACCGCCATGGCAAGCTTCAGCGAGGCCCGGGAACAGCCGGCGCGTCAGTTGTGGGACCAGGTCAACGACGTTCACGCCGGCATGCTCGGCATCGACGGCGTCGACATGCACATGCAGCCGATGGCGCCACATGCCGACCCGGCGACGAACACGATCTGGTTCTATGCCAAGACTGAGGCCGATATCGTACGTTCCGTAAAGCCCGGCACGCGCGCGCATTTCTGCCTCATCGGCAAGCACCACGACTATCACGCCTGCCTTGCGGGGATGATCGAGGTGCGCCCGGACCCGACCAGGATCGATGAGTTCTGGAATTCGGTCGTGGCGGCCTGGTACGAGAACGGGAAGAAGGACCCGCAGCTCACCATGCTCGCAATGCATGTGGACGACGCGGAAATCTGGATTTCGACCGGCAGTACCCTCAAGTTCGGCTGGGAGATCGCCAAGGCGAACCTCGAGGACGACAAGACGCCCGATGTCGGGCTCAAGCGCCACCTGCACTTCGCCTGACGGCGAGAATGCCCGGGCGTAGGGAGAGGGCCGCCCGGGCATCTGGTCCGAACGGCCTCAGAGGCCCTTCAGAACATAGATCAGCGGTTTCTTCGGCAGGCTCCGCATTGACACGGTAATGCTGTCGGTCGGCGCGTAGCCGACGTCGAAATCGCTTCCAAACATGCCGACGAACGCGCGCACCGGCGGCCCCGGGCGATGCATCGGCAGGATGAGGGCCGAGCGCAGGCGCTTGATGACCCTGCTCATGCTGTCGGCACCCATCGTAAGTCCGCCATCCACCGGCACCATCACGATGTCGAGGCGACCGATCTCGGCATAGTGGCTGTCGGTCAGCTCGTAGTGCAGGTGGCCGAGATGGCCGATGCAGAGCCCCGCCACCTCGAAGATGAAGATGGAATTGCCGTCCTCGCTCGAACCGCCGATGCCGTAGCTGAAGCGGATATCGGTGGTCACGTTGCGAATGTAGGTATCGCCGATGACGAGATCGATGTCGGCCTTTTCGCCGGGAACATCGCTCCACCCGTGGAGCACATGCTTGATCCCCGGGTCCGGCGTCAGCGTGAAATGGGTCTGATGCGCCTTGTTCATCGTCACGACGTCGGGCGTCGTCGCCGGCCTGTACCAGCCGTTGTAGTCCGTCGCAATGGAAACGCCCAGCGGTGTGACGATGTTGAAGGTCGAATGACCGAGATAGGTGATCGTGACGTCCTCCTCCTCGGAGGTGGCGGCCAGCAGGGGAGCGGGACCCGAGAAGCTTGCATATGTCGCGTGCGGGATGTTCTCTGCGACCAGCTGGCACTGGCTGACGGGCGGACGTACTTCCTGCGCCCATGACAGGCCGGGTGAGACCACAAGGCATGAGATGGCGAGGAAAAGATATCGCGGCGTCATGCCACCCCTCCCGGCGCTTCACGTTTGCGCGAGGATGCGGCACGGTCCCCAGCAGGTCTAGGGCGAAACTTTCGCCATCCGCTCACATTTCCGTCATTGCCTGACACTGCCTACAAGGCAGGCAATGGCTGTCAGCGCCAGAACTCCGGAATGGTTTCCGAAAGGCGCGGACCGAGCCGCAGCGGAGCGACCTTTTCGGCAAGACCGGTCGCATCGGATATCTCGACGCCGACGCCGCAGATCGTCGCCGGTCCTGTGGAAGCCTCCATGCGTCCCTTGGGTACCTTGGAAATGAACCGGTTGAGCGGCTCCTCCTTGTCCATGCCGAGCGAGCTGTCGTAGTCGCCGCACATGCCGGCATCCGACATGTAGGCCGTGCCGCCGTTCAGGATCTGGCAATCGGCCGTCGGCACATGGGTATGCGTACCGACGACGAAGCTTGCCCTGCCATCCACGAAATGACCGAAGCACTGCTTCTCGCTGGTGGCTTCCGCATGGAAATCGAAGACGATGGCGTCGGCCTCGGTCTTCAGCGGGCAGGCGTCGAGAATGGCCTCCGCCGACTTGAACGGATCATCAAGTTCGGGATGCATGAAGACGCGCCCCATGATGTTCGCGACCAGGATGCGTGCACCGTTTCGCGCATAGTAGAGCCCGGAGCCACGTCCGGGCGTTCCCGCCGGATAGTTTGCCGGTCGCAGGAACTGGTCGTGGCGGCCAGCGAATGCAACGGCGTCCTTCTGGTCCCAGACATGATTGCCGGTGGTGACGACATCGGCACCGGCGTTGATCGTCTCGAGGAAGATATCCTCGGTGATGCCAAAACCGCCGGCGGCATTCTCGCCGTTGACGATGACGAAATCGAGCTTCAGGTCAGAAACCAAGCCCGGGAGCCGGTCCCAGACCGCCGTCCGTCCTGTCTTGCCGACCATGTCACCCAGAAAAAGCAGACGCATTCACTATCCAATCCACGAGGCAAAGTAACGCAGGCCGCTTTCCGTGAGGACGGCATCGACGCTGACATCGTGCGGCTCAGCGGGCACATGTGCCACTTCCTGGCAGTCGAAGGCAATGCCAATCAGCCGCGGATGCAGCCCTTTTTGGCGCAAGCGGTCGATCGCGCGGTCGTAGTGGCCGGCGCCGTAGCCGATGCGGTGGCCCCTCGCGTCGAAGGCGGAAAGCGGAACCAGCATGAGTTCGGGATCGAGCACGGCCGCATCCGGACCCGGCCCGGCAGTGCCGAAACCGGTGTTCACCAGCGGCACGCCCGGCACCAGCTCGCGGAAGACGATCCTCTCCTTATCGAGGATCGCCGGGACGCAAAGGCGTGCGCCGCGAGCGCGCAGCCGCGCCATCAGGGGCCTTATGTCGGCTTCCGACCGGATCGGCAGGAAGCCCGAGACGATCGTGCCCGGCTCGAATGCAACGGTCTCACCTGCATGGTCGGCCATCGCCATGCTCTTCTCGATCCGCTCTTCCGGCGAAAGGGCGTCGCGTAGCGCGAGACGCTCATTGCGGTATTGGGCTTTCAGTTCCTTCGGCGTCATGGCGGCTTTCGAGTTCATTCCACAATCGTGTGAACATAAGGGTCCCGTCCTCGCCAGCGCAAGCCACCGCACGGAAATGCCGCATCGCCATCCATTAGTGATCGCTTGTTAATGAATAACGACAGGAGCAAAATGCCGCGGCGGCGGGACAGGACCCTGCCGGGGAGGAGAGCGATCATGGACAATCTGAACCTCACGACCTTGCAGCAGGGGCAGGCTGCTATAGCAGGCTCGGCGATCGAGGCGCTGGCCGCGGGCTTGCGTGGCAGTCTTCTGACCGGCAGCGACGCCGGATACGACGAAACGCGCGCCATCTGGAACGGCATGATTGATCGGCGTCCCGGCCTTATCGTGCGCTGCGCGGGCGCGGCCGACGTCATCGCCGCAGTGCGCTTCGCAAGAGACAACAGCCTGCTCGTTTCAGTGCGCGGCGGCGGACACGGGATCGCCGGCAACGCTATCTGCAACGGCGGCGTCACCATCGACCTTTCAGCGATGAAGTCAGTCAGGGTCGACCACCATACCCGCAGGGCGCGGGTGGAACCCGGCGCGACACTCGCCGACGTCGACAAGGAGACGCAGGCATTCGGGCTGGTACTGCCCACGGGCATCAATTCGACGACGGGGATCGCAGGCCTCACGCTCGGTGGCGGCTTCGGCTGGACCACGCGCAAGTTCGGGCTGACGATCGACAACCTGATATCAGTTGATGTCGTCACCGCCGATGGTGAGCTGGTGCGCGCAAGCGAGACGGAAAGGCCCGATCTCTTCTGGGCGCTGCGCGGCGGCGGCGGCAATTTCGGTGTCGTCACCTCCTTCGAATTCCGCCTCCACGAGCTCAATCACGACGTTCTCGCCGGCCTCGTCGTGCATCCCTTCGCGGATGCCGAAAAGGTGCTCAAGGAATATCGGCAGGCGCTCGAAAATGCGCCCGACGAACTGACCTGCTGGGTGGTCATGCGACAGGCGCCGCCCCTGCCCTTCCTTCCGGCCGAATGGCACGGCCGCGAAATCCTGGTGCTGGCCATGTGCTATTGCGGTGATCTCGCGGCCGGCGAGAAGGCGACAGCTGCATTGCGCGGCATAGGAAGGCCCATCGCCGATGTCGTCGCCCCGGCGCCTTTTGCTGCCTGGCAGCAGGCATTCGATCCGCTGCTGACGCCCGGTGCGCGCAACTACTGGAAGAGCCAGGACTTTTCGGCACTGACGGATGCGGCGATCGGCGTGCTCACCGATTCGATCCGCAAGCTTCCTGGTCCGGAATGCGAGGTCTTCATCGGCCATGTCGGCGGCGCGGCCGGCCGGGTGCCGACCGAGGCGACTGCATTTCCGCAACGCAGTTCGCATTTCGTCATGAACGTGCACGCCCGCTGGCGCGAGGCCTCGATGGACAGCACCTGCATAGGCTGGGCGCGTGATCTCTTCGAAAAGACGAAGCCGCACGCGATCGGTACGGCCTACATCAACTTCATGCCGGAGGACGAAACAGACCGCGTCGAAAGCGCCTATGGCGCCAACTACAAGCGGCTCACGGAGGTCAAGCTGCGCTATGACCCGAAGAACCTCTTCCGGATGAACCAGAACGTGAAGCCGCTCGCAGAAGTGCGCGCGGCATAGCCTTCCCGGCGAGAGCTCCGGGCGTCGGTTCGACCAGGCGCCCGGACATTTGTCCTCAGCTCTTCAGCCGTGCCTTCAATCCGTCGACGATCTGCTTCGTGAGCCCTTCGTAGTTCTCGTCGAAGTGGTGGTCGCCGTCGAGCGCGATGACATCGGCACCGGTCCCCTGCAGCGCCGGGCAGGCGCTCTCCTCGTCGTCGTCCTTGCCATAGATGCACTGGACGAGCTTCGGATCGATGGTCTTGAGATCCTTCACCGGATCGCCGCCTTCGCCGGATGTCTTTGCGCCCAGCCAGCCGGCGACCGAAATCTCGTAGTCGACCTCATGGGAAAGCGAAAGCAGCGATATTTGCATGACCGCGTCGCGGGCGTTCGGCTTCAGCAGGTTGTAGGTGGCGGGCAGGACATCGGCGCCGAAGGAGTAACCGATGAGAAGCACGTGTCGAACCTTCCATTGCTTGCGGTAGAAATCGATGATCTTCGTGAGGTCGTCAGCTGTCTCCTGCGGCTTGCGCTCCGACCAGAAATAGTGGAGCGAATCCACCCCGATGACCGGGATTCCCTGGGCCTGCAGGGCTGCACCTACCTCCTTGTCGATGTCGCGCCAGCCGCCGTCACCCGAATAGACCACGGCCATGGTGTCGAAGGCAGGCGTCGCTTCCAGGATGGAAAGAGGCAGGCCTAGCGGATTGTCCGAACTTGCGGACGCCGAGATCATGTCGTCGAGCGTGTCGGAAAGCGTGGTCTGCGCATCGTCGCTGGAATCGCGGATATCGATGTCCGGATGGGCCTTGTTCAGGGCCTCGACATGGTCGCGGGCATCCTTGGCAGCATCCGAGGTGAAGACCACGACGATCGGGTCCGGCAAGGCGCCATCCGTCAGGCCGTAGACCATGCGATCGCCGACAGCCTGCTTGGCGGCGGGCGTGCAGAGCTGCTTGGTGAGCGGAATCCCCACGGCGGGATTGACGGCGAGCGTCTGCCCGATCGTGGCGTCTGGCGTCTGGGCCGCGATGGCGAGTGCCAGCGCACCGCCCTCGCCGATGCCGGCGATGATCGGCAGGTGGTAGGCGCTGTTGCCTGCAGCGCGCTGCACCTGCTGGCTCAGCGATTCGATGTCGGAGACGAGATAGATGCAGCCGTCATTCTGGCTGACGTCATAGTTCCTGAGGGCTGTCAGATAGGATGGGAGATCGATCCCCACAACGACGGAGCCCTCGGAAACGAGATGCTTTGCCTCTTCATCGTCCTGCGCGCCCCAGCCGGCAGCGTCGGAAATGAGAAATACCGCAGCCTTGACATCGCCCTCAGGCAGCAGGATGTGCGGAGACGGGATCAGGCCCGTATCGAACTTCGGGGCATCCTGCCCCGCAGCGGTGACGAAGAACCCGGACAGGCCCAGCAGACACGCTGACGCCAAGGCAATATTTCTGATCATTTCCTGACCACTCCTCTCAATCCTCCCCCGATGAGCAGCGTCGCATCCATCAACGCGATCATCGGATTTCCGCCTCCTGACACCGCAAGATAGCGCGGCTGCCAATGGGGGTGGAACTTTGACTTGAAGGCCCTGAGGCCCTTGAAATTGTAGAAGCGCTCGCCGTGCTCGAAGACCGTACCACCGATCTGGTCCCACACCGGAGCGGATTCACGCTTTGACATGCCCGAGAGTGGCGCCATACCGAGGTTGAACTGTGCAAAGCCGGCGGCCCGCAGATATTCCATGATCTGGACGAACAGGAAGTCCATCGAGCCCTTAGGCGCATTCGGCGAGAAGCGCATGAGGTCGACCGACCCCTCCTCCTTCGTCTCGGTGATGAGGATGTTGGCGAAGGCGACGATCTCCCCATCCTTGCGCAGCACCGCGACCGGCTGCGAGGCGATATAGTCCGGATCGAAGGCCCCGAGGGAAAAACCCTTCTCCTTGGCATTGTGATCGGCCAGCCATGCGTTGGAAACGGTGGCGAGGTCATCCATGAACCGCGGCACGTCGGCGGGCTCGATCACCGAGAACTCCAGCCCGTCGCGCTGGGCCCGGCTCGCCGTCTGGCGCAGATTGGCCCACTTGCCGCCCTTGAGTTCGAAATGCTTGAGGTCAACGATCGCGAGTTCGCCGAGCCTGAAGGCCCTGAGCCCCGCATCGGCGCAATGGGAAAGCAGCGCCGGCGAAATCTGGTAGAAGACCGCCCGGCAGCCGGCAGCGCGTGCGGCTTCCACGAAGCGCCAGACGAGCTCGGGCACCGAATGGCGGGCGCCGACCGGGTCGAAGAGCGCGATCCAGGAGCGGCCCTGCTTGCCGTACATGATGTAGGCCTCGCCATCCTCCGAGAACATGACGCGCTTGTCGCCCATCCGCACGAGATTTGCGTCGGCCACACCCTGCTTCTCGGCGATCGCGACAGCGCGATCCAGGGACTCGTCCGTGAGCGGTGCCGGCGTGATCGACGCAGGACGCAGCAGACTGAAGGCGGCAATGGCCGAGGACAGGATGGCAATGCCAAGAATGGCGCGCAGGCCGCGAGGCGCCTCGGCAGCGAATTCGAACTGCCACCACAGCTCGCTGCTGTACTCGACGTCACGATAGACGAACAGCAGGATGACCACGGCGCCGACGCAGATCACCGCGATCGCCATCAGCCAAGACGTGGTCAGTTGCTGGTTGAGAAGCGAGGCCGGACGCTTGAAGAGGCGACGACTGACGAGCAGGCCGAAGACGAGGAATGCGAGGAAGGCGGCCTCGACGAGGGCAACGGCCTTGAGCAGCGAGAGTGCAAGTGCGGCGATCGTCGATACGACCGCTACCCACCAGGCGCCGTCGAGCCTCTGGCCAAGGCCGCGCGCGGCGACGACGAGAACGAGGCCGGAAAGGCTTGCAAGAAAATGGGCGCCCTCGACGATCGGCAGCGGCAGATAGTCGGCAAGGAACTGCAGGTTCTCGTCCGGCGTGGGGGTGACGCTCGAAAAGATCAGCATCACGCCGAGAAGGAGCGCAAGCGTGGACAGGAGCTGCGGTGTCAGCCTCGCGCCGATCCGCCGCACGCTGGAGGCGGCCGGATGGTCCACGAAGCGGCGGAGTTCCGCTCCCGACACAATGAGGACCGCGAGAAGCAGCGGCAGCACGTGATAGATGACGCGGTAGAGGACCAGCGAGCCGAGGACCGCATCGATGTTCACCGCGTTGCCGAGCGAGGCGATTATCACCGTCTCGAATACGCCGAGGCCGGCCGGGACATGACTGAGCACGCCGAGACCGACCGCGATGGCATAGACCGCGAGAAAGGCCGGCCAGCCGATCGACGTCTGCGGCAGGAGCACGTATAGCACCGAGGCCGACGCGGCGATGTCGAAGGCCGTCACCAGGAACTGGCGCGACCAGGTCTTGGAATCCGGCATACGCAGCGCCACCGGCCCGATCGCGATGCTGCGACCGTCACGACCGAGGACCATAACGATCGCCAGCCCCGCAAGGATCGCGATCGCGACGATGCGCAGCAGGAGCGCGCTGACGCCGACGAGCGGGCCGATCTCGTCGGCAATGATGACGAGCGCAATGGACGCGACGACGGCAAGCCCGAGGCCAAAGGCAAGGGTGACGAAGGCGATGACGCGGGTGATGTCCTCTGGCGAGAGCCCGAGGCGCGAATAGGCCCTGTAGCGAATCGCGCCGCCGCTCAGCGCCCCGAAGCCCGCCGTATTGCCGACCGCATAGGCACTGAAGGCCGTGAGCGCCACATGCGGGAACGGCAGCTTCTTGCCGATGAACTCAAGGGCATTGAGATCGTAGAAAATCAGCGCGGCGAAGCTCAGGCCCGTGAAGACCAGTGCGAGCAATATGGCTGACAGCCGCGTGCTGGCGAGCGCCGCCACCACGTCGTCGTAGCGTACCTCCGTCGTCATATGGAATATCGCCAGCGCAACCAGGCAGAAGACCACAAGACTGACAAGGGCGAACAGCTGGGTCTTGTAGCGGTCAAACAGCCCGCGCACAGAGGAATCCTCCGCGAGTTCTTCGACACTCTCTTCCACGTTTGTGGGAACCGACATCTTTTACCTGTTGCAACTGTGACTGACCACTCACGGGCGGCACTCTGCGATAAACTGGACAACTCAATATTGTGAAATCATATGCATTTATGTTGATCAGCGGCCCGACGAAGCCTGCATCATTCCCAATTTGGGCATTTTTAGCAGCGCTCGCGCATCGCGAATTTAGCCGAGCATTTTGCAACGTCGATGATAGGATCGCGCCGCGTCGTCCGGCCTCGGACCTCAGCCGCTACGAGAGGTATTCATGTTTCCGCTCTCCCACATGATGAAATCCTTTATCCGCAAGGGCAGCCTGATCGTAATCGACGCCGACGGGAAGCGGCATGTATTTTCCGGCGAGCCCGGTCCACAGGTCACGATGCGGCTGACGGACAAGAGACTCTACCGGACCCTGGTCTTCAATGCGGAGCTCGCCGCTGGCGAGGCCTATATGGATGGAACGATGCGCTTCGAGGAAGGTTCGACGCTGCGCGACTTCCTGACGCTCTTCTCGATCAACCGGCTTTCGCTTGGCTCCTACCCTATCCAGAAAATACTGCGCGCCGTGAAGATGCGTTTCCGCAAGAGCCAGCAATCCAATCGCAAGGGCCAGGCCCAGCAGAACGTCGCCCATCACTATGACCTCGGCAACGACTTCTACAAACTCTTTCTCGACGACAACATGCTCTATTCCTGCGCCTATTTTCGTGATGCGGGCGACACGCTGGAGCAGGCACAGCGCAACAAGCTGAGGCTTCTGGCGGCCAAGCTGTGCCTGGAGCCTTCCATGCGGATACTGGATATCGGCTGCGGCTGGGGCGATCTCGCGCTTTATCTCGCCGGGCTCGAGAAAGTCGAGGTCGTGGGCGTCACCTTGTCGAAGGAGCAGCAGGCACTCGCGACGAAACGGGCCGAGGAAGCGGGCCTTTCCAATCGCGTCCGCTTCGAGCTGAAGGACTATCGCGATGTCGAGGGCAGCTTTGACCGAATCGTTTCCGTCGGCATGTTCGAGCATGTCGGCGTGCATCACTACGACGAGTTCTTCAAGAAGCTGAATGCGCTGATGCCCGACGACGGGATCGCGGTGCTGCATTCGATCGGCCATATGAGCCCGCCCGGCATGGCGAGTGCCTGGCTGCGGAAGTACATCTTCCCCGGCGCTTATTCGCCGGCGCTGTCCGAAGTCTTTTCGGTGGTCGAACAGAACAGCCTGTGGGTGATGGACCTGGAGTTCCTGCGCGTTCACTACGCGACCACGCTTGCCCATTGGGGCGAGCGCTTCGAGAAGAACCGCGACAAGGTGATCGCCATGTACGACGAGCGCTTCGCGCGGATGTGGGAATTCTATCTCATCAGCGCCGAGATGATGTTCCGCACCGGGAGCCAGCTCGTCTTCCACATGCAGCTTTCCCGCAAGCGCGACGCAGCACCCATCGTGCGCGATTACATCACCGATCGCCAGCGGGCCTATATCGCTCGCGAGCAGACGCTCAATCTGTAGAAGTCGGGATAAACACACCGGCATTGCCGGAGGGGAAGGCGACGTCAGGCCTTGACGCCGAAGGCGGTGAGGGCCGCTTCACAGGCACGGGCGAACTGGGTGGAAGGTCCTTCCGAGCCGATGGCCTGACGGCTGACGCGTGCGCCTTCGAGCAGAAGTGAAAGCGTGTCGGCAAGCAGGTCGGGCTGGGCAATGCCGGCCTCGCGACAGAGCTTTGCAAGGTGGTCACGCTGGGAGATCTTGAAGCCCTCGATGACGCCGTGGGCCGGATGGTCGTGCTCCTTGAGTTCGACCGCCGCATTGGCAATGTCGCAGCCGGAGGGTTCGTTGTCGATGCATTTCGCCCGCCCCTCGACCCAGCCTCGCAACTGACGGGCCGGATCACCCGGATAAAGCCTTTCGAGATCGTCCCACATTTCCGCGACCTTGTCCGAGACATAGCGCAGAGTCTCGCAGACGAGATCGTCCTTCGATCCGAAATGACGGTAGAGCGTCATCTTGTTGGTATCGGCCGCCACGGCGATCGCATCCACGCCCACGCCGCGAATACCGTGCTGGCGGAAAAGCTCCGAAGCTGTCGACACGATCCTGTCCCTCGGCCGCATTCGCACCTCGTCTCCCACCTCGCCCCCGCGGGGGACTGCGCGGGAAACGGAAATTTTATCGGCAGAGGTTCTTGACATAGGTGTGACCGGTCGGTAACTATTCAGACGTTACTTACCGGTAACACCACGTCATCAGCTTGTCAAGTTTCGCGTCCATAGTACGGACACGGGAAGAAAACACCGGCCGTGAGCCCCGATACACTGCCGAGAAAGGAGACCGTCGTGCAAAGAAAATACGTCGATATGACCATGTCCGAGGTTCTGTCCGACCCGCTGATCCTTTCGGTAGCGCGTGCGGACGGCTTCACGCCCAATGAATTCAAAGGCCTCCTCTCTGCGGCAGCAAACAAGCTGGAACAGTCCAGGGCCTCCCGGGTCGAGCCCGCCAAACGCGGCCTCCTTGCCAAGATGATCGCCCCGGAAAACCGGATCTGCTTTCAATCCTGATGAGGGCAAGCCGAGACGGGCAAGGAAACCTCGTGATCGTTGACGGGCGCCAAACGGCGCCCGTTTTGCTGCTGACAAACCTCCTGTGGTTCGACACACCTTGATACGCCGTCATTCCGGCCTTGAGCCGGAATGACGGCGGTGGGTATTTTGCCGCTTTCTAAGCAATCAATCGAGTTGAGAGCCTTCTCATCAGTCAGATCGGCGCCCTTGGCGCCCGATCTTTTTTGCCGCCGTGCGTTTGCTTCTTCCCTTGGCAGCCGATAGTGAGGAGGCCCGAGCCGCCGAAGTCGGTGCGGCAGACCGCCCACCGCTCGCCCGAAAGGAAGCAGCAAGTTGCACTCATCACTGCCCAAGCCCTTCGCCAGGACCTACTCCGCATTCCTCTTCGACATGGACGGCACCGTGCTGAACTCCATCGCCGCCGCCGAGCGCGTCTGGGGTGCATGGGCCCTCCGCCACGGGCTCGACCCCGTCACCTTCCTGCCGACCATGCATGGCAAGCGCGGCATCGACACCATCTCGCAGCTCGGCCTGCCCGGCGTCGATCCGGCGCGTGAGGCTGCCGGTATCCTGCAGGGCGAGATCGATGACGTGGAAGGCGTGGTCCCGATTGCCGGTGCAGTCGAGTTTCTCCTGTCCCTGCCCGCCGACCGGTGGGCGATCGTGACCTCCTCCCCGATCGAGCTCGCCAAGCGCCGCATTGCCGCAGCCGGCATTCCGCAGCCCCGCATCATGGTGACGGCGGAAGACGTGACCGCCGGCAAGCCCGACCCGCAGGGCTATCTGCTCGGCGCAAGAAAGCTGGGCTTCAGCGCGGCCGATTGCCTCGTCTTCGAGGATGTCCCCGCGGGCATCCTGGCCGGCGAGGCGGCCGGCGCGGACGTGATGGTCGTTACCGCTACCCATACGCATGCGGTCGACACGGCCCACGCGACGATCACGGCATATGAAGAGATAAAGGCGCTTGTCGGCCAGGGGTCCCTCTCGCTCGCCAGAACGAGAGAATAACAGAGCGCTGCGGGGTCCTCAGAGAAGAGGGAAAGTGCGATCCACGGCAACCGATGGAGATTTACGATCCTGGGTGCCTACAAACGTAGGTGGGCACCGTGTGTCCAGGCCCACGGGCCTGGTCAGGGACAGCTCCCTTTGGATCGAGTATGGCCCCAGGGATTGTGGTTCCTGTCGAGAGGCGCAGACCGCAAGGAGGAGATATAGGGCTATTCCCGACGCCACGCCAGAGGCGGCGAGCGCCGATCTTCTAATAAATTGGTGAGCGGAAGCGGTCTCAGTGCGTGCCGGGCTTGGCGCCAAGCTTCTCGGTGATGCCGTAAATGCGCGCCGTCACTTCGACAAGTGCTGCCGCAAGCGTCTCCTCGGTACGGGCATTGACGGCAACCGCCGCGTCGCGGTTCTTCTTCAGGGTCTCCAACTCGCCTTCCAGCGAAGCCATTCGCCGCTGCACCTCGGACAGTTCGTCCATGACCATGATCCCGGACATGACGGTAAGACGCAGGTCACCGATCTCGCCGAACTGCGCCTTGAGATGGCTGACATACTGGTCGAAGCGGGTCGCGAGGTTGGTCAGGTGGTTTTCCTGCCCCTCCTCACAGGCCATCCGATAGGCCTTGCCGTCGATCATCACCGTTACCTGGGACATTCTTCCACCCCCGCCTGCGGCCTATCGGTCGAGTACTGCCCGGATCGTCTCCATCGCCGTCACCAGCCGGCGGGAGACCTCGCGGTTGACTTCCTCGAGACGATTGGCCCTGAACTCGGCCTGGTCCAGCTCCTGCGCCAGACGCGAGCGATCCTCGTGTATCCGGCGAACCTCGCCGTCGACCTCACCCTGCTCCCGCTCACGCTCGAAGCGTACGTCGAGCGCGTTTTCCAGCGCCGCGACAGCTTGGCGCAACTCGTTGAGGACGACATCCATCGTTTTGCCTGTAGGCATCATGTGTTTCCGGTTCTCCGCGCAAGACTGCGAATCGTCACGTCCGGCCACCTGTTTGATTTGAAACGATATGCAGCTACGCGAGAGCACGTCAACAAAGACGGAGTTGAAAGACCCGGCCTAAGCTGTGGATGACGCACCTTTCCTTACGATCCACCCCCATTCGTCTTTTGTAAAGCCACACAGACAAATGTCAAAAAAAGGCTTCCCGGAGGCCCGGAACTGCCGCCGGATTTATTGACTTGCTCGCCCCAACTGCTATGTCTCACCCGCTTTAGTCGATGGCCCTGGAACCTCGGGGCCATTCCCCGACACACGGAACCATCGGAACAGCCATGACCTCTCGCGAAAAACATGATCGGATGGCGAATGCGATCCGTTTTCTTGCCATGGATGCGGTTGAAAAGGCCAATTCCGGCCATCCCGGTCTCCCGATGGGGATGGCAGACGTCGCAACGGTCCTTTTCACCAAGTATCTGAACTTCGACCCCAAGAAGCCCCATTGGCCGAACCGCGACCGCTTCGTGCTGTCTGCCGGCCACGGCTCGATGCTGCTCTACTCGCTGCTCTATCTGACGGGCTACGAGGACATGTCCATCGAGGACCTGAAGCAGTTCCGCCAGCTGGGTTCCAAGACCGCCGGCCACCCGGAATACGGCCACGCCACGGGCATCGAGACGACCACCGGTCCGCTCGGCCAGGGCATCGGCAACTCCGTCGGCATGGCGATCGCCGAGCGCAAGCTGCGCGAGGAGTTCGGCTCAGATCTGGTCGATCACCATACCTATGTGATCTGCGGCGACGGCTGCCTCATGGAAGGTATCAGCCAGGAGGCGATCGCGCTTGCGGGCCATCTGAAGCTCAACAAGCTCATTCTTTTCTGGGACAACAACTCGATCACCATCGACGGCGCCGTTTCGCTGGCGGATTCGACCGACCAGGTCGCCCGCTTCAAGGCCGTTCACTGGAACACGATCGAGATCGACGGTCATGAGCCGGACCAGATCTCGGCCGCCATCGAGGCTGCCCAGAAATCCGACCGCCCGACGATGATCGCCTGCAAGACGATCATCGGCTTTGGCGCACCGAACAAGCAGGGCACCCACAAGGTGCACGGCAACGCGCTCGGCGCTGAAGAGGTTGCCGCCACGCGCAAGAACCTGAACTGGGAATACGAGCCCTTCGTCATCCCTTCCGACATTCTCGATCCCTGGCGCGAAGCCGGCAAGCGCTCCCTGCAGACCGAAAAGGACTGGGAAGGCCGCCTCGCCTCCTCCGACAAGAAGGCGGAATTCAGCCGCCGCTTCGCCGGTGAACTGCCGCAAGGCTTCGACGCGGCAATCAGCGAGTACAAGAAGAAGCTCGCAGAGAC
The DNA here is from genome assembly GCF_004345245.1 of Rhizobium sp. BK251. Taxonomy (GTDB): domain Bacteria; phylum Pseudomonadota; class Alphaproteobacteria; order Rhizobiales; family Rhizobiaceae; genus Rhizobium. The sequence continues at coordinate 391,740 of NZ_SLUQ01000008.1, read as the reverse complement.
CAAGCCGACGGTCGCGACCCGCAAGGCGTCGGAAGACGCGCTGGAGGTCATCAACGGCTTCCTGCCCGAGACGCTTGGCGGATCGGCAGACCTGACGCCGTCGAACAACACCAAGACCAGCCAGATGAAGTCGATCACGCCGACCGACTTCTCCGGGCGCTACATGCACTACGGCATCCGCGAGCACGGCATGGCAGCTGCCATGAACGGCATTTCGCTGCACGGCGGCCTGATCCCCTATGGCGGCGGCTTCCTGATCTTCTCGGACTATTGCCGTCCGCCGATCCGCCTTGCCTCGCTGATGGGCATCCGCGTCATCCACGTGCTGACGCATGACTCGATCGGTCTCGGCGAAGACGGGCCGACGCACCAGCCGGTCGAGCAGCTCGCTGCTCTGCGAGCCGTTCCGAACCTGATGATCTTCCGCCCGGCGGATGCGACCGAAACGGCTGAATGCTGGCAGATCGCCATCAAGACGCCCAACCGTCCCTCCGGCCTGGCGCTGACCCGCCAGAACCTCTCGGCGGTGCGCACGGAATACAGCGAGAAGAACCTCTCCGCTCAGGGCGCCTATACGCTCCAGGGCTCCGACAATGCCAAGGTGACGATCTTCGCCTCGGGTTCGGAAGTCGAGATCGCAGTCGCCGCCCGCGCGACGCTCGAAGGCAAGGGCATTTCCACCCGCGTCGTCTCCGTGCCCTCGACCGAGCTCTTCTTCGAGCAGCCGGAGGCTTACCAGAAGTCGGTGCTCGGCAACTCGCCGGTCAAGATCGCCGTGGAAGCCGCCGTTCGTGAGGGCTGGGATGCCTTCATCGGGCCGGAAGGCACCTTCATCGGCATGAAGGGCTTCGGCGCCTCCGGCAAGTACCAGGATCTCTACAAGCACTTCGGCATCACCGCTGACGCCGTCGTTGCTGCGGCGGAAGCCAAGCTTTGACGGGAGCGCCTCCGGGCGCTCGCCACCCCATAATTACAAGCCCCACCTCTAGGGAGTGAATGCACATGACAGTAAAGGTTGCCATCAACGGTTTCGGCCGCATCGGCCGCAACGTCCTTCGCGCCATCGTCGAATCCGGCCGCAAGGACATCGAAGTCGTGGCCATCAACGACCTCGGCCCGGTCGAGACCAACGCACATCTGCTGCGCTATGACTCGATCCACGGCCGCTTCCCGGCAGAGGTCAAGGTCGAAGGCGATACGATCACTGTCGGCGGCGGCAAGCCGATCAAGGTGACCGCGATCAAGGATCCGGCAACGCTTCCGCACCGCGACCTCGGCGTCGACATCGCGATGGAATGCACCGGCATCTTCACCGCACGCGACAAGGCCGCAGCCCACCTGACGGCCGGCGCCAAGCGCGTCATCGTCTCGGCTCCTGCCGACGGCGCCGACCTGACCGTCGTTTTCGGCGTCAACCACGACCAGCTGACCAAGGACCACCTCGTCATCTCCAACGCTTCCTGCACGACGAACTGCCTCGTGCCGGTCGTGAAGGTTCTCGATGACGCCGTCGGCATCGATCACGGCTTCATGACCACAATCCACTCCTACACCGGCGACCAGCCGACACTCGACACCATGCACAAGGACCTGTACCGCGCCCGCGCCGCAGCCCTGTCCATGATCCCGACGTCGACCGGCGCCGCCAAGGCAGTCGGCCTCGTCATGCCGCATCTGAAGGGCAAGCTGGACGGCACGTCGATCCGCGTTCCGACCCCGAACGTCTCGGTCGTCGACTTCAAGTTCGTCGCCAAGAAGGCAACGAGCGTCGGCGAAATCAACGAGGCGATCAAGGCTGCCGCCAACGGCAAGCTCAAGGGCATTCTCGGCTATACCGACGAGCCGCTCGTTTCCCGCGACTTCAACCACGACAGCCACTCCTCGATCTTCGCAACGGATCAGACGAAGGTCATGGAAGGCAACTTCGTGCGCGTCCTTTCCTGGTACGACAACGAATGGGGCTTCTCCAGCCGCATGTCCGACACGGCCGTTGCCTTCGCCAAGCTCATCTAAGCTTCGCGACATTGGTGGATATCCAGGCGGCCCGGGAAACCGGGCCGCTTTTCCTTTGCGCAATGCCTTGGAGTAAAATGTCGCCGTCTACCCGAACAAGGGAACCCTCCGGATTGGGCGAGTGGCGCGAACTTTCGTCTAGAGCGTCGTCCGCAAATATAGGTGGCTTATCTTTCCCCGATGGGTGAGCGCGAAGCCCCATTCCATCTTCATATGCTCGAACTCGGCGTCATAGACATCGAGGCCGTCACATGAGACGCCTTTGAACGTAAGGGCCTTCAGCGCGCCTGCCTTTTCGAGCGTGCTTTTGACGAAAGGCTTGTCCTCTTCAACCAGGATTGCCAGGGGATGCGACATCTCATCGAGATTTGGCTCACCACGAGCGTGTTCCTCAATCATACGCCTCAGGACGCGATCGCCCTCTGATCGTGGCTTCTTCTCCCTAATGCGCCGCTGAACCTCGTCCTCGACACTGCGGACATACTCCAGGTCAGTTCTGACAGCGCGATCCTCCGATCCATTCTGATGGTGCATGAGACTGTGTGCCTTGCCATCCGGATCGCGTACGAACTTTATCTGCACAGGCAATACCTTCATGAAGAATTCGCTGTCGGTCTCGGGAAAAATTTCAAGGTCGGACTGGCCGACTATCCGATAAAGAAGCTGGCCATCCCCCTGAGACACGACAGCAAGGGTTCCGTCAGCGAACTCATACGCTCCCACATAGTTTTCATAGAGGGCGGCATCCATGGCGACCTCGGCCCGTGGCCGCATTTGCTCATAGCGACGCCATGCCGCTGTATCCTTCGATAGGTCGGCCAAATTCGTCTCCTTTGCCAGCTTTAGAAGATCCTCAATGGATGCGGCGGCTCCGGTTCTGATTTTCGACAGCAAAGATTCGATGACGCGAAGCCCTCGTTCGGCGCGACTTCTGGTGTCTGTCAAAGCGTCCTTCTGTAGTGCAAGCATTTGAACCACGTCCGTTGAATGGCCCCGCAGCAGCTTCGAGATATCCCGCAGGCTGAAGCCCAGGGTTTTGAGAGCTGATATCTCGTTGAGCCGGGCAATTTCATTGCTGCCATAGACCCGCCATTGCTTGGACGTGCGACGGGGCGAAATCAGCCCGTATTGTTCATAGAGTCGCAGCGCACGAACGCTGAGGCCAATTCGCCCGGCGCATTCCTGTGCGGTGAGAAGAACCTCGTCCTGCATTCGGCCATCCATCGAAAACCTGTACGCGAATCTATTTACGGTATTACGCAGGGTCCGGCTCAAGCGAATTTTTGGCCCGTCACGACCATTACGATCGCGACGCGTCTCGACCGGCTCCGTGTCTTTGGCACGCGACAAGGCGCCCGCTTTGGCACGAAACCGCGCCCCTCTTTGCGACGCGACGCCGCGGTCTCGCCTGCTTCCCCTATTCTCCGCCGAGCCTAGCTAAATCCTGATCAAGAGGAGATGCCGGAATGAAGAAGCCGCGCAAGCAGGATTTCCCCGTCTACAAGGCCAGGCGCTACCTGGAGCCCGGTCCCGTCGTGCTCGTCTCTTCGAAGTGGCGTGACCGGACCAACATCATGACGATGGGCTGGCACAACATCATGGAGTTTTCGCCATCGCTGTTCGGCTGCCTGATTTCCAGCGGCAACCACAGCTACCACATGATCAGGAACAGCCGCGAATGCGTCATCAATCTGCCGACGACGGCCTTGACCGATACCGTCGCCCGCATCGGTAATTGCACAGGCAGCGAGATCGACAAATTCGCCGAGTTTCACCTGACGGCCGAGGAGGCCACGGAAGTCCAGGCGCCCCTGATCGCCGAATGCCACGCGAATTTCGAATGCCGGCTCCATGACGACATCCTCGTCGACAAATACAACTACTTCATCTTCGAGATCGTGAAGGCGCATGTAGCCCCCACACCGGCCCATCCCGAGACCCTTCACTACCTCGGCGACGGCGCCTTCATGACCGCCGGGGCCATCGTCGACCGCCGCGAACTCTTCACCAAGGTGTCCTAGGTCCACGCCGCCATTCCGATCGATGACCCGGCCTGTTCGATAAAGAGCAATCTTTCTTCGTCCGCCCCGTTGTCGCCCCATTCGCCGATACATTCTTTACGGAGTTTCCTTCCGTAGCATTTCCCTGCCGGCTCACCGTCCGGCGGTGGTCCCGCAGCATAATGCAGCATCGCAGCCGAGGTTAAGCCGCCGGGCCTACCCTTCCGTCCTGTTTTGCCGTTTACTGGTGGATCACCGCGCGAGGAGAGCTTGTGACAGGGCCGGAAGGCTGGATCGAAAGGGAAGGGCAATGGAAGCGTTCTATATCGTCGTACTGGTTTCGACGGCGCTTGTGCTCCTTGCGGCCTTTTCCAGCGTGCTGGCCTTCCGTTTCGGCGCCCCTCTCCTGCTCCTGTTCCTGATGATTGGGCTCGCCGCCGGCGTCGACGGCCTCGGCATCGAATTCAGCAATAACTACCTCGCCTATATCCTTGGCTCGCTGGCGCTTGCCGTCATTCTCTTCGATTCCGGCTACGGCACGCCGATGCAGTCCTTCCGCCTGGCGGCGCTGCCCTCGCTCACGCTCGCTTCCGTCGGCGTCTTGCTGACGGCAGGGCTCTTTGCCTTCGCGGCGATGTGGCTGCTTCATTTCACCTGGCTGGAAGGCATGCTGCTGGGTTCCATCGTCGCGTCGACGGATGCGGCCGCCGTCTTCTTCCTCCTGCGCATCGGCGGCATAAACATCCGCGACAAGGTGCGCTCGACGCTGGAGGTGGAATCAGGGACCAACGACCCGATGGCGATCTTCCTCACCATCGCGCTGGTGGAGGTCCTGGCGAGTGGCGAACACTACAGCGGCATCGACCTCACCATGCTTGCGATGTTCGTCAAGCAGATGGGGCTCGGCGTGACGCTCGGCCTGCTCGGCGGCATGATGATCGTTCTGATCGTCAGCAAGCTGGATACTGATCGCGGCCTGACTCCGATCTTCGTGCTGGCACTCGCCATGCTCGTGTTCTCCTTTACCGGCGCGGTGGGCGGCAGCGGCTTCCTCGCCGTCTATGTCGCCGGAATCTATGCCGGCAACAGGAAGATGCATGCCTCCGCCACGATCAAGCGCTTCCAGGATGGCATGACCTGGCTCGCCCAGATCATCATGTTCCTGGTACTCGGCCTGCTCGCGACGCCATCGCAATTTCCGGCGATCATCGTTCCGGCCGTCCTTCTGGCGCTGTTCCTGACTTTCGTTGCACGGCCGCTCGCCGTCTGGCTTTCGCTGCTGCCCTTCGACTATACGCAGCGCGAGACCTCCTTCGTCGCCTGGGTGGGTTTGCGCGGCGCAGTCTCCATCCTGCTGGCGATCATGCCGATCCTTGGCGGCCTGGAGAACGGCCAGCTCTATTTCAACACGGCCTTCATCGTCGTGCTGGTGTCGCTGCTTCTCCAGGGCTGGACGATCAAGCCCTTGGCGCGCAGGCTCGGCCTCATCATCCCGCCCCGCATGGGCGCCGTCGACAAGGTGGAGGTGGACCTGCCCGGTGCAGTGAACCACGAGCTTCTGTCATACCGTGTCGTAAGGGACAGCCCCGTTCTGCGCGGCGAGCGCATCCCACGCTGGGCGACACCCTCGCTCATCATCCGTGACGGGAAGTCGATGCGCTACCAGTATGCTGGCCGCCTCAAGGAAAACGACCTCGTCTACCTCTTCATCACGCCGACCTATTCACGCCTGCTCGACCGGCTCTTTGCCAGTCGCGCGGCCGTGGATCCAGAGGATGCGGAATTCTTCGGCGCCTTCTCGCTGTCGCCCACCCGTCCCGCTGCCGATCTCGATGCGGCCTACGGCCCCGGCCTGCTGGCCGAACACGAGAAGAGCCTCACCATCGCCGAGCTGATCAAGCAGCGTCTCGGCGGCAAGGCCGATTATGCCGATCGCGTGCGTCTCGGCTCGATCATCCTGATCGTCCGCGACCTCGACGAGAACGATCACATCAGCGCCGTCGGCATGTCGCTGGAGGCCGTCGAACCGGCTACGAATTTCCCGATCTTCATCAATCTCAGGGATATGATCGATCGCTGCCACAGCTTGTTCCGCAGGCATCGGCGTCATGGAAATGACACGAGCGCAAGTGTGGCAGCCGCCCCGATGGGGCAAGAGGAAGAGGCTCGGGGAAACGGCCGCTGAGCGCCTTGCGTCTTGCATCATCCGTAGTATGGTCGGCGCGATCTTCGGCCATAACAACATCGGATGCTACAATGCCCGCTTTCAAGACCCTCGACACCCTCCCCGACATCAAGGGCAAGCGCGTGCTCGTACGTGTCGACCTCAATGTCCCTGTCAAGGACGGCAAGGTCAGCGACGCAACACGCATCGAGCGCGTCGCGCCAACCATTCTCGAGCTTTCCCGCAAGGGCGCGAAGGTCATCCTTCTGGCCCATTTCGGCCGCCCCAAGGACGGCCCCTCGCCGGACCTCTCGCTCGCATTGATCGTGCCCGCCGTCGAGGAGATCCTGGACCACGCGGTGCTCTTTGCTTCCGATTGCATAGGCGCGCCCGCCGCTGCCGCTGTCACGAAGATGAATGACGGCGATATCCTCCTCCTCGAGAACACCCGCTTCCACAAGGGCGAAGAGAAGAACGGTTCGGAATTCACCAAGGCGCTCGCCGCAAACGGCGATCTCTACGTGAACGATGCCTTCTCAGCCGCCCACCGCGCGCACACCTCGACCGAGGGTCTCGCGCAGCTGCTGCCGGCCTATGCCGGTCGCACCATGCAGGCCGAACTCGAGGCACTGGAAAGAGGCCTCGGCAATCCCGCCCGGCCGGTCGTCGCGATCGTCGGCGGCGCGAAGGTCTCGTCCAAGATCGACCTGCTCATGAACCTTGTGAAGAAGGTCGACGCGCTGGTGATCGGCGGCGGCATGGCCAACACGTTCCTCGCCGCGCGCGGAACGAATGTCGGCAAGTCGCTTTGCGAGCACGACCTCGCCGACACTGCCAACCAGATCATGATCGAGGCGGCGACGGCAGGCTGCGCAATCATCCTCCCCGAGGACGGCGTCGTGGCGCGCGAATTCAAGGCGGGCGCGGCAAACGAGATCGTGGACATCAACGCAATTCCGGCCGACGGCATGGTGCTCGACGTCGGCCCGAAGTCCGTCGAGGCGGTCAAGGCCTGGATATCCCGCGCGGAGACCCTGGTCTGGAACGGTCCGCTCGGCGCCTTCGAGATCGCGCCCTTCGATACCGCCACCGTGGCTGCGGCAAGATACGCCGCCGAACGCACCAAGGCAGGCAAGCTGATATCGGTGGCCGGCGGCGGCGACACCGTTGCGGCGCTGAATCATGCAGGCGTCGCCGACGAATTCACCTATGTATCGACGGCCGGCGGCGCCTTCCTGGAATGGATGGAAGGCAAGGAACTGCCCGGCGTTGCAATCCTCGGTAAGCACAAATAGCGCGCTTGCACATCCCAGACACTTTGCCGGAGGCCGCGGGAATTGACACTTCCGCGGTCTTTTGCGTGGTGCTAAGATACAAGCAACAAGTTTCAAACGATTGAAATCATTTCAATCGTTTCAATGACTTAGCGTACCATTTCCGTCTCTATAAACTTCTGTTATCGGCGATCTGTAAGTTTGTTGCGGTGAACCGTGTTGTCCCGGGAGAACGAAATGATCGAAAGACTTGAAGATATCGCAGTGCGTATGGTGAACGAAGGAAGGGGCCTTCTCGCCGCTGACGAGTCGACCTCGACCATCAAGAAACGCTTCGACACTATCGACCTCGTTTCGACAGAGACGAGCCGCCGCGATTACCGCGAAATGCTTTTCCGGGCTGATGAGGCGATGAGGAAGTACATCTCCGGCGTCATTCTGTACGAGGAAACCCTCTTCCAGAAGGCGGCCGATGGCACTCCCTTCGTCGATATCATCAAGGCCGCCGGCAGCATCCCCGGCATCAAGGTCGATATCGGCGCCAAGCCGATGGCCTACTACCCCGGCGAAACCATCACCGAAGGCCTCGATGGCCTCGCCGATCGCCTTGCAAAGTATTACGAGGCCGGAGCCCGCTTCGCCAAGTGGCGCGGCGTGATCGCGATCTCCGGCGCCCTGCCGACGCTGGGCAGCGTCCGCGCCAATGCCCATGCGCTCGCCCGCTATGCAGCTCTCTGCCAGCAGGCGAATATCGTGCCGATCGTCGAGCCGGAATGCCTCATGGACGGCAAGCCCGGCGATCATACGATCGAGCGCTGTGCCGAGGTAACCGAGAACGTGCTGCGCATCGTCTTCGACGAACTCTACGACGCCCGCGTCAACCTCGAAGGCATGATCCTGAAGCCGAACATGGTGATCGACGGCAAGAACGCCCGCAAGGCATCCGTCGAGCAGGTGGCCGCACAGACCGTCAAGGTCCTGAAGGCGACCGTTCCTTCAGCGGTACCCGGCATCGCCTTCCTGTCCGGCGGCCAGTCCACCGAGGAAGCGACCGCCCACCTTTCCGCGATCAACTCCGGCTACGACCTGCCCTGGAAGGTCACCTTCTCCTATGGCCGCGCCCTGCAGGACAGCGCACTGAAGGCATGGAACGGCAAGCAGGAAAACGTTGCCGCCGGCCAGCGGGAATTCACCCATCGCGCCGAGATGAACAGTCTCGCTGCCAAGGGACGCTGGAAGAAGGACCTGGAAAAGGCGGCCTGATTCGGCTCTTCTCCAATCCGAAAGCGACAAGCCCGGCCAACCAGCCGGGCTTTCCTTTTGCGTCGTCAGCAGATCGAGCTAGAAGAATTCGCGGCCGAGGAGAGCGATCGTCCAGATCGCGAAGGCCGCAATCGAAATCTTCCAGAAATCCATGCGCCGCCGCAGGCCGAAAATACCGAGCGGCTTGATGATCTGGATCGCCATGGCGAGGATCAAGAACGCCGCTATGAACTTTGTCATGGCTTTTCCTTCAGTTTGCGGCAATGTCATAGGACGGACATCTTTTCACGCCAAACGACAAATATTCCAAGCCGATAACGGCAATCCAAGACGCAATCAACATCGAAAGTCCGGCGGAGATGCCATCCCGCCCAGGCCATCTTTAAGCCCAAACAGCTGAGACCGGGGAAATGAGAAGAAATCTGCTGTCCGTCCTTGCCCTCCTCTTCGGTACGCTTTTCCTCTTCATGGGCAACGGTCTGCACGGCCTGCTTCTCCCGGTGCGCGGCACTGCCGAGGGATACGACACGACGACGCTCGGCCTCCTCGGTACGTCGTGGGCGACGGGTTTCGTCATCGGCTGCCTGATGGCGCCCAAGCTCGTGCGGCGCATCGGCCATGTGCGGGCCTTCAGCGGCTTCATTTCCATCATTGCGATCATCGCGCTTTTGACCGGAATTATCGTCGACCCATTCTGGTGGGTGCTGTTGCGCGCTGTCACCGGCTTCTCCACGGCAGGCACCTCGATGATCATCGAGAGCTGGCTGAACGAGCGCGCCACGAACGAAAGCCGAGGGGCGATCTTCTCCCTCTATATCGGCATTACCCTGCTTGGCGTCGTCGCCGGCCAGATGACGGTGCCGCTCGCCGACATACACACCCCACTGCTCTTCATGATCTGCGGCATATTCTATTGCGTGGCGATGCTGCCTACGACGCTATCGACCGCCGCCTCACCCCAGCCGCTCAAGGCGGTCCGGCTTGACCTGCCGGCTCTCTATCGCAATTCGCCCGTCTCGTGCCTCGGCATCCTTCTCGTCGGCATCGCTAACGGCGCCTACGGCACGCTGGGTGCCGTCTTCGGGGCCGGCGCTGGCCTCTCCGAGACCAATATCGCTATCATGATGAGTGCCACGATCTTTGCGGGCGCCGTCATGCAGCTTCCCGCCGGCCGCCTTTCGGACCGAATCGACCGCCGCCACGTGCTCGCGGGCCTTTCCGGCGTCGCGGCGTTCGCCGGCCTGCTGATTTTCCTGCTTCACCCGTCGTCGCCGCCTTACCTGATCGGGCTCGTCATCCTCTATGGCGCCGTTGCCAACACGCTCTACCCGATCACCGTGGCGCATGCGAACGACTTCGCGTCCGCCGAAGACTTCGTGAAGGTATCGGGCGGGCTGCTGCTGCTCTACGGCATAGGCACGATCATCGGGCCGACGCTCAGCGGTCCGATCATGACCCTGACCGGCCCGCATTCCCTCTTCTTCGTCACAGCCGTCGCGCATCTGTTGATCACGGCCTACGCTATATTCCGCAGCCGCCAGCGTGCCGCCATCCCTGTCGGGGACCGCGACGCCTACACCACGATCCCGACTACAAATACCCAGATGATCACCCCGGAAAGCATGTCGCTCGCCTCGCGGACGGGCACTCTTCCGGAAACGGGCGATCCTGCTGTAAAATATAGCTGACGCGCCCGTCACCCCGGCGGCGCCTGAGAGCCACGCGGAGGATGACGGATGAGTTTCGTTGAAGACGATCAACCGAAAAAACCTGCTGCCCATGAACTGGGCAGCGACCTGACGCTGCTGTCGATCGAGGAATTGAAGGACAGGATCGCGCTCCTTCAGGACGAAATCTCGCGCCTTGAAGCTGAGTGCGAACGAAAGGCTTCGGGGCGGCAGGCGGCGGAGAAGCTCTTCCGGTTCTGACTGCGGCAAGACGGGAATAGTGTAGCGGCAGGCCTGCCGGGCGTGCGGCAGCGAGACAGTATTAACGGAACGTTAAGCTTTATAAGATATTACCTAACCCATCCAGAGCTCCTCTGGACTCAGACAGCTTCTCCTAGCGGTGAATTGGTCTGATTTTCTCCCTGTTTTACCTTGAGAGCCGCCTCTGCGGCTCTTCTTTTTTCTTGCCTTTGCAAGGATTTCACGAAACTGTGGAGATTAACCCTTTCTTAAGAAAGGGCTTGTGCGTTTCAGGTAATGATACGATCTTCGAGAGATAAGAACGGGCGCTGGAAACATCCTGCAGACCCGGGCGTTACCTGCCAAAGTGATGCGTAAAACAGGGATATCTGCATGTCGGAACTTGGATTGAATACGATCAGTTTTGCGGGACGGGCGGCCGCCTCCTCGCAGTTCAAGGCGTTGTATTCCGAGGGCATGTCGCTTGTGGAGGAAACGGCGAGCTACCTCGACGGCCAGGGCCGCGCAGCCTCGAAAGTGCTGCCGCGCATGGCCTCGGTGCTCTATGCCGCCGAATCCATGCGACTGACGACTCGTCTCATGCAGATGGCCTCGTGGCTGCTGCTGCAGCGAGCCGTCAACAATGGCGAAATGTCCCGCGACCAGGTGCTCGCCGAAAAGACCAAGGTGCGCCTCGACGGGTTCAACGTCGACCGCAATGCGCCCGGCTGGAACGACCTGCCGGAATCCTTCCGCGATCTGATCGAGCGCTCGCTGCGCCTGCAGAACCGCGTCGCGCTGCTCGACCGCGAGATCTACCGTCCTTCCGAAGCGCCGATCGTGCCGGACAACCAGAACAGCGTCCAGGCGCAGCTGAGCCTGCTGCAGACGGCCTTCAGCAATAACTGATTTTTAAACCGTGATCTTGAAAGCCGGTCGCGCAAGCTGCGCGGCCGGCTTTTGTTTTTGGGGGGGCGGTAAAGCGTGCCCTGCCCTATCGTGCTCGCGCCCGGTCGGCCGTATCCCATCTTGAACGAGAGTTCAGGCGCCTTTCAAGGCAACAAAAAAGCCCGGCCAAAGCCGGGCTTTTGCAAATCCTGCCGAAGTGCAGAGCGATTAGAGGCCGAGGCCGCCGAAACGCTTGTTGAACTTGGAGAGACGGCCGCCGCGGTCCATGAGCTGCTGGTTGCCGCCGGTCCAGGCCGGATGGGACTTGGAATCGATTTCGAGGTTCATGACTGCGCCTTCGGAACCCCAGGTCGAGCGGGTTTCGTATTCGGTGCCATCGGTCATGACCACCTTGATCATGTGATATTCGGGATGGATGCCTGCCTTCATAACAATCTTCCTGCGGTGCCCGGGCTCGTTTTGTCGCAAGCCATTGCGAGAAACGGAGCGATTTAATAAATGAAGCCGCAGTCCGCTTAAGGCTACGGCTTCCCATTAGGATGCGGTGCCTATACATGAAGGTCGCAAGGATAACAAGAGCCAACAGGCCGCGCACAAGCAGGCCTGCAGGGATTGGAGACGATTTGTCAGAGACGGTACAGGCCGGCGCGGAGAGAAGAAACTCCATAAGACCGCTGGCAAGACTTACCCCCTATATCGGACGATACAAGGGGATGGTAACGGGGGCGCTGATTTCGCTTGCCCTGGCCGCCATCACCTCCCTTGCCCTGCCGCTCGCCGTCCGTCGCATGATCGATCACGGCTTCAGCCGTGCCGACAGCGGCTTCATCAATAGCTACTTCGTCATGTTGCTGATCATGGCCGTCGTCCTCGCGGTCGCGAGCGCACTTCGCTACTACTTCGTCATCACGCTCGGCGAGCGCATCGTCGCCGACCTCCGGCGCGACGTCTTTGCGCATGTGACTCGGCTTTCCCCCTCCTTCTTCGACGTCAACCAGTCGGGCGAGATCCTCTCCCGCCTGACGGCGGACACGACGCAGATCAAGTCGGCGGTTGGCGCCACTGCGTCCGTGGCGCTGCGCAACCTCATTCTCTGTCTGGGTGCCGTCGGTATGATGGTCGTCACCAGCCCCAAGCTTTCAAGCATCGCGCTCGGGGCGATCCCGCTGATCGTCTTTCCGCTCGTCGCCTTCGGCCGCTCGGTTCGCCGGCGTTCGCGGGCGGCGCAGGATACGCTCGCCGAGGCTTCGGCATTTGCCAACGAGACGATTGCCGCGACGCGCACGGTACAGTCCTTCAACGGCGAGGCTGCGGCCGCAGCGCGCTACAGCGGCGCTGTCGAGGAAGCCTATGGCGCCGCACGCGCGGCCACCCGCTCGCGCTCGCTGCTGACCGGCCTTGCGATCACGCTCATCTTCGGCAGCGTCGTCCTCGTCCTGTGGGTCGGCGCCCAGAACGTTCTTGCGGGAACGCTTTCGGCCGGCACGCTCGGCCAGTTCCTGCTCTATTCGGTGATCGCCGCGGGCTCGCTGGGAGCGCTCTCTGAGGTCTGGGGCGAGCTTTCGCAGGCCGCCGGTGCCGCCGAGAGGCTGACCGAGCTCTTGAACGAAACGTCTCCCGTCGCCGCTCCCGCTGCACCGGTCTCGATGCCGAAGCCGGCACGGGGCAGCGTCGAGTTTTCCGACGTGCACTTCGCCTATCCCTCGCGGCCCGACAGGTCCGCCCTGCACGGGCTTTCCTTCGCCATTTCGCCGGGCGAGACGGTGGCGATCGTCGGCCCGTCCGGCGCCGGCAAGAGCACCGTTTTCTCCCTGCTCCTGCGCTTCTACGATCCCCAGAAGGGCACAGTGCGGATCGATGGCGTGGACGCAAAGGCGACGACACCCGACGAACTGCGCGCGCACACGGCCATCGTGCCACAGGATGTGACCATCTTCGCCGCTTCCATTCACGACAACATCGCCTTCGGCAGGCCCGGCGCATCGCGCGAGGACGTTCGGGCCGCGGCCGTGGCCGCACAGGCCGACGAATTCATCGCGCGGCTGGAAAAGGGCTACGATACCCAGGTCGGGGAGCGCGGAGTGACGCTTTCGGGCGGGCAACGGCAGCGGATCGCTATCGCACGCGCGATCCTGAAGAATGCACCGATCCTCCTCCTCGACGAGGCGACCTCCGCGCTCGACGCCGAGAGCGAGACGCTGGTGCAGAAAGCCCTGGACGGGCTGATGGCCGAACGCACGACAATCGTCATTGCCCATCGCCTGGCGACCGTGCTGAAGGCCGACCGTATCCTCGTCCTCGATCACGGCCGTGTTGTCGAGGAAGGCACGCACCAGAACCTCGTCCGCCACGGCGGCCTCTACGCCAAGCTGGCAAGGCTGCAGTTCGAGACGGGCGTGCCGGAAAACTTGCATATAGTTCGTTAGTCGCCAGCGAGCTGCAAACCGAGAGCCCTCCTGAGGCAGTCACACTTGCCATTGGCGCCATGTCGGCGGATGGGATATATTTCACCCGAAAGTCCGGGGGAACTAACGTGTGGCATCGTGTTCTGCCACTCATGCTTGGGATATCTTTTGCCGCCGCGGCCGAAGTAAACGCGGAAGGCCTGCTGGACCATTGGTTCGATGATATGCTCAAGAATTTCGGCGACACGCTCGCCACGATCGATGGTGCCTCGCCCGATATATTTGGCGAACAGGAAAAGGCGACTCGCATCTTTGCTGCGCCCAACCAATATCCACCGAAGGACTACGCCGCATATGGAATCCTGGCGTTTCGCGCCAACGCGAGCGAAGCCGATGTGGCGTGGCATCTCGACATATGCAAGGCCTATGTTAGCGCCCTCCCCCTGAGCACGCCGAAGTCTGACAAGAGCAAACAGATGGTGACGGTCTGGCCAGTAAAGACAACCGTGACGGCAAACGCCCTCAACAAGCCGGCAGCAACCGACGTCTGCAAGAGCGCCGTGGAAAACTACGACCTCGATCTCGCTCAGAAGGCCATCCGCTCGGCGAGATTGCAAGGCAGGGAAATCGACGGCCGTGGACCGTTCCTGCTGGCCTGGTCGCCGACAGACAAGATCGGCTCCGATCAGGCGGTCATATTGATCGGAGATTTTTCGGATGCCACGACCTATGAGGAGAATCTGGCAATCATGACCCGATGGGCGGTCGACATCGAATCCGACCCTTCAATTTGGGACCCGCAGGGCTTTACGGCGGAGAAACTGCGACACAAGATAAAATCCATCGTCGACAGGTACGGAAGCTATATCGAGAAGGCATTCAAGGTGAAGGCGTCGTGATAGAAGCCCTTCTCAAGCTTGGCCTTCCTGTCGCCATCGCGGCCTTGCTCACCACCGTGGCCGTAGTCTGGATCGAGCCCGCAAGCTGGGGCGGGATGACGTTGATATTCTTTGTCCTGCTGGCTGCCTCCTACATTCTTATCAAGATCTTCGCCTGGGTCGCCGGCGCCTTCCGCTAGCGGCGTGACGACTAAAGTCTGAGCCAGCGCGCTGCCTCCTGCGGTTGCCTTCGGCGAGAACCGCCCTACCATCCAATGACGGCGCGGGAGGCGCCTGATGGGTTCTGTGGGAGGAAATACGAATGGCATTCTTGCATGTCACGAGGCGTGCCAGCCTCGCACTGGGGTTGGGTCTCTTCTCGGCGCTCGCTATTGGCGCGCCCGTGCTCGCGGCGGATTTTCCGGAACGACCGGTTACCCTCGTCGTACCCTTTGCCGCCGGCGGCTCGACCGACGTCGTCGCCCGCATCATTGCGCAGAAGATGTCGGAAGATCTCGGCCAGCAGGTCGTGGTGCAGAATGTAGCCGGCGCAGGCGGTAACCTCGGCGCCGACAATGTCGCGCGCGCTGCCCCTGATGGCTATACGATATTGATGGGAACGGTCGCGACCCATGCGCTCAATCCGCTGATCCTCAAGTCGACACCCTATGATCCGGAAAAGGACTTTGCGCCGGTCTCGCTTCTCGTCGTCGTGCCGAATGTGCTCGTGGTCAATCCGGAATTGCCGGCCAAGAACGTCGAGGAACTCCTTGCGCTTCTGAAGGCCTCGCCCGACCAGTACAGCTACGCCTCTTCCGGCAACGGCACGCCGCTTCACCTTTCCGGCGAACTCTTCAAGAGCATGGCCGGCGTCAGCATGCAGCACATTCCCTACAAGGGTGCCGGGCCGGCGCTCAACGATGTCATCGGCAATCAGGTGCCGATCATGTTCGACAACCTGCCCTCCTCCTCGGCTCACATCAAGGCAGGGACCCTGCGCGCCCTGGCGGTAACGACAAAGGAGCGGGCGCCCTCGTTCCCGGATGTTCCGACCATAGCAGAATCCGGCATTCCGGGCTACGAGACCTACACTTGGAACGCGCTCTTCGCTCCCGCCGGAACGCCGCCGGAAGTCGTCGCGCGGTTGAACGAATCGGCAAACAAAGCGCTGAAGGACCCGGCGGTGGCCGAGCGCATGAAGGAATTCAGCGCCACGATCGTCGGATCGACGCCAGAGGAATTGGGTGCGCATGTGAAGGCCGAGATCGTCAAATGGACGCCCGTGGTCCAGGGTGCAAACATCCAGATGGAATGAGCGGACGGCCGCTGCCACGGCGCTTGGCGAAGGCGGCGCAGACGTCCGCCGCCGCAGCTTTCGCCATGCATGCTCCTCGAAACCCGGAATATGAGCAACAATGGAAATATTGCACGCTTTGCTTTAGATTGTCGGCGCGGCTCAACGCGTTTTGATATCTGGGAGAAGGCAGATGTACAAATTCGAGATATACAAGGACAAGGCTGGCGAATTCCGCTTCCGCTTCAAAGCCTCGAACGGCGAGACCATGTTCTCGTCGGAAGGCTACAAGGCGAAGGCCTCGGCGGTGAGCGCCATAGAATCGATCAAGAAGAACGCTCCCGGCGCCACGACCGACGACCAGACGAAAGCCATCGCCTAGCCTCACAGGCAGGACAGTGGCAGGCCCAAACTCTCTGGATCACCTCACCCCCGCGACGGCAACCGCGCGCAGGACTTAAATTTCTTGCCGGGCGGTGTCGAAACCGCTCCCCTCCGGGACTCATTGTCATCGGAGCGGCTGCAATGCTGCCCACCGGGGCCGACTTGCTTGCCGCTTGCTGCGGCGTCAAGATGCGACGACGCGTCCGGGCAGACTTAACGATATCGGCAGGAGCTGACACATGGAATACGCCATTCTCGTCCGCGAATCCTCGGAGGATTTCGCAAGGCGCAACGACCCCGAATACAAGAACGGATGGGTCGCCTATACGCAGGCACTCATCCAGGCAGGTATCATGACCGGCGGAGCCGGATTGACCGCGCCCGAAACCGGCACCATCGTGCGCCGGCGCGGCGACGACCATGAGGTACAGGACGGCCCGTTTCCCGAAGGCAAGGAACAGCTCGGCGGGTTCTACCTGATCGAAGTGCCCGATCTCGACACCGCGCTCGAATGGGCGACGCGAGTGCCGATCTCCCGACAAGGCTCCGTCGAGGTCCGACCTCGCCTCGCCATGTGAGAGGGCACGTTGAACGATGACGCACGCCGTGCCGCTCAACGGGTGGCGCGGCAGTCCTACGGCAAGCTGATCGCCTTTCTTGCTGCCCGATGCCGCGACGTGCCGGCAGCCGAGGATGCATTGTCGGACGCCCTCGCGACCGCCCTGCGAGTCTGGCCGGAAAGAGGCATTCCCAACAATCCGGAAGCCTGGCTTCTCGTCGCTGCCCGGCGCAACCTTGGTCGCGAGATGCGGCGGCGAAGCGTCCGCACTGCAGCTCGCCAAACGATCATCCTGGCCATGGAAGAGGCGGAGGATCGCATGAACGAACCCGGCGGCGATGTCTTTCCCGATGAGCGGATCAAGCTGCTCTTCGCCTGCACCCATCCCGCCATCGCGAAATCTGCTCATACGCCGCTGATGCTCCAGACCGTATTGGGGCTCGATGCGCGCGCGATCGCTCGAGCCTTCGTCGTTTCGCCGGAAGCAATGAGCCAGCGACTGGTGCGCGCCAAGACAAAGATTCGCGAAGCCGGCATCCCTTTCAGCATTCCGGAGAGGCATGCACTGCTGGATCGCCTTGCGGGCGTGCTCTCCGCCATTTACGCCGCCTACGGTCTCGGTTGGGACGGGTTGGACGGCGAGGACAGCAAGCACAATGCCCTCTCCGAAGAAGCGATCTGGCTCAATCGCGCGCTGCTGGCGACCCTGCCCCAAGAGCCGGAGGCGGTCGGCCTTCTCTCGCTGATGCTCTATTGCGAGGCCCGGCGGATGAGCCGCCGGGATGGCGCGGGCAGCTATGTCCCTCTCGACGAACAGGATACGCGCCTCTGGAATGCCTTCATGATTGCCGAGGCCGACGGCCTGCTGCGCAAGGCCGGCACGTTCGATCGCTTCGGCCCGTTCCAGTGCCAGGCTGCCATCCAGGCCGTCCATTCGGAACGGCGAACCAGCGGGACGACCAATTGGGAGGCGCTCGTAACCCTCTACAATGCGCTTGTCATGATGAAGCCGACGGTCGGTGCGCTGACAAGCCAAGCCGCCGTCATCGGCCGGGCGCACGGCGCGGCCGCCGGGCTCAGCTGTCTGGACCGGATCGATGAAAGGGAGATCGTAAGCTACCAGCCCTACTGGGCAGTCCGCGCCCACCTCCTTGCCGGGACCGGTGATCGCCAGGCAGTGGAAACGGCCTACAGGACGGCGATCGGGCTCAGCGAGAGCCCGCCCGTGCGGCGTTTTCTCTACGCCCGCATGCTCGGAGCGCGGCAGCCGGCCGCAACGTGATCACTTTTCAGTCAGCTTCAGCTCGATGCGCCGGTTGGCCGCGCGCGCTTCCGGCGTGTCTCCGGGGGCGAGCGGCTGATATTCACCGAAACCGGCCGCCACCAGCCGGTCGGCCGGTACGCCCTGGGAAATCAGAAACTTGACCACGGAAATCGCGCGCGCCGCGGAAAGCTGCCAATTGTCGGCGTAGCGGCCGGTGCCGGCGAGCGGCACGTTATCCGTATGTCCGTCAACGCGCAGGACCCAGTTGATCTCCGAGGGAATCTCCTTCGAAAGGTCGAGAAGCGCTGCTGCAAGCTTTGCCATCTCGGCCTGGCCTTGTGGATTGAGATCTGCCGCGCCGGAGGAGAAAAGCACTTCCGACTGGAAGACGAAACGATCGCCGACGATGCGAATATTGTCGCGATCGGAAAGAATCTCCCGCAGGCGGCCGAAGAAATCTGACCTGTAGCGGTTGAGCTCCTGCACCCGCTGCGCCAGTGCGACGTTGAGCCGTCGGCCGAGATCGGCGATCTTGGTCTGGGACGACTGGTCCTTTGCCTCGGAGGCCTGCAGGGCGTCCTCGACGGCAGCGATCTGGTTTCGCAGAGCCGCGATCTGCTGGTTCAGCAGTTCCACCTGGCTGAGCGCCCGCGTGCTGATGTCCTTCTGCTCGTCGAGTTCCTGCGTCAGAGTGCCGACACGCTGTTGCGCGGCCTGGGAATTGCCCGCGCCCGAATCCAGCAGCGCCTGCAGGCGCGACCTCTCGTTTTCGGAGGTCGCGAGCGACGCCTGCAGGTTGGCAAGCGAATCCTCCATGTCCTGATTTGAGCCCTTCTCGAGCGCGAGAAGCTGCGTCAGCTCGTTGATCTGGCCGTTGAGGCGGGTCAGCACATCATCCCGGCCTGAAATCTCGCGGCTGAGGATGAATTGCCCGACGACGAAGACCGTAAGCAGGAACATGATGGCCATCAGCAGCGTCGACAGCGCGTCGACGAAGCCTGGCCAATAGTCTACCGTGCGCTGGCTACGGCGATTGCGTGCAAGCGCCATATCTACATGTCCCCGCCTCTGTCACTGCCCGCCTTCTCATGCGCGTTTCCGCGCTCGTGCCCGCCGATCCTCTCGCTGAGCCGATCAAGCGTGCGACGCATGGCCTTTGCTTCGTCCTGCTGGGCCTCGATCCAGTCGCGCAGCATCTGCTGCTCGTTGCGCATGTTCTTGACAAGTCCCTGGATGCCTTCGGCAAGGCTCGCCATGGCCGCGACAGAGCGCTGGCTGCTGCCGTCTTCCGTCGCCCTGCGCAGATAGTCGCTGAGTGTACGCATATCCTCGGAAGAAGCCCCGTTGACCGCCTCGATCGGCGAAGCAACCTCGGATCCCACGTCCGTCACGGAAGAAAGCCAGTTCTCGAGCTCGGTATAGAAGCGGTTCTGCGCACGGCCGGCCTGCAGGTCCAGGAAGCCGAGGATCAGCGACCCGGAAAGGCCGAGCAGCGAAGACGAGAACGCCGTGCCCATGCCGGCAAGCGGCCCGGAAAGACCTTCCTTGAGGGCCCCGAGCACGTCCGCGCTGTTGCCTGAACTGACATCGAGCGACTGGATGACGGCATTGATGGAGCCGATCGTTCCGATCAGGCCCCAGAAGGTGCCGAGCAGGCCGAGGAAAACGAGCAGGCCGATCAGATAGCGCGAAGTGTCACGGGATTCGTCAAGGCGGGTCGCAATCGAATCAAGGATCGAACGCAGCGCAGTGGTCGAAAGCGCCTTCGAGCGGCGGCTGCCGAGGAGTGCACGCATCGGTGCAAGCAGCCGGGGATCGCGGCCGACCTTCTCGGCGCTGCCCACGGCGCGGAAGGAATTGAACCAGCGCACCTCGGGGCGAAGAGCCAGCACATGATTGAAAACAAGGATGATGCCGACGCCGAGAACGCCGAGGATGAGGCCGTTGAGGCCAGGATTGTGCATGAAGGCCTGTTCGGCCTGCCGAAACAGAATGGCGGCAATGAAGGCGACGATGATCAGGAAGATAATCATCGTCCAGAGGAACGCCATCGGACTGGAAAGCTTGTAGTCGTAATTGCCAGGCGAACCGTCTGTCGATCCCAGATCCGCCAGCTTCACATTTTCCATAGGCTCCTCACCCTCCGGATCCGTTGCAGGCGGAGACTAGATCAACATTGTGCCGAATTGAAGTACGCCGCGGCACAAAACCGTGGCTTTACAACAGAGAGTTTCAGAACGCGGCCCGCTTGAGCGAAGACACGCGACCGGCTTACTTCCCCGGCACTGGCCGCTTTACCGTCTCCAGCAGCGCCTTGTGGATATGTTCGTTGCCGGCAACGACGGCACCAGTGTCAAGCATGGCGGTGCCACCGTCCCAATCGGTAACGAAGCCGCCAGCCTCGCGGATGAGGAGGATGCCGGCAGCGATATCCCATGCGGAGAGCGCCGTTTCCCAGAAACCGTCGAAGCGGCCTGCGGCCACATAGGCAAGGTCGAGCGCTGCGGCGCCCATGCGGCGGATGCCGGCGACCTCGCCCATGACATGGCGCAGCTCCACGAGGAACTTGCCGTGATTGCCGCGGCCGAGATGAGGCACGCCACAGCCGATGACCGAATCCGAGAGCACCTTTCGCGAGGCAACGCGCAGGCGGCGATCGTTCAGGAAGGCGCCGCCACCCCGCTCCGCCGTGTAGAGTTCGTCCGTCGCGGGATTGAAGATGACGGCGGCGACAATCTCGCCGTTGCGCTCCAATGCGATCGAAACGGCAAACTGCGGAATCCCGTGCAGGAAGTTGGTCGTGCCGTCGAGCGGATCGACGATCCAGCGGTGCGCACCGTCGGTTCCCTTGATCTCTTCGCTCTCCTCGCCGAGAAAGCCATAGGTCGGGCGGGCCTTCAAAAGCTCATCCTTGACGATCTTCTCGGCCTTGCGATCGGCCTGCGAGACGAAATCGCCAGGTCCCTTGACCGAAACCTGCAGGTTCTGGACTTCCCCGAAATCGCGCGAAAGCGACTTGCCTGCCTTGAGGGCAGCCTGAACCATGACGTTGAGAAGGGCAGAACGGGCCATGTGGCGGTTTCCTTGGGTAAGTCGCGATGCGCTCTCAGGGCTAAATGCGTCCCTGAACGCCTCAAAGGGCAGCGCTCTTTGGATTGGCGGCCTCAAGACCACAAAATCGCGGAAATTTCAAGCGTAACACGACATGGCTGCTTTGCAGGAGCGCATGCCTGAAAATTATTCTGGACAGATTAGTCCGGAATATGTATATGGGTGGCCATGGCAAGACCAAAGGAATTCGACCGCGATACCGCGTTGCAGGCAGCCATCGAGCTGTTCTGCGAACATGGCTACGAAGGCACGTCGACAGAGCAACTGCTCTCGGCCATGAAGATCAGCCGGCAGAGCATGTACGACACGTTCGGCGACAAGCGCAGCCTCTATCTGGCGGCACTCGACCGTTACAACACGGAAAGCGTCTCTCGGCTGGTTGCCGACCTGAAGCGGGCTGCGCCGCCGCTGAAGGCGCTCGAGGAAACCTTGCTTGCCTTTGCCGACCGGCCCGAAACGGCAGCCGGTAAGGGCTGCCTCGGGGTCAGTGCGGTCTGCGAGTTCGGCCGCGCCGACGGCGAGGTCGCCGGGCTGACGGACAAAGCCGGGCGCATACTTGCCTCTGCACTCGAGTCGATCCTCGAAGCAGGCAGGAAAAGCGGCGACATCGGCGCAGACGTCGATATTGCCGAGGCGGTCCAATTCCTGGGCTCCAGCCTCTCAGGGATGAAGGTGAGCGCGCGCGGCGGCACGCCCCATGAAACCCTTCGCGGCATCGCCCGAATGGCAATCCGCAGCCTTCGCTGAAGACAACCATTCGAATGCGGCTTTCGCTTGCACAATTCTAGACTAATCGATCCAAAAACAAAGAAGGAATTCCCCATGTCTGAACGTCTTTCCGGCAAGGTCGCGCTAGTGACCGGTGGCTCCCGCGGCATCGGTGCCGCGATCGTGCGCCGCTTCAGTGCCGAGGGTGCCGCAGTCGCCTTCACTTATTCGGCCTCTGCTCAGAAGGCAGAGGAGATCACGGCCGAAATAAAAGCGGCAGGCGGCCGGGCGCTTGCGATCAGGGCCGACAGCGGCAACGTTTCGGAAGTGCAGCAGGCGGTCGCAGAGACCATCGCCGCCTTCGGTCGGCTCGACATCCTCGTCAACAATGCCGGAATACAGATATACGGGGATGTGGCGGAGTTTCCGATCGAGGATTTCGACCGGATGTTCGCGGTCAATGTCCGGGCGGCTTTTGTCGCAGCCCAGTCGGCTGTTCGCCACATGGGCGACGGCGGCCGCATCATCACGATCGGCAGCGTCACCGGCGACCGCGCCGGCTTCCCGACCGCTTCGGTCTACAGCATGACGAAAGGTGCGGTCGCCGCCATGACCCGCGGACTTGCGCGTGACCTCGGTCCGCGCGGCATCACCGTCAACAACATCCAGCCGGGCCCGACCGCGACGGATATGAATGCCGGCCAGGAAAAGCAAGATTTCCTCAAAACGCTGTTGCCGGTCGGCCGCCTGGGTACCGACAGCGAAATCGCAGGCCTCGCCGCATATCTCGCGAGCCCCGAGGCGAGTTTCGTTACCGGCGCCAGCCTGACAATCGACGGCGGCTACCTGGCATAGCCGAGAATCTCAAGACCTTGCCTGCATGAGGAGGACCTCGCGCGCGATCTGGTCGAGCGGAAGAATTCGCTCGACGCCGCCGCGTGCGATTGCCTCTTTCGGCATGCCGAAGACGATCGAGCTCGCCTCGTCCTGTGCGACCGTATAGGCGCCGGCCTGCTTCATTTCCAGCATGCCGCGTGCGCCGTCGTCTCCCATTCCGGTCATGATGACGCCCATCGCATTGGCGCCGGCCGCGCGCGCGGCCGAACGGAAGAGCACATCGACGGACGGGCGGTGGCGCGACACGAGCGGACCTGTCTTTACCGAGACGTGATACCGCGCACCCTGCCTCTCGAGCAGCATGTGCCTGTCGCCTGGAGCGATCAGGACATGCCCGCGCAGCACCGGATCGCCGTCCGCGGCCTCCTTGACCTCTACCTCGCAAAGCCCGTTCAGACGCTTGGCGAAGGCGGCGGTGAACTTCTCCGGCATGTGCTGCACGATGACCATGCCGGGCGCATTGGCAGGCAGGGCCTCGAGCATCTCGCGGAGGGCTTCCGTGCCACCGGTCGATGCGCCGACGCAGACGACCATCTCGGTCGTCTTCGCCATGGCGCGGCCGCTGGGCGGCGGTAGCATTGCGTCCGCCGTCAGCTTCTTTGCGGGACCCGCTGCCGAGGCCGACCGTGCCTCGGAGCGCCGCACGCTTGGCAGCCGCGCATGCGAGGCGCTCTTGACGACCTCGCGAATCCGGATCGCGTCGTCCGCAAGACTGTCGGCGGCGCCGATCTTGGCCTTGAGGATGACGTCGACCGCGCCGGCTTCGAGCGCCTGCAGCAGGGTCTCGGAACCGGCCTCGGTCAGCGACGAGCACATGACGACGGGGATCGGCCGCTGCAGCATGAGCTTGCGCAGGAAGGTGATGCCATCCATGCGCGGCATCTCGACATCGAGCGTGATGACATCCGGAACCTCCTCCTGGATCTTGCGCGCCGCCATGAAGGGATCGGAGGCGGCACCCATCACCTCGATCTCCGGATCGGCCTCGAGTACCGCCGCCAGGGTCTGGCGGACGCTCGCCGAGTCGTCGATGATGAGGACGCGGATTTTCTTTGCCATGGCCTACCCCTCAGACGCGTCGGAAGACTGTGTTGGAAACCTGCTTCAGCGGCAGGTCGAAGCCGGTGATCGATTCCGAATGCCCGATGAAGATGAAGCCGCCCGGCAGCAGGCAATCGCACAGCCGCGACAGCACATTCGCCTGCGTGGGCTTGTCGAAATAGATGAGCACGTTGCGGCAGAAGATAAGGTGCATGGCATCACCGACGGGATATCGGTCGTCCATGAGGTTCAGCCTCGCAAAGCCGATCCTGGATCGCAGGCGCGGCGATATGCGCACGTCTCGCCGTCCGTGCTGTTTGGCCGCCATGACATATTTGTGCCTGAGATCCACCGGGACAGGGGCCACGAGATCGTCTGCGTAGATGCCGCGCCGGGCCGCCTGCAGGACGTCGGTGCTTAGGTCCGTGGCGAGGATCGAATACTGGACGTCACTCCGCTCCTCTACGAATTCCTCCAGCACCATCGCCATCGTGTAGGGCTCGGCTCCCGTCGAGCAGGCGGCACTCCACGCCCTTAGCCTGCGGTGGCCGGTCTCGACGAGATGGGGAAGTGCCGTCTCGCGCATGAAGTCGAAGTGCTTGGCCTCCCGGAAGAAGTCGGTCTTGTTCGTGGTGACCGCATCGATCAGGTGCACGACCTCCTGTTCCAGCCCATCCTCGTTGAACAGGAAGTTGCAGTAGGCATCGAAGGAGGGAATGCTGGTCGCCCGCAGGCGCCTGCGCAGGCGCCCTTCGAGCATGGTGAGCTTGGTCGGCGGCATCTTGATGCCGCTGTAGTCATAGATGAAGGCTGCAAGGCGATCGAAATTACGCTTGCTGATGCGGTCGTTGAGAGACTGGCTCTCCTGCAAACTCATGAGCGCACGTCCCGGATCATGCCGCCGCCGGCGATTGCAACATCGACGCATCCTCGCGCGAAAGCAGCCGCGCGAGATCGACGATCACCACGAAGCCATCCTCGCGCCGGACGACGCCGGCTATATAGTCCGAACGCCACCGCACCCCGATGTCCGGCGCGGCCTCGATCTGGTCGTGGCGGAACGGCGTGACCTCGAAGACGCGGTCCGCGACGAGGCCAAGCGTGAGCACGCGGTTCTCCATCGGAATGTCGAGCACAAGCACCCGCGTATGCGGCGTGGGAACGGTCTTTGAAAGACCGAGCTTCAGCCGCAGGTCGATCGTGGGAACACCCTGGCCGCGAACATTGCGGAGGCCGAGAAGGTAATCGGGGCCGTTCGGGATCTTGAAGGCCTCGGCATAATCCAGGATTTCCCGGACCACCTCGACCGACACCGCAAAGATCTCTTCGCCCAGGCTGAAGGTGACGAACTGGGATTCGTGGGAGATTGCCGCCATGATCAAGCGCTTTCCTTGAAGTCGATGTCTCCGTCATCGGGACCACCCATCGAGAGATCGAGGGCAAAACCTCGAACCCTTGACTGCTGCGCGGCGACGGCATGCTGCGGCGCCTTCGTCTCCTGTTTGCGATCCGTCGCAGCCGGTCCGCGGGCCGCGGGCTTTGCCGGGGTGCGGCCTGCGCGCCGTGACGCCATCTCCACCTTGAAGAATGCGATGGATGCCTGGAGTTCCTCGGCCTGTGCGGCAAGCTCCTCTGAGGTCGCCGACATCTCCTCGGAGGCGCCGGCATTCTGCTGCGTCACCTTGTCGAGCTGCTGGATCGCCTCGTTGATCTGGGCGGCACCGATATCCTGCTCGCGGCAGGCGGCACTGATCTCGGAGACGAGCTCGGCGGTCTTGCGGATGTCCGGCACCAGCCGGCCCAGCATCTCGCCGGCTTCCTGTGCAGCCTTGACCGTATCGCCCGACATGGCGCCGATCTCGGCTGCGGCCGACTGGCTGCGCTCGGCAAGCTTGCGCACTTCCGAGGCGACCACCGCAAAGCCCTTGCCGTGCTCGCCGGCGCGCGCCGCTTCGACCGCGGCATTGAGTGCCAGGAGGTCCGTCTGGCGGGCGATCTCCTGGACGATGCCGATCTTCTCGGCAATCGTGCGCATGGCGTTGACGGCGCGCGAGACCGCATCGCCCGAGGCTTCCGCATCCTTGGCGGACTGGCGGGCGATCTTTTCCGTCTGGGCGGCATTGTCGGCGTTCTGCTTGATGTTGGCGGCCATCTGCTCCATCGAGGCCGAGGCCTCTTCGGCCGATGCGGCCTGCTCGGTCGCGCCCTGCGACACCTGCTCCGAGCTCGCCGACAGTTCCTGGCTCCCCGACGAGACGTTGTCGGCCGCCATCAAGGCATCGCCAACGACACCGCGAAGACGTTCCACCATGCGCTCCAGCGCCAGGCCCAGCGTGTCCTTGTCCGAAAGCGGCTTCGGCTTCACCGTGAGGTCACCGTTGGCGATCTGGTTGCCCATATCCGCGGTCGCGCGAAGGTTCTCCATCATGCGCTGCATCGCCTTGACGAGATCGCCGATTTCGTCGTCGCCCTTGTGCACGATCTCCTGGCCGAGGTCGCCAAGGCTGACGGCATTGGCGAGGTTGACGGAGCGGGCCAGCGAACGCGAGATATAGAGAAGCACCCAGACGGCGAAGGCGGCGGAGAGCACGGCAACCGAGGCGGCGATGATCACCAGCACGTTGCGCGAATGGGCATATTGCTCGTCGGCCGCGGCATCGGTCTTTGCGACGTCGGCCGCGATGATCTCGTTGAGCTCCTTGAGCGTCGACAGCATGCGCGTGACGAGCTGCTGGCCCTCCATCGAAAGGACGCCTGCCCGCGCGCTTGCCTCCGGCATGTTCTGCCGGGCAAGGGAGAGGATCTCGTCCTGCTCGGGCACCCACTGCTCGTAGAGGTCGGAGAAGCTTGCCATCTTGGCGGCAAACTCGGTGTCGGAGACATTGCCGAGCTCGGCCTGCAGCGACTTGATGGCGGTGCGCTCTTCGGCGACCGCTTCGAAGTAATGCGACTTGCGCGAGGCGTCCGTGGAGATGATCGCGTCCTTCTCGGCCTCGATCGAGCGCAGCACGGCGTCGGACAATTCACTGGTGTTCCGCAGGTTCGCGACGGGTCCCGTAACCATGAGGGAGATCTCGTCGTTGAGCGACGACAGATCGTAGATCGACAGGCCCGCCATCGCGCAGCTCAGCGCGACAATGAGGCTGAAAACGAGGCTGAGCTTAAGTTTGATAGTAAAACGCATATCACCATCTCCTTCGGAGATTGAGCAATCCGGACAACATGGGAGGCGTCCCTGGACCGGGGCGTCATCGCATCAGGGTGCAAAAAGGGCAGGACGAGATCATCCGTCTTCCCTGCACACGGCCCTTCAGACCGCATAAAAGCCAGCCCTGCATGCGCTGGTGATGCCCGGGCCGGAAACCGGCCTGGGCGTTGTCGATCGGAAAACCGCTCAGGCGCTTTCCCGGAAATCCTCATCGCCGGCGTCCGGACCACCCATCGAGAGGTCGAGGGCGAAGCCCTTGGCGCGAGCCTGCTGCGCGGCAATGCTGTTGTTCGCCTGAGCAGCGGGTGCGGGCTTGCGGGCCACGGCAGGCGCCACGACCTTCGTCGAAGCCTTGACCGATACCTTCTTGGCGGCGACCTGGCGACGATTGCCGGTATCCACCTTGAAGAATGCGATGGATGCCTGGAGTTCCTCGGCCTGTGCGGCAAGCTCCTCTGAGGTCGCCGACATCTCCTCGGAGGCGCCGGCATTCTGCTGCGTCACCTTGTCGAGCTGCTGGATCGCCTCGTTGATCTGGGCGGCACCGATATCCTGCTCGCGGCAGGCGGCACTGATCTCGGAGACGAGCTCGGCGGTCTTGCGGATGTCCGGCACCAGCCGGCCCAGCATCTCGCCGGCTTCCTGTGCAGCCTTGACCGTATCGCCCGACATGGCGCCGATCTCGGCTGCGGCCGACTGGCTGCGCTCGGCAAGCTTGCGCACTTCCGAGGCGACCACCGCAAAGCCCTTGCCGTGCTCGCCGGCGCGCGCCGCTTCGACCGCGGCATTGAGTGCCAGGAGGTCCGTCTGGCGGGCGATCTCCTGGACGATGCCGATCTTCTCGGCAATCGTGCGCATGGCGTTGACGGCGCGCGAGACCGCATCGCCCGAGGCTTCCGCGTCCTTGGCGGACTGGCGGGCGATCTTCTCCGTCTGGGCGGCATTGTCGGCGTTCTGCTTGATGTTGGCGGCCATCTGCTCCATCGAGGCGGAGGCCTCTTCGGCGGATGCGGCCTGCTCGGTCGCGCCCTGCGACACCTGCTCCGAGCTCGCCGACAGTTCCTGGCTGCCCGACGAGACGTTGTCGGCCGCCATCAAGGCATCGCCAACGACACCGCGAAGGCGTTCGATCATGACATTGACGTTGCCAAGAAGCTCACCGATTTCGTCGCGGTTGGTGATCTCGGCCGTCTTGGTAAGGTCACCCTCGGCGACTTCCCGAACCACGGTGTTGGCGCGTGCGAGGCCCTTGCTGATCGTGCTGGAGATCCAGAAGGCGGTCAGAGCGGCGATGAGCAGCGCAACACCGGCAACACCGACCATCATGGTGCGGGTCGTCGCATATTGCTGTTCGGCGCTGGCATCGGCATCGCTCATGCGCTGCTTTTCAAGCACGAGGATGTCGTCCAGCTGGTCGTCGAGATCGTTGGCTGCCTGACGAGCGTCGGTCACCGAAACGGTATTGGCGCCCTCGCTGTTGCCCGACTTCAGGAGTTCGCGGATATGGTCATCCGCCGCGATGAAACGCTTCTGTGCGTCGCGGATCTGCAGCCAGCTCGACCGGCCTTCCTCGGTCGCAATCTTCTCGACCGAGACGAGCGAGTTCTCGAGGTCCTGGCGGGCGGCATCGCCCTTCTCGGTTGCAGACTTGATGTCATCGGCATTCCGGGCGGTCAGCAGGTTCTTCTGCTGGCGGATGATTTCGAGCTGATCGATGTTGATCTGCTGCGTGAGTTCAAGCCGTGCAGCCGGACCAGTCAGCACACTGCCGATCGTATCGTTCAGCGAGCTGAGGCTCATGACAGCATAGCCCGCTGTTCCCACGAGCATAAGGATGATGAGGGCAAATGCCGACACCAGTTTGGTTTTGATGGTTAGACGCATATTCTTGCCCCTCATGGCCGGTCGGCCGGTTGGCACTTAGTGCGCGGTCCCCGCCGCATCGTGCCGTGACGAAAAGATCGCCTGAAGATTCGGGAGGATGATGAACTCGCCCCCACGCTTGACCAGGCAGTTGATGTAGTCGGGCCGCCAGCGCATCCCTACGCTCGGCGGTGCTTCGCTTGCGCTTTTTGCAAGCGTGGTGACTTCATTCACCTTGTCGGTGCGCAAACCGACCAGCGTCGGCTCGCCCTGGAGATCGAGTTCGATCACGATGATGCGGCTGTCGATCGTCGCCTCGACGGCCTCCATGCCGAACGCGAGGCGAAGATCGGCAAGGGGAATGACCTTGCCGCGGAAATTGATGACGCTGCCGACGAAGGCCTGGCTGCCCGGCACAATCGTTTCCGGCAGCAGGTCCAGGATCTCCTGGACTGAGGACGCTTCGAGCGCGAAGGTCTCTCCGTTCAGATTGAACGTCAGGACCTCGATCTCTTCGGCTACATTCCAGTGGGTGGCGAAGTTTTCGGCCGCTGTGTTCATCCCGCTGCGCGCAATTGCGCCTCCTGTTGCTGGCCGGCTGCCACCAGATGCGCGACATCGAGGATAAGGGCGACGCTGCCGTCGCCGAGGATCGTGGCGCCCGAAAAATGGGTGACGTCCTGGTGGAGCTTGGACATGGACTTGATGACCGTCTGGTGGTCGCCGATGATCTGGTCGACCACGAGACCGACGCGCTCCGTGCCGGTGGAGACCACGACGACCTTCTGGTAGACGTCCGGCCGGGTGCCGGTGCGGAAGACCTCCCTCAGCCGCAAGAACGGCACGAGGCTGTCGCGCAGCGAGATGAAGCTCCGACCGCGCGAGCGCAGGTCCTCCTCCAGCGACAGTTCGAGGCATTCCTCGACCGCAGAGAGCGGAATGACATAGCTGCCGGTGCCGACGCGCACGAGGAGGCCGTCGATGATGGCGAGCGTCAGCGGGATGCGCAGCGAAACCTCGGAGCCCTCCCCCGGCCGGCTCTCGATATCGATCGCGCCGCGAAGCGCCTCGACCGTCTTCTTGACCACGTCCATGCCGACACCTCGGCCGGAAAGATTGGTGATCTGTGCTGCGGTCGAGAAGCCCGGTGCGAAGATGAGCTGGAGCAGCTCGGCATCGGAGAGCGCCTGCCCCGGCTGGATGAGCCCGGAGGATTCCGCCTTGGCGCGCACGCGCTCCCGGTTGATGCCGCGGCCGTCGTCCTTGATCGAGATGATGACCTCGCCGCCGGCCTGCCGTGCCGAGAGCGTTACCGTTCCCGCTTCGACCTTGCCGGCCTCCACGCGTTCCTCGGGCTTTTCAAGGCCATGGTCGATCGAATTGCGGACAAGATGGACGAGCGGATCGGCAAGACGCTCGATGACGGTCTTGTCGACCTCGGTGCTTTCGCCCTCCGTCACCAGCTCGATGACCTTTCCGGTCTCCCGGGCAAGATCATGGACGAGCCGGCGGAAGCGACCGAACAAGGTTGCGACCGGCACCATGCGCAGCACCATCATCGTGTCGCGCAGTTCGCCTGAAAGGCGCTCGATCTCCTCGGAAACGGAGCGGAGCGAGATGTCGGCGCTTGCGCTTGCAAGCCGGCTGAGACGCGACTGGGCGATGACGAGTTCGCCGACGCGATCCATGAGCTCGTCGAGACGCTCGGCGGGAACACGCACGTTTTCGGTCGCCTTGGCCTGCCGGCTATCGGCCACCGCGGGAGCCGTCTCGCGCCGTGCGGGCGCAGGCTCGACCGATGCCGTCGCAGCCGCAACGACTGGCGGCACGAAGACCGGGACTGCTTCCGGCGCCTTTTCGACGGCGGGCATGGCCGGCACCGCCGCCATCTTGGCAGGAGCCGCAGTATCTGTGATCTCCTCCACGTCCAACTGCATGTCGTCCATGACGAAGATGAAAACGTCGTCGATTGCCGAACGCGGCTGCTCGGTGGTGAGCGTCACATTCCAGGAAAGATAGAGCTCGGTCGGCACAAGGTTTTCGAGTGACGGAAGCGTCGCCTTGTTCACGATGATCGAGCATTCGCCGAGTTCACGCAGCTCATCGAGCAGGCCGAGCGGATTGGTGCCGTTTGCCATCGCGTTTTCGGGGAGGCTGAAGCGCACTCGCCAGGTTCTGGCGGCTGTCGATTGCGGTACAGCAGCCGGTGCTGCGACTGCCGCGGCCGGTGCAACCTCGCGCCTGCCGCCGACGGCGCTCTGCAATTGTGCCAGCAGGCGTTGGCCCGTTGCCCCATGATCGCCGTCCGGATCGTCGACGAGCGCGCGCATGTGATCCTGCGCTGCAAGGACTGCCGCGACCAGCTCGCTCGTGGCCGGCACCTCGCCCTTGCGAACGCGGTCGAATGCCGTCTCGCAATGATGGGTGAAGGCGGCGAGCGCATCGAAGCCGAACATCGCGCCCGAACCCTTCAACGTATGAAGGCCGCGGAAGACCGCGTCGATCAGATCCTTGTCGTCAAGGCGATGCGTCATGTCGAGAAGGCCGGCCTCGATCTGTTCCAGGCATTCGGCGGCTTCGATGCGGAAGACTGCAACAGGATCCGGCGAGCTCATCGGCCGAGCACCTTTCTGGCGATCTTGACGAGATTTTCGGGATCGAACGGCTTCGTGAGCCAGCCGGTAGCGCCGGCGGCCTTGGCGCGTGCCTTGAGGTCGTTGTCGGATTCGGTGGTGAGGAAGATGATCGGCACGCCCATGTGGGCCGGCGACTTGCGCAGTTCCTCGATCATCGTCAGACCGTCCATGATCGGCATGTTGAGGTCGGTGACGATCAGGTCGAAGTGGCCGGACTTTGCCTTGTCCAGGCCTTCCGCACCGTTGACGGCTTCCGTGACCTCATAGCCGGCGTTCGAAAGCGCCACATTGGTCGTCAGGCGGATGCTTGCGGAATCGTCGACAGTCAGAATTCTCGTGCTCATTGCTAAACCTCTCGATGGAGCCAGAACTGGGCGTCTTCTGCCGACATCGCTTCGACGAAGCCACCACGCTCCAGAACCTTGAGCACGGAGCCTGTAGCCGGAGAGGCGAGACGGAGCGATTTTCCCGAAGCCTTGGCATGGATACGCGCGGATTCGACGAGCTGGACGAAGCTCAGGTCTGCTTCCGCATCTGCAGGTATCTCGAATACGACGGAAATATTGTCTCGAAATTTCTCAGTAATACTTAGATGTAAATCTGAGGAGTTTCTAATATTCAGCGATACGGGAAAAGATATGACGGTGTGATAAACTTTATTCGCTTCCAACACAGCCCCCTGGAACGGCGAATTACTTGTAGATAACCCATGGAATCTCATGGCAGCATTAACAGGCCGTAAATGGAAGTTGCATGAAGGCGCAATTTTCGCGAGTCCGGAGACTCCCATTTTTCATCCGGAAGAAATCACAGGCGGCGAAGAGAGAAGTCAGGAAAATATCGTTTTTTCAATAATGTAAGCGTCACCAGGCATTGCCGGCCAAACCACTGTAGAGCTTTGGTTAACTCTGCTCGCTAAAGTAGACGCTACAACGCCTGCGAGTCCCGCAAGTTTACCGGACGTTTGCTTGGACCGTTTAGGGTCAGAGTCAAACAGGCCCATCGCCAAGTAAAAAAGGTAACAGCGTGAAAAACGGGACAGCTTTGGCACATGCCTATCCGCAGGCACACGGGATGGAAATCAGCGCGACCCTGGAATCGGCTCGCGCCACGATCGAGAAGCGCTTTCTCGACGGCGGCGCGGTGCTTCTCTCCGTCATGGAGGTACTGAACCGACTGCTGAACTCCCTCGACCAGCTCACCAAGGCCCTCGACCACGAAGGCAAGGGTGATGCCGGGGCGGAGCTGCGCACGACGGTCCAAGCCCTAACGGAGTTGCCCGCCCAGCAAGATGAGCGGCTCGACAATCTGAGCGCGCTTGCCGGGGCCGGCGCGAAGCTGCGCGTCCATGTCAGCGACATGCAGGAGACGATGCGCTACCTGCGGACCTTTGCCGTCACCGTCAAGATCACCGGCGCCGGCATCGCTGAATTCGCCGGGTTCGCCGAGGAGATCCTCGAGCGCATCCATTCCGGAACCGCCGAGGTTAACAGCTTCGCCGATGAGCTCAACGAGCTTGAAAAGAGCGTCAAGGTGGCCTCGACTTTCGGTGCAGGCGTTTCCCAGGAATATGCCGCAACCGTGCCGCAGGTGGCGCGTGCACTCCAGGACGACGCGCAGAAGATCATGGCGCACCGAAAGGGGCTTGCCGAAATCGCTGCCCAGGTCCGTGCGATTGCGCGCGGCGTACAGTCCAAGGTCGCAACCACGCTTTCTGCGCTGCAGATCGGCGACATTACCCGCCAGCGCATCGAGCACGTGCAGGCGACCCTTTCGCTCCTCGATGAATTCGGGATGGCCGACGAAAACCGGGAGATGGACGCCCGATCGCATGCGCGTATCCAGAACGTCTTCCATCATCTGGCAGCAGCGCAGATGAACGAGATCTGCAGCGACTTCCAGCGCGAGTCCGGCAATGTCGTGCAGACGATTTCGAGTTTCGGCGGCGACACCCAGCAGATCCTGGATCTGCGCGACGCCATGCAGGGCCCTGACGGCAGCGGCGACAACTCCATGCGGGCGCTGGAAGAGAGCATCTCGGCCGCACAAGGCATCGTCCGGCAGGTGGAGAGCGTAAGCCGCGAGGCGGACAGGATCAGCCAGTCGACGCTCGGAACGGCCGCGAAACTCCTGCGGAGCATCGAGATCATCCGTGCAGTCAAGACCGACATCCACTACATGGCGCTGAACACCAACCTGCGTTGCAGCCGCATGGGCGAGGAAGGTCGCTCCATCAATGTCGTAACCGCTGAGTTACGAATATTCGCGGCGAAGCTCGATGAATCGGCCGACGAGATCGTCAACGGTCTTACCGGCCTGGAACAGGCCGCCGGCCGTATAGCCCCGACACAACAGGCCGCCGGCGACAGCCTCGACAGCCGCCTGACCGACACGGTCGACAGCATCCGCTCGGCGGCCGAGACCATGGAAAAGGAACTGGCGGTGCTTTCCGAGCACGGCCGGGAAGTTGCCGGCAAGATCGGCCTTTCGATTGCAAAGCTCGACTTCCAGCACGATCTCGGCGAGGTACTGACCCACTGCGCCGACTACCTGAACGACATGGCCGGAGCGGAGATGGCCGACATCTCGGATCTCGCGGAAGCAGTCGCGCCGCTCGACCAGAAGGTCTTCAAGCTCTACACGATGATGCAGGAGCGGACTGTCCATCGGAGCATTCTCCCAGCAGGCGAAGCCGTGGCTTCGGCACCGGTCGAAACGCCCAAGGCGAACGACGACGAGGATCTCTTCGCCGACGCGCTGTTCTAGACCGGGTCGACAGCTGCAAGAAAGCGGTCCTGTCGCCTATTTGCGCCTGAACTTGTTGGCGGCATCGATGGCCGCCTTCTGCTGATCGTCGTTGATGCCAAGGTAGAAGTCCTCGAGCGCGGGATCGGCAAGGCCGGCGCGCCGCGAGAGCACGTACCATTTCGCCGCCTCGACGGGGTCAGGCCCGGTGCCGATGGCGTTGATGTAAAGATGGGCGAGCTTGTTCTGCGCGACGATATTGCCGCGATTGGCGGCGAACTGCAGCCACTCGAAGCCCTTCTTGTAGTCCGGCTTGCCGCCGACGCCATTGATGAGCCACACGCCCATGTCGACTTCCGCCGTGTCATAGCCGGCGTGCGCGGCCCTAGCCAGCCATTCACGTGCGAGGTTCTTCTTCTGCGGCGGGACATCGAGACTGATGTAGAGCTGGGCGACCGCATATTGCGCGTCGGCGATCCCCTGTTCGGCCGACTTTTCGAAATATGGCAAGGCGAGTTCGAGCCCCTTCTTGCCGGGATTGTCGGCGGTCAGGGTCTGGGCCCAGTTGAACTGCGCCGAGGCCTGACCGGCGTCGGCGGCCTTGTGCATGAATGCGTCGGCCTTCGCCCGGTCCCGCTGCACATCCTTCCCTTCCATCAGGATGACTGCGTATTTGAACATCGCGGTGGGATCGCCACCTTCAGCTGCCTTGCCGTACCAGAAGGCCGCATCCTTGGTGTCGCGCTTCACGCCGAGCCCTTCGGACATCAGCTCTGCGACGAGGGTCTGCGCGGCCGGATCGCCGAGCTGGGCCCGGGGCAACGCCTTGTCCATGGCGGTAAGGTAATAGCCGCGCTGAAAGGCGCCGTAGGCCTCGTCGACCTGTCCCTTGTAGTCCTTCTCGGGCGGGAGATCGGGCAGGCTCGCGCCCATTCGGTCAAAGACGCCGACGCCCTCCGACGGCTTCGGGTTTTCCCCGGCAGGTGCCGCGGGGTCGGGTTTTGCAGCGCCCTCGCCTGTGGCGTCTTTCGGTCTTTCAGCCTTGAACGAGGAGGGAGCAGTCTCCGCCGGACGCGTGACGACGCTCTCCTGCGCCTGCGCGACAGGCGGCAGGCACGCCAGCGCAACCGCCAGGAGCGTTAGCCTTCGATATCTGCGATGTGACCGACCGGATGACATAGATTGGACTTCAATCCCCAAACCGTGGCGCTTTTTCGTCAAGCAACGCGTTGACGCGTGCGACCACCGAGGCTGCCGCGGCCGGCTCCGCAAAGACGGCAAGCCGAAGTGCCGCAAATTCGGCGCCGGTTTCGGCGATCGCCAGTGTCGATTCCGGATCTGTGCCGCCCATGATGATGCAGGGGATCTCGATCATCGAGGCCCACCATTCGCCGAGCGCCAGGTTCTTCGGATGCGCCTCCGGCTTGATATCCCCTTCGAGCTTGCCGAAGAAAACATAGTCGGGTCGCGCCTCGCCGATCTGCAGCGCGTTGTGCCGGTCGGATGCATTTCCCCCACCGACGATGAGCTTCGGCGAAAACTTCTCGACCGCCTCGGCGAGCTCCGCTGCCGGCGCATCGAGATGCAGCCCGTCGGCCTTGGCGCGGCCGGCGATGCGACTGTCGCCGGCAATCAGCGCCGCGGCCCCGGCGGCCTGGATGACCGGCACGAGACGTTCGGCGTGCTTCTGGAAGATCGTGTCGTCGAGCCCGTAGCGCGGCACGATCACGGAGGCAACGTCCCCGCCCCTCAGCGCGTCGCCGACAATCTGGCTTCTCTCTTCCGCGTCAGCGATATCAGGGGCGATCAGCACGAGACGGCAGCGGTTTTCTGGTTCGGTCATCGCAGGATATTCCTTTTCGGCGGATATCCCTTCCTGTGGAAAATCCGCGCTCGTTTTGTGTGAGTAATTCCGATAGAGGGGACTGACAAGAGGAGGAACCGTCAAAAGCCATGCTGCCGGACTATTCGTTCTATGCCGCGGCGATCCCCGCGGTCGTTCTGGTCGGCTTGACCAAGGGAGGAATGGGCGATGCGCTTTCGCTGATGGGCGTGCCGATCCTCGCCCTCGTCGTCTCGCCGGTCCAGGCCGCCGCCATCCTGCTGCCCATCCTCATCTTCATGGACCTGATCTCGCTCTGGATATGGCGCCAGCACGGCGATACCCCGACGCTGAAGATCCTGCTGCCCGGCGGCATCTTCGGCATCGCGCTCGGCTGGGCGACATCGGCGATCGTGCCCGGCTACGTCCTGCGGCTGGTGATCGGCCTCGTCACCATTCTGTTCGTACTGCGTTACTTCTACAACAACTTCGGTCCCGGGCGTCATCGCGTATTGCCGCCGGCCGGCCAGCGTCCAGTTCGCGCGGCCCTATGGGGAACACTGTCCGGCTATGGCAGTTTCGTCGCGCATGCCGGGGGCGCTCCCTTTCAGATCTACGCGCTGCCGCTGAAGCTGCACCCGCGCGAATATACCGGAACGAGCGTGCGCTTCTTCGCAATCATGAATGCGATCAAGCTCATACCATATTTCGCGCTCGGACAGCTCGACACTACCAACCTCATGGCATCAGCCACGCTCCTGCCCTTTGCGCCGCTCGCGACGATTGCCGGCGCATGGGTGATCCGCCGCATGAAGCCGGATATTTTCTACCCCTTCATGTACGGCATGGCTTTCATTGCAGCGCTTCTGATCGTGAGGGAAGGACTGGGATTCTAGGCGTTCGCTTACCGCCCGGAACTCATCTTCAGCAGCCGGGATGAGTAGCGCTGACGCCCCTTCCAATGAATTGCGTCCAATATATCGAGATTTATGCTTGGCACCGCAGCAGTTTCATTGCGGTGCACAATTATTGACTTGCCGCGTGCGAAGCTTTGACGTAGCTTTTTCTTATGTCGACCATGGACCCCTTCGCTGCGATCTCTGATCCAAACCGGCGGTTTCTGCTGGAGGAGTTGCGGCGCGCCCCGAGGACGGTAAATGAGCTTGCACAGGGGCTGCCGATCAGCCGTCCGGCTGTGTCGCAGCACCTGAAAGCGCTTCTCGACAGCAACCTCGTCTCCGTCACCTCGGAAGGTACGAAGCGCATCTACGCGGTGAATAACAGGGGATTTGACAAGCTCAATCTGTGGCTGGATCAGTTCTGGGCTTGAAACGGGCTGTCCGCAGGACCTTGCCGAAGGCTGCGCCAACTTCCACTCTCATACTTTGCGAAGCTGGCGCATGTCTATGATGATTGGGCGTCATCTGATCTTGTGAAGGGGGTCTCCTGAATCTTGGGTTCGATACCTCTTATGAACACAAGACGATCGCCCGGCGATCTTTGAGAGCGTGGTTAGTTAGTGGACGGATGACCTAAGACGTTCCATTTCGTCTTTGATGCGCAGCTTTCTCCGCTTTATTTCAGCAATTTCGGAATCATCACGAGAGGGAGACGTTCTTGCGAGGTGCAGTTCCTCCTCAAGAGCGACATGCTTTTTCTGAAGCGATTCAAGATGGGCTTGAATTGTCATTTGAGCCTTCCTTCCTCTTGCCTTCCCCAGCTATCCAGTCGCCGGGGTTCTAGGCTTCAACAGCGGAAGTGTGACACAATTTTGAAGGCTTGTCGAAGGCCAAAACATGGTTTGAGAAGGGCAAAATCGTGGTCACGGATAACTTCCCGTTGCAGCCATTTGGTGATAGGAGCTTGCGGAAATCATTGGCGGAGCGGACAACGGTGCGCCGGCTATAATGGGGATTTGAAATGGCCGATCAGGAACAGGCGGAAATCAGGCTGCAGGTCGCGCGTCTGCGTCAGGAGCACGAAGATTTCGACGTCGCGATCAACGCCATGATAGAAACGGGCTGCGATGCCCTGCGCGTCCAGCGCATGAAGAAGAAGAAGCTTGCGATCAAGGACAAGCTGACGAAGCTGGAAGACCAGATCATTCCGGATATCATTGCCTGAGCTCGAGGAACCATTGCCGCGATGACAGACAGACCACCCGTTGCCATCATCATGGGCAGCCAGTCCGACTGGGAGACCATGAAGAACGCCGCCGATACGCTCGAAGTCCTCGAGATAAGCTATGATGCACGCATCATTTCGGCGCATCGCACGCCCGACAGGCTCGCCGCCTTTGCGAAGAGCGCCCGGGACGAGGGTTTCAAGGTAATCATCGCGGGTGCGGGCGGGGCAGCGCATCTGCCGGGAATGGCCGCCTCAATGACTCCGCTGCCGGTCTTCGGCGTGCCGGTGCAGTCGAAGGCTCTCTCGGGCCAGGACAGCCTCCTCTCCATCGTGCAGATGCCGGCCGGCATTCCCGTAGGCACGCTTGCGATCGGCAAGGCCGGCGCGATCAATGCCGCCCTGCTTGCCGCGGCCGTGCTTGCTCT
The DNA here is from genome assembly GCF_004345245.1 of Rhizobium sp. BK251. Lineage (GTDB taxonomy): Bacteria > Pseudomonadota > Alphaproteobacteria > Rhizobiales > Rhizobiaceae > Rhizobium. The sequence goes on along the minus strand of NZ_SLUQ01000008.1, from coordinate 352,843 downwards.
TTCCGATGAAGAGATCGCCGACAGGCTCGATGAATGGCGTGCCCGCCAGAGCGCGGCGGTCGCGGAATACCCGATGGACGACCTATGACGATCAGGGCGATCGGTATCATCGGCGGCGGCCAGCTTGGCCGCATGCTTGCCATGGCGGCGGCCCGTCTGGGTTTCCGCACAGTCATATTGGAGCCCGAGGCTGACTGTCCGGCAGCGCAGGTCGCAAACCTCCAGATTCCTGCCGCGTATGACGACCCGGCTGCCTTGGCCGAGCTCGCCCGCCTCTGCGATGTCGTTACCTACGAATTCGAGAACGTCCCCGTCGCAGCCGCTGAGACCCTTGCCCGCGAGGTTCCCGTCTACCCGCCGCCAAAGGCGCTCGCGGTCTCGCAGGACCGGCTGGTCGAGAAGCGCTTCATCAATGACTGCGGCATAGCAACGGCCAAATTCCATGCCGTAGACGGCCAGGCGGATCTCGAGGCTGCCCTTGCGGATTTTTCCGGCCAGGGCGTACTGAAGACACGCCGGCTCGGCTATGACGGCAAGGGTCAGAAGGTCTATCGCTCGACCGCCGACGGCATCGAAGGCGGCTACGCGGCCCTGGGTGGCGTGCCGCTCATTCTTGAGAGCTTCGTCGCCTTCGAGCGCGAAGTCTCGATCATCGCGGCACGCTCCGCCGATGGCGACATCGTCTGCTATGATCCGGCCGAGAACGTCCATCGCGACGGCATTCTTCACACCTCGACCGTCCCCGCCCGTATCCTGCCGGAGACGGCAGCTGTCGCTCGCGACGCCGCGGCCAGAATCCTTTCCGCGCTCGGCTATGTCGGCGTCATCGGAATCGAGTTCTTCGTCCTGGCGGACGGAAGCCTGATCGCAAACGAGATGGCGCCCCGTGTCCACAACTCGGGCCACTGGACCGAGGCGGCCTGCGTCGTCTCGCAGTTCGAGCAGCATATCCGCGCCGTTGCCGGGCTGCCGCTAGGAAAGGCCGACCGGCATTCCGACTGCATCATGCAGAACCTGATCGGCAACGACATCGTTTCACTGCCGGAATGGCTCAGGCGCGACGACACCCTCGTCCATCTCTACGGCAAGGCCGAGGCCCGTCCTGGCCGAAAGATGGGGCACGTCACGACACTGACCTCCACGCGCGCGGAGCCCGATGTCCCCGGAAAAAAGGCCCGAGACCGTTGACACGGCAAAGGCGGCGGGTTATTTGCCTGCCCAACCTAAACGGCGCGCCCTGCGGCGCGCTTTTGATTGTTAAGAAGCGGGCGAATGTGACATTCCCCCATAAACCTCGCGGATCAGAAAAATGAAGATCAAGAATTCGCTCAAGTCGCTCAAGGCGCGCCATCGCGACAACCGTCTGGTCCGCCGCAAGGGCCGTATCTACATCATCAACAAGCTGAACCCGCGCTACAAGGCCCGTCAGGGCTGATTGCGCGCGGGGCGCTTTTCGCCGGCCTTTTTCAGGCTGCTGCGGAAAGAGCCTGATCGCGGTGCTTTCGCGATCACGTCAAATTTGCTTTGATCTTCGGCGCTGGCGGGCTACCATGCCCGCCATGCGCTTTTTTCGTCTGTCCTGCGCGGCGGTGCCGCTCCTCTCGTCCATCCTCCTGGCAGCGCCCTTTGCCGCGGCCGCCGACGGTTCGGTCATCATCGAACAGAAGGACGTCAACACTTCCCCCCAGCAGCGGCTGGACAACCTCTTCGCCGAACTGAGGCGCACGAGCGATCCTGAAAAGGCGCAGACGATTGCCAACCAGATCCGCATGGAATGGAACGATTCCGGCAGCGCGACGGTCAATCTTCTCATGCAGTGGGCGAACCAGGCGATCGAGGAGAAGCGCAACCCGGCCGCTCTCGATTTCCTCGATCAGGCTATCGCCCTCAAGCCGGACTATGTCGAGGGCTGGAACCGGCGAGCAACGCTGAACTACGCGATGGGCAACTATCGCAAGTCGATGGCCGATATCAACCAGGTGCTGACGCTCGAGCCGCGCCATTTCGGGGCCCTCGCCGGCATGGCCGCGATCCTGAGCGAATCGGGCAACGATCAGATCACGCTCAAGGCCTGGGAGCGCTTCCTCGAGGTCTACCCCGCCGACAAGACGGCGCAGGAGCAGGTGAACCGGCTTTCGGAAAAGCTGGCCGGCAGCCGCACCTGATATTGACGCGCGGCACGCGCGCCATAATTGCATGAGGGGGCCTCGTCGCCCGACACGCAACTCTATCGATCGTCAAGACATGTCATGATCGCCGAACTATTCGCCGCCGCGTTGCCGCTTGCTGCTGCTCTCGCCTATTCCTCCTACAAAGCGAGAAGCTTCGAACAGGCATATCCCAATATCGGCGAACTCAAGGATGTCGGCGGCTTCAGGATGAATGCGCTCCACGTCCCTGCGTCGCCGGATGCCGATCTTCCGGCACTCGTCTTCATCCATGGCGCAAGCGGCAATCTCCGCGACCAGGCCGGCGCCTTTCGGGAACAGCTGGAGGGCAAGGCGGAACTGCTTTTCGTCGACAGGCCCGGCCACGGCTATTCCGAACGCGGCGGCCCTGAAAACGCCCTCCCCTCCGGCCAGGCGGACACGATCGCCCGCCTTATGGACGCCCATAGAATCAAGCGGGCGATCATCGTCGGCCATTCCTTCGGCGGCGCCATCGCGGCCGCCTTCGGGGTGCGGCACCCTGAAAAAACCGCCGGGCTCGTCTTCCTTGCCCCAGCAACCCACCCCTGGGAAGGGGGCATCGATTGGTACTATCACGTCGCCACCGTGCCGCTTCTCGGCTGGCTCTTCAATCGCGTCTTCGTCGTGCCGCTCGGTCTGCGTCGGGTGGAGCTCGGCACGCTGAACATCTTCCACCCCAATCCGCGGCCCAAGGACTATGTAGCGACGACCGGTCCGGAACTTGCCCTGCGACCCGGAACATTCCGCAGCAACGCGGCCGAGCTGGCCCGGTTCCGCGACTATCTCGGGGTGAACGCACCTCTTTACCGAAACATAAAGTCGCCGGCGATCATCATCACCGGCGACAGCGACAGGATTGTCTGGGAACATCTTCATTCCCGCGGCCTCGCTCGCGATATTCCCGGCGCCCAGCTGATCGCCGTCAAGGGATTGGGCCATAAGCCGGACTATGTCGCGACCGACCTCGCTATCGCGGCGATGGAGAGCATCGCCGGCCGGCCGCGCGACCTGCAGGCGATTGCCCGTGCCGTGGAAGAACGCATCGCGCTCCTGCGGGTCGACCGGGAGGATCAGACCGTGGGAACGGTTCCCCCGTCGATGGTATATTCAGCACCGTGAATGGACGCCGCGCGATCGGACGCCAGGAATGCAGCGAGTTCTGCAACCTCCTCGGGTCGCGCCGGGCGGCCGATCGGGATGCTGCCGAGCGAATCCATCAGTTGCTGCCGCGCCGCCTGCATGTCGGTTCCGGCTTTGTCGGCAAGCCGCCTGATGAGCGCTGTCGCGGCAGTCGTCTCCGTAAAGCCGGGTGCGATCCTGTTCACCCGCACGCCCTTCGGTCCCACCTCCTTGGAGAGCCCCTTGCTATAGGTGGAAAGGCCCGCCTTCGCAGCCGCATAGGCAAGCGTCGCCTCGTAGAGCGGCAGGCGTGCCTGGATCGACGTGACATGGATGATCACACCTTCGCCGCGCTCGATCATACCGGGCAGGAAGGCGCGGTCGAGCCTGGCTGGCGCCAAGAGATTGGCGTTTATGTCCGCCTGCCAAAGCTCGTCGGTAAGTGCCGCAAAGCCGCCGCTCGGTGCCGAGGAGCCACCGACGTTGTTGATCAGGATGTCGATGCCGCCGAAGACCTCCATGACCCGGCGCGCCACGCCTTCAACGCCTTCCGCGGTGCTGATATCTGCCTGGACGAAGAGTTCCTCCGGCTGGTCGCTCGCAGACCGGGGCGAACGGGCAGTCGTGGCGACGCGGCCGCCGCCCGCCGAAAGCCGGCGAACCATGGCCTCGCCAACGCCCTTGGTTCCGCCGGTGACGAGAATGCGCTTGCCGGCGAACTCGTTCGGATCACATGAGAATGTTGCTGCGATGGTCATCAGCCAATCTCCAGCCGCTTGACTGCATCGCCTTCGAGCGTGAAATTGTAATGCAGCGTGGCGGGGCTGCCTGGAAAAGTTCCGGAGACCAGAGCGGCGACTCTCAGCTTTTCTCCGTCCTTCGCAAGCTCCGTGACGTCGGCGGTCACGGCATATTTTCTGGTCGTCTCTTCCATCCAGCTGCGGATGGCGGCCCTTCCGTGATGATCCTCGCCTTCGTCGTGTACGATCGCATCCGCGGCAAAGGCCGAAAGCATGCCGTCTATGTCTTTTCTGTTTTTGGCGGCGAAATAGGCGGCCAGGGGTTTCGGGAGTTCTATGCCCATGGATCAGGTCCTTTCTGTTGTCTGCCCCAGAAGATGCGAGTACACTGGAAATTTCGCAAGAACTGACAAAAAAGTATGGTACTTACAAAAAAGTAAGGTATGGCAATGAAACCCCATTCCGCCGCAGCAGGCGTTGAAAATGTTCTGAAAATTCTCGAAGGTCGATGGAAGCTGGTGATCCTGTTCCAGCTCTTCGGCGGCAAGGTGCGGCGCTTCTCCGATCTCGAACGCGCCATACCGGCAATCTCGCAGAAGATGCTGATCCAGCAGTTGCGCCAGATGGAGATCGACGGCATCGTCCGGCGCATCGTGCATCATCAGGTGCCGCCCAAGGTCGAATATTGCCTGACCGAATGGGGCCAGTCGCTTTGTCCGGCGCTCGACGCATTGTTGAGATGGGCCGCAGCCAGGCCCGATGACGGAATACGAGAGGATCCGGATATCCCCTCACCGGCCGAGCTTGTCGCGGCTCATGAGCGGGCGAAGCATACGTGACGTGCATAACCCGGCGCCCGGGTTGAAGGACGCGCCTTCATTATAACAGTCGGGGGGAACCGGCATGCGCAGCAATTTCAGAGTGATCTCTTTCGTCCTTGCCCTGGCTTTGTCGGTCGTACCGCTGCACGGTTCGCTCGCGGCATCCCCGGCGCCGGTCATGGCCGAGCATGGCATGGTAGTGACGGCGCATCGCCTTGCCTCCGATGTCGGGGTCGGGGTTCTCAAAGACGGCGGCAATGCGGTGGATGCGGCGGTCGCCGTCGGCTATGCATTGGCTGTGGTCTATCCGACGGCGGGCAACCTCGGTGGCGGCGGCTTCATGACCATCCGGCTGAAGGACGGGAAGACGACCTTCCTGGATTTCCGCGAGCGCGCGCCGCTTGCTGCCACGAAAACGATGTATCAGGACGACAAGGGCGAGATCGTTCCGCGGGCAAGCCTCGACGGCTATCTCGCCGTCGGCGTGCCGGGATCCGTACTCGGCCTGGAAACGGCGCGGCAACGATACGGCACCAAGTCGCGCGAGGAACTGATCGCGCCCGCGATCCGCTACGCCCGCGAGGGTTTCGTGCTTGGCCAGGGTGATGCAACCGCCCTTGCCACCGCCGCCAAGCGGCTCGCCAAGGACGAGGCGGCGGCAAAGATCTTCCTGAAAGCCGACGGCAAGCCCTATGGCGCAGGCGAAACGCTTGTCCAGAACGACCTCGCCGGAACGCTCTCGGCAATCTCCGAAAAAGGTCCGGACGCCTTCTACAAAGGCGCGCCGGCAGAGGCAATCGTGAAGGCAAGCGCGGAAAAGGGCGGCATCCTCGCGAAGGGCGATTTCGATCAGTATGCGGTCCGTGAACTGAAGCCGGTAGAATGCAGCTACCGTGGCTACGACATCATTTCATCGCCGCCTCCCTCTTCCGGCGGCGTCATCATCTGCGAAATCCTGAACGTACTCGAGGGCTATCCGCTCTCCTATCTCGGCTTCGGCTCATCGGAGGCGGTGCATATCATGGTCGAGGCCATGCGCTATGCCTATGTCGACCGCAATGCCGCGCTTGGCGATCCCGATTTCGTCGACAATCCGGTTTCGACGTTGCTCGACAGGAGCTACGCAGCTGCGATCCGCAAGAAGATAGATCCCTACAAGGCGGGCACCTCGAAAGATCTGAAACCCCTCGGCGGCAAGGAAAGCACCGAGACGACGCATTATTCGATCATCGATGACGAGGGGAATGCCGTCGCGGTTACCTATACGCTGAACGGCTCCTTCGGCGCCGGTGTCGTCGCCCCCGGAACCGGTGTGTTGCTCAACAACGAGATGGACGACTTCACCTCCAAGCCCGGCGTTCCCAATCTTTATGGGCTCGTGCAGGGCGAGGCCAACGCCATCGAACCGAAGAAGACACCCCTCTCCTCGATGAGCCCGACGATCGTGACGAAGGACGGCAAGCCATTCATGGTGATCGGCAGCCCCGGCGGCTCGCGTATCATCACCATCACGCTGGAAGCGATCCTGAACGTCGTCGACTTCGGCATGGATATCAGCCAGGCCGTCAACGCGCCGCGTATCCATCACCAGTGGCAGCCCGACAAGATCTATCTGGAGCCCTACGCCCTTTCTCCCGATACAGAGAAGGCGCTCGCCGCCATGGGCTACAGCTTCGAAGGCGGCATAGGAGGGCCGGTCTGGGGCCAGGCCGCGGGCATTCTCGTCGGCGGCAAGAGCGTGGCTGACATTCAAAAGGGCGGCGGCGCCAGATTCAACGGCGCGATGGACAGCCGCGCCGCGGAAGGGGCAGCGAGGGGCTACTGAGCCTTCAGCAAGCCGTCGAGGCCCTTTCGGATAGTCTCGGCCTTGAGCTCGCCCAGGATTGCCGATTGCGCCACATATCCCATGACAAGAGAAAGCAGCGTCTTTGCGAAGGCGCTGCCGTCGGCAGCCGCATTGATGACGCCCTGGCTGCGCCAGCGCTCGGCGAGCGTCTCGAACCGGGCGAGAAAACCTAGGTAGTGGCCGTGCATGGCCTCCAGGACGGCGGCACTGCGCTGCGATTCCGCCCATCCCAGCAACGCAATCCGCTTCAGATCGTAGCCGCTGCGCGCCGAGAACCTGTCCACTACCGCTAGGATATTCTCGATGAGTTGAGCCGGCGGCGGGGCTGGCTCGCTCTCGAAGACAGGCGCCAACGCAACCCCGAGCGCCGAAAGCGAGGTCACGACAGCTTCCAGGATCAACTCGTCCTTGTTCTTGAAATAGCCGTAGACCGCGCCAGCGGAGAGCCCGCATTCGCGGATGATGTCGTCCATCGTCGTCAGGTGCAGTCCCTGCCGGTGGAAACAGCGCCAGGCGGCCTCCAATATTTCAAGGCGTCGGGCCGCACGTCTCTCTTCAGTGATTCTTGGCATGCCTTTAAATAAAACGAACGCTCGTTCTTTACAAGTCATCCAATTAGCGCTAGTAGAACGACCGTTCTTTTTGGAGACGCCACGATGATCAGGATCACACCCATCGAAACCGGCAAGGCCCGGATGAAGACCGCGCAAAAGACGGGGCGCGACGGCCGCGGTGCCTTCGGCCGCAAGGTTGATATCTTCCGCGATCGCAACTGGGTCGATCCGCTGCCGATCTTCTGCTTCCTGATCGAGCATCCCGAGGGACGCTTCCTTGTCGATACGGGCGACACCTGGCGCAATTCCGTGCCCGGCTACCTGCCGCGCTGGAATCCCTTTTTCACCAGGGAAGTCGTCATCAAGGTTGCGCCGCTGGAGGAGATCGGTCCCCGCCTTGCCGCCATGGGCCTCGACCCGGCGCGTGACATCGAGGTGGTGATCCTCACCCATTTCCACCACGACCATACCGGCGGCCTCGATCATTTCCCTCACAACCGCATCATAGCGCCCCGGGAGAACTACGAGGTCTCGCGAGGCCTGATGGGCATGATGATGGGATGCCTGCCGCAGCGCTGGCCGGTCTGGCTGAAGCCGGAGCTCGTGGACATGGACGGCCCGCCGGTTGGCCCCTTCCCCGCATCGCACCCGATCACCCGTGACGGCAGCATCTTCCTGGTGCCGACGCCGGGCCACGCGAAAGGCCACGTCTCCGTCGTCGTCCGCGATGCGGGCATCACCTATTTCCTCGCCGGCGACGCCACCTACACGGAGGCCAATCTCGCCAACGGGAAGGCCGATGGCGTGACCTACGATCCGACCATCTCGGAGGCGACGCTGCGCGCCATCAGGCAGTTCGCCACCAGCGAGCCGACCATCATCCTGCCTGCACACGATCCCGACGGGCCGGCAAGGCTCGCAGCCGGCAGGACCTTTACCGGATCCTGACGCGAACGAAATCACCGCGGATGTTGACCAGCGGCCGGCTGCCGGGAACGCTCGGCACGAGGCTGTCGACATAGGAAGCCTTCGCGGTGACCGTATAATCGACTGGCACATCCTTGCCGAAGCCGACAAAGGCATCGAGCGACTGCGCCGTTATCGCGACCTTTTCGTCGCGCAGGACGCGCGCATAGCTGAGGTTCGCCCGCACCGCGCTGCCGCTGATGTCGACGGCGGATGCGTGGCCGTTGAGCGTGATGTCGGCCGCGTTTGTCGTCGTCGCGAAACTCGAGAAATCGCCGTCGAGATCCGCCGAGAAGGCCTCCTGCTCGATACGGACGGCGACGCCGGCGGGAATATTGGCGGAGAGATGCGGGGCGCAATCGGCGATGTCGCTCCAGGCCGAAAGCGCGACATCGATGGTCAGCGTCGTTCCCTCGATGCCGAAGCGGCTGCGGTCGTTGCAGGAATTGTAGAACCAGCTCGAGTACCAGGAGGAGAACCAGCCGGACCGGCGTCCGCTGACGCTGGCGCGATATGGTTCCTCCGCCGAGGTGGTGATCTCGATGGCGCTTGCATCGCCGGTAATGACGATGCTGCGTATCGTCGAAAGATCGATCGTCTCGCCCGCGGGCGCTGGGCCGGCAAGCGCCGACATCAGGGTGAGTATGAAAATCGGGATGGAAAGGATGATCGTCATCGCGTGCTCCGTAGCTGCTCCGCAGGATTGCGGTCGGCTGCAGACTGGCGGTTCTCTTTTCATGCGAAGACCTCGATCATGATCCGGGTCGCCCGCGATTGCGATCGAGGCCAATGTGATGTTGGATAGTCACCAACCCTTGCCGGACATGCCCATGATCTTCGTGCCCTTGCCTTTCGTCGTTGCACTGCTGCTTGCGATCCTGCTGGTGCGCATGCTTCGGCAGGAGGACTGGCGCGCGAGGGAGAGGCAACCCTTCATGTTCCTCATCGGCGTCTATGCGTTGCAATCGGTGTTCATCGGGATTCGCTGGGGCTACGAGATCCTGGCGATCATGCCGGCGCAGTCGATCACGGCTGCCTTGATCCCCGCGATTGCCTGGATCAGCTTCCGCAACTTGACACTCGAAGAGCCGCTGCGTCTCACCAGGCTCTGGCCGCATGCCCTCCCGGCCGCGACGATCGCCTTGATGCTCGCCTTTTGGCGCGAGCCGATGGGCTTCGTCCTGATCATGATCTTTATCGGCTATGGCGTGGCGCTTTTCTGGCTCGCCCGGCGCGGACCTGACGGCCTGATCGCCTCGCGGCTGGACGGGACGCTGCTTTCCTACCGATCTCTGCTGATCACAGCCACCGCCGTTGTCGCCGGAGGCCTCAGCGATGTCTTCATCAGCCTCGATTTCGAGCGGTCCGGTGGGGCCCACGCCGCCTCGATCGTTGCCTTCGGCAACGTGATTGCGCTCCTCATCCTCGGCGGCGCGGCGCTCGTCGCCGGCACCAACCAGTCTGCCGAAGAGCTCGCCGCCGAGATGACCGTCAATCCGGCGCCGACCGAAGAGGACGGCAGCGCAGCAGCAGCGTTGGATGCGCTCATGCAGTCGAAGGCGATCTACCTCGATCCGGATCTCAATCTCAACCGCATCGCCCGCAAGCTCGGCCTGCCGGCCCGGCGCGTCTCCATGGCCGTCAACCGCATCCATGGCATGAGCGTCTCCCAATATGTGAATGCCTTCCGCATCCGCCATGCCTGCGACGCGCTTGCGGCGACGGATCATCCGGTGACGCGGGTGATGTTCGACTCCGGCTTCATCAGCAAATCCAATTTCAACCGTGAATTCGCTCGCGTGACCGGCGAAAGCCCGACCGAGTTCCGACGGCGCGCCGAGAACCAGCCTCAACAGGACAGAGACGAGGCACGGGTCGCTTTCGTGTTACCGTGACAAAGTGACCGTTTCCAAGCTGCCGGGTGCGCCCTATTCATATCCCCATCTGTTCCCTCAAGAGAGTCTCCCCATGGCATCCATTGAAATGATCGAAGCCGCCCGTGCGCGCCTGGACGGCCATGTCCGCCGCACGCCGCTTCTCTCCTCCCCTTTCGTCGATGAGATTGCGGGGCGGCGCGTCTTCGTGAAAGCCGAATGCCTGCAGCATTCCGGGTCCTTCAAGTTCCGCGGCGGTTGGTCGGCCGTGTCGGCGCTGCCGCCCGAGATCAGGGCCAGGGGCGTCATCGCCTTCTCTTCCGGCAACCACGCCCAAGGGGTCGCGCTCGCGGCCCGGATGCACGGCGTGCCCGCGGTGATCGTCATGCCAATCGATGCACCGAAGCTGAAGATCGACAACACCCGCGCCTTCGGCGCCGAGGTCGTGCTCTACGATCGCATAAAGGAAGATCGCGACGAAATCGGCGCAAGGCTTTCAAAGGAAAGAGGGCTTACCCTTATCAAGCCCTTCGACGAACCTCTCGTAATCGCCGGCCAGGGCACATCCGGTCTTGAAATCGCCGAGCAGGCCACCGAGGCAGGTATCGAAACTGCAGAGGTGCTCGTGCCCTGCGGCGGAGGCGGCCTCACCTCCGGCATCTCGCTCGCTCTGGAAGCACGGGCTCCCGGCCTGCGGGTGCGTCCCTGCGAGCCGGCCGGCTTCGATGATGCGACGCGTTCCCTGGCAGCGGGCAAGATCGAGCGAAACGCGACGATGTCCGGTTCCATCTGCGATGCGATCGTCACGCCGCAGCCCGGCAATATCACCTTCCCAATCCTGCAGCGGCTCTGCGGCCCCGGCCTCGTGGTGACGGACGAGGAGGCACTCCAGGCCATGGCGATCGCGTTCTCGAGGCTCAAGATCGTGATCGAGCCCGGCGGCGCGGTCGCGCTCGCGGCGGCGCTTTTCCGCAAGGATGAGATCAAGGGCGATACCGTGATCGCCTTCGCTTCCGGCGGAAATGTCGATGCAGAGGTCTTCGCAACGGCCCTGGAGCGTTTTGGCTGAGACGCGGGCCGCCGGCTTCACGCACTGATCAGTTCCCTTTGAGGAACCGCGTCGAAGAGCGCGTCCCGAACGGATTGCAGTACGAGGGAAGCAAGTCGCGATGTCGCGGCATCCGGATCGGCCTCGGCGCGATGAAGGACGAGGCCGAGTGAAGGCAGCTGCGGCAGCCCGACAGAAGAAGGCGCAATCGGCCTGACCTTGGCCGGAAGGCCGATCGGCGTGCGGACCGTGATGCCGAGGCCGGCAGCGGTCGCCGCCCAAAGCCCGCCAAGGCTGGGGCTGACGAATGACAGGCGCCAGGCAATGTTGGCGCGGTCGAGCGCGTTCGTCGCTGCCGTCCGCAACAGGCAAGGCGCCTCCAGCGAAGCGAGCGGCAGCGGCTCGCCGCTCGCAGCATTCCAGGCGGCAGCGCCGGACGCCGGACCGATCCATCGCATCGGCACCTCGCCGATCTTCTCGCAATGGGCAGTGAGCGTCCCGTCGCTCCAGGCGAGTGCAAGGTCGAGCTTGCCGGTCGTGACGCGCTCTATCAGTTCCGCATTGCGCACGACACGAGCTTCGATCCTGACCTTCGGATGAGCCCGCGCAAAGCGGCCAAGCACGTCGGGAAGGACATTCTCGCCGAAATCCTCCTGCAGCCCCAGCCGCACCCAGCCCTCGAGCTCGACGCTTTGGACTGCCGCGGCCGCATCGTCGTTCAGTTCGAGAAGACGGCGGGCGTACGCAAGCATGGTCTCGCCCGCCTCGGTGAGCGCCAGGCCGCGGCCAGCCTTGCGAAAGATCGGCGTGCCCGCCTGCTCTTCCAGCTTCTTCAACTGCGCGCTGACCGCCGAAGTCGAGCGGCCAAGGCGCTCGGAAGCCTTGGCGAAATTGCCGAGCTCCATCCCGGTTACGAAGGTGCGGAGCACATCGAGATCGAAGATCGTACGGCGCATCAATTAATCCCAATTTTCAGGATCGTTTGTTCATTAAATTCTGATTTTATGGATTAAACTGTCGTGCGATGATCCTCTTGTCAAGATCTCAACCAAGGAGGCTTCCATGCCTTTCGTTCGGATATCCTTGCTCAAGGGCAAATCCCCGGAATATCTGCGAGCGCTTTCCGACAGTATTCACCGCGCGCTGGTCGAGGCATTCGACGTGCCGCCTGCCGACCGCTTCCACGAAATCCACCAGCACGAGCCCGGCGAACTGATCTTCGATCGCAACTATCTTGCCGGGCCGCGCTCGGACGATTTCGTACTGTTTGCGATCCATGCCGGCCGGCCGCGCAGCACCGAGACAAGGAAGCGTTTCTTCAAGCGCGCCGCAGAGCTTCTCGGTGAAGCGCCCGGACTGCGAAAGGAAGACGTCATGATTACCATTACCACTTCCGAGCCCGACGAATGGTCGTTTGGCGACGGTCTGGCACAGATGGCCGAAGACGGTTGGCGTGCGCGTGCCACGGCACAGCCATCATGAACGACAATTCGGCACCGGGAGTTCGTTCCATGATCGCCATGCAATACAGCTTCACCCTGCCCGCCGACTACGACATGGCGATCATCGACCGCCGCATCCGCGACCGCGGCCCCGGCACCGACGGCTTTCCGCACCTTCGCTTCAAGGCCTATCTCAGCGCGCGAAAGGGCGAGTTCGGCAGTCGGGAAAATCTCTACGCGCCCTTCTATCTCTGGGACGAGCCGGAGGGCGCCAGCAACTTCATAACCGGGCCGGGCTTCGACGCGCTGACGCAAGCCTTCGGACGACCGAGCATCCATCATTGGATCGTCTGGCACGCGGAGACTGCGCCGGGCGTCGATGCCGCACAGTTCGCAATGCGTGAAGTGCTCCCGATAGATCCTCAAGCCAACCTTGCCGATCTTCGCGCAGGAGAGACGCGGCGCGCGACACTCGGCGGCTCTGGAGGCAGCGTGCTCGCCTCCGTCTCGGCCTTCGAGCCGCGGACGTGGACCATCGTTCGCTTCAACCTTTATCGCGACATGCCGCCGAGCGCCGCAGAAGGCCAGGTCTATCGCGTCGGCCACATGTCCTTGCCCGCCAGCTAGAGCGCAAAAACAAACCCGCCGTCTTTCGACGGCGGGTTCTGCAAATTCGAAATCGCAGCAGCGATCAGATGCCGCTTTGGCCGTCCGAACCGATGTAGGCGATGCGCAGCATGTTGGTTGCGCCCGGCGTGCCGAGCGGTACGCCGGCGGAAATGATGATCCGATCGCCCGGCTTGCCGAAGCCCTCGTCGGCGACGATGCGGCAGGCACGGTTGACCATGTCGTCGAGGTCGGTCGCGTCATGGGTGACCACGCAGTGCAGGCCCCAGACGATGGCTAGGCGGCGTGCGGTCTGGATGACCGGCGACAGCGCCAGGATCGGCACCTGCGGACGTTCGCGAGAGGCGCGCAGACCCGTCGTGCCCGATGAGGTGTAACAGACGATCGCCGACAGCTTCAGCGTTTCGGCAATCTGCCGGGCTGCAAGCGAAATCGCATCGGCGCCGGTTGCCTCCGGCTGGGCGCGCTGGGCATAGATGATGCCCGGATAGTGCGGCTCGCGTTCGATCGTGCTCGCGATGGAGGCCATCGTCGCGACAGCTTCGACCGGATAATCGCCGGAAGCGGATTCGGCCGACAGCATGACGGCGTCCGCACCTTCGAAGACGGCGGTGGCGACGTCCGAGACTTCGGCGCGCGTCGGAACCGGCGCGGAAATCATCGATTCCAGCATCTGCGTGGCGACAACCACCGGCTTGCCCGAACGGCGGCAGGCGCGAATAAGCTGCTTCTGGATGCCCGGAACGGATTCGAGCGGCATCTCGACGCCGAGGTCTCCGCGGGCGACCATCAGCGCGTCGGAGAGCTCGATGATTTCCTCGATGCGCTCGATGGCCTGCGGCTTCTCGATCTTCGACATGATGCCGACGCGGCCGCGAGCGATCTTGCGAACTTCCGCCAGGTCTTCGGGACGCTGGACGAAGGAGAGCGCCACCCAGTCGACGTCGTTGGTCGCGAGCACGGCGTCGAGGTCGGTGCGGTCCTTGTCGGTCAGCACGCCGACGGTCAACAGTGTGTCGGGAAGGCTCACGCCCTTGCGGTCGGAGATCTTCGTGCCCGAAATGACGGTGGTGACGATGCTCTTGCCGTCGCACTTCTCAGCCTTGAGCGCCAGCTTTCCGTCGTCGATCAGCAGCCGGTGGCCGGGCTGGACAGATTCCAGGATTTCCGGATGCGGCAGGAAGACGCGGCTGCCGTCGCCGGGGATATCCTTGTTGTCGAGCGTGAACGTATCGCCTGGCTTCAGGTCGACCTTGCCCTCGGCAAACTTGCCGACGCGCAGCTTCGGTCCCTGCAGGTCGGCAAGGATGCCGATGGGCCGGCCGGAACGAGCTTCGACGGCGCGTATGCGCTGGATCAATGTGCGCATCATGTCATGGCTGGAATGGCTCATGTTGATGCGGAAGACGTCTGCACCGGCCTGGTGCAGCTTCTCGATCATCGATTCCTCGCTGGAGGCCGGGCCGAGAGTGGCTAGGATCTTTACCTTGCGATTACGCTTCATCAATTCTGGCTTTCTTGCGTCCCTGGTGTGTCGGACAGCTGAACCATCCAGCTTCCCTGGCGGCCCGTGTCGTATTCCTTGAATCCCATTCTCTGGTGACCGCGGGCGAAGCAATCCTGCACGCCGACGATCTTGAATTCATTCTCCGCCACGCACATCTGGATATCGCCTGTCCAGCGGCCGCCGCGTGCGGCGTCCTCGGCGTAGAGGTAATAATAGCGTGATTGAAGCTCGCCCTCGATGAGCGTGGCGCAGGTCGTCGCAGGAACCTGCCACCAGCCTTCTGTGATCCAGCCATCCTTGGCGCGGTAGCCGATGGCAACGCCAACGAGATTCTGCGTCCCGTTGCATACCCGGAAATCGGCGCGAGCCACATTGGGAAGGAAGAAGGGCGCAGCAATGACGAGAGCGAAAAGCGCGAAGCGGGCAAGCGGCCCGGAACGCGAAGCAAAACTTGGCGCTACTTGGCTGAACACGGCCACAACGGCTCCATGGTTATTCGATGTTAGTCTTCTGCGCTGCCACCTTGCGAATGTCAACGCAACTCTAATCGATTATATTCCCTCGGGACCCGGCACTGCAGGCCAAGGTGATCGATGCACCGCCAGCGCAAGCTTGCACGCGCGCCCGGCGCATGCCATCAAGCACGAATTCCTCGCAGCGGCAACTCAGCAATCCCAGTCATGTACGATTTCGAACCGTTTGAGCTGATACCCGGAAATCATGACAAAGGCATGGTGATCCTCGCGGACCACGCGATGAATCGTCTGCCGGAGCACTATGCGAGGCTTGGGTTGCCGGAGAGGGCCTTCAGCCGCCACATCGCCTACGACATCGGCATCGAGGGCCTGACGCGCAGGCTTGCCGCAGCGCTTGGCGTGCCGGCGGTGCTCGGCGGCTTCTCGCGCCTGCTGATCGACCCGAATCGCGGCGAGGACGACCCGACCCTTGTCATGAAGATCTCCGACGGCGCGATCATTCCCGGCAACCACCCGATCAGCGACAAGGAATGGAACGCCCGCGTAGAGGCCTTCCACCGCCCCTACCATCGCGCGGTCGCCGAGACGATCGCGGCGGTGTCGAACGCGACCGGAAAGGCACCTCTCGTCCTCTCCCTGCATTCCTTTACGCCGGCCCGGAAAGGGGTTCCCAGGCCCTGGCACGCAAGCGTGCTCTGGGACAACGACCCCCGCGCCGTACACCCTCTCCTTGCCTTGCTTCGCGAGGATCCCCATCTCGTTATAGGCGACAACGAACCCTATGACGGCGCTCTCAAGGGCGATACCATGTATCGGCATTGCATGATGACCGGGATCCCGCATGCGCTGCTGGAGGTGCGACAGGACCTCATCGGCGACGATCCCGGCATCGGCCGCTGGGCGGAGCGTCTTACCCCGATTTTCGAACGCCTGAATGCGGACCCGGCCCTGCACGCCCATGATATCCACCCGTCGCGTACCGGGCCCTACAGCAAATAAAGGAGAGCTGGATGACAAAGCCCACCGAAAGCCAGCAGATCGAACTGGAAGCGGCCGCCTTCCGCCGCCTCGTCACGCATCTGCGCGAACGCGCCGACGTGCAGAACATCGACCTCATGAACCTTGCCGGCTTCTGCCGCAACTGCCTGTCCAACTGGTACCGGGAGGCCGCCGAGGCGGCTGGCATCGACGTCAGCAAGGACGAATCGCGCGAGATGGTCTACGGCATGCCGTACGAACAGTGGAAAACCCTGCACCAGGATGTGGCCTCCGAGGCGCAGAAATCGGCATTTGAACTGAACAAGCCCCGCGAATAGCCATCTTCGCTTCGAATCGGCTTGACCTTCGCCGCCGTTCGCGGCACGTCACCTCCTGTCGAATTCAAATCCGGAAAATCAGGAGATACCGATGTCTGATGCTCATGGCGTCGCCCGCGACCAGCTACGCGCTTTTGTTGAGCGCATCGAGCGGTTGGAAGAAGAAAAGAAGACGATTGCCGACGATATCAAGGACGTCTACGGCGAAGCCAAGGGAATGGGCTTCGATACCAAGATCCTCAAGAAGGTTGTCGCACTGCGCAAGAAGGACGAGCAGGAGCGGATGGAAGAGGACGCTATCCTCGACACATACCTGCACGCGCTCGGCATGATCGAGGCTCCGCCGGAAGAGTAAGCTTCCGACAGGAAGCACCAATGAAAAAACCGCCGATCACCTCGGCGGTTTTTTTTATTTCACCAGAGTTGCGACGGTCAGTTCGTGTTGAACTTGCGCACTTCCATGAAGTTCACGGCCGACCCGCTGAAGCGGCCGGGATCGATCGAGGCCGTCTTGACGTTGAAGCCTTCGGCGTAGACGGCTGTCGGCTGTTCGCGCAGGGTCTGGCTGACGAAGCGCGGCGCCTTGACGGGCTTGGCGACCGTCTCCATGCGGGCATTCGTGAGGGCCCATTGCGAGATGATCTTCTGCGTCAGCTTCGGTTCCGTGCGGATCGTGGCGCGGCTGGCGTCAGCCACCTCGGCCTCATGCTTGGTCGGACGGCCGCCCTTGGAGGGAGTGACCGCGGAGGCGTCTGCGGCGCCGGAAGCAGCGCTTGGAACGTCGAAACCATCGCCAAAGCTTGCCTGTCGCGTGGCCGGAGCAAGTGCCGCAAGCTGCAGCGTAGCCTTGCCCTGCGCGGGAGCAACACCCGGCTGGGCCGGCATTGCAGCGGCCGTCTGCATCTGCCCGTCACCCAGGCGCTGCTGCTCGAGGGCTGCGATCACGGCCGGAGAAAGAGCTTCCTGCTCGGCTTCGTCGCCTTCCGCCTCGACATCGGCATTGGCCGAAGCCAGGAGCGCTTCCGCGACGGCGGGACGTTCGACCGGCAGCGGAACGCCTGCGGACTGGCCGCTCAAGGCTGCCGCGGCCGGATCTGCCGATGCGGTCAGCACGCCGGCTTCCGCATCGCCGTTCATACGGCGCGGTCCGAGAAGCGACGGAACCGGAATGCTGTAGCCACTCAGATCCGCAAACGCCTGATGCTGGCCTTCCTGGCTCTGGTCGGCAGGCAGGGCGGCGGCGAGCGCCTGTTGGGCGGCATTGCCGGAGGCGGGCGAAACGAGCGCCGTCGTCATGCCGTTATCGGCAGGCTGATTTGCGAAGGCTGGGCGAACCTGCGGCACGGGAGCGTTGACGCTTGCAACTTCGACCTCAGGCTCGGCGGCGGGCTGCTCAGGTGCAGCCGGAGTTGCCGGAGTTGCCGGCGCAGCCTTGGCGACGGCGGTCGGCGCGCTGTCGTTCGAATCCTCTTCCTCGTCTGCCCCACCACCAAAGAGAGAAGCAAGGAAGCCGCGGCGCCGCGGCTCGTCGGAGGCACTTGCAATCTCGATCCTGGCGGAACCGGCGCGCTGCTTGTAGGCAGCAACGGCCTGCTGGTAACCCGGCAGCGGCTTTCCGTCAGTCGGGATGTGCATGGTCTTGCCATCCGGGAACAGGCGGACGAGTTCCTGGCGGCTCATGCGCGGCCAGGCGCGCACGCCGCCGACATCCATGTGGACGAAAGGCGAACCGGATTTCGGATAGAAGCCGACGCCGCCGACCTCCATCTTCATGCCGATCTCACGCAGCCTGGCGAGCTTGACGCCTGGAATGAAGAAATCCATCGCCTTGCCCAGCATGTGCTGGCTCTTTTCGGCAACGCCGGAAGAGCGCGAGCGAAGCATGGAATTGGTCTGGGGCGAGCGGAAACCGCAAACGACGTTGATATAATCGCGCGATCCACTCTGGCGGTAGACTTCCCAGATCAGGTCGAAAAGGCGGGGATCCATCTTGGTGGGCTGGTTGCGACGCCAGTCGCGCAGGAAGCGGTTGAGCTGCTCCAGACCCTTCGGGTCGAACTTGCCATTGCGCTTGTAGGTAATGACGGCTTTCTCGCCGGTATGGATGAAATAGAGCTTGAGACTTCGGGTATCGCCGGCAGCTTCAGAGGGCGTTCCGACGAACACCGGAGTGGAAACTGCCACTGCGAGGAGGGCGACTGCTGCCGCCCTTGCCACTTTTCTGTAGATCTCGGCGCCTAGCATACGCCTTCTCAAGCTTGCTGGCTTGATTTCACCATTCAGATTAAGCAATTCGATCCCCGTCCGACAGACAATGCCGCGTATTGTCCCCAATGACTGTCAATTGCGGTGACACGATGGCAAAAATGCCACACGTGCTCAACCCCTTCTTATATAGTGAACAATCCACTAACAAGATATTTCTGACGGGTAACAGAACATGCTTGCTGGTTTATTAACAACGGCTCATTAGGCGGCTTTTTTCTGCGGGTCGTCCGGATCAATCCCATAATCCTTCAATTTTCGATAGAGTGTCGAGCGACCGATACCCAATTTGCGTGCAACTTGGCTCATTTGGCCGCGGTAGAATTTCAGTGCAAAACGGATGAGTTCCTCTTCGACATCGGCGAGTTTGCGTACGTCGCCGCTGACGTTCGTGCTCGAAATCACGGTGCCAGAGGCCTCATTTACGCCGCGATTCGCCTCGATTTCGTCCACAAAAGGCTCGGTTCGGGTATGCACCACGAACTGTGCCTCGACTCGCTCGCCGCCTGGGGCCCTGCCGAGGACCTCGTATTCAGGCATCTGCGCCGCAATCTGCGGGAAGTCCGCTTCCGTCAGTTCCTCTTCCTTCGAGAGGACGACTGCGCGGAAGATCGCGTTCTCCAGCTGCCGGATATTGCCGGGCCAGTCATAGGCGGTGAGCAGGGCCATGGCGCTGGCGTTGACCGCGATGCGGTGGCCGGTCTTCTGCTCCAGGCTGAAGCGCTCTGTGAAGACGCGCACCAGGTGCGGGATGTCTTCCTTGCGCCGGCGGAGCGCCGGGATCGTGATCGGGAAAACGTTGAGCCGGTAGTAAAGGTCTTCGCGGAAATTCCCGTTCTTGACCTCTTCGATCAGATCCTTGTTCGTGGCGGAGATCAGCCGGACGTTGACCTTCTGCGGCAAGCGCGCGCCGACGGTTTCGATTTCGCCCTGCTGGACGGCCCTCAGGAGCTTGACCTGGACCTCGAGCGGCAGGTCGCCGATCTCGTCGAGGAAGATCGTGCCGCCATCGGCTTCCATGAACTTGCCGACATGCTTCTCGTTGGCGCCGGTGAAGGCGCCCTTCTCGTGGCCGAACAGGATGCTTTCCACGAGGTTATGCGGGATGGCACCGCAGTTGACTGTCACGAAGGGGCGGTTCGCCCGATCGCCGCCAGCCTGAATGGCACGCGCCACCAGTTCCTTGCCGACGCCCGATTCACCCTCGAGCACGACCGGGATGTTGGATTGAGCGGCCCGCTGCGCGAGCTCGATGACGCGGAGCATCGCCGGGCTTGCCGAAACGATGTCGTCGAAGCCGATGCTGCCCGAGCGTGCCTTGCGGCCGGCACGTGCCTTGGCCTCTTTCTGATCGAGCTTCAGGGCATTGCTGATCGAGGTTGCAATGCGCTCCGGCGAGACCGGCTTGACGACGAAGTCGAACGCTCCGGCGCGCATGGCCTGCACGACGGTCTCGATACCGCCCTGCCCCGTCTGCACGATGACCGGTATTTCGGTGCCGATATCCCGAAGCGCGTCCAGGAATTCGAGGCCGTTCATCTCCGGCATCATCAAATCGAGGACGATGACGTTGATCTGGCCGCTATTGCGCTTCAGGACTTCAAGGCCGATACGGCCATTTTCCGCCAGATGGGCCACGTGGCCGTGGCGCTCGATGGCGTTTTTCAGCAGTCGACGTTGTACGGGATCATCCTCGACAACAAGAATCTGTCCAAAGACCTTGGACTCGTTTTGACCGGTCATAATGCCTCACCTCATGCGAAACCTGACAGGCACTCTGACATAAAGGCTTGAACATCCAGTTTTGAGAAATAATTGCATTTTAGCGATTGCGGCGTTCTTCAACGGGCCTTTCCCGAGCCGTCGCAAAGACGCTCTTCACTCTTGCCGCAGAGGCGGCGGGCGCATACACCTGAGATGCGCCCGGACAGAAAATAAAGAGGAACAGGAACTCATGAATCCGCTATCGCCCCAGGACCGCCGCACCTTCTCGAGTGTCTTCGGCTTCGACGCCGAGCTTGGCGACCTGCCGGTCTGGAGGCTACAGGATCTCTACCCCTCCGCGACTTCGACAGCCTTCGTAAATGACATGGAGAAGGCGAGCACTGCCTCGCAGGCCTTCGAGGAGAAGTGGAAGGGCAAGCTCGCCGAGGCCGCCACGAAGACCGGCGACCGGGGCATCGGCGCCGCACTCAAGGAATACGAGGCGCTGGACGACCTGATGGGAAGGCTCGGCTCCTTTGCCGGCCTCACGTATTTTTCCGATACGAGCAATCCCGTTAACGGAAAGCTCTACGGGGACGCCCAGGCGAAGCTGACGGAATTCTCCTCGCATCTCCTGTTCTTCGCCCTAGAGCTCAACCGCATCGACGATTCCGTCATGGACGCATGCATGGCGAGCGATCCGGTGGCCGGGCACTATCGTCCCTGGATCGTGGATCTGCGCAAGGACAAGCCCTACCAGCTGGAAGACAAGCTCGAGCAGCTCTTCCTCGAAAAATCGATGACATCAGCCGCAGCCTTCAACCGCCTCTTCGATGAAACGATGGCGGAACTGCGCTTCGAGGTGGACGGCAAGAAGCAGCCACTCGAAATCACCCTGAACATGCTGCAGGAGAAGGACGAGACCATCCGCCACAAGGCGGCGAAGGCGCTTGCTGCGACGTTCAAGGAAAACATCCGCATCTTCACGCTGATCACCAATACGCTCGCCAAGGACAAGGAAATCGCCGATCGTTGGCGCGGCTTCGAGGACATCGCCGATAGCAGGCACCTCGCCAACCGCGTGGAGCGCGACGTCGTCGATGCGCTCGCAGCGGCCGTCAAGGAGGCCTATCCGCGCCTTTCGCACCGCTATTACAAGATGAAGGCGAAGTGGCTCGGAATGGACCAGATGAACTTCTGGGACCGCAACGCGCCACTGCCGGAAACGCCGAACACGCTGATTCCCTGGACCGAAGCAAAGGACACCGTGCTTTCCGCCTACCGCGACTTTGCGCCTGAAATGGCCGATATCGCCCAGCGTTTCTTCGACGAACACTGGATAGACGCGCCGGTACGGCCGGGCAAGGCGCCGGGCGCCTTTGCCCATCCGACCGTGCCGTCGGCCCATCCCTACGTGCTCGTCAACTACATGGGCAAGCCGCGCGACGTGATGACCCTTGCCCACGAACTCGGGCATGGCGTCCACCAGGTATTGGCGGGCGGCCAGGGCGCACTGATGTGCCAGACGCCGCTGACGCTTGCCGAAACCGCTTCCGTCTTCGGCGAGATGCTGACCTTCCGGGCACTCCTCGACAAGACGGACGACAAGCGCGAGCGTAAGGCCATGCTCGCGCAGAAGGTCGAGGACATGATCAACACGGTCGTGCGCCAGATCGCCTTCTACGAATTCGAACGCAAGGTGCATACGGAGCGCAAGGCCGGCGAACTGACGGCCGACGACATCGGCGAACTCTGGCTCTCCGTGCAGTCGGAGAGCCTTGGCCCTGCGATCAAGATATCGGAAGGCTACGAGACCTACTGGGCCTATATCCCGCACTTCATCCACTCACCCTTCTATGTGTATGCCTATGCATTCGGCGATTGCCTGGTGAACTCGCTCTATGCCGTGTACCAGCACGCCGAAAAGGGCTTCCAGGACAAGTATTTCGAGCTGCTGAAGGCCGGCGGGACGAAGCATCACTCGGAACTCTTGAAGCCTTTCGGCCTCGATGCGACCGACCCGTCGTTCTGGGACAAGGGTTTGTCGATGATCGAAGGGCTCATCGACGAGCTGGAGGCATTGGATAAGGCCTGAGCGAGACGACAGCCTCTAACCCGGCTGTCCCGCCTCCTGCCGGGCAACCGGGGAAGGTGATGCGCGGCACCCCTTTACAACTCCCGCCGCAGCCAGTTGGCGGGAGGGTTGGGGCGAAGGGCAATTCCACGAAGCAGCGTCGTCGATGACCAGACCTGAACCTTTCATCCTCTTCCGCGACGATACGACCGGCGAAAACATGCTTTTCGCCAACCCGCAGGACATGATCGTCGCCCGCAGCCGCGCCGAGTTCTACCCGGCCCTCGACCGCATGGAAGAGGCAAAGGCCGCCGGGAAGTGGTTGGCGGGCTTCATGGCCTACGAGGCCGGCCACCTGTTCGAGGAAAAGCTTGCGGCATTCGCGGAGGACGGGCGCGAAACGCCGCTCCTCTGCTTCGGGGTCTTCGATGCACCGTCGGACAACGATTCCCCCCTTGCCCGGCCACGCAAGCGGCTCGACAACGAGCCCTTTCTCGCTGATCCCCAGGCGGCGTGGGACTTCCAAACCTATCGTGAGCGCTTCGATCGCCTTCACCGGCATATCCGCCAGGGCGATTGCTACCAGGCGAACCTCACCATGTCGATCACTGCACGGTGGACTGGCGATCCCCTTGACGCGTTCTGGTCGCTGATCGATCGGCAGCCCGTGAAATACGGCGCCTATGTCGATCTCGGCGGGCCGATCATCGTATCGCGGTCGCCGGAACTGTTCTTCCGCACCGACGAGGACGGCTGGATCGAGACGCATCCGATGAAGGGTACTGCGCCACGCGGCACGACCGCGCAAGAGGATGCCGACATCGTCGCGGCCATGCGGGCCGACATCAAGACCCAGGCCGAAAACCGCATGATCGTCGACCTGCTGCGAAACGACATCTCGCGGATCACCGAGGTCGGAACGCTGAGTGTCCCGAAACTCTTCGACATCGAGACCTATCCGACGCTGCACCAGATGGTGAGCCGCGTTCAGGCGAAACTCCGGCCTGGGACTTCGCTGCGGGAGGTATTCGCCGCCCTTTTTCCCTGCGGCTCGATCACCGGCGCTCCGAAGATGCGGGCAATGGAAATCCTGCACGAACTGGAGGACGGCCCCCGGGACGCCTATTGCGGCGCGATCGGCATGATTGCCCCGACCGATGCGATGCGCTTCTCGGTGGCGATCCGCACCATCACGCTCTTTCCCGAGGGCCGAGCCGTCTTCAACGTCGGCGGCGGCATCGTCTTCGATTCGAATGCCGAGGCCGAATACGACGAGTGCCTCTTGAAGGCGCGGTTCGCCGTGGGCGATCAGTGGATCGCGCGATGAGCGACTTTTCCCTGATCGAAACGCTGCGCTGGGAGCCCGATCAGGGTTTCATCCGCCTGCGCCTGCATCTCGCCCGGCTCCTGCGCTCCGCCCGCCGCATCGGTTTTCCGGAGCCACGGGACGCAGTCTCGAAACTCGAGGATGCAGTCGCCGGCGCGGGAACGCCTCTCCGCGTCCGCCTTACCTTGGACCCGAAGGGGCGGATCGAGGTTACGACCGCGCCCTTCCAGCCGCTCCCGCCCGATACCGTCTGGACGGTCCGTATCGCCGAAACTCGGCTCGACTCCTCCGACAAGCTCCTGCGCATCAAGACGACGCGACGTGCCGTCTACGAATCGGCACGCGCCGAGTTCACTCAGCAGCAGGCGGATGAGATCATCCTGATCAACGAACACGACGAAGTCTGCGAGGGCACGATTACCTCCGTCTTCCTAGACGATGGCACCGGCCTGTTCCGTACGCCGCCGATCTCCTGCGGGCTGCTTGCCGGCGTCCTGCGAACCGAGCTCATCTGCCAGCGGAAGGCGCGGGTCGGCCGCATCTCGCTCTCGGATCTGGAGCACGGCAGGCTTCTCGTCGGAAATTCGCTGCGCGGCCTCATTCCCGCGCGCCTCGTTCGCTAGGCGACGATCCTCAAGCGGTCGCGCCCGCTTTGCTTGGCCACGTAGAGCGCCTCGTCCGCCCGCGCATAGAGGGTCTGCACCGTATCGCCGGTTCGCATCTCGGCCAATCCCGCCGAGCATGTGTAGAAGAACGCCGGCACCGTGGATAACGGCCGCGCGATGCGCACGGAATCAAGGATATTGTCGACGAACGCCTCGCCTTCCTCCAGCGTCGTGTCCAGCAGGACGAGCATGAATTCCTCGCCGCCGATCCGCCCGAAACAATCTCGCCGGCGCACCATCGGATGGACGCGGCGGGCGAAATCGATCAGCACGAGGTCGCCCACCTGATGGCCGAAATTGTCGTTGATGCGCTTGAAGAAATCGAGGTCGATGATGCAGATGCAGCCGCCAGCTGCAGACTCCTCCGCCTGGCGTCGGATCATGTGCTCCAGCGCTGCCATCATGAATCGACGATTGGCGATGCCCGTGAGTTCGTCCGTCTGGGATGCCTTCAGGGCGAAATCGCGATCCTGCCTCAGATCCCGTTCGCTCACCTTCATCTGGGTGATGTCGCTGGCGACACAGAGCATCCAGCCGTCGCGCTGGACCGTCTCCGTCATCCAGAACCAGCGACCGTCGACGACGTCAGTCTCAAAGGCGCGGAACGGCAGTTTGCCGCGCCGTGACTGCGCAGAAATGAGCCATGCCTCGAAGTCGGCGTTGCGGATGATCGTGCCACGCCCCGCCCGGGTGTTGCGGCGCATCAGCTCCGACCACAAAGGCGTCTCGTCCGGCTCAAGTACAAAAGTTGCGCGAAAGGCCGCGTTTGCATAGCGCAAGCGATCGTCCGGATCGAAAAGAGCGATCAGGACGCCGCTCTCTTCGCGCAACTCTGCAAGCCGCTCGGTTATCTGGTTCATCCGATGGTTCCGGGGGCGTTGTGTCGTGATCTGTGGCACATTGCTTCAAAACGGTAAAAAGAAGATGGATGAGAAACAGGCGATTCGCCGATCGGCAGCGCCAAAACGAGACAGCCTCCGGAACCCGTCATGCTCATTCCTTCCCTCACATACATCAAGTCCAACGAAGAAGCCGACAAGCACATGGAGCCCCACATGGCCTGGGTCAAGGAGGGCTACGCGAGGGGCTGGTTCCTCGCTTCGGGTCGCAAGGTGCCGCGCACCGGAGGCATAATTTTGGCAATCGGCGACAGAAATGAGATCGAGGCCTACGCTGCGGCCGATCCCTTTACCATCCACGGCATCGCCGAGTATGAAATCACCGAGGTGGCGCTGACGACGGCAGTCGAGGGGCTCGATCTGCTGAAAGGCTGAACGACGGGCTCTGATCGCAGGCACACGGGGAAGATTGGAACCATGCACGACGCCGAACTCTTCGAAAGGCTTTCGTTCTTAATCGGCCTCAAGAGAAAGCTGTCCTGAGGTGCCGAGGCTGGATCTCGCTGCCCATTTGCAGGATCAGGAGGAACAGCTCTTCGAGCATTCCGTCCGCTCCTCCCGCGAGAGACTGGAGGACCTGCTTTCCCGTGATTTCCGCGAGATCGGCAGCTCCGGACGGCTCTATACGTTCGACGCCATCGTGGAGGCGCTGCTTGCCGAGGATGCGGGCGGGCTATCGCGTGGAGAAGGCTTCGAAATGCGCAAGCTCGCCGAAACCGTTGCACTCCTCACCTATCGCGGCACCCATCTGGCCGCAGATGGCAGCGAAAGACGGACGCTCCGCAGTTCGATCTGGCAGCTGGAGGAAGACGGCAGGTGGCGCATGGTCTTCCATCAGGGCACCCTGGTGCCGTAGGATTCCGCCATGACGCTTCCGACGTATACACCCTATGACGGCTCCGCCCGGCCCTTCACGATCGGGCTCATGCCGCTCGATGCCGACCGCTGGATCGAGCCCGACGAGGATCTGCCCCGCTATCTCGAGGAAAAGGCACGGCTCGCCCGCGACCGCATGGACGAGATATTCGTGGCCGAGGAGGGCACGGAAGCCGCCCAACGGGAAGCACTCGAACTTATCCTCGCCCATCTTGCCGACCGCCATCCGGCGATGCATCTCCTTGATGACAGCGCCCTGCCGCCGCTCTTCAAGGCCGGCTCGCTCGTCCAGGACGATCTCGTCATCATGCGCTGCAAGGCGGACGGATGGCACCTCGTAGCCGCCCATGTGGCCTTCCCGTCGTCATGGTCGCTGAAGGAGAAGTTCGGCCGGCCGCTGCATGCAATCCATGCCGACGTGCCGGGCTTCGGCGAGGGCACGCGCAATGCTGGCCTCATCACCCGCATCTTCGACAACCTCCAGGTATCCCAGCCCGTCGAGCGGCTGAACTGGTCGGTGAACAGGACGATCGATCTCTTCCTGCCCGTCTCCAAGCACCGCCAGCCGCCGGCAGCCGACGCGTTCACGCTTTCCGATCGCTTTGCCCGCGTCGAACGCCAGACGCTGCGCAAGCTTCCCCGCTCCGGCGACATCCTGTTCACGATCCGCATCTATGTCGATCCGATCGCCGTTCTGGCCCGGCATCCGCGGGCCGCGAGCCTCGCGTCAAGCTTCGCAGCCCAGCTCGACGCCCTGGACGAAGACCAGGCCGCCTACAAGGGGCTGACGCTGCAGAGGGCAGAACTTGCGCGTCAACTGCGAGCCCTCTGCCCTTCGGATATTTGACCTTCGTCGGGGATCGCTCTTTATTGTGACGGCATTTTATGGTTAGAGCCGGTCACCGCGCGAGTTTCGCAGCATTTTCACATGAATTCCTTAGGCTGAACGCCTCGTTGTTTTCCAACAGGAGAAAAGAATGACAGAACAAGATCATCCGGTATATGCCGAGATTACCGGCCCGATCGTCATGATCGGCTTCGGCTCCATCGGCCGTGGCACCCTGCCCCTGATCGAGCGCCATTTCAAATTCGACAAGTCCCGGATGGTTGTCATCGACCCGCGCAGCGACGATGCGCATATCCTCGCCAAGCACGGCGTGCGCCATATCCAGGCCCACGTAACGAAGGAAAACTACAAGGAGCTGCTGAAGCCGCTCCTGACGGAAGGCGAAGGCCAGGGCTTCTGCGTCAACCTCTCGGTCGACACCTCCTCGCTCGACATCATGAAGCTCTGCCGCAAGCTCGACGTCCTCTACATCGACACCGTCGTCGAGCCCTGGCTCGGCTTCTACTTCGACAAGGGCATGAAGAACGAGGACCGCACCAACTACGCGCTGCGCGAAACCGTTCGCAAGGAAAAGGCCAAGAACCCGGGCGGTACGACGGCTGTCTCCTGCTGCGGCGCAAACCCCGGCATGGTCTCCTGGTTCGTCAAGCAGGCGCTCGTCAACGTGGCGCTCGAGACCGGCCTGAAGTTCGAGGAGCCGAGCCAGAACGACCGTGAAGGCTGGGCGAAGCTGATGAAGAAGGTCGGCGTCAAGGGCATTCATATTGCCGAGCGCGATACCCAGCGCACCAAGCATCCGAAGCCGTTCGACACCTTCTGGAACACCTGGTCCGTCGAAGGTTTCATCTCCGAAGGTCTGCAGCCGGCCGAGCTCGGCTGGGGCACGCACGAGAACTGGATGCCGAAGAACGCCAAGAAGCACAAGAAGGGCAACAAGGCCGCCATCTATCTCGAGCAGCCCGGCGCCAATACCCGCGTGCGCACCTGGTGCCCGACTCCCGGCCCGCAATACGGCTTCCTTGTAACTCATAACGAGTCGATCTCGATCGCCGACTTTTTCACGGCCCGCGACAAGGACGGCGACGTAACCTTCCGCCCGACCTGCCACTACGCCTATCATCCGGCCAATGATGCGGTGCTGTCGCTGCACGAGATGTTCGGCAACGGCGGCACGCCGCAGCCGGTTCATCACGTTCTTGACGAGGATGAGCTTGAGGATGGCATCGACGAACTCGGCGTCCTGCTCTACGGCCATGAAAAGAATGCCTACTGGTTCGGCTCGCGCCTGTCCGTCGAGGAGACCCGCCGCATCGCGCCGTATCAGAACGCAACCGGCCTGCAGGTGACGTCCGCCGTTCTCGCCGGCATGGTCTGGGCGCTGGAAAATCCGAAGGCCGGCATCGTCGAGGCCGACGAGATGGATTACAGGCGCTGCCTGGAAGTTCAGTCGCCCTATCTCGGCCCGGTCGAAGGCCACTACACCGACTGGACGCCGCTCGATGGCCGCCCCGGCCTCTTCCCGGAAGACATCGACACAAAGGATCCCTGGCAGTTCAGGAACATCCTGGTTCGCTGATCCGAAGCCTCATGAAAACTGAAAAATGCCCGCGCAAGACGCGGGCATTTTTGTTACGCCCTCACGATAAATCTGCGCCTATTCCCCGGAAGTCTTGCATCTACAAAGGCTTCACGCCATGGTTTCGGCAAATTTACAACGATCATCTGCTCCGAGTCGCGGGGGATACATTCAATGAAGTTCAGAACATACGCCGCTCTTGTCGTCGCTGCTGCGTTCGTCACGTCATGCAATTCCGGTGGTCCACGCCCCGTGGCTGTTGCTGCTCGCGCCCCATCGACGGTCGAAGGCACATGGTCGGATCCGAACGGCATCATCTCAACCTTCCAGGGGGGCACCTTCACCACCCGCACCACGGACAGCAACCAGCTTCTAGCATCCGGCACCTACATCAGCATGTCGCCGACGCTGGTCGAGATCAACATGACCTCGCTCGTGCGCAAGACCCAGTCCAAGGTCAATTGCGCCCTCGTCAATCCGAGCCAGCTGAACTGCACCTCGGATGCCGGCGCGCAATTCACGCTCGCGCGCCGCAGCTAGGTATTAGCGAGACATGGAACAACGGTGACATCGGCACCGCTGCGGGCGCTCGCGGGTCTGAGCCAAGATTACGCAGTCATCCGTTAGCTTCCCGCTCGGTTGTAAATCACCTCGGCAGATCTTTAGGACGATAGCGTTCGAAGAAGAGCCGATCCATGTCGGCTCGACAGTTAACTTCAATGGGAAGAGCTGCCTCAATCAAACAGCTTTTTCCTTGCAGTTGTGCGGAGTTAGTGAAAACATCCCGCCGCAAATGGCCCCGATGGAATTTGCGATGAGGGTCGGCGGAATCGGGGAACGAGGGTATCCGCCGTAAAATTCGGGAGAACGGGATGAGAAAGCTTATCAGCTGCAGCCTTCTGAGCGTGTCCATGCTGGCACTCGGAACGAGCGCCGCCCTTGCGGACTACGAGCTCAACATTCTTCATATCAACGACCTCCATTCGCGAATCGAACCTATCAACAAGTTCGATTCGACCTGCTCGGCCGAAGAGGAGAGCAAGAACGAGTGCTTTGGTGGCGTGGCGCGGCTGAAGACGGCGATCGACCAGCGTCGCCAGGCGCTGCAGGGCAAGAACACGCTTCTGCTCAATGCGGGCGACAATTTCCAGGGTTCGCTGTTCTACACGACCTACAAGGGTGCAGCCGAGGCCGAATTCCTGAACGACATGAAGTTCGACGTCATGACCGTCGGCAACCATGAATTCGACGACAGCGAGGATGGCCTCGCGACCTTCCTCGACAAGGTGCAATTCCCTGTCATCAGCGCAAACGTGCTTGCCGGTGACGGTTCCAAGCTCGGCGACCGGATCAAGCCTTCGATCGTCCTCGATGTCGGCGGGCAGAAGATCGGCATCGTCGGCGCCGTGACCAACGACACCGAGGAAATTTCCTCGCCCGGCCCGAAGGTGCTGATCGCCGACGACGTGCAGACGATCACCGCCGCCGTGCAGGACCTCAAGTCGCAGGGCGTCAACAAGATCATCGCGCTCACCCATGTCGGCTATCCGCGTGACCTCGAGGCCATTGCAAAGATTCCCGACGTCGACGTCGTCGTCGGCGGCCATTCGCACAGCCTGCTTTCCAACACCGATCCGACGGCCGAAGGCCCCTACCCGACGATGGTCGACAATCCCGGCGGCTACAAGGTTCCGGTCGTGCAGGCCCGCAGCTATAGTAAATACCTCGGCGACCTCGTCGTCACCTTCGACGACAATGGCGTCGTCAAGAGCGCGACAGGCGATCCGATCCTCGTTGATTCCTCCTTCACGCCGGATCCTGCGATCGTCGCGCGCGTTGCCGAGTTGGCAAAGCCGATCGAGGAATTGCGCAACAAGGTGATCGGCTCGTCCGAGGGGCCGATCGAGGGCGATCGCACCGTCTGCCGTGTCAAGGAATGCTCGATGGGCAATCTCGTTGCCGACGCCATTCTTGACCGCACCAAGGATCAGGGCGTCAGCATCGCTATCCAGAACGGCGGCGGCCTTCGCGCGTCGATCGATGGCGGCGACGTCACCCAGGGCGAGGTCATCACCGTCCTGCCCTTCCAGAATACGCTTGCCACCTTCCAGCTGACGGGCGCGGACGTCCGTGCCGCACTCGAGAACGGCCTCAGCCAGATCGAGGAAGGCGGCGGTCGATTCCCCCAGGTCGCGGGCCTGAAATACAGCTTCGACAAGTCCAAGCCCGCCGGCAGCCGCCTGGTCTCCGTCGACGTAAAGGAAGGCAACACTTTCGTCCCGCTTGATCCGGCCAAGACCTATGGGGTCGCCTCCAACAACTTCATGCGCGGCGGTGGCGACGGCTATTCCGTCTTCAAGACGGCAGGCAAGAATGCCTACGATTACGGTCCGGATCTTGCCGACGTCACTGCCGCCTACGTCGCGGCGCACTCGCCCTACAAGCCCTATACGGATGGACGTGTCGTGGACGTCGCGGCGGCAACGACAGAAACGCCCGCACCGGCGGGATCGGCCACGCCCGCAACGCCTGCGAGCCACGTCGTCGTCGCCGGCGACACCCTTTGGGCTCTTGCCCAGCATTTCTACGGCAATGGCGAACTGTGGCACCGGATTTCCGACGCGAACGGCAAGCCGGAGCCGCGACGCCTTTTCATCGGCAAGGAACTGCAGATCCCGGCAAACTAAGGACAATATGTCCCGCGCCTTCGATCCGGTCCGGGCTTTCCCGGACCGGATTTTCTTTTTAAAAGCGCTGAACTATCTCAGGCCTTTCCGCGTAGGAAAGAAACCGAAGCAGACAAGAACGCCGGGAAAGATCCGATGCCCATAGAAAACTCCGCCGCTCCGGCGAGCCACCCCTCCGTGAAGTTCGGCAAGGTCGGCGTGCTCCTCGTGAACCTCGGGACACCTGATGGCACCGACTACACGTCGATGCGCCGCTACCTGCGGGAATTCCTGATGGATCGCCGCGTCATCGAGTTGCCGCGTTGGAAATGGTACCCGGTTCTCTTCGGGATCGTCCTCAACACCCGCCCAGGGAAAGTCGGCAAGGCCTATGACACGATCTGGAACAGGGAGAAGAACGAAAGCTTCCTGCGAACCTATACGCGCAACCAGTCGGAGTTCATGGCCGAGCGGCTCAAGGACCTGCCGAATGTCGTGGTCGACTGGGGCATGCGCTACGGCACGCCGTCCATCGCGTCCCGCATCCAGGCGCTGAAGGACGCAGGCTGCGATCGGATCGTGCTCTTTCCGCTCTATCCGCAATATGCAGCGGCGACGACGGCGACCGTCAACGACAAGGCCTTCGAGAAGCTGCTTTCGATGCGCTGGCAACCAGCCCTGCGCACCGTGCCCGACTATCACGACGACCCCGCCTATATCGAGGCGCTCGCCAATTCAGTGCAGAGGCACCTCGCGACCCTCGACTGGGAGCCGCAGATGCTGGTCGCATCCTTCCATGGCATTCCGCTCTCCTATTTCGAGAAGGGCGATCCCTATTACTGTCAGTGCCAGAAGACCGGACGGCTGCTGCGAGAGAAGCTCGGCCTGTCGGAAGACCGCTTCATGGTGACCTTCCAGTCCCGCTTCGGGCCGGAGGAATGGCTGCAGCCCTATACCGACAAAACCGTCGAGAAGCTCGGCCGGGACGGCGCGAAGCGTATCGCCGTCATCAATCCCGGCTTCGTTTCCGACTGCCTCGAGACGCTGGAGGAGATCGCCGAACAGGCTGCGGAATCCTTCCATCACAACGGCGGAGAAAACTTCGCCCATATTCCCTGTCTGAACGACAGCGAGGACGGTATCCGGGTGCTCGAAAAAGTGGTGCGCCGCGAATTGCAGGGCTGGGTCTGATTCCCGCCGGAGTCGGCCCTCTTTATTGTTGCCGCCGTTGTAAAGACGCTGCTAACTCCCCACGTGTTTACATATGCGAGTGGCTTCCGCGCAGACGTGGAACTATTCGCCGGGAGGAGTTCAGATGGGCCTGAGTGGCTTCGATATTGCCGTGATCGCATTGGTTGTCTTTGTGATCCTGGTGCTTTTTGCCGGGATCAAGACCGTGCCGCAGGGCTATCGCTACACGATCGAGCGCTTCGGACGCTACACCCGAACGCTGGAGCCGGGCCTTAACCTCATCATCCCCTTCATCGAGCGCGTCGGCGCCAGGATGAACGTGATGGAACAGGTGCTGAATGTCCCGACGCAGGAAGTCATCACCAAGGACAATGCCAGCGTCTCGGCGGATGCGGTATCCTTCTACCAGGTCCTGAACGCGGCACAGGCCGCCTATCAGGTCTCCCATCTGGAGAACGCCATTCTGAACCTCACCATGACCAACATCCGTTCGGTCATGGGCTCGATGGACCTCGATGAGCTCCTCTCCAACCGCGACACGATCAACGACAGGCTGCTGCGTGTCGTCGACGAGGCGGTAGGCCCCTGGGGCATCAAGGTCACGCGCGTCGAGATCAAGGATATCCAGCCGCCGAAGGATCTCGTCGACGCCATGGCCCGGCAGATGAAGGCGGAGCGCGAAAAGCGCGCGCAGGTGCTGGAGGCCGAGGGTTCGCGCAACGCGCAGATCCTGCGGGCCGAAGGCGCCAAGCAATCCGCCATCCTTCAGGCCGAGGGTCAGCGCGAGGCCGCGTTCCGCAACGCCGAGGCCCGCGAACGCCTCGCCGAAGCCGAAGCCAAGGCGACGCGCATGGTCTCGGAAGCCATCGCTGCCGGCGATGTGCAGGCGATCAACTATTTCGTCGCCCAGAAATACACCGAGGCGCTGACCGCCATCGGCTCTGCAGGCAATTCGAAGGTCGTTCTGATGCCGGTCGAGGCATCGTCGATCATCGGGTCCCTCGGGGGCATCGGCGCAATCGCAAGAGAGGTGTTCGGCGAGAGCGGCGGCAATGCTGCGCCGGCTCCTAGACCTCGCGCGACAGGAGCCCGCACGACGCCTGCCGTCAATCCGCTCAATCCGCCGGAGGAGCGCTGAGCCATGCTGCAGCGGCTGGTCATCGAACTCGGTCCCTGGAGCTGGTGGGTTCTCGGCCTCGTCCTGTTGGCCGCCGAGATGATCGCACCCGGCTTCTTCCTCGTCTGGATCGGTCTGGCAGCGCTTGGCGTCGGCATGCTGTCTCTGCTGCTATGGGAAAACGCCCTCTGGGTATGGCAGGTCCAGCTGCTGCTTTTCGCCGTCCTTTCGGTGGCCGTCACGCTGCTCGGCCGCAGGCTGGTTTACCGCAGCGACCGAACCGACGAGCCGTTCCTGAACCAGCGTAGCGCGAGCCTCGTCGGAAGAACGGCAACGCTGCAGGAGCCCATCTCCGAAGGGCGCGGACGCATCCATCTGGATGACACGATCTGGACCGTGATGGGTCCCGATCTGCCGGTCGGCACCCGTGTCAAGGTCATTGCCAGCAACGGCCGTGACCTGACGGTGGAAGCCGCCTGATCCTCAGGCGACTCCGATACGCAGCAGGTCGTGGAAGTGAACGATGCCGACTGGGCGCCGCTCGGCGTCGGTGACGATCAGCGCGGAAATATTGTGCCGGTTGAGAAGTGCCATGGCACCGGTCGCAAGCGTCGTTTCCTTCACGGTCTTCGGATTACGCGTCATCACATCGTCGACCGAAAGTTCGCTGAGGTTTCGGCCGAGGTTTCGCGCGATGTCACCATCGGTGACGATACCGCAGAGGCAACCGCCGTCATCGAGCACGCCGACGCAGCCGAAGCGCATCTGGGCGAGCGTGGATACGGCCTCCGGCATGGAGGTCCCGAGTGGAACGAGCGGGATCCGGTCGCCCTTGTGCATGATGTCGGAGACGTGCGAAAGGCTCGCGCCCAGTTTGCCACCGGGATGGAAGGTGCGGAAATCCTCGGCGGTAAAGCCGCGCGCCTCGAGCAGGGCCATCGCCAGCGCATCGCTGATTGCGAGCTGCATCAGCGTCGAAGTGGTGGGGGCGAGCCCATGCGGGCAGGCCTCCTGTTCTTTCGGGAGCAGCAGAACGACATCGGCCTCGCGGGCAAGCGTCGATTTCTCTCCGGCGGTGATGGCGATCAGCGGAATGGCGAAACGACGCGAATAGGCGACGATGCCCCGCAACTCCGCGCTTTCGCCACCCCAGGAGATCGCGATGATGACATCGTCCTGGGTGATCATGCCGAGATCACCGTGATTGGCCTCGACCGGATGGACGAAGAAGGCCGGCGTCCCGGTAGACGCGAAGGTCGCGGCGATCTTCATGCCGATGTGGCCGCTCTTGCCGACGCCGGTGATGATGACCCGGCCGGCGATGTCGCCGATCATCTCGACGGCCTTGGTGAATGGCTCGGAAAGCCCGTTGGCAAGGGCGCGCTCCAGCGCAATCAACCCCTGCTTTTCGATCTCTATGGTCCGCATGGCCGTTTCGACCACGCTCGATTCGACCAATTTTAGCGCTCTCTTGATCATGGCAGACGGTTAGCGCCTTTCTCCAGCCAAGTCCATCAGGGAAATCCCATGCCAATCACGTGGGGGATGCGTGGCGATAAATCAATCCGGTCAGGCAGGGTTTCCGGTTGCAGACGAAACATCGGCCGAAAGGTGGGGCAAGGCTGCATCACCACGCAACGAAGCATTAACCACATCGCTTTACGGTTGGGAAAGAATCTCAGCGAATTCCGGGCCGGGACATACATGGGTGAAGTAATAGGAGAGAGGGCTGTCATGCCACTCCGCAGCGTGATGCGTGCCGCCCTGCTGGGCGGCAGCATGCTCGCTTGCCCATCTCTCGCCCTCGCCCAATCGGCGCCCGTTGAGCGAAGCCAGCCCTCCTACCCAAGCGCTGCCCAATCACCCTCGCAACCGGCGAACGCCGACGGCACGGCTAATTTTTCAGCCAACGCGGACGACGTAGCGGCGGCGGCACGCGCATCGACCGATACATCCGGCAACGCCGCGTCCACAAATCCGAATACAAGCGATCCCAACGAAACGGGCTCGATTCTCGACGAGGATCTGAACCGGCTGAACCTGCGCGAATCGATGATCGATGAGCGCCCCCTCACCCGCGCGAGCGGTCGGGACGAGGCGAGCGGCGTGCGCATCGGTACCTTTGTGCTCAGGCCGTCGGTCAGCCAGACCGTCAATACCGAGACCAACAGCACCGGCGCCGACAAGGACCACCGCGCGTTTCTCGAAACCGGCCTGCACGGCACTCTCACCTCCGACTGGTCGCTCCACCAGCTGACCGTGACGGCCGACGGCATCTGGCAGCGAAACATCAGTGGATCGGGCGAGGAACAGCCGAATTTCACGATCGGCAGCGACCTCCGCCTCGATCTCCCCTCCGACACGACCGCGCACATCACCGGCGGCTACCAGTTCTATCGCGAGGACACCGACGATCCGGACGCGATCCTCGATGCACGGCAGCAATCGGACGTGCAGCACCTCTCGGGCGGCTTCTCGCTGGAAAGGGATTTCGGCGTGCTGCGCGGTTCCGGCGGCATCGAGCTCGACCGCTACGTCTATTCCGATGCGGAGCTGAGCGACGGCACGCAAGTTTCGCAAAGCGACCGGAACGAAACGAGTGGAATACTTCGCGGGCGAATCGGCTACGAGCTGTCGCCGGCGGTCATTCCATTCGTGGAGGCTTTGGTCGGCCGCGGCATCTATGACGATCAGTACGATTCGGCGGGCTATGACCGGTCAAACCAGACTTATGGCGGCAAGGCGGGCGTCGAAGTCGATCTCGGCGAGAAACTTCGCGGCGAGATGAGCGTCGGCTACGAGACCGAGCATTTCGATGATCCCCGGCTTGCATCGATCGATGCGCCGACGGTCGATGCCAACATCAACTGGTCGCCCCAGCGCGGAACCAACGTCAATATCGGCGTCGCCACGAGCATCGAACCTTCCACGACCGCCGGAGAAGGCGGCTATACCGCCCGTGCGCTGAGCACCACGATCACGCACGAAATGCGCGACAATCTCGTCGCGTCGCTGACGGGCAGCACGATCTGGCGGAACTACCCCTCGGACAGCAGCACCGAGGACGAGACGGTCTACCTCGCCGGCGTCGGCCTTGCCTGGAACATCAACCGATACCTCGACCTGATCACCAATACCGGTTACGAGCTGACATCCAGGGATTCCGGCCCCGACACGCATCAGTGGCGCGCCGGGGTGGGATTGAAGCTGCAGCGCTGAGCGGCCCTACTTCAGGCCGGCGAGCAGCGCCTTGAAGCCTTCCTCGATGGAGGGGCGAATATCCGCACGGGCAAGCGCGAAGGCGACGTTGGCGAGGATGAACCCATCCTTTGCGCCGCAGTCATATGTCGTGCCGCGGAAATGGTAGCCCGCAAAGTCCTGGTCTCTGAGGAGCTTCAGCATGCCGTCCGTGAGCTGGATTTCGTTACCGGCTCCGCGCTCCTGGTTTTCGAGGATGGCGAATATCTCGGGCTGCAGGATATAGCGGCCGTTGATGAAGAAGTTCGACGGCGCCGTTCCCTTTGCAGGCTTTTCGACCATGCTCGTGATGCGGAAGCCCTCGCCGATCGCATCGCCGACGCCGACGATGCCGTACTTGTGCGCCTGTTCCGGTTCGCATTCCTCGACGGCGACGATATTGCCGCCACTATGGGCGTAGAGGTCGATCATACCCTTCATGCAGCCCTTCTCGCCGCGCATGATCATGTCGGGCAGCAGGAGAGCGAAGGGCTCGTCGCCGACGATCTCGCGGGCGCACCAGACAGCATGACCAAGGCCGAGCGGTTCCTGCTGGCGCGTGAAGCTGACGGTACCCGCCTTGGGCAGCTGCTGGGAGAGCAGCGTAATCTCCGCCTTCTTGTTGCGCTCGCGCAGCGTATGCTCGAGTTCGAACTGGATGTCGAAATAATCCTCGATGACGTGCTTGCTCCGGCCCGTGACGAACACGAAGTGCTCGATCCCGGCTTCCATGGCCTCGTCGACCACGTACTGGATGATTGGCTTGTCAACGACGGTCAGCATTTCCTTCGGCACGGCCTTTGTGGCCGGCAGAAACCGCGTTCCAAGTCCAGCGACTGGAAATACTGCCTTACGCACTTTCTTATGCTGACCCACATTTGCCTCCTGGGCGGGAAAATCGTTAGCGGACACGGCTATTCAGCGCCTCACTACTATAGAGTTGAAGTTGTTTTGCAAAGGGTGACCACCGCGCTGCGGCATGGTAAAGAATTTGTTGACTCCGTTCACGTAGTATCCAGCGTAGCGGTGCCAAAGCGCCGCGAGAGCAAACTCCAGAACAACGGACGCGATCGCCAATGCCCCAGAAACGCAGACATGCATTCGGTAGTATTGCCCTGGCGCTCATGCTCAGTGCCACGGCAGGATTTCTCCCCTCTAACGCTAATGCCGACACCGGGTTCCGCAAGTGGATCGACGGTTTTTATCAGACGGCAGCGCAGAATGGCATAACCTCGGCCACATACCGCAAGGCATTCGCGGGCGTGACCGAGCCGGATCCGACGGTGCTGGAGAAGGCTGCATTCCAGCCCGAGTTCACCGCGAAGATCTGGGACTACGTTGATTCGCGCGTCAATCCCTACACGGTCGATATCGGCCGTCAGATGGCACGCAAGCATGCCCGCACGCTGAAGGTGCTGGAGCAGCATTTCGGCGTCGATCGCAACATCATCCTCGCCATCTGGTCGATGGAATCCAATTATGGCGCAGTGCTGGACAAGGAAGATCGCCTGCATTATGTGCCGCGCGCACTGGCAACGCTCGCCTATGCCGATCCCAAGCGCGCCAAGTTCGCGCAGAAACAGCTGATCGCCGCGCTGAAGATCCTGCAGAACGGTGACGTTTCCGCCAAGGAGATGACGGGCTCCTGGGCAGGCGCCATGGGGCACACGCAGTTCATCCCCACCAGCTACCTTCTCTACGCAGTTGACGCCGACGGCAACGGCCATCGCGATATCTGGAACTCCGTGCCCGATGCACTGGCAACCACGGCCAATCTGCTGATGAAGAATGGCTGGCAGACCGGCAAGACCTGGGGCTACGAGGTGGTTGTCCCGGGCGGCGCTGGCGCTCAGGAGGGCACGACGCGCACGCTTTCGGAGTGGGCCTCCCTTGGTTTCCTCCGCGCAGGCGGCAAGGGCTTCCGCAACGGAGCGGACCGGGCAACGCTGAAGCTGCCGGCGGGAGCAAACGGCCCAGGCTTCCTGATGACCAAGAACTTCTTCACCATCAAGCGCTACAACGCCTCGGACACCTATGCCCTGGCTGTCGGCCTGCTCGCCGACGAGATCGCCGGCTATGGCGGCCTGAAGCAGCAGTGGCCGCGTCCGGCCGGCACGCTCGACATGAAGGAAAAGTTCGAGCTGCAGAACCGCCTCAAGGTCCTCGGCTATTACGATGGCGAGATTGACGGTAACTTCGGCTCGGGCTCGAAGGCTGCCATCTCTGCCATCCAGAACCGGATGGGAATGACCCCGGACGGCCAGCCGTCCAAGGATCTCCTGGACGCGCTGCGCCGGTAGCCGGTGATCTCTCGGCATGGCATCTTGGGTGGACTGCGGGTCCCTTCTTGTGAGAAAATGAAGAAAACAGGAATGGGACGGATGGACACCAGGGAACGCCAGGCGCGGGCGTGGCCGCTCAAACGGCTTTCCGCCGGTCTGCTCGCCGCATGCGTGGGGATTGTCTGCCTTGCGCCGCTCGCCGAGGCTCAGGAACGCTATCAGCGGCGCTCGCTGCTGGAGTTTTTCTTTGGCCGGCGCGTGGCACCTCAATACTACGCCCCGGCCCAGCCGCCACCTCAAAGACGGATCGTCAGGCCCCGCGCCCGCACCGTAGCGCCGCGGGTTGCTCCTGCGGTCGTTGCGGCTCCGCCAAAAGCGCCCGCAGTCGAGAAACTCGACAATGCGAAAAAGATCCTCGTGGTCGGCGATTTCCTCGCGGGCGGGCTCGGCGACGGGCTGGAAGCCGCCTTCGAAAACTCCCCCGGCGTCATCGTCGATACCCGCAGCAACGTCGCCTCCGGGCTGGTGCGGGACGACTACTATAACTGGCAGCAGCAACTGCCGATATTCCTGGATGAGGCGAAGCCGGCGATCGTCGTGGTCGAGATCGGCGCGAACGACCGCCAGCAGATGACCATCAACGGGGCGAAGGAGAAGTTCCGCACGGATGCGTGGTTTGCGGAGTATCGCCAGCGCGTGCTCACCTTCGCGAAGGCGGCAACGGACCGCAAGCTGCCGCTGCTCTGGGTCGGCCTGCCGGCCTTCGATTCACCGTCCATGACGGCGGATGCAGTGCAGATGAACCAGCTCTATCGCAACCAGGTCGAGACGATAGGGGGAGAATTCATCGACGTCTGGGACGGCTTCGTGGATGAGAACGGCAAGTTCGTCGTAACCGGCTCGGATATCAATGGCCAACAGGTGCGCCTGCGTACCGCCGACGGCATCAACCTCACCGAGGCCGGACGCCGCAAGCTTGCCTTCTATGTCGAAAAAACTGCACGACGCCTGCTCGGCGACCAGGCAAGCCCGGATCTCGCCCGCCTGGATTCGGGCAGCCTGCCGGGCACGATCAATCTTCCACCATCCGAGTTCAACGCCATCGTGCGAACCCAGCCGATCAGTCTTTCCGATCCGGAACTCGATGGCGGATCCGAGCTCCTCGGCGGCGGAGCGATGCCGGTCACCGTCAACAAGTCGCCGCGCGACCTGCTCGTCGAGAGCGGAAAAATGGCCCCAGCCCCCGCCGGACGCGTCGACGACTATCGCCTGGCACCAGCCAAGCCCACAACGCAGGCAAAGCAATAGAAAGACCCCGAAATTCGAGGGCCTCCAGTTGAGAGTTTTGCGATTCATGATCCACTTTTCGGACATTCAATCGCAGACCAAGCAAAGTCACAGCATGACCATCAGGCATCTCGAAACAGCCCGTCTCCATCTGCGCGGGCTTCTTCCGACGGACACCTCGTTCATCA
The DNA here is from genome assembly GCF_004345245.1 of Rhizobium sp. BK251. Lineage (GTDB taxonomy): Bacteria > Pseudomonadota > Alphaproteobacteria > Rhizobiales > Rhizobiaceae > Rhizobium. The sequence goes on along the minus strand of NZ_SLUQ01000008.1, from coordinate 312,117 downwards.
ACGAGTTGATTGGCCATGAGGAAGTCCGCCGTTTCCTCGGCGGTCCGGTGCCGGCCATTCGCCGTGATGCGGTTGTCTCCAGCTATTTCATGGTCGATGAGCGAGAAATGATTTGGCTCGCCGAAACCAAGGATTTTGATCAACCCCTTGGTTTGCTCTTCATATCCAATCATAGAGAAGGAGAGGATCTCGAGCTGTCTTACCAGTTTCATCCCGACTCATGGGGGCTCGGTTACGCCATCGAAGCTACCAAGCGGGTCCTCGAGTATGCTCTGAACGATATGCGGCTCGAACGGCTCATAGCAGAGACCCAGTCTGCCAACATCGCATCTTGTCGTCTTCTTGAAAGACTGGGGATGAAGGAGTTGCGGCGAGTGCAGCGCTTCGGAGCCGAACAGGTCATCTACACAAGCTGAAATACCGGACGCAATGGGCTCAAAGCTGTCGTCACAAAATCCTAACTTTCGCGGCAAAAACAGAGGATTGAAACCCCCCCGAGGAATTTCGGTCGCGAAAGTCGCTGGCGAAAATTCGTGAGACTGTCTGAAAACTGGTCTAAACGGTTTCCGCGTCAGGTCCGGTCGCCAATACAGAGCCTACTCCTACGGTCGCTATGCCTACTATCTGATTGGTATCGAGAGCCCTTGCTATCAAAAACCGCCGTAGACCGAACATTGCGACCATGGGGGCTGCAACCGCCAGAAAGTCGCCACCTGTGAAGCTAAGGGCCCATATGACGGCCACCGCCGATACAGCGAGGAGTACCCCCGAATATCTCCAACGGCTGGTCATCGACAAGCCGCCAATTCCAACAAAGCCACGTTCGGAGAAGAAACTCAGCCCGCATCCGGCTAGGAAGACGGTGACCAAAACCCCGCGGTATGAGTGGGCAACGAGAGCAGCACTAAGTTCGCGGGCACCGGCATAGAAGCTGGCCATGATTATCGGCGTAATGATCAGTAGATGAGTATTTATTCCCAGCATGATGGGATTGAATTGAAGCCGAAAATAACGAAACGCGATGAACAACGCTGCTGCCAGACCCGCTCCGATCCAGCCGGATAGCTGCAAATCCACATCGCTGCGCCAAAGCGCAAGAAAAACGATCGACGGCGTGGCTTCCAGAATATCCGTCAACCACTCGCGTTGCAGCGACTCTTTCATTGCTCGCAATTCCCCAGCAGTTCAGGCTTGCTCTCCACTCTAGTCCTGAACAGTACCATTTTCTACCGTGAGTAAATACGGCCTCAATTCCCCACGATGTTGCGTTGTGCCAGCGTTTGCCATGGCCCATCTTTCGGGAACAGACTCACAACTGCAGAACGCTCGGTCGTAGTTATGCGACCGGCTCTTGCGACAGAAAGCATTCCACATTTTAGCTGGGAGGCCAAAATTCGAGGGCCTCCCATCAATTCGATCGGTCTTTCCCCGCGCCGTCAGCGTGGCAGAACTGTCGCGCCCATCAGCGCCTCGTCGATGGAACGTGCGGCCTGGCGGCCTTCGCGGATCGCCCAGACGACCAGCGACTGGCCGCGGCGCACGTCGCCGGCGACCCAGAGCTTGTCGACCGACGTCTTGTAATCGTCCTCGTTGGCAACGACGTTGGTCGAGCCGCGGCGGTCGGTGTTGAGCGAGAGCGAGCCTTCAAGCTCCTTCAGAACGCTGTTGTCGAACGGACCGCGGAAACCGATGGCGATGAAGCCAAGATCGGCCTTGATGACGAATTCCGTGCCGGCGATCGGCTTGCGCTTCTCGTCGACCTCGCAGCACTTCACGCCGGTCAGGACGCCGTCCTCGCCGACGAATTCGAGCGTGGCGACCTGGAACTCGCGCACGGCTCCTTCTGCCTGTGATGACGAGGTGCGCATCTTGGTGGCCCAGAACGGCCAGACCGCGAGCTTGTCTTCCTTCTCCGGCGGCTGCGGGCGGATGTCGAGCTGGGTGACCTTCACCGCGCCCTGGCGGAAGGCGGTGCCGACGCAGTCGGACGCCGTATCGCCGCCACCGACGACGACGACATGCTTTCCGCCCGCGAGGATCGGATCAGCCGGCCAGCCGACGCTGTCGATGTTCTCGCGGCCGAGGCGCTTGTTCTGCTGCACCAGGTAGGGCATCGCGTCATGGACGCCGGCAAGGTCGATGCCGGGGATGCCCGCCTCGCGCGGGGTTTCCGAGCCGCCGCAGTAGAGCACGGCGTCGTGCTCCGCGAGCAGCTGCGCAACCGGCAGGTCGACGCCGACATTGACGCCGCAATGGAAGGTGACGCCTTCGCCCCGCATCTGCTCGACGCGGCGGTCGATGAAGTTCTTCTCCATCTTGAAGTCGGGAATGCCATAGCGCAGCAACCCGCCGGGCTTGCTCTCGCGCTCGTAGACATGGACGTCGTGGCCGGCGCGGCCGAGCTGCTGCGCAGCCGCCATGCCGGCAGGACCCGAACCGATGATCGCGACCTTCTTGCCCGTATGCATCGTCGCCGGCTGCGGGCGGATGAAGCCGAGCTCATAGGCCTTGTCGGCGATCGCCTGCTCGACGGTCTTAATGGCGACCGGCGCATCCTCGAGGTTCAGCGTGCAGGCCTCCTCGCAGGGGGCGGGGCAGACGCGGCCGGTGAATTCCGGGAAGTTGTTGGTCGAATGCAGGTTGCGGATCGCCTCTTCCCAGTTGTTGTTGTAGACGAGGTCGTTCCAGTCCGGAATCTGGTTGTGAACCGGGCAGCCGGTCGGGCCATGGCAATAGGGAATGCCACAGTCCATGCAGCGGGCTGCCTGTTTCTGCACTTCCTGGTCCGACATGGGGATCGTGAATTCGCGGAAATGCCGGATGCGATCCGATGCAGGCTGGTACTTCGCAACCTGCCGGTCGATTTCCAGAAATCCTGTTACCTTGCCCATACTTTCGTCCCTTACTACCCTCATGACCGCCTCGCCTGCGGCCCGTTGTCTATGGTCAGCCCCATGTCCCGGGGCAAGTTGTTTGTCTCGACCGTCATTAGAACATATCCCTTGAAAGCCATCCAAGCGTTTCCGACAGCATTCGGCCGTCGGCGCAATCGGCATCAGTCATTGAGATATTTCGGTCATTCGCCACATGGGTGAACCCGTGTGGCGGATTGTTCGACGCGCTTATTCCGCTGCGATGCCCATCCGGCTGCGCTCCATTTCCTCGAGCGCACGGCGGTATTCGACCGGCATGACCTTGCGGAATTTCGGGCGGTACTCGGCCCAGTCGTCCAGGATCTGCTTGGCGCGGGTCGAGCCCGTATAGTGCAGATGATTGGAGATGAGCTGGTAGAGCCGCTCCTCGTCATGTCGCGTCATGTCACCGGAGACGTCCACGCGTCCCTTGTGCATGAGATCGCCACCGTGATGGTGCAGCCTCTCGAGCATGTCGTCCTCTTCCGGAACCGGCTCGAGCTCGACCATCGCCATGTTGCAGCGCTTGGCGAAATCGCCCTGTTCGTCGAGGACATAGGCCACGCCGCCGGACATACCGGCTGCGAAATTGCGGCCCGTTCCACCGAGCACGACGACCACGCCGCCCGTCATGTATTCGCAGCCATGGTCGCCCACGCCTTCAACGACGGCGACCGCGCCCGAATTGCGCACGGCGAAGCGTTCGCCCGCGACACCGCGGAAGTAGCATTCACCCTCGATTGCGCCGTAGAGCACCGTGTTGCCGACGATGATCGAGTTCTCCGCGAGGATCTTCGAGTTCTCCGGCGGACGGATGATGATCTTGCCGCCGGAAAGACCCTTGCCGACATAGTCGTTGCCGTCGCCGATGAGGTTGAAGGTGACGCCCCGCGCCAGGAACGCCGCGAACGACTGCCCGGCCGTGCCTCTCAGCGTGACGTTGATCGTGTCCTCCTTGAGGCCGCGGTGGCGATAGCGCTTGGCGACTTCGCCGGAGAGCATGGCACCCGCCGAACGGTCGACGTTCTTGATGTCGACCTCGAAGGCGACCGGCGTCTTGGAAGAGAGCGCAGGCTCCGCCTTCTCGATCAGCTTGCGATCGAGAATGTCGTGGATCGGATGGTTCTGGCGCGTCGTCCAGTAGGTCTCTTCCTTCGGCGCCTCGACCTTGTGGAAGATGCGCGAGAAGTCGAGCCCCCTCGCCTTCCAGTGGGCGAGCATCCCGTCCTTCTCCAGGAGTTCGGATGCGCCGATGATCTCGTCGAGCTTGCGCGCACCGAGCGAGGCCAGGATTTCGCGCACTTCCTCGGCCACGAAGAAGAAGTAGTTGATGACGTGCTCGGGCGTGCCCTTGAAGCGCTTGCGCAGCACCGGATCCTGAGTGGCCACACCTACCGGACAGGTGTTGAGGTGGCACTTGCGCATCATGATGCAGCCGGCAGCGATCAGCGGCGCGGTCGCGAAGCCGAATTCGTCGGCGCCGAGGAGAGCCCCGATGATGACATCGCGGCCGGTCTTGAGGCCACCGTCCACCTGCAGGGCAACGCGCGAGCGAAGCCCGTTCAGGACCAGCGTCTGCTGGGTCTCGGCAAGGCCGATTTCCCAGGGCGAGCCGGCGTGCTTGAGCGAGGTCAGCGGCGAGGCGCCGGTGCCGCCGTCATAGCCGGCAACGGTGATGTGATCGGCGCGCGCCTTGGCAACGCCCGCCGCAACCGTGCCGACACCCACTTCCGAGACGAGCTTCACGGAAACGTCGGAGGTCGGGTTGACGTTCTTGAGGTCGTAGATGAGCTGCGCCAGATCCTCGATCGAATAGATGTCGTGATGCGGCGGCGGCGAGATGAGACCAACCCCCGGCGTCGAGTGACGGGTCTTGGCGACCGTCGCATCGACCTTGTGGCCAGGCAGCTGGCCGCCTTCGCCGGGCTTCGCACCCTGCGCCACCTTGATCTGCAGCATGTCCGCATTGACCAGATATTCGGTCGTGACGCCGAAGCGGCCCGATGCGATCTGCTTGATCGCCGAACGTTCCGGGTTCATCGAACCGTCCGGAAGCGGCATGTAGCGATCGCTCTCCTCGCCCCCCTCGCCGGTGTTCGACTTGCCGCCGATCCGGTTCATGGCGATGGCGAGCGTCGTATGCGCCTCGCGGCTGATCGAGCCGAAGGACATGGCCCCGGTCGAGAAGCGCTTGACGATGTCGGACGCCGCCTCGACCTCTTCCAGTGGTACCGGCTTGCGGCCGGAAGCATCGGCCTGCTTGATCTTGAAAAGACCGCGGATCGTGTTCATCCGAAGCGTGGACGCGTTCACCATCGCGGAGAACTCGCGATAGCGGTCCTCGGCGTTGCCGCGAACGGCATGCTGGAGCGCTGCGACCGCATCCGGCGTCCAGGCATGGCTTTCGCCGCGCATGCGATAGGCATATTCGCCGCCGATATCGAGTGTCGTCGCCAGGATCGGATCCTTACCGAAAGCGGCCTGGTGGCGGGCAACGGTCTCGTTGGCGATCGCCTCGAGACCGACGCCTTCGATCATCGTCGCGGTGCCGAAGAAGTACTTGTCGACCAGTTCGGACTGCAGGCCGATCGCATCGAAGATCTGCGCGCCGCAATAGGACTGGTAGGTCGAAATGCCCATCTTGGACATGACCTTGAGGATGCCCTTGCCGACCGCCTTGATGTAGCGGTAGACGACTTCGGTGGCATCCACTTCCTTCGGGAACTCGCCCTTTGCATGCATGTCGAGCAGCGTGTCGAAGGCGAGATAGGGGTTGATCGCCTCCGCGCCATAGCCCGCAAGCAGGCAGAAGTGATGGACCTCGCGCGGCTCGCCGGTTTCGACGACGAGACCGACGGAGGTGCGCAGCCCCTTGCGGATCAGGTGATGATGGACGGCAGCGGTTGCGAGAAGCGCCGGGATCGCAATGCGGTCCGGCCCGATCTGGCGGTCGGAGAGCACGATGATGTTGTATCCGCCCTTGACCGCCGCTTCCGCACGCTCGCACAGGCGATCGAGCATTTCCGGCATGCCTTCGGCGCCGCGCTCGACATCATAGGTGAAGTCGAGCGTCTTGGTGTCGAAGCGGTCTTCTGTGTGGCCGATCGAGCGGATCTTTTCGAGATCGCCGTTGGTCAGGATCGGCTGGCGCACCTCGAGCCGCTTGGCGTTCGCCATGCCGGTATGATCGAGGATGTTGGGTCGCGGGCCGATGAACGAGACGAGGCTCATCACCAGCTCCTCGCGGATCGGATCGATCGGCGGGTTCGTGACCTGTGCGAAGTTCTGCTTGAAATAGGTGTAGAGCAGCTTCGACTTGTCGGACATGGCCGAGATCGGCGTGTCCGTGCCCATGGAGCCGATCGCCTCCTGGCCGGTCGTGGCCATCGGCGACATCAGCAGTTTCGTGTCTTCGAGCGTGTAGCCGAATGCCTGCTGGCGGTCGAGCAGCGAGACGTCGCGGCGCAGCGCCCGCGGCTCCACCGGCTTCAGGTCCTCGAGGATCAGCTGCGTGCGGTCCAGCCACTTCCGGTAGGGATGCTTGGTCGCAAGCTGCGACTTCACCTCGTCGTCGGAGATGATGCGGCCTTGCTCCATGTCGATCAGCAGCATCTTGCCCGGCTGCAGGCGCCACTTCTGGATGATGGTTTCTTCCGCCACCGGCAGAACGCCCGCTTCCGACGCCATGATGACGCGGTCGTCATTTGTCACGAGGTAGCGTGCTGGACGTAGGCCGTTGCGGTCGAGCGTCGCGCCGATCTGCTTGCCATCGGTGAAAGCGACGGCCGCCGGCCCGTCCCACGGCTCCATCAGGGCGGCATGGTACTCGTAGAAGGCCTTGCGTTCGGCCGCCATCGACTGGTTGCCGGCCCAGGCCTCCGGGATCAGCATCATCACCGCATGAGCCATGGAATAGCCGCCGCGCACGAGGAATTCGAGCGCGTTGTCGAAGCAGGCGGTGTCCGACTGGCCTTCATAGGAGATCGGCCAGAGCTTGGAGATATCGTCGGCGAAGAGCGGCGAGGATACGGAGGCCTGGCGCGCCGCCATCCAGTTGACGTTGCCGCGCAGCGTGTTGATCTCGCCGTTATGGGCGACCATGCGATAAGGATGGGCGAGCTTCCACGATGGGAAGGTGTTCGTCGAAAAGCGCTGGTGAACGAGCGCCACGGCACTTTCGAACCGCGGGTCCGAAAGGTCCTTGTAGTAGGCGCCCACCTGGTATGCGAGGAACATGCCCTTGTAGACAAGCGTCGCGCTCGAAAGCGAAACCGGGTAGAAGCCGTTTTCCTCGCCTTCGAATTCGTCGTAGATGCGGTTGGAGATCACCTTGCGCAGCGTGAAGAGCCGGCGCTCGAACTCGTCGTTCGTCGCGGCATCGCGCCCGGCGCCGATGAAGACCTGGACGTGGTGCGGCTCGGTGGCGGCGATCTGCGGAGCCTTGGAGAGTGACGAATTGTCCACGGGCACGTCGCGGAAGCCTAGGAACACCTGGCCTTCCTCGGTGATGACGTCCTTGATCACTTTCTTGAAGTGCTCGATCTGCTTTTCGTCATTCGGCATGAAGATGTGGCCGACACCGTATTCGCCTGCCTTGGGCAGGGTAATCCCCTGCGCGGCCATCTCCTCGCGGAAGAAGCGGTCGGGAATCTGAACCAGAATACCGGCACCATCGCCCATCAGCGGATCAGCACCGACGGCGCCGCGATGGGTGAGGTTTTCCAGAATGAACAGGCCGTCGCGCACGATCTGGTGCGACTTCTGGCCCTTCATATGTGCGACAAAGCCGACGCCACAGGCGTCATGCTCGTTGCGCGGATCGTAAAGGCCCTGTTTCGCTGGCAAGCCGGAGGCAGATTTACGCGTTTCGGCCGTCGCGCGCACGTCTGCTGCTGCGAACTGGTCAAAACCCGTGGATGGCGTCTTCGTCATCGTATCTTCCTCCTTCAGGGCCCGCGGCTGCGGGCGGCTTTTCGTCGAGCGCCGTACCCTTTGACACTAGGTTCGGCGCATGACAGCGCTGTTGCATTGTGAAGATTCGGTCGCTGGCGTCGCTCGGAAAAGCGAACCGTCGCGTTCCGCGCCTGCCATTCGCCTCCGCGCCGCCAATGGCTGGCGCTCCGGGGACTATAGCGTGAAACCCAGCAAACGTCAGGGTTTTTGGCGCCTCTTCGGCCACAGGGGCCAAAATAGGACAGCAACACTGTCCTAATTCACCAGTTCTATGCCAGAAAGAGGCTCCCTCTGCAAGAGCGCTTCGCTAAAAAAACGTTACCTAAAGACGGAAGATTGCCAGATGCGCAAAATTAGAGAAAGAAAATTACACCGCACCGCAGTATTTTGTTTATTGATTGCGTAGTTCAATTTCCGTGATGGATCGCGACACCCGCCCTTGATCCGCCTTCGCATTGCCGTAATGTCCGCGGTCATTCCAACGATCCCAAGAATTCCAGACGGTTCTCCCATGTTTTTTGCTTCCGATAATTGGGCTGGCGCCCACAAATCCATTGCCGAACGCCTCCTCGCAGAATCCACCGGCTTTGCCGCCGCATATGGCGCGGGCGACCTCGACAAGAAGGTCGAGGCACGCTTTGCCGAAATCTTCGAGCGCGAGGTCTCCGTTTTCTTCGTCGCCACCGGAACTGCCGCCAATTCGCTTTCGCTTGCAAGCGTGCAGCGCCCCGGCGGAATCGCCTTCTGCCATACCGCGGCCCATGTGATTGCCGATGAATGCGGAGCCCCGGAGTTTTTCAGCAGTGCCCGCCTCCACGGCGTGCCGGGTCAAGACGGAAAGATCGATCCCGCAAAGCTGGCAGAAAAGATCGCTGCATTCCCGCAGACCGCCGTGATGCACGGCCGGGCGACGGCAGTCACGATCACCCAGGCGACCGAGGTCGGTACCGTCTATTCCCTCGCGGAGATCGACGAAATCGCCAGGATCGCGAAAAGGGATAACCTGCCGCTCCACATGGATGGTGCGCGCTTCGCCAATGCTCTCGTCGCGCTCGGTGCCACTCCGGCCGAGATGACATGGAAGCGCGGCATCGACATGCTTTCCTTCGGAGGCACGAAGAACGGCTGCTGGTGCGCGGAGGCGATCGTCTTCTTCAATCCGGAGCAGGCGAAGGAAATGCCCTTCATCCGCAAGCGTGCCGCGCAGCTCTTTTCGAAGTCGCGCTTCATTGCAGCCCAGTTCGACGCCTATTTCCAGGACGGGCTGTGGCTTGACCTCGCCCGGCACGCAAACGGCATGTCCGATCGGCTGCGCGCCGGCATCAATGCCAGCAATTCGGCCCGGCTCAGCTGGCCGACCTCGGCGAACGAGGTCTTCGCTGTCATCCCGAAGAGTGCAGCAAGAAACGCGGTGGAAAGGGGCGCTAAATTCTATGAATGGCCGGTCCCGCCCGCGACCCCCGAGCTCGTCGGCCCGGACGAGACACTGATCCGCCTCGTCACAAGCTTCGCGACGAGCGAAGCGGATGTCGACGGTTTCCTGGATTGCCTTGCCGCCTGAAGGCCCAAACTAGTTTCGATTGACTATGACGACGGCCGATGGCGCTCCATTGTCCGTCGTCTTTGCGTCGTGCCCGACGACGATGATCATCATCACGCAGGCGACCAGTCCAGATACGAATATCGCTCCATAAATCATCGGTCCGTTCTCCTTGCCCCGAACGTCGACCGTGGATGGCCCGACCCTAGGCGCCGAAGGTCACCAGATGCCTAAGCGAAAGGGTTGAGAGCGCCTTAACATGGTAAGCGGCCCGTTAACGTTTGCGTGAGGAGGCCTGCAAAGCAGAAACCTGAATGGAACTTCACTGCGGCTGGCGCGATTTACAGCAGGAAATCCGCAGCCAGGAAGTGAAATGAGTCATGAAAAAACTAGCAGTTGTTATTATTTCCTTCGCAACCGCCTTTATCGGTATCTCCCCAGCCCAAGCGTTCCCCATCGCAAACATCGAAAAGCCGGCTGTGACGCCAAATGTCGAACAGGTCCGTTACAACGGCTGGTATCGGCACCATGGTTACGGGGGCCACCGCTATTATGGCGGTCGCTATTATGGTGGTCGCTACTATCACCATCACCATAACTACACCGGCGCCATCATCGGCGGTCTCGCAGCCGGCGCCATCATCGGCGGCGCCCTGAGCGCCTCGCAAGAGCCGCGCTACTACTACAGCGGCGATTCCCACACGCGCTGGTGCTACGGGCGCTATCGCTCGTACAGGGCTTCCGACAACACGTTTCAGCCCAACAACGGCCCGCGCCAGCAGTGCGTTTCCCCCTGATATAGCCGCTGCGTGCGGCTTCGCCGACCGACGCTCGAAACCTCGCCTGCCCCCTTTGAGCAGGCGGGGCTACTCTCAGGCACTGGAACGCAGGCTGCGCACCTTGCCGAGGATGTCTTCCGACAGTGCCGACACCAGTGCCTGATCCGCACCCTTGCGGGGCACGAGGACGAATTCGACGTCCTCCAGCGTGGGCAGCCTGCCCGGGGAGATCTCCTTCAGACCGGACGGTGCCATGCTCCGCGGCTGGACCAGCACGCCCATCCCGGCGCGGGCGGCAGCGGTTAGTCCGCTCAGGCTGCCGCAGGTGCAGACGATCCGCCATGCGACGCCCTGTCGGCCAAGCGCTTCAAGTGCGATGGCACGCGTGACGCTCGGTGGCGGGAAGGCGATGAGCGGCAGCGGCGACGTGGAGAGCGCCCGCGCCGGATCTCGGGCGAACCAGACCAGCGGCTCGCGATAGACAAGCCGGCCCCGCGCATCCCCCAACCGGCGCTTGGCGAGAACGAGGTCGATTTCGCCGCGGTCCTGCATGACGTAGAGCTCGCCGCTCAGAGCGACGGTCAATTCAAGGTCGACGGACGGGTGGGAACGTACGAAATCTTCCAGCACCGCCGGCAACTGGCTCGTCACGAAGTCTTCGGAAACACCGAGCCGCAGTCGGCCGCGCAGGCTCGTCTGTGCAAAGAGCGAGCGCACCTGCCCCTCGAGGGCCAGCATCTGTCTCGCATGGCCGAGAAGCGCCTCGCCATCGGCTGTCAGGACCGCCTTGTGGGTGTCGCGTTCCAGCAGACGGCGTCCAAGCGCCGCTTCCAGCCGTTGGACATGCTGGCTGACCGTGGATTGACCCAGTCCGAGCCTCTCCGCCGCGAGCGTAAAACTGCCCATCTGCTCGACGGCAATGAAACTGCGCAATTGCGTGAGGTCGAGCATCGGAGTCATCCTGTTTTACGATAACTGTTATTCCTTGCATCCAGCATCATAATGCCTCAAAAGTTTATCGTCTAGCGAAAGAGGATTTGATGCGCCGGTTCCTGCCCGACACCTTCACTATATTGCTGGTTCTCACGGTAGCCCTTGCCTCGGTCCTGCCGGTGCATGGCGTCGGCGCCGACTATTTCGGCATCGCGACGGATGTCGCGGTCGGCCTCCTCTTCTTCCTGCATGGCGCGCGGCTTTCGCGCGATGTCGTCGTCGCCGGCATGCTGCACTGGCGCCTGCATCTCGTAATCCTGCTGGTCACTTTCGGCGTGTTCCCGTTGCTGGGCCTTGCGCTCGGCGTCCTTTCGCCGACCTTCATCCCGCAGCCGCTCTATCTCGGCATTCTGTTCCTTTGCGTGCTGCCCTCGACCGTCCAGTCTTCGATCGCCTTCACGTCGATCGCTGGCGGCAACGTGCCGGCGGCCATCTGCTCGGCCTCGGCATCGAACATCTTCGGCATGTTTCTGACACCACTTCTCGTCGGGCTTCTCTTTTCCGCCGGCGGCCATGGCGGCTTCTCGTGGGATGCCCTGGAGCAGATCCTGATGCAGCTTCTCGCCCCCTTCGTTGCAGGCCAGCTGCTTCAGCCCTGGATCGGCGACTGGATCCGCGCAAAGAAGAAGATCCTGATGCCCGTCGACCGCGGCTCGATCCTCATGGTCGTCTATTCCGCCTTCAGCGCAGCCGTCGTCGCCGGCCTTTGGCATACGTTCTCGATCGGCGATATCGCCGCCGTCATCGTCGTCGACATGATCCTGCTTGCCGCCGTGCTGGTCCTGACCATGTTCGGCAGCCGACTGCTCGGATTTGACAAGGCGGACGAGATCACGATCACGTTCTGCGGCTCGAAGAAGAGCCTGGCGAGCGGCGTGCCGATGGCAAACGTCATCTTCGCCGGCCAGAGCATCGGCGCGATCGTGTTGCCGGTGATGCTCTTCCACCAGGTCCAGCTGATGGCCTGCGCCGTTATCGCCCAGAAATATGCGGCCGCTGCCGCCCGGCGGGCCAGCGCGAAAGAGATCGAGCAAGCGGTAAGCCCCGCATAAAGAAACGGCGCCCCCAAGGGCGCCGTTCTCATTTCCATGCACGGAAGCGGATTAGCTGTTGACCTGGGTCTCGATGGTCTTCGGCGCATTCACCGGCTCGGCCGCGATAGCGATCTTGCGCGTCTTCATGGCTTCGGGGATGCTGCGCAACAGGTCGATATGCAGCAGGCCATTCTTCAACGAAGCGGCAGCTACCTCGACATGGTCGGCAAGCTGGAAGCGCCGCTCGAAAGCACGCTTTGCAATACCGCGATAGAGGAATTCACTGCCTTCGGCCTTTTCCTCGCTCTTCTCACCCTTGACGGTGAGCACGTGGGCCTTGGCTTCGATGGTGAGCTCGGTTTCGTCGAAACCGGCAACGGCCATGGTAATGCGATAAGTGTTCTCGCCCGTGCGCTCGATGTTGTAGGGCGGATAGGTCTGGCCCTGGTCCGGCTGGGCAAGGCTGTCGAGCATCGTGAACAGGCGATCGAAACCGACCGTGGAACGATAGAGGGGAGAAAAGTCTACGTGACGCATGTTGTCCTCCTAGGGAAGCGACGAGTTGCGATATTGAGTGCCCCTCGGCCCCGCACGCGGCGACTTCGGGACGGTTCAGCGGACCCTTTCGGCACCCGCAGAATGCAGATGGTGATGCGCGCCGGGGACTTCAAGACCTCTCCGGCAGCCCGGAAAATCACCCTCTGCACGCATCGCCATGGCCGCCTCCCGGCGTTCAAAATCGTCGTCGGCAAACATGAGTATCGAGGGGAACCTGCCGTCACCCGATGCGCCCGCGGCATTTGTTTGCGCTCAGCCGGAAACCACCTGAATTTTGCGTGAATGCCGGTTCGGCCCCCGTTCATGGGGGATCGCCTATTCCTTTTGCCGTCGGGTGCAAATGGCCCGATGACTGAAGTGTATCGTCCCTTCTTCTTCAGTCCGGGAGCGAAGCCCGACTTCGCCCCCGACCTGGCCGGACCGTGCGGACCTCTCTACCCGGCACGGCCGGCCTTTTTTCTTTGATTTTCGCTCCGCTTGCGCCTACGCCTTTACCCACAGATTCCGAGACCCACCGCAGCAGGCGCCATGGATTCGATCCTCCATTCCTCCCCGGACAATCCCGCCCCCGAGAACCGTTCCGAAGGCTTCTTCGAAACACATGACAAGCTGAAGCTGCGCTACGCCATCTTCCGCTCCAGCCATTCCGTCGCCAAGGGAACGGTCGTGTTGCTCCACGGGCGCAACGAATTCATCGAGAAGTATTTCGAGACCATCCGCGACCTCACCGCCAAGGGCCTCTGGGTCGCGACCTTCGACCTGCGCGGCCAGGGCGCCTCTGCGCGGATGCTGAAGGATGTTACCCGCGGCCATGTGCGCCGCTTTGCCGACTACGAACGCGATCTCGACAGTTTCCTCGAACAGGTCGTCCTGCCCGATACCCGCCTGCCCTTCTTTCTGCTCGGTCATTCGACCGGCGGGCTCATCGCGCTCTCGGCCGCGCCGCGGCTGTCGACGCGTATTGAAAGGATAGTGCTGTCGGCCCCCTTCGTTGGCCTCACCGGGCAGGCTGCCCCCGAAGGGGTGATCCGGTTCCTGTCTACGACTGCCAGTGGCCTCGGCCTCGGCTCGATGCAACTGAACAGGCGCTTCAAGGAGCCTTCCTTCGAAGACAATCCGCTGACCTCCGACGAAGCCCGTTTCGAGCGCAACGCGAAGCTGATGCGTGAGCATCCCGAACTCGTCCTCGGCCCGCCGACCGCCCGCTGGCTCTGCGAGGCTTTCCGGACCATCGACCAGGTGAGCACGCCGGAGCATCTCTTCTCGATCACGATCCCGACGATCCTGATTGCGCCGACGCGCGACGGCGTCGTCCCCTATGCGGCGCAGGAGCAGCTTTCGCGCTATTTCCGTGCGGCGCAGCTCATCCCTGTTCCCGGTGCCCGGCATGAGATCTTTCAGGAAAGGGACGTGTATCGCAACGCGGCCCTTGCCGCCCTCCATGCGTTCATTCCCGGCAGCGATGCCGAGCAAAGCACGGAGATCATCGGAACGGGCGTCTGAAGCGCCGGCCTATCGCGCGAGGATCGCCAGCGCCTGCTCGTGAATGGCCCGGCTGCCGGCGGCAATGATCGAACCGCCCATTTCCGGACGTCCGCCATCCCAGGTGGTGATGATCCCGCCCGCCTGCTCGATGACCGGGATGAGGCCTCCGACATCATAGGGCTTCAGGTTGTTCTCTATCACCAGGTCGACATGGCCGGCAGCAAGCAGCGCATAGGCATAGCAATCGACGCCGTAGCGGAAGAGGCGCACCTTGCCTTCCACCGCGCGATACTTTTCAAGCTCCGAATCGGAAAAGATATGGGGTGACGTCGTAAAAAGGATCGCCTCTGAAAGGCTGCCGCAGTCGCGCGTCGCCAGCCGGCGCGCTCCTTCCGGCCCGGCGTAGAAAGAGCCTTCGGCATCCGCGAAATAGCGCTCGCCGGTAAAGGGCTGGTCGACCATGCCCGCAACCGCGCGGCCGTTTCGCTGCAGCCCGATCAGCGTTCCCCAGACGGGCACGCCCGAGATGAAGGCCCGCGTTCCGTCGATGGGGTCGATAACCCAGACATATTCGCGGTCGAGGCCGATGTTGCCGTGCTCCTCGCCAAGGATGCCGTGATCGGGAAACTCCCGCTCGATCAGCGCCCGAATCGCAGCTTCCGCCGCCTGGTCGCCTTCGGTTACCGGGTCGAAACCGCCCGCGATCTTGTTCGCGACGTCGATACCCTTGCGAAAACGCGGTAGGGTCTCGGCCTTGGCCGCATCGGCCAGACGATTGAAGAAGGTGCGGTCTGGAAGCATGACGATCCTGCTGGCTGGAAAATTGGCATTTTCTTAGACGATTATCCCGCGATTGCAAACGAAGGAGGCAGCCGCGGAGGAGTTTGCACTTTATTTTTGCAGCGCAATAAACTGCTTGACATTTGTGCAACGCAATAATATTTTGAGCCTACAGTCTTCTGACTGTAAATACCCTCCTTGGGTGTTTCCTCCCTAGACTTAACCGCTCTTCGGAGCGGTTTTTTTTGCCGATCCGACCGACGGATCGCAGTCTCGCCTATTCGGCGGCGAGCGCTGTATCGTCTGCAAACTTCTCGACATACTGCGCCATCGAACGCATGAAATCGCTGATCGCGGCGGCGACCGCGTCGAAGTCCGGACGTTTCTGCAGCGTGAATTCGTCCACATAGATGGATCGGTTCACTTCGATTTGGAGGGCGTGGAGCCCGCGGGCCGGTCGTCCGTAGTGCTCGGTGATGAAGCCGCCCGCATAGGGCTTGTTGCGAATCGCTGAAAACCCCAGGTCCTCGAGAAAATGGATCGCGGCGCGCGAAAGATCCGCCGATGCGCTCGTCCCGTAGCGATCCCCGATGATGAAATCCGGCCTCGTGTTGCTGCCTGCGACGCGGATATTGCCCGGCATGGAGTGGCAGTCGATCAGGATCCCGAAGCCGAACTGGACGTGCGTGCGGGCAATCAGCCGCCGCAGTGCCGCGTGGTAGGGCTTGTAGATCATCTCGATGCGCTCGAGCGCTTGTTCGACGGGAAACCGCCGCGCATATATCTCCATGTTCTCGGCGACAATGCGCGGGATCGTCCCGAGACCGCCGGCCACGCGCAGGGAATTGATGTTGGCAAAGGGCGGCAGCGAGCCCTCGAACATCCGCGGGTCGAGCTCGTAGGGCTCGCGGTTAACATCGAGAAAGGCACGCGGAAAATTGGCGAGCAGGAGCGGAGCGCCGAGTTCGCTTGCCGCCGAAAAGAGCTCGTCTACATAGTGATCCTCCGAGCGCCGCAGCGCCATGCCCTGGAGGCGCGACTGCGCGACGAATTCCGGCGGATAGATCCGCCCGCTATGGGGAGAATTGTAAACAAAGGGTATGGACTGAGTAGTTGGCTCACGAACCTCGAAGAGCTCGAACTCGCGGATTTCGGGAAACATCCGACCCCTTTACCATGTCATGAACTTGTCGTGGCATTCATGTTGCCAGTTGCCTGCGCGCAAGTCCATACTATCTATAGAGGGAATCGACGGCCCTTTCTCAGCGGAATTCACCGGATATTTACCAAGAGAAGCCCACTGTAGACGAGCTCGTGGCTCCGACGGAAATCATCGAATAGCGGTTCAATAATGACTCAGAAAATACTTCTTGCCGAAGACGACAACGATATGCGCCGGTTTCTGGTGAAAGCACTCGAAAAGGCCGGCTACAAGGTTTCGTCCTTTGACAATGGAGCCAGTGCCTATGATCGGCTGCGCGAAGAGCCTTTCTCCCTGCTCTTGACGGATATCGTCATGCCCGAGATGGATGGCATCGAACTTGCGCGCCGCGCGACCGAGCTCGACCCGGACCTGAAGGTGATGTTCATCACCGGTTTCGCAGCTGTTGCCCTCAATCCTGATTCGAAGGCTCCGAAGGATGCAAAGGTCCTTTCCAAGCCCTTTCATCTTCGCGAACTGGTCGATGAAGTGAACAAACTCCTTGCCGCATAAGGGGTCCGGCGCAGGGTCACAAAACCGAAAAAAGTCTATTGACGGCACCTCGGGTTTTGTGGTCTATGCGCCGCCAACGGATGGGCGTGTAGCTCAGCGGGAGAGCACTACGTTGACATCGTAGGGGTCACAGGTTCAATCCCTGTCACGCCCACCATCCTTTCAAAGGGCCTAGCGGGAAACCGCTAGGCCCTTTCGCTTTTGGCCTGCCGCCTGCAGACACTCGCTCGCGCGGAGCTCAGTCGAGAAGGTCCGCCGGCACCTTGCCGCCGTTCTCGGAAAGCTTCTTCATCAGCGCCTTGTGCAGCCACATGTTCATTTTTGCCGTATCGTGCGTGTCGCCGGCATAGTGGAGTTCCGCTGCAAGTTCCTTTCGCTCGGCGAGGCTCGCATCCATGCCCACGGCCTTCATGAGGTCGACAACGGAATGGCGCCAGTCGAGCTTCTGGCCGCTTTTCTTGACCGCCGCGTCAAGAATGGGTTCCACATCGATCGCGACCGCTGGAGCACTCTGGGCTGGCGCTGGCGCCGGAGCCGATGCGGATGCTGGCGGGGCGGCAGGAGCGGCGCTTGCCGCTGCAACCTTCGGAGCCGGAGTGGCAGGCGTCGACGCTTGGGCAGCTTGCACCGCTGGTTGCGCCGCCACGGCTTCTCCAAAGATCGCGTGCTTTATCTTGTCGAAAATGCCCATTCCTCAACCTCCTCATCGTTTCGGAATTGCCTACATACCGAAACATGGAGTTGTGGCTGGGCGTATCCAGTCTGGCGGCTCTTATTTTCGGTGCCACGCGGGATTGAAGCGCCGACACGCCGCGGTCTCGGTCAGGTGCAGAGGCCGAGCGGTCAGCCCGGCCGGACGGTGGCATTGCTCATGGCGGCAGCTTCGCACGCAGGCCGATCGGCCAATCGATCGAGGGGTCGGTGCGGACATAGCCAAGACCCTTCACGCCGACCTTGATCCACGTCTCGTAGCTTTTGAGCAGATCGGAGGCGATCTTGAGCCTGACCTCGAAGACGAGGCTGTCGCGCTCGACCTGCGTCTCGACGGCCTTCGGTGTGAATTGTGCCTCGCCGGATACGAAAGAGACCGTTGCCGGCACGACATATTGCGGCAGCGGGTCCAGGATGATGCGGGCCTCGTCACCGATCGAGAGCTGTTCGGCCGCCCGTGCCGGCAGGAAGATCGTCATCGAGACGTCGGAAAGGTCGAGAAGCGTAGCAACCGGCGCCCCCACCGCCAAAAACTGGCCCGGCTGGGCCAGGCTGTACTCGACACGGCCACGCCGTGGCGCCCTCAGCACGGCATCGTCGAGCAGCGACTGGACGCGCGCCACTTCTGCCCGCGCCGCGTCGGTCGCGGCCTGCGCCGCGTCCCGGCTTGCGAGCGCCGCTCTCCGGGCTGTGGCGGCGACCTCGACCTGCACGCGGCACAGTTCGAGTTGCTGCGCGGTTCCGGTACCTTTCTCGGTCGTCAACCGGACGCGATCGAAATCCAGCCGGGCGAGTGCCAGTTCGCCGTCGCGCCGCGCGAGCGCCGCCTGCGCTCCGATCTGGCCCGCCTGGCTGCGCCGGACCTGCGCGGAGGCGCCGACAAGCTGCTCGTCAAGCTCGGCGGTGTCGATGCGGGCGATCGGCGCGCCGGCCTCGACGATCCGGCCCTCTTCGAAGAAGAACTCGGCCAGGCGGCCGGCGAACTTCGCGGAGATCAACATCTGCTGCGCCTCGATGCGGCCGTTCGACATTGTTACGTTTGGTGGCGTGCGCTGGCCGGTTATCCTGCCCCACAGGGCTTCAAAGCTGGAGGAAAACGTTGCCGCGCCATCCTCCGCGAAGGCCAAGCCTGCGGCGCAGAGAAAGAATGCAGCCGAAACCACGATACCAAGCTGCCGTTTTCTCAAGGTGGAGCCTCCCGTCAACTACGAAGGCGTTGCAGATGCCGACCTCCTGACAATGATGAAGGTCGTCTTCCTTCACATAGGTCACGAGCGCCGGCGTCAATTGCCAGCGACAATCGTGCCTAGTCGAGAAGCTCGCGAAGGCGTATAGCCAGTTCCCGTGCGGTATAGGGCTTCTTCAACCAGCTGCCAGATTGGGCAAGCTCTCGGCCGGCGATCGTCGGTTCCGCATAGCCGGACGTGAAGAGGACCTTGATCTCGGGCTTCAGGCTTCGGACCGTATGGGCAAGCTCGTCGCCGGTCATGCCTCCGGGCATGACGATGTCCGTAAAGAGCAGCGCGACATCCGGATTTTCCTCGAGCAGCGCCAGCGCGGCGTTGCCGTCGGCCGCTTCGACAATCTGGTAGCCTGCCTCGGAGAGCCTGGAGACGGCGACACGGCGCACGCGCGGGTCGTCCTCGACGACGAGGATCTTCTCGGAGCCGCGGGGAATACTGGGCTGCTCCAGTTCGCTGGCGTCCCTCCCGTCGTGCGCCTCGCTCGCCGCCCTGTGCGCTGCAGGCAGGAAGATGCGCACGCTCGTGCCCTGCCCGATCTCGCTGTAAAGCTGGATGTGGCCGCCTGACTGCTTGGCGAAGCCATAGACCATGCTGAGACCCAGGCCCGTGCCGGATCCGACGCCCTTCGTCGTGAAGAAGGGCTCGAAGGCGCGCTCCTTCACCTCGGTCGTCATGCCGGGGCCGGTATCGGTCACCGAAACCAGCACATAGTCGCCGGTGCGCACCTGCGGGTACATCTGGGCGTAATCGAGATCGAGCTTCACGCGCGAAATCTCGATCGAGAGCCTACCGCCACGCGGCATCACGTCCCTGGCGTTGAGAACAAGGTTCAGGAGCGCGTTCTGAAGCTGCGATCCGTCGACCAGCGCCTCGTTGGCGGCCCCGGTCACGATCGTGCAGAATTCGGTTGCCTCGCCGAGCGTTCGGCGCAGGAGGTCCGAGAAGCTCGATACAAGCTGGCCGACATCGACGATCGTCGGATTGAGCGGCTGGCGGCGGCCGAAGGCAAGCAGCTGGCCGGTGAGCTTGGCGCCGTCCTCGGCGGCTTCCTGGGCCTCACGCAGGAGCGGACGCAGCTTCTCGTCCTTGAGCCTGTCCTCGATCATTTCGAGATTGCCGCTGATGACGGTTAGAAGGTTGTTGAAATCATGAGCGAGCCCGCCGGTAAGCTGGCCGATTGCCTCCATCTTCTGCGACTGGCGCAGCTCTTCCTCGATCTTGTGGCGGCTGGTGAGATCGCGGATGAAGCCGGTGAAGATGCGCTTCCCATTTGCGATCGCCTCGCCGACCGCGAGCTCCATCGGGAAGATGGAACCGTCCCTGCGCCGGCCACTGACGACGCGTCCATAGCCGATGATGCGTCGCTCGCCGGTCTGCATGTAGCGCGACAGATATCCGTCATGCGCATCATGGTCCGGCTGCGGCATCAGCACCTTGACGTTCTTGCCGCAGACCTCGCCAGCCGAATAGCCAAACAGCCGCTCGGCCGCCGCGCTGAAGGAGGAGATCGTGCCGGCGTCGTCGATGACGATCATCGATTCAGGCACGGTATCGAGGATCGAGCGCAGATGCGCCTCCCTCTCTGCCAGATCGTCCTGAACTCTCTTCATCTCCGTCACATCGTTGTTGGTCTGGATGATGACCTGCCTGGTGTCGAAGGATGGGTTGATCAACGTCCAGCGCGTGGCGACAAAGAGCGTGCGCCCATCCTTGCGGCGGTGCACCACCTCGCCCTCCCAGGCCCCCTCTCTTCGAACCTTGTCGCGGATCGCCTCCAGAGGTTTCGGAAACTCCGTTGCGAGAAGTTCGTGAACGACGCGCCCGAGGGCTTCCTCCCGCGACCAACCGTAGAGCCTCTCGCAGCCTGCCGTCCAACGGCTGATCACGCCGTCGAAGCCGTGGATCATGAGGTTGGCGCCGTCGAGCAGTCTTGCGATTTCGTCGAGTTCGGTCTCGGTGGTCAGTCTGGTCGGTTCGCCGTTCATGGCACTTTCAAATAACAGATTCAGTGACGCTGGCCGCCACCGTATGCGATCAGGCCGCCTTCGTCGCCATCATATTCGTCGTCGCCGGAAAGCTGGACAAGCGCGCAGTATCTCGTGATTCGCACGGAATGGCGGCCGGCCGAGGCGAGTATGCCCTTGTTGGCGAGCTTCGTCATCGTGCGCGACACCGTCTCGATGGTGAGACCGAGATAATCGGCAATATCGAGCCGCGTCATAGGCAGTTCGACGATCGGATTGGCCTGGCGATGGCCGGGGTTCCGGTGAAGCTGCTTCAACAGAAACGTGCAGACCCGCTCCTCAGCACTCTTGCGCGAGAGCAGCACCATCTGGTCCTGCGCCGCCGCCATCTCGTCGCAGAGCCGCGCGAAGACCTCCGGCCGCAACTCCGGCGAGCTGCTGACCTCCGCCTCGAAGGCCTTGCGCAGGATGCGCCGCACCTTCGTATCGACAATCGCTTCCGCGCTGTAGAGATAATGGTTCCTCAGCGACACGCCCACGATATCGCCCGCCTGCAGGAAGCCGGTGATGACGCGCCTGCCGTCCGAAAGGATCTTGAAGATGCGCAAGCCCCCTTCGAGCACCTCGAAAAGGTGCCTCGCCGCATCACCCTCGAAGAACAGCGACTGCCCGGCACTCAGATGCTCGATCGGCTGCCTCCCGAAGAGCGCGTGCAGGCAGTCCGGGCCGGAGCCGAGGTGCGGTGAACTTGTGATCTCCCTTAGGTATTGAGGATTGTCTGCCCGCAACATTCTGGTCCCTCCGTGCTGTCGATGCGCCCAATTGACCCGGTGCAGGTGACAGGCAGATGCCGCGCTTGTGAAAGACGGTGCAGTCTTGTAACAGTCAGTAACACGCAGCGCCTTGAGACACTTACCGGATGGATGATGGCCGCCAACCAACATCATGACGCGCAGCTTCTCGTCGTCGACGACGATCCGCGTATTCGCCAGATGTTGACGCGGTACTTCGAGGACGAGGGCTATGGAGTCGTCTGCGCCGCCGATGGCGCGGAGATGCGCAGCCGCCTGCGGCAGCGGAATTTCGACGTGATCCTGCTCGATCTCGTCCTTCCCGGTGGCGCCGACGGTCTCGATCTCGCCCGGGAAATCCGCGCCCAGTCCGACGTCCCGATCATGATGCTGACAGGGCGCGACGATGTGGTCGACCGCATCGTCGGCCTTGAAATCGGTGCTGACGACTATATCGCCAAGCCCTTCCATCTGCGTGAGGTTCACGCCCGCCTGAAATCGATCCTGCGTCGCCGCCAGCCACAGGCGCGTCCTGCCGAGCCGCCCGTCGAGGAGGTCGTCGGCTTCGAGGATTGGAAGCTGAACCTCAGCCGCCGGCAATTGCTCGATCCCGAAGGCAGGGAAGTCGAGCTGACGACCGGCGAGTTCGAGATGTTGACGGCCTTCGTGCGTCATGCGGGCCGCGTGCTCACTCGCGAAGTACTGATGGACCTGACGCGCGGCCGCAGCCTCGAGGCATTCGACCGCACGATCGATGCCCAGATCGTCCGCCTGCGCCGCAAGATCGAAACCGATCCGAAGCGGCCACAGTTCATCAAGGCCGTCCGCGGCGTCGGCTACGTCTTCACCGCCAAGCTGGATTGAGTAGGCCTGCCTACAACCGATAGACCAGACCGTGATCCCATCGATCGCGGAATGCCTCGTCGGCAATCTTGTCCCAATCGTCGGTACCGAGCGTCCAGAAGCGCATGTAAACGCACCGCGCATCCAGTGCGCGCTGCTTGACGAGCCCAAAAAGCTCGCGCGCGATACCATCCTCATGGAGCGGGCTGACGACGATGAAGATCGGGACGTCGAACAGCCTCCCGGCAAACGGATGATCACAGAGGCGGGCAAGCAACATCCCCCGGACATAGCCCTGCCGATCCGTCGCCACGGTGAAGCGATTGCGCTCGAAGATCGTGCCGACCGCCCCACGCCACCGCTCGATCGCCAGACCCGGCATCACCGCCTGCATGACGGCATAGGCACGATCGACCTGGCTTGCCCTGAGCGGCCCGATATCGTAGCCGAAGCTCATCTCCGCGTCCTCCTCTAAGGCGTCATCCATCGCAATGTCGGATGCCGCCGCTCTCCTCCGGCGGCATCACGGCCCGGCCTTCAGCGAGCAAGGAAGAGTGGCAGTCGCGCCTCCTCCAGCATCGAGCGGGTAACCCCGCCGAAGATGCGCTCCCGCAGGCGCGAATGGCTGTAGGCGCCCATGACGATCATGTCGGCACCGATATCGGAAGCGTGGCGGCGCAGGACCTCGTCGACAGCCCGCCCGCCGCTCGCCATCACCTCGACGATGGCATTTGCGCCATGTCTTGCGAGATAGGTGGCAATATCCGCGCCCGGCTCCTCGCCATGAACACGCGGCGAGGCGTCAGGATCGACCATCACGATATGGACGCTTTCTGCCTTATTGAGGAATTGCATCGCAGCACGGATCGCATGGCCTGCCTCGTCCCGGGAATCCCAGGCGACGATAACGCGGCGCGGCTGCAGCGTCGCTGCCTGTCCCTTTGGCGTCGCAAGAACCGGCGTGGGCGACTCGAACAACGCCCCCGACAGCGCTCGTGCGGCCAGATATTCGTTCGCGAGCGTTCGGCCGCCGATCAGCACCAGGTCCGCGTAGCGCGCCCGCTCCCCGATCCGTGAATCCGCCCAGCCAAACTCGGTATAGAGAGACTGGACGTCGAAGGAGATGCCCTGCGGCTCCAGCAGCACCTTCACTTTTGCCGCCTGTTCCTCGACCTTCGCAATGTCGCGCTCGCGCTCCTCGAGCCAGCCTGTCGAGAGTGCCGCGCCGTAAGCGCCGATCGGCGGCGGCGCAGCGAGTGAAACCACCAGTACGGAAAGATGCGCATCGCCCGGCCGGCAAAGCTCGATGGCCGAACGGATATCGTCGGCGCCCTGGTCGACGCCGATGATGCTCAATATGGTCTTGAATGGCATGGTCCTGCCCTCGTCTCGTTATCGGATGCTGAAAGCTTATCCCGTCGCGAGCGCCGTGCTTTGATCGGCATCAAGATTGGCGCGCCAGGGTGGATGCTTCGCCGAGTTTGACGTCGATCAAGGTGCGCCCCGCAGCGGCCGCTACGCTCCCTCCCATGCGTTCAGGGCGCGACCTTCCTCGCAATCCTGCTCCGGCAACCGCCATCCGATTCCGGGCTCGGCCACTCACCGTGGTCGAACGCCCTTCCCGCCAGGAGAAGACAATGCTCGTCAAGGACATCATGTCGCCGTCACCGATAACCGTCACCGCTTCCTCTTCTGTCGCAGACGCCGCCGGGCTGATGCTCGAGCACGGCATCAGCGGCCTCCCGGTCGTCAACGCCAATGGCGCGCTTGCAGGGATTGTGAGCGAAAGCGATTTCCTGCGCCGCGCCGAGCTCGATACCGAGCGCGAGCGCTCCTGGCTGCGTGATTGGCTGACGAGCCCCGGCAGAATGGCCGACGAATACGTCCGCACCCATGGGCGCCGCGTCGAGGACGTGATGAGCGCGCCAGCCGTCGCGATCCCGCCAGGGGCCACGGTCTCGGATGCGGTCCATCTGATGGAGCGATACGATATCAAGCGCCTGCCCGTCGTCGCCGACGGCCAGATCATCGGCATCATCTCCCGCTCGGATCTGGTACGGGCTCTCTCGCGAGCCCTTTCCGCCGCTCCGGCAACAGCCGAGGACGCGCAGATCCAGGCAACGGCAGAGGCCGAGCTCGGACGGCAGAGCTGGAGCCGCAACGGCTTCATCCATTGCCATGTCGTCGACGGCGTCGCCCTGTTGACCGGCACCATCTTCGACGAGCGCGAACGCCTTGCGGCAAGGGTCGCCGTCGAGAATATCCCGGGCGTCAGGTCGATCAACGACCAGCTCGTCTGGATCGATCCCTATTTCGGTGTTGCCCTGCCACCGCCGGGTGCCGAGGCGAGACAGGCTTGAGAGAGAGCCTGAGTAAATCGGCAATCAAGTGCAGCTATCCGCGCCGGATTTGACGGGGATCAACGCGGGCGAGCTCAGAATCCGCGACAAATGCAACAGGCCGCGAGGCCGGACGCCGACCGATGCAAGGGGCGAAAGGAGCAGATCATGCAAGCCAAGGACATCATGACCACCGAAGTTGTCTCCATCAGCCCGGCATCCAACGTCCGGCGTGCGATGGGGTTGATGCTGGCGAAGGACATCAGCGGCATGCCGGTCGTGGACGATACCGGTCGGGTGTGCGGCATGTTGACAGAGGGCGATCTCATGGCCCGTCGCGAGATCAGGAGTGCGCCGTGCTCGCAGGCTGAGAGCAAGATACCCACCGAGGCCGATCTCGAACGCTATATCCAGAGCAACGGCTGGTCCGTCGGCGATGTCATGTCGCCGAACGTGATCGCAGCCGATCCGCAGAGCGAGGTCGCCGATCTTGCCGAAACCATGCGAACGCGGAAGATCAAGCGCATTCCGATCCTTCAGAACGGCCGCCTTGTCGGCATCGTCAGCCGCCGCGACGTGCTGCGGGCAATGTCGGAGGCGACGCAGGAAGCCGTCGCCAGGGGTGACGACGCCGTGCGGCTCGCCATCATCACCCGCCTGCACGCCGATCTCGGCCTTGGTCGCGAAAATATCGAGGTGAGCGTCGGCAACGCCCAGGTTCTGGTCGAGGGCGAAGTCGAAACCGAGCTGCAACGCAAGGCGGTTAAGGTGCTGGTGGAAGGTGTTTGCGGCGTCGCGGGCTACGTCGACAAGCTGCGCGTACCGTCCCGCGCAGCCGGCCAGGACGCTTGATCAGGACCAAGGCCACGCTGCCGGACATACATCCGATCTGAAGGCATGAACGAGGCGGCTCCGATTCCGCGTCACCACACGGAACTTTCCCAGGGCGAGGCCAAGGCATGGCTGGAGCGCTCTGGCCGACCTACCGGACCTTGATCCAGAGGGGATGCCGGCCGGGCACCTAGCTCAGGCGCACCAGGCCGGGCCGTCCGGCTTTCTCGCAAGCCCCTCATTGGCAAGCTGCGCACCGAGCGAGCGGCCGTTCCTGAGAACGAGGCGGGTCTTGCCGCCGTCGCCGCCTTCCGACGATCCGGATGCCTTGATGACGAAGGGGCCGGCATTGAGAAGCTTCAGCAGGCGGACCTTGGCGGCGAGGCCAACCCGACGCTCGTCCTCGCAGCGGGGAGCGGCCACGCCCGGGCTGCTGACGTCCGAGATGCGGATCATCTCGCCCTTGTACCAGAAGGTATTGCCGTCCTCGACGCAATTGACGTGCTTGCCCTGGCCGCAGAAGCCGAAGGCAGCGGATGCCGTCTGCTCGCCGCCGGTGACTGCGACAGGTGCGGCTGGTCGCATTGCCGCGGGCTGGGCGGCCGGGACCGGCACGGAAGGAATGGCGACAGATGGCTTCGGCACAGATGCCGTGGTCGTCGCTGGGCGCGGGGGCGGTGATGCGAGCGCCACCTGCTTCGGCGGCGCCTGCCTGGCGGATACCTGCTTCGGTGCCGGCTCCCTGGCTTTAGCGGCAGCCACCTCGCCCGTGCTGCTGCTGGAGGCATGGCGGGAAAGCATCGGCGCGACGCTCTTCCAGTTGTCGTAGAGCGCGATGCCACCGATCGCCATGACACCGATAGCCGCCCAGGACAGCAAGTTGCCGCCGCTGCGCGCCCTGGATTTGCCTGACGATTTGCGGCGGCTGCGGCCGCGCGTTGCTGCTTTGCCCATCTGCCCTATCCCGTTGCGGGCGGATTATTGCCGCCCAATCCTTACCGAATGGTTGGCGACTGGCACATTCCAGCACAGTTTAACGCGGAAGACCGGCCTTCAGCAGCCCCTCGCGAAAAAGCTCCCGATGCTCGTCAAGCTCCAGCACTATCACCCGTGAAAGAAACTCGTCGACGGAGAACTCGGGGCGCGCCTTCAGCACCTTGTCCGCTTCCTCCTTTGCCTCGCGCATGTGGCCAAGGTGGGCGAAGCAGGCGGCAAGACGCGCGTGAACAACAGGCCCCGGGTTTGGCATCTCGCCCAGCGCCTCTGCAGCCTCCGCAAAGCGCCCCGTAAGAAAGAAGATCGTGGACCGGAGGCCGTCATACCAGGGCGGATGGAAGGGGTTCAGACGCATCCCCTCTTGAGCCCATGTCTCCGCCTCGCCAATTCTTCCGCGCCTCGCCATCAAGGCAGCCACCTGGACCAGGCAATGAGCGTCATTGGGATTGAGCTGGTGCGCGCGCAGGAGATGGCGCTCTGCCATGTCGAACTTGCGGCGATAGAGGCTGACCAGCCCCAACAGGCGATGGCAGACGCTCTCCTGCTCATCGAGCATCGTTGCCTTTCGTGCGAGTTGTTCGGCGCTTTCCAGGATTTCGCTGGGTGCGTCGGCATAGCCGTGCACGGCCATGCGGCTGAGCGCAAGGTAGGCATATGCCCGCGCAAACTGCGGATCGCGCTCTATCGCGGCCTCGAACATGGCGCAGGCCTGATGATTGTCGTCATCTTCATAGCCATGCAGATGCCCGAGGCCCCTCAGGTAATATTCGTATGCGGCCAGGCTGACGGTCGGCTTGCGCAGCGATTGGTGAATCGCCTCTTCTTCGATCCTGCCGGCGAGCGTCGCAACAATGGTGCGCGCCACGTCGTCCTGTACGGAAAAGACATCCGCCAGATCGCGGTCGTAGCGTTCCGCCCAGACATGCGTGTTGCTTGCAGCCTCGATGAGCTGGACGTTCACACGGATACGATCGCCCGCCCGGCGCACGCTCCCCTCCAGAACAAAGGAGACTCCAAGCTGCCGCGCGAGCTCGCTTGCGGAAAGCGGCTTGTCCCTGAGCGCAAAGGAGGAATTGCTCGCCACGACGGAGAGAGAGCGAAATCGCGCCAGCCCGGCAATGATTTCGCGCGTGATGCCGTCACTGAAGAATGCTTCCTCTGCTTGACCGGACAGATTTTCGAAGGCGAGGACGGCAACGGACGGACGCTCGCTATTGGCCCTCTGCGCGGTGATCCTTGCCGCTGCCGCACTCCAGTGCCAGACGCGCACCGGCCGCGCGATGTTCTTCAGGCGGAGTTCACCGCCTTCCTCGAAGGCCACGCTGTCCTTGCCGGCAAGCTGACTGCGCACGATATCGGAAATGCATATTCCACCGGGCCGGGCCGCTCCTTCCAGCCGTGCGGCCACATTGACGCCGTCACCATAGAGATCGGCACCGACCACGACGACATCGGCAAGGTTTATCCCGATGCGATAGAGTATCCGGCATTCGAGCGGAGCCTCCTGTTGGCTCGCGTCGACGCCGTTCTGGATCGCGATCGCACAGGCGACCGCGTCGACCGCAGAGCTGAAGACGACGAGACTACCGTCTCCCATCTCCTTCACGATGCGTCCGCCGTGGGCGGCAACCGCGGGCTCGATGAGCGAGGAAGACAGGCTTCGCATGGCATCAAGCGTCCCGGCCTCATCCGCCTCCATCAGGCGCGAATAGCCGACGATATCGAGGGCCATGATCGCTGCCAGCCGTCGCTCTGTCCTTTCGCCAGCCATGTCATCCTCCCCCAGCTGCGAATTCTAGCCTCAGAGACGGAACTTCAAAAGAACAAAGGAGACTGGCCGGTGGCGGCCGGAGAACCAACCACCCGCCCGCGCGTTAATGACTTCGGCGGCGATGCGCACCATCCAGCAATCGAGAATGTCCATGGACCTGATTCTTGCCGATATGTTTCCCGAGTCCCGGATTCACTACCCGGTCATATTCGCGCGGCTGGTCGGCGCGGTCGTGCTCGGAGGCCTGATCGGCCTTGAACGCGAGGCGCGCAATCGAGCAGCCGGCTTTCGCACCCACATTCTCGTCTGCCTCGCCGCCGCCCTCTTCGGCATCATCTCGATCGAAGCCGTGCACATGTCGGGCTTTGCCAACGACCAGCAGGTCCGCATAGATCCGCTGCGCGTCATCGAGGCGGTGACGGCGGGTGTCGCCTTTCTCGCGGCGGGCATGATTGTCTTTGCAAAGGGCGAGGTTAAGGGCCTGACGACCGGCGCCGGAATGTGGCTCTCGGGCGCGATCGGGCTCGCCATGGGCTTCGGCTACTGGCCGATTGCCGTTTTCGCGACGGTTTCGGCGGTCCTCGTGCTCTTTGCCTTCGGCAGGCTGGAAGACCGGCTTCTCGCCGGACGCAACGGCGACGACGAAAAGCAGAGCCATGAAAAGGAAGAAGGCTGATTCCTGGGATTAGCCTTCGGATTCATCTGGCACCTTCTGACCGACCGGCACCGGCCTCGGTGGTCCGCGACGGGCAATAGCCGCGGGCTCCCCGGTCAGTTGCATCGGCCATGTCGGTGAATTCGGCTTGGTCTGCCGCTTGCCTTATGGCACGTCACTCGTTCTCGTGACGCGCAAGCACTTTCGGATCGATCGTTGTCGGCTTCATTTCAACTCGTTGGCTGATGCTCAGCTTCCGCGAACCGGTTTTGCGACAGGCTTTGTCGCCACCTTACCGGACGAGGCCTCGGGGCCGCCTTTCGACAAGTCGCTGCCGCCGACATGAGCCGGCACGTGAAGGTCTTCATGCACCGCCGGCGGGAGCGTGAGATCGACATTATGCGGCGGCATGACCTGGGCATTGCGCAGGGAATTGCTGCGTGCCTTCTTCATCCGTCTTGCCATCTCGGTCCGCTTGTCCGGTGCATGGGGTGTGGTTTGCGCCATCGGCCATCTCCTTCTTTCTCGGCTGAAGGCACTCGCCTCCAGAAGATACTAACCCCCGGGGCCAAGCTTTTGTTCCGGCAAATTTCCGGGTGCTCGGATCGGGGCCGCCTCTTGACGACGCCGCGAAGTTGATTAACTACTGGGGTGTTCCGCACCCTTGACATCGGGTGTTGGAAGGAACTTTGGTGCCGGGCCCCTCTGGCGAGAGTATAAACGGCGCTCTCGCGATGTCGGTACCGCCTGCGAAACCAGCCGGCGGACTCTTTCTTATGAAAAAGCTGACCATGCCTTGCCCGCATGCCCGTTGTGGTATGCCGCATTCTTTCACCCATAACTCGACATATGTTCTGGCTCTGCCGCACGAGGTGCGCCCATGAGCCAGCCAGCCTCTCACAAAACCAGTCTTGGATATTTCACCTGGGCCTTCATCGTGACCGGTGTCGGCCTGTTGCTCGGCGCGCTGCTGGGCTGGCAGACGACGGGTACCATCGGCGGAATGGCGACCGTCTTCTTCATCTGCACGGTGCTTGCCGTGCTGGAGATTTCGCTCTCCTTCGACAACGCCATCGTCAATGCCAACAAGCTCAAGGAGATGACGCCCGTCTGGCAGCACCGCTTCCTGACCTGGGGTATCATCATCGCCGTATTCGGCATGCGTATCGTCTTCCCGCTCGCGATTGTCGCCATCGCGGCGCAGATCGGCCCCTGGGAAGCGCTCGTGCTCGCCGCCCGTGAACCGGACGAATATGCCCGCATCATGAATGATGCGCATCTGCCGATCGCTGCCTTCGGCGGTACCTTCCTGATGATGGTCGGCCTCACCTACTTCTTCAACCAGGAGAAGGACATCCACTGGATCGTCTTCCTCGAGAAGCACATGTCGCGCTTTGCGACGATCAAGGGCATCGAAATCGCCTTTGTCCTCCTGCTCATTCTCGGCTTCGCCGAGCTGCTCGAGGGCGAGGAGGCGACCACCTTCGTCTACAGCGCGATCTACGGTCTCCTGACCTTCCTCGCTGTGGAAGTCGTGGGCGGCCTGCTCGACGCCTCGCAACAGACGATGAGTGCCGCGGCGAAAGGTGGCCTCGGCGCCTTCATCTATCTGGAAGTGCTGGACGCCAGCTTCTCGTTCGACGGCGTGATCGGCGCCTTCGCGCTCACCCAGAACCTGTTCATCATCGCCATCGGCCTCGGCATCGGTGCCATGTACGTGCGTTCGATGACGATCATGCTGGTGGAGAAGGGAACGCTCGCCGAATACCGCTACCTGGAGCACGGCGCGTTCTACGCGATCCTGATCCTGTCGGTCATCATGTACGTGCAGACCCTGGTGCATATCCCCGAGGTCATCACCGGCCTCGGCGGCGCGGCGCTGATCGGTATCTCGCTCTGGTCGTCCATCCAGTACAACAGGCGCGAACGGGCAGAGGCGGAAGCCGGAGAAGGCCAACGTCTCCAGGCCTGATCGAGACAGCAAGGCCGCGCTCTTTAGGCGCGGCCTCCTCACGAGATGATAGAAAAAAATAAAGCCCGCGACCGAGAGGTTGCGGGCTGCTTTCGTTTGGGCGTCTGCCTTGCGCGCTAGCGCTTACTGGCCGACGCGGTCGAATGCTTCGGGGTTGATCCCGAGCGTGTTCAGGTCGCGTGCGCGCGGGCGGCGATGCGCCTCGACGGCTGCACTGACGGCATTGGCGGCACCGATCACGGCAAACGCACGACCGAGGAGACCAATCTGGATGGACTTGCGGATGGACATTTTCTTCTCACTTGGCTTTTTACGAACAGCTTAAATATGGTGCGCCGCATCAAATCCGCAATGCGCATGAATTCAGCTCAGCCATGCAAAAAGAAGAGGCCGGGCATATTGTTGCGGCCCGGCCTCCCTTCAGTCGTTTCTGGCTCTTGTCAGTCTTCGTTCGCCGCCAGTTGCGAAAGCACCTGCCCGCGCCCGCGTGCACGCAGGACGAGTGGAATGATGAAGGCCGCCGCGGCGACGAGCAGAAGTCCCGCCGCGATCGGCGACATGACCAGCGTCGTGATATCACCCTGGCTGATCGCGAGCGCCCGGCGCAGCTGCTGTTCGGCAAGCGGGCCGAGGATAAGCCCCACGACCACTGGCGCGATCGGATAGCCGAAGATGCGCATGATGAAGCCGAGGATGCCGAAGACGAGCAGCATGCCGAGCTCGAAGACCGACGGGTTGGCACCGATCGTGCCGAGCGTCGCAAAGAGCAGGATGCCGGCATAGAGCCACGGCCGCGGGATCGTCAGCAGGCGTACCCAGAGACCGATCATCGGCAGGTTCAATACCAGCAGCATCGCATTGGCGATGAGCAGGCTGGCGATCAGACCCCAGACGAGTTGCGGATTGGTGGCAAACAGCAGCGGACCGGGTTGCAGCCCGTACTGCTGGAAGCCGGCGAGCATGATTGCCGCGGTCGCCGTCGTCGGCAGGCCGAGCGTCAGGAGCGGCACCAGCGTGCCGGCCGCCGAAGCATTGTTTGCCGCTTCCGGACCCGCAACGCCCTCGATCGCGCCCTTGCCGAACTCATCCGGATACTTGGTGAGCCGCTTTTCCGTCGCGTAGGAAAGGAAGGTCCCGATCTCCGCTCCGCCGGCCGGCATCGCGCCGATCGGAAAGCCGATCAGCGTGCCGCGCAGCCAGGGCTTCCAGGAGCGAGCCCAATCCTGCGCGTTCATCCACAGCGAGCCCTTGACCGCCTCGACCTTGTCCGGGGCGCGGCTGCCCTGCGCGGCGATATAAAGCGTTTCGCCGATGGCAAACATGGCGACTGCAAGCGTCGTCACTTCGACGCCGTCCAGAAGATCGGGGATGCCGAAGGAAAGGCGCGCCTGCCCGGTCTGCTGGTCGATGCCGATCATGGCGAGCGCAAAGCCGATGAAAAGCGAGGTGAGACCTCGCAACGCCGAATCGCCGAATGCGGAGGAAACGGTGATGAAGGCGAGCACCATCAGCGCGAAGTATTCGCGCGGGCCGAAGACGAGCGCGAGCTTGACGATATAGGGCGCGATGAAGGCAAGCCCGAGCGTCGCGATCAGCCCGGCCACGAAGGAGCCGATCGCTGCGGTGGCGAGCGCTGGGCCACCTCGCCCGGCACGGGCCATCTTGTTGCCCTCGAGCGCGGTGACGATCGAGGAACTCTCGCCCGGTGTGTTGAGAAGGATGGAGGTCGTCGAGCCGCCATACATGCCGCCGTAGTAGATGCCGGCAAACATGATGAGGGAGCCACCCGGGTCGAGCTTGTAGGTGGCGGGCAGCAGCAGGGCCACCGTGAGCGCCGGACCGATGCCCGGAAGCACGCCCACGGCCGTTCCGAGAGTCACGCCGATGAGTGCGTAGAGCAGGTTCATCGGCTGCATGGCGACCAGGAGCCCCTGGAACAGGAATTCGAAAGTGCTCATCTTGGCGTCCTAGAAGAACAAGTGTTCAAGCGGCCCGGCCGGAAGCGTCAGCTGCAGGAGCCGCGCGAAAATCGCCCAGACGATGAAGCTCAGGACGATGCCGAGCGGCAGCGAGATCCAAAGCTTGCGTTTGCCAAAACCGAAGGCCGTCAGCGCGAAGAGAGCGCCGGTTGCGATCGAGAAGCCCGCGAGACGCAAGAGTGCCATCTGCGCGAGAAGGCCGGCCACCACCCACAGGACGGGTCCGAATTCCTGATGTTCGCGCTCGGGAAAGTCTCCCCTCCAGGCCTCGAACACAGTCCAGACGCCGAGGACGAAAAGACCGGCGGCCACAACCATCGGCACCGTCGTCGGGCCGATGCGGTCATATTGCGCAATCGTGCGGAGGTGCGAGGCATCCCAGAAGATGACCACGGCAACCACGAACAGAAAGACGGCAATGACCAGCGCCGCCCAATCAGGACGGCGCTTCGTTGCGAAAGGGGTTCCGCCCTCGCTCATTGAACGAGCCCGATCTCTTTGAGGATGCCCTGGGTCGCAGAGACATCCTTCTCGAGCTGAGCCTTGAACTCGTCGCCGGAGAGGTAGGTGTCTGCCCAGCCCTTGGTCTTCAGCGTTTCCTGCCAGGAGGCGGACTGGTGCAGCTTGTCGAAATCGGCGGCGATCGCGGCGACTTCCTCATCGGAAAGACCCGGTGCGGCAGCGACCATGCGCCAGTTCTGGATCGAGACATCCGTACCCGCTTCCTTCAGCGTCGGCGCGTCGATACCCTCGATCCGCTCGTCGCTCGAAACGGCGAGAAGACGCAGCGTGCCGGCCTTTACCTGCGATTCGAACTCGCTGTAGCTCGAAACGCCGGCCGTGACCTGGCCGCCGAGGATGGCAGCAAGCGCCTCGCCGCCGCCCGAGAAGGCGACATAGTTGATCTTGGTCGGGTCGACACCCGAAGCCTTGGCGATCAGGCCGGCGGTGATATGGTCCGTGCCGCCTGCAGAGCCGCCGCCCCAGGAGACCGCACCCGGATCGGCTTTCAGCTTGGCGACGAGGTCTGCCATCGTCTGGATATCGGACGAGGCAGGCACGACGACAGCTTCATATTCGCCGGTGAGACGGGCGATCGGCGTGACGTTGGCGAGCGTGACCGGCGACTTGTTGGTCAGGATCGCACCGACCATGACGTAGCCGCCGACGATGAGCGCGTTCGGATTGCCGGCGCTCTGGCTGCTGAACTGGGCGAGGCCGATGGTGCCGCCGGCGCCGGGAACGTTCTGGACCTGAACGCTGCTGGAAATGCCCTCCTGCTGAAGGGATGACTGCAGCGAACGCGCCGTCTGGTCCCAGCCACCGCCGGGCGCGGCCGGTGCGATGATCGTATAGTCAGCCGCATAGGCCGGCAGCGCGATGGCAGCCGCGAAAATGGTTGCAAGGAAAGTGTGCTTCACGATGTGTCCTCCGTGTGGCGGCTGAGCAGGCCGCCTGTTGTTCTTCGGAATCGGGAGGCACAGCCGCCGACGGACGCAATGGCCCTCGAATGACGAACGGAGATCCTCCCAAGCTTCAACTCTCCGCCTCCACGGAGAGGAAGTAGCCAAAGTCACCACAACAAGCTGTCATTTAGCTGACATCGGTGGGATATCCAGATCGAAAGGCCATTTTTTCGCCGCAATTGGTTCCTGCGGCCAGGGGCCGGTACATTATCTACACTGGACGCATCGACGCGCATTGCTAATATTGGCGCACTGGAGGGCGACCCGATGACGAATGGTGGATACAACCAGTTTTGTCCGGTTTCCAAGGCGTGCGAGATGCTCGAGCCTCGCTGGACGCTGCTCATCCTTTGCGAAATGTGGTCCGGCTCCTCCCGCTTCAACGAGATTCGCCGCGGCGTGCCCGGCATGTCGCCGACATTGCTCGTCAAGCGCCTGCGGGAAATGGAAGCGAACGGCCTGATCATCCGCGTCGAGAACACGGCGACCGGTGAGATTGCCTACCGCACGACGAATATGGCCAACGAACTGGAGCCCATCGTCCACGCCCTCGGCAAATGGGCGCACCGCAACATCGATACCGACGTGACCCTGGAGAGGCTCGACGCACGCATCCTGATGTGGAACATGCGCCGGAAGATCGACGTGAATGCTCTTCCGGGGCGACGGCGCAACGTCATCAAGTTCACCTATCCCGAGTTGCCTCGGGACGAGAGGAACTACTGGCTGCTTGCCAAGCCCGGCACGCCGGTCGATCTCTGCCTCACCGATCCCGGCTACGACGTCGACCTATTCGTCACGGCTGATCTCAAGGCCATGACCTCCGCCTGGATGGGATTCTCAACCTTCGAGGCGGAGCTCGCACATGAGAGGATTTCCCTGATCGGCGATACAACGCTCGCCTCCAGCATCGAGAACTGGATGGTTCGGAGTTCCTACGCGGCCGCCTGAAAGCCGAAAGCTCCGAAGCACTCCATAATCTGTACCGGCCCGGTACATTTCCTACACTAGGCTCCGTCGCGAGATAGAGGCAACATCCTGACACGAGCGGTCCAAGGGCGACTACGACAGCCGGCCGCTCCGATGAAACCCATCAAGCTATCGTACGAACCATGCGAACGTCAGGGCATCAAGCCGCGTCTGCCTGGCAACGAGGAGGATATCATGCAGACTACTCTTGGCGCGTCGCGGCAGGCCGCAGCGTCCCCGACGGCCGACCTCACCGCACTCAAGTCGCGTCAGCAGATCGCCTGGGCATCCGGCGATTATTCGGTGATAGGCGCGCGGCTGCAGATCGTCGGCGAGAACCTGTGCGAAGCGCTCGACATGCGCGGAGGCCAGAAGGTACTCGATGTCGCAGCCGGCAACGGCAACGCGACGCTTGCCGCTGCGCGGCGCTGGGCCGACGTGACCTCGACCGACTATGTGTCCGAACTTCTGGAACGCGGCAGGCAGCGGGCGATTGCAGACGGTTTGGCGGTCAACTTCCAGCTTGCCGACGCCGAGGCCCTGCCCTTTGCCGACGGAAGCTTCGATGCGGTCGTCTCGACATTCGGGGTCATGTTCACGCCCGACCAGGACACCGCTGCAAGCGAAATGCTGCGCGTCTGCCGCCGCGGCGGCAAGATCGGCATGGCGAACTGGACGCCTGAAGGCTTCATCGGCCAGGTGTTCAAGGTCATCGGCCAGCACATTCCCCCGATGCCCGGCACAAGGTCTCCGGCGCTTTGGGGCACACAGCAGAGACTGGACGAGATGTTCGGCAAGAGCGGCACGATTGCCGTCAGGCCGCGTGTCTTCAACTTCCGCTATCGCTCGCCGGCGCACTGGCTTGAAGTGTTCCGCACCTGGTACGGACCCGTCCACAAGGCGTTTGCGGCCCTGCCCGAGCCGAAGCAGGCCGAACTCGAACGCGACTTCCTCGCCCTCATCGACCGCTTCAATCGCGCCAAGGATGGCACGATGGTGGTTCCCGGCGACTACCTGGAAGTCGTTGTGACGAAGTCCTGACGAAAGACGCCGTTCGACGCAGGAACAAGGTCATGGCCCTCCGGCTCGGAGGGCCGTGACCTCGGAAATCCTTCGCCGGGAAGTCCCAGGAGCCCGAGGCCTTCCCGGCGCACCGTAATATATTACGATACTCTAAAAAATAGTCCCTCCGGCTATTGCATTGCCGCTCCGGTTGCGCAATCGTTTGGTGTAGCGACGGAGCGCGCAGGGCGCGCTTGCTGCTTTTCCTCATGGACAGACACAACTTTCAGTTCACATGCACATGAATGCCGAGGGCAGCACATGGTTCATGTCATTGATACTGAGTTCGTTCCGCCATCGAAGCGCACGCAATATCTGAACGATATCGTTGAGCGGTCGCCGCTACCGCTCATTCACTTCTCGCGGGCAAGCCTCCAGCACAGCGATTTTCGTGCCCGCTTTTCCGGTCGGATGCTGGGCGACGCGTTCATAACCAGGCTCCATGCAAACGCCGTGCAGTTGCGGCGGGCCTCACCGGAAATATCCAGGCGCCCGGCTGGAACCATCCTTCTCGCGCTGCTGCACCGGGGAAGCTACGAACAGACCTTCGATTATCAGAGTCCCTTTCCAAACACCGAGCCCGGCGATTTCCTGCTGATCGATCTCGATGCGCCGCAGACCGTTACCTTCACCAATTCGGCGCTGACCACCTGCGCCTATATCCCCCGCAGCTACTTCACCCCCTTCATCGGCGACGCGTCCTTTATGCGGCCGGTGCTTGTCCAGCCGCAGGACGAGCTCTATGGCCTGTTGGTCGCCTGTTTCAGGGCATGTGTCGCCTTGCGCAATCCGAGCCCGACCGCCGCCGAGGCCGCGCTGAAGACCCTGGCGCATGCCGCGTTGATGGCGCATGGCCTCAATCCGGAGGAGCATGACGATCTACAGGTCTCGCTCGTGGAAGCGCGGCGCCTTACGGCAGAGCAATTCATCGCGTCGCATTTTGATGATCCGCGCCTCAGCGCCGAGGTGGTAGCCGCCCATCTCGGGGTCTCGATCCGCTCCCTGCATCTCGCATTTGCTGGAACCGGCGAGGGAGTGGCCGCCAGAACCGCGACGATCCGCCTTGCCAAGGCGAAGGAGATGCTGCTTGGCTGCCCGGAGCGCTCGACGCTGGACGTTGCGATTTCCTGCGGCTTCAACAATCTCTCGACCTTCTACCGGCGCTTCAGCGAAGCCTATGGGATGGCGCCCGGCGAATTCCGTAAGACGGTTGCTCCGCTGCAGTCCCGCACCGCCTCCAGAAACAAGCGAGGCGGCCATGCCGACCTGCCTGCACACGAATCCTGACCGGATCTATGCCGACATCCGAAGCCTGATGCCGGGGCTAAGGCTGACGCTGGAACACGGCTAATACCGGACACCTATTGTCGTCGCGTCCGTCAGCGGCACGCAGAAGGAGCCGATCGTCATCCGCGGCGAAGGCGCACGTATCGGCCCAGCCCAGACCTATGAAAACTACCGCGAAACCGCGAACCGGCTGTCCGCCGTCCAGGAGGCGAACGGCCGGTTTCCCGGCATTTACTACCTGGCCGACAACGCCGCGCTCATTCTGCGGAATTGCCAGTGGGTCGTCATCGAAGACCTTTGGTTCGATGGCTGCTGGCCGACCGCGATCTATCTCGACAGGTGCCAGCACATCACCCTACGCAAGCTGCACATCCGCGGCAGCACCATCGCCATCGGCGCTGTCGGCCCCTACACCCGCCACCTGTTGATCGAGGACTGCGACTGGATTCAGGATCTCAAGTCCCATGGAGAGGAGGACCTTGCCTCAATTCGCAAGAACGGGTGCGTGCGTGCCGACCTTGATCCGGATGATTGCCGCCTCTGGCATAAGACGTTTTGGGGAAGCGTTCACGGCAATCTCGAAGATACCGAAAGTCGCGTCGATATCGAGAAGGACGCGCGCGCCTTCGATGGCGACTTCTTCCGCGCATGGACGATCGCCGGCTATGTCATCCTGAGGCGCAACATCATCCTCGACGCCTTCAATGGCATTCATTTTTTCAACGATGCCCCCGATTCCATCGTCGAAGACTTCTGTCGCAACATTGTCATCGAAGAGAACTGGTTCGTTCGCATCCGCGACAATGCCATCGAAGCCGAAGACTATGCCTGGAACTGGACGGTACGCCGCAACAGGTTCGTCGACTGCTACATGCCCTACTCCCTCGAAATGAAGAGATCGGGCTTTTTCTATGTCTACGGCAATCTCGGATGGAATCTCCATAGACCAGGCCCGGACAAGGACGACAGGAACTTCGGCCAGCTTTTCAAGTTTCCGAAGAAGCATGAGGCAGTCGGCCCGCACTATGTTTTCAACAATTCCTGGATGCTGAGGGGCCCCATCAGCAAGCGGTATCGCTTTTCGCAATTTCACCATCTGAACAATGCGATCGGCTATTACGGCGCCGAGGCTCAATCGACGCCTCAGGCTTCGGCCCCCTTCGGAGCTGGCTGGCAGGTCGAACCGCCGGCGGGCCAAGACGAACAATCGATCGAGGACCTGCACTTCACCAAATTGTGGCGGGAACTCGATATCCATTTCGACGGCGACCTGATCGACCACAAGTACTTCCCGGATGCGCTGCAGGGGGCAGGCTATCCGATAGGTCCGGACGCAACCGGCGACGCCGTTCCATTCCGCTCCACCATCCTCGGGAAACCCGAAGGCTTGAAGCTCACCGCCGCCGTCCCGGCCATCGCGTTCGACATCAATCTGCCGGATGGGCGCAAGCAAGCCATACCGGCACTGGGTCACGAGGTCGGCGCGTGGCAGGGCCAGCAGCTTTTCAACCTCGACGGTCCGATGTTCTACGACGACTGGCCCAATGCCGAACTCTCACCCTGCGCCGCGAAGGATGACGAGAGTTCGAGCCCAAACGACGCGCCGCCTCAAGCCTGAGCGGGCCTTTGCGCAAAATGGGAAGCCCGGCTGCGCAAATCAGGAAGACGATCCAAGGACCGGCATATACTCTTCACAACCGACGCGCTCGATTTGCCGATACCCGATTGCATACGAAGATAACGCGTCGCCCGTTCTGACATCGATCTGCATACCGGAATGACGCCCGCCGACCAGTCGAGCGCCTCTTCCGGAGGCTTCACCATTGGCGCAGAAACCGCGCCCGGGCACCTTTCAAGCCCCGTCCTTAACGGAGGGGGCCCGGTGGCGTTTGCCCTGGCCGTCGGAAGAAGCAATCGAGGGGATTCGTGAGTATGAACAACCTCGCCCATCAGCCATCCACGCCGACCTCCCCCGTCGGTCCCCTGTTCGAAATTACGACCGGCCATGCCTCGCACTCCATGTCACCGGGTTACATCCTCACCTCGGGTGGCCTCCCGATAGGCACCGCCCTTCGGGCACGCGCATGACACGAGCGAACGCCCACCTGGCGCTGCTTCTTGCCGCGGCCCTGTGGGGTTTCGGCAATATTGCCCAGAAAACGGTGCTGGAGCACATGGGGCCGCTCACCGCCACCTGGCTGCGCTGCGCCATCGCCGCCCTTGCCATGCTGCCGTTCGCGGCGCTTGAGACCAAGCTTCCACAGAACTCCGGCTGGCACCGCAGCACCATCGCGGTTGTGGCAAGCTTTGCAGCAGCGATTACGCTTCAGCAGGCGGCCTACCTCTCCACCTCGGTCACCAACGCCAGTTTCCTGGTCAACACCGCGACTGTGATGACGCCGATCGTCGCCTGGCTCGTTCTGCGCGAGGCAACAGGCAGGCTGGGATTTGCCGCCGCGTTCCTGACGCTCGCCGGCGTGCTTCTGATGTCCAATGCGGTTCAGGGCCTCGACGAGCTGAACAAGGGAGATCTCCTGTGCTTGGTATCCGCCCTCTTTTATGCGCTGTGGATGGTGGCGCTCGGCCGGCACGCCCAGCTTTATCCGTCGCCGTTTCAGACGGCATATCTGCAGTTTGCCTTCGCGGCATTGGTCGCATTCCCGCCGGCGCTGGCACTGGAGGAAATGGTCCTTCCGTCAATCGCTGCCGCCGCGCCCGAACTTGTGGCCCTCGGTCTCTTCGCTACCGCCGCCGCTTTCACCCTGCAGACGATCGCGCAACGCTACACGACGGCATCGCGAGCCGCGATCCTGGTCTCCGGCGAAAGCATCTTCGGTGCAATCGGCGCCTACGCCGTGCTGCACGAACGCCCGCCCGTGGTGGTCGTTACCGGTGCGGCGCTGATCTTTGTGGCTATTCTCATGGTGTCGCTGCAGCCGGGGCGAGCGAGTGTCGGCAGCACCGCGCCGGCGCCGGACACTTGAGGCTCATTGCGTCCGCAGCACTTGGTTCCAGTGCTCGATCAGCCGGGCGCGCTTGACCTGGTCGAGATAAACCATGAGGCCGGGGCTCACCGGAACGGGGCGAAGCTGCGCGCCGAGCAGTTCCTGCATGGTGTTGGCCGTATTTTCGCCGGCGACCTCCGGACTGACGGCCGGAATCTGCAGTTCGCGGGCCATGATCGTCTGGCCCTCCTTGGACATGAAGAACTCCAGATAGCGCCGCCCCAGCTCCGGCGAGGCCGCAGCCTGCGGAACAAGGCCGATACGCGACATGACGACGGTATAATCCTTCGGCAGCACGATGCCGACATCCGGATGCCGTGCCGCCCAATCCGCTGCATAGGAGCCTAGAATGTTATAGCCGAGCACGAAACGCCCGTCCGCGACCCGCTCCAGGATGGCGGAACTGGTCGAATAGAGCTTGACGCCCGCCGCACCCATTGCACCGATAACCGACCATATGTCGCCGAACTGCTCCTGGTCGCGCGCCATGAACAGGAAGCCGACTCCCGAGCGCTCGATGTCATAGGTGCCGATGCGGCCATGCACGGCGTTTCCCTGACGCCTGAGGTAGTCGACGAACTCGGCGCGCGAACTCGGCGGCGGCTCGTTGATGAAGCTCGGCTTGTGATAGACAAAAACGGCGGGCTCGAAGGTCAGGGCATAGGCGGTATTTCGCCAATTCGCCCACTTGGGCCATTGCGCGCTCATCGGAAGGTCGCTGCGCTGCGCGTAGCCATCGTTCGAGAGCTTGACCTGCAGGTCCATCGCCGAGGAAAAGGCAAAATCCGCCGTTCGCTGCCCGGCATCCGTCTCCCGCACGATCCGGTCGTAGATCTC
The DNA here is from genome assembly GCF_004345245.1 of Rhizobium sp. BK251. Classification (GTDB taxonomy): domain Bacteria; phylum Pseudomonadota; class Alphaproteobacteria; order Rhizobiales; family Rhizobiaceae; genus Rhizobium. Next base: position 270,647 of record NZ_SLUQ01000008.1, on the reverse strand, counting down.
GCCCGTCAGCATGTCCTCGTATTTGACGGCCACATCCGGATTGGCCTCCTGGAAGCCACGGATCATCGGCTGTGCCAGCGGCTCGTCCAGGGAAGAATAGACGACGAGAACCGGCGCATCGGGATTGCCCGAACGCGCAGCATAGAACGCCTGGTCCGCCCAGGCGAAGCCGGGACAGAGAAACAGGAGCAGAATGAAAGCCAGTCTCCTCATGCCGCTAGAATGCATGACGCCGCCGGGCCGCACAAGCAATTCGGATCTGGATGGCGTCCGGTCTGATCCCCGTTTCCAGCAACTGCTGGCCACGATCGAAAGACAGAAGTAAACGCCATCCCACCTAGCGGGCGGAAAGGCCTGCGACCGCGTCAATCATCCGGTCTATCTCCTCATCGGTGTTGTAGTAGTGCGGCGAGGCGCGGATGACCGTCGGCAGATGCCTCGCCAGCGCATCGAGCAGCGTGCTGGAACCCTTGGAGGTGCTGACATTGATGCCGAGCGCGGCCAGGCCGGCCTTTGCAGCCTCGGGATCGACGCCGGCGATCGAGAAGGTGACGATGGCGGCAGGATTCGGCCCGAGGTCATGGACGGTGATGCCGGGAAGCGTCGCCAGTGCATAACGCAGCCGATCGGCAAGGTTGCGGCACCGCGCCTCGATCTCCTCCATGCCGATCGCAAGTGCATAATCGACTGCCACGCCAAGCCCGAGGCGGGCCGCATAGTTGTTTTCCCAGGTCTCGAAGCGGCGGGCGTCCACGCGCAGTTCATATCGGTCGGGCGCCACCCACGGCGCGCCGAAGTGATCGATGACCGGCGGCTCCAGCGCTTGGAGAAGGTTTTTCCTGACATAGAGGAAGCCGGTGCCTCGCGGCCCTCGCAGGAATTTACGGCCGGTCGCCGAAAGCATGTCGCAGCCGAGCGCCTCGACATCGACGGGCATCTGCCCCACTGCCTGGCAGGCATCCAGCAGATAGGGTATGGCGTGGCGCCGTGCAATCTGCCCCACGGCCGCAGCCGGATTGACCAGCCCGCCATTCGTCGGAATCCATGTGATGGCAATGAGCCTCACCCGATCATCGATCATGCGTTCGAGGGCTGCGGGGTCCAAGACACCATCTTCATCGTCGGGAATGACCTCGACGACGGCGCCGGTCCTTCGAGCAACCTGCAGGAACGCCACGTAGTTGGCGGCGTATTCGGCTCTTGCGGTGAGGATGCGGTCGCCTGGCCGGAACTCGAGAGCGTAGAAAGCCATCTGCCACGCCACCGTCGCATTCTCGGTGAGAGCGATCTCCTCGCGCTCTGCGCCGATCAGCCGGGCGACGCTGTCGTAGACGCGCGCGAGCCGCTCGCCCGCCTCGTTGGCCGTCTCGTATCCGCCGATCGTCGCCTCGCGCTGGAGGTAGCCGACCATGGCATCAAGCACGGGCTGCGGCATCAGCCCCGCCCCGGCGTTGTTGAGGTGGATGCGATGCGCGACGCCGGGCGTCTGCGAACGGATGCGGTCAAGATCGATGGGCATCGGCGACCCTTTTTTCGAAGACTGTGGCCGTCACCTCTTCCCGCCGGCGGTGATTTTGTCAACCGCGCCTCCGACCTCGCAAGATGCCGACGCCGTTGATGACATCGCCACTAGCGCCCTGTAAGCTAAGACAAAAACAAGGAAAACACCCGTGCGTATCCTGCTCGTCGAAGACAATATCGCCCTGGCCGATGGGCTATCCGCGATCCTGCGCGGCACCGGCCATGCGGTCGATGTCGTCCATGACGGAGCGTCCGCAAATGCGGTCATCGGGGCGGAGTCCTTCGATCTGGTCATCCTCGATCTCAACCTGCCGGAAATGGACGGCCTCGACGTGCTGCGCGCAATGCGCTCGCGCGGCAGCCGTGCCGCCGTACTCATCCTGACAGCCCGCGGAACGCCAGAGGAACGCGTCAAGGGTCTCGATCTCGGTGCTGACGACTACCTGATCAAGCCGTTCGACATTTCGGAATTCGAGGCTCGCGTGCGCGTTCTGCTGCGGCGGCAGGCGGGCATTCATTCCGCGACGGTGAGCTTCGGCGCCGTTTCGCTTGACCTCACCTCGCGCACCTTCGCCGCCGGCACGACACCGCTCGATATTCCCGCGCGCGAGCTCAGCCTGCTGGAAGTCCTCTTCATGCGAGCCGGCAAGGTGGTCGCGAAAGAGGCAATCATCCAGTCGCTTGCTGCCTTCGACGACGACCTGTCCAGCAATGCGATCGAGCAATATGTCAGCCGCCTGCGCAAGCGGCTTTCTCCCCACGGGCTCACGGTAAAGACGGCGCGCGGCATCGGCTACTATCTCGACAAACTGCCAGAGGCTTCATGAGCACGGCCTATTCGCTTCGCCGCAGGCTGCTCTTCTGGCTGCTTGTCTCGACCGCCGTCATCGGCACGCTGGCGCTTTTCGACACCTATCGCGAAGCCGTGCAGACCGCCAACATCGTCTCCGATCGGGTGCTCGCCGGCTCGGCGCTGGCAATCGCCGAACGCGTCGTGGTCGCCGAGGATGGCGCACTGGAAGTGGACATTCCCTACGTCGCGCTGGAAATGCTGACATCGGCGGCGCAGGACCGGGTCTTCTATCGCGTCGACGGTCCGCCAGGCCAGTTCATCACAGGCTATCAGGCGCTGCCGGTCATCGGCCAGGTTAGTGGTGGGACGGCGTCCTTCGCCGATAGTCTCTTCCGCGGAGAGCCTATACGGGTCGCGACGCTGGAGCGGTCGGCCTCCACGGGCATCCGCTCGGTGCCCTTCGTCGTCACCGTGGCCGAAACGACCATAGCCCGCCGACAGCTTGCAAGGGCGATCCTCTTCCGCTCAGCCCTGCGCCTCGTTTTCATGATTGCGGGGGCGGCGCTGATCGTATGGATCGCAGTCACCTATTCGCTGCGGCCGCTCTATCGCCTTGGCGATGCCATCGCCGAGCGCAGCCCTGACGATCTTCATCCGATCGAACAATCGGTGCCGAGCGAGGTCCAGCCGCTCGTCGACACGGTCAATTCCTTCATGGTCCGGTTGGAGTCCGCACTCGACGCCCTGCGAAATTTCACCGGCAATGCCAGCCACCAGCTGCGCACGCCGCTTGCCATCATCCGCACGCAGCTTGCCCTTTCGGCCCGTGCCTCGACGCTCGACGAGGCCCAGGCAACGGCACTGAAGGGCGACCAGGCCGTTGCCCACGCCGAGCGCATCCTGGCGCAACTCCTGCTGATGGCAAAAATCGATGCCGCCGTCTCGAACGAGGCGCTCGCGACCGACAGGATCGATCTGACTGCGCTGGCGCAGGACATCACCGGCGAGCATATTCCAGCGGCGGCAGAGGCAGGCATCGACCTCGGCTTCGAAGGAGATGGGCCGGCCCATATCCGCGCCGAGCCGCTCCTGATCGGTGAACTGCTGCGCAATCTGATCGGCAACGCCCTTGCCTATGCGGGACGAGGCGCCGAAGTCACCGTACGCATTGCGGGCGATGCCGCAGCGACGCGTCTCGAAGTCGAGGACAATGGCCCCGGCATACCTGAAAAGAAGCTCGCGGCCGTGCGCCAGCGCTTTTCCCGCGGCAGCGACGGCGGCGCACCGGGCGCCGGCCTTGGCCTGCCGATCGTCGAGGAGATCGCAGCGCTCTTCGACGCCTCGCTTGCGCTCGGGCCGGGCACTCTCGGCAAGGGTCTGAAGGCAACCGTGACCTTCCGCGGGCCGGCCTGAGGCTGCCGATTTGCCGGGCACATCAGCCTTGCTTTATTTCGCTGCATTGCACACACTGCTTCAGGGAACAGCAATGGCCGCACAACGATGCGGCGCCGGACAAGGCAAGATATGTCGATCAAAGCCAGTATCTATCATCTGACTCACTACAAATACGACAATCCGATCCGCCTCGGCCCACAGATCATCAGACTGAAGCCCGCGTCCCATTCCAAGACGCGCGTGCTCAGCCATTCCCTGAAGGTCACGCCCTCCAATCACTTCGTCAATCTGCAGCAGGACCCCTACGGCAACTATCTTGCGCGCTTCGTCTTTCCGGATCCGGTGACCGAACTGAAGATCGAGGTCGACCTCGTCGCCGACATGACGGTCTACAATCCGTTCGACTTCTTCGTCGAAGAGGAGGCCACCAAATGGCCGTTCGACTATCCCGAAACCATCCGCGAGGACCTGTCGATCTACCTGGCGCCGGAAGTGCCGGGCCCATTGCTTTCCGCATTTCTCGCAACGCTCGACCGCTCGCGGCAGCCGACCGTGGATATGATCGTCGGCATCAACGCCCGGCTCCAGCGGGAGATCGGTTATGTGATCCGCATGGAGACCGGCGTGCAGACGCCGGAAGAAACGCTTGAGGCTGCGAAGGGCTCCTGCCGTGATACCAGCTGGCTGCTCGTCCAGATCCTGCGCCATCTCGGCCTCGCCGCGCGCTTCGTCTCCGGCTATCTCATCCAGCTCACGCCCGACCTGAAGGCGCTCGACGGTCCTTCAGGCACCGAATACGACTTCACCGACCTGCATGCCTGGGCGGAAGTCTATCTGCCGGGCGCCGGTTGGGTCGGTCTCGATCCGACCTCCGGCCTCTTGACCGGCGAGAGCCACATCCCGCTTGCCGCGACGCCTCACTATCGCAACGCTGCTCCCATTTCCGGAGGGTATTTCGGGGAGGCCAATACAGAATTCGGCTTCGACATGAGGGTTGCGCGCGTCGCCGAGCATCCGCGCATCACCAGGCCTTTCTCCGACGAGTCCTGGGAGGCGCTGAACGCCTTGGGCGAGGACGTCGACCGCGTCCTTGCCGAGGAGGACGTCCGCTTGACGATGGGCGGCGAGCCGACCTTCGTCTCCATCGACGACTTCGAATCGGCGGAGTGGAACACGGCGGCCGTCGGCCCCACCAAGCGCGACAAGGCCGACAGGCTCATCCGCCGCCTGCGGGAACGTTTCGCTCCGGGCGGGTTCCTGCACTACGGCCAGGGCAAGTGGTATCCGGGCGAAAGCCTGCCGCGCTGGACCTTCTCTCTCTACTGGCGCAAGGACGGGCGCCCGATCTGGCAGAACCCCGCACTCATCGCGCAGGAAGGCGCCGATACGGGAGCCGGGGCCAACAATGCCCAGGACCTGCTGACCGCGATCGCGAAGGAGCTGGCAATAGCACCGGACATGGTGGTGCCCGCCTATGAAGACCCTGCGGAATGGATCATCAAGGAAGGCAGCCTGCCGGAAAACGTCGACCCGTCGAATTCGAAACTGAAGGACCCTGAGGAACGCAGTCGCATCGCCCGCGTCTTCGAGCGCGGCCTGACAGTGCCGACCGGTTATATCCTGCCCGTGCAGGCGTGGAACGCAAAAGCCTCGGATGCCCGCTGGGTGAGCGAAAAATGGAAGACGCGCCGCGGCAAGATTTTCCTCGTGCCGGGCGATTCACCGATCGGATACCGCCTGCCGCTCGGAACGCTGCCTTACGTGCCTCCTTCGCAATACCCCTATATCCACACCGCGGACCCCTCAATCCCGCGGGCGCCGCTGCCGGAAGTCTTCGTCCCTGCCGGCCGGGCGATGCCCGAGGCGTCCTTCCAGACCGACGATAGTGCCCAGGATCGCATCGAACAGACGCTTGGCGCGATAGGCGGGGCGGTGCGCACCGCAATGTCCGTCGAACCGCGCGACGGCAGGCTTTGCGTCTTCATGCCGCCCGTCGAGCGCATCGAGGACTATCTGGAGCTGATCGCCGCGGCCGAAAACGCAGCCGCCGCTCTCGGCCTTCCCATTCACATCGAAGGATACCCTCCGCCGCAGGACGAGCGCATCAACGTCATTCGCGTCGCGCCCGACCCCGGCGTGATCGAGGTCAATGTCCATCCCGCAGCGAGCTGGCGCGAGGCCGTTGGCATCACCACCGTTCTCTACGAGGAAGCGCGGGAAACGCGGCTCGGCGCCGACAAGTTCATGATCGACGGCCGCCACACCGGAACGGGCGGCGGCAATCATGTCGTCGTCGGCGGCAGCAACCCGAACAACAGCCCCTTCCTGCGCCGTCCCGATCTCCTGAAAAGCCTGGTGCTGCACTGGCAGCGCCACCCGTCCCTCTCCTACCTCTTCTCCGGGCTGTTCATCGGACCGACAAGCCAGGCGCCGCGCATCGACGAGGCCCGCCACGACAGCCTCTACGAACTCGAGGTCGCGCTCGCGCAGGTCCCCGTCCCCGGCTACGGCACGCCGCCCCTGCCCTGGCTGGTCGACCGCCTCTTTCGCAATCTCCTGACAGACGTCACCGGCAACACCCATCGGGCGGAGATCTGCATCGACAAGCTGTTTTCCCCTGATGGCCCGACGGGACGCCTCGGCCTCGTCGAATTCCGCGCCTTCGAGATGCCGCCCAATGCGCGCATGAGCCTTGCCCAGCAGCTGCTGGTGCGGGCACTCATTGCCCGGTTCTGGAAGAACCCCGCTCAGGGCAGGTTCGTCCGCTGGGGAACAGCGCTGCACGACCGCTTCATGCTGCCGCACTTCGTCTGGCAGGATTTCCTCGATGTCCTTGCCGACCTCCGGGACAACGGCTTCGACCTCCGGCCGGAGTGGTTCCAGGCGCAGCTCGAATTCCGCTTCCCCTTCTGCGGCGAGGTCGAGTACGAGGCGAACAAGCTCGAAGTCAGGCAGGCGCTCGAGCCGTGGCATGTCATGGGCGAGGAAGGCGCGGTCGGCGGCACGGTGCGCTACGTCGATTCCTCCGTCGAGCGGCTCCAGGTGCGGCTCGAGACCAACAATGCAGCCCGATACGCCGTCGCGTGCAATGGTCGCCTCGCGCCGATGACTGCGACAGGCACCAGCGGAGTGGCCGTTGCCGGCGTCCGCTTCAAGGCGTGGCAGCCGGCCTCCGGCCTTCATCCGGTTCTCCCGGTGAATACCCCTTTGACATTTGATATTTATGATACATGGTCGCAGCGTTCCATCGGCGGCTGCATCTATCATGTTGCTCATCCCGGCGGCCGGAACTATGAGACTTTCCCCGTCAACGGCAACGAGGCGGAGGCGCGGCGACTCGCCCGTTTCGAGCCATGGGGCCATATGGCCGGCGGCTACATTCCGCAGCCGGAAGTGATTTCGCCGGAATTTCCGCTGACATTGGATTTGCGGCGTCCGCCGGGAGTTTGAGGTTCTTATCTGAATGGCGAAGAGACCGGCAACGGGGAGGAGGGAGGAAGCGCAGGTTGGTCCGGGAAGGGAACCGACCTTTCGTTATTCCGCCCTGCCGGGCGTTGCCGATGAGATGGTCGACAACACGGGCGCCGTTCGCCCGGTCTGGCAGAATTTCTTCTCAGCGCTGAACGCCCTGCCGGAGAAGGAACTGACGGAGCGCTTTGCCCGCGCCGACCGCTACCTCCGCGACGCCGGCGTCTTCTACAGGGCCTATGGGCCCAGGGGCACGGGCGAGCGCGCGTGGCCGCTCTCCCATATACCGGTATTGATCGACGAGCGCGAATGGCAGACGCTTTCGGCGGGACTGGTGCAGCGCGCCGATCTGCTTGAAGAGGTCGTCGCAGACATCTATGGCGAAGGCCGCCTCGTTCAGGAAGGGTTCCTTCCCCCCGCGCTGATCGCCGCCAACCCCGAATTCCTGCGTCCTCTCGTCGGGGTCAAGCCCGCTAGCGGCCATTATCTGCACTTCTGCGCCTTCGAGGTCGGCCGCGGGCCGGACGGGAACTGGTGGGTGCTTGCAGATCGCACCCAGGCACCGTCAGGCGCCGGATTCGCGCTCGAAAACCGCGTCGCGACGACACGCGCCTTTTCGGATATCTACGCCGAGACCCCCGTCCAGCGGCTGGCTTCCTTCTTCGGCGCCTTCCGCGACACGCTGCAAGGGATGAAGGGCGGCTCGGAAGACCGCATCGCGGTGCTGACACCGGGGCCCGCCAACGAAACCTATTACGAGCACGCCTACATCGCCCGCTATCTCGGCGTCATGTTGCTGGAGGGCGAGGATCTCGCGGTCGTCAACGACCGCGTCATGGTGCGTACCGTCGCGGGGCTGAAGCCGATCAGCGTGCTGTGGCGTCGCCTCGATTCGGCCTATGCTGACCCGGTCGAACTGAACCAGAATTCACACATCGGCACGCCGGGCCTCGTCGAGGCACTGCGGGCCGAAGCAGTCACTATCGTCAACGCACTCGGTTCGGGCATCCTGGAGACGCGGGCGCTTCTTGCCTTCATGCCGACCATCTGCCACCGGCTGCGCGGCGAAGAACTGAAGCTTCCCTCGATCGCCACCTGGTGGTGTGGCCAGAAGGCCGAACGCGAACACGTCGCCAGTAATCTTGAGAAGATGGTGATCGGCCCAGCCTATTCCCGGCTACCCTTCTTCGACGACGATGGCCAGTCGGTACTCGGCTCGACGCTGCATTCGATCACGCCGGAATCGGTCGCCGACTGGCTCAACACCGATGGCCAAAAGCTCGTCGGTCAGGAGGTCGTCACCCTTTCGACGACACCGGCCTGGGTCAACGGGCAGCTCATGCCTCGCCCGATGAGCCTGCGCGTCTTTGCGGCACGAACGGACAGCGGCTGGCAGATCATGCCGGGCGGCTTTGCCCGCATCGGCAGCGGCGACGACGTCTCGGCTATCGCCATGCAGTCGGGCGGCGCGGCCGCCGACGTCTGGGTCGTCAGCGACAAGCCCGTCGAGATCCACACTCTCCTGCCGGCCGAAGGCACCTTCACGCGCAACATGCCTGGCAGTCTCCCGAGCCGGGCTGCAGACAACCTCTTCTGGCTCGGCCGCTATATCGAGCGGGCCGAAGGCGCGCTACGCATCCTGCGCGCCTGGCATGCCCGCTTTGCCGAGGCCGCCGATCCGAGCCAGCCGTTGCTGGCGGACGTCAGCCGCTATCTCGCGGCTGTGGACATCGATACCGCCGAAGCCGTCCCTGATAGCCTGCTGCGCAACATCGACAGCGCGGTCTTTTCCGCCAGCAACATCCGCGACAGGTTCTCTCCGGACGGTTGGCTGGCACTGACCGATCTCGCCAAGACCGCCCGGCGCTTCCACGACGGAGTAGGACCGGGCGACGACGCGAGCCACGCGATGACGATCCTTCTGCGCAAGCTTGCGGGCTTCGCCGGTCTCGTCCATGAAAACATGTACCGTTTCACCGGCTGGCGTTTCCTGTCGCTCGGCCGTTACATCGAGCGTGGTCTGCACATGACGCGCCTGCTTGGCCACATGTCGGGGCCTGAAGCGCCCGATGGTGCGCTCGACATGCTGCTCGAGATCGGCGACAGCGTCATGACCCATCGCCGGCGCTACAACGTGAATACGGCGCGTCTCACCGTCACCGACCTCCTGGCGCTCGATCCGCTCAATCCGCGCTCGATCCTGTTCCAGATGAACGAGATCCATCGGGAGGTGGAGCAACTGCCCAATGCCTTCGTCAACGGCCAGATGTCGCCCTTCTACCGCGAAGCCATGCGGCTGCACTCCGGTCTTGCCGTCATGACGCCGGAGACCATGACGGGCGAAGTCTATCAGCGGCTGGAGCGGGAACTCGAGCGACTGTCCGACCTCCTCGCGCAGACCTATCTCGGGTAGGATGATGCTCTACGATCTTTCCCTGCACATGGGTTACATCTACGACACACCGGCATCCAATGCCCGCCACGTCATGCGCGTGCTGCCGCTCTCCCTGCCCGACCGCCAGCGGCTGATCGCCGGCTCGCTTACGGTCTCGCCCGCCCCGAACGAGCAGTCGCACTTCACGGATTTCTTCCGCCATCCGGCAACCTCCGTGCTCGTACGCTCAAGCCACGACAAGCTGGATATCCGCATGCATGCGCGCGTGCAGGTCGAAAGTCAGTCGATCTCGGCGGATTTCTCGCCGGTCCTTGCAAAGCTGCCGGACGATGTAGCGAACGTCTGGTCGATCGCTCCGGATTCGCCGCACCACTTTCTCGGGCCCAGTCCGCGGCTGACGGAGACGCGCGAGATCGCCGACTACGCCCGCCGCGTCGTGTCATCACGCTCCCTGACAGTGATGCAGATCGCGCAGGCGGTCTGCGCGCGCATCCACAAGGACTTCGCCTATGACACGGAGGCGACGACGGTCGACACCACGCCGCTGGAAGCCTTCCAGCTGAAGCGCGGTGTCTGCCAGGACTTCGTGCATGTGATGATCCTAGCTCTTCGCAGCCTCGGCATCCCGGCCGGCTATGTCAGCGGCTTCCTGAGGACGATCCCGCCGCCCGGCAAGGAGCGGCTCGAAGGGGCGGACGCCATGCACGCCTGGGTACGCGCTTGGTGCGGCGAAACGGTCGGATGGGTCGAGCTCGACCCCACCAACAACATTCCGGCGGGCATGGATCATATTGTCGTGGCGTATGGCCGGGACTATTCCGATGTGGCCCCTGTCATCGGCGTTTTGAAGAGCTATGGCGGCCACAAGACGGTTCAGGCGGTCGATGTCGTTCCCATCAAATAATCTCAAAACAGGAAAAAACCGGCCGTTGCATAGAATTTTAGGCATGTCTTAAAGCCAAAGATAACGGCCCTCATGCAATCTGCGCATCATTGCAACCGCATATCGTCTCTATTCGGTGAACATGATGAGCACCCAGTCGACCACATCTTCGAGCATTCGACGCCTCCTGCATGATCGCGGCGGCAACTTCGGCATCATGACGGCGATCCTGCTTCCCGTCCTGCTGGGAGGTGCGGGCGTTGCCATCGACATCTCCAACGTCGCGCTGTCGCAGCGCCAGCTCCAGGAATCCTCCGACGCCGCCGCGCTCGCCGCTGCGACGGCCCTCGGCAACGGCACCGCCACCGATAGCGCGAAATCTCTGGCCAAGGATCTGGTATCCGGGCAGATGGCGGAATATTTGAGCGGCAACCCGACGGCGGCAAGCCATATCAAGGATGCCACCAGCGTCGTCGTGACCACGACCTCCAACGGTTCGAACAGCACGACCTACGATGTGAAGGTGAACACGTCCTACGACATGCCGCTTACCGCATTCATGCGGATTCTCGGCTATAACTCGATGACGATCGGCGCTTCGAGTTCGACGAAGAACGTCAAGGGCGCCGGCAGCGAGGAAACGCGGAGCGCGCTGTCGATGATGCTCGCGCTCGATGAGTCGGGATCGATGGCGGACGACACCGAGACGGTCGCGTCGCAGACCTGCATCAGTAAGAAGCGGAACGGCGACTGCAAGCAGTGGCAGACCACCTACGTCTCCAAGATCGCGGCACTGAAGACCGCCGCCGCCGCCCTGTTTGACATGCTCGACAAGGCCGACCCGGAGGCAGGCCTCGTACGCACCGGTGCAGTTTCCTACACGCATCTGGTCAAGGGTCAGACGTCTCCAACCATGAGTTGGGGAACGACAACTGCCCGCAAATACGTAACGGGCATGCCCTCCAGTCCGGCTGGCGGCACCGACGCATCGGGTGCCATGACCATCGCGGATGCTGCCGTGAAAAAGGCCACCGACGGCAAGGATACTGAAACCGTCGAGCACGGCAAGAAGGGTAACAAGAGCGCTGAGCGGTACATCGTGCTGATGACGGATGGGCAGATGACCGGAAACAGCAATCAGTGGAATCAGACGATCGACACAAAGGTCAAGAACCTTTGCCAGACCGCGAAAGGCGACGGAATCAAGATATTCTCCGTTGCCTTTATGGCCCCTGACAAGGGCAAGCAGTTGCTGAGGGACTGCGCCTCCGGCCCGGATAACTACTACGAGCCGAACACGATGGACAACCTCGTCAACGCCTTCAAGCACATTGGGGAAACGGTGGACAAGTCTATTACACGCCTGACGCAGTAGCACCCACCGGCGTCAGTACCCAAGAGCACCCCTAAAACGAAAACCGCCCCGGAACATTCCGGGGCGGTTTTCGTTTTGTGTCTGATCCGGCCAGCAGAGCCGGAAAAGCAATTGAAATCAAGTCTTTTTCCGCCGGCCGGTTCCGACCGAGGCTATTTTTTTGTTTCGCCAAATCCTTTGTTGCAAGTGCTCGGTAACGGTGCATAAACTGACTGCACCTGAATGTGCCAAATCGATTGAATCAGTCGCAACATACTGACACAAAAGCAAAATTGGCGAGATCTTGTTATGAATAATCTGTCGAAGCCCAGTATCCCCGCTCCCGCTCCGCGCAGTTCCCGGCCGGAAATTTTGGCAGAGGAGATCATTGAGCGTCTGACCTATCGTATCGGCAAGGATGCCAAGGTTGCCAAACCTCACGACTGGCTGACGGCAACAATCCTCGTCGTTCGCGACCGCATCATCGACAAGTGGATGGTCTCGACGCGCAAGGCCTACGAGACCGGCGCCAAACGCGTCTATTACCTCTCCCTGGAGTTCCTCATCGGGCGCCTCATGCGTGACGCTGTCTCCAATCTCGGGCTGATGGAAGAGGTGCGTGATGCACTCTCCTCGCTCGGCGTCGATATCAATGTCATCGCCGGCCTCGAGCCGGATGCCGCGCTCGGCAACGGCGGTCTCGGACGCCTTGCTGCCTGTTTCATGGAATCGATGGCAACCGTCGACGTCCCTGCCTATGGCTACGGCATCCGCTACGTGCATGGCCTTTTCCGGCAGCAGATGGCCGATGGCTGGCAGGTCGAGCTTCCGGAAACCTGGCTCGCGCACGGCAATCCCTGGGAGTTCGAGCGGCAGGAAAGCTCGTACGAGATCGGATTCGGCGGCAGCGTCGAATTCGTGGGCGGGCACGACGATACTCCCCGTTCCGTCTGGAAACCTGCCGAGCGCGTCATCGCGACGGCCTTCGACACGCCCGTCGTCGGCTGGCGCGGCAAGCGCGTCAACACGCTCCGGCTCTGGTCGGCCCAGCCGATCGATCCCATCCTGCTCAATGCCTTCAACGCCGGCGACCATATCGGCGCTCTTCGCGAGAGCAACAAGGCCGAAAGCCTGACCCGCGTTCTCTATCCGGCCGATGCCACCCCGGCCGGCCAGGAACTGCGCCTGCGCCAGGAATATTTCTTCTCCTCGGCCTCGCTGCAGGACATTCTGCGTCGCCATTTGCAGCAGTATGACGACTTCACGTCGCTGCCCGACAAGGTCGCAATCCAGCTCAACGACACCCATCCCGCCGTTTCCGTGGCCGAGCTGATGCGGCTCCTCTGCGACCTGCACGGCATGGATTTCGACCAAGCCTGGGAGATCACGCGCAAGACCTTCTCCTATACCAACCACACGCTCCTGCCCGAGGCGCTGGAGAGCTGGCCGGTTCCCCTCTTCGAGAGGCTGCTGCCGCGCCACATGCAGATCGTCTATGCGGTCAACACGAAGATCCTGATGGAGGCCCGCAAGGAGAAGAATTTCTCCGACGCGGAGGTTCGCAGCATCTCGCTTATCGACGAGGCGGGCGACCGCCGGGTTCGCATGGGCAATCTCGCCTTTGTCGGCTCGCACAGCATCAACGGCGTCTCGGCACTGCACACGGAACTGATGAAGGAGACGGTCTTTGCCGATCTTCACAGGCTCTATCCGGACCGGATCAACAACAAGACGAACGGCATCACGCCCCGCCGCTGGCTGATGCAGTGCAATCCGGGTCTTACCAGCCTGATACGCGAGACGATCGGCGACGCTTTCCTGGACGACGCGGAGGCGCTGAAACCGCTCGATGCATACGCGACGGATCCAGCCTTCCAGCAGAAATTCGCCGCGGTGAAGCGGGCCAACAAGGTGCAGCTGTCCAACCTTGTGGCACAGCGCATGGGTGTGAAGCTCGACCCCTCGGCCATGTTCGACATCCAGATCAAGCGCATCCACGAATACAAGCGCCAGCTGTTGAACATCATCGAGGCCGTGGCGCTCTACGACCAGATCCGCTCGCATCCCGAACTCGACTGGGTTCCGCGCGTCAAGCTCTTCGCCGGCAAGGCGGCGCCGAGCTATCACAACGCCAAGCTGATCATCAAGCTCATCAACGATGTCTCGCGCGTGATCAATAACGACCCCTCGGTGCGCGGGCTGCTGAAGGTCGTCTTCGTTCCCAACTACAATGTCTCGCTTGCCGAGGTGATGGTACCTGCGGCCGATCTTTCCGAGCAGATATCCACTGCCGGTATGGAGGCCTCCGGCACGGGCAACATGAAGTTCGCGCTGAACGGCGCGCTCACCATCGGCACGCTCGACGGCGCGAATGTGGAGATGCGCGACTTCGTTGGCCCGGACAACATCGTCATCTTCGGGATGACGGCCGAGGAAGTCGCAAAGGCGCGCAGCGACGGCCATAACCCGCGCGACATCATCGATGGATCCCGCGAGCTTGCGCAGGCTCTGGCCGCGATCTCCTCCGGCGTGTTCTCGCCTGATGACCGAAACCGCTATACCGCCCTGATCGATGGCATCTACTCGCACGACTGGTTCATGGTCGCGGCCGATTTCGATGCCTACGCCCAGGCACAGCGCGACGTGGATGCACTGTGGACCAAGCCGTCCGCCTGGTATTCCAAGACGATCTGCAACACTGCGAGGATGGGCTGGTTCTCCTCGGACAGGACGATACGGCAATATGCCAGTGAAATCTGGAGAGCCGGATGAGGAAGCCGAAACAGGCTGTCGACGGGAGCGATTCAGGGGAGATTTCGGCAGACGAAATTGCAGCGATTCTGGCTGGCTCCCATGCGAATCCCTTTGCGGTCCTAGGAGTGCAAGAGGCGGGAGGCGGCTTTGTCGCTCGCTGCTTCATTCCCGGTGCCGAGGCGGTGACGGCCACGACACTCGACGGAACCGTCGTCGGTGAGTTGGAGTGCCTTGATTCCGAAGGTTTCTTTGCCGGCCCCGTCACGCTCGCCAAGCTGCAGCCGGTCCGCTATCGCGCGCGCCGCGGCGATGTCGAATGGGCGGTGACCGATCCTTACAGCTTCGGGCCGGTGCTCGGTCCGATGGACGATTACTATGCCCGCCAGGGCTCGCATCTGAGACTGTTCGACAAGCTGGGCGCCCACCCGCTCAAGCATGAGGGCGCACAGGGCTTCCATTTCGCCGTCTGGGCGCCCAACGCACAGCGCGTGTCGGTCGTCGGCGACTTCAACAACTGGGACGGACGCCGCCACGCCATGCGCTTCCGTTCGGATTCGGGTATCTGGGAAATCTTCGCCCCGGATGTGCCGCCCGGCGTTACCTACAAGTTCGAGATCCGCGGCCACGACGGCGTGCTGCTCCCGCTCAAGGCCGATCCCTTTGCGCGGCGGAGCGAGCTGCGCCCGAAGACCGCCTCGATGACGGCGCCCGAGCTCGTGCAGAAGTGGGATGACGAGGCCCACCGGCAGTTCTGGTCGGAGACGGACAAGCGCCGCCAGCCGATCTCGATCTATGAGGTGCATGCAGCCTCCTGGCAGCGCCACCACGATGGCACGATGCTGTCCTGGGACGAACTTGCTTCAAGGCTCATCCCCTACTGCGTCGACATGGGCTTCACCCATATCGAATTCCTGCCGATCACCGAGCACCCCTACGATCCCTCATGGGGATACCAGACGACCGGGCTCTACGCTCCGACGGCGCGCTTCGGGGAGCCGGAGGGCTTCGCCCGCTTCGTCAACGGCTGCCACAAGGTCGGCATAGGCGTTATCCTCGACTGGGTCCCGGCGCATTTCCCGACGGACGAACACGGGCTCGGCTGGTTCGACGGCACGGCGCTTTACGAGCACGCCGACCCCCGCAAGGGCTTCCACCCGGACTGGAGCACGGCGATCTACAATTTCGGCCGCACAGAGGTCGCATCCTACCTGGTCAACAACGCGCTCTACTGGGCGGAAAAATTTCATCTCGACGGGCTGCGCGTCGATGCCGTGGCGTCGATGCTCTATCTCGACTACTCGCGCAAGCACGGCGAGTGGATCGCCAACGAATATGGCGGCAACGAAAACCTGGAGGCGGTCCGTTTCCTCCAGACCATGAACATGCGGGTCTACGGCACGCATCCCGGCGTCATGACGATCGCCGAGGAATCGACATCCTGGCCCAAGGTTTCCCAGCCGGTGCACGAAGGCGGCCTCGGCTTCGGGTTCAAGTGGAACATGGGCTTCATGCATGACACGCTGAGCTATCTGAAGCGCGACCCGGTGCATCGCACGCATCACCACAACGAACTCACCTTCGGCCTCATCTACGCCTTTTCGGAGAATTTCGTCCTGCCGCTGTCCCATGACGAAGTGGTGCACGGCAAGGGATCGCTGATCGCAAAGATGGCCGGCGACGACTGGCAGAAATTCGCCAACCTGCGGGCCTATTATGCCTTCATGTGGGGTTATCCCGGCAAGAAACTGCTCTTCATGGGTCAGGAATTCGCCCAGTGGAGCGAGTGGACCGAGGCCGGCTCGCTGGATTGGAACCTGCTGCAATACCGCATGCACGAAGGCATGCAGCGCCTCGTGCGCGATCTCAACTTCACCTACCGCAGCAAGCCGGCGCTTCACGCCCGCGATTGCGAGGGCGACGGTTTCGAATGGCTGATCGTCGACGACCATGAGAATTCGGTCTTCGCCTGGCTGCGCAAGGCGCCCGGCCAGAAGCCGGTTGCGGTGATCTCGAACTTCACGCCGGTCTATCGGGAGAACTATCTGGTTCCCCTGCCTTCGGAGGGTCGCTGGCGCGAGATACTCAACACCGACGCCGACATCTATGGCGGCAGCGGCAAGGGAAATGGCGGCCGCGTGCAGGCGGTCAGCATGGGCGGAAAAATCGCAGCATCCATAACGCTGCCGCCCTTGGCAACCATCATGCTGGAACCGGAGTTCTGATAGTTAGTGGGGAGGAGAAAATGGTAGAAAAGCGTGTTCAGCCGTTAGCGCGTGACGCAATGGCTTATGTTCTCGCCGGCGGCCGGGGAAGCCGTCTGAAGGAACTGACGGACCGGCGCGCCAAACCCGCCGTCTATTTCGGCGGCAAGGCGAGAATTATCGATTTCGCGCTTTCCAATGCGCTGAACTCCGGCATTCGTCGCATCGGCGTGGCGACCCAGTACAAGGCCCACTCGCTGATCCGCCATCTGCAGCGCGGCTGGAACTTCTTCCGGCCGGAGCGCAACGAGAGCTTCGACATCCTGCCGGCCTCCCAGCGCGTTTCCGAGACGCAATGGTACGAGGGCACGGCGGACGCCGTCTACCAGAACATCGACATCATCGAGCCCTATGGTCCGGAATACATGGTCATCCTCGCCGGCGACCACGTCTACAAGATGGATTACGAGTGGATGCTGCAGCAGCACGTCGATTCCGGCGCCGACGTGACCATCGGCTGCCTGGAAGTGCCGCGCATGGAAGCGGTCGGCTTCGGCGTCATGCATGTCAACGAGAAGGACGAGATAATCGCCTTCATCGAGAAGCCTGCCGACCCGCCCGGCATCCCCGGCAACGAAGCCTTCGCCCTCGCCTCGATGGGCATCTATGTCTTCCATACGAAATTCCTCCTCGAGTGCCTGCGGCGCGACGCCGCCGACCCTTCCTCGAGCCGAGACTTCGGAAAGGACATCATCCCCTACATCGTCAAGAACGGTAAGGCTGTCGCCCATCGCTTCGCGCAATCCTGCGTGCGCTCGGATTTCGAGCATGAGCCCTATTGGCGCGACGTCGGAACGATCGACGCATATTGGCAGGCCAATGTGGACCTTACGGCAATCGTTCCGGAGCTCGACATCTACGACAAGTCCTGGCCCATCTGGACCTATGCAGAGCTCTCTCCACCCGCAAAATTCGTCCACGACGACGAGGATCGCCGCGGTTCGGCAACCTCCTCCGTCGTCTCCGGCGACTGCATCATTTCGGGTGCGAGCCTCAACAAGAGCCTGCTGTTTACCGGCGTGCGCGCCAACTCCTACTCACGCCTCGACGGCGCTGTCGTCCTGCCAAGCGTGAAGATCGGCCGCCGCGCCCAGTTGAAGAATGTCGTGATCGACCACGGCGTCACGATTCCCGAGGGCCTTGTCGTCGGCGAAGACCCGGAACTCGACGCCAAGCGCTTCCGTCGTACAGAGAATGGTATTTGCCTGATAACACAAACTATGATCGACAAGCTGGATATTTGAAGCATGAAAGTTCTTTCGGTTTCGTCCGAAGTCTTCCCTTTGATCAAGACGGGGGGCCTTGCCGATGTGGCAGGCGCCCTGCCTCTCGCTCTCAAGCCTTTCGGAATTGAAACCAAGACGCTCATGCCCGGCTATCCGGCCGTCATGAAGGCATTGCGCAACCCGGTCGTGCGCCTCGTCTTCGACGACCTGCTCGGGGAGCCCGCGACCGTTCTGGAAGCGACGCATGAAGGGCTCGAAATCCTCGTCCTCGATGCGCCCGCCTACTACAATCGCACCGGCGGCCCCTATGTCGATGTGCTCGGCAAGGACTATCCGGACAACTGGCAGCGCTTTGCAGCCCTTTCCCTTGCCGGTTCGGAGATTGCAGCGGGCCTCCTGCCCGGCTGGCGGCCGGACATGGTGCATTTGCACGATTGGCAGACGGCCATGGTTTCCGTCTACATGCGGTACTACCCGACACCGGAACTGCCCAGCCTTCTGACGATCCACAACATCGCCTTCCAGGGTCAGTTCGGCGCCGACATTTTTGCCGGTCTGCGATTGCCGCCACACGCCTTGTCCATGGAAGGCATCGAATATTACGGGGACATCGGCTTCCTGAAGGGCGGCTTGCAGACTGCAACGGCGATCTCTACCGTGAGCCCTTCCTACGCCGAGGAAATCCTGACGCCGGAATTCGGCATGGGCCTCGAAGGCGTGATCGGGAGCCGCGTCGGCAACCTCCACGGCATCGTCAACGGCATTGATGCCGATGTCTGGAACCCGCGTACCGATCCTTTCATCGCCCGCAACTACGCGCCTACGACCCTGCGCAACCGGTCGGAGAATCGGAGGGCGCTGGAACAGCATTTCGGCATGCACGAGGATGGCTCCCCGATCTTCTGCGTCATAAGCCGGCTGACATGGCAGAAGGGCATGGACTTGCTTGCCGCGACGGTGGACGAGATCGTCGCGATGGGCGGAAAGCTCGCCATACTCGGATCGGGGGATGCCGCCCTGGAAGGCGCACTCCTGGCCGCCGCCTCGCGCCACCATGGTCGCATCGGCGTTTCGATCGGCTACAACGAGCCCATGTCGCACCTCATGCAGGCGGGCAGCGACGCCATCCTCATCCCGTCGCGCTTCGAGCCCTGCGGCTTGACGCAGCTCTATGGTCTCAGATACGGATGCGTCCCGATCGTGGCCCGCACCGGCGGGCTGAACGATACCGTCATCGACGCCAACCACGCGGCACTGGCGGCGCAGGTGGCGACAGGTGTACAATTCGGGCCCGTCAGCGCGGAGGGTCTTCTCCAGGCCGTACGTCGCGCCATGAGGTTTTATGAGGATCAAAAGCTCTGGACCCAATTGCAAAAGCAGGGCATGAAATCCGACGTATCCTGGGAAAAGAGCGCTGAACGCTACGCCGCACTCTATTCAAGCCTCGTTTCGAAAGGCATGTGATCTAATGATTGACCTAACGATTAAGACGGTTGCAACCAAACCCTATCCGGATCAGAAGCCCGGCACTTCGGGGCTGAGAAAGAAGGTTCCCGTTTTCCAGCAGCCGAACTACGCCGAGAACTTCATCCAGTCGATCTTCGATTCGCTGGAAGGCTATCACGGCAAGTGCCTGGTGATCGGCGGCGACGGGCGCTACTACAACCGCGAAGTCATCCAGAAGGCCATCAAGATGGCGGCTGCGAACGGCTTCGGCAAGGTGATGGTCGGCAAGGGCGGAATTCTCTCGACCCCGGCCGCCTCCCACATCATCCGGAAATACAAGGCCTTCGGCGGCATCATCCTCTCCGCCAGCCATAATCCGGGCGGTCTGACCGAAGATTTCGGCATCAAGTACAACGTCAACAATGGCGGACCAGCGCCTGAGAAGATCACGGATGCGATCTTCGCCAGATCCAAGGTCATTGACAGCTACAAGATCGCCGAGTTCCCGGACGTCAATCTTGATCGCATCGGCAAGGAAGAGCTTCCCGGCGGCATGATCCTCTCGGTCATCGACTCGGTCGAGGACTATGCCGCGATGATGGAGGAGCTTTTCGATTTCGGCGCAATCCGCAATCTGATCAGCCTGGGCTTCCGGATCGCTTTCGACGCGATGAGCGCCGTCACGGGCCCTTACGCCAAGGAGATCTTCGAGAACCGTCTCGGCGCCCCCTCCGGCTCCGTCCGCAATTTCATGCCGCTGCCGGATTTCGGCGGCCACCATCCGGACCCCAACCTCGTCTATTGCAAGGAGCTCTATGACGAGATGATGGGTGATGACGCGCCAGACTTCGGCGCAGCTTCCGATGGCGATGGCGACCGCAACCTCATCATCGGCCGCGGCATCTTCGTCACCCCGTCCGACAGCCTTGCGATCCTCGCCGCCAACGCGAACCTCGCTCCCGGCTATTCCGGTGGCCTCGTGGGTATCGCCCGCTCCATGCCGACGAGCGGCGCCGCCGACCGCGTCGCTGAAAAGCGCGGCATCGGCATGTATGAGACGCCGACCGGCTGGAAGTTCTTCGGCAACCTTCTCGATGCCGGTCTTGCGACGATCTGCGGCGAGGAAAGTGCCGGCACCGGCTCCAACCACGTGCGCGAGAAGGATGGCCTCTGGGCCGTGCTCCTGTGGCTGAACATTCTCGCCGTGCGCGGCGAAAGCGTGCAGGACGTCGTGACCCAGCACTGGCAGACCTATGGCCGGAACTACTATTCACGCCACGACTATGAGGGCGTCGACTCGGATGCCGCCAACGGCCTCATCAGCGCGCTCCGCGAAAAGCTTCCCACCCTTCCGGGCGAGACATTCGGCGACCTGACCGTCTCGGCCGCCGACGATTTCGCCTATCACGACCCGGTCGACAAGTCGGTGAGCAAGAACCAGGGCATCCGTGTCCTCTTCGAGGGCGGTTCCCGCGTGGTCTTCCGCCTCTCCGGCACAGGCACGTCCGGGGCGACACTGCGTGTCTATATCGAGCGCTACGAGCCCGACTCGACGCGGCACAATCTCGACACGCAGGAGGCACTTGCCGACCTGATCGCCGCGGCGGAGAAGATTGCCGACATCCGTGCGCGAACGGGACGCGACGCTCCGACCGTCATCACCTGACCCTGGAGATCGCATGGAGGATCTCCTGTTGCGTCAGGGCGGTGTCGTCGTCTCCGAAACCGGCGTCGACTTTGCCGTGTGGTCCGTCCATGCCTCTCGGATCGAGCTGTGCCTCTATGACGAAAATGGCGAAAAGGAGCTTTGCCGCCTTCCCATGATCCGGGGAGACGGCAACGTCCACCGCCTCTTCGTCGACGGGCTGCAGGAAGGCACCCGCTACGGCTATCGCGCCGACGGCGTCCACGCTCCCGACGAGGGATTGTGGTTCGATCCGGCCAAGCTGCTGGTCGATCCTTACGCGACCGAACTCGATCGGCCGTTTCGCTACGACCCGCGCCTCGGCGTCCACGGCGAGGAAACGGCGGACCTCGTGCCGAAGGCCATTGTCCGGCGAGACGTGGCAACTCGATCCGCAGGCAAGCCCTTCAGACCGGGCGGGCTTGTCTACGAGATCGCCGTCAAGCCATTTACAATTCTTCATCCGGACATCCCGACCGGACTGCGCGGCACTGTCGCAGCGCTTGCCCACCCCTCCGTCATCGCACACCTGAAGCAGATCGGCGTCGATGCCGTCGAGCTGATGCCGATCACCGCCTGGATAGACGAACGGCATCTTCCCCCGCTCGGACTTTCAAATGGCTGGGGGTACAATCCGATCGCCTTCATGGCGCTTGATCCTCGGCTCGCGCCGGGCGGCATGGCCGAACTGCGCGACACCGTCTCGGCGCTGCATGCAGCCGGCATTTCCGTCATACTCGACCTCGTGTTCAACCATACGGGCGAGAGCGACCGTTTCGGCGCCACCCTCTCCTTCCGCGGCCTCGACAATCTGTCCTTCTACCGCCACGAGGCCGGCCGCCCGGGCGTGCTGGTCAACGACACCGGCACAGGCAACACGGTCGATTGCGATCACCCGTATATCCGCCACCTGATCCTCGACAGCCTGCGTCATTTCGTGCTGCACGCGGGCGTCGACGGCTTCCGTTTCGACCTGGCGACGGTGATTGGCCGCACGGCAAATGGCTTCACGACTGAAAACGCGACGCTGCAGGCCATGCTCGCCGATGACGTGCTTGCCGGCCGCAGCATGATCGCCGAGCCCTGGGACATCGGCCCGGGCGGCTATCAGCTCGGTAATTTCCCGCCGCCCTTTCTGGAGTGGAACGATCGCGCGCGCGACGATACGCGACTTTACTGGCGCGGCGACGGCGGCAAGACAGGGGCGCTCGCGACAGTGCTGGCCGGCTCCTCGGAGATTTTTTCGAGAAACGGAGCCCAAGGGACGCGCAGCGTCAATTTCCTCGCCGCCCATGACGGCTTCACGCTGATGGACCTCGTATCCTACGCCGGCAAACACAACGAGGCGAACGGCGAGGGAAATCGCGACGGTCACAATGAGAACTTCTCCTGGAACAACGGGATCGAGGGACCGACGAACGACGCAGTGATCATCGAGAGCCGACGTCGCGACGTGAGGGCGCTGCTTTCCACCCTCTTTGCCTCGCGTGGCACCATCATGCTCACGGCCGGCGACGAGGGCGGACACTCCCAGCGCGGCAACAACAATGCCTATTGCCAGGACAACGAGATTACCTGGCTCGATTGGAAGACGCTTGACGACGAGCTGGTCCGGCACACGGCTCTCCTCGCGACCCTGCGCCGGAGATTCTCCATTTTCAACGAGATGCGCTTCTTCGCCGGCAACGGCGATGTCGAGTGGCTTTCGGTCGATGGCGCACCGATGACCGTCGAGAAGTGGGAGACCCCCTCGCTGTCCACACTCGCTATGGTTCTCGCAACCACAGACCTCGATACAGGACGGCCGGCACGCCTAGCCGTGCTCTTCAACCGTTCCGCGAACAGAGCGACTTTCCTGCTGCCGACACAGCCCGGACGCACCTGGTCGCTTCTCGGTGAAGAGGACGGCCATTTCGAAGGCGCCGAGATCGCCGTCCACGGCCGCTCGGTTCGCTTTATAATGGAAAATTAATCTTTCATTTCAAAGCGGTGCGTTTCCTTGTCGCATTCGTCATAAAGGGCGTGTAAGCCGGTGCTGGCTTGGCGTATCTAGGGGGTATTATGGTCAGCGAGATTTCGCTATCCGACATAAAGGGCCTTGTGGGACAGGAACTCGGCCTGTCCGACTGGATCGTCGTCGATCAGAAAATGATCAATGCATTCGCGGACGCAACCGACGATCATCAGTTCATCCACGTGGACCCCGAACGCGCCAAGGCCGAGTCGACCTTTGGTGGCACGATCGCGCACGGCTTCCTGACGATCTCACTTCTCTCGGCCATGAACTACAACTGCCTGCCGCATATTCGCGAGCAGACGATGGGCCTGAACTACGGCTTCGACAAGATCCGCTTCATGGCGCCGGTCAAATCGGGCGCACGGGTCCGCGGCCATTTCACATTGTCCGAAGCGCGCTTTCGCGGCGCGGGAATGCTGATGACAACCTATGACGTGTGGATCGAGATCGAAGGCGAGAAGAAACCCGCACTGACGGCCACCTGGCTTACCATCATCCAGTTCGATCCTAAGGATCGCCCGGAGGATGCATAGGCCATGACGGCGGAAAGCGAGATCCGCCGGTCCTTCGGCGGTCAGGCAAAATCCTGCGATAGTCTCGGCTCGCCTTTCACCGCGCGGCTCTGCCGCCTTGCCGCCTCACACCTCGACCGCTCCACGGCGGTTGGCGAACATATCCTGAATTGGCCGGGCGAGCCTTCCGCGAATGGAGATGCGCTGGCCCTGCGACTCGCTGGAGCCCTGCACGCGCTCGTCCTTGCAGGCCACGACGAGAGGCTTGCGGCAGTCTATCCGCCCCATGAGAGTTCGGATGAAGATCTGTGGGCGGCGGTGTCGAGCGCATTCGAAAGCCACGAGGCCTTGATCCTCGAACGCCTGTCCTCGGCACCGCAGACCAACGAGGTTCGCCGCAGTGGCATCCTGCTGCCGGGCTTCCTGACGCTGTCGCAGTTGCTAGGTAAGCCGCTTGTCCTGTCGGAGATCGGCTCCAGTGCCGGTCTCAATCTGCAATGGGATCGCTATGGCTACGATCTCGGCGGTCTTGCATGGGGAGATGCATCCTCCGGCGTCCTCATCGCGCCGCAATGGGAGGGCGCACCTCCACCGGCCGCTGATATCCGGATTGAAGAACGCCGCGGCTGCGATCTCAATCCACTCGACGCTTCTTCACCTGCAGATCGCCTTCGCCTGCTTTCCTACATATGGGCAGATCAGACCGACCGGATCGAACGCACGCGAGCAGCGCTTTCACTCGCTGCCGCCAACCCTCCGCCTGTCACACGGGCCGATGCGGTGGGATGGCTCGCCGCGAGACTTGAAAGTAGCTATCCCGGTGCAATCCACGTGATCTACCATTCCATCGTCTGGCAATATCTGCCGGTGGACGCCCGCGCGGAAGGCGAGAGGCTCATCTCGGAGGCCGGAGCAAGGGCTACAAGCGAAGCACCGCTGGCCCATCTACAGATGGAGGCAGACGACAGGCGAGACGGTGCATCCGTCACGCTGCAGGTCTGGCCCGGCGGTGAGAGCCGAGAGCTGGGACGAGCGGACTTTCACGGCCGCTGGATCAAATGGGCGGGCTGGGCCTCGGGATAACTCGCGCCGCAAAGCCCGCGAAACGCTCAGTTCGCTGCATCCTCAGCCGCCTCGGCCAGCAGGCCGAAAGCGTAGTCCGAGAAGGACCGCCAGCACTCCACACGGAACGTCTCGTCCTCGATGCGGACTAGGACCACCTCCACCTTTCCGAAGATCGTGCGCGAGCAGGCGCCGACGGGGAACGTCTCGAGCGAGAGGTCCTGCGGGCAGCCGCTTGCGAGCGTGGCTTCCGCACCTTCGCCTGAAACGATGATGGCGGTGTTTCGATGCGAAACCTCGACTGCCGAATGAAGTGCAGCCGATTGCCCGGCCGCCGCCACGAGGTCGGAGCCACCCTCGTCGATGACGAGCCATTCGTCCGGGCCGAGCCACAGCGCAAGGCGCCCGTCCCGGCGTGTCGAGGTCTTTGGCTTCGTCGGCAGGTCGAGACCGAGAGCCGTCGAAAGGGCCGCGACAGACCCCGCAGGCGCGCGCAGCGAAATGCGGCTTGCGGGCGCGACCGGCGTCAGGCGAACGGTAGCCGAGCCACCATGACGGCCGGCGAGCGGCGGCTTGCGGATTGCCTGGTCAGCCATTGATGCGGCCCCCTTCCTTGTCAAAGAACACCATGTCCGTAACCTCGACGGCGATCGTCCTGTCCGGCATCGGCACGTAGAGCGTTTGTCCGACCCGCTCGCGGCCGCCGGCGACCAGCGCGAAGGCGATCGAGCGGCCCAGATTTTCCGACCAGTAGGCGGAGGTGACATGGCCGAGCATCGTCATTGGCTTCGGCTGGTTCGGATTGGCGACGATCTGCGCCCCCTCTTCGAGAACCAGCTTCGGATCCTTGGTCACGAGGCCCACGAGCTGCTTGCGCCCCTCCTTGACGAGGTCGGGACGCTTCAGGCCGCGAATGCCGACGAAATCCGTCTTCTTCTTGGAGACAGCCCAGGAAAGGCCCGCATCGTCAGGCGTCACCGTGCCGTCGGTATCCTGGCCAACGATGATGTAGCCCTTTTCGGCGCGCAATATATGCATGGTCTCGGTGCCGTAGGCGCAGGCACCCAGCGCTTCGGCACGTGCCCAGACAGCTTCCCACACCGCCTGGCCGTAGTCCGCCGGCACGTTGATTTCATAGCCGAGCTCGCCGGTGAACGAGACGCGGAAGAGCCGCGTCGGCACGCCGCAGACATGGCCCTCGGCCACGCTCATGTGCGGGAAGGCCTCGTTGGAAAGATCGATGCCCTCCACAAGCGGCGCGATGATCTCACGCGCCTTCGGTCCCTGCACGGCGATGACGGCCCACTGCTCGGTGGTCGATGTCAGCCACACCTTGAGATGTGGGAACTCGGTCTGCAGGTAGTCTTCCATGTGGTTGAGGACGCGTGGTGCACCGCCGGTCGTCGTCGTCACATGGAAACGGTCATCCGACAGGCGCCCGACGACGCCGTCGTCATAAACGAAGCCGTCCTCGCGCAGCATGATGCCGTAGCGGCAACGACCGGGCTTCAGTGTGTCCCAAGCGTTGGTATACATCAGGTTCATGAATTCGGCCGCGTCCGGCCCCACGACCTCGATCTTGCCGAGCGTGGAGGCATCGAAGACGCCAGCACTCTCGCGCACCGTCCGGCACTCGCGATTGACAGCCTGGTGCATCGTCTCGCCCGCCCGGGAGTAGAACCAGGCGCGCTTCCAGTTGCCGACATCCTCGAAGAGGGCGCCATGGGCCTCCTCCCAGGCGTGGATCGGCGTCTTGCGGGCCGGGTCGAAGAGATCGCCGCGCGAATGGGAAATCAGCGTGCCGTAGGTGACAGGCGTATAGGGCGCCCGGAAGGTGGTGAGGCCCACCTGCGGGATGTCGCGACCCAGCATCTCGGCAGCGATCGCCAGGCCGTGCATGTTGGAAAGCTTGCCCTGGTCAGAGGCCATGCCATTGGTCGTGAAGCGCTTGATGTGCTCGATCGAGTGCATACCCTCGCGCACCGCCAGACGAATGTCCTTGGCACAGACGTCGTGCTGGAAATCGATGAAGGCCTTGGCATTCGTGTCGGGGCCGGCACCATCGGCCGCACCGATCATGCCACCGCTCCATTCGAAAGCCTGTTCGGCGGAAAGCGCGATCTTCTGCGTGGAAGACTTGCCAGCAGCCTGCGCCGTCAGTTCGCCGGCTGCGAGCGACTCCTCGATCGCCTGCTGCAGCCCATCTGTGCCGTTGCAGGCGCCCACGGAAAGGCATTCCTGCACATAGGTGCCGGGCAGGAAGCGCTGGCCTTCCTCGTCGAACTTCACCTTGCCGCGCGACTGTGAGAAGAGATGCACCGACGGCGTCCAGCCGGCCGAAACCAGTATCGCATCGACCTGCATCTTCCGCGGATTGGCGCCGCCGTTGCGCGCGACTGTCATCGAGGAGACCCGGAGCTTGCCCGCCGTGCCGACGACGGAATGACCGGCCAGCACGTCGATGCCGAGCGCGCGTGCCTCGGAAACAACCGCCTCGCCGGGCTTGCTGCGGCAATCGACGATCGCCACGATCGAGATGCCCGCCCGCTTCAGGTCGAACGCAGCCTCATAGGCGGAGTCATGCGCCGTGTAGACGCCGACCTTGGCGCCTACAGCCACGCCATAATGGTTGAGATACATGCGGCCAGCCGAAGCAAGCATGATGCCCGGACGATCGTTGTTCGGAAACACCATATGGCGCTCGATCGCACCGGTCGCGAGGATCACGCGCTTGGCGCGGACCTGCCACAGCCTTTCGCGCGGCAGGCTGCGGCCCGGCCTTGCCACATGGTCGGTAACGCGCTCGGCGAGACCGACGAAATTGTGGTTGTAGTAGCCAAAGGCCGTCGTGCGCGTCAGCACTTCGACATTCTCCATGGCGGCGAGCCGGGCAGCAACCTGCTCCGCCCATTCATGGCCGTCGACGCCGTCGATCCTGACGCTTGAATCGAAGCGAAGCGCACCACCCACCTCGGTCTGCTCGTCACAAAGGATGACCTTTGCGCCTGCTTCCGCCGCGGCAAGCGCCGCCGAGAGCCCAGCAACGCCGGCGCCCACCACCAGCACGTCGCAATGGGCAAACCGGCTGGCATAGTGATCCGGATCGGCCTCCTTCGGGGCCACGCCAAGGCCCGCCGCACGGCGGATAAACGGTTCGTAGACGTGCTTCCACGCGGCACGCGGCCACATGAAGGTCTTGTAGTAGAAGCCGGCCGCAAAGAACGGCGAGAACAGGTTGTTCACGGCGCCGACATCGAAGGCGAGCGACGGCCAGCGGTTCTGCGACTGCACGATCATGCCGTCGAAGACTTCCTGCACCGTGGCGCGCACGTTCGGCTGGCGGCGAGCCGCATCGCGGGAAACGTCGAGCAGCGCGTTCGGCTCTTCGGCACCCGCTGAAAGAATGCCTCGCGGACGATGATACTTGAACGAGCGGCCGACGAGGTGGATGCCATTGGCAAGCAATGCGGAAGCTACGGTGTCGCCCTCGAGCGCCGTGTAGCTCTTGCCGTCGAAAGTGAAGCGCGCGGTCCTGGCGGGCGTCAGGCGCCCCTTGCCGGCGATACGGTTGGCGCCGCTCATCGTGCGTCCCCTTCCGTCGCTTCATAGGTCTCGACGGTGGCGCTCGTTGCCGGTGTGGGGTGCAGGTCGGGCTTCGGCTCGCCGGCCTTGTAGGTCATCAGGAACTTGTCGCTCACCGTGTCGCGGGCTGCGTTGAAGAAGCGGCCACAGCCATGCATGTGGCGCCAGCGCTCGAAGATCAGCCCCTTCGGGTTGTCGCGCAGGAAGAAAAATTCCTCGAACTCCTCGTCGGAGATCGCCGCAATGTTGGCGGGGCGGACGATATGGGCGTCACCGGCGTTGCGGAATTCGAGTTCCGAACGCTCTTCCTGACAGTAAGGGCAGTAGATAAGAAGCATGAAATCCTCGCGTCAGTGCGCCACTGCGGCCGCGGCCGCTTCATCGATCAGCCGCCCGGTGCGAAAACGCTCCAGCGTCAGCCCGGCGTTGAACTTGTGCGGTTCGTCGCGGGCGATGAGATGGGCAAAGAGATGAGCCGAGCCTGGCGTCGCCTTGAAGCCCCCCGTTCCCCAGCCGCAATTGACGTAGAGCCCCGGCACCGGCGTCTTCGACTGGATCGCCGAACGATCAGGCGTGTTGTCGACGATGCCACCCCAGGAGCGCATCATCTTGACCCGGCGGAACATCGGGAAAAGCTCGCAGATGGCGTCGAGCGTGTGCGTGATGATCTGCAATCCGCCTGTCTGGCTGTAGGAATTGTACTGGTCCGTGCCGGCGCCGATGACGAGCTCGCCCTTGTCCGACTGCGAGATATAGGCGTGCACCGTGTTCGACATGACGACACACGGAAAGATCGGCTTCAGCGGCTCGGAAACCAGCGCCTGCAGCGGGCTCGATTGCAGCGGCACGCGAACGTCCGCCATCTTCATGACCGTCGTCGTATGACCGGCCGCCGAAACGCCGATCTTCTTCGCGCCGATGAAGCCACGCGAGGTTTCTACACCCGTTACCCGGCCATCAGGACCGCGGCGGATGCCGGTGACTTCGCAATTCTGGATGATGTGCACGCCGCGGTCGGAGGCTGCACGCGCATAGCCCCAGGCGACCGCGTCATGGCGGGCGGTGCCGCCGCGCCGCTGCAGAGCAGCACCATTGATCGGGTAGCGTGCCGTCGCGGAAATATCGAGCGGCGGACAATAAGCCTTCGCCTGTTCGGGCGTCAGCCACTCGTTGTCGATGCCGTAGAGCCGGTTGGCATGGATATGCCGCTTGAAGGACTGCTGGTCGTGGATGTTGTGGGAGAGCATCATCACGCCGCGCGGCGAATACATGACGTTGTAGTTCAGGTCCTGGCTCAGGCCCTCCCATAGCTTCATTGCATGCTCGTAGATGTGCATGCTCTCTTCGTAGAGGTAGTTCGAGCGGATGATTGTGGTGTTGCGGCCGGTGTTGCCGCCGCCGAGCCAGCCTTTTTCGATGACGGCGACATTGGTGATGCCGTGCTCCTTGGCAAGGTAGTATGCCGCCCCCAGGCCGTGCCCGCCGGCACCGACGATGATGACGTCATATTCCTTGCGCGGCTCGGGCGAGGTCCATTGCTGCTCCCAGCCCTTGTGGCCCCTGAGGGCCTCCCGTGCCACGGCAAAAACCGAGTATTTCCGCATTCGCCCTCAACTCCTTCAGGCAAGAGCCCTTTCGATTGGCCATACAAATCGCAAATCGAAAACCGACACAACGGTTCTTTTGCGACGCATTCAAGCCTGTCTTTCGACACGGCGGAAAGAATGGGCAAAACGGAGGTTTTCGCGGGCCGGGACGACCGCGCCGGTCGAGGAGAAGATGCAAACGGGCAAGCCGCGACCTGGGTCGCGGCTTGCGATGGCCTGGGATCATATCTGCGCCGTGCCGCCGTCGACGAAGAGTTCGACGCCGTTCACGAAGCTCGCATCCTCAGAGGCGAGGAAGACCGCCGCGCGGCCGATCTCGTTCGGATCGCCAAGCCGGCCGAGCGGTACCTGTGACGAGACATAGCCCTCGAACTGCGTCCATTCGGCCTCGTTCGAAGTAAGACCCTTGAGGCCGGGCGTGAGCGTCGGGCCGGGGCTGATGGCGTTGACGCGGATGCCACGATCCTTGAGGTCGAGAATCCAGTGGCGCGCGAAGTTGCGGATCGCCGCTTTGCTTGCCCCATAGACGCTGAAGGCGGGGATTGCGCGCGTCGTGGCGGTCGAGCTCGTCAGGATGATCGAGGCCCCGTCGCGCAGCAGCGGCAGCGCCTTCTGAACTGTAAAGAGCATACCCTTCACGTTGATCGCGAAGGTCTTGTCGAAGTCCTCTTCGGTGATCGAGCCGAGCGGCGCGAACGAGCCGCCGCCGGCATTGGCGGCGAGGATGTCGATATGCGATGCCCTCTGCTGCACCTCGTCATAGAGACGATCAAGATCGGCGAGGTTCGAGACGTCGCTCTGCACGCCGATGGCGTTCGAGCCGATCTCCTTCACGGCCGCTTCAAGCTCAGCGGCGCGCCGGCCCGTGATGAAAACCGTCGCGCCCTCCTTAGCGAATTGGCGGGCAATACCGAGGCCGATGCCGGTGGTACCGCCGGTTACGACAGCGACCTTGCCTTCGAGTTTCTTGCTCATTGTCTTGTCTCCGTTTGCTGCAGCGATCCATTTCGTTGCTGCAGTGGAGATAGAAACGGGACGATGGTGCATGTAGACGTCGAAAGTGATACCATGCGTTCTACTGATGCAACGACGGAGCTTGTCTTGCAGGACTTGAACGATCTTTTCTATTTCAGCGAGGTGGTTTCGCATGGCGGCTTCGCGGCCGCCGGCCGCGCGCTTCGCCTGCCGAAATCCAAACTCAGCCGGCGCGTCGCACAATTGGAGGGCCGCCTGGGCGTGCGCCTCATAGAGCGCTCATCCCGCAGCTTCCGCGTAACCGAAATCGGCCAGTCGTTTTTCGAACGCTGCCGCAGCGCGCTTGCGGAGGTGGAGCGCGCCGAAGCCCTGGTCGATGCCGCCCGCGCCGAGCCCCGCGGCACCGTTCGCTTCAGCTGTCCGACGGGCCTGATGGAGCTTGTGGCACAGGTAATGCCGGATTTCCTCGAGCGTCATCCGCTCGTCAATGTCCGGGTACTCGCCACAGATCGGCCCGTTGACCTTATCGCGGAGCACATCGATGTCGCACTTCGCGTGCGCGTCAGCCTCGATACCGATGCTGCGCTGACGATGCGCACGCTGGCACGCAGTCGCCGCATCCTGATCGCGAGCCCGAAGCTCGCAAACACGCTTGGCGATGCCGAGGACATAGCCGCGCTGGCTTCCCTGCCGACTGTAAGCTCCTCCGAGCAACCGGGCAGCGTGACATGGACGCTCGAGGGTCCGCGCGGCCTGACCCATTCCCTCACCCATGAACCGCGCATAGCCTGCGGCGATTTCATCGCGCTGCGCGAAGCGGCTCTTGCTGGCCTTGGCGTCGCGCTCCTGCCCGATCACGCCTGCACGGAAGCACTGCGCAGCGGCAGGCTCGTCCGCCTCTTCCCGCAATGGCACTCGCGGGAGGGCATCGTCCATCTCGTCTTCACGACCCGCACGGGGCTGCCGGCCCATGTCCGCGCCTGGATCGACCACCTCGCCGAACGGTTCCGCGACAAGCGCCTGTTTTCGGGAACGGCCGCCGAAGGCTGACGGCGATACTTGCCGGAAGGCGAGGACCTCTGCTGCTATTGTGTGGAGGCGTTACAGCGCTGCCGAGCGCGGTTCTTGTCGATTGCCTCGCTCCATTTTCACGGCTAACCTCTCCGGGCAAATTCGCACGGTACGCGCTGTTTTCGGGGGAAGACATGATTGGCGATGCGATACGACTTATTCTCACGAATATCCCGGTGATCCTCTTTGTAGTCGCGCTCGCGGTGCCGGCATTGCGGAAAAGTCGCCGCGCCGAGGACTACCTCGCCTGGCTGCTCCTGCTCTCGATCGGCGTGCAGTCGGTCTGGGCCGGCGTCTATCATGTGTTCTTCCCGCAAACGGCTGCCGAATTCATCGGCTGGCAGGTGAGCCCCTTCCAGTTCGAGATCGGCATCGCCGATATCGCGGTCGGCATCACCGCCATCATTTCCTTCTGGCGCCCGATCGAATTCAAGTCGGCGGTTGTCACTCTGGTGGCGATCTTCTTCGTGGGCCTTGTCTACGGACACATCCACCAGGTCATACTCACCGGCGACTATGCCGCCGGCAATGCGGGTGCACTGCTCGTTCTCACCATCGTCAACGCCGTGCTGCTCGTCTGGCTTCTCGCCATGGCGCGCCGCGCACCGGCGCAATCCGCGGTGCGAGCCGTGTGAGCTGGGCAGATTTTTGCCGAACTTCTAAGTCCCGGCTAGACTTCGCCCGACTGATCTGTTATCCCGCTCAACCAATCGCAAGGCTCCGGCTGCGCGAACGTTATTTTTTTGCCTCGGGCACCAAGCTGCCGATGGCTTAACCAGAACTAAAGGAACGGGATTAACGTGCAGGTACTTGTCCGCGATAACAATGTTGACCAGGCTCTCCGCGCTCTGAAGAAGAAAATGCAGCGCGAAGGCATTTTCCGCGAAATGAAGATGCGCGACTTCTACGAGAAGCCGTCGCAGAAGCGTGCTCGCGAAAAGGCCGAGGCTGTTCGCCGCGTTCGCAAGCTGGCACGCAAGCGGGCCCAGCGCGAAGGTCTTGTCGCGCGCTGATCGCGTTGACCGTCGTTTTTTCGACGTTTTCAAATGTATGTCTGGGCGGGGGCGAGTCGTTTCGCCACCGCCTTTTTTGATTTGTGGTTGGGGATGACATATCAGCCCGACTGATATGACGCATGGGGAGAAAGCCGGCGAATGGCTGTCACGACTAGAGCTTCACGTTCATCACACGCGCAGGCAACCGGCCGGGGCAACTACAATATATCCTTAGCAGCGCTTTCCCTGATGGCCGCGCTTGGTCTTGCAGGCTGCCAGACCAATACCACCGACGACGTGATCAAGATCGATCGCGCGCAGGGCTCCCAGGAAAACATTGCCTCGCTGACAGGCGTCATCAACGCCAATCCGCAGGATCCGGAAGGCTACAACGTCCGCGGCTCCGCCTATGGACGCGCCGGCGAGTTCAACCGCGCGCTGGCCGATTTCAATCAGGCGATCCAGCTCAACCCGCGATTCTACCAGGCCTATGCCAACCGCGCCCTCGTCTACCGCAATATGGGCAAGGCACAGGAGGCAGTCGCCGACTACAACGCCGCACTGCAGATCAATCCCAACTATGATGTCGCCTATATCGGCCGCGGCAACGTCTACCGGCAGGCGGGGCGCGACGGCGATGCCTTCAATGACTTCAGCAAGGCGATCCAGCTCGGCACGACGGACGGCCGCGCCTACCACAATCGCGGGCTGATCTACCAGAAGCGCAACCAGCAGGACAAGGCGATCGAAGATTTCAGCAAGGCGATCTCGCTGTCCCCGAACTCGCCCGAGCCCTATAACGGCCGCGGGATCTCCTACGTCGCGCTCAACGACGACGACAACGCCTTTGCCGACTTCAACCACGCGATCGAACTCAACGGCAACCTTGCCGAATCGTGGGCGAACCAGGCTCTCGTCTATGAGCGCCGTGGCGACAAGGCAAAGGCCGCCCGCTCCTATTCCCATGCCGTCGGCCTCGATCCGAAGTACCAGCCGGCGAAGGATGGCCTCGCCCGCACGCGCGGCACGACAAGCTGATATCACAAGACGCCTGCGGCGCCATCTGCGGCCACTGGCCCCGTATGCCCGCTGGCGCGTGCGGGGTGCAGCTATCTATTTGGTACAGGTCAATTTTCAGATGTTGCCACGTGGCGGGTCGGGCCCTAACATGAAGGGGCTTCGATAGCAGGCTATCCGGTAAAGCGTGGGGGCGCACAGACCATGACAAAGATTCGTGCATCTGCTTTCGCGACCAGACTTCACACAAAGGCGCACT
Source organism: Rhizobium sp. BK251 (assembly GCF_004345245.1). GTDB lineage: Bacteria > Pseudomonadota > Alphaproteobacteria > Rhizobiales > Rhizobiaceae > Rhizobium. Next base: position 236,370 of record NZ_SLUQ01000008.1, on the reverse strand, counting down.
TGAATAGCGGCTGGTCCCGACACTGAAGCCGCTCGTGAGACACCTGCCCCGTCTTTTTCCCAAGGCCTCCATTGGATCATATCTGATCGCAATGGCGCTTGCCGTGGCGCTGCCGATCCTTGCCTTCGTCGCCTTGCTCCTGATGCAGCTCGAGAACAACGAGCGCAACGCACTTAAATTCAGGACGATCCGTGATGCCCAGTCGTTGAGCAGGACGATCGACCGTCAGCTGCAGGACATGGCGACGACGCTGCGCCTCCTCTCCTTCGCACCCGAGCTGATCCGGGGCGATTTCGGCGCCTTCCACGACCGCACCGCGACGGCGCTGCGCACGGAATCGCTCTATGCGCTCGTGGTCGATACGGAGGGCAACCAGCTCTTGAATACCCGCAGGCCCTATGGCGATGCCCTCGGCAAGATGTCGAACCTGCCATCACTGCAGGCCGCCCTGACCTCGGGGCGCATCGAGGCCTCGGACGTGTTCATGGGCGCGACCAGTGGGCAGTGGGTCTATAACGTCACCTTCCCGCTTGATCAGCCCTCGAAAGCGGGAGCCCTGATCCTCACGCAGAACACCCGGGACCTTGCCAGGCTCATCGCCGTCGATGCATTGCCGCCCGGCTGGTCTGCCGCGGTGCTGGACAGTAGCGGCCATGTCGTTGCCGCGGCCGGTGCTGCCGGGCTTTCCGCAGGCGAAACCTTCGACCCGCGTATCGTCTCCCAGCTCATTGCTTCGCGCGGCGCCCTCGACCAGGAGGATCTGCTCCCGCGGCAAGTGCTCGGCTATGCGCAGTTGCCGGGCTGGTCGTGGAAAGCGATCATCTGGGGCCCGATAGCGTCGGCGCAGGAATCGCTCCTGACGACCTGGCGCCTGCTGATCATCGGCGGCCTTGTGCTGCTGGCGATCGCCATCCTTGCAGCCTATGCCGTGGCACGCCAGGTGCGCTCGACGATCCGCAGCATCGCCAACATGGCCAATAAGCTCGGCCAGGGCGAGATCGTTTCTCCGGTGGAAACAAGCGTCGTGGAGGCAAACCAGGTCGCCATCGCCCTCTCCAACGCCTCTTTCGACCGCAGCCAGACCGAGGACCGCCTGCATTTCCTCATGCACGAGCTTGTCCACCGTTCGAAGAACCTGCTGACGCTGGTCCAGGCGATTACCCGCCAGCTGGCACGGCAGAACGACACGGTCGACCAGCTCCAGGCCGCCATAGCCGACCGGCTTGAAGGACTGGCGCGCTCGATCGAAGTGCTGACGAGCGAGCAGTGGTCGGGCGTCTCCCTGCGCAAGGCCGTCGAATTCCACCTCGAACCCTTCGCGCAGTCGAAGGATCGCCTGGAGATCGTCGGCAAGGATTTCCTGGTGAAACCGGAGGCGGTCCAAAATCTCGGCCTTGCCCTGCACGAGCTCGCGACGAACTCGGTGAAGTACGGCGCGCTCTCCGTGCCCGAGGGACGGGTCCACATCGAATGGACCGATATCGAGGAGGAGGGCGAGCCGCCCCAGATCCGGCTTGTCTGGGAGGAATCGAACGGCCCGCCGGTCAACGCGCCGACCCATAGCGGCTTTGGCACGACCGTTATCAAGACCCATGCGGCCGCCGCCTTCAGCGGGACGGTGCAGGTCGATTTCCGCCGGGAGGGCCTGCTCTGGGTGTTGACCGCCTCGCGTGCCTCGCTCGTGAGGGACTGACGCCATTTTGGCCTGCCTGCCCCTCCTCGGCCAGTTCGGGCCGCCTCACCACAGGGAACCTTAGCATTCGACCCTCGTTATCCCGCGGTAATTCAAAGGAGAACGATCATGCTGAAACACGCCCTCATCGCCACCGCAGTCGTTGCGGGAGCCTGGGTCGCCCCGGCAAGCGCCGCGAACTACATCACCCTTGGCCGGCTCGTATGCGGGTCCGAAGGCGGCACCGGTTTCATCCTGGGGTCGGAAAAGAACCTGACCTGCACCTATACACCGGCTGATGGCGGTCCGGCCGCGGTCTACGCCGGCAAGATCGAGAAGTTCGGTATCGACATCGGCCAGACGGGCAAGAGCGTGATGGTCTGGAACGTGCTCGCGAGCACCGGCACCGCAATGACTGATTACGCCCTTGCCGGCGAATATTACGGGCTCGGCGCCGATGCAAGCTTCGCGGCCGGAGCTGGCGCCAAGGTCATCGGCGGTGGCACCAACAAGGCCTTCATGCTGCAGCCTATCAACGTCCAGGTCCAGGAAGGCATCAACGTCGCGGTCGGTGTCGACCGTATGACGCTGGCGCCTGCAGCAATCTGACGAGACGAAAGCAAGATGCCCGCCATTGGCGGGCATCTTCGATCCTGCGGGCGTACTGCTAGTGCGCCATTGCCTTGACAATATCCTCGGTCATCTTCTTGGCATCCCCGAGCAGCATCATGGTGCTGTCCTTGTAGAACAGCGTATTGTCGATGCCGGCATAGCCTGAGCCCAGCGAACGCTTGACGAAGAGGCAGGTCTTGGCCCTGTCCACGTCGAGGATGGGCATTCCATAGATCGGTGAGGTCTTGTCGTCGCGTGCCGCCGGGTTTGTCACGTCGTTGGCGCCGATCACATAGGCGACGTCCGCCTGGGCGAATTCGGAATTGATATCGTCCAGTTCGAAAACCTCGTCATAGGGTACGTTTGCTTCCGCAAGCAGCACGTTCATGTGCCCCGGCATGCGGCCGGCGACCGGGTGGATCGCGTATTTCACTTCGACGCCGTTTTTCTTCAGCGTGTCGGCAAGCTCGCGCAACGCGTGCTGCGCTTGCGCCACTGCCATGCCGTATCCCGGAACGATGATGACCTTGGAGGCATTAGCCATGAGATAGGCCGCGTCCTCGGCCGAGCCGAGCTTCACGGTCCGGTCGATGTCATCCGCACCCGTCGCCGCCGTCTCGCCGCCGAAGCCGCCGAGAATGACGGAGATGAACGAGCGGTTCATGCCCTTGCACATGATGTAGGAGAGGATCGCGCCCGAGGAGCCGACAAGTGCGCCGGTGATGATGAGCGCCAGGTTTCCGAGCGTGAAGCCGATGCCCGCCGCTGCCCATCCCGAATAGGAGTTCAGCATCGACACGACGACCGGCATGTCGGCGCCGCCGATCGGCACGATCAGCAACACGCCGAGCGCCAGCGAAAGTGCCACGACCGCCCAGAAGTCGAGGTGGCTCTCGGTCACCGCAAGCCCGACGATGAAAAGCACGATAAGCGCAAGGATCGCGGCGTTGATCACATGCCGGTAGGGCAGCATGATCGGCTTGCCCGACATGCGCCCGTCGAGCTTCAGGAAGGCGATGATCGACCCGGTGAAGGTGAGCGCGCCGATCGCCACGCCGAGCGCCATTTCGATGCGGGCCTCGGTGTGGATCGATCCGATCTCGCCGATGCCGAAGGAAGCGGGGGCATAAAGGGCAGCCGCGGCCACCAGCACGGCGGCGAGACCGACCAGCGAATGGAAGGCGGCGACGAGCTGCGGCATCGACGTCATGGGAATGACGCGGGCGATATAGGCACCCGCACCGCCCCCGATGGCGAGGCCCAGAACAATAAGGACGAGGCCACCAAAGGACGGCGTCGCCAGCACAAGCGTGGTCGCAATCGCAATCCCCATTCCGGTCATGCCGTAGAGATTGCCCCGGCGGCTGGATGCCGGATGCGAAAGGCCCCGTAGCGCCAGGATGAAGAGAACCCCGGAAACGAGGTAGAGGAAGGCTGCAATGCTCATCATGCCGGCGTCCTCACTTGTCCTTCTTCCTATACATCGCCAGCATGCGCTGCGTGACAAGGAAGCCGCCGAAGATGTTCACCGAGACGAGGACAAGGGCGACGAAGCCGAAGCCGGTCGCGATTCCGCTGCCGGAGATGCCGACCGCAAGCAAGGCGCCGACTACTATCACCGACGAGATGGCGTTGGTGACCGCCATCAGCGGCGTGTGCAGCGCCGGCGTCACCGACCAGACGACATAGTAGCCGACGAAGATCGAAAGGACGAAGATCGCAAACTGGAACACGAAGGGATCGATCGCGCCGGCCGTCATGCCGTGCACCGTTGCACCGGCCGCCTCCGGCGCCTGCGCGGCAGCGCTCATAACCGCGGTAACGGCCTGATCCAGTTGCTGCAGTGCCTTGTCCATGGCCTCACTCGCCATCAGCTTGCCCCCCCTTCTTCGCTCCGCCGAAATTCGGATGCACGACGGCACCTCCATGCGTCAGCATCGTTGCCTTGACGAGTTCATCCTCGAGATTGAGCGCGAGCGCCTTTGTTTCCTTGCTGACCATCGTTTCGAGGAACGTGACGAGGTTCTTCGCATAAAGAAGCGAGGCGCTGGCCGGAACACGACCCGGCATGTTGGAGAAGGCGATGACCTTGACGCCGTTGACCTCGGCGATCTCTCCAGCCCGCGAACCCTCGACATTGCCGCCGCGCTCGACTGCGAGGTCTACGGCGATCGAGCCCGGCCGCATCGACTTCAGCATCTCGCTGCTGACGAGCCGCGGCGCGGGACGGCCAGGGATCAGGGCAGTCGTGACGACTATATCCTGCTTGGAAATATGGTCGGCGACGAGCGCCGCCTGCTTGGCCTGGTATGCCTGCGACATCTCCTTGGCATAGCCGCCTGCCGTTTCCGCCGCCTTGAACTCCTCGTCCTCGACGGCGATGAACTTGGCGCCCAGCGAGGCAACCTGCTCCTTGGCGGCGGGGCGCACGTCGGTCGCGGAGACCGCTGCACCCAGACGCCGGGCCGTCGCGATCGCCTGCAGGCCGGCCACGCCCGCGCCCATGACAAAGACCTTTGCCGCAGGAACGGTGCCCGCAGCCGTCATCATCATCGGCATTGCGCGGTCGTAGGCAGCAGCGGCCTCCATCACGGCCTGGTAGCCGGCAAGGTTTGCCTGCGAGGAAAGGATGTCCATGGACTGGGCGCGCGTGATGCGCGGCATCAGCTCCATAGCGAAGGTCGAGAGCCCGGCCTTCGCCATCTCGGCGATGGCCTCTTCGTGGCCGTAAGGATCCATCGTCGCAATGACGATGGCGCCGCTCCTGTATGCCGCAATTTCCGCGCTTGTCGGACGCCGCACCTTCAGCACCACATCGGCGGATGCGCCATCGCTGGCAGCGCCGATGCGCGCGCCGGCCGCCTCGTAGTCAGCGTCAGGGATGCGCGACAGGATGCCTGCACCGGCCTCGACGACGACGTCTAGGCCCAGGCCCTTCATTTTCTTGACAGTTTCGGCGGACGCGGCAACGCGCGTCTCATCCGCTATTTCCTTCGCAATGAAAACGGTACTAGCCAACTGCCCCTCCTCCCGGGCGAGACAAAGCCGTTGCGGGTTTTTTCCCGCGCAGGCTACCATTCAAGGGATTGTCGCCTGCCTTGCCGGAGTGGGCTAGCGGAGCAGAAAGACGCCGATAATCGTCAGAAGAATGAAAACGAGGAGACCGCCGAGGAAACCGCCACCGCCGAAGAAGCCGGCAGTCATCGCAAGGAGCAACGTGGCCAGGATCATCGTTCCGTACTTGGCGCCGGTGATGAACAAGTTGTAGGTCTTCTCGTGTTCCTTGTAGTCCATCGGCGCGCCGGTCTCGACGGGTCCGGTAGGATGCTCGGCCATAAATCTTGTCTCCCTGAAACTGCATTGGACGCCAGCAAGTATCCGGCGGCCAGTCACCAAGTTCTCCTGGAAAACTCCCGGCGATCAGGGAGCATTTTCCACCCTGCCCGGCTTACACAAAGAGGGGCGAAAGCGCAATGCACGACAGTGCCGCAGACGATCGCATCATCGCGAAATCCGCACTTGTTTCAGCAGCTTCAGAGCGGCAGATCGACGCCGAGGCTGCCCTCCGGCACGAAACGCGCAGTCGGTATGATGGTAAGCGGCGGCAGCGTATCGGCGACCTTGCGGGAGAACATGAGGCGACGCTCGCTGGCGTTCGAAATGAAGAACGGGAAGCGGGTAAGCAGCTTTCGCCCGACTTCCTTGGTATTCGTCGCCATCAGCGTCAGTTCGATATTGTATTTGCCGCGGTTCTTCTGCGGCGGCACGATCGTCTCCGCATAGAACACGCGACGATAGAACGGCGCATGCTGCGGGCTGACGAGTTGCAGAACCCGATCCGAATCGAAATAGGCCGCCGCCATGATGGCGATACGCAAGGTAAGATAGGGGATGGCGGGCATGTCCTTCATAACCTGCGGATCCGCCGCGAAGCGCACAGGATCGATCAGCGACAGGCCGGCGTCGAGCAATGCGTCGATTTCCCGCGGATATATGGAACGAGTCGAACTCACCCGGTGATCGGGTGTTATGTTGTGAATTCTCACTGTGCTGATGAGACGCTCGTCATAATACACGCCGAAGACATAGGCGTGGTCATCGAAATCGATGTCGTCAATAAGCCTAGAACCCTGGAGAGGAAGAATATCGGCAAGCTTGTAAGCTTTGTAGCGAATGCGCGCCACTTCCTCCATGTCCTCACCACTTTCTATGCGTCGATATTCGACGTGGTTGAGTACATCCATGAGTTTATCGGAAAAGGTCCCCTGCAAATTCCCCGAAGAAGTCATATCCACTACCTATGGTTAATGGATCATTAATGCGAGAACTAGTTGAGGGGAGCAACATTCGTTTCAAACTTTACATAATATTTTCTCGTTATGGTTAACAATAAACATTGTACATTACTAAAGTTGCATATACGAACTCGCTAACTTTAAAGGTATACTTGGGAGATCGATCTGCCGATCAGGCGACCTTTTTGCGTCGACGCGAGGTTTGCCTCTTGCTCAGAGCGTCGACAAGGTCGAGCACGCCCTGCGAGGGAACGGGTCTTGAGAACACGTAGCCCTGAATGAAGTCGGCACAATCGTGCTTGTTGATGAGCGCCAGTTGATCCTGGGTCTCCACCCCTTCGATCACGATCTTCAACCCGAGCTCGCGCGAAAGGTTGACGGTCCCGCGCAGCAACTTGAAGCGGCGCGAATCCTCGGTGATATTGCGCACGAACGAGCGATCTATCTTCACGATATCGACCGGCAGGGAATCGAGATAGCTGAGGCTGGAGAAGCCTGTCCCGAAGTCGTCGATGGCAACTGTTATTCCGTGCGAACGCAGATCCGCGAGGATGGCGCGTACCGTAGCGAGTTCATCCACCAGGCAGCTCTCGGTCACCTCAAGATGGAGCCGCGACGGCTCGAGGCCGGAAGCCGCGAGCGCCTCCATCACGACTGCAACGATATCGGCGTTGCGAAGATCCTGGACCGAAAGATTAACGGAGACCGCTGTCGGATGCGGCCAAGACGCACAGTCGCGGCACGCTTGATTGATCATGAAGCGCGTTATGCCCGAGACGATACCCATCTCCTCGGCGATCTGGACGAACACGTTCGGAGGGATGGCTCCCTTTTCAGGATGGTTCCAGCGCGACAACGCCTCGCAGCAGTCGATCCGCGATCCATCCGGCTTGAACATCGGCTGGTAGACGGCATGCAGGCCGCCACTCTCCACCGCGTCCCGCAGGTCGTCTTTCAGCTTCTGGCGCTCGATGTAGCGCGCATCCATTTCCGTTTCGAACGCGGTGCAGCCGCCCTTCATGCGAGACTTCGTTTCGAAAAGCGCGAGGTCCGCCTTGATCTGCCATTCCTCCATGCGGAATTCGCCCACCTTGACGATCAGGTAGCCGGCACTGACGGAAATGCGGAATGTGTTGCCGTCGACTTCGTAGGTGCCCGACATCGTCGCATGCAGGGCTCGCATGCTTTCGTCGAGAAGGGCCTCGTCCTCGTTCGGAAAGAAAAGTACGAATTGGTCGCCCATGAGCCGCGCGACGACGGCACGGTTTTCGGTCTTTTCCGCCAGCTTTCTCGCAAACTTCACCAGCAGCCGGTCGCCCGCCACGTGCCCCTTCATGTCGTTCACATGTTTGAAGTCGTCGACGTCCAGAACCATGATCCCGACAGGCACGTCCCGCTGCCGGCCGGCGAGGTTTTCCTTAACGAGCTCGGTGAAGTATTCGCGGTTCGGCAATCCCGTCAGCGAATCGAACCGGACCATGTGCAGGATCTTGCGTTCTGCACGTATGCGATTGGTGACGTCCTCGAAAATCAGGATGACGACGCCGTCCGCGCGCCGGCTTGCTGAAAATTCGAGGAAGAGGTCTTCCCTGAATTGAATGAGCGTTCGTGAAAGTGATCCATCGAAAAGCTGCGCCAACTGACGATGGATGAGCGTCGGCAAAGAACCGTCTATGAAGGCGTGTCGAGCACCGTAACGCAACACTACATCCAGATCGCAGTCCTTCAGCTGATCCTGGTCGCTGAGCTGCAGCAGTTCGCAGGCCTTGCGATTGACGACGACGATACGATTGCTGCTGTCCAGCATGAAAAGGCCATGCGTCATGTTGTTGAGCGCCGTGTCGAACCGGTCGGCTATGACAGCAATCTCGCGCGAAGCAAGGACGTTCTTGTAGAGGAATTCGCGAACGCCGTTGGCCATCGAGCGGGTCGTCAGCACGAACGGCACGAGCAGGATCGACAGCAGTGCCATATAGAAATCGCCGAGAGCCGCACACCCGACGATTATCGGCAGGCTCGCCGATACCGTCTGTAGGTTAACGGCGACCGGCGAGCCGAAATTGCGTCCGACCACGGAAACCATGGAGGCCATCGTTACGGCAATACAGACGAGTTCTGCGAATGGATCCTGAAGGACGAGAATTGCGTAGCCGCTGCCGATACCCAGAATCGAAGTCGTCGCTACGCCGCCGTAAAGATAGCGCCGCTCCCAGCGGGCGATCTCCTCATGGTCCATGGCCTCCTTCGACGCAAGATCGAAGCGATGAAACCAATAAATGCGATAGAGGCAGATCGCTGCGAATACCGCGGTCAGATAGATGTAGAATTCCGAGCCGGACTTTGCGAACACCGCCACATAGGTAACGATGTGAACCATCATCCCGGTGAACAGCGTCTTCCGGTTCCCAAAAAGCGAGCTCACGAACGACAGGTAAACGTCTGTCGGAACCGTGTCCTGGCTTGGCGGCTTCATCCATCACTTCCCTTGTGCGGGAGGCACCGTAGTTGAAAGTCTTTAAAAATTGATTTCGCCAATTCCGTACATTTGGTCAATTATTCTAAAATACAGGTAGAAAGGCCGCGATCTCAGCATTGCATTTGCAGCCGCTGGCTGCATTCGAGCACCGCAATGCACTCTTTCGGAACAGATCTGCGCGCGCCCGTAAAGGGTCCCTCAACCAAGAAAAGCGACGCCACGGCTAAGCCAATGGGATTAGACTAAAAGCCAAGCTGGCCCATTTGTCCTTTCAATTTCGAGATTGCTGCTTTACACCCTTCACAAGAGGAAAGCCGGGCAAACCGGCGGGGAACAATAAGGGGAGGCGAATGTCGGCATTCCTGTCCGTCAGCCGTTTGATCGACTCGATCAGCCAATTCATTGGCAAGATTTCCGAATACCTGGTCCTTCTCTGCTGTCTGGTCAGCGCCGCAAACGCCATCATCCGCTACATGTTCAACTACAGCTCCAACGGCTGGCTGGAGATCCAGTGGTACATGTTCGCTTTCATTGTCGTGCTGGGCGCCTCCCACACGTTGAGGATGAATGAACATGTTCGCGTCGACCTGATCTACGGCGCCGTTTCCGACCGTGCGCGCCTGTGGATCGACATCGTCGGCATCGTCGTCTTCCTCCTGCCCGCGTGCATCTTTCTGACATGGCTCTGCTGGCCCGTTTTCTGGCTCTCCTACCAGCAGGGCGAGATATCGGCGAACGCGGGCGGCCTCATCCGTTGGCCGGTCAAGCTGATGCTTGTCGCCGGCTTTGCGCTTCTGAGCCTCCAGGGCTTCTCCGAGCTCATCAAGCGGATCGCAGCACTCACCGGATATACGACGCTCGACACGAGCTACGAGAAGCCCTTGCAGTAAGATAGGTTGGGGGAACCTGCTTTGTTTGACTTTGGTGTCATTCCGCCACTGATGTTCGTCGGCATGGTCGTCTTCATGCTGTACGGCTTTCCGGTCGCCTTCTCGCTTTCGGCTGTCGGCCTGTTCTTCGGGATCGTCGGCATCGCGACCGGCCATTTCACCGAGGCTTTCCTGCAGGCCCTGCCGCTGCGCTTCTTCGGCATCGTGTCGAATGAGCTGCTGTTGGCGATCCCCTTCTTCACCTTCATGGGGGCGATCCTGGAAAGATGCGGCCTCGCGGAAGATCTTCTCGAGGGAACGGGCAAGCTTTTCGGCGCAATCCCCGGCGGGCTCGCCTATGCGGTGATTTTGGTCGGTGCCGTGCTCGGCGCCATCACAGGCACCGTCGCTGCCTCCGTCATCACCATGGGCGTCATCTCGCTGCCGATCATGCTGCGATATGGCTATCACCCGCGCCTGGCGACCGGCGTCATCGCCGCGTCCGGAACGATCACACAGCTGATACCGCCATCCCTCGTCCTTGTTGTGCTCGCCGATCAGCTCGGGCGCTCGGTCGGCGACATGTATCTTGGCGCCATCGGGCCTTCGATCCTGCAGGTCGTGATCTTCATTCTCTTCATCCTGCTGATGTCGATCGTCCGCCCCTCCTCGATGCCGCCGCTTCCGAAGGAAGCGCGCGGCGACCTCGGCTGGGCACTGGTCATCAAGGTCCTGGCGGGAATGATCCCGTCGATCGTGCTGATCTTCCTCGTGCTCGGTACCATCTTCATGGGCCTGGCCACGCCCACGGAGGCCGGCGCGCTCGGCGTGGTCGGCGCCATTCTGCTCGCCGCCATGCATCGACGGCTCACCTGGCCGCTGATCCAGCAGGGCATGCGTTCGACCATGCACATCACCTCCATGGTGGTCTTCATCCTCATCGGCTCGACCTGCTTCAGCCTGGTCTTTCAGGGCATGGACGGGTCGCGCTGGATCGAGCACCTGCTGTCGGGCCTGCCCGGCGGCCCGGTCGGCTTCCTGATCTTCGTCAACGTCTTCATCTTCATCCTCGCCTTCTTCCTCGATTTCTTCGAGATCGCCTTCATCGTCATCCCGATGCTCGCGCCCGTCGCGTCGGCCCTCGGCATCGACCTCATCTGGTTCGGCGTGCTGATCTGCGTGAACATGCAGACGAGCTTCATGCATCCACCCTTCGGGTTCGCACTGTTTTACCTGCGCAGCATTGCCTCGCGAGAGGTAAAGACCAGCGACATCTACATGGGCGCTCTGCCCTGGGTCGTCATGCAGATCATCCTCGTCGCCATCGTTATCTTCTGGCCGCAGTCGGTGACCTATTGGCTGGACAAGGGACCAAAGGTGGACCCCAACTCGATCAAGATCGAGGTGCCTGGCTTTGGAACCGGCATGTCGCTACCCCCGCTCGACAATGGCGGCAGCGGCGGCAACCAGCTGCCCGGCATGTCGCTGCCCCCGCTGAACGGCCTGCCCGGCCAGGCGCCCGCACAGGGCCAGCCCACTCCGCCGCCGCAGCCCACGCCCGATCTCAGCCAACCGCCCGTCATAAGATAGCGGGCACGAAAAAGCCCCGGACCGAAATCCGGGGCTTTCTTTTCGAAGTCGACAAAAGAACGGCTCAGATCTTTCCGGCGCGCTGCTGGATCATCATGAAGGTGTCGAAGGTATATTCCGACAGCTGCATCCAGAGATAGGCGTCGCGCTTGTAGGCCGTCTGATCGTCGTAGATCTTCTTGAAGGAGGCGTTCGATGCCGTGATCTCGGCATAGAGCGCATTCGAGGCCTGGAAGCAGGCTTCGAGAATCTCCTGGCTGAAGGGACGCAGCGTCGCTCCCTCGGCGACCAGCTGCTTCAATGCCTGCGGGTTCTTGACGTCGTATTTCGCCAGCATGTTGGTATTGGCGTAGGTGCAGGCACCCTCCAGGATCGTCTGGTAGCGCTTCGGCAGGCTGTTCCACTTCTCCAGATTGAAGAAGGCGTGGATCGCCGGGCCGCCTTCCCACCAGCCGGGATAGTAGTAGTAGCGCGCGACCTTGTGCAGCCCGAGCTTCAGGTCGTCATAGGGACCGACCCATTCGGAAGCGTCGATGGTGCCCTTTTCAAGGGCGGGATAGATGTCGCCGCCGGCGATCTGCTGCGGCACGACACCGAGCTTTTCCACCACGCGGCCGGCAAGACCGGCAATACGCATCTTCACGCCCTTGAGGTCGTCGAGCGTATTGATCTCCTTGCGGAACCAGCCACCCATCTGGGCACCCGTATTGCCCGCAGGAAGGCCGTAGATGCCCTGCGTGGCATAAAATTCGTTCATGAGCTTCGTGCCGTTGCCTTCGAAGAACCAGGCATTCGTGAGGCGCGCATTCAGACCGAAGGGGATGGCCGTCCCGATCGCATAGGTCGGGTCCTTGCCGACGAAATAGTAGGAGCAGGTATGGGCCGCCTCGACGGTGCCCGCGCTCACCGCGTCGGCCGCCTGGAGCCCGGGGACGATTTCACCGGCTGCGAAAGGCTGGATCGTGAAGTTTCCGTCGGTCGCTTCCGAAACATGCCGTGCGATATCCTCGGCCCCGCCGTAGATCGTATCCAGGCTCTTCGGAAAGGAAGACGTCATGCGCCAGGTAATCTTCGGATTTTCCTGCGCTATCGCAGGCGCTGCAAGGGCCGTAGCGGCGACGGCACCCGCTCCCGCGGTCCCTGCCTTCCTTATAAATGAACGACGATCCATCAAAAACCTCCCGTGTAGATGGTGCTGCGCGGCTTCTTTTGTCCTCACCCCATTCCCCGCAGCAATGACGCGAAAACTAAGCACGGCACAACAAGCGTTTCAAGCTCTAGTCCATTAGCCTTTCGCATCAAGACAAGAATGTGGCAAAGGCGGGCAATCCATCAATATCAGCGCTTTAGCGCGGCCTCGCCGCAATTCCGCCGCCACGGCGGCGCAGGCGTTGACTGAAAGGCCTTTATGGTTTCTCAAATAGAGCCGCATCTGTTTTGTTCGAGGCAAGAATGACAAAGCCCATCGTCGCCATCCCAGCCGATATCCGTGCTTTTGACGGCACCAGCTGGCATGCCGTCCAGCACCAATATGTGCGGGCCGCGCTGAATGCCGCCGGCGTCATGGCCTTCATCATCCCGGCCTTCGAGGAAGGCTATGAAACCGACGCCATCCTCGACAGGGTCGACGGCGTTCTTGTTTCCGGATCGGCAAGCAACGTCCACCCCTCGCTCTATGGCAGGCAGGCGACGGAAGCGGACGGCCCGTTCGACCCGGCCCGCGACGCCACAAGCCTGCCGCTCATCCGGCGCGCGCTCGATCGCGCGATACCGGTCCTCGCCATCTGCCGGGGCTTGCAGGAGCTCAACGTTGCCCTCGGCGGCACGCTCGCGAGCGAAATCCAGGAACAGCCCGGCATTTGGGACCACCGCAGGCCGGAGGGCGTCGATCGCGACGGCATGTATGCAATCCGCCAGAGCGTCTTCGTCAAGGAAGGCTCGTGCATTGCCCGCTATATCGGTCCGGGTGAAGTCCGGGTCAATTCCCTGCACCGGCAGGCGATAGCCGATACGGCGCCGCGCCTGCAGGTCGAGGCGCTGGCCGAAGACGGCACGATCGAGGCCGTCTCGGTGATCGACGCCAAGGCGTTTGCGGTCGGCGTGCAATGGCATCCGGAATACTGGGCGGAAATGGACGCCCCGTCAGGCAAGCTCTTCAGCGCATTTGGCGATGCCGTCCGAGCCTATGCCGATGCACGCCAGACGGCGACCGAGGAGACGCCTCGGCGCTCAGCGTTGCCTTGAGGGCGTCTCCGGCACCGGGGTCAGGGCCACGCCCTTCGCAAACCATTCGATGACATTGTTCGCGACGAGATCGGCCATGGCGTTGCGTGTCGGCACCGTGGCCGAGGCAATGTGCGGCAGCAGCGTGGCGTTCGGGAACGTCAGCAGTTCGGCGGGCACGTTCGGCTCATCGTAGAAGACGTCGAGGCCGACAGCGCCGATGGCGCCCGAGCGCAATGCGGCGATCAGCGCATCCTCGTCCACCGTCCAACCGCGTCCGACATTGATGAGGATGCCCTCAGGCCCCAGCGCTGAGAGCACCTCCGCATCGATGGTCTTGTGCGTCTGCGGCGTCTTCGGGACGATGGCGATCAACGTGTCGACCGCCTCCGCCATGCCCTTGAGGGTCGGATAGTAGTCGTAGCTCACGCCCTCATGGCGCGAGCGCGTGTGGTAGCTGATCTTCACCTTGAACGGCTCCAGGCGATTTGCGATCTCCTGCCCGATGCGGCCAAGGCCATAGAGGCCCACATGCCTGCCCTTGAGCGAGAAGGGCGAGAGCGGGAAAGCACCTTCGCTGACCCAGCGTCCCTGCCGTAGCCAGTTCTCCGCCTGGGGAAACCGCCGTGCCGCATTGAGCAGCAGCGCGAGCGCCGTGTCCGCAACTTCGTCGTTGAGGACGTCTGGCGTATTGGTGACGATGATACCCTTGGAAGCGGCGTGACGCGCGTCGACGCCGTCATAGCCGACGCCGAAACTGGCAATGACCTCAAGAGCGGGCAACGCGTCCATGAGCGCGGCCGAAAAGCTGCCGCTCACCACCGCGCCGCGTATGCGCTTCGCGGTCTCGGCATCCAGTCCGTGGTTGCCGTTCGCCTCCATCTGGACAAGATCGAACCGGTCGTTCAGTGTCTCCAGCACACGGCTGTGCATCTTCCCGACGACGAGAACCGCAGTTTTTGGGGATGGCATGATCTATCCTTCCTGCTGGCCCTTGCTAATGGCGCGGGCGGTAGGGACTTGTCGATTGACGGATACGCATGTGTGGCTTGATAAGATGGATGCCGTCGGGCTCGTGGCTACCCGCCAGCCTGTCGAGAAGCGCGCGCGCCGCAAGCCGGCCGACTTCCGCCTGCCCGTTCCAGACGGTTGTCAGCGCCGGTGTTGCGATCGCAGCCTCCTCGAGGTCGTCATAGCCGGTCACCGATATGTCCGAGCCCGGCACAAGACCTGCGCGCGCGATGCCGTTCATCAGTCCGATCGCGACAAGGTCGTTCCAACAGACGGCGGCCGTCGGCTTCTGCGGCAGCGACAGGAAATGCACCGCAGCCTCGAAACCGCCCTGCTTGGAGCGTGGACCGGGAATGCGCAGCTCGGGATCGACTTCGATGCCGGCCTTGCGAAGCGCATTCACATAGCCCTGGTAGCGGTCGCGCCCGGTCGATGTCTGGTCCGTGCCGCCGATCATTGCGATGCAGCGATGGCCGAGGCCGATCAGGTGGTTTGTGGCCAGCGAAATGCCGTAGCTGTCGTCACCGCGATAGGTCGGCACATCGAGCGCCTCCATCGAGCGGGCGATCAGGATCGCCGGCATTCCATTGTTCTCGGCAAGCTGGATATCCTCGGGAGGCGTCCCGATGGCCGGCGACATGATGACGCCGTCGCCGCCGAGCTGCAGCAGGGTCTCGACGAAGGTCCGCTGCTTGTCCACCGAGTCATAATGGTTCGAAAGGATGAAGGTGTGGCGGCTGCGGTCGAGCTCGCTTTCGATCGCCTTGAGGATTTCCCCGTAGAAGGGGTTCATGATGTCGTGCACGACGACGCCGATGATGCCCGAACGTGAGGTCCGCAAGCTGGCTGCGCGACGGTTGTAGATATATCCGAGCGCTCGCGCCTGTTCCTTTATCTTCTCTCTTGTGTTGCCTGCGACGAGCGGGCTGTCCCGCAAAGCAAGCGATACGGTCGCTGTTGAAATACCAAGCGTTTCGGCAATGGTAGAAAGCTTAATCTTTTGAGCCACGTGCCCTCCCCTACAGGCAACTCATTTCCGCGTCCCCCCCACAGGGCGCATCTGAAACGACTTTAAAAAATTTAATTAAAAGATTTAAGCACGTTCTGCAATTCCCATATTCGCAAAAATGTCAAAATTCCTCCTCTTCCTCCAGAGGGTGATCATGGCCCGGGTGAAGATTGCCCTCGATGGCTTTCAGCAGCCGGACAAGCGTGCGGATTTCCTTCTCCGAGAAGCCTTGCGTCGCCAGGCTGTCACATGCGGCGGACGACATTTCGATGCTGCCGATGCTTCGGCGTCCCGCCTCCGTCAGGTAGATCTTGGTCAGTCGCGCATCGTCCTGGTCAGGCCGCCGTTCGAGGAACCCCTGCGCCTCCATGCGGCCGATGGTGCGTGTCATGGTGGGGGCCTTTACCCCGAGCCTTTGCGCAAGCGCGCCCGTGGCAAGGCCGTCGGTTTCAGCAAGCGTCATGATGACGCCGTCCTGCCCCGCATAGAGGCCGCTTTCGAGGAGATTGCGGGAAAGCACGGTGCGCATGGACCGCGCTGCCTGCGTCAGAGCTGGCGACAGATCGACAACCGTGTATTCGCGGCGATCCTTCTTTTTGCCGGACTTGTGCTTCTTTCCGCCCTTGCTCTTCTTTCCCATCTCCACCCCGCCAGTCTTTCGGCCACGCCCGCGCCGTTGTATGACTTTGCCATGTCATCAATACACAAAATGAGACAAGTACCAAATGGCGCAGCCGCCGATCCTTCTCAAGGATGACGATCCAACGCGCCCGGCGGAAGCCCGAAGGCGCTGGATTGCAGTTCTTCCGCTCGGTGCCCACGAACAGCACGGTCCTCATCTGCCCTTCGAGACGGATGCGCTGATCGCCGCCGGAATTGTCGAGCGGCTGATTCGCGCGCTGCCATCCGACCTGCCTGTCACCTTCCTGCCTGTGGAGCCGGTCGGATACTCGATCGAACACATGGACGTGCCCGGAACGAAGAGCCTTGCCTTCGACGAAGCGGTGCGCCGATGGCTGGCAATTGCGGAAGGGCTTCATCGCGCAGGCATCCGCAAGCTGGTGATGCTGAATGCCCATGGCGGCAATTCGCCCCTGATGACGATCGTCGCGACGGAGGCGCGCGTGCGCTTCGGCATGCTCGTGGTCGCGACAAGCTGGACGCGCTTTGGCGTGCCGGAGGGCGTGATATCGCCAGAGGACAAGGCAATAGACATTCACGGCGGCGACATCGAGACCTCGATAATGCTTGCCCTGCATCCGGAGCAGGTGGATATGTCGAAGGCGGGCAACTTCGCCTCCCGGCAGTCGGATTTTGCCCGCGACTTCCGCCACCTGCGCGCCTATGGCCCGCACGCCTTCGGCTGGAGGATGTCCGACCTCAACAAGCAGGGCGTCGCCGGCAACGCCTCAGCCGCGACGGCCGAGAAGGGCGAGCGTCTGATCGCCCATGCCGTTGCCGGCCTCGTCGAACTCCTGCGCGATGTCGATGCCTTTGATGCGGAAACTCTTCTCTAGTCCGGGAGGCGGGTCGGGCTCCGAGGCGCGATGTGAACATATAACATATAAAAGCCTTTGAACTGGTCGCGGCGAGTCCTTATATGGAACCAACCATTCAGCCCAAAGGCTCCCCCATCTTCGAGGCTCCCATGACCGAAACAGCCACGCAAAAGCCCATTCCCGTAACGGTTCTGACCGGTTACCTCGGCGCCGGCAAGACGACGCTTCTGAACCGCATCCTCTCCGAGAACCACGGCAAGAAATATGCCGTCATCGTCAACGAATTCGGCGAGATCGGCATCGACAATGATCTGATCGTAGAGTCGGACGAAGAGATCTACGAGATGAACAACGGCTGCGTCTGCTGCACCGTGCGCGGCGACCTCATCCGTGTGGTCGAAGGCCTGATGCGCCGCCCAGGCCGTTTCGACGGCATCATCGTCGAGACCACCGGTCTTGCCGATCCCGTCCCGGTCGCCCAGACCTTCTTCATGGACGACGATGTCCGTGCCAAGACCGAACTCGACGCGGTCGTCGCTCTCGTCGATGCCAAGCACCTGCCGCTGCGCCTCAAGGACAGCCGCGAGGCTGAAGACCAGATCGCCTTCGCCGACGTCGTCGTCATCAACAAGTCCGATCTCGTGACACCGGAAGAGCTTGCCCGCATCGAGGACATCGTCCACGCGATCAACCCCTCTGCCCGCGTCTACAAGACCACGCGCTCTGGCGTCAATCTCGCCCGCGTGCTCGATCAGGGCGCATTTAACCTTGAACGCGCCCTCGAGAACGATCCGCACTTCCTCGCACACGATCACGACGACCATGTCTGCGGGCCGGATTGCGATCACGACCATGATCATCACGATCATCACCACCACGATCACGACCATCATCACGGCGCGATGTCGCCGATCCATGACGTGACGGTGCAGTCGGTTTCGCTGCGCGGCGGCGAGATGAACCCCGAGCGCTTCTTCCCGTGGATCCAGAAGGTCACCCAGACCCAGGGCCCGAACATCCTGCGCCTCAAGGGCATCATCGCCTTCAAGGGCGACGAGGAACGCTATGTCGTCCAGGGCGTGCACATGATCATCGAGGGCGATCACCAGCGTCCGTGGAAGGATGGCGAGAAGCGCGAGACCCGCCTCGTCTTCATCGGTCGCGACCTCGACCACGAAAAGCTCGGAGCCTCGTTCAAGGCGTGCGAGGCGGCAGCCTGATGCCGACAGTTGCGCCGCTTGATCTCGACGGCCACATCCTGGCCGTCGAATTCCTGGGTGACGTTCCCTTCTTCGCGAATGCTGCCGGCTCCTTCCACCGTCTGGAGGGAGGCGAGAAGATTTCCGAAGCCCACCAGGGCATGCTGACCTGCATCCGCGATCCCTATAGCGAGAGCCTGATATCCGGCGGCGAGGACGGCAAGGTTCTGCGCACGGCCGCAGACGGCTCGGTGACCGAGATCGCGCAGGTGCCGCGCAAGTGGATAAACCAGGTCGCCGCCGGCCCGCAGGGCGCAGTCGCCTATGCCCATGGCAAGAGCGCACTGGTGCGCCTTGCTGATGGAACCACGCGGGAGTTCACCGAAGAACGCACCGTCGAGGGCATCGCCTTCGCGCCCAAGGGCCTGCGCATCGCGCTCGCCCGCTATAACGGTGTTTCCCTGCACTGGGTCGGCTCGGTTGCCAAGCCCGTCGATCTCGAATGGAAGGGCGCGCATAACGCAGTCACCTTCTCGCCGGACGGCCAGTTCCTCGTCACCACCATGCAGGAAAACGCCCTTCATGGCTGGAAGCTCGACGCCAAGCCCGGCTCCGAGACCCGGCATATGCGCATGACGGGCTATCCCGCCAAGGTGAAGTCGCTCTCCTGGTCGCCCAAGGGCAAGTGGCTCGCCTCCTCCGGCGCGCCGGCCGCGATCGTCTGGCCCTTCCAGGGCAAGGACGGCCCTATGGGCAAGGCGCCCCTGGAACTCGGCACGCGCGCCAACATCATGGCGACTGCGGTCAGGTTCCACCCCCTCGAGGACATTCTTGCGATCGGCTTCATCGACGGCATGATCCTTGCCGTACGCATTGCCGACAGCAAGGAGGCGCTCCTGCGCCGCCCCGGCAAGGGTGCGATCACCAGCATGAGCTGGAGCAAGTCCGGCAAGCTTCTCGCCTTTGCCTCCGAGACGGGCGATTGCGGCGTGGTCGATATTTCAGCCTAGGACCCGCCGCTAGCCAATGTTTGAACCGCTTCTTATGCGGCCTCGCGATCTTCGCTGAAGGCCTCGACCCGGTCCCGCCCCTCGCGTTTCGAGCGGTAGAGCGCCACGTCGGCCTGCTGGACGAGACGTTGGAAATCCGCATGGCCTTCGGTGCGGGTGGCGACACCGATGCTGAGCGTCGGCGAGACCGTCAACTGCGGCAGCTGCATGACAGCCATCGCGAAGGCATGCCGGATCTTCTCGGCGACCGCCACCGCCTCATCGCGTGAGGCGCCCCTCAGCACCGCCAAAAACTCGTCGCCGCCCTGCCTGGCGAGCAGGTCGCCATTGCGCATCACGCCTCTCGCGACATCGGCAAAGAGCCGCAGGATCTCGTCGCCGGTGACGTGCCCGTGCCGGTCGTTCAGCAGCTTGAAGTGGTCGATGTCGATGACGAGCAGCGAAACCGGCTGCGAAGCAAGCGAAGGGATCTGCTCCGCCAGCCCGCCGCGATTGAGAGCGCCGGTCAGCGCATCGTGGTGGGCGAGCTCCATCAGCTTGTTCCAACTCCGCTCCGCAGCCATGAGCACCATCGTCATATTGCGCAGCGTGACGAAGACCACCGCCGAAACGGCGATCCATCCGTGCACGGGACTGCTGCCGAACGGGTCGGGGCCACCGATCTTGCCCGTTGCCGCGAGAAAGCTCCGGACGGCGAAAATCGCCGTCGTGGTTGCGTAGAGCCCGACGAGGAGGCCGGCCGAATAGAGCCTCTCACGTCGGGCGAGGCCAACCGCCTCGCGGGCAATGGCAAGGTCGCACAGGCCACAGATCACCGAGACATAGAGCAGGCGCGCGGAAACGGCTGACGGATCACCGACGAAGAGCACGATGGGCAGGCTGGCGGCGACGATGGCGGCCCAGCAATAGCGCTGGTCGATGGGCCGTCCGGCGAAGACGCGCACCGCAAAGAACATCAGCATGTAGCCGGCGATCGTCACGACATTGCCCGCGTCGATGGAGACGTAGGACGGAACGAACTCGCGCAGGGCGACAAAGAGAGAGCCGATACCGACGAGCAAGTTGCTCGCGGCCCACCAGAGCGGCCAGCGCTCGAAGCGGCCGGTGGCATAGGCGGCAAGCTGCAGCATGCCCAGCACCAGGCAGCTCACGGCAACAATGAAATAGATCGTGCGCAGATCCAGAAGCACGGCTCACTCCCGATTTCTGCCGCGCATGCTACAGCGCCGTATTTGCCGTTTGATTGGGAGCATCGCTAGAAGTTTAGCGATCGCGGATTTTTCGGGCCGTCTCAGGCGGCCCGCACCGCGCCGATGATTTCGCCGAGAAGGTCATGCAGCGAATCCCGGTAGCCGTTGCGGGCAGACGGGCCGCTTTCTTCCGAGGTCATGACCACGGTGAGATTGAGCGAAGGCACGATGTAGAGCATCTGGCCGCCATAGCCCCAGGCGAAATGAACCTGCTCGCCGCCGATCTGTCGCGTGAACCAGCCATAGCCGTAGTCGTCCCCCGAAAAGCGTGAATTGGTGCGATGCTGCCAGGACTGGACTATCCAGTCGGCCGGTACCACCTGCGCGCCCTCCACTGTCCTGCCCCCATTGCGATAGAGTTCGCCGAATGCGAGCAGCGAACGGGGGCTCATGGCCATCTGGTTGCCACCGAGATAGATGCCCTGCGGGTCGCGCTCCCAGGCACCGATACGGAAGCCATCGACGGGTCCGAGCCAATCACGCGCGAGCGCCAGCGTCGATTTTCCGCCGACCTTCGTCAGAATTGCCGAGAGGAGATGCGTCGAGGCGGTGGAATAGAGCATCTGGCCGCCCGGTTCGTCGACGAAGGGCTGGGCGAGCGCGAAGCGCACCCAATTGCGCGAGGAAACCCAGCGGCCGTAGTTCGGACCCGACATGCGGCCGAGCCCCGCCTGCATGGAAAGCAGATTGCCGATGGTGATCTCGTCGAGACGCGGATCGTGATTGGCCGGCAGGTCGGCCTTGAGGATCGGGGCGATCTTCTGGTCCGGCCCATCCAGCAGGCCCTTGCCGATCGCAATGCCCACCAGCGCCGAGATAATCGACTTGGAAGCGGACTTGATGTTGGTGGATTCCGTCACAGCATGGCCGCGATAGCCCTGCTCGGCGATCACCCGGCCATCCTCGGCAACGATGACAGTCTTCAGGGGCTTCAGATCGTCGCGAGAGGAAAGCTCCTGCAGGAGCGGGGCAAGTCGAGCGCCTTGCTCCTGCGCCATGGCGGCTGCCGGCGCAAGCAAAAGGGCGATGGCAAGAACGAAGCGTGTGATCATTTTCATGAGTTAGCTCAGCACGACCATGAAATCACCGCCGGATCGTCCCGCTCACGCGGACGTGAATGTTTATGACCCGCATCTGCCGCCGCGCACTTGCGGTTGCAGCTCCATGCGCGGGATAGTGTCGCGCCAATGTCTTTCATGGATGAGGAGGAAAACCGGATGGCACGCGTGATCGTCATCGGAGCAACCGGGCATGTGGGTACCTATCTCGTGCCGCGGCTCGTCGAAGCCGGCCACGACGTGGTCGGTATCAGCCGCGGACAAGCCGAACCATACCAGCCGCACCAGGCCTGGCGAAGCGTCGAGCGGAGGCAGATGGACCGGGCGGGCCTGGAGAAGGAGGGCCGCTTCGGCACCGATATCCGCGCTCTTGGCGGCGAAATCGTCATCGACATGATCTGCTTCACGCCGGAAAGCGCAAGGCAGCTCGCAGAGGCGCTCGCCGGTCGTGTCAGCCACTTTCTCCATGCCGGCACGATCTGGACGCACGGTCATTCTTTCGTCGTGCCGACGCCGGAGGATGCCCCGAAGAGGCCATTTGGCGAATACGGTATCCAGAAGGCCGCGATCGAGGCTTACCTTCTCGAGAAAGCGCGTCTGGAAGGCTTCCCGGCAACCTTGATCCATCCGGGCCATATCGTCGGCCCCGGCTGGAATCCGCTCAATCCCGCCGGCCATTTCGATCCGGCCGTCTTCTCCGCGATCGCACGCGGCGAAAGACTTGTGCTGCCGAACTTCGGAATGGAGACGGTGCATCATGTCCATGCGGACGACATCGCAGCCCTTTTCATGGGCGCGATCTCCAACTGGAGCGTTTCGGTCGGCGAGAGCTTCCACGCTGTCTCCGGGCGCGCCGTCACGCTGCGGGGATATGCCGAGGCGATGTATCGCTGGTTCGGCCGCGAGCCGATGCTGGAGTTCCTCCCTTTCGAGAAATGGGCGGAGGGCCAGAAGCCGCAGGACGCCAGGGCAACCTGGGAGCATATCGCCCGCAGCCCCAACTGCTCGATGGAAAAGGCAAGCCGTCTGCTTGGTTTTGCGCCGCGCTACAGCTCGCTGGAAGCGGTTCAGGAAGCGGTCAAGTGGCTGATCACAAATGAGCGGATAAGCATCTGAAGGCAGGACGGGACTTTGCCGCCTTAGTGGCACGCACTTCATCACAGCAGGAGAATATCGGCGAGTATGCCCTTGCCCGGCACCCGCTGGAGACCAAGTTTCCCGAGGCTGGAATGACAAGTGGCGACCCTAGGAGGAATTCGAAATGAAGATACTGATGGTGCTTACGTCGCACGACAAACTGGGCAACACCGGGAGGAAGACCGGCTTCTGGCTCGAGGAGTTTGCAGCTCCCTACTACACCTTCCTGGATGCCGGCGCGCAGATCACGGTCGCTTCGCCCAAGGGCGGCCAGCCCCCGATCGATCCGAAGAGCGATACGCCCGAGGGACAGACCCCGCTGACGGAGCGGTTCAAATCGGATCCTGCCACGCAGAGGGTCCTTGCCAATACCGTGAAGTTGAACACCGTCTCCGCGTCGGACTTCGATACAGTTTTCTATCCGGGCGGGCACGGGCCCATGTGGGATCTCGCGGAAGACCCGATCTCGATCAAGCTTATCGAGGATTTCTACAACGCCGGAAAGCCCGTCGGTACCGTCTGCCACGCGCCAGGTGTGCTCCATCGGGTCAAGATCAACGGTGAGCCCATCGTCAAGGGCAAGAGGGTTTCCGGTTTCACGAATTCCGAGGAAGAGGCCGTTCAACTGACGAAGGTCGTCCCCTTCCTGGTCGAGGATGAGCTCAAAAGGCTCGGCGGCCTCTTCGAGAAGGTCGACGACTGGCAGGTGCTGGCGATCACCGACGGCCGTCTCGTAACGGGTCAGAATCCGGCTTCCTCTTCGGAAGCTGCGCGGCACCTGCTTACGCTCATGAGATAACGCCCGGACTGCTTGGCCCGGCGAATACAATATCGACCCTCCGTTACCGCTCCCGGCAGGAAGCGGTAACGGAGGGCGCCGCACCTCCCTGCACCATGCAGACCGCATGAGTTTGTGCGACGGTGTTGGGCACCGTCCATGCAAGCCCATCAGCGAGAGTGCCCGACCCTCCTAAAGTCGCGAAATCTGCCCATCGATATAAATCGCATCCGATTAAATCGGAATACTATTGACATTCCTTTTCATAAGGCATATTTAGCTCGCATCCGATTAATTCGGAACCGATTAAAAGCGAGAAAAAAGGATTTCGCTATGACCGAGAAGCTTCTCCTCACAGGCAAGACTCACAATGTTGGTGGCCGCAACGGCTCCGCACGCAGCAGCGACGGCAAGCTGGACATCAAGCTGGCGCAGCCGCATCCGGCCGCCGAACAGCTCTTTGGCGCCGCCTGGTCGGCCTGCTACATCGGAGCGATCGAACTCGCTGCCTCCCAGAGAAACGTGAAGCTTCCGGCAGGTGCCGAGGTCGATGCCGAGATCGATTTGAATGTGGATGAAGGTTCTTACTTCCTGCGGGCGCGCCTCAATGTCAGCGTGCCAGGCGTCGATCCCGAGGTCGCGCGCGAATTGCTCGAGGCGGCACACGGCATCTGCCCCTATTCCAAGGCGACGCACGGCAACATCGACGTCGCAACAAACCTCCTCTGAAATTGGACTGGCCGGGTCTGCCCGCCTCAGGGCAGGCCTGCCGCTTTCGGGCAAGCCATATTGAAGACCCGCCCATCACCGACACGGCACAAATGCGAACTTGCCGGTCAACAGCGCTCTGGAGAACCCCCGATGATGAACGCCGTCCAACAGCCACCCCACGCGTACAGCGAGTTCGCCCTCGTGCTTGACCCGGCGATCTACGAACCGCTGCCCGACGACTGGCTGATCGGGATAACGGATGTTGTCGGCTCGACGGCGGCAATCAAATCCGGGCGCTATGAAGACGTCAACTATGCGGGCGCGTCGATCATTGCCGCTCTCGGCAATGCTTGGGGAGCGTTCGATTTCCCCTTTGTATTTCGCGGCGATGGCGCTGCGTTTGCGCTGCCGCCGGATGGAATCATGACCGCGACCTCGGCGCTGCGGCAGGTCGCGGCATTTGCCGAAACCAGCCTCGGCCTCGTTCTTCGAACTGGATTGCTGTCCGTCGGCGAAATCCGTGCCAACGGCCGCGATGTGAAAGTTGCGCAATACGCGGCCTCGGAGAACGCGACCTATGCGATGTTTGCCGGCGGCGGGCTCAAATGGGCGGAACAGCAGATCAAGAGCGGTCGGTATCTGGTGAAGCCGGGCAAGTATCCGACGAAGCCGGACCTGACCGGACTTACCTGTGACTGGAAGCCATTTCCCAGCCAGCAGGGCGAGATTCTGTCCCTGTTGGTTGAGCCCCAGGAGCATACCAGCCCCGAGCAGTTTGCCGCGATCGCGAGGGGCGTGCTGGCCATCTTCGACGCAGGCCAGCGCCAGTCTCATCCGGTACCGAGGGACATCGCCATCCCCAACGATGAGAACAGACACATGGATCCTGAAACTTGGGCGACGATTGCCTCCAGTTCAGATTTCCGCAAGTACGATGATGGTCTGCGTCTCACCCTGGACTGCACGCCCGGACAGATCGAAGCTGCCGAGGCTATACTGACGGCAGCAAAGGCGCGTGGCGAAATCAATTTCGGCCTGCATCGCCAGTCGCATGCGCTGATGACCTGCTTCGTGCCCTCGGGCAACCCGGATGCGCATCTACATTTTCTGGATGGGATGGGCGGCGGATATGCCAGGGCCGCGGAGATGATGGAGGCCGGTGAGCTTCCGACTACATCGCCACGTTGCTCCGCCGGCTCCTGAGCCAATATCCATCCTAGGCGGAGTTCTGCAGCAAATTCAAAATATTATAGCGCCGTGCGTATTTCGCACGGCGCTATTTTCGCATCGGCCAGACTGTAAATTCCGCGCGTCGCCGGCACGGCCTGAATTGGGCTCGCCGGCGACGCCGCTGGCATCATTCCTTCTCCCGCTCAGCCTGGGTGGCTCGCAGCAGATTGTCCCGAAGCCTTACCACTGACTTCTGCACGACCGGGAACTCGTCGCCGAGCCCGGTCGCATCGACCAGCGACACGGCAGGATCCGTTTCAAGAAGACGGCGCCCGACTGGCGTCAGGCTGACGCGCACCTGCCGTTCATCGGCGGGATCGCGGCGACGCCTCACGTAGCCTGTCGACTCGAGCTTCTTGAGGATCGGCGTCAGCGTGTTGGATTCGAGGAACAACTTTTCGCCGAGCGCGCCCACGGTCTGGTCATCCTGCTCGGCGAGCGCCACCATGGCGATGTACTGCGTATATGTCAGGCCAAGCTCATCCAGGATTGGCTTGTAGGCACGGCCAAAGGCCAGGTTCGCCGAGTAGATCGCGAAGCACAGGAAATTCGAAAGCTTCCGGCCGTCGGCCTGTGAGTCATCCGCGCTCGTAACTGTCTGGGACGTGGGCATGGGCGTATCCTAACCGGGCTCTCTATTGATTGAATCAATATAGATCGCATCCGATTGAATTGTAAGGGGCTTGGGACGCCTCCAGGCAAATTTTTACTCGCATCCGATTAAAACGGTTGCGACTGCACATTCATCAGGTAGTCGTGGCAAAGTTTGAAACGTGCGGGTCGGCCATCTCCGACCCGATTGGCATGCCGCCAAAGCAAAAAAGCCCCTCCCTGCTGAAAGGGAGGGGCTCAGCCGGTCAGGCCGCCTTCCGGACCGGCGCGGTGGCAAGCATCCGTCCCGTGGGGACGAGAATGCCGGCCACGCCGTCAAGCCAACCTTCCTCCAGCTCAAGCGCCAGAAAGCGCGAGCGTTCGAAGGGGCCAGGCATGACGAGGTGTTGAGCCTTTGCAGCGAAGAAGCCGAAACGCTCGTAATAAGGTGCATCGCCGACGAGGAGGATCGCCCCGTGGCCACGCTGCTTTGCTTCCATGATCGCCGCGCGCATCAGGGCCGAACCCACGCCCTTGCCCCCGTGCTCCGGATCGACGGCCAGCGGACCGAGAAGGAGCGCATTGATCGCATTGCCGTCCATGCCGACGCCGGCCTCGACGTTCCAGAGCCGAACGGTGCCGATCACGTGGCCGTCTCGGTCGCGGGCAACGAGCGCGAGCCCGTCCGCCGGGATACGGCCGCGGCGCAGCTTCTCGGACGATTTCTTGCGCCGCTCCACGCCCATGGCGCGGTCCAGCAGGTTTTCGCGAGCGACGACATCGCCCGGGTTTTCTGCATCGATGACGAAGCTTGAGGGCGCAAAGAATGCGCGCACAGAATTAAGGACAGCGGCCATCTTGGCCTCCCGCACTCAAAACCGTTTCAGACGGTACCAGAGGAAATTGTGAAGGTGCCGCCCCGGCTGACTACGGGGCTGGCGAAATCTGACCTTAGATGACGTAGGCCTTCAGCGGATCGAACCCGTTGAAAGCGACCGCCGAATAGGTCGTCGTATAGGCGCCGGTGCCTTCGATGAAGACCTCGTCGCCGATGGTGAGCGTCACCGGCAGCGGGTAGAGGTTCTTCTCGTAGAGCACGTCGGCCGAATCGCAGGTCGGGCCGGCAATCACGCAGGGCTCCATCTCGTCGCCGTCGCGCTCAGTGCGGATCGGATAGCGGATCGCCTCGTCCATGGTCTCGGCAAGACCGCCGAACTTGCCGATGTCGAGGAAGACCCAGCGCGCATCGTCATTGTCCGACTTCTTCGAGATCAGGACGACTTCAGCCTTGATCACGCCCGCATTGCCGACCATGCCGCGGCCCGGCTCGATGATCGTCTGCGGAAGCTGGTTGCCGAAATGGCTCCGCAGCGCCTGGTAGATCGACTTGCCGTAGGCTTCGGCCGACGGGACATCGCGCAGGTACTTGGTCGGAAAACCACCGCCCATGTTAACCATCTGCAGGTGGATGCCCTGCTTTGCCAGCGATACGAAGACGCGCTTGGCATCGGCGAGCGCCGAATCCCAGGCATCGACCTTCGTCATCTGCGAGCCGACATGGAACGATACGCCGTAGGACTGCAGGCCGAGCTGGTGGGCGTAGACGAGAACGTCGACGGCCATCTGCGGCACGCAGCCGAACTTGCGGCTGAGCGGCCATTCGGCACCTTCACCATCGGTGAGCACGCGGCAGAAGACCCGAGCGCCGGGAGCGGCGCGCGAGATCTTCTCGACTTCCTCGTGGCTGTCGACCGCAAAGAGGCTGACGCCGAGCGCATGCGCACGAGCGACGTCGCGTTCCTTCTTGATCGTGTTGCCGTAGGAAATACGGGCAGCGGTCGCGCCGGCATTGAGCGCCATTTCGATTTCGGCGACGGACGCGCAGTCGAAGTTGGAGCCCATGTCGGCGAGCAGCTTCAGGACTTCCGGAGCCGGGTTTGCCTTGACAGCATAGTAGATGGCGCTGTCCGGCATCGCATGACGGAAAGCATGGAAATTGTCGCGCACGACGTCGAGGTCAACCACGAGGCAGGGACCGTCGGGACGTCGGGTTGCGAGAAAGTCGCGGATGCGCTGGGTGGTCATGTCAATTCCCTCTTCCAATTCCAGAGCTCCGGCAAAAACCGGAGGACAAAGGGCATGCGAGAACCGCTCAGGAACCAGCCGGTGGAGACCCCGGATCCCTAGCAGCGCTCGATGCGCAAATGATGAACCAACACCGCAAACACGGTATGGGTTCGGCTTTGTCTGCCATGGATTGGAGGGAAGATCCCAACCGCACTTCCGGCAATGAAGGTGTGCCTCTTCAGTAACCCCCGCTGATGGAAAGCAGGGAGAGAACAAAAAGGCCCGCACCGTCGTTGCTTCAGGCGTCCTCGCATTTTCCGGTTGGCCGGAATAGCGACTGGAGGGGTTAATTCCAGGTACCTTACCGATTTCCTCACCAATTCGAGGGTTCGGCGGACACCCATGGGCACGTGCGACTTTGGGCTGAACGGGAAATAGGAATATTCGCCGTCATAATCAAGAACTTTTTTATCCTCCGGCATCAGAAAATAATTGAACAAAATGGGGTAATTTGTTCAACGTTTCTCAACGGCGGAGGATTGGCACTCGCATGGATACCCTGACCCGCATTCGTGCTTTTATCGACGTGGTTGAAGCGGAGGGTTTTTCGGCCGCGGCGAGGAAGACCGGGCGCTCGAAAGCGTTGCTGTCCAAATACGTCCGCGAGCTGGAGGACGAGCTCGGCGCGCTGCTCCTCAACCGCACGACCCGGCAATTCTCGATGACCGAGGCCGGCCACACCTACTATCGCACGGCCTCCGACATTCTGAAGGAGATCGACAATCTCGCCGACCTCGTGCGCGAGAACAATGCGCAGCTCAAGGGAAGACTGCGCATTTCCGTGCCGCGCACCTTCGTCGATGCCGATGTGGGCCAGTCGCTCATCGATTTTGCCAGGGAGAATCCCGACCTTTCGCTGGAAATCGCTGCCGATGACCGCTTCGTGGACCTGATCGAGGAAGGCTTCGACGTCGCCGTGCGCGTCACGAAGCTGGAGGACTCAGGCATGATCGCCCGCAAGATCGCGGATTTCCGCACCCATATCTGTGCCACGGCCGAATTCGTCGAGAGCCACCAGCCGCTGGAACACCCCTCCGATCTCGCGCGCGTGCCCTTTATCGTCGATACGAACGCCCGTTCACCGACGACCTTACGCTTCTACAATCCCGACAGCAGCCCCTTTAGCGTGGCGGTGAGCGGCCCGATCGAAGTCAACAGCCCTCATGCCACGCTGCGTGCAGCGCTTTCGGGTCTCGGCGTCGCCGCGGTGCCGGATTTCATCGCGAGAAAGGCGATCGAGGAGGGCACGCTCGTCACGCTCTTCAACGACTACCTTCCTACCGATCGCGGGATCTATGCGGTCTATCCCCACCGTCGCTACCTCCCTGCCAAGGTGCGCATATTCGTGGACTACCTTCACAACTGGTTTCGCCGGCACGCCTGATTCAATTTGCCGCCTTTCCAGGCGTCCCAATTCCGTCCAATTCTCTGGACAGGAATCAAACCAACCATCAACCGCGGTAACCGGGCATATGAAAAAATCCATCTTCGGGGTTGCCGGGCTTGTCATGCTCGCGCCGGCGACAGCCATGGCGCATCCACATATTTTCGTCGAGGCGCGGCTGGAGATCGTGGCCGCTGATGACGGCAGCATTCAGGAGCTGCGAAACGTCTGGCGATTCGACGAGGTGTTTTCCTCGTCAGTGGTGATGGATTTCGACAAGAACACCGACCTGAAGCTCGAGCCTGCCGAACTGGAAGAGGTGGGCACGACCGTTCGCGATTCACTGGTCGACTATGACTACTACATGAACCTTTCGATCAACGGAAAGAACGTCACGGTTCAGAAGCCTGACGTCATCAACGTCGACTACAAGGATGGCCAGCTCCTGATGTTCTTTGCCGTCAAGCCGGCGGAGAAGATACCGCTCAAGGGAAAACTGGACTTCGGCGTTTATGATCCGACGCTCTACACCTCGATCGACTTTCCGACGGACAAGGAACTGATCCTCGTCGGCGATGGCTTCAAGGGCTGCAAGCACCAGGTGGTGCGGCCCGACGCCGACCAGGTGATTGCGGAAAACAAGAACTCGCTGACCGACGCCTTCTTCAATGACCCGACGGGCACGAACATGTCGAAACTCTTCGCGACAAGGCTCGAGGTCACATGCTGAAGTCCTGCCGCATTGCGCTCCTGCCGGCCGCGGCCCTTATCGGCCTCGCGACCTTCGGCATTGCGCATGCGCAATCGCCACTCGGCATCGGCACGGCCGAGCCGAGCTTCACTGTCGGCGGCCCGCTGGCGCCGCTTTTTGCTTGGGTCAACTACGAGCAGCAGGCATTCTACCGCTCCCTAACGACGGCGTTGAAGGCGATGCGCGAGGATCCCTGGAAGCTGACTTCGCTGATCGCGCTTTCCTTCGCCTATGGCATCTTCCATGCCGCCGGCCCCGGTCATGGCAAGGCAGTCATCTCCTCCTACATGGTCGCCAACGAAACGCAGCTGAGACGCGGCATTGTCATCTCGTTCATTTCCGCCTTCGTGCAGGGCCTTGTCGCCGTCCTCCTCGTCGGCTGCGCGTGGCTGGTGCTGCGCGGCACCAGCATCACCCTGACGAAAGCGACCAGTGCTCTGGAACTCGCCAGTTTCGTCATGGTGATATTCTTCGGGCTCTGGCTGCTGTTCCGGAAGCTCCGCTCCATGCTGAGCCGCATCCCGGCGCAGCGGATGCTCGCCACGCCGGCAGGCCCGGTCAGCATGGCACTGGACTGGACCGACAACGTCCATCGCGAACAGGGAGGTTCCTTCCTCTTCGGGAGCGCCACGTCCAATCGTGCCGGTCGCGGGCATCGGATCGGTCCGGACATGATCTGCGAGACCTGCGGCCAGTCCCACATGCCGGATCCCGAGGCGCTTGACGGCGAGAAGTTCAGCGCGCGCGAGGCCTGGTCGGCCGTCGTTGCAGTTGGCCTTCGCCCATGCTCCGGCGCACTGCTGGTGATGACCTTCTCGCTGCTGAACGGGCTCTATCTCGGCGGCGTCCTGTCGGTCCTTGCGATGTCGCTCGGCACCGCGATGACCGTCTCGCTGCTGGCAATCCTGACCGTCATGGCCAAGGGCGCGGCTCTCCGCTACGCCGGGCACGGCTCCCGCCTTTCCACCTGGATCGGCAACGCCATCGAAATTCTCGGCGCGCTGCTCGTCATCTTTACCGGTGTGCTGTTGCTCGGCGCCGCGCTGCAGGCCTGAGGAGAAGCGTCAGCGACCCTTGCTGCGCTGGTAGCGCGCCCTTAGCCAAAAGACCATGAAGAAGGCGAACACGAGGCAAACGCCGACCGCCGAACCGAGCCAGGGCGAGAAGCCGCCGAACCACAGCACGATCGTCGGCAGGAAATAGATGACCAATCCCGCGCAGGCGAGGATGATCGCCGCCGCGATGGCCTGCGAACGCGTCTCCGATCTCGGATCGCCGTCGCTCATGTGCGCCCTTCCCCCTTCAGTTCGGCACGGATGTCTTCCAGCCGCCGGCGCTGCCTGCCGTTCTCGTCGAAGTTCAGGGGCGAAAGCCAACCCTCGAAGGCCGCTTTCAGCAGCGGCCATTCGCCGTCGATCATCGAGAACCAGGCCGTATCACGATTGGCGCCCCTGGAGATCATATGCTGGCGGAAGACGCCTTCGAAGGTGAAGCCATAGCGGCTGGCCGTCACCTTGCTCGCCTCATTCTGGTTGTGACACTTCCATTCGTAACGGCGATACCCAAGATCGTCGAAGACGTGCCTGGCCATCAAGTAGTGCGCCTCGGTCGCAAGCGGCGAGCGCTTCATGTCCGGCCCATGGGCGACCGAGCCTACCTCGACGACCCCATTCTTCGGATCCGGCCGCATGTAAGTCGCCATGCCGACCACGTCACTCGTGCCGTTGTGGCGGAAGACGAGCGTCACGAAGTTCGACTGCACACGCGCCTTGTCGAGCCAGGCGCCGAACTCGTCGATGCTGGCAAAATCGTCATTCGGGAAGAACCTCAGGAGCGCATCGACACCATCGGCACCGCCAAGCGCCTCCCAGAGCGTGTGGAGATGCCGGTCCCTCTCATAGGGCTCAATCGTTACGAAACGGCCCTCGAGTGTGACCGGGCCGGGAGCAGGGACATTGTAATTTTCGAGATCGCGCATGCACACTCCCTTTTTAGGAGTGGATAGGCCAGCCGCCGGCGAAAGGCAACTGGCCACATGGTTGCAGGTTCACAGCCCAACCTTTGCCGAGGAAACAGTCGCCTCGATGTGGTCGACCAGCGCATCGGGAAGGCCGAGGCGTCCGGCGAGCTGATCGAGATAGCCCCTCTCGGCGCGTGAATCCGGCTCGATTGCCAGTCTCGAAGCCGTATAGACCTCCACGCGCTGCTCTTCGGTTGTCGCGGCAGAAAGGATCGAATCGAGATCGACGGGGCTGGAAAGCTCCTTGAACAGAAAGCTCTCGACCTCTGCGCCGAGGCCCGCTTCCTTGAGCTTGCCGAGGATGCGGTCGCGTTCGGCATCGTCGATATGGCCATCGGCACGGGCAGCGGCGATCATCGCGCGCACCAGCGTCAGCGCAAACTCGTTGCTGAGCACGCTCGGCTGCGTAGCGAAGCCGGATTCGGCCGGCGGCGGAAGCAACTGCGGCTCGCTTGGCGTCGCCGTCTGCGGCGCCTGGCCGGACTGGTAGTTCTTGTATGCGAGATAACCAAGGCCTGCGACGGCGGCGAGGCCGCCGATCGTCACGGCATTGCCCGCAAGCTTGCGCCCGGTCTTGGTACCGAGCAACGCCGCTGCGATGCCCCCGGTCAGGAGCGGATTGTCCTTGGCAAGCCTGGTGATGTCGCCGGCCTTGTCGCGGACGCTACCCTGCATTCCGGGCACCTGCGAGCCGAGAAACTGATCCAAGAGTTTGCGGGCATCGATCATTCCGTTCCTCCATCGTTATGACTGCAACGGACATAGGAAGCCGGAACGGCAAATGCAAACTCATGAAACGCGCGCCGCGGGCATTTTGCCCCGCGGCGCGCGCAAGATTATTCGACGTGGACCCTATCAGGCCTTGAGCGCGGCGGCCTCGGCGGAAAGCTTGGTGATGCCAGCCCAGTCGCCGGCGGCAACCAGTTCCTTCGGCGCGACCCAGGAGCCGCCGACGCAGACGACGTTGGGCAGCGACAGGTAGTCCTTGGCATTCTTGAGTGAAATTCCACCCGTCGGGCAGAAGAGCGTTCCGGCAAGCGGCGACGACAGTGCCTTGAGATAGGCAGCACCGCCGGCCTGTTCGGCCGGGAAGAACTTGAGGACCCCATAGCCGGCTTCGCGCAGCGTCATGACCTCGCTGGCGGTGGCCGCACCCGGCAGCAGCGGTACCGGGGAATCCTTGGCGGCAGACAGAACACCGGGCGTAACGCCGGGGCTGACGATGAAGGTCGAGCCAGCCTTGACGGCGGCGTCGAAATCCCTGGCGTTGAGGATCGTTCCAGCACCGACATTGGCGCCCTCGACCTCCCCCGCGACGGCCTTGACCGCATCGAGCGCGGCGGGCGTGCGCATGGTGATCTCGATCGCCTTCAGGCCGCCGGCGACAAGTGCCCGAGCGAGGGAGACGGCCGACTTTGCATCTTCCACGATCAGCACCGGGACGACCGGCTGAAGTTTGAGGATGGAGAGAAGCTTCTCGGTTTTTTCGCTCATAGCGGACCGCTCCCTTAAAACGATTGAAAGTGCCACTCGAATAGCGCCGTTGCCAGGCCTTGTCGAGCCAAAACCCTGGCCTATCCTTTGACGGGTATCAAATGCCACAAAGTTGCGCTAGGCTGCCCGCCGACGCCACAGAAAGACGTTTCCAGCGATCATGGCAAAAGAAATCGAACGGAAATTTCTCGTCCGCAGCGAAAGATGGCGCGGCAGCGAAACCGGCAGGTTCTCGCTGCGGCAGGCTTACATCGCGTCGCTCGATGACAGGTCCGTGCGCGTCCGCCTCGTGAACGACACGAGGGCGACCCTTACCATCAAGATCGGCAAGGGCACGACAAGGGACGAGTTCGAATACGAGATCCCCATCGCCGATGCCCGGGAACTCATGGACAGCGCTGTCGGCTGCGTGGTCGAAAAGACGCGATACGAGGTACCGTTTGGAGACTTCACCTGGGAGGTTGACGTCTTCGATGGATATTATCGCGGACTGACGATTGCCGAAGTCGAGATGAACGACGAGACCGACGACCCCGAGCTTCCCGATTGGCTGGGTGCCGAAGTGACGGGCGACGATCGGTATTCCAACCAGAATCTCGCCATGAGGGCATACACGAGAGACGCCATACATGGCTTATCGCATACGGCCTGAGAAATCCTTCACGGATGAGGTCCGTAGCGCGGCTACCGAGCAGTTGCAGGGCGCAATCATAGATCTTTCGGAGCGGCCGGATGGCCTTCATGAAGCGATCCACGACGCCCGCAAGAAGTTCAAGCGCCTCCGCGCGCTCTATCGGCTCATCGCAGATGATGCGCGCCACTTCCGCAAGCAGGAAAATGCGCGCGTGCGGGAAATGGCACGGACCCTTTCGGTCGTCCGTGATGCGACCGCCCTCATCGAGACGACCCAGCATTTTGCCACGGTGGTTTCGTCCGCGGAGCAACGCAAGGTCCTGAAGGTCCTCAAGTCGGCATTGACCAAGCGCAGGGACCGCCTCGCCGCGGACGAAACCGACCTGGAAGACAAGGTTGCCGCCGCAATCGCCGTCTGCCACGAGGCGCTCGACGCCATATCCGGACTGTCGCTCGCGGACCGGCCCCGCAAGGCGGCGTCGACGCTCCGCAAGGGATGGCTGAGGATGCGCGCAGGCGCCGAGGCGGCCGTCTCGCTTTGCCAAGGCGAAGCCCATGTCGAGCATTTCCACGAGTTGCGCAAGCGCAGCCAGGATCACTGGATGTACAGCCAGTTGCTGCGGGACGTCTGGCCCTCCGCCATGCGCGCCAAGCAGGCGGAAACGAAAAGGCTCGTCGACCTCCTCGGGTACCAGAACGATCTGGCCGTGCTCTCAGCGCTCCTGAACGAGGACAGGGCTCTCGTCGACACGAGCGAAAACCTTGCCCATGTCCTCGCCATCATCAACTCCTGCCAGCAGAGCCTGCGGGAAGAGGCGCTGGAACGGGCAGAGAGAGTCTTCGCCGGCGACGCCGAACAGGAAGCCCGGATCGTCGGCGTGCTTTGGACCGTTGGGGCCAAGTAGGAGCAGCAGTTGCCGGTCGCTAACCGAGGGCAACTGCCGCACCTGCGGCCAATGGGCAATTGCACATGCGCGAAAGACGCTGTATTTCGGGCGCCCATGACAGACACTCTCTTCAGCCAGACGCAGGCGACACCGGGCGCGTTCCTCGTGGCCGCGCTCTATCATTTCGTCTCCTTCCCCCGTTTCCGGGATTTTCAGGAGCCGCTCCAGCAGCTTTGCGACGAAAACGGCGTGAAGGGCACGCTGCTGCTTGCCCATGAGGGCATCAACGGCACGATCGCCGGCCCGGACGCCGGCATCGGGGCGGTGCTTGCCTTCCTGCGCGCCCAGCCGGAATTCTCCGCGCTGGAGCACAAGGAAAGCCGCGCTTCAAAAATGCCTTTCGTGCGCATGAAGGTGAAGCTGAAGAAGGAGATCGTCACCATGGGCGTCGAGGACATCGACCCTAACAAGATCGTCGGCACCTATGTCGCCCCGCGTGACTGGAACGCGCTGATCTCCGACCCCGACACGATCGTCATCGACACGCGCAACGACTACGAAACGGCGATCGGCATCTTCAAGGGTGCGGTCGACCCGAAGACGAAGACGTTCCGCGAATTTCCGGAATGGGTGCGCGGCAACTCCGGGCTTCATAACAAGCCGAAGATCGCCATGTACTGTACCGGCGGCATCCGCTGCGAAAAGGCGACGGCCTTCATGAAGGAACAGGGCTTTGACGAGGTCTATCACCTCAAGGGCGGCATCCTGAAATATCTGGAAGAGGTCCCCGCGGAAGAAAGCCTCTGGCAGGGCGCATGCTTCGTCTTCGACGAGCGCGTCTCGGTGGAGCACGGCCTGAGGGAGGGCAATCATAAACTCTGCCACGCCTGCCGCAATCCGATCACGGCCGAAGAGGTCGCTTCCCCCTTCTTCGAGGAAGGCGTCTCCTGCAGCAATTGCTACAGCGAACGCTCCGAGGAAGATCGCAATCGCTTCCGCGAACGTCAGAAGCAGGTGGCGCTGGCAAAGAAACGCGGCGAGCGGCATATCGGCAGCTAAGGCTTTCGCATTCCGCGGCTAACCGGCGCGTTCCTCGATTGCGCAGCGGAA
Source organism: Rhizobium sp. BK251 (assembly GCF_004345245.1). Classification (GTDB taxonomy): domain Bacteria; phylum Pseudomonadota; class Alphaproteobacteria; order Rhizobiales; family Rhizobiaceae; genus Rhizobium. Next base: position 199,744 of record NZ_SLUQ01000008.1, on the reverse strand, counting down.
CCGTTCGAGGCTGTTCCTCAGCACCCCACCTTGCACCGCCTCGTCCACCAATGCTGCTTGTGCCTCGTCCGTCTTGCCCGCCAGCGGCAGCCGAAGGAATGCCTCCTCGACAATATGTAGCGACATCGTGTTCAGCACATCGTTCAGGAGTTCCAGCACAAGATCGCCCCGATGCGACGCGTGCGCGAACATCAGGGGCTTGAACGGCACCTCGTCCCGCGAGACCAGCCAGTCAAGCGCATTCTTGAACCCGCCGGGAATGCCATGGGCATATTCCGGGCAGGAGACAATCAACCCATCGGCAGCCCCTATCTTCTGCGCCAGCGCGACGACGATAGCGGGCGTGCGCTCGCCCTCGTCGTCCGGATTGAAGATAGGCAGATGCCCGATGAGGTCGCAGGCCTCGATCGTGATGCCATCGGGCGCATGATCGCGCAGCGCCTGAAGCAGCCTACGGCTCGTGGAAGCACGCCGCTGGCTGCCGCAGAGCGCATAGAGGGAAAGGGAGCGATCGGACATGGGCCTTGTCTACCCCTAGTCATCGAGTCGCACTATCGCTTTCCGACTCTGACGAAAACGCGAGTCCCCCCGGCTCTGCTGAAGGAAGACGGCGGGTACTTATCCCGCCTTGTGATTTCCCTTCGGGAACTGGCTCGCCAGATCGCGGTACCACTTGCCGCTCTTCTTGACCGTACGCACCTGCGTCTCGTAGTCGACATGGACGAGACCGAAACGCATGCGGTAGCCTTCCGCCCATTCGAAATTGTCCATCAGGCTCCAGGCGAAGTAGCCGCGCATCGGGTAGCCGTCCTTGATGAGATCGGCGACGACGGACAAGTGATCGCTGTAGTAGTCGAGGCGCGGCTGGTCATCGACCTCGCCGTTGACGACGTCCGTGTTGTAGCAGGCGCCGTTCTCGGTGATGTAGCACTCGGGCAGCTCGTAGCGCTTGTAGAGTTCCTCGACCACATGGCGAAGGCCCGGCGAATAAACCTCCCAGCCGATATCGGTCTTCACGTCGCTTGCGGGTGCGGCTTCCACCGTCCAGGGGAAGTCGCCCTTCTTCGTTGCATCGTCGTGGACGCGGTCCGGCTTGTAGTAGTTGAGACCCCACCAGTCGAGCTTCTGGTTGATGGTCTTGAGCTCGCCGTCCTTGATCTTGGGCATGCGGTCGCCGAGCGCCTCGACGAATTCCTGCGGGTATTCACCCTTGAAGACTGGATCAAAGAAGGCACCGTTGTGGAACTGGTGGGCTCGCTCGGCAGCGGCGAGATCGGCCGGGCTGTTCGAACCCGGGATGATCGAGGAGGCGTTGAGCACGAGGCCGACCGGCACGTTCGGCGCCTCGGCACGGATCGCTTCCACACCAAGCCCATGGGCGAGGTTCATGTAGTGCATGGCGTAGAGCGCTGCCTGAATGTTGCGCTCGCCGGGTGCATGGATGCCATAGAGGTGACTGAGCCAGACGATGCACCACGGCTCGTTGAAGGTAGCAACGGAATCGAGCCGGTCGCCGAGGCGGGCCATGACCGTCTTGGTGTAGCGCTGGAAGGCATAGGCGGTCGAGCGGGAGGTCCACCCGCCGTCACCCATCAGCGCCAGCGGCAGGTCCCAGTGATAGAGTGTTGCGAAGGTCTTGATGCCACGCGCCTTGCAGCCGTCGACGAGCCGGTCGTAGAAATCGAGACCAGCCTCGTTCACCGGGCCCGTGCCATCAGGAATGATGCGCGGCCACGCGATCGAGAAGCGGTAGGCTTCGACGCCCATCGCCTTGATGAGATCGAGATCCTGTTCCAGCCGGTTGTAGTGGTCGCAGGCGATATCGCCATTGTCGCGGTTATAGACGCGTCCCGGCATGTTGGAGAAGGCATCCCAGATGGAAGGCTTCCTGCCGTCGGCCTTGGTTGCACCTTCGATCTGAAAGGCCGCGGTCGCAACGCCAAAGGTGAAATCGCCCGGGAAGCGGGCTGCAAGTGTCTTCGCGTCAATCATCTGGAATCCCGTTTTTGATTTATCCGCCCGATCCAAACCGGCAGGCAGGCGATGGTTTAAACAAAATGGAAGACCGTTGTACAGGTTGGATTTGTCAAAACTGTAACGTTGTAGTTGGGGTGTGGATATCTGCCTTCGGAGCCGTGAAATCGCCCGCCCTGCACGGCGGACGGCAGAGCCTTGCCGCCCACGGCCGCCCGGCCCCTTGGTGTCTGCACCCATTGCGGTCGTTCAGACATCAAGGGTCGAGCAAACAGGCGGAAGCCGCATGGGGCGTCCGCCTGTCCTTGATGTTCCAGACTTAGTTGCCTGGCTTGTTCTTGATGGCCGCGTCAATCTGGCGCTTCACAGCTTCCAGATTGAAGGAGGCCGGGTCTTGCATCGGCGGGTAGTCGACCGCCGTAAGCGCAAGCTTGGCAACTTCCTGCTGAACGCTGACGAACCGCCAGAATTCGCGTGCGAAGAAGTCGTTCATGTAACCTCCACCTTGATCATTGAGGCTTTGCTCGCCAATCGATGGTGTCCGTTCGAATGGATCCTGACGGATATTGACCATGGTCGGCATGTCCGTCGTTACCTTTTCGCCGGGCCAGCCCTTAGGCTGCTGGAAGAACTGGAACTTGAAGTTGTCGATGCGGACAGCACCGAGTGCGGGGCCGCCGAAATAGAAGAACTCATGACGCGCGGACGGTGATTTGCCCGTCAACAGGTCCAGCTGGTTGTAGCCATCGAGGTGATTCTTGTAGGTCGCGTCACCCAGCTTCACGCCCTTGAGCAACTGGTCGGTAATGTCGGGATTTCCCGCCGCTGCCACCAGCGTGGGGAACCAATCGAGGGCGGAGAAGATACCGTTCTCAACCGTCCCCGCCTTGACCTTGCCGGGCCAGCGAATGATGGCCGGCGCACGGAAGCCGCCTTCCATGACCGTTCCCTTGGTGCCCTTGAACGGCGTCATGCCACCGTCGGGCCAGGTGAATACCTCAGCGCCATTGTCGGTTGTGAAAACGACGATGGTGTTGTCGGCTTCGCCCGCATCCTCCACGCATTTCAGGATCGCTCCGACGTTGTCATCGAGCTGCGCCATCCCGGCTTCCTCGAGGCCGTAGTTGGACTCGCTGTTCATGAGCGCTTGATACTTGGGCGACAGGAACGTCCAGACGTGCATGCGCGTCGTATTGTGCCAGACAAAGAACGGCTTTCCGTCGGTCTTGGCCTTGTCCATGAAGTCGCACGACGCCTTGACCAGCACTTCGTCGAAGGTGGTCATGTCGTACTTCGCCTTGGGCGTTATGTCATGCATGTTCGGCACGTTGGACATGTCGGGGTATGGAGCCAGCGGCCCTTCGTCCATGATCCGCTGCTTGCCGATCTTGCCCCAGCGCGGCTGCTCGGTCGCGTCGTCCGTATCGGTGGCAAAGCTATGGACCAGATTTCGCGGTCCGACCTTGTCACGGTAGGACTGGTCATTCGGGAACGAATACCAATAGGGATCCGACATCGCATCGAGGTGATAGAGGTAGCCAAAGAATTCATCGAAGCCATGCACGGTCGGCAGAAACTTGTTCAAGTCGCCGAGATGGTTCTTGCCGAATTGACCAGTGGCATACCCTTGGGTCTTCAGGGCGGCGGCAAGCGTTGCGGCCTGGGCCGGCATGCCGACGTCTGCGCCCGCCTGGCCGACCGTCGTCAGGCCGGTGCGCAGCGGGATCTCACCGGTGATGAAGCTAGCTCGCCCGGCAGTGCAGCTCGCCTCCGCGTAATAGTCGGTGAACATCAAGCCATCGGCCGCCAGCTTGTCGAGGTTGGGCGTCTTGCCGGACATGATCCCGCGATGATAGGCGCCGATGTTGAACCAACCGATGTCATCACCCATGATGACAAGGATGTTGGGCTTCGCCTGCTGCTGCGCGACTGCCGGTGCAGCCAGCGTCGTTGCGCATGCGGAAGCCAGCAGACCAAAGCATAGGTTTCGAATGGTACTCATGGGTTGCATTCCTCCCTCTATGTTTGTGCACGGCACGGCCCAACCGGAATTACCTCCCAAGGCAGAGGGAACTCCCATCCTCCCGATCGGGACGGCCTGGTATCGTGAAGCTATGCGGCAGGTGCCGCGGGACGTTTGCGTGTGCTGAGTTTGTAAATGCCGCTCGAATTGCTCGCCCATAGCGCGGCGAGATGCGTAGCAGCCATCAAGCGCCGATGGCTGGCATTGAGATGCCTGCTGTCGCGAACCGTCTCAGTGTCCCAGCGGTCCGAGACGCGACTATCGCACATCTTGCACTACGCCACCAGATTGAAACCCTCGCCCGATGAAGCGGAGCGTTGTGACGCCGGCTGCAGGAACCACGCTGGAGCGAGCAAAGCCGGCTCTTGCTGCCGAGACCTCGCTGAAGGTCTCACCTTGGCCACGGGCAGTCATCTGCCGCGGGCGATTGCCGGTCTGGGGTATCACCGGAAAGGAAATCAGGCGTGAGGCGGTGTCCCTGCCCTGTAGCGCAGGCCATCCACGAGCAGTGCCATCATCCGACGCGTCTGCGTGGGGTCTTCGCCGTGTGCCAACGTGGAAAGCTGCATCCCGGCGCGCAGGAGTTCGCCGGCTTCGACGTCGGCGCCCACCGCGCCGTCTGCCCGCGCGGCGTCCAGCAGGCTTCTCAGCGCCGGCGTCATGCGGTTCTCGAAATAGTCCGGCAGCGCCTCATAGGCCGGGTTGCCCGAATGCAGGGCGGCAGCCAGGCCGCGTTTGGCCATGATGAAGTCGACGTAGCGCTGCATCCATAGTGCGAGCGCCTCGCCCGGCGGATGCTCCGCCGCAAGGGCCGCAGCCGCCTCGGCGCACGCGTCCACCTCATTGCGCACGACGGCCTTGATGAGGTCCGACCGCTGCGGGAAGTGTCGGTAGACCGTGCCGACGCCAACGCCGGCCTTCTCAGCAACCTCGCGCACCGGCGCATCCACGCCTGATGTCGCGAACACCGCCATGGCCGCGCGAAGCAGCGCATCCATGTTGCGGCGCGCGTCCGCACGGACCGGCCGTTCCAGGCCGCCGTGATAGTCCTGCTCGTCGCTCAACCCTTTCACTCCGTCGTTCACGAACATGCCTCTTGCGAAACGGAACAATGTTCCGTATAAATGGAAACGTGTTCCGCTTTGGCTTTATAACCCAGCCGCGCGGATTTTGCCAGATTTTAACGAAGGAGATGAGCATGCAATACCGCCCCCTCGGCCGGACCGGCATGGAGGTCAGCCCCTATTGCCTTGGCGCGATGATGTTCGGCGCCTTCGGCAATCCCGACCACGAAGACTCCATCCGCATCATCCACAAAGCGCTCGACGCCGGCATCAACTTCATCGATACCGCCGATATCTACAGTTACGGCGAGTCCGAGGAGATCGTCGGCAAGGCGCTCAAGGGCCGCCGCGACAACGTCGTGCTGGCCACCAAGGCCTATAATCCGATGGGCGACGCCCCGAACCAGCGAGGTGCCTCCCGTCGCTGGCTGTTTCGCGCGGTGGAGGATTCGCTTCGCCGCCTGCAGACCGACTATATCGATCTCTTCCAGATGCATCGTCCGGCACCGGACACCGATATCGAGGAAACCCTCTCGGCGCTCACCGATCTGATGCGCGCCGGCAAGATCCGCGCGATCGGCTCCTCGACCTTTCCAGTCTCCGATATCATCGAAGCGCAGTGGGTCGCGGAGCGGCGCGGCCTCGCCCGTTTCCGCACCGAGCAGCCGCCCTATTCGATCCTGAACCGCGTCATCGAGCGTGAGGTCCTGCCCACCTGCGAACGCTATGGGATGGGAGCGATGGTGTGGAGCCCGCTCGCCATGGGCATGCTCACTGGCCGCTACCGCCGTGACCAGCCGCAGCCGGAAAGCAGCCGGGTCAGGTTCTTCCCGAAACAGATGTCGCACGCGCGCAGCCTGGAAGCGGTGGAGCAACTGATCTCGCTGGCTGAATCGGCCGACATGACGCTCACGCATATGGCGCTTGCCTTCGTGATGGCGCATCCCGGCGTCACCTCGGCCATCATCGGACCGCGCAGGATGGAGCATCTTGACGATCTTCTTGCAGGCGCCGAAGTGCGCCTCACCGACGACATCCTCGACCAGATCGACGCGATCGTGCCGCCGGGCACGGAAACCGGGCCGATCGAAGCCAACTACCAGCCTCCGGCGCTCCAGAACGCCGAGCTGCGCCGCCGCTCGCTCACCGAGCGCGCGGCCGCCTGACAGGGCCGGCCGAGCGCAAGCACAACAACGTGCGCCTGTTGCTGCTGCAGCAACAGGCGCACGGGCAGCCTTCCAGCCGTCCCTGGAAAACGGCATGCTCGAAGCAGGATAAGATCGTATTTGGCTGCGGGCGGCTATCGGACAATCTTCATGTTGATCGAATAAAAAAGCGCGCATAAGTTGTCGCAACAGGCATTCAAGAGCTCGAAGTACACGCGCATGCTTAAAAACCGCGAACCGTTTTCTTACAGGAAGGACAAATCTGTCCCGCCGTTCTCTGCAGCCGGCGTTTTTACGGTGATGGATGCCCGCTGTTCCCTTTGCGCGCGGGGTGCCGCCTGGATTGCCCGGAATGACAAAGCCGAGGAGTTCAAGATCGTTCCCCTGCAATCCGACCTGGGTGGCGCGTTGATGAGGCACTACGGGCTTGATCCAAGCGACCCTGCCTCGTGGCTATACGTGGAAGACGGGCAGGCATATTCATCGCTGGATGCAGTCATTCGGGTCGGGAAACGCCTTGGCGGGATCTGGAAGATCCTCTCCCTGCTTCGTGTTCTTCCGGCAGCCTTCCAGGATGGCCTGTATCGCTTCGTTGCTGTCAACCGCATCAGGTTCTTTGGAACCTCCGACCTGTGCCAACTTCCCGATCCCGAGGTCAGAAAGAGACTATTGCTTTGAAGGTTCTCATCCTCGGGGGATATGGCGTCTTTGGCGGGCGGTTGGCCGAACTTCTTTCTGATATTGCCGAGATCGAGCTCGTCATCTGCGGTCGCAACCTGTCACGCGCAATCGAATTCTGCGATTCGTTTCGCGGCAAGGCCACCGTTCGGCCACTGCGCCTTGACCGCGCCGAGATCGCGCAGGCGTTGGAGGTCGAATGCCCGGACCTTGTCGTTGACGCATCCGGCCCATTTCAGAACTATGGTGACACGCCATATGGCGTCATCACGGCCTGCATTGCATCGGGAACAGATTATGTGGATTTCGCCGATGCCGCCGATTTCGTGTTTGGCGTATCGAAATTCAATGCAGATGCCGAGGAGGCGGGAGCCTTTGTGCTCTCCGGTGTCAGCAGCTTCCCCGTACTGACCGGTGCGGTGCTGCGCGAAATGGCCAAGACAATGGACATTGTATCGGTGAGAGGCGGAATAGCGCCATCGCCGTTTGCCGGCATAGGGCTCAATGTCATGCGGGCAGTCGTCGGCTATGCTGGCGCACCCGTGAAGCTCTACCGAAATGGTGTTCAGACCGTTGCGCATGGTCTCGCCGAGAGCATGCGTTATACGATTGCCGTTCCCGGAAGATTGCCGCTGAGGAATATTCGTTTCTCGCTCGTCGACGTTCCGGACCTCCAGGTTGTTCCACCCGAGCACGAAACAATGCGGGATATCTGGATGGGAGCCGGACCGGTGCCCGAGTTCCTGCATCGCATTCTCAATCTGCTGGCCAGAGCACGAGCGGCGACGGCACTGCCTTCCCTGACGCCACTGTCTCGTCTGTTTTACACCGTGCTTAACCTGATGAAGTTCGGGGAACATCGCGGTGGCATGTTTGTGCACGCCAGGGGATTGAGAGACGGCAAGCAAACCGAACAGAGCTGGCATCTTTTGGCGGAGGGGGATGACGGTCCCTACATTCCATCAATGGCCATCGAGGCGATTATACGCAGACTCCTGGACGGTATTCGCCCACAGGCGGGAGCTCGACCTGCCATCCGGGCGTTGGACCTCGCGGACTACGACCAGCTATTTGCGGGCCGTTCGATCTATGCAGGCTTCCGAGGCGCCCAAACAGCGAGCGACCCCATTTACAGGCAGGTTTTGGGAGCAGGCTTTGAAACGCTCCCGTCTCCGGTAAAGGCGTTGCACGACGCCATACGATCGCGCACATGGCGCGGACAGGCCGAAGTCATGCAGGGAAAATCCAGGATTGCACGGGCCGTTTGCCGCATCATGGGCTTTCCCGACACTGCGGCCGATGTTCCAGTAAGTGTGGCTTTATCGCCAGAGCAGCGTGCCGAGGCATGGACCAGAACCTTCGGGGAAAAGTCCTTCTCATCCGTTCAGAAATGCGGCACAGGCAGAAACGATCTCTTGATACTCGAACGTTTCGGAATGATCACTGTCGCCCTCGCGCTTGTCATCGAGGGGGATCGGCTTCTGTTCGTTCCCCGCAGCTGGTCTCTGCTCGGCATTCCGCTTCCCCGAGCATTGATGCCAACCGGCCGGAGCTTTGAAACAGGGCACGAGGGGCGGTTTCGCTTTGATGTCGAGATTGCCATGCCCGGCATCGGGCTAATTGTCGCCTATAAGGGAACCATGGAGCCCGTCTAGACAGCCTCCGCGAAGCCGTGGCGCGCGGGAACGGATGTCCCCGCGCAACCGGCGCTGGGTCAGACCTTGACCCAGGCGCCGTTCTTCTTCGAGGAGGCGACGCAGGCTTCGACGAAGGCTACCCCCTTCACGCCGTCGTCGACGGTCGGATAGACGACGGCCTTGTCGACGGCCTTGCCCTTCTTGGCAGCGTTGATGGCGTGCGCTGCTTCCGTATAGATCGTCGCGAAGGCTTCGAGATAGCCTTCCGGATGGCCGGACGGCACGCGCGAGACGCGGGCGGCGGCGGCACCGGAACCGGCACCGTTGCGGGTGATCAGCCGCTTCTGGTCGCCGAACGGCGTGTACCAAAGATAGTTCGGATCGGCCTGCACCCATTCGATGCCGCCCTTGGTACCGTAGACGCGGACCTTGAGCCCGTTCTCGTGGCCGGGCGCCACCTGGCTGCACCAGAGCATGCCCTTAGCCGGCTTCTCCTTGCCCTTCGCCTTGAAGCGCAGCATCACGTGGGCGTTGTCGTCAAGGCGGCGGCCTTCGACGAAGCTGTCGAGATCGGCCGCGAGGCTGTCGAGTTCGAGCCCGGTGATGAACGAGGCGAGATTGTAGGCGTGCGTGCCGATATCGCCCGTCGAACCGCCGACGCCCGATTGCGCCGGGTCGGTGCGCCAGGCGGCCTGCTTCTGGCCCGACTGCTCGATCGCTTCCGTGAGCCAGTCCTGCGGATATTCGGCCTGCACGATGCGGATATCGCCGAGCTCGCCATTGGCGATCATCTCGCGCGCCTGCCGCACCATCGGATAGCCGGTGTAGTTATGTGTCAGGATGAACAGCGCGCCGCTCTCGTCGGCAACCTTCTTCAGCTTCTTCGCATCGGCAAGGTTGGAGGTCAGCGGTTTGTCGCAGATGACATGGATGCCACGGCGCAGGAATTCCTTGGCCGCATCATAGTGGACGTGGTTTGGCGTGACGATCGAGACCGCCTCGATGCCGTTCTTTAGCTTCGCCTCGCGGATCGCCATTTCCTTGTAGCTCGAATAGGTGCGCGCCGGATCGAGACCGAGGTCGCGCCCGGAGGCGACCGCCTTTTCCGGAGAGGCCGAAAGCGCGCCGGCGATCAGCTCATATTGGTCGTCGATGCGCGCCGCGATGCGATGCACCGCGCCGATGAAGGCGCCGGCGCCGCCGCCGACCATGCCGAGCCGGATGCGCGGCTCGCGTGTTTGTTCAGATGATCCTTCGATTGCCATAGGTCTCCTCCTGAGAATTCTGATGCGGAGGTTTGCCCTCCTCCCCTGCCCTGCAGGGCTCACTCCCGACCGGGCGAGACTATACGCCCGGTCAGGTCCCGCCGGATCGATCTCCGGCGGGGCCGAATTACGCTTTATGCCAGCCCCAGCATCCGCCGGTTGGCCGCCTGATCGGTGCCGCCGGCGGCGAAATCGTCGAAGGCCTTCTCCGTGACGCGGATGATATGCGCCTTCACGAATTCAGCGCCTTCGCGGGCGCCGTCTTCCGGATGCTTCAGCGCGCATTCCCATTCGACCACGGCCCAGCCATCAAAGTTGTTCGCCGTCATCTTCGAGAACACCGCACCGAAATCGACCTGGCCGTCGCCGAGCGAACGGAACCGGCCGGCGCGCTCGACCCAGCCCTGATAGCCGCCGTAAACGCCCTGACGGCCGGTCGGATTGAACTCGGCATCCTTGACGTGGAACATCTTGATGCGGTCTTTGTAGATGTCGATGTTATCGAGATAATCGAGGCACTGCAGGATGTAGTGCGACGGATCATAGAGCATGTTGGCACGCGGATGGTTGCCGACGCGCTCGAGGAACATCTCGTAGGTGATGCCGTCGTGCAGGTCTTCGCCCGGATGGATCTCGTAGCATACGTCAACGCCTTGAGAGTCGGCATGGTCGAGGATCGGCTTCCAGCGACGGGCAAGCTCGTCGAACGCCGTCTCGACGAGACCGGCGGGGCGCTGCGGCCAGGGATAGATGAAGGGCCAGGCAAGCGCACCTGAGAAGGTCGCGTGCGCCTTGATGCCAAGGTGCTTCGACGCCGTCAGCGCCATCTTGACCTGCTCGACCGCCCATTCCTGGCGTGCCTTCGGATTGCCGCGCACTTCGGGTGCAGCAAAGCCGTCGAAGGCTTCGTCATAGGCAGGATGCACGGCAACGAGCTGGCCCTGCAGATGGGTGGAAAGCTCGGTGACCTCGACGCCGTTCTCGCGCGCCTTGCCGGCGAACTCGTCGCAATAGTCCTTGGAAGTCGCGGCCTTCTTGAGGTCGATGAGCTGGCTGGCCCAGGTGGGAACCTGGACGCCTTTGTAGCCGATGTCGGCCGCCCATTTGGTGATCGCATCCCAAGAGTTGAAAGGGGCGGCATCGCCCGCGAACTGCCCGAGGAACAGGCCAGGGCCCTTGATCGTTTTCATGTCGGATTCCTCCCTAAATGACGACCGTAAACGTTTCTGGAAACTTGTAGCATGCAATTTGGCGGGAGCAAGGCGCCTCCTCGCCCTTGCCGTCAGATTTTGGCCGAAGCCAAGACCGGTAGGCTGCGACCTAACCACGACCAACCCGGTCGGGCAAGAGGTACGTGCCGCATTTTCATCGCCCGGCGACTTCAGGACAAAGAAAATGCGCCCGTCCTTTCGGAGGGGCGCATGCATGGATCGGATTGATCAGAACGGGGAATCCGGGAAGTAGTAGTTCTTGGCATTGTCCTTGGTGATGAGCGTCGCATCGAGGATGTAGTTGCCGTGAACCGGAACCTGGTCGTAGAGCGAAGCAGCCGTCAGCTCCATCGCGGTGCCGACCATCGCCGGCGGATAGAGAACGTCGACCGGGATCATCTTGTCGCCGTCCATGACCTTCTTGATCATGTCCTTGGAGCCGGCGCCGGCAACGACATACTTGATGTCGGTGCGCTTGGCCTGCTCGATGGCCTGGAGAACGCCGACAGCCATGTCATCGTCCTGGCACCATACGACGTCGATCTTCGGATACTTGGTCAGGTAGTCCTGCATGACCTTGAAGGCATCGTCGCGGTTCCAGTTGCCGTACTGGCGGTCGAGAACCTTGACGTTCGAGCCGGCAATACCCTTGTCGAAGCCGTCCTGGCGCTGCTGGTCGATCGGGATCGGCAGGCCGCGGATGACGACGACTTCGGCGTCCGGCGTCTGCGAAGCGATGTACTTGCCAGCGACTTCGCCGACAGCCGGGTTGTTGCCGGCGACGTAGAGGTCGCGAACCGAGTTGTCGTTGTTCGACGGAGCGCGGTCCACCAGAGCCACGAACTTGCCCTTGTCCTTGACTTCCTTGATGGCGTTGACGAGCGGATCCGGATCCGACGGCAGGATGACGAGGGCATCGATGCCCTGCGTATCAAGGTCCTGCACGGCGTTGGCCTGGCTGGCCGGGTCCGGCGAGGTCTTGACGATGACGTTGAGGCCCGGATGCTCCTCCATCAGCTTCTTGGCGACGCGTTCGGCATGGAACACGACGCCGGCAGTCCAGCCATGGTCGGCGGCCGGAATGGACACGCCGATGGTGAAATTCTTGTCCTGGGCATGAACGGCACCGGCGAAAGTCGCCGCTGCTACGGTCAGGCCCAACATGAGCTTACGCATGCTTATTTCCTCCCAATAAAACGTCAGGGACTTGTTCACCTCCGGGCCGGGCGCCCTGCGAGCCCGGCCAATTCGTGAAATGGCTGCTTACGACTTCCGCACCAGCGAGCGCTGGACGAGCATCGCGATAATGATGATGGCACCCTGGATCGCGCCGATGAGATATTCGCTGATGAAGTTCGACAGCAGCATGATGTTGCCGACGAGCTCGAGGATGAAGGCGCCGCAGATCGTTCCCCAGACCCGGCCGGCGCCGCCCTTCAGCGCCGTGCCGCCGACGACGACGGCGGTGATCGCCTGCAGTTCCCACAGGATGCCGGTCGTCGCCGAGGTCGAGCCGAGGCGCGGAACGTAGAGCAGCACGGCGATGGCGACACAGAGCCCCTGGATGACGAAGGCGATGGTGCGCACCCGGTTGACCGCGATACCCGAATAGCGCGCGACATCGCTGTTGGAACCGACGGCCACGACATGGCGGCCATAGCGCGTGCGATAGAGGATGAACGCAGCAATCGCCGTGACGACGAGGATGACCACGATCGGGACCGGCACACCGCCGATACTGCCGAAATAGGCCGGGCGGTAGAGCGACTGGATTTCCGACGAGCGCAGCGTGATCGCGCCGCCCTGCGACAGCCAGGTCGTGAGCCCGCGATAGATGCCCATCGTGCCAAGCGTGGCGATGAAGGGCTCGATCTTGCCGACCGTGGTGATGAGGCCGTTCGCAAGGCCACACAGGGCGCCGGCAACGACAGTGAAGGCGACCGCAGCCACGAGCATGAGCGTGGGATCGGCGATCACGCCGGAATTTATCAGCAGGATCATCAGGCTCGCCACGAAGGCGACCATCGAGCCAACGGAAAGATCGAGATCGCCCGCTGAGATGACGAAGGTCGCACCGACCGCAATGATGGCGATGAAGGCACAGCGCGTCGCGACGTTCGCGAGATTGGTGATGCCGATGAAATTCGGATTGACCAGCGCTCCGACGATCAGGAGCAGCGCAAGAGCCGCAAAGGGCGCAACCGCGCGCAGATCGACATCCCGCCAGGATCTGCGCCGGATCTCCCTGGTTTCCTCGTTAGCACTCATGTCCAAAATCGACCTCCCGTCCCATCCGCGATGGGTATCTTCTTATTTTGCTCGCAGCCGCCTGCCGACCCGCCGCTCTCAGGCGGCGGTCTGCCTCTTCAGTCCCGCCGCGTAGCGCATGATTTCCTGTTCGGAGATCTCGTCTCCCTCGAGCATCCCGACGATCCGCCCCTCGCGCATCACGGCGACGCGCGTGCAGAGCCCGATGATCTCCGGCATTTCCGAGGAAACGACGATGATCGACCGGCCGTCGCGCGCAAGCGCCGAGATGAAGTGGTAGATCTGCTGCTTGGTGCCGACGTCGATGCCGCGTGTCGGCTCGTCGATGATGATGATCTGCGGCTCGGTCTCCATGACCTTGGCAAGCAGGAGCTTCTGCTGGTTGCCGCCCGACATACGCCCGGCCACGATCTTGCTGTCGCGCACACGTATATCGAATCGGCGCTTGGCCTTGGCGAGGGCGGCCGCCTCGCTATTTGGGCTCAGATAGCCGTGGCTGACATGGCGCTCCAGCGACTGCAGCGTCAGGTTGGCCGCCATGTTGGAGCGCAGCAGCAGACCCTTCGACTTGCGATCCTTGGTCATGTAGGCAAGACCCGCCCGGTTTGCCGCCCGCGCATCGCCGGAATGGACGTGCTCGCCCTTGATGACGACCTCGCCGGAAAGACGGGTCCGCAGGCCCGCGATCGCTTCCATCAGCTCGGTGCGGCCCGAACCGATCAGCCCCGAAAAGCCGATCACCTCGCCCTTGCGAACCTCGAAGCTCGCATCCTTGACATAGCCGGTCGAAATGCCGCTGACGCGGAGCACGACCTCTTCGTCGACATTGGGCTCGAACTTGGCCGGATAGAGGCTCGAAAGCTCGCGACCGACCATCAGCTGCGCGATCGATTCCCCGTCCAGAATGCCGGTCGGCGCCGTCTTGACCCATTGCCCGTCGCGCAGGACGGTAACGCGGTCGGTAAGCTCCATAACTTCATCCAGCTTGTGCGAGACGAAGACGAAACTCGTGCCCTTGTCACGCAGCTTGCGCACCTGCTTGAACAGCATGTTCGTCTCTTCGCGCGACAGCACGGCCGTCGGCTCGTCCATGAAGACGACGCGCGCATCGCGGCTGATCGCCTTGGCGATCTCGACCATCTGCTTGTCGGCAATGGAAAGCGTGCTGATGAGCGCATTCTCGTCGACATGCGAACCAAGCGTGTCGAGAACCTTGCGCGTCTCGGAGCGCATGTACCTGCGGTCGAGCACACCGAATCGCGTGACCTCTCGCCCGAGGAACAGACTTTCGGTGACGGTCAGGTGTTCGGCGAGATTGAATTCCTGGTGGATGATGACGATGCCCAGCGCCTCGGCAGCACCGTTCGGCGGCAACACCACCGACTTGCCGTCGAGGAGAATCTCGCCCGACGTCGGCTGTTCGAAGCCGGACAGTATCTTGACGAGGGTGGATTTTCCGGCGCCGTTTTCGCCCATCAGGGCATGGATTTCACCTGCGCGCAGGTCGAAATTCACGCTGAAAAGAACCTGCACGCCGCTGAAGGATTTGCAAATGCGCTTCGCCGACAGAACTACCGGCGCAGCCTCTGCATTATCCGCTGTCATGACGTCCTCCCTGCGGCTCCCATCCGCTTGGAGGCATATGTAAACCTTTACATCGCGCATGTAAAGGTTTACATCGTGTAATTACATCGACTTGTTGAAAGGTGCATTTGACCTGCCGACAAGCCTGTGTAGTGTGCGGCGAAGACAGCCCAAGGCAGAATCCCGTGTCGAATTCCACGCCCGCAACCATCGAAGACGTCGCCCGGATCGCCGAGGTTTCCATCGCGACCGTTTCGCGGGCAATCCACATGCCGGAGAAGGTCGCCAATTCGACGCGACTCAAGGTCAACCAGGCGATCGCCATCACCGGCTACACGACGAATGCCATGGCGCGCAGCCTGCGCCTCGGCCGTTCCAACATGATCCTCGTCGTGGCGCCCGATATCGGCGACCCGAACTTCTCCAACATATTGATCGGCCTGGAGAATGAAGCCCGCGCCCACGGCTACGGCATCCTGATCGGCCATACCCAGAACGATGCCCAGCGCGGTCTCGAATATCTGAAGTTCTTCAGCTCGAACCAGGCGGCCGGCCTCATTCTCTTCACCGGCATCCTGCCGTTCGGCCACCAGACGATGACTGCGCAGCTGCCGCCAAGCGTCGGCGTCTTCGAACCGGTCTTCAACGGCGGGATTCCCTATGTCGGCGTCGACGACATCGAGGGTGCCCGCAAGGCCGTCGACCTGTTGCTCGCCGAGGGGCACCGCAAGATCGCCTTCATCGGTGATTCGCGTACGCGGCTCGCCTATAGCCGCCGGCGGGAAGGCTACGAAGCAGGGCTCGATGCGGCCGGCATCCCGCAGGACATGCGCATCGTGCTCGAAGGGGACGGCACGATCGAAAGCGGGCGCCATGCCGTCGAACAGGTCTTCATCCGCGATACGCTGCCGACCGCCTTCATGTGCGTCAACGACCAGACAGCGATCGGCGTCATGATCGGCCTTGGCGCCCGGGGTTACGATATTCCACGGGACTTCTCGGTAACCGGCTTCGACGACGTGCCGCAGGCCGTCTTCATGACCCCGTCGCTGACGACGATCCGCCAGCCGCGCACCGCAATCGGCAAGCATGCGATGGCGCTGCTACTGGAACTGCTCTCGGACGGACAGCCCGCCGAAACTGAGATCCTCCTCAGGCCGGACCTCATCGTGCGCAGCTCGGTCTCCGCCCCGCCCCGCAACTGGCAGAAACGCTGACCACGCAGCGGCGCGATGCATCCTGGGCGAGCCGCAATGCGATTGCCGCCCGGACCTGATGCGCTCTAGGCGCTCAAGAGGCACACGGCCCGGCTGTTGGCTAAATGGGGGTTGATGGGGACCTTCATTCGTGGTTGATCCAGTCATTGGACGCTGGCAGGCAATCCAAGGGACGTGAAACGACGCTGGAGCAACCGATGGATCAAACTCTGTTCAAGAGTCTCTGCAAGGCCGGTAAATTCAAGGATGCGCTCGGCCTCGCCGTCCAGGGCCGCGAGAACGAAAAGTTCACGCCGAGCCGTTTCTCGATCGACAAGAAGACCGGACTGCCAATCTTCTACCGCGGCAACAAGCGCGTGGAGCCCGACGCGACGGGTGAGTGGCAATTGGCGAAAAACCCCAACCGGTAGCGCAGCTTCTGTGCAAGGCCGACAATACCGCACGATGGTCTGACTTTCGGCCTGGTAAAAGGCTCCCAGTACCAAGCCGACATTGCTCGCGCGTCTCGCGAATAGCCGTTCGCCACGGCAATTTGTGCTACAACCGCTTCCAGGGTTTTGGCAGGCAGGTACGCCGTGACAGCTTCCGAAACAATCATTGTCGGCGCCGGACCTGCAGGACTGGCCTGCGCCGCCGCGCTCCGTGCGCGCGGGCGTTCGTCGCTCGTGCTTGAAAGAGCCAACAGGCTCGCCGCCTCGTGGCACAGGCACTACGACAGGCTTCGTCTGCATACCCACAAGATGCACTCCGCCCTGCCCGGAAGACTGATGCCACGCAGTTTTCCAAAATACCCGTCGCGGCTTCAGGTCATCGAGTATCTCGAAGACTATGCCAACTCCAACAGCGTCGAGATAAGATACGGCACACACGTCACGGCGATCCGGAAGGCGAAGGAATGGGCCGTGGAGACTGCCGCCGGAGCCTTCGAGGCAAGGAACGTGATCGTTGCGACCGGGCTTGCGAACATGCCCGCCGTCCCGACCTGGGAAGGACAGGAAGGGTTCACGGGAAAGCGCCTTCACTCATCGGAGTTCAGAAACGCAGCGGACCTCGCGGCAAAGCGTGTCCTCGTCGTCGGCTTCGGCAATTCGGCGGGCGAGATCGCTCTCGAATGCGCCGAAGCGGGCCTCGAGGTCGGATTGTCCGTGCGAAGTCCGGTCAATGTCGTCCCGCTCGAGATGTTCGGATTGACGACCGCGAGCATCGCCATAGCGCAGCAGTATTTTCCCTGCCGCATCGTCGACGCCGTGAACGCTCCGTTCCTGCGCTGGCGCTTCGGGGATTTGGGAGCGTTTGGGCTTGAACGGGCGCGCGAAGGTCCACTAACGACGATCATGGAAAGGAGCCGCACTCCCCTGATCAATATCGGAACGATCGAGCGGATCAGGTCGGGTGATATCCGGGTACTTCCCGGTGTTTCGAAGTTGGAGGGCTCGCAGGTGCATTTTGCCGACGGCCGGCGCGAAACCTTCGATGCGATTGTCATGGCAACCGGCTACAAGCCGGCGCTCAATGCGTTGCTGCCGAATTTCGAGCAAAGGTTCGGTGGCGCCGACGGCCCGCCGCGCGGCGAGCTTCAGCCGGGCAATGACGGTCTCTATTTCTGCGGCTTCAACGTGGTGCCGACAGGACTTTTGCGACAGATCGGCAAGGAAGCGCAGCAGATCGCGGCATCGATCGACAGGGTGAAATGATGTGCCGTAATGCAAAGGGCCGGGAAGCTTTCGCTCCCCGGCCCTTCCTCAAAGATCAGTTCGACATCAAACGTAGCGGTTGACGACGTTTTCGAGCAGTTCCTGCTTGCCGGACTTCGGCTGCGGGTTGATGTCCTTGGCTTCGACCCACTCGGCGATCTGCTCGAGCGAGTATTCGCCGCGAGCGAGCTTCTGGCCTTCGGCCGAATCCCAGCCGGCATAGCGCGCATTGAGCGGGCCGGAGAGCGCCTTGTCCTCGATCATCTTGGCGGCTGCCTTGAGACCGCGGGCGCAGGCGTCCATTCCGCCGATATGGCCGATCAACAGGTCTTCCGCATCGAGCGACTGGCGGCGCAGCTTGGCATCGAAGTTGGTGCCGCCTGACGTGAAGCCGCCGCCCTGCAGGACGTAGTAGTAGGCGAGTGCCATCTCAGGAACATTGTTCGGGAACTGGTCGGTATCCCAGCCCGACTGGTAGTCGTTGCGATTCATGTCGATCGAGCCGAAGATCCCCAGCGCGTTGGCAAGCGCCAGTTCGTGCTCGAAGGAGTGGCCGGCGAGGATCGCATGGCCCTGCTCGATATTGACCTTCACTTCGTTTTCAAGGCCGTTCTTCTTCAGGAAACCGTAGACCGTCGCCACGTCGTAGTCGTACTGGTGCTTGGTCGGCTCCTGCGGCTTCGGCTCGATCAGGATCGTGCCCTTGTAGCCGATCTTGTGCTTGTACTCGACGACGAGGTTGAGGAAGCGGCCGAGGTGGTCGAGTTCGCGCTTGAGGTCGGTGTTGAGCAGGGTCTCATAGCCTTCGCGGCCGCCCCACAGGACGTAGTTGGCGCCGCCGAGCTTGGCCGTGGCGTCCATGCAGGTCTTAACCGTCGCGGCGGAGTAAGCGAAAACATCCGGATCCGGATTGGTTGCTGCACCCGACATGAAGCGGCGGTTCGAGAAGAGGTTCGCCGTGCCCCAGAGCAGCTTGACGCCTGACGCGGCTTGCTTCTCGGCGAAGTAGTCGACGATCTCGTTCAGGTTCTTGGTGTTCTCGGCGAAGTTCTTGCCTTCCGGGCGCACGTCGGCGTCATGGAAGCAGTAGAACGGCGCATCGAGCAACTGGAAGAGTTCGAACGCGACGTCGGCCTTGAGCTTGGCGGCCTTCATCGTGTCTTCGAACCAGGGGCGCAGGAAGGTCTGGCCGCCAAAGGGGTCGCCGCCCTGCCAAGCGAAGGTGTGCCAGTAGGCAACGGCGAAGCGCAGATGGTCTTCCAGGCGCTTGCCGAGAACGACTTCGTCCTTGTTGTAGTGGCGGAAGGCCAGCGGATTTGTGCTATCAGGGCCTTCGTACTTGATCTTCTGGATGTCGCCGAAAAATCCGGTGCTCATCTCGTGTCTCCTCAGGTTTCGAATTGTTGTTCTGGGTTCAATGCTGCAGTGATTTGATCGCCGGATAAAGGGCGCGGTAGCGCTTGTAGGCATCCGCATAGACACCGCTAAGCGCAGTCACGGGTTCGATCGTGCTTGCGGTCTTCGGCGGCGTGCAGACGGCGACCGGATCGGCTCCCGTCGCAGCGATCAGACCCAGCCTGGCAGCACCGAAGACCGCGCCGAAATCGCCATCGGCCGGGATGTCGACCGGCACGCCGAGGGCCGTCGCGATCGAGGCCAGCCAGTAGCGCGAGCGCGAACCGCCGCCAATCGCCGTGACGCGTGCGATTGTGGTGCCGGCGGAACGCAGCGCCTCGAGATTGTCGCTGATGGCGAAGCTGACGCCCTCCAATACCGCCTGGGTGAGCACGACGCGGCTGCTTTCGTGGCCGAGGCCGATGAAGGCTCCGCGGATGGCGGCATCGTTGTGCGGCGTGCGTTCGCCGGAAAGATACGGCAGGAAGGTGACGCCCGAGGGAGCCTTCAGCGTGTCGCCGAGTTCGCCGGTCAGGTCCGCCGCCGATTTGCCGGTGACGCCGGAATGCCAGTTCAGCGCGTCGGTGGCCGAAAGGATGACACCCATCTGGTGCCAGGTATTGGGCAGCGCGTGGCAGAAGGCGTGAACGGCGCTTTCCGGTTTCGGCAGGTAGGAGCCGTTGGCGGCAAAAAGCACGCCGGACGTTCCGAGCGAAACGAAGGCGGCGCCCGCCTTGACAGTACCCATGCCACAGGCCGAGGCTGCATTGTCGCCTGCCCCGCCAGCAACGACGACATCACCGGCAATGCCCCATTTGGATGCAAGTTCGCGGCGCAGGCTGCCGCCCGCCTCCGTGCCCTCCACCAGCGACGGCATCTGGCTTTCATCAAGCTCGGTCGCGGCGAGAAGCTCTGCAGACCACTTGCGCTTGCCCGTGTCGAGCCAGGAGGTGCCGGCGGAATCCGACATTTCGGAGATATGCTCGCCCGTCAGCCACAGGCGCAGGAAGTCCTTAGGCAGCAGAACCTTGGCGACCTTGGCGAAGATCGCCGGCTCGTGCTTGGCGACCCAGACAAGCTTCGGCGCGGTAAAGCCCGGGAAGACGATATTGCCCGTGAGCTTGCGGAAGCGCGGATCTGCATCGAGCGCGGCAGCCTCGACATGGCTGCGCGTATCGTTCCATAGAATGCAGGGGCGCAGCACCTTGTCATCAGCATCGAGGAGGGTCGCGCCGTGCATGTGGCCGGAAAGGCCAATGCCGCGGACGGCGGCAAGTTCGGCCGGATGCTTCGCCTTCAGAGCAGCAACGGCTTCTTCCGTCGCGCGGATCCAGTCCGCCGGATCCTGCTCCGACCAGCCGGGATGCGGCCGAGAGACGTCGAGCGAACCATTGCCGGAACCGATGATCTTCTGATCGCCGTCGATAAGCATGGCTTTGACGCCGGAAGTACCGAGATCGAGACCCAAATACATTGTGGTGTTTCTCCCTGCTCTGCCACTCAGGGCAGATTGTCTTTCAAGAAAATATCGAGACGGATGCGCTCCTGCGCGGGAATGATCGCGAGCCCGTCCGCCTTTGCCTTCATCACGCGGATCGCGCTGCGCACTTCGTGGCCCGCATCCTGATTGAGGATCGCGTCGATGAGACCGTCCTTCAGCGCGCTGCGGGTATGTGCGGTCAGCTCGTGGGCGACGACGGTCAGGTCGCGTTGCGGCCTGCTCTCCTTCAGAGACTTTATGAGGCCGCGATTGCCCGCGCCAAGACTGTATATGCCGATGACACGGGGGTTCTTCGAAAGCGTCGCGTTGATAAGCACGTTCACGAGCTCGGGATCGTCGCGTCCTTCGACCACCGGCAGCAGCGAGAACTGCGGAAATTGCTCGGCCATCAGCGCCGCGAAGCCCTCGAGCCGCTCGCGGTGGTCGCGTACCAGCATCGAGCCGGCCAGGACCGCAACCTCGCCTTCCTTCGCGCCGAGGAACCGGCCCAGCAGATGAGCCGCCGTGCGGCCGGCGGCGATGTTGTCGACGCCGGCATAGTGATGGCGGCGCGAACCGGTAAGATCTGAAACGAGGGTGACGACGGAAACACCGGCAGCAACGAGATCGTCGACGGCAGCGCGAACCTCTGGCGCGTCGGTTGCGACCAGCGCCACGCCCGCCGGCTTTTCCGAGGCGAGGCCCTGTAGCGCGGCGACGATCGCCGAAGGATCAAAGGCGGGAACCTCGATGACGCGGATGGCCGTTCTCTCGCCACCCGAACGCGCGACCGCCTGCTTCACCTCCTCAAGCACGCCGTGCATGAAGGAATTGTCGCTTGTGGGCAGAATGAAGACGAGCGGATAGACGCGGCTCTTGGCAAGATTGGCGGCGGCCACATCGCGCACATAGCCGATCTCGCGAATCGCTTCCTCGACCTTGCGCCGCGTCGCCTGACGCACGCCGGGGCGCTGATTCAGCACGCGGTCGACCGTGGCAAGGCTCACGCCCGCAGCAGCGGCAATATCGTGAACTGTTGGCCTCATCGCTCCTCCTGACAAGACCAATAACGCCAAATCTGATGTACGTAAATCAAAAAATTCTGAAGGTCGCTTTCCCGACTTTCAGAGCAGATAAATCTGAAGCCGACGAACACCGCGGCGCTTGGGAGATCGCCGCGCCGACAGCTCCAGGACAAGCCATGGAAAGGGCAACGCAATTACGAGCGCGGGCAACAAAAAGGGCCCTCGAAACGAGGGCCTTATCGATGCCGCGGACTGCAGCTCAGTGGCCGCCGCCACCGCCCGCGCGGCCAGCCGCCTGCGGCTTCTTGATCATGAACACACCAAGGCACATCGCGGTAAATAGCAAGGTCAGCATGAGGAAGATATCACTGAAGGACATGATCATCGCCTGCCGCTCAGCAAGCCCGACCAGTTGCTTGATTGCGACGGCGGAGCCTTCCATGCCGTGCGCATTGAAATTGGCCGCCATGTTGTTCATCTGGTCGAGTGCGGCCGCGCTGCCCCAGTGAACATTTTCGCGCAGGCGCTCGTAGTGCACATCCTGGCGATTGGTGAGAACCGTGTTGATGACCGCGAGACCGACCGCACCGCCGAGGTTTCGGGTCAGGTTGAAGAGGCCCGATGCTCCACGCATGCGCGAGGGCGCCATCGTGCCGAGAGCGATGTTGTTGATCGGGACCATGCACATCATCAGCCCGAAGCCGCGAAGGATCTGGGGAATGAAGAGCTCGTAGAAATCCCAATCGGCCGTCAGATGCGTCATGGTGAAGGTGCCGGCGGCAAAGCTCAGGAATCCGATCACCATCATCACCCGGAGGTCGAGCTTCGTCGAAAGCCGGCCGGCAATCGGCGCCGTGAAGAACATGGCAAGGCCCGACACGAACATGGTCTCGCCGATCATCAGCGAATCATAGCCGCGGATGCGCCCGAGATAGACCGGGTAGATATAGGTGAGGCCATAGAGGCCGATGCCCATGACAAAGGAGAAGACCGAGCCGAAGGCGAAGTTTCGGTTGGAAAAGGCCCTGAGATCGACCACCGGGAACTCCACCGCAAAGGCGCGGTAGAAGAAGACGACTGCGGCGATGGCCGATGCGACGGCGCCGATCACGATATATCGGTCGTTGAACCAGTCGTTGGAGTTGCCCTCCTCCAGCACATATTCCAGAGCCCCGAGGAAGACCCCCATCGAGATGAGGCCCCACCAGTCGAACTTCTTGAAGAGCGACAGTTCCGGCTTGTCAAAATCGATGAAATTCCAGGTGACGATCGTCACAACGATGCCCGGGATAATGTTGACGAGGAACAGCCAGTGCCAGGAGAAGGCATGGCTGAGATAGCCGCCGACCGTCGGGCCGATGGTGGGGGCAAGCGTTGCGATAAGACCGATGATCGGCGAGACGACGCTGCGCTTGGAGGGCGGGAAGATGGTGAAGGCCGCCGCGAAGACCGATGGGATCATGCCGCCGCCGATGAAGCCCTGGATGGCGCGATAGACGATCATCTGGTCGATGTTCGTTGCCGTCGCGCAGAGCGCGCTGGACAGCGTGAAACCGGCCGCCGAGATCGCGAAAAGATAGCGCGTCGAGATGATGCGCGCGAGCGTGCCCGAGAGCGGGATCATGATGACTTCGGCGATGAGATAGGCCGTCTGCACCCAGCCGATCTCGTCCGAGCCGGCGGACAGGCCGGCCTGGATTTCCGCGAGCGACGCGGAGACGATCTGGATGTCGAGAATCGACATGAACATGCCGAGCACCATGGCAAAGAAGGCGATCAGCTTTCTTGGATCCATGCGTTCTTCGGCGCCGGCGACCGGGACGGTCCCCACTGTTGCGCTGGCGGCCATGGGCCTAACTCCGTGGGCGCATGACCGTCTGAGACGCGGTCATGCGCAAATCGACAGTCCTGCGGCGCCGTTGGCCAAATGCCAACTGGCGCTGCGGCGGATTATTTTGCCTCTGCCACTCCGGTGGCGGGAGCCGTGCGGGTATCGACGTCGACGACGACGCTCAGGCCGGCGCGAAGGCGGCCGCTGTCAAGCGCGTCCTGGGGCAGCGCGATGCGCACCGGCACGCGCTGGATGATCTTGGTGAAGTTGCCCGTCGCGTTTTCCGGCGGCAGCAGCGAAAAGACCGAGCCGGAGGCCGGGGAAATTGACTCGACGGTGCCGACGATCGGGTGGTCGTCATAGGCATCGACATGAACACTGACCTTCGAGCCGGGGACGAGATGCTGGATCTGCGTCTCCTTGAAGTTCGCGTCGATAAAGAGCTGGCGGACGGGAACCAGCGCCATCAGCCTCTGGCCAGGAGAGACGAGATCGCCTTCCTGGACGGCACGGTTGCCGACGATACCGTCATAGGGTGCCTTGAGGACCGTGAAGGAAAGGTCGCGGGCCGCCTTGTCGCGCTGGATTTCCAATGTGCGAACCGAGCCTTCGGCCTCGCGACGCTGCGCTTCCAGGATCGTGATGTTGGCCTGCGCGGAGGTAATGTTCGCATCGCCGCCGACGAGGTTCGCCTTGGCCTGGTCGAGCGCGACATTGGCGCTGTCGAGGTCGGCTGCCGTGCCGGCTGACTTCGCCGCGAGTTCTGCCTGGCGCTTCTGCTTGATCTCGGCGCCGCGGACGGCCGCTTCGAGCGAGACCTTCTGCGCATCGGCCTGTGCAAGGCTCGCCTTTGCACCGTCGATCTGGGCGTCGATCCGCTTCAGCGAGAGCTGTTCCGTCGCAAGCTGCGCATTCGCTTGGTCGAGGGCATTCTGGTAGTCGCCGTTGTCGAGCGTGACGAGGACGTCACCGGCCTTGACCTTCTGGTTGGCGACGACATCCACCTGCGCGACATAGCCGGTAACCTTCGGCGAGATGATCGCGATATCGCCTTGAATATAGGCGTCGTCGGTCGATACCATGAAGCGGCCATTCGTCCACCACTCATAGCCGTACCATGCGCCGCCGGCGAGCAGCGCGAGGCCGATGATCGGCAGGGCGAGGCTCCGGCGCTTCTTTTGGGGGGCTGCCGGAGCCTCCGCCTGCGCGGCCGGGGCAGCGGAAGGGCCGCGCGCATCCGCGGTGGAGGCATCCGCGGATGCGCCAGCTTCCGGCTTGGCCACTTCGGCTTCTGCGGAATCGCTGACGATACGTGCTACATTGGTTTTCTGAGTGGTCGACATGCGAAAACACCGAGATCGAGTAAAAATGATCGAACTGAACGGTTCGGTTTAGTTGACATAAAGGGTTTTTACCCTCATATCAAGATGCATCGAACCAATCAGTTCGATTTCGTAAAGATTTTTCGAAACCGGTCATGAACAACAAGACGACGCAACTGGAAAACGAGACAGCGAACGCCGCCCCGGCAACGGGCGGACGGTGGGCGGCGGGCGAGGACCCGGCCAAGCGCCAGCAGATTCTCGAAGGCGCGAAGCGTGCTTTCATGAAATTCGGCTTCGATGCGGCCAGCATGAACGACGTCACGCGCGAGGCCGGTGTTTCCAAGGGCACGCTCTATGTCTATTTCGCGAACAAGGAAGACCTGTTCGCGGCAATGGTCGAGACCGAGCGTGCCGAGTTCGTGGCCAGCGTTCGCACCGCACTCGCGGAAAAGAGCACGGTCGAGGAAGCTCTCTACGATTTCGGCATGACCTTTGTCGCGCACATGACGACCGACAAGGTGATGGACGCGATGCGGACCGTCCTCGGTGTCCGGGATCGCATGCCGGGCCTGTGCCAGCGCTTCTTCACGGGGCCGGAGAACATCCGGACCGTCATGTACGACTATCTCCAGCGGCAGGTGGCCGAGGGTCGCGTCGCAATCGACGATATCGACCTGGCGGCCCGCCAGTTCCTCGAACTTTCGAGCGGCAGCTTCTTCAAGCTGCGCCTCTTCGGTGCGATGGAGCCACCGTCACGGGAAGAGATGCATCGGGTGGTCCATGGCGCAGTTCGCGTCTTCATGGCCGCCTATGGCACGGGCACCCGCCCGACCGCCTGACCTGACAGGCATATCCCGGCGTGCCGATTTCTGCGCGCGTCAACCATTCCACACGCTATAATCCAGCAACGGCGATCAAACCCGACTGCCGGCGAACGCTTATGAATCGTCCGGCAACCGAGGGAATTAAATGAGTGCCATCAAGAGGGCGGTCTGGTTCATCGAGAGCCATTTTGCAAGCGATATATCGCTGGAGGAGATATCCGACGCAGCCGGGCTTTCGCGCTTTCACCTGTCGCGCGTCTTCGGCAGCGTGACCGGCCACTCGATCAGCGGCTATATCCGGGCACGGCGCCTGAGCGGCGCTGCACGTGTCCTCGCCGATGGCACGGCAAACATTCTCGAGGTTGCGCTCGATGCGGGCTACGGCTCGCACGAGGCATTCACCCGCGCCTTCCGCGACCAGTTCGGCGTGACGCCGGAAGCGGTTCGCAGGCAAGGGCACGCACGAAACCTCGACCTGATGGAACCGATCAGAATGGACGACACGCGCCTCCCGAAACTCGAAGCCCCGCGCTTCGTCGACCAGCCGGCAATGCTGCTTGCCGGACTTGCCGAAGATTATTCCTTCGAGCACACCGAAAAAATTCCCTCGCTCTGGCAAAGGTTCAACATGCACTTTGGCAATATTCCCGATCAGGTGAGTGACGCGGCCTTCGGCGTTTGCACCCATGCCGAGGGTCAGACCGACGGCTTCCGCTACATGGCTGCCGTGGAAGTGACGGCCGCCGACGACCTGCCCCGCGGATTTTCCACGCTGAAGCTGCCGGCGCAGCGCTACGCCGTCTTCGCCCACCGGGGTCACGTCTCCGAGATAAAGTCGACCTGCGGGCAGATCTTCGGTACATGGCTGCCGGAATCCGGCCTTCGCTGTGGCGACATGCCGGACATGTTCGAGCGCTACGACGAGCGCTTCGACCCGCACACCGGTATGGGCCTTACGGAAATTTGGCTCCCGATCAGGGAATAGAAGCGACCGCGCTTTCGTATATCCCCTTGCGCCGCTTGCCCGGCGCCACGCCATGCTTAAATTGGCAGCGTGGACAATCTTTTGGCGCAAGGGGGTAACTCGCCGATGCAGGAAATAATGCAGCTTCTCCAGGATCCGGCTGCCTGGGTGGCGCTTGTCACCCTCGTGACCATGGAAGTCGTTCTCGGCATCGACAACCTGATCTTCATCTCGATCCTGACCAATAAGCTTCCGCCCGAAAATCGCGAAAAGGCGCGGCGCATCGGCATCGGGCTTGCCCTCGTCATGCGTCTTGCGCTGCTGGGCACGGTTGCCTGGATCGTCCAGCTGACCGAACCGGTTTTCGAGCTCTTCGGTCACGGCTTCTCCTGGAAGGACATCATCCTCATCGCCGGTGGCCTCTTCCTTGTCTGGAAGGCGACGAAGGAAATCCATCACAACGTCGATCCCGCCGATCATCAGGAGGATTTCATCGCGAGTTCCGCGACGACCGGCTTCGCCGCTGCGATCGGCCAGATCCTGCTGCTCGACCTCGTCTTCTCGGTGGACAGCATCATCACCGCCGTAGGCATGACGCCGCACGTCCCGATCATGGTGGTCGCCGTTATCGTCGCCGTTACGGTCATGCTGTTTGCTGCGACGCCGCTCGCAAACTTCATCGAGCGCAATCCGACGATCGTCATGCTGGCGCTCGCCTTCCTGCTGATGATCGGCACGACGCTGATCGCCGACGGCATGGGCTTCCATGTTCCGAAGGGATACGTCTACGCCGCGATGGCCTTCTCGGCGCTGGTCGAAGTGCTGAACATGGTGGCGCGCAACAGGCGCAAGAGAGCCGCCGGCGGTCATTGACGACCGCAAGCGAGCCGGGCGCGGTCGACGGCCGCGCCCGGCTGCAATTGAACAATCATCAGGCTGTTTGATCAGCCGGCTTTCGCGAGCTCCCGGTCGACCGCAGAGACAAGCCTTTGATCTTCGGGCGCCACATCGGGCGCGAAGCGGGCGACGACCTCGCCATTGCGCCCGATCAGGAATTTTTCGAAGTTCCAGAGAATTTCGGTTCGATCCTCCGCCTCGATCCCGTTGGCGCGCAGCCTTTGCCTCATCGGCTCATCGCCCGTCGCCGTAACGCCCGAACCCGTGAGTTGCCTGTAGAGCGGGTGCTGGTCCTCCCCCTTGACAGAGATCTTCGAGAAGATCGGAAACGTCACGTTATAGGTCGTGCTGCAGAACGCGACGATCTCCTCGTTCGTGCCGGGCTCCTGGCCCTTGAAGTTGTTGGCGGGGAAGGCTGCGATGACAAAGCCGCGGTCGCGCCTGTCCTCGTACAGCTTTTCCATGCCGTCATACTGGTTGGTGAAGCCGCATTTGGAGGCGACGTTGACGACCAGCATCACCTTACCCTTGTACTCGTTCAGCGTCGTTTCACGCCCGTCCGCCAGCTTTACCGGCACATGCAAAAGCTCGCTCATCTAAGATCTCTCCCTCGCGCGTCAGGCAATCGCCCTCCGGTTGAGCCTAGTCTCGCATCCGGCATTGTCCAGCCGCATTGACAGGTAAACGGTACGCCTTCGGCTCGAACCGCCGCTTTCGCTGCCGATCATCCTCGTCGGCAACGGCATTGCTCTTTGTCTGGCCGGTCCGCTCAGCCGCCGCCGACCGGTTTTCCTTGACGCGCACGGTTGAATATGGCCTAAGGCCAGCCGAGCGGAAAATCGGCCGATCATTCCGGGTTTCGACCCTCCCGCGGTGGTTTTCCTGATCCAGACATTCGCATCCATGGCGGCTGGCGCGCTCCCAGCGATGCCGCCTGCATCTCATAACGGGCAAAAAAGATGACAACCTCCGGCGTCCGCGTCCGCATTGCACCCTCCCCGACCGGCGAGCCGCATGTCGGCACCGCCTATATAGCGCTGTTCAACTACCTCTTCGCCAAGAAGCACGGCGGCGAATTCATCCTGCGTATCGAGGATACGGATGCGACCCGCTCGACGCCGGAATTCGAGACGAAGGTGCTGGACGCGCTGAAGTGGTGCGGGTTGGAATGGAAGGAAGGTCCGGATATCGGCGGCCCATATGGCCCTTATCGCCAGAGCGACCGCAAGTCGATGTACCAGCCCTATGCCCAGGAACTCCTGGACAAGGGCCACGCCTTCCGCTGTTTCTGCACGCCCGAGCGCCTGGAGCAGATGCGTGAAGCCCAGCGCGCCGCCGGCAAGGCGCCGAAATACGATGGTCTCTGCCTGACCCTTACGGCCGAGGAGGTCACGTCCAAGATGGCAGCGGGCGAAAGCTCCGTCATCCGCATGAAGATCCCGACCGAGGGCTCCTGCGACTTCACCGACGGCGTTTACGGCGAAGTCAGCATCCCCTGGGACTCGGTGGACATGCAGGTGCTGATCAAGGGCGACGGCATGCCGACCTACCACATGGCGAACGTCATCGACGACCATCTGATGAAGATCACCCATGTCGCGCGCGGCGAGGAATGGCTGGCATCCGTGCCGAAGCACATCCTGCTCTATCGCTATTTCGGCTGGGAGCAGCCCGTCTTCATGCACCTGTCGCTGATGCGCAACGCTGACAAATCCAAGCTGTCGAAGCGTAAGAACCCGACCTCGATCTCCTATTATTCGGCCCTCGGCTATATCCCCGAGGCGCTGATGAATTTCCTCGGCCTGTTCTTCGTCCAGATCGCCGAAGGCGAAGAACTGTTGACGATGGACGAATTCGCCGGAAAGTTCGATCCGGAAAACCTCTCCAAGGCAGGCGCGATCTTCGACATCCAGAAGCTCGACTGGCTGAACGGCCGGTGGATCCGCGAGAAGCTTTCGGAAGAGGAATTCCAGCAGCGCGTGCTGACCTGGGCGATGGAGAACGATCGGCTGCACCAGGGCCTGAAGCTGTCGCAGTCGCGCATTTCCAAGCTCGGCGAACTGCCGGACCTCATGGGCTTCCTTCTGAAGTCGGAGCTCAATCTCGATCCCTCGGCGTTTGCCCGCATCAAGTCGACGCCGGAAGAATTGCTCGAAATCCTCAATACAGTTCAGCCGGATCTTGAAAAGATACTGGAATGGAATGTTGAATCGATCGAGGCGGAGCTGCGCGCCGTCGCAGACCGCATGGGCAAGAAGCTGAAGGTCGTGGTGGCGCCGCTGTTCGTCGCGATGTCCGGCTCATCACGCTCGCTGCCCCTCTTCGATTCCATGGCAATCCTCGGCCGTGCCGTCGTGCGCCAGCGGCTGAAACTTGCCGCCCAGACCGTTGCCTCGCTCGTCGGCCCGAAGAACTGAATCGGACGCTTGAACCATGAACAACAAGACCGAAACCGCCGCCCTCTCCTCCGACGCGACCGAAGTGCGCGCCCAGAAGCTGAAGCTGCTGCGCGAGCAGATCGGCGAGGTCTATCCGGCCCACTTCCATCGCACGATGACCAATGCCGAGCTGGCCGCGAAATACGAAGGCCTTGAGCCGGACACGGAGACACAGGACGTCGTGACGGTCGCCGGCCGCGTCTACTCGTCGCGCAACTCCGGCATGTTCATGGACATCCATGACGCCGGCGGCAAGATCCAGATCTTCAGCCACAAGGACGTAACGCCCGAGGAAGCCCGCAACATGCTGGGCATGATCGATATCGGCGACATCATCGGCGTCACCGGCACTGTGCGTCGCACCAAGCGTGGCGAGCTGTCTATCAACGCCCGCGAAATCACCATGCTGACCAAGTCGCTGCTCCCCATGCCGGAGAAGTGGCACGGCATTTCCGACATCGAGATCCGCTATCGCAAGCGCCATCTCGACATCATGACCAACGAGGAATCGAAGCTGCGCTTCCAGCAGCGTTCGAAGATCGTTTCCGGCATCCGTCGCTTCATGGAAAACGACGGCTTCATGGAAGTCGAGACGCCGATGCTGCATTCGGTCTATGGCGGCGCGACCGCCGAACCCTTCAAGACGCATCACAACACGCTCAAGCTCGACATGTACCTGCGTATCGCGCCGGAACTGTTCCTGAAGCGCACGCTGGTCTCGGGCCTTACCGACAAGGTGTTCGAAATCAACCGCAACTTCCGCAACGAAGGCGTTTCCACCCGGCACAATCCAGAATTCACGATGATGGAGTGCTACTGGGCCTATGCCGACTACGAGGACATCATGGACCTCGTCGAGCGCCTGTTCGAGACGCTCGCTCTCTCGATCCACGGCAAGACCGAATTCGCCTTCGGCGACAAGGAAATCTCCTTCAAGGGTCCGTTCAAGCGCGTGCCGATGCCCGATGCCGTCAAGGACGTGACCGGCATCGACTTCCTTGCCATGAAGACCGATGAGGAAGCCCGCGCCGCCGCCAAGGCCGCCGGTTTCGAGGTCGAGAAGGACTGGACCTGGGGCGAATGCCTTGCCTTCATCTTCGAGGAGAAGGTCGAGGGCACGCTGATCCAGCCGAGCCACGTAACGCACTTCCCGAAGGATATCTCCCCCTTCGCCAAGGAAGTCCCGGGCGAGCCGCGCCTCGTCGAGCGCTTTGAGACCTATTGCAACGCCTGGGAACTCGGTAACGCATTCTCCGAGCTCAACGACCCGGAAGAGCAGCGCCGCCGCATGGTGGAGCAGCTCGAGCAGGCGCACGCCCGCGGCGAAAAGGAAAAGCAGCTGGACGACGAATTCCTCGACGCAATCGACCAGGGCATGCCACCCGCCGGCGGTCTCGGCATCGGCGTCGACCGTCTGATCATGCTTCTCACCAACGCACCGTCGATCCGCGACGTCATCCTATTCCCGGCCCGTCGCAGCAAAGCAGACTGAGCCGAACATACACAATCTCGTTGAAAGGGACCGGCGGCAAAACCGGTCCTTTTCTTTTTGAGCGGTACGGAATTCAATTCGTTTCGGATTCGGGCTTCGGCAGCGTGGCGAGATCTTCTTCGCTTTCCGCGGGTGCTTCCTGCCCGGCAGAAGCATAGCCGGATTCCGCGGCGGCGGCTGGCGCAGCGTCGGCCTCAGCGCCATTCTCGCTGATCTCGGGGCCGCTCGAGGGTGACGGGGCGCCATGCTCGGCCGGCCCGCTTCCCTTTTCCGCCGGTGGAGCAGCCTTGCTGGCGGCGGGCGCCTTCAGCGCGGCTTCGGCGGCGACCGGGTCGACGCAATCGTCATGGTCGGTCAGCGCCGCATTCATATGCTCGATGTCTTCGAGCGGCATTTCCATGCGCTCGCCGAAAAAGAGGCCGGCTTCGGTGGCGGCGCTATTGAAGTATTTGGCGGTGAAGAGTGCCGGGCTGACGCCTTCCACCATCTTCTCCGGATGCGGCACATAGACGACATCGGCGCCGATCGCACGGCCGCGGATGTCGGAACGCAGGGTAGGGCCGCTCTCGTCGAGCACCACGACTTGCACCAGGTCCGGCTTCTGCGTGTCGTAGACCGCCCGCGCGACGCGAAGTGCGGTCCTCACGCGCGTCATGCCGTCGGTCGGTGCCGTCTTTATATATTTGCGAACCCACAATTGGCCCGGACGGCGGATGGTCACCAGGTTGACGTCGGTGCAGGAAATTCCATTGGGGCCGCCGGCGGCGATGCGCAGGATCTTGTCCTTGCCGATATAAAGCGCAAAAGCGCCGGAAGCGCCCCCAAGGAGAGCGATTCCGCCGACAATCAGGGCCAGTTTCCGGGGTCGCCGGAAAATGCGCAGTAGGGCCATCACGCCAACTGCTCCGTCATTACGGCACTCCAACGCGATACAATTCAGTCTTGGACGCTAGAGAAATGTCGTTTCGGAATGCTTAAGTCGAGATGGAAATCAACGCCATATTCACGCGAAGCCCAGAAATGGGCCGGCGTTCTGGCTTCTGGATTTTGGCGCGCGGCCATGCTCTAACCGGCCATGGCCTTCACGCTTCGTCAGCTGCAGTATTTTGTCGCCGTGGCCGAGCAGGGCTCGGTGACGCGCGCCGCACAGAACCTATCGATTTCCCAATCTTCGGTCACCGAGGCGCTGAAGGAACTGGAAACGGACCTCGGCGTCGAACTCTTCGAGCGCCACCCGCGCGGGCTGACGATCACGCATAACGGGCACCAGTTCCTGCGCCATGCCACGAAGATCCTCTCGACGGTGTCGGACGCGCGAACGAGCTTTTCCGGCAAGCAGACCGAGCTGAACGGCAAGCTGAACATCGGCGTCACATCGCTGGTAGCGGGCTACGTGCTCTCCGATCTTCTGGCGCGCTATCGCCGCGCCTGCCCCGGCGTCGAGGTGAGCGCCATCGAGGACAACGGCGGCTACCTCGAACATCTCCTTGTCGGCGGAGAACTCGATGTGGCGGTCATGGTCATATCGAACCTGCGCGACCGCATGGCGCTGCAGGCGGAGATTCTCGAGACCTCGCCGTATCGCCTGTGGCTGCCCATGGGCCATCCGCTGGTCTCTGCCGACATCATCTCGGTCGCCGACATCGCGCGTGAGCCGCTGATCATGCTGACAGTCGACGAAATCGAGGAGAACACGGGCAAGCTGCTTTCCGCCCTCGGCGCCCGTCCGCATGTCGCCTTTCGCACCCGCTCGGTGGAAGCGGTCCGCAGTCTGGTCGCGACCGGTGCCGGCGTGGCTCTCCTGCCCGATCTCGTCTACCGCCCGTGGTCGCTGGAAGGCGACCGCATCGAAAGCCGGGACGTCTCGGGCTCGCTTCCTGTGGTGCAGGTGGGCATGGTCTGGCGGAAGGGCTCCAGTCTGCCGCAGGCGGCGCGGGATTTTGTCGGCATCGCCGAGGCCTTGCGATCCGGTCGCCAGCGATAGAGATATCGGAATTTCCGATATCGGCTTTCTGATAAATGAATTTGCGAAAGCTCGGAAATCGGATCAGTTTTCTACCTGGGAACAAATGCTGCAAAAAGCAGCGCAAGACCGGGAGAACTCCGATGAAAAACCATCTGAAATATTCGACTGCGATTCTGGCTGCCTTCAGCTTTGCGACGCAGGTCGTGGCCGCCGAACCGCTGAAGGAACTGGGCAAGGGCGAAGGCGCCGTCAGCATCGTGGCGTGGGCCGGCTATATCGAGCGCGGCGACACCGACAAGAATTACGACTGGGTCACCGACTTCGAAAAGGAGACGGGCTGCAAGGTCTCCGTGAAGACGGCGGCGACATCGGATGAAATGGTCGCGCTGATGAACGAAGGCGGCTTCGACCTGGTGACCGCTTCCGGCGACGCCTCGCTGCGCCTGGTGGCTGGCAAGCGCGTACAGCCGATCAATACGGACCTCATCCCGAGCTACAAGAGCATCGACGAGCGCCTGCAGAACGCGCCCTGGCATACGGTGAACGGCGTCCATTACGGTGTGCCCTATCTCTGGGGCCCCAACGTGCTGATGTACAGCACCGATACTTTCAAGGACGCGCCGACCAGCTGGAAGGTCGTCTTCGAGGAGGAAACGCTTCCCGACGGCAAGTCCAACAAGGGCCGCGTGCAGGCCTATGACGGCCCGATCTATATCGCTGACGCCGCACTCTACCTGATGGCGCACAAGCCGGAACTCGGCATCAAGGATCCCTATGAGCTGAACGAGGATCAGTACAAGGCGGCGATCGAGCTCCTGCGCGGACAGCGCAAGATCGTTTCTCGTTACTGGCACGACGCCATGATCCAGATCGACGACTTCAAGAACGAGGGCGTTGTAGCCTCCGGTTCCTGGCCGTTCCAGGTGAACCTGCTACAGACCGAAAAGGCAAAGATCGCTTCGACCTTCCCGGAGGAAGGTGTGACGGGCTGGGCTGACACGACCATGCTGCATGTCGACAGCGAGCATCCGAACTGCGCCTACATGTGGATGGAGCATTCGCTGAAGGCCAAGGTCCAGGGCGATGCCGCCTCCTGGTTCGGTGCCGTTCCTTCCGTGCCCGCCGCCTGCAAGGGCAACGAACTGCTGACGGACGACGGCTGCAACATGAACGGCTTCGACCACTTCGAGAAGATCAAGTTCTGGAAGACGCCGGTTGCCAAATGCTCGAGCGAGAGCGAGTGCGTGCCGTATCACCGCTGGGTATCCGACTATATCGGCGTGATCGGCGGCCGCTGATCGACGACGCGACAGCGCCAACGCGCTTTCAGCCTCTCCCCTGGCGGAGAGGCTGAAAGCCTCGACATGGGTTGCGGCCCGCTGAAACACCGAAACCGTGAGAAGCATGGCCACGCTCCTTAGCCACCGGCAAGGCGAAGGCTTCGACGCCCGCAATCCAGGCAGCAGCACGCCGCGGATGAATGACTGGAGTACCACAATGACCCCCGCCGTCCGTTTTCAAAGGGTTTCCCGCCATTTCGGCCAGGTTCGCGCCGTCGATAGCGTCGATCTTGACGTTGCGCCGGGCGAGTTCTTCGCCATGCTCGGGCCTTCCGGCTCGGGCAAGACCACCTGCCTGCGCCTGATCGCCGGCTTCGAGCAGCCGACCGCGGGGCACATCGAGATATTCGGCGAGACGGCGGAAGGCATGCCGCCCTATCGCCGCAACGTCAACACCGTCTTCCAGGATTACGCCCTCTTCCCGCATCTCAATATAGTCGACAACGTTGCCTACGGGCTAATGGTCAAGGGTGTTGGCAAGACAGAACGGATGCGCGCCGCAGAGCAGGCGCTCGAGTTGGTGAAGCTGCCGGGCTACGGCGCGCGCCGCCCCAGCCAGCTTTCCGGCGGCCAGCGTCAGCGCGTCGCGCTCGCCCGTGCGCTCGTCAACAAACCGAAGGTACTCCTCCTCGACGAGCCGCTCGGCGCGCTCGACCTGAAGCTGCGAGAGCAGATGCAGGAGGAATTGAAGAGCCTGCAAAGGGTCCTCGGCATCACCTTCATCTTCGTCACCCATGACCAGGGCGAAGCGCTGTCGATGGCCGATCGCGTCGCGGTCTTCAACGACGGCGGCATCGTCCAGCAGGCCACGCCGCAGGAAATCTACCAGCGTCCGCGCACCCGGTTCGTCGCGGATTTCGTCGGTTCGTCAAATGTGATCGCCCCCGACGCAATGGCCGCGTTCGGCGGTGAGCGGCGTTGGGCGAGCCTCAGGCCGGAGGCGATCCGGCTCGCGACCGGCGAAGGCGTTCCCGCCATGGTCGCTGCGACGAGCTTCCTCGGTGCTGCGACCCGGCTTGCGGTCGAGGCCCGGGGCACGCGGCTTCACGTGACCGTGCCGGCCGGGCAGCCGATCCCGGCGACGGGCGCCTCCGTCCAGATCGCCTGGGCGCCGGCCGACATTCATTACATGGATGACGCAGCATGACATCCGCCGCGACAACAGCTGCCCTGCCTTCGTCGACCTCGATCCTGCCCCGGCGCGGCGGGCTGTTCGGCGCCGTCTCGGATCTCTTCTGGAGAAAGCCGAAGCTGCTGCTCTTCCTGATGCTGACGCCGCCGCTGCTCTGGCTTGGCATCATCTATATCGGCTCGCTGATCGCGCTCTTGCTGCAGAGTTTCTTCTCGATCGACGACTTCTCGGGCCTCATCAACTACGAGTTCACGCTGGCAACCTATGCCCAGCTTCTCAACCCCACGAATTTCGACATCATCGTTCGCACCGTGCTGATGGCCGCTCTGGTAACGATCGCTTCGGCCTTCATCGCCTTCCCGATCGCCTATTACGCGGCCCGCTATGCCCAAGGAAAGTGGAAGGTGCTCTTCTACCTCGGCGTCATGCTGCCGCTTTGGTCGAGCTACCTCGTCAAGGTCTATGCCTGGAAGCTGATCCTTGCCAAGGAAGGCATCCTCACCTGGATCTTTGCCAAGCTGCATCTCGCCTGGCTGCTCGACGGCATCCTTGCCCTGCCGATCGTCGGCGGCAATTCGCTCTCGGTGAGCTACATCGGCACCTTCCTGGTCTTCGTCTATATCTGGCTGCCCTATATGATCCTGCCGACCCAGGCAGCGCTCGAACGCGTGCCGGGCAATTTGATCGAGGCCTCCGGCGATCTCGGCGCCACGCCGCAGCAGACCTTCCGCAGCGTCATCATGCCGCTGGCGCTGCCCGGCATCATCGCCGGCTCCATCTTTACGTTCTCGCTGACGCTCGGCGACTACATCATCCCGCAGATCGTCGGCTCCTCGCGGCTCTTCATCGGCCAGGCGGTCTATGCGCAGCAGGGCACGGCCGGCAACGTGCCGCTCGCCGCCGCCTTCTCCGTCGTGCCGATCGTCATCATGGCGATCTATCTTTGGCTCGCAAAACGAATGGGGGCCTTCGATGCGCTCTGATCGCGGCAATCGCTCCCCTCTCATCCTCAAGCTCGCAGCGGCCGGTGGCCTTCTCTTCCTGCACCTGCCGATCCTGCTGATCTTCGTCTACGCCTTCACGACGGAGGAAAAGAGCTATCAATGGCCGCCGCCGGGCCTGACGCTGCAATGGTTCGGGATCGCCTGGGACCGTCCTGATGTCTGGGCGGCACTCGGTCTGTCGCTCCAGGTCGCCTGTATCGCGACTGCCATCGCGCTCGTGCTTGGCACGCTTTGCGCGGCCGCCGTCAGCCAGACGAAATTCTTCGGCCGGGAGGCGATCTCGCTGCTCGTCATCCTGCCGATCGCCCTGCCCGGCATCATCACCGGCATTGCGCTGCGTTCGGCCTTCAGCCTGATGGACATCCCCTTCTCGGTCTGGACGATCGTACTCGGCCACGCGACCTTCTGCGTCGTCGTCGTCTACAACAATGCGGTCGCCCGCTTCCGCCGCACCTCCGGCTCGCTGATCGAGGCATCGATGGACCTCGGCGCCGACGGCTTCCAGACCTTCCGCCACATCATCCTGCCGAACATCGGAACGGCGCTTCTCGCCGGCGGCATGCTCGCCTTCGCGCTCTCCTTCGACGAGGTCATCGTCACGACCTTCACCGGCGGCCAGCAGACGACGCTGCCGATCTGGATGCTCGAGGAACTCATCCGTCCGCGCCAGCGCCCCGTCACCAATGTCGTGGCCATGGCCGTCGTCCTCGTTACCTTCCTGCCGATCCTGGCAGCCTACTATCTCACCCGCGACGGCGACCAGATCGCCGGAGCCGGCAAATAAAAAGGGAGAACATCATGGATACCCAGATGCTGATCGGAGACCGCTTCGAAACGGGCACGGAAACCGAAGAGCGCATCCTGAATCCGAAGACCGGCGAAGACGTGCTCAACCTGCCGGAAGCTTCGCTCGGGCAGGTCGATGCCGCCGTCGAGGCCGCCGAGGCAGCATTCCGCAGCTGGTCGCAGACGACGCCGCTGCAGCGCTCCACCTATCTCCTGAAGATTGCTGACGCGATCGAGAAGGACGCCGAAGGCTTCGCTGCGCTCGAGGCACTCAATTGCGGCAAGCCGATCAATGCGGTGCTGAACGACGAGATGCCCGCGATTGTCGACTGCTATCGCTTCTTCGCCGCCGCAGTGCGCAACCTGAGCGGACCTGTGGCCGCCGAATATCTGCCCGGCCATACCTCTATGATCCGGCGCGATCCGATCGGCATCGTCGGCTCGATCGCGCCGTGGAACTATCCGCTGATGATGATGGCCTGGAAGCTTGGGCCCGCGATTGCCGGCGGCAACACCGTCGTCTTCAAGCCGTCCGAGCAGACGCCGCTGACGGCGCTCAAGATGGCGAAGCTGCTCGCCGACATCCTTCCCGAAGGCGTCGTCAACGTCGTGCTCGGCCGTGGTGAAACGGTCGGCAACGCGCTGATCAATCACCCGAAGATCGGCATGGTGTCGATCACCGGCGATGTCGCGACCGGCAAGAAGGTGCTGCAGGCAGCCGCCAAGACCGTCAAGCGCACCCATCTGGAACTCGGCGGCAAGGCTCCGGTCATCGTCTTTGACGATGCCGATATCGAGGCCGTCGTCTCCGGCATCCGCACCTTCGGCTATTACAATGCCGGCCAGGACTGCACCGCCGCCTGCCGCATCTATGCCGACGCTCGGGTCTATGACCGCTTCGTCGCCGACCTGACATCGGCCGTCTCGAGCATCCGCTTCAACCAGGCCGATGACACCGAAAACGAGATCGGCCCGCTCATCTCCAAGCGCCAGCGCGACCGGGTCGAGAGCTTCGTCACCCGCGCCTCCGAGCACAAGCACATGGAGATCACCACAGGCGGCAAGACCTCCGGCGACAGGGGCTTCTTCTTTACGCCCACAGTCATTGCCGGCGCTCTGCAGGAGGACGAGATCGTCCGCCGCGAGGTCTTCGGCCCGGTTGTTTCCGTCACCCGCTTCAGCGACGTCGAGGATGCCGTCAACTGGGCGAACGACAGCGACTATGGCCTTGCCTCCTCGGTCTGGACCAAGGACATCGGCCGGGCCATGCAGACCGCCGCCCGGCTGCAATATGGCTGCACCTGGATCAACACGCACTTCATGCTGGCAAACGAGATGCCGCATGGCGGCGTGAAGCAATCCGGCTACGGCAAGGACATGTCGGTCTATGCCCTGGAGGACTACACCACCGTGCGTCACGTGATGATCAATCACGGATAACAGTGACGGCCGGACATACCGGCCGCAATCCAGAGGACAGAGGAAACAGGGAGAAATGATATGGAACGTCGTGCCTTTCTCGCCGCCTTCGGCGGCCTATGCATCGCCTCCGGGCTCGCTGCTCTCCCGGCACGCGCCGCAGACAGCCCGTCGCTTTCGGTCGTGGAGAACTATCTCGCCGCCTGGAATGCCCATGATGCCGAAAAGGCGGCCGCTCTCTTTGACGAGAAGGTGAGCTACTATGACGCCTCCGTCGGCAAGCCCACCGTCGGCAAGGCAGAGGCCAAATCCGCGGTGATCGACAATTTCATGACCGCCGTGCCGGATCTCAAATGGGTCATGCGCGGCGAGCCGATCGTGAGCGGCGACAGGGTTTCCTTCGAGTGGACCTTCAGCGGCACGAACAGCGGCGCCTGGGCGGACGGGACCAAGGCGACCAACAAGCCCTTCTCCTTCGATGGCGCCTCGGTGTTCGTCATTGAGAACGGGGCGATCAAGCAGCAGTCCGACTATTACGACGCCCTCGGTTTCTACAAGCAGTTGGGCCTGATGTGACGAGCGACCGGTAACCTGCCGAGTCGAAGACGGCCTCGCAACGAAGACCTGCTGAAGCAGGCATGCACGCGACAGGCCGGCCGCAAGCCGGCCTGATCGTCTTCAGAAGGGTGCCAGCCTGCCGCCGGCCGATTTGACGATTGCGGAACAAACTCGCGCCTTCCGCGTCATTACTCAGTGCAAGGCAGAGGAGACATGCATGCTCAAGTGGGCTCTTATATTCTTCGTGATATCACTCATCGCCGGCTTCTTCGGCTTTTCCGGCGTTTCAGCGGCGACGGCGACGATCGCGAGGGTGCTGTTTGCCCTGGCCCTGATCATCTTCGTGATCTTCCTGGTGCTCGCCTTCATGGCAGGACAGGCGGTTCTCTAGCGCCGCGACACCAGAGGTCGACGCGAATTAGGAAGGACGCGCCAGACGCGTCCTTTTCCATGTCCGGCGGCAATTGAACGGCAGGCGTTCGGCGCTATGCTGCGACGCTGACGAAGCCAAAACCGGACGGTACCAAGATGGCCGACATGACTGCGA
The DNA here is from genome assembly GCF_004345245.1 of Rhizobium sp. BK251. Taxonomy (GTDB): domain Bacteria; phylum Pseudomonadota; class Alphaproteobacteria; order Rhizobiales; family Rhizobiaceae; genus Rhizobium. The sequence goes on along the minus strand of NZ_SLUQ01000008.1, from coordinate 159,540 downwards.
CACTCAGGATACTGGAGCCCTATCCGGGTATCTTCGCCTACTATGACGGCCGCATCGAAGGTCGCCGGCTGCACTCCCCGTCGCCCAATTGGCTGGACGACGGCGCCTACAGCCTGGGCGTTGCTTCCTACGCCATCGTCGATGGCGACGTGGCAATCGTCTACGACACCTCGATCTCGCTCGACCATGCCCGGGCAATCCGCTCCCATTTGCAAGCCATCGGCGTTCGCTCGATCCGCGTCGTGCTGAGCCATTGGCACGACGACCACATCGCCGGCAACGAGGTCTTCGCCGATTGCGAAATCATCGCGCTCAGGCTGACCGCCGAACGCCTTGAAGAGAACCGCGAGAAGATCGAGCACGCCAACCCACCGATCTCGCCGCTCGTGATGCCAACCCGCCTCTTCGAAAATCGGCTCGACCTGAAGGTCGGAAGCCGGAATGTGGAGTTGCACCACTTCGATATCCACAGCGCCGACGGCAACGTGATCTGGTTGCCGGACGATGGTCTTCTCCTTGCAGGCGATACGCTGGAGGATACGGTGACCTACATCTCAGAGGCCGACCGCCTCGCCGTCCATATCCGCGAACTGGAGCGGATGCGGACCTGGCCGATCCACCGCATCCTGCCCTGCCATGGCGATCCCGGCCGGATCGAGGCCGGCGGCTATATGGCAAGTCTCATCGATGCAAACAGACGCTATCTGCAGCGAGTGAGCGACCCCGCCTCGCTCGCGCAACGGGGTGACGAGAGCCTGAAGGAATTCGTGGCCGACAATATCGCGGCGGGCGCCATCCTCTATTTCGAGCCCTATGAGGAGGTGCATCGCACGAACGTTGCGGCAGTGAGGAATGTCACGAGCGTCTAGCAGGCGCGGCTGCGCTACAGCAGGCTTGCCCCGACATTGATGGCAAGCGCCAGGATCGTCGTATTGAACAGGAACGACAGCACCGCATGGAGCAGCGCAAGTCGGCGCATGTCCATCGTCGTGATGCTGACATCCGCCGTCTGCGCCGCGACGCCGATCGTGAAGGAGAAGTAGAGAAAATCCCAATAGATGGGATCGCCTGCAAGCTCGGGGAACTTCAGGCCGCCACCCTTGCCGGGAGCCGCATAGAAGCGGTGCGCATAGTGGATCGTGAAGAGCGTGTGCAGGAAGAACCAGGAAATGAGGATTGTGACGATTGCCACGAAGGCCCGCATCAGCGCGACGTCTCGCGGTGCATTATCGACGTTGTGAAGCTCGATCGCGATGCCGCCGATGCTTGCCAGAGCTGCGGCGATCGACAGGGAGAGGAGCACGACGTCGGAGAAATCGAGATCGGCGGAACGCTGCCGGATGCGGCTGGCGTTGGAGCGCATCATCCGGTACCAGGTGAAGCCGAGATAGCAGATTGCAGACAGGTTCCAGCTGGTCAGCAGGTTGGTCGCATTCGCCTGGCCGGAGGTCAGGAACGCAAATGCAAGAACGCCGACCACGACGGCGGCGACATAACTCTGGTGCCGCCGGATCTGGGCAAGGATCCACCGCGAGCCAGGCGATCGCTTGTTATCCATCTGCATTGATCGCGGTCCTCCAGTCAGGCCCAGGCGCATTGTCCGTCCGAAAAGCAAACCCGCCGAGGATCTCGGCGGGTCCGTGGTCAATCGACGCGCGGAGCCGGGACGCCTGTGCGTCCCTCCGCGTCCCGGGCCGTATCAGGCAGCGGCGAGCTGGAGTTCCTTCTGCACCATGGCGCGCAGCGTGCCGAGGTCCTTGGCAAAGGCGCGAATGCCTTCTGCCAGCTTTTCGGTCGCCATTGCGTCCTCGTTCATCATCCAGCGGAAAGTCTTCTCGTCGACGGAAACCTTCGGCGCGGCCTTCGTGGCCTCGGGCGAGAGCTTGCGCTCGAGCTTGCCCTGGTCCTTTGCGAGCTCGTCGAGCAGAGCGGGCGCGATCGTCAGGCGGTCGCAACCCGCAAGCGCTTCGATCTCGCCGGCGCTGCGGAACGAGGCACCCATGACGATCGTCTTGATGCCGTTGGCCTTGTAGTAGTTGTAGATGTCACGGACGGAGACGACGCCCGGATCTTCCTCAGGCGTGTACTCCTTGCCGGTCGACTTCTTGTACCAGTCGAGGATGCGGCCGACGAAAGGCGAGATCAGGAAAACCTTGGCGTCGGCGCAGGCGATAGCCTGGGCCTTGGAAAACAGAAGCGTCAGGTTGCAGTCGATGCCTTCCTTCTGGAGAATTTCGGCGGCACGGATACCTTCCCAGGTGGAAGCGAGCTTGATGAGGATGCGGTCACGCTCGATGCCGCGCTCCTTGTAGGCTGCGATGATGGAGCGCGCCTTGGCAAGCGAAGCTTCCTGGTTGAAAGAAAGGTCGGCGTCGACTTCGGTCGATACGCGGCCGGGAACGAGCTTCACCAGCGCAGCGCCGACGGAAATGGCGAGGCGGTCGGCGACGGCCGAAGACACGGCTTCCGGATTGCCGCCCTGCTTCTTGCCCCAGGCAACAGCTTCCTTGATCGCGTCTGCGAACATCGGCGTGCCGAGCGCCTTCAGGACGATGCTGGGGTTCGTGGTGCAATCGACCGGCTTCAGGCGGGCAACGGCTTCGATGTCGCCAGTGTCGGCAACGACCGTGGTGATCTCGCGGAGTTGGTCAAGCTTTGAGGTCATGATGACTATCCTTTGTGAACTTGAACTGTTGGGCCGGAACGCCATCGCCCGGCTTATGCTTCAGTCAGGAAGAGATTCCATGCTTGCGGCCACATCCGCGGTGGTCGCTTCGTCAGGGCGAGGGGTCCAGCGAGCATCCCGTCGAACGACGTCCTTCGCCTCATTTTCCGGCCAAAACTTACCGACCACAACAAAAAACCGCATGAGCGGCCCGCAAAATTCCTCGTCTCCCGCATGCTCGCACTCTGTCCTCCCCCGGACGAGCAAACCCGATCTTCCGCACGACTATCGCCAAACGCCCGGCGAAAAGTCAAGGGACATTTGTGCATTTCAATTGACATAAGTTTCATGTCGTACAATATCGACACCAAGGCGGCCAAAGGCGTCGCGGACCGCCACTTGGCGGCAGATCGGTTCTATCTAGTGCGGGAAGGCCAGTGGTAAAGCTGAGACGCGGCACGCACACCGCCTATTCGGAGGCGGCATCCCTGCGACTGAGGGCCGCATGGCTCTACTACAACCAGGGACTGACCCAGAAGGACGTTGCCGAGCAGCTCGGCATCAGCCGCACCACCGTCATCCGCCTCCTCGATGAGGCCATGAAGCGCAGCGAGGTTCAGATATGGATCAACGAGGCGATCGACGACTGCGTCGAGCTTGCGATCAAGTTGGAACGCGCCTACGGCCTTGACGAGGCAATCGTCGTCCCCGCCCCCGCCGAACCGACGGTGGACGCGGTCGCAAGGAGCGTGGGTCTCGCGCTCGGTCGTTTTCTTTCGGAAGCGATACCCGACGACTATACGATCGGTGTCGGCTGGGGCCGTACCATGACGGCCTCGCTTTCAAGCTTCCGCCCACCGCGCCGGGACAATTGCAAGATCGTTTCGCTGCTCGGCGGCATTGTCGCCGTGCACCAGACGAACCCGATCGACTACACCTGGCGGCTGGCAAACCAGCTCGGTGCGGAGTGCTACATGTTCCTCGCCCCGCTGCTCGTCGATTCGGTCCAGACCAAGCGCAATCTCATCGAGAAATGCGGGCTGGACACGATCTACCGGCTCGCGGAAGACCTCGATCTGGCGATCGTCAGCTGCGGAGATATCGGCCCGCACTCGACCTCGCTTTCCGAAGGCTGGATCTCCAAGAAGGAACTTCAGGAACTGGTCGACGCGGGCTGCGTCTGCGACACCATGTTCAATTTCCTCGACAGTGACGGCAATTCCGTCGACCACTCCATCAACCGCCGCGTCATGTCGGTCGACTTGGATACGCTGAAGAACGCCAAGCACATCGTTCTTTCCTCAGGTGGCGCGCACCGGGCCGTGGCAATCCGCGCCACGATCAAGCGGATCGGCTGCAATACTCTGATCACCGACGAGAGCGCAGCGAAGGCACTGCTGGAGCTTGCAGGCGATGCCGCCGCCGACGTCGCGCTCAATCCGCCGCAACACTCCGCGTCCAGCCGATAAGCCCGCAAGTCGGGTCGCTCAGCGCCATCCCGGCATGGCGCATGCCGAGCTCGCCCGCGCTCTCCCTATACCTGACCGGATTCCCAACCGAGCATGGCGCGCTTGCGCGTCAGTCCCCAATGGTAGCCGGTGAGCGCCCCGCTGCGGCCGAGCGCCCGATGGCAGGGCACGACGAACGAGATCGGATTGCGGCCGACGGCAGCACCGACGGCGCGCGCGGCAGTTGGTTGTCCGATATCGTTTGCGATGTCCGAATAGGTGACTGCATGACCCATCGGGATCTTTAGCAGGCTCTCCCAGACGCGGACCTGAAAGTCCGTGCCGATCAGGACGACGCGGAGCGGCTGGTCGGACGACCACCGCGATGGCTCGAAGATCTGCTCGGCATAGGTGGCGGTCGCCTCTGTATCTTCCACATAGTCCGCGTTCGGCCATCGGCATGTCATGTCTTCCAGGCACGCCTTCTCGTCGCCTGTATCGCTGAAGGCGAGGCCGGCAAGTCCGCGGTCCGTGACCATGACGAGCGCAATTCCGAAGGGCGAACGATGGAAGCCATAGCGGATCGTCAGGCCGCCGCCCCTCGCCTTCCATTCCCCGGGCGACATCGCCTCATGCGTGACGAAGAGGTCGTGCAGACGGCTGGGGCCTGAGAGACCGACCTCTATGGAGGTTTCCAGCAGCGGCATCTCCTCCTTGCGAAGCAGGCGCTTGGCGTGGTCGAGCGTAACGGCCTGCAGGAAGGCCTTCGGCGAAAGGCCGGCCCAGCGCGTGAAGGTCTTCTGCAATTGGGTCGGCGACTGGCCGAGACGCGACGCGATCGCCTCCAGGGAAGGCTGCTCGCGATAATCCTCGGAAATGAGCTCGATGACCTGCCGAACGGTCTCGTAATCGGAACCCGTGGGCGTGATGTCGTGCGAGAGGCTTGCTATCATGTTCATCGTATTTCTCCTTGTGGGAAGAAAACCATGAAGGAGAGCCGCAGGCCACCCGTTTCTTGCTGTCGCGCTATATGCGCCGCTTCACGGTGGCGAGCGCGCCCCTGAAGGCCTTGGCGAAGCTTTCCCGATCCTCCGGATTGAGGAAGGAGCCAACATCCGTGCCCCGGCCCTCGCCGGCGATGTACATCGAGAGAATGCCGATCTCCTGGTGACGGCGAACGAAGAACCGGGTCCAGAAGGGATTGAACAGGTGCTCGACCATCCGGCCTGAAGGCGAGTATTTGCGCACCGAAACGCTCGTGCGCGAGACCGTGACTTCCTCGCGCACCCTGCCCGAACGGTAGTTCAGCCAGAAGGCTCCGTAGAGCAGTACAAAATCGAGCCCGAAGAACATGCCGATCGGCCATGCGCCGGTGGTGGCGAAGAGCATTCCGTAGAAAAGGCAGACGCCACCGGTCATAAGCAGCAATATCCGGAAGCCCTTCCGACCGAGTGACCGGTAGGGGTAGAGTTCCGCCGCAAAAACGGGTTGCTCCTGGAGCGCGTCGGCGTTGCTTTCCGTCATGGCGGTTGAGTATAGATTCTCCATGTCAAATCCCAAACCAAAATCCATGATCGATGCACCGCGCAAGCTGAGTGCGACCGGTCGGCGGAAGCAGCAGGCGCGCAGTGCCTATTCCAAGGCCGAGGTTGAAGAGATCTTCCGTCGATTCTCCGTGCAGCGGCCCGAGCCGAAGGGCGAACTCGAGCATACCAATCCCTTCACGCTCGTCGTTGCGGTTGCGCTTTCCGCCCAGGCGACCGACGCCGGCGTCAACAGGGCGACGCGCGCTCTCTTCAAGATTGCCGATACGCCCGAGAAGATGCTCGAGCTTGGCGAGGAGCGCCTGCGCGACTACATCAAGACGATCGGTCTCTACAGGAACAAGGCGAAGAACGTCATCGCCCTTTCCCGGATGCTCGTGGAGCGGTATGGCGGCGAGGTGCCGCAGACCAGGGAGGAACTGGTCACCTTGCCGGGCGTCGGCCGCAAGACCGCAAACGTCGTGCTTTCAATGGCCTTCGGGAAAGCTACGCTGGCAGTCGACACGCACATATTCAGGATTGCTAACCGCATCAGGCTCGCGCCGGGCAAAACGCCGGACGAGGTGGAAGAGCGGCTGCTGAAAGCCATTCCGAACCACTATCTGTATCATGCGCATCATTGGTTGATTCTGCATGGAAGATACTGCTGCAAAGCGCGCAAGCCGGAATGCGAGCGCTGCGTCATCGCCGATCTCTGTCGCTCGCCGGAAAAGACCTGCGACGTGCCCGCCCCGCTGGTGGAGCTACCGCCGCAGCTGATCGGCGCCGATGCCGTCGATTAGAGCAGCGATGGCTCGCTCGTAGTCTATCCTGTCGCCGCCGGCCGCGATTGCAATCGCCGCGCGGTCGAAGGCGGCCGAGACCAACACGGTCAGGGGGTCGAGCAGGTCGAGCGGCTTGCCGCTTTCCGATAGGTAGTCGGAAAGCCCCTCCCGCAGGGTCCCTTCGGCATTCTCGCGGTCGATCGCGCCGAGCTCGTCGAGGCCGAGCACAGCGGGGCCGTCAAGCAGCAGCAGACGCGTCCGGCCCGGGACGGCCATCGCGTCGAAATAGGCCGCGGCACCGGAGATCAGCTTTTCATATGCCGTGCCGAACTGCGGTGATCCCGCCTCGATCGCCTCGGCGACGGCCTGCGCCTCTCGTGCGATAACCGCCTCGAACAGCGCCCTCTTGTCCTCGAAATGGTGATAGAGCGCGCCGCGCGTAAGCCCCGCCGCCTCCACGATTTCGGGCGTCGCGGTGTCGGCATAGCCTTTGGATACGAAGAGCGCGCGCGCCGCCTCGATCAATGCGTTCCTCGTCGTCTCGGTTCTCTCGCGATTGCTGCGGCTCATTCAACACCATTTACATACAGTCTGTATGTATGTTAATAAAAGAAACATGCAGATTGTATGTTAACTTCCGAAGGAGGAGAAGATGAAATCGACGAGCTATTACCCCGTGATCATGACGGACGATGTCGCCGGCACGGCCGCATTCTATTGCGACCATTTTCGTTTTGCGCCGCTCTTTACCAGCGACTGGTACATCCATCTCCAGTCGGAAGAGGATCCGCACGTGACGCTTGCGATCCTCGACGGCAACCACGAAACCATACCGGCAGCGAGCCGCGGCCGGGTATCGGGCCTCATCCTGAATTTCGAGGTAGATGATGCGGATGCCGTCCACGAGACCTGCCGCAAGGCGGGGCTGCCGATCCTGAAGGATCTTTGCGACGAGGCCTTCGGGCAGCGCCATTTCATAGCCGCTGATCCGAACGGCGTGCTGATCGACGTAATCAAGCCCATCCCGCCGAGCGCGGAATTCGCCGCTATGTACGACGCCTCCGCCCTGCCGGCATAGCCCGTACCCGCTAGCCGCGGAACCCCCGGTCCTGCCGCGACAGGAGCTTGTGAAGATGGACCATCATGCCGGCGGCAAAGAGCGGCGTGAGCAGGTTGACGATCGGCACGGCAAGGAAGGCGGCGATCACCAGGCCGCCGAGAAAGACCGTCTGCCAATGCTTGGCGCGGAAAAGCCGCGCTTCCGCGGGCGAGCGGAAGCGCATCGCCGCGAACTCGAAGAACTCGCGCCCGAGCAGGTAGCCGTTCACGATGAAGAAGGCGATCAGGTTCACGCCGGGCACGAACAATAGTGCCAGAGCCACGAGATTGCCTAGGATAACCACGCCCAGGAACTTGATCGAACTGGCGATTGCCGGCCCCAGCGGCATGGCATTTCCTGGCGGATCGGCTGCATAGTCGCGCCGTTCCACAACCTCCGCGACATCATCGAGGAAAAGGCCTGCGATCAACGCCGTCACCGGCGAAAGAAGCAGCGCGAGCGCGACAGCCAGGCCGAGGCCGGCAAACACGGCAAATACGAATGCCAGCCAGCCGGCCCAATCCGGAACGCCCGGAAAGAAACTCTCGATCCACGGCAGCGCAAAGGCAATGAACACACCGCGCACGGCCAGCCACAATGCGGCAAGTGCCAGAACCGTCAGTCCGAGCACCTTCCAGAATATGGCACGCGTTTCCGGCGCTAGAAGATTGGAAAAGGACAATCGCGCTGCGTCTAGAATCATTCCCTCATCCTTTTGATTGAGGTTGTGATGTAGGAATGACCGCAATTGCAGACAAGTATGCTTCCAATTGGCACACAGCATTGCGCAAACAGAAATATTGTAATAAAGGATTAACTAATATATAGTTAGCCCGTTTATAAAAACAAGAACTTAAACCTGCGAGCAGTTTCGCAAGTATCCCGTGGGGGCATGACCTTAAATTCAGTTCGCTCAGACGATGCGCCAGCTAGGCGGTAACGAGGCTTGCTTGGAAGATCTTGTTCAAAAACTGCGGCAATATGTGAAATCGGGCACTCCCGCCGAACGGCGAATCGCGAGATATTTTTCCGAGCACCTGAACGAGCTTCCTTTTGAGACCGCCGCCTCCGTGGCAGACAGGCTCGACCTCAGCCCGATGACCGTGGGCCGCTTCCTTCGCACGCTCGGCTATCAGGGCCTGGACGGCATGAAGGTCCACATACGCGACACCGCCGCTACTGCGAGCTGGGAATCCGTTGTCCCGGACGCGCACCAGCGGAGCAATTCTAACGGGAATCCGCTCGCGGGCCTGGTGGCCGAGCAGATCGACGCCCTCCACCATCTTCACAACCTTATCAGCCAGCCACAATGGGCGGAGGCCGCGGGCCTGATCCTTTCGTCGGGCGAGGTCTTCGTTGCCTCCCACCCCCGCCTGGACAGCCTGACCCATCATTTCTGCTACAGGCTCGGCCATGCGCGCGACAGGGTGCGCTATCTCGACGGCATGAGCGGAAGCTACATGGACCTGCTCGCGCGCGAGGGGATGGACGATACGCTGCTGATCATCATTGATTGTCGGCGCTTCACCAAGTCGAGGATACTTGCGCGATCGGCCCGGCGATCCGGCTGCAAGGTGCTTTTGCTGACCGGCCGCTATACGGACTGGGCAACCGAGTATGCCAGCACCACCCTCGCCCTGTCACTCCTCCGCTCGGAGAACCGCGAGAACCTTCCTGCCCTCATTGCCCTGCTGGAATGTCTCGCGGAGGCGGTCATTCTCCTTGCGGGAGCCGAAGCCAACATTCGCGGCAGGCGGATAGCCGAGCTCGAGGCGACGTTCGGCGACCCACCGAATCGCTGAGCTTCACGAGATCGCGTCCAGTTCCGATCGGTGACGGTGCATCGCGAGGAAACGGCGGTAGTCGCGATCATAGAGCGCCATCCGCGACCTGTCCGGTGCACGAACTTCCCCGCCCGGATGCATCGCGGCGCCCGCGACGGCAAGATCCTCATACATCCCGCAGGCCACGGACGCGGCGATGGCAGTGCCCAGAAGGACCGCCTCGTTCATCTTCGGAATAACCACGGAGCAGCCCGTGGCATCCGAATAGAGTTCCATGAGCACGGGATTCCTGACGTGGCCGCCGGCGACGTGGAGCGTATCAAGCGTGTAGCCGTACTCGTTCATCCTCTCCAGGATATGGCGGATTCCAAGCGCAATGGCGAGGCTGGCCCGCCAGTAGAGGCGGCAAAGCCCGTCGAAGGAGGCATCGAGCGTCATGCCGCTGATGACGCCGACGGCGTGCGGATCGGCGTGCGGCGAGCGATTGCCATGAAAATCGGGAAGCACATGGATACGCGCGCCGAATTCGTCGCCCTCAACGGCACGAAGCTCGGCGATGCGCTTGACGATGCGATCGTGGAACGCGGCTGTCGGCTCACCGCCGGCCGCATGCATGCGCACGATATGGTCGAGCAAGGCGCCCGTTGCCGACTGTCCGGCTTCGACAAGCCAGGATTGCGGAAACACCGCCTCGTAGTAAGGCCCCCACATGCCGTGGCTCGGCTTGGGCTCACGCGAGAAGGCGACGATGCAGCTCGAGGTGCCGGCGATGAGGGCAAGCTGATGCTCCAGCCTGCCGGGATCGCCGGCGTGGGAGCCGAGGACGCCGAGCGCACCGGCATAGGCGTCGATCATGCCGGTCGAAACCTCGCAATCGGCATGAAGGCCGAGCGCCTCGGCTGCCTCGCGCGTCAGTCTGCCGACGCTGGTGCCGACGGGCGCCGTCTCCTCCGGCAGGCCACCCTTCCTGCGCAGGTCGGAAAGCCCCGTCGCCTCCAGGAAATCCTCCTGCCACCCCTGCTGCAGGTGGGCCTGATAGTTCCATTTGGACGTGAGCGTGCAGCGCGAGCGCGCAGACGAGCCGGACGCCTTCCAAGTCATGAAATCCGCAAGGTCGAAGAAAAAGCCTGCCCGTTCCCATGTGTCCGGCATGTTGGCCTTCAGCCACATCAGCTTCGGGATTTCCATCTCCGGAGACATGAAGTGCCCGGAATGCTTGAGCACGCGATGTTCGGTCGCCGTGCAGAAATCCGCTTCCTTCAGCGCCCGGTGATCGAGCCAGACGATCGTATCGAAGCGGCGCTCGCCACCGGTCGAAACCGTGAGCGGGCTGCCCTGCGTGTCGCGCACCACCAACGAGCAGGTGGCGTCGAAGCCGATGGCGCCGACCTCCTCGGCACGCACCCCGGAGAGCTGCCGTGCCTGGCGCACCGCAGCGCAGACCGCCGCCCAGATGTCTTCGGAATCGTGCTCGGCATGATTTTCGCGCGGCCTGTTCATCACGATCACATGCTCGCCTTTGCCGAGCAGTCGTCCGCGGGCATCGAATACGCCGGCGCGAGCGCTGCCCGTGCCGATATCGACCGCAACCACATAATCACGCATTAAGGATGTGTCCCGTCCGCTCTGTATTTTTGGACAAGGTGTATCAAATCCGGCATGGCGTCAAACACCACTTCCGGCGCAAGCCTGTCCAATTCGGCACGGTAGCGCGGCAGGTTGGCGTGGGTGCCGCCGGTGAATGCGAAGACCGTCATGCCGGCCGCCCGCGCCGCCTCTATGCCGGCTGGACTGTCCTCCACGACGATGCAGCTTTCGGGCTCGGCATGCATTTCGCGCGCCGCGTAGAGGAAAAGATCGGGCGCCGGCTTGCCGCGCCTCACCATGCTCGCGCTGAAGATATGCGGCGAGAGCCGGTCGAGGAGCCCGGTCACCTCCAGCGAGAGGCGAATGCGCTCCAGTTGGCTGGAGGAGGCCACACAGCGGGGCAGGTCCAATGCATCGAGCGTTTCGCGGATGCCCTCGATCGGCTTCAGTTCCGCGCGGAACCGCGCATAGAGGTCAATTCGCATTCGTTCGAGGAACTTCTCCCCGGCGGCGATATTGAACTCGCTGCGCAGCGTGTCCGTAACGGTCGAAAGGCTGCGCCCGAGAAACCGCTCATACGCGCCATTTTCGTCGATCGTGACGCCGGCGTCGCGCATGGCGCCGACCAGGACGCCGATGGAGATCGGTTCGCTGTCGACGAGAACGCCGTCGCAATCGAAGATGACGAGACCTTTTTCCACTTCAGCCATTCACAAATCCAGCCGGTTTCGGTCGGATGCCGTTCCCGCCCAGTCTTGCGCAGGCGCCGAAGGGGCCTACGCGAAGAAGGAGGCCGGCCCCTAGGATGCGAGCTTGTTGTCGAGATAGAGTTGCAGGGTCGCCTGTGTGCCCTTTTCCCAGAGCGTCTTCAGGGCGTCGGCGAAGCGCTTGCGGAACAGGTCCGATTTCGCGACCTCCCCGAAGATGTCGTCGAATGCGAGGAAGGCTGCGGGATCGTCCTTCGCCTTCAGGGCGGCGGCGTGAAGCCTGTCGGCGCTGGCGTCATTGAAGACAATCTCCTTGCCGCTGTCGCTCTTTCCCGCGAAGTAGCGGCACCAGAGCGCGGAGACCAGCGCCAGGCCGACGACATCCCTGCCCTGGCGCAGGTTGTCGAGCGTCGAGGGGAGGATGAACTTCGGCTGGCGGTTCGAGCCGTCCTGCGCAAGCCGCGGGATCGTGTCGGCGACCTTGGGATTGAGGAAGCGGTGCTCGATCAGCTTGAAATAGTCGGCAAGCGACGTATTCGGCACCGGCGGCACGATCGGGATGATCTCCTCGTTCTCCAGCTTCGCGAGGAAGGCGCGGATGAGCGGATTTTCCATCGCCTCGTGCACGAAATGAATGTCCATCAGCGCTGCCGGATAGGCGATCGCCGCGTGGCCACCGTTGAGGATGCGGATCTTCATGTGCTCGTAGGGCGTCACGTCCGAGACGAAGGTAACGCCCACATTCTCGAGCGCCGGACGGCCGGCCGGGAACTTGTCCTCCAGCACCCACTGCTTGAATTCCTCGCAATAGACCGGCCAATTGTCCTCGATGCCGAACTTGTCCCTGAGCAGATCGATTTCGCGCTGGCCGGTCGCCGGCGTGATGCGGTCGACCATGCCGTTCGGGAACGAGACGTTCGCCTTGATCCAGTCTGCGAAGGCAGGGTCGGAGAGCTTCGCCGTGCCCACGACGGCATTCGCGGTCACTACGCCGTTGTGAGGAATGTTGTCGCACGACATGACCGTGAAGGGCTCGATACCCTTTTCCCTGCGCGCCCTGAGGCCCGCGACGATCAAGCCGAAGACGGTCTTTGGCGCGGAGGGACTGGCGCCGTCCGCAGCGATCGCCGGATGCTGCGGGTTGAACTTTCCGGAAGCGTCGATGAAATAACCGCCTTCCGTGATCGTCATGGAAACAATGTGGATCGAAGGATCGGCGAGTTTGGCGACGATCGCCGCCGCATCGCCGACCGGAAGGATGTCCACCATCGGCGCAGTGACGCGCGCGGCCGTACGATTGTTGTCCTGCTCGACGACGGTCGTCAGAAAATCCTGCGCCGCAAGCTTGTCACGCATCGCGGCATCCGAGGGCAGCACGCCGGCGCCGACGATCGCCCAGTCGTGGTCCTGCCCCTTGTTGAAAAGGTCGTCGAGATAGATCGCCTGGTGAGCGCGGTGGAAGTTGCCGACGCCGAAGTGCACGATCCCGGCCTTGAGCGATGCCCGGTCGTAGGCCGGAACGGCGGCTGTCTTTGCCACCTCTGCAAGGGTTGCCAGCGATAGTTTGCACGTCATGTTTCAGGTCCTTTTGAAGTCGTTGCGCGCAAGGCCGTTCTGCCGGCCCGGCTTGGGCGGTCCGGCCACGCGTAGCCAGCCCGCACGTCTACGCGCCCGCCGCTCCGGCGATCGAGCCAATCGCCAGGCCGTCTGCATTGAACCGGTGGATGCGGGTCCTGTCGGGCGTGACATAGACGGTATCGCCGTGTCGGCAGGAGAACTCGCCACCGGCGCGCACGGTGATCGGACCGATTCCGTCGATTTCCACATGGAGGAAAGTGTCCGAACCCAGGTGCTCGGCGACATTGACCGTGCCCTTCCATTCGCCGCTTTCATGGGAGAGGGTGACATGTTCGGGGCGAACGCCGATCGTGTGGGCATCCAGCGCCTTCGCATAGGCGCCGGTCACGAGGTTCATGCGCGGCGAGCCGATGAAGCCGGCGACGAAGAGATTGCGTGGGCTGCGATAGAGATCCAGTGGCGACCCCACCTGCTCGATATTGCCGCGGTTCAGGACAACGATCTTGTCGGCCATGGTCATTGCCTCGACCTGGTCGTGCGTGACGTAGATCATCGTCGTCGCCAGCTGCTGATGGAGCTCGCTGATCTCGAGCCGCATCGTACCGCGCAAGGCAGCATCGAGGTTCGACAGCGGCTCGTCGAACAGAAAGGCCGAGGGTTCGCGCACGATGGCGCGGCCGATCGCGACGCGCTGGCGCTGCCCGCCGGAAAGCTGCGAGGGCCGGCGCTCGAGATAGTCAGTGAGGTTGAGCACGCGCGCCGCGTCCGTCACCTTCCTGTCGATCAGCGCCTTGTCGAGCTTCGCCATCTTCAGGGGAAAGGCGATGTTGTTGCGCACGCTCATATGCGGATAGAGCGCGTAGGACTGGAAGACCATCGCAAGGCCGCGTTCGGCCGGCGCATTGCCCGTCATGTCCTTGCCGTCGATCAGGATCTGGCCGCCGCTGACATCCTCGAGCCCGGCGATCAGCCGCAGCAGCGTGGACTTGCCGCAGCCCGATGGGCCGACGAAGACGACGAATTCGCCGTCATTGATTTCCAGGTCGATCGACGGGATGACCTTGGCCTCGCCGAAAACCTTCGACACGCGTTTGAGGGTGATGCTGCCCATAGTCTCGTATCCTTATTTAACTGCGCCGAAGGTCAGGCCGCGGACCAGCTGTTTCTGGCTGAACCAGCCGAGGATGAGGATCGGTGCGATCGCCATGGTCGACGCCGCCGAAAGCTTTGCCCAGAAGAGCCCCTGTGGGCTGGAGAAGGAGGCGATGAAGGCCGTCAGCGGCGCCGCGTTGGTGGTCGTCAGCCGGATCGTCCAGAAGGATTCGTTCCAGGCGAGGATGATGTTGAGGAGCAGCGTCGAGGCAATTCCCGGAACCGCCATCGGCGTCAGCACGTAGACGATCTCCTGCCAGAGGCCGGCCCCATCCATGCGCGCGGCTTCCAGGATCTCGCCCGGAATTTCGCGGAAATAGGTGTAGAGCATCCACACCACGATCGGCAGGTTGATCAGGGTAAGCATGACGGTGAGGCCGATGCGGCTGTCGAGCAGGCCGAAGTCGCGGAACATCAGGTAGATCGGCACCAGGACCGCCACTGCCGGCATCATCTTGGTGGAGAGCATCCACATCAGGACGTCCTTGGTGCGCTTGGTCGGCGAGAAGGCCATGGCCCAGGCAGACGGGATCGCGATGATCAGCGCCAGGATGGTCGAACCCACCGACAGGATGACCGAGTTCATGAACGGCTTGAAATAGTCGCGCTGCGTCTGGACGGTGATGTAGTTCTCGAATGTGCCCGACGGGATCAGGTTGAAGCCAGCGATCGCCTCCGGCTCCGTCTTCAAGCTGGTGATGATCGTGTACAGGATCGGGAAGAAGATGATCAGCGCCACGACCCATGCGCCGACTGTCGCGATGACCTTGTGCTTTGTTGTGACCGAACGAGCCATGATCTTCTCCTACCGGTCCAGGTTCTTGCCGACGGCGCGCATCAGGAAGAAGGCGACGATGTTAGCGAGCACGACCGCGATGATGCCGCCTGCCGAAGCGCCGCCCACGTCGTAGCCGAGAAGCGCCGTGCGGTAGATCAGGAAGGCGAGGTTGGTGGAGGCGTAGCCAGGACCGCCATTGGTGGTGACCAAGATTTCCGCGTAGACGCCGAGCAGGAAGATCGTCTGGATGAGGATGACGACCGTGATCGCCCGGGCCAGATGCGGCAGCACCAGGTAGATGAAGCGGTTGAAAAAGTTCGCGCCATCCATCTCGGCCGCTTCCTTCTGTTCGCCGTCCAGCGATTGCAGAGCGGTGAGCAGGATGAGCGTCGCGAACGGAAGCCATTGCCAGGCGACGATAATGACAATGGAGAGCAGAGGATATTGCGCGAACCAGTCGATGGGCCTCAGCCCGAAGAACTTGGCCATGTCGGCAAGCACGCCATAGCCCGGATGCATGATCATGTTCTTCCAGATCAGCGCCGCGACGGGCGGCATGACGAAGAACGGCGAGATGACGAGAATGTGGACGATCCCCTGCCCGAAGACTGGCTGGTCGAGCAGGAGTGCGATGGCGACACCGCCGACGACGGTGATCAGCAGAACGCCGCAGACGATGACCAGAGTGTTCCAGATCGATTGGAAGAAGGCCGGATCGGTGTAGAAGAACTGGTAGTTGAAGAGACCCGCGAAGCTCACATTGCCGGGATTGAGCAGGTTGTAGTTCAGGAACGAGAACCACAATGTCATCGCCAGCGGAACGATCATCCAGATCAGGAGAAGCAGAACGGAAGGCGCCATCATCAGGCGTGCCAACGTTCTCGTGCTCTGCGTTGCCATCTTGCGAGCCTCCCTCAAGTCGCCGCCATCCGAAGGGCGGCAAGCGTGCACTGTTCAGATTTTGTTATTCTGTCGCCGAATGGATCGGAGACCGCCCGGCACCAGGGCCGGGCGATCCATTCCGGGAGGATTACTTGATGTAGCCGGCGCGGGTCATGTCGCGGACGGTCGCGGACTGGGCCTGCGCAAGTGCATCGTCAACCGTGGACTGTCCGGCGATAACTGCCGAGAACAGCTGACCGACATTCGTTCCGATCGCCTGGAATTCAGGGATCGCCACGAACTGCCCGCCGGTGTAGGGAACCGGCTGCACCGTCGGCTTGGTGATGTCAGCCGCATTCATGGCTGCAAGCGTCGGTGCGGCGAAGGGCGCTACCTTCTTGTATTCCTCGTTCTGGTAGAGCGAGGTGCGGGTGCCGGGAGGAGCGCTGGCCCAGCCGTCCTTGGAGGCCACCAGGGCGGTATATTCCTTGCTGGTCGCCCAGGCGATGAACTTCTGGGCTGCCTCAGCCTTGGTCGAGCTCGTCGGGACGGCGAGATTCCAAGACCACAGCCAGTTGCCATGGTTGGCGACACCTTCCTTAGAGGGGAAGATCGCGTAACCGACCTTGTCGGCAACCGTCGAATCCTTGGGATTGGAGACGGCGGAAGCGGCGACGGTCGCATCGATCCACATGCCGCACTTGCCCTGCTCGAAAAGCGTCAGGTTCTCGTTGAAACCGTTTGAGGACGCGCCAGACGGCCCGGCATCCTTCATCAGGTCGACATAGAACTGCAGCGATGCCTTCCATTCCGGCTGGTCGAACTGCGGCTGCCACTTTTCGTCAAACCAACGTCCACCGAACGAATTGGTGAGCGCCGTGATGAAGGCCATGTTCTCGCCCCATCCGGCCTTGCCACGCAGGCAGATGCCGTTGATATCGGCGTTGCGATCCGTGATCTTGCGTGCCGCGTCACCGATGAATTCCCAGGTCGGGTTTTCAGGCATCTTGAGACCGGCCTTCTCGAAAAGGTCGGTGCGATACATGATCATGGCGGATTCGCCGTAGAACGGCGCAGCGTAGAGCTTGCTGTCGACCGTCAAACCACCACGGATGGACGGCAACAGGTCATCGACGTCGTAGCCTTGGCCGAGGTTGCTCAGTTCGAGCAGCCAGCCCTGCTTTGCCCAGATCGGAACCTCGTAGTTGCCGATCGTCAGGATGTCATACTGGCCACCCTTGGTGGCAATATCAGTCGTGACGCGCTCACGCAGGATGTTTTCCTCAAGCGTGACCCACTCGACCTGGATATCGGGGTTCTTTGCGGTGAAGTCCGACGTCAGCCCCTGCATGCGGACCATGTCGTTATTGTTCACGGTTGCGATCGTCAGCGTTTCTGCCGAAGCCACGCCGGCAAATGCCAAAGCCGAGCAGGCGCCCAGCAGAAAAGTCTTCAATGTCATGTCTTCCTCCCAGAAGAGAAAATGAGCATTCGCTTTGCTCGTGGGCAATTACTCACGCACTGCGGCAAAAAGTCAATGCAGATTCGTTGCTGCATTGCCGAAGAATGAAGCTATCCTATTGAAATTAAAAGATGTAAATTTTTGCTCAAGACTTGAGCAAAAATTCGGCGACCTCTTCGTCGGTGATCAGGCCGTTGACCTGGAGACCCGTGACGGCTGCCTTGATGGCCTCGAACTTGCGCTTGCCCTTGGCGATTCCGATGACCGACGAGTTCTCCCGAGAGGGTATCGGCGCCGACGCGACGCGCTCGTTGACGGGATTGTCGAGAAGATTGCCCTGGTGGTCGAAAATCCAGCCGCATATCTCTCCGGCTGCGCCATTCGCCACCAGATCGAGCATTTCCTCGCGGCCGAGAAAGCCGTCCACGCAGAGCGGACCGTCCACTCCGAGCTCGCCGATGCCGACGAAGGTGACGTCGGCCTTTGCGCTCATCTCCAGCGTCGCCCGCACCAGCGGCTGGCCGTGCAGCAGTTCGCGCTCCTCCGCGGCCGAGGCCAGCACCGGCAACGGCATCGGATAATGCCTGGCCTTGACTGCATCGGCCATGCTGAAGATGACGTTGTAATAGGCCGCCGAGCCATCCGGCGCGATATTGCCGGTCAATGAGACGACGCGGTGATGCGGACACTCGATCATGGGCAGCTGGTCGACGGCCGCCTTCAGCGTTCGTCCCGTCCCGATGGCAAGCACGATCGGGTCGGTCCGCTTCAGCCAGCGCTCGATTTCGCTTGCCCCCGCCTCCGCAAGCCCGACCGTCGTTGACGAGGAGCCGGGATCACTCGGCACGATCTCTACGTGCTTCAGGCCATACTTGGTGCGAAGCGCTTGGGCGAGTTCCAGGCAATGGGCGATCGGATGGTCGAGCCTTACCTTGATCAGCCGCTCGGCGACGGCGAGCGAAACGAGCCTTTGCGCGGACTGCCTCGATATGCCCATGGCGGCCGCGATCTCGTCCTGCGTCCTGCCGGCGACATAATAGAGCCAGCCGGCACGCGCGGCATCGTCGAGCCGCTCCTGGATTTCGGACCTTTTCACCATCGGTGCCTACCTGCGATTGGACAGGCATGGCGCCCACCCGGAGGAAACGAAATTCTCTATCGCCAGATCAAAACCAAAAAAGCTGAAATGTCGAGAGCGAGAAAGTCGGCGTCCCCGGTGAATAACCTCCCAAGGCAACGAAGAGGGCGTCCGGATGTGAGCTAGGGGCAAGAAAACCGATGGTGCGGCAACCTCATGCCGCACCATCGGATGGATCATTCAGCGGCCATCGAATGTGGATTTGCCAACGCCGCTTGCTCGGCCTCTGCAGAAGGCCTTTCGTCATGGCCGCGTTTCTTGGGCTCCTTGCCGAAGAAGAGCGCATAGCCGGCCGGCAGCACGAAGATCGTCAGCACCGTCGCAACCAGAATGCCGCCCATCATCGCGAAAGCGAGCGGGCCCCAGAAGACGCCGCGCGAGATCGGGATCAGCGCCAGCACCGCCGTCATGGCCGTCAGCATGATGGGACGGAAACGACGGACCGCCGCACCTATGATCGCTTCCTGCCGCTCCATGCCCGCCTTGATGTCCTGGTCGATCTGATCGACGAGAATGATCGAGTTTCGGATGATGATACCGAGCAGGGCGATCACCCCGAGGATGGCGACGAAGCCGAAGGGTGCGCCACTGATCAGCAACGCCGCAGCCGCGCCGATGATGCCCAACGGACCGGTTGCCAGCACCAGCATCGCTTTTCCGAAGTGCTGGAGCTGTGCCATCAGGAGCACCACGATGACGACCAGCATGATCGGCGCCTTGGCGGCAATCGAGGCCTGGCTTTCGGCGCTGTCTTCGGCACCGCCCTGGACCTCGATCTTGTAGCCGGGGGCAAGGCCGTCGCGCAGCGGCTTGATGTCACTATAGAGCTTCGCGACGACGTCGTTCGACTGAACACCGTCCGGAAGCGTCGCCCGCACGGTGATCGTCGGCAGGCGGTCGCGGCGCCATTCGATGCCCTGCTCCATGACCGGCACCACCTTGGCGACCTGCGAGATCGGCACGAAGCCGCCGAAGTCCGTCGGAACATAGACGGAATTCACCGCCGACAGCAGATGACGGGTGGCATCCGGTTCACGGACGACGATCGAAACCGTCTCCTCGCCGTCGCGGAAGTCGTCGAGCGGCGCCCCGGACATGGTGGCCTGCAGCATCTGGCGAACCCGCTGGGAACTGACACCGAGGGCGCGCGCCCTATCCTGGTCGATCACCAGCTTCATCGCCGGCACCGGCTCGAGCCAGTCGTCGTGGATCGCGCCCAGCATCGGATTTTCCTGGAACTTCGCCTTCACCTCATCGGCGATGCGGCGCACTTCCTGCCTATCCGGACCCATGACGCGCAGCTGCACCGGCCAGCCCGTCGGCGGCCCGAGGAAGAGCCGGTCCACCTTGGCGCGGATCGAGGGGAAGTCTTGCGCGAGTATGCCGCGCAGCTTGACGATCAGCCGCTCGCGGGCCGGCTCGTCCTTCGCCATCACGAGGAGCTGTGCGAAGTTCGGGTTGCGCAGCTGCTGGTCGAGCGGCAGGAAGAAGCGCGGTGCACCCTCACCGATATAGGTGGCGATGAAACGCTTGTCCTCGTCGTCCATCATCCGGGCTTCCAGCGCCTTCGCCTGGGTCTCGACCTCCTTGATGCTCGTGCCTTCGGGCAGCCAGAGATCGACGAGGATCTCGGGACGGGAGGACTGCGGGAAGAAATTCTGCGGGATGAACTGGAAGGCCCACAGGCTGGTGGCAAAGGTGCCGAGCGTCAAAAGCAGCACGATGACCCGGTGTCGCACCGCCCAGCCAACGCTCGACCGAAGACGGCGGTAGAAGCGGGTGTCGAAAACGTCATGATGCTCGCCCGCATGCTTGCGCTGCTTGAGGATCATGTAGCCGAGCCAGGGCGTGAAATAGACGGCCACGAACCACGACACGACAAGCGCGATGCCGACGACATAGAACAGCGAGCGGACATACTCGCCCGCCTGGGACGCCGCAAAGCCGACGGGAATGAAGCCTGCCGTCGTGATCAGCGTCCCGGTGAGCATCGGGAAAGCGGTCGAGGAATACGCGAAGCTCGCCGCGTCGATCTTGACGAGCCCCTCCTCCAGCTTTCGCTCCATCAGTTCGACGACGATCATGGCGTCGTCGACCAGCAGACCGAGCGCGATGATCAGAGCCCCGAGCGAGATGCGCTGCAGGTCGATGCCGAGCTCGTACATGATGGCGAAGGTCGCGGCCAGCACGAGCGGTATCGCAATGGCAATCACAAGGCCGGAGCGCCAGCCGATCGACACGAAGGAGACGATCAGCACGATCACCAGCGCCTCGCCGAGCGCGTGCATGAATTCGCTGACCGCATCGGTCACCACGTCCGGCTGGTTGGAAATCTGGTCGACCGCCACGCCATAGGGCAGGGATTGCTCGAAGCTCTTGTAGGTCGCTTCGACATCCTTGCCGACATCGGTCACCTTGAAGCCCTTGGCCATGACGACACCGACCTGAACGCTGTCGTGGCCATTGAAGCGGTACTTGCGCTGATAGGGATCCTCGAGGCCGGAGGTAACGGTGGCGATATCGCCGAGCCGGGTCACCTGACCGCCGGCGCGCAGTCGCAGTTCCCTGATATCCTCGGCCTTGCGGACATCACCTTCGACGGAAATGCGCACCGAGCGGATGCCGGTATCGACCGATCCGGCAGGATCGACATTGTTCTGGCCCCGAACGGCATTCTGAATGTCGGTCAGCGTCAGGCCGCGTTCGGCGAGCGACTTGGAGGAAACGTCGATATAGATCTTCTCCGGCTGATCACCGATGATGACGGCCTTTTCGACGCCCGGCGTCGTCAGCAGCATGTCGCGCGCCTGGATGGCGAACTTCTTCAGTTCCGGATAGGAGTATCCGTCGCCGCTGATCGAGTGCAGCGTGATGAAGGTATCGCCGAATTCATCGTTGAAATACGGCCCGAGCAGACCTTGCGGCAGCTCGTTGGCAATGTCGCCAACCTTCTTGCGGACCTGATAGAAGGCATCCGCCACCTGCTCGGCGTTGGTGTCGCCCTTGACCTGCAGCGTGATGATGGCCGAGCCGGCCCGGGTATAGGATTTGACCCAATCAATATGGGGCGTTTCCTGCAGCTTGCGCTCGATCTTGTTGACGACCTGGTCTTCCATCTCCTGGATGGAGGAGCCGGGCCAGATCGCCTGGACGACCATGACGCGGAAGGTAAAGTCCGGATCTTCCTTCTGGCCCATGCGCATGAGGCCGAGCACGCCGGTGATGATGATCAGCCCGAACAGAAACCGCGCGATGCTCGGATGCGCAATCGCCCATCGGGAGAGATTGAACGGGCGCTTTTCCTGGGTGGAGTTTTCCATGGTCTTCTATCCCCGTCGCTAGAGCTGGATCAGCGGACCAGTTCGCCATCGGCCGTGCCCTCGACCGAAGCCGATTGCTGGCCGCTACCGGGAAGCTTGACCTTCATGTTCTCCGCCATGAACTGCGTGCCCGCGGCAACGACGAGATCTCCCTGCCGCAATCCTTCCGCAACATGCACCCCATCGCCTGTGAAATCCGAAATCTTGATGACGCGTGCGTGGACAGTGCCGGCACCGCGATCGACGAGCCAGACGATCTGCTCGCCATTCTTCTCCGCAAGCGCGCTCAGCGGCACCGAAACGAAGCCGCCGCCATTGTCACCGGTCGCCTCGATGGTCGCCGTCATCCCGAGCAGGATGCGCGGATCCTCGGGCAGGCTGACGCGCACCGCAAATGTGCGCGACTGTTGGTCGGCGCTGCCTGCGACTTCCCGCACCTTGCCGTCGAGCAACAGTGCGTCATGCGACCAGAACCGCACCTTCACCATCTTGCCCGGGCTGAACTGGGCGATATCGGTCTCCGGCACGGCGATCTGGACTTCCTTCTCACCGTCGACGGCAACCGCCAGCACCGGCGTTCCAGCACTCACCACCTGCCCGACATCGGCGGCAATGGCAGTCACGATACCGCTCTTGTCGGATTTGAGTTCCGTGTAGCCCACCTGGTTCCGGGCCTGCTGGAGCGAGGAGATCGCCGCATCCCGCGTCGAAACCGCCTGCTCGCTGGCAAGCGTCGCCTCTTCGAGCTGGGACTTGGGCGCCACGTTTTTGGCGTACAGTTGCTCGGCGCGCGTGCGGGCAAGATCGGTCGTCTCGACCTGTTTTTGCGCGGCTGCGAGATTGGCCTCGGCGCTGTTGACGGCCAGCCCATAGTCGGTGGAATCGACACGGGCCAGCACGTCATCCGGTTTCACGCGCTCGCCGATGTCGACGAGTCTAGCAATCACCTTGCCGTTCACGCGGAAGCCGAGGTTCATTTCCGTGCGGGCACGCACATAACCGGAATACTCCAGCGCGCGCGTATCGTCAGCCTTCGCGATCTCGAGCACCTTGACCGGGCGGATGATTTCCTTGGTCTCGGCTGTATCCTCGGAGCAGCCTGCCAGCGCCGCTGCTGCAAGCAGGAATGCGCCGAGGGCTGGGACGGTCATGCGGATCGGTGACGACATCTTGGTATTCCCCATAAAAACATCGGAAAATCCGGAACCGTGCCGGTCCCCGGCATTATTTATTTCTTCAAAGCCCTGATTGCGTATTCGATAAGCTCGTCCGGCGTGGCGCGGTTCTGCTTGGACAGACACTGCGCCACCATCTGCGGATGACAGAGGTTGATGGTGGCCGCGCCGAAGCATCGCGACGCTACCTGCGGGTCCTGGTCGACGAACTCTCCCGCCTCGATGCCCTGGCGGATGACCTCTGCGAGCAGATCGTGAATGCGGTCGATATGCTTTTCGATGACATGCCAGTCGCGCTCGATCGCGACGATCACCATCTCGTGGACCTTGTGCTCGTCGACCATGTTATCCAGCGTCATCTGGTACTGGCCCAGCACGTAGCGGCGCAGCCGCTCGGAAGCGCTGATCGGCAATTGCGCGATCGCGTAGGCGCCTTCGTAGCTCACGGTCAGCATGCGTCCGCACACCGCCTGGTGAATCTCCGTCTTGGATGCAAAGAAACGATAGATGTTGGCCGTCGACATGCCGAGGTCGCGCGCGATATCGGCCACTGTGGTCTTGCTGTAGCCATAGTGGCGGAACAGCCGCTCGGCTGAATCGAGAATGCGCGTGACATTCTCCTGGCGGGTTGAATCGGGAGCGGTATCGGCTGTGACGGACATGATCTCTCGACTTCCAATTACGACTGACGAATTTTGAATTTCGTCAGTCGTAAGACATCAGTCGAAAGATGTCAAGGTTCGCGCGCGCTCCAGAGGCCGCGCGAGCCGCGGTGGAAGGGGGGCTATGCGGTCAGAAGTGCGGGGCGGAAGCGCCGGACGCTGAGAATGCCGATGATGATAAAAACGACAAGCAACGCGGATTGTGCGGCCAGGATGGGCGGCTCATTGCCGAGCGGTGCCAGTGCGTTCAGCGCCGGGATCTTCTGGAACGACTGGACGATGAGGACCAGACAGTTGAAGTAGAAGAGCATCAACGCGCCGACAACGAAGACGATGCGCCAGGCTCCGTTCATGTGAAAGACATAGCGGCCGAGGGCAGTCGGGATGAAGATCGCGCTGCAGAGGATGCCGACATTGATGGCCGGCGTGAGGCCGCCATAGGGAAAGAGAAAGCCGGTGACGAGCGTGAGCGCGGTCGTGACCATGAACACGAGCGTCCATCTGTCGAACCGCCGCAGCGTCAGCAATCCGTAAGCGAGGGCTATGCCCGCAACGATGGCGACAAGGCTGATGATGACATGAAAGATGGTAAGACTTGCTACTTCCGGCACGGCCTTGCACTCCCGCAATGATGGTTTGGTGGGATAATCTGACGATAATATTCTGAAAGGCTGTTGGATTGGATAATGGCGCGATGGAACGCCGAGCACTGCGGAAGGAACCCGCAGTGCTCTCTTTGAGCCTCTAGGCCAGACGGGCGTCGAGCGTGATCGGCACGGAAGCAAGGGCCTTCGAGACCGGGCATCCGGCCTTGGCCTTGTTTGCCAGTTCCTTGAACGTGGCGTCGTCGGTCCCCGGGATCGAGGCCACGAGCGTGAGCTGGATCGCGGTGATCGCAAAGCCGCCTTCGACGGCCTCGAGCGTGACCTTGGCGGTCGTTTCCATGTTGTCAGCCCTGAGGCCGGCTTCCCCGAGGATCAGCGACAGGGCCATGGTAAAGCACCCTGCATGTGCCGCGCCGATCAGCTCCTCGGGATTCGTTCCCGGAACCCCTTCGAAACGGCTCGCAAAACCATAGGGATAGGCCTTGAGAGCGCCGCTCTGGGTCGATATCTGGCCCTTCCCGTCCTTCAGTCCACCGGACCATTGAGCGGAACCTGTGCGATTGATCTGCATGCCATCCTCCTTTGTGATGATCACTCTATCGGGCAGCCGGTGCCCACGTCTCCGAAGCCATTATCTTCATCATTTCAGAGATGTCCAATGACGTTGGAGTCGCGGGCAAGCTAGCTGCCGCAGACGACCAGAGGATGACGCTCATCGGGAGCGTCAGGCAGGGTGCTGCTGAACGCTCAGGCCGCCGTCGACGGTCAGGCAGGTGGCATTCATGAAGGTGCATTCGTCGGAGATCATGAAGACGGCAGCCATGGCAATCTCCTCCGGGCTGGCGATACGACCACCCGGATGCAGCTTCATCGTCTCGGCCTTCGCCGCCTCTGGATCGGGGAAGCCATTCCAATAGTCGAGCACCTTCTGGGTCGCGACATAGCCCGGCGCCAGCGCGTTCACACGTACATTCTTCGGCGCATATTCCAGCCCGAGCGACTTGGTCATGCCGAGCAGCGCGTGCTTGGCGAGCGGATAGGGAAAGGTGTGCGGGATGATCGTGAAGGCATGCGTCGAGGCGATGTTGAGGATGACGCCGCCGCCCTGCACGATCAGTTCCGGCAACACCGCCTTGCAGCAGTTCCAGGCACCCTTGAGGTTCACATCGAAGCAGCGCTGCCACTCTTCGTCGGTGGTCGCCAGTGGTTCGGAAAAAACGTTGATGCCGGCATTGTTGACGAGCGCGTTCAACCGACCGATCTCGGCGGCAGCCTTCGCGACCGCCGCTTCGATGCCCTTCGCATCGGTGATGTCGGCTGCCATGTGACCGATCTTCGCCTTTCCTGCCGCAAGCCCCGCCACGGCCTCGGCAAGCAGCGGTCCATCGCGATCGATCAGAAAGACTGAGGCATCCTCTCGCAGGAATGCTTCCGCCATGGCGAGGCCGATGCCCTGCGCCGCACCGGTGATCATGATGCGTTTTTCGGTCAGGCGATTGCCCATCTTTATTCCTCCACGGCGTCCGCGAGGGACGCCAGTTCAATCTTCACCCGGCCGGACAGACTCTCTCCCGGCGCAAGCGGCGTCAGGCCGCCAAGCTCCGGCATGTGATGGCCGTTCGGCAGATGGCTCATCGGCTCGAGGCAGAAGAAATCCGCCCGGTCGGCAGGCATATAAAGCATATAGCGGCTAAAGACCGCATCGGCCTCGACGCTGGCCTTCAGCCTCAATTCGGGCCAGAGGATGGTTACCCGGCCATCCCAGCCGTCGAAGGCATTGTTGACCCAGCGGCGCGGCAACGGTGCCCCCGCCTCGAAATCGAGATCGGCCGGACGCGGCTCCACCTCCCCGGGCAGATATCCCATCCTCTCGCCAAAATACGTCCGCGATCGAATGCTCAGCTGCGTCTGCGGCGTCCGGATGAAGAATGGATGCTGGCCGATGCCGAAGGGAAGCGTGGTCTCGCCGCGGTTCTGCACCGAAAGCTCAAGCACGATCGCTCCGGCGCTCAGGCTGATCCGCTGCGTGGCGGAATAGTGATAGGGCGAAGCATCATCCGCGACATGCGAAAAAGAGAGACGAACATGTCGGTGGTCTGCCTCCTCGATTTCCCAGAGGCCGAGCCAGCCATCGCCATGAAGATAGAGCGGATCGGCGCTGTTCGGCTGCAGGCTGAAATCTCCCCCCTCGAAGGAGAAGGTATTGCCCTCTACCCGATTGCCGAAGGGCACGAGCGGAAAGCTTGCCATGGCGCCCGTCGGGCCGCCCGCGCCGACGAGGAAAGGTTGCCCCTCGTAAGTCGCCTCCAGCAATGCGCCGCCAAGACGGTCAATCCGGACCGAAAGACCTCCGTCCGAAAGCACCACATCGCTGGCAGCGGGAGCGGGCTTCACCCCCGCCGTCCCGCAGCTGTCGAACGCAGGTTGTCGAGGAGGACGGCAATCAGGAGGATGAGGCCGCGCACGACATACTGATAGAAGGCCTGGATGTTGAGGAGGTTCATTACGTTTTCCGCGATCCCCATGATGAGCACGCCGACGATGACGCCGGTCATCGCGGCGCGTCCACCGGCAAGCGACACGCCGCCAAGCACGCAGGCCGAGATGACGGAGAGCTCGAGGCCCGTTGCGGCATTTGGCTGCCCGGACGTGATGCGCGAGGCGAGCAGGATGCCGGCAACGGCGCAGACGAGCCCCTGCAGCGCGAAGATCCAGATGCGCATGTTGACGACATTGACGCCGGCAAGGCGCGAGGCCTCCGGATTGCCGCCGATCGCCAGCGTATTCTTGCCGAAGACGGTGCGATTCAGCACGAAGCCGAAGACGATGAAGAGCAGCACCATGATCCAGATCGGCGTCGGCACGCCGAGAAGACGCGACAGCGCCAGCTGGTAGAAGGCCGGATCGTTGATGCCGACGGCGCGGCCGTCCGAGGCGATCAGCGCCATACCGCGCACAATCTGCATGGTCGCGAGCGTCGTGATCAGCGCGTTGATGCGGAACTTGGCGATGACGACGCCGTTGATGAAGCCGACCAGAGAGCCGCAGAGCAGCGCGGCCAGCAGCCCGATCGGTATCGATCCGGTCGAGTTGGAGACCATCACGGCGACCATGCCCGAGAAGGCGACGGTCGAGCCGACGGAAAGGTCGAAATCGCGCGAGGCGAGGCAGAACATCATGGTGCAGGCGACGATGCCGATGGTGACGACCGACTGCAGCAGGCCAAGCATGTTGCGCTCGGTCAGGAAATTCGGGACGAGCAGCGAGACAATGACAAAGGCGACCGCAAAGATGACGACCAGCCCCTGTTCGCCGAGAAGGATTTTTTTCAACGAATTCATCGCCACGATTTCCTGATTCAGATTGAGCCGCTTGCATTCCTGTCCGGCAGCGCTGCCGTCAGGATGCTACGCTCGTTGAAGTCCGCCCGCGCCACGTTGGCGGCTACCCTGCCCCCGCACATGACCATGATCCTGTCAGAGATGCCCATGACCTCGGGCAGCTCGCTGGAGATGACGACGATCGCCATGCCATCCGCCGCCAGCTCGTAGAGAATTTCGTAGATTTCCGACTTGGCGCCGACATCGATGCCCCGGGTTGGCTCGTCGACCAGCAGCACCTTCACGCCCTGTTCCGAAAGCCAGCGGCCGAGGATCACCTTTTGCTGGTTGCCGCCGGAGAGATTGATGATGTCCTGCTTACGCGACGGTGTGCGGATGCGCAGCCGGGCAATGAACTGGTCGGCAAGGGCTGCCTCCTTGCGCGGGCTGAGGACGCCGAAGGACGAGAAGTGCCGCCGGGAGGAGATCGCAATATTCTCCTCGATCGAACGTCCCTGAACGATGCCGTCGAACTTGCGGTCCTCCGGGCAGAGCACCATGCCGGCGCGGATCGCGGCCTGCGGATTGTTCGGCGAAACGGCAACGCCATCAATCGTCACCGCACCCTGCGAGCGGTGGTCGGCGCCGTAAAGGAGACGGGCCATCTCGCTGCGGCCGGCCCCGATCAGGCCGAAGAAACCGAGGATTTCGCCGCGACGGACGGAAAAGCTGATGGGATTGCGCAGTTTCGGGCCGGAGAGGTTTCGTACCTCCAGACGGACATCGCCGAGCGGCCGCTCGCGCCAGCCCCAGATATTGCTGATCTCGCGGCCGACCATTTCGGAGATGATCTGCTCGCGCGTCACCTTCTTGATGTCGGAGTGATGCGCAGCAAGCTTTCCGTCGCGCAGCACGCTCAGGCTGTCGCAGAGCCGGAATATCTCGTCGAGCCGGTGCGAAACGTAGAGGATGACGGTTCCGTTCGATTTCAGCTTTTCGATCAGCGAAAACAGGATCTCGCTTTCGCGAGACGAAAGCGAAGAGGTAGGCTCGTCGAGCGCGATCACCCGCGCGTCGAGCATTACGGCCTTGGCGATCTCGACCATTTGCCGTGCGCCGATCGAAAGCGACGAGACCTTGGCCGACGGATCGACGTCGATGCCGATATCTGTGAGTTTCTGGCGAACCGTCTCGACCAGCGTCTTGCCGTTGATGACGCCGGCCTTGCCGGGAAAGCGGCCGAGCCAGAGATTTTCAGCGACGGTCAGCTCGGGAACGAGCTGCAGTTCCTGGTGGATGACGATGACGCCGGCATGGAAGGCATCGCGGACAGAGCTGTACCGCTGCTCTTCCTCGCTGATCAGGATGCTGCCCTCGTCGGCCGACTGGTCACCCGAAAGCACGCGGATCAGCGTCGACTTTCCGGCACCGTTCTCCCCCATCAGGCCATGAACGGCACCCTTTTCGACGGAGAAGGACACGCCGGAAAGCGCCTGAACGCCGGGATAGCCCTTGGATATGCCTTTGAATTCGAGGAAAGCCATCATAGATCCGCCGGAAAGGATGCCCGGCGGCGGGATGGCCGCCGGGCGAAAGTCATCTTGGGAGGATGATTATTCGATGCCGAGGTCCTTGCGAACCTTTTCGTAATCGCCGCGCAGCGCCAGCGAACCGGAGGTCAGCGTCAGCTTTTCCGGTTCTTTGCCGTTGGCGATCCACTCGTACATGTTGAGCGCGGTTTCATAGCCGTGACGCTTCGGCGAGATGATGACTGTGCCGAAGAAGCCGGTGGCCGAAGGCTTCTTGAACTCGTTGATGGCCGAATCCGCACCGCCGATGCCGACGCCGATGATGTTTTCCGCCGGAATGCCGACCGATTCCGAAGCGCGGACGGCACCAAGCACGGCTTCGTCATTGAGACCGAAGGCAACCCAGTACTTCACGTCGGCATGCTTGTTCAGGACGGTCGTGGCAGCGTTGAGGGCAGCCTCGGTGTCGGTCTTGGCCTGCGGCGCGTCATAGATGTTCTCGGCCGGGAAGCCGGCTGCCTTCAGTACCGAGATAGCGCCCTCGACGCGGTCCACGGCGGTCGGCAGCTGGTCGTAGGAAACGCGGATCGCGCCGACATTCTTCATGTCCCAGCCGCGCTTCTTGATCTCATCGACGATCGCCTGGCCGACGGTTTCGCCGATCTTGGTGGCCGAGATGCCCATATGCGGGACATCTTCGAGCGGATTGCCATCAGCGCCGACGAGACGGTCGTCGACGGTCATGAGCTTGAGCTGGTTGGCTTCAGCCTTGGCGACGATGCCGGGGCCTAGCTTGACATCAGGCGTGCAGACGATGAAGCCCTGCGCACCCTGGGCGCCGAGGTTGTCGATCGCGGCCTGGACCTTCTCGCCGTCTTCGGCGCCGATCTTCACCAGCGTGAAGCCCTTTTCCTTGGCCGCAACGTCGGCGAACTTCCATTCGTCCTGGAACCAGGGCTCTTCGGGCTGCTTGACGATGAAGCCGATCTTGACGTCATCGGCGAAGGCCGAGCCGGCTGCGAGAACGGCGAAGGTGCCAGCCAGAATGGCTGCTTTGAAAAAGCGCATGGTCTCTCTCCCTAAACTCTCGAAATGAGCATCTGCCTCCCCGGCAGCATCAATGGATTAAGATAAATCATCATACCAGTCAATTGCCAATGTATGATGATTGGAATAAGAGAGGGAAGGAGAGATTGTCTGTCGTCGCCGATGCCGGCCCGTCGCAAAGCGGGCCTAATTCCGCTAAGCAGGATTCGGCCGGTCGCGGGACAGCATGTGGAGAGGTCAATTGGAATCAACCGAGCGGCAAGGTCAGCCGGAAAGCCCGAGGATCGAGCGCCGGCCGCGCGTGCGCAAGAATGTGACGGCCTCGATTGCGCGCGATATCTGTTCGGAGCGCTACCCCTCCGGTTCGCCGCTGCCGCGTGAAAATGATCTCTGCGATCTCTATGGCGTAAGCCGCACAGTCATCCGCGAATCCCTCAAGGTACTGGAATCGAAAGGGCTCGTGCGCGGCAGGCCGCGCATCGGCACGATCGTCTGCAACAAGGACGAATGGAACATCCTCGATCAGGACGTGCTCGAATGGATGGGTCCGTACATCAGGGATTTCGATCTCCTGGGCTGCATCCTGGAGGCCCGGCGGACGATCGAACCAGCCGCCGCCGAATATGCGGCAGAGCGCGCAACCGCGCAGGAGATCGCCGACCTCGACAGCGCCTGGCGACAGATGCGCGACTCCGCCCGCGACCCCGAGCGTTTCACGGATGCCGACGTCATGTTCCATACCGTGCTGCTGACCGCTAGCCACAACCAGGTTTTCCGGCGGCTTTCGAGTGCCATCCACGCCGCTTTGAAATACGCCCTGCACGCCTCCAACATCGCAGTCGAGAACCGCAATGACGCGATCGCCATCCACGGCGAGCTCGTCGAGGCGCTACGCCTGCGCGATCGCGCCCGCGCCCGCGATTGCGCGCACCGTATGCTCGACCTTGCCGTCCGCGATCTGGCCGCCGCCGAGAAGGCGATCGGCAGGACGCACACCTGAATCCACGCCATCTGCGGCCCTGCCCGGCCGATTGTTCACATGAAGCGAAAGCACGACGCCATGAAGATTACCAAGCTCACCACCTATATCGTTCCCCCGCGCTGGATGTTCCTGAAGATCGAGACCGATGAAGGCATCGTCGGCTGGGGCGAGCCGGTGGTCGAAGGCCGCGCGCTGACTGTCCAGGCCGCCGTCCATGAGCTTGAGGACTATCTCATCGGCAAGGACCCTTTCCTCATCGAGGACCACTGGAACGTGATGTATCGCGGCGGCTTCTATCGCGGCGGCGCGATCCACATGTCGGCGATCGCCGGTATCGACCAGGCGCTGTGGGACATCAAGGGCAAGGCGCTCGGCCAGCCGATCCACTCGCTGCTCGGCGGCCAGGTGCGCGATAGGATCAAGGTCTACAGCTGGATCGGCGGCGACCGTCCTGCCGACGTTGCCCGCAACGCCCAGGAAGTCGTCGCTCGCGGTTTCAAGGCGATCAAGCTCAACGGCTGCGAGGAGCTGCAGATCGTCGACACCAACGAGAAGATCGACAAGGCTGTCGAGACGATTGCCACGATCCGCGAGGCGATCGGTCCCCATATCGGCATCGGCGTCGATTTCCACGGCCGCGTCCATCGCCCGATGGCCAAGGTCCTTGCCCGCGAGCTCGAGCAGTTCAAGCTGATGTTCATCGAGGAGCCGGTGCTTTCGGAAAACAGGGAAGCGCTGAAGGAAATCGCCAATCATTGCTCGACGCCGATTGCACTTGGGGAACGGCTCTATTCGCGCTGGGACTTCAAGTCGGTGCTCTCCGACGGTTATGTCGATATCCTGCAGCCCGACCTCTCACATGCCGGCGGCATCACCGAATGCCGCAAGATCGCGGCGATGGCGGAAGCCTACGACGTGGCGCTGGCACCCCACTGCCCGCTCGGCCCGATCGCGCTTGCGGCCTGCCTGCAGGTCGATGCAGTCAGCTACAATGCCTTCATCCAGGAACAGAGCCTCGGCATCCACTACAACCAGGGCAACGACATCCTCGACTACATCTCGAACAAGGAAGTCTTCCAATACGCAGACGGTTTCGTCACGATCCCGCAAGGCCCGGGCCTCGGCATCGAGGTGGACGAAGCCTATGTCATCGAACGCGCGAAGACCGGCCATCGCTGGCGCAACCCTCTCTGGCGCCACGAGGACGGCAGCGTCGCCGAATGGTAAGCTGAAACTGACGGCCACCCGCGACCGAATTGCGGGTGGGCGCCTACTCCGCCCGGCTGAGGGTGAAGAGCTCCTGTGCGCGTTTGACACCCCGCAGCGCATAGCGGCCGACTGAAGCGACCGCGGGCTGCAGGTGCTGGGGAACGGCTGCAGCAAAATCCGACGACATCAGGATATTTCGGTCGACCGATCGACACATGGATGCGATGCGGCTGACCTCGTTGACGGCCGGGCCGATGACGGTGAAGTCGAGGCGGTCCTGGCTGCCGATATTCCCATAGAAGACATCGCCGATGTGCAGCCCGAGATAGACGTCCGTGGTCGGCCTGCCTTCTCCATCCCGCTCCGGGTTCAGTGTCTCCAGCCGCCGGCGCAGCAGCGTCTCCGCACGCAGCGCCGCAGCACAGGCGTCCTGCGGATCCTCGGCCTTGAAGATGGCGAGCACGCCATCGCCGATCAGCTTCAGGACGTTGCCGTCCGCCGCATGGACCGCGGAAATGACCGCGTCGCTGTAGTCGTTCAGGAAGGGTATTATCTCCTCGGGCGGCGCGCGCTCCGAAATGCTCGTATAGTTGACGAGGTCGGAGAACCAGAGCACTGCCGAGATACGCTCCGCCTTGCCGCGTGTGATCTTTCCTTCCAGCACCTGCCGCGCGGCATCGTCGCCAAGATAGACCTCTGCGATGGTGCGCGCGATGCGACCCAGCGCGACGCATTTGATGGCGAGACCAAGCGTCGGCACCAGTTCCCTCAGCGCAAGCATGTCTCCTTCGGAGAAGCCGTCTTGATGCTTCGTCGCGAAATGCGAGAAGAAGCAGTCCATCTCGCCAATGGTGCCGGCCGAAGCAAATCGCTGCGCCATGGCCACGAAATCCGTGTGCCCCGACGCTTGAAGCTGCTCGAGCATGGTGAAGTCCGCAGGATCGCCGAATCCCAGTCGGCGGCGAACCTCGCCACCATTGTTGTTCCAGAGGTAGAAGAACGCGGATCTTTGCCAGGTCTCCGACGCTTCGCCGTCGCTGGTCGAGCCGTACTCGAAAACCGGCTCTATCGTTTCGCGGCTGTCCCAGCGAAACGCGCGTCCTTCATGAATGGGATGGAGGGTATCCATGAGGGCCATGCCGCGGTCGAGCGGCAGGCCGGCCTCGCGACACTTTTCGCAGAAGCTGGTGAGGAGATGGCTTTCTTCAGTGCCCTTGAGGCCTTGCTCGGTGAGCCAGGCGGAAATCCTGCTGATATCCATGGCTTCCATGGATGCCTCCCCCGATTTCGTCCGCCACAGCTTTAATACGAAATCATCGTGAAGGGGAAGGCCGCGACCGGTGCGATCCGGTCGCTACGCTCACCACTTCGAGTAGACGGCGGTAAGACCAGTTGCATGAACTTCCGGCCAGAAGGCGGCGTGCCAGCGCGACAGAGCTGCCTGCTTCTGCACGGGAGCCGGCGTCTGGACCTGAACCGGTGCAGCTGCTTCGGAACCAGCCTCCGATACGCGCTTGACGCTTCGGGTAAACCGATAGCCGCGGCCGGGGATGTTGGCGATGTAGCCGAATGCGTTGCACTCGTCGCCGAGCACGCGGCGCAGACCGGAAATCTGGGTGCGCAGATTGCATTCCTCAACGAAAACGCCGGGCCATACGAGATCGAACAGTTCCTGCTTGCTGACGAGCTCGCCGGAGCGGCGGACCAGCTCCAGAAGGATCAGGAACGCGCGGCTGCCGATGGCGACTGGACGGTTGTTCTTCAGCAGAAGCTGACGATGGGGCGAAAGACGGAAATTGTCGAAGACGAAGTCGACATGGCCTTCATCCGCATCGCCGGACACGACGCTGTCCCAATGAGGATAGCTCAGCATCGATGCGAAGTCATATTTGACGGCGATTGTTGGCTTGTTCCACGACATCTGGTGCCATCCGCTTTCTGCGTTGATCGATGATTAAATTACTATGCTTTTCGATTGACGCTCGCGACCGTACTGCGGTCCAACTTGGACTGGCGCTTCGTTAGGGTAACCTAGACCTTGGTTTAGTTTCGACGGCCTCCAAAGGCCTGATTGCTGCGGCAAATTGCCTTGCGGAACGGCATAATGACGCACGCCCCCGCCATCCGGCGGGATGGCGGGGGCGTGCGGAAAAGCGGTAAATTATCGGGTCTCGAGAGCCGGGCTGAGCGCAGAGTTAAGGCAACGGATAAGCTTGTGGTCATCCACCGGCTTGCTCAGGAAACAATGGGCGCCGCCCTCGATTGCCTGCGAGCGTGTCCGCACGTCGTTGAACGAGGTCATGAATATCAGCGGCGGCTTTGCAGGCTCGTTGTTCAGGCGATTCTGCAGGTCGATGCCGCTGAGACCGGGCATCTTCACGTCGACGATCATTGCGTCGACCGTCTCCCTGTGGGGGAAGGCAAGAAACTCTTCGGCGCAGGCGAACAGAACGCTGCGATAGCCGAGGGAGCGAACGAGGTCATCTAGAGCCTCTCGGATGGCTATATCGTCGTCCACGATAGCGATGAGGGGCACATGGGGCACGGATGCAACAACCTTGTCAGCGTAATTTTTCACGCCTTTTGGTATGCGCCCCATGGGTGTGAAAAAAAATCATACAAAGGTCTAGGTGTCGCAGTCTGTGCGTCTAAACGGAACCCAAAACCTCCACTTTTCTTACCAATTCCGCGACCGAACGTGCCTTCATCTTGCGCATGACGTTGCCGCGGTGAAGCTTCACGGTGATCTCGGTGATTCCGAGTTCGCCGGCGATCTGCTTGTTCATGAGACCCTTCACGACAGCGGCCATGACCTCGCGCTCGCGTGCGGTCAGTGTCTGCGCAAGCTCCGTCACCTCGCTGATGGCGGAAGCTTCCCGCCGGCGTGCGGCGTCCGTTTCGATTGCCGTGGCGACCGCATCGAGCATGTCCTGATCGCGGAAGGGCTTGGTGAGGAAGTCGACGGCACCGGCCTTCATCGCGCGCACGGTCATCGGGATATCCCCATGCCCGGTCATGAAGATGATCGGCTTCGGATCGCCGACACTGGAAAGATGCGCCTGCAGATCGAGCCCGCTCGAGCCCGGCAGACGCACGTCGAGGATGATGCAACCCACCCTGTTCTCAGGCTTGCTCTGGAGAAGGTCGCGCGTCGAAGCGAAGGATCTGGTCTCGATCCCTACCGAGAGCAACAGGTCCGCGAGCGCCTCGCGTATGTTCTCGTCGTCGTCGACGATCAGAACCAATGGCGATGCTTCGTTCGAACTCTGCGGCGCGCTCTTGCCGCGAACAACGTCAGGCATGTTCCATCTCCAAAGGAAGCACGAATTCGAAGACCGCACCGCCCTCAGGGTGATTGCGCGCAGTCAGGTTTCCTCCGCGTGCCTCGATCGCCTGCCGGCAAATGGCAAGCCCCATACCCATACCATTTTGTTTGGTCGTGAAAAATGGATCGAACAGTCTTTCGATGATGTCCTCGTTCAGGCCCTTGCCCCTGTCGCGAACGCCGACGCGGACATGCTCGGGATCGGGGCTGTCCACCTTCACCGTGATCTCGGGTGCGCCTGTTCCGTGTTCCTTCATCGCCTGGATGCCGTTGGTAACAAGATTGATCATGACCTGCTGCAGCTCCGTGCGGCTCCCCTCGATCGGTGCAACACCGGGAGCGTAATCCACGCGGAAGATAACCCGGTCCGCGGCAAGTTCGTGTTCGAGAAGCGCACGCGTCTCCTCGATCATCTCACGCAGATCGAGAATGGCAAACTTGCGCGATCCGTTGGTAAGCATGGAACGGGTGTTGGCGACAATCTCGCTTGCGCGCTTTCCATCCCGAACCATCCGCTCTGCCGCCTTCGAGGCGGCCTCGATGTCGGGGACTTCGCGCCGCAGCCAGCGCAGGCAGGTCTGGGCGTTCATCACGAGCGCGCCGATCGGCTGGTTCAGCTCATGCGCGATCGAGGCCGAAAGGACCCCGACCGTTGCCGCACGCGAGGCACGCGCCACTTCCGTCTGGAGAGCAAGCAATGTCTGCTGCGTCTGCTCGCGCTGGGTTATGTCGACTAGGCCAACGATCACGCGTTCGAAGCTTGCTGCTTCGGGGAAGCGGGCGGCGATGAGCACCGTCAACTGCCGACCACTCAGCGTTACAATCTGCGCCCGGCCCTCGAAGCGATCCCTGCCCTCGAAACAGGCCTGCAGCAGATCTGCGGAAACTGTCTCTTCTTGCGGAATGAATCGCTCGATCGGGCCCATTATCTCTCCCAGCGAGGAGGCTCCGAGAAGTTCAAGCGTGGCTTCGTTTGCAGTGACGGTGTGAATGAGGCGCGCACTTTCACGCGCGACGCCTGGATGCTGCCTCGCATAGGCACCGAAATCCGTCACGCCCTGCGCGCGCAGTTCGTCCATCCACCGGAAGATGGCAGAAAAATCCTGCTCCCAAAGAGCAAGGAGGCTCTGCTCGAAGATCGACCGGTAGCGCTTCTCGCTTTGCGTCAGCGCCGCGTTCATTTCTACGAGAAGTTCCCGCACGGCATGGTTGCGAATAATCAGCCCTGCTGTGATGGCGATTGCCGCCAGGGAGACCACCAGCCGCAGGAACGACGAAATGTCGTCATTCCAGCCGTTGCCGTAGTCGAGCGACCAGCCATGGCCGTATATGAATGCGAAGAGCGTGAGAAACATGCAGATTCCTGCAAGAATGATCACGCCGCGACGGGTAAGGCTGTCGGCAGCAAGCAGGAGAACGAGAACGTAGAAGACCGCGATCGCACTCTCGATCGTCGTGAACGTATCGATCGAAAATACAAGGACTCCGAGCAGGAAGGCAGCAACGAGAAATCGCAGCCTTCCGCCGCCAAGCTCATTGCCTCCCGAATCTTTCATCGTACCAGCGAGCATCATCGAAGATTTCTGAGAGTTAATCGGAAAAAATACTATATCAGGACCCTGGTGCCTAATGCCAATAAAGGGCACGACCGCACATCACTAGCAAATTGCTGCAGCGCCCACCAACTAAAAAAGCTGTGATAAAGTCCCTTCGATACGCCTGCGTGACTACGGCTTCGGGAATCCCCCTGCCTTACGAGTCATGCCGCGCTTTCATAGCCCGAAGCGGCTACATCACCCAGACTTCACCGCCCGCAACCTTGAGAGCTGTGAGCTTGCCCGTGGCAAAAGCCGCCGTATCGATGCAGATGCGGTCCTTCCCGAAGACCGGTTCCGGACCAGGCGTATGGCCATGGACGACCTTTACCGGCAGACCCGGGCCTTCCGATAGAAAAGGCTCCCGAATCCACATCATGTCGTCATCGGTCTGCTTGTCGAGCGGAATGCCGGGACGGATGCCCGCATGGACGAATATCACCGTGCCGATCGAAAGAACGATGGGCATTTCCTGAAGCAGCTTTACGTGTGCCTGGGGAACAGCCAGCCGCGCAGCTTCCGCGACCGCACGGATTCCACCGCCCTGACGCATGATGTACGTGGCGTCTATGCCATAGGAATAAAGCGTTTCCTGCCCGCCAAGCTCAAGCCAGCCCCCGGTGGGCTTTGACGCAGTCAGGAAATCGAGGAAGGCGTCTTCGTGATTGCCGCAAAGCGTCACCCGCTCGAAACCGGCGGGAAGAGGCTTGCGCAGGTGCTCGAGAACATCCTTCGAGCGCGCGCCCCTGTCCACATAGTCACCGAGCATGACGATCAGCTTGCGACCTTCGATGCTCGCGCCGTCAGCAAGGAGCAATTGCTCGAGCTCTATGAGCTGGCCATAACAGCCGTGAACGTCACCGATCGCATAGATGGCGCTGAATTCGTCCGCGCCATAGGAGATCCTGGCTCGCGCCCGTCTCCTTGACTGTGATGAAAGCGTCTTGCCCAGGATTTTTCTTGCCAGACTTAGCATTGTTTATGACTAGGATACGAAACAACGATTAAATTCATTTTTGCTTGACGCCAACTAACTCAAAATGGTGATGCAAGCATAAGTTATCGCCCGTTGGCACGCAACTCGCGGCGCCGTACATAACCCCGCACCGACATCGACGTCAGCCGACGGACCTTTCGCGAGGGATTCTTGAGTTGTCCGCAGCCTGACTGGAGTGCCTTTTAGAGCTCGTACCAGCGATGCGGGTCTTCACCGGACTGAATCTTTACCCATCGCAGGTCGGTATCCCGCCACGAACGGATGCTGCTCGTCCGATTGTCGAGCACGAGGTCACCCCTGTCCGTCCTGACGGCGAGCACTGCGTGACCTTCGCCTGCCGGCGTGTGGGCGACGGCAATGCGCAGCGCCCGCGGCGACCACCCCGCCTTGATGAGTCGATCGCGCTTGGTCAGCGCGAAATCCTCGCAATCGCCGCTCTGGACGTCGACCTGCCATACATCGCCGAGGTCTCCGCTGTCATTGACCGCCACGATGGAACGGTTGACCGATGCATTGACCCGCGCAAGCTCGCGATAGGCGGCATCGTCAAGCGCGATCATCTCCGCGCCATCGCTTGCCCGGCACTCGTCCGGGCTCTGCATGCAGAAGCGAACCTGGGCGAAGGGAGCCAGCGTCGGGCGTCCCTCGGAGAAGTAGTTCAGCGCAGATGCTTTCTGGAAGGTGCGGGCGATGCCGGCTGGGCCGGCGGCATAGGCAGCAGGAGTGCCCGCCAGGGCTGCCATCACTGTGAAGGTGAGAACTGCTCGCTTCGTCATGCCCTATCTCCATCCCGAATTGGCCGATAGCCTGATGTCCAGCCACATCCCCTTGCGGTCGTCCCGCCGGGCGACAAGCAACGCAGCGGCCGCCTTGTCTTTCATGGCAGCAGCATAACTATAAGGACTCTCGGAGCTTTTAAGTCGTTCCGCGCAATTTTAGCTTTATGCGTCTTTTTCTGATGGCCGGGCGTACGCCTTCAGTTCGAGGCAAAGCCAGGCGCCAGAGCGAACCAGCGATCCGCATTGAAGTAATCGGCCGTGCGCCGCTGTCCGGCCGTCTTCGGCTGCACCGCCAGCGCGAGGTTATAGCTGTTCGGATTGGAAAATTCGCGATTGAACGTCAGTGTCGCGCCGAAGCCGCCTTCATTGACCGTCTCGAGCTTTCCGATCGCTGCGGAAGCGTTGCTCAGGTCGGACCATGCAGTCTGCTCCATCGCGGCGTCAAAGACGGTGCGCAGCCGCTCGCGCAACACCTCGCCGTCGGGCGAAGGCGGGATGACCACCTTGATCCGCAGCAGCGAGATCCGTCCGGAGGGGTCGCCCCTGACGATCACGAAGAACGAACCGAAGCTTGCGACATCGCCCTGTGTCCCGACACTTGTTTCGGAGCTGCACTCGAATGTCGCCGCGTCGAAGTCGCTCATCTTCCATCCATCGTTGGAAACACCGGTCTGGTTCATCTTCTCACAGAGGGCCGGACCGGAAACCGGCCATACCCGAAGGAAACCGCCGCCCACCTTGCTCTCCGGCCCCAAGAGCCGGAGCAACTGCTGCCGGGAGGGAACGCGCCCTTTGGTCTTCTCGGAGGGTAAGGGTGCCGGCGCGGGCTTCGGATCGAACCAATCGAGATGGTAGTGCCGCACGAGAGCCTTGAGGTTGCGCATGTCATTGGCGAGAAAAACGGTGGCAACGATGACCGACCCAAAGGCGATTGCCGTTATCCAGAACACCGCCCTGCTCTGGCGCACTGCCGGCTTCAGAGTCATGCTGCGGATGGCCTCCGGACCGGCTCGCCAGGTTTCCCGAGACGAGGCGCCGTCGCGCTCGGCTGGCGTCCTGCGAAGCGAAGGTTGCGGTGAACGGCTGTCAGACACTTCTCCTGCCCGGTCATTGATCCGGCTTGCACCAACCCATAGGCCCGTCCAGTCGGGTGAGCGGCACGGCAGGACACGAAAACGATATCCGAGCCACGTTTCGCGGTGAAGGGCCTGTTGTGCCGATCTCGCGCAACTTCCTGGGGAAAAAACCTGATTTCCCTAATAAGGATTTAACAACGCCGGCCTCGCGAGCAGATTCCGCGCGGCACAAACAGTAAAGCCGGCGCTTCGATCGCCGGCCATGAAAGTCTTGTCGCTGCTCGCAAGTTACCTCGACAACGAGGATCGAATGGTTATTTTTCCCTAAACTCCGTGGAGTTCAAGGACACCTCATCGCCTCTTAATTGTTCCACTTGCGAAGCTGGTCGCGGTCCTGTCCCGGGTCGGAATTGAAGAAGCGCGAAGCTGCCTCGGTGCGGTTCCGGACGTTCATCTTCTTATAGATATTGCGCACGTGAACCTTGACCGTGTTTTCCGAAAGATGAAGCTGGTCCGCGATGATCTTGTTCTGCGTCCCCTTGCAGATGAGATCCAGGATCTGCACCTCACGGGTCGTCAGCGACATCATGTTTCCGGCGGGCGCCGCCGACGATGCATAGGGCCTCGAACTTGCGGCAAGAGCCGCCGGAGCGCCATACATCGACTGGCCGGCCATTTGCGGCTGCACCGCAAGCCTGCGCAGCAGCGCGGATGGGAAATGCTCCCCGCCCTTCATGAGGAGCTCTATGGCCGCCATGAATACGTCGAGGCGCAGGTTAAGCGGCAGGACGCCATCGATGTTCCTGCCCTCCACCAGACGCGCGACATAGGGGTCGAGCAGGTTTATCGCCTCGACCACGAGACCGACGGAGGTATCAGGATAATTGGTCCTCAACGCCTGAAGCGTGTCGTGCACCTCGCCCGCGGCAATGTGATAGAGCAGGACAAGCCGTACTCCTTCGATGCCACCGGCGTGGAAAGCCTTTTGATCGGATAAGCTCACGATCTCGCAATCGGGAAATTTGACCGCAAGGGCCTGCGCCAGACATTCCGAAAAGAGATCGGCGTCCGCAAGCAGGACAATCGTATTTCTGAGTGGAACAAGATTTCGATTTTCGTCCATGCCCCCGACTCTTGCACTCGCCATATACATCTGCTTACGCCCCCTACCTTACACTGGAAACTAGGCTCTAGTCTTTGGCTAGTCATTACTTGGTCATGTTGGTTAAGCACGCCCACAACGTCAGATCGAAAGTCGATTAGTTAGCAATTTCTTAATTACGCTAATACATGTTTGGCTTAAATGAAATTGCCCAAACGGATTAGTTTTCGCTTAAAAAACCCTAAAAACCACTAAAAATCGGTTGTATTTTAAAGGATGCAATAACCTTTACGTACAATTTTCGCAAAAACAAAAGGCGCCTTCCGCGTAAAATGAAAGACGCCATTAAAGGTAAAATCGAGCAATTCTGAATTACCGCGCCGGCCCTAGCAGAAATACTGCGCGGCGGATGCAAAGCGATCAAAAAAGTTACGCACCAACTCGGATGACGGCACATGGCCCGCAACCGCAAGTTCGATTAGTGTATCTTAAGGTGACGTTTTACATTGTTATTTTTATTTTACAACATGCGTGCGTTGAACAGTGAGTTTAAGGTAAAGAGTACGCGATGCATCCAAAAGACGGGTGACACTACGTCGAAAATTATACTTATGGTTTCGTGAAACGCCGAATGTGTCACTTGACACTTTTCGAAAAACTCGCGTAATTCCGGATTAAGCCGAGCAAACATCACTGCAAAACAACGGCTTGCATCAAGCGCTTTGCCGATTTGGCCGGAAAAGGGCGAATCCGCCCATCCATAGCGCTAGCCCGAATTGGTATCTATCAGCACCTCGCTTTCTGGATCAATCTCGGATCGTTGCACAGATTGTGCGACCGGGAAATGCCGCAAGCGTCTGGGGTGTTTGCGTAGCGCGTACCGGCAAATCTCAAAACTCGCTACTCACCAAAGTATCGGGGGAATGAAGTTGGTGCTCTGAGAAAGCATCCAAGCGGATTTGTTCGTCCTAAAATATCGGGTAACGGCAAGCAAATCCTAAGACTACAGGTCTGATCAAACAGACCGGCGTTCGTAAGTAAACGAGTACAGTGGGCGAGTATGTGTTCAGTACGTCTGCTGATGTGGCAAAGGGGTCGGAGCACGCGCGAGTATAATCCCATTCGAGATGAGAGGGATTTCGAGAGCGGCTCCGCTTTTTTTTCTGGAGGAAACCGGAAATGTCTCTTGAAATCGAAGACAACAAGGTCGGCGCACTTGCCGACGGCCTTGCCGCGAGTGCTATTAACGGCACTGAAATCGAGGATGACTCGACCGGCTACGTTGGCGGTGTTGCCAACGGCGATGATCGTAACAACACCGATATCGACGTGAAGGCCAACGTGGACGTAGACGCGGACACGAACATCAA
The DNA here is from genome assembly GCF_004345245.1 of Rhizobium sp. BK251. Taxonomy (GTDB): domain Bacteria; phylum Pseudomonadota; class Alphaproteobacteria; order Rhizobiales; family Rhizobiaceae; genus Rhizobium. The sequence goes on along the minus strand of NZ_SLUQ01000008.1, from coordinate 116,859 downwards.
CAATGGCGACAATCGCGACAATCAGTACGACTGGAGCTACGACAGCAAGGTCGATACTGACATCAAGACGACCAACACCACGATCAACGACAACGATACGACCACCAAGACTAGCAGCGACTACGACTGGAGCTACGACAGCAAGGTCGACGTTGATACGAAGACGACTACCATCAGCGACAACGACACTGATATCAAGACGATCAGCGACAACGACACTGAGACCAAAATCAGCAACGACTATGACGCCAACGAGAATGGCGACAACCGCGACAACAGCTACAGCTACCATTCCGACGTCGATACGGATCAGAACTGGGGCGTTGTCGATGATGTCAAGGACTTTGGCAACCTGGGCATCGCCGGTGGAGATCTCACCTTCAACATCGGTGACGACTTCTCCTTCAACCTCAACGTGGACAACGTCCTGAACGGCTCGCTGAGCGGCGACGGCTTCAGCATCGTCCAGGCCCACAACATTGCCGATCAGGACGCCGCCTATGGCGTAAGGATGGACAATGCCGGTGCTACCAACACGCTTTCGGCAAGCGGCGGCAGCGCCTACAGCGATCCGGGCGTAGAGCTGGATGGCAAGGGCTTCGACAAGGGCTGGGACCTCGACAACGGTGACGACGTCAACGGCAGCAGCGTGGCAGACGCATCCGCCATCCTCGCCAATTCCGGGTTCCATCTGGAAGTGGTCCAGGGCGCGAACATGTTCTCCAACTCGGTGGACATTACCGTCACGGGCGGCAACTCCCACGTTTCGGACGTCGGCGACGACTCCGGCTCCTGAAGATAGCCTCTCAAGCCCGAAAAAGGTGCACCGGCCGCCAGGCCGGTGCATGTTGATGGTTTGAAGTTGGATTTCCGGAATATCGGCAAACTACGGGATCCGACGGCTCAGTTCGTAAAAATCAGGCTTTTTGCGACTGAAGGGGAGCCGTGTCATGCACGCTGAAAAAGTCTCCGAGATCATTGCCCATTTCGTCGGGTGGTTCGATACGCTGACGGAAGAAATAAGGATGCGCCAGAAGTATGCAGACGGCGCAACCCCCTCGGACAAAATTCAGGATGAGCAAGCCGCAGAGCAACCGCGTGACGACTTTGCCTCGACCCTGGAACTGAAAGACTATGCACCCGGGGTGAAATACTCCCCCGATGGCCACGACTTCGACAACCTGATGGCCCGGAGATACGTCGAGACATACCAAGAGAGCCTCGACAAGTTGACCGCCCTTGCCGCCCAGGGCGCGGCTTATATGCCCCCTACTGGCGGAGAAACCACCTACCATTACGCCGACTACCCTTCGATGCACAGGCCGGAGCAGGCGATGCACGAGGAGGATCCACTTGTCGTCCATAGCGCCAGCGTCTCATCGGTCAGCCATGTCACGCAGGCCGGCGTATTGCGCGACGACGATTACCTGAACATGACTGACGGCCCCAACCGGATCCGCGACACGAGCTATGTCGGCGAACACCTGGGGCAGATGACCGCGAGGGCCGACGCCCTGGACCCCTTTGGCGACTTCCATCGGACCGACTCGCCTGCCGAACTGACGAAAATCGCCGATGAGATCCACGATTACGCACAGACCGCCGAGAACCAGCAGGACGATGAAACGACCGCCGCCCCGAGCCCCGGGACCGAGGTCGACTTCGTGCTGGTGGCGGACGAAATCGACAACAAGATATACGTGAACGGGCAGGAGGTTGACGACGTGCCGCTGATGTCGGATTTCGTTCCCGACCGCGGTATAGCCTCACGTGAAGAGGTAGAGCCCGACGACAGCCAGACCACGGTTCATCACGAGGGATCGGCCGTTGCGACAACCGAGGTCGAGGCCGGCGCCAATTTCGTCATCAATATCGCCTCGACGGTGGAGACAGGCACGATCGCGCCGGTCATGGCCGTGATGGGCAACTACCACCAGATCGACGTCATCTCACAGGTCTACGTCTACAGCGACGACGACAAGATCGACGACTGCCTGACGAAAAACGACGCCACATCCACGAGCGCCGCAACGATGGGCATGAACATCGCGATCTTCGAACGCGGCCAGTACGAGGCCAGCCACGATGCCGGCGCGGGGGCCAGTGGCGCGTCAAGTTCGAGTGGGGAAGATCCAGTCTTTCCATCGGCTTGGCGCGTCAGCGTCGTCCACGGCGACGTTTCCTTCGTCCATTGGACGGAACAGTACCATTTCGTCAGCGACAACGACACCATCACCATGACCACGTCGGGTGCCGAAGTATCGGTACTGACGGGCGGCAACGACGCCGTGAACCTGGCGACCTATTTCGGGTTCGGCATGCAGTACGACCTCGTCATCGTCGGCGGCAACGTCCTGGATATGAATGTCATCAGCCAGATCTCGGTGCTTTACGACAACGATACGGTTCGCAGCGAAGACGGCAACGGTCAGAACACCACTGTCCATTCGGGTGGCAACCTGCTCTGGAACGTGGCCTCGATCGACAACATCGGCGATAACGACCGGTTCCAATCCATGCCGGACTATGTGATCGACACGGTCAACGGCATAGAGTCACGCAATCCGGACATGCCGACCAGCCTCTCGGCCGCGGCCGACTTCCAGGGATATATGGGATTGAATATCCTTTATATCACCGGCGATCTCTACGGCGTCAACATGATCAAGCAGGTCAGCATCCTCGGCGATTCCGACGATGTCCTGAAGGCCGCGAACACGATCATAGACAAGCTTCCCGACGCTATCATGACGATTGATACTGGAAGCAACGTGGTCGCCAACGTAGCCCAGATCATCGACTACGACAGTTTCGGAACGACGACCTATGTTGGCGGACAGGTCTATTCCGATGCCATCCTCATCCAGGGCGGACTGGTCGATCATGATGTGTCGCAAAACGACGGTTCCCAGCCGGAACAGGCAAGTGATCGATTGGCCAACGAAGTTATCGCGTTCCTCTCCGACAACGACCATGACGGCACGGATGCCACGGTCGATGTGGGACGTGACCTTTCCTGGGCGGATGGGCACGCGGCCGACGTGATGCAGAACGTGGTGGCATAAGAATAATGAAGAAGCGAGCAGGGGGGAACTGCGCCACATGAACCAGCTTTCAAACCTGACGACATTCGGAAGCAGGACGCTGGATCTTCAGAATTCGGCATCCCATGGCGGCGAGCCGAAGGAAGAGGCGCTTGCCAATGCCTGCATAGCCGCAATCGACGAGGCAGTCGAAAATTTGCGTAGGTTGAGCCATCCGTCCGCGGAAGAGCCTGCACCCATCGAAGAGGAGAATGCGATGCGGGAACCGCAAGTCGCGGAACCGACCAACGGACAGGATTTTGCAGAAATCAAGAAAAGCCCCTGGCAGGAAACGCTGACGCAGCTTGCGAGCCTCTCGTACGAGCCGCCGCGCGCATCCTTCCCGGAGCGGGCGCCCCAGGAGGCCACCATAGAGCAGACACTAGCACCCGCCGCGCCGGTCGTGACCGTCGTCGAGACCGCGCCCGAAATTGTCGAAGCGGCACCCGTCTCGGAAGCGAAGACGCCCGAGGAGCCGACCATGCGCGCAGCGCCGTCCGAGCCGACTGCCCGCGACGAACTGAAGACCAGATCTCCGACCATCCTGCCACCAACGATCGACAACAATCCCGGCCCGATCGCCGAGAACGAGCGTCGTGTCCGCGCCGGCGGCGGTGGCAACGATAATGACAACGACGGTACCGGAAAAGGTGGTGGCGGTGGCGGCGGTGGTGGCGAAGGCAACATCTTCCACAAGCGCAGCGGCCCGGTTAACTTCGCGACGAGCCTGCAGAACGGCATCGCGGCCGTCCGACGCAATATGCTGATCGTGATGGTCTTTACCGTTGCGATCAACGTACTCGTGCTCGCCATCCCGCTCTATCTGTTCCAGATCTCCGATCGCGTTCTCACCAGCCGGTCAATCGACACGCTGATCATGCTCACGGTCGCCGTGCTCGGCGCCATTCTGCTGCAGGTCATCATGGATTCGATCCGCCGCTTCATCCTCACGAGGACGGCCGTCGAACTGGAGGTACAGCTCGGCGCACCGATCCTCAGCGCCGCGGCGCGCGCCTCGCTCCACGGAAGCGGCAAGGATTACCAGATCCTGCAGGACCTGCAGCAGCTGCGCACGTTCATCACGTCAGGTACCCTGATTGCCTTTCTCGATGCGCCGCTGATGCCGCTCTTCGTGCTCGTGGTCTACTGCGTGCATCCGCACCTCGGCGTGATCATCATGGTCTGCTGCGGGGTCCTGTTCTTCATCGCCTATCTCAATCAGAAGATGACGGCGAAGCAGTTCGGCGAGGCCAACGCTTATCTCAATCGCGCGAACTTCCACCTCGATTCCATGTCGCGCAACTCGCAGATCATCAATGCGCTCGCAATGATCCCTGAGGCGGTGAAGATGTGGGGGCGGGAAACCGCTGGCTCGCTCAAGTCCCAGGTCGCGGCCCAGGACAAGAACATCGTATTCTCGGGGCTTTCGAAGGCATGCCGCCTCATCACGCAGGTGGTCCTGCTCGGATGGGGCGCTCACCTTTCCCTCTCCGGCCAATTGACCGGTGGCATGGTGATCGCCGCATCGATCGTCTCCGGCCGTGCGCTCGCACCCGTCGAGGGAGCGATCGAAGGATGGAACCAGTTCAACCACTCGCGCGCCGCCTATGGTCGCATCAAGCAGCTCCTGCTGGGCTCGCCCCTGAATTTCCCGCGGCTGCGGCTGCCCAACCCCGAAGGCCGGCTGGATGTGGAACGCATTCTCTTTGTCCCGCCGCCGCAGAAGCGCGTCATCCTCAACGGCATTTCCTTCTCGCTGAAAAAGGGCGAGTCGCTCGCAGTCATCGGCAATTCGGGTTCCGGCAAGACGACCCTCGGCAAGATGCTGGTCGGCTCCATCCTCCCGACTTCCGGCAACGTCCGCCTCGATCTCATGGATCTTCGCAACTGGGACCAGCGGCAGTTCGGCGAAAGCATCGGCTACCTGCCCCAGGACGTGCAGCTCTTTCCCGGAACTATCAAGGCAAACATCTGCCGCATGCGCGACGACGTGGAAGACAGGCTGATCTACGAAGCCGCGGTGCTCGCCGACGTCCACGAACTCATCGCCACCTTCCCGCAGGGCTACGAAACCGTGGTCACGGCCGACGGCTCGCCGCTTTCCGGCGGCCAGAAGCAGCGCATCGCGCTTGCCCGCGCCTTCTTCGGCGATCCGAAATTCGTCGTGCTGGACGAGCCGAATTCCAATCTCGACTCCAACGGCGAGGCAGCGCTGGCGCGGGCCCTCATCCACGCCAAGAAGCAGGGCATCACGACCGTGACGATCACGCAGCGGCCCGCCCTTCTGCAGTGCGTCGACAAGATACTCGTGCTCAAGGACGGATCGGTCGCCATGTTTGGCGAACGCGTCGAGGTCCTGGCTGCGCTGAAGGGCAAGTCGAACGGAAACAATGGTCAGGAACTACCGAGGCTTCAGGGATAAGACCATGCTGGCAAGAAACGATAACAAGAACAAAAAGGCACATCAGTCGGCGCAGATCGAGTGGTACAGCGAAGTGCCGCGCTCGATCCGCCTTCACAGCTTCGCCGGCCTTTCCCTCCTGCTCGCTTCGTTCGGCGGCTTCGGCTACTGGGCGGCAACTGCCCCCCTCGCCTCCGCGGTCATCGCCCAGGGCAGTTTCGTCGCCACGGGCAACAACAAGATCATCCAGCATCTCGAGGGCGGCATCATCCAGGAACTGCTGGTGACCGAAGGCGATGTCGTCAAGGAAGGCGATGTCCTCGTCAAGCTCGACCCGACGGCGGCGCTCGCAAATGACCGCATGCTGAAGCTGCGCCGGCTCAGGCTCGAGGCCGTGGTCTCCAGGCTCAAGGCGGAAGCGCTGGGCAGCAGTGCCTTCGACATGCCGCCGATCGTCATGAAGGAAGCGAACGACCCTGAGGTCAACACCATCATCCAGAGCCAGAACGTCATCTTCCACAGCAAGCAGATCAAGCTGCAGGAACAGCTCAATCTCATCGAGAAGAACATCAAGTCGCTTGAATTCCGCAGCGGCGGCTATGACGGCCAGAAGGCGTCGTTCGAAAGGCAGCTCGCCCTGCTCAGCGAAGAGCGCGACTCAAAGGAACGCCTGGTGAAGGTCGGATACATGCGCAAGTCCGAACTGCTGGCGATCGAGCGCGCCATTGCCGACGCGATGGGCGACATCGCCAGGCTCACGGGTGAAATGAACGAAAGCGAAGCCCAGATCGCGCGCTATCGCCAGGAGGCGATCATTGCGGTCAACGCCAACAAACAGGCGGCGCTGGATGCCCTGGAGACCGCGGAATCGGATCTCGAAAGCGTGCGTGAACAGGTACGCGAGGCCGCCGGCGTTCTTGAGCGCACTGTCATCCGCTCGCCGGTTGGCGGCACCGTCATCCGTGCATACTATCATACCGCCGGCGGCGTCATCACGACTGGCAAGCCGATCATGGAAATCCTCCCGGCGAATGTCCCGCTGATCATCGAGGCGCAAGTCTTGCGCACCTCGATCGACCAGCTGCACGAGGGCCAGACTGCCTCGATCCGGCTTTCGGCCCTGAACCGCCGCACCACGCCGGTCCTGAACGGAAAGGTCTTCTACGTCTCGGCCGACTCCGTCGAGGAAGGCGCCGGCACGCAGGCGAAGGATGTCTATATCGTGCGCGTTCAGATCACGAACGACGAACTGAAGCATATCCACGGCTTCCACCCCGTGCCCGGCATGCCGGCCGACGTCCTGATCCAGACCTCGGAACGCACCTTCTTCGACTATCTCACCAAGCCCATTGCCGACAGCATGTCGCGTGCATTCAAGGAGCGCTGAGTCGCCGGTCGATGCCATCCGAAAGCCTTATCTGCGCATACGGGTGAGGGTTATCCGTCTACGCCACTCCACCATAGGTTACGCTTGACCAAATTTCAGTCATGCCGTGAAAGTAACCAGCCGATGCTCTATGGACAGGGTTTATCGTTGACGATTGTTCTATGATTACGGCTTGGCGAAACTTGCGATTTGGGAGGCGGGACGATGCCAGCTATGTCCGATATTCTCTTGCGCGTCGGGCGTTTGAATTATGTCTGGACCAATACCGAAAGCCTGCTGATCTACCTCATCAGCCATCTGCTGAACGTGGACAAGGACGCGGCCATCATTGTCTTCCTGACGCTCAATACCACCAGGGCACGCATCGATCTGGTGGAGAGGCTTTCGAAACTGCCCTCGGCGGCGGAAGCCGACAGGAAGGTCGTGCTGGCGCTGATGGGGCGGCTGAAGAAGGAATCCAAGACCCGCAACAAGTACAACCACTGTATCTACTCCTTCGATGAAAACGGCGAGATCTCCAGCACGCAGCTGATGCGGCTCGTCGAGGACGAAAAGCAGGTCAAGTACGGAAAGATAGAGCAGCTGGACATGAAGGAGATCGCCCGACTGGAGAAGTCGATTCGCGAGATCGTCCAGATCAGCCGGGAACTCTGGGTCTTTATCCACGCAAGCCCGCGCTTCACCGATCCGATTTGACACCGAAGCGCCCGGGGAGGCGCTTGGATGGGCGGCCGCATCCCTTGGTTGACGTTGTATGTCGCATGCGGCCGCAGGCCCAGAGGCTAGGCACTAGTTACAATAGGTGCGTCGGCGTAGCACCAACGGAATATTTGAAGCCTACCGTTTGGCCTTATGATGTGGCCGTGTGTTTTGCGTAGGGGGACGTTATGCGCATAGACGTCATCGATGACGATGCCGGTTTCGCCAGCGTGCGGGAGAACTGGGATCAGGTCTATATGCGCGATCCGCACGCGCAGCATTTCCTTTCCTGGAGCTGGCTCAAAAGCTACCTCTCCCGCCGCACGCGATGGTTCGTCCTTGCCTTGCGCGAAAGCGAACCGGGTTCACCGTATACGGCATTCTTTCCGCTGCGCCTCTCCACCTACCAGGATCGCAAGACCGGAGCCTTCAGCGACGAGATCATGATGGCCGGCAACTTCGCTGCCGACTACACCGGCTTCCTGAGCGAACCGGAGTATGAGGAACACGCCGCCAGGGGCTTTGCGGCCTTCCTGAAAAGTCAGCACTGGACGAACCTGCGGCTCGACAATTTCACCGGCTCGCCCAAACGCAGGGAAGCCATGCTGAGCGCGTTCCGCAGCGAGGAGTTCGTGCTGCGCAAGCGGCCGACCACCGATGACAACGGGATCGACAACTGCATCTGCCCCCATGTGCCCCTTCCGGAAAGCTGGGAGGACTATCTGGAGCAGCAGGTCAGCAGCCAGACCCGCCAGAAGCTTCGCCGGCTTCTGCGCAAACTCGACGGCGACGAGGGTTATCGCGTGACCTATGCGACCCCTGCGACGATCGACCGGGACCTCGACGCGCTCTTCACTCTCTGGCACAGCAGGTGGAGCGAGCAGAAAGGCGAGGACAGGACCAATCGCCTGGTCGTGGCAACCCGCCAGATGTTGATGGACTCCTTCGACGACGGCAATCTCGATGTTCCCGTCCTGTGGTGCGGCGATCGACCGCTCGGCGTGCTCGCAAACATCATCGACCGCCCGAAGAAGACGATTCTCTTCTACATCACCGGCCGCGACGAGACTTCCAAGGCGCTCTCGCCCGGCCTGCTGCTGCACGCATACGCCATTCGCCGTGCAATTTCCGAGGGCTTCCGCAGCTACGACTTCATGCGGGGAAACGAACCTTACAAATATCTCTTCGGTGCCGAGGACCGCACTATCAGCTGCCCGATCGTCCGCACGCGGACCGGGCGCAATCTCGGTGATGTGCTGCATCCGCTGAGCATCCGCCACGTCTACGAACAGGGAACCGAGCTTTACAAGAAGGGCAAGAAGAAGGAGGCGGAGATCGCCTTCCAGCAGGTCTGCGAGACGGTGCCGGACCATATGGGCGCCCGCTTCGGCCTGGCGCAGCTCCTTTTCGATCAGGCACGGCTTACCGAAGCCGAGGCCGAATTCAAACAGATCGCCGAAAAAGTCGATGACCGCGTGCCGGTTCTGATCCGTCTGGGCGACACGCAGATCGCCCTTCGCCGTTTCGATGCCGCCGCCGAGACCTTCGCGCGGGTTACAAAGCTGGCGCCCGACAATAGCCAGGCCCACTACAAGCGGGGCGTCGCCTTGGTTGCTGCAAAGCGGCTTGCGAAAGCAGCCAAGGCCTTCGCGGCACTTCAGGAGTTCCATTCGGATGATCCGGCGCACGCTTCCTATCTTGCCAAGGCGCAGGCAGCCCTCGCCCAGATCGCTCCCGTCAACGCCACGCACCGGCCCGCGTCCGATCCGTCGCACTCGCCAGTCGCCGCACTCGCGGGTACGAAGACCGCCGGCCGCAAGAAGCTCCGACACTCCACGGCAATCAGGCAGCCGGAATTGCCGCTCGCAAGATAGGAAAGCGAGCGGCGCCGGGAACGCCCTGAAATCTCAGTTGAACTGGCCCCAGGAGAGCGGCTCGGCCAGGAACTTCAGCTTCTGCGCCGCAAGCACCACCTCGACGCGATTGCGCACCTCGAGCTTCTGCATCAGAACCGTCATGTAGTGCTTGACCGTCTTCTCGCTGATGTCGAGGCCCCTCGCGATCTCGCGATTGGTGCTGCCCTTCAACAGATGGCGGACGATCTGCTCCTCACGGGCGCTGAGCTGCGTGCCCGTCGGCGCCCTCCGCCGCGTTTCAACGACCTTCGCCGAAAGCGCGATCTTGGGCGCAAAGCCCGGGGTGATGAAGGTCTGTCCCGCATGCACGGCCCTGATCGCATCATAGAGATCGCGCGCAGTGCCGCCCTTCTGCACAAAGCCCGAAACACCGAAACCCAAGGCACGCGTGGCGACGTCCATTTCCGACGCCGTTGCGAGTACTATCACCCTGGTGTTCTGGTACTTCCTTGTGATGAGTTGAACTGCGCCCATCGTGTCCCCGGGTACGCAGAGATCCAGCACGATGACGTCCGGGCGCAGTTTTTCCGTGATTCTGAGGGCTTCTACTGCACTCGCACCCCTCGCCACGATATCGAGATCACTCCTGCCCGAGCAAAGAGCGACCATACCATCCAAAAGAATTGGATGATCATCCACAAACGCTACTGATATTGGCATGATCGATGTTACCCTTAACCCATGTCGATCATGCTAGCGCATCGCAGATTAGTTTTAAAGAATACACTTAATTACTAGTTAATATCCTTCGTGATAATGCCAAACTGCAACACTTCGTAACGGATCATAACGCGTTGAAATAATGCTTTGATTCCGGTGAACGACCTTGTCCGCCCAGCCCTTCCCATCGTCGCGGACTGCCGGTCGCGCCGACATGTATGCGACGGCGGATACTGTCGGGGCTTGCATCCAGGGGATTTTCCCCTACTTTAGGGCTATCTTCAACGAAACGAAAGGAAGGTGATCCAATGTCTAGTGAGATTTCGGACCTCGTGACAGGCATGGGAATTGTGGTGGAACTGGCGAGGCAGCCCTCGCTCTGAACCAGCCTTTCTTCGGGTCGTTCGATCCGGGCCTGTCACAGGCCAAAGATCACGGGAGGGTCGCCAAGCGCGGCCCTTCTTTTTTGCATGGGTAACCCCAGCGCAACCCGCGCGCGTCCTCATTTGGTTGACAAACCAGACCGGAGTTTGAAGACTACCTCCATCGATGCAGACAGCGTTCGGGGGGACTCATGTCTAAGCGCGTTTTTATTGGCCTCGCTGCTCTCTTCTTCGCAACAATCGGCGCCCTGGCATCCGCCGACGCCCAGCAGACGCGCCGCGAAGTAGTAACCACCAAGGATGGCGACTATTACGGCTTCGATCTGCGCACGGTGCAGAACGTCACCCTCGACCAATGCCAGGCTTCCTGCGTCGGCGACCGCTCCTGCAAGGCCTTCACATACAATCCGAAGGTCAAATGGTGCTTCCTCAAGTCCGATTTCATGGAGGTGAACAGCTTCCCCGGCACCGTCGCCGGCAAGATCGTCGAGATTGCGGTCGATCCCGATATCGGCGCGCCGCCGCGCCTATCCTTCCTCTCCGACCAGTTCCTGCAGGATGCGCGCCAGGCGCGCGCCGATCTTTCACTTGCGGATGACCAGCAGGGTCAGGGTGTCGAGAGCCTGCTCGCGCTGGGTCGCCTCGAACTGACGGGCGGCAATACGGAAAACGCACTGAAGGCCTTCAGGGGCGCGCTTGCGATCACGCCCGACGATGCCGCGCTCTGGGTGGAGACGGCGCGCGCGGCCAACAGCGTGACCGGCAATACCGATCTCGCCGGGCAGGCGGCGCTTGCCGCCTTCAACGGCTATCAGCTTACCCGCACCGCGCCGACCCGCGCCGATGCGCTCGCCGTACTCGCCGCCGCCCTGCAGAATGCCCAGAACTACCGCCCGGCGCTCAGCGCCTATAAGGCGAGCCTTGCCCTCATGAACTCCGCGACCGTCCGTGCCGCCTATGCCGACCTGCGCGAACGGCAGGGCTTCCGTGTCGTCGACAACTCGATCGATGCCGACAGCGCCACGCCGCGGGCCTGCGTGCAGTTCTCCGAAGCACTCGTCAAGACCGGCGTGGATTATACCCCCTTCGTGACGCTCGATGGTGCGGCACCGCAGGCCGTCGAGGCCAAGGATAACCAGATCTGCGTCGAGGGGCTGGCCCACGGCCAGCGCTATCACCTAACGCTGCGCCGTGGTCTGCCCTCCTCCGTCGAAGAGAACCTCGAAGCGCAGGTCGACCTCGACCTCTATATCAAGGACCGGTCGGCGATGGTTCGCTTCACCGGCGACAGCTTCGTGCTTCCCTCCACCGCGCGCCGCGGCATCCCTATCGTCTCGGTCAACACGCCAAGCGCCGATCTCAAGCTCTATCGCGTCGGCGACCGCAGCATTGCGTCGCTCCTGACAAACTCGCAATTCCTCACCCAGGTCGACGGCTACAGCGCCCAGCGGATCGAGGATGAAAGCGGCGAACTGGTCTGGCAGGGGTCGATCGACATCGCGCAGGACCTGAACAAGGAGGTCGTCACCAGTTTCCCGGTCGACGAGGCGCTTCCCGAGCGCAAGCCGGGCGTCTATGTGCTCACAGCCGTTGCGCCGAACGCACCGAGCCAGGAATGGGACGCCCGCGCGACCCAATGGTTCGTCGTCTCCGATATCGGCGTCTCCACCTATGCCGGCACCGACGGCCTGAACGTCTTCGCCCGCTCGCTTGCGACCGCAACGCCGATTGCGGGCATCCAACTGCAGCTTCTGGCCAAGAACAACGAGGTCCTCGGTAGTGCGACGACCGACACCGAGGGCCGCGCCACCTTCACCGCCGGCCTGATACGTGGGACGGCCGCCATGACCCCCGCCGTCATCACCGCCCGCAACGGCGACAAGGACTATGTCTTCCTTGACATGACCCGCGCCGGCTTCGATCTTTCGGATCGCGGCGTCACCGGCCGCGCCGCACCCGGCGCGATCGACGTGCTGGCGTGGACGGAACGCGGCATCTACCGGGCGGGCGAGACGGTTCATGCCTCCGCGCTTGCGCGCGACATCAGTGCGCTCGCAATCGAAAACCTGCCGCTGACTTTCGTCTTCCTTCGACCCGATGGCGTCGAGGATCGTCGCATGGTCGAGAACGGAGCGCTCGGCGGCTACACACTCGACCTGCCATTGCTGCAGACTGCCATGCGCGGCACCTGGACCATGCAGATCTTCACCGATCCCAAGGGCTCGGCGATCGCCGAGAAGCGCTTCCTGGTCGATGATTTCGTCCCGGACCGGATCGAATTCGACATGACGAGTGCCGCCAAGGAGATCGACCCCGGCATGCCCGCCGAGGTCGCGGTCGACGGTCGCTATCTCTATGGCGCGCCGGCCGCCGGCCTGCATCTCGAAGGCGAGGTGACGCTGAAGCCGACGCGGGAAAACGCCGCCTACAAGGGCTATCTCTTCGGCCTTGCCGACGAGGAAGCCGGCGAGGACAGCCGCATGCCGCTCGAAGAGCTGCCCGAGCTCGACGAGAATGGCAAGGCGAGCTTCGAGGTGATGATCTCGGACACGCCTTCGACGACGCAGCTCCTGAACGCCAACATCAGCGTCCGCATGCAGGAAGCCGGTGGCCGCGCCGTGGAGCGCTCGCTCCTGCTGCCCGTCAAGGCTGACGGCCCGCGCATCGGCATCAAGCCCGAATTCACCGGCGATCTCGCGGAAAACTCGGTCGGCAATTTCCATGTGATCTTCATCGACAACAACGGCGCGAGACAACCCGCCTCCGGCCTTTCTTGGAAACTCATCAGCATCGAGCGGGACTACCAATGGTACCGCGACGGCAGCTCGTGGCGGTTTGAACCGGTCAGCCGGACCAAGCAGATTGCGAACGGCTCGGTCGATGCGACGGCCGATGGCGCGACCATCTCCGTGCCCGTCGCCTGGGGACGCTACCGGCTTGAGGTCGAAACGGCTGATGCCGCCGGCCCTGCATCCAGCGTCGAATTCGATGCCGGATGGTTTGTGACCGCAACATCGACCGAGACGCCGGACGCATTGGAAATCGGGCTCGACAAGGAGAGCTACCGGATCGGCGATACCGCCAAGGTCAAGATATCACCACGCTTTGCAGGCGAGGTGATGATCACCGCGGGTGCCGAAAACCTCATCGCCGTCACCAATGCCGTGATCGGCGCCGAGGGCGGCGAGGTCGATATTCCCGTCACCGCCGATTGGGGTGCCGGCGCCTATGTGACCGCCACCCTGTTCCGTCCCGGCGACGCACAGGAAAGCCGCATGCCCATGCGGGCGATCGGCATCAAATGGCTGAAGGTCGATCCCGCCGACCGGCAGCTCAACGTCAGGCTGGATGCACCGGAAAAGACGTTGCCCCGCCAGCCGCTCGACATTTCCCTCCAGGTAGCAGGTGCCGGCACGACAGAGGACGCCTATGTCACGGTCGCGGCCGTCGATGTCGGTATCCTGAACCTGACCCGCTACGAGCCTCCTGCGCCGGAGGACTGGTACTTTGGCCAGCGCCAGCTCGGCCTGGAAATCCGCGACCTCTACGGCCGCCTCATCGATGGTTCGCTCGGCGCGACGGGACGGCTGCGGACCGGTGGCGACGGCGGACAGGTGGCCCTGCAGGGCAGCCCGCCGACGGAAAAGCTCGTGGCCTTCTTCTCCGGCCCGATCAAGCTCGACGCCGAAGGCAAGGCGCAGGTGAGCTTCGAGCTGCCGCAATTCAACGGCACCGCCCGCGTCATGGCCGTGGCTTGGTCGAAGTCCGGCGTAGGTCACGCGGTCAAGGACGTCGTCATTCGCGATCCCCTGGTCGTGACCGCCAGCCTCCCGCGCTTCCTCGCGCCGGGCGACAAGGCGAACCTCCGGCTTGACATCGCCAATACGGACGGACCCGCCGGCCAGTACAAGCTGGAGATTGCCGGCAATCCCTCGGTCGAGGTCGGCCAGAACGCCGCATCACAAACACTCGACCTTGAGCCGGGCGGCCGATCCAGCGTCACCCTACCGCTGACCGGCGGGCAGCCCGGTGACGGAAGCGTCGTGATCAGGCTCTCCGAGGCTTCCGGCATCTCCCTCGATCAGACGGTCGCTATTCCGGTCCGTCCTGCCTCATTGCCGATAGCGGAGCGCCGGGTCATCGCGATCGCTCCCGGCAAAAGCCTCACGATCGACGGCGGACTGCTCGCCGACAGCGTGCTTCCCGGCGCGTCCGTCAGCCTCAATGTCAGCCGTGCCCAGTCTTTCGATATCCCGGCATTGCTGATGAGCCTCAGCCGCTATCCCTATGGCTGCGCCGAGCAGACGACGAGTGTGGCCATGCCCCTGCTCTATCTGAACGAGATGGCGGCACAGAACGGCCTCGACAACGAGGCCGACATCAGGAAACGCGTTCAGGATGCGATCTATCGCGATCTTTCCTATCAGTCCTCGACCGGCAGCTTCGGCCTCTGGGCACCCGGCGCCGGTGACCTGTGGCTCGATGCCTATGTGACGGACTTCCTCACCCGTGCCCGCGAGCAGAAATACGACGTGCCGGAACAGGCCATGGCCCAGGCACTCGAGAACCTCCAGAACGCACTGAGCTACGATGTCAACGTCAAGGACCAGGGCAACGAGATCGCCTATGCACTCTACGTGCTTGCGCGCAACCGCAAGGCCTCGATCAGCGACCTGCGCTACTATGCCGATACGATGCTCAGTGATTTCCCGACGCCGCTTGCCAGGGCTCACCTTGCTGCTGCCCTCGCGCTCTATGGCGACGCGCAGCGCTCGCGCAACATCTTCGTCGATTCGCTGCAGATGTCGGAACAGGCATTGGTGACGAATGTCAGCTTCTCGCGCTCCGACTATGGATCCTCGCTGCGCGACGGTGCGGCGGTGCTGGCCCTTGCCGCCGAGAGCCGCCCCGTTCCGCCGATCATTCCCGAGCTGGCAAAGATCGTCGCCGAAGAATCGCGCCGCAAGACCTATACGAGCACGCAGGAGCAGGCCTGGATGCTCCTTGCCGCACGCGCCCTGCAGGCCGGCGACGAGGATCTGAAGCTCGACGTCAATGGCGCCGAACACAGCGGCGCCTACATGGCGACCATGAGCGGCGACGCCCTTCTCGGTCATCCTGTTGTGATGACGAACAGGACGACGAGCCCTGTCTCGGCCGCGGTTACGACCGTCGCCGCGCCGAGGGAGCCGCTGCCGGCCGGCGGCGACGGCTTCACTATCGAGCGGAGCTACTACACGCTTGCAGGCGAGGAAGCCAATGTGAGCGAAGCGCAGCAGAACGAACGCTATGTCGTCGTCCTGCATGTCACTGAGACTAATGAATGGCCGTCGCGCCTGCTGATCACCGATCTCCTGCCCGCCGGCTTCGAGATCGACAATCCGAGCCTCGTCGACAGCGCCCAGCTGACCAATTTCGAATGGATCGGCGAGGTTCAGCCGGCCCATACGGAATTCCGCAACGACCGCTTCGTCGCGGCCTTCGACAGGACATCGGGCGATAGCGGCGACATAACGCTCGCCTATGTCGTGCGCGCGGTCACGCCGGGAGTCTACGATCATCCGGCGGCCAGCGTCGAGGACATGTACCGGCCGCAGTTTTCCGCGCGCACGGCGACGGGCCGCATGGAGGTTCTGGCGGCTCAATAGAGGCAACCATGAAGACCTGGCGAAAAATGGCGATCGGAATGACGGCGGCAGTCCTTGCCGCCGCGGCGATCGCCTTCGGGCTCGACGCCGCAGACCGCGCCTTTCCGCCTCCGCTTGAGCGGGCAAGCAGCGTTTCGTCCGAGGTTCTCGATGCCGACGGCCAGCTTCTTCGCGCCTTCGCTACTACAGAGGGGCGCTGGCGCCTCGAGACGTCGGTCGCGGCTGTCGACCCGCAGTTCATCGGCATGCTGATCGCCTATGAAGACCGCCGTTTCTACGAGCATCCCGGCGTCGATCCATTGGCGCTCGGACGCTCCTTCCTGCAATTCCTGACCAACGGACGCATCGTCTCCGGCGCCTCGACGCTATCGATGCAGGTCGCCCGCCTGATCGAGCCGCGCCAGGGCCGCTCGTTTTCGGCAAAGCTCCTGCAGGTCGTCCGCGCTATCCAGATCGAGCGGCGCCTCGGCAAGGAGGAAATCCTCGATCTCTACCTGACCCACGCCCCTTACGGCGGCAATCTCGAGGGCGTGCGCGCCGCAAGCCTTGCCTATTTCGGCAAGGAGCCACGGCGCCTGACCGTCGCCGAGGCAGCGCTGCTCGTCGCCCTGCCGCAACTGCCTGAAAGACGCCGGCCCGACAGGAATATCGAGGCGGCGAAGGCCGCGCGCGAACGGGTCCTGGCCCGCGCGGCCGTGGCTGAGGTCATCGGCGAAGGCGAGGCCGAACGCGCGGCCATGGTCTCGATCCCGCCCACGCGGCGGCAGCTCCCGGCGCTTGCTGCCCATCTCGCCGAGGCCGCGCTGCGCAAGGAGCCCGGCTTCCCCGTCCATCGCACGACGCTGCGCCGGGAGGTACAACAGGGTCTCGAGGCAGTTGCCCGCGAAGCTTCAGCCCGGCTCGGGCCGAAGCTGTCGATTGCCATGGTCATGGCGGATATCCGCACTGGCGAGATCATCGGCGACGTCGGCTCGGCGGACTATTTCGACGCGTCCCGATCCGGCTGGATCGACATGACGCGCGTCACCCGCTCGCCGGGCTCGACGCTCAAGCCCTTCATCTATGGCCTCGCATTCGAGGAAGGGTTGGTCAGCCAGGAAACCATCATGGAAGACCGACCGGCCGATTTCTTCGGCTATCGCCCGCGTAACTTCGACATGAGCTACCAGGGCGACGTCAGCGTGCGCCAGGCACTGCAACTGTCCCTGAACGTTCCGGCCGTGCGCCTGCTCGATGCCGTTGGGCCGACCAGGCTGATGGCGCGTTTCCGCCGCGCCGATGTCCGCCCGATCCTGCCGCCCAATGAGACACCCGGCCTTGCGATCGGTCTCGGCGGTGTCGGCATCACGCTCAAGGACCTTGTGCAGCTTTATGCCGGCCTTGCCAATCGCGGCCAGCCGATCCGGCTTGGTGACGGCATCCACGAGGCGCCTGGCGTGCTCGGCGATGCAGCGCTGCTGGAGCCGGTCGCCGCATGGAATGTGACCGATATCCTCTCCGACGTGCTGCCGCCGACGGGCAGCCGCCAGCGCGGCATCGCCTACAAGACCGGCACGAGCTATGGCTATCGCGATGCCTGGTCCGTCGGCTTCGACGGCCGCCACGTTCTCGGCGTGTGGGTCGGGCGGCCAGACAATGGAGCCGTTCCGGGCTTGACCGGCTATGGAGCGGCCGCCCCTATCCTCTTCGAAGGCTTCGCACGGTCCGGCGTTGCCGTCACGCCCTTCCCCCCCGCTCCGCCGGGTGCCGTCCGCATCAGCCCGGCCGAACTGCCGATCAGCCAGCGCCGCTTCTCGGTGACCGCGGCAGGACTGCCTTCCGCCGCGCTGCGCGAGCCGCCTCCACAGATCGTCTATCCGCCCGAGGGCGCCCGCGTCGACCTCGGCGCCGGAGGCGGCCGCCCCTCTGCTCCGCTCGTCCTGAAACTGCAGGGCGGGAGAGCCCCCTTCCGCTGGCTTGCCAACGGCCGGCCGTTGCCCGAACTTTCCCGGCGCCGCACCGGCCAATGGGTGCCCGATGGCGGCGGCTTCTCCACTTTGACCGTCATCGACGCTGCCGGCCGTGCCGCGAGCGTGCGGGTTTTTGTCGAGTAGTTGGCGACCGCATTCGCGCTTCTCAAAACCGCCCGTTTCGGCTAGCTTCTGCGGGCCGCATTGCCGTCAGGCAATCATATCGATCGGGGAATCGGTGTTGAGGGGAGCGTGCATTGACGAAATTGTTCCAGCATAGGCTGGCGCGCAGGGCATTGCTTGCTTCTGGCGCCGCAACTTTTTTCTCGTGGGCCGTCCGGCCCCTGAATTCGCAGGAAGTCATCAAGGACATTGCCGAGCTCAAGCCGGGCCAGTTCGTCTGGCATCCGGAGCGGCAGCTTGATGGCCCCGTCGCCATCGTCGTTTCGCTGCCGGAGCAGCGGGTCCATGTCTACCGGAACGGCATCCGCATCGCCCTCTCGACGTGCTCGACCGGCCGACCCGGACACGAGACGCCGACCGGCGTCTTCGTCGTCCTACAGAAGGATCCGAACCACCATTCCAGCACCTATGACGATGCGCCGATGCCCTTCATGAACCGGCTGACGTGGTCCGGCATCGCGCTCCATGCCGGTGCGCTGCCCGGATATCCGGCATCGCATGGCTGCGTCAGGCTGCCGATGGATTTTGCCAACAAGCTCTACACGGTGACCCATCTCGGCACGCCGGTAATCATCGCCGGATCCCAGACCGATCCTTGGGAGCTCACCCATCCCGGCATGGTGCTGTCAGGCTATACGGAGGATGAGTTCAAGCAGGTCGTCAGCTCGCTCGACGCCAAGAAGCCGCCGTCCGACTGGGCCGATGGCGAAAAGCATCCGATCGTTTCGGTCATCGCCTCCTCCGCCGATCGCAAGATCCTGATGCTGCAGGAAGGCGACATCATCGCCGAAGGCAGCCTCACCGTTCAAGGCAGCGGGCCGCTCGGCTCCCATGTTTTCGTCCTGCGTGGCGCGCATGAGGGCCAGCAGGGCATGGCCTGGTTCGCGATCAGCTACAATTCGGCTGCTAGCGCGACGATCGATCCTGACGAAAAGGCCCTGAATAGGCTGACGGCCGATCCCGATTTTCTCGCAAAACTCCAGGCCAATATGCATCCCGGCATGATGCTTGTTCTGACCGACTTGCCTCTCGATCCCGATACGCGCACCGGCAAGGACTTCGTCATCATGTCCTGAGGGTGGAAAGATATGGCTCGCCGGGGGCAATTTCCTGCGCTCGGCGACGTCTTTTGACCGGACCGTCGAACCGATAAATCCATTATTTTGCAACCTTATTCACTAGAGAGGCTTGTCCCTGCGCGAATCTGGGGCCAAAATAAATCTTCAGGCGAAAAAATCCCATGCAGAGAAAGCGAAGCGATCGATAGATCGTCCTCAGATGGAGATGACATGGCCCAAGAAACCGGTTCACTTCCCATTTTCTGCAATGATCCAGCCGAGAACCCGCAAGATCGTCCGCGAATATTCGTTCTCAGCGACATCCGTCTTCTGCGGGAGGGCATCGTTCTCGCGCTTTCCCTGCAGGCTTCGGTCCAGGTGGTCGGTTCATCGGACTTCTCGATTGCGCCCAGGAAGATCGTCGGCGTCGCCCCGAGCGTTCTGATCCTGGACATCACCGTATCCAAGGGGCTCGAATATACCTGCGCCATCCGGGCTGCGATGCCCGACGTAAAGATCGTGGCGCTGGGCGTCGCGGAGATCGAGCAGGTGGTGATCGCCTGCGCAGAGGCCGGCGTTTCCGGCTTCGTGTCGCCAAGCGGCTCGGTCAATGATGTCGTGACTGCGGTGCATTCGGCCATACGCGGAGAACTCGTCTGCTCGCCCCGTACCGCCGGCATCCTTCTCAGCCATGTCGCCAAGCCATCCGCCGCGGTCGAGAACGGCAACCTTACCCCGCGCGAGCGCGAGATCGTATCCCTGATGAGCGAAGGCATGTCGAACAAGCATATCGCCCGCCAGCTCGGCATCCAGAACGCGACGGTGAAGAGCCACGTCCACAATATCCTCAGCAAGATGCGGGTGCGGCGGCGTGGCGAGGCAGCGGCGCAATTGCTTCATTCCGGCATGAACGGCAGCGA
The DNA here is from genome assembly GCF_004345245.1 of Rhizobium sp. BK251. GTDB lineage: Bacteria > Pseudomonadota > Alphaproteobacteria > Rhizobiales > Rhizobiaceae > Rhizobium. The sequence goes on along the minus strand of NZ_SLUQ01000008.1, from coordinate 96,572 downwards.
AGCGTTGCTGCCCGGCGATGCCCCCATCCCGCTGCCGGTCCCCTACAGTTCGCCTCGCTCCGCGCGCAACTAGCGCCGCGACCCTGACCCAATCCCACGGATACTACCCGCGGCAAATTTGATGCAACCCTTACGGGTGAGCGCGTGAAAACGATCTACATCTTCGAGCTTAGAGCGCCTACACCCTTTGGCTCATTCGCAGGCCCGTGTTGAGTGCAACAATGCTGCTATGCGACTGAAGTCGAATGATCTTCGTCATTCGCCGTCGGCTCGCGGAAGATACCGAGGGACAATACGACAGGATAGATCCGAAAACCGTAGCGATTGAATGCAGTCGCCCGCGAGCAGCCGCACTTGCGGTCGTCGGGGGCCGGTTCATGCGACGAACTGATCGAAAGAGGCCTTCCGATGCCTACAGCCCTTCTCCAACCCGGTGTTTATATCGAAGAAGTGTCAAGCGGCGTGCGCAGCATCGCCGGTGTGGCGACATCCATTGCACTTTTCGTCGGCTGGGCGCCGCGCGGCCCGACCACCAAGGCGCTGCGCCTGACCAGTTTCCCCGATTACGAGCGGGCCTATGGCGGGCTCGATTTGCGCTCGGTGCTCGGCTATTCGGTTCGCCATTTCTACGACAATGGCGGCTCGGATGCCTATGTCATACGCCTCGCCTCGGGCGCGATAACCGCGACCTGCGACATTGGCGACCTTCACATCGAGGCGAGTTCACCCGGCGTGTGGGCGCATGATTTCAGCATCAGGCTGACGCAGCGCCCCGATGCTACCGACCGCTTCCGCCTCGACGTGATCGTGCCGGCGAGTAATGACGCGGTGGTGGAGACATTCGCTGACCTCTCGATGGATTCGAGCGACCCGCGCTTTGCGCCAACCGTGATCAACGAGCGATCCGCCTTCATGGACAAGCTTTCGGCGGGCACCACGACGACACCAGGCAATGCGACCGCCGCGCTTGGCAGCGGCACACCGGGCGACGACGGCACCGTCATCGATCCGACCGACAACGGTTTCCGCACTGCGCTGCTTGCGCTATTCGATCCAGGCGGCATTGCTGACCAGATCGATCTCTTCAATATCATCTGCGTGCCGGGTCTCATCGATGCCTCGACCATCGAGTCCATGCAGAAACGCGCCCGCGACCGCCGCGCCTTCCTGATCGTCGACAGCGACGAGAACGATACTGTCGGAACGGTCGTCGCCTCGCTTGCCGGAAAGACCAAAGTCGATGCCCCGAACTCGGCATTCTACTTCCCATGGGTCAAGGCGCCCGACCCGCTGCGGCAGGGCGCTCTTCGCAACTTCCCGCCCTGCGGCTTCGTTGCCGGCATCTATGCCCGCACGGATGCCAGCCGCGGCGTGTGGAAGGCTCCCGCCGGAACCGAGGCCAGCCTCACCGGCGCCACAGGCCTGAAGACCACCATGAGCGACGCCGAAAACGGCCAGCTCAATCCGCACGCGGTCAACTGCCTGCGAACGTTCCCGGTCTTCGGCACCGTGGCGTGGGGTGCAAGAACCCTTCACGGCGACAACGATCGCGGCTCGGAATGGAAATACCTGCCGGTGCGGCGCATGGCGCTCTTCCTCGAGGAGAGCCTCTATCGCGGCACGCAATGGGTCGTCTTCGAACCGAATGACGAACCGCTCTGGGCGCAGATCCGGCTGAATATCGGCGCCTTCATGCAGGGCTTGTTCAGGCAGGGCGCTTTCCAGGGCACGACGCCGCGCCAGGCCTATTTCGTCAAATGCGATTCCGAGACGACCACGCAGGCCGACATCAACCTCGGCATCGTCAACATCCTCGTCGGCTTCGCGCCGCTGAAGCCCGCCGAGTTCGTCGTCATCAAGATCCAGCAGATCGCCGGGGATATCCCGACCTAAGCGCTGAAAGGAGATTTACATGGCTCAGTTTTCAGTCAATCCGCAGCGCTTCGACCCCTACAAGAACTTCAAGTTCAGGGTGAAATGGGACGGCCGCTACGTCGCCGGCATATCCAAGGTCTCCGCACTGAAGCGCAGCACCGAGGTGGTGGAACATCGCGAAGGCGGCGACCCCTCCACCGGCCGCAAGTCACCCGGACGCACCAAGTTCGAGGCGATCACGCTGGAACGCGGCGTAACCCACGATACCGAGTTCGAGAAATGGGCGAACAAGGTCTGGAACTTCGGCTCCGGCCTCGGCGCCGAAGTTTCGCTCCAGGACTTCCGCAAGGACATCATCATCGAGTTCTACAACGAAGCCGGCCAGCTCGCCCTTGCCTACAAGGTCTTTCGCTGCTGGGTATCGGAATTCCAGTCGCTGCCCGATCTCGATGCCAATGCCAATGCGGTGGCGATCCAGACGCTCAAGCTCGAGAACGAGGGTTGGGAACGCGATGTCGACGTGACCGAGCCGACCGAACCCAGGTTCACCGAACCGGCATGACGAGGTCGATGATGTCGTCTGGCTCTGACCATGGCCGCGAGGCCGATATTCTGCTGCTGTGGGAGCGCGCCGTCGGGCTCTCCCGCTGGCGCCGCGATGACGCGCTGCTTTCGGCCGAAGGCACGCCGCCAGGCACGCTCGGCGCGCGCAACATCGGGCTTCTTGCCATGCGCAATCGTCTCTTCAGCCGCCGCTGGCCCTTGAGGAGCAAGTGCCCCGCCTGCGGCACCGACTGCGAATTCGAGATCGACAGCGCCGCCCTCGCCGGCGAACTGGCCGGCATGGCGCCACAGGAAACCAGGGCCGAAATCGAGGTAGCGGGACGATCGCTCGCGCTGCGCGCGCCAACGGTCGATGACCTGCAGGCCGTCGCGCATCTCGCCAGCAGCAAGGGTGCAGCCACCGCGCTGCTCGGTCGATGCGTCGACGGCGAGATCGACCTCTCCGACATTGCAGACGACGAACTTGCCGCGCTGGGGCACAACCTCGAGGCCCTCGATCCGGCCGCAGTCGTCACTTTCGAACTTGCCTGCCCCGGATGCGGCGGCGAATGGCCGGCCGTCATGGATGTCGGCGAGGCGGTCTGGGCCGAGCTGCGCCATGCCGCAGAACGCGCGCTGATCGAAGTCGATGCGCTGGCCCGCGCCTATGGCTGGAGCGAGGACCAGGTGATGGCCCTCTCGCCGACGCGCCGCGCCGCCTATCTGCAGCTGGCAGGTGCGTCATGACGAGCTTCCTGAACAATCTGGTCGGTCTGGCACGCGGCGAGGTGCCGGCGGGTGCGGCCCGCCTCTCACTGCCATCCCGGTTTGCAGGTCCCGCCGCGCCGGTTTCCGTCGAGACGGGGGAATTCGGCGCGAAGCCCGACGATGCAACGCCGTCCACCCCTGCAACTCCGCTTGGAACGCCTCCACAGACGCCGGGAGCCGCCTGGGCAAGGGCTGACGACGCCCCCGGTCGCCCGGCGGCGACGGCCGAAGCCACTGATTTTCCGGCAATCAAGGAGCCTCTCGTGACGCCCCGCCGCGTAGCAGCGCTGGAAGTGCCACAGACGCAGGAAGCAAGACCACCATTGCCCGGCGATCCGCGGCCGTTCGAACCGCGCCTTTCGCGTCCCGTGCAAATTCAGCGGCCGGACCCGTCAGCACCGGAGGTCAGCAGACCGACTGTGATCGGCAAGGCGCTTCCGCAAACACCTTTCGTTCCACCACCTGCTTCACCGCTCATCGGTCTTGAAGGACGCGCGATGCCAATGAGCGAGGCCGCTATGGCCGGCCGGGACGAGTTGCGCTCCCCCGAAAGGCCGATCGTCCACGTCACGATCGACCGGCTCGAAGTCCGCGCCCAGCCTTCGCAAAAGCCTGCTCCCGAACAGCGCCGCCGGCCGCCGCCGGAGCCGACCGTGTCGCTTGGCGACTACCTGCGCGGCAACGGATCGGGAGGAAGGACATGAGTTCGCCCCTCGCCATCGGCGCCGTCAGCGCGGTCCTGCGCAACCTTCTCGACGACGGGTTGGTGACGGCCGGTGCCGCAATGGGGGTGACGGTGGACGTGACGGCCGTGGCGCCCGACATGATCGACCTCGACAATGACGATGCGCCGATCCGCCTCAACCTCTTCCTGCACCAGGTGACCCCCAATCCCGGCTGGCGCAATGCCCAGCTTCCGTCGCGCAGCTCGGCAAGCGGCGAGCGGCTCACCAACGCACCCTTGGCGCTCGACCTGCACTATCTGCTGACCGCCTATGGCAGGGCCGATTTCCAGGCCGAAATACTGCTCGGCTATGCAATGCACCTGCTACATGAGCGCCCGGTGCTCGACCGGGCTGCGATCCGGCGGGCGCTCGATCCCAGCCCGCTGGATGTCAGCATGCTGCCGCCCGCCTATCAGGCGCTCACCGCGTCGGACCTCGCCGATCAGGTCGAGCAGATCAAGATCACGCCCTCGGTCATGAACACGGACGAAATGTCGAAGCTGTGGTCGGCGATCCAGACCCACTATCGTCCCTCCTCGGCCTATCAGATCTCCGTCGTGCTGATCGAGGGCACCAAGCCCGCCATCTCGCCGCTACCCGTGCTCTCGCGCGGCAAGCGTGATCCGGTCACGCATCGCGAGCGCGGCGTCCAGGTCACGCCGGACCTGCTGCCACCGCTGCCGACCCTTTTCACCGTCGCGCCGCAGAAGCTGCAGGCCGCCGCGCGGCTCGGCGAGCCGGTGACCATCACCGGCGTAAGGCTCGGCGGCGCGGGCCACCTCGTTCGTCTGAACCATCGCCTCTTCGCCTCGCCCATCGAAATCGCGCCATCGAATGTCAACGATGCCGGTACCGAGGTTACTTTCACGTTGCCGAACGACGTCGCCGCTCAAGCTGATTGGGCGCCCGGACAGCTTGCGGCAAGCATTCGCTTTAAGCCGACAGGCGAGCCTGATCCTCACGAGACCAACGGGATTCCGCTGCTGCTTGCCGCGGCACCAGTCATCGCGGCCGATGCCGGGCTCGGGCTGCCCGCCGCCACGGCGACGAGAGGCGGCGTGCCGCCGCGGGTGACCGTGACGCTCGCCTCCCGCCCCCAGGTGCACATCGAGCAGCCCGCAACCCTCATGCTCGGGTCAACTTCCGCAACGGCCTTGGCGAGAACCAATAATACCGATCCGCTGGTCTTCGAATTCCCGAACACCTTGCCTGCCGGACAGCACTTCGTGCGCCTGCGTGTCGATGGCACCGACAGCGTACTGATCGACCGTAGCGGCCCCGAACCGATCTTCGATCCCTCGCAACGCATAACGGTGCCGGCATGAGCGCTTCCCTCGAACATATGCGGCCCGCCCCGGTCACGCCGCTCTCAAGCTGGAGTGAGCTCAACAGGCAGTGGCTCGTCGCGGCGATACGCAGGCTGCGCGAGCGTATAGAGGCTCTGTCAGCCGACGGCGCCACACCGAACACGATCCCCGACTGCATCGAGGCACAACCCGCTTCCGGATTTCTGCCCGCCCTCATTCGTTGCGCGGAAACCTTCGGCCTCTCGCCTTTCGAGCGTGAACTGCTGCTTCTCGTCGCGGGGCTGGAGCTTGACCAAGGCCTGCGGGCTGCTGTTGGGCGCTTCAATACCAACGGATCCCCCGCTGCAACCTACGGCCTTGCCCTGGCCGTGCTTACCCAATCGCATTGGGATGCATTGTCGCCTGAGCGTCCGCTGCGGCGCTGGCGGATCGTGGAGTCGCAGGCCGGCGGCCTGCTGACGCAGTCGGTCCTCCGTCTCGACGAACGCATCCTTCACTTCATTGCCGGCATCGCCGCCCGCGATGCGCATCTCGAGGGGATGGCGAGCCTCGTCGAGCCGCCGAAGGGCGGTGGCGACGCGGCCGGTCATCCTTTGGCGCAGCGCACCGCAGCACTCCTTGACGGCAACGACCACCCGAGACCGGTTGTCGTGCTGCATGGAGGCACCGACGCCACAGCGCGACGCGATCTCGTGCTTGCCGCCCTTGCCGAGTGCGGACGACCCGCTCTGTGGATCGCGGCGCACGGACTCGCGGGCGACGGCGCCACCCTTTCGCTCATCGCGCGTCATCTGGACCGAGAGCACCTCCTGACCGGAGCGGTTCCGGCCCTGTCGGTGAATGCGGAAGCGGAGGAAACGGCGGCACTCGACCTGATCGCCCGGATGGAGGGACCGGCGCTCTGGCTCGGCACGCCGGCATTCGGCCTTTCGACGCTGCCGCTGCGACGGCGAATCGTGCGCTACGAACTGCCAAAGCCGGGCAAGCGGCAGGCGCAGGCGCGACTGGCCACCCACTGGCAACAGTCCGCCCTCGGCGAAAGCCGGGATCCTGACGTCGATGCCGCCATCAAGCGGGCGTCCGAACAGTTCCATCTCACCTCCCAATCCCTGGAACAAGTGATCGAGCGTCTCGACACCGCCACGCCGGCGGATCGGCCGGCGACCGTATGGGCTGCGGCGCGCGAGGCCGTGCGCGGCGGGTTGGAGGCTCTCGCACAGCGCATCGACACGCGCGTGACCTTCGATGACCTTGTCCTGCCTTCCGGCCAGACTGCAACCTTGCGCGACATCGCGCGGCATCTGCGCCATCGCGATCTGGTCTACGAGGATTGGGAATTCGGCCGCAAGCACCAGCTGGGCCAGGGCTTGGTCGCCCTCTTTGCCGGCGAGCCGGGCACGGGCAAGACGCTGGCGGCAGAGGCGATCGCAAGCGAAGTCGAGCTCGACCTCTACCGCGTCGACCTGGCATCCACAGTCAGCAAATATATCGGTGAAACCGAGAAGAACCTGAAACGCCTCTTCGATGCGGCGGAAGCGAGCGGCGCAGTCCTCCTCTTCGACGAGGCCGACGCCCTGTTCGGCAAACGCAGCGAGGTGAAGGACAGCCACGATCGCTATGCCAACATCGAGGTCGCCTATCTGCTGCAGCGCGTCGAAGCCTATCGCGGCCTCGCTATTCTGACGACCAACATGAAGAGCGCGCTCGACCGCGCCTTCCTGCGCCGCATCCGCTTCGTCGTGACCTTCCCCTTCCCCGACATGGCGGCGCGCGAACAAATATGGCGCAAGCAGTTTCCGCCTGTCGCGCCGCTTGGCGACATCGACTTCGTGGAGCTTTCCCGCCTCAATCTCGCCGGCGGCCATATCCGCAGCGTCGCGCTCGCCGCCGCCTTCAAGGCCGCGGAAAAAGGCTCCGCGATCGATCAGGAACTGTTGATCGCCGCCGCCCGCGAAGAATTCGCAAAAATGGAGCGCAATTTCAGCACGACCGTCGGAGGCAGGCCATGACGAGCCGCGACATCCAGATCCACATCGGCCGCCTCGTCGTTCATTCGGACGCCCTGCCCGCCGACGCGACAACCGCCCAGGAATTTGCCGCCCTGGTCCAACAGGCAATTGGCGAGCGGCTTGCGGGCGCCGAACAGCCGAGGCAAGCCGGTTCCGGCACGACGCGTGCGGTCGCGAACGGTATTCTCGATCTGCCGCAAGTGGCTGGCCGCCTTGCCGATGGAAAGGGGAGGTTCGAACGATGAGCGGAACCCTCGCCGCAAGAGGCACGCAGTCAACCGCGGAAAATGCCAGCGCCAGACAGCGCGCCCACGCGCAATCCCGGACGGCAGGCAACCTCGATGAAATGGCGGATGCAACCGAGCTGCAGACAATCAGCCCGCTCCGGGGAACTAACTGGGCGGACTACAGCACAGTGGCGCTTACGGACTTAGCCACCCCACGCGGGAGCGTCACGACCGAACTTGCACGCGCCGAGGACGAAGCAGAGGCCGATACGCCCGACCTCGTCGAGGATCCGAAGGACAAGGACGAGGCAACCAGGACCGAAGCCGCGCGCGCCGAACTCTCTCCGGCCACTTCACCCGCCGCGCCACCGGCCCTGTCTGGTTCGGCACTTGCCGCTCCTTCGCTGAACATCGGCACCATTCTGTTGCCCGGGAAACAACCGCAGACCTACGCAGCCGCGCATGCGGCACAAGAGTTCGACCACCCCCACGGCCAGACCGTCGCTCCCGGTGGCAAGCCCACTGAGGGAGCCGCCTCGAACGACTGCCTGCCTTCCACCGCATCCGCCACGCTGGCATGGGACGTGGTCGATGCGGACAAGGACAATTGGGGGGCGGATGTTCAGTCTCTGACGCTGGTGGGACAGGTCAACGTGAAGCCATGGCCCTCCAATCCGACGAGCATGACCGTTCCAAACACGGCAAATCCCGTTGACGGCGGCAATATCAACAACACCGCGGGGTCCGACAACAATTGGCAGGCAGCAATCGACGACATGGCGGACTACAATCTGGTCGATGGCGGAGCAGGACCGAACTGGCACAGCACCGACGCCTCTCATGCGCACGAGTGGGCCCATTGGAACACCGACTACGTGATTGACAGCGTCGGGAGCGCAGCCGGTGGCAACTGGTCAAAGGTCAACACGGACATCGACGCCTTGCGGCAGCCGAAGACCACAAGCGCGACAGCGGGCGATGCGAAGACGGCGCTCACGGCTCGCGTCAACGCCCAGTTCGCCAAGTGGCGAAGCAACACGATCAAGCGTTGGAACGCGATCCCCGATACGGCCGGCGTCGCAGGGAGCACAGGCTATGAGGCCGGCGCCGCCGTGCTTGCCACCCTCATCGCCTCCGTGCGGGCCTATGCGGTCAGCAAGGGATGGGCGGGAGCACCCCCACCACCGCCGGCGCCGTTCTTACCACTGCCACCCAGACCCGGTCGGGACATACCGCCATGATCGACACGTCATCCAATCCGAAGCTCGACGCGAGCGACTGCCTGCAGGCCATCGCATTGGCGATGAAGGTGCTCGAGCCGCTGGCGCCGCCAGATGGACCCTTCAAGCTCATCGGCGTCACCAACCTGGTCAAGGGCAGCCGGCCGCCGAGCGGCCCGATGGTCTGGGAATTGACGTTCAAGCCGAGCCGACTGCTGCCCGATAACCCATCAGAGGAAGTCGGTGCCGGCGGCGAGTGGTTCGCACGTATCGATTTGGCAAGACATGACAATCCAGTTCGGCTGATCCGAGGGGAGTAACGCATCGATGAGTGGCAGGCGCATCGCCGATGTGCAGCAGCTTCAGAGCACGGGGCCGACGCGGGCAGTCGCACGCGGCAACCCGTTGACCACCGAACTGCGCAGCCAATTCGAGCCGGCATTCGGTGCCGATTTCTCGATGGTGCGGGTTCACACCGACGAGGCGGCCGGTGCCTCGGCACTTGGGCTCGGTGCGCGTGCCTATAGCCTGGGATCGGATATCGTCTTTGCGCCCGGGCATTTCACGCCGGACACCGGAGAGGGACGTGAGCTGATCGCGCACGAGCTTTTCCACGTCAGCCGGGAGGGTGGCCGCGTGCCCCAACCGGGTACTCCGATCACGATCGATCCGCCCGGAAGCGCTGAAGAACACCAGGCGGAAGAGGCGGCGCGAACGCTTGCTTCGGCGCCGGCAACACCGGTTTCCTCCACATCGCCGGTCGTCGCTCCATCGCGACCGCGCCCGACAGGGACGCCGAGGCTGCACCGCTCGCTCCTCGGCGCGGGCATCGGCGGCCTCTTGGGAGGGGCGGTCGGCGCCGTCGGCCTTGGCCTTCTGGGTGGCCTGCTCGGACCGGCCGGCGCAGTGGTCGGGGCCATCGTCGGCGGAATCGGCGGTCTGGTCGCCGGCGCAATCGTCGGTGATATCGCATCGCGGCGCAGCCGCAGCCTGACCGGGCCGGAGAAGGCCTATCTGCAGGAAATCTTTCACGATGCGGTGGACTACGACAAGGTCACGATTACCCGCGGCAGCGCGCTGTCCGTCGGCGCCGCCCGCACCACCGGGAACACGATCAACCTGCAGGACGAGCATTTCAAGGGCGATACCATGGAGCTCTCGGACGCCGGCCTCCTCGTGCTCGCACATGAGACCGGGCATGTCTGGCAATACCAGAACGGTGGGCTTTCCTACATTCCATCCAGCCTGATTCCGCAAATCGTCGCCGGCCTGACCGGCCAGTCGCGCAACGTCGCCTACGATTGGCGCAATGCCGTGCGCAACCACATCGACTGGGCCGACTGGAACGCCGAACAACAGGCCGAATGCATCTCGGATTACAACGAGGCGTTCCGGCGCACCCAGGACGGCACGGCCACCCTGAAGGACTACGAGACGGTCACACTCGCCCAGCCCTTCATCGAGTTCGTGCGCCAGCGCATCGGAGCGGTCGGCTCGACAAGGCGGAACACCACGGCAGCACCCGCAGGAGCAACGCCATGACGCTTACCTCCTCACCAAAGGTCATCAAGGGTGGACTGGTGGTGCTCGCGCCGGGCGGCGGTGCGGTGCGCAACACGATCGCGCTCCAGTACAATCCGGACACGCTGACGCGCAGCTATCAGGTCCAGGGCGTCGGCGGCGATGGCGGCGGCGAGCGGGCGCAGCCGTTCCGTCTCAAGGGGCCGGCGATCGAGACGATCAAGTTCGACGCCGAGATCGACGCGACGGACCAGCTCGAATTCCCGGGTAACCATCCGAACGCGGTCGCCTTCGGCATCGCTCCGCAGATCGCCGTCCTCGAGGCGCTTGTCAATCCAAGCGTGGAAGAGCTGCTCGCGGTCGCAACCCAGACGTCCGGCGGGACATTGGAGATCCTGCCGCCGGAGGCTCCGCTCGTCCTGTTCGTGTGGAGCAAGAACCGCGTCGTGCCGGTCCGCGTCACGGATTTCTCGGTAACGGAGCAGGCCTTCGACCCCGCGCTCAATCCGATCCGCGCCAAGGTGAGTCTCGGTCTACGGGTGATGAGCATCGAGGATCTCGGCTTTACGCACCGCGGCGGCACGATCTTCATGAGCTATCTGCGTGCCCGCGAGGCCCTGGCGCAGAAGGCGGGCGGCACGACGCTCGCCTCGCTCGGCATCAGCAACCTGCCATGACGGGAGAGACGCGATGACGACAGACCCAGTCCAGTTGCTGATCGAAGCGGGCGCGATACCGTCGAACCCGTTTGCCTCGAACAGCCGCTATCGCGACGTGCTCTTCGGCCTCTATCGCCGCGACGCGGCCGATCCCGGCGTCGCCTATGTGCTGCGCCGCTTCATCGCCCAGCGCCGCGACATCCCTGTTGCCTTCGAACACATCGTCCAGGGTGGCGAGCGGCCCGATCTGCTGGCCGCCCAGGCCTTTGCCGATGCCGAACTCTACTGGCGGATCGCCGACGCGAACGCGGTGACCGACCCGAACGAACTGACCGACACTCTGGGACGCCGGGTGGCGATCCCGCTGGTCGCGGGGGGCTAGGAAACGATGGCCATTCAAAGCGGCATCCAGCTGTCGTTGAAGATCGGACCGGTGCCGATAGCCGCACCGCGCGAGGTCTCCGATGCGCTCGTCCGTGTGAAGGTCGAGGACGGATCGGGCGGCACGCAGAGCGGCTTCGAGATGACCTTCGAGCTCCCCGCCCGCTCGCCGCTGCGCACGCTCTTCCTGCTCGCCGGCGGCGGCAGCCTGCCGTTGATGCGCGTCGTCCTCGTGGTCACGATCAACGGCACCGCCCAGTCGATCATCGACGGCGTGACGACCAACGTCGAGGCCCAGCCCGGCGAAGGCGGCGTGTCGCGGCTCGTAGTGAAAGGCAAGGATCTCTCCGCCCTCATGGATATTATCGAGATCCCCGGCCTGCCCTTCCCAGCAATGCCGCCTTCGGCGCGCATCCTCCTCGTGCTCGCGAAATACGCAGCCTTCGGCGTCATCCCGCAGGTCATTCCCAGCATCCTCGACATTCCGCCGTTGCCGATGCAGCAGATCCCGCAGCAGCGGGGCAGCGACTACGCCTATGTGAAGCGCCTGGCGGGCGAGGCCGGCTATGTCTTCTATCTCGAGCCCGGCCCGACGCCCGGCACCTCGAAGGCCTATTGGGGGCCGGAAATCCGCGTCGGCGAACCGCAGCCCGCTCTGACGACCAATATGGACGCCCATTCCAATGTCGAGCAGCTCACTTTCAACTTCGACAAGGAGCGGAAGAAGATGCCGATCGTGTTCTTCCAGGAGCCGATCAGCAAGGCACCGATCGGCCTGCCCATCCCGGATGTGACGCCGCTCAATCCGCCGCTCGGACTGGTGCCGCCGCTGCCGCCTAAAATAGAGAAGCTCGACGCGACCTCGCACCTGCCGGCTCCGCAGGCGCTGATGGCCGGCCTCGCCTATGCAGGACAGAACAGCGATTCCGTCTTCGGAAAAGGAAAACTCGATGTCGCGCGATACGGCCGGTTGCTGAAGTCCCGCCAGCTCGTCGGCGTGCGCGGCGCCGGCGTCGCCTTCGACGGGCTCTACTATGTCAAATCCGTAACCCACGAAATCGAGCGCGGCTCCTACAAGCAAAACTTCACGCTTGCGCGCAACGGCCTCGTCTCGACCATTCCGGCGGTGCCAACATGAGCACCGCACCACTCTTCGGCAAATACCGTGGCACGGTCATCAACAATGTCGATCCGATGCAGATCGGGCGGATCCAGGCAATGGTGCCGGACCTTGCCGGCTTCGTGCCGGGCACATGGGCCATGCCCTGCGTACCCGTTGCCGGCATTAACACCGGTGTCTTCACGGTGCCGATGATCGGGGCCGGCGTCTGGGTCGAATTCGAACGGGGCGATCCGGACTATCCGATCTGGGTTGGCGGTTATTGGGGAAGTGCTGCGGAAGTGCCGGTGATGTCGCGCACGGTTCCCCCGGGCGTCAACGGCATCACGCTGCAGACAACGCTCAAGAACGGCATCGTCATCAGCGATGTCCCGGGGCCGACCGGCGGCATCCTGATCCAGACGACAACAGGTGCGATGATTTCGGTGAGCGACGTCGGCATCGTCATTTCCAACGGCAAGGGGGCGATCATCAACATGACCGGCCCCTCGGTTGACGTGAACCTCGGCGCATTGACGGTGATCTAGGGAGGATGAAACGCCATGCCAGCTCCCATCCTGCATCTCGGCGCTACCGTCCTCTGCACCCATGCGGGTCAGGCGACCCCACTTGCGCCGTTCCCGCGGATTCTGCTCTCGGGCCAGCCGGCGGTGACGCTGACGAGCCCCTATGCGATCGCCGGCTGCGCGCTGACGGGAACGCCGACGCCGCCCTGCGTCATGGGACAGTGGCTCGTCGGAGCCGTCCGCGTCCTGGCCGGCGGCACGCCCGTGGTCACGATGACGGGCTCCTCCACCTGCATTCCGACAGGAACGCCGATGCTGCCAGTCGTGGCGCAGACGCGCGTCCTGGCAACGTGAGGAGGGAAAGGGATGGCTGCCGACCTTGACTTCCCCTACCACTTTTCCAGCCTCGGCCGCACGGCAACGACTGATCGCGATGACCATATCGGCGACCTGATCGAGCAGGTCCTCTTCACCTCGCCCGGCGAACGCGTGATGCGGCCGGATTTCGGTGCCGGCCTGCTTGCCCTGGTCTTCGAGCCGAACAGCGCGACGCTGGCGGCAGCCACGCAGATGCTCGTGCAATCCTCGCTGCAGCTCCACCTCTCCCATCTCATCGCAGTGCAATCCGTCGAGGTGGTCAATGATGACGCGGCCCTGCGCGTCGATGTCCGCTACACGGTTCTTCTCGATCGCACGACCCACGCGGCAACCTTCACGGCACCGGGGAGCGCGCCATGAGATATCATTGCTGCGATCTTCGCCGGCTTTCCGTTCTGCGCCGCAGCGGCTCGGCCAATGCCATCGATTTCATCGAGGTGCTGGACAAGGATGCCCCACCCGGCGCGCCGCGCCAGCAGACCCTGTTCGTGAGGCTGTTGCGCACAGGCTTCAACATCACGCCGGACAACCTGCGCATCACCGGCGGCGAGCGCATCCGCACCGTCGGGATCGTCTGGTCCGCTACCGCCGACGCCTTGCCGCCAGAGGCGGAGCCCGGCCTCGTCGATACGGTCGACGATCTCCCGCGCACGCTGGTGATCCGCACCGATAGTTCCGGCGACTTCTCGACCTACACGCTCAGCATCGTAGCCAATTCCGGCAGCAGCAATCCGCCCGCCGGCTTCGACCCGATCCTTTCCTCGATCGAGTTTTCCTTCAAGGTCGAATGCCCGGCCGATTTCGATTGCGCGGATACACATGCCTGCCCGCCGGAGCTTCGCCCGCGCCCTGACATCGACTACCTCGCCAAGGACTTCCAGGGCTTTCGGCGACTGATGCTCGACCGCCTCAATCTCCTGGTGCCCGGCTGGACGGAACGCTCCGCCGCGGACCTCGGCGTCATGCTCGTCGAACTTCTCGCCTATGCCGCGGACAACCTCTCTTACCGCCAGGACGCCATCGCCAACGAGGCCTATCTGGCGACGGCGCGCCAGCGCATCTCGGTAAGACGCCACGCGAGGCTCGTGGACTATTTCATGCACGAGGGGTGCAATGCCCGCGCCTTCGTCCATTTCGACGTCAACGAAGCGGACGTGACGCTGCCCACGCGAACGCAATTGCTGACGGAGGTTCCAGGCCTGCCGCCGGTCATCGCACCCGCAAGTATCGAGCTGACGAAGGCGCTTGCGGCAAACCCGCTGATCTTCGAGACGACCCATGACGCGGTCCTGCACAGCCAACTCAACCGCCTCTTCTTCTACGCCTGGGGCGATAGCGGCTGCTGCCTGCCCAAGGGCGCCACGTCCGCGACCCTGCGCGATCACCTCGACACGCTTCAGGTCGGCGACATCCTGATCTTCGAGGAGGTAGTGAGCCCGACCACGTTCAGCGAGGACGACGTCGACCTGACCCATCGCTGGGCAGTGCGACTGACCAGCGTCGTGCATTCGAGCGACCCCTCCGGACAGCTCTTCGACGAGCCGCCCGTCGACGGGCCGGTCGACGTGACCGAGATCGCCTGGGATGCCGCCGACGCCCTGCCGTTCGCCCTTTGCCTCTCCGTCGAGGAGCGGCCGGGCCTCGAGATCAGCGTTGCGCTCGGCAATATCGTGCTCGTCGATCATGGCGCGACGATCGAAGGGGAAGCCCTCGGCGAAGTGCCGGAGCATGTTCTGGAAGTTGCCGCGGAAGAAACCGGCTGCGGCTGCGATGCGCCCGATGCGGTGCCCGTGCCGCCGCGCTTCCGTCCGGCGCTTGAGAACAAGCCGCTGGCACACGGCTTCGACCTGCCCAAGCTGTTGTCAGTCCCGATCGACCCAGACAATGCCTGGTGGCCGGCGTCCTCGCTGCTTTCGATCGACGCACGCTCGGCAAAGCCCCTGATAACCGACCTCGAGGGAACGTCGGGCGCGGCTCCTCCGGATTCCTGGACTGTCCAGCGCGATCTCATGTCGAGCGTCGCAGGTGCCACCGACTTCGTCGTCGAGGTCGAGGACGACGGTACGGCGAAGCTGCGCTTCGGAGACGACGACCGCGGCAAGCGGCCCGATCCCGGCACCAATTTCAGTATAACCTACAGGGTTGGCAACGGCGCCGTCGGCAATGTCGGGGCAGATGCGATCTTCCATATCGTCAGCCCGTCCAATGGCGTCTTCGACGCGCTTCGCAATCCCATGCCCGCCGCAGGCGGCACCGAGCCGGAAAACATCGAAACGGTGCGCCGCGACGCGCCACAGGCCTTCCGGACCCAGGAGCGAGCGGTCACGGCGGCCGATTATGCCGCCGCCGCCGAACGTCGGCCGGATGTGCAGCGCGCCGCCGCGACCTTCCGCTGGACGGGCAGCTGGCATACGGTCTTCATCACGCCCGATCGCTTTGGCGGCGGCGAAATCGATGCGACGTTCCGCACCCGCATGCGCCGTCACCTCGAACGGTTCCGCATGGCAGGCTACGATCTCGACGTATCATCGCCGCGCTACGTGCCTCTCGACGTCGCCCTGCACATCTGCGTCAAGGACGATTATTTCCGTGCCGACGTGCTGCATGCCGTCGAAAAAGTCCTCTCTAGCACGGCCCTTTCCGATGGCAGGCTGGGGCTCTTCCATCCCGACAATTTCACCTTCGGGCAGCCGGCCTATCTGAGCCAGGTCATCGCCGCGGCGCAGGCGGTGGAAGGGGTGGAAGCCGTGCGCGCCGATCGCTTCCAGCGCCTCGCCAATCCCGAACCGACCTCCCTCGATGAGGGCGTCATCGATATCGGCGGGCTGGAGATCGCCCAACTTGCCAACAATCCGAATTTCCGCGAGCGCGGCAAGCTCGAAATCAGCGCTGGAGGCGGCAAATGAGCACGCCTGTCCCTGACCTGAAACCCCATGCACCGCCCGTCGCCGCCGGCAGCGAGTGCTGCGGCTGCTGCGAGGGCATCGAAGCCGAAACCCCGCAGGCACTTTTCAATCGCAGCGGGCTTTCGGCGATCGAGTATCGCATCGGTGAATATTCCCATTTCCGGGAGAGCCTGCAGGCGGCGCTTTCCTCCGCAGCCTTTCCGCAGCTATCGCAGCTGCGCTCGCGCGATGACGACGATTTCACGATCGGCCTGATCGATGCCTTCGCCTGCTCGGCAGACGTGCTGACCTTCTACCAGGAGCGGATCGCCAACGAATCCTTCCTGCGCACGGCCGTCGAGCGCATTTCGTTGCAGGAGATGGGCAAGCTCGTCGGCTATCGCCTGCGGCCCGGCGTCGCCGCCGAGACATGGCTCGCCTTCGCTCTCGATACACCACCCACGCCGCCGGCCAATCTCGCGCCCGAACCGGGGAATTTCGTGACCGGCGTGCCGGAAAGCCTTGTTCTCGAGACCGGCCTGAAAGTACAGAGTGTTCCGGGTCCGGGTGAAAAACCCCAGACCTTCGAACTGGTGGAGACGCTCGCCGAGGCGCGGCCTGCATGGAACGCCATCCGCCCGTGGCTGAGCGAGACGCATTTCCCGGGGCGCGACGAGCGCGAGGCATGGCTGGCGGGTGTCGCTACCGGTCTCAAGCCCGGAGATGCGCTCCTCTTTGTCGGCCAGGAATTCTTCGACAGCGCGGACAGCGACAACTGGGATTTCCGGCTGATCACGGGGGTCACGGCCGACAGCGATAACGACCGCACGCGAGTCACCTGGGCCCGCGGGCTGGGCTCCTCCTCCCCCTTCTCCAACCCCGCAAGCCAGACCTTCGTCTTCGCTATGCGCAAGCGCGCCGGCGTGTTCGGCAACAATGCTCCGGTCTGGCGCAGCATGGATGCGCGTTTCCGCGCCGACTACGCTGCCAAGTTTGGTGGCGCGGCCGATGACGGCGAATGGCGCGATTTCTTCATCAGCCTCGTCACGCCGACCGCGGCGGGCGGCGCAGTCGATCTCGACGGCACACAGACGGAAATCGGCGCAGACGTGCCCGGCGCGATCGAAAAGCGCAGCTTCGCGATCCTTGCAAAGGGCGGCTTCAACCGGCCCGATGAGAATTTCCCGAGCGGCACCTATGTCGAACTTTACCGGGTCACGGGAACGACCGAGATCTCTCGCGCGAACTTCGCTCTGTCGGCCAAGGTGACCCGGCTGGAATTGGCTGGTGAGAACCTCGATGATGTCTTCAAGGATCAGGTGCGCGAAACCTCGGTCTACGGCAAGTCCGAGTTCCTGCCGCTGGCCGCGCGCCCTGTGACCACGAACGTCAGCGGCGACCGGGTACCCGCTGCCATCGGCCAGGAGGCTCTGCTGCCCGGTCGGCGGCTAATCATCCGGGGCCTGCGCGCCAACGACAACAAGGCTGTTACCCTGCAGGTAACGCTTGTTGCGGCACATCCCGCCGGCCCGGGCCGTTGCGAACTGGAGATCGCCCCTCCGCTTCCCAATCCCCTCCTGCGCGGAAGCGTCGTCGTGCATGCGAACGTCGCGCTCGCCTCGCACGGCGAGTCGGTCTTCCAGATTCTCGGCGCCGGCAATGCCAGCCAGAGCTTCCAGCGTTTCGAGTTGAAGCAGCTGCCGCTCACCTACCGCGCTGCCGCCAACGAGATCGGTGCCGAAGCGGAGTTGACCGTGCGCGTCGGCGACATCGCCTGGAAGGAGCGGCCGACGATGTTCGGTGCCGCACCGACCGAGCGCGCCTTCACGCTGCAAACCGACGAGCAAGGCCGCGAATTCGTCGCCTTCGGAGATGGATTGCGCGGTGCCCGCCTGCCGACCGGTGTCAACAATATCCGTGCCGCCTACCGCAAGGGGCTCGGCACCGAGGGCAATGTCGCAGCTGAAAAGCTCACCCAGCTCATGACGCGTCCGCTCGGGCTGAAGAGCGTCAGTAATCCCCTTCCCGCTGAGGGCGGCACGGAGCCGGAGCCCTCGGATGCAGCCCGGCGCACGATCCCGCTGACGACCCGCACCCTCGGCCGAGCCGTCTCCCTGCTCGACTACGAGGATTTCGCCCGCGCCTTCAGCGGCATTGCCAAGGCAAGTGCCGCGGTGCTCCAGCCACGCCAGGGCCAGACGATCGCCATCACGCTCGCTGCGCCGAACGGCGATCCGCTGACATCGTCGAACCCGGTGCTGCAGAACCTACTGGCAGCCCTGAAATCAAGCGGCGACCCGCATGTCTCCGTCACGCTGCTCGATCATGAGGCAAGCACCTTCCGCCTCGGCCTCAAGGTCAAGGTAGATCCCGCCTTTGAAGTGAAGAAAGTCCTGGCGGCAGTGGAAGCAGCGCTTCGGGCGCATTTCTCCTTCGATGCGCGAGATCTCGGACAGGCGGTCCAGCAATCGGACGTCATCGCGGTGGCGCAGTCCGTCGCCGGTGTCGTCGCGGTCGATCTCTCGCGTCTCTACGGCGGCACGCAGCCTGCGGCGCAGACCGTTCCCTCACTCCAGGTCCGGCTCCTTGCCTCGCGTATGCGCGTCGAAAACGGCGTCGCGCGACCCGCAGAACTCCTCACCCTCGATCCCGGACCCTTCGATCAGTTGGAGGAGATGGCATGAGCACGCTGACCGCCGAACGCCTCTATTCGTTGCTGCCCGCCGTCTATCGCCTGCGCGACGCCGAACAGGGAGAACCGCTGAAGGCGCTGCTTGCGGCCTTCGCCAAGGAATTCGCCGCCCTGGAGGAAAATGTCGAGCAGCTCTACGACGACCAGTTCATCGAGACCTGCGCCGACTGGGTAGCGCCCTATATCGGCGACCTGATCGGCTACCGGCCGCTGCATGGCGTGGCACCGAACATCGCCTCGCCGAGGGCGGAAGTCGCGAACACCATCGGTCACCGCCGGCGCAAAGGCACTGCCCTGATGCTCGAGCAGCTTGCGAGCGACGTCACCACATGGCCGGCCCATGCCGTCGAATATTTCGAGCTTCTAGCAACGACCCAGTACATGAAGCATATCCGGCTGCATGCCAAGGCGACGGCCGATCTCCGTGACCTGAAGGCGACCTTCCTGCTGGGCGGTGCCTTCGAGAGCTTCGCCCATACCGCCGAGATGCGCCGGCCGGAGGCGCGTTCCGGACGCTACAACATTCCGAATGTCGGGATCTTCCTCTGGCGCCTGCTGGCGCTACGCCTGACGGCGCTGCCGCTGGTGCCCGACCCGGGTGATGCGAGCGGCCGCAAGTTCCGCGTCAATCCGCTCGGAGCCGACCTGCAGCTCTTCCGCCGGCCACGAACGGAGGACGACATCAGCCATCTTGCCGAACCGATCAACGTTCCCGAGCCGCTGTCCGTCCGCCTGATGGCGATTGCGGTAAAGGCAGCGCAGGCAAGTACGATCCCTGCACCCGACGACATCCTCGAAGACGACTACGGCGATGGCGAAAGCATCGTCTTCCTGCGTCCCGGCACGCCGCCGACGCCGGTACCGGTCGGCGAGGTCAGGGTCTGCGACCTGCGGGACATTCTCGACGGTGGCGGCACCGTCATCGGCTGGAATCATGAGGATGCCGTGCCGGCCGGAACGATTGGCTTCGATCCGGAGCGCGGCCGCGTCCTTCTCGGTGAACCGGCTGACGGACCGCTGCTTGCGACCTTCCACTACGGTACGCCGAGCGCGATCGGCGGCGGCGAATACGAGCGCACGCCCGAAGGCGAGGAACTGGCGACCCAGGAGACGGTCGCCAACGGTGATGCTCTGCAGCCTCATCTCGACAACATCGCGGGCGGCGGCCGGCTCCTGATCGACGACAGCCTGACCTATGCCGAGACCCCCACCTTCCGGATCGACGACGTCACCGCGCCGCAGGCACCGGGCCTGAAAGTCGTGGTTGCGGCACGGAACCCTGCACGGCCACTGATCGTGGCGGGCGGCGAGGTCACGCTTGCAATCGGCGCGCGCGGCCGGCTCATCCTCGACGGCATGGTCTTTTCCGGCGGCGCGCTCCGCCTCGCCGCAGCGGCCGACGACGAGCCGCGCGAACTCGTTTTGCGCGATTGCACATTGGTGCCGGGCCTCACGCTCAATCCCGATGGCAGTGCCGTCTCGCCCGGCGCGCCGAGCCTCATCATCGAGCATCCCTTCGCCAAGGTCACTCTCGAGCGTTGCATCACCGGCCCGCTCGTCATCGAGAGCGACGTCGAGATCACGCTGAAAGACTGCATCGTGGACGCCGGCGCGCCGGAAACACCCGCCTATGCCGGCGACAATGCCGGCGGCCCGGGCGGCACGCTCACCGCATCCGAATGTACCTTCGTCGGCAAGGTCCATGCGAAGCTCATCGAGCTTGCCTCGAATTCGATCCTCTTTGCGGCCCTTGGTCCCGCACCCGGCGAAACCTGGCGGGCACCTGTGATCGCCGAACGCCGCCAGGAAGGCTGCATGCGCTTCTCCTTCGTGCCCGCCGGTTCCGTGACGCCGAGGCGGTATCGCTGCATTCCGGACGAGGATCACCCGGGCGCGCTGCCGCACTTCACCTCGCTGCGCTACGGCGATCCCGGCTACGGCCAGCTGAAAAGCTCGACCGATGCCTCGATCCGGACCGGTGCGGACGATGAAAGCGAAATGGGCGTGCTGCACGATCTGTTCCAGCCGCAGCGTGAAACGAACCTGCGCATCCGGCTCGACGAATATCTGCGGTTTGGCCTGCACGCCGGCGTCTTCTACGCCAGCTAAAAGCAATTGACGGGGAGGGTTACTCATGGGTACCGATTTTTCAAGAGTGCGCCTCAATCCGCTGCTGGACTATGCCGGCATCGCACTGAAGCAGGGCGGCGTCCTCCTGGATGCCGATGCCAACGAACTGGTCGACGTGCTCGATCGGCGCCTGCGCGCACTTGCAGGTGACGTGCTCGGCCGCTCGACCGTGTCGTCGACGACGCCGGACGCCTTCAAGATCAGCGTGGCGGCGGGTGCACTTTCGATCGGCAAGGGCAGGCTCTATGTCGACGGCCTCCTCGCGGAAAACCACGGTGCCGTCTCGACCGATCCCGCGAAAAAGCTGTTCGACGGCCTGATGGCCGAGCCGCAATTCGCCGACCCGATAGCCTATACGGCCCAGCCCTACCTGCCGCAGCCGCCAGCCCTGCCGACCGCCGGGCGTCATCTCGTCTATCTCGACGTCTGGGACCGGGAAGTCACGCATCTGGAGCAGCCCGACCTCGTCGAAAGCGCCGTCGGCGTCGAATCGACCTCGCGTATCCAGACCGTATGGCAGGTCCGGGCGCTTTCAGACGAAGCCGGAGCCAACGTCACCTGCGCCTCGCCGGATGGCGACGTCGCCGGCTGGGAGACCCTTATCGCGCCCTCGACGGGCGTGCTCACCACGGGCACTTTCGAAGTCGCGCCGGTGGACGATCCCTGCGAGCTTCCGCCGACCGGTGGTTACCGCGGACTTGAAAACCAGCTCTACAGGGTCGAGATCCAGAATCCCGGGCAGCCCGGCGCCGGCGCGACCTTCAAGTGGTCGCGGGAGAATGCCAGCGTCGGCAGCCGCGTCACGAGCATGATTTCCGGCACCGAACTCGAGCTCGCAACACTCGGGCGCGACGACGTGCTGTCCTTCAAGACGGGTGACTGGGTGGAGATCATCGACGACGTGCGCGAGTTCTCGCAGACCTGCGGCGAGATACGCAAGGTAACCGTCGTCGAGGCCACGCGGCGCATCCAGTTCTCCCCGGCACTGCCGGCTGCGATGCTGCCCGGCGCCTTCCCGGATTCGACGTTCCCCGACCAGCGCAATCTGCGCGTCCGTCGTTGGGACCAGACAGGCAAGGTCTTTCGCACGGACGCAAGCGGTACCCCTGTCGAGATCCAGGACCTCGATGCGGGCGGCTCGACGGGTGTAATCGCCATTCCCGCCGCGGCGACGACCTTCCTGCTGGAAAAAGGCGTGACCGTCAGCTTCGCCTCGACGGGCACAAAAGGCTTCCGCGCCGGGGATTACTGGGTCTTTGCGGCCCGGACCTCGGATGCCTCTGTCGAAATCCTCGACCGCGCCCCACCACGCGGCATCCATCATCATTACGAGCGCCTCGCCATCTGGGATGTCGGCGCCGGGACGGTAACCGATTGCCGCCATCCATGGCCGCCGCCGGGCGGCGATGGCGAAGATTGCTGCTGCACGGCCTGCGTTACCGCCGAATCCCACGCAAGCGGCAGCTTCACCATCCAGGACGGCGTCAACCAGGCCGCCCAGACCGGCGGCACCGTCTGCCTCGGTCCCGGTCAATATGCACTCACGGAACCGGTCCAATTGAACGGCCTGCGCTCGCTGCTCATCAAGGGACAGGGACCGGCGACGGTTGTCACCGCAGGCGGCAGCGCCTTCGTGATACGCAACGGCGTCGCGATCGGCATCGAGAAGATGACGATCCTGTCGCTCGCCCGCCAGCCGGCGATCCAGGTCATTTCGGCCATCGGCCTGTCGCTGCGAGGGCTCCTCATGGCCGTCCTCGAAACGAATGATTTCCGGGCATCCGCGATATCGCTCGCAGGCGCCGTCGCGGCAGCCTCTATCCGCGAAAACGCGATCTTCGCGCCGACGGCGATCCTTGCCAACGATCCCGCCGCCCCGACCGGCGAGAACGAGCCGGCGAGCGTGCTGCTGACGGCAGGACTGGCGATCGACGACAACGTGTTCTGGAGCACGCGGCAGGCGATCGTGCTGAACGGCAGCGTGCTGCATCTCCTCGCCACCCGCATCACCGGAAACGAGATACTGAGCAGCCAGCAGGTCGCGATCAGTACCTTGGGCCAGGGACTTCAGGGCTCCTCGATGGTGATCAGCCGCAACGCATTCTCGATCCCCGGAAGCGGCATCAGCTGCGGGGTCGATGGTGCATGGATCAGCGAGAACAAGCTCGTCAACAACGACCGGCAGGGCGCCCTTGAGAACGGCATCGCGCTGGTCACCGGCCTCGATCGCAATGGATCGAACCAGTGCCAGATCCTCGCCAACCAGATCAGCGGCTTCGCCCGAAGCGGCATCCTGATCGCGGCACCGGTGCGCGATCTCATCGTCAAACTCAACATCATCGAGGAATGCGGCAACGGCATTCTTTCGACTGCGGATGCAAGCTCCTCATCGATCTCCATCGAGAACAACCACCTGCGCGATATCGGGCCGCCGAGCGCCAACGACACCGGCATCGTCGTCGGCGTCGGCGTCCTGCGCGCCGATACCGCGGCCATTGCCGGCAATACCATACGCCGGCTTGGCGTCCTCGCCAGCGCCTCGGCCATGCGCGCGGGGATCCTCGCCTTCGGCGTCAGTCGCCCGGCGATCGGCAGCAACGAGATCACCGAGCTTGCCCCTCCCGGCGATTTCGTCGGCCGCGCAGTCGGCATCATGGTCATGGCTCCGGTGATCGACTTCGAGATCACGCGCAACCGCGTCGATCGCGATGCGATCGAACTCAACGACCGCAGCAATGGCGACTGGCGCGCGCTGCTCGTGCTCGACAGCGGGCCGCAGGCGGCGATTACCCATGTCGGAACGCTGACCACGGTTCGCGTCGACAATACCAAGATGCTGATGCTGGGCGCCGGTCGCCCCGTTCTGGCGACCCTTGCCGGACTGGCGGCCGCCGAAGTGTTCGCCGGGCCGAAGGGCTCCGTCGTCGGCAATGCCTTCAATTCGCGGGGCGACGCGCCTGCCGTCGACGTCTCGGCCAGCCAGTGCCTATTCAACGACAATCGCGTCGATGCGCGGCTCAACGGCAAGATCGCGGTGACGCTCGCAGCCGACGTGATCATCGTCAATGCCAACCGCGTCACCGGCAACGAGCTGTCGATACAGATCACCAGGGCGACCACCAAATCGGCCGCCGTGCTCGGAAACATAACCACCCGCGGCATCGCGCTTTCCGGCGGCGGTCTCATCCCGCCATGGGATGCGCTCAATCTGCGGGCATGATCGGCTTATCGGAGAGTTATCATGGTCAGGACATTCGTCGTCAGGGAGAAGATGAACCTCGAAGCGCTGAGCGGCAATCTGCTGGATGCGCGGTTCCGTGGCGCGCAGGCAGAGGCAGCGGTGAACGAGCTCAGGCGCTCCAACCCGCATCTGGATCTTGAAAAGCTGACCCCGGGCACTGTCGTCATCGTGCCGGACAATCCCGGCTTCAAGGTATCGGCGACGGACTCGACGCAGTCGACGCCGCTCGAGGACTTTCGAAAGCAGGCCTCGACTGCGCTCAACGAAGCGACCTCGCGATTGAAGACGGGTTTCGAGACCCGCAGGGCCGAGCGCGCCGAGATCTCGGCGTTCCTGAAGAGCGCGGTCTTCAAGCGCCTTTCAGCGGGAGACGAGCTCCTCGTCAAGCAGGCCGAGGAAGCCAACGCGGCGCTCGCCGCCGAGGAAGAGCAGGACAAGAAGGCTCTAGAGAGCTTCGACGCCACGGCCAAATCGGCGCTCGCCGCCCTCGGGCAGTTCTCAAAGATCCTCGGCTAGCCGCCGGCGCTGGGGATGCAGCCGTCGACCGGTCTCGCGAACGGCCGCAAACGAGTGTAAGCTTTGCTCAAGGCATCGGCCGCGCCCCGGGGAATCGGGCGCGTCTGAGCCTCGGGAGCAATCTGAACTGGTGAAGCGGGATCTTCCTCATGAGGGCCAATCGCAGTTGCGTGCGTCGGACTATCCGGCTTCCGTCGACAGGATGGCCGACCTTCCGATGACGGAGACGATGACCCTGCCTGCCGGAGGCCTGATGCGGCTGGTGCGCGAGGAGTGGTTCCTGGGCATCAGCGCGGCGACCTGCCTTGCGTTCTTCTCGGCCGGCGACCAGATGATGGCGAACCTCGGCAATCCGCTGTGGTTTAGCCTGATTTTCCTCTGGCTCTTCGCAGCCGTGCTTGGCTCGGCACTGTCGGTGGTGCGCCATGCGGATCACCTTGCCCAACTGCTGGGCGAGCCCTACGGCACGCTGATCCTGACCCTTTCGGTGACGGCCATAGAGGTGCTTGCCATTTCCGCCGTGATGACACACGGCGAAAGCAATCCGACGCTTGCGCGCGACACGCTTTTCGCGGTCATCATGATCATCCTCAATGGCATGGTGGGGATATCGCTGCTGGTTGGCGCGTGGCGACGGCCGGAGCAGTATCACAACCTCCAGGGCGCCAACAGCTACCTCGGCGTCATCGTGCCGCTCGCGACCCTCAGCCTCGTGCTGCCGGCCACCCTCTATGCCGACGGCTTGCCCCACCCCTCGGCGCCCCGCCAATTGGTCCTCGGCATCATGCTGCTCGGCCTATACGCGACCTTCCTCGTGCTGCAGACCGGCCGCCATCACGGCTTCTTTGCCAATGACGCGGAGCACGTCGAGCGAAGGGAGCAGCCGCCGCGCACGGCATGGTTCCATGCCCTCATGCTCTTCCTGCACATGTTGCCCGTCGTCTATCTCGTCGAGCATCTGGCAATGCCGGTCGATTACATCATCGAGACCCTTCACGCGCCACCCGCGTTCGGCGGCGTCATCATGGCCGTACTCGTGGCGACGCCGGAAGCGATCAGTGCCGTGAAGGCGTCCATCGCCAATCACCTTCAGCGCTCGATCAACATCTTCCTCGGCTCCGTGCTTTCGACGATCGGCCTCACGGTGCCGGCAATGCTGCTTATCAGCCACTTTCACGGACATCTCCTGATACTGGGTCTCGAGCACGGGGACATGGTGATGCTCATGCTCACGCTTCTCGTGAGCATCATCACCTTCGCGAGCGGCCGCACGCATGTCATGCAGGGTGCAATTCACCTCATGCTGTTCGTGACCTATGTGCTCCTGATTTTCCAGCCATGAGGCTCTTAGCCGGCTCGCGACGCGGCGCGGCGTCAGTCGATACCAGCTTCGCGTGATCTCCTTATGCTATTGCAATTGCGTGCGATCCTATTTCATAGTGTCGCAAGCCTCGAGACTTCCGGGTCGCATGACCACGAGGCACGCATGATGACCGGGACTCGTGAGGGGCAGCGAGAATGCGTCGGAAATTCCGCAGTGGGGTGCAAGTCTTTTTCACGCTTTGCTGCATGGCCGCCGTTGCGGCATGCGATGGAAGCAATACCTACGTTCCCCCGCCGCCGCCGAAAGTTCAGGTAGCGCTGCCCCTGCAGCGCACCGTCACGCAGTATTTCGAGCTTACCGGCAATACGGCAGCCTATAACTCCGTGGATATCGAGGCCCGGGTCCAAGGCTTCCTCGAATCGATCAACTATCAGGATGGTGCGATGGTGACGAAGGGCACGGAGCTCTTCGGCATCCAGCGCAACACCTACGAGGCGCA
The DNA here is from genome assembly GCF_004345245.1 of Rhizobium sp. BK251. GTDB lineage: Bacteria > Pseudomonadota > Alphaproteobacteria > Rhizobiales > Rhizobiaceae > Rhizobium. The sequence goes on along the minus strand of NZ_SLUQ01000008.1, from coordinate 70,046 downwards.
GGTGGAGCAGTCCAAGGCTTCGCTGGCCTCGGCCCAGGCCTCGCAGGTCGGCGCCAAGCAGGAATTCGACCGCCAGACCAACCTGGTGAAGCAAGGGGTTTCCACCCAGTCTCTGTATGATACCGCACAGGCGAACCTGGACGAGGCGAACGCCGCAATCCTCAATGCGCAGGCGAGCCTCGACCTCGCCAACATCAACCTCGGCTACACGACCGTCACCGCACCCTTCGACGGCATCGTCACGGATCACCTCGCCGATATAGGCGCATTGGTCGGCGTCTCCGGCCCGACCAAGCTCGCGACCATCGTGCAGACGGCACCGCTCTACGCCTATTTCAACGTCAGCGAGAGCCAGGTGCTGATGATCAAGGAGAGCCTGGAAAAGAGCGGACACAAGCTGACGCGCAGCGACTTTCCGAACATACCCGTCGAGATCGGCTTGCAGACCGAAGAAGGCTACCCGCACAAGGGCCACCTCGACTACGTCTCTCCGCAGGTCGACGCATCCTCCGGCACCCTGATGGTCCGCGGTCTGTTCGACAATGCGAAACATGAACTGCTGCCGGGTCTTTTCGTGCGCATTCGCGTTCCGATCGGCCATACCGACAATGCCCTGCTCGTTCCCGACGACGCGATCGGCGTCAATCAGCAGGGCAGCTACGTGCTTGTGCTCGGCAAAGACGATGTGATCGAGCAAAGGCAGGTCAAGACAGCCCAGCGGGACGGTCCGCTGCGCGTCATCGAATCCGGCCTCGAACCGACGGATTGGGTCGTGGCGCTTGGCATTCAGCGGGCAATACCCGGCAACAAGGTCGCGCCGGAGAGGATAGAGCTGCAGGATGGCTCTGCCGGAAGCGCCTCCACCGACGACGCGGAAAAGCCGGAGGCGGAATGACTTCGAGCAATTCCGGGAAAAAGGGAAAGCGGCTTTCCGTCCGGAGTTGCGTGAAAAGAACCTTTGGCACCTGCTCTTCACCTGAACGTCTGGGGACAACAGCATGATCTCGCGCTTCTTCATCGAGCGTCCGGTGCTTTCAAACGTTCTGGCGCTGGTGTTCATTCTCATCGGTGCAGTCGCGCTCTACCAGTTGCCCGTGGCGCAATATCCAAACGTCGTCCCGCCGACCGTTCAGGTCACGACCCGCTTCCCGGGCGCGAGCGCCAGGACGCTGATCGACACCGTCGCCCTGCCGATCGAGCAGCAGGTGAACGGCGTTCAGGGCATGCTCTACATGCAATCGACGAGCGCCAGCGACGGGACCTATTCGCTGACGGTAACCTTCGAGATCGGAACCGATCCCGATCAGGCGCAGGTCCTGGTCCAGAACCGTGTCGCAATCGCCATGTCCTCGCTGCCGGAGACCGTCCAGGTCCAGGGCGTGACGACGCAGAAGAAGTCGACGGCAATCCTCGGCTTCGTGAGCCTTACGTCGACCGACGGCCGCTATGACAGCCTGTTCCTCTCCAACTACGCGGTCATCAACCTTCAGAACGAATTGTCCCGCGTTCCCGGTGTCGGCAACGTCAGCGTCTTCGGCGCGGGCCAGTATGCCATGCGCATCTGGATGGACCCGAACCTGCTGCAGGCGCGCGGTCTGACGCCGCAGGACGTCGTCAGCGTCGTCCAGCAACAGAGCCAGGAAGTCGCTGCCGGTCAGATCGGCCTCCCGCCGGTGCCGCAGGGACAGGACTTCCAGTACACGCTCAATGTCAACGGAAGGCTGGATAACGCACCGGATTACGAAAACATCATCGTCAAGGTCGATGCCACGCAGGGTGGGCGCATAACGCGCATACGTGATATCGGCCGCGTCGAGCTCGGCGCGCAGACCTACAGCCAGTCCTTCATGCAGAACGGCCGGCCCGCCGCCGGCATCGGGATCTACCAGCTCCCGGAGGCGAATGCGATCTCCGTTGCCCAGCTCGTCGCAGCAAAGATGGCCGAGCTTTCAAAGGGCTTCCCGCCGGGGCTCGAATACAGCATTCCCTTCGACACGACGAAGTTCGTCAAGGCATCGATCAACGAGGTTTATGTCACGCTCATCGAGGCCGGCGTCCTCGTGCTCGTGGTCATCCTCGTCTTCCTTCAGGACTGGCGCGCGACACTCGTGCCGGCGACGACCGTACCGGTGACGATCATCGGTGCGTTTGCCGCGATGGCCGCACTCGGCTTCACCGTCAACCTGTCGACCCTCTTTGCCATCGTCCTTGCGATCGGCATCGTCGTGGATGACGCGATCGTCATCGTGGAAGGGGTGGCGCGCCACATAGAGGCGGGCATGTCCGGGCGCAAGGCGGCCGAGAAGGCAATGGACGAACTCTTCGGCCCGGTCATCGGCATCACCCTCGTCCTGATGGCGGTCTTCATTCCCGCCGCCTTCCTGCCGGGCCTCACCGGCCAGCTCTACAGGCAGTTCGCGCTCGTCATCGCCGCGACAGCCTTCATCAGCGCCATCAACGCAATGACGCTGAAGCCAACGCAGTGCGCACTCTGGCTGCGGCCGCCCGTGCCGCCGGAGCAGCGCAACTTCTTCTACCGCGGTTTCAACCGGATCTACGACTCGGCCGAACACGCCTATTCGAGGCTGATCGGCTCGATGGTGCACCGTAGCATCGCGATGGTCCTTGTCGCGCTTGCATTGATCGGTGTTGCCGTGTGGGGGCTCACGCGCCTTCCGACCGCCTTCCTGCCGCTTGAGGATCAGGGCTATCTGCTGATCAGCGCGCAGCTGCCCGACGGTGCCTCGAAGGAGCGCACCGACGCGGTGATGGCCCAGGTCGGCAAGATCGCGCAGGATACGCCCGGCGTCGACCAGGTGCTGACGATCAGCGGCATCTCGGTTCTCGACAACAGTGCCAGCCTGCAGAATGCCGGCGCCGCCTATGTCGTTCTGAAGGATTGGGACGAGCGCGGCAAGGTGAAGGGCCAGGATCTGCTGTCGATCTACGAACACCTGAACGGCGCGCTCCAGAGCATCCTCGCTGCCAACACCTTCGTGATCGTCCCGCCGCCGATCCAGGGAGTCGGAAACGCGAACGGCTTCACCATGCAGGTCGAGATCAGGAACGGCGACTTCGACTATCCGTTGCTGCAGTCGCTGGCCAACACGATCGTGACGAGCGGCAACTCGCAATCCTCGCTGCAAAGGCTCAGCACCTCGTTCCGGTCGAGCGTGCCGCAGCTTTCCGTTTCCGTCGACCGCATCAAGGCCGAGACGCTCGGCATAACGGTGGGGCAGGTCTTTTCGGCGCTGTCCGGTTATGTCGGCTCGAGCTACGTGACTCAGTTCAACAAGTTCGGGCGTACCTTCCAGGTCTATGTGCAGGCGTCGCCCGACTTCCGCGTCAGCCCCGACGATATCCGCAATCTTAAGGTCAAGGCCGGGGACGGGACCATGGTCCCGCTCGACACGGTCGTCGACGTTACGAGCAGCCAGGGACCGTCGCTGATCAGCCTCTATAATCTCTATCCGACGGCGACCATCGTCGGCGGATCGGCACCCGGCTTCAGCTCTGGCCAGGCTCTCAGCCTGATGGAGCAGATTGCCGAGGAGACGCTACCGCCCGGCACCGGCTTCGATTGGACCGCACTTTCCTACCAGGAGAAGGCTGTCGGCGGGCAGATCTATTTCGTCTTCGCCCTTGCCATCATCCTCGTCTATTTCGTGCTTGCCGGCCAATACGAAAGCTGGATCCTGCCGCTAGCGGTAATTCTGGCCGTACCGCTTGCACTTCTCGGAACTGTCGGAGCCCTGATGGCCTTCGGCGTGGCCAACAATCTCTATACGCAGATCGGCCTTATTCTCCTGATCGCACTTGCCTCGAAGAATGCGATCCTGATCGTGGAATACGCGCGGGAGAAGCGCGCCGAGGGCATGGAGATCATGGACGCCGCGGTGGAGGCCGCGCGGCTGCGCTTCCGTCCGATCCTGATGACATCCTTCGCCTTCATTCTCGGCGTCCTGCCGCTCGTGCTGGCAACAGGCGCTGGCGCTTCTGCGCGCAAATCGATCGGCATATCGGTTTTCAGCGGCATGATCGCCTCGACCTGCCTTGCCGTTCTCTTCGTCCCGTCCTTCTACGTCGTGCTGCAGCGCTTCGAAGAATACAGGCAGCGCAGGAAGACGAAGGTGCCGCCGGCCGCCCAAGTCTCGGCGCCGGGCAGCGGCGAGCCAGTGTAGCGAATCGTGGACGCACGGGCGCCCTTCCGGCCGGATGCGCTCACTCAATAGGTGGCGCGCAGGAAGACCAGGCAACGCCGGCCGTCAGAGCCCCGTGGTCAAAACCTTCTGGCATGTCGGCGAAGCGCGTGAGAGCTTCTCCCTCAGGCAGGCAATTCCGCGCCCACCACCCAGCGGCACGGTTCCGCACAGGCTGCGAAAATCGGGCCCGCAGGCCTCGCGCAGGATGATGAGTTCCTCGCGCGGCGTAAACTCCGGCATCGGATGCGGGGTGGGAGCAGGTGCGGGTGTGGCGGCGGCAGCTGCTGCTGCGGGCGCGGCTGTGTCCGCCGGAGCGCTACCTGTCGTCGCCGCATCGGACTGCGTTGCCGCTGGCGCGGAAGGCTCGGCAGATGTCGATTTCGGCTTGGCGCTGATTGCCGAGACGGCCTTCTTGCATGCGGCCGAAAGCGAGGCGTTGTGCTGCTGCAGGCAGTTGAATGCCTCGATCCCGCCAGGTGAAACCCCCGAGCATTGCGCCATGAAATCCGAACGGCACGCCGCCCTGATGTCGTCCCGCTGCTGCTGCGTGGGCTGCTGCGCGAGAGCAGCGCCCGTGAAAAGACCGAGCGCACAGAACACGCGCAAACCGAATGCACCAAAACGCATTGTCCCCTCCGGCTGTTTGCTTGCGTCCCGCAGGGCGGAGACGTCTCAAGACCCTTCGCGGACAAGTAGCCGCGCCAGCGAAATTTATCACAACTTGCCAAAATTCGATATGCGCGCTTCACTCGGGAACGGGACTTCCATCACGACCCTGCCCATTCATTCTCGATCTGCGGCGCCACATTCACAAGTCCGCCGAGTGACTTCACAAGATCGTGGAATGGCGCCGGTCGCATGGACTTATGCTCCGCATCTGGATAATTGAAGAGGTATATTTAAGAGATTCTGTTCAATAGCCAGGCGGAGCAAGCGTGCGCCAGGACCAGCTAGACGGCCTTATCACCTTCGTGACGGTCGCGCAGGAGAAGGGCTTCACCGCCGCCGCGGTCCGTCTGGGCGTCTCGCCTTCTGCCGTCAGCCAGTCCATCCGCACGTTGGAAGAGCGTCTGGGCCTTGTCCTCTTCAACAGGACGACGCGGAGCATCAGTCTCACAGAGGCCGGCGGCCGCTACTTCGAGATGATATCGCCTTCGATCGATACGATTCTCGGGGCAGTCGACGAGCTGGGCGAGGATGGCGAGGAACCCTCCGGTCTTCTGCGCCTCAATGTACCCCGTGCCGCTTTCCTGATCGTCCTGCAGCCGGTGATGAAAGCCTTCCTGGCGGCCCACCCGCAGGTGAGGCTGGAGATTTCCGTGGAGAACACGCTGATCGACATCGTCGGGCGCGGCTTCGATGCCGGCATCCGTTTCGGCGACCTTGTCGAGAAGGACATGGTGGGCGTCACCATCGGGCCGCCGATATCCGCCCATATCATCGCCTCTCCCGAATATGTCGAAGCCCATGGCATGCCAGTGCATCCGCGCGACCTGCTCGGCCACGAGTGCATCACCTTCCGGCACGTGACCACCGGCCAGATCGAGCGCTGGGCGTTCGCCAAGGGCAATGAAGAGTTCGAACTCGCGGTCGACGGCAGGCTGACGATCAACGATTCCTCCGCGCTCGTTCAGGCCGCCCTCGATGGGCTTGGCATTGCCTACATGATCAACGGCTATATCGAGCGCTTCATCGAACAGGGTCGCCTTGTCCGCCTCCTGCCGGACTGGAGCCCGTCTTTTCCCGGGCTCATGCTCTACTATCCGGACAGGCGAAGGGTTCCGCTGAAGTTGCGCGCGCTGATCGATTTTCTGAAGCGACCCGCCATGGACCGGCCTGTTCTCCAGTTGCTCGGCGACTTCCGATAGGCGTCATCCGGCGAGGCTTGCAAGACCGGCCCACTGATTCGCCGACGCAACCTCGGCGATTACGGCAGAGCCCGTCACAAAACCCAAAATCTTACGGCACTGCCCTTTAAACCCCGAAAAACGGCTGTTTTCGGTGCCAATTGCGCCTGTGATGTAAATAGAAGTTTCATCACCCTGCCACCTTCCCGCCTAGGTGTTATGGTTCAAGGAGTTGGGGGAACACATATTCCAAGAGAGGAATTTTTCAACACAACTCCAAGAGGTCTTTTTCAAATGCCAAAGACAATACAGAATGCCCTGGGACAAACTCTTTATTACAGCGACACCTCGACGGCATGGTTTTCGGCTACCGGCTCCGGTCCGACCCTCAATGGAACAGCAGGCAATGATTCCATGTGGGGCGACAGTGCGGTCAATGTGAACATGGTCGGTGGTACCGGCGACGATATTTATTACCTTTATTCAAGCATCAACAAGGCCACGGAGAAGGCCAGCGCCGGTGTCGATACCATCGAAACCTGGATGGACTACACGCTTCCCGAACACTTCGAAAACCTCAACGTAACGGGCGCCGGGCGCCACGCCTTCGGCAACAGCGCCGACAACATCATCTCCGGTGCCGCAGGCAGCCAGACGATCGACGGCGGCAAAGGCAACGACGTCCTGACGGGCGGGGCGGGAGCCGATACCTTCATCTTCACGAAGGGCAATGGCAGCGACCTGATCACGGATTTCGGTCGCGACGACAAGGTCAGGCTCAATCAATACGGTCTTACCTCCTTCAACGACATCGTCAGCCATGCGAAGCAGGAAGGCGCCAATCTGCGCCTCGATCTTGGCGGCGGCGAGAGCCTCGTCTTCGCAAACAAGACGGTCGGCGATCTCCACGCCGATCAGTTCGAGCTCAACCTCGACCGCTCCACACTGACCCAGACTTTCTCGGACGACTTCAATTCGCTTTCACTTTGGAACGGCACGAAGGGTACCTGGGAGTCGAAGTTCTGGTGGGCTCCGGAAAAGGGCAGCACGCTTCCGGGCAATAGCGAGTTGCAGTGGTACATCAACCCGTCCTACGCGCCGACGGCCTCGGCCAATCCCTTCTCGGTCTCGAACGGAGTTCTGACCATCAAGGCGCAGCCGACGCCGGATGCCATCAAGTGGCAGGTGGATGGACATGCCTACACGTCCGGCATGCTGACGACCCATGCCTCCTTCGCCCAGCAGTACGGTTATTTCGAAATCAGGGCCGACATGCCGGACGACCAGGGCGCGTGGCCGGCATTCTGGCTGCTTCCGGAAGACGGCACCTGGCCGCCGGAACTCGATGTGGTGGAAATGCGCGGACAGGACCCGAACACGGTTCACGTAACGGTTCACACCAACGAAACGGGTCAACACACCCTGACATCGACACCCGTGAAGGTCGCCAGCACCGACGGCTTCCACAAGTATGGTGTATTGTGGGACGAGGACCAGATCGTCTGGTATTTCGATGACGTCGCAGTAGCCCGCGCCGACACACCTTCGGACATGCACAAGCCCATGTACATGCTGGTCAACCTCGCCGTCGGCGGCGTGGCCGGCGCCCCGAATGCCGACATGAAGGACGGGGCGGAGCTCAAGGTAGACTATATCAAGGCCTATTCGCTGGGTGATGCCGCAGCGACCGCGGCCTCCCATGCCGCAAGCGCGGCAAACCATGGGACCGACTGGCACATCTAGTCGGCGCTAGCCATGAAGACACGATCGGGCGATGGCTGCTGCCACCGCCCGATTTTTTTGTCCTATTGCTCCCTGAAGGCGCGGGCCACCTGATCGACGACCGGCTTGGTCAGATATCCGAGAACGGTTCTTTCGCCGGTCTGGACGAAAGCCTCCACGGGCATGCCCGGAACGAGCGTGAGCTTGCCCAGCCTGTTCCATTCTCCGTCGTCGACGGTGGCCCGAACCAGGTAGTAGCTGAGGCCCGAGCGCTGGTCGGTCGCCAGATCGGCCGACACCTTGGTGATGTGGCCGTTCAGCTCCGGCGTGTCGCGCTGGTTGAAGGCCGAGAAGCGCAGCATCACCGCCTGGCCGACGCCGACCTGATCGATGTCCTGCGGCGCAAGCTTGATCTCGGCGACGAGCGCATCGCTGTCCGGCACGATCTGCAGGATCGTCTGGCCCGGCTCGATGACGGCGCCGGCGGCGTGGACATTGAGTTGATTGACGACGCCTGACTGCGGAGCGCGGATATCGATCCGCTTCAGGTCGTCCTCGGCCGCCACCAGCCGCTCGGAAAGCTGGCCCGCATCGCTTTCCGCCTGCCGCAGCTGATCGGAAACCTCCGCACTCTGATCGTCGTCGATCTGGATGATCTGCAGCTCCGTTTCGCTCACTCGCCCCTTTGCCTGTGCGATCGAGGAAACGAGATTGCCGAGCTCGCCGTTGAGGTTTGCTGCCTCGCGCTGAAGGGCGTAGACCCGCGTCGCAGGCACGATCCCCTGCTCATGCAAGCGCAGCAGGCTTGAGAGCTCCTTTTCCACAAGGCCGATCTCGACACGCTTGCCCTGCTCCTGGGCTGCAAGTCCCTCGCTCTCCTGGCCAAGCTGCTCGATGCGCTGCTTGAGCTGCGATTTCCTGCCAAGACGCGAGGCCGCGCGATCATCGAAGAGGCGGCGCTCGCCCGATATCACATTGGCGATTTCGCTGTCGTCGGTCGCTGCGACCAGATCGGGCGGAAAGGCTATGGCGGCGGCGCCATCGCGCTCGGCCACGAGCCGCGCAGTCCTGGCGGCAAGTTCGTTGAGCCGCTTGCGTATAATCTGGAGGCTTGCCTTCGTCTGGGTGTCGTCCAGCCGGATGAGGACCTGCCCCGCCTCGATCCGGTCGCCGTTCTTGACGCGTATCTCGCCGACGATTCCGCCCTTCAGGTGCTGGACCGATTTCACATAGCTGTCGACGACAAGGCTGCCGGAAGCAATGACCGCGCCGGAAATGCTTGTCGTCGCGGCGAGCCCGCCCATGACGCCAACCAGCATCAGGATGGTGGCGAGCGCCAGCACCGAAAGTCGCCGGATCGCGCGATCAGTTGCGGAGATGCTTTCCCCGGTCATGAACTGACCTCCTCGTTGCCGATCATCAGGCGAATTGGTCCGGGCGCCGAGCGCATTGCCTTTCCGAGAACCTCCTCCTTAGGTCCGAAGGCCTGGGCCTTGCCATTGGCGAGGACCAGCACCTGGTCGGCCGCCGCAAGAGCGCTCGGCCGGTGCGCGACGACGATGGCGATGCCGCGACGGGCGCGTACGGCCAGCAGCGCCTGGGTCAGCGCCGCCTCCCCCTCGGCGTCGAGGTTCGAATTCGGCTCGTCGAGCACGACGAGGAAGGGATTGCCATAGAGCGCGCGGGCAAGCGCGATGCGCTGCCTCTGGCCGGCCGAGAGCTTGGTGCCCGCCTCACCGATCACCGTGTCGAAGCCATCCGGCAGCTCAACGATCATCTCGTAGACGCCGGCCGATTTTGCCGCCGCGATGATCGCAGCCGACGGCGCATGCTCGTCGAAGCGCGCGATATTCTCCGAAATCGTGCCGTCGAACAGGCTGACATCCTGTGGCAGGTAGCCGATATGCCGGCCAAGATCGGCGGGATCCCACTGAGAGAGCGTTGCACGATCGAGCCGTATCGCACCGATCGTGATCGGCCACAGTCCGGTGATCGCACGCGCGAGCGAGGACTTGCCCGAGGCGCTGGGTCCGACCACCCCGAGCACCGCGCCGGCCGATATCCTGAAGGAAATGTTGCGCAGGATAAGCTCCCGGCTGCCCGGCGATGCCAGGCTCACATTCTCGACTGCGAGATGCCCTTCGGGCTTTGGAAGTGCGACACCCCACTGTCCCGTCGGGGTGAGCTCCAGCAACCTGACGATGCGCGACCAGCTCTGCCGGGCGGAAACGAAGCCCTTCCAATTGGCGATGGCGAGTTCGACAGGAGCCAGCGCGCGGCTGATCAGGATCGAGCTCGCGATCATGATGCCGCCCGTCGCCTCCTGCCTGATGACGAGGATCGCGCCAACGGCGAGCACCCCGGACTGGATCATCATGCGCAGCACCTTGGAGATGGTCGTCAGCGTCCCGATGATATTGGCCGCCGCGAGCTGCCTTCCGAGATAGTCCTGGTTCAGGGTCGCCCACCTTTCGGCAAGCCGGCCGGAAAAGCCCATTGCGGCCACGGCCTCCCAGTTTCGCCGCGCTCCCTCCGCCATGCCGAGCCGGGCGGATGAATATTTGGCGACATCCCGCGCCGGCCCTTGGGAGCTGATCTCGGCAAGTATCGTCAGCGCGACAAGCAGGATGGCGCCGCAGAGAGCGGTAACGCCGATCCAGAAATGGAAGAGAAAGCAGAGGCCGATATAGACCGGTATCCAGGGCAGGTCGAAGAGCGCGGTCGGGCCCGAGCCCGAAAGGAACGAACGCACCTGGTCGAGATCGCGGACCGCCTGCAGTCCGTCGCCCTTCGCCTGCATCCGTGACGGCAGCTGGACCAGCGAGGCGAACACGCGCCCGCTCAGTCGCTCGTCGAGCGAGACACCGATACGGGCAAGCAGCATGGAACGCAGGAGTTCGAGCACGCCCTGGAAGGCGTACATGGTGGCGGCGAGTATCGCGAGCACCGCCAGGGTCGGAAGGCTGCGGCCGGGGATGACCCGGTCGTAGACCTGAAGCATGAAGAGCGAGCCTGTGAGAGCCAGGATATTGATGACCGCGCTGGTCGCACCGAGGCTGAGAAAGACCTTGCGCAAGGAGGTCAGCAAGGCCGCAAGAAAGGTGGAAGGCGGATTCGTGGGGGGAATGGGCACGCGGCAGGATCCTTCAACTACTCTGCCGAAAGGAGCGCGGACCATGCGGGAGGATATGGCCCGTCCAAGCCCAGGCTTAAGCCGAGGCCCGACCTTTTCGACAGGATTGAGCGGCTCGTTCGATAACGGCCGTGCGATATCGGAGCCGGATTATGTTCATTGCGCCCGCCGTATTAGATACGGCGAATACATCCGTCTTGGCGGCCGGTTCCGTGTCTCGAAGAGACACAATCCGGCGCCCTAGCGCCCTTCGTCTTCTGACGCCACCACCTAGCATGGCAGTCCGGCATGTTACTTTCAACCGTGATTTTCACTTCCAGCGCGCTGGTTGTAGCCTAGCTTAACGAGGCTACAGTCCGCCGCGCCTGATTCCCGTTTGGAAACAATGCCGCAGTGCAGCATGGACAGCGCAAATATTTCGTGGGGAAAGAAACGGCATTACGCACCCTCTCGAGGTCGTGGGAGCGAAATCCTGCAATCTTCAATGGAAAACGGGGGGGCGCCTACTGAAGGGGCGGCCTTCTTAGAAAACTATTGCGATCGGCTGATTTGACTCGCAGCCAGGCCTCGCGGCCGTTGCGCAGCACGCGGAGCGGGATCTCGGCGCCGGCGGGACCGCTGCCCCAGACCTTGCGGTAGAAATCGGCAAGACCGTCAACCTCGCGATCGCGGATCTCGGAGATCACATCGCCCTGGCGCAGGCCCGCCTCGGCGGCCGGACTGCCTTCGGCAACACTCATCACCACGACTTCCCCGTTGCTCTCCGCCGAGAAAGCTCCGAGCCACGGACGCGGCGGCCTGTTGACGCGTCCGCGGGTCAACAGGTCATCAAGAATGGGCGGAAGGAGGTCGATCGGCACCACCATGTTGATATCGGCGACCTCGCCGTTCTGGCTCATCTGCAGCCTGAGGGAACCGACACCGAGAAGCCTGCCATCTTCCCCGACAAGAGCCGCGCCACCCCATGAAGGATGCGCCGGAGCGATGAAAATCGCCTCGTCCAGAAGATATTCCCAGTAGCCGGCAAATTCCTGCTTGGCGACGATATTTGCTTCGACGAACTGCCCGATCCCATCGGCGATAACGACGGGATCGCCGACCTCCGCCCTGCTGGCCTGGCCAAGCGAGATGGCCGGCACGCCGAGCGAACCGAGAGCCTGGACGAGGCCGAAGCCGGTTTCCTGGTCATAGGCCAGCGCATGGGCCGGAACGATGCGCCCGTCGTTGCGGGTGAGCCACACCTCCTCGGCCTCGGTGATGAGGTAGCCGATCGTGAGCACGAGCCCATCCTCGCGAATGACGACTCCGCTGCCCTCCCGGCGGGTGCCCAATGTCGTGGCAGTGAATGCATCCTCGGGAATTGACGAACGGACGGCCACCACCGACCGCAAAATCCTATCGATATCCATGCTTCACCCTGATGGCGTGCGGCACTTCGTCTTGCGAGGCTTCCAGTGCCCGGCACGTGCCGCATACATGCCGGTCCCCTATACGTATGAAGACGCGCGCCGTGAAGCAAGGCCGTCCGCAATATTGTGTCCGCTGCCTCTCGTCGCATTCCGCCTCGTGCGAGAGCATCGCGAAGACCCGCCGGTCGGCAATAACCGCCTGTCACCGTAGAACGGCAAGCCTGCCGGATGTTCCAACGAATACTACGGCCGATGACTGCTGCACGCCGCCATAAGAGAACAACAAGCACAGAGCATACGATATCTAAAAATACAATTATTAGCAGCAGAAAATAGCCGTTAATTGTAAGCTCCGGTTAACCGTGTTAGCAGGGAACGATAAAATTTAACCTATAGTTTGTACTTGGAGACATAATTTCGCCCTACAAAAACGGGGGCGGGGCTATCATGAACACTGTCAAATCGACCGGTCTGACATTGTCTGGCGAAACATTTACCCGGCATATCATTCTGCCGATGGCCAGTATCGTGGTCATCGCGATCGCGGTTGTGCTGGGTTTCGTACTGGCCTCGGCCAGCGGCCAGAACAAGCTGGAGGTGGAGGCCTCCACGAAGCTCGCCACCACGGCCCTCCAGGTAAAGGCGAGGGAGGTCTCGCGAAACCTGCGCGACTACGCGGTGTGGGAAGACGTCTACAAGAACCTTCATGAAAAGGTGGATACCGAATGGGCGGCGACCGACGGCAACGTCGGCGCCAACATCTATGAAGGCCTTGGCTACGAGATGGCCTTCGCGATCGATCCGGGCGGGAACACGGTCTACGCGGTCATCGAGGGCGTTCCGACGAAGGTCGATGCCTTTCAGGTCATGCCGCGCGGATTGAGGGACCTGCTGCACGTTGCTTCCATACAGACCGATCCGGTTACGAGCCTCATCAAATCCGGCCAGGATGTCTTCATCGTTGCCGCCACGAGCATCCTTCCGCCCTCCATCGAAAGATCGACCGTCCGTTCAAAGGACCTGTCGATGCTCGTCTTTGCCAAGAAGCTGAACCAGAAGTTCCTCGACGGCATAGCGCGCGACTACCTTCTTTCCGGGCTGGCGATCATGCCGGAAAACCCGACGAGCGCCGAGGCCTCGATCCCCCTGCTGGCGCAGGATCGCATATACCTCGGCTCGATCACCTGGACACCGGCGAAACCCGGCTATCAATTGCTGCGCTTCATCCTGCCCCCGCTGGCCGTCGCGATCATCTTCCTCGCCGCCTTTTCGGTTCTGGTCGTCCGCGGCGCCCGCCGCTCCACCCGCGCCCTGGAGGAATCCGCCAGGACGGTCGAGGCCTATGCGCAGACGCTCAAGGAGAGCGAAGCCAGGTTCAAGGATGTCGCAGAGGCCTCATCGGACTGGATCTGGGAAAGTGACCCCAACCTCAGGCTGGTCTATTTCTCCGCACGCTTCACCGAGATGACGGGCATCGCCGCCGCAAACGTACTGGGCAAGACCCTCGAGCAGTTCTTCTCGAGCGACACCGATTCGGACGGATGGCGCCGCCTCATCGAGGAAACCCACGAGCGTGCCTCCTTCCGCGACATCAAGTGCTACTATCGCGATGCAGCCGGCCAGACCCGCATCTGCCGCCTTGCCGGACGCCCGATCATGGGCACGCAGGGAGACTTCCTCGGTTTCCGCGGTACAGCAACCGACATTACCGAAGAGGTCGAGGCGCAGCAGCGGGCAACGCATCTTGCGCTTCATGACGCACTCACCGGCCTTCCGAACCGCCTGCTCTTCCGCGAACGGTTGAACGTGGCGCTTGCCGGCAATGCCAGCGAAACCTCGCGCGTCGCCGTCATCTGCCTCGATCTCGACCACTTCAAGGAAATCAACGACACGCTCGGCCATGGCGCCGGCGACGTGCTGCTGCAGCAGCTCTCCAGCAGGCTGCTCGGCTGCGTCCGCACCAGCGACACCGTCGCCCGTCTTGGCGGCGACGAGTTCGCGATCATCCAGGTGGGCGTGCATCAGCCCTTCGAAGCCGAGCAGCTGAGCCGCAAGCTGATCGATGTCGTCAAGGCACCGTTCCACATTGACGGACAGGACCTCCATATCGGTGTCAGCGTCGGTATCGCCATTGCCGACGCCCTCGACAGCGACCCGGAACGACTGCTGAAGAATGCCGACATTGCCCTCTACCGCGCAAAACAGGCGGGCCGTGCGACCTTCAAGATCTTCGAGGCCCAGATGGACCTCGAGCTTCAGGCCCGCAAGGCGCTGGAATACGACCTGCGCCAGGCCGTGCTCAAGGATGAGCTGGAAGTCCACTATCAGCCGCTGATCGACATCGAAACCCGGGCCGTTGCCGCTGTGGAGGCGCTCGTGCGCTGGCGTCATCCGACCCGCGGCCTCGTATCTCCCGGGGAGTTCATCACGCTCGCCGAGGAAACAGGGCTCATCACCGGCATCGGCGAATGGGTCCTGGAAACGGCCTGCCGCCAGGCGCTGCAGTGGCCGCAGTTGCGTGTCGCCGTAAACCTCTCGCCGGTCCAGTTCCGCAGCCGCGAACTGATCGATACGGTGAAGGGCGTGCTTTCGCGCACCGGGCTCGATCCGTCGCGCCTGGAACTTGAGATCACCGAGAGCGTCCTCATCAACGATGCGACCGCGGCGATCGAAATCCTCAATGCCCTCAAGAATATCGGCGTGAAGATCGCCATGGACGACTTCGGCACCGGGTATTCATCCCTCGGCTATCTCAACTCGTTCCCGTTCGACAAGATCAAGATCGACAAGTCGTTCATCGGCGACATGAGCAGCAAGGAAAAGTCCGGAGCGATCGTGAAGTCGGTGATCAGCCTCGGGCAGAGCCTGAACATGGTCACGACGGCAGAAGGTGTGGAAACGATAGAACAGGCCACCTTCCTGACCAAGGAAGGCTGCGACCAGCTTCAGGGCTTTTACTTCAGCAAGCCGGTCACCGCGACGGAACTCACGAGCTTCATCGACCACTGGGATGCAGACGCCGCGCCCAACGGGACGACGACTCAGAAGAAGAAAACTCAAGCAGGAAGAAAATAATGACTGGTCAGGCAGCAACGGCCGCCATCGGCGAGCCGAATCTATCCGCACGCGAACTTCAGGCACGCGTTCACGACGCCATGCCCGCACTGGAAAGAGCCCGCCATATCGGCGCGCCGCTCAGGAGCTATCGCAACGTCGATGCCGTCATTGCGGAGATGCAACCCACGGAGCCCGTCTTCTGCATCTCGCCGGCAACACTTCGCGAGGCCGCCAAGAGCTTCCAGTCATTCCCGGGCCGCCCCCTCTATGCCGTCAAATGCAATCCCCATCCCTTCGTGCTCGAGACGCTCTATCGCGCCGGCATTACGGATTTCGACGTCGCCTCGCTCGATGAAGTGCGGCTGATCGACGGCATCTTCGGCAAGGCGGCGGGCCAGTTCTTCAATAACCCTGCCAAGACCCGCCCCGCCATACGCGCCGCCAGCCAGGACCACGGCATCCGCTTCTATACGGCCGACTGCGCCGAGGAGATCGACAAGATCATCGCCGAAACCGGCGCGCGCGACGATCTGGTGATCGCCGTACGCCTTGCGACCCGCCCTGCCGATGCCCGCTACGTCCTGTCCACGAAGTTCGGTGCGCAGCCCGACAATGCGGCGGAAATGTTGAAGACCATTCACGAGCGGGGTATCAGGGCGGGAATCTCCTTCCATGTCGGCTCCCAATGCCTGGCGCCGGGCGCTTTCGCAGCCGCCGTCGAACTTGCCGGCAAGGTCGCGCGCAAGGCGAACGTGCCGCTCAGCGTGCTCAATGTCGGCGGTGGGTTTCCGGCCCCCTATCCGGGCGACAACATCGCCGGGCAGGAACATTATTTCGGCAACATCGTGCGGGCAATCAGGGCGATCGAGCTGCCGCGCGGCTGCATCGTCCTTTGCGAGCCGGGCCGCGCGCTCGTTGCGACAGCGGGAACGACCGTCGTGCAGGTCGTGATGCGCAGGGGCCGGAACATCTTCATCAACGACGGCGTCTTCGGAACCCTCCAGGAACTTGGCCACCCCAAGGAGCGCCGGCCGACGCGGCTCGTCAGGAGCGACATGCGCGCCGCCGGTTCACCCGTCGATTTCAAGGTCTACGGCCCCACCTGCGATTCCAATGATGTGCTGGGCGCTCCCTTCACCCTGCCCGACGACATCAGGGAAGGCGATTGGATCGAGATCGGCATGATGGGTGCCTATAGCCTGTCGATGCGTACGCACTTCAACGGCTTCTACGCCGATGACATCGTCCAGCTGGGTGAATAGAGGAGCGTAACGGCGATGTCTGCGCGTTTCTCGGGCCGCCTGGTCGCGTCCCTCATAGGCGCGATTGGGGTGGTCCTCTGGGCGACCGAGACGACGCTTGTCACCTATACGACGGGCATTCCACCCCTGCAGACGGTCATGATCGCGTTCTTCGCGGCTGCCGCGATGTCGCCCTTCGTGTGGCTGGTGACGCGCACGCATCCCCTGCTCGCTTTCCGACTGCCGCTCAAGGTATGGCTGCTGACGGTCGTCTCGCTCGTCGGCTACCACGCCTGCATCTATTACGCGACGCAGAAGGCCCCGCCCGCGGCCGCCGCACTCTTGCAGGGGACGACACCGCTCATGATCGTGCTCGGCTCTGCGTTCCTGCCGGGTGAGCGGCTGCGCTGGTGGCACGTCGCCGGCGCGATGATGGGTCTGGCCGGTGTCATCAGCCTCATCGACACGGGCGGCAGCGAGTCCTATACGGCTGACGCGCCATTCTACCTTTCCCTGATCGGCCTGGCGGCCGCGCTCTGGGGGCTGTATTCGGTTCTCACCAGGACCTTCCAGGAGGTTCCCTCCTCGGCTCTCGGCATGTTCTACGCGGCTTCCGCGCTCGTTTCCGGCATTGCGCATCTTTCCCTCGAGGAATGGGTACAGCCGACCGGCGGGGAATGGCTCGCCATGGCCGCGCTCGGATGCCTGCCGATGGGCCTCGCCATCTACTTCTGGGATCACGGTCTCAAGCGAGGCGATATCCAGGCGCTGGGCGCGTTTTCCTACGTCGAGCCCTTCGTCGGGGCGCTGTTGGTGGCCCTGTTCACGACGGCATCGCTCGACCTTTCGCTGCTCTGGGCCGGAACGCTCGTCGTCGGTGGCGCGATCGTCGCAAGCGCGAGCCTCTGGAGACCGCGGAAGGATCGACCCCCCGGCCACAAGGGCGGCGGCGGCAGGGGCACGGCAATCCTGGAGGCACTCGACGATGTCTCGACAGACCATGAGCTCGGCCTCGTCAGCAACCGCATCCTGGAACGTCTCGCGCAGATCGGGGACGACTACGGGAATCCCCGCAAGCACGACGAGGAGATGCGGAACCTGCTGAAGGCGCTGCAGATTTCACTGCAGATCTGGGACGGCAGCGTCGACCACCACTCTCGCCACGATCGATCCGCACAGCCGGACGCAGCCGAACCCGCGACAGCCGGCTAAGCCGGGCGGCCGAGCCAAAAGCAATCTCCTCCACTGACGCGCCGAATGCGAACCACGGATGCCGCCCCACCCTTCACGGTGGCGCGCGGTCGCAGGGCAGGATTTGTTGCCCTTGATGCAGTCCCGGCATTGTCGGCATGTTGGTTTCCGCGAAGGTATCGGCATGATGGTTGCGTGTCGCCCGGGCCGGCTCGATTGCCGCCGGCCGGGCAACATCGACGTGAAAGGGAACGGCAGTGGTCAGCATCGAAACAGTTTTCACCCGTGCAAAGCTGGCGGACGGCTCGCAGAAAGAAATCGGCGTATCCGGCGGCAGGATCGTGTCGATCGAACCTGCCGGCTCGTCGGCACCCGCGGGCAGGACCGTCGACCTCGCCGGCGCGCTGGTCGTGCCCGGCTTTGTCGAGGGCCATATTCACCTCGACACGAGCTTCTATGGCGACGCCTGGATTCCACACAAGCCCTGCACCAACGGCTTCGACGTGCATGAACGCGTTGCCTTCCAGGCAGAAAACATTGCGCAGGCCGCGCCGATGGACGAACGTGCCCGAAACCAGCTCGATCTCTGCATCGCCAACGGCTCGACGCAGATGCGCAGCCATGTAATGGTCGACGGATCCGTCGGCCTGAGATCGCTGGAGACAATTCTCAAGGTGCGCGATGAATACCGAGATCTCATCGATATCCAGCTCGTCGCCTTCCCGCAAAGCGGCATCCTGAAAAGCCCCGGCACGCCGGAGCTGCTCGATGAGGCGGTCAGGCTCGGCGCCGATCTGGTCGGCGGGCTCGATCCGGGCAGCTTCGACCGCGATGTCAAAGGTCATCTCGACGTCGTCTTCGGCGTGGCGGAAAGACACGGGGTCGATATCGACATCCATCTGCATGATGCCGGCACGCTCGGCCTCTTCACCATCGAGGAAATCTGCGCACGGACGGCCGCGCTCGGCATGGGCGGCCACGTTGCCGTGAGCCATGCCTACGGGCTCGGCGATCTCGCCCAGGATGCGGCCCGCAAGGCGGCCGACCTGATCGCCGCAAGCGGTGTCTCGATCATGACCAACGCGCCCGGCAACCACAATTTCCCGCCAGTGGCTCTGCTTCGCAGGGCCGGAGTTACGGTCTTCAGCGGCAGCGACAACATTCGCGATTCCTGGTGGCCCTATGGCGACGGCGACATGCTGCGCCGGGCCGAGATCATCGGCTATCGCTCCGGTTTCTATACCGACGAGGAGCTACAGGCGGCCTTCGACGTCGTGACGGCAGCAGGCGCCAAGGCGCTCCGCCTCGAGGGGTACAGTATCGAGATCGGCGCGAGGGCCGACTTCGTCACGCTCCAGGCCGCCCACGTACCCGAGGCGGTCGTTGCGACGCCGAAGGGCCGCAAGGTCTTCAAGGCGGGCAAGCTCGTTGCCGAAAATGGTGCCGTGATCCGCTGATGCAAAGCGCAACCCGACAGAGCCCGACTGCGAACGCGACCTCCGGCACCGCAATGGTCACGGCACCGCACTGGCTCGCCAGCGAAGCCGGCGCGAAGGTTTTGCGGCGGGGCGGCAACGCGATCGAGGCTGTGGTCGCATCGGGTGCGGCACTTTCGGTGCTCTACCCGCACTTCTGCGCCCGCTTCGCTACGCGCCATCGCCGAAAATGGAGCGCGCGAATTCTACGAGGGGGCCTTGGCCGCCCGCATCGCGACCGGTCTCCAGGCAGCCGGTTCTCCTCTGAACGTCGGCGATCTCGCCAGGACCGGCACGCGTATTGAGCAGCCGCTCTCGCTTGCCTATCGCGGCATGACCTTGCTCGCACCGCCGCCGCCAACGCAGGGCGCAACGACGCTCGGCATCATGGGCGTCCTCGCCCAGTTCGGGATGGCGGATTTCGACTATCGCGGCGCCGATTTCTACCACCGTCTGGTCGAAGCCGTGAAACAGGGCTTTCTCGACCGCCCGGCTATCGCTGACCCTCATTTTGCCGAGGTCGATACCAGCCGCCTACTCGATCCCGCACGGCTCGCCGCAAAGGCGCAGGCGATCGACCCGGACCGCGCCCTGCCTTGGCCCCGGCCGTCCCGCAAGGGGGATACCGCCTTTCTCGCCGCGACCGATGCCGAGGGACGGAGCGTTTCGATGCTGCAGAGCATCTATTTCGACTGGGGCAGCGGCGTCGTGGCCGGCGGCACCGGCATTCTCTGGCAAAACCGCGGCGCGGCCTTCGGTCTCGATCCGGAAAGCCCGAACTGCCTCAAGCCGGGCAAGCGGCCCTTCTACACACTCAACCCCGGCATGGCGCTGAAGGATGGCCGCCCGCATCTCATCTATGGTACGCAGGGCGCCGACGGCCAGCCGCAGACGCTGGCGCTGCTGATTTCCCTGCTGATCGATCACGGGCTCGATCCGCTTGCGGCCCTGTCTCAGCCGCGTTTCCTGCTCGGCCGGACCTTCTCCGACAGCCGCGACAGCCTGAAGCTCGAGGCCAATGCCGGAGAGGCGCTTGCTGCGCGCCTTTCGGCGATGGGACACGAGGTAAGCACCATCGACGCATTCAGCCAGCTCGCCGGCCAGGCAGGCATCGTCCGGATCGGCGCGGATGGACTCATCGAGGGCGCGCATGATCCCCGCAGCGATGGCGGAGCGATCGGTATTTGACGATGAGCACACCTGTCTTCGACCTCCTGATCCGCAATGCCCGCCTTGAGGCCGTCGAAGACCTTGTAGACATCGCAGTCCAGGGCGAAAGGATCGCCTTGATCGGCCACGGATTGCGCTGCGGGGCAATCTAAACCGTCGATGCGGGCGGTGCCTTTGCCTGCGGAGGCTTCGTCGACAGCCATATCCACCTCGACAAGGCCTGCATCGTCGACCGATGCAGCATCTGCGAGGGAACGCTCGCCGACCCGCCTGCCGACGCTGCCCAATAGCCGCATCGGGGAATTGCTGTCGCATCACTGGATATCGGCCAACTAATCTGAGGCGTTAAGGGTGTGTTCGGCGGGCGCTTACGCTCCGCTGGTTTCGCTATTTCTTCTTCGCTTGATCGCGATGCCACTTGATGGCGAAGAACATGCCCGTGCCTAACACGAGAAGCTTCAACGGAAGGAAGACTATAGGGAACCAATCTACCCAGTCGTTCGTCATTGACCAATTCCTTTCAGAAATTGAATGCATTCAATCTCACATACAATAATACCATCATTAGCGAAATGTGCGTTTTGTCGCAGTGGCGACGCACCGCCTTCGCACTTGTCGAGTCATGTTGGACGAACGGGCCGGATACGGCGATCGTATCCGGTGGCGACAGCGCCATCCTGGCCGCACAATCGACCGTGCTGCTTTGATTTCTTGAAGAGATGGCAGGGCGATGCCGACACCTCGCTCGGTCTGTCTCGCCACATTCATCCTTGCGCATAGAGGCCATCTGAACGGCCGGCGCGCGACTACCCATTGGGAAAACTGCGCGAAGTTCCGGCAGGAGCTTGCGCAGATCGACATCCGCGTGGACGCTATTTTTGAAGAAGATGGTGGGGTCTGGACGTCGGCCGCGGTCACGGCCGATGTAGACATGGCCCTCGGGAAGCGCGGCGTCGCGGCTGATGGGGCGAAGCCACGGGATTGGAATAAGCGCACCGGCCGACATCGTTCTGATCGATTGCGACGGCGGGGCAGAAAGACCTTTCAGACAACAAGACCGCAGATATTTCGGCCACAGCCTTGAATAAGGCATGTGCGTATGGGCAACCGGCCACAAGGACGCGCACGGATAGAGCCGTGCAATCAGTCCTTGGCGTTGGGAAAGTACCGCCTCCTACAATTCTCAACCGAGGCCTTCAAAGGCGGGGCTTTCGGCGAGCCTTGAAACGGACCGTTCGATGGTCGCCTGGGCGTGTCGCGTCGCATCGGTCTGCAACCGGTTCGACGGCTGCAGCAGGAAAAGCGTCCGGCGCAAGGGAGGGTTGACGATGCGCCTTGCAATGAGCGCACCGGCCTTGACCTCGCGGGCGACGGTTCCGAAGGGAAGAACCGCGCATGCCGTCCCGTCGGTAATGAGCCCCTTGATCGCATCCATCGATTCGATCTGGAAAGCGACGTTGAGCGGAAGCCCGAACTGATGCATGGCCTCCTTCAGGAGGTGAATGATCTGGCCCTTCTCGGTCGGGATGACGAAGGTGGCCTTGGCCAGCTCTGCCATATCGATCGGCTTGTCATGCCCGAACGGCGAGTTCGGACTGGTTATGAAAAATACCGACTCCTGCAGCATCGGCTGCTTCCGTATGGCCTTGTGATCCGGCACGTTGAAGGCAAGCGCAAAATCGAGGTCGCCGCGGGCAACGCGCTCGCCCAGCACATGGCTCATGTCCTCCACGACCTGGACCGATACGGAACGCGAAAGATGGCTGAGATCCTGCGCGAGCGCGCCGGCCAGCATCGCCGAGAGGCTCGCGGTCAGCCCAACCGAAAGGTGCTCCTTCTCGTTCGGCACGAAGGTCTTGATTGTCTTCTTCACGTCCGAGACATGCTCCAGCATCTTCCTGGCCTCGCCGAGGAAATAGATGCCGGCGGGAGTGACCTTCGTGCCGCGCCGGCCGCGCTCGAAGAGCTGCACGCCAAGTTCCTCTTCCAGGGCATTGATCTGCGCACCAAGCGCCGGCTGCACGATATTCAAGGCGGCGGCCGCCTGTGTGATGCTGCCGAGTTCGCAGACCGAGACAAATGATTCAAGCTGGCGGATGCGCACGGAATCCTCACTCCCTTTCCGAACGATGAACCAGCATGACTATCACAAAACCCGCCGGCGGTCAGGGCCGGCAGGTTGCATATGATCGATGTCGGATCAGAGTCCGGCGCGGGTGAAGTGATAGTCCCAGACCCGTTCGAGGACGCGCGGATCGAGATTCTTGACTCCCGAAAGCGTGACTTCGCCATGTGTCAGCGGCCGCGGTTCGCCGATTACCATGGATTGCAGAAGCACATCGGCATTGCGGCAAAGCTGGATGCTGCGCATGACGAGCTCGCGCACCGTTCCACCGACGACAACGGCTCCATGATTGCGCAGCAGCACCGCGGAATGCCCACCGAGGGCCTCTGCCAGGGAGGCTCCCTGCTCCGGCGTCGAGACCAGCATGTCGGTATCGCCGAACTCCGCCTGCTCGTCCCAGAACGGCACCGTCGCCCCGACTGTCGCCCCCACATGGGTAACGGGGACCCACGGCCTGCCGGTGACGCAGAAGGGCATGATCGACGGCGAATGGAAGTGGCAGACGGCACGCACGTCCGGGCGCCTCTTGTAGATGGCGCCGTGGATGATCCGCTCCATGTAGCCGCCGCGCATGTCGGAGCCGATGATACCGGAATCCGCATCGTAGTGCTGGATGTCCTCCAGCGCCACCAACTCCGGGCTGCGCGATCGGGAAATGTGATAGCCGGTCTCGCTTCCGCGGATGCTCACATGCCCGAAGGCATCCAGCACCCTTTCATGCGCCAGTATGCGATTTGCGTACACGAGTTCCTGCAATGCGGCTTGATCGCTCATCGCCGCCTCACACGACGACCTTGGTCATGATGCCAGGCGGGAAGATCTCCTCCGGCGTCATGTGCCGCTCGGCAATGCCCTGCTGATAGGTGTAGAGCAGCATCTGCTCGAAGGTCGGCCGGTTCTTGTCGATGCCGAACGGGAAAGGATCGGCGCCGAAGAGGTCGCGCATCCTGCGGGCATAGATCGGCAGCCAGGCGAGCGGATAACGTGACACGGCCGGATCGAAGAGGCGCTCCAGGCTGCGGCGCTTCGATTCCTCGAAGGCATTGTAGAGGTTGCGCGCCACCCACGGATTTTCGTCGAGAATCCGCTTCTTCACGGCGATGATATGCATGATCGGCCAGACGCCGGTCGTCTTGTAGTAGTCCTCTTCACGCTCGAGGAAGTCCGGAATGAGGCGCTCGACGCGCGGGTCCTCCTCGATGAAGCAGGTCGGGGGACGGGCGATGATGGCACAATCGATCTCGCCCGATGCCAGCATCTCCGAGAGCGACTTGTCGGCGATACGGCGGATCTCGACGCCTTCGGGAAGCTTCAGTTCCACCTTCTCGATGCGGCCCGGCGCGTTGGCGCCCGCCTGCACCCACTGCACGTCCTGCAGCTTGACGCCGGCCTCATTATGCATCCAGCCGCGCATGTAGACGGCAGCGGAATGCGCCCATTCCGGCACGCCGACGCGCTTGCCCTTGAGGTCCGACACGGTTTTGATGCCGGCCGCCTTGTTGACGTAGAAGGATGAAAACCGGAAGAGCCGCGAGCAGATGATCGGCAGGCCGATGATGTCGCTGTCCGGGCGGCTCACCTGCGCCATGAATTTCGCAAAGGAAAGCTCGGCCACGTCCCATTCGCGGTTGAATGTGAAGCGGGCGAAGATCTCGTGGTGACTGAGCATGGACCAGACGTGGTCTATGCCCTCGGCATTGACCGTGCCGAGACGGAAATCTCGAAAATGATCGTAGTCGGTGGTGGCGATCGAAAGCTTCAAGCGATGCATGGCAATATCCGGGAACTCAGCGGTTGATGACGTTGACCTTGGCAGGATCGATATTCACGAGGATGGGGTTGCCGATCGGCGTGCGCAGGCTCGGATGCGCGCGCGCCAGCAACCGCGTTTCGCCAACGGAAACCATGTAGTCGACGCATTCTCCGAGGAAGACCTTGGTGTCGACACGGCCCTCCAGGAGGTTGCCGGTCGCGCCGTCCTGCTTGCCGGGCTCGATCAGCTGGACGTTTTCCGGACGGATCGCGACGGTAACCTTGTCCTTGACGTCGAGTGCCTCTTCCGAGGCCACCTCAATCAGGCCGGCGGGACTTTCGATCACCCAGCGCCCCGGCTGGTTGCCGCGCCCCATGACCTTGCCGTCCAGGAAATTCGAGGAGCCGATGAAGTCCGCCACGAATCGCGCCTGAGGTGCTTCGTAGATTTCGCGCGGCGAGCCGAGCTGGACGATCTGGCCGTCGTTCATGACGGCGATCTGGTGCGAAAGCGCAAGCGCTTCCTGCTGGTCATGCGTAACGTAGAGAGTCGTCAGGTTGAGCTCGCGTTGCAGTCGCTTGAGCTCGAAGCGCATCTGTTCACGCAGCTTGGCATCGAGGTTGGAGAGCGGCTCGTCGAGAAGCAGCAGGCGCGGCTCCATGACAAGCGCGCGGGCAAGCGCCAGGCGCTGCTGCTGGCCGCCCGAAAGGCGCGTCGCCTCGCGCCCCGCATAGTTCTCCAGCGCCACCGCCTTCAGGACGCGCTCGACCTTTTCCTCGATCTGCTTCTTGGAGAAACCGGACTTGCTGACGCGCAGCGGAAAGGCGGCGTTCTCGAAGACGCTCATGTGCGGCCAGATAGCGTAGCTTTGGAAGACCATGCCGAAATTGCGGCGATTGGGCGCCACGAAAACACCCTTGCCGGCAGAATAGACGACCACGTCCTCGACCGAGATGTTGCCTTTCACCGGCCGTTCAAGTCCGGCGATCGAGCGCAGCGTCGTCGTCTTGCCGCAGCCGCTCGGCCCGAGCAGGGTGAAGAGCCGGCCCTGCGGCACCTCGAAGGCGACATCCTTCGCGGCGCGGACGGTCTTGCCCTTGCCGTCTGAATACTCTGTCGTCAGTCCCTGAACACTCAGCATCTCGAAATCTCCTCACGTCCGCCGGCGCTCCCGTCCGGTCGGCTGCATCGCCGAGACACCGCGGAGGCCGCGGTGTCTCCGTTCAATCCATTGTCCTTACTTGACCGCCGTCTCGAAGGTTTCGCGCCATTCGGCAAGCTTGTCGAGCATGGCAGAACCGTCCACGACCTTGATGTCGAGGTCCTTCGGCAGCGGGGCGATCTTGGTGTTGGTCGGCGTGAAACCGCGCTCTGCCAGAATCTTCTGACCGTCCGTCAGCGTGAAATCCTGGAACAGGATCGCCGCATTGGGATGCTGGGCGGTCTTGGCGACGCCGAGGCCGTTGATACGCGCGACCGAGGGGCCGAGCTGCAGCCAGTTGATAGGCGCACCGTCCTTGTGCATCTGGTCGACCTTGTAGAGGTAGGTCGTCAGCGCCAGCGGCACTTCGCCGGATGCCGTGAGGTTGGTCAGGAGGGTATGGCCCTTGCGCAGCGAAATGCCGTTCGTCTCGGCAAGCTTGGTGAAGAAGTCGATGCCTTCCTTTTCGCTCGGGAAGCTCGCATCGACCGTCGCGAGCCAGTCGTAGGCTTCCGCTTCAAGGCCGACCTTGCCCTTCCACTTCGGGTCGAGAAGGTCGTTCCAGGTCTTCGGCACATCGTTTTCGGCGATGAGGTCCGTATTATAGGCGACCGTGATGATGTTCAGGCGGCTGCCGACCCATTCCTTGTGTGCAGGAACAGCGCCCGGAAAGATGTCCGGCGTCACCGGCGATTCAATCGGCTGCAGCACCTTCTCGCGGTGCAGCGCTTCGAGTTCGGGCCCATTGGTCTCGATCACGTCGGCCTCGTAGCGACCGGCATTGATTTCCGTGACGGCACGGCGCAGCACATCTTCGGAACTGCCGCGCCAGACGGTGACGGGGATGCCGTATTTCGCGGTGAAGGCATCGGTCATGGCAGTGACGTCCTCGACCGGCGTTGCGGTGTAGAGCGTCAGCGAACCTTCGTTCTTTGCAGCGGCTGCGAGCTTTTCCAACCGGTCTGCGCCATTGTAGTTGGCGATCTCGTCGATCGACTGGGCCAGGGCCGGGCCCGCCAGCACCGCGCCGACGGCACCGAGCAGCGCTACAGAGCGCGTCAGCCGTTTCACCATGTTCAGGGTATTGCGCATGTCGTCCTCCTCCAAAGGAATTCGTGGGCGTTATTGTTGAAAAGTCTTCTCGAAGGTTTCCCGCAGCGCCGGCAGGTCATCCAGCATTGCGGTCGGCTCGATGACCTTCACCTCCATATTTGCCGGGAAAGGCACTTCCTTCGTGTTTGCCGGGGTGAAATGACGGCTCGCCAGGATCTTCTGTGCATCGGTCAGGGTGAACTGCTGATAGAGGATCGCCGCGTTCGGATGCTCGGTCGTCTTGGCGATGCCGAGGCCATTGATGCGGGCGATCGCCGGGCCGATGGAGAGCGGCTTGATCGGCGCGCCTTCCTCTTCCAGTTGATGGACGCGATAAAGGTAGACCTGCAGCGTGATCGGCAGTTCGCCGGACGCGGTCATGTTGGCGAGCTGCGGATGACCCTTGACCAACAGCGGATGATTTGTCTCTTCGAGCTTGCTGTAGAACGCCAGCCCATCCTCCTTGGATGGGAAGCTTTGGACAACTGTCGCCAACCAGTCATAGGCCTCGGATTCAACGCCGATCTTGCCGCTCCATTTGGGATCGAGAAGGTCGTTCCAGCTTTTCGGCACGTCGGCATCGGAGACGAGATCGGTGTTGTAGGAGGCGGTGATGATGTTGAGACGGCTGCCTGCCCATTCCCTATGAGCGGGCACAGCGCCGGGGAAGATTTCGGAGAAGACCGGAGAATCGACCGCCTGCAGGATATTTTCGCGGTGCAGTGCCTCCAGTTCCGGGCCATTCGTCTCGATGACGTCGACATCGTGGCGGCCGGCCTTGATTTCGGTCACTGCACGGCGCAGCACGTCCTCGGAGCTGCCGCGCCACAGCGTTACGGGAATGCCGTATTTCGCGGTAAAGGCCTCGATCACCTGGTTTACGTCATCAACAGGCGTCACGGTATAGAGGGTGAGCTTGCCCTCCTTCTTGGCCGCCTCGACCAGCTTCTCCATGCGATCCGGACCGTTGTAGGCAGCGACTTCCGCGACCGACTGCGCAAGCGCCGGTCCCGTTGCAAAGGCAGCCACAAGGCCAAGGATCAAGGCCTTGCTAATAGCCCCCATGCGGATATGCGATTTCATCATTCATTCCTCCCGTTTCGAAAAGCCGGACCTCCCAATCCGGCTCAGGCTTCCTTGACGCCGAACCTCTTGCCGACGAGCTGGGCGAGCATCACGACCACGAAGAGCGCGATGATCATCATCACCCCGAAGGCGGAGAGCTCCACATACTGGCCGTTCTGCCAGAGCTCCCAGATGACGATCGACACGACCTCCGAACCCGGGCTGTAAAGCAGCACCGAACTCGACAATTCGCGGATCGAGACGACGACTATGTAGATCCAGCCGGCGAGCAGGCCCGGCTTCAGCAGCGGCAGCACGATGCGCACGAAGCTCTGGCTCCAGGAGGCGCCGCTCATCGCGGCCGACTCTTCGAGGTCCTTGTGGATCTGCAGCATCGAGGTCGTGTTGTAACGGATGCCGTAGGGCATGAAGCGGGTGACATAGGCGATGAAGATGATCCACGTCGTGCCGTAGATGCCGATGTCGAGATAGAGGTAGAAAATCATCACCGACAAGCCGAGGACGAGGCCTGGAAAGACCATCGGCAGCGAGGCGATGTTGTCGAGAATCCAGCGGCCCGGCAGCTTGGTACGGATGACGATCCAGGAAACGACCGCAGTGAGCAGCATGACCGTCGTTGCCGCGCCGAGCGACAGCAGCGCGCTGTTCCAGACGGCCTGGCCGACCATCGGATAGGCCAGTACCTTGCCGTAGGCGTCGAAGGACAACCGATGCAGCGCGGACCAGGAGGGTACACTGTAATATTTGTTCAGCGACGACCAGAACAGAACAAGGAACGGCAGGACGATCACCAGGACCATGTAGGCGACGATCAGGACCGCCGCCGGAATGCGCCAAGGGCCGAGGTCGAACGGACGCGGCCGGAACCCCTTGCCCGTGACCGTCGAGTACTTGCTGCCCTGGTTGGACAGCTTCGACTGGAAATAGATGCCGAAGGAGGCGATCGCCAGCAGCGACACCGCGTAGGCGGAGGCCAGCCCCACATTGCTTGGATACTCGCGGATCGCCTCGTAGATCGACGAGGTGAAGACCTCGATGCCGACAGGCATGCCGAGCAGCGCAGGCACCTCGAAGGATTCGATCGAGCGAATGAAGAGGATGAAGAAGGAGGCGATCAGAGCCGGCCAGACGAGCTTCAGCGTGATGCGGAACATGATCTGGCCGATGGACGCACCCGACATCAGCGCGGATTCCTCCAGCGACGGATCCATCGAGCGGAAGGCCGCAGACATCAGCAGGAAGGCGATCGGCGAATAGTGCAGGCCCTCGACCCAGATCATCCCACCCATCGAATAGATATCGAAGACGGGACCGGAGATGCCGAACGCGTTCTTGAGGATGAGGTTGAACAGCCCGATCTGAGGGCTCGCCATCATGATCCACGATACGGTGAAGAGGATCGACGGGATGACCAGCGGCACGATGGACGCCGCGTAGAACATCATCTTGAAAGGCGTATTGGTGCGTTCGTTAAGCCAGGCGAACAAGGTGCCGATGACGAGCGCGAGACAGGATGTACCGGTTGCGAACACCACCGAATTTCGGAAAAGCGGCAAGATGCTGCTGTCGGTCAACGCACGGACATAGTTGCCGAAGGTAAAGACGGCCGGAACGTCGCCTGCGGCAGGCGTCATGAAGCTCTGCCACAGAAGGAAAATAAGCGGTACCAACGCCAGCCAGCCGACGATCAGAACGACGGCACCGATGATGAACCATTCCGGTCGGATACGACCGAACAGGCCCGATCTCTCGGTGGCCTTTGCGTAGGTGGTTTCCTGTAACGACATCCCGACCTCCCGAACGAAATGTTGGCGACAGCCGGGTCAGGACCCGGCCGGCGTCATTGCAAGGCTTTCCTTGTGGTAGCCAGCGATCTTCTGGTAGCTGGTG
Source organism: Rhizobium sp. BK251 (assembly GCF_004345245.1). GTDB lineage: Bacteria > Pseudomonadota > Alphaproteobacteria > Rhizobiales > Rhizobiaceae > Rhizobium. The sequence goes on along the minus strand of NZ_SLUQ01000008.1, from coordinate 40,452 downwards.
GATAGCCGCTCGAGGTCCTCGTGGCTAATCACCTTGTTGATATCGTCGAACGGCTTGTCGCCCGTCCGCTCGTAGACCTCGCGCAGGATCGCATCCGGCGGGTTCTTGCGGTTGGTGAGAACGACCTGGGCCGTTGCCGGGCGGCGAACCGCCTCGTAGGCGTGCATGGCACTGACCGGATCGCCTTCCTTCACGAGCGCCGTGGTGAGCGCCCGGCAGTCGAGGATAGCCTGGGCGGAGCCGTTGGCGCCGCGCGGATACATGGGGTGGGCGGCGTCTCCGAGCAGCGTCACGCGGCCGAACGTCCACTGGTCGAGCGGGTCCTGGTCGACCATCGGGTATTCGAGGATTGCGTCGGCCGCCTTGAAGAGCGCCGGGCAATCCAGCCAGTCGAACTTCCAGTCCTTGACCACGTCGAAGAAGTCTTCGAGCCGGCCCGGCTTGTTCCAGTCGCGCTGCGCCTTGTACTTCTCGGTCTCGATATCGACGACCCAGTTGATGAGCTGGTTGCCTTCGCCGTCGATGTTGTCGCGGATCGGGTAGATCAGGACTTTCGCGGTATTCAGCCAACCGATGCGCACCATGCTCGCACCCGTAAGGAATGGCTTCCACTTCGTCACGCCGCGCCACATGTTGATGCCGGAGTAACGCGGCGGGCCTTCGTTCGGATAGAGCTGCTTGCGGATCTTCGAGTGGATGCCTTCGGCGCTCACGACCATTTCGGCCTTCACCGACGGGCGTTCCGAGCCATCGCGCGGATCGACGAAATGCAATGTCACTTGCCTGTCGTCCTGCTCGAAACCGGTGCACTGCCAGCCTGTCATCAGGCGGTCGGCGCCGCAACGCGCCTTGAAGGCTTCGACCAGAACCATGTGCAGGTCGCCGCGGTGAATGGAAAACTGCGGCCAGTCGTAACCGGCGTAGCGCCCCGTCGGCTCGGAGAAGATATGCTGGCCGTAACGGTTGTAGAAACCGGACTCCTTAGTGGTGATCGCGACCTTGGCCAGCGCATCCTCGAGGCCGAGCTGGCACATCTCGCGGGCAGCATGCGGCAGGAGGTTGATCCCGACGCCAAGCGCCTTCAATTCCGGGGCGGCTTCGTAAATGCGCGAAGCGATGCCCTTTTCATGAAGCATGAGCGCGAGCGTCAAGCCGCCGATGCCTCCACCTACAATCGTCACTTCCATTGTCTGCTCCCATCTCCATGCGAGAATAGTCACCGCCCCCCGCAGGGTGGTGCGGGAAACATGCAAAGATCAGTTTTCGGGATTTCGTGGCAAAGCTCCGCCGCCGGGCGGAAACACCGCGCCGCGGGCTATCGTCAAACTCCAGCAGTCCTCCCTTTCATCGAATTCGGAGCGAAGCACCTTGGCGCAATCAGCCACCCGACTTTCGATGTACGACGAACGTATGGTCATTCCGGACGGATGACAAATAGATAGATTCTCTGAGGTCATCTGAAAAACAGATGACTGAGCGCAAATAGGAACTTTAAAGCTATGACATGCCCGGCTGGCGAGCACCCATTTCCGCAATGAGTGACGAGCCGAGCGACGCTCTGCGCCTTCGTCATATTTTGATCGAGATGGACCGGTAGTAGTTGCTTCCCGGGGAACCTGAGCCAGGGCTCCATCGCGCCGCACTCGTATAGTTGAAGGCGTGGGCAAGCATAATTCTTGGTGAGAAGCCAAACCTAGCAGTATGGCCAAGAATCTATCCGAATGGATAGGGTCGCTATACACTGGCTCAGTTTATTTCCCGGTGCGACAGGGGTACCCTTAGATAAGGTTGGAAACCGGGAGGTATTTCCCATGGAAATGCAGAGATATAGTCTCCACAAGAACCTCAACATCTACTGGACGGTCTTCGACGAAGTCACCCAGGAGAAGGCGGTCATAGGCGGGCTTGTCATGGACATGCTTACCGCCGAAGAGGCCGAGGACTTGTTCGGCTTGCTCAACCGCACGGATGACCAGGAGATGGTTTTGGCGTCCTGAAACTGGCCGCCAGGTTTCGTGCATCCCAGCAAATGAGAGAGACCCCTTACGCTTCCGACACGGGTCTCCGGATCGACAACTTCCACTCACTCCCGCACTTGCCGCCACGTTGCGATCCGCGACGGTGGGAAGGCATGTCCGGGACCTGGAAGACACCGAGCGGCCGCGAAGCCGCGACGATCGAGCCGGAACGGCCCGATCGGAACAGTTGAAGCCACCCCGATCGGCATCGGCTCAGTCGCGAACGAACAGCACCTCGCAGGCGGCTGCGTCGAGTTCCACGTCCAGCGTTTCCAGGAAGCGCGCCGTCATCATGTAGAAGCCGACAAGCAGCGTGGCATCGGCAATCACATCGTCGGAGAGATGCGCCCGCAGCGCTGTAAACGTCACCGTCGAAACACGCACATCGGCCACGCATTCCTCCACGAAGCGCAGAAGCGCGGCATCGCTTTCGGCAAGGCCTGCGGCCGTTCCGTTCTCTATTGCGGCGATCTCGATATCGGACCAGCCCGCCTGCTTGGCCGGTTCCAGATGCTGCATGCGTTCATAGGTGCTGTTGCTCAGCGCGGCGACACGCAGGATAACCAGCTCGAACTGCTTGTCCGAGAGACCCGTACTTCTCAAAGCAAAGCCAAGCGCCAGGTATCCCGGCGTACAGCCATTGGTCCTGAGAAGCGCGCGTGTGAGATTGGCGGGGAAACGCTCATACTGTGCACGGTCGGCGGGTGTCATGTCCGCGGGATCGGGCAGGCTTAGTCTTGTCATGCGATCGGTTACCTTGCTTGAGAATTCAGGCCGGTCGCGCACCGCGCTGGTGTCGCGCATCCGGCTCGTGTGGATCGCATCGGCCTCAGACGTATGCCTCCATCTCGATCACGGAGGCGACGGTATCGCCATTCTGGATCGATACGGAAAACACGTAGTGAGACAGCGGTCTGGAAGCCGACAGGCATCTGACGTGGAAGGAGAGGCTGTCGGATGCCGAAATGAGGCGAAGCGCGTCTATGTCCATGCGAACCGGACTGTACTTTACGTCCTCGCCCGCGAGGTGATGAAGCAGCCTGCCTGCTGCACGCGATGCGGCCTCGGCATAGATCGATGCAGGCCATGACGGATATTCGTGAAAATGGCCGCTAAAGCGCCCGGACGGCAGCGGGCGGCTGTGCGCCGTCAGCGACATTCCTTCCGGAGCGTCGAATTCCAGCTCGATCGGCTCCGCATAGGGATTGCCGACGGGCTCGATGACATCTTCGCAGCGATAATGCTTGAAGGTTCTGGAAAAGATGGTCTCGGGGATAACCTGGTATTCGCAATGGAAATAGGCCAGAAAGTCCCCGTTCGATACGGTCGAATGGGCCGTCAGGCTCCGCTTGTCCCGGGCGAGCACTTCCGAAAAGGCGTCGAACGTTCCCCTCGCCGTCTTGCTCGTGGCAGGGCGAAGCACTTTCAGCCGGCCTTTTGTTCCCAGATAGTAGGTTTTCGGCATGGCTTGGCCGGCAACGGCCGCGCAGGCACCCAGCGTCGCCAGGTGGCGAACCATTTCGGCCATCGCAATCGGTCCCTGCTCGAAACCTGTCTGATGTTCCGCATCGAAATGGGCGCGGATTGATCCATCGCCATGCATTTCCATATCCGAGAACGCGAAATAGGGCGCCGCAAGGGCCACCCGCTCGCGGATTTCCGCAAGCTCGAGAGGCTGCACGGGCGCCTCCTCCCGCCCGGCTTTTACCCCAATTGAAAACACAGCAGGTCCATTGGCGCGACCCACGGCCGCGCCATCCGATAGATGGAGATCCACTTTGGCACTCCCGATTTTTTGACAATCCGTCAGCGAAAAAATGATAATAATTTCAATAGCCTCGCCATAAAATAGGTGGCGAGTTAAATGTCTTGGTGTCACCACTGCACGAATGCTGCAGCGCCACTAGGTTGTGCGGTTGCAGCAAATTTCGCAATACCCGATTTCTACTCCATCAAAGGTTGCACTGGTCGTCGTTAAGGGCCTCGGGGCGCGCTGCCCAGATCCCACCATTGCGGACGAGATCAAGATCATCGTCCGTCGAAGCGGATTGGAATGCCGGCCTCCCTGCCCTACCTTGACATCGATCTCACAGGAGGAGAACACAATGGCAATCATCTATCATGTCGGTGAGCACGATGGCGGTTACGGATACCGTCTGGGCGACGTCTGGTCGGAAACGTTTCCGGATCATGACAGCGCGCTGGCCGCCGCAAAGTCGGCCGCCGCACGCCAGCATATCCAAGGCCAGGATGCGGAAATCTCCTATCAGCTCGAGGATGGGCGCTGGCGGACGGAGCATGCCGACGGCGGCGACCGTCCCGACACTGAAGTTGTCGATGACGGAAAGCGCAGGTCATGAGCACGCTCACTGGATCGTGCCTATGCGGACGCGTCCGAATAACCGTCCGCGGCGAGCCCAGGCGGATCGGCATCTGTCATTGCACCGATTGCAGGCAGGAAAGCGGATCGGCCTTCACCTTTTACGCCATCTGGCCGGCCGACCAGTTCGAGAGCACGGGCGATACGTCTGAATATTCCGGCCGGCGCTTCTGTCCGGAATGTGGATCCCGAATGTTTTCCGCCGACGAGGACGAGGCCGAGATCAAGCTTGGCATCCTCACCGATGCTCCGACCGGCCTCACCCCGACCTATGAACTCTGGATCAAGCGCAGGGAGGGCTGGCTCCGGCCGGTGCCGGGCGCGAAGCAATACGAGGAGGACAGGCTGTGAGCGACGACTGGCGGCGGGGCCTTCTGCGAGTTTGAAAGGACGTGCCTACCCGGGCTGGCGCCGGTCGCCATTTGCATCAGTCTTGCGGCACGCCTCGTCATTGGCAATTTGCAGCCGTGAGATGACTTTGCCGCCGCCTATCGCGCGGGCAACGGCCTCGATCCGGTCGGCGGTCGCCTTGTCGGGGATGGTGCCCTCCAGCAGGAATTCGCCCGCGCATTCGGTGACCGTCACCCGGATGTCCTGCATGCCGGGCGCGTAGGCGATGGCCGAGGAGATCTCGTTGGCGAGCGATGCCAGGCCTGATTCCTGCGCGTCGGTGATCGGCGTCTGCGGTGTGAACATGGCATCCTCCTTTAAAGGCAGTCGAGTCGTGTCGTCCCCCTTGGCCGCAGCGGGTTCAGGCCACGGTCTCGCCCAACGTGTCGGCAACATAGGCACCGCGTTCCCCCATCGGCAGTGGCGTTCCGGTCGTCGTGTCCTTCGCCGTCTGGTGCTCCAGTTCGGCATTGAGTTCTCCTCCGACGATGAGAATGACGACCGAAAGCCACGTCCAGATGAGGAAGCCGATCAGCGCGCCGAGGGTGCCGTATGTCGCGTTGTAGTTGGCGAAATGCTGGAGATAGAAGGAAAAGCCGATCGACATGGCCGACCACGCGACCGTGGTCAGGACAGCGCCCCATGTCATCCACCGCAGCTTGGCAGGCGCCCGGCTAGGGCCGAAGCGGTAGACGGCGGTGACGGCAACGACGACCACCAGCAGGAGAAACGGCCACCTCAGGAGAAGAGCCATATGCTCGTTGAATTGGTCGAGCCAGAGATAGGAGAGGACGACCGGCATGACGCCGACAAGCGTGACCATGACGACCGCGGACAGCATCGCGCAGAGCGTGAAACACAGTCCGATCAGGTTCAACCGGATAAAGCTCCGCTTCTCGCGCTCCTCGTAGGCCACGTTCATGGCGTCGAAGATCGCCAGCGTTCCGCTATGCGTGCTCCAGAGGGCGATAGCCAGACCAAAGAAGAAGGTGATGCCCAGCGCACTGTCCCGCCGTTCGACCAGCCCCTTTATCTGCTCGGCAAGCAGGTCGAATGCCCCCGGCGGCAGGAGGCCCGCAAGCTGGCGAAGGTGGTCGGATATCGTGATCGGATCCGCAACGAGTCCATAGAGCGACACGAGAGCCGCAAGGGCCGGGAACAGGGCCAGGAGCAGATAGAACGTCACGCCCGCGGCAATCAGAGTGACCCGGTCGTTGACGACTTCGTGGGCCACGCGCCAGAGCACGTCGCGCAGGCCGGTGAGCGGAATGGCTTCGGGTACCTCGGCGTGGCGGCCGTGGCCGTCGTCCGCGCGGCGGGCACCCGGCAACGGCGTAACTGGCTTGCGGTGCGTATCCTGCGTCAGGGCAACCGCGGCGACCGCTGCGACCATGATCGTGACCGCAGTTAGCAATCTGCCGGCGTGGAGGGCGTTTGGCATCGCGACGTACTCCGGATCTTGTCTCCGGATAACGCGGCGCGCCGCCAAAGGATGCACGCTTTGTCATCGGCGCTCATTCCGGGCCAAAGTGGGTGTTGCCGAGCCGAATGAAATGCGCGGCGGAAACCGTTGATATCCGCACGCCGGAAGGCTGAAGCCGCTGCGCGTGGAGGCCGGAATTCGCGGCAAACATTAACATCCAGTAATGTCTGTACAAATGTTAATATATACGTGTCTAATATTTAATTTGAAAACGGCTCTTCTGGCGCACATATTGTCATTCGAACACAAGTTCTTACGGGATTTAAGTATTATTGCCAAAAACGGCAGAAATATAAAAATCCGGACAGAAACAAGTGGATCATTCGGCGCCGGGTTAAGAAGATCAGCCGGGGCGCGATCAAAGCCAAACGATCTTCCAAGGAACTCTTGTCATGCCAGATATACTCCGCAGACATCGTACCGCGGCCCTCCTGGGTGTTGCCCTCATTGTCGGCGCGGCGCTCCCCTTTGCCGTGGAAGCGACAACCGTCTCCGCCGCTCCGGCCACGATTGATGGCACGGTCGCATCAGGCGCCTCCTTTGCCTCGATCGTCGATGCCGACAAGCCTGCAGTCGTGACCATCACCAACACCATGAAGGCAACTCCGGTCAGCGACGACGCTTCGCAGCCCAATCAGCAGTTCCACCAGTTCTTCGGCCAGGGCATGCCGGGCCAGGAGCCGCAGCAGCAGCCGCATGGCGGTGGGATGGCCCTCGGTTCGGGCTTCATCATCAGCCCGGATGGCGTGATCGTCACCAACAACCACGTCATCGACAACGCCGCCGAACTCAAGGTAACGCTCGATGACGGCACGGAACTTCCGGCCAAGCTCCTGGGCGCCGATCCCAAGTCCGACCTCGCCGTGCTGAAGATCGATGCTCCCAAGCCGCTGCCGACCGTCGCCTGGGGCGATTCCAACAAGCTGAAGCTTGGTGACCCGATCCTCGCCATCGGCAATCCGTTCGGCGTTGGCACGACGGTTACCGCAGGTATCGTTTCGGCCCGCGGCCGCGACCTGCACAGCGGCCCGTATGACGACTTCATCCAGATCGATGCCCCGATCAACCACGGCAACTCCGGTGGCCCGCTCGTCGATCGTGATGGCAAGGTTGTCGGCATCAACACGGCGATCTACTCGCCGAACGGCGGCAGCGTCGGCGTCGGCTTCGCGATCCCCTCCGACGAAGCCAAGGCAATCGTTGCCAAGCTCGAGAAGAACGGCTCCATCGAACACGGCTATCTCGGCGTGCAGATCCAGCCGGTGACCCCTGAAGTCGCCGATGCAATTGGCCTGTCCAAGGCGAACGGTGCGCTGGTTGCAGACATCACCAAGGACAGCCCGGCCGCCAAGGCAGGCCTGCAGGCCGGTGATGTGGTGACGGCCGTCGGTGACGAAACCGTCAAGACGCCGAAGGACCTGTCGCGGCTCGTTGCCGATCTCGTACCCGGCGACAAGGAAATGCTCACGGTATGGCGTGACGGAAAGTCCGTCGATCTCAATGTTGCGATCGGCGACAACGACACCCAGCAGGCAGCACTCGAAGGCCAGGACGAACAGGGCCAGAAGTCGAGCCAGCCGAGCATCGGCGTCGGCCTTGCCAACCTGACCCCTGAAATTCGCCAGCAGCTTAACCTGTCGAGCGATGTCAACGGTGTCGTCGTGGCCAGCGTCAACCCCGACAAGCCGGCGGCTGCCGCCGGTATCCAGATGGGTGACGTCATCGTGTCGGTCAACCAGAAGCCGGTTCAGGATGCGCATGATATCAAGGCGGCGGTCGCGGACGCCAGCAAGGCCGGCCGCAAGTCTGTCCTGCTGCAGATCGAACGCGGCGGCAACAAGACCTTTGTCGCGGTTCCCTTCGTAGCCTGACGCTTACTTCAACCCCCCGCTTCCACCTTCTGGAAGCGGGGGTTCGACTTTGTGTACTTGAGACTGCAGGTGGCCGGGGATATGATCCGGTCATCATTCTCTCCGCGGGGGCGGAGAGTAGCCAGTTGGGGGACAGGCAATGACAGGGCGCATTGTTCTCGTTGGGATGGCCTGCCTCGGCCTCGTCGCGTCGGCCGACCTGATCCTGAACATCACCAATACGTTCTGCCTCGCGCGATTTTTCCCCGAGTAGAAATCCAGACATAGCCGCAGTCGGCCGGGATGGCCGTAAGCCACGGACTGGATTCCTCCCGATTGGACCCTTTCCGTCATGACCCGTCGGCACGACGCAAAGCAGCGCCGCAGGCATCTCGATTCGCCTTGTCTCTATTTGCCTGCTCGGTCGGACACCCGACGGCGATCGCGATCGCAGAAAGTCGTCGATAGGGCACTGAGCGGTGGATGACGCATGGATGGGGTCGTTTCAGGTGGTGCCGCCATCTGCTGCTTGCTATTGGCGTCGCTCCGAATCCATACGAAGCAAGATATCCTGATGAACTCACGTGGAAGTATCGCCCAGCGCGTGATCGAACGCGCGAGGGATCGCGGCGTTCCGATCGACGGCGACCCGGATGCCATGGCTCTCGTCTCCTTGTGGATTACCGGTGAAATTCACGCCGATGAAATGCGGAAGCGTTATGTCGCCTTGCTGAACGAGCGTAAGGTAAGGGTCCGACATCCCCTCGGGGACGAGGGCGCGGAATAATTCGCCACGAAAAGGAAGCGATCATGGCAACAACACCCCGAAGACCGGCCAATCCGAAAGATGCTGCGGAGGCGTTGTTCAGGCCGGCAAAGAAGGTGATCGCTCCTGCTGTCGAAAGGCCTGCGATTCCCAATACGAAGGAACTCGTTTCAATCAAGATCGATAGCGACGTCCTTGCTCATTTTCAGGCGCATGGACCAGGCTGGCAGGATCGCATCAACGACGCCCTGCGCGCCGCAATGAAGGATGCCGGCTGATCGGCCGGATATCGAGGTTGCCCTTCGAATAGCGCGCCAGGCGCCACGCGACGATCGCCTGATTTGAGAGTATGGTGATGGTGCTTCGGCCTGTTCGCGGTTTGGCCTGACCCGTACCGTGGTGCGTCAGCAGACAAGAAGGCAGTCGCAGTCATGAGTTGCTCCGCAACGCCGGCCCCAAATGCGCTTTGCGGCAGTCGTTCGACTAGAGCATCGCAACCAATTCGTCGAAGCCAGTGCAGCTCTGATGCCTGATATCAATTTCGAAGGGAGCGAACCAATGGCCAAGGGACAAATGAGAAGCACCCGCGAGGCGCGGAAACCAAAAAAGGACAAGTCACCCGCAAAGGCGGAGGCTACGTTCGCCAATCAGATGAAGGCCGCCACAAAAGACCATCCACAGGGCAGCAAGCCCAAGGCTTGATCCCAGAACCGGTGCCACGAGGCCGGACGGCGCTCATCGCGTGGGCGTCCCGTTCAAGCATGTCGACTGTTGGTTCAGGAGCCACCGCGTTCGCAGCCTAGTGGATCGCTCCCGAGCCCCGGCTTCGACGCGAGCACGAGGAGACCAGTTCGATTGCCTGTTGCAGCAGCAGTTCGACGGCCCGGATGTTGTCGGCAGCGATGTCGCTCGAGCAACCGCGTATCGTAAGTGCAAGGCTGGTCAGATTGGCGACAAGGCGTGCATCGCCGGCCTTCCTTGCATCATCGACTGCCGCCTCCAGCGCTCCCGCCGTCATCGAGATCATCCGGGAACGCTCCTGTGGCGTCATTTCGCTCAAGGTCTTCGCCACTTCCATCATCTCGGTCTTCCCGATGCCTTGCGCCACAAACGATCCAGCCACCGGAACGATGGGCGGGCGGGCGATTCATTCGGCAATTATGGCCGCTTACTCTGGCGCGCTGAAGGCGACGCTCATCAACCTGTCGAGAGCCCGGAACGCATCGCTTTCACGGCATCGCGCTTTCTCATTGATCGGATGGCGCCGATCGTTCTTCAGGAGATCATTCCTATTGATGAGGCAACCGCGGCGAAACCGACTGGCTTTTATCTAATTTAGCGTTATCTAATCACTCGCAGGACAGGGGAGAATCGCGTGCCATTGCCGGAAGAATTCGTGCCTTCGCCAGACGACAACACCCATGCGCCGGAGGCCGGTTTTTTCACCTGGGACATGGCGCTCGATCTCGTCTACGCCGACTCGGCCCTCGCGACGCTTTTCGGGCTGGATCCCGACGAAGCCGAATGTGGTCTGCCGCTTTCCGATTACCTGGACAGGGTTCATCCGGATGATCGCGTCCGGCTCTCCAAGGCCATCAGGGACGCGATCATCGCCCGCCATCCGCAGCAGGAAATGTATCGCGTGCGTGATGCAGCCGGACAATACGCGTCCGTGGTCGCTTATGGACGCTGCTTCAGCAACCGAGAGGGAACCCCGGTTCACTATGCCGGGATCGTCGTTCCGTCGACGGAAGCGGACATCGCGCCATCGTTCAACTAGTCTTCCTGCCCTGGTTCGACCCTAACCCTACAAGCGCTCAGTAGTCCCAGAAGACCGGCACCCAACGGAAGTGGTCGCCGTCGACCGCCACATGGCCGACGGATGGGAACGGCAGGTGAGTGGCCACCAGCAGTTCGCCGCTCGCCGCCAGCTCTCGCAACAGCCTGACCCGGACCCGGGCCGCCTCCTCGGGGTCATGCTCGAAACCGTTGTACCAGTCGGGGTGATCGAACCCGACAGCGAACACGGCGTCGCCGGCGAACGTCAGCCCTTGGCCACCGGACGCCATGCGGATCACACAGTGTCCGGGGGTGTGGCCGCCGGTGCGACGAGCGACCACACCCGGCGCGACCTCGTGCTCCTCGTCGAACAGCCGCAGATGGCTGCGGTACTCTTTCGCAAACCGCTTGGCCGTCTCCCGCAGCGCGTCCGGAAACCCCGGCGGCATCGAGACGTGGGAGAAATCGGGCGCCTCCCAGAACTTGACCTCGGCGGCGGCCACATGGATCCGCAGGTCCGGACGCAGTTTCTCCTTCACGCCATCGACGAGCAGCCCGCCGACGTGGTCCATGTGCATGTGGGTCAGCACCACGTCGGTCACCGATCCCAGATCGATGCCGGCGCCCTCCAGTCGCTTGATCAGCTGCCCGGCCCGCGGCAGGTTCAAGTCCGGGTCCAGGCCCAGTCCGGCATCGAGGAGCACCGTCTGTCCGCCGCTGCGCACCAGGACCACGTTCAGCGCCCAGTCGAAGGCGTCCGGCGGCAAGAACATTTCGTCCAGCCAGGCCGCCCGGACGGCCGCGTCGGCGTTGTGTCCCAACATCGCGGTCGGCAGCGGTAGTACCCCATCGCTGACCACCAACACGTCAATATCGCCGATCTTCAGCGCGTAGCGCGATGGAACCAGCTCGTCGGCGCTCCGTCTGCCGGGGTGCGAGGTGTTGTCCAGGCTCATGCTTGTCTCCTCCTGACCTGTGCCTCCTGCTGACCGCCTTATACACGGCCCTATCGCTGCCGCGCCGCCGCGGAGCGTAACAATTCCCGTCGCCTCATGGAGTTTCCCATCCTGCCAAGGCTTCCGGGCGGGCTGAAGGCTATCACATTTGGCGGGCGACGTCTGTTGTGCATCACTGCAAAATTGGCAGCCGATGGCGACTGAGGCTCATGCAGCCGCCCGTCAGCCGCGCAAGAACCAGGTACAGCTTCTCGCCAGGCCACCCCGTTTGTGCTCGACGCACGAAGCCCCGCGATGCTCCCTCCCGTTTCATTCACGCCGCGGAGCCAAGCGCGCGGAGTCTGGCTGGCTCCTCATCAAAGGCAGGATCGAAGCCGACAGCGATGCGGGAGCAGCGCATTGGGAAGATTTCTCGGACGATTTGTCGAATTCCCGCCCGGCCGTTCGTTTATTAGTGAAGGCAGGGCAACCGCCCCACCCGAGGAGCGTGACAGGAGGACGTCATGACGCAGTATCTGGTCGCCATTCACCATCCCGACGACTACGACCCCTCCGTCGCGGAGGACGAAGCGATGTCCCGCGATATCGACGTGCTGAACGACGAGATGACGGCTGCCGGCGTCAGGATTTTCGTTGGCGGCCTGCGTCCGGCAAGCAGCGCCATGTCGCTGCGGGCGCGACCCAATGGCGAGGTGTTCATCACTGACGGGCCGTACCTGGAGACCAAGGAACATGTGGGCGGTTTCTGGGTGCTGGAAGCCGCTGACCTTGACGAGGCGCTGGTGTGGGGCCGCAAAGCCGCCGTCGCCTGCCGGGCGCCGGTCGAGGTGCGCCCGTTTCACTGACGAAGGGCTCGACGAAAGCAACTTGGCCAGCCGTCATCCGAGAGTTGGCTAGCGGTATCTGCTGCACAACTTCCACAAAAAAGCCCCGGCGCATGGCTGGGGGGCGGCGGCCGGGGCAAACGGCCGACAGTCGTTAGGGGAAGCGTCGGCCGGAGAAGTTCTCTCTGATCGATAACCTGCAACGCCGAAAAAGGTTCCAAAGGGCCTGGCCGGCAATTCACTGCTGCGGCCCGTTGGATGGCGGCGATGACGGCGGCTCGCCCACAGGCTGCGCAGGGATGACTATCGAAGGTTGCGGCTCAGGCTGGCTAATCGGCGATGTCGAAGCGGTCGTGCCCGGGTCGAGCTCCGAACCCCAGAGTATCCAGACCGCCGCACCCACGACAACCACAGCGGCGACAGTCGCCCACACAGCCCAGAAAGTCGAACGGCTTCGAGCTGTTGTCGGGCCGCGCAGGTCGGGGTCTTCATTCTGATCGTAGCTCATCTGTATCTCCTTGCACTACGAGCGAACACCTCCGCGCGGCATTTGTTCCGGGGGCCGGCAGTCGCCCCCGCGGACCGGACAGGCAGTCGGCAGTCGCGCCGGCCGCTTCAGGCAAGGCATGGCCGGTGACCATGCCCCGGACCTCGCATCGAATCCGGCCTCGTAATGGGGCGCCCGTGTAAAAGGCCATGAAAGGATGTAAACAGATAGCCGGGAACTCAGCGGGGGCTGCGAATGGCCAGGACGGCTATCATGGCAGGTGACGGCGAATCGAGAACCGGCGAGATCGTATTTTTCGGCCCGTTCGATCTGGCTCCAGCAGAGAGATTGCTCGCAAGGGATGGCACGCCGGTCCCTATAGGCGGACGCGCGCTCGACATCCTGATCGCCCTGACCGGCCGAGCCGGACAGGTCCTGAGCGTGCGCGAGCTGATCGATCTCGTCTGGCCAGACGTGACCATCGAGGAGTCAAATATTCGCGTGAACATGACCGCGCTTCGCAAGGCGCTGCGGGAAAGCGAGGACGGGGCGCGATACATCGTCAATATTCCCGGCCGGGGCTACAGCTTCGTCGCCCCGGTCCGGCGTGGCGCTCCGGAGCCGATCACCATTGTCGTTACCCCCGCAGCCTCGGCCCGGCCGACCAACCTTCCGCCGCCGCCGCGATTTCTCGTCGGCCGCAGCGATGCCATCGACATGCTGTCCTCGCTGCTTCTGTCGCGGCGCTTCGTCAGCGTCGTCGGGCCGGGCGGCATTGGAAAGACCACCGTCGCAGTGGCGGTCGCCCACGCGCTGCGCCGCGAGTTCGAGGAGGACGCGGTCTGTTTTGTCGATCTCGGTTCGCTGACCGATCCGGCGGACGCTCCGAGTGCCTTCGCATCCGCCCTCGGCTGCGTCGTCCAGGGCCCGGACCCCGAGCCCTATATCGCCGCGTTCCTCGCCGACAGGCGGATGCTCGTCGTGTTCGACAATTGCGAGCATGTGATCGGGGCAGCCTCGGCGTTGGCCGAACGGCTCTTGCGCGCTGCCCCGTCGGTGCATCTCCTGGCGACAAGTCGCGAGGCGTTGCGCGCCGAAGGCGAAAACGTGCATCTGCTCCCGCCCCTCGAAAGCCCGCATGATCGTACGCCCTCCGCTGCCCAGGCGCTCGCTTCAGCCGCCGTGCAGCTCTTCATGGAGAGGGCGGCGTCGAGCGGCCACCGCGCCGAGCTGAGCGAGACCGAAGCCCCGGTTGTTGCCAGCATCTGCCGCCGGCTCGATGGCCTCGCGCTTGCGATCGAACTCGTGGCCAGCCGGGTCGGCACCTACGGCATACAGGGAACCGCCGACCTTCTCGATTCCGACGTCGAGCTGCAGCTGCGGGGTCGGCGCACCGCCTCGCCTCGGCATCAGACGTTGCAAGCCATGCTCGACTGGAGCTTCAACCTCTTGCCGGGATATGAGCGGGAGATCCTTTGCAGGCTTTCGGTATTCGTCGGCCAGTTCACCCTGGAGGCAGCGCATGCGGTCGCCGGTGATGCCGAAGGCGGGACAATGGCTCAAGCCAGGGCGATCAACAGCCTGGTCGACAAGTCCCTGATCCTGGTCTCATCGACGAGCGGACCCGCCTATTACCGGCTGCTGGATACGACCCGTGCCTATGCCGCTGCCAAGCTGAGCGACAGCGGCCATGAAGACGCGGTTGCAAGGCGTCATGCCGGTTACTTTGCCGGGTTCCTCGAGGCATCCGCTGCCGGTCCGGGATTTGATGGCCGCGAGGCGGCGAACCACGCTTTCCACCTGGGCAATGTCCGCAAGGCATTGGCATGGAGCTTTTCCAGCTCGGGCGACCGCTCGATCGGCGTCGAACTCGCAGCTCAGGCGGCCCCGCTGTTCCTCAGTCACTCGTTGCTGAAGGAGTGTCTGCAGTGGTGCCGGCAAGGCCTCAACGCAATGCAGGAGAGCGATCGCGGGACGCTGCGAGAGCTGAAGCTCCAGGAAGCCTTGGCGATGGCGTCCATGTACACGCAGGGCAACAGCCAGGAGGTGGGAGGCGCCATCGAGCGCGGCCTGGAGCTTTCGGAAACGCTGGGCGACAAGCAGCACCAGCTGCACCTGCTTTCCAGTCTCAATCATTTTCTCACGCGCCGTGGCGACTTCGGCGGCGCATTGGAGGCCGCAAGGCGAAGCGCCGCGGTCACGGAAACCTGGGGGAGCCCGGCCGAAAAGGCCATGACCGAATGGCTGTTGGGTGCGGCCCATCATCTGGCCGGCGATCAGGCCGCCGCGCTGCGTCACTGCGAGTCCGGCTTCAGGCTCATGTCGGACGTCGCGCCGGGCGGACAGGACTTCTTCGGCTACGATCTCAATGGACGCGCCTTGGCGACACTTGCCCGCTCCCTGTGGCTGCGCGGTTTTCCGGACCAGGCCTGTAAAGTCGCGCGCCAGGGGATCGAAGGCCTGAACCGCTTCACGCACCCCGTCTCGTATTGCATGGTCGTTCTCTACTGTGTCCCGGTTTTTCACTGGACCGGCGATGTCAAAGGTGCGGCAGAGCACACCGATCGCGCGATCGCGCACGCCATCAAGTATTCGCTCGGTCCGCATCGCACCCTCGGCCTCGCGCTCAAGGGCGAACTCACGGTCGCGAGCGGCGATCCCTCGTCGGGTGTCGAGATCTTGCGCCAGGCGCTCAGGGCCATGGATGGCAACCAGTATCACATCGTGACGCTGGCAACATCGCGCGCGCTGGCGGAAGGATTGGCTCTTTCCGGCCACCTCGATGACGCGCTTGCCACAATCGACGAGGCCGTGGCCCGCGCCGAGGAAGCGAGCCAGACCCTGTGGCCGCCCGACCTGCTGCGGGCCCGGGGTGAAATCCTGCTGGCGCAGCCGCAGCCGGACCTCAGAGCGGCCGAGGAATCGCTGCTCCAGTCGATCCGCCGTGCCCGGCAGCAATCTGCGCTCGGCTGGGAGCTGAAGGCGGCAATCCCCCTGGCACGCCTATGGAACGATCAGGGAAGGAGCAACGAGGCCTGGGCGATGCTGAAGGATATCTACGGGCAATTCACAGAGGGCTTCGAAACTCGGGATCTCGTTGCCGCACGCCGTCTTCTCGATGAACTGGGCCACGCCACCCCCGAGCCCGTGGCCTCCCAAGGCTAGGCATGGCCAGGGCCGACTTCACGACCCAGCGAAGCATCCATTCCATGCGGCAACCCATGCAGAGTTGGCAGGTGGGCCCTTTTGTCGTGAACGCGAAAGGCATGGCCGACACGAGGCTTGCCCAGAGTCAGCGAGACGCCTAGCATCCGGCCATCGGCTCCGATCCCGCTTTCCAGGAGTTCCATGATGTCACGGCTACGCTTTGGCGCCTTCCTCCCGCCTCATCATCCCGTTGGCGAGCACCCGATGCTGCAGTACCGGCGCGACCTCGACCTCGTCGAGCATCTGGACCTGCTCGGCTACGACGAGTTCTGGTGCGGCGAGCACCATTCGGGCGGCTGGGAAACGATCGCCTCCCCGGAGATGTTTCTGGCCGCCGCGGGCGAACGCACAAAGCGCATTCGCCTCGGAACAGGCGTCGTCTCGCTGCCCTATCATCATCCCTTCAACGTTGCCCAGCGCATGGTGCAGCTTGACCATATGACGGGCGGCCGGGCGATCTTCGGCTCGGGACCGGGCGCCTTGGCCTCCGACGCCCATGCGCTCGGCATCGATCCCATGGTCCAGCGCGACCGCCAGGACGAGGCCATCGGCATCATCCGGCGCCTGTTCAACGGCGAGCGCGTCACGGCCAGAAGCGATTGGTTCACCCTGCAGGATGCGGCACTGCAGATCCTGCCGCTCCAGGAAGAGATACCCTTCGTCGTTGCCTCGCAGATCAGTCCCTCAGGCATGACGCTCGCCGGCAAGCACGGTATCGGGGTCATCTCGCTCGGCTCGCTGTCGAGCCAGGGCCTGCTGTCGCTGCCGCGGCAGTGGGCTTTCGCCGAGCAGGCGGCGGTCGAGCACGGTAACACGGTCGATCGGCGGAACTGGCGGGTGATGCTCAGCTGGCACATCGCCGAAACGCGCGAGCAGGCCCGCAGCGAGGTGCGCGATGGCCTCCTTCGCTATCATAACGAATTTGTTTGCGGGCTTCTGAAGATGCCGGGCGTGCAGCCGTTCACATCGCCGGACGAGGCCGTCGACATGACCGCCTTCTCGGAAGGTGCGCCCACCACCATCGGCACACCCGACGACCTCGTTGCCAAGATCAAATCCGTGCTGGAGATCAGCGGCGGCTTCGGCACAATCATCGGCTTCGCCCATGACTGGGCCAGCCCCGAAAACATCCGCCGCAGCTGGGACATGGTCGCGCGCTATGTCGTGCCCGAGATCAACGGCCACCTCGCGGCGCTTCGCAGATCGCAGCAGTTCGCCATGGACAATCGTGGTGCATTCACACGCCAGCACGAGGCGGTCATGGCCAAGATCATGGAAAACAAGGCCGCCGCCGCCGCACTCCCCCTCACCCAGGCCCCCCACCTCCCCCCCGCCGCCGGCAACGTGCCAGAGTTCGACAACCCGCAGGACGACCAATGATCGATGTAGCGGTTGCCTGACAGAACGACCAGGCTTGGTGACGCCCGCTTATCCTTCGAGCGCGGAATGGAATGCAGGCCTTGGCGCGGCCAGAACCGTCGCCGGCCCTGCCCATATGATTGCGCCAGGATTCGCCGCCGGACATCGCCGACCAGCAAAGGCTTGAGCTTTCTTACTTGCTGAGTGTCCGGTCTAAAGTGGAACGCCCCACTCGGTGAGAAGCAATTCCATCGAGATGGAAATCGAATTGTCTAAAGTAATTCTCTAGTGTATGGTCTTATAAAATGAAAACGCGGAAACAATACTGGATATACATATTGCATACCGTAACGATGGAGCGGCTGAAATATAGGTAATTATCCAGCGCATAACCAATACAATAGGGCCTCGCCCCGGCGAGTGAGTAATGCTGCGCTCTAATTAACTTGGATGATCAATCGGATGAGCTACAATGTCTCAGCCGTGTTTGTTCTTGAGCCACTCTGGAGCAGATACTGAAGCTGCTCGCGAACTCAAACGTCGGATCCTTGACTCGGAGGCGGCGAAGGCCGCTGGCTTGACCGTTTGGTTTGACAAGGATGACTTGAGTCCGGGCGACCTATGGCAGCGTGAACTAGCCGACGCAATTAGCAAGCAAGCGACAGCCTTTGCCGTCTACGTTGGTTCTAGGGGTGTGGTGAACTGGGTTGAACGCGAGGTGAGCCTCGGAATCTCGCGAGCGACTGGTGAAAATGCCATTCCATTTATTCCGATTTTGGCCGCAAACGCAGCGGGCTCCAGATCCCTTCCGCCGTTTGCGGCGCAGCACCAAGGTGTCCGAGACCCGCTCAACAATCAGCAGGAATTTACTAAATTACTAACCGTCATAGTCGCCGGCCCAGAAAAGCGCCGTTTCGTAGCAACAGATCAGCCCTTTATTGGCCTCCGCTCAATGACGGAAGATTGGGCGGATAGGTTTTTTGGACGCGAGGAGGAGATTGAGCAAGTCATCGCGCTAATGCAGCGCTACAATTTGATGGCGATTGTGGCCGACAGCGGAGCGGGCAAATCATCCCTCGTCCAGGCTGGATTGGTCCCTCGGTTCCGAGGCGGCGCCCTTGAGGAATTAGGTGGGCGGGAGCCCGATGATCGAATCCGCCACGTAGTCATAATGCGGCCTGGCGCCGATCCATTGATTGGCCTGAAGGACGGCATCGACGCCGCGGCGCGAGTACTGAATTTAGACCCCGAACACCGCCGCAGGTTGCGCGAGCGTGTTGATCTCAGCCAGCCATACGAGACGGCTCATGCAATTCGTTGCGATCTCGATCCAAAAAAGACGCAGTCCCTGTTGTACGTCGATCAGTTTGAGGAATTGCTCACATTAACACCGGAAGACGACCGTCAACCATTTGCAGATCTGCTTCTTGCTTTGGCCGATTGGAACTTTTATGTCTTGCTGACTGTCCGGTCTGACTACTTCAATCTCCTGAGCGGGCATGACCGTCTGTGGCAGCGGCTTGGTGAAGATGGCAGTGGCGCCGTCTACAGGTTGCGCCGCATTGGCAATGAAGGTCTGGTGCAGGTCGTAAGTCGACCGCTGGAGATGGCCGGCCACACAAATGTTGATGAAATCAATGCTTTGGCGCGCGCCTTCCAGCGCGACATGATGGATCAACCGGGAGACCTTGCCCTTGTGCAAATGGCACTGGATGCAATATGGCGCCATCGTCAGGAAGCCGGGGGTCTGCTTGAGGCGTACGAGAAGGTCAATGGCATTGCGGGTGCGCTGGCGTACGAAGCCGACAACGTCCGCGAGACCAAGCTGTCTGCTCAAGAGCAGGATCTACTGGTTCCGCTATTCGTACGCCTGATCCGGCTCGGCGATACAGGGGGCGTGACTCGGCGGGCAGCTCGCCTTGCGGACCTCGATGAGGCGCGCGCCTCTCTCGCCAGGAAGCTGACCAGCAGCGACTGCGCCCGGCTGCTGGCGACCACAGAAGGAGAGTCGGTTGAACCGGCGCATGAAGCGTTAATTACTCAGTGGGTTTGGCTGCAAAACCAGCTCGGCAGCAGGGAAACGTCGCTTGCCGTTCGACGACTCGGGAGCCTGATTGACAGCGTGACAAATTGGGTCGCTGCGCCGACAGGCGAGAAGCCCAAGACACTCGCCAATCGTGCAGATTATGATCGCTACGCTTCACTGAGATCTGAACATCGAGCCTGGCTTACCGACATCGAGGACCATTACATTAAAGAAAGTGGCGAGACATTTCTCCTCGCCGAGACCGAGCGGCTTAGACGTGACCGCATACGCGCCTGGACAACCTATGGGTCCCTGGCGGCAGCACTCGTCCTGGCCCTGCTTTCCGCGGCAACGGGTTACTTCTATCTATCGTCGGTTCAACAGCGAAACGACGCCCAACGTTCGGAATCACTGGCACTCGCTGGCCAATCGCTTAAAGAGACCGAGGCCGGCGATCCCATGGCGGCTCTCCGCCTCGCTCTTCAGGCTCTGCCGGATGATCTTTCCAACCCGAATCGCCAATTTGCCCCGGAAGCACTCGGTGCATTGCGACAAGCTGTCATAGCGGCGTCAGGAGAAAGCGACGTAGTGCTGAAGCACAAGAATGACGTCACCTCGATAGCCTTCTCCCCGGACGGAAAATTGCTAGGCACGACCTCGAAGGATGGGACCATCAAGCTTTGGAACGCCAGTACCGGAGCTCAGATCTGGGAAAAAGGTAGCACCACAGCCGCCCGGGGCGTCGCCTTCAGCTCGGATGGGCAGCAGATTGCTAACGGTTCATACGATCGTACGGTGCAAGTCCGAGACACGGCTGACGGTCATATCATCTCTCGGCTGATAGGGCACACCCGGCCGATCACAGCGGTGAAGTTCGCGCCTACATTGCCGATAGTTGCCACAGGCTCTTATGACGGAACAGTTCGCCTATGGGACTCAGCGACGGGAGAGCCGATCTGTACATTGGGAAGCTTCCGTCAAGGTGTCCTCTCCCTTGACTTCAGTCCTGACAGCAGCGTCCTGGCAGCCTCATCATACCAGACCGTGGTCCGCTTCTGGGATATTCAAACCAAGAGTGAATTGGCGCCGTTGCCGCAAACACAAGTCGACGCAGTATACGCTATTACCTTTAGCCTAGATGGCATGAGACTGGTGACAGCATCCAGTGACGGCACGGCTTCTGTCTGGGAATATCCGAGTAGGTCGCTGCTTCATACCTTGAGGGGCCATAAGGGTGGTCTGTACTCGGCGGAGTTCAACAAGGATGGAACCCAGATTATTACGAGTTCCGCCGATCGAACTGCGCGCATCTGGGACATCGAGACCGAGAGCGAGCTTGCAATTCTGACTGGCCACCATCGCGATGTCTTCTCCGCCGTGTTTAGCCCTGACGGTAACCGGGCCGTCGTCGGCGGACGATCTGACGATGCAAGGATCTGGGCGCTCTCTGCTCCAGAAGGGCAGGAGTTGATCAATCGAGCAAAGGAACTACTCGAGCAATCTTGATGGATGTGCCACAAACCGGAGGATCGGACGATGTCGTCTAGTGGAGGTATTTCTCGGAGGCAATTCGTTAGCGGGCTCTTTGCTGCGAGCCTCGCAGGCACCTGCAGCTTAGGTGTAAGACGCACCGCTTTCGCGCATGTCGATTATTCCATAGACGACACTGTGAGGGCATGCATACCAATTTCCCCAGTCGAAACAATGTGGCATTTCCCGCGGCCCTTTGAAGTGGAACTCATTCGCGGAAGTGACCGGCTTAGGTCCGCCCTGACGAACAGAGCACTTGATATCATCCGATCCGGTTTCTCACCCGACCGTTTCGGAGAGCCAGAACTACTCTCCGTGCCCAAGCCCAGCGCACCAGGCATGCGCCAATTCTCCGTTTTCGAGCCTGGCGATCTTCTGGTCTACAACTCACTTGCCGTACAGCTCGCACGTGAGTTTGAATCGCTCCGGCCCCGGTCGGACCAAAATGTCGTGTTTTCATATCGGGGGAATCCCGAAAGGATCGATTTTGTTGGCGGCATTCAAAGTCATCGTGCCTTTCGGCAGCAGGCAAAATACTCGGATCGTGCCATTGATTCAGAGTATATCCTAAAGGCGGACATTAAGGAGTTTTATCCGAGCATCCCCCTTGACAATCTTGAAAACAGCTTATCGCGGCTCACTCGTCAGGAAAAAATCGCAGAATATTTAATGAGACTGGTGCGACATTGGAATTCAAACTTTGACGGCGGTCTTCTGATCGGTTCCTTAGCATCGAGCTTGCTTGCGGAAGCCCTGCTAATTCCTGTCGATCAAAATTTACTGCGTGAAGGATTCCAATATTGCAGGTTCTCAGATGATTTTGTGTTTTTCTGCTCCAGTCAAGACGAGGCACACGACGCACTTGACGCCGTCACTCAAGCCGTTGGCAATATTGGACTGGCAATAAATCCTTCAAAGACAAAGATTCTTCGAAAGAAGGTAGGTCAAGCCGCAGACCGCTATGAAATAGTCGCATCTAACCGCTTGGACGAACGCATATCGCAAGTGGAATCAGGGGCTCCGCCGGAAAATGCTTCCCCCATGGTGCGCGGCGCGATGAGATCATTGAAGAGGGTGGATTTCGATGAATTGTATGTGACCGCGATGGAAACTCAAGCGAGAGGCGACATCCAACGATGGATTCGATCCGCCGTTTTTCTTCGCAACATGCATCACACGCGGCTTGCGGCGCAGTTCGTGGCCGAGCACACACATCACACAGCCTTTTTCGTCAGTACTGTGAAGAGGGCTATTCGTCGGAGAACGCAGGCAGGCCGAGATCGCATGCTTGGCAACGTCTCGGAGTTGCTGCTGGATGATGCATCCCACCCATTTTCGCGGTTGAAGGGTCTTGTGCTCGTTCGCGGAAGCGCCATCGGGGCCTCAAGGGCAACAAGGTTTCTGCGAGAAGGCGATGGCACGGACGATGGATATCTCCATCGGCTTGCCCTCGAATGTCTGGGAACGGAGCCGGCCGCTCGTTCAGTCGCGGAGCGTTACCTGCATTCGACGCATGGTTGGTGTCGTAGGGCTGCTATACGAAAGTTGCCTATGGCAACAGACAAGCAACACAAACAGTTCGGAAACGGCAAGGATGACCCGATCACCAATGAGCTGTGCGCATGACCAGGACGTGAAGACGGTCGCTCTAGCGACGTGACCGACGGCTGAGCTCGAAGGCAACGGCCGCGATGATCGTCAGCACGATCAGAACAAGGCCGAGCGCATTGACGGCTGGCGTCAGGCCGGTGCGAACCTTCGTCGCGATGTAGATCGTCAGCGGCGTTTCCGTCCCGCGCACGAACAGCGTCGTGTTGTAGTTCTCGAAGGACTGCAGGAAGGCGATGAAGGTCGCTGCCAGAAGCGAAGGCTTGAGATAGGGAAGCAGGATGCGGCGAAACACCATGAAGCGCGAGGCGCCGAGGCCTATTGCGGCATCCTCCAGCGTCCGGTCGAATCTTTGCAGCCGGGCCGCAATCATCAGCATGACATAGGCGGTGATGAAGCTCGACTGCGCCAGCACGATCAAGAGCGTGCCGCCGCCAACGCCCGCCTGCCGCCACAGAACAAGCGTGGCGATGCCGATGGCGACGCCCGGCGTCAGTAGCGGTGACACCATCAGCGCATAGAAGAAGCTGCGGGAACGGTCCTGAAGGCTGTTCAGGAACAGCGCCGCAGCCGTCCCGATCGGCAACGAAATAGCGATGACACCAAGACCGATGAAGATCGACAGCCGAAGCGCCTTCCACATCGCCTGATCCGCCCACAGGGCGGCAAACCAATCGAGCGTCGTGCCGAGCCAGGGCGTGACCGTGGGGAACTTGCTCGCATTGAACGTGGCGATCGCCATGACCGCGAGCGGCAGGAACATGTAGATGAAGAAGAGCGCCATATAGATGGCGAAGATAAAGCGTGGCAGGGCTGCCAGCACAGTCGCGAGCACCGTATCGCTTCGCGACGCCTTCGCGGCACCTTCGAGGGTCATGGTCATTTCGCTACATCCGCAAGGTTGACCTTGAAAATCCGGAGAGCGGCCATCACGACCGCCATACACAGGGCCAGCAGCACCAGGGCGTAGGCGGCGCCCCGGTTCCAGTTTCCGCCCTCGAAGAACCAGTTGTAGATGATCTCGGTGAACCAGCGGCTTCCCGGAGCGCCGAGGAGAGCTGGCGCGACGTAGCTTCCGGCCGCCAGCATGAAGGTGAAAACGCAACCGGTCGCGATGCCGGCCTTGGCGTGGGGAATGACAATCCGGCGATGGATCTGCATCGTCGAGGCGCCAAGATTGCGCGCCGCTTCGATCTGCACCGAATCCAGCGTCGAAATGGAATTGTAGACCGGAAACAGCATGAACAGGGTGTAAGCATAGACCATGCCCGCCAGAACGCCGATATCCCCGAACCAGCGCATAGGCGCATCGAGAATGCCGAGCCCGACGAGGACCGCATTGAGCGGCCCGCTGAAGGCAAGCAGGATATACCAGGCGAGCGTCCGCAGCACCTCGTTGATCCAGAACGGAATGATCAGCGCCAATGTGACCCAGGCGACGGCACGGGGCGTCGCCAACTTGGCGAGCCAGAACGCCATGGGATAGGTGACGACGAGCGTCGTCAACATGACGAGCGCACTCGCCCAGATCGTCTTGAAGAAGATCGCCCGGTGCACCGGGTCGGCGAAGAGCGCGCCAAAATTCGTCAGTGTGTATTGATCGTCGGGGCCGCCGATCTGCGCCGGCGTCAGGTTCGGACGGAGCGAAAAATCGAGCATCATCAGGTTCGGTGCGAGCACCATGCCCACGAGCCACACGAAGATGCAGAGGATGATGAGACTGCCGAGGCCGGGACCAAACCTCTGGAGGAGACTACGCATCGGCCAGGACCAGCGCCTGCGTGGGCTCGAAGGTGAGCCGCACGCTTGTTCCGGCGGCCGGCGCCTCGGTGAGGCGGTGGTGCGGCAGGGCCGCGATCACCCGCTGCCCGCCGCCCGTCCGGGCATGCAGCATCGCCGTCGCACCCTCGAATTCCAGTTGTTCGGCAAGCGCATCTAGCCCGTTGCCGCTCGCCTCTACGCCGAGCGATATCGCCTCGGGCCGGATATAGATCATCGCGGCGTCCCCCGCCTTCAGACCTGTTGCGCCCCGCCCCAGAAAGACGCCGTGTTCCGTCCTGACCGCGGCCAGCCCATCGTCGATCCGCTCGACCCTGCCGGAAAATTCATTGGTCTCGCCGACGAATTTCGCGACGAAGGGCGTGCTCGGATTGGCATAGAGTTCTCGTGGCGTCGCCACCTGCTGCAGGACCCCGGCGCTCATGACCGCGACACGATCGGACATGGCGAGTGCTTCCGACTGGTCATGCGTGATATAGATGAAGGTAACGCCGGTGCGCTTTTGCAGCGATCGCAGTTCGGAGCGCATGTGCTGGCGTAGTTTCAGGTCGAGCGCCGAAAGCGGTTCGTCGAGAAGCAGGACCTGTGGCTCGACGGCAAGCGCTCGCGCGATGGCGACACGCTGCTTCTGCCCGCCGGAGAGTTCGTGGACCATGCGGTCGGCGTAACCCGGAAGCGCGATCAATTCGAGAAGTTCCTCGGCGCGCCGACGCCGCTCCGCTTTTCGGACACCGCGCACCTCCAGGCCGAAAGCGATGTTTTCCCACACCGGCATCAGCGGAAACAGGGCAAGCGACTGGAAGATCATCGATGTCGGCCGTTGGTTGGCGCCAATACCGACCATGTCGCGGCCGCCGATCAGGATACGTCCCGCGGTCGGCTGCATGAAGCCGGCGATCAGCCGCAGGATCGTCGTCTTGCCGCATCCCGAGGGCCCGAGAATGGAGAAGAACTCTCCGCTTTCCACGGCCACGGAGAGCTTCTCGACCGCGCGGGTGAAGCCGAAGGTCATTTCGATGTCGATCAGTTCGACGGAGCGGGACATGACTGCACGATCCTTGAAACGCAACGGCGGGGTCATCGCCCCGCCGCTTTTGATGACGTGCGAGCCGATCAAGCCGACAGGAACTTGTCCTGGTACTCGTTGCGCAGCGCGACGAACCAGTTCTCCTGCACCGGCCACCACCACAGCTTCTCGAGGGCGTCGCCAGGATAGGCGGCCTTGAAGAAAGCCTGCGAGGATTCCGAAAGGAGCTTTTCGGCGCCGACCGCCGTCGTGTTGATCGACGTGTGGTTGGCGTAAAGGGCACCTGCTTCCGGGGTCAGCACCCAGTTCAAGAAGGCGTAGGCCTGTTCGACATTGGCAGCGCCGACCGGGATGGAAACACCTTCCATCCAGGTGAGCGCGCCTTCCTTCGGCGCGACGAAGCCGATCGGCAGGCCTTCCTTTGCGAGGCCGGCGGCAGAGGAGTCCCACGTCTGGCCGATCGTCACGCCATTGGCGCGGAAGGCGCCCTGCGCCTCGTTCTCGTTCGACCAGAACTGGGCGATGTTGCCCTTGCGGGCGATGGCTTCGACGATGATGGCATCGTAGTTGGCGCGCATCGTGGCTTCATCCTTGAAGCTGTCGCGCATCGGCTTCGGCAGCTTGCCCTGCGCTTCCATCCAGAGGCCGAGGCCGACGAGGCCCGAATGGCCGCGAACGGTGGCCTCGCCGGCCATCTCGGGCTTCCAGATATCGCCGTAGGAGGCCGTGCCGTATTCCAGCGGCGAGGTGTTCTTGTCGAAGCTTATCGCTTCGGTGCCCCAGTCGGTCGGAACCTGGTAGCGCTTGCCGCCGACCACCGCGCCAAGGGTTTCCGAGCCCTTCACGGCGCTCGAAAGCGCGCGGTCCCAGAGAACCTTGCTCTCGTCGATCGGCTGAATGAGGTTGAATTCGACATAGTTGGGAACGCGGTCGACGGCCGGCCAGATCACATCATAGCCCGTGCCGTTGCTGGAGCGCATCTGGTTCAGGAGCTCGTCGTTGGTGCCATAGGGCGTATAGACCGGCTTGATGCCCGTGTCCTTTTCGAAGGCTGCGAGCATGTCGTCTGAAATATAGCCGGCCCATGCGAAGATGTTCACGGTGCCCGACGAGCCGGCGGCAAAGCCGGTGCGCGATACGAACGGAGCGGCAAGCGCGAAGCCTGCTGTTGCGGCAGCACCCTTCAGCAGAATACGACGGTTAACATGTGTCATTGGAAAACTCCCCTGCGGCGGCCGCTATCGGCCCCCCGATGAACTCGCTCATAGGGGCGGTGTATGACAACCATGCGACCACTTTCGACCGCAGGCCGAAGAACAGGAGATAAAGCCCGGAAAAGGAAATTTCATATAATTGTCATGCACTTGTCGCCATCCCGACATGCAACTCGACTAGCGCAGGCGCCTTCGTCCCAGCCGCCTACCGGCGGTTCTCTCCTGATGAAAAGGTTCTGTGGAAATGGTCGCCAGCGGCGTCAAGGGCATCGGTATTTCCGCCCACAAAAGGGCAGATGATCTCTCCGACTTTGGTGCGGAACTCGACATGATCGAGGCGCTGGGCGTAGACTCGATAGAGATCCCCACATTCGATCTCGATCTGGTCGTGGGCGGAAAGGTCCGCAGGCCGCAACTCGATGCACTGCTGCGCGCCATCCGCGGTCGCGGCGTGACGTACTCAGTTCACGGACCCCTTGCCATCAATTTCATGGATGAAGCTTGGCGGCTGCCTCGCCATTTCGATGTCCTGAAAGCCTCGCTGGAGGTGGCCGCGGAAATCGGCGCCAAGCACTACGTGATGCATTCCGGCCTGACGCAACGGCAACAGGCGGCGGGAACCGAAGCTGCCTATGAGAGGCAGCGCGAAGCGCTCTCGCGAGCCGGCGATCTGGCGCGACAGCATGACCTTATCCTCTGCGTCGAAACGCTGTTTGCCGATTTCGACGGGAATGGCTACGCCTCGTCTCCCAGGCGTCTCGCCAGGGAGCTTGCCGCCATCGCACACGACCACGTCATGGCGACGCTGGACTTCAGCCACTCCTACCTCAAGCTGGATTTCGACGGAGACCGGGAGGCCTTCGTTGCAGAGGTCTCGACGCTGGCTCCCTACGCCAGGCACCTCCACATCCACGACAGCTTCGGCAGACAGGACGATATCTGGATGTACACGGAGGGCGAACGCCTTGCCTACGGCCACGGCGACCTCCACCTGCCGGTCGGCTGGGGCGACATTCCGTGGCAGTCGCTCATGGAGCAATGCGTCTTCCCCGAAGGCGTCGTCTTCAACATCGAGCTGAACAAGCGCTATTGGTATGCCGCGGTCGAGTGTGTCCAAGCAACGAAGGCACTCGCAGCCGCCGCGCAAACCCAACGGCGCGCCGCCGCCTGATGCAGGTGCCAGGGGAACTCACATGCTCCCACTGGCTCAAAGTCGGATAGCCCCTCACAACTCCGTTGCTCTGGCAGGCTAAGAAGGAGCTATCCGGGGGTCACCGCACCGAGAATTTGCGCCGTGCGGCCCTGGCAAGGCTCTCGCCCAATATGGCAAGGCAGCCGGCGAACACGACGACGGCCGCGACAGTCCCACCGACCAGGCCGATCCTTGCCGCATAGCCAACGGCAAGGACAAGGATCAGCGACAGAAGCGCGAGCGCTCCGTCGTCGATGAACATTCCGACCAGTTCGTTGAATGCGATTCTTATGATGTTCATCGGGCCACGGGCTCCATGTGGGAATTGTAGTATTGGCGAAGCATCTTGACCGCGAGGAAAGAGAACGCCGCGAGAATGCCGAAGATCGGAAGCAGGGACAGATCGGCGCCCGGCCATTCCGCGCCGATACCCTCCCCGACCCAGAAGACACCGAAGGCGCTGAGCATCAGGCCAACGACGAACTTCAGCCTGTTTTCCGGCACCGTCGACAAGGGCTTGTGGACAAGCATCCCGACAATGAGAACCAGGACGCAGGCCGCCAGGGCTCCGAGGCTGGCGTAGCCCAGCATTCCATGTCCGGCCCCGGTGGCGATGACGATGAAGACCACCTCGACGCCCTCCAGCAAGACGGCCTTGAAGGCGGCGGTACCTGCGAGAAAGTTCGCGCGACGGTCAGCCGCGTTGCGGCGAAGACTGTTGGTTTCGTCGGCGAAGGCCTTCTCCTCGTCATGCAGGGCGATGAAGCCTGAGGCGCGAAGGATCGCCTTTCTCAGCCAGCGAAGGCCGAAGAGAATCAGGAGCGTCCCGATCACGAACTGCATGATCTCGATAGGGATGAGGCCGAGAAGCGGGCCGAATAGCAGGACGAGGACGGCCAGAACCGCAAGGGCCAGCCCCGTGCCGATGAATGCGGGACGCCAGCTCTGCGTCACGCCGACGGCGAGAATGATCGTGAATGCCTCGACGACCTCGACGAAGGAGCCGAGAAAGGCGGCCGTCACAGTTGATGTGATGCTTGTTATTGTTGTCATGATGTTGGTCCGCTGTTCATTGCCTTTGGTTTCTTGGAGGGTTTCAGGCCGGCAGCACCATGCAGCGCTCCGGCGGCAGCGAGAACGCGAGTGACGACCCCGGCTCCTCCCGCCGCGGCCAGTCGATGCGGATGACATCCTGCCCGACCTTGACCTGCAGGCGCCAGCAACGGCCGTGGAAGGCGCTGTCGACGACCTCGCCGGTCAGATTATTCTCCGGGTGCTCAGCCGCCGGACGACCGTCCTCGGGTCGCACCACCAGCATTGCCGAACCCGAGAAACCGGCCGAACTGTGATTGAGCCGCTTGCCGTCTCCACAAACCGCGAAATGGTTCTCGTGTGCAGTTCCGCTGATAAGCGAGAAGCCACCCAGGAAGCGCGCCACGAATGCATTGACCGGCGCGGCATAGATCGACTGCGGGGTTGCGAACTGTACGATCGATCCCCGGTCCATCACCGCCAGCCGATCCGAAACCGCCATGGCCTCGACCTGGTCGTGGGTGACGTAGACCGCGGTCATTCCCTCGGCCCTGATCAGCCGCATCATTTCCGAGCGGAGATCGTCGCGCAGTGCTGCATCGAGGTTGCTCAGGGGCTCGTCGAGCAGAAGCAGGCGAGGACGCATGGCAAGACATCGCGCTATGGCCACGCGTTGCTGCTGTCCGCCAGACAGTTCACTCGGTCGACGAGCCTCAAGCGCGCCGAGCTGCGTGATTTCCAGGGCATGCGCCACACGACGCCTGATCTCCTCCCTTGCGTAGCCCTGGACCTCCAGGCCGAAACTGAGATTCTGCCGTACCGACATGTGCGGCCAGAGGGCGTAATCCTGGAAGACGAGGCCGATATTGCGGTCTTCGGCGGGCACCTCCCGGTCCCGTCTCCACACGACCTCGCCTTGGATTCTGATCTCACCCTTGTCCGGTGCCATCAATCCGGCGATCGAACGCAGGAGAGTAGACTTCCCCGAGCCGCTCGCGCCGACGAGCGCGACAACCTCTCCGGAGCCGACCGACACCGCAAGATCGTTCAGGACGACCTTGCCTCCAAGGGACTTGGACAGCGAGGAACATTGCAATGCTGGCTCAGTCACGATGCGGTCTCCATAAGCTTGCATTTGCGGAATAGGAGAGCGATGCCCGCCACAACGCCTACCACCACCAGGGCCACCAGGGCCATGGCACAAGCGACGGCGTCGCGATCCTGCGTGAAGTCGTTGACGATAAGGGCCGGAAGCGCGGGTCCCGATCGAGGCATCAGGAACTGTGACATCGGCAGCTCGAAAACCGACCGCACCATTGTCACTCCGAACGCGACAACGATCGCCCTGCGCGTGAGCGGCATCACGACACGCCGCAGATGCTGCATCGGCCCGGCGCCCGAAAGTCGCGCCGCCTCGCCGAGCGAGGGACCAAGTCTGTCCAGTGCAGCCCAGAGAAAGATCAGACAGTAGGGCAGCGCAGCGGCAGCGTAGCCGATCACAAGCAGCGTTCGCGATCCGTACAGACCGAGGTCGCGGAACCCGAAAAGCCGGTTATAGACAAGGATGTATCCGAAGGCGAGGATGATCCCCGGAATGGCGACCGTCACCATTGCAAGACCAGCGGAAACCAGCCGCGTCGTCCGCGACGCCAGAGAAATGCGATAGGCAAACATGATGGCGAACGTGACGGCGACTACCGCTGCCAGGAACGCATAGACGAAGCTCCAGACCAGAGCCTGACCAGCAGCGCTGGAGATGTCGAAGACCGTCCGCATCGCCGCCAGCGAGAAATTGTCAGGCGACAACGCGTCGCTGAGCGAAACTGTGAATGCTCGCACCACGATTGCCAGCAGAGGAAGGATCGCTGCACCAAGCGCGAATATGATCATGCAGCCAAGCGCGATTGGCTGCCACTTCCCAAGCCCGTACCTGACGAGACGGCGGTTCCTGCCCGAGACGAACCTAGTCTCCTTCTGCGCCCCGCCAAGGGCAGCGGCAACGACCGACCCTGACACCAGCACGACAAGGAGCAGCGCCTGGGCGCCTGCCGCGGCGAAATCGACCGGAAAGCTCGCCGTGGCGGCATAGATGTTGTACGTGAGGAGGCTGAAGTTCATCGATCTGGCAATCGTGTTCGCCATTCCGAAATCCCCGACGATCTCCGCGAAGGTCGTGAGCAGCGAGAGGCCGATGGCGGGCAGAAGCATGGGCGCGACGATGCGTCTGATTGTCTGCCAAGGCCGAGCGGACGCCATACGCGCGGCGTCGATGAATTCTCCTCCGAGGCCCTGCAGGCGGGACCGCACGATGAAATACGGTACCGGGAACAGCGCGAAGGCCATCACCATGAGCAGGCCTGGAGGCCCGAAGAAGGCTGATGCGCGCTCCGGGCTGAGAACGCCGAGATAGACAAGATAGCCGCCCTGGGACATCAGCAGAACCCAGGCCAGTCCCTTAAGGTAACTGGGCGTCGCGAATACCAGCCACGGCAGGGCAAGCCAGAGCTTCCGCAAGCGAATGTCCGTCACAGTCAGCACGAGTGCGAGAACGGTCCCAAGCGCGGTCGACGTGACGGCGCCGACGATGCCAAGCAAGACGGTGTTGACGACGCCATTGAGCAGCCTTGGGGAACTGACGAGTCTTGAAAGCGCGCCAAGCGTCGGCTCGAAACTCGGCGCGACTGGATCGAAAAGCCTCGGAAACGCCGCCTGCCCCAGGACAAGCAGGAGGGGTAGACCGATCAGGACGAAGGCCAAAAGCCAGAGGATGGGTGCTCCGCCTCCCCAGCGCTGTCTCCTGATCATAAGCGAAACTGTCATTTCAACACCGTAAGCCTCTGTCGAACGAGACGCGGCCGATTGGCCGCGTCTCCGATCCGCACATCAGGGAACAAACTGATCCCGGAACCACTGCTTCCAGTCAGCCTCGTTCGCGGAGGCGACCTTGTCGTCGAGGATCTGCCATGTGTTCGTGTTGTCGGCGCGAGCGCCCTTGCCCTTCACGCCATTGATCACGGGAGCGAAGAAACCATCGCCGCCTTCTGCCTGAAGCATTGCTGCCTCTCCTTCCTTCGTCAGAAGGAACTGGATGTAGGCTCTCGCCTGCTCCTCGTGAGCGGAGGTCCTGGCAATGCCGGCGCTGGAAGGAATGGCGGTCACGCCTTCCGAAGGATAGACCACCGAGACCGGTTCCTTTTTGTCGATCAGCGCATAGATCGAAGTGTCCTGCTGGATCGCCAAGGCAGCGTCGCCGGTGATGAGCGCCTTGTTGACCGCACCGCCACTCGGTATTCCGCTGATCGCCTTATTGGTGAGGATCTTCGCGAGCTCCTCCTTGCCTGCATCGACGCCCTTGTCGGCGAAGTAGCCCGCTAGCCATTGAAAGGCCGGGCCGGAGAAGTTCGGATCCTTGGCAGCGACTTTACCTGCAAAGTTTTCCAGGTCGGTCCAGGTCTTGGGAGGCTGGGCATCGCCGACCTTCTTCGTGTTCACGGCGATCGCTGTCGTCGACACCGTGATTGGGAAATAAGCCTGCGTCTCCGGAACAAGGCGCCGGCCGAGCTCGGTATAGTCAACTTTGTCGGCCAGACCCGGCTCAGGCTTCAGAATGCGCTGTTCGGCAAGACGGTTCATGACAGCCGACCCCTCGACCCACAGCACGTCGAACTGTGGGTTGTCACCTTCGGCAGCGACCTTGCCAAGCAGCTCACCGGTCGAAAGCCGGACGATATCAACCGAGATTCCGGTCTTTTCGGTAAACGCCTTCGTCGCGGTATCGACGGTGTCGAGCGCCGAATAGACCACCAGATGGTCAGCAGCGAACGTTGGAGAAACCGAACAAAGCAAGGCTGCAGTAAGTGAAACTGCAATTATATACTTATTCATATCATGATCCTCGAAGATTATGTTTCGTGCGCGCAAAGAATGCGCAGCAATTATATATTATAAATAATTCAGAATTATTACACAGTATCGATATTTCTATACGATATACTATCTCTTTGCGCCGCGCTTCAGCCAAAGCTTGTCGATAGCCCCGCGCAGGGCGCCAAGCTTCTGCAGCGCCGATAGAGCGGCGCCGCGATCCTGCTCGGCCAGCGCCACGATCATCGCTTCGATGAGGACGATCGTTGCGCCGTGCATCGAGAGATGATCAGCCCTGCCACGAGGTACGGCCAGGACATCCCTGACGCGACGCCTGACAAAGGGAGCCAAGCTGTCGCCGACGAGCGCTACCGGCACCTTGTTTTCCTCGGCATGATCGAGGACGACAGTCACTTCGCGGTAGATTGGAGCGTAGGCGATCATGAGGATCACATCGCCTTCGCCGACGGTCATCAAGCGGTCGGCAAGACCGATGCCGCTGTCGGAAAGAGCCGTCGTCGCGAGCCCGAGCCGGTTGAACTGCAGTGCCGCATAGTCGGCAACGGCACCGGAGGGGCCGATCCCGAAGACGAAGCGGCGGCGCGCGGCGAACATCAGTTCCACCGTGCGGTTGAACGCGTCGCCGAACTCTGCCGTCGTCATCGCCTCGAGGCTCTCGCGGTGGCTCTTTAAAACATGGCCGAGGGCGCCGTCGGGATCCCCAGCCATATCGTCGAGGGTCCGTTTCATGCGACCCTCCGGGCCGCCACCGGTCAATTCTGCAAGGATCATTTCTCGCAACGCCAGCAGACCATCGAAGCCAAGGGAGCGCGCAGCACGCACGACGGTCGCATCGCTCGTGCCAGCCTTGTCGGCGATCTCTGCCGCAGAATTCAGAAGCACGGCCTCTTTCTGGTTTCGGAAGAAGAGCGCCATCTTGTGCTCGGCAGGAGACATCGATGGGAGCGCAATCTCCAGCCGTTCGTCCAGCGGCATGTCAGAGGTGATCACCCTGTCGACCATTTCGTCCCGATCCATTCTGTTGTATTTGCTACAGGCTCTATATATCCGAAATGTTTATTTCATAAATGTGACGGCTGCATAACATTTCGGTGCTTCTCTACCCGACCTCGCGCGAAATGGATTCAGCGATGGGCGCCTGTCGGGGACAGATCCGCCTCCTCGTGAAGCTTGGCAACATGGCTGCCTGGGCCAATGAGCCGTTCGCCATCCCTCGGCTACGAGAGAGTTCCACAAGGCTTCCTTACGGAATGGTAAAGGCGCCGAAAGGCGCGGCTGAACTTGGCCGGTCATACAGGCTTCGGTTCATCCTGAACCGTCAAAGGAGCAATCAATGACAAGCTACAGAACGCTGAAGGCCGCCCTCGCGGCATTCGTCGCAACTGGAACGATCGCCATTGCGGTCGCGACCGCACCGGCAATGGCCGCCGATCCGCAGGGCAAGGATGATGCGGCAGAGTATTCCAAGCTCGAGGGTGCCAAGCTCGGCCTGGCGGACGCAGTCGCAGCCGCTGAGAAGCAGTCTGGCGGCAAGGCCGTCAATGCTGCGCTCGACAACGAGCAGGCCAACGCAACCTTCGAAGTCGAGATCATGACCTCGAACGGGTCACATTCGGTCGCAGTTGACGCACAGACAGGCACAGTCACGCCGGTCGCCGATAGCTCCGATGGTGAGCAAGGGGGCGACAACGAAGACAGCGAGTAGTCCTCGACTTTTCCATCCCTTCCGGATCAGGGGCCTCGAGACAAACTCGAGGCCTTTGTCGTTTGTAAGACTTTGGGCCGGCGTGCCATACCTGCCAGCCCACTCTTCGACAGTCGGCTCAATCCGAACTCGCAAACGTCATGAAGGCCTTTCCAACCGCACGAAAAAGCCCCCGATGTTAGTCGGGGGCTTCTGGGGAAGACGTGCCGCGATCAAGCCGGCCACTCCTCCTGTCCCTCTGTCAGTTCCGCTTCATAGCGGATCGTCATGTAGACGACGGTCACTGCAATGACGATGAGAAAAAGCAGGCTCGTATATACCGTTCCAAGCCCCAGGCCGCCATATTCGACCGGTTGCGAGAGATAGTCGCCGAGGGATGCGCCAAGCGGGCGGGTAAAAATATATGCAAGCCAGAAGGACAGTACCGCACTGGCGTTGAGGGCGTAGTAGGTGAAGGTGACCACGCAGATCACGCCCAGGAAGATCAGCCCTGTCGTCACGTAACCGAAGCCGAACACTTCAGCGAGCAGATCACCGATGGCGGTCCCAAGCGCGAAGGTCAGAAGAATGGCCAGCCAGTAGAACGCCTCTCTTCGATCCGTGGTGATCGAATGGATTGACAATGTCCCTTCCCTGGCCTTCCAGACGATGAAGGTCAGGATCAAACCGACGCTGAACGCGATCGTGGAAACCTTCAGGGGAACGCCGAAATTGTCGGTCAGATTGTCAGTCACCAGCGTGCCGACGATGCTGACCAGTACGACCACCCACCAGTAGATCCACGGCACGTACCGTTTCTGCAAAAACTGAAGGACGATCGCGCCTGCAAGTATGGCCGTCATGATGACCGAAGTGGCAGTCAGACCCAATCCCATGTTCACCGCAAGGTAGTCCGCGGCCGTCTCACCCATCGTCACCGCCATGAGCTTGATCAGCCAGAAATCAACGGTCACGCGCGGGACCCTGTTCAATGCCTGTCTCATAGGTCTTCTCCTCGGCGGCGGCTCACTTGCCCAGGATCTTCAAGGCATCAGCCAGAAACTTGTCGGAACGGGTATCGTCGTCGGCGTTGCAGCGTTCGACGGCTTTCGTCTCGAGATCGTTGACCTTGGCCGAGTCGACGTCGCTGAGCTTGGCGGAGGCCTTGGCAGCACGCATTTCGCTGAGCATCTGCTCGCAGGGAACGGCGGCGGCGCTGGCCGGCAGTGAGCCGGCGACGAGGCCGACAATTGCAAGCGAATTGAAGACGGTTGCGGTCACAAGCTTTTTCATTGGACTACTCCGGTTGCACGGCCTTTGCACCGTTGCGTTGAACCCGCCGGCAACCATCTGTCGGAAGCCGGTGCCCCTGGCTTGTAGAGCGGTGTTCATACCTGCCTCTTGCCGCAAGAATACAGTTTCGTAAGAAACGCCCTCAGCAAGCCGCGCCTCGTTCCGTCTCCGCCTTACGAAAGCGTAAGATTCCGATAAGGTGCCTGAAAGGCTGGATCGTCATGTGTGAGACGTGAAAGCTTGAAGGCTCCAGAAAGGCTTTGGCGCGGCGATGCGAATCCTGGTCATCGAAGACGATCAAATGACCGCTGACTATATTGCGAGAGGGATGTCGGAGGCCGGTCATGTCTGCGACGTGGTGGCAGATGGACGGGACGCCCTGTTCCACGCGACGCGCGAGCAGTACGACGTGATGGTCGTTGACCGCATGGTGCCCGGCCTCGACGGACTGTCCGTCGTCAAGGCCATACGGGCTGCGAAGGTGAAGACACCGGTCATCTTCCTCACTTCGATCGGTGGCGTCGACGACCGTGTCGAAGGACTCGAAGCGGGTGGCGACGACTACCTGGTCAAGCCATTCGCATTTTCCGAGCTTCTTGCTCGCGTCAACGCCCTTGCCCGTCGTCCTCCCGTCCAGGACCAGAAGACCGTACTGCGGGTCGCCGACCTCGAACTCGATATCGTCCGGCGCCAGGTAATGCGTCAGGGTCTGCCGGTCGACCTGCAGCCGCGCGAGTTCACGCTATTGGAAGTGCTTATGCGTGCGGAAGGGCGGGTGTTGACCCGAACGATGCTGCTGGAGCGTGTCTGGGATTTTCACTTCGATCCGAAGACCAGCGTCGTGGAAACCCACATCAGCCGGCTCCGCTCCAAAATCGACAAGCCTTTCGACATCCCGCTTCTCCACACGGTCAGGAACATCGGATACTGCCTGCATGTACCGCGTTAGCTTGCTGCGCAGCACGCCCTTTCGACTGGCGCTGACGTTCAGCCTCCTTTTCATCGTCGCATTTCTCATCACCGGTGCCGTGACCTACGCGCTCTTCAAACGAGAGCTGGGGCGCGCACTCGACGTTTCGGTCCACGACACCTACGCGGTCGTCGCCTCGACCTACTCCTCCGACGATCTCGAGGACCTGATCGCCGCGGTCAATACTTATTCCACCCTCAACAGCTCGGAGGGCCGCGTCTTCCTGCTCGTCGATGCGAATGGCAGACGGTTGGCGGGAAACGTTAACAACGTCGCCGTCCCCGACAACTACTCTGACATCGACGCTCGGCCCCTCGGCTTCAAGGGCGATGATCGGATCAGGATCTTTGCAGGAACAGTCGGCGGAAACCGTCTCCTCGTCGGCCAGAGCTATGCTGAGACAAACGATCTCGAGCATATCGCCCTGATGAGTTTCGGGTGGGCGTCCGCCCTCATCGTCGCGCTTGCGTTCGGCGGTGGCATCCTCCTCGCCCGGCGCGCTCAACACCGCCTGGACGGCATTGCGCAGACGATGGCCGACGTTTCGAACGGCAGCCTGTCCAGTCGCATTCCGCTGCACGGCAACGGCGACGACATCGACGTCTTGTCCTCGCAAATGAACCAGGCGCTCGACCGCCTTTCAGGATTGGTGGAAGGTATGCGGCAGGTCAGCGCCGATATCGCCCATGATTTGAAAACTCCACTCAATCGCCTGCGCATGACGATCGAACGCATCCAGCAGCGCGCCCGCGACGAGGATCTACTCAAGCTCGTCGACAATGCCCGTGAGGAAAGCGACCGCATCAACGCAACCTTCGAGGCGCTCCTGCGGATATCGCAGATCGAAGCGGGCGCACGCAAGGCGCGCTTCGTGCCGGTGGACCTGCTGGGCGTCATGGCAACGATTGCCGAGATCTACGTCGACGTCGCCGAAGACAACGGCCAGCGGCTGACCCTTGCTTCGCCGGTCGGCACGCCGGCGATGGTAAACGGCGATCGCGAACTCCTCACACAGCTCTTCGTCAACCTCGTCGAAAACGCGATCACGCATTGCCCGCCCGACACTGAGATAAGCATGGTGCTCAAGGCCGGAACTTCCGGATGGACGGTCATCATCGCCGACAACGGGCCTGGCATCGCGGCGACCGAGCGGGAACTCGTCTTCCGCAGGCTTTACCGCCTCGACAAGAGCAGGACGACGCCGGGCAGCGGCTTGGGCCTAAGCCTCGTCCGAGCCATCGCAGACCTCCATGGAGCCACCGTCTCGCTGGAAGATCATGACCCCGGCCTGCGTGTCGTCCTTCACTTCAATTCCTGGGTGTAGCGGCGATGGATTTGAAGCTTTCCTGGACTGATGAGATATCACAGCCCTCCAGAAGGGAAGGTCCCGATAGGCACGCCGCGCGCAAATCCTCGATCGTCGCCTTGCTTGCCGCCGCTCCACCGATGTCGCGGAGTCGCCGAGGTGGCGGCTCGCCAAACCCAACCAACGAGCTCGGCTGTGTAGCGCTCTTGCACAAGCCGAAAGGGGCGGCGCCGGTCCTCTCGGATGAGCGCGCGCCGCTCGCTCCGGAGACGTTCGTGTTTACGCGCGTAGGGGCTGCTCCGGGAACTCCAACCGGAAATGTCCTTGCCGACCATCACGCGAACCGATTGCCGCTGCCTTTGTTCGAAGTTTCGCAAACTTCCTTGCCGCCATCCAACCCTTTCAGGTGCGACAGAGCTCCAGCCCATTCCGCCCTTCGAGAAGTCCCATCGGCAGGTCCGAGCGAAGCTCATACAAACTGGAAATCCGCCGACTGCAGGCTCGACACGGCCACGTTCTTCAGCGTGATGGTGTTGTCTGCATCGGCCGTGATGATCGTGTCGGTGCCTGACAGGACCGATACCGCGAGCAGCGATGCCCAGTCCGCAAAGATCGTGCGATCGATCTTGATGGTGTCATGTGCCGCGCCAACTGCCTCGAAATTCATGATAGTATCATGACCCCAATTCGGCGCGTAGACGAAGAAGTCCGCGGCCATTCCACCACTAAGGATGTCGTCGCCCGCGCCACCCGTCAGCGTACTCGACGCGGCGAAACTACCCACGATCCGATTATCGAGCTCATTGCCTGTCCCGGTAAAGCCTTCGAAGCCGTTGCCGACGGAGGACAGGTTTTCGATGTTTTCCCCTAACGTGTAGTTGGAGAGAGACGTTTGCACTTGGTCGATCCCTTCTCCGGCGTTTTCAACGATGGCGTCTCCGGCGTTGTCGACGATGTAGATGTCGTTGCCAGCCCCGCCGATCAGCGTGTCTGTCCCCGCATTGCCGTTTAGTACATCGTTGCCGGCACCCCCGGTGATCGTATTGGAGAGCGCATTGCCGATGCCGCTAAAGTCACCGGTGCCCGTGTAGACGAGGTTCTCGACATTGGCAGCAAGTACCAACAGCCCAAGCCCTGTCTTCACGGTGTCGGTGCCCTCGTTGGCTGCTTCCGTTACCATGTCCGTGGTAAGGTCAACGATGTAGGTGTCATCGCCCGTTCCGCCGATCAGCGTATCGGCGCCTGCTCCCCCGTCCAGCGTATCGTTGCCGGCGCCACCCGACAGCCTGTCGGC
Source organism: Rhizobium sp. BK251 (assembly GCF_004345245.1). Classification (GTDB taxonomy): domain Bacteria; phylum Pseudomonadota; class Alphaproteobacteria; order Rhizobiales; family Rhizobiaceae; genus Rhizobium. The sequence continues at coordinate 1,113 of NZ_SLUQ01000008.1, read as the reverse complement.
GGCGTCGCCACCGGTGATCGTGTTGTTGAGGTCGTTGCCCGTGCCAGCGAAGGCCACCGTGCCGGTATAGGTCAGGTTCTCGACATTGTCGGCAAGCGTATAGGCAGCCGACGCAGCCTTCACCGTATCAATTCCCTCACCGACATTCTCAACGATCACGTCGCCGGCAACGTCGACGATGTAGGTGTCGTCGCCCGTCCCGCCGATCAGCGCGTCGGCGCCTGCTCCCCCGTTCAGCGTATCGTTGCCGCCGCCGCCCGACAACCTGTCGGCGGCGTCGCCACCCGTGATCGTGTTGTTGAGGTCGTTGCCCGTGCCAGCGAAGGCCACCGTGCCGGTATAGGTGAGGTTCTCGACATTGTCGGCAAGCGTATAGGCCGCCGACGCGGCCTTCACCGTATCAATGCCCGCGTCGGCGTCTTCGGTGACGACGTCGCCGGCAACGTCAACGATGTAGGTGTCGTTGCCGATCCCGCCGATCAGCCTATCGGCACCTGCTCCGCCGTTCAGCGTGTCGTTGCCGGCACCGCCGGTGATCACGTTCGCCGCCGCATTGCCGGTGCCGGTGAAGCTGGCGGACCCGGTGTAGGTCAGGTTCTCCACGTTGGCCAGTGTGGCAATTGAGTAGGCCGCAAGCGCCGTCCGGATCTCGTCGGTGCCCGCACCTGCCGCCTCGCTGACCACGTCGCCCACGACATCGACGATGTAGGTGTCGTTGCCGATCCCGCCGTCCAGCATGTCGGCCCCTGCCCCGCCATCCAGGATGTCGTTGCCGGTGCCTCCGGTGATGATGTTGGCCAGGGCATTGCCGGTCCCGGCAAAATCGCCTGACCCGGTGTAGGTCAGGTTCTCGACATTGGCTATATTGCTCAGCGCATAGGTGGAAAGCGCCGTCCTGACCAGGTCCGTGCCTGCATTGGCTGCCTCGGTCACGACGTCGGCCAGATCATCGACGACGTAGGTGTCGTTGTCGGCACCACCGATCAGGATGTCTCCCCCCGTCCCGCCGATCAGCGTGTCGGCGCCTGCTCCGCCGTTCAGCGTGTCGTTGCCGGCGCCGCCGGTGATCACGTTCGCCGCGGCGTTGCCGGTGCCGGTGAAGCTCGCGGACCC
>NZ_SLUQ01000007.1 GCF_004345245.1 Rhizobium sp. BK251 | reverse complement strand
GAGCCCTTGATGACCGGAATGTCGTCGCCCGGGAAGTCGTAGGACGACAGCAGTTCGCGCACTTCCAGCTCGACGAGCTCGAGAAGCTCGGCGTCGTCGACCTGGTCGACCTTGTTGAGGAACACGACGATCGCGGGAACGCCGACCTGGCGGGCCAGCAGGATGTGCTCGCGGGTCTGCGGCATCGGGCCGTCGGCGGCCGAGCACACCAGAATCGCGCCGTCCATCTGCGCGGCACCGGTGATCATGTTCTTGACGTAGTCGGCGTGGCCGGGGCAGTCGACGTGCGCATAGTGGCGGGCCGGCGTCTCGTATTCGACGTGCGCCGTCGAGATCGTGATGCCGCGCGCCTTTTCTTCAGGGGCGGCGTCGATCTGGTCATACGCCTTGTATTCGCCGAAGTACTTCGTGATCGCTGCCGTCAGAGACGTCTTGCCGTGGTCAACGTGCCCGATCGTGCCGATGTTGACGTGCGGCTTGTTGCGCTCAAACTTACTCTTTGCCATTTGAATGCTTCCTGTGAACGTAAGATGGGTGACCCCGGCGTACCGGTTTAGTGCCGCCGTTTAAGGCTTTACGGGCTTTTGCGCAAGACCAAAATGCGGACCTTCCTTGCGGGCGAATACCTGCGGGAAATCAGCCGGTATCGACGGCCTGCCCGACAAAAGGCGGAGCGAAGCATAGTCCCGAAAAGAAGATACCACCAGTTGCTGGCGTGCTGTTACTTCACCGCTGAAAGACAGGGTCGACGTTCGGGATGAAAGACACCGAACCGCCACAAGATGCAAAGCGATTGGGAGACTACTTTGCTGCCGTTACAATCGCAGCCATCGTCCTACGGATGGGTGGACATGTTGTAAATCGAATTCGGATCGCCAACGCATGCGTAATCGAGAGTGCATCGCTTTCGGTTGATGTCCTGCAAACTGACGGTGACGCGCCTGTCCCCCAGGCTACAGCGGGACGGCGGATAGCGGAAGCTGCGGCCGCCGAAGCCGGTGCGGACAAACACCGCCTTGTGCTGGCGAATGGTTTGCACAATCTGGTTGCACGTGAGGGCGCGGGCATCGACTTCCACGGCCTGGGCGGCAAGGACCGCCGACGGGAGCAAAAACGCAGCTGCTAAAATCAAGTTCTTCACGGAATTCCCCCAATGAGGGCTACTTAAGCAGTGGTGAGAGCGGCACTCAAACCAAATTTTAGTGAACGCTTAATTTCTCGGCAGGGGAAAGACGTCCGTGGCACGCACGTGGAACCGATCGGGGCCAAGGATTGGCTTGCCCAATCGATACGTGGAATTGTGCTGCTTGAAAGTCTTGGAGCGGGTAGCGGGAATCGAACCCGCGTATTCAGCTTGGAAGGCTACCAGATTGCTGAGTGGTTTCTATGCCGTCGTGTCACTCTGTTTCTGTGGCGTTCATCTCGGAACATGGGGAGACGACACGCGATGTTCTATTGACGTTCACGGTTCGAGAGCCAAGGATAGGGCATGCGCACCTTCATCCAGATACAGAACTGGTCCCCCGGCTACATGAACGTATGCCCTGCCCATGTGGTTATCCTGGTGGAGTGCAAGGCCTGCGGGGAGAGACGAGAATTTGACAAGCACAGCCTGCCGCCGTCACTGCACCACGCACTTGTGACTACCGTGGAAAGCCGGTTGAAATGCACGTCATGCGGAGAGAAATCGGGTAAGATGCTGTTCGGGCATTATGGAAAGGACGGTGAATGAGCGAGATCTTCGGAAGTCTGATCGGTGACCTGCTCGGAAGTCCGCGTAGGTTGAAGGCGACAGATAATAATCTTGGGTGGGATTCGGAAATGGCTAGAAATAATCTATCCTATGGTTTTCTGAAGACGCACAAGACCGCATACAGCTTTGAATTTCGAACTGGTAGAACGACGTACTGGAGAGGATTCTACGCCAGCAAAGAGGAGCTTGAGGAAGCTTTTGCCAAACTCCTGCTGAGCATCGACTACAAGCCGCGGCGTTTCTGGCAGTTCTGGCGGTATGGTGAGACGCCGGTGTCGCGGGACGCGCTGAAGCGCCTTAGTGCCCTCAAGGAAAGCACCAATGCGTAACCTCACGAAGAGAGAATTCCTGCTCACCAACAACGGCAGTTACGATGTGACGTTCGTCACTCCGCACGACGGGCGCACGCACGTTCTCAAGCCGGGCGAGAGCTTAAAGATACCGGCGGCGGTGCCTCATGGCCCGACTGGTCCATTAAGCGAAGATGAAGAATTCTGGCGTGGGGAACAGTGGACCCCTGAGCAGGTCGCGATGATTAAGGGACGTAGAAGCCCCCTTTAATGGCGAAGGCGATGACGCCCATAAGCAGGCCGCCGATCACCAGCCGCATGATCCATGTCATCGTGCCGCCGATCGATGACAGCTTGTCCTCCACGGCAGTGAACCGCATGTTGAATAGCGCCTCCATGCTCTTGAGCTGTTCCTCTTTCTTGGCGTCGTGGATCTCGCTCTGTCGCTGCCAGGATTCGAGCGCAACAATCCTGTGCTCGTGATTGCCTAACTGGTGCTCTGCGCTGACCATGCGGGGACGCATATCCATAGCTTCTGCTTCGCTCTGTGGAGTCATCTATCTGCTTTCAATGGAAATGCCATAAGCCCGCGGTTCGTCCGTTGGTCGTTCAGGATATGCTTTTAAACGAGAATGCTGCTGGCCAGCCCAAGGGCCGTCAGATTGAACATGCCCCACTCGAAGGCGTCCACGGAGGCCTGGGCGCCGCTCGGAAGGTCAAGCCTGATCTGGTGGCAGATCTGGGTGATGCCGCCGGCCACGGTGTAGCTCATGGCGAATTCCTGATCGATTGCGCCTGAGCGGGTGATAGCGACGAGATCCGCACCTGTGCTGCCATTGGTGAATTGCACGGAAGCTCGCGCGGTCTTCTGATCGACGCAGAGATCATCCCAATCCAGAGCTCCAGGATTGGCCCTCAGCTTGCCCACCACGAGCAGTTTGTCCCCTGCCGTGAATCCTGAGCCGATCGTGCCGTTCGTGCGCCTGATGGACGTCGTGGCGGCTGCTGTGCAGTCTACCCGGTATCCCTGCCCTGAACTGGTGAAGGCGTCGTTCGGAGAGGCTATCTTGGTGAGCGTCGGAGCTGTGCCAGAGGTTACCGGCGTGCCGTTGATCCAGCCTGTCGGGCTACCTGCTCCGAGCGTTCCAGCCATCAGGCCGTTCGGAATGAGGTTGCTGGCATTGAGCGCGGCGACAAGAGACGTCCGTGCGATCTGGCTGGCCTTGATCTGGGCGCCGACGAGGCGCGCAATCTTCTGGTGGCCCTCGTCGTTCGGGTGCAGGCCGTCGCCGCTGTCATAGGTCGGGTTGAGTGAACCGCTCGTCTGTAGGGCTGTATAGGCGTCTGCAACGCGATAGCCGAGGGTGGCGGCGTTATCCAGTATCCACTGGCGGTACTGGACAATGCGAGCGTTGATCGTGGCCGCGTCTGTGGCACCAGAGGCGCGTGGCGGCGGCGTGACGACTACGATCTGCTTTCCGGGCGCGAGAGCGATCATCCCGGCAAGGTTGGCGCCGTAGGTAGCAGCCGGGACAGCGTTCGCCATGTTGGCGTCATTGGCGCCGAAGAGGATCACCACGACTGCCGGGTTGGTGGCTGCGATGTCCGTCGAGAACCGAGCGAGTCCGCCGGCCGAGGTATCCCCCGGCGTTCCCTTGACGACGTTCAGCGAAATCGGGTTGTGCAGAAGCCCAGCGTGTATGTTCGACTGGTTCGGAAAGGCATAGATGCTGTTGGACGCCGCAGAGCCGTTTGGAATGCTGTCCCCGATATAGGCAATCTTGCGGTTGAGCGGGAACCATGGAGGGAGAGATGCGCCCCCCCGCGGCGTGATGCTGAGGCTTAGACCGATCATGACACCCTCACCAGAGAGAAATCCGTCGCGATCCCGATCCACTGCCCGTCCGAGTTCCCCACGCCGACAACACCGACATATGCATCCGTCGGCGAGATGAGTGAGAACGTGGCGTCGTAGCTCGTATCGGAACTGAACGTGAGATCGACAAAATGATCCGAGGCTAGATCGGGGCTTTGCGAAATCCGGAACCGGGCGCCGGCGGGAGTCGTCCCGATCTTCACGTCCCCGCGGTATCGGTAGGTGACACCGGCCAGCAGCGCCACCGGCCCCTTGAGGACGCGCGGGTTGTTCGTCCCTATCGCGGCTCCGCGCGCCACGTTGCCAACGATAGAAAGCGTGGTGTTGCTACCGGCCTGCCATGACAGCCCAGCGAGCAGGTTGGGGTCAGTCGCCCCGCTTCGCTGGAACTGACATAGGGAGTTGGACAGGCCGATGAGCATAGTCTTAGTTCCAGCAGGCTTGAGAGGCACCGAAGCGGTTGTGGCTTGCGATCTGGTTGGCGAATGGCCGATCAGTCTGGATGATGGTTGCCGCCGTCGCCGGCCTGGGTGTCAGCTTCTGCCACCCGTCGCAGACACTCGCGGTATTCTTCACTGTCTGGCACGAAGAAATCAGCGCACAGAGCGGCAGCATCAGAAGCAGAAACCTTGTCATTGATCGCGTTCCTTTCGCGAAGGACTTCAACCGATTTCGAAAGGGCCGCAGCAACAGCCTCTGCGCGCCCCTCAGAGCGTCCGATGAGTTTGGCGGGGTAGAAGGCCAGAGACGCGCCTAGCGCCACTCCTGCGCCAATCTTGAAGGCGTCGAAGAAACCCAGGCCGAGCATGTCAGGTCTTCCAGCCCATGCGTTTGGCCAGCTTCCACCACAGGACGGACCCGGAGGCTATGGCGGCCGATACGGCGAGATTGATGGTATCGGCGACGGTCGGGTCCGTGGTGATGATCCCCTTCACCTCGTCGCCAATGATGCCGGACGACGCCAGCCAACCGGCGAAGATGTATAAGGCTATCCGAATCCATACGGTCATGATTGTTTCCTCGAGAAGGCGGCGGCGATTGCGGAGAGAATGATGCTCAGCCAATTGCCGGAAGGCGCCGCCGGTTCGGGGGTTGGCTGCGGTGGCATGGCTGGCGGGGGCGCCGGAGGCGCGGGAGGCTTATCGAGCGGAGGCGTTGCGATGTTGCCTGCATTCAGGAGGTCACGGACGTTGACGCGAGCGCCCTTCCCCCACTGAACCTTTCCGCTCTTGTCGGCGGGATAGATGGTTGCCAGCGGCGGCGGGTATTTCCCGGTGAGGAAGAGTGTTCTTTCAGCCTGGCGCCGGCTCTTGATCTCGGGCGGCTTCACCCAATTCATGAACTGCTTGCCAGCGTTCACCTTGTCGCCGGAGTTCAACGTCTTCGTCAGAGTTGCCGAGGCGATGGCGCCAGTGTTGTAGTGGAAAGAAACGAGCGCATCGAACTCGTATTGCGTCAGCGGGACCTTCACCGCCTTGTTGACGGCGTCCTCGTATTTGACGATGTCCGTCCGGAGAAGATCGATTGCCTGCTGAAGCGAGAGAGTCCCGGCGAAGAGTTCCGGGTTGATACCGCCCGCCGCCTTCGTGTGTCCTACCCCGATCGTCCAGACGCCAACCGAATCCTTGTAGCGGGACAAGACAATGCCTTCATGGCCGATCAGGGCAATCAGCCCTTCGGTGCTCGTCTTCATTTGATTTTCCCTTGATTTGGTGCGGAAACGAAAAAGGCCCGCCGAAGCGAGCCTTTCGAATGTCTAGGTTGTCAGTGCGCCGCTAGAACGACGCAGGGAGATTTTCATAGGGTATATAGATCTGCCCGGCGAAAAACACCGTGAGCAGGATCAGCGCCGCAACGATGATGAACCCGTATGCAATTCTCTCGGCTACCATGCCTATCCCCGCGTTTGACTGCATCCCTTATAGCCAGAGGCCACGGTCGCTTGCAAGATGTTTGCTTGCCACCTATGAGATACATCGCATTAACGGACGTCGGGGCGCATGACAGACAAGCAATTTCGTATCATGGCGGGGCTGGTCGCCATCATAGTCACATTCACGATTCTCAACATCATGAAAGCGGTAGACTACGGCGCCCTGTCAATGCCGCCGATTTACGACGATGTCGGCTACCTGCTGGACGGCTATCGGCGCGTAGCTTTCGAGGGCGTCCACGGTCCGCTTTCGATCATTCGCTCGTTCTACTACAGCCCCCCACATGCCCCAGTGGAGGCGCTGATCGTCGTGGTTGGCTTCTGGCTGTCTGGCACGCACAACTACGGCCCGTATGTCGCCAACATCTTCGGGCTCGCGGTCTTCTGCGTCGGTGTCTATCTGGTAGCCAGAAAGATCACCGCACCATATGTCGCCCTGGCGATCGCAGCGCTCATGATGTTTGCGCCCGTTACCGGGGCCATCATCACTGAACTGCGCCCAGACATGGCTGCCGGCGCAGCCTTTGCACTCGCCGGATACTGGCTGATCAATTTCAGATACGACGACCAGAACTATAAGCGGGCCGTGCTCCTCGCGCTGTTCGCGGTCCTCGCCATCGCATGGAAGCCAAGCGCGTTCATCATCTCGATTGGGATGCTCGGTTTTGCTGGCGTTCTTGGCGCGGCTCTCGCGTCTCTTCGGTCCTATAAGCTGGCGCGGCCAAGCGCTCTTCTGGTGATCGGCATTGTCGTCGCCCTGATGATACCGTTGACTATCCACTGGGGATGGATGACGTATTCCTACGTCAAGGCCGCGATAGTCACCAACGCCGACATATGGGACACTCCGGGGACTGCCGCTTATCATTGGAATTTCAATTTCATGGGCGAGACCGGCGGGGAATTAGGACTAAGCCATTTCGCTCCCGTCGGCCTGTTTCTTATCGTGGTCGATATCGTCGTCACGCTGGTGAGGCGCCGTGCGATCAAAGAGAGCCTGCCGGCCCTCGCCTACTATCTCTGGTGCGTGGTGATCTACATCGGCATGTCGTCGACCAACTTCAAATCGCTTTACCAGAGCAGCTTCTTTTTCTTCCCATTCCTGGTGGCCGTCACGGTGGCGCTGTCGCGTGGGGTCGGGACGTTTGACGTCCGCCTGTCGGCCACGGTGTCCGCCGCGCTCCTCGCGCTTGCCGTCCTCTTCATGCCCGCCAGCACGACATTTCAGGACAGCAGGGGCAGGCCCGGCGTAAACGAAATGATGGCGCAGATATCAGCCCTGGTGGCTGACGGCGTGAAGAGCGCGCCACTCTGCGGTAACCCGGTTCCATTGTGGGGAACGATTTCGCCCTACCCGATAACGCAAGAGGCTGTGCTGCTCGATCAGGCTCAGAAGTACGGCAACAACATCGACAAGAATTATCTCTACGTGGTCCGCACCATGGATGAAGCTCGGGCATCTATAGCGAAATCCAACTTCATCCTGGCGCCGAACCAAGCAGGCCTGAAAGAAGGCCTCGGTCAAAACCTTCCGGGGCCAAAGCTGCATGACGAAATGCTGCAGCTACTCCGCAGCGACAGCCGGTGGACCGAGCATCCTATCAATGCCAGCGACCCACCGACCTTGTTTATCCGCAACGCGTGCTAGAGGCGGTCGATAACGAACGGCCCTCCCTTCGCGCATATCTGACCATCGATATAACTCCCCGCTCCGCTCGGAGAGAATGATGCACCGAACGTCACCGCAAGGCCGGACGGCGTGACAGAATGCGTTATCGGCGGTGAGCCCGACGGCGATGTGGCGCCCGACATCTGGATGATTTCGGCAATGCTGCTCGGCCCAGCACGGATCAGGTACTTGGTCGAGATCGCGCAGCCGGAGATACCGCCTGAGACACCGACCACGTCGAATTCGACGACCGCAGACGCATTGGCAACTAGGGTCAGCGAGAACAGACTGAAGCCCTGTGCACCCGTCGCGTTCGTCGTGATGAGCCGGCCGGCGCGCCACTCCGATGCCTCCTGATCGTAGATCTGGCTGTTTCGGATTGGAGGAATTCCGCCAATCTTGGCACCGCCGCCGATGTTGCAGTTGATCAGTTTGATGTTGGTGTAGCCGATGGATCCGGTGCTTGACGCTCCGAAATAGTAATCGATGCCGGCGTCGGCCTGTACGTTGCTAATGCAGATGCGCTGGCGATAGACCGTGTTCGGGCCGATACCGATGATGACAGATCCTGTGGTCCCGCCGAAATGACCGCCATCAACCACGATGTCGCCGACCACATGACCGGAACCAGAGAACTGGAACACGGCGCCAGGCGTGGGCGTGCCGTTGACATTGCCGCCAATGCCGCCGCTGATGTTGTAATAGGCGTTGCCCGTTCCTGACCCTGTATCGAACTTCCATCCGGAAATCGCCGGGTTGTTGTAGCCGCGGATCGTGATGTTCTCGAAGGACGTCCACGCGACATTGCATTCTAGACCGAAAGCGGTCGTCCGGGCCACCTTCGTCACGCAGAACCAGGAATAGAACCCTTCCATCTGCAGGTTGGTGAACGAATTCCACTGGAAATACGTGGTGTTGTTTCCCGTCACCAGGAACGCGCAGCAGCTCGTGTAGGTCAATGCGAGGTTCGACCAAGCAGCACGCATCGTCATGTTGTCGACACGGCACCGCTCGATCGTGGCGGCATTGACCTGGATCTCGAAGATCGGGGCATTCAGGTCGGACGAGAAGATCACCGACTTGCCGGGTCCATCCCCTTCAAGGATGAAGGAGAAGTCGACAATCGTAGTCGTGGCCGTGACCTTGAAATTCCCATCGGGAATGTAGATCGGCAGACCGAGCGCCTTGGCGGTGTCCACAGCGGCTTGGAGCGAGACGCTGTCATCAGCGGTGCCATCGCCAACGGCGCCGAGCGCGCGGATGTTCACCCGACGGGTGGATAGCTCGTACCAGACAACCGTCGAGCCGTCGGAGAGCGTGATCGAGAGCTTTCCCGGGTGGGTCGGCTGGCTGCCGACCTTTCTATAGGCCGCGCCGCCGCTATCGCCCTGGGCATAGTAGCCGTTCGTCTCGATGAGATCGGGCCCCACCGATGGATGGAAATTGGCGATCACGTAGGCGCGCGAAAGGTCACTGTCGCCCAGGATGTCGAGCATCGCCTCAGAAACTTTGGTTACCATGGGGTCAGGCCTTTATTTCTTCGACGATGAGACGGACGCCGGAGACGCCGCCAAACAGAGGAGTAGCGACGTCGCCATTCATTGAGATGTTGACAGCCGAACTCGGCCCGACCCGCAGCGAGATGGTCTGTGCGGTCAGGACACCGGGGGTGTATTCGACGCTGCCGCAGACCGGGATGCGAGCGCTCGCGGCGGCGCCAACGACCATGGCCGCGTGGATCGCGTTGGCGTTTCCGTTGAAGATCGCAGAGATGATGTTGGTGGCGGCAGCCACGGAGCCCCAACCGTCGTATCGGATGCGGATCTTGTTCGTGATCGTCTTCGGGGTGATTGAGACGGAGATGAGCTGCGTTCCCTCGCCGATCTGCGGGATCGTGTTGTCTGCGGGGATCTGGGTGGTTAGCGTCGTGTTGGCGGTGTAGCTTCCAGTGATACTGTCGACGACTGCACCGGCGGGCAGGAACAAGTCGCGGAGCTCTGCCGCGCTGATTTCCTCAGGGTCACCTGCGCCCGCCGTCTTGCGGCCGAGAAGCCGAAGTGTCGCGCTGATGTCCTGCATCTTGTCGTAGGTCACCGCGCCGCTGGCCAGCTTTGGATTGGTGACACTGCCGTCCGACGGTGTCAGCACGTTGATCGCGTTGCTGACCCTGACGGCGCCGGTAATCCCGGACGGGATCGTTATCCTGATGCACGGGGTTCCGGCGATGTAGACCAACTGGAATGGGGGACTATCGCCACCTGGTACCTGATCGACTCCGCCGACCGTCACGAACATGTTGTTTTCTGAGCCGGGGTCTACGAGAAGCGTATAGTCCGTCTGCACACCGGTTCCGGTGAGCCGGGCGGCGATGGCCCAGTTGTTTCGGGCGAAGTCGGCATAGGCTGCGGCGGCTTCGGCTGCAGCGATTGCGGCTGCGGTTGCGGCTTCGATCTCGGCGGCGCTGACAATGGTCTGCGAGAAGCTGATGGAGTCGGTCCCGACGACGATCGGATTGCTTGAGACGACGCACCACAGGCTGCGCGTGTAAGTCGCCCCGTCGGTGACGAGAAGCTGCGTTCCTTCGACGACGTCATCCGTGCGGTTGAAATCCTTGGTCCGGCGCCATTGGCCGGTGTCGCAGACATAAATACCGTTCTCGTAGGCGGCCGTCTGATCCTTGACCAGAACACGGTTGCCGGTGACGACGGCGACACCGTCAATGGTCTGTTCGCCGTAGAGCGTGATATTGCCGGTCGTGGCGACGAGGCACGGCCCCTTGATTGCCGCCGCGGATGATAGGCCATCCAAGCGGTCGATCTTGATCGAGGTCATAAATTCTCCTCAAAAAGAGAAAGGCCCCTCGAAAGGAGCCTTTGTTTTGCGTTCCGGTTTGGCGTATGTGTTGAAAGTCAGATCAATCACGCGACCCAAAGGCCGGATGACTAAGAGCACTCAGCAGTTCATCGCTTTCCTTGCCGCCATGCTCGGCTTTGCCGCCGTCGGGGGCTTGATGATCAAGGAGCCATGGACGAGAGGCCTCGAGCTCCCGATAGGAATTCTCTGGATCGTCGGGCTTCTCGGCACGATAGGCTTCATTGTCAGCGGCCGGGATGGCGCCAAGGCGCTTGTCTCCTCAACCCTTCTCATGTGGCTCGCCGCTCTCGTCGGCGCCGCCTTCATAGCGTGGATGGCATTAGCGGGCGCTGGCCATAGTCTTTGAGCCGCTGCCTCTGCAGCCGGTTCGTGTAGCCGGGGCTTGCCCAGTTCCTCAACGAGTTCAGAAACAGGATGTCCAGCGCCGGTCGCGCATAGGTAAGGTTGATGAACGGCGTGTTTTGAAGCGCGAGGTTCAACAGATCCCCCGCCATCTTTGGCCGCTCGCCCTTCTCCAAGGCGGTCCTGGCTTTCAGCGGCACATTGACGATATCGCTCAGCGTTCCAATGAATGGGCCAGAGAATGTCTCCAGAGCCCCAGAACCGAAGCGGTTGGCCTCTCCGAAGAGGAAGTCGCCATAGATGCCGAGCGCCCCGCCCTGCGTGAGAGCAGCCGTGATGACCTTCGGGTCGAGCGGATCGCGTGGTGGCCAATAGCCCTTGGCCAGATCCTTCATCGTCATAGCCATGTAGCCGGCGACAGTCAGTCCACCAATGAGCGCTCCAAGGTGTGGAGCGTTGTTCATGATGCGCTCGTACTTGGTCGCGCCCTTGCCGCCGAACAGCGCGCGTCCAAGGATGCGCTGGGAGAAGGCGATCGGGAAACCCTTGAACTGCATCACGAAGCGCGCGGCCTCGCCGGCGAAGGTTCCCGGTCGAGTCCCGAGTGTCGAAATGCGGCGGGCCGCGGCGTCTGTTTCCACGATGGCATAGTTCGTTTCATCGGCCACGAAGCGCAGCGCCTGGAGCTCCAGATCGCGTCTGGCCTGATCGAGGATTTCAACCCTTCGCTCCGGCGTCTTGGCACTTGCCAGACGATCGGCAACCAACGGCTCCACAGCGGCGTCAGGAAGCTCACGGATCGCGTCCGGCGTGATGTAGGCGTTTCCGTTCACCTCGCGCCGGGTCGCCTGCCGTAGGGCCTCCCATTGGCGTTCACCGATGCCATGAAGGCCAAGCACATGAGAATAGTTGGCTGGCAGGTCAGCGAAGGCCGTGTCTGCCCTCATGCCCATCTCGGCGGCCACCGTGCGGCCAACGACCGAGCGACCGACATCCGTCCACCAGTTGAGGCCGTTCCACTTGAAGAACGACTCCGTCAGCTTGGACATCTTGCCGACTGGGCCATCATTGGCGAGGCCATGGGAAAGGACATCTCCAATCAGGCTGTCGAACCCTTCACCGAACAGGTAGGAGATTTCGGCCTGCTCCGCCTTCGGGCGTCCCTTCAGGATGCCGCCGATCTGCTTGACCATCCCATTGAAAAAGCCATTGCCTCGGAACATGGATGCCTGCGCCGCGCCAACCACGTCGGTCGGCATGGCCGTCAGGACCGCACCGCCAAGCTTTGCCATGCTCTGGACGGCCCTGATGTCGTTGCTGATCTTGGCCGCGTTGACGTTGCCTGGACGCGAGATCGCGCCGGACATGACATCGAAGGCGCTCCGCAGCGGGCCGGCGTCGGCATTGAGCTTCTGGATGGCCTTGACCTTCTCCTCGGGAGAGAGGCCCGGATTATCCCTGAGCTTGCGGCGCTGGCTCTCGACGAGGCTGTTGAACATGACTTCCGGGTTCGGCCCGAACATGTCCATCTGGGCTGCGAGGTTGGCCGCCCTGCGCTGGTGGGCCATGATGCCATAGATCGAATTGCCGTAGCCGAATGCATCCCGGTAGGCGATGGCGCTCTCCGCATCCTTGAAATGCAGCACGCGAGTCTTGCCGAGCGACTTGGCGAGGTTGGCCGGGTTGACCCGCTGGCCCTTCTCCTTGGCCGTCGCCTTGTTCGGAACGCCGGTGATGATGGTGTCGTAGATATCGCCAAGGATACCGCGGACCTCATCGCCGGTGACAGCATCCGGAAAGGTTCGGCTCAGATCGAGCAATGGCGAAACCTGTTCCACCCACGCTTCCTTGCCGGCCCTCATCATCTTCATGTCGTCATGGACCTGGGCCCCTGCCCAGCCATCGAGCTTTCCAATGGATGCGCCAAGGCGGTTGAGATCCGTCCGGCTGGCTTCGACGTGCTTGGCGAAGACGCTGGCGAGATACTTGGCGTCGTCATTGCCGGTTACACCGGGCTTCCCACCTTCACGAAGCTCGCCCATCTCGCGGAAGACGTCGTCGGAGAGACGCTTGTCGGCGAGCACGTTGACCAGATGCGGTCGGTTCTTCTGGATCTCTGACATCATCCCACCGACGAAGCGGGCCTCATAGCCGAGACGGCGGGCATGGACCGAGTCCCGAGCTCCGGCGATCCCCTGTTGCGACCCCTCCATGACGGCGAGGATCGAGTCCCTCGGGGATAGCCCCGCCTTCTGGAACGCGTCGATTGTCTGCTCGAGGCGGTCGCGGGCGAGGATGTTCAGGGCGGCATGTTTCTTCTGCAGGGCGGCAGCGATGCGCGTCCGCTCGGCAGTCGCCTCTGCGATGCCCTTGATCCGGTCAGCAACGTTGTCCGTCACGCCTGAGGCCTTGAGACGTGCCTTCTCCTCTGCCGCCTGTCTGTAGGCTGCGGCAAGGTCACGGTCGCTCAGCTTGGCGCCAGCAGCCTCGGCCGCATTGGCCGCGGCGGCATAGCAGGAAGAGCGCACGAAGTCGTTGTCAGCCATCTAGATCACACATGAAGCAAAGGATTTCAGGGCTTCGCCATAGGCGTTGGCGGTCTTGATCGTCTCGTCCGCCTCGTCGAGCGCGGCGATGTCTTCTTCCGTCAGGCGGCCTTCGGCGCGAAGCTGGTCGATGTCGGCCATCTCCGGGAACTCTCCGGTCTCCGGATTGACCCGATACTGCTCGGCCAGGGCCTTTGAACCTTCGGGCTTGCCAACGCGCTTTGCGGCGTCGTTGACGGCAGGATCGACTGGCGTTTGAGGAACGCGGGTATCGATCGGCGCAGCGGGGCGCTGTGTCGCGCCGATCTGCTGGACTGGTTCCGTGACGGCGGCCGGCATACCGTTGGCGGCCACAGGCTTGTCGACGTTGTTGTCTAATACGGCGGAAGGCGCTATATTCCCTTCTGCCGGCACGTCTCGCCCGGCTTCGGGGGTGCCAATCGAACGGTCCCCGGCAGTATCCCCCACGAGGTCACCAGCCTGTGGGCGGGATCCGGGCGAGACCGGCGGCCTCCTCTCCGACAAGGCTCTTGCCTCTTTTCCAGCCTTTGGCTTGTCGATGTAGGTCGTCACCAGATGGCGACCGTTATCACCCATCATCGTGTCTGCGTAGACAACCGTCCTGCCGTTGCGCTCTATGCGCCATTCACGGCGAAGCCCGTCTTCACTGACAGACGAAGGCTCATAATCGCGGACCACATTCGGCAGATCCACGATATCCTCTTTCGAAACCTGAAACTCTGGCGGCTCCTTGCTTTTGTCACCGTGGCCCCAGATGACCTTGACAAGCCCCCAGCCCCGCTTGCTGAACTCGACTTCGTTCACATCCCTGAAAGCGCCTCGCGACACGATCATGCCGTCAATGTCGTCAGGCGTAATCGAAACCAGCGGATCGCGTGTCGGTCCGGTCGGGTTGGTGCGAACGGAGTCGTATGCCTCGGAGAGGCGCCCCACTTCACGCGACAGGTTGTCGGCATAGCCGGAGCTTGCCCGCGACAGGTTCACTTCGCCTTCCCGGATCATGCCGTCCAATGCGTCATTCAGGGCAACACGAGACGATTGGACATTGTCCAAGGTGGCGAGTTTGGCCTCTGCATCGGCCCTAAGTTCCGCAGGCGATGCCCGCCCGAAGCGGCCATGCACAGCGCCGAAGGCCCCACCGATGAGCGCGGCCATGGCGATCTGCGAAACCGTCGACTGCCAGGAGACGTCATCTCCAAGCTGTTCCCTGACCGGTGCCGTGGTGAGGCCGGCAAGCGCCGTGTTGGCCGCTGCGTCCCCTGCCGCCGTCACGGCCCGTCCAGCGATGCGGCCGAAGCGCGCGACGTTCGCCGCCTGCACCACCTCTCCGAAGATCGGGATGTAGTTGATCGGGTCGATGGCCTGACCGCCGAGATTGCCGAAGAAGGCCGTGATCGGACGCTTCTGGGCATAGAAGTCGCGGACCTTGCGGATATCGTCCTGCTCGGCAAGCGAAGCAGCCCGTTCATCCGTCATCCCCTCGGACCATGGAACGTCCGCCCTATAGGAAGGCGAGCGCTTGTACTGGTCCTCGGTGATCGTGGCCGACCCGTCATAGGACGTGCCGAGCGCGCGACGGAGCAGGACGGACGGATCGATCGCGCGGTTGATCGATTGCAGCGTTTCCGAAAGCCAGCCATCCGCTTCAGGAGGGGCGGCCTCAGGAGTGGAGAAGTTCCTGATCCCTGTACCAAGGCCGAAGCTTTCGACAACCCCGCCCTTGGCCTGATCCCAGAACGTCGAGCCAAGCGACATCGGCTGATCGAGTGCCGACACCGCCAGGTCGCTGTCTGTCATTACCCCGCCGCGCGGAGCCGGAATGAAACTGAAGCTCATGGTTTGTACGTCTTCACGTCCTGGTCGCGCCGGCCGCGCAGATTGGTGTCACCACCGCGAATGTCGATGACCAATGGCCCCGAGTTTTCCAAGCTTCCACCCGCTGCAGCGCCGCCTGTGTTATGCGAGACCTGCGTCCCCAGATCTAGGATCGTCTGCAGCGGGATCGACAGCGGAGTGACTCCATCCGCTCCCGGTACGAACTGGCCGGTGTATGGATCGCGAAGGCCGACGCCATCGCCGGAGACGACGAACACCCCGTTTTCAAGGATGTCATCAATGCGGTTCTGCGTGGACTGATCGATGATGGCGCGGCCGCCATCGGCGACATCGGCCTTGGAACCGTCGATGACCCGCTGGCGCTGAAGTTCAAGTGCGGCCTTGAACGATGTCTTGGCCGAATTCAGCCCGCTGTAGAGCGTGTCTTCATCCGTATCGCTTGGGACCGGAAGGTTGGCGTTCACACCATAGCTGCCGTCGTAGACCTTCATGTCGCCGAACAGATCCTTGGAAGCACCGGCGACGGCGGTCTCCAGATCCTGCCCCTGAGAGACACGAAGCTGGACGGCCTTCTTCATCAGTTCGCCGCCGCGCTGCGCACGCTCAAGGCTTGCCGTATCTCCATAGGCCACGCCATAGGATGCATCGCCGATCGCTCCAGGCGCCCAGACGGACGAGTAGAGCTGATCGTCGATATCGGCTGGCTTGACGTCGCCGGACATCGGAAGCTTGCCGGTGTCGGTCAATGCGGCCTGCAGCAGACGATTGGCCGCGCCAGAGTCCCCACGCGCCGCTGCTTCCACAGCACCTTCGGTCATGGCCGGGAGACCGGCGTCGACCAACTGATTGAAGACGGCCTGGCGTTGCGTAGGGTCAGGCGTGGAAAATACAAGCGAGTTGACCGCCGCAAGCCGTTGATCATCCGTCGCTTCCGGGTTCTTGAACGTCGTAACAGCCTGATCGGCAACAGCCTTTGGAAGCAGCTTCATGTCCGTGATGCCGAGCTGCTGCTGGGCGGTCGCCGTGGCGTTCAATGCCGCCTGATAGTTGCCCGTATTGGCGGCATCGCTCCAAGCCCGGGCGACATTCGGGAACGCCTGCTGCGTGTAGGTGGCCGGATCAGCCCGGCGAGCCGCAAGGGTGGTGGTGGCCGCGCTGTTCAAGGCGTCATAGCGCGCCGCCTGAAGTGCAGCGTCATTGCCGCTCGATGTGGGCTTGGCCTCGTTGACCATGGCCTGTATGTCGTCGGCCGACATGGTTCGGAAGTTGTATGCCTGCTGGCTTACCTCCAGAGCGGCCGAGAACTTGTCATATCGCTCGTTGCCATCCTGCGCCCCGTAGGCGTCCATGAACTCTGTGCGGGTTGGAATGGCCCCGCTGTAGGTTCCGGTGTTCTGGATGGCGGTAGGAGCGTTCTGGACGACCGTTTCGATGTTGCCGCGCTGCTCGACGGCCATCTCGCGCTGGCGAGACTCGGCCTGATTGAATACGACCTGCTGTTCCTCAGGAGAGAGGTTCTTGAAATAGGCTGGGGCCTCGGAACCCATCTTCTTGTTTGACCATGCCCGCACGTCGGCGGCGCTCATGCCCTTAAGGAACGGGTTGGCGTCAACAGCATCCTGGCCCACGATGCTTGCGACCGAAGCGCTGGGGTCTGCTTTCAGGACCTGCGCCGCGCCTCTGGGCCCAAGAAAATGGGCGAGATAGATATCGCCGTCGGTCGGCTGAATGCCTTGGTTGCGGAGGAATTGCGCGTTGTCGTTGGCGAGGTAGGCCGTCATCTCCTTGGAGAGAGCCTTGTCATTCCGAAGCGCGAGAACCTCCTCTGCCGTGCGTCCATTGAACAGATCTGGGCGGTGGGCCTTGGCCGTCGCCAGCCACGTGGAGTCGATGAACTGACCCGCTCCGGTGGCAGAAGAGTTCGGATTCTTGGCGTTCGCATTGCCGCCGCTTTCCGCTCCCACGATACGATCGACGACGTTACCCGGCCTGAACTGGCTTGGATCGCGTTCAGCTTCAAGCTTGGCACGGTTGAAATCTGCGTTCCTCACGAACTTGTCGCGACGGGCTGAAGCCTGATCTGGCGTCAGCAGGCCACTCTTCTCGCCGGTGGCGATAGCGCCCTCGATATCGGCGCGTGCCTTCGTCCTTGCGGCTTCCGAGCTGTTCGGGTCCACATAGATGCGCCGGTTGGTTTCAAGAGCATCGTCGAACGCCACGGTCTCTGCCTGTTTTCCAAGCGAGCGCGCCTTGTCTCCAATGGAGTCGTTGACCCGGGCCGCATCGGTCTGGGCGCCAAGCTTCCAGCGCTCGCGCATCTGTGGGTCGCGGATCAGGTTGGCGGACTTGTCGACGATATCGCCGGTCTGCTTCGGAGCACGCTGGTTGAACGTCGAATAGTCGCCATCGTTGGAGAATGTGTTCTCCACGTCGATGAACCCTTGGGCCTTGGCCGCTTCCGCGCGCGCAAGATCCACCGTGTTCTGCTGGCGCTTCAGATCCTCGCCAAGGGCCGAGATAGACCCGCCGAGACTTGCCAGACCACGGCCAAAGCCGGACGTGTCGTATTCTGCGATCTGACGCCCGGAGCGCCCCGAGGGCTGCTGGCTGATATCGAACTTCGTGGGTAATCTTGCCATGTTCAACCGAACGCCTTGCCAACGCCGCTGGCGACCTGCCCGAACGCGCCAAGCTGACTGCCGAGGTAGGAAGCCCTGCCGGCTGCCCTGCGGCCCTTGGCGCTATCCCTGAGCCCCGCTGCGCGCTGCACACCGCCATAGAGGGTGGTGCCCGCGTTAAGCTCGCCCTGCCCCGCCGTGTCGCTCATGAGCTTGACGATGGTCGGAGCATCGGAGCCAGCACCACCGCCGGAGGAAGCCGCCAGAGCCTGTGCCCGGGAGTTGGCGAAGATCGCCTCTTTCCGGTTCTGTTGGGCCTCGCGCTGGGCCGCGGCCATCTCTTCGTTGGCCTTCTGGTCTTCCTGCTTGGCGATGTAGTCCTGATTGGTCTTCTCTGCCTTGCCAGCAGCCAGCGTACCGGCTGCCGTCAGGGCTGTGCCGGCAACGGTGGCAACGGTGCCGATGTTGCTGCTGAGCCACGCGCCGATAGCCGCGATTTCCGCCATACTTCCATTCCCTTTTCGATGCCGTGCAGCTTGAACCCCAAGACTGTCAGCAGCCGTTCGGATGTCTCAAATTCAGTGTCGCGCGGGGTGTAGACTTCCGTCTCGCCCAACTGCCATGCCTTGGCGAGCAACGCCTTCGTCCGGCGCATGACCGTGATCGCGTAGCTTGGCTTTCCATTTGGAAGACGAAGCCAGATCCAACATCTCCCGCCGCCCCAGGCCAGACCATACGAACCGACGATCTGGCCCTCGTCGATGCCGACATAGGCAACCGCCGGAATGCTGATATCGACGCCTTCGACGGCCGCGATGGTCGATGGGTCGACCTGGACAATCTCAAGCGTCATCGTTCGTTCGTGTTGATCCCCATCACCAGTCCCAAGGCGGTCATGGTGTATGGGCTGGAGCATTCGATGCAGACGCGGGAGTCCGTGTCCCACTCGCCGGGGAATGGAAAGGCTTCCTCATCCCTGATATCGCTGAGCACGATTGCCGGCTGTTCTTTCCCGTCGGCGTGCATCGGCAGACGATCGAGCGCCCGATATGGGTCATCGAACGCTTTGCCGTAGCGAATGCCGGCGCGGACGAAATCCGTGAGGATCAGGCCGAGGTTGTCGACCGTCTTCTTCTGCAGCATCGCTGTTCCGCCCTGAGCGCCATAGGCCAACCGAGCCGACTTGTAGCGCGCCCGGTATGGAAGGCCGGCCACCCAGTTGGTCACGGGAGCCGGCAAGGTGATATTGCCGACGACATCGACGACGAAGGTCAGCGGCACGCCGGGAGCCGATTCCACCGGCTGGCCATCCGCCCAGACCACGACAGATGCACCGGTGAGATGCTGTCCGACGTGGACCACGCTTGTGGCAGGCGGGTTTACCCCGGCCGTATAAGCGTCCATGACCTTGCAGAGCGTGGTCGGTCGAACATCGGTGTCCATGGCCATCTTCTCGATGTAGCGCACCGTGGAGCCGTTGATCGTCCGGCGGATCGCGAAATAGACTGTGTCCTGAATGAGCGACGGCAGGACCGCCACGCTCTCGAAGTCACCATCCGTCTCGATCGGGATGAAGGCAAGAACCTCCTGATCGGCCTCGTAGACCATGCAGACACATGATCCGTCATTGAGGACGAGCCAGATGCGGGTATCCGGCCGGCGCTGGACGGAGATCGACTTGACACCGCTTCCGAATAGGTCGGTCGTCAGCTTGCTGATCTGCGTCGCGATGTAGTCGGAGGACTCGCCGTTGAAGGTGAGTTCCAGCAATGCAGTCCCTGCCCGCTCCACGAAGATGCCGCGCATGTCGACCTTGATCGGGTCCACACCGGCCGCGCCCGTCGTCGACGAGTCCCTGATGCCGAAGTTGGTCGGGGTCAGCGGTTCATCCAGCGATGAGGACTTCACCGTTGCGATAGCGCCTTCCGTGCCCACCAGAAGCCGCTTGAGCGAGAGTAGCCACTGGGTGCTGTTCACCCCGCCGGTCGCGATCGAGCGCGAGATAGGGCCGCTGTCGCCTTCCACGGTGTCGTCGAAGGACGCGAAGGCATCGGAGACAGAACCCCAGATGCGATCCGCTCCAGACCACCACAGACGCCCGTCAGAGAGCGCCACGGCCGACGGCCAGCCGGAAGCGTCTGACCATTCAGATGGGCGCCAGTCGCGCGTCCAGTGGTTATTGAGGAACGGGGTGATGACCTCGATATTGACCTGGGTCGGCGAGACATAGTCCGTCACCCGGCAGATCCCGGTTCCACCGCCGCCGAAATACTGGATGGTGATGGAGGCCGTTCCCGAGACATACCCACCCGGCGCGAAGCCGACTCGATAGTAATAGACGGTGTTGTCGGCATTGTCGTTGTTGCCGGTCGTTCCATTGACGGTCACGGTACCGACGTCCACGAAGCCGGTGTCCGGATCGTCATAGGACCGCTGGTAGACAATCGTTCCCGACCATGTGCCGGCTACGGTGAATGCGAAGTCGCGGTCGCTGTCCGTGCCGGCGCGGTAGATGCCGGAGACCCGGATCGTATCCGTATAGGTGTCGTCCTGAGCCAGCGACTGGATGACCACCTGACCGGTGTGGGTCAGCGAGAACAGCGCCCCGACGTGCTGCGGGGTGAAGTATGGTGAACTGGACGTGAGGCTTGTATTTCCCTCAAGCGTGCCAGGACGCAGGCGCACCGCCTTGTCCGGCGATGGAAGCAAAGGACCGTCGTCGGAGACATAGAGAGCGACGGACCACGAACGGGTCGCACGGCGCTCGATGCGGCGCTGTTGATAGCCCTCGCATGCAACGAAGCAGACGTCGGCTGATTGGGCCACGCGAAGGCTCGGGAGGTCCGAAAGCAGCCAAGGCGTCGGCAGGATCATCGGGCCCGCGGCTTCGATCTGAATGCTGTCCACGATCTTGTTATAGCGGAGCTTGGACGTGAACTGGACGTAGAACGTGCCGGTAGGCGTGAAGGCCAGCGAATGCACGCCGGTGGGCAGCGTCGTCTCGGAGACATATTCGTCGCCGCCGCTGGTGGACCCGCATCGGAACGTCACAGGGCCACGCTCGACCACGATCCGAAGCGCATGCTCGACGTTCGGCGTGGACGTAGTTACCGACCGCAGGCAAACAGCGATACCTTCGATGTTGACCGCATTCATGGTCAGCTTGCCGCCGGAGATCGTGGACGTCCCGCCGCCGACGCCAGCCGTGTTCCAGCCGGTGGCAGAGGAGAAGTCGCCATTGACTACCGTGCTCGAGACAGCCGGACGCGTCACGATGACGTCGTTGACCATGACCCGGAAGTTCTGGTTAGTGAACTCCATCAGGGCCGCATCGGAGACGCCGAAGATAAACTCCTTCAGGCGCGCCTCGGCGTCGGTATACGTGGACGTGAGATAGCCAAGACCTGGGCGCATGAAGCCGGGACCAGTCGCGCGGCAAAGCAGGTTCGTCTGGATCTCGGCGGCCAGCCGCATGCGTTCCAGATCGATGCGCGGCAGTGCCGTCGAGTCATGGACGCCGGTGGAAAAGGCGTGGAGATAGGTGTTGACCTTAGCCACGCCAGCGCTCTCCGCGGTAGCCGGTGTTTCTCGAACGGGTCCACTTGCCCGGGGGCTTCTCGCGGACACGCTCGTCTACCGCGTCCTTGGTCTTGGCGTTCTGGAGCCGCTGCTCGAACAGGGTATAGAGGTCGTTGCGGTTGCCCTTGTCCGAAGAGATCGGTAGCCCGCACTCGAACGCCAGATAGGTCTCCAGAGCCTTGGAGAAGCTCTGACGCCATGCGCCGACGTTCCAGCCATAAGCAGGATCGTTGGAGACATACTGGACGTAGATCGGCGTATGCGAGGTGTACCAATAGCCGGTCTGGTCCTCGAACTCCCTGATGCCCTCTCGGTAGTCGACATAGGGCGAGATGGAGGCCGTTCGGACCCAGTCATCGGGCTTGGAGTAGGCGTAGTCGAACCCGAACAACGGCTGAACGTCCTCGTCCGGTTGGAGCGCCACCGAACGAATGGCGAAGTTCCAGAGGCCCTGCTCCAGCATGAAATCAACGGATGGACCCCACGCGGAATCCAGCTTGCGCTTGACCACGATGTCCTCGGTCAGAGACGAAAGCTCTGACGGCCCAAGGAGACGCAGGGCGCCCTGATAGATTGCCAGCCTGGAAGCCATCAGCCCCAATCCCCTGTTTCGATCATTTTCTCCCTGAGCCCGTCGGCGACAAAGGAAGGAAGCATTCGGACACCGACCAAGCCGGGCCTGTCGATGAAATATCCAATGCTGGACAGCCCCTGGCGATCCCAGCCGAACACGACGTAGCCCGCGAGTTCACCCGGCTCGTGAAAGCCGGAGATCGTGGCTGCGCAATCGACCAATTGTTTTTGAGGTTCATCCCGCTCGACAGTCGGGAGCTTGTGAAGGATGCCGCCCGACTTCAGCTTGACCTTGCCGATGCGGCACCCACTCATGCTGCGAGACCCTGAGCGCGGGCCGCATGATCGAGCGCCGCCTTGATGGCTTCGATCTTGGACTTGTGGTTCCGGCTGATCTCGACACCGCCATCCTTCAGGCGGGCACGCCAGCCGGTCTTGGAGTGGTGGTCGACGACATAGCCATCCGGGATGGTCGCATCAGCCTCGGCGTTCTGCTCTTCGGAGAGATTGGCGTCGGCGGCTTCCGAGATCCATGCGCGCAGGATGCGGGTCTCGACGAAGCCGATGCCCTTGCCGGTGACGCGCAGCGTGACGTCGAAGTCGTTGTGGATGACGTCGATCAGGTCATAGACCCGGATGCGCTCGGCGTGATGAGCCCAATAGCCAGGCTTCAGGACGTCTTCGAGCGTGTGATCCGCATCGACGATCACGTGGTGCTGCGAGCGCACATACTCGGCAGTGTTGCGCATCTTCGTGGGGTGAAGGGTTTTCATGATTGCCTCATTCATGGGTGGGAGAGTGTCCAACGAGAACCGAGAACGAGCGGCAGCAGGAGAGCGCCGCCGCCCGTATCCGGTCACGATGGAGGCAACATCGCGACACGAAAGCCGCGATCTGCCGCGTTTAGACAGCCGCTACAGCCTGAACCGTGGCGGCAGCGCCGCTCGTGCTCAGAACCTGGTAGCGGGTGTGCTTCGGGGTAGCGACGTTCACCGCATCCACAAGGTCACCCTTGCGCATGCCCATCGTTACGCCGTTCGTGAAGAAGCTGGCGCCGATGATGGTTGCGTTGCTGTCCGCATCTTCGTTGTAGTAGATGAAGAGGCGGGGAAGCGCGCCACTGGTCGGGTTAATGACCATGGCAAGGTTGTCAGATTTGTAGGCCATGTTCAGGTCTCCTTACGTGGCAACGAACGCGGAGCCATCGTGAGTCATCTTCACGACGCCGTTGTTCTGGAGAAGCTTTGCCCCATGGTAGACCGTGGCGCGCGACCAGGACGTGTCCTGCTTTTCGTCGTAGCCGATGGCGATCTTTTCTTCGCCAACGTTCACGGCGTAGCCGATCGCATTGCGGTGGTACATGTAGCAAATCTCGGCGGCCGTACCGAGGCCGGTGATGCGGCTCGAGACGATCCAGTTGATGCCGGCCCAACGGAAGAACTTCCGGGCTGGACCGTTCAGCGGCTTGGACTCCACGAAGTCGCCGGAAGCGAATTCCGTCGTCTGCAGGAGGTAGCCACGGAAGGCCGGGGAGATGACGGCGAACATGTTGTTTTCGTCTTCGACGTCGACATCATTGTTGCCGAGGATGGCCTGCGCACCGGTGACCATGTTGAGCGTTGCGGTCTGCGCCGTCGACGGGAAGTCGTTGGTCGCATTGGCGAGCTCTGCCAGGATGGTCAGGTCGATGTCACGGTTGATGACGTTCATCGACGCCATCTGCATGACCTTCTTCTGATCTCCCTGGGAGGCGAAGATGTTGAAGTTGGTCAGCTCGTAGGGCGCATGCTTTTCGACCAGGGTCGCAACGGGCTGCGAGTTGGTCGGGTTGCCATACGGGATCTGGCCGTTCGTGCCGCGGGTCACAGCGGTATCGCCGCCGGAACCAGAGACGAGGAACGTTGCGGTGTTCCCGTTGATGACGCTTTCCTTGGTGGTGGATGCCTTGAGCTGGCTCGTCCGCTGCTCAAAAGCCGCCACAAACTCTTTCCGGTACTGAGTCAATGCCGCTTCAATCGACATGTGGCTCTCCTTTCAGGTTTTGAGGGTTGGGATTTGGGCCGGAGCAATCGAGGGTGGCCGAAGGACATGCGGGGCCGTTACCGGGGTGGCCGCTGTCATCCGGGGCTTTCAAGCTTGGCGATGTCTGGGGGATGCCTTCACTCAGGGGCCGTTGCCGGGGTGGCCTTCGTGTCGGCGGTAATCAAGCCAGCGCTATTTGCGCTTGGCGTCTCGCTCGAGGATCTGGGCGTATTCCTTGTCCATGCCCTCGGAATAGTACTTGTCGATGTCGGTCTTCATGGTCTTCTCGATCTCGGCGCGGCGGCTGTTGTGCCGCTCCTGCGCATCGCTCGAGGAGAAGACGACATCACCAAAGGCGTTGCGCCCCTGGTCGGATGCCCATTGGACGAAGCCCGGGATATCCCCAAGGCGACGCCCGTCCGGCAATCTTGCCTCGGTCCATGCATCGCCGATATCGCCGGCAGACGACATGAAGCGCTTGGCGAGCGTCAGGTTGCCCTTGTATTCGTCGCGGGACCATGCATCGCGCAGGGCGTCCTCCGCCTCTTCGCTGGCCTTGGTGTCCGCCTGGGTCTGCGCCTCGGCTGCGCGCTCCGACATGTCCACGTACCATTCGGCCGCCATCTCGACGAAGGCCGGAGGTGCGTTCTTGCCATGGGCGAACTCGGTGAAGCTGGACAGCACAGGCTTGTCTGCATCGACCAGGCGCTTGGTCACCGGCTCGGGGAGCACATAGCCCGTCGGATCGGCAGGGATGCCCTGCTCTTTCCGCCATTCGGCCATGGCCTTTTCGTCCTTCGGATCAGGCATGTCGCGCTTGATCTTGCCGGAGCGGATGGTCTTCTGTGCCTCTTCCAGCGCCTTCACGACTCCATCCAGGGAGCCGTAGCGCTTCAGAAGCTTGAGCCGATCCTCGTTGTCGCCAGCCGCTAGCTCGCGCCAATTGTCCGGAAGAGCCGCGCCCTTGTCCTCGCCGCCCTTGTCGGCAGTGTCACCAGTGCCCTTGTCAGCGTCCGTGGTGCCGGTATCTACCTTGTCACCACCTTCGCCGCCTTCAGTGCCCTTATCGCTGCCAGCGTCCTTGTCAGCGCCGCCAGCGTCATTGTTCTGTGTATCCGCCTTCGCCGTGTCATCCACGACCTCTTTGATGTCTGCGATTGCCTCAGTCATGATTGCCTCATTCACTGGCCTTGCGGCCTGCCTCAGTTTTCTCAGCCATCTTCTCGGAGCGTGACCGGCCTTCGATCAGCTTCAGGGCCTCAGGCTCTCTCATGCGGGCGATCTGGAGCCCGATGTGGCGTTCTCCCTCGTTGAAGGCGCTGTCTCGTTCGTTGGCAGCGTAGCTCAGCGTGCCGATGTGGCAGGCGTTGAAGAGCAGCCATTCCATGGCCCGCTTCTGCTGCCCGTCGCTCGCCTTGCCGTCGAAGAGCGCCCGGAAGGCGTAGAGCACTTCCTTGTCGTAGGCGGCTGGCTTAGCGGTCATTGTGTGCCCACATGCCTAACTCGGTGAAGCCAAGCTCAACCCTCTTCAATTCGCCTGCCGAGGTCTCGTATTCGATTACCAACCCGCCTTCGAAGTCGAGGTCGCCGTCGCCATATGTCCCGAATGCCAGGATCCTCGATCCAACGAGGTCCGAGGGGATGGCTTGGCCCTCGTCGTTTGCTGATGGCAGCAACGCGATGATGCGCTTCTCAATATTGCTCATGCGCTATGCTCCGGCAGGATCAACCGGCTCGATGCCGACTGCCCGCTGGTAGCCTCAGTGCCGAAATCCACGTTAGCGTCGGCCATCTTGCGGAGCTCGAAGCGCTCGCCTCTGGTCTTGGCCTGCCCGATGGCAGCGCCTGCACAGAACGCCAGAACTCCGACGATGCTGTCATGCGTCATCGGAGTCTGCTGCGTGAACTTCTGGATGGTGTCGCCGATCGCCAGCATGAGCTTTTCATGCCGCTCGTCGACCTTCACTTTGGTAAAGGACATAGTTGCCTCCTATGTCGGTTGCTAAGCCAGTCCTGCGTTCTGCAGGGCCACCGAGGCGCCGGCCACATCGGTCGCCACCCCTGCCCCTTCGCGGAGCGCTGCAGCGGCCTGCGTGAGACCGTCCACGGCGTTCTGTTGCTGCTCCTCGCTCTGCTGGACCTCTTCGTCGTTGAACCAGTCAGCGGGCGCGCCTGTGCCCTTCACCGCGTCCTTGGTCATCTTCTTGAAGTCCATGGTCGACGGGATGGTCTTGTCGAACTGCGCAGCGCCGGCGAGGATCTGCACGCTCTCCTGGAACGATGCGACGAGCTGACGGCCTTCTGCGGTGTTCAGCGGGCTTTCGAAGGAGAAGGTCGTCTCCTCGCCATCCAGCAGATCAGGCAGCTCACCCAACTCGAACTGGCGATTGTGAAGCGCCAACTGGAAGCCTGTGTCGAGCAGCGGCAGATGATATTCGCTCTCGATCGGGCCGAAGAATGGAAGGGCTGCACGGCGGAACTCCGCAATGCGCTGCTGTGTCTCGTAGGCCGTCATCTCCCGCGTATCAGGCAGGAAGAGCTTGTTCAGCAGGAACGCCTCGGCGATCATCTCGCGGACGTCCTGCTTCATCTCCATGCCGATAGAGACGTTGCCGGTCTCGATGGTCTGGAACAGCTTGCGGATATCGTCATCCGCTTCCAGATCCACATAGGTCATGCCGCCGGCATACATGTTGACCGCATCGCGGAACATCTCGCCCTTGGCAACTGTCGGCGGGTCTACGGCCTTTTCACCCTGCTCGAGGATGATGCGGGCCATTGACTGGATCATGCGTCCGTCGGGCAGCGAGTTGATGGTGGACGGCGAGAAACCCTGCGGAATGTTCGACAGCGTGCGCCAGCGCGGCACCACATAGTTGAATACCGGCAGCCCGGCCTCGCCAAGGATCTGCTCGTGGTCGATGTCGACGTAGATCGAGATGAACGGAGTCTTGCGGTACTGCCGGCGCTTGATCTTGTCGTCCCCATAGATGTCGTCGACCGGCATCAGGATATGGCGAACGTTGAATTCCTTGGACGGGTCGGTCTCACAAGCCTGAACGATATCGGCGTGAACCTTGTCCTTGTAGAGCTTCTTCAGGTTCCGCGCCGTCTTCTTCATCTTGCGCTGGAGATGGTCAACCTTGCCGACCTCGTTCAGCATCCATGCGCAGTCACGCGGGTGCCACGCCCTGAACAGCATGTGATCGCGGGTCGGCGACTCCTCGACAGAGATGACGCCGTTGCCGAACGCCACCCAGTCGTGATCAACCTCGGTAGTGGCAGCGACGAAGTTGGAACGGCGGTCGTAGACAAGGCGACGGTAGCTCTTCGTGGCGTGTTCCAGCCAGCGAGCGGCCTCCGGATCCTCATCAATCTCCTCGCGGCCGGTCTTGACCTCGAACCAATCCCCTTGGCGGAGCATGGCAGACGGAGCATTGCCGAGCGTTTCCCGAGCCTGAACCGGATAGGACTCCATCAGGCCGGTCGTGAAATCGTCGCCTAGCGCAAGCTCACGCGTGAAGTCCGACCGAAGCGGGTAGTAGTTGTCGGCGATGTCCTGGCAGAGGGAGTCGTATGGCGCTTTCTTGGCGAAGAGAGACTGGCCGATGCGGCACAATTCTTTTGCACGACTATCGAGCATTCATCTCACCATTGTTGGGCTTGGCGAACTCCCCGAGGAGAGCAAGAGCGGCGGTATCGTAGGCCGCCGCTGCGTCTGCCTTTTCAGTGAAACGGCCAAGGCGATGGGTGATCCCCTTGACAGTTATGATGGCTCTCCACCGGCGGGTCTGGCGGCAGAACGAAACACCTTTCGCCCCAGACGAATTGTTCTTTTGCGCTCCACGGTTACCCATATTCTGGTAGTGCTCGCAAATACGCAGGTTCCGTTTGGTATTGTTGAGCTTGTCGCCGTCAGCATGATCGACATGCTCATCGCGTCCAGCACCGGCAATCAATCGATGCATGGAATACGTGACCGTCTTGCCGTGCTCGTTGGTATAGGCGGCGCGCGCATAGCCCTGCGACGTAAGACTCCATGTCATGGAGCCAACGAGAGCGGCGTCTGACGCGTCAATCTTCGCCTCTTTGCCGCGAGTGAGAGGGACATAGGCAAAATGCCCATCGAACCGGAGCGGGCGCGGGTTGCGCTCACCCAGCTTCCTTGCCAGACCTATGCTCGCCATCAATCAGTTCGCCTGACCCAGGAGGGAGTTGCCGTAGGCCTGCGTACCCGGCTGGCCATTCCCTGCCGAACTGCGCTGCTGGCGGCTGGTGAGCACAGTCGACGCCCGGCCTGAACGCGACTGGGCCTCTACGGCTGCCTTGCGACGGGCTTCCTTGATAGCCGGATCTTCCTCGTCAGGCATGCGCGTGACCGGCGTCGGGGTTGGCGCGGCGGCTTGTGAGCTTCCACCACCGAACAGCTTGCCCATGGGCTATCTCCTTCTCTTCATGTTGCTGTGGCCAAGGTTGACCTGTGGCGAGCGATTGACGTTCGCGCTATCTTGCCTCGTCATGGCCGGGAACAGCGATGCCAGCCCCCATATGGCGGCGTCAGCCCTATCCGGTGATCTGCTGCCAAGGTAGCCAGCGGTGGTCATGGCGCAGAGCTGGTCTTCCATCTCCGGGAAGTGCCCGACGAGAGAAACCTTCTGCTGTTCGAAGAGTGCGGCGATCGGCTCCGCTCTGGCGATCTTGCCCCTGCTGGCCTTGACTGCCCGGTATGGAACCGTGCCGCCGGTCTTGCGCTCCGGGTTTGTCGCGGCGCTGCGGATGACCTCTCCAACCATGGCGCCGCCGAAGTTCTCTTCAGCCACGATACAGTCTGCGTCCCATCGATCGAAGGCAGACACAGCAGCCTTGCCCCACTGGGCAGGAGCCATACGGCCTGAAAGGTCTTCCAGAATGTAGCCACGGCCATCCTTGCCCAGACCGCAGACGACCAGCCCTATTTCGTCTGAGCGCGTGTCTTCGTCGCCGGATGCTCCAGAGGGATCGACAGCGACAACGATGCGCACCATCTCTGGCACTTTGCCGTCAACGATGCGCTGCTGGTCGAGGAGCTCCAGCGTCCATAGAGCGCTGTCCGACGTGTCGGCAAACTGGCCAAGCATGAAGCGCCGGCGCATCGCCTCGGACATGTTCTGCAGCTCTTCCAGATACGTGGCCGGCAGATTGGCCTCGTTATCCTTCGGGTTCATGATCAGCGCCGCGAAGTTATCCGGATTGAGAACCGGCGTGCGTCGATCTGGATCACGCTTCTCCATGAACAGGCGATATGTCCAATGCGCCATGCCTGGAGGATTGCAGTCGTAGTAGGCCTTCAGCCTCATGCCTGGCACGTTCTGCGCCAGACGGGTCATTGCCATGTTGCGCGAGGCCCACGGGATCTGCGAGCACTCGTTCAGATAGATCGTGGCGTATTCCTGCCCGAGGATCTTTTCCGTTCGCTCCTTGTCGTCGAGACCACCGAACCAGACCTCAGAGCCGTTGGGCAAGGTCATGAACCAGTCGGTCTTATCCAGCCGGCTCCGCTCTGCCACCCCCGGATAGCAAGCTTCCAACACCTTCGGCAGCGTGTCGTAGATGATCGAGGCTTTGATGTGGTTGAACCGGTAACGCAGGATCGCGTGGCGGCTCTTGAGGGCGAGTGCTCGGAAGAGCAGCGACTTCAGGAGAATGAACGTCTTCCCCGATCGGGAGCCACCATAGAGCATGCAGTGCGTTGGATGGCCGCCGAGGATGTCGACTGCGATCTCTTGCTTGCGCGTGAGAGAGACCATCAGAGAAGCTTGGCGTCCTGCGAGGTGACGATGATCTGCACCGGATCGCCGCCCTTGCCTGTCAATTCGTTCTTGTCGGCGAGTCCCAGATCACGTGCGATGATGCTGTGGTTTAGCAGCCCAGCAGCAGCGCCTTCGAACTTCTGAGCCCTGATAATTTCGTCCACGCGCGTAGAGACCTCGGAAAAGTCATCTTTCGTCCGGTACTCATCCCACGTGCTTCGGTTGATATCCAGAAATATACACAACCCTGCAAGCGTCATGGCTCGCATCTTTGGAAGCTGCTGCACTTTAACCGAACCTTGATAGGCGAAGGCCTGGCTCTCATACAGCGGGTTCTTCTCTACCCACTCGAAATACTCGACGCATGCGTTCCAGAGGTCATCTGGCGTTGCGAATATGGGTTTGCGGCCGTGGCTGCTGCGGACCTTCCAGAACTGGTTGCCCTTGGGAGGAGCCATCGCTTTACACCTGCGCCGCTTCTGCGATCAGCTCGAGCGGGTTTTCCTTGCACTTGAAAGACACGATGCTCGGGCCGCCGATGACATAGCCCTCTCCGCTCGGGACGATGGTCGTAACCGACGACATGCGAATCCATCGGGTTTCTTCAGGACCGCCCACGCTGGTGACTTTGATGAAGCCGGTCACGTGGGCGATTTCCTTTTCTTCGTCTGTCATAGCTTGTTGCCTCCAAGCCGATGCTTCTGGTTATGGCTTCAGAACTAGGAAGCCGACGACGAGTGTGCCGTTGATAGCGGCTGCGGCTGCGATGTTCTGGATCGTGATGACCACAGAGCCGTTGCCCGGGGTGACGTCAGCAACGGTCGGGATACCTGTGGTAGCCGTGCCCTTGCCGACGGTGACCAGAACCGTATCGCCTGCCTGGATCTTGGAGTTCGTCAGGGTGAGGACATGGGTTGCGGCCGCTGCCGTGGTCAGAGCGCCGGTCGTGATCTTGCCCTGCGTCTTGTTGAGCGTCGCAGTACCGGTGCCGCCGGTTCCGGTTGCCGTTGCGGTCTTCGTGCCCTGGTCGGAGACGAGAGCGCCGGAGGATGGCTCAACACCGAAGTTGCGGCCATAGAGAGAGTGAAAAGCTGGCATGTGGAGCTTCCTTTGTCTTTGCTGTTGCTGTGGAAGACGGACTTAGTACAGAGCGTAGAGGCCAAGAGCGGCCGTCGTGCCGGAGTTCCTGATGGTGTGGACGCGCCAGGCGTAGTCGGTCCCCGCCTTGACGACGCGGGTCACGTTGGTGGTCGGAGCGTCCTCGAGAGTCATCACCACGGTGCCGTCGGCATTGGCGCCGAGACCGCGGGACACTTCAGCGAGTGGAACATCGCCGCCGCTATAGTCGATCGCCACCATCTTGGACGCGCCGGCCAAGACCGCTATGCTGTTCTTGCTGATCTTGTTCGCTGCCATGCCGTGATCTCCTTAGAACTTGATGCCGGCCGACTTCAGCACGGACTCTGCGGTCTTGATGACCTTTGCCCATTCCTGCTTCGTTCTCGGCTTGGCCTTCTTTGCGGCCGCGATCTTCCGCTTCGCTGTGGTGAGCGATGGCTTCTTCATCGGTTTGCCTCTTGGATCAGTTGGCGCCGGATACCCAGCAGTACTTGCATACCTGCGGGGTTTGGCAGGAGGCGAGCGCGAGAAGGGATGAAATGAGCAGCAGACGCAAAATCATTTCTATCCACTCGCTATGTCGGCGGAGAATTTTCTACAGTTTGTTCATTCCTTCGACGCCACGCTGCATGCGAGCGAGTGTACGGCTGTGAAGCCAGTGCTGGGCTTCCTCGATCTTGGTGAGGGCGAGCGCGTTCTCTCGGCAGGCGAATTGACCGGCTTGGAAGGACCGGAGGCGGTCGGCAACGATGGCGAGCAGCACCTCTTGCGTCAGGCCGTTGACGCCGTTCTCGTTGATCGGCCCGTTCTGGAAGCTGATCTGCCACGACTTGGCGGCAATGCCGACAGATTTGTCCGGAGGCGGTAGCGTCACTCGGTATTCGTGGTTCGCACCACCAGCACCGGGTTCATCGGTGACTTCGATAAGGATGCGGTCGTTTGCAGGATTTACCTTATGCTCGTTGATCGTGCGCATTTGGCACTCTCCTTGGGTTTATTGGTGGAATCAGAAACCCCGCCAGCGGTTAAGCTGACGGGCTGTGATTGGCTGGAACGGCAGGGATCGAACCTGCGACAAGGTGGTTAACAGCCACCTGCTCTACCGACTGAGCTACATTCCAATGTAGGTTGCCGAGCCATGCCGTGGCATGGGCGGATAGATGTCACCTCTCGGCTCGGGGAGGAACGACCAGGCACGGACCCCGATCTTCACGAACTACTGTCCGCCTTCCCGATCTCTATGCGGCCCTCTTTCCGCGACGCCGTCGATTTGCCTTTTCGAGCCGCTTGATCAGCGCTGCGAGTTCAGGACTATCCGGGTCGTGGAAGGGCTTGGCCCCTGGCAGCAGCATGTGCAAATCATGTTTGGCTGCAGGTGTTCTAACCTTATCCAATTCACTAGACGAATTCGGCATCATTGGCGACACCCTGGACCAGTTAGGCTCATGTAACGATTTAGCGTTTTTAATCAACGCGCTGGAAATGCTTTCATACTCAGATTGAACCCAACGATCCGCTGTCCTACGAATTCGGTTCTCTTTCTGGCAGAAACTGCGCCATGAACCGGCGACATGCGGGGCTGCGAGGCACATTGCCCATCTGCCGAGAAGGTAACGGCGCTCGTCTTCCCTCACGTATTCCAGCATCCAACCGTATAAGACTTCCTCGGCTCTGGATATGGCCCGTGCATCTGGCCGGTACCGAAGTTTCACCTCCTTGTAGTCAAGGATGTGCTCAGGCCAGAAAGCTTTCAGGTCAGCTGGCCAGAGACCACGAACGCCGACATGAAGCATGGTATCGGCGGCTTCAACGAACCGGGCCCTGACGATCAGGCTGGTGTCAGCGATCACCGCCGCATTCTCTGTCAGGTCTTCAAACCGCAAGGCGCTGTTCTGGTTCATCAAGGATGCTCTCCAAACGATCGTAGATGTAGGTTCTGAGGGTTGCGCGTACTGGCCATGGACGGCGTGCGACTGATTTGCCGCGGAGGATGCCAAGGGGGATGGTGTCGAAGGCGTCGAGGACTTCCGAAGGTCTGTCCAGTGCCCAATCCTGGCGCTGTATCAGGATGTCGGATATTGCACCGATCGTCTCGCTCCAGAGTTCGTCACGGTTGTTCTTGGTCTGCTTGATGCAGCGAAGGACGAACACGAGATGACCGTCACCGTACTGATTGCGGATCTCATGCATGGTGCCTCTGGCATGGCTCTGCGCGGCCGCACGACGTCGGTAAACCGGAACCAGCTTGATCCCGAGACCGTCTAGGAGCGCGTCGAGCCTGCCTTTGCTCATGCCGCCTCCTGCCGCGCCGCATGCGCCTTGACGGCCCGCGCGACCGTTGCCGGGTCTATCCGGTGCATCACGGCCACCGCGAGCATGCTCATCCCGGAGCGAACGTCCGCAATGATCTGGTCGACGTCGTAGGAATAGACCCAGCGTGTCTCCGGGGCAGGAACCCGGCGCCTGCTGGCCTCGCGACTGATGCTCTTCGAGATGGTGCTGTGGTCTCGGTTGAAGGCTCGGCCGATCGCCGATGTCCCGGCCTTGGGGAAGGCCACGGCCACGTCGAAGATGATCGCGTGCCGGATTTTGATCAGCGCGCGCATGCGGCGCGGCCCGACGATATCTCGGAAGGAGACACCGCGCTCGGCGCACTTCTGCTCGACGAAAAGCCGCATCGCTGTCTTGCCGTCCATGCGGGTCAGATGGGATTCGTACGCGGTGGGGGTTTCAATGCGGAGGTTCATGCCGTTGCCCTCCGGCGCTCGACTTCGATCCGCTTGCCCTTTCGGAAGATCGCTTCGGCCGCCTTCTTCGCCACGCCCTTCTTGCTGCCGCCCATGGAGGAGATTCCGACGATTGGGCTGTTGAGGTATTCGAAGAACGCGGTGTTGGCCGCCTTCAGAGCCTCGGCCTCGGTCGCGAAGATGATGTCGTGCCGGCCGTTACGCAGCACTCGGTTCTCGGCGTGGTGCACCATGCGGAAATAGCCGATCCAGCCGGTCGGGGTCTTCATGGCGCCTGCGTCAAATTTGTTCATCAGAAAAGCTCCCGGCTGTTCATCTGCGCCTTGTAGGAAGGCCCGTAGCTGGTGGAATTGCCGTCCCAGGCGATGTCTCGGCGGCGGGGAAACTCGCTCTCGCGAGACAGGGAAAGCAGGATCTCCGCCTTGCCTTCTGTCTGATCCATGAGGGATTTCCAGACGTTCCAGTCCGGTGTTCCCTCCCCCGGCTCCATTCCGGCCAGGATCGGCCGCGGCTGGAATGGGATGATCACCTGGTCGGCGTCCTTATCCATGTTGCCGATAAGGTCGCGGTAGGTCGGGCGGCGGTGCAAGACTGCGTGAAGGCGCTTCTCGAGGCTGCTGCCCTGATACTCCTGAAATGCAGACTTCTTCAGATGGGTAAGTGCGACGACCGGGAGATCAAGTTCCATGGCGAGGTCTTTCAGCTTCGACGTCGCGATCTGCCCCTGCTTGAACTCCTCCTCGTATTGCATCTTTCCTTCCCATTGGATCTTGCCGATGTGGTCGACGAAGACGGCGCCGATGTTGTGGGATTTCTTGAGGGCCCGCGCCTTGCGGCCGATCTGGTCGAGCGTCATCTTTCGGGTGTCGATCTCGATATGCTGGGACCGCTTGATCTCCACACCGGCCTCGAGAAGCATCTGGACTTCCTGATCGGAGACGCGGCCGCGCTGCTGCTGACGGGCCGATATGCCGGTTCGGCGGGCCTGCTCGCGCATGATGATCTGCTTGACCGTCATCTCGCCGCTGTAGAGGAAGACCGGGGCCGACTTGGCGATCTCGAACATGCATTGCATCGCGAGCGCTGTTTTGCCCTGCTTGACGCCGCCGCCGATGATGATGAGCTGTCCCTTCTGCCATGGGCCGGTGAGCTGCATCACCTCGGGAATGCCAGGGTCCACCCCTTCCGCCTTGCGGCCGCGCGACGCGTCGTTGACGGCCTCGAATGAGTTGTCGATGGCGTCGGCAAGGGAAAAGGTCGCTTCCTCACCAGCGAGGCTCCTGGTGACCTCTGCGAGGCGCTGGCGTAGCGCATCGACGTCGTCGGGTATCCGCAGCTCTTCCTCAAGCGATATCTGCCTGAGGTCATCGGCGAGTCCGTAAAGCTCACGCCGGGCAGCGGCGGCCGTGATTGCCCTGCACCAATCCTTGACGCCGAAGTATCCGACCGCCTCGCCCATCAGGCGGGACATGTACTGAGCGATGCTGATCCCGCCGATCGGCTGGTTAGGCAACATGCCCTTGAGCGTGATCGGGCTGAACGTCTTGCCGGCGGTGCGCAGTTCGATCATGCCTTCGAACATCAGCCGGTGGATCTGCTCCTCGAAGTGGTTGGGCTCAAAGCTCGACGGGATATCGTCGATGCAGTCGTTCCTCATCAGGAGAGCGCCGAGTAGCGCCTGCTCGGCCTCGATCGCGTCGGGCAGTGTCGGCGAACCGTGGATGTCTCTTGGATGGGCGTTCATGCTGCACCCACCATCGAAAAGAGCGTGTCAGTCTTTTCGCGATCGAGTTCCGCGATATTCTTTAATGCCTGTCGGAAATAGGATGGCTTGAGCTCGAAGCCGATGCCCTTCCGACCGAGCTTGACGGCGCTATAGACCTCGCTGCCAATGCCGAGAAATGGTGTGAGGACAGTTTCGCCAGGAGCAGACCAAAGATCGAGGCATCGCTCGATCACGTCCAATTGCAGCGGGGAAATATGCTGCTCGTCCTTTTCGTCGCGACCAGCGCGGTACTGCAGCGTGTTCGTCTGATTGATGTCCATCCAGACCGGCGACGCGTATCGCTGCCAAACCAAGATTGATCGCCACTGCTCGAAGGGCCACGCCTTGCGCCCCTCAGCTTCGGTCTGCTTGCGATGACGCTCGTAGGCTTCGCGACTGATATCTAGGCTGTCGTCACCGGACCAACGATCGAACATGCCATCGACAGGGTTTTCATTGTCGCCCGGCTTGCGAAACGACACGATGTAGTCGGCAAGGCCCATGCCACTGATCGTGCTATCCTTCGTGATCTGCTTATGAAGCAACCGAATGGACTTGGTCCGCTGCTGAGCGATCACCGGGTCTTTCCAGATGCAGACCTCGGAATGAAATATCCACCCGGCATCTTCGTAGGCGCGCACGATCTCACCACGGAAATCGCGCATACCGATAAAGCCGTGCCGTGTCTTGCTGGTCGGCAGTTGCATGCAATGGACGGAGTGTATGCGGCCGGCTTTTGTAACGCGAAACAGCTCGGAGATCAGGAATGCATAGTGCTCCCAGAACTGCGGACCATCGTTGTTGCTGATGTCTCGGTCATAGTTCGAGAACTTGTAGAGCCCCTCGAATGGCGGGCTATGAATACCGAAATGGACGCTTTCGCCTGAAACACCGCGGATGAGCTCGCAGGCGTCACCCTGATAAATGGCATAGCGGTCCGTTATAACCTGGTCGACGGCGTTGATCATGCCGCGCACTCCCCTACCCAAGATGGAATTTTCATCGGAATTTTCGGATCGTAGTCCGGTCGGTCGCGCACGGACCCGCGCACGGCTGCGCTGGAAAGATCGGCCATATGCAGAACCATGGCGGCGGCCATGCGCTCCGCATCAATCTCTTTGCGTCTGATATTGGCGACGGTCGCTCCTTCCATCTCGGATGCGATGAAGTGAACGTTGACTGGGTTTGTTTGCCCGAAGCGCCAGAAACGACGGATGGCCTGATAGATTTGCTCGAAGCTGTCATTGAGCCCGACAAACCCCGTATCGGCGCAGTGCTGCCAGTTCATGCCGAACCCGGCGATCGATGGCTTGGTGATCAGGACGCGGATACGACCTTGCGAAAAGTCGACCAGCTTGTGCCGCTTGTCGTCGTCCTTGTCAGCACCGGAGAGATTGACCGCTCCTGGGATCAGCTTCGCCAATGCATCAGCTTCACCGTTCAGATTGCACCACCAAACGAAGGGACGGTCCGCAGGTGTCATCTGCACCGCGAGATTGACGCGCTCGCCCACGCTGTCCCTGCGGGCCGCTATGCGCTCCTGCAGAGTGCGCGCTTCCATCGGGAAGAGCAGTCCGGTGTCCATGCTCGGTGCGTAATCGACGCCTGCCGTGTGCTGGTGGTAATGGAGCGGAGGAAGATCGTATCCGGCGTTGTCGTATCCAAGATCGGAGGGCTTTCGGAGCATGACTGCCCATGATGCCATCCACTTCCAAAACTCCGTTTCCGCGTGTCCCTTCAATCGCCACTTCTGCGTGTCGCCGCCGTCGTGTGTGAAAAATGTGGCTAGCATGTCGGTGTAGGACATGACGCCGAGGAATTCAGCGTGGTTCCCGAGCTCCATGAAGTCGTTTGGCGCCGGCGTTGCGGTGGCGGCAAGGCGGAACGGTATCTTTGCGCATTCCTCGATGAGGCGGGTCCGGTACTTGCCATCAGTGCTCTTGAGGATCGAGCTCTCGTCCAGGCAGATGCCGCCAAACGCCGACAGGTCAAAGTGATCCATCTTCTGGTAGTTCGAGACGTTCACTCCCCACCCTTCGTCCGGATGGAATGATACAAGGTTGGCAGCCATACCGAACTTTTCGGCTTCCGATATATGCTGCTCAGCAACCGCGAGAGGTGCGAATATCAACGTCGGCTTGCCGGTGTGCTCTGACACCCTGGATGACCATGTGATTTCCATGAGGGTTTTGCCCAGGCCGGTGCCGGCGAAGACCGCGGCGCGACCGCGGCGAAGAGCCCAGCGGACGATATCGGCCTGATGTGGCTTCATGACAGCCGGAAGAACGCCCACGGCGGATATACCGGTCTCAGGGTCGTTGATGCGCTTTCGGGCAAGGAAGTCAGCGTAGGCGTTCATGCCGCGCTCCTCTTGGCTTCGAAAGCACCGGACCGAAGCTCCATGAACCGCTGCTGCATCCACTTGATTTCCGGAATGGCGCAGTTGTGCCAGCATGTGCAGACCCCGACCGCCTCGGCCGCGTCGCGCTGCTCTGCCTTTGTGGTAGGGAGAGCGATGTGTTCGCGGTTGCAGGACTCGATCGCCAGATCCTTCCAGTCCTTTCCCTCCGGCGGCTTCACGCCCTTGCCGTAGTAGACCGGGCGCCAGGACGTGGCGGCGATGGTTCCATAGGGAATGTTGCGGATCTGGCAGATCGCGATCACCGCGCCGGCGATACCGGTGAGCTGCAAAGCAGCCGGGTTGATCGTGGAGACTGTCTGCTCCTCGCCGGTGAGGTCGGTCTTGCCCTTCTTCTTGAACTGCCGAACGCCGTGTTCCGGGCGCTCGATGGCGACGAAGTCGGGACGATGGTCCTTGACGAGGCGATAGAAGAGGTTCGCGGCGATGGCGTATTTCTCTTCCCAGTCGTAATCCTTGACCGAGAACGTGCCGCAGATGATGGAAGAGCGATGCTTGGCGCTGTCGCGCACTGCCCATCCTGATGTTGTTGCGAGGTCGAGACCCATCACGATCATTGTCCTGCCTCCGTCGGAATGAGCCTGTAGAATGTGGCTGACCCTCTGCCGCCGCCGCTGGTGACGATCGACCAACCGTAAGCACCGATGAACTTGCGCAGGTAGTAGAGTTGGGTCGAGAGCACGAGGGAGGCATTGTCTGGACCGCCGTCGGCTCGATCGTCGTAGAGGAGCGCTAGAACGCTCTCCTTGGCCACTGTTCGGCCCACACGTCGGGAAAGAAGCTCGAGGATGGTTTTCTGCTGCCCGCGAGCAACACGCTCAAGCACGGCATCTATTGGCGCTGCCTCTCCAATGAAGCCTTGGCAGCAAGGGCATGTATAGCTCTGGATTCTCGGTGCAATATTCATCGTGTCGCCCTCGGAGAGAAGTTCGGCGCATTCGCGCGCCGATAGTCGGGCGTCTGGCTTGGGAGGATCAGACGCCTGCGGGGAACTCAGTCTTCGTCGTCGGTCGGCGGCGCTTCCGGGTCGGATGCGGCCTCGATGCGGGCAACGATGTCGGGGACGATGGTCTCGTATTCCTTCTTTCCGGCCTCGTAGCTCTCAAGCCACGCCTTATCCTCGGTACTGCCGGCGGCGTAACTGGAGATGCGATCAAGGCCGTTCAGGCCGGCGTGGAAGCCCTGCGCAGCGATAAGCTGCTCGCGGCTGGCGCGATCGGCGAGAAGGTCGCCCTGCGGATTGTCGTGAATGAGACCTAACCAGATCAAATTTTCACGTTCAGACCGATGCTTGTCGACCGGCTTATCCTGATCCTCGGCGAGGAAGGACTTGAGGTAGTGGTCAAGCTTGGCAGATGCGAACCCGGCAGCCTTTGCGTTCTGCCGGTTCGACTTCTTCTGCTCTGCGAGTTCGCGCATGCGGGCGGCGATCTCACGATCCTTGCGGTGGTAGTATGAGAACGTGACCCGGCGGTCACGCTCTGCCTTTTCTGCGTTATGCCCTGCGGCTGCCGTCATCGGTCACCTTCCTTTCGCTTTCCTGATTTTATCCGCCAAAGCCTCAGCCTCAGCAGCCAGACCTTCAAAAGAGCCATCAGAGTTCCTCGTCATCTCGATGTGAATTTCATGCTGGAGGCGCGCGATCTGCTCCTGGCAGTAATCCAAATACGCGCCTCGGACCCGACCGAGGACAGTCAGCTTCGGGTCTTTGGTTTCGCCCTTCATCAGGCGCTCATAGCTTCTCTCGGACATGCGACTCCGCTTGGCGCATTCCTTGACGGCTAGGGGTTGATCCCCCCAGCCTTTCACGACCAATTGAAAGAGCTTTTTGGCATAGCCAGACGCCCTGTCCGGCGAGTACGCATCTACAAAAGACATCTGTTTTCCCTGCTGTTTCTTTGATTCGTTCTGGTTGAATTTCATCCAGTTCATGTTTCCCAGCCCTGATATGTTGACCATCGTCGGGGCTGGGGTTTTCAGGTTCTGCGTCAGACGCCGCCGACGCACTTGTGAAGCCAGTAGGAGTCCTCAGGAGTGGAGCCGGTGCGATCCAGACGGAAACGCTGCCTCGACAAGCCCACCCTGATCTTCGCCAATGAGATGCAAAGCATGTGGAAGGAAAGAACCGGCTCAGACCGCCAAGCCAGACCGGAGATTTCCATAAGTGACTTTGCAGATACCGCCACCGGATACGCATCGCTGAGGGCCTTATAGATAACGGCTTCTCGCGATGGCTCCGGGAGGGTTTTGGAGGGAGAGACGCTCACAGCGCGCCTCGCATCTGGCCTTCGAAAGCCGAGATCAGAAATGCCGGGTGAACGCCTTCTTCAGCGCCGGACACATCGTCCTCGTCCTTGGCAATCTCGCCTGACTTCCAAGCGGCACGAAGAGCGAAGACCGCACAGCCGAAACAGAAGCCGACAACCAACGCGGCCAACAGGCTGGAGAAGAAAATCAGAAACCCGCTCATGCCAGACCATCCTTCCTGTCTCGCTCTGTCTCAGCGTCCTGCCGGAGAGCCTCGATGTGAAAACCGTAGATTTTTGGCGCGCCCCAGATCAGGACGAGCACGAGGAGGATCGGCCAGATCACTGCCGTGTCCTCAACTGCTTGGTCGAAGCGCAGTATTCAGACGTGCCAAGCGATACTGCGATGTCGGTGTAGGCTCGCTGCATGCCGCGGACGATGTTGAACGCGTCGTTCAGCGTGACGTTTTCCTCGACGGAGCCATGAACGATGATCTCGCGTAGGAAGTCGCTGTCCGCCTTCTCGCCGCAGGTATCGACCTGCAGGGCGAAGAGAGCTGCCATCTTCAGGCTATCGCCCGCTGCGGCCGGAGTTGCCAGGATGAGAGATGCGATTGCGATTGATGCGAATTTCATTTTCCCCTCCATTGTCTTGGTTGATTTGACCGATCGTTCGGCGTCGCGCCTTCAACGGCGCGCTGGGCGACTGCATCGAGTGAGCTGCGTGGGAGGATCGGAGTCACTGTCCGCTCCCGCAGTCGTCGAGAATGAATGCCGGGGAATCGCCGCCCCGGCTCGGCCTACTCGCATCTCCCGTCACGCGGTCGGCTGTCACCTTTTCGGACTGCCCTGTTGCGCCGTTGTCATCGGATGCTTTCGCTCGGAATGGATACTCTGGAACTACGAAGTGCTGCCACGCGACGGGAGCCTTGCCGTTCGTCGCGAAACCGGACCACTGTCCGCGCTTCTCGTCCCAGTAGGACTTGATGACCTTCTTGCACTCGGATGCGAGCCAGAGATGACGGTCGCGCGGGGCGGCGGTGATGTCGAATGACCACTGGTTCATGCCGACACCGCCAGATTAGCCGCAGCAGCTACTTTCGCTTCCCTAACCCGATCTTGTTCCCGGTTCTGCTTGAGAACCACAGACTCGTGTCCAAGCAACCCGCGCAGAGCGTCGGTCGGCCAGTTGACGTATTGACCTCGTCTAGCTGCAACTATGGCAACTGCAGCGACAACCTTGCTGGACCGATAGCTCTTCTTGGAAGCCCGCTTTTCGTAGTCACTTTCTCGGAACCCCAGAACCGCACATGCCTCTGCAAGCGTGACTCCATGAAATGTCATGAATGCCTGAAGGGCACCTTCTGGAAGAGTGTCAGTTCCGGCGGTGTCCTTAATGTTGAGATAAGGGCTTCCGGTAGTGGCGCAGCGCTTGACGAACTCAAGCACCCTGCCTCTCGCGTGGAAATATTCTCCGGAGATGCAGTCTTCCTTGAGGCTGATGTGGAGAGCTTTCTCCATCACGTATCCGCCAAGAACAGTTGCTTCAATTTCGACGGTGAACGGCATTCCAGAGCCGATTTGCTTGGCCCTTTCATTCCATCCGTACGAGCAGCCTATTTTGTACGCTCCTATCGGATCCCCCGTTGGGCCGATGCATCTTGCGAAATAAACGCGCTGGCTCCGATCGATCATTGCGCCGCCTCCGCCGTCTCGGCCGCATCGATGAACGCCATGATGCGGTTGTATGTGTCGATGCTGAT
This sequence comes from Rhizobium sp. BK251, assembly GCF_004345245.1. Lineage (GTDB taxonomy): Bacteria > Pseudomonadota > Alphaproteobacteria > Rhizobiales > Rhizobiaceae > Rhizobium. The sequence goes on along the minus strand of NZ_SLUQ01000007.1, from coordinate 468,132 downwards.
CGGTTTCCCGTCCTTCAGCCTCGCGATGAGCTTCCCATCGTTGACGGCCTTGCGACCGAACGTGGAGGACGCCATGCCTGTTGCTAGGCAGTGCTTTTCGATGCTGTCGATGATTGACTGGTTCGTGATCATGTTGACCACATTAGATGGGCTTTATCCCATTTGTCAATGGGCTTTAACCCACGTGACCTTTTTTTCGTCACAAGTTATCGATCAAACATGACAAAGAAGATCGAAATTCAACCAGATTGGCCAGAATGGAAGCGCGAGGTCGCCGAGCGACTGAACGCTCTCGACAAGTCTATGAAGCACGCTTCGCTAGAGGCTGGGCTAGGCGAGACGTGGGTTCGTGACGCTTTGAAACGTGACAAAGACCCAACTCATGGAAACTTGACCAAGATCAGAAAAGTGCTTGGTCTACCTATTGGCGAGCCGCAACTGATCACGGATATACTGACCCTTCGTGTCGTTGGGAGGGCGCAAGCAGGTGCGTTTTTGGATGTGTCGCTAAGTGATGAGAGTTACGAGAATGAGACGATCCCGATGGCTCGGGACGGCAGGTATCCGCAAGCGCAGCAATATGCGCTTCTCGTGGTCGGAGACAGCATGAACAAGCTGTTCGATGATGGTAGTTATGTAACATGCGTGAACTGGGCGGACACCGGTCTGTTGCCTCGGCCAGGAATGGTGCTCCACGTCGAGCGGCATCAGGGTTCTCTCGTCGAAGTGACGCTGAAGAGCCTGTTTATGGTCGATGGCGAGCCAATGTTGGTGCCAATGAGCACAAATAGCGCTCACCGTCCGATTCGCTTGGAAGGAAATGAGGGGACGGAGTTCGTCATCAAGGGTCTTGTTACTGGGTCTTGGAAGCCAATAAACTTCTGATCCCCACCCTTCCAATTACTCCCCTCAGAGCAAGAATCTCAAACAAGCAAAGTACCCTTTAGAAATTCAGCTTTATATATTGGACCCGCAAATCTGCGACCCTATTGACCCGCAGATTTGCGACCCTAGCCAAAGTCGAACGGCAACCGGATGTGGTAGTAGTTCGGTTTTCGATGTGACCTGACAACGATCAAGACGCCCTTGTCTTCGAGCTCCATTACAGCTCGGATGACCTTGTCTTCGGATAGCCCCATTCTCTTGGCTACCTCGCGCTGCGTATACCAGCAGCACTGGTCGTCGCCGTTCATCCGTTTGGCCAGCCAATAGCCGACGCGGAAGGCCCGATCGGTCAGTCCATCCACCTCACAGATGAAGTCCAACCACTTCCTGCGCTTCTCGTAGAAGGCTGCAGCAGATTCGCCGTTGTCGTTTCTTTGTAGCATGCAATGGGATTTATCCCATCTTTTCTCTTGACGCAATGGGACAAAGCCCATTATAGTCCTCCTCAACAGCAACCCGAACCGATCACGGACCGGGCAGCGCAGAGGGAGCAAGGCAATGATCTCCAGCTACAACTTCGTCACCCCGGACTTCATGAACGGCCTTCGTGAAATGAAGCTCGACCCGCGGTTCAACGAGATGATCCTGTGGGTCGCGAAGGCCGGGATGCAGTTCTCGACCACGTACTCGACGGAAGCGGACAACGCGGAAGTCTTCGAGGATCTGCAGGTCACTCTCATGAACAACCTGCGCCTTCTCGCGATTTCCGCCGGCGCCGACATGATGGTCTACGACGCCGGCCGCGAGGATTATGAGGGCGCCGTCACCGAGGCGTTCCCTCACCTTTTCTCCAAAGCGCAGTCGCTCGGCAAGCGCGCCGCACCCAGCATCTACGACGCCACGCGCGAAGAGCCGGTCATGGGGGCGATGTTCCATGTCTGAGATGCCCAAGCCATTCTGGTCGATGACCTACGCGTCCGACCGTAGGAAGCACAGTCACCGCTGCCAGTGCTGCCGAAAAATCATTGCGGAAGGTGATGCGGTCATCATGGCTCGCGTCGTTGGGAAAGCTACGCGCTGCATTCACGAGAGCTGCGCCAAGAAGCCGTACGGCGGCAGCAAATTCAGCTGGCGTGATGCGCTCGAGGCGTGGGGCATGGAATATCTCGCCAACTGCGGCTTCCAAAAAGCCAAGGATTTTGTCGAGACGGCCCCAATTTGGAGGTCGCCGCTATGACGGAATGTACCCTCCGCGCCTTCGACGGCTGCCGCTGCTCTCCCGGCCAATGCCAGAGCCCGACGGTACGGCTTGCAAGAGCCAACGCCGGGATACAGGCCGCGACGTTCGAAAAGCTCCGCCTCCTCAACCGCATCTACGCTTTCACCCTGTCTGCCGTGGTCTGCTTTGCCCTCGGCGCATGGGCTGCGTTCAACATCTAACCGGAGATCGCTTCCGTGGATAAGATCATCGACAAGGACAGTTTCCAGAGCGTCGGCTCAACGATCGGTGGAATGATCGCCGGCCTCAAGGGCGAGCGGAAGTGGAGCGGATCCACGATCAAGCTCAGCGGCGTCTATTCAGGCATCAGCCTGGATGACTACCACGGCAAGCGTGATTTGCTAGACGGACCGTCGGTATCGAAGAGCGCGCTGAAGTGGCTGCTTCCCGCGCATGGCGGCTCGCCAAAGGCATTCTGGGGCCGCTGGAAGTGGAACCCGGATCACATCGAGCAAGAGACGACGGCCGCGCTCGATTTCGGCAAGGCGGCGCACTGCCTCCTGCTTGGCGACGAGGTGTTCGAAGAGCGCTTCTGCATCCGCCCGGAAAAATATCCGGACTACCGGACCAAGGAAGCTCGGGACTGGCGCGATGCACTCGTGGCCGAAGGAAAGACGATCATCACGGCCGAGCAGTTCGACCGGATCAAGCGCATCCATGCCGACGCCAAGACCTACCCTCTCATCAAGCTCGGTCTTCTCAATGGTCGCATCGAACGATCGATGTTCTGGAAGGATCCGGAAACGGGGATCTGGCTTCGAGCTCGGCCCGACGCGCTCCCGAATGTCGACGGCGTCTACAGCGACCTGAAGACGGCGAGCAAGTTCGACGAGGATTTCCTCGAGCGCCAGATCTTCGACGCCGGCTACTACCTGCAGGCGGCAATCACTCGCATGGTCTGCCGTGGCCTCGGAATGCCGTTCGACACCTTCACGCTCCTCTACGTCCTCAACGACGACGTCCCGGATACAGCGCATGTCGAGATCGACGAGTTCGACATAGACCGCGGCGAGCGTGCGGTCCGTTGGTGCCTTCGCACGATCCGCAATTGCCTCGACGCCGGCGAGTGGCCTGGCGCCCGACCTTTCAACGACGGCGAGCGCCGAATCCAGATGAAGGTCTGGGCCAAAGAACGCCTCGACAACTTCCTCGACATCGCAGAGCGCCAGGAGGCGGCATAACCCATGAACCAGATCGCCCGCACCGACGACAACAAGCAGCTATCGCCGTCTCAGCAGTTCCGCGTGGAGCTCGACAAGATGGCCGACCAGTTCGCGGCCGCCCTACCGTCGCACATCAAGCCGGAGAAGTTCCAGCGCGTCGTCATGACCGCCGTCGTCTCCGATCCGGACATCCTCAAGGCAGATCGCAAGTCGCTCATGGAGTCGGCTATCCGAGCTGCACAGGACGGCCTTCTGCCGGACAAGCGCGAAGGTGCCTTCGTCGTCTTCAACACCAAGGTGAAGGACAACGGGAAGGACGTTTGGGTCAAGGCGGTGCAATGGATGCCCATGGTGGGCGGCATCATCAAGCGCGTCCATCAGTCCGGCGATATCAAGATGCTGACCGCTCGCGTCGTTTACGGCGGCGATCATTTCCGGACGTGGATCGACGACACCGGCGAGCACATCGAGTACGAGCCGGCCGAAGATCAGGATCAGAACGTCGTGCGTCGTGTCTTCGCGATGGCGACCACGACCGACGGCGCAGTCTATGTCGAGCCGCTTTCAGCAAAGGACGTCGAGAAGATCCGAAACGTCTCCAAGCAGAAGGATCGCGGTCCGTGGGCTGACTGGTGGGAAGAGATGGCCAAGAAGTCCGCTATCCGCCGACTGGCGAAGCGGCTGCCGCTGTCGGTCGATATCCATGACCTGCTGCAGCGCGACAACGGCATGTACGAGCTGACCCAGGATCAGGACGCGAGGCCAACCCTGGCTGATCGGTTGAAGGCAGCGAAGAATATCACTCCTGACGACAAGGTTGCCCCAGGGCGCGAAGAAGGCTTCGATGCCTCATTCGTCCATTCCGAGACAGCAAGCGCTCTGACGGGCGAAATACTGACCGACAACGAAACACCCGAATCCGACGCCCCTCCTCCTGCGTCGGAGACTGACGGAGATGTCCCCGCTTCTCCGTCAGATGAAGAGTCCACCGGCTCCCCTCTCTCCTCCCTCACGCCGGTGGACTCCAATCTTTCCGATGACGACCGAACAACCCTCGTCGCGTTCTGCAATCGCGTCATCGACCTGAAGCGCGTTCCGGATCTGGAAGCCCGCGAACTGGACTGGCGCGACATGCTGCCGGCCGAGGTATGGCCGAAGCTGGAGAGTCTGTCTCTGGCAGCGCGCGCGGTGATCAACGGCAAGCGGACACGCGCTGCGGCGATCTCGTTCATGGCTGAAGTGCTTGGTGTCGAGCAGAGCGAGATCGGAGGTGCGGCATGACCCACTATGCTACATGCCTCAACTGCGCTTTAGATAAGTCCGCTTGTGAGCGTCGATCAGCCCTTCAGAGGGCTTTGAAGGGCAACGCGGTTTATAGCGTGAAATTCAAATGCCCCGAGCGACAGGCGTTCTTTTACCCTGGACAGCGTGTCTCGTTCTCTTGGTCCATGTGGGAAACTGACGACTACGACAACTCCAGCGAGCTTCCCCTCGTCTTCCACGGAACTGTAATCAGGGAACGAGGATCTAAGTTCGTCGTCCAGGTAGACAGGGGCAAGGACGCCTCGAATGAGGGCATCGAAGCTTCCTATGTCTTCAAGAAGAATGACTCCCTTCTGATCAAGGTTCGCCCCGCCAACATGCAGGCCCTCGACGAGCCGGCCCGGGCGGTGTGTGCCACCTGCTACCATGTCGAAGGTCACGACGAGTACCGTTGTTACAAGCAAGCAGACTGGACTCCGAACGGGTGCATCCATCCGGAAGCGATCGGAGGTGCGCCGTGATCGCCTCCATCATCGCCTACTCCATGGCTATCGGATGCATGCTCGTCGGCGTTCCTTGCCTTCTCGTCGCAATCTTCAAGGCCAAGACCATGAGCCCGGGCCAGGTCGTAACCGGCCTCGGCATCTTCGTCGTCTTCGGCTCGATGGCTTGGGGCTTCGCTTATCTGGGAGGGCTGTCGTGATGGCCTTCCGCGTCGCTCACACGAAAATAGAGCCGGTTCCGCACAGGCGCCCGGGCAAGCGCAAGGACTACCTCGCATGGCTTCACACGCTTCCGTGCGTCGTCACAGGCCAGTCGGTCGTTGAAGCTGCTCACGTGTCATTCTCGGCGCCGTGGCACGGCCACTACGGCCGCGCAAAGGGCACCAAGGCCCCGGACCGGTTTGCACTCCCGCTGTGCAAATCAGAGCACGACCGCCAGCACTCCATGAACGAGCGAGCCTATTGGGACTCGGTCGGCATCAACCCGCACGAACTGGCGAACACGCTCTTTGGGATTTTCAGCGACTACGACGAGTACGAGGCGACCGAGCGCGCCAAGTCTCGCATCCTGTCCGGCTTGGCTGTGTCCGAGCGGCTACCTTCGAGGGATTTGGCATGAGCAAGATTGCATGCGAAGAAGTTGGCTGGTTGGCTGGTGAAAAGTGCGGGCGAAAAGGTTGCGCCGGCATCATCGAAGAGCATGCTTCCGACAGATGCTGCTCCTGCCACATAAACCCGCCATGCAGCTACTGCACTGACCCACGCGAATATTGCGAGGCGTGCGGCTGGGAAGCGGAGAAGGATCTTGTAGTTCAGGCCGAGGGCACGATCTACCTGAACCCATTCCCTTATGTGGAAAAGGTTCGTCGCGTCTTGGACCCGACCAAGATCGACTACCACATCAGTGCACACACCAACAGTTCTCAGAAGGTCGAAGGCGTCTATCCATCAGGAACGACGCGCGAGGAAGTCGTTGCGCGCGTCCAAGGCACATTCGGCGGTCGCTTTGAGAGCTTCGGTGGCGGCAAGTTCACCTACATCGCGTACACGGATTGAGGCGCGCCATGAACCACGAATCCCTCGACCGCATCCAGGCACTTCAGGCCGCACAGGCCCACCAGCGCAAGCTCACCGCCCCTCTCGCCTCCACACGCCCCACAGAGCAAGAGCGCGAGATACGCAGGATGCGGGCATGCGCGGACGCATTGGAGCCGTTCGCTGCGGAATACGAGCGCCGCGAAGCTGAGTACAAAGCCCTTCCCTTGGACTCCAAGCCGTTCTCAGGGCTGGATATCACCGTTGGAAACCTGAAGGCGGCTTATGACGCGTGCAGGCGGAGGGCGGGGGCATGAACCTTCCAGCACGTCAACGCACCGTCGCCGACCTCATCGAAGAGTACGACGAGAAGAGCGCCAACGTCGACAAAGCCATTAAGGCTTATGAATATGCATGTAGAGCCATAGAAATGGCAGGCACCATCATGGGAACCTACGTTAACCCGGTTCTGCGTGGGCGAGCTTATGTTTATGCCAATGAGATGCGCAAGAACTTACTGCAATCGGGATGGAAGGCCTTATATAGCCGCCTTAACATCGACCAGATCGCGAGCGCCAACGATAAGCGCCTTTTCGAACGCACGCTTGCCGACCCTCCGGATCTGACGTTCGATAATGCTAAGGCTACCTTTGGTCCCTATCTGGAGAACCCTCGTTCTCATATTCTCCGGGGCCTGGCCGAATGCTTCGCTTCCCTAGACCCGGCCTATAGGTCTCACAGCAAAGTCAAGATCGGCGTCAAGGGTCTGCCCAAGCGTGTGATAATCCAAGGCGTCGGCGCCTATGGCAATTCGTTTGGCAGCTATGGGCGCGACAAGCTGCGGGACATCATCAATGCTCTTGCTGCCTACCAAGGAAAGCCGCTGCTGTCGCATGACGACCTTTCGCTGATCCTGTCAGATGGCAATGCCCTTCTCGAAGATAGCGAGCAACCGGACCTAAGCCAGTCGAAATACGAGCGTGAGCGTGACCCTAAGACGGTGAAAGTGATAGGCCGCGATGTGTGGCTAAAGCGCTATGAAAATGGTAACGGGCATCTCTATTTCGGTCCGCAAGCATTGCTCGATATCAACCGGGCGCTTGCGGAGTTCTACGGCGACGTTCTGCCTGATGCCGAAGAGGAAGACGCCAAGCCCCAGGCAAGCACCGCGGTATCGAAAGATCTGCAGTTCTACTGGTCACCAAAGGACGTTATAGCGCGCGCTCTTGATGCTGCCGGCATTTATGCGCCGCGCGACTACAGCCGGTCGGATGCGCCAGCATATCGCGTCCTTGAGCCTTCCTGTGGTGACGGTCGCATTCTAGACGAGCTCCGCGCCCGTGGTTGCCGCCCGTTCGGAATCGAGGTTCATGCCGGTCGCGCCGCGGAAGCCAGAGCCAAGGGCCATTCGGTGTTGACCGGAAATTTCCTCGAACAGCCGGCACGACCCGAGTTTGATTTCGTGGTGATGAACCCGCCGTTCTATGGGCGCCACTACGTCAAGCATGTTCGCCACGCCCTGCAGTTCCTGAAGCCTGGCGGCTCGCTCGTGTCGATCCTGCCGGCAACCGCTCACTACGACCATCAAGAGCTTGATGGCCAGTGGACCGATTTGCCGGTCGGTAGCTTCTCGGAAGCAGGAACGAACGTGCCCACGGGCATTCTCAAGATACGGAGAGCAGCATGACCGAACACAATGAGAACTCCGCTTTTGTTCCTGTTCCGGAAAAAGGCACAGTTGTTCCGACTTCCGACCCTTCCGCCCGCATCCGTGAGCTTGAAGCCGCTCTCGCAAAGGCGCTCGATGCACTGCGAACTGAGATCAAGGGAAGCACCACAGCTTATAAAGCATACCTTGATGAGCAGGAACGCGCCAACCGCCTCGAAGCCAAACTCCGCGAGGCGCTGGCGGCAATGAACGGCGCGACGAAGGACGCTAAACGCGTGGACCTCAACAACAACGGCGCGCACACAGATTTGGTTATTCCGTACTGGATCGACCGACTCCGCACCGTCGCCCAATCAATCGAACAGGAGTTGGGACTGTGAAAGCCAAGGGAATAGTAGATCAGATTGAGAAGGCGATGGAAGGCGCTACGCCGGGACCGTGGTATCCAGGCCACCTTTGCGACGACGATCACGAGTGCAACTGCTCCTCGATCGCCCTCCTCTCCAAGCTGGAGGCCGGCCGATGAGCCAACATTGTAGAGCAAATCCGTGCTGCGGCGATGTTCCGTGCAGTGGTATCCCGTTGCCGCAACATACCTCCGGCCTCACATTCCACAACAAGACGCCAGAGACAGCACATCCAGACGATGAAGCTGTAGACCGGTTCGCTGCTGCCATGAAGGCGAAGCTTGCCAAGAAGCGGGCTGAAGGTCGCGGCGGGTGGGAAAACAAGGACGAATGCAGTGCAGAGTTCCTGTCTTTCCTGCTGCGTGAACACGTCGATAAAGGCGATCCCGTTGATGTTGGCAATCTCGCCATGATGCTCCAGCAGCGCGGGGAACGGATATCCCCGACCCCCACCGACACCGCCACGGCGGGGCGGTTGGAAGAGGCAATGCGCTATGCGGAGAACTTGGCCGTTGCCATACACGAAACGCACTACAGCGAAGTAACGCAATGGCGCCCTCTGTCTGGCGATCTCGTCGGGCTTCTAACACAAATCGACAACATGATCGCCGGACTCTACCCGCGCACCCTCACCCACCCACACCCCAGCAATGGTGATGAGGTGGAGCGGTTGCGGGAGGCGATACGGACAACACGGGCAATTGTCTGCGATGGGGCTCTGGTTGGCTTCAACCCCTTGGAGGGCGATTGGGCAGAGCGCCTCTACACCAACAACGGATCGCTGACCGCCGCCCTGAAAGGACCCTCCCATGAGCTACGCTGAACTGTGCCGCCGGCTGCGGGAACTCCTGACGATGTCCATGTTCCGCAACTCATCCGACCTATTCGAGGCGCTTAACCAGCAACGTGCCGAAGCGGCAGACGCAATCCAGGACCTTTCCGCTAAACTGGCTGAGGCCAATTCCGATCGTTGCTACCACGACGACGAGGACCCGGCGTGCAAGCTTGAATATGCGTTTACCAATCAGATCACCTCCCTCACCGCCAGAGCAGAGAAGGCGGAGGCTGCGCTGCGGGATGCTAAGCCGGAGATACAACAGTGGTGCGCTCATGAGAATGGGAGCCAGTGCACAAGTTGGTATCCTGAAGGGTACGGCGACCGCGCCGGGTGGGACGCACTGGCAAAGCGAAGCCCGGATAAGTATCAAATCGTCACGCGTCCTCTCTACGTTCTCCCCGCCCTCTCAGCTATCGGGGAGGCGTGAGATGGACGACCTGAGGAGCAATCTCGCCTACGTCATTCAAGGCATCATTGGCGATGAACTGTGGGTTGACGCCGATTTCGAGATTAATGGCGTCGGTCCAGCAAGTTTCAAGATCGCGGATTTTCTCATCTTAAACGACGGCGACAAGCGCATATCCGACGAACTGCTCACCGCCGCCGTTGACGACTACGACGGCGTTGTGAAATCCGTCCAATCCGCCATCGCCTACATCCGCGACCGCATAGCCACCGGACACTTCCGTTCCGACTACCAGATCGGTGAACTCAAGGCTTGCGAGGAGATTGAGAAGGCTATCAATGGGGGTGGGGAATGAGCCGCCGCCCGTCTATCGCCCGCTTCAAATGCGGACATCCAGGTTGCGAGGAATACGCAAGGTACGAGGCTGACAATCGCCAACACTATATCGATCTTGATAGGCGATACGGCAATGGCCAGTACAGGTGCGTGCGGCATTCGCAACCGGACTCCGTGCTCTCTCTAGACAATATCAAGATCGTGGACGAGATGACGGTCTTTGAACAACCTCACGGCTTGTATTGGGGCAAGGAAAGTGCGTCCAGCGGCTTTGCTCACGGCCCGGGTTTCAAGGCATTCGCAACCGATTTCCCCCCTGGGACCCGCCTCCGTGTGACTGCTGAGGTGATCCTTCCGGACGGCGAGAAGGCTATGGAGGGGCGGGAATGACAGCCACTGCATTTCCATTGGCATGGCCGGCCGGGTGGCCTCGCACGACACATCCGAAGTCATCGCGCTTCGACGTCTCTTTCGCCGCAGCACGTGATGGGCTGATCGAACAGATCAGATTACTCGGCGGACGATATGCCGTTCTTTCGACAGATATCGAGCTTCGACGTGATGGTCTGCCATATGCCAGCCAGAAGGAACCGGCTGATAAGGGCGTCGCTGTCTATTTCGAATGGAAGGGCAAGCAGCGCGTCTTCGCGTGCGACCGGTGGGACAAAATCAAGGATAATATCCGGGCTTTGGAGAAGACTATCGAGGCGATGCGTGGCATCGAGCGTTGGGGGGCATCCGACATGCTCGAGCGCGCCTTCTCCGCCTTCACCGCTCTGCCGTCCTACGATGGGGCGCACTGGTCGGATGTTCTGAACGTCCCGCGTGACGCCACCATTGACCAGATCAAGGCTGCATATCGCGACAAGGCCCGTACAACGCATTCGGATGCCGGCGGCAATGACACGGCCATGTCCCGGCTCAACGTCGCCAGGGATCAGGCGATGAAGGAAAGGGGCGGCAAATGACCAGAGCCGCATTCCGCCAAGCAGACATGGAACGGATCTTCCGCGCAGCCAAGAGTCAGGGCATGGCCGTGCAAATCGACATCCGTACGCTAGTTGTTACCGCTATCCCCGATATCCACAAGGCAGATCCGGTTGACGCGGGCGCCGGCCGGTCGCGCATCCTCCCTGTGGGCAATCTCGCCCCAGATGGAGAAGAGAACTTTGAGGACTGACCGACCCGGCTACCAATACCGTCCGAACAAGGACGGGACGGTCGCCCATTATTGGAACCCGCGCAGAGCGGTGAAGGGCTCATCACCGAGCCTTTCCACGATAAGGCTCCCCGACGGCAGCACCGACGAGGAGATCAAGGCAGAGTGCCAGCGCCTGACAGCGCAATTAAGGGATGAGCTTCGACAGTTGACGGCTCCCCGTACGTTCGACGGAACGATAAAGTCGCTCATAGACCTTTATCGACACGACACGACGAGTTCGCTCCACAGCGTCAAGCACTCCACCCGCATCCGTGACTACGAACCGAGCCTTCGGGTGCTTGAGAAGAGCGTCGGAAAGCGCCGGATAGATCACCTCGTCGCATCGGACTTCAAGCGCTGGTATGCAGACTGGCGCAAGAAAGGCCACAGAAGGGCGTCAGGCGCGATCAAGCTCCTGAGGGTGGTTATCAGCTACGGGGCTGGAGAACGTCTCCTTGGGTGTTCTACGGCGCGGGAAATCTTATCCTACATGCGCTTCGAGCAGCCAGCACCTCGCACGGTCGCGATGACCTACGACCAATGCCTGGCAATCGTGAGGAAGAGCGCCGAGCTGAAATGCCCTTCGATCGGCTTTGTGGAGGCCGTGAAGTTCGAAACCGCGTTGCGGCGGATAGACGTGATTGGGGAGTGGGCGCCAGTGCCGGAAGGTGGGGAGTTCCGCTGGACGGGGCTTATGTCGCCTCGGGATGTATCGAAAGATATGATTCTCTCGATCAAGACGAGCAAGACCGGCGCAAAGGTGGCGCGCGATCTGGGCAGCATGCCGCTCGTCGTGGAGGCGATGAAGGCCTACAAAATCCCGGATATCGGTCCTGTCGTCATCGACGAAGACCACGGGAAACCATACTGGGAGAACCGATACACGGAGAAATTCCGCAAGGTGCGGGATGCGGCCGGGGTTCCATCAAACGTCTGGTCGATGGATTCGCGGGCCGGTGCGGTATCGGAAACGGTGGAGGCGACAGGCTCTCTTGAGGCTGCCCGTGATCTGGCAACCCACACCACGACGAAAACGACGCGTCGCTATAGCCGTGGAGACGGACTCGAGTCGAGCCGGAAGATTGCCGAGGCGAGAGCCGGCAACCGGAAGAAGGCTGACTGACACGCCATGACACGAGTGACACGGGGCATAGCTAAGTGGTTGAAAGTCTTGGAGCGGGTAGCGGGAATCGAACCCGCGTATTCAGCTTGGAAGGCTGCTGCTCTACCATTGAGCTATACCCGCGGGTGGTCAGATCCATGAGACGGAATGGTGGAGGGAGTTGGATTTGAACCAACGTAGGCTGAGCCAACGGATTTACAGTCCGTCCCCTTTAACCACTCGGGCATCCCTCCAGATTCCATCTGGATCTTGCGACCAAGCTCGTCAGACAGGAAGCGTTGCCGCCCCCGATCTGCGCCGCGTATATGACCGGAGCATTTCCGCATGTCAACACGAAGACAATGGAAAAAGAACGAAAAATTTCATCGCCGTCGAAACAGCCGGGCATGAAAGAAACCCTATGCGCGATCAAGTGCCGCCGCTATAAAGCCGCATGAGCAAAGACAACAAATCCGGCGGCAAGTCCGCAACAGGCAAATCCCCTCAGGACACGCATTACGCTACGCTGAGGCGCGCGCACCGCGACGCCAAGCGCGAGCGCGGCGAAATTCCCACGCCCGCCCCGCAGAAGCGCAGGCACGGCGGCGCCGGCGACTGGAAGCCCCCGTCCCTTGCGCCCGACCAGGTCTTTCTTTATGGCCTGCATACGGTGCGCGCCGCGCTCGACAATGCCGAGCGGCAGAACGTGAAGCTATCGGTCACGCAGAATGCGCTTGCGCGCCTGGAGGTCGATCCGGCCACGCTCGGAATTCCCGTGGAAATCGTCTCGCCGCAGGAGATCGACAAGGTACTCGGCCCGGAGGCGATCCATCAGGGCGTGATGCTGGAGACGCGGCCGCTGCCGGTCCGGCGCCTCGAAGCGCTGAAGGACAGCCCTCTCCTCCTCGTCCTCGACCAGGTAACCGATCCGCACAATGTCGGCGCCGTCATGCGCTCGGCTGTCGCCTTCGACGCCGGCGCGGTGATCACCACTATGCGGCACAGCCCGACCGAATCGGGCGTCCTCGCGAAATCCGCCTCGGGCGCGCTGGAACTCATTCCTTATATACAGATCACCAATCTTTCCGACGCGCTCGGCGAACTGCATCGGCTCGGCTTCTTCACGATCGGCCTCGATTCGGAAGGGCCGGAGCCGATCGAAGGCACTTTTTCGGGCGAAAGGATCGCCCTCGTGCTGGGCTCCGAGGGCAAGGGTCTGCGCCAGAAGACCCGCGAGACGGTTAACGCACTTGCCCGCCTCGACATGCCGGGACAGATCAAGTCCCTCAACGTGTCGAACGCGGCGGCGATCGCCATGTATGCGGCAAGGCTTCATCTGAAGCGCTGATGACGCGTGGATACGGGCCGGGCCGCCATTTTCTCGCCGGCCCGGTTTTGCGCCCTATCTCGATATATTCCACAGCCGCCCTGAACCGTCGGACGACGGGCAGGAGTCCGATTTCGGGAAATTCGAGAAAATTGCAACTTTTCGGTTTACGCTATCTTCGACCTTTTGCGGCATGTTCGGGCAACCAACCGCCACAGACGGGGACTACCGTGAAACGCGTGCCTGTAAAATCGAGAATCATTACCGCAATCGAATATGACCGCGTGCAGGAGAAGCTGGATATCCACTTCCGCAACGGCGAAACCCGCCATCTGCTCAACGTTCCGCACACGATCGTCAAGAAGCTTGTCGCGGCGGATTCTCCCGGGAATTTCTACCTCTCCAGCGTACGCGGCCTCTATCCCCGCGCCTGATCATCGCTGGGCGGTCATCGCAAGCCGTGCGGAGACCGTGCATTCGACGAGGTGAGGCCCGCCGAGAGGCGCATTCATCCCCTCACCCTCATTGCAGTGCCCCAGCAACAAGATCGGTGATCGCCGCGCCGGGCTCTTCCTCCTGCCGTTCGTCCGTCACCTTGTGCAGCAGCGATCCGGCGGCTGCGGTCGGGCACTCGCTGCCCACCTTCTTCCAGGATGTAACGTTCAGGACCATTTCGCAGCGAGCCAGATAGCGCTTGCCATCGACGTCCAGGCAAGTCACCTGGCCGACGTGGAATTCGCCGCCGTCCCGATTGGTGCAGGTGCAATCAGGATCCGCGGCGACAGGAAAGGCGGCTGCCGCGCACGCAATTGCGAGTGCGAGCCTCACCTTCCCCCTGCTGCACAGATGTCCGTCGTCCATGAGCGAAAGTGTAGGCGTAATTTAGAGATTGTAAATATTTCAGAGCACCGTCCACCTTCGCTCACGGGACAAGCAGAAGCTTGGAAGTCCGTTGGCGGGAAACTCGCGCGCATCAAAGAGCACGGACCGGTCCGCGGCTGTCTTCTATTAGCGAGATCGTTCGATGAAGCTCCACCGCATCGTCGAAAGTCGGGCCCAGATGGCTGCCTGATCGCATATCGGCAGCGAGCCTCTGATAGCTGAGCGCCATGCTCTGCGTAAGGCCGGGCTCGAAACCGTTCTCGTAGGTCTTCGGCACCTCAAGATCATGCAGCGTCTCGCCTTGCCGCGCGCCCTGGAGGCGGAATCCGCCGGCGCCGGTATAGCCGACCGGGGTCGTCAGCAGAAGGTCGCCGCTGCTGCCGTTTATCTCCCAATGGAAATTGGTAGCGCGCGACAGTCCACCACGAAAATGGGCGTTTATGAACGCACCGTTCTGCAGCGTGCCGGAGACAGCGACCTGGTCAGGGGTCCCCATCAGCACATCCTGCCCTGTCTCGACGATCCGCGTCGTCTTGCGGCTGCTGGCGAAGTTGGCGGCCACCGTCGCCAGGCGGGTGTCGAGGCCGTGGAGGACGGCATCCAGGGAATGAGCAAAGGGAATCTGGAGCATGCCGGCGCCATTGCGCGGATCCAGGGTGTAGAGGAAACTTTCGGGCATCTCTCCGCCCCAGGAGATTCCTGAGCCGACCAGCGTCGTCGAAAGCACATCCCCGACATAGCCGTCCTTGATGAGATCGCGAATGTAATTGATCACCGGAGTGGCCCGCGTCTGAAGGCCTATCGCCGCGTGCACCCCCTTTGCGTGCGCCAGCCTGGCCATCGCGATCGCCTGATCGAGATTGATGGCAAGCGGCCATTCGCAGTAGACCGACTTGCCGGCCCCTAGCGCCTCCTCGACCAGTTCCCGGTGGCGCATGACCTTGACCGAGATGACGACGAGATCGACCTGCGGATCCCGGACCAACTCCTGCGTGGTTCCATAGGCGTTCGGGACGCTGAATTTCGCTGCCGCAGCCCTGGCGACCGCCGGATCGTAGTGGCTGACAGCGGTGATTTCGAAATCCGGCACGAGCTTCAATGCGGGGATATGCGCGATGGTGGCCCATCCCTTTTCGGGGTGGACGCCTACAATGCCAACTCTGATCTTGCTGCTGTTCATGCGGTCTGCTCCTTGGGCTGAAATTCAAGGAGCGTGCGCCGCAACTCCATCGGTTCATTCACCCGGTCGTCTTTGTCGGCAAAGCGGACTGACTGTTGCATCGCATCTCCTTTCACCCCCTATCTAGTGCGGAGATCGGAGACACTTCAGTTCATTTCGTCTATGATAATTACCCGATCGTCCAATTCTGGGGGCTGATGTGGACCCGATTACAGAAATCCTGGCGGCCATGCGCGTCGAGAAGGCAACCTTCTATCGGGTCGAGGCGACCGCGCCCTGGGGCTTTGCCTCGGCGGGCGAGCCGGTGGTGAAGTTCGTCTACGTGATGAGGGGCGCCGCCGTCCTCACCACCGCCAGCCAACCAGCACCGGTGCCCCTGAGAGCCGGCGACGTCTTCATCATGTTCGATGCCGAACCCTATTCGATCTTCGACGACCTGAGGTCGGCGGCGATAGACTGCATGGTGGTCGAGAAAATGCGGGTCGGTAGCCGCATCGACGTTGGCGGCGGCGGCGCCCTCACCACCTGCATCAGCGGCTTTTTCCAGGTCAATGCAGAGCCGGTAAGGCCCCTTCTGGAGGCGCTTCCGAAATTCCTGCATCTCAAGTCTGAGCAAGCGAGGACGCTGGCCTTTCAATCGGTACTCGAATTGCTCGCGGCCGAGACAGAGGATGCCATGATCGGTTCGGACGCCGTGATCGGCCGCCTCTTCGAATTGCTCTTCGTCCACGCGATCCGCGCCCATGCCAGCCAGACGCCAACCGCGACCAGGAGCTGGCTCGCCGCCATATCCGATCGCCATCTCGGCCCGGTCATCTGCTCCATGCATGCGAGCCTCGATGAGGGCTGGACGGTCGAGTCGCTTGCCAGGCTGGCAGGAATGTCGCGCTCGGCCTTCGCCGCGAGGTTCAAGAACGTAGTCGGCGAGGCGCCGCTCGAGTACCTGACGCGCTGGCGCATCCACAAGGCAATTCAGATGCTTCAAAGCGGCCAACATTCGCTTTCAGCAATTTCGGCCAATATCGGCTACGAGTCCGAGGCATCCTTCAACCGCGTTTTCAAGCGGGCCGTCGGAATGACGCCCGGCGCCTTCCGGCGAAGCATCACCACACAGTGACATCAGAATTAGGCAGTGTAGCAGCGTCCCTCGTCGGCTCTGGAGGGGTGGCGCCCAAGCGCCCTGGGGCGCGACCATGCAGGGCGGTTCCTCCTGGCTAGTCGCGGTCGATCTGCCGACCGTTTCGAAGGATGTCCCGCCATATTCGCGGTCCGCCAGGATAGTGAAGATCAGTCTCCATAGTAAAAGACGGGCTCGCGCGTCAATTCGCCGTTGCCGAGATGGCCGTATACGTCCTTCCCCAGGATCCAATAGGTAATCCGCTGCGTCGTGAGGCAGAATGCATAGTCGCCGGAAACCCAGTGCTCGGCCGAACCGCCGTAGAGCGGATAAAGGTATTCGCCACGCTGGTACAAGACTGCTTTCTGTGACTTGAAATCATAAAGATAGCGCTCGCCCGGCATGGCTGCTCCCGAATCTATTCTTGCAACCTTTCCACAGGCATATGAGCGCGTCCACAAATGCTAAATTAGTCTTCGCCGCAGCTGCACGCAAAACGGGCAGTCGGCAGAACGCCTCCGGGTCCCTGCGACAACGTTCGACCGGAGATTTACGGTTGCGTACTTACCAATCCTCGGAGAGCGGCTATCTTGCTCCGCGGATGGCTCTGGGCCAATCGGGAGGAACCGGGATGAACGAAGGACCGGTCGGCTGGATAACGGCCATCGTTGTCGGCGGCATCGCCGGATGGCTTGCGAACAAGTTCATGCACGCCCATGCGCAGCTGCTCACGGACGTGATCGCAGGCGTCGTCGGCGCCGCTCTCCTGAATGCCTTGGCGGAATGGATGGGCTTCGATTGCGGCGGCTGGATCGAGTTCTTCGTTCTCGGCTTCTGCGGGACGTGCATCCTTCTCCTCCCCGTGCGGCTCATAAGGGTGCGAACGCGACCGCAACGCCCGCCGGAAGACTGGTAGCCAACAGGGCCGGCGGCAGATCCAGCGGTTCTTGCGGCAGATACCTGGCCATCGAGCACGCAGATGTCGGTCTGCATCGATGTTCTGAAGCGCGCGCGAGCCAACGTCGGGCAGGCCCAGCCGGCGACGCACGGAGGGCGCCTTACAATGGGCTCGATCTCCTCTGGGAGTTGCTGGCACGAGCAACGCAACGCTTCGTTGTTGTCGAGCGAGCCGAAGAGGTTTACTTTGAGTTTGCCGTCGGGGAGCGACCTGGTTTACTTCGCGCCTGGGCAGAGGTGCGGCACTTTGGGAGGTCCCGCGCTCTTCCGGTCTCATGGTGCGCCTCCAAATCGATCGACACCCCGCCAAGATCTTCGAGTATTGCAGTGGGAGGCAAACTCATGGTCAAGACGATGAAGGCCGCTGTCGTTCGACAGTTCCGTACACCTTTGGCAATCGAAGAAATGGCAATGCCCTCGCCGCGGCCGGGGCAGATACTCGTCAAATATGAAGCGACGGGAGTGTGTCATACCGATCTGCACGCGGCCAATGGCGATTGGCCCGTGAAACCGGTTCCACCGTTCATTCCGGGGCACGAGGGCGTTGGGTATGTTTCTGCCGTAGGAGCCGGAGTGAAGCGAGTGAAGGAGGGCGACCGTGTTGGCGTGCCCTGGCTTCACAGTTCCTGCGGCTACTGCCCGCACTGCCGGACCGGTTGGGAAACGCTCTGTGCGTCGCAGTCAAACACTGGATACTCGGTCAATGGCACGTTCGCCGAGTATGGGCTTGCGGACCCCGATTTCGTTGGCAACTTGCCGGATGGCCTGGAGTTCGGCCCCGCTGCGCCCGTCCTCTGCGCTGGGGTGACTGTCTACAAGGGATTGAAGGAGACGGAAGTACGTCCTGGCGAATGGGTCGCCATCTCGGGCGTCGGTGGCTTAGGCCACATGGCCGTTCAGTATGCCAAGGCGATGGGCATGCACGTCGTCGCCACCGACATCTTCGAAGAAAAGCTGGCGTTGGCGAAGAAGCTGGGGGCTGACGTGACAATAAATTGCAAGGCCGGAGAGGCCGTCGAGCAGGTACGGAAGGCAACCAGCGGTGGCGTTCATGGCGCCCTCGTAACCGCCGTCTCCCCTGCGGCCATGGAGCAGGCCTTCGGCTTCCTCAGGTCGCGCGGTACGATGGCGCTCGTCGGCCTGCCTCCAGGGGTGATCTCGCTGCCTGTGTTCGACACAGTCCTGAAGCGCATAACTGTGCGGGGATCGATCGTCGGCACTCGACAGGACCTGGAGGAATCGCTGCAGTTCGCGGCGGAAGGCAAGGTAGCGCCCCATTTCTCATGGGAGAGCCTCGAGAACATCAACGACATTTTCCAGCGTATGGAAGCGGGAAAGATCGACGGCCGAATTGTGTTGCGGATGCAGCAGCGAGCGGACGCACCTCAACCGCATCTGCCCGAACGGGACGACCTGTTGGTGTCGCCATGAGCAAGGGCCCGATCTCTGATCGGCGAATTGTTCTCTCCAGACGAGATCTGCTAGTCGCGGGAACTGCGGCCGCTGCGCTTGCAGGCTACAGTCATATCTCGAGGGCGGCGACCTCCGAAAACGCCCTCGCGATCGACGAGGTGAAAGACGGCGAGGACGTCTTTGCATATGTCGACAGGATCAAAGGCGGCTTCGACCTAACGGCCTACCAGCAGGTCATCGGCGCTTCGAATGACTTCAAGGAAGGAGATCAAACAATCGGAGTGGGTGCCGACAATGAAACAACGCGAAAGAATGCACGCACCCTCCTGGCAAATACGAGGCTCGAGGACATCTACAGCAGGCCGCTGTTTCAAGACGATCTGCAGCAACTGATCTGGCAGACCACGGATCAGGTCCAGTACCAAAAGGTCAAGCGCTGGACGATGGGCCAATTGAAGGAATTTCTTCTCGCCGAACCGGAGGACGAGATCAAGGGCGTCATGTACGGCCTGACTAGCGACACAATCGGCTGCGTTCCGAAACTGATGAGCAATGACGAGCTCGTCTCGGTAAGTCGCAAGATCTTCAACGTGCTGCCTGGCACCAAGCTGGGGGCGAAGGGGTACATGGGCGCACGTATCCAGCCCAATTCTCCAACAGACCATCCCGAGGACATCATCTGGCAGGTGTTCGATGCGTTCTCCTATGCCACCGGTGACATCGTCATCGGCACCAATCCGGTAGACAGCACGGTGGCGAGCGTCGCCGCGGTCGAGCAGGCGCTCAAGGACGTCGTCGATACGTTCGAGCTGCAGGAAGTGATCCCATGGTGCGTGCTGGCGCACGTCGACGTTCAGGCGGAGGTCGGCGACAGGTTCCCTAAAACGGTTTCCACGATGTTTCAGAGCCTTGCTGGAACCGACGATTGCAACAAGATCTTCGACATAACGAATGATAAAATCCTCAAGTATGCGCATGCCAAGAAGGGGGAAAGGCACGGCCTCTACTTCGAAACCGGGCAAGGCTCTGAATTCACCAACGGAGTGGCGAACGGCGTCGACATGATGGTCCTCGAGTCGCGAAAGTACGGCTTCAGCAGGGCGGTAGGATTCGTATTGGAGAAGGTGCAGCCACAGGGCGCCTGGCTGCACGTCAACGATGTTGCGGGTTTCATCGGGCCGGAGGTCTTCAAGACGCGTGACCAATTGGTGAGATGCTGTCTCGAAGACCTGGTGATGGGCAAGCTTCATGGGCTTACCATCGGGCTCGATATCTGCACGACCCTCCACATGACGGTCAGCCTTGATGACCTGGACTGGTGTCAGGATCAGATCATGCCGGCCAACCCGGCTTATCTGATCGCGCTGCCCACCAAGAACGACCCGATGCTGAGCTATCTCACCACCTCGTTTCAGGATCACGTCCGGCTGCGCAACAAGTTCGGCTACCGGGTCAACGACGCGATGTGGGACTTCTACAAACGACTTGGCATCGTGGATGAAAGCGACGGCTACACCTCAAACTATGGCGATCCTCTTTGGGTGTATTTCCAGTATCGTTTGGCCAAGGGGGACAAAAGAACGCGCGAAGAGGTCTACGCGGAAGGCCGGCAGAAGATGCGGGAAATCGAAGAGCGAGGCGTCGACATTGCCACGGGGCACGGACCGAACAAATGGGATATCAATCAGACGCTCGCAGCCAAGGTCAACGGCTTGTATGAGGACGCAAAGGAGTCTCTGTGGGCGGTACTCACGCCGGAGTTCATTGCCGCGGTGCCCGATGTCGTGCCGGTGCGTACCCTGTCCAAGGACCGCAACGACTACATCGCACACCCCGTCACCGGTGAGATGTTGAGCGTGGACTCAATAGGGGACGTCGAAAGAATAAGGGACTCCTGGGGGGAGGATATCCCTCAGGGCCAGATCGTCATCTCCGACGGGCTGAACGCGAAGGCCATCATGGACGATGGGCATCTCGCCCCGTATCTCGAGGAGATGCGTAGGCTGCTCGCCGAGGCGGGCGTCTCAATGAGCGACAAGAACATCCTGGTTACCAGTGGAAGGGTGCGAGCAGGCTACAGGATCGGCGAAGTGCTTTTTGCAAAGGCGAATCCCAATAGCTTCAGGGGCATTCTCCATGTCATTGGCGAACGGCCCGGAACCATGCACCACGCCTACTCCGTATACATCACTGTCGCCAAAGGAAAACGTTGGTCCGAGAAGGACATCGACCATGACATCACAAGGCTCGTAAGCAATGTCGCAGACACTGCCCTGCCCCCGAAGGAAGCCGCCAGAGAGACCCTGACCATCATCAGGGAAGTCGTCGGTCGGGATGTGAGTGGCAGTCGTCGTTATGGGTAGCAAGACGCCCACACAGATCCACCGGGTCGCGCAATCAGCCAGTTGGTCACACGGGACGCGCGATTGATCGCTGGGCCCAACGAATACGGTTCTCATGCGATGGTTCTGCCTAACGGAAGAGTTCAACTGCCTGGCGGCGCGATGTCCTCCCGAAGAGCACTGAAGGGTTAGCCTATAGTGACCTAGGGCTGCACCGCGTCCATGAACGCGGCCGCGTGGGCGTCGGCCATCGCACGCTGAAGATCATCGATGGCGGACGATGCTGAAGGCTCGCCCTGAAGTTCGGGCGCGATTTTCCAGCCTGGATCGATACCCTGCATATTCGGCAGTTCATGCGCGATACCCTTGTGGCAGTCGATGCAGGTCGCCTTGCCCGCAAGCAGGTAGCGCGTGTGGATCTCAGCGGCGCGGGTCGTCTGCTTCGACAGGTCCATGGCGACCGACGAGTGGCAGTTGCGGCACTCCAGGCTATCGTTCGCCTTCAGACGCGCCCATTCGTGCTGAGCCAGTTCCAGCCTGTGATCGAGGAATTTCGGCCGCGTGTTGATCGTTCCGAAGATCTTGCCCCAAACTTCCTTCGAGGCCTGCATCTTGCGAGCAATCTTATTCGTCCAGGCGTGCGGCACATGACAATCCGGGCACGTTGCCCGCACGCCGGAGCGATTGCTGAAATGGATCGTGCGCGTAAGTTCCTGGTAGACGTTGTCGCGCATCTCGTGACAGGAGGTGCAGAACTTCTCCGTGTTGGTCAATTCGAGCGCAGTGTTGAAAGCGCCCCAGAACATGACGCCGCCCACAAAGCCTCCGAGCGTCAGAAAAGCCAGGCTCAGCGTGGCTGCTGGTGTCGACAGCACTTTCCAGACCCAGCGAAGAACCCCCATGATCCAGGTCATCAGCTACTCGCTTCCGGCTTGCTTGACGCCCATGTCACTCATGTCGCGGAACTTGTTCGGCACGAGCGGAGGGACATCGGCCTGAGGCACATGGCAGGCAGTGCAGAAATAGCGCCGCGGCGAGACGTCGGCCAGCATCTGGCCATCACGGGTCATATAATGTGTCACGCTAATCATGGGCGCGCCTGAGCCCTGCGTAAACTCGCGCCTATGGCAGGAGAGGCAGCGATTGGTGTTTACGGAAAGCTGGTAGCCCTCGATAGAATGCGGAATGATCGGCGGTTGGTCCGGATAGTTTCGCATCCGGCGCATATCGTCGACCACCCATTTCGGTGTCGGCTTGGCCGGCTGGATGCTCATGGGCGGTTGCTGTCCGGTCAGTTGCGGCACCGTCGTCACTTGCACGACCTGGCCAACAGCGGCGGTTGCGACGAACAACAGAGCCACTGCTGCAGCCAGTTGCCATCGGCGGGATGGGGTCATGCGACCGGTATGATCTTGACCGCGCATTTTTTGAAATCCGTCTGTTTCGAGATGGGATCGGTGGCATCCAGAGTCACTTTGTTGATGAGTTTGCTGGCATCGAACCACGGCACGAAGATTACGCCGGGTGGCATTCGATTGCGTCCACGAGTCTCGATGCGGGACCTGATCTCGCCCCGCCGAGAGACCAGGCGAACTTCGCCTCCCTGGTTGATGCCGCGCTTGCGGGCGTCGTCGGCATTCATGAAGCAGACCGCACCCGGAAAAGCCTTGAAAAGCTCCGGCACGCGCAGGGTCATGGATCCCGAGTGCCAGTGCTCTAGCACGCGCCCGGTGACCAGCCAGATATCATATTCCTCGTCCGGCGATTCCGCCGGGGGCTCGTAAGGCACAGCGAGGATGACGGCGCGCCCATCGGGACGCCCATAGAACCGGACGCCTTCCCCGGGTTTGACGAAAGGATCGAATCCTTCGCGGTATCGCCACAGGGTCTCCTGTCCGTTGACCACCGGCCAGCGCAATCCGCGCTCTTGGTGATAGCGGTCAAACGGCGCGAGGTCGTGACCGTGACCGCGGCCGAAGCTCGCATACTCCTCGAACAGGCCTTTCTGGATGTAGAAGCCAAAGGCCTTTGCTTCGTTGTTGTCGTAGTCCGCGCTGGTTTCGCTGAGGGGATAGCGATCGACTTCGCCGTTGTGGAACAGTACGTCGTAGAGGGTTTTTCCCTTGAACTCGGGATTGGCAGCCAGGGTGTCGGCGGGCCAAACCTCGTCCGTTGTGAACCGCTTGGAAAATTCGACCAGTTGCCAGAGATCCGATCGCGCTTCACCGGGCGCCTGGACCAACTGGCGCCACATCTGCGTACGCCGCTCGGCATTGCCGTACGCGCCTTCCTTCTCCACCCACATGGCGGCCGGCAGGATCAGGTCGGCGCTCATGGCGGTAATGGTGGGATAGGCGTCGGACACGACGACGAAGTTGTCCGGATTTCTGTAGCCGGGATAGGTTTCGTTGCTGGTGTTCGGCGCCGCCTGGACGTTGTTGTTGACCTGTACCCAATAGAAATTCAGCTTGCCATCATGCAGCATCCGGTCCTGCTGTACCGCGTGATAGCCGGGTTTATCCGGAATGACGCTTTCTGGAACGTGCCAGATCTCGGCGGCCCGTTTGCGGTGTTCAGGGTTGGTAACGGTCATATCCGCGGGAAGACGATGGGCGAAGGTGCCGACCTCGCGTGCCGTGCCGCATGCTGAGGGCTGACCGGTGAGTGAGAATGGGCTGTTGCCGGGCTCAGATATCTTTCCGGTGAGCAGGTGGATGTTGTAGACCATCTGGTTCGCCCACACGCCGCGGACATGCTGGTTGAAGCCCATGGTCCAAAGCGACATGACCTTGCGCTTCGGATCGGCATAGAGTTCGGCAAGCTCAAGCAGGAACCCCTTGTCGACGCCGCTGAGTTCGGCCGTCTTTTCCAGCGTATAATCGGCTACGAAGGCCTTGAAGGTTTCGAAGTCGATTGGATCCATTTTCGTCGGATCAGCCGCGTTTGCCGCCTTCGTTTCCAGTGGATTGTCTGGTCTCAGGCCATAACCGATATCGGTGACGCCGCGCATGAAAACCGTGTGATTCTTCACGAAGTCCTCGTTGACGCGGTTGGTCTCGATGATGTGGTTGGCGATGAAGTTCAGGATCGCCAGATCCGTTCCCGGCGTGAAAATGATCGGGATGTCGGCCAGATCCATGCTTCGATGGGTGAAGGTCGAAAGGACCGCCACTTTGACATGCTCGCTACCCAGGCGCCGATCGGCGAGACGGGTCCAAAGGATGGGGTGCATCTCGGCCATGTTCGACCCCCAGAGCACGAACGCGTCGGCATGTTCGAAATCGTCGTAGACGCCCATCGGTTCGTCCATGCCGAAGGTGCGCATGAAGGCATAGGCCGCGGAGGCCATGCAATGGCGGGCATTTGGATCCAGATTGTTGGAACGGAACCCGGCACGCATCAGCTTGGTCGCAGCATAGCCTTCGAAAATCGTCCATTGCCCGGATCCAAACATGCCGATCGCCGTCGGCCCTTTCTCCTTCAGTACCCGGCGGCACTGTTCGGCCATCACATCGAAGGCCTCCTCCCAGGTGACGGGTGTAAACTCTCCATCCTTGCTGTAGGCGCCGTCCTTCTTGCGCAGGAGCGGCGTCGTCAGGCGGTCGGCTCCGTACATGATTTTCGATAGGAAGTACCCCTTGATGCAGTTGAGGCCGCGGTTGACCTCGGCCTGCATGTCGCCATGGGTCGCAACGACCTGGCCCTCCTTCACGCCGACCATGACGCCGCAGCCCGTACCGCAGAACCGGCAGGGCGCTTTCGACCATTTGATCTCGAGCGCGCTGACACCGCCGGGTACCGGCTGTGCGGAAGCCGGGAGGGAAATGCCCGCCGTTGCCGCAGCGACGGCCGCCGCATGGGCCTTCAGGAGATCACGCCGCGTCAGTTCGACAGTCATCGCTACAGGTTCCTTCTGTCAGGACGTGTTCGAAAACCATGTTTGCCGTGACGACGCCCGAAAGTTGCGAAATGCGCTGCAGGCAGGCGCCGAGCTCCCCCGTGCTCGCCCCCTCGATGACGACGACAATCTTGCCCCGTTCATGCGCATGGACCTCGACATTCGGCTCGGTCTTGAGCACCGCGAGAACGCTCGCTTCGTCAGAAGCTCGCGTGACAATGACAGCGCTCGATATGTGATGACGAACCTCAGCCATAGCCCACCTCCAGCGTCCGCAGATCACCAAGGTGGATCGCCGTCGTCGGACAAGACGAGAGACAGGCTCCGCAACCCGTGCAAAGGTTGTCGTCGATCGCGGGCATAAAGGGTCCGCCACGGCGCGGCACAAAGCGGATCGCCTCGCTCGGACATCGATCACGGCATGCCTGGCAGTCAATGCCGGATCTTGCCAGACAAGTCGCCGTTATGAATGCGACGTGGCCTGATCCCTCATCCTGCAGGCGCCCCTTCAGGAGACTTCGCCTAGTCACCAAAGCACTCGATAGAGTCATGATCGCCTCAATGGATTGCGGGCGGAGGTCCCGGAGGGCCAAAAACGATCTGAAGCATCCAAACGAGAAAGCCGTAGCCACCAACCACGCCGATGGCGACGATGGGCCATATACCGAAAGCAAGCACAAGGAAGGTGACGATCTCGCTTCGCCGTCGCGAGCGAAAGTCGGCATCCGAGAGTTCACTTGCGAGCGATTTGGACATGACGCGCGTCCCTCACGCGTGGCCATGCCTCATCTTAGCATCATAGAGCCACTGGAGAAAGTCGCCGGACCTGTATTCGCCCTCGGCTCCGGAAGAGACCATCACACGTAACGACACAGTAGTGGAAGCGCTGCGGCTTCTAGCTGTCGGCGTAGCCCGCTATCGCGTGGCGGCTCGCCGGCAGGTCCGCAATTGGCGAAAAGTAGCCGTGGCCGTATGGCGGCTTTCGGCCCATCTTCGTGGCCACGGGCGGGGGTAAGAACCTCTCTGCGAACGGACCCCGACGGCCGGATCCCGTCTCGCAAATCGAAAAGCGGATGTCCCACGGCGGGAATCGACTTCCTATTTTTCGCGTAGACGTCGGCGATACCCCGCAAGGCTCGTGGCCCGCCTAGGGTGATCAACAGGCTAACTTCGGTTCTCCGAGCGGTTTGTTTTGCGCCACTCTTCGTACTCTCCGCGGGCATCGTCATGCAGCGGATAGTAGCGTTGCAACGACCCGCCCCCCATGAGCTTCATTCGCGAGAACTCCTCCCAATCGTGATGCTTTTGCGACTCTTCGATTACCTTCGGGGCCATTGCGACTGGAAGCACCACCACCCCGTCGTCATCGGCGACAATGATGTCGCCGGGGATTACCGTGACACCGCCGCAGGCAATAGGAACGTTGACGGCATTGGGATAGATGCTGGTTTGCACATGGTAGTTGGGCGTCCAGCCGCGCAGCCATAGGGGAAGATCCAGCTTCTCGACATTGGGCCGGTCACGCATGCACCCGTCTATCACGATGCCAGCGCCGCCTCTGCCTTTGAAATACGTCGACATCATATCGCCGAAGACGCCCGAGCTCATGTCGCCCCGCGCATCGACAACGACCACATCGCCCTCTTGCGCGTGATAGAGCACATGCCGGTGCAACTGCGTCTCCGGATCGGCATATTCTCCCTCGTTGAAGAGGTCCGGCCGCTGCGGCATGAACTGGAGCGTCAGCGCCGGCCCGACGATCGACTTCCCGCGGTTCTGCGGCACGGGACCGACCATATGCGGATTGCGGAAGCCCATGTGGCCAAGCGTGCCGGCAACCGTCGCGGCGCCGATTTCTTTCAGTGCGTCGATCAGGTCTTTGGGCGGTCGCGTAATGTCGGCAGTATGCGTCATTTTAGACTCCGGTGGGTGAAACTACCAGTTCGTGACAGAACCATCTCGGCGCTTCAGATGAGGCGCCTCCCAGAAACGAAAGCTCTCCGCCTTGACCGCCTCTTCGTTGACCTCGACGCCGAGCCCCGGCAGATCGCCGACCGGATAGTCGGGGCCGTCGAGACGCGGTTGAACGGGGAAGAAGTCGGAATTGTCGAAGCCCAGCCTTGTTTCGGGCGCTCTGGTCTCGAGCCAGGCGAAATTCGGCACTGCGGCGGCGAGATGGATGGTCGCGGCCGTGCAGACTGGGCCAATGATCTTAAGCTTCGTAGTCATCCACGCCCTCGTTCCACAGCCATCCGCTCCGTCTCAGTTGGCCCTGAGGGCCATTTCTGTTTCGCCGTCGAACAGGTGCATCCGCTCCTGGTCGAACTCGAGCCAAATCTGCTCGTCGGGCGCGACGGGAATCGTCGGCGGCACGCTGACGTTGACGATGGCGCCGGACAGGAACGCCTGTACGAAGGTGACGTCTCCGGTCGGCTCCACAGTGTAGGCCTTGGCAGGAACACTTCCTGGCACCGCACTCTTGTGCAGCCTGATCGTCGAGTGGCGTGCACCGAGCACGACCTTCCTGGTGGTTGCCCTCGCGACCTTCTGGGCGTTGTGTGGCGAGAGCTCGAGGCGCCAGCCCTCCGCGCTGGTCAGCACAGTGTTGCCGCCTGCCGTTGATACCTCCAGCGGAACAAGGCTCATCGCCGGGCTGCCGACGAAGCTGGCGACGAACATGTTCACCGGATGTGCAAAGACCTGCGCCGGTGAATCGTATTGCTGCAGGTAGCCGCCGTTCATCACCGCCATTCTGTCGGCCATGGTCACGGCTTCGAGCTGGTCGTGCGTCACATAGATGATCGTCGCCTTGAGGTCCTGGTGGAAACGCTTGATCTCCGACCGCATCTGCACGCGCAGCTTCGCGTCGAGATTGGAGAGTGGTTCATCCATCAGAAATACCGCCGGATCGCGAACGAGGGCGCGGCCCAGCGCCACGCGCTGCTGTTGGCCGCCCGAAAGTTCGCGCGGCTTGCGCTCGAGCAGCTGCGTCATATCAAGCACTCGAGCTGCTTCCTTGACCTTCTTGTCGATCTCGTCGCTTGGCAGCCTGCGCATCTGCAGCGGGAACGCCAAATTTTTATAGACCGATTTCTGCGGATAGAGCGCGTAGTTCTGGAACACCATCGCGATGTCCCGGTCCTTGGGGTCGAGGTCGTTGACCACCCGGTCGCCGATGACGATGTCGCCCGATGTGATAGGGGTCAGGCCCGCCACAAGATTGAGCGTGGTTGTCTTGCCGCAGCCTGAAGGGCCGACGAGCGCAACGAATTCGCCGTCATTGACCGTCAGCGAAACATTGTTGACAGCTTTGAAGCTGCCATAGGTCTTGACGAGATCTTTAAGGACGACGTGCGCCACCGGCGACTCCCTAGTGCTTGACTGCGCCTTCTGTAAGGGCGCGTACGAAGTATCGTTGCAGGACGAGGAACAGGACCACGACGGGAACGCTCATCATGAAGCTGGCCGCCATCAGGCCCGGAAAGTCCGTCGTATTTTCCGAGAAGAAGCGCTGGACGCCGACCGGCAGTGTCAACTGGTCGTTCTTGGAGAGGAAGGTGTAGGCATAGATGTACTCGTTCCACGCGCCGATGAAGGAATAGATCGCCGTGGCGATGATGCCCGGCGTCGAGAGCGGCATCACGATCAGGAGAAAGGCCTGGAATCGCGTCGCCCCGTCGATCCGCGCCGCTTGCTCGAGTTGCACCGGGATGTTGTCGTAGAAACCTTTGAGGAGCCAGATTGCCAGCGGCAGGCCGAAAGTGAGGTAGGTGAGGACGAGCGACCCATGCGTGTTCACCAGCCCGATCGCGCGCATCAGGATGAAGAGCGGTACGAGAAAGATCACTGCCGGGAACATGTTGCGAAGCAAGACGGCGAAGAACAGAAAGTTTCGGCCCGGGAAGGTAAAGCGCGAAAACGCGTAGGCCGCGGGAACTGCAACTATCACCGACACGATGGTCGTGGCGGTGGAGACGAAAAGGCTGTTCCAGAAGAAACGGAGGAAGTCCTGACCGACGCTGTTTTGCGGATCGAGGAGATTCTTGTAGCTGGCAAGGGTCGGTTGGTCAGGCCACCATTGCGGCGGCAATTGCATCGCCGCGAAGCCGGACTTGATCGAGGTGAGCAGCATCCACATCATCGGCAATGCGGTGTAGAGCAGCATGAACACAAGGAAGATGCGTCCGCCCCACCGCCATCCATCGATGCGCGTGCGGCGACGCGCCTGGCCTCGAGAAGCAGTCTCGGCAATCGTGCTCATGCACTCCCATCCTTCCGCTCGTTGCCGCTTAGCGCACGGACGTAGAAGTAGCCCAGCGACATCAGGATCAGGAACAGCAGCACCGAATAGGCCGATGCCACCCCCCAGCGCTGGCGGCCGAAGGCGAGCTCATAAATATGGGTGATCCAAATATGCGATGCGTTCGAGGGCCCGCCGCCGGTCATGATCCAGGGGATGATGAAAGAATTGAAGTTGGCCACGGCCAGCAGGAGGATCGTCACCGTCGAGACGTTTCTCAAGTGTGGGAAGGTGACGTGCCAGAACCGCTGCCATGCGTTGGCTCCGTCGACTTTTGCGGCGCGCAGCAACTGATCGGGGACTGTTTGCAGGCCAGCCATCATCATGATCATGGCGAACGGAAACTCCCGCCAGATATTGACGACGATCAGGGCGGGCAGCACGGTGCTCACGCTGTCGATGAAATTCGGCGGCCGGTCGGCCAATCCGAGGCCGACCAGCACCGCGCCGATGATCCCGAAGTCCGAATGGTAGATCCACTTCCAGATATAGGACGCGGCGACCGCGCTGATGACCCAGGGAATGATCAGGATGGCGCGCAGCAGGCCACGGCCGACAAAGTCACGATGGAGCGCCAGCGCGCAGGCAAACCCCAGGACAAAAGCGATGGAAGTGGATCCCAGCGTCCAGATAAGAGTGTTCGAGGTAACCTTCCAGAAGACCGGGCTTGTGAGGATGGCGGTGTAGTTGTCGAGGCCGACGAAAATCTTGTCCCGGAGCTGCAGGCCAGGCGGCGTATTAAAGAACGAGAGCTCAATCGTGTAGTAGATCGGATAGGCTATGACGATGAGCATCACGGCGATCGAAGGGAGCACGTACGCGTAGTCAGCGCGATGCTCCCAAACCTTTCGCAGCACGCCGGACCTTTCGGGCTGCAGTCTTTGGCGAGTCTCTGCCTTGCCGATCAAGATCGTCACTGTGGAGTACCCTTATTCTTCGGAGCAAACCGGCCGCAGTCTCAGCGCGGCCGGTCAGATCGTGGTCAGGCTCGGACTAGAGTCCGCCGTCCATCAGGGTTTCCACCTTCTTGGCCGCATCGTCCGCTGCCTGGTCGACGGTCATGGCTCCGGTCAGCGCATTCTGCAGCATGTCCGGGACGATGATGTTCATGATCTCGGGAGACTGCGGCAGCGCCGGGAACGGGATGCCGTATGGCAGCATCGAAGTCGTCACATCAAGGAACTTGATGTTCTCCAGACGTTCCTTCATCCATTTGGTCTTGAAGCCGTTAAGGTTTCCCGGGTTTGAGCCGGCGTACGCCATCTTCAGCGACCATTCGGGGCTAGTCCACATGCAGATGATAGCCTTCGCAGCCGGCTCGTCTACCTTGCCGCCCTCGACATACTCGGGCTTCAGGATGTGAATGTTCGAGCCGCCAAACACGACGGCACGCTTGCCGTCGGGGCCAGTCGGAATCAGACCGTAGCGCATGTTGTCGATGACGGTCTGCGCCTTGTCCTTGTCGGTGCCCGTCGCCTTCTTCTGCAGGTCGAGCATGACGTTGTAGTCGGACGGGTGCGAGACCATCATGCCAAGCTGGCCAGCGAGGAAGAGGGGCTGGTTATCTGCCTGCTGGTTGGTGAGTGCCGAAACCGGAACCGACTTGTCGCGAACATACATATCGTACGAGGCTTGCAGCGCCGCCTTGCTTTGCGCGCTGTTGAGCTCGACCTGCTTATAGGTCGGGCTCGCGGTGGCTTCGTCGAAGACGCCGCCGCCATAGGCCCACAGCTGTGGCATGAAGCGGTACGGCGTATTGCCGGCATTCTTGCGCGCCACGAGGCCGTAACCGGCAATGCCGAGCTTGTCGTGGATCTGCTTGGAATATTTGACGACGTCGTCCCAGGTTGCCGGAGCCTTGTCCGGATCGAGGCCTGCACGCTTGAAGACGTCGGCATTCCAGATGAACGCCATCGTCTCATTATTGGTTGGGATGCCGTAGGTCACCCCCTCCCAGGTCACGGCTTTCATTGCGCCGGGCCAGAAGTCCTCGGCCGAATACCCTACATCCTCGGGTTTGAGCGGCTGCAGATAGCCCTTTGAGGCGAACTCGGTGCCGCCCAGGATTTGCAGGCGGACCGCCATTGGCGCCGCATTGCCAAGGAGCGCTGTGCGGAACTTGTCCAACAGGTCATTATAGGTGAGGGCTTGTTCCTCAAGCTGGATGTTTGGATAGGTTTTGCGGAAGTTCTCGAAGAACTCCTTGTAATATTGGCGCAGAAGGTCGGGGTCGCCCTCGAAGACGCCCTGATACCAGAAAGTCAGTCGCCCCTTATAGTCGAGCGGGGTGACCTTGGAGCAATCGCCCGCCGTGTCAAAATCCTGTGTGCCGGCTATGGAGCGCACATATTCCGGCGACCACTTGCTCAAGTCGATCTGCGCACCCAGCGCAGACGCGGACATCAGCGATACCATCAAAGCAGTGGAGACAGTGCCGCGCAGAACGGCACGGCCGAACGAAGTCCTCGTCATAGGTATCCTCCAGGTTTTCTCCCATGCCGCTCTGCGTTGAAGCGAGCGGTCTTTGCTCCCCGGCCACGGAACTTTCCACCCAATGTATTCCTTCGGCCTCATCATACGTTTCCAGATCATAGATTGTCTGTCAATCAGAGAAATCGTACATTGTTTGCAGAAGATTCACGTGATATCCGAGGAATGTGTGTATTGATTGGGGACAGCCTTGGCCGAAACAAGCGACTTTAAAGCGCAGCCACCCGAAGGGATCGACGCTATCGGGGCCTCCAGCGAGGGCGCCTCGCTTTATCAACTGATCAGGGAAGACATCATCGAAGGGCGGCTCGCTGCCAACGAGCGGCTTGTGGTCACCGATCTCGCCCGGCGCCACGGCACCTCGACCAACCCCGTGCGCGAGGCCCTGCAACTGTTGCGCGGGGAAGGCTTTGTCACGTTGGTTCCCAACCGCGGAGCGCGCGTCCGGCCCATAGATCAGGATTTTGTTCGGGACATCTACGAGATAGGAGTCCTGATCGAGCCGGCACTGACGCGATGGTTCGTGAATATGGCCACCGTCGAGGACATTGC
The DNA here is from genome assembly GCF_004345245.1 of Rhizobium sp. BK251. Classification (GTDB taxonomy): domain Bacteria; phylum Pseudomonadota; class Alphaproteobacteria; order Rhizobiales; family Rhizobiaceae; genus Rhizobium. The sequence goes on along the minus strand of NZ_SLUQ01000007.1, from coordinate 435,587 downwards.
TGAACTCGAACGCATCCAGGGCCTGATTGAAGAGAACGATTTCGCCGACACGTTCAGGCACAGCGAGCTGGACACCGCCTTTCATACCGTGATGTACCAGAAGCACTATAACCGCCATGCCGCTGAGCTTTGGTGGAAGCATCGCGAAGTGCTGCGAGCAGTGAGCCGGCGTTTCGACTTCACGCTCGCCCGGCGTGCCGCGATCCTCAGCGAGCACCGCGAGCTCATCGCGCATGTAAAAGCGGGAAATGCGAACGATGCAGCCGAACTCATCGCGCGCCATGTCGAGGGCTCCGGCCGGCACATCCTTGAACACATGCGTGCGCGTAACGCCGCTCGGGCAGGATAGAATACATAGTCTGCAATATTGTTTTCCAACCACTTCAGTAAGGGCAGTTGAGATGAAAATCACCAGCGTGCGGCCGTGGCTAATCAAGTCCGATGCTTCTTATTGGGGAGAGTTTCTGTTCGTTGAAGTGACCACCGACGAGGGGGTGAGCGGCTGGGGAGAGATCACCACCACGACAAGGCTCGCCAATCGCGCCCTCTGCACGATCCTGCGGCAGATCGGTGCCGCTGTTACAGGCGAGGACCCCGCGCGTATCGAGTATCTGTGGCACAAGATATTCCGCAGCTTCACCTACATGGGCAGTCGCGGTGCCGCAGTCGAATGCGTGAGCGCCATCGACATAGCCCTCTGGGACATCAGAGGCAAAGTCCTTGGCAAGCCGGTTTACGAGCTGTTGGGCGGACCGGTGCGCGATGAAATCGCGCTCTACACCCATCCCAACCAGGCCAAGTTTACCAGCAAGGAGGCTGTGATCCGGGAAATTCGAGACATCGTCGAGTCCGGCCACACTGCGCTCAAGTTCGATCCTTTCCCTCACCAGGGCCGCACCGCCGATGGACAGGCTCGCGAACAGCGGGACGGCTACCTCGATGGCAGCATGACCCGCAAGGATGAGCGCGAAGCCGCCGAACTCACTGCTCTGATCCGCGAAACGGCGGGCTCTGATGTCGACATCCTCATCGATGCGCATGGCCGCTTCGACGTCCCCACCGCCATTCGCCTTTGCCGGAGCCTCGAGGAAGCCGGTCAGATCGACTGGTTCGAGGAGCCCTGTCCGCCCGAGAGCCTCAACGCGCTCAAGCAGGTCCGCGAGAAGGTCAGTGCCCCTATCTCCTGGGGCGAGCGCGGCCACACGAAGTGGGATTTCGTGCCGGTTCTCGAAAACAAGCTCGCCGACTACATCATGCCTGATGTCACCTGGACCGGCGGCATTACCGAACTCAAGAAGATTTCTGCCCTATGCGAAGCCTACTACATCCCGGTCTCGCCGCATGACGCCGCAGGGCCGATCAACGTGGTTGCGGGAGCGCAGGTGATGATGACCGTTCCCAACTTCTACAAACTCGAGACGTCCGAGTGGAACCTGGGCAAATACGATCACCTCATCGACAAGCCGCTCGATGTTTCGAACGGCAGCCTCAAGCTTACGACGAAGCCTGGTCTCGGCGTTGAAATGAACCGCGACTACCTTCAAAGCCACGAGATAGAGCTCGACTAGCTAGCAACGCTCTACGCCACCCCAGCGACGTCTCCCACCGACCAAAGCGAGGATAAATCATGCCAGAGGCAGATGGAGCCGACGAGGCACTCAATCGGGTGAACATGCATTCCAGACCGTCGGATCTTCGCATCACCGACATGCGGGTCGCCGAAATTGCCGGTGCGCCGTTCACCTCGGCGCTGCTCAAGATTTACACCAACCAGGGCATCGTCGGGCTTGGCGAGGTGCGCGACGGCGCCAGCGCCACCTACGCGTTGATGCTGAAGAGCCGGCTGCTTGGCGAAAATCCTTGCGACATCGACCGTCTGTTCCGCCGCATCAAGCAGTTCGGCGGGCACGGCCGGCAAGGCGGTGGCGTATCGGCGGTCGAGATCGCATTGTGGGATCTTGCCGGCAAGGCCTATGGCGTCCCAGTCTACCAGATGCTCGGCGGCCGGTTTCGGGAGAAGGTGCGCGTCTACTGCGACACTGACGCCACCGTGCCGAGCGGCACCGAGACCGGCAAGCGCCTCAAGCAGCGCATGGATCTCGGCTTTACCTTCCTCAAGATGGATTTGGGGCTGATGCAGATCGCGGATGTGCCCGGTGCGGTCGTATTTCCTGCCGGCTCACTGGAAGGATACCGCGAGGGGCCCCGCCGCGGGCCGCTGAAGACCGTTGCAGAGCGGCGTCTCCGCAACGCTGCCTACGATCTGCACAATGTCCAGCACCCGTTTACCGGCCTGCACTTTTCCGAGAAGGGCCTCGACCTGCTTGAGCAATACATCGCAGAGGTTCGTGAGGTCATCGGCATGGATGTGCCGCTTGCGATCGACCATATCGGCCATATCTCCATGCAGAACGGCATTCGCCTTGCCAGGCGAATTGAAAAATACGTGCCAGCCTGGCTCGAGGATGTGATCCCCTGGCAGTATACCGAGCAGTACCAACGGCTGCAGGATGCCACTACAGTGCCGATCTGCACCGGCGAGGACATATACCTCAAGGAGGGCTTTGAGCCTTTGCTGAAGAGTGGCGGTGTCTCCGTCATTCACCCGGACCTGCTCACCAGCGGGGGCATACTAGAGACCAAGAAGATCGGCGATATGGCACAGGACCATGGTGTCGCCATGGCCATCCACATGGCAGAAAGTCCCATCGCCGCAATGGCCGCCGCACATGTCGCGACGGCGACCGAAAACTTCATGGCGCTCGAATATCACTCTGCGGATGTCGACTGGTGGGACGATATCGTCACCGGCCTTCCCAAACCGCTCGTCAAGGACGGCTTCATCACTGTTCCGGACAAACCGGGCCTGGGGATCGACGACGTCGTCGACGAGGTGATCTCGCAGCATCTGCAGCCGGGTGTTACCGGCATCTGGCAACCGACCGACCGCTGGGACGACGAGTATTCCTGGGATCGAACCTGGAGTTGAGGCGAAAAGGACCGAAGATGAAGATCACCGACCTCCGTTGTGCCGTTATCGGCAAACACCCGATCGTTCGCATCGTAACCGACGAGGGCCTGTATGGTTTGGGCGAAGTCGAGTTCACCAAGTCCTACCTCAAGCCCTGGGTGCTGCATTTCCGCGACGCGCTTGTCGGCGAAGACCCGACCGACGTCGAGAGAGTAATGCTGAAGATCCGCCAGCGCGGTTCTTTCAAGCCGTACGGCGCGGCGGTGAGCGCTATCGAGCATGCGCTGTGGGATATTGCCGGCAAGGCTGCGGGCGTGCCCGTCTACAAGTTGCTCGGCGGCAAGGTGCGCGACAAGGTGCGCGTCTACAACGGCTCGATCCGCCAGAAACGCACGGGCGACCGGCCGGAGGATTACGCCGCCGACGTCAAATGGATGATGGAGCAGCCGCAGAACTTCTTCATGGTGAAGCAAGGAATCTCGTTCCACTCCAACATGAAGGACACCATCGAGGGCTTCCACTACGGTGTGACGCAGACGAAGGCCGGCTATCACGGTGCCATGGATCAGGGCGTGATCAGCGAGCGCGGGTTCAATCACATGCTCGACTGCGTGATCGCGATGAAGGAAGTGCTGGGCGACAAAGTCAGCCTGGCGCTCGACTGCGGTCCCGGCTGGATGCTGCCGGATGCGATCAGGTTCGCTCGCGCCGTAGAGAAGTACAATTTGATGTGGCTTGAGGACATGCTGACGGGCGACTATGTGCCGTGGGTCAATCCGCAGGCCTATCGGGAACTGACCACCTCCACCTCGACGCCAATCCATACCGGCGAGCAGATCTACCTGCGGCACAATTTCAAGGAACTGATCGAAACCCAGGCGGTGCGCGTCATCGGCCCCGATCCAGCCGATATTGGCGGCATTGCCGAGCTCAAATGGGTCGCCGAGCACGCCTACATGCACTCGATCCTGATGGCACCGCACGGGACGGCCAACGGCCTGCTGGGCCTCGGCGCGTTGATCAATGTCTGCGCCACCTTGCCTGCAAATTACATCGCGTTCGAATATCCGAGTGCCTCTGACCCCTGGTGGGAGGATCTGGTAATCGGCTTGCCGCCGCAGATCGTGAGGGACAGCATGGTAGACCTGCTGGAAGCGCCGGGACTGGGCCTCGACATCGACGCCGAAGCGGCCAGGAAATATCTCAGGGAAGAGGATGCGGACTTCTTCGACTGAACCTCTCTCCACCTGCAGGACGTGAATCGTCCACGCAAATTACTGTCCGGAATGACACGCTTCGGGTCATGCATCATACAAGCGAGAGTCTCCTGCTTGTCGCAAGTCGTCAATCGCGGGCGCGCCCCACTACACTCACTAGCATGCTTTTCGCAATTTATGAGAGCGACTGGGAATACCCGATTGCTGAGGAGCGCGGAGCGGAAGGCAGACGCGCTCTGAACGCTAGCGAGAACTATATGTAGAGTTTGCGCCACGGCCGTGGAGTACTTGGCGTTGGATTTCTGAGGCAGCGGACAGTAACCAAGCCGGTTATGCCAAGCGAACCCCAGCCGACACGACGAATTACGCAATCGGTTACGACCTAGTGGCACCTTGCATTGCTGAGCGATATCGAAGCAGGGCAGCGGAAACTTGATTTAAGGAAATTTTGGTGCCCCCGGCAGGGTTCGAACCCGCGACCCCCTGATTACAAATCAGGTGAACATTCGTTTCATAGCGCTTCGCCGCTTTTCAACAGGATTCGCGCAAACCCTTGCTTTATAGGCCTTGCAGGGCGACTGAAAGCTGGTGCAAGTTACATTATGTTGCACTGCCTTTAGCCGACATTTGTTACCCCAGCGTTACCCCGAGGATATGGCGTGGCGAAAGCCCTTACTGCAAAGACCCTTGAGAACATGAAGCCCACCGGCAACCGGCGGGAAATCCCGGATGGCGGTCTACCCGGTCTCTATTTCGTTGTTCAGCCGTCAGGCGCCATGAGCTGGGCTGTACGATACCGAGCCGAGGGCAAGCCGAAGAAGTTCACGATTGGAGCCTACCCTGCCTTCGAGCTCGCCGAAGCTCGACAAGCGGCAAGCAAAGCCCTTCGTTTGATATCCGAGGGAGGCGACCCCGCCGCGGACAAGGCCTTGCGAAAGAAGGCGAAGGACGACGGCAGTTCATTGACTGAAAACGTGCTCGACGACTTTGCCAGACGCCACATCGACAAGAAATGCCGGCCGAATACGGCCAAGGAATACAAACGCCAGATTGAAACCGAGATAAAGCCGAAGTGGAAAGGCCGCGATATTCGCAGCATCACCCGGCGCAATGTCTCCAGCCTCATCGATGCCATCGCCGATCGGGCGCCGACCCTCGCAAACCGGGTATTGGCACTACTTCGGAAGTTCTTCGCCTGGTGCGAGGAACGCGACATTGTTGACCTGTCACCGCTGACCAAGCGCATCACCCCCCCGCGCCGGAGACGAGCCGGGAACGAGTCCTGTCCGACGATGAAATCCGGCTGCTCTGGAAAGCCTGCGACGAGGTCGGCTGGCCCTTTGGCCCGATGACGAAGCTACTATTGCTGACTGGCCAGCGCCGCAACGAGGTTGCGCATGCCGAGCGGAAAGAGTTCAACCTTGCCGGCAATGACCAGGAATGGGTCGTGCCGTCCACACGGGCCAAGAACAAGAAGGAACACTACGTCCCCCTCGCCGGCTTCGCTATTGAGGTCATCAATGGCATCCCTCGCGTGTCGAAGGACGGCGAGGTAAAGACCGACGCCAAGGAACGAGAGCTGTCTGGCTTACTGCTTACCACCAATGGCCAGACGCCCGTCAGTGGCTTTTCCAAGGGTAAGGCAGCAATCGACAAGGAAATGCTCAAGGTAGCCCGGAAGGAAGCACAGGAGCGCGGCGGCGAGGTCGAGGACGTTTCCCTAGATCCGTGGACGCTTCACGACTTGCGTCGAACAGCAGCAAGCGGCATGGCGCGCCTTGGGCACCCTGTGCACGTCGTGGAGGCGGCACTGAATCACCAGTCAGGCACCATCCGCGGCGTAGCCAAGACGTACAACCGGCATACCTACGCCGAAGAAAAGCGTGCGGCTCTAACAGAGTGGACGTATCTGGTTAAGCGCATCGTTGAGGTATCCAAGGAAGCCTCTTAGGCTCGCCAAAATCGTCACGGTGACGAATTTGGCGTCACTCTCCGTCACGTAACGTTACTGTAACGCGCATTACGCGTTACATGGCATTGCGGGCCTGGGTGCAAGTCGCCCGGTTGGCGACTTTCCCCGTCGGCGAGTTGGCGAACTTCTCAGATCTATGCTGCGTTCGGAAACGGAACATCTATTCTAAGCGGAGCGCCAAGTGCTCTGAACGCATCCTCAATGGCATCCAGCTTAGTTTGATGATCGAGCCGAAACAGACGGTCTATCTGTTCACGGTGAGGCCATCCTAAAGCTCGCTGCAGATCAGCTCTGGTCCATCCTTTTTCACGCATTATCATATAGATAGCAGACTTCAGATACACCATCATGGGGACTTCGATTAATTGACCATTGTCAGCATCCAGCAGCGGGTGCGGGATATCCTCACCGTCGGCAATCCGACCCGCGATAGCTTCCTCGATTGCGTTCCGTCCATTTAGGCGCGCCTCCTCCTGCGTCGCCCCGTACGTAACAAGCTCGGGGAAATCGTCGGACGTTACCAGCCACACATCGCCATCCGGCTGTATTGCCAGTTTGTACCACGCCATCTATCTATCCTCTCTTATTTTAGGCCGAGGTCTTTTTTGATCTTTGCGACCAGTTTTGGCCCAAGCTCTTTCGCGCCACCGTGCATAGGCAACTGCGATTTATTTTCACCGAGGTATACAGTAAGGTGACCACTACCTCCGCGGTGAGTTTCAAAGCGGCAACCTTGCTTGGCAAGGTATCGTTTCATCTCGCTTGCATTCATCTATATAAACTAGTCAACACAAGTGTGGAAGTCAACACAAGTGTTGAGTGCCCCCTATGCCATTGATTTATATGCATTTCAAAATGGATTTCACGCCTCTGAGCTTCTATAAGCTGGTGTATTACGTTCATATCAAGTTGATATCAACGAAACGTAACGTACCTCATCCTCGACCTAAAACGGGATATCGTCATCACTGAGCGGCTTAGTCTTCTCGACCACCCGCTTTGGCTGCGGCCATGCCGGCGGCTCTATCCTGGCTGCAGATAGTGCCTGCTGCATCGCCTCGCCGGCCGCAAAGTAATTGCTCTGCCGGCTCTCGTCGTGGATCCGGATAAATTCGTCGACGCGCGGCCACAACGTATCGACGTAGTAGTTGAGCGGATACTTGTAGTTCTCATCTGAATAGAAGAAGGGCCAGTGCTCACGCGCGAACACCAGGCGCCGTTCTTCGTCATAGGTTGGATACGTCTCGGGGACTGCCGCGATATTCAAAGCGCGCACCCCTTCGGATACATCCCATAGGTCGTGCCAGGTAATCGGATCCTCATACTCCCGAGGAATCGGGCTTTGAGACGCGGCCGACACTATAGCCCGCTCCACGACTGTCGTAATCGTCTGCCCCTTTAAGCGCGACAAATATTCCAGAATGAACCTTGTCTTTGGGTCGAGGCGGATCGAGAGCGTCTCGGTCTTTTTGTTCGGTTCGCGCGCCATGAGATTCCCCCGCTGTTGATATCCTCATAATTTCCTTGGGAGAACATGACAAGGGCTTTTCCATTACTTGAATGCTTATGTACGATCGTGTATTGATTAATCGACACAATGAGGTCGTCGACGAACACGAAAGAAAGGAGAACAAACTTTATGGGTGAAGGCGTAAAATATTTGACCGGGACGCAGGTCGCAGATCGGTATCACATCACGGATGTGACCTTATGGAGATGGCTAAAAGACGATGGGCTTTGCTTTCCGCAGCCCATGCGGATCAACAGGCGCCGGTTCTTCCGTGAGGATGAATTGGTTGAATGGGAGCGTACGCGCTCATCGGTGTCGGCATGACGGACACCACAAACGAAAGAAGCTGCCGCGGAAATGTCTTGGCGGACCCCACAGCAGCTTCTGAATCGAGAAAACCCAACGAGTGGGCAACTCCCCTTGCGTGCCACTCCAGAGACGAGGCCTCCGTATGACACCAGCAAAGCATGAACCATATACGCTGCGCGTTCAAGTCCTGAGCAACGGCCAACCACACGGCGACCCCATCACGGTTACCGGAAGGTTGGCATGGGCCTTGGAAAACCTCATCAAAGCCGGCTCGGATGGCTGCACGCCGGTCAGCCATCCCGCCATGCGTTGGGCAAGCTACGTTCACAAGTTACGCGGCGCTGGCTTTGCGATTGAGACCCAGCACGAATCGCACGGTGGTCCCTTCCCAGGAGCACACGCACGATATGTGGCCAGAACCGAGCTTCAGATCCTGCCCAACAAGCAGGTGCATGCATGATAGCGGCGCCGGTGAACACCTCTTCCCCCCCCCACATCGGGGGAACCTTCCACGCTCGTGTTGGAAGCCGCCGAATGGCTCGCTTCACAGCCCGAGGCCCCGAAAAACACAGTCAACGTCCTGCGCCAGCGCTTCAACCTATCGGCCCTCGGCGCCTGCAATGCGTGCCGGATTGCCACCGAGCTGCGCTCGAAGTCTGGAGGCCGCCATTGACGGAATATGTCACCCCGGACGGCGAAGTCCTCGAGATAGGAAGCAGGACGCCATACCAGATCGCGTGCAGCGAGCTCGTGGCCTTCAAAATGCGCACGATGGAAACGGTAGCCGCAGATCCGCGGCTGCGCGTCGCCAACTGTACAGAGGCGATGATTGCTTACCTGTCGTTCGTAGTCGTCGACAAGCGGACCCTCAAGCCTACCGCCGTATATGCGTCGTCCAACAAGCTCATGGCGCGCGGTAGGATGAAGTCCAAGACAACAGCGAAAGAGGCGCGGAAACTGCTGGTGAAGTGCGGCTATCTACGCAAGGCAGGTGAGACCAAGAGTGGCTGCACGAAGTACTTTGTCGAGAACCCGAATGTCGAGCGCGTCAAGCTTCATGTCCGGGATGCTGAAGAGCACTTCGCCGAGCTTGATGCAGCTCGAAAGCGAGAAGACAGGCGCAAGAAAAATGTCGCCGCAGTGAAAGGGGTAACAAACGACGACCCCCCTGAAATTGGGCGGGGGGTCGCGGATTGGTACGACGGGGGGCTAAACGGCGACCCCAAATACCATAGAGGAAACCTTAGAGGTTATATCTCTGAAGAGGGTGAGACCTTTCTAAGGGGGAACGACTACGCAACGATGAAGTCCGATGCTGATGATGAAGAGCCCTTTCCCATCCCCGAGACCGATGAAGAGGCCGAAAGCATGCTGGCCGACGTGATAGCCGGATGCGAACAGGGGATACAGCCCGCAATTCGGACAATGATGCTCGGCTGGATCAAGAAGGGCACCATGACGCGCGCCCGTGCGCGGCGGATGCTTGTCTCGGCGGAAGAGGAGAACGCAGCATGAGCGATACCTGCCGCATAATCGTGTTCCCTCTGGCAAAACGCGTCGGAAAAATTCGTCGGTTCGCCGCTGTGTTCTCCGAAATGAACCCGCGCGCCGCGGTCGGCTACTGGAACAAGAACCTCAACCATATGATCGAGCGGATGCAGACCCTGGGGATGACAGGGGCCGAAATCGATCGTCAGATCGTGGCCTTTATGTCCGCGGTACAGCGCGCCATCGATGAGAATGGAAAGGGCGCGGCATGACAGCGGTCAATCGCAACGGCCAATGGTTTGTCAGCCACGACGGGCTAGATATCGCCGGCCCCTTCCCCGATAGTTCGGCAGCGTGGCGCTGGATCGATCGACAATCCGGTGACCCGGTGAGCCCTGCCGAGAAGCGGGCGGAATTCGGGTTTTCCCAATATGCGAAAGGAGCAGGCCTATGACCCTCGTTTGCGAGGAAGATTTGGGCGGCTGCCCGAAGTGCGGCGGAAGCATAGTTCTCAGCGACGGCCCTCAGCACTGGGGCCACTGCTGGGACCACAAGACCAAATGGTACATCGGTCGCAATCTCTTCTCGGTCTGGGGTGACCTGTCGGAAGAGCAGCATCAGGACGTCCGCGAACTCTTGTCAGCATGCCAGGAGGTGGAGCCTCTCAGCCTGAACGAGCCTATCCCGGGCGCGGCGGAAGCTGCAGCGCTCGCGGCCGATGTTCTCCGCAAGGCGACTGGAGGTGCGGTATGATCCAGGCTGCAAACACCCTCGACGCCATCCGTGTCCATCTTGGCGGCGTCTACCTGCCGGTGTTCGATGAGCGCCCGTCCGACGAAGTAATCGAGGCGTTCAAGGAGCACCTGAAGGCGACCAGCCGGCCCGAGGATTTCGAATTCATATCGACGGCGCAGCCAACGACCATTGAGGGTTTGACGTTCCTGACGGGCGAGATGGACGTCGATCTTACCAAGCGCGACGACAGGGAGTTGGTCCCTTGCGCCATCTGCCGGCCGAACCGTCCGAAGTTCGCAACTGGGCGCCTGGTCTGGATACCGGAAATGCGGGCGAGCTACTTCGTCGGCCACGGTTGCTGCAAGCGGCACATGGGCGCCGAGTACACCGTGGCGGTCAAGCGCTACTCCCAGGAAGTCGAGGCCCGCGGCATCATTGCCAAATGGCCCGGGATGGTAGCCAACGTACCGGCCTGGCGGCAGTTCGTCACTGACCTGATGCCCACCGCGCGCGCCGTCGAGAGCGCCAAGAAGGCCATGGCGGCGGACGTTCCAGGGTTCATCAGGACCATGGACGTCGAATTCCTGACCCGCGGCGGCAAGGTCGAGCAAAAGCAGGATAGCGGCCTGAAGGACGACAAGGGCAAGCGCATCATCGAGACGGTGCACCTTGGCACCATGGTGGGCCGGGATTTCCTGGATAACTATCAGCCCGCGGCAACCTTGCGAGACGTGCTGAAGGTTCTCGACGATCTGGAAAAGCCCCTGCCCGCCTGGGTGCCCGGCGCAGATCCGGAAATTACACGTGAGGTCATCGCCCGCGGTCGTGCGGCGATGCCGACCCTGAAGCACATGCGGGAGGCCCGCGCCCACGTCGAGGACGCGCGCCTGTTTCTACACACCAACAACCTCGCGATGGTCCAGAAATGGGGAAACCTCGACAGCTCCCCGTTTGTGACCCTCGAGTTCCGGCGAAACGCCTCATGGGTGTTCCTTCGAGCGGATTCATGGGCCGGAAGCGAGAAGGCATATTTCGCGATATCCGTCGAAGACATGTTCCGGGCGCTCCCAACGCTTCCGGCATCGTTCTTCGACGCATCCCCGGCAAGTGCATCCTCCCAGCACAAGGAACATGACCATGCTTAAGACCCATGCAAAAGCAGCCGTCGCGACCATCGGCATCATCGTCGCAATCTTCCTCGTCGTGTACGGCGCGGTGAAAGCCCTGGAATTTTTCACCATCCCTCCGCTGCTGGCGGTGATGGGCCTGACCTTCGTCTGCAGCGCGATATGCCTCTACGGACTCTGCCTGCAGGGCCTCAGGCTGCGCGACAGCAACGCAAAGCGGGGTGCGAAGTGAAGAAACCCGGCTGGAAGAAATACAAGGCGGCGTCCGATCTTTTTGGGCGCCCACCAGAGCCGAAGATCTATCCGCACATGGTGGACCCGACGCAGTACGGGCGTGGCCTGCAGATCTTCTGCGACGGCGCTGCGGAGCCAAATCCGGGCGTCGGTGGATGGGGCGTGGCCGTCTATCTCGACGGTGTGGAGATCCATTCCGAGCATGGCGGGTTCGCCTACACGACGAACAATATTGCAGAGCTGACGGGACTCATCATGGCCATACGCTGGGCCAAGGTTGACGGCCGGCCGGCTACGATCCAGTGCGACAGCCAGTATTGCGTCAACGGTGCCAACCAGTGGCGCCACGGATGGAAAGCCCGAGGCTGGAAACGCGGTGGGCCAAACAGCCGGCCGGAGAACTCCGAAATCAAGAACCTGGATTTGTGGCAGGCGATCGACGCCGAGCTTACGGGCGCCAAGGGCATCACCATCCAATGGTGCAAGGGCCATGCCGGCATTGTCGGCAACGAGCGCGCCGACGAGCTGTCCAACATCGGGATGCGTGACATATCCGGTAATTCAAGAACCGATACCGCGCTTTCCCCTGCTTTTGGCGAGGAAACTGGTGATTATCTCACCGATCAATGCCGGGAAATAATGCGGTAATAGTGCAATTGTCTCAAAGGCTTGGTATAGTTCACGAAGCAGCGCAACGACCGAGGAAAACGAATGGCGTGGTTCGTAATCAAGGCTAAGGCAGGGCGTCAGTTCAAGGCGGTGGACGAGTTCGAGCAGGCGCAAATCAACGCCTACTGCCCCACGATGAGGAAGGAAGTCCGGCACCATCAGTCAAAGAAATGGATCGAGAAGCGGTTTCCGCTGTTCACGGGGTATTTCTTCGGCGACCTGCTCCACGAGGATTTCGATCGCGTCCATACCATGAAGCATGTCAGCTCGATCCTCTACGATACCCGGCCGGACGGTTCCCTGGTGTCCATCCCGGCGATGGAAATCAAAGCCTGGCGTGACGCCCAGGAGCGCGGTGAATTCGATGTCTTGCGTCCGCCACCAGTCGCGACACTCTCTCCCGGCTATCGGTTCAAGATCAACGAGGGTCCCCTCGCCGGCCACTATGGAAGTGTCACCAGCATGGCCGGGAAGCGTGCTGTCAAAGCCATCATCGAGGCCATCTCAAATCGCGAAGTCGAAATCCGGATCGGCTCCATTCAGCCGGTCGCGGCATAGTCCCGGAATTCCACAGGGCGGCAGATTTGCCGCTCTTGTCTTTTGGATATGACTACAGTAGTTTCTGCGTATCGCGATTTGCGGCCTGATTTGCAGTTGGGGGCCATTGAGTCACCCACGGGGCCATCGGAAGCTTCGCACTTCCGGCCTTGGCGGCATATTGCCGAAATTCCCACAAGAACTTCCGGTCATGGCCTAGCTGTGATTTCCGAACCATCTCGTCCCGAATGGTGGAATAATCGGGGCAACAAATCCGCCGCATAGCGGCAAACATATCGCTCGGGAGCACGTAAGTGTGTGAGGCTTCGGCCTCCCCGGCGTCCTTCCCGAGCCAATCCAAGGCACACACAGCCCCGCTCCGGCGGGGTTTCTGATTCCGAATGTTTCGGATAGGCGGCTGCGGCCGTCGCTTTCAGCAGAGGAACTACACATGAAAATCGAATACCGCATCAAGCCGGTAACCCGGTATATCGTCACGCGCTATGAAGAGAGTGAGAACGGAGCGGCCGCCACATCCATTGGGGGCGAGTACGACAATGCCGATATTGCTTATGAGGTTGGCTACGCTGTCTGCAAGGTCGAGCACGACAAGCTTGGGTGGCCAACTGGCGATGATCGCCTGCTGTATCCCCAGAAGTTCGACACTAACTATTTGCTGAACCAATTGAACCAAGCACAGGCGCCCAACAGGGTGCTTGGCTATGCCTAAAGGCCACATGTCAGACTGCTCTCTCCACATAGCCCCTGCAATGCGTCCCAAGTGGTGCGACTGCGGCGGACACGAGCACAAGCCCACGTTCCTAAGCAATCTAAAGGATTGGGCTCACTGCAATTACGGGTATTTCAAGGGCAAGATCGTCTAGTTGGTGAAGTGCTATCGCGGGGTTTAGCAGCGCGAGGAAGGGTACTAGCTTCCTCGCGCCCAGTCATTTCTGCCCCTTCTTCTCATCTTGGCCGAGAACGGAGGCAGCTAACCGTTCGGCATCGCCCTGTGTTGCTTTCTTTCTCCCGCTAAGAATGTCGGACGCGAGAGTAGAAAGCCCTGGGCTTGATTGCTTCTTGGGGCCAGCTTTCGTCGCGGGCGTGGAAGCAGGTTTTGCTGGTGGCTTAGCGGTCGGATTTTTCGACGCTGGCTTTGATGGTGGTTTGCTGGGTGTCTTGGCCATTTTCCCCTTCCTCTGGTTGCGGGACCGATTGACGCACGCACTCGGCAAATAGTCGAGTCCAAGGGAAGACAAGTCACATGAATTTCACCAACGAGATCGATCGCAGCCGCGCCGCCGGCTACCTGCTCCGCATCCTCAAAGAGATGGCATAAGCCGTGGGCGCTCCGAAAGGTAACCAGTTCTGGAAGGCACGCAGCAGCCACGGACGCAACCCGATCTTCAAGAATCCGGACGATCTATGGACCGCTGCCGTCGAGTATTTCGAATGGGTCCACGACAATCCGCTGTGGGAAGACAAGCTGACGTCCTACCAGGGTGTGAACATCCACGAGCCCGTCGCCAAGATGCGCGCCATGACCCTCGGTGGGCTCTGCATCTTCCTCGATATCGATCGCAGCACATGGGACGAGTACCGCAACAAGAAAGATTTTTCCCTAATCGCCACGCGAGTTGAGGAAGTCATCCGCACTCAGAAGTTTGAAGGCGCCGCCGCGGATCTGCTGAACCCGAACATCATAGCCCGCGATATCGGGTTGCGTGACAAGGTGGACATGGAGCACGGCGTCTCATCTGAAGTGTCGGAACTGCTGGAAGCCATCAATGGCAAATCGCGCGGCCTTCCAGGCAGCAGTTGACCAGTTCTCCGATTGGCGATGGAGGCTGAACAACCTCTATTACATCGTCGACAAGGACGGCCACCGCACGCGTTTCGCGATGAACTGGGCTCAGGAAAGCCTGTTCGACGAAATGCACTACATGAACGCCATCCTGAAGGCTCGCCAGCTCGGGTTCACGACGTTCCTGCAGCTCTTCATGCTCGACGCCTGCGTGTTCAACAAGGATATCCGCGCCGGCACGATTGCACACACGCTCGGCGACGCTCAGGTGATTTTCCGGGACAAGGTCAAGTATCCCTATGACAACCTGCCTGACGCCCTGAAGAACGCCGTGTCGGTTCTGAACAGCAATGCCAGCGAACTGATGCTGTCGAACAATTCGAGCATCCGCGTTGGAACGTCGCTTCGATCGGGAACGCTCCAATACCTGCATATCTCCGAGTACGGGAAGATTTGCGCCAAGTATCCCGAGAAGGCACGGGAAATCAGGACGGGCGCGCTCAACACCGTACAGGCCGGCCAGTTGGTGTTCGTCGAGAGCACAGCCGAAGGGCAAGAGGGGCATTTCTTCGATATCTGCTCCATGGCCCAGGTGAAGAAGCGCCAACGGGCGGAGCTGTCGAGCCTGGATTTCAAGTTCCATTTTTATCCGTGGTGGAAGTGCCCGGAGTACCGGCTTGAGCCTAGAACTGTCGTCATCGACGAGACATGGGCCAAGTACTTCGCGAAGCTCGACGAGTTGGGCATCGCCTTGGATCCGGAGCAGAAGGCCTGGTACGTCAAGAAGGCAGAGACGCAGCTCGGAGACATGAAGAGGGAATATCCCTCCACACCCGAGGAAGCATTCGAAGCCGCGGTTGAGGGCGCCTATTACGCCGAGCAGATGGCGAAGGTGGACGCCGAGGAACGCATAGGGCTCTTCCCGCACGTTCCGGGCTATCCGGTCCATACCATTTCGGACATCGGCATGGACGACGTAAACAGTGTCGTTCTCTTCCAGGTGCTTCCGGAACGTGTCCGCGTGATGGGCTATTTCGAGCACAGCGACACCGGCATGGACGGAATGCTCGACGAGCTCGACCGGCGCCGAAAGGCCAACGGCTACGTCTACGGCGTTCACTACATGCCGCATGACATCAAGGTCCGTGAATGGACGCGCGGCGGCATGACCCGGATCGAGGTCATGCTGAAGGAGGTCGCAGCCCGGGACATGGGCACCGTGCAGAAGGTCGAGCGGGCCTATGTCCATGACCGCATCAACGGGACGCGCAAGATACTGGCCAAGGTCGAGCTCGACGAGGCAGCCACAACGCAGCTCGTCAAGTGCCTGAGGAACTACCGCAGGGAATGGGACGAAAGCCTGGGTGTGTGGCGCGACCAGCCCCTGCACAACTGGGCATCGCACGGCGCAGACGCGTTCGGTGGCCTCGCCATCATCTTCACGGGACTCGCTCCAGAGCCCCTGCCCGAGAAAACGAAAACACTCGCAGTAGGTCCCGAAAACGCGGTGACGCTCAACGACCTTTGGGAATTTCAGGATTCCCATGTCGGGTTTGAAAGGATTTGACCATGCAGAATGGCTTTGCACCCGGGCCGTCCGGAACGATTGCTGTTACCGACACGAGCGACAATCTTGGGCTCCCGACCACGGGCAACAACGTGTATGTGGCCAATGTCGGTGACGTGGAATGCTTCATCGCGTTCGGTGGGTCTGACGTCGAAGCGGTTGCCGCCGGCGATACGACAGGAATTCTCGGCAGTATGTCCATCCCTTCCGGCTTCACAGCCTCCCTCTCCATGGGCAGCAACACGCACATTGCGGCTGTGACGGCCGATGGCGCGACGACGCTTCGTGTCACGCGCGGTGACGGTCAGTAATGGCGGAAGCTATGGCGCCGCAGCTCATGAGCGAGATGCAGGTATGGTCGCGCTGGAACGAAGAGATATCTTCGGCGCAGAAGGACCCGAAGTATGTCGCATGGCTGCAGTCATCGGAACTCATTCTGAAGCGCTACCGCGACGAGCGGAAGAACGCGTTCGACAAGCGCAAGCGCAAGCTGAATATCCTGTGGTCGAACGTCCAGACGCTGAAGCCAGCGGTTTACAGCCAGACGCCGAAGCCGGTGGTCGAGCGTCGTTTTCTCGATCGTGACCCGGCTGCCGCGCTGGCGAGCACTATCCTGGAACGCTGCCTTAGCGTTCAGATGGAAAACGGCTACTTCGACACGTCCGTTAACCGGGCGGTTATGGATTACCTGCTTCCGGGCGCCGGTTTCCTCTGGCTTCGTTATGAACCGAAGATTGAATCCGATCTCGTTGCCGACGAGAACGCCCAGGTAGAGGCGCAGGAGCGCACCGCGGAGGACGTCGAGGAGTATGGCGACGGGACGCCTTACGAGCGCCTCGCCTATGAGCGCGTCTGTGTCGATTACGTGTACTACAAGGATTACCTGTGGGGCTCTGCGCGCTTCTGGAACGAGGTTCCGTGGGTGTCTCGCCGGTCCTGGCTGACTACCTCGGAAATCGCCGAGAAGTTCTATGGCGGCGACATGGAACTGGCGAAGAAGATTTCGCTCGACTACACGCCTGACAAGACGAAGGACGCCAGCAACGACAACAACGGCGACAATTCGAGCTATTCGAAGAAGGCGGAAATCTGGGAAATCTGGAACAAGGCCGATCAGACGGTCTATTTCATTGCTCCCGGTACTCCTGGCATCGTCCTGAAGACGGAAAAGAGCCCGGTTCTGAAGCTGGAAGGTTTCTGGCCTACGCCTGCCCCGATATTCGCCACGCAGACGAACGATACCGTTGTGCCGGTGCCTGACTATATCGAGTATCAGGACCAGGCCGGCGAACTCGATGACCTGACCGGGCGCATTGCCGCCCTTACAACCGCTCTGCGCGTCAACGGCGTTTATGATTCCTCCGTGCCGGAACTGGCCCGACTGCTGCAGGAGGGACAGGACAACCGCCTGATACCGGTGGCGCAGTGGAACCAGTTCGCCGAGAAGGGCGGCGTTCCCGGTGCAATCAGCCTCGTGCCGATCAAGGAAATCGCCGACGTTCTTATCGGTCTCTACAGTGCGCGCGCCCAGGTCAAGAACGACCTCTATGAAGTGACGGGCATGTCGGACATCGTCCGTGGCCAGTCCGAGGGCGGCAAGAAGACGGCAACAGAGCAGCGCATCAAGGGCCAGTTCGCTTCGTTGCGCCTTAGCGACCGCCAGAAGGACGTCGCACGCCTGTGTCGCGATACCATCTGCATCATGGCGGAAATCATCTCGGAAATGTTCTCCGACGAAATCCTGCTGGAAATGTCCGGTGTTGGCCTGATGATCGAGGACGACGTCAGGAAGGCCGTTGAAGACGTCCCGCAGCCGCCTCCCCCACCGCAGGACGGCAGCATGACGCCGCAGAAGATGCAGATGGTCCAGCAGCAGGCCATGGCGGCTTACCAGCAGGCACAGGCTCAGGTGGCGCAGCAGAAGCGTGCCGAGTGGATGGAGAAGTTCTCCAAGGCCGTGCAGATCCTGCGCTCGGACAAGCTGCGTGGCTTCCGGGTGGATATCGAGACGGACTCGACGATTGCCGCGGACGAACAGGCCGATAAGCAGGCAGCGACGGAATTGGTGGCATCCACCATCCAGGGCTTGCAGAACGCGGGCCCGGTCATCGTCCAGGCGCCCGAGCTTATGCAGCCGATTGGCGAAATGCTGATGTTTGCATTCCGTCGCTATCGTGTCGGCCGGACCCTGGAGTCAACGCTCGAGCAGGCTCTGGACAAGATCCAGCAGCGTATCGATGCGCAGAAGAACCAGCCGCCACCGCCGACGCCGGAGCAGATCAAGGCCCAGGCAGAGGCTGCCAAGCAGCAGGCCGAGTCCGAGCGGGCCACGCAGAAGCACGGCATGGAAATGGAAGCCAAACAGGCAGATTTCGCTCTTCAGAAGCAGAAGAACGATATCGAGATTGCCCGCATGCGCGAGGAATTGGCAATCGACCAGCAGCGCCTTCAGATCGAGCGCGAGAAGCTGGAAATCGAGCGCGAGCGCAACGCCATGAAGGCTGCATCCATGGCTGCCTCAGTCGTGCCGCAGGGCAACGGCGCAATCCTCTAACCCCTCCCGTCAACCTTGGAAGCTGCAACACCCTCGCGGGTGAAGGCGAACCCATAGGAGAAAACATGATCAACGCGCACGGTTATCACGAAGGTAGTTGGGGGAGTCTCGCCCAGTGGCAGACGCTGCACCCGAACTTCCCGCCCAAGACCACGTGGACCGGGAAGCTGTACAGCGGCTTCGACACTCTGCATTGGCATCCTTATGAGGATCTGCCGCGCCTTCCGTGGGAGCAGCGGTTCAAGTCGTTCTCGGATCGTCTGGAACGCGCGAAGGCTCGGAGGGCGCAGTCGTGAGCGGACGTCCCGTAAAGCCGATGAACAACGCCCAAAAGGCAGCAACGAACCTGCAGACGGCCGAATGCAAGGTCTGCTCGACGAAACTCACCGGCCGGCACTATCTCCTCGTGGACAGCAGTGGCGCGCCGTCGGTTCCCCTTTGCTCCCTTGAGTGCCTCGGCTCCTGGTCGGGGGCGCAGCAATGAGCGCTCTCGAAGCCCTTGCAGAGTCCTATTGGAACGCCTTTCGAAGGGGTTTCGGTCGCGTTGGTGGTGACATCAAGGCATATCCGACATGGAAGGCCGGCCACGATCCGAACACGCTGGCTGTTCAGCAGGAGACATTGCGCTGCCTTAGGCACGCAGCAGAGGCCCTCAAGCCATATTGGGGCAAGCCGTTCGAGGAAGTCTTTCCCGAGCCTCCCGAAGAGCGCCGACTGCCTCGCACGAAGAATGACGACGCAATGGCGGGGAAGCTGAAATGAGACAACGCCTTTGCCGCGTCTGCCGCTGCTGGCACGACACCGACCAGCCATGGCCACATAACTGCATCGGACATTTCGGGGAACGCGGTCCCAGATCCGACGCTATCCCGCTCCCGCAGCTCATCCGTGATGGAATGGACCCGCTCCTGCACCATGGCAACGGCCTCTACTACGACAGCAAGTCGAGTTTCCGCCGCGCCACGAAGGAAGGCGGATGGGTCGAGGTAGGCAACGAGAAGCAGACAGATACCCGGTGGGTTGACCCTGTCACGGCCGATGACGTTGGTCAGGCCATCAACATGGTGAACCAGGGCTACAAACCCGAAATCCACGGTACGGCCTCCGAAGGCTGGAGCGACGGCGCCTGACGGGCGCAAGCAGCATCTCCTCAACACAAGGACAGCACTCATGAGCGAAGCGCTAGCAAACGCCGCGCCGGCAACGGATTCGGCAAGCGACAGCGTCATCAACGACAGCCCCGAAGCAGACGTAAGGGCAGCGATTGCCTCCCTGCAGGGCGCCAATTCAGGAACAGCCGGCGCCGATGATGGCTCGGACGCCGCAAGGGCGGATCGAGCACGCAACGAGCGAGGCCAGTTCACAAGGGCAGACGACACGGTAACCACCGGCGCCGTCGCCAAACCAGTTTCCGACGCAGACCCGGGTACGGACAAGCCAATTCAGCAGCCATCAACCGCTGCTGTCGAGCCTCCCAAGACCTGGTCGGCCGATGCAAAAGCCGAGTTCGCCACGCTCTCTCCCGCCGTTCAACAGGCGGTCCTCAAGAGAGAACGTGAAATGGACGAAGGCGGTCACCGGTGGTCCGAAGAGAAGAGACGCTACGAGGAAACTCTGGCCCCAATCCGTGCGGCTTCGCAACGGAACGGCGTTGACGAACGGGAAGGCCTCAACCGCCTTGTCGCAGCCAACGACTTTCTGGAGCGCTCCCCGGCGGAAGCTATCCAGTGGCTGGCGAAAGCCTATGGCGTCGATCTCGGCAATCTGAATGCACAGCCCCAGGCGCAGCAGCATGCTGACCCGGCGCTCTCGCATCTATGGAGTGAAGTTTCTTCGCTGAAGTCGAACCTTGCGGATCGACAGAGGCGGGAAGAAGAAGCCGCACAACGCGACACCGTGTCGGAAATCGAAAAGTTCGCTGCCGCTCCCGGCCATGAGCATTTCGAGGAACTCAAGGTGATGATGGGCAAGCTCATCGTTGCTGGCGAGGCAGCCGACATGCAGGACGCCTACGACAAGGCAGCCTGGGCCACCCCATCCGTACGCGCAAAGCTGATCGCGTCTCAAACCGCAGCAGCAGACGCCAACCGGAACAGACAAGCCAACGTCGACAAGGCGCGGCGCGGTGCAATCTCGGTCAGCGGTTCCCCCGCTGCCGGCGCGAGCCCTTCCCCCAAGAAGGATTACGACACCCCCCTGGATGCGGTCAGAGCGGCGGTACAGCAGCATATGGGCTGACGCCTTCCCCCTGAAAAATTGAGGAACACACAATGCCCACTCTTCCGATTGGCGACATTGTTGCGACCACGATCGAGAACCGTTCTCGAAAGGCCGCGGACAACGTCACGCGAAACAACGGCCTGCTGAACAGGCTGCAAAAGCGAGGCTCCATCGAAATGGTCGATGGCGGCTCGAAAATCATGCAGGAACTGGAATACGCCCAGAACCAGACGGCGATGTGGTATTCCGGCTATGAAAACCTGAACATCACCCCGAGCCAGATCCTGACCGCGGCAGAATATGCCATCCGTCAGGCTGCTGTCGCGGTCACCTTCTCGGGCCTGGAAGAACTGCAGAACGACGGCGAAGAGCGCATGATTAACCTCATCGCCAAGCGCGTCGGTAATGCTGAAACCACCCTCCAGTCCCTGATTTCCAACGGCATCTATTCGGACGGTACCCAGCCGAAGGAAATCAACGGTCTCCAGCAGCTTGTCGCTGCCACCCCGACCAACTCGGTCGGCGGCATCGACGGCAACACCTGGGATTTCTGGCGCAACATCACCTTCGGTGCAGTGACCGATGGTGGGGCGGCGGTTACCGCTGCCAACATCGTTCGGTACATGGATTCCATCTATGTGCAGCTCGTGCGTGGCGCCGATCGTCCGGACATCGTTGTCGGCGACAACAACATGTGGCGTCTCTACAACGAGTCCCTGCAGCCCCTGCAGCGCATCTCAGACCCGGATACTGCTTCGGCAGGTTTCCGGAACCTCATGTATCAGGACGCCCCCGTCATCCTCGACGGTGGTTTCCAGGGTTACGCGTCCGACCCGGTCCCCCCGGGTGGAGCACCGCAGGGCTACATGTACTTCCTCAACTCGAAGTACGTGAAGTACCGGCCGCATCCGAAGCGCAACTTCACCGCCATCAACCCAGACCGTTTCTCTATCAACCAGGATGCGACCGTTCGCCTGGTTGGCTGGGCCGGCAACCTCACGATCAGCAACCGCCGTCTTAACGGCGTGCTGCATCCGAACTGAGTGGAAGGAGAAGCACCATGGCTTTCAACACTCTCTATGGCTCGGGCGTCAACTTCTCGGCCATCTTCACCCCGCCGTCTGCCGGTGAGTACAATTACCCGTCCGAGCCTGATTTCGCCCCCGGGCAGATCATGTTCGGGTCCGATGGCTCCGCATTCATCTATGTGGAGTTCGGAACGGGCGGCGCTACCGGCCTCGGCTATACCCTGAACATCTCCCCTGCGTTCGAGGCAGTCATGTCGACCTCTTCGAACGACGCTTTCGGCGCGCCAGTCGGCGTGGCGCAGGCGACGGCTGCTGCCGGTGATTTCGGCTGGCTGCAGGTTTTCGGTCCCTGCCAGGTGTTCGGCGTGGTTTCGGCTCTCGCCAACAACCCGGTCGCTGCCACCACTGGCGGTATCGTAGACGACGCAGGTGCTGCAGGCACGCTCTACATCGACGGCATGATTTTCACCACGGCAGTGGGTTCCGGCGGCAATGCGCTCGCAGCCGCCTTCCTGTCGTGGCCGAAGTACTCGACCGTCCCGTCACTGACCTGACCTTGAGGCGGGGTTTCGGCCCCGCCTTCCTTCCACGCAATCCGGAGCACTTCCCCCATGTATTCCCAAGGACTTGAATTCGACGCACTGGCCGGCATCGACCCAAACACGGGCGTTGCAAGGTACGCTGCAGAAACCCAGGTTTTCCCGATCTTCTACCGCGGTTCGAAGCGGGACAACTTCTCCTCCCAGGAGGCGGGCTATCCCATCGAGAAGGGCGTGGACATGGTCGAAATTCGCCAGGCCGGCGAACGCGACACCACCAAGCGCGAGGTTACCGGGACGGATAAAGCACGGTGGCCTCGCCATTGGGCCGCTTATCAGGCCGGCCAGGAGCAGACGCAGGACGGCACGCCGCTTGATCTGCTCTTCCCGAAGAACCCGGAAATTGTCGCCACCCTCAGGGCGAACAACATCCACACCATCCAGTCACTGGCGGGTGTTCCGGACTCGACAACGCTGCCGTTCATCAAGGAGCACCGCCAGAAGGCGCAAATCTTCCTTGAAGGCATCGACAAGGGCAAAGGCTTCCACGCCCTCGAAAAGAAACTGGAAGAAGCCGAGTTTCGCAATCGCGACCTCGAACAGAGGCTGGCAGAAATGGAAGCGCGGCTTTCGGATGCTGGTGGCGAAGAGCAGAAGCGCGGCCCCGGCCGTCCCAGATCCACGCAAGGAGACTAACCCATGAGCCTCGCAAACGACCTCGTAGGCATTGGCATGGCACCGGAGCAGGCTGTTCGCCTCGGCTATACGCCGTCGTCGAAGGCCGGCGTAGGCACCACGCAGCCGACCGCAACGCCCATCACGTCCAACCAGACGACCGTCACCACGGCCAGTGGCCAGACGGCGCTGAAGCTGCCGGCGAATGCGGAACTGATGGTTCCGTACATCGTCAAGAATACGAGCTCCACCACTGCGCTGATTTTCCCACCGACGAGTGGCCAGATCAACGGCGGCACTGCAACGACCGGTTCCGTGAATCTCGCCCAGAACGCCGCGCGTCTCTTCCTGCGTCTGTCCTCGACGCAGTGGGCATCGTTCATCACGGCCTGAGGAATACTCCATGGATGCGCTTGCCATAGCACAGGCAGTAGTGGACGAGCTTGGATTGCCAGCCGTCACCTATGTCACCGACAACGTCAACACGACGGTTCGCCAGATCATGGCGCTTGTGAACCGGTCCGGTGACGAGCTTTACCAGGCGCACGAATGGACCCAAAGCCAGGAATACCACATCGTCAACATCGGTCCCCCGATCGACACGACAGGCGATGTTACGGCCGGCTCGGATATCGTCACGAACATTCCCGACACCTCGGGGATTGTCGCCAATTACTTCGCCATCACCGGCAATTATATCATCACGTCCGCGCGCGTGGTCGAGGTGATTGATGCCAATAGCGTTCGCATCGACGAGCCTGCCACCAACAGCCAGATTGGCGCTGCACTGGTGTTCTGCCGCGACACGTTCGATATTCCCGAGGATTTCTCGTGGTTCCTCAATCGGACGATGTGGGACCGCACGAACCGCTGGGAACTCATCGGCCCCGTATCACCCCAGGTGGACGAGTATAACCGCTCCGGCGTCGTCACCACTGGACCGCGTCGGCGCTGGCGTCAGGTCGGGCTTCCAAATACCTGCTGGCGCCTTTGGCCACCTCCGAGCGCTCCCGGGGATTTCCCGGCAACCCTGGTGTTCGAGTATGTCTCGAAATACTGGGTGAGGAGTGCGGCCGGTGTCCGCAAATCGAAGATGACGATCGACACCGACGAGCCTGTTATCGATGCGCAGGCCCTAGTTCTCGCAACCAAGTGGCGGCTGTGGCAAGCCAAGGGATTCGAGTACGCGGCAATGCAAGCCGAGTACCTCGATTATGTGCAGAGGCTTGGTGGACGCGACGGGGGCGCCGCAGACCTTACCCTCGCACGTCCTGTGCGCGACCCCTATCTGCTCGGTCCGGACAACGTCCAGGACGGCTATTTCCCAGGACCCGGGAACCCCTAAATGCGCTTCACAGCAAGACAGGCAGGCAGAGCCCGCGGCCAGGGCGGTAATATCCCTGCGCCACAGACGGCGGTTGGCGCCAGCGTTCCCGCGCCTATTGGCGGCTGGGATGCCTATTCCCCTATTTCGGACATGCCGCCACAGAATGCGGTCGAGCTTATCAACTGGTTCCCGCAGCCGGGATGGGTCGAGTTGCGCCGCGGGTTTGTGGAGCATTCCGACACCGGGACGGAAGACGCCGTTGATAGCCTCATGCCCTATCAGGGGCCGCTCATCTCCGATGCAAAGCTCTTTTCCGCTTCGGACAACACGATATGGGACGTCACCGACGCCACGGGCATTTCGATCGAGACCGGCCTTTCCAACAATCGCTGGCAGTCGGTGAACTTCGCGACGGCAGGCGGCAATTTCCTATGGATCTGCAACGGCGAGGATACCCCGCGATACTGGAACGGCACGGCGCTGCAATCAGCGACGATTACCGGCGTGGTTGCCGAGGATATGGTTGCCTGCACGATCTACCGCGGGCGTATCTGGACCATTCTGGCCAACAGCACGAAGGCCGCATATCTGCCGCTCGACAGCATCCAGGGCGTCGCTACCGAATTCGATCTCGGTCCATTCTTCCGCCTCGGTGGGCAGCTCCAGGCCATTGCGACATGGTCGACCGACATCGAGGGTGGCACGAACGAATTCATCATCTTCGTGTCGTCCTACGGCGAAGCTGCGATTTTCCTGATTTACGACCCCACGGACGGCAGCCAGTTTTCGTTTCGTGGTGTTGCGTCGCTCGGCTCTCCGATCGGGCGCCGATGTGTCGAGAAAATCGGCTCCGATGTCGGCATCATCACCATAGACGGCGTAATTCCGCTCTCGCAGGTGCTGAACTATGATCGAGCCGCGTTCCAGAACGTCGCCCTGACGAAGAATATCCGCACGGCCATGACGCAGGCAGCCCGCGATTTCAAGGAAGAATTCGGCTGGCAGATCATTTCCTATCCCCGAAACACTATGGCCATCCTGAACGTCCCGATCGTCGAGGGTGGCCAGCAGCAACAGTACGTCATGAACACGATCAACGGTGCGTGGTGCAGGTTCGTGGGCCAGAACGCCAATTGCTGGGCGATATTCCTGGATCGAGCTTATTTCGGGGGGAACAACGGGCTTGTCTATCTCGCTGACGAAGCGGCCGGCGACGAGGACGCAACGCTCGAGGCGGATATCCAAGGAGCCTATAATTATTTCGGCACACGTGGCCAGAACAAGCGCTGGACGACCGTCCGCCCGTTGGTGACGAAAGACGACAGCTATCTGGTGGACCTTACATTCGGGCTGTCGATCGACTTCCAACTCTCCGATGCGCAGGACCAGGTCATAGCAGATGTTCTCGGTGTTCGCCCTGCCATCTGGAACGACCCTGACACGCTTTGGAACGACCCGAACACAAGGTGGCCGGGAATGACCACCTCGGCGCAGTGGATGGCGGTTTCAGGCATCGGCTATTGCGCCGCTATTCGCATGAAAATCTCTGTGCCGTGGTCGGAGAGCCTGAGGGCTCCGCAGGTCCTGCGCGTCTACAGCCTTGATTTCCTCATGAACCCCGGAGGGTTCATCTAGCCATGCCAGTGAGAATTGTTGCCGGTCAGGACGTCGCCATAGCCGGATGGGCGGGCGAGCAGCTCGGCGTTCAGTTTCAGGAGCCTTACACCGCTTTCGGTTTCGTAGACGCAAGCGGCAGCCTTTGCGGCGCCTGTGTGCTGAACGACTACTATCCTGGCGGAAACGTCGAAATCACCTACGTCGGTCCGCAGTCCATCACCCGGCGCATTGCCAGCTTCATGGCCCGTTTCTGCTTCGAGGAGCTGCAGGCGACGCGGGTCACGGCCAAGACAAAGCGCTCGAACGTCACGGTCAGGCGGTTGCTGCCCAAGGGCGGATTTGCCTTCGAATACACCCAGAAACGCTATTTCGGCCCCCGCAGCGGCGACGATGCGCTGGTCTTTGTTCTCTTCCGGGAGAACGCAGGAAAATGGCTTAGGAGGCCCTCAAATTGAAAGCTCCAAAGGCGCCGGATCCAGTCAAGACCGCAGAGGCGCAGGGTCAGATCAACAAAGACACTGCAATTGCGCAGTATGGTCTCAATGCGACGAACCAGTACACGCCCTACGGCAACCTGACGTACAGCCAGATTGGCAACTGGTCGGACGGAACGCCGCGCTATGCGGCGACGCAGACGCTTTCCGGCAATCAGCAGCGCCTTCTCAACAATGAGGAGCAGCTCGGGATAAACCTCACGGGCCTGGGTGTTCAGCAGTCTGCCCGACTGGGGCAATTGCTTTCCTCGCCGTTCAACCTGTCGAACGAAGCGACGGAAAGCCGGTTGATGGAGCTCGGCCGAAAGAGACTTGATCCGGCGCTCGATCGTCGTCGCGCTTCCACCGAGCAGGACCTCTATAACCGAGGCGTGCGCATGGGCAGCGATGCCTACAACACGGCCCAGACGAGCCTCAACGAGGGCGAGAACGACGCCTACAATCAGTTGCTGCTCACCGGACGCCAACAGGCAGTCAACGAAGCTCTGACCCAACGCACGCAGCCGATCAACGAAATCCTTGCTCTTGCCGGCGCAGGCCAAGTCACGCAGCCGAATTTCGTCAACACGCCTGGCGCTCAGATATCGCCTGCCGACTATCAGGGTGCTGTGAACCAGCAGTACCAGTCGCAGCTCGCCAATTATCAGGCCGGCATGTCCGGTCTGTTCGGTCTCGGCTCCGCGGCAATCGGAGGCTGGGCAATGTCGGACGAGCGATTGAAGACCGACAAGGAAAAGGTGGGCGAAACTGACGACGGTATTGGTGTCTACAAATACCGCTTCAAGGGCAGCCCGATGATGCAATTGGGCGTCATGGCCCAGGACGTCAAGAAGAAGATGCCGGAAGCCGTGGCTCGGACTCCGAGCGGCTACTATGCGGTGAATTACGACAGGGTGGGTGTCTGATATGGCAATCAGCAGCGGCTACACGCAGGAAGACCTTGCACGCCTCGGCCCGGATGCGCTGACCCGCAAGCGTCTGCTGGCTGAAGCTCTTCTTGGCGACGCAACGAAGCAGCAGAAGATCGAAAACCCGCTTCAGGGGCTTGCCCAGATGGCAAATGCCCTCGTGGGCGGTCTGCGCGTGCGCAAGCTCGATCAGGCGGAATTGGCCGGAAAGGAATCTGCGGACAAGGCATGGAGCGCTGCTGTCCCTGCGCTGTTCGGTTCCTTTGGTTCGACGCCCGGTGCTTCCGGCGGCTCCATGCCTTCGGTGTCGCCATCCGGTGACGTAGCCGCCACGCCGACGAACTTGGACGGTAACCAGGTCTATTCCGGGTTCATGGACACGGTGAAGACGGGAGTTTCAAACCCCTATGCGCTCGCGGCCATTGCTTCGACAGGTAGGGCGGAAAGCGGCTTCTCTCCCGGTAATGCGAACCGCACATGGAGCGACCCCAGCCAAAGCGGCCAACCAGGTCGGGCCGGTGGCATCATGTCCTGGCGTGGCCCGCGCTACGAGGCTCTTGCAGCGACCGGCGACCTTTCTCCGCAAGGTCAGGCGAAGTTCTTCCTCCAGGAAAACCCGCAGCTCATTGCCAAGCTGAACAGCGCCAAGAGCGTCGAAGAAGCACAAGCGCTCATGAACAATGCTTGGGCATTCGCCGGCTACGACAAACCCGGCGGCGAGAGTGCGCGCCGTCTCGGTTATGCCAAGGGCTTCCTTCCATCGTTCCAGTCGGGTAGCCCGTCTGCTTCCGCGGCTCCCGCGGCGGCTCCCAATCAGGTTGCGAGCCTCGATCCGTCAATCGGCATGCCCGCGGCTGCCAGCGAAATACAGCGCACGTCTCCCCAGCCCTATCGCGACCCGCAGGTAACGACGGCCTATGCCAACCCTGCTCCAGCGCAGGGAATGCCTACCCTTGCGCCGCCGCGCGATGTAGCGAGTGCGCCTATCCCGCCGTCTTCGCAGCCTCTGACAGGTGCGCCCCCGGTTGCCCCGCGGCAGATTGCGCAGGCGAATGCCCTCATGGGCAATGACACTCAGATGCAGGCGTACATGGACATCATGTCCAATCCCTGGATCAGCGACGACAAGAAGCGGCTTGCACAGACCCTCATCGGGCAGCAGATCGAACGTCGGAACGCGCTCGAGGACGAGCAGCGCAAACGCCAGGACCCGGCCTATCAGGCGGATCTGGAATACAAGCGCGCCCAGATCGAGAACCTTCGCAATCCGAAAGGCGAGGTCAAAATCATGGGCAACCGAGCCGTTCGGGTCATGCCCGATGGCACGATCGAGGACGTCACGCCCACTACGGGTGGCGCAAAGCCCGGTCAATTCCGTTTCGAGGGAACCAGCGTAGAGGCTCAGGCCCTCAATGGCCTTATCGACAGCGGCGCCCTCACCCCCGACCAGGCGCAGCAGCTCGCCGCCGGCAAGCAGGTAACTGGCCCTAACGGGGAAATCCTCTTCCTCACCCCGCAGGGCATATTCAGCCAGCCTTCGCAGCAGCCAGCACAGCCCCAGCAGCAGGAGATTGACATCTTCGCCGGTCGCGCGCCCTCCGCAGCGCCTGTCGCGACTCCTGCGCCCGCTGTGGCAAAGCCCGCGGCGCCTGCTCCAGCGGCTGACGTCCCTGCCGCCCAGCGCAACGCCATTCCCCTCACCGGCCCGAAGGAGCCGACGCTGGAGGAAAAGAACGCCATGACGTTTGCGGACAGAATGGCAGCGTCCGGCACCACCATCGACACTCTCGGCGGTACCTCGGGAACCGATTGGGGGCAGAAGCTCATCAGCGGCCTTCCATTTGGCGTCGGCAACAATTTCGTCGACGAGAATTATCAGCAGTACGACCAGGCACGGCGCGACTTCATCAACGCCCAGCTTCGTCGAGAGTCGGGCGCAGTCATTTCCGATGAGGAATTCGACAACGCCAACAAGCAGTATTTCCCGCAGCCTGGGGATGGACCCGAAGTCCTGAAGCAGAAGGCCGAAAACCGCCGTATCGCGATCGAGGGCATGAAACGTTCTGCAGGCCCGAGCTACAAGGCCCCCGCATCTGCACCGAGGGCGCCGGCCAAGGTCGACGGATACACGATCGAGGAAGAAGGTAACTAAATGCCCACTTTCAAGATTACGGGTCCGGATAACAAGGTCTATCGCGTCAGCGGCGACAATGCCGAGGGCGCGCTCGAGGCCCTCAAGAAGCATATCGGTGCCCAACCCGAGCCCGACAAGCGCGACAATATCGTTGGCAAAGCCGATGCGTTCGCTCGCGGTGTAGCCGATACCGCGACATTCGGCCTGTCGGACGAAATCGCAGCCCATGCGAAGAGCGGCCCGTTGTCGGTCCCTGCAAAACCGGATGAATATTACGAGCGCGGTATCTATGCCGGGAAATACAATCCCCTCGGCATGATTGCCCGCGCCATCGATGCGCCGTTCGCCTCGGAGACGAAGAACGCTGACTATGAGAAGGCCCTTGCCGAAGAGCGTGCCGTTGACCAGTCCGACTACGATAACCGTTTCGGCTATCGCCTGGCGGGACAGTTGACGGGCGGTGTCGGTACGGGTGCGACGCTGGCCAAGGCCGGTCTTTCTCCCACGGCGAACGCCATCACTGCAGGTCGTGGCCTGGGCCGTGTTGCCGGCGTGTCTGCTGGCGAAGGTCTGGCGCTGGGCGCGGCTCAGGGTTTTGGCAGCGGTGAAGGCGTCAACGACCGTCTGGCAAAGGCTCTGATTGGCGGGTCTAGTGGTCTTGTTCTCGGCGGACTTACGCCTCTCGCCGTTGCCGGGGTTTCCAAGGTTGCCAAGGGTGCGGCAGCACCGGTACTCGCGCGTCTCTATCCTGAGAACTACGCCGAGGATGCCGTAACGACTGCGATGCGCCGTGCTGATCGGACGCCGCAGCAGGTTGCCGACGTCATGGACTACGCCGCTCGAGAAGGTCAGCCGGAATATAACGTCGCGGACGCTCTCGGATATACCGGTCAGCGTCTCGCCTCCGTCGTGGCCCGAAACCCGCACAACGAGCGCCAGCCCTTCGTGGAATCCCTGCAGCGCCGGCAGATGGGTCAGGGCGACAGGTTGGCGCGTGCCCTCGTGGAAGGCTTCGACGCGCCACAGACGGCCGATGCGGTGGCCACGGGTCTCAAGGCATCGCGCACGAACGAAGCGAACAAGCTCTATGGCGCGGCCCGCAACCAGGCGACGCCGGTCAACGTGACGCCCGTGCTCGAAACCATCGACAAGACCCTCTCTCCCGGCATCAACAGCATGGTCAATCCTCGGGACCGCATCGCCAACGACTCGATCGAGGGCGCGCTTTCGCGTGTCCGGTCGATGCTGAGTGACGGCAATTCCCAGATTACCGATTTCGACGCCTTGTTTCGTGTGAAGCTGGATCTGGACGATATGATTACCGCCGCAGAGGGGCGAGGAGCGAACAACCGCGCCTTCGCCCTCAATGAGGTCAAGCGCGCCATTGATAGCGCATTGGAGGAAGGAAGCCCCGCCTATCGCGCTGCCAACGACACCTTCAGGCAGCGTAGCGAGGTTATCGACGCCGTTCCGGTTGGATCTGCGGCCACGTCAGGCCGTCAGCGTGCCGACGACACAATCGCAGCTTTCAACCAGATGACGCCCGATCAGCAGCAGGCGTTTCGCGCCGGATATGTGGATCCGATCATCGCCAAGGTTGAGAGCACGCCCATGGGACCGCTCACCAACCGGGCTCGAGCACTCACCACACCGAAATACGAGCAGGAGTTTCCTGCATTCGCTGCTCCGGGCCGCGGTCCTGAACTTGGCCGTCGCATCGGCCGCGAACAGCGCATGTACGAGACGGCCAATGCTGCTCTGGGGAATTCGAAGACGGCCGACAATCTGGCAGATGCCGCGGATTTCAACCAGTTTGACCCCGGAGTGATTTCGGCCATCGTCCGGCGAGATATTCCCGGCGCACTCATGGCCGGCGCCACGCGAGCAATCAACGAGTTTCAGGGCATGCCGCCCAGCGTTATCGAGCGCATAGCGCGCACGCTGATGGAAACCGACCCGAATGCAGCGCGGGATTTGCTGACGACTGGGACTAGACGGCTTTCGAGGGCAGACCAGGCACGCGCTCGCGTTGTAGCGGCGCTTCTGGCGTCACAGACGGCGGCGCCTGGACGAGTTGCGCCATGAGTCTGGGACTTTGTTGCCGGTGACCTCGATAGCCCAGAGCGTGATGACACATGCCGTGCCGCCGCCAAGCGCGATCGAGTGCCAGTCGAGCTTGAAATAGAAAAACGAGCCAATCCACAGCAACGCGATAGCCGGAAACAGGAATGGCCACGGGCCGCGGTCACGCTCGTATTTCGGTTCTTCTGGATCGTGTTCGATCTGCAAGGTTCAGCTCCCGGTTTAGTGCCGCAATCATATGCGCGTCGAGTCTGGCTAGCAATACGCCTCCTCGCCCAATGCAATCCCACCACAGGATAAGCGAACATGCCGTATAATCCGTCGACGGGGGTTTACAGCCTTCCGCCCATATACCTGGCCGTGCCCGCGACGGTCATCATCGCCCAACAGCATAATGACCCGCTGGAAGATCTGGCGACGGCGAACAATTACCCACGCCCGATTATTGCCGGCGGCACGGGCTCGAATAACAAGACCTCCGCGGCCACGGAACTTGAGGTGGTGAGCTACGGCTCGTCGCAGTCTCTCGTCGCAGCGGACTCCGCTCGGGCTCGGCGCAATATTGCAGGCGCCTATTCGGTCAAGAGCGGCAACTACACTGCCATAGCTGATGATATCGGGGTTCCGCTTCGATTTACGGCAGCCGCTACCCTTTCCATTGCCGCCGCGTCTACGCTGGTAAGCGGTTGGTTTCTACCGGTGTTTGCCGGTGGGGGCGACGTCACGATCGATCCAGATGGTTCCGAGACGATCAACGGGCAAGCCACACTGACGGTCGGCAACGGAACAACCACGACCATCGTCTGCGACGGCACTAATTTCTTCACCTTCTCCAAGGGTCTTCGCGTCGTAACCCAATTCTTCACCACGTCCGGTACCTACACTCCAACCCCTGGAATGGCTTTTTGCATCATCGAAGGCTGTGGCGGCGGTGGCGGGGGCGGTGGAACTAACGGCAATGCGACTGCTGCTCTTGGCGGCGGCGGTGGTGGTGGTGGCGCATACAGCAGAAAGCTTTGCACACGCACTGATATTGGCGCGTCCCAATCCGTGACCATTGGGAGTGGTGGCGCTGGCGCGACCAGCACCGGGTCAACCGGTGGGACTACCAGTGTCGGGACACTCATAGGTGCGCCGGGAGGGGTCGGCGGGACTCAGGGCAATACTGGCCAGGTTGGCCTTGGTGGCTCCGGTGGTGGCACAGCGGCTGTAACTTCAGGGCAAATGACAACGGCAGGCTCTGCAGGAGGAAGCGGGACGTTCTCTGTTAGTGCAACGTTGGGCGCCGCTATTGGAGGTTTCGGCGGTCCATCCGTGCTTGGTGGCGGCGCACGTTCTGGGGGCGCAGGTAGTTCAGTCGGCAATGGCATTGCTTCGACGGGCTTTGGTGGAGGCGGTTCCGGTGGCTATGCCGATAGAAATGGCGGTGTCGGGACTGGCGGAAACGGCTTTGCAGGCGTCGTCATCATCACCGAATTTGTTGCGGAGTGACCAATGATCTACGTTCAAATTGACGGCTCATCCGTCATCAACAGGGCAGTCTTTGAAGAAGAGATGCCGAACGACTGGCCTGACAGGGAAAGCTGGTTTGCAAATGAAGAAGCGCAGATTGGATGGAGCTATCAGAACGGCGAGTTTTCGGCACCTGCGGTAGCAGTCCGGGTGCCGACGATATCCAACTATCAGATTGCCATTCAGTCGCTCATCGATACGACCGCCCTCACGAAGCAATTCAACGATGGGGTCACTCTCGCGTCCTACAAGGACAGCACTAACCCGGTTTGGGCAGCCCAGGCTGGAACCTTCATCGCATGGCGCGACAATGTTTGGCAGCACGCCTATTCGGAACTGGCCAAGGTACAGGCCGGCGAGCGCGAGCAGCCGACCATTGAAGCCTTCTTGCTCGAACTCCCCGAAATGGTTTGGCCGGCCTAATTGATCAGGTTCGCCAACGTGTTCGATGGCACAATTGCCATGACCATCAGGATGGCGAGCCCCAACTGACCGACCTTGGCACTGCTCACCGTCAAGCCTAGCAGGCCGATGCTGAGCGCCACAAAGAACGGGCTGGGAATCGCATATGTGTTTGCCTGTAGCAGCAATGTTGCGATGAGCCAGTATGAGGCGAAGCGAAATAGCATACCTGCGGACCTATTGAGATAGGCCTGCATTGCAGCCACTTCGCCGGCTGTATCCGGAATAGTCGTCATCTGCCCTCACTTTCGATCAGCCCACCGACCGAACGCCGGTAACCCCGAAAGGTTCCCGACAGGCGTCGGGGTGCCCTCCCTCTCGGGTCGCCTGAACATTCCGCATCACTAATGAAGCTCTGAGGAAAAAATATGGACAAGTCGAAATTCTTCGACGCTGTTCGCCAGCCGGTGTTCAGCGGACGCCTCTCCGTGTCCCAGGTCAAAGGACTTGAGGCCATTCTGGATGAAGCCTTGAAGCGCGGCACGCCGCAGCAGTGGCTCGCCTACATGCTGGCCACGACGTTCCACGAGACCGGTGCGGAAATGAGCCCCGTGTCGGAAAACCTCAACTACAGTGCCCAGGGGCTGCTTGCGACCTTCCCGAAGTATTTCAGCGCTGCGCAGGCCAAGGCATATGCCAGGCAGCCGGTGCGCATTGCCAATCGCGCCTATGCCAACCGTATAGGCAACGGCGACGAGGCGAGCGGCGACGGCTATCGCTTCCGAGGCCGTGGGCTCGTGCAAATCACCGGAAGGGAAAACTACCGCACCTACGGTATCGAGGACGATCCGGACGCCGCCCTGCAGTCCTCGACGGCGGTCAGCATCCTCTTCGACGGCATGGAGAAGGGGCGCTTCACCGGCAAGAAGCTCGCCGACTACATCACCGCCGGCAAATGCGACTACGAAAACGCCCGTCGCATCATAAATGGCACCGATAAAGCCAAGCAGATTGCCGGCTATGCCTATGCCTTCGACAAGGCCCTGAACGCCCCGCAATACGCGGTCCAGAAGGCTGCGCCGCAGACTGTCACCAAAGCAGCCACGACCAAACAGAAAGCCTGACCCTCCCAAACCGAAGGAAAAGACATGCGCACCATAGCTCTTGCTGTGGCGGTAGGCGTTGGCCTGTCCGCTTGCACGACCTCCCAGACCGCAAGGATTGATGCGGCGATCAAGAAGAACCTACCGCAGGCCTGCGCCTCGCTGAAGACAACTCACGAAACATTCGTGGCCCTCGAGCCGACCCTCAAGCCTGCGACCGTTGAAAAGGTCAGGGTCGCTTACAGCGGCGTTTCGTCGATCTGCGCAGATCCGGCAAACGCAACCGGCGCCGACCTCCTGGTCAAGGTTACAGCCGCATACGTCACCATCAAAACAGCCACGCAGAACAAGTGAGGCCGCAATGCCAAATTCCAACCTCGTTCACAACCTCCTCAATGTGGCCATCATTCTGATCGCCGCCATTACGGCCGGCCTGTCCGCATACGGATGCACGACCCTCCCGAACGGCTCGTTCGACTGCACGGCTTCAACCATTCCGCCCGAGTGGAGCGGCTTCATCATCGCCGCGCTTGGCGTGCTCAAGGTGGTGATCAACATCGGTCGGGACGGCCTCACCGGTCTCGCCAAGCCCCAGCCTCCGGTTCAGAAGTAGCACCCATGTGCATGAGCCTGTCCCTCGATCTGTCGATTGGCCACCGCCATGGCGGAAGTGAACCGCCTGACCCGAACCTTCTCGCCCCATTTGATTGGGAACCGGGCACAAATACGACGCTCTCCATCGTGAGCGGGCAGGCTCGCGGGGCAGCAGTCGGCACGAATAATCCGCGTATCCGGAAAGGCCCTGTCAATCTCGCGGCCGGTACTTATCGGTATCAGGGCGATGTCTTCATAGGCACGACTCCAGGCGGCGCGCGTTTCCGCATATCGACGGATGCAAACCTCTCCATGGGCGACGTCGTAGAGGTCATTTTCGGGTCTGACGACAGTCTGGACGACACGTTCACGCTGGGCGCTCCAACGGCGGTCTATGCTGGCGTCGTCGGCATTGGCAACTCGGATGGCCAATACATCGCCATTGCCAATGGTTTTGCCGTTCTGGTGGAAACCTGATGATGTCGCTGGCGCTGAATCTCAGCCTCAACGGCACGAGGCCCCCACCTCCCCCACCTCCACCTGAGGACTAGAATTCCAAAACACGATGAACGACCCGAGGTCGAACCGCGGGCATACTTATGGCATTCATGAAAGAGAATAGATGACGGCCCCAAGCGAAGCTGAAAACATGGACCTCCGAAGCCGAACCGTCGCCCTAGAGCGTCAAGCAGGCGACCACCATCTAAGACTGACCGAGTTGGAAAAGTGGCAGCGCCAGAGCGAAGTCGCGGACGCCAAGATGGATGTACGCTTCACGGAGATGGCCAACAAGCTCAACGCCATCAACTCGAACCTGTCAAAGCTCATGTGGCTGGTCATCGGTGGTCTGGTGGCCGGGGTGCTGGGCTTTATGTTTAAGGGCGGATTCTACGTTCCGTAGCCGAACAAAAAAGAGCCCCGCTGATGAGGCGGGGCCGCGAGAAATGATATGAACTTAGGCTACCGGTCCACGAGGGCATTCGTTCTCAGCCGCCAACCGTTTCTCTTCCTTCTTCATCGCGTGTTCTCCTGCTGTCAATGATGGACGCGGTGTGTGTCCCAGTCCATCTTTTCGGCCAGCTGATGGCGGGCACGGTTGACCCGGCTCTTGATCGTGCCAACCGCACAGCCGCATTCAGCGGCAATTGCCTCGTAGGTCTGGCCTTCCATGACCTTGATGAACACGTGACGAAGATGAGAAGGCAATTCATCGGCCGCTTCGTAGAGATGTCGAAGATCTATCGCCCATTCCTGCGCGGCCGGTGCCGGCTGACTGAAAATACTGTCCTCCAGGGGCATGCATACTTCGCGTTTGGCCTTCTTGCATCGGGTAAGGAAAGCGTTTCGCATGATCCGAAACAGCCACGCTTTCAGCTTTCCGTTTTCCTGGTATCCGTCGAGATGTGCCAGCGCGTCCATCAACGTCTCCTGGACTAGATCATCAGCGTCCGATCGCGATTTTGTTAGGCTCTTAGAAAATGCTCTGAGTTTCGGAAGCAAGGCAATAATTTCCCCTTCCACGGAGCCTGTCGGCGCCTGGTGAACCATCGTTTCCTCTCCGGATTTTTGTTAGGTAATCGTCAACGTGCTTAGAGAATTATTGTTCCGAGGCTCGCGGCGACCTGAGTTAACGGATCAACGGCGCGGCTCATTTCCCGAAACAGCACGGAAAAAGCCCCGCTGGAGGGCGGGGAAAAAGCGAAACAATATGACTACTGCTAACCTACAGCACGGCAGTCGGTTCCGGCGATCAACCACGTGAAATGGTGGAAATAAAGAAGAGGCCTGCCGGTCCCCGCATCGCAGGCCTCTTCAGAGGCGCCAGGTGTTGGAACCTTGCGCGTCACACGAAAAACCGTCATTGAATCCTTGGCCCATGCAAGCCTTGAATGGCGTAACGGCGGAGCGGCGACCGCGTGAGTCTGGTTTCCTTGACCGAGGAACCGAAATATCGTTCAAGCGCCGCAGTCAGCTGCACGCGTTCGGTGATACCTTCCTGAAACAGCCGGATCAGCAGCTTTGCTGCGATGTTAAACTCTCGCGGTGGATTCGCGCATATGTCGCCAGTGTAACCGGCATCGGAAAGAACGCTCTGAAGCATTTTCAGATCGGCAGACGTCAGGGATATTACGGATTGAGAGGAAGACACGATGTCCTCTTTTCTATTGGGGCTAGGGTATGGCAGCCCTCAAGCAGCAGCGCCCGGAAAATGGCTGCTGAAGCCGGGATAGTGGACACCGTCCCGCCCTTTAGCAAGTTCTCAATTAAGGTCAATTGAAGGCAAGCAGGTTTTCCACATGGCTTGCTCGGCACATATAAAAAAGCCCCGCTGGCTAGGCGGGGCAGGCGCGGGAAGTTTAGAACATGCGTAGGTGGAACCTGTAGAAGTGGGAAAGGTTCCCCACCGTTTATCCCTCGTGCCTCAATCCATTGAGAGCGAGCAGCTGATGGTAATAGTCTTCAGCCATTCGGGAGGCTTCCCTTGCTGTCTCTGCATATCCCTGATGCGGCAGGAGGCGCTTCTTGATACCGCGAAATGGACCTTGACCACTCCATTGCCATTGGCCTTTCAAGGGTCCGGAATCTTCGAGGCGGATCCTGCCGATAATCACCTCGCCATCGAAGCCGATGAAGTCCTGTAGCGGCTTTCCATCAAGGCCATTTTCCCCAGGCCAGGTTCTCCCCCATCTGTATTTCGGCTTGTATTCGTCTTCCATCATCTGCTTCGTGTCTAGGACAATGAAAAGCCCCGGCGCCATTTGGGATGCGTCGGGGCAGGCCGACCGGCGACGCGGATTGGGGGGTGGTATGCCGGTTTATTCGACCTGACGAGTAAACGACGCCTCGGTTGATTGGTTCCGCCAGGTAGAGGAGCGCTCAAAAAGAAGCCCCGGTACTGCTGGGGGGTGATACCGGGGCAATTCGCCAACTCTCTGGAGGAGCCGGCGGACATCGAGCGTGGGTACGATACACCCGGTAGACACGACCTTCCAGCGACTATAGCTAGCAACGTGCTCCGAGACAAAAAAGCCCGGCTGTGGCGGGGGTCGCTAGACCGGGGCGAACGACCGATTGTCAAAGTTGGATCGGCCGGGGAAAGTTTGCTCTGCAGCTTAACCTCCGACGATTGAAAAGGTTCCGATGTCTGCGGAGTTATCCCTTGTCGTCATGTGCCAGGATACGCAGCCGCCTGATTTCGTCAGCCGCTTCCAGAAGAGCGTGAGCAACGATTACTTCCGGAACCTCGTGCAGCATCGCGGACACCTGCTGCAGGTCCTTGCTGACGCCTCGCTCGAATGGCACGACCTTGCCGCTTGCTTCCAGGTAGTCCCGGAGTGCCAGAATGGTGGACACTGAGCGATCGAGCAACCGGCGGCGCTCCAGCGGCATCAACCTCTCGATCTCATTGGCGGCCCGGATCAGTTCGGCGACAAAATCAGTCGTCCGGGTCATTGCTTGGGGCCATATTGCCAGCCACGGTACGTCTTGGGGATATCCAGGGTGTCATGCGCCTTCGCCAATGTCTCAAGCCACGCCGCCAGTTTGGCTGGAATCTCCTCCTCGCCGCTCTCCCAGGCTTCCACAAGCGCCAGATCGCATTGCAGGGCACTCGCGAGATTGATCGGCGTCCAGCGTAGACGAAGCAGACATTCGGAAAAGCGAGCCGGGGTCATGCTAGGCGCAGGTTAGTCAATTGGGCTGTCATCGATCCTCCTCCGAAGCGTGACGATGTCACGTTACACCGGCTGCCGTTACGCGACATCCCTCATCGTACGGCATTCGTGAACAACAGGCGACAGTGGAAATCGGGGATATCCCTACCTGTGATTGGCGTTCATTAGCGAATCGGCGCGGACTGGCCATCGAGGGGGTGCGCCATGGATCTGGCCTATCTTGCCAAAAACGCTGCAATCGCTGAGCGCGCGCGCCGGCGCATGAGACGGGAGGGGGTGACTATGAAGGGCCACAAGCTCTGGACTGACGCCGAACGCGACGTCTTGCGGGAACTTGCCCCGGACTACAACGCCATGTGCAAAAGGCTGCCACATCGAACACATAAAGCCATTGAGGGTGAGTGTGCGAGGCTCGGGCTGCGCAAGAAAATCCATATTTGGACAGCAGCCGAGATATCGAAGTTGAGAAGGCTTTACCCCAACGCGTCGGTGGAAGAAATTTGTGCGACTTTCCCGCACTCGACTTG
Source organism: Rhizobium sp. BK251 (assembly GCF_004345245.1). Classification (GTDB taxonomy): domain Bacteria; phylum Pseudomonadota; class Alphaproteobacteria; order Rhizobiales; family Rhizobiaceae; genus Rhizobium. Next base: position 396,057 of record NZ_SLUQ01000007.1, on the reverse strand, counting down.
GACTAATATCCAACAGGCGGCCAGGTATCACAACTTGTTTCGAAGCAGAAAGCCCTACAAATTAACCGGCAATCATCCGGTCGATTCAATGTTGAAGCGGCTTCTGCCTGCGAACGTAAACCTCGCCGATCTTGATAAAGAGCTTCGGACGAAGAGATACTTCCGAAAGCAGAAATGGCGACATCAACGGCCGAACTACAATCGGCTCGTCAAGGCTATTGAATGGCTGGATGGGCGCCTGGAAGTCCACTGGAACGACTAAGCCCAGCGAGCCGGGAAGGTGATAAGGGTCGGCCCTCCCGGCTCCGGCCTGAAATACACCCCGTGGGACGGAGGGGATTTGGCCGAAGACCAAGCTACCATAACGACAGCGGCGCCGGAATGGATGTCCTCAACTGTTTCCCATCCCTCCCTAGTGTTGTGATGGCTTTGCCCCGCGAACACCAGCATCATCAGCAGCCTTCAAAAGCAGTTCCCGAACCCAATCGGAAACGCTGACGACGTCGGCCGCCCTGGCCGCGTCCTGGAGCAGATCGTACTCAGCCTCGGTTAGCAGTACGACGAGCCGCTTTTCCCTCTTCAGGTGCGGCGGAACCGGTGGTCTTCCCATTTCTATGTGCCTCGTTAATCGCCCCTCCCTTATAAACACAACCCATATTTATTACAATAACTATGTGCTCCTATATTGACACATATGGTAAACAGGTTCATAACTATGCACATATTAACCGTAATGGAAGGAAGGAACTATGACCGATGAAGAGATAAACAAGGCGCGCGTATCAGCGCTTCTGAACCTTGAGGCGCAGATCTGCGACCTCGCCGATATGGTCCAAGTCATGCAGACCCTGCTCAACCGCTACCTTGTCGACAAGGACACGCGCGAGCCGGTCGGCCAAATCATCAACATACAGCTCGGAGCCGGGGAAATGCGGATGCTCTCGTTCGCATGGACGGACGTTTCAAGCCGCGCCGAGAGTTTGCAGCACAAGTTCTACGAGGCCGCGGAAACCGGCGTCTGCTGACGCAAGCGGGTCGGAAAGGGTTGCAGCCCTCCCGACCCATCACCACCGACAACACCATGGAGAGGAGTTTCAAGATGGCTGACAAGACCTATACCACGATCGACCCACACTCCGATAGGTCGCTGACGCGGCGCTCTTTCATCGCAGCCGCCGCAGCAGCACCCGTCGTTGCCGCGGCGCCAGCACTCGCTGCAATCGACAAGCTTACCCCAGACACCACGCTCGCCAACCTCATCGAGAAACATTTCCCGCTGTGGTCACGCATCCAGGATCTGCTCGAGCAGGAGGATCGGTTGCTCTCCCGCGCCGATAAACCGAACACCGGCACTGTCCTCCCGCGCGAGGTGTTCAAGGGCCGCTCTTTTTTGTGCGAGGCTTCTCGCCGGCCGATCTGGAACGACGAGGGAATTGACGAAGCAGCAGACGGTTACATCCGAAGCCATCAATGGCACATCGACCAGCGCATCACGCCCGCGGGGCATCGGCGCCGTATCGCTGAGGTCGAACAGGAGCGCATTGAAGGCAAGCGGCTCCTGGCGGAACGCAAAGCGGTCTACAATGCGTGGTGGGATGCGACAGGCCTCACGGCCATCGTAGAACAGTGCCACGCCCTCGAAGATATCGAGGACCCGCTCTACCAGCAGATCATGAATTGGGAGCCGCAGACGATCGAAGACGCGCGCCTGATGGCTGGCTACATCGTTCGTCTCCACGATGGCGACGTCCCCGAGCTCCGTGCAGTCAACCTAGTCAAACGGCTCGCCGGCCTGACGGTATCGACTGGGGAGGAAGCATGATGGCCAGGGAAGCAATCAGCATCGATACCATCCATGGCGACGTTGCCAACCTCGCGCATCTTCTCGACGAAATCGCTGGGAAGGTCGTCGGGATGAACCATCCGCCGGAGATACGGCACGAACTCTACCGCGTGGGCGCGTTGCTTTGGATTGCACGCGACGCAGCGGAAAGCCTGGAAACACAGATCGAACAGAACATCGGCACTCTTCGTGCCGGGGAACGCCGCCAGTAGCGAGAACTATGGGCCGGAAAGGTGATGCCTGTCCCCTTCCGGCCCTACCACAACCACCCCGAGGATAATGATTATGGGTAAAACAATGCGTACCACATCAAAAACTGATGAAAACCCGGACCTGCTGGCGCTCGGAAAACGCCTCCGCAGTGTTGCAGAAGAGTATCAGGCCGAGAAGGACAAGTGCGCCGCCATCGTTGCTGAATGGTCGTCCCGTTGGCCCCTGGCTCCGGATGAACTCACCTACGAGACGCATGGAGACTGGGACTGCCGGGAATTGACCATTGACGGTGACTTTCTCGTGCGTCCTGGCGATACGGAGCCGCTAAGAGTGCAGAAGGCGGAATGGATCGCCCACTCCATCGACTACGCCGAATTTCTGCTCCGCGGCAAAACCTTCGAACGGCAGAACAAGGTTCGTCGCCTGACCCGCGAGCAATGGGAGGCACGACTCGCCGAGGAATACGAGGTGCTTCCAATCGCTCGAGAATACGAACGCCACCGCGAGCAGGTACGCGAACTTTCCGGCATCGACGACTCTAATCGCCGCTTAAGGGAACTGAGTGCGGTGTTGACGACGGTCATGAAGCGCATCCTCTCAGAGCCAGAGTACACGCTCGAAGGCGTCCGCATCAAAGCCGAGGCAATAGCTCTCGCTGGCAGCCTGGACCGCTTCCAGGTGGTGATGACGATCGAGGGCGAGGATTGGGGCGTCAAGCTCGCCCGCTGCGTCCTGCGCCACGTCGGCGCCTAAGCCGAGATATCTTTACTCCCGGTACCTGCCCGCTTCGCGAATGGAGCGGGCTTTTTTCGTTCAAGCGATTCGTCAAAGCCGACACCGTGTCGGGTGAGATTTAGCGCCGCCGTTACCCCAGATGTTACCCCAGAGGCATTTCGGATCAACGTCTTGGCGCGTAAGTTATTGAAAATTTTGGTGCCCCCGCCAGGGTTCGAACCCGGGACCCCCTGATTACAAATCAGGTGCTCTACCAACTGAGCTACAAGGGCAATGCGCAGCCAAGTAGCAGATTCTGATTTTCTGTAAAGGAAAATCAAGTGACAATTCGGATTTAGGGAGGATGCGGAGGCCGTGCTAGGAAAGCGTCGGCCTGCATTCCGCCTCGCGTGCCGCGTTTGCGCCTTCGTCACGGCCTTTGCGCGATTTTTCCGAATCTCGCCTCAAAATGAACGATCAAGGCGAGGATAATGCGTATAGTTTTCCCGATTCACAGAGAATGCGCCGCATGGCAATCCGACCACTCATATTTGGCCTGCTCTTTGTCGCCGCCTTTGTGCTGACGATCACCAGCATACTTTGGGTCGATCCGAATGAGCCTGCGCGTCCGCTGCCCGACGCCAACGTCTCGCCGACGCCGACCATCCCGCAGCGACCGTGATGCAGCTAACTGGAACCCCGAGCAGGCCCCGCGCGTTCGGCCGGATCATAAACCGGAAGGAAATTGCATGCGTCTCATGATCTTCATCGTCGGCCTAATGGTCGCCTCGGTCGTCGCAATCGGTCTGATGGACCGGCCGGGGGCCAGCGGGACCGGCGGTGGCGGCGCGCTCAAGGCGACCATCCAGAACCCTCCCGGCGACTAGCCGGCGCAAGAACCACAACGCGGCTGTGCTCTCGCCGCAGCCCCGTACCGGCACCCTCACCCCGGGGTCCGGCTTCTTTGCTCCCTCACAGGAATTCTACGATCGACCTGTCGGCACGGCGCGCAAAACGTCTTGTCGCACAAGGCATTTATCCTTTACCTAGAACAAGTTTCAAAGGATGCCCCATGTCCCGGTCGTTTCGCTCTCTTTGTTTTCTGGCCTCCTCCGCTTCCGAGGCACTCGCCGCCCGCGAGGAGCTCGTCCGGCTCTATGGCTGCGCTTCGATCGAGGAGGCGGAAGTCATCGTCGCGCTCGGTGGCGACGGCTTCATGCTCCAGACGCTTCACAACACGATGAATTCCGGCAAGCGCACCTATGGGATGAATCGGGGCTCGGTCGGCTTTCTCATGAACGACTATCGCACCGACAATCTGCCTGAGCGCATCGAGGTGGCCGTGGAGAACATCTTCCGACCCTTGCAGATGACGACGGCCAATGCCGACGGCAGCAATTCGAGCGCGGTTGCGATCAACGAGGTTTCAGTGTTCCGCCAGTCCTACCAGGCGGCAAAGCTGCGTGTGGAGGTCGACGGCCACGAGAGGCTCGAGGAGCTGATATGCGACGGGCTGATGGTGGCAACGCCCGCCGGCTCGACGGCCTATAATCTTTCCGCACACGGGCCGATCCTGCCGCTGGATGCGCCGCTTCTCGCCATGACGCCGGTCAGCGCGTTCCGCCCGCGGCGCTGGCGCGGCGCGCTTCTCCCCAACAAGGTCACCGTCGACATCCACGTCCTGGAGCCCGACAAACGGCCGGTGAATGCAGTCGCCGACAATACCGAGGTGAAGTCGGTGCTGCATGTGCGCATCGCCCAATCCGAGGACATGACCGCGCGCATCCTCTCCGATCCCGACCGTTCCTGGTCGGATCGCATCCTCGCCGAACAGTTCTCCGATTGAGGCGGGAAGGAGAACCCATGAAGCTGTTGCCCGTTCTTGCCGTGGTTGCCGCCCTGGCTTGGCCTACCCTCGCCGGCGCCGAGGATGCGCCCGCCCTTCCAGCGTCCGTCATTTTCGTCACCAGCACCGGATATTGGGAGGACGGCACCAACGGCCCGGCGATCGAACGAGCCCCGCAGGAGGACAAGGCGGCAACGGGCTCCGGCCAGCAGGGTCAGCGCCATGGCTATTACAAGCTCTTCGCCGTGCGCCAGCCGGACCGCACCGCGAAGATCTATCTGCAGCAGGTTGCCCAGTCACAGAGCGGACCAACGGTCGTCTCGACTGTCGAACTGGAGGAACTCAGCGACCTGAAGCCCTATGTCACCGACATCAGGCCGGAGAGTTCCACGGGCGTTGCCGCCCAACCCGGCCTCTTCGCGACGGTCTATCTGAGGACCGACCCGGCAGGCGAATCGGAAGGATGGACAGTCCTGATCGACGAATTCGGCGAGATCACCGTCGAGAGGGCGACGAACTGACAATCGGCAGCACCCTGCACCTCTGCTTCTTGGCGCCTTCATCGTACCGCAACAGCAGCAACAACAGGCCCCGCCGAGCAGGCAGCGGAACGTAACCCGCCCAGCGCACGCCGGCCATGGAGCCGTTCGACCCCCGTCCCGTCTTCATGCCGCTCGGCGATTGCGACGAGGAAATGCTGGTCGCCGTCGTCGAGAAGGGAGACGACGGCCTGACCGCGGCGTTCTACCTTGCTCTCAGCAATCCGGCCGTCGCCGGGCGATACCGCGCGGAGAACGAAAAGAACTTCATGGAGAAGCCCGTGGATGCCACCGGTAGCGGCGACGGCGTCACCATAAAATTCTGATTTCGACTGTTCGCGGGCGCCGGTGACAGGCGACAACAAAAAGGCCCCGTTCCGGGGCCTTTGAGCAGAGTGTCAATCGATGTCATCGACCGCCGCATCGGCCGCGCCGCTGATGCGGTGGGCAAGTGCGGCCTCCATGAACTCGTCGAGCTCGCCATCGAGCACATCATCAGGTGCAGTGCTGGAAACGCCCGTCCGCAGGTCCTTGACCAGTTGGTAGGGCTGCAGCACGTAGGAGCGGATCTGGTGGCCCCAGCCGATATCGGTCTTCGAAGCCGCCTCGGCATTGGCTGCCTCTTCGCGCTTCATGAGCTCGGCTTCGTACATGCGGGCGCGCAGCATGTCCCAGGCCTTGGCCCGGTTCTTGTGCTGCGAACGTTCCTGCTGGCACTGCACGACGATGCCGGTCGGGATATGCGTGATACGCACCGCCGAGTCGGTCGTGTTGACGTGCTGGCCGCCGGCACCCGACGAACGGTAGGTATCGATGCGGCAATCGCTTTCGTTGATCTCGATCTGGATCGAGTCGTCGACGACCGGATAGACCCAGATGGACGAGAAGGACGTGTGGCGGCGCGCATTGCTGTCGTAAGGCGAAATGCGCACCAGGCGGTGAACGCCCGATTCCGTCTTCAGCCAGCCATAGGCATTGTGGCCCTTGACCAGGAGCGTCGCGGACTTGATGCCCGCCTCTTCGCCGTCGTGAACTTCAAGAAGCTCGACCTTGAACTTCGAGCGCTCGGCCCAGCGGGTGTACATGCGCAGCAGCATGTTGGCCCAGTCCTGGCTCTCGGTGCCGCCGGCGCCGGAGTGGACTTCGAGATAGGTGTCGTTGCCATCGGCCTCGCCGGACAGCATGGCTTCCACCTGGCGGCGGGCGGCCTCGGCCTTCAGCGCCTTCAGCGCCTCCTCGGCTTCCTTGACGATCGCCGCGTCACCCTCCTCCTCGCCGAGCTCGACGAGTTCGACATTGTCGTTGAGCTGCTGCTCAAGCGAGCGAACTCCGTTGATGCTGTCGTCGAGCTGCTGACGCTCACGCATGAGCTTCTGCGCTTCGCCCGCATCATTCCAGAGGTTCGGATCCTCGGCCTTGTTGTTCAACCAGTCCAGTCGTCTTATCGCCTGGTCCCAGTCAAAGATGCCTCCTCAGCAGGCTTATGGCCTGCTTGGTCTCGTCGACTACGTTCTCGATTTCGGCTCGCATTTTTCCCGCTTCGTCTTGGTTTGAAAGCTGCCCGTCAATAGTTGTGGCGGCCGCGGAAGTAAAGGGCAGCGACCGCCGTTTTCATACGCGTAGATGGGATTTCGCTGGTCTCAGAACAACCCGCCGGCGCCCGATTGAACAGCCTGGTTGGCCTGCGGAGAGGTCTTGAGAATCTCCTCCGGCGCCATGGTGCTGTCCATGCCGATGACCGAAAGGCTGTCTGCCGGGCCCGTGCCGGGCTTGAAGGCCTCGATGATCGTATCAGGATCACCCTCGGCGGCTGCCATGCCCGTCTTCCGGTTGATCGGCATCAGATTCATGCCCTGGGGGATCACGAACTTCGAGGCGGGCATGTCCTTGACGGCCTGCTGCATGAACTCGTTGAAGACAGGCGCGGCGAGCACGCCACCTGTGCCGCCACGGCCAAGCGGAGCCGGCGAATCGAAGCCCAGGTAAAGGCCCGCGACCAGGTCCGGCGTGTAGCCGACGAACCATGCGTCCTTCTCGTCATTGGTCGTACCGGTCTTGCCGGCAACGTCACGATCGCCGAGATCGATCTTTCCGGCGGCCGTACCGCGCTTGATGACGCCCTGCATCATCGAGGTGATCTGGTAGGCCGTCATCGGGTCCAGCACCTGCTCGCGATTGTCGACGACCTGCGGCTCGTCCTGGTTCTGCCAGTCGCCGGCATTGCAGTTGTCGCAGAGGCGCTCCTCATGGCGGAAGATGGTCTTGCCGTAACGGTCCTGGATACGGTCGATCAGCGTCGGCTTGATCTGCTTGCCGCCGTTGGCGATCACCGAATAGGCCGAGACCATGCGCAACACCGTCGTCTCGCCGGAGCCGAGCGACATCGCCAGTACCGGCAGCATATGGTCGTAGACGCCGAAACGCTCGGCATATTCAGCGACGATATTCATGCCGAGATCGTTTGCGAGGCGCACCGTCATCAGGTTGCGCGACTTCTCGATGCCGGAGCGCAGCGTCGAGGGACCGGCGGTTTCGCCGCCGTAGTTCTCGGGCCGCCAGACCTGGCCGCCGGAGACGATCTCGATCGGCGCGTCCATGATCACCGAGGCCGGCGTGTAGCCGTTGTCCATCGCCGCGGCATAAACGAAGGGCTTGAACGAGGAGCCGGGCTGGCGCATCGCCTGCGTCGCACGGTTGAATTCCGACTGAGAATAGGAGAACCCGCCCACCATGGCGAGCACGCGCCCCGTCTTCGGGTCCATGGCGACGAGACCACCCTGCACCTTCGGCGGCTGGCGCAGGCGGTAGGTATTGGATCCGTCACCGCCGATCGGTTCGACATAGACGACGTCGCCCGGCTGCAGCGCGCCTTGCGGCGATGTCGCTGTCTTGCGATCGCCATTGGCGGAGCGATAGGCCCATTTCATGTCTTCCGCGCGGATCATGCCACGCGTACGCTCGGCCACCACCTTGCCGTTCGACTGCTTGTCAGGCTGCAGGCCGATATCGACGCTCTCGGACGAAACGGCAAGCACGACGGCAAGCTTCCATTCGGGCACATCGCTCAGCGCCGGGATATCGGCGAGCGCAGGACCCCAATCGGCGGCGACATCGATCTGCTTGACCGGGCCATGGAAACCGCGGCGCTCGTCGTAGCTGATCAGCCCGTCCTGCAGCGCCTTGCGCGCATAGAGCTGCATCTGCGGATCAAGCGAGGTGCGCACCGAGAGGCCACCTTCGTATAGCACCTTGTCGCCGTACTGATCGATCAGCTGGCGACGCACGGCCTCGGCGAAATAGTCGGAGGCGAAGAGCGAGGGACCGTTGCCGCGCGCAACGACGCCAAGCGGCTGCTGCTTGGCTTCCGCGCCGTCGCTCTGGCCGACATAGCCGTTTTCGACCATGCGATCGATGACCCAGTTGCGGCGCTCCAGCGCGGCTTCGGGATGGCGGAACGGATGGTAGTTGGCAGGGCCTTTCGGCAGCGATGCGAGATAGGCAGCCTCGGCAATCGTCAGTTCCGTCACCGACTTGTTGAAATAGGTAAGCGACGCGCCGGCAATGCCGTAGGAATTCAGGCCGAAGAAGATCTCGTTGAGATAGAGCTCGAGGATCTTGTCCTTGCTGTATGCCTGCTCGATGCGGAAGGAGAGGATTGCTTCCTTGATCTTGCGGTCGATCGTCTGGTCGGAGCTCAGGAGGAAGTTCTTGGCGACCTGCTGGGTGATCGTCGACGCACCCATCGGGCGGCGGCCGGAGCCGAAATTCTGCAGGTTGACCACCATGGCGCGGGCAAGGCCGCCCAGGTCGACGCCGGGGTGGTTGTAGAAATTCTTGTCCTCAGCCGAAAGGAAGGCAGCCTTCACCCGATCGGGGACGGCCTGGATCGGCAGGAAGAGGCGGCGTTCGCGCGCATATTCCGCCATCAGCGCGCCGTTGCCGGCGTGAACGCGCGTCGCGACCGGCGGTGCGTAGCTGTTCAGGACTGCATAGTCGGGCAGATCCTCGGATATGTGGCTGATGTAGATCGCCACAGCCGCCGCAACGCCCAGGAAAAGGACGCAGGCCAAGCCGAAGAAATATCCAAAAAGTCTGATCATATTTGAGCTACCGGTACTTTTCCCTCGATCGGCGCGGAGCGCGCATAATCGCACAGGTCAGGGCGTTTTGCACGCTGCGCGGATTACTTCAAGAGCGTGCCCCGCGGCAAGGCGATTCTATTTGTCTATTAGAACTTTATCCCGCTTCAACGCCGTGAATGTGAGCAAAATAGGGCTTCTTGGTGGATTGCCAGTCTCGGACGCTCCGTTTGCCGGGCCATGTCACTTGGAAGACACGGGCAGCCGTCGCACGCGATCCCTCAACCGCCGTTCGCCAGCGTCGAGGCGCGATAGCGCTTCACAGCATCGGCCAGAAGGTCGGTGATCTTTGTCCGCCAGGCCTCGTCGAGAAGCAGCTTCTCGTCGTCCCTGTTGGAAAGGAATCCGAGCTCCAGCAGGATGGAGGGAACGTCGGGCGCCTGCAGCACTCGGAAGCCCGCATGGCGATGCGGATTGTTGATGAGCCCCACCTGCCCGTCAAAGGAGCCAATGACCGAACGCGCCATCGATATGGAGAAGGCCTGCGTCTCCCGCCTTGTCAGATCGAGAAGGATGTCGGCAACCTCGGGCGGCTCGGCGGCAGCCTCCTTGCCGGCGATCTGGTCCGAGAGGTTTTCGCGATCCGCCAGATCGGCGGCCAGCTTGTCGGAGGCGCGATCCGAGATCGTATAGACCGTCGCGCCGCGAATATCCTTCTGCTTCAACGTGTCGGCATGCAGAGAGATGAAGAGGCCGGCATGGTTTTGCCGGGCGATCGTCACCCGCTCCGAAAGGGACAGGAACGCGTCGTCACTGCGCGTCAGGAAGGCCTTTATGCCCGGCTCTCGGTTCAGCCTGTCGGCCAAGGCCTTGGCGAAGGCGAGCGTCACTTCCTTTTCGGGAATCTTCGTATCCGTGGCAATCGCGCCGGTATCGATGCCGCCGTGACCCGCATCCACCGCGACGAGGAAGTCGCCTGGCGCGGCCTTCTCCACCGGCTCGACCGGCCCAACGGCGGCCGCCGTATCCGAAGGCTGCCAGGATTGCGCCTTCACGAGCTCGTCGAACTGCTTGGCGGGGACCATCTCCGCATCAAGCACCAGCCGGTACCCTTTGCCCTGCTCGTCGACCTCGGTCTTTGCCATCACGAGCTTCACCGGCTTCGTCGCCGTCAGGACGATGCGTGCACTCCCCTCATCCATGGTGCCGTAGCGGACGTCGCGAAAAAGCCCGCGCGCGCGCAGCTTTTCGCCCGGGAAGCCGAAGGCGGTCGCCGGCAGGTCGACGACGACACGCTCCGGCTTTGCAATGTAGTGGACGACGAATGTGGGCTCACGGTCGAAATCGATGACGATGCGGGTCCGGGCGTCGTCGCCGGCAATGCGCGCATCGTAGGCGAGAAGCGGATCCTTGCCGTCTGCTGCATGCGCGACGAGGGAATGCCCGCTGAGGAGGACGACCGTCACGGCCATCCTGCATGCGAACGACAGGAAGGAACGAAACGACCCCTTCCCCATTTGCGCTCCCTTAAACAACCGCCCGCAATTCCCTATATATGTGCAGCATGAACCTTGCCGTTTCGCCTTGATGCATGCGAACGTTGCGGCGACCTAAAAAGACGCGCCGGAGAATGCCAGCGAAAGGACGAATCGGGAAGATATCTGCACTATGGCTTGAACTGCTAAATCCATCAATATTATGGCACACTTGGCTTTTCCCTTGCTATTGTGACAGATAAAACATACAAGGCATGTTGGGCCAGACGTGTTGACGGGATAGAGTCGTCGCAAAGGCAGCCATCCCTCGGGGCCTGGCGCCATAAGCGATTTTCATCCGCCGTTGCACGCATGTCTGTTCCAAAACTGGATCCTGAATTTCCGGCGTGATGCGGGAACTTCATCGGTGGGCAGACCACTAATCGCTCTTCAAGAGAGCACATTCATCGGGCTCGAGGATGGGCCTAACTATTGTCGATCTCGCTTGGTTGTTGATGTTGTCGCAGCAGATTTTATCTGAAGTCTACAGGCCCCGGGGCAAGCACTTCCCGTCTGCTGCCTGGCTGCTGCTCTCTCTGACCAATCAATCGCGATCACCACTATCCGGCGCGGCAATCACTGACAGGACCTTAGCTGTTTCAACCACAGCAGGGAGTGTCACCGCATGGCTGCGCCGAGGAGCACAGCTTAAATGGCAGACAAAATGCTTATCGATGCGTCTCACGAGGAAGAGACGCGCGTTGTTGTCGTTCGCGGCAACCGCATAGAGGAATTCGACTTCGAGTCAGAGCACAAGAAGCAGATCCGCGGCAACATATATCTAGCGAAGGTCACGAGGGTCGAACCCTCGCTGCAGGCCGCGTTCGTCGATTACGGCGGCAACCGGCACGGCTTTCTCGCCTTCGCGGAAATCCACCCCGACTACTACCAGATTCCGCTTGCGGACCGGCAGGCCCTCCTGAGGGCGGAAGCCGAGGAGCACCGCAGGGACGACGACGTCGAGCCGGTCGAGACGGCGCACGTCGATCTTTCGACGCAGGAACAGCCGGACGTCGGCATCCCTCCCCTGGGCGACGGCCCCGAAGCTGCTGCTTCCCCGGAGCCGTCCGCAGCCAGCGAGATCGCAGCCGAAGAAGCCCCGGCAAAGAAGGCAAAGCCTCGCCGCAGCCGCAAGAAGGCTGCCCCTGCCGAGACGGCAGCCGAGAGCGAAGCAGCCGCCGGCACGGACGACGATGACGGCGGCCCGTCCGGCGAAATGGCCGCGGCGGTCGAGACCGACGAAATCTCCGAGGACGTCGAGGTTTCCAAGCGTCGCAAGGACGACGATGACGACGATGACGATCACGACGGCGAGGAAGAGATCATCGAATCCGTCGGCGCCGAAGACGCGATGGAAGAGGTTCCGGACCGCGTCCAGCGCAAGCCGCGCAAGCAGTACCGCATCCAGGAAGTCATCAAGCGCCGCCAGATCCTGCTGGTGCAGGTCGCCAAGGAAGAGCGCGGCAACAAGGGTGCTGCTCTTACCACCTATCTCTCGCTTGCCGGTCGCTACTCGGTTCTCATGCCGAACACGGCGCGCGGCGGCGGCATCTCCCGCAAGATCACGCAGCCCCAGGACCGCAAGCGCCTCAAGGAGATCGCTCGCGGTCTCGAAGTGCCGCAGGGCATGGGTGTCATCCTGCGCACCGCCGGTGCCAACCGCACCAAGGTCGAGGTCAAGCGCGACTTCGAATATCTGATGCGCCTGTGGGAGAACGTCCGTACGCTGACGCTTGCCTCCACCGCGCCCTGCCTCGTCTACGAGGAAGGCTCGCTGATCAAGCGTTCGATCCGCGACCTCTACAACAAGGACATTTCCGAGATCATCGTTGCCGGCGAGGAAGGCTATCGTGAAGCGAAAGACTTCATGAAGATGCTGATGCCGAGCCACGCCAAGGTGGTCCAGCCCTACCGCGACATCCATCCGATCTTCTCGCGCTCGGGTATCGAAGCACAGCTCGATCGGATGCTGCAGCCGCAGGTCACGCTGAAGTCAGGCGGCTACCTGATCATGAACCAGACGGAAGCGCTGGTTTCGATCGACGTCAACTCCGGCCGCTCGACGCGCGAGCACTCGATCGAGGACACCGCGCTCCAGACGAACCTCGAGGCAGCCGAAGAGATTGCCCGCCAGCTTCGCCTTCGCGACCTGGCCGGCCTCATCGTCATCGACTTCATCGACATGGAAGAGAAGCGCAACAACCGCTCCGTCGAGAAGAAGCTGAAGGAATGCTTGAAGAACGACCGCGCCCGCATTCAGGTCGGCCGTATCTCGCATTTCGGCCTTCTGGAAATGTCGCGCCAGCGTATCCGCGCCTCGGTGCTCGAGTCGACCACGCAGGTCTGCTCGCATTGCGGCGGCACCGGCCACGTCCGTTCGCAGTCCTCCGTTGCGCTGCATGTGCTGCGCGGCATCGAGGAGTACCTGCTGAAGAACACGACGCATGACATCACGGTGCGCACGACGCCGGACATCGCGCTCTACCTGCTCAACCACAAGCGTCAGAGCATCGTGGACTACGAGAGCCGCTTCGGCGTTTCCATCATGATCGACGCCGACGCATCGGTCGGCGCGCAGCACTTCGCGATCGATCGGGGCGAACCCGTCGCCAATCCGGTCAAGATCGAGACCCTCTTCAACTTTGCCGCCATCGAGGATGACGACGACGATGATGTCGTGATCGAGATGGAGGAGGATGAAGAAGAGGAAGTCGCTGAAAAGCCTGCCTCTGCTGAGCCGGCCGCCGCCCGTGCGGAAGGCGAAGGCGGGCGCAAGCGCAAGCGCCGCCGCCGCCGTCGCGGCAAGAATGGGCAGGGCGCGGCCGAGGGCCAGTCTGGCCACGACGCTGCGTCGGGCACTGACTCCGAGGGCGATACGGACGACGACGAGGGCGATGAAGACGATGCGTCTCCAGTCGAGGAGCGTGCCGCCGGCGAGGAACAGCAGAAGCGCAAGCGCCGCAGGCGCGGCAAGCGCGGCGGACGCCGCAGCCGTGAAGACGGTGCGGACGCTGCAAGCGGCGAGTCCGATGCGGATGATGACTCCGGCGAAGCCGAGGGTCAGGAAGTGGCCTTGACCCAGGCGGAGATCGTCGAAGCGGTCGCCGAAGCAGCGGCTGCGGAAGGCGAAGCGGCCATGGCTGCCGTCGAAGCCGCTCCTGTCGTAACCGAGGACGTTAAGCCGAAGGCGCGTCGCAGCCGCAAGAAGAGCGCGCCGTCACCTGTCGAGGAAGTCGTCGCTGAATCGGTCGTCGAGGCGGATCCTGAAGCGGAACGTGTTGCGGAACTCGCGAGCGGTCTCGAAAGCGAGAGCGTCGAGCCAGCCGAACAGGCAAAGCCGGCACGCGCCAATCGCGAGTCGAACGTTGCTTCCTCGGAGCCGGTGGTGAAGTCCAGCCGCACGACGGAGGCACCCGAAGGCGAAGGCGATGCGACCAAGCCGAAGAAGGCCGGCTGGTGGCAGCGCCGCGGCTTCTTCTGAAAGCTGATTTTCGGCGAAGAATGATTTGACGATCCGGCCGCAACAACGCGGCCGGATTTTTTTCGTCCAGGCTCCAGAGCCAGAAAGACCTATCAGGCCGGCACGCTTGCCATCCGGTCGCCGAACCGAAGGCCCTTGTCGCGATGCCGTATCGTGCGAGGTTCGTGGTGCGCGAGCGACGTCAGTAGTCCTGTCAGCTATCGTCCGCGTCGACCGTCACGATCAGCCTCTTGAAGCCGCGCAGCGTGTTGTTGATGTTGCGCACTTCCTCCTCGATGTGGAACTGCTTCACGCGCGTGGCGAGCGCAAAGAACAGGGCAACCATCTCGAGCTTGGCCAAGTGCAGGCCGATGCAGGCATGCGGTCCGGTACCGAATGCGACCTGGTCCATCGGATTGCGCATCACGTCGAAACGGTGAGGATCGGGGAACCTGCGCTTGTCGCGGTTAGCCGCGCCGAAGAAGATGATGGCACGCGCGCCCGCCGGAAGCGTCACCCCGTCCATGTCGTAGTCGCGCGCCGCAAGTCGCGAATAGCCCTGGAGCGGCGTCTCCATGCGCAGAATTTCGTTGACGGCGCTGGGAATGCAGGACGGATCATCGCGCACCTTCCGCCATTCCTCGGGATTTCGGGCAAAGAGCCAGATGCCGCTGCCGATCGCGGAGATCGTCGTCTCCAGGCTTGGGCCCAGATAGTCGATCATCAGCGCGGGAAGGACATCCTGGTCGGCCTCACCGCGCTCCACGGCATCGATGATGCCATCGGCCCAGCTTCCGGGCTTCAGCTTGCCGCGAACGGCCTGCGTCGCGGCGTAATGCATCATCTCGCCGAGCACGGGAAAGGCGTCGCGTGCGCGATCGTTCAGCGGGCCGAAGCAGTTGTACATCTGCTCGGCCCAGACCAGCATGCGCTCTCGCCCCTGCAGCGGAAGCCCGACAGCATTCGCCACGATCTCTACGGGCAGCACGGTCGCAAGTTCCGTCGCCGCGCAGAAGGTTTTCTTCTCTACCAGTCGATCGGCAACGTTCACCGCCGTGGCGTAAATCTCGGATTTGAGAGCGTTCAAGACTGTCGGCGCCAACGGCTTGGCCGTGATGCGTCGCAGCCGCTGGTGATCCGAACCGTCGCTGCAGAGCGTATTGCCGCGAAGGATCGCATTCATCGGATCGTTCATCATGACACCCGATGCGGAGGAGAAAGCGGTCGCGTCCTTCAGAGCCCTCACAACGCTGTCATAGCGCGTCAGCGCGAACATGCCGTATTTCTCCAGCCACACGGCGGGGCCCATGTCCTGCAGCTTCTCATAGGCATCCCATGGATCGGCAAGTATCTCGTCCGCATAGGGATCGATCGGCGAACTCGGCGTTTCGTGGTCAACGATGAATAATTGCGCGTCGCGCATGTCTTTTCCTTTCACGTCTCAACCAGTGAGACGTGAGAGCCTACGCCGACCGTCATGAGGCGTCGCGAGCGGGGAGCGCACTTCCTTCAGTCGCCAAGCGTACTGATGCGGGAGTTTGGCTCGCCCGCAGTGGCACCCGGCGCGGAACCAAAACGGCCGCGGAATGCACGCGCGAAATGGGTGTAGTCGCGAAACCCCGAGTCATAGGCGATCAGGCTGAGCGGCTGGCCAGTCTTCATCGCGCCGCGGCGCCGGATGAGGCGGGCGGCGTGCTCAAGGCGCAGCCGCTGGATGAAGCTGCAGCAAGTGGAGCCGCGCTGCGTGAACAGCTTCTGGAGGTAGCGGAGCGATATTCCCGCCTCTGCGGCAACCTCGCAAGGGCCGATGTCGGGGTCCGTATAGTGGCTCTTGATGATGTCGCACACGCGAACGAACAGCCGGTCGGAGTGAGGATTGACCGCAGGAATTTCGGATGCACCGAACAGCGCTCCCAGCAGGTCGTAGACCGCGAGATGGAGATAGGGATCGACCTGGCCGGGTTCCGGCGCCCAGGCTGCTTCGCTGACGAGCCGGTATAGCAGGCGGCCGGCGGCGGTGTTGCCGCGACCATGGACCCCGCCCTCCAATTCAAGGCCAAGGTGCGAAAGCAGCGACTGGCGCGGCAGATGCAGGCTCAGCCACCGACCGGGGCCGTCGTCCGCGTGATACGTTACCGGCCGGGTCGAATCGACCAGCGCGACATCCCCGACCTCGAGCGTGGCGACGTGATCGTTCTGCATGACGGTCGAGCGGCCGTCGAGCTGAAACACCGCGTAGTAATGGTCCATGCTGTCGAGGCGGCAATCGCGCCCTGTGCGTTCCACCCGCCGCGCATTGCAGCCGATCTCCACCGTGTCGCAGCCGCATAGGCTGTTTGCGCGGACGCGGCCGATGAAGCCGGTCGGCTGCGCCTGTTCGGGACTGTACCTGCCGCAGACATCGCGAAGCAGCACCCTCCATGCCTCGAAATCGAATACGACGTTGCTCGAAATATCATCCGGCATCGGCCATCAACTCCACTCGGCGGCGATGGACATCGCCGAGGCGCGATCGGCGAAGGAGGCTGCGCTCCAAGAGCGTCCAAATTGCGAAAGCCGGCCGGGATTTCATGCGGCAAATGGTACCGCAGCCGGAGGCTTGCGCGCCGACCGCAAGTGGCGCAGGACTCGCGGCGCCCAGGCATTCGTGACAGCGGCGGCGGAATGCGTTCTCGTCCGGCTGATTGTGCGCGATTGGCTCACGAGGCCCGACCTGCCGCGCTGTAGTTTCTTCGCCGAGACCGCACTGCCCCAGGGCGGACCTCAGCAATGGAGCGACGAGAGATGATGTTCCCAGGCATCGACACCGCGATGGTAACCGGCGCATCGTCGGGCATCGGTGCGACCTATGCCGATCGGCTTGCACGACGGGGGTTCAATGTCGTGCTCGTTGCGCGCGACGTCACCAGGCTGCGCGAACTTGCCAACCGCTTGAGCAGGCAGATGAATGTCAGGGCCGATGTCCTGCAGGCGGACCTGACGAACAGGCTCGACATCGCCAGGGTGGAGAAGCGCCTGCGCGGCGACGAATCTATGAAGATGCTCGTCAACAGTGCCGGCGTGGGGCCGAGAGGTCGGCTTCTCGACAATGACATCGATCACCTCGACAGAATGATCGCGCTGAACGTCACGGCTATGAACCGCCTCGCCGTTGCGGCAGCGCAAGCCTTCGCCGCGCGTCGAAATGGAGCGATCATCAACATCGCGTCGATCGCACTGTTCCGTCCTGGTGCCTATTCCGGCACCTACAGCGCCACAAGCGCCTTCGTGTTGACCCTCACCATCGGTCTGAGCGCCGAACTGGCAGACAAGGGCGTCAGGGTGCAGGCCGTACTACCCGGCATCACCCGCACCGAACTGTTTGCACGCGCGGGATATCCGGTGTCGATCGATAACATGGACCAATCGACGGTGATGGATGCCGGCGACATGGTCGATGCGGCTCTCGCCGGGTTCGACCAGGGAGAGCTCGTCACCATTCCGTCGCTTCCGGACAGCAAGGATTGGGATGCGCTGATTAATGCCCAATCGGCCCTCATTCCAAACCTCTCCCATGATCGCCCGGCCGCGCGCTATGGCGTGAAGCGTCCATGAGGGCTGGCGCCCTGCCAGCACAAAACGCACCCTTTTCAGTGATATACCTAGTCTGACGTGATGTGGCTCAGCAGGACATTGCCGTTACGGAAGGCTCGTGTTCCCGTCAGTTTGAGGTGCAGCTGCCTCGACAATCCCTCAAACACCGAGCGGCCTCCGCCGAGAGCGATGGGCACGACAACGAACTGATAGTCGTCGACAAGGCCGGCCTCCGCCAGCTGGCGAACGATACTGGCGCTTCCCAACACCACCATATCCCTGCCCTCGCCGGCCTTCATGCTGCGCACCTCCTCGACAAGGCTCCCGCTGACGAGCCGTGAGTTGCTCCAGCCCGCCGCCTTGAGCGTGCGTGAAAAGACAACCTTCGGCAGGCTGTTCATGCCTTCTGCCGTCTCCGGTTCCCTCTCCATGGCAAAGGGAGTGGGCCAATAGCTTGCCATCAGCTCGTATGTAACTCGCCCCATCAGCAACTCGCCGCCCGAGGCCGCGTTGCCGGTGACAAAGGCCTTGAACTCCGGATCCTCCCGGTGGGCCCAACTCATGTCGCCGTTCCGGTCGCAGTAGTACCCGTCAAGGGACAGACTCAGGAAAATACCTAGCTTGCGCATGACCTTGCACCTCTCCATCAGGCTTGGCTCTGCATCAAGGACGATCCACGCGCCCACCTTCCGACAAGAGAATAATCGTTCACGCGACTTCAACTTTTTTTGTTTAGCACAATTAAATTGCACACAATACAACTTCACTGCGAACGGCACTTCCGCCGGAACATCAGCAAAGAGAGGAATTGACGATGCTCAACAAATTCATTGGTCCCGCCGTGCTTTCTGCGGCAGCGCTGCTCGGCTCGACCGCGGTCGGCCTCGCCGATGACCAGAAGCCGACCATCGTGCTCGTCCATGGCGCCTTTGCAGGCACCTCAAGCTGGGACAAGGTCGATGCGTTGCTCGCGGCCAAGGGATACAAGATCATAAGCCTCGCCAATCCGCTGCGTGGCGTCGCCGCCGACAGCGCCTACGCGACGCAGCTGATCGACCAGATCGACGGACCCGTCGTGCTAGTAGGCCATTCCTACGGCGGCGAGGTCATTTCCAACGTCCAGCCGAAGAAGGCTGACGTGAAGGCTCTCGTCTATGTTGCCGCGTTCTCGCCGGAGGTCGGCGAAAGTGCAGGCAGCCTCTCCGATCGCTTCCCGGGCGGCACGCTCGGCCAGGCACTCGCAAAGCCCGTTGAGCTCTCAGGTGGCGAGAAGGATCTCTATATCGACCATGCCAAGTTCCACGACCAGTTTGCCAAGGACGTGCCCGAGGAACAGGCAAAGATCATGGCGATCGGCCAGCGCCCGATTGCCGCCTCGGCGCTTGCCGAACCCGCCAAGCAGGCCCTGTGGAAGACCATTCCCTCCTGGCACATCTACGGGAGCGCCGACCGCAACATTACCGCCGAAGCGATGAAGTTCATGGCGGAACGGGCCAAGTCCAAGGAAACGGTCGAGGTCGAGGGTGCCTCCCATGTGGTCATGGTGTCCAACCCGGAGAAGGTCGCCAAGCTGATCGAGGACGCGGCCGAGTCGAAGTAAGCCATGCAGCGGCGGCTGCCGGCTTATCCGGCGGCCGCTCCTCTCTGTCCTCAGCGGCCGGAGAGTTTCATGAACGCATCCGGATAACGTTCGCCCTCCACCTCGAAGCGCGCAGATATATCGCCGATCTCCGAAATGTCGTCCGCGTCAAGCTCCACCGAAAGAGCCATCCTCACAATTCGATTCAAGTCGTTGCAGAACTGATTCCGGAAACCGGTGCAAGCGGCTGGTATTCGACCTATTTAAGCCAGGCAGCGATGCGTTCCACCGCTTCCTCGATCTCTGCATTCGAGCCGGCATAGGACATGCGCAACGTGCGCTGGCCTTCCAGCGGGTCGAAATCGAGGCCCGGCGTCGTGGCGACATTGATCTGCGCGAGCATGGTCTTGGCAAATTCCATGCTGTCGTTGGTAAAGCGCGTGACGTCGAGATAGGCGTAGAAGGCCCCGTCCATCGGAGACGCGATCGAAAGACCGATTTCCGGTAGCCGCCTCGTCAGGAAATCGCGGTTGCGCCGGTAGCTTTCGCGGTAGACGTCGAGTTCGGTCGAGGCCCCGAGCGCGCCGGTCGCCGCGATCTGGGAGAGTTCCGGCGGCGAGATGTAGAGGCTCTGCGCTACCCTTTCGATCGGCCGCACCAGGCGTTCCGGCAACACCATCCAGCCAATGCGCCAACCCGTCATGCAATAATACTTCGAGAAGGAATTGATGACGATCGCCTCGTCTGTCAGTTCCAGCACGCTCGTCTCGTCGCCGACGAAGGTCAGGCCGTGATAGATTTCGTCGGAGATGAAGGCGATCGAATTGGCGGCGCAATATTCGGCCAGCGCCCGCAGCCCCTCGCGCCCGGTCACGGTACCGGTCGGGTTGGCCGGGCTTGCGAGCAGCACGCCCTTCAGCCGCTCGCCGGTCGCCTTCTGCACCGCCTCGAGGCTTTCCGGCGTCAGTGTGAAATGCGTCTCCGCACTGACGGGCACCTCGACAACCCTGATGCCGAGCGCGGCCAGAATGTTGCGATAGGCGGGATAGCCCGGCCGCGCGATCGCGACGCAATCGCCGGCGTCGAAAAGCGACAGAAACGCGAGGTTGAACCCCGCCGAAGAGCCCGTCGTCACCGCGATGCGCGATGGATCGATGCTGAGGCCATGCCGCTTCTCGTAGTGCCCGGCTATGCCATAGCGCAGTTCCGAAAGGCCGAGGGCATCGGTATAGCCGATCCGGCCGCCGGCGAGAGCATGGCGCGCCGCATCGAGTGCAGCCTGCGGCGCGGCATGCGAAGGCTGGCCGACCGCAAGCGATATCACAGGATGGCCGGCCTGCCGGCGCTTCGTCGCCTCAGCAAGCACATCCATGGCATGAAAGGGTTCGACTGCACTGCGATTCGAGATGGAGAACAAGGTCGGGTCTTCCTGCAGATGGGATTTGCGGGCAACAATTGGCGGAATAATCGGCCGTTCACAATCCCGCGATTGCTGCTTCGCCGTGAAAATAGCTGTTTAAGGAGCCAAAAGCTCACCGTAAACTCCCGGCGCGAGTTGACGGACGTTAACTGCGCTGTGCTATTGCGAATACCTTCAACAGACGAGGAACATTATGGCACTTCTTCCAAGAACCTTGCTTGCGGTCTCCGCGCTGGCTGTCATCGCCGTCACGGCCCTGTCTTCCCCTGCCGCCGCGCTCGATGCCAAGCAGAAGAAGGAACTTGGGGAATTCATCAAGCAGTACCTCATCGAAAATCCCGAGATCATGCTCGACGTCCAGTCCGCGCTCGAAAAGAAGCAGGAGGCGGCGCGCCTCCACCAGGCAACCAAGGCCGTCGGCGAAAACAAGAACGCAATCTTCAACGCCAAGTATGATGTCACCCTCGGCAATCCGAAGGGCGACGTCACCATCGTTGAATTCTTCGACTACAATTGCGGCTATTGCCGGCATGCGTTGAGCGACATGGATGAAATCCTGAAGAAGGACAAGAACGTTCGCTTCGTGCTCAAGGAGTTCCCCATCCTCGGACCGGATTCCGTGGCTGCGTCGAAGGTGTCCGATGCCTTCCGCAAGCTTGCTCCAGAAAAATACGCCGACTTCCACCGCACGATGCTGAACAGCGACGGCCGCGCCTCCGAGGAAAGCGCAATCGGCGTCGCCACGTCACTTGGCGTTACTGAAGAGGCGATCCGCAAGGAGATGGAGGAGAGCCCCAACGACGACTCCGTCAAGGAGACCTACATGCTGGCGACCAGCCTTGGCCTTACCGGAACGCCATCCTATGTCATCGGCAACGAGGCGGTCTCGGGTGCCGTCGGCGTAGATACGCTCGAGCAGAAGGTCGGCAACATGCGAGCCTGCGGCAAGACGGTCTGCTGAGCATCGCCGATCAAATGGCCAAACTCCCGGTGTTCCGGGCTTGTGGACAAGCGCAATCGGATTCTGTCTGGCGATTTCCAAAGGGCTTTCTTTAAAGTGCCCGGGAGTCTATAGGTTGCGCTGAACTTTTGACGGAACACCGATGACAAGAACCGTATTCGTCCTCAACGGACCCAACCTCAATGCCCTCGGCAAGCGTGAGCCCGGCATCTACGGCGGCAAGACGCTGAAGGATATCGGGAACGACTGCCGCGTGGCAGGCGAGGAAATCGGCTTCGACATCGATTTCCGGCAGAGCAACCACGAGGGCGTGCTGGTCGATTGGCTGCATGAAGCCGACGACAAGGCAATGGGCGTTGTGATCAATGCCGGCGCCTATACGCACACCTCGATTGCACTTCACGACGCCATCCGGGCAATTTCCATTCCGGTGATCGAAGTGCACATTTCAAATATCCACGCGCGGGAAGAATTCCGCCACAAGTCGATGATCGCGCCTGCGGCAAAGGGCATGATCGCCGGCTTCGGGCCTTACGGCTACATCATGGCGCTGCACGCGCTGAAGAACATCACGGCATAAGAAGAAGACAGGGCAAAGCAAATGGCTGACAAGAAGAACGGCATCGATCAGGCGCTGATCCGCGATCTTGCCAATATCCTCAACGACACGGATCTGACCGAGATCGAGGTCGAGCAGGACGATCTGCGCATCCGCGTTTCACGCGCCGGAAACACGCAGTATGTCCAGGCTCCGTTCGCCGCGCCCGCCTTTGCCGCCCCGGCTCCGATGGCAGCAGCGCCGGCAGCCGCTGCGCCGGCTGCAGCCGGCCGCAACCCGGCCAACGTCGTGAACGCGCCGATGGTCGGCACCGTCTATATGGCCCCTGCACCGGGCGCACGGGCTTTCATCGAGGTAGGCACGGCCGTCAAGGAAGGCCAGACGCTGCTCATCATCGAAGCGATGAAGACCATGAACCAGATTCCGGCGCCGCGCTCCGGCACGGTCACCGAGATCCTCGTCGAGGATGGACGTCCGGTCGAATATGGCGAAGCCCTTGTCGTCATCGAATAGGCCCGGCCCCATGATTTCGAAGATCCTCATAGCCAATCGCGGGGAAATCGCCCTCCGGGTGCTTCGCGCCTGCAAGGAGCTTGGCATTGCAACCGTCGCAGTCCACTCGACTGCCGACGCCGACGCCATGCATGTGCGCCTGGCCGACGAGAGCGTCTGCATCGGCCCGCCGCCTTCGCGCGACAGCTATCTCAATATCCACCAGATCGTCGCGGCCTGTGAGATAACCGGCGCCGACGCCGTGCATCCCGGCTATGGCTTCCTCTCGGAGAATGCGAAGTTCGCTGACATCCTGGAGGCCCACGGCATCACCTTCATCGGTCCGACGGCGGATCATATCCGCATCATGGGCGACAAGATCACGGCCAAGACGACGGCGCAGGAACTCGGCATCCCCGTCGTTCCCGGCTCCGACGGCGAAGTCAAGGACGAGGCCGACGCGCTGAAGACTGCCGCCCAGATCGGTTACCCGGTGCTCATCAAGGCGACGGCCGGCGGTGGCGGACGCGGCATGAAGGTCGCAAAGTCCGAAGCCGACCTGATCGAAGCCTGGTCGACGGCGCGCACCGAAGCGGCTGCCGCCTTCGGAAACGACGCCGTCTACATGGAGAAATACCTCGGCAAGCCGCGCCACATCGAGATTCAGGTCTTCGGTGACGGCGAAGGCAACGCCATCCACCTCGGTGAACGCGACTGCTCGCTGCAGCGGCGCCACCAGAAGGTCTGGGAAGAAGCCAATTCGCCTGCGCTCAATGTCGAGCAGCGCATGAAGATCGGCCAGGTCTGCGCCGATGCGATGAAAAAGCTGAAGTATCGCGGCGCCGGCACAATCGAGTTCCTCTATGAGGACGGCGAGTTCTATTTCATCGAAATGAACACGCGCCTGCAGGTGGAGCACCCCGTTACCGAAGCCATCACCGGCATCGACCTCGTGCACGAACAGATCCGCGTCGCCTCCGGCGCCGGGCTTTCGGTCACGCAGGACGAGGTCGTCTTCCATGGCCACGCGATCGAATGCCGCATCAACGCCGAGGACGCGCGCACCTTCGTGCCCTCGCCAGGCACGATCACGCACTTCCACGCCCCTGGCGGCCTTGGCGTACGCATCGATTCCGGTGCCTATCAGGGCTACAAGATCCCCCCCTACTACGACAGCCTGATCGGCAAGCTCATCGTGCACGGCCGCACCCGCGTCGAATGCATGATGCGTCTTCGCCGCGCGCTGGACGAATTCGTCGTCGACGGGATCAAGACGACACTGCCGCTGTTCCAGGATCTTGTTTCCAACCAGGATATCGCCAACGGCGATTATGATATCCACTGGCTGGAACACTACCTGGCAAATCATCCGGCCTGATCAAGAATGGCGGGGCCGCGCAGGAGAACTCCAGGTATCACGCCGGAAATTCTGCTGCGCGCCTATTCGATCGGCCTGTTTCCCATGGCCGAGTCTGCCGATGATCCGGAAATCTTCTGGGTAGAGCCGGAAATTCGCGGCGTCCTGCCGCTCGACGGCTTTCATGTCTCCAAGAGCCTTGCCAAGGCGATCCGCCAGAAGCCCTTCGATATCCGCTTCGACAGCGACTTCGACGCCGTGATCGCAAGCTGTGCCGAGCACACCGCAGTCCGGCCAAGCACCTGGATCAACGACACCATCCGCTCGCTCTATTCGACACTCCACCGCATGGGCCATGCCCATTCGGTCGAGGCGTGGGAGGGCGATGAGCTGGTCGGCGGTCTCTATGGCGTTTCGCTGGGCTCGGCCTTCTTTGGCGAGAGCATGTTCTCGCGGCGCACCGACGCCTCGAAGATCTGTCTTGTCCACCTTGTGGAACGCCTGCGGGAGAAGGGCTTCACGCTCCTCGACACGCAGTTCACCACCGAACACCTGAAGACGTTCGGCGCGGTCGATGTTCCGAAGAGGAAATATGTCCAGATGCTTTCGCGAGCGATGACGTCGCCGCATCTGGAATTCTGACGTTTACTTGGCCGTCGCGCTCTGGGGCGGTGGCACGTCCGAATTCTGCTTGCAGTCCTTCAGCCAGACGTCATAGATCGGATGCTCGACGGCGTTGAGGCCGGGACTGTCGGCAAACATCCAGCCCGTGAAGATACGGCGGATCCTGCGATCGAGCGTTATCTCGTCGACCTCCACGAAGCCGTCGATCTTCTGCGCTTCGGCCTGGTCGCGCGAATAGCAGGCCTTGGGTGTCACCTGCAGCGCGCCGAACTGCACCGTCTCGTCCAGATAGACGTCAAAGGTCGTAATGCGGCCGGTGATCTTGTCCAGGCCCGAGAAAACGGCAACGGGATTTGAGATGCGCTCGGCGTGGACGCTGACGGGCAGCATCGCGGCCGCAAGGGCCGTGATCGCAGCACACAGGAGGCCGCTCCGCATGAAATAGATCATATCCGCGCCTCCCTACGGCAGCATTCCGCACCGCGACCGAACAGCGTCGCCAGCATCCTGCGGTTAAACGTCAATTGTGGCCAAATCCGGGGTCAGTTGCCCGGCGTCCAGGCGTCGTAGTCGCCGGTGACGCGCGGACGTTCGCCGGTCGCGGCAAGCGAACCGGGCGGTCGATAGGCGAGAGCGCTACCCGTGGCATTGGCGCGATGCGGCTTCTGCCATTCCTTGGCGACGTAGTTCTCCTGCGACGGGGGCACGTCGGTGCGGTGATGCATCCAGCCATGCCAGCCGGGCGGAATGGAAGATGCTTCCGCGTAGCCGTTGTAGACGACCCAGCGCTTCGGCAGGCCGTAGGAAGCCTTGCCGCCTTCGTAATAAACATTGCCGAGCTCGTCCTCACCGACGCGCTTGAAGCCGCGAAGCGCAACAAGCGTACCCACAGTGTACTTGTTCCACCAGGTGAAGGTAAGCAGCAGCAAGTTCTTCATGTCTTTTCCTCATGCCCGCCGACGGCGGGCGAATGCAGAATTCGATTTCTCGCTTATGCCGCCTGAGATGCGCCTTGTCCAGTGATTCCGGGACACAAACGCCTTCATCTCAGCGACATCTTGAAGCCGATGTGGCTCGCCCGAAAGCCGAGCCGCTCATAGAAACGGTGGGCGTCCTTGCGCGTCGCGTTCGATGTTAGCTGCACGAGACGCAGCCCGAGACGCTTTGCCTCGCCAATGCAGAAATCGATCAACACAGCACCGATCCCCTGCCCGCGGAGATCCGGGCGCGTCTGGACTGCCTCGATGATCATCGAGGAGGAACCGCGCCCTGTAAGCGACGTCGTGATCATCGTCTGGAACGTGCCGACGATCTCGCCGTCACGCTCGGCGACGTAGAGGTTCTGGTCCCGCGACGCGGAAATTGTCCGGAATGCTCGCAGATATTCTTCGCGGGCGGCCGGATCGGTCGTGTCTCCATGCCCGCCCAGTCCATCGGCGGCAAACATTGACACGATCGCCTCAAGGTCGGCCTCGCGAGCTTCGCGGATCAGGAGTGCGGATTCCACGCGCTTGTCCATCAATGTGCCGGAAGCAATTTCTCGAGGATGAGCGCCGGAATTCCGGACTGGCCGGGTGCGTCGTTCTCGTTGCGCCCGACATCCTCGAAGCCGTGTGCGTGGTAAAAGGCAATCGCCGTCGAGTTCTGCGGCTCGACTTCAAGCCGCATAATTTCGGCATCGGGAAAGCAGGTTTCCAGTTCGGCAAAGATCTCCCGCCCGATGCCCTGACGATGCAGCGGCGGGCGCACGTAGAGCAGGTGCAGCATGACCGTCTTCGTCATTTCATCAGACATGGCGGCATAGCCGACGCCGCCAATATCCTTACCGTTGTCGGCAACAAGGAATTCCGCGTTCTTCCTGGCCAGCCGCGCCTGCAGCGCGGACGGCGAAAAGAGATGCGCGACAAGCTCGCCTACCTTCGCCTCGCCGTAAAGGCCCGCATAGGTCGTGCGAAACGCTTCATCCAGCAAGGTGCGAATCTTGCCCAGATCAGGCTCGCTGGCTGTGCGCACGAAATACACGGTCCTTACTCCTCGATGCCGAGCTTGGCCTTGACGAGGGCCTGAACGGCCTGCGGATTTGCCTTGCCGCCCGTCGCCTTCATCACCTGGCCGACGAACCAGCCGGCAAGGGTCGGCTTGGCCTTGACCTTTGCGACCTGATCCGGATTTGCGGCGATGATATCGTCGACCGCCTGTTCGATTGCGCCGGTGTCGGTGACCTGCTTCATGCCGCGGCTCTCGACGATTTCGGCCGGATCGCCGCCATCGGTCAGCACGATCTCGAATAGATCCTTGGCGATCTTGCCGGAAATGGTCTCGGCCTTGATGAGGTCGATGATGCTGCCGAGCTGAGCCGGAGAAACCGGCGTCTCTTCAATGTCTTTGCCGGTTCTGTTCAAAGCACCCAGGAGATCGTTGATGACCCAGTTGGCAGCCGTCTTGCCGTCGCGTCCCGCAGCTACCGCCTCGAAATAGTCGGCGATTGCCTTTTCGGAGACCAGAACGGAAGCGTCGTAGATGGAAAGCCCAAGCTCACGCACGAAGCGCGCCTTCTTGTCGTCCGGCAGCTCCGGCAAGTGGGCTTCCAGTTCCGTCACGAAGGCTTCGTCGAATTCCAGCGGCAGCAGGTCCGGATCGGGGAAATAGCGGTAGTCGTGCGCATCTTCCTTGCTGCGCATGGAGCGCGTCTCACCCTTGTTCGGGTCGAAGAGCCGGGTTTCCTGGTCGATCGTGCCGCCATCCTCGATGATCGCGATCTGGCGACGAGCCTCGTACTCGATCGCCTGGCCGACGAAGCGGATGGAGTTGACGTTCTTGATCTCGCAGCGCGTCCCGAATTCGCCGCCGGGACGGCGCACGGAAACGTTGACGTCGGCGCGCATCGAGCCTTCGTCCATGTTGCCGTCGCAGGTGCCGAGATAGCGCACGATCGAGCGCAGCTTGGTAAGATAGGCCTTGGCCTCGTCCGACGAACGCAGGTCCGGCTTGGAAACGATCTCCATCAGCGCCACGCCCGAGCGGTTGAGGTCGACGTAGGACATCGTCGCGTGCTGGTCGTGCATGGACTTGCCGGCATCCTGTTCCAGGTGCAGGCGCTCGATACCGATCTCGATATCCTCGAACTGGCCCTGACGATCCGGGCCGAGCGAGATCACGATCTTGCCCTCGCCGACGATCGGGTCCTTGTACTGGGAGATCTGGTATCCCTGCGGCAGGTCCGGATAGAAATAGTTCTTGCGGTCGAAGACCGAGCGATGGTTGATCTGCGCCTTCAGGCCGAGGCCGGTGCGCACCGCCTGCCTGACGCATTCCTCGTTGATGACGGGCAGCATGCCGGGCATGGCCGCATCGACCAGCGAGACATTGGAATTTTGCGGCTTTCCGAACTCGGTCGAGGCACCGGAGAAGAGCTTCGACTGGCTCAGCACCTGCGCGTGAACCTCCATTCCGATGACGATCTCCCAGTCGCCGGTGGCGCCGGGAATAAAGCGTTTCGGATCGGGCGTACGGACGTCAACAATGGTCATGAGATGCTCTTCGAAGGCTGCTATTCGATCCTCGTGAGGTAGAGCAATTGGCTGCCCGGCGCAAGGCTTTCGGCGCAGTCCGGAACTCCGGCTCGCGCTTTGGCAGCCGTTAACTCGATTACACTAGTGTAGCCCGATGCTGGCTACCGATACCCTCAAATTTATGGCTCTCTTCGTCGCGATGAATGCCTTCACCTTTTCGGTCTATCTCCTGGACAAGGAAGCTGCCCGAAACGGGCGGTGGCGGATCAGCGAGAGGACCCTTCTGACCCTCGCCCTCCTTGGCGGCAGCCTGGGAGCGGTCAGCGCGCAACGTCTTTTGCGCCATAAGACGCAAAAGGAGCCCTTCCGCTCGATTCTAAAGGCGATAGCCATTCTCCATATCGTCGGAGCGCTGCTCCTCGTGGTCGGTTATGGCTACATGACGCTCGGCAACTATCAGAGCGGACTGTAGATGCCGCCATCCTCGGCCCCGAGGGGCTTTGACAGGCCGACGGACGGCACGTCGCGGTCGAGCTTGGGATTGTAGGCGACCGAAAGCCAATGGATGGCATAGCCATGCTTGCGGAAGAAGCCGATCGCCTCGCTGTTGCCGGAATGCGTCTGAAGGGTCACCCGCTCGAAGCCCTGCTCGGCAATATCACTCTCGATGCGCTCGAGGAGTGCGGAGCCGAGGCCCTGCCCCGTGAAGGCCGGATCGATCCAGAAATCGGATATCGTCTCGTCCAGTCCCTCGCGGGCCGCCCAGCCGGCCACCTGGCTGCCGACCTCGACGACGGTGATCGTCAGCCAGGCACTTTCGACGAAGTTTGCGAATGCGCCACGGGCCGCATCGATCATTGCGTCCGACTCGCCGATAGCGGCCATGGCCTTGCGCCACGCCCTGAGACCGACCTCGCTCAGTAACTCGGCTTCTCCTTCGCGGGCATTGCGAATGTGGATCAACAGCACCTCCGGCTCTTCGCAGAAATAGAGCATCGACGGACGACCGTTTCCAGTGGAGCAAGGGCGGATCGCCGAAGAATGCGGCGTTATCAGCCGCTTTATTTGCGCCCGCACTGTCTTGACCTCGCCAGGACGCCTGCTAAGAAGTTTCCGAGAGGTGTTTATGTCAAATCTGCCTGAGACCCGGTAAGGGCCCTGCCCGCAAACTTCATTGCGCGCACGGGCCTGAAAAGACGAAGCCCTGACGCTCTTTTCGAGCGCGCCAGATCGTTTTTGTGCGCCCTGATACGGCGCAATTCCGGATCTCAAATCAATGGACATATCACGCGCAGAGCAGCGTATCCTGCATCTGTTGGCCCAGGGTGGGCGCATCGAAATTACCCGTGACGAACAGAGGAAGATCGCGGCAGCGAGCTGCTTCACTCGCGATGGCTGGGTCTATCCCGGCTTCGGCCTCGACCTGTTTCGCAAGCTCAAGCAGAAGAAGGCGATCAAGTCCTCGGGCGGCAAGCCCTACCGCATCACCGAACGTGGACTGGTTCTCGTAAGGGCCGAACAGGACAACAGATAGTCTCGGACATCAATCCGGGCCGTGCGTCGCCATCGGCGCGCGGCCTCGCCGTATTTTCAGAGGGAGGCGGAAAGCTCGGCCTTTGCGGCCGCCCATTCCTCCGCCACCGAGCCCGATGAGCGCTCCTTGCCGGCCCGGCGGTACCAATAGCCGGCATTCCAGTCATCGCCTTCGATGCGATGGCAGATCGCGTGGCCCCAGTCGAAGGGCTTCTCGCCTTCATGGGCCTGGCAGATTTCGTGCACGGCCTCCCATTCCGGTCCCATCGCGAAGCCGGCTTCCGCAAGCCGGTCGAAGGCCTCAACCATCCGCACGAGATCCGGTTTTGACATGAGCCCTCCTCCGAGCAGCGTCAAATAAGCTTCAATACCCTTCCGCCATTTCAACAGCGGGCCGCCTGTCGAGCGGCGGCCGTTACCATGCGCAATTGCGCCTCGTTACCACCACTTGGCCGGCGAGAAGCGGCCCGCTGCCTGCTCGATGACGTGAGCGGTGCGGAAAAGCGTCTCTTCGTCGAATGCCTTGCCGATGACCTGCAGGCCGAGCGGCAGGCCCCTGTGGTCGAGACCGGCGGGAACGGCGATGCCGGGCAGGCCCGCCATGTTGACCGTTACCGTGAAGATGTCGTTGAGGTACATCTTGACCGGATCGGAGGCGAGGTCCTCGTCGGCAACGCCGAAGGCGGAGGACGGAGTGGCGGGCGTCAGGATCGCGTCGACGCCGGCAGCAAAGGCAATCTCGAAATCGCGCTTGATAAGCGTGCGGACCTTCTGGGCACGCAGGTAGTAGGCGTCATAGTAGCCGGCCGAGAGAACGTAAGTGCCGATCATGATGCGGCGCTTTACCTCAGTGCCGAAGCCGGCAGCACGGGTCTTCTCGTACATGTCGACGATGTCCTTGCCATCGACACGCAGGCCATAGCGCACGCCGTCGTAGCGAGCGAGGTTCGACGAGGCTTCGGCGGGTGCGACGATGTAATAGGCCGGCAGCGCATATTTGGTGTGCGGGAGCGAGATGTCGACGATCTCCGCGCCGGCATCCTTCAGCCAGGCGATGCCCTGCTGCCAGAGAGCCTCGATTTCGTCCGGCATGCCGTCGACGCGGTATTCCTTGGGAATGCCGATCTTCATGCCCTTCACGGACTGGCCGATTGCGGCCTCGTAGTCCGGAACCGGCAGGTTGACGGAGGTCGTGTCCTTCGCATCGACGCTCGCCATCGACTTCAGGAGGATTGCGGCATCGCGGACATCGCGGGCGATCGGACCGGCCTGGTCGAGCGACGAGGCGAAGGCGACGGTACCCCAGCGCGAGCACCGGCCATAGGTCGGCTTGATGCCCACGGTGCCGGTGAAGGCGGCGGGCTGGCGGATCGAGCCGCCGGTATCGGTCGCGGTGGCGCCGGCGCAGAGATGGGCCGCCACGGCTGCGGCAGAACCGCCGGAGGAGCCGCCCGGCACGAGCTGCTGGTTCGAACCTGCCGCACGCCAGGGGTTGATGACAGCGCCGTAGTGGGAGGTCTCGTTGGAGGAGCCCATGGCGAACTCGTCCATGTTGAGCTTGCCGAGCATGACCGCACCGTCGTCCCACAGGTTCTGTGTGACGGTGGATTCGTAATGCGGCTTGAAGCCGTCGAGGATGTGGCTGCAGGCCTGGGTGTGGATGCCCTCGGTGGCAAACAGGTCCTTGATGCCGAGCGGGATACCCTCCAACGCACCGGCCTTGCCGCTGGCGATGCGGCCGTCGGACGCCTCGGCCATCTGCAGCGCCTTTTCCGGCGTGACCTTGATATAGGCGTTCAGCGCATCATTGGCCGCTTCGATCGCCGTGATATAGGCCTCGGTCAGTTCGGTCGCTTTGATTTCCCTGGCGCGCAGCTTCGCGCGGGCTTCGGCAATGGTCAGGCTGGTGAGTTCGCTCATCGTATTTCGCTTCAAATCTGGAACAAGGCAACAGGTCGGAAATCGGCTCGGACGGCCTTATTCCACGACCTTCGGCACCAGGAAGAAATTCTGGTCGGTCACGGGCGCATTGGCGACGATATCGGCGGCCTTGCCGCCGTCCGTCACACCGTCCGTCCGCTTCTTCATCTCCATGGGAGTAACGGAGGTCATCGGCTCGACGCCATCGACATCGACCTCGGAAAGCTGTTCGACAAAGCCGAGGATGCCATTCAGCTCGTTGACCATGCGATTTGCGTCGTCTTCGCTGACGGCAATTCGGGCAAGGTGGGCAACGCGCTTAACGATGGCTAGATCGACGGACATGGCATTCTCCGGGTGGGATTTCTCCCACCCGCTATAATGGCCCCGTCCGCCGCGCGCAACGGGGATTGCTGCGCGGCGGCTTCAATTGATGCGCAACGGGCAAGGCCAGTGCGTCAGAAGGAAATGCTTTCGCCCGGCTTCGGCGTCTTCACTGCGCTCGAGGCACCGTCCATGCCCGCCACGAACTTCTCCGGCGTCTGGTCGACGAACGGGAACGAACCGTAGTGGCAGGGAATGGCCGTCTTGAAGTTGAAGAAGCGCTGGCAGGCAAGTGCGGCAACGGCACCGCCCATGGTGAAGCGATCGCCGATCGGCACGAGACCGATATCCGGCTGGTGCAGTTCGTTGATAAGGCCCATGTCGCCGAAGATGTCGGTATCGCCCATGTGGTAGAGCGTCGGCTCGTCGTCGAAATGCAGCATCAGGCCGTTGGCACTGCCGAGCGAGTGGGAGATGCCGTCTTCGGTCACCTGCGCGGAGGAGTGCAGCGCGTTCGTAAAGGTGACCGTAAAGCCGTCGAAAGCCACGGTGCCGCCGGTGTTGCCCATGTCGATATTCTCAACACCCTTTACAGCGAGCCAGGAGGCCAGGTCGGCATTGGCGAAGACGGTTGCGCCGGTCTCGGCGGCAAGGGCGATCGTGTCGCCGACGTGATCACCGTGACCATGGGTCAGCAGGATATGGGTAATGCCCGAAGCGGCCTCCCTGGCGTTCAATCCGGCAAAGCCCGGATTGCCGGTGAAGAACGGATCGATCAGGATTTTGGCCTTCGCCGTTTCAACGCGAAAGGCGGAATGGCCGAGCCACGTGATTTTCATTGTTCACTCCTTTGGCTTCTTACGAAGAGTATGAGATAGGTCGATATACGCAATGATATTGAGTGTGAATTGGAAACGACCATGGCCGCTGACGATGACGAATATGTGTACGACGACGTGACAGGCGAATGGCGCCCCGCCGCGGAAATGGCTGCGGTCGCCGCAGAAAAGTCGGTCGTACACGATTCCGCAGGCAATGTGCTTGCCGATGGCGATTCAGTGGTGCTGGTCAAGGACTTGAAGGTGAAGGGTGCCAACACGACCCTGAAACAGGGCACCGTCATCAAGTCGATTCGCCTGACCGACAATCCCGAAGAGATCGATTGCCGGCACGATGCGATCAAGGGCCTCGTGCTGCGCACCGAATTCGTCCGCAAGCGCTAGGTAGCCGCATGGCAACGCTCACCATCGAGGAACTGGCGGAAACCCTCACGTCCGGACAGGCGATCGCAGGACTTGACCTCGGAACCAAGACGATCGGGCTGGCAATGTCGGATCTCGGACGCAGGTTCGCGACCCCGCGTCCGGTCATCAAGCGCGTGAAATTCACCATCGACGCAAATGTGCTGCTCGAATTCGCCGTCAGGGAGAAGGTTGCCGCCTTCGTGATCGGCCTGCCGATGAACATGGATGGCTCGGCTGGGCCCCGCGTCCAGGCGACGCGCGCCTTCGTGCGCAGCATGAGCGAAAAGACCGACCTGCCCTTCGTCTTCTGGGACGAGCGGCTTTCGACTGTGGCCGCCGAGCGGGCGCTGCTCGAAATGGATGTCTCACGCGCCAAGCGCGCCGAGCGGATCGATTCCGCCGCGGCAAGCTTCATTCTTCAGGGAGCGCTCGACAGGCTCTCGTCCCTGGAAAGATCGCGTTCCGCCGATGCGGACGGCTGACGTCCCCTCCACCAGGCAAGGATCGCCTTGCGCCTGCGAAAGCCCAGGATCGCGAAGAGCACTATGCTGTCAACGATGATCGCGCGCACGACGAGCGGCGGTATGGTTTCCGGCGGTATGCCGAGCGCCTTGCCATAGATCTCGAAAACGAGGTCATGGACCTGGCGCGTGAACATGAAGACGCCGAAGCTCATGTCGTAGTAGGAAAGCCAGTACCAGGCGCCGAGAAAGACGATCGGGCCGGCCCAGAAAGCCAGAAGCCACTTCATGCTGCTCCCCTTTGATGCTGCCCGCCTGTGAGATCAATAGACAAGAGCAGCCGGTTCGACAGCGCCATGAGGCAAAGCACGAGCGCAGGCACCGCGATATCCAGCGCCAGCGCCGCGAAAAACATCACGGCGAGCAGCAGCAACGCGGTTCTGGCAAGCTTGGTTCCCATCGATTTTATCGCCGTTAACATTGCGTGAAGGCCCACACTGGCGCGTTAACCATTGGGACGCAACGTAAACCATTTGTTAAGGTTAACGGGCGAGCCAGAGGCTGTGGATGAACCCGCACTACTCGAAGATCAGCCGTAGACGCCGCGAACGATGCGCTTCAGCGCAGTCGCCGCCTTGTCCCAGTCCTTCTGCGTCTTGAGGGAAATGCCGGCGCACTGCCCGCCTATCGCCGCGGCAAGCACCAGGTGCTGGATCGCGGCGATGAGCACTGCGTTGACCGCGGGCGTATCAATGCCCTTGGGCGCCGGCAGCGAGCCGCGCATCCGTTCCAGCCACTGGGAAAGCGCCTTTGAGCGCGCCTCAGAGAGCCGCCTCACCTGCTCGGTGTTCTCTGAAACCTCCCAGGCGACGATGCGGCGCATCAGCGGATCGGAGCGCAGCGCATCGAGGTAGAGAAGCGCCAGCCGCTCCATCAGATCGCCGTAGGTCAGCAGGAACATGCCGCCGCTGTCCTCGGGAATGCGCTCCTTCACCCAGCTGCCAAGATCGGCGCCGATCGTCTCGACGAGGCCGTCGAGCCCGCCATAGTAACGGTAGATCAGTTGCTTGTCGCAGCCCGCCCGACGCGCCACGGCATTGATGCCGAAATTCTGGAAGCCCTCCTCCGCCAGGAGCCCCTTGGCGGCATCGAGGATTGCCCGCTCTGTTGCGGCGCGATCGCGGATACGCTTTTCCGGCTCTGCCGGCAATTCCGTCCTCTCGAGGACGGCAGCTGCACTCGACATTCTCTATTCATCCCAGCCTGTCACCGACCGGTGAGTAGCAGCGGCGCAAAGGCCCCGCAATAACGACGGCGCGTAACACGCTGCAAAGACTGTGGATACCGATAGCAGAAGACGGCCTGGAGAATGCCAATCTCACGTTGAGGAACTTTACGTAGCGGGAGGATAAAGCAGGTCAACGATATAGCTGGCGTCGAAGCGGGAATCGAGCATGCCATAGGTGGAGCGCCAGCCGCCGGCGAGACGCGTCTCGATGAAGGCATCGGCAATGCGACCGGCACCGAGACGGTAGAGTTCGGCAGCGCCCGCAGCCAGAGCCAGTTGCTCGATCAGCAGGCGGCCGGCGCCCTCGTCCCTTTCGCAAAGTGCGATCGCGGCACGCAACACGTCGATGGTCTTCTTGCCTGCCGGGCCGAGATCGCGGGCAAGTCCGGCGAAGACGGTCTCGAAGAGATCCCTGCCCCGGTTCAGCACCCTGAGAACGTCGAGCGCCATGACGTTGCCCGAGCCTTCCCAGATCGCGTTGACCGGTGCCTCGCGGTAGTGGCGGGCAATCGGCCTCTCCTCGATGTAGCCGCTGCCTCCGATGCACTCCATCGCCTCGTAGATGAGCGCGGGAGCGATCTTGCAGCACCAGTATTTCGCAACCGGCGTCATGACGCGGGCGAAGGCGGCATCCTCGGCACTGTCTCGAGCCCGGTCGAACGCGTCGGCCAGACGGAAGGAAAGCGCCGTCGCAGCGGCAACGTCGAGCGCCATGTCGGCGAGCACGCGCGTCATGATCGGCTGGTTCACCAGCATCTTGCCGAAGACGCTGCGGCCGCGAGCGTGATGGACGGCCTCTGCGAGCGAGGCGCGCATGATGCCGGCCGACGCCAGCGCGCAGTCGAGCCGCGTCAGCGTCACCATGTCGAGGATCGTGCGGATACCGGCGTCTGGACCTCCGAGCAGGAAGCCGAAGGTATCGGTAAACTCGACCTCCGAGGAGGCATTGGAGCGATTGCCGACCTTGTCCTTCAGGCGCTGGAACTGCAGCCCGTTGGCCGATCCGTCCTCGAGCAGGCGGGGCACGAGGAAGCAACCCATGCCATCCTTCGTCTGGGCCAGCATCACGAATGCGTCGCTCATCGGCGCCGACATGAACCACTTGTGGCCCGACAGGCGGTAGATGCCCTCGCTGACCTTTTCGGCGCTGGTGATGTTGGCGCGCACATCCGTGCCGCCCTGCTTCTCCGTCATGCCCATGCCGATCGTGATCGCAGTCTTCTGCATCGCCGGCTTGTTGGACGAATCATACTTGCGCGACAGGATCTTCGGCGCCCAGTCCTTCTGGACTGCCGGCGAGGCGGTCAGCGCGGCAACGGAAGCGCTGGTCATGGTGAGCGGGCAAAGATGGCCGGATTCGAGCTGTGCCGTCAGGTAAAAACGGGCGGCGCGCACCTTGTGCGCTTGATCCTTGGCCTCGGCATCTGCTTGCGCATCCCATACGGAGGAATGCAGCCCGATGGACATGGAGCGGCGCATCAGCGCATGCCAGGCGGGATGGAACTCGACGATGTCCAGCCGCTCGCCGCGCGGGCCGTGCGTGCGCAGCTTCGGCACGCCCTCGTTCGCCATGCGTGCCAGCTCCTGCGCCTCATGCGAGGTGACGTAGCGACCCATTGATTCCAGCTCTTCGCGAATCGCGCGCGGAAGCGCCGAGGTCAGATCGACGATCAGCGGATCCGTTCTGTACGCATTGATGCCGGACCAGAGCTTCGGCTGGTTCAGCTCGGCTAATCGTTCTTCTGTACGATTTGATTGGGTCATGAAACGCTTCTAGAACAAGAAAGATACAAAAGGAAACCGGAAGTTTGGCCGCCGCCCGTTACGGCTGTAGCGGGATTCGAGTCAAATTGCATGATGCCCGGAAAGGCTTGCCCACAGGCCGCGCTTGCCCATGGCGTTCCTACTCATTATAGACCGCCTGACCAATTCCGGAGGACAGTTTCATGGTCTTCTTCCCCCACCGTCATCTGATCGGCATCAAGGGCCTCACCGAACAGGACATCACCTATCTCCTAGACAAGGCCGACGAGGCGGTGAAGATCAGCCGCCAGAGGGAGAAAAAGACGTCGACGCTGCGCGGCCTGACGCAGATCAACCTCTTCTTCGAGGCGTCGACCCGCACCCAGTCCTCCTTCGAGCTTGCCGGAAAGCGGCTTGGCGCAGACGTGATGAACATGTCTGTCGGCAACTCCTCGGTGAAGAAGGGCGAGACCCTGATCGACACGGCGATGACGCTGAATGCGATGCATCCCGACGTCCTCGTCATCCGCCATTCGAGCGCGGGTGCCGCCGCCCTGCTCGCCCAGAAGGTCTCCTGCTCCGTCGTCAATGCCGGCGACGGCCAGCACGAGCATCCGACGCAGGCCCTCCTCGACGCGCTGACGATCCGCAGGGCGAAGGGCAAGCTCTCGCGCATCATCGTCGCGATCTGCGGCGACGTGCTGCATTCGCGCGTCGCGCGCTCCAATATCCTGCTGCTCAACGCCATGGGCGCGCGGGTTCGCGTGGTCGCCCCGGCAACGCTGCTTCCCACCGGCATCGCCGAAATGGGCTGCGAGGTCTTTCATTCGATGAAGGAGGGGCTGAAAGACGCCGATGTGGTGATGATGCTGCGCCTGCAGCGCGAGCGCATGTCGGGCGCCTTCGTGCCGTCGGTACGGGAATATTACCACTATTTCGGCCTCGACGCGGAAACGCTGAAGGCGGCCAAGGAGGACGCGCTCGTCATGCATCCGGGTCCGATGAATCGCGGCGTCGAGATCGCCTCCGAGGTGGCGGACGGGCCGCAGAGCGTGATCGCGCAGCAGGTTGAAATGGGCGTGGCGGTCAGGATGGCGGTCATGGAAGCCCTGCTCGTCTCGCAGAACCAGGGCCCCCGAACCGATGGAGCAGGCGCATGAGCCACTCTCTCGTCCTCAAGAATGCCCGCATCATCGACCCGTCGCGCAACCTCGACGAGATCGGCACGATCATCGTTCGCAACGGCCGCATCCTGGCCGCCGGCAGGGATGCGCAAAACCAGGGCGCCCCTGAGGGTGCCGAGATCAGGGATTGCGACGGCCTTGTCGCCGTGCCGGGCCTTGT
The DNA here is from genome assembly GCF_004345245.1 of Rhizobium sp. BK251. Classification (GTDB taxonomy): domain Bacteria; phylum Pseudomonadota; class Alphaproteobacteria; order Rhizobiales; family Rhizobiaceae; genus Rhizobium. Next base: position 357,894 of record NZ_SLUQ01000007.1, on the reverse strand, counting down.
CGATGCGCGCGTCCATGTCGGAGAGCCGGGTGCCGAGCATCGCGAGACGATCGCCTCTGCCAGCCGGGCAGCGGCTGCCGGCGGCGTAACCTCCTTCATCATGATGCCGGATACGGACCCGGTGATCGACGACATTGCGCTGGTCGAATTCGTCAAGCGCACGGCGCGCGATACCGCACTGGTCAACGTCTATCCGGCCGCCGCGATCACCAAGGGTCTCGCCGGCGAAGAGATGACCGAGATCGGCCTGCTTCGGGAGGCCGGCGCGGTTGTCTTCAGCGATTCGCATGCCACCATCCACGACACGCAGGTTCTGCGCCGGGTCATGACCTATGCGCGCGAATTCGGCGCGGTGATCTCCTGCGAGACCCGCGACAGATATCTCGGCGCCAACGGCGTGATGAACGAGGGGCTGCTGGCAAGCTGGCTTGGCCTCTCCGGTATCCCGAGAGAAGCCGAACTCATCCCGCTTGAGCGCGATCTCAGGATCGCGGCGCTGACGAAATGCCTCTATCACGCCGCCATGATCTCCGTGCCGGAGTCGGTGGAGGCGATCCGGCTTGCGCGGTCGCGTGGGGCCAAGGCGACCTGCGGCATATCGATCAACAATCTCGCTCTCAACGAGAACGACATCGGCGAATATCGCACCTTCTTCAAGCTCTATCCGCCACTGCGCTCCGAGGACGACCGCACTGCGATGATCGACGCGCTTGCTGACGGAACGATCGATATCATCGTTTCCTCGCACGACCCGCAGGACGTCGATACCAAGCGCCTGCCCTTCTCCGAAGCGGAAGACGGCGCGGTCGGCCTCGAGACGATGCTTGCCGCCGCCCTTCGCCTGCATCACAGCGGCCAGGTGAGCCTGATGCGCCTCATCGACGCCATGTCGACGCGGCCGGCGCAGATATTCGGTCTCGATGCCGGCACGCTGAAGCCCGGCGCCAAGGCCGATATCACGCTCATCGACGTCGACGAGCCTTGGCTTGTTTCCAAAGACATGCTTCTCTCCCGCTCGAAGAATACCCCCTTCGAAGATGCGCGCTTCACCGGCCGTGCCGTTGCCACTTACGTGGCCGGGCAGTGCGTGCACTCGTCGAACGCAGGCTGATCGAACCGAGGACTCGAAACCACCATGACCGCCGACTTCACCACATGGGACATCACCCTGCCGATCGCGCTCGCCGCGCTCGCGATCGGCTATCTCCTCGGCTCCATTCCCTTCGGCCTCGTGCTCACGCGCGCCGCCGGCCTCGGCGACGTGCGCAAGATCGGCTCCGGCAATATCGGCGCGACCAACGTACTACGCACCGGCAACAAGAAGCTTGCCGCCGCGACGCTGCTGCTCGACGCGCTGAAGGGGACCGCCGCGGTCTGGATCACCCATCACTTCTTCGGCGAGGAGGCGGGAATCCTCGCGGGCTTCGCCGCCTTCATCGGCCACCTTTTCCCGGTTTGGATCGGCTTCAGGGGTGGCAAGGGCGTCGCCACCTACATGGGCATCCTGCTCGGCATGGCGCCGGAGATGGTCCTCGTCTTCGCCGTGGTCTGGCTCGCGCTCGCTTTCACGACGCGCTATTCCTCGCTATCCGCGTTGGTTGCAACCCTTGTCATTCCGGTTGCATTGTGGATACTGGGCGCCGAAAAGATTGCGGCTGCCATGGCGCTCATGACGCTGATCACCTGGTGGAAGCACAAGGCAAACATTGTCCGGCTGATGGCCGGGACGGAAAGCAAGATCGGGGCGAAGGGGTAGCATGGATTCGCGCAGCGCAAGGCCGACCGGAATTGCGCTGACCGAAAGACAGAGCTAGGCCATTCCAGATAACGCTTTTATTTCAATATGTTGGCGATATATTCGGCGCTTTATTTTCGCCGTGGGTAGCGTTGTGGGTACACATTTGATGGCACGCCGCGCTAACGCTGGCTCTGCGAAAGGGTCTTCATGTGATGCCGAAGATCAAGAATCACCAATCCAAGGTATGCAAGAGGTCGTCGGTCACAGATATCCATGACATACCTCATCTGTGAGTTATGACTCATAATCTTCGGTGATATGTCGACTACTCCTTCCTGGATAGCAGTCCTAACCGCATTGGCCATACGCGTAAGTGCGTCGTGCGCCTTGTACATGTCTGCCGGGTGCACGAAATCGTCACTTGTGTAGTCTTTCGGGTCGAGGCGTACGCGGTCTCTTATATCCAATGCCCCCATGTTCATTCCCGTCAGAAACCCCTGTATCCACGTTAAATAAATCGTCTCTGTCGCATCAGGCGCTCTACGGTATTCCTCTGCAAATTGGGCGCACGTCATGGATAGTGGCCCGACTATTACAGTTTCTTCGCTAAAGCTTGGAGCAGGCCATATCCCTAGAGCCAGTACCAGTACGCCTGATTTCCTAAGTCCGCCTAACATCGCCCTCGTCCCTATGAGCAATGAGGCTAGTCCCACACTAAGTTGTAGGCAAGGGCCTATGCAATCACCGAAGAATATGCAGATTAGTGTGCATTGCCTCGGCGAGGATTATCATGGGTCTGTTGGACTGGCTTTTCGGGAAGCAAGGAACCTCCTCTGAGGAGCGCCGCGCTCCTCAGTCACAGGACGAACTATGGAGCATATCCGAGAATGGCAATCCGATGATGACCTATCGAAATCGCCGTATAACGGTCTTTGCCGGCAATGATGGCTGGAAGTTCTGCGTTGCCAAGATCACAGCCGACAACGACCCTTATTTTTCGGAAGTCTATGCCAGCGAGGCGGCGGCAAAGTATGAAGCCCTTGCTTGGATGAATGGGTCGCCATCCCTGCATCAGTCGTTCCAGGAGCAGCGCCGAGAAAATCGAGCAAGTAAGTGGGAAGAGTGCATTCTCGCGACCGAGACCCTTGCCAATGACCTTCAAGCGGCCTTGGCGGACCACTCCTTAAACGTGACCGCGCTTCGGAAGATTGAGGCCAAGATAGCACCCAACGTTAAGCGGTTTTCTTGGCAGATAACTCAGTACTATCGTGATGGTGTGAGCGATGAGCTGATCCACAAGGCCGAAGGTTTGGAAAAGCGGTTTCAGGCTTTGGCGCTTGTGGTTGATACGCGAATTGCAGAGGCTAAGAGCCGACCGCGCAAGAAGACCTAGCAACGCCTACAGAAAAGCCCCCGGTGCTTAGTTTCCGGAGGCTTCTCAGTCTGTTGCCGTGCGTGCGGGGACGGTGCCACACAGCAAATCGGACCTAGAGCGGTCCTTGGGGTCAGATTAGACCCTCGCGTATATTAGCAACATACAAAATACCGTGATCCCCTTGTGACGGATGAGACCCAAATGGCCAAATCGGCCCATTTGGCGGGGCATTGTTGCGTCCCATGGGGGTGGTATCATAAGCCAAATCAATGGCTTAGATACCCATAAACCACCCCAGGAGATACCCGAATGCCAATCACTGATCAGGAAATCGCAGATCTGATGTACGTGGACCCCGGTAAGGCCGTTGCCCTCCTCCGGGAGCAGACCAAACAGGAAGTGCGCCAAGAATACGCGCAGCATCAAAGCCGAGAACAATTCTTCAAGGACTTCTATCGGGAAAATCCCGATCTATCGGAAAATCATGTCGATGTGCTCGGTGTCCTGAATAGCAGGTGGGCGGACCTCGAAACCATGCCAGTTTCCAAAGCGGCAATCGAGGTTGCGTCTCTAACCCGCCAGAAGCTCGAACGCGACCGTCGCCGGATGAACGATCCCGCAGCCGCTGAGCGCAGGGTCATGCGAGGCGGACCCGGTCTTGATGGTATGAGTGCAGCCGACGCAGCCGTGATTTCCAACTCTCAAGACTTCGATGAACCGGAGAGCCTAAGCAGCATCATCAACCGACGCAAAGAGGCTCGCTACGAGTCTGCCGGTTCTCGCCGACTGTCCCGCCGTGGCCGCTCGGAGTGATCCATGGCCGAATCCCTTGGAGCACTCATCAACCAACGTAGGGCTGATCGCCGTAGGCTCTCGGACCCCGAGGAGCGAGACCGGGATATCGCGAAGTCTCTGGCCGAAGAAGCCATTGAGAAATTGAAGGCCAAAGTGGCTACTCGGACAGGAGGTGTGTGATGGACAGGTCCCGCCTCATCATCCGTCCTCAGGTTGGCCCTTATGTCGATCAAACCGAGTTGGACCATCAAGCCACCCTCCAGGAATTACTCCGTCAGGAGTCAGCCGAACCCTATGACCGTGGCGAGCGCCTACGGCAGGACCGGGAAGCCCGAAGGGCACGGCAGCACCGTCTTGGCTTTTCATGGAAGGAGCCTAGCGATGGAAAGGACTGACTGGCAAGCGTGGACGCAATACGAGGATATGCAGGTGCTGTACCTGAGCCGAGAACGGCGAATGACCCCCGAAATGATCGCCCAAGAGATGGGCCGCAGCATCGGTTCTGTCCAAAACAGATTGATGACGTTGCGGTCTGTGGATGGGAGGAAGCAGTTTTGATCCGGATTGGCCTCCCTCCCTACAAGCGGTGGACTGCGGATGAGCTTGCCGAGCTTCTGCATTTGAGGAGCCGAGGCGCGACGGTCGAGGACATGTGCTTGGCACTCGACCGCAGCAGAAATTCAGTTCGGAGCATGTTGGGAAAAAATCCGGTGCAGCGAAAGGACTCGAATAATGGCTAAGAAACCAACCCCTAAGCCGACCACTGTCAACTACGACCTCTCGAAGGGTTATGGGACGATTAGTGACCCCGGCAATTCCCCTCGTGCAGTTAGCCCGACTAACGAGGCGGCACCTGGGAAAGGGTCATAACCATGGCCGATGCAGGTGGACTTGGTTCATTCGCCTCCGGGTTCTCGGAAGCCTTCAGCAACGCGCGAAACCGCCGTGCTGATCGAGATGCGGCCCGTAGGCAGCAGGCACTTGAGGAAGAGCGCAGCCGACGCCAACAGGCTCAGTTTGAAGAGCAGATGCAATTCCGCCGTCAGCAGGCCGATGCACTGGAGCAATATCGCGCCCAGAGTACGGAAATCCAGCAGCAGACACAGGCCCGACTTGCTGAGAACGAGAAGAAGCAACAGGACTTGAATATCATTGAGAAAATGATGTCCATTTCTGACCCTACCGTTCCCAAACAGGTCCGAGTGCTGAGCTACACAAAGCTCTTGCAGCAGCTAGGCGAGGACCCGAGCACAGCGGACAGCAAGGCAGCGATCAAGGCGATTGCCGATCTGGACTCCGAAGCTCTGGCCGGGGTCAAGAGCTACATCATGAACGCCCTGCCAAATTCTCAGCCCGGCGAAGCGGCAACCATGGCAGCAGCAGCCCTCAGCGGGAAGCTCGACCTCTCCGATATCATCAAACAGGGGAAGGAGCTTAGGCAGGAGCAATTGCGGCAGGAGGCCTTTGGTGCTCCCATGTCCGGTGCCCCGGCCTCCTCTGGTCGTCTCACTTCTCCGACGCCCATGGCTCAACAGGGCGGAAATATGCCTATCCCGGGCATGGCGCAGCCTCAGGGAGATTTGACCCCTGCCCAGCTTCGCCGGAATGCCCAACAGCTATATCGCTCTGGCGACATGGATGGTGGCGATGCTGCCTTGAAGCTCGCGAAAGAGATGGAAGGTGGGGGCGACCAAGGGACGCTTGGCCCGCTTCCGGCTGGATACGAAGCTTATGTTGGTGCGGACGGTCGTCGGGCAATTCGCCCTCTCTCCGGTTCTCCTGCCGAGGCAGAGCAAAACGCAGCCCGAGACAAGGAAAGCAACCGCCAGCAGCAGACGAAAACCTCGGGTGGGATCGTCCTGCAGGATATTGGTCGTGCCCTGAATGTAATGGGAAATGCCAGCGAGTGGCCGTCTGGGCCTGATAGGGCGGTTCGTCGCAATTTCTCCGATAGCACCGTCGGCCAGGTGGATAGGCTCATCGGGACGATCAAAGCCAATGTCTCGGCGGATGCTATCCAGCAGATGCGGCTGAACTCCCCGACAGGTGGAGCGCTCGGCAATGTCTCGGATAGAGACCTAGAACTGCTGGAACGCACCAAAGGCAATATCGACGTAAACCAGAAGTTCGATGTCCTACAGGACAATCTCCGCCGTCTGAAGAATGTCTATCTCGACTTGGTCTATGGAACCCCGGAGCAGATTGATGGTCTCGTAGATCAGGGCAAGCTCTCCCCCGAGGATGGTTATCGCCTGCGAAAGCGGGAGAAGCTGAGCTTTGACGAGTTCGGTAATCCTGCGGACAGCAGCCCTAAGGCGATCACCAAAGAACAATTCGACAAGCTCCCCAGCGGGACAACGTTCCTCGCTCCTGATGGCAGCATTCGGAGGAAACCCTAATGGTCGAATGGTGGGAAAGCGCTCCAATAGTGACGAACAACGAAAAGGCCGCTCCACTCCGAGGCGGCCCTCCGAAGAGTGATGCGAGCCAGTCCGGGTATCTTAGCAGTGGTTCTGGTGTCCGCTCCTCTTCGGCTCCCTCTTCCGATCGGGAGTATCTCGACAACCGTGAGAAAGGTTTTGTCGATAAGGTTTGGGATTGGACGCAGAAAGCAGCGGGCAATGAGTGGGAGCGCACAAAGCGTGATTTTCAGACCATAGACGACCTTGTGCGAGTGACCGCGCGAGGCATGACTTTCGGTTGGGCAGATGCTGCCGCTGGATATATGTCTGGAACCGGGACCGAGGCCGAGCGGGCTAGAACCGACGCTGCGAAATCCCGTCAGGGTGTGACAGGCGCACTGGCCGAACTCGGCGGATCGATGGCAACCACAGGCGGGCTTATGAAGCTAGCGCCTGCGGCTTTTGGCGCGGCTCAAGGTCAGAGCATGGGTATGCGGGCCGTGGCTGGTGCCGGGTCCGGTGCCGCCATAGGTGGCCTCGACGCGGCTGGCCGGGGTGAGGATATTGCCCGAGGTGCCGCGATTGGTGCCGCTGCTGGTGGAGTGCTCGCCCCTGCTGGTGAACTCGCCGGGAAGGTTGGCGCTAGGTTCATGAACCGAGGCGTTGAACCTCGTACATCGGAAGCCATCACTGCAGAGGCTCGCAAGCTCTATAAGACGGCAGACGATGCAGGAGTTAGGCTTTCGCAGTCATCTTGGAACAATGCCGTCGAAGAAGTGAACCGAGCCGCAGCCAAGGCGAATATTGATCCTCGCACCGACCGTGCAGCCGTCACGGCTCTTGATGCCTTTCGAGAACTCCAAGGCCAGCAGATGACGTTGACGCAGGCGGAGGCACAACGGCAGTTCCTCAACAAGGTGATTTCGAACCTACCGGAGAGCGATCAATCTTCCATGCCTGTGCTTATGAGCATGAAAGGCGCACTGGATGATTGGATAGGTGGGCTGAAGGCGGCCGACATCGTGGCCGGTGATATCGACGTAGGCCGACAGTCGCTTGTAAGTGCCCGCAAGTTTTGGACTGCCCGTGGCAAAGTCGAGATACTGGAACGGGCTTTCGACAAGGCCGAGAACGCAGGCCAGCCATTTGATGCAGCTATCCGAGGCCAGTTCCGCAGCATCGCTAATGCGAAGGATTTCAACAAGCGTTGGACTGCGCCTGAGAAGCGGGCAATTCAGGCTGTAGCTCGTAGTGGTGGGATCGATAGCCTTATGAGTTCTCTAGGCCTGCTTGGGAAACTCGCCGTTGGTCCTGCGGTTGCAGGTGGTGGAGCTGGTTACGCCGTTGGTGGCCCGCTTGGGATGGGGATCGGTGCAGGCGTGGGAGCCGTTGCCCGAGGTGCAGAATATCTGGCCACGACTGGTGCGGCTCGTGATGCTCAGTTGCTAATAAGCAACGGCACAGTACCGGCAAGCATCGGCAAGGCGGGAACTCTAGGCCGGGTGCTTGGCATGTCTGGAGGTATGGAGGCCGGGAAGCGGGCTTTGGCCCCGGAGAAGCTCAGAAACGGGAGGGTCGTGGAATGACCTATTCCTCTTCTTTGTACGCCCACCCGAGGTATTCAACCGGTAGAAGCCCAAGCTTCCTGCGTAGTTCATTGTCAGTGATTTCGAGGCACTGGGCGCTTCTCGCCTGTTCATCCGTCATAGGCGGGAGCCATACCGGCTCTGGCTTCCAGCTATCCCGCTTCGCTGTTTCCCGCATGTCTGCGTTGGTCGCAAATATCAGCAGGATGATGACGACAATCAGAAACGTAACCATGTGGGCCACTCCGAAACCGCTGGAATACGGTTCATTATACCACAACCCACGCGAGAACAAAACGAAAACTCCACCTGCATCGCGAGCGGAGGCCCTGACATGGCGATAGGTTTCTTGTTCGAGAAAAACGACAAGACGGCGAAAATTCGCGTCGATGGGAGGACTGTGGAAGTGCCCTTGAGCGAATTGCCAGAAGGGGCGGAAGAGCTTGGGGATGTTGATATGGGCGGGGCCGGATCGCCGTCAAATGGGGTCGGAAACCCGCCAAATTCGGCCCGTGGCGAGCGTATAGGTATCCCCGGCACCGGAACGCCATCCGCCCCATCGAACGCGCCCACGGCCCCCAAATCCAATGCCGGTCATCGCCAGCAATACGCCATGCAGAAGCTTGTCAGCCTCGGCTGGTCTCCGGTTCAAGCCGCTGGTGTGGTGGGCCGGTTCATGCAGGAGGCTTATGCAGACCTGCGGACAGGTGCCATCGGAGATGCAGGGATTTCGCTAGGTATCGGGCAATGGAATAAGGAACGTCGCCAAGCTCTGGTTTCCTTCGCGAAGGATCGCAAAACCTCCCCATACGACTTCGATACACAGCTAGAATTCTTCGACCACGAAATCAGGAATAGCCCTAGTGAGAAGCTTGCATTTCGCTCGCTGAGCACTGCCGAGACGCCAGAGCAGGCCGCCGCAGCTATGATGCACTACGAGCGTCCTCGGGGCTACTCGGTCAAGAACCCTAGCGCAGGCCACGGCTACAGCAACAGTCTGCGAAACACTGCCAGCGTCCTGCAAACCTATGATCCGAATGCACAGATTGCCTTGGCCTCGAACCCAGGCAACGGGGACCCGAGCCTGTTTCAAACCATAGACCCGGCAGAGACGGGCACTGAGGACGATCCTAGCGGCTCAACCGGCAACAGGTTCGTGCCCCCTGATCTTAGCGTCATGACGCCGGATACATCGGAGGACGATCAACGGAGTGCTGTGGCCCGCCAGCGTATTGCAGCCATGCTCGCTCTCGGCCAGACGCCCTCCATCCTTCCAACCGAGTCAACATTTGGCGACTTCTTCCGAGGAGGCAACTCATGATCACTTTGATAAACGAAACCGAGTTCCGGCAGCGCTTGCTCAAGGCACAAGATGCCAGAGAAGATGCCTTCCTGGCGGATGCCCTACCCTTGGACGACACCACCACATACCAGTTGATTTTCGTCTTTGTCCGGCGACGCTACGACGACCGCAGAGGCCTCGCATATTGGGACAAGGCGACACTTTGTTTCGAAAATCGAAATGACCCCCGCTGGGAAGAAACGGACTCCGATTGGCTAGTCGAGAGCACTGACCTCGCACGTCTAGCCCACCTAACAGACTACAACCTTCGAGCCGTCCAAGATGGCTTGGCTAACAACCGCTCAGGCATGTTTTATCACATCACATCCGAAGGCGGATACGTCATCAGGAGAAAGCCATGACTTACGAAATCATCCCTCTGAAAGGTGCTCTGCGACAGCTATCCCCTGTGGAGATTTCCGAAGCTCTCGAAATCTCAGGCTATCTCACAGAGCTTATCGGCACACCTCTGGTAATCGACACCCTAGACGAACTTGCGGAGCCAAACACTATCGCCTTCCTCGGTCATGCGCCTAGCGTAACCGGGGTGGAAAAAGCCCTCCGCTCTCGGAAACCCTCCTCAGTGTTCGTCGGCCCAACTTACGCAATCCGCCATAACTCCGGCACTGCTTGGTAGGAGCTTAACCGAGTTATGGGCCGACCTGTAAACAAAGCGAAGATGGAGCAAGTAGGCTCTCCGATCATCATAGGGCTGGATGAAATCGCCGCTATGTTTGGTCGAACGCGTCAGACTATTGCCAACTGGCGACTGACAGAGGGCTTCCCTATCGCGAGACTGCCCTCCGGTGAGTGGTTCACCACTATGTCGCTCATAGAAGATTGGCTACTCGCCCGAAATGCCGTCGATCCCTACTGTGGTGCTCCAAAGCCGCTCCGGGATCGTACCGAACAGGCGAAGAGACTAGCGCAGGCCGTGCCAGATGATGAGGTTTTGAGGATTTTGGAGGAAATCGATGCCTCGGTTTGACACTGTGACGAGGGGGACAAGGGGCATGACCCAAGAGCGTCGGGGGCTAGCAAAGCGGCGAGGATGCGAGGTCATAGCCGATAAGATTGGACTGCTAGCAGTGCGGGACACTGAGCATTGGATGGAGATTATGCGAGTGGTGGCGATGCTCTCAGGGACGTATCAGCCTGAGGCTACAAGGTCCGTTCTGACGATGAGGGAGAGATGAATAAGTGGGCACTCACAACGAGTGATGTGGAGGTCCTCAGGATAATGTCACTGGCGCACTTGGTCGCCGATCTTGCGGAGGCTGGGGAGATTGGGGCTACGCAGGAGGTAGTCAGGAGACTGGCGTTGGTGCAGGAGTTTCCGAGCACAGCACATGCGTTGCTGGTGATCGCTCGAGGGATGCAAAGGGTGGCATAGGGGTATTTCCGCAATCAATGGATGGGCGATCCTAGCGGTCTAGCGTTTGGCCCAAAAAACCTAGCGGATGGAAATGCCAAATTTCATAATAAAAACAACGTTCTAGCACTTCTAGCGGTTGCGTGGGAGGGGATGGGAAACGCTACAATTAAGTGTAACGCTTCCACGCATCTTCAAAATCAGCCTTCTTATAACCACGCTTGTTAGTAGCGTGCTTGAAGACCTGAGTAGGTTTGATATCGAATGGCTCTAGGAGCTTCGCAAGCTGGCGAGAGGTGACACCTGCGAACAAGTCACCATCATCATGCTTCCTAATTCCTTCAATTATCTCATCTGACCAGAGGGCAGAGTGGTTCCTAAAAACACCTTTGATGATTGTCAGAAGCATCTCGCCTCTGGGCGGATCACGAGTGCTGTTGGATAGAGCCAAGGCTGCTTTGCGCGCCGTCTCCGGCCAATGACCTCCAACAAGATCAGCAATAGCAAGAAGCGGATGCCAGTTATCAGCAGTACGGTTTGCGATGCCTTCTGGCATCTTTGGGTTGGCTTCACGGAGTAGTTTGATCGCCTCTTTGGACCATTTATCAAGCTCTGCGTTCAGGAGCTTAAATGCGTCTTTGTTTTTGCGTGTAGGATGAGGGTGATGCTCATCAGGGCGTTTCTTCTTCATATGGATGATGATTGACCGAGTGGCCCATGTGTCATGCAATCTGCCAATCTTCGCCATGCCTATGGGCATCCACGTGGAGTACGTGTTTGTCGCCCAGTCGGACTTGGTTTCATTCCCGTCTGATTTGGCTGTGCGTAGAACGGTAGCGCCCTCCCTTGAGTGACCAGAGTTTAGAATTCCCCTTAGGGCCTCATTGCCATCAACCTGCGTATCAAGCTCATCCAGGAGGAGTGTGCACCCTGCTGGAATTCGATAAATCGCCGCTGAGGATATGTTGCTTGCCAGGACGGCATTTTTTGCCATGTGGGAGATGATTTTAAACGTCTCCGTTTTCCCGCACCCAGCCACAGGGCTGAGGAATGCCAGTCGTGGTGAAATATCAAATGCATCGAAGCAGTGAGTAAAACTGACCCACAGGGCAATCGCCTCTGCTGCCATGGGAGGCAATACAAGGTGGCGTTTCAACGCCTCTGCAATCATATCCAAGATGCTTTCGATACTTTCCATCCCCCCCATTGGAACCGCTAGATCCGCTAGAACATTGATATTGTTGTTATTTTCGCAATTCTCAAGCGCTAGGTTTTTGGGGCGATCTGCTAGACCGCTAGGTCCAATTGCGGGATTGGCCTCGTTGAATGGCGCTGTCGGTGTGGTTCTGTTATTCATTTTTTGCTCGCAAACGAGGTCGGCACGGCCTCAGGTTGGCGTAATCTCCGAAAAAGCGGGGTGGGATCGGGAGTTCCAATTACCAATCCCACCCCATAACCCTACGGCTACATTTCGTAGGGGAATGCTCAATCCCAATCAGATATTGCAGTTGGCGCTTTAGGGATCGGCTTTGGCTTCCGCTGAGGCTTGGGGGCTTTCAGGTGTGCAGGGAGTCTGACCCGCTTTGCTTTGGGCGGATATGCCTCAGGATGCTCGTCACTTCGCTTGCTCATGTTCCAAAGCTCTCTTTCTCTGCTTCGACACATGGTTTTTGCTTCCCACACTGGCGGCAACAGCCGCTCGGGTCTTTGCTGGATTGATATCGTGTTCTTTGAACTCCTGAGCGTGGTGGGCCAACAAGTCGCCACCCTTAATAAAGGTCTTGCCATGAGCAGTATAAGCTTTCACAAACTTCAATCGAAGAAGTTTAAAAAGCTTTGTTCTGCCGATACGCAGAACATCTGCGGCTTCTTTAACAGTGTAAAATTGGTTCTCTTCTACATCTTCGATCTTCATTGGTTTAATCCCGTTTATTGATATTCGTTTCCATTTCGATTTCCGAATATAAGCGATCCTGAACGGGCAGAATAGCTCACAAATAAATGGAATTACTCACTAAATTCACTTTTTTACCCCACATAAGCGGAATTCATACCAGTGAGACTTACTCACTGACAAAACACGGCTCAGAAATTGGGGGGAAACCAGCGAAATTTGACTCTGTGTCAGGAGTTCACGTGGAGATTTGCACCAGATAACCCAACATTTTCATGCGGATAGCGGACGACCGACTGAAGCGCTCTCGCTTGGGTAGACGATTTGGGTAGAGAAACAGGCGATTTCCCACTGGGATTTATACGACCCGTATACATCCCTCTGGCAATTGGGAGCATCCCAGTGGCACCACCATGGAGGGCTGTGAATTTCGCTCAGACCCCTCCGGGGGGGGGGTGGGTGCACTCAGTGCCCGGTAATTGCACCTATAGCCTCTCACACTGAGCACGTGCCCGGACTAAACCCCGCAATATTACGGATACCGCCCTAGCGTCGCGAAGCTCCTTGGTTGCCGTATAGTTCTCTTACAATCTCTACTAGATCGTAATATAAGTAATTACCAATGTTGTAGTCTTGAAGGTGATGCAAATGGACAGGAAAGATTTCCTTCTCGCCATGTATCAGGAGCACGTTACTCAGGCGAGGCAACATGAGGAACAACGATCAGAGGCGACAAGCATGATTTTCGTCTTTGGTGCTGCTGTAGTTTCAGTTCTTTACGGGAGCAATCAGTCGATTATCCATCCAACGGTTCTAGCTGGAGTACTGGTCGGTGTTGGAGTGCTTGGATTTCTTCTTTCGCTGAAGCACTACGAAAGAAATCGATTTCACTCAAAAATTGCCGGTAAATTCCGAGATGCACTAGACGACGAGATGAATCCATCAGCTCCCCGCACAAAGTATCAAAACATGAGCATCAGCGACATCAGAGAATTAGGAAGGATTGAGAGTGAAAGAAACCATCTAGTCCTGTCAAAGATACGTTTGAATTTCTTGTGGAGCCTTAGTTTCTTCGCCTTTATTGCAGTTGGTGCTCACTATTTTTATACAGCATGATTTCTCACAACACCCTGCCGTGCAAAGCCACTACGTTGTCAGCGCCCTCGCCTGTCAGGATTTGCGTTAGCCAAGTGCAGTAAGCATTCATCGCAATTCGCCGAGGCTCCAAGTTAATCGCCTTGTTATAGACTCGTCGCGTCACGTCTGGCGGAGTGTGGTTCACTAGCGCTTGGAGAATTTCCAGCGGAGTGCCTAGCTCACCATGCGTAGTGGCGAATGTCCGACGCAGGTCATGGATTGTAGCATCCCCTACCCCAAGCAAATCCCTGCAACGGTTCCAGCCTGTGGTTAGTGCCGGTGCCCCAATGGGCTTTCCGTTCTGAGGAGACGGGAACAAGTAGGCGGATGGAGTTGGATCGTAAGGCCGACCGTCCTTGCGGTCAGGACGGAGGGGCATTTTGCGGACACGCAGGGTTTCCGCCTCTCGCAGGACATCCATCGCAAGCGCAGGCAATGGAATGACATTGGGCTTGCCGTTCTTAGTCCGCTCCTTCGGCAGGTTCCACAGGGCATTCTCCATATCAATCTCCGCCCAAGGTGTCCCTGCAACCTCCCCTCGTCTTTGACCGGTGACAAGGCAGAACTTGATAGCGAGCACCGTAGCTCGGTCCATGTTCAAGTCTGGGGTATCCAAGGCGGTCCAGAGTGAGCGGATTTCGTCGGGGGTTAGCGTCCGCTCGCGGCTTTCTTCCTTCAGCCTTTCGATATTGAGATAGGGACCCGGAGGCGCAATATAGCCCTTGCTGATAGCGAACTTGAAAAGCCGGGACAGCAGCGAGGCTATTCGGTTCCGCATAACTGGGCTGCCTCTATCCTCAATCCTATCCAGCAGTATCGCAATGTCTCGCGTGGTGATGTCCTTCGCCTTCCGCTTGCCCCAAGCGGGCCTGATTGTGACATCGAAGTTCCGGCGATCCTGATCAATACTGCGCTTCTTGATACGACGCAGATATTCGTCGCATAGATCATCTATCGTCTCGGCCTCTCGTTCAGCCTTGCGAGCCGCCACCACCATTGCGCCAGGATCGATCTTATTGCTCTTACGGTCATTCACTGCGGTAGCATGGGCCTGTCTGGCTTCACTGAGGCTCATCTCAGGGTATGAGCCGTAAGTGATCTTCCGCACCTTCCCACCGAAACGATAAACGCCAACAAACGACCGCTTGCCGGTCTTCCCAACTCGGACACCAAATCCCTTGCCCTCCCAGACCGTATAGCGATCTGCCGTCACCTCATCAGTGACGCTAAAGCTGCAATTCTCAGGAATTCGCCCCCCTTTCAGCCTTTGAATGAATACATCCGTGAATTGGCTTTGTTGGCTCTTGGGCATCGCCGTTCTCCGATAGTTGTTACCCACGAGGGGCTGTGGGTAAACATTTAACAGCGGTTTGGGGCGAACGTCAATAAACGGAAATGCACAGTTTATTTCAGTGTATTCAATGCTTTATAGAGGCGCTTGGCGTTCATTTTCGTATGCCGCCATTTACGAAACCCTGACCGAAAGACAGAGGATCGCCTGGCTGCGCCTGATCCGCTCCGACAATGTCGGCCCAGCCACCTTTCGCGAGCTCATCAATCACTGCGGCACGGCCGAAACCGCGCTTGAGATGCTGCCCGAGCTTTCCCGCCGCGGCGGCTCAGCCCGCGCAATCCGCATCGCGACCGAATCCGACGCAGTCCGAGAACTGGAAGCAGCCGAGCGGTTTGGCGCCCGCTTCGTTGGTATCGGAGAGCCCGGCTATCCTTCGGCCCTTAGACAGATCGACGGCGCGCCGCCGCTCCTTGCCGCCAAGGGCGATCTATCCGCGGCGGCCCGTCCCGGCGTCGGCATCGTCGGCTCCCGCAACGCCTCGATCAGCGGCTGCAAGTTCGCGGCCATGATCGCGCGGGACTGCGGCAGGGCCGGCTATACCATCGTCTCCGGCCTTGCCCGCGGCATCGATACGGCAGCCCATCGCGCAAGCCTCGACACCGGCACGGTCGCGGCGATGGCAGGCGGGCTCGATCAGCCCTACCCTCCCGAAAACCTCGGACTGCTTTCCGAAATATGGAACGGCAACGGCCTTGCCGTCAGCGAGATGCCATTCGGCTGGGAACCGCGCGCCCGCGACTTTCCGCGGCGAAACCGCCTCATTGCCGGCATGGCCCTCGGCGTCGTGGTCGTGGAAGCGGCAACAAGGTCCGGTTCGCTCATCACCGCCCGACTTGCGGGTGAATTCGGAAGGCTTGTCTTTGCGGTGCCGGGCTCGCCGCTCGATCCGCGTTGTCAGGGCACCAACGGCCTGATCAGGGACGGCGCAACGATCGTCACCAGCCCACAGGATATTGCCGAGGCGCTGTCGCCCCTTTCCCAACTCGACCTCTTCTCCGCACCGATCGCGCAGGAGAGCGACGACGAGGATGGAAGGGCCAGCCTTGTGCCACCGGATGATTCAGACCGCGCTACGATCGCCGGCGCACTCGGCCCCACCGCGGTCGAGATCGACGACATCATCCGTCACACGGGCCTGCCTGCCCCGGTTGTCTATCTCGTTCTCCTGGAACTGGACATCGCCGGCCGCCTGCACCGTCACCCCGGTGGACTAGTTTCGCTTGCTATGGTTGATTGATATTGCCTTTTGACCCGATTGGATATCGCCCGCCTCGACATAGGCCATCTCGATCAGGTAGCAGAGGAGGTCTGCCTTCTGGCGCCTGGCGACATGCCGCAGTTCGCCCAGCATCTGCCGGACGTAGGCGATACTCTCTTTCATCTCGGAATCCGCATCGTCTGTTTCTGCAACCTTGGGCACCATGTGACGTCCCTGTCGAATCGCGGCCGGAAGCTCTCCCGGAGACTTCCTCTCTGCACCCTGAGAACGATAACGCAAATATCTTAAATTGCAATACGTATACAATCCCTCATTGGTTGCATCACGTTGCAGAGTGCAAAAATATGGTCGACCCCTTGACCGCAGCGATTTCACTGTCCATGTCGGAGGGCCGGGACCGAGCGAGTTCCGGGAAAACCTCGCCTGTCACTCCGGCGCGACCCTTGCTTAGAGAATCATTATGAATGTTGTAGTGGTGGAATCGCCTGCCAAGGCTAAGACGATCAACAAGTATCTGGGGCCCGGGTACAAGGTGCTCGCGTCGTTTGGCCATGTGCGCGATTTGCCCGCCAAGGATGGCTCGGTGCTTCCCGATCAGGACTTCGAGATGCTGTGGGAGGTGGATGGCGCCTCCTCAAAGCGCATGAAGGACATTGCCGACGCGGTGAAGTCCTCCGACGGCCTGTTTCTCGCAACCGACCCGGATCGCGAAGGCGAGGCCATTTCCTGGCACGTGCTCGACATGCTCAACAAGAAGCGTGTACTGGGCGGCAAGACGGTAAAGCGGGTTGTCTTCAACGCGATCACCAAGAAGGCCGTGCTCGACGCCATGGCCGATCCGCGTGATATCGACGTGCCGCTGGTCGACGCCTACCTCGCCCGCCGTGCGCTCGACTATCTTGTCGGTTTCAACCTCTCGCCGGTGCTGTGGCGCAAACTGCCGGGCGCCCGTTCCGCTGGGCGCGTGCAGTCGGTGGCCCTGCGGCTCGTCTGCGACCGCGAGACCGAAATCGAGCGCTTCGTCACCGAGGAATACTGGAATCTCTCGGCGCTCCTGAAGACGCCGCGCGGCGACGAGTTCGAGGCAAAGCTGGTTTCTGCGAACGGCAAGCGGCTGCAGCCGCGCTCGGTTGGAAACGGCGACGAGGCAGGCAGGCTCAAGGCGCTTCTCGAAGGCGCAAGCTATGTCGTGGACTCGGTCGAAGCCAAGCCGGTCAAGCGCAATCCCGGACCGCCCTTCACGACTTCGACGCTGCAGCAGGCCGCCTCCTCGAAGCTCGGCTTCTCAGCCTCGAGAACCATGCAGATCGCACAGAGGCTTTACGAGGGCGTCGATATCGGCGGAGAAACGGTCGGCCTCATCACCTATATGCGTACGGACGGCGTCCAGATGGCACCGGAAGCGATCGATGCCGCGCGCCTCGCTATCGGCGAACAGTTCGGCGCCCGCTACCTGCCCGAGAAGGCACGCTTCTATTCCACCAAGGCGAAGAACGCCCAGGAGGCCCACGAGGCGATCCGTCCTACCGACTTCAATCGTGTCCCCGACCAGGTACGCAAATTCCTCGATAACGACCAGCTACGCCTCTATGAGCTGATCTGGAAGCGCGGAATTGCCAGCCAGATGGCATCCGCCGAGATCGAGCGCACGACGGTCGAGATCCTCGCCGACGACGGCGGGCAGAAGGCAGGGCTGCGGGCCGTAGGCTCCGTGATCCGTTTCGACGGCTTCATCGCCGCCTATACGGACCAGAAGGAAGACGGCGAGCAGAGCGACGATGATGACGAGGATGGCCGCCTTCCCGAAATCAACGCGCGCGAAAACCTCGCGAAGCAGAAGATCAACGCGACGCAGCACTTCACCGAACCGCCGCCGCGCTATTCGGAAGCCTCGCTGATCAAGAAGATGGAAGAGCTCGGTATCGGCCGGCCATCCACCTATGCCGCGACGCTCGCGACGCTGCGCGACCGCGAATATGTGACGATCGACAAGCGCAAGCTCATCCCCGAGCCCAAGGGCCGGCTCGTGACCGCCTTCCTCGAGAGCTTCTTCACGAAGTACGTCGAGTATGACTTCACCGCCGATCTGGAAGAGAAGCTCGACCGCATCTCCGCCGGCGAGCTGAACTGGAAGGACGTACTGCGTGAATTCTGGACGGCCTTTTTCGCGCAGATCGAGGATACCAAGGAACTTCGTGTCACCAACGTTCTCGACGCGCTGAACGAGGCATTGGCCCCCCTTGTCTTCCCGAAGCGGGAGGATGGTGGCGACCCGCGAATATGCCAGGTGTGCGGCACCGGCCATCTCTCGTTGAAGCTCGGCAGGTACGGAGCTTTCGTCGGCTGCTCGAACTATCCCGAGTGCAACTACACCCGTCAGCTTTCGGCCGAAAACGGTGGCGAGGCGGAGGCTGCGGCGCTCAACGAGCCGAAGAACCTCGGAACCGACCCGGTGACGGGCGAGGATCTGACGCTGCGCAACGGTCGCTTTGGCCCCTATGTCCAGCGCGGCGAAGGCAAGGAGGCCAAGCGCGCCTCCCTGCCAAAGGGCTGGCGGGCGGAGGAAATCGATTACGAGAAGGCGATGGCGCTACTGTCGCTTCCCCGCGACATCGGCAAGCATCCTGAAACAGCCAAGATGATCTCGTCGGGCATCGGCCGCTACGGTCCGTTCCTGCTGCACGATGGCACCTATGCCAATCTCGAGAGCGTCGAGGACGTCTTCACCGTCGGCCTGAACCGCGCCGTGACGCTGCTTGCGGAAAGGCAGAGCAAGGCTTCCGGCGGCAGAAGCCGCGGAACTCCGGCCGCACTCAGGGATCTGGGCGAACATCCGGACGGCGGGTCGATGACCGTACGCGACGGCAAATATGGTCCCTATGTCAACTGGGGCAAGGTCAACGCCACATTGCCCAAGGGCAAGGATCCGCAGTCGGTAACCGTCGAGGAAGCGCTGGCGCTCATCGCGGCCAAAGCGGGCAGCGCCACCAAGAGCTCCGCCCGCGGCAAGTCCGGCGCAAAATCGAAAACTGCCGCGGCCGACGCCAAATCGACAAAGACGTCTGGCAAGACAAAGCCGAAGGCAAAGGCCCCTGCGAAGGCGAAGAAGAGTTCAGAGTGAAGAAAGACCCGCGTGACAGACTGGGCAGCCCGGACGGGCGTCACCGAAAGAGCGCCCACGCGGGAAAGGATCCGGTGGGCGTAGAGCCCCTGAATATCGTGCATGGCCTGCTGCCGCCGCGGGAAGTGATTTTGCGCTTCATCGCGGATCATCCGCAGAAGGCATCGAAGCGTGAACTTGCCAAGGCATTCGGACTGAAGGGCGAGCAGCGCGTCGAGCTCAAGAACCTGCTGCGTGACCTCGAACAAGACGGGATGCTGCAGAAGAACCGCAAGTCGCTGATCCGCCCGGGAGCATTGCCTCCGGTCACGGTCCTCGACATCACGACGCGCGACAAGGACGGCGAACTGATCGGACGACCGGCGGAATGGCCGGACGAGGCCGGCGTTGCGCCTGCAGTCGCCATACGCCAGTCATCCTCCGCTGCCGGCCGCAACGGCAAGGGCAAGGCACCCGTGGCCGGCCTCGGCGATCGCATTCTTGCCAAGATATTTCCGGCCGCGGACCGCGGCGGACCCGCATATACCGCCCGCATCATCAAGGTCATCGACAAGCGGCGCAATGCGCTGCTCGGCGTCTTCCGCGAGACGCCTGGCGGCGGCGGGCGACTGATGCCGATCGACCGTCGCGGCGAGGAGATGGTCGTCGATCCGGGCGATACCGGCGACGCAAGGGACGGCGATCTCATCGAGGTGGAAGTCGCAAGGACTGGACGCTTCGGGCTCCCCAAGTCGAAGGTGCTGTCCGTTATAGGATCCGTCGCCTCCGAGAAGGCGATCTCGATGATCGCGATCTATGCGCACGGCATCCCGCACATCTTCCCGCCCAGCGTGATTGCCGAGGCCGAGGCGGCCAGGCCCGCCACGATGTCGCATCGCGAAGACTGGCGCACGCTCCCGCTGGTCACCATCGACCCGCCCGACGCGAAGGATCACGACGATGCCGTCCACGCCGAGGCGGATCCGTCGCCGGACAATCCTGGCGGCGTGATCGTCACCGTGGCGATCGCCGACGTCTCCTGGTACGTCCGCCCGAACTCCACGCTCGACCGCGAGGCCCTCAAGCGCGGCAATTCGGTCTATTTTCCCGACCGCGTCGTGCCCATGCTTCCGGAGAAAATCTCCAACGATCTCTGCTCGCTGAGGGAAGGCGTCGACCGGCCCGCGCTCGCGGTTCGCATGGTCTTCTCGAAAGAGGGCCGTAAAGCCGGCCACACGTTCCATCGCATCATGATGAAGAGCGCGGCAAAGCTCTCCTATCAGCAGGCGCAGGCGGCAATCGATGGCAAGCCCGACGACAAGACGGGTCCATTGCTGGAACCGATCCTGAGGCCGCTCTGGGACGCCTACGAGAAAATGAAACGCGGCCGCGACCGGCGCCAGCCGCTCGAACTCGACATGCCCGAGCGCAAGATCCTGCTGAAGCCCGACGGTACCGTGGATCGCGTTGTCGTGCCGGCACGCCTCGATGCGCACAAGCTCATCGAGGAGATGATGATCCAGGCAAACGTTGCAGCCGCGGAGACGCTGGAGAAGAAGCGGCAGCCGCTGGTCTACCGCATTCACGACGGCCCGACGCTTGCCAAGCAGGAGATCCTGCGCGAATTCCTCGCCACGCTCGGCATTTCCCTGGCGAAGGGCGGAAACATGCGCGCCAACAATTTCAACGGCATCCTGGCCAAGGCTGAAGGCACGGCCCACCAGACCATGGTGAACGAGATGGTCCTGCGCTCGCAGAGCCAGGCGATCTACAGCCCCGAGAACATCGGACATTTCGGCCTGAACCTGATGAAGTACGCGCATTTCACGTCGCCGATCCGCCGCTATGCGGACCTCATCGTCCACCGCGCGCTGGTCGGCTCCCTCGGCTTCGGCGAGGGAGGAATCACGCCGGAGGAAGAGGCAGCGCTCGACGACGTCGCAGCGGAAATCTCCACCTTCGAGCGGCGCGCCATGGCCGCGGAGCGCGAGACGATCGACCGGCTGATCGCACACCATCTCAGCACCCGTGTCGGCGAGGAATTCGAGGGCCGCGTCTCGGGCGTCACCAAGTCGGGTCTTTTTGTCACCCTGCCGGACTATGGTGCGGACGGTTTCGTTCCTATATCTACGCTCGGCGCGGACTACTTCATCTACGACGAGGCCCACCAGGCCCTGACCGGAGAGAAGACCGGCCGCGGCTATCGTCTCGGAGACACCGTGACGGTCCGGCTGGTGGAAGCGGTGCCGCTCGCCGGCGCCCTGCGCTTCGAAGTCCTCAGCGAGGGACGCAACATGCCGGCCGCGACGCGCTCCTTCCACAAGTCGGGGCGCCGCGACCGCAGCCAGGCCCGCAAGAAGCCGGGCACGAGACCGCCGCGCGGACGCCACTGACAGGGCAGCCCCGGCAGGAAGGAAGCACGATGACGGGCAGTCGATCCGACCGGATCATCCAGTATGGACAGGCGGAGGGAGAACGGCCGATCGGGCGCTCGATCATGCGTGGTCTCGCCTGCAAGTGTCCGGCCTGCGGCGAGGGCCGCCTGTTCCGCGCTTTCCTGAAACCGGTTGACCACTGTGCCACCTGCGGCGAGGCGATGTTCCATCATCGCTCCGACGACCTGCCCCCATACCTCGTCATCCTCGTCCTCGGCCATGTGATCGTCGGCGGATATATGATGACCGACATGGTCTATCCGCTGCCGCTGTGGCTCACGCTCAGCATATGGGCGCCGATCACGGTCATCACCGCCCTTCTTTGCATCCAGCCTATAAAGGGCGGTGTCATCGGCCTGCAGTGGGCGATGCGGATGCACGGTTTCGGCGGACATGACGACAATCCCGAGGATTTCGACCACGGAAACGGCGCCGCGTGAGCGGAACGGTCTCCACCTCTCCCCGGCCGCAAGTCCAGGCAAGGCCACGGGATGCCGCGGCGCTGATCCTTGTCGACCGCTCCGGTAGCCACAACCGCGTCCTGCTCGGCCGCCGGGCCGCCGGTCATGTCTTCATGCCCGATCTCTATGTCTTCCCGGGAGGAAGGCGCGATCCGAGGGATCACGCCCTCGCCTTTTCGCGCGATCTTCACGCGAGCGTGGCCGGGAAGCTTGCAGCTTCGAGCCGCGCCGGCATCAACGTCCGCGCGCTCGCGCTCGCCGCCGTTCGGGAGCTCGAGGAGGAGACGAGCCTGGTCCTGGGCGGACAGGGGTGCAAGGGCGGCAACGCCGGGAATGCGGCAGACCTCAGCTGTCTGCGCTTCATTGCCCGGGCGATCACTCCACCCGGCCATGTCAGACGATACGACACTCGTTTTTTCCTCGCCTTCACCGACGAGGCGGGCGTCGATCCCTCCGATATCCGCGATTCAGAGGAACTCACCGACCTGCGATGGCTTGACATTGCCGACGTTTCTTGTCTGAACATCCCCGACATCACGCGGATCATACTGAACGACGTGGTCGGCCTGCTGGAGGTTGACCCGTCACTTAGATTTGACGTGCCCGTGCCCTTCTATGTTGTGCGCAACGGGCGATTCGTTCGCAATGTTCTCTAAGGATGAATGCATGACTCAGCCGAGCAACGGCACCACAGGCCACGTCGAGGAGATCCATTGGCCTTCGCTCGTTGCAGCCATATCCTCGATCTCGGCAGTGGGGATTGCCATTGGCCTTGGATTGCCGCTCCTCAGCATCATCCTGGAAAAGCGCGGCATCTCGTCGACGCTGATCGGCCTCAATACCGCGATGGCCGGCATTGCCGCCATGGCCGCGGCGCCGGTGACGACCTACCTCGCGCATAAATGGGGCGTCGCGCAGACGATGCTCTGGGCAGTGCTCATTTCCGCAGTGAGCGCATTGGGCTTTTATTATGCCGAGAATTTCTGGCTGTGGTTCCCGCTGCGCGTCGCCTTCCACGGCGCGACGACCACCCTCTTCATTCTCTCGGAATTCTGGATCAATGCCGCCTCGCCGCCATCCAAACGCGGCTTCGTGCTCGGCATCTATGCCACGGTGCTGTCGCTCGGCTTTGCGGCAGGCCCGTTGCTGTTCTCGATGCTCGGCAGCGACGGCATCTATCCGTTTCTGGTCGGTGCCGGGGCAATACTGATCGCGGCCGTCCCCATCTTCATTGCACGCGACGAAAGCCCGGTTCTCGACGAGAAGCCGGAGCTGCACTTCATGCGCTACGTCTTCCTAGTGCCGACGGCGACAGCCGCGGTGTTCATATTCGGCGCGGTGGAGGCCGGCGGACTTTCCCTCTTCCCGATCTATGCGACGCGCACCGGCTCGACCGAATCGCAGGCCGCCCTGCTCCTCACCGTGATGGGCATCGGCAACGTCGTCTTCCAGATACCGCTCGGCATGCTTTCCGACCGTCTCAAGGACAAGCGGCCATTGCTGACCATGATGGCGACCGTCGGCCTCATAGGATCGCTGATGCTGCCCTATCTCGCGGGCAACTGGGTCCTCATGGCCGCGGTCCTTCTCTTCTGGGGCGGCAGCGTTTCCGGGCTCTATACGGTCGGATTGAGCCATCTCGGCTCGCGGCTGACGGGCTCGGACCTTGCGGCCGCCAATGCCGCCTTCGTCTTCTGTTATGCGGTGGGAACGGTCGCGGGGCCGCAGGTCATCGGTGCGGCAATCGACGTCACCGGAAACAATGGTTTTGCCTGGGCAATTGCCTGTTTCTTCGGTGTTTATGTCGTTCTCTCGGGGATACGCCTGCTTTTCAGGCGAAATCGGGCTTGACTTTTCGGGCGCGATTTGTAGTTTCGCGCGAGAATTCGCCGTGGACCCGAACGGGCCGTCCACGGCTTCATTTTTCTTAAAGGCAGGACGACCATGGCCAAGGCTACAACAATCAAGATCAAGCTGCTGTCGACAGCCGACACCGGTTTCTTTTACGTCACGACGAAGAACAGCCGTACGATGACGGACAAGATGACGAAGACCAAGTACGACCCGATTGCCAAGAAGCATGTCGAGTTCAAGGAAACGAAGATCAAGTAATCTCGATCGATCCGTTTCACGGTAAAGCGCGCGCCTCGGCTGCGCGCTTTTTTGTTTTTGGGCATATTTGTTTTCGGGCATTGGAAAAGAAAAACGCCGCGTCTTCCCTTGGAAGAGCGGCGTTTCGATAAGGGGGTCGGCCAGCATGCAATGGCGGCACGAGGAGCCGCGTAGTTTGCCTACCAGCCGACCGACCCCACGACCCAGGAGATGCGGCGGACCTGAGCATCATGGGGTAGACCTGCCCTTACGGGACTTGTCTCTTTATGTGCCGATAATTTGCGCGAAACCGGAAGAAAATCAACAAATTCTTAATGATGAAAAATCCGATATCTCTCTATGGTTAAAATTCCCGCCTTGGCACAGAAATGGACGCGCTGAACTTCTTCAACAACAAAATTACGCCTAATCGATCCTGTTTTGCATGTAAAATAGAAAACAAACAACTCTCTGAGAAAAGCCTATATTGTTCACAGAATAAATCGGAATCTCCCTCACCTTGGGTGAGGGCATTCACGCAGCTAAACATAAATTTCACCCAGAAGTTGGCTGTTGTGCTGGAGAGTAATCAAAGTTTACACGATTGAAAGCGAAAATTTCTCTGATACGTTAAAATTCTCCAATGCACATACCGACGGTAGCGACGGACAAAGTATCCATGCGGAGCGGTTGCGGTCTACCCTCATCAAATAGGGGTAGGATGCGGTGAGCCTGTGGAAAATCGGGCCGGAAGGCGCGCACCACGGTATCGCGCGGGGTCAGGCGGCCGCGGCGACGACCCGGTTGCGACCCGTTTTCTTCGCCTCGTAGAGGGCGCGGTCGGCCTGCTTCATCAGTTGCTCCGGCGTCTCGATCGCGATCGCGCGCGAGGAAAGGCCGAAGGATGCGGTGAGATTGAGCGCCTGGCCCGAGCTGCGCAGCACGAAGGGCATGCTCTCCACTGAGCTTCTCAATCTCTCGGCAACGGATGCGGCGACGTCTTCCGGCGTATCGGGCATGACGATGACGAACTCCTCGCCGCCAAAGCGGCAGGCGAGATCGGCGCCGCGCACCGTCGAGCGGATGCGGCCGGCGAATTCGCGCAGCACTTCGTCGCCCGCATCGTGCCCGTAGGTATCGTTGACCAGCTTGAAGCGGTCGATATCCGTGATGAGGACGGAAAGCGGGCGGCCCCTGACCGTGGCGCGCTTGAACAGCGCCTTCAGGTGACTGTCCAGATAGCGACGGTTGTTGAGGCCGGTCAGCGCATCGGTTACCGCAAGCTCGATCGTTTCCTTGACGCTGGCCCGCAGGCGGTCGTTGTAGCGCTTGCGGCGGATCTGGGTGAGGCTGCGGGCAACGAGCTCGTTCGCATCGACCGGGCGGACGATATAGTCGTTCACGCCGAGGTCGAGCGCGCGCATGACCATCTCATCGGCCCCCTGCTCCGCGATCAGCAGGATCGGCAGGAAGCGCGTGCGGTCCAGTGAGCGCAGCTGCGAGCATAGGCGCAGCGGATCGTAGTCGTCGAAATTGGAATTTACGATGACGAGTTCGAAGGACCGTTCGGCCGCCTCGAACAGCGCGGCCTGTGGGTCTGACATGGCGGAGACCTCCGCGATCGGATTCAGTGCCCGGATGATCCGTTCCTGCGAGCTTGCACGCCCGTCGACCAGGAGAACCTTGCCCACATCGTCGCCCTTGCCCTCGGCGCGCAGGAGATCGTCCATGCCGATCGAATTCGCGGTCTCCATGCGCATGCGCAGTTCGTCGCTCAGCGTCTTCAGGCGCACGAGGCTCTTGACCCGCGAAATGAGCTGGAGGTCGTTGACGGGCTTCGTGAGGAAGTCGTCAGCGCCGGCCTTCAGGCCGCGCACGCGGTCGGTCGGCTGGTCGAGTGCCGTCACCATGACGACCGGGATGTGCGAGGTGCGCGGATTTTCCTTCAGCCGCTCGCAGACCTCGAAGCCATCCATGCCCGGCATCATGACGTCGAGCAGCACGATATCGACCTGATGGTGTTCGCAGACCGCAAGCGCCTCGAAGCCGTCTGCCGCCGACAGGACGTCGAAATACTCCGCCAGCAGCCTCGCCTCGAGAAGCTTCACGTTCGCGGGGACATCGTCCACCACCAGAATGCGTGCAGTCATAACCCCATTCCCGCCCGCCTGCCGTCCGGCATCAGGCATCCCCCAAATATGTCTTTATGGTCTCAATGAATTTTGGAACAGAAATCGGCTTCGACACATAAGCCTCGCAACCGCCCTGGCGGATGCGTTCCTCGTCGCCCTTCATCGCAAAAGCAGTCACCGCGATCACCGGAATGACATGGAGGTCACTGTCCTCCTTCAGCCACTTGGTGACCTCCAGGCCGGAAACCTCCGGAAGCTGGATGTCCATCAGGATCAGATCCGGGCGATGCTTGCGCGCAAGGTCCAGCGCCTCCATGCCGTTCCGCGTCTGGATGGTCGTGTAGCCCGATGCCTCGATCAGGTCACGAAAGAGCTTCATGTTGAGCTCGTTGTCCTCTACGATCATCACCTGTTTGGGCATGACATGCTGTCCCCGCGTCCGACCTTGCAACGGTGTATTAAATATATACATTCGCGAACAAGCCGGCTCCATGAATCCGAGAGCCTTACGCTACCGGTATTTGGTTGAAGAAAAGGTAATTTACCCAGCGAAATGCAAAGCAAATTCAAAACGGGAAAGGCATTTGCGGCCGACCCGCAGGAAACAGCGATCAAAGTTCTTGGATGGCTCGTGGGAGAGCCGGATCTATTCGGCCGTTTCCTTGCGCTTACCGGCGTTGAACCGGGCCAGGTGCGCGATGCGGTGAATGACCCGGGCTTCCTTGCCGGGATGCTCGATTTCCTGATGGGCCATGAGCCGACGCTGGTGGCCTTCTGCGAGGCAAGCGGAATTCCGCCCGAAACGGTCGTCAGCGCGTGGCAGCATTTTTCGCCGCAGGGACTGTCCTCCGGAGAGTATTGACCTTGACTGACGCCATCGAACTCGACGTCTCTCATGTCCGCCTTCAAGACCGACCGCTCGTCGTCTGCGATGTGGATGATGTGGTGCTGCAATTCATCGCCCCCTTCGAAGCCTTCCTGGAGAGCCAAGGTCATCAGTTCCTGCCCCGCTCCTTCCGGCTGCACGGCAACATCGTCTCGAGATCGAGCGGCATTGCGCTCGAGGACGCCGAGGTCACACGCCTGATCGGGGCCTTCTTCGAGGCGCAGGATCAATGGCAGACGCCGTTTGAACTGGTTACGCTAACGCTCGAGGCACTCTCCAAAGAGGCCGACATCATCTTCCTTACGGCCATGCCGCCGCGGTTCGTCGATCAGCGACGCCGACTGCTCGACCGGCTCGGGCTCACCTTCCCGCTGCTGGCGACCGAGCAACCCAAGGGTCCGGTCGTCCAAGCGCTTCACGGGGATCGATCCCTGCCGGTCGCATTCGTCGATGACATGGCCCGTAACCTGCATTCGGTCCGCGACCACGTCTCCGGCTGCCTGCTGCTGCATCTCATGCCCGACTCTGCCGTTCACCGCCTTGCGCCCGCCGCCGAAGCGGGAATCCAGCGGGCCGAAGACTGGCGCCACGCCGCCGCCCTGATCAGCGTCCACATCACACGCTGACGGCCAACCAGCCTTCAGAGCACCATTCGCATCAGCGGTCGGCCGTCTCTTCGCCTTGCAACCTCCGCAAAGCCTGCCGCCTTGAAGATGCGCAACGGCCCGACATAAAGCCCGACGGATTTCGACTGCTTGGTTCGCTCGATCGGACAGCCCTCCAGCAGCCGGGCGCCATTCCGCCTTGCAAAATCGATCGCCGCCGACAGCATCCCATGGCTATGGCCCTTTCCGCGAAATCTGGATGCCATGAAGAAGCAGCTTACCGCCCAGATGCCGGGATCTTCCGCGTCCCCCGCCTCGAGTGGTCTCGACGCGGTCCTCGGCGAATTCCAGCGCGGCAACTCCCCTCTCGGGCCCACCTGCACCCAGGCGAACGGTTCCTCCCCCATATAGCCGAGAAGACCCGGCGGCACCGTCCCGCGCGCGACGCGGGCCCTCATGGCGCCTTTGCGTGCCTCCCTGTCCAGGGCGCGGCGCTCCGGTGCGCTCATGCGAAAATAGGTGCACCAACAGTATTCGCAGCCGCCCTGCGGTCCGAAAAGCGTCTCGAAGTCACTCCACCTGTCCGGCGTCAACGGCCGGGCGTCAAAGTCGTTCGAGATCACCGGGAGACCCCTTCGCTACCTCTTGAGACTCAAAAGCATAGGACATAAAGTGGCGACGTTCAATCTTTGTTCCCATGATGACGAGCGCGCCCGACAAGACCTTAGGCTTCTGCCGAGACTGCCTCAGCGAGCAGCCGGGCGCCCGGCCGCGTTGTCGCGCCTGCGGAAGCCCGCGGCTCGTCTATCATAAGGAACTCTATGGGCTGACGCTCGCTCATATCGATTGCGACGCCTTCTACGCCTCTGTCGAGAAGCGTGACAATCCGGAACTTGCCGACAAGCCGGTCATCATCGGCGGCGGAAAACGCGGCGTGGTCTCGACCGCCTGCTATGTCGCGCGCATCCACGGCGTGCGCTCCGCAATGCCGATGTTCAAGGCGCTGGAGGCCTGCCCGCAGGCGATCGTCATCCGGCCGGACATGGAGAAATACGTGCGTGTCGGCCGCGAAGTCCGTGCCCTCATGCAGGAATTGACACCGCTGGTGCAGCCTCTCTCCATCGACGAGGCCTTCCTTGAGCTCGCCGGCACGGAGCGCCTGCATCATGATCCGCCAGCGCGGACCCTCGCCAAGTTCGCCAAGCGCGTCGAGAAGGAGATCGGCATCACGATCTCGATCGGCCTGTCATATTGCAAGTTCCTCGCCAAGGTCGCCTCCGACCTGCAGAAGCCACGCGGCTTCTCGGTGATCGGACGCGAGGAGGCTGTTTCCTTCCTCGCGCCACGCCCGGTCACGACCATATGGGGCGTCGGAAAGGCGCTGGCCGCAACCATGGAGGGGGATGGCATCCGCACGATCGGCCAGCTCCAGACCATGGAGGAAGGCGATCTCATGCGTCGCTACGGCGTCATGGGCCAGAGGCTCTACCGCCTGTCGCGCGGCGTCGACGACCGCGTGGTGCACCTCAACGACCCGGCCAAGAGCGTTTCCGCCGAGACTACATTCTTCGACGACATATCGCGCCATGATGATCTCGTGCCGATCCTGCGCAATCTCTCCGAAAAGGTGTCGTGGCGGCTGAAGAAGAGCGGCATTGCAGGGCAGACCGTGGTGTTGAAGCTGAAGACCGCCGACTTCAAGCTGCGCACGCGCAACCGGCGCCTCGAGGATCCCACCCAGCTCGCCGACCGGATATTCCGGACTGGTGTCGAACTGCTGGAGCGCGAAACGGGTGGCACGAAATTCCGCCTGATCGGCATCGGCGTCACGGACCTCAGCGACGCGGCCCGTGCCGATCCTCCTGACCTGATCGACCACCAGGCAACGCGCAGGGCGGCGGCCGAGGCGGCGATGGACAAGCTTCGGGACAAATTCGGCAAGGGGACGGTCGAGACCGGATACACATTCGAAGGCGGCAAGCGCGACAAGTAGCGCCGCGGGATCGGTTCACAAGGGCTAAGCCGGGGATGTCCGGGCCTGCTCCAGGATGGCCGCCCTCCCCTTCAAAGCCGCCTCGTAGTCCGGTCGCAGCGCGATGGCGCGTTCATAGCTCCCCAGCGCCTCGTCCAGTCGCCCGACGCGTCTCAGCGCATTGCCGCGATTGTGGAAGGCGATGGCATTGTCCGGCGCCAGCGCAACCGCCCGGTCGTAGCTTGAAATCGCGCGCACGAAGTCGCCGAGCCCGGCAAGCACGTTGCCGTAGTTGCAATGGGCCGATGCTGCGTCGGGCCTGATGCCGAGGGCATGGCGGATCTGTGTCTCCGCCGCCTTCGCATCGCCCTGCTGGAAGAGGACGACGCCCAGCTGGTGATTGGCCTCGAAGTGCCTCGGCTCGGCGGCGATCAGCGCACGATAGCCGGCCGCCGCCTTGGCGAGCTCGCCGGCGCGGTGATGCGCGAAGGTAGCCTCGAACGTGACGGCCTCGTGCAGAGGCGGAGGCGCTGTCTCGGCTGCGTTGATCCGGGCGGCAAGGCGCAGCGCGCCCGCGTGCGCCGGATCCGCCGCAAGGATCTGCCGGCATCCGCGTTGGGCATTCGCAAGTTCGCCGATTTCGAGGAAATGCTCGACCCTGCCCGCCGCGACCGATAGCGAGCGTGGGTCCAAGCGGTCGCCGATGTTGCGCCCCGTCGCGGTCGTTATCCGCATGCGTTCGACGCGGTGTTCCTCCGAGCCGAATATGTATTTGTAGGAATAGTCGCCCGTGCCGAGATCGTAGACGGAGAACCCGTTCTCGATCCCCCAGCGCATGTTGTAGGCGTGGAGCAGCAGCCCGGGCGACGGGTTCTTGAGCGCCGGGTCGCGGCTGCCGAGGAAGCAGATGATCGTTCTCCTTTGACGATCGAGGAGGTTGACGAAGACCGCGACCGGCGTATCGCCCTGCCACAGGATCGGCAGGAAAACGGAGCCGTCGCGAAAGCACCGCGCCAGCATGTGCCTTGAGCTATCGAGGATGGAATCGGCGTAGCGCCTGCTCTTGGCGCCCCATTGCGCCTCCCACATCCGGTAGAAGATCTCCAGGTCGCGTTCGATCGTCTCTTCGGTGGCGTGGGTCACGCGAAGCTCGTCGGCGCCGTCGAGCTTCCTGAGGTAGAGCCTGATGTTGCGCCTTGTCTTCGGCCCCACCTTCTCGGCGAGAAAGGTCTCAAAATCTGCAGGCAGGCGCACGTAGACATAGACGTCGTGATCGATGTCTTCGCCGCCGGAGGTCCTGTGGACCGGACGCGTCACCTTGCCGGTGACGAAATTGCCGGGCGGAAAGCGATCGAGGAAGAGGTCGAGGCGCTCCTGGGAAAGGTAGACGTCGTCGAGATGGAGGCTCGTCCAATTGAAGCCGCGAAGACAGTCCGCGAAGGCCGGGACGGCGCGATCCTCGCAGTCGGGCCTGCACAGCAAACCGGTATAGACGGCATAGTTCGAGGCGCCGGTCATGATCGTGTTGAAGAAACCGCGTTCGCCGTCGAACTCGGTACGCAGCCTCAGTGGAAAGAAGGCGACATACTTTTCGGCATCGGGCGTTTCCTTGGCAGCGAGCACGAACCAGCGTATCGGGCGTTCGAACCAGCTCGCTATCCAGATCCATGACAGGAAATAGTGCGCTTCGGGATCGGCCGCATAGACCTCATCCCAGTTCTCTTTCAGCTTTGCGAGATCCCCGGCCTTTTCAAGCACGTCAATATGCATTTCGGTCCCCCCAGACCGCAGCATATATAAGGATTGCATAAAGTATCGAGCTGAACAATAGTGGGAGGCAGAAGGAGAAGGCGGCCGTTCTCAAGCCTTCCTTAAACTTCGACTACTATTTTGCGGGCAAGTATTGCGTTTGGTTTGGCGTCATGATTTCGCGTTTCCTCTTCGGCCTGGGGCTGCTGTCGGCCACGGCACTGATGCATCCCGTGCTTGCCGCAGACGCACGCAAGCTGCAAATCGTCGTCTCAAAAAGCGAGCAGTCCGTCACGGTCTATGACGGCACCGAGGTTGTCGCCGCGTCCAAGGCTTCGACCGGCAAGCAGGGTCACTCGACGCCGAGCGGTATCTTCTCCGTGCTGGAGAAGGAGAAGTACCACGAATCCAACATCTATTCGAATTCGCCGATGCCCTACATGCAGCGCCTCACATGGTCCGGCATCGCGCTCCATGAATCGAGCTTCGTTCCCGGCTATCCTGCGTCGCATGGATGCGTGCGCCTGCCGAAGGCCTTTGCGCTCCAGCTCTACAAGATGACGAAGCGCGGCGTGCCGGTGATCATTGCCGACAAGGCGGTTGCACCCGAGCCCGTCGATCATCCATCACTCTTCCGTCCGGAAGCCGCTCAAGCGACGCTCGAATTGCTCTCCGACGCCGTGCTGCGGCCAAGCCTTCCGGACAAGGCCGGCCCGCCGGTACAGGTGGCGATGAACGAGCCGCCGAAAACACAGATAAGCGCCAGCACCACCATCGTACCGAGGGTCCAGAAGGAGGATGCTCCGATCCGCATCCTGATTACCCGGCGCGGGGCGCAGGAAACCGTGATCCACCTGCAGCGGATGCTCAATGCGTTGGGCTTTTCGGCCGGCGTCACCGACGGCATGCTCGGCCGCTCCACGATCCAGGCGATCAACACTTTCAAGCAGTTGCGTCCGCTGGAATTCGCGGGCGACCGCCAGCTCGTCTCGGATAAGCTCATCCACGCCGTCTACCAGGCTGCGGGCAGGGGCGAGCCGCCGAACGGGATCCTGATGGTCAGGCAGGACTTTGCGCCGCTGTTCGAGGCGCCGGTAACCATCACCGATCCCGAGGTCGCGCTCGGCACGCACTTCTACACCGTGCATTCCGTCGACCACGAGGAGGGCACGGCAGAATGGGTGGGCATGACGCTGGAGGACCGGCTGAGCAAGGCCGCAATGAAGCGTCTCGGCATCCGCTCCTACGAAAAGGCGGTCGTCTCCAACGTGCCGGTCGACGTGCTCGACCGCATCTCGATCCCGGAAGAGACGCGCCGCATGGTCGGCGACCTCCTGAGTTCCGGCTCGACGCTGACGATCACGGATTCAGGGCTCGGCACAGAGACCGGCAAGGGCACCGACTTCATCACCATCACCCGCGACGGCTCCGGCTGAAGCCTGCCGGGCGTCACACCAGTTCCACGTCGACCACGCCCGGCGCCGTGCGCAATGCGGCGGCAATTTCCGGCGTGATGCGGAACCTCTCCGAGAGAGCCACCTCGATTTCACGCCTCCCGTCCTCCTTGATCACGATGAAGGAGACGAGCCCATCGCCCTTGGCGTTGAGATGGGTGGCGACTGCCCTCAATGGCCCGGAATCGCGGACATAGACCCTCAGCGCCTTCTGCATCTGCAGCGACTTCTCTTCCAGCGACTGCGCCGTCTGCAGGCGCAGGCTGACGCCTTCCGGACGCTCGTCGGCCTGCGCGGTGATGACGAAGGATTTGCCGACTTCAAGCACATCCCGGTACTGGTTCAGCGTCTCCGAGAAGAGCACCGCCTCGAACTGCCCGGAAGAGTCCGAGAAGACGAAGATGCCCATCTTGTTGCCGGTACGGGTCTTGCGCTCCTGCTTCGAAATGACGGTGCCCGCGAGACGGGCGTTGGCTGCCCCCTGCTTCACGGCGATGGAGAAATCCGCAAAGGTCTGGACGCGCATCTTCTGCAGCATGGCGTTGTAGGTATCGAGCGGGTGGGCCGTGAGATAAAAGCCCAGCACCTGGAACTCCTTCAGAAGCCGCTCGGAGGCGAGCCAGGGCGTGAAGGTCGGGAAGGATATCCGCTCGGGTCCGGAGGCGCCTCCGCTGCCGAACATGTCGGACTGGCCACTGACCTTGTTTTCCTGGGCGCGCTGGGCATAGCCGGAGATGCGCTCGAGCCCTGCCACCAGTTGAGCACGGTCGATGCCGAAGCTATCGAACGCACCGGCATAGACAAGGCTTTCGAGAACACGGCGGTTGATCTGCTTCGGATCAATGCGCAGGCAGAAATCCTCGATGCTCGCAAAGGGCCGGTCGCCGCGCACCTCGACGACATGATCGACGGCAGATTCGCCGACGCCCTTGATCGCAGCGAGAGCATAATAGATGCGGTTGTCGCCGGTCTCGAAATGGCGGAACGAAGTCTGCACCGACGGCGCGATCACCTCGATGCCGAGCCGCTTGGCATCCTGGCGGAAGTCGTTGACCTTCTCGGTGTTCGACATGTCGAGGGTCATCGAGGCCGCCAGGAACTCCACCGGATAATGCGCCTTCATATAGGCTGTCTGGTAGGAGACGATCGCGTAGGCGGCGGCGTGGGACTTGTTGAAGCCGTAGTTCGCGAACTTGGCGAGGAGCTCGAAGATCGTATCGGCCTGCGGCTTCGACACGCCGTTCTTGACGGCGCCAACGACGAAGCGCTCGCGCTGCTGGTCCATCTCCGCCTTGATCTTCTTGCCCATGGCACGACGCAGCAGGTCGGCCTCGCCAAGCGAATAGCCGGAAAGGACCTGGGCGATCTGCATCACCTGTTCCTGATAGACGATGACGCCCTGCGTTTCCTTCAGGAGGTGGTCGATCATCGGGTGGATCGACGCGAGCTCCTCCTCGCCGTGCTTGCGAGCATTGTAGACCGGAATGTTCTCCATCGGCCCCGGTCGGTAGAGCGCAACCAGCGCGATGATATCCTCGATGCAGTCCGGCTTCATGCCGATCAGCGCCTTGCGCATGCCCGCACTTTCCACCTGGAACACGCCGACCGTCTCGCCGCGTGACAGCATGTCGTAGGTCTTCTTGTCATCCAGAGGGATGGAGGCAAGGTCGACGCTGATGCCGCGTTTCGCCACGAAATCGACGGCGACCTTCAGCACAGTCAACGTCTTCAGGCCGAGGAAGTCGAACTTGACGAGGCCCGCCTGCTCGACCCACTTCATGTTGAACTGCGTGACCGGCATGTCCGAGCGCGGATCGCGGTACATCGGCACGAGCTTGGAGAGCGGACGGTCGCCGATGACGATGCCGGCGGCGTGGGTCGAGGCGTGGCGATACAGGCCCTCGATCTTCTGGGCGATGTCGAGCAGACGCGCGACCACGGGCTCCTTCTCCGCCTCCTCCCTCAGCTTCGGCTCCTCCTCGATTGCCTTGGAGAGCGGCGTCGGATTGGCCGGGTTGTTCGGTACCAGCTTGCAGATCTTGTCGACCTGGCCATAGGGCATTTCCAGCACGCGGCCGACGTCGCGCAGCGCAGCACGCGCCTGCAGCGAACCGAAGGTTATGATCTGCGCCACCTGCTCGCGGCCGTATTTCTGCTGGACGTAGCGGATCACTTCTTCGCGGCGGTCCTGGCAGAAGTCGATGTCGAAGTCCGGCATCGACACGCGCTCGGGATTGAGGAAGCGTTCGAAGAGCAACGAAAAGCGCAGCGGATCGACATCGGTGATCGTCAATGCATAGGCGACGAGCGAGCCCGCGCCCGAGCCGCGGCCCGGGCCGACGGGAATGTCCTGCTGCTTGGCCCACTTGATGAAGTCGGCAACGATGAGGAAGTAGCCGGGAAACTTCATGCGCTCGATGACGCTGAGCTCGAATTCCAGCCGCTCGCGGTAATCCTTCTCCTCGTAGCCCGGCGACATGCCAAGCGTTGCGAGCCGCATGTCCAGGCCTTCGACGGCCTGGCGGCGCAGCTCGCCGGACTCGGCACGCTCTGCCTCCTCGGGATCGTCCGTGGCACCGGTAAAGCGCGGCAGGATCGGCTTGCGCGTCTGCAGCACGAAGGAGCAGCGTCGCGCGATCTCGACGGTATTTTCGAGAGCCTCCGGCAGATCGGCGAAGAGCTTGGCCATATCCGCCCTGCCCTTCAGATAGTGATCCTGCGTCAGGCGAAAGCGGCTGTCATCCGAGACGATGGCATTGTGCGCCACCGCCATCAGCGCGTCGTGCGCGTCGTAGTCTGCCCGTGTCGGGAAGAAGGCCTCGTTGGTGGCGACCAGCGGCAGCGCGTGCTGGTAGGCGAGCGCAACGATCCGGCGCTCATGGGCGCGGTCATAGGTGCCGTGACGCTGCAATTCGACATAGAGGCGGTCGCCGAACAGGCGCTTCAGTTCGAGGAGCCTTCTTTCCGCAGGCGCGCGATGACCATCCTTCAAGGCCGAATCGACCGGTCCGCCCAGAGCGCCCGTGAGAGCGATGAGGCCCTCCGTTCCGATTTCCGCGAGCCAGGACGCCCGTATGTGAGCCGCCTGGCTGCCCTCTCCCCCAAGATAGGCACGGCTGACGAGGTCCACGAGACGCTCATAGCCGGCGGCGGTCGCCGAGAGAAGGACGATCGAAGGCAGCTTCGCCAGCGCTTGCTGGCCCGCGCGCCTTTCTGTTTCCAGGCCGTCTTCCATGTCGATCGAGACCTGGCAGCCGATGATCGGCTGCAGCCCTTCGTCCATCGCCTTCTGCGCGAATTCGAGTGCGACGAAGAGGTTGTTGGTATCGGTAATGGCGATGGCCGGCTGATCGTCAGCAACGGCCTTCGCGAGCACCTTCTTGAGCGGCAAGGCGCCCTCGAGAAGCGAATAGGCGGAATGCACGCGCAGATGGACGAACTGGGGAGTATCCCCCACGTCCTTCGGTGCTGATTTCACATTCGCCGCATCTGCCATGTCCGCGCCCTATCCACTTCCTGAATCAGGTTATTTTCGGGCGCGGAGCAGTGAGAGTCCAGTTCGGATTTCCTCGTTCAACGGCTTTCGAACGAGCGGCCGGTCACATGGCCATGATGATGATGGAAAGGCTTGCCACGAAGGTGGCAATGGAAGCGAATGCGGCAATGTCACGAAAAATGTCAGTCATCGTTGTCTCCCGAATTCCTTTATGTTTTTATTTTGTTCACATTTCGTACCGGAGTCAACAGGAGAACAAAAAGAGAATCGTGGATTGGAGATTATGGTTAAGATCGGGCCTGTAACAAGACGGAGTGCGGCCTTGGCGATCGCGGTATTTTTCCTCGGGTGATCCTCGGGTCCAGCCAGAGGACGCTGATCGGCCGGGACACGTCGAGTGCCTCGTTTGCAATTTGATAGGTGACACGCGACGTGTCCCGTTCGGTGTTCTTTGCCACGCAATTCCGATCCCTCTGCGCGGATACCGGCACCTTTTCCAGGGAAGCGCTCGCGGCGATTTGCGCCGGACGCTCCGAAAGGTTCAAGCCTTCGGCAAGAACCAGTCGCCGGTCCAATCATGTGTGCGGCACACGCACGCCCCGCCATTTTTCAGGCGAGAGGGAGACCATTTTCTGCGCAGCCCCCAATGATCCGCCTGCATCACCAGCAGACCAGAAGGCACCGGCCCCGTCTCGCCGGCGATGCGTATCCGGTGCAGCCGAAACGGAACGAGGCGATTATAGGCACGAGTTGGAGGTGCGGGGATGAGACGTGTGCGAATTTGCGGAGTTATGGATCAAATGCCACCAACTGGCAGTGATGCAGGATTGACCGCTTTGCGCCAGTAGCGGACATTGCGGCAGTCGCAAAACTCCTTATTCTGGGACGTTGCAAAAGTCAGAAAAACAATTCTCGCTTTAATTGGGAATTCTGCGACAAAGAAAATTTTAGTCGCAAGAAACGGGTGGCCTATAGCTCCGTAGATCAGGCCATCTGTCCTCATGTATTGCACATGAGGACAAACGATGTTGAATTCCACCCAATCGGCTCCACTACCCCCCGCATTCAAACGCATAGGCTGGTCGAATCTCTTCGCACAGTTTTCCGAGCAGATAGCATTGGCAGCCGCTCCATTGGCGGCGGTTTTGTTGCTTGGTGCAGGGCCGGTTGAAACGGGATGGCTGCAAATGGCGCAAACCCTTCCGTTTTTGTTGCTGTCCATTCCCGCCGGACTTGCCGTTGATCGGGCCTCGCGCAAAACATTGATGGTGGGATCGGAGGTCCTACGCAGCTTTTCCCTTATCGTTATTGTATTGCTTTTAGTATCTGGACTGCTGAATGTGCCGCTACTCGCAGTTCTCGGCTTCATTGGAGCCGTCGGGACGGTTTGTTACAGCGTGGCCGCTCCTGCGATTATTCCCTCGATTGTACCCCGTGCACGACTTGGCGATGCGAACCGCTGGCTTGAATTGGTGCGCAGCGCCGCATTTGCCGCTGGCCCCGCTCTTGGTGGTGCATTGGTCGGTTGGACCGGCGCTTCTACTGCCTATGTCCTTGCAACCGTGCTTTCCATTCTGGCCGCGCTGTATCTAGCAAGCATTCCAAAAGACAATGTGACACCACGCCCCTTCAGCAACCCGCTACAAGACCTGAAGGCGGGAGCGACATTCGTTGCACATCATAAATTCCTGCTTCCGATCCTGTTCACCGCGATTTTCTTTAATACCGCGTGGGTGATTTTGATAGCAGTCTTTGTTGCCTACGCCGTCCAGAACCTCGGCATGAGTGCAACCCAGGTAGGCATTGCGTTGGGAGTTGATGGTGTCGGCATGATTGTAGGAGCCATGATCGTGCCCGTCCTCGCGCGGCGCTTTTCGGTTGGAACCATGATTGTTCTGGGGCCGCTCGGAGGATTTTGTGGAGCCTGCCTCATGTTGTTGACACTCTGGTTTCCTTCATTCTGGCTGGTATGCATCAGTTTCTTCGTGTTCGGCGTCGGGCCAATCCTTTGGAGCATCACGACGATGACGTTGCGTCAGGCGGTTACGCCAAACGTCATGCTTGGTCGAGTTTCGGCGCTGATAATGACCGCCACCTATGGTTCAAGGCCGCTCGGAGCTGCGCTCGGTGCTCTAGTCGCTGGCTATTTCGGCGTTGCAGCATGTCTATTCTTGGCAACAGGAGGATTCTTGGTCCAGTTTCTGATTATCCTCCTATCGCCTGTGCCGGGACTACGTGCCCTGCCGGTTGAACAAGAGACTGTCTTTGGGCAGGTTTAACGGCCAGTCGTCGCAAAAATCCTAGATTCCGCGACAGAAGCACTTAGATTGAACCTTCAGGGAAATCTTCGTCGCGAAACTCACTTGCAAAAGTCAGTGTCTTGCGACCGATATTTGCGACAACCAATGACCGGTTTGGGCCCAGAAGCGGTCGTTGGTGGCATTTGCTACACAGTTCCGCGAATTTGGCTGGGCCACGATCGTCGGAGGAGCGGCGGCACGGAAATCCGGAGCTGTTTCGCAAACGGCGCGAATGCGATTCGGCGTCACTGGAGTTCATGCGAGCGACGACTCCTGCCGTTCCTTCCATGAAGGAATTCAGTGCCCCTTGCTTGTGGCACTGAAACGCTTGTCGCAGGAGGCTGGCCGGTGTGGCGGCTCTGCCTAGAGCTGTGTCGGCCCGACCTTCACCGTCAGCTTGTCGAGCGTGCCGGTGAAGGGGAAAGGCACCTGGTAGTCCTTATCGTCAATCGGTAACCGGGTGTCGATACCGACGTCGAAAGATTCGTCGATTGTCGCAAGGAAGGGGATGGTATGCGGAATTGTCTGCTTGGCAATTTCGGCACCATCAACGCTCAAGACACCTGTCCCACCCTTGCCGAAACCGGGTCCATCATAGGTGAAATCGAAAACGACGGTGTGTTTGCCGGAGGCCAAGGCGTCCGCGCCCTCCCAGCGGAAGCGCTCCAGCCCCATCATGTTGTAGGTGAAGATCGGCTTGCCTTTCAGCAGGTAGAGACCATAGCCGCCGAAACGGCCGCCGAGCGTGTTGATCATGCCTTCGCCGCCGCCCTCGGGAACCTCGATTTCCGCGGTGATCGTGTAGGACCGGGTCAGTGGGCTGGGGGCAGAGGATGGCGGCAGGCCCGAGAGCGTGCCGGTATAAGTGAACGTGTCCCTGCCGGCGGTGGCGCTCGGCCGTGGCGCTATGAACCGCGTGGCGACCGAGTTGTCGAGCGGGAACACCTGGTACTTCGCGGCCTCTACCAGGAACAGCTCCTGCAGTTCCTTGAGCTTGGCCGGCTCCTTGGCGGCAACATCGTCGAACTGCGAGAAGTCCTTGGTAATATCGTAGAGTTCCCAGTTGTAGCCATCGAGTACATTGGGAAGCTTGCCGAGGCCGAGCAGCCAAGGCCCGGCGGGCGGCGTGGTCGAGGCGATCCAGCCGTCATGATAGATGGCGCGGTCGCCGAACATCTCGAAATACTGGGTCTGGCGGGCCGACGGCACGTCCTTTGCCCCCTTCGACCAGGTATAGGCCATGCTGACGCCCTCGATCGGCTTCTGGGCAATGCCATTCACCGTTTGTGGTGCCTGAATGCCGGTGGCCTCCAGAATCGTCGGCACGATATCGATCACATGGTGAAACTGGCTGCGAACGCCGCCGGTGTCGGTAATATGTCCCGGCCATGACATCGCGATGCCCTGACGCGTGCCGCCGAAATGCGACGCGATCTGCTTGGTCCATTTGAACGGCGTATCAAAGGCCCACGACCAGGCAACCGACATATGCGGCGTCGTCACGTCCGAACCCCAGGCGTCGTAATACTTCAGCTGATCCGCGACGGGCATGTTGATGCCCTGGATGGCTGCAAGGTCAAACGCGGTGCCGATGGTCGAGCCTTCGGCGCTGGTACCGTTATCGCCCTCGATGTAGATGATGAGCGTATTGTCGAGCTTGCCTTGTTTGCGAACCTCGTCGATCACCCGGCCGATCTCATTATCCGCATAGGCAACATAGGCAGCAAAAACCTCCGCCTGGCGGGCGAACATTTTCTTTTCATCCGCGCTCAGCGTATCCCACTGCGGCAGATCGTCGGGCCAGGGGGTGAGCTTGGCGTTCTCGGGGATCACGCCAAGCCGCTTCTGGTTGGCGAAGATCTGGTCGCGCATGGCATTCCAGCCCATGTCGAACTTGCCCTCGAATTTCTTGATCCATTCCTCGGTCGGATGGTGGGGTGCGTGGGTCGCGCCGGGCGCGTAGTAGAGGAAGAACGGCTTCTCCGGCGTCGCGGCATTGGTCTCGCGCAGGTAGTTGATGGCATCGTCGGCCATGCCGGTGATCAGGTTATATTTGGGATTTTCATTCCACGGAGAGATCTGGGTGTGGTTGCGGAACAGCCAGGGCACCCACTGGTTCGATTCTCCGCCCATGAAACCGTAGAAATAGTCGAAGCCCATGCCCGAGGGCCACTGATCGAACGGGCCCGAGGTCGAGTATGCGTTGGTAGGGGTATTGTGGTTCTTGCCAAACCACGAGGTGGCATAGCCATGGTTCTTGAGGATGTTGCCGATCGTGGCATTGTTCGGACCGATGATCGTATCGTAACCGGGAAAACCGGTGGCCTGTTCGGCGATCACGCCGAAGCCCGACGAATGGTGGTTCCGCCCGGTGATCAACGCGGCGCGCGTCGGCGAGCAGAGCGCGGTGGAGTGGAACTGGGTGTAGCGCAGCCCGGCCGCCGCCACGGCATCGAGCGTGGGCGTCGGGATGACGCCACCGAAGGTTCCCGAAACACCGTAGCCCGCATCGTCAGTGATGATCAGCAGGACGTTGGGCGCGCCCTTTGGCGGGACGACGCTGGGGGGCCACCAGGGCGTCGACTGCTGGGCGTCCAGGTTGATGGTCCCGCCGAACGCTGGCGGCGCGGCCGGCAGAGACTGGCCATCGATCGTCGAGGTGGCGCTGGGCGACCCTGGAGTGCCGGTGACTTGCTGGGCGGCAGCGGGAAAGACAGAAAAACAACTGGCGGCGAGCACCGCGAGGTAGAGACGCGTTTTCATCGTTCAATGCTCCCTGTTGGCTATTGCCAAGACGGGAAAGCGAGCGACACTTCCCGCTGTCAATGCACAGATGAAAGTCGATAATAGAACGACAGACGTATACAGCATGCGACGGCGGAAGTATTTTCGAGCGGAGGTAGGTTACGATAACATACAGTAACCTACCATGAGGGCTCTCCGGCTGGATTGCGGCGCAGGGCGCGAATGACTGGCAGCAAGGTTGGGCTATGTATGCAAGCCGGTCCAGCACCCGCGCCTCAACACGGGACACCATCGACCACCCGGCGCCTGATTTCAGAACTCGACGACCTTGCCGTCGTTGATCGTGACGCGGCGATCCATTCGCGCGGCAAGTTCATGGTTATGCGTCGCAATCAATGCGGCAAGCCCGGACTGGCGCACCAGCGCCTCCAGTGCATCGAAGACGTAGTGGGCCGTTTCGGGGTCGAGGTTGCCGGTCGGCTCGTCGGCCAAGAGCACCAGCGGAGCGTTGGCGACGGCGCGGGCAATCGCCACGCGCTGCTGCTCGCCGCCCGAGAGCTCGGCGGGGCGGTGGTCGCCGCGATGGCCGATGCGCATGTAGTCGAGGAGCTGGCTGGCGCGGGCGCGCGCTTCGGCCCAGGACAGGCCGGCTATGAGCTGCGGCATCATGATGTTCTCCAGCGCGGAGAATTCCGGCAGGA
This sequence comes from Rhizobium sp. BK251, assembly GCF_004345245.1. Taxonomy (GTDB): domain Bacteria; phylum Pseudomonadota; class Alphaproteobacteria; order Rhizobiales; family Rhizobiaceae; genus Rhizobium. The sequence continues at coordinate 315,553 of NZ_SLUQ01000007.1, read as the reverse complement.
GGTGGTGGAACTGATAGACGAAGCCGATCTCGCTGCGGCGGATCGCGGTGCGCTTGTCGTCGGAAAGCCCATTGCTGGGGTGGCCGTTGACGCTCACCTCGCCGGCATCGGGATGTTCGAGCAGGCCCGCGATGTGGAGCAGCGTCGACTTGCCGGTACCGGACGGCGCCACCAGCGCGACGATCTCGCCGGTGTGCAGCGAAAAATCGGCGCCCCTGAGAATGGAGAGCAGCGTCTCGCCCTGCCCGTAGTGGCGCTCGACGCCCGAGAGCTCAAGTACGACCTTGCGTTTCATGGAAATTGCCATTCCTTACTCGTAGCGAAGCGCCTGGACGGGATCGAGGCGCGAGGCGCGCCAGGCCGGGATGATAGTCGCGATGAACGACAGGCCGAGCGCCATGACGACGACCGATAGCGTCTCGCCGAAATTCATCTCCGCCGGCAGCTGGCTGAGGAAATAGAGTTCGGGGTCGAAGAGCACCGTGCCCGACACCCAGGAGAAGAACTCGCGGATCGACTCGATGTTGACGCAGACCACGACGCCGAGCGCGACGCCTGCCAGGGTGCCGACGATGCCGATCGCGGCACCCGTCATGAAGAAGATGCGCATGATCGCGCCGGAGCTCGCGCCCATGGTACGCAGAATGGCGATGTCGCTGCCCTTGTCCTTCACCAGCATGATGAGGCCGGAGATGATGTTGAGCGCCGCGACGATGACGATCAGCGTCAGGATCATGAACATGACGTTGCGCTCGACCTGGAGGGCCGAGAAGAAGGTCTGGTTGCGCTGGCGCCAGTCGGTAAGGAAGATCTGGCGGCCTGCCGCCTCTTCGAGCTTCGGACGAAGATTGTCGATGTCGTCGGGGTTGTCGACGAAGAGCTCGATCGACTGCACGAGGCCGTCGGCATTGAAATAGAGTTGCGCTTCCTCGAGCGGCATATAGATGATCGACGCATCGTATTCCGACATGCCGATCTCGAAGATGCCCGAGACCTTGTAGGACTTGATGCGCGGATTGACGCCGAGGGGCGTGATGTCACCTTCCGGTGACGTGAGCGTAATCAGGTCGCCGACGCGCAGGCCAAGCTGTGCGGCCATGCGCGAGCCGATCAGCAGGCCGTCGCCGGCGGCAAAGCCGACCATGTCGCCGGACTTGATGTTGCCGGAAATGGTCTTGAGCTTCGTCAGATCCTCGGCGCGGGCGCCGCGCACCAACGCGCCGGTGTTGCCTCCCGCCTGCGACGAGGCAAGAACCTGGCCCTCCACCAGCGGCAGCGCCATCTTGATGCCGGGCACAGCCGAGAGCTTTTCGGTAAGCGCCGGGTAGTCGGTAAAGGGCCCGTCCACCGGCTGGACGATGATGTGACCGTTGATGCCGAGGATCCTGGAAACCAGCTCGGTGCGGAAGCCATTCATGACGGCCATGACGATGATGAGTGTCGCAACACCCAGCATGATGCCGATGAAGGAAAAGCCCGCAATGACGGAGATGAACGCTTCCTTGCGGCGGGCACGCAGATAGCGCCACGCCACAAGTCGTTCGAAGGTGGAAAACGGTCGAATAACCGGACCAGAGCCGGATGTCGCCTCCTGCTGGTCCACCGCTGTGCCCACCGCCATGCCGCCTCCGTTGTGTTTCAGCCCACGAACTTGTTGATCGCCGCCTCGATGCTCATCGTTTCGCGCGCACCGGTCTTGCGATCCTTCACTTCGACCTCGCCGCTCGCGACTGCGCGCGGGCCGGCAATGATCTGGACGGGTACGCCGATCAGATCGGCGGTTGCGAATTTCGTGCCCGCCCGCTCGTCGCGATCATCGTAAAGGACGTCCTTTCCGGCCTTAGTGAACGCCGAATAAAGCTTTTCGCAGGCAGCGTCACAGCCTTCATCGCCGGGCTTCATGTTAATCACAACTGCATCGAACGGCGCGACCGATGCCGGCCAGATGATGCCGTTTTCATCGTGCGAGGCCTCGATGATCGCCGGAACGAGACGCGTCGGGCCGATGCCGTAGGACCCCATGTGGACAAAGTGCTCCTTGCCGTCCGGACCCTGCACTTTCGCGCCCATCGGCTCGGAATACTTGGTGCCGAAATAGAAGATGTGGCCGACCTCGATGCCGCGCGCCGAAAGGCGGTCGCCTTCAGGAACCGCATTGAACGCCGCCTCGTCATGCATTTCCGAGGTCGCCGCATAGAGCGAGGTCCACTTGTCGAAGATCGCCTTCAGGCCTTCGACATCGTCGAAGTTCGTATCCTCGCCAGGAATGTCGAAATTGACGAAATCCTTGTGGCAGAAGACCTCCGACTCGCCGGTATCGGCAAGGATGATGAACTCGTGGCTGAGATTGCCGCCGATCGGGCCGGTGTCGGCGCGCATCGGAATGGCGCGGAGGCCGAGCCGCGAGAAGGTGCGCAGGTAGGCTGCGAACATCTTGTTGTAGGAGTGCTCGGCGCCCTCGCGCGTCAGGTCGAAGGAATAGGCATCCTTCATCAGGAATTCGCGCGAGCGCATGGTGCCGAAGCGCGGACGGATCTCGTCGCGGAACTTCAACTGGATATGATAGAGGTTGATCGGCAGGTCCTTGTAGGACTTGACGTAGGACCGGAAGATATCCGTGACCATTTCCTCGTTGGTCGGTCCGTAGAGCATCGGACGGTCCTGGCGGTCCTTGATGCGCAGCATCTCCTTGCCATAGGCATCGTAGCGGCCGCTTTCCTGCCAGAGCTCGGCGGACTGCAGCGTCGGCATCAGAAGCTCGATCGCGCCGGAACGGTTCTGCTCCTCGCGGATGATGTTGTTGACCTTGTCGAGCACGCGCTTGCCCAGCGGCAGCCAGGAATAGATCCCCTGCGACTGCTGGCGGATCATGCCGGCGCGCAGCATCAGCCGGTGGGAGACGATTTCCGCCTCCTTGGGGTTTTCCTTCAGGATGGGCATGAAATAGCGGGACAGACGCATGAGCGATTTCCAGAATGTTTTGACGTTCCGCCCGAAACGGAATCGAGGACGAATAATGTGCTGGAGGCGTTCATATCCGCTTCGCGGCCCGAAGGAAACCCGGCTCTGCAAGGGAGCTGGCCGACGGCGCTGGATGGAGCAAACGGAAGCCCGCTTTTCTCGATCTCAAAAAAATGGCTTATTTATAAGGGCTTGAACAAAAATGTTGTCAACAGAAATATTTTGCCTGAGTGTAGCAAAAATGCAAAAAAAGCTGATGACAAAGCACATTCTTTGAGCTAGTTTTGGCTCACAAAAGAGGCAGGAAGGTTAAATTCTTGCCGTTCTCGCGGTCAAGTCTTGGGAGGATCAGATCTTAGGCGCGTTTATTCGCTGCCCCGGCAACGGTTAAGGATCACGCGATACTTAAAACAAGGCTTTTAGCCTTGTTTTTTTTTGCTTTTTCTCAACGGCATCGACCCTGGCCGCACCGCGGACCGCTTTGTCGACGCCTGACCTCACCTAAGGTAATGCCATGTTGCGTTGGGGCAGTCTTTGCACGAATTCCGTGACAAGGGTGTGACGACCAACAAATTAATGCCGGCGAAATGCTCACGAATTGAGCAATTGCCCTAATAGAATCTCGGCCCGATCTGAGGCAGCGCGTCGAAGCCGAGGCCGAAATAGGTCGAACAGATATACCAGCCGCCATAGACCAGGCCGGACACCAGCGTCGTCAAGAAAAACACCAGCCGGGCGCGGAAGCGCGTCGGGGCGCTTTCTACCGTGCCGAGCACAACGTCGTTGTCTTCGGCCTGCGTGCGAAGACCGACCGGAAGCATGGCGAACAGCGTGATCCACCAGATGATGAAATAGACTGCAAAGCCCTGCAGGAATGCCTGAAGCATAAATTCCCCGTCTCTTTTGCGACCGCCCATGCTCCCACGGCAGGTGCCCGGAATGGGTTCGCACTTTCTCGCAGGCCTCCCCCGCGACATGCAATCCTTATAGGGCGTAACCGACGTCAACTCAAAGGATGAAAGCTCGGCCGCGACGATCTGCGCGAGGCGTCAGACCTCTTCCAGTTCGATGAGGGTCCCGAAGAAATCCTTCGGATGCAGGAAGAGGACGGGCTTGCCATGGGCACCGGTCCTGGGCGTCCCATCGCCAAGGACCCTCGCCCCCGCTTGGACGAGCCCGTCACGCGCGGCGGCGATGTCCGCCACCTCGTAGCAGATGTGGTGCATGCCGCCGGCCGGGTTCTTCGCGAGGAAGGCGGCAATCGGCGAACCTTCGCCAAGCGGCTCCAGTAGCTCGACCTTCGTGTTGGGCAGTTCCACGAAGACAACCGTGACGCCGTGCTCCGGAAGCGCCTGCGGCGCAGACACGACAGCTCCGAGCGTGTCGCGATAGGCTGCGGCCGCCGCTGCGAGGTCGGGCACTGCGATGGCTACATGATTGACGCGTCCGAGCATGGGCTTCCTGTCCGAGAGAGCTGGGAGTTTAAACCGAGACCTGCTCTCCCCGGCAAGTCAGACTTTCGTCAGGAACACGGTGACGAGGGGCTTCTTTCCCCAGGCCTGGTTGGTGGCAGCGCGCACCGCGCGGCGCACAGCCTCCTGCAGCATGGCGAGATCCTTGCGGCGCGCCCGCGGGATGCTCTCGATGGCGCCGACGATGGCGTCATAGAGCGTGTCCTCCATGTCGTCGCCCTCGTCGTCATACATCGGCAGCCCGATCGGCACGATGGTCGGATCACCCATGATGTCCAGGCGACTGTCGAGGATGACGTTGACGGCGACATGGCCGACATAGGACAGCTTCTTGCGCTCACCGATGCCCATCTCGTCGAAATCGCCGATGAGCGTGCCATCCTTGTAGATCCGGCCGTGCGGTGCCTCGTCGACGACCTCGACAGGGTCTGGCGCGAGCCGCAGCACGTCGCCATTGCGCACGCGCGGCACGATGCCGATGCCGGATTGCTCGGCAAGCTCCTTGTGCGCCGTCAGGTGCGCCGCTTCGCCATGCACCGGAACGACGATCTTCGGCCGCGTCCACTGGTACATCTTCTGCAGTTCGTTGCGGCGCGGATGGCCGGAGACATGAACGAGGGCCTCGCTGTCCGTGATGATGTGGACGCCCTGCTCCACCAGGCCGTTCTTGATGTCCTGGATCGCCTTCTCGTTGCCCGGAATGGCGCGCGAGGAGAACACCACGATGTCGCCGGCAGCAAAGGCGACATTGCGCATCTCGTCGCGGGAAAGCTTGGCCAGCGCGGCGCGCGGCTCACCCTGGCTGCCGGTCAGGATGACGACCATCTTGTCGCGCGGGATATAGCCGTACTCGTCCTCGTCGATGAAGGGCTTTATGCCCTCCATCAGCCCGACGTCGCGCGCGACATCGACCACGCGCTTCAGCGAGCTGCCAAGCAGGAGGACCTCGCGGCCGGCGGCTTCCGCCGCCTCGGCCACCGTTCGTATGCGCCCGACGTTGGAGGAGAAGGTGGTGATCGCCACGCGACCCTCGGCATTCTCGATGATCTTTCGCAGGCTTTCCGAAACGTCCTTCTCGGAGGGCGAGACACCATCGCGCAGGGCATTGGTGCTGTCGCACATCAGCGCAAGCACACCCTCATCGCCAAGCTGGCGAAAACGCGTCTCGTCGGTCAGGGGCCCGAGCGAGGGCTCGTGATCGATCTTCCAGTCACCGGTGTGGATGACGTTGCCGAGCGGCGTACGGATCATCAGTGACATCGGCTCAGGTATGGAGTGATTGACCGCCACGCCCTCGATGCTGAAGGGACCGACATTGATGCGGTCGCCTGCCGTGAACAGCGTGATCGGAATCTCACCTATCGCCCGCTCGTAGTCGCGCTTGGCCTCCAGCAGGCCGGCCGTGAAGGCCGACGCAAAGACCGGAACGTTCAGTCCGGGCCAGAGATCGTTGAGGGCGCCGTAGTGATCCTCATGTGCGTGGGTGATGATGATCGCCTTGAGATTCTTGCGTTCCTTGGCAAGAAAACGGATGTCCGGCAGCACCAGGTCTACGCCCGGCAGGTCCGGCCCGGGAAAGGTCACGCCGCAGTCGACCATGATCCACTGGCGGTGTTCCGGCGGCCCGTAGCCGTAGAGCGCGAGATTCATGCCGATCTCGCCCACTCCGCCGAGCGGTAGAAACACCAGTTCGTCTTGGTTCGCCATACTGTCGTTTAATCCATTATCCAAAGAAGACATCACCGGCAGCGATCGCGATGATCCCGCGCGCGCCGGTGTCGAGCATCAACAAGCCATTATCATCAATTCCCGCGAATTGCCCGGAAATCGAGCGATCCGGCAGATTTACTGTAATCCTCTCGCCGATGCCGCAGGCGACGCTCCTCCAGCGCGCCGTGACCTCCCGTATCCCGTTGCCGCGGTTCCACAGATCCAACGCCTCGGCCATCGCCGCATAGAGATGTGCGAAGAGCTCCTCCGGGGAAGCTGCACTTCCCTGATCGCGCAGGCATGTGACCGGATAGATCGGATTGTCCGGCATGACGGTCACGTTGATGCCGATGCCGACGACGAGCGCATGGCGCCCATCGGGCAGCGTTTCGCCCTCGATGAGAATGCCACAGGTCTTCTTGCGGCCGATCAGAATGTCGTTCGGCCATTTGACTTCCAGCGGCTCGGCTCCCGGCGGCAGCACCATGCGGACCGCCTGATGGACGGCCACGGCGACCGCAAGCGGCAGCGAGGCGAGTTGCTCCATCGGAGCGGGGTCGATCAGAAGCAGGGAAGCGTAGAGATTTCCGGGTTCCGAGACCCAGGGGCGTCCCCGGCGGCCGCGGCCGCCGGTCTGCCTTTGCGCGGTGATCCAGAGATTGCCCGCATCACCGGCTCGCGCGCGAGCCAGGCATTCGCTATTGGTCGAAGAGGTCTCCGACAGAGCCTCGTGCCGGAAATCGCCGAGCGATATCCGGCGCAGCCCATCGGAAGGCATCAGAATAGCGTCGCGGCAGCAAGCTCGGCCGCACCGCCGATCGGTCCGCCGAACAGCACATAGGCGACGACGAACAGGCCGGAAAGCCCGAAGACGAGACGAAGCTCGCCGGAGACGCGGGCGAACTCGCCCTTTGCCTCGTCGAACCACATCAGCTTGATGACGCGCAGATAGTAATAGGCGCCAACGACCGAGGCGAGAACGCCGATGATGGCGAGCGCATAGAGCTTCGCTTCGATGGCCGCGACGAAGACGAAGTACTTCGCGAAGAAGCCTGCGAGCGGCGGAATGCCGGCAAGCGAGAACATCAGCGCCGTCAGCATTGTCGCCATGAAGGGGTTGGTGGTCGAAAGGCCGGCGAGATCATCGACATTCTCGACATAGGTGCCGTCCGTCCGGCGCATCGACATGATGATGGCGAAGCTGCCGAGCGTCATGACCATGTAGATGACCATGTAGAGCATGACGCCGGAAACACCGGTCTGGTTGCCGGCCGCAAGACCGACGAGCGCATAGCCCATGTGACCGATCGAGGAATAGGCCATCAGGCGCTTGATGTTGCGCTGGCCGATCGCGGCAAAGGAACCGAGCACCATCGATGCGATCGATATGAAGACGATGATCTGCTGCCAGTCGGCAAGCACCGGCTGGAACGCGGTGATGACGATACGCGTCATCAGCGCCATGGCGGCGACCTTCGGGGCGGCGGCGAAGAAAGCCGTCACCGGTGTCGGGGCACCTTCATAGACGTCCGGCGTCCACATGTGGAACGGCACAGCGGAGATCTTGAACGCGAGGCCGGCCAGGACGAAGACGAGGCCGAAGATCAGGCCCAGCGAGCGAGCGCCCTCGGTGTTCAGGGCGGTTGCGATGGCGTCGAAGCTGGTGTGGCCGGTGAAGCCGTAGACCAGCGACATGCCGTAAAGCATCATGCCGGAGGAAAGCGCGCCGAGAACGAAGTACTTCAGGCCGGCTTCCGTCGAACGCAGGCTGTCGCGATTGATCGCGGCCACCACGTAGAGCGCAAGCGACTGCAGCTCGAGCGACAGGTAGAGCGAGATCAGGTCGTGCGCCGAGATCATCAGCAGGATGCCGAGCGTCGCCAGAAGCAGGAGGACCGGGAACTCGAAATGGTCGAGCTGCTGGCTGCGGGCCTGCCTGACGGACATCAGCATCGCAACGCCCGAGCCGACCAGCGCCACGATCTTCATGAAGCGGGAGAAGCCGTCCGCGAGATATGCGCCGCCATAGGCCAACCCCTCGCCCGGCACGAAAACCAGCCAGAGGCCGGAGACGACGAGGAGGAGGATTGCGAGTACCGTCACGATCGGGCCGGATCGTTCGCTCGTGAAAACGCCGACCATCAACAGGACAAGGGCACCCACTGCGAGGATCAACTCCGGCGCGGAGAGATACAGACTGGCTAGAATTGTTTCAGCGGTCATGTCGAAAAGGTCCCGTCATTTCATCGACAGCGCAACGTCATGCGCTGCCTGCACTGCGGCGGTATAATTGTTGACAAGCAGGTCCACGGAGGCGGCCGTCGCATCGAAGATCGGTGCCGGATAGACACCGAAGAAGATGGTCAGCGCAATCAGCGGATAGAGGATGAGCTGCTCGCGCGGCGAAAGGTCGAGGAGAGCCTTCAGCTTTTCCTTGTCCAGTGCGCCGAAGATCACGCGGCGATAGAGCCAGAGCGCATAGGCGGCCGAGAGGATCACGCCGGTTGCCGCGAAGAGAGCGACCCAGGTGTTGACCCGGAAGACGCCGATCAGCGTCAGGAATTCGCCGATGAAGCCCGAGGTGCCCGGAAGGCCGACATTGGCCATGGTGAAGATCATCATCGCGACCGCATATTTCGGCATGTTGTTGACGAGGCCGCCATAGGCCGCGATCTCGCGGGTATGGGTGCGGTCATAGACGACGCCGACGCAAAGGAAGAGCGCGCCGGAGACGATGCCGTGCGAGAGCATCTGGAAGATCGCGCCCTGCACGCCCTGCTGGTTGGCCGCGAAGACGCCCATGGTGACATAGCCCATGTGCGCGACCGAGGAATAGGCGATCAGCTTCTTGATGTCGTCCTGCATCATCGCCACCAGCGAGGTGTAGATGATGGCGATGACCGACAGCGAGAAGACGAGAGGCGCGAAGAATTCCGACGCGTTCGGGAACATTGCCAGCGAGAAGCGGATCAGACCGTAGCCGCCGAGCTTCAGGAGGACGCCGGCCAGGATGACGGAACCGGCCGTCGGGGCCTGGACGTGCGCATCCGGCAGCCAGGTATGGACCGGCCACATCGGCATCTTCACCGCGAACGAGGCGAAGAAGGCGAGCCATAGCCATATCTGCAGCTGCGGCGGGAACTTGTAGGCGAGCAGCTGCGTGATGTCCGTCGTGCCGGCCTGCCAGTACATCGCCATGATGGCGAGCAGCATCAGCACCGAGCCGAGCAGCGTATAGAGGAAGAACTTGTAGCTTGCGTAGACGCGGTCCTTGCCGCCCCAGACACCGATGATCAGGAACATCGGAATGAGGCCGCCTTCGAAGAAGACGTAGAAGAGAACGATATCCAGCGACACGAAGACGCCGGTCATCATCACCTCGAGCACCAGGAATGCGATCATGTATTCCTTGAGGCGCTTCTCGACCGAGAGCCAGCTCGCCAGCACGCAAAAGGGCATCAGGAAGGTCGTCAGGATGACGAACAGCATGGAGATGCCGTCGACGCCGAGGTGGTAGCCGATGCCGGTGCCGAGCCAGTCATGCTTCTCGACCATCTGGAAGCCGGGATTGGAATTATCGAATCCGGTCCAGATGAAGAGCGACAGGACGAAGGTCGCAACCGTCGTCAGTAGCGAGATGTTGAGGATGTTGCGGCGGCCGCTCGGGCCGTCCTCGCGCATCAGCAGCAGGAGGGCGACGCCCACCAGCGGCAGAAAGGTGACCGTTGAAAGAATGGGCCAATCGGTCATCAGAAGGAACTCCCGAACATCATCCAAGTAACGAGGGCCGCAATGCCGAGGAGCATCGCGAAGGCATAGTGGTAAAGGTAGCCGGTCTGCAGGCGGACCACGCGATTGGTCACATCGACCACGCGGGCGGCGACGCCGTTCGGGCCGTAAGTGTCGATCACGCCGATGTCACCCTTCTGCCAGAGGAAGCGGCCGAGCGCCTTGGCCGAGCGAACGAAGAGGAAATCGTAGAGCTCGTCGAAGTACCACTTGTTCAAGAGGAAGTGGTAGAGAACGCGGTGCTGCTTGGCGAGAACGCGCGGCGTCGACGGTGACCTGATGTACATGTACCAGGCGATGACGAAGCCGACCACCATCGCGACGAAGGGGCTGAGCCCAACCCAGGCCGGAACGTGATGGAACTCTTCGACCAGTTCGTTATGCGGCAGTGTGAACAGCGCGCCCTTCCAGAACTCCGCATACTCTTCGCCGTAGAAGCGGCCTTCGAAGGCCCCACCGGCGAACACGGCGCCGAGCGCCAGAATGTAGAGCGGGACCAGCATGACCTGCGGCGATTCATGGACGTGATGCATGACCTCGTGGGAGGCGCGGGGCTGGCCAAAGAACGTCATGAAAATCAGGCGCCATGAATAGAAGCTCGTGAACAGCGCCGCGATGACCAACATCCAGAAGGCGAAGCCCGCCAGCGGCGAATGCGATGCATAGGTCGCTTCGATGATGACGTCCTTGGAGAAGAAGCCCGCAAAGCCGATCGGCGTGAAGGGAATACCGGCGCCGGTAATCGCCAGTGTGCCGATGATCATCAGCCAGAAGGTAGCCTTGATGTGCGGACCCAAGCCGCCCATGAGACGCATGTCCTGCTCGCCATCGACGGCGTGGATGACCGAGCCGGCGCACAGGAAGAGCAGCGCCTTGAAGAAGGCGTGCGTGAAGAGGTGGAAAATCGCCGCGCCATAAGCGCCGACGCCAAGCGCCACGAACATGTAGCCGAGCTGCGAGCAGGTCGAATAGGCGATGACGCGCTTGATGTCGTTCTGGACGAGGCCGACGGTCGCGGCGAAGAAGGCGGTAATGGCACCGATCAGAGTGACCACCACAAGCGCGTCAGGCGACAGCTCGAAAAGCGGCGACATGCGGGCGACGAGGAAGACGCCGGCGGTAACCATGGTTGCGGCATGGATGAGGGCCGAGACCGGGGTCGGGCCTTCCATGGCGTCAGGCAGCCAGGTGTGCAGCAGGAACTGCGCGGACTTGCCCATCGCACCCATGAAGAGCAGCAGGCAGATGCCCGTCAGCGCATGCGCCTTGTCGAGCTGCATGCCGAAGAGGTTCATGATGACCTCGCTGCCGGCCTCCGCACCCTCGGCAGGCAGGAAGCTCTGCGCATTGGCGAAGATAACGTCGAAGTTGATCGCCCCGAAGAGGACGAAGACGCCCGCGATGCCGAGCACGAAGCCGAAGTCGCCGACGCGGTTGACGATGAAAGCCTTCATCGCAGCAGCGTTCGCCGACGGCTTCTTGTACCAGAAGCCGATGAGCAGGTAGGAGGCCAGACCGACGCCTTCCCAGCCGAAGAACATCTGGGCGAGGTTGTCGGAGGTCACCAGCATCAGCATGGCGAAGGTGAAGAGCGACAGATAGGCGAAGAAGCGCGGACGATGCGGATCGGTGTGCATGTAGCCGACCGAGTAGACGTGCACCAGCGTCGAGACCGTGTTGACGACGATCAGCATGACGGCGGTCAACGTATCGATGCGCAGCGACCACGACACATCGATCCCGCCGGACTGGATCCAGCGCAGCACCTCGACCTTGATCGGGCCGCCCTCGAAATGGCCGATGCCCACGGTGATGAAGACATACCAGGAGAGGACCGCGGCGACGATCATCAGGCCTGACGTGATGTATTCAGAAGCCTTGGCACCGATCTGGCGGCCGAGCAGCCCGGCGATCAGCGCGCCGATGAGGGGAAGAAAGACGATAGCCTTATAGAGGAACATGAGCCACTCAGCCCTTCATCATATTGACGTCTTCCACGGCGATGGAGCCGCGGTTGCGGTAGAAGACAACGAGAATTGCAAGACCGATCGCCGCTTCCGCCGCGGCAACCGTGAGAATGAACAGCGCGAAAACCTGGCCGACGATGTCGTTCAGGAAGGACGAGAAGGCCACCATGTTGATGTTGACGGCGAGCAGGATGAGTTCGACCGACATCAGGATGACGATGACGTTCTTTCGGTTCAGGAAGATGCCGAATACGCCGAGCGTGAAGAGGATGGCGCTGACCGTCAGGTAATGGGAAAGTCCGATGACCATTTTTCTGTTCCTTGTGCCTTGCGCCTCAGTTCACGCCCTGCCCGGGCTTGACCTTGACGACCTCGACGGCCGTCTTCGGCGTGCGGGCAACCTGCTGGGAAATGTTCTGGCGCTTGATGTTGGTGCGATGGCGCAGCGTCAGCACGATCGCGCCGATCATCGCCACCAGCAGCACCAGGCCGGCGATCTGGAAGAAGTAGACGTAGTTGGTGTAGAGCACGTCGCCGAGAGCCGCTGTGTTGGTACGCTCCGTCAGCGGCGGGATCGGCATCGCGATGGAGGCCGCGACATTCGGCGAAATCACGCTGCCGCCGATGACGACGATGAGCTCTGCCGCAAGGATGAGGCCGATCAGGGCCCCGATCGGCGCATACTGAAGCGCCCCGGCACGCAGCTCGGTAAAGTCGATATCCAGCATCATCACGACGAAAAGGAAGAGGACCGCGACGGCGCCGACATAGACCACCAGCAGGATCATCGCGAGGAATTCAGCGCCCAGCAGCAGGAAGAGACCGGCTGCATTGAAGAAGGTCAAGATCAGGAACAGAACCGAGTGAACCGGATTGCGTGCCGAAATGACCATGAACGCCGACGCGACCGCGATAAAGGCGAACAGATAGAAAAAAAGAGCCTGCAGACCCATGTTGGTGCCTTTTTCATCTTCCCCCGGGCAGCGGGGGTTCCGTGCCCGATGGAGCTCCGCGACCGACCAAGGGCCTGCGGCAGCTCCTGTGTATCTCGACCGTGACGGGCGCGACGCCCGCGTATCCGTCACGGCATGCTCTTCTCGCGATCAGCGATACGGCGAGTCGATCGCGATGTTGCGCGCGATTTCACGTTCCCAGCGGTCGCCGTTGTCGAGGAGACGCTGCTTGTCGAAGTACAGCTCCTCGCGGGTTTCCGTCGCGAATTCGAAATTCGGGCCCTCGACGATCGCGTCGACGGGGCAAGCCTCCTGGCAGAAGCCGCAATAGATGCACTTCACCATGTCGATGTCGTAGCGCACCGTGCGGCGGGTACCGTCGTTGCGGCGCGGGCCTGCCTCGATGGTAATGGCCTGGGCAGGACAGATCGCCTCGCACAGCTTGCAGGCGATGCAGCGTTCCTCGCCGTTCGGATAACGGCGCAGCGCATGCTCGCCGCGGAAACGCGGGCTGACCGGCCCCTTCTCGAACGGATAGTTGATCGTTGCCTTCTGCCGGAAGAAGTAACGCATCGACAGGAAGAAGGCGCCGACGAATTCCTTCAGGAACAGCGAATTGACGGCGTTGCTGAGACTGGCCATCTTCAAACTCCAATTTTGCCGGAGACGGTCGCGGGCATCAGCCTGCCCACCCCGTCAGCTTCAGCACGAATGCAACGATGACGACCATGGCGAGCGACAGCGGCAGGAACACCTTCCAGCCGAGGCGCATCAGTTGGTCGTAGCGGTAGCGCGGCACGAATGCCTTGACCATCGCGAACATGAAGAACACCAGGCACGCCTTGATCAGGAACCAGATGATGCCGGGGACCCAGTTCAGGAACCAGACGTCGACCGGCGGCAGCCAGCCCCCGAGGAACAGGATCGTCGTCAGCGAGCACATCAGGCAGACGGCCGCATATTCGCCGAGCATGAACATCATGTACGGAGAGGAGCCGTACTCGACCATGAAGCCGGCCACCAGCTCCGATTCCGCCTCCGGAAGGTCGAAGGGCGGGCGGTTCGTCTCGGCGAGCGCCGAAATGAAGAAGATGATGAACATCGGGAAAAGCGACAGCCAGTGCCAGTCGAGGAACGAGGCCGGCAGGCCGAGCATGGTGCCGAGGCCGGTATGCTGCGCGTTGACGATGTCCGTCAGGTTCAGCGAACCGACGCAGAGCAGAACGGTGACGATGACGAAGCCGATAGAAACTTCATAGGACACCATCTGCGCGGCCGAACGCAGCGCACCGAGGAACGGGTACTTCGAGTTCGAAGCCCAGCCACCCATGATGATGCCGTAGACCTCGAGCGAGGAGATCGCGAAGATGTAGAGCATGCCGACATTGATGTTCGCGATGACCCAGCCATCGGCGAGCGGCACTGCAGCCCAGGTCGCGAGCGCCAGCGTCACGGTGACGAGCGGAGCAAGCAGGAAGACGCCCTTGTTGGCGCCGGCCGGGATGATCGGCTCCTTGAAGACGAACTTCAGAAGGTCGGCGAAGGACTGGAACAGGCCGAAGGGACCGACGACGTTCGGGCCGCGACGCAGCTGCACCGCCGCCCAGATCTTGCGGTCGGCAAGCAGGATGTATGCGATGAAGATCAGCAAGCAAACGAGAAGCAGCAGGGACTGACCGATCATGACGATCGCCGGCCAGAGATAGGTCGAAAAGAATGAATCCATAGTCCCCTGCCCTTACTCTGCCGCGACTTTGAAGTTGTTGCGGGCCAATGCCGAACACTCGGCCATGACAGCCGAGGCACGCGCTATCGGGTTCGTCAAATAGAAGTCTTTGACCGGCGACGCAAACCCGGATTTGTTCATCTTGCCGGCTTTTTTCGCAAGTGCGACAATTTTGGCGCTGTCGCCTTCGGCAACCTCGTCGATGCCCGCGAAATGCGGGTACGCCGCGTAGAGCTTCGAGCGCAATTCGGAAAGCGAATCAAAGGGAAGCTTCTTGCCGAGTACGTCGGAAAGTGCCCTGATGATCGCCCAGTCCTCACGCGCATCACCCGGTGCGAAACCGGCGCGGGTGCCCATCTGAACGCGACCTTCGGTGTTGACCCAGGTGCCGGACTTTTCGGTGTATGCGGCGGCCGGCAGGATGACGTCGGCATTGTGCGCGCCGTTGTCGCCATGCGAACCGATATAGACCGTGAACTTCGCCGCCTTCGCGGTGAAGTCGAGCTCATCGGCGCCGAGCAGGAAGAGCACGTCCATCGCCTTCAGCATCTCGGCGGCATCGACGCCCTTTGCGCCGGGCACGAAGCCGAGATCGAGGCCGCCGACGCGCGATGCGGCGGTATGCAGGACGGCAAAGCCATTCCAGCCTTCGGCGATCGCGCCGACGGCAACAGCGAGCTTGGCAGCGCTTGCGAGCACGCCGGCGCCATCCGAGCGCGTCAGCGCGCCCTGGCCGATCAGGATCATCGGCTTCTTGGCGTTCTTCAGGACTTCGGCGAAGGCGTGGCCGCCGTCGACGACATCCTTCAGCGTATCCGGGCCGGAACCGAGATAGGTGTATTCGTAGCGCATCTCGCCGCCTTCACCGATCACGCCGATCGGGAAGTTGCCGCGGCGCCAGCGCTTGCGGATGCGGGCGTTGAGAACGGCCGCCTCATAGCGCGGATTGGCACCGACGATCAGCAGCGCGTCAGCCTGCTCGATGCCTTCGATGGTCGGGTTGAAGAGGTAGGTTTCGCGGCCGAGCGACGGATCGAGCGTGGTACCGTCCTGGCGGCAGTCGAGGTTTTCGGAGCCGAGCGACTTCACCAGCTCCGACAGGGCATACATCTCCTCGACCGAGGCAAGGTCGCCGGCGATCGCGCCGATCTTGTCTGCGGTCGTCGCAGCGACAGCGGACTTGATGGCCGCAAAGGCCTCGCCCCAGCTTGCCGGCTGCAGGCGTCCGTCGCGGCGAACGTAAGGCTTGTCGAGGCGCTGCGCCTTCAGACCATCCCAGATGAAGCGGGTCTTGTCCGAGATCCACTCCTCGTTGATCTGGTCGTTGACGCGGGGCAGGATGCGCATGACTTCGCGGCCGCGGGTGTCGACGCGGATTGCCGAGCCGACCGCGTCCATGACGTCGACGGATTCAGTCTTGTTGAGCTCCCACGGACGGGCCGTGAAGGCGAAAGGCTTGGAGGTGAGCGCACCGACCGGGCAAAGGTCGACGACGTTGCCCTGCAGCTCGGAGGTCATTGCCTGCTCGAGATAGGTGGTGATCTCGGCGTCCTCGCCGCGGCCGATAAGGCCGAGTTCGGAAATGCCGCCGACTTCCGTCGTGAAGCGAACGCAGCGCGTGCAGTGGATGCAGCGGTTCATGACCGTCTTGACCAGCGGTCCGATATACTTGTCCTCGACGGCGCGCTTGTCTTCCTGGTAGCGCGAGCTGTCGATGCCGAAGGCCATCGCCTGGTCCTGCAGGTCGCATTCGCCGCCCTGGTCGCAGATCGGGCAATCGAGCGGATGGTTGATGAGCAGGAACTCCATCACGCCTTCACGGGCCTTCTTGACCATCGGCGTGTTGGTGAAGACTTCCGGAAGCTCGCCGTTCGGGCCGCCACGGATATCGCGCACGCCCATGGCGCAGGATGCCTGCGGCTTCGGCGGGCCACCCTTCACCTCGACGAGACACATGCGGCAGTTGCCTGCAACCGACAGGCGCTCATGGAAACAGAAACGCGGGACTTCGGCACCGGCTTCCTCGCACGCCTGTATCAGCGTGAAGTGATCCGGGACTTCGATCTCTTTGCCGTCAATCTTCAGTTTTGCCATCGTCACTCAGTCCTGTTCTTCGCCTGCTGCACGGTCCGGCAGCCGACAACCTCATTCTCGCGACACCAGCCACCGCAACGACGGCATTTCTGCCGCGCCGTGATGGCTTCGCTCTCGATGCCCTGCCAAGCTCCCCTGCCCGGCCGGGCTGGTCCGCGCCGCATGAACGACGCCTTACCCGCGTTTCAGTCGCCGCCGTCGCCGGTCGGCGAAATTCCTTACTTCTTCGCCTTCGTCCCGGCGGCCAAGGTCTGCGCCTGCGCGACCCAGCCATCGCGACCGATACGGCCCTCGAAACCGAGCTCCGCATCGACACGTCCGGCCTCTTCCGCGCTCCACGCCGCAATATCGGCGAAGCGGCGGATGCCGCGGTCGTTGAGCACCTGCTCCAGCTTCGGCCCTATGCCCGAAATCAGCTTCAGGTCGTCGACCTTGCCGCCGCGCGTCGCCTTGGCGGGCGCAGGCTTTACCGCAACCGGTTCAGCCACTGCCGCAACGGACACTTTCTTCGCCGCGGGCTTCCTAGCCTGTGTCTCCTTCGCCGCCGGTGCTGCCTTGGCGACAGGCGCTTCCTTGGCCGCCGGCTTCACCGGCGCCTTTGCCTTTACCGACAGTATCTTCGCCGAAGGTTTCGGCTCTATGTCAGTCTTCGCCGCTGCGACGGCCGACTTCGAAACCACTGAAATGACAGGTTTTGCCTTTTCCGGGGCCGGCCGCTCGACCTTGCTGGCAGTCGCGGCGGCACCACCGAAGGGACCGGCCGAAGCGCTCTGTTCCTCAATGGCGGCCGCGAGTTTGTGCGTTGCCTCGACCGCACCCTGGAAGGCGCCCCAGAAGGCGCCCGCCATCTGCGTCGAAAAGCCGAAGCCGATCGCGGTCGCAGCCGCCATGGCGGCAGCCGGATGAGCCATCAGCGGATGCAGCGGCATTGCCGCGGAATGCTCGAGAATGTCGGCAGCCGCGCGACCGAAAACGGCCGATAGATCTGCCCTTTCCTGATGCCTGCTATCTGCCGTCATAGGTCCTTACTCCGCAGCTTCCAGCACTGCGCCATGGGCGAGTGCGTTGTGGGTGTACTGATCAATGCGCTTTTCGATTTCCGGACGGAAGTTCCGGATCAGTCCCTGGATCGGCCATGCCGCAGCATCGCCCAATGCACAGATCGTGTGACCCTCGATCTGCTTGGTGACCTGGAACAGCATGTCGATTTCGCGCTTCTGGGCGTTGCCCTTGGCCATGCGCTCCATCACGCGCCACATCCAGCCCGTGCCTTCGCGGCAGGGGGTGCACTGGCCACAGCTCTCGTGCTTGAAGAATGCCGAGATGCGGGCGATTGCCTTGATGACGTCGGTCGACTTGTCCATGACGATCGCAGCCGCCGTACCGAAGGATGAGCCGACTGCGCGCAGTCCGTCGAAGTCCATCGGGCAGTCGATGATGTCCTTGGCCGGAACGATCGGGCACGATGCGCCGCCGGGGATGACGGCAAGCAGGTTGTCCCAGCCGCCGCGGATACCGCCGGCATGGCGATCGACGAGCTCACGGAACGTGATGCCCATTTCTTCTTCGACCGTGCACGGCTTGTTGACGTGGCCGGACAGCATGAACAGCTTCGTGCCGACGTTGTTCGGGCGGCCGATCGACGAGAACCAGGTCGCGCCGCGACGAAGGATCGTCGGAGCGACCGCGATCGATTCAACGTTGTTGACCGTCGTCGGGCAGCCGTAGAGACCCATGTTCGCCGGGAACGGCGGCTTCAGGCGCGGCTGGCCCTTCTTGCCTTCGAGGCTTTCGAGCAGCGCGGTCTCCTCGCCACAGATATAGGCGCCGGCACCGTGATGAACGTAAATGTCCATATCCCAGCCGAGCTTGTTGTTTTTGCCCAACAAACCGTAATCGTAGCACTCGTCGATCGCCGCCTGCAGCGCTTCGCGTTCGCGGATGTATTCGCCGCGCACGTAAATATAGGCCGCATTGGCGCCCATCGCGAAGCTCGCGACCACGCAGCCTTCGATCAGCGTGTGCGGATCGTGGCGCATGATGTCGCGGTCCTTGCAGGTACCGGGCTCGGACTCGTCGGCGTTGACGACGAGGTAATGCGGACGGCCGTCGCTTTCCTTCGGCATGAAGGACCACTTGAGACCGGTCGGGAAGCCGGCGCCGCCACGGCCGCGAAGGCCGGAGGCCTTCATCTCGTTGATGATCCAGTCGCGACCCTTTTCGAGGATCTGCTTGGTACCATCCCAGTGGCCGCGTGCCATCGCACCCTTCAGGGACTTGTCCTTGAGGCCGTAGATGTTGGTAAAGATGCGGTCTTTATCTTGTAACATGCTTCACCTCTTACCGCGGCTTCTTACCGAAGACCTTGATATATTCCGCTTCGCCGCCCTTGGCGAGCGCCTTGGCCTGCTTGACCCAGTCGTCGCGCTCGATGCGGCCGCGGAAGTTCAGATAGGCATCAGCCCATTCGCGCTCGGCTTTCTTCCAGCCGGCGATCTGCGCGAAGGTGAAGATACCGAGTTCATTGAGCGTAGCCTCGATCTTGGGGCCAACGCCGGAAATCATCTTCAGGTCGTCGGGCGTCGACGGCTTTTCGATGCCAGCCGGACGGTTCTTGTCGGTCAGCGAAGGTTTCGCCTGGCCGACAGCCGTGTTCGCTGCCTTTGCGGGCTTGGCTTTCGGATCGTCGCTCGGCAGCGCCGTCTTGTTGTCCGCAGGGCTCTTCAGGGCCGGGTTCGTCTCGGCATCCGTGCTCTTCGGACGAGCAGCCTCCGAAGGCGGAACGCTGACAGCCTCGGCCGCCACGGGCTTGCTCGCGGCGCGGCTTCTCGTCTTCGGTGCTTCTTCGGTCAGCGACGTCAGGCCACCTTCAGGCGCCGAGTAGATGCGCTCGATCTGCGGGCCGACCGGGATTTCAGCACCCTTGCCGGCAGCGAAGACATCGACGATCTCTTCGAAGCGCTCGACGCTCAGATCCTCATAGGTGTCTTTGCCGATCATGACCATCGGCGCATTGACGCAGGCACCGAGACATTCGACTTCTTCCCAGGAAAGCGTACCTTCCGCGTTGCGATGGAAGGGCTGTGCATGGATCTTGCTCTTGCAGACCTTGATAAGGTCTTCGGCGCCACGCAGCATGCAGGGCGTGGTTCCGCACACTTGGACGTGCGCGCGCGTGCCGACCGGCCCGAGCTGGAACTGGGTATAGAACGTCGCGACTTCGAGCACGCGGATATAGGCCATGTCGAGCATGTCCGCGACCTTCTCGATCGCCGCCTTGGTGACCCATCCCTCCTGCTCCTGAGCCCGCATCAGCAGCGGGATGACTGCGGACTGCTGGCGCCCCTCGGGATATTTCTTGATCGTGCGATCAGCCCAGGCGCTGTTCTCCTCGCTGAAGGAGAAGGCGCCAGGCTGGAATTGATCTTCAGCAAGTCGACGAACGGACATTCTTTCAGCCTTATCAGTTTATGGCGCCACACCGCGAATTCACCAGGGACTGGAATTCGCAGGCATAGGCCGACTGGTCTTTCTGCATAAAAACAACGAACTTGCCGCCGTTCGGTACGGCGGCCCTGATCTCATAACCTTGCGAAAGGAGGCGCCCCATCGACTGCTCCCCTTCCTGCTGGACCTGACCGTTTTTGGTCGCGTCCTGCGCGAAGGCCGCGGAAGCGGCAAGAAGCACGACCATGGTCAGCGCCGGACCTTTCATCAACGGTCGACCTCGCCGAAGACGATGTCGAGCGAACCCAGCACGGCGGCGATGTCGGCGAGCTGGTGGCCGCGGCACATGAAGTCCATCGCCTGGAGATGGGCATAGCCCGGGGCACGGATCTTGCAGCGGTATGGCTTGTTGGTGCCGTCGGAGACGAGGTAGACGCCGAATTCGCCCTTCGGCGCCTCGACGGCCGCGTAAACCTCGCCGGCCGGCACGTGATAGCCTTCGGTATAGAGCTTGAAGTGGTGGATCAGCGCTTCCATCGAGCGCTTCATCTCGCCACGCTTCGGCGGCACGACCTTGCCGTCCAGAGCGGAGAAAGGACCGGTCTTGGCATCGCCGAGCAGGCGGTTGACGCACTGCTTCATGATGCGAACCGATTCACGCATCTCGATCATGCGGATCACGTAACGGTCGTAATTGTCGCCGTTCCTGCCGACCGGAATGTCGAACTCGAGATCCGAGTAGCATTCATAGGGCTGAGCGCGACGCAGATCCCATGCCGCACCCGAACCGCGTACCATCACGCCCGAGAAACCCCAGGCCCAGGCATCTGCCAGCGAAACGAAGCCGATATCGACGTTGCGCTGCTTGAAGATGCGGTTGCCGGTCAGGAGTTCGTCGATGTCGTCCAGCGTCTTCAGGAAGGGATCGCACCAGTCGCCGATATCCTGCACCAGCTTTTCGGGCAGGTCCTGATGGACGCCACCCGGGCGGACATAGGCGGCGTGCATGCGCGAGCCGGAAGCGCGCTCATAGAACACCATCAGCTTCTCGCGCTCCTCGAAGCCCCAGAGAGGCGGCGTAAGCGCACCGACGTCCATCGCCTGCGTCGTGACGTTCAGGAGATGCGACAGGATGCGGCCGATTTCGGAGTAGAGAACGCGGATCAGCTGGCCGCGGATCGGGATCTCGATCTCGAGCAGCTTTTCGACGGCCAGAGCGTAGGCGTGCTCCTGGTTCATCGGCGCCACGTAGTCGAGGCGGTCGAAATAGGGAACGGCCTGCAGGTAGGTCTTGGTCTCGATCAGCTTTTCGGTGCCGCGATGCAGCAGGCCGATATGCGGATCGACGCGCTCGACGATTTCGCCATCGAGCTCCAGCACGAGGCGCAGAACGCCGTGGGCGGCCGGATGCTGCGGACCGAAATTGATATTGAAGTTCCGGACGTTATGTTCTGTCATGGCGACGCGCTCGCGTTTCGTAATTCAGTGAACGGCGGGCGCAAGCCCGCCACACGCCATCATCCTACTGCTTCGCCTTCTCATCGCCCGGCAGCACGTATTCCGTGCCTTCCCAGGGAGAGAGGAAGTCGAAGCTGCGGAATTCCTGTTTCAGTTCCACAGGCTCGTACACGACCCGCTTCGCGGCATCGTCATAGCGGACCTCGACGAAGCCGGTCGTCGGAAAGTCCTTGCGGAGCGGATGCCCTTCGAAACCGTAGTCGGTCAGGATGCGGCGCAAGTCCGGATGGCCGGTGAAGAGAACGCCGTACATGTCCCAGGTTTCGCGCTCGAACCAGTCTGCACCGGGATAGACGCCGCAGACCGAAGGAACCGGCTCCTCCTCGCCCGTGGCGACCTTGACGCGAATGCGCAGGTTCTTCTTCGGCGACAGGAGATGATAGACCACGTCGAAGCGCTCGGCGCGCTGCGGCCAGTCGACGCCGCAGATGTCCGTGAAGTTGACGAAAGCGCAGTTGCCGTCGTCGCGCAGGAAGGTCAGCAGCTCGACGAGGTTCTCGCCGGTCGTCGTCACCGTCAGCTCGCCGAACTTCTGCTCGGACGCCACGATAAGGTTGCCGCGGGCCTCCGCCAGGTAGGACGCAAGCTCTTTAAGGGCTTCACTCATATTGCTCTGTCCTTACCCTCAGCGTTCGATCGTACCGGTGCGCCGGATTTTCTTCTGCAGCAGGAGCACGCCGTAGAGCAGCGCCTCCGCCGTGGGGGGACAGCCCGGCACATATATGTCGACCGGCACGACGCGATCGCAGCCGCGCACCACCGAATAGGAATAGTGATAGTAGCCGCCGCCATTGGCGCAGGAGCCCATGGAGATCACGTAACGCGGCTCGGGCATCTGGTCGTACACCTTGCGCAGCGCCGGAGCCATCTTGTTGGTCAGCGTGCCGGCGACGATCATGACGTCCGACTGGCGCGGCGAGGCGCGCGGCGCGAAGCCGAAGCGCTCGACGTCATAGCGCGGCATCGAAAGCTGCATCATCTCGACCGCGCAGCAAGCGAGGCCGAAGGTCATCCACATCAGCGAGCCGGTGCGGGCCCAGTTGATCAGCTCGTCGGTCGAGGTGACGAGAAAGCCCTTGTCGGCGAGTTCGTTGTTGATCTCGCCGAAGAACGGATCATTGCTGCCGATCGGCTTGCCGGTGGCGGGATCGATGATCCCCTTCGGCTTGGGCGCAACGACCGCGGTGCCGGATGCTAGTTCCATTCCAGCGCTCCCTTCTTCCATTCATATATAAAGCCGATGGTCAGCACTCCGAGGAACACCATCATCGACCAGAAACCGAACCAGCCCACCTCGCCGAAGGAAACCGCCCAGGGGAAGAGGAAGGCGACCTCGAGATCGAAGATGATGAAGAGGATCGACACCAGGTAGAACCGGATATCGAACTTCATGCGGGCGTCATCGAATGCATTGAAGCCGCACTCGTAGGCCGAGAGCTTTTCAGAATCGGGCGCCTTGAAGGCGACGGCGAAGGGAGCGATCAGAAGAGCAAGGCCAATCACCAGCGCAATGCCAATGAAGATCGCTATCGGAATGTACGAACTGAGCAGTTCAGTCATCATGTTCTTCCCTGCCTGCGGCGCGCGCCGGGCGGCGCGGTTGGGCAAATGCCCAGCAAGCGAACGTGCGTTGCAACATAGCCGTGACTAGCGCAGGCGGCGCGCGGGCGCAAGACATTTAGGCAGGCAATTCGATTAGCACAGACGAGACTTTGCCCTGCCGATGCGGCAAAACCGCCACGAATCGGCCCCGATGGCGACACAGCATGACAGGCGCGCAAAAATTGCATGGCTTGAAAGAGAAATGGCGCGAGTGACGGGGCTCGAACCCGCGACCTCCGGCGTGACAGGCCGGCACTCTAACCGACTGAGCTACACCCGCGCATAAATGGCCCGAGGGACCGGGACCCGACAGAAGCGTACGGACCGAAAGCACGAACACCGTGCTTGCCGCTTGAAGTGGCGCGAGTGACGGGGCTCGAACCCGCGACCTCCGGCGTGACAGGCCGGCACTCTAACCGACTGAGCTACACCCGCACTTATTTCAAGCAATCCGAATGCCCCTGGCATCCCCTCAAAACGGCCTTGCCGCTTCGATGAGCGGCTAACTAAGGGGTTCGTCTTTTAGTGTCAAGCAGCTTTGGAGACAAAACCATGACACCAGGCGAATTGTTTCCACAGCCGCGATCCCGGACCAGCAGAACAGCCGCAAATACCGCCCCCTTATATCATGAACGGCGGCCACGCGCGCGCCGGATATGCAAGCAACGCGCCGATGACGACGCCTGCGGCGTTCGGCCGGCTTTGGACCATAGCGCCCCCCCGCAGCCGATTGCGGCTCCGGGGGGGGGGGGTGGTCGCTACGCGGTTAACGGCTCGGCGGCCGCTATCCATATACCGGCAACGAATCCCCTTCCCTCCCATGGCGCGAGAATACAGGCGCCACGCCGGACGATCACATCGGGGCTGGAAAAAAATCAAAAAAACTTCACAAACACTCTTGCGGTTTCTCCACGATCCGCATAGATCACGGCCACCAAGCGCCGGACGCTTCGCTCCGCGCCGCAAGGGCGATTAGCTCAGTTGGTAGAGCGCCTCGTTTACACCGAGGATGTCGGGAGTTCGAGTCTCTCATCGCCCACCATTTTTCCTAGATACCAGGACTCTTTGGTGCTGCATATTGCAATTTCCGGGAAGCTGCGACTTCGCGTGGCAGGCGCTGCCCGGGAGCAGCGCTCTGCCCTTTTCAGAATTCCGCCTGTCGTCCATGACCTCGCATGTGCACAGCGCTGTAGCGCGGCGGCTCGTAGTGATTTTCGGCCGTGAATGGCGCTAAAAATCTCTCTTCGTTGCAGAGATCGTTGCGAACGAAATAGGCATTGACCCCAAAGATGTCACAGCCGACCAAACTGTAACCGGCTTCACGTCCGATCCGCTCCAGAGCCTTCAGGCTTGCTCCGAAGCGCGTGGTGCCCTGCCACATGGCCTCCGGATCGTAGAGCACTTCATGGTCGATGCTTGGGGGGAAGTGCGCATTGTACTCGACGCATACCACGCGCGGCCTGAGGGCCGTCAGCGCGGACCATATGTGTGACGTGTTATAGTCGATGTCGAGAGAGAGATAGTCGAGCTCGCTAGGCAAAGATTGCTGAAGCAGTTCAACAACGTTTTCTCGATCGACTCTGTTCTGGATAAACACGAGCCTTCCATCTGCGATCGGTTCAGACATCAACGTGCGGATCGACGCCGCCTGTGCGTCTCCTGCCTCAATCCAGATGCCGGACCAACCCAGATCGAGCAGGAGGCGAGTTGTATTTTCGACGCCATCTCCCGCCGCAATCTCTATAAATGTCTTGGCTGTGGTGCCGATTCGCCTGAAGATTTCGGCGATCACACCGTCTTCATTGTTCTGGCTGTAAACCTGCCCAGGCGCGCTTCCCACGCGTCGCGCGTCACGGTAACGGGGGTTGGTCTGGACCAAGAAATCCATCCCGAGATCCAGTTGCGCCTTGCGCATTTCGGCCAGTTGACTGGAGGCGCCCTCCACGATGGCGCGCATCTGCGCGCTTTGAGATGCCAATCTGCTCTCGATCTCCACCAAACGAGAGGGCCCCCCATCAATTGCGTCCACGATGCGCCGACTGAAATTTCGCAGTATCGAAATCGGGTTACGCATTTAAACAGTCCACCCACGCCCGGCGTGAGTTCTCCCCCGCTTTGTCTGGATCATGATAAATTTGCCCTTCTTGGCGGGTGCCTATGACCTACCCTCTTGCCAGCTTCGCCCCGCCACAGACCGTAAATAGTCTCTCGGGAAAGCTTCCCCTACCGTGTCACGCCATCTATTGGAAGTGGCAACCTGAGGCAATCTCGGTTAGCCGGCCAGGGACTTCAAACCTGTCGACAGCTGGCCCAACATCTCCGGACTGAATACCGCCAGCAGCAGCAGGATTGCGATTCCAAGCTGTCCAACCTTAGCGCTTGCCGAGGTCAGCCCTAGTATGCCGATCGTCAGCGCAATAAGTGCAGGGGAACGCAAATCATAGGCGGACGCGTATATCAGTATCGCAGATGCCACGAAGTAGCTTACGCTGCGCTGGACACGCCCCATCAATCCGGAGATTTGCCCTATTGCCATCTTGGCGTCATCGCTTTGTGAAAACTGAGCATCGACCATTTGCCGTCCTCCCGTGATCTATTGGTAAAGCTAGCGCGGCTAGTCAGACATACAACAACTCATGATGCGGTTTCTCCCCTTCGGGGCGGAGTTGCGCTTTGCAACTTCGGTCGGCGAGTGAGTATAGCCGCCCTTGGCGACGGGTCTTAAGGCGTGCCGGAAACCAACGCACCGTCACCGAAACTACAGGGAGACCCGAGGAGTGCTGCGGTGAAAACGCACCGTCTTCGACCTCGCATCTGGGTCGTTCTCGGCTCTCTCATCCATGGTCGCCAAGCAATCGAGTTGTGCCACTCCTGGCTCGTTGGCGCCAGATTTCGGTTGACTTTCTTGGTAACGGGTCCCAATCAGCGAGCCCAGCAAATGATGTGTTATCTAGCTCGACAATCGGGCTGAGCATAGCCGGACTTAATGAGGCCCACTTGGCGGCAAGACAAATAGCGAGAACGCAACTCGGGAGCGGCGAATGCTCAAGGCTGTGGCTGCATTCATTCAGCCGCACCGTCACACGCTGACCAAAAAATCGGAAACAGCGTGATGAGCCGCGTCTACCCTACTAGTCTGACCAGCATTCCGGCCACCATTCTGCATCATCGCGAATTGCTGTGGGAACTAATCAAGCGAGATTTCATCGGACGATACAAGGGCTCGTTCATGGGCGTCGCTTGGTCGCTCTTCAATCCGCTTCTCATGCTGGTCATATACACCTTTGTATTCAGCGTGGCTTTCAAGGCGCGCTGGGGGGTGGAGAGCGATAGCAAGCTTGGTTTCGCGATTGTGCTGTTTTCAGGGCTTATTGTTCATGCGCTCTTTGCTGAATGCCTGAACAGAGCACCAACGTTGATTACAAGCCATCCAAGCTACGTGAAAAGGGTTGTCTTTCCGCTGGAGATACTTCCTCTGATGGCACTTGGGTCCGCTCTCGGTCATTTTCTTGTCAGCCTCACCGTGCTGGTGTTTTTTTGCCTCGTCGCGGGTGCGCCCCTTCATTTCGCCGGCATTCTTCTTCCGGTCATACTGTTGCCAATGCTGTTGATCGTCCTCGGCCTAAGCTGGCTCCTTGCGTCGCTTGGCGTATATTTGAGGGATTTCGCGCAGGCCATCGGGATGATGACTACTGTTACGCTATTCCTGGCACCCGTCTTCTACCCCATTGAGGCCTTGCCGCCCGTCTATCAGGCGATACTCGTGTGGAACCCTATCACGCTGCCTATCATTCAGCTTCGAAGCGCACTGCTTTGGGGGGAACCGATCAACTGGCTGGCATGGGGCGCAAGCCTGGCAATCGGCATAGCCGTCCTCTATCTGGGCTTTGCCTGGTTCCAGAAAACGAGAAAGGGGTTTGCAGATGTCCTTTGACGCTGCCGTCATCGAGGTAAGCGGGGTCGGCAAGCGATATGAGATCTACAATCAACCCCGCGACCGCCTAAAACAACTCATCATCCCTCGCCTTCGCGGCATCGCCGCTAGAATGGGAGTTGCCGGTGAAGGTGGTCCCTCAGTCTACCACCGTGAGTTCTGGGCCCTGCGCGATATTTCCTTCCAGGTCAAGGCAGGCGAGACGCTAGGGATTATTGGGCGCAACGGCAGTGGGAAGAGCACGCTTCTTCAAATTATTGCCGGGACGCTTACTCCGACCTACGGCGAGGCGCGGGTCAGCGGTCGCGTGGCTGCGCTGCTCGAACTAGGCAGCGGATTCAATCCGGAATTTACCGGCCGAGAGAATGTCTTCCTCAACGCGAGAATTCTTGGCCTTACACAACAGGAAATTGAGGCTCGCTACGACCGGATTGTAGAGTTCGCCGACATTGGCGAGTTCATCGACCAGCCGGTAAAGAATTACTCAAGCGGAATGTTTGTACGTTTGGCTTTCGCCGTGCAGGCCCACATCGATGCCGCGATCGTCATCATCGACGAAGCGCTTGCGGTCGGCGACGTGTTTTTTCGGCAGAAGTGCTATGCCCGTCTTGAGGCACTCCGAGCCTCCGGGGCGGCTGTACTTCTCGTTTCACACGCGATGACCGACATTGAGCAATTCTGCGATCGCGCCATTCTTCTCGATCACGGCAAAGCGCTTTTTCTAGGGGAAGCGACAGAGGCGGCGAAGCGCTATTACCAGCTTCACCAGACAAGACGGCCTGAACATCTGGCGGGTGTACCAAGCACAGATGCAGCGGCGGCGCTTCCTTCGTCCACCAGAGTATCGCACGACTTTTGGCCCGAGGATTTCAAGTTCAACGACGCCGCAGCACTAACGCAGGTTCACAACGGTGCCGCGAAGTGTGTCCGGTACGCAGTCTGCGACACCCAAGGCAATCCCTGTGCTAGCTTCGCACAAGGCGAAACAGCAGTCTTCTACTACGAGTTTTTACTGTCAGAGCCAATCGCGGTTCCCCTCGCCGGCGTGGTCCTTCAAAACGAAAGAGGCATTAACGTTCACGGCAAGGGATCCCTGGAGTACAGCGCGGAAGCGCCGGGACACCTTCCAGCTGGAACGCTTGTTCGCTGTCGGCAGAGTATCGAACTAAAACTTGAGCTTGGTGAATATAGCTTTGAATTGGGATTGGCGACGATAGATGCGACAACTTACAAGGACATGGGGAATCTAAATCACGAGAGGATTTTCTCGCGCATTGCCCGAATATGCCATTTGCCGAAGGCGGGTGTTATAGCGGTGGGCTGGCGCACTGTTCACGACGGCTCCGCTTTGACGCATCATGGCATCGCTGATCTACCGGGCAGTTTTGACTACGCGTTCGTCCTTGATAGTAAAGAACATAAGCCAGAATAGCGCCAGAAGCGGCATTTTGATCGGGAACCTAAGCAATGAACAGGCGAATTTGCTGGTGTGGCAACCACGACCTTCTTTCTTTTAACGCTGAATATGGAAAATGCTCCAACTGCGGAACTCTTGTGTCGGTGGATGGCCTAACCGAGCAAGAGTTGCAGCCATCAGGCGACGAGGAAGGCTTCTACGGAAAGCGATACTGGCTCGACCACCAGAAAAAGGACCTGGGCTTTCCGGACATATTCGCACGATCTCGGAGTGATCTTGTCGATCGCAATCTCTATTGGCTGAAGATATTGCTCAAGTACCGACTCCCCTCAGCAAAGGTGCTTGAGTTGGGCTGTTCTCATGGCAGCTTTGTCCGGATGATGCGCCAGGCGGGATATGATGCGAGCGGCCTGGAACTGAGCCCTTGGGTCGTAGAGTTTGCCAGAAACACCTTCGACGTACCGGTTTCGATGGGCCCAATTGAGGATCTGGAACTAGAGCCAGCGACACTTGACGTCGTCGTGTTGATGGATGTGCTTGAGCATCTGCCTGATCCGGAGCGAACCATGGGGCACGCTCTGCGTTTATTGAAACCGGATGGGCTGCTTCTTGTCCAGACGCCTCAGTTCAATGGAGAGGGTGTTTACGAAGATCTCGTGAAGTCGGAAAGTGCATTCCAGGGGATGCTGAGGCCCGATGAGCACATCTATCTGTTCACCGAGGAGTCTGCTCGCCGTCTGTTCGCAGGCCTTGGTGCGAATCATGTAACTTTCGAACCCGCCGTGTTCTACCAGCACGACATGTTCTTCGTCGTAAGCAGACAGCCAATAGTCCCCGTCGAGAGTGAAAAGGCGACGGAGGCGCTAGCCTCAACACCGACGGGTCGGTTCGTTCAGGCGATGCTGGATCTCGACGAGAGAGTCAAAGCCCTCAGCGAACACGTCAAGGTAATTGATGCCGATCGCGCCGAGAGGCTGGAGCAGATTCATAAATTGACCGCAATGGTGCACGAGGCACAAGGCATTCGAGGAAGAATAATCGGACGATGATGCTCGCAAACCGCCTAACACCCAAGATCTCGATAGTGACTCCATCCCTGAATCAGGGGCGATTTCTCCAAGACTGCCTTGATTCTGTCGCGGCCCAGAATTGGCCCGACATTGAGCATTTTGTCATCGATGGCCGATCAAGCGACGACACGCTCGACATACTCGAACGCAACCGATCGCGGCTCACCGACTATGTTAGTGAGCCCGATAAGGGGGCAGCCGACGCAATAAACAAGGGGTTGGCCAGATGCACCGGCGACATCGTCGCCTGGCTGAATGCGGACGACTTCTATCTTCCGGGCGCATTCGAGAAGCTGGCCGAGGCCTGGCGGGAAAATCCGGACGCCGCCTTCTGGTTCGGCAACGGCGTGCGCGTCGACGAAGCGGGCAAGATCAAGTCGACCTTCAATGCTCGCAACGTGGTCTACAACCACCGCGCGCTCGTGGAGGGACTTGACTATATACTCCAACCCTCAACCTTCATGAATCCAAATGTGTTGCGGAAGGTCGGGTTGCTCAATACTGACCTTCGCTGGAGCTTTGACTGGGATCTTTGGCTTCGCCTAGCCAAGGAAGCCTCCCCTGCAACAATTGACGCGCAACTGTCCGCGACGCGTGAATGGGAAGCAACGCTGACAGCAAGTGGGGGCTTTCGACGAACCGAAGAACTGCGCCTGATGGCTGAACGCTACAGCGGCAAGCCAATGACCCACGGGGCCTTGTGCTATTGGCTTGATACTATGACGGGCCTGATGCGCAACAATCCAGGTGCGTTTCACAACAAGACCTTCAAGGCCGCGCGCCAATTGTGGTCGGCCGTCCAATCGGACATGCAGCGCCTTGGCGTCGATGCCTCGGGAATGCCTATCCGTGCTGAGGGAGCGTTCGATCTCGTCGTTGGCATCGATCTTTACCCTCTCACTCCTGGGGCGTCCGGAGGCATTGTCCCCTGGGTCCAAGGCGTTCTGCGGGAGATGGTGAGGCTCTACCCGAGCGACCGCTTCATCATGTTTCATCGTCCTGGGAAAGCGCCTCTCAAGGTGGCCGGCGACAACGTCGAATACGTTGCTCTAAATGAGCACCCGCAACGCTTCTACGAAGAAATGACCCGCCGTTGCGAGGATGCTGGCGTTGATGCCGTCATCCGATCTTACCCTCAGGAAAATCACCCGGACTTACCTTTCGAGCAGCAGATTTTCGTCATCCCGGACCTGCAGCACGAGTTCTTTCCCGAGTTCTTTACGAGTCCCGTTCTTGCGGCGCGGCGGCGCGCCTTTGCCTATGCTCTTTCAAAGGGCGGCGCGATCGCCACAATGACTGAGCATTCCCGCTCAACAGTCATCAACAATCCCTGGACGCTAAGCCAGGACGTTTTCTTAATGCCTGCGGCACTTCCAGAGGAATTGCGTGATGACCCCGCCGGCGGTGCGCTTCCCGAGAAGGTAAAGACCTTCGATCGCTTCTTCTACATGCCGGCCAATCTGTGGCCACACAAAAATCATCGCCGCCTTTTCGACGCCTTCCGGCGCGCCCTGCCCCACCTGCCGGCAAAGACTGGTCTCGTCTTGACCGGGAGCCCTGAGGGGCTTGAAGACGCCATCAAGGGCTATGAGGATCTGCCGATCCTGCATCTCGGGTTTGTCCCTCATGATCAGGTAGCGGCGTTGTTCCGCGACACGGTCGCCCTCGTTTATTTTTCATTGTTCGAAGGATTCGGTATCCCTCTCCTTGAGGCCTTCCGCTACGGGACCCCGGTTCTTTGCAGTAACGTGGCGTCCCTCCCGGAAGTAGGCGGAGATGCCGTTCTGGCATGCGATCCAACCGATGCAGACGCAATGGCTGATCTGATGCGCCGCATCGTTTCCGAACCCGGCTTGCGCGAGGACCTTTCGGCCAAGGCCGTTGAGCGGCTGGCGGCTTACAATTGGACGAATCCTGCCCACGAGTTGCACGCCGCGCTCAAGCGACGAGCAAGCTCGATCAATACGCCTACCAGAAAACCTCCTCTCGTCAGCATTGTCATGCCGACGCGGAACCACGCCCATTTTATCCGAGACTCGATAGATAGCGTTCTCAATCAGAGCTATCAAAATGTCGAACTCATCGTAATGGACGGCGCGTCGACCGATGAGACGGTGGACATCCTGAAGAGCTATGGCGACAAGATCCGATGGATATCGGAGCGCGATAACGGACAGGCCGACGCAATCAACAAGGGTATGGTCCTCGCCAAGGGAGAGGTTCTCGCCTACCTCAATTCGGATGACGTTTTCCTGCCGAGAGCGCTCGAAAGAGTTGTCAAGTACTTCGCGGAATACCCGGAATGTGATCTGGTCTATGGGAACGCTGACTACATCGACAAGGATGGCAACATCACTGGCGTCTATACGACGGCCGAGTTTTCTTTCGATCGGTTGATGCACGATTGCTGTATCTGCCAGCCTGCGGCATTCTGGCGTCGACGTATTGCCGAACGGACCGGGCCATTCAATGCTGAACTGCAGACTGCAATGGACTATGAATACTGGCTGCGCATCGCTAGTTCCGGCGGCATCATCCACCACACTGCCGAGAAGCTCGCCCAGTCGCGGCTGCACGAGGATGCGAAAACCTTGGCAATGCGCGGAAAGATATTTGAGGAGGTCTTTAAGATCTGCCAGCAACACGGTGGCTATGTAAGCTTCAACTACTATCAGGGTCTCTGGCACTATCGCCTCTGCGAGTCTTGGGCGGGAGGAACCAAGCTTGCCCAGATTGTGCCCGGTTTCTACGGCCTTCCGGCTCTCGCCCATTTTTCTGTGCAGCTATGGAGGCTTGGACGCAACCGCCAGTCTCGACAGTATGTTGCACGAACGGCCTTCAGCATTGTTGACCGGCGCGCGCACCTTCTTAGCACCGCCATACGCAAAGCCCGGCGCTATTCGTCTCGGCTTCGAAGAAGTTTTGGCTGAGGATCTCGGGATCCCAAGGCCGTTATCGAGGGTTCAAGTCAGATTATGAAACGCGCGCTTATTACCGGCATTACGGGGCAGGATGGATCCTATCTTGCGGAATTGCTGCTGGGAAAGGGATACGCCGTATACGGCTTCGCGAGACAGGACAGCTGGTACAGACCGAACTGCGCGAGCCACCTCACCGGCAAGGTGGAGATGATATTCGGGGACGTCACCGAGGGTGTCGACATTGCAGCCGCGGTGCAGGACGCAAAGCCCGACGAGATCTACAATCTGGCTTCGCAGTCGAGGCCCGGAGAATCCTGGGCACGCGCGCCGGAAACGCTCCTTGTGAACGGTCTGGCGGCAGTAAGGCTATTTGAAGCCGTGCGCCACAGTTGCCCCAAAGCTCGCATCTACCACGCATCGTCCTCAGAGATGTATGGCCAGACGGCGGTCGAATTCCACGACGAGGAGAGCCTTTTCAACCCGGTCAACCCGTACGCCGCCGCAAAGGTCTATGCCCATCAGATGGCCTCGATCTATCGGGACAGCTACGATATGTATATTGCGAGTGGGATCCTCTTCAACCACGAAAGCGAGAGGCGCCCGCTACACTTCCTGACGCAAAAGGTTGCCTACGGTGCTGCATGCGCGGCTCTGGGTATTGCCGACTCTCCGGATCGCAACGAACGCGGACGGCCGATCGTGGAGCAGGGCAAACTTGCGCTCGGCAATCTCCAAGTGTCGCGTGACTGGGGTTATGCGCCAGACTTCGTTCGCGCAATGTGGTTGATATTGCAGCAGCAGCATCCTGCAGATTTCATCATAGGTACGGGCTTGTCCCACACTCTTCGCGATTTGTGTAGGGTCGCTTATGAAAGTATTGGCCACGATTGGGAGAAATGTGTATTCAGCGACCCGGCTCTGGTGAGGCCGCTGGAGCCTGGTAAGGCGGTAGCCAATACATCCAAGGCAGAAAAGCTTCTTGGATGGCGCCCTAGTGTGACATTCGAGGAAATGGTGGCGCGCATGGTCGAGGCTCAGATACGCCGACTTGAGCGGTTTATTTAGGAAGGGTAGGCACATTGAAGAAGGCACTGATCACCGGCGTGACCGGTCAAGATGGGGCGTACTTGGCAGAGCTTCTGATCAAGAAGGGCTATGAGGTTCACGGCATAAAGCGGCGTGCCTCGCTTTTCAATACTGACCGCATCGACCATCTCTATCAGGATCCGCACGAGGCGCGGCGCCGGTTCGTCCTGCACTATGGCGACATGACGGATTCTTCGAGCCTTACCCGCATCATCCAGCAGGTCCAGCCTGACGAGATTTACAATCTTGCCGCTCAGTCGCATGTGGCGGTGTCCTTCGAGGAGCCCGAATATACGGCCAACTCCGACGCGCTTGGTGCCCTGCGCATTCTCGAGGCGATCCGTATTCTCGGCCTCGAGAAGAAGACCCGTTTCTATCAGGCCTCGACCTCGGAGCTCTATGGCCTCGTGCAGGAGATCCCCCAGAAGGAAACGACGCCCTTCTATCCGCGCTCGCCCTATGCGGTTGCCAAGCTTTACGCCTACTGGATCACCGTCAACTACCGCGAAGCTTATGGCATCTATGCTTGCAACGGCATTCTCTTCAATCACGAGAGCCCTGTTCGCGGAGAAACCTTTGTGACGCGCAAGATCACCCGAGCGCTCGCCCGCATAAAGCTCGGCCTGCAAGATTGCCTCTATCTCGGCAATCTCGACGCCAAGCGCGACTGGGGCCACGCGAAGGACTATGTCGAGATGCAGTGGCTGATGCTGCAGCAGCAACAGCCAGAGGATTTCGTCATCGCGACCGGCGTGCAGTACAGCGTCCGTGAATTCGTGGATGCGGCGGCCCACGAGATCGGCCTTTCGATCTCCTGGAAGGGCGAAGGTGTCGATGAAAAGGGTTATGATGCGGACGGCAGGTGCATCGTTGCGGTCGATCCACGCTATTTCCGCCCGACCGAAGTGGAGACGCTCCTGGGTGACGCGACGAAGGCCAAGCAAAAGCTTGGCTGGGTACCGAAGATCACCTTCAAGGAACTGGTCTCGGAAATGATGCGCGAAGACCTGAAATCGGCTGAGCGCGACGAACTCGTCAAGCGCCACGGCTTCTCCGCCTACGATTATCACGAGTGATTGCAATGAAAGACAAGGACGCGAAGATCTACGTGGCCGGCCACCGGGGCATGGTTGGCTCGGCCATTGTCCGCAGGCTGCAGGCCGGCGGCTACACCAATATAGCGATGAAGACCCATGCCGAGCTCGACCTTGTCGATCCCGGGGCAGTGTCTGAATTCATCAAGGCCGAGAAGCCGGACTATATCTTCATGGCCGCGGCAAAGGTTGGCGGGATCCATGCCAACAACGTCTACCGCGCAGAATTTCTCTATCAGAACCTGATGATCGAGACGAATGTGCTACATGCTGCGTGGGAAGCAGGTGTGCAACGCATGCTCTTTCTCGGATCGAGCTGCATCTATCCGCGTGACTGCCCCCAGCCCATTCGCGAGGAATATCTGCTGACTGGTCCTCTCGAGCAGACCAACGAGCCCTATGCGATCGCCAAGATTGCGGGCGTCAAGCTCTGCGAGAGCTATAACCGCCAGTACGGCACGCAGTATGTCTCGGCGATGCCGACCAATCTCTACGGGCCGAACGACAATTACGACCTGAACAACAGCCACGTCCTGCCGGCGTTGATCAGGAAGACCCATGAGGCGAAGATCCGCGGCGACCGGGAACTGGTCGTCTGGGGTTCTGGCCGACCGATGCGCGAGTTTCTATATATCGACGACATGGCTGATGCCTGCGTCTTCCTGATGGAGAACGACGTCACCGACGGACTGTTCAACATCGGAAAGGGCAAGGATGTGACGATCCGGGAACTTGCCGAGACCGTCATGAAGGTCGTGGGCTTCGAGGGCGAGATCGTCTTCGACCAGACGAAGCCGGACGGAACGCCGCGCAAGCTGATGAGCGTTGAGCGCATGTCGGCATTGGGCTGGAACGCCACAACGTCGCTTGCCGACGGCATTGCGCGGGCCTATGCCGACTTCAAGTCCCGCTTCGCTGCAGAAGGATGAAGGAGCCGCTCGTCACAATCGCGGTTCCCTCGTTCAACCAGGGGCGCTTTCTTGACGAGGCGCTTCGATCAATCTTCGAGCAGGATATTCCTGTTGAGGTCTTCGTGCTGGATGGCGGCTCTTCCGACGAGTCTGTCGAGGTCATCCACAAATGGGCGCCCAAGCTTTCCGGCTGGCGCAGCCGTAAGGACGAGGGCCAGGCGGCTGCCATCAACGAGGGCATCGCGCAAGGCGCCGCGCCCTTCGTTTGCTGGCTGAACAGCGACGACTGGCTATTGCCAGGAGGACTGAAATGCCTTGTCGAAGCCTTGGGAAGGCATCCGGAGGCACCGGTGGCCTATGGACGTGCCTGGAACTTCGTTGAGAATTCTGGCAAGCGTGCGCCGGTATGGGTCGAGCCCTTCGACGAGCGACGACTGGCCCTGCGCTGCATCATCTCCCAGCCCGCTACCCTGATAAGACGCACCGCCTGGGATGCCGTCGCCGGCGTCGATGCCAATCTTCATATGGTGATGGACTACGATTTGTGGTGGCGGCTTTACCGGCAGTCCGGCCCGCTCGCCTACGTCGATCAGTTCGTGGCGGTCAATCGCGAGCACGAATTGACCAAGACACGCACGCTACGCAGACGACATTACCGCGAGGCCATGGAGATCGTTCGAAGGCACTACGGCAGAGTGCCGCTGAAGTGGTGGATCGCCCAGCCCTATGCGGTCTGGTATAAATCAATCGTATATCGTCTATGCCCCACAACGGTTAGCGAGCAGTGATATATGAATCCTGCGTCCGAACGAAGATCCAATGTGTGCATGGGACCGGAACATGGCTCCCCATGGCCACACCCACTCTTCTTTGGCGTTGAATCTAATCAGAACTACGGAGGTAGTCAGTGAACGAGAGCGAGTTCGACCAGTTTGCCGATGAATACAGGGCGCTCCACGCCAACGCTATCGCGGCCTCTGGCGAAACACCGGAATTCTTCGCCGACTATAAGATTGCCGACATGGTCAGGCATGTCCGCAATCGCAATGTCTCCGCAGAGAAGATTCTGGACTTTGGGTGTGGCGTTGGAACATCGACACCGTACTTCCTGAAATATTTCCCGGACACGCAAGTTGTCGGAGTGGACGTTTCGCGGAAGAGTCTCGAGATCGCAGCCTCGCGCTTCGGCAGCAAAGCGCAGTATTCCCTACTTGAGAATGATGCAATTCGCTTTCCTGCCAATACTTTCGACGTCGCATTTGCAGCCTGCGTATTTCATCACATTTCATGGGACGAGCACGACCATTGGCTCAGGGAAATGTGGCGGGTAGTGAAGCCGAATGGCATTGTAACGATATTCGAGCACAATCCGTGGAATCCGCTAACTCTTCACGCCGTCAATACCTGCGAGTTCGATGCGAACGCAAAGCTTATGAACCCCTTTCGGCTGAGAGCCGTCCTCAAAGCAGCCGGTTTTCGCAGCATTACGCATGAGTACCGGATATTCTTTCCAAACATGCTGAAGTCCCTGCGTCCTCTGGAGCGCGGTATGGGCTGGCTGCCCCTCGGCGCCCAATATTCGGTAACGGCGCAGAAATGACAGGTATTGTTGGTCAATTCGTAAGGTATATCGCAGTCGGAGTCGTCAATACAGCCGTCGGACTTCTCATCATATTTGCCGCGATGAGGTTGGGGTTCGGTGATATCACCGCCAACCTAGTCGGGTATCTTGTCGGATTCCTTATCAGCTATTCCGTCAATAGCCTCTGGACGTTCAGAGCCCCGCTCGGTCGAAGCAAGGCCCTAAGGTACGCGGCCGTTATGGCCCTTTCCTATTTAATCAATCTCGCCGCAATGCTATTCGCCCGTGATTTGCTCGATACCGGAAGTCACCTCGCGCAGGTTGCGGGCATCCTTGCGTACTCCTTCGCGGGTTTTATCGGATCCCGATTTTTCGTATTCAGAATCTCTCGCGCCTCAGCCTAAGCCAAAGGCAGACAAGCATCACCTCTTAGGCTCTTCTTGCCCCGCTATATCATTCGACGGGCGTCTATCGTCCCGCCTCTGCTGCGTCTTGCGGCCGCAGCCTGATTGTTGCAAATAGATCCCCGTCTTCCGTTTCAAGAAATGGCAGTTGCTTTATCTGTTGCATCAGCGGTTGAAGTTCAGCTTTACGCCGGTCGGGACAGTAGAAACCGGGAAGCCGGTTCCAATCCTCTTTAGCGCTTTCCGTAAGTGTGGCACGCGTCTGGTCGACACATGGCCAAAGGTGAGGAGACCAAAGCATGTGGAAGTAGGGTATCACTACCACATCCGCATTCCGATCTCGAAGAATCTTCACAATGTGATGAATTTTGGTCGCTTCCAGATTATCGCTGAGCGCCAACATGGACAAGGGCCAATGCAACTGCGCCTCAGCAAGATTCTTGTCGCCGCCGATATTAAAGGTGCGAAATCCCACATTTGGCGCGAGGTAGTTTGCCATAAAATCGTTTCTCCACGGAGCAAACGCAACTACCTCGTTCGGATTTATACTCTGTCGAAGCTTCGCAAAAAGATCGTCGTCAATCTGGTGAAACTGCGCTCTGTTGTCGGTGTACATACGAAATCTTTGAGGAAGATTTGGAATATTCAGAACTACAATCAGTAGCAGTACGACAACGGGGGCTACGGAGTTTCTTCGCAACGAGCCCGACCAAACCGCAACCAACGCCCAAAGCGCGAATATCTCAAGCGCAGACCAGCGGTAAGTTGCTCGCATAGATTTAAAGCCCGGAATGTTTTCGGATATCCAGGCACTACCTGTTGGCCCCACTCCATATGCGACGGCCCCCGCCCCACCTTGTTGTTGCGATTGGGTTATTTCTACCTGTCCAGGTCTTGTTGAATTTATCTTTAGGGTCGGCCCTAGCGCCATGTAAAAACCGACGAGCGCGATAATTAACAAAGCGCTGACAACAGTTCGCTTACGCCTAACTCGAAACCACGCGAACAGTCCGGCCAAAATTATGGGCAGAGAGAACGTCGTTGTCCAAATCGAGGCATCACCATAGTATATTTCCTCGGTACGACGTGCACTTATTCCAATAATGTCGGCGAACCAATGAAATCCACTTGTCGGAATCACAACAAACGATAGATCAA
Source organism: Rhizobium sp. BK251 (assembly GCF_004345245.1). Lineage (GTDB taxonomy): Bacteria > Pseudomonadota > Alphaproteobacteria > Rhizobiales > Rhizobiaceae > Rhizobium. The sequence goes on along the minus strand of NZ_SLUQ01000007.1, from coordinate 276,737 downwards.
GTCCCGCTTCGCGAAAGAAATCCAGGGAACTTGGCTCAAATTCACCCTTTCCAATATAGGTTTTATAGGCAAGATAGGCCAAGGCAAAGCTGATGATATGCGTGGGCAGCGCAGTCTTCAGCAGGTGCCGACGGCTCTCGACGCCAGTCAACAGAAAGTAACCGAGCAATATGCTCGATCCGGCTGCGAACATTACAAAGCTGTAGCCATCCATGAACACCGATACAAAGGTGGCCAATAAATAAAACGACACCTTCCAAGCTACGCTTGAAGCGGATTCGAGCTCAAACAAGCGCAATGCCGCTAGAAAGTAAAAGGGCAGCAGGCCGATGCCAAGTGAAACCATGGAATAGCCGGCATGGGCCCAGATGATCGGCATGCTCATCCACGTCATCGCAAGAAGCAGGGAGACCGATCGGGTCGCTCCAAATGATCGGGAGATCAGGAAGGCGGAACCGAATGCGACCGTCAGCCAAAAAGCAGCCATGCCGGCATAAGCATCGGAAGGGTGTAGTCCCAACCGGATCAGCCAGCTTACTGGCAGTGCGCCGGCGAGGCCAAACGGAATTGCTGACGGCACAGGAAGCCCAAAGTCATGCGTGTGGATGCTGTACAACGGACCATTGGCGAATGACTGCGCAAAACCAGACGTCCACACGGCCTGCCCTAGCGTTGGCGTCATAAAAAACGGGATAGCGCCGTGGAGCAAAAGCACCAAGCCCGCGGCCAAAATCGCCAAGGCACATTCCAGGGCAGTCCAACTGACGTTTCGAGGCGTACTTCCAGAATTCCTGCGCATGCCCTCGTTCACTTTCTGCACTCAAAAGCAACAACAATCACCGCAACCAGAGCATCGCCAATGGTCGTTGCAAAACGATATCCGAGCGCGACCGCAGTCGCCTCGGCCGTAGGTATGCCTGTAGTGGAAAGGCCAGCAATGAGGACCGTCTCTCGGACGCCGAATCCGCCAGGCGCTCCCGGAACAATGAATCCTAGGAGCCATGCGGCGGCTCCAATCCCGATAAGGTCGCCTATCCGACTGTCGCCCGAAAGGCTTCTGCTGATCATGACTATTAGCGATCCGCTTCCAATGAAAAACAAAAGGTAGAGGACGAACGCGATGGCGACCGCAACAAATGCACTGTGGTCTGCCCCGCCCATCTTAAGGTAGCCAAATACAGCAACGCCCAGGATCAGGACGGAGAGGCTGCCGAAAACCAGTGCGTTGACCAATGCTGGATTGGCAGAAGCATGACGAGCGAGTTCACCAACCAAGACCCCTCTCGCAAGCCACGCGGATACGCACGCCGCTGCCACAGCGATGATCGACAATTCGCCTATTTGCGCAAAGGCGAGAGCCTTGTTTGAAGCTCCCGCCCTTCTGGAGAGACCATAACGGCCGACCATGTGTAGCATGTTGCTCGGCAGATATTTGTAGATTTGTGCTTTTCCGCAAATGGCAAGAGCACGTCCAACGCTCAGCGACGGACCGTCGATCGCAGTCAGTAGCCTGTGCCAGGCCAGCGAGCAGAGCTGAACGATTAACGCGTATGCAACAACTGAGCCCCCGACGGCCGCCAGAAACAATGGCGAAGCAAACTGCTGCTGTAGGCCGTCAAACGATCGGTAGATGGCACGGCCGACAAAGGCAAACGCGGCCAGACTGACGACAATACCGATGATGCGGACAATAGGCCTCATCTTGCCTGCCCTGACAATCGTGCCTCCCTGCTTCGTGTCAGTCACAGCGGCAAAGAACCATCGTCCAGGGAAGCGGTTGCCGAACTTCGACGACTTTCACGGTTCTACGCAACAGGTCAAGAAAGGCCGCGGACGACCAATGCTGAATATGACCCGGCGTGTTGCCCAAGCTGCCGATATACTTTCCGCGTGCCATATTGAGTATGCGCCAAATGGGCTCGCGCGGTACGCTGACAAGGAGATAAGGATTCGCCAGCGACTTCAAAACGGCCAGTGCCCGTTCGGTTTGAGGAACGTGTTCAAGTACTTCGCAGCAGATCACCAGTTCGGCCGATGCTTCCTGCGGAGCCAAATCATAAAGCGATATGGTTTTAAATTTCGGCGAGATACCGCGCGTCGCGCACTGCCCGTTTGCTTCTGCGACGCTCGTTGCCTCGAGATCGCTTCCACGGACATCCCAGCCGCGGTCGTGGAGACGCATCGAGAGGTTGCCCTCGCCGCAGCCAACCTCATATGCACTGCGAATTCCAGTTTTCTCAGTGAGTTCGTCGAAGCTGTTCAGGAAGCCGTTCATCAAATAGCGGGCGATCGGATTCCCCGTATTGTATTTGTCGTAATAGTTTCCAGGGACATTGTCGTATACTGGTGGAGTCTCCGTCATTCTCTCTCTTCTTTCTCACGAGCTTGTGAGAGGCTCTGCCTTCGGTCGAGTTCGACCGCAAATAGCTGGTTTGCTCCCCATAGAAATCGCTCATATTTGATCGGCCTCAGCCCGCATTCTACAGCGAGGCGATGTAAACTTCCCTTGTCGAACATCTCCTCGTGCTCTTCGGCAGCACTCGAGCTGAAAACTCCCAGCATCGCACCGATGTCATGTATCTTGTGGAATGCTCGATGAGGGGTAGTAAGAACCAAGCGGCCCAGGGGCGCCAAACAGGATGCCCACCCACCAAGTTCCCTCTTGGGGTCTGGCAGATGCTCAATTACCGCTAGCGCTATTATCGTATCAAACTTTTCTGATGACGGGAGCTGCACAACAAACTTGTGGTCTGGCCACTTCCGGCGAGCAATCTCAACTGACGCCGCGTCTGGATCAAACCCGACATACGCTTCCTTGTCACACCATTCCGCCAACGCGCCTGATCCGCATCCGATGTCAAGAACTCGTCCTTGCAACCAAGGGCGGACCGCGCTCAATCTAGCGTTCCGAAGATAGGGGGATAGCAGCCCCGATACTTGATCAACCACGCGCCTTCACTTTCTCTATCGCCTCATCCGAGCACTCTGCAGAAGCCTGGTAACTCAACCCTACTCGCGGGAGCGTGCGCAATTCCTGGCGCAACTGCCGGATCCTGATCTCTTCAAGCAACTGTCGGTTGACCGCGATGAGCTCAGCAAGAATTCCGCCCACAGCGAGAATGCCCGCAAGAGCAAGCAGCGCACCGGAAAGGACCAACGACTGAATGTTGCCGCGGCCCTCTCCGATTGTGAAGTTATAAAGGAAGCGCACGATCATAAATGCACCTGGTATTGCGAAAATCGCGGCGCAGGCGGTGAAGAAACGCAATGGACTGTAGACGATGAATATCCTGACGATCGTGATCAACGAGCGGCGAACATAACTGGCAATGCTCTTGACGAGTCGGGACGGCCTCAGGTCGCCATTAACTCGTATGGGCACAGATGTGATGGGGATGTTCTTGCGCCCCGCCTGGATTATCGTTTCCAAGGTGTAGGTATACCGATTGAACACATTCAATTGCACTGCGGCGTCCCGGTGGATTGCGCGAAAACCACTCGGTGCATCGGCAACTGTTGTATCGCTCGCCAGTTTTACGGCCCAGCTTCCAAATCTCTGAAGAACCTTCTTGACAGGCGAGAAGTGATCAATTTCATCGATAGGCCGAGCGCCCACTACAATTTGTGCCCGCCTTTCTAAAATCGGACGAACCAAATCGGGGATACAAGATGCGTCGTATTGGTTGTCCGCGTCAGTGTTGACGATAACGTCAGCACCAAGACTGAGTGCCGCTTCGATTCCAACCATGAAGGCTTTGGCGAGACCCTGATTGTGCGGCAAAGAAATGATGTGGTTGACGCCGTGTTCAACCGCGACGCGAACGGTCCCATCAGTTGAACCGTCATCAATAACGAGCCATTCAACGCTGTCGAAACCTTCGACCTTTCGTGGGAGAGCCGCAAGCGCCACCGGCAGCGTTTCCTCCTCATTCAGGCAAGGTATTTGAATGATCAATTTCGACAATGCAGCTCCCTTTGGCAACGCGGAACAGACGCAAGACGAACGGATAGTTGAACTCCGAAAGTCTTGCCAAAGGCACCCGCGTCGATTTCGACAAATATGGCGGACCATAGTCAACGGCATCCGCACTGGCAACCGGAAATGATTGTCCTGCAAGATCTTGGCTTTGAAACAGTCGGCACTCTGGCTGAGTATCTTTTTGCAGAAAATGCCGAGCTTGATTCAAGGTACCATAGCGACCAGCTCGGAGCGAAAAGACAGCTGCGGGAAAGGGCAACATGGCGCCGTCTGACGCCAAGACGGCCCACATCATCATGCCGGATAGCTCGTGGGAAAACGGCTCATGAGTTCCCTGGCAAATGACCCGATCTGGCTATCGGGATGCACATGTCAATCAGCATGCATTTCGAACGAAGAGGATGGGGGGATCGGCGGCATTGATACGATGTTCCGTCCATCTCTTGTCACCCTGCAACGTCCTGTAGATACTATCGTTATACTTGACCCCTGGAAGATTTTGGTCGGTCCCCTCCTTCAAGCCTGCCTGATTGGGGATGAGCACGTAATTTGACGCGTTTATGATCTGCATCGCCTCATCCAGGCTTCGCGAGAAGTACGAATATCGGAACTCCATCTTAACCTGGTTCTTCTGCGCCTGATCGATCAGGACAGCCTCTGGCGTTATTGGGTACGGACTGACAGCGTTAAATATCGGAAGCGCGTTCCCGCAAAGCGCACCTTTCGCGATGCCGTCAGTTACGAGCTCCGTAATCTGTGTCAGCATCTCATTTGTCTCCGGCCGTTGCCTTCCGTCTTGGTAAGACGTTCCGGCCGGCAGGAAGATGATTGCAAAGAGCAGGAACACAGCCGATGCCAATGCCGATATCCGCTTGTCGCGCGTTCCGATACCTCTCGATATCGCGATCGTCATTGCAACGATGAACGGGAAGAAGAAGAAACTGCTCTGATACAGCGACTTGAACGCTGTGAGCGCCGTCCCAATGTATATGATAACGCACCAAATGTAGTATGCTATCGCGGAAAGGCCCGACTTGAAGGCCTCCCCCCGCCAAACGGTCAGGGAGATATCAGCGAGAATAATCAGGAGACCTATTGGCGCGAATATCCCAAGCCCAAGCTTGCTCGCCGCGCCCATGAAATTGTACGTCCAGTGAAACAGCATGCTACCGGGCGTATTCCAAATGTCGGCGTTCGTTACAATGGCGGCCTTTACATACGCGTAGGTCTGCGAACCCCATACATAGACCAGCGGCGCAAGAACAATGACTACGGTCAAGCACACTATTATTGCTGCAGGAAATGCGTCCCTAATCCTTGCCTTCCCCACCAGCGCGAGTCCCATCAAGCCCGCTATACCCAGCATGGGAACGGTAATGAGAAACGCGCTCGGCTTCCAACTTATGGCAAGCACGACAAAAAGTGCGAGAAAGACGGCAGATAGAAATTCTCGTTGGTCGTACCTGAAGTTGATCAGCCAATATGCCGCAAGAGCAAAAGCTGCCCCTGCTGCCATGTCTGGACGAAGTTCCGTAATTATTGCGCCAGCTACCGGCACAAACATCATGAGAGCGACAAGCAAAAGGCCGAATAACGGATCCATATTCCTCTTAGCAATGAGCCAAAGGCCCACGCCGTACATCGTCAGCGCAATGGCATTGGCGACATAGGGCCCAAAATTGTAGGGACCGAAGATCCAAAAGCCGACCATCGCCGTCATGGTCTCGAGCGGAGCGTGAGGCGGGTTCTCCAGGAAAGAAAAAATCACCCCTCCCGGGCCGCCAACGCCCTCAAATGCAATGCGCTGATAGGCGTCCAGCAAATAAGTGTTGTCGTCGTATATCGGCGGAATCGAGAGTGCGCCGTGGTCGATTGCGGTCCAGATATTAATCGCAGTAAAAACCGCGACCAAGCTTACGAGGCCCAGCCAAATTAACAACCCTCTGCTAAGCGTCATACCGCCAAACTCTCGTCCTCTTGAGTCATCGAAACAATTCCAAATGCGGCCGGTAAACAAAGATGAGGGTGTTTGTAGCAGATGCAAAACCTGTCAACTCAGACGAGCTCTGGGTTAAATGACATAGCACTCAACAGGTCGACGCCGGCGTCAAAGTCATCCGGTGCCCCGTAGGCATGTGCCGCAAACACACTATGACTTCCGCTCCGTTGTTGACCTTCCTTCGAATCCCACCTTCTCAGCTACCACGTATTGCGGCCTGGAGTTTATGGTCAGCAACACTCGCCCGAGATATTCGCCGAGCATGCCGAGCGCCAACAGCTGCACGCCTCCAATGATCAAAAGAGTGACAATCAACGACGACCATCCGACCGGCACAGTATCAAGCGTCAGCTTTCGGATGATCAGAATGAGGGCCAGTATGAATCCCAATCCTGAGACAATCAGACCCAAGATCGAAGTCAGACGGAGCGGGACGAGGGAAAAACTCGTGGCCATCTTCAACCAAAGCGACACAGATTTGCGCAGTCCATATCGGCTGCTGCCGGCGAAGCGCTCGTGGTGATCGACATCGACCGAGGCGATATCCCTTGTGAACGAAAGAATTAGGCCATCGACGTAAACATAAGGCCCACTATAGGTAAGAATATCGTCACGAATAGCCGACTTCATCGCGCGAAACGGCGAAAGATAAAGGTCTGCCGGCTTCCTCATAAGATATCCAGCAACGATGTTATTCAATCGGCTCCCCGCGATCTTCCATAGCGGATGGTTGCGACTTCTGAAGCGCGCATAGGCGACATCGAACCCCTGCTCAATCTTCTCAATCAGCTTTGGAATGTCCTCGGGTGAATGTTGAAGATCGTCGTCCATAGTTACGACAATTTCACCTCGGGCCTCCGCTAAGCCTGCCATTAGCGCATTGTGTTGACCCGCGTTCATACGAAGCAAGATGCCATAGACACGCGGCCGTTGCGCGGACAGTGCTCGAATTACACTCCACGTATTGTCAGGCGAACGATCGCATACGATAATTATCTCATAGTCCTTATATACGCCCTGCAACTCTCCGAACACGTCTTCGAGTTTATTTACCAACTCCGGAAGAATAAGCTCACTTCCGTACGCAGGAATGACAACGGAGATCTTGCACGAATGATCACTCCCCATAGTACTTCCTTACGACCCCCTCTATGTAAGCATCATTGAAATCAACGCCTGATGGCATTGCCACTTCGGCCGCCAACGCAGAGTCCACGACATAACTGCCTCCAGCTTCCACGAGCGAATATCTGGCTTTCTTTCCCAACACGAGCTCAAACACTTCGACGAGTTGCAGGACCGATGTAGAAAAAGGCGACGCAATATTTTGTGTCGTACCGTTGACGAGTGAAGTACGCACCAGATAGCTCGCGATGGCGGCGACGTCTTCGACGTCGATCAGATTCCGTTTCGCGTATTTCCAAACTTCGAAATGCTCGCCCAGCGTTATCTTTCGGAACAGGTAATTGGTCAGGAAGTTCGGGTTTGACGTTTTCCCAACGACCTGTGGCAGCCTGAAGATGACGTGGTCCTTCTGCGATCGAACAAGGCCCTCCATCTCCTCCTTGTGCAGCACGTAGGGCGAGTTTCGAAGCTGGGGGTCGCTGACACTGCATGTTCCGAAATAAAGGATGAGTTTGTCGAGGCTTAACGTCTCAAGCAGCATCTGCTTCTCACGCAGAAACTCTTCCGGTCGGCTTTCTCCAGAGTTGGACACACCGGAGGCGAAGACGACCACTCCTGGATCGTCCCCAAAATGCGAAACAAATGCGGAAGCTACGAGACCCCTGCCAACAATCAACTGAACTCACCCATGATTATCGCCTCGTTCAAGTTTGGCTCAGTCTGGCGATTTCCCCCAGGTATTGCCCATAGCTATTTTTGCTGAGAGCCTGGGCGCGCGACCTTAGCGCTTCAATGGTCATCCAACCATTCCGGAAGGCGATCTCTTCCAGGCAGGCTATCTTGAAACCCTGCCTTTTCTCGATGATCTCCACAAATTGAGCGGCCTGCAAGAGACTCTCGAACGTGCCCGTATCAAGCCACGCAAAACCGCGCCCCAACACCTGGACCGTGAGCGAACCCTGCGCCATGTAGGCCTGATTAACGCTTGTTATTTCCAGCTCCCCTCGGTGCGAAGGCATCACCGCCTTGGCGATCTCGACTACGTCGTTATCATAGAAATAGAGGCCGGTAATTGCATAGTGGCTTTTGGGGAGAGACGGCTTTTCCTCAATGGAAAGCGCGCGCATGTTGGCATCGAACTCAACCACACCAAAGCGCTCTGGATCCTTGACTTGATAGCCGAATATCGTGGCACCTTCTGCGCGGGCAGCGGCCTGTTGCAAAACCGGGCTAAAGCCCTGACCGTAAAAAATGTTGTCGCCCAGCGCCAGACACACGCTGTCGTTCCCGATAAATGACTCGCCGATGATAAACGCCTGCGCGAGACCGTCCGGGCTCGCCTGAATGGCATAACTCAAATTCACGCCGAATTGGCTTCCGTCCTTGAGGAGCCGCTGAAATGCCTGCTGGTCCTCGGGAGTCGTGATGATCAATATGTCTTGAACCCCCGCCAGCATAAGAACAGAGAGCGGGTAGTAGATCATCGGCTTGTCGTAGACGGGCAGAAGTTGCTTTGAGATGCCCTCTGTGATGGGATAGAGTCTGGTGCCAGAACCACCGGCGAGAATGATGCCCTTGCGCTTCATGCTATCTCATCGTTTCCGTATTGCTTGCCTATCCACTTGAGATAGGCGCCGCTGGTCACATTAGCTACCCATTTTTGGTTGTTCAGATACCAATTCACAGTCTTCCGTATGCCGGTATCGAAGGTTTCGACAGGCTCCCAACCTAGTTCATTCTTTAGCTTGGTGGCGTCAATGGCGTAGCGACGATCATGGCCGGGACGATCCGACACGAAGGCGATCTGACTCCTATAGGATTGACCGTCAACGCGCGGAGAAAGCTCGTCAAGGATAGAGCAAAGCGCCTTGACAACGTCGAGATTGGCTTTTTCGTTCCAGCCACCCACGTTGTAGGTTTCACCTGGCCTACCGGCTTCCAGTATCCGTTGGATCGCTGAACAATGGTCTCTCACGTAAAGCCAGTCGCGTATCTGCTGACCATCACCGTAAATCGGCAAGGCCTTGTTTGATAACGCATTATGGATGACCAGCGGGATAAGTTTTTCCGGGAAATGGTAGGGTCCATAGTTGTTGCTGCAATTGCTTGTCAAAACGGGAAGCGCATAGGTGTGAAAATATGCGCGGACCAAATGGTCGCTGGCGGCCTTGCTTGCGGAGTACGGACTGTTGGGCGCATATTGATTGGTTTCGCCGAAAGCCGGTTCATCTTTCGATAGCGAGCCGTAGACCTCATCAGTCGATACATGGAGGAAGCGGAAATCTGCTTTGCTATGATCGTCCAGTTCGGCCCAGTAAGCGCGCAGCGCCTCAAGCAAGCGAAACGTTCCGACGATGTTGGTCTCTATAAAGTCCGCCGGCCCTAGAATTGAACGATCAACATGGCTTTCGGCCGCAAAATGCACAACAGCTCTTGGTTTGTATTTGAAGAGCAGGCCGGACACCAGATTGGTGTCGTTAATGTCGCCACGAACGAAGTGGTGCCTCGCATCTCCCACCACGTCGGCTAAATTCTCCAAATTGCCGGCGTATGTAAGCTTGTCGAGGTTTACGATTGGCTCATCATATTTTTCGAACCAGTCGAGTACGAAGTTACTCCCAATAAACCCCGCACCACCCGTAACAAAGATCATTCTCGTTGACACCGCATAGTCACTCTTTCGACATATGCGCCAAAAGAGATCTCGTTTTATCGGAACAAGGCAAAAGTGAACTAGTGCCCGGACACATTCTCGGCCCTACAGCCGCCGATCAACTTCGGCGTCTATTACCACATTCACATTATTTGACAATAAAGCGAGCGGTCGAAAATTGTGCCTGGAGGCAACTGTCCAACCTTCCGTGAAGGCGATTAGCCTCGCGCCCAGTGTCCAGTATCGGTGTTGTTGCCGCACAACCACAATGTCATAAAGGCGCGATAGACATCACGCAGGAGTAGGTAACCTTTGCCGAAAGGTTAAATCACGAGTTCCATGAAACAGTTCCACTCCGCTGATATCGGTCCCAACTAGTGTTGCGGGATGCCTTTAATATCATGGCTCGCACGCTGTCAGGCCGTTTGGCGGAAGTCCCCGCGAGGACTGTCTAGCAGGCTGCGGTAAGTCTCCTCATAGGCCTTTGCCATCGACGCCGCGGTGAAATGCGCCTCATATCGCGCTCTAGCATTCGTGCCGAATTGAGAAGCGCGCTCGGGGCCATCTGACAAGGTCGACATCGCCGCCGCCAGGGCGGCCGGGTCGCTTGGTGGCACCACCAGACCCGTTTCGCCGTCGAGATTGACGTAGCTCGTACCCGTGCCGAGTTCGCAGGATATCATCGGCTTGCCGCGCATCGACGCTTCGACCAGGGACAGCCCGAACGCTTCCGAGCGCAGATGCGACGGAAAGACCAAGGCGCGGCTGAGGTCGAGAACGGCCATCTTGTCGCCGTCAGACAACGCACCGAGCAGATGGACATTCGTCAGCCGATCACGCGCGATCTGCTCTTCAAGTTCGGCCCGCATTGGTCCATCCCCGACGATGACGACGTCGAGACCGGTCTTTCTTGCCGCCTCGATCAGGACATGGATGCCCTTGTAGTAACGCAGCACCCCGACGAACAGGAAGAAGCGTGCGGGGAGCCTTGCCCGCCAGCCCGCCATTGTCTTCTCATCGACCTGAGGATAGTCCGCCTCGTCCAGCCCGAGAGGAACAATCTCCACCTTGGAGCGGAAGTGTTGCAGCACCTCGCTCGTCTCGACGTAGTTGGGAGATGTCGCGACAATGCGATCGACGCTTCCGAGGAAGCGATACATCAGCGGCCGATAGAGCCGCAGCAGCGTCTTCTGCTTGATGATGTCGGAATGGTAGGTAACGACTGTCGGCTTGCCGTGCCTTGAGAGGAGATGCACCGCGTCCATCAGCGGCCATGGAAAATGGAAGTGAATGATATCGGCAGCCGCACTCAGCTCCTTGAAGCGCCGGAAGGCTTCACGCGAGAAGCCGGTCGAGGCGAATTCGAAATCGAGCTTCGCCTTGTATGCCATATGACCGTCAAAGGATTTCGTGTTGATCTCCGGCTGATCGCTAAGGGACAGCACGTCACTCTCGAAGCCATATTGGCGAGTGCCCTTGGCGATCGCGTGGATCGTCCGCTCGATGCCGCCGAAGGTGTCCGGCCAGTAGGTCTTGAAGAAATGCAGAACTCTCATTCGCGCTTTCGGTGCGGGCCCCAGATGGCTCCAGCGATTTGGCGCAAGCCACCAGGGCGCGCCGATCCTTTCGGCTACCCGTAACGGATCGCGTGGCGCCTGCCAACAGTGGAGGCGCTCTATTGGGGGGATCAATCGATGTTTCCAATGGAAGCTGCAGAGAGCCGGACATTCGGCGGCCCTGCACAGCGGAGCGCGTCCGCTCGCCGCCTGCTTATCCGATCAATTCGGCGCGGCGGGTTCAGCGGAGCGCGGCGGGCCGAGGAGCAGGTTGACGAGCACGAGGAGGCCGATTGCGCCGAGCATGCCGACCACGCGGTCGATGGCGGGTAGCAGGCTTGTCGCAGGGGCCGCGCCCTGGACGAGGGTGAGGATCAGTGCGACCGAGGCCTGGACGCCGACGACGGAGATGCCGTGGCGGCCGTTCTGCAGCTGCATCGACAACCAGTTGCCCGCCATGAGCCCGAGCAACCACGGAAGAAAGATCTGGCTGGCTGGCGTGGCCAGGAACAGCACTCCCGCGCCGCCGCCGAGAACGCAGCCGACGATCCGGTGCAAGGTGCGCAACGCGATCGCGTCCTGATCGCGCTGTGACACGCCGGTGAGTGTCGGAACGGCCATGATGGCCCCGATGGAGATTGCCATCTGCGTGAGGTTCGGCAGCTCGAGCTGGCGCCAGACGAGCGGCACGGCGGCAACGGCAACGCCAGTGCGCGTCGCATGCGACAGGATGTGCCAGTTCCGGCCGAGCAGGCTGCGCCAGCCGGGAGCCACTGCCCCGGCGGCAGACGCCGGCGGCGCAAGGACAAGTGCCGTCAGCAGCGCCGTCACAGTGCCGAGGATGATTTCCGCGGCCCGATAGAATGCGACGTTGAGCGCCTGCGTCGGCTCGTCCAGTGCTCCCAACGTGACCATGATGATGGTGATGCCGCCAAGCAGCCAGGCATAGCCGTGGGGGCTCAGCAGCGATCCGAGAATTCCAAAGGTGCCGGCGAAGTAGAGAAGCAGCATCGTCGCCACGGGATCATAGGCAAACCACGGGGCAAAGACGAAGCCGATGGCCGCCCCGCCAAGGGTGCCGACAATGCGGAGTGCCCCTTTCTGCAGGGATTGCGGCTGGCTCGCCTGCGTGCACATGAAGGCGCTGATACCCGCCCACCACGGATCGTCGAGCTGCAAGAGAAGGGCGAGCACCACCGCCAGGCCGACGGAAATTGCCGCCATGTTCGCCTGCACGAAGCGCGGGCCGGAGAACGAGATCTCGGCCATCTCGGCCTGAAGCAGTTGCAGGAGCTCGGTTGCGCGGTTGGTCACGGGAAGATCACCGTCCTCGCATCCGCCCCCATGTAGAGGGTCAGGTCGGCGGGCGGATCGACGAGCGTGATGGTCACCGGAAAACGCCGGCTGAGCCTTATCCAGTCGGTCGTCGGCTCCACATAGGGCAGGATGTCTTGCGGACCCGGCTCCCGGCTGATTCCGCGGGCAACGCCGCGAACCTCCGCCCTGTAGACGCGCCAGGGACGAGCGTCCAGCCATACCCAGGCAGTCTGCCCCACCTTCATGTCGTGGATGTATCCCTCCTTGTAGTTGGCGATAATCCGCCAGTCGGCATCGTCGACCATGCCGATCAGCGGCTGGCCGGCGCTCGCCATGTCGCCCACGGTGAGATTGAGGTTGTTGATCGAGCCGTCGACAGGCGCTCGGATTTCCGTCTGCTCCAGCTGCCATTGGGCAAGGTCGAGATCGGCCTTGGCACGCGCGGCAACGGCCTCAAGGCGTGCGAGCGAGCGGGAAGCCCGGTCGATGGTGGCACGAGCTGCGGCCTGGCTCGCCGTCGCGCTCTGCAAGGCATCGTTTGCCCGATCCAGTTGTGCCTGGGAAATCGCCTGTCCACTCAGCATCGCGAGGCGCTGCTGCTCCTCGGTCGCGTATTTCAGCGTCGCGGCAGTCGTGCCGAGCTGATCGCGTGCGATCACAAGGTCATCCTGGCCGCCGTCACGCTCTGCCGTAGCCTCGTCAAGCGCCGCCTTCTTCGCTTCTACAGCGAGCTCGAAGGGTACCTTGTCTATAACCGCCAGCAGTTCACCGCGACGGACCTTCTGGTTGTCTGCTACCTCAACGCTCGCAAGCATCCCGGAAACCTGAGGAGCAATGGCGACGAGATCGGATCGGACATAGGCATCGTCGGTATAGGCAACGAACGCAGTCAGTACCTGCCAGGCGACGAGAACGCCGATCAGCGCGCCGATCCCGACGACGAGCCGCGTCAGGCGCCGCCGCTCCGGTCCAGCCGCCTCGCCCGATGGCGCCTTGTCGGTCTTGTCCTCACCCTTCGTATCGCCCATGCGGCTAACATGCCTGCGAAGCCACGGTTATGACAAGAGAATTAAGCGTCGACCGGCGCTCCTCCACCGTCAACCGGCCCCGCCGCAGAAGCGACGGAGCCAGCCCCTCGTATCCGGAACGCAAACGCACAGGCTATTGCAGCACTGACGCGAAGCGCATCCATTTGACGATCGAGTCGATCGGCGAGTTGTCAGGCATGCGCAGCGGGCTCTGGTCGGGCGTGAAGCCGCGCGAAAGGGCAGAGTCCGGATCGGCGAGCAACGTGCCGACGAAGGTCTGTGCCACGAGACAGCTTCCGACTTCTCCGAGCCTGTCGCCACCCCCCTTCTCTGCCTCCGCCAGTATGTAGAACCACAGAGGCGTCCTCTGATGGAACTTGGCGTTGGTATTGCGCAGGAAGTCGCGCAGGTTCGGCTTGGCATCGAAGAGCAGCGAGACATCCTCGATGACCGGCGAGGTGACGGCGCCATTGTTCTTCAGGTGCTTGTGCAGGGCCTGCCCTGTCGGGATGCGCAGGTTGTAGCCGCGGCGCAGATTGCGGCGCGCCAGGCTCTTGAAGAGAGCCTGCAGTTGCGGATCGGTCTGATCGTTGCCCTCCTTGACCATCCTGCGCAGCGGCGGTGCAAGCTCGGTATCGATCTTGCGTGCGAAGCGCGCCGGCTCGCCGTCCGAAGAATTGAGCGGCGCTGTGCCAAGGAAGCGGTTCCAGTCGATGATCCAGTTGCGCGGCAGTTTCTTGTTGCCGTCGAGCGCTCCGCCGCCGCCGGTGAAGCGGAAGAGAAGGTCGAGCGTGGCGTCCGGCAGCCCATCGCTGGCCGGGCGGCCGAAATGCTTGTTGTAGTCATAGGCAGCGCGGACCATCGAATGGCCGAAGCGAAATCCTGCCACGGAGAATTCGAGGGGAAGCGCATTGCCCAGCCGCGGGCCCTGATGCCGCCCGTCAAATTCCGAACGGAACTTGAAGAAGTGCGAGGCGCGCTCATTCACCGTCTTGACGACGACAGCCGGGTCGCAGACACCCTTGAGATAGCCTTCGACGATAAGCCACTGATAATGCAGTCGGGTCAGCGCCTGCGCCGAGCTGAAGTCGGGAATCCAGCCGGTGTGATGATTGGCGAGATAGTCGACCGCCTTGTTGTGGAAGCGAAGGAAGCTCAAGTGGAACTGCGCCACGACAAGGTTCTCATCGTTCCGGCTGTCGCCGATCAGGGCCCGCTGCGGCAGGCTGTCCGAGAATTTCGCGAACTCGTCGGGGGACATGGACGTTTCCGCAAGGTGAAGGGCGGCGTTGCGTACCGCGGACTGCACCTGAACGTAGCGCGGCAGATCCCTGTGCTCATCGAGCGTGTCGGGCAGGTCGGTGCCCGGGAAGGCAGTGCCGACCCTCATCTTGTTCGTCGCGGTCGGGTGGCGCATGCCCGCTATCACGGTGACGGCATCGGCCGTGATGCCTGGTCCGATGGGCGAGCCGCCATAGACGCTGTCGAGGTCGAAGCGCGGCGAACGGGCGTTCCTCAGCTGGCTTTCCACGGTCGATGAATCAACGGGAGGATGGGCATTGAGCATGCTGCTGATCTGGCTCTCGCGGTCGGTGCGCGCGGTAAGCTCATGGTCGAGGAACTGGCCCCAATAGGTCAGTACCGGCGGCATGGTCGAATCCGTCCCCGACGGTTCCGGGTTGGGAGCCGGCTGCGCATCGATCATCATGTCGCCGAGCTCATCCAGCTCACCGACCGTTTCTCCCGTATTCGGGAGGTAATTCTCCGGCGCGTCCAAGGGTGGCACGAAGTAGCCGAAATCGGCCTGTTCGTCGACGGAGACGTCCGTACCTGCGGGCGGCGCAGCCGCAGGCGCTAGCGCACTGGCGCCACTTTCCTTCTCTCTTCCCCCATGGGATTGAAACAGAACGGTCATTGAAAGTCCCTCCGTTTCCAGCCCCGCCGAATTCTTGCTCTAGTTGTCGAATTGTCAAATAGCCCATTTGGGCCATATTCTGCTTAGACAGCCAAATCGGAGCGCTGCCCGAGCGAAGCAGTGATCACTATTTAGGCAGGAATTAGCGCAGTTTCCGGTGCGTGCGGTGCTGAAGCCGCGCCGGGGCGTCACGCCGCGCGCGCTGCGCGCACCGCTCCTGCGGACGGGAAAGTGCCGCATAGTCAGCCTTCATTGACTCAATCAAAGGTAGCAATTCTATCAGGCAGACGCCAAAGTCGCACGAGCGTCTGCGCCTATGAGCCGCTATACTGCTCGTCGCTCACATGTTCCATCCAGTCGGCGGCCTTGCCGTCCCTGATTTCCTGGATCGCGATATGCGTCATCGCGGTATTGGGGCCGGCGCCGTGCCAGTGCTTTTCGCCGGGCGGGAACCAGACAGTATCCCCTGCCCTGATCTCGCGGATCTCGCCGCCCCAGCTCTGGGCGAGTCCGCGGCCAGCGGTGACGATCAGCGTCTGGCCGAGAGGGTGGGTGTGCCAGGCGGTGCGGGCGCCGGGCTCGAAGGTGACGCTCACGATTTGAACCCGGGCGGGATCCGGTGCCTGCATCAGGGGATCCTGACGGACGGCGCCGGTGAAATATTCGGCCGGCGGCTTGACGGACGGGTTCGATCCGGCTGGCTTGATATCCATGGCACGTCTCCTTCAACTGCTCCGAGGATAGATCAGATTCGCGAGGCCGGCCACGATCCAGCGGACCATGCACGGCCGTTTGCGATCACAACATGATGAGGTCCATGCCGTCGCCGAGTTCGCGCCGAGCGATCTCGACCACACTCGATTCATGCGTGAAGAGGATTGTCTGGAACATCTCCGACGTCCGCGAAAGCGCCAGCAGGCCGCAGGCGGCGCGCTCGTCGTCGAAGGTCTGGAAGATATCGTCGACGATCAGAGGCACCGGTTCGTTGCGCGCCGAATAGTCTTCCACGAAGGCAAGCCGCAGGGCGAGGTAGAGCTGATCGCCGGTGCCTTCGCTGAGGCCGTCGAGCGGAACGCGATCGCCGGTCGCCCTCTCGGCGAGGAGTTGCAGTTCATCATCGACGCCATAATCCTGCACGAGCCGGGCAAAGCGGCCGCCGGTCAGGACGGAAAACAGCTCGCCTGCTCTGCGGATCACCGGATCGGCCTGTGTTTCCCGATAGGCCTCCATGGAGGTCGTCAGCATGTGCGCTGCGAGCTTCAGCACCACCCACTGGCGAGCAAGCTCCACCGCCTCGCGCTCTGCCCCGAGCTTTTCGAACACGGCGAACTCAGCGCTCTTGCCCGTCTCCAGCTCGCGGCGCCGGCGCTGGCATTCGGCAAGCTCTGCCGTCAGGGTGCCGAAGCGCGCCACCTGTGCATTGTCCTCGGCCTGCAGTCTTTCTACATCGAGTTCCGCCTGTACCCGGTCGAAACCGGAAAGTGCCGCGCGTATCTCGTCTTCGCTCGCGCCATCCGCCTGGTCCTGGAAACGGCGACGGCCCGTGGCAAGGCGCACCTCCAGGTCTCTCCGCAGTTCCAGCCTCTCGAGCAGCAAGGCCGGCTCCCCTGCCTCCGGCAGAAACTCTGCAAGCACTGCAAGCTCGCCCGCCGCGGCTTCGTCCTCGGCGATCCTGCGCTGCCGCTGCAGTTCCGCCTTCTCGAGGGCTGCATGCAGTTCCGCTCGGCGCTTGTGATCGGCATTGGCGGCAATCGCCCTCTGGTGGAGGACATCGACGGCCGCGTCCGGCGAGAGCTTCGCGAGTTCGGGTGCGGCCTCGGAAACCAGCGCCCGGACGGCCTCTTCGAAGGACGCGATGTCGCGCTGCATTCCGCGCACGCGCTTGTCGCGGTTCTCCCGTTCGGCGAACGTCTGCGGCACGTCCTTCCAGACGTCGAGGGCGGCTTCCGCCATTTCGACCGTCGCCCCCTCCGGCAGTCCTATCGTCGCAACGGCATCGGCGAAAGCGGTTTCCCAGTTGCCGGCCTGCGCTTTCAGCGAGACTTCCCGCTCCTCGAACCGCGCGATCGCCTCGAGCGCGGAATGACGCTTTCCTTCGGCCGAGCGCCCACGCGTCCACTGTTCGGTAATCTCCGCGACGCGGCGGGAGAGCGCCCGTGCAAGTGCGAGGGCAGGCAAGGATGACGAGGCAGAGAGGCCCGTGGCATCGGCGAGCGCCGAGAGTGCCGGCGCAAGGCGCGCGCCCGCCAGCTGCAGGCCGGCAAGCTCGTCCTTCAGCGCATTCAGCGCATCTCGCTCCTTCGCGAGAGCTTCGATGGAGCGGCGCCACTCGATCATGCGATCCGGCGATAGCGGTATGATGCCCGCCGCCGCAAAGAGTTCGGCAAACTTCGCCTGCCGCTCGGCGAGCGCTCCGGCATTCGCCTCGGCAAGTTGGCCGGCGTTGGCAAGCATCCGCTCCACCTCGCCGAGCCGCAGTTTCAACTGCGCGTGCCGGGAGACACGCTCTGCATCGGCAAGGGCCGCATCCGCGAGGCGATCGGCCTCGCGCAGGGCACCCCTGATCTCGTCGATAGCGGGCGCGCCGATGGACGGGGCCGCGGCGAACGCCTGCCAAAGGGCGTCCCTGCGCCTACGGGCGGCGGCGATCTCATCGCGGGTCACGATCCCTATGCCCTGTTCAAGGGCCGTCAGGTCGCTTTCCAGCGCACTTCTTTCCGTCTCCAGCGCCGTGCGCTTCGACGTCGCCTCCCTCAATGCAGCCTCTGCCTCATCAAGCAGGCGACGGTGCTCCCCGAGCGTCGCGATATCGGGCAACGGCACTTCGAGCAGCCGGTCAAGGGTCTCGGTCCGAGGCGTGAGACGGGCGAAGGCCTCCGCCAGTTCGGTCTCGGCCCGTGAGACCCGCACCGCGAGGCCATCGAGCCTTGCGAGCTCCCCGATATCCGGCTGCAGCGCTTCCAGCTGCTCCGCATAGGGCTTGGGATCGATAAGCCGGCCGGGCGCCTCGTTGCTGTCGAGGTGGCGCAGGTAGTCGCGCTCCTCCTCGAGCCGCTTGCGAAGCTCGCTGTGGTTACGGCGCAGCTCGCGGCCTTCTTCCACCAGCTTGCGCAGCCGAGCGAGCTCGGCATCCGGCGGCTGGCGGCGCTCGATCTCGGAGCGCTCCGCGCCAAGGCCGAGCTTGCGTGCGAGCTGCACCAGCCTCAGGTCGAAATCCTCGACCTCCCCCCTCACCCGCGGGAGGTCCTCCCGAGCCTTCAGGTAGGAGCCCTTTTCGGCGTAGCACTCCATGATGGCGCCGGCGGCAGCGAATATCGCCTGATCCACATGTGCAGTGCTGATGTCGTCCTCGGTCCGCGCAACCTCGCTCTCGGCGGCATGGCGCGCCCCTGCCGCCGCCCGCTTCGCCTCGAGCGCCTGTGCGAGCCTTCCGGCGAAATCAGCCGGCACATCGGCAAGATCGGCAAATTCCATGAGAAGCGTGCGCTCGGCGTCGATCTCGCGCAGCAGCGGCTCCAGCTTTCTCAGCGTCCTCAGCTTTTCGAGCGCCCGCTTCGTCTCCTCGCGCTCTGCCTGCAGGCTCGCCAGATCGGATTCGATGCCGGCCGTGTCCGCGACGAGCTTCTTCCAATCCGTGGATTTCAGCTCGTTCTCCCGCTCGGCCCTGCGTGCATCGTCATATCGGTCGAGGGCCTGGTAGAAGAGACGGTCCTTGGCCCGCTTCGGCGCGAAGATGCCTGCCGCTTCGGTCTCCAAGGATTGCCTGAGCCTGGTAAGCCCGGTCATTCCGGACGCGGCCGAAAACAGCAGGCTGCCGATCTCGCCGCCGCTTTGCAGCATGGCTGCGGCACCCGTGCGCAGCCGTTGCGAGTCGAGCCCGAAAGCCCGCTCGAAGACCTCGCGGCTCAGGCCGCCGAGAAAGGGCGACAGAGCGTCATCGGCGAGCGCCTCTTCGCTCTCGTCATCGGCAAGCAGCGTATTCTTGCGGCCGCGGCGCCTGCGGAAGGCGAGCTTTGCACCGTCGCGCCCTGCAATCGTCGCGCCGACGCGCAGGCTCGACGGCTCGTGGAGGAAGCTCTGCTCGGCGGCTGTCGGAAACCCGAAGAGCAGGTCGGAAATTGCGCGCAGCGCCGACGATTTGCCTGCCTCGTTCGGGCCATAGACGATGTGCAGCTTCGCGCCCTCGCGCATTTCCAGCTCGCGACCCGTCAGGGCGCCGTAGCGAAGGATGCCGAGGCGGTCGAAGCGCATGGTCAGCCCGCCTTCCCGGCCCGGCCGAGCAGGAGTTGCCGTGCTTCCTCGACCAAGGCTTCGGCCGTATCGCCGAGCGGCAGTTCGCCAGCCCCCTGTCCTCCCGGCAGGCGCAGCGCTATGCCGAAAATCAGCTTCTCCGCTTCGATCGCGATCTCCTCGTCGCCGGAATGTCCCGAAAGCAGCCACGCCAGATCAACCGCCGTGCCGTTCGTCTCGTCCAGCGTGCGGGCGGCCGGCGCCTCCAGGTGGAGCTCCAGCTTTTCCAGCCATATGTCCTCGTGGCAGCGATGGCACGCAGCCTGCACCTCGTCGCGCAGCTGCTGGCGATTGGCCATCAGGTCGGCATGGATCGCACTTTCGCCGGCAAGCGCCAGCCGCAACGCGATGAGCCGACCATCCATCATGTCGACCACCGGCCGAACCGCCTGCTCGACCGCGTGCAGGATAGCCGCGAGATCATCGTCCGAACCGACCGTCACCCGTGCCTGCGCGAAGCGCGCATCGTCGACGATCAGCCGCTCGTGGCTTACCCGCCCGTCATCGACCGTCACGAGCACCGCGCCCTTCGCCCCGCATTCGCGGATGCTGCGGCCCTGCAGGTTGCCCGGGAAGATCACAAGCGGATCGGCGGAGACTTCTTCAAACTCGTGCACGTGGCCGAGCGCCCAATAATCATAGCCGCGCGAGCGCAGGTCCTCGATGGAACAGGGTGCATAGGGCGCGTGCGGCTCTCGCCCCGTCAGCGAGGTATGCAGCACGCCGATGTTGAACCATCCGCGCTCCGGCGCCGGATAGTTGATCGCAAGATTGTCGTTGGCGGAGCGTTCGGCAAAGCCCTGTCCATGCATCGCCACGCGCAGCGCCTCCAGGCGGAAGGTGCCGGGCCGGTTGGTTGGAAACTCGTGGACATTGGCCGGCAGGGTGATCGTCTTCGTGATGACGCTCTCGGCGTCATGATTGCCCCTCAGCAGGAAGACGGGAATGCCGGCCCGCTCGAGGCGCGCCATCTCGCGATTGAAGAAAAGACCGATCTTGTTGTCCTTCCAGTCGCCGTCATAGACGTCGCCGGCAATCAGGAAGAAATCCACGCGCCGTTCAACTGCCTCGTCTATCAGCCTGGAAAGGGCCTTCCGGCTCGCCTCGACGAAGACAGCGGCGATATCCGCGTCCTTCAGCGCCAGGCCCTGGAACGGGCTGCCGAGATGCAGGTCGGCGGAGTGGATGAAAGTGAAGGACGACATGCGGCTGGTCTTCGATCTCCGGCATCTGAAGCTCCCTTTCTAGGAAAGTCCCGCCGCGATTGATACCCGTCGGGCGCGCTCATCCAACGCTTTCGCATTCCGGATCGCTTGTCATATTTCCATGTCACGGGATTGCGATCTTCGCGGGGCGCAGTTTGCTTGCGGGGCGTCGGCAGGGCTGATACTGCCTTGGCATTTCATAACGAACGGAGGAACTCTCATGAGACACCATGCTTTCGGACGCATGCCTTTCACCGTCACGGATGTTGGCTTCGGCGCCTGGCAGATCGGCGGATCCTGGGGCGATGTCAGCGAGGCCGATGGCCGCGCCGCGCTGAATGCCGCCCTCGACGCCGGCATGACCTTCATCGATACCGCCGACGTCTATGGCGACGGCCGCTCGGAAAAGCTTATCGCCGAGGTTCTCAAGGCTCGCGGCGGCAAGCGCCCGATGGTCGCCACCAAGGCAGGACGCCGGCTCAGCCCGCACGTACCGGAGGGCTACACCAAGGCCAATCTCGAAAGCTTCATCGACCGCAGCCTGAAGAACCTGCAGGTCGACAGCCTGGACCTCGTGCAGCTTCACTGCCCTCCCCGCGAGGCGCTCTACATGCCCGAGGTGTTCAGCGCTCTCGACGAACTGCAGAAGGCCGGCAAGATCAAGGGCTATGGCGTCAGCGTCGAAAAGGTCGAAGACGGCCTGAAGGCGATCGAATATCCGGGTGTCGTCAGCATCCAGATCATCTACAACATCTTCCGCCAGCGCCCCGACCACCTGTTCTTCAAGGAAGCGCACCGCAAGAATGTCGCGATCATCGCCCGCGTGCCGCTCGCAAGCGGCCTGCTCTCTGGCAAGATCAGCCGCGACACCAAGTTCGCGAGCGACGACCACCGCAACTATAACCGCCACGGCGAAGCCTTCGATGTCGGCGAGACCTTTGCGGGCGTGCCCTTCGAGGTCGGTCTGCAGGCGGTCGAGGACGTGCGCAAACTCGTTCCGGCGGGCGCCAGCATGGCGGCCTTCGCACTGCGCTGGATCCTGATGAACGAGGCCGTCACCGTCGTCATCCCCGGCGCCCGCAACGCCGAGCAAGCCAAGGCCAATGCCGCCGCCGCCGATCTTGCACCGCTTTCGGCCGACGTGATGGCCGCGACCCGCGAGATTTACGCGCGGCTGATTGCCCCGCACGTGCATCAGCGCTGGTAGGACAAAACGAGGCTGGGGCCGTCGGCGACGAAAGCATCAAGGGCAGCTTTTCTCGTCCGTTGCCCATCCTGCCGCCGCCCCATCCTGCCGTCATTCCGGCCCTGAGCCGGAATCCAGCCGGCGAGCGTCCGCGAGCCGAAGAGACTCCTGGTGAGAGTCTTGCGCCGCAGACGCGGCGCTGCTGGACCCCGGATCAAGTCCGGGGTGACGATGGGGAGACTGTCCCGCGATTGTAATCTTCGTCAAAGAGTGAGGCCGGGCGATTAAGCCCGGCCTCTTTCTTTCTCCGTGCGAGGCAGCCCTAGTTCGTGGCTCAGGGCCGAGGATGATCTGAGCGCGGGGTGGGCCAAGAAAACGTCTGGTTTTTTGCCCCCAAAGCTTAACCGAAAACTGGACTTTCAGTTGCAGTCTTCAAAAGCCTCTTTAGTCAACGACGGATTGGGGCTCTATCCGGCCTGGACAATTCGAGGAAGGTGAAGAACTGCACCCGCTCAGCCTGCATTCGTCGGTCCACCAAAGAGAAGACCTATGCGACGACTCCTAGTCATCGGTTTGTTGGTGACCTGCGCGGGTTATGCCGCCTGGGAAGTCGCAATGAGCCGTGCGACGACCGTCCGATTGGGAACGAGCGGGTATGATCTGACCTACACGATGTCCTGGGGCTTGGGCATGGAAGAGGAACTCCGTCTCACCCGCGTCGGGGCGTTCATGTCCGGACCGTCGAGCGGATCAATCGACATATGGAAAAGGCCCTACAATTCGGGACTCGCCCTCTACCGGTCCCGCGACGGCGGAATCTACTATTTTGGCCTCGGCTACGAGTTGTTTACGTTTGTGCCATCGCGGGGAGTTCTAAGAGCGTCCTGCCGCGTTCGTTTCAAACCGTCCCTCACGCCCTTTGGCTTGCACCTTTCGAAATTGACGGTAGCCGAAGACATCGAGGCGCAAGACGCCGAAGCATCCGAGCTTTTCAACTATGTCGAGTCGGGTCAGCCAAGCGTGCTCCCGTCATCTCCTCCCGCTTCGAAATATTACGCTGACCTTGTCTATCTGGGCAAATTTGGGGTGGTTAGATCAGGGGGACGTGGCAATGATGTCGAGTTTGCTCCCGCAGACACCACCCCCGAACCGCGTTTCGGCCTGGCGTTCAACTGCTATTAGAAGCAGCCTTGGCCGATGCCTCCGCCGCCGATCTCGCGCCGCTTTCGGCCGACGTGATGGCAGCAACCCGCGAGATTTACGAGCGGCTGATCGCACCGCACGTGCATCAGCGCTGGTAGGGTGAGAAGAGGCTGGGGCCGTCGGCGACGAAGGCATCAGGACCAGCTTCTCGTCCGTCGTCTCGCCCTGCCGTCGCCCCATCCTGCCCGCCATTCCGGCCCTGAGCCGGAATCCAGCCGGCGAGCGTCGGTGAGCCGAAAGGACCACCACGGCTAAGCGTCTTGCGCGCCGCAGACGCGGCGCTGCTGGACCCCGGATCAAGTCCGGGGTGACGGGGGAGAGGTCGCTGCTGTGGTAATCTTCGTCAAAAGACTGAGGCCGGGCGATCAAGCCCGGCCTCTTTTTTCTCTGCGCGAGGCAGCCTTAGTTCGTGGCGGTCAGGTCGACCGGGAAGAACAGCGTCTCGCCGGAGGAGTCGCTGACGCCGTCGTTGTCGGTGACGGCAAAGGGCTTGCCGGCGGCGTCGAAGGCGAAGCCTTCGAGCTTGTCGAGGACGTAGCCGTTCGTGGCGCTCTTCAGGTCGCCGATGAAGTCATGGGCTTCCGTCTTCGTCACGACAGGCAGCTTTTCGCCGAGCTTGGCAGGCTTCAGGTCGGCGATCGCCACCTTGTAGAGCTTCTTCAGCTTCGCCTGGTCGCCGACGAGGTTGTCGCGCTCGATGATGTAGAGGCTGTCGCCGTTGGCAGTGACTTCCGAAAGGCCGACCCAGCCGCTCTCCGACTTGTCGAGCGGATAGTGCACGGCACCCCATTCCTTCTTCTTCGGATTATAGGAGACGAGCTTTACGAAGCCCTTCTCGTCGTCGTTCCATTCGCGCTGAACGGCCATCCACAGCGTCGCGTCGTCGCCGGAGCCGACGACCGTGACGCCCTCGAAGCCGTAGCGGATTTCGTTGGCGAGCAGTTCCTTCGGCAGGGCGATCTCGGCCTTGATGTCGCCCTTGGCATTGACGTTATAGAGGGCGTGCGGAACCAGCCGGTCCGTATAGCCTTCCGACGCCAGCCAGAACGAACCGTCTTCGGCAACCGCGATGCCTTCGATGTCGAGCTTCTGGGCCGGAGCGCCGTCACGCTTGACGACGAGCGCATCGGTGATGATGGCAGGCTTCTTCGTCGCGTCGATCGTGTAGATCGTCGGCTGCGAGCCGAGGACGCTGTCGCTGACGGCATAGAGCATGCCCGGCTGGCCGGGAACGGCGGCAAGGCCTGAAAGGGCCGCGAAGCCGATCGGGTTGCCGTCCTTCTCCGCCGAAACGATCTGCGGATAGGCCTTCTCGCCTTCGCCGCGCTCGTAGATCATGACGTGCGAACGCGGGCCGCCATCTTCGCCGAGATCGACCTCGTTGGCTGTGGCGAAGAGATTGCGCTGCGGAATGGCGATTGCGCCTTCCGGCGAAACGCCCGACGGCAGGATCTGCAGCAGTTCCGGCTCGGCACCGGTGTCCTTGTAGACGCCGACCACCGAGGCGCGCTCGGCGAGCAGGAAGAAGAGGTTGTCGTCGCCGAACCTGGCGGCTTCCAGGCCTTCCGGCTCGACGCCCTTGGCGGAGGAACGGCCCTCCGGATAGTGGCCGAGATGAGCAACGGCGCGCTCGAAGGCGCTGCCGGACTCGTAGACCACCTTGCCTGTCTTGTCGAAGATGGTGAAGCCGCGCGAGCCGCCTTCGTAGTCGCCTTCGTTGGCAACGACGAGACGGTTGTCGTCAAGCCACTTCACGGCGTCGGGCTCGCGCAACACGCCCTTCTTCTCGCCGGTGAACTTCAGCGCGCCGTCCTTCTTCGTGTCGATGCCGGAGAGGTCGACGCTGCCGGCCGAGAAATGCGTCTTCACGGCGCCGGTCGCACCGTCGAGGATGATGATCTCGTTGTTTTCTTGCAGCGTCAGCGCGATCTCGTTCTGGCTGTTGAAGGAAACGAATTCGGGCTCCGGATCTTCGGCGGCAACGCCGGAAAGACCGGTCAGGGCGATGTGCTTGATGGTGCCGCAATCGACGCTGCCGTCGGTCTTGACCTGGAAGATCACGAGGTCGCCGGCGGGCATCTGCGGAATCTTGCCGTCATTGACGTCTTCGTCGCGCTCGTTCTCGATCGCGATGGTGCCGAGCGTCTTGTCCTTGTTGAGGGCGATCGAATCCGGCTGGCCGCCGAGATCGCAGGTCGCGTCGATCTTCTTCGTCGCAATGTCGACGATCGCGAGGCGGCCCGAGGGGTTCTGCTTGCTCTCGCCGGTGTTGACGGCGACGAGCGCCTTGCCGGCAGCGGTCGTGACCGAGGTCGGCTCGCCATCCATCATCAGCGCGCCGCCGGCCTTCGGGGCCTTGGCATCGGTGATGTCGACGAAGCCGATCGCGCCGAGCGGGCTGTCGCTGTAGATCAGCGTGTTGCCGTCTTCGCTGGCAGTGATGATTTCGGCCGAAGTGGTCGAGAGCTTGTCCTTGTCGGCCGGCAGGTTGGTTGCGACCGGGAAGGAAGCGATGCGATTGAAGACGGGTTCGGCAGCCGCCGGAAAAGCAACGGATGCGAGAAGCACTGCAGCGAGCGCCGCCTTGCGCGATGAAATGGTCATGAAATCCCCCATGTGTCGAACAGTCGAAACATGGGGGTTTTGAGGCAATGCGATGACAGGCAAATGACAGGCAGCGCGTTTTTCGTATCAGCCTGGCCTAGGCGGGAGAACGCTCCCGCCGCATCTCGTTTCGCATGATGAAGAGCGACGCCATGAGGATCAGTGCGGCGCCGAGCCAGAGATAACCCGACGGCGCATAGCCGAAGACCAGCCAGCCGGCCAGGACGTTCAGGGGCAGCTTGAGATCGTCGAAGGGCTGCACATAGGCAGCGTCCGCCGAGCTGTATGCAAGCGTCAGGAAATACTGAGCAACGACGGTGATCAGGCCGGCGGCGACGAAGACGCCGAGCGTGATCCCTTGCGGTACTTCGAACCCTGCGGCAAGCGCCAGCCCGCCATTGATGGGCGTCAGCAGCACAAGGAGCCACACCGTGATGGTCTCCGGCCTTTCGATGTCGGTAAGGCTCTTCGTGATCAGCGAAGACGCACCCCAGAAGAGCGCCGAGAGGATCGGCAGTAACGCCGCCGAGGTGAATGCGTCCGACCACGGCTGCAGAATGATCATGGCGCCCGCGAAGCCCATGGCTGTCGCCGCCCATCGCGCCGGGCCGACGCGCTCTCCGAGGAACAGGCGGGCGCCGAGAATGATAAAGAACGGCGAGGTCATCACGAGCGCGATCGCCTGCCAGATCGGCACGGATGCCAGACCCGCCACCCAGGCTTCGACGCCGAGGGCGGCAAGTGCCACGCGCACGACATGGCGCCAGGGGTAGTCCGTCCGCATGGCCGATAGTCCGACCTTCCTCAGGAAGGGCAGCGAGAAGACGAACGCGAAGGCATATTGCCAGAAGGCGGCCGAAGCGGCGGGGAAGCCGAGCTTCATCGTCACCCATTGCGTGACGATGTTGAGAGCGGAAAAGGCGATGCCGGCAAGCACCATCCAGGCGGCACCCGCCATGGCGCGCGACGAGGAAATACGAAGGGAAGTCTGATTCATGTCATTCATCCGAAACAAAGGACCAACACAAATCAGGACGCATGAGCGCAAAGCATTGCCGGGCAGTATCCTGCCCCGCGTGCCACGCGATCATTCTCTTTCATCCGGACTATACCGTCGGCTCCGGAGTTGCACCGGATCTGCTGACCCTTCCGCCGCTATGGCGAAAGGCGCTCGCGGGCTTGGGCAATGCCCTTACCGCCGGTGGGGACTTTCACCCCGCCCTGAGAACGGAAAAATCCGTAAATCAAAGACGGCGCCCCTGCAAGGCCGCCCGAAATGCAAAAAGGGTCCGGCAAAGCCGGACCCCCAAAAGCCGCGCCACCCTCGCCGACGGATTGCCGTCGCGATGGGCGCCGAACGAGAAGGCGATCAGCCGTTGACCGAGTCCTTCAGGCCCTTGCCAGGCGTGAACTTCGGCACGTTGCGAGCCGGAATATCAACTTCGGCGCCAGTCGACGGGTTGCGACCCTTCGTGGCTGCACGATGAGAAACGGTGAAGCTGCCAAAGCCGGCGAGACGGATGTCGCCACCCTTCTTCAACTCAGCCTGGACGGTGTCGAAGAGTGCGTCGACAGCCGACGTCGCGTCTGCCTTGGTCAGGCCCGACTTCTCCGCCACTGCGGCAACGAGTTCATTCTTGTTCATGTTTCCACCCCTTTCTAAACGGTATGAAACGACTCAATCTAAAAGCTAGGCGCAGGATGCACGTGATCAGGCCCGCCGCAAACCCAAAAGCCCTGCAAATCAAGGAAAATCAAGCGTCTCGAAGAGGTTTTCACAAAAAAGGCTGGCGTTTCCGCCAGCCTTTCCAGAGGTTTTGCGCGTTTTAGGCACAAATGTGGCAAACACAGCTCAGTGAGCTATGGTTGCACCGGTTTCGTCGAGACCTTCAACGGTCGCAATGACCGGCGTTTCCACCGTGCCATCCCACTCGATCGGCTCGGGCCGGCGAACGAGCGCGTGCTTGATCACCTCGCCCATCCGCGAGACCGGGATGATCTCCATGTTGTTCTTCACGTTGTCCGGAATCTCCGCCAGATCCTTGGCGTTCTCTTCCGGGATCAGCACCTTCTTGATGCCACCGCGAAGCGCTGCGAGCAGCTTTTCCTTCAGGCCACCGATCGGCAGGACACGGCCGCGAAGGGTGATTTCACCGGTCATGGCGACATCCTTGGAAACAGGGATACCGGTCATGATCGACACCATTGCAGTCGCCATCGCCACGCCGGCCGAAGGACCGTCCTTCGGCGTTGCGGCCTCGGGCACGTGGACATGGATGTCACTCTTGTCGAAGAGCGGCGGCTGGATGCCGAAATCGACGGCGCGCGAGCGGACATAGGATGCCGCAGCCGAAATCGATTCCTTCATCACTTCCTTCAGGTTGCCGGTGACCGTCATGCGGCCCTTGCCCGGCATCATCACGCCTTCGATCGTCAGCAGCTCGCCGCCGACTTCCGTCCAGGCAAGACCGGTAACCACACCGACCTGGTCTTCACGCTCGGCTTCGCCGTGGCGGAAGCGCGGAACGCCCAGATATTCGTCGATGTTGGCCGCAGTCACGTGAACGGACTTCGTCTTGCCCTTGATGATCTCGGTGACCGCCTTGCGGGCGAGCTTCATCAATTCGCGTTCGAAGCTACGAACACCTGCCTCGCGGGTGTATTGCTGGCTGATCGCCATCAGGGCATCGTCGCTGACCGAGAATTCGTCCGGCTGCAACGCATGTTCCTTGATGGCCTTCGGCAGCAGATGCCGCTTGGCGATCTCGCGCTTTTCATCTTCGGTGTAGCCGGCGATACGGATGATTTCCATGCGGTCCATCAGGGGCGCCGGGATGTTCAGCGTATTCGCCGTCGTGATGAACATCACGTCCGACAGGTCGTATTCGACTTCAAGGTAGTGATCCATGAAGGTCGAGTTCTGCGCCGGATCGAGAACTTCCAGCAGGGCCGAAGACGGATCGCCGCGATAGTCCTGGCCCAGCTTGTCGATCTCGTCGAGCAGGAAGAGCGGATTGGACTTCTTCGCCTTCTTCATCGACTGGATGACCTTGCCGGGCATCGAGCCGATATAGGTGCGGCGGTGACCGCGGATCTCGGCTTCGTCACGAACGCCGCCGAGCGCCATGCGGATGTACTCGCGGCCGGTCGCCTTGGCGATCGACTGGGCGAGCGAGGTCTTGCCGACGCCCGGAGGACCGACGAGGCACAGGATCGGCCCCTTCAGCTTGGTCGAACGCGCCTGCACGGCCAGATACTCGACGATGCGCTCCTTGACCTTGTCGAGGCCGAAGTGATCCGCTTCGAGGATCTTCTCGGCATTGTTGAGGTCGGCCTTGATCTTGGACTTCTTGCCCCACGGAATGCCGAGCAGCCAGTCGAGATAGTTGCGCACGACGGTGGCTTCCGCCGACATCGGGCTCATCTGGCGCAGCTTCTTCAGCTCGGCTTCCGCCTTTTCGCGGGCCTCCTTGGAGAGCTTCGTCTTGGAGATGCGCTCCTCCAGTTCGGCCATCTCGTCGCGGCCTTCCTCGCCGTCGCCGAGCTCCTTCTGGATCGCCTTCATCTGTTCGTTCAGGTAGTACTCGCGCTGGGTCTTCTCCATCTGGCGCTTGACGCGCGAGCGGATGCGCTTTTCGACCTGCAGTACCGAGATCTCGCCTTCCATGAAGCCGAGAGCCTTTTCAAGGCGGCCCTTGACGCTGGTGGTTTCCAGCATCTCCTGCTTCTCGGTGATCTTGATCGACAGATGCGAGGCAACCGTATCGGCGAGCTTGGAATAGTCGTCGATCTGGCTGGCGGCGCCCACCACTTCGGGAGAAATCTTCTTGTTGAGCTTCACATAGCTTTCGAATTCCGAAACTACCGACCGGCTCAAGGCTTCGAGTTCGACCGGATCGTCCTCGGGCTCCTCCAGCACGTGGCCGAGCGCCTCGTAGAAATCCTCGCGGTCGGTGTACTGGTCGATCTCGGCGCGAGCGCGACCTTCGACCAATACCTTGACGGTGCCGTCGGGCAGCTTCAGAAGCTGCAGAACGTTGGCCACGGTGCCGACCTTGTGAATTGCGGAAGGTGCCGGGTCATCATCACTGGCGTTGATCTGGGTCACGAGCATGATTTGCTTCTCGGACCCCATGACTTCTTCCAGCGCGCGGATCGACTTTTCCCGTCCTACGAACAGCGGCACGATCATGTGGGGGAAAACCACGATGTCGCGCAACGGCAAAACCGGATAGGCAATGCTGCTCGCAACAGACGTTTTCTTCGTCATATCATTTCCTTTCCATCCCGTTACCGGGTTCTTCTGCCCGGCACGCTTGGGACCGACCGAGCTTCTCACTTGCATAAGAAGTGGAGCTTCGGACTATCTATTTCAAGCCAACCCAATCGCCGCCTTCCGCGAACGTGACGATTGCGTGACAAATGTATACTCTCGCAAAATGCCCCGCCTGCCTGTATCCACGCTTACCCTCCTGAACGGGCTACACAAACACAACTGATCATGGCCACAGGTCATTTTGTGGTCGCCCGCATGCGACAATTCGTACCGGCGAACCGGTCGCTTCGAACCCCACCCGCAGACCTTAACAGCATGGCAAGACCTTTTTCAAATGGAAAGGGGCCTGCCAACGGCAAGCCCCCACCAATTGCTGAAACCGTACCCATTCAGGCCGATGCGTTGGCCTTCTCTTCGGCGCGATCTGCGTAGATGTAGAGCGGACGGGCGGAGCCGCGGACGACCTCCTCCGAGATGACCACCTCGCGCACGCCTTCGAGCGCCGGAAGTTCGAACATCGTATCGAGCAGGATCTTCTCCATGATCGAACGCAGGCCGCGGGCGCCGGTCTTGCGAGTGATCGCCTTGCGGGCGATTTCGCGCAGTGCGTCCTCGTGGAAGTTCAGCTCGATGTCCTCCATCTCGAACAGCCGCTGATACTGCTTGACCAGCGCGTTCTTCGGTTCGGACAGGATCTGGATCAGTGCGTCCTCGTCGAGGTCCTCGAGCGTCGCCAGAACCGGCAGACGACCGATGAATTCCGGAATGAGGCCGAACTTCACCAGATCTTCCGGCTCCAGTTCGCGCAGCACTTCGCCGACGCGGCGCTCGTCCTGTGCCCTGACCGTCGCACCGAAGCCGATCGACGTCTTTTCGCCGCGGGCCGAGATGATCTTGTCGAGGCCGGCGAATGCGCCGCCGCAGATGAACAGGATGTTCGTCGTGTCGACCTGCAGGAATTCCTGCTGCGGATGCTTGCGGCCGCCCTGCGGCGGTACGGAAGCTACCGTGCCCTCCATGATCTTGAGCAGGGCCTGCTGGACGCCCTCGCCCGAAACGTCACGGGTGATCGACGGGTTGTCGGACTTGCGGGAGATCTTGTCCACTTCATCGATGTAGACGATGCCGCGCTGGGCGCGCTCGACATTGTAGTCGGCAGCCTGCAGCAGCTTCAGGATGATGTTTTCGACGTCCTCGCCGACATAGCCGGCTTCGGTGAGCGTCGTTGCATCAGCCATCGTGAAGGGCACGTCGATGATGCGGGCGAGCGTCTGGGCGAGATAGGTCTTGCCGCAGCCGGTCGGACCGACGAGGAGGATGTTCGACTTCGCCAACTCCACGTCGCCGTTCTTGGAGGCGTGGGCAAGGCGCTTGTAGTGGTTGTGGACTGCAACGGAAAGGATCTTCTTCGCCTGCCGCTGGCCGATGACGTATTCGTCGAGGACCTTGATGATGTCCTGGGGCGTGGGAACGCCATCACGGGACTTGACCATCGAGGACTTGTTCTCCTCGCGGATGATGTCCATGCACAGCTCGACGCACTCATCGCAGATGAAGACTGTCGGTCCGGCGATAAGCTTCCGGACCTCGTGCTGGCTCTTTCCGCAGAACGAACAATAGAGGGTGTTCTTGGAGTCACCGCCGTTGCTGCCGCTGACTTTGCTCATATCACTTTCCTTCCAGCACGCCGCATTTCAGCTGAAATAGCGGCCAACTCAACGTGCCCGCCGGACATCGCTCCCATGGCAGGAGCTACCGCCGACCAAGCTCCCAGGGTACTAACCGAGCCCCAACCAACCATGACCGGGCACCTGGTGGCAACGACTTCCCCTTGTAATGCCGAATGCCATGTCACAAAAACTCAACATAGCATTAATACTTACTATTAGCGCGTTCCTCACCAGATTAAACCCCTTGTTCGATCACAATTGGGATAGAACTGTGGCGAGGAAAACACCATTACACACAACCTCAGGCTTCTGCGCCTTCGATCTCCGCACGCGACGTCAGCACTTTGTCGACGAGGCCCCATTCCTTCGCCTCATCGGCGGACATGAAGTGGTCTCGGTCGAGCGTCTGCTCTACTTCCTCGTAGGTACGGCCGCAGTGCTTCACATATACCTCGTTCAGGCGGCGCTTCATCTTAATGATGTCGCGGGCATGACGTTCGATATCTGACGCCTGGCCCTGGAAGCCGCCGGACGGCTGGTGGACCATGATGCGGGAATTCGGCGTCGCAAAACGCATGTCCTTGTCGCCGGCGGCGAGAAGCAGCGAACCCATGGAGGCAGCCTGGCCGATGCAGAGGGTGGATACAGCCGGCTTGATGAACTGCATCGTATCGTAGATGGCCATGCCCGCCGTGACGACGCCGCCGGGCGAATTGATGTAAAGCGCGATTTCCTTCTTCGGGTTTTCCGCCTCGAGGAAGAGAAGCTGAGCGCAAACGAGCGTCGCCATATGATCCTCGACGGGACCCGTCAGGAAAATGATGCGTTCCTTCAGAAGCCGCGAATAGATGTCGTAGGAGCGTTCACCTCGGTTGGTCTGCTCTACAACCATTGGCACCAGGGCCATAGCGGTATCGACTGGATTTCTCATGTGCGTCCTTTGCCAAACTCTCCCCGGCCCTTGACGCGCCGGGAATCAGATAAAAATGCCTTACCCCTACATAGAGTGTCACGGCCCTGCACTTCAAGACGCGCATAAGGATATCATTAAGGCGCGGCCCGGATCGGCAGACGGTTTAGGCGCGATTCTTCATGTCGACTGTCTAATTTGTTCCTCAAATATGTATTGCGGACACCTTCTTCCACAGGTTTCGATCTTGGCAGGATGAAGGAAGGGTGAAATTCCGCCCTCGCGCACGGACATGTGCCCGCGGGGCAATATCCTCCCCCCGGCAGCAATCAAATCTTTACCATTCCCATAAGAGATACTTCGCGACATGACCGGTCATCATGGCCAGCCAATCGAGGAGTCGATACTGCCATGTTCAACGTTCCCACGGGGCTGGCCATCTGGTGTTCGGAGGCGCTGACGCTGGCGCTCATTCTCCTCATGGTCTGGCGTCATGACCGCAAGACGTCCGCCTACCTCGCCTGGTGCGTCGGCTTTGCCTTGAGCGGCATCGGCTTCGGGCTGGTTGCGGCCCGCGGCATGATCCCCAACCTGCTCTCGATCGAGATCGCCAACGCCATCGCGCTGCTCGGCCAGTCCGGCTGGATCCTCGGCTTCCTTCTCCTCAGCGGCCGGAAATTCGCATGGTGGACCCTGTTGCCGGTCGCGATCTGGCTTGCGGGTGTTTTCCTGCCGTGGATCAACGACAGCTATCCGAACCGTGTCGCTCTTTATAATCTTGCCTCGACGGCGGGCGCTTCCGCGCTGGCGTTTGCCGCCCTGCCGATCACCGGCCGTCCCGGCAAGACGAGGCTGCAGCTTGCGACGATCTTCTCGATCCAAGCCTGCGTTTGCTTCACCGCGGCGCTCGCGATCGCCGTCACTCAGCCGAGCGTCCGCGACGCCGTCAATTATGGCGCAGCGGCAGCGCTCGCCTCGGCCTTCCTTCTCATCCTCGCCTTCGCGCTCAGCAGCCGGCTGATCATGGAGCGATCCGAGCGTCACCTGCGTGCGCTGATCGTGACCGATCCGCTGACAGGCATCCTCAACCGGCGCGGTCTTTTCGACTACTTCGGCCATGTCAGGGCACGCGCGCGACAATCGGAGGGGCAGGTCGCAGCCCTCCTCTTCGATCTCGACCATTTCAAGCGCATCAACGATCTGCATGGGCATCAGGTCGGTGACGCCGTGCTCGTCGAGTTCGCGCGCATCGTGGCACAGTTCATGCCGAAGGGCGGCAGCTTCGGACGACTTGGCGGCGAGGAATTCGCCGCCTTCGTTGTAATTCGCGACCAGGTCGAGGCCGAAGCAATTGCAGAACTTGTGAGAACCGAATTCACCCGGCTCCCGACGAAGGCGGGCGCTGTTCTCGTGCCCGCGACGGTCAGCGTCGGCGTGGCGATCGCGCCGGCCGACGGCGCCGATTGCGACAGGCTGGTCTCGGCCGCCGACCGCGCGCTCTATGCTGCAAAGGCGGCGGGCCGTAACTGCACTATCGTCTTCGGTGAGGCGGAGGCGGCCGCATCTGTCCCCTCGCCCGATCCGACAGGCGGTGACCTGGTGCCGACGCTGGAAGACCAGATCCACGCGCTGCGCCGCATCGGCAACCTGTCGCGGATGTAGTGCGCCATCGCTCCGTTCCGGACGAGATCCCCGCTTGGCGGCCCTGACCGAATATGTAGCCCGTAAAGCCCTTGGTCTCTTTTCCTGCCCCGCGACTTGGGCTAATCCTGCCCGCGATGACGATACCTCCGATGCTTTCCATAGATCCGCCCACGCGCCGCGTCTCCCTCGACGGTCGAGACCCGGCCTTCTACGGCGATCCGAATGCCGTCTACGCGGCGCTGCACGCCCATTGTCCCACCTTTTACTGGGAGGAGCAGAGGCAGTGGTTCGTCACCGGCTATGACATCGTGAACGGGCTGCTCCGCGACCGCCGCTTCGGTCGGCAGATCCTCCATATAGCCACCCGCGAGGAACTCGGCCTTGCCGAGCCGCTGCCGCATCTTGAAAACTTCGATCTCGCCGAACGCCATTCCCTGCTGGAGATCGAGCCGCCCGAGCACACGCGCCTGCGCACGCTCGTCTATCGCGCCTTCGTCTCGCGCCACGTAGAGCGGATGAAGCCGGAGCTCGAGGAGCTCGCCAACAGGCTGATCGACGGCTTCGAGGAAAAGGGCGAGGTGGAGCTGCTTTCCGCCTTTGCCGACGTCATCCCCGTCACCATGATCGCCCGCATGATCGGCATACCGGAGGAGATGGGGCCGCAGCTCCTGAAATGGTCGCATGCCTATGTGCGCATGTACATGTTCGGCCGCACCCGTGCCGACGAGGACGCAGCCGACCAGGCCGCCAAGGAATTCGCCGATTACGTCAAGAACGTCATCGCCGAGCGCCGGGCAAACCCGAGCGACGACCTCCTCAGCCACATGATCCATACGGAGCACAAGGGCCAGTTCCTCACCGAAGACGAACTCGTTTCCACGACCATCGTGCTCCTGAATGCCGGCCACGAGGCGACGGTCCACCAGATCGGCAATTCGGTGCGCGTCATCCTAGAAAGCGGACTTGATCCCGCAATGCTCTTCAAGGACGAGGCGACGACCGAACGCACCGTCGAGGAAACGCTGCGCATCGGTGCCCCAGTTCACATCTTCCAGCGCTGGTGCCTCGAAGCCTGCGAGATCGACGGCGTCGCCTTCAAGCGCGGCGACAAGGTCAGCATGATCCTCGCCGCCGCCAATCTCGATCCGGCGAAATTCACCGATCCGCTGACCTTCAGGCCGGACCGCAACGAGGCGCCGAACCTCTCGTTCGGCGCAGGCATCCATTTCTGCATCGGCGCACCGCTCGCCCGGCTGGAGCTCAACGTCGTCCTGCCGATCCTGTTTCAACGCCTTCCGCATCTCCGGCTCGCGCGAAAGCCGCAGGTCAAGGACGTCTACCATTTCCATGGTCTGGAGCGGCTGGACCTCGCCTGGCCGCGATAGTTATTTTTCGAGGCTCGGCAAAGGGTTCGCGTGCACTGTCCGATCGAGCGCAGCCGTGTAGCCCTCGCCGGTGATTTCGCGCAGCAACTTGCGGGCGATCGCCGCCGAATAGTCCGCGGGCGTCGCTATCGGCTCGATGAACGCGCCGGCCCCGCCGATCACCTCCTTGCGGAAATAGGATTGCAGGGCCTCCGGCGATGCCGTCTCATCCGGATCATACAATATGCTCTCCGCCAGCTTCCTGTAGACGATCGGCATGCCGTTGATGGTGACTCCCTGGGCAACCAGATTGTCGCGCATTGCCTGGAGGGGCGGCCCGCCATTGTTGATGCCGTCGCTGGAAATGTTGATGACACGGCGCTCGGCGACACTGCCGCTCCCGTAGAAGAGATGGGAGGCGAAGGCGAGCACGCCGCTTATCGACGTCCCACGGCGAAGCTTCGAAGGAAAGTTCTGCTCCAGGGCGATTGAAAACCGCCAGGCATCCTCCTCCGTCGCTATGACGGTCCAGGGCACGACAAGCCTCTGTTGCCGCTCGCCGCCCCATTCCACATAGGTAACCGCAATCCTGCCATGCCGGCCGCGGCGGATTGCCTCCACGACCTCGGGACGACGGAAGGCCTCCGCGAAGCCCTGCTGCTGCAGCGCCTTTTCCTCGGCATCCATCGAGGTGGAGACATCGGCGGCAATGACAAGCGAAACATCGAGGCTCTGGTCGCTTTCGGCGACGCGCGGGCAGGCCCCCGCGAGAAGAGCACATACGAGCAACAACGAGGCATGCCTCAACAGGGCGCTCTTTCCCTCCAACATGTCATCCCCCCACAGGAAAATCTGTTTCGGCTCATTACGCCGGCCCGGCGTTACTGCCGGGCGACGGCGTGTGATCTTCAATGCCAAGTATAGGAAAGTATCGCCCTTGTATTTTAGGACTTGTGAATATGAAAATGCCGCTCCCTGCGCCGGGCGTCAACCACCCCGCCGATCAACTCTGCAGCAAAATGCGAAAGCGGTCACCTTCGGATCCCGCCGGGAGCTCGCGTAGCGGCAGGCTCAGCCGTAGCGGCCGGTAATATAGTCCTCGGTGCGCTTGTTCTTCGGCGCCTGGAATATCTGCCCGGTCGCACCGTATTCGACGAGTTCTCCGAGATACATGAACGCCGTCATGTCGGAGATGCGGCTTGCCTGCTGCATGTTGTGGGTCACGATGACAATCGTGAAGTCCGCCTTCAACTGGGCGATCAGCTCCTCCACCTTGGCGGTCGAGATCGGGTCGAGCGCCGAGGTCGGCTCGTCGAGAAGCAGGACTTCCGGGCGAAGCGCCACTGCGCGCGCGATGCAGAGGCGCTGCTGCTGGCCGCCGGAAAGTCCGAGACCGCTGCCTTTCAGCTTGTCCTTCACTTCATCCCAGAGCGCCGCCTGGCGCAGCGCCAGCTCCACGCGCACGTCCATCTCCGGCTTGGAGAGGCGCTCGTGATGGCGGATGCCATAGGCGATGTTGTCGTAGATCGACATCGGGAACGGTACCGGCTTCTGGAAAACCATGCCGACGCGGGCGCGCAGATCGTTCATCGGATAGCGATCATCGAGAATGTCGTCGCCGTCGAGTATCACCCGGCCCGTCGCGCGCTGCTTCGGATAGAGCATGTAGATGCGGTTCAGGATGCGCAGCAGCGTGGACTTGCCGCAGCCCGAGGGTCCGATCAGGGCCGAAACCTTCTTCTCCGGAAAGGCTAGGCTCACATCCTTGAGCGCCCGCGCGTCGCCGTAGAAGAAGTCCACATTCTCCAGCACCAGCTTCTGGTCCGGGGATAGAGGAGACGGCGGGCGGCTGTCGATTGTACTGGCGAGTTCAGGCTTCATCTTGCATTCCTGCGGTTGATCAGTGCGCGCGAGCCGATGCTGAGAAGGAGGACGAAGATCGTCATGACGAAGGCTCCGGCCCATGCGAGCGCATGCCATTCGTCATAGGGGCTCATGGCGTATTGGAAGATGACGACGGGAATGTTGGCCATCGGCTCGGCAAGGTCCGTCGTCCAGTACTGGTTGTTGAGCGCGGTGAAGAGCAGCGGCGCGGTCTCGCCGGAAATGCGAGCGACGGCGAGCAGGACGCCCGTTAGGATGCCGGTCGCGGCAGACTTGTAGAGCACGTTGACCGTCACCTTCCATCGCGGGATCCCAAGCGAAAGTGCCGCCTCGCGCATGACGTCGGGCACGAGGCGCAGCATCTCGTCGGTCGTGCGCACCACGACCGGCAGGAAGATGAAGGCGAGCGCGATCCCCCCGGCATAGCCCGAGAAATGACCGGTCTGGCGCACCACCAGTTCATAGACGAAGAGGCCAATGATGATCGAGGGCGCCGAGAGCAGGATGTCGTTGACGAAGCGGATGACCTCGCCGATCAGCTTGCCGCGGCTGTATTCGGCGAGATAGGTCCCGGCGAAAATGCCGATCGGTGCGCCGAGGCCGACGGCGAGCACCACCATGAGGAGGCTGCCGACGAAGGCGTTGGCAAGCCCGCCGTCCTCGCCCGGCGGCGGCGTCATCTCCGTGAAGAGCTTGACACTCAGCGCCTCGAAGCCGTTGAGAAGCGTCGACCCGAGGATCCAGGCAAGGAAGACGAGGCCGAGGCCGGTCGCGAGCGTCGCCAGCGTGAGCGCGATGATGCTCTTGATCTGGCGATATCGATAAAGGGAGCTGGACCTTGCCATGCCTATTCCCCCCGCTGCCGCGCTATGCGCAGCAGCATGACCTTGGCTGCCGCGAGCACGATGAAGGTGACGACGAAGAGGATGAAGCCGAGCGCGATCAGCGATGAAAGATAGACGTCCGTGTCGGCCTCGGTGAACTCGTTGGCGATCGCCGCGGCAATCGAGTTGCCCGGCTCCATCAGCGAGATCGCGATGTTGTGGGTATTGCCTAGAACGAAGGTGACGGCCATCGTCTCACCCAACGCGCGTCCGAGGCCGAGGAAGATGCCGCCCACGACCGCCGTGCGCGTATGCGGAATGACGATGTCGCGCACCACCTCCCATCTCGTAGAGCCGAGCGCGTAGGCCGATTCCTTGAGCTGCGGCGGTACGACGAGGAAGACGTCACGCATGACGGACGAGATATAGGGGATGATCATGATCGCGAGCACGGTCCCGGAGGTCAGCATGCCGATGCCGAGCGGCGCGCCACTGAAGAGCGCACCGATGAACGGCAACGGCCCCAGCCAGTCGATCAGAAAGGGCTGGACGTAATCCGACATGACCGGTGCGAAGGAGAAGAGCCCCCACATGCCGTAGATGATGCTCGGTACGCCGGCGAGAAGCTCGATCGCGCCGCCGATCGGCCCGCGCAGCCAGCGCGGCGCAACCTCGGTCACGAAGACCGCAACCCCGAGGCTGATCGGCACGCCGATGAGCATCGCCAGTGCCGACGTGACCAGCGTGCCGTAGATCGGCACGAGAGCGGCAAACACGCCGGCGACCGGATCCCACTCCGTGCCGTAGACGAAGCCAAGCCCGAAGGTGCGAAAGGCGAGCATACCGCCCCAGGCCATCGAGAGGGCCGCAGCCAGCAACGCCGCGAGCACGAAGAGCCCGCAGACAAGGACGATCCAATGGAAGATGCGGTCTCCGAAGGCGGTCGTCGACCGCCTCCTGCCCGCCCCCCGCGCCTGCGGGGAGTTTGGCGCAAGGGCCTCGCTCATGGTGATGCGCTCACTTTCGGTCGCTGTCGATCCTGCCTCAAGGCGAAAGGGCGGGATTGTGCCATCCCGCCCTTTCAGCCGTTCAGCTCTTGAACTGCGCCGACCAGTAGGTCTCGATCTGCTTCACGAGCGTGGCGGGTAGCGGAACGTAGTCCAGCGCAGAAGCTTCCTTCTGGCCGTTCTCCAGCGCCCACTTGAAGAAGGCGAAGGCGGCCTTTGAGCGCTCGGCGTCCTTCGGTTCCTTGTACATGATCGCCCACGTGGTCGCGGTCACCGGCCAGGCTTTCTCGCCCGGTGCGTTGGTCATGATGAGGTAGAAGTCCTGGGCCTTTTCCCACTCGGCGCTAGCGGCAGCGGCAGAGAAGCTTTCCGCGTTCGGCTTCGGGAACTTGCCGGCGGCGTTCTCGATCAGGGCGTAGGGCAGCTTGTTCTGCAGCGCATAGGCATATTCGACATAGCCGATCGAATCCTTGACGCGCGTGACATAGGCAGCGACGCCTTCGTTGCCCTTGCCGCCGATGCCGACCGGCCAGTTGACGGCCGTGCCCTCGCCCACCTTGGACTTCCAGTCCGCGTTGGTCTTGGAGAGGTAGTTGGTCCAGTTGAAGCTGGTGCCGGAGCCATCAGAGCGGTGAACGACGGCGATCTGCGAGTCGGGCAGCTTGAGGCCCGGGTTCAGGTCTGCGATCGCCTTGTCGTTCCACTTGGTGATGTTGCCGAGGAAAATGTCGCCGAGAACCTTGCCCGAGAGCTTCAATTCGCCGGACTTGATGCCCTTGACGTTGATGACCGGAACGATGCCGCCGACCACCACAGGAAACTGGCCGAAGCCGCCCGCCGCCAGATCTTCCGGCTTGAGCGGCGCATCGGAGGCGCCGAAATCGACGGTCGCAGCCTTGATCTGCGCGATGCCGCCGCCCGAACCGATCGACTGGTAGTTCAGCTTGTCGCCGGTTGCCTTGTTGTAGTCGGCCGACCACTTCGAAAGTACCGGATAGACGAAGGTCGAGCCAGCGCCGGTGATGTCGGCGGCCGAAGCCGTAGCCGCCGTGACGGCTGCGATGCCGGCGGAGAGAAAGAGTGCGAGGATTCTCTTGTTCATTTGCGTCCCACTTCCGTGAAAGGATCAAAGGTGACGAGCCGGGGACGCGCGCTAAGGAGGGGGATTCCTTGGGGGATTGCCGCGTCGGATACCGGCCACGGGCAAGGGGCTACAGAGCGTTTGTTTCAGTTTGATGACAGTTCAGCGAGAGCAACAGGCGCAAGGCAAGGCTCGCCAAGCACTTGAAATGGCTCTTACTTTAGGGCGCGTGCGGTCCATTGACCTTACCTATCAGCAACTTGCGTCGCCTGGCGGTCCGGCGCCGCGCCCGTTTGCCGCAGGCCGCGGCAATCACGTCATCGTTACTCCCCGCGACCGGCCGCGATCGGGTTGGCCGGCTCCTAGATGCGGATCACGTAGTTCTTGAGAGTCGTTTCAACGACTTCCCAGGTTCCCTTGAACCCAGGTCTCAGGATCATGCGGTCGCCGGCACGCAGGTGCATCGGCTCGCCACCGTCCTCCGTAACGATCGAATGGCCGGAGAGGACGCTGAAATATTCCCATTCCTCGTAGGCAATGCGCCACTTGCCGGGCGTCGCCTCCCAGATGCCGGCATAGAGGCCGCCCTCGGCCTCCTCGATATTCCATGTCCGAAACGTGGGTTCGCCCGCAATGATCCGGTCCGAAGGCGGCGCGCCGGACTCGGGCTCGATGTTCTCGATATCGAAGGTGAGGAAGCTCGCCATCATCAGCGCGCCGAGGTCAGGAGCTTGAAGCCGAAGCCCATGAAGATCGCACCGGCAGCGGCATCGATGACCCTGCGGCCGCGCAAATAGGCTCCGGCAACGGCCGGATTGCGCAGAACGATCAGCACGAAGGTGTACCAGAGCGACGACACCAGCACCATCGTCGCGACCGCTGCCGCCCCCTGCAGCCAGCTATGCTGCGCCGGCAGCGTCGCGGCAAAGAGACTGGCGACGAAGAACGCCGACTTCGGATTGGCGAGGTTGGTCGCAAGCCCCGAAAGAAAAGCCTGCCTTGCGGTCAGGCCCGGCTGGGCAACGTCCGGCCCTGCCCCCGTTGCACCCTGCCATGTCCTCCAGAGCAGCTTCGCTCCGAGCCACAGGAGATAGGCTCCGCCGGCGATCTTCAGGAACAGATAGGCAAAGGGCGCGGCGGCAAACAGCGCGCTGATCCCGAGCCATCCCGCCACTCCCCAGCCGAGCGTGCCGAGGACGACCCCTGCGATCACCGCAAGGGCGGCGTTGCGCGATCCCTCGAGCGCGGTGCGCACCACGATGAAGAAATTCGGCCCCGGGGTGATGGCGGCCACCGCCCAGATGGTGGCGACGGAAACAAGAAACATGGAGTTTCATCCTTGCGTATGGAATTGCGCAATGCGGACGTCGACGATGCCGGCGATTGCCGCCAGCCGTCCGGGCATCGGCCATACCACAGCCCGAGCAATCATCATAGCGACCACGCTGCCGAGCGTTGCGCGTAAACGAGGGTTGGGATCAGCGGGCTTCACCAAGGAGCGAGACTACGCCGGTTGCTATATCGTAGCGACCGGCGACAACCTTGAGCTTGCCCTCCTGGATGGCCTGCGCGATAACGGTCGAGGTTCGGCTGAGCAACGTCGCCTGAATCTTCGCGTTCTCATCTATGGCAGTCTCAAGGTTATTACCTGCGGCATTCACCGCTGGCCAAAGCGGCGCATAGAGCGCGCCGATCTGACCGGGCACCGGTTTGGCTTCCATGGCCGCCTTGACTGCACCGCAATTGCTGTGGCCGAGAACCATAAGAACCTTCGCGCCTAGAACAGCAATGCCGTATTCGAGGCTGGCGGTGA
This sequence comes from Rhizobium sp. BK251, assembly GCF_004345245.1. GTDB lineage: Bacteria > Pseudomonadota > Alphaproteobacteria > Rhizobiales > Rhizobiaceae > Rhizobium. The sequence goes on along the minus strand of NZ_SLUQ01000007.1, from coordinate 234,204 downwards.
TCTCCGGCGTCGCGATATTTCCTGCGACGCGCACAACGAAGAGCTGGCCGATGCTCTGGTCAAAGACATATTCCACCGGCACACGTGAATCGGCGCAGGACAGCACGGCCGCGAAAGGCTCCTGCTTCTCTGCCGTCTTGGCCTTCAGAATCGAAAGGTCTTCATTGAGAGACTGGAGCTGCCCGGCAATGAAGCGCTTGTTTCCATCCATCATTGCCTCGAGCGCCTCGTCGGGCGTCAGCGTGCTTTGTGCGAATGCTGGCCCGCCGGATGAGGCGGCAACGCCAGCCAGCATTGTTGCGGTTCCCAATGTGGTGCAGAGAAAGCGGCGGCGCGAGAAAGCCGCCTCGCTCGCCGCGGCCGCCTGACTTGTCGAACAGCCAATACAGCCGCAATCTGCGGCAGGGTGTTGCGCGAAACCATTCATCTTCGCCTCCCAAGATTGACGATGTCGAAACCGGCAAGCCGGCCCTGCATGGCAACGCCGGAGCCTTCCTTGCGCAAGTAGTCAAAACAGGTGAGCGCGAGGCTACCCTCAGGTGAATTCTCGTCGGCTTCTGTCTCCAGGTTCGACTATCGCCCCATTGGGAACCTCGCCGAGGCCAAGAAGATGCGCCGACGATCGCCAGGCGTGATGGACAATCTGGTCGAGCAGGCGGGCGGTCTCGATCCGTGAGAAGGCATCTGCCGCTGTCAGATCTCCGCGTGCAGCAGACGCAAGTGTCGCAGCGCGATAGTCGCGCTGCAGGGCGTCGAGCTCCGATGCTGCGCCTTCCATTACCGTCAGCGCCTTGGCGATCTCTGCCGAGACGTTCCAGCCGATCGGCGGCGCCTGCAGGCTAAGGGCGGCTTCCGATGTGATCGAGTCATCAATTTCCTGCGCCGCGCGCATTGCCTTCACGCACAGTTCGGCGAGACGAGAGTCATGGCCCGCACCCGCTGGCGATCCCGGGAGAGTGCCATCCGACAGGAGCTCGACCAAGCGTGAGGCATGATCGAGGGCGTGCAAGGTGCTCGTCATGCGCAGCCGTTCGCCCTCCGTCTCCGGAGGCTCCTTCAGCTCCGACAAGAAGTCTCGCACCTGTTCGAGCGTGGCGCCCGCTGCCGCGCTCTGCGCCGAAGGGCTGGCGCCACCCAAAAGCGCGGTACAAACCGAAGCCGAGGTTGTTCTGAGGACATCAGCGACAACACGGCGGGCGGTCTCGATGGCGATCACCGGGTTGGCGAGCGCGCTCGGATCGAGCGCACGTTGAAGCGCTGTTTGCTTCGAGGGCAGAAGGCGCTCCACCAAGCGAGTGAACCATTGCGTGGCGGGGAGCAGCACCGCGACGCCCACGACGTTATAGGCCGTGTGGTAGGCGGCCAGGAGCGTCACTCCGCCAATCGACGAAGACAATGATTTCATCAGCGCCGCGGTAAACGGAAAGGCGGCGATGGCGATGAGCGCCGCGATCAGTTTGAAGAGCACGTAGGCAAGCGCGAGGCGTTTAGCCGTCGTGCTGGCGCCGATTGCAGCCAATGCGGAACTGGTTGCCGTCCCGATATTCTGGCCGATGATGAGTGCGGCACCCTGTTCGAGGTTCACGGCTCCTGCATAGAAAGCTGAAATCGTTACTGCGATGGAAGCCGTCGAGGATTGCATGACTGCGGTCATGGCAAGGCCGGCGACGATCAGGGTCAGGAGCCCCATTGTTCCCTCGCCCCAACCAACGCCCGGCGTGCCGAGCACCGCAGGCAGGTCGGACGGATGCAGTGACTCGGCAAGACCGCCCATACCCTGTTGAAGGGTCGTCAGACCGTAGAGTACGAGTGCGAAGCCCGCGAGCGCGCCGCCCGCTGCCGCGATCCGGCCGCTTCCGATGAGCTTGGCCAACGCCCCGATGAATATCAGCGGCAGCGCATAGGCCGAAAGCGAGACCCGCACGCCAATCAGCGCCACCAGCCAACCCGTTCCCGTCGTGCCGATATTGGCGCCGAACACAAGGCCGAGCCCCTGCGGAAATGTCAGAAGGCCAGCGCTTACGAGACCGATCGTCGTCATCGTCACGGCACTCGACGATTGAACGAGGAGCGTGACAAGCGCACCCCAGAAGGCGCCGGAGAGCGGCGTGGCGGCTGCCTTGCCAAGAATGACGCGAAGAGCGGAGCCGGCCATCGCCTTCAGGCCGCCAGTCATGACGGTCATGCCGAGAAGGAACAACCCAACCCCGCCAAGAACGGCAATCGCTGTCGGCATGAAAGTCTCCCCAGCCTGTGCGGTTCGGCTACAAACTGGTCATAGCCTAACTTATGCGCGTGCTGCTTGCATCACAAAGCTGGGCAACAGGATTTAGACTCTCGAAAGCGACTGCTCCAGGTCGGCGATGATGTCCTTGGCGTCCTCGATGCCGATCGAGAGGCGCACGACGTCGGGGCCGGCACCGGCGGAGATCTTCTGTTCGTCCGTCAGCTGCCGGTGTGTCGTCGAGGCCGGATGGATGACCAGCGAGCGCGTGTCGCCGATATTGGCGAGGTGCGAAAAGAGTTCCAGCCCTTCGACGAAATTCTTGCCGGCCTCGTAGCCGCCCCTCAGGCCGAAGGTAAAGACCGCACCCGCGCCTTTCGGCGAGTAGTGCTGCTGCAGGGCGTGATTGGCATCGTCCTCGAGCCCGGCATAATTGACCCAGGCAACCTTGGAATGGCTCTTCAGCCACTTGGCGACAGCCAACGCATTGTCGCAGTGGCGCTGCATGCGCAGCGGCAGCGTCTCTATGCCGGTAAGGATCAAGAAGGCGTTGAAGGGGGAGATCGACGGCCCGAGATCGCGCAGGCCGAGCACGCGCGCGGCGATCGCGAAGGCGACATTCCCGAACGCCTTGTGCAGCACCGTGCCGTTATATTCCGGCCGCGGCCTGGAAAGCATGGGATAGTTGCCGGATCTCGACCAGTCGAAGGTTCCGCCGTCGACGATGATGCCGCCCATGGAATTTCCATGGCCGCCCAGAAATTTCGTCATCGAATGCACGACGATATCTGCGCCGTGCTCCAGCGGGCGGATGAGGTAGGGGCTCGCCATGGTGTTGTCGACGATCAGCGGCACGCCATGCCTGTGCGCCACCTCGGCGATCGCCGCGATATCGACGAAGGTGCCGCCCGGATTGGCGAGGCTCTCGATGAAGATCGCCCGCGTCAATCCGTCGATCTGGGCCTCGAAGGCGGCGGGGTCGGCCGGGTCGGCCCAGCGCACCTGCCAGCCGAAATTCTCGAAGGCATGGCCAAACTGGTTGATCGAGCCGCCATAGAGCCGGCGGGCGGCGACGAAATTGTCGCCCGGGCGCATCAGCGTGTGGAAGGTGATGAGCTGCGCAGCATGCCCGGTTGCCACCGCCACCGCGGCCGTACCGCCCTCGAGGGCTGCGACGCGCTCCTCCAGTACCGCCTGCGTCGGGTTCATGATGCGCGTGTAGATGTTGCCCGGCTGCTCGAGCCCGAAGAGCGCCGCGGCATGGTCGGCATCTTTGAAGACATAGGCCGTGGTCTGGTAGATCGGCGTCGCGCGGGCACCGGTCGTAGGGTCCGGCTGCGCGCCCGCATGGACTGCCAGAGTATCGAAACCGGGTTCATTCTTCGCCATCGTGTCTCCTCCGATTGGTCATGCCGAACGACCGGATCATAACTTCCGGCATTTGAAAGTTAACCGCAATCCCTTGCTAAAGTTGCATATTTCCGAGAAAAATCCGCTGCCTCGGCGCTGCGCCTCAAAAGCATTACGCCGCGAGACGCGGAAGCTCTATCGCCGGGCAGCGGTTCATCACCACCTTGATGCCGGCGGCCTCGGCCCGTGCTGCGGCAGCATCGTCGCGCACGCCGAGCTGCGACCAGATCACCTTCGGCAGGATCTCCAGTGCCAGCACTTCGTCGACCACCTGCGGCAGATATTCCGAGGCCCGGAAGACGTCGACCATGTCGACCGGCCCGGGAATGTCGGCAAGCCGGGCATAGACCGTCTGGCCGTGGATCTGCTTGCCGGCCTGGCCGGGATTGACGGGGATCACCTCGTAGCCGCGCGAGAGCAGGTATCCCATCACACCGTTGCTCGGACGCGCCGGGTTCGGCGAGGCGCCGGTCAGTGCTATTCTCCTGACGGAGGTCAATATCCCCGCCAGATAGGCATCGTCATAGCTGTCGTGGTTCATTCGATCGTCCTTCGGATCTTCGTTTTCTAACGGTTTCAACCCTGGCTCGCAATCATCCGCCGGTCTTCGGCCTCGAGGCAAAGCCGATGACCGAAACTTCCTGCAACTGAATGGCCCTTTCAGACGTATATAGGCATGGAAACCGAAAAGGCGCACGCCATGAAGAGAATAGCCCTCGTCCTTGCGCTCGTCGCAGCCGCCTCGCCGGCGCTTGCAATCTCGCGCTACAACTCCCTGTCGATGACCTGCGAGCAGGCCCGCAACGCCGTCCGCCGAGAAGGCGCGGTCATCTTCCGCTATCCGTCGAAGCGGGCGAAGGGCATGACCCTCTATGACCGCTATGTGGTGGACGGCAACTTCTGCGATATAGAAAGATATGCCGAATGGGTGAATATTCCGACCCGCAACGACCCCACCTGCCCGGTCCTGAACTGCCAGCTGAAGAACAACCTTGATGGTATGCAGTTCATTCCAGACAACCATCTTTGAGTGCGCTGCGCGGAGGCGGGAGTTCGCAGCCCGGAATGGAATTGAACATATTTTCGGCAGGGGCCGCGAAATAACGGCGCGCCCCGAATCATGCGCGGCGGAGGCACATCGAGCAAAAAAGGAAACGAAACGGCTCCACTTTCGGCTTTGCCTATCGGGTCATTCGGTAGAATAGTGCAATGTGCCCATTTATTCGCTTTATGTTTACTTTCTGTTCACCCGTGAATTAGAAACATCTCATAGTTGAAGTCAAGGACCGCTGAACGTAAATCGTGCAGGTTAACTTTCTGCCTCGATTTTATTCAATATCTGAACGAAGTTTGCCCTTAATTTAACCCCCGCGAATCGAACCCAGAGGCCCTTCTTGTCGCTTGATGTCGTCCTGCTCGTCCTCCTCGGCGCCCTGCTTCATGCGACCTGGAACGCCATCATCAAGGCCGGCCGCGACAAGTCGCTGGACGCGACGCTGATCTCTGCGGGAGCCGCGGTCGCCGCCCTTCCCTTCCTGCCGATTCTGCCCTACCCGCAGCCGGCCGCTTGGCCCTTCATCGGCGCCTCGGCGGTTTTGCAGTTCATCTATTTCCAGTTGGTGGCCGGGGCCTATCGCGCCGGCGATATCGGCGTCGTCTATCCACTCATGCGAGGCGTGGCTCCACTGCTCGTCGTTGCGACCAGCAGTTTCATTCTCGGCGAGGCGCTGTCCGGTGCGGCACTCATCGGGACGCTGACGATTTGCGCCGGCATCATGACGCTGGCCTTCGAAGCGCGGCGAGGCGGCCGGCATGCGATCATCCTCGCGCTCTGCAATGCCGTCGTCATCGCCACCTATACCTACGTCGACGGCATCGGCGCCCGGAGCTCAGGAAATGCGGTCTCCTACACGCTTTGGATGTCCCTGTTGCCGCCCGTGCTCCTCTTCATCTGGGCGATCTGGCGGCGGGGTCTGCCCGCGGTCGCCCTTCATGTCCGCGGCAACTGGTGGCGCGGCCTCATCGGCGGCGCGGGCTCGATCGCCTCCTACGGCCTGGCCCTCTGGGCGATGACCAAGGCACCCGTCGCTTCGGTCGCCGCGCTTCGGGAGACATCCATCCTTTTCGCGCTGCTGATCTCGGTACTGGTGCTGAAGGAAAAAGCCAGCCCGTGGCGCTATCTCGCGGGCGCGATCATCGCCGGCGGCGTTCTGGTCATGCGGCTCGGATAGTGCGCTAGATAGCCAGCATCTCCGCGGCGAAGGCGATGATCATCCCTCCCGAGAGGACGTTGATCGCTCTCAGCCAAAACTTGTCCGTGACGAAGCGCCCGAGCGTTCGCCCGCCGCTCGCATAAACGACGAGCGACACAAACTCGACCACCAGCAGCAGGATGATGATCAGCAGGAATTGCGGAGCAACGGCACGCGTCGGCTCGATGAAGGGCGGCAGAAGCGATGCATAGAGGATCCAGGCCTTGGGGTTCGTCACCGCCGACAGGAACCCGGTCCGCGCCAGTTGCCAGCGCGACATGCCGCCCACCGCATCCGCTTCGCCATCGGCGGCGTGAGCGGGCCTTGTAAGCGCGATCCTGACCCCGAGATAGAAGAGATAGGCAGCGCACAGAACGGTGATCACCTTCGCGGTTTCCGGCACCGCGAACATGAGGGCAGAGACCCCGCTGAGCGCTAGCCCGGCGACGACGCCGATACCCGTGAGTTCACCGATCATCATCCAGAGGGTGCGCAGCACCCCGACCTGCATTCCGAGGTTAAGAGCGAGCATCATGCAAAGGCCGGGCATGAAGGAAACGGAAGCGAGAAGCGGCAGCGCCTGCATCGGCATGTGGCGAGTATCCGAACCGAGAACGGGCTTCCCTTTTCGCGGAGCACCGTTTCAAGGCCGTGTCAGCGGCGGGGAAAGAAAATTACAGATGTAACGGACCTTGCGGGCGGCATGACCGACCAAGGTGCGAGAGGAGGCGGCCTATTCTCCGGTCCACTCTGCGCGCCGCTTGCCAAGGAAGGCGCCGATACCCTCCTCGGCGTCCTTCGTCAGCATGTTTTCCACCATTACTCCGGCCGCATAGTCGTATGCGTCCTCGAGCGACATCTCGGCCTGCCTGTAGAAGGCCTGCTTGCCGATCTTCAGCGTCAGCGGCGATTTGCTCGCGATAACGGAAGCGTACTTCTGGACCACCTGCGTCAGATATTGCTTCGGCACGATGCGGTTCACGAGGCCGAAATCCTTGGCGGTGGACGCGTCGATCGTCTCGCCGGTCAGCAGCATCTCCATCGCCTGCTTGCGATGGGCGGCGCGCGATACGGCAACCGCAGGCGTCGAGCAGAAGAGCCCGATATTGACGCCCGGCGTGCAGAAGGTCGAGGTATCGGTGCAGATCGCAAGATCGCAGGAGGCAACGAGCTGGCAGCCGGCGGCCGTCGCCAGGCCGTCGATCTCGGCAATGACCGGCTTGGAGAGCCGGGTGATCTTCATCATGAGCTCGCCCGCCAGGCGGAAGGTAGTGTCGAAGAAGGCTCGGCCGCCATCCTCGTCGGCGCGGTGCGCGGTCAGCTCCTTCAGGTCGTGGCCGGCGGAAAAGACGGCACCGCTGGCGGCGATGATGATGACATGCACCTCGCTATCCGCCTCGGCCCTGTCGAGCCTGTCGCTCAGGGCCTGTTTCATGGCGATAGACAGCGTGTTGGCCGGCGGATTGTTGAGCGTCAGCCGCAGGACCTGGTCCTTCAGAGATGAAAGCACGATACCATGTTCATCCTTCGCCCCGTCCTTCCTGAAGGAAACAACCTCGGCCATCGTCTAACTCCCCCGCAGCAGCATTTGTGATAGTGCTTTTTGCCACAAAGCCGCTAGCAAGAGCAAACGCTTAGGGAGCCCGGATTTAAAGCCCACAAAACGCCACCGGCAACAATTGAGCTGGCACGTTTTGATATTCTCGAAAAGTCCGGGAAAACCTACTCGAACCCAAAGTGGTCTCGAAGAGCGTAGAAGAGTTGCCTTGCAGAATTTTCGTCAAACTGGAAAGTTTGCGAAACCTGCCCCGGCCTTTCTCTTCCTTCTCGACCATAGCTCGAAATTTGCAAGAGCCTACGGCCCTCGACTTCCTGCACGAAAATCGTCGCGTCGATCTCATCATGCAACTGCATGCGGTCCATATGACCGCGCTCAAAATTGACTACTCTAGCCATCGCCTATCTATTTCCATGCTCATGAAGTGTATTTTACGCAGCGCGTTAGATATCAACCAGTGCGCTATGAAATCAATCCACACACACCTTAAATAGGCAGTTCAACCTGGCAAGTTGGGGTCAGTATTAATTTCTGGCAAATCGGCAAATTTCGCCGACTTGTGAGTGAGTAGTATCCGCAGATCATCACCGCCCGCAGCAGCATTTGTGATAGTGCTTTTTGCCACAAAGCCGCTCACAAGAGCAAACGCCCGTCCATCGGAGTGCGCAAAAAAATGATGCCCGTCATGACGATCGATGAGGTTCACGCCTTCCTGGAAACCGATTTTCCGCAGATCCACACCGACGGGCGAGTCTTCTCGGTGACTGCGATCGAACCCGGGCGGATCGCCATGCAGCTCGATCCCTCGGACCGGCACCTGCGCCCGGGCGGCACGATCTCCGGCCCCACCCTCTTCACGCTTGCCGATGTCGCTGCCTATGTGGTCGTGCTCTCCCATATCGGGCCGGTGGCGCTTGCGGTCACCACCAGCCTCACCATCAATTTCCTGCGGCTGCCGCAGCCGAAGATGCTGACCTGCACCTGCCGGATCCTGAAACTCGGCAAGCGGCTTGCCGTCATCGAAGCCTCGATCTATCAGGACGATCCGGAGGAGATGGTCGCCCACGCGACGGCGACCTATTCGATCCCACCGCGCTGATTTTTTGTGGTATTATAATACCTCATATCTACGTATATGATTTTGCTTGGATATTTTTCAGACCGCCAACTTGGCCGATCTTGACCTTTAAAAGCTTCGCCCTTATAAGCCACCACGGATCGCAGCCTTTCCCGGCTGCTTTCTTTTTTGGCGCGGCTCCGGCCGGCTAAACCAAGCAACAAGAAACGCCCAAAAGCCTTCGGGCCAAGGGTCCAAAAGAGAGTAACAACAATGGCAACCTTCTCCCAGAAGCCTGCAGAGGTGGAGAAGAAGTGGGTTCTCATCGACGCCGAAGGTCTCGTCGTCGGCCGCCTCGCTTCTCTCATCGCCATGCGCCTGCGTGGCAAGCACAAGGCAACCTTCACGCCTCACGTTGACGACGGCGACAACGTCATCGTCATCAATGCCGACAAGGTCGTCTTCACCGGCAAGAAGTACGAAGACAAGGTCTATTACTGGCACACCGGTTATGCCGGCGGCATCAAGGAGCGCAGCGCGCGCCAGATCATCGAAGGCCGCTTCCCGGAGCGCGTCCTCGAGAAGGCCGTTGAGCGCATGGTTCCGCGTGGCCCGCTCGGCCGTCGCCAGATGAAGAACCTGCGTGTTTACGCCGGCTCCAACCATCCCCACGAAGCGCAGCAGCCGGCCGTCCTCGACGTCGCAAAGCTGAACAAGAAGAACGTAAGGAGCGCCTGATAAATGGCTGACCTCTCCTCCCTGAAGGAACTCGGCACCTCGACGGATGCTCCGGCCGCTCCGGTTCACGTCCGCAAGGTCGACGCCCAAGGCCGCTCCTACGCGACCGGCAAGCGCAAGAACGCCGTCGCCCGCGTCTGGGTCAAGCCGGGCTCCGGCAAGATCACCGTCAACGGCAAGGAATTCGCGACCTATTTCGCGCGTCCGGTTCTGCAGATGATCCTGCGCCAGCCGATCGTCGCAGTTGCCCGTGACGGCCAGTTCGACATCGACGCGACCGTTGCCGGCGGCGGCCTTTCCGGCCAGGCCGGTGCCGTTCGTCACGGCATCTCCAAGGCGCTCACCTACTTCGAGCCGGGCCTGCGCCCGGTCCTGAAGAAGGGCGGCTTCCTGACGCGCGACAGCCGCGTCGTCGAACGCAAGAAGTACGGCAAGGCCAAGGCCCGTCGTTCGTTCCAGTTCTCCAAGCGCTAATCGCTTACGGGAATACGGAAACCTTCAAGGCCGGGAGCAATCCCGGCCTTGTTTGTTGCCGGGTCGCGACAGGCCTACCAGCGCAGCGCCCGTCTTCCGATTAAGAAGCCCGCGACCGTCACGACGGCGATCGCCATTGCGTACCAGCTTGCCAGGAAAAGCGGACTGTCGTCGGGGCAGTGCCAGGCATAGATCGCGGCGGCGATGCCGCCCGCCGCCAGTCCGGCGACTGCGCCTGCAAGCCCCGGATTGCCGGGTGCGCCGTTGCGAAGCGCCAGCAGGAAACCCGCAAGCGGCGCCAGCGAAAGCACCGGAATGATCAGGAGGCAGTAGCCGGCATTGCGGCCGACCATGCTCGCGGCCCATTGCTGCTGGGGCACGACGATCAATTCTGCGCCGACACCGACGACCACCATGGCCGCAGGCAGGAGGAGTGCCATTGCCAGGGTTTTCAGCGGAACGCCGGGACGGCCGATCTGGAACACGAGGCGGCTGGCAGTGATCGCCAGGACAAGGGTCACGCAGATCTTGAAGAAGACGCGAGCGGTCTCGAAGACCGTCAGCATGTTGTGGCGGACGCCGATCGTCGAGATCATGAGCGCGGCAGAAACGCCGATGCCGATCAGCAGCGCCATCAGCATCATACGGCCGAGCCGCATGCGGACCGGGGCATCCTGCGCCATGAGATTGATCAGGTCATCCGTTTTCACTTCCGTCACTCCGATAAAGGGCCGCCAGCGATTTCAGCGCCCTGTGAAGGGCGACGCGCACCGCCCCTTCGCTCATCTTCAGCCGCTCGGCCGTCTCGCGCACACCGGCGCCCTGGATCGAGATCGAGCGTACGATATCGCGCTGCGGATCCTTGAGCCGCTCCAACATATGTTCGGCGTCCAGCCGATCCAAGGGGTCGACCTTCTCCTCGGCCTCCAGGGTTGCCACCACGTCCTCGATCGGAACGCTGACGTGGCGGCCGCGGCGCCTGAGGCTGTCGATCAGCTTGTTGCGCACGATGGTCGACAGCCACGGCCCGATCGGACGCGCCGGATCCCAGGTGCCGCGCTTCAAGTGAACGGCGAGCAGCACTTCCTGCACGACGTCCTCGGCTTCACTCGCCGGTGCTCCGAACTGGTCGCAGCGCCGGCGGGCCATGGCGCGCAGGTGCGGCGTGACCGCCGAAAGAAAGCGATGGTAGGCCTGCGTGTCGCCTTTCATGGCGCTGCGCATCCAGCCTGCCCATTCCTCTTCACGCGCCGAATGTTTCACCCGACATCATCCTCTACGCACGGGCACACATTTTTGTTACCGGCCCCGCGAAATTTATCGTCAGAGCGCGCAACGTCTTGCTTTGCAGGCTTTCTCACCCGCAGCGGCGACGACGGCAAGACCCATCCCGCAAAAAATAGATGAACTCGCTGTAACGAATCCAAATGTGCCTCCGTAGCCCCTGATGCAAGCCAATGACGGCTTCCCCGAAACGGAGACAGAACCATGAAGAACAGCATCGTCACCCTCGCCCTCGCCGGCTCTCTGGCATCTGCGCTTGCCGCTGTTGTCGCCGCACCAGCCTACGCCGCCGACGCGAAGGAAAAATGCTACGGCGTCGCACTCAAGGGCCAGAACGATTGTGCCGCCGGCAAGCATGACTGCGCCGGCAAGTCGATGACCGACTACGACAAGATGTCCTTCAAGCTCGTTCCCGCCGGCACCTGCACGTCCATGATGACGCCGGGCGGCGGTCATGGCTCGGCAACGCCCGCCTGAACCGCACTTCCTCGTTTCATCACCGGAGATCGAACATGACCATACGTTCCGCAACCGTCCTTGCTGCATCCGTCGCTACGGCGCTGACGCTGATCGGCAGCGTGCAGCCCTCGGCTGCCGCCGATGCGAAGGAGAAGTGCTACGGCATCGCGCTCAAGGGCCAGAACGATTGCGCCGCTGGTGCCGGCACCACCTGCGCCGGCACCGCAAAGATCGACTACCAGCAGAACTCCTGGAAGCTGGTTCCCGCCGGGACGTGCGAGGCTATGAAGACGCCGAACGGCCACGGCACTCTGATGCAGGGTCCGGCTCCCGCCTGAGCAGGCGACCGCCCCTGCATTCACGGACGGCGCATCCCCGGCGCCGTCCGTCCGACCTCAAGGAGATCCATCATGAAAGCGTCCGAACTGCCACGCCATGCCGGCGTCGGCTTCAAGCCCGAACATTTTGCCGAAATCATCAGCCAGCGGCAGCCGATCGGCTTCTTCGAAGTCCATGCCGAGAACTATATGGGCGCCGGCGGTCCGCCGCATGCCCAGCTCGGCAAGCTGCGCCAGGACTATGCGCTCTCCATCCACGGAGTCGGCCTTTCGATCGGCTCGATGCAACCGCTCGACAGAGAGCATCTCGCCCGGCTGAAGATCGTCTGCGACCGCTACGAGCCGGAAAGCTTCTCCGAGCATCTTGCATGGTCGACGCATGACAGCGTGTTCCTCAACGACCTCCTGCCGCTTCCCTATACCGAGGCCACGCTTGCCCGCGTCGCCGAACATGTCGACCAGGTGCAGGAGACGTTGAAGCGGCAGATGCTGCTCGAGAATCCCGCGACATACCTGCTCTTCGAGGAAAGCACGATCGAGGAGACCGAATTCCTCGCCGAAGTCTCCCGCCGCAGCGGCTGCGGCCTGCTGCTCGACGTCAACAACGTCTTCGTGGCCGCGACCAACCACCGCCTCGACCCAGCCGCCTATATCGCCCGCTTCCCGCTGGAAAAGGTCCGCGAAATCCATCTGAGCGGCCATTCCGAGACCGTCGACGATCTTGGCGCGCCGCTCCTGATCGACAGCCACGACACGCCGGTCAAAGATCCCGTCTGGGCGCTCTACGAAGACGTCATCGCGCGCACCGGTCCGGTCGCGAGCCTCGTCGAGTGGGACAACGACGTGCCAGAATGGACGGTCCTGCGCAGCGAGGCGGAGGCCGCCCAGTCCATCCTCGATGCCGCCGCTCGGCGGCGCGCCGCGTGAGGCTCGCCATGTCGGCCGATATACAGACACGCTTCGCCGCGGCGCTCGCGGATGCGGGGCTTCCCGTTCCGCCCGGCCTTGCGGCCTGGAACGGGCGCGAGCCGGAACGCCGCTTCGGCGTCTACCGCAACAATGTATCGACCGGCCTGACGGGCGCGATTGCATCGCGCTTCCCGGCCGCCGAACAGATCGTCGGGAAGGACTTCTTCGCGGCGATGGCACGGGCGTTCGTCCAGCTGCATCCGCCGCGCTCGCCGCTCCTTCTCTCCTATGGAGACAACTTCGCGGACTTCGTAGCAGGCTTCGAGCCGGCCCGGGCGCTCGCATACCTCCCCGACGTCATCCGGCTCGAGGCGGCACGGGGCCGCGCCTACCACGCGGCGGACGTCGAACCGCTCGATCCTGCAGAACTTGCGAAGGTCGGTCCGGGGGCGCTGGCCGGCCTTCGCCTGGTGCCGCACCCGTCACTGTCGATCCTGCATTCGACCCATCCCGTTGTCACCATCTGGGCAATGAATGCCGGAGAACTCGACGTTGCGCCGATCGATCCGTGGACGGGCGAAGATGCGCTGGTGGTTCGTCCCCACATGCTCGTCGAGGTCCACCGTCTTCCACCGGGCGGCGCTGCCTTCCTGCAGGCGCTTGCCAAGGGTGCGACGCTTGCCGCGGCCGCCGAAGGTGCTGTGCTCGCCGCTCCCGAATTCGACCTTTCGACCAATCTTGCCGGCCTCATCCAGTCCGGCGCCTTCACCACCATCCGCAAGGAAGGAGACACCGATGAATAGCGACATGAGCATGACCGTTCCCCCGCCGCGCACGACAGTCGAGCGTCTTCATGGCGCGCTCCGGCTCCTCGACCGCATCCCGCACGATTTCATCGCCCTGGTCTCCCGGTTTTCGATTGCCGCCGTCTTCTGGCAGTCCGGCCAGACGAAGGTGGACGGCTGGCACGTCACCGACAACGCCGTCTATCTCTTCGAGAACGAATACAAGGTGCCTTTCGTCGATCCCTGGCTCGCTGCCCACCTCGCGGCCTTCGCCGAGCATTTCTTCCCGGTCCTGCTCGTCATCGGCCTCGCAAGTCGCCTGTCGGCACTCGCCCTCCTGGGCATGACGCTGGTCATCGAGATTTTCGTCTATCCCGACGCCTGGCCGACGCACGGCACCTGGGCCGTCTGCTTCCTGGTCATCGCCGCCGGCGGCCCCGGTCGCCTCTCCCTCGACTATCTTATCGCACGTCGTTTCGGGCTCCTCGGCTGAGCGCCAGGCCCTTCGGGCCGAGAGCAATCCCGGCCTTTTGTTGCTTTGTGGGTCGCCGACGGAAGGCACCGACGCTCGACTATCTGATCGGCGCTCATTTCGAACGTCCCCGCCGACAGACGCGATCGTTTACGTGTTCCAAGATAAACGCCTGCAAATCAACGAATTTTCGGAGATCGCGGCGCAGTAGCTAGTTCATGACATGCGAAGGATCACCGAACGAGAGCTTCGTTGTCGGCGCCTCACTTTCGCGAATGCGTTCCATGATTTGCCCTGCGACGAGTTCCGCGCCGCCCGGCGTGAAATGCACCTCGTCGAAAACATATGCCCTGCCATCCCTTGCAAGATCACAGCGCCCGCTTTCGACTTGCCCGCAGAATGCCTCGGCCGGATGGATCCTGACGACGTCCTGCTCCCCGGGACCGTCGAGGTAGGCGTAGGCCTCCGATGCCTGCCTGCGAAACTCATCCGTCGAGATGGAAATCGTCGGCTTTGCAACGCCCTTGTGCATGAGCTTTGCCGCCTTGGCCACCACCGGACTGTCGCCGATCGGGTGCGGATAGACGATGATGACGCGGATACCCGCGGAGGTGAGCTCGTGAACGGTCTTGTCGAGGGCGGCCCGAAGTCTCGGACCGGCATCCGACCGCTCGGCTTCAGTTCCGTCGAAATCATATCCCTGCTGGCTGAAGAATGCCTGCCAGGAGGCCGCAAGCACGACTGTCTTCACGTCGCTGCGAACCAGCAGGTCGACTGCTTCCGCGTTGAAGGTGCCGCAATCGCTTGCACGGCGGTTGTGTATCGCAACGCCCATCAGCGGCGCACAGAAGCTGTGTGTGATCTGTTCCAGCGCAATGCCAGCGTCACCCAGTTGGTGGGCGAGCGCCGGTGTCAACGACGATGCGACGGAATCGCCGAGGATCGCGTATTTCTCTGTAAAGCCGCCATTGAAGATGCAGTCCTTGATCGGAAGCCTGTCCCAATTCGCGCGGTCAGCGACAAGGCAGTGCTTGCTCCATTCATTGCGGGCGACAAAATCGCTGATTGGGGACGGCAGCCGCCACGGAATGCCCCGCGTGTCGTGTCCATAGACGCCCAAGCTGATGAATAGCAAAAGTACAGCAGACGCTGAAACCACAACCCCGCGGAAGGACAGC
This sequence comes from Rhizobium sp. BK251, assembly GCF_004345245.1. Taxonomy (GTDB): domain Bacteria; phylum Pseudomonadota; class Alphaproteobacteria; order Rhizobiales; family Rhizobiaceae; genus Rhizobium. Next base: position 219,066 of record NZ_SLUQ01000007.1, on the reverse strand, counting down.
CAGGCTCCTTTCCCACGGAACGGCTGCTCTACGAACCGCCAGGAAAAATATGCCAGAACGAGCGACAGGCAAGCGAGGAGGGCAATGGTGCTCGGCGGTGGAGCATCGAGGCTGCGGATCCTTGCAAATGCAAAGAGAGGCTGATGCCAAAGGTAGGCACTGTAGCTGATTTTGCCGATCCCTGATGGAATCCGCCCCGAAAGCAACCGGGCTACGCCGGTCCCCTGCCGCGCGAAGAGAAGAACCAGCATAGTACCGATAATGGGAACGAGGCCGAGGAGCGACGGAATGGGCGAAGCCTCGTCGAAGTGAAGGACCGAAAAGACGATGAGGGCAAGGCCCAACAGCGCAAGCAGGTCGTTACCGCGCCGCAATCGCCTCTCTTGCAGGATGCTGCAGATGGAGCCGGCAAGGAACTCCCATGCTCGCGAGGGCAGAAGATAGAAGTTGGCGGACGGATAGGCGCGTGACGCCCATTCACTGTAGAGGAGGCTTGTGCAGGCGATCGCGATGAGACAGAGCGGCAGACGGCGCGGCGCGAGCTTCGCCAAGAGGATGAGCAGCAACGGAAAAAGCATGTAGTACTGCTCTTCCACCGCAAGGCTCCAAGTATGAAGAAGGGGTATCTCCCCCGCCTCCGGAGCAAAATACCCGCTCTTAAACCAGAACAGGAAGTTTGCCCCCGAAAGACTGACGGCGACCAAACTGTCCGAAAAGGCGCGAAACTCTGCCGGCATGATCCAGAGCCAGGCGAACGGCAGACAGCACGCAACGACGAAAATGAGCGCCGGGAGGATGCGGCGCGCCCGCCTCTCGTAGAACTCCACAAGGGAGAAGCTGCCAGTGCGGATATCCTCGAGGAGGATCGTCGTGATGAGGAAACCGCTGATCACGAAGAAGACATCGACCCCAACGAACCCGCCGCCAAAGAAGGCAAAGCCGCCATGAAACAAAATTACGGAAACAACCGCCAAGGCCCTAAGGCCATCAATCTCTTTGCGATACGGCATAATATTCTATTAAGTTATTGATTTATAATATACTAATTTGATTTGGCGACAGTAATCGGTGGTTGATATGCAATCATTCCGCGAAACGCAATCGGCTTGTTGCACATCGCCGTGCGTGGCGTGCCTGCCGACCCAGTTGGCTGCTTGAAACACATCGAGCGTGAGATTCCCTGGCGCGCCGGGCGCAAGGCAACCGCCATGCAGGTCGGCTCAGCGCGGCACACTTGGCCTGTGCTTCGTTCGGGGCTTTGACTTTTGCGCCCTTCCTGTATTCGAATAGCACCGAAACTTTTGTCCCCCGGCTACGGTTTCACTGCAGAGGAAGGAACCTTTTTTGGCGAACAAGTCGATCGATCACGCCTTTACGGCGCAGAGTCTTACTTCGGCTGCCTCCGACCCGACCTTCGCGGGCGTGCTGTCCTTCATGCGTCGCCGCTTCACCAAGGACCTGGCAGGGGTCGATGCGGCTGTCTGGGGCGTCCCATTCGATGCGGCGACCTCGAACCGCCCGGGCACGCGCTTCGGACCGCAGGCGATCCGCCGCGCTTCGGCGATCTTCGACAATGATCCGCAATATCCCTTCAACCGCGATCTCTTCGCCGAAATGGCTGTTATCGACTATGGCGACTGCCTCCTCGACTACGGCAATCACCAGGAGACACCGGCAGCGATCGAGCGCCAGGCGAATGTCATTCTCGACAGCGGGGCGTTCCTGCTGACGCTCGGCGGCGACCACTACGTCACGTGGCCGCTGCTGAAGGCACATGCGGCGAGGCACGGGCCGCTCGCGCTGGTGCAGTTCGACGCGCATCAGGACACTTGGCTGGATGATGAGGGTCGGCTCGACCACGGATCCTTCGTGGCGCGCGCCGCACGTTCCGGCATCATCGATCCAGATCGGTCGATCCAGATCGGCATCCGTACCCATGCGCCGGAAGATTGCGGTATCCACATTCTCTACGGTCACCAGGTGGAGGAGATGCGCGCGGGCGATATCGCCTCGCTCATCGTTTCGCACACGAAGGGAGCGCCCGCCTACCTTACCTTCGACATCGATTGCCTCGATCCGGCCTATGCACCGGGCACCGGCACGCCCGTCGCCGGCGGCCCGTCGAGTGCGAAGATCCTCTCCGTGCTGCAGCACCTGCAACAGCTCGACATCAGAGGCGCGGACGTCGTCGAGGTCTCGCCGCCCTACGACCATGCCGACATCACCGCCATTGCCGGGGCGACGGTCGCGATGTATATGCTGGGCCTCCACGCCGAAAGGCGCGCAGCAGCGAAGTGATCAGCTGTTATCAAACTGATTCAACTTCATGGCAGAATGATTCCGGAAACGATCCGAACCTACTGAAAGCGCAGGACAATCATGACAGCAAAGATCTTCATCGATGGCGAGGCTGGAACGACGGGTCTGCAGATCCGTGAGCGTCTGGCCGAACGCCGCGATCTGAAGCTGCTGTCGATCCCGGCGGAGAGCCGCAAGGACACCGCCGTACGCGCCGCCCTCCTCAACGAGGCCGATGTCGCAATCCTCTGCCTGCCCGATGACGCCGCGAAGGAGAGCGTCAGCCTGATCGAGAACGATCGCACCAAGGTCATCGACGCCTCGACCGCCCATCGCGTTGCCGAAGGCTGGGCCTACGGCTTCCCGGAGATGAGCAAGGAACAAGCCGGCGTCATCGCGTCGGCCAAGCGCGTCGCCAATCCCGGCTGCTGGCCTCAGGGGCCGATCGCCATGCTGCGCCCGCTCGTCGAGGCTGGCCTGGTGCCGGCCGATTTCCCGGTCACGGTCAGCGGAATATCGGGCTATAGCGGCGGCGGCCGGACTATGATCGAGGATTACCAGGGCAAGGGCGAGGATGCGCCGGAATACATGCCCTATGGACTGACCTTCAAGCACAAGCACCTGCCCGAACTGCAGCGCTATGCCAAGCTCTCCCGCGTGCCGCTCTTCCAGCCGGTCGTCGGCAATTTCGCCCAGGGCATGGTCGTCAGCGTGCCGCTGCAGCTCTCGCATCTGCCGAAGGTGCCGAAGGGCGCAGAACTCCACGCTGCGATTGCCGACTACTATGCCGGCACGAAGGGCTTCGTCGAGGTCGCTCCCCTGGACACCACGGAGCGCACCGCGGAACTCGATCCGGAAATCTACAACAATACGAACCGCATGCGTCTGCACGTCTTCTTCAATGACGCAACGGCCCAAGCGGCTCTCGTCGCCGTCTACGACAATCTCGGCAAGGGTGCCTCGGGCGCGGCCGTCCAGAACCTGGACCTGATGCTCGTCTCCTAGGGCGCTTCAAACTTCGATCACGTTCGGCAGCAGAAATAAGGAAGGCCCGGCATCATGGGCAATGCCGGGCCCTGGCGCACTATGCGAAGACCGAGATGGATCTCCGGCGGCGTACGCCAATTCGATAGGTCGCCTCGTTAGAGGCGTGACGTCAGCCTTCAGCGCATTCGTGGACGAGCTTTCGGCGCATCAGGTCGAGAATGGACGGCGTGCCCGGAGGAACGGTCTCGGTCATGCGCAGCTGGCCGCCGACGCTCGCCAGGCTGATTGCCCGCGCGTCCGGGGCGCCGCCCCTGATGATGGGTCCCCAGAACGCTTTCAACCACACCGAGTTCAGGCTGGTCGGAAACGCGATCGAGCCAAGGTTGGAGGCGACGACGTCGTAGGAAACGCCCTTCCCCGGAACCGAAGGGCCACGGTGGGCGCCGCCCGGGAAATCGGCATTCATCGCACGTGTGGCCGCCAGGATACCATGCGGACTGCGCGACTGGGCGAGACCATCCGTCACCTGGCGGGCAAGCTGCCAGAATTCGGGCGTCGCACCGGGCATGAGATGAGCCGAGCTTACGCTGATCATCAGTGCGCAATCGCGCCTGTCGAGCCCGAACACCGTCCTGTGGCTGATGGGCGTCATGATCAGCAGGCCCTCTTTGGCCTCGATCTCGCCGGCAGCAAGAGCCATAGCCGCGCAGACGGCGCCGTGGAGGGTCGTTCCGTTCGCCCTGCAGGCACGACGCGCGACTGTCGCCAGCGCCTCGCCTATGGTGAGCGCCGTCACGACCCCGGGCAGACCCCGCGGCGGGGCCGTCTGCTCATCGCTGGCCGGCGCCGAAACGTCACTGGCATCCAGTGGTGGAGTCTCGTCCTCGTCGGCCTCGCCGGGCAGCGACAGGAGCTTCTCCGCTACCTCGTCGACCGAGGCAACCAGCGGCAGCGGCGACAGTGCCCGGCCGTCCAGCGCCTCCAGCAGGTCCTGCACGATATATGCTCCCGACAGGCCGTCGGACCCGACATGGTGCAAGGTGATGATGACGGTTGCCTGTGCCGCCGCGTGCAGGACGGTCACCCGCATCAGCGGCGCCTCGCTGTCCGAAAACGGTGTCGGCAGCTCCTGCTCGACGATGCGCCGCCAGTTGGGTTCCTGGGCTTGCGGAATGAAGGTTATCGGTATCTGTCGATCGGACCGCCGGAAGCGCAGCTCGCGGCCGGGCACATCCTCGACGAAAGCCGACAGCAGGGGATGCCGCCGCTGGACCATGTCGATCGCCGTCCGGTAATCTTCCGGGGACTTTGCTCCGACGATCTCGGCCACGACGCAGAAATGTCGCGGCACGCGGCTCGAGATATGGTGAAGCAGCCGCTCATGGGCGCCGAGCGCCCTCAGGTAACGGCCGTCCTGCTCTCTGGATTTCGCCTGCTCGTGCGTTGCATAGGAAAGATCGTTCGACACTTTTTTTCTCCTACCGGCTCTTTCAGGCAGGAGGTTCGATGCCTTGCGTTACGCTGTCGTTACGAGGAGAAGGCTTGCATGTTACGACCGTAGCCTGCCGGCGGCGCAAGCTCGACAAATCGGGCAAATGGCTTCCCGCCACGAATTTCATTGCAAGCTAATATTTAGTGTTCATAGTGTCTCGCCCAATAGAAGAAGGCTGGGAGGAGGCATGCATGTACGCGAACCTTGAGACGATCCACGAACAGCAGCGCAAGACTTGGGACCGGTTTTCCTCCGGCTGGAAGAAATGGGACGAACTGGTGCTCGACTGGATGGCACCGGTGAGCGAGGCCATGATCCGGCAGGCGCATCTGCGGGACGACGCCCGCGTTCTCGATGTTGCTGCCGGTACCGGCGAGCCCGGCCTTACTGCCGCAATTCAGGTCCCGCATGGCAGCGTCACGGCGACGGATCTTTCCGAACGGATGCTTGCAGTGGCGGAACAGAGCGCCAGGGAGCGCGGTCTCGATAACTACGATACCGAAGTCTGCGAGGCCGGCGACATTCCCTTCGAGGATGCGCGCTTCGACGCCATTCTCTGCCGTTTCGGCTTCATGTTCTTTCCCGACATCGACGCCGGCCTTCGCGAGTTCGTTCGGGTGGCAAAGCCCGGTGCACGGATTTGCGCGGCCGTCTGGTCGGAACCGGAGAAGAACCCCTGGGCGATGAAGATCATGAGCATCATCGCGCAGCACGTCGAGCTTCCGCCCTCGCCGCCGGGCTCACCCGGACTCTTTCGGTGCGCCCCCGCGGGCATGATGCGAACCGCCTTCGCTCAGGCCGGTCTGCGCGACATCGACGAGAGCGAGATAGTGCTCACGATGGTCCACAACGGCCCCGAACAGTACTGGGACTTCATGACCGACGTTGCGGCTCCCGTCGTTGCCGGGCTCGCCCAGGCCGACATGACCACGCAGAAGAGGATCAGGGACGAAGTGGTCGACTTCGCGCGCCAGTCGATGATTGGGGGCAAGGCGGAATTCGCCGGAGCCGCGAGGGTCATCGTCGGAACGCGCTAGCCGAGGTCGGCTGCGGATCGGCCCACCGGCCAGTGGGTGAAGTTCCAGATCCGGCCGCTCCGTGGCCGGCATCCTGGATCACTGCTCTTCCTTCTCCGCCGGGCAAGGCCAGTCGGAGGGCGCGGACAATCCGGGCGGCAGCTTCGTCGCCGAGTCGCCGCAGGCGAGTTCGATCTGCGCCTGCTCCAGGCCGGTCGCGGCCGAAAGATCGAGGCCCTCGATCCTTGTCAGGTAGAGAAAGGCGCGGTCCAGGGAGATCGGTCCCTCAAGGATTGCACCGCTCAGGTCGGCGCGCGACATGTTGGCAAGCGAAAAGCTCGCGCCGGTCAGCGTCGCCTTCTCGAAATCGGCACGCCCGAGCTCGGCCTTCTCGAAATTGGCCTTGACGAGGCGCGCACCGGCAAAACTCGCCCGCTGCAACTCTGCACCGACGAAGGAGGCGCCCTCCGCCACGATATTCTCGAAACTTGAACGATAGGCCTCGATCCGCGCGAAATTGGCCCCTTCGGCGCTTGCGCCAGCCAGCCAGGCGCGCACCAGCGTTGCCTTTTCGAAATTGGCCCATTTCAGGTTGGAATTGCTGAGGTCGGTGGCATCGAAATCGGTGCCCATCAATTTCGCGCCTTCCAGGTTGCTTCCCTGGAGTATGAGATTGCGCTTCTTGCAATCGCTCCAGTCCAGCCCTGCAGTCGGCATGCTGCCGCAATCCGCCGCTTCGGCTGCGCGGTGAACCGACCCCGCGGCGAATGCAGAAACGGCCAGGAGACCGGCAAGCACCACTCCCTTCGGCAATCCGCGCATCGGTGCCGTTCGGCGTTCGTTAAGGCAGTCGCGCTGGGCGCGCTTCGATGTCATTCCGGCCAATCCTCCCATTGGTTGGACGAGGTCCTTTTGCAATCGTCCCCGAACCGACTCGCGGTGGAGACATATCGTCCTGCTGTTTTCGCACAGCTTCCAGTCCAAGAAAAGGCGAAGGAACGGCAGCGCGTGTTTGCCGGCTCTCGTTCACAAGCGCGTGATTTCCCCGCCAACTACCGCTTTCGCATAAATGACGGCGGACGCCATCTTGTGCAATGATCCCCGGCGAACGCCATTGGGTTTGGGGGTTTCATGAGATGCGTTGCGTTTCTGGCCGCAGCATGCCTCACCCTGGTGGTCTTCGCCGGGGGCGGTCGCGCTGACCAGAATTCCGCCGGCGGCACGCCCTCCCCGGCCGTTGCCTCACCAGGCGTCGAAGCAACGCCGACAGCTCTCGGTTTTCCGGTGCCGAACCCGGAGCCGCCGCTGCCGGAGGGCGCCGACCCGTTCAACCCACCCGTTTTCCCTGTCGATGACGCCGCACCCGCGATTGCCGAGATATCGAGGACTGCCGACCGCGACGAGATCGTCTCCATGACCGGCGTCGACCTCGGCGGGGCAACATCCTTCGACATCTTCGCCCAGGCACCCTCGGCGGCAGCAGGATCCGTGGTGAGCACAAAGGCACTCGTTGCCGACGAGGCGGCGGCGACGGTCCTCATGCCCGCGTCCCTCCCCGCCTGGTCCATGTATCTCGTCTGGCCCCGGCGCGGCGACGCACATGGCCGCCCCTTCGCCATCAACCGCACCGAAGCCTGGTGGATCGGGCCGGACAAGGCCGTGGCGGGTGAGACGATTGCTGTCTATGGCCGCAACCTCTCGCGCTCGAACGGAACCTCGTCCTCCTCGATTTACATCAAGCCCGCGGGGGGCACCGGGCAATTTGTAACGCCGGTCGCCGTCAATCCGTTCAAGGTCGATTTCCGTATCCCCGACCTCGCACCTGGCACCTACGAAGTATGGGTGCATAACGGTCATGGCGGGCGTTTCGGCTGGAGCGGCCCGCTGCAACTCGGCGTGCTCGACCGCTCGCCATGGGCGGACCAGGACAAGCGCGTCGTCGAAGCCAAGAGCTTCGGGGCCGTGGGCGATGGCACCGCCGACGACACGCAGGCGATCAGGCTCGCGCTCGCCGCCGCCGGAAAGGCCGCCCCGGCGACCGTGCACTTCCCCGCGGGAACCTACCGCGTAACGGCGGAGCTGTCGGCACCGAACGACGTGCGCTGGCTTGGCGACGGCATGGACCTGAGTACGATCCGCCTGGACAAGCCAGTTTCCGGAAACATGATCGACGCCGCCGACCGCAATGGGCAGTTCGAGAGGCTGACGCTCGACGCCAATGGGCAGACGGGCACGCGTGCCCTTCTCCAGCTCTCGGATATTTCAGGCCTGCGCATCGAATCCGCACGCCTGCGAGCCTGGGGCGCTCCCGCCACTGAGGCATCCCGCGCGTCGGACATCTATGTCAACGCCTCCGAGCTGATCGAAAACGGCTCGTTCTATGGGGCAAGCCGGCAGGTCTTCATGACCGGCAACCGCTTTCGCATGACCGGCAACGGGGAATCCGTCGCCGCGCTCTGGGGCGGGCGAGACTTCGCCATGGTCGGCAACGACCTCGCAAATGCCGACGAGAGCCGCGACGACGGCCATGGCGTCGGCCGGTTCTTCGTTGCCCAGGCGCATTTCGGCAGCATGAAGAATCTCTACTGGGGCAACAACGTCTCCCACGACGCCGCGCCCAACGACTGCGACAAGGTCGACTGCAACAAGGGTGAGCAGATCTGCTTCGAGATCGTCGGCGGCGACGTCAGAGACGATTTCGTCGGCGCCACGCAGGACAGCATCACGTTCCGCAGCCTCGTTGCCCCCTCGCCGCAGGATAGGCCTGGCGGCCACGACGTCGTGGTCATCGGCGGTCGTGGCGCCGGCCAATACCGCCATATCCTCTCCGTCAGCAACGGGAAGGCGACACTCGACCGTCCGTGGAATGTGGTACCCGACGCTTCAAGCCGTTTCGCCGTTGCCAGCATCGCGTCGCAGGCGGTGGTCTACGACAACAGCTTCGAGGGACGTGCGACCTACAGCGAGCACGATTCGAACTCGACGGGCGTCCTCCTGTGGGGCAGCGTCTATGACGTCGTCGTCGACAGCAACAGGATCTCCCGGATGCGGCACGGCATGATGACAGTCGCGCCCCTCGCTCCCGGCGGCTTCTACCCCTATTTCCTGCAATATTCGCGAAACACGGTCACCGACAGCAACAGTGGCCTCTATATCGGCGTCGCCTTCAGCGACGCCGTGGCGAGCGGCACATGGGGCGGGCTCGGCAACATCTACCGGAAGAACAGCTTCGAGAACCTCGCGCACATCGGCGTGGAGTACGAGGGCTGGGACTATGCCGGTGCGGATTTCAACGGGACCGTCTTCGAAGGCAACAGCTTCACCGACCTGCCCTACGGCTTCATAGACGGCTACAAGCTGCTGTGGACCTATGACGGACGCTTCAAGATCCCACCGCCGTACAGTTCGAAGAAGATCAACACTGTGCTTTACCGGAACACATTCGAGCGTGGGTCTGCGCCGTTGGCCGGCAGCATCGGCTTCAGGACCCGCCAGCCCGCAAACAGCTGGCTCGACGTCGACACATCCTGGAGCGGGTTCGCCACGGGCAACGACGGTCCGCAGGCCGACCAGAGCGTGGACGGCTCGCCGGTTCAGGCGCGGTAGATCGACCAGTCCTTGCGCCCGCCGCCCGCGTCCTTCGCGGCGAAGAAGGCAACCTTCTCGTCCGCCGCATCGATCGCAGTCTCCAGCGCCTTTTCCGCATTGCGGATCAGGTCCGAGGCATTGTTAGCGTCGAAGGTCGTGCAGCAGCCGAAGCGGGGCATCACCACAGGCGTTCCCGGCCGTGGGGCGCCGAAGGCAGTCCTGCAGCCGTTGCGGATCTGGTCGGCGATGCGGCGGATCTCCGCCTCCGCGCTCGTCAGGACAATGATGCCGACCTGCGGCCGGTCGAGCCATGCTGCCGAATCCGTTGCCTGGATCACGTGCGAAGCTATCGAGCCGATGCGCTGCAATATGCTCTCTTTTAACTGGAGGAATTCCCTCTTCTCGAAGGGCTCCAATCCCACAAGGTTGCAAAAGAGGAGCGACGCTTCGGGATAGCGTTCGCCCATATAGAGTTCGGCGATCTTCTTGTTGAAAGCGCGCCGGTTACCGAGCCCCGTCGCCGCATGGGTGAACTTCATCTTCTCGAATTCGTCCACGTCGCTCGCAATGGCGGCAACGGCGGATATCTGCGTCGAGACGGTCTCCAGCATCTGGCTGCTCTTCGAGCGCTGCATCTCCGTTGCCTGCTGTATGGCCTGGAGCTGCGACTGGATCTTCTTGGGGTCGCTCGGATCGATCGAAGAAATGTGCCCGCTCGCCTGCCCCAGCATGTTGGTATAGCTCGTCAGCGAGTTCTGTCCGGATTGCAGCGACTCCTTCAGGGTCGTCAATTCGTTCTGGATCAGGTTTGTCGAGCGGTCGAAGACCGAGCCGCCGAAATGGTGCGGCAGATAGGTCCGCGCCAGGGCATCGAGATCCTCTTCCGTGATGTTCTTGCCGAGGCGGGCAAACTTCTCGCGCAGTTCCGGATTGTTACCGCTGATGATCTCGTACATGAGTTCGTAGTTGACTGGCGATGCGTCGATCTGCAACCGCGTCAGCGTGGCGAACACGTTATAGTAGAGCTCCCTGCGGCTCTGCTGGGCGTTTTGATTCGGGGTCGGATTCACGGATACCATGGTGCCCTTGATAGGAGCGTCGCCGGCATTGCCAGGAACGGTGTTGGATTGAGATGCGCACGAAACATCGGAGGGGAATCGTCGAAAGCTGATTCGCGCAGTGCGACCGAAACACGCGCCACTTGCGTGCGATCCTCCTAAATTCCCCACGCCTAACGTACGGGAAATCTCATTAAAAACCCGTGAACATGCCTGCGAGGCAGGCTCTGGTCCCCGGATTGCAGCGAAACGGGGAGGCTGTTGCCGTAATGCACTTGCACGCGCCGCTGGCTGCTGCGTAGGATGCGGGCGTTGCACTTCGCGTCGAAGTGGAAGACGGCCTGCCCCGCCGACCGTTGCAGTAGTCGGCGAAGGTCCATCGTTTTGGGCGGCCGAACTGATCGCAAACGCAGTGGGGGACTGCCATGCATATCTTTTCGATCCGGATCATACTGCCCGTCCTGGTGCTCGCAGCGAGCGCGCCGACCCATGCAGCCGACCTGATGCCGGCACTTGCCCCGCAACCTCAGGCTGCCGAGCAGGAGCCCGGCTGGGAATTCAACGTCGCGCCTTACTTCTGGATGGCTGGTCTGAACGGGGACGTGGGCGCGTTCGGTTTGCCCACTGTCCATGTGGACGAGAAGTTCAAGGACATCCTGTCGGATCTCGACTTTGGCTTCATGGCAGCAGGCGAAGCCCGCTACGACCGGTTCAGCCTCCTGGCCGACGTCATCTATGTCAAGGTGTCGACCAGTGACGCCACGCCCCGCGGCATCATCGCCTCGGAAGTCGATGTGGAGTCCAAGACCTTCACCGCGTTTCTCGGCGCAGGATACGCGGTGCTCGAGGATCCGAAAGGTCATCTCGACGTCGTCGGCGGCGCCAGGATCTGGTCCGGCGAGACGAAGATCTCCTTGACTGGCGGGATTCTCGACGGCGCGTCGAGAAGCGACAGTGCCACATGGGTAGATGCCGTGGGCGGCCTGAGAGGAACCTACTCGATAACGCCGGAAGTCTTTGTGACCGGTTGGGGATTGGTCGGCGCCGGTGGTGCGGATATCGACTGGGATGTGGCAGGAGCCATCGGCTACAATTTCAATGACCATATATCGGCCGTCGCCGGATATCGTGCCCTCGGCGTCAACTACAGCAGCGACGGTTTCGTCAACGATACCGTCATGAGCGGGCCGATACTCGGGGTGAATTTCCGCTTCTAGCGTCAGGCCAGTTAGGTTGCGCGAACGCTGCGCATCCTATTGCCAGGCACTCCACGTGCTCCAGCCGAAACCTTTTCAAGCCACGGGCCGAAAGGCCGAGTGAACGGCGTCGCGTCACCTCTGATTACCCTAACGTCAGTCCCTTACGTCAAGAGCGGTTTCATGGGCATACTCGCCGTGGAAAGCGCGCCAATTGGCCATGGCAAAGCCGAAGACGACCAGCGCGCCGGCCTGATGCAGCAGAGCCCAGTCAAGCGGCACCTGCAGGACGAGCGTGGTGATGCCAAGCCCGGCCTGCACCAGGACGAGCAGAGCGAGAAGGATGGAGCGGCGCGCATGGGTCGTTCGCGGCGCGGCGCGTAGCGAAATCACCATATTGATCAGCACCACGGCCAAAAGCACATAGGCGCCCAGCCGGTGCACGAACTGCACCGTTTTCGGGTTCTCGAAGAGGTTGATCCAGAACGGCTGCTGCACGAAGAGGCCGGAGGGCACGACGGCGCCGTCCATCAGCGGCCAGGTATTGTAGGAAAAGCCCGCATCGAGGCCGGCCACGAGAGCACCAAGATAGATCTGGAAAAGGGCAAGCACGGCGATCGTCGCAGCCATCGTCCGCGAGCCCGCCGTCGGCGCCGGATCGTTGGAATGCGGCGTCAGGCCGCGCATGATCCACATGCAGGCGGCGAAGATCAGGCAGGCAATGACGAGATGGGTCGCGAGCCGATACTGGCTGACGTCGGTGCGCACGGCAAGGCCGGAGGAAACCATCCACCAGCCGACGAAACCCTGGAAGCCGCCGAGCGCCAATATACCGACGAGCGGCAGCCGCAAGCGGCGCTCGATCCTTCCCGTCAGCCAGAAAAAGAGGAGCGGCAGGGCGAAGATGACCCCGATACCGCGCGCAATCAGCCGGTGCGCCCATTCCCACCAGAATATCTGCTTGAACTCGTCGACGGTCATGTCCTTGTTGAGCTGCTGGTATTCCGGGATGCGCTGGTAGAGCAGGAACTCCTCCTCCCATTCCGCCGCATTCAGGGGCGGTATCACTCCATGGATCGGCTTCCATTCGGTGATCGAGAGTCCGGAATTGGTAAGCCGCGTCGCACCGCCGACAAGCACCAGACAGAAGAGCGCCACGAGCACGAAGCCGAGCCATATGCGGATTGCACGTCGGTTGCGGTCCTGGCGGGCGATTTCCCTGAGAACCGTGTTTTCCGTTGTGGCATTCGCGACTGTCATGACCGCTCCCTCGTTGCGGCTGTTGATTTGCCTTACCGGCTCATGCAAAACAAGTCCCGCCGCTTTGCGGCATGCCGTCGCGCCGGGCCGTCGGGGCCTCGCTCGACCTCAAGTTCGAAAGATATCCGATGCCTGTCCGCCTTCGCAAATTCATCGGCACGATCCTCCTCGTGGTCCTCGTGCTTCTCTATGCGGTGCTGGCAAATACTGTAGCGGTTGCGACACTGGGCGCTTCGCCGTGGTGGGTGCATCTCATCTACTTCTCCACGACGGGCCTGCTCTGGGTCCTGCCGGCCATGCTCATCATAAAGTGGATGGCCGGGCCGAAGCAGCGCTGAGGCAAGGACTTGCGCCGGTTAACCGGCAGATAACCGTAACTTTCGGAAAAGCTGATATCGAACCGCCCGGTAAACCAAACCTATGCCGGGCATGGACTACTCTCCTGCGCGAATTCCGAAGCGGAGAAGTGACCTTGCAGACGCAGACACTTGATGACCGGCCATTGCAGGGCGGGCAGGCGAAAGAGCCGCCGCCCCTGCACGTCGTCGAGAACAAGGCGACGGAGGAACTCCAGTTGAGCCGCCTCAGCGCCATGGAGCCGCTGGAGGCCGAGTGGCGCCGTCTGGAAGAGGACGACCGCAACTCCCTCCATCAAGGCTACGACTGGTGCGCGGCCTGGACGAAGAACCAGGGCAGCGAGCTTGCCATCCTGTGGGGACGTATCGGCGAACGCACTGCCTTCATCCTGCCGCTGGAGGTCCGCCGCACCGGAGCAGGTCGCGTCGCCCGGTTCATCGCGACGGAGCACAGCAACATCAATACCGGCCTGTTCGACCGCGACTTTCTGGATGCCGCCGATCATTCGGTGCTGGCCGCCCTGCCCGGCAGGATCGCCGCTGCCCTCGATGGCGTGGCGGATATTCTGCTGCTGCAGAAGGTGCCGCTTGAATGGAGACGCAGGCAAAACCCGCTCTGCGCCCTGCCCCACTTCCCGAACCAGAATCGGGCCTACCAGCTGCCGCTTCTCGAGGGCTTCGAGGAAACGCTGAAACAGATCAATGCCAAGTCACGGCGCAAGAAGTTCCGCGTTCAGGAGAGGCGCTTCGAGGCCGTCGGCGGATACGAGCATGTCGTCGCCTCGACGCCGCAGGAACAGCATGCGCTGCTGGAGATATTGTTCCGGCAGAAGGCGGTCCGCTTCAGGACGCTTGGGCTTCCCGACGTCTTCGACGAGGCCGATGTCCGCGCCTTCTTTCACCAGATGCTCGATTCAGCAACGCCAGGCCACGACGCCTATCCGCTTCGCCTGCATGCGCTCCGTGTCGGAACGCCTGAGGAAGGTCGCATCGCAGCCGTCGCTGCCCTCTCGCGCAAGGGCGACCATGTCATCTGCCAGTTCTCGGCTTTCGACGACACGGTCGTCCCGGACACCAGCCCCGGCGAGATGCTCTTCCACCTGATGATTTCGCATCTTCATGGGCAGGGCGTGGCGCTCTTCGATTTCGGCATCGGCTACCAGCCGTACAAGCGTTCGTGGTGTCCGGTGGAAACCGTCCACTACGATCTCGCAATGCCGCTGACCGCCCGTGGCCGGCTTGCTGCTCTTCTGCAAAGGGCGGGAACGCGCGCCAAGATATTCATCAAGGCTCATCCCGGTCTTTATGGATTTCTGCAGCGCATCCGGGCGGGTTCCCGAAATGCACCGGCAGCTTTGGGCGAAGATACCGAGACGTGACCTGAGGGAGCGCCGCACCGATCAGGCGGCGCGAAGGCCGCCCTGGGCGTTATCGTCCCGCACGCCGGACATCAGGATCAACCGGTCATATCCGGCCTCGCCGAATTCGGTCATTGCGGCAACGAAGAGTTCCTCGTCCATGACCGGCATCGACAGGACGACCTCGATATCCTTGTCGCGCGTCAGCCGCGAAACGCTCGCCACGTCGGCGGGTCCGCATTCGACCAGCACGAGGTCATAGGCCGACGAAAGCGCGTCGAGGATAAGCGAGAGACGGTCGATGCCGCGCATCGCACGGCGCACGTCGCTCGTCCCCTGCGGGACAACATGTGCGTCCGAAAGCCGGTCGCCATGGATCGTTTCGGCGAAGGCGGCCTCGCCGCAGAGCAGGTCGGTGATGCCCGCAGCCTCGCGGTCGTCCGCCATCAACCGCGTCGGGCAGGCCGAGGCGGTCATGTCGACGAGAATGACGCGGCGGCCCGCATCGGCACTCATCCGCGCCAGCATCACGACGGCGGTCGAACCATTGTCGCCGGTCGGTGACACGGAAATCACGATCCGGCCTTCTTCTTCCGCAAGGTAGTCCGCGACCGACTGGATCGAATAGTCCTCATCGGCCTCCTGCCCGTCCCCGTCTGCCGAAATTGCGCTACCCTCCTTGTGGAGATCGCTCTCCGCCGCCTCCATCATCGCAGGAGTGACGGCCGGATCGCCATCGCGCGGAGGCTCGCCCGCAGTGCTCGCCTGCCGGTTTGCCGGCATCTCAACCTCGTTCACGGGACGCAGGGCACGGCCGCTGAAGAGTTCGGCGAGCATGACGAACACCGAACTCAGGACAAGGGAGGCGACAGCCGCGACGATCACGATCGGCACGACCTTCGGGAAATAGGGATCGATCGGCAGGACGGCCTTGGAAACGACGCGTGCGTCCGCCGGGCTGGAATTGCGGTCGGAGCGCGATGCAGCCTCGCGATAGCGGGAGAGATAGGTTTCGAGCAGTTGGCGCTGGGCGGCAGCTTCGCGTTCGAGCGCGTTCAGCCCGACCTGATCCTCACCGGCGCGCGCGCTGTTGGCCTTCAGCGTATTGGACTGCTGCACGAGCTGCTGCTCGCGCAGATCGGCGGTCCTCGCCTCGTTTTCGAGGCTGGCGAGGATCTTCTGCGTCTCGCGCTTGATCTGAGCGCGTATATCCGCAAGTTGGGCCCGCAGGCTCTTCATCCGTGGATGCCCGTCGAGCATCGACGTGGAAAGGTCGGATATCTGCGATTCCAGACCCGACTCGGTGGTCTTCAGCCGCTGGATCGATTCTGCGCCGACGACCTCGGGCAGCATGTCGGTCGGCCGACCCGACTTCAACGCCTCGCGCACCGCCTTCGCCTTCGCCTCGGCATTGGCCTTCTCGCCGCGGACGCGGGCAAGCTCGGCCGAAATATCGCCGAGCTGCCGCACCGGAAAAGTGGTCGTGTCGCCCGTCGGCAGGAGGCCGGAGGAGGCGCGATATTCGGCGACCTTCTTCTCCGCCTCGGTCACCTTCTCGCGGAGGTTCGCGATTTCGGGCTCCAGCCACCGCGTCGCCTCCGAATTGGAGTCGAGCTTTGCACCGCTCTGGATCGCGAGATAGGCATCAACGATAGCATTCGGCACCGCGGCAGCGAGCTTCGGATCCCTCGAGGTGAAGTTGATGCCGATCACGCGAGACGTATTGACCTGATAGACCTGCAGCCGCTCGACGAAGGCGTCGATGACGCGTTCCTCCGGCGCGTTGTCCAGCGGGCTCTTCTTCAAGCCAAGCGCAACCAGGATATCGGAAAGGGCGGACGCGTTGTTGGCCTGATCGAATTCCGGGAGATCATAAAGCTTGAGCTTGCCGATCACCTGCTTGATGAGGTCGGCCGACTGAAGGATCTGTACCTGGCTCGCGATGTTGAGCTCGTCGAGCAGCGGCCCCGTTCCCGGTTCGCTGGCCGCTGCGGTGGCGGCGAAGGCAGGTGCGCGCGGCTCGATGAGAATGCGCGTCTCGCTGCGATATTGCGGAGTGAGCACCTTTGCGGCGACGAAGGCAAGCCCGACGCAGACCGCCGTTGCCGCGAAAATCCGCAGGCGACGACGCCATATCGCCCGGACGAGCTGCCCGAGATCGATGTCCACATCCTGTTGATTGCCGCTGACGCCGGGCATGCCCCACTCCAAAAGATGACGTAAGGGGAGTTGTAAAGGACTATGGTAACCCAAGCGTTAATGGCATCCGGGCCGATTGGCCCCCGCCATTCTCCCAAGGTGAGGCAAATTCCTCGCGCTCTTTACCGGCCATTAACCCTAACGGAACGATAACACGGCAAGAGATTTCCATTCGTCCAGCGAGCGCCCGCAAATGCCCAGCCCAACGCCAAAATCCGTCCTGGCCCTGAGCCTTGCCGTCATTGCGGCTGCGGTTGCGGGTTGCACGACATATCAGCCGGCGCCGAAATCCTTCAACCAGGCCACCATCCAGCCCTACTCCCTCGACAGCGGTGATCGCCTGCGCGTAACCGTCTTCGAGCAGCCGAGCCTTACCAATACCTATACCGTGGACCAGGCGGGCTACATCGCCTTCCCGCTCGTCGGTCAGGTCGCTGCCCGCGGACGCACGCTGCAACAGCTCTCCGGCGACCTCGCCGGCAAGCTCAAGCAGGGATATCTGCGAGACCCGGACGTGACGATCGATGTCGACCGCTACCGCTCGGTCTTCGTCATGGGCGAAGTGGGCCAGCCGGGGCAATATTCCTACGTGCCGGGCATGACGGTGCAAAACGCGATCGCCGTTGCCGGCGGTTATTCCAGCCGCGCGAACCAGCGGACGGTCGATGTGACGCGCAAGATAAACGGCCAGGTTCTGACGGGACGGGTTAGAATCTCCGATCCGATCATTGCCGGAGACACCATCTACGTACGCGAACGGCTTTTCTGACGATCGATGGCGCCAGACAGACCGCTCCGCATTCTCCACTGCTTCAGGTCGCCCGTCGGCGGGATATTCCGCCATGTGCGCGACCTTGCTGAATCGCACAGCCGGGCCGGCCACGCGGTCGGGATCCTCTGCGACAGCACGACCGGCGGCGAACACGAGGACCGGCTTTTCGACGAGATCCGCCCCTATCTCTCGCTCGGCCTCGTGAGGCTGCCGATCCGACGCTCCGTCGGCCCGGCGGACATGGGCGCGCTCTGGGAAGCTTACAAGACAATCAAAAGTTTGCGGCCGGACGTGCTGCACGGGCACGGCGCCAAAGGCGGCGCGCTCGCACGCGTCATCGGCTCAGCTCTGCGGGTGAATAGGTATAGCGTAGCCCGCCTCTACACTGCGCATGGCGGAAGCCTGCACTATTCGCGCTCGTCGCCAAGCGGTCAGCTTGTGCTGCGCGTCGAGCGATTTCTGGAGCATCTGACGGACGCGCTCGTCTTCATCTGCGATTACGAGCGCGAGACCTACGAGCGCAAGGTCGGCAAACCCCGGACGCGAACCAGGCTGATCTACAACGGAATAGACGAGAAGGAATTCAGTCCGGTGCCGACGAGGTCGGACGCCGTCCACTTCGTCTATATCGGCATGCTGCGGGACCTGAAGGGTCCCGATCTTTTTGTGGACGCCTTCGCCAAGGCCGAACGCAAGCTCGGCCGGCCGCTGTCAGCCCTGATGATCGGAGACGGCCCCGACCGGGACAAGTATTACAGCATGATGGTCGAGCGCGGCCTCGGCAAACGTATCGGGATGCTGCCGCCCATGCAGGTTCGCGAAGCCTTCGCCATGTCCGAGAACGTCGTGGTGCCCTCCCGTGCGGAAGCCATGCCCTATATCGTGCTGGAGGCGCTGGCGGCAGAAAAGACCGTGATCGCCTCACGCGTCGGCGGCATACCCGAGGCGCTCGGCAGGGAGAGCGCCGCTCTTGCCGAGCCCGGGGATGCGGATGATCTGGCGCGGGTGATGGCCGAAGCGATCGGCAGAGCGGGCTGGCGCGATGAGGCCATGCCGAAGCCGGAGGCAATCCGATCGCGCTTTTCTGCTTCCGTCATGGCCCGGGATGTCCTGAAACTGTACTACGAGCTAATCGATTCACGTTCCGTACGCTGAGAAGCTTCCGTAACGTAAAACGTTTCTTAGTGCCTTGCTGATAAAGGGTTTTCGATAGTATCCGGATCGAAGCCCCATGAACAAGATCGACAAATCCGAACTGTTCGACATCGAGGCGCTGCGCAAGCAGGCGTCCGAAATCAGCCGACGCCAATCGAACGATCCCGGCGCGGAGGGCTCCGGCAACCCGGCCGACATGAATGACTTCGCCCGGCAGATCGCCGAGCAATTTCGCGATGGCACCCGCTCTCCAACGCTGGTCATAGGGCAGCTGCGGCTCTTCGAATTCTTCTCGCTTGTCGCGATAGGCCTCGCCGCATTCTATCTGCATTACGGCCCCTCCGCAGGCTCGCTCCTGGTTCGCGGACCGGTCGCGCTCGGCGGCGCCGCGCTTGCCGTGCTCTTCCTGCAGATCGCCGATACCTACCTGATCCCCTCCCTCAGGATGCCGCTGCGCACCTTGCACCGCATCGAGGCCGCGTGGGCCGCCTCCTTCGTGGTCGTGGCGATCGCGGTCCTGATATTTTTCGATAGCGAAAGTTCGCGGCTGCCCATGCTTGCATCATGGTTCATGGCCAGCGGGTTCTTCCTGACCGTCGAACGCATCCTCGTCGGTTACGGGATGCGCCATTGGGCGCGCAACGGTACGATGGAACGCCGCGCCGTGATCGTCGGCGGTGGAAAGCCCGCGAGGGATCTCATCCGCGCCCTCGAACAGCAGCCGGAAAACGACATCCGCATCTGCGGCATCTTCGATGATCGCGGCGAAGGACGCTCGCCGGCAGTCGTCGCCGGCTATCCCAAGCTCGGGACTGCTGCCGAGCTTGTGGAATTCGCGCGGCTAGCTCGCATCGACATGCTGATTATCTCGCTGCCGCTCAGCGCCGAGGACCGCATCCTCCAGCTTCTCAAGAAGCTGTGGGTGCTGCCGGTCGACATCCGCATCGCCGCACATGCAAACAGGCTGCGGTTCCGTCCGCGCGCCTACTCGCATGTCGGCGCGGTGCCGATGCTGGACGTCTTCCACAAGCCGATCCGCGACTGGGATTCCGTCGCCAAGCGCGTGTTCGACATCGTCTTCAGCATCGTTGCGCTCTGCCTGCTGTGGCCGGTGATGATCGGCACCGCCATTGCCGTGAAAGCGACCTCGAAGGGGCCTGTCTTCTTCACCCAGAAACGTCACGGCTTCAACAACGAGGTCATCAACGTCATCAAGTTCCGCTCGATGTATGCCGACCGGGCAGATCCGACCGCCCGCGACGCCGTGACGAAGAACGATCCTCGCGTGACGCCGGTCGGCCGCTTCATCCGCAAGACGTCGATCGATGAACTGCCGCAGCTCCTCAACGTGCTGCGCGGCGAGCTTTCGCTTGTCGGCCCGCGGCCGCATGCGGTGCTCGCCCAGACGCGCAACCGTGCCTATAGCGACATTGTGGAGGGCTATTTCGCCCGTCATCGCGTGAAGCCCGGCGTCACCGGCTGGGCGCAGATCAACGGCTGGCGCGGCGAAATCGACAATGACGAGAAGATCAAGTTCAGGACAGCCTACGACCTCTATTACATCGAGAACTGGTCGCTGCTCTTCGATCTCAAGATCCTGCTGCTGACACCCTACCGGTTGCTCAACACGGAAAACGCCTATTGAGCGCCGTCGACCACGCCTTTCCGCGGGTTGCGCAGCCCCAAAGGGCAACGCTTCGGCTTGTCGGGTCCGCCTTCGTGGCCTTCGGCGTGTTCCTCTCGGGTTTCGTCATCGACGAACCGGCGCCCTATGAGCTGTGGATCGCCGCGCTCGTCGCCATATGGTTCCTTCTCGGGCTGAAAATCTCGCGCGCCGTGGCGCCGCTGCTTTGCCTCCTGCTCGCCTTCAACGTCGGCGGAATGCTCTCCCTGACAACGATGTCGGATCTGACGGACGGCCCCATATACGTGGCCGTTTCAGCCTTTCTCGCGCTGTCGGCCGTCTTCTATGCCGCCATCATCGAGGACAACCACGCGCGGCTACGACTGATCTTCCATGCCTGGACTGCAGCGGCGGCGATCACCGCCCTGCTCGGCATCCTCGGCTACTTCCATGCCTTTCCGGGTGCAGCGGCATTCACGCTCTACGACCGAGCCAAGGGCGCCTTCCAGGATCCGAACGTGTTCGGCCCCTTCCTGGTCGCCCCGTCGCTTTACCTTATCTACGGCATGCTGGCGGGTGACTTCCGGAAAACGCCTCTCAGGGCCGCGATCCTCCTCGTGCTTGCCCTTGGCGTCTTCCTCTCGTTCTCTCGCGCCGCATGGGCGCTCTTCCTGTTCTGCGCCATGGCGCTCGTCTTCGTCATGCTGCTCAAGGAGCGGAGCGGTGCCTTCCGGCTGCGCATCCTCATCCTGGCACTGGCGGCGATCCTGCTGATGACGGTCGCACTCCTGATCGCCCTGCAATTCCCACAGGTGCGTGCGCTCTTCCTTGCCCGCGCCGAACTGGTGCAGGACTATGACGGCGGTCATCTCGGCCGTTTCGAGCGGCACAGGCTCGGCCTGCTGATGTCGATGGAACGGCCGCTCGGCATGGGACCGCTCGTCTTCGGCAAGATCTTTTCGGAGGACGAGCACAATATCTGGCTGAAGACGCTGACGAGCTATGGCTGGCTCGGCTTTTCCACCTATATCGCGATGCTGATCTGGACGCTCTGCATCGGCTTCCGGAACCTGCTCCGCGACCGGCCCTGGCAGCCTTACCTGATGATCGCGTGGATCACCGTCATCGGCCATGCGGCCATCGGCAACGTCATCGATACCGACCACTGGCGGCACTTCTACCTGCTCGTTGGTATAGTCTGGGGCTGCGGCGCGCTGGAGGCCCGCCTTTGGCGCAGGCAGCGGCTTTCCGCGGTCGCCGCTACTTGAGAACTTCACAAAAGGCACTAGAATTCGAATCATGATTACCGCAGCGCAAATACGCGGCGCTCGCGCCATGATAGGGCTGAGCCTCGAGGAACTGTCGACGGCAAGCAACCTCCCAGTTTCGGCGGTCGCGGCGGTCGAGACGGAGGATGCTGCGCCCGCATCCAATATCGTTCATGCATTGAAGGCCGCGCTCGAAGCGCATGGCATCGTGTTCCTGGCAAGCGGCAATCTTGACGCCGGCGGGCCGGGAATCAGGCTCAAGCTGCGCGACGACGAAGACGACGGCATCAGACCGGAAAACCTCAACTCCACCAACGACGACTGAACCGTTGCGGGCAGCCCCGGAACCAATTGCGCCTCGCGGCGTTATTGGTTCGAGATCAATGTCTTAAGGGGAAGTCACTTGAACCGCAGCAACAGTCTTTATCTCGTCGTTGGCGCCCTGCTCGTCGTTGTCGTGGGTCTTGGCGCCTACGTCTATCATGAGGAAACCAAGCCGAAGGGCATCGAAATGAGCATCGGCGAGAACGGCGTCCAGATCGAGGAGAAGTAGCGGCGGCAACGGCCTACTTCGAAGCGAGACCCCAGGCGCGGACGAGCTCTTCCGGCGCCGGCAGCGTCGACGGGGTCATGAAGCGATCGATATCGTTTGCAGCGGGCCTTGCCGGCGGCGATACCGGCAAGCCGTGATCGAACCCGTCCAGCAGATAGAGCGCAACGGCTACCCTGCCCTCAGCATCCCGCCATTCCGTGCGGGTGCCGCCTTCCATGCGCTGCTCCTTGCCCTCCCGGAGGGACAACCCCTTCAACCGGGTCCATTGGGCCGCGGACGCACGCGCGTTTTCCACCGAGACGATATGATCGACGGTGCCATGCCAGATGGAGACGGCGGGATAACGATCAACCTCTTCAGGCCCGGCTTGCCTTGCAAGCGCCGCCCATTCATCCGGCTCGCGCGAAGCACCGTTCTTCATTACCGACAGCGCCGTCATCGCATCGCGGGCAGCACCGAAAGGCAAGCCGGCGACGATCGATCCGGCGGCGAAAAGCTCGGGATAGCAGGCAAGCAGCGCGGCCGTCATTGCCCCGCCGGCAGAAAGCCCCATGACATAGATGCGGCTCTGGTCGATGGCATGGCGCTCGCAGATATTGGCAATCATCTCGCGGATCGAGGCAAGTTCACCGCGGTCGCGCGTTACCTGGCTCGGCCGGAACCAGTTGAAGCAAAGGTTCGAATTGTTGGAAGACGTCTGCTGCGGGTAGAGAACCGCAAAGCCATAGCGGCGCGCCAGAGATGTCCAGCCGCTGCCACGATCGAAACCAGCCGCGTCCTGCAGGCATCCGTGGAGAACGACAACGAGCGGCATGCTGCCTGCGCGGCCGGGCGGCACATATTCCAGCATGCGCAGATCGCCCGGATTGCGGCCAAAGGACCTGACCTCGACCAGCTTCCGCGGCTCAGGGGAAGACTTGCGGGATGGCGACGAATGCCCGGCCGGCAGCAGATCGAAGCCCGCAAGCTGCGGCAGGCCGGAAGGCTGCGACAGGATGCGCGCGATCTGGCGAGGAAACTTCAAATGCATGGTGCAACGTCCTTTTTGATTTCGACGCACTCCCACGCATCGGTAAACCGCTACCTCCCCCGGGCCTCACAGACAATAGTGTGCAGTGCAGCAATATCAAGGCAAGCAGGGCTTTTTCCGCCCTGGGGAGACTCAAACATGCGTGAGACGCCCGCGCGTGCGGATAACGCATCCGAGAGCATCGCCGGCCGGCCGCATCCCTCGAAGCAATACAGCTTCGTTTTCAACATGGAGCGGCCATTTTCCGCTTGCGCTCCCGGGCTCGAAAGTCTAATGGACACAAGCCGTTTCGGCAGGTCGGGGCGTAGCGCAGCCCGGTAGCGCACTTGACTGGGGGTCAAGGGGTCGCTGGTTCGAGTCCAGTCGCCCCGACCATTTAAATCAAAGACTTAGCCGCAATCCCCCATAGTGGCTATACCAAAAATACCTACATGATAGCCGCTTCCCGCGCGGGCGGCATGACGTCAGATTCTCAGATCACTAACATTACGACCGGATCGCTGACGGGGGTGGGCCAATCAACGCTCGCCCGTTTCGAAGAGCGACGTCTGCGACAATCGCCTCTTTCTCATCACCAAGACCGCCCATCCGGAAAGCGACATCATAGACTGTGGCGAGACAGCGATCTTTCAGGAACGACAGGTAATGGATTTGGTGCGGGCTGCATGTTAGGTTGTCAAAATATACTCCGACAGCCGCGTGTTTCAGGCGAGTGCCATGTTTCGATTGGGCAGGAAGTATCAGCATCTCGTTCATGGCGCCGGCTGCGGCTGCGCCAACCCACTTCTTCAACGAGCATCCGTTCGACTGGGCGAGTATTCGCGAAGGAGCTTCCTGGCAGGTATCGGATCGGCCGCCGTCACGGGCATGATGCCACAGGTTGCCGGAGCGCAGGCTGCTGCTACGCCCTCGAAGATCCTGCTGAGGCAAGCCCGCCTCTTTGACGGGAAGTCGGGTACGCTGCAACAGGGCGCCCAGGTCCTGATCGAAGCCAACAAGATCGTCTCGATCGATACAGCCAACAATCCCGCCCCCGCCGATGCAACCGTCATCGACTGCGGCGACCGGATCCTGATGCCGGGCATGATCGATGCGCATTGGCACACGATCTATGCTGCAGTGCCCCTGCCCGTTCTCCTGACGGGAGATCCCGGCATCATATTCGCGACCTCGACGGCTGAGGCCGAGCGCACCTTGATGCGCGGCTTCACTACAGTCCGCGACCTGGGGAGTCCGGTCTTCACGTTCAAGCAGGCGATCGACAATGGCCTCATTACCGGACCGCGCATATTCCCGGCAGGGGCAATGATCACGACCTCCGGCGGCCACGGCGACCTGCGAATGCCCTCGGAAATCCCGGCGCGGAATGGCCAGCTGAGCGTAAGCGAGCTGATGGGCGCATCGGCGATCGCCGATGATGTGGGCGATTTGAAGAGGAGCGTACGCGAGCAGCTTCTGCAGGGCGCCTCACAGATCAAGCTGGTAGGCGGTGGCGGTGTCTCCTCTCCGCGAAGTCCTCTCGACATGAGCACGTTCAGCGAGGACGAAATTCGAGCGGCTGTCGACGTGGCCAAAGACTGGAATACCTATGTGACCGTCCACGCCTATGCGTCCAACACGGTTCAGCGGGCCATTGCCGGAGGCGCGGCCTGCGTCGAACACGCCCATCTGATGGACGAGGAAACCGCCAGGAGCTTTGCGGACAAGGGCGTGTGGCTAAGCATGCAGCCCTTCCTGACGATGGAGGATGCCGCTTCGCAGACGGGGCCCGGAGCCGAACGAGCGAAACAGATCTTTGCCCATACGCCGCGGATTTACGGCTATGTGAAGAAGTACGGCATCAAGACGGCCTGGGGCTCGGATGTTCTTTTCTCTCCCCAGCTGACGCCTCGCCAGAACATCATGCTGACCCATCTGGCCAACTGGTACAGCAGCGCCGATGCACTCAAGATGGCAACATCGGTCAACGCCGAACTGCTCGCGCTTTCCAATCTGCGGACGCCCTATAGTGGAAAATTGGGCGTTATCGAAAAGGATGCCCTTGCCGATATGCTCGTCTGGGATGGCAATCCGCTTGAAACCCTTCAGTTGATTGAAGATCCTCAAAAAAATCTGGCCGTTATCATCAAGGACGGTCGTGTGTACAAGAACACCCTTTGATCCGGTTCCGGATCGTGGCGGCTGGCCGGGCGCCGAGACTCGTATTCAGTTTGCCCTTTCGCTTGCCGGGTTCGTTTAGCGAAGAATCGTCACCGTCTTAATTTGCGGGCGGCTTTCGTTTCAGCGCCACATGCGCATCGGTGCAGGTCATGGAGAACTACCCTCAAGGCCGACCTCTGCGCGCAGGCTTTCCAAATCACGCCCCACCGTCGCTACGGCAAGTTTGGTCCCGTCTTGCCAGTAAGTGACCGTGCAGTCGTGCGCCAAGGGATTGCCTGTTATCTCCTCGCGGTCCCAGCGTTCCGCGTGTCCCACGTATCTTACGGTGAGATCGTATTGCTGGGTCCAGAAGAACGGCACCGCATCAAAGCGCTGCCGATGGCCAAGGATGTTGCGCGCCGCGACGACACCCTGACGTTCCGCAACGACCCAATGCTCGATGCG
This sequence comes from Rhizobium sp. BK251, assembly GCF_004345245.1. Lineage (GTDB taxonomy): Bacteria > Pseudomonadota > Alphaproteobacteria > Rhizobiales > Rhizobiaceae > Rhizobium. The sequence continues at coordinate 193,252 of NZ_SLUQ01000007.1, read as the reverse complement.
CAGCATGTTCCGGGTCCGGGGATCCGGCCATCGCGCGATATCACCTGCCGCGTAGATGCGGGGAGCACTCGTCTGGAGGTATTCATCGACAACAACGCCGCGATCTTCCGTCAAACCGGCGTCCTTCGCGAGGGCCACGTTGGGACGAACTCCTATGCCGACAACGACCAACTCCGCGTCCAGCTTTTCATGGTTTGACAGCGTAACTTGGTTTGCATCAATTCCGACGACAGAGGCGCCTAGGTGGAAAACAACTCCATGGGCCTCATGGAGCTCACGGATCATGTCGCCTAGCTTTGCGCCGAGGACGTGTTCCAGGGGCCGCGCAGCGGGAGACACGACATGCACCGCCAACCCTCGCGACCGCAGCGCGGCCGCGCACTCGAGGCCGATGAAGCCGGCCCCTATGACAACGCACCGCTGAGCCGTTTGAGCATATTCGATCAGTTCATCGCAGTCGGCCCAGGTGCGGAGCATCCGCACATGCGGCAAATCCGAGCCGGGAATGTCCGGACGTATGGGATCAGCCCCTGTCGCGAGCAACAGGGCATCATAGCCGAGACGAGTGCCGTCCGACAGAACCAGCGTCCGTTCCGCCGGATTGATCTTGGTCACGCGGGTATCGGCGCGAAGGTCGATGCCATGCTCTTCGTAGAAGCTCTGCGATCTCAGCGGCATCCATTCCGGCTTGGCGGTACCGGCCAAATAGTCCTTTGATAAGTTTGGTCGATCGTATGGCAATGACCGATCAACACTCAGCATTGTGATTTGCCCTTGGTATCCTTCACGTCTGAGCGTCTCGGCGGCGGCATTGCCCGCTGCACCGCCTCCGACAATCACGACAGTTGCAGGCAGGTCCACGCCCGTCAGGTGTGCCGTCTGCGAGGTTAGCGGTTGCGCGCCGACAAAGGCCTTGCCGTCTCGGCATTCGACCGGCCATGCTCGCAGATCATTGAAGGCCGGTGGCCACATCACCTGCCCGGTCCGCAAGTTGAAGCAAGCATGGTGCAACGGACATCGGATCGTATCGTTGACCAGGAGCCCCTCGGCGAGCGCGCCGCCGTAGTGCGTGCAAGTTGCGCCGATCGCAAACAACTCGCCGCCTTGCGATACCAGCAGGGCCGGCTCGCCGGCAACATTTCCCGACACAACTTGGCCCTCGGGAATATCGGCAATCGGAAATCCCTTGGAAAAGTCTGAGCCAGGCGAGGATGACTTTGCATTCATTTGGACCACCACGAAAATATCCAGAGGTCATGATGCTGTGTCGCGCTCGACGCTTGGTGCAGATCGAGCGATCAGGCGAGGGACACGAACGCCTCGTTGTCGTCAACGTCCTTACCGAAATACATGGGTCAGTCGCGAGACTTTGAAAGGTCAGTGACGAGGCAAAAGTGCCGGCGGACAGAGACTGTCCGAAGGGCAGATCTTCCGTAGCAAGGCTTGCGACGAGACCGTCCGCAAGCCGCACCATGGCGATAGATCCTACTCGTGCATTATCAATCTCGGCCACGATGCAACCCGGCGCTCGCCGGTTCGTCAGGGCGCTCTTTGCCTTCCCGCCCCCAACTCCATCCCAGATAGCGTCTCAAGTCTAAACCCACTTGAGCGCGTAAATAAATCCGCCGTCCTATGACAACAGCAACAGTTTTCTGGCGATCTGAAATAAAGGCCAAGATCTATTGCTGCAAAAGTCACCATAGATTGACTTGGCAAATTTTGAGCCCTGTGCATCTGTTCAATCCTGCGCTTTGCGCAGTGCGGTCAAAAGTCCTTGACGAAGAAGCTTTGCCTCGACAGGAAGTAGTTCGCACGTAGTTGTTCGGCTCCTTTTTGGAGCGCTGGGATAAGACGAGCCATCGAGAGATGAAGTGGCATGCAGGGCAGCAACAACGGGGCTGGCCCAACATGGTGGTTTAGCCTGGACGTGGGAACCGCGCGGGAGAAAAATGGCGACGTTTACGATTATCATTCCCTTTTATCAGAAGCAGTCGGGAATTCTGAACCGGGCTTTTACTTCTATATTTGAACAGACGTTCCAAGATTTCGACATTCTTGTGGTCGACGACGAGTCTCCCGTATCCGTGGACGGCGACCTCAAGTCGCTGACCGAGGCGCAACGTTCGCGCATCAAGGTCATCCGCCAGAAGAACGCCGGGCCGGGTGGCGCGCGCAACACCGGCCTCGACAACATCCCGGCCTCGACGCGCTACGCGGCCTTCCTCGATTCCGACGACATCTGGACGCCGAACCACCTGCAGAATGCCTATGACGGCCTGACCCGTTTCGAGGCCGACTGCTATTTTGCCTCGATCGACGGGGGCGAGGAGTTCTACTATCACTCCTCAACGGCGGAGCTTGCCAACTCTGCAGGTGTCGTCCGGCTTTCTGAGACGCCGCTCTTGATGGAGGTTCCCGATATGGAGAGCGCACTGCTCAAGAGTTGGGGATCTTCCGATGTTTTTCTGCATCTTTCGTCCATGGCAATCGGTCGCGGGCTGTTTGAGAAAATTCGCTTCGAAGCCGAATTGCGCCTTGCCGCCGAAGACATGCTTTTTTTCTGCGACTGTCTGATGGCGGCAAAGCGCGTTCTGGTTTGCGGCGAACAGGGCGCCTCGCGCGGCATGGGGGTCAATATTTTCCACGGCATCGACAATGATTCCCCGCAGTTCCTGAAGCAGCAGTTCACCACCTGGGCCGCACTCAATTTGCTGGAATCGAAGTTCTCGCACCGGCCCGACGATGTGGCCTCAATCAGGGACTACAAGAACACTGTCCGCCGCACGGCTCTCTGGAGCCAGGCCCGGCAGATAAAGCACCGCAAAATGCCCCAACTCGGACTTCTGGCCCGCTGGGCCTGGCGCGATCCTGGATTGCTGAAGAGCGCAGCGCAGCTTGCTGTCGGCAAGCTCTGCGGCTTTGCCCGCAAGCGGGCCTCAGCGGATTGAAGACCGCCATGTCTTGAGCCGCCAGCGTATCTTCACCCTGCTGCGTTTAAAGCCTCGGGTTTTGAAGGCGCGGCCTGAGCAACCGGCGGAAACGCGAAGCTTTCGTCTTGCGCATCGTTGGAGCCGCTTGCCGCGCTTGCCTACCAGAGCGTATATCCACCGTCGGCCACGATGACCGAGCCGGTGATGAAGGATGAGGCGTCGCTGGCGAGCAGCAGCGCAATCGGGGCGATCTCCTCAGGTGTCGCGTAACGCTGCATGGGAACCTCGTCGCGCCAGTAGTGGCCATAGGCTTCGTACTCGTCGCTGGCGATCTCGGTCTTGACATAGCCCGGCGCTATGGCGTTGACCCGGACGCCCGACTGCGCCCATTCGGCCGCCAGCGATCTCGTGAGGTGGTGCACCGCCGCCTTGGCGATCCCATAGGGAGAGTGCCATTGCGGCCGGTTGACGATCAGGCCGGAGATCGATCCGATATTGATGATCGAGCCGCGGCCGTTGCTCACCATTCGTCGCCCGACGATCTGGCTCGCCTTCCAGACGCCTTCGAGATTGATCGCAAAAAGACGCTCCCACTCCTCGTCGGCCAAGGTCAGCGCATTGGCGTGCATTCCGATCCCCGCATTGTTGACGAGGACGTCGATCGGCCCCAGCGCACGGCCGACCTCTTCGGCCATCGCTTCCAGATCCTCCCGGTCTGAGACATCCGCCCTGATGCCGATTGCTTCAATCCCGAGCCGGCGCAATTCCTCGACGGCTTCCGCGGTCTGGTTTTCGTCCCGGGCGGCGATTGCGATGGCTGAGCCTGCTTCGGCGAGCCCGCGCGCAATCGCTCTTCCTATGCCTCGGTTTCCGCCGGTCACCACAGAGACCTTCCCGCGCATCGAGAACCGATCCATTATCGACATGCTCTTCCCTCCTCCCGGAATATCTGAACCCAAGCAATTCCAGCGAGCGTTTTCGCGATTCGAAGAAAAGCGGAAATGCTCTAGGACCTCGCAAGCACGGCCGAGCGCATGTCATCCGGCTTGAGTGCGCCCGTCATGATCGCGACCACATCGCTCATCGACGTCGTGCGCGGTTCCACGATGGCGACCCGTCGGCCGAGACGATGGACATGGATACGGTCGGCGATCTCGAAGACGTTCGGCATGTTATGGCTGATAAGCACGACGGAAAGGCCCTGGTCGCGGACCTTCAGGATGAGGTCGAGGACCTGCTTGGTCTCCCTGACGCCGAGAGCGGCGGTCGGTTCATCGAGGATGATGACCTTTCGTCCCCAGGCTGCGGCGCGCGCAACGGCGACCGCCTGCCGTTGACCGCCGGAAAGGGTCTCGACCTTCTGGCGGATGGATTGCACCCTTATGCCGAGGTTCTTCATGTGCTCGGCAGCCTGCCTGCGCATGCCCGCCTTGTCCAGTTGGCGGAAGACGTCGCCGAGCACGCCACGTTTTCTGAGCTCCCGGCCGAGAAACAGGTTCTGTGCGATGTCCAGCTCCGTCGCCACGGCGAGTTCTTGATAGACGGTTTCGATACCGGCGAGCCTGGCGTCGAGAGGACTGCGGAAGCGCACCTCCCTGCCATCGAGGAATACCTCCCCGCTGTCCGGGCTGATCGCCCCGGTGAGGGCCTTGATGAGACTGGACTTGCCTGCCCCATTGTCGCCGACGACGGCCAGTATCTCGCCCCGCGAGAGTTCGAAGTCGGTGCCGTCCATCGCCACGACATGGCCGTAGCGCTTGGTCAGGCCAGTCGCCTGAAGTACGAGGTCGGATGTTTCGCGACCGGGCGTCACGACCGTCGCCCCCGGCTGATATACTGGTCGGTACCGACGGCAAGCACAACGAGGATGCCGGTGGCGATCTGCTGATACAGCGAGTCGATGCCGGCCTGGGTCAGTCCGTTTTTCAGAACCGTGACGATGAGCGCGCCGACGAATGTTCCGGCGACGCCGCCGCGTCCGCCGAACAGGCTGGTGCCGCCGATCACCACCGCCGTGATGGCATCCAGGTTGGCCGTCTGGTAGCCGCTGGGATCGGCAATCGGCGTACGACCGAGCGCCTGCCAGGCGGCCAGGAAATAGAACAGGCCGGCGAAGGCGTAGACGCTGAAGGCGACCCGGCCGACATGGATGCCGTTCAGCCTCGCCGCACTTGGCGAATTGCCGATCGCGTAGACGCGAACGCCCCACGGCGTCTGGTTCAAGAGATAGCTGAGAACCAGTGTCAGGACGATCCACAGCATGCTGCCATAGGTGAATGTCACCAGCCCGCTTGTCGGCCCGGTACCGAGTATGGTCAGGAAATCCGATGAAATCGGATAGCTTTGCGATCGGGTGTAGAGACGCGACACCGCCGCAAGCACGGCCAGCGTCCCGAGCGTGACGATGAAGGGCGGCAAACGGAAGCGCGTTATGACGATACCGTTGATCGAGGCGGCGGCGAGACAGGCAAGCAGGCCGAGCGCCATGGCGAGCAGTTCGTTTTGCGCCGCCAAGCTGCCGATGACGACCGTACCGAAAACCAGGATTGCACCGCAGGCGAGATCGATGCCGGCGACCAGCACGATCAGCGTCTGGCCAAGGGCAAGGGTTCCGACGACGACCGATTGCTGGAACAGCAGCGAGAGGTTTCCAATGGTGAAAAAGGTCGAGGTCGTCAGCGAGAAGGTCAGGGTGATGATGATCAGCGCCGCGAGCGGGCCGGCCATCGGCTGCGCCATCAGTTCGTGCAGGAGAACGGCAATTCCGTTCGGGCGGCGGCCAGCTTCGCCGTCCACCGCCATTTCACCGCTCGAACCAGGCTCTGGGGTCACTTCATTCCCCCCAACAATTCTCCAGACCCCATTTGGTATCCTTGGACTCGATGCCCTCGACGGAATGGTCGGTGATCAGGATTGTGCCGGTATTATGGAAGCCACTCGGCTTCTCGCCGCCGTTGACCGCCTTGACCACGGCGTCGACCGCCATCTCGCCCATCCTTGACGGGAATTGCATCACCGTCGCGCCGATCGTGCCGTCGACTACGCTGCGAACGCCGGAACAGCTCCCGTCGATAGACGTCACGACGATGTCGCCTTTCCCCTTCTTGATCGCGAGGAAGGCGCCCTGTGCGGCCGGTTCATTGATCGTATAGAGCACATTGATGTCGGGATGCGCAGAGATCAGGTTTTCCATCGCGGCTTGCCCGGTCTCGACATTGCCCATCGTAAGGGCCGTCCCGGCAATTTCCGGCGAATCCTCGGTGAGACCAAAACCTTTCAGGAAGCCGTCGTGGCGCGCTTTTGCCGTCTTGTCCGAAAGATCGTAGTCGAGCATGGCAACCCGTGCCGGCGTCGCGCCGAGCTTAGCCTTTGCCCATTGGCCGATCAGCGTGCCGGCAGCGAGATTGTCGGTTTCGAACGAGGCGTCCGCGGCGGTCATCGGCCCGAGCGACGTGTTGGTGGTGACGACCACGATACCGGCATCGCGCGCCTTCTTGACGATCGGAACGAGTGCGAAGGCGTTGGCGGGGTCGAGGACGATGCCCTTCGCGCCGCGATTGATCATGTTCTCGATGGCTGCGATCTGTGTTGCCGAATCTCCGGCGACGGTGGCTTCGGCGGTCATGACTTCGAGCCCATGCTTCTTGGCGGCATCGACGGCCGCCTTCTGCAGCTTGCCGAAGAACGGATTTGCGAGCTGCAGTTCGACGATCCCGATCAGGAATTTCTCCTCGGCCTGGGCGACCTGCCCGAACGGCGCTATCAGCAAGCCCGCCAGCGCGATCGCCGCCGGAATGGTCGAGCGACGCAGATGGCGCCCGGTTTCATGGTGGTGTTTCATGGTCTCCTCCTCCAAGGATTTTATGCCGTTGACGCGACTTGAATGCCCTCATTTGCGTTTGCGGATGAAAACCTTTCTCCATTTCCCCTCCCGTTGCTGTGTCCCCTTCTAAATTGCTGTTCGGCCAACTCCGATCCTGTGTCAGCCGAATGCATGGTCCAGCTTCGCATTCAGGCCCGTCAGAGCCTGCATGGAGTGCCGGATAGTCTCGTCGGCGCTGAGCTTGCGATACGCGTGATAAAGAACGTCATAAGTTGCAGCGAATTTCGGGTTCGGCAGGTACACGTCGAAACGCCGCGCGCCGAACCGCGTCGTTCCTTCCGTGAAACTCGGCACAAGTTCGGCCGCAACTGCACCATGAATGGCGGCGCCCACCGCCGTCGAATGGGCGATATCGGGAACCTCCATCACGCGACCGAGCACATCTGCCATGATCTGCACCAGAAGCGGATTGTTCTGCGCCAATCCGCTTGTGAGTACGATGCGCTGGATCGCAAGTCCGCCAGCTTCGAAAAGATCGACAACAGTACGCGCGCCAAAGCACAATGACTCAATTATCGCCCGATAGATATCACTTGATGTCGTGACCGTGGTTAGACCGACCAGCAGGCCGGTGAGACCCGAATCCGCCAGTGGCACGCGGTTGCCATTCCACCAGTCGAGCGCCACGAGCCGGTTCGCGCCGGGCTCGATTCCTGCCGCGTCGCGATTGTAGTTGCTGAAGCTCTCCGAAGCGTCGGCCCCGCGCGGAAAGGCATCGACGAACCAGGCGAGCGTATCGCCAAAACCCGCCTGCCCCGCCTCGTAGCACCACAGGTCGCGAACCGAACCGTCCTTCGCAACGCCCTCGATGCCCGGTGGCAAAGGACGGAACTGCTCGTTGAGAAAGAGATAGACAGCCGAGGTCCCGAGTGCGCCGACGAGGCAGCCCGTCGAGACAGCGCCGACCGCCGGCAGAACCACATGGGAATCGATGACCGCGACCGCGACGACCGCCCGGCCCTTGATGCCGGTGCGCGAGCGCCACGCCTTGGAGAGACGCCCCGCGGCACTGCCGATGCGGTGGGGCACCGAGAGTCTTTCCGCAAGACCTGGCACGATCCCCTGCGGATAGCCGTCTGCCTTGGAATATTGAGCCTTGTAGGCCGCGAACCCGAGGCTTCGCATTTCGCGTCCGGTCAATTGCCATACGAGCCAATCGCCCGCCTCGATGAATCGATCGGTTGTGCTCCAGATATGCGGCGCTTCCTTCGCGATCTGGGCCGCCTTCGGAAGCAGCCATTCGCCGGATACCTTGCCGCCGAAATTCTTGAGGAAGATCCCGCCCTTTTCATTAATTGCGTCGGCATAGGGCTGAGCGGCGTGATGCTTCCACAGCTTGACGTAGGCGTGGGGCTCGCCGGGATGAATTTCGGAAAGGGCCGTGCCGTCGCGCGTGGCAGGCATGGGGGAACTTGCCGAGAAGCCGACGCCGATCGATTCTATGTGGCGGCCGCGCCCGAGTTCGCTCAGGATCTCTTCAGCCGCCTCGAGATAGTCGGCGGCGTTCTGGAGGGCCCAGGCTCGCGGCAGGGAGAGGCCATCCGGAAGGCTGCGCGTCATGACGCCATGGCGATAAGTGTGCGTGTGGCCGGCCAGCTGTTCGCCCGTAGCCACGTCGATCAGCACGCCACGTGCCGATCCCGTACCGTAGTCGAGGCCGATAATACAGCTGGCTGTCATGTGATTACCGCCAGGCGGCGATGCGATCGTATTTCTCAAGCGCCTCGCCCACCGCCTTTTCAACACGCGTTACATTGAGATTGAAATGCTCGGAGCGAAGTTCGGAAGGAGCGGTCTCGGGGAGCATGTCGATGCCGACGCATTGGCCATCGCGACCGACATATCTGCGCCAATAGTCGGTGCCTCCAACATCGATAGAAATGCGGGGAACATCGGCGGGCAGCACTCCCGCTCTGTAGTCGTCGTCCTGACGGTCGAAAGTATAAGGGGACGGCATCGAAACGACGCGGGCGCGAATGCCCTGCTTCGCCAGTCCTCTCAAAGCGCCGATTGCAACGGGCACCTCGGATCCGCAGGCGATGATGACGGCGTCCGGCTGGCCATGCTCTCGTCCGAGGACGTACCCACCCTTGCGCACCGCATCGATTTGCTCCTGCGTGCGAAGCTGGGTGGGGAGGCCCTCGTGGCACAGGACAAATCCGGTTCCTGTTGCCGTCTGCTCCAGCGCAATCTTCCAGGCGATTGCCGTTTCCACCGGATCGCAAGGCCGCCACACGTCCATTTCCGGCCTCAGCCTGAGCGCTTCCAACAACTCGAACGAGACGGATCGCGGGCCGAAGACCTGAATGGCGTTGCTTCCCTTGCGGGCGACAAGTCTGTTTTGCTGGCTGACCGCGCCGGCAGCCGACGCATGGCTTCCAGTGGGCGAATGAGCAGGAAGACGGCTCCCGTCAACGACGGTCGCCGCCTGCCTGCTCGGGAGATTGTGAGCGCCATGTATGCCTGATGGCATGTGGCGGGGCGTGTGCGGTGGGGCGAACACGAGCCGGCTCCGGTGTGTGTCACCGGCCGCCTGCGAAGTGTCCTGACGATCCGGGCTTGCAGCCTCCGCAGGGGCGCTATCGGCCGCCATCCTGCAGCAAATCAGTGTCGGACGCGTCGTTTCCGCCTTTGCCAGGAAAATGGCCCGCTCTACCGCTGCGAGATCGCTCCGGTCCACGGGTGATATGACCTGCCATCCATAATCGGCGAAACGCGCAGGCGTATCGTCGCAGGACGCGTCGTCGAGCTTGGCATCGGGAGGCACGCCGTAGTCGTCGTGGATCAGGATCAGCTTGTCCAGGCCTAGCGACCCTGCAAGGGAACACGCCTCGTGTGAAATGCGCGTCGTGAGGCAATCGCTGGTCGCCAGAACGAAGGTGTAGCGGCCGATACCATGATGACCGGGCCGACCGAATGTCGTGGCCAGCGTCTTGTCACCGATTGCCATGGAGACAGCGTTCGACAACCCCTGCCCGAGCGCCCCGGCCCTTATCTTGACGCCTGGTGCATCAGGTGCGTTTCCGATAATCTGCCTGAACACCTGCAGGTCCGCCGCCGAAACGTCATGGCCGGTAAGGTGCAGCAGGCTGTAGAGCAACATCGATCCATGGCTGCTGCTGAGGACGACGCGGTCATGTCCCGCGGGAGGATTGGACGCCAGGCGGAAGAGGTGCAGGTGGCGAAGCGCGACGGCGATGTCCGCCATTCCCTTGAGAATTCCGGGGTGGCCCTTCTTCGTGTCGTCGACAGCGTCGAGCGACATCACGCGAATGGCGTTCGCCAGAAGAGGTGCGGTCTGTTTCCTGGACTCCGGCAACATGTGCGAATCCACCCCATTTGGGTTTGATGAAAACAACAGCAACCCTGCGCAGGTCGAGCCCGCGGGTGGAGTTTCTGTTTTTCCGGCTATCCTAAATTAGCCACACAAATGTCTATAAGTCAATAAACTTTTGTCTATTTCAATACATAAGACGTACCAATTATTTGTGAATCGACTTTCAAATCCGATGATTTTATGTCTAAGCTACTGTAAAACTGTGGGTGCAGGGGCATGGCTAGGATAAATGGCGCAGGGGAGCACCCCGCGCTCGGGAACAGCAGAGAAATCCTCTCTCTCATTGCAACGGGTGCGGCCATGTCGCGCTCAGCGCTGCTGGACGCTTCCGGATTGTCCCGTGTGACGGTAACCCAGAGATTGAACGCCTTGATCGACTCCGGCATCGTCCGGGAGACGGCGGATACCCTGCCGAGCGGCGGGCGGCCGACGCGTGTTCTGAGAGTCAATGAAAAGGCAGGTCACCTGCTCGTCGCCAATATCGGCGAGACGTACATTCATCTCGCGGCCATGGATCTCGAACCCGCGATCATTGCGCAGAGTACGATACCGTTCAGCGCGGCGGACGGACCGGCTGTAACCCTCGGGCAGCTTGCCGACGAGTTCGACAAGCTTGCGGCGACCGCGGTCGCCGACAATGGCATTCTTTTCGGCGTCAGCCTCAGCCTGCCGACGCCGGTCGACTTCAAGCGCGGCTGCGTGGTCGGTCCCTCGGTCCTTCCCGGATGGGACGAATTCGACATCATCGGCTGGATGAGCCGCCGCTTCGACGCGCCGATCTACGTCGAGAACGACGTGAACCTGATGACGATCTACGAACACAGCCAGAATTTCCCCCATGTGGACGACATGTTCTTCATCAAGGCGGGAACGGGCATCGGCAGCGGCATCGTCACCGGCGGCAAAATCTTTCGCGGTGCGCAGGGCGCTGCGGGCGATATCGGCCACATACAGTTCAATTCCGACAACCCTCCATTGTGCCGCTGCGGCAAGCTCGGCTGCGTGGAGGCACGCGCCGGCGGCTGGGCGATTGCCCGCGATCTTTCCGCCAAGGGGTTCGCGGCGGAAAACGCCCGCGATGTCCTGTCGTTTGTGGAGCAGCAGAAGCCGGAGGCGCTGATGCTTCTTCGCAGTGCCGGACGGGTGATCGGCGAAGTCGCTTCCGATGTCGTCAGCATTCTCAACCCGAGCCTCATTGTCGTCGGTGGCACGCTGGCAAGGAGCGGAGAGTTCCTGCTGTCAGGCATCCGCGAACTGGTCTATCAGCGGTGCCTGCCACTCGCCACGCGCGAGCTGCACATCGTCCTTGCTCATCCGCGGAAGGACAGCGTGCTTTTCGGCGCTGCCTATCTCGCACGCCAGGATATCTTCAGCGACATGAAGGTCGGAGAACTGATCGACAGGCTCACCATCGACGCGTAGGCGACCCGCCGCGTGGCGCTTGTCGCCGCAAGGATCGAAGCGGGTCCGACGTTTGTCTGATTTGGGTGTCCACTGACAGGAAGCCCCCGGCGTGGCGGACTTCAATGCAGGCCAAGAACCCTGCTGCTCATGAGACGGTGAACTGGGCCATCATTCCGGAATCCTCGTGTTCCAGGATATGGCAGTGCGCCATGTATGGATCGTCTGCCGTCGCCACGTGAGGAAAGCGGACGAGGATCTCGCTGACGCCGCCGGACGAGATGGGAGCAACGTCCTTCCAGCCGGCACGCTCCGGCGTCGGCGGCTTGCCGTCGCTCGATATGATGCGGAACTGGCAGCCGTGGATGTGCACCGGGTGAAGCATCATGTCGGTGCCTTCGGAGATCCGCCAGCGCAAATCCTGGTTGCGGGCGGCGGAGAAATCGATTCTCCCGAGCGAGAACGGCTTTCCATTTACGCCGTTCGTGGAGAGCTGCTCCGCTTCCGGCAGCGCCGGGCCGTTGACGATGAGGTCGACGACGCGCGCGACCACCGCCGGATCCGTTTTCCCGCTCTTGACCATAGCCGGCAGCCCCGCATGTTCGAGCATCATCATGCCCTGCATGTCGCGAAACATATTCATGACCAGTTCCCGGCTTACCGGCGGAAGCTGCTGCGGCAGAGACGGCAAGACCGCGAGCGACGAGGGAAGTTGCCCGCCCCCCTCCGCACCGTCCGGCCTGAACGTGACGAGAGGCAGCGGTCCGTCAAAAGGCGGCAGCCGCATGACAGGTTCCGCGACCGGCAGCGTAACGAGGTCGAAAGCGCCACCGTTGCGCGCGTCGACCATCACCTCGAAGCGTTCCCCGGGGTGGATCAGCAGCTCCTTGAGCTCGACCGGGCTGGCGAGCAAGCCGCCATCCGACGCGATAGCGTAGAGCGAGCGGTTGTCCGAAGCCCCGAGCCTGTAGCTGCGCGCATTTGAGCCGTTGAGAATGCGCAACCGGATCCAGCCGCGTGCCGTTCGGGCTTCCGGATAAGATGCGCCGTTGACAAGCGCGACATCGCCGACATAGCCGTTCGCCACAGCCATCACGTTCATGCGCTCGAAAAACTGTCCGTCGGGCGTGAAACGGCGATCCTGAATGATCAGCGGGATGTCGTCGATGCCCCATCGGGACGGCAGCGGCAGACGCCCGGCCTCCTCGTCTTCGACAATCAGCAGGCCCGCGAGACCCATGATCACCTCCCGGGCAGTCGATGGATAGTAATGCGGGTGGAACCAGAGGGTCGCCGCCGGCTGGTCGATTGACAGTTTCGTCTGCCACCACTTGCCGGGCGCAATGACCTGATGCGGTCCGCCATCGGCCGAGCCGGGAATGATCAGACCGTGCCAATGAATGGTAATGTTTTCCGGAACGTTGTTGGTGACCTGCACGTTCACCGTCTCGCCCCGCCGCAGGCGGAGCGCAGGTCCGAGATAGGGACCATTAATGCCGTAAGTTGCCGTCTCTCGGCCGTCCAGAAACCGCATCGTGCCGGTGCGTGCATCGAGCTTGATCGTGCCTGCGGCATCTGCTCTCAGCTCTGGAGGAATTGGCAGGGACGGTCGCGTGCTCGCCTGGGCGTGGCCCACGCGCGGGGCCAACCCCGCCGCAGCGCAAGCGGCACCGGCGAGAAGTACCGTTCTGCGAGAGATCTGCACCATCATACCCACCATGACGTTTCGAGGTGCGCCCGTTCAAAACACGAGCTCCGTGGCGATGCCATCCACTCCCACGCCGACTTGCTCTGCAGGTTTAGCCACGAAGCAAATATGCGAGTTTGCTGGCCGGCTTCTGCACTGTGACGATCTGTTGTCCGCCCTGGAAATACAGCCTGTCCAGGGGGCGGCAGAAATGTCACCTTTCGAAAGGTAGCAGTCAATTCTCTTCTTGCCTTGATCCGCATCATGTACGCCTCCATCGCCTACATGAACTCGTTCGGATCCTCCCCGATCCCAAGGCGGGCCTCGGTCATGTGTTCGGGAACCGGCACCCTTTACCGACAAGCCGGCCGCGGCGACAACCGCGGCCGGCAATGTCAGAGCTTCGCCTCGAGAATGAGATTGAAGGGCGTCGCCATCGCACGGCGGAAGCGGGTGAAGCCTCCTTTGCGGAAGAGCTCCGCGAGCCGCGCCTGGCCGGCCTGCGCACCGAGCACCGTATGCCCGCCCTCGGAGATCGCATGGGCGCAGCAGATAGTCGTCGAGGCCGCGTAGTAGATCCGCCCGACCGGAGAGATGTTGTCCTCGACGCGATCATTGGCAAAGGGTTCTACGAGCATCACCGTGCCGTCGGGCGCGATCGCGCGTGCTGCGTGGGCCACCGCAGCGGCGGGATCGCCCATGTCGTGCAGGCAATCGAAGAAGCAGATCAGGTCGTATTCCTCACCCGGAAAATCCTCCGCACGCGCTGTCTTGAACGTGACCCGGTCCGATAAGCCCGCCTCGTCGGCGATCCTGCGCGCCTCGGCGACGGATTCCTCGTGCACATCGAAGCCGACGAAAGTGGAGGCCGGAAAGGCCTGCGCCATCAGCACCGTCGAATGTCCGTGGCCACATCCGACATCGGCGACGCGGGCGCCGGCATCGAGTCTCTGGACCACTCCCTCGAGGGCCGGCAGCCATTCAGCGACCAGGCTTGCCTTGTAGGCATTGCGGTAGAATGCAGCGACGCCGCAGAAGAGCCGTCCGTCATGATCGCCCCAGGCGATCCCCTGCCCGGTGCGGAATGCCTCCACGGCCTTGTCCTCGTCCGACCACATCGAGGCCGGTACCGCCCAGGCATTCGGGATGAAGAACGGGCTGTTCTCGTCTGCAAGCACCAGCGTCTGCTCGGGTGAGAGCTCATAGGTGTCGCTGATCGCATGATAGGTGACGTAGCCGCCGGCCACCTGCGAGCCGAGCCATTCGCGCACATAGCGCTCGCCGCAGCCGGTGCGGGTGGCAAGCTCGCGCGAGCTCAGCGGCCCGGCACCGGCCATTGCCTTGTAGAGGCCGAGCCGGTTTCCAATGCTCACCATCACGCCGCCGTAGCCCGCCGAGAGGTCGCCGATCGCGCGCGCGATCATGGCATCGAGCTTGGTATGGTCGATTCCGCGATGCTGGATATGTGTCATGTAGATGCCTCCATTTGTCCAAGGATTAGTCGATGGACGGAGGATCGCAGCTGAGGCGACGGAGCGTCAGTGACGGATTGTCCAGAATCGGTCCGTTTGGGCCAATCGGTTCCAAAGACACATGGAGCGACCACCAAAGGCGGCTGTGGTGGGAACGCAGGATGGACGCTATTCTGGCGGTTGGGGAGGATGGAGATGCCGCAAAAGACATTCGAGCACGGATCGACGCCGCTGCATGTGAGCCTCGTCGCCATACCGGAGGCCGCGGTCTCGACCCTGACCGGCATCTTCGATGTGATGAACGCCTTTGCGGTGATGCCGCCTTCCGGCGATCCAAGGCTGCAAGGCCCGCCCTTCAAGGTCGAGATCGTGGGCCTGCAGCCGGGTCCGCTGGAGCTTGCAAGTCATGTCCCCGTCACCGTCCAGCGCGGCGTCGCGACGGTCGATGCGACGGATATCGTCATCGTTCCCTCGATCCTGCTCAGCCCCGGCGGCTGGAACAAGGGCCGCTATCCGGAACTGATCGGCTGGGTCCGGGCCATGCACGCTCGCGGCGCGCTTGTCTGTTCGGCCTGCTCGGGCATCTTCCTGCTCGCGGAGACCGGACTTTTCGACGGCATCGATGCGACGGTGCATTTCGGCTACGGCGAGATCTTCGCAGCCAGCTATCCGCAGGTTCCGGTCCATCCCGAGCGCGTACTCATTGTTTCCGGGCGGCACGAGGAGTTGATCACGTCAGGCGCCTCCATGACCTGGCACGATCTGGTGCTCTACCTGATCGCCCGCCATGCGGGCGCGACCGCCGCACAGGCCGTCGCCCGCTTCTTCGCCCTGCAATGGCACCAGGATGGCCTGGCGCCCTACATCGTCTTCGAGGGACGAAAGGGTCATGGCGACCTCGCCATCCAATCGGCCCAGGACTGGATTGCGAGCCACTTCTCCGTCGCCAATCCGATGGAGGAGATGCTCCGTTGCACGGGGATGACGGAACGGACCTTCAAGCGCCGCTTCACGAGTGCGACCGGCCTCAGCCCCATCGCCTACGTGCAGCGCCTCAGGATAGAGGATGCCAAGCGCCGGCTGGAGCGGACCGAAACTCCCGTGGACGAGATCAGCTGGCAGGTGGGCTATGAGGAAGCCGCCTTCTTTCGCAGGCTTTTCAAGCGCTTCACCGGACTGACACCGGGAAACTATCGCCGCCGCTTCAGAATTCCGGATTATGCGCGCGCAAACCCGAACGGATGACAAGGGAATGTACCCGCCTGCGTTGCGCTGGTTGCGGAATGCCATCACGAAATAGTTACGCGGCGATATCGGCCCATCGGGTTAGTCTTCCTTCGCAAACTCGGAGGACATCGACATGAAAGCAGCCATTCTGATTGCCGCAGTTCTCGGTCTCTCTGCAACGACCGCAATGGCGGATTGCCTTGGACATTCCAAGGTCACGGCCTCGGCACCCGTTGACAAGGAAATGACAACCGCCAGCATCATTCCCGAGGCAAAGCCCCAGAGCGACGCCACGGTCATCCTTCCCGATGGCAGCAAGGCACCAGTGCCCGCCAAAGCAACGGAATAGTGCGCGACAAGCCTTGAACGTCCATTTCGCTGCCGCGCCTGGCGCGCGGCGGCGACGCGAGCGCGCTGTAGTACCTCGCATACGCGTCATCCCCGGGCTCAGTGCCGCCAGTTGCCAAGGGTAGCAAGCCGGAGCATTGTCGCTCCATCGCCGGCCAAACCGGGCCTTAGACGGCGATCGTGTTCTTGCCCGGCAGGAGTGATGCAATGCTTGATTCATCGCTTCGTCCCCATGACCTGCCGCTCTTCTCGGTCGATCTTGAGATTCTGCGCGGCGTTCTCCACGCCGTATGCCGCGAGCGCGGTTGGGAGCCCGGAAGCTCGCAGGCCGATCACATCGGACGGGTCATCATCGAGCTCTACCGGCGCGGCGTGAAGGACGACGCGAAGCTGCAGCAGCTGGCGCGGGCATATTTCTAAAGCCGCCCGCCCGCCCGACGAAATGTCGATAGCGCATCAGTCTTCGATCGGCTCCTCGGACGTCTTCAAGACCTCGCGAAGCTTGTGCGCAAGCTGCTCCAGGGTGAAGGGCTTGGTGAGGAGGAACACGCCGTGGTCCAGAACGCCGTTGTGGACGATGGCGTTGCGGGTATAGCCCGTCGTGTAAAGCACCTTCACCGCCGGCCACCTTTCCGCAACGACATCGGCAAGCTGGCGGCCGTTCATGCCGGCCATCACGATGTCGGTGAACAGGAGGTCTATCCCCGGGTGACGCTCCAGGTGCTCCAGGGCGCCGGCCGCGCTGTCGGCCTCGAGGACGGTGTAGCCGAGCTCCCGCAGGCTCTCGACGGTCATTGCGCGCACCTGTTCATCATCCTCCACGGCAAGGACGAGGTCGCTGGCGCTGCCCTGGGGAATGGCCGGAGCGATCCCCATGGCACCGACTGCCGTAGCGGTGCCTACGTGCCGCGGCAGATACATCTTCACGGTGGTTCCGCGGTCGACTTCCGAGTAGATCTTGATGTGGCCGCCACTCTGCTTGACGTAGCCGTAGACCTGGCTGAGGCCAAGACCTGTCCCCTTGCCCGGACCCTTCGTCGTGTAGAAGGGATCGAAGGCCCGGTCGATCACCTCCTGCGCCATCCCGCCGCCGGTATCGGTAATGCTGATCATCACGTACTGGCCGGCGACCACCTCCGAATGCATGCGGACGTAGCGGTCGTCGAGCTCGGTATTCGCCGTCTCGATCGTGAGATGGCCGCCTTGCGGCATGGCATCGCGCGCGTTGACCGAGAGATTGAGGATCGCATTTTCGAGTTGGCTCACATCCGCAAAGGTGGGCCACAGGCCTCCGGCCAGCACCGTCTCGATGCGCACCTGCTCGCCAAGCGTACGCCTGAGCAGGTCGGACATGCCGCTCACCAGCTTATTGGCGTCGATGACCTGCGGGGCCAGAGGCTGCTGCCTCGAAAAGGCGAGAAGCCTCGCGGTCAGCACCGAGGCGCGCTGGGCTCCGTCCCTGGCATTGTCGATAGCCGTGACGAGACGCGGATTTTCCGCTCCGCTAAGGCGCCGCTTCGCCATGTCGAGGCTGCCGATGATCACCGCCAGCATGTTGTTGAAATCGTGCGCAACACCGCCGGTGAGATGGCCGATCGTTTCCATCTTCTGCAACTGCCTGAGCTGCGTCTGCGCGGCTGCGTGCTCTCTCATCTCCTGCTTGAGCTTGTCGGTCCGTTCCGCGACCGTCCTTTCGAGCCTGCCGTTGAAGTCCTCCAGTTGCGCCTGGAGTTCCCTTTGGCGACGATAGGAAACAAGGATCGCCTGCATCAGGCCGACGATGATCATCGCATTGATGGCGAAGATGGAGAGGCCGACCCATTGGCTCGCGGTCACCGGCCAGACCGTGTCCACCGGATCGATGAAGAACTTCTGCACCAGATAGCCCGACAGGACCGCTGCCAACAGGCCCGGCCAGAGGCCGCCAAGCAGTCCCGAGATCAGGATGGCCGGCAGAAAACTGAGGAAGGGGAACCCTGACAGCGCGTCGCCGGCTGCGTGCCGCAACCCAAAGGTTATCGCGACTGTAGCGACGGCGAAGGGATAGCTGATCCACGGCCGCTGCCGAACAAAGTCGGTAGCAAGAAGAATATCCATTTCATGAAATCCCGAACGCCACGCAGCCCGAAAAGCGATCACGCACAAGAGCATTCGCACATCATTCAGGATCGGGCAATACGGCGCAAGTGATATTGGATTTCAACGGCTTCGCGTCTTGACCGAGCGCGTCCGAAACACAGATATAGCTGAAAAGAGAAGTTCGGGGGAACACCATGACAAGCGCAATCAGCAACATCTTCATCGTCGAGGACGATGCGTTGATCGCCATGCTTCTGGAAGACATGCTGGACGAGCTTGGGTACAAGGTTTCGTCCAGGGCGGCAAACCTGGAAGACGCGCTGGTGCTCGCAACCAAAGACGATTTCGATGCGGCAATCCTCGATGTCTCCCTTGCCGGGAAGAGCTCGCTGCCGGTCGCCCGCTACCTGGACGAGATCGGGATGCCCTATCTCTTTGCGACCGGCTACGGGACGGCGCCGGAGGGCGGAAGGAACGACCAGCCCGTGCTCAGCAAGCCGTATCAGCTGGAGCAGCTCGGCAAGGCGCTGACCGCGCTTGCGGCCGCAGCAAGTCAGCGGACCTGATCAAGCAGCCGCTTGCACTCAAGGAGATCGTAGAGCGCCTCCTGGAGAAGCGCCCTGTCCTCCTTGCCGACGCTGGACTTGCCGATCGAAACCTCCGGCGTATCGTCCTCGCCGCTCACGAAGTTCAGGAAACGCCTGCTGATCGGTGGCTTTGCGCGGCCGACGATCTGGTCATCGTCCGGATGGCCGACCTTCGGTTCGCCAGGGGATGGCTCCTGCGCGGCGGCAAGGGCCTCCACGCTCGCCAGATCCCCATGCCCGACTGCAATGACGAACTTGTTGCCGTTGGTCTTCAGGAGCTTCTGCACGCCCTTGATCGTGTAGCCGTGGTCGTAGAGGAGATGGCGGATGCCCTTGAGCAGGTCAACATCCTCGGGGCGGTAGTAACGCCTGCCGCCGCCGCGCTTCATCGGCTTTATCTGAGGAAAACGGGTTTCCCAGAAACGCAGGACATGCTGCGGTAGGTCCAGATCGTCTGCGACCTCACTTATCGTGCGAAAGGCATCCGGGCTCTTGTCCAACGTCCTACTCCTTCACGCGGCAGCATGGGAGACAACGACCCATGCATCGACTCACCATATTTCAACGGTTTGGAGCAGAGAATTCAAGTCATCTCTACGATGACCCACAAGGTTGAGCGCCGCGCCGGGTCAAATGCCCGGAAGTTCGATGCGACGGGAGCCGTGGCGCAGGACGGCGCCGGTTCCCGACAGCACCCGTCAGGCAACAGGGCTTTGCGGCTTTACCTTTATCTTGCGCGCCATGTGGGCCTTGAGAATGCGCTGCTTCAGCACGTTGGAGGCCTTGAAGGTCATCACGCGGCGGGGGGAAATCGGCACTTCCTCGCCCGTCTTCGGATTGCGCCCGATGCGCTCGTTCTTGTCACGCACCTGGAAGGTGGCAAAGGAGGAAAGCTTGACCGTTTCGCCACGCACGATGGCGTTGCAGATCTCGTCGATGACGGTTTCGACGAGTTCCGCGGATTCCGTACGCGACAGGCCAACTTTCCGGAACACCGACTCTGCCAGGTCCGCCCGAGTAACTGTCTTTCCGGTCATGGCTCCCCGCCCATTGCGTGAAATGTCTTCCTGAAGTTGACAAAGACTATTTGTCTTGCGCCTTACGGTCAAGCTCTTGTTTGCTGTCAGCTTTTTGGAATGAACATCACCAGCGCAGGAGCGCGGCACCCCATGTGAAGCCCCCACCCATGGCCTCGAGCATTACGAGGTCACCCTTCTTGATACGCCCGTCGCCGGCCGCCACCGCAAGTGCGAGCGGAATGGAGGCGGCCGAGGTGTTGCCATGGAGATCGACGGTAACAACAACCTTCTCGGGGGCAATGCCAAGCTTCTTCGCCGAGCCGTCGATGATCCGGCGGTTCGCCTGGTGCGGAACGAGCCAGTCAAGTTCCTCGGCGGTGGTGCCAGTCGATTCGAAGGCAGCCTCGATGACATCGGTGATCATGCCGACCGCATACTTGAAGACCTCGCGGCCCTCCATGCGCAGCAGGCCAACGGTTCCGGTCGAGGAAGGCCCTCCATCGACGTAGAGCTTGTCCTTGTGGGAACCGTCCGAGCGCAGATGCGCTGTCAGGACGCCGCGGTCCGCGGTCGTGCCCTTCCCTTCCGCCGCTTCCAGAATGAGCGCGCCGGCGCCGTCGCCGAAAAGCACGCAGGTCGTGCGGTCGGTCCAGTCGAGGATGCGGGAAAATGTCTCGGCGCCAATCACAAGCACGCGTTTCGCCAGCCCACCGCGAATATACGCATCCGCCGTGGTGACCGCATAGACGAAGCCGGTACAGACGGCCTGCACATCGAAAGCGAAACCGTGATGCATCCCAAGCCGGCTCTGGATGTTGACCGCCGTCGCCGGAAAGGTGTTATCCGGCGTCGACGTCGCAACGATGATGAGATCGATATCGTCGGGCGTGAGGCCGCCGTTGGCGAGTGCGGCGCGCGCCGCCTGCTCACCGAGCGAGGCGGTTGTTTCCCCCTCTCCGGCTATGTAGCGCTGACGTATCCCCGTCCGCTGGACGATCCACTCGTCCGAGGTGTCCACAAGCTTTTCCAAGTCGCGATTGGTCATGACGCGCTTCGGAAGCGCTGAACCAAAACCGCGAACCACTGAACGGATCATACTTACCTTATCCTATCGATCATGCCGCTTCCGGGCCCATGGGAGGCAGCCGCTTGGCATGGAATTTCTTGAGATCGTTTTCTATTTTCTGATTCAGGCCGTTTCGTGCCATGTCGTAGCCAACGTCGATGGCCGCCGCGAAGCCTTCAGCGTCGGTACCTCCATGGCTCTTGATGACAACGCCGTTCAGGCCCAGGAATACGCCGCCATTGACTTTTCGCGGATCGAGCTTTTCGCGCAGCAGATCGAAGGCGCCCTTGGCGAACACATAGCCGATCCGCGCCAGCAGGGTGCGCGACATGGCGGCCTTCAGATATTCCGCAATCTGGCGCGCCGTGCCCTCGGCGGTCTTCAGCGCGATGTTGCCGGAAAAGCCTTCCGTCACCACCACGTCAACCGTTCCCTTGCCGAGATCGTCGCCTTCGACGAAGCCGTAATATTCGAGCGAGTCGAGGTTGGCTTCACGCAGCATGCGGCCGGCTTCCTTGACGTCCTCCAGGCCCTTCACCTCCTCGACGCCGACATTCAGCAGGCCGACGGTCGGCCGCTCAATCTCGAAGAGGGCTCTTGCCATGGCACCGCCCATGAGAGCGAAATCCAGAAGCTGCTGCGAATCGGCGCCGATCGTCGCGCCCACGTCGAGGACGATGCTTTCCCCCTTGAGGGTCGGCCAGATCGCGGCGATCGCCGGGCGTTCGATATTCGCCATCGTGCGCAGGCAGAACTTGGCCATGGCCATCATCGCGCCGGTGTTGCCGGCCGAAACAGCGACATCGGCATGCCCCGTCTTGACCGCCTCAATCGTGCGCCACATCGTCGAGACGTAGCGGCCACGACGCAGGGCCTGACTCGGCTTTTCCTGCATCGTGACGGCCAGTTCGCAGTCGTGAAAGACAGATTTCTCTTTAAGTTTCGGATATTTATCGAGTATCGGCTGGCATTGGTCCTTGAGGCCGTACATCACGAATGTCGCGTCGGGATGCCTATCCAGCGCCTTTGCCGCGCCTGGGATGACAACCTGGGGACCAAAGTCGCCACCCATCAGGTCGAGAGAAATTCTGATCACGCGTCCCTAATCCTTCTCCTTCGCCGGGTGAGGCGAAAATTGGGGCCAAAATAGCGATTCCGCTGTCACTTACAACTGAATTATCTCACCTGCCCCAGCGCAATCACTCCTTCTTAAAGTCCTTCAAAGCAGCAAAAGGCGAAGGCTTGGCGTCGTTTTCCCCGGTGTCCTCGATATGGCCTTCGAACGCGACGCCGGGCTTTCTCGGATAGGGATCGATGGCGAGGGCGGCGAACTCCGCGGCGACTTCGCCGACATCGATCGTATCGCCGCCGAAGGTCTCCGGCAGGTCCGGGCCATCAGGATCGAGCACCATTTCGCCGACGTCTCCCGTCGGCAGGCGGGCGAGCTTTGAGTTCTCGGGCACGAAGATCTGCTCGATCTCCTCGTCGATCTCCGACTCCACCGGCTCGAGCGTCACCACGCAGGCCTGGACAACCGTCGCCTGGACCGTTCCCTTGACCCTGACACCGTCACGCTTCCAGCGGGCGAGCTTCAAGTCGGCATGCATGCGCTTGACCGCAAGCACATCCCAAATCGCCGCAAGTCTCTTGAGTTCATTGTCATCCGCATCGAGATGGACCTCGACGGGGTTCGTCGATATGTGGCCGACCTTCACGGGATAGGAAAAAGCTACGGCCTCGCCTGCTTTCGATCTCTTCATCGCCATTCTCCTTGTGCAGGCGCCGGCATCACCGCAGAGCCGGTAGCGATTTCGGCCTCGGTGACGGCCGCCAAAGACGCCTCCGCGCCCATCATCCAATCGGCGAGCCGGCGCATGTCGGGAGCATTTGCCTGCTGCTCCGGATAGATATTGCGTCGAAGCGCGGACGCAAGCCCCTCCGCATCGGCGCCATCCATCGCCGCCGAGTAAGATTCGAGCCGGCCGTAGAACATGCCGGCGAGCTTCTTCATGCGCTTCGGCACGCTGGTATCACCAATGCCCAGTTCGCGGATCGAATGGTCGATATCCTGAAAGAAGGCGTCGACAATTTCCTGGGCGATCTCCTGCCCGCTCACCTGCGAGGTCCTCGTCCGACGGAAGAACAGAATCATCACGATGGACAGCATCTCGAACCGGCCCATCACCGTGTCAGGTACGTTGAGATCGGTGTAGAAGACCGGCATGCGCGCCGTCGCCGTCAGCGCCGAATACTGCCTGTCGACGATCGCCTGATTATTGCTTCGTTTGCGAAAGAGCCCGAAGAGCATCAAAATTCCCGGAATCGGTCCATTCTGGACGCCTGCCGACGTCAGGCCTTGTTGCATGAATTCAAAAGCTGGTTTACCGAAGCATTCGCGAATTGCAATGCCGATTGTGGCCATCGAGGGGGACTCATCTCGACGTATCCTGTGCAAAAACGGACTCGACGCGAAGAACACCGCGGAAAGGCCACAATGGTTTTGCATGAGCGGCATCGGGTGGGCCAAGTGGCTGCGATATTGAACACTCTAGGGAGAGATTCCGCTGAGAGCGGTATTTCGGGTCTGACATGAAATTCTTCAGCAATGCTACCATCGCTCTCATGATTGCTTCCACGGCGCTTGCCAGCTGCCAGACGGGGGAAGTCCTGAACAGCGGCTATGTCGTCGACCAGCAGTCCCTCAACCTCGTGCCCGAGGGCTCGAGCCGCGAACAAGTGATGCTGTCGCTCGGCTCGCCCTCCACCACGGCGACATTCGACGGAGAAGTCTTCTACTACATTTCCCAGAAGCGGACGCGCTCCTACGCCTTCATGAAGCCCAAGCTCGTCGATCAGAGCGTCCTTGCGATTTACTTCGACAAGGAAGGCGTCGTCGCGCGGCGCGCCAACTACACGCTCCAGGACGGCAAGGTCTTCGACACCATCTCGCGCACGACACCCACTGGCGGCAACGACCTGACCTTCCTGCAGCAGGTTCTTACCGGCGGCAGCGCGGCGTCGGCTGCACGCAATGCGGCAGGCCAGCTCGGCGGCGGCACGAACAACAACAACAACCGGTTCACGGGCAACAACTAAACGCCCGACTGCTGGAAACAAAAGGAAACCCGCCGGTAATCAAACCGGCGGGTTTCTTCTTTTGGTCAACCGAAAGACGTCAGGCGAGGACTGCGAGCAGCAGCAGCGCAACGATGTTGGTGATCTTGATCGCCGGGTTGACGGCCGGACCGGCCGTGTCCTTGTAGGGATCGCCCACCGTATCGCCCGTGACGGATGCCTTGTGGGCTTCCGAACCCTTCATGTGACGCACGCCATCCTTGTCGACGAACCCATCCTCGAAGGACTTCTTCGCGTTGTCCCAGGCGCCACCGCCCGAGGTCATCGAGATCGCGACGAAGAGGCCGTTGATGATGACGCCGAGGAGCGATGCGCCAAGCGCTGCGAAAGCCGAGGCCTTGGAGCCGGAAATAAGGAGCACGCCGAAGTAGACGACAATCGGTGCCAGCACCGGCAACAGTGACGGCACGATCATTTCGCGGATCGCAGCCTTCGTCAGAAGGTCGACTGCGCGGCCGTAATCCGGCTTCTCGGTACCCTGCATGATGCCGGGCTTTGCCTTGAATTGACGACGCACTTCCTCGACGATCGCGCCCGCAGCACGCCCGACGGCAGTCATGGCGATGCCACCGAAGAGATAGGGAATGAGGCCGCCGAACAGCAACCCGGCCACGACATAGGGATTGGAAAGATCGAACGAGATCGTCCCGACGTCCGCGTAGTAGGGGTATTGATCGCCATGCGAGGCGAAGTACTGCAGGTCGTTCGAATAGGCCGCGAAGAGCACCAGAGCGCCAAGACCGGCGGAGCCGATGGCATAGCCCTTGGTGACGGCCTTGGTGGTGTTGCCGACCGCATCGAGCGCATCGGTCGACTTGCGAACCTCCGGCGGCAGATGCGACATCTCGGCGATGCCGCCGGCGTTGTCGGTGACAGGGCCGAAGGCGTCGAGCGCAACGATCATGCCGGCAAGACCGAGCATGGCCGTGACGGCGATGCCCGTGCCGAAAAGGCCACCGAGCTGGTAGGTGAAGATGATGCCGCCGACGATGACGATGGCCGGCAGCGCCGTCGATTCCAGCGAGACCGCGAGGCCCTGGATGACGTTGGTGCCATGCCCGGTCACTGACGCCTGGGCGATCGAATTGACCGGGCGCTTGTTGGTGCCCGTATAGTATTCCGTTATGACGACGATCAGCGCAGTCACGACGAGGCCGACGAGGCCGCAAATGAAGAGGTTCGTACCGGTAATGTCCGCGCCGGCAACCGTGCCGATCGAGCCCCAGCCGATCGTGAGCGAGGTCGCGGCACCAAGACCGATGATCGACAGGATACCCGTGGCGATCAGCCCCTTGTAGAGCGCGCCCATGATCGAGCCGCTCGGACCGAGCTTGACGAAGAAGGTGCCGATGATCGAGGTGATGATGCAGGCGCCGCAGATTGCCAGGGGATAGATCATGACCGAGGCAAGGATCGGCGTGCCGGCGAAGAAGATCGAGGCGAGCACCATGGTCGCGACGACGGAGACCGCATAGGTCTCGAACAGGTCGGCTGCCATGCCGGCGCAATCGCCTACATTGTCGCCCACGTTGTCTGCGATCGTCGCCGGATTGCGTGGATCATCCTCGGGAATGCCGGCTTCGACCTTGCCGACGAGGTCACCGCCGACGTCTGCGCCCTTGGTGAAGATGCCGCCGCCGAGACGGGCGAAGATCGAAATGAGCGAAGCGCCGAAGCCGAGCGCGACGAGCGCATCGACGACCTCGCGCGCACCGCTTTCATAGCCCATCACGCGGGTGAGGATGGCGTAGTAGATCGACACGCCGAGAAGGGCGAGACCGGCGACCAGCATGCCGGTGATCGCACCCGATTTGAAGGCGATATCAAGCCCTGCCGAAAGGCTGTGGGACGCTGCCTGCGCCGTACGCACATTGGCGCGGACCGACACATGCATGCCGATAAAGCCAGCGGCACCGGACAAGACGGCACCAATAAGGAAACCGATAGCCGCAGCACCCGACAGCAACAGCCAGGCTGCGATGAAAACAACGATCCCGACAATGGCAATGGTTCTGTACTGGCGCGTAAGATAGGCCTGTGCGCCCTCGCGAATATAGCCCGCGATCTCCTGCATGCGGGCATTGCCCTGATCGGCAGCAAGTACCGAGCGGGTCGCCCACACGGCATAAATCACCGAGAGCAGACCGCACGCGATAACGCCTAAAATAATAGTCATTTCGCCTTTTCCTCCCAAAGTGCCGGAGCACACTCCCTCCCCGGCCAGCAACGCAACCGGATCGCCCCCCATCTCCAAGGAAAACAAACCAATATGCCGGCGGAGATTGCGTGCAGGAAAACGTGCCGTCAAGACCGGCAAACAGCTAATCCAACGAGAGGTAGAAAGAAAACAAGGCGAGGCGCCGAAGGCACCTCGTGACGCCCTTTCAAGAGGGCCTCAGCCGCAACCGCGGGATGATTCAAAGCCGCTTGTCGCCGGTACCCGGACCGCGGCGAAGGAACAGTCAGCGATTAGATTCGCCGCGAACCTGCTTTGCGATGCGATCGAGAACGGCGTTGACGAGCTTGGGCTCCTCTTCGGCGAAGAAGGCCTGCGCGATCTCTACATACTCAGTCACGATGACGGCGACGGGGACATCCTTGCGGTCGAGGAGCTCGAAAGTGCCGGCACGCAGGATCGCACGCACCGTGCTGTCGACGCGCGAAAGCGCCCAGTCGTCCTGAAGCGCCGAGGCGATAAGCGGATCGAGACGTACCTGATCACGCACGACGCCCGAAACGATCGTACGGAACCATCCGGCATCCGCCTTCAGATAGGTTTCGCCGTCGATCTCCTGGCCGAGGCGATGCGCCTCGTATTCGGCGACGATCTCGAGCACGCCCGCACCGCCGATATCCATCTGGTAGAGAGCCTGAACGGCAGCAAGCCGCGCTGCGCCGCGCTGGTTCGCAGTCTTGGCCGGTCGCTCCATATCCTGCTTCGTCATCGATCAGGCACCCAGCTTTTTCTTCAACTCGATCATCGTCAGGGCAGCACGGGCGGCAAAGCCACCCTTGTCCTTGTCGTCGCGGCGGGCACGCGCCCATGCCTGATGGTCGTTCTCGACGGTCAGGATGCCGTTGCCGATCGCAATCGATTCACTGACGGCAAGATCCATCAGGGCACGCGAAGATTCATTCGCCACGATATCAAAGTGATAAGTCTCGCCGCGAATGACCAGGCCGAGCGCCACGAAACCATCATACTGCGTTCCGCCGTTGTCCGCACCATCGAGCGCCATCGCGATAGCGGCCGGAATCTCAAGCGCGCCGGGAACGGTAACGAGCTCATAGGTCGCTCCGGCTTCATCCAGAGCATACTTGGCGCCTTCGAGAAGGGCATCGGCCATATCGTCGTAGAAGCGAGCCTCAACGATCAGAATATGCGGATTGGAAGAGCTGGACATGCGTCACCTTCGGAGATTGGGGGGCGGGTAGCGCCGAACAAGCGGGGGTCAAACCACGGCGCATGACGCTTGGCAAGTGTTTTTCCGCCGGCAGGCCCGATTCAACGATTTTTGCTCCGGCGGGGATTGATTTTCGTGTCGAAGGAGGCTGTCTGGTGTGGCGTTGCGAGACCATCGGGAGGACAGCATGACAACCGCAAGCAGGCCGGTCATCAATACGGACGAGCTTGCGCTCGACCACTGGCAGCAGGGCGATCTCTACGAGAGCCGCGACACCTCCTTCGGCGCCCTGCTCGGCCTCAAGGGGCTTGGCATCAGCTACAACGAGGTCCCGCCCGGCAGGTCCGGCTGTCCCTTCCACAACCATCATGTCGAGGACGAGCTCTTCTACGTCATCGAGGGCACGGGCGAATATCGCTTCGGCGACAGCCGCCGACCGATCAGGAAGGGCGATGTTCTTGGCGCGCCCGCCGGTGGGCCGGAGACCGCCCACCAGATCATCAACACCGGCACCGGGCCGCTGGTCTATCTCGGGATTTCGACGAACTCGCCGACCGAGATCGTGGAATATCCGGATTCGGGCAAGTTCCTGGCGACGACACGGCGGAGCGACGTCGCGAAGCGCTTCCGCTATGTGGGACGGGAAGAAACCAACCTCGACTATTGGGACGGCGAGCCCGGCGCATGAGAAACCATCGAGGAAAGCAATATCCGTGACCACAATCCCGACATTCGAAACCGAGCGACTGCGTCTGCGCCCCCACACGGTCGCGGACTTCGAGGACTATGCCGAGTTCTGGGCGAACGAGGCGGTGACGCGCTTCATCGGCGGCGTGCCGTCGACGCGGGAACAGAGCTGGGGCCGCCTGCTGCGCACCGCGGGCATGTGGCATCATATGGGCTTCGGCTTCCTGGCGATCGAGGAGAAGGAGAGCGGGCGGTTCATCGGCGAGGCCGGCTTTCTCGACATGCACCGCGAGATGCAGCCCTCGATCACCGGGACGCTCGAAACCGGCTGGGCACTCACGCCTTCCGCGCACGGACGCGGCTACGCCACCGAAGCACTGCGAACCATGATTACGTGGGCGCAGAAGCACTTTCCGGAAAAGCGCATGACCTGCATCATCGATCCGGAGAACGCGCCATCACTTCGGGTTGCCCAAAGGCTCGGCTTCCGCGAGGTCACGCGGACCGACTACAATGGCGAGATCATTCTGCTCGAGCGGCGGGAAACTCGGCCAGCCTAGCAGCGTAGCGCGCCATGGTGTCGACTTCGAAATTGACGAAGTCGCCGGCCCTGCGTTCGCCCCAGGTCGTGACCTCCAGCGTGTGGCGGATCAGGAGCACGTCGAAATCCGTGCCATCGACGGCGTTGACCGTGAGCGAGGTGCCGTCAAGCGCGACCGAACCCTTCGGGGCGACGAATCTTGCGAGATGCGCGGGAGCGCGCAGGCGATAACGGGTCGCATCGCCCTCCTCGGTCATGGCGAGGATCTCGGCCTTGCCATCGATATGGCCGGACACGATGTGACCGCCGAGTTCATCGCCGATCTTCAGCGATCGCTCGAGGTTGATACGGGTCCCGGTCTTCCAGGTGCCGACCGTCGTCAGGCGCAGCGCTTCTTCCCAGGCTTCCACCTCGAACCAGCGGCCGTTGCTGCCCTCGTCCGGCAGCCCGGTGACCGTGAGGCAGATGCCGCCATGCGAGATCGATGCCCCCATGTCGATGGTCTTCGGATCGTAACTGGTGCCGACGCGCAGCCTGATGCCTTCCTTGAGCGGCGAGACCGCCTCGACCGTGCCGACATCGGTGACAATTCCGGTGAACATCAGGATCCTCTTTCAAATTCGTCGCAGCGATCGTCGCCGTAAAAACTGGTGCCCACATGGACAAAACCGGTTGGCATATCGTTGTTCGAGAGCGGCGATTCAATACCGCCCTCGCCGATTGCCTTCGGTCCCCGGAAGAGAAGGATGCGATCGACAAAGCCGGTGTCGAGGAAGGTACGTGCCGTCCTGGCTCCGCCTTCGACGAGCAGCGATGAAATCCCGCGGGAGGCCAGCGCCGGCAGCAGCACTTCGGGATGGTAGGGATTGCAGTGAAGGACCTCGACGCCGGCACTCTCCAGGACAGTCTGGCGCGAACGGACATCCTCGGCATCGGCGGACCTCGAGGGCGGATCGGCCTTGGCGCTTGCCGCAATCTCACCCGATTGAGGAAGGCCCTGGGCATCCGGGCCTGTGAGAGACAGGTCTTCGCCTGCCACGGCGATGACTGGCACCTTGCGTGCCGTCTGCACCAGCTTTCCCGCCACCGGGAGGTTCAGCACCGGATCGAGAACGATGCGGATCGGCGAGCGATCCTCCAGCCCCGGCGTGCGCACCGTTAATTCCGGATCATCCGCAATCGCGGTACCGATCCCGACCAGGATTGCGTCCGTCTCCGCGCGCAGCACCTGAACCTGGGCCCGTGATGCCGGCCCGGTTATCGCCACCTGCCCCTCGCCTCTCCTGCCGATCATGCCGTCGGAAGAAATCGCCAGCTTCAGAGTCACATAGGGCCGTTTGCTGGTCTGGCGCATGAGGTATCCGGCAAGCGAGCGGCGGCCGTCCGCCTCGAGGATACCTGTCTCAACTTCAATGCCGGCGTCCCGAAGCATCGCAAGGCCGCGGCCGGAGACGCGGACATCGGGATCGGTGACGCTGGCGACGACGCGGGCCACGCCATAGGCGATCAACGCGTCCGCGCAGGGCGGCGTCTTGCCGTGATGCGAGCAGGGTTCAAGCGTTACATAGGCCGTTGCGCCGCGTGCAAGCTCGCCCGCCTGGGCAAGCGCCTGGGTCTCGGCATGCGGCCGGCCGCCGAGCGCCGTGACCGCACGGCCGACAACGGCACCGTCCTTCACAATCACGCAACCGACGGAAGGATTGGTCGAGGTCAGCCCCGTGTGCCAGTGCGACAGTCTTATCGCCGAGGCCATGAAACGCTCGTCTTCGGCCCGGGATGTGGTCATTGTCTAGCTGTCCAGTGGATCGCGGGCGATCTTCGCGCTGATCTCGGAGATGATCTTCTCGAAGTCTTCCGCGTGGGAGAAATCGCGATAGACGGAAGCATAGCGGACGAAGGCGACATCATCGAGACCTTTCAGCGCCTCGAGCACCTGGAGGCCGATCTGCTCCGAACTGATCTCGGTCTCGCCGGAGCTCTCCAGCCTGCGCACGATGCCGGAAACCGCACGCTCGATGCGGTCGCGATCAACCGGACGCTTGCGCAGCGCGATCTCGAAGGAG
This sequence comes from Rhizobium sp. BK251, assembly GCF_004345245.1. Taxonomy (GTDB): domain Bacteria; phylum Pseudomonadota; class Alphaproteobacteria; order Rhizobiales; family Rhizobiaceae; genus Rhizobium. The sequence continues at coordinate 162,386 of NZ_SLUQ01000007.1, read as the reverse complement.
CGCACCAGCTTGTCGCGGTCGAAGGCCACCTTGCGGCCGGTCTTCTTGACAACCATCAATTCGCGCAGCTGGACGCGCTCGAACGTCGTGAACCGGCCACCGCAATCCGGACAAATACGCCTGCGGCGGATGGACGTATTGTCCTCCGCCGGGCGCGAGTCCTTGACCTGCGTATCTTCCGAACCGCAATAGGGGCAGCGCATGCGTCAGCCCATGTAGTCGTACATCGGGAAACGGCCGGTGAGGTTCATGACCTTTCCGCGCACCGACGCTTCGACGGCCGCGTTGCCCTCGTCCGAATTGGCGACCTTGAGGCCGTCGAGCACTTCGATGATGAGATTGCCGATTTCCTTGAACTCCGCCTCCTTGAAGCCGCGCGTCGTGCCGGCCGGTGCACCGAGGCGAATACCGGAGGTGACGAAGGGCTTTTCCGGATCGAAGGGGATACCGTTCTTGTTGCAGGTGATGTAGGCGCGGCCGAGTGCCGCCTCGGCGCGCTTGCCGGTCGCATTCTTCTTGCGCAGGTCGACGAGCATGAGGTGGTTGTCGGTGCCGCCCGAGACGACGTCGACGCCGCCTGCCATCAGCGTTTCTGCAAGCGTCTTGGCGTTCTTGACGATCTGGGCTGCGTAGTCCTTGAATTCCGGCTGCAGCGCCTCGCCGAAGGCGACAGCCTTGGCGGCGATGATGTGCATCAGCGGTCCGCCCTGGAGGCCCGGGAAGACGGCGGAGTTGAACTTCTTGGCCAGATCCTCGTCATTCGTCAGGATGACGCCGCCGCGGGGACCGCGGAGCGACTTGTGGGTCGTGGTCGTTGCAACATGGCAATGCGGGAACGGCGACGGATGCTGGCCGCCGGCAACGAGGCCGGCGATGTGGGCCATGTCGACCATGAGGTATGCGCCGACGGAGTCGGCAATCTCGCGGAAACGCTTCCAGTCCCAGATGCGCGAATAGGCCGTGCCGCCGGCGATGATGAGCTTCGGCTTGGTTTCTTCGGCCTTGCGGGCGACTTCGTCCATGTCGAGCAGGTTGTCGCCTTCGCGCACGCCGTAGGAGACGACGTTGAACCACTTGCCAGACATGTTGACGGGCGAGCCATGCGTCAGGTGGCCGCCGGAATTGAGGTCAAGGCCCATGAAGGTGTCGCCCGGCTGCAGCAGCGCCAGGAAGACCGCCTGGTTCATCTGCGAACCGGAATTCGGCTGGACGTTGGCGAAGTTGACACCGAAGAGCTTCTTGGCGCGCTCGATCGCAAGCTCTTCCGCGATGTCGACGAACTGGCAGCCGCCGTAGTAGCGCTTGCCCGGATAGCCCTCCGCATACTTGTTGGTCATGATGGAGCCCTGGGCCTCGAGCACCGCCCGGGAGACGATATTCTCCGAGGCAATGAGTTCGATTTCATGCCGCTGGCGGCCGAGCTCCTTCCCGATCGCGCCGAAAATCTCCGGATCGGTATCGGCGAGCGAGCGGTTGAAGAAGGATTCGGTGGAAGCATTTGTCATGAGCGGGCTCCTCAAATTCAATGCGCGAAGGTATTAGCGTTCCGGCCCTTCGAGGGCAATACGAAGAACGACATTTGCTGGGCAATCTACGCGCAACGAAACGCCGCGCCCAGAGGACGCGGCGGCGTGAAAGCTAACTCTTTCGGCGGTGTTATTGAACGGGCTGCTCCGTGCCGGCTGTCGTATCCAGCGCAAGCTCGGCATTGCCATCCATCTGATAGATGTCGTCGCGGAACTGAACGACGCCGTCCGGCATGCCCCAGGCCGAGATGTAGACGAAATACACCGGGACCTCTTCGCCGAGCGTGATCGGCGTGTTGACGCGGCTTGCGATGACCTGTTCCATCTGCTGGCGGTTCCAGCCTGGCGTCTCGCGCAGCAGCCAGTTGGTAAGGTCACGCACGTTCTGGACACGAACACAGCCCGACGACTCGAAGCGCATGAGCTTGTTGAACAAGCCCTGCTGCGGCGTGTCATGCATGTATTCGTTGTTCTTGTTATGGAAATTGATCTTGGTCGACGCCATGGCGTTGATCTTGCCCGGATCCTGGCGGAACATCAGGTTCGGCGCTTCGCCATTCCAGTCGATGGTCTCCGGCGAGACTTCGTTGCCCTTGCCGTCGATCAGGCGAATGGCGTTCCTCTCGAGATAGGTCGGATCCTTGCGCATCAGCGGCATGATGTCCTTCTCGACGATCGAACGCGGCGACGTCCAGTAAGGATTGAGGATGACCTCGTAGATCTTCGAATTGATGATGTGCGTCGGACGGCTGATACGGCCAACAACCGCCGCATGGCGGGTCGCCACACTCCCGTCCTCGATCGCCTCGATGTAGGCAGCGGGAATATTGACCATGACGTGGCGGCGGCCGAGATCGGCCGGGAAGGTCTGAACGCGGATCATGTTCGTGTTCAGCTGCTGCAGGCGAACATCGGCCGGAATGTTCATCGCCTTCAGCGTGAATTCACCGATGACCCCGTCGGCGGGAAGCCCGTGGCGGGCCTGGAAACGCTTTACCGCACCGTCGACGTAGGAATCGAAGGCGCTCGACATGCCTGCTTCCTGCGGCAGGTCGCCCGATATGAAGAGGCGCTGGCGCAAGGTCTGGACCGACGTATCGACGACACCGAGTTGCAGCTTTACCGCGGAATTGACCTGGGGCCAGCCGCCGTTTGCCACGATCTGCTGATGCTGGGCGATTGCCATCTGCATGCTGCCAGCGGAATCAGGGCCGAGGATAGGCGTATTGGACACGACGCGCGTCGCCGTGCGGGACGCTGCCTTCGCATCGAACTGGTCATCCCAGGAGCCGCGGCGCGGCGCATTGATCAGATCGTCGAGAGCCGACTGGGCAAAGGCTGGAGCGGCAATCGCGGCAGCACCAACGGTTGCCGCCGAACGCAGAAAGGACCGGCGCGAGAGAGCTTCAATTCCGATTTTCTTCGACATTTTCCCTACCATTGAACGCCGCATCGCCTCCGCGACCACGGCCCATTGCGACAGCGCTGCCGACAAACGCATTCAATATCAGACAGTTGCCCCTCGTCACCACAAAACTTCGCTCAAAGCCCTCACGAAACCGCGAGCCATAAGCGCGGGTGCCTGACAAATCGATGTCCTGATAGCGCCGGTTGCCGCTCATCCGCTGCCATACCAATATGGCCAATTCGTGTCTCCCGGCATGATCCTTGCTTGTCCAAACAAGCCCGACCGCCGGATCGATCCGAACAACTACACCTGTGTTGGTTAATAACGGCTAAAATGCAGCCTGAACAAGGCTTGTCCACACATGAATGCGACGAGTTGCAAAGAAGACACGCGATATCACGCACCGAAACGGCCGAAACCGGGTGCGCAGGGAAGCACCCGGTTCGACTGACCCTGGAGGAGGTCTTGTCTCTTAGAGCCTGTAGAGGATCTGGTCGTTCCAGAAGCGGTCGAGGCGCTGGAGAAGCTTGTTCATCTGGTTGAACTCGTCGGTGCCGATGCCGCCGACCTTGTCGATCGAGGCGATATGGCGCTCATAGAGCCGGGCGACGGTCTCCGCGATGTCCTGACCCGGCTCCGTCAGGCTGATGCGAACCGAACGACGGTCGATGCGCGAGCGCTGGTGGTTGATGAGGCCGAGGTCGACCAGCTTCTTGACGTTGTAGGAAACGTTGGAGCCGAGATAGTAGCCGCGAGAACGAAGCTCGCCGGCGGTAAGCTCGGAATTGCCAATGTTGAAAAGGAGAAGCGCCTGGACGGCGTTGACGTCGCTGCGGCCCTGACGGTCGAATTCGTCCTTGATGACGTCGAGCAGTCGGCGGTGGAGGCGCTCCACGAGGTGGAGCGATTCCATGTAGAGAGAACGGATATCCTGGTCCTGCTGATTGAGGAGACCGGCTGCTGCCTGCGGCTTGATTTTCGTGTTCATGGTGACTGCCTCACTGTTTCGTTTGGCGGTGTTGGTTTTCTTCCCGCCTTGAGTGAGACCCTATCGAATACAAATAAAATTCTACTTAAACCGCAGGCTTAACAGCACCTTACCGTTTCTTCCTCTCGTCTCAGGGTAAATCAACCATTACCCTTTCGCGCTGGCGGCGCTTCTCCAGCCACAGCCCTATTCGGAAAATGCAGTAGAGAACGGCCACCAGAACATGCATCAGAATGATGAGAGGATTGCGGCCGAAAATCTCCGGCCATAGCCCGTGCATGAGGATCTGACCACCCGCGCCGAGCACCCAGATGACCGGCCCCCACGAGACCGTGAGCCACAGCCCGAGAGCCGCCACCGGAAAGACGACGGCAAGGCCCGCGGCCGCCACCTTCCATGGCAGGGCCAGGAGATCGAAGCGGCCCTCCCCTCCCAGCGAATAGCCGACGATCATGGCCCAGTATTGCAGACCGAACCAGAAGCAGGAGAGCGCAATCAGCCTGAGGAACAGGACGAAAAGGATGTCCGTGAGCGTTCGCCTGGGCAATGTCGAGGAATCAGCGTTCATGGCACGACCATAGTTGTGGGCTGCCGGCCCGACCAGAGCGATGTTGTGCCTGCGGCCTTTCGTCGGGTTTGGAAACGGAGAGGCAGCGTGATAAGGACGCGGCACGAAAAGCAGACGACCGAAGGAACGGCGGGACCATGCAGGACAAAACGCACCTCGTTGACGAGATCACCGGGCACCGCCGCATGCGGCGCAACCGCAAGGCGGACTGGACACGCCGCCTCGTCCAGGAAAACCGGCTCACCGTGGACGACCTGATCTGGCCGATCTTCATCATACCCGGCACTAATATCGTCGAGCCTATCGACGCCATGCCCGGTGTCAACCGGATGACGGTCGACAGGGCAGTGGAAGCGGCAAGGGAGGCGGCCGATCTCGGCATTCCGGCACTTGCGACCTTCCCGAACATCGAGATGGAGCTCCGCGACGAAACGGGATCGAACAGCCTCGAAGCCAACAATCTGATCAACCACGCGACGGCCGCCATCAAGAAGGCGGTGCCGAACATCGGCGTCATCACGGACGTTGCCCTAGATCCATTCACGAGCCACGGACATGACGGCATCCTGCGCGACGGCGAGATCGTCAACGACGAGACCGTCGAACAGGTGGCGCGCGCGGCAGTCCTGCAGGCGGACGCCGGCTCCGATATCATCGCGCCTTCGGAAATGATGGATGGGCGCGTCGGCGCAATCCGCAGGGCGCTCGATGCCGCCGGGCATCAGGACGTCGGCATCATGAGTTACGCCACGAAATTCGCTTCCGCCTTCTATGGCCCCTATCGCGAGGCGATCTCGACGGGCGGCCTGCTGAAGGGCGACAAGAAGACCTATTATATCGATCCCGCCAACGGCACGGAGGCGGTTCGCGATGCCGCACTCGACGTCGAGGAGGGAGCCGACATGCTGATGGTGAAGCCCGGCCTTCCCTATCTGGACATTTGCTGGCGCCTCAAGGAAGCCTTCGGCCTGCCGACCTTCGCCTATCAGGTCTCCGGCGAGTATACGCAGATCAAGGCGGCGGCCATGCACGGCTGGATCGACGGCGAGCGGGCGATGATGGAAACGCTGCTTGCTTTCAAGCGTGCAGGCTGTGACGGCATCCTCACTTACTTTGCACCAGAGGTGGCGCGACTTCTCGCAAGGAAGGGTTGAGGAGAGCGTTCTTGTATTTCAGGGCGTTCTCACCATATCTTTTGCAGAGCCTAACCACAGGAGAAACAGGATGACTCTCAACCCTAACCCGCTCTATGCCGCACCGGACGACTGGCGCGCCTACAGCGGCGTGTTGAGCCGGCGCATCTTCGCATTCATCCTCGACTACGTGATCGTGGCGCTGCTGTGCATCCCCGCCGCAATCGTCGTCTTCTTTCTTGGGGTCCTGACGCTGGGGCTTGGATTCTTCCTCTATCCCGTGCTCTTCGTGACCGTTGCCGGCCTCTATTTCGGCCTGACGCTCGGCGGCCCCCACCAGGCCTCCCTCGGCATGCGGGCGATGGGTCTCGCCATGGTCCGCCTTGACGGCCGGCCGCTCGATTTCCTGATCGCCATCGTGCACCTTGCGCTCTTCTGGATCCTGAACTCGGTGCTCACGCCGCTTATCCTTCTTGCCGGCCTCTTCATCGAGCGCAGCCGGTTAATCCACGACCTCCTGCTCGGCACGGTGGTGATCCGCACTGCCTGAGATAGCAAGCACAGTCGGAAGACGTAGCCGGTAACGCGACGTTTGGAAGAATTGATTGAATCCGTACCGCCACCCGCACAGCGCAGTTGACGTTTTCCAATCTTTAGCCATGCTTATGGTAGACCGCCGAAGGAAGGGATTGGCTAGCGGCAAATGAATACGCAGTCGACGCCATCACCCCAGTTCTACCTGACGGCTCCAGCTGCATGCCCGTACCTGCCGCACGAAATGGAGCGCAAGGTCTTTACGCACCTCGTCGGCCCGCGGGCGGCCGAGATGAACGACATCCTGACCCAGGGTGGGTTCCGCCGATCACAGAACATTGCCTACCGCCCGGCCTGCGAATCCTGCCGGGCCTGCGTTTCCGTGCGCATCCTCGCGCAGGAATTCGAGCCGACCCGTTCCATGAAGCGGGTGCTTGCCGCCAACGCGGACGTCGTTGCCACGGAATTTCCCGCCCAGCCCTCGAGCGAGCAATATTCCCTCTTTCGCCGCTATCTCGACTATCGCCACCAGCAGGGCGGCATGTCCGACATGACCGTGCTGGACTATGCGATCATGGTCGAAGACACGCACGTCAACACGCGCATCATCGAGTATCGCCGCCGCGAAGAAGGGGCCGGGTTCGAGCAGCGACCGAAGGGCGAACTGCTTGCCGCCGCGCTGACCGACACGATGAGCGACGGCCTCTCGATGGTCTATTCCTACTTCAACCCCGCACTCGACAGGCGCTCGCTTGGCAGCTTCATGATCCTCGACCACATCAGGCGCACGCGCGTCCTCGGGCTGCCGCATGTCTATCTCGGCTATTGGGTGCGGGGATCGCGGAAAATGGACTACAAGACGCGGTTCCAGCCTCAGGAACATCTGACGCCGCGCGGCTGGGAGCGCTATGACCAGGCCGCCGAGGAGGCCAGTCAGAAATAGGCATGCCGTTTCCCGCCCTTTCTCCACATAGAAAGGGGCTGCTGCTGACCACGATCGGCGGCTTGGCCCTGTCCATGGACATTCTGCTGATCCGCCTCGCGCACGGAGACGTCTGGTCGATCCTCGGTGTCCGCAGCATCGCGACGCTTCTCGTGACCGTCGTGATCGTCGCCGCGATGAACCGCTTCGCGCGGACGCGGCCGGTGCTCTTTCCGGGATGGCAGGGCGTGGTTGTCGGCTGCCTCTACGCGCTCTCGACGCTGACCTTCCTGATTGCGGTCTACAATACGGCCGCGGCGAACGTGGTCTTCATCCTCGCCTTCAACCCGATGTTTGCCGTCTTGCTTTCCTGGATATTCCTCAAGGAACGGCCCTCGCCCTCGACGCTCCTGACCATCCTTGCCATGGTCTTCGGCGTCAGCCTCATCGTCCGTGACGGCCTGTCGAGCGGGCATCTCTTCGGCGACCTGATGGCGCTTCTCTCCGCTTTGATCATCGCGGCCGCAATCACGATCGGGCGAGCGTCGCGCCGAGACATGGGCTTTGCCTCGCTTCTGTCGACCGTGGCACCGGTCGCCGTCGGATTCTGCCAAGTTCTGCCGGCGGGGCTTTCGATCGAACATCCGGCATGGATCGTCCTTGATGGCGCGGTCATGATGCCGGTCGCCTTTTGGTGCCTGGCGACGGGCACGCGCTTTCTTTCGGCACCCGAGGTCGGGATGTTCTACCTGCTCGAAACCATCCTGGCGCCGATCTGGGTCTGGCTGATCTTCCTCGAGGCGCCGAGCACGATGACGCTCGTCGGCGGCACGATCCTGATCGCGGCGCTATCGGCCCATTCGCTGTGGCAAGTGCGCGCGAATACGCTCAGGCAACCGGTCCTCGACTGACTTCAGTCTGTGAATTTGCCCGCAAAATTCCGACGTGTTATAACGCCGTTACTACACTGAAGGACGGAAGCTATGAACGTAACTATCCGCAAGATCGGCAATTCCGAGGGAATTATCATCCCAAAGGAGGTTCTGGACCGACTCGGCTTGAAGGCAGGCGACGCATTGGAGCTCAGCACCAACGGCGGCGGACTTCATTTGCAGCCACTCGAGGAAGATTTCTCGCGTCAGTTGGAGCATGCGCAGCGCTTCATGGACAAGTACAAGGTTGCACTGAAGAAGCTCGCAGAGTGACGAAATTCATCTTTCTAAGCAGGTCTGTTGTCGAGCGCCTTCACTCAATGCAGATCGAGCGTTTTGGAGGAGCATTCGGCCTGCGCGACGAAGGTGCCCTGGAATCCGCTCTCGCGCGGCCCATGAACAAGGCGCACTACGGCTGCGAGGACCTTATCGAACTCGCGGCGGCGTATTTGTTCGGTCTTGCGAGAAATCATGCGTTCATCGATGGAAACAAGCGCATCGCCATCGTGACGACAGCTGTCTTCCTTGCTGAGAACAACCACGCCATCGAAACCACCGATGCCACTCTTTTTTCCTTCGTTCTCGCGGTGGCGGCAGGCGAAATAGACGAAGAGGGCGCGACCCGCTTCCTGCGGGACTTCACCCTCCCCATCTCATGACAGAACTCAGGCGGCGGCTTGGTGGTCGACGACGCGGCCGAGATTCTCGATGATATTGGTCCAGCCTTGGCGCGTGCGGTCCTCGAACTCGGCCCATTCGGCGCACATTTCATGCGTCAAGGTCAGCCTGCAGCCGACGTCCAGAGACTCGATATCGATCTGGACCAGATCTGCACAATGGTCATGCTCTTCGAGCGATACACTGAAGACGATCTTGCGCGGCCGGTGAAGCTCCAGGAACATGCCGCTGTGGAACGCGTCGCCGGTAGGCCGACGATCGACGATCAGAAAGCGTCCACCGACCCGCGGGTCAATCTCTGCCCGGATGACCCTCCCATTGTCCGCGGCAAACAAAAAGGTCCGCGCCATCGCCGGATTGAGCCAGGCGTCAAAGACCTGGGCGGCGGAAGCGGCGTAGCTGTGCGTCACATGAACACGAATGGTGTTGCTGACGGTCATTATCTGTTCCTCCACGTATTTTTATCAGGTATCTGCGATCATCAGCACCCTCATCCGCCAGGGCGCAACGCGCGCTACAACTCGACATCACGCTGAACCCTCCCCTTGCAGGCGTGGCCCGGGGATCATGCGTCCCGTTCAGGATCGGTGGCCGTCTATCCAGTCGACGGCGGCATCCAACGGCCTCCGATCGGCCACCAGGATGTGTTCACGTCCCTCCTTGCGCCTATGCACCAGACCTGCCCGTTCGAGGATGCGGATATGCTTCGAAACGGAATTCAGGGAGATGTCGAAAGGCGACGCCACGTCAGTCACCCTCGCCTCGCATTTCAGCAACATCTGCAGGATTGCGCGCCGTGTAGGATCGGCAAGGGCGAGCATCGTGTCGTTCAGGCTCGCGACTGAACTCATCATATTCATCCTTTTGGGTGAACATCTAAATAGAATACCGCTTTCGGCCGTCAAGGTCGAACGTTAATATTTTATCAACCTCTTAAATTCACAGGTTTCCGAGCGCCAAAGCAAAGATGCGGCCCCCTGCGGAAGCCGCCTCCGATCGGTTCTCAGCCGGCGTCCAGCTTTATGTCAGCCGGAAAACTTGCCGCTACGCGGGAAGCCCTTCGGCACGGTGCGGCCGGCGCCTGCGCGATCGCCCATCCATTCGGCCAGTTCGTCCTTCGACTTCGTGAAGGTGCGGCCTGCGCTGTCCTCCCAAGTCAGCCCATCGGCGATCGAGAAGCAGCGCACATCCGAGATGCCGCCATCCTTGTAGCGCTGCAGGCGAACACCCTTGCCACGCGACATTTCCGGTATCTGTACGAGCGGGAAAACCAGCATCTTCCGGTTCTCACCGACCGCGGCAACGTGATCGCCCTGGACCGTGACGATCAGCTTGGCCTCGTCCGGCATCGAAACGTTCATGATCTGCTTGCCCTTGCGGGTGTTGGCGGCCAATTCCGCCTCCGGCACCACGAAGCCATTGCCGGCTGTGGAGACAATCAGCATCTTGCGGGTCGGGTCGTGCGCGAAGGCTGTCAGTACGTCCTGGTCGTTTTCCATGTCGACGATGATACGCAGCGGTTCGCCGTGGCCGCGACCGCCCGGCAGCTTGTCGCCGCCGAGGGTATAGGCCTTGCCGCCGGTGGTCACGATCAGGATCTTGTCCGTCGTCTGCGCCGGGAAAGCCACCTTCAGCGCATCGCCTTCCTTGAAGGTCAGCGTCGTGGTGTCGGAGATATGCCCCTTGAGCGCGCGAATCCAGCCCTTCTCCGAGACGACGACCGTGATCGGCTCCTTCTCGATCATCGCCTGCTGGATCGCCTCTTCGTCGGCGTCAGGCGCTTCGGCGAACTGGGTACGGCGGCGCCCGAGCTCGGTCGCCTTGGCGAACTTCTTCTTCACCTCGCCGATTTCCCAGGCAACCGTCTGCCATTGCTTGTCGTCGGAGGCGAGCAATGCCTCGATATCGGCCTTTTCCCTGCTGAGGTTGTCGAACTCGGTGCGGATCTCGAATTCTTCCAGCTTGCGCAAGGAGCGAAGCCGCATGTTGAGGATCGCCTCGACCTGATTGTCGGTGAGCGCCCATCGCGCGACCATGACGGGCTTCGGCTCGTCCTCCTCGCGGATGATGCGGATCACCTCGTCGATGTTGAGGTAGGCGATCAGCAGGCCGCCCAGGATCTCGAGGCGCTTGTCGATGGCCGCGAGGCGGAAGCGCGAGCGGCGCTGAAGCACCTCCCGGAGATGGTCCAGCCACTCCTTCAGCACCTCGTTCAGCGCCATCACCTTCGGGATGCGGCCCATCGACAGCACGTTCATGTTCAGCGGGAAGCGGCTTTCGAGCTCCGTCAGCTTGAACATGGATTCCATCAGGATCGTCGGATCGACGGTACGGCTCTTCGGCACGAGGACGACGCGGACGTCTTCGGCGGATTCGTCCCTGATGTCCTCGAGCAGAGGCAGCTTGCGGGCAAGCAGCAGCTCGGCGATCTTTTCGATCAGCCGTGACTTCTGCACCTGGAACGGGATTTCAGTGACGATGATCTGGTAGCCGCCGCGGCCGAGATCCTCGATCTGCCACTTGGCGCGCGTGCGGAAGCCGCCGCGGCCGGTCTTGTAGGCTTCGATGATGCTTTCGCGGCTGTCGATGATGAGGCCGCCGGTCGGGAAATCGGGGCCGGGAATGAAGGATTCGACCAGCGTCTCGACCGTGGCATCCGGATGCCTGATCAGGTGCAGCGCCGCGTCGCAAAGCTCATGGGCATTGTGCGACGGGATGGAGGTCGCCATGCCGACAGCGATGCCGGACGAGCCGTTGGCAAGCAGGTTCGGGAAGGCGCCCGGCAGGACGACCGGCTCCTCGTCTTCCTCGTTATAGGTCGGGCGGAAATCGACGGCGTCCTGATCGATGCCTTCCAGAAGCAGCGACGCGACCTCGGTCATGCGCGCTTCGGTGTAACGATAGGCGGCGGCGCTGTCGCCGTCGATATTGCCGAAATTGCCTTGCCCGTCGACGACGGGGTAACGCTGGGAAAAATCCTGCGCAAGACGCACCAGCGCATCATAGACGGACTGGTCGCCATGCGGATGGAACTTACCGATGACGTCGCCGACGATGCGGGCGCATTTCTTGAAGGAGGAGTTCGAGCGGATGCCCATCTCGCTCATCGCGTGGATGATGCGGCGGTGAACAGGCTTCAGGCCGTCGCGAACGTCCGGAAGGGCTCGGTGCATGATGGTCGAAAGCGCATAAGCGAGATAGCGCTCCTCGAGCGCCGCCTTGAGGTCGACCGGTAGAATATTATCGTCTCCGCCTGAGGGCGGCAAAATTTCTTGTCCCATGGCACTTGACTAGCCGAGAAGCAGATTCCGGGCAAGGAAACAGGCCTATCGCCCTGTGGATTAAGGCCCTTGCGCAGAAAAGGAACGAGCCGATTGTCGCACCTGCCTGAATTCGGACGTCATTTAGCGTGCATCTCAACGGAAATTTAGAGAAGCGTAAATATTAAAGCGTGCCGAACCATAGTAGATTGATACGCGATCTTCCCATGTCGCCAACGAGGGCTTACCGACAATGACATTCTACCGGACGACACGGCTGATGCTGTCCAGCGCCGCATTCCTGACCTTTGCCGGGAGCGCATTCGCGCTCGACGGGACCGATCTCCTGAAAAAGATCAACGCCGCCTATAACCTGCAGGGTGGCAGCATCACAGCCGAGAGCATCGACGTGGCCGGCACGACGGTGACGCTGAAGGGCGCCAGCTTCAAGCCCACCGACTCCGGCTCCGAAGGCTTCAAGCTCGGCGACATCGTCCTGACCGGCGTGGAAGAGGACGAGGACGGCAGTTACTACATCGAGGAGGCTGCCTTCCCCAACGTGAACACAACGCAGGAAGGCGTCACGATTTCGGCGCAGGACATGACGCTCGGCGGCATTTCCGTTCCTGCCGACGTGACGGCGCAAGGCCTGGATTCCATGCTCCTTTACGAGACGGCCCATTCCGGTCCCTTCAAGGTCACCAAGGACGGCGGAGAAGTCTTCTCGCTCAGCGAAACGAACGTAAACCTCACCTTACGTGAAGACGAATCCGGCTTCGATTTCGACGGCGCCTTCAAGGACCTCAAGGCGGACCTCAGCAAGACCGAGGATGCCGAGAGCAAGGAAGCGATCCAGAAGCTCGCACTCGAGCATGTGCAGGGCGATGTAACCACCAAGGGCAGCTGGGAACTCGCCCCCGGCACGATCAGCATCGACGAACTCGCACTCGACCTGGCCAATGTCGGACGGCTCAACATGAGCTTCAGCTTCTCGGGCTACACGCTGCAGTTCGTCAAATCCCTTCAGGACACGATCAAGGCCTCCGAGGCCAACCCGAACAAGGAAGAGGCCCAGCAGGCCGCCGGCATCGCAATGCTCGGCCTCATGCAGCAGCTCTCCTTCAACAAGGCGGCAATCCGTTTCGACGATGCGTCGATCACCCAGCGTGCATTGGATTATGCCGGTTCGAAGCAGGGCGTTTCAGGCAAGCAGATGAGCGATTCACTGAAGGCGCTGGCACCCCTCATGCTCGCCCAGCTCAACATTCCGGAGCTGCAGAATGCTGCTTCGGCGGCCATCAGCACCTATCTGGACAGCCCGAAGAACTTCACGGTGAGCGCGAAGCCGGCACAGCCTGTCCCCTTCCCGATGATTGCGGGTGCGGCGATGGGTGCACCGAACACCTTGCCGCAGGTGCTGGGCGTCACGGTTACGGCGAACAGCCAGTAAGAAACCATTGATATGACATCGGAAGCCGGCGACACAGCAGCTGCCGGCTTTTGCTTTCAAAGCCTCCACCACCCCGCCAAATTGCCGCCTGTCCTTGACCGCGTCGTCGCGAGCGTTATTTCAATCTCATCACCGCGAACACCGACCGATGAAGCACGGAGGCTGCCATGGGACTGAAGCACGCGGAGGTCACCGCAATTCTTGGCCCGATCGACGACATACTGCTTTCCGAAATCATAGCGACCGGCGCGTCGGCGCAGGAGCTGGCGGAAGCAACCGCCTGGATCAGCAACGACGAGGCACTGGTGGGGGATGGACGACATCTCAGCCGGCGGGTTGCGGCTCTGATCGACCTTCTGCTTCCCGATGAGGATGACGATTGGGATCCAGCCGAGGGCCTGATAAGCGGCACCCTGCATTGACATCTGCGTTCAGCGCTGCGCTGCCCGCACAGGCGGCAGCCGAGGCGCTGCCCGGCATCTGACTGCCGGGCGAGCGGAATTCCCGAAGCTTAGTCCTTCTTCTGCGGCGGGATCGGCCGCAAGGCAAGCTCGCGCAGTTGCGCGGTCGTCGCCGGAGTCGGTGCTCCCATCAGTAGGTCCTGGGCCTGCTGGTTCATCGGGAACAGCGAGATTTCGCGCAGGTTCTTCGCACCCACGAGCAGCATGACGATACGGTCGATGCCGAAGGCTGCGCCGCCGTGCGGAGGTGCGCCGTACTGGAAGGCGCGGTAGAGGCCGCCGAAGCGATCCTCGACGTCCTGCTGGCTGAGGCCGACCTTCTCGAAGGCGGCGACCATGGTTTCCGGCGACTGGTTACGGATCGAGCCGGAGGCAATTTCGAAGCCGTTGCAGACCGCATCGTACTGGAAGGCCTTGATCGTCAGCGGATCCTGGTTCTGCAGCGCTTCAAGACCACCCTGCGGCATCGAGAACGGGTTGTGGGCGAAATCGACCTTCTTCTCTTCCTCGCTCCATTCGAAGAACGGGAAGTCGACGATCCAGCAGAGTTCGAAACGGTCGCGGTCGACAAGGTTCAGTTCCTCGCCGGCCCTGGTGCGGGCTTCGCCTGCGAACTTGTAGAACTTGTCGGGATCGCCGGCGACGAAGAAGCAGGCATCGCCCTCTTCCAGGCCGAGCTGGGTGCGGATAGCTTCGGTGCGCTCCTCGCCGATGTTCTTGGCAAGCGGACCGGCGCCTTCCAGCACGGCGCCTTCCTGGCGCCAGAAGATGTAGCCGAGGCCCGGCTGGCCCGTCGACTGCGCCCAGGCGTTCATGCGGTCGCAGAAGGCGCGCGAACCACCGGTCTTGGCCGGGATCGCCCAGACCTGGACCTTCGGGTTGGACGCGATCATGTTGGCGAAGACCTTGAAGCCGGAACCGGCAAAATGGGTCGTCACCTCTTGCATGACGATGGGGTTGCGCAGGTCCGGCTTGTCGGAGCCGTACTTGCGGATCGCCTCGTCATAGGGAATGCGCGGCCATTCCTTGGTGACCGGCTTGCCTTCGGCAAATTCCTCGAAAATCTTCGTCATGAGCGGACCCATGGTGTTCCAGACGTCTTCCTGGGTCACGAAGCTCATTTCCAGGTCGAGCTGGTAGAACTCGCCCGGCAGGCGGTCGGCGCGCGGATCTTCGTCGCGGAAGCAGGGGGCGATCTGGAAATAGCGGTCAAAGCCCGCGACCATCAGAAGCTGCTTGTACTGCTGCGGCGCCTGCGGCAGCGCGTAGAAGGTGCCCGGATGGATGCGGCTCGGAACGAGGAAGTCGCGCGCGCCTTCCGGCGAGGACGCGGTCAGAATCGGCGTCGTGTATTCCGTGAAGCCGACATTGCCCATCTCGCGGCGCATCGAGGAAATGACCTGCGTGCGCTTGACGATGTTCTTGTGCAGCGTCTCGCGGCGCAGGTCGAGGAAACGGTACTTGAGGCGAACGTCTTCGGGATATTCCGGCTCGCCGAAGACCGGCAGAGGCAGTTCCTTGGCAGCAGAAAGGACTTCGATCTCCTGCGCGTACAACTCGATCTCGCCGGTCGGCATCGTCTTGTTGACCGTGTCTTCGGTGCGGGCCTTGACGAGGCCGTCGACACGGATCACCCACTCGCCGCGAACCGTCTCAGCAGCCTTGAAGGCCGGGCTGTCCGGATCGGCAACGATCTGCGTCATGCCGTAGTGGTCGCGAAGGTCGATGAAGAGCAGCCCGCCATGGTCGCGTACGCGATGGACCCAGCCGGAGATACGGACGGTCGATCCGACATCCGACGTGCGGAGGGCGGCGCATGTGTGGCTGCGATAGCGGTGCATCTTCATCATTCCTGGGCTAGTCAGAGACGGCAGCAAGGGCATCGAAACTGCCCTCAAGCGCCGACAAGAAAATCGGGCGGAAAAGCGCATGGACGCCTTGATTTGTCAAGGCTCGGACAGGGAGAGTCGCGTTTTAGGCTGTTTTTGTGACGCGAGCTTGTCTAGAAGATGAGCACGCCCGCTGAACCCCGCCCCGATGCAGCCCTTCCGCGCCATGAGCCATATCCGCCCCCTGATCCCCCTGCTTGTGACCGCCGGCATCCTTATCGGCGGCAACGGGCTACAGGCCACCTTCGTTTCCCTGCGTGCGCTCCGGGAGGGATTTTCGCCATCGACGATCGGCCTGGTCGGTACCGGCTACAATATCGGCTTCGCGATCGGCTGCATCTACGTGACGCGCATCATCCGGTCGATCGGCCATATCAGGACCTTTTCGGCGCTGGCGGCGATCGCCTCCGCCGCCTCGATTGCCATGGTGCTGTACATTCATCCTCTCTCCTGGTTCGCGATGCGGCTCATCCAGGGGCTCTGTTTCGCCGGCCTCTTCGCCGTCGTGGAGAGCTGGCTGAATGCGCGCGTGACCAATGCCAACCGCGCCCGCACGCTTTCGATCTACCGCTTCGTCGATCTCGGCTCGGTGACTTGCGCGCAATATCTGATACCGGCCGTCGGCATCGACGGCTTCCAGCTCTTTGCCATCATCTCCATGGCGCTGACGCTGTCGCTCGTCCCGATCTCGTTTGCCGACCGATCAAGCCCAGCCCCGCCCGAGGCAGTGCGTTTCGACATCCGTGCGCTCTGGAACATCTCGCCGCTCGCGACCGTCGGCTGCATCGTCGTAGGGCTCACCAATTCGACATTCCGATCGCTGGGACCGGTCTATGCCGAAGGGATCGGCATGTCCGTCACCGCGATTGCGACCTTCATGAGCGTCGGCATCTTCGCGGGCGTCGTGCTCCAATATCCGCTGGGACACTACTCCGACAAGCTGGACCGGCGGCTGATCATCCTGGTCGCCGCCCTCGGTTCCTTCATGGCGGGCCTCTTCATCGCGGTCGTGGCGGGTGCCAATGCCTGGCTGAACTTCGCCGGCATCTTCGCCTTCGGCGCCTTCGCGATGCCGCTCTATTCCCTTTGCTCCGCCCATGCCAACGACCACGCGGCGGAGGGCCAGCATGCACTCGTTTCGGCCGGGACGCTATTCTTCTGGTCGCTCGGCGCCGTCATCGGACCGCTCTTCGCCTCCTTCATGCTCGACATCTTCGGGCCGCGGGCACTCTTCTTCTACATGAGTGTCGTGCTGTTGCTCTTCATGCTCTACACCCTGCAGCGGATGACCGTCCGCGAGGGCGTGCCGGCGAAACAGCGCACGAGGCGCTTCCGCAACCTGCTTAGAACCTCCACCTTCTTCAACAAGCTCGCCGCTCCGCCGACAGAATCCGGCGACTGAACCGCTCGTGCGGCAGTTTGGCGTGCCAAGGCATATTGCTGAACGGCAATGTCAACTTTAAAAGGGGTGCGAAGACCACACCGAGCGCCCCAATGGCAGTCCTGACCCGCCGCAACCTTTTGAAGGCCTCCGCCCTTGCCGGCGCATACGGGGCCGGCATAGGCATTGCCAGCAGGTTCGGCCTGGCGGCAGCTGCACCCGAGCCGCTGATCCTGACAGCACAGACGACTGAAATGAAGTTGACGGACGCCGGGCCGACGAAGAACGTGTTGAGCTATGCCTCGCGCGAAATGCCGCCGACGATCCGCATGAAACAGGGCGAGCCCTTCGCCGCGCATCTCATCAACGTCATGGAAAACGAGCCGACGACAATCCATTGGCACGGCCTGCGGATCGACAACCGCATGGACGGCGTACCCTTCCTGACGCAGCCCTATGTCTACACGCAGGACAGTTTCGACTACAGCTTCACGCCGCCGGATGCCGGCACCTTCTGGTACCATCCGCATTGCAACACGCTGGCGCAGATGGGGCACGGCCTCACCGGCATGATCATTGTCGAAAGCCCGGACGATCCCGATTTCGACGCCGAAGTCACTCTCAACCTTCGTGACTGGCGGCTCGGCGGCGATGGCCAGTTCATCGCCCAGTTTCGTCCGCGCGATGCGGCGAAAGCCGGCACCTACGGCACCGTGCGCACGGCGAACTGGCAGCGGGAGCCGCAATATGACGCCCCGGCTGGCGGCCTCGTGCGGCTGCGGCTTGCGATCACCGATGTCACTCGCATCTACTCGCTCAAGGTCGAAGGGGCAGAGGCGACGGTAATCGCCATCGACGGAAATCCGGTGCCCGAGCGCTTTCCCCTCGACCTCCTGCTCTTGGGACCCGGCCAGCGGCTCGACCTTGCGCTGCGGATGCCCGACACGGAGGGAGCGGTAGCGACCATTGAAGACATCCGAGGAACGAACCCGACGACGATCGCGCGGTTACGCGCAGTCGGCCGCTCACTGAAGCGCGATACGGGCGACCTCGGCCGGCTGGCGGCCAATCCGATGGACAAAGCCGATATTTCCACCGCCGAGCAGATACCGCTCATTCTCAGCGCCACGGCGGAAAACGGCGCGGTCGACAGCATATGCGGATCGCTCGGCTACAGCTTCTGGGCGATCAACAAGGCGCCGTGGCCCGGCGACACGCCTGACCCGACGGCACCGCTTGCGGAGATGAAACTCGGCAAGAGCTATATCCTGAACGTCGAGAACGTCACGCCGCATACGCATCCGATCCATCTGCACGGCATGAGTTTCACCGTCCTCTCCTCCTCGACTCGGCAGGTCCCGCCGCTCGTCTCGGACACCTATCTCATCCAGCCGGACGAGAAGGTGCGGCTTGCGCTAGTTGCCGACAATCCCGGCGACTGGGTGTTCCATTGCCACATCATCGAACACCAGAAGACCGGGATGACCGGCTATTTCCGCGTTGTTTGAGTTTACGGGGCTTTCGGGTATCGTCCCGACGGTACGGGACAGTCGCGTCTGAAGGCAGCGGGCAAGTTGCGCGAGATCGAGCGAACCAAATATCTGGCGAACGCCATCGACAGGGCATCGACCTCGTGCCTGACGGTCGGTGTATTTGCGCCGATCGCCGCCGCACTCTATTCCGCAACCGGGACCGTCGCCCCGACATTCACATTCGTGATAGGCGCGTTCTGTTGGCTTTCCGCCGCGGTTGCATTACATTTGGCAGGAAGACGCGCACTTAAGGGGTTGCCCCCATGAACGGCATTCAGATATTCGCCTTTATAGTCCTACCTGCGATGGTCGCCATCGGAGGGTGGGTTGCCGTACTTGCAAACGAGCGCAGCAACCGCCGCAAACACCGCCTGCACCCCGGCGAATGAAACGCCCAAAGCCCAAGATATAATGGACATATTGACATATTGCCGGGAAAGGAGAAGGAAGGTTTATCCGCCTTTTTCCGACGAATGAATTGATATGATCAAGACAACTGCCGAACTGGATTTGGCCTGTAAAGAGCTGGCCAAATCGAAATTCATTACCATCGACACCGAATTCCTACGCGAAACCACCTTCTGGCCGGAACTCTGCTTGATTCAGATGGCAAGTCCGACGACGGAAGTGCTCGTCGATCCGCTTGCCAGTGGAATTGACCTTGCCCCCTTCTTTGAGCTGATGATCAACCCTTCGGTGCTGAAAGTCTTCCACGCGGCGCGCCAGGACATCGAAATCATCTTCAACCGCGGCAACCTCATCCCTCACCCGATTTTCGACACGCAGGTCGCCGCGATGGTCTGCGGTTTCGGCGACTCGGTGTCCTACGACCAGCTCGTAAGCCGCATCAAGGGCGTGCACATCGACAAGTCCTCGCGCTTCACGGACTGGAGCCGTCGTCCCCTCTCGGACAAGCAGCTCGACTACGCGCTGGCGGACGTCACGCATCTTCGCGACGTCTATCTCTTTCTCAGCGAGCAGCTGGAGCGCGAGGGGCGCGGCTCGTGGCTCGAGGAGGAGATGAACATTCTCGAGGCCCGCGAGACCTACGACATCCATCCGGACGACGCGTGGCAGCGGCTGAAGATGCGCCTGCGCAAGCCGCAGGAGCTCGCGATCGTGAAATATATCGCCGCCTGGCGCGAACGCGAGGCGCGCTCGCGCAACGTGCCGCGCTCACGCGTGCTCAAGGATGACGCAATCTACGAGATCGCCCAGCAGCAGCCGAAGGACTCCGAGGCGCTCAGCCGGCTACGTACGATCCCGAAGGGATGGGAACGCTCCGCGGCTGGCGGCGCGGTCCTCGAAGCGATCAACCAGGCGCTGTCGCTGCCAAAGGCTGAAATGCCGCAGGTGCCCCGCCACACGCAGGCGCCGGAAGGCGCTGCAGCAGCGGCCGAGCTTCTCAAGGTGCTCCTGAAGCTGATCGCCGAAAAGCACGGGGTCGCCGCCAAGGTCATCGCAAACAGCGAGGATCTCGACCGGATCGCGGCCGAGGGCGAAAAAGCCGAGGTGGCTGCCCTGACCGGCTGGCGCCGCGACCTCTTCGGGGAAACCGCACTGCAGCTGATCCGGGGCCAGGTCGCGCTGCGCTTCGTCGGCAAGAAAGTCGAGACGGTCGCACTCTAGCGATCTCTCGAAATCGCTTGACCATGCCACGACGCCTGAAAGAATGGCTCGACGCAACGTAACGGCCAGATTGGTGGAATGCGGGAAATAACTCCGGCCCAGAACTGGGCACTCATCGCGATCTTCATTGCAGGAAGCGGTGTCCTATACGACTTGCTGTTCGCATCCGGAACGCCGATCGTCGGGGCGATCTTCGCCCTTTTCATCGGCATGCCCATACTCGCCTTCGAGCGGAAGGTCTTCTTCCGCAAGCTTTCGAGGCGAATGCAGAAGCTGCCGACACTCGCCTACATCGCTGTCGAGCTGGTGGCCTACATCATTCTCATGAACATCGGCTTCACGCTTGCGGGGCTGTTGCTCTGGTTCGTCGGTCGCTTCGAGAAGGCAGTATGGACGGACTTCCTCATCCTTCCGTTCAACGTGCTGCTCTATTCGCTGGTGATGTGCGGCGTGCTGATCTTCATTCTTCGCGTGCGGGAGCTTCTCGGACGTGACGTCTTCCTGAGCATGATCGTCAGCCGCTACCGCAATCCGGTGAAGGAGGAGCGCATCTTCCTGTTCATCGATCTGGTCGGCTCGACGCCCTTTGCGGAGAGGTACGGCGACCTGCGCGCGCAGCAGTATCTGAGCGCCCTCTTCGCGGAGTTCGCGGAGCCGGTCCGGCACAGCAAGGGCACGATCGACGACTATGTCGGCGATGCGGCGATCATCACCTGGCCGTTGGAGCGCGGGATAAGGGACGCACGCTGCGTCAAATGCATCTTCGATATCCTGAATGCAATCGAGGACAATGCAGAAACCTGGTTGCAGAATTTCGGGCAAGTCCCGAGGCTGAGGGCCGCTCTGCACGGCGGCTTCGTCATCACCGCCGAAGTCGGCATCGACCATCACAAGATCAGCTTTTTCGGCGATACGGTGAACACGACCGCGAGGCTGGAGACACTCTGCCGGAGCCTGAACCGCCCCGTGCTGATTTCCACCGATCTTGCCAACCGCATGACCCTGCCGGATACGGTCCAGGGGGAGGATCTCGGCAGCCATGCGGTAAAGGGACGTGGACAGACGCTCGGCGTCATGGCGCTGACTTCCTCGGTTGCCGCGCTCAATGGCCCCGGCCGGCAACAGATCAAATAAAGACGAAGAACGGGCGTCACCAAAGCTTCACCGAAGCTTCAAGCGGCCGACATCAGTCACCTGCTAAGCGGGCATCCTCGCCAATCCTCCTGCAAGGTGACACGATGACGAAATTCCTTTTTGCTTCCACAGCGCTTTTTTTCATGATTGCAGCCTCCGCGCATGCCGATGAGACGGTCTTCACGGCAAAGCTCGCCGGCCAGGCCATAATTCCGGCCAACACAATGGTGCCGGCTCCGGCCGACGCGCCGGAATTCCTCAAGCATTCGGGCAAGTTCACCACGCCGGACCGCAAGCGCACCGAGGCGCTCGGCACGGTTCCCGGCAAGGACGGCGCGCGCGTCACCGACCTCAAGCTTCCCTTCGACGGCCAGCCGATCCAGGGCTTCTCCGGCATCAAGACGATGGCCGACGGCACCTTCTGGACGCTCTCCGACAACGGCTTCGGCTCGAAGGCAACCTCCAGCGATGCGATGCTGTTTCTCCATCAGATCAAGTTCGACTGGGAAGGCGGCAAGGCCGAGGTCGTCAAGAACCTCTTCCTCTCCGACCCCAACAGGATTGCACCCTTCCCGATCGTTCTCGAGGGCAGCGACAAGCGCTATCTGACCGGCGCGGACTTCGACATCGAATCCGTTCAGCCCGTCACCGACGGCTTCTGGCTCGGCGACGAGTTCGGGCCGTATCTCCTGAAGGTGGACACCGAAGGTCGCCTGACGGACGTCATCCCGACGACGCTCGACGGCAAGCCCGTCATGTCGCCGGACAATCCGGTCATCTCGACGCCGGCCAATCCGGCCGCGAAGATGGCCGCCTTCAACCTGAAGCGCTCCGGCGGATTCGAGGGCCTCGCCATGTCGAAGGACGGCTCGAAGCTCTACGGATTGCTCGAAGGCGCGATCTACCAGGATGACGGCAAGATGGAGACGGTCGACGGCCACACCGCGATCCGCGTCCTCGAATTCGACGTCGCTTCCAAGAAGTGGACCGGCCGCAGCTGGCTCTATCCCTTCGCCGACAAGGGCGCTTCGATCGGCGATTTCAACATGCTGGACGAGACGACAGCCCTCGTCATCGAGCGTGACAACGGCGCCGGCACGAAGGACAAGGCCTGCGCCGATCCCAAGCAGCCGAAGCCCGATTGCTTCGAGGCGCCGGCCGAGCTGAAACGCGTCTACAAGATCGAGTTTAACGATGCCAATGTCGGCAAGGCCGTGCGCAAGATCGGCTATATCGACCTGCTCAACATCCAGGATCCGGACAACAGGAAGAAGGCCGGAGCCAAGCCGGGCGTCTACGACATGCCGTTCGTCACGATCGAGAACGTCGACCGCGTCGACGCGACCCATATCGTCATCGGCAACGACAACAACCTGCCCTTCTCCGCCGGCCGTGCCGTCGACAAGGCCGACGACAACGAGTTCAGCCTTCTGGAAGTCGGCGAGTTCCTGAACGCGAAGTAATCCGACAACCTCCGGAAACTATGGAGGCGGTGCCTTGCACCGCCTCGAGACTGCCGACAAAGCCGTCGGCCCGATTAATTGTTTGGAGGGCGGCAATATACCCACCCCGTCATACCCGCCTTGAGCCGGTATCCAGCGCGATCAAGTCCTTGATCGCAAGAGGCTCTTTCGCCGCGCAGACGCGCGATCGGCTGGATTCCGGCTCAAGGCCGGAATGACGGAAAATCAAAGTGTGTCGAACCACAAGACGTTTGTCGGCAGACTGGGGACGGCGCAATGCGCCGTCTCTTTTCGTGAGGTGACGAAACCGGTCGGTCGCGTGAAGGGCATATACCGGCGATGGACTGTCGCCCGTCGCTTACTCGAACCGAAAGGCCAGGCGCTTGTTGGTGAGCTTCGCGAGCTGCTGGAGGCGGCCGTCGAGGCGCTCGCCGGCAAAGTCGCGATATTCCGGCGGAACGACGAATTCGAGGTCGAGATCGGGGCTCGACGCCCGGCGGAAGGTAAGGTCGCGCACGATGCCCGGCATCGAAGCCGAAAAGAGATAGACGACGCGCAGTATCCCGCCGAGCAGCTTCGCACGCTCGATGAACTGGGGGCCGGCAATGGTCGCAAGCGGCCCAGTCGCGCCGTCGTCATTCAGGCCCTCGAAACGGTAGTAGTTGGCAAGCGCGATAAACGCCCGTCCCGGATGGCTGATTCCGACGAAGGAGGAATGGGCGATGATGTTCAGCGCCTGCAGCCCTCGATAGTCCGGGTGCGCGCGCCAGCTGATATCGGCGAGCAGACAGGCTGCCTGGCGATAGCGGCTCTCCTCATCCGTTTCCTGAACGCCGAAGAGCGGCATCATTCGGCCAGTCCATTCGGCCAGCTCGCGCGCATGTTCGGGCGAACGCGCTCTCAGGATCGCGAGTTCACCGGCCGCCGAAAGCAAGGGATCGTGCCTCTGCTCGTGCTCGCTCAGCAGCGAATAGAGATAGCCTTCGCGAACCCCCTGCCCCGAAAACGAGATGACGGAGGGCTTCATCTCGCTCAGCACTTCCTTCATCGCGACTGCGCCGAAGGGCAGGAGCGAACGGCGATGCTTGGAGACAGCCTGGAGAGCAGGTTCCTTGGAATCCCGGCTTTCGGCGACCTGATCGAGGAACTGCATCATGGTGTCCAAGGGCACTTCATAGCCCTGCATCATATGCAGTGGATATTTGGTGATCTCCATGTGCAGCTTGGCGATGTTTCGCCAGGTGCCGCCAACCGCATAGAAAGTGCGTCCCGCGCCCTTCTCCAGGAGCTTGGCGGTCTTCACATGCCGACGCGCGAAGATGCGCGCCTTCTGCACAAGTCCGCCGGCATATTCCGACAGGCGCAGGCCGCCGAGCGGCAGGGTGATCCCCTTGCCCATCTCCTTGCCCTTGATGTCGATGAGTTCCAGCGAGCCGCCGCCGAGATCGCCGGCGATGCCATCCGGATTGAAGAAGCCGCTGATGATGCCGAGCGCCGAGAAGCGCGCTTCCTCCTCGCCCGAGAGTATGCGGATGTGGCGACCGAGGATCACCTCCGCCTGATGAATGAAGTCCGGGCCGTTGCTCGCCTCGCGCGCCGCGGCGGTCGCCAGCACGAACATGGTCGAGGCGCGCGCCTGGGTCGAGAGGGCCTTGAAGCGGTGGAGGGCAGCGAGCGCGCGCTTGACGCTCTCCTCGTCCATCTTGCCGGTCAGCGCGATACCCTTGCCGAGACCGCACAGAACCTTCTCGTTGAAGAGAATGGTGGGTGACCGGGACAGCCCCTCGTAGACGACCAGACGAATGGAATTCGATCCGATGTCGACAACGGACACCGGGGCTATTCCCGGAAGGCGCCCCTGGGCTTCTGATTCAACCATGCAATTCCAGTTTATTTGCTACGGCCGGAAAGCAGCCCGGCAATCAGTTTCGGCGCACTGGATTTCAATGCTTCACCACGGCCCGAAAGACTGGGATTCGTCATGAAGTAATGCTGCGCATTGAACGGTTCCTCTCCCTTGCGCACCTCGATGCGCCGGGACGTACCGTCGGGCAATATCTCGTAGCTCTGCTGATTGTCAATCAAGTTGCCCAGCATGATCTGTGAAAGAACCTGCTCGTGCACCGTCGGATTGATGAGGGGGACGAGCGTTTCGACGCGACGATCGAGGTTGCGCGGCATCATGTCGGCCGAGCCGATATAGACGAGCGCCTTGTCCGACGGCAGGCCGTGGCCATTGCCGAAGCAGAATATCCGGCTGTGTTCGAGGAACCGCCCGACGATCGACTTGACGCGGATATTGTCCGAAAGGCCCGGGATCTGCGGGCGCAGGCAGCATATGCCGCGAATGACGAGATCGATCTCAACGCCGGCGTGGCTGGCGGCATAGAGCGCGTCGATGATGTCCGGATCGACCAGCGCGTTCAACTTCATCCAGATCGCCGCCGGCGCACCCCGCTTCCGATGGGCAATCTCATCCTCGATATGCTTGAGGATGCGCGAACGCAGCGAATAGGGCGACACGGCGAGCTTCATGTCGCCCTCGGGCTCGCCATAACCGGTGATGAAGTTGAAGATGTTCGCCATGTCGTGGGCGATCTTCGGATTGCAGGTGAAGAAGGACAGGTCCGTATAGATCTTCGCCGTCACCGGATGGTAGTTGCCGGTGCCGAGATGGCAGTAGGTCCTGAGGCGGCCGTCCTCGCGGCGCACGACCATGGACATCTTCGCGTGGGTCTTGAGCTCGATGAAGCCGAAGACGACCTGCACGCCGGCGCGCTCAAGGTCGCGCGCCCAACGGATATTGGCTTCCTCGTCGAAACGCGCCTTGAGTTCCACGAGCGCCGTCACCGACTTGCCCATCTCGGCCGCGTCGATGAGCGCCCGCACGATCGGGCTGTCATTGGACGTGCGGTAGAGGGTTTGCTTTATCGCCACCACATCCGGGTCGCGCGCAGCCTGGAGCAGAAACTGGACCACCACGTCGAAGGATTCATAGGGATGGTGGACCACCATGTCCTTTTCGCGGATGGCAGCGAGGCAATCTCCGGCGTGTTCTCGGACGCGTTCGGGAAATCGCGCATTGTAGGGGGGAAATCGCAGGTCGTCGCGCGGTGCCTTGGTGATCTCCGACAGCGTGTTGAGCGCGAGGAGGCCAGGCAGGACGGCGACGCGGTTGTCCGGGACATTGAGGGCATGGACGACGAACTGCCGGAGAGAGGCCGGCATTTCCGAATCCGTCTCGATGCGGATCACCGACCCGCGGCGCCGCCGCTTGAGGGCCGTCTCGAAGAAGCGCACGAGGTCCTCGGCCTCTTCCTCGACTTCGATATCGCTGTCCCGGATGATGCGGAAGGTACCGGAACCCTTCACCTCATAGCCGGGATAGAGACGATGGATGAAGACATTCACCACGTCTTCGAGCGTGATGTAGCGAATGACATTCCTGTCGTCCGGCAGGCGGACGAAGCGATCCAGCGCCGGCGGAAGGCGCAGGAGCGCCGTCATCGGATCGCGGCCGCGCTTGCTGACCAGCTGCAGGCCGATCGAAAAGCCGAGGTTCGGTATGAACGGGAAAGGATGAGCCGGGTCGATGGAGAGCGGCGTCAGGACCGGGAAGATCGCCTGCTCGAACTCCTGCGCAAGCCATTGGCGCTCTGTTTCGGTCAGAGCGGCCGGCCGGACGATGAGGATATCTTCCTTGGCTAGATATTGCTGAAGCACGGCGAGCGAGGCCTGCTGCTCCATCTGCAGGTTGTCGATCTCGCGCAGGATGTCGTCGAGCTGTTCGGCGGGCGTCTTGCCGTCCGGGCTGCGCATGGCGATGTTCTGCCGAACCTGGCCCTCCAGGCCGGCGACCCGCACCATGAAGAATTCGTCGAGGTTTGCGGCGGAGATCGACAGGAAGCGAACGCGCTCCAGCAACGGGTGGGCCGTGTTCAGCGTTTCCTCAAGAACGCGACGGTTGAACTGCAGCCACGAGAATTCGCGGTTTACGAAGCGATCCGGGCTGCTGAACAGCGGGTTTTCGGCAGGAGCCTCGGCGGCTGTCCCGTTGGCTTCCTTCTGTTCCGTGAGTGCCGTATCCATCACCTGCCCGCCAACTTTCGTTCATTTGCCACGTATAACAGTTTCACGACGGAACTGTGACAGTCAATCGCCAGGACCGGAATTTCCCAATTCATTCAATACCTCGGCGGCGAGACTTCGGGTAATTTTCGTACCGCGGGACAGCGCCTGGCGGTCGAGCCTGTCGACGATGGTCTGGGCCGCGTTGAGCGACCTTTCCATGCGATTGACAATGTATTGGACCAGTTTGTCATCAATATAAAGCTGGCGGTCGGCAAAGAGCTTGACGATCACCTGGGACAGCAGCTCATCATCCGGCTCACCGATCTCCACGATGGTGGCCGCCTTCAGGCGCGAACGCAGGTCGGGCAATGTGACGGGCCAGGACATCGGCCAAAGGCGGCTCGTCATCAGAAGCGCCGTGCCGTTTTCCCGCACGCTGTTGATGACGTGGAAAAGCTCCGTGTCGTCGAAGCCCTCCCGGTCCACGTCCTCGAAGATTACCGGGCCATGGGCTGCCTCAACCGCCGCGTCCGATCCAGCCGTCGGACGGATGTAGGCCGCACCGCTGCGCTCTTTCCAAATGCTGGCGAGGTGCGATTTTCCCGAGCCCACCGGGCCGGCCAGGATCACCACGGGCGACGGCCAGTCCGGCCACGCATCCACGATCGCCACAGCCGCGCTCAGCCGGTTGGAGATCAGCAGATCGTCCCTTCCGGTCGCCGCGTCATGGGTAAAGACCAGGGGCAGCTGTTCGGCGCTGCGGCGCCTCTGATCAGCATTCTTCACGTCGCTCATTGATAGTCAGAACCTGTTATTCCGGGTTTGAGGCCTTTGCCTTTCGCACCGGTTCGCCGGGGGAGCGTCCATGATAAAGGTCACTCTGAAGGTATCGCGAAAGCGCGAAACGGACAAGGACGCCGACGGCCGCCGCTGCGGGCACCGCGATCAGGAGACCGACGAAACCGAAGAGCGCGCCGAAGGCGAAGAGGGCAAACATCAGCCAGACGGGATGCAGTCCGACGCTCGAGCCGACGAGTTTCGGCTGCAGGATATTGCCTTCGAGGAATTGGCCACTGAAGAAGACACCGGCCACGAGGACGATCCACCCGTAGTCCGGCCAGAACTGGACGCTCGCAACGCCGATCGCAAGCACGAGGCCGACCATCGACCCGACATAGGGGATGAAGCTGATCATGCCGGCAAACAGACCGATGAGCAGCCCGAAATTGAGGCCGACGAGCGACAGGCCGACGCCGTAATAGACGCCAAGGATGATGCAGAGCGAGCCCTGGCCACGAATGAACCCGGCGATCGCCTGATCCATCTCGCGGGCGATCTGGCGCACGGTCTGCACGTAGTCGCGTGGAACCCAGGCATCGACCTTGGCGATCATGCGGTCCCAATCGAGGAGGATGTAGAAGGCGACGACCGGGGTAACGATGAGCAGCGAAATGACGTCGACGATCGCCTTGCCCGAATTCCAGAGCTGCGCGAAGAGGCTGCCGATGAAGCCGACACCCTCCGTAAGTATGCTCGAGAAATTGTTCCTGATCGTATCCAGTTGGCTCTTTGCCCATTCCGGCAGGAACACGTTCTGCGAATTGGCGATGAATTCCTGCAGCTGGGTGATGTAGCCCGGCAGGCGTCCGGCAAAATCGTTGAACTGCGTGATCAGGATCGGGATCAGGATCACCAACGCCAGCGCAAAGACGACGACGAAGGCGATCAGGATGACGATGGTTGCCATGAGGCGGCTGAGGCCGCGCCTTTCGAGCCAGTCTGCAACCGGATCGAGGAAATAGGCGACCGCCATGCCGGCGACGAATGGCAGAAGGATCGCGCTGAACACATAGAGGAAGATGATGCAGAAGAGCAGCACAGCGAGCCAGAAGACCGCCTGACGCTTGAGACCCGCTCCGCTAAATTGCTGTGGCATCTTGCTCCTCGGTGGTCGATTTGTCGCCGGCGCCCATTTAGCCCTGCGAAGCGCCGTTCATGTGGCGCATCCATAAGAGGAAATAGGATGCGGCCGAGAGAATGGTCAAGCCTGCGGTGATAAGTATCAAGAGGCTCGTAAAGGCGCCGCCCTCAAAGCCGAAGGCCAGCATCGCCAGAACGAACACCGCCAGGAACACCTGCGCGGCCGTGTTCGCCTTGGATATGAACAGCGGCGAGATCTTCAACGGCTTGCCCATGAGGCTTGCCAGGAGAACGCCACTCACGATCAGCACGTCGCGCGAAACGATCAGAATGACCAGCCAATCCGGGAGGTGGCCGGTCACACCCAGCATGACGTAGGTCGTCACAAGCAGCAGCTTGTCGGCAATCGGATCGAGCCAGGCGCCAAGCCTGGACTGCTGGCGGAAGTGCCGGGCGATCACGCCATCCAGCCCGTCGGACAATCCCGCGAGCAGCACGATCCAGAATGCCGCCCCTGCCGAACCACGCAGCATGACGTAGACGAGAACCGGAACCGCCAGGAGGCGCGCAATGGTGATGATGTTGGGAATGGTCAATTTGTGTCGGCCCGTCTAATTTTCTTCCCTGCTTCGGGGCGACGGTCGCAAATTCTGCGCTGGCGGTAAATGGTCGCCGGTTGCGGGGGTTGAAACCGGCAAAAAAGCGGGGCTTCCTATGGCAACCGCTTGCATAGAGGCCCTTTGTCATGCAATGGCCACCGGCAATCAAGCCGAGCGGCGGAAGACGTGCCGTGGCAGCCATCGGAGACGAAAGCATGAGCCAGTCTGGAAAGAACGGTCTGACCTATAGCGACGCGGGCGTCGACATCGATGCCGGCAACCTGATGGTCGAGAAGATCAAGCCGGCGGTGCGCTCGACCCGTCGTCCCGGCGCCGACGGCGAGATCGGCGGCTTCGGAGGGCTGTTCGACCTCAAGGCGGCGGGCTTCACCGATCCGGTGCTGGTCGCAGCCAACGACGGCGTCGGCACCAAGCTGAAGATCGCGATCGATGCCGACTACCACGAGACCGTCGGCATCGACCTTGTGGCCATGTGCGTCAACGATCTCGTCGTTCAAGGCGCCGAGCCGCTGTTCTTCCTCGACTATTTCGCGACGGGCAAGCTCGACCCCGACCAGGGTGCGGCGATCGTCGGCGGCATTGCCTCGGGATGCCGCGAGGCAGGTTGCGCGCTGATCGGCGGCGAGACAGCCGAAATGCCGGGAATGTATTCGGACGGCGACTACGATCTCGCCGGCTTTGCAGTCGGCGCTGCCGAACGCGGCCAGCTCCTGCCTTCGGCCGATATCGCCGAAGGCGACGTCATCCTCGGCCTCGCATCGTCGGGCGTCCATTCGAACGGTTTTTCGCTGGTCCGCAAGATCGTGGCGCTTTCCGGGCTTGCCTGGGATGCCCCTGCTCCCTTCGCCGAAGGAAAGAAGCTTGGCGAGGCGCTGCTGACGCCGACGCGCATCTATGTGAAGCCGCTCCTCAAGGCGATCCGTGAGACCGGCGCCATCAAGGCTCTCGCTCACATCACCGGCGGCGGCTTTCCCGAGAACATTCCGCGCGTGCTGCCGAAGCAGTTGGCGGCCGAGATCGATCTCGGTGCCGTGCAGGTACCTCCGGTGTTCTCCTGGCTCGCCAAGACCGGTGGCGTCGAGGCCAAGGAGATGCTGCGCACCTTCAACTGCGGCGTCGGCATGATCGCCGTCGTCGCGTCCGAAAATGTCGAGGCGGTGACGAAGGCCCTCGAGGCGGAAGGTGAGAAGATCATCAGGCTTGGCCGCATGATCGCGCGTGCCGAAGGCGCAGCCGGTACCCATTACACGGGTACGCTTGCCATATGAGCACGCCGCGCAAACGCGTCGCCGTCTTCATTTCCGGTGGCGGCTCGAACATGATGGCCCTGGTCGGTGCGGCTGCAGGCGAAGGCTATCCGGCCGAAATCGTCGCGGTTCTCTCCGACAAGGCGGATGCCGGTGGACTTGCCAAGGCGGCGGCCGAGGGTATCCCGGCCTTCGCCTTCGTGCGCAAGGACTATGAAAGCAAGGAAGCGCACGAGGCGGCGATCCTCGCCGCGCTCGACGAGCTCTCGCCTGACATCATCTGCCTCGCCGGCTACATGCGCCTGCTTTCCGCCGCCTTCATCCGGCGCTGGGAGGGACGCATCATCAACATCCACCCTTCCCTGCTGCCGCTGTTTCCCGGCCTGCACACCCATCAGCGGGCTATCGATGCCGGCATGCGCATTGCCGGCTGCACG
The DNA here is from genome assembly GCF_004345245.1 of Rhizobium sp. BK251. Taxonomy (GTDB): domain Bacteria; phylum Pseudomonadota; class Alphaproteobacteria; order Rhizobiales; family Rhizobiaceae; genus Rhizobium. The sequence goes on along the minus strand of NZ_SLUQ01000007.1, from coordinate 131,203 downwards.
GTGCATTTCGTCACCGAAGGCATGGATGAAGGGCCGTCGATCGGCCAGGCGGCCGTGCCCATCCTCGCCGGCGACACGGCGGAAACGCTTGCCGCCCGCGTGCTCACGGTCGAGCATCAGCTTTACCCACAGGCGCTACGCCTCTTTGCCGAGGAGAAGGTGAAGATGGAGGGGAACAAGGCTGTCGGAACCGGAACGACAGAGCCGACCTTGGGCGGCCGGCTTATCTCCCTCATTGGCGACCGGGCCTGAACCTTAGGCGACCAACGCACACCGGATGAAGCGTGCCGTCATTGTAGACTGTGCGGCAGCCACGGAACATGGCGCGAACGCGGCTGACATCCCCCGTCTCGATTTCGCCGCGATCGGCACGCTGGCCGAACACGCCCTCCCTTGCAGTATCGAGCACGCCAGGATCGCCGGAGATCGCCCGGCGCAAAATTCCGCTGTACCGCTCTGGAGCGCCAGTCAAATTCCGGCGTCGTTTTGGTGAGTCCGACTACATTTGTTCAATCGCATCGCTGCAGCGCGCAAGTGCCTTGCTGGGAGGCGATGTCGCACTATCTCGAAACTCAGGCGGCAAGTTGTTGTTTTGGGGGGATATTCACGTCGAAGCGCAATTTGCAGGCCATATAGGTTCAATTCACCATGCAAACTCTTAGGGGTGTTCCCATGACAACGATTTCCAAGCTCTCCGTCGCCGCCCTCATGGTCTCCGGCGTTGCTCTCGGCACGCCAGTCTTTGCTGCCGACCACATCAAGACCGGCTCTCTCGAATGCACCGCCGGCGAGTCCGTCGGACTGGTCGTCGAGTCCACTCAGCAGCTCAAGTGTGACTATGTCCCGCTGGGTGGCGGATCGGTCGAGCGCTACAGCGGCAAACTTGAAACCGTCGGCCTCGACATCGGTGAGATGAAGAAGGAAAAAATGGTGTGGGCCGTTTTCGCCCCGGCCGAGCATACGGCAGGTGCACTGCAGGGCGACTATATCGGAGCTGATGCAGATGCCGGCCTCGGCCTCGGCGGCGGCGCCAAGGTTCTCGTCGGCGGCTCCCTCAAGTCGATCTCCCTGCAGCCCGTCTCGGTCGACGCCCAGAAGGGCATCGATCTGGTCGCCGGCATCTCCAACCTTCAGCTGACCCTCGACAAGTAGTCCGGCACGGACGGGATGCTGCGAAGACCTTGCGGTATCCCGTCTCGCAGCGCTTGGCGGCAGCAGATGCCGCCCGATCTTATTTCGTCAATCTATCCCTGTTCAGGATGGCCCACTGCAGCAGCATGATCGTCTTGGCGTCGTGGATCTCGCCGGTCTCGATCATGGCAACGGCCTCGGCGAGCGGCACTTCCAGAACTTCGATATCCTCGTGCTCATGCGCGACACCGCCGCCATCGGCCACCCGATCCGACACATCGATCGTGGCGGCGAAGAAATGGATGTATTCCGTCACCGAGCCGGGTGACGTGAGCGCCTTGAAGACCGGCAGCACGCTGCCCACCCGATAGCCCGTCTCCTCCATCGCCTCGCGGCGGATGGCCTCTTCCGGCTCTTCCCCGTCGAGGAGCCCGGCCGGCGTCTCGATCAGCCAGCCCGATCCGCCGTTCAGATGGTCCGGAAGGCGGAACTGACGGACGAGGACGACAACGTCGCGCTTCGGATCGTAGAGCAGGATCGTCGCGGCCGGGGTGCGGTGGTAGATCTCCCGCGTCAGGCGGTGGGTCTCGCCCTGCGAGTTCGTGTAGTCCAGAGTGAAGCGGCTGAGCCGCGTCCATTCGTCGGCAAGCGTCTCATCGCCGAGGATCTCGACCTTTGCCCTGTCGAAGCTCTTCATGCCGGTTCCTTGCGAAGCCAAACCTTGTTGTCATGGACGGCAGCGCCGCCATAGGGCGCCACCGGATCGGCGCCGGTCAAGACATTGATGCCCTCGCCGTCGACATGCGCCTTGTTCGGCCATAGGCCTTCGGCAATCAGCACGCCCGGCTTGACCTCTGTCGTCACCCGGGCGTGGATACGCAGGTCGCCGCGCGCATTGCCGATGCGGATGAGATCGCCATGGGCCACGCCGTGGGCCGCGGCATCGGCCGGGTTGATCATCACCTCCGGGCGACCTTCCTTCTGGCGCGAAGTCTTGGTCTCCGAGAAGCTCGAATTCAGGAAGTTGCGGGCGGGCGACGTGGCAAGCCGGAAGGGGTGCTGGGGATCGGCCACTTCGATGACGTCCACCTGGTCCGGGAAAGCCGGCAGCGCCTCGTGAGGACCGAGTGCACCGACGGATGCCGGCGGCCTGTTCGGCGCCTGACCGTTCACCCAGTCGGGGCGAAAATGGAACTTGCGGTCCGCATGGGCGAAACCGTTCAGGAAATGGGCCTCATCGAAGGCGGGCTGTCGATCGAACCATTTGTGCTCGAGGAAGTAGTCGTAGTCCGGAAGGCCGCTGCGCTCCAGGATGCGGTCGACCATCTCACGCGCCGTGAAACCGAAGCCCGGCCGGTCGGCGACCCCAAGGCGCTTGGCAAGCTCCTCGATGACGAAAAGGTTCGTGCGCACGGTCGGAGGCGGTTCGACGAGCTTTGGGCCAAGCAGGATATGGTTCTGCCCGCCGGCACGGTAGAGATCGTCGTGTTCGACGAACATCGTGGCCGGCAGGACGATATCGGCGATTTCGGCCGTTTCCGTCATGAACTGCTCGTGCACGGCAACGAAGAGATCATTGCGGGCAAAGCCGCGCCTCACCAGCCGCTGCTCGGGTGCGATATTCGCCGGGTTGGTATTCTGGATCAGCATCGCCGTCACCGGACCGCGGTGGCGTAGCGCTACGGCATCGCCCGTCAGCACGCGGCCGATCTGCGACTGGTCGAGCATGCGGATGTCGGGATCCTTCAACCCCTTGCCCGTAAGCTCGGAATTGTCCATGCGGAAGATATCGCTGTTGGAGTGGAAGGCGCCGCCGCCCTCATGCTGCCAGGAGCCCAGTACCGTCGCGACCGAGGCGGCCGCATGCATGGCGACTGCGCCGTTGCGCTGGCGCGTGAAGCCGTAGCCGAGGCGGAAGAACGTCTTCTTCGTCGTGCCGACGAGCTTGGCGAATGCCTCGATCTCATCAACGGAAAGCCCGGTGATCGCGGCCGCCCATTCCGGCGTCTTCGTCCTGAGATGCGCTTCGAGGCCGACAGGATCATCCGCATATTTCGCCATATAGGCCCGATCGGCATAGCCGTCGCGGAAGGCGACGTGCATGACGGCGCAGGCGAGCGCGGCATCGGTGCCGGGCTTCACGACGAGGGCGATATCGGCCTGCTTCATCGTCGGATTGTCGTAGATGTCGATGACGACGATCCGCGCGCCGCGTTCCTTGCGCGCCTTGATCGCGTGGGTCATCAAGTTGACCTGGGTGGAAACGGCGTTCGTGCCCCAGATGACCACGCAATCGGTGCGGTCGATCTCGCGCGGATCGGGGCCGCGCAGGGTGCCCGTCGCCATGGTGAAGCCGGTCCAGGCCGGGTTCGTGCAGATCGACGAAAAGAAGCCCGAATAGCGCTTGGCGTGCCGCAGGCGTTCGATCGAATCGCGCTGCACCCAGCCCATGGTGCCCGCATAGAAATAGGGCCAGATGGCCTCGCTGCCGTGCTTCACTTCCGCCTTGACGAAAGCCTCGGCGATCTCGTCCAGTGCGTCGTCCCATGACACCTGCTGCCACTGCCCTGCCCCTTTGGCACCGGCGCGCCGAAGCGGATGCATGAGCCGGTCCGGATGGTAGAGGCGTTCGGCGTAGCGGGCCACCTTGGCGCAAATGACACCCGATGTGTATGAGTTGTCGCCCGCACCACGCAGGCGGCCGATGCGGCCGTCCTCCGTGAGGTCTATCTCCAGCGCACAGGTGGAGGGACAGTCATGCGGGCAGGCCGTGTGGCCAACTCTTGATTTGGCGTGTATGGGGGTCGCAATATTCATGCGGCTTCTATATGCGAAGCGATGACCGCCCAAAAGGCACAAAAATCCACGATTGCGCGAATTCACACGGACATCAGCGAAAATGAACTACCGCCACATCTACCATGCGGGCAATTTTGCCGATGTGCTGAAACATGCGGTGCTGGCGCGGCTGATCCGCTACATGCAGAACAAGGACAAGGCTTTCCGCGTCCTCGACACACATGCCGGCATCGGGCTTTACGACCTGTCCTCCGAGGAGGCGCAGAAGACCGGGGAATGGCGTGACGGCATCGGCCGGCTCATGGAGGCGGATCTGCCCTCGCAGGCGAGCGACCTGCTCGAACCCTATCTTTCGGCCGTGCGTGCCCTCAACCCGGATGGCACCGTCAAGCTTTACCCCGGATCGCCGAAACTTGCGCGCATGCTGTTTCGCCCGCAGGACCGGCTCTCGGCCATGGAGCTTCACCCGGCCGACTTTGCCAGCCTGCACCGTCTCTTCGAGGGCGACCACCATGCGCGGGTCACCGAACTCGACGGCTGGCTGGCGCTCGGGGCGCATCTGCCACCCAAGGAGAAACGCGGCATCGTGCTGGTCGATCCGCCCTTCGAGGACGAGGGCGAATACGAGCGGCTGGCAGATGGTCTCGCCAGGGCCTATCGGCGCTTTCCCGGCGGCACCTACTGCCTGTGGTATCCGCTGAAGCGCAGCGCTCCCATCGCCGAGTTTCATGAAGCCCTGCAGGCGCTCGGCATCCCCAAGATGCTCTGCGCGGAACTCGTGGTGCGCAGTGATCGCGGTTTCACCGGACTGACCGGTTCGGGGCTCGTCATCGTCAACCCGCCCTTTACGCTGAAGGATGAGCTGCACGCGCTATTGCCCGCCCTCAAGGAACTGCTTGCCCAGGACCGGTTCGCCTCGAACCGCGCTTTCTGGCTGCGAGGCGAGCAATGAACCACGGAGCGGTCGGCGGGCGACGTTGACCGTTAGCGGCAAAGCGTGGTCAATACCGCCCGCACCCCTCGCAATTCTCCCGAAAGACATTCCATGAAGCTTCTCTGTTCGCCGGCATCGCCCTATTCCAGCAAGGTCAGGATGGCGGCCCGCTATCTCGACATCGAGCTCAACGAGATCCGTGTCGATACAAATGCCGGCCCCTCCTTGCTCGTCGACAACAATCCCCTCGGCAAGATCCCGACATTGCTTACCGATGACGGCCTTTCGATCTTCGACAGTATCGCCATCATGCATTATTTCCACCGCATGAAGGGCAAGAGGCTCTACCCCTCGAAGGACATCAAGCGGACGACTGCGGAGATCGTGGAAGCGCTCTGCGACGGAACGTGCGATTGCCTGCTCGCGATCGTCTACGAGCGCCGGCACCGGGAAGAGGAGAAGATCCACCAGCCTGGATCGATCGGCAGTGGGCAAAGGTGATACGCGCCCTCGACCACCTCAACGCCGAACCGCCCAAGCTTGGAAAGAAGCTCAACGGTGGGGATTTCGCCCTTGCCGCAACGCTCGGTTACCTCGACCTTCGCTTCAACGGACAGTGGGAGGACGGACGCGGCGGACTGATTGCCTGGGCACGGCAGTTCGAGAGGAAATTTCCTGCCTATGCGCAGCTGAAACCGTTGGGTTGAGGCCCGGCGCCAAAAGAAAAAGCCGGGGCAAGCCCCGGCTCGGACTGCTGGCAAACCTCTTGCGGTTCGACACAGCTTTATTCCCCGTCATTCCGGCCTTGAGCCGGAATCCAGCCGACGCGCGTCTGCGCAGCGGAAGAGCCTCTCGCGATCAAGGACCTGATCGCGCTGGATACCGGCTCAAGGCCGGTATGACGGCGGTGGGTATTTGGCGCGCTCCAAGCGATCAATCGGGTTGATGGCTTTGTCAGCAACCTGAGCCGGGGCGAACCCCGGCTCCTCGCATTCCTAAAGGCCTGCTATCAGAACTTGACGCCGATACCGAGTTTGACGCTGTTCTCGTCGTAGCCGCGCGAAACCGAGCCGCTGTCGAGGTTGTAGTCCTTGCTCTCGTAGTCGGTGAAGCGGTATTCGAGACGGGTCGTGATGTTGTTGGTCACGAAAGCCTCGACACCGGCGCCGACCGTGTAGCCCCAAGCGCCCTTGCTGTCGGAAGAGGTCGCATCGGAAGCCTTGTTCTCGGAGGCAGCCACACCAGCCGTTACGTAAGGCAGGAAGGGATTGAGATCGTAGCCGAGACGACCGCGAACCGAGCCGTTGATCTCGTTCTTGCTCTCGATGCCGTTGACCGTCTGGTCAGCGCCCGAATAGCCGATGTCGCCTTCGACGCCGTAGACGATCTTGCCGCTCTGCCAGTTGTAGCCACCATAGATCTGGCCACCGAAGGCGTTGGCACCGCTCCTGGCAAAGTTGCCTGCATTCCACGTGCCGGCGCCGCCGAGGTAGAAGCCCTGCCAGTTGGTGATTGCCATCGGCTCTTCAGCTACCGGGGCCTGGGGAACCTGATCGACGGCGTCAGCTGCCTGCGCAGCCGTGAAACCTACGATTGCCATGGCGGAAGCCATGAGTGCCGTCATGATTGTACGCATACTATTCTCCTTTCAGTCTCGCGCCGCCTGTCATTTGTCCCATGGCAACACAACGCGAGCAATTACCAGATGTCCCTCCCGGATCGACAATGAAATTGGAACTCAAATACGGATTTGAAAGAGCCAAAATGTGAAATCTTTGCGGCACCGACATGGCTGAATTTCGATGTTGCTTTGCAGCAACAGAGATTTTGTTAACCATAATGAGTGGTTAAAGCATGTATACTTAAAATTACGAAAATAATTCTCAACTTTTACATAGACATGCCGGTGCATCCCCGCTGAATTTACGGCTATTCATATGAACTCGTAGCACCCTATATATTCGCCAATTGGGTAACGCGAACCAGAAGGCAAGACATTGCAGCGTGAAAAACTAAAGAGAGCTCTAATTACAGGAGCGGCACGCAGAATAGGCAGGGCTATCGCGGAAGATTTGGCAGCCGACGGCTACGCCGTCGCCATTCACGCGAACAAATCCATCGACGAGGCTGAAGAACTGGCGGCGGAATTGCGGCAAGCGGGGAAGAACGCAATTGCGATTCGCGCCAATCTCACCGACATCGACGACGCGGCGCAGCTGATGGACAAGGCGGTCGCGGCGCTCGGACCGATCGATCTTCTCGTTAACAATGCATCGGAGTTTCACAACGATTCCGTGCGGGAATTCGATGCTGCCGTATGGGAAGCTCATTTTGCACTGCACATAAGAGCGCCGTCGATTCTTGCCGCAAAGTTTGCCGAGCAACTGCCGGAGACGACGGACGGTGTGATCGTCAACATCATCGACCAGCGCGTCTGGGCGCTACGGCCGAGCTTCTATTCCTACACGCTTTCGAAATCCGCACTCTGGACCGCGACGCAGACGATGGCGCAGGCGCTCGCTCCGCGGATTCGCGTCAATGCAATCGGACCCGGCCCCTCGATGCCGAGCGAGCGACAGTTACAGGAAGACTTCCAAGCGCAGGTCGCAGCCCTTATCTTGAAGCGGGGACCTGGGTTGGAAGAATTCGGCCGAACGATTCGTTTTCTGTTCGACACGCCTTCGATCACGGGTCAGATGATTGCACTCGACGGCGGCCAGCATCTCGCGTGGCAGACGCCGGATGTGCTGGAGATCAAGGAATGAATGCCAAGAAGCTGCCTGACGGCGGTGTTCTTTATGACGAAACCGACGAGAGCGACGACGATATCGAGGTGGAGGGCGATGCCTCCGCCGCGCCGATTTCTGCTACTATCGACTGGAACGAGGGTCGGCTTGAAGTAAGCGGTCTCAGCGGCGCCGATCTGATCGCAGAGTTCGTGAAGCGCCTTCCGAACAAGCCGGGCGTCTACCGCATGTTCAACGACGATGGCGATGTGCTCTATGTCGGCAAGGCGCGGAGCCTGAAGAAGCGCGTCGGCAATTATGCCGTGGGACGCGTCCACTCCAACCGTATCGCACAGATGGTGCGCCTGACGGCGAACATGGAGTTCGTCACGACGCGCACGGAGACGGAGGCGCTTCTTCTTGAAGCGAATCTTATCAAGCGCTTGCGGCCGCGATTTAACGTCCTGTTACGTGACGACAAGTCGTTTCCCTATATCCTGATCACGGGCGACCATCGCGCGCCGTCAATCTTCAAGCATCGCGGGGCGCGGGCTCGCAAGGGCGACTATTTCGGGCCCTTCGCTTCGGCGGGCGCCGTCGGCCGGACGATCAACTCGCTGCAGCGCGCCTTCCTCATCCGCACCTGTACCGACAGCGTCTTCGAGACACGCACGCGCCCCTGCCTGCTCTACCAGATCAAGCGCTGTTCCGCGCCCTGTACGCACGAGATCAGTGACGAGGGCTATGCAGAACTCGTGCAGGAAGCGAAGGACTTCCTTTCCGGCAAGAGCCAGAATGTGAAGGCGCACATGGCCGAGGAGATGAACGCGGCGGCCGAAGACCTCGACTTCGAGCGTGCAGCCATCTATCGCGACCGTCTGGCGGCGCTTTCGATGGTACAGAGCCACCAGGGCATCAACCCGGCCGGCGTCGAGGAGGCGGACGTCTTCGCCATCCACCACGAGGGCGGCATTTCGTGCATCCAGGTCTTCTTCTTCCGCACCGGGCAGAACTGGGGCAACCGTGCCTATTTTCCGAAGGCCGATCCGCAGCTTTCCAGCGCCGAGGTGCTGAACGCCTTCCTCGCCCAGTTCTATGACGACAAGCCGGTGCCGAAGCAGATCCTGCTTTCGGAAACTGTCGAAGAGATCGAACTGCTGGCGGCGGCTTTCAGCGAAAAGGCTAGCCACAAAGTGTCCATCCTCGTGCCCCAGCGCGGAGAGAAGAAGGACCTGGTGGACCATGTGGTCGCCAATGCCCGCGAGGCGCACGGACGCAAGCTTGCCGAAACGGCTTCTCAGTCACGCCTGCTGGAAGGGTTCAAGGAGACCTTCGCCCTGCCCTATGTGCCGCAGCGCATCGAGATCTACGACAACTCCCACATCATGGGCACGAACGCCGTCGGCGGCATGGTGGTCGCCGGGCCGGAAGGCTTCGTGAAGAACCAGTACCGCAAGTTCAACATCAAATCGACCGACATCACGCCCGGCGACGACTTCGGCATGATGCGCGAGGTCATGACCCGACGCTTCTCGCGCCTTCTCAAGGAGGAAGGCATCCCCGACCGCAACCAGCCCCTCGACACGGTGGATACGGCCGACATGCCCTTCCCTGCGTGGCCGGACGTCATCCTCATTGACGGCGGCCAGGGCCAGATGACCGCGGTTCGGACCATACTCGAGGAATTGGGGATCACCGACAGCGTGACGGCGATCGGCGTTGCGAAGGGTGTCGACCGCGATGCGGGCCGCGAACGCTTCTTTCCGCCCGGTCGCGAAAGCTTCACCCTGCCGCCGCGCGATCCCGTGCTCTACTTCATCCAGCGGCTGCGCGACGAGGCGCACCGCTTCGCCATCGGCTCCCACCGGGCACGGCGAAAGAAAGAGATGGTCAGGAACCCGCTCGACGAGATCGGCGGTATCGGCCCGTCGCGCAAGCGAGCGCTGCTGCAGCACTTCGGAACTGCAAAGGCGGTGTCCCGCGCCGGGCTCAGCGACCTCATGACCGTCGAGGGCATATCCGAGGCGGTCGCGCGCCAAGTCTACAATCACTTTCACGAGGACGGCGCGAAATAGCCCCACCCGGTCGCAAATGCCACGCAAAGGCTGCGAAAAAACAGAAACAATATTGACGGTGTCCGGTGGAAGCCGTCATCTACCCAGAGATTTCAGAGAAAAGAATCCATGGCTTCGCGCGCATACGGTATCCCCAACCTGCTGACCTATGGCCGCATTCTGGCGGTTCCGCTGATCGTCCTGTGCTTTTTCGTCGAAGGCAAACTGGCGAGTTCGGACTTTGCCCGGTGGGTGGCGCTGTGGATATTCATCATCGCCTCGCTGACGGATTTCCTCGACGGCTATCTTGCGCGCATCTGGAACCAGACCTCGAATATCGGGCGCATGCTGGATCCGATCGCCGACAAGCTGCTGGTCGCCTCCATCCTGCTGCTGGTTGCGGCGGACGGCACGATTGCCGGCTGGTCGCTCTGGGCTGCAATCATCATCCTCTGCCGCGAAATCCTGGTATCCGGCCTGCGCGAATATCTGGCAGCCCTCAAGGTCAGCGTGCCGGTGACGCGCATCGCCAAGTGGAAGACGACGGTGCAGATGGTGGCCATCGCCTTCCTGCTGGCGGGGCCTGCGGGCGATACGGTGGTGCCCTACACGACGCAAACGGGTATAGTGCTACTCTGGATCGCGGCGCTGCTGACGATCTACAGCGGCTACGACTATTTCCGTGCCGGCCTGAAGCATGTGGTGGATGAGGAATGATGACGAGGCTCGTCTATTTTGCCTGGGTGCGCGAACGCATCGGCAAGGCGGAAGAAGAGATCCGGCTTCCGCCGGCGGTCGTGACCGTTGGCGACCTCCTCGCACACCTGAAGACGCTCGGCGAAGAATATGAGGCGGCACTGCAGTTTCCCGAGGCTATCCGCGTGGCCATCAACCAGGAACATGTCGGGCACCGCGAGCCCCTCGCCGGCGCGCGCGAGATCGGCATATTCCCGCCGATGACCGGCGGCTGACGCGCGGAAGACCTTGCAGAGGATAGTGCCGCATGACCTCCGCCCCCACCATCCGCGTCCAGACACAGGATTTCGACCTACAGGCGGAGGTCGACCTTCTTTCGAAGAGTAGGCCGGAGATCGGTGCCGTCGTGACCTTCTCGGGCCTTTGCCGCGACGAGGGCGGGACGCTTTCCGCACTTGAGCTGGAGCACTATCCGGGCATGGCCGAAGCGGAGATGACCCGCATCGCCAGGATCGCCATCGAACGCTTCGACCTCCTCGGCCTCACGGCCATTCACCGCTACGGCAAGATCATGCCCGGCGAAAACATCGTGCTCGTCGTCGCTGCGGCCCCACACCGCCAGGCGGCATTCGACGGCGCCAATTTCGTCATGGACTTCCTCAAGACGTCCGCTCCCTTCTGGAAGAAGGAGCACGGCACCGATGGCAAGGCCGGAGACTGGGTCTCCGCAAAGGACGCGGACGATACCGCGCTCGGCAAGTGGGCCGAAGCCTCACGTTCCGTCACGGAATGACGCGCTCGCGCCGGCTCATGACCAGTAGCAGAACGAGCACCGAAAAGATCACCAGGTCACGCCAGAGAAGCGAGCCGTAAGCGCCCCAAAGCGTCTCGAAAAGGCCCAGCGCTGCCGCGCCGCCGGCCGATTTGAGTGGGTCGGAATAGCCGCCCACGGCCGCGATGATCAGCACTTTCAGGCCGAACATCAAGCCGGCGCCGAAATCCATCGTCCCGTAGTAGGAAGTCGCGAGAATGCCGCAGAAGGTAGCAACCGCGGTCGCCGCTCCATAGGCTACGAGAAACACCCGCCCGGCGCTTATCCCGCAGAGCTCGGCCGCACCGGCATCGTCAGTCACGGCACGCCACACCCTGCCCCAGCGGGTTCGTTTCAGCACAAAGGCACCCAGGCCGATCACGGCGCACATCAGCACCGTGTTGCCGAGCTGGATCTGTGTAAGCGTGACGTGAAAGCTGTCCACCGACCAGAAGACCACCGGAGCGTTGAGGAATGGCGGCAGCCAGATGGCGCGGGTGTTGGCTGCAAGCCGCGCCGTCTCCATGAGGACGATGGTCACTCCGAGCGCGGCAACGATCACCGCATTCGGCGTCGTGCCGGCAAGCGGCCGAATGATGACGCGGCCAATAAAGAGGCCGGCGGCGAGCGTATAGCCAATGGCGATCACGGCGCCCAGCGCGAATGCCGCCGGCAGGATGAGCCACAGGCGCGTGTAGCCGAAGTCGGTGAAAAGCAGCAACATCTGGCCGGAAAAGGCAAAGAGCGCGCCATAGGTGATGTCCGCCCGCTTCGTGACGCCGAAGGCGATCGAGTAACCGAAGGCCAGGGCAGCGTAGAGCGCAGCGAGTGGAACGGCGTTCGCCAGCTGCTGCAGAAAATAGCCCATAAACGCCCTCCCGATCATCAGAAATATAACTGGCAAAACTCATTTTACCAGTTATATTTTCTCCCATGACCTTTTCCTGGACCCCACACCGCTTTGCCGGCGGCGCGCTAGCCCTCGATGTCGCGAACAGCGTCATCCTGCGCCATGACGAGGAGCGGCGCATCGATCGTTTCGACGCGAGCGAACAGATGGAGAGCTTTGCCGCGGCGGCGAACGCCTTCTGCGCCGAACAGGCGCTTTTCGGTGACATTCAGCCGGTCCGGGAGGAGAATAGAGCGGGCTTCATCGCGCTGCGCGAGGCGATGGACGGATATTTCCGCGCCCGCACGCTTGGGGTCGAGACGGACGCGATGCTGGCGGAACTGCTGGCGGCGCTTGCCGAGACGCTGCGCGGGGCAACCTCCCCGAAGGGCCTCGACGCGGCAACCGTGCGCTCGGCGCTGCAGCTGATCGTCATGCCGGAAAAGGACCGCATGAAGATCTGTGGCAATTGCGGCTGGCTCTTTCTCGACCGCAGCAGGAACAGGAGCCGCACCTGGTGCGACATGGCCGTCTGCGGCAATCGCGCCAAGGCGAACCGGCACTATCGGCGCAGGAGGCAGGAGGAGGCATCATGAGAAGCAGAAATTTCGCCCTTGCGACCGTTGTGATGGCGGTCACGCTTGCAGGCTGCCAGCGACAGTCGGACGAGAAACTGGTGGAGCTTGCCGGGCGCATGTTCGTCTTCAACTATCGGGTAGCGACCGCAAACTACATGATCGTGTTGAAGAAGGTGGCGCCGATCCCCGAGGGGACCTTCGCCGTCGCGGAATTCCAGAACCCGAAGGGTGACGACCCGCTCGTCCTGCGCGAGAAGATCTACGCCCTCTCCGACAGGATCACATTGGCGAGCCCCTTCGTCCACTGCGTGCGCAAGGACCAGCCCTATGCAGTGTCCATCAGGCTCGTCGATAGCAGCGACAGGACGTTGCAGACAATCAAGACGGAGGTAACCTCCGACGTCGACCAGTCGGTGCTGCCGGCAAAGCCGCTGGTGCTCGGCCCGATCTATACGAAAAACCCGGAGGTCTTCCGTCCTGACGGCACGGCGGACTTCTCGCCGGAGGTCTGCCCCGCGACCTAGCCAAAACAAAAAGCCGGCGCGAGGGCGCCGGCTTTTCCGATTCAATTCAACGTCTTCGGCAGGGAAGCCGACAAATGGCCTCAGCCAACGATCTCGGTGTCGGAGAACCAGTACTTGATTTCCTGGGCAGCCGTTTCCGGAGCATCGGAGCCGTGAACGGAGTTTTCGCCGATCGAAAGCGCGTGGACCTTGCGGATCGTGCCTTCGTCAGCGTTCGCCGGGTTGGTCGCGCCCATGATTTCGCGGTTCTTGAGGATGGCGCCTTCGCCTTCGAGAACCTGGACGACGGTCGGGCCAGAGGTCATGCCTTCGACGAGCTCGCCGAAGAAGGGGCGCTCCTTATGGACGGCGTAGAAGCCTTCGGCTTCCCGCTTGCTCATCCATACGCGCTTGGAGGCGACGACGCGCAGGCCGGCATCTTCGAGCATCTTGGTGATGGCGCCCGTCAGATTGCGCTTCGTTGCATCCGGCTTGATCATCGAGAAGGTGCGTTCAATCGCCATGTCCATTGTCCTCTGTTTACTGAAAAGTGGGCGGTGTTTACCCGCCCCAAGGCCTGAAAACAAGGGGTGTCCGGCAATTTCACGCGGCTGTCACAGAGGCCAGCCACCGGTGCAAGTGGACACAGCAAGCACAAAGAGGCCCCTGCCTGGACCTCCGATCACGAAATTTCATGCGTTTCATACGCTACGTTTGAGCGCCCAGCAGATAAAGTGAGAGGCGCGTTGCGAGGGAGGGACACATGATCGAGCACTTCAGAATGTTTGCGCATTACAATCGCTGGGCCAACCGCCTGGTCTATGCCGCTGCCGGGGACCTCACCGACACCGAGTTCCGGGAGAACAGAGGCGCCTTCTTCGGCTCGCTGCAGCGGACGCTCAATCACCTGCTCGTCGCCGACCGCATCTGGCTTCACCGCTTCACGGGCGCCGGCCCCCTCCCGCCAAAGAACCTCGACGCGGTTCTCTTCGAAGACCTGCGACCACTTGCCGAGGCCCGCGCGGCGGAGGACCGGCGCATCATCGACTGGATCTATACGCTCGACGAGGAAGCGCTCTCGAAGAAGTTCACCTACACACCGATCAGCCGGCCGGTCGAGATCACCCAGCCGCTGGCTCCCGCCCTTTCGCATTTTTTCAATCACCAGGCCCATCATCGCGGCCAGTGTCACATGACGCTGACGGCGCTCGGCAAGCCCTCCCTCGTGCTCGATCTCGTCTATTTCCTTCGAGAGGAAGGAAAGGACTGGAATTAGCGTGCCCTTATTAACCGCATCGTCAGGTTCGCGTGCTATCTTGCCGCGAAATCAGTGGGTTCAGTGGCGATGCAGACGTCGACAGGCGCGCATCGCCGTGCCGGCGTTGATGCTGCCGGCCAATCGGGGAGAAGTCATGCAGAACGCAGCGCCGAACGCGCCAAAGGAGAACGGCAAGACGCCGGCAGGGGCGAGCGAGATCCAGAAGATCGCCCAGCACATGGCGCGTCTCAACGTGCCTTCCATTCCCCGCAATTACGAACTCTTCCACGAAGCTCTCTTCGCACCGAACGCGGAGCTTGCCCGCGAGATTGCAGCGCTCGGACCCCATCCTGGCCAGGCAATGCTCGACGAACTGGGGCTCAAGCACCGGCTTGTCACCCATTGCGGGCTGGTCACCGACAAATCGCAATCCGAGGCGGTGCAGGTGTTGCGCAATATCTCGGACCAGCTTGCCGACGGGCTGACCCAGAAGCAGACGTTCGTGCGCGCCGTCGAAAGCGTCGCGCACTCCATGGCCGAGGACCAAAACCAGAGCCTCGCAACCTTCGTGGCGGAGATGGAATTCCTGAACGCCTCGATAACGCAGCTCCTGCTTGCCGAAACCGAGCTCGCGTCAACGCTGCGGGAAGAGGCCGACAAACTCGACACGCTGGAAAAGGACGTTGCAGCGGTCCAGGCCGAGACACTTTCGGATCGCGTGACCGGGCTTCCGAACCGGATCGCCTTCACCAACCAGTTGATGTCGCTCTACGAGAGCCCAGATGGTTTTTCGAGCACCGCGATGATGCTGGTCGGCATCGACGATTTCGAGTCCTTCAACAAGAAGTTCGGCGGCCAGGTCTCGAGCCATATGCTGCGCAAACTCGGTGGCCTGTTCCGCAAGTCGATCAAGAAGAACGACTTCGTGGCGCGGCTGGAAGGCGATGCCTTCGCCTTCCTTTTCAGCAATGTCGGCACGCACGATGCCAAGGCGATCGCAGAACGCCTGCGCAGTTCCGTCAGTGACAGCCTGGTCTACGCCACGTCCGACAAGGCAGATCCCGGCAAGCTGACGATCTCGATCGGCGTGGTGATGAGCGCCGATGCTCATTCGCCGGGGCAGCTGCAATCGCGCGCCGAAGCCGCCCTTTCAGGCGCACGCAGCAACCGCCGCCAGCCGATCCAGTTCTTCGTGCGCTGATTTTCACGAAAGTGCCCGGACCCGTTTCACGGGCCGGGCGTGACCAAGCCGCCTGCGCCTGTGCGCGCCAACGTGCATGCTCTTGCCTTCGGCACGGACTTCGGCCAAAACCGCGGCCATGATCACCCTCAGCAACATATCCGTCCGCATCGCCGGCCGCCTTCTGATTGACCAGGCCAGCGTGGCACTCCCTGCGGGCACGAAGGCCGGCCTCGTCGGCCGAAACGGCGCCGGAAAATCGACGCTTTTCCGCCTGATCACCGGCGAATTGGCGCTGGAGAGCGGCTCCATTTCGATCCCGAAGAATGCGCGCATCGGCCAGGTCGCCCAGGAGGCACCGGGCACGGAAGAGCCGCTGCTCGAGATCGTGCTCAAGGCAGACAAGGAGCGGACCGCACTGATTGCCGAAGCGGAGACCGCAACCGACCCTCACCGGATCGCGGATATCCAGACGCGCCTTGCCGACATAGGCGCGCATTCGGCGGAAGCCCGCGCCGCGAGCATCCTTTCCGGCCTCGGCTTCGACCATGACGCACAGCGGCGCCCGGCCTCAAGCTTTTCCGGAGGCTGGCGGATGCGTGTCGCGCTCGCCGCCGTCCTCTTCTCCGAGCCCGACCTGCTGCTTCTCGACGAGCCGACGAACTATCTCGACCTCGAAGGCACGCTCTGGCTGGAGGAGTATATCCGGCGCTATCCGCATACGGTCATCATCATCAGCCACGACCGGGACCTGCTCAACACGGCGGTCAATGCAATCGTCCACCTGGATCAGCAGAAGCTTACATTCTATCGTGGCTCCTATGACCAATTCGAGCGCCAGCGCGCCGAAGCGATCGAGCTGCAGACGAAGGCGAAGGCGAAGAACGACGCGGCGCGCAAGCATCTTCAGAGCTTCATCGACCGCTTCAAGGCAAAGGCTTCCAAGGCGCGCCAGGCGCAGTCGCGCATCAAGGCCCTGGAACGCATGGGCACGGTCTCGGCGGTCATCGAAGATCATGTGCAGGGCTTCACATTCCCCGATCCGGAGAAGGAAGCGGCCTCCCCGATCATCGCAATCGAGAACGCCAGCGTCGGCTACACGGCGGGCAAGCCCATCCTGCAGCGCCTTTCGCTGCGCATCGATACCGACGACCGCATCGCCCTCCTCGGCTCGAACGGCAACGGCAAGTCGACCTTCGCCAAGCTTATCTCCGGCAAGCTGGAAGCGATGAGCGGTTCGGTCAAGACAGCCCCGGGGCTCAAGATCGGCTTCTTCGCCCAGCACCAGCTCGACGACCTCATTCCCGAGCAGAACGCAGTCGAGCACGTTCGCAGGCGCATGCCGGGCGCGCCGGAAGCGAAGGTGCGTGCCCGCGTGGCGCAGATGGGCCTTGCGACCGCCAAGATGGACACGCCCGCCAAGGACCTTTCCGGTGGGGAGAAGGCACGGCTGCTGATGGGGCTTGCAGCTTTCGACGCCCCGAACCTGCTGATCCTCGACGAGCCGACCAACCATCTCGACATCGACAGCCGCAATGCGTTGATCGAGGCGCTCAACGATTATACTGGTGCCGTCGTGCTCATCTCGCACGACCGGCATTTGATCGAGGCGACCGTCGACCGGCTATGGCTGGTCAAGGACGGTACCGTTTCCAACTATGACGGTGACCTCGAGGATTACCGAGACATCATCATCGCCTCCGGCAGGAAGAAGGACGAGAAGCAGCAGGCGTCCGATGAGCCGTCCTCGAAGGCCGACCAGCGCAGGCTGAATGCCGACAGGCGCGCCTCGCTGGCACCCTTGAGGAAAAAGATCAACGAAATCGAATCCTTGACGGGAAAGCTGGAGAAACAGATTCAGGTACTTGATGCCGAACTTGCTGATCCGGCGCTCTACGAGAAGGCACCGGCGAAGGCTGCCGAAAAAGCAAAGCAGCGCGGCGAAGCGGCCGCCAAGCTTGCAGCGGCCGAGGAACAGTGGCTGGAACTTTCGTCCGAATACGAAGAAGCGATGGCCAGTTGAGCCGCCGGCCCGTCACGACGGGTACGTTGCCCTGCATTGCAACCCTTGGTAACTTCCGAAAACGACAATCGGAAGGGGGGATGATATGTTTCACGGAAATGTTTCGCTCGAAATTGCACAAGGTCTCAAGACCCTGCAGGGCCGCATCGAAAAGGCCAAGATACCGGCCTCGAAGCTGGACGAAACACTGAACATTGCGACCTGGAACATCCGCGAACTGGGGAGGAGGAAGCGAAGCAAGGCGGCCATACACTATATCGCCGAGATCGTCGGCCAGTTCGACCTGGTCGCGATAGTCGAACTGCGTGACAACCTCGGTGATCTCCAACAGATTCTTCCGATTCTGGGACCCTATTGGGATGCTGTCTACTCGGATGCAATTCTCGATTTCGGAGGCAACCGCGAGCGCGTCTGCTACATTTTCGACCGGCGGGCAGTCATGTTCAACGGACTCGCTGCAGAAGCAAGCCCACCCCGCAAGAAGCGGGGGACGGAATATCTTCCAGAGACGAGCTGGTGGCGGGCACCCTATGTCGCCTCCTTCAAGTCCGGCAACTTCGACTTCCTGGCATTCACAACTCATGTTCGCTGGGGAGACGATGACGGCAAGCGCGAAGAGGAAATCCGGGGCCTGGCAAACTGGATCGATGCCAAGATGAACGAACCCAACGGGGAGGACAAGGACATCATCGTGATGGGTGACTTCAATATCCCCAGCCGCAGCGACCCGATGTTCAAGGCCCTGACGTCGCGGGGGTTGAAATTGCCGGCAGCGCTTATCGCCGATGAATTCGGTAGCAACCTTGCGCGCGACAAGCGCTATGACCAGATTCTGCACTCGCCGCGCATTCCCGATAATTTCGCCAATGCCGGCGGCGTCCTGGACTTCTACTGTGGCGACCACAAGCCATTGTTTGCCGGTCTAAGCAAGGCGGAGTTCACCTATCAGCTGTCGGACCATCTGCCGTTGTGGATGCAGGTCAAGACCGACATAGATGGCTTTGTCCTGGACCAGATCATTCAGAGGAAACGTGATAGGTAGGCGGTTGCCCGGTCGCCCAATTCTGGTAAAACGGGCCGCAATAAATCATACTTTTCGAACAACGCACCAACGCGAGCACTCCCATGTCAGCCATCAACCTTGCAATCGTCGGCGTCGGCAAGATCGTCCGCGACCAGCACCTCCCCTCCATCGCCAAGAACCCGGATTTCAATCTCGTGGCGACGGCGAGCCGGCATGGCACTGTCGAGGGAATTGCGGCCTACAAGTCGATCGACGAGATGCTCGATGCGGAACCTTCGATCGATGCCGTCTCGCTCTGCATGCCGCCGCAGTACCGCTATGAAGCGGCCTACAAGGCGCTCGCCGCCGGAAAACACGTCTTCCTGGAAAAGCCGCCTGGCGCGACGCTGAGCGAAGTTGCCGACCTGGAAGCGCTCGCCGCCAAGCAGGGCGCCTCGCTGTTTGCCAGCTGGCATTCACGCTATGCGCCGGCGGTCGAGGCTACGAAAGCCTTCCTCGCCTCGACGAAGATCAACAGCGTCCACGTCATCTGGAAGGAGGATGTCCGCCACTGGCATCCGAACCAGGAATGGATCTGGCAGGCGGGTGGCCTCGGCGTCTTCGATCCGGGCATCAACGCGCTGTCGATCGTCACGCACATCCTGCCGAAGGCGATCTTCCTGACCGGTGGTACGCTCGAATTTCCTGAGAACCGCGATTCGCCGATCGCGGCGGACCTGCACTTCCGCAACGTCGACTATGTTCCCGTGCATGCGGAATTCGACTGGCGCCAGACCGGCAAGCAGAGCTGGGACATCATCGCCGAGACCGAGACCGGACAGATGATTCTTTCCGAAGGCGGCGCGAAGCTTTCGATCAACGGCGAGCTGAAGTTCTCGGAGCCCGAGCAGGAATATCCTTCGCTCTACAAGCGCTTTGCCGAGATCATCAAGGCCGGCACGTCCGATGTCGACCTTTCGCCGCTTCGCCACGTTGCCGACGCCTTCATGCTCGGCAAGCGCAAGTTCGTCGACGCCTTCTACGATTGAGAAATTGCGGGCATCATCCGGCATGACCACCTCAGGAGGGTTGCATGGAGGATGATGCCTCGTTCGGATTGGGCCTCAAGCACAAGTCCGTCCGGCTCGCCGAGCCGAACGACCGCTGGCGCGAAGCCTTCAGCCGCGAGGAAATTGCGATCAGGCAGGTGCTGGGCACGATCGCACTTGACGTCCAGCATTTCGGAAGCACCGCCATTCCCGCGATCAGGGCGAAGCCGATCATCGACATCCTCGTCGGCGTCAGGCACTTCGACGACGGACTGGCCTGCGTCGCCCCGCTGGGGGCAATCGGCTACGATTATGCGGGGAGCGACATCGTTCCCGGCGACCATATCTTCGGCCGGGGCATCAAGGGCGAGACGCGGACGCATCTCGTCCACATCGTCGAACACGGCGGCTTCCACTGGCAGCGGAATATCCTGTTTCGCGACCGATTGCGCAATGACCCTTCGCTTGCGCGATCCTACGAGGAACTGAAGATCCAGCTCGCGCAGGCGCACGTGAATGATCGCGCCGCCTATACCGAGGCAAAGAAGGCGTTCATCGACAAGGTGGTGATGCAGGAAGATGCATCGCGATGAAAATGTGAGGGCCTGGCTCAGGCCTTCTTTTCCCAACGCCCTTCGCCGGATTGCTGCCAGTAGGTGAGGTTGTGCCCCTCGCCTTTCAGCTTCTTCCATTGGGCGCGCGCCGCCTCCAACTGCTCCTGGTCGTAACCATCGAACATGAAGACGACGCGAGCGTAGCCTTCGACCCCCGACGCATCGGCACCGTCCACGAAAAAGCGGACGGTGGCGTCATTGGCATTGTCGGCAGACGTGGTCAGCAGGACCGGTTGGCTCGCCGCCATGTCGCCCTCGTCCGTGCCGTGCGGCAGGAAGCTGTCTTCCCGAAACGTCCAGAGGTGCGCGTCGAGCAGGTCGCGGCGCGCGGCCTCCTTCGCCTGGACGACGACGCGCCAGCCGCGCTCGACGCTCTTGTCGAGAAGCGGCGGGAGCGCATCCTCCAGCTTGGATTCAGTCAGATGATAGAACAGAACCTCGGTCAAGGCAGGCGGTTATCCCTCGCTTACGATTCGTAGTTGGTGCGCACGAGTTCATCGAGCAGGCGCACGCCGAAACCGGAGCCCCACGACTGGTTGATATCGTTCAGCGGCGAACCCATCGCCGTTCCCGCGATATCGAGATGCGCCCAAGGCGTGTCCTGGACGAAACGCTTGAGGAAATGCGCAGCGGTGATCGATCCGGCCTGGCGCCCGCCGGTATTCTTCATGTCGGCGAACTTGCTGTCGATCATCTTGTCATATTCCTTGCCGAGCGGCATGCGCCAGACCTTTTCCTCCGTGGCGAGCCCGGCTGTCGTCAAGCGCTCCGCGAGTGCATCGTCGTTGGAGAACAGGCCGGCGTGGCTGTTGCCGAGGGCGACGATGATCGCGCCGGTGAGTGTGGCGAGATTGATCATGAACTGCGGCTTGAAGCGATCGTTGCAATACCAGAGGGCATCGCCGAGCACGAGGCGCCCCTCGGCATCCGTGTTGATCACCTCGATCGTCTGGCCCGACATCGAGGTGACGATATCACCGGGACGCTGCGCGTTCCCGTCCGGCATGTTCTCGACGAGGCCGATGATGCCGACGGCGTTGACACTCGCCTTGCGGGCGGCCAGCACGTGCATGAGGCCAGTCACGGCCGCTGCACCACCCATATCACCCTTCATGTCTTCCATGCCGGCGGCCGGCTTGATGGAAATGCCGCCCGTGTCAAAGACAACTCCCTTGCCGACGAAGGCGACCGGCTTTTCCTTCGCCTTGCCGCCCTTCCACTGCATGACAACCAGACGCGGAGGACGCGCCGAGCCCTGCGCCACACCGAGAAGCGCGCCCATGCCAAGCCGCCGCATTTCGCGTTCGGTCAGCACTTCCACCTCGACGCCGAGCTTTTCCAGTTCCTTCGCCTTGGCGGCGAATTCGACGGGACCCAGCACGTTCGCCGGCTCGTTGACGAGGTCGCGAGCCAGATTCACGCCCGTGGCGACGGCCTCGGAAACCGCAAAGAACTTCTTGGCCGCAGCGGCCTCGGCGGTGACGATCGTCACCTTCACATGCTTCGTCTTGGTCTGGTCGTCGTCGTCACTCTTCTTCGTCTTGTAGGTATCGAAGCTGTAGGCGCGCAGCAGAAGTCCAAGCGCGAAGTCGGCCGCCGCCTTGCCGTCAACCTCCACGCCGGGCGCGTCGACGAAGATAGTCACCTTGTCAGTGTCCCTGATCTTCGCCGTGGCGGCACCGCCCGCTTTCAGCCAGTCCTGCGTCGTGATTTCCGCAGCCTTTCCAAGGCCGAGCACAACGATACGGTCGACGGGAGAACCCTCCGGCGCAATGATATCCAGGGTCTTGCGGGCCTTGCCGGAAAACTGGGCGATCTTTGCAGCCTTGGCGAAAACATTTGCGGGATCGGCAGCTTCGGCTCCGGCGGGCAATTCGCTTCCGGAGGCCTTCAGCAGGATGGCCAGGCCGGCGCTCAGCCGAACCGACTTGGAAAATGAAACTTCGAACTTGGCTGACATCTTATCTCCATTGACATGCGGCAATATCCGGTCTGGCCGCAATCATTCCGGGTTCGAAGAATGAATACAAGCTTCCGGGGAGCGTTTCCCGGACAAAAGAAGGTGTACAGGGCCGACCGCCCGCCCCTCTTCAAAGAGAGGGAAAATAGTGCAATACGCGGAGCGAAGTCGGCCACCGGCAAGGTGATCGTTCTTGTTCGCCCTGCCTACAGGAATTCGTTCGTTGACAATAGTGTTCCGCAACCAAGAGCGCATGGCAAGCAAGAGGTGGCTTCGGCTACCGACAACGGCCGGCGGTGCATTCCTCCTTCTGTTCTGGACGTGGTGGGCCCTGCTCGGCCTCTTCGCCGCCTTTCCGCAGATCGACATCTTCGTCTCCCGGCTTTTCTTCCTGACCTCCGCGTGCCCGCCATCGGCGGGCCTGGGCCAGGTGTGCGGCGTCTTTCCCTACAGCAGCCAACCGATCTTCATCCTCATAAGGAAGATCTTCTTCGAGTTGCCGAACGTGACGGCACTCCTCCTGCTCTGCATGCTGTTCGTCTCCTATCAACAGCACGGCGCAACCTTCAAACCGATCAGGGCGAGAAACCTGAAGGTCGCGCTTGCCGCGCTCATCATCGGCCCGGGCCTCATCTCGAACATCATTCTCAAGCAATATTCCGGACGGCCGCGCCCTTACGAAACGGACATTTTCGGCGGCCACCTCCACTTCGTTCCGGCCGGCTCCTTCGCCGGCAAGTGTCTTAGCAACTGTTCCTTCATTTCCGGGGAAGCAGCCTCCGCGGGGTGGCTCTTTTGCCTCATCCTGATCCTTCCGCAGCCGGCAAGAACGGCTCTCGCGCTACCCCTTGCGGCTATCTCGCTCCTCATGCCGGCGCTCAGGGTCTCCTTCGGAGGCCATTATCTTTCGGACGTCGTGCTGGGCTGGCTGTCGTCGCTGGTTGTGTTCGTCGCATTGCTTTCGCTATCGCAAAGATCACACCCTCAAAAAAAATCCGGAATTTAGTTTAATTTTCGCCGGGCGCTTGTCGCAATAATCCCGCAAACGGCGTAGATGAAACTTTCCTCGGGGCGGCGTGCTACTGCGGATCGGACACTCAGAGCTGCATGAAGATACTCGAGACATATATCCTGCGACGCGTCGGACAGATGTTCCTTGTCGCACTTCTGCCCGTCCTCGCGATTATCTGGACGACGCAGGTGCTGGCTCGAATCAATCTCGTGACCGACAGCGGCCAGTCGATCGGCTCCTTCGCAAAGCTCGCAACCTTCATCCTGCCGTCGATCATTCCGATTGTACTGCCTTTCGCGCTGACGATCGGCATCACCCAGACGCTGACGGCGATGAACAACGATTCGGAGCTGACCGTCATCGATGCAGCCGGCGCGGACCGCGGCACGATCATTCGGCCCATCATGCTCCTGGCGGCCGTCATCAGTGTCTTCTCGTTCCTCGTCGACAACATCGTCGAGCCGAGGGCCAAGACCGAAGCTCGCCAGATGATCGCCGCGGCATATGCGGATCTCCTCTCCTCGGTCATCGAGGAGAAGACCTTCCGCAAGATCGAAGACGGGCTGTATGTCCAGATTTCCGAACGTCTCTCAGGCCGCATTCTCAAGGGCCTTTTCGTCGTCGATGAGCGCGATCCCGCATTTGAGCTCATCTATTACGCTCGCGAAGGAGCGGTCGACGAGAACGGCAATTCGCTGATCATGAAGGATGGCGAGGTTCATCGGAAAGCAGCGAACGGCGATGTTTCTGTCATCAAGTTCGATTCGTACTCCTTCGATCTTTCCGACCTCACGCAGAGCCGCGGCCAGGCGACCTTGCGCGCCAGCGACCGCGACCTGGCCTTCCTCCTTCACCCTGATACGAAGGATCCGGATTACGTCTACAAGCCGAGAAGCTATGTCGCGGAGTTGCACCGGCGGCTCACGGACTGGCTGCTGCCGATCGTCTTCGCCCTGATCTCCCTCGTCGCAGCAGGCGATGCGCGGTCTCACCGCGAGGCACGGCTGCATCCGATGGTCGTTGCGCTGGCGCTCGCCTTCGCGCTGCGCTGGGCCGCCTTCTACGCAGCCAACCAGATCGAGACGACGACGAGTTTCATTCCGGTGCTCTATGCGGTTCCGCTCGTCAGCGGCGGCATCGCGGCGCTTCTTCTCAAGCGCAACCGGAGAATCACCATGCCCGCGGCGATCCGCGGCCGGGTCGGCGACTTCTGGCAACGGCTGCAGGAGCGATACTCCACCGCCGACGACAGCTCGGCCGGAGGCAGTGCATGATCTTCAACACCCTCGGCCGCTACTTCTTCATGCGGTACGTGGTCACTACCTTCTGGTTCTTCCTAGGGGTGGCCGCCATCACATTCCTCGTCGACTTCAGCGAAACGGCGGGTCGCATGACCGGGCTTCCCGGCTATACGGTCACGGGAGGCCTGCTGTTGACGGCTTCGCGCCTGCCCTTGATCCTGCAGCAGACGGTTCCATTCATCGCCCTCTTTGCAGGCATGACCGTCCTCATCGGCCTCAACCGCCGATACGAACTGGTCGTGACCCGCTCGGCCGGGATTTCGGTATGGCAGTTCATGACGCCATTTGCCGTCGGCGCCTTCCTTCTCGGTCTCATGACCATGACGGTGCTCAATCCGCTGGCCGCCTGGGGACAAAGACAGGCGCTGCAACTCGAGTCCGGCTGGAAGGGCGAAAAGGCTGCATCCGCGAACAATTCGCAGTCGGTCCCGTGGATCCGGCAGATCAGCGGCGACGACGATGTCATCATCGGCGCCAAGTCGATTCTCGAGAACGGAACGCTGCTAGCAAACGCCGTATTCGTCCACTTCGATTCTGGCGGGCGGGTCACTCTGAGACAGGATGCCGCCTCGGCAAAGTTGGAAGATGGTTACTGGCAGCTTAACGATGTCAACGAGCGTCGCCCCGGCGAGGTCGCTACCCGTAAGGATAATGCACAGGTTAGTACCAATCTGACACGCGACTTCGTTCGCGAGCGGCTGACACAGCCTGAAACCATTGGCTTTTTCGATCTTTCCAAGCGAATCGAGATCGCGAAATCATACGGCGTGCCCACAAAGGCGCTGGAGACACAGTTCCACGCTCTTTTGGCCCAGCCGTTGCTGCTCGTGGCGATGACGCTCATTGCTGCAACAGTGTCCCTTAAATTCAGTAGATTCAACCAGTCACGCTCGGTGATTCTGGGTGGAATCCTCTCCGGCTTCGTGCTTTATGTTGTCACCGTGCTCGTAAAAGCATTTGGAAGCAGTGGAGTAGTTCCCCCCTTTGTGGCGACCTGGATTCCCGTGGTCGTCGCCCTGGCTCTCGGAGCGACGATACTGCTTCATCAGGAGGATGGCTAAGTGGCGGTAGGCGACCGCAAGAATACCGGTAGACACGTGGTTGCCCTGCTCATGGGCATTTCCATGTGCTCGTATACGGCAAGCGTACCTGCTGCTTTCGCGCAGCAGGGCAGTATAGGCATGCCTTCCCTGGAGCCGAAAATTTCCGAAGACGCCAAGCTGATGCTTTCGGCAAACCAGCTGCTCTACAACCGCGACACGGAGATCGTTTCGGCTGAAGGCGGGGTCCAGATAAACTACGCGGGCTACAAGATGGTGGCCCAGAAGGTGGAGTATAACCAGAAGACCGGTCGCATGATGGCGAGCGGCAACATCGAGCTCGTGGGTCCCGACGGCAACCGCATGTATGCCGACTCACTCGATGTCACGGACAATTTCGCCGAGGGTTTCGTCAATTCACTGCGAATCGAGACGGCGGACAACACGCGTCTTACGGCCGAAACCGGCGAACGCGTCAGCGGCACCCAGATGATCCTTCACAAGGGCGTCTATACCGCGTGTCTGCCCTGCACCGAGAATCCGGAGCATCCGCCTTTCTGGCAGGTCAAGGCTGAGCGCGTCGTGCAGAACGGCGAGACGCATACGATTCGCCTTGAGAAGGCGCGCTTTCAGCTGCTCGGCCAGTCATTGGCCTACGTTCCTTTCCTCGAGGTGCCTGATAACACGGTAAGGCGGAAATCCGGCTTCCTGTTTCCGACCTTCAGCACGTCGCAGAATCTCGGCTTCGGGCTGAGCGTTCCCTATTACTACGTCATCTCGCCCAGCATGGATGCGACCATCACGGGAACCGGCTACACCAGCCAGGGTTTCATGCTGGAAGGCGAGTTCCGTCAGCGCTTCGAAAACGGCACGCATATCCTGCGGGCCGCCGGCATCGACCAGGCTCAGCCGGATCTCTTCACGCCGAATACAAGCGACGCGGAGCACAAAGCCCGCGGCATGATCAACTCCAAGGCAGATTTCCAGATCAACCCCCGTTGGGCGTTTGGCTGGGATGTCATGGTGCAGAGCGATAATAATTTTTCGCGCACCTATGAGTTGCGGGGGCTCAACCAGTCGACCCATACCAATCAGGTCTATTTGACTGGCCTCGGCAAGCGCAACTATTTCGACATGCGTTCCTTCTACTTCGATGTGCAGGATGCTGATGATACCAGCGTGTCCGAGAAGAAGCAGGCGATCGTCTATCCCGTCATAGACTATCATTGGGTATCACCCGAATCTGTCGCAGGCGGGGAGCTGTCGGCCGACGTCAACTTTACCAATCTTTCGCGCACTCACGAAGACATCTACAACACGGTCAATGGAATTCCCGTCCAGGACCGCTTCCGCGGTTTGCCCGGGCAGACGTCCCGCTTGACCGGCGAACTGCAGTGGCAGCGCACTTTTACGGACGACAGCGGTCTGCTCTTCACGCCATTGCTTGCAGCGCGCGGCGATGGGCTTGCGCTCAACATGGACAGTGCAAATTCGTTCGGTCCGACATTTATCTACGACGGCAACTATGACGATGCCGGTGCCGCTGCACGCGGCATGGTCACCGCTGGCCTCGAACTGCGCTACCCGATCCTGGCGACGACGAACAACAGCAGCCACGTCTTCGAACCGATCGCCCAGCTCTATGTCCGCCCCGACGAACCGCTCGCCGGTCGCCTGCCAAACGAGGATGCGCAGAGCTTCGTTTTCGACGCGACGTCGCTCTTCGATCGCGACAAATTCTCGGGCTATGACCGCATCGAAGGCGGAACGCGCGCCAACCTCGGCATCCGCTATACCGGCACCTTCGACAGCGGCTACAAGCTCTCGGGCCTATTCGGCCAGTCATACCAGATTGCCGGACAGAACTCCTTCGCCAGGCCCGACCTTGTAAATGTGGGTGCCGAATCTGGCCTGGAGACCAGCCGTTCCGACTACGTGGGCATGGGCTCGGTCACGACGCCGCAGGGCGTTTCGCTGACTGGATCCTACCGGCTCGACGAAACGGACTTTTCGTTCCGCCGAGGAGACGCGAGCGCCGGCTACCAGAACGACCGGTTCAGCACATCGCTGGTCTACACCCATATCGCTGCCCAACCCGACTACGGCTCGCCGGTGCCCAATGACGAACTCCAGAGCTTCGCTTCACTGAAGTTCAAGGAATACTGGTCCGTCTTCGGCGGCGTCGCCTATGACCTCAACAACAGTTCGGTCAGCCGCCAGTCCATTGGCCTATCCTACGAAGACGAATGCACGATCTTCACGATCGCCTACAGCGAGAGACGCGACACCGTGAACGAGACGGCGAGCGACTGGTCAGTCGGCGCAAAGCTGACCTTCCGGACCCTGGGCGACATCAATCTGGGTTATGGCGGAGACGAGGGCTTGCCTAACTGACAAGAATAGGGTCGCGCGCTTGCGCGACCTTTCTTGGTTGGTGTTCCCACGGTCTCTTTCTGTCTGCCACGCCGAAGGTTTCGACTGTCATTGTTTTGCCTCAAGGATTGTGCAAAAGACAGTCTCTGCGGTAGATGTTAGGCAAGTTGGGCGCCGCATATTGCGATCGGCGGCCGGATGCACTTGCGAAGAGCTATGTTCACCAGGGTCGGGCGACATTGCACGAATGGGAAGGGGTAATTGATGCTTTCTGGTAGGTCAGCGATGCGGGCACTCGTTGCCGGTGCCGCCGCTTTAGCCTTTACGGCCGTGGTCGAACCGCTTGGTAGTACGGCGTATGCGGCAAGCGAGGTCAAGGCCGTCGTCAACAATGTTGCGATTACGAGCGGCGACGTGGCAAAGCGCGCGGCCTTCCTGCGGCTCCAGCACCAGAAGGCCGATGCCAAGACCGCCGAAGAGCAGCTCATTGATGAGACGCTCAAGCGCCAGGAGATTTCGCGCCTGCACATGTCCGTCAGCACCCAGGACGTAGATGCGGCCTACGCGCGCTTCGCGCAGAACAACAAGATGACCACGGAGCAGCTCAACAAGATTCTCGATCAGTCGGGCGTCACGCCGGACCATTTCAAGAACTATATCGCCGTCTCGATGAGCTGGCCGCGCGCGGTCAATGCGCGCTACGGCTCGGCGAACCGGCTCACTAGCGCTCAGCTCGTCGAGCGCATGAACCAGAACAAGGAGAAGCCGGTCACGACCGAGTATATCCTGCAGCAGGTCATCTTTGTCATTCCTGCCGCGAAGAAGAATGCCATCACGGCAAAGCGCAAGGCCGAGGCCGAGGCATCTCGAGCGAAGTATCCCGGTTGCGACCAAGCAAAGGTGTTTGCCGCGACAATGCGTGACGTGTCCATACGCGAACTTGGCCGCGTACTCGCTCCGGAGCTGCCGAGCGACTGGAAGGATCTCGTGCTCAGCGCGAAGGGAACGACGACCGGCACGCGCGTCACTGACCGGGGCGTGGAATATCTCGCCATCTGCAAGCAGCGCCAGGTGAATGACGACGTTGCCGCCGAGATGGTCTTCCGCGAGGAGGACCTTGGCAAGGAGAAGGGCAAGGCCGAACAGGGCAATCCGAACTCGGCGAAATATATCGAGGACCTGCGCAAGAAGGCGCAGATCCTTTACCGCTGATTCCCCGCCATGGCGTCATCTTCCCTGTGCCCGCTGGCGCTCAGCCAGGGCGACCCGGCTGGCATAGGCCCTGACATCACTCTTGCTGCATGGACGCGGCGCGACGAACTCGCGCTGCCTCCCTTCATTTTCATAGGCGATCCGGATGTGCTGGCCGCCCGTGCGCGCCTGCTCGACCTCGATGTGCCCCTGCGCGAGGCAGACTGCGATGAGGCCGCCTCCGTCTTTTCCCGAGCGCTGCCTATCTTGCCAGTTTCGGCAGGGGTTACAGTGGTGGCCGGCGAGCCTCATGTTGCGACCGCGGGCGGTACGATCGCGGCCATCGAGAAGGCCGTGGCGTTAGCAATGAATGGCGACGTCGCCGCAGTCGTTACGAACCCGATCGCGAAATCGGTTCTCTACGCTGCGGGGTTCAGCTTTCCCGGCCATACGGAATTCCTGGCCGATCTTGCGTCAAGGGCAACCGGAAGACCCGTCAGGCCCGTGATGATGCTCGCCGGGCCGAAGCTCAAGGCCATTCCGGTAACGATCCATATTCCGCTCAGTGAAGTTCCGCACGCGCTTACAGAGGATCTCATCGTCGAGACCTGCCGCATCGCCGATGCGGATCTCAGGCAGAACTTTGCGATTGCGCGGCCGCGGTTGGCGGTTGCGGGTCTCAATCCGCATGCAGGCGAAGAGGGTGCTATCGGCAAGGAGGATCAGCAGATCGTCCACCCGGCCATCCAGCGTCTCAGGGCGGAGGGGATCGACGCCATAGGTCCCCTGCCCGCAGATACCATGTTCCATGACGACGCCCGCAGGCGCTATGACGTCGCCATCTGCATGTATCACGACCAGGCGCTCATCCCGGCCAAGGCGCTGGGCTTCGACGAATCCGTCAATGTAACGCTCGGCCTGCCCTTCGTCCGCACTTCACCCGACCACGGAACCGCGTTCGCCATCGCCGGCAAGGGTATTGCGCGCGAGGCGAGCCTCGTTGCCGCACTGCGGCTCGCGGCCGAAGTCGGCCGCTCCGCAGGCAAAGGCAACTGATGGCGGCGCTCGATGGTCTGCCGCCCCTGCGCGACGTCATCCAGCGCCATGGGCTCGACGCCCGCAAGGCGCTCGGCCAGAACTTCCTCCTCGACCTCAACCTGACACAGAAGATCGCGCGGACGGCAGGTTCGCTCGAGGGCGTGACTGTCTTCGAGGTGGGGCCTGGTCCCGGCGGCCTTACAAGAGCCATCCTCGCGCTCGGCGCAAGCAAGGTGGTCGCAGTCGAAAGGGATTCGCGCTGCCTGCCGGCTCTTGCGGAGATCGGCGATCATTATCCCGGCCGGCTGGAGGTCATCGAAGGCGACGCGCTGAAGACCGATTTCGAAGCGCTCGCGCCCGGGGGGCCGGTCAAGATCATCGCCAACCTGCCCTACAATGTTGGCACGCAACTGTTGGTCAACTGGCTGTTGCCGAAGGCCTGGCCTCCATTCTGGCAGTCAATGACCCTGATGTTCCAGAAGGAAGTAGGAGAGCGTATCGTCGCTTCGGAGGACGACGACCACTACGGCCGTCTTGGCGTGCTCACAGGTTGGCGTACGGAGGCGCACATGGCCTTCGACGTGCCACCTCAGGCCTTCACGCCGCCGCCCAAGGTTACCTCGACAGTGGTGCATCTGACGCCAAGGGAGAATCCGATCCCTTGCGCGGTCGCAAATCTTGAGAGGGTGACGCAGGCCGCCTTCGGGCAGCGCCGCAAGATGTTGCGACAGAGCTTGAAGTCGCTTGGCGGAGAGAGCCTGCTCGTGAAAGCCGGCATCGATCCAGCGCGGCGCGCGGAGACGCTTTCGGTGGAAGAATTCTGCCGGCTCGCGAACTGCCTCTGACCAACCCAACCAGCGCCAGTCACGGCCAGGTGCAAACCGTCTAGAGCTTCGGGTTCTCTTCGACGAGACCGCGCACGAAGTCGAAAATGCCGTGACGCCGATCACGGCGCAGGCGCTCCGCCCTGACGATCGACCGCACGGCCTCGAATGCCGTATTCAGGTCGTCGTTGACAATGACATAGTCATATTCCCGCCAGTGCTCGATCTCCGCACGCGAGTTGGCCAGCCGTGTCGCGATCACTGCCTCGGAATCCTCGGCGCGACGATGCAGGCGCGATTGCAATTCCGTCATCGTCGGTGGAAGGATGAAGACGGAGACGACGTCGGCCGACATCTTTTCCTGAAGCTGCTGGGCGCCCTGCCAATCGATATCGAAAAGCATGTCGCGTCCCTCGGCCATGGCAGTTTCCACCGGCTCACGCGGCGTACCGTAGAAATTGCCGTGTACCTCTGCCCATTCCAGCAGCAGATCGGAATCCCGCAGGCGCTCGAACTCGCGGATGCCTTTGAAATGATAGTGGACGCCTTCGATCTCGCTTGGCCGGCGCTGACGCGTGGTCACGCTCACCGACAGGCTGATTTCCTTGTCCGTTTCCAGAAGCGTACGGGCAATCGTCGATTTTCCGGCGCCGGAGGGCGACGAAATCACGAGCATCAGGCCTCGACGGTCTATCTTGATCGGAGCGGCTGTCGCCGGGCTCATTTTCTACTCCAGATTCTGCACCTGTTCACGGAACTGGTCGATGACGACCTTGAGTTCGATCCCCGCGGTCGTCACGGCAGCGGCATTCGACTTGGAACAGATAGTATTCGATTCCCGGTTAAATTCCTGTGCAAGGAAATCAAGCTTCCGCCCGACCGGGCCACCCTTCGACAACAATTCGCGCGCAGCCGCGACGTGCGCCTTCAAACGATCGACCTCCTCCCGCAGGTCGGCCTTGGTTGCAAGCAACGCAGCCTCGGCGTGAAGTCGATCACGGTCCAATCCGGCCGTGCCATCCGTCAGCAGGGCAATTTGCGCCGCCAGCCGGACCGCGATCTCCTGAGGAGCGCGCGACGGATCACGTTCGACGACCTGCGTCAGCCTCTCGATCGTTGCGACATGGTCGAGCAATATCTGTTCAAGTGCCCGCCCCTCGCCCTGACGCATCTGCCTCAAGTCGTGAAGCGCGACCCGAACCCCCTCGAGGATCGACGCGTCGCGCGCAGCCATCGCTTCCTCGCTCTCCTCAGCCTCGCGAAATTCCACAAGGCCACGAACGCCGAGGAGCGTGTCGAGACGCAAAGGCGCAGGATCGATCAGACCACCGAGCTGGTCTCGCATGGCAAGTACCGCGGCAAGCGCTTCCTGATTCAACACCGCTTCGAAACGGCTCTCGCCGGCAGAGACGGAGAGCGTCGCCTGAAGATTGCCGCGGCTGAATTGTTCGGAGGCAAGACGCCGCACCTCGGCCTCAAGGCGCTCGAGCCCCGAGGGCAGGCGAAGGCGGAGGTCGAAGCCCTTGCCGTTCACAGAGCGCAATTCCCAGGCCCAGCGGTAACGGCCGCTCGTTCCCTCCTGCCGGGCAAACCCGGTCATGGACTGCAGTGCCATTGATGCCTCCGAGGTCAGTTCGTGCGCTTCTTCTTGATGACGGCGTTGTCGGGTTCGGCCTCCGGCTGGCCATCAACAGCGATATCCGGATTGGCGCCCTTTTCCGCCTCGAGCTTGCGCCAGCGCCGGACGTTGGCGTTGTGCTCTTCGAGCGTGGCGGCAAATACATGCCCGCCCGTTCCGTCCGCGACGAAGTAGAGATCCTGCGTCTTCCAGGGATTGGCGACAGCCTCCAGCGCATCCCGTCCCGGATTGGCAATAGGCGTCGGGGGAAGGCCCTTATTCATGTAGGTATTGTAGGGCGTGTCCTTCTTCAAATCCGACTGGTAGATCGGCCGATCGCTCGGCTTACCGTCGCCGCCGAAGAGGCCGTAGATGATCGTCGGGTCGGATTGCAGGCGCATGCCCTTGCCCAAGCGGTTCAGGAAGACGGAGGCGACATGCGCGCGCTCGTCCGGCACTCCGGTTTCCTTCTCGACGATCGACGCAAGGACCAGAAGTTCCGACTTGCTGGCCACCTGCAGGTCAGGATCACGCTTCTCCCAGATCTGGTCCAACAACCTCTCCTGCGCAGCCGCCATCTGCTGCACGATCTCCGCGCGCTTGGTGCCGCGGGAGAACTTGTAGGTGTCAGGACGCAGGCTGCCCTCGGCGGGCATCTGCGACGGCACGTCTCCCTCGAGCACCGGGTCGTTCGCGAGCCTGTTGAACATCTGCCGAACGGTCAGGCCCTCGGGAAACGAGACGGAGTACAGGATCGACTTGCCGGACTTCAGGAGTTCCATGATGTCATTCATGGAAGCCCCGGCCTTGATCTCGTACTCGCCCGCCTTGAGCGTTGCGCCATCCGCAAGATGCGTTGCCGTCAGGTAACGGAAAATCCGGGCGTCGCTAACGATGCCGTTCCGCTCCAGGTTCGTGGAAATTTCGGAAAGCCCGGCGCCGCTGCGCACGATGAAGTTGGTGTTTGTCGCCAGCGGACCCGGCGACCTATAGGTCGAAGTTGCGTAGTAGAAGCCGATGAGAGAAAGAGCGGTGACGAGCACAACAAGGCTCATCAGAAAATTGAGGAAGATGACGATCTGGCTGCGCGCTTTTTTCGAACGCTTCGGCGGCTCGGGCACCCGCTCCGGGCGCAACGCTTCATTGGCCGATTTTGGTATGATCGGCCCCTTCTGCGCGGCTTGGCCTTCCTGGCCGTTAGATAGCCCGCTGCTCTGGTTCGTATCGCTCACCGGCAATCCTTCTTAATCTTGGCATCGCATGCTCTTTTAACAAGCAATACGGCAAAAACAGGTACAGGAGACAATGCGCGACCCGGCAAGGTCTGCCGGATTCCACGAAACGGAAGCGTTGGTTACGCCTGATAGCGCCGCAATACCAGCGAAGCATTCGTGCCACCGAATCCGAATGAATTCGACAGTGCCACGTTTATCTCACGCTTGCGAGCTTGGTGCGGGACGAGATCGATTGCAGTTTCCCGCTCGGGATTGTCGAGGTTGAGCGTCGGCGGCGCGATGTTGTCGCGAATCGCAAGCGCAGAGAAGATCGCTTCGACCGCTCCGGCGGCGCCAAGAAGGTGACCTATCGCGGACTTCGTCGAAGACATGGAAATCTTCGAAGCAGCGTTGCCGACCAGGCGCTCAACAGCGCCGAGCTCGATCGTGTCGGCCATGGTCGAAGTGCCATGTGCATTGATGTAGTCGACGTCGGCAGGCGTAAGCCCTGCGCGCTTGAGGGCGGCGGTCATGCAGCGGAATGCGCCGTCGCCATCCTCCGAGGGAGCGGTGATGTGATAGGCGTCGCCGGAAAGTCCGTAGCCGACGATTTCGGCGTAGATCTTCGCGCCGCGCGCCTTGGCATGTTCGAGCTCTTCAAGAACGACGATGCCGGCGCCCTCGCCCATGACGAAACCGTCGCGGTCGCGGTCATAGGGGCGCGATGCCTTCGTGGGTTCGTCGTTGCGATCCGTGGACAGCGCCTTGCAGGCTGCGAAGCCCGCGAGCGAAATGCGGCTGACCGGAGACTCGGTGCCGCCCGCGACCATGACGTCCGCGTCGCCGAGCGCGATCAGACGTGACGCGTCACCGATGGCATGAGCACCGGTCGAGCATGCCGTCACGACTGAATGGTTCGGGCCGCGCAGCTTGTGCCGGATCGAAACCTGTCCCGACACGAGATTGATCAAGCGGCCGGGGATGAAGAAGGGGGAAATACGGCGCGGGCCCTTGTCGCGGAGCGTATAGCCCGCCTCGACAATACCCTCGATGCCGCCGATGCCGGATCCGATCAGGACGCCGGTGGCGATCTGGTCCTCGTCGCTCTCCGGATGCCAGCCGGCATCGTTGAGCGCCATATCAGCGGCCGCCATGCCGTAGATGATGAAGGGGTCTACCTTGCGCTGTTCCTTCGGCTCCATCCAATCGTCGGGATTGAAGGTGCCGTCGGTGCCATCGCCAACGGGAATGCGACACGCGATCTTCGCGGCAAGGTCCTCGACCTCGAATTCGGTAACGAGCCGGGCTCCGCTCTGACCCGCAAGCAAGCGCGACCAGGTCGCTTCCGTCCCGCATCCCAAAGGTGATACCATGCCGGTACCGGTGATAACGACACGTCTCATCGCCCGTAACCCCCGTCTATCATTCGCATCTGCATTATGGAAAAGCCAGTTCGCATGGGCGAACGAAAAAGGGCGGACTCCATGAGCCCGCCGCTTCTAAACCACCAGCTATTAAGCCTGGGCCTTTTCAATGAACTTCACAGCGTCGCCAACCGTCAGAATGGAGTCGGCAGCGTCATCGGGAATTTCAACACCGAATTCTTCTTCGAAGGCCATGACCAGTTCGACGGTATCGAGGGAGTCGGCACCGAGGTCGTCGATAAAGCTTGCGCTTTCAACAACCTTGTCGGCATCGACGCCAAGATGATCAATAACAATTTTCTTCACGCGTTCCGCGATATCGCTCATGTCGGTTTCCTCGACCTTATATCCTGATCAGAATGCCCTCTAGCATCCCTACCCTGTTGAAGCCTGCAGCGCCGCAAAAGCCCCGGCACCGCTGGCAAACCCGTTCAACCCGGCCTTGAGATGGCCCAGCCTAAATGGCTGATCGGCCCGTCTTCATATTCGGGACGACTGTTCACAGTCATGGCCCGCTTAACACGGTTTATCTCTGCCGCAAAGCCAGAAAATCAACCGTAAACGATTGCTCAACATGGTATTCGAACGAAAAACGACCGTGCCCGGTCTTTTCCGTTCAGATCATCGCCATGCCGCCGTTGACGTGCAGAGTCTGGCCCGTCATGTAGCCGGCCTCGCTTGAAGCAAGATAGGCAACCGCGGATGCCACTTCGGCGCCGGTTCCCATGCGCCGCATGGGAATTGCCCCCATGATCGCTTCTTTCTGCTTGTCGTTGAGTTTTCCGGTCATGGCGGATTCGATGAATCCCGGCGCCACGCAGTTGACGGTCACGTTGCGCGTCGCAATTTCCTGCGCCAGCGACTTGGTGAAACCGATCATGCCGGCCTTCGAGGCGCAATAGTTCGCCTGGCCGGGATTGCCGGTGACCGCGACCACGGACGTGATGCTGATGATGCGGCCATAGCGGCGGCGCATCATCGGATGCGTCAGTTCACGGGTCAGGCGGAAGGCGGATGTCAGGTTGACTTCCAGCACGTTGTCCCAATCCTCGTCGCTCATGCGCACGAAGAGACCGTCCTTAGTGATGCCGGCGTTGTTGACGAGGATATCCACGCCTTCGAGCTCGGCCTCGGCTTTGGCGCCGAGCGCCTTGACTTCGTCGCGATCCGAAAGGTTGGCCGGGAAGAGCTTGACGCGATCGCCCAGTTCATCGGCCAGCGCCTCCAGCTTCTCGACCCGGGTTCCGTGCAGGCCGACGATGGCTCCCTGCTTGTGCAGGAGGCGGACGATTTCCTCGCCGATCCCGCCAGTTGCCCCCGTCACGAGTGCCTTGCGGCCCGTCAAATCAAACATTTGAGTAGATCCTTGTTCCAAAAGTCCAGGCTCAACCGAGCAGGCTTGCTAGTGCAGCCTCGATATCGGCCGGTCCGTTGACTGCGATCCCGGTTACGGACTTGTCGATGCGGCGGGCAAGACCCGTCAGCACCTTGCCGGCACCGATTTCATACAATGTTGTCACATCGTTGGCGGCAAACCACTCCACGGTCTCGCGCCAGCGAACCTGGCCGGTCACCTGCTCGACGAGGAGCTCGGCGATTTCGGAACCGGCCGAGACCGGTGCTGCGCGCACGTTTGCGATCAGCGGCACGACAGGATCGGATTTCTTGACGCTCGCAAGCGCCTCCTTCATCGCGATAGCCGCCGGGGCCATCAGCGTCGAGTGGAAGGGTGCGGAGACGGGGAGAAGGATCGCCCGCTTGGCGCCCCTGTCGGTTGCGAGTGCCGCCGCCTGCTCGACCGCCGCCTTCTCGCCGGAGATCACAAGCTGGCCGCCGCCATTATCGTTGGCGATCTGGCAGGAGCCGAGCGCGGAGGCCTCTATGCAGACGGCTGCGACGTCGGCATGTTCGAGGCCGATGATGGCCGCCATCGCGCCCTTGCCGGCAGGCACCGCGGCCTGCATGGCGTTGCCGCGGATGCGCAACAGGCGCGCGGTATCGGCAAGCGAGAACGTGCCGGCGGCACAGAGCGCAGAATATTCGCCGAGGGAGTGCCCCGCCACGAAAGACACCTTGGCCTTCAGATCGAGGCCTCTTGCCTGCAGCACCCGGATCACGGCCATCGAAACCGCCATAAGCGCCGGCTGCGCGTTCGCCGTGAGCGTCAGGGGCTCTTCCGGACCGTTGAATATGATGTCGGAGAGCTTTTCGCCGAGCGCCTCATCCACCTCTTCGAAGACCGCTTTGGCCTCCGAAAAGGCATCCGCGAGATCCCTGCCCATGCCGACAGCCTGGCTGCCCTGGCCGGGAAATGTGAACGCAATGCTCATGGGTGTTTCGTCCCTCAGGCTGATTTTGTCTTCCAATTGACATTCTTTGCCGAGGAGTCAATAGCCGCAAAGCCTGCAATCCCAGCTTTCCGGATAGCGGAAAGCGCGGATTTTTCTGCTTGCGCTTGTTCAAATCCCGCATAAATTCGCGCGATACTCCCAAGCTCTTCAAGGTTCTCCCATGAAATATAACAGATTAGGCCGCACTGATATTGCCGTTTCACAAATCTGTCTTGGCACGATGACCTGGGGAACCCAGAACAGCGAAGCAGAAGCCCACGCGCAGATGGACTATGCCGTCGAAAAGGGCGTGAATTTCTTCGACACTGCTGAGCTCTATCCGACAACGCCGGTTTCGGCAGAAACTCAGGGGCGTACGGAGGAGTATATCGGCTCCTGGTTCCGCAAGACCGGCAGGCGCAACGACACTGTGCTCGCCACGAAGGTTGCAGGCTCCGGCCGCTCCTATATCCGCAATGGCCGGCCGACTGACGCGACAGGCATCCGCGAGGCGCTCGATGCGAGCCTGCGCCGCCTGCAGACCGATTATGTGGACCTCTACCAGATACACTGGCCCAATCGCGGCCACTTCCATTTCCGCCAGAACTGGACCTACGACCCATTTGGGCAGGACCGCGAAAGGGCGGTCGCCGAAATGACGGAGATCCTGGAAACGCTTGGCGAACTGGTGGCCGCCGGCAAGATCCGTGCGATCGGGCTTTCGAACGAGACCACCTGGGGAACGCAGAAGTATCTTTCTCTGGCCGAGACCAGGGGCTTGCCGCGCGTCGCCTCTATCCAGAACGAGTACAACCTCCTCGCCCGCCATTTCGATCTCGATCTCGCCGAACTGTCCCATCATGAGGATGTCGGGCTGCTCGCCTTTTCGCCGCTCGCCGGCGGCATTCTGACCGGCAAGTATCTGGGCGGCGCGAGGCCTGCGGGTTCGCGCGGTTCGATCAACCACGACATCGGCGGTCGCCTGCAGCCGCTGCAGGAGCCGGCGACGAAGGCCTATCTGCAGATCGCCGCGCGCTACGGCCTCGACCCCGCGGCGATGGCGCTTGCCTATTGCCTGACGAAGCCGTTCATGACCTCGGTCATCATCGGCGCCACGTCGATGGAGCAGCTCAGGGTCGACATCGGCGCTGCCGATGTCACCCTATCCGGCGACGTGCTTTCGGCGATCGAGGCCGTTCGCCGGCAATACCCAATGCCGATGTGAAGTGGTGTCGCGGTCTCCGGCCGCGCCCACAAGCGCCGAGTCCGGTGCGTGTTTCGCTCGCTCGACAAGGAGCCTGCGGAGGGCACCAGAACTGAGCCATGCCAGTTCACGATCTCGCCTACACATTTTAGTTGCTTAGCTATACATTTGCAACCTCACACAATCGCGCGTCGGTTGACGAAGCCGAGTACTAAGATATACTTTAGCGAGTACTTTTCAGCCAAAACATAGATACAGGCAGGGGATAGTCAATCTTCTGCCACCACATACTCGCGCTTGGACCTTCCCGGCGTCGCACATGCATGGCCTCCCGGAACCACCGGCACCGGCATCATGGCCGCGACGGCGAGGGAATGACTTGGCGAGGACAAGTGAGGCAACGAAAAGCGGCGACGCCTTCGGGGCGCCAGTTGCCATGGGCAACACCTGGTTGAACTGACGCAAGCAGGATCTACGCAAGACAATCAAGGCTGGCGAGACCTTCAGGGATAAGCGTTGAAGCGGCAACACGCAAGATTTCGCCCAGCACAACAGCGGGAGGGACGACGATGACGAAGACTATTTCCGATTTGCTCACGGTCGCCGCGGGCGAATGGCAGCATTGGGGAAACTCGACATGGCATTTGGTCACCGGAAAAGCGGACATAGGACACATCGACGATGAGGTCACTTTCGCAAACTATGTGATCCAGAACTATAATGCCGTCGGCGGCGGCTCCCCGACCGCCGATCAGATCGCCAAGGACAAATATCCGTGGTCGGCTGTCGGAATGTCGTACGTCTTCCACAGGGCGGGCTTCAATGCGAGCGAGTTCCCGTTTGCCCAAAGCCATTCGGTCTGGATCCGAAAATTCATTGCAGCGCGTATCAATGCGGACGCTAGCGCACTTTACCATGGATATCGCCTGACCGAGCCGCAGGCATCCCCCGAGGTCGGCGATCTGGTCGCCTATGCCCGTACGGGGAAGACCTTTGCGCAAGCTCAGAACTTCTTCAACGCAACCGGACCCTATATGTCGCATAGCGATATTGTTGTTCGCAGGCAGAACGGCACAATCGACGTCATCGGTTTCAATGTGCTCGACTCCGTGACCAAGAAAACGATACCGCTTGATGAAAATGGCTTGATTGCCGACAAGAAACACAAGTGGTTCGCGGTGCTGAAGGCCAATGCGCTGCACTGAGGGGTTGCCTTTCCCCACAAAATCCGTATAAGCGCGCTGTTCGCAACCCGGTCTTCTGGCTGGTGGCTGAACGGAGGGCCGGTTTCGCGTGGCGAGATCGTTCGGAACGGAAGCGTTCCAGCCTCCCGTGTCTCCGCTCTCGACCGTCTCGGATAAACGCTTTTCTTGCTTGGGTTCGCCCTTACAGGAGCAGTCGTTGAGGCTTAGCCGCTGGATCCCGGGTTCTGACTAACGCAAGAAAGGCAAAGCTATCCATGGCTCTTTATGAACATGTATTCCTTGCCCGACAGGATGTGACCCCGCAGCAGGTCGATGCCCTCGTAGAACAGTACAAGGGCGTGATCGAAGCAAACGGCGGCAAAGTCGGGCGTATCGAGAACTGGGGCCTCAAGTCCCTCACCTACCGCATCAAGAAGAACCGCAAGGCGCACTACGCCCTTATGGACATCGATGCACCGGCAGCTGCGATCCAGGAAATGGAACGCCAGATGCGCATCAACGAAGACGTCCTCCGCTACATGACGATCGCCGTCGAGAAGCATGAGGAAGGTCCGTCGGCCATGATGCAGAAGCGCGACCGCGACGATCGTCCGCGCCGCGATGGCGACGACCGCGGCCCGCGCCGCGAATTCGGCGACCGTCCGCCGCGCCGTGACGGTGGTTTCGACCGCGGCCCGCGCCCGGACCGCGGTCCCCGTGAAGACCGTGCATAAGGAGATATGAAAGATGTCTGAAGTTTCTTCCGCACCGGTCCGCCGCCCGTTCCATCGCCGCCGCAAGACCTGCCCGTTCTCGGGCGCGAACGCTCCGCGGATCGACTACAAGGACGTTCGCCTCCTGCAGCGCTACATTTCCGAGCGCGGCAAGATCGTTCCGTCCCGTATCACGGCCGTTTCCCAGAAGAAGCAGCGCGAACTCGCCCAGGCGATCAAGCGCGCCCGCTTCCTCGGCCTGCTGCCCTACGTTCTCGCCTAGTCCGGCGAAGACCTGAATACCCGGGAAGGCAGAGATGCCTTCCCATCCCTTCCACGGTGGGCGTGGATCGGAAATTCGATGCCGCAAGGCGGTGAAATCCGGCCAAGTGCCGAGACGCTGCCTTGAGGTGAAACCCCATGTTGGGGATCGCATTCTGAACCTTTGTCTCAGAGGCGTCCTCTAACTGCTTGAACGAAGCAGGACAGCGAACGTGCAAAAGCTGAACCAGAAAACGCTGCTGACCGGCGCCCTTGCCGGCATTACCGCCGCCCTGCTCGTGCTGGGTGCGAGCGCGCAGCCGTCTTTCAGCGCGGTTCTCTATGCCGCCTCCGCGCTTCCCATCCTGCTTGCCGGACTCGGCTGGGGCAATATGGCGGCGATCATCTCCGTGGTCGTTGCAGGCGGTCTCGGTGCAGTCGCAATCTCCCCATCCTTCGCCCTCGTCATGACGCTGGTGACGCTGGCTCCGGCCGCGTGGCTCAGCCACCTTGCCAATCTTGCGCGTCCGGCCTCCGAACTCGGCGGGCCCGAGCACCTGATGGCCTGGTATCCGCTTTCGGACATCCTGCTGCATCTCTGCGGCCTCGTGACTCTCGCCGTGATCGTAGTCGGCGTGATGATCGGCTACGGGCCGGAACTTACCGACCAGATGGTCGACGTGCTGATCAGTTCCGTGAGGGAACAGCAGCCGGCCTTTGTTCCAGATCCGGCGGCGACCGCTCAGACGAAGGCGCTCGTGCTCCTGATGCTTCCGGCCCTGCAGGGCGGGCTCTGGGTCATCATGCTCTTTGCGGCCTACCACCTTGCGACGCGCATCGTGACTGCATCGGGCCTCAACCTGCGCCCGCGCGAAGACATTCCGTCGGCGCTGCGCATGAACCGCAACGCCATTTTCATCTTCCTCGCCGGGCTCGTCGCCTGCTTTGCCGGCGGCGTTCCGGCCCTGGTCGGAGCAACCGTCCTCGGGGCCTTCGGCGCGGGGTTCCTCATGGCGGGCTTCGCAGCGCTCCACTACCGCACCCGCGGCAAGGACTGGCGCCTGCCCGCTCTCATCATCTGCTACCTGGCATGCACCATGGTGCTGCCTGCTGCCTTCATCCTTGTTCTCGGCCTCTCTGACACGCGCAAGGCAATCGCGCTGACGCCCAACAAGGATGGCAATGACTCAACACAACCAGACACGAAAATCTGAATCTGAAAGGAAAAGAAAATGGAAGTCATTCTCCTGGAACGCGTTCCGAAGCTCGGCCAGATGGGCGAAACTGTAAAGGTTCGCGACGGCTTTGCCCGCAACTACCTCCTGCCGCTCGGCAAGGCGCTGCGCGCCAACGAAGCCAACAAGAAGCGCTTCGAATCCGAGCGCGCTACGCTTGAAGCCCGTAACCTGGAGCGCAAGAGCGAAGCCCAGAAGGTTGCCGACGTTCTCGACGGCAAGTCCTTCATCGTCGTTCGCACCGCCGGCGAAACCGGCCAGCTCTACGGTTCTGTTGCTGCCCGCGACGTGATCGACGTGCTTGCGGCCGAAGGCTTCAACATCAACCGCAACCAGGTTCACCTCAACACGCCGATCAAGTCCATCGGCCTGCATAAGGTCGAGATCCAGCTCCACGCCGAAGTCGAAATCGCAGTCGTGCTGAACGTTGCCCGTTCGGCCGAAGAAGCCGAGCGTCAGTCCAAGGGCGAAAGCCTCACTTCGGTCGACGCCATCTACGGCGTTGACGAAGACGCGCTGCGTCCGGAAGACTTCTTTGATCCGGATGCCGACAACGAAGGCGACGAAGCCTAATTCCAGGCACGACCGTCCCGAATACGCGAAAGCCCGGATCGACGATCCGGGCTTTCGTCATTTTGCGGCCTATTTGCTCGTCCTGCGCGGGGCCGTCGCCTATTCCTTGCCGAGCTTCTGGAGATTGGCCGTCATGGCGCGAACGGTACGCAGCATCGCCGTCAGTTCCTCGGCGGAAATGCCTTCGACGATCTTCTCTCGCATCGTGCGTGCAACCTCATCGACTTCGGCCGCAACCTCCCTGCCCGCGGGAAGCAGGTAGACTTCCTTTGCGCGACGGTCCGCGTCCGCCTGTCGCCGTTCGAGGAAGCCCTGCGCTTCGAGGGAATCCAGAATGCGCACCAGAGTCGGCGTCTCTATTTCGAGCGATTCGGCGAGTTCCCGCTGGTTGATGCCTTCGCGTTTGCCAAGCGCGTACAACGCGCGGGCACGCGGCAAGGTCATGCCCTTTTCCCGCACCATCTGATAAAAGCTCGCCTTCATCTTCCGATAGAAAGCGGAGATATCTTCCGTAACCTCGCGACTGAGCGTGGATTTTGCCATATGACCTTCGCAATCGGTAGCACGCTAATTATTTCATACATATCTAATCAGCGCGGCCCGGATTTTCAACTCCGAATGTAGCTGCCGCCGATGCAAGTCGGCAAGGAAGGCGCTATCATCCGCGCCGCAAGCGAAGCCACAACTGAGTCGCACCTTTTGCCAGTGGCGCTTCTGCGACACCTGTTGTTTTTTAGGTATTTTTGCGTCGTGGCCTGTGGACGAGTTGAACAATGTGTATAGGCCGAAGCCACGACGACTGCGTCTGATGCTGTTGCCGCCACGCCCTTGACGCCGGCCTGCGCCGGCAGCAAACCGGGAACACCAAAAATACGAAACGGGAAGATAATGAACGACGCCGTTCGAAAGATTGCCGCCGTTGCCGCCACCGAGCAGCACTACCGCGAAGCGCCGAACAATATCGAAGCCGAGCAGGCCCTTCTCGGAGCCATCCTCGTCAACAACGACGCCTATTACCGCGTCTCCGATTTCCTGAAGCCGGTTCATCTCTACGAGCCCCTGCACCGCAAGATCTTCGAGGTTGCGGGCGACATCATCCGCATGGGCAAGACTGCCAATCCGGTGACGATCAAGACCTTTCTTCCGGCGGAAGAAAAAGTCGGCGACATGACGGTCGCGCAATATCTCGCGCGCCTTGCCGCCGAGGCGGTGTCGATCATCAATGCGGAAGACTACGGCCGCGGGATCTACGATCTGGCGTTGCGCCGCGCGCTGATCACCATCGGCGAGGACATGGTCAACATCGCCTTCGATGCGCCACTCGACATGCCGCCGC
Source organism: Rhizobium sp. BK251 (assembly GCF_004345245.1). Classification (GTDB taxonomy): domain Bacteria; phylum Pseudomonadota; class Alphaproteobacteria; order Rhizobiales; family Rhizobiaceae; genus Rhizobium. Next base: position 87,124 of record NZ_SLUQ01000007.1, on the reverse strand, counting down.
AGACGCAGATTGAGGACACCGAGCGCCGCCTGTTCGAGCTTGCGGAGAACGGCCGCTACGACGGCGGCTTTCAGTCCTTCAACGATGCCGTGGCGCTTGCAATCGACATGGCAGCCGTCGCCAAGGAGCGCGATGGCGGCCTTTCCGGCATTTCCACCGGCATCCATTCGCTTGACAGCAAGATGGGCGGGCTGCAGCGCTCGGACTTGATCGTGCTTGCCGGTCGTCCGGGTATGGGCAAGACCTCGCTCGCCACCAACATCGCCTACAACATTGCCGCTGCCTATGAGGGCGAAGTGCAGGCGGACGGCAGCATGAGGGCGAAGAACGGCGGCGTCGTCGGCTTCTACTCGCTCGAAATGTCCTCCGAACAGCTCGCCACCCGTATCATCTCCGAGCAGACGGAAGTCTCATCGTCAAAGATCCGCCGCGGCGACATCAACGATGCCGATTTCGAAAAGCTCGTCGCCTGCTCGATGATGATGCAGAAAGTCCCGCTCTATATCGACCAGACCGGTGGCATCTCGATCGCCCAGCTTTCCGCCCGAGCCCGCCGCCTGAAGCGCCAGCGCGGCCTCGACTGCCTCGTGGTGGACTATATCCAGCTGATGACCGGCGCCGGCAAGGGCGATAATCGCGTGCAGGAAATCACCCAGATCACCACAGGCCTGAAGGCGCTCGGAAAGGAACTGAACGTTCCCATCATCGCGCTCTCGCAGCTCTCCCGTCAGGTCGAAAGTCGCGACGACAAGCGTCCGCAGCTCTCCGACCTTCGCGAATCGGGCTCGATCGAGCAGGACGCCGACGTGGTGCTGTTCGTGTTCCGCGAGGAATATTACGTCAAGAACCTGGAGCCCCGCGATCCCGCCGATCCGAAATATGCGGAATGGGAAGCGCTGTTCGACAAGGTCAAGGGCACCGCGGACGTCATCATCGCCAAGCAGCGTCACGGACCGACAGGCACGGTGAAGCTCGCCTTCCAGTCGGAATTCACGCGCTTTGCCGATCTCGCCGATCCGTCGTTTACTCAATACGAGGAACACTGAGCGTTCGGTGCTTTCCGATGCCGGAACGCGGCGTCGGACTTTCTATTGCCGGACTTGGCTCCTAGACTGGCCGGAGAATCTTCTCCGGCTTTTTTACTGATGTGGATCATGAGCGAACCGACCGAACTCTATGACGAAGAAGACGCCTTCGAATCCGCAGGCTTGCGGCTGAGCGTCGACCTGTCGGCGCTCGCCGACAACTGGCGCGACATGGCCCGTCGTTCTGGGCGGGCGCGCGCCTCGGCGGTCGTCAAGGCGGATGCCTACGGCATGGGAATCGAGGATGCCGGCGAAGCGCTCTACCTTGCCGGTGCACGCGACTTCTTCGTTGCGACCGCCGACGAAGGCGCGACCTTGCGCTTGTTCGCGCCCGACGCTCGTATCTTCGTGCTTGCCGGCATCTGGCCGGGTCTTGAGCGGCGTTTCTTCGACAACGATCTCGTTCCGGTCGTCTCATCAGAAGAGCAGCTTGCCTTCTGGATGGGGACGCTTTCGAACTACGGCGACTATCCTTGCGCGCTGCACGTGGATACCGGCTTCAACCGCCTGGGCCTAGACACGGCCGACGCGTTGTTGCTGGCAAGCGATGTTTCGCGCCCGGCGAGCTTCTCCCCGGTGCTGGTGATGAGCCACCTTGCCTGCGGCGACGATCCCTCCTCGGCGATGAACAGGCAGCAGCTCGAGTCCTTTCAGGAAGTTAGCGCCGCTTTCGAAGGTATTGAATCCAGTCTTGCAGCCTCCGCAGGCATCTTCCTCGGACCGGAATACCACTTCGACCTGACGCGGCCGGGCATTGCTGTCTACGGAGCCGAGGCGGTCAAGGGCATGCCGAATCTGATGCGGCCGGTCGCAACGGCCGAGGCGCGTGTCGTGCAGGTCCGGACAGTCAGGGCGGGCGGAACCGTCAGCTATGGCGGCACGCTGTGCCTTGATCGCGACAGTCGCCTTGCAATCGTTTCGGCCGGCTATGCGGACGGATACCTGCGCAGCCTTTCCGGCGCGGGCGTTCCACTTCGCCAGGCTGTCACGGAAGGCGCCTGCGGCTTCATCGCCGGGCACAAGGTGCCGGTCGCGGGCCGCATCACCATGGACCTCACCATTTTCGACGTCACCGACGTTCCGGAAGGACTTGTCCGTGCCGGAGATTATGTCGAACTCTTCGGCAACAACATTCTCGTCGACGACGCCGCCCGTGCGGCGGGAACGATCGGCTATGAGATGCTGACGAGCGTCGGCCTGCGCCACGAGCGGCGCTACGTCGAGACCGAGGAATAGTCAGCGCTGGGTGAGCGCGAGGCGGATGCCGAGTGCGATGAAGAGCGTTCCGAGACCCCTGTCCAGCCAGAGGCCGAAGCGTCTGTTCTTCCGCAGGCCGTTCGCGATGCGGTTTCCAAGAAGGATGAGCGGCGGCTCGATGAAGGCGGCAACCACGATGATGAGCATACCGTGAAGCAGCAACTGCGCCCAGACCGGGCCGGCGCCTTCGACGACGAACTGCGGCAGGAAGGCGAGAAAGAAGATCGCCACCTTCGGGTTGAGCAGCGAGACAAAGATGCCCTGCCTGAAGACCTGCGTCAGACGCCGCTCGTTGCGCGCCTCGTCGATCCACGCCCCCTCGCCTCTTGAACGCAAAGCCTTGATGCCGAGCCAGATCAGGTAGGCGGCACCCACCCATTTGACGACGGAAAAGGCCAGGGCAGAGGCAGCGAGGATCGCCGACAGGCCAACGGCCGCCATCATCACATGAATGCAGGCACCGCTCCATATTCCGAAGAGCGCGGCAAAGCCCGCGTGCTTTCCGCTACGGATCGTGTGGCCGAGGATGAAGGCGATGTCCGGACCCGGCGAAATGTTCAGCAGCGTTGCGGCCGAAAGAAACGCAATCCAGTGCACAAGCGTATATTCGAACATCGCCGGCTGCTCCAAAACCGAAAGCTCTTCCGATTGGAGATGACACGAGCGGGCCTTATGTGGAAATCATTAGTTTTGATCGTTTCTGAAGCCGCTCTGAGAAGCTGAGGGAACATTATCGTTCTTCCCTCCGTCTTTTCCTCCCATTATGTGGCGGTCGGCCGTGATTCGCGCGGCGGCGAGATTTGGCCGCCCAGCGATCAGCGATGGCAGGCATATTCGAAAGCATGACCGGATGGCCAAAGCCAGGACCCAATTCATCTGCCAGAACTGCGGGGCGGTGCATAACCGCTGGGCCGGCAAGTGCGACGGCTGCGGCGCGTGGAATACGATCGTCGAGGAAGACCCGATGGGCGGCATCGGCGGCGGACCGTCGAAGACGCCGAGAAAGGGTCGTCCGGTCGCCCTGACGGCGCTTTCCGGCGAGATCGAGGAAGCCCCGCGCATCCACACCGGCATTTCGGAACTCGATCGGGCAACGGGCGGCGGTTTCGTGCGCGGCTCGGCCGTTCTCGTCGGCGGCGATCCCGGCATCGGAAAGTCGACGCTCCTCATGCAGGCGGCGGCAGAGCTTTCGCGGCGCGGACACAAGATCATCTACGTCTCGGGCGAAGAGGCGGTCGCCCAGGTGCGCCTCAGGGCCCAGCGCCTGAACGCAGCCGAAACGGACGTGATGCTCGCGGCAGAAACAAATGTCGAGGATATCCTCGCGACGCTCGCCGAGGGCAAACGGCCCGACCTTGTCATCATCGACTCCATCCAGACGCTCTGGAGCGAGCTTGCCGAATCCGCCCCAGGCACGGTGACGCAGGTGCGCACTGGAGTGCAGGCCATGATCCGCTTCGCCAAGCAGACGGGCGCGGCAATGGTCCTCGTCGGCCATGTCACCAAGGACGGCCAGATCGCCGGCCCGCGCGTCGTCGAGCACATGGTCGATGCCGTCCTCTATTTCGAGGGCGACCGCGGGCACCACTACCGCATCCTGCGCACGGTCAAGAACCGCTTCGGCCCGACCGACGAGATTGGCGTTTTCGAAATGTCGGACAAGGGCCTGCGCGAGGTTGCCAACCCATCCGAGCTCTTTCTCGGCGAACGCAATGCCAAGTCCCCCGGTGCAGCCGTCTTCGCCGGCATGGAGGGGACGCGACCCATCCTCGTGGAAGTGCAGGCGCTGGTCGCGCCGACCTCACTCGGCACGCCGCGGCGCGCGGTCGTCGGCTGGGACTCGGCCAGGCTCTCGATGATTCTCGCCGTTCTTGAGGCCCATTGCGGGGTCCGGCTCGGTCAGCACGACGTCTACCTCAACATTGCCGGCGGCTACCGCGTCAGCGAGCCGGCCGCGGATCTTGCCGTTGCATCGGCGCTCGTTTCCTCGCTTGCAGGTATTGCTCTTCCGGCCGATTGCGTCTATTTCGGCGAAGTCAGCCTATCGGGCGCTGTCCGGCCGGTTTCGCAAACTGCTCAACGGCTTAAAGAGGCCGAGAAGCTCGGTTTTTCCGCAGCGCTCCTTCCCGCTGCTTCTGCTGAGTTGCCGAAGGGCAATGGCGGTCGCTGGAACGAGATCGAAAGCCTTCCCGACCTTGTTGCGCGCATTGCCGGGTCGAAGGGCGCATTGCAGCGTGTGGAGGACGAGGTTTGACACCTTCATCACGCACGACGGTGATGCTATAGGAAGCGCCTGACGCAGCACGACGAAGCCATGGCGACATGGCAGGTCCTGGAGTTGAATTTATATGCCCATTACGATTTTCGACGGTATTGTCATCGGCGTCGTGCTTTTCTCCGCCGTTCTGGCAATGGTTCGGGGCTTCTCCCGCGAGGTTCTGTCGATAGCGAGCTGGGGTGGCTCCGCCGCCGCCGCCTATTACCTGTACCCCTACCTGGTGCCTTACGCGAAGCGCTATACCGATGACGACCGCATCGCCCTTATCGGCTCGGCGGCCGTCGTCTTCCTGATCGCGCTGATCGTCATCTCGTTCATCACGATGAAGATCGCGGACTTCATCATAGACAGCCGCATCGGCGCTCTCGACCGCACTTTGGGCTTTCTCTTCGGCGCGGCGCGCGGCATACTCCTGCTCGTGGTGGCCGTCGCCTTCTGGAACTGGCTCGTCGATGCCGATCATCGCCCGTCTTGGGTGAACAACGCAAAATCCAAGCCGTTCCTCGATTCTCTCGTGGTGAAGCTGCAGTCCGTATTGCCGGAGGAATTTGCCCAGATGGTCCGGGCAAGCATCTTCGACAAGGAACAGCAACCGGAAGGAACGGAAGGGGGCGCAAACGCGCCCGCAGGCGAGGCAACGCCATCGGAAGGAGTGCCGCCCGCCGGAGACGCGCAGGCGCCAGCGGATTGACACAGTGTTCAAGAGCTTGACCTGTCGAATGGCAATCGCCATTTGAGCGGGAAATGAACCCAAGTCCGGCCGGGCAACTGCTCCGCCGGACTTAAGCCATTTTTGGAATAGACGATCCAACCTCGTCAGAACAGAGGCCCGCAGCGATGAATGAATCCCATTCCTTTACGGTCGAGGACGATATCGATGGAGATACCCTGCACGAGGAGTGCGGCGTATTCGGCATTCTAGGCCATCCCGACGCGGCCACGCTGACGGCGCTCGGGCTGCACGCCCTGCAGCATCGCGGGCAAGAGGCGGCCGGCATCGTCACCTTCGACGGCAAGCAGTTCCATACCGAAAAGCACATGGGCCTGGTCGGAGACCACTATACGAACCCGGCGGTCCTGGCGAAGCTGCCCGGCTCTATCTCCATCGGCCATACGCGCTATTCCACGACGGGCGAAGTTGCCCTGCGCAACGTCCAGCCGCTCTTTGCCGAACTCGAAGTCGGCGGCATCGCGATTGCCCATAACGGCAACTTCACCAACGGCCTGACGCTGCGCCGCCAGATCATCGCGACCGGCGCCATCTGCCAGTCGACGTCGGACACGGAAGTCGTTCTCCACCTCATCGCTCGTTCGCGCCACACCTCAACCGCCGACCGCTTCATCGACGCCATCCGCCAGATGGAAGGTGGCTACGCGATGCTGGCCACCACTCGCACCAAGCTGATTGCCGCCCGCGACCCGATCGGCATTCGTCCGCTGGTCATGGGCGAGCTCGACGGCAAGCCGATCTTCTGTTCGGAGACCTGTGCGCTCGAAATCATCGGTGCGAAGTACATTCGTGACGTCGAGAACGGCGAAGTGATCATCTGCGAGATCCAGCCCGACGGCTCGATCACGATCGACGCCCGCAAGCCGGTCAATACGCAGCCCGAGCGGCTCTGCCTGTTCGAATATGTCTATTTCGCCCGCCCGGATTCGGTCGTCGGCGGTCGCAGCGTCTATGTCGCGCGCAAGAACATGGGCGTCAATCTCGCCAAGGAAGCGCCTGTCGACGCAGACGTCGTGGTGCCGGTGCCCGACGGCGGCACGCCGGCAGCGCTCGGATACGCACAGCAGAGTGGCATCCCCTTCGAATACGGCATCATCCGAAACCACTATGTCGGGCGGACATTCATCGAGCCGACCCAGCAGATCCGTGCGTTTGGCGTCAAGCTCAAGCACTCGGCCAACAGGGCGATGATCGAGGGCAAGCGCGTCGTGCTCGTCGACGATTCCATCGTGCGCGGCACCACTTCGCTCAAGATCGTGCAGATGATCCGCGATGCGGGCGCCAAGGAAGTGCACATCCGCGTGGCAAGCCCGATGATCTTCTATCCTGATTTCTACGGCATCGACACGCCTGATGCGGACAAGCTGCTCGCCAACCAGTACGCCGACACGGAAGCGATGGCGAAGTACATCGGCGCGGATTCGCTGGAGTTCCTCAGCATCAACGGCCTCTACCGAGCCGTCGGCGGCGAGGACCGCAATCCGGCCCGCCCGCAATTCACCGATCACTATTTTACCGGCGACTATCCGACCCGGCTGCTCGACAAGAACGGCGAGTCGATGGGCAACAAGATTTCCATGCTCGCCAGCAACGGCTGAACCGCATCGGCTTTGACATTCGCTTCCGAGGCGCCTATTGCGCCCCTCGATTTCATTGAGAATTCGGAGCCGAGGCAGAATGAACGTCAATCTGAAGGACAGGATCGCGCTGGTAACCGGTGCGTCGCGCGGCATCGGCTATTTCACGGCGCTGGAACTTGCCAAGGCCGGCGCTCATGTCATCGCTTGCGCCCGGACGGTCGGCGGTCTCGAGGAACTCGACGACGCGATCAAGGCCGTCGGCGGCAGCGCGACGCTCGTGCCCTTCGACCTTACCGACATGGGTGCGATCGACCGGCTCGGCGGCTCCATCTTCGAGCGTTGGGGCAAGCTCGACATCCTGGTCGCGAATGCCGGCATCCTTGGCGTGATCTCGCCGATCGGCCATGTCGAAGCCAAGGTCTTCGAGCGCGTCATGAACATCAACGTCAACGCCACATGGCGCCTGATCCGGTCGGTGGAGCCGCTGCTGCTGCGCTCGGACGCCGGACGCGCGCTCATTCTCTCCTCCGGCGTCGCCCACAGCTGTCGCCCGTTCTGGGGTCCGTATGCCGCCTCGAAAGCCGCGGTCGAAGTGCTCGCCCGTACATGGGCGGCGGAAACGCAGCGGACGCCACTTCGCATTCTCAGCGTCAACCCGGGCGCCACCCGCACGGCAATGCGCGCGCAGGCAGTGCCAGGCGAGGATCCAACGGCCCTGCCGCATCCTTCCGAGGTCGCCAAGTCGCTCGTCCCGCTCGTTTCCAGCGAGATGACCGAGACCGGAAAGCTTTATCTCGTGCGCAAGCAGAAGATGGTCGACTACAGGATGCCCGAATAGGCGCTTCCGATCAGCTTCCGACCAGCGTCGGGAAGAGATGGGAGAAGTCCGTTTCCGACGGACAGAACGCGTTGAGATCGACCGGCCCGTCTATGCCATCCAGCGTGCCGTTGTCGGCGAACTGCCATATGGACCAGTCGTGGCAATCGCCCGGTCGCGGCTCCTGCGCGATACTGCGCAGCCAGATGTAGTGATCCGGGAAACGGGCTTCGTTGCCCTTCAGATACTGATCGAAAAATTGCTGGTCCAGATAGAAGATCGGCTTGCCGGAATAGATGCCGTTCAGTTCGGCAAAGAACGCATTTATCTCCGCGCTCAATTCATCGAGCGTCGGGACCTTGCCGCAGTTTCCGGTAAATTCGAGGTCGATCGCGATCGGCAGCGCGTCCTGTTCGACCGGTACCGTCGAGATCACGTTCCACGCCTGCTCGCGACCCGGACGGCAGAAGGTGAAGAAGTGATAGGCGCCCCGCACGATGCCGGCGTCCCTTGCAGCCTTCCAATTCTCGGCAAAACGCGTGTCTCGGTGATCACCACCCTCCGTCGCCTTCATGATCGCGAAGCGGACGTTCGGCTGCGCAGCCAGGGCTCGCCAGTCTATGGCGCCCTGATGGTGACTGACATCGATTCCCTGAATGGGGTAGTCGGCAAGCGTGGGAGAAGTGAAAGGTGCCATCGCTCGATCGTATGCCAGATACAGGGCGACCGCGACGGCCAGAACCACGATTCCAAGGATGGTTCGATAGGTATTCAGCACGCGGTGTCCTTCGATCTGCCTTGGCGCGTTGTAGCAGAATTTCCCGGTGTCGCGGTGGATCGGGCTGCGGCGGGCCTATACTTTCGCTTCGGGCATTTCGCCGGTCCAAGCGATTTACGGGGGCGACTGTCCCCGCCCCCGCTGGAGCGCTTCTCAGCCCTTGACCAAAGCCCGCGGGCGGGCCATAAAGCGTGCCATGAGAACGGTTATCTGCATTATTTGCTGCAAGATTATTCGCTAGCGTTCGCGCTGGTCTGGCCGTTTTCGTCTCCCAAATAACCAAGATGACAAACGTCCCGGCCCGCCGGCGATGGTCTTTGGCTGATGCATCGGGAGATGAGAATGGGCACCGTGCCGCACTTGAGGTTCTACAACACGCTGACACGCAAGGAGGTCGACTTCGAGCCGATCGATGCGAAGAACGTGCGCATGTATGTCTGCGGCCCGACGGTCTACGATTTCGCCCATATCGGCAATGCCCGCCCGGTCATCGTCTTCGACGTGCTCTTCCGGCTCCTGCGGCATGTCTACGGTGCGCAGCACGTCATCTATGTGCGTAACATCACCGACCTGGACGACAAGATCAACGCGCGCGCTCTGCGCGACCATCCCGGCCTGCCGTTGAACGAGGCCATCCGCGCCGTCACGGGCACGACCGAGAAGCAGTTCCACGAGGACGCGAAGGCGCTCGGCTGCCTTAAGCCGACCGTCGAGCCACGCGCCACAGACAGCATTGCGCAGATGATCGAGCTCATCGAGAAGCTGCTGGCGAACGGCCATGCCTATCAGGCCGGCGGCGAGGTGCTCTTCGACACCAAATCCATGGCGGACTACGGCCAGCTTTCGAAGCGCAATCTCGAAGAGCAGCAGGCGGGCGCCCGCGTCGCCGTCGATGCGCACAAGAAGAACCCGGGCGACTTCGTGCTGTGGAAACTCTCGGACGAGAACGAACCCGGCTGGGAGAGCCCTTGGGGCCGCGGCCGTCCCGGCTGGCATATCGAATGCTCGGCGATGAGCGAGCGCTATCTCGGCGAGACCTTCGACATCCATGGCGGTGGGCTCGACCTGATTTTCCCGCACCATGAGAACGAGATCGCACAATCGCGTTGCGCCCACGGCACGAAGGCGATGGCGAATGTCTGGATGCACAACGGCTTCCTGCAGGTCGAGGGCCGCAAGATGTCGAAGTCGGAAGGCAACTTCGTCACCATCTACGAGCTGCTGGAGACGGAGAAGTTCGGCGGCCGCAAATGGCCGGGCGAAGTGCTGCGCCTTGCGATGCTGATGACGCACTATCGCGAGCCGATCGACTTCTCGGTGAAGCGACTGGAGGAAGCCGAGAGGCTGCTTGCGAAGTGGCCAGCGGCGGAACCGGGCAATTCGGCACCGGATGCCTCCGTGCTCGAGGCCCTTGCGAACGACCTCAACACGGTTGCCGCGGTACAGGCTTTGCATTCGCTGGCGCAGGCGGCCAACAGCGACAGGTCGGTCCTGCCGGTCTTTGCGGCAAGCGCCCAACTGCTCGGGGTCCTGCCGCAGAAGACCGAGGTCGACGCAGCCGTCGCATCGGAAATCGATGCGCGTGTCCGGGCGCGCCTCGAACTGTTGAAGGCGAGGAATTTCGCCGAAGCCGACGCAATCCGCGATACCCTGCTTGCCGAGGGCATCCAGCTGAAGGACGGCAAGGATGCCGCAACCGGCGAACGGGTGACGACCTGGGAGGTAAAGCGGTGAACTTCGCGGCGCGGACCGCCCCGTTCCGTCGCGTCGTGAGATCTTTCTCCATAAAGGGAAGATTGCTCACGCGTGACGCACGGGCGGTTTCGCGCTCCTGGGACTATGACATCCTGACGGATTTTGACGACGAGTGCGCCCATATTCCGCGCGTCATCGGAAGGGATCGATCATGACCAACACATATGCCGGCGGCTGCCAATGCGGCGCCATACGCTTTCGGGTTCGCGGCGAGCCCAGAGACTCGTCAATCTGTCATTGCCGTATGTGCCAGAAGGCCTTCGGTGCTTACTACGCGCCGTTCGTTTCCGTGCGCGGAACGGATTTCGAATGGACGCGCGGGCAGCGGAAGATATTCCGCTCCTCCAATTTCGTCGAACGCGGCTTCTGTGCGGATTGCGGCACGCCCCTGACCTATGAGGCACCTGATGGCATCGCCATCGCGGCCGGCACATTCGACGATCCCTCTGCATTTCCTCCGGTCGTCCAATACGGCATCGAGGCGAAGATCGACTTCGTCGACCATCTGCATGAATTGCCCGGCCACAGCACCGATGAAGACGCGGAAGCGGCGCCCTTCGTGCTCGAGATCGAGTCCTACCAGCATCCCGACCACGACACCGAAACCTGGCCAGAGGTGCGGTGATGACGGCGCTCCTTACACACAGCGGCGGTTGTCAGTGCGGCGCGGTTCGTTACCGGGCAAAAGGCGAGCTCGCCTATCCGCATATCTGTTATTGCCGTATGTGCCAGAAGGCTTCCGGCAATTATTTCATGCCTTTTGCCGGTGTCGCGCGGCAGGACTTCGAGATTACGCGGGGAGAGCCAAGCTGGTTCCAGTCCTCAGACATGGTGCGGCGGGGCTTTTGCAGCGCCTGCGGCACGCCGCTTTTCTACAATATTCCCGAGGCAGACTTTATAAATGTCACGCTCGGCTCGCTGGATAACCCGTCAGTGCTGCTTCCCGTCGCGCAGTCCAATCTCGACAGCAAGATGCCCTGGTTTCATCTGCTCGACGGCCTCGACCACGAACCGGCGGCGTCGACTGTGGAAAGGGCGAGGACCATCCAGCAATCCAATCACCAGCATCCCGACCGCGATACCGAAACATGGCCCGAGGAAAAATCATGAATGAAAAAATCCGAACCGGTGGCTGCCAGTGCGGCGCCGTTCGTTTCCGCATCCGAGGCGAGCTTGGCCGGCCCTCGATCTGCCATTGCCGCATGTGCCAGAAGCAATTCGGCAACTTCTTTTCCGCGCTCGTCACGGCACCGGAGGACGGTATCGAATGGACGCGCGGCGAGCCCAACTATTTCCAGTCGTCCGTGAACATCGCTCGCGGCTTCTGCCGGAACTGCGGCACGCCGCTCACCTATCGCCATCCCGGTGGGCTGGAGATCGCCATCGGCGCCTTCGACGAGCGCGACGACCTCGCACCGCGCATCCAGGTGAACTACGGGTCGCGCCTTTCCTGGGTCGAGACTATCTTCGACCAGCCGACGCTCGAGGATCCCGATTTCTACGTCCGCCAGGAAAGCATCATCTCTTTCCAGCACCCCGACCACGACACCGAAATGTGGCCCTCCGAAGGTTTGAAGATATGACCGAAGTGCTCCGTACCCTCTATCCCGAGATCGAACCCTATGCCTCCGGCCACCTCGATGTCGGCGACGGCCACGTCCTCTATTGGGAACGGGCCGGGACGCCCGGCGCGAAACCGGCAGTCTTCCTGCATGGCGGCCCGGGCGGGGGCATTTCGCCCGCCCATCGCGGCGCGTTCGACCCCAACCTCTACGACGTCATGCTGTTCGACCAGCGCGGCTGCGGCAAGTCCACCCCGCATGCGGACCTGAACGCCAATACGACCTGGCACCTCGTCGCCGACATCGAGCGGCTGCGGGAGATGGCTGGCGTCGAAAAATGGCTTGTCTTCGGCGGCTCCTGGGGCTCGACACTCGCGCTCGCCTATGCCGAGACCCACCCTGAACGGGTTTCCGAACTCGTCGTTCGCGGCATCTACACGCTGACCCGAGCCGAACTCGACTGGTACTATCAGTTCGGCGTCTCCGAAATGCACCCGGAAAAGTGGGAACGCTTTGTTGCCCCAATTCCCCCGGAGGAACGCCATGAGATGATGACCGCCTATAACCGTCGTCTCACCGGTCCGGACAGGGCCGTTGCGCTCGAGGCGGCACAGGCATGGAGCATCTGGGAAGGCGAGACGATCACGCTGATGCCGGAGCCTTCGACCAGCGGCAAGTTCGAGGAGGCCGAATTCGCCTACGCGTTTGCCCGCATCGAGAACCACTTCTTCGTGAACGCCGGCTGGATGGATGAAGGTCAGCTGCTGCGCGACGCCTACAAGCTGAAGGACATCCCGGGCGTCATCGTTCACGGCCGCTACGACATGCCCTGCCCGGCAAAATATGCATGGGCGCTGCACAAGGCGTGGCCGAAGGCGGAGTTTCACCTGATCGAGGGTGCGGGTCACGCCTTCTCCGAACCTGGCATCCTCGACAAGCTGATCCGCGCGACGGACAAGTTCGCCGGTAAACAATAAGGGTCTGCGGGCCGCGACGGGACGAAACACCATGACACGCGAAAAAATCTATCTCTTCGATACGACGCTTCGAGACGGGCAGCAGACGCCCGGCATCGACTTTTCCGTCGAGGACAAGATTGCTATCGCGAGCCTGCTGGACGAATTCGGCATCGACTACGTCGAGGGCGGGTATCCGGGTGCCAACCCGACGGATACCGCCTTCTTTTCGCAGAAGCGCACGCGACACTCGTCCTTCGTCGCCTTCGGCATGACGAAGCGCGCCGGGGTTTCCGCCTCCAACGACCCCGGGCTCGCCAGCCTCATCCAGGCAACGAGCGACGCCATCTGTTTCGTCGCCAAGAGCTGGGACTACCACGTCGAGGTCGCACTCGGCTGTACCAACGAGGAAAACCTCGAAAGCATCTCTGAAAGCGTCAAGGCCGCCGTTGCGGCCGGCAAGGAGGCGATGGTCGATTGCGAGCACTTCTTCGACGGCTACAAGGCGAACCCCGCCTATGCGGTCGCCTGCGCCCGCACGGCCTATGAGGCAGGTGCGCGATGGATCGTGCTCTGTGACACCAATGGCGGCACGCAGCCGCCGGAAATCCGCGCCATCGTGGAAGCGGTCATTGCAGATGGCGTTCCCGGAGATCACCTCGGCATCCATGCGCACAACGATACCGGTCAGGCGGTCGCCAACTCGCTCGCCGCCGTCGAGGCGGGCGTGCGCCAGATCCAGGGTACGCTGAACGGCATCGGCGAGCGCTGTGGCAACGCCAATCTCGTGACGCTCATCCCGACGCTGGCACTCAAGGACGCCTATCGCACGCGCTTCGAGACATCGATCGACGAGGAACGGCTGACCGGGCTCACGCGGCTTTCGCATGCCTTCGACGAATTGCTCAACCGCTCGCCGGATCACCAGGCGCCCTATGTCGGCGCATCGGCCTTTGCCACCAAGGCCGGCATCCATGCTTCCGCACTCCTCAAGGACCCGCGCACCTATGAGCATGTGCCGCCGGAAAGCGTCGGCAACCTCCGCAAGGTCATGGTATCGGACCAGGGCGGCAAGGCGAACTTCATCAACGCGCTGAAGCGGCGCGGCATCGAGGTCGGCAAGGACGATCCCAGGCTCGATCGGCTGATCTCCATCGTCAAGGAACGTGAGGCCTCGGGCTATGCCTATGAAGGAGCCGATGCGAGCTTCGAGCTCCTGGCGCGACGCACGCTCGGGACGATCCCGGAATTCTTCACCATCGAGGGATTCCGCGTCATGGTCGAACGTCGCTTCGATTCCCACGGGCGGGTGAAGATCGTCTCCGAAGCCGTCGTGAAGCTCGGGGTCGACGGGCAGACGCTGATGTCGGTTGCGGAAGGGGACGGCCCTGTCAACGCGCTCGACCTGGCACTGCGGAAGGACTTCGGCAAGTACCAGCACGAGATCGACGACCTCGTGCTCGCCGACTTCAAGGTGCGAATCCTGAACGGCGGTACCGAAGCCGTCACGCGCGTCCTCATCGAGTCCACAGACAGCAGCGGCGTGCGCTGGTGGACCGTCGGCGTGTCGGAAAACATCATCGACGCATCGTTCCAGGCGCTGATGGATTCGGTGATCTACAAGCTGATGAAAAACCGGCAGCTCGCCGGCAAGATCGCGGCGGAATAGGCGGCTACGAGGATCAATCGGGCTGAGCCGAGGTTCACCGAAATGAATTGGCCTATTCACGGCGCTTAAGCTAAGCGGGATCACAACGAGAACAAATATGGAAACATCCGATGTCCGCCGATACCGCTGCGCTGGCAAGCAAGAACGAAGATAGTCCACGCGGGTTCGCCTTCGCGCTGACGGCCTATCTGCTCTGGGGCTTCCTTCCGATCTACATGAAGGCGCTCGCGCACATTCCGCCCGCAGAAGTAATCGCCCACCGTATTATCTGGTCGCTGCCTCTGGCGGGCATCATCCTGCTCATTCTCGGCCGGACGGCGGATGTAAAGGCGGCGCTCCGTTCTCCCCGGACGCTGGCCATGGCGAGCCTCACGGCGGCGCTGATCACCGTCAACTGGGGTACCTATGTCTGGGCTATCGCGGCTGGTCATGCGCTGGATGCGGCGCTCGGTTATTTCATCAACCCGCTCTTCAGCATCCTCCTCGGTGCCATTCTGCTGAAGGAGAGGCTCGAGCCGCTGCAGATCGCCGCGATTGCCCTTGCAGCGATAGCCGTGGCCGTTCTGGCCTTCGACAGTGGCGGCGTTCCCTGGGTGGCGATCATCCTGACGGTCACCTGGGGCTTCTACGCCTTCTTCCGCAAGACGCTGCCCGTCGGTCCCAACCAGGGTTTCTTCCTGGAGGTGCTCCTGCTCAGCGTGCCGGCGCTCCTTTACGTTCTTTACCTGGAGTTCGCGGGCGTCGGCCATTTCGGCCATACGGGTCTCTCTGATACCGCACTCCTGTTCGGCTGCGGCGCAATCACAGCGGTGCCGCTGATGATCTATGCGAACGGCGCCAAGCTGCTGCGCCTCTCGACGATCGGGATCATGCAGTACATCGCCCCGACCATCATCTTCCTCATCGCGGTCTTCGTTTTCAAGGAGCCCGTGAGCACGGCGCGCATGATCGCCTTTCCGCTCATCTGGTCGGCGCTGCTGCTTTATAGCTGGTCAATGCTGAAGCAAAGCCGGCGGGCATAGAGCCCAAAGGCTTCCGCGTGGAGACGTCACGTCGTAATAGCGCTCACAGCTTCGATATGACGGCGTCTTCGCCGCCGCGATCGCCGGTCAGTTCGGCTGCCCTTGCGAGGATGGCCGGGATGATGCCCTCGACCTCCTCGACGACGAGCGGCTGGACGCGGTGGGCAGTGTGGATGAAGCCCTGCTCGGTCATGTGACGGAGCAGCTCCAGCATGGGATTCCAGAAGCCACCGATATTGGCGAAGAGCATCGGCTTTTCGTGACGCCCAAGTTGCGCCCACGTCATGACCTCGACGATCTCCTCCAGCGTTCCTATGCCGCCCGGCAGCGCGACAAAGGCGTCGGCACGCTCGAACATGGTGTGTTTGCGTGCATGCATGTCAGGGGTTATGATGAGTTCGTCCAACTGACCGAGGGAATGGCGCGTCGCTTCCATGTCGACGAGAAACTCAGGGATGATTCCGGTTACCTGACCACCGTTGGAAAGAACGCCGCTGGCCACCGCCCCCATGATGCCCTTAGTGCCGCCGCCATAGACAAGACGCAAGCCGTTCTCGGCAATTGCCTTGCCCAGGGCGCGAGCGGCAGCCATGTGGATCGGATCGCGTCCCGGGCGGGAACCACAATAAACACAGATGGATCGAATCGGCACAAATTGCTCGGTCATGGGTGCAAACAACTATTCTGCAAGTGCTCAGTCAAGGAAATTGAAGGAAAACCTGTTCGTCAAGGCCTGACTATAACCGAGAATGCTTGTGGAAAGCCTCGGGAATCGTTAGCAATTTTTGGAGTTGCGGCCAATTTGCCGCTTGGAGACGAATGATGATGAAAAACCGCGCGGGCCTGCTGGCCCTGCTGGTACTCGCAGCCGCAACCATCCTTATGGTCTTTTTCGTCCTGCCGCGTATCGGCCAGGAAGCAAAACCCGTAGGCGATGCCATCAACCAGGCTGGCGCGGAACTCAAGGACACCGTGGCCGAGGGTGCCAAGACAGCGCGCAACGCCGCCGAGGACGCAACAGCCACAGCCGAAAAGGTCGGACGACTTTCTTCGGACGCTGGCACAGCGCTAACGGAACTTAAGGCGCTTTTTGCCGACGGCAAGGGCCCCACGGCAGATGTTTTCGCAGGTGCCAAGGCAAAGGCAGAAGCCTCGCTCAAATCGATTGCCGATCTTGCAGCTCCAGAGGGAGCGGACGAGGCAACCAACGCCCTGGTCACCACGGCGCGCGACAGGGCCTCGAAGGCACTTGCGATCATTCATTCTCTCCCGGAAAACATCGTCGACGCACTGGCTGCGATCGCCAAGGCCGAGGCCTCCCTGACAGGGGCGCCGGAACCGCAGGTCGACGGACAGGCGCAGAACACGCCGCAGCAAAACGGCAGCACGATCCCCTCTTTCGACGTCCTTCGCGTCGAGCCCGACGGATCGACCGTCATTGCTGGATCGGCGGAAGCGGGCGCGAAGCTCGAGGTCCTCGACGGCCAGAACGTGATCACGACGACCAACGTCGGAGCGACCGGCGATTTCGCGGCCGTGCTCGACACCCCCCTGCCCGCCGGCGACCACCAGCTGGTCCTCAAGGCGACAGGCAAGGACGGCAAGAGCACGGTTTCGGAGGAAGTCGCCACCATCTCCGTTCCCAAGGACGGCAGCGGCACTGAACTTCTCGCCATGGTCTCCAAGCCCGGCGAAGCGAGCCGCATCATCACCGCGCCGCAGGCGAAACCGGCATCGGATGGATCCCAGGTCGCATCTGCAAACGCGCCCGTCGCGGGTTCCGCAGATACCGCTATAGCCGGCTCCACGACGGCGCCGCAGCCATCCGCACCCGCTGTCGAGACGTCGAGCGCTTCACCGGCGAACTCCACGACTTCCCAGCCTGAGGCTCCCG
Source organism: Rhizobium sp. BK251 (assembly GCF_004345245.1). Lineage (GTDB taxonomy): Bacteria > Pseudomonadota > Alphaproteobacteria > Rhizobiales > Rhizobiaceae > Rhizobium. The sequence goes on along the minus strand of NZ_SLUQ01000007.1, from coordinate 69,741 downwards.
CTTCCGGCATCGCTCCGGCCGCAGCAGCACCCGATATCATGGTCAATGCCGTCGAGATCGAGCGCAACAAGATCTTCGTTGCCGGCGCGACCAAGCCGAACGCAAAGGTTCGCGCCTATGCCGACGACCAGCTTATCGGTGAAGCCAAGGCCGGCTCCGACGGCCACTTCGTCGTCGACGGCGTCATGGCGCTTGCCGTCGGGGATCACAAGATCCGCGTCGACGTGATCGACGACAGCGGCAAGACGCTGATGCGCGCCTCGGTCAACTTCAATCGCCCGGCGGGCGACCAGGTGACGGTTGCCGCGCAGTCGCCAGGCGTTGCGAAGGGCAATGACGGGACGATGGTTTCGCTCGACCAGGGCCAGCTCGACAAGCTGCGCGATGACGCCTCAAAAGCGTTCGGAATTCTGCAGGGTCTCTTCGCGAACGGCAATGTGCCGGGCGTGGAAGAGCTGGCAGCGGCCCGCTCCGCCACGGAATTCGCGCTGAAGGCGCTTTCGGAGTTCAGGCCTGCCGTGGACGCCGGCGAAGAGCTGAAGCAGGCCTCGACGGCGGCAAGCACGAACGCCGCTGCGGCCCTGACAGCGCTGCAGGCGCTCCCCAAGGACGCCAAGGGCCTGAACGCCGCGCTCGGCAAGCTCAACGATATGATCGGCTCGATCGGCGTCTCGGCAGCTGCGCCGACACCGACGGATGACGAGGTCGCCAGCGCAGGCGATGTCGAGCCGAAGACGATCGAACAGGCACCGCTGACGGCGACCAATTCCACGGTGATCATTCGCCGTGGCGACACGCTTTGGCAGATATCGCGCCGTATCTATGGGCAGGGCGTGCGCTACACCACGATCTATATGGCCAACGAGGACAAGATCTTGAACCCAGACCGGATCCTGCCGGGCCAGACCTTCGGCGTGCCGAAGGATGCGCTGCCGAACGCCGAGGAGCTGCACCGAAAGCGACTTTCGGGCAAGCACCTCTAGGTTCAGGCTCAAAACACCACAGCGGCCGGGCGAGACCATCGCCCGGCCTTTTCATTCGGCCCGAACGAAACTGTTGTATTCATTTCGTCGGCATCCTATCTGGCTGGTGCAATAACCGCGCTGGACCGCAACACGCTTCCCAATCGAAGAAACGCTTTGCCGCCCCGCCTGCCTGTTTCCGACGCGCTCTCGCGGCAGACGGCCGCGGAGGCGCGATTTGACGTGATGGGCACTTCTGGAGAAGAGCATGACACAGCCGACGAAGACAGTATCCGCGGAGTCCGGCAGGCTCGTTCAGACGCTGCTCAATCTCTGGCCCTACATGTGGCCAACCGGACGGGCGGACCTGAAGATGCGCGTCGTCTGGGCCACGTTCTACCTGTTCATCTCGAAGTTCGTGCTCCTGCTCGTCCCCTATTTCTTCAAGTGGTCGACGGATGCGCTGAACGGCAAGGTCGACATGGCAGGCGTGCTTCCGACATTCCTTCTCGGCGCCACCGCGCTCGTGATCGCCTACAATGTGACGCGCCTCCTCCAGCTCGGTCTCAACCAGCTGCGTGACGCCCTCTTTGCGAGCGTTGGCCAATATGCCGTGCGCCAGCTCGCCTTCCGCACCTTCGTGCACATGCACCGGCTTTCGCTGCGCTTTCACCTTGAACGCAAGACAGGCGGGCTTTCGCGCATCATCGAGCGGGGCACCAAGGGCATAGAGACGATCGTCCGCTTCACCATCCTCAACACGCTTCCGACGTTGCTCGAATTCCTGCTCACCGCCATCATCTTCTGGCGCGGCTACGGCTTTTCTTATCTTGCCGTCACCGCCTTCACGGTCTGGGCCTATATCTGGTTCACGATCCGGGCGAGCGACTGGCGCATCAGCATCCGCCGGTCCATGAACGACAGCGACACCGACGCGAACACGAAGGCGATCGACTCCCTCCTCAACTTCGAGACAGTCAAGTATTTCGGCAACGAGGAGATGGAGGCCCGGCGCTTCGACCAGTCCATGGAGCGCTACGAGAAGGCGGCAACCGATGTGTGGACCTCGCTCGGCTGGCTGAACTTCGGCCAGGGCCTGATCTTCGGGCTTGGCACCACCGCCATGCTCATCCTGTCGGCGCTTGCCGTGCAGCGCGGCGAGCAGACGGTCGGCGACTTCGTCTTCGTCAATTCGCTGCTGCTGCAGCTTTCCGTGCCGCTCAACTTCATCGGCTTCGTCTACCGTGAAATCCGCCAGGGGCTTACCGACATCGAACAGATGTTCGACCTCCTGGAAGTCGATGAAGAAGTGAAGGACGCGCCCGGCGCGACGGACCTCGTCGTGAGCCACGGCGCCATCTCCTTCAAGGACGTGCATTTTGCCTATGATGCCGCGCGGCCGATCCTCAAGGGCATTTCCTTCGAGGTGCCGGAGGGCAAGACCGTGGCCGTGGTCGGGCCTTCGGGTGCGGGAAAGTCGACGCTCTCCCGGCTTCTCTATCGCTTCTATGACATCCAGAGCGGCGAGATCACCATCGACGGGCAGGACATACGTCAGGTCACCCAGAAGAGCCTGAGATCGGCAATCGGCATGGTGCCGCAGGATACGGTGCTCTTCAACGACACGATCGCCTACAACATCCGCTACGGCCGCCCGTCGGCGAGCGAGACGGAGATTGCGGCGGCCGCCGAAGTAGCACAAATCGGCGGCTTCATCCGCCATCTCCCGGAAGGCTACGACACCAAGGTGGGCGAACGCGGGCTGAAGCTTTCGGGCGGCGAGAAGCAGCGCGTTGCGATCGCCCGCACCATCCTCAAGGCGCCTCCAATCCTGATCCTCGACGAGGCGACATCCGCACTCGACACGACGACGGAGCATGAGATCCAGACTGCGCTCGACGTTGTGTCGAAGAACCGCACCACGCTGGTGATCGCCCATCGCCTTTCAACCGTGATCGGCGCCGACGAGATAATCGTGCTGAAAAGCGGCGAGATCGCCGAGCGCGGGACACACACCGCGCTGTTGGCGAAGAACGGCCTCTATGCCTCGATGTGGAACCGCCAGCGCGAAGCCACGCAGGCCGAAGAGCACCTGAAGCAGGTTCGCGAAAGCGACGACATGGGCGTCGTCACGCGGCTGGAGCCGGCACGCTAAGCCGGCCGACAGCCTGACCAGCACCTCCCTGGCGGCGACAGAGCTGTGGTTTGCCCTGCAGGGGCGGCGCATACCATTGCTCCTCGCGCCGTTTAGCTGTAGTCAGCGAGACCTAGAATAATGGGGGATGTTTGCCGATGAGCCTGCTCAATACCGTTCGCAACACGATCGTTCCGGTCCACAAGGAGGGCTATCCCTTCGTACTGGGCTTCTTCGTCGCGTCGCTGGTTCTGGGCTGGATCTTCAAGCCTCTCTTCTGGATCGGCATGGTCCTCACGCTCTGGTGCGCCTATTTCTTCCGTGACCCGGAACGCAATGTGCCGCAGGACGACGATCTCGTGGTCTCGCCCGCCGACGGCAAGGTCTCTGCGATCCAGATGGTCTCGCCCCCGCTGGAACTCAATCTCGGCAGCGAGCCGATGCTGCGCATCTCCGTGTTCATGAATGTCTTCGACTGCCATGTGAACCGCTCGCCCATACGCGGCCGGATTCGCACGATCGCTTATCGCGAGGGCAGCTTCCTGAACGCGGAACTCGACAAGGCGAGCGAACAGAACGAGCGCAACGGCCTCGTCGTCGAAACCGGCCATGGCGAGATCGGCGTCGTGCAGATTGCCGGGCTCGTTGCAAGGCGCATCCTCTGCTTCGTACGGGAGAACGAGCCGATCGACGCCGGCGAGCGGATCGGCCTCATCCGCTTCGGCTCGCGCGTCGACGTCTTCCTTCCGGCGGGCGCGGCTTCTCGCGTTTCGGTCGGCCAGACGGCCATTGCCGGCGAAACCGTGATCGCCGAATTCGGCTCCGCAAAGGGCCCGGTCATAAGCCGCCGTAGCTGAGGTAGGGTCGGAACATGGAGACGCCTTTTCCGCCTTTCGAACCCAATGGCCCGAACGAGGAGGCGCGCGGCCCGCGTCTGCGGCAGATTCCGCTTCGCCTGATCGTTCCCAATCTCATCACGGTCCTCGCCATATGCGCGGGCCTGACGGGTATCCGCCTCGCCTTCGAGAACCGCTATGAACTCGCGGTCGCGATGGTGCTGCTTGCGGCATTCCTGGACGGCATCGACGGCCGCATAGCACGACTGATGAAGGCGACATCGAAGTTCGGCGCGCAGATGGATTCGCTTGCCGACATCGTGAATTTCGGCGTCGCGCCGGCCCTCGTCGTCTATGTCTTCGCGTTGGACCAGGCCCGCTCGCTCGGGTGGATCGCAGCTCTCATCTATGCGATTGCCGCCGGCCTGCGGCTCGCCCGCTTCAACGTCATGGCGGAGCGCGAGAACAAGGCAAGCTGGCAGTCGGAATACTTCGTCGGCGTGCCGGCACCCGCAGGCGCGATGCTCGTGCTGCTGCCTGTCTATCTCGGCTTCCTGGGCCTGACGCCGGACCGTACGTTTGCCTATGGCTCGGCGATATACACCGTCTGCATCGCCTTCCTGCTGGTCAGCCGCTTGCCGGTCTGGTCCGGAAAATCCGGCAGCCGCATCCGCCGCGACCTCGTCCTGCCGATCATGCTTGCCGTCGTTCTCTACGTGGCGCTGCTGATGAGCTATACGTGGGAAGTGATGGTGGTGACGGTCGCCGTCTACCTGGTTTCGCTGCCATTCGGAGCCCGCTCATGGCAGCGGAAATATGGCACATATACGATCGCAGGCCCCACCGAAGCCGAGGTTGGCGAGGGTGAGGACGACATCGGCCGGCATATCTGAGCCTCCGGTCGACCCATTCACCGCTCGTCCAGCCGGCGCGGAGCGTCATGGATCTAAGATTTTGAATCTGCAAGCAATCCAGGCCTAATGCGCTGCGCGCGTTCGGCCCTTCCAGCACGTTAGAAAGCCCTTACAAACGCAGGCTTCACACCAGCCTCGCGAATTATGGTGGTCGTTCACAAATCATGATTGAAACGCCGCCGTTTCGTCATGATTTACGACAAAAGAACGCTGATTATACAAAGCTCTAGAGACGCACGTAAGGAGAGTATCGTGACCTCGAAGACAAATGAGAAAACAGAGGCCCCAGTAAAGACTGATCTCAGCGCGCAGTATCGCCCGGTCGGCCTGAAGGCCGTGCTTGCCGCGTATCTGATGCTGAAGAGTAAGCCGAAGCTGACCGAAAAGCCCGCCTAAGCGCCTACGAAGAAGCGCAGGACGAGGCTGAGCGCCAGCAGGCCCATGACGACTCCAATGATGCCATCCAGAGCCCGCCAGGCTGCGGGCTTTGCAAATACCGGCTCAAGCAGCCTTGCGCCATAGCCAAGGCCAAAGAACCAGATGAACGACGCCAGGGATGCACCGGCACTGTAGGCAACGCGTGCAATCCCATGATGGGTTGCCGACAGGCTGCCGATCAGCACCACCATATCCAGATAGACATGCGGGTTGAGGAAGGTGAAGGCAAGGCAGGTCGCGACGGCCGCCTTCAGCGTCATGCGTTCCGGCTTGACTGCCTCCATTCCATGGGGATGAAACGCCCGACGGAACGCCAGCAAGGAATAGGCGCCGAGAAACAGCGCCCCGCCCAGCGTCACGACCGATAGCAGCATTGGCGAGCCTGCAACAAGCGTCCCGAGCCCGGCCACGCCCGCCGCAATCAGCAGCGTATCCGACACCGCGCAGATCAGGCACAGGATAAACACATGCGAACGCAGCAGTCCCTGGCGCAGGATGAAAGCGTTCTGGGCGCCGATTGCGATGATGAGGGACGCGCCGAGGAGAAGGCCCGAGAGGGCAGCGGACAAGATTGGCACCGGGGAGATTCCTGAAGATAGCAAAGAGCGAAAAAATTCAGAGCAGGCTAAGTTGCCCGTCATCCGGCCCGGATTTCTTGGGAGGGGCCTGCGGTTTGCTCGCTACGACAGGTGTCTGCAGATCCGGCCCCATATTTGCGACCTTGTTCACCTGATCCGAGACAGGAATCGCCTCGAAGAGTTCCTCCTGCGCCGGAACCATCAGGTCCGCAACATCGCGCGGTTCCTGCGTCTTGCAATCCAGCCAGCGAGAGAAATCTTCCGGCCTGATGACGACCGGCATCCGATCATGGATTGCCGAAACGGTCTGGTTGGCCGGAACCGTGAGGATTGCGCCGGTATCGATCTCCGACCCATCGGCGGAAGACCAGGTTTCCATAAGCCCGGCAAAGGCGATCATTCCACCGTTCTTTGGCCTTACCCAGTAAGCCTGTGACTTTTCGCGGCTTCCCTTCGGCGGCCGGTGCCATTCGTAGAAGCCGGAAGCGGGCACGAGAATACGGCGGTGGCGCATCGCCGCGCGGAAGGTGGCCTTACCGATCGCCGTCTCGGCGCGGGCATTGATGAGAAGCGGGAAGCTTTTCGGGTCCTTGACCCAGGAGGGTGTGAAGCCCCAGCGAACCAGCAAGGCGCGGCGGTCAGGCAGGTTGCTGCCCCTCTCCTGCCCCTCGCCGGCAATGACGATCAGGATCGGCTGTGTCGGCGCGATGTTGTAGCGCGCTGGAAAATCCTCGATGTCCAAGAGGCCAAGGATCTCGCGCACTTCTTCCGGGGTTGCCGTCAATGCAAATCGTCCGCACATCGACCTGTCTTTGCACCGTGAACCGGCAAGGTCAATATGCGATCAGCCGCGGGGGCCGAGGAGAATGACCGCAGCACCGACAAGACTGAGCGCCGCGCCGGAAAGATCCCAGCGATCGGGCGCGCGTCCCTCGACAATCCAGAGCCAGAGCAGCGAGGCGGCGATGTAGACGCCGCCATAAGCGGCAAAGGTCCGACCGGCAGCCTCGCTCGGGACGAGCGTCAGCAGCCAGGCGAAGAGCGCGAGCGAGATCATTCCCGGCGCGAGCCACCAGGCAGGTTTTCCGAGCTTGAGCCAGGCCCAAAACGCAAAGCAGCCGGCGATTTCGAAGAGCGCTGCGAAGGAATAAGCAAGCAAGTTGCGCATCGGACGTTTTCCGTTTGCCGAATCGGACGAGAAACCGAAGATTAGATCAGATATGTTCGCAATGACCACGATCGGCCATGGGCAGGCAATGCCGTCTAAGGCCGGGTCACTGAAGCTGGCAGCCGATTCTATGACCGCTCTTCCTCAGCCCGCCTCCTCGGCAATCCTCGAAAGGGACGGTCGCTTCCTGCTGGTGCTTCGGCGCAATCCACCCTCGGCGGACATGTATGCCTTTCCCGGCGGCAAGGCCGAGCCCGGCGAAACGCCCGAAGAGACGGCTCTGCGCGAATTTGCCGAGGAGACGGGCGTTACGGCCCGCAGCCCGCGCTTCCTTGCGGCCTACGATCTCAAGTCTCATTCCGAAGACGGAAGCCTGCGCAGCCACTTCCATCTTTCGGTCTTCGTGGTCGAGGCCGATGCAGACGCAATGCCCCTGGCAGCCGACGACGCCGCCGATCTTGGGTGGTTCACTCTCGATGAGATTCGCCGGCTGCCGGTGCCCCAGAGTGTCCTCGAATGCGCAGAGCGCCTCAGCCTTGAGAGACAATAAGGGGTGGAAACATCCGCCGCCGCCTTGTTCCGGTCATGCTTCCGGGTATCAAATGTCTCCATGAACCATCGTGGGAGTCTTCTGTCGGTGCTTTTGCTGTCGGCTTCCTGGCTTGCAGCGGCTTCGGCATTGGCTCAACCGAGCGGTGCTGCCCTTTCGACGGAAGAGCCACCGGCCGCGGCCAACGCTTCGCCCGACGCGACGCCCTATGATGACAGGCTGGCGCGACTCGCGGAGCTCCTCGGATCGGTGCACTACCTGCGCAATCTTTGCACGCATTCGGGTGGCGATGACTGGAGGGTAAGCATGCAGCAGCTCCTCGATTCGGAGACCCGCGACGAACCGAAACGCAGGGAAAAACTGACGGCCGCCTTCAATCGCGGCTACCGCACTTTTGCCTCCGTTTACACAGATTGCACGGCAGCAGCCATCGTGGCAGAAGAGCGGTACCGTAACGAAGGTGCAACACTTGCCACAGAAATAACATCACGGTTTGGAAATTGAGGATTTATTAACCCCTTTTGGCTGGCAGCCGTGTCGTTTTAGGAAAAGGCTGCTAAAGTTATTAACTGAGTAGTAAGCGCGTGCACGTTTCGAGGAAGCAGAGATGGAACCAAGCCTCAACGACATCGACGACATGATCGTCCACGAAAAGATGCAGGCGGCTCTGGAATACCAGAACGAAGCTTGGGCCGACGGCATGGCTGACGGAATCGAACCCGAGATCATCGCCGACGCAGCTATTGCCCACGCAATCCGTGAAACGATTCGCATCCACGGAGAAGACAGCGCAGCAGCACTACTCGACACGCTGCGCGAACGCATGCTCGCAGGTGAATTTTCGCCTAACCGCACCCTGCAATAAGGTACAGAGTTCTTCATGCACACCGAGAAGGGCAATGCTTTGCGGCGCTCGATGCTGTTAAGTGTTACGGTTGCCATTTTAGCCGGCAGCAGCGCTTTAGTCCCCCTTCCAGCACTCGCGCTTTCCGAGCTGCACAAAATTCCCGGTCAGACCGATGCCCAGAATGCGGAAGACCCGCAGGCCGCACCCGAAGACGGTGACGCGGGCTCGTCGTCGGGTCTCCCGATGCCAGACCCGCTCGTCAACAACGAACAGCAATCCGGCGACAAGACGCCTGGCGCCCAGGAAAGCTCCGAGCCCGTCGAGGTGATCTACGACATCAACAAGGCGCCGGCGCCCGTGCGCCGCATCCGCGAGATGATCGTGGAGGCTGCGGCCTCCGGCGATATCGAACGCTTGCGTCCGCTCCTCAATCCGGGCCCGAACCAGACGCAGGTCACGGTCGGCGAGCCGAGCGACGATCCGGTCGCCACGCTCAAGGATCTCTCCGGCGACCCCGACGGCGTCGAGATTCTCTCGATCATTCTCGACATCATTTCCACGGGCTTTGTCCATGTGGGACAGGGAACGCCGAACGAGATGTATGTCTGGCCCTATTTCGCGGAAAAGGACCTCAAGACGTTGACGCCGCCCGAAAAGGTCGAGCTGTTGCGCATCGTTACTGCGGGCGATCTCTCGGACATGATGGAGTTCGGCGGGTACAACTTCTACCGGATCGGCATCACGCCCAGCGGCGAGTGGAAATTCTTCACGGCCGGCGATTGACACCGCAGAAGAATCTTGCGGTTCCGGCAGAGGCAACCTACCTCTGATCGACAAACACACGCGATAGGCCACCCGATGCCAGCCGTATTCCTCGAAGATCGCTCCCTGATTCATGTCGGCGGGGTCGAAGCGCAAGCTTTTCTGCACAATCTGATCACGACGGACCTCGTCTCGCTACCGTCGCAGGAGGCGCGCCCCGGCGCATTGCTGACGCCGCAGGGCAAGATCCTCTTCGACTTCATGATCTGGCGCGAGGGCGACGGATTCGTCATCGAAACGGCGGCCGAACAGCGCGAGGCGCTGCTCAAGCGCCTGACGATGTACAAGCTGCGCGCGGTTGTCGATCTCGTGTCGGGCTCAGAGGAAGGTGTCACCGTTTCCTGGGGCGAAGAGACCGATTCTGCCGGAGCAGTGGACATCCGTTTCGCCAAGGCGGGTGTCGCGCTTGGCCGACGGTCCGGCAATCACGGCCGGGACAGCGCGGAATTATACCGTGCCCTGCGCATCGAAAGCGGTATTGCCGTTTCCGGCGAGGATTTTGCGTTGCAGGACGCGTTTCCGCATGACGTGCTGATGGACCTCAATGGCGGTCTCTCCTTCCGAAAGGGATGCTACGTCGGCCAGGAAGTCATTTCCCGCATGCAGCACCGGGGGACGGCCCGCCGCCGCGTTGTGATCGTTTCGGCAGATTCGCCACTGCCGCTGGCAGGCGCGGAGATAACGGTGAACGGCAAGCCCGCCGGCACGCTCGGCTCTGTTGTCGGAAACAAGGGGCTTGCCATCGTCCGCATCGACCGCGTCGGTGAGGCGATCGCGAATGCTACGCCTGTTGTCGCGGGCGAAGTGCCCGTTTCGGCCTCGCTGCCCGTGTGGTCGGGGCTGGTCTTTCCCTCAACGACGGACGAGGCCTCGGCGTGACGGCCGGCAAGATTCCGCGCGCCTGGCAGCGCATGCTCTCCGGCCGCAGGCTGGATCTGCTCGATCCCTCGCCTCTTGACGTCGAGCTCTCCGATATCGCGCACGGGCTCGCGCGCGTTGCCCGCTGGAACGGGCAGACGGTCGGCGATCATGCGTTTTCAGTCGCCCAGCACAGCCTTCTCGTCGAGGATATCTTTCGCAGGACCAACGCACCAACGCCGGACGAGATGATGGCCGCGCTGCTGCACGACGCACCTGAGTATGTCATCGGCGACATGATCTCCCCCTTCAAATCGGTCGTCGGCGGCGGTTACAAAGCAGTCGAGAAACGGCTGGAGGCGGCGATCCACCTGCGTTTTGGTCTCCCGCCGCATCCCGCGCGCGAACTCAAGGACCGCATCAAGAGAGCCGACACCGTGGCGGCTTACTTCGAGGCGACGGTTCTTGCCGGCTTCAGCATGAGCGAAGCGCAGAAGTTCTTCGGTCAGCCACGGGGGATCACCCCGGAGATGCTGCGGATCGAGCCGATGCCTGCCACGGAAGCCCAGCGGCTCTTTTGCGAGCGCTTTGCGGCGATCGAGACCCAACGCGCCGCACTCGTGAAAGAATCGCTCTGATGCCGGCCATCATCGTCTCGCCGCTTTCCCGGATCGCCGAAGTGGCGGTCAAGCACCGTGCGCGCGAGATGGTCAGCCTCGTCGCCCGCGGACAGGCCTTTCATCGGCCCGCCGTCATCCGCGCGGACCGTCACCTGCTGCTCGGGATGAACGATATCGCCTTTGCCGGTACGGGCGACCTTGTCGCGCCGCAAGAGGATCACATCCGCGAACTCATCGACTTCGTACGCGACTGGGACCGAAGCGCGCCGCTGCTCGTGCATTGCTGGATGGGCGTGTCGCGTTCGCCGGCCGCAGCCGTCATCGCAGCCCTTTGCGTTCATCCCGAAGAGGACGACCTGGCGCTGGCCCGCCGGCTGCGCGCCGCCTCGCCCTTCGCTACGCCCAATCCACGGCTCATCGAAATCGGCGACGAGGTGCTTGGCCGCAAGGGAAGACTTGTCGATGCGATCCGTGCGATCGGCAGGGGCGCCGATGCCGATGGGAACGCGCCCTTCGTGCTGGCGCTTTCACCCGATGGGGAGAGCCACTAAGGCTGCGGCGCGGGGTCTAGACCGTTGACGCGTCGGCCGTCCGCCCCATCTAGCCGCGGATAGGAACTGCAGGGGACCTAGAGGGGAAACATGGAAGAGCAGGCAAACGAATTGATCGAGGCGACACAAGCCGCGATCAACCAGGCAAGCGAACTCGCGGTAGAATATGCCTTTTCGGTTCTCGGGGCGATTGTCCTGCTCGTGCTCGGCTGGGCGCTCGCGCGTTTTGTCAGCCGATGGGCCTATGAGGGCATTTCCCACCTGAAGGGTGTCGACGAGACCCTGGCGCGCTTCTTCGCCAATATGCTGCGCTATGTGCTGTTGGTCCTCGTCGTCGTCACTGTCCTGGGGCAGTTCGGCGTTCAGACCGCGTCCATCATCGCAGCTCTCGGCGCCGCCGGCCTCGCCGTTGGTCTCGCACTGCAGGGAACGCTCCAGAACATCGCCGCAGGGATCATGCTGCTTGTCCTGAGACCCTTCCGTGTTGGCGAATACATTGACAACGGCACGGTCTCGGGAACCGTGCTGGAGGTCGGCCTTTTCGCCACCGAGCTCAAGACCGGGGACGGGCTCTACCGGATGGCGCCGAACTCCACGCTCTGGAATACGCCGATCACCAACTACAGCCGGCGCTCCACGCGCCAGAACGAAGTTTCGATCGGCATCGGCTACAGCGATGATATCGACCTTGCCCTCCGGACCCTCATCGAGCTTGCGCAGGCCGATCCCCGGGTGCAAAGCGAGCCCAAGCCGGAAGCATTCGTCAATACGATCGGGCCGAGTTCGGTGAGCGTGACTTTGCGCTACTGGGCGAAGAACGAGGATTGGTGGAGCACGAGCCGCGACATGATACGGCTCGTCAAGCAACGCCTCGAGGAGAAAGGCTTTTCGATACCCTATCCGCAGGTCATCTATAATCCCACTGCTGCTCGCGGTGGGCCGGGCTAGGTTTTCCCGGTGGCTCAGAAACCAATCATTCCGCTACTTGATGATCGCGCAGGCGATGCGGTCGCCAGCGCCGCCTGACGGCTGGCTGCGGTAATCGTCGGAGCCGGCGTGAATTACCAGCGCGCGGCCACGGATGCCATCATCCTTTCCGTCAAGGGTCACAGCAGTCTCGAAAAGCTGGCCCCTCAGAAAGCCGTCCGAAGCGACGTACTGATTGGGCATGTCACCGGCATGCGGGCCGTTTGCCGCAAGAAGGCCATGCTCGCTCTTGCCGGAATTGAAATGCGCCCCAGCAGACGCGAACCCTCCGGCCGCATCGCAGCTGCCGTTTTCATGGACATGGAAGGCGAGCCACTTGTTTGCGGGAAGGCCCGAGACTTCCAGCTCGATGACGACGCCTTCCTTGGCCACCGTCAACGCGGCGCGCCCGGCCCCCTTCCCGTCCCTGTCGATGAAATCCGCCGTCGCCGTCTGCTTGTCCTGCGCGGCAAGTGGTGGAGCGATGGCCAGCATCAAGGCTCCGGTAACGAGGATCGCTTTCATGAAATTCTCCCTGCGCTAATTATCTAGACGCAACGCGCAAGGCTCTGAGCGGTTCCGGGAGAATTGAAGGCGCGGGATATGCCAAAAAGCCGCGCCATGCGCGCGGCAATCCATCGGGAGCGGGACGGCTCTACAGAAGGCTAGTCGGCCTCGTACTGTCCGTAGGTATTGCGGTACAGATCGGAAGCGGAGCTTGCCTGCGTTACGCCGGCAGATGCCTCGGCATCCGTCGCCGCCAACGTGGCCGGCTGGGGCAAACCGCCGTTTCGACCCGCCTCTTCGCGGAGGTCCATGAGCTTGGCGATCAGGCCGCCATAGGGGCTTGTGCCCGCCACGTCATCCTCTCCGGTCTCCCGGAGAATGCCGGGCCGCTGGGCGGCCGCGACTTCACCGCGGCTCAGTACGCCGTCACCGTTCTGGTCGAGACGGGAAAGCGTGCCACGGTAGGGGTAAGAACTATCAGAAACCGATGAAATGCCAGCCATACAAACCTCCGGTCACCCGGCAACGCCGTGGGTGATGTCTGTACGCAATACGTCTTTGGATTGAACTTATGTCGGTGGTTAAACTGATTTGCGCAGTGCGTCAATTGCCATTTTAACCTTGCGTTAACCGCTGGCGTGAAATGTGTGGCATTGTGACGACCCCGCCGCAGCAGGTATTTTTCTTGAGAAATGTGCCGCTTTGAAGCGTTGCCAGTATACTACTCCCGCGCGAAAATGTTATTCCATGTTGATATCCCGCGCAAAAATATGCGTGTATTACATATAAAAATCGCTATATTTTCTTGCGGTGCAACCGATTGTTAATCTGCGGGAGACAAAGTCTTCAGCTGGAACTTCTGGTAGTACTAATCGTTATAAATAGTGAAATGTTTATTTTCATTGCGTTTTTTTGAAAGGTCTTTGACCATGTCCGCAGTGCGGCTTGCCAGCAGTGAGCCACTACAAAAACCGTCTGCCCTCCGTGGTGGGAGAGCGGCGCGGCGCGAAGACATGCATAGCGTGAAATATTCCGGAGCAGTATCCCATGGCGAAAGCTGAGGCACTCTTCCGGACGCAATGCGCCGAAGCGGTCGACGCGCAAGGTGTGGTGGACGCCGCCCAGCTCATGGACCTCGTCGTCCAGACATATCGTCGCCACCTTGCCGATCTCACGCATGTCACCGGCCGCATACAGACATTGGAGCTTTGCAACGGCAAACTCGCGGAAGAGCTGAGATCAACGGCAGCGACTCTCGGCAGCCGGGATAAGCTCTTCGACATAATCCTGCACAACATGCCCCTGGGTCTCAGCGTCTTCGATGCGGAGCAGCGGTTGACGCTGAGCAACATGCGTTTCCGGCAGCTTTTTGGGCTGACCGACGAGGAGGTCATTCCGGGCGCCGCGCTTGCTTCGCTCATGGCACGCGTAAGAGGAACCGAGTCCTCCGGCAGGAGACGCCTCTCCGCGCGCGACGGAAGCGAGCGGCTTCCGAAAGGCAGCAAGATCCGGCGCCGCGAGTGGTCCATGGAAGACGGCCGCACGATCCAGAGTATCGTCACCGTGCTTGGAGACGGCAGCAATGTTGCCATCCATGCCGACATCACGGAGGACCGGCGAGCCGCCGAACGCATCGCCTACCTCGCACATCACGATCCGCTGACGGGCCTGCCGAACCGGATAAGCTTTCATGAGCAGGTCGAGGCTGCGCTTGCGCGTCGTCAGCCGGATGAACAGATCGCCCTCGTCCACCTCAATCTCGACCGCTTCAAGTCGGTCAACAATACGCTTGGCGTCTCGACCGGCGATGCGATACTTCGGCAGGTCGCCGAACGCCTTCGCACATCGGCCGGCAGCGGCAACATTCTCGCACGACTGGGCTCCGACGAGTTCGCCATTCTCCAATGCGAGCGGCAGCAGCCGCTGAATGTCATGGCTCTCGTCGACCGGATAAGTCGCGAGCTTGCCGAGCCTTTCTTCCGCGGCGAGAAACAGATCGAGCTCAGCGTGTCCATGGGCATCGCCGTCGCCCCGCAAGACGGCAACGATACGGACGTGCTGCTCAAGCATGCCGGCGTGGCGCTCTTGCACGCAAAATCGGAAGGGCGAGGCCGTCACCGGTTCTTCACGAGCGAGATGGAAGCGCAGATCCAGGAGCGGCACGCCCTGGAAGCCGATCTCCGCCGGGCGGTGCAGAACGAGGAGTTCGAGCTGCAATACCAGCCGCTCTACGACATCGCCCGCGACCGGATCGTAGGCATGGAGGCGCTGGTGCGCTGGAATCATCCAACGCGCGGGCGTGTTGCGCCGATGGATTTCATTCCTCTCGCCGAGGAATTGGGGCTCGTCGTCGACATAGGCAGATGGGTGCTGAACCGCGCCTGCCGCGATGCCGCGGAATGGCCCGCCGAGATCAAGATTGCGGTGAACGTCTCCGCCATCCAGTTCCAGAACAGCGATCTTCCCGGCGACGTCATGGCCGCGATTGCCGCAGCCGAACTCTCGCCGTCCCGGCTCGAGCTGGAGATCACCGAAAGCCTACTGATGCGCAATCTCGACGAGACCTTGCCCATACTCCACCAGTTGAAGGCTCTCGGCATACGTGTCTCGATGGACGATTTCGGTACCGGCTATTCGTCGCTCAGCTATCTGCGCAGCTTCCCCTTCGACAAGATCAAGATCGACAAGTCCTTCGTCAACGACATTGCAGAAAACAAGGAAGCGCGCGCCATCATGCGTGCGATCATCATGCTCGGCGATGCGCTCGGCATGCGAGTGACTGTCGAGGGCGTGGAGAGGGAAAGCCAGGTCCTGCTCCTGGAAAAGGAAGGCTGTGACGAAATACAGGGCTACTATGTGAGCCCTCCGAAGCACGCCGCCGAAGTGCCGTTTCTTCTGTCGATGAAGCTCAAGCGCAACCAGACACCGCCGGAGTCGTCCCAGCCCCGGAAAGCAAGGCTCGTGATGAGCCGCGACTGATTGCGCCGTGCTGCGACACCGTCTAAGACTCGGCTCCGGATTCGAGGATGGCGGACGCGCATGCTGCAGAATTTCACCGCTCAGGTCTTTTCCCCGCACGAGGTACTGGCGGCGCAACTCGCGCCCTTCGCGACCGAGGGCGACGATGGATCGCACGACCTGGCCCATATCCTGCGCGTCTTCAAGAACGCGATGCGCATCCAGGCGTCGGAGGGCGGTGACACGCGAATTCTGACCGCGGCCGTGCTGCTTCACGATTGCGTCGCCGTCGAAAAGAATTCACCCATGCGGGCGCAGGCATCGACGCTTGCCGCGCGCAAGGCTTCCGGCATCCTGAAAGATCTGGGATGGAACGCGGACGACATTTCGGCCGCTGCGCACGCGATTGCTGCTCACAGCTTCTCGGCCAATATCCAGCCTGCGACGCTTGAGGCCAGGATCCTCCAGGATGCCGACCGGCTCGATGCGATCGGCATGGTGGGTGCCGCCCGCTGCTTCTACATCGCGGGGCGTCTCGGTTCGGGTCTTTACGACCCGATCGATCCCAAGGCAGAGAACCGCGCCCTGGATGACAAGCTTTTCGCCATCGACCACTTCCACACGAAACTGTTCAAGCTCGCCGACGGCTTCCAGACGACGACCGGCCGCAGGCTTGCCCGCGAACGCCACGATCGGCTCGAGCAAGTCCTTGAAATGTTCATCGACGAAATTTGAAAGAGGGTTTCAATGCGCGTCAGCGATCTTTTCGTCTATCCGCTCAAGAGCGCGCGCGGCATCGCGATCCCCGCCGGCTCGGTCAATGCATTCGGGTTCAGCGGCGACCGCCGCGCCATGATCACCGATCCGGAGGGGCAGTTCATCACCCAGCGCGAACTGCCCGATCTCGCCAGGATCGAGGTGCAGCCCGGTGCGACGGCGCTGCGGCTCTTGATGGAGGGCAAGGCCGATATCCTCGTTCCCCCGCCTCTGCCGGAGAACCGGATGGACGTGATCGTCTGGAAATCGCCCGTCAGCGCCGCGGTCGCCGACAGGGAGACGAACCGGCAGCTCTCGGACTGGTTCGGGCGTGATATCCGA
Source organism: Rhizobium sp. BK251 (assembly GCF_004345245.1). Classification (GTDB taxonomy): domain Bacteria; phylum Pseudomonadota; class Alphaproteobacteria; order Rhizobiales; family Rhizobiaceae; genus Rhizobium. The sequence goes on along the minus strand of NZ_SLUQ01000007.1, from coordinate 52,934 downwards.
CTGGTCTTCTTCGACGACCGCGCCGAACGCGTCGCAAATCCCACCTGGGCGGGCGAAGACACTCCTGTCACCTTTGCCGACGGCTACCAGATTCTCGTCACGACGACCGGCTCCCTGAAGGCGCTGAACGACGACATGCTTGACCATGGCGAAGGCTCTGTCGGCATGGAGCGCTTCCGGCCCAACATAGTCATCGACGCCGACGAGGCCTGGCCGGAGGACCGCTGGGAGGCGATCGAGATCGGCGGTATCAGGCTCGATCTCGTGAAGCCTTGCGCCCGATGCATCATGACGACTCAGGACCAGAAGACGGGCTCTCGCGAGGTCGCGAACCCGATGCCGGCGATGGGCCGCATCCGCATGTCAGCCGACCGGCGCGTGCCGGGTCCGCTTTTCGGCTGGAACGCAACGCCGCGCGGCGCGGGAACGATCACCATCGGCGATACGGTCAGCATCATATCGGAGCGCTCCGAGGGCTGGGCCTTCAAAAGACGCTAGCCGGACAGGCGATCGTCGGCACTCGGTGCATGGAGGCGCGGCTCCCTCAACGCCTTCAAGGCCGCCTGGACGAAGCCATCCCGCGCGGCAGCCGCCTCGATCCCGCGGGGCTCGTAGACATGCCGGTGCAGGAAGAAGCCTGTCAGACGGAATCCTGCCGCGAGGCTGTCGCTGTCGGCTGCACGCTTTCCGCTCGCGTTGAGAAAGGCCGGCAATGCGAGCATCTTGTCGGCCCAGGGCGCACCGGCAGTGCGGCAGACGGCACGTCCCGATTTCGGTGAGACATAGACGAGTTCGTCACTTACGCCGGTCGCCGCGCATTCGTTGAGGTCAAGCCCGAAACCGAGATCGTTCAGTACTGCGAGCTCGAAGCGGACGAACAGTTCACCGGCGTCGGCCGGATCATGCAGGTTCTCCAGGATGATTTGAAGCGCCTCATAGAGATGGGGATGGGGGTCGCGCTCCGGCAGGAGGCGTAGCAGCGCACCCATGGCCTGGACACCGTAGACGGCAGTCGCCGTTTCCATCAGCCGTGCGGCGCGCAGCTGCACCGGCTCCAACCGAAACTCGCCGAGATGCTCGTCGAGCCGCGCTCGCCAGGTCACCTCGACTTCATTGCCCGGCTGGAGAACGGGCTGCATGGTGCGCGATCGCCCGGAGCGGACAAGGCCGAGATGGCGGCCGCGTTCACGCGTCATCACCTCTGCGATGACGCTCGTCTCGCCATGGCGCTTGACGCCCAATATGATGGCCTGATCATGCCACTGCATGAGCCGCGTTATCCTCTCGCCAGTCTCGAATCCATTCTAGAGCATCCGGAGCGGAAGCGTTAGGTGCTTGCCGGGATCAACCCGCCGAGGAGAAGAAGGCACGCAGGAAATCGTGCATCGCCGTGTCGTCGAACGGCTTCACAAGAAGCGGCGTCTGCTGCAGGTCGTCGGGAAAATCCCCCGTATCCGAATAGCCGCTCACGAAGCCGAAAGGAATGTCGCGCGCCCTCAGAATACGAGCAAAATCGAAGCTCATTGCCTCGCCGAGGTTGACGTCGAGCAGCGCAAAATCGGGCTGTTGGGTATCAAGCGCCTTGGCCGCCTCATCGAGGTTCGCCACCATCTCAACATGCTCGACGCCGATGGAGCGAAGAATTTCCTCAACCTCCATCGCGATGATAAGGCTGTCTTCAAGGATGAGGACACTTTTTGGTTTCACGGCCGCCCTACCTCGAAACACGTATATTCGCCGGATCGACCCGACAACTCCAACATTAATCGCCTCCGCGGCCACCGCAAGGGTCGTCCCAGAAAGTACCGTTCCACCAAAACAATCACTTAGCCATTTCCTTCGCCACGGTCGACTATAGGGCGAACCCGGCCAAAATTGACCTGGCGTTCTATCTACGCTCATTCGGGTGGGATCGGCATTTAAAAAAGACATAGATCGCAAAAGTTCATATGAAGGGTCTAAGGTTTCCGTCCTGCCCTTCCCACCCTGCGAGCGTCGACAGGCCCTCCCCATCCAGCACGTCGCATCCGCGCTCCTGCCATCGGATCAATCCGCGCTCCGCGAGTTTTTTCAAGGTCTTGTTGGTGTGGACGATCGAGAGGCCGAGAGTGTCGGCAATGTGCTGCTGCGTGACCGGCAGAAAGCTGCGACCGTTAAAAAGCTTGAGGACGCGTGCGCGTTCATAGAGATAGGCGATGAGGTAGGCCGCCCGCTCAAGCGCCGAACGACGGCCGACGCTCAGGAGATGCTCGTCCAGGATCCTCTCCTCGCGCGCAGCAATCCAGGTGATATCAAAGGCAAGGGACGCATGCCTGTTGTAGAGCGTCATCAGGCTGTCGCGCTCGAAAACACACAGCGAAACCGGCGAAAGGGCCTCGATGGAATGCTGCATCTCGCCCATGACCGTGCCTTGCAGCCCGATCAGGTCGCCCGGCATAACGTAATTGAGGATCTGCCTGCGGCCGTCCTCCAGCGTCTTGTAGCGAAAACCCCAGCCGGTGAGTACCGTGAAGAGGTGGGCGCTGTGAGCCCCTTCCACGAGGATGGTCGCACCGGCGTCGACCGCGAGCTCCCCCTTCTTGAAGCGAGAAACGAATTCAAGCTCTTCCCGGCTGAACTCCCGGAAATGCGGCAATCCCCTCAGCGGACAGTCCTCGCAGGGGGTCTTCATCGCGTGAACGGTCTTTGCTGTCGCCATCCCTACCCTTGCCCTCCTGATCTGCCCGACAAATCAACACCTTAATACGCGAAGGCGCGATTTGTTCCGTTCGAGCACAACCATGGAGCGGCAAGAGGACTTGCGTGGCGCTTATTTCGAGAAATCCAGGCCCATTTCCCGGAACCGCTCCGGATCGTCTCCCCAGTTTTCGCGGACCTTGACGAACAGGAACAAGTGCACCGGCTGCTCGAGAATCTCGGACAGTTCCTTGCGGGAGGCCGTCGAAATCGCCTTGATCGTCTCGCCGCCCTTGCCGAGTGCGATCTTCTTCTGGCTGTCACGCTCTACGTAGATCACCTGTTCGATACGAACGGAACCGTCCTTCCGTTCTTCCCACTTCTCGGTTTCGACATGCGAGGAATAGGGTAATTCCTGATGCAGGCGCAGGAAGAGTTTTTCGCGGGTAATTTCTGCTGCGAGCTGCCGCATCGGCAGATCCGAGATCTGGTCCTCCGGGTAATACCATGGGCCTTCCGGCAGGGTGGCTGCCAGGTAATCCATGACGTCTTCGCAGCCTGAGCCGTTCTCTGCTGAAATCATGAAGGTACGCTCGAAAGCGATCTTCTCGTTGGCGGCGGAGGCAAGCTTCAGGAGATCCTCGCGCTGCACCCGATCGATCTTATTGAGGACAAGGAGCTTCGGCTGCGGCACTTCCTTGAGGCCTTCCAGGATTGCCTCGGCGTCGCCGCGAAGCCCGCGCTCGCTGTCGATCAGCAGCATGACGAAATCGGCATCCTTCGCGCCACCCCATGCGGACGTCACCATGGCGCGGTCAAGCCGTCGACGCGGCTTGAAAATGCCCGGAGTATCCATGAACACGATCTGCGCATTGTTGTGGATCGCGATGCCGCGCACGACCGCACGCGTTGTCTGCACCTTGTGGCTGACAATCGATACTTTCGCCCCCACAAGCCGGTTCACCAGCGTCGACTTGCCGGCATTGGTCGGCCCGATCAGGGCGACAAAGCCCGAATGCGTAACGCCAACAGCTTCGGGCTGGCCGTCAGCGGCCGCCATCTCGTTTTCTTCCGTCATTTTTCCCGTCAATTTCCGGCAGACGCTTTCTGCCAAATTCCTTCGCGCTCGAGTATTCGCGTTGCCGCCACCTGTTCGGCAGCACGCTTCGAGCGCTCTATCCCCGTCTCCGGCGCGATCCCCGCGATCTGTACCGTGACCGTGAAGCGGGGATCATGATCCGGTCCGCTTCGATCTTCAATCCTGTAAACGGGCGTGACGCCGAATTTCGCGTGCGCCCACTCCTGCAGTTCCGTCTTGGCGTCCCGCTTTGCGCCGTCCGCCCGTACCGCTCGTCCTTCCCAATATCGCAGGATGAACTGGCGCGCGATCTCGAGCCCGCCATCGAGATAGAGAGCCGCTATCAGGCTCTCCACCACGTCGGCGCGAACGTTCATCATGCGCTTGCCGGTCAGTCTTTTCACGTCCGAGCCGGTGCGGATATAGAGATGCAGCTTCAGCTCGTCGGCCACCTGCGCGCAGGTCTCGGCACTTACAAGCTGGTTCAGACGTACGGAAAGCTCGCCTTCGGAGGCGGCCCCGAAGGTCTTGAACAAAAGTTCTGCCACGCAAAGGCCGAGTACGCGGTCGCCTAGGAATTCCAGGCGTTCGTAATTGCCGCCGCGCTCCGTACGCGAACTCGCATGCGTAAGCGCACGGTCGAGGCGCTCCTTCGAGGCGAACTCGTGGCCAATCGCGGCTTCAAGCCTGGCACGGTCCGCCGCTGAGAGCGTCTGCGCCTTGCTCATTCGACAACCTTAAAGAGGCGGTCCCAACGCATGTTTGCCGGCCATTTCCAGAACTCGCGGAACGAGGTGTCGTTGCCGAGCGAGAAGAAGATGATGCTGGCGCGACCGACAAGGTTCTCCGCGGGGACGAAGCCGACGTCGAAGCGGCTGTCGAGCGAATTGTCGCGGTTGTCACCCATCATGAAATAATGGCCCTCGGGCACGATGAACTCGCGCGTGTTGTCCGCGCGGGAATTGGGCGACTGGTCGAGCGTGTCATAGGTCACGCCATCGTCCAGCGTTTCGCGATAGACCGGGACGTCTTCGCCCGGATCAAGCCGGTAGTCAGATGTGAAGGTACCGTCGGGTACGCGCGGAACGGCCTGTCCGTTGATGTAGAGTATCCCTTCCTTCACCTGGATATGGTCGCCCGGAAGGCCGACGAGGCGCTTGATGTAATCGATCTGCGGGTTCGGCGGGAAACGGAAGACGACGATGTCGCCGCGCTTCGGCTCACTTGAGAAGATTCGGCCGCTGAAGAGATCGGGGGAGAACGGCAGGGAGTACTTGGAATAGCCGTATGCGAACTTGTTGACGAAGATGTAGTCGCCCACCAGGAGCGTCGGCATCATGGAGCCGGACGGAATGGTGAAGGGCTGGAAGAAAACAGTTCGAATGACCATCGCCAGGAGCAGCGCCTGTATGATGACCTTGATGTTTTCCCAGAGGGCGTTCTGCTTCTTTTCGACTTTCTCAGACACGCAGTCTTATCCTTGTATACGCGGCGGCGGCGCAAATTTCTTCGAGCTTCTCTCTAGCGAGTTCGGTCCATCGCGGCAATGGCGCGAACATTAAAAGCGAGACACAAGCCCGTTCATGCGCCGTCCGGCAGGGCTTCTATGATCACAAAGGCTTGAGCCAGCGGATGGTCGTCGGTTATCGTCAAATGGATGGCGGCCCTGTGACCGGGCGGCAGCATCGCCTGCAATCTTTCCGCGGCGCCCCCTGTCAGCATCATCGTGGGCTTGCCGCTCGGCAAGTTGACAACACCCATGTCCTTCCAGAAAACTCCCTGGGAAAGACCGGTGCCGAGCGCTTTCGAGCACGCCTCTTTTGCCGCAAAGCGCTTGGCGTAGGATGCCGCGCGGTTCTTGCGGCGGTCCGATTTCGCCCTCTCGATCTCCGTGAAGCAGCGATGAGTGAAACGCTCGCCGAAGCGCTCGATCGACTTCTCCACACGACGGATGTCGATGAGATCGCTGCCGATGCCGATGATCATCAATGGAACCCTTTGGAAAAGAGCGGGCGCCGTGCTTGCGCCGTCATGTGGTTGGAGTGCTCTCTGCCGCGCCATCTGGCAGCGCGCGCAGGCGCTCGCTTAACCGCATCCTACGACGCGTCTGGAATTCACGGACAGCATAGAAGGTGATGGTGTAGACGACGACGCCGGTGATGAGCGCGAGCGGGATCGCGCCGATGAGCATGGGCTCAAGAACCGGTTTCCAAAGCTGGGAAATCTCGAGCTTCTTCAGCATCTCGGCGAGGTCGATGCCGGTAGCCGGCAATGCCTTCTCCCTTCCGAGAAGGATATGGCCGAGCTCCCAGCTCGTCGCCCAGATAAAGGGAAAGGTTATCGGATTGCCGATGGTCGTGCCAAGCACGGCCGCCACCACGCTGGCCGCACTGAGGTAGGCCAAAGCGATGGCAATGATGACATGCAAGCCGAGAAGCGGCGTCCACGAGATCGCCACGCCGATCGCGACACCCATCGCCACGGAATAGGGCGAAGCCGCAAGGCGCAACACACGCATCCGATAATAGCGAAGAGGTCGGAGCGGGCCTTTGCGGGGCCAGATCAATGACCGCAATTTTTCGCGGAACCTGGGGGGCTTTCTACGGCGAAACAGCATGGCGCGAATTTAGCGTATAACGCCGCCATGACAATAGCCGCTGATGGTATCCTATCCAAAGACAGGATTCGCAGAGCTTGTACTTTCCATCGGGGCGCACAGAACAGGACGCCCCTTCCTCATTCAAGTATAAATGCAAGCTTATCGGAAACGGAACAGTCCGCGGTCGACCTGACGCTGGCGATACTCAAGATCGATCCGGTCATGCGAGCCATTCAGATAAGCCATCTCGCGTTCTTCTACAGTCGGAGCACGCAAAGCGCGGGCGAATTTCCTGATCGGGGTAAACATTGTCTTGCCTCATCTCTGGTTTCAATTTCCTGATGACCAGAAGATAAGAGCAGCGGGCCTCAATTACCACAGCGCTAACATAGAACCAGTCATGCGGCTGGTGCATACCTATGCCGGAAACGAGGCAAGCCATACCCGAAAGCGGCTATAAATTATGCAACATTGCCGGCCGGCGGCTCAGACGGAGCGATCGGGCACCTCGTGGCACCCGTCGCTCATTCGTAGAGACGCTTTACGGTCGCTATGCAGTCGAGCTCCTTGAGCTGCGCCAGGAGCTGGTTGAGCTGGCGCAAATCCCAGACCTCGACATCAAGGGCCATCTCCGTGAAGTCAGCGGCAACGCTGACCGTGTTCATCACCCGGATGTTGACGTCCAGCCCTGCGACGGTCTGCGCGACCTTTGCAAGCGTGCCCGGCTCGTTGAGGGCATTGATGAGGATTCGCGCCATGAAGCGAGACTTGTTCGCCTCGTCGAGATCCCAGCGAACGTCGATCCAGCGGTCCGGCTGGTCGTCGAAGCGCTGCAGCGCCGGCGACTGGATCGGGTAGATCGTGATCCCCTTCTTTCTCTCCATGATGCCGACGATGCGGTCGCCGGGAACTGCGCCCGTGGAGGCGAAGTTGACCTCGACGTCGCCCGAAAGCCCGCGGATAGGCGAAGTCTCCATGTCGTCGCCCGCCCTGGGGGCATCGAGATCCGCCTTGGTCTTGCCGGGTATCTTGAAGATCATGCCGGCAGCGCTGCGGACATTGAACCAGCCCTCGTCGCCGGCAGGCCTGACGGTCACGCGCTCGTCTTGGTGGTCGGGGTATACGGCGCGCAGGACATCCAGAGACGACATCTCGCCGCGGCCAACGGCGGCGATCACGTCCTCGACATCCTTCTGGCCAAGGCGATGCAGGGCCGGCTTCATGGCCTCGCGCGAGAAGATCTTGCCCGCCCGGTCGAACGTGCGCTCAAGGATGCGGTGGCCGAGGCCGGCATACTGCTTGCGGATTGCCATGCGCGTGGCACGACGGATCGCCGCACGCGCCTTGCCGGTCACGACGATCTCCTCCCAGGCAGCCGGCGGCACCTGAACGCCGGAGCGGATGATCTCCACCTCATCGCCGTTGTTCAGGCGGGTAACGAGCGGCATGATGCGGCCGTTGATCTTCGCACCGACGGTCGTGTCACCGATATTGGTGTGCACCGCATAGGCGAAGTCGATCGGTGTGGCGCCGCGCGGAAGCGCGATCAGCTTCCCCTTCGGGGTAAAGCAGAACACCTGGTCCTGGAAGAGTTCCAGCTTGGTATGCTCGAGGAACTCCTCCGGGCTGTCGCCTTCCGCCAGGGCCTCGATCGTGTGGCGCAGCCAGGAATAGGCATTGGATTCGCGCGAGAGTATCTCGCCGTCGGGGCTGGTGGCGCCATCCTTGTAAAGCGCATGTGCCGCGATGCCGTACTCGGCGATCTCGTGCATGCGCTTGGTTCGGATCTGCAGCTCGATGCGCTGGCTGGAAGGGCCGATGATCGTAGTGTGCAGCGAGCGATAGTCGTTCTGCTTCGGCGTCGAGATATAGTCCTTGAAGCGGCCGGGCACGACGCGCCAGCGCGTATGGACGATGCCCAGCGCGCGATAGCAGGCAGGGATGTCTTCCACGATGATGCGGAAGCCATAGACGTCCGACAGCTGCTCGAAGGAAAGCGATTTCGACTGCATCTTGCGGAAGACCGAATAGGGCTTCTTCTGTCGTCCCTTGACCACCGGGTGGGCAAGGCCGTTGGCGATCAGGAGATCACGCAGCTCCGTCTCGATCTTCTTGACGATGCCTTCGTTGCGCCGCGACAGCTCTTCGAGCCGCTTGGTGACGGTCTCATGCGCTTCCGGGTTGATGTAGCGAAAGGCGAGCTCCTCGAACTCGTCGCGCATATCCTGCATACCCATGCGTCCGGCGAGCGGCGCATAGATATCCATGGTCTCTTCGGAGATGCGCGCGCGCTTTTCCGGCGACATGTGCTCCAGCGTGCGCATGTTGTGCAGCCGGTCGGCAAGCTTGACCAGAAGGACGCGGACGTCATCCGAAATGGCGAGCAGCAGCTTTCGCAGGTTTTCTGCCTGCTTGGCCTTGCGCGTCACGAGATCGAGCTTCTTGATCTTCGTCAGCCCTTCGACGAGACGCCCGATATCCTCGCCGAAAAGTTCGTCGATCTCGGCGCGCGTTGCTGTCGTGTCCTCGATCGTGTCGTGGAGAAGTGCGACCGCGATCGTCGATTCATCGAGGCGCATGTCCGTGAGGATGGCGGCGACTTCGAGGGGGTGGGAAATGTAGGGATCGCCGCTCGCGCGCTTTTGCTGGCCATGCTTCTGCATGGCATAGACGTAGGCTTTGTTCAGGAGGGCTTCGTTGGCGTCGGGCTTGTATTTCTGAACGCGCTCAACGAGCTCGTATTGCCGCATCATACAAAGCTACTCCGATAAAACAAAAGCGCGCCAATCAACGACTGGCGCACATAATGAGCAATAATATGCTTTCGGAATACAGGAGCAAGGTTGACGATTAGTAATCGTCGCTTTTTTCCGGCGGAACGAGGCCTTCGATACCGGCAAGCAGGTCCTCTTCCGACATCTGGTCGAAAGTGATCGTTTCCGGCAGGTCCTCTTCTTCCTCGCGCTCGGATGCCGCGGTCGTGCCGGTGGCGATCAGGCTCGACGGATCGGGCTCGGGCTCGTCCACCTCGACATGCTTCTGCAGCGAGTGGATGAGGTCTTCCTTGAGGTCATCGGGAGACAGCCTTTCGTCGGCAATCTCGCGCAGAGCCACGACCGGATTCTTGTCGTTGTCGCGGTCGACGGTGATGGAAGCGCCCTGCGAAATCAGTCGCGCACGATGGCTGGCAAGCAGAACGAGCTCGAAGCGGTTCTCAACTTTATCAATGCAATCTTCTACTGTGACACGGGCCATTGCCTGTCCTTCATGAGCTGAATGTCGTGGGTTGGATGCCCGATACAATTAAAACAAGGCAAATTCAAGTTTTTCCTGCTCCGGTGCTCCAACCCCCCGATCTTATTAGACTAAATTTCTCCGACGAACAGACAAATTCCACCGCAGGTTGCTTGGAATATAGCGATTCGTGCCCTAAATCTTTCTTATATGAATAATTCATAAAGTACTCGAATTATTCTGTTCGCGCCACGCAAAGCGTTGTTTTAGCTAACTTTTGCTGAAAGTGACTGCATTTGATAACAATGGATAAACCAGCGATGTTTGACCCTCGCGAAAAAATCGCACTCTTTATCGACGGAGCCAATCTTTACGCCGCTTCCAAGAGCCTTGGTTTTGACATCGATTACCGCAAGCTTCTCAAAGCTTTCCAGAAGCGCGGCTATCTCCTTCGGGCCTATTACTACACTGCACTGATCGAAGACCAGGAGTATTCCTCGATCCGTCCGCTGATCGACTGGCTCGACTACAACGGATACAAGGTCATTACCAAGCCCGCCAAGGAGTTTACCGACTCCATGGGGCGCCGCAAGATAAAGGGTAACATGGACATCGAGCTCGCAATCGATGCCATGGAGCAGTCTGAAACCGTCGATCACCTGGTGATCTTCTCCGGCGACGGCGACTTTACGACGCTTGTGGAAGCCCTGCAGCGCAAGGGCCGGAAGGTCTCGGTCATCTCGACCATGTCGACCCAGCCGCCAATGATCGCCGACGACCTGCGCCGCCAGGCCGACCATTTCATCGACCTGCTGTCGCTGAAGGGCGAAATCGGCCGCGATCCCTCCGAGCGTCCCGCCCGCCAGGTCGAAACGGCGCCCGCGAGCGACGCCAACGAGTGAAGCGGGTGACCAGCCGGTTTCCGAAGACCGCGGCAGCGCGGTCTTCATGTTAGCGAGCCTTTCGCTCGCATAAAAAATCAACCCAGAATAGATTATTTCTAAGAACTGGCGATCTTCAGCCATTGTCCTTCAGAAGACGGCTCTTCTGACGGTTCCAGTCGCGCTCCTTTTCCGCTTCCCGCTTGTCGTGGATCTTCTTGCCCTTGGCGAGTGCGAGTTCAAGCTTGGCCCGGCCGCTGTCGTTGAAGTAGATCCGAAGCGGGATGAGCGTCATGCCTTCGCGGTTGATGGCAGCACGCAAGCGGCTGATCTCCCTGCCCGACAGGAGCAACTTGCGGCGGCGGCGCGGCTCGTGATTGAAGCGGTTCGCCTGCAGGTATTCGGGCAGGTAGGAATTGATCAGCCAGATTTCGCCGCCCTCATCGGATGCATAGGACTCGGCGATATTGGCCTTGCCTTCGCGCAGCGACTTGACCTCGGTGCCCTTCAGCACGAGACCAGTCTCGTATGTGTCGATGATTTCGTAGTTGAAGCGGGCCTTGCGGTTTTCCGCCACGACCTTTTTCACCACGCGCTGGCTGCCTTTTGGTGCCATGGCTGGATTTCCGTCCTACTGCGTTGGCGGCCACGACGAGTGATCCGACCGGTTCCAATCGGTTCCTCTAAAGGAACGACGCAGCTTTGTGAAGGTATTGGGCACCGATCTGTCAACAGGCCACGCCTGCTCGACAAAGCGATGCCCGGAATTTGCTCAGTTCAAGAGGCCGGCGTGGCGCATGGCGGCGTCGATCGCGGCCTCGGTGCCCGGCTCAAGCGTCGACAGCAAAGGCAGGCGCGCATTCCGGCTCATCCGCCCAAGGCGGAACAGGCCATACTTGGCTCCGCAGAGGCCGGGCTCGAGGAAAATCGCCTTGTGCAGCGGCATCAGTCGATCCTGATATTCGAGCGCCTTGGCGAAATCGCCGGCAAGCGTTGCCGCCTGAAACTCCGCACAGAGACGCGGCGCGATATTGGCTGTCACTGAAATGCAGCCCGAACCGCCATGGACGTTGAAGCCGAGGGCGGTCGCATCCTCGCCGGAAAGCTGGCGGAAGTCCGTCCCGCAGGTGATGCGCTGCTCGGAAACGCGCTCGATCTTGCCGGTCGCGTCCTTGACGCCCACGATATTCGAATGGGCCTTGGCAAGGGCACCCATCGTTTCCGGCGACATGTCCACGACCGAACGACCAGGAATATTGTAGATATAAATGGGTAGCCTGATGCTTTCGGCGACGGCCGAGAAATGCGCGAACAGACCCTTTTGCGTCGGCTTGTTGTAGTAGGGCGTGACGACCAGGACGGCGTCGGCGCCAACCTTTTCGGCGTGTTGGGCGAGCTCGATGGCTTCGCGGGTATTGTTGGACCCCGCACCCGCCATGACCGGCACCCGCCGCCCAGCCGTCTCTATGCAGAGCTCGACAACACGCTTGTGCTCCTCATGGGAAAGCGTCGGCGACTCACCGGTGGTGCCGACCGGCACAAGCCCATTGCTGCCCTCCTTTATCTGCCAGTCGACATGCGCGGCGAACGAGGCTTCGTCCACCTTGCCGGCATCGGTAAAGGGGGTAACGAGGGCGGGAATAGATCCCTTGAACATGCACGACGCTCCTCCGGCCGCTCATTCATGCTTCGGCCGCATTCCATGATTACGAGTTTGCGCACCATAGAGCGGGGCAATGACCTCGACAAGCGCGCAGATACTCGTTGTGGGCAAATTCCATTCGCACAAATAGACGAATTTTAGCGCTTCCGGTAAGGTTTCGTTAAGACTGCTCTTGGCAAATGGAGAAGGCCTGTTTCCTTGCGAGTATCCCGGATGAAGAAGCCTCTCTTGATCCTGTCTGCCATCGGCATCACCGTTGCCGCCTGGGGGAGTGTTGCGTCGCCGCTGCCGGCGGAAGACATCCCCGTCCCCGACGCCAAGCCGCTCGGCTTTGTTCCCGAGGTCACGTCTCCGGCATCGCTCATCACCGGCTCGATTCCGCGCAGCGCGCCGGTGGCGCCCGTGAGCGGCGACCTTAAGGCGGGGCTGGACGCGCTTTCAAGCAAGGACGCGCAAAGGGCGCTCGCCGTGCGGGATGGAATGCGGCCCGGCACGCTCGACCGCCACATTCTCACCTGGGCGATTGCCGTCTCCGGCCAGAGCGGCGTTCCATCAGTTGAAATCGCCGCGGCCGCAAACGAGCTCAAAGGATGGCCGGGTCTCTCCAACCTGCGCGCCTATTCAGAGCGAGCTCTCTACAACGAGAACCCACCCGCTTCCGCCGTTCTCGCAGCATTCGGCACTACCGCGGCCGAAACGCCGGAGGGCGCGATCGTGCTCACCCGCGCATTGATGACGACCGGCGCGACTCCGCAGGCAGCGAAATCGATTCGCAAGGTCTGGCGCAGCGAAGCGCTCGACAAGGACCGCGAGGACAAGATCCTCTCCGAGTTTTCAAGTCTCCTGACCATCGCCGACCACAAGGCTCGCATGGAGTATCTGCTCTACAAGGGTCGGACTGCGCAGGCCAAACGCTTTGGCGACCTCGGCCAGGCCCAATCGCTCTACAACGGCTGGAGCGCTGTTCTGACACGGGCGGGCAATGCCGGCGCGCTGCTCAAGACCATCGACGCAAAATGGACGACCGACCCCGGCTATCTCTTCGCTCGCGTGGAATATCTTCGGCGCGAGGACAAATATGTCGAAGCGGCCAATCTCCTACAACAGATGCCGCGTGACCGCGAAGCGCTCATCAATCCCAGCGAATGGTGGAACGAACAGCGCATCGTCAGCCGTGGGCTCGTGGATCAGGGACAGTTCAAGGCGGCTTACCGAGTGGCGGCAAACCACGCCGCAACTAGCGCCGCCGATGTCGTCGACGCCGAGTTCCATGCCGGTTGGTACGCCCTCCGCGGACTTCAGGACCCAACGACCGCGGAGGCGCACTTCCGCAAGATATTGCAGGTGTCGAATGGACCGATCTCGGTCTCTCGCGCCTGGTACTGGCTCGGCCGGGCGGCGGAAGCCGGAGGACCGGGCAAAGCATCCGAGTTCTACGCCAAGGCGGCAACCTATCCCGGCACGTTCTACGGCCAGCTCGCCGCCGAGCAGATGGGCCGCAAGGCGCTGAATGTTTCTTATCCCGCGCCGACGGCTGCCGATAGACAGGCGTTCCAATCTCGCGAGGCGGTGCAGGCTATATCGAGGCTGGAAGCCGCAGGCCACGGCTGGCGTGCCGACAGCCTCTATCGCGCTCTGGCCGAGCAGTTGCAGAGCCCCGGGGAGCTCGCCATCCTCTCGGCTCAGGCGGAAAAATCCGACAATCACAGCCTGTCGCTGCAGATCGGCAAGATTGCCTATGGTCGCGGCATCGACGTCGCCGCCCTCGCATTCCCGATCGGCGTCATCCCCGGGGATGCGAACATTTCGGGCTCCGGCAAAGCGCTTGCCTATGCCATCGCCCGGCAGGAGAGTGCTTTCAATCCCGCCGCAGTGTCGGCCGCGAATGCGCGCGGTCTGCTGCAACTGCTTCCGGGAACGGCAAAGGCCGTCGCAACCCGCCACGGCATTTCCTATTCCAAGGACAAGCTGACCTCTGACGCCGGTTACAACGCGACGCTTGGAGCGCACTATCTCGGCGAACAGATCGACACTTTCGGCGGATCATATATCCTCACCTTCATTGCCTATAACGCGGGGCCGAAGCGCGTTCCCGAATGGATCAGCCGATACGGCGATCCGCGTGGCAAGTCGATCAACGAAGTGGTCGATTGGATCGAGCGCATCCCCTTCCCCGAGACGCGCAACTATGTCCAGCGCGTCATGGAAAACTATCAGGTCTACAAGGCGCGCCTCGGACAGTCCACGGATATCGAGCGCGACCTGATCTACGGCCGCTCCTCCTGATCGGTTGCCGCGGGAAAAAAGGCGGTTAGACTTGGCCTCATCTGCGATGGGAGGAGCAAGGCATGACCGGTCCGCGGGATGATGATGGTTTTCAGTCTCGATATTTTGACGGGCCGGATGGTCTGCGGCTCCACGCCCGGGACTACGGCGCCGACAATCCTCGGAGTGCCGACCACCTTCCGGTGATATGCCTTCCCGGACTTACGCGGAACTCACGCGACTTTCACCAGCTTGCGCTGCTTCTTTCGAACGACGCAAGAAAACCGCGGCGGGTCATTGCGCTCGACTATCGCGGCCGCGGACTGTCGGCTTGGGATACGGACAGGAGCCACTACAATCTCGTCGTCGAGGCAAGCGACGTTCTTGCCACAGCAGCAGCGTTCGAAGTTCCGCAAGCCGCCTTTATCGGCACGTCGCGCGGCGGACTCATTCTGCATATTCTCGCGGCGCAGCGTCCGGATCTTCTTGCGGCGGTCGTCCTCAACGATATCGGGCCCGTCGTCGAGCTCGAGGGTCTGATCCAGATCCGCGACTATCTGGGCAATGGCCGTCTCCCGGAGAACTGGGAAGAAGCGGCGGATATCCTGAGAGACATCCACGGCGCCAGTTTTACGGCGCTCGCCGCCGAGGACTGGCGGGACATGGCCTATGCTCTCTACCGCAAGATCGACGGCAAGATCGTCGCCGATTTCGACCCCGCAATTGCGGAAATGACAAGGTCGATGGATCTTTCGAAACTGGCGCCTGACTTCTGGCCTCAGTTCGCGAAGTTAACAACTGTGCCACTCATGGTCGTGCGCGGGGAGAACTCCGCCTTGCTATCGGCCGAGACCCTGACTGAAATGGCCAAACGGCATCCCCAGATGACCGCGCTCACTGTACCGGGCCAGGGCCATGCCCCCCTGCTTCATCTCGGGGCTATTCCCGTTGCCATCGAGGCCTTCATCTCTGCTACCTAAGCTTCTCGGAAGCCAACTGCCAAGCGTCTACAACGTCGCCCAGAACTATACGCAAAAAGCCCGGCTCGAGAGCCGGGCTTTCCTGACTGACCGAAGTCAGACCAGATTAGAACGTGCGCTGCAGGCGGAAGAAGCCTGATACGCTGTCGTCGTCGGAGTCGCCGAGGTCGTTGTACTGAACCGAGATCTTCGAGGTCAGGCCCTCGGTGATACGGTAGTCGACCGTGACACCAGCATCCCAAGTATCGCCACCTTCGAACGAGCCGTCGTCATCCAGGCTGGACTGCCAGAAGTACTGACCACCAGGGGTGATCGTCAGCTTGTCGTTGACCTTGTAAGCGTACGATGCAGCGAGCGACCATTCAGATTCGTCGAAGTAGACGTTCTGGCCAGAAGCCCACATCAGAGCAGCCTGGAGAGTGCCCGGGCCGAGTTCAGCAGACATAAGGGCGCGGATAGCGCCTTCTTCGTTGAAGTTGTCGTAAGAACCGAGAAGGTCGAACGAAACGCCACCGAAGGTAGCCGTGATGAGGCCTTCGAAGCCGTAGTCGATGCCGTCGAAGCTATCTTCAACAACGACGTTGGAGTCGTTGATCGGGTCGCCAGGTGCGAAGACGGTGCTCAGACCATCGCGGTCGAGTTCGTCAACAGCACCGCCGATGGAGAAGTTGTCGGTTTCGTAGGTGTACGAAACGGATACCCACTCGTTACCACCGGAGTTCAGCGTGTCCTGCTCGCCGTTGATGCCCTTATCCCACCAGTTGTAGAACCAGCCGGCCTTGAAGCCGCCGAGCTGCAGGTAGGCTTCGTCGAAGTACGGGTTGACCGAGGCGTCCTGGCCGGATACGTCGCCTTCAACAGCGATGAAGCCCGTCAGCGTGCCGTATTCGGTGTCGTTCTTCGTCTGCAGGTAGAAGTAGCCACGGCCGCTCGAGTTGGCGTCGGAGCCTTCAGCGATGTCACGACCGTAGTTTACCTGGAAACGAACCCAACCGCCGATCTGGAGGCAGGTTTCGGTGCCCGGAATGTAGAAATAGCCGGTGCCGTAGGCGTCGCAAACGCGAACGTACTCAACCGGTTCCGGCTCAGCAGCGACGATGGCGTCGGCAGCCTGAGCACCGGATACTACTGCGAGAGCAGCAGCGGAGCCGAGAAGAAGGCTCTTGATGTTCATATTGACCTCCAATTCAAAGTTTCGATCGGGTCTGGGATTTTTCGCCGTGAGCAGCGTTCCCTGCCCCATCCCCATATTTCAAGAAGTCGGACGATCAACCGCCCTCGCTTCCGAAGTTGAAAATACAAGACGGCGGCGGTCACGCAATCTCGATCTTGCCCGAATGTGGTATTTACCGGAGCCTTACCCACACGCTGTTGCCGAAAGGACACAAGTCGCCTATGCGGCCGTGGCGGTTATTTATACTTTGTTAAGAAAATTCTTTTTCTGCGGGTACTTACACCACCGGAAGCGGCTCTCCCGTGGGTGGATACCAGCACATTTTCACGGGCGATTCCACTGGCGATCAGCCTCCGGTTCGTTTGCAGCGCCGATACCGGCGGGTGGCTCCAGCGGTCGCGACCGGGCGGGCGACGCTCCAATTGGTGGGTGCGGACATCTCCGAGAGCTGATTCTGCGGGAGCCTGATTCGTTGAAATGTCGTGATCCGGACCCCGTCGATTCATCCCGTTGGCCATTTTCGATACACTTCCTCTCGGTGTGCGCGCGAGCTGAAACAGCGACTTGTTAATTAGATATCACTTCAATAACGTAGGAACTTCAGTCGGTTCATCGTCGAGTAGGGGTTTGAGTGAATGACGATCGAAGAGATGATAGACCTGCAAGAACGAGGAGCCCGCGCCCGCGCAATCGGACTGGCCCTTTCAGACAATCCGTTCCTTACAGCAGGACACATGCCAGTGCACGGCCGCGAGCCGACGGCCGATTGGCTCGCGCGTCACGACGCCTGGAAGTTCGGCTGGGAGGCGGAGCATGCAAGCCGCGAAGGCAAGCTGCCGATCCATTCCACCTATCACACCCCGGTCGTCTTTCGCTCTCGCACGGCTCGGCACTAGCACCCCATTGACTGCCGGCTGACGACTGTCCCGCCGGACATCAGCGCAAGTCGCGTCGCCGATCCACGGCCGCACGAACCGTCGCGGACCATCAGCAATCAACCATTAGTCGGCGCCAAACGACGCGCTCGGCGGTTCTGCCACGAGATAATCGTCCCGTAATTGATCGTCAGCGACTTGAAATCAATCGATTGACTTATTTTAATGTTACCGTATACTGAAATAAAGAAACCGATAAGAGATGGAGAAAAACGTGCTCCGCAGCGATGTGACTCGCGAGAAACTACTTACCGCTTCCCTCGATGTTTTCGGCCGCTACGGGTTTGACGGCGCATCGACGCGCAAGCTCGCCGATAGCGCGGGCGTCAACCTGCAGGCCATTCCGTATTATTTCGGAAGCAAGGAAGGTCTGTATGTCGCGACTGCAGAATACCTGACATCCATCATTGGCGAGCATGTCGGCGAGCTCAGGCAGAAGATCGGCGCCCGCCTCGTCGAGCTTGACTCCCGGGGCGAACCTCTGGCGGAGACCGAGGCTCGGAACTTCCTGACGGAGATCGTGCAGACGATGGTGGTGCTGTTCGTCAGCCGCCAATCGGAATCCTGGGCGCGCTTCCTGATCCGCGAACAGATGGAACCCACGGAGGCCTTCGCGCGCGTCTACGAAGGCGTGATGCGCCCCATGATCGAAATCGGCAGAAGGCTGATCGGTGCGATCATCCGCGAAGACCCGGGCTCCGAGCACGTGAAGCTGCGCACGCTTTCCTTCGTCGGCAGTCTCCTTGTCTTTCGCATGGCGCATGCGGCGGTGCTTGCCCAGATGGAGTGGGAGGTCATCGGCCAGGAGCAGGTGGAGATCGTGCGCAGCCTCGCCGCCGAGCTCGTCGCAGTCCTTGGTCCGCTCGAAGGGCATGCGGCATGAGGAAGCAAGTCATCATTCCCGCTATCGGAATTCTAGTCGCTGCCGGCTTCGGCGCGTGGTGGTATGATCTTCCCGTCAAGCTGGGATTGCGCCCGGAAGCACAGAAAGAGTTCGTGCTCTACGGCAATGTCGATATTCGCCAGGTCTCGCTGGGTTTCCGCGTCAGTGGCCGCATCGATGAACTGGTCGTCGATGAAGGCGACGTCGTGAAGGCGGGCCAGATCCTCGCGAAACTGGACGCCGTCCCTTATGAACATGCAGCCCGCTCCGCAGAGGCCGATGCCGCCGCCCTCAGCGCAACGCTGGACAAGCTGGTGGCCGGCCCGAGGAAGGCCGAAATCGACAAGGCTCGGGCCGACTATAATGAAAGCCTGGCTGATCTCGAGAATGCAGATCTCGCACTCGAGCGGGCCGTGCAACTGCGTCCGCAGGGCAACATATCCCAGGCGAACCTCGATCAGGCCACGGCGCGCAAGGCAATGGCGGCGGCACGCGCGCAGTCTGCCAATGAAGCGCTGAAGTTGCTCGAGGAAGGCAGCCGCGCCGAAGACATCGCCACCGCGAAGGCACAGTTTCAAGCCTCGGAGGCGGCGCTCGCATCGGCGCGCACATCACTTGCCGACACGCAACTGAAGGCGCCGAGCGACGGGATCGTTCTCTCGAGGGTCCGGGAACAGGGGGCGATCGTGGCGCCATCCGACATCGTATATGTGGTCTCGCTTGTTCAGCCGGTCTGGGTGCGCGCCTATGTAGCGGAGCCCGACCTCGGCCGCGTCCACCCCGGTATGAAGGTCAGGGTCGCATCGGATACGAGGCCCGATGAAGCCTACGAAGGGACAATCGGCTTCATTTCGCCGGTCGCAGAATTCACGCCGAAATCCGTCGAGACGCCAGAACTGCGCACCGATCTTGTCTATCGCCTGCGGATCGTCATCGACCACCCGGGTCCCGACCTGCGCCAGGGCATGCCCGTCACCATCAGCCTTCCTGAAACGACGGCGAGCACACGATGACAGACGCCACTGAAAGTCGGTCCCAGGATGCCCTGGTGCGCCTCTCCAACGTCACGAAGCGGTTCGGCGATGGCGCACCGGCGCTCGATGCGGTTTCCGGCGAGGTTTTCGCAGGCGCGATCACCGGTCTCGTCGGCCCCGACGGCGCCGGCAAGACAACGCTGATCCGGCTGATGACGGGGCTCATGCTTCCCGAACACGGCAACGTCGAGGTGCTGGGCATGGATACGGCGAAGGGTGCCGCCGGGATCCAGGCCGCGATCGGCTACATGCCGCAGCGCTTCGGACTCTATGAAGATCTTACCGTCCAGGAGAACCTCGACCTCTACGCAGACCTCAGGAGCCTGGCGAAAAGCGAACGGCCGGCCGCCTACGAGGAGTTGCTGACATTCACCGACCTCAAACGCTTCACTGGCCGGCTGGCAGGCAAGCTTTCCGGGGGGATGAAGCAGAAGCTGGGCCTTGCCTGCGCCTTGCTGAAGAAGCCGCGCCTGCTGCTGCTCGACGAGCCCGGCGTCGGCGTGGATCCCATCTCGCGCCGCGACCTGTGGAAGATGGTGGAGAACCTCACAAGGGAAGGCATCGGTGTTCTCTGGTCCACGGCCTATCTGGACGAGGCGGAGGCCTGCGATCGCGTGCTGCTTTTCAACCAGGGCAGGCTCCTCTTTGCCGGCAAGCCGGACGAAATGACCGGCCGCGTCAGTGATCGCGTCTTCCGCGTATCGGGAGCCAAGGGACGCAGGAGACAAGTTCTCGCCCGTCTCCTCGACGAGGGCGGCGTCGTCGATGGCGTCATCCAGGGAGAGGCGATCCGGCTCGTGACGAGAGAAGGAGCCGAAACCGGGAAGCTGACGGACGTCGCGGGCGGCGAGATAGCGGCCACCTCGCCGCGGTTCGAGGATGCCTTTGTCGACATGCTCGGCGGCGGTCCCGGCGGCCGCTCAAGACTTGCCGAAGCACAGCAGCCGCTTGCGGTGGTGGACGATCGTCCGGTGATCCAGGCCAAGGGGCTGACGAAGCGCTTCGGGGATTTTACCGCGGCGGACGACATCACCTTCGATATCCGCCGGGGCGAGATCTTCGGTCTCCTCGGTCCGAACGGCGCCGGCAAGTCCACCACCTTCAAGATGCTCTGCGGTCTTCTGAAGCCGACGGGTGGTGAAGGAAGAGTGGCGGGCTTCGACCTTCGCCGCGACGCGGCCGAGGCACGCAACCGGCTCGGCTACATGGCACAGAAATTCTCGCTCTACGGCGACCTCACGGTCGCCCAGAACCTCGACTTCTTCGCGGGCGTCTATGGCCTGCGCGGCGGGCGCCGCAGCGATCGTATCGCCCTGATGAACGAGATCTTCGCTTTCGGCAGCTATGGCAACCGTCCCGCCAAGGACCTGCCGCTCGGCTTGAAGCAGCGCCTCGCGCTTGCCTGCGCCGTCATGCACGAACCGGAAGCGCTGTTTCTCGACGAGCCGACATCCGGCGTCGATCCGATCACCCGACGCGAATTCTGGACCCATATCAACGGCCTCGTCGAGAAGGGCGTGACCGTGCTGGTGACGACACATTTCATGGACGAGGCTGAATATTGCGATCGCATCTCGCTGATCTATCGGGGACGGTCGATCGCGCTTGGCTCGCCGGACGAGCTCAAGGCTCGCGTCGCGACGAAGAAGACGCCCGACCCCACGATGGAGGACGCGTTCATCGCTCTCGTGCAGGGCTCAGGGGAAAGGCAAGCGGCATGAGAAGCGAGAGGAGGCAGGCCCGGCTCCGTCGCTTCGCCGCACTCGTGCGGAAGGAGAGCTTCCAGGCCGTGCGCGATCCAAGCACGATCCTGATCGCTTTCGTCCTGCCGGTGATCCTTCTCTTCCTGTTCGGCTACGGCGTGTCGCTCGATACGACCAGTACGCGCGTCGGCCTTGCCATCGAGGAATCGACGCCCATCACTCGTGATCTCGCGGCAAGCTTCCAGGCATCGCGCTATTTCTCGGTGAGGACGGGAAACGACCGGCGGGAATTCGCTGACGACCTCGTCTCGGGCCGTCTTCGAGGCATCCTCGTCATTCCCGCCAACTTCACAAAGGACCACGGGGCCGGCAATCATCCTCAGATCCAGGTGATCGTCGACGGCTCGGATCCGAATACGGCAAACTTCGTCCAGAATTACGCGCAAGGCGCGGTGTCGAACTGGGAGCGGCAACGCCAAGCGGAAATGTCGCGTCCCGGCCCCGCGATCTCGGTCTCGGCGCGCTTCTGGTTCAATCCAGAGCTTGCGAGCCGCAATTTCCTCGTGCCCGGCTCGATCGCCATCGTCATGACGCTCGTCGGAACGCTGCTCACCTCTCTCGTGGTCGCGCGCGAATGGGAGCGCGGCACGATGGAGGCGATGATGGCGACGCCGGTCACGGCAGCAGAACTCCTCGCAGGCAAGATACTGCCCTATTTCATACTCGGCCTCACCGCGATGACCCTTTGCGTTCTGCTTGCAGTCTTTCTGTTCGGCGTACCTTTCCGAGGCTCTGTCAGCGCGCTCTATGCGCTGTCGGCGACCTTTCTGGTGCCCGCGCTCGGTCAAGGGCTACTGATCTCGGCAGCGACGAAAAACCAATTCCTGGCCTCGCAACTTGCTCTCATCACCGCCTTCCTGCCGGCCTTCCTGCTCTCCGGCTTCCTTTTCGAGATCAACTCGATGCCGACCGTCATCCAGTGGATCACCTTCATCGTGCCAGCGCGCTACCTGATTCCCAGCCTGCAGACGGTCTTCCTCGCAGGCGATATCTGGCCGATGTTCCTGCGTTCGATGGCCGTCATGCTGCTGATGGGTTCCATCCTGTTCGTCCTTGCGGCCCGCAGCACGCGAAAGAGGATCGGCTGATGTGGTGGACGAGGCTCAGGGCGCTCATCGTCAAGGAACTGCTTGCCATCATGCGCGACCCAAAGGGCCGTGCGATCCTGATCGGCCCTCCGATCATACAGCTTCTCGTCTTTTCCTATGCGGCAACCCTTGAGGTGCGCAATGTCGACATCGTGCTGCTGAACCGCGACAGCGGCCATTGGGGCCAGGAATTCGTTCGGCGCATAGAGGGGTCGCCCACCTTCACCGGGATCGAGATCGTCGAAACGCCGGCCCAGATACGGGACGCCATCGACAATCAGCGCGCGCTTGCCGCCGTCGAGATCGGGCCGGATTTCTCGCGCGATATCGAGGCGGGGAAGCCCGCAGACCTCCAATTCATTCTCGATGGGAGGCGCTCGAATGCCTCGCAGATCGTTTCGGGATATCTGACGCAGATCGCCGCCAGGCTTTCGATGGAAACGCCGGCCGGCCGTCGCGCAGCAGACGAACAGACGATCACTGTCCCGCGGAACTGGTTCAACCCGAACCTCATCTTTCAATGGTTCATGGTGCCTAACCTAATTGCGAGCATCGCGTTGCTGATCGGGCTCATCGTGACCGCCCTCTCCATCGCCCGCGAGCGCGAACTCGGCACCTTCGATCAGCTGATGGTATCGCCGTTGCGGGTCCACGAGATCCTGATCGGCAAGCTGCTTCCCCCGATGATGATCGGCCTCTTCCACATCACGGTCTATATACTTGCAGCGATCTTCATCTTCGGCATTCCGCTGCGTGGATCGCTGCTGCTGCTTTACGGCAGCTCGATCTTCTACCTCGCTTCCGTCGCGGGGCTGGGACTCTTCATATCCGCGCTTTCGATGACGCAACAGCAGGCGATCCTCGGCGCCTTCCTGTTCATGGTCCCCGCCATGCTTCTCTCGGGTTTTGCGACGCCGATCGAAAACATGCCGCAATGGCTGCAGCCGGTGACACTCATCAATCCGTTGCGCTATTTCCTGGTCATCGTGAAGGGCGTCTTTCTGAAGGACGTGCCAGTGAACGAGGTCGTGCAGCAGACGATACCGCTGTTCGCCATTGCGGTTGTGACCCTTACGACCGCGGCCTGGCTGTTCCGCCGCCGCCTCGAATAGGTCCCCGCGGCGCAAACAAGCGCCTCTCACGGAAACGCCAATCCGCCAATGGGAAATGTCACGCATTGTTTTCCAAGGCGTGACGCACAAGCACTGGTCGCAGTTTCCGCTCCAACTATGTCCCGCTGATCAGACCAGGTTATGTGAGACGCCATGCTTCAGAGACTGGAAATTTATCAACTCATCGGCCGCGCCCTATCGCGCCGCCTTCCTCATACGGACGACGCCGAGATCGGCCGAGACAGCAACAAGCTCTACTTCAGGATGCGAAGCCAGGTCTTCGCGGTGACCGTAGAAGAAAGAGAGCAACTCAAGAGGGTGAGAGATCCCGAAGCCGCCGCGAAGGATTTCATGGCTGCCCTCCCCTACCCATGGCCGAGGGACGACGCCGCCCCCGACGATGTTTGACGAACCACCTGCACGGCGGGCCTGCCTGCACCGAGATCAAGCTCATTCGAGCGTTACACCAGCCTCCCTTATCACCGCCTGCCACTTCGGAACGTCCGCCTCGATGACCGCCGAGAATTCCTCGGGCGAATTGCCGATCGCTTCCATGCTCAGGTCGGCAAGGCGCTTGCGCATTTCGGGCAGCTGAACGACCTTCACAACGTCGCGATGCAGCCTTTGGATCACCGCGGGCGGCGTGCCGGACGGCGCGAGCAGTCCCCACCAGACCACCATTTCGAAGCCTGGAAATCCGGATTCGTCCATGGTCGGTAACTGGGGCGCGAAGGCGAAGCGGCTTCTGGAGGTGACGGCGAGCGCTTTGACCTCACCGGCGCGGGCCGCAGGCAGCATGTTGGACGGCAGGCCGAAGTACACATCGATGCGACCGGCGAACAAATCCGTCACGAGGTTGACGCCGCCTGCATATGGCACATGGACGAGTTCGATCCCTGCCATCGAGTCCAGCATTGCGGCAGCCAGATGAGAGGAGGTCCCGGGACCGGCAGAAGCAAATGTCAGCTTTCCGGGACGTTCTCGGGCAAGCGCCACGAGCTCCTCCACGCTGTTGGCCGGCACGTTCTTGTGGACCACGAGAACCGTCGGATAGGAGCAGACAATGGAAATCGGCGCGAGATCCCGGACGGGATCGAAGGTCATATTCCGGTAGAGGCTCTGGTTCATTACGATGCCGGAGTTGGCGCCAAAGAGCAGGGTGTAGCCATCCGGCTCGGCCTTCGCCACATGGTCACCGGCTATGTTGCCGCCCGCACCGACCAGATTCTCGATCACCACAGGCTGGCCCCAGAGTGTCGAAAGCTCGTGGCTGATTGCCCGAAGCGCGACATCGGGCGGAGTGCCGGCGCCGGCGCCGATAACGATACGAACCGGATGTGACGGGTAGTCCCCTTGCGCCATCGCCACGCCCGAAAGCAACAACAGCGGCAGGAGGCAAGCCAGAGACCTGCAACAGGCGGCGACTGCCGTCAATGCGCGTGCCACCGGGTTTCGCATCGCCCTCTCCCCTATTCCAACCCTGTTCGTCAGTTGCCAGGCGCCTCGGACAACCATGTTCACGGAGCGCGGACCACACATCAGAAATGCGCCTTCGCGACCTAGTCGTGGTCGACAACCTTCCCCAGTTCGTTCAGCAGCAGCCTTGCCGAGACGAGGTCGGCCGTTCGAAACCCCTCCCGGAAGCGTCCGTAAGTCGCTGCCAGCAGTTGGTGCGCTTCCTCGCCACGCGCCTGCCGCAGGCGCAAGCGCGCAAAGCTCGTTGCCGTCCGCAATTGCCAGGACAATGCCGATTGCGCTTCGGCGAGCACCATCGAGCGCGCGAAGCACTCCTCGGCCTGTTTCTCATCTCCGACCCGCATCAGCAGGTCACCGCGCACGCGAAGCAGTTCGGGCATGTTGAACGCCTCGCCCCTCGAGGCTACGGCCGCGAGGATATCATCCATCGTCGCGAGGGCTTCGTCGAAGCGCCCGATCTGGGCGAGACCATCCGCCAAGGCGCACGTAAATTGCGGCATGTAGAGATCGTAGCGGTCGGAACGCAGGCCCATGAGGGATCCGCGCAGGAGGTCCACGCCGCGATCCACCTCCCCGCGCCTGACGAAAGTCTCGCCCTTGAGACCGGAGCCGACGGCCAGGTACGATCCCAGGGAATGACGGCTGGCATGGGCGATCAGGCGCTCGGTGTATTCCTCGACGGTTTCCCAATCGCCAATCCAGCAATAGGTGCTGACACCCCACACCAGAGCTATGCAGAAAGTCACGTGATCCCTGATCTCGACCGTTTCCGCCGAGAGTTGCTCGGCCATCTGAACCGCCTGGTCGGGGCAACCCTTGAGCCACAGGGTTCGCGACAGCGCGATCCGTGGCGTCCGGTGGAAGGCAAAATGCTTCGGACTGATCGAGAGATATGCCGCTGGCCGCTGCAGGGATGCCTCCAGATGCCGGCAGGCTTCCACCTGATGGCCGATGGCATGATGGGCGGCGCCGAGCAGTGCCTGGGCAGCGAGCATCCCGACGGGATCCCCTAGTTGCTCGGCCACCGTCGCAGCCTGTTCTGCCGCCGCCAACTGCTTGCCGAAATAGCCGGTCCGCAAATAATACATGTGGAGGCGGCCCAATATTCTGAACTGGTTGAAACGATCGCCAAGCTGGCCGGCGATCTCCAGGCTTCTTGCAAGCGCATCGTGGGCCTGGTCGCTGTTGCCTCGCGTGAACATGAGGGCATGGCCAAGTGCCGCCTGCAATTCCATCTCGATACGCGTTCCCCGCGTCTCGTCATCGAGGACGGCAAGCGCCTGCTCGGCCCGGTCACGGCATTCGCTGAGCAAGGAAAGCCCTATGAAGAGCCGCATCGCAGCGGCCGCGAGCTCTATGCCGAGCGGCAGATCCTGCTGTGACGAAAAACACCAATCCAGGGCCACGCGCACATTGCCAAGATGCTTTGCATCGACGGACCGGTCCTGATCCTTCGGGCCGCTCGGCTCGTCGGCATTGGCATGTTCCAGCAGCTCCTTATAGTAAAGAGCGTGTCGCCGTGCGATGGGCTCGACCTCCTCGCAGTCGATCAGCTTGGTATGGGCATAGGTGCGCGTCGCATCGAGGAGGCGGTACCACATCACCATGCCCTCGGATCGCGCGGACACGAGGGACTTGGCAACGAGCTGGCCCAGTCCCTCAATGACCGCGGCCGCTCCGATGCCGCTGTCGGCCACCACGGCCTGCGCCGCCTGGAGCGAGAAGGTGCCGACGAAAATCGCGAGCCGGCGCAGAATCGTCTGCTCCGTCTCGGTGACCAGATTGTAGCTCCAATCCAGTGTCGCGCTCAGCGTCTGGTGTCGCGGCAAGGCGGTACGGCGCCCTTGCCAGACGAGCCCGAGCCGATTGTCAAGAAGCTGCGCGGTCTCGCGCAGGCCATGGAGGCCGGCGCGGCCGGCCGCGAGCTCGATCGCCAGCGCGATTCCATCCAGCTTCTCGCAGATGTCGGCGACAACAGGCGCATCGGCATCGGTCGGTTCGAACCGATAGCCGCTCGCGGCCGCACGTTCGAAGAAGAGGTGGGCGGCCGGAAAGGCAAGAACCTCCGCCATGGTCTGCCCGGCGCCCTTGCGGGGGGTGGCGAGCGGAGGCAGCTGATAGACGCGCTCTCCCTCGACGCGCAGCGGCTCGCGACTGGTGGCAAGGATGCTTACGTTGGGAGCCCGCTGAAAGATCGTCTCGGAAATTATCGCCGCGGCCTCGATGACATGCTCGCAGTTGTCGAGGATGAGAAGCATCCTCCGCTCGCTGAGAAAATTGACGATTGCCGGTGTGGGATCGCTGGACTGGACCATCAGCCCGAGAGTGGAAGCAATGGCGCTCGGCAAAAGATGCGGGCTGCTGAGGGCTCCGAGATCGAAAAAGCGAAGCCCGTCCTCGAACTCCGGACGCAAGGCGTGGCCGACGGCCACTGCGACCGTCGTCTTTCCTATGCCTCCGGGGCCGTGAAGCGTGACGAAGCGGTGATCGCCGAATTCCATCGAGAGTGCCCGAACAGCCTCGTCTCGTCCGACTATGCGGGCCAAGAGCGGTGGCAACCCATCGTTCGCGTCAGCAGTTGTGCGGACTTCGGCCTGGGGCCCTACCGGACGCGACAGCCGTGCCACCGGCGCGACGAAACAGTAGCCACGCCCGGTAACATTGGTGACGTACTGGTCGCCGGTTTCCCCCTCGCCGAGTGCTTTGCGAAGGGCTGCGATATGGACTCGCAGGACGCCTTCATCCACTGCCATCTTGGGCCAGACACGGGAGAAGAGGTCGTCCTTGCTCGTCACCTCGCCAGCGCGCTCAACCAGAAGGATCAGGATATCGAGCGCGCGACTGCCAAGCTTGAGAGAGACGCCGTCCTTTTCGAGGAGACGCTCTGCTGGCACGAGACGGAACGGGCCGAACCTGGCCTCATGCTGGTGAACTGCCCCCTGATCCATCATGAGCCACTCGAATTGCCGACCGTACGCTCTTTGCGAAACTATAGAACATCCGCCAGAAGCCGCCTAGCACCCGTGGCCAGTGGCGGCCTCGCTGCTACCTACACTGGGATGGCCGGCAAATCGGCCTGCGATGAGATTGTCATCCCAAGAGGTGCGCGCGTTTGCCGGCACGCTGCAAGAATTACGCAATCGACCGCAAGAAGCGAGTCTAGCGTTGTAAAGAAGCGTAAATATTACCGGCCTGCGCGGGAAGAAAAAAAGAGGGCCACCGGTGTGACCGGGGCCCTATAGGTTTGAAGGTCAAGAACCTCCAGAGGGGAACAGCTGCTGCGGTGGAACTGGGAGAGAAGCCACCATATGCATCAGCTGTACTCAATATGGGGCGCGTCGGCGCCGGCGGCAATGTCTGGCGAACAGATAAAAGCAGGAAACGAACTTCAAATGAAATCCTCCGGTTTCACCTGCAAGCACAAGGCCTTGGGCCGACAGAGATTCAGAGTAAAACGGCAATTCGTGCCCTGTAGCCGCAACTATGTGTCGAGAACACCGAGCCTTGCTCTCAAGTTCCTGTTTTCCGCTTCAAGCTCGGCGATCTTCTGCTGCAGGCTCGTCACCCCTTCCTGGATTTCGGCCACGGTGAATCGGGGCGTGATGTGCTGCGGGCAGTTCCAGTCGAAGGCTTCCAGGCGGAACACAAGCGCTCGTTCGACCTTCGCCCGGTAGCCCGGTATGGAGACTGCAGCAACCATGTCCGGATCTTCGGAGATTTCGGCATGCGCGAAGATTTTCAGCCGCCGACGTGCCGCATAGTCCACGAGAATGAGCGACACCCGGTCGTCCGCGCCGAGGTTACCGACGGAGATATACTGCCGGTTTCCGCGGAAGTCCGCACTGGCGAGCGTCTTTTCATCCAGGACCTTGAGGAAACCCGGAGGACCACCCCGGTGCTGCACATAGGGCCACCCGCTTTCGGAGACGGTGGCCATGTAGAAGCTGTCGCGCGCGGCGATGTATTCCCGCTCGGCAGCACTGAACCGATCAAAAGTACGCTCCTTGCCCGCGACCGACCATAGATCCAGGGCACCATTGGCCTCCTGCGCAGCCTTCACCGAAGGCGTCGAGGCAATATCGAGATAGCTGTAGGTCATGGCATTTTCTCTCACTGCTTTAGGAGACGGGTTGGCCGCTCGAGGCCGGCGGTCAGGCGAGCTGACGGAGCGCCCCGGCGGAGACGATCGGAAAGTCCATGTCGGTATCCGCGACCTTGTTGACCAGGTTGGTGAAGAAGTTCTCTGCGACGACGCCGATTATCTCGATCACCTGCGCGTCGGTGTAACCGGCTGCGCGGACCGCCTCCAACTCGTCATCTTCCACTTGTCCGCGCGTCTCGGCGACGCGCGCAGCAAAATGCACCGCAGCGTTGGCTTTCCGATCGCCGGAAGCGCCGCTGCGGTTCAGAAGGAGTTCCTCCTGATCGAGCTTGTTGAGGTTGAGGCCGATGTAGCTGTGGGCCGACAGGCAATAGTCGCAGCTATTGGCCTGTGCGACGGCAAGCGCGATCCGCGTCCTTGTCTTGGCATCAAGCGTCTTGCCGAGCGCACCGCTGAGGCCCGTGAGGGCGGAGAGAGCGGCCGGGCTGATCGAAACGAGGCGAAACAGGTTCGGCACGGAGCCGAGCTGGCGCTCTACGGCATCGAGAATGGGCTGCGACGCAGCGGGAACGGCGTCGCGAGAAGGAATGGCGATGCGGGACATTGCGAGATCCTTTCTTCTGTGAGGCGAGCTTGACTTGCCGTGTGAACGTATTCACTTTCTCCTGACAAAATAATCCTGTATTCTTGATAGGCATTATCTCAATAGGCGAAAGAGTAGCTATGGATCGTTTGGAAGCGATGGCGATCTTTGTAGCGGTGGTGGAGACGGGCGGCTTTACGGCGGCGAGTAGAAGGCTGGGCGTTCCCCTGCCAACGGTCAGCCGCAAGGTTGGTGAACTTGAGGCCCATATCGGCACTCGCCTTCTCGTTCGCTCGACCCGCCGACTGGCGCTGACGGACGCCGGCAGCGCTTATTTCCAGTCCTGCAAGCGCATCCTCGACGAGGTGAATGAAGCCGAGAACACAGCTTCGGGCGAACAAAGCGCCCCCAAGGGCGAGCTGGTGGTGACCGCGCCGATCGCGTTCGGCCGTCTTCACGTCCTGCCGCTGGTTACGGAATTCCTTGGCCTTTACACGGATATCGACGTCCGCATGCTGCTTTCAGACCGCAACGCACATCTACTGGAGGACCAGATCGACCTTGCCGTGCGCATCGGCGAACTCCCCGACAGCTCGATGATCGGAACACGCGTCGGCTCCCTGCGGCGCGTGGTCTGCGGCAGCCCCCCCTATTTCGAAAGACACGGCACGCCGTCCAATCCGGACGATCTCGTCGGCCTGCCCTGCGTCACTTTCGAAATGCCGGGCTCAAGGACCTCATGGAGTTTCACCAGCGGATCGAAAGGCCGGGGCCATACCGTGGAAGTGAATTCGCGCCTTTCGGTCAATACTGCGGAAGCCGCGCTTGACGCTGCAGCAGCCGGCGTCGGCATCACGCGCGTCCTGTCCTATCAGGCAGCGAATGCCGTGGCGCAGGGTGCGCTTCGGGTTGTCCTGGAGGCCTTCGAACCGGACCCGATCCCAGTTTACCTGCTGCATCAGGCACAAGGCACGCTGCCGCTCAAGATGCGCAGCTTCCTCGACTTTGCAGCCCCTCGCCTGCGCAATCGGCTCGTGAAGATATCACTCGCCGATCTCTAGCATCTGAAAGCCCGACGCAGCAGCTTTCGCGGCAACGACGCCTCGATCCGGCGAGTACCGGTTGGCTGCGAGGGACGATTGCGAAAGCCAGCACCGCGCCTTAGATAGATGGAAGGCGATACCGGAGGCGAGTGAAGCGATGTTTGAACAGGCTACGATCGAAGCGGACAACAAGGCGGAGTTTTACGATGAACTTGGCCGGCAGTTGGAGGGTCTGCTTGCAGGCGAGCATAACCTGGTCGCGAATGCGAGCAATTGCGCCGCACTGATCTTCCACGCCATGCCCGACCTGAACTGGGCCGGGTTCTATTTTCTGGATGGCGGCGACGAGCTGGTACTCGGTCCGTTTCAGGGCAAGCCTGCCTGTGTGAGGATCCCGGTCGGCCGGGGCGTATGTGGCTCCGCCGTGGCCCGCGAAACATCGATCCTCGTCGAGGACGTGCACGCTTTCCCCGGCCATATAGCTTGCGATGCCGCTTCCCGATCAGAACTGGTCGTGCCCGTTCGCCGCAATGGGCGGATCATCGGCGTGATCGATCTCGACAGCCCGCGCGTATCCCGCTTCGATGGCGATGACCAGGCCGGCATCGAGCGCCTGGCTGAAATATTCGCAGCTTCCACGGCATCGTAGTCCGTTGACACCCAGCCGCACGGCGGGAGATTGGGCGCTTAGGTGACGGTGGACGATCACCCGCCGCAGAGTAATCGATACGTTCCGATATTGCGCGGCGATCAACAATGATTGTGGTGCCGGGTGGCGGTGGAAGCGCTGCCGCAAAAGCCAAGGAATAGCCGGGCGAAAGGGGAATTTCCGCCGCCAGTTGAAGCGCAGGACGCGCCGCCCAAATAAGATGGGGGCCGGTTCGCCGTCAAAGCTGAATGGAGATTGATCATGAAGACTTGGTTCATCACAGGTGCATCTCGCGGCTTTGGAAGCCGGATCGCAGAACTCGCGCTGGCCCAGGGAGACAATGTTGTCGCGACCGCCCGCCACGCCGCAGCTATAATCGAGAAGCTCGGAAGCAATCCGAACCTTCTGGCCCTTACGCTCGACGTTACCAACGACCAGCAGGCGCGCGAGGCCGCCGCCAGCGCGGTCGACAGATTTGGCCGCATTGACGTGCTCCTCAACAATGCGGGTTTTGGTCTGCTCGGTGCCGTGGAGGAGGCGACGGCCGATGAGATCGAGGCGATCTATCGCACCAATGTCTTCGGGCTGCTTGGCGTCACCCGTGCCGTCCTGCCGCATATGCGCGCGCAGCGTTCCGGCAGGATCATCAACATATCGTCCATCGGCGGCTATCGCGGCACGCCGGGCTTCGGCGTCTATGCCTCGACCAAGTTCGCTGTCGAAGGTCTGTCCGAGGCACTCCATGGCGAATTGGCGCCGCTCGGAATCCATGTCACCGTCGTGGAGCCGGGCTACTTCCGGACAGACTTCCTCGATTCGACATCGCTTTCAGTGAGCGGCGGGCGGATCGACGATTACAACGCAACAGCGGGCGCGGTGCGAGATCGCGCATCGAAGCTCAACCACAGCCAGCCTGGCGATCCGGAGAAACTGGCCCACGTGCTCGTCGCCTTCGCCGACGCCCCAAATCCGCCCGTTCGCCTGCCGCTCGGGAGTGACACTGTCGCAGCCATTGAAGCCAAACACGTGTCCGACGCCGCCATTATCGCCGAGTGGCGCCCTGTTTCCATATCGACCGACTTTACCTAGCCTGGCATTGCAGCTGGATTAGGAGCACGGGAGCGCGCCTCAGAGAACGCGGGAAAAACCGGCGCTTTCCAGCATGCCCTGCCCGCGATCCGACAAGAGGAAATCCCGCAGCTGGCGTGCCTGTTGCGCAGCGCCCTATCGAAGCGCCAGGCCATATTCGACCTTCGGCGAGAATTTCGCCGGGATCTCGGTAACGCTGAAGGCGGGGTCGGCCGCCAGCGTGATATTCGGACCGTACACGACAGCATTGTATTTTGTGAGATATATTGATCGTTGATGAACGGTCCCAAGACCAGCTGCATTCTGGCCAAGCGAACAAAGCTGCCCATATTCCCGGTTGCATAGCCACTCACAGGTTCGAGGACGAAGGTATGAACATAGGAATCATCGGGGCCGGCAACATCGGCGCCACACTCACACGTCGTCTTTCGGCGCTGGGCCACACGGTCTTCATCGCCAATTCACGGGGTCCGGCCTCGCTCGGAGATCTCGCGGCCGAGACCGGCGCAACGGCGGTTACCGTCCGCGAGGCGGCCCGCCGCGGCGACGTGGTGATCGTCACCATTCCGGAGTCGAAAATTCCAGGCCTGCCGAAAGAGCTTTTCGATGGCGTCGGTGCCGACGCGGTGGTGGTCGATACCGGCAACTATTACCCGCGGCAGCGCGACGGCAAGATTGCGGCGATCGAGAATGGCTTGCCCGAAAGCCGCTGGGTGGAAACCCAGCTTGGACGACCCGTGCTGAAGGCCTTCAACACCATCAACTGGCGCAACCTTCTGAGCGATGGCAAGCCTGCCGGCACGCCCGGTCGCATAGCGCTGCCGGTCGCCGGCGACGATGCCGCTGCCAAGGCAAAGCTCATTCAACTTATCGATGAACTGGGCTTCGACGGCGTCGATGCCGGCGGGCTCGACGAATCCTGGCGACAGCAACCTGCAACGCCTGTCTACGGCGCCAATCTCGACGCCGACGGCGCCCGACGGGCTCTTGCCGCAGCCAGCCCACTACGCAGGCCCGAGTGGTTCGCCACGCCCGATGGCCCCGCGACGACCAACCGGCCGGCCTGAGCGCCGGAAGCACTCTCAGGAGGGTGCCTTCGCTCGCCGGCCTGCCTCGTGGCATGCCGTTTAGGGCGTTTGCCTACAAGCTCCGCGTCGCCGGATGACATAGATCGGCAAGAGATTGCCGATGATGGGATCCTGAGCGAGTGGAGAGACAAATGGCGACTGCGCCACCGGAAACACAGCCAGCCAACGCTTCGTCGCTCCGCGATGAGCCTGCGGCCGGCAACGTGCGGCCACAGGCGGTAACGCCGGAGACCTACCTCGACCTGCAGAAGCTGACGCGGAAGGTCGATGGACGCATCCTTGTAGACGATGTCAGCTTCAAGGTTGCCAAGGCCGAGATACTCGCGATCATCGGGCCAAGCGGAGCCGGAAAATCATCGCTTCTGCGCCTGATCAACCGGCTGGACGAGCCGACCAGCGGGACGGTGCTGCTGAGGGGTTCCGACTATCGCCAGATCCCTCCGACCACGCTGCGCCGTCGCGTTGGAATGGTGATGCAGAGCGCCTTCCTGTTCCCCGGAACCGTTGCGTCCAACCTCTCCTTCGGTCCGGCACAGCGCAAGGAGGAATTCGCAGCGGACCAGATCGAGGCGCTGCTCGCTCAAGTCGGTCTCGGTGGATATGGCGATCACGACGTTGCGACGCTGTCTGGAGGAGAAGCGCAGCGTGTTTCCCTGGCTCGCGTTCTTGCCAACCGACCGGACGTCCTGCTGCTGGACGAGCCGACCTCCGCTCTCGATGAACAGTCCACCCGCGAGGTCGAGCAGCTCGTCACGAAAATCAGTGATCAACGCCAGATGCCGTGCGTGATCGTGACACATAACTCGAGCCAGGCGGCGCGGATCGCTCACCGCGCCATGTACCTGGCAAAGGGAAGATTGGTCGCCATCGGGCTTGCCAAGGAGATCGTCGATGCCTACTGATCTTTTCACCGGCCAGGTCCTCCTCGGCTTCGCACAGGCGGCTGCTGCCATTGTTCTCTGTCTCGCCGTCGCGGCCCTCTGCCTTCATTTCCAGGTGCGCGTTGGAAGAGAAGCGGCCGTTTCCCTTCTGCGCGGTCTGGTGCAGATGTCGTTTGTCGGCGTGGTGCTCGGGCTCTTACTGAAGGGCAATCTGCTCATCGGCATGCTCATTCTCCTCGGCATGGTCGCCGCTGCCGCCGCGACCGCCTCGCGACGCTTCGCCGAGCTGCCGTATGCGTTTCAAATTTCGCTGTATTCGATCGGCGCGGGCGCAGGCACGGTCATCGTATTCATGCTGTTCACGAAGTCGCTCGACACAAACATCGCCGTTCTCGTGCCCGTCGGCAGCATGATCATCGCCAACTGCATGAATGCCTGCGCGCAGGCGATGGAGCGTTTCAAGGCCGACGTTCTTGCCCATGTCGGACAGATCGAAGCCGCACTCTGTCTCGGAGCCGAGCCGGCCGTCAGCGTCGCCCCTTATGTCCAGACCTCAGTCTATGCCAGCCTGCTGCCGCGACTGGACATGCTGAAATCGCTCGGCCTGGTGTGGATACCCGGCGTGATGGCGGGAATGATGGTTTCGGGCGCCAGTCCGTTATATGCCGGCCTCTATCAGTTCGTGGTCGTGGCGATGATCCTCGCCGCATCGGGAATATCCGGGATGGGCGTGACCACCTTGATGCGCAGACGCGCATTCTCGGCCGCCGGGCAATTGCTCCTGCGCCCCAGCATCGCCACCGCACCTGCCCCTCGGCCTTTCCTGTCCTGGTTTGCTCAACGGGCAGGTTAGCATCCGCAAAGTGTATGCACTTTGATTGCCGTCATGAAGCGAGAGGCGGTTTGATCCGGCCCTCGCCCGCGCGGTCTTGCCGGCGACCGAGCGATTTTGATGATGGCTTCGCGCGCCAACTCCGGATCTTTGCAATCGGTGTGAGCACAGCGACCGTTTCTGGTGGCAAAGAAGCAAAGCTCGTGACCATACTTTGGGCCGCTGGCGGAAATGGTCCACAACGAAGATGACAACCCAACTCGACATTGAGACCGTTCAACGGCTCGTTCAAAGCCTTGACCCTACCTTGGTCGCCAGCGGCTTCGGTCGCCTCCAGGGCGGCAGCACCGAGGTCTACGGGATCGATATCGCAGGTTCCGGTCGCGGTCCGCTGGTCCTGAAGATTTATCCGGACGAGCCAGAATGGGGACCGTCGAAGGAGAGACTCGTGGCGGGCTGGCTGAAGGGACTGACGCCGCCCGTTCCTGAGTGGTTGCGGGTCGACGAGTCACGCGCTGTCCTGCCCCAGCGCATTGCATTGCTGACGCTGTTGCCCGGTCGCTCGCTCCGCCACTGGATGGCCGAGCCAGATATCGACCACGCCTATCGCCAAATGGGCGAGCTTCTCAGACGTGTGCACGATGTGCCAATGCCCGCATATGGCTACGTGCGCGGCCATGGCATCGATAGGCCGAGATCCTCAAACGCGGACTATATGACGGCGGCGTTCGAAGATGTATTTCGGCGTTTCCGCGATCTTGGCGGCGACACGGACCTGGGGCGCAACTTGCAGCGCCTCGCAGAGGGAAGCTTCCATCTGCTCAATGAAAGCCATGGTCCCGTGCTCTGCCACGACGACTTCCATCAGGGCAATGTACTCGCGGCGCGCGATGCGGGCGGACTCCACCTGAGTGGGCTTATCGATTTCGGAAACGCACGCGCAGCGGACAGGCTCTTCGACCTGGCCAAGGCCCTGTTCTGTTCTTCGCACGAAGACCCGCGAAGCCGTCAGCCCATTCTTGAGGGCTACGGCGAGGTCGATCACCCGGATACAGGGCGAGCGCTTTGGCTCTACACCCTTTTCCATCGGATCAGCATGTGGTGCTGGCTGACCAAGCTGGGCATGGATGCCGCCAGTGAGGATGGGCCTGGCGGACTTATCCGAGATCTGCGCGAGATGAGTTTTCCTCGATTGAACCGCGCGGATTGCCCGTGAAATTGCGGCCGGTTTGGCCGGAAGCGGCCATTCAACCCCGTCTGCGAGAAGGTCGAGGCGTTCTCAAAACGCGACCTGCAACCGCATCTGGAAGATATCCGCGTTTCCGTCGTCACCGCCCAGGCTGCCGGCCGTCGGGTCGGCCCATGCGTGGACGTAGTTCGCCATCACGCGGGCGAAAGGCTCAGGATACCAGTTCAGGCCCAGCGTGACGTCTTGCTGGAAGCCTCCCTGAATATCGTGGCTATCGAGGTCGATGGCGGAGTAGCGGGCGACGGCTTCGAATACCCCTGTCCCGCCTTGTGTCACCCGCTGGTCCTTGCTGGGCTGCACACGCTTGAATATGCCGATCTCGGTCGCCGTATCGGCCTGCAGCACGTAGGGCGCTGCATTGCCGTTGATGACCCAGCCTCCCTGTACATATCCCCCCTGGAAGAAGGCGTCGGGTTTCGTGTCCCGATCGACCTGGGTTGCGATGTATTCGCTCTGAATTCGGAAGGGACCGTTTGCCCAGGCGAACTCCAGTCCCAGGCGGCCGATCGAGTTCGCATCCTTGATGTTGCCAGTCTTGACGAGATCGGCATCGAAAAGAAAGCTTTCCGGCGTGGTCGAGAACGAAGCGCCGACATCGTTGGCGAGCGAGTGATAGTTGGCGGAAACACCGAAGTGGACAACCTCGTGGCTGGTCAGGATCGGTGCATAGGTCGCACGGATCGTCCCCTCGATGCCGACACCGTCGACGCTGTGGTTTATGTTGCCTCCGAAGACGCCCCCGGCAAGTGTCCAATTGTCGCCATGCGTGCCGATGGCTGCACCCGTGTTACGCCCTGCGGGCCCGGACGCAAAGGCGGTGGGAAGCGAGCGCTCCATGAACATGATGTCATTGTTGGCCGTGAGCACATCGAGGCTGAATGGCTCCTTGAAATTACCGAGCGTGATGGTGAATGCAGAAAAGCCCTTGTAGGTCGCGATCAGGTTGTCGACTGGAGTCGTGTCGCTGCTGAAGTCGTACTGCAGGGCGAAGATCAGGTCGTCATAGATCGTCAGTTTCGGCTCGAGCCAAGCCCGCCGAATAGCGGCATGCTTGGGAAACTCGTCCGTCACCGCCGAGCTGCCTCCAGACCCAAAATCACCTTGCAGACGACCACCGAGGTGTAATTTGATGCCGCCGTCAGGAGATTGCACGGTGAAACCGTGGTCGTCGACCGTCACCAGACGGTCCCCCTTTTTCGCCTGAGTGGCTTCCTGTGCAATTGCCGGACTGCCCAAGATCGAAATGGCGGCGCTGGCCCACAGCGCCCGCGAAAGGCAATGAGCTTTTCTCACAACTCCCCCGTCGGCTCGTGTTCTGAAAGCGACTTCATCATCACAATACATTGATTCGATCAATGCTGCCCATTTGGGTGTCAGACAATAAGGCGATTGATTGGGTGTCGAGGGTTCGAAGGCAAGAAGCCCGGCCGGCTCGCTTGCTCGACCGGGCGGAAATATGGAAGTCCGCTACTTTGTGGCGTGGATGATTATCTTTCCCATGGATACCCTAGGTGGATCGACGCCAATGTGTGCCGCGTTCTTTGCGATCCAGTCCTTCGCCATGCGTACACTCTCGTCGATGCCTACCTTGTCCTGACAGACCGTCATCGACAGCCCGCCGTCACTTTCACTACTCCGGGCGAGCGTATAGCTCACAAACCCTTTCGTTTGGCGCAAAAGCTTCTCAACCTCGTCCTTGCGCTCCTCCAGCAATGAAAACAGCTCCTTCGAGCCCTTACCTGTGTAAGTTCTCACAACGACGTCCATGATGGATTCCCCCGTCTGTGCGTAGGCATTCAATGCATCTTGGCGAGCATCGATCCAAGCCGACGGCCCCGGTCCTGCTGACCAACCTGCCTAGCATTCCCTTTATAACCCATTCATGGATCGGCCACGAGTTGAAGTTGGCGCGGTCACCCGGCAATCGGCCTTCCGACCGACGGGCTGAAATGTGCAAGCCACCCGAGTCGGCGGGCTCGCAGGCTTCTTCCGCCCCGGTGCGTTCTGGACTTGCACGTCTGTCGGAATTTTCAGCCCTCTTGGAAATACCCGGTCGCGTGCCTCTTTTTTCAAGGGAATGAGCCGGTGAGACAGCGGGAAAAAAACGCTGACTTTATAAATAGCCGCAGGCTCTAGCGAGACTGGTATATAAGGGAAGATGGCGGAGAGGAAGGGATTCGAACCCTCGATACGCTTTTGACGTATACTCCCTTAGCAGGGGAGCGCCTTCGACCACTCGGCCACCTCTCCGGTGGGAGCCTGAGTATGTCGCGACGCCTGTGATTGCAAGGATTTTTTGTGATGGCCCGAGAAAAAATGCGGGATGTCGCAAAACGGAAAAGATACGGGAACGAACGCGAACAAAGCCTACTCTCTGCGAGCGTACGGCAAACTTTCCGCAGAGTCTGATCACCCTTCGTTCACCGTCCAAGCAGGCGGTCCCTCCTGCTTGGACGCACAGTTGCTATTCAGGAGCCCCGCTCGTCCTTCTGGCGAGCATCACCGATGAGTTCTGGAATGCCCTACCCCGTGGCGTCCCCTGACCAAATTGGCAGGCGGGACGGAGTCCCTGACGATGCTTGCGGCCGGGTGTATAGTCCAACCCGCACCTTCGCCTGCCCATCGTGTAGCGAGGTGCGAGCAGACGCCATGAATGGAGGAGTTCATGAAAATCGTCATCATTGGCGGAACCGGTCTGATCGGTTCCAAGACGGCCGACCGTTTGCGCAAACACGGTCATGAAGTAATCGCCGCCTCTCCAAACACCGGAGTGAATACGATAACCGGCGAAGGGCTCGCAGCCGCGTTGGCGGGTGCCGAGGTAGTGCTCGATCTCTCAAACTCGCCGTCCTTCGCGGACAAGGACGCGATGGAGTTCTTCGAGACCTCCGGTCGCAATCTGCTTGCGGCCGAAAAGGCCGCCGGCGTGAAGCGCCATATCGCACTTTCCGTCGTAGGCACGGAACGGCTACAGGAAAGCGGCTACTTCCGCGCCAAGCTCGCCCAGGAAAAGTTGATCAAGGCCTCGGGCATCCCCTACACCATCGTGCATTCGACGCAGTTCATGGAATTCGTGAACGGTATCGCGCAATCGGGAACCGTCGGAGATACCGTCACCCTCTCGCCTGCCTATGTGCAGCCGATCGCGTCCGACGACGTGGCCGATGCCATGACCCAGGTCACTCTTTCCGCTCCGGTCAACGGGACGATTGAGATTGCAGGTCCGGAGCGCTTTCGTCTGAGCGACCTTGTCGGCCGCTATCTGAAGGCCAAGGGCGATACACGGCGGGTGGTTGCCGATCGGGAAGCGCGCTATTTTGGCGTTCGGCTCGAGGACGGTTCACTCGTTTCCGATAACAGTCCGCGTCTCGGTCGCATCACCTTCGATGAATGGTTCGCAGTCGCCGAAAGAAAGTAGCGCCTAACCGTGCCGCCGTGCTCGACGGTACTTTCCCCCTCAAATGGAGTTGCAAGATGATCAGGAATTTTTCCATCGCCGTGACTTTGGCCGGCGCATTCTTCGCCTTCGGGGTCCAGGCTTTCGCCGCCGAAAACCGCAAGATCACGGTCGTCTATGACCACGAGCTGCCAACCGTGCCGGGCAAGAGTGTCCGCGGCGTGCTTGTCGAATATGGACCCGGAGGCTCGTCGGAGGCCCATACGCATCCGAGTTCGGCATTTATCTATGCGACCGTTCTGGAGGGCGCGATCCGCAGCCAGGTCAATGACGGCCCGGCCAAGGTTTATCATGCGGGAGAGAACTGGACTGAGGTGCCAGGCGACAAGCATCTCGTAAGCGCCAACGCCAGTGACACCGAGCCGGCGAAACTGCTCGCCGTCTTCATCGTCGACACCAAGGAGAAGGACATTGTCATCCCGATGAAATAAAGAGCGTTGGCCGGGCCCGCAAATCAGGACCCGGCCCCGCTGCCCGGCCTTCAGGAGACACCCGCCATGCAAGATCTGTTTGCCTCGCCACTTTTCCAGATTGTTGCGCTGGGTGTTGCAGGCATCATCGTCTGGCATCTGCAAGGGCGTGGCCGTCCGAACGCACGTCTTGTGGTCCAGATCGCCTTCTTCCTGGCCATGACGGCACTTCTCTTCGGAAACGGCATCTCCCCGTACAAGTTCGAGCCGATGGGGGACGGCGGCGGCATGCTTATCGCGGCCAAACTCCTCTGGTGGGTGCATCTGGCCTGGGCCGTGATCGGCTTTGTCCGCATCTACATTGTCCTCGACGGGCGACCGCGCGAAGCCCGGTTGCTACAGGACCTGATCATCGCGATGGTCTATCTCGGGGTCACGCTCTCGGTCCTGTCCATGTTTGGCTTTGCGATAGGAACCCTCCTTGCGACGTCAGGCGTCATCGCGATCATCCTCGGGCTTGCCCTGCAGAGCACGCTCAACGATGTCTTTTCGGGGCTCGCGCTCACACTGGGACGTCCCTACGGAATCGGTGACTGGATCATACTTTCCGACGGCACCGAGGGACGGGTCGTTGAGAGCAATTGGCGCTCGACCTACATGCTGACAGCGAGCAACAACATCGTCGTGTTGCCGAACAGCTATCTGGCCAAGATCGGACTGACAAATACCAGTCGCCCCGACGAGACGCGCCAAGTGGCCCTGAGCCTTCGCGTCAAGCCGACGCGCACTCCGAACTTCGTCGCAGAGGCGATGCGCCAAGCAATGGTTGGGGCAAACAACATCGTCCATGAGCCCGCGCCCGTCGTCGCGCTGAAGGGCGTCGATGCATTTGCCATCGAAATCGAACTGCAATTCCGCGTCAGACATCCCGCCGCTACTACCATCGCCAGAAACGAGCTTATTGATCTCGTCTACCGGCAGTGCAAGGCGACCGGCATAGATCTCGCCCCGCCGGTGGCCGCCTCCATCGTCCTTGTCGAGAAGCACGACCCAGGTCATGCCTCTCCCGAGACACTGCAGGAGCTCCTCCAATCCAATCCGATCTTTGCGGACGTGGAACAGGATGAACTGCCGACGCTCGAAGCGTCCGCGAGACTGCGGCATTACCGGGCCGGAGACATCCTCCTCGATGGGTTGGATAGTTTGCCGAGCCTCATGGTCGTACGATCGGGAACTGCCGCTGCAGTGTGTGATGGCGGGGAAGTTGTGCGATTTGCACCGGGCGCCATCTTCGGCCGGATCGATGGCGTCCTCCCCCAGGCCACCAGGTATGAAGCTCTGACCGCACTCGAAGCCTATGAGATCGCGGGGCAGACCCTGGCATCGCTGTTGGGTGGTTACCCCCAAATCCAGGACAAGCTTTCCCTGCAGCTTTCCAGCCTCGCGAGCGACCTGTCGGCGACAGGCGGTCACCCCGCGCATGGCAGGCACGTGTCCGACATCCTCCGC
This sequence comes from Rhizobium sp. BK251, assembly GCF_004345245.1. Taxonomy (GTDB): domain Bacteria; phylum Pseudomonadota; class Alphaproteobacteria; order Rhizobiales; family Rhizobiaceae; genus Rhizobium. The sequence goes on along the minus strand of NZ_SLUQ01000007.1, from coordinate 11,201 downwards.
ACGGTTCACGGCCTGCTAGGTCGATGATTTGGGAAGGGCTTGCGAAGGCCGGCGGCCTTGGTGTGAGTTGCGTTTCGCGCCGAAAGCCTAGACGAGCGAACGTCCGGCGAGCGCACTCAATAGCCGGTTGAGGGTTCGCCGTCCGCAGCGGCGGATCCTTCCTTGTATCGGCGGCTGAGCCTGGCGAGAGCGCTCGAGAATTCGGTCACGTCAGCGCCAACAGCCACGAAGGTAGCACCGAGCGCCATATAGTGTCGGTTCAGCGCCTCGTTGAAGGTCAGAATGCCGGCGGGCTTGCCGGCGGCGCGGATCGTCGCGATTCCCTTCTCTATCGCCGACTGGACTTCGGGGGCTTCGAGATTTCCCGGAAAGCCCATGTCTGCGGCCAGGTCCGACGGGCCGATGAAGATGCCGTCGATGCCTTCCACGGCCGCGATCCTTTCGAGATCGGCCATCGCCGCCCGGCTCTCGGCCTGGACAAGCAGGCAGATCTCGTCGCTCGCCCGCGCGGCATAGTCGGTGATCGTATTGAAGCGCGACGCGCGGGCAATCGCGGCCCCCATCCCGCGGACACCATGCGGCGGATAGCATACGGCCTGCACGAGTTCCGCGGCCTGTTCGGCCGAATCGACCATCGGGATCAGCAGCGTACGGGCGCCGATGTCGAGAAGCTGCTTGATCATCCACTTTTCGCCGACCGGCGCGCGCACCACCACCTCCGATGGCGAAGTCGCCAACGCCTGGAGCTGCTCGAGAATGCTGCGCAGATCATTCGGGCCGTGCTCGCCATCGACGACCAGCCAGTCGAAGCCAGCATGACCGGCGATCTCGGCGGCATAGCCGTTTGCCATGGCAAGCCAGAGACCGATCTGGACACGGTTGTCGCGGAGGGCAGCCTTGAAGCCGTTCGGGGGAAGATGCATCGAATGCTAGCCCAGCAGTTGTTTGAGGTCGGAATTCTGGTCGGCGAGGACGGCCCTGTCGGGATTGATGCCGCTTTCCAGCAGCTTCTTGCCGGTGACATAGGCCTTCGCGTCGTTGATGGCGTCGACCGCGATGAACTGGTGATCCTTGAAATACCAGATGGAGCAGGATCCCTCGCGGGTGCCATGGCGCAGCATCGTCTCGTCGTAGCCGAGGTTGAAGCCGGCGATCTGCAGCTTCACGTCATACTGGTCGGACCAGAACCAGGGGTTCGGATCATAGGCCTCGCTGCCGCCGGCAATGACGGCTGCCACCGCCTCGGCCTGGTCGACGGCGTTTTGCACCGATTCCAGGCGGATGCGGCCACCCTTCCACGGCAGGACCGCACAATCGCCCATGGCGTAGATCGATGGATCGGACGTGCGCCCGAACTCGTCGACCTCGATGCCGTTTGTGACCTCCAGCCCCGCCTCCTTGGCGAGCTGGTCGTTCGGCACCACGCCGATCCCGACGATTACGAAATCCACTTCGAGCGTCGAACCATCGGAAAGCTCCGCGGCGACGACACGACCTTGCCGTCCGACGAGCTGCTTCAGCCCGGTCTTCTCGCGGATGACGACGTCACGGTCCTGATGGATGACGCGCATGATGTCGGCCGTTTCCTTGGCGGCAACGCGCTGCAGGATCCGGTCCGCCATCTCGATCACCGTCACCTCAAGGCCGCGGTGGCGGGCGACAGCGGCCGCTTCAAGGCCGATATAGCCGCCGCCGATGATGAGCACCCGGCGTCCGGCGCGCATTTCGTCGGCCAGCATGTCGGCGTCGCGCTTGTCGCGGGCGACATAGACGCCATCGAGATCACCGCCGATCGTGGCCGGCAGGCGCCGCGGCGTCGAGCCCGTCGTCAAGGCGAGCGTTCCATAGTCAAGCACGCCGCCGTCCTGCGTCAGCAGCTGCTTCGTGTCGCGATGGATCTGCTCGGCCCAGGTCGAAAGCCTGATTTCGACGTCGTTGTCGTGGTACCAATGCTCGGGGCGGAACAGCAGGCGATCGAACTCCATCTCGCCCAGCAGGTATTTCTTGGTGAGCGGCGGCCGCTGATAGGGAAGACATTCTTCCGCGCCGACGATGGTGATAGGCCGGGTGTCCTTCAGTGCGCGAAGCTTCGCGGCGAGCGCGAAACCGGCCTGTCCGGCTCCAACAATGACCAATCTGTCCGTCACGACGACCCTCCAGATCAAACGGGAGGCCGGATGCAAACGCGGCCCGGCTGCTCCTCGCTATGGGCAGGGGTAACGCCTGCTCCATGCCGCGTCAACACCGGCTTACCGGCCGGGCGGTACTGGAAGGCGATCGTGATCGGCGCTCGCGGCAAGATGCCTCAGCCTTCGACCTCCACCCAGCGTCGTTCGCTAAAGGAGCGGGCCATGGCATGCACCGTGCGTTCGATCCGCAGGCCGTCGGTGAAGTCGATCGCCGAGCTGGGCTCCCCGGAGATTGCCCGGATCACCTCCCGGCATTCGATGATTTTCAGATCGTTGAAGCCCAGGCCGTGGCCGGGAGCCGGAATGAAGCGATCGTAGGGTGCGTGGGCCGGTGCGGCGAGGACGCGGCGGAAGCCCGCCTCGGTGTCCCTGCCGCCCGCCTGGTAGAGCTCGAACTCGTTCATGCGCTCCTGATCGTAGAGGATCGATCCCTGGGAGCCGTAGATCTGCAGCGCGATGCGGCCCTTGCGGCCCCAGGCGGCGCGATTGGCCATCAGCACGCCGGAAATGCCGCCACCCAATCGCATCAGCACATTGGCGCCGTCGTGATTCTCGACCGCCCTGCGCCCTCCCTCCTTCAGAGGACGGTCGGCATAGGGCTTCACCATATCGTTGATGACGGCCTCGACGTGGCCGAAGAGGAACCAGAGCAGGGACAGCGGGTGAACGGCGAAGTCGTCGAGCGCACCATAGCCGGCAGCGATCTCGCTCTTCCAGTAGAAGAAGACTTCCGGATCGGCCATGAAGTCTTCGTCCATTTCCACGCGGACGTGGTTGACCGTACCGATCGCTCCCTCGGAGAGAAGCGTCTTGATATGCCGCATCACCGGGTTCTGGATGTAGTTGTATCCCATGATCGCAGCCTTGCCGGAGGCCTTTGCGGCCGCGAGCATCCGCTCGGCATCCGCAAACGTCGGCGCCATCGGCTTTTCGCACCAGACGTGCTTGCCGGCCTCCAGCGCGGCGATTGCCATCGGTGCGTGAAACTGGTTGGGAGTCGTTACCGAGACGACGTCGATCTCCGGATCGGCGATCAATTCGTGCCAGTCGGCAGTCCACTTCTCGAAGCCGAACTCGGAGGCGCGCGAGCGTGCGAGGTCGGGATTGGCCTCCGCAAGATGCACGAGGCGCGGACGTTCGACGTCACCGAACACAGTCTTGACCGCATTCCACGCAAGAGCGTGGCATTTACCCATGTAGCCGGTTCCGATCAGTCCTACGCCCAGAGGCTTCATGTTGGCTCCTCCCAAGTGCTCCACCAGAAGTTTTTGGAATATTTCGACCGTTTTTGCAAGCCGCTCCCGATGCATCGTTTTGTCGCTACGTGCTCGAAATCGGACAAAACCCTTGAATTTCATCAGATTAAAAAAGCATGTTCTCCGATTCCGAAATCGGTTATGCTGGCAAAATATGGAATGTTTATTTCATTGACCGACGATCGCGCCGCGAAAGGCCCAGTATGGACGACGACGTTACGACACGGATGAAAGTACCGCGCGACTTCGAGAGCCTGCGCAGCATCATCATCGAGCGCAAGAGTAACATGCCGAAGCGTCTCGCCCAGGTGGCGGCCTTTGCGCTCAACAATCCCGACGAGATCGCCTTCGGTACCACGGCCAGCATCGCCGCCGCCTCCGACGTGCAGCCTTCGACGCTCGTGCGGCTTGCCCACCACCTCGGCTATGAGGGCTTTTCGGACCTGCAGAGCATCTTCCGCGCGCGCCTTCGCGACCGGACGCTCAGCTATGAGGAAAGGCTCATCACACTGGAGCAGTCGAGCACGGAGGATGAGGATGCCAGTATTCTCTCCGGCTTTATTTCCGCTGCAAGCCAGTCCGTGAACCGCCTCGCCGCGACCATTCAGACCGATGAATTCGTGAAGTCCGTGGATATCCTCGCGGCGGCAGAGACGATCTATCTGATCGCCAAGCGGCGCTCCTATCCGCTGACGGCACACATGACCTATGCCTTTTCCAAGCTCAATATCCGCCATCAGATCGTCGCCTCGCCGAACGGGGTCGATCCGGAACTCGTGCAGTTCGCAACGCCGCGCGACGCGGCAATCGCAGCGAGCTTCTCGCCCTACGCTGCCGAGAGCCTGACCCAGAGCCAGGAACTGGCGGATCGAGGCGTGCCGGTGATCGCGATCACCGATTCGGCCTTCTCCCCGCTTGCCTCCTGCGCGACCCATTGGTTCGAGGTGGCAGAGGCCGATTTCGCCGGCTTCCGTTCGCTTTCGGCGTCGATGGCCCTTATCATGGCTTTTCCCGTCGCAATCGCCGAGCGGCGGCGAAAATTCACCTCGACAAAATCAACAAATGGGAAAATGGAATAAACATTCCGAATTGACAAAATATCGGAACCAATGTTTCATTATGGCCATCACCGCGGTCGCCAGATACATGCAGCCATATTCGATGTCGTGCAGGGGCGGACCGGAAGCACGATAGACCAGAGATTGCGCATGGACCCCGTCCGCCAGGACGAGTAGTTGTGGACCACGCGCCAGACGGGAGGACGTCATGGTAGAAATGAAGCCCGGTTCGCAGCCGGAGACGACACTTGACGTGATCACCATCGGCCGCTCTTCGGTGGACCTCTATGGCCAGCAGATCGGCTCCCGCCTGGAGGATATTACCTCCTTCGCCAAATCAGTCGGCGGCTGCCCCGCCAATATCGCGATCGGCACGGCTCGTCTCGGCCTGAAGTCAGCCCTCATCACCCGTGTCGGTAACGAGCAGATGGGCCGCTTCATCATCGAACAGTCGGCGCGCGAGGGCGTCGAGACCAAAGGCATCAAGACCGACAAGGAGCGGTTGACGGCGCTCGTGCTCCTCGCCGTGGAGGCCGAAGGCGTCTCGCCGATGATTTTCTACCGCTCGGATTGCGCCGACATGGCGCTCGACGAGGGTGACATCGACGAGAACTTCATCAAGTCGTCGCGCGCAGTGCTCGTTTCCGGAACGCATTTCTCCCGGCCCAACACGGAGGCTGCCCAGCGCAAGGCGATCCGCATCGCCAAGGCGAACGGCCGCAAGGTGATCTTCGACATCGACTACCGGCCGAACCTCTGGGGCCTTGCCGGCCACGCCGAAGGTTTCGAGCGCTACGTGAAGTCGGATCGCGTCTCCTCCAAGATGAAGGAGACGCTGCCGGATTGCGACCTGATCGTCGGTACGGAAGAGGAGATTCTGATCGCCTCCGGCGCCGACGACGTGCTCGGCGCGCTCAAGGAGATCCGCCGTCTCTCGGCGGCAACCATCGTACTGAAGCGTGGTGCGATGGGCTGTATCGTCTATGACGGGCCGATCAGTGACAATCTCGAGGATGGCATCGTCGGCGAAGGTTTCCCGATCGAAGTCTTCAACGTGCTCGGCGCCGGCGATGCCTTCATGTCGGGGCTCCTGCGCGGCTGGCTGAAAGACGAGCCGCTGAAGACCTGCGCCACCTGGGCGAATGCCTGCGGCGCTTTTGCGGTCTCCCGCCTCCTCTGCTCGCCGGAATATCCGACCTGGGCCGAGCTGGACTTCTTCCTGAAACACGGCAGCAAGTACCGCGCGCTGCGCAAGGACGAGGCGATCAACCACATTCACTGGGCCTCCACGCGAAAGGGCGACATCCCGCTTCTGATGGCGCTTGCCATCGACCACCGCTCGCAGCTGACGAGCGTCTGCGACGAACTCGGCGTGGACTACAAGAAGATCGTCGCCTTCAAGCGGCTCGCCGTGGAAGCGGCAGCACAGGTCGCCAATGGCCGCCAGGGCTACGGCATGCTGATCGACGAGCGGTTCGGACGCGACGCATTCTTCGACGCGGCAACAAAGGATTTCACCTGGATCGGACGGCCGGTGGAACTACCGGGCTCGAAGCCGCTGCGTTTCGAGTTCAGCCAGGACATCGGCTCGCAGCTTGTCGAATGGCCGCTCGATCACTGCATCAAATGCCTTTGCTTCTATCACCCCGACGATCCGGCGGAGCTGAAGACCGAGCAGCAGGAAAAGCTGCGCACGCTTTTCGAGGCTGCGCGCAAGGTCGGTCGCGAGCTGCTAATCGAAATCATATCGAGCAAGAACGGCCCCTTGACGGACGACACGGTCTCCACCGCGTTGGAAGAGCTCTATGCGCTCGGCATCAAGCCGGACTGGTGGAAGCTCGAACCCCAGGCATCGACGGCCGCCTGGAAGAAGATCGATGCCGTGATCGCCAAAAATGATCCATGGTGCCGCGGTATAGTGCTTCTTGGCCTGGAAGCGCCGGCCGATGAACTGCTCAGGGGCTTCGAGGCGACGCTGGCTGCGCCGTCGGTCAAGGGCTTCGCCGTCGGCCGCACGATCTTTGCCGATGCGGCGCGTGCCTGGCTTTCGGGCAAGATGGACGACAGGCAAGCGATCGCCGACATGGCCGGCCGCTTCCGGCAACTGACAGAGGCGTGGCTGAAAACGCGCGGCCTCAATTGATAGCTTGAATTTGGGAGGCGCCCGATGGGCAAGACAATCAGACTGACGATGGCGCAGGCCGTCGCGCACTACCTGAAGAAGCAGATGACCGTCATCGACGGCAAGACGGTGCCGATCTTCGGCGGCGTCTGGGCGATCTTCGGCCACGGCAATGTCGCCGGCATGGGCGAAGCGCTCTATCAGGTGCGCGAGGAACTGCCGACCTTCCGCGCCCACAACGAGCAGGGCATGGCGCACGCGGCGGTCGCCTATGCCAAGGCGAGCTTCCGCCAGCGCTTCATGGCGTGCACGACATCGATCGGTCCCGGCGCGCTGAACATGATCACGGCCGCCGGCGTCGCACATGTAAACCGCCTGCCGGTGCTCTTTCTGCCCGGCGACGTCTTCGCCAACCGGGCGCCGGACCCGGTTCTGCAGCAGATCGAGGATTTCGCGGACGGCACGGTATCGGCCAACGACGCCTTCCGCCCGGTCTCGCGCTATTTCGACCGCATCACCCGGCCCGAGCAGATCATGTCGGCGCTCAGGCGCGCCATGCAGGTGCTGACCGATCCCGTCGACTGCGGGCCTGTCACGCTGGCCCTTTGCCAGGACGTGCAGGCTGAGGCCTTCGACTATCCGGAGAGCTTCTTCGAGGAGCGGGTCTGGACGCACCGGCGTCCTCTGCCCGACGCTGACGAGCTGGCGAATGCGGTCGCGCTGATCCGCAAGGCGCAGAACCCGATCATCATCGCCGGCGGCGGCGTGCTCTATTCGCAGGCGACCAAGGAACTGAAGGACTTCGCCGAAGCGCACGGAATTCCCGTCGCCGTCACCCAGGCCGGCAAGTCTGCGATCGACGAAACGCTTCCGCTGGCGCTCGGCTCGATCGGCGTTACCGGTACGTCCGCTTCCAACGCGATTGCAGAGAATGCGGACGTCGTGATTGCGGTCGGCACGCGCTGCCAGGACTTCACGACCGGTTCATGGGCGCTCTTCAAGAACGACAATCTGCAGATGATCGGCCTCAACATCGCCGGCCCCGACGCGATGAAGCATGACAGTCACCCACTGGTGACAGATGCGCGCGAGGGCCTGAAGGCACTGTCGGCCGCCCTTGCCGGCTGGCGCGCGCCGGCATCGCTTGCCGAGCAGGCAACGCGCGAAAAGAAGGTCTGGATGGAGGCGGCGGCCAAGGCGATGGCAACGACCAATGCCGCTCTTCCCTCCGACGCACAGGTCATCGGCGCGGTTTCCCGGACGATCGGCGGAGCGAACACGATCCTCCTCTGCGCCGCAGGCGGCCTTCCGGGCGAGCTGCACAAGCTCTGGCCGGCGACTGCACCGGGCAGTTATCACATGGAATACGGCTTCTCCTGCATGGGCTATGAGATCGCAGGTGGCCTCGGCGCCAAGATGGCGCGGCCAGACAAGGACGTCGTCGTCATGGTCGGCGACGGCTCGTACATGATGATGAATTCCGAGCTGGCGACCTCGGTCATGCTTGGCCTCAAGCTCACGATCGTCGTCCTCGACAATCGCGGCTACGGCTGCATCAACCGGCTGCAGATGGGCACGGGCGGCGCGAACTTCAACAACCTCCTGAAGGACACCCGCCACGAGGTGATGCCGGAGATCGACTTCCGGGCGCATGCCGAGAGCATGGGCGCTGCGGCGGTGAAGGTCTCCTCCATTGCCGAGCTCGAACAGGCGATCGAAGCCTCCAAGAAGAACGACCGGACCTCGGTCATCGTCATCGACACCGATCCGCTGATCACCACCGACGAAGGCGGTCACTGGTGGGATGTTGCCGTGCCGGAGGTCAGCCCCCGCGAGCAGGTCAAGAAGGCGCGCGCCGCCTACGAGAAAGCCCGCGCCGCCCAGCGCATCGGCTGATCGATCGCTGTCTTTTTTCTGGAGGAGCGGTCGCCGCTCCTCCAAACAATGCCTTTAAGGAGAATTTTGATGAAGGCCAAACTCGGCATGTCGCCCATCGCCTGGTGGAACGACGATCTTTCTGAGCTCAGCGACGACGTGTCCCTCGAGGAATGCCTGCGGCAATCGCGCAGCGCGGGCTTTACCGGCATGGAACAGGGTCGCCGCTTCCCCAAGGATCCGAAGGAGATGCTGCCCATCCTGCGCGCCGCCGACGTGACGCTCTGCGGTGGCTGGTTCTCAGGAACCTTGGTCGACGAGGAGCTTGCCGCCAACAAGGACCGCATCGCGCCGATGATCGAGCTGTTCAAGGCAGTCGATGCGCCCTGCATCGTCTACGGCGAGGTCGGCCGCTCCATCCAGGGCGACCGCTCCAAGCCGCTCGCCACCAAGCCGCGCCTCTCGGACGGCGAGATGAAGACCTATGCGCGCCGCGTCACCGAGTTCGGGGAATGGTGCGCCGACCAGGGCATGCCGCTTTCCTATCACCATCACATGGCCGCCGTGGTCGAGACCGAACCGGAGCTCGATGCGTTCATGCGCAACTCCGGCGAAGGCATCCCGCTTCTGCTGGATGCTGGGCATTTGGCGTTCGCCGGCGGCGACGTGTTGCGCGCCATCGACAACCACCACGCCCGCATCAACCACGTTCACGTCAAGGACATCCGCAAGACCGTCGTGGATGGGCTGGACCGGAGCCGGCAATCCTTCCTCGATGCGGTGGCGCTTGGCGCCTTCACCGTGCCGGGCGACGGCTCGCTCGACTTCGGCGCCATCGTCCAGCGCCTGGCCGATCACGGATACGAGGGCTGGTTCGTTGTCGAGGCCGAGCAGGATCCGCGTAAAGCGCCCCCGCAGAAGATGGCCGAGGTCGGCTATGCCGAATTGATGCGGGTCATGACGGCGGCAGGCTATACCGTCGAAACGGAAGGCTTCCCCAAGGGATAGCATGCCGCCGGTAAGAGCGCGTTGACGACTGCGTTTCTTCTGGCCCGAACCCTTCCCGAGAGGTGAGCGGTTCGGGAGAGGAAAGCCAGGACATCAGGGAGAACTATAATGCCAAACCTCAAGGTGAAACCGTCCGGCACGAATGGCCGCGTCACGCATGTCACGGCGGAAAGTGCCGGCTGGGGCTATGTCGGCTTCGATATGTACCGCCTGAAGCCCGGCGAAACGGCCTCGGGCGAGACGGGGACGCGCGAGGTCTGCCTCGTCTGGGTCAGCGGCAAGGGCAAGGCATCTTCGGGAACGCGCGATTTCGGTACGCTCGGCGAACGCATGAGCCCCTTCGACGGCGCGCCGCACGCGCTCTACATTCCAATGGAATCGGCCTGGTCGGTGACAGCGGAAACCGACCTTGAGCTCGCCGTCTGCTCGGCACCGGGCGGCGGCAGCTATGAGGCGAAAGCCATCCCCCCCGGCACGCACCCGCCCCTCACCCGCGGCAAGGGCACGAATGTGCGCTACGTCAACAACATCATGCCGGAGGACGACAGCTCGGCCCACTCGTTGCTCGTCGTCGAGGTCATCACGCCGGGCGGCCATACCTCCTCGTACCCGCCGCACAAGCATGACCAGGATAATCTCCCGAACGAGAGCTTCCTGGAAGAGACCTATTACCATCGCCTGAACCCGCCGCAGGGCTTCGCCTTCCAACGCGTCTACACGGACGACCGCTCGCTCGACGAAAGCATGGCGGTCGAGGACGGCGACGTGACGCTGGTGCCGAAGGGCTACCATCCCTGCGCCGCCTGCCACGGCTACGATCTCTACTATCTCAATGTGATGGCTGGACCGAAGCGCATCTGGAAATTCTACAATGCCCCGGAGCACGAATGGCTGCTGAAGGCATGAGGACGGCGCGCGGCTGCCCCTGAGGCGGCCGCCAGTTCCAAGGGCTATGCCGCTCGCTGGCTCATGCCAGTCCGACGGGCCGCCGAAGGGAAAGCGGCTTCTTGTGATCTATGGTATGACTTCACCTAGTCCCCTCGCTCAACCAAAGCCGGAGCCGTGCGATGCCTTTCAACGATAGGTCAAAGCATATTACCGAGGGCGTGGCACGCTCACCTAATCGCGCCATGTACTACGCGCTCGGTTATGAGAAGGCTGATTTCGAAAAGCCAATGATCGGCATTGCAAATGGGCACTCCACGATCACCCCCTGCAATGCCGGGCTGCAGCCGCTGGCGGATGCGGCTATCGCATCGATCAAGGCCGCAGGTGCAAATCCCCAGGTCTTCGGCACGCCGACGATATCTGATGGTATGTCCATGGGCACCGAGGGCATGAAGTATTCCCTGGTTTCCCGTGAGGTGATCGCAGATTGCATCGAGACTGCGGTCCAGGGGCAATGGATGGACGGAGTGCTTGTCATCGGCGGCTGCGACAAGAATATGCCAGGTGGGATGATCGGCATTCTTCGAGCAAACGTTCCAGCAATCTATGTCTACGGCGGGACGATCAAACCAGGTAGATGGAAAGGGCAAGAGCTGTCCATAGTTTCCTCCTTCGAGGCTGTTGGTGCGTTCATGGCGGGAAACATGAGCGAGGAGGATTTTGTCGGGATCGAACGCAATGCCTGCCCCTCGACGGGTTCGTGCGGCGGAATGTACACGGCGAACACCATGAGTTCGTCGTTCGA
>NZ_SLUQ01000006.1 GCF_004345245.1 Rhizobium sp. BK251 | reverse complement strand
CCGAGGCGATGACCAGGGCGGCCGCACCGTCATTGACGCCAGAGGCGTTGCCGGCGGTGACCGTGCCGCCTTCCTTCCTGAACGGCGTGCCGAGCTTGGCGAGCGCCTCCATCGTCGTTGCCCGCGGATGCTCGTCCTTGTCGACGACGATCGCATCGCCCTTGCGCTGCGGGATCGTCACCGGGGTGATCTCCTTCGCAAGCCGGCCGCTTGCCTGCGATGCTGCGGCCTTGGCCTGGCTGCGTACCGCAAAGGCATCCTGGTCCTCGCGGCTGACACGATAGTCCTCGGCGACGTTCTCGCCGGTCTCCGGCATCGAATCGACGCCGTACTGCTTCTTCATCAGCGGGTTGACGAAGCGCCAGCCGATCGTGGTGTCGTAGATCTCGGCATTGCGCGAGAAGGCGCTGTCGGCCTTCGGGATGACGAAGGGCGCGCGGCTCATGCTTTCGACGCCGCCGGCGATCATCAGTTCCGCCTCGCCCGAGCGGATGGCGCGGGCGGCGGTGATGACGGCATCCATGCCGGAGCCGCAGAGCCGGTTGATCGTCGTGCCCGACACCGAGACCGGCAGGCCGGCCAGCAGCAGCGACATGCGCGCGACGTTGCGGTTGTCCTCGCCGGCCTGGTTGGCGCAGCCGAAGACGACGTCGTCGACCGCCTCCCAGTCGACGGAGAGGTTGCGGGCCATCAGTGCTCTCAGCGGGATAGCCCCGAGATCGTCGGCGCGCACCGAGGACAGCGATCCGCCGAAACGGCCGATCGGCGTGCGGATGTAGTCGCAGATATAGGCTTCGGTCATCCTGTCCTTCTCCCGTGTCGCGTCGGGGCCGTCATCGATCAGATCCATGGGCTGCGGCGAACATCGGACCGCCCTGGTGGGCCGGGAAGCCGTAGCCCAGGACCAGGACCACGTCGATATCGTCGGCCGTTCCCGCGATGCCTTCGTCGATCAGCGCCTGGCCCTCGCGCGCCATCGCCTGCAACAGCCTGCTCATGATCTCGTCTTTGCCGATCGCTCGGGCGACGAAGCCCTTTTCGATGCGATAGTCGGCAATCATCCGGTCGATCTCGGGATCGACCGTCCGCTCGCCATTCTGATAGAGGTACCAGCCCTTGCCAGCCCTGCGGCCGAAGCGCCCTGCCTGGCAGAGGCGATCGGGAATCTCGAAGTAGGGAGCATTCGGATCTCGTGAGGCCGCCTGCCGCTTCCGGCGCGCCCAGGCAATTTCGAGCCCCGCCATGTCATAGACCGCAAAGAGCCCCATGGCGAAGCCGTAGTCCTCCATTGCGAGATCGATGTCCTGGGGAAGCGCGCCCTCCTCGATGAGCCGCTCGGCTTCCGTGCGATAGGCGGAAAAGATGCGGTTGCCGATGAAGCCCTCGCAGACGCCCGCGACAACCGGCACCTTGCGGAGTTTTCGCGCGAAGGCGAGGGCAGTTGCGAGCACGGCGGGATCGGTTTGCTGGCAACGAACGACCTCGACCAGCCGCATGATGTGGGCGGGCGAAAAGAAATGCAGGCCAATGACACGCTCGGGATGGGCAGTGGCCGCCGCAATAACGTCGGGGTCGAGATAGCTCGTATTGGTCGCAAGCACCGTGTCACTGCGCACGATACCATCGAGCTTGCGAAAGAGATCGATCTTGACGTCCAGTTCGTCGAAGACCGCCTCGATCACCAGGTCGGCCGCTTTCATATCATTCGGTTCGGCAGAAACGACGAGCCGGCCCAGTTGCTCATCGGCGGCCTCGGACGAAAGGCGGCCGGATTTCACGGCCGCTCCAATCAGTTCGCTGATCCGCTCCCGACCCTTGGCGGCAGCTTCGGGGCTTTGGTCGAGTGCGATGACCGAATAGCCGGCAGCAAGTGTCGCGACTGCAATACCACACCCCATCAGACCCGTGCCGGCAACGCCGACAACGGCAAGGCTGCGCGGTTCGAAGCTGGAGATATCTGCGGGCTTGCCCGCGGCACGCTCGGCGAAGAAGATGTGGCGAAGCGCCTTCGATTGCGTCCCGTCGCGCAGCCGCAGGAATGTCGTGCGTTCCTCGGCCAGTCCCGCCTGCAGGTCCACCTTGCTCGCCAGCGCTACCAGGCGGATCGCTTCCTGCGGTGCGGTCTGGCCGCGAGCGCGCTTGACGTAGCGAGCCGCCAAGTCCTCAAACTCGGAGGGCGCAAAAGCGGACACCGGGAGCGTGCCGGTCCTCCTGATGGGTGCATTGGCGAGTTCGTCTGCATAGCAAGCAGCCTCGGCAACGAGATCACCGCCCGCAAGGCGTTCCGCAAGTCCGATCTCGACGGCCTTACCCGCGGCTATCGGCTTCCCGCCTGCAATCATGTCGAGGGCGCCAATGGCACCAACGAGTCGCGGCAGGCGCTGGGTACCGCCTGCGCCGGGAACGAGGCCGAGCGTCACCTCCGGCAAGCCGAGCGAGGCAGCCGGAGACAGGATGCGTGCGTGGCAGGCAAGCGCCACTTCAAGGCCGCCGCCAAGCGCTGCCCCGTTTACCGCTGCAACAATGCGCTTTGGTGATGACTCGATTGCCTCGATGACGTCCGGAAGTGTCGGCAGCACAGGAGGCTTGCCGAACTCCTTGATGTCGGCACCACCGATGAAGGTCTTTCCCGTACCCGTCAGCACGATTGCGGCGACGTCGTCCGCTTTCGCGCGATCAAGCGCTGTCATCAGCCCGGCGCGCACGTCCGCACCCGTCGCATTGACCGGTGGGTTGTCGATCGTCACGACGAGGGTAGAACCACGCATCTCGCCACGCACCGTCGAGGAGAATTCCTGCGGGACGCCGCTTTCGGACGATATTTCCATCAGCCGAACTCCATCAATCGGGAATGACGGCGGTCGCCTGGATCTCGACCTTGGCGCGGTCCTCGACGAGCGACACGACCTGGACGGCGGCCATGGCGGGGTAGTGGCGGCCGATCACCTCGCGGTAGGCTGCACCGATGCCTTTCAGATTGCCGAGATATTCCCGCTTGTCGGTGAAGTACCAGGTCATGGTGGTGATGTGATGGGGCGCGCCGCCGGCCTCGGCGACAACGGCAACGACATTCTTCAGCGTCTGCTGGACCTGCCCCACGAAGTCGTCGGTTTCGAACTCGCATTGCTCGTTCCAGCCGATCTGGCCGCCGACATAGACCTGCCGCCCTCGCGCTTCGACGCCGTTGGCATAGCCGAGAGGCTTTGCCCAGCCCGCGGGTTGAAGGATCTTATGCATCTTTGTTCTCCAGATAGGGCATGAAGGCGGCACGCATGTCGTCGGGCCAGGGGCAGGATTTGTGGGTCTCCAGCGACGTGGCGACGATGCGCTGATTGGCTGACCAAAGCAGTTCGTCGTCGCGGAAAACCTTGTGCTCCAGATCCATCGAGGAGGTGCCGAGCCTGATGACGCGAATGGCGAATTCCAGTCGGTCGCCATGGAAACCAGGCTTGACGAAGGTAAGGTCGAGTTTGAGAGTGGGCGTGCCGATCCGGCGCTCGGCAATCATTTTCGGCCAGGGAATGCCTGCGGCTGCGAAGAAATCTTCGAGCGCTCCGACGAGGTGGTCGAGATAGGCGGGAAAGTATGCGATGCCCGAAGGGTCGCAATCCCCGAAACCAAGCTCCCGCGTCGTTGTGAACATCACGGGGGCTCCTCAGTTGGCGAAAGCGGCGATGTTGGTGATCGCCCGCCCGAGGATCAGCGCATGGATGTCGTGCGTACCCTCATAGGTGTTGACCACTTCGAGGTTGACCAGATGGCGCGCGATCGGGAACTCGTCCGAAATGCCGTTGCCGCCCAACATGTCACGGGCGTCACGGGCAATCGCAAGCGCCTTGCCGCAGGAATTGCGCTTCAGGATGGAAGTGAGCTCGACCGGTGGATGACCCTCTTCCTTCATGCGGCCAAGGCGCAGGCAACCCTGGAGGCCGAGGGAAATTTCGGTCACCATGTCTGCAAGCTTCTTCTGGATGAGCTGGTTGGCGGCAAGCGGCCTGCCGAACTGCTCGCGGTCGAGCACATATTGACGCGCCGTGTGATAGCAGGATTCCGCCGCGCCCAGCGCGCCCCAGGCGATGCCGAAACGAGCTGAGTTCAGGCAGGTGAAGGGACCCTTCAACCCGGTGACGGAAGGCAACAGGTTTTCTTCGGGCACGAAGACATCGTCGAGCACGATTTCGCCGGTAATCGAGGCCTTGAGACCAACCTTGCCGTGGATCGCCGGGGCCGAAAGGCCTTTCCAGCCCTTTTCCAGGATAAACCCACGGATGACGCCATCCTCGGTCTTTGCCCAGACGACGAAGACATCGGCGATCGGTGCGTTGGTAATCCAGGTCTTTGCGCCCTTCAGGCTATAGCCACCGTCAACCTTCTTCGCTCGGGTGATCATCGAGCCCGGGTCGGAGCCATGATCGGGCTCGGTCAGGCCGAAGCAACCGATCCGCTCGCCGGTCGCGAGCTTCGGCAGGTACTTCTGCTTCTGCTCCTCCGAGCCAAATGCGTCGATCGGCACCATCACGAGGGAAGATTGCACACTCATCATCGAGCGGTAGCCGCTGTCGACGCGCTCGACTTCACGGGCGATCAGGCCATAGCCCACATAGCCGAGACCGGCGCCGCCGTAATCCGGTGAGATAGTCGGACCAAGCAATCCCAATTCACCCATCTCGAGGAAGATCGCGGGGTCGGTGACTTCCTTTCGAAACGCCATCTGCGCCCGAGGAGCCAGCTTCTCCTGCGCGTACTCATGCGCCGTGCGAAGGACCATGCGTTCTTCGTCGGTCAGTTGATCCTCGAGCCGGAAGGGATCGGCCCAATCGAAAACGGCTTTCTGCGCGGTCATGATTTTCCCTGCTGTGCATTTTCCTTGAGAAGTTCGCGGGCAACGATGAGCTTTTGAACTTCGGTGGCGCCCTCATAGATCCTGAGGGCGCGAATTTCGCGGTAGAGGCGCTCGACGATTTCCCCGCTTCTGACGCCGCGGCCCCCAAACATCTGTACGGCGCGGTCGATCACTGTCTGGGCGTTTTCCGTTGCCGTCATCTTGGCCATCGCGGCTTCGCGCGTGGTCGGCAATTTCTGGACGTCCCGCCGCCAGGCGGCGCGATAGGTCAGGAGAGCCGCGGCATCGATCGCAGTCGCCATGTCGCCCAGGGACGCCTGGGTAAGCTGAAGGTCGGCGAGCGTTGCGCCGAACATCGGCCGGTCCTGGCCATAGGCGAGGGCCTCTGCAAGTGCCCGGCGCGCAAAGCCGAGGGCGGCTGCGGCAACCGACGAGCGGAAGATGTCGAGCGTGCGCATCGCGATCTTGAAGCCTTCTCCCGCGTTGCCAAGCAGGCGCAATGCAGGAATGCGGCAGTTGTCGAAACGGATCGTCGCAAGCGGGTGGGGTGCGATCACGTCGATCCGCTCGGTGATCGAGAAGCCGGGATCGTCGGCGAATATCACGAAGGCGGAGATGCCGCGGGTGCCGGGCGCCTCGCCAGTGCGGGCAAAGACGGTATAGACGTCAGCGATACCGCCATTGGAGATCCAGGTCTTCTCGCCGTCGAGAACATAGTGATCGCCGTCGGGGCGCGCCGCGCAGGTCATCGCCGCGACATCGGAGCCCGCGTGCTTTTCCGAAAGCGCGAAGGCCGAAATCCACTCTCCGCGCCCGACCTTCGGCAGGATTGCCTGCCGCAGTTCCCTGGAGCCGACAAGCGAGACTGCGCCAGTGCCAAGGCCCTGCATCGCGAAGGCAAAGTCGGCGAGCCCGTCATGAAAGGCGAGCGTCTCGCGCGCCAGGCATATCTTGCGGGAGTCGATCCCGTCATGGCCCTCAAGGCTCACCGTCGCTTCGAGCAGACCGGCTTCCCCGAGAGAGCGCACAAGCCTGCGGCAGGCGCCGTCGACATCCTGATGGTCGATGCCGGTCGCTGCGGGCGATGCCACAAAGCCGTCGAGCCGTACCGCCCATTCGGCATGGGAGGCATCGAAGAACGGCCAGGCGAGATGCTCGCGGGACACGGCCCGCGCAGTTGAGGCGGCCATTGCTCAGTTTCCCTCGAATACCGGCTTGCGCTTGGCGGCGAAGGCCTCGAAGGCGCGGCGGAAATCCTGCGTCGCCATGCAGATCGCCTGGGCCTGCGCTTCGGACTCGACCAACTCCTCGATGCCCATTGCCCATTCCTGGTTGAGCATGGTCTTGGTCATGCCATGGGCGAACCAGGGGCCATCGGCGATCGTTCGAGCAAGCTCGTGTGCCGCCGGCAACAGGGCGTCACCCGGGTGAATTGCGTTGAAAAAGCCCCAGCGCTCGCCCTCCGATGCCGTCATGAAGCGGCCCGTATAGAGAAGTTCGGAGGCCCGTCCCTGGCCGATGATCCTCGGCAGGATGCCACAGGCACCCATGTCCGCGCCGGCCAGCCCGACGCGGGTGAAGAGAAATGCCGTGCGCGCCTCCGGCGTTGCAAGGCGCAGGTCTGACGCCATGGCGAGGATCGCGCCAGCCCCGGCGCAGATGCCGTCGACGGCAGCAATGATTTGCTGCGGGCATTTGCGCATGGCCTTCACCACATCGCCGGTCATGCGCGTAAAAGCGAGCAGATCGGGCATGGTCATGCGGGTCAGCGGCTCAATGATCTCGAAGACATCGCCGCCGGAAGAGAAGTTGCCGCCCGCACCGGTCAGGACAATGGTGCGCACATCCGAGGCGTAGGCGAGATCGCGGAACAGGTCGCGCAGCTCCGCATAGCTTTCGAAGGTCAGCGGGTTCTTACGGTCGGGGCGATTGAGGGTCAGCGTCGCAACCCGGCCATCCTCGCTCGTCTCCCAGAGGAAGTGGCGCGGCTGATAGCTTGCGAAGGACTTCAGATTGCTCGCAGTCGAAACGTCTTGTTCGCTCATCCTGACATGACCTCCCCACCGGCGATCGCGATCGCCTGTCCATTGATCGATGACGCGCCCGGCGATGCGAGCCAGAGCACGCAGTCGGCAACCTCCTCCGGTTGCACAAGCCTTCCTTGCGGATTGACCTTCACGAATTCGGCCAGAGCCTCGTCCGGGCTTCGCCCCGTCTTTGCGATGATCTCGGCGATGGAACGCTGGATGATCGGGGTGTCGGTAAAACCAGGGCAAACCGCATTGACTGTGACGCCCCTCTTCGCGAGTTCGAGTGCGAGCGCGCGCGTCAGGCCGACGACGCCATGCTTGGCGGCGCAATAGGCGGAAACATAGGCGTAGCCGGTCAGGCCGGCAGTCGAGGCGATGTTGATGATGCGCGCGCCGGCGCCATAAGCCTTGATGTCAGGCAGCACGGCCTGCGTGACATTGAAGACACCCGTCAGGTCTACGGAAAGAACCTGGTTCCACATGTCGAGCGAGGTCTTCTCGAAGGATGCGCTCGGGGCTTCTCCGGCACAGTTGACGAGAATCGAGACCGGCCCAAAGGCGTCACGCGCCCTGGCAAGACCGGATGCGACGGCCTCTGGGCTGGTAACGTCGAAACCATCCAGCACGAAAACGTCGCGTGCGCCCATCTCGGCTGCAAGCGCTTCCAGCGGCTCGCGGCGGCGGCCGGCAAGTGTCACGAGGGCCTCGGCGGATGCGAGGCGGCGCGCGATTGCAGCTCCGATGCCGCTGCCCGCTCCAGTGACCAAGGCGTGACGTCCTGCCAGTGTCCGATCCATCATCGGCCGTCCTTATTTCGGTGCCTGCGCCGCGCGGGCGAGGTTGGTCTCGTACTGAGACTTGCCCGAGAGGTATTGCTTCGGCCAGGCAATCGAGGTGATGCCGATCTTCGCCGCTTCATGCAGCGTCCAGTCGGGATCCGCCAGATGCGGGCGTGCGACCGCGCAGAGATCGGCGCGACCGGCAGCGATGATCGAGTTGGCGTGGTCGGCCTCTGATATGGCGCCGACGGCGATCGTCGGAATGTGGATCTCGTTGCGGATCTTGTCGGAAAACGGCGTCTGGAACAGGCGGCCGTAAACCGGCTTTTCCTCCTTGCTGACCTGTCCGGACGAGCAGTCGATCAGGTCGGCTCCCGCCTCCTTGAACATTTCGGCGAAGATCGCCGCGTCTTCCGGTATGTTGCCGCCTTCATACCAGTCGTGGCAGGAGAGGCGCACCGACATCGGCTTGTCTGCAGGCCATGCGGCGCGCATCGCCGTGAAGACTTCCAACGGATAGCGCGCCCGGTTCTCATGGCTGCCGCCATATTCATCCGTGCGCTGGTTGGTGAGTGACGAGAGGAAGCTCGACATCAGGTATCCGTGGGCGCAGTGGTATTCGAGCCAGTCGGCACCTGCAGCCGCGGCACGCTCGGTTGCTGCCACGAAATCGGCCTTGACGCGATCCATGTCCGCCCGGTCCATGGCTTTCGGAACCTGGCCGTGCTTGAGATAGGGCAGGGCCGAAGCCGAGATCAGCGGCCACGCGCCTTCTTCAAGCGGCTGGTCGATCCCTTGCCAGGCGAGGCGCGTTGCACCCTTGCGACCGGCATGGCCAAGCTGGACGCCGACCTTGGCATTGGTGCTGCCGTGTATGAAATCGACAACGCGCTTCCATCCGGCCATCTGCTCGTCATTCCACAGGCCGAGGCAGCCGGGCGTAATCCGGGCATCGGGCGAGACACAGGTCATCTCGGCAAAGACGAGGCCCGCGCCGCCAAGTGCGCGGCTGCCGAGATGCACGAGATGGAAATCGTTGATCAGCCCGTCCGTCGCCGAATACATCGCCATCGGCGAGACGATGACGCGGTTCTGCAGCGTCAGGCCGCGAACTGTATAGGGCGTGAACATCGGTGGCAGGCAGCGCTCGCCGTCTTTGACCTCGAGCCCCGCCTTGCGGGCAAACCAGCGCTCATAGCCTTCGAGCCAGTCCTTGTCGCGCAGGCGCAGATTTTCGTGGCTGATACGCTGCGAGCGGGTCAGCATGGAATACATGAACTGCTCCGGCTCCAGGGTGTCGGCATAGCGGCGGCCGACGACCTCGAACCATTCCATGGCATTGCGCGCCGCGTTCTGGATGCGCGCGACATCGACGCGGCGAATCTCCTCATAGGCTGCAAGCACTGCCGGAATGCTCGTCTTTTGGTGACCGAACTGCTCGAACTGATTGGTCAGCTCGATCGCGTCGTCGATGGCGAGCTTGGTACCTGAACCGATCGCGAAATGGGCGGTATGGGCGGCGTCGCCCATCAGGACGACGTGGGATTTGCCATTGAACAGGCTCCACTTGCCGCAGATCAGCCGGTTGAAGTTGAGCCAGGCCGAGCCGCGCAGGTGGCGCGCATTGGTCATCAGTTCCGCACCGTCGAGAACCTCGGAAAACAGGCTCTCGCAGAAGTCGATGGAGCCTTGCTGGTCCATCCTGTCGAGACCGTGTGCGAGATACGCCTCTTCCGTAGTCTCGACGATGAAGGTCGAGGTCTTGTCGTCGAACTTGTAGATATGCGCCTGAAACCAGCCATGCTCGGTCTTGCGGAAGTCGAAGGTGAAGGCGTCGTAGAGCTTTTTCGTGCCAAGCCAGATGTAGCGATTGGGCCGTACGACGAGATCGGGTTCGAATTCCTTCTCGTAGCGCTGGCGAATCCTGGAGTTGAGGCCGTCCGACGCAATGATGAGATCGGCATCGGGAAAATCGAGGTCGCTGTTGACGTCAGTTTCGAAGACGAGCCTGACGCCGAGCTCTTCGCAGCGCTTCTGCAGGATATTGAGGAGGCGCTTGCGGCCTATCCCGACAAAGCCGTGCCCGCTGGTGCGCTGGCGCGTGCCCTTGAACCAGACCTCAATATCGTCCCAATGATTGAACGCGTCCTCGATGTCGACGGCACTTTCCGGATCCCACCGCCTCATCGATTCCATCGTGGCATCGGAGAAAACGACGCCCCAGCCAAACGTGTCGTAAGGCCGGTTGCGCTCGACGACGGTGACGTCGTGGGCGGGGTGGAGCTTCTTCATGAGCAGCCCAAAGTAGAGGCCCGCCGGTCCACCGCCGATGCATACGATCCGCATATCCGCTACCTTCCTCAACTGCATGGCTTTCGCCGCGTGCAGATATTTTAAGTTTAAAATATAGGTTTGCCGAGCAGGGCGTCAAGCATTAATCGAGCCTGTCCCGCCCGTTTGGAAACCGTTTCGTCAGACCGCGTCCTCGCTGACGGATGAGCGCGTGAGCCAGCTCGGGTCGATCTCCGGCAACGGTATCGCGTCGAGCAGCACCTTGGTATAGGCCGATCGCGGAGCACTGAAGACCTGCTGGCAGGGGCCATGTTCCACGATCTTGCCGAGGCGCAGAACATAGACGCGGTCGCACACGGCGCGGATGACCGAAAGGTCATGGCTGATGAAGGCCATGGAGAGCCCCATCTCGCGTGACAATCCCTTGAGAAGGTTCAGCACCTGCGCCTGGGTGGAGACGTCGAGCCCCGAGACGATCTCGTCGGCGAGCACGAAGTCAGGCCGCAGGAGGGCCGCACGGGCAATCCCGATGCGTTGCCGCTGGCCGCCCGACAACTCGTGAGGATTGCGTTCCAGCACCACGGCAGGAAGGGAGACGCGATCCAGCATCTCGCGCAGCAGGCCCTCCGCCTGCCGTCTGTCCGAGGCGAGGCCATGGAGGAAGAGCGGCTCGGCCAGGATGCGGCGGATGGAATGACGTGGGTTCAGCGAGGCCATGGGATCCTGGAAGATCATCTGCATCCGCCGCCGCAGCGGGCGCATGTCGCGGTCCGGAAGCCTCGTGATATCGCGGCCGTCGAAGAGGATGCGGCCGGCCGAGACATCGATGAGCCGCAGCAGTGCCCGTCCGAGCGTCGTCTTGCCGGAGCCGGATTCGCCGACGATGCCGACCGTCTCCCCGCGTCCGATACGGATATCCGTACCGTGCAGAACCTTGTTGCCCGGCCTGCCGGCACCGAGGATCGAGGCGCGGCCTCCATAAGTGACCTCGACGCCGGTCGCGACAAGCAGATCATCGGCCATCGGCGGTCTCCTTGCCTTGCGTCCCCACCTCGCAGCGCAGCGCCTCGAACACTGTTTCGGGCACGGGCTCCAGCCCGGCATCCTGTCGGTCATAGCGCGGGCTCGCCGCGATGAGGGCCTTGGTGTAGGCATGCTTCGGTGCCGTAAGCACATCGGCGGTCGTTCCTGCCTCGATGACCTTGCCGGCGTAGAGCAGCGTGATGCGGTCGCATATCTGGGCAACGACACCCAGGTCGTGGGTGACGAAGACCACCGCGGTTCCGTGGCTTTCCTGCATTCGGCGAATGAGCCGCAGGATTTCCTTCTGCACGGTGACGTCGAGCGCCGTCGTCGGCTCGTCAGCGACAACAAGTTTTGGCTCCAGCGCAAAGGCGGCTGCGATCAGTACGCGCTGGCGCATGCCGCCGGAGAGTTCATGCGGATACGACCTGACGACGCGCTCGGGATCGCGGATATGAACCTCCTCGAGCAACTGCAAAGCCCGCTCGTCGGCGTCGCGCACGCTCATCCCACGCTTCAGGCGCAGACCATCTGTCAGCTGTGCGCCGATGCGACGACCGGGATTGAGCGCCGTCTGCGGATCCTGTGGTATCAGGGTGATCTCGCTACCCATGATGCCGCGCAAGGCGCGCTGATCAAGCTCCAGAAGATTGCGGCCATCGAAATGAATCCGGCCGTCGGTGACCTTGATGCCCGCTGGGAGTATGCCGAGCAGCGCCTTGGCGATCGTCGACTTGCCGGCACCGGATTCACCGACAAGGCCGAGAACCTGCCCAGGTTCGAGCGAAAGGCTGACGTCACGCAGCACGGGCTGGTTGCCGTCTCGGAGCGATGAGGCGCTAAGCGCCTCGATGGAGAGAAGGGGACGGCTCATCGGCGCATCACCGGATCAAGCGCGCGACGCAGACCGCTGCCGAGCTGATTGAAGGCAAGGACAGTCAGGAACAGCATTGCGAGCGGCGCGACCAGAACCCACCAGCTATGGTGGATCGTCTGCCGGCCCTGTGCGATCATGCCGCCCCAGGTGGGCGTATCGGAGGAAATCGATAGCCCGACGAAGGACAGGATCGCCTCGACGATGACAGCAATGCCCATTTCGAGGCTCACAAGTGCAACGAGCACGGGCGCGATATTGGGAAGAATCTCGTTCCTCAGGATCTGGAATCGCGAAAAGCCGATGGTTCGCGCCGCAGTCACATAATCGAGGCTTGCCTGGGCGATCGTCTCGGCGCGCACGACACGACAGAAACGGGTCCAGTCGATGATGACAATCGCGGCAATGACAGAATGCAAGCCCGAGCCGAGGACCGCGACCAGCAGCACCGAAAGCAGCACGGGCGGGAATGCCATCCAGATATCGACGAGGCGGGAGATGATCCGGTCCGCCCAGCCGCCGTACCAGCCCGCGACCAGGCCGAGGATCGTGCCGACGAGGGCCGCAAGGCCAGCCGCAATGAAGGCAACCGTCAGTGCGACCCGGCTGCCGTAGATCAGGCGCGAGAGGACATCGCGACCGAGATCGTCAGTGCCGAGATAGTAGCCGGGCTCGGCTCCGCTATAGCCTGCGGGGGGCAGGGTGGAGAGCATCAGGTCCTGTTCCAGCGGATCTTTCGGCGCGATCCAGGGCGCAAAGAGCGCAAGGACGATGAGGAACAAGATGAAGGCCCCACCCCAGATGACTCGCGGTTCACCGAGGAGCTCAGAACATAGGCGACGCCAGTGCGGGAGCGCCGGCATTTCGCCGCGTGCGATATGCTGCACTTCAGCCATGGGCGATCCTCGGATTGAAGAGCATGGTCAGCATGTCGATCAGGATATTGATCAGGATGAAGATGAGGCCGAACATCAGGACGAGCCCCTGGATCAGTGGCAGATCGCGGTTGATGACCGCATCGATCGCCATGTTGCCGATGCCGGGATAAGAGAAGATCCGCTCGACGATGACGGTGCCGCCAATCATGAAGGTGAACTGCACGCCGGTGAGCGTCAGCGTCGGTCCTATCGCATTGCGCAGCGCCTCCTGCAGGACGAGCCGCAGGTTCGACATTCCCTTGATCCGCGCCAGCAGCACATAGTCCTGGAGCATCACCTCGATCAGCGCTTCCTTGAGCGTACGCGCGATGACGGCCGCAAGCGGCAGGCCAAGCGCAAGCATCGGCATGACCATGTGAGACAGAATATCGGCAAAGAGCCCAAAGCGCAGGGTTAGCAGGCTTTCGAGCAGGTAGAAATTCGTGGTGAACCCCGCCGCCAGCGACGGGTCGATCCGGCCGGAGAGCGGAAAGATCGGATAGAAAACGCCGAGGAAAAGCACCAGGACGAGCGCCCAGACGAAATCCGGGACGGCGAGGAACAGGCCATTCAGGATGTCGATGAGAGGTTCGGCGGGCGTCTTGCGCAGGAGCGTTGCGACGATTGCGATCAACCCGCCGCCGAGGACGCCGAGGGCAAGTGCGGCGAAGGCCAGCTCCAGCGTGGCGGGAAGTCGCTCCATCAACAGTTCGAGTACGCCGCGCCGTAGCGAAATGGAGGTTCCGAAGTCGCCCGCGAGAACGGATTTGAGCCATATGCCGAACTGGACCGGGATGCTGGCATCGAGCCCGTATTGGGCGCGCAACGTTGCGATGTCGGCCGCGCTCGCGCCCGGCGAGATCATCATGGCGATCGGATCGCCCGGCACGACGCGCAGCAGCACGAAGACGATCACGGCGACGCCGAACAAGGTCACGGCCGCCATCGCAATGCGATTGAGGATGCGGTAGCTGTTCATGAATATCCGTCGGCCAGTAAAGGCAGATTACGGTAGACGCCAGGGAAAGAGGGGCGGCTTGCACCGCCCCCGCGGCCGTCAGGCGCCGGCAACGAGCGTCGGCTGCAGCGCACCCGAAACGTTCGGCGTCACCTTGAGCGCCGACTTGTAGACGATCGGCTGCGCATATTGCAGGACAGGGATAACATAGCCCTGCTCGGCAATGTACTTGCTGACGGCCTTCCAGCCGGCGATGCGCTTTTCCTCGTCCTTTTCACCCCAGAGCGGCGCGATCATGTTGTCGAGGTCGTCAGTGTTCCAGACGGAGTGCGGCGAGGGGCCAAACATCGCGAAGCCGGTCGATGTCGTCGGATCGCCGATCGCGTTGCCCCAGTTGTAGAAGGCCGCCGGTGCAAGCGTATCGGCTGCGCGCAGTTCGTAGTGCTTGGCGATCTCGTAGACTTCGATATTTGCCTCGATGCCGACCTTGCGCCACATGCCGGCGATCGCCTGGATCATCTCGTAGTCTTTCGGCTTGAAGCCGCGAGTGGTCTGGATCGTGAACTTTGCCGGCTTGTCGGGCGAATAGCCGGAATCGGCAAGCAGCTTCTTGGCCAGTTCCGGATCGTAGCCGACGGTGATCGAGGCGTCGTAGGCGATATATTCCGGCGCTTCGAGGGTATCGATCGGCACGCCATAGCCGCGCAGCAGGCGGCTGACGATTGCCTTCTTGTCGATGGCGTGGTGGGCGGCGAGGCGCACATTCTTGTCGAGCATGACATCGACATTGTTGATGAAGATCATGCCGATGTCCGAAATCGGCGTCGACACGCCGGCAAGCCCGTCCTTCTCCTTCAGCCGGTCAAACTCCTCATAGGGAATTTCGAGCGTGATGTCGGACGAGCCGGATTCGATTTCGGCGACACGGCTGGTGGCGTCGGGAACGAACTTGAATACGACCGTATCGAATGCCGGTTTGCCGCCGAAATAGTTCGGATTGGCCTTGAGCCTCAGGAAGGCGTTGCCCTCATAGGCGTCGAACATATACGGGCCCGTGCCGACCGGTGCCTTTTCAAAGCCTTCGGGACCGACTTTCTCGTAATAGGCCTTGGGCATGACGTAGCCGGTCAGGAAGGCCATCCACTTGAAGACGGTGGGATCGAACCGCAGCACGTCGCCCGTGATGCGGTTCCCGTCCACCGTAAAGTTGCCGACAGTGGACCACACGAACTGGATCGGGTTGCCGGTCTCGGCCTTTGCCGCACGCTCCAGCGACCAGACGATATCT
Source organism: Rhizobium sp. BK251 (assembly GCF_004345245.1). Lineage (GTDB taxonomy): Bacteria > Pseudomonadota > Alphaproteobacteria > Rhizobiales > Rhizobiaceae > Rhizobium. Next base: position 505,686 of record NZ_SLUQ01000006.1, on the reverse strand, counting down.
GCGGGCGTGAACGGCGTGCCGTCATGCCAGGTGACGCCTTCGCGAACATCCATCCATATCTTGGTCTTGTCGTCGTTCCAGCCCCACGCAGTCAGAAGGCCCGGCTGGAAGGAGAGGTCCGGGCCCTGGGCCACGAACTGGTCGAAGATCGAGCGGTAGATCGCCTGGATCGTCGGATTGACCGCGGATGGTCCCACGGTCGGATCGAAGGAGGGCAGGTTTACGTTGAAGGCAATTGTAAGTGTGGAAGCATCGGCTGCCGAAACCGGCAACCGACCGGCCAATACGCCGGTAATGAATGCAGCAGCGCCAAGACCTAGGGTCTGACGACGTGAAAGTGTCAGCATGGCAATACTCCGTTGTTCCCCTGACTTCTGCAAGATTCGAGCCCTGCGAAGGCATTTCTTGTTGATATGCTTTAACCTTAAAATGATCCCTTGGTTTCGACAAGGGCGATTGTTTGATGTTTGAAATTTTTGCCGGCGCCGAAACGCCCGTTGCTGGCAAGAAAATATGCAAATGCATTTTATTTACATCGGCCCTGATCGCCGGCGACCTGCAGCAAGAATACCGGCATGCCACAATTCTCTTCGCGCTCGCTATTTCATTTGACATCGGGCGATTGCCGAAAATATGCTCATGCATGATAATTGAACAATTCCGGTCAACGGGATAAGGGGAACTGCCATGGCTGAACGTTCGTTCGCCCGGGAAGTCGAGGATCTGAAGCTCGGCGAGGGAGAGATATTCAAGGGCGAGGGCATTCTTGCCATCACCAAGGCGCTGCTGCAGTCGGGCGTTTCCTATGTCGGCGGCTACCAGGGCTCACCCATCTCGCATCTGATGGACGTTCTGGCAGATGCCAAGGATGTCATGCAGGACCTCGGGGTTCATTTCGAGACCTCGGCTTCCGAAGCCGCCGCAGCCGCCATGCTCTCGGCCTCGGTCATGTATCCCGTCAGGGGTGCCGTGACCTGGAAATCCACGGCCGGAACGAATGTCGCCGCCGACGCGCTTTCCAACCTGTCTTCCGGCGGCGTGACAGGGGGTGCCCTGGTCATCATCGGCGAGGACTATGGCGAGGGTTCCTCGATCATGCAGGAGCGCAGCCATGCCTATGCGATGAAGTCGCAGATGTGGCTGCTGACCCCGCGCCCCAACCTGCCTTCGATCGTCGATGCCGTCGAGAAGGGTTTCGAGCTTTCCGAGGCGTCCAACACGCCCGTGATGCTGCAGGTCGGCATCAGGAGCTGCCATGTCCACGGCCAGTTCGCGGCCAAGGACAACAGACGCCCCGAATATTCGCTCAAGCAGGCGCTGGAAAATCCGAGGCGCGACGTCAACCGCATCGTGCTGCCGCCTGCATCCTTCATTCATGAGAAGGAAAAGCTCGAGCGTCGCTGGCCGGCTGCCGTCGAATACATCAGGTCCGCGAAACTCAACGAGTTCTTCGGCCCGGAGGAAGGGGAAGTCGGCATCATCCTGCAGGGCGGCATCTATAATGGTGCAATGCGCGCTCTGCAGCACATGGGCCTTGCCGATGTCTACGGAAACAGTCGCGTCCCGCTCTATGTGATGAATGTCGCCTATCCGATGATCGACGACGAGGTTGTCGCGTTTACCGCCGGCAAGAAAGCCGTGCTGATGATCGAGGAGGGCGCGCCCGAATATATCGAGCAGGCGTTGCACACCCTGCTTCGCCGACGCGACATCCAGACCAAGGTGTCCGGCAAGGATGTCCTGCCGCTCGGCGGGGAATATACGACGCCGGTGCTGATCAAGGGTATGGCGGCGTTCTTCGAGGCAAATGCCCCGCAGCTGCTCGGCAACCGGCCGCCGGTCCCGGATCCGACCCCCGTCCTCAACGATCCCAAGGTCAAGGCTCTCGCCGAGGTCGTCCCGCCGCGCCCCGCGGGCTTCTGCACCGGCTGTCCGGAGCGGCCGATCTTCGCGGCGATGAAGCTTGTCGAGAAGGAACTCGGCCCGCATCATGTCTCGGCCGATATAGGTTGCCACCTGTTCTCGATCCTGCCGCCCTTCAACATCGGCGGCACGACGATGGGGTATGGGCTTGGTCCAGCCTCCGCGTCGGCCTTCAATGTCGAGGCGGACAAGCGCTCGATCTCGGTGATGGGTGACGGCGGTTTCTGGCACAACGGTCTGGCGACATCTGTCGGCAACGCCGTCTTCAACAAGCAGGACGGCGTCATTCTCGTGGTCGACAACTACTATTCCGCGGCGACCGGCGGGCAGGACATCATGTCGTCCCGCGCCTTCAACGCCAGACGCAAGACCAACAACTCCATCGTCGACGCGGTCAAGGGGATCGGCGCCACCTGGGTGCGCCAGATCGATCGAACCTATGATGTCGCAAGGATGCGCGACACGCTCAGGGAAGCTCTGACGACGAAGGAGGCCGGGCCGAAGATTATCGTCGCCTCGTCCGAATGCATGCTCAACAAGCAGCGCCGCGTGAAGCCGCAATTCACCAAGGCCGTCAAGGACGGCAAGCGCATGGTGAAGGAACGTTTTGGCGTGGATGAAGACGTCTGCACCGGCGATCACGCCTGCATACGCCTGTCCGGCTGTCCTTCGCTGTCGGTCAAGCATACGGATGATCCCCTGAAGGATGATCCGGTCGCGGCGATCGACAATTCCTGCGTCGGCTGCGGCAATTGCGGAGAGGTGTCGGAGGCCGCGGTCCTCTGTCCTTCCTTCTACCGCGCCGACATCATTCACAACCCGACCGGCTGGGACAACTTCGTCCATCGGCTCCGTTCGGCCGTCATCGGCTGGCTGCAGAAGCGCCGTCAGGCCGGACGCATCGTCTTTGCGGATTGAGGAACAATTGCCTTGGAAATGCCGGCCATGAGCTCGTCGCCCCTGCTATCCACCGACAGGCCGCTGTCGATCGCCATCCTCGCCATGGGCGGGCAGGGCGGCGGCGTCCTTGCGGACTGGATCGTCGCCCTTGCCGAAGAACAGGGCTGGGTCGCGCAGACGACCTCGGTGCCGGGTGTCGCCCAGCGCACCGGCGCTACGATCTACTATCTCGAGATGCTTCCGGCCCGCCAGGACGTCACGCCGATCCTGTCACTGATGCCGACGCCAGGCGATGTCGATGTCGTCATTGCGGCTGAGTTGATGGAGGCGGGGCGCTCGGTCATGCGCGGGCTGGTGACGCCGGACAAGACCATGCTCATCGCCTCGACGCACCGCTCCTACGCGGTCGGCGAGAAGGAGAAGCCCGGCGATGGCATCGGCGATCCGACCGTCGTCGTCGACGCGACCGAATTCGCGGCCAGGAAGACGATCGCCTTCGACATGGACACGCTTGCCGCGAAGAACGGCAGCGTCATCTCTTCGGCGCTCTTCGGCGCTCTTGCCGCTTCAAAGGCGCTTCCCTTTGCCAAGGAAGCGTTCGAGGCGACGATCAGGGCTGGCGGAAAGGGCATCGAGGCTAGCCTGAAAGCCTTCAACGCAGCCCATCAACGCGCGCTCCAGGGTGAAAGCGAGAAACTGAACGCAACGCCGCCGAAGCGCATCGAGCCCCTTCCCGATCGGACGGGCCATCCCGAGCTCGACAGGCTCGTATCCCGCATCCGGAAGGAGTTTCCGGCCGAAGCCCATGGCCTGCTCTATGCCGGCGTCAAGAAGCTGACGGATTTTCAGGACCCTGCCTATGCCGGGGAATATATCGACCGGGTCGGTGCTCTTTACGCGGCCGACCGCGTCAATGGCGGCGAGGAGAAGGGTTTCGCCTTCACGGTGCAGGCTGCCAAGTATGTCGCCATCGCCATGGCCTATGACGACGTCGTTCGCGTCGCCGATCTCAAGGTTCGCGCCTCGCGCTTCGATCGCGTGCGCAACGAAGTCGGCGCCAGGGGCGAGCAGATCGTCTACATGACCGAATACATGCATCCTCGCATGGAGGAGGTGTGCGGCACGCTTCCGAGGAAGCTCGGCGAATGGATCGAGAACCGGCCGGCGCTCTTTGCCCGTCTCGACCGGATGGTCAACAGGGGAAGACGCGTGAAGACCGGGACGATCTTCTGGTTCAGCGGGCTTTATCTTATCGCGGGTTTGAGGAGCCGCAGGCGCGGAAGCTTGCGCCACCATCGCGAAGTGATTCACCGCGAGGCCTGGCTCGAAAAGGCACTGTCAGCCCTGCCGAAGAACTATGATCTGGCGGTCGAAGTGCTTGGCTGTCGGCGGTTGGTGAAGGGGTATTCCGACACCCATTCGCGCGGCCTCTCGAAGTTCGACCGGGTGCTCTCCGCATTGCCGATGCTCATTGAACGGGAGGACGGGGCCGCCTGGTTGCGACGGCTCAAGCAATCGGCGCTCCTCGACGAGAATGGCGTTGCGCTCGACGGCGCATTGAAGACAGTCGCAAGTCTCTGACGGCTTCTCAGATGTCGTGCTTTCGCACGTTGCGAAGGATTTTCTGCAATGTCCCGACAAATGCGCGATGCTCATCCTCGTCGATGCCGTCGAACATCTGCAGGAGAAAGCCATACATCGTCGGCCAGACTCGGTCGAATGCCGCACGGCCTTCTTCCGTGATCGTCACGTCGCGAACACGCATGTCCTCGGCGCGTGCTTGGCGGCGGATAAAGCCCTGTTCCTCGAGCGAATCGAGGGTGCGGCTCATCGTCGACTGCTCGATGACGGCAAAGACAGACAGTTCGTTGATCGTGACCGACGAGGTGACGCTGAGCACGGCGAGCGTACGCACCTTCGCTGTCGTCATGTCCATGTGCTTCAGCTCTTCGGCCAGATTCGCATTGTAGCGCGCCATGAGCCTGTTCATCAGGTAGGGCGCGAAGTTGTTCAGGCCGATCTCGCCGAGGCTCGGAACGATGGTGTCGTCCTGCCGGTTCGATCTCAGGATGCCGCCGGAAAAACGTTCCTCCATCAAGTCTCCTTCAGTCTATTTGAGCGACGAGGCCAGCAGGAAGCCGGAGCCGCCGGCAAGCCCAGGGCCGGGATGCGTTGAGGCTCCAATATTGTAAAGCCCCGGAACATGCGTCTTGTGGTTAACCGTCGATTTGAACGGCCGCCAGAGGAAAAATTGATCGAGCCCACAAAATCCGCCATAGGGATCGCCGCCGACGAGATTGATGTTCATGGCTTCGAGATCTGCCGGCGAATAGCTCCTGCGGGCAATCACATCTTCAGCAAGACCCTCGATATGGTCCTTCAGGATCGCCTCGACCCGGTCGGCGAAGGCTTCGCGCACGCTCTCCGTCCAGCGTCCGTCGGCTGGACACGCGATGGTGCCGCCGGCATCGCCCTTGATGTGGCGTGGGGCGTCGGGCAACTGTATCCAGAGAATGGCCTGGCCTTCCGGCGCGCGGCTCGGATCGAAGGATGTCGGCTGGCCGACGCAGATGGTCGGCACGGCCGGCAGCATGCCACGCTCAGCTTCGTTGGCCGAGCGCGAGACGCCATCGAGGCCTGGCGTGAGGTGTAGCAGGGCGACCTTGCCGAGATCCTCTCCATGTTTCCAGCGTGGCGGCGCCTTCAGCGCATAGTGGATCTGCATGTCGCCCTTGCCGTAGCGGTAGCGCTTGAGGCCGGTCTCCACGTCTGCAGGCAGGGGCGCCGGCCAGTCGCCCATCAAACGGCCGTAAAGCTGGTGCGGAGTGACCGATGCGATCACACCCGACTTAGCCCGGATCTCCGTTCCGTCGACAAGCCGCACGCCGTCCGCGCGGCCGCCGGGGCCCGGTAGCAGTTGCTCCACATCCGCCATTGTTCTGATGGAGCCGCCCTGGTCGGCGATCAGCTTTTCAAAGGCGGCCAGCAGGTTCGTAGCGCCGCCCTTGACGATAGGGCAGCCGGCCAGCTCTATGGCAAAACCTATGACCTTGACCATCTCCGCCGAATAGGCGCTCTCCGGGCCAAGACCGCAATGCAGGGCCCAAGGTGCCCAGAGAGCCTGCAGCACCTCCGACTGATAGGTGCTCTCGAGATAGGGCCGGGCGGGCTCCAGTGCCTCGCCGAACCAGGCGGCAAGGCCCCTCAACCCTCGCTTCCAGGCCTCGCGGGCAACGGTCTTCAGGATCGTCGACGACCAGAGATTGCCGCCGAGAAGTGCGAAGACGAAGGCGGCGTCCGCGCCGAAAGCTCCCATCTCCCGGTCGAAAACCTTGCCGTCGCCCGGTGCGAGTGCCTCGAACGCCGCGACATTGCGCTGCCGGTCCTTGGACAGGACCACATGCGAGCCATCCGGGCGCAAGACACCCGTCGGCAGGTCGGCATGGGCAAACTCAAGCCCGCGGGCTTCGAGATCCTTGCCGATCGCCCCGTAGGCGGGCGATGTCAGGAACAGCACCATGGTCGTTGCCATGACGTCGTGGACGAAGCTCGGCGCGGTGATTTCCTCGGTACGCAGGCAGCCGCCGATCCGGTCGTTGCGTTCCAGCACGAGAACACGTCGGCCCTTCTTTCCAAGCATGGCGGCCGCTACGAGCGCGTTTATGCCGCTGCCGACGATGATATAGTCGAATTCCGCCATGGGGCACCGAACTGCTTGCAACGAAAAGGCCCGGCACTCAAATGCCGGGCCCTTGACGATCTCAGGCGATCAGCGCGAGCGCGCGAACCGGCGATCCGGTTCCCTTGACGAACTTCAGCGGGGCGGCGATCAGGATCGCACCCTTCGCAGGCAACTGATCAAGGTTGCTGAGGCTCGCAAGCCCGTATCTGTTGGCCTCATGCATCAGGTGATGGGCCGGGAAGGGCGGGGTCATGCCCCCGGCGGAGCCTGCATCCGTCCCGATCGTTTCCTGGCCCCAGCCGATGATACCCTTCGACAGCAGGTATTTGATCGCCTCGGCGGTCGGACCGGGCGAGTGAGGACCCTTGTCATCGGCATTGAGGAAGGTTTCGGTCGAACCGTTGCGCTTGTACCAGTCCGTGCGCATCAGCACCCAGCTGCCGGCTTCGATCTCGCCATGCTGGGCCTCCCATTCCTGGATGCTCTCGACCGTCAGCAGGTAATCCGGATCGAGGCCGGCTTCCTTGGAACGGTCGATGACGTTGACCGGCGCCACGAAGTTCTGCGGCAGGATCGTGTCGGTCGTGTTGTTCGGGTTGTCCTTGCCGGTGATCCAATGACAGGGCGCATCGAAATGGGTGCCGGTATGCTCGCCAAGCTCGATCCAGTTCCACGCCCAGAACGGGCCGTCCTGATCGTATTTGGAGATTGCATGGACCTTTACCTGCGGAGTGTTCTTTCCGAACTGGGGTGGGAGGTAGAGAACCGGTGTTTCGGGTCCGAGCGGAGCCGTAATATCCACGACCTTGACTTCGCCGGTCAGAAGCGCGGAACCGAGATTGGAAAGGATGGCTGAGCTACTCATTTAGTTCCCCTTTTTTGGCCCGGATCCGGTGCCGCCACGTCATAGCGGTCTTTCATCCAACCGGTCCGATTTCAGGCTCCGCGCGAGCCTATGAAAGAAAATATGATGTTGCAAGTATATCCTCGGTCAATTCCTGTGGCCGCTCGCCGTTGCTCCTGTCTCGCGTAAGCGAAGGGCGGACGCTGAAGCTTTGCAACGCGGAATTCCTTGGCGAATGAACAGCTGGTCTCGCAGTTCTCGGCCACTTGCGGGTCCGATCCAAAAATGTATGCATATAAGTATATCGGGCGAGGGAGCTTTTCATGACATCGATTGCGAGTTGCGATGCCGTAGTGATCGGAGCCGGCCACAACGGCCTTGCGGCAGCGGTTCATCTCGCATCGAAGGGGTGGAAGGTCGTTGTCGTCGAGGCAGCCTCCGAAGCGGGCGGCGCGGTCAAGACGCGCGAGTTGACGGAACCGGGCTTTCGTCATGATCTCTGTGCCATGAATCTTTCGATGTTTGCAGGCTCCGCCTTCTTCTCGGCCTATCGGGAAGAACTGGTGAATGCCGGACTCGGATTCGCACCGGCGCCGAAATGCTTCGCGAGTGTCTTTCGTGACGGCACGTATCTTGGGGTGGGCACCGATCTCGAACAGACCGTTGCGGGCATCGCCTCGCTTTCTTCCGCAGATGCCGACGCCTGGAAGGCCATGCTCAAGGATTTCGGGCGCGACGCACCGCACATCTTTGCGCTGCTCGGCGCCCCCATGCCGTCCCTTGCCACGGTCAAGGTGGTCTGGAAGGCCTATCGCGCGATCGGGCTCGACGGGCTTTATCGGCTCGTTCGGCTGCTGCTTGCGACGCCGCGAGACTTTCTCGATGCTCATTTCGAGAATGACAAGCTGAAGGCAATGATGGCGGCCTGGGGATTGCATCTCGACTTTTCGCCCGATGTCGCCGGCGGTGCGCTCTTCCCCTATCTCGAATCCATGGCGAACCAGGCCTTCGGAATGGTGATCGGCCAGGGCGGCGCCGACAGCATCATCAACGCCATGACGGGAGTGCTGAAGGGGAAGGGAGGGCAGATCCTGCTTGGGAGCGCGGTGGCTTCAGTGAAGCTCGAGGGTGAACGCGCGACGGGCGCCGTGCTGGCCGACGGGCGGGAGATCGCCGCCAGACGCGCCGTGATCGCCAATCTCAACCCGAAACTCCTGTTTGGCCGACTGGTGCCCAGTGCGCCGGCGCTTGGCGCCGTCGAGGAGAAGGCATCCCGTTTTCGGCCAGGCCCGGGCGCGATGATGATCCACATGTCCATGGACGGATTGCCGGACTGGACGGCGGGTGAGGCGCTGAAGGACTATGCCTATGTCCATATCGCGCCGGACATGCGGATGATGAGCCGCGTCTATGCAGAGGCAATGGACGGGCTCTTGCCGGCGGAGCCGGCTCTTGTCGTCGGGCAGCCGACGGCCGTCGATCGCTCCCGCGCGCCGGAAGGCAAGCATGTGCTCTGGGTGCAGGTACGAGTGCTGCCCGCCGTCATTCGCGGTGATGCCCTGGGCATGATCGAAGGATCGGATTGGGATGCCGTGAAAGAGGTCTATGCGGATCGCGTCGTCGACATCATCGAGCGTTACGCGCCGGGCACGAAGGCAAGGATCCGCAAGCGAGCAGTCTTCTCGCCGATCGACCTCGAACGGGAAAACCCGAACCTCGTCGGCGGCGACAGCCTCTCCGGTTCGCATCACCTCGACCAGAATTTTCTCTTCCGGCCGATGGCCGGATATTCGCGGTACAAGACGCCAGTCCCGTCGCTCTATATGTGCGGCGCGTCGACCTGGCCCGGCGCGGGAACTGGGGCCGGCTCGGGATTCATGCTCGCGAAAATGCTCGCCGGTGTCTGAAACCTGTTAATTCCTTTAGGATTGTAATACCTAGTCTTGACGTGGCGGTTCTGCTCTTGCAGGCAGGATCAGCCGTCCCAGGAACAGGGTGTTGCCGATCATGGCCGTCGATCTGGAAATCATCGTCAACGACACGCACGACAGCAACAAGCAGGAGCTTCGCCTCTGGCTTCGGCTGCTTTCGACCACGAAGCTGATTTCCCAGGAAGTCCGCCGGCGTTTGCGCAGCGAGTTCGGTGCAACGCTGCCGCAATTCGACCTGCTCGCCCAGCTCTATCGCGAGCCCGAAGGCCTGCGCCTCGGCGAACTGTCGAAGCGGACCATGGTGACGAATGGCAACATAACCGGTCTCATCGAACGGCTGGAGGCAGATGGCTTCGTACGCAGGGAGACGCCCGACGACGATCGCAGGGTGACGGTCGCGCGTCTCACCGATGAAGGAAAGGCGATTTTTTCCCGTATGGCCGAAGCGCACGAAAGCTGGCTGCGCGACCTGATGGCGGATGTCGATCCGGCGACGATCCGCACTATTCTTGCCGAGATGGAATTGCTGAAAAATTCGGCCAAGCGCCATCTTTCCTAGCGATGCGTCGACCCCGACCCAGATAGCCAAGTACGGGTGCTATGCTCGCTTGATCAGCCTTGCCGGATCCGATCCGAGATCGTGGTAGGCGGCACCCGGATGCGGCGCCACCAGTCGCGGGCCTTTGCCGCCTAGCTTTTCGCGCAGCGTGCCCTTGCGATATTCGGTCTTATAGACACCGCGCTTCTGCAGTTCCGGCACCAGGAGGTCGACCGTATCCTCGAAGCTCTCAGGGGTTACGGCGTAGGCAAGGTTGAAGCCGTCTACGTCGGTGTCCTCGACCCATTCCTGCATCAGGTCGGCAACGGTCGACGGTGAACCGACGAAGACCGGGCCGAAACCGCCGATGCCCACCCAATCCGCCATCTCCCGAACCGTCCATTCCTTGTCGGGATCGATGGTCGTGAAGGTCTCGACAGCCGATTGAACGGCGTTGGTATAGCGGTGGCGCAATATCTCGTCCGGGCCGAACTGGCCGAAATCGATGCCGGTCCAGCCGGAGATGAGCGTCTGGGCGCCTTCGAACGAAGCGTATTCGCGGTACTCGTTGAATTTGCGCTGAGCCTCGGCATCCGTCTCGCCGACGACGACGGTCTGGAGGTTGAAGGCCAGGATCTCGCGCGGGTTGCGACCGACACGCTCAGCGGCCTGCCGCACATTGGCGACATAGCGCTTGAGCACCGCCTTCGAAGGCGCGGCCACGAAAATGCATTCCGCATGCGCGCCGGCGAAATCCTTGCCTCGGCTGGAGGCGCCCGCCTGGTAGAGCACGGGCGTGCGCTGTGGCGAGGGCTCGCTGAGATGAATGCCGGGAACGTTGAAATGCTTGCCGGCGTGGCGGATGGGGTGCACCTTCTCCGGATGGGTAAATATGCCCTTTTCCCGGTCGCGCACGACGGCATCGTCTTCCCAGCTTCCCTCCCAGAGTTTGTAGCAGACCTCGAGATATTCGTCGGCTAGGTCATAGCGGTCGTCATGGTTCGTCTGAGCGGGCTGGCCGATATTCAATGCACCGCTGTTGAGATAGGAAGTGACGATGTTCCAGCCCACCCGACCCTTGGTGAGATGGTCGAGCGTCGAGATGCGCCGCGCGAATGTATAGGGATGCTCGAAGGACAGCGACGCGGTCAGCCCGAAGCCGAGATGCTCGGTCTCGTAGGCCATGGTCGGGATGAGCTGCAGTGGATCGTTGACCGGCACCTGGGCGGAATGGCGCAGCGCCGCATCGACATTGCCGTTCAGCACGTCGTAGACGCCGAGCACATCGGCAATGAACAGGCCGTCGAACTTGCCGCGCTCCAGCGTCTTTGCAAGGTGAACCCAGTAGTCGAGGTCCTTGTAGGTCCATGACTTGTCGCGCGGGTGGCGCCAGAGGCCCGGCGACTGGTGTCCGACGCAGTTCATATCGAAGGCGTTCAGCCTGATTTCTCGGCTCATGTCATTGTTCCTGCATGGTTTCGGTCGACCTCGCTCAGGCGGCCACCGCTTTCCTGTTGATGAAGCTGAAGGCCAGCACGGCGAATATGAGGGTGCCGGTGCCGACCTGCTGCCAGTAGAAATTCAGGCCCGTCAGAAGGAGGCCGTTGGCAACGATGCTGAGGAGCAGGACGCCAAGGACGGTGCCCGCAACATTCGGGCGCCCGAGCGGCGAGAAGGTCGTGCCGATGAAGGTCGCGCCGATTGCGTTCAGCAGGAAGGCATTGCCGGAGGAGGGGATGTAGACGGTGACCGTTGCGGTCAGGATGATGCCGGCGACGGCCGCGACAATTCCCGCGAGAATGAAGGTGGCGGCAACATGGGGGCCACGGCCGATCCCGGAATAGCGAACGACGCTCGGCTGGATCCCGATCGAAAGCACGACACGACCGAACCGCGTCCGGGTAAGCAGCACCGAAGCGCCGGCGATGGTGAGAGCGGCGACAAGAAGGGGCACCGGCACGCCGGCGATCGATCCGTGGCCGAGAAAACGGAAAGCCTCGGGCACGCCCGCTGGCGGCAGGTAGACGGGATTGCCGCCATTCGTCAACAACTGCTGGATGCTGCGCCCGATGAACAACGTGCCGAGCGTTGCCAGAAACGGCGACACGCCGATCGCCGAAATCAGGATCGCGTTGAAGGCGCCGACGAGGGCGCCTGCCGCGAGGCCGGCGACAAGCGCAAGGGCGATCGGTTTGCCGGCAAGGACGAGCGATACGAAGGCGAAACTCGCAAAATCTACCGCGGTGCCAACCGAAAGGTCGATGCCTCCGGCCGATACCGCGAGCGTCATGGCGATCGAGACGATCGCAAGCAGGGTGAAGTTGTTGACCAGAATGCTCTGCAGATTGGCCGGAGTGAGGAAAGTCGGTGCGGCGGCAGAGAAGATCGAGAAGACGACGATAAGGGCCAGTACGAGGCCAAAGCGAGCGAAACTGGCGGAGGATCGCCCGGCGAATGTCGAGGCGGACATGGTCAGATCTCCCGTTTGCGCAACAACGTCGTGGCCGATACGACGATCAGGATCAGCAGGCCCTGGACGCCGCTGACGAGCGTGCTCGGAAGGTTCAGAAGCTGGAAACCGTTGATGAGGAAGCCCACGAAGAGAGCAGAGACCAGGGTTCCGGTGATCGTCGGCACGAGGCGGCGCGAGAACACCGAGCCGAGCAGTGCGGTGACGACGACCGGCAGGAGCATTTCGCCGGAACCGGTCGTGCTCCCGCTGAGATAGGAAACTGAGAGAATGCCGGCGAAGCCGCCGCACAGGCCGCTGGCGACGAAGGCGCCGGCAAGCAAGCGCTTAAGCGGCAGGCCCGCTGCACGGGCGGCATCCGGAAACTCGCCGACGGCATAAAGCCTCAGCCCCAGCGGGGTATGCTGCACGATTGCCGCCGCGACAGCGGTAAAGCCGATCAGCACATAGGCGAGGACAGGGATGCTGAAGCGGTCGGAGGCCGAGATCGCCGTCAGGAAATCGGTCGAGGCGGGAACGACGGTGTTCTGGGTGAGCACCAGTTCCAAACCGGCGACGACGTTCATGACGGCAAGCGTTGCCAGAAGCGGCACGATGCCGGCGAGGACCACCGCTGCCGCGTTGACGGCGCCGATCGCAAGTCCCACGAGTAGCGCGCCGCCTCCCGCGACAAGATCACCATAGCCGAGTTGAATCAGCGTGGCATAGGTCGCGGCGCTCAATCCCATGTTCGCGGCAAGCGAAAGGTCGATGCCGCCGGTCACGACGTTCGAGCCGCCGGCAATCAGCACGATCGTCAGGCCGATTGCCAGGACGCCGGCAATGGCCGACTGGCCAAGAACATTGCCGATATTGCCGATCGTCGGGAAATAAGGGGCCGTGAGCGAGAAGAGGACGAGGATCGACGCGAAGGCGAGCAGCGAGCCGAACCGGAGGGCCGAAGCCGCGACCCTGCCCTTTGCCTGGGGCGAGTGGCCGGTCGAAGTGGCGGGGAGGGAGGCAAAATGGACGTCAGCCGACATGGCGCAATCCTTCCGAAGCGCCGGTCGATGCTGCCAGCACTTCATCGGTTGTAGTCTTCGAGGAGACGAGCTCGCGGATCACATGGCCTCGGAAGAACACGAGAATCCGGTCAGTGATTCCGACAAGTTCGGGCAGGTCCGACGAGAGCAAGATGACGCCGGCGCCGCGGGCGGCGAGTTCGCCGATGAGCGTGTATATCTCGACCTTGGAGCCGATGTCGACACCGACGGTCGGCTCGTCGAGGAGATAGATTTCCGACTGGCGGCTCAGCCATTTCGCGATCGCAACCTTCTGCTGGTTGCCGCCGGAGAGCGTGCGAACCAAGGCGTCGCGCCCGGTCGCCTTGATCTGCAGGCGCCTGATGAGGTCGTCGGTATCGGCGCGCTCGCGTTTCCGCTTCAGGAATCCGAAGCGCGTGTAGCGGGCGAGGCTCGAAAGCGTGATGTTCTCGGAAAGACTGAGATCGAGGCCGACGCCATGGCCGCGCCGATCCTCGGGCACCAGTGCCAGCTGTCGGTCGACTGCCTGTACGGGGTTGCGCGGCTGTGCTGCCTCGCCCTTGATCTCGATGACGCCGGATGCTGCCTGTTCCAATCCGAAGAGCGTGCGGACAAGGTCCTTGGCCCCGGACCCCAGCAATCCGGTGATGCCGAGGATCTCTCCGCGCCGCAGCGTGAAGCTGATGTCTTCGAAGCGGTTCGGCGTCGAGAGGGCCTGGACCTTCAGAATCTCCTCGCCCAGCTCCACTTGGCGTTTCGGGAACATCTCGGCGATGTCGCGCTCGATCATCAAGCTGGCGATCGCCTTTGCCGAGGTTTCGCCGATCGGAAGGGACGCGACATCCGTGCCGTTGCGCAACACCGTCACGTGGTCGCACAATTCCTCGATCTCGTTGAGATAGTGAGAGATGTAAATGATCGTGACGCCTTCGCTGCGAAGACGGCGGATCAGGCGGAAGAGTATTTCGGCCTCGCGGCGGACGAGCGCTGCAGTCGGCTCGTCGAAGACCAGTACCTTTGGCCGGTGAAGCAGCGCGCGGGTGATCTGGACGATCTGGCGCTCGGCGGCGGAGAGTTCGCTGATCAGGGCATCCCTGGGCAGCTCAACGCCGAAATAGTTGGCGAGAATCTCTTCGGCGCGCTTCTGCATGGCGCGGCGATTGAGGAACGGCGTGCCGGCAAACCGGGTTTCCCGCCCGAGAAACAGCGCTTCGCCGACCGTGAAGGTGGGCACCAGCAGTCGGTCCTGGTGGATGAAATGGATGCCGAGTTCTTCGCAGAGATGCGGCGTCAGCCGTTCGTAAGACTGGTTCTCGATCTCTATCAGACCCTCGTCGGGTCTGTGCAGTCCGGCCAGAATCTTGATGAGCGTCGATTTGCCGGCTCCGTTCTGTCCGACGAGCCCATGCACCGTGCCGCGGCGGACGGCGAGCCACACGCCGGCGAGCGCCTGCGCGCCTCCGAAGCGCTTCACAATGTGGTCGAAGCGAATGATATGGTCGCCATGGTCGGCTGTCTGCGCTGAGGCGGGTTTTGTCATGCTGCTGGTCCTGGAGAGAAGTGGAGCGATGCGGCCCTGTGCCGCATCGCAGGTCCGGTCTCAGCCGATACCGAGCTTCTTGATGATCTCGCCAACGTTTTCCTTGTTGGCGAGAAGTGCCGGTACGTAGGTTTCGCGCGGCAGGCTCTGTCCGGCGAGCAGCCTGGCGACGTTGCGGACCGCAACGCGCCCGATCTCGGCCGGCTGCTGCGCCGCATCGGCGCCGGCCGGGGAGTTCGGATCGGCAACGAGCTGGAGAACTTCCGGGCTGCCGTCAACGCCGTAGGTGCGGATCTCGTTGCGGCCGGCCGCGGCAATCGCCTGGGTGGCGCCGAGCTGCGGAATATCCCAGGCCGACCAGACGGCCTTGATCGAGCCCTTCTCCGGGTACTTGTTGAGGATCGCGGTGATCTGCGTGAACGCATCCTGGACGGTGTTCGGAATGACGTCGCGCAGTTCCGGCTGGAGGATCTTCACCTTCGGGAAGTATTTGGTGACGTTGACGAGCTGGTCGTAGCGGATGGCGCAGGGTGTGACGCCATAGAAACCGTTGAAGACGACGATGTTGCCTTCTCCACCGATGTCGGAGACGAGCTGCAGGGCGAGGTCCTTGCCTATGCCCCAGTTGTCGGAGGTCGTGTTGTTGATCGAGTTGGTGGAGCCAACATCGACGGTCAGGACGGGAATGCCCGCGTCGCGCGCCTTCTTCAGCCAGGGATCGATGACGCTGAGCGTGCCGAGGATCTGCACCAGGGCATCCGGCTTCTGCGCGACGAGCGTCTGCAGCTGGGCGATCAGCTTTCCGTCATTGCGGCCGGCGTCGACGGCAATCGGCTCGCCGCCGAGCCTCTTCACCTCTTCGATCTGGGCGTTGTAAACCTGCAGGTCGAAATAGTGGTCGGTGCCGGTGGCGCTGATCGCGACGCGCTTGCCCTTCAGCGAAAGGCCGTCGTCTGCGGCACTTGCCTGTCCGGCCGCAAAGATACCGGTGCCGGCGAATGTTGCTCCGGCGACCGCCGCGAGCTTCAAGATTTCCCGGCGTCCGAAGCCGGATCCAAGTCCTTCACTCATGAAATAGCCCTCTCTCGTTTTGTGTAGTCGATAAATTATATAGATTTATATATCTAAGGAGGAACGTTATTCCAAAAGCGCGGCCCGGCAGGAAAATTTCGCAGGGCCGGAGCCGGACGTCAGCGATCGACGTTGCGGCCGAGCCCGTAGGTGAGGGCCAGCGCTCCGACCAGAACGGCACCCTTGACGAAGTCCTGCGTGTAGTAGGGCGCGTTCAGCATGGTCAGGCCGTTGAGAAGCACACCCACGAAGACGGCGCCGACGACGGTGCCCAGCACGTTCGGGCGACGAAGATTGAGAACGGCAAAGCCGATCAGCGCGGCGGCGACCGAATCCATCAACAGGGAGCCGCCGGACGAGACATCACCGCGGCCGACCCGGGCTGCGATCACGATGCCGCCGAGGGAGGCGAGCGCTCCCGATATGACGTAGGCAAGGGTCTTAAGACGCGTCGTGGAAGCGCCTGCAAGCCGCGTGGCGACCTCGTTGCCACCCGTCGCAAAAAGCAACCGGCCGATGCGTGTGCGCTCGGTCAGGACGAAAAGAACGATAGCAACGACGGCCATCAGAACGACCGAGACCGGCAGGGTGCCGAAGAGGCTGTAGCGGCCGATGAGGAGGAAGGCGGGATCATAGGCGCCCGTCGCCTTGGAGCCATCCGGCAGGACGAGGCCGGCGGAAATCGAGCGGCCTGCCGTCGGAATGAGCTGGAGGCCCGAAAGCAGGAACATCATGGCGAGTGTCGCGAGCAAATCGGGCACGCGCAGACGCACGATCAGGAAGGCGTTGATGAGCCCGATGGCAGCGCCGAGGGCCAGAACCAGCGGTACTGTCGCAAAGGCATCGAGATGCCAGACGATCATCGCATAGCTTGCGGCCATGACACTCGAGGCGGCAACGGCGCCAATCGAGAGATCGAAACCGCCGACGGCGAGCGTCACCGTGACGCCTGCGCCAAGGATGGCGACGACCGATACGGCCTGCAGGATGCTCATCAGATTGCCGAGATTGATGAAGGCGGGCTCGGCAATGGCAAAGCCGACCAGCATCAGGCCGAGCAGGATAAAGACGGCGCCGGACCGAAGGACTGCGCTTGCTGCGCCTCCCAGGCGGCCGATGCGTTCGGTCGCCTGCGCTGCAACCTTCTCCTGAAGGACCTCGTCCTCGATCGTCGTCATGCGTATGTTCCCTGAATGGCTGGAGAGATTGCGTCGATCGCAATCGGTCGCAACGCGTGTCGATCGATGGTGAGGATACGGTCGGCGACCTCGTAGGCCTCTTCCGGATCGGACGTGGCGATCAATGTGGCGCGGTCCGTGCGGGCGCGGATCGCCTCGATGATATCGCGGCGGGCGCCGACATCGACGCCCTGGAACGGCTCGTCGAGAAGAAGCAGGCGGCTCGGTTCCGCCTCCCAGCGGGCAATTACGGCCTTCTGCTGGTTGCCGCCGGAGAGCGTCCAGACGGAAGCGAGAGGACCTGCCGCCTTGATCCCGAGGCGTGAGATCGCCTGGGCCGCCTCGCTCCGCTCGCGGCCGCCGAATAGGAAACCGCTCGGATACCATTTCGCAAGATGCGGAAGGCTGATGGTGGCTGCCAGGGAATTCCCCGGCCAGGCGGCCGGCATCAGCGAGGAGCGGTGGCGATCTTCCGCAGCCATGGCGACACCTGCTGAAATCGCGTCGGCCGGCGATTTTGGCCTGTGCGGACGACCGTCGAGCAGCATTTCGCCACCGGCAAGCCGCGATATGCCAAAGATCGTGGAAAGCAGCCGGCTCTTTCCGGCGCCGAGCACGCCGGTGATGGCGACGACTTCGCCCTCGCGCAGTTCCAGGTCAAATGGGTCGCTTGTCGGCACCAACTGCGCATTGCGCATCTCGAAGATCGCCGGTCCCGTCGCAAGTCGTGCGTCCGGTCGCGCGGCATCCAGCCTGCGGCCGATCATGGTTTCGACGGCGCTCGGGAAGTCGATCGGCCTCGTGAAGCTGCCCACGACGCGGCCGCCGCGCATGACGATCGCCCGATCGGCGATGGCCTCGAGGTCCGCCATGCGATGGGATATGTAAAGGATCGCAAGGCCCTGCGCGCGCAGGCGCAGGAGGATATCGAAAAGCCGGCGGCTTTCATCGCCTGAAAGACTGGCCGTCGGCTCGTCGAGTATCAGCAGATCGGCCCTGTTCGCCAGCGCCCGGGCGATCGCCACCAACTGGCGGTCGGCGGCGGATAGATCGCCGAAATCCCGATCGAGCGGCAGCGAAAAGCCGACGGCGTCGAGCATGGCCTTCGCCTCGCGGCGAATGCTCTTGCGCGAGACGAAAAGAGGCGTGCTGCGCTCGGCAAAGCGGTGGAGCAGCAGGGCGTCCGCCACCGTCAGGCCCGCGGGGCCGACGATATCGGTCGATTGATGGACCGTCGCGATGCCAGCCCTTGCCGCTTCGGACGGTGTCCTCGGCGCGAAGTGACGATCACCCAGGCTTATGGTGCCGCCTTCGGCAGCAAGCACCCCGGAAAGGATCTTCACCAGCGTCGATTTGCCCGCGCCGTTCGCGCCCATGAGGGCCACGATTTCTCCGCGCTCGATCGACAGATGGGTGCCGGCAAGCGCTCGGGTCGAGCCGAAGCTGCGGGAGAGATTTTCAACATGAAGAAGTGGCATCTGGTGGCGTCCGGGTCTGCTTTCCGGGCGACATATTGGCCCGTCCGGCCAGCGGAGTTCCAGGCAAGCCATTGCCGCCAATGCCTTTCAACGGGAACAAAGAATCTCTCAAGGGGCGCACAATCGGATCATTTAATCTACTAAAAATATAGAGTTTATATCTAATAATTTCATGCGTCGCGGGGATCTGCCGTCCGTCAGACGACGCTTGCCAAGACCAGAGGAACGCGACGATGAAATCTTTCGCACGGCTTGCCTTGAGCGCCGCCATCCCATTCTTTTTCGCCCAGGCGTCTTTCGCTGACGGCATTGCCGGTGCGCCCGCTCCCTTCGACAAGGGTGGCGTGAAGATAGCGCTGATCAGCTACATTTCCGCCGGTGACTTCTTCCAGGCCTATCAGGCCGGCGCCGAGGCGCAGGCGAAGTCGCTCGACATCGACCTGCGTGTTTTCCCCGGTCGCCAGGATGCCGCTGAGCAGCGGGAGCAGGTGCTGCAGGCGATCAATCTTGGTGTCTCCGCCATCGTAATCGACCACGGCCTGCCGGAATCGCTTGGCGATGTGGCCCAGCAGGCGCTGGACAAGGGCATCAAGGTTGTCGCCTTCGACGTGAACCTCAACAATCCAAAGATTCCCCAGGTGGAGCAGAGCGACCATGAGCTCGCCCAGCTCGCGCTCGATCAGGCGGTGAAGGATAACGGCAAGAGTTTCAATGCCGCCTATGTCTACGTCGCCGGTTTTGCGCCTCTCGATCGTCGCAACGAGGTCTGGGACAAGTTCAAGTCGGAAAATTCGGGTGTCGTGGAAAAGACGCGCTTTGGCGTCGTCAACGACACGACGGCAACCTCGACGGCCGACCAGGCGAAGGCGGCCCTGACCGCCAACCCGGACACGACCGTCGTCTTTGCGCCCTATGACGAGTTCGCCCGCGGCGTGAAGCTCGCCGCAAACGACCTCGGCATCGCCGGCAAGCTGAAGATCTATTCGGCTGATGTTTCTACCGCCGACATTCAGGAAATCACCGAGGAAGGCAGCCCGTGGGTGGCGACTGTCGCGACCAATCCGGCTGTTGTCGGCGCGGTGTCCGTGCGCGCGGCAGCACTCCAGGTTGCCGGCCAGGACGTGCCACAGCAGATCGTCGTCAAGCCGACGCTGTTGACGCAGGAGAGCCTGAGGGCGGCCGGCGTCAAGACGATCGAGGAACTGGCGCAGAAAATCCCGGCCTTCAGCACGAGCGACGCGGCGACCGCAAGCTGGATCCCGGACAAGCTTTTCTGATCGGCCTGCCTCGATCCTTCGGCGGGGGCCTTGCGGCCTCCGCCGGTCCCATTTCAATGAACCGGAGTTCCGAACCATGAGCCAGTCCAACGTCGTCTTCGCTACCAACCGCAACACGACCCGAGAGGACCTTTTCGCTCGCGCCGAGGAAATCTCGGCGGACCTTTCAAGGCGCGCCGCAGAACTTGACCGCGATGGACGGCCGCCGCTTGCCGAGATCGTCAAACTGAAGAATGCCGGTCTGCTCAATGCGTTGCACGCGCCCGAGATCGGTGGCGGCGGGCTCGATTGGGTGGATGGCCTGAGGCTGGTGCGCATCCTCGCCCGGGGGGAAAGCTCCATAGGCCAGCTCCTCGGTTATCATTACGTCAACAGCCAATACATCTACTGGGCGCTGGAGGAAGCGCGCGCTCGCGCTCTTGGAAGTGAAACGGTTGCAAGGAACCTCTACTGGGGTGCAGCCGTCAATCCGCGTGATCCCGGCCTCGTCCTGACACGGCGCGGAAACGGCTACGTGCTCAACGGACGCAAGTCCTTCTCGACCGCCGCACACGTCTCCGACTACATCAACGCCAACGCGACCCTCGACGACAAGATCGTCGGTTTTGCCGTACCGACCAACCGTCCCGGCTATGTCGCGAATGATGACTGGGACAATTTTGGTCAGCGCCTGTCGGATAGCGGTAGTGCCGAGTTCCACGACTTCCCCGTCTACGAGGAGGATTTTGTGGGTGCGCCCGCGGCGCCGGACGCCGCACCGCCTGTGCTTTCGACTTTCAACACGCCGCTTATTCAGCTGGTCTTCGTCAACTTCTACCTCGGCACGGCCGAGGGTGCGCTCGGGGCCGCGGTCGATTATGTCCGCACGACGACGCGGCCTTGGGTGACTTCCGGCGTCCAGCGCGCTGCCGATGATCCCTATATCCTCGAGCGCGTCGGCGAGTTCACGGCGACGCTGAAGGCGTCTGCTGCGCTTGCAGACAGCGCTGCCGCAGCCGTTCAGGCAGGCCTTGCCAAGGGCCATCACGTGACGGCTCGCGAGCGCGGCGAAGCGGCGGCAGAGGCTTATGCCGCCAAGGTGCACGCCACGAATGTCTCGCTCGACATCACATCGCGGATCTTCGAACTGACCGGCGCGCGCTCAACGGCCGAAAAATACCGCTTCGATCGCTTCTGGCGAAACGTGCGCACCCACACGCTGCATGATCCGGTCTTCTACAAGGCCAAGGAAGTCGGCGAATTCGTGCTTAACGACAAGATCCCGGAGGTCAGCCTTTATAGCTGAGATCCGCCCAATCCAAATAAGAGAGAACCCCATTCCCGGCATCGGGAATGGGGCTTAGGCTGCTGACAAAGCCGTCAACTCGATTGATTGCTTAGATACCCACCACCGTCATACCGGCCTCGTGCCGGTATCCAGCGCGATCAAGTCCTTGATCGCAAAAGACTCTTTCGCCGCCCAGACGCGCGGCTGGCTGGATTCCGGCTCAAGGCCGGAATGACGGAGAAACAAGGTGTGCCGAACCACAAGAAGTTTGTCTGCAGTCTGGCCCCATTCCCGGCATCGGGAATGGGGTTGTTCATTTTGGGAGGGTGATATCAGAGCGCGCCGTTCTTCGGTGGCGTGATGCCATTCAGGTGATAGTTGCCGACGACATGGTATTTCCAGCGCACCGGGTCATGCAGCGTATGGGTACGGGCATTGCGCCAGTGCCGGTCGAGGTTGAGGCCAAGCTTGACAGAAGATGTGCCAGCCAGTTCGAAGAGCGTGTTCGTGGCTTCGATCGCAATCTCGGTCGTCAGTACCTTGGCGGTCGCGACGGCAAGCGTCGCCTCCACGATCCTCTCCTCCGTCGTTTCGATCTGTGCCCTGTCGACCTTGCGACCTGCGTACTCGACAGTCGCGGTGGCGGCCTCTAGCCGGACGGCGACCTGACCGATCCTGGCAATCGTCAGCGGATCGTCGGAGGCGCGTTCGACGCCGCTGTCCATCCACGGACGCGACTTGGTGCGCACGAATTCCAGCGTCTCGGCAAAAGCCGCACGGGCGATGCCGAGATCGATGCCCGCGTGGATGATCTGGCCGACCGAACCGATTGTCGAGGGGCGCTCGAAACCCTTGTAGTGGGAGACGACCGAATCGGCGCTCACATAGACATTGTTCAGGATGGTCGTGCCGCTGCCGGTCGTGCGCTGTCCGAAGCCGTCCCAGTCATCGATGACTTCCACGCCTTCCGTTCCCCTCGGCACCAGGGCCATGACGAGCCGCTCGGCCTCGTTGAGAGCGAAAATTGCGATCCAATCGGCAAACAGCACGCCCGTCGAATAGTATTTCCTGCCATTGATGCGGTAGCCGGGACCGTCGCGGGTGATGCGGGTATCGTAGTGGCCGACGGTTTTCGTGCCGCGCTCGGAAAGCGCGTTGCCGAACCGCTCACCTGCAAGCGCGCGCCCAAAGAAATAGCGCTTCTGCTCCTCCGTTCCGTCCGTGCGAAGCGCTTCCAGTATATAGAAGTGGTTCTGTGGGATCTGGCCGATCGAACCGTCGGCTTCGGAAAGGATGGCGGTGATCTCGGCGAGGACCGCATTGGAGACATCAAGTCCGCCATATTCCTCCGGCACCGTGATGGCCAGCAGCCCGGACTGCGACAGGGCGTCGAGCTCGGCGAAAGGCATCAGCCTCTCGTGGTCGCGCCTTGATGCTGTCGCACCAAATCGCTCCGCAAGCTCCCGCGCGACAGCAATGGCCTGCTGCTCGTTTTCGAGACGCGTGGCGGTGGGGCGATCCAGGGTGAGGTGGTGCAATTGCGCGGTCATAGGCTGCCTCCGATTTCATTCGGCGCCACGATGCAGCATTCACCGGCGGCCTTCGAGGAAAGACATTTTCTTTTTGGTAGCCGCCTCGGATCGGCGTTTCTTTATCGATAGATTTACTAGATATTGGCTGCGGCAGAACCTGTTCTGCTTGGTGCCGGTCCTATGATCGCACCAAGCAGCGCAATTACCTATGATTTGGGACGATTGGTGCACGATCGGAGCCGGCAAGCGGCGGCAGCCAATAAGGAAAACTTTTCTCGTTCCGGACCAAAGAGCGAAAATATCGACTTTGTCTATAAAAATAGAGGTTAATATCGTTGAGCCTTCGAAACCAAGGGGCTCACATGAAAAACTACATTGCAGCATTGGCAACCGCGGCGGTCATGGTCTTCTCCCATGCCGCCGCCGCTGAAACGGTGAAGGTCGGGGTCGTTCCCGGGGTCTACGCAGACTCCATCGAGGCGCTCATTCCGGAGGCGAAGGCCAAGGGGCTGGATATCGAGGTGGTCGAGTTCAGCGACTGGACGACGCCGAACATTGCGCTGCAGTCCGGTGACATCGACGTCAACTATTTCCAGCACCAGCCTTTCCTGAGCAATGCAATCGCCGAGCGGGGCTATGACTTCAAGAGCGCCGGGATCGGCGTGCTGGCAAACATCGGCATCTATTCCCTCAAGTACAAGAAATTCGATGACGTTCCGGATGGCGGCACCGTCGCTATCGCCAACGACCCGGTCAACCAGGGCCGCGGCCTGCTGCTGCTGCAGAAGGCAGGGCTCCTCACACTGAAGGATGGTGTCGGCTTCAAGGGCACGCTCGACGACATTACAGACAATCCCAAGCACCTGGCCTTCAGCGAAGTCGAAGGCCCGCAGCTTGCACGCGTGACCGGTGACGTCGACTTGGCGCAGGGCTATCCGCACTTCATCGTCGCCTCCAAGGCTTTCGATCCGAGCTCCGGCCTTATCTATTCGGGCGTCGATGACAAGCAGTTTGCGATCGTCTTCGCGGTCAAGTCGGACAAGGTGGACGACCCGGCCATCAGGGAACTCGTCACGCTCTACCAGAACTCGCCGGCCGTGAAGGAGGCCATCAACAAGGCCTTCGCCTCCGACCAGAAGCTCTACACATTGCCGTGGGTTCATTGATGGCGACTGCGCTCCGCACCGCCGAAAGGCGTGAAATATTGGAGCCGGATACCATATCCGGCTCCAATGCTGCCGAGGCCGCCTCGGGCGATCCGGCCGAGCAGGCGCTCGGCTCGATCGTGCTGGAGGGCGTGGAGAAGACATATTCCTCCTCAGCCGGTCTCGTGTACGCGCTTCGCAGCATAACCGTCGATGTTCCCGGCGGCTCGATCTTCGGAATCATCGGTCGAAGCGGCGCGGGCAAATCCAGCCTTCTGAGGACGATCAATCGTCTCGAAAGGACGACCTCCGGTCGCGTCCTGATCGACGGGACCGACATCGCCTCGCTTGACGAGAACGGTCTCGTGCTATTGCGGCGGCGGATCGGCATGATCTTCCAGCACTTCAACCTTCTTTCGGCCAAGACCGTCTGGGGCAATGTGGCGCTGCCGCTGATCGTCGCCGGCCTGCCGCGTACCGAGATCGAACAAAGGGTAGCGGAGGCGCTCGCCCTCGTTGGTCTCGAGGGCAAGGAGAAGACCTATCCCTCGCGCCTCTCGGGCGGCCAGAAGCAGCGGGTGGGGATCGCCCGCGCGCTCGTTCATCGGCCCGAAATCCTGCTCTGCGACGAGGCGACCTCGGCGCTGGACCCGGAAACGACCCTTTCGATTCTTCAGTTGCTGAAGGACATCAATCGCCGGCTCAAGCTCACCATCGTTTTGATCACGCATGAGATGAGCGTGATCCGGGAAATCTGTGACCAGGTGCTCGTCCTCGATCATGGCACGATTGCGGAGCACGGGCCTGTCTGGAAGGTCTTCGGCCACCCGGAGCACGAGGCAACGCGGGCGCTTCTGCGGCCTCTCGACCGTGAAATCCCGGAGGATCTGGCGACGCGGCTGCGGGCGAAACCGGATCGCGAGACGACGGGCACGGTGCTCGAACTCGCCTATACCGGCGAAGGTGGTCTCGAACCCGATCTCTCGGAAATTGCAAAGGCGGCGGGATCGCAGGTCCGCCTCGTGCAAAGCGCGCTCGATCGAATCCAGGGCCATGTTCACGGCAGGCTCGTCATCGTCGCCGGCTCGACAAAGCCGGCGCTTGTGGAAGCCCTCGGCGGCTTGGCACATCAGGTAAAGGTACTCGGCTATGTCGGCAATGATGTATGAGCGCCTCTGGCAGGCGTTCCTGGACACGGTTGCCATGGTGGGCGTTTCGGCGCTCATTGCTCTTCTCGCGGGCATTCCGCTCGCCGTCTTCCTTGTGCTTGCAGCACCTGGCGGCCTGATCCATGCACCGAACCTGCAGCGCGGGCTTGCCGCGATCATCAATGGCTTTCGCGCGACGCCTTTCATCGTCCTGCTGGTCGCTCTGCTTCCGCTGACAAGGCTGATCACCGGCACGACGATCGGCGTCTGGGCGGCGGTCGTTCCGCTTTCGATCAGCGCCACGCCCTTCTTTGCCCGCATCGCGGAGGTCAGCCTGCGCGAGGTGGACAGCGGTCTGATCGAGGCCGCGCAGGCAATCGGCTGCCGCCGCTGGCACATCATCCGGCATGTGCTTCTGCCCGAAGCCCTGCCCGGCATCATCGGCGGCTTCACCATCACGATCGTCAGCATGATCGGTGCTTCGGCGATGGCCGGTGCCGTAGGCGCCGGCGGTCTGGGCGACATGGCGATCCGCTACGGCTACCAGCGCTTCGATACCACCGTGATGGCGGCCGTGATCGTCGTTCTCATCGCCATGGTCTGCGCAGTGCAATTCGCCGGCGATGCGGCGGTCCGCTACCTGCGGGCACGATAAAGGAGACTTATCGATGACGGATCGTTTCGCTGTCGCAGACGGCCCGATGGAGCGCCGGCCGCTTCCTCCAAGCAGGCCCCACCTCATTACCAGCGACTCCGAGGCTCTCGACACCGCCTTGCGCCTTGCGGAGCACTTTCGCGAGGGTGCGTCCGACCGTGACCGCGAGAGGCGGCTGCCCTGGGACGAGATCGAGGAATATACGGCGAGCGGACTTGGCGGGATCACCGTTCCACGCGAATTCGGCGGCGCCGACGTCTCGCTCACGACCCTTGCCAAGACCTTCGAGATATTGTGCGCAGCGGACCCGTCGCTGGGCCAGCTTCCACAGAACCAGTTCGGCGTGCTCGCGCTCCTGCGCGATGTCGGCTCACCTGAACAGAAGGCCCGCATCTATGGCGATATCCTGAATGGACACCGGATCGGCAATGCCGGTCCAGAAAAGGGAAAGAAGGCAGTCAATGTTAGCACGACGCGCCTGGTTGCAGCGCCCGATGGACTGCGCCTCACTGGACGCCGGTTCTATTCCACCAGCGCGATCTTCGCCCATTGGATTCCAACGCGTGCAATCGACGAGAAGGACCGGCCGATCCAGGTCTGGGTTCGCCGCGATGCGCCCGGCGTGCGGGTGATCGACGATTGGTCCTCCTTCGGGCAACGCACGACGGCAAGCGGCTCGGTCGAATTCGTCAATGCGCCGGTTGACCCCGATCTCGTTTTTCCGGTCTGGTCCTATGGCAACCGGCCGGGACTGGCAGGCCCGATATCGCAGCTGATTCAGGCGTCGATCGATTCCGGCATAGCCTCGGCAGCAATAGAAGACACGTTGTCCTTCGTCCGCGAGCGGGCTCGTCCCTGGGTAGACTCGGGGCTCCAGGCGGCGACCGAGGATCCGACGATCATCCATGAAGTCGGCCATCTCCACGCGGAGTTCCACGCCGCCCAGGCCGTGCTTCACGAGGCGGCGGCAACGATCGACGCGATCGCAAGAGAGCCGGTGACCGATGCCTCGAGTGCACGGGCGTCCGTGGCGGTCGCAGAGGCAAAGATCCTGACGACGGAAATCGCCTTGGAGGCGACCGAAAAGCTCTTCGATCTTGCCGGCTCCGCTTCGACGCGTGCTGCACAGAATCTCGACCGTCATTGGCGAAACGCCCGCGTTCATACGCTGCACGATCCCGTTCGGTGGAAGTACCACCTCATCGGAAACTACGAACTGAACGGTGCCTTGCCCAGCCGCCATCAGTGGAATTGAGGAACACATGACGTCTTCCGCACGAACCGAGCCCGTCTCTCCCGCCGCGCCGCCTTCGCGCGTGCCCGATCTCATCGAGGGCGATTCCCATGCCCTTGAAGTTGCTGCCCGGCTTGCGCACAGCTTTGCCGCCGGAGCTTCAAAGCGCGATAGCGAAAGACAGCTTCCATGGAAGGAACTTGACGAATTCACGGCAAGCGGTCTGTGGGGGATTACGGTGCCGAAGGAGTTCGGTGGCCCGGGTGTTTCGACGGCTACTCTTGCCAAGGTGATCGCGACCATCGGCGTGGCGGACGGTTCGTTGTCGCAGATCCCGCAGAACCACTATTATGCCCTTGAAGTGCTCCGCGTCGGGGCGAGCTGGGAGCAGAAGCGCTTCTTCTATGATCGCGTTCTTGCGGGGGAGCGGTTCGGAAACGCGCTTGCCGAGATCGGAAGGCGCGACTTCATCCGGCGCACGCGCCTCTACAGCGAGGACGGCGACTGGTATGTCGAAGGACAGAAGTTCTATTGCACGGGTGCGATCTACGCGCACTGGATACCGACGCTGGCGATAGCCGAGGAGCAGGGTAGGCAGGTCTCCTATCTGGTGTTCGTGCCGCGCAATGCACCAGGCGTGACGATCATCGACGATTGGGACGGCTTCGGTCAGCGCGTGACCGGCAGCGGCTCGGTGCAGTTCGAGCGCGTCCCAGTCGAGAAGCGCTGGATCGTCCCATTCCAGGCGTCCTTCGACCGCCCGACCACGATAGGCCCGCATGCGCAGATCATGCATGCAGCGATCGACCTCGGCATAGGACAGGGCGCCTACGAAGAGATGCTGCGGTTCATCCGCGAGCGGGCTCGCCCTTGGATCGACGCCAAGGTGGAGCGCGCGGCGGACGATCCGCTGGCGCTTCACCATATCGGTGAGGTGAAGGTCAGGCTGCGCGCGGCGGAGGCGCTTCTCGTTCGGGCGGCGGCGGCCGTCGATGCTGCGCAGGAGGATATGAACGCGGATTCCGTCGCCCGCGCCTCGATTGCCGTTGCGGAGGCAAAGATCCTGGCGACGAAGGCGGGGCTGCTGGCTGCCAACAAGCTCTTCGAGCTTTCCGGGACTTCCTCGACGCTCAGCGAAGACAATCTCGACCGATACTGGCGCAACGTGCGCACCCACACGCTCCACGATCCGGTTCGCTGGAAATACCAGGCGATCGGGAATTATTACCTCAACGGCAAGCTCCCGCCGCGCCATGGCGCGATCTAACGCGGCAATCGGACAATGACGGCAATGAAGAAACAGATCCTGCTGAACGCGTTCAACATGAACTCCGTCGGCCATATCAACCATGGACTATGGGCGCATCCGCGAGACCAGTCCCATCGCTACAAGAGCCTCGACTACTGGACCTCGCTTGCCGCGACGCTGGAGAAGGGCCTCTTCGACGGGATATTCCTGGCCGATATCATCGGCGTCTACGACGTCTACCGGGGTTCCGTGGAGCTGACGCTGAGGGAATCCATCCAGCTGCCGGTCAACGACCCGCTGCTTCTCGTATCGGCAATGGCGGCGGTGACGAAGAACCTGGGCTTCGGCATTACGGTCAACCTGAATTCGGACGAGCCCTATCTTTTCGCGCGGCGTATGTCGACGCTGGACCACCTGACCGATGGCAGGGTCGGCTGGAACATCGTCACCGGCTATCTCGACAGCGCCGCCCGCGCCCTCGGGCAGGACGCCCAGGCCGAGCACGACAGCCGTTACGATCGCGCCGACGAATACATGGACGTGCTTTACAAGCTCTGGGAGGGAAGCTGGGATGACGATGCCGTCGTCCTCGACAAGGCGAACCGCGTCTTCGCCGACCCCTCCAAGGTGCGTCCGATCGCGCATGAAGGTCGTTTCTACCGGTCGCATGGATATCATCTGGCCGAGCCTTCGCTGCAGCGCACGCCGGTGCTCTACCAGGCTGGTACTTCAGGCAGGGGCCGGAAATTTGCGGCGCGGCATGCCGAGTGCGTGTTCGTCACGGCCACCGACAAGGCGGCCGCCAAAGCCGCTTCTCGCGCGCTGCGGCAGGAGGCGCTGGAGGCCGGGCGAAGGCCGGAGGACATGAAGATCTTTGTCGGCATCACGGTGATTACCGGCGAGACGGCTAGGCACGCCGAAGACAGGCACCGCGAGTATCTACAACACGCCAGCCCCGAAGCCGGGCTTGCGCACTTCTCGGCAAGCACAGGCATCGACTTTTCTCGCTACGAGCTCGACGATCAGATCACCTATGGCACGTCCAACGCCATCCAGTCCGCTACCCAGCTTGCCAAGCAGCGCGGCTGGACGAAGCGCCAGCTCCTGGCCGAGCTGGCCGTGGGTGGCCGCTATCCCGTCATTGTAGGCGACGGATCGATGGTTGCGGCCGAGCTTGCCAACTGGATAGACGAGGGCGAGATCGACGGCTTCAACCTGACGCGCACGGTCGTGCCGGAAAGCTACGAAGATTTCGTCGCCCACGTCGTTCCCGTCCTGCAGGAACAAGGGCGATACAAGACGGCCTATGAGGCCGGTTCGCTGCGGCAAAAGCTGTTCGGGCTCGGCGATCGACTGCCTGTCTCGCATCCTGCTGTGCAGGCGCGGTTCCGTCGTGGCGGCGGCTCGTAAGGCCGCGCGCGCTGCTGCCGTTCTCGCCCTCCTTGCCGGGCGGGTTGCGCGATCAGGTAGAACCCCTTCCGGCGGCAATCGAACGAAGGATAGTTTTTCTATTTAAGAGCGAATGAGAAACGCCCGTTCCTTTAATCCAGTAATTTCATAGACAATATTAGGCGAAACATTAAGAGGATATGCGATGGCAGGCTTCAAACTCGTCGGCATTGCGGGCAGCTTCAACCGGCCGTCGAAGACGCTTGCGCTTGTCAGGCACATTGCCGATCTTGCAAGCGCTCAATACGGCTTTTCAACCACCACCTACGATCTGCACGATGTCGGCCCATCGCTTGGGAGCGCCCTTTGGCGCAAGGACCTCGATGATCAGGCAGCCAAGGTGATCGACGATATCGTCAGGGCTGATGCGCTGGTTGTCGGCTCGCCGACCTACAAAGGGTCCTATCCCGGCCTGTTCAAGCATCTGATCGATCTTGTCGAGCCGCACGAATTGCGCGGCAAGCCGATCATCATCGCCGCGACGGGCGGCGGCGATCGTCACGCGCTGATGGTCGAGCATCAACTCCGTCCGCTCTTCGGCTTCTTCATGGCGCATACGCTGCCAACGGCCGTCTATGCATCGGACCGCGATTTCTCGGACTACGCCGTTTCATCGGAGCAGCTTTCCAAACGCATCGGGGACGTGGTCGGCGAACTCGCTGCCTTCTTTCCCCGCATCAGCCCGGCGCTGGCCGCGGCCGAATAGGGAAACTCCGGCGGGGCGACGCCACCGGTTGAGCGTCTTGCCAGCGCCAGGAGGAATTTCCTGACGTGCCTGGCAGCAAAGGCTTTCACAGTTACGGAGGTGCCCATGGACGTCGGTTTTCTTCAAAGCGTGAAGGCAGGGCTCGATCGCCTGTTGAGAATAGGTCCGTCACGCTCACCTCAAGCGATTGCGCCGATCGCGACGCGTGACCCATCCGCCCGCGAATATGAACTCTCCTTCTGGAGAGCTGCGGGTGGGGCATGGTATTGAAGGAGCAGCACCATGGCCGTTGTTACCGAGTTTTCCCTGAGGCCATCTCGACGCGCTGATGCGCGATGGTTTTCGCGCGCTGAGGCCGCCCTGCAGATCGCCACAACCGCGATGTCCTTCGCGTTCCTCTTTGCCCTTGTGGCCGGACTGATCTGACTGCCTTGAAAGCACGCCCG
Source organism: Rhizobium sp. BK251 (assembly GCF_004345245.1). Classification (GTDB taxonomy): domain Bacteria; phylum Pseudomonadota; class Alphaproteobacteria; order Rhizobiales; family Rhizobiaceae; genus Rhizobium. The sequence continues at coordinate 475,001 of NZ_SLUQ01000006.1, read as the reverse complement.
AATAGGACGCAGGCGGGTTGAAAAGCCTGCCCGGATCGCCCGCCGCCGAAATTCCCGCAAGGATCATGTCCCCAGCAAGAACACAACTCAGCCCTTGCCGTTTCAGCAGAACAAGTAGTTTACTGCTGGCGAAGCGCGGTAACCGCCAAGCGTCTGAACCGTGGCGACAACTGCGCGTTTCGTACTGGGTATCAGCCGGGAGGGCGCATTGATATACGATGTCGTTGTCGTCGGATCCGGTTTCTCCGCAATCGCCACCGTCTGCAATCTCATTGAGCTCCTGCCTGCATCATCCGCTATCGCCGTCATTGGCGACGATCCGGGCTTTGGTCGCGGCACTGCCTATCGCACGGAGCTCTATCTGCATCGTTTGAACGTGCCGGCGGCCCGGATGAGCCTGTTTCCCGACCGGCCGGATGCCTTCGTCCAGTGGTTGTCCGAGCATGACCGCTCGCTGAGTGCGGGCGACTTCGCGTCCCGTAATGACTACGGGCTCTATGTTCGCGACACGCTGGCGTCACTGCTGAGGAACAGAAAGTCGCGTTGCAGGGTCGATTTCATAAAAGCCAAGGCGACAGGCTGTATGGAGCAATATCGCAGCTCGTTGGCGTTCTTCCTGGACAATGGCGACGAGATCGCGGCGCGCAGCGTCGTTCTCTGTCTCGGGGTCGGCAATGCGAAACTTCCGGTCGATCTTGGCCACCTGTCCGCCGCCGCCCGTACGCGAGTCGTGAAGAACCCATGGCGCCTCTCCTGGCTCCATAAGGTGGGGGCGAAGGACAGGGTGTGTATTCTTGGGTCGGGGCTCACGATGATCGATCAGGTCCTGGCTTTGTCCGCTCATGGTTTCGAGGGGCAGGTGGACGTGCTGTCGCGGCGCGGTCTGGCGCCGCATGGCCACAGCCGAAACCCGCATCATGCTGCATCGATCGATATAGCGGCCTTGCCGACACGGATGAGCAAACTCCTGCGATCACTGCGGGACGAGAGCAGGAAGACGGGTGACTGGCGAGACGTCATGGATGGATTGCGTCCGCAAACCCAGGCTCTGTGGCAACGCCTGGACAAAAGCGAGCGCGCACGGTTCCTGCGCCATGCCTTGCCTTGGTGGAACATTCACCGCCACCGTGTCGGCCCTGAAGTTTTTCAACGTTTCCAAGACCTTGTCCACGATGGCAAGGTCGTACTCCATGCCGGGTACCTGCAGGAAATAGAAGAGACTAATGACGGGTTGCGGCTCCGATACAGGGCAAGAGGCCGCAAGGATGTTCTGTCGCTTGATGCGGATTGGGTGGTGAACTGCACGGGAATGGAGCGGGCCGGCATCGACCATTCTCCGCTGTTGAGAGAGATGCTCCGCCAGAAACTTATCTCTGCCGACCCGCTCCGCCTCGGTATTGCCGTCGACGGCCAATCCCGCGTGTCTCGCTCAGGCGAGGAGAAGGGGGTGCAGATCCATGCGGTGGGAGCGCTGACGGCTGGACAATTCTGGGAAATCACCGCAGTACCCGATATCCGTGTGCAGGCCAGACAGGTCGCGCAGGTCCTGGCAGGTGCGTCGCCCCCAGTTTCGGATGCCAGACAGTTCTAGACCGGCCGAGGGAGTTGCGACGCATTTGTCGCAACTCCGCATTTGCAAATTAGGCTGCGCGGGCGTCGATCTGTGCCCTGTGGATGGCGACGATCTCGGCTTCGTCCTGCAACGCCTTTATGGCGGCCGGGCGGGCGTCGATCCTAGCCTTCCAGGCCGCGAAATTTTTCAGATGACCGATGTCCACCCCGGAACGACGAACCCAAAGGGTCGCCCAGGCATAGGCGTCGGCGACGCTGAACTTGTCGCCAAGGAGATAGGGTCGCCCGTCGGCAAGACGATCGTCCAGAACCTTGTAGGCGGTGAGCAGCTTGTTGGTTGTGAACTCGATACCCTCGACGGTCAGGAGCTTGCGCATGAGCGGAATATGCTTCTGGGCAATTTCCGTCGCCATGAAGACGAGCAGTTGGTCAAGCTTTGCACGCTCGAGCGTGCCGTGAGCCGGGATCAGTCCTGCCTCGGGATGCTGGTCCGCCAGGTAGGAAATGACGACGGTCGTCTCCGCCAATATCCCCTCTTGATTGTCCAGCGACAGCGCCGGGACATAGAGGAGCGGATTGACCTTGGCGAAGTCATCGCCATTTGAGGCACTCCTGCCGAAGACGTCATAGTGGACGATCTCCGGGGTGAGGCCGATTTCGTTGGCAATGAGCTGGACGGCGCGGGAGCAGGTATCGTCAGCAATATAGAGTTTCATGATCTGGTTTCCTTTTTGCGGAAGTTGATGTCGATGACGAGAGGCTATTCTGTCGCTCTCTTCGGATAAATCCGGCGAGACGCGATGCTCTGTCGCTCCTCGGGAGACAATCGTGAGCCGTTATTGCATTCGTGGTGTGCGGGCCGGTGCTATCTGTGTCGAAGGCTCGAAAACGCAGCCCGCACTTCGTTCGTGAAGATCTTCGGTTGCTCGAAGGCGGCGAAGTGGCCGCCCTTGGCCGTCCGGTTCCAGTAGACCAGCTTGCTGAAGGTGCGTTCCGACCAAGATCTCGGCGTCGTGAAGATCTCGCCGGGGAAGACCGAGACGCCGGTCGGAATGTCGACCGGGATCGAGAAGAAGGTCAGATCGGCATTCTCGGCATACATGCGGGCCGAGGAGGCGCCGCTGTCGGTGATCCAGTAGAACATGATGTCGTCAAGCATCTGGTCGTAGGTAAGGACGCTCTCGGGATTGCCGTTGCTGTCACTCCAGGAGGCGAACTTCTCGTAGATCCAGGCGGCTTGGCCGGATGGCGAGTCGGCGAGCGCATAGCCTATGGTTTGCGGCCGCGTGGCGTGGATCTGGAAATAGGCCGAGCCTTCGCCACCGAAGCGCTTCACCTGATCGATCGCGACCTGTTCTTCTGGTGTCGGATTGGCCGGAAGGGGTTCGGGAAGACGAAGGGCAGGTTGACGTGCATGGCCCTTAGGCCGTTGACGCGCAGCAGGCCCATCTCGGTGGTGATGACGCTGCCCCAATCGCCGCCCTGGGCGACATAGCTGTCATAGCCGAGGCGGTGCATCAACGTGTTCCATGCATGGGCGATGCGGGTGCGATTCCAGCCCTTTTCGGCCGGCTTGTCGCTGAAACCGTGGCCGGGGATCGATGGCAGCACCACATGGAAGGCGTCCTCGGCCTTGCCGCCATGGGCGGCAGGATCGGTGAGCGGTTCAATCACCTCAAGGAATTCGACGATCGAACCCGGCCAGCCATGTGTCATGATCAGCGGCAGGGCGTCCTCATGCTTCGAGCGGATGTGCAGGAAGTGGATGCCGAGGCCGTCGATCTCGGTCTTGAACTGCGGATAGCCGTTCAGCCGCGCCTCGAGACGGCGCCAGTCGTATGCAGTACGCCAGTATTCCACCAAGGCCTTGATCTTGTCGAGCTGGGCGCCCTGGGAGGCGTCAGAGACTGTTTCGCGCTCCGGCCAGCGGGTCCGGGCAAGCCTCAGTTTCAGGTCGTCCAGATCGGCTTGGGGGACGTTGATTTTGAAGGGCACGAGTTCGGTGTCGGAGGCGGACGCGCCGAAACTCGGTAGCGGTGCGAGCGCCACGCCGACCAGCGCTGCGGCCTGCATCAATTGTCTGCGGGAAAGCGACAGATCGCTCTCGCTGTTGAAACCGAAGCCTGTATTCAAGCCAAACATGTCTTCATCCTCTGTTGTCGGAGCCGGCAGTCGGTTGGCCGCCGTGCACTCTGGGACAGATGTGGCTTAGGACGTTGATGCGATAAACGCCGGGCAATGCGACGCTCTGTATCCCTCGGAGCGATAAAGGTACTTGATGGATTATTGTGGCAGGGGAGACAGCATGTCGGTGCTGGCTGACTTTATCGCCCGTGCGTGGATGTGGATCATGGCTTCCAGTCCAGCCATTGGAAGATGCCCGATGGGCCGCTCCCAGATGATGATTCCGGAGGAGGATCATCCGATCTGGGGGCGGCCCAACCTTTCGCGGCCTTGGCTGCCGGCGGTGCATCAGCTGTCTGGGCGATCTATTTCATCATTCTGCGGGCGAGCCGAGCGTTTCCGCCTGCTCCTCGTCCGCTGCCGTTGCATTGCCGAGCAGTCCAAAGACGACCGCGGCAGCGAGGAGCGTGATGGTGATCAGCACATAGATCAACGCGTCGAAAGCGATGCCATAGGCCGTTGCCAGGATCTTCGGCGCAATTCCCGGCAGCAGGTCGGCGGCCCTGGAAAGATCGCCTGTCGCAAGATGCCGGGCGGCTTCGCCGATCCCGTCGGTCGTTCGGCCATCCGGCATTGCGTGCTGGAGGGTTGACGAGGCGAAAGCAGCAAGGATTGCATTGACCATGGCGAGCGTGATGCCCTCGCCGGCCACCTTCGTCGTGTTGAAGATGCCGGTCGCCATGCCGGCGCGCTCCTTCGGAACGACGGTGATGGAAAGACCGTCCATCAAACCCCAGGGCATGCCGGCGCCGATGCCAATTAACAGGAGCGGCGCGACGAGCGCTGAAGCATGCGCGCCGATCTCGATGCGGCTCAGATAGAAGAGGCCGGCGGCAGCGATCAGCAGGCCGGTGCCTGCAAGCGTGCCGGCGGCAATTCGGCGGGCAAGCGTTGCAGCAAGCAGCGGCACGACGAGCATCGGGGCCGAGAGGGCGAGCATCAGCAGGCCAGCTTCGATCTCGCTATAGCCCTCGATACCGACGAAGCGCAGCGGCAGCAGGATCAAAAGCACGACATAGGAATAGGTCGTGGCGATCGGCAGGACCTGTACGCCGACGAAACGGGCATAGCGGAAGAGCGAGAGATCGAGCAGTGGCTGCCGCACACGGTTCTCCAGCAGGACGAAAGCCGCAAGCGATGCGGCGGCGCCGACAAGGAGCGCCAGGACATAGAGGCTCGTCCAGTCATTTGCGGGGCCTTCGATCAGGGCGAAGGTCAGCAACGAAAGCATCGCGGTGAATGTCGCTGCGCCGTACCAGTCGAAGCCGGCTGCATCGGGATTCTTCGATTCCCTCATGCGCGGGATGGCAATCAGCAGCGATAGAGCGCCAATCAGCGTGCCGGAAAGAAAGATCGACCGCCAGCCGAGGCTTTCGATGAGGAAGCCCGAGAGGATCGGGCCGAAGGCAAGGCCGAGGCCGAAGGTGGTGCCGATCATGCTGAAGGCGCGGGTGCGGGCATGGCCCTCAAATTCCTGGGCGAGCGCCGCCGATCCACCGGCAAGCGCGGCCGCAGCGGCAAGTCCCTGGACCGCGCGCAGGGCATTGAGGATTTCCAGCGAGGGGGCAACACTCAGGGCGAATGAAGCGAGGGCGAAGAGCGTGACGCCCGAAAGGAAGATGCGCTTGCGGCCGAAGACATCGGAGAGCGCACCCGCAGTCATCAGGAAGCTGCCGAAGGTCAGCATGAAGGAATTGGTGATCCAGTTCCTGGCTGCGGTACTGCCACCGAGTTCCTGGCCGATTGCATGGGTCGCCATGGCAGCGCCGGAGAAACTGAGCGGCAGCACAAGCGCTGCCAGGCAAACGGCCAGCAGTACGGAGATTTGCCCCTGACTGGCAGGGATGCCGGATTTTCTTGTCATGATGAAAACCTCTTAGATGGTTCTGCGGTCCGACCGACCGCTTCGCATGACAAGGTGTGATTTCGCCTTGCGGCGATAAACGCCACAACACGCGATTGTCTGTATCCCATTGGGCGACAAATATTGCTGGCCGAGGTTTGTATGGAGCCACCTCGATACGACAAAGAGCCATTGCTGCTGGCCCATTGTCGTGCGTCTCAGCTCCTTTCAGCCTCCGAGGCGCCGTGCTATCGACGTGATCGTGGGTGCTTGTAGATCAAGGAGCGACAATGGCGCTGACTTCACCGCCGATCCATGACATCGCCACCTTCGTCGCGGTGGCGCAGCATGCGAGCTTCACGCGCGCTGCCGAGCAGCTTGAGACCGGCAAATCGAATGTCGGCAAAGCGGTTCAACGGCTGGAGCAGCGGCTTGGGACCAAACTCTTCCAACGCACGACCCGTGCGGTCCGGCTGACGGAGGACGGGGAAACCTATCTGGAGGCGGCGCGTGTCGCCCTGGAGGGGCTGAGCGAGGCGGAGATCGCGCTCGCGGCACGAAGGGAGCAGCCGGCGGGCCGCGTCCGCATCGATGCGCCGGTCGGACTAGGCGGGCTCTTCATTCCGACCCTGTCTGAGATCCGTGGGAAATATCCGCTCGTCACCATCGAGTTGTCCTTGACCGACCGCCAGTCGGATGCCGTCGGCGAGGGATGGGACATCGTGGTGCGTATCGGCTCGCTGCCGTCGGAGGGCGAGATCACGGTGCGCAAGCTCTGCGATTTGCGGCTCGGCCTTTACGCTTCTCCCGCCTACCTTGCTGCGCGCGAGCCGATTGCATCCATTCGGGATCTTCTTGTGCAGGAGGCCATTATTTTCCGGGCCGGATCGGGCCGGCTTCGGCCATGGACGATCTTCGAGGGGCCGCATACTTCGGAGGTCTCGCCGAATGCGAGCATCGTCGTGTCCGATGGGCGGTCGATGATCGACGCAGCGAAGAACGGTCTCGGCATCGCCCAGATCTTCGACCGCGTGGCCCATCCGAATGTCCTGTCCGGTGAACTGGTGAAGGTACTGCCGGAGGTGGACGTCGACGGTCCGCCGGTGCACGCGCTGATCCCCCTCGGGCGCCGGATGCCACCAAAAACACGAGTCGTCCTCGATCATATCGCAGATGTGCTGAAGGCCCCGCTTCAGGAGCAAAGCCCTTGACCTGGGAATGCTCGGCAGCGTTCTGCAGAACCATGTGCACGATGACGGCGTCGCCGCTGCAGCAGGCGGACAGACGCGGCCTGCTTGGAGAAACAAGCGCACGTAATGCATCCGGAATCGGAGACGCGGCGACCTTCTTCCTCGGCAGCGCCTTGCGCTGAAATCGTCGTAAGGATCAATTCATCGGCTATGGACAAAAGCGACTTGGAAGCTATCTCCGGTCGAGCCCAATCCAATCCGGAGAAATCCCAATGTCAGAATTCGTGGTGCTTGGTTTCGACGCTCCCGACAAGGCGGACGCCATTCTCAATCGTCTCGTCCAACTGGAGAAGGAATATCTCGTAGATCTTGAAGATGCAGTTGTCGCTGTCCGGGACAGTTCTGGCAAGGTTCGCCTCAAGCAGAGCGTAAACCTTGCGGCGGCCGGGGCCGCAAGCGGCGGACTGTCGGGTGCCTTGTGGGGAACGCTGGTGGGCTTCCTGTTTCTCAATCCGCTGGCAGGCATGGTGCTCGGCGGGGCTATTGGCGCAGGATCAGGCGCACTTGCCGGCTCCATGTCCGACTACGGCATCGACGACAATCTCATCGAAAAGCTTGCGGAGACGATCCCCGTGAACAGTTCCGCGCTGTTTCTTCTCATTCGCAAGATACAACCCGAGAAGGTGCTGGAGGATTTCAAGGGCGAGCACGCCAGCGTGCTGCGCACCTCGCTCTCCCCTGAACAGGAGCAACGGTTGCGGCATGCGCTGGCTGCCGAGGCAGTTTCTTCGAGTGGCACGGAAAGCCCGGCCGCGGCAACGGCCTGATCGACACCCGTAGCGCGGCTGGCCTTCCGGCTCCAGTGGTGCCGTGCGGGTTCTAGCCGATAGTTTTGAACTCCAGAAAGTTGGCGCGGCGCCCGCATGCCGTGCCAACCTTCGAGCGCGAAGGACGGCCCTACGGCGAGGAAACGGGCCTTTCGAGCGCTCGATCAGATTCCGGTCGTGGCATCATCTATCGCGTGCTGCGAGATTTCACCGCTACAGCCATTTGGGAACGTCAACGCGTTCATAGCGGCGAAGCTGGTCGATCAAGGCGCTCGCGTCGCTATTCACCGAGATCGAGTGCCGATGCGCCGCCGGCAGGAACTTTGTGGTGACCATATGATCGATGAACTCCAGAAATGCCGTGAAAAAGCCGGCGGAGTTCAACAGACCGACCGGCTTGTCGATCTCCGACAGCTGGTTCATGGTCCAGACTTCCATAAGCTCCTCGATGGTTCCGATCCCGCCCGGAAGGGCGATGAAGGCATCGGCAAGTTCTGCCATTCGCTCCTTCCGGCTGCGCAGGGTTGGTGCGATTTCATGCATGGTCAGGCCCGCGTGCGACTGGCCGCGCCGATGGAGACTTTCGGTAATGACGCCATGGGCCTTGCCGCCCGATTCAAGAACGGCATCGGCGACGACGCCCATCAGGCCCTTTGTCGTGCCGCCATAGACGAGCGTTATTTCCGCTTCGCCCAACGCCCGGCCGAGCGACCTGGCTCCATCAGCGAACTCCTCTGATGCGCCGAAGTTCGATCCGCAGAACACTGCGATGGTCTTGATTGAACGTATCGTCATCTGGCAGCTTTCTCTTTTTCCGCGGACATTCGATTTCTCAGCGCATTACCAGTCGGCAGCGTTCCGGGATAGTCGTCCCAGTATCGGCACTTGAACTCTTTCGCGGGCTTTACTCCCGTTAAGGCCAGAGCCCCGAGGGCTGGCTCAGGCGCAGAGCATCGAGAAATGCGCGCGCAATTCCTGATCCGTCCTGGCTCTTGTTTCCGCGACGGCGGCCGGACCGGCGCCTGTCCCCTGGACGGAAAAGAATGTCAGGTCGTGCAGTCCGATGGTGCCGAGGATGGCCTTCAGGTAGGGCGTCAGGAAATCCGGCTGGCGGGCCCGCTCCCCCGAAAATCGCCCGCCTGAGCTAATGGCAACGAAGATCGGACGGTCGCGGAGCGTGCCGACTTTGCCCGCCGCGGTGACATTGAACGTCCGGCGAGCCCTGACGACGTGATCGATCCATGCCTTCAGCGCGGAAGGTACGGTCAGATTGTGCATGGGCGTGCTGATGACCACGAAATCCGCGCTCTCCAACTCCCGGATCAACTCCTCGGACTGGGCCATGGAACCCTTCCGGGAGACGTCTTCGGATGATGATTGCGAAATCGCGTAATCTTCGTCGAGATGCGGTATGGCTCCGCCACCGACTGTCCTGTTGATCACTGTCGTGTCCGGGTGCTTCGCCAACAAGGAGGCGATAATCTTTTGAGAGAGCCGGTAGCTCTCGGCCGCTTGCCCGCGGGGGCTGCAGCTGACATGCAGGATCTTCTTCATCCATCTAGTCCCTGGTTTCATCGCCCACGCCTGATGTCATGAATCGTTGGGCGTGCGAGGCCCGGTCCCAAGCGCGAGACAGGCCATCACTTTATCGCCGCGATGGCCTATGCCCTAGATCCATGAAAGGTGCTTCCTACTGAGCCATGATCGTCAATGATCTCGGCGCATTCGCGAGTGGACCGAACGCGGGAGGCTCATCGAAAGCCGCCTCGGCGCGATGGTCGCGCAACCTTGCACTGGCGCTGTCTCTCGATCACTATGGCATAGCTATTTCTAGATCCTCTGTGAAAATGACTAGACCATGACCGTCGTGAAGCCCGATATCTCGCCATTGGATCCGGCGGCCGCCGAGCCTTTCTACCGGCAGATCTATGACCGCTTTCGCAGCGCGATTGCCAGCGGGGTGTTGATGCCGGGGGACCGCATCCCTTCGGCAAGGGCGCTGACCAGGGAACTGGGTCTGGCAAGGGGCACGATCGAGGCAGCATATTCCCTGCTGGCCGCCGAGGGCTACATTCAGGCCTGCGGTCAGGCCGGCACGATCGTTTCGCCGGACCTCAAACCGCGAATGCCGGCATCAATGCCGGTCCCGCCGTCCGACAGCAACTTGGCTGGAACAAGTTTTCGTCCCGACTCGATTTTGCCCTTCCAGATGGGGTTGCCTGCGCTCGACGCCTTTCCGCGAAAGATCTGGGCGCGCCTTGGTGCACGATGTGCGCGTGCCATGCAGCCGGCCGACATGGTTCATCCGGCCGTCTACGGACTACCGGCCCTGAGGTCGCAGATCGCCGCCTATCTGCAGGTTTCGCGTGGCATCAACTGCTCGCCATCCCAAATATTCGTGACGTCTGGATATCGCCATTCCATCTCGCTGATCGCCCACGCCCTGCTGAAGGCTGGCGATCGCGTCTGGCTGGAAAATCCCGGTTACCCGCCGACGAGAGACGTGCTCGGGCATATGGATATTGCGCCGGCGGCGATACCCGTCGACCGCGATGGCATGGTCGTCGCCGAAGGGATCAGGCTGGCGCCGCGAGCGCGCGCGGCAGTGGTCACGCCTGCACATCAAAGCCCACTCTGCGTGTCTCTGTCCCTGCCTCGCCGCCTGGAACTGCTGGACTGGGCGGCCCGCAACAATGTCTGGATCATCGAGGACGACTACGACGGGGAATACCGCTATGTCAGTCGGCCGCTGCCAGCGCTGAAGAGCCTGGATAGGGATGGGCGCGTGCTCTATGCGGGCACTTTCAGCAAGGTGCTTTTTCCAAGCCTGCGGCTTGCCTATCTTGTCGTGCCCGAAGCGCAGGTCGCGCGGTTTGAGGAAGTCATGCAGGTCTTTGCGGGAAGCAGCCCGGAATTGACGCAGCAGGTCGTCGCAGCCTTCATAACAGAGGGGTATTTTGCCCGTCATATCCAGCGGATGCGCAAGCTCTATGCGGAGAGAAGGAACGCCACGGTAGCCGGCCTGGAACATGCATTGGGCAAGCAGATGCGCATCGATTCTCCACCGGGAGGCATGCATCTGATCCTGCGGCTGCAAGGCGAAGGATCGGATCGCCAGCTTGTTGCGCGCATGCGGGAAGAGGGCCTTTACGCCGAAGCACTGACGGATTGGACGGTGCGGGGCGATGGCGAGCAGGCCCTGCTTCTCAACTTCACGAACATTCCATCCGAGAGCGTCGCCGAGAATTTCGGGCGCCGCATCGCAAGGCTGATCTGAGGGGGAAACGAGAGGGATCATGGTCTAGTGCCGAAGAGCATTCATGGCTCTTCTTAAGTAGACCAAGATGCGTGACGATCATGGCCTTCATTCGTGAAAGGAAATCGCCATGATCAATCGCATCGACTACGCAAAGGCCTCCCCCGAAGGTTTCAAGGCTTTCGGCGGTGTCTACGTCACACTTCAAAAAAGTGGTCTGTCGAAGGAACTGGTAGACCTTGTCTATCTGAGGGTTTCGCAGATCAACGGCTGCGCTTTCTGCATCGACATGCATTCACGCGATCTGCTCAAGTCCGGCCTCGCGGTGGACAAGCTCGTGCTGGTACCCGTGTGGTATGACGCGCGCGACGTCTTCAGCGCCCGCGAACGCGCTGCCCTCGCCTGGGCCGAAACCGTGACACGTGTTTCCGAAACTGGTGTTCCCGATGCGGACTATGCCGCCGCCGCGGCTGAATTCAGCGACAAGGAACTCGCCGATCTCACCTATGCGATCGCCCTGATGAACGCCTTCAATCGGTTCGGGATTTCGTTCCGCACGACGCCGGCCGCCGCGGCCAAGGGCTGACGCACGGCGCAGGTGGGCGCGCGCGACATGCTGGAGCCTGTTCGCAAGCGCCTGCTTTCCGTCTGCCCGACAATAAACTCTCGCACCAGAGCTCGTATGGCCACTAAGGCCCGGCGAGCTTAGAATGGAGACTTGGCATATGGCATGGGCACTCCTCGGCTTGGCCGGCATTCTCGAGATCGCATTCGCCCTCAGCATGAAGTCATCAGACGGTTTTACGCGTCTGATCCCCGCGTTGTTGACGGTGGCGACCGGGCTATCGAGCGTCTTTCTTCTTTCCCTCTCACTGCGAACCTTGCCGGTCGGAACCGGTTATGCCGTCTGGACCGGTATCGGTGCCGCCGGCACCGCGACCGTAGGCATCGTGGTGCTGGGCGATAGTCTGGCACCGATGAGGCTGCTATGCATCGGCCTCATCCTGGCAGGAGTGATCGGGCTAAGGCTGGTTTCCGGGAACTGAACCGAGCAGGGGTCTTCCAACGAAGACCCCAATCAACGGAAGCGAAGATTTGCCGCCGACAGATCACCGACCGATGAGCAGCCCATTAGCTTCATGTCGCGCTCGATTTCCGTGCGCATTTGCAGCAGGGCACGCTCCACACCGGCCTGGCCGGCGGCGGCAAGTGCAAACAGGTAATAACGGCCGATGCCGACGGCCTTTGCGCCGAGGGAGAGCGCCTTCAGCACATGGGTACCGCGCTGGATGCCACCGTCGACCATGACGTCGATCTGGTGTCCAACTGCATCGACAATCTCCGCTAGTTGATCGAAACCGCTTCGGGATCCGTCGAGCTGGCGTCCGCCGTGATTCGACAGAACAATGCCGGTGCAGCCGATGGCGACGGCCCGCTTTGCATCCTCCACCGTCATGATCCCCTTGAGGCAAAACTGGCCTCCCCAGGTCTGGACCATTTCGGCGACATCGTCCCAGTTCATCGCGGGATCGAGCATTTCCGTGAAGTAGCGGCTGATCGACATGGTTCCGCTGCCCATGTCGACGTGGCTGTCGAGTTGCGGCAGCCGAAACTTCTCATGAGCGAAGTGGTTGATGGCCCAGGCTGGCTTGATGGCGAACTGCGCCATGCCGGCAAGGTTCAGGCGGAAGGGAATGGCAAAGCCGGTTCGCTTGTCTCGTTCCCGGTTGCCGCCGGTGATGCTGTCGACAGTGAGCATCATCACCTCGACACCGGCCTGCTTGGCTCTCGCCATCATTTCCCGGTTAAGGCCGCGATCCTTGTGAAAATAAAACTGATAGACCTGCGGCGCGCCGCTGATGCTACGCGCTTCTTCAAGACTGACCGTGCCGAGCGAAGAAACGCCGAACATCGTACCAAACTTGCCTGCGGCTCCGGCGACGGCGCGCTCGCCATCGTGGTGGAAGAGCCGCTGCAAGGCGGTCGGGGAGCAGTAGACGGGCATGGACAGCTTCTGGCCCATGACGGTGACAGACAGGTCGACGTCACTCACACCCCGCAGGACACTCGGCAAGAGATCGCAGCTCTCGAAGCAAGCCGTGTTGCGCCGGTACGTGACTTCGTCGTCGGCCGCGCCGTCGATATAGTTGAAAATAGGCCCGGGAAGGCGGCGTTTTGCAAGGCGGCGAAAGTCATGAAAACTGTGGCAGTCGGAAAGGCGCATGGTCACGTCCGGTTTCGTTACATCATTCGATCGTCAGGCTTCGTAACATCGATCGAGGATGGATGCAGCAGTATGGCATTGCAGAATATTCATTCGCTATGCAGGCCTTGGATCTCAAGCCTCTGCGATCTTGATGCACATCGGCGTTCCCGTCTCGATGCACCTGCCGGTGTCCCTCAAGCCGCCGGTGACGGCATCCCTTTCGAAAATCGTGATCCTGTCGGAATCCTGGTTGGCGCAGAAGACATGTCGGCCGGAGGGAGAAATCGCAAGATTGCGTGGCGTCTTGCCTCCACATGGAAAGATGCCGGCCGGTGCCAGCTCGCCCGTGTCCGGCGAAACGGAAAAGACGGCGATGCTGTCATGGCCGCGATTCGAGCCATAGAGGAAGCGGCCATCCGCGGAAATCTGGATATCGGCACAATGGTTGCCGCCGAGATCCGCGTCGGGGACCGCCTGTACGACGTTGATCGGTGAAAGGCGGCCCGATTCGCGATCCACGGAGAAGCTCGCGCAGGTCGAATTGAGTTCGTTCAGCACGAAGAGGAAATGTCCGCGCGGATGAAGGGCCATATGGCGTGGGCCAGCGCCCGGCGCGCATCTTGTTTCGTATAGGCGAAGCAGCTTGCTGTCCTCGGTGAGGCGATATGACGTCAGCGTGTCGCAGCCGAGATCGGCAACGACAAAGACGTTGTCTCCAATTTCGATGATGCTGTGGGCGTGGCTGCGTTCTTGCCGCTCGTGGTTCGGCCCTGCGCCGACCTGTCGAACCGAGGCGATCGGCGGTTCAAGGCCCATTTTGTCGGTGAAAGGATAGATCACCAGCGATTGATCCGGTCCACCGTCACCCATCGAATAGTTGACAACCAGCAGATGGCGGCGGTCCCGCGTGATAAGGTTCTGTGCCGTGATGCTCCCGAGCGCGGGCTGCATGTTGATATAGTCGAGGGCGTGCGTCGCCTTGTCGAAGGAAAAGGCACTGACGAGACCCTCCTTCCAGCCGAAGACCTCGGAATTGGCGTAGACGGCACTGCCATCGGCGCTGACGGAGAAAAACGTAGGGTTTTCTATATCCTGTGCCTCGGCCAGTCTTTTCGCTTCCAGGGTTTCGGCGTCGAACCTGAAGACGGTTAAGCCTGTCCCATTGGCTGCGGCAAAATAGGGCGCCGGCCTGTTCAACGACCCCACGAAGAGAAAATACGTCTCGCTCACCTCGACCTCCCGCTTCGAATGCGCGCCATTGTCCCGCACTAGATCGCACAATCAATGTCACTTGCAAAGATAATCCATATGTGAAAATAATCTTCACATAAGAAAACATGACTTGGGAGGAGAGATGCAGCAGCATCCGTCGACGGTCGGGACTTCCTCGACCTATCCGTCCGACATGCCGGCGGCGCATGCCGAACTGCCGGTGTGGAATGCGGAAAACTGGTTCTATGAGGATTGGCCTGTCGGCCAGAAGATCCGTTCATTGCGCCGGACGCTTGGCGAGAGCGACAGCCATCTCTTCAATACGCTGGTGACGGACATCCATCCCTATGTGCAGGATCAGATGTTTGCGGAGCGGGAGGGAATTTTCGGCAGGCGTCTCGTTGCCGGCGCGTTCGTCTTTTCCGCCGGGCTTGGCCTCGTTGCGACGAATTGCGTCAACGCCTTTTCCTACGGCTATGACAAGCTGCGCTTCATCAAGCCAGTCTTCATCGGAGATACCATCTACACAGTCCGGACCAACCTCGACAAAAGGCCGCGATACAAGGAGCTCGGCCTCATCCGCGCGAGCTACGAGGTCTTCAAGGGCGAGGGAGAGCTGGTGCTCTATTGCGAGCACCTTCAAACGGTCAAATACAAGAATCCAGCCGACTTTGTCGGCAAGACGGAAAAGTAGTCGCGATGACGCATGCTGGCGATCTTCCCTTGAGCGGCCTTGTCGTTGTCGACATGAGCCAGTTTCTCTCCGGTCCCTATTGTTCCCTGCGTCTGATGGATCTCGGCGCGCGCGTGATCAAGATCGAGCGTCCGGACGGCGGCGATCTCTCACGCCGTCTCTATCTCAGCGACACCGAGATCGGCGGGGATTCGACGATTTTCCATGCGATCAACCGTGCAAAGGAAAGTCTCGCGATCGATCTCAAGAACGAGGCTGACGTCAAGGCTTTGCGGGCGCTGCTGCTGAAGGCTGATGTGCTCATTCAGAACTTCCGGCCCGGCGTCATCGAGCGGCTCGGTCTTCACTATGAGGCTGTGAAAGAGCTCAATCCGCGCCTCGTCTATGCATCGATCAGCGGCTATGGCGACGAGGGTCCATGGGTCAAGCGACCCGGCCAGGACTTGCTTGCCCAATCGCGCTCCGGCGTGATGTGGTTGAACGGCGACGAAAATCAGGGCCCGGTGCCCTTCGGACTGGCGATCGGCGACATGCTGGCCGGTGCCGCCGCATGCCAGGGCATCCTTGCTGCGCTTGTGCGCCGTGGAATTACCGGCAAGGGCAGCCTCGTCGAGACCAGCCTGCTCGAGGCACTGATCGATTTCCAGTTCGAGGTGCTGACCACGCATCTGAACGACGGCAGACGGCTGCCGAAGCGTTCGAATTTCCGCAGCGCCCATGCCTACCTTGCTGCTCCCTACGGCGTCTACGCGGCGCAGGACGGCTATCTCGCGATCGCCATGACCCCGATCCCGAAGCTCGCCGATCTTCTCGATATGCCGGAACTCGCGCCCTATCGCGATGATCCCTCCAGCTGGTTTCTGGAACGTGACCGCATCAAGGAGCTGATTGCCCAGCGTATCGCATTGAAGACGATCGATGAATGGCTTGCCGTCCTCGAGCCGGCCGACATCTGGTGCGCGAAGGTCCTGAACTGGAACGAGCTGATGGACAGCGACGGGTTCAAGTCGCTCGACATGCTCCAGACAGTAACGCGTGAAGACGATGTCTCCATCCTGACGACGCGCTCACCGCTTCGAGTTGATGGTGTGCGGCCGAGCTTCGACCGCGCCGCTCCGCGCATCGGGGAACACAGCGAGGCCATCCGCCAGGAGTTCGGCCTATGAGCAAGGTGCTGCTGAAGGGGATGACCTGGAGCCACCCGCGCGGCTATGACCCGATGGTTGCCTGCTCGCGGGTTTTCAACGAGCAGAGTGGCGTAGAGATTAGTTGGGAAAAGCGGTCGCTGCAGGATTTCGAGACTTTGCCGGTCGAAGAGCTTGCGCGCCTCTACGACCTCATCGTGATCGACCACCCCCATGTCGGCCAGATAACCCAGGAAGGATGCTTGCTGCCACTCGATGTTGCCGGTCGCGAAGACGATCGGAGAGCACTTGAAGCCGGTAGCGTTGGCGCATCCTACCTGAGCTACCATTGGCAATCGCGCCAATGGGCTTTCCCGATCGACGCCGCAACGCAGGTCCAGGCCTTGCGCCCGGATCTCCTGCCGCAACCGGTTTCAAGCTGGCGCGAAGTCATCGAACTTGCCCGCGACGGCCGGGTTCTTCTGCCGTTGCGGCCGCCGCATTCCCTGATGACCTTCTATACGCTGTCGGCCAATCGGGGACACGCATGCCAGACGGAAGGGCCGGGCGATCTGATCGATCCTACGATTGGCGTCGAGACCGTCGAGATGATGCGCGAGATAGCCGACCTCGTCGATCCGCAATGCTTCGAGATGGATCCGATTGCCGTTCTTGAAAGGATGGCGAGGCCGGGCAGCACGGTTGCCTGTGCGCCATTGATCTATGGCTACGTCAACTATGCGATGCCGGGCTTTCGCGAGCGCCTGATCAAGTTCGCCGATATACCTGCGGCAGGCAGCCTCGGTCCCACCGGCTCTGCGCTTGGCGGCACGGGCATCGCTGTGTCGGCCTTTACCCGCCATGCCAAAGAGGCAATCGACTTTGCCTATTGGGTCGCAAGCGCGCCCGTCCAGCGCGGCATCTATGCGGCCTCCGGCGGCCAGCCGGGACATGCGGCCGCGTGGGAAGACGACTCAGTCAATGCGGCCACCTCGAATTTTTACCGCGGCACTCGCGCGACGCTCGAAGCCGCCTGGGTCCGTCCCCGGCACGATGGCTACATGCGCTTCCAGCAGCAGGCATCGGATCGACTGAACGAAGGCCTGAGAGGCAGGCACGCAGCGGCCGCGATCGTGGCAGACCTGAACAGGCTTTTTGCAGACAGCTTTTGAGGAAGACGGCGCAGGAAGGACCTATGCGCCATTGGAGGAGGAGTTACATGAGGAAGAGCATTTGCAGTTTGCTGGCGAGTGCCAGCCTGTTCGTGTCAGGCGTGCCGGCAATGGCGCAGGACGACGTCGCCAATGTGGTGGCCGGACTGCCCGATCTTCTCAAGGCACAATATGACGGCGCGCCGCAGAAGGTCGGTCCGTCGGCATGGGGCAGCTGGACGCCGCCCGTCAAGCCTTGGAGGTGGTGCCATTCTGAATCCTATCAGGGCAATCCGTGGCGTGTGACCGTGACCAAGGAGTTGAAGCGCCTGGTCGACGGGCTGATTGCCGACGGCAGCGTTTCGAGCTTCGAGGTCTCGGATTCCAACAATGATGTGAGCCAGCAGATCAACCAGATCCGCGCCTTCATCGACAAGGGCTGCTCCATCATCACCTCTATCCCGGGATCGGCGACGGCCCTCGACGATGCGGTAGACGCGGCTGCGCAGGCGAAGATTCCGTTTGTCACCGCCGCAGGCTCCGTCACCAGCCCCAACGCTATCAATGTCGATTCCAACTATGCAAGATGGGGCTACGACATGATGAGCGCCATCAATACGTCTCTGCCGAGTGGCGGCAACGTGCTGATGGTCGAAGGCATTGCCGGTCATCCGATCGTCGCGCAAGAGCGCCAGGGGGCGGACAAGGCTCTCGCCGAAGACAAGCAGTTGAAGGTCGCCCGCTCGGTCAACGGCAACTGGACGGCCAACGTGACCAAGACCGTCGTTCTGCAGGCGATTGCCACCAATCCGGCGCCGATCGACGCCGTATGGACGACCGGCAGCGAGAGCCACGTAGTTGCCGAAGCCTTCGCGCAGGCGGGCCGGCCCGCACCCTTGATTACCGGTTCGCTGACCGGCGACGCGCTCGGTTACTGGAAGGCCAATCCCGACAAGTACCGCTTCGAGGGCCACGCACTCCTGCCGCACTGGACCGCTCAGACGCTGTTTCGCGTCGCGGTTCGCATGCTCGACGGTCAGCAGCCGAAGCTGAATACGCTGATGATTCCGATCCCGGCGGTGCACAACGCCGATCTGCCGAACTGGTACAAGGACTGCATGACGCCTGATGCGGTCTCCATCTTCCCGGTACCGCCGAATGACCCGATGCCGGAAGACATGCTGAACGCCTATTTCGACAATGCAAAGCCGACGCCGGGTTGGGATTATTCCAAGACACCCGATGCCTGCGCGAAGTAACGACTGACAGGCTGCGGCGTCTTCGCCGCAGCCCCTTTCGGATCAGGTCCATGCTTGTAATTGATGGTCTCTCAAAGCGTTACGGCGAAACGGTCGCGCTGTCGGATGCGACGATTTCGTTTCGCCAGGGCACGATTCACACCATTCTGGGTGAGAACGGCTCCGGTAAAAGCACCCTCGTCAAGATCCTGTCCGGAATCGTTCCCCCGGATCAGGGCCACATCACGCTAGACGGGCAAAGCTTCAGTGCAAGTACGCCGGCGGCTTTCCAGAAGGCCGGCTTTGCCACGGTATTCCAGGAGATTCTGATTGCGCCGGATCGTAGCGTTATCGACAATATTCTCCTTGGTCTCGACGGCCTGTTCAGCCGCAGCATCCCACGGGCCAAGCGAAGGGAAACGGCAGCCGCGGCGCTGGCGCGGTTTGCCGTCAGCGATGTCCCGCTTGATGCCCCTGCCGGCGCCTTGCCGCTTGCAGCCCAGCAATTGGTCGTGCTGGCGCGGGCGGTTGTGCGGCGGCCAAGGATACTGATCCTGGACGAAGTCACGGCCGCTCTCGATTTCAGCGACCGCGAATCCGTTTTCAGATTGATGCGCGAACTTGCCTCGGCTGGCAGTCTTCTATTGTTCATCACCCACCGCATGGATGAGGTCAAAGCGCTCTCCGACCGGATATCGATCTTGCGGGCAGGTCGGGTCGTCAAGACCGAAGACAAGGGTGTCTCGACCTCGGCGCAACTACTGGCGGCAATGGCGCCGCAAATGGCAGCGGAGCTTGGCCATGTCTGATCCGACTCGATTGAAGATCGAGGGGCTCGCGCTGAAGGCCGGATCCGCGCCGATCTCGCAGCATATCGAGGCCGGCGAAATCGTTGGCCTCGCAGGGCTGGACGGCCATGGCCAGGAGGCGTTCCTCGAAACTCTTGCCGGTCTCAAGAAGCCTGCGAGCGGTTTGGTGTCCATCGAGCGTGCTGGCCGCTCGACGCCACTACGCGGCTTTCGCCATGGCGTGGCGAGCGGCATCGCCTACCTCCCAAGAGATCGCCGTGCCACGGGCATCTTCCCGACCATGTCGGTACTCGACAACTTCGCAATCTCGACCGTCTGGCGCGATACGGCGGGTGGCGTCATCAGCGCAGACAGGCGCAGGAAACGCTTTCAGGCCTACCAGCAAAAGCTTTCGATCAATGCCCCTCATCTGGAGGCCTCGATCACCACACTGTCGGGCGGCAACCAGCAGAAGGTGCTCCTGGCCAGGGCGCTGGCGCTCGATCCCGGTGTCCTGTTGTTGAATGATCCGACCCGCGGCGTCGATGTGGCAACGAGGCACGTTCTCTACGACGTGTTTCGCGATCTTGCACAGGAAGGTATGAGCCTTGTCATCCTTTCCAGCGAGATTGAGGAAATCCTGCTCCTGTGCCGTCGCGTCCTGATCTTCCGCGAGAACGAGATGGTTGCAGAAATGGCCGGTGAAACGATGACGGCGGACGGCGTGATCGCTGCAATGTTCGGGAAGGCGGCATGAAGAACGTTCACTTTTCCGGCCTGACACGGTTCGCCCAGAATGCCGGCTTCGCCGTCGTGTTGTTTGCCGTTCTGCTGGTGGTCAATCTTTTCCTGAACCCGGCTCGGTTCAGTCCGGGCAACTGGGGCACGCTGATCGGCCTTGCTGCGCCGCTGATCGGCGCGTCGCTGGCCTCGGCACCCGTCATCCTGGCCGGGAGGGGTGGGATCGATATTTCCGTTGGTCCCACGATGGGGTTCGTCAATGCCATCGTCATCCAGGTGCTGTTCCTGAGCGTTGGGATTTCGTCTCCATTTGTGCTCGTGCCGGCAGCCCTTTTGACGGGCCTCGCGGTCGGAGCCATCAACGGCTTCCTGGCAACGGTGGTCCGTATCCAGCCGATCGTTGCGACCCTCGGCACCTATCTTGTGCTCGGCGGCATCACGCTGACGATCGTGCCCGCACCGATCGGGCCGGCGCCCGGCTGGCTGAAAGCCATGGCCGGTAGCTGGTCGATCCTTCCACTTGCCGCCATCGTCGTTGCCTGGATGCTGATCAGGCGGCTGCCCTATTACGATCTGCTGATGGCCGTCGGCAGCGATGATCGCGCGGCTTATACGGCCGGTGTCTCGGTTACCAAGGTTCGGTTCATCGCCTATCTGGTGACGGGTCTTTTTGCCGGCGGCGCAGGCCTGATGTTGACGGCACTGATCGGCTCCGCCGATCCCAACATCGGCCAGAGCTACACCTTGATCGCCATCGCCTCCGTGGCCCTCGGCGGGGTCAGCCTTGCGGGCGGGCGAGGGGGACTTGCCGGTGCTGCGATCGGCGCGATCGACATCTTTCTGCTGCAGAGCGTCCTCACGTCGTTCAACGTCTCGACCTATGTCCTGCAGATTGCCTATGGCGCCATTCTTGTTTCCGCCGTCGTCCTGACTGCACTTCAGGAAAGAGCCCTCAAGGAAACGCATAGATGAAGCATCTGAAGAGCCTTTTGAGCGGGACCAATGGCAGGGCGATCGGCGCCTTCATCATCGTTCTTGTGCTGCATGCCGTCGGCACGGCCTTGATCCCTGGCTATTCGCAACCCTTCGCGATTCGAGCGCTCCTGGTGCTCGCTTCGCTGCTTGCCATTGCCTGCATTGGGCAGACCCTCGTGGTGATCCTCGGCGGGATCGATCTTTCGATCCCGTTCGTCATCGGATTCGCCAATGTGGTGGCAGCGCAGCTTTATGGGGAGCAATGGAACTTTGCCGTCGTTTGTGTACTCGTCGGCGTCATCGCACTGTTGATCGGAGCCTTCAATGGCTACGTCTCGCGGCGCCTCGACATCCATCCGCTCATCGTGACGCTTGGCACCGGCATGGTCGTCCAGGGGAGCGTGCTCCTGTGGACGGCGGGTTTCCCATCCGGGTCGGCGCCGCAGGCCGTTTCCGATTTCGTGTCTATCGGTGGATCCGCCGGACCGCTGCCGGTGCCGTGGATGGTGCCGAGCCTCGTGGTCCTTGCCGTCCTCATCATTATCGTGCTGGCACGCACGCCCTATGGGCGTCGGCTCTATGCGCTCGGCAGCAATCCGGGGGCAGCGCCTCTGGCACTCATCAACCCGGTCGGCATGTGGGCCGTAACCTTCGCGCTGAGCGCATTCTGCTCGGCCCTCACCGGTGTCCTGCTTCTCGGGTTTACCGGCTCCGCCTATGGCGATGTCGGTCAGCCCTATCTGTTTCAGACGATTGCCGCTGTCGTGGTGGGCGGCGCGGCCCTTGTCGGTGGCCAGGGCAGCTACCTCGGCACGATTGCCGGCGCATTGGTTCTGACGGAAATCAACACGCTGCTGATCGGTCTCGGCTTTCAGCCGTCGGCGGTCCAGGCGGCGCTCGGCGTGATCATCGTGGTGCTCGTGTCTCTCTATGGACGCGAGCGCCACGTCAGCAGGACGATCTGAGACCTAGAGCATTTCCGTTTTTCTCCTAATTGCAGGAATGCTCTATCTCTTTGTTTTTACGCAATTCCGGACGCAAAACCGCTTCGCACTTTTGCTGGAATTGCTCTAGAGTTTCCAAAGCTTTCTGGCATTGCCGGAGAAGAGCTTCGTCCGCTCCGTTTCGCTGCTGCCGGCAAACAATGCATGGGTCGTCGCGACCCAGGTGGAGAGGCCGCCGCCAAGCGTGCAGACGGGCCAATCGCTGCCCCACACCAGACGATCCCAGCCGAAGCTTTGCGTGACCTGTTCGACATAGGGCCGCAACGTTTCGACATCCCAGGTCCCCGCGTCTGCATAGGCGACGATGCCGGATATCTTGCAGGCAACGTTCGCCCGCTTCGCGATTTCCAAAATGCCCTCCTGCCAGGGCTCGTAGGCGTTGGCGCTGATTGCGGGCACGCCGCAATGATCGAGGATGAACTGGACGTTGGGGGCAAGGTCAGCGAGCGCAATCGCCTTGCCCACCTGGTGCGGCAACACGCAGAGATCGAAGGTCAGGCCGCTGCCTGCCATTTTCGCAATGTTCTCGCGAAACAGCGCACCCTCAGAAAGTTCGTCCGGCATGACATGAAGGACGCGCCGAAAGCCTTTGACGAAGGAGTCAGCCGTCTGCCGCTCGAGGTAGTCTGCAAAACCCACGTCCTCTGGTCGGCAGGCGGCGATCGCGCCGAGGAGAAGGCTGTCTTCCTGGCGCGACAATGCCCGAACATTCTCCGTCTCGTTCTGGATATCGCCGGTTCCGACATCCACCTCCATATGCAGCGCGCCGTCTATGCCGCAGCGCCGTGCTTCCGTGGCGTAGGTCGCATAAAGAAAATCCCGATCGAGCGCCGGCACGCCGGAAAGCCAGGGATAGGTGAGTTTCGTTTTGTCGATCAAATGCAGATGTGTATCGATGAGCACAAGCGTCTCCCGGTCGCCAGCAATTCGTGAACATTACATTCAAATAAGAAAACAGGCTATTGCGGTGTCTTGACGTCCGAGCCGACCAGAAGCGACAACTGAGCGGCCGTCTTCTGCAGGAAGGCGATCGTCTGTGTGATGTCCGGTGCGGTCGGCGCGTTGACGAGCGCGATATAGGGGCACGTCAGCGCGGCAATGCCGCGCCCGTCAGGACCGAGGATCGGCGCCGAAAGGTTGTAGACGCCCGCGGTCTGGGCGCTGGCCATCATTTCGAAGCCCCGCTCGCGGATCTGGTCGAGACGCTCGTAGAATTCCGGACCGACCTGGATGTCCTCGCGGCTGCGCACATGCTCGGATATCATCATCTGCCGCTCTTCCGCATCGCGGAAAGCAAGCAGGACATGTCCCGAACCTGTATCGAACAGGTTGATGTGAGAGCCGACGCGGATCGATATTCCCCAATAATCCGGCGCTTCCTGCTGTGCGATGACGACTGCGGAACCGCGGTCGAAAACCGCGAGGTGATTGGCCTGGCGCGTGCGCTGAGCGAGTTCGCGCATCAATGGCGTTGCGAAGGAGGCGAGGCGCCGCGTCGGCGCATGCAGCTGCGCCAGACCGAAGAGCTTTAGCGTCAGCGTGAAGCGATCGCCCTCAAGCTTCGTCACGTAGCCGCGACGTACGAGTCGGTCGAGCATGCGGTAGAATTCGTTGGGGCTGCGATCGAGCCGCTTGGCGATCTCGGCCTGCGTCAGGCCCTCGTCGACCCCGGCCAAGAGTTCCAGAATGTCGAGACCTTTGTCCAACGCTGGTGCGCGGTACCGGTCGGCATCGTCTGTTTCCATGTGGGCTCTCCCCTGAATGACTCCTGCATATACGCAGACGGACGCGCGGAGAAGAAAAACTTCCGCTTGACGCACGACCATGTCTATCGTTTGTATATAAAAATAAAAATTATATGTGAGGAGATCGGCGGACCTTTTTGCGACCGCCGTTGTGGAGGAGTGAACCAATGAAACGACTTATCGCCAGCCTCGCGGCTGGGGTTTCCCTTGTGGCCGGAACGGCGTTCGCCGCTGATTTGCCGGGCAAATTCGAAGGCGTGACGATCGATGCCAAACTGATCGGCGGCCAGCAGTACGAGCCGCTTTATTCGCGTATCGGCGAGTGGGAAAAGGCGACTGGCGCCAAGGTCAACGTGCTTTCAAAGAAGAACTACTTTGAGCTCGACAAGGAAATGAAGTCGGATATCGCTTCCGGCGACATCAGCTGGTGCGTGGGATCCAACCATTCTTCCTTTGCGCCGATCTACGAAGGCCTGTTCACGGATCTGAAACCGCTGCTGCCGGCCGACGAAATCGCAAAGCTCGTCGATTCGACGATTTCTGCGTCCACGATCGATGACAAGCTCGTCATGCTGCCGCGCGCGCAGTTCGACGTTTCGGCGATGTACTACCAGAAAAGCCTCTACACCGACGAAGCCAAGAAGAAGGCCTTCAAGGAGAAGTATGGTTACGACCTGGCGCCTCCGGATACCTGGCAGCAGGTTTCCGACCAGGCGACCTTCTTCGCCAACCCGCCGAACTTCTTCGGCACGCAATTTCCCGGCAAGGAAGAGGCCATCAACGGCCGCTTCTTCGAAATGCTGGTCGCAGAAGGCGGCAAATATCTCGACAAGGACGGCAAGCCGGCCTTCAATTCCGACGCCGGCGTGCGCGCGCTCGACTGGTTCGTCAACATGTACAAGGCCAAGGCCGTTCCGGCCGGCACGACCAATTATTTGTGGGACGACCTCGGCGCCGGCTTTGCGTCCGGCACCGTCGCCCTCGACCTGGATTGGCCGGGCTGGGCCGCCTACTTCAACGACCCGAAGTCCTCGAAGATCGCAGGCAATGTCGGCGTGATCGTTCAGCCGGCCGGCTCCTCCGGCAAGCGCACCGGCTGGTCGGGCCATCACGGCTTCTCCGTCACGGAAGCCTGCGAGCACAAGGACGCGGCGGCATCGCTCGTCTGGTTCCTCACCAATGAGGATTCACAGAAGATCGAAGCTGCGAACGGTACGCTGCCGACCCGCAAGGCGGTGTGGGACTGGGACATCCAGCAGGCAGCCAGTGATCCTTACAGGAAGGAAGCTCTCGGTGCTTTCCAGGAGGCCATGAAGCACGCCTTCCCGGTGCCGCGCACTCCGGAATGGATCGAGATTTCCAATGCTGTTTACCCCGAGCTGCAGGCGGCGATCCTGGGTGACAAGACATCCAAGGAAGCGCTCGACGCAGCCGCGGAAAAGGCAACCACCATCCTTCAGGATGCAGGCGCTCTCTAAGCCTGTCGCGATCGATCCCGCATTCGGCAACGGATGCGGGATTTATTTCGAAAACCGGAATTCTTCCTCCCGACGGGCGATTCCACAATTGCGGTCCAAGCGTCCGGTTTGGCGTGGACAGGTTGGTAAATGTTTAGAAAAATTCCCGCACCGGTGCTTCTGCTGCTGCCTGCAATCGTGGTGCTGGCGGCGGTCGTGCTGTTTCCCTTGCTGCTGTCGCTCTATTCGAGCTTTACACCGTTCAGGCTGACTAGGCCGCAGACGCTTTTCGTCTTCATCGGCTTTCGCAACTATATCCGCATCCTCAGCGACCCCGTCTTTCTGTACGCATTTGTGCGCACCGTGGTCCTGCTGACGATCGCTCTCAATCTGGAAATGCTGCTCGGCCTGGGGCTGGCGCTTCTCGTCAACAGGGCAACGATGGGCCAGCGCCTGCTGCGTACCCTGATGATGTTTCCGATGATGTTTTCGCCCGTGCTTGTCGGCTTCCAGTTCAAATTCATGTTCAATGACAATGTCGGCCTGATCAACAACGCGTTGCAGGCTCTCGGACTGACCGATAATGCGATCCCCTGGCTAATCGACGGCAATCTGGCGCTGTTTTCCATCGTCGTCGCCGAGGTCTGGTCGTCGACGTCGGTCTTCGCAATCCTCATCCTTTCCGGCCTTCTGGCAATGCCGCAGGAGCCGGTCGAGGCCGCCCGCGTCGACGGCTGCACGGCGTGGCAGACCTTTCGCTACGTCATCTGGCCGTTCTTGATGCCCTTTGCCTTCATCGCCATGACGATCCGCTCGCTCGACGTCGCGCGCGCCTACGACATCGTCAAAATCATGACGGACGGCGGGCCCGCGCGGCGCACCGAGCTTATCTGGACGCTGGTCGGGCGCACGGCCTATGCCGACGCCCAAATGGGCCTCGCCAATGCGATGGCCTATGTCTCGATCTTTCTCTCGATCGCCTTCACCGTCTATTTCTTCCGCAAGCTGGCTCTTGCCCGCACGCAAATCGGGGCGGAGTGGTAACAATGGATCGCAACGCTCAACAACGTTTGCGCCGTGGCATCGGCCGGGTCTTCTATCTGATCGGCCTGTTCATCGCGATGCTCATCATCTGCCTTCCCGGCTTCTGGATCGTGCTGAGCTCGCTGAGGCCGCCCGTCGAGATCATGGCCAAGCCGCCGGTCTGGATTCCGAACGAGCTGTCGCTCGATGCCTATCGGGCGATGTTCTCCGGAATCGGCAAGGGCGGCATCCCGATCTGGGAATACTTCCGCAATTCGATCATCGTCTCGGTTACGTCGACGGTGATCGCGCTGATCATCGGCATGTCGGGCGGCTATGCCTTTGCGCGATTCCGTTTCGCGGGCAAGTCGGCGACTTTCCTGGGTCTCATGCTGACGCGCTCGGTGCCGGGCATCGCCCTGTCGCTGCCGCTCTTCATGGTCTATTCGCGCATCGGCATCATCGATACCCATTTCGGCCTGATCCTGACCTATGTGGCGCTGAACGTGCCCTTCACGATCTGGCTGATCGACGGCTTCTTCCGGCAGGTGCCGAAAGACCTCGCGGAAGCCGCTCAGATCGATGGCTGCACCCGCTGGCAGGCTTTCTGGAAGGTCGAATTTCCGCTGGCCGGCCCCGGCATCGCATCGGCTGGGATCTTCGCCTTCCTCACGTGCTGGAACGAATATGCGCTCGCCTCGCAACTGACGCGCTCGGTCAATTCCAAGACCCTGCCGGTCGGACTGCTGGATTACACGGCGGAGTTCACGATCGACTGGCGTGGCATGTGCGCGCTCGCGGTTGTCATGATCATCCCTGCGCTGGCGCTCACCTTCATCATTCAAAAACATCTCGTTTCCGGCCTGACGTTCGGCGCGGTCAAAGGTTGATTTCCCATGGCCCAGGTTTCCCTCAAAAAACTCGTCAAGCGCTATGGCGCGCTCGAAATTGTTCACGGCATCGATCTCGAGATCGCCGACAAGGAATTCATCGCTCTCGTCGGTCCCTCCGGCTGCGGCAAGTCCACCACCCTGCGCATGGTCGCTGGTCTGGAGCCGATTTCGGGCGGCGACATCGAGATCGGCGGAACCGTCGTCAATGATCTGCCGCCGCGCGACCGGAACATCTCGATGGTTTTCCAGTCCTATGCGCTTTACCCGCATATGAGCGTGCGCGAGAACATGGGTTTCTCGCTGAAGATCGCCAAGGTGCCGCAGGCCGAGATCGACCAGCGCGTCAACGAGGCGGCCGCCATTCTCAGCCTCGAAGCCCTGATGGATCGCCGTCCGGCACAGCTTTCCGGCGGGCAGCGCCAGCGTGTGGCCATGGGGCGGGCGATCGTGCGCAAGCCCGAAGTCTTCCTCTTCGATGAACCGCTCTCCAACCTCGACGCGAAGCTGCGCACGCAGATGCGCACCGAGATCAAGAAGCTGCACGGCAAGGTGCAGGCGACGGTTATCTATGTCACCCATGACCAGGTGGAGGCGATGACGCTCGCCGACCGCATCGTCATCATGCGGGACGGTTACATCGAGCAGATCGGCACGCCCGACGAAGTCTTCAAGCGGCCGGCGACCCGCTTCGTTGCCGGATTCATCGGCTCGCCGCCGATGAATATCCTCGACGCCTCGGTCGATGGCGACGCTGTCGTCTTCGACAACGGCGACCGTCTGCCGCTTCCGCCGAAGTTCAAGGGGATTGTCACGAATGGGCAGAAGGTCGTGTTCGGTCTGCGGCCCGACGATGTCTTTCCGACCGGGCATGGACTTTTTTCGGAGACGGAGGCTGCCGTTCACGAGATGACGCTGCCGGTCACGATCACCGAACCTCTCGGCAACGAGACACTCGTTTTCGTCGAATTTGCAGGTCGCGAATGGATCGCGCGGATGCTCAACCCAAGAACATTGCCGACCGGCGAACGGATCAAGATGAGCTTCGACCTGTCACAGGCGCACCTCTTTTCTGCCGAGACCGGCAAGAGCCTGGCGATCTGAGGAGAAAGATAGAAAATGGCCCGCATTGAGAAGATCGAATTGCGCATGGTGGACCTTGCACCCAAGGTCAAACGCACGGACGCCATTCAAAGCTTCGTCAGCCAGGAAACACCGATCGTCACGATCACGGACTCGGATGGCGCTGTTGGCACAGGTTACAGCTACACGATCGGTACCGGTGGCTCCTCCGTCATGCGGCTGCTCGCGGACCACCTCGTGCCGCTGCTGATTGGGCAGGACGCCGACTGCATCGAGGCGATCTGGCATGAGATGGAGTTCGCCACACATGCGACGACGATCGGCGCAATTACTGCTCTGGCAGTTGCCGCTGTCGATACGGCGCTGTGGGATCTGAGGGCAAAGAAGCAGAACCTGCCCCTATGGAAGCTGGCGGGTGGGGCGAAGGATCGCTGCCCGCTCTACACAACCGAAGGCGGCTGGCTGCACATCGCCAAGGAAGCGCTCGTCGAGGACGCCCTGCTGGCCAAGTCCAAGGGATTTTCGGGATCGAAGGTGAAGATCGGCAAGCCTCACGGTTCGGAGGATTATGATCGGCTGTCGGCCGTGCGAAAGGCGGTTGGCGATGCCTTCGAGATCATGACCGATTGCAATCAGGGCTTCACCGTCGATGAGGCGATCCGCCGGGCTGCGCGCCTAAGGGAACTCGACCTCGGCTGGATCGAGGAGCCGCTGCCGGCCGACGATCTCGATGGTCACATACGCCTGACGCGTTCCACGCCGACGCCGATTGCCATTGGTGAATCGGTCTATTCGATCCGCCATTTCCGCGAATACATGCAGAAGGGTGCCTGCTCGATTGTCCAGGTCGATGTCGCGCGCATCGGCGGGATCACGCCATGGCTGAAGGTGGCCCATGCTGCAGAGGCCTTCGACATCCCCGTCTGCCCTCATTTCCTCATGGAACTGCACGTCAGCCTGGTCTGCGCCGTGCCGAACGGGAGATATGTCGAATATATCCCCCAGCTCGACGAGTTGACGACCAAGGGCATGGAGATCCGTGGCGGCAAGGCGATCGCGCCGTCGGATGCGGGCATCGGTATCAGCTGGGATTGGGAAGCCGTCAAGTCGCGCTCGATCGACGAGTTCACCAAAGAGTTTCGCGGGTGAGGAGGCAAGCCGTGCAACGCATGGGAATGGTTATCGGGCTGGAACCCGACAAGGTCGCTGAATACAAGCGTCTCCATGCGGCCGTCTGGCCAGAGATATTGGCGCTGATTTCCGAATGCAACATCGCCAATTACTCGATCTATCTCAAGGAGCCCGAGAACCTTCTCTTCGGCTATTGGGAATACGCCGGCAGCGATTTCGGGGCCGACATGGCGAGGATGGCGGCGCATCCGAAAAACAAGGAGTGGTGGGCGGTCTGCATGCCTTGCCAGAAGCCTCTTGAAACGCGCAAACCCGGCGAGTGGTGGGCGATGATGGAGGAGGTCTTCCATTATGGCTGAGACCTTCGATCCGACTGCCTTGCGGCAAGCATGGCCCAAGCCGACGAAGGCGCGCCCGATCGTCATTTTCGGGGCGGGCAGCATCGTCGGCGATGCGCATCTTCCTGCGTACCGCAAGGCGGGCTTTCCCGTTGCCGGCATCTATGACCCCGATCAAGCCAAGGCTGCCGCCCTGGCCGATCGATGGAATATCCGCGCTTTCACTTCGGTTGAGGAGGCCTGTGCTGTCCGCGATGCAATCTTCGACCTTGCGACCCCGCCGTCCGCACATGCATCGATCCTGGAGAAGTTGCCGGACGGCTCCGTTGCCCTGCTTCAGAAGCCGATGGGCAGCAATCTCGACGAGGCAACGGCGATCCTGACGCTCT
Source organism: Rhizobium sp. BK251 (assembly GCF_004345245.1). GTDB lineage: Bacteria > Pseudomonadota > Alphaproteobacteria > Rhizobiales > Rhizobiaceae > Rhizobium. The sequence goes on along the minus strand of NZ_SLUQ01000006.1, from coordinate 444,940 downwards.
GCCGGACGCGTGGCATCAAGGCGGCCGTCAATTTCCAGCTGCGTTTCGCGCCAATGATGCTGGCGCTAAAGGATGCGATCGCCAAAGGCCATCTCGGTGAGGTCGTCGACTTCGATGCCTGGTTGGCGCTCGCGACCCCATGGGGGCTCTGGCCCTTCCTGAAGGGCCTGCCGCGCATCGAGATCGCGATGCACTCGATACACTACCTCGACGTCGTCAGGGACCTGCTGGGCAATCCGGCCGGCGTGCACGCCAAGACGATCGGTCATCCGAACCATGACGTGGCGCAGACGCGCACAGCCGCGATCCTCGACTATGGCGACAAGGTGCGCTGTGTCTTGTCGGTCAACCATGACCACGACTTTGGTCGCCGCTTCCAGGCCTGCGAATTCCGCGTCTGCGGAACGAAAGGGGCGGCTTACCTGAAACTCGGGGTCAATCTCGACTATCCGCGCGGCGAGCCCGACGAGCTCTGGATCAAGCCGCCGGAGGCTGCCGACTGGATTTCGGTGCCTCTCGAAGGGACATGGTTTCCGGATGCCTTCGTCAACCGCATGGCGAACCTGCAACGCTTCGCTGCCGGCGAAGACGATGTTCTGGTCGGCTCTGTCGAAGATGGGTGGCAGACCATGGCGCTCGTCGAAGCCGCCTATCAATCCAGCGCAAGCCCGGCCACGCCGCTGAGCGCTTTGCCGAAGGAGTGAATTGTGTCCGAACAGACGATCTATTTCGAAGACTATGAGCTGAGCGCCGTTCGATTGACGAGCGGGCGAACGATCACCGAGACCGATTTCGTCGTGCATGCCGGCCATACGGGTGATTTCTTTCCGCATCACATGGATGCCGAATTTGCCAAGACCCTGCCCGGTGGCCAGCGCATTGCACACGGCACGATGATTTTCTCGATCGGTGTCGGGCTGACCGCCTCGCTGATCAACCCCGTGGCCTTTTCCTACGGCTACGATCGCCTGCGTTTCGTACGGCCGGTCCATATCGGCGACACGATCCGCACGCGTGTGACGATCTCGGCAAAGGAAGAAGACGCCAAACGGCCCGGCATGGGAAAGGTCGTGGAGCGGTGCGAAGTTCTCAACCAGCGCAACGAAGTGGTGCTCGCGGCGGATCACATCCTGCTCGTTGAGCGCAAGCAGAAACAAGGATGACATCATGACAGACTTTCTGGCAGGCAAGACGGTTCTAGTGACCGCTGCGGCTCAAGGCATCGGACGCGCCTCGGCGCTTGCTTTCGCACGGGCAGGGGCAAAGGTGGTTGCCACCGATATCAACGCCGATGTGCTGGCCGAGATCGCGAGCGAAGCGGGCGTGACGACGAAGGCCTTGAACGTCCTCGACGAGGCGGCAGTAAAGGCGCTTGTGGCGGAGATCGGCGCAGTAGACGTGCTGTTCAATTGCGCCGGGGTCGTTCATAGCGGCACGATCCTCGACATGCCGGACGGCGATCTCGAATTTGCCTTCGATCTGAACGTCAAGGCGATGGTGCGCACGATCCGCGCCGTGTTGCCGGGCATGCTGGAACGCAGGGATGGGGCGATCATCAACATGGCGTCCGTCGCCTCCAGCATCAAAGGCGTGCCGAACCGCTTTGCCTATGGGGTGACAAAAGCCGCCGTCATCGGTCTCACCAAGGCAGTTGCCGCTGACTACGTGGCGCAGGGAATTCGCTGCAACGCGATCTGCCCGGGTACGGTCGAAAGCCCGTCGCTTCAGGAACGCATGAAGGCCCAGGGCGACTATGACGCAGCGCGAGCCGCCTTCATCGCCCGCCAGCCGATGGGCAGGCTCGGCACGCCGGAGGAGATCGCCGAGCTCGCGGTCTACATAGCCGGCGCCACCTACACCTCCGGCCAGGCCTTCTCCATCGATGGCGGCTGGACCATCTGATTCGAAAACCAAGATAGATTGGAAGCACCATGAAGTTTCTTCGTTATGGCGAGCCCGGCCATGAGAAGCCCGGCCTGTTGGACGCCGATGGAAATATCCGCGATCTCTCCGGCCATGTGCAGGACCTTTCCGGTTCCTCTCTCGATCCGCGCAGCCTTGCCGAGCTATCGCGTCTCGATATCGCCGCCTTGCCAGAAGTCGCAGGTGCGCCGCGCCTCGGCCCGTGCGTTGCCGGGACCGGCAAGTTCATCTGCATCGGCCTGAACTATTCCGACCATGCTGCGGAAACGGGCGCCACGGTGCCGTCGGAGCCGATCATCTTCATGAAGGCAACGTCCGCGATCGTCGGGCCGAACGATGATCTCCTGATCCCGCGCGGGTCGGAAAAGACGGATTGGGAGGTCGAACTCGGCGTGGTCATAGGCAAGAGGGCTAAATACGTGACCGAGGCTGACGCGCTCGACTACGTGGCCGGTTACTGCACGATCCATGATGTCTCGGAGCGCGCCTTCCAGATCGAACGCTCCGGCCAGTGGACGAAGGGCAAGTCCTGCGACACGTTCGGGCCGACCGGCCCTTGGCTGGTGACGAAGGACGAGATCTCCGATCCCCAGAACCTGAAAATGTGGCTGAAGGTCAACGGGGAGACGATGCAGGATGGCTCCACTAAGACCATGGTTTATGGCGTCGCCTATCTCGTATCCTACCTGTCGCAGTTCATGTCGCTGCAGCCCGGCGACATCATCTCGACCGGAACGCCGCCCGGTGTCGGCATGGGCATGAAGCCGCCGCGCTATCTCAAGGCAGGCGATGTCGTCGAACTCGGGATCGAAGGGCTCGGAAATCAGAGGCAGGACGTCAAGGCGGACGCCTGATTGGTCTCCGGCACGATCAGAGCGATGGGGGCAGGGCGTGGCAGCGCCCTGCCCTTCCTTTTTGTGCGCCAGCGAGTTTCGTATTCATTCATGAAGTATCAAGAGGGCAGGCGGCTTTCTAAGTCTAGACCGCAAGATTTTACGGCATCTTTTATAGGCATGCCTTGACCATCGCAATCCATTCGTTGATAAGTTCTATATTCGCATATGAATGCACCCAAGAGGAGAGGGGTGCCCAGGGAGGAAATCTTGAAGAAGCTCTTGCTCGCGGCAGCAGTGGCCGCATTTTCGTTTTGTGGCGTGGCATCAGCACAGGAATTCAGCCTGCGCTTCTCGACCTCGCAGGTGAACCCTAACGAGCCGATCGTGAAGGCGATGAAGCTCTACGCCGAACGCGTCGGCGAGCGCTCTGGCGGCCGTATCGCCATCACCGTCATGACCGGCGACCAGCTCGGCGCCCAGAAGAAGGTCAACGAGATGGTGATGAGCGGCGCAAGCCTGCTCAGCGCGACCGACTACGGCCAGCTCGGCCAGTTCGTGCCGGATCTCTCGATCCTGGCCGGTCCCTATGTCTACCCGAGCCTCGAAGCGAGCGACAAACTGTTTGCATCGGATGTCTTCACGGAGCTTTCGGCCAAGCTTGAATCGCAGGGCTTGAAGATCTTCATGCCCAACGGCTTGTTCGGCTACCGCCACATCATTGCAAGCAAGCCTGTCCGCACTCCTACGGATCTCGTCGGCATGACCATCCGCGTGCCGGCATCCCCCATCATGATGGCCACGTTCACTGGCTATGGCGCGCGCGCCACGGAACTTCCGTGGGGCGATGTCTATAACGCACTGCAGACGGGGGTCGTCGACGCCGCTGAAGGTCCGTTCGGCTCTATCGCCGGTTCCAAGCTCAACGAGACGCGCAAGGTCATCTCGAAGACGGGTCATCAGGCGATGTTTACCGCATGGGTCATGTCGTCGAACCTTTACAACAAGCTGCCCGAAGACCTGCAGACCATCATGATGGAAGAGGGGCAGAAGGTTGCGACCGATCTGACGAAGATGACGCTCGACACGGACGACGGCTACGCCAAGCAGCTCGCCGATTCAGGTGTCGAGATCGTGACCGATGTCGATGTACCCGCCTTCATGGAAGCGTCGAAGTCCGTCTACTCCGCGGTCCCGAACCTGACGCCCGGCATGTTCGAGCGCGTCCAGGATGCAATGAAGTAATTTCGAAGACTTCGGGAGCCGCGGCCGCAAGGGCGCGGCTTCGGCATGTTTGGAGCCATTCATGGAACCCAATGAACAATTGAACGAAGGGGCGCCGCTCTTCAGCGCAAAGCGTATCGACGAAGCGGTCGGCGTTCTGGCCTTGCTCGCGATTCTCGGCTCCATCCTCTGGGGCGTCATTAGTCGCTACGTCTTTCCGCAGCCGGCGACATGGACCTACGAGATCGCCCTTCTCACATTCGGCTATCTCGTCTTCTTCGGGGCAGTGGCTGGGGTGCGGCTTCGCACGCATGCGGCGATCGATGTTCTCGTCGCCGCATTTCCGCACTCGATGCAGCGCGGGGTCATGTGGTTCAACTATATTCTGTTGGCGCTCTTCTTTGCGGTCATGACGGGCATGTTCCTCTGGCAGGCTTGGATCGCACGCAACGTTCACACGATCGCGCTCGATCTGCCGCGCAGCTTCGCTTATGCGCCCCTGGCGCTGGCCTCGGCCGCCATGCTGGTCCAGCACCTGATCGTCGAGCGCCCATGGGCGGCTCCGGTTCACCGCACTACGGATTCGATCATATGACATTGCTGCATCTTGCCGGCCCCTCGCTGGTCGTGGTGGTTCTTTTTCTCCTTGCCACGCCGATCACCTGGGCGATGGCGATCGGCGCGCTGGTCTTCTTCGCGCTCAACATGGACATGATCCCGCTGTCCAACTTCGCGCAGGAAATGGCCGAAGGCAGCCAGTCCGTCTCGTTGCTCGCACTGCCGCTGTTCGTCTTGGCCGGCTGCATCATGAATGCCTCGGGCATCACCCGCCGCCTTCTCAACCTTGCGGATGTGCTCGTCGGCCATATGACGGGGGCGCTGGCGCAGATGTGTACTGTTCTCGCCACCTTGCTCGGCGGACTGACGGCTTCGGCAAATGCTGATGCGGCAATGCTCGCCAAGACGCTTGGCGTCGAGATGGCGGCCCGCGGCTATAGCCGCGCCTTCGCGGCGGTCATCACCTCTTCGGCTGCGATCATCACGGCGCTCATCCCGCCCTCGATTGGTCTGATCGTATATGGCTTCCTGGCGGAGACCTCGATCGGACGGCTGTTTGCGGCCGGTGTCGTGCCCGGCCTGCTTCTGGCCGTTGGCCTGATGATGACGACCTATGTGATCGCCAGGAAGCGCGGATACAAGGCGCTCCGCGACCGACGGGCGACCCGCGCCGAGGGCTGGAAGGCGCTGGTGGATGGCCTCTGGGCGCTCTCCATTCCCGTGGTGATTTTCGTCGGTACGCGCTACGGGCTGTTCACGACCACGGAAGCCGGTGCCGTGGTGGTCGTCTACGTCCTCTTCGTTGCGATCTTCGGATACAAGGAATTCACGGTCAGCCAGATCCCGGAAGTGCTCGCCGAGGCTGTCAGGGATTCGGCTGTGGTAATGGTGATGATCTGCGCCGCTGCGGCTTTCGGTTTCTATCTAGCATGGGAGGAGGTTCCGCAGGCCATGTCCGGCTGGATGGGCGGTGTAACCGACAATCCGCTGATGATGCTGCTCCTCATCAACCTGGTGCTGATCATCATCGGGACGGCCATCGAGGGCTCCGCTGCACTCATCATCCTGACCCCCATGCTTTTGCCGATCATCGATGGTGTCCATATCGACCGCGTGCATTTCGGTATCGTCTTTATCACCAACCTGACCATCGCGGGCATCACGCCCCCCGTCGGCGGACTGATGTACATTTCCTCGATGGTGATGAAGGTGCCGATGATGGCCTATGCCCGCGAGGTCATGCCCTATCTGTTGACGATGATCGTCCTGCTCGTGATCCTGAGCGCCTTCCCGCAGATATCGCTCTGGCTGCCGGACCTCATCTACGGCAACGCCGCGGTTCAATAGCGTAACCTCGGACGTCCGGAATATCGAAGGCGAGTCAATGCACCTCGGCGCCTTTCAAGGCGTCAGAGGGCCACGGGATCTTCCGAAGCGCGCAGAGCCGGCCTCGGTCGGGCAATGTCGTTGACGCCTTCGAGATCCGGGGCCTGTCCATAGCTCATGTTCTTCATCTGCTGGATCACGCGGGCCATTTCCTCGTCCGAAAGGACCGGTGGTTCGCCGAGTGTCAGAGCCTGCACGTAGAGCCTCGACAAGGTCTCGACCTCGATAGCCAGTGCAAGGGCAGCGCCCAGCGTCTTGCCGAGGGAGATCTGCCCATGCTGGCCGAGCAGGCAGGCGAGGCGGCCGTCAAGCGCCTCGATGGCCGCGTCGGATAGCGCCTGGGTTCCGAACGTTGCGTAGCGGGCACAGCGGATCGTTGTGCCGCCGGCAACGCCAGTCATGTAGTGAAAGCTCGGGATGGTCTTGTGGTGAACGGCGAGCGTCGTGGCGTAAACCGAGTGGCAGTGCAACACGCAATCGATGTCCTGGCGCGAATTCAGGATGTCGCGGTGAAAGCGCCACTCCGATGAAGGGCGGCGAGCCCCTTCGAAGCTGCCGTCGAAGTACATTTGAACGAGGTCGTCCGGCTGCATGCGGTCGTAGGGCAGCGATGTCGGCGTGACGAGGAAGCCCCGTGAATTGCGGACGGAAAGGTTGCCGGCCGTACCCTGGTTGATGCCTGTCTCGTTCATCCGGCGGCAGGTCGCCACCATCTCGGTTCGCAGGGCATTGTCGTCATACGAGGTCACGGGAGTACTCCTTGCTCCTGGCGCGGTCACGCCAGCGTTCGCGGTAAGATGAAAGATCGGGAAGGCCGGATGCGTCGCAGACGGTGGCGGAGAGCCGTGCAGGTTCACGCCGCGTTTCATGGCCAGCGAGCAGTGCTGCGCCGGTGGCGGTGCCGTTGAAATTGCTGCTGACCAGCACGCGCACCTCCGGCAGCAGGGCGGCAACCAGCGGGCCGTAGAGTGGCTCGGCGACGAAGTTGCCGTCCAGTATGACCGTCTCCGCGTGCGGGAGGTCGCCGACGCATTCCGCCGTCAGCAAGGCGGCATAGAGAACGGCAAGGGTGAAGCGTGCGGAGGGATCTTCTGCCAACTCGCCATCAATCCTGCCGCTCTTGGCTGTGCCGGGAAAAAGGCCATCGTCCGGGCCGAAAGTCGGCAGGGCGAGCGTGCCGGACGAGACGATGCGCGCGAGCGCCTCCGCCGAGGCGGGCCCGGTCGCGCTGCCGGCGACCGCCGCGAATTCGCGGCCGCCCATCGTGAGCATGCCCGGCATCGGGTGGCCGAAGACGTCCGCATTGCAGGCATGGCCCGGGCGTTCCTTGTCGAAGTCGACCCCGGTCCGGTCGGTCAGAAGCACAATCCAGGTGCCTGTGGACACGACCGTCATGTCGGAGAGCCCGGCCGCCTGATAGCGGTAGAAGTTCGCCGATGAGTCATGCACGCCGCAAAGCACGCGCGTCTGGGGGCTGAGGCCCGTGCTGACCGCAAGCTCCGGCCTGATGCTTCCAAGCGTTTCCCAGGCCCGCCGCATCTGAGGCACCAGGTGTTGCCAGCCCCGATCGGCAACGATTTTTGCGGGGCGCCGGTCGGCAGGCGTCCAGAGATGCGATTGTGCGGCGAGGCTCGTAATCTCGCTCGCAGCCACGCCACAGAGCCGCCACGCCCAATATTGTGGCGTCGCCAGAAAGGCGCGCGCGCGCGAAAACTCGTGCGGCCAATACATCTGCTGCCACAACATCTGCCTGGCGAGATGGGCTGCCCCGAGCATGATGCCGCTGCCGCGTTCGCGATAATTGCCGACGGCGGATCGGTAGATCCGGTCGACGTATTCGGGGACCTGCTGTTCGTAGTCCATCATCGGCATTGCAGGGCCATCGACGCCGGTCAGGACGCCGCCGGACCCGTGAGCGGAGATTACGACTGCCTCTATCGGGTGACGGCGGGCGAGGTTGCGCAGGCTGTCGATCAGCCAGGTCTCCAGGGCTGCGAGGTCGTGATGGCGGTAGGGCGGCTCATCCAGAACGACATTCGGCGTGGACAGCATTTCGAGGATCTCGCCGTCCTGCGTGACAGCCGACAGCTTGACGTTGGTCTTGCCGATGTCAAAGACGGCGACGGTCGTCATTTTCGTGCACCCCGCCGCAGGATGATCGACAGGAGGCTCTCGACATGGGGACGCATCGTCTGCGCCATGACCACAAGGATCAGGATGGCGCCCCAGATGGCGACGGTCAGGTAGTTGCTGAGCCCGAACTGATTGAAGCCAGAGGAGATGATCTGCAGGATTGCAAGCGCCAGCATGAGGCCCGACACGGTCCCGAAACCGCCGAAGGGATCGACCCCGCCCAGAACCGCCGCCAGGATCGTGACAAGAAGATAGGACTGCGCGTAATCCGCACTTGCGGAGTTGAACGTCACGAGCATCACGAGGGCGGCGACGAAGCAGACGAGGCTCGACAAGGTGTAGACGCCGACCAGCACGCGCTTTGTGTCGATCGCCGAATAGCGGGCGGCCTCGACGTTGGAGCCGATCATGGCGCAGGAAATGCCGAAGGCCGTGCGCCTGAGGATCACGCCGAGCAGGATGGCCGCCGCGATCAGGATGAGGAAGATCACCGGCACGCCGAAGACAGTCGAACTGCCGATCCGCGTGAAGATTTCCGGCACCCCGGAAAGAGCCATCCCCCGGGTCAGATAGATGCTGATGCCGTCGATAAGGGACTTTGTTCCAAGGGTGACGAGAATCGGATGCACGCCGGTATAGGCGACGAGCGAGCCTGTCACGAGCCCGATCAGCAGGCAGAGCAAGAGACCTGCCACCAGCGCCAGCGCGATGACAGCGACGACGGTAACGGTCGCCATATCAGGCGTGATCATCGACCTCATGATCCAGACCATCAGAAGCGCGCACTGGTTTGTGGTGGCTATGATTGCAAGGTTCAGTCCCCCTGTGATCAGCGGGACGACCATGGCAAGGGACAAAAGTCCGAGCAGCGGCAGTTGGTACATGAATGATTGCAGCGTGCCGATACTCAGGAAGTTCGGCACGAAGATGGAAAAGCCCGCGAGAAGGACAAGAAGCAGAGCGATCAAGCCCGCATGGCCGCCCGGAACACCCGATTTCAGCCTCGCCATGAGATCGTTGAGCCCGCCGGTGCCGTCTCGTCCGTTCGTCATCATGTCAGCCATGGGCCTGCGCCTCCGCGATGATGCGATGACGGCGTCCGCGTCGCGAACTGATGACGGTGATCGATGTGGAGATGAGGATGGTGAGGCCAATGACGATCTGGAAGAAATAAGAGGACACGCCCAGCAGGTTGAGCCCGTTCTGCAGGATTGCCAGAAGAATGATGCCGAGCAGCACACCCGGAACCGTGCCGATGCCGCCGGTGAGGCTCGCACCCCCAAGAACCGCGGCGGAGAGCACCGCAAGCTCGGTGTTGAACATCGCGTTCGGCACGCTTTCGCCGACCCTGTGCGCCTGAAGCAGCCCGGCGAGGGCTGCCATCAGACCCAGATAGCCGTAAGCGACGAACTGGAGTTTGCCGATGCCTATGCCGATGCGGCGCGCGGCTTCCGGATTGCCGCCCATGGCATAAATCTGCCGTCCGATCGACGACCGGGTCATCCACGCCCAGGTGAACAGGGCGACCACGACCATGACGACGATCGGCAGGGTGACGCGGGCGAGATCGCGCGACGCCGTCTCGGTCTGCCAGAAGACGATGCGATCGGTCCACCAATCGGGCAGCGTATAGATTGACTTGCCACCGGAGAAATACATCAGCAGTGAAAACGAGATGCTCATCATCGCGATGGTGGCGATGATTGACGTGATCCGGAAATAGTGGATGAGCGCTGCGTTGACGCAGCCGAGCGCGGCGCCGATCGCCAGTCCGCCGGCAATCACGAGCGGCGCCGGCATGCCGAGTTGTGTGGCGATGAGCGCGGCCGAATATTGCGCGACCGAGGCGGTCGCGGCGAAGGAGATGTCTATGCCCCCCGAGACGAGCACGACAAAGAGGCCCATCGCCATGATCGCCTGGACGGAATAGGTTTCGAGAAGGTCTATGACGTTAGGCAGGGACAGGAAATCGCGTGCCGTCAGCGCAAACACCGTCCCGACGATCAGGATGACGACGAACAGCCAAGCCTCGGGCCTGCGGCGGACCGCTTTCAATCCGGGCAGCAAGATGTGCTCAGGCATAGATGCGCTCCTCCAGCTCATGTTCGCTCACCCGCCCGGGGATGACTTCGCCGAGAATGCGGCCACCCCGCATGTGCAAGACGCGGTCGCAGGTCGCGAAGACCTCCGAGACCTCGTCGGAGATCAGGATCACGCCGACGCCCTGCCGGGCCAGCTCGGCAACGACCTCGTAGATGCCCTGCTTGTTCTTGATATCGACGCCGACGGTGGGTGAATCCAGGATGAGGACCTTCGGTCTGGTCGCGAGCCATTTTGCGAGCACGACGCGCTGCTGGTTGCCGCCTGAAAGCGCCTGTACAGGCCGGTCAGCGCTGGAAATCTTGATGGAAAGGCGCTTGATCCACTGGTCTGCGAGGGCACGTCGCCGCTCTCTCGGAATGAGACCGAGGCCGTTCGCCATGCCTTTCATGACCGCAAGGATGATGTTGTCGCCGATCGATTGCGGCAGGATGACACCGAGGCCGAGCCGGTCTTCGGACACGTAGGCAATACCCGCCCTGACGGCATCGCGGTTGGAGTTCAGGCGAAGCGGCCGTCCCTCCAGGGCAATGGTTCCACCTTCGGCGTGGTGCATGCCGAACAGGGTCAGGGCGAGTTCGGTGCGGCCGGAGCCCAGGAGGCCGACGATGCCGAGCACTTCGCCACGCCGGAGGGTGAAGTCGATGTCCGCAAATTCGCCGCGGCGCGACAGCTTCTCGACCTGCAGCAAGGGCTCGGCCGCGTTCATGTCTCGCGCAACGATGGACTGGTTTATCTCCAGACCCGTCATCAGATGGGCAATGCGGCGCTGGTCGACTTCAGCGACGGGCCAGGTGCCGACCTTGCGGCCATCACGCATCACTGTGACGCGTTCTGCGATCTTGACCACCTCGTCGAGGCGGTGCGAGACAAAGACGATCGCGATGCCGGTCGCCTTGAGGCGCGAGACGATGGAGAGCAGGCGGTCTACTTCGGTGCGTGTCAGCGATGCGGTCGGCTCGTCCATGAAGATCAGCCGGGCCTCGGCCGCCAATCCCCGGGCGATGGCGACGATCTGGCGCTCGGCGACCGAAAGATCGGCGACGGTCACATGTAGGTCGAGATCGAAATCGAGCCGTTTGAGGACGTCCCGCGCGATGCGGCGCATTCTGGCCTTGCGTATCGGCTTCAGCGCGTGTTCGAGGTTCGTCTCGACGGCAATGTTTTCGGCGACCGACAGATTGGGAAATAGCGACAGGTCCTGGAATATTACCTGAATGCCGAGCGCCTTGGCGCGCGCCGGATCAAGTGGCAGGACGGGCTGGCCGTCAATCTCAATTGAGCCAGTCGTCGGCGGGTGAACACCCGCGACAGTCTTGATGAGGGTCGACTTGCCGCAGCCATTCTCTCCGACCAGGCAGTGGATTTCACCGGCCTGCACCTCCCAGTCGATGTCGGTCAGTGCCCTGACGCCACCGAACTGCTTCGAAACGCCGACAAGCCGCAGGAACGGCGTAGCGCCTGTCATGATTGCCTCCGAAACTTCGAGAAAGGGCCGGCGGCCACATGGGACCGCCGGCAAGAGTCCTGGGAGGACTAAAGGCCGAGTTCGACGAGGCGGTCGATGTTTTCCTTGTCGAGCGATTCAAGCTTCTGAGCCTGGATCAGTTTCTTGTCCGGATAGACACGGACAGCACCGACACCAGTCAGTTCCATGTTGTCGGTAGGCTCCTTGCCAGCCGCAAGCATGGATGAGACCTGGGCGAAGATTTCGCCTGCGGTCATTGGATTCCAGATGAACCCACCGCGGATCGTACCGGATTTGACGTACTTGACGCCCTGGCCCGGTGAGAAGCCGCCGACGAGCGCGATCGTCTCTGCCTTGCCGCGGTCGTCGAGGACGCGCGCGGCACCGATCGGGCCCTGGGAGCCGAAGGTGAGGATGCCCTTGAGGTCCGGATTTGCGCGGATCTGATCCTGTGTGGTTTTCATGCTGTCGTCCACGCTCTCGGCGACGCCGAAGCGGTCGCCAAGCATCTGCATCTTCGGATATTTTTCCTTCTGATAGGCAATGGCTGCATCAGCCCATGCATTGTGCAGCGGCACGGTCAGCGAGCCGACATAGACGATGTACTGGCCTTCCTCGCCCATCTCCTTTGCGAGGAGATCCATGTGGGCACGGCCATAGCCGTCGACGGTCGTGAGTTCGAAGTCCCAGTCCTTTTCCTTCTGATCAGGTCCTTCGTGCGCCAGTACCTTGATGCCGGCGGCGCGAGCACGGGCGAGTACGGGTTCGAGAGCAGCCGAGTCGTTGGGCACAATGCCGATGACGGAGACCTTCCTGGCGATCAGATCCTCGATCGCGCGAACCTGCTGAGCGGCGTCGGCCTGGGTCGGGCCGATCATCCATGCATCAACATGGAATTCTGGTGCCGCTTTCTTGATGCCGACTTCCATTGCGTTGAACCAGGGAATGCCGCCGATCTTGACGACAATGCCCGCCTGCGGATCGGCTGCCATCGCCTTCGGCAAGCCGGTTGCCAGGGCGCCGGCGACGACCGCGCTGCCGAGCCCGGCTAAAACTACGCGCCTACTGATTTCCATGTTTTTCCTCCCGTTTTAGTGACTCGGTTTCGCCTCCTCGCGAAACCGCAGACCGCGCCGTTGAGCCGCGGATCTCTATGGCGCAACGAAGGCGCCGCGTGACTGGTTCGCCAGCCTCTCCCGCCAGTCGTCGCGACAACAGCAGCCATGCCTTCTCGGCCATCGCCTCGACCGGTTGCCGCACTGCCGTAACCCCGCTGCCGACGAGCTGCATCCACTCCATGTCGTCGAAGCTTGCAAAGGCGATATCGCCGGGGACCTTGAGGCCCATTTCCGCGACAATCCGATACGTGGCGAGCGCTGTCCCATGGTCGAGCGCGAACATCGCCTGGGGCTTGGACCTTTCGCGAAGGCGCCGTTCGAATGCATCCAGTCCCACGGGATCGTCGATGCCGATCTCGAGGAGTTCGAGCGTCATCTGCCTGGCCGCGGCCTGCACCCCTTCCCAGCGCTCGCGAACATTGCTGATCGACAGCCTTGTGCCGACCACGAGACAATTGCGAAATCCCTGTTCATCGAGGTGCCTGGCAACCGCACCCGCTGCAGCCGCGTTGTCGACGGCGACGAGGTCGAACTCGTCGTGATCAGGGATTCGGTCGGCCAGAACCGTCGGAATGGAGAATCCGGCCGGCAGTCGCGACTTGAAAGCGCCGTCGCAGGGAATGGCGATCAGGCCGGCAGGTCGCCACGCGCGAATGTTGGCCAGTCTGTCAGCCTCTTCCGCAGCGTCGTTGCGCGCCGAGACGACGACGAGATCGAAGCCATCAACCCGCGCCAGATGCTCGAGTGTGGATACGAAGGCGGCAAACATCGGATTGGTGAGATCGGGCACGATCACGCCGGCAAGCAGCGACTTGCGCGACCGCAGCCGGGAGGCCGCGATATCGACGACGTAGCCAAGCTCCTCGACGGCCTTGTTGACGCGCGCGACCATGTCTGGCGACACGCTGGCTTTGCCATTCAGGACATTGGACACCGTCGCGACGGAAACGCCAGCGCGGCTGGCAACCATTCGTATGGACGGACTGTGAGATCGCGACACAACCGCCCTCCCGACGATTAATGTTGCCGTAAAACGTTTTTATTCCTCGATAAAACGTTTTATTGCAAATTAGACGTTTTGCGATAACCTGTCAATCGGCTCGGAGGCGCCACATTCTACGGGAGGAGAATCATGAACAAGCTTGGCGTGCATGCCTTGGTGTGGGAAGCGGGATGGAGTCACGAGGAGTGTGCTCGTGCGATCGCCAAAACCGCGGAGGTTGGCTACGATTTCATTGAAGCACCGGCACTTGATCCCAGCCTGATCGACGTGGATTTCACGCGCAGGGAGTTGGAGAAGAACGGCATCGGCATCAATTTCTCCCTGGGGCTGGATTTCGACAGTGATATTTCCAGCGGCGATCCGGAGAAGGGCCGGCGCGGCAAGGCCAAATTGGAAGAGGCGATTGCCGTCTGCCGGGATTGCGGCGGGCAATATATCGGCGGGATCCTGCATTCGGCCTTCGGCAAGTATACGCAACCCACCACGGCTGCGGGGGTCGCCCAATCCGTCGACATCCTGCGTCAAGTGGCGGAGACTGCCGCCAAGAGCAACATCACCCTGGTCCTGGAAGTTGTGAACCGCTACGAATCCAACGTCCTCAACACCGCGTCGCAGGCAGTGGAGATGTGCAAGCGGATCGGCGCTCCGAACGTCAAGGTCCATCTCGACGTCTATCATATGAATATCGAGGAGTCGGACACTCCCTCCGCCATCATTGAGACGGGCGACTACCTTGGCTATTTCCACACCGGCGATTCCCATCGCGGCTACATGGGCTCGGGCAGCATCGACCTGGCGGGGGTTTTCCGCGCCCTCGTCCGTTCTGGCTACCAGGGGCCGATTACGTTCGAATCCTTCTCGTCCCGCGTCGTTGGCCAGCCGCTCGAGGGCATCCTCGGTATCTGGCGAAACCTGTGGGAAGACAGTCATGATCTCGCGACGCATGCGCTGATGTATACGCGGGTGCAGCTGAAGGCGGCACAGGAGGCGCAACGTCAGGCTGAACGCAGCAAGCTGGTTTGACGCCCGAGAACCGAAGCGGCTCCAGCCACTGGCTGCGACAGTGGCCAGCAGCAGCGGAGGCCACGGGGAATGCTGTGTAGACACGGCGTGGCGGGGGAGAGACCCGCCACGCCGTAGCTCCGTTTAGAACGTGCTGCCTTCGTTGATGAACTTGACCGCGTTCTCCTTGGTGATGATCGGCGAGGGCAGGGCGGTTTCCTTAGGCGCATCTGCACCGGCCAGAATTGCCATCAGACGGTTGAAGCCGGCTCTGCCGATCTGGTCGGCGCTGTTGAGACCCGTGGCGCCATAATTGCTGCCGTCGCGGTCGATTTCCTTCAACGCGCCCATTTCGCCGTCGACCGAAGCGAGGAAGATCTCGCCGCTGCGGCCGGAGTCGGCGATTGCCTTCTGGGCGCCGAGGCACATGCTGTCGTTCTCGCAGAAGACGGCGTTGATGTCCTTCTCCTTGGCAAGCATATCCTCCATCTGCTTGAAGCCGCCGTCCGCGCTCCAGCTGCCCCAGCCCGGTGCGACAGCAGGCGTCATGCCCGCGGCCGTCAGCTTGGCGGTAACGCCGTCGGTGCGGTTGGAGCCGATCGTATTGTCGGCCGGGCCACCGCGGATGATGACAACCTTGCCCTTGCCGTTCAGGCGCTTGACGATGTAGTCGCCGATGCCTTCACCGATCGCGCGGTTGTCCGGACCGACCCAGCTCGTATAGTCGCCGCCCTTCAGAAGACGGTCGACCATGACGACCGGGACACCAGCCTGCTTGATCGCGTCGAGCGCTGCGGGCGCTGCCTCGATGAAGGCGCCGGATACAACGAGACCCTTGACGTTCTGGTTCAAGAGATCCTCGACGTCGGCGGTCAACTTGGCGACGTCACCGCCGGCGTCCGTCGAAAGCACCTTGATGTTCGGATAGGTCTTCGCCTCGTCCTTTACCGCGGCGTCCATGCCGACGAAATAGGCGCAGCAGAGCGACAGGTTGACCATGCCGATCTTGATTTCGTCAGCGGCGCGCGCGCCACCTGTCGAGAGCGCGGCGGCTGTCAGCGCCACCGTGCCCATAAGCTTCATTTTCCCGAAGATATTCATGACTTCCTCCCTTTGAAATTCCGCCGCCCCTCCCGGCGGCGTGCTGATAACTCAGGCCTTCTTCCGACGCGCCAATACCGCGACCAGGATGATGAGGCCCTTCAAGAGCTGCTGGTAATAGGAATCGACGTTGAAAAGGTTCAGCACGTTGTCGACGACGGCGAGCGCCAGGACACCGCCGACGACGCCTGCTGCCGTTCCGCCGCCGCCGCCAAGCAAGCCGCCGCCGATGACGACAGCCGCGATCGCATCGAGCTCATAACCCACGCCGACGCTCGGCTGGGCGATACCCAGGCGGCTGGCCAGCAACACGCCTGCAATCGCCGCGAAAAGGCCGCAGATGACATAGGCGAAGATCAGGTGCTTGCGGATATCGACGCCTGCAAGCCTGACCGCCTCCTTGTTGACGCCGAGCGCATAGGCGGCGCGGCCAGACACCGTGTGTTCGAGATAGAACCAGACGATCGGCACGGCGATGGCGAAGAGAATGAAATTGACCGGGATCGGCCCGATGAAGGCCCCGCCGATCAGGGCGCGGAAGGCATCGTCCGTGGGGTAGCGGGGAGTGTCGGCATAGACATAGAGAAGGCCGCGCAGGCTGCCCATGGTCGCAAGCGTGACGATGAAGGGCTGCAGGTTGAAATTGGCAATCAACCAGCCGTTCACGGCACCGACGGCGACGCCCATCGCCAGCGCGACGAGGATGGCGGCCGAGAAATGCATCTCCGCCTGAAGACCGGTTGCCAGCAGCCCGGCAAAGGCAAGCACCGAACCCACCGAGAGGTCGATGCCGCCGGTACGGATGACGACCAGCATGCCAAGGCTCAGGAAACCGTTGGTGACGATCTGGCGCGAGATATTGACGACATTGCGCTGCGTCAGGAACGAATCCGAAGCGAGGGCCGCGAAGACGATCAGCAGGATGATGGCGGCCGTGAAGATCAGATCGGCCCGGCTGAAGCGCTGCATAAAGGCCATCCTCGGCTGCGTGTGGGCCATGACATCGGTCAATGCAGGCGCTCCTGTCTCGTCTCGGGCGCGGCAAGGCCGGCAGCATGCATGAAGAGCGTTTCCATGCTGAACTGATCGGGCGTCAGCTCGGCGGCAATATGTCCTTCCCGCATGACGATCAGTCTGTCGGAAAGGCCGATCACTTCAGGCATCTCCGAGGAAATCAGCAGGACAGCGGCGCCATTGGCGGCGAGATCCGCGATGATGCGATAGATCTCGACTTTCGTGGCGATATCGACGCCGCGCGTCGGCTCGTCGAAAATGAAGAGCTTGATGCCCTCGACCAGCAGCCATTTCGCCAGCACTACCTTCTGCTGGTTTCCGCCGGAGAGCTGGCGCACCGGCCGCGCCGTGCCCTTTGGGCGAACCGAGAGACTGGCCGTCTGGTCTTCTACCAGCCTGCGGCGCTTCGTACCATCGATGACCCCGAGGCGGGACGTGCGGCCGAAGCTTGCCAGGCCGGCATTGTCGAGCACGCTGGCATCGAGCGCGAGCCCATCACCCTTGCGATCCTCGGTTATCATGGCAATGCCGCTCCGCACCGCTTGCGCAGGCGTGGAGAAGCGGGCCGGGCTTCCGGAGAGCCGGACGGAGCCGCCATCGGCGGGTCGCGCGCCGAAGATCGCCTTCGCAATCTCCGTGCGCCCGCTGCCGACGAGGCCGAACATGCCGACGATTTCGCCGGCGTGAACGCGCAAACCGATATCGTCGAAAGCGCCGCCCTGAGTGAGGTGTTCGACTTCGAGCACGACTTCGCCGCGACTACGGATGCGATCCGGGAAGATCGCTTCCAGCGGCCGACCGACCATGGCTTCGATGAGGCGACCCTGGTTTACCTCGTCGAGACCACCGGCAAGAACGCTGCGGCCATCCTTCAGCACCACGAACTCGTCGGCAATCTCGAAGATTTCTTCCAGCCGGTGGGAGATATAGAGAATGGTCGCTCCGCCTGCCGCGAGATCGCGCACCTTGGCGAAGAGCCTTTCCGTTTCCATGGCGGAGAGCACGGCCGTCGGCTCGTCGAGGATGAGGATGCGCGGCTTGGCGACCAGCGCCTTGGCGATCTCGACGATCTGCTGTTGGGCGACGCTGAGGTCACGCACCAGCGTCCGGGGATTGATGCCGGGAAAGCCGAAATCGGCAAGCACATTGCCGGCAATGCGATTTGCGGCCCGCCAGTCGACCATGAAGGGCAGACGACGGCAGGGCATGCGGCCGAGCAGCATGTTCTCGCCGACACTCAAGTGCGGCAGCAGGCTCAGTTCCTGATAGACCGTGCAGATGCCGAGTGCCATGGCGTCCGCCGGGGAACCGATCTCCGCAACGTTCCCGTCCAGCCGGATTTCGCCGCTATCGGGGGTGACCGCACCCGACAGCATCTTCATCAGGGTCGACTTGCCCGCACCGTTTTCGCCGCAGAGCGCCAGCACCTTGCCGGCTGAAACCGAGAAGGAAATCTCCCGAACGGCGGGATTGCCGTCATAGCTTTTGGCAATTTTGCTGACACTGAGTTCCGCCATTCTCAGGCCTCCGCCCCGAAAACATCCGTCAGCAGCAGCGTCTTCTCCTTGCTCATGTGGAGCAGCGTCTCATGAATGCCTTCGCGCCCATTGCCGCTCGCCTTGTTGCCGCCGAAGGGCAGGTTCTCCACGCGCACGGCCGTCGTGTGGTTGACCACGACAGTCCCGACATCGAGTACCTCATAGGCGCGCATGATGCGGCGCACGTCGCGGGTGAAGATCGCCGCCTGCAAGCCGAAGGGACTGTCGTTGGCAAGCTGCAGCGCGTCCTCGAAATCATCGTACGGAATGAGCGGAAGCACCGGGCCGAAGGTCTCCTCGGCGAAAGCAGGCGTGCCGGGCGTAACGCCGGTGAGGATGGTCGGTTCGAAGAAATTGCCGCTGCGCGCACCGCCGGTAACGATCCTGGCACCATCCGCAATTGCCTGGCGCACCTGCGCCTCGACACGCTCCGCCGCCCGCGTATTGATCAGCGGGCCGATATCCGTTCCGTCTTCCAGCGGATCGCCCACCTTCAGCGCTTTTGTCCGTGCAGTTAGTGCATCCAGAAGGCGATCGAAGATCGGGCGCTGGACGAGCACGCGCTTGACGGCGCAGCAGATCTGGCCATTGCCGCTGGTGAAGCGGCCGGAGACGAGCGCGGCTGCAACGTGATCGATATCGGCGTCGTCGCAGATGATCGTGGCATCGTTGCCGCCGAGCTCGAGATGTACCTTCTTCAGGGTCTGCGCGGCTGCTTCGAGGATGCGCTTTCCGGCTGCCGTGCTGCCGGTCATTGCGATCATCTGCACGCCTTCGGCCCGCACCAGCGCCTCGCCGGTCTCGCGCCCGCCCGTCAGCAGCTGATGGGCTGCCTGCGGGAGGCCCGCCTCCTCAAGATATCTGCTGATTTCGATGATAGCGAGCGGGCAATCTTCCGGTGTCTTGGTGATGACGGCATTGCCGGCGGCAAGCCCGCCCGCGACCTTGTGGCTCCAAAGCTCGACGGGATAGTTGAAGGGCACGATGGCGGCGATTACGCCCAACGGTTCGTAACGGGTGATGGCAATCGAGCGTTCGCGGCCCGGAATGGAATCGAGCGGCACGGTCTTGCCGAACAGCCGTTTGGCTTCCTCGGCATAACCGCGGAAGATCCGCGCTGCCACGCCCACTTCACTGGTCGTTTCCGCCAGCCGCTTGCCGTTTTCCCGGCAGAGCAGACGGCCGAGTTCTTCCTGATTGGCTTCGACACGCCGTGCAACGGCCTCGAGGATTTCATAGCGACGATAGGCCGGCAGCGCACCGATACGCTCCTTGCCCTTCTGGGCCGCCGTAACCGCGCGCTCCACATCGGCGACGCCGGCACGCGGAACCTCGGCGATCGGCTCGTTGGTGGCCGGATTGAGAATGGGATCGGCACGGCCGTCGGCAGCCGTCGTCCAGCCGCCGTCAATCAGCATCAACATAAGCTCCTCCTCTTATACTGATAGGGCTAGATCAATTATTGAAACTGGTCAACGATTATTGAACTTGATTTTGAATTTCCTCTTTCGTATACGAATATTGAATAAGGAAGCTTCAATGGCCGATATCGACGGCAATATCAGCACGACCGCGCTCAAGGCGCTGGCGGTTCTCGATTTCATCGGCGAACAGAAACGGCCGCTGTCGGCCCAGGAAGTGGCGGAAGGCATAGGAACAGACCGCGCAACCGCCTACCGCATGCTGATGACGCTCGTTCACTCGGGCTATGTATCGAGAGACGAAGGCTCGAAGAACTACCGGCTGAGCTACAAGGTTCTGTCGCTTGCGCGCTATCTCGTCAGCGAGGACGAGCGCAGTGTGCAGATACTGAACTGCCTGCGCGAGATCTCCGACAGGACCGGGGAAACGGTGCACTACTCCGTGCTGGAAAACGACTGCGCCGTGCTCGTCTACCGCGCCAAGGGCATTCAGCGCGTCAGCGTCGATTTCCAGATTGGCGACCGTTCGCCGCTCCACTGCACCTCGATCGGCAAGGTCCTGATGGCCTATTCGGACTCCCGATTCACCGAGACAATCATATCACGCGGGCTTCCCGCCGTGGCGCCGAAGACGATTACCGATCCGGAAGCCATGCGGCGCGAACTCGCCGTCGTGCGCGCGCAGCGCTATGCCTTCGACGACATGGAATTTGCGCCCGACATGCGCTGCCTGGCCATGCCCGTCTTCGAGAAAGGCGGACTGGTTCCAGGCGGCATCGCAATCTCGGGGCCTAGCAGTCGCTTTGATACCGCAAAGCTGCAAGAACTTCGCGACATCGCCTTGCCATACGCCGCGGAACTGTCGCGCAAGTTGGGCGGGTTCGTCTAGCGCGCACCGACTTCGTGGCGCTGTTCCGGACGCGAGCCTAACTCTATGGGTCGACTGTGCCGACGTTGGGCGCAGAGTTCGGACGCGATCACCTGGTGGTCACCAAGTCAGCTTCAACTAGCACGCGCCAACCGCGTTCGGAGCATGACCGTACCGCTTGCGAAATGCGTTGGAAAAGTACTGGCTGGAATTGAAGCCGCAGGAAAAAGCGATTTCGGTAATACTGCCGCGTCCCTGCATCTTCAGCAGACGTGCAGCCTCATCGAGGCGCAGATGCTGCAGATACTGCCGCGGCGTCATGTTGGTGAGCCGCCTGCAATACTGGGAAAACTGAGTGCGCGACAGACCGCATTCCTCTGCCATCGAATCGAGCGTCCAGTTCTCGCCGAGCGCCAACGGGAGACGACGCAGAAATATCGCGACCGTATGCTGGGACGTCGACAGATCCGGGTCGAGCCTCGGGGCCTGTGCACTCAGTCGATCGATCAGGTTCAGCATGATCGTGTTGATTGCCACCTTCAGGCGGGTCTCTCCGTCTTCGGGGGTGCGTCCGAGCAGGATCGAGGGAAGGGCCTCGAAGGCGCGGCAGAGATCAGCACCGCCGTCCCAGACCGGCTGGTTGTTCTGTGTGAGGAGTTCACCTAGCGTCTGGGCTTCCTCGTTCGAAAACACCATCCAGCTCGGCCAGTCCCAAGGTTCGCTCGGCCGTCTGAGACCAGCATCGAGAATGATCCAAAGGAGCCGGCTGGCATCGACCAGAGGATTGCCGATCGAATGCAGCTGCCATGGACGGATGACGATGAATTGTCCCTGTTGGAAGTCGTATTTCCTGTCGTCGACGACGAGGTCCAGATTGCCGCGTGCGAGATAGGCGATCTTGAAGCCTTCGTTGCAATGGCGCCCGAGACCCCAGTTCTGTGCATAGCGCGCATCCCAGAACCCGACGGTGCGAATGCCCGGCAGCCTGTCGCCGAGCGCCTGGCCGGGATAGCTGCCGCGCGTCCAGGCATGCAGATCGACCTCGCCGCGCGCAGCAGCAGCCTGCAGATCTCGACAATTGTCGGCATACATCATTGAGTCCGGCTGCCGGAAGACAGACGGGCGACGAATATCGGCAGGATCGATAACGGTGTGCTTGTTCACTTCAACGCGCCTCCCAACGCATAAAATGACTTAAGAAATTTACCACTGTTGTCGGACGCAAGTTTTGCCGAGTCAAGTCTGCCATGATCTGTCGAAGCATCGGCAGATCTTCGAGATTTGCTGCGGTCCGGGAGGAGATGAAGACGTGAAGATCGCATTCAACCTGCTCGTTCTGGGTGCGGAGATTACGACCGCCCATGCGCGCCAGCTCGAGAGATTGAAGGCGCTGGGTTATGATGCCGTCGAGATACCCGTCTTTTCAGGCAAACAGGAGCACTATGCCGCGCTCGGCAGGCTGCTACGCGATATCGGCCTTTCCGCCGGCGCCGCCGCCGTGGCGACGGCCGAGGCCAACCCGGTCAGCGCCGATCCGCTCGTGCGTCAGCGTGCTACCGATCATCATCGCTGGATCGTCGACTGCACCGCGGCGATGGGCGGCGAGGTGATAGCCGGCCCCGTCCATTCGCCTGTCGGCGTGTTCACAGGCGTCGGTCCGACCGACGAGGAGCGCCGCCGCTGTGTGGAGGCGATGCGTGCGCTTGCCGATTATGCGGCGCCCGCCGGCATCCGCATCTCGGCTGAGGCGCTCAACCGTTTCGAATGCTACCTGATGTCGACGATTGCCGCGGCCTCCGCGATCTATCGCGAGGTCGACCATTCGAACTATGGCTACATGTTCGACACCTTCCATGCCAATATCGAGGAAAAGGACCCGCCGGCGACCTACGAACGCTACCATCGTGAAATCAATCACTTCCACGTCTCGGAAAATGATCGCGGCATTCCTGGCAGCGGCCATGTGCCTTTCGCTGCACATTTCGAGGCACTTCGCCGCTGTGGCTATGACGGCTGGCTGACCGTCGAATCCTTCAGTCGTGCCCTGCCGGAGCTTGCCGGAGCCACTCGTGTTTGGCGCGATCTCTTCGACGACCTCGATCGGCTCTTTGCCGAGAGCGTCGCTTTCATTCGGCGGGAATGGCAGGCAGCAGGCGAGCGGGTTGCTTCGAAGGCGGGGCTGTCTCCATGACCGTGCCCGCGCTTGAAATGATCGGCATCAGTAAGGTCTTTCCCGGAGTGCGCGCACTCGACGGAGTTGATTTCGACTGCCATGCGGGCGAAGTCCACGCAATTTGCGGTGAGAATGGCGCCGGGAAGTCGACGCTGATGAACGTGCTCGGTGGCAGCTATCGGCCGGACGGCGGCGCAATTGCCATTGGCGGCCGGACAGTGCATTTTACCCATCCGCAACAAGCGAAGTTTGCGGGCATCTCCATCATCCATCAGGAGCTCTGCCTGCTGCCCCATCGTAGCGTGGCGGACAACATCTTCATGGGCCGCGAGCCCTCGCGTCACGGCATTCTCGATCGCCGTGAGATGCGCCGACGCTCGGCGGCGCTGTTGAAACGCCTTGGCGCCGATATCAACCCAGACCGGCAGGTCGCAACGCTGTCGATCGCCGGCCAGCAACTCGTGGAGATCGCCAAGGCCCTGCTGCTAGATGCCAAGGTCCTCGTCATGGACGAGCCGACGGCCGCGCTCGATGAGCGCGATGCCCAGAGCCTCCTGCAACTGGTGCGCGGCTTGAAGGGCGAGGGCGTGGCGATTGTCTATATTTCCCACCGCATGCCTGAAATCCTGGAAATCGCCGACCGCGTGACGGTCCTGAAAGATGGTCGAAAGATATGGACGCGTCTGCGCGGCGAGATCGATGTCGGGTCGATCGTCAAGGCGATGGTCGGGCGCGATCTCCAGGACTTCTACCCTCCGGCGCCGATGAACACGCCTGGCCGTTCGCTTCTTGCGATCGAGAACGGTGAGAGCAGCGCGCTGCAGGGCATCAATCTCGACGTGCGATCGGGAGAAATCATCGGTATTGCCGGATTGGAGGATTCCGGCAAGGCGGCGCTCGCCCAGGCGATCGTCGGCGACGAGCCGTTGTCTGCCGGCGTCATGAAGCGCAGTGGCAAGCCTCATGCGATCGGCTCGCCGCGCCGCGCCACGGCGCTCGGCATCGGCTATTTGCCGGGCGATCGCAAGCGGGAAGGGCTGTTACTGGGCCAATCCGTGCGAGACAACGCACTGCTCGCGCTCCGTTCGATGTCGCACTTCTTTGCCCGGCCCAAAGCAGGAGCCCTTGCCAGCCACCGCATCGACGATGTGCTCAAGGCAATCGATGTTCGGGCTGCCGATTTCGACCAGCCGATCGGCTCCCTTTCGGGCGGCAATCAACAGAAGGCGATCATTGCGCGATGGTTTGCGCGGGAATCGGAGATCCTCGTATTCGTCGAGCCGACCCGCGGAATTGATATCGCCGCCAAGGCAGCGATCTACGAGGCGATGCGCAGCTTCGCGGATTCTGGCCGAGGCATCGTCGTCGTCTCCTCGGACATGCCCGAACTGATCGGCATCTCCGACCGTATTCTTGTCATGCATCAGGGCCGCATTACCGGCGAATTGGCGCGTGGCGCGGGCGAGGAGGCGGTGATGGCGTTGTCGCTCGGCGTCGGTATGCAGCAGAAGGGGGAGGCCATCGGATGAGTGTCGAAACGCTTGCGCTGACCGCCCAGCCGCGGCGGGTCCCGATCCGGCTTTCCGCCGCAGCCGTGCTTGTACTGGTGTCTGCGGGTATCTATGCCGGTGCGGCACTCGCAACCGGCGAGATCAATCAACTCAGCTTCGAGGGGTTTGCCGGCCTATTTCAACGAATGGTGGCGCTTGGACTTGTCGGGCTGGGGCAGACGTTCGTCATCCTCGTCGGCTCGATTGATCTTTCGGTGGCGGCCTTGATCAGCACGGTGGCAGTACTCGCCTCCTATATCATGCAGGCGGATGCGACGATGATCCTGCCTGCGATCGTTGCCTGCCTGGCCGTCTGCGTGGTCGTGGGTGCAGTGAACGGCGTTCTCGTCGCTTATTGCGGTATCAATCCGCTGATCGCGACGCTCGGGACGGGGCTGACGATTCAGGGCATCCTTTCGGCCGCCTTTGCCTATTTGCAGGGTTCGGTCGCGCCGGCCTTTCAGGCTTTCGCCTATAGTGGCCTGTCCGGCATACCGTGGCCGCTCCTCATGTTCGTTGTGCTCGCTGCCGGCGCCGGTTTCGTGCTCTCGGGTACCGTTTTCGGCGCGCGCCTCTATGCCGTCGGTGGCAACCCCGAGGGTGCGCGACTTGCCGGCATTCGCACCGAGCGCTTCGTCCTCGCGGCACACGTGATCTCCAGCCTCTTCGCCGGTGTCGCCGGTCTGTATCTCGCCGCGCGGCTGCAATCAGGCACGCCGTGGATTGGTCGTGATGGCATCTACGATCTCGAGTCGATCGCCGTTACAGTGATCGGCGGGACGATCCTCGCCGGCGGAAAGGGCGGCGTGGGGGGAACGGTCGCTGGCGTTCTGCTCTTTGCCAGCCTGGATGCGAGCTTCAACATGCTCGGTGTCGATGCCTTCCTGAAACAGGTCCTGCGGGGAGCGATCGTCATTATCGCCGTTGCCGTTCATGCCGTGCGTGAAAAGGGGCACGTCGCATGAGCCCGATCGTCGAAACCGTGCCGATGCGCCGCCTCGGTTTCTCGCTTGCCAGGCTCAATTTCGGCCTGATCATCTTCGTCCTGCTCTATGCAGGCATTATCGCGATACAGCCGAACTATCTTGAAGCCGGCCTTATCATGAATTTCCTGCGCCGCGCCGCGCCCCTCATCATTCTGGCTGCCGGGCAGCTCTATGTCGTGCTAACCGGCGGCTTCGACCTTTCGATGGGCGCGGTCGTCACTCTCGTCGTGCTTGCCGCTTCGCTGCTAATCAACGGCAATCCCGAGACTACCTGGCCGATGATCGGCGTGCTTTATCTCATGGGTTTCGTCATAGGCCTGCTGAACGGCCTCGTGGTCGCCTTCCTGAAGGTGCCTTCGATCATCACCACGCTCGGCACCATGCTCCTTGTCAACGGTCTGGCGTTGGCTTGGTCGGGTGGAGCAGCCCGCGGCGATCTTCCGGACAATTTCCGTGAGCTTGGTCGCTTGGTCATCCACGATGTTTGGTTGATCGGTACCCTGCCGCTTGCGGTCGTCGTGCTCGTTGCCTTCCTCGTGCTGGCCTGGTGGGGCCTGCACGGCACGGTTTATGGCAAGCGAGCATTGGCGATCGGCGACAATGCCCGCGCCGCTGAGCTTGCTGGCCTGCCAGTCGCCGCCACGCGGATCACCGCGTTTGTCGTGTCGGCGCTTGCCGCGGTGACGGCCGGCATACTGGTTGGCGGCTTTTCCGGCGTGTCGGTCAATGCCGGTCGCGGGCTGGAGCTGCAGGCGATCGCCGCATGCGTCATCGGCGGCGCCCAGCTCCTCGGGGGACGAGGGTCGATCTGGAGCGCGCTCTTCGGCGCGCTAAGCCTGTTTTCACTTTTCACCCTACTCAATCTCGCCGGCCTGCCACAGGCCCTTCGCGACAGCATACAGGGTGTGATCCTGATTGCCGCCGTCGGCGCCAGCGCCTGGCGCGACCGGCGGAGGACCTGATTGCTTGCAGGGAGAGACAAGCGATGAAGCGCCGGCGCGCCGGCACAATGAGGAGGAAGGACATGCAACATAAAGTAGTCGTCGCAGCACTGGTCGCGATGGCGTTTGCCGGAGGAACCTATGCGCAGGACTTCAACGATCCTGCCGAATTCAAGAAGCAGCGTGAACAGCTTTCGATGACCCCGCAGGGGCCGGAGGGCAAACCCTGGGCGCAGCATCTCGGCGACGCCATGGTCGATACCGCCAAGTACAAGAAGGACGGGCCGGTCACGATCTGCTTTTCCAACGCCGGCATCTTCAACCCCTGGCGTGTCGTCGGCATGAACAACCTACGGGCAGAGGCAGAACTGCACAAGGATCGCATCAAGGAACTGGTCGTCGTCGATGCCGAAGGCAAGGACGACAAGCAGATCTCCGACATCGAAGCCCTCGTCAGCGGTGGCAAGTGCGACGCGTTGATTGTCTCGCCCAACACAACGGCTGCCCTGACACCGGCCGTCGAGGCCGCCTGCGCCAAGCTGCCCGTCATCGTCTTCGACCGCGGTGTCGCTACTACCTGCCCGGTCACCTACATACATCCCGTCGGTGGGTACGGTTTCGGCATCACCTCGGGAGAATTCATCGCAGGTAAGCTGCCGAAGGGTGCCAATGTCCTTGCATTGCGCATCATGCCGGGCGTCGACGTGTTGGAAACTCGTTATTCCGCCGCCAAGAACATCTTCGATGAGGCTGGGCTAAAGGTCATAGGCTCCGAATTCACGGGCAGTGATCGTGCCAAGACCAAGGCAATCGTAGAGGACTACATCAATCGTGGCGAGAAGATCGATGCCGTCTGGATGGACGCGGGCGATACCTCGACCGCTGCTCTCGAAGCCTTCGAAGATGCGGGCCTGCCCTATCCGGTCATCAGCGGCGAAGACCAGCAGGACTTCCTGCGCAAATGGCAGAAGGACAAGCTGACGGCGATCGGTCCTTCCTACCCGACCTATCAGTGGCGCACGGCCGTTCTCGGCGCCCTCGACGTTCTCGATGGCAAGGCGGTTCCGGGCCCGGAATGGGTACTGCCGCAGCCGGCGATCACTCAGGATGTGCTCGCAAACTACATCGATGAACGCATGCCGCCACTGCACTACAGCCTCTGCGGCTGCCAGGACCTGCCGGGCTATCCGGAGCTTTGGGGTGGGAAAAAGTAACGGGATCGCTGCAAGGGATTGGACCGAGTCCAATCCTGCAAGCGTTGACCAACAGAAGATGGGAGAGCGCCAGTGGCGATCATTCGCCGCTGGCGACTTCGTGCTGTAAAGGGTGTCGTCGTTGGCGCAAGTCAGCGGCTGGCAGCTGATGGTCTTGCGCAGCCTCGGCATGAGCGGCTGAATTGCTCACCCAAGCCGCCGCAACTTCAACAAGCTGAGCCATACGCCCTCGTTGCCACTGTCTCCGGCCTCGTTACCCGACCGGATTCGTGCTGATGCCCTTGATGATGTTGATGAAGGCTTCGGCGGTCCAAGAGAGCGGCGTTGCG
This sequence comes from Rhizobium sp. BK251, assembly GCF_004345245.1. Taxonomy (GTDB): domain Bacteria; phylum Pseudomonadota; class Alphaproteobacteria; order Rhizobiales; family Rhizobiaceae; genus Rhizobium. The sequence goes on along the minus strand of NZ_SLUQ01000006.1, from coordinate 417,057 downwards.
GGCATGGTGATGATGCCGTAGTCCGAGACCTTGTCCGGCAGGAAGGGCCGCATCGCGATGGCATCGCTGCGGAAGAATTCGGCGATCAGCGTCGGCACGATGGCGATACCGAGCCCCTGTGCCGCGCACGCGCACGCCGTCTCTACCGAATGGACCTCCAGGCTGCAGCGATAGGATGGCACCATGCGACGCAATTCGTGCTCGAGCTCATTGCGGTTGATCCGCTGCCGGCCGAGCAGGATGAGGTCGTTGCGCGCGAGATCGTTGACATCGATTGCCTCCTTTGCCGCCAGCGGATGGCTGGCCGGCATGACGCAGGTCGTGCCGCTGGTAAAGAGCGGCCGGGCATCGAAGGAATGGCCCTCTGCAGGCAGGCGCACAAAACCGAGATCTGCCACACGATTATGTACCATCCGCTCGATCGCGTCATAGGGACCGCTGAGGATCTCGACAGTTACGCGCGGATGATCGGCCTTGAAGCGGGCGACGATCGGCGGCAGCATGGTCGTCGAAAGGCTGTGCGGAAAGGCTACGCGCACCAGTGCCTCGCCAAAGGCACCGCTGCGCACATCGCCGATCTTGACCCTGAGTCGCGAGACGCTCTGGGCAACCTCGTCCACTTCATCAACGAGCAGGTGCGCCTCGGGCCTTGGGATCAGCCGGCCCTTGTCGCGCAGGAAAAGCTCGCGGCCGATCTCCTCTTCCAGTGAGGCGAGCTGGCGGCTGATCGCCGATTGGGACAGGCCCAGCTGGGCGGCCGCCGCCATGGTCGATCCTGTGTCCATGATCGTCTTGAAGATTTCGAGCTGCTTGAAGTTCATGGCGCGATCCTACGGATGACGGCGTCGAACACAAGCGATGACGGTGAACAAGGTTGCCACGCGACACAAAATGCATAGGCCAATGCGTTCTTCTCATAATATTGCGGATCTTTCACGCGCCGTTATCGTCTCGTCATAATTAGAAAAGGGAACGATCTTCCATGGAAATTCTCTGCCCCAGGGGGACCAAGGGTAAGCAGGAGGGCACGCCATGACGGTGTTCGTCATCCGCCGCTTCCTGCAGAGCATCGCAGTTCTGCTCGTGACCGCAGTCATCGTCTTCATCGGCATCTATGCGATCGGCGATCCGGCCGAGATGCTGATCTCGCCGGATGCAACTCAGGCAGAACGTGCCCAGGTCGTCGCCTCTCTCGGTCTGGACAAGCCGCTCTGGGAACAGTTCTTTACCTTCGCCTGGAATGCGCTGCATGGCGATCTCGGACGATCCTTCGTCTTCAACCGTCCTTCGATCGGCCTGATCTTCGAACGCCTTCCGGCGACGCTTGAGCTGACGCTGGTCGGCCTGTTCATCGCGCTTGCCATCGGCATTCCGCTCGGACTTCTCTCCGGCCTGAAGCCGAATTCGGCGACCGACGAGGTCATCATGACCGGCTCGATCTTCGGCTTTTCACTGCCGAGTTTCTGGCAGGGCATGATGCTGATCATGATCTTCTCCGTCTGGCTCGGCTGGCTGCCGTCGACGGGGCGCGGCCAGGTGGGCGGGTTTCTCGGCTTCCACTCCAGCCTATTCACGCTGGACGGGCTGAAGCATCTCATCCTGCCGGCGGTCAACCTGTCGCTCTTCAAGCTCTCGCTGGTGATTCGCCTGACGCGTACCGGCGTGCGCGAGACGATGCCGCTCGACTTCGTGAAGTTCGCCCGAGCCAAGGGACTTTCCGAGAAGCGCATTGTCTTTGTTCATGTCTTCAAGAACATCCTGATCCCGCTCATTACCGTGATCGGCCTCGAGCTCGGCAGCATGCTGGCGTTTGCAGTCGTGACCGAGACGATCTTTGCGTGGCCCGGCATCGGCAAGCTTTTGATCGACTCGATCATGCGGCTCGATCGCCCGGTGGTCGTCGCCTACCTGCTCGTCATCGTCAGCCTGTTCATCTTCATCAACTTCGTGGTCGACGTCCTCTATTCGCTTGTCGATCCGCGCGTGCGGCTCGGAGATGCGTCATGAGCGTTGTTACCCTTTTTCGCGAAGACATGCTGCTCGGCCGGCTGGCGATGGGCATCGGGCGCAGCCCGAAGGCGGTCATCGCCGCGATCGTCTGCACTATCCTTCTGTTCGCGGCGATCGTCGGTCCGTATCTGGCGCCGCAGAATCCTTACGACCTCGCCGTCCTCGATATTCTCGACGCCAAGTTGCCGCCGGGTTCTCAGAGCATGAACGGGTTGACCTATCTGCTCGGCACAGACGGCCAGGGCCGCGACATGTTCTCGGCGATGATCTACGGCCTGCGCACCAGCCTCGGTGTCGGCGTCTTCTCCGGCCTTGTGGCAATGATCGTCGGGACCGTGCTCGGCCTGGTCGCCGCCTATTTCGGCGGCCGCATCGATGCGCTGATCATGCGTGTAGTCGACCTGATGCTCGGCTTTCCGACCATTCTCGTCGCGTTGATGCTTCTGGCTCTCTTGGGGCAGGGGCTGTGGAAGGTCATCTTCGCTCTGATCCTGGTACAATGGGCGACGTTTGCCCGCGCCGTGCGAAGTGCCGCGCTCATCGAGAAGAACAAGGATTATGTCGAAGCGGCCGTGACCCTCGGCATCAGCACGCCACGCATCCTGATTGGCCATCTCCTGCCAAACTGTCTGCCGCCGCTGATCGTCATCGGCATGCTGCAGGTCGCGAATGCGATCTCGGCTGAAGCGACGCTCTCCTTCCTCGGCATCGGCCTGCCGATCACCGAACCGTCGCTTGGGCTTTTGATCGCCAATGGCTACCAGCTGCTGATGTCCGGCGAATACTGGATCAGCGTCTATCCGGGCGTGCTGCTGCTCGTCCTCGTGTTCTCGATCAACATTGTCGGCGATCGGCTGCGCGAAGTCCTCAATCCTAGACTTGGCGAGAGGTGAGCGCGATGACCCCCGTCCTCGAAGTCAGAAACCTTTCCACCCATTTCATGACCCGCCGTGGCGTGCTGAAGGCAGTGGACGATGTGAGCTTCACGGTCGGCCAGCGCGAGATCGTCGGCCTGGTCGGCGAATCCGGTTCCGGCAAGTCGATCACAGGTTTCTCGATCCTCGGACTGGTCGATCCGCCAGGCCGCGTCGTCTCCGGGCAAATCCTCTTCAACGGCGATGACCTGTTGAAGATGTCGTCGGCTGCCATGCGGACAATCCGCGGCAAGCGCATCGCGATGATCTTTCAGGATCCGATGATGACGCTGAACCCGGTGCTTTCGATCGGTACCCAGATGGTCGAAACGGTTCTCGCCCACGACAAGGTCTCGAGGGCTGAAGCGAGGCGGCGCTCCCGCGATGCGCTCGGGTTGGTCGGCATTCCCTCGCCTGAAGAGCGCCTCGATGCCTATCCGCATCAGTTCTCGGGAGGAATGCGCCAGCGCGTGGCGATCGCCATCGCGCTTCTGCACCGGCCGGACCTGATCATCGCCGACGAGCCGACCACGGCGCTCGATGTAACGATCCAGTCGCAGATACTCTTCGAGATCAAGCGGCTCGCCGCAGAGTTCGGTATGGCGCTGATCTGGATAAGCCACGACCTCGGCGTGGTGGCCGCACTCGCGGACCGCATCATGGTCATGTATGCGGGCCGGATCGTCGAGGCTGGCCAGGTGGACGGCGTGCTCTCCGAGCCGCGCCATCCCTATACCTCCGGCCTGCTCAGTGCTGTTCCGGCCGCAGTGCCGCGCGGCGAACCGCTCCGCCCGATCCCCGGCTTTGCACCGTCGCCGCTCTCGCGTCCCTCGGGCTGCGCCTTCCGGGACCGTTGCGCTCGTTCGACCGAGATCTGCGCCACCGAACCCATGCTGGAGATCGCCGCCGGCCGTGAGTTCCGCTGCTTCCACCCGCATCTATGGAGTGCCGCATGACGACCTCGCTCGTGGAAGCTCCCCTTGTGGAAGCCCTCAACGTCAGCCGACGGTTCTCGCGCAAACTCGACTATGCCGAGAAGATCGCCCGCTTCTTCGGCGCCGATCTCGAAGAGAAGACCGTGCATGCGGTCGATGGCGTCAATCTCGCCGTCTATCCAGGCGACGTCGTTGGCCTCGTCGGCGAATCCGGCTGCGGAAAATCGACGCTCGGCCGCGTCATGGCCGGCATCATGTCGGCAAGCGATGGCGAAGTGCGCTGGAAGGACAAGCCGCTGACCAGCCTGCAGGGCGAGGAAAAGCGCGCCATGCGGCTCTCCGCCCAGATGATCTTCCAGGACCCGATGTCGACGCTCAATCCGCGCAAGCGGGTGATCGACCTGATCGGCGAGGCGCCCAGGGTGCACGGCATCGCCAAGAGCAGCGAGATGCGGGACTATGTCGCCTCGCTCGCCGAACGCGTCGGTCTCGATGCCTCCTATCTCGACCGCTATCCGCACCAGTTCTCCGGCGGCCAGCGGCAGCGCATCGGGATTGCAAGGGCGCTCGCCGTGAAGCCGAAGCTGCTGGTTTGCGACGAATCCGTCGCGGCGCTCGACGTCTCGATCCAGGCGCAGATCCTCAACCTTTTCATGGACCTGAAGCGGGAGTTTGGTCTCACCTACCTCTTCATCAGCCACGACCTCGGCGTGGTGAAGCATATCTGCGACCGGGTGGTGGTCATGTATCTCGGCCGCGTGGTGGAAAGCGCCACACCCGACGAACTCTTCGACAATCCGAAACATCCCTATACCCAGGCGCTGATCCGCGAACTGCCGAGCGTCAGCGACCGCCGCCGGGTCTTCACGCCCATCAAAGGTGAAATCCCCTCACCGCTCCATCCGCCGCCGGGATGCCACTTTCACCCTCGCTGTCCGAAAGCTTTCGACCGCTGCCGCGTGGAACGGCCGGTCCTGAAGGAAAATGCGACCGGTCACGTCAGCGCTTGCCACCTGAACGACCTGCCCGCCAGTGAAACGAAAAATGCAACGGCCGAACCGGCCATCTAAGAACGAAGGGAACAACTAGATGAAGACGATGAAACTTCTGCTGGCCGGCGTTGCCGCCGCAGTGCTCGCGCTGAGCTCGGCTCAGGCCGCTGACCTTATTATCGGCAGCGCCACGGAGCCGTCCGCGATCGACCCGCAATTCTCGCGCACCGGCAACAATCAGAACATTGCCCAGTCCGTTTTCGATCGCCTGGTGCAGACGGATGCGACGATCAACATGGAGCCGGCGCTGGCTGTTTCCTGGGCGAATACCGACCCGTTGACCTGGCAGGTCAAGCTGCGCGAGGGCGTCACGTTCCATGACGGCAACCCGCTCACTGCCGAGGACGTGATCTTCTCGCTGAACCGTGCGAAGGAAATTCCGAACAGCCCGGCGCCCTTCTCGGGCAACGTGGCGGCGATCGACAGCATGAAGGCGATCGACAACCTGACGGTTGAATTCAAGACCAAGAAGCCGACGCCGGACTTCATGGAGCAGATCGGTTTCGTCTACATCGTCGAGAAGAAGGTCGCCGAAGGCGCCTCGATCGAGGATTTCAACAGCGGCAAGGCGGCGGTAGGCACCGGTGCCTACAAGTTCAAGTCCTGGACGCCGGGGGATAATCTGGTTCTGACCCGCAACGACGCCTTCTGGGGCAAGAAGCAGGACTTCGACAACGTCACGGTGAAGTTCATCTCCAACGACGCCTCGCGCGTCGCGGCTTTGCGCTCCGGTGCAGTTGACCTCATCGATGCCGTGCCGCCGGGCGATGTGAAGACCATCGAGGGCATTTCCGACCTCAAGGTCTTCTCGATCGCGTCCTCCCGCTTGATCTACCTCGCGCTCGACAGCGTCCGCGATAATAGCCCCTTCGTTACCGACAAGGACGGAGGGGCGCTCGACAAGAACCCGCTGAAGGACGTCAAGGTGCGCCAGGCGCTCTCAGAGCTCGTCAACCGCCAGCTGATCATCGACCGCCTCCTGGACGGCTCGGCGGAAGCCGCCGGCCAGCTCGTGCCGAATGGCGTTGCCGGCAACGATCCATCGATCGAGGCTCCGACCTTCAATACGGAAGAGGCCAAGAAGCTTTTGACGGAGGCCGGCTACGCGGATGGCTTCGGCATTACCATCCACACTTCCAACGACCGTTTCCCGGGTGACGCTGAAGTCGCCCAGGCACTCGGCCAGATGTTTGCCCGCGGCGGCCTGAAGGTAAACGGCGTCGTCGCCCAGCCCTATAACATCTATACCAAGGGGGCTTCGGCCGGCGAATTCTCCGCCTTCATCTTCTCGCTCGGCAACTCCACGCCGACTTCGGCGACGGGCCTGCGCAACCTGTTGATGACCGCCAACAAGGATGCCGGCACCGGTTCGTTCAATCGCACGAAGTACACCAATCCGGCCTTCGACGACGCAATGCGTGCGGCAACCGCCGAGTTCGACACCGAGAAGCGCGTGGAGATGCTGCAGAAAGCGACCGGGATGGTCTTCGCCGACGTACCGGTCATCCCGCTCTACTGGCAGAAGGTTCACTGGGCCGGCAAGGCGAACCTCACCTACGTCGCCAACATGACGGAAGACACGACCGCGACGCTGGCCGGTATTGCCAAGTGACCGACGCCGGGTAGGCGGCGTGCAAATGACATGTGCAGCCCCGTTTATCCGGGGCGGTAACAAGCCCGGGCCGTCCTGGAGTGTGGCCGGCTCGGGTCCTCCCTTGCCAATTTTTCTGAGGATACGGATATGGATACCCTGACGCCATCGCGTCTCGAGGTGATTGCCGACGACGTGGTCGTGGAGCGCGATGTGATGGTGACGATGCGTGACGGCATCAGGCTCGCGACCGACGTCTACCACCCGGCCAGGGGCGGCAAGGTGATCAAGGGCAAGCTGCCGGCGATCATGGAGCGCACGCCCTACGGCAAGGCGGAACGCTCGCGCTCGGAGATCGAGGTCGGCATGTCCGCGCCGATGAAGCGCGAGGAGGTAGCCTGCTATTTCGTGCGAGCCGGTTATGTGGTGATCTACCAGGACTGCCGCGGCCGCCACAATTCCGAAGGCAAGTTCAGCAAGTATATCTCGGAAGCTGCTGATGGTTACGATACGGCCCGCTGGCTGGTCGAACAGCCTTGGTCGAACAGCCGGTTCGGCACGATGGGTCTCTCCTACGCGGCGCATACGCAGGCAGCGCTCGCTTGCCTCAATCCGCCGGGCCTCGCCTGCATGGTCATGGACTCTGGCGGCTTTTCCAATGCCTATCAGTGTGGCATCAGGCAGGGCGGTGCCTTCGAGCTTAAGCAGGCAACGTGGGCTTATAACCAGGCGATCGGTGAGGCGGACGAATTCGCCCGCGCCGCGATCGAAGCCGAGGATATCCATGCCTGGTTCTCCGTCATGCCATGGAGCGAGGGCGTCTCGCCGGTGCGCTGGATGCCGGAATACGAGGGCTACCTGCTCGACCAGTGGCGTAGTGGCACATTCGACGAAAGCTGGCGGCGCGTCGGGCTCTATATGCAAGGTTTCTACGAGACCTTCCCGGAGGTGCCCTGCGTGCTGATGTCGAGCTGGTACGATGCCTATGTGAAGTCGACGCTCGACAATTATCGCGGTCTGTCGGGCAAGGACAGCCGCCCGCTTCAGCTCATCATGGGGCCGTGGCTGCACGGCAACCGCAACACGACACTGGCCGGCGACATCTCCTTCGGGCCGGCGGCGCCGCTCGGCGGCAATGTCACCGAGAGCTGGCTCGCGTTCCGCCGCAACTGGTTCGACCACTGGCTGAAGGGCGAGGAGAACGGCGTATCGCAGGAGCCGATTGCGCGCATTTTCGTGATGGGTGGCGGCTCGGGCGCCCGCGATGCCGAGGGCCGTCTCGAACATGGCGGCCACTGGATCAAGGCGGCCGACTGGCCTGTGCCCAGCACCGAGTATCACAACTTCTACATCCATCAGAACGGCTCCCTTTCAACCGACGGGCCGGAGGCCGATGCCGCATCCTTCATCTACGACTTCGACCCGAAGAACCCTGTGCCGACTATCGGCGGCTCGCTGACCAGCGGCCAGCCGATCTTCGAAGGCGGCGGCTTCGACCAGCGTGAGAGCGAGAAGTTTTACGGCTCGAAGCATCCCAGCCTGCCGCTTGCGGCGCGTGCCGACGTGCTTTCCTTCGAGACGGAGGTGTTGACCGAGGATGTGGCAGTCGTCGGTCCGATCACCGTCGAGCTTTACGTCTCTTCGGATGCCCCAGACACGGATTTCACCGCCAAGCTGGTCGACGTCTATCCCCCGAGCAAGGACTATCCGACCGGCTATGCGCTCAACATCACCGACGGGATCATTCGCTGCCGCTACCGGAAGTCCTTCGAAAAGCCGGAGCCGATCATGGCGGGCGAGGTGTTCAAGGTGACCATCGAACCTTTCGCGACGGCGAACCTCTTCGCAAAGGGGCACCGTATCCGGCTGGATATTTCCTCGTCCAACTTCCCGAAATACGACGTCAATCCGAACACCTACGCACCGGAAGGCCTGGGCCGCACTACCGAGGTCGCCCGCAACACCGTGTTTTGTGATGCCGCGCGTCCATCTGCGATCCGCTTGCCGATCGTCAGCGGGGAGGCGATGGTGGCCCTGAAGCCGATCGAGAAGTAACCCATGCCGCTCACCGTCGCCGTCACCGGTCAGATCCTGATCCACGACCCGCTCGACATCTCGGGGGAGGGGCCGCGTGCCGTGAAGGATTTTCTGAAGGCCGACGTCGCCTTCGCAAATCTCGAGGCCACGGTAAAGGCTGCGGGCAGCTGGCCGACCAAGACGAAGACCCTGCATCTTGCCTCGCCGGAGGCGCTTGCCTCGATACGGGAACTCGGCTTCCACGCGCTGACGCATGCCAACAACCATGCCTTCGACCTGGGTCCGCCAGGCATCGCCTCGACGCGGGTCGCAGCAGAAGCAACTGGACTAAGGCTTGTCGGCAGCGGGTCCGATATCGACGAGGCCGCCGCGCCAGCGATTGTGCGGGGATCGGGGAAGTCGCTTGCGATCTTCTCGATCGATCTCGGCCCGCAGCCGGATATCAACTATGCCTCCGACGGCCGTGCTGGAATCGCGCCGCTGCGGATGAAGCGCACCGTCACGGTTCCCCCGGCCGAGCTTGAGACGCTACAACGAATCGTCCGGACGCTGGGCGACGACAAGCGTAGTGCCTCCCGCGCCGCGGTTGGCTATGATGCCGGTGAGCGTCCGCAGCTCGAGCTGTTCGGCACGCCCGTTATATCTGGCGACGAGATCGGTGCGCGCTGGTCGGCCGATGACAAGGACATGGCACGGCTCATTGTAGGCATCGACACGGCGAAGGCCGCCGGCGATCTGGTAGTTGTCGCGATCCACGGCCATCACTGGGATTCGGATTGGAAGGAAACGCCGGGCTGGCTGCTCGATCTCTGCCGCGGACTGATCGACGACGGCGCCGACCTGATCCTCGGCACGGGTGCTCCGGTCATGCAGCCGATCGCCTTCCATCGCGGCCGGGCGATCATTCCGGGGCTGGGCAACTTTGTGTTCCACACGCGCAGGCCTGCGGCCTATGACGAAAAGGGCGTCGATGTTTGGCGCAGCGCGGCGATTAGGCTGACATTGGCTGACGACGGTATGTGCGAGCGGCTTGAGCTTCTGCCAATCTCCGTGGGCAGGCCAACAGCGCAGGGACTGCCACTCGGGCCGGTTCCATTGGCGGATGACGACGCGGAGGAGATAAGACAGCGCGCGTTCTCAGCCATCAAGGACACGCATGGCCATCTGATCAAGGTCCCACCGAAGTGGTGAACGCAGCCAGCTGATAAAGTGTTCCCCTGCGACCCACGCATGTCTTGGCGGGCAGGGTCGCCGGGTGAGCACTGCGTCCCGCTCTCAAGGATGCCAGCTGGCCTAGCCTACGCCAGTCATCATCATTCCGCCTTGCGGCAGGATTTCCGTCAGCCGCGTCCCATGAACAAAGGCGGGATCTCGATGAGTGGCTGCTTGCTTGTGCCCTGGTCGATGATGTCGAATACGGCGTTGAGCATGCTTGGCACATCCTGCCTGACCATCTCGATGTCATCACCGAGCAGCGCGACGAACGGATCCCAGTCGAAGCAGCCAACGACGGGCGGCCGGGCGTCGTAGTGGCGCGAGCGCTTGATCCAGCGCATGACGCCTTCCAGCGAGATTGTGGAGTTGACGAACATGCCGGGCGTCAGGCTGCCTTCCTTTTCGGCCAGGGCCTCCAGCGCAATCTCTGCCTTCTCCGGAGCATAGCCGCAGGTCAGGATGTGGTTCTCGCTCACCTCGAGCCCCATCTCGGCATGGGCGGCCCGGAAGCCGCGGACACGTTCCGACGTGTTGTGGTCGCCGCCGCGCCCGCCGACGAAGAGCAGCGGCTCGACTCGGCCAAGCTTGCGTTCGCAATTGGTAAGAACCCGCCGAGTGAGTTCCCGGGCGCCTGCGAAATTGTCTGAAATCACGGATGGTGCGCGAGATCCCGGCAGGTCGAGATTGAGGCTTCGAACGCCGGACGCTGCGCATATATCCGAGATGCGGTCAGGATCGGTGGCGCCGGTCGCGACCAGCCACTCGACCTGGTAGGAAAGCATGGTGCGGGCAGCCTCGATCTCGAGCTCGGGATCGCGGCGCGTGCAGGTGATGATCGGAAACAGCCCGCGTTCACGTGCCATGGTCTCGAAGGTTTCGACGATCGAGCCGAAATAGCGGTTGTCATATTTGGGGACGATCATGCCGATGATCTTCGACTTCTCCCGCCGCAGAAGGCTCGCCTGCATGTTGAGGGCATATCCCTGCTCCTCTGCCAGGCGGGTGATCCTGTCTGCCAGCTGGCTGCTGATCCGGCGCTTCTTCCAGTTGCCGTTCAAAACCGCACTGACGGCACTTGCCGAGGTGCCGGCGAGTTCGGCCAGGTCATAGATCGTCGTCTTCTTGGTCTGCCTCGTCTGCTTGTCTTGATTCACGAATGCGTGCCTCCATGCGGAACGCAGCTTGACATCATTGAACGAAAGTGGCAATTCTTGCTTCATCGATTGAGCAACGAAGCGCAATCGATGAAGTTGGTTGACTTTGGAGGGTCAACCGGGAGGCGTCCGGATAAAAATCCACCGTCATAGCCGGGGTCGACGCTTGTCGACGTCGGCCTGTGATCTACGTGTCTCGTTCCAAAGGAACGAAACCGCAGGGAGCGTGGAACGAAAACCGGAGGGCGTCTCTCAATAGGGGTTTCGCTCACTTAGGAGGAGAGAATGAACTATCGCACTATGTTGTTGGCAACGTCTGCGGTCGCCGCCATGTTTGCCGGCTCGGCCTATGCCCAAGATGCGGCAACCGTTGCATTCCTGATGCCTGACCAGGCATCCACGCGCTATGAAAAGCACGACTTTCCCGGTTTCAAGGCGGAGATGGAAAAGCTCTGCCCGAGCTGCACCGTCATCTACCAGAACGCCAATGCGGATGCTGCCCTTCAGCAGCAGCAGTTCAACTCGGTCATCGCCCAGGGCGCCAAGGTCGTGGTGCTTGACCCGGTCGATTCTGCAGCTGCCGCGGGCCTCGTTGAAATCGCCCATTCGCAGGACGTCAAGGTCATCGCCTATGACCGCCCGATCCCTGACAAGGCGGCCGACTACTACGTGTCCTTCGATAACGAGGGTATCGGCTATGCAATCGCCAAGTCGCTTGTCGATCACCTCAAGGCGGATGGTGTAGTCGACGGTTCCGGCGTGCTGCAGATCAACGGCTCCCCGACGGACGCGGCTGCAGGCCTGATCCGTGACGGCATCCACCGCGGCCTGAAGGATTCCGGCTACAAGACGCTTGCAGAATTCGACACGCCGGAATGGGCGCCGCCGAAGGCCCAGGAATGGACGGCAGGCCAGATCACCCGCTTCGGCGATCAGATCAAGGGCATAGTGGCTGCGAACGACGGCACGGGCGGCGGTGCGATCGCGGCCCTGAAGGCTGCCGGCGTCAAGCCGGTTCCGCCGGTGACCGGTAACGATGCCACCATCGCAGCGTTGCAGCTGATCATCTCTGGTGATCAGTACAACACGATCTCCAAACCCTCCGAGATCGTCGCAGCGGCTGCCGCCAAGGTCGCCGTCCAGTTGGCCAAGGGCGAGACGCCTGAGCCCAAGACGACACTCTACAACACGCCGTCCGAGCTATTCGTCCCGGCCGTCGTCACCGCAGAGAATATCAAGGCCGAAATCTTCGACAAGAAGATCCAGACCCCCGAGGAAGTTTGCACCGGCGAGTATGCCGACGGTTGCAAGAAGCTCGGCATTATCCAGTAATACCTCCCAAGGTGCCCGGTCGAGCTTTGCCTCGGCCGGGCACACCCCGATTTTCAAAGAAGGCGGTCAGCCATGATCCGAGAAGTGAGTCCCATGCCGGAGAAGGGCGGTCTTATTCTGCGGCTAAGCGGTATTTCCAAGCATTTCGGGGCGGTGTCGGCGCTCACCGACATCGAACTCGAAGTTCATGCGGGCGAAGTGGTGGCTTTGGTCGGCGACAATGGTGCGGGAAAGTCAACCCTGATCAAGGTACTTGCGGGCGTCCACCAGCCGTCCTCGGGCTCGATCGAGTACTGCGGCCAGCATGTCGCCCTCGACAGCCCAAGCCGGGCACTTGAGCTTGGCATCGCGACCGTATTCCAGGATCTGGCGCTCTGCGAGAATCTCGACGTCGTGGCCAATCTCTTCCTGGGGCATGAGGTATCGCCGTGGAACCTCGATGAGGTGGCGATGGAAGTACGCGCCTGGACGCTGCTCAGGGAACTCGCTGCGCGCATACCCTCCGTGCGGCAACCGATCGCCTCTCTTTCCGGCGGGCAGCGCCAGACGGTCGCGATTGCGCGATCATTGCTGCTCGACCCGAAGATCATCATGCTTGATGAGCCGACAGCCGCCCTTGGCGTTGCCCAGACGGCCGAGGTTCTCAACCTCATCGAGCGCGTTCGCGAGCGCGGCCTCGGCGTCATCATCATCAGCCATAACATGGAGGACGTGCGTGCCGTCGCAGACCGGATCGTGGTCCTTCGACTTGGCCGCAACAACGGTGTCTTCAGACCGGATGCCTCCAACCAGGAACTCGTCGCGGCCATTACCGGCGCGACCGAGAATGCCGTATCGCGTCGACTTGATCGCAAGGCGAGCCAGAGCAACGATTTGAGCGGGAGCACCCCATGAGCCCGAAAATGTCCAAGGATACGGCGAACCCATCGCAGGGCCAGGCTCTCGATCGCAGCGATGAGCGCGTGAAGCACGATGAAGGTGTGGTCGACATGCTGCGCGCATTTGCTGATCGCATCCGCTCCGGCGATCTCGGGATGTTGCCGGTCGCCGTCGGCCTGATCGTCATTTCGACCGTCTTCAGCATTCTCAATCCGATCTTCCTCGCGCCGAACAATCTGGTCAACCTGTTGTTCGATTGTGCCACGGTCGGCATCATATCGCTGGGCATCGTTTGCGTGCTGCTGCTCGGCGAGATCGATCTCTCCGTCGGCTCGATGAGCGGTCTGGCTTCGGCCATCATCGGCGTGCTCTGGGTCAATTCAGGCTGGCCGATCATCGGCGCTATCTTTGCCGCTCTGGTCACGGGCGCGGTGGTCGGCGCACTTTATGCCGTGTTGTATAACCGTCTCGGCATGCCGAGCTTCGTTGCGACACTTGCTGGACTGCTCGCCCTTCTAGGCCTGCAGCTCTACATTCTCGGCCCGACCGGCAGCATCAATCTGCCATATGCCTCGCCGCTGGTGCGTTTCGGCCAGATCATGGTCATGCCGGATTGGGCCTCGTATCTGCTGGCTCTGCTGCCTGGCGTCATCATGGTCGTCGTTGGCTTTGCCACGCGCAAGCGTCGCCAGGCCGTCAATCTCTCGTCGCAGCCGCTTGGCGCCCTCGTGATCAAGGCCGTGGTGTTGACGGCCGCACTGGAATTCGCGGCCTATTATCTCAATCTCGGCCGCGGCGTGCCGTGGATGTTCGGCCTGCTCGTGGCCTTGGCCGTCATCCTCAACTATGCGCTGACCAGGACCAAGTGGGGCCGCTCGGTATTTGCCGTCGGCGGCAATCGCGAAGCCGCACGCCGATCCGGTATAAATGTGCGTCGGATTTACCTGAGCGCTTTCATGCTATGCTCTACGCTTGCGACGCTCGGCGGCATCCTTTCCGCAGCCCGACTGGCTTCGTCGAGTCAGCAGGCGGGTACCGGTGACGTCAACCTCAACGCTATCGCGGCCGCCGTCATCGGTGGGACCAGCCTGTTCGGCGGCAGGGGCAGCGCCTACTCGGCGTTGCTCGGCATTATCGTCATCCAGGCGATCTCGAACGGCCTCACGCTTCTCAATCTCAGCTCGTCCTTGCGCTACATGATCACGGGCGCGGTTCTGGCGATCGCCGTCATCGTCGACTCGCTTGCCCGCCGGTCCCGTGTCAGCCACGGGCGCGCCTAGAGCACGTTACAGGGAGAAATATGTCATGGCTGAACTCATGAAAGGCAAGGTTGCCGCCATCACTGGTGCGGCCTCGGGCATCGGGCTCGAATGCGCGCGTACGCTGCTTGCGGAAGGCGCCACCGTTGTTCTGATCGACCGCGCCAAGGACAAGCTTGAAGCGCTTTGCCGGGAACTTGGCGATCGCGCCAAGCCGCTTGTGGTCGACCTGCTCGCTCCGGAGGAGGTCTCCGGGATGCTGCCGCGCATCCTGGAACTGGCCGGCGGACTCGATATCTTTCACGCCAACGCAGGCGCTTACATCGGCGGCGCTGTCGCCGAAGGTAACCCGGATGCCTGGGACCGCATGCTCAATCTCAACATCAATGCGGCCTTCCGCTCGGTTCATGCCGTCCTGCCCCACATGATCGCGCAGAAGTCGGGCGACATCCTTTTCACCAGTTCCATCGCCGGTGTCGTCCCCGTGGTTTGGGAGCCGATCTATACCGCGTCGAAATTTGCCGTGCAGGCATTCGTTCATTCGACACGCCGCCAGGTTGCCCAATACGGGGTGCGTGTCGGCGCAGTCCTGCCGGGACCCGTGGTAACGGCACTGCTCGATGACTGGCCGAAGGCCAAGATGGAGGAAGCGCTTGCAAATGGCAGCCTGATGCAGCCGAAGGAAGTGGCAGATGCTGTTCTGTTCATGCTATCGCGGCCACGCAACGTCACGGTCCGCGACCTCGTGATCTTGCCGAACAGCGTCGATCTGTGACGCTGGTAGCTTCAGCCGCCGGTAGGCCTGCCAAGACTTAGGAAGAGCCAGAGACCATGAACACTACACCGAGCACGGCGGCGCCGAAGGTCGCCGCCCACGTCATTGGCGTCGATGTCGGCACCGGAAGCGCACGTGCCGGCTTGTTCGACCTCGATGGTCGCATGCTTGCCGTCGCCAAACGCGACATCTCGATATTCCGCGAGCCAGGCGCGATGGTCGAGCAATCCAGCACGGAGATCTGGGACGTGGTCTGCACCGTCGTGCGTGAGGTCGTGTTGGCCGCAGGTGTTGATCCTGTTTCCGTCGTCGGCCTCGGATTCGACGCGACATGCTCCCTCGTTGTCTTGGGCGAGGGCGGGATGCCGCTCGCCGTAGGCTCCTCCGAGGATCCTGGTCGCGACATCATCGTCTGGATGGATCACCGCGCCGTCGCTCAGGCGGAACGTATCAACACGCTCGGTCATGACGTCCTGAAATATGTCGGAGGCCGTATCTCGCCAGAAATGGAAACGCCGAAGCTGCTGTGGCTGAAGGAGAACCGCCCGCAGGTATTCGCCGCCGCCTGGCAGTTCTTCGATCTCGCCGATTTTCTTACGTGGCGGGCGAGCGGCTCGCTTGCTCGTTCCACCTGCACGGTCACCTGCAAATGGACCTTTCTCGCCCATGAACGGCGCTGGGATCCGAGCTATTTTCACAAGATCGGTTTGGGCGAACTCGCAGAAGAGAATTTTTCGCGGATAGGGACGGATGTTGCCGATCCGGGCACGCCCCTTGGAAACGGACTGACCAAGGCAGCAGCAGAGGCCATGGGGCTGAAGCCCGGAACCGCGGTAGCGGCGGGGATGATCGACGCCCATGCGGGCGGCATCGGAACCGTTGGCATCGGCGGCCGGCCGGAAACCAATCTTGCCTATGTCTTCGGAACGTCATCCTGCACCATGACCTCCACGTTCGGGCCAGTTTTCGTTCCGGGAGTGTGGGGTCCATACTATTCCGCCATGGTACCCGGCATGTGGCTGAACGAAGGTGGACAGAGCGCAGCCGGTGCCGCGATCGACCATCTTCTCTCATTCCATCCCGCTTCGGCCGAGGCGGCCGCCCGGGCGGCGGAGCGACGCATACCCGTGCCGGTCGTGCTTGCCGATGCCGCCGCTGAGAAGGCTGGAGATATGTCCGAGGTCGTGCGGCTGGCGTCAGGTCTGCATGTGGTTCCCGAGTTTCTCGGCAATCGCGCACCATTTGCCGACCCGCAGGCGCGCGCGGTCATTGCCGGCCTCGGAATGGAACGGGATTTCGACAGTCTCGTCGCACTCTACGTGGCCGGCCTCTGCGGTATCGGCTACGGCCTCAGGCAGATCATCGAAGTCCAGGCGAATGCCGGGGCGAATGTGGATCGCGTGGTCATCAGTGGCGGAGCCGGACAGCATGACCTTGTTCGCCAGGTTCTCGCCGATGCCTGCGGCAAACCTGTCGTGGCACCCAGTTCGGAAGAGCCGGTTCTGCTTGGCTCTGCAATACTTGGCGCGATGGCCGCAGGCGCATTTGCCAATGCTCTTGACGCGATGGCCAGCCTGTCCAACAGCGCCGGCGTTCACACTCCGGCGGGGGGAGCGGTGTCGGAGATCCACGCCAAGCGCTACAAGGCTTTCACCGACCTTCAAAATGCCTGTCGCGCCATGCGCGATTTTTAGCCAGCTGCCTCGCATCCAGGCACGAAGGTGGCAGACAAGGCAGGGAGATCGCCTAGATCGCCTGTTGCCTCGGCCTCTTCTTATGCCCGGATTTCAAACCGGACTCTATCAGCGCAGCTGCATTTTCAAGAGCAGCTCTCGGGGACTTGTTTCCGGCAAGCGCATCGTGGATCTCGGCGCCCAGCACCTTTTCGATCGTGGTGTATTGCGGAATATTGGGGCGCTGCCATGTGTGGAGAAGGTTCTTCTTGGCCAGCTGATCGACGAACCGCACGATTGGCGAGCTCGCCGCCGCTTCCGGATCGGCGCTGACCGAAAAACGGGGCGCGACCGGAAATCCATTCTTCACATGGGCCTTCATCGCCTCGCGCGATGCCATCCAGGCAATGGCGTCGGCAGCGAGTTCAACGCGTTCGTCGGGAAGATTCGTGGGAATACAAAAGAGAAAGCCGCCGATCGGCGAAGCTCTCGTGCCGCCCGGCCCGGAGGGTTGGGGCAGGTATTCCACGCGCCGCTTCACGACAGACTGGACGTCATATTCGAAGCGGGCCGTCCTCATGGTCCAGAAATAGCCAAGGCTCGCGTGGCCTTTGAGGAATATTTCGAGCGTCCGGTCCCAGGCCATCTCGAGGATGTTGGGCGGCGATATTTCCAGGAGCCTCCGCATGAAGTCCAATGCTGCTAAGCCTGCCTCCGACATGATCGTACAGCTCAGCTCGTCCGGATCGACACCATCGAGCGTGAAACCCGACCGGGTCTTCCGGAGCGAAATTGCCGGCTGACCGCAGGCACCCAGGAAGAACAGAAAGCTCGACGCGATCGGCATGCCTCGCGCCCCGTCCCAGACCGCCCCGAACATTCCGTTCTCGGGTGCATGAAATCGCCTGCCGGTGGCGATCACGTCGTCGAAGGTCTTTGGGAATGGCAAGTCCGCATCGCCAAAGAGATCTTTTCGCGCCGCCAGGATCCCGATCGTGCAGTAGCCCGGCACGCCGTAGTCCTTTCCCTCCCATGTGGCCGTGGACCAGATGGATGGGTGGAAGTCGAGGGGGTTGATGCCGGTCTTTTGAATATAGGTATCGATGGGTCGAACGATGCCGCTCTCCGCGAATTCCCCGAGCCACGGCATGTTGATGGCGATGACATCGTAATCCGAGACCGGCTTGCTGCCGTTCTCGCGCGCACGCCGATAGAGATCGGGCAAGGGCAGAAGATCGAAGTTCTTGCGGGAGGCAAGGTTGTTGCGGAAGTCCGCCCACATGTTGCGCATGGCGGAGAAGTAATTGTCGTCGTTCAGCAGGAATCGCAATTCGACGTGCGACTCCGCCCGCTTCTGCAGCAGGCGCATGGGTGGGATGATCTGGGACCCGAGTGGCGTCCCCCCGAAATAATACTCGTCCTCCTCTTCGCCCGCGCGCAGGCCCAGCGTTTGCGCCAGCAGCGACTTCGTCTTGCGCGCATATGTCTGGAAGGAGGTCAGTAGACGATCGCTCGGCTGCAGCGCGAAGCTCTTTCCTGTCGTTCCCTTGGCGATCCGCTGGATGTAGCCTGTGTCGATCAGCCGGTTAATCAGCCGCATCGACGTTGCGTAGGGCAGGCCGGATTCCTGCCCGAGCGTCGAGATGGAAACGCTCTGGCTCAGAATGTGCGATCTTATGAGGTACGTCACGATCCTCCAGATCGCATCGTCGTCGGAGATCTCCACGACCTCCCTGAAGGGGCGGCGCGTCTTCTCCAGGAAGTCGATCACGCGCAGCATCTCGTATTCGTTCACGTCGGTCTCCTCGCCGTCGCGCATCCATTCAGAACGAATTTAGACAGGAAAACGCAAGATTGAAGAGTGTATTCAGACCGCCTTGAGATTTTGCTGCGGACGGTCTTCGCGTGGCGAAAGACCCGCCAGCCTTTCGTATTGTTCGAACAGGACAAAGAAATCCTTGTCGGCGAGCCCATCCGTATAGGCGGCTTCGTATTGCTGCCGGATCATGGAGGCCAGATACATCGGTACATGGTCTGACTTTGCCGCTGCGAGAATGAGGTCGAAATCCTTCATCATTTGCGAGACGGAGAAGGCCGGGTCGAAGTTGCGGTTGACCAACAGGTCGCGTTTATACGCGATCAACGGGGACGCTACGGCGCTTTCGCAGATGACGCTCAGCATCGTCTCGACGGAGAGATTGCCCTTCAGTCCGAGCGTCAGCGCCTCGCCCAGGAGGGCAGCGGTAGCGCCGACCAGCGCGTTGAGGACAAGCTTCAGATAGCGAGCCTCTTCCCCCTGCCCGAGATAGAACTGCCGTGAGGCGAAGCATGACAGCATCGGCTCGACCTTGCGATAGGCATCATCAGGCCCTGACACCATCACCGAGAGGTTCCCGGAGGAGGCTGTGATCGTGCTGCCCGATACCGGCGCACGAAGATAGGCGACACCGCGCGCGCCTAGCGCAGCACTCACCTCTGCCGATATTTCGGGCGATACCGTGCTCATTTCCATGAGGATCTGGCCGGGTCTCAGGGCATCCGCCAGGGCGCCCTTGGCAAGCACCAGATCGCGAAGGACGGCATCGTTCGGAATCGTCAACACCACGACATCGGAGGCGGTCGCGAGATCCTCCAGCGAATGGGCGACATTGGCGCCTTCCGCGACAATCGTTGCGCGGTTCTCCGGCAATGGTTCAAATACGGATAGCGCGTAACCGGCATCCAGTACACGCCGGCTCATGGGAGCCCCCATCTTGCCTATGCCGGCCCATCCGACCCTCAATGTTTCACTCATCCTGGACCTCCCTTCCGTGCCAGGGATTGCCCTGACGTGAAGCTATCAATGCTGCTTTTCTCGAGGAGGCGTGCGCGATCACACGGTCTTGTTCCGCCGATGCTGAGCGCGTGTCACTCCCCCACAGCTTCAGTATGGCGAGGCGGAAATAGAATGCGCGCTCTAAAATATC
The DNA here is from genome assembly GCF_004345245.1 of Rhizobium sp. BK251. GTDB lineage: Bacteria > Pseudomonadota > Alphaproteobacteria > Rhizobiales > Rhizobiaceae > Rhizobium. The sequence continues at coordinate 397,265 of NZ_SLUQ01000006.1, read as the reverse complement.
CATTTTGGATAATTATAGGTTTGTGAGAGATGTGGTTCATCCCTTAGCTTTCTCTTCGGATCGCACGGCGGTTCCTAAGGGAGGAATACAGGCCGTCAACAGAGAGACATACCCTGAGGCGTTGATCGTTTCGGGATGGATACTTTGTTGCATCGCGGTTTGACTAAGATACAGGAGGAGGATTGATCATGAAAACCAAAGTTATCGGTATATTTACTTCGCTCGCTTTGCTGTCGAGCACCGCATCTGCGTTCGCCGACACCTATGCCGGTGTTCCGCGAACCTTCCTTTTTAACCCATCGCTCGATGTTTGCTTCAAGGATACTTCGCAATACAAGAAGGACGGCCCCTATGTGATCGGCTTCTCCAATGCCGGCCTTGGCGACAGCTGGCGCGTCGTCATGCTGCACTCGATGGAAAAGGCCGCCTTCGAGCACAAGGACCAGATCAAGCAGTTGCTGATCACTGACGCAGGCCATGACGATGCAAAGCAGGTCTCCGACATCCAGGACCTCATCTCGCGCGGCGTCGATCTCCTCGTTGTCAGCGCCAATACTGAACAGGCCGTCGATCCGGCCGTCTCGCGCGCCATGGAGCGCGGCATTCCCGTCGTCATGGTCGACCGTCGCGTCTCTTCCGACAATTTCGTGACCTTCGTCACGGCATCGGACGCGATGATGGGGCGCCTCTTTGCGCAGTGGATCGTCGAAAAGCTGCATGGCAAGGGCAACATCGTGATCCTTGGCGGCCAGGCCGGATCCAGCCCCAACGAACTACGCGTGAAAGCCGCCATGCAGGTCTTGAACCAGTATCCGGATATCAAAATCCTGGACACCGTCTATTCCGACTGGAGCCCGGTCAAGGGTAAGCAGGTCATGCAGGCGGTGATCTCGAAATACGGCAAGGACATCAACGCCGTGCTCTCCACGCATGGCCTGCAGACGCCAGGCTCGATCGAAGCCTTCCTAGAAGCCGGCTTCAAGCCCGGTGAGATCCCGCCGCATACGACATCCGATGTCAACGGACCGCTTCAGATGGCCCTGAAATACAAGGTGCCGATGCTTGAGGTCGGATATCCCCCGGCCATGGGCGGCACCGCCATCGATGTGGCGCTCAAGGTGCTCGCCGGCGCGCAAGTTCCCTGTACCTATGAGATCAACGCGCAGATCGCCACCACGGACGGGGACGAGACGCCCTCGATCCACCCGGACCTTCAGATCAAGGACATGGTGCTTCCGAACGCGCCGGCCGACATGCTGGTCACCGGCGGCATGGGTCCGGACTACAACCCGACGACCTTCAAGATCGCTTACCCGCAATAACCTCCCAGGCGTTCGGCGGGGCGAAAATGCCCCCGTCGATTTTTCCAGAGTCTCGCGAGGATCAGGCAATGTTGTCACTCGACGGAATATCCAAGTCGTTCCCAGGCGTCCGCGCCTTGACGGACATGCAGCTCGACGTCCGCGCCGGAGAGATACACGCTCTTGTCGGAGAGAACGGCGCGGGCAAGTCGACGCTCACGCGCATTATCGCCGGAGTGCATCAGCCGGACAGCGGGGTCATCAGGTTCGACGGAAAAGAGATGCGCTGGGCGAAGCCGCGAGACGCGAAGGAAGGCGGCATCCACGTCATCTATCAGGAGTTCGTGCTCTTTCCGCATCTGACCGTCGCCGAGAATATCTTCATCGGGCATGAACGCAGAAACCGCCTCGGGCTGATCGACCACCGCAAGACGGCCAAGGATGCGCAGGAGCTTCTTGCCAGGTTCGGACTGCAGATCGATCCGAAGGCGCTCGTCAAAGACCTTTCCGTCGCCGACCAGCAGATGGTGGAGATCGCCAAGGCGCTGGTCCACGACGTCAAGCTGCTCATTCTTGATGAACCGACTGCCGTGATATCCGGGCACGAGGTCGATGTTCTCTTCCGGCGTCTTCGCGGGCTGCGCGACGCAGGCGTTGCCATCATCTACATCTCCCATCGCCTCGAGGAGATCTTCGCGCTCTGCGATCGGGTGACGGTCCTCAAGGATGGAAAATACGTGGCGACGCGCGACGTCTCCGCGGTCAATCGTGATCAGCTCATCGCCCTTATGGTTGGACGATCGTTGTCCGAGCTGTTTCCGCAGCGCCGGCCGGCGACCGAGCGCCCTGTCGTGCTCGAGACGCGGGATCTCAGCGTTCCGGGCCATGTAAGGTCCGCGTCAATCGTCCTTAGAGCCGGCGAGATCACTGGCCTCGCCGGGATGGTCGGATCCGGCCGGTCGGAACTCGCCTTCGGGATATTCGGCGCTCTGCAGAAGTCCGGCGGGCAGATCTTCGTGGATGGCAGGGAGATTGCCTCCATGACACCGGCGCGCGCGATTGCTGAGGGTGTCGGCCTGGTGACCGAGGATCGGAAGGGGCAGGGCCTCGCAATGCTTCTCGATATCGCAGCAAACGTTACGGCATCGACCTTGCCTAGCGTGACGCGCATGGGCCTCATCGACCGGAAGATGGAGGGCGACATCGCCCGCGCGGAGATCGAGAACTACAGGATTGCATGTCGCGGCCCGTCGACGGCCGTCTCGTTGATGTCCGGCGGCAACCAGCAGAAGGTGATTGTCGCCCGCTGGGCGAGGACCAGCACGAGAGTGCTGATCCTCGACGAGCCGACCCGTGGCGTCGATGTCGGTGCCAAGGCCGAAATCTATCGCATCATGCAGGATCTCGCGAACCGCGGGATTGCTATCCTGATGATCTCATCGGAACTGCCCGAGATCGTCGGCATGTCGGATCGTGTCATCGTCATGCGCGAGGGGGCGATCACCGGCGAACTACTCGCTCACGAGATCAACGAAGAAGCTGTCGTTGGCCTTGCGACGCATCACGCGGCCGCTTGAGGAGATCGTCATGAGCACTATCGCATCCACCAGCCTTCGCTTTTTCAGCGGCCCGCGCGCCGGCCTGGCCGTGGTCGTCGGGCTGCTTGTCCTGCTGTTCCTGATCGGTCTTGGGGTTTCCGACCGCTTCGCCACCGCAAACAACATCCTCAACGTCTATGAGCAATCGACGGGGCTCGCGCTCGTCAGCCTCGGCCAGACGCTGACGGTACTGACTGGAGGCATCGACCTTTCCGTAGGCTCGATCATCAGCCTTGCCTCGATGCTCACGTCCGGCCTGATCAATGGCGATCAGAGCATGGTTATCCCGGTCGTCGCAGGCGTTCTTCTGCTCGGTGCCGTGATTGGTGCGGTCAATGGCGGCGTCATCATCCTCACCGGCGTGCACCCCTTGATAGTCACGCTGGGTACCGGCGCCGTCCTTCAAGGCATCGCGCTGCTCTACGGTCTCGGCCCCGTCGGCAAGGTGCCGCTGAACTTCGATTATTTCGCCTACGGCCGTCTTGCCGGCGGACTGTCGGTCGGCGCGACGTTTGTCCTCTTTCTCTTTGTCGTGACTGCTCTCCTGCTGCGGAACACCAGAAGCGGTCGCTATGTGTATGCTGTCGGCGACGACCCGCAGGCTGCAGTGCTGATGGGCCTGCCGAAGACGGGCGTCATCGTCGGCGTCTACTCGCTGTCAGGCCTGTTTGCCGCCCTGACTGCCGTCTATCTCGTCAGCCGCTTCGGCGTGGGCCAGCCCTATACCGGCGCCAACTATACGCTGTCGTCCATCACCCCGGTCGTGGTCGGCGGAACATTGCTGGCTGGCGGGCGAGGGGGCGTCATGGGAACGCTGCTTGGCGTCTATCTGGTCTCGCTGCTGAACAATCTCCTCAACTTCCTCGACGTCTCGACGCACTTCCAGCTCGTTGCGCAGGGGCTGGTGATCATCGCGGCGGTTTCTGTCTACGTTGAAAAGCGGAGGGTCGCATGATGAACGTTGCGGATGTCAACGAGAGTGCCGCGATGGCGCGCACAGCGTCGAACATCAGTGTTCTTGCCATCGCCAAGTCCTACGGAATCTTCATCTTCCTGGTGCTTGCGATCGTCGCGGCGACCATCGCGAGCCCGGCTTTCATCAGCGGGGCCAATGTCTCCAACATGCTGATGCAGCTTGCACCGCTGGGCATCGTGGTGATCGGCCAGACATTCGTCATTCTCGTGCGTGGGCTGGATCTCTCCGTCGCCTCGGTAATGGCGACGGCTGCAGTCATTGCCACCAGCTTCAGCGGCCTGGACGGCGACGCGCCGCTGGTGATCCTTTGCTGCATCCTGATGGGAGCGGCAACGGGAATGGCGAACGGCCTGCTTGTAACCAAACGCAACGTCTCGCCCTTCCTGGCCACGCTCGCCACGATGATCGTGCTGCAGGGGCTGCGCTTTGCCTGGACGCAAGGGGCGCCCTCGGGCAACGTGCCGCCCGTTTTCCGCGCGCTCGGCGCCGGCACGTTTTGGGGCGTTCCCTATAATCTTGTTGTCATGGTGGCCGCGGCCGCCGTCTTTGCGCTCCTCCTGCACCGCGCCGCGTTCGGCCGCCGCGTCTACATTACCGGCGGCAACCCGATCACGGCGCGCCTTGTCGGCATCTCCGCCGATCGCATCATCATCCTCTGTTACGTCATCTGCGGCGTGCTGGCCGCAATCGCCGGTCTGGTGCTCTCGGGATTCGTCGGTGTCGTCGACAATTTCGTCGGCCGCGGCTTCGAGCTGGACTCGATCGTTGCGGCTGTCATGGGCGGTGTCGCGCTCTCCGGCGGGCGAGGTTCGGTCATCGGCGCACTCGCGGGCGCAGCGATCCTGGTGGTGCTGTCCAACGCGGTGGTGATGGTCGGCATGCCGGTGCAGCTTCAGATCATCGTCAAGGGCATCGTGATCATTGTCGCCGCGAGCCTCTATGTTCGCACCGTTCGCTAAAATTGGAGGAGGATGTTCATGGGAAAGTCCGAAGTGAACAAAGTTGTCATCGTTACAGGCTCCGGCCGCGGGATAGGCGCGGCAATAGCGGCCGACCTTGCGGACAAGGGCGCAAAGGTCGTCATCGCCGACATCAATCTGGATGCTGCCGGCACGCTTGCAGCGAAGATCAAGGCTGCCGGTGGCGAGGCGATTGCGGCCGGTGTCGACGTGTCCGAGCGCGCCAGCGTGAAGGCGTTGATCGACAAGACGGTTCGGCAATATGGCCGTCTGGACGTCATGTTCAACAATGCCGGTATCAGCCAGACCTGCCCGTTTCTCGACGTCACGGAGGACGATTTCAACCGGATCATGAAGATCAATGGGTTGGGCGTGCTGATCGGAACGCAGGAGGCTGCCAGGCAGATGATTGCCCAGGGCGATGGCGGCAAGATCATCAACACCGCGTCGATCGCGGGCAAGCAGGGATACCCGCTGTTTGCACATTATTGCGCGTCTAAATTTGCCGTCGTCGCCATCACGCAGGCGGCGGCCCGGGCACTCGCGGAGCACAGGATCACCGTCAACTGCTTCGGCCCCGGCGTGGTTGCGACGGAACTCTGGCAGCAGCTCGACCGTGAGTTCATGGAGCATGGGCTTACGTCCAAGCCGGAGCAGGCGATCAACGAATTTTCGCAGTCGATCCTTCTCGGGCGGGTCTCCGTACCGAAGGACATCACCGGCGTCACGACGTTCCTGGCGTCCGAGGCATCGGACTACATCACCGGCCAGACCGTCATGGTGGATGGCGGTATGGTGCTTATCTAGAGCGGAGGAGAGAATTTATGTCGCGTCTGAAGGACAAGGTGGCGATCATCACCGGCGGAAGCACGGGCATCGGCGAAGCGACGTGCCACAGGTTTGCGCAGGAGGGCGCGAAGGTTGCGATCTTCGACGTCAGCGCCGAGCAAGGTGCACGCGTTGCAAGGGCCATCGAGGACGAAGGCGGCGACGCCGCCTTCTACAAGGTCGACGTCTCCAACGAGGGCGAGGTCGCCCCGGCAATCGAAGAGGTCGTCGCTAGGTGGGGCAAGCTGGACGTTCTGGTCAACAACGCTGCGGTCACCGGCGTCAACAAGCTCGCCCACGAGGTGGCGGTCGATGAATGGGACCGGATCTTCGCGATCAACGTCCGCGGCGTCTTTCTATGCACCAAGCATGCCGTAAAGCCGATGATGTCAGCCAAGGCGGGCTCGATCGTCAATTTCTCATCGATCTACGGGCTCATCGGCAATGACGATCTTCCGCCCTATCATGCAACGAAAGGCGCCGTGCTGGCGATGACCAAGACAGATGCCGTCTGCTACGCGCCCTTCGGTATCCGCATCAATGCGGTCCATCCGGGATCCACCAAGACACCGCTCTTCATGAAGGCGGGGGAGACCTATCCGGGCGGGCTCGACCATTACCTGGAGATGATGGCGTCGAAACATCCCCTGACGCTTGGCGAACCTGTCGACGTTGCCAACTGCGTTCTTTTCCTCGCATCCGACGAAGCCCGGTTCGTGACCGGCAGCAGCCTTGTCTGCGACGGCGGTTACACCGCCCAATGACCAGAAGGACATACCCATGAAAGCCGTACGATACTACACAAAGAAAGACATTCGCGTTGAGGACGTTCCTGCACCGAGCGGGCCGCTCGCAGACGACATGGTCCTTATCGAGCCGCTGGTCTGTGGCATATGCGGGACGGATCTGCATGAATATGTCGCGGGTCCGATCGTGACGCCGGCGGAGCCGCACGTCTATTCCGGCGCAAGGCTTCCGCAAATCCTCGGCCACGAGTTTTCGGCGCGCGTCATCGAGGCGGGCAAGGATGTCACTCATGTATCGCCGGGATCGCGCGTTTCGATACAGCCGCTGATCTCGCCGCGCGACGACTACTACGGTCGACGCGGCCTCTTCCACCTGAGCGAAAAGATGGCCTGCGTCGGCCTGTCCTGGGACTGGGGTGGCATGGGTGAAAGGGCCGTCGTCAACGGCTACAACGTGTTTCCCGTCCCCGACAGCGTCACGGACGTGCAGGCCGCGATGATCGAGCCTGCTGCTGTTGCCCTCTATGGCGTCGATCGCGGCAAGGTCGGAACAGGCAGCACCGTCCTCGTCTCCGGCGTCGGGCCGATCGGCGCGCTGGTTTTGCTCGCCACGAAGGCGGCGGGTGCGACGACGATCTTCGTATCAGAGCTCAACCCGAACCGCCGGGCGCTCGCAAAACAGCTCGTACCGGAGGCGATCGTCTTTGATCCGCGCGAGACGGATACGGCAAAGCTCTTCCGCGAGCATACGGAGGAGGGCGTCGGCGTCGATGTCGCGCTCGAATGCGTTGGCGCCGAGGCTTCCCTCAATCTCTGCGCAAAGGCTGTCCGGCGCCAGGGCACCGTCGTGCAGGTCGGTCTTCATGTGCGGCCCGCCGCCATTGACGCGATGCTCTGGGCATTGAAGGACATCACCGTCGAAGCAACTTGGTGCTATCCGGTGCAGATCTGGCCCCGCATCGCCCAGATGATCGGTGCCGGCATCTTCCCCGTCGAAAAGATCGTGACTGCACAGATCGCGCCGGAGGACGTGGTCGAAAAGGGCTTCGAGGCGCTTCTCGATCCGACTGCTTCCCACATGAAGATCCTCGTCAACATGAAGGCCTGATCGATGATGAGCCCGATGGACATGAGCGGTCGCAAGGTCCTCGTGACGGGTGCGGCAGGCGGGATCGGCCGCGCCGCCTGCACCTATCTCGCCGCGCTAGGGGCGACCGTCATCGCGGCCGACCGGGATGACGCGGTCGAGACGACACGCGACGACCTCCGCACCGCCGGCGGCAGCGCCGAATGCATCACCTTCAACGTTGCCGACAAGGGGGCTGTCGAGGCTGCCGCTGCAAAGGTCGGCGAAATCGACGGAATCTTCGCCAATGCCGGCATCTCCTACGAGCGCCCGGCACTCGAGCACAGCGAGGCCGATTGGCGCACCGTCATGTCGGTCAATCTCGATGGGGTCTTCTGGACCGTGCAGGCGTTCGGGCGCCAGATGATCGCTCGCGGGCGAGGATCTGTGGTGATGACTGCCTCGATTGCCGGCGTGAAGGCTGTCCGTCCCGAACTGCACGTCGGTTACGATGTCTCGAAGGCCGGCGTCGCCCATATGTGCAAGGTGCTTGCCGCGGAATGGGCAAGATCGGGTGTTCGCGTCAACGCGGTCGGCCCCGGCTACACCGACACGGCCATGCTTGCCGAAGTTGGCCGAACCCAGCCGGCGGTGATGCGCCAATGGATGGACGACACCCCTGTCGGCCGCCTGATCAAGCCGGAAGAGATCGCTTCTGCCGTGGCCTTACTCCTGTCCAATGCCGCAAGCGGCATCACCGGCCATCTGCTGATGGTCGATGGCGGCTATTCCATCGCCTGATTTTGAAAGGAAAAGAAACATGCACTACATCGTTCATTGCCTCGACCACGAAGGCGCGGTCGAAAAACGCCTCGCCAACTACGATGCACATAAGGCTTATCTGGCGAGTGCATCGACCAAGACGGTCATCTCCGGGCCGCTGCTCGCCGATGACAACGAGACGATGATCGGCTCGCTGTTCCTGCTCGAAGCAGACAACAAGGAAGAGGTAGTCGCCTTCAATCGCGCCGATCCCTTCACCAAGGCGGGTGTCTGGAAGACCGTCAATATCCATCCCTTCAGCAAGCGGGTGGACAATCGATGACAGTGCTCGAACAGAGACCGGTCATCGCCGCGATCGTCGGCCTTGGCTGGTGGGGCAAGAAGATGGCGAGCCTCGTCAATGCCGGTGGCGCCGAGATGCATTTCGCCCGCGCGGTCGATCCGAACCCGGAAGCGAGAGGCTTTGCGGACGAGCTCGGACTGCAGTTCTCGGGCGAGCTTGCCGAAGCAGTGGAAGACGACAGCATCGAGGCGGTCGTCCTTGCAACACCGCACGCGCTCCATGAGGAGCAGATCGCGCAGGTCGTGGCGGCGGGCAAGCACGTCTTTTGCGAAAAGCCTCTCGCCCTGACCAGGCGGGGTGCCGAGAGATCGGTGGCGCTTTGCAAGGACGCCGGCCTGGTGTTGGGAATGGGGCACGAGCGCCGCTTCGAGCCGCCGATCGCCGAGATTCTCAAGGCAGCCGAGACGGGGAAGCTCGGCAGGCTGCTGCAGATCGAGGCGAATTTCAGCCACGACAAGTTCCTCGGCCTCGATCCATCCAACTGGCGCCTGAAGGCGGACCAGGCGCCAGCCGGCGGAATGACGGCGACCGGCATTCACCTGACCGACCTTGCCGTCAAGTTGATGGGCCCCGCACGGGACGTTCGCGTGATTTGCGAGAACCTCGCCTCGAAGATTCCCCAGGGCGATACGATGAGCGCTCATATCGGCTTCAGGAACGGTGGGTCGGCCTATGTTTCGGCGACGCTCGCGACACCCTTCGTCTCGCGCTTTGCGGTATATGGCACGCTCGGATGGATCGAAGTGCGCGACAAGGCGCATGTCGAGGCTCCGGACGGCTGGATCGTCACGGAGGGCTGGAAGGACCGGCCGATCACCGTGCGCGAGGTCGCGCCCGCCGAGCCGGTGCGCGACAATCTCCGGGCCTTTGCGCAAGCCGTTCGCGGCAGGAGAGACTATCCGATCACCGGCGAGGACATGATCAACAACATCGCATTGCTCGAGGCCATCGTCCGCTCCGCGCGCACGGGTGCCGTTGAAGCGGTCTGAGGAGGACATGATGAAGGCTCTTGTTTTCGAAGCTCCGGAAAAACCTGTCGTGATCGACGCGGCCATGCCCGAAATTTCGCCGAACGAGGTGCTCGTTCGGACGCGGGCGGTCGGCATCTGCCATTCGGACTATGAGCTCCTTGCCGGCCGGTATATCATCCCAATCTCCTATCCGGTTACGCCGGGCCATGAATGGAGCGGCGAGATTGTCGAGGTCGGGCGGAACGTCACCGGCTTCGCCAAGGGCGACCGGGTCGTCGGCGAATGTGTCGTGCGAACGCCTGAACGGCTCCACCACTTCGGCTTCTCGCTGAGTGGTGCCGATCGGGAGTATTTCGCGGTCAATCCGGAGTGGTTGCACAAGCTTCCCGACGCCGTCGACGACAAGAAGGCAGCGCTGATCGAGCCGTTTACATGCGGGTTCTACGCGGTCCTTCGCTCCGGCGGCACGAATGCGAGCGAGACCGTCGTCGTGTCGGGCGGCGGAACGATCGGACTGGTGTCAGCGGCTGCAGCGATCGGCATGGGCGCGCGGGTGATTGTCGTCGATCCCCTGGCATCGCGCCGTGACGTCGCGATACGGCTTGGCGCCGATATCGCCATCGACCCTTCCGACGGAGGAGCGGCAGAGCGGATCCGGGATCTGACTGAAGGCAAGGGCGCCGACCTCGTCATCGAGGCATCCGGCCACGACGCATCTCTTGCCGCAGCCTTCGACTACGCCCGGGAGGACGGGCGCATGTCCATGGTCGGTATCAATATCGGCCGCAAGGTTCCCGTCGTACTGGGGCAGATCCAGATGAAGAACCTGACAGTGCGCGGATGCATAGGGTCGCCGGGTGTGTGGCCAGCGGCCATTCGCTTCCTCGAAAAAACCGGTCTCGACCTTTCGCCGATCCAGACGCATGATTTTGCCTTGGCCGACGCGGTCCAGGCCTTCGCCTTCGGACAGGATCCGACGAAGAGCATCAAGATTACCCTTTTGAATGGTTGAGCACATGAGCAAGCATGCCCTGATCGTCGGCGCCACCGGAATTACCGGAAGCAACCTCGCGCAACATCTGCTGGCCAAAGGTGGCTGGAGCGTTTCGGGACTTTCCCGATCCGTCAGTCCGATCGACGGTGTCGATACGCTAAGATGCGATCTCGCCGATCCGGATTCCGTCCGTGGCGCTCTCGCCGGCGTCAGGCCAAGCCACGTGTTCATCACGGCCTGGTCGCGTCAGGCGACCGAGGCGGAGAATTGCAGGGTCAACGGTGCGATCGTCCGCAACGTGCTCGACGCGCTGGCCGGACGCGGCATTCGGCACGCCGCGCTCGTGACCGGCACCAAGCACTATCTCGGCCCGTTCGAAGCCTATGCCAAGACCGCTCCGGAGACACCTTTCCGGGAAGAGCAGCCGCGGTTGCCGAACGAGAATTTCTACTACGTGCAGGAGGACGAGGTCTTTGCCGCGGCAAAGCGCGAGCAGTTCACCTGGTCGGTCCATCGGCCGCACACGCTGATCGGCTATGCGGTCGGCAATGCCATGAACATGGCGGCAACGCTCGCAGTCTACGCATCGATCTGCAAGGAAACCGGCATGCCGTTCGTCTTTCCCGGCTCGCCGCAGCAATGGCAGGCTGCCACGGACGTCACCGATGCGCGGCTGCTCGCCCGGCACCTTGCCTGGGCAGCGACGACCCCTGCCGCGGCGGATCAAGCCTATAACGTCGTCAATGGAGAAATCTTCCGCTGGAGATGGCTCTGGCCGCGGCTCGCCAACTATTTCGGAATCGAGGCCGCAGAATATCCCGGCGGCCCGGATTCGCTCGAAGCGAAAATGGCAGATGCCGAACCCGTCTGGGACCGTCTCGTCAAGGCGCGTGGGCTCCAGCCCAATTCGCTCTCCCGTGTGGCCTCGTTCTGGCATACGGACGCCGATCTTGGTCGCGAAGTCGAGACGTTCAACGACATGGGACGGAGCCGAAAGCTCGGCTTTCTCGATTATCAGGATACGATCGAGTCCTTCACCGACGCCTTCGACCGCCTCCGGGCGGATCGGGTGATACCTTGAAGCACTTGCAGGAGAACATGCCAATGACTGATCACCATGCCGCACATGATGCCGCCAGCGGCTATTTCTCCGAGGGAAAATCGGAAGAGGTGGTGCTGGCCCGCATGGCCGGCGATATGAGTCCTCGCCTGCAGGAGGTCATGACCGCCGTCGTTCGCCATCTGCATGCGCTGGTGAAGGAAGTTGAGCCGACCCAGCAGGAATGGGAAACGGCGATCCAGTTCCTCACCGAGACGGGCCACATGTGCAACGACTGGCGGCAGGAGTTTATCCTCCTGTCCGACATTCTCGGCGCCTCGATGCTGGTCGACGCGATCAACAACCGCAAGCCGTCCGGAGCTACCGAGACCACCGTTCTCGGTCCCTTCCACGTCTCGGATGCACCGCGATATGAAAGCGGGGCGAATATATGCCTCGACGGCAAGGGCGAGCCGCTGCTGGTGACCGGCCGGGTGACGGATACGGAAGGACGGCCGATCGCGGGGGCAATGCTCGATGTCTGGCAGGCCAACGATGAAGGCTTCTACGACGTGCAGCAGAAAGGCATCCAGCCGGACATGAACCTGCGCGGGATCTTCACCACTGACGGCGACGGCCGCTACTGGTTCAAGTCGGTAAGGCCGAAATTCTATCCCATCCCCGACGACGGGCCGGTCGGCAAGCTGCTGCGGCAGATGGGGCGTCACCCTTACAGGCCGGCACACATTCACTTCATCGTCGGGGCCGAGGGCTACGAGCCGATTACGACCCATATCTTCACGCCCGACTGCCCTTACCTGCATTCGGATGCGGTGTTCGGCGTGAAGGAGGATCTGATAGCGGACTTCACGAAGATCGACGACCCGCGAAAGGCGGCGGATCTCGGATTTCCGAACCCCTTTGATGCTGTTACCTGTGACTTCGTCCTCGCGACACCCCAGCAGCGGATGAAGGGATAATCACCATGGAAAGCTTCGTCTACAACGCCAATCCCGGCCGGGTTATCTTCGGCCACGGCGCTGTCGCAAAGCTCGAGGAAGAAGCAGAGCGCCTCTCGGCTGAGCGGGTGCTGGTGCTATCGACGCCGGAGCAGGCCGACCAGGCGGAGATCATTGCCCGCCACCTGGGGGCACGCCTCGCCGGTATCTATCCGAAGGCGACAATGCACACCCCTACAGAGGTGACCGTCGAAGCACTCCAGATCGTCGAACGGCTGCGGGCCGATGCCGTCGTCTCTATCGGTGGCGGGTCGACGACCGGTCTCGGCAAGGCGATCGCCTTCCGCACCGACCTGCCGCAGATCGTGGTGCCGACGACCTATGCGGGATCGGAGGCGACACCGATCCTCGGAGAGACGGAGAATGGCCGAAAGGTCACGAAATCCGATCCGCGCATCCTTCCCGAAGTCATCATCTATGACGTCGATCTTACCATGACGCTTCCGGTTTCCCTCTCGGTGACGAGCGGTATCAACGCGATCGCCCATGCCGTCGAGGCGCTTTACTCGCGCGATGCCAATCCGATCATCTCGCTGGTCGCGGAGGAGGGCATCACGTCGCTTGCCCGCGCGTTGACGCTTATTCGAGATGACGCTCAGAACAAAAATGCCCGCGCTGCGGCATTGTATGGCGCCTGGCTCTGCGGGGTTTGCCTTGGTTCTGTCGGCATGGCGCTGCATCACAAGCTGTGCCACACGCTTGGCGGCATGTTCAACCTGCCGCACGCGCCAATGCATACCGCCCTCCTGCCGCATGCCGTCGCCTATAACCGGGACGCCGCTCCTGAAGCGATGAAGCGCATTTCGAGGGCGCTCGGCTCGGATGATGCCGCCGTCGGCCTCTACGATCTTGCCTCGGGCCTCGGCGCATCCATGTCGCTGCAATCCCTCGGCATGCCCGAAGTGGGTGTCGGCGCTGCCATCGAGCAGGCGATGGCAAACCCGTATTGGAACCCGCGGCCACTGGAGAAGGATGCCCTGACAGGCCTGCTTGCGCGTGCCTATCGCGGCGAGCGACCAGCCTCCGCCTGAACTTCGAGGGACGACGATGCAGGTCGGATGCGTGATTGTGCTCACCGCAATAGGCGTGGGAAACCACGGCGCCTATGCCAGCGCGGGGGGGCGAGGGCCGCGCCGGTGATTTCGAACTACAGCGGCAAGGCAGGAAATTGGGAGTAGATTGAATGCTTGCGATCCGTAGGTCACTCTCGGCGCCGGGAAGCGCTGAGGCTCGCGCCCGGTATCTTGAGGATCACAAGGCGTATCTCCGCTTGGGAAAGGTCAAGGTCCTGCAATCGGGACCGATTTTTAACGAAGAGGGCGATCAGGTGGGCGGTGTCGTAATCGCGGAGGTCACGGATCTCGCGGAAATGCGCGAGTTTAGTTTAGACGACCCATTTGTCGTTCATGGCATCTATGGGTCCACGGAGATTTTTGAATGGCGCGCTGCGATCGACAATAGGCCGTAGGTCATCGAGAGCGGATCGCGTGAAAATTCGCAGACAATGATACTCCATGGGGGGAGAGGATGAGATACAGCTTTTCATGGGAGCGGCTACGTCGGTGGCTCGCAGAACTTGCGTCGGCCCACTGCGTCTATTCGCACGACACCGCTGAGGCGACACGACCAAGACCGCAGCTCCTGCCCAGGCGGTGGATCGATTACCCCCGCAAGCCGCAGAGCAAGAGGTCCTGTTGATCTCGTAAGCGGGATCGGCGGTTCGAACCCTCAAGAGCATGATGAGAGACGGTGACCGAGGGCGGTTCTCGATCGAATGGATATAGCTCGGGAAGGAAGGATCTTCCGTCCGGGACACCTTCTGGCGAGATCGATGCGACGCTGCATTCTGCCAGAAATCGGCAAGAGTCTACACCCAGCCGATAGCGAAGCAGGCATGCAGCGTCGCGATCATGAACACATCAAATCGGAGATTTGCAACTACCCCGCCGGCGGAAAGCATAGTTCCGCTGCAACGACCTGCGCCTTCGAGCCCTAAGTCGATTTGAAGGGGTCTGGTTCGGATCCTCTCAGAGCGCAGTAGTCAACTGCGCCGTCCGAAAATCCGAAAACCAGTGGCAAGCTGCTCTGGCGGAGCGTTTCCTGGCCAAAGCAACTGACGTGATCAAAGCACGGTGACGTTTTCGGCCTTCGATTTTCCGGTCTTGCGATCCTGGCCCAACTCGTAGCTCACCTTCTGTCCGTCTCTCAGCGAACTGGCCTGCTGCAAAGCAGACACATGCACGAACACATCAGCTCCCCCATTCTCGGGCGTAATGAAGCCAAACCCTTTGTCTTCATTGAAAAATTTAACGGTGCCGATGGGCATGACAACTCCTCGTCGTTTCCGCGGCTGCTTGCCGCACTGCGAACCTATAGCTCGATCGCTTCGCGATCAATGGTCTGTAACATTTTCGTGCCTCACGCGCGAGTTCGCAAGTGGCAGCGCTGGGCTAAAAAGCAGGTCTGCCCGGCGTGCACCTCCGTTTTTGGTCGAAAAGTGCCGCGCGAAGTCATCAATCCCGCTCTCCCCACACGCAACCGACGCTCTCGACTGCTAGCTCAACCGAGTCTTGAGGCGCGGCGTTATCCAGTCGAGGAAGGCGCGCAGCTTGAGCGGCACCGGTTTGCGTTCGGTGTACATGATATGTACCGGCCATGGCTCCTGCTCGAACTCCTCCAGCATGATGACAAGGTCGCCTTTTCTTCTTGCTGCTTCCATCTTGTAGGACATGACGCGGCAGATGCCGGCACCGGCCAGCGCGGCCTCGACCGCAGCTTCCGAGGTATTCACCGTGAGCCTGGATCGTATGGGCGCCATGATGTCGCTGCCCTGCACGGCAAATCTCCAGGAGCGCGGAGTGGCCATCTCGTCAATGGTTATGCAGTCATGGTTCTCCAGGTCGCCGGGTGAGGCGGGGCAGCCGTGCACAGCGATATATGCGGGGCTTGCGCACAGTACGAAACGCACCGAGCCGATGCGCGTCGCGATCATGCTGCTGTCGGCGAGATTGCCGATGCGGATGGAGACATCGATGCGATCCTCCAGCGGGTTCATCACGCGGTCGCTGAGCAGCAGCCGCAGCGTGATATCGGGGTAGGCTTCCAGAAATTCGCAGGCGACAGGCAATAGATGCATGTGTCCGAGCCCCCATGGCGCAGTCACCGTCAGGTCGCCGGTCGGCATTCTGTATTCGCCTGACACTTCCCGTTCCGCGTCGGCCACATCGTCGATGATGCGTTTGCAGGCCTCGATGTACGACCGTCCCGTCTCCGTCAGCGCCATTTGTCGCGAGGTCCGCCGGAAAAGCTGGGTATTCAGTCGTGCCTCCAGCTCGGCGAGCTTGCGGCTGACCGTGGCGATGGGCTTTCCGAGTTTGCGGGATGCGGCCGACAGGCTCCCCGCCTCGGCGATCGCAACGACTATCGACATCAACTCAAAACGATCCACCCGGGTCGCCCTTCCGGTTTTCGGAAACCCACCTTTCAAACATAAGGGCTGTCGCGATGGGCGACAATCGCCTATAAATACCTGCACACGAAACTCGCGACCGAAACCGGCACCGGCCACAGTGCCCGATATCACGCCTTGCGTGAGACATTTATCCGAGACGCAGACTGAGTAAGCCCGCCAGCAGCCGAATCCTGGCCGCCGAGATGTCATATCCATATTCCGCCCGTCGACCGATACCGCCAAGGAGTTCGCCCCGAGCAACCCTTGGAAAAACTCACCTTAGCAATCCAGCGCAGCAGGAGGCGAAGCAGTCATGGCACATTTGAAGGAAGCTACCCTGTCGCGACGTGGCTTTTGCCTCTGCTGTATCGGCGGCGCAACCTTCGCCGCCACTGGCCTCTGGCCGACGCCGCGCCAGGCATTCGCGGAAGCCCGAGGACTTGTCAGCCTCATCAAGGACAGCGCCGCCGTTTCACCGATTGTAACGCACAAGCTGCGCAACAATATCAGCGTGCTTGAAGGCTCGGGCGGCAACATCGTCGTCCTTACCGGCCCCGACGGAAAAGTGCTCATTGACGCCGGTATCGGCGTTTCCCGCCCGCAGATCACGGAGGCGCTTGCCGCTCTCGGCGGCGATCCCATCACGCATCTTGTAAACACCCACTGGCATTTCGACCATGCCGACGGCAATGAATGGCTGCATTCGGCCGGCGCGAAGATCATCGCCCAGGAGAATACCCGCAAGCATCTTTCCGAGGTGCAGCGTGTCGAGGACTGGGATTACAATTTCCTTCCCTCGTCTGCGGGTGCGCTTCCGACCGAAGTCTTCGCCGACGAGCACCACCTGAAGCTCAACGGCGCGTCGATCGATCTCAAATATTACGGGCCCGCGCACACCGACAGCGACATTTCCGTCAGGTTTGCGGAGGCCGACGTCATCCATCTCGCCGATACTTACTGGAACGGCATTTATCCATTCATCGACTATTCGACAGGTGGCAGCATCGACGGAACGATCGCAGCGTCCGAGGCCAATCTCGCCGCGACGACTGACCAGACGATCATCATTTCCGGCCATGGAAAGCCGGTGAGCAACAGGGCTGAACTCCAGGAGTTCCGCGACATGCTCGTGACGATCCGCGACAACGTCGCAAAGCTCAAGCAACAAGGCAAATCACGGGACGAGACGGTCGCAGCCAAGCCGACAGCGGCCTTCGACGCGAAATGGGGCCAGTTCGTCATCGATCCCGCGTTCTTCACGCGGCTGGTCTACGAGGGCGTCTGAGAACGGACGCGCTGATATCGCAACACATGGTTTCAACGCTGGAGGTTCGTATGAATGGGATTCAGGAAACGAATAGGTCGGCTCAAGTGACGCACCATCGAAGCGTGGAAATCGACGGGATCAATATCTTCTACCGCGAAGCGGGTCCGAAAGACGCTCCGGTCGTGTTGCTGCTGCATGGCTTCCCGACGTCGTCGCATATGTTCAGAAATCTGATACCCGCCCTTGCGGATCGCTACCACGTGATTGCTCCTGATTATCCTGGTTACGGGCAGAGCGACATGCCCGATCACACAAAGTTCGCCTACACGTT
Organism: Rhizobium sp. BK251; assembly: GCF_004345245.1. Classification (GTDB taxonomy): domain Bacteria; phylum Pseudomonadota; class Alphaproteobacteria; order Rhizobiales; family Rhizobiaceae; genus Rhizobium. Next base: position 379,593 of record NZ_SLUQ01000006.1, on the reverse strand, counting down.
CGATCGCTTTGGCGAGCTCGTCGACAGGCTCCTCGATTACGTCGGCGTCAATCGCTACGCGATGTACGTCATGGACTATGGGGCGCCCGTCGGCTGGCGGCTTGCGCTGAAGCATCCGGAGCGCATCACCGGCCTCATCGTCCAGAACGGCAACGCCTACGACGAGGGCCTGAAGGAGTTCTGGGACCCTATCAAGGCCTATTGGTCGGATCATTCGGAAGCGCATCGCAAGGCGCTTTATGTACTGGTGGAACTCGAGACGACGAAGTTTCAATACACCGACGGCGTTTCCGACGTCAGCCGCATCTCGCCGGACAATTGGGTGCATGACCAGGCCCTGCTCGATCGGCCGGGCAATGCCGAAATCCAGATGGATCTCTTCTACGACTACCGCACAAATCTGCCCCTCTATCCGGATGTCCAGGCCTATTTCCGCAAGCATCGTCCGCCGACGCTGATCGTGTGGGGCAAGAATGACAAGATCTTTCCGGCCGACGGCGCCCACCCTTACAAACGCGACCTGCCGGAAGTGGAGTTCCATCTCCTGGACACCGGCCATTTCGCGCTCGAGGACAAGGCCGACGAGCTGGTGCCGCTGATCCGCGACTTTCTCAAACGCAAGGTTGGATAGAACGACGTTTTTCGCCGTTCGCCAATTCCACAAGCACCACTGATGTGTCGAGCATGTCTCGACACATCAAATCGGGCCGCCATGTATGCCGGCCGATTATGCGGTTGACGCCGCCTGCGCCTTCAAAGCGAAATATTCCCAGGCAGCGACAACAAGAAGGCTGGCAGTGGCGCAGAGATTGAGGACGTAATTGGACGTGAGCGGTGCGATAGCCGCAACGCAAGCGAGCAAGAGCAGGCCGACCAGGTGGGACAGGGGGAATTGGCGCGCGGATGCCATTTTCACCCAGATATTGCCGCAGAGAAACAGGGCAGGTCCACCAAGCATTGCAAGTCCGTGCTTGAGGTTGCCCTCTTCCCCGGCATGCGAGAGAGAAAAATCCTCGCCAACCGCCGTAAGGATGATGCCGGCGACAATCGGGAAATGGCCGTATGTGAATAGATTATGGGCCACCGTTTCGGGCGACGACGTCGTCTCGGCCTTTTCCGCGACCTCTTCCTGGCCGTGATGGAAATAGATCCACCACATGATTACCGTGCTCAGGAACGCGCTGCAGAAGACAACAAAGGTTCTGTCGGCGGCCATGTGCTCCACGGCATTGCGCCCGGTGGTGAGGATCGTTTCGCCAAGGCAGATGATGACAAACAGCGCGCATCGCTCAGCCATGTGCTCGCCGGAAAGGCTTAGCGTCTCCTTCGAGGCGTTTCCGAGCCCGGGCAGAGGGTAGCGAATGAGCGGTGCTGCGTATTCAATCGATACCGCAATGATCCAGAGAGGGATGCGCAGTTCGATATTCGAAAGGGCACCCGCGATCCAGAAAATCCCGGAAATCGTCGCCCATAGGGTGATCCGCAGGAATGTCTTGGCCGAAGGTTGATCGATGTCGCAAAATGCATAGGCGGCAAATGCCGACCGGCCGATCTGCATCGCCACGTAGATCGCCGCAAACGGCAGCGCATGTTCGCCGAAAGCTTCCGGCAGGGCAATCGCCATCAGGATGCCGGCAAACATCAAGGCGAAAAGCATGTATCTGACCGGCTCACGTTCGGTATCGAGCAGGTTCGTCACCCAGGTGGTGTTGATCCAGACCCACCAGATGGCAAGGATTAAAATCGCGGCCTCGACTGCTGCCGTCGGGCTGAAATCCGTCGCAAGCGTATGCGAGAGCTGGATCAATCCGAATACGAAAACCAGATCGAAGAAAAGCTCGGGGAAGCTTGCCTTCGATTTGTGCGCGTCCTTGCTGATGATCCAACGCTTGCTCACAGGCCCCTGCACCATTGACCGCCGCCCCGCTGTGTCTGTTGTTCGCTCTCGCCTTCCAGTCATGGGTCCGCGTAGCCGACGGCATGAATGGTCAACTCTTTTCCCTTGATGGCCGAGAGGAAAATCAGTGCGCCCGCCGCCTTGGATTGGGCAGGCACATAATCGAATGTCGCTTCTGCCGTTTCGACAACGCCGTTCTCATTGCGAATTTCACCATGAACCAGAACGCCGGCTGCCGTGGTGTCGGCGGAATTGACGATCTCAAAGCGCACTTGGTTTTCAGGCTGCCCGGGCGCCGCGACAAGCCTGGCAACGGCTAGTTGGGGTGGCGTATCTGCGTTCGTGAAAGCCTCATAGGCTGTCATGGATATAAGGCCCGCTACGAGAATGGCGCTCGCCACTCCAACGGTCCATTCGATGGGATGCGGCGAACCTCGATCTTGGTGTCGTTTTTCCGGCACGGTTCGTTTCCTCACAATATCAATCGCGCTGCCGCCGCCCCTATGGAGCATGGCAGGCCCAGAACGACGACCGCGGGCAGGATCTGCAGTGCACTCGTCGCGCCGAAGCGTTCAAAGGTCCAGAGTGCGTAGGTGCTGATCAGGAGGGCTATCACGTAACCCGGCAAGGTAAAGCGGACCACTATATGCCAGGCGGGCACGTCGTCACCGATTTCATGCCCGCCCTTGAATGAGACTGCATAGACGAAGCCGTGCATCACAAGCAATGAGATGATGATGACGGCAAGTGTATGCCATGGCGTCATCTTGTAGGATAGCAGGATCATCTCCTCCGTGGGGGCAACGTTCAGCCCGAGAAACAATGCGCCGACGGCCATGAGAAACAATTCGCCCACGTAACCTACCGGCCCTTCCTGAACCGGATCACCGTCCTCGGCGCTATTTTCCCGGTCGCCGTTTAGCTGGCTTCGGCCCAACAACGCGCCGATGCTGGCCGGCACCGACTGGACGGCAATTTTCCCTTCGATTTCAGAGGGCGATTCGCCAAGCTTGAGGACACCCACGGCAAGAAGAATGATGGCGCTCGAGAGGATGCCGATGGCGTAGGCTATTGCCGCGTCTCTGGACGCATCTCGCCAAGTCGAAGTCTCTTCGAAACCGACCCGGTCGGCCAGGGCGATCAGCAGGGGAATGTTGACGAGAAGAAGGAGGAGGAGTCGGCCTCTGTCCATGTAGAAGCCGAGTTCCCACATCTCCATCGTCATGAACATCGGAAGGGCGAAGATCAAAGCTCCGGCAAAGCCTCTGCCGAGGCCCGCGGCAAAGCGAGAGCCATCCCACAAGCCGCCTTCTCCCCTTGCTCCGGTTTGTGATCCCATGAGGGGAAAATAGATCGGCCGATCAAAACGGCGAGAGCTGCCCCTCCAAATTCGGTGGAGTTGGCAGCTGCAGTTGCCGTTGGTGAGAGGGCAGGGCGCCCATTCGGCCCCGGTGACGACTGCGGGCCGATCTCTGTTGCGTCATCGCGAGAGCTCTATTGACAAGCTGCCACAGATATTGAAGTCTATGACATTAAAAGGGGATACATTCCATAATAATGGATCATAGGAGGACCGACGCTGTCCGACCTGCTTGTAAGTTTATATTCCACAAAGCTTGGCGAACTGAAAGAAAAAGCCGGGTCCGTCAGTGTCACGATTCGGCCTGCTCTGCCGCCGGAACTGCATGTCGTCGTTGATTGGGTACAGGCGCATTTCAGCAAGAATTGGGCAAGTGAAGTTGCCGTTGCCTTCTCCCGCCACCCCGTCGCCTGCCTGATTGCGGTGGAGAATGGAAAGCTGCTCGGCTTTGCCTGCTACGATACGACGGCACGCGGTTTCTTCGGCCCGACCGGGGTTGATCCTGATGCTCGCGGTCGCGGCCTTGGCCTGGCACTCTTTTCAGCGGCGCTGCAGACCATGAAAACGCTCGGCCACGCCTATGCATTCATCGGCGACGCCGGCCCCATCGACTTCTACGTCAAGACCGCGGGTGCGGTCGAAATCCCGGCCCCCGACAAGGGCATCTATGAAGGCATGCTGCGAAGCCAGCCGAAATGACCATCTGATATCGGAGTTTTAAATCGTGTCCTCCACACCGCTCGCTCTTTTTGTCGGCCTGCCGAACCCAACGATTTCGCAAGACGAATTCGCTCTCTTCCGCGACACCAATCCGCTCGGCCTCTTCGTGGGCCGCCGCAACCTGCGCAATCCGGAGCAGGCAAGGATCCTGATCGACCGTTTCCGTGAGGCGGTCGGCCGCGCCGATGCGCCCGTCTTCACCGACCAGGAGGGCGGCCGGGTTCAGCATCTCGACGCCGGCCCGTGGCCGCTCTTCCGCAGCTTCGGCCAGTTTGCCGCGCTCGCCCGGCATGACTTCGAACTTGGAAGGAAAGCTCTTCGCCTTTCCTCCCAGGCCATGGGCGCCATGATAACGGAGCTTGGTCTTTCAAGTGGTTGCTCGCCGGTTCTCGATCTCGTCTTCGAAACGACGAGTGCGGTCATCGGCGCCCGCTCGTTCGGTCCGGATCCGGATTTCATCGCAGCGCTTGGCCGGGAGGTCGTGGACGGCCTCATGGAAACCGGCAACCTGCCGGTCATGAAGCACATTCCCGGCCATGGCCGCGCGACGCTTGACTCTCACAAGGAGCGCCCGGTCGTCGATGCCTCCCGCGAGACGCTGATCGCAACGGATTTCAAGCCCTTCACCGCCTTGAAGGATACGCCGTGGGCCATGGTCGCCCATGTCGTCTATTCGGCCTACGACGCCGAATTGCCGGCTTCGGTTTCGCCGATCATGCATGACGTCATCCGCACGGAGATGGGCTACGACGGCGTGCTGATTTCCGACTGCATCTTCATGGAGTCGCTGCGCGGTACGCTGCCGGAGCGCGTAAAGCAGGTGCTCGATGCCGGCTTCGACGTTGCACTGCACAGCCATGGCGACATCCCGGAAAGCGAAGCCGCTGCGAAGGCGGCCCGACCGCTGACGGATGCGGCGCAGAAGCGCATCGCCGCCGGCAACGCCCGGCTCGGCAATCTCAAGGTCGACTACCGCGCAGTGCATGCCGAAGTCGAAGCCATGTTTGCAGGCGCGCAGGTCTCCTGATCTGCGTTGTTATCACTATAAAAAAAGGGGAATTTCACATGAAGAGATATTTCTTGAGCGCCGTCGCGCTCGCCGTTCTTTCGGGCTCAGCCATGGCGCAGACCGTGCTCACGGCCAATATCGAGCCGGCAACGACCTGGGTTCGCAACTTCAATCCGTTCAACCAGACCTCTTCGCGCCAGTCGACGCTTGATTTCATCTACGAGCCGCTTGTCATCTTCAATCGCTTCGACAGCAACAAGCCGGTCTATCGCCTGGCTGAAAGCTACAAGCTCGCCGACGACCTGAAGAGCATCGACTTCAAGCTGCGTTCGAACCTGAAATGGTCGGATGGGCAGCCGCTTACCTCGGCCGACGTCAAGTTCACCTATGACTATCTGAAGAAGTTCCCGGCGCTCGATTTCGTCAGCATCTGGACCTTCATCACCGACGTCCAGGTCGTCGATGCTCAGACGATCCGCTTCACGCTCGCCAATCCGAGCTCCCTTGCCGCAGAACAGCTTTCGCAACTGCCGATCGTTCCGGAGCATGTCTGGAAGGATGTTGCCGACCCGGTCACTTTCGCCAACGAAAACCCGGTCGGCAGCGGTCCGCTGACCGAAGTTCCGCGCTTTACCGGTCAGACCTACGACCAGTGCCGCAACCCGAACTACTGGGACGCCGAGCATCTGAAGGTCGACTGCCTGCGCTTCCCGCAGCTTGCCGACAACAACCAGATCCTAACCGCAACCGCCGACGGTACGCTGGACTGGGGTGTCTCCTTCATCCCGGACATCGACAATGTCTATGTCTCCAAGGACCCGGAGCATTATCACTACTGGTACTCACCGAGCAGCATGGTTGCCTTCCTGTTCAACCTCGAGACTGCAAACGAGGCCAACAAGAAGGCCTTCAACGACGTGAAGTTCCGCCGCGCCGTTTCCATGGCGCTCGATCGCAAGACGATGATCGATGTCGCCGGCTACGGCTATCCAACGCTGAACGAGGACCCGGGCCTCATGGGCGAGCTCTACAAGAGCTGGGCGGACCCCTCCGTCAAGACCGACTTCGGCAAGTTCGGCGCCTATGATACCGACGCCGCCAAGGCGCTGCTCGACGAGGCCGGCTATGTGGACAAGGATGGTGATGGTCTTCGCGACAATCCTGACGGCTCGAAGATTTCCTTCTCCATCATCGTTCCGAATGCCTGGACGGACTGGATCGATACGGTGAACATCGCCATCGAAGGCATGCAGGCCGTCGGCATCGATGCGAAGATCGAGACGCCGGAAGAGGCTGTCTGGACCTCCGACCTCATCGAGGGCAAATTCGATGCGGCGATCAACAGCCTGCCGGCTTCTGCCTCACCCTACTATCCGTACAAGCGCGCCTTCAGCGCCTCGGACAAGGGCAAGACCCGTTTCACGGCCCAGCGCTGGTTCAACCCGGAGGTGGAAGACCTCGTGACGCAGTTCACCCACACGGCCGATCTCGACAAGCAGAAGGAAGCGATGGACAAGGCCCAGCGCATCGTCGCCGAGAACATGCCGATGATCCCGGTCTTCAACAATCCGAACTGGTACCAGTACAACACCAAGCGCTTCACCGGCTGGTCGACCAAGGAAAACTCCTTCGTCAATCCGTCGATCTCGCGCACCAACCCGGCGCGCCTGCTCAACCTGCTCGCGCTCGAGCCAGTGAAGTAAGCCACTGAAACCTGCGGGAGGCGCGCTGCAAGCGCCCTCCCGGCCACACGGAGTTCCGATGGCCTTTCTGCTTCGCCGAATCGTCTTCTACCTCGCAGCCTTCATCGCAGCAGCAACGATCAACTTCTTCCTGCCGCGACTGATGCCGGGCGACCCCGTACAGATCATGTTCTCCAGCGCGGGGGCCGAACTGCCGCCGGAAAGCCTCCAGGCCCTGAAGCTGACCTTCGGCTTTGTCGATGGTCCGCTCTGGCAGCAATACCTGACCTATCTCGGCAGCATCTTCACCGGCGACCTCGGCCGGTCCATCAAATATTTCCCGCTGCCCGTCACCTCTGTCCTCGGTCATGCCCTGGTCTGGACCGTGGGGCTGATGGGTACGGCAACCATCCTCAGCTTCGCGCTCGGCACGATCCTCGGGATCCTCGCTGCCTGGCGGCGTGGCAGCCGGTTCGACGTCGTCGTTTCCGTCGGGGCAATCTTCGCGACGTCCGTGCCGGCCGTCGTCACCTCGCTGATCGTGCTCTTCGTCTTCGGCTTCACCCTTGGCTGGTTCCCGAATGGCTATGCCGCCGATCCGTCGCTCGATCCGTCGCTCAGCTGGCAATATATCGGCAGCGTCGCCTATCACGGCATCCTGCCTATGCTGACGCTGTGCACCGTTCTGGTCGGCGGCTTCACGGTGACGATGCGCAACAACATGATCAACCTGCTCGGCGAGGACTATATCGTCATGGCCCGCGCCAAGGGCCTCTCCGACCGGCACGTGATGCTCTGGTATGCCGCCCGCAACGCACTTCTGCCGACCGTATCGAGCCTCGCGATTGCGATCGGCACCATCCTTGGCGGCTCGCTGGTGACCGAGGTCGTCTACAATTATCCCGGCCTCGGCAATATCCTCTACCAGGCGATCCTGGCGCGCGACTACCCCGTCATCCAGGGCCAGCTTCTGATCATGACCGCGACCATGCTGGTCGCCAATTTCATCGTCGATGTGAGCTACGTGCTGCTCGATCCGCGGCTGAAGGGAGCGTGAGATGAAGAGCCTGCTCCGCAATCGCAAGGCGCTAGTCGGCCTCGCCATCATCGCCGCCATCGTCATCGTGGCGATAGCTGCGCCGCTTCTGACCCACTACGATCCCACCGCCCGCACGGGACGACCGCACCAGCCACCTTCGGTCGACCACCTCCTCGGCACGACGCGGATCGGCCAGGATGTCTTTGCCCGGTTGATCTATGGCGCTCGCACCTCGCTCGCCGTCGGCTTCGGCGCCGGCCTGCTCATTACCTTCGTAGGCACGGCGCTCGGCATCATTTCAGGCTATCGCGGCGGCAAGACGGACGAGATCATCAGCTTCTTCACCAACATGGTGCTCGTGGTGCCGAACCTTCCGCTGCTGCTCGTTCTGGCCGCCTTCATCGGCCAGGCGAGCCCGCTCATCATCGCACTCATTCTCGGCGCCACCTCCTGGGCCTGGGGGGCGCGCGTTACCCGCGCCGAAACGCTTTCGGTCAAGCAGAAGGATTTCGTCAAATCGGCGGAGATGATGGGCGAGCCGCAATGGCGCATCATGACATTCGAGATCTTTCCCAACGTGATTTCCATCGTGGGTATCAACTTCATCGGCAGCGTCATCTTCGCCATCATCACGGAGGCGACGCTGGAATTCCTTGGCCTCGGCGATCCACGCGCCGTCTCGTGGGGCACCATGCTCTACAATGCGCAGAAAGCCTCGGCCCTGTCGGTCGGAGCGTGGTGGGATATCCTGTCGCCCTGCTTCGCGCTTGCCGTGCTCGGCATCGGCATGTCGCTGCTCAACTTTGCCGTCGACGAGATCGCCAACCCGCGGCTGCGCACCGGCAATCACCTCAAGCGCTGGTCCCTTCTTGTCCGCACAGGGGAGGGCCGTTTGTGAGTGGGGCGCTGCTTTCGGTAAAGAACCTGACGATCGACTACATCGGCGAGGAGAAGGATTTCCGCGCCGTCGACAACGTCAGCTTCGATGTAGCTCCGGGCGAAGTCTTCGGCCTTGCCGGCGAATCCGGCTGCGGCAAAAGCACGATCGCCTTCGCAATCAGCCGCCTGCACAAGCCGCCGGCGCTGATCCGCAAGGAGAGCCGGATCGTGCTCGCTGGCCGCGACGTGCTCGATCTCGACCAACAGGCGCTCCGCAATTTCCGTTGGCGCGAGGTGGCCATGGTCTTCCAGAGCGCCATGAACTCGCTGAATCCTGTGCTGCGCGTCGAGACCCAGTTCTACGACGTGCTCAGGGCACACAAGGGCATGACGAAGGCGCAGGCTCGCGAGCGCACCGCCGAGATGCTGAAGCTGGTCGATATCTCGCCGGATCGCATGCGCGACTATCCGCATCAGTTCTCCGGCGGCATGCGTCAGCGCATCGTCATTGCCATCTGCATGGCACTCGGCCCCAAGCTTGTCGTCATGGATGAGCCGACGACGGCGCTCGATGTCGTCGTCCAGCGCGAGATCCTGCAGCGCATCAATGAGCTCAGGAAGCAGTTCGGCTTCTCGGTGCTCTTCATCACCCACGATCTCGGGTTGATGGTGCAGTTTTGCGACCGCATCGGCATCATGCTGGCCGGCAAGCTCGTCGAGCAGGACAGCGCCGAGGCGATCTACAAGACGCCGCAGCATGACTACACCAGGAAACTCTGGGCCCCGTTCCCTTCGCTTCACGGGGGCCCGCAGCTATGAACGATGCGATCCTTGCCCTCGACAAGGTGACGAAGACGTTCGGCCATGGTGCGGCGACCGTCCATGCCGCCCGCTCCATCACCTTTTCGCTGCATGCGGGAAGGGCATTGGCGCTAGTCGGCGAATCCGGCAGCGGCAAGACCACCTGCGCCCGCATGGCGATGCGGGAATACATTCCGACGTCCGGGCAGATCCTTTACAAGGGCCGTCCAATCGAAGCGGCCAAGGCCGATGAGATCGCGCGCTACCGGCGCTCGGTGCAGATGATCTTCCAGGACCCTTTTGCCTCCCTGAACCCCGCCCACACCATCGCCCACCATCTGCGTCGGCCGTTGAAGCTGCACCGACCGGACGTGCGCGGCAGCCAGGTCGACGCGACCATCCGTGAACTGCTGCAACGCGTGAAGCTCGATCCTGACATTGTCGCGCCCAAATATCCGCACGAGCTTTCCGGGGGGCAGCGCCAACGCGTCAACATCGCTAGGGCACTTGCCGTGCAGCCGGAGGTGATCGTCGCCGACGAGCCGACATCCATGCTCGACGTCTCCGTGCGCCTCGGCGTGCTCAATCTCCTGAACGAGATGAAGAAAGAGATGCATCTCGGCCTGCTCTATATCACCCACGACATCGCCACCGCCCGCTACGTGGCGGAGGACATCGCGGTCATGTATGCGGGCCAGATCGTCGAGTGGGGCAGCACTGCCAAGGTGATAGACAATCCCAGGCATCCCTATACGCGGCTCCTGCTTTCGGCCGTGCCGGATCCGGATGTCCGTTTCGATGATCCGAAGGCGCGGCTGCAGCCGCGGGAGGTCGCAGAAATCCGTCGGCGTTCGGCTGCTCAGGTGGACGAGATCGTCGAAATCGAACCCAACCACTTCGCGCTGGCTGTCTGAATGGGCGCAACTGTTGCGCAGCGCCACGGGCCAGCCATTCACTCGGCCGGCGAACCCGTCAATGCCTCGTTGACTGCCCTGATCAGGGAGTCAGCGGGAAACGGCTTGCGAAGATACGCAACGCAGCCCGCCTTCACTGCTTCCGATTCCAGGGCGTCATCGTCCACGGCGGTGATGAAGACCACCTTGATCTGGGAATTGGAGCGCTTCATATGGTGCCAAAGTTCGATGCCCGACATGCCCTCGAGATGAATATCGAGCACAATGCAGCCGATCACGCTCGGCGAGGCTCGGTTCAGAAAGGCTTCGGCCGAGGCATACGCCTCCGTCTCGAAGCCATGCGCGTTCAAGAGCCGCGCAACGCTTTTCCGCATGCCCAGATCGTCATCCACGACAGCCACTTTTCGTGGTGGGCTTTCCAAGGTGTGCCTTTCTGGGGCCCATGCGGAAAGCATGACCGGCCCCGGCCACGACAATCGTAGGACCAACATCGAAGGCTGGATATTGTCCTATGGGGAAGAGCGATGCCCGGATTGCTGCGCCGGCGGATCTGACACCGGAGCAAGAAGTCCCAATCTCTCGGCAATCGATACCGCCTCGGCCAATGAACGCACGCCAAGCTTTTCCATGACATTGTGCCGGTGCGCCTTGATGGTACGCTCGGACGCGCCGAGGGCATAGGCGATCTGCTTGTTGAGCTTTCCGCGCACGATCAGGTCGAAGACGTCGAGCTCCCTTGGCGTCAGGCTCTCGAGACGCGCCTGGAGTGCATGAATGCGATCATGCTCGACGCGCCGCGCGTCGCAGTGAAGCAGCGCCCGCCTCACGGTGTCAAGCAGCGCCTCTCTGGAGGTCGGTTTTTCAAGGAAGTCTTCAGCGCCCGCCTTCATTGCCTGGACGCTGGCCTTGATGTCGCCTTGCCCGGTCAGAAACACGACGGGCAGCAGCGGTGCCTTCTCGGCCAATCGGTCCTGCAGCTCCAGCCCGTTCAGACCAGGCATCTGCAGGTCGAGCAGGATGCATCCGGGCTCAGCACTCGGCAGATGCGCCAGAAGCTCTTCGCCGGAGGCATAGGTGGCGACCCGAAAACCGGAGGCCTCCATCAACCGTCCGACCGCGGTTCGATAAGACTTGTCGTCATCGACGATATGAATGATCGGTCCCACTGGGTTCATCCACGTTGCGCAAGCGGCAGGACGAAGCGGAACACAGCGCCGCCTTCGGCCCGATTGTCCGCCCATATGTTCCCGCCATAGGTTTCGACTATCGCCCGGGCGATGGAAAGCCCAAGCCCGGTACCTGAGGGCTTGGTGGTGTAAAACGCACGGAAAACACTGTCGAGCTGATCGCTCGGAATGCCGCGGCCGGTATCGGAGATCGACAGCTCGACCTTGGAGTTCTCTATCAGTGTCGTCTCGAAGACGAGCTTTCGCTCTGTTGTTGTCGCATCAAGCATGGCGTCCATTGCATTGGTGGCGAGATTGAGAATGACCTGCTGCACATGTACCTTGTCGGCCCGCACCGGAAGCTCTCGTGCCGGTTCGGTGGAACTGACCAGAACGTTCTTTTGCTCGGCTTCTGCGTGAAGGATCTGGATCGCGCTTTTGATCACGTCGTTCAGGTCGAATTCCTGCAGGTCGATCTCGCTTCGCTTTTTCAGCAGCCCTCTCAGCCGGATGATAATGTCGCTGGCCCGCTGATCGTCGTCGCGGATGTCGACAAGAATCTGCTGGATGAGGTTGATATCCGGATGTTCTCGCTGAAGCAGCACTTCGGCGGTCTCGACATTGCTGCGGATCGCGCCAAGCGGCTGGTTCAGTTCATGGGCGATGGACGCCGACAGCGCTCCCGCCGTTGCCGATTGGTTCAGATGCACCAACTCGAGCAGGCGAAGTCGTGCATTGTGCTCGGCGTACCGGCGCCGCCGCCGCTCGAGGAGCAGCCCGGTGATGATCGCGCCCTGAAGCGCGAACGCGGCGATAATGCCGATGATCGCCGGCCAATATTGCTTCCAGATGGACGGTTCCTTGAAACTCTCGACGGTGCCGGCAGGTAGGTTGCTTTCCGCCAATCCCCAACGCTTCAACTGTCTCGCATCGGCGATATAGGTTTGCGGCACATTGACATTCGCGATCTGTTTTCCGGCGATCGCGTCGACGGCCAATTCGGCGGCAGCCATTCCAACAGACTCGAAGGTGACGGTATTGCCACCGACGGCCCCCTGTCCGACGTATGTCGAGTAGGGCCCGTAGACCGGAGCGCTCGCCTTCGCGGCAATTCGTTGGAGCGCGTTTTGAGGAATGAAGTTTCGGCCACTGCTGTCGCTGAAAACGGTCAGGACTAGTATGATGCTTGCTTCCGGGACCCGAGAGACGCGGTCCTCGAATTCGTCGATGGTCAGATCCTCGAGATAGGTCGTCCTGAGGCCGGTTGCGGGGCCGGGTAGATCCCTGCGCGCCGTGGCCAGCCAGGAGCGGTCAAAGTCCGAGGAGCCGCCGACGACAAACAGATCTCGGGCATTCGGCTGCAGCCCGCGCGCCATTGTGAGCGTCTTTGCGATATCAAACTCGCTGAAGGCACCGACCACGTCGCTTGGCAGGCTCATGCCCGCGGCATCCGTACCGCCAAGACCGCAGAAGACGATTTTCGCGTTCCGAGCAATTTCATTGCGGTTCCTTGCGATAAAGTCGGTTGCCTCCTCACCGAGTGCAATCACCACATCCGGACGCCGAGTAGCGTATTTCTCGCTGAGATACCGCGCCGTCCGGTCAATATGCACCTTCTCGGGAAATCGGGAGAGATCAAGAAACTCCGAAAACAGATCGACTTTCCCGTCGGTGGCCTGGAGCAGCCGTTTGCGCACAGCCTCGCCCCCAACCGCAGTGGCGGGAATCCTCTCGTCGTAGGGATAGAGGATGAGGATGCGCGGGACGCGAGCAAGCGGCTCGGCCGAGCAAGGTCCGGCGTTCATCAGGATCGCGAACAACAGAAGGCAGATGAATCCTGAAGCAGTCCGGATGGCCTGGCCCGATGGATTCCCGGATGCACGAACCATATTGAACGTCCCCTGCGCCGTTCACCGTCTATGCATTTCGGGGCAGGCGTTGCGGCTTGAGCGATTTCCCGTCGGGGTTCACCGGTCTCAAGAGTAGGACCGTTCCTCCGCATCAAGATCGCTCTGCCGCGTGTCCAGCCTCCACACCCAATCGCGATGCCCTGGTCGGCAATGCTTCGCCGATGCGCTCCTGCCCCAAAGGACAATACCGCTCGGGCGAGTTCCTGACTAGGCTTACATGCGAGGAGTAGCCTTCGCGCAGCGAGGTGATGGCGTGGCCACGGCAAATTCACTGGGCGGCGGATGAGCGATGTTCCGGCATGTTTCCTGTGCGTCGATCACCTCGCCATGGGGCGCAGACCTTCCGATGCCAATCGGAACCGAACCGAGCGGGCCGCGGCCTTTCCAACGGGAGGATTTCAATGAGCGCACTGGCCTATGTTTCTCGATGCATTTCTCTGGCAGCGGCAGCCCTGCTGCTCTTTGCGGTTTCCGTGCTGGCACAGACCGATCCGCTGCCTTCCTGGAACGACACCGCACCCAAGGCGGCAATCATCGCCTTCGTCGAGAAGGTGACCAAGGAAAATTCGCCCGAGTTCGTCCCCGAACCAGAGCGCATTGCCGTATTCGACAACGACGGCACGCTGTGGGTCGAGCACCCGATCTACACTCAGCTCGCCTTCGCCCTCGACCGCGTGAAGGCAGTGGTTCCGGCCCATCCGGAATTGAAGGACAAGCAGCCGTTCAAGGCAGTGCTTGAGGGCGACATGAAGGCACTTGCCGCATCGGGCGAAAAGGGTCTCATGGAAATCATGATGGCCACCCATGCGGGAATGACCACAGACGAGTTTCAGAAGATCGTCTCCGATTGGATTTCAACGGCGCGCCATCCGCGCTTCAAGCGTCCCTACACCGAACTGGTCTACCAGCCGATGCTCGAACTGCAGACCTATCTGCGGGCAAACGGCTTCAAGACCTATATCGTTTCCGGCGGCGGCATCGAGTTCATGCGGCCATGGACCGAGCGGGTCTACGGCATCCCCCCCGAGCAGGTTATCGGCTCGTCCATCAAGACCGAGTTCAGGATGAGTGCCGATACGCCGATCCTGTATCGTCTGCCGGAGATCAACTTCATTGATGACAAGGCGGGCAAGCCGGTCGGGATCAACCAATATATCGGCCGCCGACCGCTTGCCGCCTTCGGCAATTCCGACGGCGATCTGGAGATGTTGCAATGGACGACACTGGCGGGTGCGCCGGCGCGCTTCGGCCTGATCGTTCACCACACCGACGCGGAACGTGAATATGCCTACGATCGTGACACCGAATTCGGGCGGCTCGACAAGGCACTCGACCTCGCGCCGATGAATGGCTGGACGGTTGTAGACATGAAAGCAGACTGGAGAAAGATCTTCCCGGACTAGGCGGTGTCAGCTCCTGGCCTACGTTCATTCAGATCATGCGATGACGATAGATGGCAGAGGGCCTTCTACCTGTCCCAAACCCGAAGGGCATTCACGATGAACATCGACCGTTTCACCACTTTTATCATTACCGGCGGTCTCATATTGGCGGCCACGGCCACCCTTGCGCAAGATGCGGCCAAGAAGCCGCACGTGCCCTTGGAAAAGACCATCGGGCAAGTCACCCCAACCGGTCCGGTTCCGTCGCTTGCCGTCATCAATTCAGCGGGCGCGAAGATCGAGAACGGCAAGCTGGTCCTGACCGGCGTGTCGGCAAATTCGATCGTCTTTGCTGATCGGCCCGTGCGGGCCGCCGGGCATGTCACCACCGAACAGTTCATCATGCAGTGGGACGAAGGCAAGAACAATTTCGCCGTCGATCCCCCCAATGCAACGGTGTCGGTGCTGGGTGGCGACGGATCTGACGTGAGCGACGCCGTCGTGACTCTGAAAACGCCGAAGCTGGACGGCAATACGCTCACGTTCGACGTTGCCGTTCTGGAAGGGAGCCTGAGCGGGGTCGCCGGGCCTGCTGCGGTCTTCATCGATCATTTCGGCGGCAGCTTCGGCGGAGGCGGTTTTGCGGGGGGCGGGTTCCGTGGCGGAGATTTTTCCGCAGGCGATTTCCATGGAAGCTACGCACGTGTCGGCGACGATGACTTCGCCCATGTCGGAGGCACCTACTGGCACGCGCCTGTCTACCACGGCGCATGGTATCGTGGCGCTCCGGTCGTCGCGGGAGCGGCAGTTGGTGCAGCGGTCGGGGCCGCAGCAGTCCGTCCCTACTACAACCCCTACTACTATCCCTACTACGGTGCCTTCAACGCCTTCCCGGAATGCGGCACCTATCCGTTACCGTCCTGCTATTGATCAACGAGGCTTTCCGGTCCGCAAACGGTAGCCTTCGCGGGAGTTCGGTCATCGTTAGCGGTGATGGTCGTGTTCGCTGAGGGACAGTCTTACGTCCTGCAAAAACCGAAACAGGGACGCAAGCAGGAAGCACAGGGCCACGACAAACAGCAATGCGGCGCCCGGCTCATGGCGATAGCCGAAGAAAGCGACCACGAACCCCAGCAGCAGGAGGCAGGTGATACCGATGCCGCCAATGACGCCCATGTGCAGGGCGCTGTTCAGCAGTCTTTCACGCTTCTGCAGGCGCGCTGTGTCGGCCTTCAGCCACGCACGCTCCGCATCGCTTTCGCTTATCTGGTTGAGCGTGCGAATCCGCTCGGTGACATCGGCCATCCGATTGATCAGGATCGATACCAGGGCCGCGATAGCGCTGAGCAGGAATGCCGGCGCGATTGCATGGGAAATCATGGTCGAAAGTTGGTCGGCATCGACTGACATCATGGGGGATCTCGAACGCGATTACACTTACTGCAACGATTTTGCCGATCTGAGCATGCCACTGATTGGCCGCTGGAGCAAATCGAACTTAGCGGGAGGAGCTTGTTACATGGGCAAGACAATATTAGGCTGGAAATGTACTTGAGCGGCCTCTTGAATGTCTTTCATCGGATGGTGCGCACTGCCCACCCCGCTATGGACGAAGTGAATGTTCCTTTGTTTGGGTCGGTGTCTCACTTGATCGATGCTGCAGCCCCGGTTCCGAGCCGGGAAAATGCGTCCAGAAGTCGGAACTGGGGGAGCACCATGAGCGATACAGCCCAGGCAAGCCGTGACGAACGTCGTTGGGCCCCCGTACTTTCCATTCTTGTCGTGTTCGGCGTGCTGAAGGTTCTGCCCCATCACGTCTATATAATGCCGGAATGGGTGGCCTACGGAGTCGTTCTTGTGGGCGTCCTGCCGATGATTGCCGTGATGCTGGCGACGGACAAGGCCTTCTGGCTGTGGGTCGAGCGAACAGCGATCATGGTGCTTGCCGCAGTCTATGCGGTCAACACGGCGGCGGAACTGGCGGATATGATTGGCATGATCACGCTTCGTCCGCCGGAGGTGCGGTCGATTTCGCTGCTTTCATCATCGCTCGCGATATGGCTCACCAACGTACTCACTTTTTCCCTGCTTTACTGGCAGATCGATCGGGGCGGCCCCTCAGCTCGGCTGCGCGGAACCGGTGCGCCACATGACTGGCTCTTTCCGCAAACGACGGTTCCGGAGGTCACGCCTGTGGACTGGCGACCGCGGTATCTCGACTATATGTCCCTTGCGTTCAATACGGCGACTGCCTTCAGTCCGACCGACGTGATGCCGCTTAGCAGGCGGGCGAAGATGCTGATGACGCTCGAAAGCACGATTTCGCTGTTGACCCTCGTCATCGTGGCGGCACGCGCGGTCAACGTACTGCCGTAGCGGCGCGTTGAAGGTCGGCATTTCTGCCGTCTCCGCTGTCGCTCGGAACTCCGGTAATACTGGCCGGACGCCAAAACGCGGCATCGTCCACACTGGGGCATGCAACTGCCCCAAAGGGCAATATCGCTTTGAACAAAGTGAAGTTAGAGTTGCGATTGGAGGAGAGCGATCTCCATCCGCACGTCATCGGTCAGTATCTCGGACGCGAAGCGCGTATCCGAATACTTCGAGACTGACGTGCCACGCAGATTGCCGAACTGGTCATCTCCTGATCCGACAGCGTTTTTCTTTGACTCGCCTTCAAGCCAACCTCGGCCATCCTTGAGATGGCCCCCTTCAGGGAGGGGACAAACATGAGACGGACAGTAAAGTTCATGACAGCAGCGGTCGCGGTCGCGGGCAGCCTTATGGCGAGTACGGCGACAATACACGCGCAGGAGGCCAAGCCCAATATCCTGTTCATCATGGGCGACGACATCGGCTGGATGCAGCCGAGCATCTACCATCAGGGCCTGATGGTGGGCGAAACGCCCAACATCGATCGCATCGGCAAAGAAGGTGCGAAATTTATGACCTACTATGCCGAGCAAAGCTGCACCGCTGGTCGTACTGCCTTCATTACGGGCATGCAGCCGGTGCGGGTTGGCATGGTCCTGCCGGAGATTCCCGGAAGCCCGTCCTACCTAAGGGCCGGCACACCACATCTCGCCCGGTTCCTGAATGATCTCGGCTACTCAACAGGCGAGTTCGGCAAGAACCATCTCGGTGATACCACAGAATCCCTGCCGACCGCGCACGGGTTCCAGGAATTTTGGGGCTATCTTTATCACCTCGACGCCATGCAAGGTGTGAGCTTCCCTGACATCAACAAGACGCCGACAGAGCAAGGGATCGCACCTCCTTGCAGGAATACGCCGATCCCCGGACTGACCGAGAATCCTGCGGCGGTCGATCCCAAGACAACAACGTGCCTGACACCGCCGCGTCCGATGCTAGCGTGCGTATCCTCCGACGGAACTCCGGAAAATCAATCCTGCAAGGATGAAGGTCCGCTGACACTCGAGCGCTCGAAGACGATTGACGAAGAGATCTCCGGCAAGGTCATCGATTTCCTCGACAGGAACGATCCCGAGAAGACCAAGAAACCGTTTTTCGTGTGGTACAACCCGGCGCGCATGCACATCACCACGGTGTTGCCGGACAAGTACCTGAACATGGTCGGCGAGCCGGGCGGCAAGGACTGGGGCGTCAATGAAGCCGGCATGAAACAGATGGACGACAATATCGGCTACGTGCTGAAGAAGCTCGAGGAGATGGGCGAACTCGACAATACCATCGTCGTCTTCACCACCGACAATGGCGCCGAGACGATTACCTTTCCCGATGGTGGCACCACTCCGTTCAAAGGCGGCAAGCTGAGCACTTGGGAAGGAGGCATGCGAGCGCCGCTGGTCGTGCGCTGGCCGGGCCATATCGAACCGGGAACGGTCAAGAACGACATCTTTGCGTCACTGGACTGGCTGCCGACGTTCGTGAACATTGCTGGCGGCCCAAAAGGGGACGGATTGAAAAAGGAGATCGAGGCGGGCAAATATCCGAGAGTGGTGAAAACGACGCTCGACGGGATCGACCAGCGCGACTTCCTGGAAGGAAAGGCACCGTCCGCGCGCGACTCTTTCCTTTACTATTCCGGCAAGGAACCGTCGGCGGTTCGCTACAAGAACTGGAAGATGTACTTCGCCATGGTGTCTGACGATCCGGCTGGTTTCATTGCCGGGGTGATGCCCTACTCATGGACGCAGGTCGTCAACATCAAGCGCGATCCTTTCGAGACCTCGGTCGGACAGCAGATCAAGACCTTGTTTGGCATGGCGGGCGCGATCGCGTCTCCATCGACGGCCTATGTCTATGATTGGAACATCCTGCCCGTAGGCCAGCAGCTGTGGTTGAAGCATCTCGAGACCTACATCAACTTCCCGCCGCTTCAAGACCCTGCCAGTTATAACCTTGAGCAGGTCATGCAGCAGGTCCGGGATATGAAGACAGGACACGACTGAGGCGCGGGCGAGTAGGTGCTTCAAATGCTACGGTGAACGGACGCCCTTGTGGCGTCCGCTTCTGTCGCAATCAAAATGGAGAGTGTGTCATGGTGTCGCGGAGAGCTTTGCTCAGGCAGATTGCAACAGGCGTCCTGGTGTTGTTCGCCGTTGCGGCGGCGCGGGCGCAATCCGATCCGTTGCTGTCATGGAATGATACCGTGACGAAGCAGGCCATCGTGGAGTTCGTGCAGGCGACCACCGACAATACAAAGCCGACATTTGTCCCGCCCGAAGCGAGGATAGCAACCTTCGACCAGGACGGAACGCTATGGGTGGAGCACCCGATTTACAGCCAGGTCATCTACTGCCTGGACCGGGTGCCGGCTCTGGTTGCCGAGAAGCCCATGCTCAAGGAGGTCGAGCCCTTCAAGACCATTCTGACCGGCGACCGCGAGAAAATAGCCAATTTGCCGTTGTCGGAACTTGAGAAGGTCCTGGCCGCCACGCTTTCCGGCATGAGCGTCGATGAGTTCAAGGCCGAGGTGCAAAAGTGGATCGCATCAGCAAAGGACCCGCGCTGGAAGCGGCCCTACACGGACCTCGCCTACCAGCCGATGAAGGAAGTGCTCGGCTATCTGCGAGATAATGGATACAAGACCTACATCGTGACGGGCGGTGGCCAAGACTTCGTGCGGGTGTATGCCGAGGCGGTTTACGGCATTCCCCCCGAGCAGGTGGTGGGAACGGCCGGCGGAACGAGCTTTAGCTACGACAAGGATGGTAAGCCGTTCCTGACGAAAGAACCCAAGCTTCTCTTGAACGACAACAATGCCGGAAAGCCGGAGGGCATCCATCTGGTGATCGGGCGGCAGCCGATCATCGCCTTTGGCAACTCAACCGGCGACAAGGAGATGCTCGAATATACCGAAGCGGGTGATGGGCCCCGTCTCTCTGTATTGGTACTGCACGACGATGCCGAGCGAGAATATGCCTATGGTCCGGCGCAAGGGCTGCCCGACACCAAGGTCGGCACTTTCACGCAGGAACTATACGACGAAGCCATGACGAACGGCTGGCTCGTCATCAGCATGAAAAACGACTGGAGGAAGATTTTCCAGGAGCAGTGACTGCCGAGGCGAGGTGCGCAACCAGCTCCCGGCCGATCCTGACGTTCGAATGATCGAGGCGGGACCGAGGGGCAATACGGAATTCATTTATGCCCTCGGCGCGTTTGACCGCTTCGGTGTGCGCCCCACCTATACAATTGCAGTATACTGGGTCTTCCGTGGGAAGATTGATCGCCTCAAAGCGTAATGGATTGCCATAGGTCCTCAAGGAGGAGGTTTAGCCATGCTCACCAGGAATCTCGCATGTCTCGTTTTCGTTGCCGGCGGCCTTTGCGCTGCGGCAGGCGGCTCATTCGCGCAGGACGCGGCCGTCAAGCCGCATGTTCCATTGGAAAAGACTATCGGCGTTGTCACGGCGACAGGGCCGGTCCCGTCGCTCTTTGTCCTGAACTCGGCGGGCGCAAAACTGGAAGGCAACACGCTGACCATGACAGGTGTGTCGGCCAATTCGATTGTCTTTGCTGACCGCCCCGTGCGGGCGGCTGGCCACGTGACCACCGAGCAGTTCGTCATGCAATGGGACGTAGGCGCGGACAATTTTATAAAGGATCCGCCGAACGGGACCATCTCCGTCCTCGGTGGAGACGGCTCGAAGGTTGAGGATGCGGTAGTCACGCTGAGGTCGCCGAAGATCGAGGCTGGCAACCTGACATTCGAGGTTTCGGTGCTCGAAGGTAGCCTCAGCGGCGCGAGCGGACCTGCAGCGCTGTTCATCGACCGTGGCGGTGGCGGACACGGCGGAGGCGGTGGCGGTGGCGGCGGCGGTGGTCGCGGCGGCGGTGGCGATGGCGGCCGCGGCGGTGGCGACTTTGGCGGCGGTGGCCGCGGTGGCGACTTTGGTGGCGGCGGCTTTGACGGCCGTGGTGGTGGCGACTTTGGTGGACGCGACCGAGGGGGCGATTTTGCGCGCGACGACAGCCGCGTAGGCGATGCCGACGATCATTACTGGCACGCTCCCGTGTATCACGGCGCCTGGTATTCCCGCCCTGCAGATACGACTGTCGCAGGGCGTCAGGATTACCGGTATCGCTATGCCTATGACGAGGACCGCGACAACGACTTTTCCCAGTCGTGCGGTCGTTACCCGCTTCCGCCCTGCTATTGATGCCATCCGGGAATGGGTCGGTAGTAATGGCCAGCGCATAGTCCGACGGGCATGAACATGCCCGTCGGCGGGTCTGCAAACGCTGCTTGCCAATCGTTGGAAGACGATGGTCAGGCTGAACGAGGCTAGCTGGCGCTCATCGCCTTCTATAGGGCGAACGATGCGAAAATAGGCGCAGCCATGGCGGCAGGTGAAAGGCACTCATCAGCAAGTACATGGCCGCCATGCCGTCGAGCGGGAAGGCATCTGGCATGGAGGAGCAGATCATATCTGCTCCTCCATTCGCCGACAGAAGCCCCATGATCGCGAAGGTTGGTGCGGCGGCCAGGCACAGCCAGTCGGCGATGCCGGCTGCACCACCGACGGTCGCGCCGGCAGATGTCTTGGCATTCGTCCGGTCGAACGAGAGCAT
Organism: Rhizobium sp. BK251; assembly: GCF_004345245.1. Lineage (GTDB taxonomy): Bacteria > Pseudomonadota > Alphaproteobacteria > Rhizobiales > Rhizobiaceae > Rhizobium. Next base: position 357,775 of record NZ_SLUQ01000006.1, on the reverse strand, counting down.
GATCGTCACTCCCGGCCATATTCGTCGTGGAGTCGCCACCAGATGCCGTGTTCGTTGCGGCCCTTGGGCGCGCGATCGAGCCATTGATAGGTGCTCCAAACCCCGTCCAGCCCGCGGGCGTAACTGGAGTAGGTGTGGTACACGGCGCCGTCTTCGAGCACGAAGGCGCTGAGGCCGGGCCTGTCGCGCGTGTATGTGGCGATGTCGGTCCCGGTCATCGCCGCGATTTGGCCGATCGGACTTTCGCTGCCCCGCAGCTGCCATTCCTGAACGGTCTGGCCTGCCGGCGGTCCTGCCAGCGGAGCCTCACGGCGATAATTGTATCCGATGCCGCCATTGCGCTGCTGCTCTTCGGTGAACCAGACGCTGAAATCGCTGTTGAAATCGCTCCCGAAAGATGAGGCCCAATCGAAGTTCCATCCCATCCGTTTCCTGAAAGCTTGCAGCTTTGCGAGCGGTGCGCGCGAAACCGCAGTGAAGGCGACGTCGTGGTTTTCGAGATGGACGGCGACGCCGTTGAAGCCGTCGGCGATCGACGAGCAGGACGCGCAGCCGGCGGTATAGTCGGGTCCGAACATGAAATGGTAGACGAGGAGCTGCGAGCGTCCCTTGAAAAGGTCGACGAGCGACGCGTTGCCGCTCTCCGTATCGAACCGATATTCCTTTTCGATCCGTACCCAGGGCAACTCCTGGCGCCGCTGCGCCAGCATGTCGCTGCGTCGCGTCAACTCCTTCTCATCCTCGAGCAGGTCGAGCCGTGCCGCAAGCCATTCATCCCTTGTCCCGGTCATGTGTATCGTCATCATGCTTCTCCTCTGGCCATCTGTTGTCGTAGCATTGGTGGGGGCGAGCGGTTGCTCGGTAGTCGCAAACAGATTACGGCCGGGCCGCGAGATGGTGGGAGTTACAAGTTTGACGGGATTTCGATGGACTCGATGATCAGCGCTGCGGCGCGGCTGCTCGCGACCGGCGATCTTCTCGGCGCGTTGAAGAGGATTGCCCTGCGCGAGGATGCACCCGCGCTTGCGCTTCGGGGCATCGCCATGGCGCAGCTTGGCGATCTCGCCAGGGCCAAGGTTCTCCTCAAGATGGCTGCCCGTGCCTTCGGGCCGAGAGAGGCGATGGCGCGCGCGCGCTGTATTGTCGCCGAGGCCGAAATTGCGCTCGTCTCGCGTGACCTCACCTGGCCGGCGAAATCGCTGGCGACAGCACGAGCGGTGCTTGAAGCCCATGGGGACCGCCTGAATGCCGCGCTTGCGCGTCACCTCGAAGTCCGGCGCCTGCTTCTGATCGGCCATCTCGATGAGGCCGAGCGACTGCTGGCCGCGCTCGATCCCACACCGCTCCCGCCTCCATCGAGGGCCGCGCATGAGCTGGTCGTTGCCGGGATCGCCATCCGCCGCTTGCGGACGGCGGCAGCGCGCGCGGCCCTGGCGCGCGCCGAGCGAGCCGCGCGCCAGGCGAGTATTCCTGCACTCATGGCGGAGGTCGAAAGCGCGTCGCTGGTCTTGAAGACTCCCGCCGCACGTCTGATTGCCGGAGGCGAGGAGCGCTTCCTGCTGCTGGAGGAGGTCGAGGCGTTGCTGGCTTCCGGCGCTCTCGTGGTGGATGCCTGTCGTTACGCGGTACGTGATGCCAACGAGCTTGTGTCGCTCACGACGCGTCCGGTATTGTTTGCGCTGGCCCGCACGCTTGGCGAGAGCTGGCCGGGGGATGTATCGCGCAATGCACTCGTTTCCGGTGCTTTCCGGGCAAAGGATGCCGATGAATCGCATCGCGCCCGGTTGCGCGTCGAAATCGGACGGCTTCGCGGTGAGCTTGGTGCATTCGCGGATGTGAAGGCAACCAAGGAGGGCTTCGTGCTTACGCCGCTGCGCGCACGCGAGGTCGTCGTCTTGGCGCCGCCCATCGAGGGGCAGCATGGAGCAGTGCTCGCTTTCCTTGCCGACGGCGAATCCTGGTCGAGTTCCGCCCTGGCGATCGCGCTTGGGGTCAGCCCGCGCACGGTGCAGCGGGCGCTTGATACACTCGCGGCCGACGGCAAGGTGCAGTCCTTCGGCCAGGGGCCGGCACGCCGCTGGACGAGCCCTTCTGTGCCCGGGTTCCCGTCAACTTTGTTACTCCCCGGTCCACTGCCAAGCGATTAGGATGATCTCATGAAACAGTCTCAAGCCGAAATTCTTCGTGAATATGGTCCCTTTCCGGGCGCGGACCGCGTCGGTGGCGTCACATTTGACGGCCAGCACGTCTGGTTTGCATCCGGAGACAGACTCAACGCCCTCGACCCGGAGATCGGGGAAATCGTGCGCTCGATCGATGTCGCCGCCCATGCGGGCACGGCCTTCGACGGCCGGTATCTCTTCCAGATAGCCGAGGATCGCATCCAGAAGATCGATCCGAAGACCGGCGAGGTGCTCTCGACGATCCCGGCGCCCGGCAATGGCGGAGACTCCGGGCTTGCCTGGGCCGAGGGAACACTCTGGGTAGGGCAGCATCGCGGCCGAAAAATCCACCAGATCGATCCCGAAACAGGTGCGATCCTCCGCACCATCGAATCCAGCCGCTTCGTCACCGGCGTTACCTGGGTTGATGGCGAGCTTTGGCACGCGACCTGGGAAGGCGACGAGAGCGAAGTGAGGCGGCTGAATCCCGAAACGGGAGAGGTCCTAGAACGTGTCGACATGCCGGCCGGCATCGGAATATCAGGGCTCGAGTCCGACGGTGGAGACCGGCTCTTTTGCGGCGGCGGCACTACCGGCAAGATCCGGGCCATCCGCCGGCCGAAATGAAGCCCGCCCGATGAATTCCCCCGGGCCGGTAAGGCTGCGGCGGCCAATCTCAACCGACTGCCCTGCACTGGCGCTCAAAAAGATGCGCTAGAAACCGCTCGACTCGCCGGGCATCGATATCTCGGCCTTGACTGTCGCCTCGTCAGGTACGGGAAATCCTGCCTTGCGAAGCGAGGCAATCATGCGGGCGTTGTCACGAGGCTGTATGTTGCGGCTCTTGAGCTCCTTGACGATCCCGTGAATGAATTCGGGGCGCATCTTCATGAAGGTATCTGCCTCGAGCCCGGCCTCCTCGATCATGCCGGCCTCAGCGTAGATTCCAGCCGCCACGACGTGAAACAGCGGAAATTTCTGCAGGTCGGCTCGCCGGATGAGAGCCACGGCGCTGTCGTTGTCGTTGAGCATGTAGGCCGCCAAAGCGCGCGTGCCGTAATAGTAGCCTGCCCCGCCAGGGTCGAGGGCAAGGGCCTGGTCGAGCAATGCCGCTCCCCGTTGCCATTGTCCGCTCATCGCCACTCTCGTGCCGAACTCCCCAAGGAATTCGGTGTCGTTGGGGTTCGTCGCCAGCGCGTGCTCGCCGACTTTCAAGGCTTCATCCGGTTGCTGACTGAAGAAAAGCGATGTCATCAGTGCCTGAAGGGCGCGAACGTTCTCCGGTTCGAGCTCCACCGCCCGCCGTGCCGATACCAGGGCCCTTTCCGTCGGTGTCTGCGCGTCGGGCCGCATGTTGAACCGGAAGCGGCCTTCATCGAGATAGATGATCGACAGCATGGCCCAGGCCGTTGCATAGGCGGGGTAGCGCGCCGCCGAGTTCTCAAGGCAGTTCCGCGCCTTCTCATGCGTTTCCGGGCTCAGTTCGGCACGGTAGGCATAGAAGCGAAGGGTGCACTCGTAGACACCAAGATCGTCGGGCGGGGGATTGGCCGTCAGGGCCTGAGCGATGATCCCGTAGGGTTGAGCCACTGCTGTCGCGACCTTGCTGGCAACGTCGGACTGGATGGTGAAGAGCTCCCGCGTAGTCATGTCGTCATCGTATGTCTGCGACCACAGGATCTCGCCATCCAACGTATCGAGGAGGCGTGCCGTCACCCGCACACGGTTGCCGGAAACGCGGACGCCGCCCGTCAGAAGATATCGAGCGCCCAGCTCACTGCGAACCCGCGCCACGTCGACATCGGGTGTCAATGACTTCGATGTCTCTCGGCCAAAGACCTTTATCTCCTTGAACTTCGGAAGCGCGGTGAGCAGCTCTTCGGTCAGGCCGACTGTGTATAGTTTCGCCTGTGGATCGTCGCCGAGGTTTGCAAAGGGTGCGATCACGACGGTCGGTTCGTCCGGCCGCCCGGATTGCGTCGCCCGTTCCGAGAGCCAGTACGCAAGAGCGGTCGCTCCGAAAATTGCGACGAGCAAGGAAGCCAGGATCCATCGGCCCGGCAGCCAGCCGTCCCGCCGTGCAACTCCGGTGAGGGGAATAGCCGGGGTCTCGATTGCTTCACTTGACGGAAGAGAATTCCATGCAAAGGACGGGGCATAGCCGCCTTTCGGAATATCGATCCGGATAGGATCCTCCTGCCCGGCCACAAGATAGTAGCGCTCCAACGAACGCCGGAGTCGCCCCGCCTCGATCCGTACGACAGGATCGTCCTGGGTGAAGTTGTCGCTTCGCTTGAACACTTCGATGGCGATGGAGTAGCCCTTCAGCCGCTCCGCGCGACCTTCCAGTGCCTCTTGTACGACATATGTCAGGAAAGCCGCGCCACGCCCGGCATGAGGAAATTCCGAGCTTGTCAGAATACGGCTGAGCTGAGCCCGTATTTCATCGGGACTCGGTGGAGGCCTTGTCGACGGCTGCACTTCATCGCCACGCTCTGGCATCGAAGTCTGCATATCGCTGGCTCCCCGACCACGCTCGCGGACTGATTGCAATCGCAAATTTTATTCTGAATCCCTACTTTAACCTACGCCAGGATTGGTCCCGCGTCTACATACAGGCAGCGCACGAGCATGCGATCCCGATGCTGGTCGGGGCTGTCGGTCTGCGGTTTCATCGTGCGAGATACTGTAACATACGCGGCAAAACGACAGACTTGCGTCATGATGGTGTCGTCGCCGCAAATCGCCGGATCGCTGCGAAACGGCGCCGGTGGGAGGTGCCATCCATGTCAGAGGACGTTGGTTTGGCCAAACGTTACTTTGCGAACCGCGCCAAACTGATCGACGACCTCGCGGCCCGCGACGAGGATTTCCGCGACCTTTGCCGTGATTTCGCCACGGCAGAGGAACTGCGAGAGACATGGGCCAGATCGCCCGCGCCCGAACGCGACGAGCGCTACGCCGAGTGCGCGGAACTCGTTGAGAGCCTCAGGATCGAGATCGAAACCGCACTCGACAACACGGCGATCATTCCTTTCCCCCGGTCGCGCAAATGACGCCTCTCCGGCAACTTCGGCCGCTGCGCACGCCCGTCCGAACGGTGTTTGTAACAGTAACCTACTTTGATTGCGGCCCGGTTTAAGCAAAGCTCCCGCGCTGACCGGACCGCTCGAGAGGGGTATCGGTTGCAAGAGCGCCTAACCGGGCTGGTTCGCCAAACGAGCCGTCGGTGTTGCATGAAGAAGTCGAACCACTTTTCAGGAGCTTCCTATGCCCAAACGACTTGCCGTTTTTGGAGGGGCGCTGTTTCTCGTCGCCCTGTCCTTTGCCGCCGAAAGCCGCGCGGATACCATCAGTTATGCGGATGCGGTGTCGGTGCTAGCCAAGGACTGCGGCGCCGATATCAAGAAATTCTGCAGGGGCCTCAATCTGGGGAACGGGCGAATCCAGGACTGCCTGGAAAAGAATGCAGGCAAGGTATCTCCCGTCTGCACCGCGACCCTGGCCAGCGTGATCGCGTCGATCCAGCAGAGACAGGCGGCGCAAGCGGCTTACACGAAGGTCTGCGACCACGACATGGCGCAATATTGCGGTGACGTGAAAGGTGAGGGTTTCGTTCTCGCGTGCCTTCTCAAAACAAGGGCCGCCACCCGAGGGAAGTGCGGTCAAGCCATCACAGACGCCGGGTGGCGGTAGCAGCCAGATATCGGAGAACGACAATGTTGAAGAAGAGATTTCGTGCGTTCCTCGCGGCTGGTCTTTTGATGGTCCCCGGATACGTCGCGTCCCAGGAACTAAGTGACAAGCAGCTCGTCGAGACGTTGGGTCAGGTGCAGGGAGCGGCACCGGCCGTCGATGTTGCCGTGCTGATACAAGAGGCCACGGCGCGTGCAGGCAAGGGCGTGGCGATGCTCCCGGATTGGCAGCAGTTGTCGAAGCTTTCCCAACTGATCGTGGAGATCGATTTCGAGAACGACTCCATTGCAATCGAGCCGGAATCCTATCGAACTGTCGGACTGATAGCGGATGCCTTGCACCATCCGAACCTGCGTCAATACAAGTTTCTGGTTGTTGGCCACACCAGTTCGACGGGCGATGCCAAACACAATCTGATGCTCAGTCAGAAGCGGGCTGATGCGATCACCGAGGCACTTTCTACGACCTTCGCCGTATCGCCGAACCGCCTGTTCTCGATCGGCGTCGGGGAGGAATGGCCAGTCGATGCTGCCCATCCGACAGCCGCGGACAACCGGCGGGTACAGCTGATCAACCTTGGAATCGTGAGGTAGTCGAAAGTACCAAGTCCGCTCGCGGGGCTGATCCGGTGCCAAGGCAAACCTCGGCGACCCGCTCAAAGCGTCCCCAATGACCAGGTCATATCGACAAGTCCAGTGTCGATGTGACCTGAGCAACCGCTTGGCCTGGACCGCCTGGCTGTATTTCTGCGCCGTCGCGAGCTCCGCAAATCCCTCCGGATGAATCCATCACCGAAAGTTGACAGGAGGCCCGCAGCCGGGAGTCGCCCTCGCACGAGGCTGTGTTACAGTCCACTCCTTCGATGAGGCAGTGGTTGGGTTGCTATGCTTACAACACTCGCGATTCTCATGAGCCTCTCCGGCGCGGCGCCGACGCTCGCGCAAGCCGGAGAAAACGAAGTCGACGTGGAGCTGGTTCTGGCCGTCGATACATCGCGATCCATGGATTACGAGGAAGTCCGCATCCAGCGCGAGGGTTATGTCGAAGCACTCAGACACAAGGAATTCATCGACGCGGTGAGGGGTGGTCTCACGGGGCGCGTTGCAATCAGCTATTTCGAATGGGCAGGTTATGTGGTGCCGGATTCCACCATCGGCTGGCACGTGATCGAGACCGAGCAGGACGCGATTGATTTCGCCAACAAGCTCGAACAGCGACCGATCATAACCCAACGCCGCACCTCTATCTCCGCCGCAATTGCCGAAGGCGCCGCGATGATCGTCTCCAGTCCCCATCATGGCATGCGTCAGGTGATCGATGTTTCCGGGGACGGCACAAACAATTCCGGCAATCCGGTTGTGCCGACCCGCGACAAGGCGCTGGAAGCCGGCATCGTCATCAACGGGCTTGCGCTCATGCTGCGACCGTCCGGCGCGCCGGGCGGGCTCGACAAGTATTATGCGGATTGCGTCATCGGCGGCCCCGGTTCCTTCGTTTTGCCTGTCCACAAGATCGAGGACTTCGCCGTCGCGGTGCGCCGCAAGCTGGTCTTGGAGATCAGCGGCCTTACTCCGCCGTCGGGCGTGCAGAAAATTGCGACGAGCCAGCCGACCACCGATTGCATGATCGGCGAGCGGCAGTGGCAAGACCTCTTCGACCGCTGATTTTCACCTTTCCAAGAATTTCAGCTTGAATGCGCGATAGGGGACTTCAACATCGCGGCAAGGCGGAAAGGCTACCCCTCGTCGCTGGATGCCAGCGGCGCACCGGGTATGAAGAGCGAAATCGGCCGGATTTCATAGACGGCAGTCGGATTGGCCTTGCGCAAATCGCGGGCGGCGGCAACGGCCTCCTCGAGCGTCGGAAAATCCACGACATAGAAGCCGAGCAGCTGTTCCTTGGTTTCCGCGAATGGGCCGTCGATGACCATCCCGTCACCTTTGCCTCGCAAGGTGACAGCACGCTGTGTCGAACCAAGCCGTGCGGCCGGTCCCAGGTGTTTCTCCTCGACGAGGCGGTCATTGACCTGAAGCAGCTCATCCATCAGCGCCGCATCTTCCTCCTTGGTCCAGGATTCGACCACTTCCTCTTCGTGATAGGCCAGAATGGCGTAAAGCATAGATCGTTCCTCCTCATGCATCCGGGAATTTCGCCGGGGCGAGTTTCACCGCCCGTGCTCTTCAAAGTCCAGACTTATTCAACCGAAATTCGAAAACTTCTCGCATGCCGCGTGGCACACCCTGTGGTCAGGCATTCGGCCGGATCTCAACCGCGCTCAATCATGTTGCAGTGCATCTGATCGCGTGACAGGGCCGCCGAGGCATGGCATAGGGTGGCCCGCAACCCACCAGGCTTCCTTCCCCATGATCCGCATCGAAAATATCAGCAAGTCCAACAGCCATCGCATCCTCTACATCGAAGCCTCAGCGGCCCTGAACCGCGGCGAAAAGATCGGCCTCGTCGGCCCGAACGGAGCCGGAAAGACGACGCTGTTTCGCATGATTACCGGCGAGGAACTGCCGGACGAGGGCCAAGTCTCGGTCGAGAAGGGCGTGACGGTCGGCTATTTCGACCAGGACGTCGGCGAAATGTCCGGGCATTCGGCCGTCGCTGAAGTCATGGAGGGCGCCGGTCCGGTCAGTGCCGTGGCGGCGGAACTGCGCGAGCTCGAAGCCGCCATGTCGGATCCGGATCGCATGGATGAACTGGATGCGATCATAGAGCGCTATGGCGAAGTACAGGCGCGCTACGAGGAACTCGACGGCTACGCGTTGGAGGGGCGTGCCCGCGAGGTGTTGGCCGGGCTCAGCTTCAGCCAGGAGATGATGGACGGCGATGTCGGAGGGCTTTCAGGCGGCTGGAAGATGCGCGTGGCGCTCGCCCGCATTCTCCTGATGCGCCCGGACGTGATGCTGCTCGACGAACCGAGCAACCACCTTGATATCGAGAGCCTGATCTGGCTCGAGGATTTCCTCAAGGGCTATGACGGCGCCTTGCTCATGACGTCGCACGACCGCGAGTTCATGGACCGGATCGTCACGAAAATCATCGAGATCGATGGTGGTTCCCTGACGAGCTATTCCGGCGACTACGGCTTCTACGAGGAGCAGCGGGCGCTGAACGAACAGCAGCAACAGGCCCAGTTTGAACGCCAGCAGGCGATGCTTGCCAAGGAGATTAAGTTCATCGAGCGCTTCAAGGCCCGCGCATCTCACGCCTCGCAGGTCCAGAGCCGCGTGAAGAAGCTTGAGAAGATCGATCGCGTCGAGCCGCCGCGCCGCCGCCAGACGGTAGCCTTCGACTTCCTGCCGGCTCCGCGCTCGGGTGAAGACGTCATCAACCTCAAGAATATCCACAAGGCCTATGGCAGCCGGACGATCTATGACGGCCTCGACTTCATGGTGCGCCGGCGCGAACGCTGGTGCATCATGGGCATCAATGGCGCCGGCAAGTCGACCCTGCTGAAGCTCGTCACGGGCACGGCCTCACCGGACAAGGGCACCGTGACGATCGGCGCCAACGTCAAGCTCGGCTATTTCGCCCAGCATGCGATGGACGTGCTCGACGGCGACAGCACCATCCTTCAGTGGCTTGAGGAGCGCTTCCCCAAGGCCGGGCAGGCGCCGCTGAGGGCGCTATCGGGCTGCTTTGGCTTTTCCGGGGATGACGTCGAAAAGCGATGCCGCGTGCTCTCCGGCGGAGAGAAGGCGCGGCTGGTGATGGCGGCGATGCTGTTCGACCCGCCGAACCTTCTCGTCCTCGACGAGCCGACCAACCATCTGGACGTCGATACAAAGGCAATGCTGATCAAGGCGCTCTCGGCCTACGAAGGCACCATGCTGTTCGTCTCGCACGATCGTCATTTCCTGTCGGCGCTTTCCAACCGCGTCCTCGAACTCACAGAGAATGGGATCCACCAGTATGGCGGCGGCTACTCCGAATATGTGGAGCGGACGGGACAAGAGGCGCCGGGTCTGCATCGGTGATCGGCTTGTGGCACTTCGACATAGCGGGTGCCGCGCAAAAGCATCTCTATCGGCCGGTCAGGCTTTCCTTGCCTGGTCGGCGGTGCGCGCCTGCTCGCGGGTGCCGGAAACGATGATCTCCAGGACCTCGTGTTCATCCGTATGCTTGATGAAGCGGTCGCCGACATACTCGCCGCGCTTCAGGACCATGACGCGGTCGCCGACCGCGAATATGTCGACCAGACGATGCGAGATGATGATCTGGGCGACGCCCTGCTTCTTCAGTTCCAGCATCGTTTCCAGAAGCCGCTCGGTTGCCATGACCGAAAGATTGGCGGTCGGCTCGTCAAGGATCACGACGCGCGGGTCGAAGGAGATGGCGCGGGCAATCGCGACGGATTGCTGGCGCCCGCCCGAAAGGCTCTCGACTTTCTGGTAGACCGAGTTGACATCGACCTTGAGGCGTTTGAGCACCTTGTCGGCTTCGGCATACATCTTGCGTCGGCTGACGAACGGGCCGCTTAGCGGCCAGCGCCCGAGAAAGATGTTCTGGCCGACATCCATGTTCCCGCAAAGCGCGAAATCCTGGTAGATCATCTCGATGCCGGCGTCGCGGCTCTCGTGCGGGCTCTTGAAATGCACCGGCTGGCCGGCGACGAATATCTCGCCGGCATCGCGCTGGTAGGCGCCCGTCAGGATTTTCATCAGCGTCGATTTACCTGCGGAATTGTCGCCGACGAGGCCCAGGATTTCGCCGGGATAGAGCACGAGGTCCACTGAACGCAAAGCTTGCACAGCCCCGAAGGCCTTTTCGATGCCGCGCATTTCCACGATCGGTGTGCCTTCGGCGTCATTGCGCATGGGTTACCTCCGCTGCCTGCCGTTGTCGCGCCAGGCGGGATCGCAGGCGCCCGAAGATGTTGGCCTGGCGCACCCAGATGTCGACGAGCACGGCGAAGATCAGGATGACGCCGATGAAGACGTTGATCCAGTGCTGCGGCATGGTGAAGCCCTGTACGTTCAATTGCAGAAGCGCCCGTACCAGCGTGATTGCCGCGGCTCCGGCGAGCGAGCCGATGATGGTGCCGTAGCCGCCGAAGATGGATCCGCCGCCGATGATGACAGAGGCGATGGCGTCGAGTTCGCGGAACTGGCCGGCGACGGGATTGAAGCTGCGGAAGTAGGCGATGTTGATGATGCCGGCCATGGAGGCACAGAGCGCCGACAGCAGAAGCGCAATGAAACGGACGCGGTTCGTGTTTATGCCGGCATAGGCCGCGGCGCGGAGATTGCCCCCGGTGGAAAGGACCTTCAGCCCGAGGGGCATGTAGGCGAGCACCATACCGGCGAGAAGGGCGACGAGCGCCATCCAGATCGTCTGCACGCTGACAACCTCGGCAACGGTGCGAACGAAGCCCGGCGGAAGCTCAAGGCCGAAATGGAGGAGAACGTCGTTCGCCTTGCGGCCGAGCAGGTTGTAGCTCTCGGGCCATCCGGTAAGCTGCTGGCCGGCGACAAACCAGGCGGCAAGGCCGCGCGCGATATAAAACATGCCGAGCGTCGCGATGAAGGCGGGCAGCTTGAAACCGATCGTGACCGTGGCGTTGACCAGGCCCGCCGCCATCCCCGCCAGCAGGCCCATGGCCACGGCCGTCATAGGGTCGGCGCCCACCACCTTGAGGAAATAGGCCGCCGTGCTGCCGGCAAGCGCTAGCACCGCTCCGACTGAGAGATCGATGTCGCCGGCCGCAATGACATAGGTAAGCCCGACCGCGATGATCGCGAGTTCGGTGTAATTGAGCAGAATCGCGAAGGTGTTGGAGAGATTCCACCAGTAGTCCGGCCTGAGGGCGAGCCCGGTCAGCCACAGGAGCACCGTCAGGATGATGGCAAGCGCATCGCGACGCGCGAGAAACCTGCCGAACCCCGTCGCCGACAAGGCAAGATCGCTTGCCATGCCTCCCTTGGTCTGCACGCCCTCTATCGCGACCCCGCCGATCTCGTAGGCGGGAGGTGGTGGCCTGCCGCGCAGCCACGCCCAGAACCGGCCGGCAGCCTGGCGGCGTATGAGGTACGGCTCGATCAGCACTGCGGTGACGAGGAGGAGGCCGAGGAAGACCAGCACCGCGCCCGCCGGCAGGGTGAACTTTGCGTTGACCGGGGTCGGCTCGCCGTCGATGACGACGATGCGCGTGATCGGCCAGCCTTCGCGCAGCACCTTGTCGACCAGGACGACCACCACTGCCCCCAGGCATGAACCGATTACGCGGCCGCGGCCTCCGAGGATCGATGCGCCGCCAATGATGACGGATGCGATCACGGTGAGTTCCCAGCTGACGCCGTAAAGCGGCGTGACGCCCTTGTCCTGCGCCGCCGACAGGAGCGCGGCAAGGGTCGCGCAGAGCGATGAGATCAGGTAGGCGCGTATGCGCACCCAGCGCGTTGCAATGCCTGCGTAGACGGCCGCCTGCTCGTTGCCCCCGGTGGCGAAGGTCTCATAGCCCCAGCGCGTCTTCGCGAGGACAATCGCACCGACCACGGCAACGGCGGCAAAGATCAGGATCTGGTTGTTGAAGCCGAGGACATTCGTTTCACCGAGGTGAAAAAAGAGGGGATGCGCGCCCGCCTTGTCGGAATAGTAGATCGCCTGGCCGTGGGTGAGTGCAAGCACGAAGCCGCGGCCGATGAAGAGGATCGTCAGCGTCGCGATGAATGCCGGCGCCTTCAGGATGGTGACGAGCACCCCGTTGAGAAGGCCGATGGCCGTACCCAGGAGCAGGCAGAGAACGATCGAGGTGACGATGCCGAAATCGAGAAAGCTCGGCGCAAAGAGCCGGGCGAACACTACGGCGACGAGGCCGTAGGTGGAGCCGACGGAAAGATCGAGATCCTTGTTGACGATCACAAAGGTCATCCCGACGGCGATGATGCCGACACGGGACGTGTCGCGAAGAAGGGCGTGAAGCGCCTCCGTGGATGCGAAGAAGGTCGGGTTGATGAACGCCCCGACGACATAAAGGAGGATAAGAAACAGGAGAAGCCCGACCTCCCAGCCTCCGGCAAGTTGCCGGGGCGCGGGGCCGAGCGATGTCGTCGTGGTGGTGGCCATGGGCTTTCGTCCGATCGGTCGCTACCTTTACGCGGGGCGGGCCGTAGCCTCGCCCCGTGCCTGAATTGGCTCGAGCCAATCAGTTCTCGAAACGCTTGCCGACCTTGGCGACGTTGTCCTTGGTCACCAGCTGGGCCCTCGTGTCGAGATTGGCCGCGGAGATACCGCGATCAATCTGCAGGTAGAGCTGCATCACAGGCCAGAAGCCCTGCAGGAATGGCTGCTGGCCGAGCGAGCCCGTCAGATTGCCGGCGGCGATGCCCTCCTGCTGCGCCGGCCCGAGATCGAAGCCGAAAGCGCAGAACTTGTCTGTCAACCCCATCTGGGCGACGGCCTTGACGAGGGGCGGTGTGAAGACGTTGTTGGCGGTAAAGGCGCCAACGGCATCACCGCGCGACTCGAACAACGAAACGAGCGCATTGACCGGATCGTTCGGGTTGGTGTCGATGCCGACGTTCTCGGGGCCGGCGTCGACCTTGAAGTTCTCGAGCTTGCCGGCATCCTTCAAGGTCTTGACGATGGCATTGAAGGCCGCGGTCACACGGTTGTTCACCTCGATATTGCCCATTGCCGTCGAGGATGGCAGCAGGATCGAGCCGCTGTCCTTGCCGCTGGCGAGTACGCACTTGGCGAGCGCCTCGCCACCGATTGCCGCCGCCGATGCATCCTGGCCGGTATGGCTGATGCCATTGCGGTTCATCATCGTCCCGTCATAGGAGTTCGTCGTGGCGACCGGAATGCCCTTCGCCTCGGCTGCCTTGACGATGTCGTTGTAGGCGCCGACCTGCGGTGTCGTCATGATGACGCCATCGATCGTCGGATCCTGGACGATCTGGTTCAGGATTTCGATCTCGCGGGCGGGATCGTCCACCGGCGACTCCGATCCAAGCAGCAGGATCTTGGCGCCGATCAGGTTGCCGGCCACGGTTGCCCCGACATAGACCGGATCGAAGAAGCCGTTGCCGGCCGTGTGGGTGACGATGGCAAAGGTGAGATGCCCGTCGTCCGAATGGAAGTTCTTCGTTTCAGGGGATTCCTTCGCGGCCTCCTCGAAACTGTAGCCCCCGACGGCCTTCTCTACACTGCCTGACTGTGCGGATGCATACGAAACGCCAAGCGACAGCGCCGCGACAGATGTCGCCGCGTTCAACAGAATACGCCTCATGACTTTTCCTCCCTCGTAACGGGAGAAAGCCGTTCGGATGCGTTTGTTAAAGATGGCCGAATGGCCTCCCCCACCGCGCTCATATTCAACCTAATACTAATATAAGTAAATGAGGAACGTGCAGCGAGATCCCATTATTTTGGAAAGGAAGAGACGCAGGGCACGCTCGTTTTGCGCAAGGGACGCCGGCCTGCCCTCAATGTGCGATCAGCAAGGAAGCAGCCGGTCTGGCCCTGGCCGGCTGTCGAGACGACCAGGAATTGCGCGGCCAGCCGCGTTTCAGTTGCAACCGAATTCGTTGCAAAGGTCCGGGGCGCTGAAATATTCGTCGAAATCGCAACGGCTAGAACAAGTCCGCTTGATCACGAGAGGACTAGTTATGCAGAAACAGACCAATGCTTCGAATGTGCCCAGCCGCCGCAAATCTGCGGTCGGAATTCTTGGAATTGCAGCCTTTCTCCTCTCCTTCGCAAATGCATCGGCGCAGGACCCGGTGGAGCGTGGGAAATACCTTGTTGGCATTGCGGGATGCAATGACTGTCACACGCCGGGTTACTTTCTCGGGCGGCCGGATCAGGATCGTTATCTCGGCGGTTCGGACGTGGGCTTCTTCGTACCTGGGCTCGGAACCTTCGTTGGTCCTAACCTCACTTCGGACCGGGAGACAGGTATTGGCGCCTGGTCCCGCGATCAGATTGTCACCGCTCTCCAGGCGGGCACGACCCCCGATGGGCGCGAACTCGCACCAATCATGCCGTGGCGGGCCTTTGCGGGGCTGACAAAGGAGGATGCTTACGCAATTGCCGACTATCTCAAGACCCTGCCTCCTCTGAAGCACAAGGTGCCCGGACCGTTCGGTCCCAATGAAGAGGCAACCCTTCCAGTCTTCAAGATCGCCATGCCTGCCGACGGAAAATGATTGCGACGGACATGCCAAATCGGCCGGCACGCAAGGTCGAAGGGGCCGCGCCATCGGCGCCGACCCGGGACCCGGGCCGGCCGAAGTCTTCGCAGTTGGATTATTCGGGCGCGCGGCGTTGCGACCAGCGCAGGGTGCGGTCTTGACTTTTCTTCAGGTTATGAGAACATAAAGTGAACAGATGGAGGTTCACATGACCCGGACCGAGGAAGTGATCGCCCGTGCAATGGCTTTCGTCGCAGCATCGCAGGCTGCGCGTGAGCGGGCAAAGGAGCAGCGCGTCGAGTGGCAGAAGCGGGTGGAGCTTAGTCGCCCTCTTCCCCCGCTGCCTCGGCCCGTGCAGCTGCCGCTGGACCTGCACTGATCCTTTCCAGCCGGCGCCAGCCGCTTCTTCAGCTCTCGGAAAGTCGCGCTTCGAGCGTAAGCAGCCCAACGAAAACGACAATCGACAGCAGCCAGCCGAGCAGGGCATCGGAGGCGTAGTGGGCGCCGACGGCAACCCGGAGAAAGGCAGTCGCCAGCGACGCGGCGACAACCGGCGGCGCTATCCACCGGCGGTAGCGCGGCGGCAGCAGAAACAGAAGGCAGATCAACCAGCCGGCGCCCGATGCTTCGCCCGAAACGAAAGAGCAATTTCGATTGCAGGCCCCAAGGAAGGAGCCGGCGGGCATGAAGTCCATCTGGCCGCCGAAGAGATTGGTCTCGATCGGCCGAGGTCGGCCTGAGTGCTCTTTCAGCAGGCCGTTCACGATCAGGCCCGTCCCGAGACCGACGCTGACGAGGGCTATCCAGAGCCGGCGGAACGGCATGCGCTCGTGCAATGCCGAGGACAGATTGCCGACTATTATGGCGATCACGACGATTCCGGCGGCAAGGTAGGGCAGGCGATATAGAACCCACCGGGCCGTCTGCACCGATGCCTCTGTCGCCAACGGGAAATGACCGCACGGGATCTGCGGGTTTCCGGGCTGGCAGACCGGTCCACTGAAGAAAAACGCCGATATGTCGATATCGATTGCCGGCAGGACATGAAAAATCGACAGGATCAAAAACCAGAGTGCGACTAGGGCGAAGAGCGGTGTCGTGTTCGCTCGGCGCTGTCGCGAAATTGCGTAGAATGTCATATTTCGTCTCAATGGGAGCGTAGGAAAGCCTGTGCTCCGGCGTTATTGCTCGCTCGCCTGACACCTGCCTGAAAGCCACGGCGCCATCGCATTACGAGCGCAGCCCCGGTCGATGGCTCGGCGCTTACGCGGCACTCTGGGATCTGTACGGTCAGAGAATTTTCGTCTTGTGGATCACCAACTGGACCAACCAGTGGATCACGATAGCGGCCTGAACGAAGGCTCGATCTTGGCAGGTTCGAGTACATTTCCGCAGGCGAAATCCGCATCGGTAGCCGCGTCGGCAGCCAGATGGCACTATTCCTTCTTCGTCGACTTTGACGGGCGCGGTCAAGGACTGACGGCGATGGCCGCAGGGCCGTAGTTCTGTCTACGGTGCGTAGCGCGTGAAGACATAGTCATGATTCTGTACCCGTGCCTCGTGACAGGGGAGACAGGTCTGGTGCTGCGCCTCATCGACAGGTTTGCCATCGATGAAGCGGCCAAACCCCCAGCCGTGGCTATCGGGATACTTCTTTGAATCCTTTACCATCACCTGGACAGTGGTGGGCACCCCAGGGACGCTCGCCGGTTCGAACTCCGACGATTGAACGCGCTTCCACGCGAGCTTCACAAGGATTGAGCCATCCGGAAAGGGGAGGGTCTTATTTTCATAGGCCCGGACAGCGATGTCGTTTCCGACAACCGCCCGTAATTCGTCCAGTGGGGCGGCCTCTTCCGCGGGCGCGATGAACTGCCATTTGCGGTAGCCGTCGGGAATCGTAACCCCGTAGATCGGGGACGCCTCCTTGTTGGGCTGGCTTTCCGCGGCTTTCGACACGGATGGAAGAACATTCGTGGCAACTACGGCCATCGCCATTAGCCCAAGACAGGCACGCTTCATCGCGGTCTCCTCTAGCATTCCTGCTTCAACTCACGCGCCGGCGCGGGCGCCGAAGCAGCACAGGATCGCGAGGGTAGTGGTTTCATTCCACTGCGAATTGTAGAAAAGTCGCGCCGAAGAAGAGGGATTCGGCAACTCTTGAGCAAGCATCGATGACGCGCGTCTGCTGATCCAACTGTAGTTCCTGAGAAGTGCCTAGACCGCTGCTGCTGCTCCATTCCTGGCAGTCTCCGTTTCCCGAACGGGTGGCAGGCCGAACATCCGGCCATACTCTCGCGTAAACTGCGACACGCTCTCGTAGCCGACCGCAAACGCGGCACTACTGGAGCTCACGCCCTCCGACAGCATCAACCGCCTTGCTTCGATCAGGCGCAACTGCTTCTGGAACTGCAACGGCGAAAGAGTCGTCACGGACCGGAAATGCTGATGGAACGAGGACGCGCTCATTCCGGCCACGGCGGCCAGCCGCTCGACAGGCAGGGGATGCGCGAACTCCGCGCGAAGCACGGCCACTGCTCGTGCGACGCGCTGCCTTTGACCATCCGGCCAGCCAAGATGCCGGATCGCCGCGCCATGGCGACCTGCCAGAAGCCAATAATGCATCTCGCGCACGAGCTGGGCTTGCAGCACGGGCACCGATGCAGGGCGCTCGAGCAGTCGCATCAGTCGCAGCGCTGCATCTGACACTTCCTGATCGGTGGGATCGACCCGTATCTGCTCGCCGCGGCCGGGCGGTACTGCCGTCATCTCAGCCGTCAGATCTGCGATCACCGCCGGGTCCAGATCCAGGACGAGCGAAAAATAGGGCACGGCCCTGCTCGCACGGGTGATCTGGCTTACGGTGGGCACGTCGGCGGCGATCAGCAGCGAGTCGCCGGCGCTGAAGGTGAAGGACCGGTTTCCCATGGTGACATGTTTCGTTCCCTGCACGACCAGACACACGAGTGGCTTGGGTATCGCGTAGTCGAGGCCACTGGGCGACGTGGCACGAATGGCCGTCAGTCCTGCAATGGGCGTGCGCGCAACGCCGCCTGGATCCGAATAGGCCTCGGCATACCGGCGAACTGCGTCGAGGAGGGTGTCTGTCATGGCTCCACGTTAACCGATGGCGGGCCGTCGCGTAAACTCGCCTTGGAGGATTAGGCAAAGAACGCCGAGTATCCGGCAACAGCGATACGTTCCCATACCCGATATTGCGTTGGTCACAACAACGGAGGTCCAGGATGACCAAGATCGCAATCGTCACCGGTGCGAGCCGCGGGCTCGGCCGCAATACCGCACTCAACATCGCCAACAGGGGCGGGGACGTCGTCATCACCTATCATAGCCGCAGCGACGAAGCGCGCGCCGTCGTCGCCGAGATCGAAGCGATGGGCCGTAAGGCCGCTGCACTTCAGCTCGACACCGGCAATGTCGCCACCTTCTCCGCCTTCGCCGATCGCCTGAAGGCGGTGCTACGTGAAAACTGGCAGCGGGACACCTTCGATCACCTCGTCAACAATGCCGGCCATGGCGACTACGCGCTCATCAGCGACACGACGGAGGAGCAGTTCGACAAACTGGTCGACGTCCACTTCAAGGGCGTGTTCTTTCTCACCCAGAAGCTGCTGCCGATGCTCGCCGACGGTGGCCGAATCGTGAACCTTTCCTCGGGCCTGACGCGCGTCTCCGCACCCGGCTGGTCCGCCTATTCGGCCGTCAAGGGTGCGGTCGAGGTGCTGAGCGTCTACATGGCCAAGGAACTCGGCGGCCGCGGCATCGCGGTCAACACGGTGGCGCCGGGGGCGGTGGAAACCGATTTCTTTGGTGGTGCAGTCCGGGATACGCCGGACTTCAACAGGTTCTTTGCCGACATCACCGCGCTCGGCCGCGCCGGCCTGCCTGATGACATCGGCCCGATGATCGCGGGACTGCTGTCTGAGGAAAACCGCTGGGTGAACGCGCAGCGTATCGAAGTCTCCGGCGGCCAAGGCATCTAGCCGGTTCCCGAAACTTCTCGACACCGGCGAGACAAAGCTCGCCGGTGTCGGCACGAACGCACTCTCACTTAAAGTGTCAGGGAGCTACGATTGGGCCGCTCAGGCCACCGACCTCATCTCGGATACTTGGATACCTTCCAGGTCGTGCTGTGATTGTCCCGACCTCAGATAATCAATCAAATCCTCGATCGTCACCAGGAGGAGATTGTGCCGCTTGGCGAAAACCTCGAGATCGGGAAGGCGGGCCATCGTGCCGTCGTCGTTGGCGACCTCACAGATGACTCCCGAGGGCGTCTTGCCGGCGAGGCGCGCAAGCTCCACAGCCGCTTCGGTATGGCCGGGGCGGGCGAGAACGCCGTCCGGATGCGCGCGAAGCGGAAATATATGCCCCGGCCGCGCGAAATCGGCGCCGCGCGTCCGCTCATCGACCAAGGCACACACGGTGGCGGCTCGGTCCGCCGCGGAAATGCCGGTGCTGGTTCCCGGTATGTAGTCGACTGAGACCGTGAACGCGGTCTTGTGCGATTCAGTGTTGCGGGGAACCATCAGCGGGATGTCGAGCGCGTCGAGCCGCTCGCCCTCCATCGCCACGCAGATAAGGCCGCGCGCGCGGCTCATCATGAACGCGATTGCCTCGGGCGTCACGGAATCGGACGCGACGACGATGTCGCCCTCGTTCTCGCGGTCCTGGTCGTCGACAACGACAACCATTTCGCCGCGGGCAATCGCCGCAATCGCATCCTCAATTTTCGAAATCGTCATGCACTTTGCCTTTCAAGGGTTATGCCGGGGAGCCGGCATTTTCTGCGCCCCAAAACTCGTGGACGCCAAATTTCCCTTGGGCGAACAAGCATCGATGAGCCTTCGGAGAGAAGGCTCCTCCTGCGTTGTCCTCTTCCATCCGGACTATACCGTCGGCTCCGGCCTCTCACCGGATCTGCTGACCTTCCGCGGCTGCGGAAGCGCTCGCGGGCTCCGGGATTTCTCCCGATACCGCCGGTGGGGAATTTCGCCCCGCCCTGAGAACAGCCTGAACATAGGTTCGAGATGGGTGGGAAAGCAAGGGGCCCTGCTTTCCCTGATGCGCATATCAGGCCTGCCCACAGTGAACACATCGTTCACCGGGGGCGATCGCCGGATTACGACATGATGAGGCCGCCGTCGACGTTGATCGTCTGGCCGGTGATGTAGGCCGCATCGTCGCTGGCAAGGAAGGTCACGAGGCCCGCAACATCTTCGCCCGTGCCCGCGCGCTTCATCGGAATGCCCTTGACCCATTCCTTCATCAGTTCGCCGGGACCGTAATTGCCGAGCAGCTTGCCCCATGCCTGGTCGTTATAGGCCCACATGTCGGTTTCGATGATCCCAGGGCAAAAGGCGTTTACGGTGATGTTCTCGACAGCGACTTCCTTTGCGAGGCTCTGAGTGATGCCGACGACGCCCATCTTCGATGCTGCATAGTGGGGGGTATAGATGAAGCCGTCGCGGGCCTGGCCGGAGGCGGTGTTGATGATGCGCCCGCCACGCTTGTGCTTGCGCATACGCAGGATCGCTTCCTGTGCGCAGAGGAAGACGCCCTTGGTATTGACGGCCATCACCTTGTCCCATTCGTTCTCGGTCATGTCCTCGATGCGGGCGATGGTGATGACGCCGGCGTTCTGGATGGACACGTCGACGGACCCGAATGCCTTTTCGGCAGCGTCGTAGAGCGCAACGACACTTGCCTTGTCCGTGACATCGCCGACGAAGGAGATCGCCTTGCCGCCTTCGCGCTTGATCTCTTCGGCAACGGCATGGACCGCTTCCTCGTTTGCAGAAACGACAAGGTTGGCGCCCTCTCGCGCAAAACGTTTGGCGATCGCGGCACCGATGCCGCGGCTGCCTCCGGTGATGACGACTGTCTTGTTTTGAAAGCGAGACATTGAACCTCCCTTGATGCTTTGGTTCGGTTGGTGAAGCTATGTGAGTTGGGTGAGGCGCTCGGCCGTAAAGCGGTCGGTCACCAGAACGTCGACGAGCTTGCCCCGCAGCGCTCCGGCGATCGCCTGGGTCTTGCGCTTGCCGCCTGCGGTCCCGATGACGCGGGGCACCGCGCGCAATTCTTCAAGTGTCATCCCGACGACGCGTTCGTAGATTTCGCCGGCGAGCGGTTCGCCCTCGGCCGTATAGAAGCGTAGGCAGATGTCACCGACGGCGCCGCGGCTCGAAAGCTCTTCGAGTTCGGTCTCGGTGAACGTGTTGCCCGAGTAGATCAGGTTCTGCGAAGGCGCCATGGCGCCGATGCCGACAAAGGCCGTCGTCACCCGCTTGAACTGCTCCATTGTTGACCTGACGTGGGGGTCGGAGAGGAGGATCTTCTTCGATTCCGGACAGCCGGTGACGCAAGGCGCGGGGAGAAGCTGCGGCACTCCGTTGGTCAGATGTGCGAGCCGCGTTGTGAGCTGTGTTGCGTGGATCTGCGCGCTCGGAACGCCGATGCCGCCCAGGAGCTGTATGACCCGCTCGGAGCTTACCCTTTTGATCGGGTGGATGTTGTCGAGCATCTGCTGGAGCGTGGCGCTCCAGCTCGATACGCCGATGACGTCGCCATCCTCGAGCGTCTGCTCCAGAAGATGGGCTGCGGCGACGCCGATTGCGGCAAACACCGCGTCATCGTTGTCTTCGCGACAGTCGGCGACGATCACTTCGGCAATGCCGTATTTCGTTCGAATGGCGGATTCGAGGTCGGGATAGGTGCCGCTCGGGGCGACCACCGAGACGCGAATGATTCCCTCCGCCTCGGCGCGGCGAAGGAGGCGCGATACGGAGGCCTGCGATATCCTCAGGATCTCCGAGATCTCGTTCTGCTTGAGTCCTTCCAGATGGTACATCTGGGCGACCCGCGTCATCAGGCGAAGTTCGTTGGTGCGGCTCATAAAAGGATAGACCCCTGCAATGTGTGGGCGCCGCCCCGTTGAATGTCGGCGCTCGGTCGAACTCCTACCCTTATGGAATAAAACGGCGGATTGGAACTTGCGGCTTGCATCCGGGGCACGCTGCGTACACCCGTCGCATCCGCTGGCCCTCCAAGGCCGCGCAACGGCTCCCTCTCGTTTTTTTCGATCCACGCTTGACATGGTTCGATCATGGCTTATCATGAATATTAAATCAAGACTGAATAAATATTCACACTGAATGACGGAGGAGATGCCATGACGGTCTCTGTGTGGCCCTCGAACAGCGCCATCGATGTTGCTCGCATTCGCAGCCTTGCGGATGCCGAGAAGGCGCAGAAGCTTGCAGCGATCGCGAAGCTTGTTCGCCGAAACATCGTAAAGATGATCGATGCGGCTGGGGCCGGCCATATCGGTGGCGACCTGTCCGTCACGGATATTCTCGTAACCGCCGTCTTCGGCGTCCTGAACGCCGATCCGGAGCATGCTGATGCACCCGGTCGCGACCGTCTCATCCTGTCGAAGGGGCACTGCGCCGCCGCACTTTACTCAACGCTGGCACTGCGCGGTTATTTCCCGGTCGACGATCTCAAGAGCTTCATGCAGCCGCTTTCGGCGCTCAATGGTCATCCGAATCGCCGCAAGGTGAGAGGCGTTGAGGCAAACACGGGTCCGCTCGGTCATGGTCTGCCGATCGGTGTCGGGTCTGCCGTCGCCTCCAAGCTTTCGCGGAAGAATTGGCAGGTCTTTGTGGTTCTCGGCGACGGAGAGCTGCAGGAAGGCTCCAACTGGGAGGCGGCGATGACGGCAGGGCACCGCAAGCTCGACAATCTCGTGGCGATCGTCGACCGCAATCGCCTCCAGCAGGGTGCGCGCACCGAAGATACGGCCTCGCTGGAACCGCTGGCGGAGAAATGGGCTTCCTTCGGCTGGAGCGTCGCGCAGATAGACGGCAACGATACCTCCGCCTTGCTCAAGACGTTCACCCAGCCGCGGGACGGCAAGCCGCTCGCGGTCATTGCAAATACGATAAAGGGCAAGGGAGTTTCCTTCATCGAGGACCGTGTCGAATGGCACCACAAGGTCCCTTCGAAGGAACAGGTCGAACTCGCACTCACGGAACTCGCCTAATGAACGCTTCCAGCGCAATCAAACCGGAAACTTTCGACTGCCGCGTCACATTTGCAGAAACGCTTATCGCCATGGCTGAAGCGGATGAACGCATCGTGGCGGTCTGCAACGACTCCGTCGGGTCGAGCAATCTCAACGCGTTCCGCGACCGCTTTCCCGACCGTCTGATCAATGTCGGCATTGCGGAACAGAATATGGTGGGTGTCGCCGCAGGCCTCGCCAACGGCGGGTTCATTCCCTTCGTTTGCGCGGCCGGCCCCTTCCTGTCCGGACGCGCCACCGAGCAGGTCAAGGCGGATATCGCTTATTCCAACTACGGTGTGGTTCTCTGCGCCATGAGCCCCGGCATGGCTTATGGCGAACTCGGCCCGACCCACCATTCGATCGAAGATCTGAGCTGGATGCGCGCCATCGACAATCTCGATGTGCTGGTACCGGCGGATCCGGCACAGACGCGGACTGCGATGCAGTGGGCGGCAGCGTCCGGCCGTCCGGTCTACATGCGTGTCGGCCGTTTCAAGGTTCCTTCCGTGACGCCGGCCGACAGCGACGCCCCATTCACCTTCGGCAAGATCGATGTGCATGGCCAGGGAACGGACGTGGCGCTGGTCGCAACCGGGACACTGGTCTCCCGCGCACTCGATGCGGCCGCGCTGCTGAAGTCGGAAGGCATCTCCGCCCGCGTGCTGAACGTGTCGACGATCAAGCCGATTGACGTCGAGACAATCGTCAAGGCGGCCAGCGAGACGCGCGGCCTTGTAGTCGCTGAGGAAGGCGTGCTGGCGGGTGGTCTCGGCGCCGCGGTTGCAACGGTTCTTGCCGAACACCATCCGGCACGGGCAAAGCTTATGGGCGTCACGAGCTTTGCTCCAACCGGTTCGAACGAGTTCCTGCTTGAGCATTTCGGGCTGACGGCAAAGGGCATTGCCGACGCCGCAAGGCAACTGGTGGGCTAGCCGATGTCTCGTCCGCTCATCCTCGCCATCGATCAGGGCACCGGCTCAACCAAGGCTCTCTTGGTGGATCGCGAAAGTCGCGTCGTTGCCCGCGGACAGTGCCCGCTCGGCCTTGCGACCCCGCAGGCGGGCTGGGTGGAGCAGGATGCCGAAGAAATCTGGCAAAGTGTCCTGAAGGCAATTGCTGCCGCGGTTACTCCGGAGCTCTCCTCGAATGTCGTCGCCATCGGCCTTTCGACGCAACGCGAAAGCTGCGTCATCTGGGAGCGGTCGACCGGCCGGGCGCTGACCCCGCTTCTGTCCTGGCAGGACCAGCGAACGCTTGCCCTTTGCCAGGCTATCCCGGAGGCGGAACAACGCATGATCCGCGCCAAAACCGGGCTGCCGCTCGATCCGATGTTCTCCGCGGTCAAGGCTCAGTGGCTGCTCGATCGCATCAATCCCGATCGGACCAGGGCCAGGGCGGGAGAAATCTGCATCGGCACGATCGATTCCTTCCTTATCTATCGGCTCGGCGGCGGTCATGTCGTCGAACTAGGCAACGCCTCGCGCATGCAACTCGTCGATCTCGACAAGGCCCGGTTCGACGAGGGACTTCTGGACCTGTTCAAGATTCCGGCGGCGGCCCTGCCGCGGATCGTTCCTTCCAGCTTCGAATTCGTTCGCGTAAAGGGCATCGCAAATATTGCCGACGGCACGCCCGTCACGGCGGTGCTGGCCGATTCACATGCCGCGCTCTTCGCCCACGGTGCCTTCGAGCCCGGCAAGGTGAAGGCAACGCAGGGAACGGGCTCCTCCGTGATGGGGCTCTACGACAGCAGGACCCCGTCGGAGAAGATCGATCTCGGCGTGTGCCGGACCATCGCCTGGCAGACGGACAGCATCGCCTACGCCTTCGAAGGCAACATCCGCTCGGTCGGTTCGACGTTGATCTGGCTTGCCGACCTCTTGGGTATCGACACCGACACGCTTGCAAAGCTTGCATCGGACGTTCCCGACAGCGGCGGTGTTGCTATCGTGCCGGCCTTCGGCGGCTTGGGCTCGCCCTACTGGGATGCGGATGCCGTCGGGCTCGTCGGCGGCATCGTGCTTGGAACATCGCGTG
Source organism: Rhizobium sp. BK251 (assembly GCF_004345245.1). Lineage (GTDB taxonomy): Bacteria > Pseudomonadota > Alphaproteobacteria > Rhizobiales > Rhizobiaceae > Rhizobium. The sequence continues at coordinate 332,648 of NZ_SLUQ01000006.1, read as the reverse complement.
CGCAGGTAGCACGCGCGGCGGTCGATTCCATTGCCCATCAGATCGTCGACGTTCTCGACCGCGTACGCGCGTCGGGTCTTTCCGTCGAACGGCTCTATGTCGATGGCGGACCGACGAAGAACGATCTGCTGATGCAGTTCGAGGCCGACATGGCTGGCGTGCCGGTCGCGCGTCCTGAGATGGCGGAGCTGTCGGCGCTTGGCGCGGCCCACCTTGCGGGCGTCGGCGCAGGCATCTGGACATTTGCGGATCTGAAGGCACTGCCGCGCGATGGCACGGTCTTCACGCCGGCGACCGATGACGTCCGTCGGCAGAGACTGCGGATGGAATGGAGGCGAATGGTGGCCCGATCGCGCGGTCATTCCGTAAACGGGCGTGGAGATGCTCGGAGTGCAGGCGTAGCGACCACCTACTGAATTCAAGTTGCAGCGGCTCGAAAGAGCATAAGCGGCAGGGAGGTATCAATGAGTGAAATCTCGGAACAGGCAGTGACGAAGCCTGGTGGCATTAACATTTCCTTCGTCAAGAAGATATCGGGGCCGCTGGTGGGCCTGATCATCCTCTGCGTCTTCTTCTCCCTGACATCGGAATACTTCCTGTCGGCGCGCAACGGTCTGAACGTCCTCGACCAGATCACCGTTCTGGGCATCCTGGCGATCGGAATGACGCTGGTGATCGTCATCGGCGGCATCGACCTCTCGGTCGGTTCGGTACTCGCCTTCTCGATGATGATGATGGGCGTGATGGAGCGACAGCTCGGCCTTCCGCTCGGTCTTGCGATCGTCGTCGGCGTGCTGACCGGCGCGCTCTGCGGTCTCGTTTCCGGACTGCTGGTGACCGTCGCGAAGCTGCCGGCCTTCATAGCGACGCTGGCCGTGATGTCGGCGACGCGCGGGCTTGCGAATATCCTGACCGAAGGCAAGCAGATCGTCGGCTATCCGGAATGGTTTACCTCGCTGGCGACCGTTCGGCAGTTCGGCTTTCTGTCGATGACTGTCGCCACCTTCATCGTGATCGCGATCGTCGCAGCGCTCATCCTCAAATACCGTCCTGCCGGGCGCAACCTCTTCGCCATCGGCGGCAATCCCGAGGTTGCCCGTCTCGCCGGCATCAAGGTCAACCGCGCAACATGCATCGTCTACGCAATCAGCGGCGCCCTGGCCGGGATCGCTGCCGTCGCCTTTGCCGCGCGTCTAGACAGTTCCCAGCCGAGCGCAGGTCTCGGCTATGAACTGGACACCATCGCTGCGGTCGTCATCGGCGGCGCATCGCTCTCGGGCGGCGTCGGCTCCATCTCGGGCACCGTCATTGGCGTCTTCATCATCGGCGTTCTCCGGAACGGCCTCAATCTCCTCGGCGTGTCGCCGTTCGTCCAGCAGGTGCTCATCGGCATTGTGATCGCCGCGGCTGTAACCTTCGACACGCTTGGACGCAAGAGGAGGTGACCAGCACCAGGGAGGGGGTGCGTGATCTCTGTCAACTCACAGGCCCAAGGCCAACAATCTTAACAAGTGGAGGAATGCATGAAAAATTCTATTCGTCTTTTTGCAACAACGGTTGCTTTCAGCGTGATGGCCTTTGCCGCGCACGCCCAGGACAAGGTCACCATCGGTCTCGCTGTGGCGAACCTGCAGGCGGACTTCTTCAACCAGATCAAGGAATCCGTTGAGAAAGCCGCCAAGGATCAGGGCGTGGAAGTCGTGACTGTGGACGCCAAGGGCGACAGCGCGACGCAGGTGAGTCAGATCCAGGACCTGATTACGCGTCAGATCAAGGCGCTGATCTATATCCCGGCCGGCGCAACGGCAGCCACCGTTCCCGTCAAGGCCGCCAAGGAAGCCGGCATTCCGGTCGTGACCGTAGACCGCAATCCCGACGGCGCGCCCGGCGATACCTTCATCGCGACCGACAGCGTTGCCGCAGCCAAGGAGCTTGGCGACTACGTCTGCAAGGTCTCGGGCGGCAAGGGCGTGCTCGCGATCATCCAGGGACAGCTCGGCACGACGCCGGAGCAGGACCGCGACAAGGGCTTTACCGAGGCAATGACAAGTTGCCCGGGCATTTCGGAAGCCGGCCGCCAGGCGTCCAATGCCTGGATGCAGGACGAAGGCTTTGCGATCGCTCAGGATATGCTCCAGCGTAATCCGAACATCAGCATCTTCTTCGGGCGTGCTGACGCGCTTGCGCTCGGCGCTGCGCAGGCTGCCAAGGTTGCCGGTCTGACGGATGCCGTTATCGTCGGCTTCGACGGTGACCGCGCCGGCCTGGAAGCGGTCAAGGCTGGCACGCTCAAGGCCACCATGACCCAGCAGACGCAGGGCATGGGCCGGCTCGCCCTCCAGTCCGCCCTCGACCTGGTCGGCGGCAAGAAGCTCGCTCCCGAGCAGCTGCAGCCCGCGACGCTCACGACCACCGACAACGTCGACGGCTTCATCAAGGAACATCCCTGATCAATGTGCCGCGCCCGCCACATGGCCGGGCGCGGCAGCTCATATCGTGAAGGAGGAACGACATGGCGACAACCCCGGTTCAGCAATCTCACCAAGTCCCGGACTCTGGCTCCGGCGAGGTCGTTCTATCCGTCCGCAATATCTCGAAGACTTACGGCAAGATCACTGTCCTCCAGAACGTCAGTTTCGATATTCGCAAGGGCGAGGTAGTTGCCCTTCTCGGGGAGAACGGCGCGGGCAAGTCGACGCTGTCTTCCATCATTGCAGGCCTGGTTCCTCCCAGCGAAGGGCAGATGACGTGGCAGGGGCAACCCTACGCCCCGTCATCTCCCTCCGATGCGCTGTCCGCTGGGATCGGACTGATCCACCAGGAGATGCGTCTGCTGCCCGAACTGTCGATTGCGGAGAACATCTTCGTCGGCCGGCTTCCGGTTCGTGGCGGGCGGATCGACAACATCGAGATTTACCGACGTGCCGGCGAGCAGCTCAAGCGCCTGGGGCTCAACATCTCGCCGGCAACCAAGGTGAAGGAACTGCGTGTCGCGGCCCAGCAGCAGGTCGAAATTGCAAAGGCGCTGACGCTCGACGCGCGTTTCCTGATCCTGGACGAGCCGACCGCTGCGCTTGGCGGCGAAGAGACTGACAGGCTCTTCGAGCAGATCGAGCGCCTGAAACGCGAAGGCGTTTCCTTCATCTATATTTCCCATCGCCTCGAGGAAATTGCGCGTATCGCGGACCGGGTAATCGTGCTTCGCGACGGCGAACTCGTGACGAGCTTCGATCGCGCGGACGTGCCGGTTGGCGCGGTGGTGGAGGCGATGGTCGGCCGTACGCTGGACCGCATGTTTCCGGCGCTGCCGGCACCGGGCGCAAGGCCGCTCTTGGAGGTCAGGAATCTTTCCTCCGCGGTTGGCGATTTCAGCGATGTTAGCTTCAGTGTTGCCACGGGCGAGGTCCTTGGCATCGCCGGCATCATCGGTGCCGGTCGTACGGAGCTCGTCCGGGCGATCGCCGGTGCCGATCCGATCAAATCCGGTTCGGTGTCGGTCGACGGGAGCGTAATCACGCTGAACGGTCCGGCAGACGCCATCGCTGCCGGCATCGTCCTCGTGCCTGAGGACCGCAAGCTGCAAGGCCTGGTGCTCGACCACACGATTGCCAACAACATCGCACTCGGCAATTACCCTCGCATCAGCGACAGCGGTTGGGTAACGCCGGGAGCGATCACGGGCTTTGCTTCAAAAGCCATCAAGCGCTTCGGGATCAAGGGACGGCCGGAACAGAAGGCGAGCGAGCTTTCTGGTGGCAACCAGCAGAAGATCGTCATTGCGCGCGCAATTTCGGTCGGCCCGAAGATCGTCATCCTCGACGAGCCGACGCGCGGCATCGATGTCGGCGCGCGCTCTGCGATCTACGACGTGATCGCGGAGCTTGCCGGGCAGGGTATGGCGGTGGTTGTCGTCAGCTCGGATCTCGATGAGGTTCTCGGCCTGTCACACAAGGTCCTGGTCATGGCGCGTGGCCGGAACCAGGGCATTCTTCAGGGGCAGGAAGCGACCCGCCACACCGTCATGGAGCGGGCGACCGCCTAGTCATTTTCAGGAGACACGCATGTCACTTTTCTCACTCGATGGCGAAGTCGCGTTCGTAACCGGAGCCGGCAGCGGCATCGGTCAGGCGATTGCAATCGGTCTTGCGGAGGCCGGAGCGAATGTCGCTCTCTTCGATCTTCCTTCCAGTGCGGGACTATCGGAGACCCTTGCCGCGGTAGAGGCCAAGGGCCGCAAGGGTGTTATCGTCGGGGGCAGCGTGACCAGCGAAAGCGACCTTGCGGGCGCAGTAGCAAAGACGGAGCGCGAGCTCGGCCCGCTTTCCGTTGCGGTGAATTCAGCGGGCATCGCCAATGCAGCGCCCGCCGAAGAAATGCCGCGCGACCGTTGGCAGCACATGCTCGACGTCAACCTGACCGGCGTCTTCCTTTCCTGCCAGGCGCAGGCACGTGTCATGATCCCGCGAAAGAAGGGCTCGATCGTCAATATTGCCTCGATGTCCGGGTCGATCGTCAATCGCGGACTGAGCCAGGCTCACTACAACACGTCGAAGGCGGGCGTCATCCATCTCTCCAAGAGCCTCGCGATGGAGTGGGTGGCACATGGGCTGCGCGTCAACGCCATCAGCCCGGGCTATACGCTTTCGCCGATGAACAAGCGTCCCGAGGTCGCCGAGCAGCTCAAGATCTTCCAGTCCGAGACACCGATGGCGCGCATCGCGACCGTCGACGAGATGGTGGGGCCGGCCGTCTTCCTTTCCAGCAAGGCTGCATCTTTCGTCACAGGCCACGATCTTCTTGTCGATGGCGGCTTCACGGCCTGGTGATTGCCTTCGTGCCGGTCTGGGCGACCGGCACGGACGACGTGGGCAAGGTTTTCCGACCACACCCCGGGCGTTGCCCAGCCGAGGCACCAGCGAAGGCAGAGCGCAATGATGAAAGCGCTCTGCCCGGAGAAGATCAATGACGGTAGTCTGGGCCGGATCAATGTCGGGCCGCCGTCATAGCGCTGCTAGTGGATCATATAATAGGTCATCGCACCGGTTGCGTCGGTCTTCCACTCGTACATGGTATAGTCCTGGTCCCGGCGATCACCCTTTTCATCGAAGCGAAGGTTGCCGAGAACGGTCTCGATACCCTCGTTTGTATTCTTAAGGGTGTCGGCAACCTCCTGAGGATCGGCGGAGCCGCTGTGCTCGATGCCGGCCTTGAGGACCTCGAGCGCCGCATAGGCGTAGAGCGTGTAGGTCTCGGGTTCAAAGCCGTCCTTCCGGAAAGCATCGACCACCTCGCGGGCACGCGGATTGAGCCGTGGATCGGGAGCAAAGGTCATCAGGGTGCCTTCCGCCGCCTTGCCGGCAATCTGGCCGAATTCGCTTGAGGTGATGCCGTCGCCGGCGATCAATACCGCTTTCAGGCCCTGGTCGGCCGCCTGCCGAACGATCAGGCCGCCTTCGGTGTAGAGGCCGCCGAAGTAGATGACCTGCACGCCCGCGGCCTTCATCTTCGAGATGAGAACCGCGTAGTCCTTGTCCCCTACCGTAATCCCCTCCCTGATCACTTCGTTGATGCCGGCAGCGTTGACGGCCTTCTTGACTTCGCTTGAGATTCCAACGCCATAGGCCGTCTTGTCATCGATGATCGCGAGCGGCTTTCCCTTCAGCTTCTGAATGATGTAGTTGGCCGCCACGGCACCTTGCTGGTCGTCCCGGCCGCAGACACGAAATGTGTTCCACAATCCCCGCTCCGTGAAGTCGGGATTGGTCGAGCCGGGCGTTATCTCAAGGATGCCGTTTTCGGCATAGACGTTGGACGCAGGGATGGAGACCCCCGAATTGTAGTGACCGATCACGAAGGAGACGCCGTCGGCGACGAATTTGTTCGCCACCGAAATCCCCTGCTTCGGATCGGATGCGTCGTCACCAAAACTCAGCACGATCTTCTCGCCGTTGATACCGCCGGCCGCATTCATGGCTGCGGCCGCCTTTTCCGCTCCCTTCATGAACTGTTCGCCAACGGCTGCATTCGGACCAGTCAAAGGCCCTGCGACGCCGACCACGATGTCGGCGCGGGCGATGCCTGTAGTAAAGAGAAAAACGCCCAGAACAGTCGAAATTGTACTTTTTATTATCATGATAAAGCCTCCTAGTTACTAAACGGAGGCTTTATGAAAGGGCAATATTGTTCTTTTATTTCCAAATACTTGTAGTGTAGTTTCACTTGAAACAGGTTTTATTGAAGGAAGTACTTTATTAGAAGGGCCATGGCGCGGTGCCCGATCGAGATCTCAAGTTGGCCATCGCCCTGCTGCAGTCCGATCGATGGCGGATATCCACTCCCACTGAGCTGCTTGACAAGACTAGATCCAATCAGCGCTCCCCAAATATCATTCTTTGATAGTCGGCAAGCAGTGCGGGCTCTTCTATCGAGCCGTGATGGTGGAGCTGACGCCACAGGCCATTGGTCCGGATGAACCATCGCGTCGTTCGGAAGCGCAGATCGAGGCTCGCATCAGGTGTCGTGCAAACGCCCCTCTCGCGTCCGACAAACAAATACCAATCGGACCCGCCCTGGCTCGTGAAATCGTGGAACGTCACTTGAACCTTGGCAGAGCCTCCGAACAGATTGAGGTAGCCTTCCCGGATCGCATCCCAGCCCCGGCGAATCCCGCCGATCGGGTTGTCCATACTCGGCGCATCGCCGTCTTCCCAGATGGCGGCAAGGCCGGCGATATCGCCCGCGTTGAACGCCCGATAGAATTCGATGAGGGCGTCGAGTGCACTTCCATCGCCGGCCTTGGTCTCTGCTCCGGTTATCTCGGATGGATGCTCTGCCATTGGAAAGTCTCCTTTCAACTAGCTATCGGACAAATCGAAAAAGCATTGGAGAAGGCGATCGAGCCCGTATGATGCGTGTGGATCGCCCAATTGTTTGAACCATACCGCAAACGAGCGCCCGATGCCTGTCGGATCCTGCTACTCCCCGTTGACCAGGACAGGGCCTGTTGGCACCGCCATGGGCGGAATCCTCAGGAATTACCCTGCTTGGCTAGGGCACGTGTCGAGGTATAGACCGCTCGATCTAGGGATCGAGCGGTCAGCAAGTCACGCCTGGGGTTCGTCTTCGCCAGCGCGGAAGACCAACAGCTTGTTGCCGTCGAGATCGCGGAAATAGGCGCAGTACGGACCATCCTGGTTTGGTCCGCGGGGACCTGGCTGTCCCTCGTCGGTTCCGCCGAGTTTCAATGCCAGGGCGTGCACCTCGTCGACATGGGCACGCGAACGTGCGCTCAAGGCAACCATGTTGCCGTTGCCTACGGTAGCGCGCTCACCGTTGTAAGCGTTGGTCACGCCAAACTCGAGCTTTGTCTGGCCGAAGTATATAGCCCGGCCCGGCTGCTCGAGAATGCGGCCTACGCCAAATACGGCCAGCAATTTGTCATAGAAGTTTGCGGCGCTATCCAGGTTGTTGGTACCGACAACGGCGTGTCCCAACAGCTGATGTGCGGTTCTTGCGGTCATGTTTCGTCCTTCGTGACTGATCCATCGCGCCGTGGCCTTCTGCCTTTTCGGCGCACGCAGACAAAAGCGCCCATCTTGTGTATGGGATGTTTCTGCTCACCCAGCGGATTGTAAGCAAATGTCGGGCTGATCCAGGCGAGATACATTCTCATACGATCGGGATGTCGAGAACTGGTCCCTCTGGCAGCAATTTGGCCGCTCGGATCACGGCCGGGCGTCGTGAGGATCTCTACCACTGGGGTTTGCCGCGGTCGGGCGAAGAACATTTCAACGCAGCAATCTGTGTGGCCCGAGCATGGGGTCATGACCATGACCTTGCCAGCGAACCGAATTTGGCGATGAGCGCGGCAAGCGTTGCAACGATAAGCAGGTAGGCAAGCACCGCTTGCCATGCCCCCATGGGAAGTCCAACAAGCAGCAACGTGTCGTTGCCGCCTGGAATGAAAAGCGCACCCAATCCCATGAGTGTGCCCCCGAAGGTTCTCTTCGATACCTCCTTGAGTGTCGGCCATTTCAGGGCAAATCGACGTCTTCTAAATCTCGCGGATACCAGACTTCCGCCGAACATGCACACCAAGATCACCGCGCTCGCGACGGGTATCGAAACAATCGATCCAACCGATGTCGTAATCGAGAAACGAGGCGCAAGGATCGACAGGATCACGGAGGCGATCCCGATCGCTGCCATTGAGAGCGTCAGCCGTTGGAAATTGGACTCGGATCTGATCGATATACCGAACCTCAGCACCAGGAAGCCCAATAGCGCAAATGCCAGCAATACCGCCCCGACCGGTGGGGATGCACTTATCGGTGGCTGATCCGACAGTAAGTCAAACAGAGATTCGATGTAGAACACCGCAAACATGCCGAGAAACGTGAAGCCGAAGTCTATTTCGCCATTTCCGAAATGCCCGACAGACCCGAAAACACAGGCGCCGTTCACATAGACGCCGAGCCCGAACAGGATGGCTGCAGGAACCAGGTAGCCGAGGGGCGACCATCCACCCTCCATCATCGGTGACGTTTCGAGGATTGCGTAGGTGAGGGCTGCCCAAACGGCGCATTCGACCACAGCGACCAATCGAGCCGGCCTCTTCTCCGAAACCAGTTCCGTCGTCGCGATGACGGTGCAGATCGATCCGTGGTTCATGGCGAAGCCGAGAACAAATGCCAGCACGCCGATCAAGGCCATATTTGCCCAAATCTCTACGCTTGCGGCGGCAGCGCCCGATCCTAGTGCATTCACGAGGAGTTAGCCCCTTCAGCAAATGGGATTGCGCCCTCGTCCAGCGGCCTCCAAAGCTCCAGACCGTGGACGCTCTGCCAGAGAAATTATCGTACAACGCGTTGGCGCGTCAGCCACGCCGAGCGGCTTCAATCACCCCGACGTCGATCTTCCTCATCGTCATCATCGCATCAAAAGCACGCTTGGCTTGATCACCGCCTGCCGCAAGCGCTTCAGTCAGTACGCGCGGCGTGATCTGCCAGGACACACCCCATTTGTCCTTGCACCAGCCGCATTCGCTTTCCTGGCCGCCGTTGCCGACAATGGCATTCCAGTAGCGGTCGGTTTCTTCCTGATTGTCAGTTGCGATCTGAAATGAGAAGGCCTCGTCGTGAGTGAACGCTGGACCGCCGTTCAGGCCGATACAGGGAATACCTGCAACGGTGAATTCAACGACCAGCACATCCCCCTGCTTGCCGGACGGATAGTTTCCAGGCGCACGAATGACGGCACCCACTGCGCTGTCGGGAAAGGTTTCGGCGTAGAACCGGGCAGCAGCCTCGGCGTCCTTGTCGTACCATATGCAGATCGTGTTCTTTGCCATTGCCCGCGTCCTCGCGCTCTTTGCTTCCCGTTCCCTCGTTGAAATAAGACGCAAGCCGTCTTTCGCCAGCCCCTGTGAGTCATTTCACACGGCCAGTAGCCAAGCGCCGCCGCTGGTCGAGACGCCGCGTCAGTTGAATGCCTTCTGCGAGGCAAGCCGAAGCTAGCGGCCCTGGGCTCTCGTCGCAATGACGAGTGTATGGACGCCGATCTTCAACTGGATACTGCCGAAAACAATTGGGCGTTCATTTAGTTGAGCCGATCGATACGCGGGGCTGGAAATGGGGGTCGCGCCACCGTGATACGGGGACGGAGGGCGGAGCGAGGAGCACCGCCCTCGTCGGCGATCAGGTGCGGGTTGTGCGGAGCGCCGCGAGCGAGTCGATGGCGATCCAGAAGGAGAGGGCGAGCAAGCCGATGTCCTTCAGCAGGAACTGGCCGGGAGCGACCGAGATCGCCGGAAATCCGAGCTCCGGAACGAGCACGCCGGGAGTCGTCACCATGAAGCTGAGCGTGGTCATGAATAGCCCGACCGAGAGTGCGCCTCCTATGAGGGAGTACACTGGGCCGATTAGCCGCGCTGCGATAAGGGCGCCGATGCTGAGTTCGAGGATGCCGAGGAGGCTTGAGAAGCCGCGCACGCTGAAGAGCGAATAGGTCCAGCTCAACAGCGGATTGTTGCTGACCAGGCCGACTAGGCCTTCCGCCTCATAGGCGGTGAACTTCATGCCGCCAAACCAAGCATAGATCACGACCAGCGACGCATAAAGTCCGACGGCAGAGACGCTCCGGCCGTAGCGGTCGACAAGATTGAGGGCGAAGGCGGCGCGACCCTGGCTCGGGTATGCCGCGACGGTGTCGATAGAAACACGTGGCATTGTCTTCTCCTGGGTTGTTCGCGGTGGCGATCAGCCGACTGCCGCGGAAATAACGATACCGATCTGTATCGATGAAGGCAAAATATACAGATCTGTATCGATTGACAATAAGAATTTTCGAATTTTCTTGGCTTTCGCCCTTCGGATATTTCCTTTTTGGCTTCATCCGGGCTGACCCGGCAGCGCGTAGCAAGGGGAGGGCATGTAGATATGAGTACATATATTCTATCGATGAGGCGCATATTCGAAGGTGAAACGGGCAGCACCAGAAATTGCAAAATGACCTTAAAAATAAATTAGTTAGCTCTAATCGTGCTGCGCACGAGGCTCGGATGGGCGGCTTGATGTCCTCCATAAGATCGGGATAGGTATCTTTTCTGAGTAGAAGAATCTCGACCATTTCCGGCGGGCGTACCCCAGGTACGGATTTTTCAGGTGCCTCTTTCAATGTTGCCGGTCCTGCCCAGCAGGGCCTTGCCAATGCCTCGAGCGAATATTAAGTAACGATACTGAATTGTAACAGTATCATGAGGATGAGATGCGCCGTTCAGAAATCCGGGATCACCTGCTCGACACGGCGCTGCGTCTGTTCAATCAGCGCGGCTATCAGGCGACGGGAATCGACCTCATCATTGCCGAGAGCGGGGTGGCGAAGACGACGCTGTACCGGCACTTCGAAACAAAAGAGGACTTGATCCTGGCAGCACTCGAACGGCGTGACGACGAGGACCGTGTTGCAATGCGTGCCTACGTCGAGCAGCATGCAAGCGATCCGATCGAGCGCATTCTGGTGACGTTCGATTTCCTCGAAGACTGGTTCGACGAGAAGCAGTTCCGCGGCTGCTTATTCATGAGCGCGGCAGGTGAGCACAAAGACACCGTCAATCCAGTGTTCCGCGCTGCCGCCATGCATAAGCGGCTCGTGCTCGCATATTTTGAGGAGCTAGCCCATGCGGCACGGCTTGCCGAGCCCAAGCGCGTCGCGGCCGAAATCAATCTCCTTCACGAAGGAGCGATGGCCGTTGCACAGGTGACCCGCATAGCCGAGCCCGCGCGGCAGGCTAAACGCATGGCGGCCCACCTGCTCGCGTCCGAAGATCTGCCGTCGTCGGGACCGTCGGTCAGCAGAGATCAAGCAACGCGGCCAGCACAGGTGTCCTGACCTGTTTCGTCTCGCGAATACACCGCTGCGCAGACAGGAAGGCTAACCTGGCTACGACTGTTTTTGCGATCTCCGGAAGCGTTGGATCCTGGCGCTGACAGCGAGAATTCACCGCTGATCACCGACCGATCGCAAGTAGAGGCGGGCGTGAAGTATCCGGCCTCCCCATCCGCGCGCGCGTCTCGGCTCCAACACAGTAAATTACAAAAGGCCACGTCGCCGGACACATTCCCAATACAGCGCCTAGATCAAATATGGTCGCTGGTTTCGTTGACGACCCTCTACCGGTCACTCGGTCCAGAGCCTTAAACTAACGACGAGGAAAGGGACAAGCAGATGAAACGCACTCCGCTGGTTATTGCCGCGATGCTTTTGGTAGGAGGCGCCTTCACGGCGCATGTCGCGATGGCGCAGCAGGATGGAGTTTCGCGCACCGATCTGTTGCAGGAGCCTATCAGCGCCGAAGGCCGCGAAGCGGTACAGGTTCGTGTTGACTTCGAGCCAGGCGCCATCTCAATCAAGCATTCGCATCCCGGCGAAGAAGTGGCCTATGTCCTCGAAGGCACACTTGAGTATACGCTCGAGGGCCGGCAGCCAGTTACCTTGAAGGCGGGCGAGGCTCTGTTCATTCCTTCTGGCGTGGCGCACGTGGCCAGGAATGTCGGTGACACCAAGGCCTCCGAACTAGCGACCTACATCGTCGAAGCGGGAAAAACGCTCGTCGTACCGGTCAAGTGACCGCTTTCGGCGCTCGGATGAGAGGAGGTCGGGCGGGGTAGACCTGGCCAGCCAGCAACGAGAGGCTTGCTGCTCCGACCCGTCCGCCATGCTCGCCACGCTGCGCGTCCAATTGTCGACGGAGCCTGGCGTTCAGCTTTTTGGAAATGATGCCTCATCATAGTTCTGGTGGCCTGCTTTTTTTGAGCAAGGCCACCCATGCGCTCGGGATTTGGCCGCCTTCAGCCCGGGACCGTCACGGCGACAGTTTCACTGGCAAGAATCCTGTGGGTCGGATCGGCAAGTTCCAGCAGGACCTTATGCGCACCAGGCTTTAATCCCATTAGAATAATCGGATCGCCACTTGTCTGGGCCCAGGTTCCCTGCTGGCCATCGACGGTCACGTGGAGATGGCCGACATGCGGTGATACTTCCAACGCACCCTTGCCGAAGACTGGCATTACTCGCATGTTCTCCGTCCGGAACTGAATGATCACGACCCCTCGCGCCAAAGGCTCGGCCAGCGGCGGGAACGCAATGAGCTTTGGCGGCGGTTCGGATGCAAGAGGAATGACGGCGGCAGGCGGCGCGATGTTGGTTGGCGTTTGCGCGCAGGCCGAGACGCCAATCAGCGCGCCCGCAGCAGTGACGGCCAGATGTTTGAACAGGAATGGCATGATTTTCTCCTCTTTGCGATGAAGGACAGGAGGATGGAGGCCAAGTATCGCCAGTGTGTCCAATTCCCTCGGTTGTGTAAGGTTTCTTTTCGAGGCGGCATGGAGATACATGACAATACAGAATTGGCCGTACCCGGTTGTGGGTGCATGGTAGTCCTTGCCTCCGTTCCGCGGCACCGGTCGTCCGAACTTGGAGCTTCTGGGTATCTGACAGGCCGCCCCTCAAGCGCGGACCGCCTGTACCGACTCCAGCTCAATGTCCCAACGCACATCCCATCCTACCAGAATTGGCTTGCCTTATATGTTGCATATACACTATTAGGAGACATGGCGATGAATGATGAGACACGTATCGAGGTGGTTGGCGAGGTTACTCGGGAGTGCATGATGACGCGCACCCGACGCATCGCTCGCGTTATCACGAGCATTTACGATCATTCCCTACGGCCGCACGGCATCAACGCGCCCCAGTTCTCCTTGTTGGTGCTGATTGCGAAGATGGGAGGTGCGAGCCGCGCGGAGATCGGGCGAGCCAATCACCAGGAGCGCTCCACGTTGACGCGCAATCTGGCGCTTCTGCTCACGGAAGGCTGGGTAGAGGAGGTGGTCTCTGAGGTTGGCGGTCGGAGCCGTCCGATCGTCATCTCGAAGGCAGGTCGAGATTTGTTGGATTCAGCCGCTGCCTCGTGGCGGGCCGCGCAGGCAAAAGCCAAGGAGGTGCTTGGCGATGCGGGAGCACACGCGATATTCGATGTCGCCGACAACCGCCTTCCGCTCTCACAGCCGGACGACTGAGATGCGTCTTTGATGTTGTATATGCAGCAAATGCAAACGACGAGAGGGCCGCGGAGGTCCCGCAAGTCCACCAATCGAAGTAGGAAAGGCAATGGAAATGAACATGAACGCTGGGTCCGACAGACCGATCCTGGTGACGGGAGCGGCCGGTGATATCGGCGCCATCGGGCGCAACGTCACGGCAATGCTTATCGAGAAGGGCAACAAGGTGCGTGCCCTAGTTCGTCGGGAGGATGACCGTGCCGCGGCGCTTCGGAAGCTGGGCGCCGACGTCGTTTTCGGCGACCTCACCGACCTCGCCTCAATGCATCGCGCGATCGAAGGGAGTGATCGCGTCTATTTCGGGATGTCGGTTTCACCAAGCTACCTCGAAGCCACCGTGAATACGTCCGCGGTCGCGCGGCATCATGGGGTAGAGGCCTTCGTCAACATGTCCCAGATGACGGTAACGCAGATGAGCATTGCCGAGACGACCGACAGTCCGCAGCATAAGCTGCACTGGCTTTCCGAACAAGCGCTGGCCTGGTCGGGCCTTCCGGTCGTCACGGTGCGACCAACGGTATTTCTGGAGAGCTTCTTCCTGCGCCTGGCGGCTGCGGGCGTGCGGGAACGCAATGAACTGGCATTGCCGCTCGGAAGCGCCAGGACGTCGCCGATTTCGGCAGTCGACGTCGCGCGAGTAGTCGCGGCCGTCCTGGACGAGCCGAAGCCTCATATCGGCAACATCTACAACTTGACGGGAGCGGAGTCGGCCGATCTTGACCACTACGCGCGTGCCTTCTCGGAAGCCCTCGGACGTCAAATCCGCTATGTCGACGTGCCGCTGTCAGCCTGGACAAACAAGCTGCGGGAACTCGGCGTTCCACTTCATCTGATCAGCCATCTTGCCGTTATGGCGAAGCTCCATCAGGAGGGGCGTTACGACCGCATGACAGGCGAGGTGCTCAGGATTACTGGCAACGAGCCGACCACTGTAATCGATTTTGTGAAGCAGCACGCCGCGGAATTCACACCAAACAATTGATACCGAGGAGCCAAGTCGCAGCTCCTCTGGGGCTGATCGGGCGGCTGTGGCAGGCGCCGTCGCCAAGGTCTCAGACGGAATGGTCATCTGGCCTCCGGCGACTCGTTGGCCAGCTTTTCCGGTGCCGGCGGATAAACGACCGTCCCTTGCGGTGTAATAACTGCGCCTGGGGTCGGCGTCGCCAGATCGATCCGTCCAGCGCCCATGAGGTGGTAAACGGCATGGCCCCGTAAAATCAGATAGTCGGTGATTATGCGCCGATGACAGCGCCACCAGACCGCTTCCGAGCACATCATCGCCAATCGGCTTGAGTTTCCGCGCGCAATCAAAGCGTCAAGGGAAGCCTGGAAGGCGTCTGACAAGGCATAGTCAGCGTAATTGTGAAAGCTGCGATTGTGCCAGAGCGCATTGCATTCATCCGGTATGGCATGTTGGCGGTGCCGACGTCCGCCGAGACTGGACCAATGCTCGTAGGCAATGCCGTGCGCGCTCAGGCCGATCGGAAGAATGTCTATGTTGTATTCCGGATTGCTGCTTGACCGCGGAAACGCCCTGACGTCGACGATCAGGTTTATGGAGGCATCCTCGAGAATCTCCAGAAACTCATCAAACGGGCGGTCGGAATGGCCGATTGAATAGAACGGCACGATCACGCCTTTCGGGAGAGCGCACTCTCCTTGTGGGCCGCTATATGATCGGTCTTGTCGCTCTTGATTTCATACTGCGGCTCCTGGCTGGAGGCGTGGTGGGTGTAGCCCCTGAAAGTGAAATCCTGCTCGTGAATCGCCACGATATGGCCGCTGACATATCCCGCTTCAGAGTTCCAGGCGACGTGATCTCCAATGTGATACTTGGACA
This sequence comes from Rhizobium sp. BK251, assembly GCF_004345245.1. GTDB lineage: Bacteria > Pseudomonadota > Alphaproteobacteria > Rhizobiales > Rhizobiaceae > Rhizobium. The sequence continues at coordinate 317,189 of NZ_SLUQ01000006.1, read as the reverse complement.
TGGTTCTCCTCCTTTCACTTGGACTTCGCTTCCCGAAATAAGGGGCCCGGCGGTCGCTTCAATAGTAGAGCAGAAAGGTCTGCGAGCGCCGGCCCGCTAGCCGACCGCGCCGGTGGGCATCGGAGCATTGTGCCCTAAATGATACCGAGCGCGTAGGAACCATGGTAGGATGACGCGAGCTCACCTCGCATATCACCTTGATCTCGCGTGCCTACTCATCCGGAGGCATTCCCATGAAAATCTTCTGGTATGTGGTTATCGTCGTCGCGTTTTTCGCCGCGGGAGCGGCTCGGGCGGACGACGCGTCGTTTCTCGACTCGCTGGAAGGCAGTTGGACGGGCAGCGGGTTGGTGAAGGTTCGCCTCAAAGCATTGCCTGTTAATGTCAATTGCAAATTCAGTACGCGCACAGACAGCGCCGCCTTGCTGCTCAACGGCACCTGCCGCGGCCTTATCCTCATTTCCCGCACGATCGCCGCCGATCTGAAACACAACGGCGCGCAGTACAGTGGCACCTACGTGGGACCGGACGGTGACGTCGCCGGCTTGGCCGGCGGTCGCCGCGGCAACGTCATCAGCCTAACCATCCACTGGCCGAGGGTCATCAATGGAGACCGCACCGCCAGTCTGCGGCTGCAGAAGATCGGCAACGACGGAATGACGTTGACGACGACAGACAACGATCCGGCTTCGGGACGCGATGTGATTACCAGCCAGATCAATCTGCGACGTACCTGAGTGACTTCCGGCCCAAGGGGCCGGCTATCCGCTCTCTTGGCAGGACAATCCGGGCATCATCGGGGCCGGCGCCCGAGGCTCTGCCGAGCCGGACAAAAGTCCGAGCTGAATATTGTGTGTCAGGAAGGTGTCGCAAGTGGCGTTCAACGACGGCTGATTTTGCGTTCTGCTTCGGCCATCGCGCGCCGGACACACTTCCGCTTCACATCAATGCGAAGTCTCCAAGAAAGTATTCTTATGAGGGGCATCAGCATGTGGGACATAATCAGTATCGTTGCGATCTTCGCCGTCCTTTATCTTGGGCGTGAATTGAAGATAGCGGTCGCGACTGCGCGCGCGTCCGGTTGGAACAATTTTCCGCACTCGTAGGCACCGCATAACTGACCTCGGTCACCAGGGACCTGTCTATCCTACTGCTGCCTTCGGCCGATTTTCGACGATAGAAAAAGGCTAAAAACTGACTGTTTGGTCAGCTTTTAGCCTTCCGGAAAAGTCGAGTCCGTCAACGCACGCTGTGAGGCGCGGCTATCGCCGTGACCCGACCGGTGCATCGCGCCCGTTGAGGGCCATCAGCTTCCTGGCGCGATCCAGGCTCTCCGATTGCTCGTTGCGGTAGCGCAAGCCAATTTCCATCATCAGGACCGTGCCCGGAAGGAATTCCAGCTCGCTGAAAATATCCTCCCAGTCTATATCGCCCCAGCCGAGCGGCATGTGCAGGTCCCCGATGCCCATCGCGGTATTTTCCTGCGGATAGAAGGCTTCGTAGGAGCCCTGCGGGCGACCGAAGGAATCATGGACGTGCAGGTGGCCGGTGACCGGCGCCATGGCACGGATCTGTTCGCGGAAGTTGAGGCCGCGATAGGTCGATTCGATATAGGCATGGCTGAAGTCGATCAGCGCCACGACGTTCGGATGATCGAGAGCCTTGACGGTCTCGGCGACTTCCGCGGGCGTCTGGCGGTATTGACCGGGCTCCGTGGTGAAGATGTTTTCGAGCGCGATGCGTACGTCGTACGGCCTGGCGAATTCCGCGAGTTCGAACAGCGCTTCGCGCTCGCGCTGGTCGGCGCCTGCACGCTCGGAGATCTGGTCGGCGCGAAGGCAACCGCCGTGCTGAACGATGATGCGGGCATCGATCCGGTCGCAGACCTCGATGAGCGCCTTGGCTGCGTCGAGCTGGTAGCGGCAGGTAGCCGGGTCCATGAAGTTCGAAGAAACGAGGCCGTGCACTGTGTAGCGGAAGTCGAACTGCCGCGTCAGGGCAACGAGCCGCTCGGCGCGTTCCTTGATCACGCGGCCGCCCGCGATGAGGTCGATGGTGGTAAGGCCGAGTTCGACCGTGTCGACGCCGATATCGGCGAGCCGGCGCAGGTCCACTTCGAGGCTTTCCAGCTCGCCGTCGTCCGAGCCCGAGTTGAAGCCGGTTGCGATGATGTTGCTCATGTTGATCTCCAGCACTGTTTATCTAAGGCTCAGGCGCTGCCGGCGGCTTCGGCTCGCAGCCTGAGCGCGAGGTCGGGGCTATCAGAGGTGAGATGACCGATGCCTCGCTCAAGCCAACGGCGTATCAGTGCCTCGTCGTTCAGCGTCCAGACGCAGAGCCGATCGAGCGGCAGGCGGTCGGTGATCAGGTCCCACTCGGCCTCCATCAGCTCGTGGTGGATCGCAACGACCTCGACGAGACCGTCGACCTGCGTGAGGAACTGCTTCAACCCGCCCTGCGTCTCCGCCCAGGCTGCGTTGACGGAGACGAGGCGGGCGATATCGGGCGCATGGCGGCGGCAGTCGTCGAGTACCGAGGTATCGAAGGAGGTGAGGTAGCTCCGTTCGGCAAGGCCAAATTGGCTGAGTTCTGCGGCCACCTTCTCGACGATTCCCGAATAGGGCGTCGTAGTCTCGTCGCTCTTGATCTCTACGTGCAAGGGCAGGTCCTTTGCCGGCACGAGAGCCGCAAGCACCTCGGCCAGGGTCGGGATTGTCTCGTCGCTGCCCTTGAGCCTGACGCGTTGCCGAGCTTCGGGCGTGAGCGCCCGCACCGGGCCTTCGTCGTCCGTCGTGCGGTCAAGCGTTGCGTCATGAATGACGACGAGTTCGCCGGCATCCGTCAGATGGACGTCGAATTCGACGGCGTCGACGCCCAGCGCGAGGACGTTGCGAAAGCCGGTAAGAGAGTTTTCGGGCCAGAGGTTCCGGGCGCCGCGGTGGCCGGTGATCAATGTCATGGGCGTATCCTGTGAGTAGTCAATTGGAACTTAGCGAACCGTCGGATCGAGCTTGTCGCGCAGCCAGTCGCCAACGAGCGAAATAGAAAGGGTGGTCAGCATGATCACCAGGGAGGGGGCAAGCATGATCCACGGAGCGCGGGTGAGGTATTCACGACCGAAGCCGACCATGTTGCCGAGGCTGGTCTCCGGAGGCTGCACGCCGAGACCGAGAAAGGACAGGCTGCTCTCCATGAGGATGATTTCCGGGAAGGTCAGCGTCATCGAGACGATGAGCGTGGAGGCGACGTTCGGCAGGATATGATGGAAGTAGACCCTCGCAGGTGTCGCGCCGAGCTGCACGACGGCTGCGGCATAACCCTGCGCGCTTGCGGAAATCGCCAGGCCGCGGGCGATGCGCGCATAGCGTTCCCACCCGTAGAAGCCCATCAGGCAGACCAGCAGCAGCATCGAGGAGCCGAAGAAGGCGAGGACCGCGAGCGACATGATGAGAAAGGGCAAGGCCGCCTGGAAATCGGCGAGCACGAGGACGAGGTGTTCGACAGCGCCCCGGAATTTGGCGGCCGCAAAGCCGAGCGCTGTGCCGAAGACCGCCGACAGGATCGTCGCGCCGAAGGCGATCACCAGCGATACGCGGATGGACTGTAGCAGGCGCGCGAGCACGTCGCGACCCAGCTCGTCGGTTCCGAGCCAGTGCTTTGCATTGCCGGGCGCGGCCAGCCGGTTGGTAAGGTCCATCGCTGTAATGCCATAGGGGCGCAGCTGATCTGCAAAGCAGGCGATGAACACCATGGCCGCGAGCCACAGGATGCCTAGCCCGACGGAGATCGGCACGTGTCGGCGCAGCAGCGAGACCAGACGTTGGGGAAAGCTCGGCGCCGTATGCGCCTTTATCGTATCTACGGAGACCATCGTCTCTCTCCTCAATATGCAGCCTAGGCGCGAAGCCGGGGATCGAGCCAGCCGTAAAGCAGGTCCACGACGAGGTTGGAGACCACCATGGTCGCCGCGATCATCAGCAGGATGCACTGCACGACGGCGAGGTCGCGGTTGGTCACGGAAACGACCAGGAGGCGGCCGATGCCGGGCCAGGAGAAGATCGATTCGACCACCACCGCACCGGCAATCAGCGTGCCGACCATGAAACCGACGATGGTGATGATCGGAACGGCGGCATTCGGTAGGGCATGGCGCCAGACCACGTCGTGCCATTTCAGCCCCTTGGCGGAGGCGGTGCGGATATAGTGTTGGCCCATCACCTCGATCATGGCGCTGCGCGAGAAGCGCGCGAGAATGCCGATCCCGCCGATACTCATGGTAATGGTCGGCAGTATGCCGTGCATCCATGTGTCCTGCCCGCCGGAGGGAAGCACGCCGAGGATCACCGAGAAGACCAGGACAAGCAGCAGTCCCATGACGAAGGACGGGATCGTAAAGCCGAGGATGGCGAGGAGGATCACCCCGCGATCGATCGAACTCTGGCGGTGCAGCGCAGCGTAGACGCCTGCGGGAATACCGATCACCAGCTTCAGCAAGAGCGCGGGGATCGTCAGCTGCAGGGTCGCCGGTATCCGCTCCAGCACGAGATGCATGGCCGATGCCTTGTCACGCATGGAGACGCCGAAGTCGCCGCTGAAGATGGACTTGAGATAGGCGAGGTACTGGATCCAGAGCGGCTGGTCGAGGCCCCAGGCCCGGCGAAAGGCATCGATGGCTTCCTGCGGGACGTCCGGGCCGAGCATGACCTGGGCCGGATCGCCGGACATGCGCAGGACGACGAAGGCGAATGTGACAACGGCGAGGATGGTAATGGCAGCGCGAAGCAGGCGCGTGAGAACGAAACTGATCATCGCGGCATCCTCAAGCGGCCATCGGCGCGTCTGCGCCTTCAACCATGTGACAAGCCGCCATGCGTCCCTCGCCGATTTCGCGCAAGGCCGGCGAGGCGGTGCGGCAGATGTCGCCCGCAAGCGGGCAACGAGGGTGGAACGCGCAGCCCGAGGGGCGGTTGGCGGGGTTGGGCGGCTCGCCCTGCAAGATCATGCGTCCCGTAAGCGGCTTGCCCGGCACGGGAACGCTCGAGACCAGCGCTTTGGTGTAAGGATGCTTCGGCGCCTGGAAGATCACGTCCGAGGAGGCCTCCTCGACGATCCGTCCGAGATACATCACCGCGACCCGGTCTGCGATGTTTCGTACGACCTTCAGATCGTGGCTGATGAAGATCATGGCGATATGGTTCTTTTCCTGCAGGTCGCGCAGCATGTTGACCACCTGCGCCTGGATCGAGACGTCGAGCGCCGAAACCGGTTCGTCGCAGACGAGAAGCTTCGGGCTTGTTGCCAGCGCTCTTGCGATCACCGCACGCTGGCGCTGGCCGCCGGAGAGCTCATGCGGATAGCTGCCCGCCTGGTCCCGGCGCAATCCGACGCCAATCATCAAATCCTGGACACGAGCCGAACGCGCGTCCCTGGGCAACAGGCCATGGATATCAAGGGGCTCGCGAATCTGGGCGGCGATCGTGAGCCTGCGGTCGAGGGCGGCCAGCGGATCCTGGTAGACGAGTTGCATCCTGGCCCGCAGCGCTCGCCACTCCGCGGTACCAAGGGCGGGCATGCGGCTGCCCTCGAAGGTCACCGCCCCGGATTGAGCCGGGTCGATGCCGAGCAGCATGCGTCCCAAGGTCGACTTGCCGGAGCCGGATTCGCCGACGATGCCGAGCGTTTCGCCGGGCATGACGGCGAGGGAAACGCCGTCCACAGCGCGGACCGGAACGGCCTTGCCAAATGGGCCTCGGCGCAGCTTGTAGACGCGCTCAAGCCCTTCGGCCTTGATGAGGGGAGCAATCACTACACGCCTTCCAAAATCTTTGCCTTGACGGGCATGGCCTGGCTGGCCGGTACCGGGTTGAAGCAGGCGAGCGCGCGGCCGTCGGCGATCGCCTCCAGGGCCGGCCGCTCGTGGCTGCAGCCTTCTTCGGCGCGCATGCAACGCGGCGCAAAAGAACAGCCCGCAGGCAGGTGCTTCGGGTTCGGTACGGTACCGGGAATAGGGATCAGCCGATTGCGCGGACCGTCGATCCGCGGAATCGCGTCAAACAGCCCACGCGCATAGGGGTGGCGCGGCTCGGAGAACAATTGCTCGATGCTGCCTTGCTCGACAATGCGGCCGGCATACATGACGCAGACCCGTTCGCAGATCTGCGATACCGCACCCAGGTCGTGGCTGATGAAGACGGTCGCCATGCCGGTTTCGGCACGCAGCCGGATGAGCAGCTCGAGGATCTGCGCCTGGATGGTGGCATCGAGCGCCGTGGTTGGCTCGTCGGCGATCAGCAGGTCGGGTTGGCCGGCGAGCGCCATGGCGATCATCAGCCGCTGACACTGGCCGCCTGAAAATTCATGAGGATAGAGGTCGAACCGACGGCGTGCGTCGGGAATGCCGACCAGATCCATCAGCCTCAGCGCTTCCGACTTCGCCGCGCCAGCAGCCATGCCGCGGTGGAGAGCAACGGCTTCGCTGATCTGCCGGCCGACCTTCAGTACGGGATTGAGCGAGCTGGAGGGATCCTGGAAGATCATGGCAATGCGTCCGCCACGGACATTTTCCAGAACGCTGCGCGAGCCGCCGCGGATCTCGCGATCATCCAGGCGGACTGAACCGCTGATCGTCGCCTTTGCCGGCAGCAGGCCGAGCGCCGCGAGCCAGGTGACCGACTTGCCGCAGCCGGATTCGCCGACCAGGCCCAGCGCTTCTCCCGGTTTCACTTCGAGATCGATGCCATGCAGCACCTCAACGCCGTCGAAGGCGACTTTCAGGTTTCGCAGTTCCACGAGATTGGAGCTCATTGCGGCCACCTTCTTCAATGCCTGGATGCGGCCGGCCCTTAGGCCCGCCGATGCGGTTGCGGGAAGGGATAGGCCCGGCAATGGGGAGAGCTGCCGGGCCCGGCAACAATTACATGGTCCAGTTGTTGCTGCGGAAATCCATTGCGAAAGCGGGTGCGGCCTTCCACTTCAGCGAGGACTTCATGCCGGTGAAGACGGCGTTCTGGTGCAGGACCTGATAGGCCGGGTCTTCGCGCTCGCAGATCTCGAGCATGCGGGCGAAGGCCTTCTTGCGCTGCGCCATGTCGGTCGAGGTTTCCATGATGACGGAGAGCTGGTTGACCTCCGCGTTCGACCAGTCCTTCTTCTGCTGGACTTCGCCGTTCGGGCCGAACTGCACGACGAGCGGAGTGATCGGGTCGTTGACGGAGTTCGAGGCCGACCAGTCGCGTACGCCCTTGATACCCTGGGGATCGTGGATCTGTGCCCAGTTCTCCTTCATCTCGATCTCGACGTTGAGGCCGACCTGCTTCCACATCTCGACCATGATCTGCGCATTGGCGGTCTGGTTGGTGTAGTAGTTGTTGAGCAGGCGGTAGGGGATCGCATCGCCCTTGTAGCCGGCCTGTTTCAGCAGGTCCTTTGCCAGTTCCGGGTTGAATTCCGGCGGTGTCCAGCCATCGATGAACATATCGGACGACTTGAACGACTCGAACTGCAGACCGGCCGGGACGACGGTCTGACCGCCCCAGAGCGCCTCAACGATCGCCTGGCGGTCGATCGAATGGGTCATGGCGCGGCGGACGAGCGGGTTGGCGAGAATGGGATTCTGGACGTTGAAGACCGAAATGCGGTGGTTCCAGATGGTCGAGCTCTGAACTTCGAGGCCGGGAGCGGCGGAGACGGTGGCGATCTGGTCCGGCGGCAGGTCGCAGGCGAAGTCGTATTCGCCGGAGAGCAGGCCGTTGACGCGGGAGGAAACCTCCGGCACCTCGACGAAGCGGATTTCCTCGAGCGGCGCGCGACCGCCCCAATACTCGTCGAAGGCGACGAGCGTCAGCGATACGTCCGGCTTGTATTCACCAACCATATAAGGGCCGGTCGTGATCGGCTTGCGAGCCCAATCGGTATAGGAAGCAGCCTCGTCCCATGCGCGACGATTGGCGATCTGGCTGCCGAACGAATAGAGGCGGCCTTCGAGCGTCACGTCCGGCGTGGCGTTGTGGAAGCGCACCGTATACTTGTCGACGGCCTCGACACCGGCGAGGGCCGGCCAGAGGCGGCGGCCGACGCCCGGAATGATGGCCGGCAGTTCCTTGGCGGTCGCGGGCTTATGCTCGTCGTCGAAAATCGTCTTGCCGCCAGCCGGCTGCGTGTTGCCGAATACGCGCTGAGCGGAAAAACTGAATACGACGTCATCGGCGGTCAGCTCGTCGCCATTGTGGAATTTGACGCCCTGGCGCAGCTTCAGTTCGAGCGTGCGGTCGTCGATGCGCTTCCATTCGGTGGCAAGGCCCGGAACCGGTCCCTGATTGCCCATCCAGTCGCGCAGGATCAGGCCTTCCCAGAGGTTCGGGAAGAAGACGCGCTCGCCAACGTTCGACTGCTCGTTCCAGATGTCGAGCGTGTTGTTGTTGGTGATCTTCTGCACGGCGATCGTGACCGAGGGGCGCTTGCCCTGGCTGAACACCGTGCGAGGCAGGATCAGGCTGCCGGCGGTTGCGGCCATAAGGCCAAGGGTGCCACGACGGGTGATGGGAAGCATTGAAATACTCCTTGTCAAAAAGGGAACAGCTCGAAACGCGGGTGCAGTGTCTTTGCGCGTTGTCGGTGTCGGTTTGTTAATGGCCCTGTGAATTTTGGATGACATGGGTCGCCGCGGTGGCCGCGACGCACGGCGATCAAGCGGGTGTGGTAACGAACGAGGTCTCCCGGCCGGAGCACGGGCTGGGCTCGGAGGAAAGCAGAGTGTCGAGGGCCTGCCCGAGTTCGGCGATGCCTCTGACAACCAGCGTGGCCCCGGCATCGGCAAGCAAGGAGCGCTGCCCCTCCCGCGGGTCCGCCGGATCGACGAAGCCTATCGACTTCATCCCGGCAGCGGCCGCACCGGCAATCCCGTGGGGACTGTCGTCGATGACTACGCAGCGATCTGGCTCGACGCCAAGTCTCGTCGCGCACATCAGAAAAAGATCGGGCGCGGGTTTCGGGCGTTCTACCATCTCGGCGCTGAAGACATTCGGGGCGAATTCATTCCAGAGGCTGAGGAGGCCGAGGCTTCTCGTTAGCCGCTCCATGCTGCTGTTCGAAGCAACGCACTTCTTATGTGGAAGCGCGCGCACCAGCGCCTCGATGCCGGGCATGGGAGTGAGCGAGCGGGCGAACTCCTCATAGAGATTGGCTCGAGACTCGGCGAAGACCCTGGTGGTCTCCGTCAGGCCCAGTTCCTCGACGCAGATCTGCCTTGCGTCACTCTCCGAATGACCGGTGAAACGCCTGTGAACCTCGGCATGCGATATCTCCACGCCGGCGCGCTGCAAGGACTGCCACAGCACGCGGCTCGAGACTGGTTCGCTGTCGATCAGCACGCCGTCGCAATCAAAGATAACGAGTTCGATGGTCACAATTCTGCTGCCTGTGTGCTTGGCCGTCGTCTCAGGAGTGGTGACCTTCAAACTTTGGCCTGCCATCCATCGACAACGCAGTTGCTGACCAAAAGGCTTTCCGAAACAATTGGCTTCGGGCTCGTGGTCGTCTAAATCGAGTCTCTATGTTACATATGTTACGCCGATGTGACATTTGCTCGGGAGTGGAACTTGGATAGTCAGGAACTGATGGTGCGTGCGTCATGGCTCTACCATGTCGAAGGGTTGACCCAGGCGCAGATTGGCGAGCGGATGAACCTGACACGTCGCCGGATCAACGAGCTGCTTGCCGCGGCACTCGAAAAGGGCGTCGTACGCGTCAGTTTCAACTCGCCGCTTGCCGAAAATGCCGAGTTGGAGGCACGACTGTGCAGGCGTTTCGGCTTGAAGGATGCCGTCGTCGCGCCGACGCCGGCCGATCTGGATCAGATGCATGCCGTTATGGGCCGCGCTGCTGCGGCCTTCCTCGATCGCTTCATTCAGGCCCGCAAACCGCGCTCCATTGGCGTTGGCTGGGGCGCAACGCTTCATGAGACCGTGCTGCAGATGACGGGTGCGAACGAGCCGGAAATGCGCATCCGCTCCCTGATGGGCGGATTGACCCGCGGGTCGGAGATCAACACTTTCGAGATTGTCAGAAGCTTCGCCAAGGTGCTGAACGCGAAGTGCCACTATTTTGCGGCACCGATCTATGCCGGCAGCGAAGAGGCCCACGACCTGATCATGAGCCAACCCGTCTTCCAGGAGTTCCTGCGCGAAGGCTCGAACGTCGAGCTGTCCTTTTTAAGCGTCGGCGATGTCACGGGTCGTTCCTTGCAGATTCGCTATGGCTTGCCGCCGCAAGTCGACATCGGGAGGCTGGTGGCTGCGGGCGCCGTGGGGGATTTGCTCGGGCGTTATCTCGACGCCTCGGGCCAGCCGGTCGACCATCCGCTGAACCGGCAGGTCATCTCGCCGGACATCGAGGCCTATCGCGGTATTCCTGACCGTATCATCGCCTCCGGTGGCCCTCACAAGCATGCCATTCTCCTGGCAACCATGCGGGCCGGGCTGGCAACAGGGCTGGTCACCGATGCCGAGAGCGCGCGCATGCTGCTCAAGGTGGGCGGATAGGCAAGCGCGACGAAGAGCCAGGTGCGCAATGGCAACCGGTTTGGCGTCGTGTGCCAACGTATATCTGGAAGCAGGATAAAAAAAACCCGCCGTAATCGGCGGGGAAGTCCGGGAAATACTTTCCGAGAGGTGGAAAGCAGGACCGTTACATCAGATTATACGCAGGTGCGCGAGGTCACTTTCGGCCAGTCCGGTACGGTATGGCGAAGAAATGACCAATTGGATCGCGACGCGCACAGCCATTTCGGCCATATCCTGCCTGGAATGTCGGAATACCTTCGATTCAAGGTTCCGTGCCTGCGCCTCAGTTTTGAGCGCCGGCGACCAAAGAAAGTGCAGCTTTTTTAATCGTCGCACGGGATGCCCGGTGAAAGGGCCGGAAATCCGCGCGATTGTGCATATGGCACGTGCCTTGCATTAGAAGTTCATGAGTTGGTCGCTAGGGTTCCGGCGTCATTTGACGTGACTGGTCCGAGAGCGGTCACCGACGGGGAGAAATCCCGTCGGGTGCACGGCGGGATAAAAGCCCGGGAGACCTCGTTAGCCAAGGGATTGGCGGCGTTGGTCTTTGCCGGTCCCTTTTGAAGGATACAAAAGGGGAATACCAATGCAGACTTTCAAGAAAATCCTCTCCATCGCTGCCCTTTCAGCCTCCGTTGCCCTTGCCGCGTTCGGCAGCGCTCATGCCGAGGCAAAGAAGGAGTTCAAGGTCGCCTGGTCGATCTATGTCGGCTGGATGCCGTGGGGCTATGCCGCCGATCATGGCATCGTGCAGAAATGGGCCGACAAATACGGCATCAAGATCGACGTCACCCAGTTCAACGACTACGTCGAGTCGATGAACCAGTATACCGCGGGCGCCTTCGATGCCGTGACGCTGACCAACATGGATGGCCTCTCCATTCCCGCAGCGGGCGGCGTTGACACGACCGCCGTCATCGTCGGCGACTTTTCCAACGGCAACGACGCCGTCATCCTGAAGGACAAGGCCAAGCTCGAGGATATCAAGGGCCAGAACGTCAATCTCGTCGAGTTTTCCGTCTCGCACTATCTGCTTGCCCGGGCGCTGGAAGGCATCGGTTCGAGCGAACGCGACGTGAAGGTCGTCAACACGTCCGACGCAGACATGGTCGCCGCCTACAACTCGGCCGACGTCGACGCCGTCGTCACCTGGAATCCGCTCGTCTCGACCATTCTGGAGGAACCCTCTGCTAAGAAGGTCTTCGACAGCTCGCAGATCCCCGGCGAGATCATCGACCTCATGGTCGCCAACAGCGCCGTACTCAAGGACAATCCGGATTTCGGCAAGGCGCTTGTCGGCATCTGGTATGACACGATGAAGCTGATGACCGCGGATTCCGCCGAAGGCAAGTCGGCACGCGAGGCCATGGGCAAGGCATCGGGTACGGACCTTGCCGGCTTCGAGGCGCAAATGGCCGCGACGAAGCTCTTCGACAAGCCGGCGGATGCGGTTTCCTTTGCCGCGTCACAGGATCTGCCGAAGACGATGGATCTCGTGCGCAACTTCCTCTTCTCCAAGGGATTGCTAGGCAACGGCGCGCCTTCCGCAGACGTAATCGGCATCGAAATGCCTGATGGCACCGTCCTCGGCGACAAGGCCAACGTGAAGCTCCGTTTCACCACGGCCTATATGGACGCGGCCGTAAAGGGAACCCTCTAGGAAACGATGGGCGTGGCCGGGTGCCAAGCCGCCCGGCCACGCCACGAACCTCTCTTAGCGGAGCCTTCCCATGCGCTGGATCAATACGCGTCCGAGCAATGGCGCGAGACTTGCCCTGATGCTGACGCCGTTTCTGCTCGTGCTCGTCGCCTATGCGATGGGTTCGGCGGCGCGGCTGGCGGACAACGCAAATGACAAGCTGCTGCCGGGACTTTCGGGCCTTGCCGGCGCGATCAATCGCCTGGCCTTCATGGCGGATGCGCGCACCGGCGAATACATGCTCTGGGCGGATACGCTGGCAAGCCTCGTGCGCCTCTTCTCCGGCCTCGGCATAGCGACACTGGTTGCGCTCGTGCTTGGCATGCTCATTGGCATGCTGCCCTATGTCCGGGCACTGCTTTCGCCGTTTGTCGCCGCGGTTTCCATGGTGCCGCCGCTGGCGCTCCTTCCGATCCTGTTTATCGTCGCAGGCCTCGGGGAAACATCCAAGATCGCCCTGATCGTCATCGGCGTCACCCCGATCATGATCCGTGACCTCGCGCTGAAGGCAATCGAGATGCCGCGCGAACAGATCATCAAGGCCGAAACGCTCGGCGGCAGTTCGTGGCAGATCGGCCTGCGGGTCGTCCTGCCACAGATTCTGCCGCGCCTGATCACCTGCCTGAGGCTACAGCTCGGCCCGGCCTGGCTGTTCCTGATTGCGGCCGAAGCGATTTCGTCGGACTCCGGCCTCGGCTACCGCATCTTCCTCGTACGCCGCTATCTCGCGATGGACGTCATCTTTCCCTATGTGGCGTGGATCACGCTGCTTGCCGTCGCCATGGACTGGCTGCTCGATCGGCTGCGCGTTTCGCTTTTCCCGTGGTCCGACCTGGAGAAGCAGGCATGAGCGCGCTCACAGTCGATGCCGTCTGGAAGGAATATGGCGACCAGATCGTGCTGGAGAAGATCTCGATCGACATCGAATCCCGCGCTTTCGTCGCTCTGGTCGGTCCGTCCGGCTGCGGCAAGACCACGTTCCTGCGCATGCTGCTTGGCGAGGAACGGCCGACACGTGGCCAGATCCTCATCGATGGAGTTGCGTTACCGTCGGAGCCGGGGCCGGACCGGGGCGTCGTCTTTCAGCGCTATTCCGTCTTCCAGCATCTGACGGTGCTCGGCAATGTCCTTCTCGGCAAGGAGCTTGTCGCCTCGCGCTATTGCGGGCGGCTGTTCGGCTATGCGCGGAAAGCGGCGATTGCCGAGGCTCGCGCGATGCTGAACGAGGTCGGTCTCTCGCAAGCGGAGGACAAGTATCCCGCACAGCTCTCCGGCGGCATGCAGCAGCGACTGGCGCTTGCACAGGCGCTCGTCATGAAGCCGCGCGTGCTCCTGCTCGACGAGCCCTTCGGCGCACTCGATCCCGGCACCCGCGCCGAGATCCATTCGTTGATGAAGCGGCTCTGGCATGAAAACCCGATGACCGTGGTGATGGTTACCCACGACATGCGCGAGGCCTTCGCGCTCGCCACCCGTGTCGTCGCCTTCGAGCGTCGCCGAGACCGGCCGGAGGAGAGGCTGCGCTACGGTGCGACGATCACCCGTGACATTCCGATCTGGCCGCCGCGCCGCGCCGGCCAGTCTTCTCTTATCCGACCGGACCGGGACGGCCCGGCACTCAACGGTCGATAGCCGGGACGACCCGGCCAGTAATTGCAAGGAGACGAACCGTGCACATCAGGCGTTCACCCGAGGAAATCGCCGCCAACCGCGCGCGTTATGAAGAACATCAGAAGAGGGGTCTCGAATTTGCCCCGAAGGCGCCGCCGGCCAAGAGCGCCAAGCCCGCGCCGGAAGTCACCGCCGGCGGCATCGTCCACCGCGAGGTGATCCCGGGCGGCTGGTACTGGGCCACATCCGTCAAGAAGAACGAGATCCTGCGCATCAGCCTGGACGAGGGATTTTCCACGGTCACTCTTGTCGCCTGGAACGCCCGGGAGAAATCGGAGCGGTTGAACTTGCCCGATACGATCAAGGTGCAGTGGACGACGGGTCTCGGCAAGGGCCGTGTGATCTTCTCCGATATGGGCAGGGTCATGTTCTCCATCGTCGAGGATTCATGTGGGGCGCACGACTGCCTGATGGGTGGCTCAACGGCTGCCTCCAACGCCGCGAAATATCTGGGCGCCAATGGCGCGAACATCCGCAACACGCGCGACAACCTGGTCAAGATGGCCGCCAAGCTCGGCTTCGATCGACGTGACATTCCGGCAGTGCTGGCTCTCTTTGCGCCCGTTCGGGTCGATGCCGAGGGCAAGTTCCTCTGGAAGCCGGAACTGGTTCAAGCCGGCGACTATGTCGAACTGCGCGCCGAGATGGACATGATCGTCGGTTTCTCGAATTGCCCGCATCCCCTCGACCCCAGTCCCGTCTACGCACCCAATCCCGTGACAGTCACTCGCATCGCCGCGAGCGAGCCCACGGCCGACGACCTTTGCCGTACCGCAACCGCAGAGGCCGTGCGAGGCTTCGAGAACAATGCGTTCGCCGAAGCGTGAGGGAACAGAGATGACAAAGTTTGCCGCAACCTCCGCCGCTCGCTCGCTCGAGAACACCGTGCAGGACCACTATATCCCCGCCGAAGCGCCTTTTTCGACCCTCGTAAAGAAGGGACAGACCGTCCGCATCGAGGACTCCTACGGTCAGCAGGCGATCGACACGTTGTTCTACAATGCCGAGGACTACTCGGAGCGCTATTCCAACCAGGACACGATGCGCGAGCAGGGTGCCGCCTATGTCTCGACGGGCACGAAGATCATCTCCAACGAAGGCCGGGTGATGATGACGATGACGGCCGATAGCTGCGGCCGTCACGATACATCGGCCGGTGCCTGCTCGTGCGAGAGCAACACGGTGCGCTTCGGTCACGCCACGAAATACCTTCATGCCTGCCGCGACAATTTCGTGCTCGAGGTCTCGAAATACGGGATGGGCAAGCGCGACGTCGTGCCGAACATCAATTTCTTCATGAACGTGCCGATCGCGCCGACCGGCGAAATGACGATCGTCGACGGCATTTCCTCGCCCGGCGACTATGTCGAGCTTACGGCGGACATGGATGTGCTGCTGGTGATCTCCAATTGCCCGCAGATCAACAATCCATGCAACGGCTTCGATCCGACGCCGATCCGCGTGCTCGTCTGGGATGCTGAGGCCTGAGCCATGTTCACAAAGGTACTCATCGCCAACCGGGGCGAGATAGCCGTCCGGATCATCAGAACCTTGAGGACGCTCGGCATTGCATCCGTCGCCGTCTATTCCGACGCAGACCGGTTTTCCAAGGCCGTCCTGATGGCCGACGAGGCCGTGCGTATCGGCCCTTCGCCCGCGTCCGAAAGCTACCTCGACGTCGATGCAGTGATTGCCGCCTGCAGGGCCACAGGTGCCGAGGCCGTGCATCCCGGCTACGGTTTCCTGTCGGAAAACATCGGTTTCGCCGAGCGGTTGAAGGATGAAGGGATCGCCTTCATCGGGCCTCGGCCGGACAATATCCTGGCCTTCGGATTGAAGCATACCGCACGCGAATTGGCGCACGAAAGCGGCGTACCACTTCTCCCCGGCAGCGGCCTGCTCGACACGGCCGAGGCCGCCCTGGCTGCGGCCCGGCAGATCGGCTATCCGGTAATGCTGAAGTCGACGGCCGGCGGCGGCGGCATCGGCATGCAGCTGTGCGACGGCCCGGAAGCACTCGAGGCGGTCTTCGCGACCGTGCAGCGCACGGCGCGAGCGAGCTTCGGCGATGCACGCGTCTATCTCGAATGCTTCGTAGCCAGGGCCCGCCATGTCGAGGTCCAGATCTTCGGCGACGGCAAGGGTCGCGTGATTGCGCTGGGCGAGCGCGACTGCTCGCTGCAACGCCGCAACCAGAAGGTTATCGAGGAGACACCGGCACCCAACCTTCCGGATGCTGTGCGCGCCAGCCTGCATGCTGCGGCGGTCGCTCTGGGCAAATCAGTCAACTACGAGTCCGCCGGCACGGTCGAGTTCATCTATGATCCGGCACGGGAGGAATTCTACTTCCTAGAGGTCAATACCCGGCTGCAGGTCGAGCATCCGGTAACGGAGGCAGTCTTCGACATCGATCTGGTCGAGTGGATGATCCGCCAGGCAGCCGGCGAGGATGTGCTGACTGGCAGGGAGGCGCTCGTGGCGAGAGGTGCGGCCATCGAGGCGCGTGTCTATGCAGAAATGCCCCATGCCGGCTTTCGTCCGAGCGCGGGCCTGCTGACCGAGGTCGTCTTCCCGGATGGCGTCCGCGTCGACGGCTGGGTCGAGACCGGTACGGAGGTGACTGCATTCTACGATCCGATGCTTGCCAAAGTGATCGTTTCGGCGTGCGACAGGCCATCAGCCATTGCGGCGCTGTCGGACGCGCTTGAAAAGACAGCGCTCTCCGGCATCGAGACCAATCTGGACTATCTGCGAGCTATCGCCGCTTCCGACCTTTTCGTAAGCGGGGATGTCGCGACGACGGCGTTGAAGGACTTCGCCTTCGTTCCCGATGTCGTCGAGGTGATCGCACCCGGCGCGCATTCGAGCCTGCAGGAGCTGCCGGGACGCCTCGGCCTCTGGCATGTCGGCGTGCCGCCGAGCGGTCCGATGGACGAACGCTCCTTCCGTCACGCCAATCGCCTGGTTGGCAATAGCGATGAGACGGCGGCGCTTGAGCTGACGGTCTCGGGTCCCGTCCTGCGCTTCTTCTCGGATGCGGTGATCGCGCTGGCGGGAGCGCATATGCCGATGACGCTCGATGGCTTGCCGATTTCGCATGACGTCGCAGTTCCGGTAAATGCCGGCCAGACGCTCTCGGTCGGAACGATCCAGGGTCCTGGCCAGCGGGCCTATCTCGCCGTGGCGGGCGGGTTTGCGGCTCCCGTCGTGCTTGGATCGCGCGCCACATTCGGGCTCGGCCAGTTCGGCGGCAATGCCACGGGCACCCTGCGTGCGGGCCATGTGCTGAGGCTTGCACGCGCCGAACAGGCGGCACCAAAACGCGCCGACGATCCCGCCCAGCTGACGCGGGAATGGTCGGTTGGCGTGGTCTATGGGCCGCACGGTGCGCCGGATTTCTTTCTCGAGGAGGATATCGGGACACTTTTCGCTACCGAGTACGAGGTGCACTTCAACAGCGCGCGCACCGGCGTGCGCCTCATCGGCCCCGCTCCGAAATGGGCGCGTGCCGACGGCGGCGAGGCGGGACTTCACCCCTCCAACCTGCACGACAATGCCTATGCGGTCGGCGCCATCGATTTCACCGGCGACATGCCGATCATTCTCGGCCCTGACGGCCCGAGCCTTGGCGGCTTCGTCTGCCCGGCGGTGGTCGCCCGCGACGAGCAATGGAAGATGGGGCAGTTCAAGCCGGGCGACACGATCCGGTTCCACGCCGTCACGCGACCCGACGACCCCATCGCCGGTCCCGCGGTAAGGCGCATCGGCGAAGAGGCCGGCTCCGCCATCATCGGCAAGAGCGAGGACGGACCGGTGCCGGTGGTCTATCGCCGGCAGGGGGACGACAACCTGCTCGTCGAATACGGCCCAATGCAGCTCGACATCGCGCTCAGGCTTCGGACGCATCTTCTGATGCAGGCGGTTGGGGAAGCCAGGCTCGACGGCCTCATCGACCTGACGCCGGGCATCCGTTCGCTGCAGGTCCACTATGACGGGACGGCACTGACACGCAGGCGGCTGCTCGGGCTGCTGGGCGAGATAGAGGCAAGCCTGCCGGCGGTGCAGGACGTCAAGGTCCCGAGCCGCACGATCCACCTGCCGCTCTCCTGGAATGATCCTGACGCGCAGCTCGCCATGCGGAAATACCAGGAGCTCGTGCGACCGAATGCGCCCTGGTGCCCTTCCAACATCGAATTCATTCGCCGCATCAACGGGTTGAAGGATGAGCAGGCGGTCAAGGATACGATCCTCGGGGCAAGCTATATGGTGATGGGGCTGGGCGACGTCTATCTGGGTGCTCCGGTCGCAACGCCGCTCGATCCGCGCCACCGTCTGGTCACGACCAAGTACAACCCGGCGCGTACTTGGACGCCCGAAAACGCCGTCGGCATCGGCGGCGCCTATATGTGCATCTATGGAATGGAAGGCCCCGGCGGCTACCAACTGTTCGGTCGGACGATCCAGGTCTGGAATAGCTGGCGTCAGACGCCGCTTTTTACCAAGGGCAAGCCGTGGCTTCTCGACTTCTTCGACCAGATCCGGTTCTTCCCCGTCAGCCATGAGGAACTGACGGAGGCGCGCGCTGCTTTTCCGCACGGCGGCTATCCCGTACGCATCGAGGAAGGCGAATTTTCATACGCGGCCTACGAGGCGGAACTCGCCGCCGGCGCGCCCGGCATCTCCGCTTTCAAATCGATGCAGCAGGCTGCGTTCGAGGCAGAACGCCGGCGCTGGAAGGAGCAAGGCCTCGACAGCTTCGTCACAGACGAAGGAACCGGCAACGGTCTCGACGGCGACATTCCCCAGGGTTGCTTTGGGGTGGAGAGCGCCGTGCCCGGAAATGTCTGGAAAGTTCTGGTAGAGGAAGGCCAGCCTGTTTCCGCAGGCGACACGCTCGCTATCATCGAATCCATGAAGATGGAAATCAATGTCACCGCCCATGCCGCAGGAACCGTTCGCGATCTCCGCGTCGGTCCGGGCCGCAATATCAAGGCCGGCGATGTGCTGGTCGTGCTAGAGGAAATCTGATGCTCCCTGCCATTCTCGATCTCGCTTCGGTCAAGGCCGCTTACGCAAACGGACTTTCGCCGCTCGACCTCGTGGAAGAGGTTATCGCCCGCCGCAAGGCCTCCGACGATCCCGCGATCTTCATCACGGAAACGCCGGAGAACGACCTTCGGGCGGCGGCGAGGGACCTGATTGCGCGCGCGCCGAAACCGAACAGCCTACCGCTGTGGGGTATCCCGTTTGCCGTGAAGGACAATATCGATGTCGCCGAATTGCCGACGACCGCGGCCTGCCCAGCCTACGCCTATCACCCGGAGAAAGACGCTACGGTCATCGCTCGGCTGAAGGCAGCAGGCGCACTCGTCATCGGCAAGACCAATCTCGACCAGTTTGCCACGGGCCTCAACGGCACGCGCTCGCCGCATGGCGCGCCGCGTTCGGTGTTCGACAAGGCCTATGTCTCCGGGGGGTCAAGCTCGGGTTCGGCGGTCGCGGTCGCCTCCGGCCTCGCCAGCTTCTCGCTGGGCACGGATACGGCAGGGTCCGGCCGCGTGCCGGCAGCCTTCAATAATCTCGTCGGCATCAAGCCGACTCCGGGGCTTGTTCCGAATGTCGGCGTGGTGCCGGCCTGCCGCAGCGTCGATGTGGTCACCGTCTTTGCCGCGACGGTCGGCGATGGCGTTGCAATCCGGCAGGTGGTGGACGGCTATGATGCCGCCGATCCCTTCTCACGGCCGGCAGAACCCGCAAGCCTGCCGGCATCAGGCCTCAGGGTCGGTATTCTCGGCGACAAGGAGCGAGAGTTCTTCGGCAACAAGGCCTATGAAGCTCTGTATGATGCCGCGATCGAGCGGGCGAAAGCGCTCGGCGCGACGATCGTGTCCTTCGACTACACGCCGTTCCGCCAGGCGGCCGAGTTGCTCTATAACGGCCCATGGGTCGCCGAGCGACTGGCGGCAGTGAAGGACTTCATCGCCACCAATGCCGCCGACTTCGATCCGACCGTGCGGACGATCATCGAGGGGGCGAGCGGCTATGACGCCGTTGCCGCCTTCGAGGGCCGCTACAGGCTGGAGGCCCTGCGCCAGAAGACGCTGGTCGAATGGGAAAAGGTCGATGTGCTGATGCTGCCGACCTCGCCGACGACCTACACGGTCGAGGCGATGCTTGCCGATCCCATCGTGAAGAACGGCCACTTCGGCCGGTACACGAACTTCGCCAACCTCTTCGGCTATGCGGCGATCGCCATCCCCGCCGGTTTCGACGCCGATGGCCACCTGCCCGGAGGCGTCACCCTGTTCGGCCCCGCCTTCAGCGACGACGCGCTGGCGCCCTTCGCCGATGCATTGCATCGCGCGCTTGGCGTCGGCATGGGCAAGGACCGCACGGCCCTGCTCCCCGAGGCAAGCCGCGTTGCCGAGCTGGATGATGGGCTGGTCACGGTCATGGTCGTTGGCGCGCACCTGACGGGCATGCCGCTCAACCACGAGCTCAGCGCAAACGATGGCAAGCTCGCAAGAACCTGCCGGACGGCCGGCGACTATCGCCTCTTCGTACTGCCGGATACGATGCCGCCCAAGCCGGGCCTCGTTCGTGATCCAGGCTTCGATGGTAGGGGAGTGGAGGTCGAGGTCTGGAAGGTGAGCCCGGCGGTCTTCGGCCAGTTCGTGCAGAAAATCCCGGCGCCTCTCGGCATCGGCAAGGTCACCCTGGCGGATGGTTCCCAGGTTTCCGGTTTCCTGTGCGAAGCGCATGCCGTCGCCGGTGCACAGGAGATCACCGAACTCGGCGGATGGCGCGCCTACATCAAAACTCTCTCTGGAAGGTGAGACAGATGCTCCGGTCCATCAGGAAGCTCATCATGTGGACCGGAATGCTCTTGCGTGACGGCCTCTATGCGAGAGCCTCTCTGAGACATGATACGACAGCGCCGCCGCATGGGACGCGTGAGGGTCGGTCGCCTGCGGAGACATGACAGAAGGCTCGAACAAGGCTTCATTGCGCGTCGACGAAGGGCACATGTCGCGGCGCGTTCAGTCTAACAGCCGGCTCGGAAGCGGCTTCAGCGGATAGGCATGCCAGAAGAAGCTGTCGGCGGCGGCCTGATCGTAGGCGAAGTTGCGTGCCTCGCGGATCTTGCCGTCCTCTATCCGGAAGGCGAGCACCCAGGTCGTATCAACGTTGGAAGCTCCCTCGCGGTTCGACCATCCACGATGCATGTCGATCACCCAGTTCTCGTCGGCCATGAGGGCCATGAGCTCGGCCTTGAAGCCGGCCTTCCCGAGCTCCCTGAAGAACGCGGCTACTTCCGCCTTGCCGCGTTTCGTCCCGGCCAGCGGATGATGTCCGGGAATATGCCATTCGATGTCGTCTGCAAAGAAGTTCGCAACCCGTTCCATGTCGCCGGTGGCATAGGTCGCGTAGTAGTCGGCGATCACCTGTCGGTTTTCCTCGGGGCTGGCGGCCACGGCATTTTCTCCCAAGGTGACTGCGGCGGAAATGAGCAGGGTTTGAACAGCACGGGCAGTGCGCATGTTGATCTCCATGGTTGGTGTTATAGGGCAACTGTCTCAGGTCACCGGATCCGACCGGCCCGCGCCGCGGCACGGCCCACCAGCCCACGGTCACCGCTCTCGAAGCTGTGGCGCATGACGAGATGGGTTACCTTCCATGCCCCGTCGATCCTTGTGAGCTCGTAGCGGTAGTGACCCATCAGGCTCCACCTGTCCTGGTCGATGCGATGCAAGGCCTGGAAATCGGCTTCCGCCACGGCGGCCCCGTCACCGCTATCCACGATCGTGCAATTGGAGAGCAGATGCAGGGTTTCGTCGAACCCCGGCAGGAAGCCCGACCACTGCGTGACGACCTCTTCGGCCGGCTGTGTGACCGGCTCGCCGCCCCAGAGGCTGGTGTAGTCGAGCGTCACCTTGTCGGCGAAGGCACCGCGCACGCGCTCCCACTGATGGCGATCGGCGCCGGCAGCGATGTCGGTGATGGTGTCGATGATTGCCATCCGGTCGTGAAGGCTGATCTTCTCAGCGTACGCCAACGCGGGGCAGGCGGACAGCGCGCCAATTGCGCTCATGAGGGCAAGGCCATTCATGATAATTTCCTCCGAGAGATAGCGTAGCTCAGTGGCCTTTGAGGATTCGCGTAAAATGGTCCGCAGTGGCATCGGCAGCGCGCGTTACGTCCTCCGGCCTGTCGTAGAAGTCGAACTGGGTGACATCATCGAGCCAGACTTCAGTTGCATTGCCGCGAAGGCGCGAGAAGAAGGCATGGGCTCCCTGCGGGACGGCCGCCGCCTCTGAGTGGACGATGAGGATGGGCTTGTCGAGGCGGCTGCCGATCGACACGGAATCGTAGGTCAGCCAAGGCTCCCACGAGGCAAGATTGAACTTGTTGTCGTATTCCGGAATTAGGCCGCGGCCGCTCTCCGTGTAATAGGGGATCTGATGCATCAGCGATGCCCGGTCCGTCATGCTGGCGGCCGTGATGATCTGCGGTTGGCCGCCGCGCTCGGCTTCCTCCGCGCTCCTCGACGTGGCAATGAGTTTGGCGACGCCATCACCGCCGCCATAGACCTGCTCGACGATCTCGGTGTTATGCAGCCAAGGCGCGACCAGCGACACGGCCTTGAACGTGTCGTTATCTGCGGCCGCGGCAGCCATGTACCCGGCCGATGCGCAGATTCCGAGCCCGGTGATGCTCGCTCGATCGATTTCCGGCCGCGTCGCCATGTAGTCGGCGGCAGCGATGATATCGGCTGTCTTGGCCGCCGGGTCCTCCTTGTAGCGGATCTCGCCACCCGATTGGCCCCAGCCGCGGAAATCGAAGGCAAGTGCTGCAAAACCGCGCTCCGCCATCTCCCGGGCATAGAGGCCGGCCATCTGCTCCTTGACCGAGGTCCAGGCGCCTGTGACCACGACGCCGGGCAGTCTTTCGCCTGGCTTGTAGTCAGGCGGAAGATAGAGCGTGCCAGCCAGCGTCGCTCCTTCATTCCGAAACGAGACCTCCCGGGTTTGGATATCGGCTGCGAAGGCGCCAGCATTCATCATCGCCGCACCGATTGCAGATAGCGCCACTAGTCTCATTGAAGGCATCTCCCGTCACCACGCCCACCGGGCGATCATGGGAGGAGCATCGCAGGACCGGCGGGAACGCGCAGGAGCGTTTCGTGCCGATCGCGAGGCGTTTATTGCTGTTGTGATACCGTCTTCAGCTGCGCTGGCTCTGCCGGAACGCCGCGGGCGTCAGGCCGGTGTGCCGCCTGAAATGCCGGCCGAAACGCGAAGGGTCCTCGTAGCCGACTCTGGCTGCCACCACCGCAACTGGCGCGTCCGTCGTCGTGAGCAAGACGCGGGCGAGTTTCATTCGCTCATGGATGACGTATTGCAACGGTGACTTTCCGAACGCCTTGGTGAAGGCGCGGATGAAATGAAACCTGCTGATTGCCGCCTCCGCGGCCATCTCGTCGAGCGACAGATCGGCCGAGATGTTGTCGTGGATGTAGGCGATTGCCCGCCGCAGGCGCCGGTCTCCCGCGCGAGCGGGGATCGGGTAGGAGGGCGCCAGCAGATGCGCCAGATGGGCCGCGATGGCGAGTTCCATTGTCTCTCGATAGAGCGATCGTGGCGCCTGCTCATTCATCACCATCTGATGGGCGAACTGCGCAAGAAGGGGGTCGAGCCGACCCACAAGCGGTTCAAAGCCGCGCGCATTCTCGAAACCGACCTCATCGAGCAGCGTGTCGGGCAATTCCAGCTTGAGATAGGAGAGAGCCTCGTCGTATTCGCACGTGCCAGAGGCGTGAGCCGGCAGGATCCAGCCTTCACCTGCCGAGAGCGGTATCTGCCTCTTCCTGTCCGATCCGAGCGCTATGCGGTGCCGGGCCTGGTCCACCAGGAAAATACCGATTGCAACGCGAGGCAATGAAAACGCACCGCCGCCGGCAGGCACGTCCAGACTGTCAGCCAATATTCGGTTCCGCGCTGATCGCGCGCCCAATCCGCTCATGGCTCCAATCTATGCCGGCTCCGCGGAAATTCAAACGGCCTTGGTCCAACGCCATCAGCCGTGTGTTGCTGTCGGTTTGTGTCCTCCGCCAAGGCGAGTTGCAAACGCAGATGCTGGCAGTCGAGCAGTAGCGTGGCGATCGCTGCCCGCGCGTCTTCGTCGTGCCAGGCGAGTACGGCTTCCACCTCCCACTTCAGATCCTCGTCATGTCTTTCCTGCCACACCAGCTTGCGCACGCGACAACTCCGCGCGGATGCGCGGCCTCCAGTTTTGACGATTTCTGTTGATGGCCGCACGGTGGACGGCAGTGTTCCTATTATGTTCTAATTTTTTCGGGAGTCAAGGGACTGCCGGACGCTCACATGTCGCTCGCTTAGGTGTGACGAGTTCGTGAACACCTTCGGTGCTATTGTATTGGTGAGGACAGTACAGCAACCAGCGCCGCAAGGTATTGGAGAATTTATAGATCCCAAGCCACGGGTCCCCCGACAAGGTGGTTTGGGCTTTGCAGGCCGACGGTCCCCCTAAGCTATTGCCTGCGATGCCCCCAGCCTTCGTGACTGGGGGTCTTTTTGTGCGGGATGCTCACTCGCGCAAGCCGGTCCATATCTGTCGATCCCAAGCCAAAGGAACCGAGGCGCCGTCTTCGCATTATCAATTCTTCGCACATTTAAACTCGCGCGAAGACCTGCGGATCCACATGGTTCGACCTTGAACGTCCAATCGATAACCACGGAGATGGCAGTGTATTCAGCAAGCGACACCGCTCTTGGCTGGCAAGTGTTTACAATACGACGTCCTGGGCTGACGCCTGACGTGCCGCCCGGCCAGGAAGAATGGGCCTGGGTCGCTAATTCGTCGACCCTCATCCACGGTGAGCGTGATGCGGTCCTGGTCGACACGTTTCTGACGACCGATCAGTCACAAAGGCTGGCAGACTGGGTGGCTGCAAGCGGCAAGAACCTCACGGCCATCTACATAACCCATGCCCATGGCGACCACTTCTTCGGTATTGCCACGCTCCTCGAGCGCTTTCCGCACGCGAGGGCTGTTGCGGCGCCGGTGATTGTTGAGGCAATGAAGGCGCAACTGACGCCGGAAACGATCGACGGCTTCTGGCGCAAGCGCGTGCCGGGCCAGATACCCGAACGGCTGCGGGCCGCAGAGCCGCTCGACGGCAACATGCTGGAACTGGAAGGGCACAAGCTCGTCGTCGTCGATACCGGCCAGACCGACACGGCCTTTTCCACGAGCCTGCATGTCCCCTCGATCGGGCTGATCGTCGCCGGTGACGTCGTCTACAACGGAATTCATCCCTATCTCGCAGAGACCACCAAGCAAAGCCGGCTGGAGTGGATTGCCGCGCTGGACAAACTCGAAGCACTCGAGCCCAAGGCGGTGGTGGCCGGCCACAAGATACCTGAGAATGACGACGACCCGCGCAACATTGCCGAAACGCGGCAATATCTTCGAGATTTCAACCGTCTTGATGAAACAACGAAAACACCGCGCGAACTCTACGACGCCATGCTCGAACTTCATCCGAATCGCGCCAACCCGGGTTCGCTGTGGAGCGGAGCGAACGCGGCCAAGAAAGTCCGTTGATGTCGCGCCCGGGGTAGAGCCGCGGGCAGCGGCTCTGCGGTGCGGCTTTGAGGTTGTGCCTCAGCGCCAGCCGAGGGCCGGGGCCACATGCTTGAGAATCGCCTCGATGACATGCGCGTTGTATTCGACGCCGAGCTGGTTAGGGACGGTCAGAAGCAGGGTATCGGCCTCCGCGATCGCCTCGTCCTTTCGCAGTTCCTCGATGAGTGCATCCGGCTCGGCGGCATAGGAACGGCCGAAGATCGCCCGGGTGTTCTCGTCAATGAAGCCGATCGAATCCTGTTCCTTGTTGCCATGGCCGAAATAGGCCCGGTCGCGATCGTTCACCAGGGCGAAGACGCTGCGGCTGACCGAGACACGCGGTTCGCGGGCATGGCCCGCTTCCTTCCAGGCCTCTCGATAGGCACGGATCTGCTTGGCTTGCTGGATGTGGAAGGCCTCGCCAGTCTCGTCATCCTTCAAGGTGGAGCTCTGCAGGTACATGCCTAACTTGGCTGCCCAGACCGCGGTGGCATTGGAGCCGGCACCCCACCAGATTCGCTCGCGAAGCCCCTCGGAATGGGGTTCGAGGCGCAGCAGGCCGGGTGGATTGGGGAACATCGGCCGCGGATTCGGCTGGGCGAAACCCTCGCCCTTGAGCACATCGAGGAACACCTCCGCGTGGCGGCGGCCCATGTCTGCGTCGGTCTGGCCCTCCTCCGGAGCATAGCCGAAATAACGCCAGCCATCGATCACCTGCTCGGGCGAACCGCGGCTTATGCCAAGCTGCAGGCGCCCGCCGGCGATAAGGTCCGCGGCGCTGGCATCCTCGGCCATGTAAAGCGGGTTCTCGTAGCGCATGTCGATGACGGCGGTGCCGATCTCGATGCGGCTCGTCCTGGCGCCGACGGCCGCGAGCAACGGAAACGGCGAAGCAAGTTGGCGGGCGAAGTGATGCACCCGGAAATAGGCTCCGTCCGCGCCCAGTTCCTCGGCCGCGACGGCAAGGTCGATGGACTGCAGCAGCGTGTCCGACGCCGAGCGCGTTTGCGATTGGGGCGAGGGCGTCCAGTGTCCGAACGAGAGAAAACCGATCTTTTTCATCATCACCTACGTCAACAGGAGGGCCGAAACAATTCCCGTTCATGGCACAGTTCGGGCTCTGGATATAGCCGGCAATGTGCTGACCGTCGGAATCGCGATGCGCAGCATGGACGAGGCGCGGGCGAGAGTCGTGCAAGATCTTGCCGGGAGATCGATTGGCGTCCGCCGCCGGCTCGCCTCGCAACGAGCGCCGCCGGCGCGAGTCTTGAATATTGGCCTCGGCCACATCACCTCAGTGTTAACTTTAACCTGTCGAACTGACAGCTTCTCGCTTTTCCGCAGCCGCTGCCGTTCCTCACTGCGACGCCACAAGCGTCCGAGGAGTTTTCAATGGGCTTCATTGATCGTGACATCCAGCCGTCTTCCGATGCCGGGCTGCTCGATGCCTATTCTCATTCTGTATCCGCGGCGGTCGATCTCGTCGGCCCCGCAGTCAGCCGGATCGAAAGGATCGGTGGCCGCGCGGGCCATGGTTCCGGCTTTGCAATCTCGCCCGACGGCCTTGTCGTTACGAACAACCACGTGGTGGACGACGCCAGGAACGTCAGGATCACGACCCCCGAAGGAACGGTCGTCGAGGGCAGGGTTCTCGGCCGGGATCCGGACACGGACCTTGCGCTCATCCGCGCCAACGATTGGTCGGGCGCCTGGGCAAAGCTTGGCGATTCGAAAACCCTGAAGCGTGGCCATATCGCCATTGCCATCGGCAATCCTCTTGGCTTCGAATGGACCGTGACGGCCGGCATCGTATCGGCGCTCGGGCGCTCCATGCGCGCGGCGAGCGGGCGTCTGATGGACGACATCATCCAGACTGACGCTGCGCTCAACCCCGGCAACTCCGGTGGCCCGCTCGTGTCGTCCGCCGGCGAGATCATCGGCGTCAACACCGCTGTCATCCAGGGTGCTCAAAGCATTGCCTTCTCGGTCGCCTCCAATACGGCAAAGCATGTGGTTTCCGAACTGCTCCGTTTCGGACAGGTTCGCCGCGCCTATATCGGCATTGCTGCCGACACGGTCGATCTGCAGCGCCGCATCGCGCTTGAGGCGGGCGTTTCCCAATCGACGGCCGTGCGTCTCCGCCGAGTCGAGCCGGACGGTCCTGCAAAGCAGGCCGGCCTGGAGGAGGGCGACTATCTGCTCGCCATCGACGGTCAGTCGGTTTCCGGAATCGATGACGTGGTCAGGCTCATGGATGGCGAGAAGATCGGCAAGGACAGCGAGTTCCTCATCTTCTCCGTCGCGGGACGCATCGAACGGCGTTTGGTGCGCCCGGCCACCCGACCCGCATCCAACTGACGGCAGGCGCTGCGATGGGCTTGCCCACCGCAGCCTCTCATCATTTGCCCCCACTGTAGCGCCGCTCAAGCGGCAAAAACCTATGCCGAGACCGGCGGGCGAAGCTGCCCGCCGCCTATGTGGCTTCCCGGACACTAGCTCCAGGCAAGCTTCGGGCAGGGTCCGACGTTAACTATTCGTTAACCATGCACGGAATAGACCGTCGCAACGGAAAATTAACGTAGATGACCAAAGTGTTAACAGCCGCCCGCTCGATTCGTATCAAAGGCCGTTCATTCCTGGCGGTCGTCCTTTCCCCGGACCTTCCCTTCGACGACTGGCTGACCCGGCTGGACGATCTTGCGGCACGCTCCGCAGGGTTCTTCCTCGGCCGCCCGGTCGTTCTGGACATATCGGATCTTTCGATCGACAGATCGCAGCTTCGGCAGTTGATTGCGGACCTTTCGAGCCGGAATGTCCGAATCATGGGCATCGAGGGCGCGCGCCCTTCGCAGCTGGAGGCAGGCATGCCGCCCGCGATGAAAGGCGGGCGCCCCGTCTCCGATTTCGACGTGAACGCTGACGCGCCGGCGGAGACGCCGAAGGCTAGTCCCGAGGTGCAGATTCAGGTGCAACGTCCGTCGTCTGCCTCGATCGTCATCCGCGAGCCCGTCCGCTCCGGCCAATCCGTCATCTTTCCCGATGGCGACGTGACCGTCATCGGATCGGTCGCCTCGGGCGCCGAGATCATAGCGGGCGGATCCGTCCATGTTTACGGATCGCTGCGCGGGCGGGTTCTCGCTGGCTCCGTGGGCAATGCGTCCGCACGAATCTTCTGCCGCAAGCTCGAGGCCGAGCTTCTGGCCATAGACGGAATTTACAAGACCGCGGATGACCTCGCGACCGACCTGCGTGGGCAGGCGGTGCAGCTTTGGCTCGAGGACGACGCGATCATGGCAGAGAAAATTATCTGAGCCGAACGCCGGCATCACACAGGAGAGGGAAAGAATGGGCAAGGTAATTGTCGTAACTTCGGGGAAGGGTGGCGTCGGCAAAACGACCTCGACGGCTGCGCTCGGGGCGGCCCTGGCGCAGCGGAATGAAAAGACTGTCGTCGTCGATTTCGACGTCGGGCTGCGGAACCTCGATCTTGTCATGGGCGCGGAGCGCAGAGTCGTCTACGACCTGATCAACGTCGTCCAGGGCGATGCCAAGCTTCCCCAGGCATTGATCCGCGACAAGCGATTGGAGACGCTGTTTCTCCTTCCCGCATCGCAGACACGCGATAAGGATGCATTGACGACAGAGGGTGTCGAGCGGGTCGTCAACGACCTGAGAAGGCATTTCGACTGGATCATCTGCGACAGCCCGGCGGGAATCGAACGCGGCGCCACTCTTGCCATGCGCCACGCCGATATGGCCGTCGTCGTCACAAACCCCGAAGTCTCGTCCGTGCGCGACTCCGATCGCATCATCGGCCTCCTCGACTCGAAAACGGAAAAGGCCGAACGCGGCGAGCGCATCGAGAAGCACCTGCTCCTGACCCGCTACGATGCGACCCGCGCCGAGCGTGGCGACATGCTCAAGGTGGACGACGTGCTGGAGATCCTGTCCATTCCGCTCCTGGGCATCATCCCGGAAAGCATGGATGTGCTTCGCGCTTCCAATATCGGGGCGCCGGTAACGCTTGCCGATAGCCGCAGCGCGCCTGCGATGGCTTATTTCGACGCTGCCCGCCGGCTCGCCGGCGAGACGCTGCCGGTTACCATTCCGGGCGAGAAGCGTGGATTGTTCGGCAAGATCTTCGGGCGGAGGGCTGCATGAACGTGTTCCGTTTCTTCAACAAGAAAAAATCGGCACCCATGGCGCGCGAGCGTCTCCAGGTGCTGCTCGCCCATGAAAGGTCCACGTTCGGGGCGGACCTCGCCTCGCTCCTTCGGGACGAAATCCTGGCCGTCATTGCGAAGCACGTCCAGGTGGACGGCGACCGGGTGCAGGTGAGAATGGATCGTGGCGAACATGTCTCGACGCTCGAGATCGATGTCGAGATCCCCCTGAGCTCGGCCACGCGCGCCGCTTAGACCTCCCGCAAAGGACAGATCGCCGTCTCGAAATGTTTGAGCCGGCGATCAAATCCTAGCAGTAGCCTCGCCGCCGCTTTGCCGCGGCGAGCTCGCCGAACCGGTGTTTCGCCTCCGCAAGCCGTTGATAGAGCTCCACGCGGATGCGGCCGCGCGTGCCGATCCTTCCCCATGAGCGCACGAGCGAGCAGCCGCCGAACAAGGACGGTTCGACCGAAAGGTAATAGAAACGCGCCATGTTGCATGCGGGATCGATGCGCGTGAGGAGCAAGTCGTTGGAGCCGGTTGTCATGGGAAGAGAGTCCCACTGAGCGCGCGGCACGTCCAACGACTAATCGGAATCGATCAAGCTGCATCGATTCATGTTGCTGATGATTGGCGGAGCGGTAGCGGGATACCCTGCAACAAAGGCAAGACAGGGCGCATCTCCGCTCTGCTACGGGCGAAGCGCGGGGCGCGCGTGACGCTCCTTGATTTCGGCGATCTGCTCCAGCATCGCCTTCAGTGCGTCGATCGCCGCGGTTTCTTCCGCGCTCAGCGGCTTGTCCGGTTTGAAATGGGCGAGGAGCACGACGAGCGCATCACCCATCCGGCCGAGCTGTCGTCCATAGCTGCCGACGTCGGTGAGTACCTCCTGCTCGACCTGCGGTGCGCTCGATTGCCCGAAATTGATGTTGACCACGCCGAACTGGCTGCCGATCGGACTGAAGAAAGCCGTCCAGGGATTTATGGACTGAACGACATCGCCGGAAAGCGGCATCTTGAACATCGGCATGTCCAGTTCCCTCCGTTTCGCCACGCGGGGTGGCTTGCAAGCCCGACTGAATGCTGCGCCTGAAATGTGCTGCATTGCAGCATAGCGCAGGCTGTCTCCACTCGCAATCACGGTGGAGCCGCCCGCGAAAACGCTGCTGCGTCGGTCGTGGCTGAATCGAATGAAGCGCGTTCCGGCCCGCGACATCGCTGCGATGCGGGTTGGATTCG
Source organism: Rhizobium sp. BK251 (assembly GCF_004345245.1). GTDB lineage: Bacteria > Pseudomonadota > Alphaproteobacteria > Rhizobiales > Rhizobiaceae > Rhizobium. Next base: position 286,209 of record NZ_SLUQ01000006.1, on the reverse strand, counting down.
GGCTAAAGCCTCACCCTGCCGCCTTGGCGGTTGCCTTGTCGACAATCTCGCCGGCGATCCTTCTTGCCTTTTCCTCGTCCAGCCCCTCGGCGACGAGTTTGGCAATGGCATCGGAAATCAGTTCTGCCCTCGGCACCGCCGGTTCTCGCGACAGGTTCTTGCCGATCAGCTCCTTGCGGAGTGCCTCGAGATCGGCACGCGTCAAAGGCTTCCGCCATTTGTCATAGAGCGCCCGCGAGGAGAAGGCGACGAGAGCCGGCAATGCGACCTTGGCGGCGATGAACGCCAGTATTTCCAGCCCCGTGATCTGGAGCGCCTCGCCGTCCCGGTTTGCCGCCGGATCGACAAAAAGATCGGTTGCGCCTTCCTCGAAGGCGCTCACATCGGTCTCGTTCAGTGGCCTGCTCATTCGTCACCTCCACCTTTGCCCCGCGCCCGCCGGGCGCTTTCCTCCACCAAATAGGCATGCACGACACAGTCTTCGTCAGAGGGTACTTCGTACGGGAACCCAAATCCTTCGAGGCACGCCTTGCGGCAGACCGGACAACTCGGCGGCACGCTACACCGAAATGGGCGAGGCGTGTAGAATGCTTTGAGAGACTCCAGAAACACAGCGTCCCATCCGGCGGAGTCGTCAAGGTGTCGGTAGCCCTCGTCCCATTTATGCTCGTTTATACGCAGGCTGTGGGTCCCGCTCAGTCCTGCGATGGCATAAACGACCGGGATCTGATTGACCGCGACGCCGTTTGCAGCCTTTGCAAAGGCATCGGTGGAGGAGAGTCGCCCGGTGGCGCTGACCGCGCGGACTTTCACCATGGGCGTCTGCGGCGCAGCGACAAAATCCTCCGCCCACATCCGATAGACCTCGCTGGCGGTCGGATAGGCGACGCCGCAAGCTTGGTTCAAACGCAATTCGGTCCTGATGGTATTGTCCGCGTCATCGGGCAGGCCGTTCTGGAAAGCGTACATATATCGCATCAAGCGGACGCCTGGCAGAAAGTCCTCGCGGCGCAGGTCGGTTTCCTTGAAGAAGCGGGAAGGCGGATGCGCGCAGGCAAGATCGATCAGGAAAATATAGCTATGGTAGAGTTTGGCGAGATCGACGTCGGTGCCACCCAGTTCCTGGATGAAGGTTTCCGCATCCTTAGAGCCGAACGACTGCATCGTGTGCTGCAGGATGAATCGGCACAGCGCCGAGTATTTCTCCGGCATCCTCAGCGGATTGAAGATGGAGACGTTGTCATCCAGGATCGCCTGGGCATTCTGCGTTCTCTTCGTCCGCATGATGGTCACGACGGTTTGCAACACGGCCTCCGTCTCCAGGATCGACTCCATTGAGAAGAGCTCGGTGATATCCCAGCCCTCCAAATGCCAGCCGTTGCCCCTTGCCGTGTCGGCGAGGCATTGCTTCTCCCAGCTGCGATCGGCATGCGGCCAGCCGTTGAAGAAGGAATCCGAGATCATCGCCTTGAAGCGGCGTGCATCCGGCGGAGCGGTCGATGGCCCCGCATCGAATTGCGAGACGATCGCGGGCATGAGTTCGTCATAGGCCGCCTGGCGCTGCACGAAGTCCCAGTGGCCTATGCCGGTCGTCAGATCCTGCAGATAGTGCACCAGCTCGTGCAGATAGGTGACCGTGCGCCGGAAGCCAGCATCGCCATCCCAGATTGAGTGCTGCTGCATGATCTCGGTCACGATCTCGGCCGGTGCCATCCGGCCGACGGCGGAGATATCGGTGAACCTGATCACCCCCGAGCCCCACCGATAATGCGCAAGCCCGGAGCGCAGCACCGCGTCGGTCGCCTCGGCCCGTGGGGGCCGGCGAAACCGATTCACAAGGCCGGATAGCCACTGCATCAACGCCAACATCCGCGGTCCCCCGTCGCTGCGCTCGCGGATTTCGTGACGCGCCTTGTGCGCCAGCCTCAACCACTCGCGTCCCCTCACCAGACAGCGGGGCAAACATATCACGCGAGGAAGTCGCCGCCCAAATCGGACGAGTTCGACATAGCAGCAATGCCTCAATCCATGATCGAGCTGGATGGCGGCGGCAGGGCAGCAAGTGGCGGTTGTGAGGCGCCATGACGGAGATCATCAGGCTGGCAAAGCGAAGTCGAGAAATATGAAAAATAAGCGCGCAAAAGCTGTTTGCGCGCCGCGAAACTACAACCGTAGTGCAACTTCCGAAAGCAAGAACAGGATTGAAACAGACGCATCCTAAAAGGATTTAGATCGTGAATTTCCTCAATTAGAAAGTGTTGACCTTGACGAATCCTGTCGTCCTCGATGGAGCCCTGGCCGCCTGGTATGTCGCGATTGCTGAGTTCGCGAGAGGGCAGGGCGGCATCTTCCGCACCATCGGCAATGATCATTTCCAGGTCGTCTCGCGCGCGCTCATCGCCGACCTGAACGGCGTGTTCGTCAAGGGCCCACGCTCGAACTATGACCTCGTGGCCGCAGCAGCGCAATCCCAGGTCGATTTCGGCTTTCCCTGGAGCATCCAGGTGCGCGAGAACTCGCCATCCCCGCAACTGATCGACCTTGCGGCAGCCCACGGTCTTTCGAGGCGCACAAAGCGTCCCTTGATGATCGCACCTGTCGACCAGCCGGCGTGGCCGCTCGAGCAGGTCAGAGACCTCCGCTTGCGTGTCGCCAATTCCGACGATCGCGATGCCTATCTTGCCGCGCTCTGCTCAGGATTTTCGGCGCCACCGGAGGTCATGGCAATATTCGGATCGGTCTTCAACTTGCGCGGCGCGACCGTCTATGTGGTTGAAAACTCCTCGCGCGTAGTGGCGACGGGACTGGTCATGCTGGTATGCGGTTGGGCCACCATCTACAACGTCGCGACCATTCCCGATTTTCGCAGAAGAGGACTGGCGACAAGCCTCCTGCGGAGAATCCTGAGGGATGCCTACGAGGCGGGCGCGCACCACGCCGTGCTGCAGAGCAGCGAGGCAGGACTTCGCCTCTACGAGGCCAATGGCTTCAAGGTGGCGGAACGCTGGTCGATCTTCGCCAAGGACAAATAGGGGTTGACCGGAGGTTCGAGACTTCGCCACGAGTGCATGACCGGATACAGCGACGGCCCAGCGAGCTGCAGCAGCGGTATAACGGAAAAGGCCCGCCGCGAACGGCGGGCCCTTCCAGAGACCGGCGGCCTCTTTCCCTGGGAGGAATTATTCCGCCGCCTGGAGAGAGCGTGGGGTGACCGGTTCATCCGCGCCATGACCTGACAGGGCACTGGCGAGCATGGTCTCGTCGAGTTCGTTCTCCCACCGGGCAACCACGATCGTTGCGACCGCGTTGCCGACGAAGTTCGTCAGCGCACGGCATTCGGACATGAACCGATCGATGCCGAGGATAAGCGCCATGCCGGCGACCGGGACCGTGGGAACGACCGAGAGTGTCGCAGCCAGCGTGATGAAGCCTGCGCCGGTGATGCCTGCTGCCCCCTTCGAGCTCAGCATCGCCACGAGAAGCAGCAGGATCTGGTCGCCGAGGGAGAGCGGCGTGTCGGTTGCCTGCGCGATGAAGAGCGCGGCAAGTGTCATGTAGATGTTGGTGCCGTCGAGGTTGAACGAATAGCCGGTCGGGATCACCAAGCCCACGACCGAGCGCTTGCAGCCGGCGCGTTCCATCTTCTGCATGAGACCGGGCAGAGCCGCTTCCGAGGAGGAGGTGCCGAGCACCAGCAGCAGCTCTTCCTTGATGTAGCGGATCAGCGCAAGGATCGAGAAGCGATTGTATCTTGCGACAGCGCCGAGGACGACGAGCACGAAGAACAGCGAGGTGGCGTAGAAGGTGGCAATCAGGAAGGCGAGGTTGGCGATCGAGCCGATGCCGTATTTGCCGATCGTAAAGGCCATGGCGCCGAACGCGCCGATCGGGGCAGCCTTCATCAGGATCGCGACGAGGCGGAAGATCGGAGCGGTCAGGGCATTGAGGAAATCGAGGACGGGCTTGCCGCGATCGCCGACCATGCCAAGCGCGATACCGAAGAGGACCGAGAAGAACAGAACCTGCAGGATGTCGCCCTGCGCGAAGGCGCCGACGATCGTATCCGGAATGATGTTCATCAGGAAGCCGGTGATCGAGGCCTCATGCGCCTTGCTGGCGTAGCTTGCCACCGCATTGGCATCGAGCGAGGCCGGCGAGATATGCATGCCGGCACCGGGCTGCACGACATTGGCGATGACCAGGCCGACGGCGAGCGCCAGCGTGGAGAAGACAAGGAAATAGATCATCGCCTTGCCCGCGACGCGGCCCACCTTCTTGAGGTCTGCCATGCCGGCGATGCCGGTCGCGACCGTCAGGAAGATGACCGGTGCGATGATCATCTTGACGAGCTTGATGAAGGCATCGCCGAGCGGCTTCAACGAGGTTCCGAGCTCGGGATAGTAATGGCCGATCAAGATGCCGGCGATGATCGCGGCGATGACCTGCACGTAGAGATGCCGGTAAAAGGGAACGGGTTCACGCTTCTGGATGTCTGTTGGTAGTGCGTTCATGTGGTCCTCCATCTCGCCCCAACCAAGGAATTTGGCTCTTCCCGAGGCGAATTGCTGTCGTTGTTGAGGAGGTCAGCAAGCTGCGTGCCAGATCGGCAATCCGCTATTTAAATAGATGTTTTATATCGCTTTATCTTTGTTCTTAAGTCATGCTGTAATTGTAATTTGTGCGCATTTACGCACAATGTCACTTGATGCGTGTGCGGATTTATGCTCATTCTTGCCGGATGGATGATGTCGTTCCATCGAGCGAGGAGATGCTTACGCGCCAGCGTGCGCGCCGAGCATGGCTTTTGTTCGGCCTCGTCGCATTGGCGCTGTCGTTCGTCGTTCTCTATTTGGTCGGGCAGTACGGCAGGGCGTCGGCATTGTCGGCGCTGGAAGTGCAGGGACGCACTGATGCCAATCTGAAGGTGGCGCTGCTGCGCGCCGTGCTCGAACGACCGCGGGCACTGCCATTCCTGCTGTCCCGCGACCGGGACGTCGAGGAGGCGCTTTCCAGTTCTGATCCGGAAATGAGGAACGCGCTGAGCCGCAAGCTCGAGGATCTCATCGCCGGCACGAACGCCTCCGTTCTCTACGTGATCAACACCGATGGCATCACCATATCGGCCAGCAACTGGCGCGACGCGACGAGCTTCGTGGGAAGCGACTACGCGTTCCGTACCTATTTCTCAGGAGCAATGCGGGATGGAACGGCCGAGCATTTCGCGCTCGGCACCGTCAGCAAGCGACCGGGTCTCTATATTTCGCATCGGGTCGGGTCGGCTTCGGCGCCGCTCGGCGTCGTCGTTGTCAAGATGGAATTCGACCAGCTCGAAAGCGACTGGCGCGATACGCAGCGCCCCGCCTTCGTTGTCGACAGCAATCGTGTCGTGCTGATCACCAGCATCCCGTCCTGGCGCTTCATGACGACCGAAGTGCTTGCACCACGGAACGTCACGGCCATTCGGGAAAGCTTGCAGTTCGGCGACGCACCTCTCCTGCCGCTGCCGATCTCAGTCGTCGAGCAACTTGAGCCGGAAGCGGCGATCATCCGCGCCCTTCTTCCGGGCAGCGGAATGGAGAGCTATCTGCGGATCATTGTCCCCGTTGCATCGACCGACTGGAGCCTTCAGTACCTGTTGCCGATCGAGACGCCGATAGCGGCCGCGGTGAGGGAGGTGCGCCTGATTTCGGCTTTCGCTCTCCTCCTGGTCATCGCCGCCGCGGCGATCTGGCTGCGCCGGCGCCAGGCCGCCACGATGTTGATCATCAGGGAGCAAGCGGCTCGGGAGCAGCTCGAAGCCCGCGTCGTCGAACGAACGCGGGACCTCAGCCTGGCGCGCGACAGCCTGCAGGAGGAAATCACCAATCATCGCGCCACCGAGGCGCGGCTGCAGGCGGTGCAGCAGGATCTCGTCCAGGCCAACAGGCTGGCGATCCTCGGGCAGGTTGCGGCAGGAGTCGCGCATGAAATCAATCAGCCTCTTGCCACGATCCGGGCCTATGCGGACAATTCCAAGGTCTTCCTCGAAAGACGGCAGACGAAGCCCGTGGCGGAAAACCTCGGTCTGATAGCCGCTCTCACGGAGCGGATCGGAGCCATCACCGATGACCTGAAGGCGCTGGCGAGACGAGGGCGCACGGCGCCCGAGCCGGTGGACGTGCGGGAGGTGATAGACGGCGCGCTGCTGCTGCTGCGCAGCCGCTTCACCGGTCGCCTGGACATCCTGGGGATCGAGCCGATGCCGAGCGGCTTGAAGGTTCTCGGAAACAGGGTGAGACTGGAGCAGGTATTCATCAATCTCTTCCAGAACGCGCTCGAGGCTGTCGAGGATATTGACGATGCCCGGGTCTCCGTCTCAACAACGGTGCTGGCCGCAGACGTGATCATCACGGTCGCCGACAATGGCCCGGGGATAGCACCCGACATACTGGAGGCACTCTTCGAGCCTTTCAATTCGTCCAAGGAGAAGGGCCTCGGCCTTGGTCTGGTGATCTCGAAGGACATCGTCACTGACTATGCCGGCCGCATCGAGGTCGAGAGCGGCGCAAACGGAACACGCTTCATGGTGCATCTAAAGAAGGCTTCGGAATGAACAAAGGGGTGCCGGCTTTTCTCGTCGATGACGACAAGGATCTATTGCGGGCGACGGGCCAGACCCTAGAACTCGCCGGTTTCGAAGTAACGCTGTTCACCTCCGCTACGAACGCCCTTGCAAAGCTCGACGCGGGCTTCGAGGGGGTGGTCGTATCGGATATTCGCATGCCGGGACTGGACGGCCTGCAACTCTTCGATCGGGTCAGGCAGCTCGACAGCGAACTGCCGGTGATCCTGATGACCGGACACGGCGACATCCCCATGGCCGTCAAGGCGATCCAGGACGGCGTATATGATTTCATCGCCAAGCCTTTCGCGACCGAGCGGCTGGTCCAGTGCGTGCGTCGTGCCGCGGAAAAGCGCAGACTGGTGATGGAGAACCGCCGGCTGCGGGATGCTGCGGTCCAGGCGGAACAGGGCCTGCCCCTGATAGGTCAGACGCCCGTCATGGGACGCCTGCGCCACATGCTGCGCCAGATTGCCGATACCGATGTCGACGTGCTGGTGACCGGAGAAACGGGAAGTGGCAAGGAGGTCGTCGCGAGCCTCCTGCACGACTGGAGCCGCCGGTCGAAGGGCAATTTCGTCGCGCTCAATTGCGGTGCATTGCCAGAGCATATCATCGAGAGCGAGCTTTTCGGGCACGAGCCGGGCGCCTTTACGGGTGCGCAGAAGAAGCGAGTGGGGCGCATCGAGCATTCGAGCGGAGGCACGCTTTTCCTCGACGAGATAGAGAGCATGCCGGTTTCCACTCAGGTCCAGATGCTGCGCGTTCTCGAGATGCGTGAAGTGACACCGCTCGGCACCAACGAAGTGCGCCCTGTCGATCTGCGCGTCGTTGCGGCGGCAAAGGTGGATCTCGGCGATCCCGATCAGCGCAAGAGCTTTCGCGAGGACCTTTACTATCGGCTGAACGTGGTGACGCTTGCCATCCCGCCACTGAGGGAAAGGCGGGATGACATACCCCTGCTGTTCGCCTATTTCGCCGAACGCGCCGCCCGCCGCTTCGGCCGGGACGCGCCTGCGATCACTCCTGCTGTCGGCAAATATCTCCGTGAACATGATTGGCCGGGCAATGTCCGCGAGCTGTCGCATTTTGCAGAGCGCGTGGTTCTCGGCATGGAGCCCGCGGCAACGACGGTGACTTCCACGTCAGATACGCCGCCGTCGCTGCCGGAAAGGCTGGAGCGGTACGAGGCCGATATCATCCGCGAGACGCTGACCTCGTTCGACGGCGACGTCCAGCAGTCGATTGCCGCGCTCGGCATCCCCCGCAAGACCTTCTATGACAAGCTGCAGCGCCACGGCATCGTCAGGAGCGATTACGCCGGAAAGCGCTGACCCGGCCGATGGAAATCGGGTCTCAGCGGGAGGCGATTGGCAGGCAGAGCGGCGTGCCGTCGGCCGGATGCGGGATCACCATCGCGTCGATACCGAAGACAGTCCGGATCAGATCCGGCTTCAGGAGATCGGCGGGGCTGCCCGATGCATGGATGCCGCCACCGGCGACCGCGATGATGTGATCGGCATATTGGGCTGCGTGATTGAGGTCGTGGACCACCATGACGATGGTGCGTCCGCGTTTCCCGTTCAATTCCTTCAAAAGCTCCAGGACTTCGAGCTGATGGGCGATGTCGAGATAGGTCGTTGGCTCGTCGAGCAGCAGGATCGGCGTTTCCTGCGCGAGCGCCATGGCGATCCAGGCGCGCTGGCGCTGGCCGCCGGAGAGCCGGTCGAGCGGCCGTTCGGCAAGATCGGCAAGGCCGGTCGCGGCAAGCGAGGCCCCGACGATCTCCTCGTCCCTAATCGTCGTGCGCGAAAGCATACCCTTGTGCGGATGCCGACCGAAGCGGCAGAGCTGGCGAACGGTGAGGCCATCGGGGGAGACAGGGCTTTGGGGCAGAAGCGCGAGCGTCTGCGCGATCGCCTTGCCCGGCATCGTCGCGATCGCTTTGCCGTCGAGGGTAACAATACCGCCGAGCGGCTGGATTATCCGTCCGAGCGCACGCAGGAGCGTTGACTTGCCGCTGCCATTGGCGCCGATCAGGGCCGTGATCTTGCCATCCGGAATGGCGACATCCACGCCGTCGAGAACCTTGATCGTGGCATAGCCGAGCGTCAGGTCCCGTGCGGCCAGGCGGGAATAGACGGCATCAGTCATGACGGCCGACCTCCTTGATCAGCAGGAAGATGAGATAGGGACCGCCGATGACGGCCGCGACAATACCGGCCGGAATCTCGTTCGGCAGAGCGGCGAGGCGGCCGATGAGGTCGGCGGCGGAAAGCGTCAGCGCGCCGATGAGGGCGCTGACAGGAACCAGGTGGCGGGCGCGCCGTCCGACGAGCATGCGGGCGGCATGTGGCGCAAGCAGGCCGAGAAAACCCATGCTGCCGACCGCGGCGACGCTGCTGGCGCAGAGGGCAACGGAAACGAGGATGAGGCCGCCGCGCAGGCGGCCGGGCGACATGCCGAGGCTGGTCAGCGTGTCATCTCCGAAGCCACCGGCATCGAGCCGGATCGTCGCGATCAGCACGAAAGGCAGGCAGACGACAAGCCAGAGCGTCAGGGCGAGCACGTCGGCCATCGTGCTGCCATAGACGCTGCCGGCGAGCCAGACCATGGACTGGTCGGCGCGCGTCGGGAAGAGCACCATCACATATTGCATCAGCGCCTGCGCGAGCATGCCGAGCGCCACGCCGACAAGGGCCAGTGCCGCAATGCCGCCGCCGAAGCTGCGCCCGATCGCAAGCAGGGCGAATGCGCCGACAAGCGTCCCAGCGACGACGCCGGCCGGGATCGACCAGATCGCCCAGGCGGGCGGCGTGAAGAGGCCGGCAAGGAAGGCGCCCAGCCCGGCACATTTGGTGATGCCGACGACATCGGGTGAGGCGAGCGGATTGCGTAGCGCGCCTTGCAGGAAGGTACCTGCCACGCCAAGGGAGGCGCCTGCGAGGATCGAGACGATGACGCGCGGCGCGCGATACTGCATGACGATGAAGGCGCTTTCCCCCCCGGCGATACCATCCAGCACCTGGCCGATCGTCAGCGTGACGGCGCCGATCGTCATCCCAAGCAGGGCCACCAGAACAATGAGTGCCGCGACGCCCATGCAGACCGTCGTGGTGCGGAGCGATGGCGCGCTGGCGGTATTCATGTTCATCGCGCCCTCTGCTGCCAGAGGATGGCGAGGAAGGCGGGTGCGCCGACCAATGCGGTTACAATGCCGACCGGCACCTCCGCCGGGAAGGCGGCGACACGACCGAGAAGATCGGCGGCATTCAAGAGCAGGGGGCCGGCAATGGCGCTGAGGACGATGAGCGTCAGCTGATCGCTGCCAGCCAGGCGACGCACGATATGCGGCACGAGCAGGCCGATGAAGCCGATCGGGCCGCCGACCGCGACGGCTGAGCCGGCAAGCACGACGATGAGAACCGCTGCGAGCCCGCCGGCACGCCGGGCATTCTGGCCGAGTGAAAGGCCGGTCGTCTCATCGAGCGCGAGCACACCGAAGTGACGGCCGGCAAGCAGCGCGATGCCGCCGCCGACAAGCGTGAAGGGAAGTATGATCGCGACCTTGCCCCATTGCGCGCCATTGATCGAGCCGGCGAGCCAATAGACAATGTCCTGTGCCGCATTGTTGGCGATCAGGATCGCCTGAACGAGAGCCGCGAGCACGAGCTGGATGGAGATGCCGGCAAGTGCGAGCTTCATGTCGTTCATCGCGCCGGAGACCGAGAGCGCCCACATGGCGAAGCCGACAGCGGCGGCACCCGCAAAGGCCGGCCCGACGGTTCCTGCGCCGCGCAGGCCGGGCAGCGCGATCAGGCACAGGACGATCATCAGGGACGCGCCGGCGTTGATGCCGAAGGTCTGCGGCGAAGCGAGCGGATTGCGCGTCAGTGTCTGGATGAGAACGCCGGCAATGGCGAGGTTGGCGCCGATGAGCAGCGCCAGTACCGTCCGCGGCAGGCGCACGTCCCAGACGAGAGCGCTCTGCGGCGAGCCGTCCGGCGCGAAGAGGAGCCGCAGGGCGTCGGCAACGGGCAAGTCGGATACACCGAAGGAAATGCCGGCAAGCATGACCACGGCAAGGGCGAGGCAGAGAACAAGACCGAGCAGCGCCGGGCTGCTCGTCCCCCGTCCATTTGCAGCGGCGCCCTTACCCTTCATGGTCGCCTATCCGGCATTGTAGACCTTAGCGAGGATCTCGCGGCCGATCATCTCTGCCGTCTTCAGGCCGCGAAAGCGGGAAAACTGGTTGCGGTCGACCTCGAAGATTGTGCCCGCCTTGACGGCCGAGATGTTGGTGAAGGCGCTGTTGCCCTTCCATTGATCGAGCACGGTGCCGCCGGCATCGGTCGCGACCAGAAGCACGTCAGGATTGACGGCGATCAGCCGCTCGAGACCCGCACCGCTTTCCACCGGATCGGAGGAGTCGATTGCCGGCATCAGGCCCATGGCCTTGAAGACCGAGCCTGTGAAGGACGACGAGGTATGGAGGCTCATCGAATCCGACGACGCGACCGCGAGCAGGAAGCGGCGTTTCTCGCCGGCGGGAATGGCGGCGATGAGAGCAGCGATGGCCGCTTCGTGGTCGGCAATCGCCTGCGCGCCCTTCCCCTTCTCGCCAAGTGCATCGGCGATGACGACGACCGAATCCTTGATAACCTGATAGCTGCCTTCCCAGCTGTTCAGGACGATCGTGGGTGCGATCGCGCTGAGCTGCGGATAGATCGCCGAATGGCGGGTCAGGTCGGCGACGATCAGATCGGGGGTCAGCGCACTGACGAGTTCCAGGTTGGGCTCCAGCCGCGTGCCGACAGAACTGTAGTCGATATGCTTGCCAAGCAGCTGGTCGATACGCTGCGGCTGGTTGTCGTCGGTGATGCCGACAGGCGCCACGCCCAATGCATCGAGTGCTTGGACGAAGGAAAACTCGAGGGCCACGATGCGGCCGGGCTTGCCGGAAATTTCGGTCGTGCCCAGCTCATGCGCGATCGATCTTTGGCCGGCGTTCTCATCCGCCATTGCCTCCAGGGCGCTGGCAGGAAGCGCCGAACCGGCGATCAGGAGGCCCAGGCTCGTGCAGAGGCCGCGGCGGGAAATGGCGTTGGCAAACATCTTGGATACAAAGTCATTCATCAAAGGCGGGTGGTTTCCATTCGATAGCGGAGCCTGTCGGGTCCGGCAAGAAAACTTTCTGCTTTTTGTCATGTTAGGAATAGGAAGGCGCCGGCCTGCGGCACCTTCCTATTGGGGATGCGTCTCAGAAGGCGACGGAGGCGGTGACGAAGAAGGTGCGCGGCTGGCCGACGAACTTGCCACCGTTGTTGTCGGTCGAGCGGGTGAAATACTCCTTGTCGAAGAGGTTCTTCACGCCGAAGGCCAGTTTCGGGGCATTCTTCTTGTCCTGCGGCTCGTAGGCGACGCGCAGGTTCACCGTCGCGTAACCGGGGATGTCGCCAAGACGACCGGTCGGATCCTCGTCGGTCACATAGGTTGCGCCCTCTGCGGCGTTGCCCGGCGAATGCTGCTTAGACTGCGCGAAGACATCGGTATTGAAGACCCAGTCCTCGTATTGGTAGCGCGCGCCGAAAGAGCCGACATGGCGTGAATAGAAGGGTAGGTCGCGGCCCTTGAAGGCGCCGGCCTGGTAGGTTGCCTCGGTATAGGTGTAGGTCGCCGAAAGCGAGAGCCCGTCGAAGAAGGGCGCGACTTCGCTGAGATCGTAGCTCGCAGCCGCCTCGATCCCGCGATGCTGCGTCGCCCCGAGATCGGTCCAGATACCTTCACCGACGATCGTACGGCCAAGATAGAGTTCCTTGTCGAAGTCGATGTTGAAGGCGGTCAGTTCGGCGGTCAGATAGTCGCCTTCATAGTGTGTGCCGATTTCGTAGGTCGTCGCCTCTTCGGGATGCAGGCCGTCCGTCGTCGATGCCAGCTGGCTGTATTGCTGCGGACCGAAGGAGACGCCCGCATTGGCAAAGACGCTCCAGACGTCGTTGATCATGTACTCGGCCGAGAGCGTCGGCAACGCTTCGTGCGCGTCGATCTCCGGATAGAGCGCACTGGTGATATTGCCGTTGCTGAGGTTGACGACGTCGTTGTGCGTGCTGATCATTTCGTAGCGCACGCCCGGGGTGATGGTCCAGTTGCCGAGCTCGATCTTGTCGTCGATGTAGAAGGCATGCGCCGTCGTGCCGCCGTCGCTCGTCTGGTAGACGTTCATCGGGCGGCTGTTGGGATTGATGCCGGAGGCGCGGTTGTAGAAGCCGGTGCGGGCGGCAACCTCGGAGCTTTCTTCCCACAGGTACCGGTAGCCCACGGTCACCTCCTGCGTGACGCCACCGAGTTCGAACAGGCGCGAATATCGCGGCTCGATGCCAAAATAGGAATAGCTGCGCGGTGCCGAGGTGAGGCGATAGAGGTTGGCGCTTGAACCGGTGCCCTGCTGCTCGACGTGGCTGCCGCGGAAGGAGTCGACGTAGTAGGTCAGCAGCTCGAAGTTGTTCTCACCGTCGTCGTGCTGATAGCGCAGCGAAATGTCGTTGCGCCTGCCGCTGAAGTCGTCATAGCGCCGCGTCGACTGATAGGGGTCTTCCGCGAACTCCTTCGTCGTCAGGCCGCCCGGCATGCGGCCTTCCCCTTCATAGTGATGGAATTGTATGCCGAGCTTGTCGGTATCGGAAAATTCGTAGGCGCCCTTGAGGATCAGGTCGTCGATGTCGGTACGGTCATTGCTGTCGCGATAGCCTTCGCCGTGAATGCCGGAATAGAGAACCGCAGCGCCGAGCCCATCCGGGTTGGTGCCGCCGATGAGCAGGTTCGGAAAGACCTTCGCATTGCCATTCGTGCCGGCGAACTCGGCGTTCGAAGCGAAGCGCGCGGTAAAGTCTTCCGGGATCGGCCGGGTGACGAAGTTGATGATGCCGCCGACATTCTGCGGCCCGTAGCGCACCGAGCCGGCGCCACGCACGACATCGATCGTCTCGACATTGCCGAGCGTCAGCGGGAAGAGCGACAGCTGCGGCTGGCCATAGGGCGCGTAGGCCAGCGGAATACCGTCCATCAACACGGTGGAGCGCGGGGAGAGGCGCGATGTCAGGCCGCGCACGCCGATGTTCAGCGAGACATCACTGCCGCCGGTACCGTTGCTGTCCTGCACCTGCACGCCGGGAACCAGTTTCAGCGCGTCGCGAATATTGGTCGCCCCGCTCTCCTCGAACTGCTCGCGGTTGACGATCGTTCGTGCGCCCGCGTGCTTGAGGATCTTCTCCTTGTCAGGCTCCTCGAGCCAGTTGCCGGTCAACGCGATCGGATCGAGGACCGTATCTGCGGCGGACTTGGTGGCTTCTTGCGCGGCGCCGTGAACGGGAATCACAGCAACAGTCGCGAGCAGGGCGGCCTTGAAGGCATGGCGATATTGGAGCATCGGGGTCCCCTTAACAGGTCAAAAGACATGGGTTTGCAATGCGCAAGACAGGCGCTCGCCCGCCTTGCGGCTGCTGTTCGCAATGAATTCGGAAATGAGGCGGTGGCCGCCGGGCCTTTGGATCAGCCGCGGCCGGTCGGCCTAGCCGCTAACGACAATGAGGAATGAAAATCGAAGAGGATCGAGCAATGCGGTTCATGCGAGTAAGCCTTTAGACAAACGTCGGACACGCGCTGCGGCGCATCTCGTTGTCGCATTGACTACAAGATTGTAGTGAGCGTTTCAACAAAACATAACAGTTTTTCTCATATTTTTTCTCCTCCCGAATTTCGGGAGGCACAGGCGCGCAAATGAGGCAGATTATTCGGGGATTTGAGCACGCAGATTGGCAAGCCGCGCCCTGGTCGCGAGTGCCTTCTCCTTGTGGCGTGTCGCCAGCCCATAGGCGAGAATATCGGTGGCAACGATGGCGCCGATCGTCCAGCTCGCGAGGCCGGTCGCGGCGCCGACACAGGTGAGCACGGCCGAAACCTTGTCGCGATAACGGTCGCGAAGCTGAACCCCGCAGACAAGAACGACGTCGCATCCGACCTGCGTGACCTGGTTTACGATCAGCTTCAGTTCCGCGGTATCGCGCGCAGTGTGAAAGAGGATGACGACATCGCCGGCGCGCAGGTCGATCAGTTCGTTGGCGAGTGCAAAGCCAGAAGCGCCGGATTGACGGGTTCGCAGACCCACGCGACTGAGCGCGATGGAGCAGTGCCTGGCTTCCACCTCGGACCGGCCCATCCCAAGACACCAGACCGTATCGGCACGCTCCAGCAGAGATATGGCGTGATTGACCGAATCGGTTTCCAGCGTCTCCTGGGTGGAGTTCAGCACCTCATGCGCGGTGGTGAACATCTGGCTGGCGATGGTCGTGAGGTCATCGCCGGTCGCCCGCAGGCGCTGCGAAAGCCGCTCGGTCGTCGGCACGCTCTTTGCCATCGGGCGGCTGCAGAATCGCTTCAGTTCGGGCAAGCCGCTGAAGCCCAGCCGTCTCGCAGTTCGGATCACGGTCGCGTCGCTGGTTCCGGTCTCGGAGGCTATCTCTTCGGCGCTTCGGAAGATCAGTATGTCGACCGGCAGGCCCAGCAGATATTCGGCCACCACGAGTTCCGTGCGGCTGAGCTCCGTCCTGTGGCGATCAAAATGCTGCCTTAACACAGGGACGCCCGGATCGCTTGCTTCCATTGATCTTCCACCTGCAACAAATCGTTGCGTTTCCCATAACCAAGATCTGCGGCGGTGGAAACCCGCATGGACAATCTCGGCAGGGCGGTTGCTTGTCCCGGGAGTATGCGGTGACGTGTGCCGGTCCGCCCATATGTCCGGGGAAATCAGGTCACCGGCTTCGCCTCAGGATCAGGACGAACGCAAGGCCGCCGACAAGTCCCGTAACGATGCCGATCGGCATGTCTTCGGGGGCCATGACGAGGCGCGCGGCAATGTCCGCCCAGATCAGCACGAGCGCGCCGATGGCGGCGCTTAAAGGTACCACGCGCACGTTGTCGGCGCCCGCGACAAGTCTCACGAAATGCGGCACCATCAGACCGACGAAGCCGATCGCTCCCGCAAAGGCGACCATGACGCCAGTCAGCAGAGCCGTGAGGACGAAGAGCAAGACGCGGAAGCGGGCAACCGGTATGCCGAGCGTGAGGGCGGTCTCATCCCCCATTACCAGCGCATTGAGTTCGCGTGCCCGCAAGACGAGCACGAGAAGGCAGAATGCCAGGATTGCGGCCGGATAGATGAGGTTCTGCCACTGGGCCAGCCCGAGGCCACCGAGCATCCAGAAGACGACCGTGCTCGCCGCACGAGGATCACCAAGGAAAATCAGAAGATTGCCGAGGCCGGTGAAGACGAAGGCGACGGCAACGCCGGCAAGCACCAATCGGTCGGCCGATTGCGAGCCCGTCAGGTGGGCGACCAGCGCGACTGACGCTGTTGCCAGAAGTGCGCCGCCGAACGCAAAGAGCGGCACCGTGAGGAGTCCGAGGACGAGACCGGTATGCAGCAATGCCAGGATCGCACCGAAAGCCGCCCCGGACGAGACGCCGAGCAGATGAGGATCGGCAAGCGGATTGCGCGTCAATGCCTGCAGGACGGCGCCGGTGACCGCAAGCCCTGCACCGACGACAGCCGCGAGCGCTGCACGCGGGAACCGTACGTCCCAGACAATGCTCTCCTGCCCCATCGACCAGGTGACGAGGAGACTGTCTGGACGCAGCTTGTTGGCGACGATCGACCAGACCGTGGTGAAGGGGATAGGTGCCGCCCCAAGCGACACCGCAGCCGTCAGCGACAGGAGTAGGAGTGCGGGAATAACGAGAATGAAGAGCTTAAATGTGGAGGTCATTCAAAATCCATATTGCGCCCGGATCCAGCCGATCCGAGCGCTGCAGGTGCTCAGAGCATGTTTCGGTGAAAGGCCCTGGCGAGCTTGGCGATCGCGTCGATGTTGCGCGGCCCGGGCGTCGCCTCGACATAGGGCAGAACGACGAAACGATCGTTCTTTATCGCGTCGACATTCCTGAAAGCTGGATTGTTCTTGAGGAAGTCTATCTTCTGCTGGGCGGTAACCTCGCCATAATCCACGATCACGATAACCTCCGGGTTCCTCTCGATTACCGGCTCCCAGGAAACCTCGATCCAGCTCTTGTCGACGTCATCCATGATATTGACGCCGCCGGCTGCCTCGATCATCGCGGTCGGTATGCCATATCGGCCGGACGTGAAGGGCTTCTCCTCGCCGGAGTCGTAGACGAAGACGCGCGTCGGCCGCTCGATCCGGCCGATGCGGTTTTCGATTTCGGCGAGCTGCTTGCGATAGCCGGTGACGAGCGCCTCCGCACGGTCCTCGACATGAAAGATCTTGCCCAGGTTCGTGAGGTCCACGAACATGTCGTCCATTGTCGGCTTGTTCTTCGCCATGATGTGGATGCAGGATTCCGTTAGCTCGTAGACCTTGATCCCGAACGGAGCGAGCGTTTCCGGCGTTACCTCGCCGCCGACTTTCATCCCGTAGTTCCATCCGGCAAAGTAGAAATCGGCATCGCTGCCGAGCAGCACCTCCTTTGTGGGATATTTCGGTGAGAGCTCGGGCAGTTCCTTCACGCCCTCGCGCAGTTTCTCGTCGAGTGTCTTCCATCCCGAGACGCCCGTGTAGCCGACCATGTGATCCTGGAGCTTCAATGCCAGCATCATCTCCGTGAGGTTGACGTCGTTGGAGACGGCCCGCAGCGGCGGCTTCTCGAAGGTGACGTCGCGGTTGCAACTCCTGACAGTCACGGGTGCGGCAGCAGCGGTACCCGCAACTAGAAAGGCACCGAGAAACAAGGCGGCGTGAAGCGAAATGCGATTGGGCAAGGCAAAACTCCTACTATCTGAGGGAAAAGGAAAAGCGATGATGTGAACCTGTGTCCTGATGGCGCCGGACCGAAACGTCGAAAGCGGCGGATATGCGTTCGGGGGTCAGCACTTCGCTTGGTGCTCCGCACCCCGTAATGCGGCCGCCACGGATGACGGCGACCTGTGTTGCGAAGCCAGCGGCGAGATTGATCTCATGCAGCGTGGTGACGATGGTGGGGCCGACTTCCCGGAGGAGCTCGAGAATTTCGAGCTGGTGGCGGATGTCGAGGTGGTTCGTCGGCTCGTCCAGGATGATCAGCTCCGGCTGCTGGGCGAGTGCCCTGGCGATCAGCGTTCGCTGCTTCTCGCCGCCTGACAGCGATGCAAACTGCCGACCCGACAGATGCTGGAGATCGAACCGGGCAAGGGCCGTCGCCGTCACCGCGTGGTCTTCCTCGCTCCAGCGCGCCGTGCCCTTGCGGTGGGGAATGCGGCCCATCATGACCACGTCTCGGACACTGAATGGGAAGTCGCCGGGTGTGTCCTGCAGGACGACCGCGATCCGCTGCGCCACCTCGCGAGGCCCCATGCGCCATAGCTCGGTTCCATCGAGACGGATGGAGCCAGAAAGCGGGCGGACGCCGCGATAGAGGCACCTAAGCAGGGTGGACTTGCCCGCTCCATTCGGTCCGATGAGCGCAAGCCGCTCCCCCGCGCCGACGGAGAGGGTGATGTCTTTGATGATGGGTCGCGATTTCACGGGTCCCCAGGAAAGCCCCGCGACCTCCAGTCGGGCGCACCTCTTGACCGTGCTCACGACGCCCTGCCTTCTTGGCGCAGAGCAAGGACCGCGGACGTTAGCGGTCCGGCGCCGGTCGGCGAACGCGCGTCCTCGTATTTGCAAGAGATATTGGTGCGGACCCGAAGCGTCCGAAAACTGTCAATGTCCATGAATAACCTCCTGGAATAGTTCCCGGAGGCACAGTCCCAGGAAGACATGGGCGCGTGAGCGCGTAATCTTCAAACCAGCCATTCTCCATCGGAACACCCCGTCCGTTGCGGTTGACGTTGTCGATGGCAGGTCTCCTGGCTCGCGGGTCTCGGCCCGTTCGCGCCTTCCCGGCTTGAAAGCCAGTGGCATATCGCGAACGCGCTCTCCGCTTACAGTTGCGGGGGCAGCCACGGTCTTGGCCCCTATTGGGTCATCCGCACCGTGTTCCCTTTTCAGCCGCCCGCCAGATTTTCCGGCAGCGGCACCATCTGCGTGATCCTTCGCACAGGCTCTCGAAGACTGCAACCAGCTTTCTGGAAGTGTGGCCAAGTGATGGTCCTCTTAAGCGCGGCTCCGGCAAACTCACAGCACCGTTATGTTATTTAGTTACGTTGCGCAAGAGATCCCTCTTCGCCTGCCTCACCGGCGCGAGAGGTTTCAGAATTGCCGCAACTCGGCGGCCGAAACGCAGGCCTCGAGGGGCGGCGAGCGCAGGTCCTTTCGCTAGCTTCAAGCCTCCAGCGCATTCGAAAGGGACTTGGATAGCCGGAATGGGGGTGCCCGAAAGCCATTGTTGGCTGGACTTATGCGGCTCGCGGAGAAAACGTCACCGCCGGCCTCGAACAAGCCCGTTTCTGACCGGAAATCCGACATGAGGGCGCGCGAGAGGAGAATGACCGTTGGTCTCTTCCTGCGGCGTCGGGCTCAGAGGGTTGCCGCTGATCTTGCCGCCTGTTCGTAGTATCCGGACATGGCCCTCAGATGCGAAGCGATGTCTGAGAGATCGTCCTGCGAAAGACCGGACACCTTGGTTGCTTCCACGAGAAGGCGTTCGCGGATTTCTGAATAGCGCTTCACGGCCTCCAGACCCTTGTCGGTCGCCTGGATCATCTTCTCCTTGCCCGCCTTGCCGGTCTTCACGAGGCCGGCCGCTTGCAGCTTCTTCACCGCATAGTTGGCGATGTGGGTGTCCTCGATGTCGAGCACGAGGCAGAGATCCGAGAGCGTCTTCGGCTTGCCGCGATGGCGCACCGAATGGATGATCATCACCTCGACCGGCGAAAGCCCTGGCACGCCGGAGGCCGCCATGCAGCGCACGATCCAGCGGTTGAAGGCGTGGGAGTAGAGGATGAGGCCATATTCGAGCTCCGAGAGCGCGGGCGAGCTTCCAACGGCGAGATGGGCGGAAGAAACGATCAGCTCGCGCTTTTCGCGGGTCCCTTTCCGGATTTTCGCGTCGCCCATGCTCAGCCCTCCGCCCTGCCGTAGCCGCCGCCCGTCGGCGTCACCACCGTGAAGGCCTCGCCGGCCTCGAGCACCGTATGGGCGCTGCCGGGAAATTCCTCGATGCGACCGTCGTTGCGCCGGACTAGGTTGCGGCCGGTCTGACCGGGCTCGCCGCCCTCAAGCCCGAAGGGCGCGATCCGGCGGTGTCCGGAGAGGATCGCGAATTCGAGCTTCTCGCGCGTGCGGATCGTCCGCTGCGTGCCATCGCCGGCCGTCCAATTGCCACGCCCGCCGGAGTTCGCACGAATACGGAAATCCTCCAGCACGACAGGAAAGCGTGTCTCCAGAATTTCCGGATCGGTCAGCCGCGAGTTGGTCATGTGGGTATGCACCGCATCCGCGCCGTTGAAACCGGGACCCGCAGGTGCGCCTGAGCAGATCGTCTCGTAATACTGGTATTTGTCGTTGCCAAAGGTGAGATTGTTCATCGTGCCCTGGGCAGCCGCCATGGCGCCGACGGCACCGAAGAGGCAGTTGGTCACCGCCTGGCTCACCTCGACATTGCCGGCGACGACCGCGGCCGGATATTCCGGCGTCAGCATCGTGCCTTCCGGGATGACGATGCGGATCGGCCGCAGGCATCCGGCATTCATCGGAATATCCGCCTCGACCAGCACGCGGAAGACATAGAGCACCGCAGCCCGCGTGACCGGGCGCGGCGCGTTGAAATTGTCGCCGCGCTGGGGTGAGGTACCGGTAAAATCGACCGTTGCCTCGCGCTTTTCCTTGTCGATCGTGATCTTCACCACGATCCGGCAGCCCTGGTCCATCTCGTAGGAGAACTCGCCGTCGGGCAAGCGGTCGAGCACGCGCCGCACGCTTTCGGCGGCGTTGTCCTGCACATGGCCCATATAGGCGTCGACGACGTCCTCGCCGAAGAGCGCGATCATCTTCTTGACTTCTGCAACGCCCTTCTCGTTCGCGGCAACCTGCGCCTTCAGGTCGTTGACGTTCTGGGCAAGCGTGCGCACGGGATAGCGCGCACCGGTGAGCAGCGCTGCCAGTTCCGCCTCGCGAAAGCGACCGCGGTCGAGCAGCTTGAAATTATCGATATAGACGCCTTCCTCCTCGATATGGGTCGCAAGTGGCGACATCGAGCCTGGCGAGATGCCGCCGATATCGGCGTGATGGCCACGGCTTGCGACCCAGAAGCGGATGCGCTTTCCATGCGCGTCAAATACTGGAGTACAGACGGTGAGGTCCGGGAGGTGGGTGCCGCCGTTGTACGGGGCGTTGATCAGGAAGACATCGCCGGGATGAATGATCGGATTCTCCCGAATGGCCGTCGCGACAGAGGCGTCCATGGAGCCGAGATGCACCGGCATATGCGGCGCGTTGGCCACGAGATTGCCCTCGGCATCGAAGACGGCGCAGGAGAAGTCGAGGCGCTCCTTGATGTTGACCGAATATGCCGTGTTCTGCAGCGTGACGCCCATCTGCTCGGCAATCGACATGAAGAGGTTGTTGAAGATCTCCAGCATCACGGGATCGGCCTTGGTGCCGATCGCCGTGCGCTCGGGCAGCGCCCTGATACGGCTCAGAACGATATGATCCTTGCCCGTCAGCCTTGCCTGCCAGCCATCCTCGACGACGATGGTCTGGTTCGGCTCGATGATGATCGCCGGTCCCGTCACCCTGTGGCCTGGCGCAATTGCCTCGCGTCGAACTACCGCAGCGTCATGTGTCTCACCTTGCGAGTGGAAGCGCTCGCGCCGTGCCGCCGGCGCCTCGCCTTCGGCCGTTGCTCCCATATCGAAGTTGATCTCAGCGGCCGCGCCGCCGATCGTCTCCACCTCGACGGCTTCCACGACCAGCGGCTTGTCCTCGGCAACGAAGCCGAAGCGCCGTTTATGCACGGTCTCGAAGTCGCTCCGCAGCCGCAATGCGTCGTCAAGGCTGGGGAAGAGGGTCTCGACGGCGAGCACGGTGTCCGTTCCCGCATAGCGGATATGGGCGCGCACGACGGTGCGGATCGCCTCCGCCGCTACCCCTTGTGCCAGAAGCTCCGAAAGGCAATCGCCCTGCAGTTCCTTGCCGAGATCTGCGATCGCCGCCGGTGCCGCCTCGTCGAGCGTGACGCCCAGCGCCTTCTGCCGCGTGGCACGGATATCGGCAAGTCCCATGCCATAGGCGGAGAGGAGTCCTGACATCGGGTGGATCAGGATATTCTTCATGCCGAGCGCATCGGCAACGAGGCAGGCGTGTTGGCCGCCGGCGCCGCCGAAGCAGTTCAGCGCGTAACGCGTCACGTCGTAACCGCGCTGGACGGAAATCTTCTTGATTGCCTCCACCATGTTGGCGACAGCGATGCGGATGAAGCCGTCCGCCACCTCCTCCGGGCTGCGGCCGTCGCCGATCTCTGCGGCCAGCACGGCGAATTTTTCGCGCACGGTTTCGACGTCCAGCGGCTGGTCTTGGTTCGGCCCGAAAATCGCGGGGAAGAATTCCGGCAGCAGCTTGCCGGTCATCACATTGGCATCCGTCACCGCCAGAGGCCCGCCGTTGCGGTAGCAGGCGGGGCCGGGATTGGCACCGGCCGAGTCCGGCCCGACGCGGAAGCGCTCGCCGTCAAAATGCAGGATCGAGCCGCCGCCGGCTGCGACCGTATGGATCAGCATCATCGGCGCACGAACGCGCACGCCGGCCACCTCGGTCTCGAAGGCACGTTCGTATTCACCGTCGAAATGGGCAACGTCCGTCGAGGTGCCGCCCATGTCAAAGCCGATGACACGGTCGAAGCCGGCCTGCTCTCCGGTCTTCGCGAGCCCGACGACGCCGCCTGCGGGACCCGACAGGATCGCGTCCTTGCCCTGGAACATGTCGGCCGCGGTCAATCCGCCGGAGGACATCATGAACATGACGCGAGCGCCAGTGCGGGCAACATCAAGCTCGCGCGACACCTGTTCGACATAGCGCCCGAGAACCGGGGAGAGATAGGCGTCGACGACGGTGGTATCGCCGCGCCCGACGAGCTTGATCAGCGGCGAGACCTCGTGGCTTACGGAAACCTGTTCGAAGCCCATCTCTCGGGCGATACGGGCAACCGCGGCCTCGTGGTCCGGAAACCGGTATGAATGCATGAAGGCGATCGCGACGGCGCGATAGCCTTTCGCCCGCAATTCCTCGAGCGCATTGCGCGCTTCAGCCTCGCGGAGAGGGCGCTCGATCGTGCCGTCGGCCAGGATCCGCTCGTCGATCTCCACGACCTCGCGAAAGAGCGCTTCGGGCTTGACGATTTCGGTCGCGAAGATCTTCTTGCGTTCCTGATAACCGATGCGCAGCGCGTCGCGAAATCCTCGCGTCGTGACGAGCGCCAGCGGTTCCCCCTTGCGCTCGAGAAGCGCGTTGGTCGCAACCGTCGTGCCCATGCGCACCTCGCCGATCAGCCCGGCGGGGATGGGCTCGTCCCAGGAAAGGCCGAGATGAAGGCGGATACCGTGAACGGCTGCATCGCGATAGGCGGACGCGTTTTCGGAAAGCACCTTCTTCGCACGCAGCTGGCCTTGCGGATCACGCGCCACGATATCGGTGAAGGTGCCGCCTCGGTCGATCCAGAAATCCCAACGTCCGCTATTGTCGTTTCGCATCGCCGCACTCCGATGTTTGTATAAAATATCGATAAATCGTCGATGATTTGTCGTCAACAGTTCTCACGACGCTTGCGCGCCGTGAGCCACTTAGCTGCAGGCGTCTGCTTATCCGAAGCAGCATCGAGGGGATGCAGAGAGCAGGAACGATCTCCTCGATCCGGGATCGTTGACGCTGCCTCCCTGGCAGGGCTATCACGTCGCCACCCACGGCGTCCCGTTTGTCAGTCAACTATTCAGCTAATACGCTAGTCGTCGCAGATAGCCTCAATCGGCGTAACTGACGGGCTGCACTGTAAGAGTTCCGCGCCGGCGTATTTACGCGGAGCGAGAATCGCGAAACACTGCGCGCCAGTTGGCGATTCTCTTTGGTCAGGCTCGAGGTCCGGGCAAGCGGCCATCCAGAGGGGAAACGGACGATTGAAGAGGGAATGAAATGGCGTTGATGCCGGAGACAGCAGCGGCGATGGAAGGCAGTGCGAGAAGCCTGCCGGCCGACGAGGCGATTGCGGCCGATGCGCAGGCTCTGTCCGAGCAGTTGAAATCGATGCGCGAGCGGCTTTTCCCGCCGGCGGCGCGCAAGACTTTGCGCGGCTTCACCTCGGGCGAGGCGGCGAAGCTCGTCGGCGTCTCCGACGGTTACTTGCGTCAGCTGTCGATTGCGGGCGAGGGGCCGCAGCCCGAGGTTGGAGCGGGCGGGCGACGCCACTATTCGCTGACGGATATCAACGCGCTGCGGGCCCATCTGGCCGAGCAGGCCCGTGCGAAGGGCAATGCCGCCCGCGCCCGCAGCTATCGCGCCTGGCGGGACCCGGCGAAGGGCGAACACCTGCAAGTGATCGCCATCACCAACTTCAAAGGTGGTTCGGGCAAGACCACCTCGGCTGTGCATCTGGCGCAGTATCTGGCGCTCACCGGTCATCGGGTGCTCGCGGTGGATCTCGATCCGCAGGCCTCGCTCTCCGCCCTCTTCGGCTATCAGCCGGAACTCGACCTCACCGCGAACGACACGCTCTATGGAGCAATCCGCTACGACAACGAGGTGCGGCCACTGAGCTCGGTCATCCGCAAGACCTATTTCGATGGGCTCGACCTCGTTCCCGGCAATCTGGAACTGCAGGAATTCGAGCACACCACGCCGCGCGCGCTCGCCGACCGACACAATGGCGGCGACGCCGGCCCGCTTTTCTTTGCCCGCGTCGAACGTGCGCTTGCAAGCGTCGCCGACGACTACGACGTTGTCGTCATCGACTGCCCGCCGCAGCTTGGCTACCTGACGCTGTCGGCACTCTGCGCCTCGACTTCCGTCATCGTCACCGTGCATCCGCAAATGCTGGATGTCGCCTCGATGAACCAGTTCCTGTTCATGACCTCGGATCTCCTTGGCGTGGTGCGTGAGGCAGGCGGCGAGCTCAATTTCGATTTCCTGCGCTACCTTGTCACCCGCTTCGAACCGAACGATGGGCCACAGGCGCAGATCGTGGGCTTCATGCGCTCGCTCTTCGGCGACCGGGTACTGACCTCCGCCATGGTGAAATCCACGGCGATCTCCGATGCGGGCCTTACCAAGCAGACGCTTTACGAGATCGGCCGGGAGAATTTCACACGTGCCACCTATGACCGGGCGCTGGAATCCCTGAATGCCGTCAATGGCGAGATCACGAGCCTCATCCATTCGGCCTGGGGACGATAGAGCGACGACATCCGCCGTCGAGGCAATTTGCCGGGACGGAAAAGTGCAGACTGAATAGCGATCAGGAAAGGAAACGCGAGAGCAAGAAAAAAGGCCCCCAAAACGTCACCATTCCGGAAGCCCTCTTCTATGTAGCAATTCGAGAGAATCACTTCCGAAGGTCAAAGTCAAGCGTCGGCGGCGCAATGTCGTTTCCGGCTGTGGATTTGTTGCGTCGGAAACGTCCCGCCCGCTGAAATCGTCATGAAATTCTACCCTTGCTTCGCCTGAATTGGTGGCCAGGGAACGAATGAGCTTTGCCCAATGATGGCCGTGGAGCGGGCTTCTTGCCTCTGTTTACAGGGGACGGCAGCAATGGAACGGCTTGCAACGACGCCTTTCGGCGGCGCACGGATGCGTGCGGACATTTTCATGCACCAAACGGAGGTCGCCCGCCGACAGCAGGCCCTCAAGGAGGGCAAGGGCGGCAACGACCAGGGGGCGGCCGACAAGTGGCAGCTGCTCAGGGCGCTCACGGAAGCGCGCGAGGCCTACGGCCTTTCCGACCGCACGCTCGCCGTGCTGGAGGCACTGGCGAGCTTCCACAGTGACCGGGAGCTCGACGGCCGTGCGCCGATCGTCGTCTTTCCCTCCAATGTGGAACTGTCGATCAGGGCCCGTGGCATGTCTCCGGCGACGCTGCGCCGTCACATCGCGCTTCTCGTGGAGACGGGACTGATCTTTCGCCGCGACAGCCCGAACGGCAAGCGCTTCTGCCGCCGTGACGGGCAGGGCGCAGTGGAGGATGCCTTCGGCTTCGACCTCGCGCCGCTGGCGCTTGCGAGCGCCGCGATCCATGCTCACGCTGAGGCGGCCCGCGCAAGAGCCAAGGCGGTGTCGCGTCTGAGGGCCGAGATTACGCTCCATCTACGCGATATTTCCAAGCTTATAGAGGCGGCGTTTGCCGAACACCGTGCCGGCGACTGGACGGACATTGCGTTCCGCCTGGCGGAACTCTCGGGGACTGTGAAGCGGAATGCGACGGTCGAGGCGCTGGAAGTCCGCCGGGATGGCCTGCTGCGTCTGCGCGCCGAGACCGAGAATGCCTACCTCAATTCAATGACTGAGCAGGAAATGAGCGCCAATGACTCTGATAATGAGCGCCATATTCAGAATTCAAACACAGACCAGTCTTTTGAAATAAACGGCACAGAACATAATAAGGCAGAGCCACCGGCCTCGCCGCGGCAGAAAGCATCGGAGCTGAAGGCGGCGGGTGTGACGCTGGAGCGGTTCCTGAAGCTCTGCCCAGATCTGGCGGGCTATGCGCGCGGTGGCATTCGAACGTGGCGGGAGGCGATTGAGACGGCGGGACTGGTGCGCTCGATGCTCGGCATATCACCGGATGCCTGGGAAAGGGCGTGCGCTGCCATGGGGGATATCGGCGCCGCAGTCACGGTCGCGGCCATCTTGCAGCGCGCAGCCGATATCCGCTCACCGGGCGGCTATCTGAGGGATTTGACACGCAAGGCTGAGGAAGGTCGCTTCTCGCTCGCCCCGATGTTGAACGCTCTGGAACAGATGCCGAAGTGATTGCGGGATCAGCGGATCAGGATGGCGCGGAAATCGTTGACATTGGTTCCGGTCGGACCAGTGACGAAGAGGCCGCCCTCCACGTTGAAGGCCGACCAGGCGTCGTTATTGGAGAGGTAGTCGGCCGGAACAAGCCCCGCGGCACGCATGCGGGCGATCGTGCCGCCGTCGACGAATGCACCCGCATTGTCTTCGCTGCCATCGACGCCGTCCGTATCGGCGGCGAGCGCGTCGATACCCTCCCAGCCGTCGAGATCCATGGCGAGCGAGAGCTGGAATTCCGAATTGCGCCCACCCTTGCCCTTGCCCTTCACGGTCACGGTGGTCTCGCCGCCGGAAAGCAGTACGACGGGCTTCGTAAACGGCCGATTACGCATCAGCACTTCCCTGGCGATCGCCGCATGCATGTGGGCCTGCTCGCGCGCCTCGCCCTCGATCGCGTCCGAGAGTATCACGGCCTCGACACCCGCCGCCCTTGCGGCAAAGGCAGCGGCCTCCAGGGACAGCGCGGCGGAGGCGACGATATGGACACTGTTGCGCGAAAAGGCGGCATCGGCCGGATTCGGCGCGCGCGATGCCTCGCTCTCGATATGGGCAAGCAGGTGAGGAGCAACCGGGATGCCGTAGCGCCGGATGGCGGCAAGCGCATCGGCTGGAGAGCTTCCATCCGGAACCGTCGGGCCGGAGGCGACGAAAGCCGGATTGTCGCCGGGCACGTCCGATACGATGAGGCTGATGACACGGGCGGGAGCCGCAGCGGCCGCAAGCCTGCCGCCCTTGATGCGCGAAACGTGCTTGCGGATGGTGTTCATCGCAGAGATCGGGGCGCCGGAGGCAAGCAAGGCCTTGTTGAGCGCGATCTCGTCCTCGAGTGTCAGACCCGGCGGGGGGGAGGGCAGGAGTGCCGAGCCGCCGCCGGAAATCAGCGCGATCACCAGGTCATCGGGAGAAAGTCTCTCGACCCGTTTCAGCAGGCGTTCGGCCGCCGCCAGCCCGGCGGCGTCGGGCACTGGATGAGAGGCCTCGATGATCTCGATATGCTTGCAGGGCATGCCGAAGCCGTAGCGGGTGACGATGAGCCCTTCGAGCGGGCCGTCCCAGAAGCTTTCCAGTGCCGCGGCCATCTGTGCCGAGCCCTTGCCGGCGCCGATGACGATGGTGCGGCCCTTCGGCCTTTCCGTCAGGAGCCTTCGCATGGCATGGACCGGATCGGCGGCGGTCACGGCGGCGGAAAATAGGGTCTTCAGGAAGGCACGCGGATCGGAAACGGTCATGAAAGGTTCACTCGTCGACAGGATGGCGGGCGGGCTTGCTCTATTCGATAGCTCAGGATGGCGGCGTTGTCTTCCCCGCTTCGCGAATAAGGTCCGCTGCCTTTTCGGCAATCATGATCGTCGCGGCATTGGTATTTGAGGAGATGAGGCGCGGCATGACGGAACTGTCGCAGACGCGTAGCGCCTCGATGCCGTTCAGCCGCAATTGCGGATCGACGACGGCTTGCGCGCTGCCGCCCATCCGGCAGGTGCCGACCGGATGGTAGGCGGAGCGGCCGTACTGGCGGGCGAAATCCAGCGCGTCGGCCCGGTTCTTGACGCGATCGCCGGGCAGATACTCGCTGCGGATGAGGGAGCGGAAGGCAGGCTGGGCGAGAATCTCGCGGCTGATCATGATACCGTCGACGGCGCGGTCGAGATCATAGGGTTCCGAAAACGCGTTCGGATCGATGACCGGCGCGTCGCGAGGGTCGGCTGATTTCAGCGTAACGCTCCCGCGCGACCGCGGCCGGACATGGTAGGAGTTGAGCGTACAGCCATTGCCGCCCGGAACCGTGCCGATACCTTCCTCGACGCCGGCGCCCGGCAGGAAATGGAACTGGATGTCCGGTGTCTTCTCTGCGCGGTCGCCCCACCAGAAGCCGCCGGCCTCGACGAGGTTGGAAGCCGCCGGTCCTTTGCCGAAGAGCAGGTATTCGAGGCCGGCGGCGAGCTGCCAGCGCCTTTTCTTGTAGCGGTCGATGCCATGCGGGCCGGAGAGCTCGGCGAGCACGTCGACGTCCATATGGTCCTGCAGGTTCCGGCCGACTTCTGGGGCATCGTGGGCGACCTCGATGCCGGTCTCCTTCAGATGGGCGGCAGGACCAATGCCTGAAAGCATCAGGAGCTTCGGCGAGCCGATGGCGCCGGCCGTGACGATCACTTCCCTGTCGGCATGGACGAGCGTGGTGCGGCCGTTCTCGACGATCTCGACGCCGATGGCGCGGCCGCCCTTGACGACGATGCGCTTGACGAGGACGCCCGTGGTGACCTTGAGATTGGCGCGGCCGAGCGCAGGCCTCAGATAGCCGACGGCGGCGCTCGAGCGGCGGCCTTCGCGGGTCGTCGTCTGGTAGTAGCCGCAGCCCTCCTGCCGGCCGGCGTTGAAATCGGCATTGTAGGGAAGCCCCGCCTCCTGCGCGGCACGCACGAAGGCGCGTGTTAGCGGATGCGGCGTCTGGAAGCTGACACCGAGGGGGCCTTCGGTGCCATGATGCTCGCCGCCGAAGGTATCGTTGCCTTCGGAACGCCGGAAATAGGGAAGGACATCGGCGTAGGACCAGCCGGTGCAGCCTTCCTCGGCTTCCCAGCCGTCGTAATCCGCCGGGCAGCCGCGGGTGAAGACCTGCGCATTGATGGAACTGCCGCCACCGAGTACGCGAGCCTGCGGATAGACCATCCGGCGCCCGCCGATCTCGCGGCCGGGCGCCGTCTCGTAGCCCCAGATCAGCGGTCCCGCGGTCATTCTGGAGAAGCCGGCCGGCATGTGGATGAACATGTTTCTGTCTGGCGGACCCGCCTCGATCAACGCAACCGTGACATCCTGGTCTTCGCTCAACCGTGCGGCGAGCACGCATCCCGCCGAACCGCCGCCGACGATGATATAGTCGGGCATTTCTCCTCCCATGCCGGTTTTCCACGCTCCTCCACGCCGCTTTCGGCGCATCCTGGCCGCACAATCTCAACTCTCCGGGGGAGCGTCAAGAGAAAGAGTACGGTTATCGTGTTTAGGGGTTGTCGTACAACAGAGAAAGGTATAGGCTTTGAGAATTGGCGACGGGCACCGGTGGAGGGTGGCTGTCGGCAGACGTGAATCCAACGGGAGGACTTGGGATGAACGGCAGAATTGATTTATCGCATGCGGCGCGGGTGGACCGCCGGACATTTCTGACAGGTGCGGCGACCGGCCTTGCCGTTGCGGCCATGCCTAGGAAGCTTTTCGCGCAGAATCCGCCAACGCTGGTCACGTCGATCCGCTCGCTTTCCAACCCTTATCATGCTGTCTGGAAGACCGGGGCCGAGGCCTATGCCAAGTCGGTCGGGCTCGAGCACGTGACGCTTGTTTCCGAAGGCAACAGCGAAAAGGGTATAGCCGACATCAAGGCGATGCTGGCCAAGACCGGCGGCAACATGGTGTTGAATTCCGACCCGAACGACACGCCGGACGCCCGGCCGATCGTCGAGGCCTGCAAGGCGGCAGGTGCCTATGTCGTGACGCAGTGGAACAAGCCCGCAGACCTGCATCCCACGGACTTCAATCCGAACTACGTCTCGCATATCGAGTTCGACGGTATAGCCAGCGGCAAGCAGATTGCCGAGATCCTGTTCAAGTCGATCGGCGGTTCGGGCGGCATCATTGCTCTCGGCGGCATGATCTCGACGACGGCGGCAATCGAGCGCAAGAAGGGCCTCGACCAGGCGCTGGCCGCGAACCCGAACATCAAGCTTCTCGACTTCCAGGTCGCCAACTGGAAATCGACCGAGGCCTTTGACCTGACCTCGAACCTGCTGACCCGCTTCGGTGACGATATCAAGGGCATCTGGGCGGCAAACGACGATATGGGCACGGGCGCGCTGGAAGCGCTTCGCGCCGAAAATCTCGCGGGCAAGGTGCCGATCGTCGGCATCGACGGCATCAAGTCGGCGGTCGATGCGGTGCGCAACGGCGAATTCGCCTGCACCGTCACCTCCGATCCCTTCTGGCAGGGCGGCATGGGACTTGCCATCGGTTACAACGCGCTGATGAAGAAGTTTGATCCGACGACAGAGCCCGCCGACCATCGCGAGTTCTATGGCGAGGTCGTCCTGATTTCCAAGGACAACGTCGAGGAATACTACAAGACCAATGTCGAAGCGCAGCCGACGCTCGACTGGAACGACCTCTGGGGCCGCGTCGTCGGCCCGATCCGCGTCTAGTCGGCTCCTCCCCCGAGGCATGGCGGTGCCATGCCACCGTGAACGCCGGCGGCAAACCCATGCCGCCGGCGGGTTCCCGTCAGGACGCGGAGGTGTATTCTCTTGTCTGATGTCTCCCAACCGGTGAAGCCCGTTTCGAACATGCAGCGGACCAGTGTAATGGAAGCATTTGTGGCCCGGAGTTTTCGCGGGGCAGCACTCGGCCGTTGGCGCGCCTTTGCGCCGCTCGTCGTGCTCATCGTCTTGTGCATATTGATCAGCATCGCCAATCCGAACTTCATCGAGCCGCGAAACCTGGTGCGCATCGCCAATTCTGCGGCCGTTCCGCTGACGCTTGCGATGGGCATGACCTTCATCATCCTCATGGGCAGCATCGATCTTTCCGTCGAGGGCACGCTTTCGGTCGCGGCCATGGTGCTGGTGCTGCTGGCCGCAAACGACAGCAACGCGCATGATTATGGCTGGCTCGCGGTGCTGGCATCGGTCGCAGCCGCCACGGTGATGGGCCTCGCCAACGGCATCCTGCAGACGACCTTGCGCATCCCGTCGTTCATGGCGACGCTCGGCATGTGGTTCATAGGTCTCGGCATTTCTGTCTACATGCTTGGCGGTTCAGCCGTGCGGCTGATGGATCCGGAGCTCCGCGCACTGGCGCTTTCCCGTTTTCTCGGCTTCCCGCTCGCTGTCTGGGTGGCGCTTGCCGCCTTCGCCGTGGCCGCGGTCATCCAGTATCACACGCGGCTCGGTCGCCACATCGTCGCGCTCGGCGGCGGCGAGGACGTGGCGGAACTCTCCGGCGTCAATCCGAAGCGCGTGCGTATTGCCGCCTTCGGGCTCGCCGGTTTCTTCTTCGGGGTGGCCGGCGTGCTCGCCGCGGCCCAGCTCGGCCAGTCGAACGCGGTGATCGCGGACGGCAGGCTGTTTGCGGCAGTGACAGCGGTCGTCGTCGGCGGAACGGCACTGACGGGCGGCGAGGGTGGTGTGCTCAACACGCTGGTCGGTGTCCTCATCGTGACGGTGCTTGCAAACGGCATGATCCTGCTCGGCATCTCGCCCTACATACAGCAGACCGTGCAGGGGCTGCTGATCATCGCCGCCGTCGCGCTGTCGCTCGACCGCATCCACCTCAAGATCGTCAAGTGAGGCGGCCATGCTTGCAGCCAGAGGCATCACCAAATCCTTCGTCGGCGTCAAGGCGCTGAAGAACGTCGACATCGAGATCCGGCCGAACGAGGTTGTCGGCCTGATCGGCGAGAATGGCGCTGGAAAGTCGACGCTGATGCGCGTCCTTGCCGGGACGCACCGGCCCGATTCCGGCACACTGACGCTCGACGGCGAACCGCTGAAGCTCAGGAGCGCGCGCGACGCTGCCAGCCATGGCATCGGCATGGTGTTCCAGGAGCAGTCGCTGCTGCTCAACCTCTCGGTCGCCGAAAACATTTACCTCGGCCAGGAACAGCAGTTCGCCCGCATGGGGCTCGTCAACTGGAAGGCGATGCACGAAGCCTCGCGCCGGCAGCTCGCCAAGATCGGCGTCGATATCGACGTCACCGCGCGTACGTCGGAGCTTACCTTCGCCGCGCGCCAGATGGTGGAGCTCGCCAAGGCGCTGACGCTGGAGGAGAGTGTGTCGCGGCCGCTCGTCATCCTGCTCGACGAACCGACATCGGTACTCAGTGCCTCGGATATCGACATCCTCTTTGCGCGCGTGCGCTCGCTGAAATCGCGGGCGAGCTTCGTCTTCGTCTCGCACCGGCTGGACGAGGTGCTGAGGATTTCCGACCGTGTCTATACGATGAAGGACGGCGAGGTCGTCGCCCAGCATCGCGCCGCTGACGTGACCGCTCCGCAGCTGCACGAGATCATGGTCGGTCGCGGACTGCACACCGAATACTACAAGGAGGCACGGCAGATGGCGCCCCGGAGCGAGGTCGTGCTCGAGGCCTCCAATCTCGGCATTCCCGGCGCCTTCCGCCATGTGGACCTGAAAATCCGCGCCGGTGAGATCGTCGGCATCGCGGGCGTTGTCGGTTCCGGCCGCGAGGAGGTGACGCGGGCGATCGGCGGCTTCCTGCCACATGGCGAGGGTACGCTGAAGATTGGCGGCGAGCAGGTGCGCTTCACCGCGCCGGAACAGGCGGTCCGCCGCAGCATCGGCTACATCCCGCGCGAGCGGCGCGTCGAGGGACTGGTGATGTTCCTGTCGATCGCGGAGAACATCACGCTTGCCGATCTTTCCTGCGTCATGAGGCATGGTGCGATCAACTATGGGCGCGAGCGCCGGCTTGCTGCCGACTGGATCAAGAGGTTGAGGATCAAGGCGCCGGGACCTGACATCGCCTGCCGCAAGCTTTCCGGAGGCAACCAGCAGAAGGTGGTGCTCGCCCGCTGGATGACGGCGGGCTCTCGCATCCTCATCCTCGACCACCCGACGCGCGGGCTCGACGTCGGCGCCAAGGAGGAGGTCTACGAGCTGGTACGCGACCTTTCCGATCAGGGGGTGGCGATCCTTCTGATCTCCGACACGCTGGAGGAGACGATCGGCCTGTCGCATCGCGTGCTCGTCATGCGCGACGGCGAGGTGACCGCGCGCTTCGACGCAGAGCCGGGCGCCAAGCCCGACCAAGTCGACCTGTTGCGGGCCATGGTTTGAGGAGGCGGCGATGAATTATCTTTCCAACCTTGCATCGCAGCTGCCGGCCGGCTGGGCGCGCGGCTTCATTCCGCCGGCACTGCTTGTCGTCCTGATCGTCATCATCGAGATCGCCTCGCCGGGTTTTCTGACGGGCGAGACGCTGGCGCTGCTGCTCGCCAACACGGCCGTGCTCTTCATTCTGGCGACGGGCGTGACCTTCGTCATCCTCGTCGGCGGTATCGATCTTTCGATCCAGGCTGTCGCCTCGCTTGCAAGCGTGATCCTGGCGCAGCTCCTGCCGTCACTGGGTTTTGCCGCCTTTCCGGTGGCGATCGCTGCCGGCGTCGTCTTCGGCCTCGTCTCAGGCTATGTGCATGTGCGCCTCAAGGTGCCGTCCTTCGTCGCAACGCTGGCAACCGGCGGCGTCGTTGCCGGCATGGCGTTGTGGACGGCGCAGGGGCGCGCGATCACCATCGAGGAGGGTGGCCGGCTCGCGACCAACTGGATCAACGGGACCGTTTCCGGCGTGCCCGTCGTGGCACTGATTGCCGCCGTCGTCGGCCTCGCGAGCTTCCTCATCCTGCGTTACACGCGCTTCGGGCGCCACTGCCTTGCGGTCGGCGCCGGCGAGCCGGCGGCGTTGGCGGCCGGCATCAATGTCGATCGCACCAAGATCATCGCCTTCATCATTTCGGGAACGCTTGCGGCGATCGCGGGCGTCATCCTCGCCGCACGCCTCTCCAGCGGGTCGCCGAGCCTTGCAAACCAGCTGCTGCTGCCGGCCATCGCCGCCGTCATCGTCGGCGGGACGGCGATCACCGGCGGCCTTGGCGGGGTTGGACGAACGGCAGTCGGCGCGCTGATCATCTCGATCGTGCGCATCGGCATGACCTTCGTCGGCATCAATATTTTCGCGGAAAATGTCGTCTTCGGCGCTGTTTTGATCATCGCCGTCGCGATCACCATCGATCGAAGCAAGATTGCGATCATAAAGTGACAGCGTTTACTCCCAGGACCTTGAAGGCGCCGCACAGCAGAAAAGCTCCTGCCATGCGGCGCCGGTCTTTTTTCTCCCGCCTTCCGTCAGGCGGAAGGGGGAGGCGAATGTCACCGCATGGTGTCGAGGCCGATCAACTCGATCTTGTAGCCATCAGGGTCCTCGATGAAGGCGATATGCGTGGTGCCGTGCTTCATCGGCCCCGGCGGGCGCGGAATGCGCGCACCCTGCTTCTCCAGCGCGCTGCACACGGCATAGATGTCGTTGACGCCGAGCGCCAGATGGCCGAAGCCGCTGCCGATCTCATAGGGCTTTTCCTGGTCCCAGTTGTAGGTGAGTTCGACGACCGTGTTGTTTTCCTCCGGACCGTAGCCGACAAAGGCGAGCGTGAACTTGCCTTCGGGGTACTCGTCCTTGCGCAGGAGCTTCATGCCGAGCTGTTCCGTGTAGAACTTGATCGACTTGTCCAGGTCAAAGACCCGGATCATCGTGTGCATCATGCGGAATTTGTCCTGAGTGCCGCTCATGCGACCTTCCTCCAAGTTATCGTTTTTCAATCTGATTTTTCGCTATCGGCGGTTTGTGGAAAGGCCCGCCGCTCTTGATGTTCAAAATCATTGTTGTATGATAACCATGCAACGGGGTTAGTTGTCCAGTCGTTTTGAATCCCGTCGGAGAGCCAATTGATGAATGCCGTTCCTCCCCCTAACGCAAAGTGGCTAGCGGCGCTCGCCGCGGCACTTCCGGAGGATGTTCTGCTTACCGCCGACGAGGATCTCGCCCGCTACAGCCGGGACTGGTCCGGGGATCATTTCGGCAGGCCGCTCGCGGTTGCCCGGCCGCGCAGCACGGACGAGGTCTCGGCGCTCATGCGCTGCTGCTATCGCGAAGGCATACCCGTCGTGCCGCAGGGCGGGCTGACCGGCCTGGTGGGCGCAGCGGTCGCCGCCATTCATGGCGGCGAGGTGGTCGTCTCGCTGGAGCGCATGAACAAGGTGCGCTCGATCAGCGCCGTCGATTTCGCAATGGTGGTGGAGGCCGGCTGCATTCTCGAGGATGCCAAGAACCGGGCGGAAGCCGAGGATTGTCTGCTGCCGATCACCTTCGGCGCGCAGGGAAGCTGCCGTATCGGCGGCAATGTGGCGACCAATGCTGGCGGCTTCAACGTGTTGCGCTATGGCATGACGCGGGATCTCGTGCTCGGCCTGGAAGTGGTGCTTGCCGATGGCCGCATCTGGAACGGGCTGAAGATGCTGCGCAAGGACAATCGCGGTTATGACCTGAAACAACTTTTCATCGGCAGCGAAGGCACGCTCGGCATTATCACGGCGGCTGCGCTCAAGCTCTTTCCGCGACCGACGCAGGTGGAGACGGCTCTGGTCGGCCTGCGCTCCGTCGAGGACGCAATGGCGCTCTATGCACGCGCTCGTCGCGAATGCAGCGATCTTCTGACCGCCTTCGAACTCATCCTGCGCGTCGGCATTGACATCGCGCTCCATGCCCGCGACGACCTCAAGGATCCCTTGGGCGATGTCTACCCGGTCTACGTGTTGATCGAGGCCTCGGCCGGCGGGCGCGTCGATCTGGCGTCGATCCTCCAGGACTTCCTCGCGGGTGCCGATGACCTCGTCATGGACGGTGTCGTTGCCGCAAGCCGCGCCCAGGCCGAAAAGCTCTGGCTCCTGCGCGAGACGATGGTGGAAGCGCAGGGAAGGGGAGGCCGATACCTGCGCACCGACGTCTCGGTGCCGATCTCCGGGCTTGCCGATTTCGTTACCGACGCGCTTTCCTCCCTGGAGAAGAGCCATCCGGAGGCGCTTGCCGTCACCTATGGCCATGTCGGGGACGGGAACGTGCATCTGAATATCGTGCCGCCGGAAGGCATGGGGCCGGAGGCGGTCGTGGCCCTGTTTCACGAGACCGAGAAGGTTATCTTCGAGGCGCTGGACCGTTCGGGTGGCTCCATCAGCGCCGAGCACGGCATCGGACGCGTCAAGCAGAAGGCTTTCCTGGACCGGATTGACGAAGTTTCGCTGGATCTGTTCGGGCGGATCAAGGATGCGCTTGACCCTTCGCATATTCTGAGCGATGGGCGGATCATGGCGTCCCGTCCCGGGTCGGGCTATAGGTGAGCAATGACGCTGAAACTCGACAAGGTCAATCGCGGCCCGCATCTTTCCACCCTGGTGGCGAGCTCCATCTCGCGCGAGATCGCACAGGGCCGGCTGAAGCCCGGTGACCAGCTGCCAACGGAGCAGGCGCTTGCCCAGACCTTCGGGGTAAGCCGCAACGTCGTGCGTGAGGCGATCGCGCGCTTGCGCTCCGAGGGGCGGATCTGGTCGCAGCAGGGTCGCGGCGCCTTCGTGGCCGATGTGCCCAACTCGACGGTGCTGACGATCGATAACGACACGCTCCTGCAGGTAGACGCCTTCCAGAGCCTCTTCGAACTGCGTGGCATCCTCGAGGTGCAGGCAGCGGGCATAGCTGCCGAACGGCGAAGCATCGAGGATCTGGAGGCCATGCGCTCGGCGCTCGCGGTCATGCGGGAGGCACCGTATGGCAGTGTCAACTGGCTGAAGGCGGATGTCGAATTCCACCGCACGATCGCCGCTGCCACGCGCAACATCTACATGGTGCAGTTTCTCCTCTTCGTCTCCGAGCGCGTCCGCGAGAGCATATTGGCGGCAGGCAACCGGCAGGGCTCGGACGACATGGCGAGCATCACGCTCGGTGAACACGACCGGATCCTTGCCGCAGTCGAGGCGGGAAATGCCGAGGCGGCGCGGGCCGCCATGCTGCAGCATCTGGCAGGAGCGGCGCACCGCGTCGGATTGCCGGACGACGGTGGTCGGGCCTTGCCCTGAGCGACGACTTCCATAAGATACGGGCAACAATCCAAGGAAAAAGACGGTTATGACAGGAAGGCTCAAGGGAAAGACTGCGGTCATCACGGCTGCAGGTCAGGGAATGGGTCGGGCGTCCGTCCTCGCATTTGTGCGAGAAGGGGCGAACGTGATCGCAACCGATATCGACGAGGCGAAGCTCGCCACGCTGAACGAGGTGGCAGGCGTCACGACGCGCCGCCTCGACGTGCTCAATCCGGAAGCGATCAAGGAATTCGCGGCCTCGATCACGGCGCCGGACATCCTCTTCAACTGCGCCGGCTTCGTCCACAACGGCGCTATCCTCGACTGCGACGAGGACGCCTTCGATTTCTCCGTCAACCTGAACATCAGGGCGATGTACCGCATGATCCGGGCGCTGCTTCCCGGCATGATCGACCGCGGCGGCGGGACGATCGTCAACATGGCCTCGGTCGCCTCGACGGTGATCGCAGCGCCGAACCGGTTCATCTACGGCACCACCAAGGCGGCCGTCATCGGGCTCACGAAATCCGTGGCGCTCGACTATATCGGCAAGGGCATCCGGGCGAACGCCATCTGCCCCGGCACAGTGGAGAGCCCGTCGCTGCAGGACCGCATGCGCGCACTCGGCGACTACGATGCCGCACGCGCCGCCTTCATCGCCCGTCAGCCGATGGGCAGGCTCGGGACCGCCGAGGAGGTGGCCGACCTCGTCGTCTACCTCGCAAGCGACGAATCCGCCTTCATGACCGGAAACGCCATCGTCATCGACGGCGGCTGGGCGAACGCCTGACCGCTTGATCAAAGCAAGAACCAGGGAGACATCATGAAACTTCTTCGATATGGCCAGCCGGGCGCTGAAAAGCCCGGTATCCTCGACGCTGACGGAAAGATCCGCGATCTTTCCGCCCATGTCGATGATCTCGCGGGCGGTGTGCTCACTGCGGCCGGCCTTCAGAAGATTGCCGCGCTCGATTTGACCACGCTGCCGCTTGCGACGGGCACGGAGCGCATTGGTCCATGCGTGGCACGCACCGGCAAGTTCATCTGCGTCGGGCTCAACTATGCCGACCATGCCGCCGAGACCGGCGCCAAGATCCCCGAGGAGCCGATCCTCTTCATGAAGGCGACGAGCGCCATCACCGGGCCGAACGACAACGTGATCATTCCGCGCAAGTCGAAGAAGACCGACTGGGAAGTCGAACTCGGCGTCGTCATCGGCGACGAGGCGCGTTACGTTTCGGAAGACGACGCGATGAAGCATGTCGCCGGCTTCTGCCTGATCAACGATGTCTCCGAGCGCGAGTTCCAGAGCGAGCGCGGCGGTCAATGGACCAAGGGCAAGTCGGCTGACAGCTTCGGCCCGATCGGCCCGTGGCTGGTGACGAGAGACGAGGTCGCTGATCCGCAGAACCTGAAGATGTGGCTGACGGTAGATGGCGTCTCGCGCCAGAACGGCTCGACGAAGACAATGATCTTCGGCGTCCGCTTCCTCGTTCACTACATCTCCCAGTTCATGAGCCTGCAGCCGGGTGACATCATCTCGACGGGCACGCCTCCCGGCGTCGGCCTCGGCATGAAGCCGCCGGTTTTCCTGCACGCCGGCCAGACGATCCGCCTCGGCATCGAGGGGCTGGGCGAACAGACACAGTTGACCGTCGACGCGGCCTGAGGCGTTGTCCCGCCAGGGACGCCGCCGGCTTCGGCGGCGTCCCTGGGTGGCGATGTCCCTTTAAAGCCGGGTTGCGGTTTGGATCCGTCGCCCAGTTGCGCGTCACGCCTCCATCGTCAAGACAACTTTCCCGAAAGGCCGCTTTTCGATCAGGTAGGCGAGACCGTCACCTGCCTCGGCAAGAGGGAATGTGCGGTCGATCAGGGGCTCGATCTTTCCCGATGAGATCAGCGGAAGCAATATCTTCCAGGCAGCGTGAATGTCCTCCGCGCTCGCACGAAAGATGCTGAAACCGGATATCTTCAGGTCCTTCCAGATAAGGTTCGTGACGTTGATCGGCGCAATGCGGTCGGCCGAGTAGCCTATGGATACGAGCGACCCTTTCATCGCCAGGACGTCCATCGCCTCGCTCATGATCGTCCCGCCTAGGCTGTCGATGACGATGTCGACACCCGCTCCGCCGGTCATGCGCCTTACTCCGGCTGCGAGGCCTTCGACAGAGAGATCGACGACATCGTCGAAGCCGGCTTCGACGGCAGTTTCCGCCTTTGGCGTGCTGCCCGCAGTGGAGATCACGCGAGACGCGCCGAGCGCCGCGGCGAGCTGATAGGCGGCATTGCCGACCGATCCGCCGATTGCGGGCGCCAATACGGACTTGCCGGGGGCGAACCCGGCCTGGCGCAGGCTCAGAAAGGCGGTCAGATAGGACACCGTCATCGACGCTGCCGTAACGTCATCGACGGAGTCCGGCAGCGGGAATAGGTCTTCGGGGCGCACCAGCAGATATTCCTGCCAGGTTCCATCCTCGGCAGCGCCATAGGGCCCGGTGAACGCCACCCGGCTGCCCGGCGCAATCAAGCTCGGTCCTGCATCTTCGACGATGCCGGCTCCCTCGTTCCCGAGAACAAGCGGAGCCTTGGCACGAGGTAGCCCGCCGACGAGTATCGTGTGATCGAGTGGATTGATGGCAGCCGCCGTGACGCGAACAAGCACCCGGTCCGTGCTTGGCTCGGGCTTGGGCCGCTCCATAACTTTCAGTCCCTCGTAACCGTTGAAATTCGTCGCCACTACGCTGCGCATGGGTATCTCCTAAAGTTACAGACCTGTTTGTCACTTGATTTTATATGTACAGACCTGTTACATCGTCAATGAGAGGGCGAGGCACGAAGAGTGATGACACAGGAAGTTGATCCACACACGCGGCCACGCCGCGGCCCACCGCGGAAGGATGAGCCCGGAGCGCGGGAGAAAATCCTCGCTGTCGCCAAGGACCTTTTCTATGGCGAAGGGATTCGGGCGACAGGGGTTGATACGATCGTGGCGCGCTCGGGTGTCTCAAAGACGAGCTTCTACCGCGTCTTCCCCTCCAAGGACGATCTGATCGCCGAATATGCCCGCCAGTACGACCGGCTCTACTGGACGCGCTGGGACAATCAGATGGCACCGCTTGCCGGAGAGCCACGCAAGCAGCTTTTCGCCTTCATAGACAGCGTTGCAAGCCGCGTCATGGAGAATAGCTTCAGGGGTTGCCCGTGCATCAACATCGCGAGCGAAATTCCCGACGCCCAGCATCCCGCACGCCGGGTGGCCGCCGAGCACAAGATGGAGCTGAAGCGGCGGCTGCAGGCCATCGCGCAAGACTTGTCGGTGCCGGATCCGGGGTTGTCGGCCGAGCAACTGGTCGCGATCGCCAACGGCGCCTATTCGACCGCCGTCATCGCGAGAGAATTGATCTCTGCAGAAAGCCTGCGGTCCGCAGCCGCCGCGGCTGTCGCCGCGGCGTGAGGCGAGGCGTGTCTTCCCTGGCGGCAGGCTCTCGGCCGCCCGCTAGAGCAAACAGCCAGACGACAGCAGCATTTCCTTCGTTCTCACTTGGCGGCGCCAAGCAGGTAGCCGCCGTCCCAGTGATAGATCTGCTTGTCGTCGACCGTGACCTTGACGACCGCCTGGAATCCGGCAAGGGCTCCGCTGCCGGCATGGAACGCACAGGTTCCCTGCATCGGGTTTGCCGTGTCATAGGTGACGCAGTACCCGACCGCCGTGTCTCCGTTTCCGACGGAAATAACCGCCGTGCTGCTGCCGAAAAGCGGGCTGCCGGTCACCGGCCCATAGTACAGGATCTTGGTGCCCGCCGGGATCGACGCGAGGTTCGATTCCGTAATGGTGCAGAAGCTCGGGACATCGCCGGTATACTGGCTACATTCCTTAGAGATCTTCAGCGGTTGCATAGCCGGCGCAGCGGACGCCACGGGCGTTAGTGCCAGGATAACACCAGCCGACAGGATCAACAGTCTGCTCATAGCCTACCCCCTCAGGTCGAGTTGACGTCCGAAATTCTACTCTCTATCTCCCCTCCCAGCAATTCGCCGCCTTGAATCGTCTAGGCAAGGGGTTGGCGTCTGCCTCGCCCTTGCCGGCTTGCCATGAGTCCAGGCGCTAGGCGACGGACAGGCCACCGTCTACGCTCAGGACCTGGCCGGTCACCCAGGCCGAGCCGGGCTCGGCAAGCATCGCGATCCATCGGGCGATGTCAGCTGGTTCGCCGCGCCTCTTCAGGGGGATCATCTGACGCTCATGCGACTTTATCGCCTCGGCCTGCTCGACGGACAACCCCATCATGCCGGTGAGCGCGCCGGACTCGGTCGGGCCGGCGGCGATCGCGTTCACCCGGATCCCATCCGCGGCAAGTTCGAGGGCCCAGCACCGTGTCAGGTGCTCGAGTGCCGCCTTGCTTGCGGCGTAGTGTGAGAGCGCCGGCCCGGCCTTGTGACCGTACGTGCTTGAAATATTGATGATCGCACCCCTGCTGGCCCGCAGATGCGAGAGTGCGGCGGCGGCCAGGAGACTTGGTCCCACGACGTTCACGGAGAATATATCGTTGATGCGTTCCGCAGTGACCTCGGAGAGCGGCATGATGCCTCCGGCTCCGGCATTGTTGACGAGAACGTCGAGCCGCCCCCAGAGCCTGACCACCTCATCGACACTACGTTTGGCATCATCGACATGGGCGACATCCGCGACGAGGCCCCGTATGTTGTCCGATAGGGCGCAGACCGCGTCGATCGCCGATTGACGCCGTCCGGTAATCAGGACCTTGGCTCCGAGCCGCGCCAGGGAGATCGCTGCCTCCCGCCCGATCCCGGAGCTTCCGCCGGTAATGATCGCGACTGTGCTGGATAGAGTTTCCATTCTGTTCATGCCTTTGAAATTCGGAAGGGGTGGAGGATGTGGCCGGCTCGTCGGTGGCAGCCGGCCGCTTCGATTTCACTCGTGGTAGGGCGTCGTCAGGGTCGTCTCGTCCGTGTCGATGACGAAGACGGCCAGCAGGCGCGCCGGTTCGGTGCTGCTCGCGTTTTCGCTGACGCCGTGACGGTCACCCGGAAACTCGGAGAAGCTTTCGCCGGCGTGGTAGGTTTTCACCGGCCCGTCGTTCACCTGGCTGCGGATCGCTCCCTCGAGAACCGTGGCATAGATGAAGGCGGAATTCGGGTGGGTATGCGCGGACGAGGAGCCGCCCGGTTCGTATTCGACAAGCACGCCCTTCATGCTCTTGCCCGGCACATTCGGAAGGACGTGGTCGTAGACCAGCGTCACCTTCGACTTGTCGTCCGACTCATCCGCCGACGCGCCGGTTATGGAAACGGTGGCTGCCAGCGCTGCCGCGTAGAACAGTATCCTGATCATGTCTGATCTCCTGCTGAATGAGGGGCAGGGCGGGAAAGCGCAGGGTGACGCGTGACCGGACCTCGACGTCTCCCGACCCTGTGGTTGCTGATGC
Source organism: Rhizobium sp. BK251 (assembly GCF_004345245.1). Classification (GTDB taxonomy): domain Bacteria; phylum Pseudomonadota; class Alphaproteobacteria; order Rhizobiales; family Rhizobiaceae; genus Rhizobium. The sequence goes on along the minus strand of NZ_SLUQ01000006.1, from coordinate 243,487 downwards.
AGGCCTTGCCGGCCGGGTTGCTACGCGATGGACTGGCTCAGCCAATCCTCGAAGCGGGCCGAGCCGATGCGCGGGTTCTTGCCGGGTGTGAGCGACTGATCGTTCAGGCGGATGCCGAAATAGCGCGCGTTGACGTCTGGAACGACCTTCCGGCTGTCTTTGGTGATGCGCAGGAAGCGTCTGACAAGCTCATCGAGCGGCAGGGCCTCGGGACCGGCGACCTCGACCATGCCGTTGATCGGCTTGGCAACCGCGAGGTCGGCGAGCGCTGCAGCCACGTCATCGGACGATATCGGCTGGATCAGTGCGGGCGAGAGGTGAACTTCCTGCCCGACGGTGCCCGACTGGGCGATGCCGCTGACAAACTCGAAGAACTGAGTGGCGCGAAGGATGGTATAGGGCATGCCCGATTCCTCGATCAGCTTCTCCTGCGCCATCTTCCCGCGGAAGTAACCCCCTTCGAGAAGCCGCTCGGTGCCGACGACAGAGAGGGCAACGTGATGGCGCACGCCGGCAGCCGCTTCTGCAGCGAGCAAGTTGCGGCCCGAGGTTTCGAAGAATTCGAGGACGGCCTTGTCTTCCCAAAGGGGCGCGTTGGCCACGTCGACGACGACGTTGGCGCCATGGAGCGCTTCCGCCAGCCCCTCGCGGGTGATGGTGTTCACGCCGGTGTTCGGGGACGCCGGAAGGACGTCATGACCGCCTGCGCGGAGCTTCGTAACCAGCTTGCTTCCAATGAGGCCTGTGCCTCCGATAACGACGATCTTCATGATTTTCCTCCGTTTCACCTGACCGCAACCACTGCGGTCGATGGATGGAGATTGCCCCGAAGCCGGTGGCAAGTCCTTGCCGCAGGCTTGAATTGCTCTTGAATGAAGCTTGCTTACCTGTCCAAATGCGGAGTATCGGACAGCCGGGCCTTCGACAGGCAGTACGGTCAGCTAAGACATGCCTTGCCACCAATGGACAATTCAGTGTCGGCCACTTGCCTCGGCCACCCACCCCGAACGAACTCTGCCAGAGGATTCGAGACTTGCAGTTCGTGTTTGGAGACTATCGGCTTGACCCGGAGCGCCGGGAACTCCACCGGCGATCCGAAGTCATCGGCGTCGGGCCGCAGGTTTTCGACCTGCTGCTTCATCTGGTGGAGAATCGCGACCGCGTCGTGAGCAAGGACGACCTGCTCCAGGCGGTCTGGGGCGGCCGGATCGTTTCGGAATCGACCATGACCAGCCACATCAACGCGGTTCGCAAGGCGATCGGCGACAATGGCGACGAGCAGCGGCTGGTCAGGACCATTGCCCGCAAGGGTTTCCGGTTCGTCGGAGAGGTCAGCCAGTCGCAATCAGCCGACGGGCCGGCCATGCCGAACGATGCCCTCTTCGGACAGGGCGAAATCCCGCCGCAGGCGCTTGCCCTTCCGGATAAGCCCTCCATTGCGGTCTTGCCCTTCCACAATCTGACCGGTGATGCGGAGCAGGAATATTTCGCCGACGGCGTCGTGGAGGACATCATCGCGGCACTATCGCGCTTTCGCTGGCTTTTCGTCATCGCGCGCAATTCGAGCTTCACCTACAAGGGCAGCCCCGTCGACGTGAAGGAAGTGGGCCGTCAGCTGGGTGTGCGCTACGTTCTGGAAGGCAGCGTGCGCAAGGCGGGCAGCCGGGTGCGCATTACCGGGCAATTGATCGATGCGACGACCGGCACGCATCTCTGGGCCGAACGCTTCGAAGGCACGCTCGAAGACATCTTCGAACTGCAGGACCAGATCGCCGAGAGCGTCGTCGGTGCGATCTCGCCGCAGCTGGAACAGGCCGAGATCGAGCGTGCAAAGCGCAAGCCAACCGGAAGCCTGGACGCATATGACTATTACCTGCGCGGGATGGCAAAGGTGCATGGCGGGAAGAGGGAGGAGATCGAAGACGCGCTGTCCCTGTTCTACAAGGCAATCGAGCTCGATCCGGAATTTGCTTCTGCCTACGGCATGGCCGCCTGGTGTCATTTCTGGCGCAAGGTCAACGGCTGGATGACCGATCGGCAGGCCGAGATCACCGAGGGAAGGCGGCTGGCGCGCCTGGCCATCGAATTAGGGCGGGACGATGCCGTCGCGCTGACCCGCGGCGGCCATGCGCTCGGCCATCTGGCCGGTGATCTCGACGGCGGCATCGCGCTGATCGACCGTGCTCTCCTGCTCAATCCCAACCTGGCGCCTGCGTGGTTCCTCGGCGGATTCCTGCGCGCTTTCCGCGGCGAGACCGACGGCGCGATCGAACACTTCGCCCACGCCGTTCGCCTCAGTCCGCTCGACCCGGAAATGTTCCGGATGCAGGCCGGCACCGCGCTGGCGCATTTCTTTGCAGGCCGCTTCGATACCGCCTCCGCATGGGCGGAGAAGGCCGTGCAGAATTTGCCGAACTTTCTGATCGCGGTCGCCCTCGTGGCGGCAAGTCATGCCAAGGCCGGCCGGATGGACAAGGCGCGGCCGGCCATGCTGAGCCTTCGTGAGTTCGATCCGTCCCTGCGTGTCGCCAATCTCAGGGACTGGCTTCCGATCCATCGAGCCGAAGATCTCGCGAGCTTCGCCGACGGCCTGCGACTGGCCGGACTGCCGGATTGAGACCAGGGGCGGCGCCGGCTCCGTGCCGACGCAATTTCGCCGCGACGTACGCGAGGTCAGGGACGGACCCTGGCCGCGAGCCGCCGCCAAGCGATCACACGCCCCTTCGAAGCTGCGGCGCGCATAGCCTATTGTTTTTCCGTGCCATTCCGGCCTAGATTTCTTCCTGAACCCGCAAATGGCCCGGGGAAGGCCTTGGTTGCGTGGGGCAGGGGGTCCGCATGCCGATGACGCCGGAAGACAGTATCCATGCGCTGGGTCTATGGCACGGTGCCGTCGAGATTTTTCCGATCACCGGTGGCATCACCAATCGCAACTATCTGGTGAGCGATGCGGTAAAGCGCTGTGTTGTTCGCATCGGCACGGATATTCCGGTCCACCATATCAGCCGGGCGAACGAGCTTGCGGCGAGCATCGCGGCGCATGCGGCAGGGCTTTCGCCGGCCGTGCTCTATCATGCGCCGGGCATTCTCGTGCTCGACTATATTGACGCCCGGCCGCTTACGGCCGCGGAGGTGCGGGCGCCCGCCATGCTGGAGCGCATCCTGCCGTTGGTCAGGGCCTGTCACCACGATATCCCGATGCATTTCCAGGGACCTGCGGCGATCTTCTGGGTCTTCCACGTCATCCGCGACTATGCGGCAAGCCTTCGCGAGGCGCACAGCCGATATGAGGGGCTGTTGCCGTTGCTCGTCGAGAGGGCGGGTCTGCTCGAAAGGGCTGCCGGTCCATTCGATGTCCTCTTCGGTCACAATGACCTGCTGGCGGCGAATTTCCTCGACGACGGCAAGAGGCTCTGGCTCATCGATTGGGACTACGCTGGCTTCAACACGCCGCTCTTCGATCTCGGCGGGCTCGCCTCCAACAACGAGTTTTCCGAGGAGATGGAGCGCGGCATGCTGGGGGCCTATTTCGGGGCGCCGGCGAGCGGTGATCTCTGGCGGCGCTACCAGGCGATGAAATGCGCCTCGCTTCTGCGCGAGACGATGTGGAGTATGGTCTCGGAAATCCATTCCACCATCGATTTCGACTATTCGACCTATACATCCGACAATCTGGCGCGCTTCGAACGCGCCTTCCAGAATTTCATTCAGGATTGACCTTATGACCAAGGAATTGCCCAGGACAGCCAAGGCCGTGGTGATCGGCGGCGGCATCATCGGCTGCTCGACGGCCTATCATCTCGCCAAGCTCGGATTGACCGATACCGTGCTGCTGGAACGCAAGAAGCTCACTTCGGGGACGACCTTCCATGCGGCCGGGCTCGTCGGGCAGTTGCGTACCAGCGCCAACATTACGCAGTTGCTCGGCTATTCCGTCGATCTCTACAAGCGGCTGGAGGCGGAGACGGGACTTGGCACAGGCTGGAAGATGAATGGCGGGCTTCGGCTCGCCTGCAATGCGGAGCGCTGGACGGAGGTGAAGCGCCAGGCGACGACGGCCCAGTCCTTCGGGCTCGAGATGCAGCTTCTGACGCCGCGCGAGGCATTCGACCTCTGGCCGCTGATGACCACCGATGACCTGGTGGGTGCGGCATACCTGCCGACCGACGGGCAGGCCAATCCCTCCGACATCACCCAGGCGCTCGCCAAGGGCGCGCGCATGGCGGGAGCGACGATCTTCGAGGATACGGAAGTCCTCGATCTGGAGATCGAAAAGGGAAAGATAAAGGCCGTCATCACGGCTCGCGGCCGCATCGAATGCGAGCGCGTGGTCGTCTGCGCCGGGCAATGGACCCGTGCCTTTGCGGCGCGTTTCGGCGTCAATGTCCCGCTCGTCTCGGTGCAGCACCAATATGTCATCACCGAATCCTTCGGCGTTCCCTCCAACCTGCCGACGTTGCGCGATCCCGACCGGCTGACCTACTACAAGGAGGAAGTCGGTGGCATGGTGATGGGCGGCTACGAGCCCAACCCGATGCCCTGGGCGGTGGACGGCATTCCGGAGGGCTTCCACTTCACGCTGCTCGACAGCGACTTCGATCATTTCGAACCGATCATGGAACAGGCGCTCGGTCGCGTACCGGGGCTCCAGACCGCCGGCATCAAGCAGCTCTTGAACGGCCCGGAAAGCTTCACGCCGGACGGGAACTTCATTCTCGGCGAGGCGCCGGAACTCAGGAACTTCTTTGTCGGCGCCGGCTTCAACGCCTTCGGCATCGCGTCCGCCGGGGGAGCGGGCATGGCGCTTGCGGAATGGGTGGCAAAGGGCGAGCCGCCCTACGATCTCTGGCCGGTCGACATCCGTCGCTTCGGCCGTCCGCATTTCGACACCGACTGGGTTCGCACCCGCACGCTGGAAGCCTATGGCAAGCACTACACGCTGGCCTTCCCCTTCGAGGAGTATGAAAGCGGGCGGCCCTGCCGCAAGTCGCCGCTCTACGACCGGCTGAAGGCCCAGGGCGCCTGCTTCGGCGAGAAGCTCGGCTGGGAGCGCCCGAACTGGTTTGCCGATCTCTTCGCCAGCGAACAGCCGAAGGATGTCTACAGCTACGGCAGGCAGAACTGGTTCGATGCGGTCGGGCGCGAGCACCGCGCCGCGCGCGAGGCAGCCGCCCTCTTCGACCAGACGTCGTTCGCCAAGTTCGTGCTGAAGGGCAGGGACGCGGAGGCCGCACTTTCGTGGATCGCCTCCAACGACGTGGCAAAGCCCGTGGGTGCGCTCACCTATACGCAGATGCTGAACGACAGGGGTGGCATCGAATGCGATCTTACGGTTGCCCGCGTCGCCGAGAACGAGTTCTACATCGTCACCGGAACGGGCTTCGCCACGCATGATTTCGACTGGATCGCGCGGAACATCCCGGCTGGAATGCATGCCGAGCTGGTGGACGTGACCTCGGCCTATACGGTCCTCTCCCTGATGGGGCCGAATGCGCGGGCGATCCTGCAAGAGGTGACGCGCGCCGATGTTTCCAACGCCGCCTTTCCTTTCGGCCGGGTGAAGACGATCGGCATTGCCGGCTGCCCGGTGCGGGCGCTGCGCATCACGTATGTCGGCGAACTCGGCTACGAGCTGCATGTCCCGATCGAATATGCCGGAACGGTCTATGACGTGCTGATGCATGCAGGCCGCGACCACGGCCTCGTCAACGCCGGGTATCGGGCGATCGAGAGTTGCCGGCTGGAGAAGGGCTATCGCGCCTGGGGCGCCGATATCGGTCCGGACCACACACCGGTCGAGGCGGGGCTCGCCTGGGCGGTGAAGACGAGGAAGGCCACTCCCTTCAGGGGCCGAGAAACGATCGAGCGCCAGCTTCAAGACGGCGTGAGGAAGATGCTCGCCTGTTTCGTGCCTGACGATCCGGATGTCGTGCTGCTCGGGCGCGAGACGATCTATCGCGACGGCCAGCGCGTTGGCTGGCTCTCGAGCGGCGGCTACGGCTATACAGTCGGCAAGCCGATCGGCTACGGCTATGTGCGCAATCCGAAGGGCGTGACCGAGGATTTCGTGCTGTCCGGCCGCTACGAACTGGACGTGGCGATGATGCGGGTGCCCTGTGTGGTCTCGCTGAAGCCGCTCTATGATCCGGAGATGAAGCGCATCAAGGCCTGATCAGGCGAGGCCGTCGAAAGCTCGCGCGTAGTCGACGCGGCCTGTCGTAGCGGGAAGAGATTCCCGTAACGGCATGACCATGAAGTAAGGACCGGCATAGGGAGAAGAAAAGTCCGCGGCCAGAGCGGCCCTGAAGCCGAAGCGCTCATAATAGCCAGGATCGCCGAGGACAAAGACGGCGCCGTAGTTCCGCTCGCCTGCCCGTGCGATGGCTGCCTTGACCAGCGCAGAGCCGATGCCCTTGCGCTCATGACCGGGAAGGACTGCAAGTGGGGCGAGGCCGAGCGCCGGGAACGGTGCTGCCATCGGCGACAGCAGGATATGGCCGACGATAGCGTCCCCTTCCTCCGCAACCAGCGAAATCGCCGCATCGCCGTCGTCGCGCAGCTTTTCGACGAGCCGCGCCTCGACCGGCTGCCCGAAGGCGCGCTCGACGAGTTCGGCGATGGCGGCATGGTCGCGTGGCTGTTCGTCCCGTATTTGCATCTTGCTTCAGATAGCAGCGGGCGAGGTCAATGGAAAGTGATCTGCGAGATCGAACGAACCGGTCGTCGCCGGTTCTCGAAGCGCGCCGCCGCGCCTATATCAACCACCGGTCCATCTCTTCCCCCGGAGTACAAGCCCATGACCCTGAACTGCGCCATCCTCGACGACTATCAGCAGATCGCCCTTTCCATGGCGGATTGGCGAGCGCTTGACGGAAAGGTCCGCGTTGAAAGCTTCGCGGATCCGACCGGCACGGGTGCGCAGGCACAGCAGCGATTGCGGGACTACGACATCATCGTTGCCATGCGCGAGCGCACGGTGTTCGACGCTGCCCTTCTCGAACAGCTACCGAAACTCAAGCTCCTGATCACCACCGGCATGCATAATGCCTCGATCGACACGGAAGCAGCGGCAAGGCTCGGGATCATCGTCGCAGGCACGGGCGGCGTGGTGGGGCCGGCGGCGGAAATCGCCTGGGCGCTGCTGATGGCGCTCGTGCGGCATATACCGGCGGAGGCAGCGAATTTCCGGGCGAGTGGCGAGCGATGGCAGCTTTCGGTCGGGCGCGGCCTTGCCGGCAAGACGCTCGGCGTCGTTGGTCTCGGCAAGCTCGGGAAGCTGGTGGCCGGCTACGGCCGCGCCTTCGGCATGGAGGTCGCCGGCTGGTCGCGCTCCAATACGCCGGAAAGGAGCGCCGCACTCGGTATCGGCTTTTCGCCGTCGCTTGACGATCTGCTGTCCCGTTCCGACGTGGTCAGCCTGCATCTGACGCTGACACCCGAGACGGCGGGCATCATCGGGGCACGCGAGCTCGGTCTGATGAAGAAGGACGCCCTGCTCATCAACACCTCGCGCGGGCCGCTGGTCGACGAACCGGCGTTGATCGCAGCGCTTGAGGGCGGAAAGATCGGCGGGGCTGGGCTCGACGTCTTCGACCGGGAGCCGCTGCCGGCCGACCATCCTTTTCGCGGTCTGGCCAACGTCGTCGCGACGCCGCACCTCGGCTATGTCACCGAGGAAACCTATCGCGTCTTCTACAGGGATGCGCTGGAGGATATCTCCGCCTGGCTGGCGGGCAATCCGGTGCGGCAGTTGAACACAACGGAAAAGGCGAGGCGCTAAGCCTCGCCCTCTCTCTGATTTCAGGCCGCAGCCTGGATAGCAGAAAGCTTCCAGTCGTTGCCGGGTCTGCGAACGAAGGTCCAGACCTCCGTCGTCTCGGTCGGCGTCGTGGCGTTGCCATCGACCACACGGCCGGTCTCGCGATCGACAAGAGCGTCGATGCTCGAATAGCGCATCGCGACCGTTGCATATTCGTCGTTACCTTCATTCCATGCTTCGGCGACGTCGCCCTGCAGGAGATGGACGTCGGAGACACTGTTGCGCACGCCCTTTGTGGCGTTCTCGCCCAGTTCCTCCGCGAGGTAGGACATGGCTTCGGGCGTCGTCAGCTTGCGGAGCGCGGCATAGTCCTCGGCGCCATAGGCGCGCTGGACTGCGTCGAGTATCTGCTCGAAGCGCTCGAGATCGCTCTGGTCGACCGTCGTGTCATTGGCGGGCGTCACCGGCGAGGCGGCCGCGCCGGCGCCGGAACCGATCGAGGGGATCCGGAACGAGGTGACGTTGCTGCCGGGCGCACCGTAGGACTGGCGTGGCGACGGACCGGCGGCGGAAGCCGCGTAGGGCTGCTGCTGCCGGCGTTGCGCGAAGAACCGCAGGGCCAGCATCACGGCGCCGGCAATCAAGGCGATCTGCAGCAGCATGCCGAGGAAACCGAAACCACCGCCGAAGCCGTGACCGAGCAGCATGCCGAACAGGCCACCGACCAGGAGGCCACCCAGCATCGAGCGGCCAAAGCCGTTGAAGAAGCCGGGGCGCTGCTGCGCGCCGAGAGGCGACTGCGCCGTTGCCGGCTGGTTGGTCTGCGTCCGGGGCGTCATGGAGCGCTCGATCGGAGCGGCAGTTGTCGGCGCGGTGCGGGTTACCGGCGGGGCCTGGAAGGTACGGGTTCCCCGGCTTCCGAATCCGCCGAAGCTGCCGCCGGCGCGCCGGGCCTCGGCGTGGTCGACCGTCATCACGGAAAGGGCCAGACCCGCTACCACGATGGCAGCAAGGCGGGAATGGCGGGAAAGGGCACCAAGCATTCAAGTCTCCTCTAGCAGACCCTCGAAACGAGTTTGACCCATATATAAGTGAAAACCCGGATATTTTAAGTGCCTGCGTCCGTTTCGCATGGACGCTGCTTCAGCGCCGTCCTCCGCTGCTGGCGTCGAGGAGGAGATCGAGATGGCTCGCGATGATCGCCGGCACCTCCAGCGGCGTGAAGTGGCGGGCGCCCTGAAGAATATCCAATGTTGCGCCGGGAATGGCGCCGGCCATGGTGCGGGCCATGTCCGGCGGGGTGGCGTAGTCCTCCGAGCCGACGACGACGCGGCACGGAAAATTGAACGTCGGAAGCGCTTGGCGGAGATCGGCGTGGCCGAGCATGGCGCAGGTGGCCGCATAGGCTTTCAGATCGTTGGCGAGGAAGACGGCAATGGCCGCTTCAACGATTGCCGGATCTGCCTCGCGGAAGGCATCGCTGAACCAGCGGGTCTTCTGGAAAGCGACAAGGGCCGCCATCCCGCCTTCGAGTGCCTTCTCCGCGCGCTCGGCCCAGGCCTGCGGCGCATTCTCGCCGTACCAGGCGGTCGTATCGAAGAGGCCGAGCGCCTCCACGCGTTCCGGAAAGCCGGCAGCGAAGGCAAGCGCGACGCAGCCGCCCATCGATGCGCCCGCGACCGTCGCCGATTTCCAGCCGACGTGATCCATGAGGTCGGCGACATCGCCCGCGAACTGTTCGACGCTGTAGGGTCCTTCCGGCTTATCGGAGGCGCCATGGCCGCGGCAGTCGTAGATCAACACGTCGGCGCCGGCAGCAAGCGCCTCGACGGTCGCGTTCCAGAAGGTCTTGTCCATGGCGAGCGAATGCACGAGCAAGCAACGCCGATCGCCATTGCCCTTGACGAGGCGGTAGGAGAGGCGGGTTCCGTCCCGCATCCCGGCGAATTCCGGCGATAGGCGTTCGGGGGAGATGGATCGCTGGCTCACGGCATGTCCTTTCCTGTTCTTGCCGAGGATCAGAATTCCTCAGCTACGTCATATTGTATGACAGTACTATATTCGCATTTGCGAAGCGGGCGCAATGGGGCGTGCGCAATCGCCGATTCCTCGAGGATCGCGTTTGAAGCCAGGCCTGATGAAGCTCAGTTCAATGCCATGGAGGCCGGAAGCGCCTCGTCACGGGAGAGTTCCGGCTCTTCGGCCAGTTGGCGCGCGGCCAGCGCGATCTGGCGCCGCAGCCACTTGTGGGCCGGAAGGTCGGAATGCACATCGCTCCAGACCGCGGTTGCCGTCACCTTCATGTTCGGAACCGGCACGGGACAGAAATAGAAGCGCGATGGATCGAAGATCGGCGCCATCTTCTCGAAGACGAGCACAATCAGATCGGAGCGAGAGACGATGGCGGGCGCTGCAAGAAACTGATGCACGGTCGTTACCGTGCGGCGCTTGATGCCCTCCTGGGCCAGGAAGCGGTCGGCGCGGCTCATGTCGCTCATGCCGGGTTTCACCGAAAGCTGGTCCGCCTTCAGGAATTCTTCCAGCGTGATCGGCCGGCCGGCGAGCGGATGGCTGCGCCGCATCATGCAGAGATAGGTGTCCTCGAAGAGCGGCATGCGTTTGAAGCGCCTCGGCAGCTCGGGAATGACGCCGATCGCGATATCGATCTCGTTGGTGTCGAGAACGGCAGGCAGATCCTCGTTCGGTCGGGACTGGATCTTCAGCCCGACGCGCGGAGCGATCCGCGATATGTGCTCGATCAGATGTGGCAGCATCACAACAGAGGCGTGGTCGGAGACGGCGAGGCTGAAGGTCCAGTCGGGATCGGCAGGCTCGAAGGCGGTCGGCTCCAGCGCCTCTTCGATCTGGCGCATGGCGGCCTGGATCGGTCCGGCGATCTCCGTCGCGCGCGGGGTCGGGCGCATGCCCTCGCTGGTACGGATGAAGAGGCGGTCGTTCAGCATCAGGCGCAACCGGTTCAGCGCGTTGCTGACGGCCGGCTGCGACATTCCAAGCCGGTCGGCCGCGCGGCTGACGCTGCACTCGACGAGAAGCGCGTCGAAAACGACGAGCAGTTTCAATTCCATGGTCGCTAAATTCACCGGCATGATAATGACCTCCGCTTTTTGAATTTGCCAAAATCAGCGGCTCTAGTCCACCATTGTCTTACAAAATGACAGTACTACACAAATGATCCGACCGGGAGCTCGGATCGTCGTGTTGCAGGAGGACAGCCAGGCATAGTGAGCCTTTTCCGCGCAGTGCGGAAGACCGGCCATGCCCGTCTGTCTGCAGCCGCATTTCGGGACGTGCCGTATCGGCAACAGCCGCGTTTCGAGAGGTTGGCAAATCACCGGTGTCGCTCTGGTTACAGATGCAATACCGGCTGGCACCGCTAAGGTGGCGATGCTTTCGAACCATGGGCCGGGCGCGCCGCGCGTGCCGGTCCGGAAGGCAATGTCTGGCGGGAGCCGGGCGCGTGGAGGAAATATGCATCTCTTGCAACAGGCGATGGAGGCGCTGACGGTCGTCTTCGATCCGTTCCGCTTCCTGATCATCATGCTGGGCGTCCTGCTCGGCCTCTTCATCGGGGTGATCCCCGGCATTGGCGGACTTGCCGGCATGGCGCTGCTCCTGCCTTTCACCTACACAATGGATTCCTACACCGCTCTCGCCTTCCTGATCGGCATGTGGGCGGTGACGCCGACGGCGGACACCATCCCCTCCATCCTGCTCGGCGTTCCCGGAGCCGCCGGCTCAGCCGCGACCGTCATGGACGGCTATCCGATGGCGCGCCGTGGCGAAGCGGGCAGGGCGCTCGGCGCCTCCTATTCCGCCTCGCTCTTCGGTGGCATCTTCGGAGCCGTCCTGCTCGGCGTCGCGATCCCGATCCTCAGGCCCTTCATGATGGCCTTCGGCACGCCGGAACTGCTGGCACTCTGCGTCCTCGGCCTCAGCCTGGTCGCTGCCGTCAGCCAGGGCAACATGATGAAGGGCCTGGTTGCGGCGTGCTTTGGCGTTCTGCTCGCCTCCGTCGGAGACGAGGCGCAGACCGGTGAACTGCGTTGGACATTCGGCTCGATCTATCTCTGGGAAGGCATTCCGATCGAGGCGCTGGTGCTCGGCCTCTTCGCCGTCCCGGAACTGATCGAGCTTGCCGCCTCCAAACAGGCGATCGCCGCGCACCGCAGCGAAAGCATCGTGCGGGATCAGTTCCGTGGCGTGGTCGATGCCATCAAGAACATCCGCCTCGTATTGCAGAGCTCATGGCTCGGTGCGGTGCTCGGCTCCATTCCCGGCCTCGGCGGGCCGGCCGTGGACTGGATCGCCTACGGTTCGGCAGCGAAATCGGTCAAGGGCGGCACGGAAAGCTTCGGTACAGGCGATGTGCGCGGCGTCATCGCCTGCGAGGCAGCCAACAACTCGCGCGAGGGCGGCGCACTCATCCCGACGCTCGCCTTCGGCATTCCGGCAAGCGCCACCATGGCGATCCTGCTCGGCGCCTTCATGATGCACGGCATCCAGCCGGGTCCGAAACTCCTGACGGAACAGCTCGACATTACCTACACGATCGTCTGGAGCCTGATGATCGCCAATATCGTCGGCGTCCTCATCTGCTTCGCCTTCGTCTCGCAGCTAGCCAAGCTGGCGCTTGTGCCGGCCGGCGTGCTGGTGCCGGCGGTCCTTTCGATCGTCTTCATTGGCGCCTATCAGGCGACTCGCGATATCGGCGATATCGTCGTGCTGCTGCTCTTCTCGGTGATCGGCTGGACGATGAAGCGGTTCGGCTGGGCGCGCGCGCCCGTCCTCCTCGGCCTCGTGCTCGGCGGGCTCGTGGAGCAGTATCTCTTCATCTCCACCAGTCGTTACGGCTTCACCTGGGTCTCGCGCCCCGGCGTGATCATCATCACTCTCATTCCGGTCATCTTCTTCGCCTGGAGCCTGTACAAGTTCCTTGCCAACCGCCGCGTCCGCGCGCTTATGCCGGTCGGCGCTGCCGTCAGCGCACCAGGCGAGAGCCAGAGGGAGGTTGAGCAGGGCACGGCTTCTCCGGTCGACCGCATCGTGGTTCCGGGCATCTGGCTGGTCATGGGCCTCTTTTTCCTCACCGCGCTCCTGACCTCGACTCACTGGGCCTTCGCCGCACGCCTGATGCCGCAGACGGTCGCAGGCGTTGGCCTCCTCGTGGTGATCCTCTCGGGGATTGGCATGACGATGAAGGTGCGGGCCGGAGAACGCATCGTGGAGCCGCGCAAGCCGAGCGAGTCCGATCCGCTGGAAGGACTGCCGGATCGGGAGATCTATGCGCGCATCGGAATCGCGGCCCTCTGGCTAGTCGCGATCTTCGTCGGCGTGCTGCTGATCGGCCTCCTGCCGACCATGTTCCTCTACATGCTGCTCTACATGCGCCTTGAAGGAAAGCAGCCCTGGCTGCGCACGATATTGATCGTCGGCATCATCTGGGTCGCCATGTTCGTGCTCTTCGACCAGACGCTCAACGTGCCCTGGCCGCAATCCTATCTCGGCAACGCCTTCCCGGCGCTGAGGGCTGCGGTCTCCGACATTATCTGATGTCGGCTTTGCCAATACGGAGGGTCGGTGCCGCGGGGCGCCGGCCCTTTGTCGTGAGGGAAGATGCGGGGCAGGCAAGGGCCGGCATAAATTTCCCTTGATGCGAATGCCCTTCTCGCCGCCTCGAAAACCTATGCCATCGCTGCTAGTCGTTTCCATTCGACCCTGGAACGCTCGGGGCGGCGGCGGTTGGCTGGGCGGCCGGCGGAATGGATAACTCACGGCAGGACATGAATCGCGGCCTATTCGTACTTGTTCTTCAGCTATTGGTCTGCGTCTCGGTCACGGGGCTGGGTCTATGGATGCTCTTGCGGCCGCGCAGTTTCCAAGCGTTTCTCAACGATGAATTCCAGCTGTTGCCGCCGCCGGGTGCGGGCAATCGTTTCGTTGCGCTCTTGCTCGGCCTCTTCTCGCTCTTCCTCCTCTGGTACGGCTATGCACTCGCACGCGGCTTCCTCGGCGAAATACTGTTCCTTGGCCGCGTCATCGACCGGCTCGTGAAAGGTTGAAAGCGGGCCTGCCGCAATTTGCGCACGCATCATGATATGTCGCCGAGCGCCATTGCATCCTGTGCTCGATATCGGTTGCGCTTCCACCGTGCAGGAGTACAATGTTAGCAGAGTATAATATGCCAGATTTCTTGACTGACTTCAGGGAGCAAGAAAATGCGCCGCGTTTGGCAATACGCTCTTACATTGTTCCTGACTATATCGGTCACGATACTTGCCGTGCCGCACCTGACGGCGGTGGACGTCGCGGCGCAAGAGTGCCCCAACAACCAGTGCCCACCGCGCTGAGGTGACGCCATGGGCGTGCTTCTGCAGATGCCGACCTTCTGGTTCGGCGCGGTGATATTCCTGCTGAGCCAGTTCGGCCGGTTTTGTGAATTGAGCGCCGCCTCGCGCACGACGCTCTTCGTCCGCTCGAACATATTCTCGCAGCTGAAGCCGAGGGACTTGACGGATTCCCGAACCTTTGCGAGCGCCCTCTTCGTCTTCCTGCTCGTTTCCGCCTTCGGCTATCTCCTCCTCTGCCTCGTGCCGCCAAGCGTCATCAGCGGATGGTTGACGATCACGAATACGCCCGTCGGCAATTTCGCTCCGGCCGACATGAGTTCCTATCCGCTCTTCGTCTCCGCGGCGCTCATCGGGCTGACGCAGCCGATCCCGGGATTTGACAAGATCGCCAATCTGCAGAAGGAGGTTTTCCATCAGTGGATCGGCGTGCCGGAGCGCGTGGTCGGTACGGCCGCCTATTTCGCGGTGCAAATTTTGGCGCGTCGGAGCGATCAGGGGTTGACGGCTGAGATCAACCGGCTCGTCAGTGATCGCTGGACCGAGGAGATCGGGGCTTTTGCTGATGTAACCTTCTACGTCGACCACATCAAGCGGGTTGAACTGGATTCGGAAAACGCGCTCGTCGAAGTGAAAAAGGGTTCGGTGCGCGAAAAGAAATTTGTCATTCAGGACCTGATCTTCGCGGCTTGCGTGGCAGCGGTCAAACGCGAGGGTGGACGCGCGCTGGAAAAGCTTGCCGAGGCACTGGATGTGAAAATGCCGCCGCGCATCCCGACGAGAATGTCGCGCGTCAGCAGCGGGATCCTGCTTGCGATGTTCTGTTCCGTCTTCCTGTGGTTCTTCCTGCCGCTGACCGGCATCCGCGAGTTCGTGGAGGCGGCGGTCGGCCCGAGCAACCCGGTCCTCTGGCCGACGACGCTCTACTTCTCGGGAACCTACGTCCTCACGAACTTTGTCCCCACCATCCTCGGCACGCTGATCCTCTTGCTGGCAATCACCCAAAGAAAGAAGCCTAGGAAGCTGCTGGTGCCGGAGATACTCGATCGCTATGCGACGACGATCCTTGGCATCGCACTTCTCGTCATCTGTTATGACTACCTCGAAGCCCTCGTCGAGAGAAGCGCGTCCACGGTTCGCTACCAGGATACTGCCGGCATTTTCTTCGCGACCAGGATACCGTTCTTCGCCTTCCACTCGCTGATCGCCGCGCTGGCCGCTGCCGTCCTCCTTGTATACACGGTGCGCGGCGATTTGCGCGACACGCCTGCCAAGATCTGTGCATGGGGCATGGGGCTGGTCGTCAGCCTGGGGATACTGTCTTATTTCTACGCCGAGGCCCGGCTGCAATATCACCTGGGGGTCACATCTCGGGATTTCGTGGTGGCCGTTGTGCTCTTGAACGCGCTTTCGGCGCTCGTCTCCTTCGCGATCGCCAGCCTGGCGCTGAGGCGCAGCGCCGAGCCGGCACCCTCCGCCATGCCCTCGGCCGCGCCCACGGTCGGCAGTTGAACCGCGCCTCCGCGGCGCGCCTTATTCCGGGCGACGGAAGAAGGCTTCGAGCCGGTAGCCGTCGGGATCGATGATGAAGGCGGCGTAGTAGAACTGGCCGTATTCCGGGCGGATGCCGGGCGGACCATTGTCCTCCGCGCCATTCGCAAGGCCGGACGCGTGGAAGGCGTCGACGGCAGCCTCGTTCGGGGCGACGAAGCAGAAGTGCAGGCCCGACTTTCTGTCGGCAGGAACGGGCCTCTCCGCCTCAATAACCCAGAATCCGGCTTTCTCGGCGCCGTATCCGCTGGCGCCGTCGGCATTGGCAAGCCGCTCATAGCCGAGGGGCGCCAGAATGGCATCATAGAAGCGGCGGGCGTTGTCGAGGCTCTTTACGCCAATTGACACGTGATCGAACATTAACGGCAAACTCCTTCGCGATTGCCTGCTGGGCCTTGTCCGCGAGCCGGCAGGAAACGATCCCGCTGGCCCGTAGCGCGGAACGGCGCCCAGACAGCGCTTCGAGCATCTTTCAAGGCCCATGCGAAGTCAACGCGCCGCCGTCGACGTCGCAGACGCTGCCCGGCCGAAGCAGCGTAAATCGCGGTTTCAAAAATCCTTCACATGGCCGTGTGATAAGCGGCAGGATAGCCTCATCGCGCCGGACGGCGTGGCAGGCCCGGCGCTATCGGAGGGGTGAGATGACGAAACCGGAAAACGAAGACGCCAAGATGGACTGGCTGGAGGCGGAACTGGCCGACACGCTGGACGAGGACTACGAGCTCGAACTTTCCGAGCCGGCGCTCTCCGAGGAGATCCGAAAGATCTACCGAAAGGCGCATCCGCCCGGAATGGCGCGGATCGACTATTTCCGGGCGCTGATTGCGCTCCAGTCCGAACTCATCAAGCTCCAGGACTGGGTCTCCTATCACAAGGAGAAGGTCGTCGTGATCTTCGAAGGCCGCGATTCCGCCGGCAAGGGCGGCGTCATCAAGCGCATCACCCAGAGGCTCAACCCGCGTGTCGCGCGCGTCGTGGCGCTTCCGGCACCATCCGACCGCGAAAAGACCCAATGGTATTTCCAGCGCTACGTGCCGCACCTGCCGGCCGGCGGTGAGATCGTGCTCTTCGACCGCTCCTGGTACAACCGCTCCGGCGTCGAACGCGTCATGGGCTTTGCCAGCGAGGACCAGGTGGAGCAGTTCTTTCACGACGTTCCCGAATTCGAGCGCATGCTGGTGCGTTCCGGCATCCGGCTGGTGAAATACTGGTTCTCGATCACCGACGAGGAACAGCAGATGCGCTTCCTTGTGCGCATCCATGACCCCCTGAAGCAATGGAAGCTTTCGCCGATGGACCTGCAGTCGCGGGTGCGCTGGGAGGGCTATACCAAGGCCAAGGAAGAAACTTTCGCACGCACCAATATCCCCGAGGCACCCTGGTACATCGTCGAGGGCAACGACAAGAAGCGCGCCCGGCTGAATTGCATCGATCATCTGCTGACGCAGATCCCCTACGAGGATGTGCCGCACGAGGAGATCACGCTGCCGGACCGCGTCTTCAACCCGGACTACGAGCGCAAGGTCCTGCCGCCGGAACTCTACGTGCCCTCGAAATACTGACCCTCGGGGCGGCGGACCGTCGGTCTCCGTCGTTACGATTTCGGCAGGCCGCCAGCCTTGTTTGCAGTGCAGCCGGACGCGGGCGATCGCGACGACATTTCCTCTATCCGCCGCACGATTTTTGGTTATGCTGCGCTGCGAGTTAGGTCTCTCTAACGTAAGGGGGCTGCGTGGCAGGCAAGCGTCTTTCGGCAAAGAGCGGGGTTGGAACGTCAGCACGCCCGGCTTTCGAGCGCATAGCTCTGCTGCTGCAGGGAGGCGGTGCGCTGGGGGCATATCAGGCGGGCGTCTACGAGGCACTCGCGGAGGCCGATCTCCACCCGGACTGGGTGGCCGGCATTTCGATCGGCGCCGTCAATTCCGCATTGATTGCCGGCAATCCTCCGGAGGGACGGGTTGCCGCGCTGAGGGCCTTCTGGGAGGCGATCACGGCGCCACCGGTGGGGCTGCCCTCGTTGATGTCGGCGTGGCTCGGCGCCATGGCACCGCATGATGACTACGGTCACGGTCTGGTCAACCACGCGCGCGCCTTTGCAAGCCTCATGGGCGGTGCGCCCGGCTTCTTTACGCCGCGCTCCATACCGCCCTTCTTCTCAGCTCCCGGAACGGTCGAGGCCTCGAGCTTCTATGATGTCAGCCCGCTCAAGGCGACGCTGGAAAGCCTTGTCGATTTCGACCGCATCAACTTCGGTGAGATGCGCTTCAGCGTCGGCGCAGTGAACGTGCGAAGCGGAAACTTCGCCTATTTCGACAACACGACCGATGTCATCCGTGCCGAGCATGTCATGGCGAGCGGTTCGCTGCCGCCCGGCTTCCCTGCGACCACAATCGACGGAGAGGAGTATTGGGATGGCGGGCTTGTCTCCAACACGCCCCTGCAGTGGGTGCTCGAGTCGATACCGCGCGCCGATACGCTGGCCTTCCAGGTGGATCTCTGGAGCGCGGAGGGAGAGATGCCGAGCGACCTGACCGGGTTGGAGCTGCGGCAGAAGGACATACGCTTTTCGAGCCGTACGCGCGCGGCGACGGACCAGTTCAAGCGCGCGCAGCGGCTTCGCCGCGCACTCCTGCATCTCCTGGCGATGGTCCAGCCCGAGGAGCTTGAACGGGCGGGGCCCGAGACGAAGCTCCTGATCGAGGAGGCGGACGAGAAGGTCTACAACATCGTCCATCTCATCTACCGCGCCAAGAACTACGAAGGCAGTTCGAAGGACTATGAGTTCTCCCGTCTGACGATGGAGGAACATTGGGCTGCAGGATACAGGGATGCGGTGGAAACGCTCAGCCACCCGGAGGTACTGGAGCGGCCGCAGACGCTGGATGGCGTCGCCACCTTCGACCTCGCGGACAATGCTCCCGATTAGGAGCCCCTGCCGTCACGCCGGCTTCGCCGAAGGGCGATAGCATGCCCCGCGCTTGAAAAAGCAGACTGCCACCCGATTTCAACAGAGTGGAGAGCACGCAGATGAAGATTGCCGATGTCCGCGAAAAAGCCTTCGCGATGCCGCTGAACGATCCCGCCTATCCGAAGCCTCCCTACAAGTTCTACAACCGCGAATTCGTCGTCATCACATATCGCACCGATCCCGATGTGCTGCGCGCCGTCGTGCCGGAGCCGCTGGAAGTCGTGGGCGACACCGTTGCCTACGAGTTCATCCGCATGCCGGATTCGACCGGTTTCGGGGACTACACCGAGACCGGGCAGGTAATCTCGGTCCGCTTCAGGACGCCGTCGGGCGAAGTGCAGGAGGGCGGCTACGTGCACGCCATGTATCTCGACGACAACTCGCCGATCGCCGGCGGGCGCGAGATCTGGGGCTTTCCGAAGAAGCTCGCCTCCCCGAAGCTCGTCCACGAGCAGGAGACGATCGTCGGCACCCTGCATTACGGCTCGGTGCTCTGCGTGACGGCGACGATGGGCTACAAGCACCGCGAGCTCGATTTCGGGCCGCTGGAAAAGGCGATGGCCAAGCCCGCCTTCATGATCAAGATCATCCCGCATGTGGACTGCACGCCGCGCATCTGCGAGCTGGTGCGCTACTATATGGAAGACGTGACGCTGAAGGGCGCCTGGTCGGGACCGGCCGCGCTACAGCTCTTCGAGCATGCCATGTGCGACGTCGCGCGCCTGCCGGTGCGCGAGATCGTTTCCGCGACACACTACGTCGCCGACCTGACACTAGGGCTCGGCGAAGTGGTTTTCGATTATCTGGAAAAGTAGTTCAGGAGGTAGATCCCATGTCTCGTTTCGACGGAAGAGTAGCAATCGTCACCGGTGCCGCGAGCGGCATAGGCAAGGAAATCGCCCTTCGCCTCGCCGCCGAGGGCGGTATCCCTGTCGTCGCCGACCTCAACATTGATGCGGCGAAGGCGACCGCCGAGGAAATCAAGGGCAAGGGTAGCGATGCCTTCGCCGTCGCTATGAACGTGACCGACGAGGCTGCCGTGGAAAAGGGCGTGGCCGACGTGATAGCAAAGTACGGCAAGGTCGACATTCTCGTCAGTAACGCCGGCATCCAGATCGTCAAGCCGCTGGTGGATTTCCCCTTCGAGGACTGGAAGAAGCTGCTCTCGATCCATCTCGACGGGGCGTTCCTGACGACCAAGGCCTGCCTGAAGCACATGTATGCCGCCAACTACGGCCGCGTCGTCTACATGGGCTCGGTGCATTCCAAGGAGGCCTCGAAGCTCAAGGCGCCCTATGTCACGGCGAAGCACGGGCTGATCGGGCTCGCCAAGGTGCTTGCCAAGGAAGGCGCGGAGCACAATGTCACGGCCAATGTCGTCTGCCCCGGCTTCGTGCGCACGCCGCTGGTCGACAAGCAGATCCCCGAACAGGCGAAGGAATTCGGCATTACCGAGGAGCAGGTCGTCAAGACGATCATGCTGAAGGACACGGTCGACGGCGAATTCACCACCACCGACGATGTCGCCGATGCCGTGCTCTATTTTGCGGCGGCCAAGACAAATGCACTCACCGGCCAGTCCATGGTCGTCAGCCACGGCTGGTTCATGCAGTAAGACCATTGCCGTCCGCACCCGGTCTTTCGCCGGGCCCGGGCGGCAACCGCCTCACGGCGCGGGGCTCTTGAGCCCCAGCATCTCCGAGATCAGCAACGTGTCGGCAAATTCCACGAATTCGAGCATCTTGCCGTCGAGGAAGGTGAACTTGTCCAGCATTTCCGCCGGGTTCCAGACCTGGCGCGGCAGGAAGCCGACCGGACCGCCGCGATGGACGAAAGCCGTATCGCCATCGATATGCATGCTGAAAATGCGGACGTCCGACAGGTCCCAGTGCTCGATCAGCGCGTCGACGGCCGCGCACACCGCGTCGCGTCCCTCCATCTTCTGCGTGATCGCCCCTAGCGCCTCGTTTCCGACGATGCGGAAGCTGCAATCCGGATGCAGGTAGCCCCGGATCGTCTCGATGTCGCGATCGTTGCGGGCATTGTAAAGAGCATGAATGATGGTTTCGATTTCGCCTCGGCTGGTCATCACTGGATCTCCCCGATTTGCAAGGAGGAAGTGTGCGCTCGATCGGACGCAATCGCAATCGTGAAGGCGAAAGGCGCCTACCAGATGAGACCACGCGCAGCGGCCGTCGTTGACGCAACATGACACCCGGAATAGTCTTCCGGTACCATGTTTCCGACGAGGGCAGGCCTCGGGCGACGATCCGGGAGGGATTGAGAGGATCGCCACTCCAAACCGTTGCCGCGTCCCTTCCGCATCCACATCGATGCCGAAGGGACGCGGCAGGGGAGGGTCCCGCAGGCGGGGAGGCGAGCATGGAAATCAAGCATAAAAGCGCTGCCGAGGAGGATAGTGCCTACATACTTGTGCACTCGGATCGGGAGCTCAGGCGCCTGCAGGATCAGGCCGAGATTATCAATCCGATTACCCGGCGCATCCTGTCTGCGGCCGGTATCAAGCCGGGAATGCGGGTGCTCGATGTCGGCTGCGGCGGGGGCGATGTGACGTTTCTCGTGTCGGAGATGGTCGGACGTGCGGGCCACGTCGTCGGCGTCGACCGGGCTCCGGCGGCGATCGCTGCGGCCGAGCGGCGCCTGGGCGATCACGGCATCAAGAATGTGAGCTTCCGGAAGGGTGATGCGATCGCGCTTTCCTTTGACGAACCCTTCGACGCGGTGGTCGGTCGCTATGTGCTGATGTTCCAGGCCGATCCGGCCGCAATGCTGCGCAGCGTCGCACAACATCTGCGGCCGGGCGGCATCATGGCCTTCCACGAACCGGATTGGGACGGTTGCCGCTCCAACCCGCCGGCCCCGACCTATGACCGGTGTTGCCGCTGGATCGTCGACGCGTTTCATCGCAGCGGCATCGAGGCAAACATGGGCAACAAGCTGGATTCTGCCTTCCGCCGCGCGGGGCTTGCCGCCCCCTCGATGCATCTGGAATCGGTGGTCGGCGGCGCCAAGGGCGGCCCGGAGTGGGGTCACCTGATGGTAGAACTCATCGTGACGATGCTGCCCGAGGTACGGAGCAATGGCGGACAGACGGCCGGCGACGTCGTCATCGGATCGATGGAGGAGCATATCGCGCGCGAGATCGAGGATGGCGCGGTCATCGTCGGACGATCGGAGGTTGGTGCCTGGTCACGACTACCCAAAGCGTGATGCCGGGACGAAAAGGCCCCGCTTCATCGAAGCGGGGCGCCAGTCGGGGAGGATCATTTTCTTGGGGGGAGATCAGGCAAGCTCGACCATCGGGTCACGGCAATATTCCGGCGGCACCCGAACATCGATGACCCAGGGTTGACCGGCGCGGACCTTCTCGATGCCGCGTTCGAGTGCTGCTGCGAGATTTGCGATGTCGATGATCGGTCCTTCGCCGTCGATGCCCTGCGCCTTGGCGAGCATCAACAGGTCCGGTACCGGATCCTGCAAGCGCTGTCCGACCCATGCATTTTCCGGCGGACGGCCGCGGGCGACCGCCACCTGGCCCTGATGGTGCTCGTCGTTGAAGTATGAGTTGTTGTTCGAGATGACGTAGAGCAGCGGGATATGCTCGCTTGCCGCCGTCCAGAGGGCCGTCGCACCCATGGTGAAATCGCCGTCGCCGACGATCGCGATCGGCACGCGCCTCGATTTCATGTCGCGCAGCGCCAGCGCAGCCCCGACGCCGATGCTCGGGCCGGAACCGACGCCGCCGCCGCCGTTGTGGCCGAGATAGTCGTGCGGATGCTCCAGTTCGTTGGCGTTGGTGGGCCAGCCAAGAGGGCGGGAGGTGAGGCAGACGTCGATGTCGCGCGTCACCCTGTTGAAGACCCTAGCGAGATCCATCAGGCTGATCGGACCGGCGGTCGTCGATGGCTCGGCGTTGAGGCGCCGCCGCTCGTACGTCTTCGGGGCCGGCAGGCGCGGTTCGAGCGCCTCGAGGAGCCGCGCGGTCGCCGTCTCCGGCACGGTCGGAATGTTGACGTCGACGGCCGGCAGGCCCTGATAGTCCATGTTCCAGCCGCGATGGATATGGAAATCGTTCGAGACGCTGATGACCGGCGCGCTGGGCGTACCCGGCGGGAAGACCTGATTGATCGTGCCGGCGAGGTCGAGCCAGTCAAGGCTCAATACCGCATCGGCTTCCGTGAGATGGCCGAGGAGGCTCTTTGAAAGCTTCCAGCCGGTCTCGCCGATGAAGAGGGGATGGGTCGTCGGAAAGCTGGTCGGCAGCTTCACATGGGTGATGACCTTGGCGCCGATCAGCTCCGCGAGGCGGATGCGGTCGGCCCAGCCCGGTTCGCTGCGCGAGGTCCGGCCGGAAAGGATGACCGGGCGCCTGGCCTTCGCAAGGATCTCGATTGCCGCTTCCAGCTCGCCACGCGGCGGTTCGGGATCGGCCGGCGCGCGGAAGCGGGAAATGTCGTGCAGCGCCGGAACCTTTTCCAGCTCCATCTCCTGCACGGTGACGTCGAGATTGACATAGACCGGACCGCCCGGACGTGCCGAAGCCAGCATGGTGGCCCGGCGGATGGATTCGACGGCGGCTTCCGGCGAGCCGGGCTCATCGTCCCACTTGGTGAAGTTTCGGACAAGCCCGCCCTGGTCGATGGTGCAGTGGATCCATTCGATCCAGGGACGGCGCTTGGTGGCGTCGAGCGGACCGGTGGCGCCGATGACAACGACGGGAACGCGGTCGCACCAGGCGTCGAAGATGCCCATGGTCGCATGCATCAGTCCGACATTCGAATGGACGGCCGCCGCAAGCGGTCGGTCGGTGATCTTCGCCCAGCCTTGGGCGATGCCGATCGCGTGCTCCTCATGCATGCACAGGATGATCTTCGGCTTCTCGTTGCCGAGATAGTTGACCAGGCTGTCATGCAGGTGGCGATAGCTGGCGCCCGGGTTGAGGCAGATATAGGGGAAACCCTGCTCGCGTATCGCGGCGGCGATCAGATCGCTGCCGTAACGGGGCGCGCCGGTTTCAACCGGGACGAAGCGCTTCGTGCCCTGATGGTCCATGGTCGGATCCTCGAAAATTGGCTGGGTGAAAATCTGAAAGAGGAAAACCGCGCGGTGGATGCCGCGCGGCGCCAGGGCTTCAGTGGTTGAAGCCGTCTTCGATGGCACTCTGCAGCACGGCGACGACTTCAGGCGGAGTAGCGAAGATCTTCTTCACCGTCTCGTTGACTTCGGCTGCCGTCGCAGGCGCGATCGGGATCGCCCGGTTCTTGGCATCGGCCAGGAAATCCTGATCCTTCATGAGATCGTCGAAGGCCTTGGAAAGCGCCTCGAACTTGTCGTCCGGCGTTTCCGGCGGCAGCATCAGCGAGCGACCGATGTCGCCGCCGGCGCCGAAGAATTCGAGCGCCTGCTTCTTGGCCGGGTCCTCGGTGAGTTCGATGGCGGTCGGCGTATCGGGAAGATCGGGAAGGCGCTTGGCGGCAAACTGAACGACAGGAACGATGTCGCCGGCGGCAAGCTGCTGGGCATAGTTGACGGACCAGTTGGCCCAGACTGTGGTCGTCAGATCCGCCTCTCCGCGGAAGATCGCGAGCGCGCTCGCGGTCGCGCTGTCATAGCCGCAGACCATGTTGAACTTCGAGCCGATCAGCGACTTCAAGACCGCGCCGGTCTGGGCGCTGGAGGTCGTGCGGCCGGAGCAGCTGACATTGCTTTCCGTCTTCAGCGAGTCCTCGATCGTCTTTACCGGAGAGTCCTTGCGGGCCATCATGACGGAGGTGACGTCGGCCGCACGGCCGATATAGCGCATCTTGGAAACATCCCAGCGGCTGCGGTCTGGCTCGAGGATCTGGGTGTGGGCAAGCGATTCCGGCAGGAGCGCGACCATCGTGCCGTCCTTCGGCGCCTTGGTGTTGAAATAGGCCGCCGCCAGCGAGCCGCCGCCGCCCGGCATGCCTTGCACGATCACGCTCGGATTGCCGGGGATATGCTTGCCGAAGTGCTGGGAGATCAGCTGGGCATAGAGATCGTAGGAGCCGCCGGGCGGATGGCCGATCAGGATCGTCACGACCTTTCCCGAATAGAAATCGGAAATGGCATCGGCCTGTGCCGAAATCGCGCCGGCCACGGTTGCGCAAGCCGTCGCGGCCATGAATGCCATCAAACGGATTGATTTGAGCATCATATTCTCCTCCCCCGGATGGCGCCCTCCTCGGCGTTCCACCCCTTGTTGGTAACATACTATGATGGTACGACTGTATGACAAACATATAGGTCGCGCAACAGGAAATTGGTGGGAGATTTGAATTCCGTCGCCTATCCTGCAATGCGACAGATTCGACAGGGAGAGAGACGATGAAAGAGCAGTGGTCGCCGTCGAGCTGGCGCAATCTTCCGATGGGCCAGGTCCCGGCATTTCCGGATCTTGCCGAGCTTGCGGCGGTCGAGGGCCGCATCGCCACCTACCCGCCGCTGGTCTTCGCGGGCGAGGCCCGCGCCCTGAAAGCGAGGCTCGCGGACGTGGCGGCCGGCAGGGCGCTGCTGCTGCAAGGAGGGGACTGTGCCGAAAGTTTCGCGGAACATGGCGCCGACAATATCCGCGACATGTTCCGCCTCTTCCTGCAGATGGCCGTGGTCCTGACCTTTGCGGCCGCCTCCCCGATCGTCAAGGTCGGGCGCATTGCCGGCCAGTTCGCCAAGCCCCGTTCGACGCCGACCGAGCGGCAGGGCGATATGGAACTCCTGAGTTATCATGGCGACGTCATCAACGGCTACGAATTCTCCCCGGAGTCGCGTCGTCCCGATCCTGCTCGCCAGGAAATGGTCTACAGGCAGTCGGCCGCGACGCTGAACCTGCTGCGTGCCTTCGCCCAGGGCGGCTATGCCAATCTGGAAAACGTCCAGCGCTGGATGCTCGATTTCGTTGCTGGCAGTCCGCAATACCAGCAATACCAGGCTCTCGCCGACCGCATCACCGAGACGCTCGCCTTCATGCGGGCAATCGGTCTCGATCCGGAAAACCATCCCGAGCTGGCAACGACGGACTTCTACACCAGCCATGAGGCGCTGCTGCTCGGCTACGAGCAGGCGTTGACGCGCGTGGATTCGACCAGCGGCGACTGGTATGCCACCTCGGGGCACATGATCTGGATCGGCGACCGCACCCGCCAGCCCAATCACGCCCATGTCGAATACTGCCGCGGCGTGAAGAACCCGATCGGCCTCAAATGCGGACCGTCGCTGGAGCCCGACACGCTGCTGAGGCTCGTCGACATTCTCAACCCGCAGAACGAGCCGGGTCGGCTGACGCTGATCGCGCGCTTCGGTTTCGACAAGGTCGCAGACCACCTGCCGGGACTGATCCGCGCCATCGAGCGCGAAGGGCATGTCGTGGTCTGGTCCTGCGATCCCATGCATGGCAACACGGTGAAGGCCGGCAACGGCTACAAGACGCGCCCGTTTGACCATATCGTCAGCGAGGTGGAGGATTTCTTCGCCATCCATCGCGCCGAAGGCACGATCGCCGGCGGGGTCCATATCGAGATGACCGGCGTCAACGTGACGGAGTGCACTGGCGGAGCGCGACCGGTGACGGAAGCCGATCTGCCGAGCCGCTATCTCACCCATTGCGACCCGCGCCTCAACGCAAGCCAGGCTTTGGAACTCGCCTTCACGCTTGCCGACCTCTTCAAGCGAGACAGGGCAGAGAGGAAGGCGCCGGTCTTCGTGGCCTGAGCGGCAGCAAAGCCGATGGCAGATATCGACGACGCGAACGATCTCTGGACCTTCGCCTTGCGCCTCTATCGGGCGCCCGGAGTGTCCGAAGCCTGCCTCCAATTGCAGGAGGAAAGCGGCGTCGATGTCCCGCTGCTCCTTTTCGCCGCATGGCTGGAGACGCGTGCGGTTTCACTTTCGACGGCGGATATCGAGAGGATCGACGGGCTCGTGGCCAGCTGGCGCAGCGAGGTCATTCGCCCGCTGCGAAATGTCAGGCACCGGCTGAAGAGTGGGCCGCATCCGGCTCCGAGCGCGCAGACGGAGAGCCTTCGCAATGCCATCAAGGCGGCTGAGCTTTCCT
The DNA here is from genome assembly GCF_004345245.1 of Rhizobium sp. BK251. Lineage (GTDB taxonomy): Bacteria > Pseudomonadota > Alphaproteobacteria > Rhizobiales > Rhizobiaceae > Rhizobium. Next base: position 216,752 of record NZ_SLUQ01000006.1, on the reverse strand, counting down.
CGGAGCGGATCGAGCTTACCTTACTGGAGGCCGAAGGCCGGGTTCTTTCCGTAACGTCAAGGGACGTAACGTTGGAAGGCGACAACCTGACCCTTGTCGTGCAGCATTTCAGCAAGCGTCCACCGGATACGGCCGCGCGCGCATCGCTTGATGTCGTAAGGCTGGCGCTCGCTTCGCTCTAGGCTGCTTCGTCGAATTCGCGGTGCTCGCCGGGATTGTCGGCTACGGGCTGTGCGGAGGCGCGGTAGCGCCGTGGGGCAACGCCGACGAGGCGTTTGAAAGCATTGCTGAAAGCACTCTCTGAGCCGTAGCCGAGCGAGGCCGCCAATGCCGAAACGGGCGTGGCGCCGTCCTGAAGCGCGCGTCTCGCGAGCCGCATGCGCCAGTCGGCGAGATAGGCAAGCGGCGCCATGCCCGACACGGTCTTGAACCGCTCGGCAAAGGTCGTGCGTGACATGCCGACCGCCTTGGCGAGCTCGCCGAGCTGCCAGGAGCGCGCCGGCTCGGCATGCATCAGGCGGATCGCTGGAGCGATCTTCTCGTCTCCGATCGCCCTGAGCCATCCGGCCGGCAGGGGTTCCGACGCGGCGATATGGGCGCGAAGGACCTGCAGGAAGACGAGCTGGGCGAGTTGGGAGGTGGCGGTCACCGTGCCCGGGCGGCTTGCAGCCATCTCGCTGACGAGCTGTGAAAGCAGCCAGCCGATGGCAGCCGCCTCCGGCGCAGACGCTCTCACATGGACGACGGGCGGCAAGACGTCGAACAGCAGGTCGATGCCGGTCGCGTCGAAGGATACGTGGCCGCCGATAGCGTGGTATTCCTCGCAACTGCCGACACGGGCCACCAGGTCCGGCGCGTTCGTGAAAAGGTCGATTGCCTGCAGGCGATCCGCTGAAAGGTCGCTTGCCAGAACGAAGGAATGGCGGCCGTTCAGGAGAACCGCATCGCCCGCCTCAAGCCGGATCGGCCTCTCAAGACCGTCGAGCGCCAGGAAGCATTCGCCCTTCACCACCGCGTTGAACTTGATCCTGCCGGGGGCGGGAAACTGCACGGCCCACCGGCCGCCGGCAAGGAGGCTGCCGGACATGGCGCAGCGCGCGTTGACGAGATCGAGAGCGTCGGAAAGCGGATCGGAGAGCATTTCCGGACGATGGCGCAAGTAAACCGGATTTGCAAGCATTCAGCGTCCGAAGGACTGGCCGTAGAAGTCGTCTCCTGACTGTAAGGAGACAGACATGACCTCAATCCAGGCTCCCATCGGCTCCGGTTTCGGGGCTTCCAGCACCACCGAGGACGTCATCAAGGGCATCGATCTGACCGGCAAGAATGCCATTGTTACCGGCGGCTATGCCGGTCTCGGCCTTGAAACGGTTCGTACTCTTTCATCTGCTGGGGCAAGGATCACCGTGCCGACCCGCGACCGGGCAAGGGCGGAGGAAGCGCTGGCCGGTATTCGCGGCGTGACGGTCGAGACGATGGATCTCCTCGATCCGGCCTCGATCGACGCCTTCGCACAGAAGTTCCTCGCGACGGGACAGCCGCTGCACTTTCTCATCAACAATGCCGGCATCATGGCAAACCCGCTCACTCGCGACGCGCGCGGCTTCGAATCCCAGTTCGCCACCAACCATCTTGGCCATTTCCAGCTCACCGTCCGGCTCTGGCCGGCGCTGAAGAAGGCCGGGGGCGCACGTGTCGTTTGCCTCACCTCGCGCGGGCACAAGATTGCAGCCGTGGATTTCGACGATCCCAACTTCGAGCGCACGGACTACGACCGCTGGGCGGCCTACGGCCGGTCGAAGAGCGCCAATGCGCTTTTTGCCGTCGGCCTCGACAAGCGCGGTGAGCCGTTCAGGATCAGGGCCTTCTCGGTGCATCCGGGCGGCATCGTGACCGGGCTTGCCAAGTTCATGTCGCGCGAGGAGATACGGGCCGTCGGCGCGATCGACGACGAGGATCGCCCGGTGATCGATCCCGCCAACAACAGGAAGACCGTCGAGCAGGGCGCGGCGACCAGCATATGGTGCGCCACCAGTCCGCGGCTGGAAGGCAGGGGTGGCGCCTATTGCGAGGACTGCGACATATCCCCGGCGCTCGAGCCAGACGCGACCGAACGCCTCGGCGTGATGCCCTGGGCGACCGACCCGGTGGCGGCGGAGAAACTGTGGGATCTCAGCGAGACGCTGACCGGCGTCCGCTTCCAGCCTTGAGCCTCAGTGTTGGCCCGGCGCGTCCGGGCCTTCCTTCCAGCGCTTGACGATCGGAAGGTCTATGTCGAAGAGGTCGAGCGCGCGGCCGACGGTCTGGTCGACGATGTCGTCGACGGTCTTCGGCTTGCTGTAGAAGGCCGGTACCGGCGGCATGACGACGGCGCCGTTGCGGGTTGCCTGGTCCATGAGCGCGATATGGCCGGCGTGCAGCGGCGTCTCGCGAAAAAGCAGCACGACGCGCCGGCGCTCCTTCAGGCAGACGTCGGCCGCGCGCACGATGAGCTCGTCATTGTAGCAGTTGGCAATGCCGCTCAGCGTCTTGACCGAGCAGGGGGCAACGAGCATGCCTGCCGTGCGGAACGAGCCGGAGGAAAGTGCGGCGCCGATATCCCGATAGTTATAGACCTTGTCACCGAGGCTGCGGATCTCCTCGGCGCTCATGTCGAGCTCGTCGGCCGCCGTACGCAGTGCCGAGGGCGAGACGATGGCGTGCGTCTCGATGCCGTCGACATCGCGCAGAAGCTGCAGAGCGCGCACGCCGTAGATGACGCCGGAGGCCCCGGTGATGGCTATGATGATACGACGCATGCTATTTCCGGCAGCCTTCCTTCATGGACTTCAGAGATCGATTACGCCATCTCCCGTGTGGAGCGCGGAGAGGGAAGAATTCGCGACATGCTTCTCAGCGGCCTTGTGGGCGGCGACCTTGTCGCGTTTGGCGATGGCGGCGACGATGGCATCGATCTCGCTGATACTCTGGCTCTGGCGTTCGGGCCTGACGACGGAACGGCGGCGAAGCGGCGAGGTGAGCAAGGTCAGCTTCTTCAGGAGATCGAAGGCGATCGGATTGCGGGCGCCGGTGCAGATCAGGTCGTAGAAATCGCGCTTGGTGGAGACGATCTCCTCGGCATTGCCCTGGCGATAGGCCTGCTTCAGCCTCTCGCTTTGGGCCTTCAGCGTCTCGATCTCGGCATCGGGCGCGTTCTCTATGAACTGCTCGATGATCAGCGGTTCGAGCACGCCGCGGATGCGGTAGATGTTCTCGGCGTCCTCGCGCGTGACCGTCACGACGGCGAGGCCGCGATTGTTGAGGTCGGTGAGAATGCCTTCGGCCTGGAGCTGGCGCAGAGCCTCGCGCAGCGAGGTCCGGCTGACATTGAGCTGCTGGCACAGGTCCTTCTCGACGAGCCGGGTGCCGGGTTCGAGATAGCCGGTCTCGATCGCCCGCCGGAGCGACTGCATGATCTTGTTCCTGAGCGGCGCGGATTCCTGCTTTAATGGTCCGAAAGGCTCAATCACCGGATTATTCATATCTCTCCTCGCAATGCTTGCTTGCCCGCAAATAGCATTCCGGCCACGCCAAATCCACTTGAGCCGGCCGGCGCTATTCCCCTGTTGCGCGAATGACGGTCTTCGCCAATTCGCAGCGTTGCAAGGAACTTAGCGATCCGCGCCATCGCTTTCCACCGCTTTCGTCCGAAGACATCGCCATACACGTTCCGGCGTTGCCGGCATGTCGAAGTGGCGCACGCCCTCCGGGCCTAGTGCATCGCAGACCGCGCTGATGATTGCGGCCAGCGACCCGACCGTGCCGGCTTCGCCCGCTCCCTTGACGCCCAGCGGATTTTGGCTGGTCGGAACCGGGAAGCTTTCGATGGCGAGCGCCGGAATGTCGAAGGCACGCGGCATGGCATAGTCCATGAACGTGGCGGACAGCAGCTGGCCGGACTGCGGGTCGTAGACGGCATTCTCCATCAGTGCCTGGCCGAGCCCCTGGGCCACGCCGCCGATGATCTGGCCCTTCATCAGCAGCGGGTTGATGACGGTGCCGACATCGTCGACGACACTGTAGGCAACGAGATCGACATGGCCCGTGTCCGGATCGATCTCGACCTCGCAGATGTGGCAGCCGTTCGGGAAGGTGGCGCCGTCGGCGGCCGAGAAGTCCTCGGCCGAAACCATGCCCGGCTCGGCGGCAAGCAATTCGGAAAAGGCGACGCTTCGGTCGGTGCCGGCGATCCGGTACCGGCCGGCCTCGAAGACGATGTCGGTGGTTGCTGCCTCGAGCCTATCGGCAGCTTTCCCCTTGAGCTGCTCGATGATCGCGTCGGCCGCGCGCCAGATTGCCGTGCCGGCGGCACCGAGCGTGCGCGAGCCGAAGGTGCCGATGCCTTGGGCGACCCGTTCAGTGTCGCCGGTGATGAACTCCATTTGGCCGGTCTCGAGCCCCAGTCGGTCCGCAAGGATCTGGCGGAAGGCCGTGCCGTGGCCCTGACCCGTATCGCGCGAGCCGGAAAACAGGCGAATCTTGCCCTCGGGAGAAAGCTCGAGCCGCGCGAACTCGGGATTGGGCTTGCCGGCCGGTCCGCCGGCGATCTCTATCGGATTGGCGATGCCGATGCCCCGCAGCAGCCCCTTCAGCCGCGATGCGGCGCGGCGCGCCTCGAAGCCTGCCCAGTCAGATATCTGCAGTGCCCGCTCCAGCACTGCAGGGAAGTCGCCGGAATCATAGGTGAAGACGAAGCCGGTGGAAAAGGGCATCTCCTGCGGCCCGATGAGGTTGCGCCGCCGCAGCTCCGCCCGGTCCATGCCGAGGTCGTTGGCGGCGATGTCGATGATCCGCTCGATGACATAGGTGGCCTCGGGCCGGCCAGCGCCGCGATAGGGCGCCGTGTTCTGCGTGTTGGTGAAGACGCCGTCTATCAGGACGTGGATCTGCGGGATGCGGTAGACCCCTGCAATTCCACCGATATTGCCGACCGGCGAATGCGGCGTCGCCGGGCCGAGATAGGCGCCGAGATTGGCCGTCACATGGACGTCGAGCGCAAGGAAGCGCGCGTCCGCATCGAGTGCCAGCGTCACGTCGACCCATTGGTCGCGGGCATGTGCGTCGGACTGGAAGGACTCGAGCCGATCGGCGCTCCAGCGCACCGGCCGACCGACCTTCTTTGCGGCCCAGAGCGCTGCGGCATATTCCGGATAGCCGGCATTCTTCATGCCGAACGAGCCGCCGCAATCGTTGGCGACCACACGCATCGCTTCGGCGGTGACGCCGAGGATCGGTGCGAGGTCCATGGCGATACGGTGGGGCGCTTGCGTTCCGATTTCCAGCCGGTAGCCGCCGGTTGCGGGATCGAAGATCGCGAGCGCGCCGCGCATCTCGATCGATGCGGCGGTGACGCGGGATATTCTCAGGCGCTGACGGATTATATGTGCGGCGCCATCGATCGCGGCAGCGGCAGCCTTGCGATCGCCTCTGGATACGGAGAAGCAACGGTTATCGGGAAACTCGTCCCAGACGAGCGGTGCATCGGGTGACACCGCCTCGAGCGCGTCGACCACCACTGGCCGTTCCCCGATTTCCGCCACGACGGCCTCGGCCGCGTCCATTGCGGCTGCCTTTGTTTCGGCGACGATGAGCGCGATCGGGTCGCCGACGTAGCGCACGGCCCCGACCGCAAGCGGATAGAAGGGTGGAACGCGCATGTCGCCGCCATCCGGCCCGGGATGACGCAGGCGCGGGAGGATCGGAGAATTGCCGTCTGCCACCATGTCGGCGCCGGTGAAGACGGCGATGACGGAGGGCATTGCCGCCGCCGCTTCCGTGTCGACGGAAACGAGCTTCCCTGAGGCGACCTGCGATCGGACGACGACCATTGCCACCTCGCCCTTTACGGGAAGATCGGCGGTATAGCGGCCACGCCCGGTGATCAGGGCGTCGTCTTCGAAACGCAACTGCGACTGGCCGATCTTCAACATGGGTCCTCCGGGATCTGCGCGATCGAGATAAAATGCTTACGTCATGAAATATTGCCGTGCGGGCGGCCTCCATCCACCACCCGCGCGCAAAGGTCGCGACAGGGCTATTTCTCGATGTCTCGGGCAGGCGTCTCCGGTTTCATGCCGCCCTTGCGGCGGCTGAGCGTGTTGGCGCCGTTCTCGCGCCAGTCACCGGTGACGGCCCGGTCGGCGAACCGCGTCCAGAGATCGCTCCAGTCGCCGAGCGAATATCCATGCCATGGCGGCTGAGGGGTAAGCCGCGGCAACTGCAGGTCCTCCCAGATCTGCCGCGCCTTGACCATGAAGGGTTCGGCCGGCAGGGCAAGCGGCGGCATCGGCGCCTTCAGCGTCGCATCGATCAGCATGGTACCCTCGGCGCTCTTCGAACCGGATTTCGGCCCGTGGCCGCCGGAGCGATAGGGCGTGATGTGCACGTCGTCGATCATGTTGGCGCGATAGGCGAGCGACCAGAAGACGGCGTCGGCATTGCGGCTGTCGATGTCGTCGGAAACGGCGATGACGATCTTGCCGCATTGCGCCTGCAGCGTCGCCGCGCCCTGCAAGCCGCGCCAGATCTCCGATTGCGGGGCACTGCGATCGAATTCGAGGAAGATCACCTTGCGGATGTTGGTAAGCGGCTCGTGCATGACGACGCGCTTGATGCCCTTGACGTTTAGCACCTTCTTCAGGTGATTGAGGAAGAGCGGCTCGTAGGCAACGCGCTTCAAGACGCTCGATTCGCTCGGCGTGACCTGACTGACGATCGAGACCAGCACCGGCTTTCTCTTGCGGGTGATCGCCGTCACCTGCATCGACATATTGAAGTCCTCGAGCGCCACATGGCCGTGGCTCTCGCCGAACGGGCCCTCCGGCTCCAGGAGAACGGGGTCGATCAGGCCCTCGATGACGAGTTCTGCGTCGGCCGGCACTTCGAGATCGATCGTCTTGCACTTCACGATACGGACGGGCGCCCCCATCAGCCCGCCGGCAACACCCAGTTCGTCCTGGTCTATCGGCAGCTTCTGCGGCCCGGTGAAGAGGACCGCCGGCGCGCAGCCGATGACGATGGCGCAGGGCATGGGCTTGCCCATCTTCTGGTACTTCAGCCAGTGCTGGTAGCCGCCGGCGCCGGAAAGCCGGCTTGCCATGCGCACACCGAGCCGGTCCTCGGCCTTCAGCGCTGCACGATAGGTGCCCATGTTGCGGATGCCGTTTTCCGGGTCGCGGGTGACGCAGAGCGTCGCGGTGAAATAGGGGGCGCTATCGAAGCCGGGCGTGGACACCGGGACCGGCAGGCTGCCGAGGCCCTTTCCCTCCTTCTTCAGTTCGTCGCCGGTGATGACGACCTCCTGGCAGGGGGCATCTTCGACCATGACCGGGTCGATCGGGTTCTCCATGGCGTCAACCCAGACGTCACCGATCTCGTCCTCGGGGACACCCAGGCCAGCGGCATAGATCGCGGGCGAGGCGGCAAGCACGCCGACGGCGACCGGGATGTCGTAGCTCTCGCCCTTGCCCCCCCTGACATCGGTGAACAGGAAGCCGCGGCGCTGCTCGTCGGGCAGGCCACCCTGGAACTGCCAGCGGGCAAGCGGATGCAGCTCGCTGTCCTTGTCGATGGGAACCTGAATCTTCGTCAGGAGGCCGAGAGCCTCCAGGCGCAGGAGATGTTCCTGCAGGTCGAGCGGCGCCCTGCGCTGATAGGTCGTCATGGAAATCTCACTCCCGAAATGCGCGTTGCGGGGCGGGCAAAAGGCCGGTGACGCGCGGTCATTTTCTACTCAAGGCTACAAAGATTGCCGGTCTCCATCAAACGGCCAGGCGACCGATGGCGATCTTTTCGATTGCATTACTCCGCCATACTGTCATACATTAATACGAAGAGCAACAGTATCTCTCCCGCCGGACCGAGGTCCGGAGAGTTGCCGGCGGGAGGGAGAAAACCGCCGTCTTTCCAAGCAGAAGAGGTCTTATGAAGAGCCCGCTCCAGATCAGCACGCCGCCGGTGATCGAGCATCCACTGAAGAAGCCGAAGCCCGAATCGCAGGCCGTTTCGCCGGAAATGAAGCTCGTCCAGGAAGCTCTCTTCCGCCATGTGGGAAAGCCGATCCCGCGCAAGGAGGATGGCCGGTTGATCTCGGGCAAGGGCCGCTTCTCGGATGATTTCTCGCTGCCCGGCCAGACCTTCGCCGCCATGGTGCGCTCCCCCTATCCGCATGCCCGCATTCTCGGAATCGATGCTTCCGAGGCGCTTGAAATCCCCGGCGTGCTCGCAGTCCTGACCGGCGCCGATGTGCTCGCCGAGGGGCTTCAGCCGATCCCGCACAATCCCGTGCCCTCCACGAATTTCGATGTGAAGCTGCGCGCCCGCGACGGCAGCTTCCCCTTCACCGGTCCGCATTATCTCCTGCCGGCCGACAAGGCGCGCCATGTCGGCGAGGCGGTTGCCATCGTTGTCGCCGAAACCGCCGCGCAGGCGGCGGATGCGGCCGAAAGGGTGATGGTGGACTACGAGGAACTTCCGCATGTGACGGAATCCTGGGAGGCCGCTCGCCCCGGTGCGCCGGCCGTCTGGGACGAAGTGCCCGACAATGTCTTTGTCGATTCCCAGTTCGGTGACCATGAGGCGACAGATGCCGCCTTCGCGACCGCCGATCATGTGGTAAAGGCGGAGTTCCATATCCATCGGGTCACCGCGGTGACGATGGAGCCGCGCTCTTCGCTCGGCCACTTCGACGCCGGGACCGGCCGCTACACCCTTTATGCCGGCAGCGGCGGGGCAGTGCGCCAGAAAAACGAGCTATCCAGGGTCCTCGGCATCGAGCCCAACGATCTGCGCGTACTTTCCTTCGATGTCGGCGGCAACTTCGGCGCACGCAATCGCGTCTATGTCGAGTTCGGCCTCGTGCTCTGGGCGTCCAGGAAGGTAGGACGACCGGTCAAATACACCGCAACCCGTTCCGAGGCCTTTCTTACCGACTACCAGGGCCGCGATCTCGTGACGAAGGTCGAGCTTGCGCTCGACCGGGACGGCAAGTTCCTGGCGCTGAAGGCCGACAATCTTTCCAACGTCGGCGGCCGCTGTGTGTCGCTTTCGCCGCTGAGCAAGGGTTCGGGTCTGATAACCGGCTCCTACCACATCCCGGCCGCCACGCTCCGCGCCCGCGCTGTCTTTACCAATACCATGTGCACGCAGGCATATCGCAGTTCTGGTCGGCCGGAAGTGACCTTCGCGATCGAGCGGATCGTCGAGCTTGCAGCCCGTGAACTGGGTTTCGACCCGCTGGAATTGCGCCGCAAGAACCTCGTGCCGGTCGAAGCAATGCCCTACACCAATGCCGTCGGCTCGGTCTACGACAGCGGCGAATACGAGAAGAACATGGACCGTGCGCTTGAGCTTTCCGAATGGAACGCCTTCGAGGCGCGCAAGGCCGAGGCCGCAGAGCGCGGAAAGCTGCTCGGGCGCGGCTTTGCCAACTATGTCGAATCCTCGATCGGTACGCCGAAGGAGCGCGCCGAGATCGAGATAAAGGACGACGGCACGGTCGAGGTGGTGATCGGTACCCAGCCGAGCGGGCAGGGGCACGAGACGAGTTTCGCCCAGGTCGTCGCCGACATGATCCAGGTGCCGGTGGAAAAGGTCTGGATCGTCCTCGGCGACACCGACATCGTCAGCGTCGGTGGCGGGTCGCATTCCGGCCGTTCGATGCGCCATGCCGGCACCGTAATGGCGATGGCGTCCGCCGACCTGCTTGCCGAGGGCCGTCGCCGTGCGGCCGAACATTTCGAGGCCGATCCCGATGCGATCGAGTTCGAAGCCGGCTATTTCAAGCTCGGCGGCACAAACCAGGCGATCGACATCTTCGATCTCGCGCGACGCACCCGCGAGAGCCATGGCGTGCTGCGCGTCGTGCGCGACAACGAGATGCATACGCCGGTCTTCCCGAACGGAGCTGCGGTCTGCGAGGTCGAGGTCGACCGCGATACCGGCCATGTGCAGATCACGAGGTACACGACGATCGACGACGTCGGACGCTGCATCAATCCACTGATCGTCCACGGCCAGAGCCATGGCGGCATCGCCCAGGGGGTGGGGCAGGCGATGTGGGAGCTCTGCGCGCTCGATGCCTCGACGGGCCAGCCCATCGCCGGCTCTCTCATGGACTACGGCATGCCGCGGTCCGACAACATGCCTTCCTTCAAGTGTGAGATCGCGGAGGTGATCTCGCCGACCAACCCGCTCGGCATCAAGGCCGGCGGCGAGGGCGGCACGACGCCGGCGCTCGCGACCGTGGTCAATGCGGTGGTCGACGCGCTGAAGGACTACGGCGTCACCGACATGCAGATGCCGGTCACACCCCATGCCGTCTGGCGGGCGATGAACAATGGCAATGGTGCGCGCGAGTTGCACGCGTCCTGAGGAGGCTTTGATAGCAATGAGTGTTGATGTGAAAACGAATGTCCGCGTCATCGCCTTTCCGGGCGCCCCGAACCTGCCGACCTTCGCGGCCGTCGAGAAGGGCTTTTTTTCCGAGGAGGACCTGACGGTCGAGCTGGCGCTGACGCCGAGTTCGGTGGCGCAGGCCGAAAAGACTGCGGCCGGCGAGTTCGACATTGTCTTTACCGCCTTCGACAATGTCGTTGCCTATAATGAAGGTCAGGGTGCGACGGCGGTGGGGGTCAACCCGGACTATGTGGTGCTGATGGGAGCGACGCAGCTGGAGCTCGCAATCGTCACCGCGCCTGATGTCACCGACTATTCAGCGCTCAAGGGCCGTTCCGTCGCTCTCGACGCGCTTTCGACCGGCTTTGCCTTCGTGCTCTTCGAGATGATGGCGCGCAGCGGCCTGAAGCGGGACGACGTGACGTTCGCCGCCGTCGGCGCAACCCCCCAGCGCTGGCAGGCAGTCAAGGCCGGCGAACATGCCGCGACGCTCACCATCGAGCCCTTCACCAGCATCGCCAAGCGCTCCGGCTTCAACGTTCTCGACGTCTCGTCGAACCATTTCGCGAGCTATCAGGGCGGGGTCGTCGCTGCGCGCCGCGCCTTTGCAAGGGAAAATCCGGAGACGGTGCGCGCCTTCATCCGCGGTTATCTCAAGGGATTGGCATGGACACTCGATCCCGCCAACCGCGAGGCGGCGGAGCAACTGCTGCAGTCGAGGATGACGGAGATCCAGCCGGCGGCCGTGGCATCGGTGATGAACAGTCTTCTTTCGCCGCGTTCCGGCCTGACGCCCGGTGCGAAGATCCTGCCCGAGGGCATGAGGCAGGTCCTCGAACTGCGCTCGCGTTATGGAACGGGCCAAGCGCCGCTGACGGATACGACGAAATATCTCGACCTCTCGCACTACGAGACGGTCGTCGCCGCGAAGTGACGAAGAGGAAATAGGGAGGGAGGTTTTTCGATGGATCTCAAGGGCGAATATCGCATCGCCGCGCCGCGCGAGCATGTCTGGGCGCTGATCAACGATCCGCAGGTGCTGCGCGACTGCATTCCGGGCTGCGAAAGCCTTGACGGCAGCCTGGAGGAGGGCTTCAGCGCCCGCGTGACGACGAGGGTCGGGCCGGTGAAGGCAACCTTTGCCGGAGCAGTCTCGCTCTCCAACATCAAGGCGCCGGAAAGCTATACGATCTCGGGCGAGGGCAAGGGCGGCGTCGCCGGCTTCGCCAAGGGCGGTGCCGACGTGCATCTTGCCGAGGAGAACGGCGAGACCATATTGACCTATCTGGCCAAGGCGCAGGTGGGCGGCAAGCTCGCCCAGCTCGGCGCCCGGCTGATTGACTCGACCGCCAAGAAGCTTGCTGACGAATTCTTCGCCGGCCTAGCTGCCCGCGCCGCCCCGAGCGGCGGCCGCCTGACCGAGGCTCAGCTCGAGATTGTGGCTGCCACGGTCGGCGCACCGGAGTCCGCGACCAGCTTCGCGGAGCCCTTGGCGCCTCCCTCGCAGGCGGGCGCACATTCTGCTGCCGCTGCGGCCGTCCAGGCAAGTCCGTCCGTCGGCCGTTGGCCTTATGTCATCGTCGCCCTGGCGGTGGTCGCGATCATCGTCATCGCGATCGCTTCGCAGTGACTTCCGCAGAGGTTTTGAACTCATGTCCCGCATCACCATCATCGTCAACGGCACACCCGAGACCCGGGAAATCGAGGATCGGACGCTGCTCGTCCACTTCCTGCGCGATCATCTCGGCCTTACCGGTACTCATATCGGCTGCGACACCACCCAATGTGGCGCCTGCACGGTCATCCTCGACGGCCGCGCCGTCAAATCATGTACCGTGCTTGCCGTCTCGGCGGACGGCTCGGCGGTCGCCACCGTCGAAGGGCTTGCCCAGAACGGTCGCCTTCACGACGTGCAGCAGGCCTTTCACGAGTATCACGGCCTGCAGTGCGGTTTCTGTACGCCGGGCATGATCATGGCGGCGGTGGACATGATCCGGCGCCACGACGGCATGCTCGACGAACATACCGTTCGCCACGAACTCGAAGGTAACCTGTGTCGTTGCACCGGCTATCACAACATCGTGAAGGCGGTGCTTGCCGCCGCCGATAAGCACCGCGCAGCCCACGCGGTTGCTGCCGAATGATCAGCGCGAGAGGCAAGGTGTGAAGCCATGTACATGTACGAGACCACCTATCACCGGCCAACGACGCTCACGGATGCGGTAACGCTCCATTCAGAGGTCGACGAGCCCGCCTATCTCTCGGGAGGACACACGCTTATCCCGACCATGAAGGGCAGACTTGCCGCGCCGGCAAACTTGATCGATGTGCGACGTATTCCCGAGCTCTCCGGCATTACGGTGACGGTCGACCGCGTCGTGATCGGCTCCGCCACCACCCATGCCACGGTCGCCGCCTCGTCGGAGATCGTGGCCGCCATCCCGGCGCTCGCCGGCCTTGCCGGCTCCATCGGCGACGTGCAGGTGCGTCATGTCGGAACGATGGGCGGCTCGGTCGCCAACAACGACCCGGCGGCGGATTATCCTTCGGCGGTGCTGTCCCTCGACGCGATCGTGCACACCGACCGGCGTGCCATTCCGGCAGACGATTACTTCACCGGCCTCTATTCGACGGCGCTCGAACAGGGTGAACTCCTTGTGCGCATCGAATACAAGGTGCCGGAGATTGCCGGCTATGCGAAGTTCCGCAACCCCGCCTCGCGCTATGCCATGGCCGCCGCTTTCGTCAGCAAGCATCGAGACGGCAGCGTTCGGGTCGCGATCACCGGGGCAGGCAATGCCGGCGTCTTCCGCTGGACCGAGGCCGAGGAAGCCTTGCAGGGCAGTCTCGATCCCCGAGCGCTGAAAGGCCTGTCCGTCGATCCCGATACGCTGATGGGCGACATGCACGCGCCGGCCGACTACCGCGCGCATCTGGTGGCCGTCATGACGCGGCGCGCGGTCGAAAATCTGGGCCGGGCGCGCATCGACTAACCCCATCTTTTATTGAATTTCATGTCGAAAAGCGGGATTGCGGGGAAAAACCCTCGGCAATCCCGTTCCTTTCTAGGGAGGTTTGCGGGAGCCGAGCGTGCTAGGATTGGGATTGTGGCATCAGAGCTTGCTGCCCGGCGTCGGTTGGCGCTTGCGCTGGAACGCGTACCGATTATCGTGATGGCCGGCAACGACATGTCGGACACCGGGCAGGGCAGAAATATCAACCACGGGTCGGAACAGCCAGTCGCGTTACACGTTTTAGTCCGTTAATGCCCAGGAGGGAAGCAATCGTGAAAGTGTCCGAAGCCCGGCAGGTAACCATGGCTGCGACCGGATTTATGAGTATTCGTCAGATTCGCGAGGCTTATCGTGACGGTTCGCTGACCCCTGTCGACGTCGTCGCCGAGTCTCTGGAACGGCTCGAGAATCTGGAGCCGGATCTGAACGCGGTCGCCTATGCGATGGGTGCCTCGGCAGCCGAGGAAGCCGAGAGACTGACCGTTGAGCTCGAAACCGGCAATGATCTCGGACCTCTTCACGGCATTCCGGTCGCCATCAAGGACATTATCGACATCCGCAATATCCCGACCGGCTTCGGCAGCCGTGTGCGCCGGCCGGTGATCGCCGGCAGGGACGCGGAGCTCGTGAAGCGCCTGCGCGAAGCCGGTGCGATTATCCTCGGCAAAACCAATCTCCTCGAATATGCCTATGGCATCGCGCATCCCGATATCGGGCAGACCAACAATCCCCATGACACCGGCAGGACGTCAGGCGGATCGAGCGGCGGCTCGGCGGCGGTCGTGTCGGCCGGCATCGTGCCGCTCGCTGTCGGCACCGACACCGGCGGATCGATTCGTATTCCGGCCGCATATTGCGGCATCGTCGGCCTCAAGCCATCCTTCGGCCTGGTGCCGCTCGACGGCGTCTTTCCTCTCTCGTGGAGCCTCGACCATGCCGGGCCGATCGCGCGCTCGGTGGAGGATGCGGCGCTGATGCTGTCCTGCCTCGCAGGCGAGCCTTTTCCGCTCACGCGGCCCTCCGTCGAGGGGCTGCGCATCGGTGTCGTGCGCTACCATGCCGAGAGCCCGGAACTCACTCCTGCTGTGGCGCGCAGCTTCCGCGAGGCGCTTTCAAGACTGGAAGCGCGGGGCGCCATCATCCATAGCATCGACATTCCGGAACTCGCCTCGGCCAATGTCGCGCTGCGTCAGGTCCTGCTTCCGGAGGCATCGCTCATCCATGCTCAGTTGCTCGCCGAAAATCCCGGAGGCTACGCTCCGAGGACACGCTCGCAGATCGAGGCGGGCTTCACGCTGACGGCGGTGGATTATCTGCGCGCGCAGGATTTCCGGCAGAAGCTTCGGCGGGCAGTCGAGGACAGTTTCCTCGATGTCGACGTGCTCCTGAGTCCCAGCGTTCCGTTCGCTGCGCCAATCGAAGATCCGGAATTCGTCGAGGGTGAATTGGAAGGTGAAATGCTTTCGAGCGGCTTTGCCAATATGACGGGCCAGCCATCCATCAGCTTGCCCTGCGGCATGGACGGCCACCTGCCCGTCGGCCTGCAACTCACCGGCGCCTTGGGTGGCGACCAGCGGCTGCTGCAGATCGCGCTTGGCGTCGAAGACGCCCTTGAGGCCTACCGAAGACCGGACCTCTGAGAGAAAGCCGTTGCGTAAAAACAAATAGATAGAGCATTTTCCTAATTTGAAGAGAAACGAAAGTGCTCTAGGATTTTCCAGCCTTCGGCGCTCCCCAGCGCAGGCCATCCATCAGCAGCGAGACGAGACGGCGGGAGCGATCGCGCCAATCGGGTGAGTTTGGCGTGCCGTAGGTGCTGAAAAGGCCGTGGAGTATGTCTGAAACCTCGACATCGGCGCGGATCGAGCCATCAGCGACCGCGGCCGCGACCAGCTTCGTCAGCGCATTGGAAACGAGATCGGCGGTATCGGAAAATACCTTCGAGTTGGTCGTCACAAGGATGCGGAGGCTGTTGCCCATGCCGCGCTTGGCCGCGATGTAGTCGACGCAGCGCAGCATCCATTGCTCGAGTGCCGCGTCCGGGGGCAAATCGCGCGCCAGGTCGCAGGCGGCGGCCGAAAGGCCCTCCACCTCGCGGCGGTACACGACTTCGACGAGATGTTCGCGGGTGGGAAAATGCCGGTAGAGGGTGGCGATGCCGACATCTGCCTGGCGGGCGATCGCCTCCAGCGAGGTATCGACGCCATTGCTCGCGAAGGCTGCGCCGGCGACCTCTATGAGTTTTTCACGGTTTCGCTGCGCGTCTGCCCGCAGGCGCTTTCCATCGGAAGCCGGCTTTGCCTCCAGGGATGGCGCGGGCAGTTCAGTCAAAATGTGCACTCCATGCAAGAACGGTCTTGACCGAGAACGGCAAGTCACTAGGATGGGAAAAACGGAGGCGCCTCCGTTTACAGGTTGCGCCCCGATGTTAGCTCCGGGGAAGGCAGGTGTCATGTCTTTTGTATCGACGTCTCCCCAAGGAGATTTCATACGCTAGTTTTAATGTGCTGACCGCCGCCGGCGGCATCCGACACTCGCACCTGTCGATCTCGATGACAGATCCGTTGCACCGGATACTGTCTTTCGGCGTTAAGGATGGCGGATTGCACTTCACATCAGCAACATGGGATTCTCAACGATGAGTCAGACCATCACTGTAACTCTTGACATCAACGACAGCAGCCACTCGCTCGAGATCGAGCCGCGCGTCATGCTGCTCGATGCGCTGCGCGAGCATCTGGGCCTCACCGGCACCAAGAAGGGCTGTGACCAGGGGCAGTGCGGGGCATGTACGGTCCACGTCGATGGAAAGCGCGTGCTCGCCTGCCTGACGCTTGCAGCGCAGGTCGAGGGTCGCAAGATCACCACGATCGAGGGCCTCTCGGCGCCGAACGGAGACCTCCATCCGGTACAGGCAGCCTTCCTCGAGCAGGATGCCTTCCAGTGCGGCTATTGCACGCCGGGCCAGATCATGTCGGCGGTCGGCTGCATTCGCGAAGGCCACGCCGGCTCGGACGATGAGATCCGCGAATACATGGCTGGCAATCTCTGTCGTTGCGGGGCCTATCCTCACATTGTCGCCGCCGTGCGGCAGGCTGCGGAGGCGATGTAATGAGCGGTTTCTCCTATATTCGGGCCACGTCCGTCGATGAAGCCCTGCGCGAGGCTTCCGCGCCGGCCGCTGCCCTGCTCGCCGGCGGCACGACCCTCTTCGACCTTGCCAAATGCGGCGTCCTCCAGCCGTCCAAGGTAGTCGACATCACCCATGTCAGCGGCCTCGATACCCTTCTCGTGGGCGCCGACAGCCTAACCATGGGCGCGCTCGTCAAGATGAGCCGCGTTGCCGACGAACCAGCGGTGAAGATCAAGTTCCCGGCGATTTCGCAGGCGCTCTGGCAAGCCGCATCAGCCCAGCTTCGCAACATGGCAACGATCGGCGGAAACCTGATGCAGCGCACGCGCTGTCCGTATTTCCGTGACCCGGCCTCCTTCCCGGCCTGCAACAAGCGGGCTCCCGGCAGTGGCTGTTCGGCGATCGGCGGCGTTACGCGAAATCACGCCGTACTCGGCACCAGCGATGCCTGCATCGCGACCAATCCGGGCGACCTTGCCGTTGCGCTCGTCGCCCTGGACGCCGAAATCCATCTCGGCGGAAGGCGTGTTGGGGTCGACGACTTCTTCCTGCTGCCGGGGTCCACGCCGGACCGCGAGACGGCGATCGAGGCGGGCGAGATGATCACTTGCGTCAGCGTTCCAGCCTCGCCGATCGCCAAGCGCTCGACCTACCTGAAGGTGAGGGATCGCCAGTCCTACGAGTTTGCTGCAGCAAGCGCTGCGGTCGGTGTCGAGTTCGAGGATGACGGCAGGACGGTGCGCGACCTGCGCGTCGCGCTTGGCGGGGTGGCGACCAAGCCATGGCGCGCCCGCGCCGTCGAGGACGCCCTCAAGGGCAAGGTACTGGAGCCGGAAACCGTCAGAAAGGCGAGCCTGCTTGCCATGGAAGGCGCCGTTTCCCACGGCGACAACCACTACAAGATCGATCTCGCGCCGCGCGTCGTCGCTCGCGCCATTCTGAAGATGGGAGAAACGGCATGACCATCGTCGATACCAAACTGAAGCGTGGTGATGCCTCGGACGGTGCCGATTCCGTCCTCGGGGCGCGCCTGTCACGCATCGACGGCGTCGCCAAGATCACCGGCAAGGCGGACTATGCGCTGGAACACAGCCTCCCGGGCCTCGTCTATGCTGTAATGGTAGACAGCACCGTCGCTTCAGCACGTGTTCATTCGATCGACACGTCGGCGGCCGAGGCTGCGCCGGGCGTCCTCAAGGTCCTGACCCCTGCGAACCTGCCGACGATCCACGCCGCATCCAACTGGCTTGGCCTGGCATCCCCCCATCCGACCTATCATCCGCTGGCGACGGATGTCACCCATGTCGGTCAGCATATCGCCGCCGTTATCGCCAGCACTTTCGAGCAGGCGACCGCGGCCGCGCGTCTGGTCAAGGCGACCTACGAGGAAAAGCCCGCAGTTACGCATATCGACGATCCGAACGCGGGCGATGGCCTGCACCTCGAGCCGTTGACGTCGGAGTGGGGCGATGCGGAGGCCGCCTATGCCAGCGCCCCTGTGCGCATCGAACGCTCCTATGCCACGCCGCGCGAATACAACGTGCCGATCGAGCCTCACGGGCTGATCGCCCATTGGCATGACGGTGGACTGACGATCTACGAGCCCAGCCAGTGGGTCGACGGCATGGCACGCACCTATGCGGAATGGATGGGCATTCCTTTCGAGAAGGTCCGCATCGTCTCGCCCTATATCGGCGGCGGCTTCGGCTCGAAAGCGCTGGCGCTCTCCTACGGCGCGGTGGCGTCGGTGGCGTCGAAGATGCTCGATCGTCCCGTGAAGCTTTCGATCACCAGGCCGCAGACCTTCACCGCCTTTGGCGGGCGTCCGGAAACGCGTCAGACGATCTCTCTGGGAGCCACGAAGGAGGGCAAGCTGGTCTCCATCATCCATCGCGGTTCGAACGAGACGTCGATCGGCGGCGCTGCAGTCGAGCCCGTCGGCTCGGTCACCAAGATCATGTATGCGACCCCGAATCTCAGTTCTCGGCAGTCCATCATTCCCGTCAATACCGTGACGCCGGGCGCGTTGCGCGCACCGGGCGAGAACCCGAGTGCCTGGGCACTGGAAAGCGCGATCGACGAGCTTGCATACGAGGTGGGGATCGATCCTCTGGAAATCCGCCTCCTGAACTATGCCGAGGAGGATCCCGAGGCGAACAAGCCCTGGTCCAGCCGCATGTTGCGCGAAGCCTATGCCGCCGGTGCCGAGGCCTTCGGTTGGTCGAAGCGCAAGCACGCGCCACGTTCCATGCGTGACGGCAGCCATCTGATCGGCTGGGGTGTGGCGGCCGGGACCTATCCGGTGCGGCGCACGCCTGGCGAGGCGCTGGTCCGCATTCTCGCCAACGGCACGGTCGAGGTGGCAAGCAGCGGCATCGACATGGGGCAGGGGACCTACACGATCCTCGCCCAGACCGCCGCCGAGGCGATCGGCGTGCCTGTCGAAAGCGTGGTCGTCAAGCTCGGCGATTCCTCCCTGCCGCGTGCGCCCGTCGCCGGCGGATCGCAGCTCGCCAACCTCATGACGGCTGCGGTCCACAAGGCGGCCCATGCCGTGCGGGACGAGCTCGTCGGCCTGGCCATCAACGATCCGAACTCACCCTTGCGCGATCTCCAGGCCAATACGCTCGTGGTGTCGGGCGGAAGGGTCAGGCCACCACGCGACGAAGGTGATGGCATCACCATTCCGGAACTCATGAAGGGTCTTGGCCGCGACAAGATCGAGGCCCTGCGCGACAACCTGCCGGAAGGCCACAGCAAGGACGACCACTACAAGAACTTCACCACCGTCGCGACGATGAAATCGCCGACGGATGGCGACTACTCGCTGCACAGCTGGTGCGTCCATTTCGTCGAGGTGAAGGTCGATGAGGATTTCGGCACCGTCCGCGTCTCGCGCATGGTCTCGGCGCTGGATTCGGGGCGGCTCTACAATCCGAAGCTCGCCGAAAGCCAGTGGAAGGGCGGCATCATCATGGGCATCGGCCAAGCCTTGCTCGAGGAAGGCGTGATCGACAAGCGCCACGCGCGCGTCATCAACAATAACCTCGGAGACTACCTTGTGCCGACCAACGCCGATATCCCGGACCTCAAGGTGATATCGGTCGGTGTGCCCGATTTCCATGCCTCCGTGCTCGGCGGCAAGGCGGTCGGCGAACTCGGCATCGTCGGCGTGGCCCCTGCGATCGCGAACGCCGTCTTCCACGCAACCGGCAAGCGCATCCGCGACTTGCCGATCACGCTGGAAAAGCTGATCGATTGACCTGACAAGGAACGGCGGCCCTCAGGGCCGCCGTCAGACTGCTGACAAGCCTCTTGTGGTTCGACACACTGGATTCTCCGTCCTTCCGGCCTTGAGCCGGAATCCAGCCAGCCGCGCGTCCGCGCGGCGAAAGAGTTTCTCGCGATCAAGGACTTGATCGCGCTGGATATTGGCTCGAGACCGGCATGACGGTGGTGGGTATTTTGCCGTTATCTGAACAATCAATCGAGTTGACGGTCTTGTCAGCAGTCTGACGCGGCCCTCAGGGTCGTCGTTTTGCATCCGCCGCCATGGCGGCGAAGCTGCCGATCATGCGCAGCGCCGCCGAAGCCGCCCCGTAGCCGTTGTCGATATTGCAGACGACAAGGCCAGGGGCGCAGCTTGCGAGCATGGCGTTGAGAGCCGTGCGCCCGCCCTCGGCGGCGCCATAGCCGACCGAGGTCGGCACGCAGATCATGCTGCTCTGTACTAGCCCGCCCAGCACGCTCGCCAGTGCCGCGTCCATTCCGGCAACCGCGATCACGACCGGGTGACGACGGATCTCCTCCAGCCTGTCCGTGAGCCGCCAGATACCGGCCACGCCGACATCGCAGATGAAGTTTGCCTCGACGCCGGCATGGCGAAGCGTGCGTTCCGCCTCGCGCGCGACCGGAGCATCAGACGTGCCCGCCGCGACGATCGCGACCGCTCCCCTGACGGAAACGGCTCGGACGGGGCCGTAGAAGCCGGTGCGCGAAACCTCGCAATAGTCGATTGCCTCGCGGTGCCGCTCGGGGAGCGCTTCGTATGTCTTCGCATCGAGCCGCGTCAGCAGCAGCCCCTCATCACGTTCCTGCGCACCATCGAGGATGTGGGCGATCTGGGCTGCCGATTTGCCAGCACAGAAGACGGCTTCGTCGATGCCGATGCGCGCACCGCGCTCGACATCGAAGACCACTTCCCCCGCGATCCTTTCCCGTGTCATGGGCGCGCTCCCACGAAGGCACTGCCGTTACGGTATGGCGCGAACGTCACGTCAATGCCTGCCAGGCTTTGCGGCAGCAGCAGGGTGATCGAGGCGGAAAGCGCGGCGCGCCCAGCTTCGTCCGTGGCCTCGAGGCTCGCGGCATCGAGTTCGACCACCACGCCGCTGTGGCGCACCCGGCATCGCACAGTCTTTGGCGCCAGCGTTCCCGCAACAAGCGTCTCGACGCGATGGATGGCGCCGAGCGTTTCCGGATCGATGGGGATCAGCGTTTCGACCCGGCTCGAAAGGCAGGGCGAGGCGGGGAGTTCCGAAACGTCTCCCAGGCCGAGTGAGCGAGCAAGCGCACGCACAGCCTGCTTGGATATCCCGGCTTCGAGATAGGGATGGCGCACGCCGTGCTGGCGCGCGGCATCGAGGCCGGGGCGGTACTCGCCGAGATCGTCGGTATTGGCGCCGGAGAGGATCTGGTCGGCGGTGTGGCGCGCGATCGTGCCGTAAAGATTGGTCTTGCAAAAGAAGCACCGATTGACCGGGTTCTGCCGATAGCGCTCGTCGGCCATCTCGCCGGCGTCGATGATGTCGAGGCGCCAGCCCTCCATCTGTGCGCGGCTTCTTACTCTTTCGGTCGCTTCGGGCGGCACCGCGGGCGAGACGGCGTGCATCATAGTCACACCGTCGCGGCCCTTGATGCGGTGGGCGAGCACCGAAAGCGTCATGGAATCGACGCCGCCGCTGACAGCCACCACTGCCGGTCCCATGTCGCCGAGAATCTGCGCGAGCCGCACTTCCGTCACGTCTCTCCTCCGCTTTCATTGCCTGCCTTCTCAGCCTGCCGGCGCAGCCTTTCGCGTGCCGCATGACCGGCGACGCCGGAAAGATCGTCGGCCTCGGCCTTCGTCGTCCGGCCGCCGGGGCGCTCCACTGACTTCAGCCGCACCCGACGCTCGCCCATCTCTGCCTCGCCGGCCTCGCGCGCCAGCATCCGCCGCTGCGCGAAGCTGTAACGCAGTCCTATCGTGGTTGTCTCCTCGAAGACGAGGGCCGTCACTGCCTCCAGGGCTTGCGGCCGGGCGAGAATGCGCACATGCGCCATCATACGCCCCTTCTTGCCGAAGACCGGCGCCTGCAGCACGTCCAGGACGTCGCGTGCAGCGCGCAGATGATCGATCGCCTGGGCAAGATCCTCGCCGGTCTGGTCATCGATCTCGAATTCGATCACTGCGACTTCGCCCTGTGTTGGCGAGACATCCACGGCTTCCTCGAACAAAAGGACACGCAGGCAATTGCTGATGCTCGGCATCTTGCGCGTGCCGAAGCCGTGCCCGGAGGCCACAAGACGACGGGGCTTGGGGGCTGTGCCCGGTCGGTCGCGGCAGAGATAGCGCAGGATCGCAGCGCCGGTCGGGGTCACGCGCTCGCCGGCGATGCCGTCGTCGATGGTCCCAAAACCTTCGAGAAGGAGCGCGGTTGCAGGGGCAGGGACAGGCAGCAGGCCGTGAGCGGTGCGCACGCGGCCCGAGCCGAGCGGGATCGGCCCGACGCTCCAGTGCGTCGCGCCAATGCGATCGATCAGAAAGGCGGCCGCTACGATATCGGCAATCGAATCCCAGGCGCCGACCTCGTGGAAGCTGACCTCCTCCGGCGACGTGCCGTGCACCTTTGCCTCGGCCTCGGCAAGAAGTGCGAAGATGCCGACGGCATGGGCGATGACGGCGGAAGGCAACGACGCGTTTTCAAGCGAGGCGCGGATTTCGCGCCAGGCCGCATGGTCGTGCCCGTGGTCATGACCGTGATCGTGACTGTCGTCGTGATGATGGTGGTCGTGGTCATGACCATGGTGATGATGAGCGCGAGCGGTGTTCCCTTCGGCTCTGTCGTCTTCATGGCCCGCACGCTCGACGATGAAGCGCCGACCGGTCAGCACGCCGTCGTCGTGGGAGACGAGGCGGCAGGAAACACCGTCCGGTAGCGGGCAGAGCGCAATCACGCGGATCAGGCCGGCTTCGAGATCCGGCCTGAGGTCGAGGATGGCGGCGGCGAACATGTCACCGGCGATGCCGCCCAGGGGGTCTAGATGGATTTCGGTCATGCTTGCCTTCTGTCAGGCGGTCGCAGCGGCAGTCGGCTGCTGCGCCGGGACGGCCAGTGATACGCCATTCAGCTCGGCGATGACATCGGAAAGTGCCGGCACGAAAGCCTCGCCCTTGCCGTTTGCCACGGCGCTCGCAAAGCTGTTGCGCACCGCCGCGCCGACCGGGTTGGCGACGCTTGCGGCCTGTGCGAAGGAGGCGAGATAGGACATGTCCTTCAGCGCATTGACCATGGCGAAGCGCTGGGCGTTCTCGTTGCGGTTCAGGACGAACTCGAAGAAGGCCTGGTAGAAGCCGCAATCCATGCGGCTGCCGCGGATGACGCTGTCGAAGACCTGTGGGGTAAGCCCCGCCTTGGCGCCGAGCATCAGCGCTTCGGAATAGATCGCCGAATAGCCCATGGAGACGAAGTTGTTGAGGAGCTTCATCGTGTGCCCGCTGCCGACGGGGCCGGTGTGGATGATACGCGCGGCGAAGGCCTCGAGCACCGGCTTCGCCCGCGCGAAATCTTCGGCCGAGCCGCCCGCCATGACGTCGAGCTTGCCTTCGGCCGCTTCCTTGGGAGTGCGCGCGAGCGGCGCGTCGATCAGGGTGATGCCGGCCGGCTGCAACTCGCCGGCGAGCTGAATGGTGACCGGCGGGTTCGACGTGGAGCAATCGATGATGAAGAGCGGCTTGCCGGCAGAGGCCAGTCCCTCCGGCCCTTTGATCGCCTGTTCCACCTGCGGAGAGCCGGTAACGCAAAGCACGACGATGTCGCTGGCGAGCGCCAACTCGCGGGCGCTCTTCGCCTCCGCCGCGCCGGCACGGACCAGCTGATCGACGGCTTCGCGCCTACGATGGGCAAGTACCGTCAGCGGCCAGCCTTTTGCGAGCAGATTGGCGGCCATGCCGGAACCCATGCTGCCGATCCCGATGAACCCGATGCGTTCCTTCATGCTATGCTTCCTCCCTGGATTGGCTTCGCACCGTCCGGTGCCTGCTTTGCTTTTCTGCCCGTATTGCGATAGCAAAAGCATGGTGGGAATGCCCACGGCCCATGCATGCAAGGTTGTAAAAGTCGATGACGGAAAAGGAAAACTCGCTTTTCAACGCGATCCAGCAGACGCCGAACCTGCGAAGCGGTCTCGTCGACACATTGATCGCGCAGATTGAATCGGGCGATCTTGCGCCCGGCCAGCGGCTGCCGACCGAGCAGGCGATCATGGCGGCGACCGGCGTCAGCCGCACGGTGGTGCGCGAGGCGCTGGCGGCGTTGCGCGCCAAGGGCCTGATCACGACACGCCAGGGTCTCGGCGCATTCGTGTCCAGCGACCCGGCGCCACGCTCCTTCGCCATCGTGCCGACCGATCTCGAATCGATCGAGGAGGTGCTGAGCGTGCTTGAACTGCGCATGGGCATCGAGGTCGAGGCCGCTGGGCTTGCCGCGCTGCGGCGCACCGACGAAGACCTGGCGCGGATGGAAGCCAAGCTCGATGCGCTCGACGCCTCGATCCTTGCGGGCGGCACGGGAAGCGAGGAGGATTTCGCCTTCCATCGGACGATCCTTGTCGCCACGCACAATTCCTATTATGCGCGGCTGATCGATGCCTTCGGAGCCGCCATGATTCCGCGCCAATGGGCGCATTTCGAAACGATGGGGCCGGGCGAGCGGGCGCAGCACATGGGGCGCATGCGGCGTGAGCATCGTGCCATCTTCACCGCAATCCGCGAACAGGATCCGAATGCCGCGCGTCGCAAGCTGCGCGAACACCTGATGAAGAGCGCGGCGCGCTTTGCCGAACTCAGGGAACGGACCGGTCACACGGGCGGCTGACCGACTACGCGGCGAGGCGCGGAATGACATAAGGCCCCTCCGGAATGACAGCGACGGCGGGATCCCCGCTCCGCCGTATGCTGTTTTCGATGGCCGCCGAAAGGTCATCGACGAGGTTGACACCCGTCAGTCGCCGGTCATCGCCGGCAAGTCCCGTCGTGTAGAGTTCCACCCTTCCGGCGCGCATCGGCTTCAGCTGCATTTCCGTTTGCCATTCGTCGATCTCGGCGAGCGACTTCGCCGTCAGCGTTGCGAGGAAGCGCTCCGGCCCGAGCTCCACAAGTTTTGCCTGCGCCTCGCGGAACTCGGCCGATCCGAAGCCTTCCGAGCATTCCGAGGCGATGATCAGCGTGCCGCCGGGTGCCAGGATATCGAGCGGCGTCACCATGCCCTTGATCGTCTGGTAGTAGGTCTTGTCGAGCGGATAGCCGGCTGACGAGGTGACCACGGTCGAGAAGCGTCGGGGCAGGCCGACCTGCGTTGCGCCGCTGACGAAATCGACGGCGGCCTGATGGCTGGCTATGATCTCGCCGAAGGTGATGCAGACGAGGTCGCGGTCCTCGTCCAAAACCGTGTTCAGCGCATAGACTTCGCCGAGCATCTTGACGATCTGCAATTGCTCCTCATGCAGCGGGTTGCCGACAAGGTTGCACTGGACGGCAAGCGGATCCTCCATGAAGCGGGCGGAATGGAAGGTGCGGATCGTCTCGTGATGGGCAACGCCGGGTGCTATCACCTTGCGCCCGCCCGACCAGCCGGCCATGAAGTGCGGTTCGACAAGGCCGGTCGCGATCCTGAGATCGGCCTCGACGAAGAGGCGATCAAGCTTGACCGGCGTGCCGCGCGTCGGCGTGCGGCCGAGGTCGACATGGGCTTCCTCGTCGCGGGCATAGTGGTTCTCGACGCGGACATTCGCAAGTATCCAGGGATCGCCGACGAGTTCGGCGAGTTCGTCGCCGAGGTTGGGGCGATGGAGGCCGGTGGCGACGAGCACCGAGATGTTCTCCCTGGGAATGCCGGAGGCGATCATCGTCTCGATCATCGGTCGCAGGAAGAGCCCGTTCGGCACCGGTCGCGTGATGTCACAGATCAGGATACAGGCGCTCTTCGGACCCGTGGCCAGTTTGGCCAGCGGTTGCGAGGCGACAGGATCGGCGAAGGCGGCAAGAAGTGCGGCCTTCGGATCGCGCAGCTTCGACAGCTGGCGCTTGCGCACGATGGTCGGCACTGCCGAGGCCGGGAGGCGCAAGGGGAGATGGCCGCGGCCATAGGAAATCGCGATGTCGTCCGTCATGATGCCTGTCCCGTGATTCCGCCGAGATAAAGCTCGCGCATCAGGGACATGTCCCGGAGTTCCGCGATCGGCCCCGATATGGCTATGCGGCCATTCTGCATCAGGTAACCGCGGGAGGCAACGGAGAGCGCAAGGCCGGCATTCTGCTCGACGAGCAGCACGGAAGCGCCGAACGTCTTGCCGATGTCGAGGATGATCGCCTTGATTTCCTTGACGAGAAGCGGCGAGAGACCGAGTGAGGGCTCGTCCAGCAGCAACACGCGCGGCCGCGCCATGAGACCGCGGGCGATCGCCAGCATCTGTTGCTGGCCACCTGAAAGCGAGCCACCCTTGTCGCGCCGCTTGGTGGCGAGGATCGGGAAGAAGGCTTCCATCCGCTTCACGTCGTCCTCGACGGCCGCCGCGTCGGTACGGGCATAGGCGCCGAGGCGGAGGTTCTCCTCCACCGTCATGTCCGCGAAGATCTTGCGACCCTCCGGAACGAGCACGACGCCGCGCTTGGCCATCACGTCCGGCGGCTGGCCGGTGACGGTCTCGCCGTCGAAGGTGACGGTGCCGGCGCGCGGTTTCACAAGGCCGGCGATGGTCCTGAGCAGCGTCGACTTGCCGGCGCCATTCGGCCCGAGGATCGTGATGATCTCGTGCCGGTCGAGGGTCAAGGAAACGTCGCGGTTGACGATGGTCGGGCCGTAGCCGGTCGTGACGTTGGATATGGTGAGCAGCGCCGTCACACTTCGCCTCCGAGATAGACTTCCAGCACCTTGGGATCGTGGAGCACGTCGTTCGTCGGCCCGTCGGCGATCTTCGAGCCGAAGTCGAGGACGGCGAGCCGCTTGCAGAGCATCTGCATCAGCTTCATGTCGTGGTCGATGACGCAGACGCTGATGCCGTGCGAGGGGAATTGCTCGACGAGGCGGACGAGAGCGGCTGTCTCCCGGTCGTTCAGCCCCGCGGCCGGCTCGTCCAGCAGCAGCAGCGTTGGCCGTGAGGCGAGGGCCAGCGCGAGCCCGAGCAGCCGAAGATTGCCGAAGGGCAACACGCCGGCCATCTCGTTGGCAAGCGGCCGGATGCCGACGAAATCGAGCAGCGATTCCGGCGTCGGCCAGGAAAAAGCGCCATTGACCGCATGCTTCGGCCGGCGCGCATGCTCCATGGCGATACGGACGTTTTCGATCACCGGCAGACCGGCAAAGGCCATGGCCTGCTGGAAGGTGTAGCCGATGCCGGTGCGCGAAATCTCATGGGCGGGAATGCCGGTGATGTCACGGCCGCGCCAGGTGACCGAGCCGGCCGTCGGCTTGTGGACGCCGGTGACGACGTTGAAGAGGGTCGTCTTGCCGGAGCCGTTCGGGCCGACGACGCCGAGGATCTCGCCTTCATAGATGGCGAGATCTATGCCGGAAAGCGCCGTGACGCCGCCGAACTGCTTGCGCAGGCCCTTGATGTCGAGGATCGCGTTCATCGGCCTGCCTCCGTCGCGGCGGCAGAACGAGCATCCTTGTCGCCGTTCGAGCGGTGGGACGCCTTGAACAGGGCGCGCCAACCGTCGATCAGGCCGGCTATAAGGCCGTTTGGCAGGAGCAGGATGACGGCGATCAGGCAGACGCCGTAGAGGATGCGCGATTCCACCGGATCGAGGTTCAGCACCTCCGGCAGGAAGGCGACGAGTACCCCACCGGCGATCGGCCCGAGCAGCAGGCGGGCGCCGCCGATCATCACCATCAGAGCCAGGTAGATGGAGGGGAAGGAGGCGAACTGGCTTGGCGAGATATGGCGCAGGAAATAGGCGAGCAGCACGCCGGAAACGCCGGCGAAGATGCCGCTGACGACGAAGGCGCCGATCTTGTGGCGACCGACATTGATGCCGAGCGACATGGCGAGCTTCTCGTTCTCGCGGATGGCGCGCAACGTCCTGCCGTAGGGCGAGTTTATGATCGCCCAGCTGGCGACCGCGCTGATCGTGACGAAGGCGACGACCAGCAGGTAATAGCCGGTGAGTTCGCTATCGAGGGATCTGCCGAAGAATGCGACCGGCATCTGCAGGTCGAGGCCGGTCGCCGCCCCGGTATAGTCGCCGCCATTGGTCAGCACGATGGCGAGCAACTGCCCGAAGGCGAAGGTCATGATGACGAAGTGGTGGCCGGAGACGCGCAGCGACGGGACACCGATGATGGCGGCAGCGATCGCAGCAAGGACGCCGCCGAGGGGCAGCGCCACCCAGAAGCCGATGCCGTAGTCACGGGCGAAGATCGCGGCCACGTAGGCGCCGACGCCGACGAGTGCGGCATGGCCCATCGAGAGGATGCCGGTCTGGCCGAAGAGGACCGACAGGCCATAGAGCGCGACGATGTTGATGCCGGCCGAGATTGCCAGTGACAGCATGCGGTTGCTCGGCGAGGCGAGCGGCACGAGGGCGAAGATGACCAGCACGACGAGCGCCGGCAGCAGCGATTGAAAAGGAGAGATGGGCTTGTTCATGGATGCGATGCCTTCATTTCTGTTCCTGCCTCAAGCCATCTTCGGGCCGCTGGTGCCGCCGAACAGGCCGTGCGGGCGAAAGAGCAGCACGAGGATCATCAGTCCGAAGGAATAGGCGTCGGTCCAGGCTGAGAAGCCGTAGCCGGCACTGAAGCCCTCGACGATACCGAGGATGAGGCCGGCGACGACGGCACCCGTCAGGTTGCCGAGCCCGCCGATCAGCGCCACCGCAAAGCCTTTCATGACCATTGTGCCGCCGGTGAACGGGGTGATCGGGAAGAGGGCGATGAGAAGTGCGCCGCCGAGGCCGGCGAGGGCGCTGCCGAGTACGAAGACGCCGGTGATGTAGCGGCGGACGGGAATGCCCATGAGGGCGGCCGTGTCGCGATCCTCGACGCTGGCGCGCAGCGCGCGGCCGTAGCGGCTGCGGGTGATCATCATGAAGGTCATGGCGACGACGGCGATGGTGACGAGAATGACCATGACGCGCACCGAGGCGATGCGCACACCGGCGACCTCCCAGACACTGGTCAGCGGCCGCGGAATGCTCTTCTGGTTGGGATCCCAGAAGAAGATGACGATGTGCTGGAGGACCACGATCAGCCCCAGTGAAACGATAAAGCCGTTGGTGGGCCGCGTGAGCGTAAAGCGGAAAAGGCCGCGCTCCAGCGCGAAGCCCATCAAGGCGACGGCAAGGACGGCGAGCACCAGCGCCAGCCAGAAACTGACGCCTGCGGTGACGGCAAGCCAGGTGACGATGCTGCCGACCATCAGAAACTCGCCATGGGCGAAGTTGATAATGCCGGTCAGGCCGAAGATGAGGGTAACGCCGACCGCGATCAGCGTAATGACGCTGGCAATCGAAAGGCCGTTCAAGATTTGCTGAATGAGAATGTCCACGACTGTCTTCCGTTGCTGAGCGGGCCGCGCGGCGACGCGGCCCGGTTTCGGTTGACGGCTCTCCCCCGCATGGGTCTCCCGCCGTCCGGGCGAGGGATCCGGTCGGCGGGAGGAGACGCCCGCGTTTCGAGGAGGGGGCGGGTTTTACTCCGCGGGCGCTTCTGCCGGCGGCTGCTGCATGGCGCAGGAGATGTCGCCGCCGGGGGCTGCTGCACAAACTTCGGTGGCGTGTGTCACCTGATGGCTGGCATTGAAGGCCAGATCATCCGAAACGACGCCCTTGTGGTGGAGGGCTTGCAGCGCCTCGACCGTCTTGTCGGGATCGAGCGTGCCGGCTTTCTCCCAGGCGTCCGCCAGGAAGTGGACATAGTCGTAGTAGAGGAGCGAGACCGACGAAGTGACGCCCTTCGGTGCGCCGGCCGCGAAGTAGTTGGTGAAATAGGTCTTCGCGTTGGCGTTCGAGGATTCACCCCAGCAGATCGGGACGCAGCTCATGGCGACCGGAACATCGGCCGAAAGCCCGCGCTCCTTCCAGATGCCGGGGTCGACGCCGAAGAGGAAGTAGCTGGGTGCCACGCCAAGCTCAAGCGCCTGCGGCAGGGCCGTCAGCGTCGAGTCGCCGTTGTACCAGAAGTGCACCACATCCGGGTTGAGGCTCTTGGCGCGTGTCAGGAAGGGCGAGAAGTCGGTCGTATCAGGCGGATAGGAGATGACTTCCGGAACTTCCTGGCCCTCGGCCTTCAGCGCCTTCACGTAATAGGAGGTCAGGAACTGACCGGTCGCGTCGTTTCCGACGATGACGACGGACTTCTTCAGCGGATGGCCGACGAGAGGCGTGAGCAGGCTGAGCACGCCACGGGCCGTCGAGCCGGAACGCTGGAATTCCTGCGGCTCGGACTGGAAGAGGTAGTGGTTCTCGCCGCCGGCGGCGACGGATTGCGGGTTCAGCACCTTGGCGAGCGTGCTGTTGCCGGCGAAATGGATGACCTTAGCGGGCTGGGTGATCTTGGCCATGGCGAGCGTGAAGTCGTGGCTCTCGGAGCCGAAGATCGCCGCGACCTTCTCGTCGCGCACCAACTCCTGCGTGGCGGCGATGGCGGTCGCAATATCGGTGCGGTCGTCGCGCTTCAGAAGCTCGATCTTGTAGGTCTTGTCGCCGACCTTGACGCCTCCCGCGTCGTTGATCTCCTTGACGGCGAGGCTGACGCCGGCCGGCAGGGTGTGGCCGGCGGAAACGAAAGAGCCGGATTCGGCTGCAACGACGCCGATCTTGATGGTGTCGGCATCCTGGGCAAGTGCCGGTGCGGTGAGCGCACCGAGGCAAAGCGCAAGTGATGCGCTCGTCACAAATACGGATTTCACGGTGATGGTCCTCCCATGCAAAAATTTTGCATTCTTACCGGGTTGTCGTACAACCCTATTCTCTGATAATAGCATGTCTATCGCTTGTCAAGCGGATGTGAATGCAAGCCGGCAGCGGCCGTCGAGGACCGCAGGGCACGACTTCCAGGGAGTGGAAAGATGCGAATGAGAGAGTTTGGCCGCACGGGCCGCAGCGTCAGCGAGATCGGCTTCGGGGCATGGGCGATCGGCGCCGCCTGGGGCGAGGTGAACGACGAGGAGGCGCTCGCCGCGCTGCACACGGCGCTCAACAGCGGCGTCAATTTCATCGACACGGCCGATGTCTATGGCGACGGGCATTCCGAGCAACTGATCGCCCGCGTCGTGAAGGAGAGGGGCGGGGAGCGGCCCTTCATCGCCACCAAGGCAGGCCGCAGACTACCCGAGCAGTCGGTGGCCGGCTTCAGCGCCGACAACCTCAACACCTGGATCGACCGCAGCCTGAAGAACCTGCAAGTCGACGCGCTCGATCTCGTGCAGCTTCATTGCCCGCCGACGGACCTCTACTATCATCCCGAGGTCTTCGAGCGTCTCGACCGGCTGGTGGAGAAGGGCAAGATCCGCAATTACGGCGTCAGCGTCGAGCGCGTCGAGGAAGCGCTGAAGGCGATCGAGTATCCCGGCGTCGTCAGCGTGCAGATCATCTTCAACGCGTTCCGCCAGCGACCGGCCGAGCATTTCTTCCGGCAGGCCCAGGAAAAGAAGGTGGCGATCATCGCCCGCGTGCCGCTGGCAAGCGGCCTGCTCTCCGGCAAGTTCAAGATCGACAGCAA
Source organism: Rhizobium sp. BK251 (assembly GCF_004345245.1). Classification (GTDB taxonomy): domain Bacteria; phylum Pseudomonadota; class Alphaproteobacteria; order Rhizobiales; family Rhizobiaceae; genus Rhizobium. Next base: position 185,190 of record NZ_SLUQ01000006.1, on the reverse strand, counting down.
GTTCGAGGCCAATGATCACCGCCTCTTCAACCGCAATGGCGAGGCCTTCGACGTCGGCGAAACCTTCTCGGGTGTGCCCTATGAGAAGGGGCTCGAAGCGGTGGAACGCGTGCGCCCACTCGTCGGCGGCGACACCACGATGGCGAAATTCGCGCTGCGCTGGATACTCATGTTCGATGCTGTCACCGTCGCCATTCCCGGCGCGCGCAATCCGGCGCAGGCCCGCTCGAACGCAGAGACGGCGAGCCTGCCACCGCTCTCCGGCGCGGTGATGGAGAAGATCAAGGAAATTTACGAGGAGGATATCCGCCAATATGTCCACCAGAGATGGTGAACGGGCAACGGGCGGAGCGGAAAAGACCATGGCAAAACCGATCATCGACAGTCACCATCATTTCTGGGACCCGGCAAGCGGCGGCGACTATGCCTGGCTGAGCGGACCCTTCGCACCCATCAACCGCGTCTTCGAGCCGAAGGATCTGAGGCCCTCGCTGGCGGCGAACCACGTCGCCGGCACGGTTCTCGTGCAGACCTGGAATGGCCTTTCCGAGACCTGGGATTTCATTCGCACGGCGGAGGAGACGGATTTCGTCGCCGGCGTTGTCGGCTGGGTCGATCTCACCGATCCGAAGGTGGGCGAGACGATCGCAGCGCTCAAGGCCAGCCCGGAAGGAAAGTGGCTGGTCGGGGTGCGCCATCTTATCCAAACGGAAGCCGATCCGAACTGGCTCCTGCGCGAGGACGTGAAGCGCGGCTTGGCAGCTGTACAGAAGGCCGGGCTGGTTTATGACCTCGTGCCCAACCTGCCGCAACTGCCCTCCTGTGTCGCGACTGCGAAAAGCTTCCCGGAGATGCGTTTCGTGCTCGACCACATCTCCAAGCCGGAGATCCGCAACCATGGCTTCAAGGAGTGGGCCGAGCTGATGAGGGGCTTCCGCCCGGAGCGCGGCCATGTCTGGTGCAAGCTGTCGGGCATGGTCACGGAGGCCGACTGGCAGACCTGGAAGCCGGCCGATCTCAGGCCCTATGTGCTGGAGGCGCTCGACATCTTCGGGGTCGATCGCTGCATGTTCGGCACTGACTGGCCGGTTTGCCTGGTTGCGGGCAGCTACACCCAGGTCGTGGACGCTCTGCGCAACTGCCTGAAGGATCTCAGCGAGGCCGAACTCGACCAGATCTTCGGCGGCTCGGCGATCGAGGCATACCGCCTGCCGCAATTCCAGACGGCCAGCGTGAAATAGGTGAGAAAGCCATGAACAGGGAAAATCCACGGCAGAGCCGCATCGGCTTTGCCTCGCGTCTTGGTTTCGGGGCGAGTGGCCTCGGTACGCTCTACCGCGACGTCTCGGAAGAGGAGTCTGCAAGCGTGCTCGCGGCGGCCTACGCGGCGGGACTGCGCTATTTCGACACCGCGCCGCTCTACGGCCACGGCCTCAGCGAACTGCGACTTGGTCGCTTCCTGCGTACTGTCCCCCGGAAGTCGGTGACGCTTTCCACCAAGGCGGGCCGTTACATGGTGCCGCCCTGGGGCGAGGAGGTCGATTACGGCCGCTGGGCCTCGCCGCTGCGGCTGAAACCGGTCTTCGATTACAGCTATGACGGCACGATGCGCTCGCTGGAGCAGTCCGCCAACCGTCTTGGGCTTGCGGATTTCGACCTCGTCTACATCCACGACGTCGACCGCTTCACGCATGGCGAGGATTACGAGCGCCGTTTCGGCGAGGCAGTCGAGGGCTGCTACAGAGCACTCGACGAGCTGCGCAGGGCCGGCCATATCCGGGCGATCGGCGTCGGCGTCAACGAGAGCGATGTCGCGACGCGCTTCGTCAAGGCGATCGATCTCGACGCGGTGATGATCGCCGGGCGCTATACGCTGCTCGATCCGAGCGCCTCCTTCGACCTCTTCCCGGAAGCTGAAAGGCGCGGCGTGGAGATCGTCGCAGCCGGCATCTTCAATTCCGGCATTCTCGCCAAGGGACCTAGCAGCGACCAGGCAACCTATGACTACGGCGCGCCTCCGACGGAAATCGTCGACCGGGCGAAGAAGCTCGATGAGCTCTGCGCCGCCTATGGCGTACCGCTGCAGGCGGCGGCGATCCAGTTTCCGTTGCGCCATCCACTGGTTTCCGCCGCCGTGCTTGGCATGAGCCGCACGGAGCGCATCGCACAGAACATGGAATGGGCGAACTGGCACATTCCCGCCGAGTTCTGGGACGCGATTTGAGAAGGCGGCCGCCAGGCGCCGGGCTTGTCTTCGCCCACTCCGCGCCCGCACGATCACTGCACAGCTTGTGGAGTTGCAGACTCTATGAGGAGGGTGGATGTCGGGCAGCGCTGTGGCAAATGCCGGCTCTGCATTTTTGGTCGAGCGAGAGGAGACCCAGTTCTTCTTTCGGCCCGAAACGGACGAATTTCTACAGATCCTGAAGCTGCTTCAGGAATTGCAAAATCAGCTCCGATACCTCGCGCGGCCGCTCTTGCTGCAGCCAGTGACCGGCCTCCGGGAGGACGTGGGAGCCGTGCAGGCGCGGGACCAGATCCGACATGCCTGCAATGATCTGATCCATTCCGGGAATGCTGAGGCCGGTATCGCGTTCGCCGATCATAAAGAGCGCAGGCACGTCGACCGTCTGGCCGACGCTTGCCTGTTGTAGCTCCCAATTGCGATCCAGATTGCGATAGTAGTTCAGCCCGCCAGTGAAGCCTGAAGCCCTGAACGCGCTGACCAGTTTCTCGAAATCCTGCGGAGGCAGCCAGTCCGGCAATTTGACCGGGTCCGGCAGGCTCGCCAGCAAGCCGGTACTGCGCCGAACCATGCCAAACGGGTTTGGCGTTTCGTCGCCAGGCTTGCGCGGCCCAGCCGCCCCGCTCGCCGCATGGATGAGCTTGCGGAGCGTCAAGCTGACGTCCCGATCGAACTCGGCTTGCGCGCCTTGCTGCTGCTGGAAATAAAGAGTGTAAAAGAGCGCCTCGTCATTCTGCGGAAAGATCTTTGAGGGCGGAACGGGAGGCAGCCCCATCATGGGGACGCTCAACGCGACGACGGCGCGGAACCGGTCGGGGCGCAGCAGCGCGGCTTGCCAAGCGATCGTGGCACCCCAGTCATGGCCAACGACAACCGCTTGCTGCTCATCCAAAGCGTCAAGCAGCGCCACCAGATCGCCGACGGCATGAAGGACCGTGTATTGATCCTCCCTCTCGGGGGCGTCCGTCTTGCCGTAGCCCCTCATGTCTGGCGCGACAGCGCGATGGCCTACCTGCGCGAGTGCGTCGATCTGATGTCGCCAGGCATATTTGGTTTCGGGGAAACCGTGGCACAGCAAGACAAGCGGGCCCTTGCCGGCATCGAGCACGCTCATGCCTATGGTGCGAGTTCGGATAAGAATCTCTTTCATCTGGGTCTCTCGGTTGGATGCCAGAGCGCGTGAAGTGGAGCGATCAAGCTGTGAAATCGACTGGCGACGGCAAGGCGGTGCGGCTTTTATTTCGTAACAGCTTGTGTTACGAAAAGTGTCGATTGTCAAGTTATCGTAACAATTATTGTTGCGGAAAGGCGTTTAATGAGAACCGATGGTCGACTTGCCAGAATGCTGCATGTTTTGGTGCACATGGGCCTGCTCGGCGGCAAGGAAACGTCGGAGAGAATTGCGCAGATGCTCAACACGAATCCCGTGGTCGTACGCCGCACGCTGGGAGCGCTGCGCGAATATGGTATCGTTGAATCTGAAGGCGGTCGCGGGGGAGGATGGAAACTGACCAGATCGCTTGACAAGGTCTCGGTGCTGGACGTCCAACGAGCTCTCCAGGAGGGCGCGATCCTGACGGCCCCAATCTCCCGCGATCATCCGGCCTGCCCCGTGGAGCGGGCCTCAAATTCGGTGCTTGAGACTGCCCATGCTGCGGCCGAGCGCCAGCTCCTTGAAATGTACGCCTCGACGACGTTGGCGGATATAGCCGCGATCGCGGTTGCCAACCAGGATCAGCCGCCCGTCACTTCTCGATAGCCGTGGCTGTCCGGTTCCGGCGCAAGGGTCCCAAGTGAATTGTCAAAGTCGGCCCGGCGGCATCTGCTTCGTGGACATGGGCGGCTTGCATCAAGCGGCCGCACCCGTCGGGAATTCGTGGAAATGCATCACCATGTCCTCGCCCTCGATGAGCACGATCGAGTAGAGCGGCGGTTCGAAGGAACTGCTCGTCCGTTCGGAAACGAAATCGAGCGCCGTCTGGTGGTTGGTGCTGCGCAGGATGGTGAATGGAACGCCCTGCCAGCGGCCGGTGACCAGCCGGTGCAGATGGCCGGCGAAGATATGGCGCACATTGCCGTGCCGGCGAACCGCTTCGAAGAAGACTTCCGGGGAGGAAAGCCCGATGCTGTCGAGCGCCGGCAGGTGCACCCGACCGGCCGGATGATGCATGAAGAGATAGACAGGCCGGTCCTTCGCCTCGTCCAGCCGTTCCGAAAGCCATGCCAGCCGGAGCGGACAGAGCTTGCCCGTCACCTGTCCCTGGTCGAGCGTGTCGAGGAAGATCAGCCTTCCATCCGGCCCGTCGAAGATACTGTGTATGAAACCGTCCGTGGCGACGCTTTCTGGAAATTGCTGCGCGAAGGCCTCGCGATTATCGTGGTTGCCCATGAGGAGGCGGATCGGCAGCTGCGTCCGGGAAAGTGCCGCCCTGAGGCTGCGATAGGTATCCGGCGTTCCGGTTTCGGAAAGGTCGCCCGTGATGACGACGACGGCCGCGTCCGCATGGTGCCGCTCGATGTCGGCGAGGCAGGCTTCGAGCCGGGCAAGCGGATCGAGGCCGAGAAGCCATTCGCCCGGCGTCACGAGATGGGCGTCTGAGAGATGCACGAATTTCATGGCAGCTTTCCGGAGGCGAGAGACTGGGCGACCAGGCCCCAGAGGTCGTCGCGGGCGCCGGGTGCCGCGGCGATGACCGGGCTGCCGGCAAGCAGGGCCTCGGGGATCGGGAACTCCGCAGTCCAGCCGCCCGCCTCGCGGATCAGGCAGAGTCCGGCAAGGCAGTCCCAGGAATTGATGTGCGGCTCGTAATAGCCGACGAGGCGGCCGCAGGCGACATGGGCGAGCATCAGCGCGCCGGACCCGGAGCGGATGAACATGCCGCCGGCTTCGAGCAACAGGTGGATGAAGTCGGAAACCTGCTGCGGCGGAATGCGGAAATTGGCGCCGACGCCGAGGAGGCCAGTGCCGATCGTTGCCTGCCTGTCCACGCTGGTCGGCTTTCCGTTCAGGAAGGCGCCGCCGCCGGCCTTCGCCGCAAACAGCTCGTCCGTCGTGGGCTGGTAGATGAGGCCAAGGACGGTCTCGCTGTCCTTGAGCAGGGCAATCGAGATGCACCAGTCCTTCAGGCCATGCACGAAGCAACTCGTGCCGTCGATGGGATCGACCACCCAGACGAAGTCCGACCTACCTTCAGCGAGCCCCTGTTCCTCGCCGAGGATGCCATCCTCGGGAAATGCGGCCAGTACGCGCTCGCGAACCAGCGCCTCGACCGCCTTGTCGGCTTGGCTGACGACATCCTGGCCGTTGAGCTTATTGGTCGTCTCGAGGGCTCCGAGATCGGCGAAGCTTTCAAGCGCCAGCCGGCCGGCCTCGAAGATGATGCCGCGGGCAAGCACGAAGCGGGGGTCGTCGGGAAATTCGCAATCCATGACTGACTTTCGGATGAATGGGCCGTTCAGGCCGGGTCTTTCGGAACGAAACTGCGGCGGATGATCAGTTCGGGCATCAGCCGTTCGTAGGCGGGCGGCGCATCGGGTTCTTCCTGGCGCCGGTCGATGAGTTCGACGACCCTTGCTGCCATCAGCTCGGGATCCTGCCGGAAACTCGTCAGGCGGTAGCTCAACCAATCGGCCTGCGGCACGTCGTCGAAGCCGATGATGGCAAGATCATCCGGAATGGCAAGGCCGAGCTGGCGCGCATGGTCCATGACGCCGAAGGCGATGAGGTCGTTGATACAGAAGATCGCCTCGGGCCGGTCTGGTCCGGCGAGAAGTTGGCGGCCGGCAGCAAGCCCGCCGGCATAGTCGGAATCCTCGCCACGCGCGGTTTGCACAGTCGCGCCGAGCGCTTCGGCCTGGGCGGAGAAGGCGCCTTCGCGCTCGACCACGCTCGGCGTGCCGGAAGCCGAGCCGGCAATCGCAAGCCGCCGATGTCCATTGGCGACGAAGAGGCTTGCCGCCCTGCGGGACGCTTCCGCGTTCCCCATGCGCACATGGTCGGCGTCGGGCTCGGAGCGACCGATGACGACGAGCGGCTGGCCGTTGCGCCGCGCGAGTTCCACGAAGGCGGATGGCGGCGAGCCGGTGAGGATGATCGTCGCCTCCGCGCGATGGCCGAAGAGCGTCTTCTGCGCGGCGACGAGCTCTTCCTCGGTCTGGCCGGTATTGATGAGCATGGGCACGCTGCCGCGCTGGATCAGCGCCTTGGCAAGGGCGGCGACCAGATTCGCCCGGAAGCCCGCTTCCGGCTTTGTAACGACGAGGCCGACCAGCCGGCTCTGGTTGATGAGCAGGCCGCGGGCAAGGTCGTTTACCTGGTAGCCGAGTTCCTCGGCCGCCTGCATAACCCTCTCGCGCGTCGCCGGAGAGACGCTTGCGCCCGGCGTGAAGGTGCGCGAGACGGCCGACCGCGAGACGCCGGCGAGCTGCGCCACCTGCTCGGCGCTGACGAAGCGCGACTTCTCCTTCTGCTGGTTCCTGCCACCGGTCATCCTTGGCCCTCACTGACCGACGCGCGAGAGCACGTCGGCCTTCAGGAATCGCTCGACGACCAGCATAAAGCCGATGGAGGGAATTAGCAGCAGCAGGGCAGTGATCGAGGCGATCTGGTAGTTGCCGCCGGCCCCGGCCGTATAGAGCAGGAGAGGGAGCATGTTGACATCAGGCGCGCCAACGAAATAGCTGCCGGTGAATTCGTCGAGGCTCTCGAGGAAGACAAAGATCGCGCTCGCCATCAGGCCCGGCATGGCAAGCGGCAGCGTGACGTCGAGGAATGCCCTCAGAGCGCCGGCACCCATGGATCGTGCCGCTTGCTCGAGTTCAGCGTCGATCGCCGAGAACGCGGCCGTCGCGATCCAGACGGCGTAGACGAGGCCGTGCGAGACATGCACGAGCACGACGCCGGGAATCGTGCCGTTCAGGCGTATCTCGTAGAAGATGCGGGCGATGTTGACGTAGACCGTCAGGTTCGGAAAGGCCTGCGGGATCAGGAAGGCAAGCAGGATCAGCCCGCGCAGCGGCAGCTTCAGCCGCGCCAGCGCATATCCTGCCGGGATCGCCAGCAGCAGCGAGACGACAACCGTCAGCACCGCGACGATGATCGAGTTCGTGAGTGACTCGACCGCACCTCCGCGCGGCGCAAAAACCCTGGCCCAGGAGCTGAAGCCGTATTCGAGTGGCAGGCTGTGCGGAAAATACCATTTCTCCGCGACCGTCCACAGCAGCAGGTTGGCAAGCGGCCCGAAAACGAAAAAAGCCATGAGCCCGAAGACGATGCCGCGCGGCACCCACCAGAGGGCGGCGAACGGGCGTCCGGGGGAAAATGTGGTGGTGGCTGCGGTCGTCATGCGCGTTCCTTCAGGCTCTGCCGGAGATAGATCCACGCGACCGAGGAGGCGAGGACAAGCGAGACGAGGCCGAGCGCGTTGGCCACACCGTAGTCGCCATAGGCGTTGACGCGGAAGGCGATGTCGGCCGTGAGCATCGTCGGCGACTGGGCATTGATCATCAGCGGTACCGAGAGAACCGACATCATCGTCACGAAGGAAAGAATGAGGCCGACGGTCAGCGTCACGGCGACCTGCGGCACGAGAATCTCGATCAGCACCCGAAGCCGCGAGGCGCCGAGATTGCGAGCCGCCTCGATGGTGCCGCGATCGACGGAAGCCATGGCGCCCGAAACAAGGAGCGCGACGAAAGGCGTCTGCTTCCAGACGAAGGCAATGACGATCCCGCGCCAGTCGAGCAAGCTTTGGGCCTCGAGCGGCGTCATCAGGCCGAGGCTGATCGCCACATTGTTCATCATGCCGTTCTTGGCGAGGAATGTGCGAAGCACCTGGCCGACGACGATGAAGGGAATGAACATCGGCCAGCGATAGAGCCAGCGCAGGATCGCGACCGCGACCGGATGCTCGCCGAGCGTCAGATAGCCGCCGATCGCAACCGAGGCGAGGCCGATCAGCACGGTCGAGATGGCGATGATGACGACGGTGAAGATGATGTCGTTGGTATAGAGGTCGAACGTCTTGGCGAAATTGTCCCAGCCGAAGCTCCCTCCTTCCACTCGGAAGGCGCCGACCGCCGACATGACCAGCGGCAGGATGAAGAGGAAGGCGATCACCGCCAGTGCGGGCAGGACCAGCAGGATACCGAGGAGGCGTTTGGACATCGGTCGACCTTGAGAGGGATCGGTTCTCGCCAGATGGCGAGGAGGCTAAGACTGGCGGCAAGCTTGCCAGGTAGTAATCGCGTTGCGCCACCCTCTCGTCACCCCGGCCCCGAGCCGGGGTCCAGCGCGCGCAAGTCTTTGCGCGCCGAAGAGCCTTCCTGCGCCGCATACGCGGCGCAACTGGATGCAGGCTCAAGGCCGGCATGACGGAAGAGGTGGGCTCCCCGCCGCAAAGCGGGGAGCTTGGCGGCTTACTTCACGGACTGTTCGTAGGCTTCGAGGATCGCGTTGTTATAAGGCGCGATCGGGAAGGGCTTGCCCTTGGTGGCAAGATCATCAGGGTTGATGTCAACGAAGAGCTTGTTCCAAGTGGCATCGTCCAGCTTCGGCTTGACGTACTGGGCGTCGATGCCCGGATACCAGTTGAACTTCTTGACGATGCCGTCAGCCTGTACTTCCGGGCTGGTGGCAAGTGCGATGAACTTCTCGGCGAGATCTTTGTGACCTGCCTTGGCCGGAACGACATAGTGCATCGGCTGGCCGGGCATGCCGGGAGCCGGCAGGACGAGCTTCAGGTCCGGCGGCAGCTGGCCGTTGGCCTGCCAAGAGTAGAACATGTCGACCCAGACGGGGCCCATGGCGATTTCGCCGCGGGAAAGCAGGTCGAGCGTGCCGGCGTTGCCGGGCGTCAGCGTCGCGTTCTTGGTGAAGTCTGCGAGGCTTGTGAAGGCGTCGCCCCACTTCTTGGTTTCTTCTTCCTTGAAGGGGCCCGTCATCAGGTTGTTGGCGTCGCCGCCGCCGAAGGCGTAGATCCAGCCCATGACGAAGCTGACGCCCGAGGCGCCGCCCTTGATGCCGTTATAGCCGAACTGCTTCGGATGTTCCTTGGCCCAGGCAGCCAGTTCCGTGTAGCTCTTCGGCGGATTCGGAACGAGAGCCGGGTTGTAGGCGATTGCCGTCTGGCTGTTGAACATCGGCATGACATAGCCGTCGACGTCCGAGCCGAGCGCGTTCTTGGCGTTGGCGCGGGAAACGAGCTTGCCGGTGTCGATTTCGCCGCGATACTTCTCGAGATAGCCCTTCTGGACCATCGGGCCGGCGAACTTCTCATGCACGACGGCGACGTCGACGTCCCAGGCGGGCGTGCTGGCGGCCGACTGCGCGTCGAAGCGCTCGAGGATCTTCTGCGAGCCGGCATCGCCGGGGCCGGTGCCGACGGCGCGAACCGTGTTGCCCGGATAGGCCTTCTCGAAGAGCGGGCCGAGATACTGGTTGATGTAGTCGACCATGTTCTGGTCGCCGGCGGTCGCAACTGTCAGCTCGTCGGCCTTTACGGGAAGGGCAGCGAGAGCGACGGCGAATGCTGCGTAGGACAGTCTCTTCATTGGTTGCTTCTCCATGGGTTAAGTCAGGATATGTCAGGCGTGAACTTTCCCGGCCGCGGACCGGGAAATGGCGGTGGCCGGCACCTTGTCCGGCGAATTGAAGAGGAAGAGCGCTTCCGGCGCGACGTGGACTTGGACCGTCTCGCCCGGCTCGAAGGCGCGGCCAGCATCGGCCATGATCTCGCGGTCGCCGAGACGGATCGAGTGGCGCCAGTGTCCGCCCGGATAGCTGACTGCGGTCACAGTGCCGCGAAGAGTGATGCCCGGGCCGACGATCGGCGTGGTTGCCGAAAAGAGCTGCGCGGCTTCGGGCCGGAAACGCGCCTCGACTGCGCCGGCTGCAAGCGGGCGTCCAGCCAGGGGTACAGCACCGGCGGCATTGGCGGCGCCGGCGGCGATCACGAAATCCTCGCCCTGCGGCGCACCGTTGAGCGACAGCACATTCTCCGCACCCATGAAAGCGGCGACGAAGGCGGAGGCGGGCCTGTTGTAGACCTCCTCGGGCGCTCCCTGCTGGGCAATGCGCCCGGCGTTCAGGATGACGATGCGGTCGGCCATCACCATCGCTTCCTCGCGATCGTGCGTGACGTGGATGGCAGTGATGCCGAGACGCTTCTGCAGCGCCCGCAGCTCGTGGCGAACGGTGAGGCGGATGCGGGCGTCGAGATTCGAAAGCGGCTCGTCGAGTAGAAGGATCTCGGGGTCGATGGCGAGCGCCCGGCCGAGCGCGACGCGCTGGCGCTGGCCGCCGGAGAGCGCGGCGGGCTTGCGCGCACCGAGCCCGTCAAGGCCGAGCAGCGTCTCCATCGCGCTGACGCGCACGCCGATCTCGGCGCGGGGCAGGCCGCGGAGCTTCAGTCCGTAGCCGATGTTCTGGGCCACCGTCATGTGCGGCCAAAGCGCGTAGGACTGGAAGACCAGCGCCATGCCGCGCTTGTCCGGCGGCAGCCGGGTTACGTCCCGTCCACCGACAGAGACGCGGCCCGTGGTCGGACTGATGAAGCCTGCAATGGTGCGAAGGAGGGTGGTCTTGCCGCAGCCTGAGGAGCCCAGCAGCGCCACAAATTCGCCCTTGGCGATCTCAAGGTTGATGTCGTCAAGAACCCGCGTTGCGCCGTAGGCGCCGCCGATGGCTGACAACTCCAGAAATACTTCCCGCGACATCAAAATCCCTCTTTGCACAGCTGTGCAATGCCCGATGACGCCTTGTTAGCGACTGTTTTTAACAAGCAAGTGACAGTCCGGGAAAAACCGCGGGGAGATCGTGAGGCCCGGCGCAACCTTTGACGGATATCAATGATCTTTGGAGGCTTTGGACTAAACTTCCCTGGTTTGAAGAGTGGAGGACGCCATGAAAGTCGCTGAGATAATGCACACCGGCGTGAACTGGGTGAGCCCCGAGACATCGCTTGCGAAAATTGCGACCATAATGCGCGACAGCGACATCGGCGCGGTGCCGGTGGGTGAGAACGATCGCCTGGTCGGCATGGTGACCGACAGGGACATCGCCCTTCGTGCGTTCGAGAACGGCAACAATCCCGCCACGATGACCGCCCGCGACGTCATGACCAAAGGCATCATCTACTGCCGCACAGACGAGACGATAGAGGACGCGATCCGGCTGATGGAGGTGAAACGGATTCGCAGGCTTCCCGTCATCAATGACGACAAGAGGATGGTGGGGATGCTCTCGGTCGGAGATATCTCGCACGGCAGCGGCAGGGAGATGACCGGGGAACTGATGCAGGCCGTCGCCACACCGCATCCGTAAGCTTTCGACGAGATCGGAGCCTGCCCGACCACATGGGCGTTGCGCGGATCAGAATGAAGAGCTGTCGCAAGGACGGCGGGGAGAGTCGTTGCGGCCAACAGACGGTGGCGTGGGCCGCGGGGAACGCCCAGAGGATACCAACGATCCCAGCCAATTTGACGTAGGGCGCGAGTGTGAATTTTGGTGCGTTCGAGGAATGTGATTGCAGCTCTTCTCGACGGAGAAGAGCGGGAATGCTTCAGGGGAGTCGCTGTGCTTGCGGGCCGAGGGGCATCGCCACTGCCTGCCGGCGCAGGCGGACGGTTCTGGCCGGGCTGGCGCGGGCCATGTCCGCCTCCATCAATTCGGCGTTCATGTAGTCCTTGCGGCCGGACATCGCGATCAGGCCTGCACGGTCGACGATGTCGAAATGCCGTGAATTCTCGATGCGGATCACTCCCTGCCTTGCCATGTGCTGCACCGTGCGGCTGATCGTTTCTATCGTCGTTCCGAGATAGATCGCCATGTCGCGCCGGCCGATCGGGATCGTCACGCGGGGTGTCGTCTCAAGGGCCGCGGCGTTGCCATGGCTTCGAGACCGGCAGAGCAGGATGAGCAGGAAGCCGGCAATCCGCTCCAGTACGGTCTGGCAGCCGAGCAGCAGCATCCAGTCGCGCGCTGCATCGAGTTCATCGAGCGTCCTCACCAGCATTGCGTGCTCGAGCTCCGGCTCGCGGGCCAGCAGCGCCTCGAAGGCACGCCGCTCGAAGCAGCAGAGCGTCACGTCGGATGCAGCCTCTATGGCGAAGCGCGAAGTGGTCTCGAAGACGCGGCCGACCATGTCGGACGGCAGGAGCAGTCCGACGATCTGCTGGCGGCCGTCGGACAGCGTCTTCACGAGCTTCAGCACGCCGGTGATGACATTGCCGACGATGCAGGATTCCTGCCCCTCGGCCGTCACCGTCTCGCCTGCCGCGAAAGTACGGATATGCGAGATGCGGTTCAACTCCTCGCGGGCGCGACCGTCGGCGGCATGGCAGATCGAGCGGCGCTGGACGGCGCACTGATCGCACCTCGAATGGGCCTTCGTCGAGCCTTGAAATGTCATGGCGCGTTCCCCTGGGAGCCGTTGTCGAGCCTAGCGCATCCCTGTCTCATGCATTGGCCCTTCCGCGCTCTAGCAACGTGGCGACGGCAAGGCGGAGCTCGGACGCCGGCAGGCGGGTGAGGTCCTTGGCGATCTCGCCGACGGTAATGTTTTTCAGCGGATCGGGCAGCGCCTTGCGCAGGTCCCCGAGCATTTCCGGCGATGCGAAGATCGCCAGCCTCTCGAAATCGCCGGCCATGCGGTGGCTGTTCAGCACCTCCACCAGCATCGAGGCGAAGGCGCGCTCGTCCTCTCGAATTGGGTCCGAATGATATTCCATGGAGGAGCGCCGGGCTCCCGAGGCGCCGAAACCCTTGCCGGGCTTGTCGGCCATGATCTCGCGCAGTCGCTTCTGCTCCGCCCGAAAAACGAGTTCGCCCAGGTTTTCGGCGCTCACTGCATGGGAGAAAGGGTCGCGCAGAATGCGGGCGCGCGAACCGTCCGCAACGAGCACCCAGGTTCTAATCGATCGCATCTCGGTCCCCCCGCTTCCTGGGCATCACCAGCAAGACGCTATGCGATGCCACGAATTGACGCCCATCAATGCAAGTGCAGAAAACCTGATCTAGTCTTCTGCGCACAATAGCCGTGGAATCTAGCGAGACTGAGGCAGGCGCGGGCGGTTTCCCGCGGGTGCGCATCTTTGCAAAGGGACTATTCATGACATTCCGAAATCGCATGGATGCGGGCCAGAAGCTGGCAATCGCCCTCGATCGGTATCGCGGCCAGGACGTGGTCGTGCTCGCGCTGCCCCGCGGCGGCGTGCCTGTTGCGGCAGAGGTCGCCGCACACCTGCAGGCTCCTCTTGAAATCCTCTTCGTGCGCAAGATCGGGCTGCCGGCGCAGCCTGAAATCGCGATGGGAGCGCTCGTCGACGGCGAGGATCCTATCGTCGTGCGCAACCCCGACGTCATCCGCTTCGAGCAGGTGCCGGACGCCGTATTCGAGGAGGCTCGTGGAAAGGCTCTTGCCGAGATCGACCGTCGCCGCGAACTCTACGGCCGGGACGACCGATCCGTCGGGATCAGGGATAGGATCGCCATCATCGTCGACGACGGAATGGCGACTGGCGCGACCATGCGCGCCGCCATTCTCGGCGTGAAGCAGCGTGGCGCCAGGAAGATCGTCGCGGCGATACCCGTTGCCTCGCAATCGGCCGTGTCGGATATGCCCGAGGCGCTCGACGAGGTCGTTTGCCTGAAACAGCCCTTCGCCTTCGATGCTGTCAGCGCCCACTACACCGACTTCCGGCAGGTCTGCGACGAAGAGGTGGTGCGGCAACTCGCGGAGGCAAAAGCGGCACTCGGCGAGGGAAACGCATATTCGCGAAAGGATGTCGATTACGCCATCCGATAAGCGGCCAACCCGCGGGGGCATCCTGCTCCGACAACAAGATACGTCGGTCGCGACGTCGCCTTGCCCTGGAAATCGATTCCGGGGCGCATTTTTTCTGGCCGTGTAGACGGGCTCGGTCCCGTGGAGAACAAGCCTCCTTTAGCTCTTCGTGTGCTGTTTCAGTGGGTGCCGAAGGTGCGGCGGCTCGTCATGTAGGAGCGCGGAGATGTGCCCAGCATGCGGCGGAACATCGTGGTGAAGGCGGCCACGCTCTCGTAGCCGGCGCCCAGTGCGATGTTCGTAACCGGAAGGCCTTCCGTCAGCTGCGGCAGGCAGGCAAAGACGCTTGCCTGCTGGCGCCAGGTGATGAAGCTTATGCCGGTCTCCCTGCGGAAGAGCCGGGTGAATGTCCTGCGGCTCATCGCCAGCTTTTCGGCCCAATCGTCAAGCCGCACATTCGGCGTGGGGTTTTCCATGTAAGCGCGGCAGAGTGCCGCCAGCCGCCTGTCGGAAGGGAAGGGCAGTCCGAGCGGGCGCTCCTCGAGGGTCTCGATCTCCTCGACGAGAAGCGCGAGCACGAGTTCTGCCTTGCGGTTGCTCGCCAGCACCTCCTGCAGCCGGATTGCCTCCAGGAGCAGGCTGCGGGCAAGCTCGCTCACTTCCAGCACTTTCGGCGCCTCTCCAGTGGCCCAACCGTCCCGCGGAGTGAGATAGACCGACTTCATGCTGACATCGCTCAGCATCTCGACGGAATGCTCCAGCCCGCGTGGAATGAGAAGGGCGTGGCCGGGCGGTATCATCCAGCGGCCGCGCATGGTCATGACGATCACCACCCCGGCAAATACGCAGAGCAGCTGCGTGCGCCGATGGCTGTGCACGGGCACGGTGTAGCCATGCGGAGGCTCCGAGCTGTGCACCAGCACCTCGGCATTGGATTCCTCCATCCAGCGGATGCTGCGCTCATGATCGTCATGGAGCGTCGCCAGCAAATGTCGGGAGAGCTTTTCCATTTTTGGCCCGATCGCGAAAGAAGTGGACCAAAGCACAAAAGATGGCCACCGGCAAGGCGTGTAAAAGCGACATAAAGAGCGCGGACGCCCGGATTGGGGCGCGCGAGAGGAAATTCCCCCATGGTAGCTGCATTTTCGGGCAGTCCCGCCCGTTTCGAAAAGACGACGATGTCCATCCTGCTGGCGGTCAGCTTCTGCCACATGCTGAACGACATCATGCAGTCGCTGCTGGCATCGCTCTATCCGCTGTTCAAGGAAAACTACAACCTGGACTTCGTGCAGATCGGCCTGCTGACCATGACCTTCCAGGTAACGGCGTCGCTGCTGCAGCCGCTGGTCGGCATCGTCACGGATCGCTGGCCGATGCCCTATTCGCTGCCGGTGGGCATGGCGAGCACCTTCTGCGGGCTCATCCTGCTCGGCAATGCCGGCAGTTTCGAAATGCTGCTTGTCGCAGCAAGCCTCATCGGCTTCGGCTCGGCCGTTTTCCATCCGGAATCGTCACGCGTCGCGCGGCTGGCCTCGGGCGGGCGGCATGGCTTCGCGCAGTCCTTCTTCCAGGTCGGCGGCAATGCCGGCCAGGCGCTCGGCCCGCTGCTCGCCGCCTTCATCGTGCTGCCGATCGGCCAGCACAGCGTTGCGTGGTTCGCGGCGATCGCCATGCTTGGCATGGTGGTCCTGAGCTGGGTCGGCAACTGGTACATCGCCCACCGCCGCCAGCACGCGAGCAAGCATGCCGTCAGCCGGGCATTGCCGCTGGCGAAGAGCCGCGTCGTATGGACACTCCTGATCCTGGTGCTGCTGACGGCGACGAAGAACGTCTACATGGCGAGCATTTCCAGCTACTTTACCTTCTATGCGATCGAGAAGTTTCACCTTGCGGTGCGCGATGCGCAGCTGATGCTGTTCCTCTTCCTGGGCTCGGTTGCCGTGGGCACCTTCCTCGGCGGCCCGATCGGTGACCGCTTCGGCGCCCGTTTCGTCATCTGGTTCTCGATCCTTGGCGTCATTCCCTTCGCGCTGATGCTGCCCTATGCCAACCTCTTCTGGACCTGCGTACTCAGCGTCGTCATCGGCCTGATCTTCGCCTCCGCCTTCTCGGCGATCGTGGTCTTCGCACAGGAACTGGTGCCGGGGCGGGTGGGGCTCATCGCCGGCATCTTCTTCGGCTTCGCCTTCGGCGCGGGCGGACTTGGCGCGGCCCTCCTCGGCGACTTCGCCGATACGCACGGCATCGCCTTCGTCTACCAGATCTGCTCCTACCTGCCGCTTCTCGGGCTCTTCACGGTTCTGCTGCCGCGCATCCCGCGGCATTGAGGGATCAGGTGAAGGGGGCGGATGGGAATGGTCTGCCCTCGCGCCCGATTGCGGTGGTGAAGCCGGATGCTGGTCGCCGAGCCCAAGCTTCGGCCGATGCTGACGGTGAAGCAGTCAGCATCTCCAAAATGACGTTGGTGTCGAGAATGATCACCGGCCGAAGTCCGGCACATGGCGAATCTCCCCGCAGGGCGGAATATTGAACTCCGCTCTCCAGCGGAAGGTAAGTTAATAAAATCAAATCATTGGGCTGGTTTTCTTAAGCGCCAGGTTTGGCTTCTCCCTTAACGTCAAACGCCTCCATCTTTTCCACCCAGTCCGCGCCGACCCGATAGCGCTTGAGTACGGCGAGCGGGTCTTCAGCGTCGAGGCGAGAGCAGATGCGATAGACTTCCAGTGTCTCGGCATCCATTTCGCCTCGATGATAGAAGAAGGTCGCAGCCGCGTAGCGCGTCCGGCCGGACCATTCGATGCCCGGCGGCGTGCGGACCAGATCCCATTGACGGCGGGTTTCCTCGTCCATCGGATGAGCCTCAGAAGAGTCCCGGAGGGGTGGCGGTGCGGCGGTCGAGCTTGATGAAGGGGCGGGGGACGATCCGCGCCCGCTTCATCATCTTCTGGTACTGCAGTTCGCGCATTGCGTAGATCTCCACCCAGAGATCGTCCTTGATCCCGTCACCATACGGCCGGCGAAGCGTCGCGATGGCGATGTTGCGCTTGGCAGTCGGCGACCATGTCGCGGCCGTCACCAATCCGCATTCGGACTTGCGGCGATGATAGACGATCGCGCCGTCGGCGGGAATGTTTCCCTCGATTTCGAGGCCGACGAGGATGTACTTGAGCGATTTTTTCTGCCGTGCGGCAAGGATCGCGTCGCGGCCGTTGAAATAGGGCTTCTCGGGATCGACGAGCCAGTCGAGGCCGATCTCGTCCGGCATTCTCTCACGGTCGGCGCGCAACGCCGCCTCGGCGGTGACGAAATCGGCATTGGCGACGATGAAGCCCGCCTCGATGCGGGCGCGGTTCAGCGCATCGTAGCCGATCGCCCGCAGCCCATGTCGCGCGCCCGCAAGCCAGAGCCGGTCCCAGAGGGAGAGTGCCGCCCGGGCCGGAGCGAAAAGCTCATAGCCGAGATCGCCGGTAAACCCGGTGCGGGAGATGACGACGGAATCGTCCCCGTGGGGAAATTCCGCTAGCTGGAAGGGTTTCAGCCTTTCCACGCCCTCGAAGCCGGCGCTTGCCAGCACTGCAAACGACGTCGGCCCCTGCAGCGCGACGGCGGCAATCTCCTCGGTCTCTTCCCGGATCTCGACCTCGAAGCCGAGGGCGCTGTCGATGAGCCAGGGCAGGTGCCGCTCCTGGCAGCAGAGGCGAAATTCCGATTGCCCGAGGCGAAAGAGCGTGCCGTCGTCGAGGACATGGCCGTGGTCGTCGCACCAGGCCGTGTATTGCACGCGGCCGACCGCCTGTTTGGCCACGTTGCGCAGCGTCAGCCGATTGAGGAAGGCCTCCGCATCCGGACCGTTGATACGGTATTTCACCATCGGCGAGATGTCGAAGAGCGCGGCCGTGGAGCGGATCGCGAAGTATTCGAGTTCCGTGTCGAAGACGGAATGCGGCGCCTTGTAGCCGGCCCAGTTGTACCACTCGTTCGTCGTGTCGAGCGCCGCGATGCGCGCGTGGAAAGGCGTCTCTAGCCTTGGCGTAGTGATGTGTCCTTGGCTTGCCCGCCTTGCGATTGTCTCATGTCTCATGGGCGCTCTCCCGAAAGTACCCTGTTTGCCGCCAGAAGCCCCGGCAGCCCGGACAGGCCGCCGCCCGGATGCGCGCCAGCGCTGGCGAGATAGAGACCCTTGAGCGGTGTTGCGTAGCGCGAGGCGGCGTGCACCGGCCGGTTGACAAGCAACTGGTCGACCTGCAGCTCGCCATGGTGCCAGTGTCCACCGGGCAGGTTGAATTTCGCTTCCATATCGGCGGGCGTCAGAAGGCTTTCGGCGACGATGCTGCCGCCGATTCCCGGCGAATAGCGTTCGAGCACGTCGAGGATCGCCTTGCGGAAGGCAGGCTTGCCCTTCTCCCACCCGGCCTTCAACTCATAGGGCGCGTATTGGACGAGGGCCGAGAGCGTCGCATGGCCGACAGGCGCCATCGACGGATCGCCAAGGCTCGGCAGGGTGATCTCCATCACCGGGTCTGCAGAAAACTCGCCATATTTTGCCGGATTGAAGGCCTTTTCCACGTGATCGACGGAGCGGGCAATGACGAGCCGGCCTCTGAGGTCGGCGGCAGAGACGCCGGCAAATTCCGGTACCCGTGAAAGGCCGAGATCGAGTTTGGCGACATTTCCCTTCGAGCGAATACCGCGGACCGAGCGCAGGAAGCCGGTGCCAAGCTCGGCGGGGGCGACGAGATCGAGAAATGTCGTCTCCGGATGGATGGCGGAAATGACGACGGGTGCCGTCAGCACCTCGCCGCCGGCAAGCACCACGCCGCTCGTCACGCCGCGATCCGCCATGATCCGCTCGACGGCGGTGCCGGTACGGATCGTCACGCCGGCCCTGCGGGCCGCCTGCTCGAAGGCGCCGGCAATGCCTGCCGCCTGCGAAACCAAGACCTGCGCACCGGTCCTGTCGCCGGTCTCACCGGTGAGGCGGTAGTAGAGGCCGAGAAGCGATGTAGGAGAACGTGGCCCGAGATGGATGCCGAGCGTCGCGTCGAAAGCGAGCAGGCCCTTCAGCCGGTCGTCGGAAAGATACTCGTCGGCGAGGTCCGCGACATTCATCAGCAGCATGCGGGCAAAATCGCGCGCTTCCTCGCGGCCCTTGGAAATCAGCCCAAGCCCGGCGGAGGCAAATGCGGCCAGATCGCCGATGCCCGTATCGCCGATTTCAGGTGGCGCCCGCTTCAGGAAGCGCTTGAGGATGCCGGCATGCAGCAGCAGCTTGCGGCGCAGGGCGGCGAAGCCAGCGGCCTCGGCGGGAGAGACGCCGTCAAGCGTTTCGCCGTAGCCGCCGCGCAGTATCGCCGGCGGGCCGTTTTCCGACAGCACGACGATCGGCGCGACCTCGTCTCTCCGCGGCGCCGCGACGCCCATGGCGCGAGCGACTTTCGGGTCGAGCCGGTTGACGACATGGGCAAGGCCGGGGCTGATGAAGCCGGGATGAAACGCGTAGCCGCGGATCGCCCCGCCGAGCGCATCCGTTGCCTCCAGAAGCACGACCTTGCGGCCCTTCTGCGCGAGAAGCGTCGCAGCCGTCAGGCCGTTGTGGCCGCCACCGATCACGATCGCATCAAATGACGTCATGGGCTTCACTCATCTCTCGGGCGGGGCGCTTCAGGTCCCGCAGGATTTCGGCGGCTGCATTGCGGCCGGGCGCACCCATGACGCCGCCGCCGGGATGCGTCGATGACCCGCAGATGTAGAGGCCGCGAACGGGGCTGCGATATTGCGCGTAGCCCGGAACCGGCCGGTTGAAGAGCAGCTGGTCGAAGGTGAGCTCGCCCTGGAAGATATTGCCTTCCGTAAGCCCGACCTCCTGCTCGATCTCGCGTGGCGTGCGCACCTCCATGTGCAGGATCCGCTCGCGGAAGCCCGGCGAATAATCGGAGATCTGCTTCACCACGGTCTCGGCGAAGGCGTCGCGGTCGGCGTCTGTCCAGTCGCGTCCCTCGACCTTGGGCGGGCAATACTGCACGAAGCAGCTCATGAAATGCTTGCCCGGCGGGGCCATGGTCGGATCGAGCGTCGTCGGGATCATCATGTCGACAAAGGGGTCGGCGGACCAGTGTCCGGCCTTCCAGTCGTCATAGGCCCGTTCCATGCGCTCGATGGAATCGGTGAAATGCATGTCGCCACGCATGCAGGCGGAAGCCGCCGGCAGGGCCGGAAATTCCGGCAGGCTGTCGAGAGCGATGTTGAGCTTGCCGGAGGAGCCGCGCATCTTGAAGTGTCTGACGCGGTGCACGAAGCGCTCCGGCAGGTCGTCCTCGTCCACGAGCTTCAGGAAGGTGCGTTTCACATCGGCGTTGGAGACGACGAGATTGCCCAAGACCTCTTCGCCGCCGGCAAGCACGACGCCTGTTGCCTTGCCGCCGCGGGTCATCACCTTGTCCACATCCGCTCCGGTGCGGATCGTGCCGCCGGAGGCCTGGAAGGAGGAGGCGAGCGCCTTCGTGACCGCCCCCATGCCGCCGCGCGCATAGCCCCAGGCGCCGACCGATCCGTCGACCTCGCCCATGTAATGGTGCAGCAGAACATAGGCCGTACCCGGTGACATCGGTCCGAGCGCCGTGCCGATGATGCCGGAGAGGGCGAGATAGGCCTTGATGACGTCGGTCTCGAAATATTCGTCGAGGAAATCGGAGATCGACATCGTCCAGAAGCGCAGGGTCCTTGCCATCGCCGCCGGCGAGAAATCGCCGAACTTGCGGGCCAGATAGAGGAGTTCGGAGATGTCGCGCGGCCGGAAGCTGAACGGGTCCGGCGCCGTGCGCATCAAGAGCGGCTGGATGAAGCGGCACTGGCGGGTGACGTCGCGCGCGTAGCGGTCGTAGGCCTCCGCATCACGTTTCGAATAGCGGGCAAATTCGCGCCGGTGGGAATCATGGTCGCGATAGGAGGCGAGGTAATCGCCGTCCCGGGTGAAGACCGCGCCGCTCTCATAGGAGATCACCTGCAGGCCATGTTTCGGCAGCTCGAGATCGCGCATGATCTCCGGGCGAAACAGCGAACAGACGTAGGAACAGTTGGAATAGAGGAAGCCCGGCGTCAGTTCGCGGCTGGTCGCCGCCCCACCCACCCAGTCGTTCTTTTCGAGGACCACGACGTCGAGCCCGGCGCGCTGGAGGTAGCAGGCTGCCACCAGGCCGTTATGTCCTCCGCCGATCATCACCACGTCGTATTTCTTCATGCGGCCCTCTCCATCCTCTCAAAAAAGTGACACGGAAAGCAGCAGGTTGTCCAGTTATTTTGAATGAACATTCAGCAAGTATGTTGCAATCCGCTGATAATGCGATAGGATTTCTCACCATGACAAGACGCGGTTGAAGGCAGGGGTCCTGCATGGGCGACAACGCTCCGCACGAACCGGAATATGACGACAAGGCCATCCGCTTTCTCGCGGTGCTCTGGGGTGAGGGCTATCTGTCTCCGGGCGGGCCGGAGGAGGTGGATCGCGTGCTCGATGGGCTCGAACTTTCGGGCAGGCGTGTCCTTGATCTCGGTTGCGGCGCCGGCGGCATCACACTTCATCTTGCGAGGACGTACGGCCCCGTGCACGTCACGGGCTTCGATGTCGAGCGGCCGGTCATAGAGCACGCCCGCCGCGCGGCTCAGGAGGCCGGCCTCGCGGGCGCCGTGACCTTCGTCGAGGCGCCGCCGGGGCGGCTGCCTTTCGAGGACGGGAGCTTCGACGTCGTCTTCTCCAAGGATGCCCTGGTGCACGTGCCGGACAAGGAGGCGTTGTTCCGGGAGATATTCCGCGTGCTGGAGCCGGGCGGAACCTTTGCCGCCTCCGACTGGCTGATCGCCCACGATGGTGAGCCCTCACCGGAAATGAAGGCCTACCTGAAGGCCGAGGGGCTCAGCTTCGGCATGGCGTCGGCCACGCGCTACACCGCGGCGATGCGGGCGGCCGGCTTTGCCGGGATCGAGGCTAAAAGCCGCAATGCTTGGTATCGCGAGGTGGCGCGGCAGGAGCTGGAGCGCCTCGGCGGACCATTGCGCGCCGCCGCCGTTGCTGCGGTGGGCGAGGACTATGTCGCCAAGAATATCGGGACCTGGATCGCCATGCAGAAGGTCCTTGACAGCGGTGAGCATTGTCCCACTCATCTTCGCGGAACCAGGCCCACGCGGAAGGGGAGCGTCGGCGATGTTCCTCCATCTTGAACAGAAGAACACGGCGGTACGGATGAAATTGAGTTCTGCGGTACAGGAAACGGCGGATCAGGAAAAGCGCGGCCGCAAGGCCTCCAAGGAGACGCGGCGCCAGCAGCTGATCGAGGCGACGATCGATTCGCTCGCCAAGCGCGGCTATTCGGAAACGACTCTCGCCGATGTCGCCGATGGGGCCGGTCTCTCGCGCGGCATCGTCAACTTTCATTTCGAGAGCAAGGAAAAGCTGCTGATCGCGACGCTGCAGTTCATGGCGGACGAATATGCCGCCCACTGGAATGCGGCCCTCGAGAAGGCTGGATCGGGTGTCGCCGCGCAGCTCTGGGCGCTGGTCGCGGCCGATTTCGACCGCAGGATCTGCACGAAGCGCAAGCTCGCCGCCTGGTGCGCTTTCTGGGGCGAGGCGAAGTCGCGCCCGACCTATCAGGCACTCTGCGGCGCGCGCGACGTCAAGTACCAGGAAACTTTCGTGGCGCTCTGCCAGGCGCTGAAGGCGGAGGGCGGTTATGCGATCGTTGCCGAGGCGACGGCGCTTGCGCTCTGCGCGGTAATGGAAGGCCTTTGGCTGCGGCTGATGATGGGCGACGGGCTGACGCGCGAGAAGGCGCATGCGGCGGCGGTCGAATATCTCGTCGCTGTCTTTCCGGCGCACTTCACCCGCGAGGGGCTGAAATAGCAAAAACAGGGAACCGAGAAACATAAAGGGGAACGGAATGGCATCACGGATCATCAGGCACATGGCCGGGGCGGCCCTTGCCGCTTTTCTCGCATCGACGACAGCCGGTGCCTCGCTTGCCGCCAATCTCACCGTCTTCGACTGGTCAGGCTACGAGGACCCCGCCTTCCATCCTGCCTACACGACAAAACACGGCACGGAGCCCGATTTCAGCTTTTTCGCCGACGAGGAAGAGGCCTTCCAGAAGCTGAGATCGGGGTTCAAGGCCGACATCGCACATCCCTGTTCGCAGAGTATCGCCAAATGGCGCGAGGCGGGTCTGCTCGAACCGCTGGATACGTCCAAGCTCACCTACTGGAACGACACCATGCCCGGCATCGCCTCGATGAAGGGATTGATGAAATCGGATGACGGCACGGCCTGGTTCCTTCCCTTCGAATGGGGCAACACGGTGCTGACCTACCGCACGGATACGGTCAAGCCGGAGGAGATCACCTCGCTCAAGGCCTTCGCGGATCCGAAGTTCAAGGATCGCGTCTCGATCGGCGACAATGTCGACGACGCCTATGCCCTTGCGAGCCTTGCGATCGGCCTCAAGGACTGGACGCAAATGAACGGCGAGCAGTTCAAGCAGGCCTCGGATTTCCTGCGCGAGGTGCACAAGAACGTCCGGCTCTACTGGACGGACAACACAGACCTCAGCCAGGCGATGGCGAGCGGCGAGGTCGATCTCGCCTGGGCCTGGAACGAGACCGCGACCACGCTTGCCGCCGATGGCACGCCTGTCGCGATGAAGAAGGATACGAAGGAAGGCCTTTCCACCTGGGTCTGCGGCTATGTGCGTCTCAAGGGCGGTGAAGCCGACGAGGCGGAGCAGTATGACTTCCTGAACTCCATTTCTGATCCGGCGATCACGTCCTATATGGTCGAAACTTGGGGATACGGTCACGCCAATGGCAAGGGGATGGCCGCCGTCGATCCGAAGCTCCTTGCCGACAAGGGCTACGCGGACGTCGATAAGTTCGTGGACAACACGCTCTTCCAGTCGCCGATGCCGACAGAGCTCAGGCAGAAGATGATCGCCGAATTCGAGAAGATAAAGGCCGGTTACTAAGACCTCCGGCTCCGGCGAAAATTGGCCGGAGCCGCTGCTCGCGTCAGTCCTCCGCCAGCAGCACGAAGGCTTCCGGATCGTAGGCGAGGCGAATCTCGGCGCCGAGCGGGAGGTCGTCGGCGCCGTAGTCGTTTGTCTCGACCATCGAGAGCGGTTGCTCCAGCCCGTCGACCCCGATCATCAGATGGGTGACCTCGCCGAAATAGGCACGGTTCTCCACGCGACCTACCATCTGATGCGGCGCCTGGTCGCCATCCCAGAGCAGGCGAAGCCGCTCCGGCCGTATGCCTATCGTCACTTGTCCCTCGCGCGGCCGGAATCCACGCGGCCTGTCGAGCACGATATCGCCGAAACGCGCGGTCTCCGCCGAGAGCTTGCCATCGTTCTCGCCAGTGATGCGGGCTGAAAGAAAGTTCATGCCGCCGAGGAAATCGGCGACTTTTCGTGTCAATGGGCGCTGGTACATCTCCTTCGGCGTCGCGACCTGGGCGATGCGCCCGCCGAACATGACGGCGATGCGGTCGGAGAGCGCCAGCGCCTCGTATTGGTCGTGGGTAACGAGGATGAAGGTGATGCCGACAGCCTTCTGCAGCGAGCGCAGTTCCACCTGCATTTCCTCGCGCAGCTTCTTGTCGAGTGCAGAGAGCGGTTCGTCGAGCAGCAGCACCTTGGGCCGCATGACGAGCGCGCGGGCGAGCGCCACGCGCTGGCGCTGGCCGCCGGAAAGCTCATGCGCCTGCCGGTGGCCGAGGGCGCCGAGGCGCACCTGCTCGAGTGCTGCGCCAACGCGACGCTTTTCTTCCACCGCATCGAGCCGCAGGCGCTTCAGTCCGTAGGCGACGTTCTGCTCGACGTTCAGATGCGGAAAGATCGCATAGCTCTGGAAGACCATGTTGGTCGGGCGCCGGTTGGGCGGGATGCCGAGTGTTGATTGGCCGTCTATGCGGATGTCGCCACTGGTCGGCGTCTCGAAGCCGGCGATCGAGCGCAGCAGCGTGGTCTTGCCACAGCCCGAGGGGCCGAGCAGCGAGAAGAACTCGCCGGCGGCAATATCGAGCGAGACTTCATCGAGGGCCTGATAGATGCCGTAGAACTTCGAAACGGCGTCGATCGATATCATCGGCGTGTCGGTCATGGCTGGCTCCTTGCGCGTTCGAGCTTCGCCTCGGAGCGGCGACGTACGGTTTCGGCAATGGTGATGAGGATGATGGAGAACGCCAGCATGAGGCTGCCGAGCGCCAGCACGCCGGGCATCTTGGCGGCAAACCGCAACTGGCCCCAGATGTAGACGGGCAATGTCGGTTCCGTGCCGGAAAGGAAGAAGGCGAGGATGAACTCGTCGAGCGACACGGTGAAGGAGACGAGCAGGCTCGAAATGATGGCGGGGGCCAGCACCGGCAGGGTGATCCGGCGCAGCGTGCCGAAGGCGGTCTCACCGAGATCGAGCGAGGCTTCCTCGAGCGAGCGGTCGAAGCCCTGGAAACCGGAGATCAGCACCGAGAGCGAATAGGGGATGCAGAAGATCGTCTGGCCAAGGATGACAGTCACGAGCGACGGCTCGAGGCCGACCTGCAGGACGATCATCAGCAGCGAGACGGCGACGATAATTTCCGGAAGGAAGAGCGGCGCCATGATGAGCCCGGTTGCCGGGCGCTGGCCGCGGAAGTGATAGCGGGTTATCGCGCGTGCCGCGCAGATGCCGAGAACGGTGCTGAGAAGCGAGACGCAGATGCCGACGACGAGGCTGTTGCGGGCGGCGGTGAGCATGGCCGAATTGCCCCAGAGCGACTCGTACCATTTGGTCGTGAATCCGGCGAGCGGGAAGCTGGTGGTTGCCGCATTGTTGAAGGAGAAGATCGGCAGGAGCAGGATCGGCAGGTAGAGGAAGCCCAAATAGAGCGCGACATAGGCCGGCAGCCAGCGGGATTTCGGAATGCCGGGACGCCCACTCATCTGACCGCCCTCACGAGAAGCCTGATGCCGAGCACCACCAGTCCCGCCATGGCGGAGACGATGACCATGGTCGTGACCGACAGTGCCGCGCCGAGCGGCCAGTTGGCCCCCTTACCGAACTGCGCCTGGATGGCGGTCGCGATCATCACGCCATCCTTGCCGCCGACAAGCCGCGGCGTGACATAGTCGCCGACCGTCGGGATCATGACGATCAGGAAGGCCGAGATGACGCCCGGAAGCGAAAGCGGCAGCGTGACCCTGAGGAAGCTTCGCAGCTTGCCGTCGCCGAGATCGTGCGCCGCCTCGATCAGCGAGCGGTCGATCTTTTCCAGGGAGACGAAGATCGGCAGGATCGCGAACGCGGCCCAGCTGTGCACAAGCGTGATGACAACGGCATTGGAATTGTAGAGGAGGGAGGTCACCGGCTTGTCGACGATGCCGGTCGACAGCAGCGCGACGTTGAAGACGCCCTCATAGCCGAGGATGATCTTCCAGGCCATGACGCGCAGCAGATAGCTCGTCCAGCAGGGCACGGTGATGAGGAAGAGCCAGAGGTTCTTGTGGACGCCGCCGTGGAAGGAGATGAACCAGGCGATCGGATAGGAAACCGCGACGGTGACGAGGCTGACGACCAGCGAGATAGTCAAGGAGCGGACGAGCAGATCGCGATAGATTGGTTCTGTCAGCGCGACGCGATAGTTTTCGAGCGTGAAGCTGCGGTCGATCGTCAGATAGTCCTGGGTCCAGAAGCTGTAGGCGATCACGATCAGGATCGGCAAGAGAAGCAGGGCCAGCGCGTAGAGCAGGGTGGGCGATACCAGCGCGAGCCCTCTGGCTTCCTCGCTATCCGTCCAGCGCCCGGCGTGGCGCCGGCGTTCGCTCCTTGGCCCGTGGACATCCGTACTGGAGAGCGCCGTCACCGCCGACCTCCCCACGATTGCTTCCACGACCAACACTCGTGATGCAGCCGACGCGTCATTCGTTCCGTCCCGTGGCGTTATTCGCCTCTTTTGTTCCCGGTAATCAAGATGGACGCAAATCGGGATTGAATGCAAGTGTCTTTTCTGCAATATTGATTGAACAGCCATTCAGAATAACTGGCATATATGTTTCTTGTCAGAGATTTAGGACAAATACAGAGGCTGAAAGATCAGGAGAATAAATATGGCGGCAAAGCGTGAGACGGCCCATCTGGCAGATGACCGCGGGGCGGATGCCGCAGCACTTGCGCGGGATCACCTGGTGCAGCCCTGGCCGACCGCTGGACATATCGGCGCCGAAGCGCGCGGCGAACTCGCAAGTGGCGACGGTGTCTACGTGGTCGATGCCGAGGGCCGGCGGCTGATCGACGGGCCGGCAGGCATGTGGTGCGTCAATGTCGGACATCGCCGACGCGAACTCGCCGACGTCCTCCATGCCCAGGCGATGGAGCTTTCCTACAATTCTCCGTGGTACACCACGAACCGTGTCTCCGCCGTTCTCGCCGAGCGGCTGGCGGTGTATGCGCCTGGCGATCTCGGTCATGTCTTCTACACGACGGGAGGGTCTTCCGCCGTCGAAACGGCCCTTCGCTTCATGCAGTTCATGAACAACGTCACCGGCCGACCGGACAAGAAGCTGATCGTCGCCCGCGAGGGCGGATATCATGGCTCGACCTATCTCTCCGCCTCGCTGAACGGCAGGCCGCGCGATCTGGACTGGATGGACGGCGCGCGCGACCAGGTTCGCAGGCTTTCCTGCCCCAATCCGTTCCGCCGGCCGGCGGGCGTCGCCGAGGCGGACTTCTGCGATTACCTCGTGGCCGAATTCCGCGACCTGATCGAGAAGGAGGGGGCCGAACGCATCGGTGCCTTCATCGCCGAGCCGATCATGGCCTCCGGTGGCGTCATCGTACCACCGGCGGGCTACCTGCCCAGGATGCGGGAACTCTGCGCCCACAACGACATCCTCTTCATCGCCGACGAGGTGGTGACGGCCTTCGGACGGCTCGGCGAGGTCTTCGCCTCCGGCGCGACCTTCGGCATGGAGCCGGACATGATTACCTTCGCCAAGGGCGTCACCTCGGGCTATTTTCCGTTAGGCGGGGTGATGATCTCCTCGCAGCTCCTGGAGCGTCTGAGGGGCTCCAACCATCCCGATGCGATGTTTGCGCATGGGCTGACCTATTCCAGCCATCCGATCGGCTGCGCCGTCGCGCTGAAGAACCTCGACATTCTGGAGGGGGGGCTGCTGCAGCACGTGCGCGACATTTCCGGCTACTTCCAGTCGCAGTTGAAGACGCTGGAGGAACTGCCGCTGGTCGGCGAGGTGCGCGGCCAGGGTCTCATGGCCTGCGTCGAATGCGTGGCCGACCGGGCGAGCAACAACCCGCTGACTTTGGACCTCGAGGTCGGCAAGCGCATCGACGGTCACTGCCAGGAGCTTGGCCTGCTGGTGCGCCCGCTGATCAACATGTGCGTGATGTCGCCGCCGCTGACGATCAACCGCACGCAGATCGACGACATGGTCTCCATCCTCAGGCGCAGTATTCGTCTGACGATGGACGAACTTGTCCGGGAGGGCTTGTGGAAGGGCTGACGTTGCTGCGTCGTTCGCCTTTCACTTGGGGGAGGAAGCGGGGTCGGGCCACCGGCCCCGCTTTCTGCGTGGACGGAGCAAAGTGAAGTTCTGAACGGGCGCGGCGACAGAATGTGCGGTCAGGCTTCGCCCGCGAGGCAAGTACTTTCTGCCAATGCTTCAAATGAAACATTGTGACGCTCAAATGCAATGAAAGGCTCATCTCCGGTTGGAAGATCACGTCTCGCGATTGTCTTTCAACACACGGAGTGAAGCATGCCGCTCGTTCTTATCAAAGCTGTCGAAAATATCTTCACCGAAGAACAGAAGGGTGAGTTGATCCGCCGCGTAACGGACGCCGTCGTCGCTGTGGACGGTGAACGCACGCGCCCGATCACCTGGGTCGTCCTTGAGGATGTCAAAGCCGGAGAATGGGGCATCGGAGGCGAACTCATCCGACCCGAACACGTCAAGGCGATACGGGACGGCTCCCTCCGGCTGTCCGATGCCCTGAAGCTCGACTGACCCTGACCCGCGGAATGGGCGGTGAAAAGGGGAGGCAAGATGGCAGCCGATCCAGCGGCTGCCATCTTGCGTCTCAGGATTTCGTTGCGAGCCTTGCGTTGACGGCGGCAACGTCCTGCTCGTCCGGCGCCTCGTCGAGCCTCATCACGGGCAGCACGGCGCGAAGATGGTCGTGATGGGTACGCACGCCATATTCGAGGTCGGAGAGATAGAAGCCGTGGAAGGCCTTCGAGGTCATCGCCTCGTTGGACCACTTGGTCAACTGTACGTCTTCGGACTGTGTGTCGCGGTCGATCCGGAAGGCGAGGTAGCGTGCCAGCCGCTGTGCCCGGCTTTCGTCGGCGTAGCGATAGATGCCGCCGCGCAACAGCGTCTTGCCGGTCGTCAGCGGGAACTCCTGGTAGAACTGCGCGCTCTCAGGCGTTACTGCGATGACGGCGTTCGGGAAGATGCCGAAATAGATCCAGGCCTTGCGAAGATCCTCTGGCAGGTGCGATGCCTCCGGCGCCAGCCGCACGTACTTGTCGACGCTCCAACGCCGGCCGGCATGCGGATTGAAAGTCGCAAATGAGCGGCAGAGCCCCTTGACGAAGGGCTCGTCGTAGTAGGTCGAGCCGTAAAGATCCTGCAGCGCCGGGTGCGCCATGGCGACGTGATAGCCTTCATTGTCGACGTCGCGCACCGATTTCCAGTTGACCGGCGACGTATGCGTCCAGATGCCTTCGGTCGGCACCATCTCGCCGGTGTTGTAGTGCGAGAGCTCTGCCTCGAAGGGCTTCATGAGCTCGGCCACAGACGGCTGCGGACCGGGGCGGAAGCGGATGAAGACGAAGCCGAGCCACACCTCGAGATCGATCCGGATCAGGCCGAATTCCTGCTTGTCGAGCGCCGGGAACGAGCGCGGCCGCGCCGCGCCGCGCAACGTGCCATCCAGATTGTAGACCCAGCCGTGGAACGGACAGACCAGCGCGTTGCGGCAGGTACCCTTCTCGTCGGCGACAACGCGCGAGCCGCGATGGCGGCAGATATTGTGGAACGCGCGCAGTTCCCCGTGCTGGTCGCGCAGGATCAGCGCCCGCTCGCCGACGACGTCCATGGTCAGGTAGTTTCCGGGCTCCGGCACGTCGGACACGTGGCAGGCGATCTGCCAGTGCTCGCGAAAAACATGCTGCTTCTCAAGCTCCAGCAGCGCTTCGCTGTGGTAGCACCAGCCCGGCAGGCCCCGCCGATCCCAGTCGTTCGGGATGGAGAGATCGCGGATCGTCTCGTTCATGGCTCAATCCTATTTTTGCTGAACGTTCATTCAATATTATCTCATTTTCCATTGAAAAGGAAGGCCTCTGGAGATTCGTGGCATCCGCATGGCCTCAACCCGCTCACGTGATTTGTCTCTCGACAGACACAGCCGGCGCCGCGATGTGGCTGGATTCGCAGGTTCTTGGGGTGCGTCGTCGGCTGCTCTTGTCCATACCGCGCCAGCGGATAAACCTTGGGGCGGCCATGCGTCCGGCGAAAGGCGCGCGCCGTTGAAACGACCGCGGGGGATATGGCAATGACATTGGATCAGCTTCGCATTTTTGTTGAGGTCGCAACGCGCGAGCACATCACCAGGACGGCGACGGCGCTGAACATGACGCAATCCGCCGTCAGCGCGGCGATCACCGCGCTCGAGGGCAGGCACGGGGTTGAGCTCTTCGACCGCGTCGGCCGTTCGATCGTCCTGAACCAGACCGGCCGGGCCTTCCTGAAAGAGGCGGTTGCCGTTCTTGCCTCGGCAAGAACTGCCGAAGGGGCGCTGGCCGATCTAGCCGGGCTCAAGCGGGGAGAGCTTTCCGTCATGGGAAGCCAGACGATCGCCGGCTATTGGCTCCCGGCGCGGCTTGTGCGGTATCGGGAGAAGTTTCCGGGCATCACCCTCGGTGTCCGTGTCGGCAACACGGTCGACGTCGCCGATGCGGTCGAGGCCGGCGAGGTCGAGATTGGCCTGGTGGAGGGGCAGGTGGAAAGGCCTGCCCTTTCGGTAGAGGTCGTCGCGACAGACGAGATGATCGTGGTCGTGGCACCACAGCATCCTTGGGCGTCCCTTGCCAAGCTCAGGTCCAGCCAGTTGCCGGAAAGCCCCTGGGTCATTCGCGAGCCGGGCTCCGGCACGCGTCTCGCCTTCGAGAACCTGATTGCCCGCGAGGGCATTGACAGAAACGAACTCGACATCGCCATGACGCTGCCCGGTAACGAAATCGTCTCCGGCGCAGTCGAAGCGGGCCCCGGCGCGATGCTGGTCTCCCGCGCGGTGGTTGCCTCGAAACTCAAGAGCGGCACCCTGTGTGAGGTCGCCTATCCGCCGACGCCGCGGCCATTCTATCTCCTGCGCCACAAGGAGCGTTATCGCAGCAAAGCGGGTGATGCTTTTGTGGCGATGATCCGCGAGCGTGGCAAATGATCGATAAAAACGAACAATTTATTCATTATAATTCGTTGGATGCGAATAGTCGGGAAGCGTAGCCTGCGCGTATCAATTCGATCGCCGCAGGTGTTTCCATGCAAGGTTTCTACGCTCCTCCGCTTACCCAGCTTGCCGCGCCGAGAAACATCGCCCGGCAGTTCACGCCCAACTGGTTTGCCGTGACGATGGGCACCGGCATCCTCTCGGTCGCGCTCAGCCAGTTCCCGGGCGAACCGATATTGCACGTGGCCGGCAACGCCTTGTGGCAGCTGAACATCGTTCTGTTTGCGGTGCTGCTCTCCATCTATCTCTGGCAATGGATGTTCTACCCTGCCGAGGCCATCGAGTTCATGCGCCATCCGGTGGTCTCCATGTCGGTTGGCTGCCTTCCAATGGGGCTCGCGACCATCATCAATGGCCTGATGATCTACGGACCGCAGTATTGGGGAGACGTGGCGATCATGGTCGCCGAAACCCTGTGGTGGGTGGATGTCGCGATCGCCCTTCTCTGCGGGCTCGTCGTGCCCTTTCTGATGTTCACGCATCACAGCCACAAGATCGAGCATATGACGGCCGTCTGGCTCCTGCCGGTCGTCGCCTGCGAGGTGGCGGCGGTCAGCGGCGGGTTGCTCGTGCCGCATCTCGCCGACGCTTCGGAGAAGCTCACGATCCTGCTTGCGAGCTACGCGCTCTGGGCGTGTTCCGTGCCGCTTGCCATGGGAATACTCGTCATCCTTTTCATGCGCATGGTGCTGCACAAGCTGCCGCCGGTTGCCATGGCGCCCACGAGCTGGCTCGCTCTCGGCCCTATCGGGACCGGGGCTCTCGGCCTGATCGTCCTCGGCCATGATGCGACCGCGACATTGCAGGCAAACGGCCTTGGTGCCGTGGCCGAAGCCTTTGGCGGTGCGAGCCTGCTCGGCGGCGTGATGCTCTGGGGTTATGGCTTGTGGTGGCTGGTTACCGCAGTCATGGTAACCCTTCACTACATGCGCGAAGGAATGCCCTTCAATCTCGGCTGGTGGGGCTACACCTTCCCGCTCGGCGTCTATGCCGTGGCGACGCTTCGCCTCGGCTCGACCTTCAACTTCGCTCCGATTTCCAATTTCGGTTATGCCCTGGTTGCCGCCCTTGCGATCCTTTGGGTCGTCATCATGATACGCACGGTCCGGGGCGCCTGGCACGGCTACCTGTTCTTCGCGCCCGAGGCGTAAGTCATTGCCGATGGCGGAGCCGCGCGCGTTGGCGCGGCCCGTGATCTGCAGAAGTTATGAAGATAAGTGGCTCAAGCCGGCTCGAGAACGTGGACCGCACGCGCCGCCATCAGGTCCTTCACCTTTGCGCCGTAGGCGACCATGTGAGCGGCAGTGCTATGGGCCTTCAGGGCCTCACGGGTTGCCCACTTCTCCACGACGACGAATGTATCAGGGCCGAAAGCGGGATCGGCGCCCTCCACGTCGACGACCGGAGCGTATTCAATGCATCCTTCTTCGGTCAGGACGACCGGGACGATCTGCCTGAAGGCTTCGAGTACCTCGGTCCTCTTGCCCGGCTTTGCGGTCAGGATGGCAACGACATGGATCATATGGATTTCCTCTGAAAGTTGTCTTCCGCCCGATCTAGAGGATGGGCGTCTCTTCGATACTATCGATACGATCCGGATAGAAGGCCAGATGCCCACGGATTTCGCCGACGGCCTCATACGGGCTCTCATAGCTCCAGACCGCGTTCTTCGAACGCTCTCCGCCGAGCGGCAGGCTGTAATAAGAGCAGTCGCCCTTGTAGGGGCAGTAGGTGGCGTGGTCCGTCGGCTCCAGCAGGGACATGTCGACATCGGTGCGCGGGAAATAGAATACCGCAGGGTAATTCGCCTCACGCAGCGTAAGCACGTGACGGCTGTCGGCGATCGTGCGGCCCGCCAGCTTGACGACAACGCGCGAGGCGTGGCGGTCGATGGTGATGGGGTGATCGGGTCCTGGAATTTTCGTCGGCCTGGCTGACATGGCTTTTCCTTCCACAAACAGTGTGCCCGAAAGATAGGTGTGTCTCGGCCCGCAATTTCGCAATGGGCGCGTGTAATGTGCTATTTCGATAAACCTAATCTAGCCCGCTTGACCCTCTAGCTGCTAGAGGATTTATGAAGATTGCCGGATCGAAACATCGAGGTGACGTCATGGCGGCAGCGAGCCCCCTGAAACTCAAGATCGAAGGCATGGATTGCGGCTCCTGCGCGCTGAAAATCGAAACGGCGATGAAGCGATTGCCGGGCGTGAGCGAGATCTCGGTGAGCTACACGGCAGGCACGCTCGCCCTGCAGCTGGACGAGGACCGGACCTCGCAGACCACCATCGAGGAAAAGATCAGGGCGCTCGGCTACAAGCCCCTGGGTGCTGCTGCGGCGGCAGCCGAACGCAGGGCCGCTCCGGAGTCCGACGACAAGTCCGCTTGGTGGCAGGATGAGAAGGTTCGGCTGGTGCTTGCGACCGGCGGCCTTTTCGTGCTCGCCTTCATCGTCGCAAGCCTCTTTCCGGCAACTGAGCGCTGGGCCTATTCCATTGCCGCGATACTGAGCGTTCTGCCTTTTGCAAGGCGGGCGGTGGCTGGCGCCTTCGAAGGCTCTCCCTTCAGCGTCGAGACCCTGATGAGCGTTGCCGCAATCGGCGCGATCGCCATCGGGCAGGCCGAGGAGGCCGCGGTCGTTGTCTTCCTCTTCTCGATCGGCGAACTTCTCGAAACGCTTGCAGCCGACAGGGCGCGCAAGGGCATCAAGGCGCTCGTCGATCTCGTCCCGCGCGTCGCATTGCGCGAGAGGGACGGGGCGGTCGAACAGGTCAGTGTCGAGGAGCTTGCGATCGGCGACATCGTCGTCGTGCGGCCCGGCGACCGTATACCCTCGGATGGCGCGGTCATCGACGGTTCCTCGGAAGTGAACGAGGCGCCGGTCACCGGCGAGTCGGTTCCTGTGGCCAAGCAGCCGGGCGCATCGGTCTATGCCGGCAGCATCAATGCCAATGGCGAGCTGCGGGTCGAGATCAGCCACGTTGCCGCCGACAACACCATTTCCCGCATCGTGCACATGGTCGAGGAAGCGCAGGAATCCAAGGCCCCAATGGCGCGCGTGATCGATGATTTCAGCCGCTGGTACACGCCCGGCGCCATGGTGGTGGCACTTCTCGTCATCCTCGTTCCGCCGCTCGCTTTCGGCGGCGACTGGATGACCTGGGTTTATCGCGGCCTGGCGACACTCCTGATCGCCTGCCCCTGTGCGCTCGTCATTTCGACGCCCGCCGCAATCGCTTCGGGCCTCGCGACCGGTGCCCGCAATGGCCTGCTCATCAAGGGCGGCGCAGCCCTCGAAACACTTGGCAAGATCAGGACCGTCGCCTTCGACAAGACGGGCACGCTGACGCTCGGCCGTCCCCAGGTGACGGATGTCATCGCCCTCGTCGGAAGCGAGGAGGACGTGCTGGCGAGAGCTGCCGCCGTGGAGGGCAACACGACGCATCCGCTCGGTGCGGCGATCGTCGAGGCGGCGAAGACGCGCAATCTCGACGTCCCGAAGGCATTCGGCGGCGCGACTGCCGTGCCCGGCAAGGCTGTCACTGCGCGACTCAAAAACGCCTTCGTCTCGGTCGGCTCTCCGCGCTTTGCCGCGGAGCAGGCGCCGCTTGCCGAGGATGTCGCGGCGCGCATCACGGCGCTGGAAACCGAAGGCAAGACCGTCGTGACAGTTGTCTCCGGCGCTGTGCTTGAGGGCCTTATCGCGCTCCGCGACGAGCCGCGGACCGATGCCGCGGCCGGACTTCGCGCCTTGAAGGCGGCCGGCATCGAAACGGTCATGCTGACCGGCGACAACGCGCGGACCGCCGAAGCGATCGCCCGGCAACTGCAGCTCGACGTCAAGGCGGAGTTGCTGCCGGATGCAAAGCTGCAGGAGATCGCGCGGCTGAAGCAGCGCGGCCCGATCGCCATGGTTGGCGACGGCATCAACGATGCACCCGCCCTTGCGGCTGCCTCCGTCGGCGTTGCAATGGGTGGCGGCACCGACGTTGCGCTGGAGACCGCCGAGGCCGCACTGCTGCGCAACCGCGTGACCGATGTCGCGAAGCTCGTCTCGCTGTCACGCGCGACGCTCGGCAACATCTGGCAGAACATCACCATCGCGGTCGGCCTGAAGGGCGTCTTCCTCCTGACGACGCTCTTCGGCATGACGACGCTCTGGATGGCGATCCTCGCCGACACCGGTGCGACGGTGCTAGTCACCGCCAACGCGTTGCGGCTTTTGCGCCTGCGCCAGCCGGAAGACGCCGAGAGGGCGTAGCGCGTCCTTGTCAGCTTTTGGCCGTCCGGGCCGCCGCTGCCCGGCGATCCGGCTGCCTTGAAGGCGGGACATTTCCAAGAAAGGCATGCGCGTTCCTGCCGACCGCCTCCACGAGGAAGTCGATGACGGCGCGCACGCGCGGCACCTGTTTCAGGTCACGATGGCAGGTTATCCAGTAGTGGCGGCAGAGATTGACGTCTCCCGGCAAGACGATCTGCAGCTCCGGATAGTGGCTCGCGAAGAAATAGGGCAGCACGCAAAGACCGAGCCCGCTCCGGGTCGCAGTCAGCTGCGCGAAGATGCTGGAGCTCTGGAACTGCGGGCGGATGCGCGGATGGATGTCGCCGAGATAGTCGAGGCCCGGCGCGAAGATCATGTCCTGGATGTAGCCGATAAAGGCGTGGTTCGGCAGGTCGTCGCGCGAGGTGACGGGTGGCGTGCGCGCCAGATAATCCTGTGAGCCATAGACCTGCAGATGATAGTCGGTGAGCTTCTCCGAGAAATAGGGGCCGCCCTTCGGTTCGTCGAGCACGACGGCCAGGTCCGCCTCCTTGCGCGACAGCGACATGATCTGCTGGATCGTCACCAGCTCCAGCGAGATGTTCGGGTGGCGGGCGCCGAATTCCGGCAGGACGCTGGCGAAGAAGAAGTTGGCGAAGCCTTCGGGTGCGCTGAGACGCACGACGCCACGCTGCTGGGTCGACCCCGCGACGAGATCGGAGCGGAGCCGCTCGGCCTCGCTCTCCATCTTCTCGGCGGTGTCGATGAAGCGGTTTCCCATGGCCGTCAGCACGTAGCCGCGCGGATTGCGCTCGAACAGCTTGACCTTCAGCGCGAATTCGAGCCGGTCGATGCGGCGTGAGACGGTGGCATGGCTCGTGCGCAATTGGCGCGCGGCGGTGGAAAGTTGCCCCGTTCGCGCCACCGCAAGGAAGAATTGCAGGTCGTCCCAGGTGAAATGCGGGGTATTGTTCATTGTTCTTCCCGAAATGCCTGCCGTTGCGTGATTGGTCTTTCGTCTAATGCCGCCCTGTTTGCGCAGAATCGTGTTTCACGCCGCGTCGTGTGCCAAGGTCCCCTGACGCTTGCGTTTTGTGGCCACAGGAGGCGGGCGGACACCGACTTCTGTGCATAAATGAACAGATACTGTTTGCAATTGATTGTAAACAGCCCTTGCACCCCGGCCGGAATTCCATGATCGTAACCGCGACGTTGGCTGCCTTGAGGAGGGCGGCTCACCAATTTTGAACAGACTCACATTTTTTCGAAATCTCTGGGAGGAGAAATATGCGAAAGAATCTTATTGCGTCGCTCGCGGTCCTGCTGGCCAGCAGCACGGCGGCGATGGCCGCCGGCGCATCCGACGGCAAGGTCAAGATTGGCATCCTGAACGACCAGTCGGGCGTCTATGCCGATTTCGGCGGCAAGTCTTCCGTCGAGGCGGCAAAGATGGCTGTCGAGGATTTCGGCGGCAAGGTCCTCGATGTTCCGGTCGAGATTGTCGACGCCGACCACCAGAACAAGCCCGATATCGCTTCCAACATCGCTCGCCAGTGGTACGACACCGAACAGGTGGATGCCATCATGGAGCTGACGACGTCGTCAGTGGCGCTCGCAGTACAGGCGATTGCAAAGGAAAAGAAGAAGATCGACATCGTCACCGGTGCGGCGACGACGGACCTGACCGGCAAGGCCTGCTCGCCCTACGGCTTCCACTGGGCCTATGACACCCATGCGCTTGCCGTCGGCACCGGCGGCGCCCTCGTCAAGGAAGGCGGCGACAGCTGGTTCTTCCTCACCGCCGATTATGCCTTCGGCTATTCGCTGGAACAGCAGACGAGCGACTATGTCAAGGCCGCCGGCGGCACGGTTGTCGGTTCCGTCCGCCATCCGTTGTCCAGCCAGGACTTCTCGTCCTTCCTGCTGCAGGCACAGTCCTCCGGCGCCAAGGTGATCGGCCTTGCCAATGCCGGCCTCGATACCGCCAACGCCATAAAGCAGGCCTCTGAATTCGGCATCACCGAGGGCGGCCAGCATCTGGCGGCTCTGCTCTTCACGCTTGCCGAAGTGCATGGCCTCGGGCTTGAAGCCGCGCAGGGCCTGACGCTGACTGAAGGGTACTACTGGAACCGCGACGACGAAAGCCGCGCCTTCGCCAAGAAGTTCTTCGACCGCACCGGCAAGATGCCGAACATGATCCATGCCGGTACCTATTCCGCCGTGCTGCAGTATCTGAAGGCCATCCAGAAGGCGGGCACCGACGATGCAGACGCGGTCGCCAAGGAGCTGCATGGAATGCCGGTCGATGACGTGTTCGGACGCGGCGGCACGGTTGGCCCCAATGGCCGGATGATCCACGACATGTACCTGCTGCAGGTCAAGAAGCCTGAGGAAAGCAAGGAGCCGTGGGACTACTTCAACGTGCTCGCCACCATCCCCGGCAAGGAAGCCTATATCGATCCGGCCAAGAGCGGCTGCGATCTGGTGAAGTAGGGACGATGGCGGTCTCTGCGACAGCGACTGCAGGCAGACCGCGGGTGGTGCTATCCGCCCGCGGTCTGCGCCGCGACTTCGGCAACTTCACCGCCGTGAAGAACGTGGATCTCGACGTGCACCACGCGAGCGTCCATGCGCTGATCGGGCCGAACGGCGCCGGCAAGACGACGGTCTTCAACCTGTTGACCAAATTCCTGCAGCCGACGCACGGAACGATTGAGCTGCTCGGCACCGACATCACCAAGACAGCGCCGGACAAGGTGGCGCGCATGGGTCTCGTGCGCTCGTTCCAGATCTCGGCGGTCTTTCCGCACCTTTCCGTTCTCGACAATATCCGCGTGGCGCTGCAGCGCCCAAACAATCTCGCGCACCAGTTCTGGCGGCCGCTTTCCGCGCTCGACGGCCTCAATGAACGTGCCGAGCAGCTTCTTGCCGCAGTGGGGCTTATCAAGGAGCGCGACGCCTTCGCCGCCGACCTTTCCTATGGTCGCAAGCGCGGCCTGGAGATCGCCACGACGCTCGCGCTCGACCCCAAGGTGCTGCTGCTCGACGAGCCGATGGCCGGCATGGGCCAGGAGGATGTGAGCGTCGTTTCCGAGATCATCCGCAACGTGGCGCGCGACCGCGCCGTGCTGATGGTCGAGCACAATCTCTCGGTGGTTGCCAATATCTGCCATCACGTCACTGTCCTTCAGCGCGGCGAGATCCTTGCCGAGGGTGACTATGCGACCGTCAGCCAGGACCCGCGCGTGCGCCAGGCCTACATGGGCTCGGAGGAGGCCTGAGATGAACACGCTTCTGGAGGTCCGGGGCCTCAACGCCTGGTACGGCGAAAGCCATATCCTGCACGGCGTCGACATGCGCGTCGGCGAAGGGGAAACGATTACTATCCTCGGCCGCAATGGCGTCGGCAAGACGACGACGCTGAGGACGATCGTCGGCATCGTGCGCGCCCGCAAGGGCACGATCAGCTTCAACGGCGCCGACATGATGCATGTGCCGCTGCACAAGACGGCGCACCGGGGTATCGGCTTCGTGCCGGAGGAGCGCGGTATTTTCTCGACGCTGACCGTGCAGGAAAACCTGATGCTTCCGCCTGTTGTGGCTGACGGTGGCATGACGGTGGACGAGATCTACGAGCTCTTTCCCAATCTCCTCGAGCGGCGCAACAGCCCCGGCACCAAGCTTTCCGGCGGCGAGCAGCAGATGCTCGCAATCGCCCGCATCCTGCGCACCGGCGTCCGGATGCTTCTCCTCGACGAACCCACCGAGGGGCTCGCGCCGGTCATCGTTCAGCGCATCGGCGAGGTCTTGAGGAAGCTCAAGGAGCGCGGCATGACCATCCTGCTCGTCGAGCAGAACTTCCGGTTTGCGAGCCGCATTGCGGACCGCTTCTATCTGATGGATCATGGGCAGATGGTGGCCGAGTTTCCGGTGGGAGAACTGCCTGACCGGATGGGCATGCTGCACAAGGTTCTGGGGGTATGACGCCATGACCATGATTTTCGGCATACCACTGCAGGCGCTCCTCGGGCAACTGCTGATCGGACTGATCAACGGCTCCTTCTACGCGCTGCTGAGCCTCGGCCTTGCGATCATCTTCGGCCTGCTCCGGGTCATCAACTTCGCCCACGGCGCGCAATATATGCTCGGCGCCTTCGTCGCCTATCTGCTGCTGTCCTATCTCGGTATCGGCTACTGGCCGGCGCTGATTCTCGCGCCGATCATCGTCGGGCTCGCCGGCGCCATCATCGAGCGGCTGTTCCTGCGCCGGCTGTACGACCTCGATCCGCTCTACGGCCTGCTTTTCACCTTCGGGCTCGCGCTCGCGGTGGAAGGCACCTTCCGCTATCTCTACGGCTCGTCCGGCCAGCCCTACGCGACACCCGCGGCGCTGGCAGGGGGCGCCAATCTCGGCTTCATGTTCCTTCCGATCTACCGTGGCTGGGTCGTGGTCGTCTCGCTCGTCGTCTGCGTCGGCACGTGGCTCTTGATCGAGAAGACCAAGCTCGGCGCTTATCTTCGTGCCGCGACGGAGAACACGGTGCTCGTGCAGGCCTTCGGCGTCAACGTGCCGGTGCTGCTCACCTTCACCTACGCGCTGGGCGCCGGCCTTGCGGCCTTTGCCGGCGTGCTGGCTGCGCCGATCTATCAGGTCTCGCCGCTGATGGGCTCGAACATGATTATCGTCGTCTTCGCGGTGGTCGTCGTCGGCGGCATGGGCTCGATCATGGGTGCCATCGTCACCGGCTATATGCTCGGCGTGGCCGAAGGGCTCACCAAGGTCTTCTATCCCGAAGCATCGAACACGGTGATCTTCGTCATCATGGCGATCGTGCTTCTCATCAGGCCCGCGGGCCTCTTCGGCCGGGACGCGTGACATGGCAGACATAACCGAAACGATCCGCACCGAGAAAAGCCGCACCGCCTTTTCCGTCCAGGCGGGTTTCCTCGTCATCGGGCTGCTGCTCCTGCTGCTCGCACCGTTCTTCTTCTACCCGATCTTCCTGATGAAGCTGCTGTGCTTCGCGCTCTTCGCCTGCGCCTTCAACCTGCTGCTCGGCTATACCGGGCTGCTCTCCTTCGGCCATGCGACCTTCTTCGGCGGTGCTGCCTATTTCACGGCCTACACGGTGAAGGCCTGGGGCCTTCCGCCGGAGCTCGGCATTCTCGTCGGCGTCGCGGGTGCGGCCTTCCTCGGCCTCGTCATGGGCTTCTTTGCCATTCGCCGGCAGGGCATCTATTTCGCGATGATCACGCTGGCGCTCTCGCAGATGTTCTTCTTCTTCTGCCTGCAGGCGAGCTTCACGGAAGGCGAGGACGGCATCCAGTCGGTGCCGCGCGGTCATCTCTTCGGCTTCATCGATCTCAACAGCTCGACCGGCATGTATTATTTCGTGCTGGCGGTTTTCATCATCGGCATCGCGATCATCTGGCGGTTCATCAATTCACCCTTCGGCATGATCCTGAAATCGATCCGCGAGAATGAACAGCGGGCCATTTCGCTCGGCTATTCCGTGGCGCGCTACAAGCTCGGCGCCTTCGTGATGTCGGCCGCGCTCGCTGGTCTTGCGGGCGCGGTGAAGTCGCTGGTCTTCCAGTTCGCGACACTGACCGACGTCGCCTGGCAGATGTCGGGCGAGGTCATCCTGATGACGCTGCTCGGCGGCATCGGCACGCTGATCGGCCCGATCTTCGGCGCCGGTCTCGTCGTCGTGCTGCAGAACTACCTGGCGACGTCGGAGTTCCCGGTCACCATCATCACGGGCGTCGTCTTCATGGTCTGCGTGCTGATCTTCCGGCGCGGCATCGTGGGCGAGTTCTATGCCTCGCGGCTGGGACGGAAGCTCGGTTTCGAATATCGCCGTTAGCCGTTCTCTCCGCCGCAGGGCTGCGGCAGATGGGGATGGACGGCGCCTGGGAGTCGCATAGGGCATGGATCGCTTCGACTATATCGTCATCGGCGCCGGCAGCGCCGGTTGCGTGCTCGCCAATCGGCTTTCTGAAGACCGCAACAACCGCGTCCTCCTGCTCGAAGCCGGGGGTCGCGACAACTACCACTGGATCCATATTCCGGTCGGCTATCTCTACTGCATCAACAATCCGCGCACCGACTGGTGCTTCACGACGGCGCCGGAGGAAGGGCTGAACGGGCGCTCGCTCGGTTATCCGCGCGGCAAGGTGCTCGGCGGCTGTTCCTCGATCAACGGCATGATCTACATGCGCGGACAGGCGCGCGACTATGACCTGTGGCGGCAGATGGGATGTACCGGCTGGAACTGGGACGACGTGCTGCCCTTCTTCCGCAGGTCCGAGGACAACTACAGGGGTGCCGACGATATGCACGGCGCCGGCGGCGAATGGCGCGTCGAGAAGATGCGGGTGCGCTGGGACGTGCTCGACGCCTTCCGCGATGCCGCGCGCGAGGCCGGCATTCCGGAGACCGAGGA
Source organism: Rhizobium sp. BK251 (assembly GCF_004345245.1). GTDB lineage: Bacteria > Pseudomonadota > Alphaproteobacteria > Rhizobiales > Rhizobiaceae > Rhizobium. The sequence continues at coordinate 142,908 of NZ_SLUQ01000006.1, read as the reverse complement.
TTTCAATCGCGGCGACAACGAGGGCTCAGCCTATTTCGACGTCAATCAACGCTCCGGCATTCGCTGGAACACGGCCAAAGCCTTCTTGCGCCCGGCGATCGAGCGCGGCAATCTCGTCGTGCTCACCAAGGCTCAGGTCCGCCGGCTGCTCGTCGCGGAGGGCAATGTCATCGGCGCCGAGTTTCAGCACGGGGGCACTACGAAGAAGGCCTATGCGACCAAGGAGACTGTGCTTTCCGCGGGCTCCATCGGCTCGCCGCAGATCCTCGAGCTATCCGGCATCGGTCGTGGCGAGGTTCTGCAGAAGGCGGGGATCCACCTCCTTACCGAAGTGAAGGGCGTCGGCGAGAACCTGCAGGATCATTTGCAACTGCGCCTCGTCTACAAGGTGAGCGGCGTGCCGACGCTGAACGAGAAGGCGACGAAGCTTCTCGGCAAGGCGGCCATCGGGCTGGAATATCTCGTCCGCCGCTCCGGCCCGATGGCGATGGCGCCGAGCCAGCTCGGCATCTTCACCCGCTCCGGACCGGACAAGGAGACACCCGACCTGCAATATCACGTCCAACCCGTCTCCCTCGACAAGTTCGGCGATCCAGTGCACGCTTTCCCGGCGATCACCGCGAGCGTCTGCAATCTCAGGCCGGAAAGCCGTGGCTCGGTGCATATCGGCAGCCCGGATTTTGCGGCACAGCCTGTGATCAGCCCGAAATACCTTTCCACCGCGAACGACCGGGAAATCGCCGTGCGATCGATCCGGCTGACGCGCAGGATCGTCGCCCAGCCGTCCTTTACCCGGTTCCGTCCGGAGGAATACAAGCCCGGCCCGTCCTACCAGACGGAGGCCGAACTGGAGCGGGCAGCGGGTGACATTGGCACGACGATCTTCCATCCGGTGGGCACCTGCCGCATGGGCGGGGATCGCGAGAGCGTCGTCGATCCGCGCCTGCGCCTTCGGGCGCTCGGCAAGCTCCGGATTGCCGACGCATCGGTCATGCCCGCGATTACCTCTGGCAACACGAACTCGCCGACCATCATGATCGCAGAGAAGGCGGCGGAGATGATCCTTGCGGACAACCGCTAGGAAGCGCTCGCGATACCAATATTTCCGACTGGAAGGAGCTCCTCACATGACACGGATCGCATTCATTGGGCTCGGAAACATGGGTGGGCCGATGGCGGCCAATCTGGTCAAGGCCGGCAATGATGTCACCGGCTTCGACCTCGCGGCCCCCATCCTCAAGGCGGCAGAGGCGACGGGCGTCAAGCCGGCGAGCCATCTGAGCCAGGCGGTCGGAGAAGCCGAAGTAGTCGTTACGATGCTTCCGCAAGGTAAGCATGTCATTACTGCTTGGGCGGATATCATGGCTTCCGTTGCGTCAGGTGCATTGATCATCGACTGCTCGACCATCGATGTCGAAAGCGCGCGCAAGGCGCATGAAATGGCCAAGACCGCCGGCTGCCTGTCGCTCGACGCGCCGGTTTCCGGCGGCGTCGGCGGCGCATCCGCCGGCACGCTGACCTTCATGGCTGGCGGCTCGGTGGAGAGTTTTGCGAAGGCAAAGCCGATCCTCGAGGCGATGGGCCGGAAGATCGTCCATTGCGGCGATGCCGGCGCCGGCCAGGCCGCGAAGATCTGCAACAACATGATCCTAGGGATCTCGATGATCGGCGTCTGCGAGGCCTTCGTGCTCGCCGAAAAGCTTGGCCTGTCGCACCAGGCGCTCTTCGACGTCGCCTCGACCTCGTCGGGCCAGTGCTGGTCGATCAACACCTATTGCCCCGTGCCGGGGCCGGTACCGACCTCGCCGGCCAACACGGGCTACAAGCCCGGCTTTGCGGCGGCGCTCATGCTCAAGGACCTCAGGCTTTCGCAGGAGGCGGCCCTTGCCAGCGGCGCCTCGACCCCGCTCGGGGCCGAGGCGGCACAGCTTTACGCGCTCTTCGAGAAGCAGGGCAATGGCGGACGCGACTTTTCGGCCATCATCGAGATGTTCCGGGAGCACGCGGCGGGTTGACGGGCTGTCAGGCGCAGGCGTCAACCAGCGTTTGGCGCAGCTTGTCGAGGAAGGACGGGATATGCTTCGGCGTCGTCTGAACGATCCGCAATTGTCCGTTTATGGTCGCAGCGCCGATCACGCGTTCGTTGGCGAAACGACCCTGTATGCAAGGCCCCCAGAGCGACTCAAGTCGCAGGTCGCCCACTTCGGTGGGGATGGAGAGCACTCCGAGATTGGTGGCGATGACATCGTACTGCAGTGATCCGAACAGTCCTGATGCCAGAATATGGTCGGCCGTCGGGGGGACATTGGATTCGACCAGGCCGATGGTGTTGAGAAGGCCGCCTGCTGTGCGGGCGTGTGCCAGTTCTTCCGTTGCCTGGCGGGCGAGTTTCCAGAAGTTGCCGGACACGTCACGCGGGAAGCGCACGGTGCCGACGATAGCGAGCAGAGCGCAGACGCGCTCCTCGATACTCAGCACGGTCCTCAGGTTAACGGCGCTGGTGATCGTGACGCTGTCCTTGCCGATAGCCTCGCCGGCGCTGCAGACCACGGCGGCGCAGATGGCGCCATGAACCGTCGTGCCGTTGGATTTTGCCGTGTCGCGCAGGAGCGACGTGAAGGCGGGATCAAAGGAGACTGTCGAGACTTGGGGGGCATCTCCCTCGAAGGGGCGCCAGAGTGGCGCGGCTGCAATCGAGCGCAGCACCTTGGCCGTTTCTTCCGAGAATGGCTTGATATCAAACTCTTCCCCTTCTCCAAGCAGTCGCTTGCCGGCGACGGTCTCCAACGCGTCCGGCTTTGCGAGGGGCGGCAGGTACTGCTTGTCGAGAGCTTCCATCAAGTCTTGGATGATGAAGGCAGCCGAGAGGCCATCTCCGATCGAATGATGAAAAGTCAGCACAATCGTGGCTCGGCCCGTTCCATGCAATACGGTTGCCCGCATCAACGGCGCCTCGGACGCCGGAAATGATGTTGCTAGTTCGCGCTCGACGACGCGCCGCCAGTCTGGCTCCTGCGCGAAGGGAGTGAAAGTTACCTTCAGTGGTCGCTCGGATTTATAGAAGCCGGGTCCCGTTGTCGGGTCATCGGCGATGTAGACGGAGAGCAGGGCATGCCGCCTCTGGATCTCGTCGAAAGCGTCGCGGTAATCCTGCTGGCTCTTGCGACCCATGATCTCGGCCACCATGCAGAAGTGTCGGGGATGCTCCAGCGAATAATGGTGGAGGACCCTTTCGAAGCCCCCGAGTTGTCGGACGAGGTCGGGCCGCTCCGGCATGATGTCATGGTCGCTATCATAGGCAGTCGTGGAAGGATCGTTCGACAAGGCACTGTACTCCGCGGATCAGAATCCGCGGGAGGCTGACATCGGTCTGTTACGCCGGAATTGCTCGCGTCATCGGTGATGTTACGATCGTAGCAGACCGGCAACCCGCTCCCAAAGCGGCGCTAAGCCTGGCTTCGGGGTGCTGCGATTTCCAGGAGTTGGCGGAGCGGAACCGAGGGACGGATCAGGTCGGAAAGTGTGTAGCCGTCGAGGACGTCCAGGAAGGCGGCGGCGGCCGATGCGAGTGCCCGCTTCAGAACGCAGGCCGGCTGGATGGCGCAGACGATGCCGACGCCAGCCTCGAGACAGGGAACCAGCGCGAAGTCGGGCTCGCAGGCCCTGACGATCTCGCCGACGCCGATCTCGTCCGCATGGCGCCCGAGCCGCATGCCGCCCTGCCGGCCGCGCACCGTCTCGATCAGCCCCTTCTGGCCGAGCTCATGGGTAATCTTCATCAGATGCGCCTTCGAGATGTCGTAGGCCTCGGCGATTTCGGAGATCGTCGAGAGCCTGCCGTCATTGAGCCCGAGATACATCATGAGCCGCAGGGCATAGTCGGAATAGACAGTAAGCCTCATGTCGCCTTGCCTATCATTGAAGAGAAATAGTCATGGAGCTATTGCACAAACATACCTCCACTATCCATCATTTTCAGCCCATTAAATCGTTTTGTCCACGGGCCGGCGTCGAGTGACGTCCGGCCCATGGACCATGTCTGCGTTCACGATTTCAGCGTGCCAGCGGGACCGAAGAACTCGTAGTGGATACGATCGTCCGGCACGCCGGCCTCCGACAGGCCGTTGACGAACGCCGCAAGGAAGGGTGTCGGGCCGCAGAGATAGAAGTCGGCGTCTTCGATCGGCGTATTCTCGGCCAGCCAGTCGACCGTGATGTAGCCGTCGTGATCGTAGTGAAGGCCCTTCTCGTCGTCTTCGTGCGGAGACTGGTAGAAGATCGCTGTCTTCAGATGCGGCTTTTCCGCTGTCAGGCTGCGGACGTGGTGGCCCATGGCATGCGTCCGCCCGTCGAGGGCACCGTGAACGTAATGGACTGGCACCTCGCGGTCGGTTTCGGCGATCGCCTCCAACATGCTGACCATCGGCGTGAGGCCGACGCCGCCGGAAAGCAGCACGATTGGCCGGTCGCTCTCCTCGGCCAGGAAGAAGTCGCCGGTCGGCGGGGCGACCTCGAGGATCGCGCCTTCGGGGATTTCGTCATGCAGGGTATTCGAGATCAGACCGTGCGGTTCGCGCTTGACCGAGATGCGGTAGGTTTCGCCATTCGGTGCGGAGGAAATGCTGTAGTTGCGCCGCTGCGGCGAGAGACCGGCTACCGGGATGCGGAAGGTAAGGTACTGGCCGGGTTGATGGCGCAGCACCGGGCCGCCATCGACAGGGCGCAGGATGAATGAGGTGATGACCTCGCTTTCGCGGCGCTTGGTCTCGATGCGGAACTGCCGCCACCCCGTCCATCCGCCGTCCGCGGATTCGAGATTGTCGTAGATCACCTTTTCGCGGCCCATCAGGATATGAGCCAGGAACCAGTAGGCTTCGCCCCAGGCGGCAAGCACCTCTTCGGTCGCCGCGTCCCCAAGCACTTCGGTGATTGCGCCGAGCAGTGCCGACGCGACATACGGATAATGTTCGGGCTGGATCTGCAGTCCGACATGCTTCTGCGCGATGCGCTCGACGGCACCGCCAAGCACACCGAGATTGTCGATGTTCCGCGCGTAGGCAAGGATCGCATTGGCCAGCGCCGCGGTCTGCCGTCCGCCTTCGCCCTGGTTCGACTGGTTGAACAGATCGCGCACCTCGGCGTCCTGGAAAAGCCGCTTGTACATGGCGCCGGTGATGCTGGTCCCATGTGCCGCAAGCGCCGGCACGGTGGCTCTGACGATCGCCTTGGTAGCTTCGCTCAGGGGCTTTGTCATGGATATCTCCGCACTTCGTTGTTTTGATTGACGCGGGAGACTTAGGCTCAAAAAGATACATTTACAATATATCTTTTAAGGAGCGACAAAGATCGCGCGCTTCTGTCGCAGGCACGTTGAGAAGCGTGGGGAAACAGGCCGAGTGCCGCGCTGTCGCAATGGCGGCGCGAGTTCGATGCTGTCTGGTTTCGGGAGGGTAGGTGCTCACCCTCCCTGAGAAAGACGGGTTCGCCTCAGGCCCCAACCTTCAGCACGATCTTGCCCCTGGCATGGCTGCGGGTGCCTTCAAGCATCTCGTGCGCCTTGATCGCATCGGCGAGCGGCAGCACCGTGCCGACATTGGTCACGAGCTTGCCGGCGTCCACCATCGCAGCGATGTCGGTCAGCTGTTCAGTCGTCACGTTGACGAGGAAGAAGAAGGCATCCACGCCGTGCTTCTTGGCGAGTTCCTGGTCCGGCTGCGACACGGCCGAGACCAGCTTGCCGCCGCGGCGCAGCACGGTGAAGGAGCGCTGTTGCGTCTCGCCGCCGGTCAGGTCGATGACGGCATCGACATTGCTGGCCTTGTCCTCGAAGCGCTCGCTGCGGTAGTCGACGACGATATCGGCCCCGAGCGCCCTGACGGTTGCGATATCCGCCGCGCTCGCGGTCGCGATGACCTTGAGGCGGGCCATGTGGGCAAACTGCACGGCATAGGCGCCGACATTGCCGGCAGCGCCGTGGATGAGAACGGTTTGCCCGGCCTTGAGGCCGGCGTGATCGAAGAGCGCCTGTCGCGCCGTGACCGCAATGACGGGGATCGAGGCGGCCCCGACGTCATCGATCGTCCGTGGCTTGGGCGCGATCATGCCGGCCGCGGCGATGGCATATTCCGCATAAGCGCCGATGAAGCGCGGATTGGTGACGCCATAGACCGCGTCGCCCGGCTTGAATCCGGAAACGCCGGGGCCAATCGTTTCGACAGTTCCTGACAGATCGGAACCGAGCGTGAGTGGTAGAGGCTGCGGCAGCGCGCTCTTGCCGGCGCGGATCCATGCGTCCCAAGGGCCGACGCCGGCAGCCGCCACCTTTACCAGCACCTCGCCCTCGGCGGGCGCTGGCCGCTCGATCTCTTCTGCCCGGATCACCTCCGGGCCGCCGAACTCATGAACTCTGTAAGCCTTCATCGCTCCATTCTCCCTGACGTTACCGGTTTCCCTTTCGATCCTATTGGTCTCCATTGTCCTGCTCCTGTGTTTGCCGAAGCCTCGTTGGCTTTGATGGGCACAGGATGCCGCGCCAATCCGGACCTGATAATCCGCTCAGTCCGGGAAGGATTATCAACCAGCGGCCGATAATCCGGCGGTGGAGCCAAGTTTCCTCCATGCGTCACGGCTGCGGTCCCGGCGCCATGCTGCTTGGCGCGAAATTGCGGCCCGTACCGACGATTTTTGCAAATCATGCGCCGATGACATCGCCTTCGTTCGGAAATTAGCATCCGCCGGTGCTAATATTCGAGTCGTATCGTTCGGTCAGTCCGGCGCACGGGCAGGGGAGTGCCCAACCGCTGGTCGTCGATCGGCGCGCAGAAATGCGCGTGAGTAACAGAGCTGCTATCTCGGGAGGAGAGCAGATGCTGGCGACTGAAGTTTCGCTTAACGACAAATATACGGCCGATGAAGGCCGCGTTTTCATGACTGGCCTGCAGGCGCTGGTCCGCCTGCCCATGACGCAGATGCGTCGTGACCGTGCGGCGGGCCTGAATACCGCAGCCTTCATTTCCGGCTATCGCGGCTCGCCGCTTGGCGGTTACGACCAGCAATTACTCAAGGCGCAGCCGTTTCTCGACGCCCATGACGTCACCTTCCAGCCCGGTATCAACGAGGATCTCGCGGCGACCGCCGTCTGGGGCACGCAGCAGGTCGGCCTGTCTCCCGGCGTGCGCAAGGACGGTGTCCTCGGCATCTGGTACGGCAAGGGTCCCGGCGTCGACCGCTCAGGCGACGTGCTGAAGCACGCCAACGCCGCCGGCACCTCGAAGCATGGCGGCGTCCTCTGTTTTGCCGGCGACGACCACTCGGCCAAGTCGTCCACCATTCCGCACCAGACCGACCACGATTTCATGTCGGCGGTGATCCCGGTCCTCTATCCATCCTCCATCCATGAATTCCTCGAATACGGCCTGCTCGGCATCGCCATGTCGCGCTATTCCGGCTGTTGGGTCGGCATGAAGTTCATTGCCGACACGGTGGAGACAACGGCGGCGGTCGATCTATCCGGCGAGAAGCGGCAATTCGTGCTGCCCACGGACTTCGAACTGCCGCCCGGCGGCCTGAACCTGCGGTGGCCCGATCCGCCGCTCGTTCAGGACGATCGTTTGCAGACCTACAAGGCCTATGCGGCCATCGCCTTTGCCCGCGCCAACCGTGTAGACGAGGTGACCCATGACGTGCCTAATGCGCGCTTTGGCATCATTTCCTCCGGCAAGGCCTATGAGGATGTGCTGCAGGCCCTGCGCGAGCTCGAGATCGGCCCGCGCGAGATGGCGGCAATCGGGCTGCGCATCCTCAAGGTTCGCATGCCCTGGCCACTCGAGCCGGAGGCCGTCCGCCACTTCTCCGAGGGGCTGGAGGAGGTGCTCGTCGTCGAGGAACGGCGCGAGATCATCGAGAACCAGATCAAGCAGCAGCTCTTCAACTGGCGCTCGGACGTGCGTCCGCGCATCGTCGGCAAGTTCGACGAGCACGACAACCCGTATCTCAGCCTCTCCGCTGCCTTGACGGTCGGCGCCGTGGCGCGCGCCATTGCGGGGCGCATCCTGCGTCTCGAGCTGGACCCCTCACTGCACGAGCGCATCGCCGCCAAGCTCGCCTATCTTGCCGAGCGCGGCGCGATCAGCCGCAATCACGTTGCGCCGCTCGCGCGCACGCCTTTCTTCTGCTCGGGCTGTCCGCACAATACCTCGACGCGCGTGCCGGAGGGCAGCCGCGCAACCGCCGGCATCGGCTGCCACTACATGGTCACCTGGATGGACCGCAGCACCGAGACCTTCACCCAGATGGGCGGAGAGGGCGTGCCCTGGACGGCGATCGCCCGCTATACCGATGAGAAGCACATCTTCGTCAACCTCGGCGACGGCACCTATTTCCATTCCGGTATTCTCGCCATCCGCCAATCGGTCTCGGCCAAGGTCAACGTCACCTACAAGCTGCTCTACAACGACGCCGTCGCCATGACCGGCGGTCAGCCGATCGACGGCTACATGACGCCGCAGCTGATGACGCACCAGCTCTATAACGAGGGCGTCAAGCCGATCTACCTTCTCTCCGACAACCCGGATTCCTATCGCGCCGGCGAACTAGCGCCCGGCGTCACGGTGCTGCACCGCGACCATCTCGACCAGGTGATGCTGACGCTGCGCGAGACCGAGGGCTGCTCGGCGATCGTCTATGTGCAGACCTGTGCCGCCGAAAAACGGCGCCGGCGCAGTCGCGGCCTGCTGGAGGACCCGGCCAAGCGGGTCTACATCAATCCGGCCGTCTGCGAAGGCTGCGGCGACTGTTCCGTCCAGTCCAACTGCATTTCGATCGAGCCGCTCGAAACCGAGTTCGGCAGGAAGCGGCAGATCAACCAGTCGACCTGCAACAAGGATTTCTCCTGCGTCAAAGGCTTCTGTCCCTCCTTCGTTACTGTCCATGGCGGCAAGCGCAGAAAGCGGCAGGCGCTGGAACATCCGGATGCCGAGGTGCCGATGCCGCAGGTTCCCGTGCTCGGGGAGCGGCCGTGGAACATCGCGATCGCAGGCGTCGGCGGCACGGGTATCCTGACGATCGGAGCCATTCTCGGCATGGCCGCCCATCTCGAGGGCAAGGTACCGATGATCCTCGACATGGCCGGGCTTGCCCAGAAGGGTGGAGCAGTGATGAGCCACCTGCGCATCGGCCGACAAGAGGCGGACGTGACATCCTCGCGCATCGTCAATGGCGGTGCGGATCTCCTGCTTGCCGCAGACGAAGTGGTTGCCGCCTCGAAGGATGCGATCACGCTCTGCAAGACGTCGCGCACCGTCGCCATCGTTAACACCGGCCTCATGCCAGTTGCGGATTTCGTTCGTAAGCGCGACTTCGATTTCAAGGTCGGCTCCCTGCAGCACACGATCGCCAAGACCGTCGACGGCCGTTCCGTTTTCCTCGATTTCGGCCATGTCGCCCAGGCGGTCACCGGCGATGCCATGTCGACAAATATCCTCCTCACCGGCTTTGCCTGGCAGCTCGGGCTGTTGCCGCTCTCGCTCGAGGCGATCGAGCGGGCAATCGAGCTCAATGGCGTCGCGGTCTCGCCCAGCAAGGCTGCCTTCTATTGGGGCCGTCTTCTCGCCCATGATCCGCAGGCCGTTCATCGGCTGATGGCGGAGCCGGAAGAGGCAAAGACGCTGGCGCAAATGGACCTCGACGAGCTGATCGCCCATCGCAAGGGGCATCTTACAACCTATCAGGACGCCGCACTCGCCGAGCGTTATGCCGCCTTCGTGGCGAAGGCAATCATGGCCGCGCGCCGCGCAGAGCTTTCGGACAAGGTGCCTTTCGCGGTCGCTGCGACCTATGCCCGGGTACTCGCCTACAAGGACGAGTACGAGGTCGCTCGGCTTCTCTCGGATCCGGCTTTCGAGGCGCATCTGCGCCAGGAGATGGATGGCGACATCAAGCTCGCCTTCAACCTTGCACCGCCGATCCTTGCCGGCCGCGATCCGAACGGCCGCCCGAAGAAGCGGGAATATGGTGCATGGATCCTGCCGCTTCTGCGTCGCCTTGCTCGCTTCAAGAAGCTGCGCGGGACGGCCCTCGACCCCTTCGGCTATCTTTCCGAACGCAAGCTCGAGCGTCGGCTGATCGGCGAATACGAGAATGTGGCGGAGAGGGTCATCGGTCGACTTTCTGCCAATAACGAGATGGATGCTCTTGCGATCCTTACGCTGTTCGACGAGATTCGAGGCTACGGGCCGGTCAAGGAGGAGGCTGTCCGCAAGGTCCGCGCCGAGGTGGCGCGACGGCTGGAAGCCTACGAGAAGCCGAAGGAGAAGCCGCGCGTCTTCGACGCAGCATAAGCTGCAGAGAGGCGGCGGAGGGGAGGATGCGATGTATGAAGGCGGGTTGAACTTCGCTCTCGGCGAGGAGATCGAGGCACTGCGCGACAGCGTGCGCCGCTTTGCGACCGATTGTGTCGCGTCACTTGCCGAAGAGACCGACCGGACCAACAGTTTTCCAGCGCCTCTCTGGGAGAAGATGGGCCAGCTCGGACTGCTCGGCATCACCGCGGAGGAGAAATATGGCGGGGCGGCCATGGGCTATCTCGCTCACTGCGTTGCCATGGAGGAGATCAGTCGCGCTTCGGCTTCCGTGGGGCTGAGCTATGGCGCGCATTCCAATCTCTGCGTCAACCAGATCAGCCGCAACGGCACGGACGCACAGAAGGCGAAGTATCTGCCGAAGCTGATTTCGGGCGAGCATGTCGGAGCCCTGGCCATGTCGGAGCCCGGCGCCGGCTCCGACGTCGTCTCGATGAGCCTGCGTGCCGAAAGGCGCGGCGAGGATTATGTGCTGAACGGCAGCAAGATGTGGATCACCAACGGCCCGGACGCGGACGTGCTGGTGGTCTACGCAAAGACCGACCCGGGGGCCGGCACGCGCGGCATTACCGCCTTCATCGTCCAGAAGAATTTCAAGGGTTTTTCCACCGGTCCGAAGCTCGACAAGCTCGGCATGCGTGGCTCCAACACCTGCGAGCTGATCTTCGACAACTGCGAGGTGCCGGAGGAAAACGTCCTCGGCAGCGTCGGCGGCGGCGTGAAGGTACTGATGTCGGGGCTGGACTATGAGCGCGTCGTGCTTTCGGCCGGCTCGCTCGGCATCATGGCCGCATGCCTCGACGTCGTCGTGCCCTATCTTCATGAACGCAAGCAGTTCGGCCAGGCGATCGGCGAGTTCCAGCTGATGCAGGCGAAGCTTGCCGACATGTATGTCTCGATGAACACGGCCCGGGCCTATGTCTATGCGGTCGCCTCGGCCTGCGACCGCGGCGAGACGACGCGCAAGGACGCTGCCGGCTGCATCCTCTACGCCGCCGAGAAGGCGACCGCCATGGCACTTGAAGCCATCCAGGCGCTCGGCGGAAACGGCTACACGAACGACTATCCGGCGGGCCGATTGCTTCGCGACGCCAAGCTCTATGAGATTGGCGCGGGAACTTCGGAAATCAGGCGTATGCTCATCGGGCGGGAGCTGTTTGCCGAAACGGGTTGAGCGAGATCCCATCGCAGAGTTTTGTCGTTATCGCGCACGCGGGTAAGCATAGATGACCGTTCTGAAGTCGCAGATATCCACGAATTCGGAGACCTTCAGGGCCAATCGCGAGGCCATGGCGGAGGCGATCCGGGTGGCGGAGGAGGCGGCGCTGAAGGCGGCTTCCGGTGGCGGCGCGGCGGCGCGCGAGCGGCATGTCGGGCGCGGCAAGATGCTGCCGCGCGACCGGGTGGCGGCGCTGATCGATCCGGCGACGCCCTTTCTCGAAATCGGCATGACGGCTGCGCACGGCATGTATGGTGACGAGGCGCCGGGCGCGGGGCTGATCACCGGCATCGGCCGCGTCGAGGGACGCGAATGCGTGATCGTCTGCAACGACGCGACGGTGAAGGGCGGGACCTACTATCCCATCACGGTGAAGAAGCATCTCAGGGCGCAGGAGATCGCCGCGGAAAACAACTTGCCCTGTGTCTATCTGGTCGATTCCGGCGGCGCCAACCTGCCGAACCAGGACGAGGTCTTTCCGGACCGCGAGCATTTTGGCCGCATCTTCTACAACCAGGCGAACATGTCAGCCGCCGGCATTGCCCAGATCGCTGTGGTGATGGGCTCCTGCACCGCGGGCGGCGCCTATGTGCCCGCCATGTCGGACGAGGCGATCATCGTCGAGGGCCAAGGGACAATCTTCCTTGCCGGCCCGCCGCTGGTGAAGGCGGCGACGGGTGAGGTCGTGACGGCCGAGGAACTTGGCGGCGGCGATGTGCATACGCGGCTCTCGGGCGTCGCCGACCATCTGGCGCGCGACGATGCCCATGCCCTGGCGCTTGCCAGGCGCGCGGTGGCGGCGCTCAACCGGTCGAAGGCTGAGAGCGTAGAGCAGCGCAGACCGGAAGCGCCGCTTTACGATCCCGACGAAATCCTCGGCATCGTGCCGGCCGACCTGCGCACCCCCTATGACATTCGCGAGGTTATTGCCCGCATCGTCGACGGTTCCCGCATGGACGAGTTCAAGGCGCGCTACGGCGCGACGCTGGTCTGCGGTTTTGCCCATATTCATGGCATTCCCGTCGGTATCGTCGCCAATAACGGCGTACTCTTCTCGGAGTCGGCGCTGAAAGGCGCGCATTTCGTCGAGCTCTGCTCGCAGCGGAAGATTCCGCTTGTCTTTCTGCAGAACATCACCGGCTTCATGGTCGGCCGGAAATACGAGACGGAGGGCATTGCCAAGCACGGCGCCAAGCTGGTGACGGCGGTTGCGACAACGAACGTGCCGAAAATCACGATGCTGGTCGGCGGCTCCTTCGGCGCGGGCAATTACGGCATGGCGGGGCGCGCCTTCTCGCCGCGCTTCCTCTGGACCTGGCCGAACAGCCGCATCTCCGTGATGGGCGGCGAGCAGGCGGCCGGTGTGCTGGCGACGGTGCGCGGCGAGGCGCTGGCGCGGGCGGGAACGCCATGGACACCGGAAGAGGAAGCGAAGTTCAAGCAGCCGGTTCTCGATCGCTTCGAGTCCCAGAGCCATCCGCTTTATGCCTCGGCCAGGCTCTGGGACGACGGAATCGTCGATCCGCGCAAGAGCCGCGACGTGCTTGCTCTGTCGCTCTCGGCGGCGCTGAACGCGCCGATTGGCGACACCCGCTTTGGTCTGTTCAGGATGTGAGGATGATAGGATGAAACGCGAGACCTTCAACGCCAAGAACGCGCCGCAGCCGCGTGGCGGCTATTCCCAGGCCGTCAAGCTTGAGAATTTCGAAAAGCTCCTGCTGGTTAGCGGCCAGGTGCCGATGACCTCGGATGACGTTCTGCCCGATGGCTTCGAGGCGCAGGCCCGCCAGGTCTGGCTGAATGTCGACGCGCAGCTCAAGGCGGCGGGCATGGGCAAGGCCGACATCGTCAAGGTGACGACCTATCTTGCCGACAGGCACCACGTCATGGCGAACCGCGAAATCCGCAACGAATATCTAGGCTCCCTGGCGCCGGCGATGACGGTGGTGATCGCCGGCATTTTCGATTCCTCGTGGCTCCTGGAGGTCGAGGTCGTCGCCGCGCAATAGGACACGCCGATGTTTTCGAAGATACTGATCGCCAATCGCGGGGAAATCGCCTGCCGCGTCATTCGCACTGCGCGGCGGATGGGCATCCGCACGGCGGCCGTCTATTCCGATGCTGATGCCGGCGCCCTGCATGTCGAATTGGCCGACGAGGCCTTCCGGCTGGGACCGGCGCCAGCAAGCGAGAGCTATCTTTCGATCGAGCGCGTCATGGCGGCGGCAGAGCTTTGCGGCGCTGAAGCCGTGCATCCGGGCTACGGCTTCCTCTCCGAGAACGCCGATTTCGCCGAGGCGGTCGAGGACGCTGGCCTCGCTTTCATCGGCCCATCGCCGGCCTCCATTCGAGCCATGGGTCTGAAGGACGCCGCCAAGGCGCTGATGGAGGAGGCGGGCGTTCCGGTCGTTCCCGGCTACCACGGCGACAACAGAGATCCCGCCTTCCTGGCGGAACAGGCGGCGGCGCTCGGCTTTCCGGTCCTGATCAAGGCGCGGGCTGGCGGCGGCGGTAAGGGCATGCGCCGCGTCGACCGGGTGGAGGATTTCCAGGCATCGCTGGAGGCGGCGCAGCGGGAAGCGGAGTCGGCCTTCGGCGATGGCGCGGTTCTCATAGAGAAATACCTTTTGCAGCCGCGGCATATAGAGATCCAGGTTTTCGGCGACCGCCACGGCAGTGTCGTGCATCTCTTCGAACGCGATTGCTCGCTGCAGCGTCGCCACCAGAAGGTGATCGAGGAGGCTCCTGCGCCGGGCATGACGGCTGAAATGCGCCGCGCCATGGGCGAGGCGGCTGTCAAGGCGGCACGCGCCATCGATTATCGCGGTGCCGGCACGGTGGAATTCATCGCCGACGTCTCCAGCGGGCTTTGGCCGGACCGCTTCTTCTTCATGGAAATGAACACACGCCTGCAGGTCGAGCATCCGGTGACCGAGGCGATCACCGGCATCGATCTTGTGGAGTGGCAACTGCGGGTGGCGGCGGGCGAACCGCTGCCGAAGAAGCAGTCGGAGCTTTCGATCGACGGCTGGGCCTTCGAGGCGCGGATCTATGCCGAGGAGCCCTCGCGTGGCTTTCTCCCGGCGACCGGGACGCTTTCACAACTGAGCTTTCCCGAAGGCGGCGTACGGATCGATAGCGGTGTGCGACAGGGCGACCGCATCACGCCGTTCTACGACCCTTTGATCGCCAAGCTGATCGTCCATGGGCCGAACCGCCGCACCGCGCTCAGGCGCCTGACGGAGGCGCTGCACGATAGTCATATCGCCGGTACGGCGAGCAATCTCGATTTTCTCGCCCGCCTCAGCCGGCAGCCGCAGTTCGCCGCCGGCTATCCCGACACCGGCCTTATCGACCGGGAGTTGGAGCCGCTAACGGCTGTCACCTCGCCCGACGAGGCAGCCGTCGCGCTTGCCGCGGTGCTCTCGCTCGGCACCTTGCGGCGCGCTCCTGGGAGCGATCCCTGGCAGTCGCTCGGGTCCTGGCAGGTCTGGGGCGAGGCGCGCCGCATCGTCACGCTGGAGCATGCCGGCGGTCGCACGAGCCTCTATGTCGTCGGCAAGGGACCGGACGCCTTTACCGTGCGCATGGGTCACGGGCCGGTTCCGGTTCACATCATCAGCCGCTTCGATGACGGCTGCCAGGTCGAGGTCGACGGGCGGCAGTTTCGTGCCCGGGTCTTCGAGGCGCCGCACCGGCTGACGTTTCTCCTCGACGGCGAAACATACGAATTCCGGTTGCCGGACCCGCTGGACCAGGCCGCGGAAAGCGGTCCCGGCGGCGATCATGTCGTTGCTCCCATGCCGGGCCTCGTCAAGATCGTCCGCGTTCGCGAAGGCGATGCCGTGACCAAGGGCGACGCCTTGATCGTCATGGAGGCGATGAAGATGGAGCTGACGCTTTCGGCCATGCGCGACGGCATCGTGGAAAGCCTTCATGCCACGGAGGGCGACCAGACGAGCGAGGGAACGGTGCTGCTCGCCTTCAAGCCGGAGGAGCCTGATGGAGGGTAGGGGAGAGCACGTTGCGATCGTGGAAATGTCGCCAAGGGACGGTCTGCAGAACGAGAAGCAGCCCGTTGCGACCGGGGACAAGATCACGCTTGTCGACATGCTCTCGGACTGCGGCTTCGACCGCATCGAGGTGACGAGCTTTGTGAGCCCGCGCTGGGTGCCGCAGCTGGCGGACGCGGCCGAGGTGATGGCCGGCATAAGGCGCAGGCGGGGCGTGCACTATGCGGTGCTGACGCCGAACATGAAGGGCTTCGAGGCAGCGCTCGCCGCGGGGGCAGACGAGGTCGCGATCTTCGCCTCCGCCTCGGAGAGCTTTTCGCGGCAGAATATCAACTGCACGATCAATGAAAGTATCGAGCGTTTCCGGCTAGTGGCCCGCGCCGCTGTCGAGCATGGCCTGCCGCTGCGCGGCTATGTCAGCTGCGTGGTCGAGTGCCCCTACGAGGGAGCGATCGCGCCGGCGGCGGCAGCCAGCGTCGCCTGCCGGCTGAAAGCGCTCGGCTGTCATGAGGTCAGCCTCGGCGACACGATCGGCAGAGGGACGCCCGAGGCGGTCGACAAGATGCTTCGCACGGTCCTGGAGGAAATGCCGGCCGAGATGCTCGCGGGCCATTTCCACGATACGAGCGGGCTCGCGCTCGACAATATCGCGGTTTCGCTGGAGCGCGGCCTACGGGTCTTCGACGCCTCGGTCGGCGGGCTCGGGGGGTGCCCCTACGCTCCGGGTGCCAAGGGGAACGTCGATACGGTCTCGGCGGACGCATTCCTGAGGTCCAGGGGTTTCGAAACCGGCCTCTCGCCGGAAAAGCTTGAGCGGGCTGCCGCCTTCGCCCGCGGTCTGAGGAGTGCCGCATGAACCAGGGAACGCTCGACATTGCCGTGGACGAACGGGGTGTGGCGCGCCTCACGCTTGCGCGGGCGGCAAAGCACAATGCGCTCTCGGCGCTGATGATCGACGAATTGACGGCAGCGGCGCATGACCTTGGCGCCGATCCGGCCGTGCGCGTGGTCGTGCTGGCGGCCGATGGCGCAAGTTTCTGCGCCGGCGGCGACCTTGGCTGGATGCGCGAGCAGTTCGAGGCCGGGCGCGCCGGGCGGATTGCCGAAGCGCGCCGGCTTGCCTTGCTGTTCAAGCTTCTCAACGAAATCCCGAAACCGCTCGTCGCCCGCATCCAGGGCAATGCCTTTGGCGGCGGCATCGGCCTTATCAGCGTCTGCGATGCGGCGATTGCCGCGGCGACGGCCCGCTTCGGGCTGACGGAAGCGCGCCTCGGCCTGATCCCAGCGACGATCAGCCCCTATGTCGTCGCCCGGATCGGCGAGGGCAGGGCACGGCCGCTCTTTCTTTCGGGCAGGATCATCGATGCCTGGCAGGCGCACGCGACGGGATTCGTCACGCGTGTCGTACCGGAGGCGGAGCTGGACGACGCGGTCGAGGCCGAAGTCCGGTCCTATCTCGATGCCGCACCTGGCGCCGCCGGCCGGGCCAAGGCGCTCGCCCGCTCGCTCGGTTTTCCGATCACCGATGCGGTCATCGAAGCGACGATCGAACGGCTTGCCGATACCTGGGAGACGGAGGAGGCGCGCGAAGGCATTTCCGCCTTCCTGGAGCGGCGCGAGCCACGCTGGCGACAGGCGAATTGATCGGCTTGCGCTTGAATTGCGCGTACTTTGCGCGTATTTTTATACGCATGAAGTCAATTTATGTCAGGATATCGTCATGTCGGCACTGAGCTTCGATATGGGCGCCGCCCGCTTCGGCGATGGCGAGACGCCGTTTCTCTCGGCACGTCGCGTCGCGGACGAGATGGGCGTCACGCTGTCCGAGCTTGCCAAGTTGATCGGCGTCGCTCGTAACACGCTGACGGCAAAGTCGAGCGCGCGCAAGGTGGACAGCGCGCTGAGCAATGTCGTGCGGATCCTTGCCATGGCCGAGGAAATGGCCGGCGACGAGAGCCGCGCCGTCATCTGGTTCAAGCACCAGCCGATCCCCGGCTGGGCCGGCAAGACCGCTTACGATCTCGTCGGCGAGGGCAAGGCGGATCGGGTGCTTGCCTATCTGGAAGCGGTGCGATCGGGCGTCTATGCCTGATAGGTCCGCGGATGCGCTGACGCTCTGGCGTGCCTTCGTGCCGAAATGGGCCCATGCGCCGCTCTCGGGCGAGGGCGCGGCACGCTTCGGCGGCCGCTGGAATCCGGTCGGCGCACCGACGATCTATGCAGCGCGCGAACTCTCCACGGCATGGGCCGAATACAATCAGGGCTTTGTGCAGCATCCGGCGCTGATCGCCCAGCTCGAGCTTCGCAATGCTTCGCTTGCCGACCTTACCGATCCCGCATGTCTCGAAGCGTTTGGCGTTTCGGCCGATATCCATCGCTGCGAATGGCGGATGCTGATCGACAGTGGCGAGATCCCGCCAACCCATCGTCTGCGGGAAAGGCTGCTCGACCTTGGCCATGACGGCGTGATCTATCCGTCCTTCATGTCGCCCGGCGGCACCTGCGTCGCTCTCTGGCGATGGAACGCGCCGGGGATGCCGGAACTCGCCGTCGTCGATCCGGACGGCCGCATGCCGAAGTCTTCCGCTTCCTGGACATAGGCGCGCGGTTAGGCGAAATGCCAGGCGGCGCGCAGCCGTCGATTTCAAAAGCCTGTCCGCGGCATCTTGTCTGTTTGCGTGACCTCCATATCTACTTCCACTGCTCCAGTGTCTTCGGGTTGGTCATTGATCGCCCCCACATTCCATGAGGTGCCGGAGGGTCCTGGAGGAGTGGCAAACGGCATCCGATCGCGCGGATCAGCGGGCAAGGCAAAGATGCATTCGGGTAGCAGAGATCTATCGTTTCTGTCGGGAGGCGGAAACACCGCGCGGCTGATCGCCGGGTTCGATTGGTCCGCGACGTCCCTCGGCCACATCGGTTCGTGGCCGCAAAGCCTTAGAACGACATGCAGCCTCATGCTGCGTTCGCCGGTTCCGATCGTTACGCTATGGGGCGAAGACGGAATCATGATCTACAACGACGCCTATTCGGTCTTTGCCGGTGGGCGGCATCCGGTGCTTCTCGGCTCGAAGGTCCGCGAAGGCTGGCCGGAGGTGGCGGACTTCAACGATCATGTGATGAAGGTCGGCCTGGCAGGACAGACGCTTGCCTATCAGGACCAGGAGCTGACGCTTCACCGGCACGGCGCGCCGGAACAGGTCTGGATGAACCTCGATTACTCGCCGGTACTCGACGAAACCGGCAAGCCGGCGGGCGTGATCGCAATCGTCGTCGAGACGACCGCAAAGGTACGCGCCGAACGGCGGCTGACGGGCGAGCGCGAACGCCTGCAGCAGATGTTCCAGCAGGCTCCGGGCTTCGTGGCGACCATGGCCGGCCCGGATCATGTCTTCGAGATCGCCAACGACGCCTATTTCCAGCTTGTCGGACACCGGGACATCATCGGCAAACCGATTGGCGAGGCCCTGCCGGAGATCGGCGAACAGGGGTTCATCGAACTTCTCGACAACGTCTACCGGACGCGGGAGCCTTTTGTCGGCCAGGGCGCGCTCGTGCGGCTGCAACGCCAGCCCGGGGCGGCATTCGAGGAACGCTACCTGGACTTCGTCTACCAACCTGTCTTCGACGACACCGGCAACGTCACCGGCATCTTCGTGCAGGGGCAGGATGTCACGGACCGGAAACTCGCCGAAGGCGCCCTGCGCGAGAGCGAGGCGCGCTTTCGCCTGATCGCCGAGAACGCCCCGGTGATGCTGTGGATGGGAAACGAGATCGGTGGATGCGTTTATCTCAATGCGGCGAAGCGTGCGTTCTGGGGCGTGGCAGAGGCCGATTTTTCGAGCTTCGACTGGAACACGACGGTCCACCCCGAAGACCGGGCCGCGCTGGCGGCGGCCGTCGCTCCTGCGATGGCAGAGCACCGGCCTTTCCAGGCGGAGGCGCGCTATCGCAACGCGGATGGCGTCTACCGGCTGCTTCACACCGACGCGCGTCCCCGCTTCGACGTCAACGGCCTCTTCGCGGGCATGATCGGCGTGAACGTCGACGTGACCAAGACGCGCCTGGAAGAGACCCGACGCCTTGCGCTGATCGAGCTGAACGACCGTTTCCGCGAACTGGAGCAACCGGTGGATCTCGCTTATGCCGCGGCCGAAATCCTGGGAAAGGCACTGAATGTCAGCCGCGCGGGATATGGCACGATCGATCCTGTGGCCGAGACGATCACGATCGAGCGGGACTGGAACGCCCCGGGGATTAAAACCCTTGCCGGTATCCTGCATTTCAGGGACTACGGCAGCTATATCGAAAACCTGAAGCGCGGCGAGACGGTCGTCTTCGCCGATGCGGAAAAGGATCCCCGCACGGCTGCGACTGCTGAGGCGCTGAAGGCAATCAGTGCGGTGTCCGTCGTCAACATGCCGGTCACCGAACAGGGCGGCATCGTCGCGCTCCTCTATCTCAACAACGCGACGAGCCGCGACTGGAACCCGCAGGAACTGGCCTTCATCCGCGAGGTGGCCGAACGGACACGCACGGCCGTGGAGCGCCGCCGCGCCGAACAGGAACTGCAGGACCTCGCCAATTCGCTGGAACGGCAGGTCACCCAGCGCACTGCCGAACTTGCCAGGGTATGGCGCAATTCGCAGGATATACTGGTCATTCTGACGAAGGGCGGCATCGTCCAGGCCGTCAACCCTGCGCTCACGAGCATTCTCGGCCACAGGCGGAAGGATGTGGTGGAACACAGTATCCTCGATTTCGTCTGGCCGGATGATCTCGACCTCACGATACAAGCGTTGCAGCAGCCGGAATCGTTCTCCGACCTCAAGCGGTTCGAAAGCCGCTATCGCCATAGGAACGGCTCCTATCGCTGGATTTCCTGGCGCCTTTCCTTCGAGGACAACCAGGTCTTCGCCTACGGGCGCGACGTCAGCGCAGAGAAGGAGCAGACTGCGGCGCTGCGCCAGACCGAAGAGCAGCTTCGCCAGTCACAGAAGATGGAGGCGATCGGTCAGCTGACCGGCGGGATCGCCCATGATTTCAACAACCTGCTGCAGGTCGTCTCGGGCAATCTCCAGCTGCTGTCGAAGGATGTCGCCGGCAACGAACGAGCCCGCCAGCGCATCGATAACGCGCTTTCCGGGGTCAATCGCGGCTCCAAGCTGGCAAGCCAGCTGCTCGCCTTCGGCCGACGCCAGACATTGGAGCCGAAGGTTGTCAACATCGGCCGCTTCGTTGCGACCATGGGCGATATGCTGCGCCGGACAATCGGCGAGGCGATCGAAATCGAAACGATACGCTCGAGCGGCCTTTGGAACACCTTCGTCGATCCGGCTCAGATCGAGAATGCCATCCTCAATCTCGCGCTCAATGCTCGCGACGCCATGAACGGCAGCGGCAAGCTAACGATCGAGGTTGGCAACGCCTTCATCGACGAGGACTATGCCCGCAGGCATGTCGACGTTGAGCCTGGTCAATATGTCATGCTGGCCGTAACGGATACCGGCGGCGGCATGACACAGGAGATCATCGACAAGGTGTTCGAGCCGTTCTTTTCGACGAAGCCGGTGGGCAAGGGCACCGGCCTCGGCCTTTCGATGGTCTACGGCTTCGTCAAGCAGTCGGGTGGACATGTCAAGGTCTATAGCGAGGTGGGGCATGGCACGACGGTGAGGCTCTATCTGCCGCGTTCCGCACGCGCGGAGGATCGCCTGGCGGACCTCGACTACGGCCCGACGAGCGGCGGGACCGAAACGATCCTCGTCGCCGAAGACGACGAGGACGTCCGGGCAACGGTCGTCGAAATGCTCGGCGACCTCGGCTATCGCGTGCTGAAGGCGAGAGATGCTTCGAGCGCGCTCTCGATTATCGAAAGCGGGGTGCCGATCGACCTTCTCTTCACCGACGTCGTCATGCCGGGGCCGCTGAAGAGCGCGGAACTGGCACGGCAGGCAAAGGAGCGCCTGCCCGATATCGCGGTGCTCTTCACGTCAGGCTATACGGAAAATTCCATCGTGCATGAGGGCAGGCTCGACGCCGGCATCGAACTCCTTTCGAAGCCCTACAGCCGGGAGGCGCTGGCTCGAAGGATCAGGCATCTGCTCAGCAACCGGCGGCAGCTCAAGCGGAAGCCCTCGAGGCAGAACGATGGGCGTGGTGGGCTACAGACGGCCAGGCCGCTGACGATTCTGCTCGTCGAGGACGAGATGCTGATCCGGATGGACATTGCTGAGATGCTGCAGGGCGCCGGCCACGAGATTACCGAGGCAGGCACGGCCGAGGAGGCCCTCAGGCTGTCTCAATCCCAGCATTTCGACCTGCTGGTAACGGATCTCGGACTACCGGACATCTCCGGCGACGCGCTTGCAACGATGTTGCGCGAGCGCGATCCGGCAATCGGCGTCATCTTTGCGACCGGAGAGGGCGAGGTGCCGCCGCTCGCCGTCGGGCCGAAACCCGTTCTCCTTCGCAAGCCCTATGATCGGGAAGCGCTTCTTCTCGCCCTTTCGGCGGCACGGGCGTAGCTGCGGCCAAACTCTGGGGAGCCGGTGGCGCCGTACTTGCCGGCGGTGCTATGGTCGCCGGCGCGGACGGACCGAGCATCGGAGACCATCGCAGGATCATATGAATTGAGATTCCAGGGAATTTGTCATGAGGCAGGATATTCAGATCAACACCGGCGATGGCGTTACCAATGCGGCTCTCTTTCGGCCGGCAGACGGGAAGGCGAAGGCGGGCATCATCTTCTACATGGATGCCATGGGCCCGCGCCCGGCGCTTTATGGCATGGCGCAGCGTCTTGCCGACGCCGGCTACATCGTCTTGATGCCCGATCTATTCTATCGCTTCGGAGCCTATGGCCCGTTCACCGGCACCGCCTTCGGTGACCCGGATTCGCGCGCGAAGATCATGACGATGGTGCGCGGCACGCGCCAGGAGATGACGAAGAGCGATACCGCAGTCTTCCTGGATACCCTTGCCGCGGAAGGCGCCGAAGGTCCGGTCGGTGTCGTTGGGTATTGCATGGGTGGTGGTCGGGCGCTGACAGCAGCCGGCGCCTATCCGGATCGCGTTGCGGCGGCCGCAAGCTTCCATGGCGGCAATCTTGCCAGCGCCGAAGAGGACAGCCCGCACCGGCTGGCAACCCACATCAAGGGCAAGGTCTATGTCGGCGTTGCCGGCGTGGACGGCAGCTTCCCACCGGAGCAGTCAGCCAGGCTTGCGGAGGCGCTTAGAACAGCGGAAGTCGATCACATCATCGAGAACTATGTCGGCGTGGCCCATGGCTGGACGGTGCCCGACCATGGCGCCTTCAATGAAAACGGCGCCGAAAGACACTGGAAGCGGCTTCTCACCTTCTTCGAGGAAACGCTCGCCTGAAGACAGGCCGCCCGCAAGCGCCGAGGCTCGCGGACGGCACGTTAAGAATGTCCTGACCTATCAATCCAGTCTCAGGATCAGCACATCGCGGGCCGGCACCTCAACGGAGTTTCCGCCCTCGTGCCGGTGGCCGGGAGGCCAGGGGGACGAGGCAGGATAGAGCTTGCCGAGTTCTTCGGAGACGCTGACCTCCGTGCTGCGCGGCGCGTGCGTCGGATTGACGAGCCAGAGGAAGCTTTCCTTCTCGCCCTTGTGGACGCGGGCGAAGAGGGCGGGGTTGGAGAGCGTGACGTGCTTCTTCTTGCCGGTCCATCGGAAGAGATCGGCGAAGAACGTGCCGTTCTTCAGGCCTTCGCTCCTGTAATAGGCGACGGAGGGGTTGGTGCCGATCAGCAGCGTCCTGCCCTTGCCGAAGCTGTTTTCGACAATCGCGAGCCGTCCGTCGTTGAAATTGCCATGCGCCGTGCCGCCCGCGAGCCGGTATGACTGCAGGAAGCCGCCGCCGTTGACCGGCTCGCCGTTGAAGCGGAAGCAGATATGCTCGGCGATGTCGGGCATGAACTCGACCTCTTCCTCATGCACGCCGAAGACCTTGTCGAGTCCCATGTTTGGCTGGACGGTGCCGACGCGGCCGCGGTCGCCGAAATAGCCCGGGCAAGCTTCCGCGATCAGCGTGCCGCCCTTCTCGACCCAAGCTGCAAGGCGTTTTGCATGCTCGGCGGTGAACATGATCGGATAGGGGAAGTAGAGCAGGTCATAGGCGTCGATATCGTCGACATGGACCCAGTCCGGCTGCACGCCGTGTTCGAGGAAGGCGCGGTAAGCACCCCACATGGCCTCCGGATAGGGCTTCTCCTTGCGGTCGTAGTTGAGCAGATAGTCGAATTCCTGCGTGTCGGGTATGACGAGGATGCCGATCTCACCGCGCACGGGCTTGGCATCCCAGAGGGTCGCCTGCGCCGGATCGTTCGCCCATTTCGCCATCCTGCTTGCGATCTCGGAGCGCGGTGTGCGGCTGCCGTCCATGCCGTAGGAGCCGAAGGCGCCGAAGAGCGGGCCATCGAGCAGCGGCCGCCAGCGCAGGTTCAGGACGCCGCGCGCACCGCCGGCAAGCGAGGTCATGCTCCAGAGGCGGATGTCCTCGGGCTCGGCGATGCGTCCGTCATGCTTGTCGCGGCCGATCACCTGCGGCTGCAGCCAGAGGGGGCCGCCTTGGCGCTCGGCGTGCCAGAAGGGCTTTCCGCGGGCAGCGGCACGGTTGATGTCGACGCCGTACCAGTTCTTCCAGGCCTCCGCGCCCTTGCGCGCTTGGATCCAGGTGAAGCCGTAGACCTCGACCTTGGAGGCGGCGAGCCAGTCGTCGCAGCCATTGGCGGCCATGTTCGGGATCGCCCCGGAAATGCCGTGGGCGGCGATGACGTTCTTCTTGTCGACGGCGCGGATCGTGTCGATACGCCATTGCATCTGGTCGTAGAAATTGTCGCGCTTGAACTTCAGCCAGTCGATGCATTCCGGATAGGGCGCCATGTGGACCGGCGGCTCGATATCCTCCCATTCGGCATAGCTGAAGCGGTTCCAGGCGCGGGCGAGCACCTCGAGGCTGCCGTACTTGTTCTCCAGCCATTTGCGGAAGGCGGCCTTGGCATAGTCGCTGTAGTCGACATCGGCGGAGTAGTTGCACTCGTTCCAGACGTCGTAGCCGTAGATCGCCGGATGGTCCTTGTAGCGCGTGGCGAGCGCGGTGAGGAAGTTGCCGGCCGCTTCCTTGACCTCCGGGCAGTTCAGCGTCAGCGCGCCGGCACCGCCGCCATTGTTGGAGAAGCCGCCGGTCGCCGAGGAGACGCCCATGTAGGAACCGAGCTTCGTGCCGTCGGCATTGACCTGCAGGGCGTGGGCATATTTGCGCACCGCCCAGTCGGGCACGGCATGGATGAGCTCGGCGATCACCGTCTTGATACCGTTGGCGGCCGCAAGGTCCATCTGGCGGTCGTATTCCTCCCAGTCATAGACGCCGGGCGCCTTCTCGATCGCGCCCCACATGAACCAGTGGCGGAATATGTTGAGTCCGTCCTCGCCGGCGGTCGTGTAATCGCGCTCCCAGTCCTCCTGCGGCGGACTGGACTTGCGGAAATAGACGGCGCCGTACGGGAATTGGATATCGTTTCTGAGCATGGTCCTATCCTTCTTCAATCACGGTTCCGGACATAGCTCCGCCATCCCGGAGGGTCTCCGGCCGGTCGAACGCCCTAGATCCGGCAGTCCTTAAAGCGATGCCTAGCGCGGTCCTCCGGCCAGAAGTTCAAGTGTGCGGATGAGCGCCGAATGATCGCGCTCGCCGTCACCATTGGCGATGGCCGCATTCATCAGTTGCTGTGTCGCCGCCGTGTTCGGCAGCGAAAGGTCGAGCGCTCGGGCGGAATCGACGGCGAGCGTCATGTCCTTGCGGTGCAGGCGGATGCGGAAGCCCGGCTCAAAGGTCTCCTTGACCATGCGCTCGCCATGCACCTCGAGGATGCGCGAGGAGGCGAAGCCGCCCATCAGCGCAGCGCGCACCTTGGCGGGATCTGCGCCGGCTTTCTTCGCAAACAGCAGCGCTTCGGCGACTGCCTCGATCGTCAGTCCGACGATGATCTGGTTGGCGACCTTGGCCGTCTGCCCGTCGCCGACGCCGCCGACGAGCGTGATGTTCTTGCCCATCTTCTCGAGGAGCGGCAGGACGCGCGCGAACGCCGCCTCCTTGCCGCCGACCATGATTGTCAGCGACGCGGCCTTGGCGCCGACTTCGCCGCCCGAGACGGGCGCGTCGAGGTAGTCGCAGTCGAGCGCCTCGATGCGCCGCGCGAAGCCCTTGGTCGCAACGGGCGAAATCGAGCTCATGTCTATGATGAGCTTTCCGGCAGAAAGGCCTGAAGATACGCCGTTTTCTCCAAAGAGGACTGCCTCGACGTCCGGCGTATCGGGCAGCATCAGAATGATGATATCAGAGGCCTCGGCTACGGCCTTCGGGCTCGCAGCCGCCTTGCCGCCCTTGGCGATGAGGTGTTCGGAGGCTTCCTTGACGCGGCTCAAGTGAAGGGTGTGGCCCGCGTCGATCAGGTGTTCCGCCATGGGGCGCCCCATCACGCCCAGTCCGATAAATCCGATATTCATGATGCTCTCACTTCAGGTAGGGTTTCATCCAGCCGAGGCCTTCGCTCGTGCCGGCTTTCGGCTTGTATTCGCAGCCGACCCAGCCCTCGTAGCCGAGGCGATCGAGTTCGGAGAGGACGAAGCCGTAGTTGATCTCGCCCGTGCCGGGTTCGTTGCGGCCGGGGTTGTCGGCGATCTGCACATGGGCGATGCGATCCTTCAGCCGGGCGAAGGTCGGGATCAGGTCGCCCTGCATGACCTGCATGTGATAAAAGTCGTACTGGATATAGAGATTGTCCGAGCCGACCTTTTCGAGGATGCGCTCGGCGTGGTTTGTCGTCGACAGGAAGAAGCCTGGAATGTCGCGCAGGTTGATCGGCTCGATCAACAGCCTGATGCCCGCATCCGCGCAGCGCGGGGCGGCGTAGCGCAGGTTCTCGACCAGCACCTTTTCCAGCGTTTCGAGGTCAGCGCCCTTCGGCACGAGGCCGGAGATGACATTCACCTGCGGGCAGGCGAGTGCCTTGGCATAGTCCAGCGCCAGCGAGATGCCGTTGCGGAATTCCTCGACGCGGTCTGGCAGGCAGGCGATGCCGCGCTCGCCGCCAGCCCAATCGCCCGAGGGTACGTTGAAGAGCGCCTGGCTGAGGCCGTTTGCCTTCAGGGTTTCGGCGACCTTTTCCTTCGGCTCGGCATAAGGGCCGAGATATTCGAGCGCCTTGAAACCGTCGCGGGCAGCGGCGGCGAAGCGGTCGAGGAAGGCAAGGTCCTGATAGAGAAAAGAGAGGTTGGCGGAAAATTTGGGCACTTTGACTCCTCAGATGGCTGCGGGTGCGACGAAGCGATGCCGGTGCAGCATACGCTTGTCGCGCGGATCTGGATTGGGGACGGCAGAAATAAGGCTCTTCGTATAGGCCTCCCGCGGGGCGGTGCAGATCTGTTCGGCCTCGCCGATCTCGACGATCTTGCCGCGATGCATGACTGCGACGCGGTCGCAGAAGTAGCGCACCACCGAAATGTCGTGCGAGATGAAGATGAAGCTGAGATTAAGCCGCCGCTTGATGTCGAGCAGCAGGTCGAGGATCTGGCTGCGGATCGACACGTCGAGCGCCGAGGTCGCCTCATCGGCGATGATGATGCGCGGATCAAGCGCCAGCGCCCGGGCAATCCCTATGCGCTGGCGCTGCCCCCCGGAAAAGGCGTGCGGATAGCGCTCCATGGCGAGCGGATCGAGGCCGACGAGCTTCATCAGCTCGGCGACGCGATCCTCCAGCGCCTGGCCCTTGGCGATCCCGTTGACGATCAGCGGATCGCCGATCACCTCCTTGACCGTCATGCGCGGATTGAGCGAGGCGAAGGGATCCTGAAAGACGAGGCGGACCTCGCGGTGGAAGTTGCGCAGCTCGCGCTTCGAGAGCTTGGTGACATCGACCTCGTGGCCGTCATTGCCGCGATAGACGACTGTGCCGGTGGTCGGCTCGACGGTGCGCAGGATGAGCCGGCCGAGCGTCGTCTTGCCGGAGCCGCTCTCGCCGACAATGCCGAGGTTCTCGCCGGGATAGAGGTTGAAATTGGCGTTATCCACGGCGCGCAGCGTGTTGGGGCCGCCCGAATGCCAGCCATAGACCTTTGAGAGGTTGCGGACGGTGAGGATCGGCTGCGGTGCATTCGGCGACAGGACGGCAGCCGGCGCCCGGCTGCTGTGATGGGTAAGCTTCAGCGTCGAGGCCAGCAATTGCCGCGTATAGGGATGGGCGGCCGCGTGATAGATGGCGTCGACCGGGCCGCGCTCGACGATCTTTCCGAAGCGCATGACGGCGACCTCGTCGGCTACTTCCGCAACGACGCCCATGTCATGGGTGATCAAGAGCATGGCCATGCCGCGGCTGACCTGCAGGCGCTTGATGAGGTCGAGGATTTCCGCCTGTGTCGTCACGTCGAGTGCTGTGGTCGGCTCGTCGGCGATCAGGATGTCGGGATTGCCGGCAAGGGCCATGGCGATCATCGCGCGCTGGCGCATGCCGCCGGAGAACTCGAAGGTGTAGCGGTCGGCCATCTTGTCGGGGTTGGGGATTTCGACCTGCCGCAGCAGCTCGATCGTCCGTTCGCGCGCCGCCTTCTTGTCCAGGTTGCTGTGCAGCCGGATCGCCTCGATGATCTGCGAGCCGATGGTGTGCACCGGCGAGAGCGAGCTCATCGGTTCCTGGAAGATCAGTCCGATGCGGCGGCCGCGGATCGAGCGCATGGTGCGGCTGCGAGGGTCGAGCCTCGCGATATCCGTGCTTGTCTCGCCATCGCGCAGCAATATCTCGCCGCCGACGATCTGGCCGGGCTTGTCGACGATCTGCAGCAGCGAACGGGCCGTCACGCTCTTTCCCGATCCGCTTTCGCCGACGAGGCAGAGCGTCTGGCCGCGGCGAAGGTCAAAGCCGACATTCTCGACGGCGTGGAGGATGTGGGTGCGCAGCCGGAAATCGATCGAGAGGTTTCTCACCGACAGCAGGATATCGTCCGGAAGTTCGGTCATCACCGCCTCCTCAGTTGTCGTAGGGATCGGCCGCATCGCGCAGGCCGTCGCCGAAGAAGTTGAACGAGAGCACCGCGATGACCACGGCGAGCGAAGGCCAGATCAGGAGCCACGGGGCGGTGGCGACGGTGCGGATATTCTGCGCGTCCTGCAGCAGCACGCCCCAGCTGACGACCGGCGGCTTGAGGCCGATGCCGAGGAAGGAGAGCGATGTCTCGGCGACGATCATGGTGGGCACGGCGAGCGTTACCACCGCAAGGATGTGGCTCGTGAGCGAGGGCAGGATGTGGCGGAAGATCAGCCGTCGTTCGCTGGAGCCGTCGAGCTTGGCTGCCGTGACGAAATCCTCGCTGCGCAGCGCCAGGAAGCGGCCGCGCACCTCGCGCGCCAGGCCTGTCCAGCCGAGGAAGGAGACGATGATGGTGATCACGAAGTAGACGCTGACGGGCGACCAGGTGAGTGGGATCGCCGCCGCAAGGCCGAGCCATAGCGGGATGGTCGGCATGGCGCTGACGACCTCGATGACGCGCTGGATCAGCGTATCGACCCAACCGCCGTAAAAGCCGGAGATCGAGCCCAGCACCACGCCGAGGACGAGCGACATGGCGACGCCGACGAGGCCGATCGACATGGAGACGCGGGTGCCGTAGACGAGCCGCGTGAAGACGTCGCGGCCGAGGCGATCGGCGCCAAGCAGATACATGGGATCATTGGCATTGACCGGGCCGATCAGGTGCCGGTTCATCGGGATGAGACCCCAGAGCTTGTAGGGCGCGCCTTTCACGAAGAAGCCGACGGGAACGACCTTCGTATCGTCGACGACGAAGGTGCGCCGCAGCGCCACCTTGTCTATCTCGACCTTGTAGCCCTTGACGTGGAAGTTGAATTCCCGGCTGCCGTCCGGCTTCGTCACGAAGAAACTCAGGCCCTGCGGCGGCGCGTAGGTATATTGTGGCCTCGCGGTTGCCGGCAGCGACGGTGCCAGGAACTCGGCGAAGAGGCCGATGAGGTATAGTATCAGGATGATGACGCCTGCCGTCATGGCCACCTTCTGGCGGACGAGCTTTCCGGCGACCAGCCGCCATGGGCCGACCGCGGCGGTAGAGACCTTCTTTCCCTCCTTCAGCGGGCTGATCGACGGGCCGTCGGCGACGACGTGGGCTGGACCGGCATAATTTCCGAAAGTTTCGTGCGTGCTCATGGCGTCACCTCAATTGAACCGGATGCGCGGATCGAGCAGCGCAAGCAGCAGGTCCGACAACAGCATGCCGACGAGGGTGAGTGCGGAGAGCAGCAGGATGAAGCTGCCGGCGAGATACATGTCCTGCGAGACGAGCGCCCGGAAAAGCAGCGGGCCGGCGGTCGGCAGGTTGAGCACGATAGCCGTGATCGTGACGCCCGACACCAAGTGCGGCAGCACCCAGCCGATCGCCGAGACGAAGGGATTGAGCGCGATACGAACAGGATATTTGAGGATGACCTTGTATTCCGGAAGGCCCTTGGCGCGAGCGGTGACGACATAGGGCTTGTGCAGCTCGTCCGTCAGGTTGGCGCGGAGCACACGGATCAGCGCCGCCGTGCCCGAAGCGCCGATGATGATGATGGGTATCCAGAGATGGGCGAGGAAATCGCCAACCTTGGCGAGGCTCCACGGCGCTTCGGCATATTCCGGCGAATTCAGCCCGCCGACGCTCTGGCCGAGATATTTGTAGGCGAGATACATCAGCGTCAGCGCCAGGATGAAGTTTGGCACCGCCAGGCCGATGAAGCCGAAGAAGGTGAAGACGTGATCGCTGATCGAGTGGCGGCGCACGGCGGAATAGATGCCGATCGGCAGCGCCACGGCCCAGACGAAGAGCAGGCTCAGGAGCGAGATCACCAGCGTCGAGCCCATGCGCGCCCAGATAAGGCCCGAAACCGGCTGGTTCCATTCGAAGGAGTAGCCAAAATCGCCGCGGCTGAGAATGCCCCAGATCCACTTAATGTATTGCACATAGAAGGGATCGTCGAAGCCGTAGATCTGCTTCAGCCGTTCGATCTGCGCCGGATCCACGGTCTGGCCGCTGTCGCTCATGGTAGCGATCATCGATGTCAGGTAGTCACCCGGCGGAAGCTGGATGATCATGAACGAAATCAGCGACATGCCGAACAGCGTCGGTATCATGTAGAGTACGCGCTTCAATATGTAGCGAAGCATCGGATTCTCCTCCCGTCGACGGCGCTCTCCACAGCGCCTCCTCGGATCATTTCCGGCTTCCGGCCCGCTGGGGCCGGAAGCCACCCTCCTGTTTCACTCCCGTTATTTCCAGGTGAGGTGCACGACCTCCAGCCTGTCTATTGCCGGCACGACGACCTCCGCCCGGCCGTCCTTGATGCTGAAACTTGCGGCGCGGTCGGCAACCACCAGCCATGCCCTTGCCACGGACTTCCCCTGCGGAATGTCCACCGAAACGGTCTGCGCCGCCAGAGGGAAGTTTTCGCGGATCGGACCTTTCATCATCATCGGATTGGTAAGGTTGAAAAGGCTGAGCGCGATGCCCTCAGGGCTTTCCCTGAGTGCAAGATCGATGACGCCCGGACCCTCGACGGTAACGCGGGGCGTCTTGCCGAGCGTCCAGCGCACCGCATTGGCGATGAGACGCGCATGGTCGACAGCGAAAACCTCCCAGAAGATCTCACCGATGTTCCAGGGGATGTAGACGGTGCGTCCGCCCTTGCCGGTTTCGCGGGCGATAACGGCTGCCCCCTTCGGCTCCTCGCGGGGATAGACCTCTTCCATCGGCAGGTCCGGGAAGTCAGGAACATAGAGGAAGGGTGTCCCGGCGCCGGCTGTCGGCTCGACGTCGATGAGGCGCGTGCCGCCCATGATGCGCTCGGCACCCTCATAACCCTCGGTCACAGGATGATCGCCCGCGAGCGCGACATAGGTGTTCTTGACGATGCCGCGCGGGCCGGAGACGAATTTGGCGCCGAGCACGTCGGCGAGGCCGAATTCCTTGCGCTTCTTGCCGAACTCGTCGCGAAGCGAGGTTTCGTAGGCGGCAATCACGCTGCCGCCGCGATCGACATAGGCGCGGATTGCGTCGCATTGCGCATCCGAGAGGCAGGAGACATTGGCAAGGACGATGACCTTGAAGCGGTCGAGATTGTCCTTCGTCAGCACCTGGTCGGACAGCAGTTCGAAGGGAAGGCGAGCCTCGACGAGGGCGTGGTAGAAGCCGAGATCGTGCTTTTCCGCATTCGGCCGTTCTTCCGGCGCCCAATGGCGCAGCGTCGTCGAAGGATCGATGACGGCGATTTCGGCCGTCGGCGCCATGCTTTCGATGACCGGTTCCACCGCCGCCTGCAGGGCGAAGGATTCGGCGACCGGCTCGACCCAGCGCTTGTCGGGCACGACGCCATTGAACTTAGTGAACCAGGCATAAAGGCCGTGGGCCGTGCCGTCATTGATCCAGAGCTGCATCTCCTCGCCAGAGGTCACCGCGTCCTTCCAGCGATATTCCTCCTCCGGACCGATCGAAGTGATGAGCACGACCGGACGATCCGGGAAGGTGGCGCGGATGCGCTTGCCGTTGCGGCCCGCCGACCAGCCGAGCTCCAGCCCCTTGCGTCCCTGGTGGTCGACGACGAGGAAGGGGCAATGCCTGGCGATGACCGAAAGGTCGAACTCCATCAGTGAGGCGCCGCCCATGTTGGGAATGAAGCTCGCATGCGGGCGGATCGCCTTCACCGCATCGTCCCATTGGGCGATCATGTCGGTGAGCACGCGACGCCGCCACTGCACCCAGGCCTGCCACGCCGGATCCTCTGCATCGGGCTTCTTCGGCAGGGCATGGCCGAACATGTCCTTGAAGCGACGGGCGCTGTCTTCGCTGTAGTCGACACCGTGGCCCTGCCAGCGATTGGCGAAGACGGCATCGATGTCGTATTTGCGGACGATCTCCTTGACCACCTCGGGCATGAAGACGGTGTTGTAGTCGCCATAGGCATTGGTGACCCAGACGTCCGGATAGGCCCAGTGGCGGCGCGGCGTGCCGTCGGCATTGATCGCGACCCATTCGGGGTGCGCCTTGGCGGCATCCTCGTGGATCGCATGGGGGTCGACGCGGGCCATGACATGCATGTCGAGGCTGCGGGCGGCATCGACGAGCGCGCCGAAGATGTCCTTGTCGCCCAGGAACTTGCTGACGTAATGATAGGGCACGTCGCTCGGATAGTAGGCGATGTAGCCGCCGGCGCTCAGGCAGACCGCATTCGATTTCGTCCGCTTGAACACGTCGATCCAGAAGGCGGGATCGTATTTTTCCGGATCGTCCTCCACGAAGGTCAGCTGCGTCCAGCGGGTCGCGGTCTTGAACCATTCGGGCGTGCGGAGCGTATCGGTGTTCTGTCTTCTGGCGTCGAGCATGATCGTGTCCTTTGCGGGCAAAAGGGAGCCGGGAGCGCCGGCGGCAGGCGCCGGCACTTCACAGATTTCAGGTCTTTCGAGCCTGTCAGGTCTTGTAGAACTGCTCCGGCATGGTGGGAGCAGGGGTCGGCCAGCCGAACGAGTTCGGCATGGTCTTCGTGACGTTCTTCAGGTTGTTCTTGACGATGCCGTAGCCATCGGGCTGCTGCGATATGCCGAAGACATAGAAATTCTCGGCAGCCGCCTGCAGAAGCTCCTTCATGATCTCGGCCTGCCCGGCCGGATCCGAGGTCGCCTTCAGCTTGTCGTAGAGGGCAAGCTGCTTCTTCGTCTCTTCGGGCGGCTCGACCGCGTTTTCATTGTTGCGGTCGCGATACCAGAGCTGCCAGCCGGGTGCGTACATCGCGTTGTTGTCGGTCGGCGCGTAGTAGCGCGGGTCGAGCATTGCGGCGATGCCGCCATTGGCGCCGAACTGGTGGGCGGTCGCGTCGAAATCGCGGCCCTGGCGGACGCGGGTCTCCCAGAGCGAGCGGTCCATGCTTCGCATCTGGGCATCGATGCCCACTGCCTGGAACATCGGGATCACCAGCTGGAAGAGGTCGAGGAAGACGGCGCGCGCCTGGTCGATCTCGAAGATGATGGTGAGCCGCCGTCCCTCGTCGTCGAGGCGGAAGTTCTGGTCGTCGCGCTTAGGCACGATCTCGTCGAGCATGGCGTTTGCCTTGTCGACGTCGTAGGCCGTGAACTGGGTGGCAAGCTGCTCGTTGTAGAGCGGATCGCCTTCCTTGATCGAGGGCTGTGCCGGAGCGCCCTGGCCGACGAGCACCGCATCGATCAGCGTCTGCCGGTCGAGTGCCGTTGAAAGAGCTGCCCGGAAGTTCTTGTTCTGGAACAGCTTTCTCTTCGTCTCATCATTGTGGTTAAGGTTGAAGATGAAGTTCATCACGTTAGCTTCGGTCGACTTCAGTGTGTAGAAGTCGTAGCCGCCCTGCTCGCGTGCATCGTAGAGCACCGCCTTGTTGTTCGGCGTTGCGATGTATTGGTCCATCAGGTCGATCTCGCCCTGCATGGCCTTCAAGAGCAGAACCTGCGGATCGGCGACCATCTGGTAGACGATGCGGTCCATGTAGGGCAGCTGGTTTCCGGCGGTGTCGACCTTGAAGTAATAGGGATTGCGTTCGGCGATCGCCCGCTCGGTATTCTCGCCCGGCGCGACGCTGAACGACCATGCGAAGAGGTTGGGCTTCTTCGAGGAGTTCAGGAAGAAGGCGTTGTCGTCCTGGAAGCCGGCTGCCGCCTGGAAGGAGGCGATCCAGCTCTCGAAGCCGCGCTCCTTGGCAAGCTCGTCCGCCTTCGGATTGTAGTCGATGTGGAACTGCTCGAGATAGTGCTTCGGCGTACGCGTCGTCTGGTCGAGGTTCGCCCAGGCGACCTGCAGCGGGAACAAGCCGTTGGGCTGGTCGAAGATGACCTTGAATGTCTGCTCGTCGACAATCTCGAGTTTGGCAGGCTTGCCCTTGGACTTCCAATGATCCTGACCCACGAAGGCGACGCGCTTGTCGGTGAAGACCGTATCATACCAGAACTTGATGTCAGCAGTCGTATAGGGCTGGCCGTCCGACCATTTCATCCCCTTGCGCAACCGGATCGTATAGACTTTGGAATCGGCATCGCCTTCGAAGAATTCCGCCACATTCAGCGTGACGCCCGTCCAGTCCGGCGTGTAGCGCACCAGCGGCTCGTAGGCCTGGTACCGGAACAGCATCGACAGCGATCCGCCGCCGACAAGCGCCATGTTCCAGTCACCGCCGTACTTGCCGACGCTTTCGATGGGTGTGACGACCAGCGGATTTTCAGGCAGGCGGTCCTTCAGGGGCGGAAGGGCACCGGACTTCACCTTTTCCTTGAGGACGTCCGCTTCCTGGTATTCCAGGGCGAACGAGGGAAGAGCCGGCAGAATAAGGGCGGCCGTAGTTCCGGCCAGAAACGCACGACGTCTCAGCTTGATCATAGGGTTTCTCCTCCAGTTTCCAAACCTCCGGCCAATTCTTCGAGCTCTTTTGTTTGGATATCGGTAAAGTATGTTTTGAATATTGTTAGGTAAAGCGTTATGTTTGTCTTTAGGAGAATTTTGCATTCCGACCGCTGTTGGATTGGTACCGACCGCAGGGAATCCGACAGGACAAAGGACCGACGATGAGAACCAAGGGACGCGTGACATTGCAGAGGATTGCCGAGGAGGTCGGCCTCTCGAAATACGCCGTTTCGCGCTCCCTTGCCGGCAAGAGCGGCGTGAGCGACGAGACCCGCGACAGGATCCTGACGACGGCGCGCCGCCTCGGCTATGCCAAGCCCGTGAGCCAGCACACGCCAACGGAAGTCGCCGTCGTTTTCCACGATGTCGATCCCGTCAACAGCGAGCTTTACATGCAGGTCCAGAATGGGGTTCAGGGGGAGGCGCATCGGCTTGGCGTGGGATTGCGGGTCCGCTGGACCCACAGCGTCAGCCAGCTCAAGGAGATCGCACGTGCGTGCGCCGGCCTACTTCTTGTCGGCCCGCATGACCGCGAGACGATCGAGGCGGCAGCGTCGATGGATGTGCCCGTCGTTCGTTTCGGCTGGGTCGATCCGCTGGAGCAGGTCGACCAGGTTTCCGGCACCGACCATGAATCAGGTCAGGCGGTCCTCCAGTATCTGATCAATCTCGGCCATCGTTCGATCGCCTATGTGCAGGGGACGCCGGGCCTGCGTGGTCGCCGGGAGCGCTATTATGGCGCTCGCGAGATCGCCGAACGTTATCCTGATGTTGCGCTGCATGTTATGCAGTACGAGGAGCAGATCGGCTTCGGCGAGGCCTATAGCGCGCTGAAACAGGGGGGCACGAAGCCGACGGCCTTCTTCTGTGCCCATGACGGGCTCGCACTCACGGTCGTCTCCGAGCTTCTCGGCCAGGGGTACAGGATTCCGGACGACGTCTCGGTTGTCGGCTTCGGGGATTTTTCGGCCGCCACGCTGATTTCGCCGCCGCTGACGACGGTGCGGATGGAGGGGCAGGAATGCGGCGCCGTCGGACTGCGGCTGCTTCTCGAGCGCATCGAAAATCCGCGGCAGCCGGGTTCCCCGGCACGCCGCATTCATGTCGCCTCGCGCATCGTCGAGCGCCGCTCGGCCGGCCCCTGCAAGACCGCCGTAGTCTAGGCGGCAGGGAACACGCCGGCCTCAGGCCTCGGCGTGTACCTTCGGCGCTGCCGGCTCCGTGTAGTAGCTGATGTACTTCTCGCGATAGCGCTCGGTGCCGCCGAACTCGCTATAGCGGGTAAGTTCGGACATGTCCGTCTTGTTGAGGATGACGCCGAGGATCTTCGAGTTGATGTGCGGCTCCTGCTCCAGAAGGTTCTTGACCACGCTCGTCGGCGTCGAACCCCACTGTGCGACGTAGATGAAGGCATCGACCTGCGGGGAGAAGGCCTTGGCGTCGATAACAGGCGCGAGCGGGGCAAGGTCGACGACGATGTAGTCGAACATCTTGCGGGCGCTTTCCATGAGGTTGAGCATCCCCTGCGAGGAAAGGAGCTCGCTGGTATGGGCGAGCTGATCGCGCAGCACCACCGGCAGGATCGCAAGCTTGGTGCGCTGGTCGACCTTGACGGCGCTCGTCCACGGCACTTCACCCAGCGCGGCCTCGATGAGGCCTACCTGCGGCGAGGACTTGAGCATGCGGGTCAGGCCGGGGTTGCGCAGGTCGGCGTCGATCAGCAGCGTGCGCTTGCCGCTCGAGGCGAGGAGAGCGGCAAAATTCGCCGCCGTCGTCGACTTGCCTTCGCCCGGCAGCGCCGAGACCACGCCGATGACGCGGCTCGAATGTCCTTGCAGCATCACGTCGCTTGCCAGCTTCGCGTTGCGCAGCGTTTCGGCGAAGCTCGAGCGCGGCGCCTCGACGGCGATGCGCATGATCCGTTCGAAGGCGACGCCGCCATCGCCGCTGCCTTCAGCCGTTGCCGGTGCCGGCGGGGTCTGACGTTTCCAGAAGCCGCGCTTGCCGCCGTTCGGCCGCCCCATGAGGGGAAGATAGCCGAGGAACTTATGGCCGAGATTCGTGCGAACGTCTGCTTCCACGCGGAAGTAGCGGTCACGGAATTCCTGGAAACCGGCAAGCGAGCCGCCGATCATCAGACCGAGGACGACGGAGAGTGCCAGCACCATGGTCCGCTTCGGACTTGACGGCGCGGTCGGCACGCCGGCCTGCGAAATCACGCGGGCCTTGGCGATCGGGAAGGACCGCTGCTGGGAGGCCTCCTCGAAGCGGCCGAGATAGGATTCATAGAGAGAGCGAAGAGCCGTCGCGCGCTGTTCGAGTTCGTTAAGATGAACGAGCGACTTGTTCGCTTCCGAGTTCTTGCCGACGACGCCGTCGATGCTTTCCCGCATCGAGGCCTCGCGAGAGCGGGCAACGTCATATTCATTGCGGTAGCTCGCGGTCAGCTGTTCCAGTTCCTGGAAGATCTGGCGTGTGACGTCCTCGCGCTCGGCCTTGAGCGCGACCGCCTGCGGATGCTCGGCGCCGAAATCCTGCGTCACTTCCTGTTCGCGCTTCTGAACGGTGAGGTAACGGGTTTTCAGCTGCTGCAGAACGGAATTGTCCGTCTGACTGGAGGAAATGGTCGCGTTCCTGACGGCCGCGTCCGGGCCCTGGTCGATGATCGACTTGTACTGGTTGTAGCGCGCGGCGGCGCTGGCCGAATCCGCCTGGGCGATGATCAGCTGCTTGTTGAGGTCGGCTAGCTGCTGCTCGGACATGAGCTCGCCACCGGCCTGGGTGAGGCCGTTGTCGGCCTTGTACTTCTCGACCTCCAGCGAAGCCTGCTGCGAGCGCTGGCGCAGGTCGTTCAGCCGCTCCTGCAGCCAGACCGAGGCCTGTTCCGTCGCATCGAAATTCGCATTCAGCTGATCGGTGAGGTAGGCGTTCGCATAGGCGCGGGTGATCTTTGCCGCCAGCTGCGGATCGGTGGAGCGGAAGGAGACCGCCACAACCGAGCTTCGCGTTACGCGCTCCACGCTCAGATTGTTCTGCAGCATGGCTGCGGCCTTCTGGCGCTGACCTTCGCGGATTGCCTCTTCCGAGGGTGGCGGTTCGGCCGGCGTGAAGGCGCTGGTTATCAGCTTCACGCCCGATTTCAGCAGTGCCGCCGGGGACATGGGTGGATTGAGGATCGTCTCGTTGCTCGCGAGACCCGCTTCGTCGACGACCCTGAGCGCCATCTCGCTGGATTTCAGGATTTCAACGGCGCTCGAAATTTCCATGTCCGCCTGCTGCGCATTGGCTTGGGGCGGCGCGCTTTCGGCATATTTGGTGAGATCCTTGTCGAGCAGGATCTGCGTCATCGAGGTATAGACCGGCGTTGCGAAGAGCAGGTAGACGACGGCCAGCACGACGAAGACGGCCACGCAGGCCGCGATGGTGCGGGCGCGGCGGACAACGATCGCCATAAGCTTTTCGAGGTCGATGAAGGAGTCTGAATGCTCCGCCTTCGGAAAACTGCTGTGAAATGTAAAATTCTTCTGATGCATAACAGCTGCCTTGTCCGGAGAGCCTGGTTTACCGTCTGGTGCCGGCCGGACCGGCGGCACGGGGCCGCCGATCCGGTGACGAGTTGTCGTTACGCGGCCTTCACGGTCGCTTCATGCGAAAGCACGAGGTTCCTGAGCGAGTCGTAGACGAGGTTCCCGATGTCGGCACGCGCCAGCGCAAAAGCGACGTTTGCCTCGATGAACCCCTGCTTCGACCCGCAATCGAAAGTCCGGCCCTCATAGGGTTGGGCGTGGAACGACTGGGTCTCGGAAAGACGCAGCATTCCATCGGTGAGCTGGATCTCGTTGCCGGCGCCGCGTTCCTGCCGCGCCAAGATGTCGAAGATCTCGGGCTGGAGAATATAGCGGCCATTAAGGTAAAAGTTGGAAGGAGCCTCGGACGGACGCGGTTTTTCGACCATCTTGGTGACGGCGAAGCCGCGCGCGACCGTCGCACCCTGGCCGACGATGCCGTATTTCGAGGTCTCTTCCGGGTCGCATTCCTCGACGCCGACCACGTTGCCGCCGACATCGTTGTAGAGGTCGACGAGGCCGGCCATGCAGCCGCGCGCACCGTGGCAGACCATGTCCGGCAGCAGCAGGGCAAAGGGTTCGTCGCCGACAACATCACGGGCGCACCAGACGGCGTGGCCGAGGCCAAGCGGGGCCTGCTGGCGAGTGAAGCTCATCGAGCCGGCCTTGGGCAGGATGCGTTCGAGCTCGGAGACCTGGACGGTCTTGCCGGCGCGATGCAGCGAGGAGATCAGTTCGGGCGTGTCATCGAAATGGTCCTCGATGGCCGACTTGTTGCGGCTCGTCACAAAGACGATGTGCTCGATGCCGGCCTGCAGGGCTTCGTCAACGGCATATTGCACGACCGGGCGGTCGACGATCGTCAGCATCTCCTTCGGCATTGCCTTCGTGGCAGGCAGGAAGCGGGTTCCGTTTCCTGCGACGGGGATGACTGCTTTTCTCACATTCTTGATACGGTCCATGGCTCTATCCTTTGTTAGAGTGAGGGCCTCCGCCCAAAGTGGGGAGTTTGGCTGCCGGGGGGCCGGCGTCTTTTTCGCTGCTGCGTTTCAGCAACGCAGCAAGGCGGTGCATACGCGCGACGATCGGCATCCTCAGATGACGAAGGGCGCGCGGATTGGTGACGGCAACCTTGAGGATGCCGGGAACGGACTTGTTCTTGATGCTCTCCACGAGGATCAGGAAGGAGCGGGCCTCCTTCAGGCTCCGTTCGCGCTGGCGCTGGGCGGCAAGGGCGACCGGCTCTAGCGTGAACTTCGACAGGAAGGTCTTGTCGCCGGCGATCATCGCGTCCACATGCCGGATTTCCAGCACGCGTGAGATCGAGCCTTCGCGTATATAATAAATGTATCCGGCATAGGGCTCGACGACGCAGATCGCACCCAGCGCCATGGCGGAAGCGAGGAAGATATAGTCCTCGCCGATCCTCAGCGTCTCGTCGAAACGCAGGTGATGCTCTTCCAGGAAGGAGCGCAGGAAGATCGGCTTCATGTAGCCGAAATTGTGCTCGGAGCGGAAAATCACGTTGGACGAGATGAAATCCGCGAGTGTTATGACCGGCAGCCGCGTCAGCATGGCCTCCGGGAACATCGTGTAGATCTCTTCGTCCTCGCCGCGCACCACGTCGAGATTGTCGACGACGACCTGTGCCTCGGCCTTGTCGGCGCGCGCGATCATGCGCGTCAGCCGATCCGGGCGGATGGCATCGTCGGAATCGAGAACCGCTACCCAGCGGCCGCGCGCGGCATCAAGACCCGCGTTACGTGCGGCGGACGGGCCGCCATTTCGGGCAAGCGCCAGCAGACGTACGCGCGGATCGGGATGGCTGCCCGCGATCTCCCGCGTTCGGTCCTTCGAACAGTCGTCGACCACGATGACTTCCATGCTCACGCCGCCCTGGGCGAGCGCACTGTCGATCGCCCGCTCCAGAGTGTCCTCGGAGTTATAGGCGGCGATGACGAAGCTGACGTCAGGTACGAATTCGCTCATTGCGATTTCGTCTCCAATGCGCCGTACTGCACGATCTCGCGAACGCCGAGCAGGCCGCTGACAACGCCGGCATGCATGAGGCCGCGCAGCCAGTAGCGGTTGCGGGGGATGGACATGAATGCCATTCCGGTGCCGGCGGCCAAGCAATAGCCGGCCTTGGCAGCGGCAAGTCCGACCTGCTTGAAGCGGCCGAGACCAGTGGCGTTTTCCTGCAGCAGACGGCCATGCGTCTGACCGAAGCGGAACCTGCGCTTGGCAAGCCAGGCGAGTGCCGCGCGATTTTCCGGAACCGGATCGTGGACCACGGCGTCCGGGGCATAGGCGATGCGTCCCCCGGCCCGGAACATGTGGGTGAAGAACTCGGTGTCCTCGCCGCCGCTGCGGCCGAGCGCGAGATTGAAGCGGCGACCTGAAAGCGACGGCGCGTTGCGTCGCAGCAGCACGTTGCACGTATAACCGGTGCGGATGCTGCCGCCGACCCAGACGGGAAGGGTGGAGTGGAAGTCGCCGCTGCGCATCCAGGCCGGAGCCGACTGCGGATAGACGGCATAGGCCGGGCCGAGCACGGCGTCGGCACCAGTGCCGTCTGCAGTTGCGATCAGCTCGGCCAGCCAATCTTCGCTCGCGGTCTCGTCATCGTCGATGAAGGCGAGGAAGTTGCCGGTCGCGTTGTCGAGGCAGGCGTTGCGGGCAAGCGATATGTTCGATGCCGGGCAGTGCACGTAGGCGATCTCGAACGGCAGGCTCGCGCGCTGGGCGTCGACCCGTTCGCGCGCGCTCGGCGTCACGTCGTTGTCGGCGACGATGACGCGCACGGTGACGCCTGCCGGCACTGCAAGCTTCGCGAGGGACCTCAACGTCTGGTCCAACTCCGTCCGTCGATAGGTGCAGACGGCGATGTCGACCTTGACAGTCCTGTGGCCGGATGTGGGCATCATGACGCCACCCGTCGGTTGCGGAAACTCAGGAGTTCCATCCAGAAGCCTGCCGACCAGGCGAAATGCATTACCATCGCCGAGATCGCCGCGAGGGGGCCATAGGGGTTCTTCTGTCCGACGGCGATCCAGAAGCCGTAGCCCATGCAGACCACAGCCCAGAGCGCGAAGGGAATCGCTGCGGTCCAGCTGATGATCGCGAGAAAGGCGCCGATGAAAATGGGCACCACTGCGAGGGGCAGCATCTGGCGCAGGCTCGGCATGCTGCCGTGCTTGAGGATATTGCGGGCGCGGCCGCGGCCGTAGCCGAGATACTGGCGGAAGAGCGGGCCGACGCTCGACCGGGGATAATAGGTCATCCAGGTCTTGTCGGTCATCCAGATGCGGAAACCGGCCTTCCTGAGGCGGAAGTCGAGCTCGGCATCTTCGTTGTGGCTGAAGGTCTCGTCATAGCCGCCGACGGTCTTGTACGCGGCGATGCGCATCAGGGCGTGGTGGCCATGATCGGCCCAGTGGCCCTTGGATCCTTCGCGATGCTTCGAGCCGCCATTGCCGAGCTTGGAGTTCTGGGCAATGGCAGTCGCTTTCTGGAACGTGCCGAAGCCCACCGTGCGCATTGCGACGACGACGGAGTCCGCTTCCGTCGCGACCGCCTCGGCAACCAGCTTCTGGCAATAGTCGAGTGGGTAATCGCCATGGGCGTCGATGCGGATGAGATAGTCGTAGCCTTCGCCCAGTGTCTCGACCGCGAGATTGAGTGCTGCACTCTGCAGCCGCTTCGGATTGTCCAGCAGCAGGACACGGTCATCGGCTTCCGAGATGCGGCGCACGATATCGCGCGTGCCATCGGTGCTGCCGCCATCGGCAACAACGATCCTGGCGTCGAGTTCGTCAAGGGCGCCGCCGAGCTTTTCGATCAGCCCTTCGATGTGGCGTGCCTCGTTGAGGCAGGGAATGATGATGAGGCTGCGAACGTCGGGGCAAGCGTCGGTCTTCATAGCAGTCCACCCTGGTTGCGATGCTGTTGCTGTGTCTTGAGCGGTAACGCCCTGCGGTTCTCGCCCGCCAGCGAGGCGAGGCGATCCACCAGGGCAAGGCAATCGGCGCGGTCGGTGATCCAGTGCTTGCGGTCGTGCGCTGCGACGGTGTCGAACGCGTCGCGATAGCGGCGCTCGTCCATGTCGCCGAGGCGCGATTCAATGTGCGCAGCGTCCGCCCGCTCCAGTGCCAGTCCCATATTGCGGGCGGCGAGGAAGCGCGCCGTCTCCGTGCCGCTCATGGCGATCGGTACCGCACCGTGCAGGCAGCCTTCGTAGAGCCTGTTCGGCAACAGCCAGCTGGAGTTCAACCCTTCCTCAAAGAAATCGATCGCCCAGAAGAACTGCACCTCATTATATATTGTCGGTAGGTCCTCGGGATTCTTGTAGGGGCCGTGGAAGTTGATGAAGGGCTCGTTGCGCACGAAGCCGTCGAAATCCTCGAATTCCGTATAGGCGGGGCGCCCGCGCAGCACGATCTCGTAGCGACCTTCCATGCGGCGCGAGAATT
This sequence comes from Rhizobium sp. BK251, assembly GCF_004345245.1. Taxonomy (GTDB): domain Bacteria; phylum Pseudomonadota; class Alphaproteobacteria; order Rhizobiales; family Rhizobiaceae; genus Rhizobium. The sequence goes on along the minus strand of NZ_SLUQ01000006.1, from coordinate 99,798 downwards.
CGGCGAGCAGCTTCAGCGACTTGCGGCAGCGCAGCGCTCCGAACCAGCCGATCTTCCAGGGCTCGCCTTCCTTTGGCGCGCGTGGTGCGACAGCGGTTTCGTCCGCGCTCTCCTCCAGCGCGATGACCTTGTTCTCCAGCAGCATCACCGGGAGATCGAGGCTGGAGAGGCGGCGGAAATAGTTCTCGACAAAGGCAGGCGAGCTGGTGAGCAGCAGCCCGGCATTGCTGCCCAAGTGCCGTTCGGCAGTGCGGATCACCTTGCCGGCGATATCGCCACGCAGGAGCAGCCGATGGATATCCAGGCACTCATAGGCGATCGGCGTGTCGCCGCCAAAGATGGAGCGCGCGCGATTTGCGACCGCAAGCATCTCGAGATTGCGGGCGATGATGACGTCAGGCTTTTCGACGTGGCGCAGCGTGGCGCGCAGGCGCATCGATGATTTCGCGACGGCGACGATGCGCTGCGCGAACTGCGCATCCTGCGTCCGTCCGAGCTCGATCGGCGTGACGCCATGGATGGCGGCGAGTTCGTTCGTATCGCGGCGGAAGCCGGCGAGCGTTACCTTGGCTCCACCGGCCTGAAGCGTCAGCACCCGGCGGCGGACCGCCGGATCAGCCAGGTCATGGACAAAGTACAATATACGCAGCATGAAAACTTCCGTTTCCCTGCCCAGCCGGAGCCGAGCTTATCTTCTGTGATATTGCGCCGCAACATGAATGTTGCAGCGCGAGGTAAGAGTTTGAACCTGTAAGAATCTGTCAGTTCAGAGTGCAGGCAATCGATTCCGGGAACTGGCATGGATCGCCTTGTGCCGTGAAGGCGACGCGGTCGATCTCCATCCGTGCCGGTGCCGAATAGGCAAACTTGCCCATCCAGTTGCCCAGCGTGTCGGTTCCCCAAAGGCTGAAAAAAATCTTCTGGGCATGCGTCGGAATCTTGGAGGGATCGGTCACATCCTGAACGAGCTTTCCGTTCAGGTAATAGCGCAGCCGGTCCTTTTCCCAGACAAAGGCATAATCGTTGAAACCCTGATCGGCACCACCGGCGACGGGCACGAGCTTCTCATTGCCGCCCTTGGCCTTGATGTACTGGTTGACCTGAACTTCACCGGTGTTCTTCCCGAGCACTTCGAAGTCGATCTCGTCATGCGGCTTCTTGTCGGTCGGGCCGATATAGGTGAAGAAGGCCGAATTCAGCCCGGAGCCCGTCGCCGCCTTGATGCGTGCTTCGTAGGTTCCGTAGCCGTAGCGCTTCGTCGTCTGGATCTCGCCGCAGGCATAGTCCCGTTCGCCGGTCTTGCCCTGCGTGAAGTCGAGCTGCAGGACGCCCTTGTCGAGGCCAACCTGCTTCTTCGACCAGGTGCAGTTCTGGTGCGGGCCATTGTTCCAGCCGTCGGAGACGTACCAGAAGCTACGGCTGATGGAGTCGAAATTCTCGACGAATGATGTTCCGTTCGCCTGATCCTCCTGCGCCGTAGCGGAGAGGGGAAGGAGGCCGATGCCGATGAGGGCGAGCGAACCGAGGCGAAGCTTGTGCGCGAAAGCGGGTTTCGTCATGGGTCACCTGTGATGTGATGAATATTTGCGGCTGCGCTCCTCGCCCATAGGAGCAGCAGTGGTGACGGGTGCGGCCGTTGCGGGACGCGCCCGGCTTCCGGTCAGGATGTTGTAGACCGAAGGCAGGAAGTGCTTCGCCAGGCTGTTGGTCAGCGGAAGCACACTGAACGTGATGGCAGCGGCAAGCACGTAGAAGACGGGGTACTGGTCGGAACCCGTGCGGTTCCAGATCATCCACAGCAGCAGCAGCATTGGATAGTGCGCGCAGAAGATCCAGAAGCTGAGGCCCCCGGTTTTGGCGAGCTTCTGGCCGGCACGGCTGCGGATGAGGATCGCTGACAGCGCCCAGAAGCCCGGAATACCGGCAAGAACCATCAGGTTGCGACTGATGTTGAGCCAGGCGGGAAAGTCAGGACCTGTCTCGTAGAGCCCAGTGGCAAGAACCGCAGCAAGCGTCAGGAAGGCGACTGAAACCGGCAGCGCGTAGCGATCGAGGATTTTCAGGTCGATCCGGTGCAGGCTCGCATAGATGCCGAAGCTGAAGCTGAACAGGATAGAGTTCCTGAGCACGATGCCGAGCGATATCGGAAGTACTGCGAGCGCCAGCAGGACGACCAGCGTCGGGATCGGGAAGCGGCCGATCAGGGACGCGAGCACCGGCGACAGCAGGATGCAGACGAACAGATCGCGCAGGAAGTAGAGAGGCAGGTTGATCGGGGCATCCTGGAGCGCCAGCAGCAGCGTTGCGAGCGTGCGCGCATTCGCGCTCCACAGATCCGGGAGATAACCCTGGCCGATGCCTTCGCTCTGAAGCGCAAGCACGATCAGGAAGAACGCACCGTTCCAAAGGAGGAAGGGCAGCAGTACCGTCTTTGCCTTGCGGGCGACCGTCTTGCCATAGTTCAGCGCGGTCGAGCCGTGGCGGAAGAGCAGGTAGCCCGAGATGGCGCTCAGGCAGGGAACGCCGACGCGAAAGAGACTGTCGCGCAGGAAGACGCGGATCCAGTCGAAGAGTCCATAGGTGCCCTGGAACGGACTGGACTGCGGTCCGAACGGAATATGCACGAACACGATGCCCGAAATGAGCACAATGCGCATGAGATTGATCCGCGATGAAACGTTTGCATCAACGTTCACGATGTCAGTCACCCCTATTGGGCTACTCCCCCCGGGGTAGCCAATTCAAAATGAGCAGACCTTCGTCCACCCGTTTAAGCTAGGGCGGTTTGACGGAAAAAAATATGGCACTGCAGCAAAAAACTCGGTTGTGTCCCGTTTTGGAACGGGCATTTGTGCCATTATCGGTGGCCGCAAAAGGCGGCCTGGCGAGGGCGTGCAATCCTCGAACCGCTTGACCTGCAACGCATTCAAGCAGTGTAGAATAAGGTGAAAACCCACCTTAGGGTGTGCTGTGGATTTTCTGCGAAATTTCTCCGGAAAGGTGAAGATTTCTTCCGCGCCGCCGCATTTTTTCGGGTCAAAAGTGGACAAAATGCGGCAGCGCAGTATGAATTTATGGGTTCCTGGAAAAGGCCCTCATCCGGTGGTTGCCGGGGCTGTTTTCGGGGCTCTTCGGGCCCTTACGAGCTCCAGAATCTTGCGCACCAATTGCGCCTCCGTCAGCAGTACGAAGACCACGTAAATGGCCCCTCCGACGAGCGAGCCGACCAGGACCTGGGCCACCGCGTTCGGCAGGCTGTCCTTGATATGGTCGAGCATGTAGCGGACGATCAGGGCCATGACGAGGGCGGTGATCATCGGGCGGTTGCTGATGTAGAAGCCTCTGAAGAACGGGGTGCCGTCGACACGGAAGACCGCCCAGGAATAGAAGACCAGCGTGATGACGCTGACGATGCAGAGCCAGACCATTGCCTCGACGAGGCTGCCGCTCGACGCACCCCAGGCAACGGCCACCGTGGTGATGATCGCACGCACGATCGCCGACCAGAACAGCACGTTGCCGCGTCCGACACCCTTCAGATAGGGGATGAAGGTGCTGCAGGGCGTCAGGATTGCCTTCGACAGGGCAAGGAGGCCGAGCACCGGCCAGGCATAAGCCCATTTCTGCCCGAAGAGCACCAGCATGGCAGGTTCGGCAATAGCCCACAGCCCGAACATCATCGGTGCAAGCAAGACCGTCGTCACCTGGGTGCTGAACATCAGCGCGTCAGAGCGGCGCTTGCGGTCATGCATCATGTGACTGAAGGCAGGGAATAGGACACCCATGACGGCGGAGAGCACGACCTGGTTGGGGATGCTGGCGAAGCGATTGCCCGCCGAATAAGCGCCGGCATCCGCAAGTCCGAGCGAACGGGCTATGATGACCATCGGCGACTGGAAGGTCACGAAGTTCGCCATTTCCGAACCCATCATGCCGAAGCTGAACTTGGTCAGACCACGCACCCGGGAAAAGGAAAAGACCGGCCGCGGGAAGTAGTTCGCGACCTTGTAGAGCCCGACGAGGCGCACGACGGCGGAGACGAAAAGCTGGGCGACGAGGGACCAGACGCCGAAGCCGAAGAGCGCGAGCGCAACGGCGATAATCGCGCCGAGGGACTCCGAAATCATGCTCCAGATCGCATCCTTGCTGAAGTTCATCCGCCGCGCCAGGATCGAGTAGGCGACGTCGCCGCCGAGCTGGATCGGGATCATGAAGGCCATGATGCGGAGCAGGTAGGCTGCTTCCTCGGCGCCGAGAAGGCGTGCGAAAAAATCGGCGAAGACGAAGAGAATGAGCGCCATCGCCGAAGAAACGACAAGATTGACCCAGAAAACCGAGTGCACGGTCTTCATGTCTTCTTCCTGCTGGATCACGAGCGAAGAGGTCAGTCCTGCCCCGCCGATCATTGTCAGGAACTGCACGACGGTGTAGGCGACTGCAACCACACCGAACTCTTCGGGGGTGAGGATTCTCGCAAGAATTGGTACCGTGACAAACTTCAGCCCGAATGTGCTTGTCTTGGATAAGATGCTCCAACCGACATTGTTTGTGACTGATTTCACGCTAACTGTGGAGGACATACGGAGTTCCTAACTGATTTGGCGGCAAAGGATCGACGAAAGAGCTGCCGAAAAACGATAGAAGCGAGATCCTCTCGGAGACCGCAAAAACCCTTTCTTGAAAATTGCAGGGGCGAAAAAATGGCGACGTTTACGATTATCATTCCCTTTTATCAGAAGCAGTCGGGAATTCTGAACCGGGCTTTTACCTCCATATTCGAACAGACGTTCCAAGATTTCGACATTCTTGTGGTCGACGACGAGTCTCCCGTATCCGTGGACGGCGACCTCAAGTCGCTGACCGAGGAGCAGCGTTCGCGCATCAAGGTCATCCGCCAGAAGAACGCCGGGCCGGGTGGCGCGCGCAACACCGGCCTCGACAACATCCCGGCCTCGACGCGCTACGCGGCCTTCCTCGATTCCGACGACATCTGGACGCCGAACCACCTGCAGAATGCCTATGACGGCCTGACCCGTTTCGAGGCCGACTGCTATTTTGCCTCGATCCATGGCGGCGAGGAGTTCTACTATCATTTCAGCATGGCCGAGCTTGCGAAGTCCGAAAAGGTCGCGCGCCTTTCGGAAGAGCCGCTGATCATGGAGATCCCCGAGATCGCCAGTGTAATGCTGAAGAATTGGAGCTTCCTGCATCTTTCCTGCATGGTGATCGGGCGGCCGCTCTTCGAAAAGGTCCGCTTCGAGGCCGCACTCAGGCTGGCGGCAGAGGACGTGCTTTTCTTCTGCGACAGCATGCTTGCGGCCAAGCGGGTGCTGCTGTGCGACGAAGACGGCGCCCTTCGCGGCGAAGGCATAAATATTTTTCACAGCATCGACAACGACTCGCCGCAGTTCCTGAAGCAGCAGTTCAACACCTGGGTTGCGCTCGACACGCTGGAAACACGTTTTTCACGGCGGCCGCAGGATGTTGCATCGATCCGTTCATACAAAAATACGACGCGCAGGCAGGCTCTCTGGAGCCAGGCCCGGCAGATAAAGCACCGCAGAATGCCGCAGTTTGGCCTGCTTGCTAAGTGGGCCTTGCGTGACCCAGCCATCCTGCAGAGCGTGGTGGCGCTTGCCGTCGGCAAGCTATCCCGCTAACCTTCGCACCTGCAGCATTTCACCGAGGCGACGTTCCAACAAGACCCGGCGCAATGAAATTTGTGCCTCGCCTCTCCAAGAAAACAGCAAGGAGACAATGCTCCATGAAGCCGTACTACTGGGAATCGGCCCACGGCAATTTCGGTGACGATCTCAATCTCTGGCTCTGGGACTTCCTGCTCCCCGGCTTCCGCGACGTGCATCAAGAAACCCTTCTCGTCGGGGTGGGCACCGTGCTCAACAAGACGCTGCTGCCGCCGACGGGCCACAAGCTCGTGATCGGCAGCGGCTTCGGCTATGGCAGCCTGCCGGATCTGAGCGACCGCAGCCAGTGGGACATCCGTTGCGTGCGCGGGCCGCTGACGGCGGAGAAGGTTGGCCTCCCGCCCGAGAAGGGGATCATCGATCCCGCGGTGATGGTCACGGAGATGCCGGCGTTCAAAAATCTGAAAAAGACGAACCGACGCACCTTCATTCCGCACTGGGAATCGGCCGCCGCCGGCGTTTGGTCCGGGATATGCAAGACGGTCGGCCTCTCCTACCTCGATCCACGCGGCGAGGCGATTGAGGTGATCCGCGAGATCGCCCAGTCCGAGCTGATCGTCGCGGAATCGATGCACGGCGCCATCCTTGCGGATGCCTTCCGGGTGCCGTGGATCGCGGTTAGCACATCGCGCTCGATCAACAGCTTCAAGTGGAACGACTGGGCACGCACTGTTGGCGTCACCTACGCGCCCAAGCATGTTCCCGTGTCGACCCGCGCCGAGGCGATCGCCAAGGGCGCTCGTTTCTGGGGCGTGGAGTTTGAGCGCAACGACGATCCGAACGAGGACCCCAATAAGCGAGAAATCGCCGGCGAGACGATGACGATCGCGGCGCCACGCCAGACGTCGCTGCGGGTCATGGCCAAGCAGGCGCTTGCCATGCCTTCGGCCCTCGCCCTCTGGCAGGCGAGCAAGGCAACGCCGCAGCTGAGCTCGGACAGCGTTCTGGCGAGCCGCAAGCAGCAGTTCATGGATGTCATCGAAGGGGTGCGGCGCGACTATCTCTGACGCGCCATCCGGAATTCGCCATAAAGGCCGTGCGCTCGGAAGAGCGCGCGGCCTTTCAGGTTTCGACGGGTGCCGGCAGTAGGTAGCGCAGGCCCTTTGCGCCTGCGAGGGCCACCGGCGTGCCGCCGGGGCTGCGGAAACGCTCCATCTTGTCGGCGATGATGCCGCCGGCAATTGCGGGCAACGCGGTCGGATGCGCTAGCGCATAGGCGAAGGCCCGCCCGATCCCTGACTGGGACTTGATGTCCAGGAAATGGCGCAGCTCGTACTTGTCGCGGATGTGTTTCTCATGGCGCCGCAGCACCTCCGTGGCGGCGGGCGACAGGCCGCCAGCCGCAAGCACCGCGCGATCGGCCTCGTAGAGGCGGCGCAGATCCTCGGTGCGATGGCGGCCGCTCAGCGAATTGCTGCGCACGACTGCGCCATAGCCGCAGCTGTGAATGATCTTGTAGCGTGCGCCCTTTGCCAGCGCCCGCACATAGAGGTCGTAGTCCTCGCCGAGGCGAAGCTCTTCGCCATAGCGCAGGCCGTGCGCCTCAAGGAAAGAGCGGCGCATGACCGGCTTGAGGAAGCCGATTTCGCCGCGTCGCACGCCGGGCTTGCTGATATTGCCCTCGACGAAGGCGACGAGGTCGACAAAGCGCGGATGGGGCGCAAAATGATCGAGCCGCGTGTGAGCGCTTGGCGCGGTATCCGCATCGACGAAGGCGATGTTGTCGGCGACGAAATCCCAGTCGTCGTTTGCAAGCATCGGCTTGAAACGGCCGGGGAAGAAGAAGTCGTCGGCGTCGAGGATCGCGATCAGCGGCGCCTTGGAAATGGCGATGGCATGGTTGCGGGCCGCCGAAGGCCCCCGATTGCGCTCGAACTGGACAACGTTGAGGCGGCCGCTGCCGTCGTCGGCGGCGCGCGCGGCACCGGCGGTATCGTCCTGGGAACCGTCATCGATGACCACGACTTCCGATACCTCTTCCTCGCGAAGGGCGGAAATCACCGCAGCGCCGATCGTATCGGCGGCGTTCTTGGCGGCGATGATCACACATACATTGTTCGTTGCCGTCTCTGTCACGTCGATCTCCATCGTTGTGCCGAAGACTTATGACGCCGGGAGGCGTCGGGCAACCATCGCTTGCTCACAAGATGTTACGGCCACCCTTCGGCGGCCGCAAATGGACGGATCATATGGGCAAAAGCATGTCCAGCCGCCCTGAGGCGAACCGAGCGCTCAGCGATTGAGCGGCTCGGACGAATTCATCGGCGAGACGGGGAGGGCGACGGGCTCGTCAACCTTGCGCGCAAGACCGACAATCCGGCTGTTGCCGCCGCCGGCGGAATTGCCGCGAGCGCGCGCTTCCCGGTGCGCCAGGAGCAATACGCCCACGAAATAGCCGATCTGTATCAGGATGGCGCATATGACCGTCTGAATGAGGGTCGTCGACAGCGAATGTGTCATGAAATAGGTCGCTATGGCGAAGGCCAACAAGGCTCCTATCATGCTCACGATGAAGCGTGGGGCGTACATCACATCACCTCGCTGCGCTGTTCGTCTACCAGGGACTTAGCCAAAGTTCCGCGCCTTCTCTCAAGTGGCCCTGAAACCACTATATTTTAGGAGCCAGTTAGATTCAACTGAGCTACGGGCCACATTCAAATTCTATGGGGAAATTCTAGCGCCACGTTCATGAGTTTTAGGTTTCCAAGCTGCGTAAAATTTTAGCATTTGCCGCTTATTTCTAACTTCATTAATGATTCCTTGATGTTAAACGCCGGCAGGTGATTCTTTTTGCCGCTGCCAAAGTGCTCGTTTTGCCCCCTAGCAATGGAGGGGCGCTCGCATGGATTGAATTTGTGCGGATCGGGCGCAATCCCCGCTAATCATGTCGGGGGGTCTGTTTTTCACAGTCCTAGACCCTCCGAGTTAATCAACTTTTGTTACAAAGTCGGAACTTTTACTGGAGCAGGATGTGCGCCGCAATAGGATGCTGCACCGCAATAAAAACGATTAAATAGGTATACCTGCCCCGTTTGTTCCAAGACCCCGGGATATATTGTCCAGAACAGTACAAGCGTATTGGGGGCGGTTTATTCTTTAATAATCGGTGACGGGCGGGCGAAAGTAAGAAAAGGCGCGTGGCCCTCATATTTTATATCAGCAAAAATCTAGTATAGATGCATATATGAGTAATCACTTAACTGGTAAAGTAGCCTCGCTCAACGCCAAAACGAGGCCATGAAATGTGGCTGCCACAAAATTTGGCTTAAAAAAACAAATTCCGGACATACACTCATCGCTGCATGGCGCTACTAAGGCGCCCCGAGGGCAAACGACCAATCGCCAAAAACCAATGGAGTTACCTCTATGAAGTCTGCGACGAGATCGGCCAGTTCGGCTTTCTTCAGCGCCGTAGAATCTGGCAAGTCCCCGCCCATCGGTGGGGGGCTGAAAAGAAGCTTTGACGTAAGCATGGCATTGCTCGCGCTGATTTTCCTCAGCCCGATCTTCCTGATGCTCATGCTGCTCGTGAAGCTTACTGACAGGGGACCGGCCTTCTATGGGCATCGACGCATCGGCCACAACGGCCAAACCTTCAGGTGCCTGAAGTTCCGCACGATGGTCGTCGATGGCGACCGCGTGCTGCAGGCCTATATCAGGGCCAATCCGAAGGCCGAGGAAGAATGGCGCACGACGCGCAAGCTGCAGAACGATCCCCGCGTGACGGTGATCGGTTCGGTGCTGCGCAAGCTGAGCCTTGATGAGCTGCCGCAGCTCATCAATATCATTCGCGGTGACATGAGCATCGTCGGCCCCCGTCCGGTGGTCGAGGATGAGCTCGAGATGTACGAGAGCTCTGCCGTCTATTACCTTCAGTCCCGCCCGGGCCTGACGGGATTGTGGCAGATCAGCGGCCGCAACGACGTGTCTTACGAATCGCGCGTCGCTTTCGACACGCATTATGTGAAGAACTGGTCTCTGGTCCGCGATGTCGTAATCATCGCCAAGACCATCCCGGCTGTCTGCCTCTCCCGCGGCAGCTATTAATACGAGACCGATAGCCACTATCGACATGCCTTGGCAGCAACCCCGCCGGTGCGAATCCGGCGGGGTTGCATGATGAAGAATTAGGGAGCTCTTTTATGAATGAAGCCCTGCCAACCGGGAAGTCCGTTGGCGCGATCGCGTCCTTTCGTTGCGCCGCGCTCGCGTTGATCGCATTTTGCGCCGTTCCCGTCGCAAGCTATGCCGCTTCGAGCGAATACCATCTCGGTGTGATGGACAAGCTGCGCGTCCGCGTCGCCGAATGGCAAACGGCGGAAGGCGCAGTCCGCGACTGGTCGGTCGTCAGCGGTGACTATACGATTGGGCCATCGGGCGCCGTTTCGCTGCCTTTCGTCGGCGATATGCCGGCGGCCGGCAAGACGACGGGCGAGATTGCCGAACAGATAGGCGCGGCGCTGCAGAAGCAGTTCGGCCTTCGCGATCGGCCCTCGGCCTCCGTGGAACTTTCGGAATATCGTCCGCTCTACATGACGGGTGACGTTCAGACCCCCGGCCAATATCCCTATGCGCCCGGACTGACGGTTATCAAGGCAGTCAGCCTCAGCGGCGGCCTGCGCCGCGCCGAGGCCGGCCAGCGCTTCGCCCGCGATTTTATCAACGCGAAGGGTGACGCAGCCGTCTTCTTGGCGGAGCGCGGACGTCTCCTGATGCGCCGGGCCCGCCTGCAGGCGGAACTGGCCGGCAAGGAACGGATCGAGATGCCGGCGGAGCTCAAGGAGCTGCCGCAGGCAGCCGAATTGATGGCAAGCGAAGCAGCTCTCATGCAATCCCGCGACAAGCGGCTGAAACTCCAGCTCCAGGCGCTGGATGATCTCAAGGCGCTGCTCCAGAGTGAAGTCGTGGCACTTGCCAAGAAGACCGAGACGCAGGGCGGCCAGCTCGTGCTCGCCAAGGAGGACCGGGACAAGGTCGAGGACCTTGCCGAGAAGGGACTGGCGCTGAGCGCACGCAAGATGGCGTCGGAGCAGCGCGCGGCCGACCTCGAGGCAGCACTTCTCGACATCGACACCGCATCGCTGAAGGCCAAGCAGGACATCAGCAAGGCCAACCAGGACGAGATCACGCTCCGCAACGATTGGGACAACCAGCTTGCCCAGGAGACGCAGGACACCGACACGGAACTGGAAACGCTGCAGCTGAAGCTCTCGACGAGCCAGTCCCTGATGGCGGAGGCTGTCGCCCAGTCGGCGGATGCCGCCCGCCTTGGCAGCGACGGCCAACAGGTCAGCGTTGCCTATTCGATCGTCCGCGAGGAGAACGGCACTTCGAAGGAAGTGCCGGCTGAGGAAAATACCGTGGTTCTGCCCGGCGATCTGATCAAGGTCACTGCCGGCGTCTACGTGCAGTGAGAGTGAACCTATGAGGATAGCGCGATCGACACTCGTACAACCGGGTACCAACATGCCTTACGGCGTGGTGGCGATCGCGCTGTCTTTTCTCGTCTTCGCCTATTCGGCGCGGTTTGGGCAGGCCTCGATCCTGCTCTATTATGCGCTCTGGTTTCCCTTGGTGCTGGTCGACTATCGCCGCGTCCTCGGAAATTATGTTAAATATCTGTGGCTCTTCGCCTTCGCGGTTTTCACCATCCTGTCGATCTTCTGGTCGGTGGCACCTTCCGTTACTGCGCGCGCTGCGATCCAGTACTTCACGCACGTGGTCTGCGCGCTGATTGCCGTACGCGTGATCGACATCCGCACCCTGACGCTCGGCGGAGTGGCGGGCGTCGGAATCGTGCTCATCTATTCGATCCTGTTCGGCTACTACCAGTATGACACGCTCGACGGCACCTACAGTTTTGTCGGCGCCTTTGCGTCGAAGAACCAGCTCGGCTTCTACGCCTCGCTCGGCATCTATTTCGCCTATGCCGCGGTGATCATTCTCGGCGAGCGTCGCCTGTGGATGTTCGCCTGCGGAGGCGTCGGCCTTCTGGCGGCCTACTGCCTGCTCGCCTCGCAGTCGGCCACGTCGGTGCTCACGACGGCAGTCATCGTTGGCCTCTCGCTCGGCATGCGCGTCATTCTATTCCTGTCGCCACACCACCGTAAGATGCTCTTCATCGGCGCGGCCGTCTTCGGCGTCATCATAGCCGTTGCCGGGGTTTATCTCGGGGCTGTCGATCTCGTGCTCGGCCTCTTCGGCAAGGATTCGACGCTGACCGGACGCACCTATCTCTGGGAACAGGGCATAGAGGCGGCGGCGCAGCATCCCTTCTTCGGCGTCGGCTACCAAGCTTATTGGGTACAGGGCTTTTCGGAGCCGGAGCGCCTGTGGGAGGAGTTTTTCATCGGCTCGCGCAGTGGCTTCCATTTCCATAACACTTTCATCGAGACCACGGTGGAAACGGGCTTCATTGGCCTCCTGCTGCTCGTGTCGGTGCTGGTTATTGCCTTCGGCGGTCATATCGGCCGGCTGCTTGGCGATCACCGGAACGACGAGTCCTATGTCCTCTTCGGCGTCGCGGCATTGCTCGTCGTGCGCGCCTTCGTCGAAATCGACATCCTCAATCCCTATCATGTCGGTTCGTTCCTCCTCTATTTCACGGCCGGAAAACTCGCTCTCGCGCGTCCCGTCCAGCAGATCACGCCACTCGTCTATTACGACCATATGAGGCTCGCCAGATGACCGTGCCGCGCAGGGATGACGTTGCCGCGGCAGGGTTCGATGCCGCTACCGGCTCCTCCCTCCGCATAGAAAATCGGAAGTCGCAGATGAAGACGCTTACCGGAATCCAGTATCTTCGTGCCTTTGCCGCGCTCGCCGTCGTCATTTTCCATGCCGCCGAAAAGACGGGCGGGCATTTCCGCATCGGTGCCGCCGGCGTCGATGTGTTCTTCGTCATCAGCGGCTTCATCATGTGGGTGATGAGCGAGCGGCGGCCGGTGACGCCGGGCCGCTTCATGCTCGATCGTATCCTGCGCATCGCGCCGGCCTACTGGATCGTGACCGCAATCATGATCGCCGGTGCCATGGTCGGGCTTTTCCCCAACATGCAGCTGACCATAGGCCATATTCTCGGCTCGCTGTTCTTCATCCCGACCGCTTCGCCGAGCAACGGCGAGATCTGGCCTGTGCTTGTGCAGGGCTGGACGCTGAACTTCGAGATGCTCTTCTACGCGATCTTCGCGGCCACGCTCTTCCTGCCGCGCCGCTTCCAGCTCGGTTCCATGACTGCGATCTTCGTACTCCTGGTGCTGGCGGGCATGCTCGTCGAAACGAAATCGCCGATCCTTGCGACCTATACGCGTCCGATCATCCTGGAATTCGTCGCCGGTGCCATCCTTGCCCGTGTCTGGCTCTCCGGAAAGATCGCCGGCAGCAGCATGGGATACGCCTTCGCCGGTGCGGCGCTTTGTGGTTTTGCTGCGATCCAGTTGCTCGGGCTCGATTTCGACGAGTTCACCTGCGGCCCGCTTGCGCTGCTGCTCGTCCTCGGGGTCATCATGGCGGAAAAGGGCGGCAAGCTGCCGGATCTGCCGCTGCTTACCTATCTCGGCGACAGCTCCTATTCCATCTATCTCTGGCACACGCTCGCAATTTCTGTCGTCGCCAAGGTCGCCACTATCCTGGGATTGCCCTTCCTCGTCAGCCTGCTGGTCGCAACCGTCTCGGGCACGATGCTTGGCATCATCGCCTTCGAAACGGTCGAAAAGCCGCTGCGCGCGCTCTTGAAGGGCGCGTCCTGGCGCCGTTCGCGCCCGTCGCCGGCCTGAGTTTCCGATAGACTGCTCAACCTCGTCGTCATTCCGGCTTTGAGCCGGAATCCAGCCGGCGAACGTCGGCGAGCCGAGAAGATTCACGCATTGACAGTCTTCCGCGCCGCAGACGCGGCGCTGCCGAACCCCGGATCAAGTCCGGGGCGACGAAACAGGAGAACTCGGTTCTCTGGCTATCGTTTTCTTCAGCAGTTTGGGCGGACGTCAGTCCGCCGCTATCATCTCAGCCGGAAGCGTTTCGTTCCGGATGAGTATATCGAGCGCGGCCGCGACCGTGCCGGTCCATGCTGCGTTTGACGTCAAAGCTGCCGGGAACAGACCGGGCAGGGCGAAGAGCGCGGCTGAGACCGCCTGTCCGTTGCGCGGAACACCCGAAAGCCGTTCAGCGATTTCGCCGGCGCGGGGATCACGCAGTTCATATGCGTTCCCGTTCCTGTCGATGCCGAGCGCATAGCGCATCCAGGCCGCAACGGCGAGGGCGTAGGTTCCGGCCCGTCCGCCCTTCGCAACGATCTCGGAGGCTGGCTCCAGCAGGCGTTGCGGCAGTTTCTGGGTGCCGTCCATGGCAATCTGGTAGGTGCGGTGTGCGATCGCCTTGTTGGCGAAGCGTGCGATGAGGTCGCCCGCATAGTCATCGAGGTCGATGCCGGGAACGGGATCGAGGGTCTTGGCTGCCACGTCCATGTGCCTGCGGGCGAGCGCGGCCAGCGCCTTGTCCTCCATCACGTCGCGGATGAATTCGTAGCCGTGGAGGAAGCCGAGATAGGCAAGCAGCGAATGCGCGCCGTTCAGCATCCTGAGCTTCATCTTCTCATAGGGGGAGACGTCTTTGACCATCAGTGCGCCGACGGCATCCCAGGCCGGGCGACCGGCCGCGAAATGGTCCTCGATGACCCATTGGGTGAACGGCTCCGTCTCGATGGCCGCGAGATCCTGCCTTCCGGTCAGCCGCTCCGCGTCGCGATAGGTCTCCTCGGTGCTCGCAGGGGTGATGCGGTCGACCATGGTGGACGGGAAGGGCACGTTCGCCTCGATCCATCGCGCAAGCTCGAGATCGGTTCGTTCGGCGAAGCCGAGGACCAGGCGCTTCAGGACGGCGCCGTTGCTCGGCAGGTTGTCGCACGAAAGCGGCGTGAAGGGCGCGATGCCCGCTCGCCGCCGCAGGGCGAGCCCGGCGACAATATAGCCGACCGCGCTGCGCGGTTCCTGCGGATTCTTGAGGTCGGCCGCGATGTCGGGATGCTTCTCATCCAGGCCGCCCGTCGTCGGATCGAGGCCATAGGCCTTCTCCGTGACCGTCAGGCTGACGATGCGGATTGCCGGATCGGCCAGTCGCGCCAGCAATTTCGCGCGGTCGCGCGTCGCGACATAAGCAACAAGGACCGAGCCGATGACGCGTGCCGTCGTGCCCGCCGTGTCGCGCACCAGCATCGTGTAGAGGCCGTGTTGCTCGTTGAGATGAGTTGCGACGTCCGCCGTGCGCAGGCTCGCGACCTCGATCCCCCAGTCTCCGTTCTGTGCAGCAAGCGCGTCGTCGGTGAAGGGCGCGGCATGGGCGCGAAAGAACGCGCCGGGGCCGAGATGTATGATGCCGGGCTTCAACGCAGTGCGGTCGTATGATGGAGCCACGGCTGTCGATGCCAGGCCGGAGAGGCTGTCGAGGCGCCGGCTCACAGCTTGTAGGCCTTCTTTGCGAGCGTGTAGGAGAGGTCGATTGCCACCGTCTCGGCATCCTGCTTGGAGATGCGGTGCTCGCCGACGAGCCGCGCGAGATAGGAGCAGACCTCGCGGCGCCAGACATCGTGCCGGGCGGGAATCGAAAGCAGCGCCCGCGTGTCGTCATTGAAGCCCGCGAGGTTCGCGAAGCCCGCAGTCTCGGCGACTTGGTCGAAATAGCGGCGGATGCCGTTCGTACTGTCGTGGAACCACCAGGGCGGGCCGATCATCAGCGACGGCCAGAAGCCGGCCATGGGTGCGAGCTCGCGCGCATAGGTCGTCTCGTCCAGCGTGAAGAGGATGATGCGCAGACCGGCCTCGTTGCCGTATTTGCCGAGGAGCGCCTGCATGCCGCCGACCCAGTCGGTGCGCCCGGGAATGTCGGCGCCCATGTTGGGGCCACGGGCGGCAAAGAGCAGCGGGTCGGTGTTGCGGCGCGATCCGGCGTGGATCTGCATCGTCATTCCGTCCTCGATGGAAAGCCTCGCCATTTCCGTCAGCATCTGGCCGCGGAAGAGCTCGGCTGCCTGCGCCGTCAGCGAACCCTTGAGCGCGCTGTCGAGCAAGTGCTGCTTATCCGGCAGGGGCAGGTCTGCAGTGAACGCACTCGGCACGCCGTGGTCGGTCGCAGTCGCGCCATACTGGCGGAATTCCGCGCGGCGTCGGCGGTGTGCCTCGATCATGCCGGACCATTGGGCGACGTCGGTGCCGGTCATCTCGCCGAAACGCAACAGGTTGTTGCGGAAGCCGGGCGCCTCCGGGTCGGTCACTGCGTCAGGGCGGTAGGTCGTGCGAACCTTGCCGATCAGGCCGTCGGCCGCGAGCTTCCGGTGGTGGGAAAGCGGGTCAAGCGCCCCTTCGGTCGTTGCGATCACCTCGATACCGAAGCGCTCGAGCAGTGCGCGCGGCCTGAACTCCGGCTTTGCGAGCTGCGCATTAATATGGTCGTAGAGAGCATCGGCATTTTCCGGCGTCAGCCGCTCCTCGCAGCCGAGCACCGCCGACATCGCGTGGTCGACCCAAAGGCTGGAGGGCGTGCCGTGGAATAGATGATAATGCGCCGCGAAGGTAGTCCAGATGTCTCGCCCGGACGCGACGGGATTGCCATCGAGGCGCGGCACGCCGAGATCGTCGAGGCTGACGCCGACGCTGTGCAACATGCGGAAAAGATAGTGATCCGGGATGATGAGAAGCGAGGCCGCGTCCTGGAAGGGCTGGTCGTCGGCGAACCATGAAGGCTCGGTGTGCCCGTGCGGGCTGACGATCGGCAAGTTGCGCACGGCGGCATAGAGGTCGCGCGCCATCGATCGTGTCGAAGGATCGGTCGGAAACAGTCGATCCGCGTGAAGAATTCCGTCACCTACGTCCATAAGCTCCTCCCGTCGGGGCTTTCGCCCCGGTCTTTTCATCGCGCCCGGCGAAGCCGAAAGGCTGCCGATTGCCACACCCCGACCATAGACCCTCTTCGTGAAGATAATGGGATGGGAACCCGATCGCCTGTGCCGATATTCGGCTACCTCCTCGGCGGGCGATCCTCCAGCTCCAGAACTAGTATACTAGTATACGGAAGTCAACGCGATCGGGAAGGCACGAATGTCGCAGGCGCGCCCGGGAATCGGGAAGGGCTGGACGGCGGCGGACAAAGTGGCATTGTGTCGTGCGGAGGCGTGGCAACCGTCGTTCCCACGTTGCTTGAGGAGGAATGAAGTTCATGGAAACGCGCATTGCGCGCCTTTACGGCGAGCGTGATCTCAAGCTCGAGTGGATGGATGTTAGCGAGCCGGGGGAGGGCGAGGTGCTGCTCCATATGGCTGCCGGCGGCATCTGCGGCTCGGACCTTCATTATTATAAGGACGGCGGCTTCGGGCCGGTGCGAGTACGCGAGCCGATCATTCCCGGGCACGAGGCTTCCGGCTTCGTCGCCAGGCTCGGCGCGGGCGTTTCCGGCCTTGCCATCGGCCAGCTTGTCGCCGTCAATCCGAGCCAGCCTTGCGGCCATTGCCTCTACTGTGAAAAGAACCTGCCGATACACTGCCTGAACATGCGCTTCATGGGCAGCGCCATGCGCCTGCCGCACGAGCAGGGGATGTTCCGTGATGCCATGGTCGTGCCGGCCAGGCAATGCGTGCCGGCCGGCGATCTCGTCTCGCCCGGCGAAGCGGCCTGCGCCGAACCGCTTGCCGTCTGCCTCCACGCGGTCGCGAATGCCGGCGATGTCGAGGGAAAGCGCGTGCTGGTGACCGGATCCGGACCGATCGGAACCCTCGTCGTGGCCGCCCTGAAGCATCATGGGGCGAGCGAGATTGTTGCTACCGATCTTTCCGACGCCGCACTCGAGCGGGCCGCCGCCATGGGCGCGACGCGGACGATCAATGTCGGGCGAGATGCGGCTGAACTCGCCGCCTTCGAGGTGGACAAGGGACAGTTCGATGTGGTCTTCGAGTGCTCGGCAGCGGCTGCGGCAATCCGTGTCGCCATGGCGACCGTCCGGCCGCGCGGCACGATCGTGCAGGTCGGCGTAACCGGTGACATCACCATCCCGCTCAACATGATCGTCGCCAAGGAACTGCGCATCCATGGCACGCAGCGCTTCCACGACGAGTTCGCGGTCGCGGTGCGGCTGATCGCGAACCGCCAGATCGATGTGCGACCGATCATCTCACACGAATTCGCGCTCGACGAGGTCACCGCCGCCTTCGAAAAGGCAAGCGACCGCTCGGCGGCCTGCAAGGTGCAGCTGACCTTTTCCGCAGGGCGTCCGGGCTAGGGCATTTCCCAGCTTTCTTTATCTTGTCGCGATGGTGCAGCCGGGCTATCCCGCTTTCCAGCGAGTCGCCGTCATTTGCCACACGGCTTTGTTCCGGCTGCGGCACAGGGAGGAATGCAAATCATGCACGAGAAGGTTCATCTCTTCATCGGCAGTCTCAACAGGCCCGTTTCGTTCTGCCGCGAGCCGAAAGGCGAGGGTATTTCGATCCTGTCCTTCGACGAGGCGACTGGCGCCATCGAACTCGTCGCGCGCCGCAGCGACGTCGACAATCCCTGCTTCCTGACGGTTGATGCCGAAAAGGGCGTCGTTTATGCCAACACCGAGGTGCATGAATGGCGCGAGGGTCTGGTCAGCGCATGGCGCTTCGACGGGACCAGGAACACGCTCGCCTATATCAACGTGCAGCCTTCGCTTGGCTGCTGCACGGCCTATAGCCGCATCTCGGGCGATGGAAAGCACCTCTATGTGGTCAATTACGCAATCGATGGCGGGGATGGGCCTGACCAGAGCCTGATCGTCTACGGCATCCGCGAGGATGGCGGGCTGACGCCGCCGCTCGCCTCGCTGCAATTTGCGCATGGCACCGGCCCGAACGCGGAGCGGCAGGAGCGCAGCCATCCGCATTGCATTGTCGAACTGAAGAACGCTGCCGGCAGTACGATCCTTGCCGTCACCGACCTCGGAACCGACAGGATCGAATTGATCGGGCTGGAAGAAGGGCTGAGGCTCGTCCCGCTTTCCCATGCCGGCCTTGCCGCCGGCGCCGGGCCGCGCCACCTCGCGCTGCATCCGAACGGCCGCTTCGTCTATGCGATCAACGAGCTTCACTCGACGGTTTCGACGTTTGCGCGCAAGGGCGACAGTTTCAGCGTCATCGATACGCGCTCCTGCCTGCCTGCTTCCTTTTCCGGTACGAGCTATGCGGCGGACCTGCACCTGTCGACGGACGGCTGCTTCCTCTATGGCTCCAACCGCGGCCATGATTCGATTGCAATCTTCTCGATCGATCCTGAAACGGGCATCCCGCAAAGCCTCGGTCATGCCGAGACCGGCGGCCGCACGCCGCGCAGTTTCGCGCTCACGCCGTCCGGCCGGCACATTGTTGCCGCCAACCAAGACGGCAATAGCCTCACGATCTTTGCCCGGAACGAGGAGACCGGCCTGCTCACCAAGACCGGCTCGCACGCGATCGGAACGCCGGTCTCCGTGCGGATCATCCCGACGAAAAGCTAGCTTAGACGGCGTCCGCGCCGATTGCGGCGAGGGCCGCGCGGCCAACCTCGAAATCCTGGTCGCCGGTGCCCGAGCCGACGCCGATTGCGCCGGCGATCCGTCCGTTGAAACGGATGGGCAGTCCACCGGGCAGATGCGTCACGCTGCCCTGCGAGGCAAGGCCCGCGGCGACGCCGAACTCAGGTGCCATGGCCCCGGTCGACGCGTTGATGGACGCGGCGGTACGCGCCTTGGCGCGGGCCGTATGCATGCTGAGATATTTCGCGCCGTCCATGCGGATCGAGGCGATCGTCTCGCCGCTGCTATCCACGATGAAGACGCATTGCGGCACACCCATCTTCCCGGCATGCGCGACGGCGGCGGAAAGCGCCTGGAGTGCGCCCTCATGGGTGATGCTCAAAGTTTCGCGGGTTGCAGCCATCGGGTCATTCCTCCTCACGCCTTGGGATGGGCAAGTCTAAGGTTCCGGGCGTACAGCCCTCAACGCCGAAACCGCGAAAAGATGTTTTTCGCGCCCGGAACAAGTGGTGACGCTGCTGCAACTATCGCTTGCCGGCGTCCTTCGCCGCGAGCGCGCCGATCGCGGACCAGTCGAGATTCTCGCCGCCCTGGGCAAGCAAGGTCAGCAACCGGTCGCGCAGCAGGCTTGCGAGCGGCATCGGCACGCGCAGATCTTCGCTGGCCGCAAGCGCAAGGCGGATGTCCTTCTGGCCGAGCGGCGCCGGAAAGCTGGCAGGCTCGAACTTGTCGCCGGCGATCAACGGGCCATAGATCTCATAGACTGGAGCCGAAAAAAGGGTCGATATCAGAACGTCGAGATAGGCATGCTTGTCGATGCCGCCCTTTTCGACGAGCGCCATGGCTTCGCCGACGGACTCGATGACCGCGCCGATGAGGAAGTTGACGCTGAGCTTGACCAGATTTGCAGCTTTCGGCGTGTCCGAGACAACGAAGGTCCGCTGCCCTATGGCATCGAAGACAGGTGTTGAATCCGCTATGGCTTCCGACGCACCGGCGGCAATGATGAAGATCCTGGCGGCCGCGGCGGCATCGGGACGGCCGATGACGGGAGCGCCTACGAAGCGCTGTCCGACGGCGGCATGGTCGCTGGCAAGCCTCTCGGCGAGAGCCACGCTGATCGTGCTGGAGGAGATATGGAGCGCGCGCCTGCCGAGGCTTGCGAGCAATCCGCCTTCCTCATAAACGACGCTTTCGAGCGCGTCGTCATTTGCCAGCATGGTGATGACGGCATCGCCCTTGCAGGCCCCGGCGATCGTGGTTGCAACCTTAGCGCCCTTGTCGGCGAGCGCCTTTGCCTTTTCCGCAGTGCGGTTGTAGACAGTCACCTCGAGGCCGGCCTTCAAGAGGTTTGCGGCCATGGCTGAGCCCATTTGTCCTATTCCGATAAAGCCGATCTTCATAGCATTGATCCGTTCTCAGGGATTGATTGCAATAAGGGACGAGGGCCTCGGCGGTGGGTTGATCCAACCTCTATTCGTCCCGCGGTTACGGGGCGCAGGCCGTCACCTTTCAAACTGGAAATCGCGGTGATATTGATCCCTGCGATCACTTGGCCGAGATGGAGCATCATGGAACTGCGGCAATTGCAGCATTTCGTCGCGGTAGCCGAAGAGCAGCACTTCACCCGTGCCGCCCAGCGTGTCAACGTAGTGCAATCTGCGCTTTCGAGCTCGATCCGCGCGCTTGAGGAAGAACTCGACGCAAAGCTTTTCGTGCGCAACACGCGGCAGGTGCGCCTCACCTCCGTCGGCCGCGTTTTTCTGGACAAGGCGCGCATTGCGCTCGACGCGGTGCGCGACGCCCGCGAGGCGGTGACGGCGGTCCAGGGTCTTTCGCGCGGGCTGCTCAGCATCGGCACGGTGCAGAGCCTGCCGGCCTTTCTGGACCTGCCTTCACTTCTGGCTTCCTTCCATGCGCTCTATCCCGGAATAGAAGTGCGCCTCAGCCAGGGCAGTTCGCAGCATCTCCTCGAAAAGGTGCGCGGCGGCAAGCTTGACCTTGCCATCGTGCCCCTCTGCGACCCGCCCGCCGGCATTACCGCTACCATGATCGCTTGCGAGGCGCTGGTTGCCGTCTGCCCGCCGGACCATCCGCTCGCCGGGCGTGAGGACGTTCCGCTTTCAGCGCTTGCCGAGGAGGCTTTCGTCGATTTCGAGCCGGCTTGGGGCACCCGCCAGCTTGTCGATCGCGGCTTTGCGGAAGCGGGCATCGAGCGCCGCATCGCTTTCGAAGTGAGTGACCTAGGCACGCAGTTGGAGCTTGTCGCCCGCGGCCTCGGCGTCGCTCTCGTTCCCGAGGCGATCGCGGAGGCGCAACAGGCGACGCTCGGCATTGCAAGGCTCGCGGAGCCTGAAATATGCTGGGAACTGGTGGTTGTCTGCGCCGGCGCCGACACCGTCCGCATGAGCCCGGCCGACGCCGCCCCGAAAGCCTTCCTCGACCTTCTGACCGCAGCGGGCCGGGTAGAGGCCGCATCCTCCGAAGCCCGCTTGGCATGAATTTCCCAGAACCGGAAGAAGTCCCGCATGACCCATGATCTAGTCCTCCGCAACGGCCGCGTCGTCGACCCCTCGCAGAATATCGACAGGATCGCCGACGTTGCGTTCACCGATGGCAAGGTGTCGGCAATCGGGGAGGGGCTTACCGGTCGCGAGACGCGCGATGTCACAGGTCGAATCGTGACGCCGGGCCTGATCGACCTCCATACCCATGTCTATTGGGGCGGTACCTCGCTCGGCATCGACGCGGATGCATTCGCGCGCGCGAGTTCGGTCTCGACATGCGTCGATACGGGCAGCGCCGGCCCCGGCAATTTTCCCGGTTTCCGCAAGTACGTGATCGAGAAGAGCGAGGTTCGCATCCTCGCCTTCCTGCATGTTTCCTTCGCCGGTATCTACGGTTTCGGCCACAATATCTCGGTCGGGGAGGGACAGGACATGCGCCTGCTTGCCGCCCGCGATGCCGTGGAGGTCGTCGAGGCCAACCGTGACGTCATCGTCGGCATCAAGGTGCGCATCGGCCGCCATGCTAGCGGGGCCGCGGGCATTGCGCCGCTCGACGTCGCACTGCAGGTTGCCGACGAGGTCGGTCTGCCGCTGATGGCACATATAGACGAGCCTCCGCCATCCTATGAGGCGGTCGTCTCGCAGCTTCGCCCGGGGGATATCCTCACCCATTGCTTCCGGCCCTTCCCGAACGCGCCGGTGACCGGCGAGGGAAAGGTCAAGCGGGAGATCATCGAAGCGCGCGAGCACGGCGTGCTCTTCGATATCGGCCATGGCATGGGCTCGTTCTCCTGGAAGACGGCCCGCGCCATGATCGCGGAAGGCTTCCTGCCGGATACGATCTCTTCCGACGTGCATGCGCTCTGCATAAACGGGCCGGCCTATGATCAGGTCACGACGCTGTCGAAGTTTCTCGCGCTCGGACGTCCGCTTGCCGAGGTGATTGCCGCTTCCACGGTCAACGCAGCGAGGGCGCTTCGCCGCCCCGAGCTCGGTACCCTGAAGCCCGGTAGCGTCGGCGACGCCAGCGTGCTCGACCTTCGCCGCGACAGCTTCGCGCTGGAGGACGTGCGCGGCGAGATCGTCACCGCCGAGGAGCGGATTTTTGGCGCCGGCCTCGTGCTCGGCGGGCGCTGGTGCGGATCCAACGAATAGCCATCCAGGAGTTGAAATAGATGCTGCAGAATCCTCCGGCCGAGGCCGGAATGCGCGAGGACGAGGTTGATACTCCGGCGCTCATCGTCGACCTCGATGCCCTCGAGGAGAACATGGACCGCATGGCAGCCTTCTGCGCCGAGAACAAGGTTGGCCTGCGGGCGCATGCAAAGACGCACAAGTCGCCGGTTGTCGCCCACTGGCAGATGGCGCGGGGAGCCGTCGGTCAATGCGTGCAGAAGGTGGGCGAGGCCGAAGTGCTGGCCTGGGGCGGAGTTCCGGACATTCTCGTCTCGAACGAGGTGGTAACGCCGAGGAAGATCGCCCGGCTTGCGGCCCTCTCCAGCATCGCCAAGGTTTCGCTGTGCGCTGATGACGCGGCGGTGGTCGACATGGTCGAGTCGATTGCCGAGCAGGCAGGCTGCCGCCTGACGGTGTTGGTCGAGATCAATGTCGGGGCTGGACGCTGCGGCGTCGAACCCGGCGACGAGGCAGTTGCGCTCGCGCGGCGGATCGCTGCGAGCCGGCATCTCGTGTTCGGCGGACTGCAGGCCTATCACGGCCGGGCGCAGCATCTGCGCAGGCTCGAGGAGCGCGAGGTCGCAATTGCCGCCGTGGCCGCGGTAACCCGGATGACCGTCGACGCGCTTGACCGCGCGGGGCTCGCCTGCGCGATTGTTGGTGGCGGGGGGACCGGTACCTTTCCGCTAGAAGCCGCGAGCGGCGCTTTCAACGAGATCCAGGCCGGATCCTACATTTTCATGGATGCGGACTATGGGCGCAACGAACCTGCGCCATCCTTCAGGCAATCGCTCTTCGTGCTGACGACGGTGATGAGTGCGGCCCGCAGCGGGCTCGCCGTCGTCGATTGCGGCCACAAGGGCATTGCCATCGACAGCGGCCTGCCGCTCGTCCACGGCCGTCCCGGCATTTCCTATGCCGGCCCCTCGGACGAGCACGGCATGCTGATTCTGGAGGCTTCGGCGTCACCATTGAAGATTGGCGAACCCGTGCGTCTCGTGCCGGGCCACTGCGACCCGACGGTCGATCGCTACGACTGGTATGTCGGCGTCAGAAACGGGCGGGTCGAGACGGTCTGGCCGGTCGCCGCGCGCGGCATGATGAGTTGATGGTGGCCTCCGCCCGCAGGGCGCGGACGGAGGGCGGCATTGCTTTCGAAGTCAGGCCTTGGGCACGTATTTGCGCCAGTCGTGCTCTTCCTTGAAGCCGAGGACTTCGCGGATCTTGCGGTTCGAAAGCGGTGCTTCGCGCTCGCCGAGCGGACGCGTGATCGGTGATTTCGGCGCGTAGCGCTTTAGGAAGGCTTCAGTCGGTTCGTTTGCCGTGATCGTGTCGTTGACGGCGTTGAACACCTGGAAGCCGAGGCCATCCTTCTTTATGCAGAGATCGACGATCTGGCCAAGGTCGCGGGCGTCGATATAGCTCCAGGCATTGCGCTTGCGCGATGGCGGATCGGCGATGAAGGCCGGGAAGCGGTCGTATTCATTCGGCTCGATGACGTTGCCGATGCGCAGCGCATAGATGTCGGCGCCTGTACGCATGGCAAAGGCGCGGGCGGTCTTCTCGTTGACCAGTTTCGAAAGGCCGTAGCTGTCCATCGGGTCGATGTCGTAATCCTCCTCCAGTGGGAAGGAGTGGAAATCCTTGTCGCCTTCGGCGAAGCAGACGCCGTAAGTCGTCTCGCTTGAGGCGATGATGACCTTGCGGATGCCGAGTTTCACCGCCGCCTCGATGACATTGTAGGTGGAGACGACATTGGCTTCGAAGGTCGCATTGTCAGGCTTCAGCAGCACGCGCGGCACGGCGGCGAAATGCACCACCGCATCGACCGGCGCCGGCCCCTTGCCGGTCTCGTAGCCGTCGAAGCCGAAATGCATCGAGAGCGCATTGAATGTCTGGCCGCTATCGGTCAGGTCGGTGAAGAGCGTGTTGACGCCCGGGCAATCGAGCGGCACGAGATCGAGGTTGAGGACCTTGTGCCCCTTGCTCAGGAGGTAGGGAACGGCATGCCGGCCGGCCTTGCCGCTGCCGCCGGTGAAAACGATACGCTTGCTCATGGATGGGGCTCCTCATTCTCGGGGGGAAATGAAACAGGGGGAAGTATCTAGCGCCCGCGGCCCTTTTTGCACGGGGCACATTCGACCGGCATCACTGCAATGGCTGGCTGGCTCCTCGATGCGTGCAGCCTGCCGCAGCGCTGCTCTTTCTCCTCTCCTCGCGATAGATAACGAGGCGGCCTTTAAGCTGTCAAATTGAATGTATCGATAACATTAAGCGATCCAAGCGCTTAATCGTCGCGGCAAAGCTGTTCCAGGCGGTCGAGAAACGGGGCTTGCCCGGCAATGATCTTGCGACGGGCGTCGGCAAGGCTGAACCAGCCAGCTCGATCCACCTCGGGGAAGGGCTGAAGCTTGCCGCTGTGTGGCGGCCATTCCATCTCGAACATGTTGCTCTTGATGGCCGAGGCGTCGAAATCGCCTTGGACGGCAAAGGCCGTGACCCGCTTGCCGCTGTTCTGGCGAAGTTCGCCGAGCGGCAAAAGATTGCCCTCGGCCACGCGGCCGAGCTCCTCGGCGAATTCGCGGCGTGCCGCTGCCTCCGGTTCCTCCGACGGGTCGTGCTCGCCTTTCGGAATGGACCAGGCGCCATCGTCACGCTTTGCCCAGAAGGGACCGCCCGGATGGACGAGCAGGACGAAGATTTCGCCGTCCGTCTTTCGGTACATGAGGATGCCGGCGCTCAACTTCATCTGCCATTCCTCCGCCGGACTGCCTTGCCTCTATCATCCAGCAATCCTGATCGAGATCAATGCGTCCCGCTCGTGGCGCGGTGGAGAATGGTGCCGCTGGCGCGAGGGCGATACAATGGCGCACCGGGCGGCGCCTCAACCCGGAGGGAAGACGACCGATGCGCGCGATGGTTCTGCAGGAAATCGGAAAACCGCTGGTCTTCGCCGAAAGGCCGGATCCAACGCCCGCCCGCGGCGAGCTTCGTCTGGTGGTCGAGGCCTGTGCCGTCTGCCGCACGGACCTGCATGTGGTCGACGGCGACCTGACCGATCCGCATCTGCCGCTGGTGCCGGGCCATGAGATCGTCGGCATCGTCGATGCCGTCGGCGAGGGCGTCGACACAGCACGGATCGGCCGCCGCGTCGGCGTTCCCTGGCTCGGCCATACCTGCGGCGAGTGCCCCTATTGCCGGTCGAACGCGGAGAACCTCTGCGACCGGCCGCAATTCACCGGCTACACGCGCGATGGCGGATTTGCGAGCCATGTGGTTGCCGATGCCGATTTCGCCTTCGATCTCGACGGCGAGGCGGATCCGGTCTCGCTCGCACCGTTGCTCTGCGCCGGTCTCATCGGCTGGCGGAGCCTGAAGAAGGCGGGCGAGGGAAGAAAGATCGGGCTATACGGCTTCGGCGCCGCAGCCTACATCATCGCGCAGGTCTGCCTCTGGCAGGGCAGGGAGGTCTATGCCTTCAGCCGCTCAGGCGACGAGGCAGCGCAGCACTTCGCGCTTGGCCTCGGCGCTGCCTGGGCCGGAGGCTCGGAGCAAAAGCCGCCAGTCGAGCTCGATGCAGCAATCATCTTCGCACCCGTCGGATCGCTTGTTCCGGCAGCGCTCAAGGCGGTGCGCAAGGGCGGCCGGGTCGTCTGCGGCGGCATCCACATGAGCGACATTCCCTCCATGCCCTATGCGATCCTCTGGGAGGAACGCCAGCTACTCTCCGTCGCAAACCTCACCCGTGGGGATGCAGCGGAATTCTTTCCGCTCGCCCGTCAGGCCGGGGTCAGGACCCACACCACGACCTATCCTCTCGATAAGGCCAACGAGGCGCTGGAGGATTTGCGGGCCGGGCGGCTGAGCGGTGCCGCTGTGCTCGTTCCCTAGTTGCCCCGGTTCGTGCGTACTGGCTAGCTCCTGTCCTGAAGCAAGGAGAGTGCCTCCTCGGCAATGACCTGTTCCTCGTCAGTCGGGATGACAAATGCGGCGACGCGGCTTTGCTTGCTGCTGATCCGTTCGGCATTCGCTCCATTCGCCTGCGCTTCGAGTTCCACTCCGAGCCAGGCAAGATTTCTTGCGATATCCTCCCTCACATAGGGTTGGTGTTCGCCGACACCTGCGGTGAAGACGAGTGCGTCGAGCCCGCCGAGCGTGTTGGCGATGCGCGCCACCTCGCCGGCGATGCGAAAGGCAAAGAGCTGCAGCGCCTCGCGCGCTTCCGGCGCGTTGCTCTCGGCGAGGTCGCGGGTATCAGCGCTGATCCCGGAAACGCCGAGAAGCCCTGCGCGATGATAGAGAAGATCCTCGATGGCGTCGGGCGACTCTTTCCTTTGTTGAAGCAGATGAACAATGACGCCCGGATCGAGTGCCCCGCAACGTGTCGCCATCGGAATGCCGTCTAGGGTGGAAAAGCCCATGCTGGTGTCCCGGCTCAGCCCGCCGTGCAGCCCACATAGGCTCGCGCCGCTTCCGAGATGCGCCACCACGACCTTGCCCCTGGCGATCTCCGGCGCCCGACGGGAAAGCTCTGCGGCCAGAAACTTGTAGGAGAGCCCGTGAAAGCCATAGCGCTTGATGCCCTGGTCGTGCAGTGCACGCGGCAGCGCGAAGCGGCGCACCATGTCGCTGACCGAGCTATGGAAGGCGGTGTCGAAGGAGGCGGTCTGTTTGATATCCGGATGCAGGGCGCTCAATGCCCGTATCAGCCTGAGTGCCTGCGGCTGGTGCAGCGGCGCAAGCGGCGTCAGCCTGTTCATGGCCGCTATCGTATCGTCGTCGATCCGGACCGGCCCGTCGAAAACATCGCCGCCGTGAACGACGCGGTGGCCGGCAGCAACGACCGTCGAGAAGTCGAAATGGTCGGAAAGATGGCCGAAGGTCTCCGACAGCACCTTGCGAAGGTCCTCCCCATCCGTTGCGGCCAGGGCGATGTCGAAGGTGGAAGGCCCCTCCGTCAGGTGAAAGGTGAGCGGCTGCCGGCGAAAGTCGATAACCCCCTTGCCGATGCGATGCGCAGATGCCCCATCCAGCGCAAAGATGCCGATCTTGACGGTCGAAGAACCGGTATTGAAAGTGAGCAGCAGATCGTTTTTCATCGAGCGTCTGTCTCCTTGATCGACCTGTGCGAGATGTCGCATGTCGCACGACCTGCGAACGCCCCTTTGCGCATCAGAGTCACTCGCAACCCCCATTCAATCGGCATGCGCTCCACGTCGCAAGCCGCGCGGCGTCTGGTTGCACCGATGGGGATGTTACCCCAGCTGCCATGCATCCCGGAAGCGGGGACGGATCATCGTCGGTGACTTCCTCCTTCTCCGTCTACGAGCGTCGTTTTGCCCCGGCCTTGACGTGCGTCAAGGAAACGAACGGCCGCCGCTGCTAGTCTGACTATAGAAGGCGACATGTGCGCGCAAATCCGCGGCGAACCGCGCAGAGAGGGCGTCCGGCCGTCACCGGCCCGGAGCGGTTCTCTCGAATGGGAGTATCTGGAGATGGAAAAGCACAGCAAACGACCAGAGGCCGACTTTCCGTTGGCCGGTGCACCGGGCCTGGCGAATGCGACGAGGCTCCTCTATTCATCCGCACGGCTGCAGGCGCACGCAATGAAGGCCGTGCTGAGCTACCAGATCGAGGCGCTTTCTTTTCTCCAGCGGCGCTACGAGAAGGACATCAAGTTTCTGGACGACCTGACGGCGACGGAAGAGACGCATGACGCCATCGACGTTGTCAGCTGCTTCTGGCAGAACGCCGTCTCCGACTACACGGGCGAGGCGGGCAAGGTTGCATCGATCGCCTCGGCGCTTTCGGCCGAAACGGCAAGCTTCGTGCGAGAGGAAGCCGATGCGGTCGTCGATGACATGGCAGTGCGAACCGCAGCCTGAAGCATGAGCGGCCGTGGTCTTTCGCCGCGAATCTCAGTTCGCATGTGATCTCGCCTAAGGGCATGACCCAAGGTGATGCTCGGTTGATCACTTTCTCTTGAATTCTCTGTGCGTCCCGTAGCTGGGATACTCCCTCTCGACCACGCTCAGCTTCCCCCGCCGAAGGAGAAACGACCTTGCATTTTCGCCGTGCTGCGCTGGCCCTTGCGGTCATCTGCCCCGTTTTTGTCACAGCAACCGTTGCTAGCGCAGCGGAAGAGAGCCCGGGTGCCGGCGTGCTATCGCTGCTGCCGGAGGATTCGGTGACGGAGCACACGCTCGATACCGGCCACCGCACGATTTCCTACACGGCAACCGCCGGCACGCTCAGCCTCTACGGCCAGGATGGCGCAGTCTCCGCCAAAATATTCTACACGGCCTATGTCGCCAAGGATGGGGCGGCCGACCGGCCGCTGACCTTCGCCTTCAATGGCGGGCCGGGCGCGGCTTCCGCCTATCTCAATCTTGGTCTGGTCGGACCCCGTATTCTCGATTTCGGCCCGGACGGCCATGATGGAACTGCGGCGAAGCTCGTCGACAACAAGCAGAGCTGGCTGGATTTCACCGATCTCGTGCTGATCGATCCCGTTGGAACCGGTTGGAGCCGTCCGGCGAAGGCCGATGATGCCTCGAGCTTCTATGGCGTGCGGCAGGATGCCGAGAGCCTTGCCAAGGCGATCGCGCTCTATGTCACCCACAACAATCGCGCCTCCTCGGCGAAATACATCCTCGGCGAGAGCTATGGCGGCTTCCGCGCGGCCAAGGTTGCTTCTGCACTGAAGGACAGTCAGGGCATCCTCACATCGGGCATCGTCATGGTCTCCCCGCTGATCGAGGGGCAGCTTCTCTTCGGTGCCAACCGCTTTGCCCTCGGCGCCGCGTTCCAACTGCCGTCGCTTGCCGCGGCTGAATTGGAACGGCGAAACGCCTTCAGCGAGGAGGCCGTCGCGCAAGCCGAAAAATTTGCGATGACCGACTATCTCACGACGCTTGCTGGGCCCACCCCCACCGGCGAAGCGGCGCGCAGCTTCTACACGAAGGTGTCGGAGCTCACGGGTATTCCCGTCGATGTCGTGGCAAAGGGGAGGGGTTTCCTGAGTGACTCCTATGTGAAGCATTCGATCGATGGCGACAGGGTGGTCAGTCCCTACGATGCCGCCTTCACCGTTCCGGACGCCTACCCGGAATCCGGTTCTGATCGCGGCGACGATCCTGTCCTCGACGGGTTCACCCGCGCCTATGCCGGCAGCTTCGCCAACTACGCCCGCAATGAGCTGGGCTTCAAGACGGAGATGACCTACACGCTTCTTTCCGGCGATGTGAACAGCCGCTGGGAATGGGGCGGCGAGCGCGGTGGTGGATCGCGATCCCAGGCGAGTGCGACCGATGATATCCGCGATCTCCTCTCGCTGACGCCTTCCTTCCGCTTGCTGGTAGCGCAGGGCTACAGCGATATCGTGACACCCTATTCCATAAACCGATACGTGGTCGACCACCTGCCGCCGAAGCTTGCAGCCGATCGTGTCGCTCTCAATCTCTATCGTGGCGGGCACATGTTCTATACGCGCGATAACTCGCGCATCGAGTTCAGCGCTGACGCCAAGGCGTTCTACGCTCGCGGCCACAATCAGACGGCGCCACAGGACTAGGCGTCTCCCTCCACGTTGGAGCATTACCGCTCTCCGTCGCGATAAACGCGGCGGCGCCGGTGCGTGTCTCCGCCAATTGTGCGAAGGCCGCTCGCGACAATTTGTCTTTATTGAATGCATACATTATGATTTTATTGCTGGATATTGCATGCAATCATAATTGCAGCACGATCTTGCTAGCACGGTGTGGCGCGAAAGTGCGTAGTACCGGGCGCCAACAAATATCAGCAAAGGAGACGCAGACATGTCAGAGACCCGCCCGCCGCTTCCGCCCTTCACCCGCGAGACCGCCATTCAGAAAGTCCGGGGTGCGGAAGATGGATGGAACAGCTGCAATCCCGAGCGCGTATCGCTCGTCTATACGACGGACAGCAAGTGGCGTAACCGCGCCGAAATCTTTCAGGGCCGCGAGAAGATCGTCGAATTTCTGACCCGCAAATGGAAGCACGAGCTCGACTACCGCCTCATCAAGGAATTGTGGGCCTTTACCGACAACCGCATCGCCGTGCGCTTTGCCTACGAGTATCACGACGATTCCGGCAATTGGTATCGTGCCTATGGCAACGAGAACTGGGAGTTCGACGAAAACGGCCTGATGCGCGCACGCCACGCCAGCATCAACGAACTGCCGATCAAGGAATCCGAGCGGAAGTATCATTGGGATCGTAGCGGCCCGCGCCCCGCGGACCATCCGAGCCTGAGCGACCTTGGACTCTGACTGCCACGGGGCGGCGCCAATGGTGCCGCCTCTTTCCCAGGGGAAACTCCTGCTGCTGCATTGACTGCATACAATGTCGACCGCTAGGATGGTCAAGCGAGCCCGCGCGAAGTCTAGTCAGAGGGCATTGCATGAAAGAGCGAAAATGGATCGGGTAGCCGACGAAGCGACGTGGAAGCCGACCCTGCAGAAAGATGCCGGGCCGCTCTACCAGGCGATCGCCGACGCCCTTGCTGCCGACATCGCCTCGGGCAAGCTTTCCGCCGGGGTGCGCTTGCCGCCGCAGCGGTCTCTCGCCCACGCCCTCGGAATTGATTTCACCACCGTCAGCCGCGCCTATGCCGAAGCGCGTCGCCGCGGCCTCGTCGATGCCTTCGTCGGGCAGGGGACCTTCGTGCGGCGGAGGGTATCGTCCGCCGCCCCGGCATCGTCCGGCGGCCTCATCGACATGAGCATGAACCTGCCGCCCGCCTTTGACGAACCGGCGCTCGCCGAGCGCCTCTGGTCAGGCTTTCGCTCGCTGGAGGAAAGCGGCGGCCTCGATCTGCTTCTGCGTTACCAGGAGCCCGGCGGTGCCCATGCCGACCGCAGTGCCGGTGCCGACTGGCTGTCCGGCCGCATCCCTGACATCTCGGCCGACAGGGTCGTCGTATGCCCTGGTGCGCAAGGGGCGCTTCTTGCCGTTGCCGGCCTCCTTGCAGGCCCCGGGGAGGTCATCTGTACGGAGAGCCTTACCTATGCCGGCTTCCGTTCGCTGGCCGCCCATCTGCGGATTCAGCTTGCCGGGATCGCCATGGACGGCGAGGGACTTCTGCCGGATGCCTTCGAGGCAGCCTGCCGCAAGCATAGTCCCAAGGCGCTCTACTGCACGCCGACGCTGCACAATCCGACGACGGCGACAATGTCGCCCGCCCGTCGCGAGGCGATCATCGCCATTGCGCGCGAGCATAACGTGCCGATCATCGAGGATGACGCCTATGGAGCGCTCGTGCCGGGCGTGGCACCGCTCGCGGCACTCGCACCCGACATCGTCTACCATATCGCGGGCCTCGCCAAGAGCCTGTCTCCGGCGCTGCGCATCGCCTATCTCGTGGTGCCCGACGTGCGCGCGGCCGTGCGTGTCTCCGGCTCAATCCGGGCGACCGCCGGCATGGCGAGCCCGATTACGGCCGCGCTTGCGACCCGCTGGATCGAGGATGGCACCGCAGCCTCCGTCTGCAAGGCGATTGCGCGAGAGGCTACGGCAAGGCGCGCGATCGCCGCCGCCCAACTGCCTCCAAATTGCTATCGGATGCAGGACCACGGCTACCATCTCTGGCTCCTGTTGCCATCGCCCTGGACTCGCAGCGAATTCGCTTCCCGGCTACGATCGGCAGGAATCGGTGTCGTCGGAAGCGACGCCTTTGCGCTTGGCGCCGCTCCGGAAGCTGTTCGCATCGGGCTCGGCGGCGCGGCTACCCGGCAGGATCTGACCCGCAGCCTGCACATCGCGACCGATCTCCTGAACGAGGCGCCTGCGCTTTCCTCGCTCGTCGTCTGACCTATCTTATCGCCTTGGCGTGACCCTACACGAAAAGTTCACAGTCCTTGCCAGCGCCCACGGTTGACAGGAGAGGCATCGGGGATGAAATGCGGCGGTGGCGACGTTCTACGCCATGGCGCGTCACCGGCAGCGCCTCGATCCGCCGGCTCATATCAATTATGCCATTTCAGCTTCCAAGCGCCCTGCAGGTCAGTTTCCACTTCATACGCTCTCCGGGGCAGCCGGCTTTACCGGAAGGAATACCATGTCCAGTGCCGTCAAACCGTCGAGGCGTCCGCTCGTTATCGCTTCGATCATGCTTGCGACCTTCATGGTCGCCATCGAGGCAACCATCGTCGCAACCGCCATGCCGCGCATCGTCGGCGAGCTTGGCGGCTTCGCGTATTACAGCTGGGTCTTCTCTGCATTCCTGCTGGCGCAGTCGACGACGACCGTCATCTACGGGAAGCTCTCGGACATATTCGGCCGCAAACCGATCCTGATCGGCGGCATCCTGGTCTTCCTCGTCGGCTCTATCCTCTGCGGCCTTGCCTGGTCGATGATGTCGCTGATCGTCTTTCGCCTGCTTCAGGGCCTCGGCGCCGGTGCGATCCAGCCAGTGACGATGACTGTTGTCGGAGACCTCTACAAGCTTGAGGAGCGGGGGCGCATCCAGGGTCTGCTCGCCACCGTCTGGGCAACCTCGGCGGTTGTCGGGCCGCTCGCGGGCGGCCTCATCGTCGACAATTTCTCCTGGGCATGGATATTCTGGATCAACATCCCCTTCGGCATCCTGACCGTGATCGGGTTCATGCTTTTCCTGCACGAATCTATCGAACCGCGGCAGGCGCGGATCGATTATCTCGGTGCCGTGCTCTTCTCCATTTCCGTCACCTCGCTGATGATCATCCTGACAGAAACCAACGGAGGCCTGTGGCCGCTTGCCGCCCTTGGCGTGCTGTTCGTCGGCAGCGGCTGGCTGTTTCTGCGCCAGGAGCGTCGTGCGGCGGAACCGATTATCTCGATCGAGCTCTGGGGGCGACGCCTGATCGCCACCAGCAATGCCGCCACGCTCCTCGCCGGAATGGCGCTCATCGGCCTCACCACGATCCTGCCGATCTATGTCCAGGGCGTGCTCGGCCGGTCGCCGCTCGTCGCCGGCTTCACGCTGACCATGCTGGTCGTCGGCTGGCCGCTCGCCGTGATGCTGTCGAGCCGTCTCTACAGGACTTTCGGTATCCGCAGGACATTGAGGGTGGGCAGCCTGATGTTCCCCTTCGGCGCGTCCTTCCTGATATTCCTGACCCCGGAGAGCCATCCGGCGGTCGCAGGCGTCGGTTCGTTCTTCATGGGCTTCGGCATGGGGCTCATCAGCCTCACCAGCATCATCCTGGTCCAGGAAAGCGTCGAGTGGTCCATGCGCGGCAGTGCGACGGCCTCGCTCATCTTCGCCCGCAGCCTGGGTAATACGCTGGGGGCGACCGTGCTCGGTGCGATCCTCAACATCGGTATTGCCCATTTCGGCAGCGGCGAGCTGGCCGCAGGCGTCCATGACGTGCTGAACCAGCCGGAGGGCCTTGCCGAGCTCGCTTCCCATCCGGACGTCAGGCTGGTCTTCGATCACGCGCTGCACTGGAGCTTCCTGGGCGTGGTGGTGCTTGCGATCCTCGCCTTCGTCAGCACCTGGCTGATCCCGGTCGCAGGCAAGAGCGGCGATGGCATGCGTCGCCGCGTCGAGGCGTCCGAGGCGGCGTCGCATTGAAGGGATGACCTGCGCGGCCACAGGGTGTGGCTGCGCCGCCTTTCAGCCCCGCGCGACGGTTGTGTCATACTGTAATAATTGCAGAAAACTGCCGCGAAGTGCAGCTTCCGACTACAAAGGCGTCTTGGTGGCGGTAGCCTTGTGTATAGGTTGCCGCCAGCTCTGTTCGGGCGTTCACTCCGCCTGTCCGGATCAACAAGAATCCGGAATTCAGAAGGAGAGCGCCGAACGCCGTAGCGGCCCCGACAGCCGGTTTCCGACCCGCACGCGCGTTTGCGAAACTCCTCTTTTGCCGAAGGAGACAGAGTGATGAGTTTGATAAGGCCAGCACGCATCGGCACCCGCAGAGCCGCCGCCGCGCTCACATATGCGCGTCCCGCGCCGGGTGCTATCGGAGATTGGGAGGCACGATCGCCCGAGATTCATTGGCCGAACGGGCTGACGCCTGTGGATGCGGATATCTTTGCCCATAACGAGTTATTCATCCGGGCATCCGTCAAACGCATATGGCAACATCTTGTCGATGCGGAGAGATGGACCGACTGGTATCCGAACGTTAGCGACGTCGACGTTTCCGGCACCGATGACGGCTTGCTGGCGGCCGGAGTCGGCTTCTCATGCCAGCGGCTCGGCCTGGAGACGGAAAACCGCGTCTATGAATTCGTGTCGCATAGCCGCATCGCCTGGTTCAGTGATGCGCAGGAGCTGAGCAGCTATCAGACCTGGTATCTCATTCCCGATGATGCCGGTTGCCGCCTCGTCGTCGAGGAGGTGGCCAGAGGCCGCATGGCAGTTGCGCTTCGTCGCTCCGACGCCGCGGTCCTCCATCGCAGCAATGAGCTTTGGCTGCGAATGATGAAGCAGATTACCGAGCGCTGAAGCGATCTATGGCGGAGGGCGGCCGGCCAGCCTGGCCGATTGCGCGAGCCGCACGGAGTTCTCGCCGCCTAGACCTGGTCGTGCTGCAGCTGGAACAGGTGACGTATGCGCGAGGCGAAGGAGCCGAGATGGCGGCCGTTGGAAAGACCGTCGGCCAGGCCGATCAGATGGCGCTCCGCCTCGCTACGGCGGGAAAGAAGCAGGCCGAGTTCCTCGGCCAGGATTGGCCGGTCATGCATGAGGCCGGCCAGGAAATCCTGCTTGATCTCGTAGACGACGACGAAGGTCAGCGCGCGTGCGGTTCCAGCCTCCTCGGCGTCCACCAGAACGCCGCCTTCGCCAAAGCAGTCGCCCGGCGAAAGACGCGTGAGCTCGATCTCCCTTCCGGCCTCCCGGCGGCTGATGACGACGACGCCGCTGCGCACCACCATCAGCGACGCAAGCTTCTCGCCCTGTTCGGCGATGACGGTATTCTGGCGGTAGGTCTTGCGCGTCATGTGGACGGCGACGGCCTCCTTCTCGTCATCCGTCAGCGGTGCGAAGAGCGGCATCGCGCTCAGCAGCCGCCAGGGCGTTCCAGCCTGCTGTTCGTTGAGGGGCTCGAGCAACTTGTCGACGACGGGAGAGGCGGCCACGCCCGGCTGGCTTGCGAGCGGAAGGCCGGCGGCCTTGCAGTGGCGGAAGACAAGATCGTAGATCTCGTTCGTGGCCCTCGTGGTAAGCGAGATGTCCTTTACCCGGCAGGAAAGCTCGAGCTCGACGACCTGGTTGTCGAGCGCCCTGATCGTGACGGCAGGCGGCGGGTTCTTGAGGATGGTGTTGCTGCTGAGCAGCACGGTACGCATGACCTCCTCGATGGCCGCCGGCGGACGAACGGGCACGATCTTGACGGTGAGCGAGATGCCGTGGGTTTCGTCGGGGCTGCTCAGATTGACGAGGCGCGATTTCGCAAGCCCGCTGTTCGGGATAATGACGAGATCGTTCGTTCCGTTGAGCAGGTGGGTCGCTCGCCAGTTGGTCTCCACGACCCGGCCCTGGACGCCGTCGTCGAGCACGATCCAGTCGCCGACCGTGTAGGGGCGGCCGAGATTGAGCGCGATGCCGGAGAAGACGTCGTTCAACGTGCTCTGGAGCGCAAGGCCAAGGATGACGGCAAACACACCGGACGTGGCAATGAGCGTGCCGACCGGCACGCTGAAGACGTAAGCGACGATCGAAAGCGACGCGCCCAGGTAGATCAACCCGACAACGAGGTCCTGCAGCAGCCGGCCCTCGCGCGGCTTGCGCTCGAAGATCAGGAAGAGGCGTACGAAGCTGACCAGCACCAGCGCCCCGCCGATCCACCATACGGCTTTCGCCAGACCGACGAGAACGCGGCGCGAGACGTCTTCCGCATGCGACGGGTCCGAGGCATAGGGCTCGATACCATGATGCAGCAGAAGCAGCGTGAGAGCGGCGAAAAACAAAATGCGGGAGGTAAGCCGCAGCGCCGGGTAATGGCGAAGGACGACATTGCCGACGATCAACCCGACGGAGAAAAGCAGGAAATACTGGGTGATCGGATCGCTGAGAAGTTCTGTTTGCATGTCCGCTTCGCGTTGGTGAAAGGCAACTGCCTTAGAGGTGCCACCAAGCTGCGGGAAGGGCCGCCGAGGCCAAAGTTCCCGCATTCGAGGAGCGCCAGAATAATGACGCAGGGAGGCGCGAAATCAATATCCGCCGTGAGATCGCCAGTTTCCCTGCGACCTTTCAGCCGCACCTGTCGCCAGATCCTGCGCATATTGTTCAAGTTTCGGCGGATTGCGCTAGTTAAGCTTGCCCGTACGCCCGGGGGCTGACATCGAGGATATCATGACCAGTAGTAGCATACAGAATTCCGCCGACCTCTCCACGGATAGGGCATTCTTCGACCTGATTACCAGAAGCTTCGCCCGCCTTGTCGGCCGGCCGCTCGTGAGCGCCGGCCAGGGACCTTCGTGGCTCTACAACGAGGCGCCCTTTGTCGTCCTTGCGCACAATATCGATGCCGATCCGCGCTTCATCTATGCCAACAAGGCGGCCCAGGGACGGTTCGAATACCCGTGGGACGAGTTCGTCACATTGCCGTCCAGACTCTCCGCAGAGGCTCCGGACCGCGAGGAGCGGCAGAGGCTGCTCGATGGCGTTACGCGCGACGGCTTCATTGCCAATTGTCGCGTCTTGCGCGTGAAGAAGTCGGGACGGCATTTCTGGATGGAGGACGGCATCGTCTGGCAGCTGATCGACGAGGACGGCAAGCGCCACGGCCAGGCGGCTACCTTTTCATCGTGGACCGATATCTAGGTCGATGGCCGAAGACCGGCGTCAGGCGGCGATGTGTTCGCCGGGCATTTGCCACAGCTGTCCTATATTTCCCGTTCGGTGCGACCTCGGATGTTTGTCGAAGTCGCGTAAGGTTTATTATGGAACTGGCGAGCCAATTTGATCCTGCCCCGCTTCCATCAAGCAGACACCCGACAATTTCACTTATCTGGACCCAGCTTTGTTTCGGAAACTGTTTGCGCCGAACCTGCCGGCCGCGCGAGCAGAGTTCATGGCGCGCTCCCAGGTGCCGGCTGCAGTCCAAGTCTTCACCACGCCGCTGACTGCGGCCGCCTGGAAGACAAAGCCGAGCTGGGCAATCGTTGCCGCCGATGACAAGATCATCAATCCCGATCTCGAGCGCTGGTAATATGCTCGCGCCAACAGTCACACGACCATCATCGATGGCGTCGGCCATGATGTGTTTGAAGCTTGTCCAAAACGGGTTGCAGCGGTGATCATGGACGCCGCCCGAAACGCCGAAAGCGTCGCAGCTCAAGCGAAGAAATGGGCATCGTGCGGCGGCGGTTGTCGGCCCTCAGAAGAACCGACTCCGCCGCCGTCGGGACGCATCACGAGAATGACCCAGGTGCGTCGGAACGGCTGGGCGACGCCTTTACTAGGTGGCCAACTCTGGAGTGTGCCTGGCATCGGCCATGGCCCCGCGTGATCTGGCTGTTGGTCGTCGCCGGGAAAGCGGGCGCGACGCCGAGGACTAGCTCGCGGTCACGCTGGTTTGCCATCCGTGGAAGCATACGCAGAAGGCTCGCTCTCAATAATCGTGCCTGCCTTCCCAGAGCCAGCCCACTGGGTATTTGCGCATAACGCCCGAAATTTCCGATGCCTTCTACAATCTTAACGGTCTCGTTCCTCGCTAAAAGACAACCCATGGCACCCAGGGTGCCTGCGATTTCCAAGTAAAATGAATTTAGCTCAGAGAGAACATTTCCATGAAA
The DNA here is from genome assembly GCF_004345245.1 of Rhizobium sp. BK251. Taxonomy (GTDB): domain Bacteria; phylum Pseudomonadota; class Alphaproteobacteria; order Rhizobiales; family Rhizobiaceae; genus Rhizobium. Next base: position 61,145 of record NZ_SLUQ01000006.1, on the reverse strand, counting down.
ATACTCTTCGCTGCAGCGCCCTTTGGCGGCCACGTCAATCCCCTGCTTGGCGTTGCCCATCAACTTTCCCAACGCGGGTACGATGCCGCTTTCTATACGGGCACTGCGATGCTTCAAACCGTGCGGCAGTCGGGCATAGACGCTTTCGCGTTTCCTTCAGAGGTTGATTTCGATGCAAGCGATCTAGATCGCGCCTTTCCCGAGAGGAAACAGCGTTCGGCTGGCATCGAGCGAGTCGTTTTCGACTTTACCTCGTTCTTCATCGGTCCAATGGCGAGCCACTATCATCGCCTGCAACAGGTGCTGGAGGCGTTCGACGCGGATGCGATCGTCTACGAGCAGCTATTTTTTGGCGCGATCCCGTTTTTGTTCCAACCGCGATACGAGCGTCCAGCCCTAATCGGCTGCGGCATTACCTTCCTTACCACACCACGTCAGGATCATGCCCCCCATGGTCCCGCCCTGCCCTTTGCGACCGATGAAGCGACTCGATTGTCCTACCGAAACGAGGCGCTGCCCAGCGTAGCCAAGGCCCGTGAGCCGCTCCAGGACCTGTATGCTCGAGAGCTCGATAAACTCGGCATCGACGCGGCGGGCACAAGTTTCGGCAATGTCGGAACGCTAAGAGCGGATGCCTACTGGCAGATGACAGTCCCGTCATTCGAATACCCGCAGGACGTTGCCGCAACCAACATAATCTTTACGGGCGCGATCCCGCAAGTTCCGTCGAATACACAATTGCCGTCTTGGGCGGGCGATGTCGCTCAGTTCGAACGTGTTGTTCTCGTGACGCAAGGAACGGTGGCAAACGAGGATTTCAAGGCGCTCGTTCAACCGACTTTGGATGCTCTGGCGGATGAGCCCGATACCCTGGTAATCGTCACGGCCGGCGGCCGCAACGCCGATGCAATCGGCGGTGACATTCCACGCAACGCACGCATTGCGTCTTATCTGCCATTCGATTGGCTGCTGCCTCAAATCGACCTGCTGATCACGAACGGTGGCTATGGAACAGTCACTCAGGCGCTAGCGGCCGGCGTGCCGATCATTGTTGCCGGATCGACCGAAGATAAGCCGGAGGTCGCCGCCCGCATTGCGTGGTCAGGAGTGGGCATCAACCTTCAGACCGGCTCCCCGACGCCGCAGGCTATCAGGGACGCGTATCGACGTATCTTTGCCGAAAGCACATTCCGAGACCGAGCACAGGCGCTGCAGGATGAGTTTGGCAGGATCGACGGTATGGCGAGGATCGAGAGAAGCCTTGCAACCGTCGTGGCACAAAAAGAAGAAGCGCGGGCGGGACATACAGTCTAGCGCCGTCGCCCGCCCCACATCGATTTGAGGCGAGCTCCGCTGCGACAGGGTTCGTTGAGGAGCTTTATCTGCCGGCAAGGCCTCGTGTTGCATTTGAAACCGGAAAATCCCGTTTAGCGCGCGAGCTGACCGTCGGGAAGCGGCTCGGATCATCTAAAGACCCAGATGCGCGGATTCGACTCAACCGCGAATAACCTACGCAGGAATTGTCGATGAAAATACTGATTGTCGGTGCTGGAATAGCTGGATTGTCCACGGCGCGGGCCTTGGCGCTGAAGGGGTTGGAATGCGACGTCATCGAGCGGCGGCAGGAGCCTCCGACGGAAGGAGCAGGTATCTTCCTCCTCGGGAACGCCTCGCGGGCGCTCGGCGACCTGGGATTGCTGGACGAGACAAGGTCCCTCGCCTATCCGATTGCGACGCAACGGATTTTGTCCTCGTCAGGAGCCGTTCTCAACCACGTGCGCACCGACGACGTGTGGAAGAACTGCGGTCCGTGTCTGGCCCTTTCACGACAGTCACTGGTTGACGTCCTGCAGAAATCATTGGATCCGGGCGCCGTCAGGTACGGCCTGGAGGTCACCTCGATCGCCTCTCGCGCGGACAGGCGAATTGTTCGGTTTTCCGACGGTCGTGAAGAGAAATACGATTTGGTAATTGGTGCGGCGGGGGTCAACTCGCTGCTTCGAAACATGGCGTTCGGCGCCGATGAAGCTCGCGAGGTTGGCATCTCCTGTTGGCGGCTCGTCGTTCCGAACAATGGCGAGATTGTCGGCTGGACGGCGATGCTCGGCAAAGGGCGCACGCTGCTGGGCATACCGATCAGTAAAAGCGAAACATACATCTACGCGGACTGCGGCACTGACGAGTTCGGCGACGGCTCCCTCGCCACCCTCAAGCGCCTCTTCTGCGATTTCCGCGGTCCACTTGGCGCAGTCGTCGCCGCCCTTGATCCCGAGACCCGCATCCATCGCGCCAAGTTGCAGGAAGTCCCAGCAAAACGCTGGATCAAGGATGGCCTTATTCTTATTGGCGACGCCGGCCATGCGTCCTCTCCCAGCATGGCACAGGGAGCGGGCATGGCTATCGAAGACGCGATTGTGCTGGCGGAGATGCTGTCGCGGCCGGGACAGATTGAAGAGGCTCTCCAACGGTTTCACGACGCGCGTATCGAACGGATCGCATGGGTGCAGAAGAAGTCGCAAGACCGCGACAAGCTTAGGAACAGTTCACGCGCCCTGCGGAATGCAGTGCTGCGACTGTTCGGTAACGCGTTGTATCGCAAGACATACGCACCGTTGACCCGTGCGCTTCTGCCGCCGTCCTCAGGCTCGAGAACGTCTGAGGCAGAGCGGTAACATCACGTCGCTCAGCCGCTAGGGGCCAATCTCCCTCAATGATCAAAGCAAGCGGCCGGCAAACCATTGTCGGCCGCCATAAAGGCCGCTCATTGAAACGACCGCGGTCATCGCAATTCGTCGCTTCCTAAAAGCTGACGTAGAACGAACAGAAGGAAGCCTAAGATGCATATTCTCCCTCATCAGTCCCTCGCTGGCGGCGTGGCCACTGCATCGCGGCCCGCTACGCGTGCAAACCAAGTCGTCGATCAAGCGACGGCGGGGATACGTCTATTGCGTCACCATGAAACGTGAAGCAGGTCGGCCATGCTGATCGCTGCTCCAGCGACACTGCCAAGGGTCACGGTTAGTACAAGTATGAATAATAGTTTCGGATTCATTGTCAGCCTCGTTGCCGAGCCATTGGTGCGTTTTGCGGTTTGTCTGATGGTCCGCTGCATGAAAACCACGAACTTCGCGGCGCCGATCCGATGACCCCTTTTGCGGGATTGGGGGCGCGGCGGTCGCGTGATTTCGCTTGCGCCGTCAACAGTTCATTGCATGGCATTGCGAATCGAAAATTTTGACGCGGCCATGATCAAATAAGTGGGTCGAGGTCGACGATCTGGGCTTTGACCGATCTTCTGCGGTTCCATCCGACCTATCGTCGCTGGCGCAACGCGCATCTCGTGTTGCCGAGGGAAGCGGCCCATCTGGGTGAAAGGCCGCTTCATTCTGGAAACCCAAGTCGCCGTCAAATTGCTCGCACGCTGTCCGCTGACGTCTTTCCGGTGCGGCGATCCTGCGCAACCTCAAACGCTAGCTGCATTCCTTCGGTTACAGCGTCGATGCCGCCCCGGTGCGCGGCTGTGATGTGCAGAAAGACGTCGGAACTTCCGTCATCCGGTGTAATGAACCCGAAGCCCTTTTCCTGATTGAACCACTTAACTTTGCCTGTCGCCAATGTTCACCTCACATTGCTCATCTAGTTGCATTGATCGTTGCCGTACGTGCTGGCAACCACTAATTCCCCACCGACATCTGTGGCAGGGAAATCCGAAACGTCGCTCCGCGATATTCGTTATTGAAGGCCTCGATTTTGCCGTCGTGCGCCTCGACAATTGAGCGACAGATCGACAAGCCCATGCCCATTCCGTGGCTCTTCGTCGTGAAAAAGGCGTCGAAGAGCCGATCCTGCATGCCGGCTTCTATGCCCGGGCCGCCGTCTGTTACTTCAAGCTCAACACTGGCGGCGCGACGACGCGATCGAATGGTTATCTGGCGATCCTCGCCAGTGACCGCTGCCATTGCGTCAAAGGCGTTCATCATGAAATTCACGACGACCTGCTGCAACTGGACTTCGTCACCTTTTACGGCTGGCAGATTCGGCTCGAGATCGGTCAGGCATGCAATACCGCGCTCGGCAGCCTCACCATGCAGCAGTTCCACGACGTCCCCGGCAATCTTGTTGAGGTCCAGCGGTGTCGCTGCAACTTCACCTTTTCTTGCCATGTTGCGAAGCTTCGAGATCAAGTCTTCGGCGCGCCTTGCGTTTTCGACGACCCGGTTGAGGCTTGCGCCGACCCTCTCCAAATCCGGAGATTCACGATCAAGCCACCGCAAGCCCGCCTGCGCACTGAGCTTCATGGCGCTTAGCGGTTGGTTGACTTCATGGCTGATGGAGGCGACGAGTTCGCCCATGGTGGTAAGCCTTGCGGTGTGAGCAAGCTCGGCCTGAGCCTTCCGGAGAGATTCGCTCATGCGCTTGCTTTCCGAAACATCCATCATGGCGGCCAAGACCCGAATCCGCCCGTCGTGATGGCGCACTGCCGTACCGTATATTCTCAGATGCTTGGTGCATCCACTCGGCGTAATGATCCGGTGCTCAAGTTCGATGGCGTCGCTGGGCTCGGACGGCGCGTAAAAGACGCGTCGTGCCTTGGCTATGTCGTCCGGGTGGATGCGATCGAGCATCCTTTGTACCGTGGGCGAGGTTTCAGACCCAAAGCCAAAAATTCGGCAGGTCTCCGCCGACCAGAAGACATCTCCTTCGGGAGCAACGAAGCTGACGCTTCCCGTTCGGCTGAGCATCTGGGCGTCCGTAAGAAACCGCTCGCTTCTCTTCAATTTTTCCTGCGCGCGTCGCTGGGCCGATCCGAGCAACCAGAGCAGCAGGATAGACTCCGAGTAGAGCAAGAAGCGTCTGAGCCCCTCGTCGGCCAGGAGGCGTGGGTCTATCGTATGACGGGGCTCCAGAAAAAAGAACCGGATGCAGAAAATCGCGAGCACGGCCGCCAGCAGACCAGGTCCGATGCCGAATCTCCAGACCGCGAACATGGTGGTGAGCAACATAAGGGCAAAGGCCGTGGGAATCCCTTGACGATCCAGAGCGATCGCTACCGGCAGGGTCAGCGCCACCGCGAGCACCGTTAGTCCATATCGTGCACCATTCGTCTCGGGCACAGAGACTGTGTCGGATTCTCGTGAGGTCACAAGCATCAACGTCTCCAAACTCTGGGCAATGTCACACTTGACGCTTATGGCTCGACATCCCATTGCGTCGCCCGAATGGGCAAATGGGAGGCGACCGGTGCGCCTTAGCTGACAACGTCAAGCCCGCGGCACACGTCATCAAAGTCCATGCTTTGAATACTCTAACCCGTATCGCGCGCGGGGCGATGACTGGCGACATGGCGAAGGGCTCCAATTACAAGCAACAAAGTATGAGAGGCCGAGACCAGCTGATGAAAATCGCGTTATCGACGAGGGGGCGTCGCGGTTGAACGTTTGAAAGTAGTTTTTATTGCTTTCTCGCCGTCGAGAATATTCCCCGAGTTGGGAGGGAATTGCATTCGACCGATCGCGAGATTCGACGGCGACCCTATGTGACTTCGACCGCGAAGTACCTGGATTCAGGGGGAAGTCAGCTTTGAAACCTGAGGCCCCTTTCCTCAATATTTCGCTGGGACGCGTGCGACCTCAGATACTCAAATATATGTCATTCTTAACATCGTGAATTGATCGTGAATCTCCGCCTTTCTATCGTTTCTTCAACATCATAGACGAGTCTGTTGCGACGAAGCGTGGTGTCCGCAATTGGCTCATTGCAGCTTGGGTAAGGCTCATGAGTTATCGAAGCAAACGCAGATGGCAGGAACTTGATCTCCTCTGCCGCGCCGGCGCAGGCCTTGGACCGATTGCTCCTGCGGTATGCGGGATACTGCGCGAATTGCTGCGGGCAGAAGCCGTGTTGCTGTTTTGGTTGGACGAAGAGGGGTTGCCCGCAGGCCTGTTCCACGAAAGCACGCCGGATTGTGCGGCCCAGTTGTTTGGCGAAGGCTATGAGCGGTTCTTTGCCAATCCTTTCGAAGACGGCGTGTCGTTCTCGCTGGAGAAGGATCGGCCCGCCAGTGTTTTGATGAATCCCCGACGAGACTATTTTTGCGCAAAGACCTTTAGTCTGCTGATGAAGGCGGGTGAGCACCTCGCCAAGTTGAACATGAAGGTCCTAGTCGAAAATCGTCCCCGAGCGGTTGTCGTGTTGTTTCGTAAACGGCGGAAGCCATTCACGCACGCTGATGAAGCTTACCTGATGGAGGCTCAGCCCCATCTTCAACGTGCCATCGAGTCCCAGTTGCCTGACGGTCGATGGGAACGATCGAATCTCCCCGGTCACATGCTCGTCGATCCTACCGGCAGCAGGCTGTTTGCCATGTCCGGAGAAGCCCCCCGGCTCCTGGAGGCCTGCGCAATCATTGGTCAGGACATACGCCGCTCGGGATCGACAACGCTGCCGCCGCGCTTTGCGCAAGAACTCTGTCGCCGCCTTGAGACTTCGACGACGGCCGAGGATGTCCTTGACATTCCCTTGGGCCGATTGCGATTGATCGCTACGCCGATGAACGGAACCTCCGCAGGCGCAGAGGATCGGATTCTTATCTCACTCGCCATGGAACTGCCCAGACGCCTGAGAACGATCCAGGATATTCTCGGTCTCTCGCTTTCGCCTCTGCAACGATCAATAGCGCTTTTCGCAGCAGAAGGCGGCTCACGCGCCGATTATCTGGACACTACCGGGATCAGTAAGGAAGCGATGAAGAAGCATCTGAAAGCCATATACCGGGCATTGAGTGTCAATTCCTGGGAAGGCTTGGTCAAGGTTCTGCAGTAGTTGTGTGGTGCGTGCCTCGGGTCACGGCCAGGCAACGGTGAATCGGCAAAGCGACCTTTGGCGGCTCACTCGCCGTTCGGGTCAGCGGGCTGGGGATGAATTGTAACGAGGATTGTATAAAGTTTGCGCTCCGGTCGTGGACTGCTGAACTCAGCACTCGTTCATTACCGTCTCCGCTGACAATACATATAGGTGAGCGTGCGGGCCCAATCGCGAGCAATCACCGACGCTATTTTTCGCGGGGACGAGACGTGAACAGAAGTGAACGAAACCACTGGATTGTGGCGAGCAGATGCCCTTGCCGCTGCCCATATATTGGGTGGCTACATACAGCCTCTCTGAAGGATAAACATCATGTCCACGCTTCGTAAGATCGCAGCGACAAGTCTGATCGCTTTGACACTCGCAGTCGGTTCCATGGCATCAATAACACCCGCACTAGCCCATGGCGGTGGCGGCGGTGGCCACGGTGGTGGCGGGCACGAGGGCGGATTTGGTATGAGCAGCAGTCACTTCGGCGGAGGGGGAAACCGCTCGTTTGGTGGCGATCACTTTGCTGGCCGCTTCCGCGACCACAGGCCGTTCTTCTTTGGCGATGACGACGACTATTACTATGACCAATGCCAGTGGCAATGGACCCGCAACAGCCTCGGCCATCCCGTCAGGATAGAGGTATGCTACTGATCGTCGGGAAGCATGTGAGCGTGCAGAAGATTGTTGAGGAGCGCGGAGCGGAAGGCAGACGCGCTCGAACATTCACCTGATCGAATACGATCGGTATCTTGGGCAAGGACGGCGGTGGCGGATCACATTGCTGACATCGGGAAGCTGGCCGAAGAAACCGGATGGCATCAAAGACGGTCGACATAGTCATGGCCGTGAATGCCATCCAGGAGGATGTCGAGAGAGAGCTACAATGCGTCTTGGGCCCTCCTGACATTTGACTAAGGCCATTTTCTAGGCAGGAATTCCGATGCTTGCGATTTGAGCACTCGCGGCCACCGACGGGCGCCTTTCGCTTTGAAAAAAATTCAAAAATCTTGCGCCATTAGCAATCGAATCCTGCTCGGGGCTTGGCATCTCGATGCCAGAAGGTCGCTGCGTGGGATATTTAGAATATGAATCTGTTGAGGCTCTGACGACTGATGGCTAACGTTGAAGCGCTTCAATTGGATTGCCTTAATGCAACGAAAGCGCCCCACCATTAGCGATGTCGCACACGCCGCAGGCGTTTCCATCGGCACGGTGTCGAATTACATCAACGGCACGGCGGTCGTTAGAGAGACAACGCGTGCGCGCATCGAAAAGGCCATCGCAGCACTCACCTACAGGCCGAGCGCCGTTGCGCGCTCGCTTTCAGGTCGCGACGCCGGCACGTCGCGCGATATCGCAGGCTTGCCGAGGCTCCTGGTCGTCGGTTACATCAGTGTCGATTATCTCTGCCGTGTCAGCGTCCTACCCCACCGCGACGATCGCATCACCGCGCGCCACATCGAAAAGGCGCTGGGCGGACCGGCGGCAAACGTCGCGGTCGCCGCCGCCGGCGTCGGCTCACCCTTCGCATTGAATGTCGAACTTGCAACAGCCGTCGGCGATGATCCCGACAGCGATTGGGCCTTGGCCGAGCTTTCGGGACGCGGCGTCCATGCACTCCCCATCCGCCGCTCGCTCAACAATCGCCTGTCGCGGGCGATCGTTATCATAGAGCTCAACGGCAGTCGCACGATCATTAACGAGCCCTTTGAGCTAAGCGAAGTCGACCTCACTGCCAATATGGAGGTGCTGCCCGAAGCGCGGCCCGCCTGCCTTCACGTCGAGGGTTACCACTACGAGCGCATGATCGGCTCGATCGAGCGTTTCCATAATGCCGGCTGGAAAATCAGCCTGCACTCCACGGGTCTGCCGGAGAGTTCCAGGACGCCGGAGGCGTTCATGGATCTGGTCAGACACATCGATCTGACCTTCATCAACGATGTCACGCTGCGGGAAATCTTCGACTTCCGCACCCCGGTCGCGACCATGATCCAGCAGACCCACGATTTGCTGTCGCGCGTCAAACAGCGTGGCGACGTGGTCCTTACGCTCGGGGAATTCGGCGCAGTCGTCTTCCGCAAGGGCGGCGGACCGCAGATCGAGGTTCCCGCCCTCCCAGTCGAAAGGGTAGACGCAACCGGCGCCGGCGATGCCTTTGCCGGCGTATTCCTAAGCTTTTGGCTCCACGGCGCCTCGCTTGAGGATGCTGCCCGCCACGCGGCTATTGCCGGAAGCCTGGCGACCACTGCCGAGGGAGCACAGGGTCGCATTTCAACATTCGCGGAACTCGAAGCCGCACTCACCTCAGCCGCGGCGCAAACAAGAACGCCAGCTCAAAACAGGGGATAGATATGGTCTTCAAGATGTCGGGAATCGTAAAGCGCTTCGGTGGATTGACCGCGCTCAACCACGTCGATTTCGAAGTCGCCGATTCCGAGGTCATGGCGCTCGTCGGCGATAACGGCGCCGGCAAGTCCACCCTTATCAAGACGATGTCAGGTGCACACACGCCGGACGAGGGTGAGATCCGAATGCTCGGCGAGATCGTCCGGTTCCGCTCGCCGCAGGATGCCTGGCAAAGCGGCATCGCCACGATCTACCAGGAACTGGCGCTAGCGGGAAAGATGACCGTGGTCGACAACATCTTCCTCGGCCGTGAAATCAAGCGACCGCGCTTCGGCATTCCATTTCTCGACCTGCCGGCCATGCGCAAGCGTACCGCCGAACTCCTGGACCAGCTCGACGTGCATGTGCCGAGCATCGACAGCTGGGTGGAATCGATGTCCGGGGGACAGCGGCAGGGTGTGGCAATCGCCCGTGCGCTCAACATGGATGCCCGCCTCATCATCATGGACGAACCGACCGCGGCACTTGCCGTCGCAGAAGTCCGCAAGGTTCTCGATTTCGTCGTTCGCCTGCGCCGGCAGGGCAAGTCCGTCGTCCTGATCTCCCACAATATCCAGGACGTCTTCGAAGTCTCGGATCGCATTTCCGTCATGCGCCACGGACGCTGCATCGCTGTGCGCGAGACCCGCAAAACCACACCCCAAGAAATCATCGGCCTCATCACGGGGGCCCATGAAGTCCGCGCCGCTGCCTCATGAGGCGCTGAAAGCATTGCCGGTCCGCCGGTTCGCCGCAACAAAAAACAAAGGGAACTGAAACATGAAGAATATCATCAAGTCCGCCCTCATCGGCCTGGCCGCGAATGCTGCTGTCATCCTGAGCGCCCATGCCGCCGACGTGCGGGTGGCCTTCGTTCCGCAGATCCAGGGTATTCCCTACTACGTCGCGATGGAGGAAGGAGCGAAGAAGGCCGCAGCAAAGTTCGGCGTTGACTATGTCCAGCAGGGGCCAACCACGACCAATTCCGCTGATCAGCTCCGCATTTTCGAAAGCTTCGTCAACCAGGGCTTCAACGTCGTCGGCGTTTCGCCGGTTGATGTCGAAACCCTGAAGCCGGCAATCGCGGCGGCGACAAAGAAGGGCGTGCACGTCATCACGTCCGATGCCGATGCCGCCGGCAGCGACCGCGAATTCTATGTCGCTCAGGCAATGGACAAGGATCTCGGCTACACGATCCTCGACGAGATGGTCAAACGCGTCGGCAAGGAAGGCAAGATTGCCATCATCTCGGATGCGCCGACGATTGCTAGCCTCAACAACTGGATCGCCGCGATCCAGGAGCGCGCAAAGTCGACCTATCCAGATCTGCAGATCGTTTCCGTCGACCATACCGACGGCACGGCCGCGCGCGCCTTCCAGTTCGCGACGGACGCCATGACCCGCAATCCGGATCTGAAGGGTATCATCGGCATCGCCTCGACCACATGCCCCGGCATTGGCCAGGCCGTGGAGGCTGCCGGCCGTACAGGCACAATCGTCACCACCGGCTTCTGCTCGCCAAACACGGTGCGCGACTATGTGACCAGCGGTGCGATGACCTACACCGTCCTCTGGAACCCCTCCGACCTCGGCTACCTCACCGTGTGGGCGGGTAAGCAGATCGCCGATAGCGCCAAGTTCGACACCTCGCCGAAGGTTGACGGACTGGACGCGGATGTGAAGTGGATGCCCGACGACAAGATCCTTCTCCTTGGCGCGCCGATGGTTTTCACCAAGGACAACATCGCCGACTTCAACTTCTGATCCAACCCGTCGTCATCCCGGCAAAGCCACGTCGCTTTGCCGGGAGAAATCGGAAGCCGTGACAATGCAAGATGCTACCGCCCTCCGCCCGGCCCTGCGCCTGGCCTCGCCGACTGCCACGCGCGAACTGGCTCTTCTGATCGCCATCCTCGTTGTGGGGACGGCATTCTCTTTCGCCTCTCCCTATTTTCTGACGTCCTTGAACCTGATTCAGATGCTAAGGACGGCGTTGGAACTGGCGATCGTCAGCGCCGGGATGACATTGGTGATCATCATGGGAGGCATCGATGTCAGTGTCGGCGGCATCCTTGCGGTGTCGGCGATCATCATCGGCAAGGGCTACCAGGCCGGGCTACCCTCGATCGTCGTTGCCCCGCTCGGCCTGCTGACGGGCACGCTCCTGGGAAGCTGGAACGGTTTCCTCGCGACCAAGCTGAAGGTGCCGCCGATCATTGCGACGCTTGGCTCCATGTATATCTTCTCGGCCGTGATGTTCCTCGTCATTGGCGGAGCCTGGATCTCCGGCCTGCCCGGCACGCTCTCGCCGATGATTAACGGGTCGGTCTTTTCCATCCCGGCCGCGGCGATCGTCATCGCCTGCGTCTATGCGGTCTGCTGGCTGCTTCTGCGGCAGGTGTCATTCGGACGGCATCTTTACGCAATCGGATGCAGCGAGCCATCGGCGCGGCTCGTGGGCATCAACGTTGATCGCACGAAGATTGCCGCCTATGCCCTCCTCGGTTGCCTCGCCGGGTTCGCCGCCCTCCTCTATGTCGCGCGCCTGCGCAACGTCGAGATCAATATCGGCACCACGATCGCGCTTGAAGCGATCGCCGCTACGATCCTCGGGGGTACCAGCATACGCGGCGGCGTGGGCAGCCTCGTCGGAACGCTGCTCGGCGTGATATTCATCCGTGTCATCCAGAACGGGCTTGTTCTGGTCGGTGTTTCGTCTCTCTGGGAGACGGTCATCATCGGCTCGCTGCTCATCATCGTGCTCGCCGCAGACGCACTCCACAACCGAAAGCGAGCGAGAGGTTTCTGATGTCCAATCTGTTGACACGCCTTCAGGGCGACCCACTCAAGGCCCGGCTGGTGCTTCTGCTCTGCCTGTGGCTGGTCGCACTCATCGCCATGAGCCTGCTGTCACCGTATTTCCTTCAGGCGAGCACCCTGCCCTACCTGCTGCAATACGTGCCGATTCTCGGGCTGCTCGGCCTCGGCCAGACCCTGATCATCCTGGCCGGCGGCCCCGGCATCGATCTTTCGGTTGGCTCGATCGTGTCGCTGGTCGGCGTTTTCATCGGCGCTCTGGTTGCGGCCGGCCTCGGCGTCTGGCCGGCCTGCATCGCGGGTCTGCTTTTCGGCGGCCTGCTCGGGCTTGTGAACGGTATTCTCGTCAACGTTCTCAATATCCCCTCGCTGATGGCGACGCTCGCGACGATGTTCGCCTATGGCGGCGTGGCGCTGGCGACCACGCAGGGGACGCCGATCGGTGGCTTTCCGCAGGCGTTCGGCTGGCTCGGCCAGGGAACGACGCTTGGCATGCCGAACGCCTTCCTCTTCGTGCTTCTGCCGGTGGCGTTTGTCCTCCACGTCATGCTGAAGCGCACAACCGTCGGTCGACATATTGTTGCCTGCGGCAACGACGAGCGCGCAGCACACCTTTCCGGTCTCAACGTCGTTCGTCTGCGCGTCGGGCTTTACGTGCTGAGCGGCTTTCTCTCGGCACTCGGCAGCATCATCTCGCTGTCCTGGTTTCTCGCGGCCCGCCCGGACGCCGGCAAGGGCATGGAACTTCTGGCGGTGACGATCGCCGTTCTGGGCGGTACCCATATTTTCGGCGGTACGGGGGGCATTCCCGGGACGATCATCGCCATCCTGATCGTAACGACCCTTCAGATCGGCTTGCAACTGGCCAACATCTCGCCTGCCTGGCAGCTTGGCATCATCGGCGTGATGCTGATCGCGTCGGTCTCGCGCGCGGGGAACCTGCGCAGACTTTGGAGCATCAATCAGTGAATACCGAAATAGATGTTCTCTGCATCGGCGATCTCGATGTGGATCTTTTCATTTCCGTGCCCGCCGTTCCCGGTTTCGACCAGAAGGTCGCGGGTCGCAATCTGGGGCAGCGCCCGGGAGGCATGTCCGCCAATTCCGCCGTTGCCCTTTCAAGGCTCGGTCGCAGCACCCGTCTTCTCGCGGCTGTCGGCGACGATGCCGCCGGCCGCGAAGCGCGCGTACAGCTTAAGGAGAACGGCGTCGACCTGCAATTCGTGAAGGAAGTCGCGGGCGTGAACACGTTCATGTGCGTGATCCTTCTCTCGCCTTCCGGCGAGAAATCCCTGATCAAGCTCGAAACCGACGCCTATCTCCCAAGGCCGGAGGATCTGGTATCCGCCGCTTTCGAGAATGTGCGCCACGTCCACGCGACCTATGGCTCGGCGGAGCTCACGCTAAGCGCTTTCCAGATGGCGGCCGAGCGCGCCATCTCGGTGTCTCTCGATCTGGAACCGCCGGATGTTCGCCGGGAGCCGCAAAGACTCTCCCAGATATTGAAGCTGGTCGATACGCTGTTTCTGAACAGTGAAGCCCTCGAGGCAGCCTCGCATGCCCTTGGACGGCGACTGGAACCCGGCATGCTGAAAGCCGGCGGCGAGATCATCGTGACACTGGGTGCTGCCGGCTGCCGGCGTCTTTCCAGCGACGGCACGCTTGAGGCATCCGGCTTCGCCGTGAAGGCCATTGATACGACGGGTGCCGGCGACTGCTTTGCCGGCGCCTATCTCGCCCGCCGGCTGGAGGGCGCCGATGCCGAGGAAAGCCTGATTTTCGCCAATGCCGCTGCCGCGCTCGCCACACTGGACTACGGCGCGCAGGCTGCCATGCCGCAACGGCAGGACGTGGAAGACTTTCTTGCCTCCTCCGGTCGGACTATCGCAAAACAGCACGTGCTGAGCAGGAGCCGCTGATGCCCGAAAGGCGTTTCGAACACCGGGAAGACCTGGAAAATGCCGGCTTGTCTGGCCCTGACGACGTGACCCTGCACTATCTCTGGCAGATCGTCGATGAGGGTGTTCTCGGCGCCAGCAGACATGTGGCGCTGGGCAATGAATTGCTGCTCCACATACTCAATTCGGTGCCGGACAGGGGTGAGGCGCTGCTCCGTGCCCGACTGGCCGCCGGCTTCATTTCGCGCACCCGGGGCCAGGACACGCCGGTTATCGGCAACAGCCTGGCCCTTCTTCTTGCCGGTCTCGACGAGGTCCCGGCGCACGAGCAGGCCGATGTCTTGCGGCAGCGGATCGGTAACTGGACGAAGGCGGCTGCGGCGCGCAAGCAGGCGCTGGTCAGCAGCGCCGTCCGCCACCTTTCCGGCGCCAAGGGCATCATGGCATTCGACTATTCCAGCACCGTCGCAGCCATAATCCTTGCGCTCGCGAACGCCAGATCCGACCTTGTCGTCGTGGTTCCGGAAAGCCGGACGATCGCCGGCGGCGCCCGCTATCTCGAGGAGTTCCTGCCGGCCGGGCTGCCGGTGCGGTTCATCCCAGATGCCGCGATAGAACACGGGCTCGCGTGGTGCGACACAGTTCTCCTCGGCGTGGAAACCCTGCGCGCCGACGGCAGTTTCCTCAACACGATCGGCAGCCGCATGATCGCCCGTCTCGCCCGCGACCAGGGCGTCGAGGTCTATGGCTGCACCGACCTGCTCAAACTGGATACGCGTAGCTATGAGGGCCACCGGCCGGCGCCGACCGTCAGGAGCTACGATCATCCGCTGCTCGACGGCCTGAAGATTAAGGGCCTCGAGCTTGCGGATACGCGTGCGCCGGAACTCGAGGTCATCCCGGCACATCTGATCACCGGCCTGTTGACGGAACACGGCATGGTGCCGCCGCAAGCGATCTGGGTGCTTGGCAAGGAAACATTCATGGGCAGCAAGAATTGAAGATGATCAATACAATGATGTCGCGGGAGATTGCCGCCCAAGCCGAGATCCTTCCTCAATGCGTCGAACCGATCGCCACCCAGGTTCGCCGCATTTTGCCACTTGAGGGCCGGATATTTGCCGGTGGATGCGGGGATTCCGCCTTCGCGCCAGCGGCACTCGGTGGCGTCTTTGCTGCGCTTGGTGTCGATGTTGTACCCGCAACCTCGATGACGCTTGCGAGCTTCACGCAGTTTCGCGAGGACGACACGGTCATCCTCTCCTCGATTTCGGGCGGGACGAAGCGGACCGTCGAGGCGGCGCAGGCGGCACGGGCTGCGGGCGCCCGGGTGATCGCGATTACCTGCGGCAGCGCAAGCGCGCTCGACCAGACGGCCACCGACACGATCCTTCTGCCGTTCACGCCTTTGTCGCGCAAGACGCCGCATACGCTCGACTACGCCGTGACATTGGCGGCTCTGGTGGAGCTCGCCCTTGCCTGGAGATCGATGCCGCCGGAAAAGGTGCTGCCGCTCTTCAATGATATCCCTTCCATGCTCGCCGTTGCCGCCGCCCGTGCCCGTGACATCGCAAGCCGTATGGAACCGGCAGGCAAGCTTTTCCTGCTCGGCGCCGGACCGGACCTTGGATCGGCGGAATATGGTGCTGCAAAATTCCATGAGGCGGGTGGTCTCGTCGCGATTGCCGCGGAGACGGAAAACTTCATCCATGGGATGAATTTCATGGTCGAGCAGCAGGACACGCTACTCGTCCTCGGAGGCAACGCGGCTGGTGCGGCGCGGGGTGCCCAAGTTGTCGAGGGCTTTTCGCATTTTGTGACATGTGCCGAGATAATCGGCCCGGGCGTGACCAGCACTTGGGAGGAATCGTTTCGGAGCGTGCTTTCCCAGACATTCACAATCCAAAACCTGTGCTTGGAGATCGCCGAGAGAAGGAAGCTAGCGCTCGAGTTGCCTAGAGCCGGCAGAGACCATGGCGATGCCCACGCAGCCATCCAGGCCATGCTCATGGCGCGCTAGGCAAAATAACCGGGCGCTGCTTCAAGCCCGATGACCGGCGTCGCGGTCAAATCGGATCGGCGTTTTGTCATCGGTCGGGAGGCTCATACGGGAGCGCGACCGCACTGCTCGCCGTATTGATACACTGGGGCGCCATTTGTCGAGACAGTCGAGGCGCGTCCGAAGAACGTGGCATCAACTTTCGCAGTCCTGTCCTGACAGTCCGGGAGAATCGCAGGCCTCCGCCAAGAGGCGGATAACCGCATGAAACCCGTCATTGCCGGGCATCTAGTTTCCGCCTTCATTGGAGTGCTATCTCCGGTGCTGCTGGGCGCTCAGCCAATTTCCTTCGCCCTCGCGGTGGGACTCGGGCTTAGGCGAGCACTTGCACTTGCGTGAACTTTCGCCAAAATCCCGACTGCAATGTGCACGCCCCCGACAGAAATTCCGTTACGTCGGGAACCATTCATCCGTAAATCGAAGGCGATTGCAGATTGACAGTCGCGTGGGGTGGCAATCGGCCCACTGATGCTAGAAATTCAAAATCTCGAACTGATATTCACGGCGAGGGTGCGACATGACTTTCGTGGAATCGCAGGGAGACAGAAAGTATCGGACCAGCGAGCGAGTGGGCGGGCTCGTTGAATGCTCGTCGCTGCAGGTCGAGCTCCGGCGTTTCGATCCGGGCTGGCAGGTCGACCTGACACTTGAATGCACGGAAATAGCTGTCCTGCTCTCGGGCCAGTCGAAGATCAGGTGGACCGGTGACGGTCACAAGCGAGAGGCGATCGCTCGTCCGGGCGTCGCCTGGATATGTCCCGCCGGTGTTCATGAGAGCGATGTTGAAATCATCGGCACCATGCCCGAGTCCCTGCACATCTTCGTGCCGCCGTCGCTCGTCGGTGAGAGCGCGCTTTCGAACTTTGACATCGATCCGGCCAGGGTTCAACTCGCCTATGCGGGCGGTGTCCCCGATCCCATGGTGCTGCAGTTCGGCCAGCTCTTTCGCGGTTTGTTGAATCGAAAGCTGGAAACGACAGACCGGCTGTTCCTCGACGGGATCCAACTGGCGCTGGCGGGGCATTTGCTGGGAACCTATACGTCTACCCGCTGGCGACCGGCCACGCGAGGACCGACCATCGATCCGAAGAGGCTGAAGCGCGTCCTCGATTTCATCGAAGCCCGCATCGCGGCGGATATCTCGCTGGATGACCTCGCCGCCGAGGCGTGCCTCAGCCCCTTTCATTTTTCCCGGATGTTTCGGGCGGCCACCGGTCTGCCCCCGCATCGCTACGTCACCGAGCGACGGGTCGAGGCGGCCAAGGAGAAGCTGCGGCTCGCGCGGTCCTCCCTTGTTGACATCGCGCTCGACACCGGTTTCGGATCGCAGGCCAATTTCACGCGCGTCTTCCGCAAAGCGACCGGTTTGACGCCCGGCCAGTACCGCGCGCTCGTCACCGGACACTAGTATGCGCCTGCCAAAGGCGCTCTTTGTTCCCGCGCAAGGCACGCCAGAGCGCAAGATCTGCAAAGAGCGCAGCAAGAGCTGAAAATACTGCAATGCCCTTTCCGGCATACATCTGTCTCATCGAACGGGAGCACCAATCCCCGAACGAAAGGAGGAGACAGGGAGATGATTACCATTGACGACGCCCGCCGGATCATCGCCGCAGGCGAGGCGCGGGCAAAAGAGATAGGTGTTCCGGTCAATATCGCCGTCCTTGATGCCGGTGTCCATGTGAAGGCTTTTGTCCGCATGGATGGAGCCCTGTTGGGCTCCATCGACATCGCGGTCAACAAAGCCCGCACGGCCGCGCTGTTTTCCATGCGCACCGAAGCGATCGGTGAATTCTGCAAACCTGGCGGCACCTCGTTCGGCCTGGAGCAGACCAATGGCGGCCTCGTCGTCTTCGCTGGCGGCATCCCCCTCACCAATGAAAGCAACATCCTGATCGGCTCAGTCGGCGTCTCCGGCGGTGCGGTCGCCCAAGATCTCGACATTGCCGAGGCGGCGGCCGCTGCCCTCTGACCACCGGTCCCGCAGGCGGACCAGGCAATTTGACCGCACGTAGATCAACGAAAGGGAACGAACATGTCCAAGACCATACTGATCACCGGCGCCGGTTCCGGCTTCGGCAAGGCAGCCGCCATCGGCATGGCCAGGAACGGCCACAACATCATCGCGACCGTGCAGGTCTCGCCACAGGTCACGCCGCTGCGCGAGGAGGCCAAGGCACTGGGCCTCGAGAATTTTCGGGTCGAGCGCCTCGACCTGACCGACCCCTATGACATCGCCCAGGCGCAGTCGTGGGACTTCGACGTCTTGTGGAACAATGCCGGCATGGGCGAAGCGGGCCCGGTCTGGGAGATCCCAATCGACATCGTCCGCAAGAACTACGAGGTCAATGTCTTCCTGCCGCTGACCTTGACGCAGGGCGTCGTGCGCCGCTGGGTTTCGGAGGGCAAGAGGGGCAAGGTGGTCTTCACCTCGTCGATGGGTGGCCTGTTCACGCCGGCGAACTGGGGGACCTATGTCTCGACCAAGCACGCGCTGGAATCGATCGCCGAGGCACTGCAGCAGGAACTCGCTCCCTACGGCATCAAGATCCAGACGATCAATCCGGGCGCCTACTACACCGGCTACAACGAGACCATGGCCGACAATCCCTTCCGCTGGCTGGACGACAGCAAGCACTTCACGAAGCGTGCCGACCTGCGCAAGGGCTTTGACGACTTCTTTGCGACGCCCGAGGGCAAGATGGACCCGCAGGAGATGGTCGATCGGATGATCGAGATCGTGCCGGGCGACACCGGCAGGTTCCGCAACGTGGTCCCGAAGAAGATCGAGGACATGCTGAAGAACCACCAACTGGCGGCCTGGGAAAACCAGATCTGAATTGCACATAGCGCTACAAGCGGCACCAGCAAGCGGGTGCCGCGCCACCAACCCAGTCCTTGGAGGAAGCCATGTCCGCAACCGCAAGCGCCACTGCCGGCAGCCTGAAACCCTATGCCCGTCGCTTCTTCAACGCGGCCCTCGGCGTGGCCGCCACCATCCTGGCCCTGACCGGGCTGGAAGCACGTGCCGCGCCCGAGAGCCTGACCGAAACCGAACGCCGCAACAAGACGACCGTCGAGGCTGGCTTCGATGCCTGGGCGGCCGGTACAGGCAGCCCCTATGACCTGCTTGCCGACGATGCCCGTTGGACGATCGAGGGCTATTCGCTGGCATCGAAGACCTATCCGAGTCGCGAGGCGTTCCTGCGCGAGGTGATCCGGCCGTTCAATGCCCGCATGAAGGCGCCGCTGAAGCCCGCGATACGCAACGTCTATGCCGACGGCGACACCGTGATCGTCTTTTTCGACGCTCGCGGCATTGCCCGCGACGGGGTGCCCTACACCAACACCTACGCCTGGTTCCTGGACATGCGCGACGGCCGCATCGTCCGCGCCTCGGCCTTCTTCGACTCCGTCGCATTCAACGAGTTCTGGACGCGCGTAACGCCGTCCGAATAGGCCGGTACCAACTTACCGTTCCAAAGAGAAACTTGGGGGCAAGGTCAGCACCGGCCGACGGCATTTCAAGGAAATGCGCTCCGGTCCTTCCTCCGTTTTTGCAGCTTCCCCGCAGGTTACAGATGTAGCCTTTGAGGCGTTGCCTTGAAATCAAGCTGTCCGCCTAAAACATCATCTTCCGATGCATAAATCATGTGCGGATTGACTAATCAGGCGTCAATTCGTGACCCGGTCTCGGTTCTAGGATTGAAAGATGTCATTGGCGGTACTCAAGGCGGAAGCGATCTCCATCTCGGACATGTCGGTAAGTTCGGCACTGGTGCGGAGGCTTGTCCGTGCGCGGAACGATCCAGCCAAGGAGCGGATAAGAGCCTGGTTCAGCGAAATGGATGATGCTCGATTGCTGGATTTTGGCCTGACGGCCGCGGATATTGCTGCATTGAGAGAGCCTGTTGAACGCTGATCGTGACGAGCGTCAACCTCAGCGAGCGACGCCGGCGGATGTTCGGCATGACCCCGGGAGATTGTACAGGAACAATCTCCCGATAGCGTCGCACCATATTCACCCGCGCCGCGGGCGTCGCGACAAATGGCGACCCAGCAGCCTGGCGACATAGAGCAGCACGCAGAATGCGATGCCCCATCCCAGACCCAAGCCGACAGCCTGGACTACGACATCCATGAAGGTCGGCAGTGATTCTATTCGCGGCAGCCCCGTGCCCGCAACCAGATGGTCCACCCACGCCCGCACAAAACGCAGCGACACCCCGAATAGCATTCCAAGCATGAATGCCCTGTTCATCCGCCCCTCCAGCGCTTCGCCCATACCACTGAGCCTGCTAAGACAATACACGATATTAGTTTGGTCTAATATTAATGCGTTGGCGTCGGTCCTGTCGCCGCGGATACCAAACTGTGATGAAGGATCGTCTTCAGATGCACCTTCCGGATATGTACTCGGCGAAATGTGCATTCGGCGCCGCAAGCAGCCGACCAAAATCAAGAAGACATCTTGGGATGAAACCCATGGCCGCCGTCGACTGCCTTAGGAAGCCGTCCAGACCGCGTGGAGCTTCTTTGATAGATTGCCGTAGCTCGCGCTCGCCATCAACATCCTGTGGAACGTCTTGCGGACGCTGCCGAGAGGTACGTGATCGTTCAGCCAAAGCCTGAAAGAGGTGGGCGGGAAAATTGCCCAGCATCTAGGCAATTCTGCAATGATCAGCCATGGGGTATGCAGGAAGCACCATGCGTCCGACCGGCGCCCAGCGGAATAAGAAGAGCGCCCGCTGCTGGGCAACGGGCGCTCCGGAAATCACTATTTCAGCTTGGCTTAACGGCCGGCTGCGGCGCGAGCAACGCTGCGGATGTCGCCGCGTTCAATGCCCAGATCGTTGAGTTCGCGGGTCGACATGCGACCAAGCTCTGCAACGGTTTGACGATACTTGCGCCAGTTGTTGAAAGTGCGTGCTACGTTCATCGGTAATCCCCTTTCCTTGGGCTCTGGAACCGTGCAGCCATCAGCGGCGCTCAGTTCATTTCGATGAACCTCATATAAGACGGGTCACGTACTGTTTGCAGCGCCAAGACTTCAGCTCAGCTATGCGCTAATTGCATAATGAGGCCCCCTCCCCGCTTCGGGGTTTCCGAGACGCCATGCGTCGGTCCGGGCACGACACTGTGCACTGATCTGCGCCAAGCGACACCCCTCCCCACCGCGCGGTTTCGTGCGGGTCATACCCATTACATTACAGTGGCTTCGAAGCCGTGTCGTACACACCCGGTAAAGCGATAGCCGCGGCCGGGAATGTTCACGATGTAAGGCGTGCGGGATGCGTCGGTTGCGAGATGCTTGCGCAATGCGCAGATCTGCACGTTCAGGTTCCCATCCTCGACAAAGGTGTCCGGCCATGCGGCCTCGATCAGTTCTTCCTTGCTGACAAGCTCGCCTGCCCGCTTTACGAGCTCCTGCAGGATCAGGAAGGCTCGCCCACCAATCGGAAGGACCTTGCCGTCCTTCTTGACACGCTGCTGCTGCGGCAACAGGACGAAATCGTCAAACACATAGGCCTCCGGCGGGTCGTCCATAAGCCCATGCTTGAAATTCGTTGCGCAAAGAAAGGCGTTGAGGTTGTAGGCGATTTCGGTGGTGGTGCCGGTCCAGTGCATGTGTTCCTCCGTCGTTTGTCTGATGACCCCAAGCTATCCAATGCAGAAGGGTCAGGCGATCGTGCTGCGGTCTCAATAGTTTAGGCTGTTTGCTGTGAAGTCATGAACCTAGGTATAGGTCTTCTGCGACGGTCGGCTGGTGCTGCCGAGACGTCAGCGAAGCATCAAGCGGCGCAGCCCTTGAGGAAGAGGTCGGCGCACATTCTTGCGCGCGTCGCGATCTCCTCGAGCTTCGGCGGCGGCAACTGGCGCAACATCGCAGCCCGCTGGGGCTCCATGACCATCATGCCGCGCAACATGCCTGAGGCCGCATGCGGATCCTCCAGCACGATCAGGCCGTGGTCGGCTTGCCGGCGCAGCCAAGTTTCCAACAGTGCGTTCGTCCGGACGATCGCCTGCTCATAGAAGGAAGTGGCGATCTCCGGAAATCGGTCGGATTCGCCGATGACGAGGCGCGTGATGGTTACGGTATCCTCAGAGAGCGTCAGCGTGCCGTAGGCCATCAACAAGCGCTCCAGGCCGCGCCGCAAGCCCGCCTCTGCAAGCGTGCTCAAATCGAGCGCAAGCAGGAATCGGCCGATGCGGTCGGAAATCATTTCAGAGAACAGGTCGGTCTTGGCCGGGAACAGTCTGTAGAGCGTCTTGGTGGAGACGCCCGCTTCCTGCGCGATCGCCGCGATGCTCGCCGCGGCATATCCGTTTTCGCGAAACTGCTTGTTTGCCGCTTCGATGATGACGCTTTTCGTGTCGTCGTCGCATCGGATCTGCGGTCGGCCGCGCGGCCTTTTCTCGATTGCTTGCTTTTGGACCATTTCCATTTTCCAAATTCTTATTGACATCCATTTTATAAGGAATATTTTGGAAAACGTCAAATTTCCTATTTATGCACAGAGGCCGCAGCCTAGGGACCGCGACCACGATCCGGAGACAACAATGACTATCAAGAAGCTGCATGCCCTGAATAACAACAATGTCGCTCCAGCCACTGAAGTGGCCGAGGGGCAGGTTCCGGAAACGCTCGAAGCCGGCAAGCCTCTGCGTGTCGCGGAGGCAGCGCCAGCTGCCGCCGCGGGACAGCCCGCTCGCAGGCGCACGGGCCGCTCCCTGCTGTTGGGAGCCTCGGCGCTCGTATTGATCGCGGCTGGCGCCTACTACGGCCACGACTACTGGACAGTCGGCCGCTTCCAAGTCTCGACCGACGATGCCTATGTCAAGGCGGACAGCAGCACGATCGCCCCCAAGGTTTCAGGTTATATTTCCGAAGTGCTCGTCGGTGACAACGAGGCCGTCAAGGCAGGCCAGCCGCTGGCCCGTATCGACGACCGTGACTTCCGCGCCGCCCTCGACCAGGCAAAGGCCGATGTTGCTGCCGCCGAGGCGATGCTGAAGGCCAAGCAGGCCGCTCTGGACATCCAGCAGTCGACCATCGCTGCGGCCCGCGCGACGGTCGAGGTCGACAAGGCCAATGAGACCTTTGCCGAGCAGAACAACAAGCGTTATGCGAACCTCGCGACCAACGGCTATGCCCCGGTCCAGACGGCACAGCAGGCCGCTTCGCAGATCGCCGCCGCCCAAGCCACCATCGTGCGGGATAGCGCGGCCCTCGACGCGGCCAGCAAGCAGGTCGATCTGTTGAACGCCGAAGTGGCGCAGGCCAAGGCAACTCTTGCCCATGACCAGGCGGTCGAGCACCAGGCTGAACTCAACTTGTCCTATGCGACGATCACCGCTCCGGTCGACGGCACAATCGGCAATCGCACGCTGCGCACGGGCCAATATGTCCAGGCCGGCACGCAGCTGATGTCGGTCGTGCCGGTGCAGGCCGTATACGTGATTGCCAATTACAAGGAAACGCAGCTTACCGACGTCCATGCCGGCCAGCCGGTCGATCTCGAGGTCGACATGTTCCCCGGTCGCACATACCACGGTCACGTGGACAGCCTTGCCCCGGCCAGCGGACAGGAGTTCGCCCTGCTGCCGCCGGACAACGCCACCGGCAATTTCACCAAGGTGGTGCAGCGTATCCCGGTCAAGATCATGCTCGACGGTGACGCTGCCAACGGCGACCTCCGCCCAGGCATGTCCGTCCAGCCGAGCATCGACACCAAGGCCGATGCAATTCGCAACTAGGCGCGGAGCGAGGAGATTTCGTCATGTCCAGCATTGCCGCAACTGCTGTCGCCATCCCGCAACCGCGCGCCGGCACCAAGGAATGGATCGCTGTTCTCGCCGGCATGATCGGCGCCTTCATGGCGATCCTCAACATCCAGATCACCAATGCCTCCCTCCTCGACATCGAGGGCGGCATCGGAACGGGTGTCGACAACGGGGCCTGGATTTCCACTTCCTACCTGATCGGCGAGATCGTCGTCATTCCGCTGACGGCCTATTTCAGCAACGTCTTCTCCTTCCGCCGCTATATTCTGGTCAACTCGATCCTCTTTCCGATCTTCTCCATCGCCTGCGCATTCGCCCATGACCTCGGCACGATGATCGTACTGCGTGGCCTGCAGGGTTTCGCCGGCGGCGTGCTGATACCCATGGCCTTCACCATGGTGTTGACCAAGCTGCCAAAAGCCCAACAGCCGCTCGGCCTCGCCATCTTTGCCCTCTCCGTCACCTTTGCGCCGGCTATCGGGCCGACGATCGGCGGCTATCTCACCGAGAATTACGGCTGGCAGACCATCTTCTTCATCAATGCTCTGCCGAGCGCGGTCATGGCCGTCGCGCTGGCCCTGACGCTGGAGAAGCAGCCGATGCAGTTGCGTCTGCTGAGGGAAGGCGATTGGGCGGGCATCGTCACGATGGCAATCGGCCTCTCGGCGCTTCAGACCGTATTGGAAGAAGGCAACAAGGACGACTGGTTCTCCTCCCCCTTCATCGTCAAGCTCAGCATCGTCGCCTTCGTATTCCTCGTTGCCTTCATCTGGATCGAGCTCACCGTCAAGAAGCCCCTCGTCAAGCTGCGCCTCTTGACTCAACGCAATTTTGGCATCGGCGTCGGCGTGAATGTCCTGATCGGCGTTGCGCTCTTCGGTAGCGTCTACATCCTGCCGCAATATCTCGGCCAGGTGCAGCGCTACAACGCCGAGCAGATCGGCAACGTGCTCGCCTGGACGGGCTTGCCGCAACTGCTCCTGATCCCGCTCGTTCCGATGATGATGAAGCGTTTCGACGTCCGCTACATCGGCTTCCTGGGTATATCGATCTTTGCAATCAGCTGCTTCATGAACATCACGCTATCGTTCGACAATGCCGGCGACCAGTTCTGGATCCCGAACATCGTGCGCGCCATTGGCCAGGCCCTGGTCATCACTCCGATTACGGCCATCACCACCGCGGGCATCGCGCCCGTCGACGCTGCTGCAGCCTCGGGATTGACCAATATGCTGCGCAACCTTGGCGGCGCTGTCGGCACGGCATCGCTCGGTACGATCCTCACCAAGCGCGAGCAGTTCCATTCGAATATCATCGGGCAATCGGTGACGCTGTCGCGCGACGAAGTGCGCGACCGCCTGAACCAGATGACCGGTTACTTCATGTCGCACGGCATCTCGGATCACGCCGTAGCCGCGCAGAAGGCCGTGGTTGCCCTCGGCCAGGTCGTCAAGCGTCAGGCACTCATCATGGGCTTTAGCGACACCTTCGCCGTCATCGGCGTGGTCCTCGCCATTGCGGCCGTCGCGCTGCTCTTTACGCAAAGGCCGAGTGCTGGCGGTGGCGCCGGGGCACATTGAGTTCGGACCGCCGGCACACGAAGCGCGGCCGGGTACCTATTCCCCGCTACCTCGCGCCTGTCGTGCTCATCAGACTTGTCAGCCGCCCCGGATGCCAAGCTTCAGCATCCGGCGGCAGGCGGTGGCCAGGATGACCACCGCGACAACAGCGATAGCGATGCCGATCGCGAGATGCCTGTGAACGGACAGGTGTCCGAAGAGCATTTCGACGGCATTTCCGAAGAGATATCCCGCTGCCGTGAAGGCAACGCCCCAAACAGTTGCTGCAGCCGCATTGAGGCAGGCGAATTTGAGAGCGCTGACATTGGACAGCCCGATCGCGATCGGCCCGATCGTGCGGATGCCATATATGAACCGGAAGGCCAGAATGAACCCCGTGGGATGGCGCTCCAACAGTTCCTTGACCCTCGTGGCGGCCGCCCCGGCGATCAGCCTCTGAACAAACTTGAGATGCGCGGCATGCCGTCCAGCGAAGAAGCACGCCTGGTCCGCCACGAAGGAGCCTAGAACCGCTGCCACAGCCACAGCCGGGTAGGATAGCAGCTGACGGTGGGCGAGGATGCCTCCGAGAAACGCAGCGGTTTCTCCCTCGATGGCTGCGCCGAAGAAGACGGCCCAGGCCCCATAATGTGCGATCAATTCTTCTAATGACAAAAGTGGCTGACCCCGCGCTCGGTTGCGACAAATCTGGAGAGGTGGATGCCTATCGTCAACCGCGGGATGGCGCTTTCTGTCAGATATCGGTCAGACTCCCCCGGTGCCGCGGGCCCCCTGCCCTATTCGGCTCATGTTGGGAAATCGTTGTCGGCCGCGTCGCTGATAGTGGGAGTGGAACTGAATTGACGGTGACGGCGGCTGCATTGGCTACCAACGCAGCCCCCTCCCCTCCCCTCCCCTCCGCTTAGGCTGCCATTGCCTCTGCGCTGGCGACCACGGACGGGTCGGGGTGTAGAGAACGATCGATCTGCGCCATTTGCCTAAACACTGGCTGCGGAAAGACAATTTTTCGGTCGCAGGCCTATCGACGTTTGGTACCGCGGCGATCGCTATCCACTCGGTTAACACATTGTAACGAATGGAGAATGATCGGGACGGCGTCCCGCCCTCCGCACCGGTCTCGTCCCGCGAGTAGCTGGTCGTTAACCATTAAATCCTTGCCCGAATCGCTTGTTTCCGCAATCGTCACGGTTAGTTGGCTGAAAGCAGCTTTTTTCCGTGACGAGAGATTTGAACGTGAGCAAGGTAGAACGCGCCTCCCCTCCCCCGTCGGCGAAGACCGTCGATCAGATGATTGGCGAGCACGCCTCAATTATCAGTTCTCAGCTGCAGGCGATCAGTGAGGCGATCTTTCCCCCTTCCGCCAGCAAGATTTTGCGCCGATTCACCTCTGGCGAGGCGGCAAAGCTCATCGGCGTTTCGGATTCGACGCTCAGGAAGATGACGCTGGCAGGCGAAGGCCCGCAACCGGAGATCACCTCGAACGGGCGGCGGCTGTATACGCTGTCGCAGATCAATGAATTGCGCCATCGCCTCGCGACATCCACGCGTGGTCGTGGCTCGCATGACATCCTCCCCCGGCGCCAGGGCGACGACCATCTTCAGGTGATCGCGGTAACCAACTTCAAGGGGGGCTCGGGGAAAACCACGACTTCGGTCCATCTGGCGCAATACCTCGCCCTGCATGGCTACCGGGTCCTCGCGGTTGACCTCGACCCGCAGGCGAGCCTCTCGGCGCTTCTTGGCGTGTTGCCCGAGACGGATGTGCGGTCGAACGAAACGCTCTATGCGGCAATCCGATACGACGAGGAGCGCCGGCCTTTGTCTGACGTGGTGCGCAAGACCTACTTCTATGGCCTTGATCTTGTCCCTGGTAATCTGGAGCTTATGGAGTTCGAGCACACGACGCCCAGGGCAATGATGGGCGGCGCGCGGAGCGGCGAGAGCATATTCTTCACGCGGGTTGCGAAGGCGCTGGACGAGGTCGCCGAGGACTATGACGTGGTCGTTATCGACTGCCCTCCCCAGCTCGGCTACCTCACCTTGAGCGGTCTCTGCGCGGCGACGTCGATGGTCGTGACCGTTCATCCGCAGATGCTAGACATTGCCTCCATGAGCCAGTTCCTGCTGATGACGCATGATCTGCTCGCGGTGGTCCGCGATGCCGGCGGCGAACTTCGGTACGACTTCATCCGCTACCTGCTCACGCGGTTCGAACCACAGGATGCGCCACAGACGAAGGTGGCAGCGTTGCTGCGAAACCTCTTCGACGACCACGTGATGACAAATCCGATGGTGAAATCTGCAGCCGTGTCGGATGCCGGCCTGACGAAACAGACGCTCTACGAGATCGGCCGGGAGAACCTGACGCGCTCCACCTACGACCGTGCGATGGAGTCGCTGGACGCCGTGAACGCGGAGATCGAATCCCTGATCAAGCAGGCCTGGGGGCGGACATGAGCCTGCGCCTGGACGCCTCTTGTTGGGAGCTCCCAACCGAATGCCGAACGCCCGCTGGCGCAAAGCTGATCGCGCGGATAGAAGCGGCGTGCGGCGATGATGCCGCGGCGCCACGCGATTCGATGGGCGCCATCAAATCGGCCTCTGCCGGTGGCAGATGTGTAGTGGCCGATTCACATAGGCTTGATCACGGCCATCGGCGGGACTTGCGTGCGGCATCTGCAGGAGAATTCAAGTGAGCAGAAAAGATACGGTCAACTCGCTATTCTTTAACAAGTTGGGAGCTCCCAACCCGGCCGCCGGCGCCGAGAAAAACCCGGAGCGTGTCCGGTCGGGTGCCGTTTCGGCGATGGGCGCATCGCTGCAGGAAATGAGCGAGAACGCAAAGGTCGCATCGAGGCTGCAGGAGCAACTGGCAGCCGGGAACGTGGTCATCGAACTCGACCCGGATCAGATCGTCGATTCATCCGTCAGCGATCGCATCGCGATTGAGAACGATCCGGTTTTCGACGAGCTTGTGGCCAGCATCGCAAAGCACGGCCAGCAGGTTCCGATCCTGGTGCGGCCCGCAAGCGGCGAGCGTCAGGATCGCTACCAGATTGCTTACGGTCGCCGCCGACTAAGGGCGGTTGCCAAGCTCGGTCGCAAGGTCAAGGCGATTGTCCGCAGTCTGACCGACGACGAACTGGTGATCGCTCAAGGCAAGGAAAACCTTGACCGGCAGGATCTTTCTTTCGTCGAAAAGGCGCTTTTCGCCTGGCGGCTAGAGGAGGCGGGTTATCAGAGGGATATCATCTGCGCCGCGCTTTCCACGGAGAAGGCGGATCTCAGTCGCTACATATCTGTGGCAAGGCGCATTCCGGAGGAGATCATCCGGGCAATCGGACCGGCACCGCGAGCGGGCCGGGCGCGGTGGCTTGCCCTTGCCGATCGCGCGGAAAGCGCTGGGGCAAAGATGAGGAAGGCTGTCGCTGACCAGAGCTTCCCGTCGCTTGCGAGCGACGAGCGGCTTCAGAAAGTGCTAGCGTCCGTGACCGAGAAACAGGCGAAGCCGCGCGCTCCACAGGTCTGGAAGGATCCGAGGGGGCGCAAGGCAGCCCAGATCGAGCAGTCGGGAAAGACGACGCGCATCGTGTTCGACGAGCGCATCGTGCCAGACTTCGCGTCCTACTTGGCTTCTAGGCTCGGTGAACTCTTTGAGGAGTTTGGTGGCAAGGATCGGTAACGTGCAGAGCCTTCGCTCCAGTGGTCCGGGAGGTGATGCAGGAACCACGTTCGAAGGATACGAGATGGCATACCCGACCTCTGACGGCGATATGATGCGAGCCCCGGTAAGGCGGCACGTGTCGCAAGTTGGGCCTTGCGGCGGGGAGGGTGCTCACGCGTTCTGTTCGACAACTGCGGGTCTGAAAGCTGGCAGCCTGCAGAGGTGGTCGTTGGAGACAAACTCGACTTCTCACTCGGTATTCCGGCGCAGCTTCGATCCGACGACGCGGGACGACTGAAGCCACCGCGTCTGAGGCAGGTGACGTCCGCATGGGTCTTCACAGGCCCCATTAAGATTTGGAGGACTGAGGCCCACGGGCACGGCCGAGAAATTGAACGTTTGCCAGGAGAGTTGCTGACACATCGCGTGCGCCATGTAGCCAGTAGGGGAGGGCTTATTGAAGAGAAGCGAAAAGTGTGCTGGTATCCGGGGCGACAAGTACTCAATGTTGGCTGGCACTGGGTGTTTACTTCGAGATAATCAGGCTGTGCGATAAAGGCTGGCCGTCAATGGACCGAGAAATACGACCGGCATGCGAGGCCTGCTGATACTGGACATCCAGCCCATTTGTTCGCTGACTTGCGTGAACAAATGGATAATGTCCGATAAGCCAATTATCGGACATGGTCTGCTAGCGACGAGCGGTGCGGTTTTTGATGCGAATGTCGCATTTTACCGCACGGCCATCGATCCGTACTGGCATGGAAGTGCTTAGCTGACACCGTAAAACTGACGGATCGGCGTGTCATTTGTCGGTCGGTTTCCGCCGTCACGTCGCGTCCTTATGTGGCAAAACAGTCCGAAGAACTATTGCGCCATGGGCATGTGGCGGCAGAATTAAGTTCTGCGAGACGACAGGTTGGAAAATGCTCCTGGTGAGGGCTTCTGCGGTGCATCGAAGCGTCACGGGGCAGTTGCCGCAATCGAGGAGAGATCATTATGCTGGTTCGCGACAAGGTCTTCGTTGTCACAGGTGGGGGCTCTGGCCTTGGCGCCGCAGTTTCGCGCATGCTCGCAGCAGAAAGTGCTCGCGTCGTTATCGCAGATGTCAATGTCGACGCAGGTGAAGCGGTCGCGTACGATCTTGGTGAATCGGCACGTTTCGTGCGCACCGACGTTACAAGCGAAGTGGAAGGCGCCGCTGCCGTTGCTAAGGCTGTCGAGGCATTCGGCCATCTTCAAGGCTTGGTGAACTGTGCCGGGATTGCGCCGGGCGAAAGAGTGCTCGGACGCGACGGCCCGCATCGCCTTGAGAGTTTTAGCAGAGCGGTGGCTATCAATCTCATTGGCACTTTCAACATGATCCGCCTTGCCGCCGCCGCTATCCAGAATGAGGAGCCGGATAGTGAAGGAGAAAGGGGCGTGATCATCAACACGGCGTCGGTTGCCGCTTTCGACGGACAGATCGGCCAGGCTGCCTACGCGGCGTCGAAAGGCGGCGTGGTGGCCATGACACTTCCGATCGCGCGCGAACTCGCCCGTTTGGGCATCCGCGTCGTTTCAATTGCCCCGGGCATCTTCGAAACGCCAATGATGGCAGGCATGCCGCCCGAGACACAGGAAGCACTCGGCAAGAGTGTGCCCTTTCCGCCGCGACTGGGGCGCCCGGCCGAATTCGCCGCACTGGTGCGGCACATCTGCGAAAACAGCATGCTCAACGGTGAGGTGATACGACTGGACGGCGCCCTCCGCATGGGTCCGCGTTGAGGCTGGTTGCGGGTGGCCGAAATGATACTGCATGATCCAATCGTCATTGTCGGTTCCGCCTGCATGGCCAGGGGCGACTTGAAGGATGCGGCCGCATCCGAGCTCGG
Organism: Rhizobium sp. BK251; assembly: GCF_004345245.1. GTDB lineage: Bacteria > Pseudomonadota > Alphaproteobacteria > Rhizobiales > Rhizobiaceae > Rhizobium. Next base: position 30,231 of record NZ_SLUQ01000006.1, on the reverse strand, counting down.
GGCCACGGCGATCCGCGCCGCCTTGGAGCGAGCCACGGCTCCCACTGATTCCGTCGCGAAGGTAGTCTTTGGCCACGTGTTTGGCCCTCGAACGCTATGGATTGAAGCGCGGCATGGCCTCACTTTGCATCGGCGGCGGCGAGGCGACGGCCCTCGCGGTCGAGCGGCATTGACCGGGCAGGGGAGGAGACCGAAAGATGATCCTGACTGAACAGCAAATCCAGATTCGTGACATGGCTCGTGAGTTCGCACGCGAGCGCCTGGCACCAGGTGCCGCCGAGCGCGACGTTTCCCATGCCTTTCCGAAGGACCAACTGAAGGAAATGGGGCAGCTCGGCTTTCTCGGCATGCTCGTACCGGAGGCCTATGGCGGCTCCGACACCGGCACCGCCGCCTATGCCGTCGCGCTGGAGGAGATTGCTGCCGGAGACGGACCCTGCTCGACCATCATGAGCGTGCACAGTTCGGTCGGTTGCGTTCCGATCCTGACATTTGGGACGGAAGAGCAAAAACAGCGGTTTCTGCCGAAACTGGCCTCAGGCGAGTGGATCGGCGGCTTCGCGCTGACCGAGCCGCAGGCGGGATCCGACGCGTCGAACCTCCGCACCCGCGCACGGCGTGACGGCGACCACTATGTGCTGGACGGCGCCAAGCAGTTCATTACCTCGGGCAAGAACGGCAATGTGATCATCGTCTTTGCCGTGACCGCTCCCGACGCTGGGAAGAAGGGTATTACGGCCTTCATCGTGCCGACCGACACGCCCGGCTACGAGGTTGTCCGCGTTGAGCATAAACTTGGGCTGCATTCGTCCGACACCTGCCAAATCGCCTTCACCAACATGCGCATCCCCGCCGATCTGCGGCTCGGGCAAGAAGGCGAAGGCTACAAGATCGCGCTTGCCAATCTCGAAGGTGGGCGCATCGGCATTGCGTCGCAGGCGATCGGCATGGCCCGCGCTGCCTTCGATGCGGCCCGCGACTATGCCCGCGAGCGCATCGCTTTCGGCAAGCCGATCATCGAACATCAGGCGGTCGCATTCCGTCTTGCCGACATGGCGACGCAGATCGAGGCGGCGCGGCAGATGGTGTTGCATGCCGCCGAACTGAAAGAGGCGGGAGAACCCTGCCTGACGGAAGCCTCCATGGCAAAACTCTTCGCTTCGGAAATGGCCGAGAAGGTCTGCTCGGACGCGATCCAGATCCATGGCGGCTACGGATACATGGTGGACTACCCGGTCGAGCGCATCTATCGCGATGTCCGCATCTGCCAGATCTATGAGGGAACAAGCGACGTGCAGCGCATCGTCATTGCGCGTAGTCTATAGGGCAAGAGACCCCCACTTTCCGGGAGTGAGCAAGGAGAGTTTGGGTCCAAACGGGGAGGACGAGCACGGCATGACCGAGTTCCCGCAATTGAGTCTGCATGTTCCGGAGCCGGCCGTTCGGCCCGGTGGACAGCCGGATTTTTCCAACGTCAATATTGCCAAGGCCGGCTCGGTGCCGCGCCCCGCGGTCGATGCCGCGCCGGAAGACATCCGCGATCTTGCCTATTCAATCATTCGCGTATTGAACCGTGAAGGCGAAGCCGTCGGCCCGTGGGCGGGTCTGCTGTCGGATGAGGAATTGCTGATGGGCCTGCGGAACATGATGAAGCTGCGCGCCTTCGACGCGCGCATGCTCATGGCGCAACGGCAGGGGAAAACCTCGTTTTACATGCAGCATCTGGGCGAAGAGGCCGTCAGCTGCGCCTTCCGCAAGGCGCTCAGGAAGGGCGACATGAACTTCCCGACCTACCGGCAGGCGGGCCTTCTGATCGCCGACGACTATCCGATGGTCGAGATGATGAACCAGATCTTCTCGAACGAGCGCGACCCGCTGCGTGGTCGGCAATTGCCGGTCATGTATTCCTCCAAGGAGCATGGCTTCTTCACCATTTCCGGCAATCTCGCCACCCAATATGTCCAGGCTGTCGGCTGGGCCATGGCGTCCGCCATCAAGAACGACACCAAGATCGCCGCCGCGTGGATCGGCGACGGCTCCACGGCGGAATCCGATTTTCATTCGGCTCTCGTTTTTGCCTCGACGTACAAGGCGCCGGTCATTCTCAATATCGTCAATAATCAGTGGGCGATCTCCACCTTTCAGGGCATCGCCCGCGGCGGCTCCGGCACGTTTGCAGCGCGCGGCCTCGGCTTCGGCATCCCGGCACTACGCGTCGACGGCAACGACTATCTCGCCGTCTATGCCGTCTCGCGTTGGGCGGCCGAACGCGCTCGGCGCAATCTCGGGCCGACACTGATTGAATATGTCACTTATCGCGTCGGCGCGCATTCGACCTCGGATGATCCGAGTGCCTATCGCCCGAAGACCGAATCCGAGGCCTGGCCGCTCGGCGACCCAGTCCTTCGCCTGAAAAAGCACCTGATCCTCAAGGGTGCATGGTCCGAGGAACGGCATGTTCAGGCTGAAGCCGAAATCCTCGACGAGGTGATCCAGGCGCAGAAGCAGGCGGAAGCGCACGGCACATTGCATGCCGGCGGCAAGCCTTCCGTGCGCGACATTTTCGAAGGCGTCTATGCCGAGATGCCGCCCCATATTCGTCGCCAGCGGCAGAACGCAGGATACTGACATGGCCAGAATGACAATGATCGAGGCCGTGCGTAGCGCCATGGACGTCGCGATGGCGCGCGACGACGACGTCGTCGTCTTCGGGGAGGATGTCGGCTATTTCGGCGGCGTCTTTCGCTGCACTCAGGGGCTTCAGGCAAAGTACGGCAAGACGCGGTGTTTCGACGCGCCGATCAGCGAGAGCGGTATCGTCGGCACAGCGATCGGTATGGCCGCCTACGGCTTGAAGCCCTGCGTCGAGATCCAGTTCGCCGACTATATGTACCCGGCGTACGACCAGATCACCCAAGAGGCCGCCCGCATTCGCTATCGCTCGAACGGCGACTTCACCTGCCCGATCGTGCTGCGCATGCCAACAGGCGGCGGCATTTTCGGTGGGCAGACGCACAGCCAGAGCCCGGAGGCGCTGTTCACCCATGTTTGCGGCCTGAAAGTGGTCGTACCCTCGAATCCCTATGACGCCAAGGGCCTGCTGATTGCCTCCATTGAAGACCCTGACCCGGTGATGTTCCTCGAGCCAAAACGGCTCTACAACGGTCCCTTTGACGGGCATCATGAAAAGCCGGTCACGCCCTGGTCCCAACATGAACTGGGCGAGGTGCCGGAAGGCCATTACAGCATTCCGATCGGCAAGGCCGAAATCCGCCGCCAAGGCTCTGCTGTGACAGTTGTCGCTTACGGAACCATGGTTCATGTCGCGCTCGCGGCCGCCGAGGAGATCGGCATCGATGCCGAGGTGATCGACCTGCGAAGTCTGCTGCCGCTCGATCTCGACACGATCGTGCAATCCGTCAGCAAGACCGGCCGCTGTGTCGTCGTGCACGAGGCGACCCTGACCTCCGGTTATGGCGCAGAGCTCGCGGCACTGGTGCAGGAGCATTGCTTCTATCATTTGGAGGCTCCCGTGGCTCGGGTCACGGGCTGGGACACGCCTTACCCGCATGCGCAGGAGTGGGACTACTTCCCCGGACCCGGCCGCGTGGGCCGCGCGCTTGCCGAAGTGATGGAGGCCTGACCATTGGGCGAATTTGTTATCAGGATGCCGGATGTCGGCGAAGGCGTGGCGGAAGCTGAACTGGTCGAATGGCATGTGAAGCCGGGCGACCCGGTGCGGGAGGACATGGTGCTCGCCGCCGTCATGACCGACAAGGTGACGGTCGAGATTCCATCTCCGGTTACGGGCACTGTCCTCTGGCTGGGTGCCGAGATCGGTGACACGGTTGCCGTCAAGGCGCCGCTGGTGCGTATAGAGGTGGAAGGCGACCGGGGGGAAGACTCCGCAGTCCCGATGGCGGAAACGGTGACGATCGAGCCTGTCGAATACCCCGTTGAAAAGATGGCGAGTCCGCCTCCGGCCGAAACCAAGAAATCCATCGGGCCCGCACCGGTTGCCAAAGCTCCCGCACAGCCTGCTGCGGACAAGCCGCTCGCGTCGCCGGCCGTCCGTCTCCAGGCACAGGAAAGTGGCATCGACCTGCGCCAAGTGGCGGGCACCGGACCGGCCGGGCGCATCACGCATGACGACCTCGACCAGTTTCTGGCCCGTGGCGCGCAACCGCAACCGTCGCCCACCGGTCTTGCCAGGAAAACCGCTGTCGAGGAAATCAAGGTCACCGGCCTTCGCCGTCGGATCTCTGAAAAAATGGTACTCGCCACCTCGCGCATTCCACATATCACCTATGTCGAGGAGATTGACGTCACCGATCTGGAAGACCTGCGGGCGACCATGAATGCCAGCCGCAAGCCGGACCAAACGAAGCTGACGATCCTGCCCTTCCTGATGCGGGCATTGGTCAAGACAATTGACGAACAGCCCGGCATCAATGCCACCTTCGACGACGACGCCGGCATCATCAGCCGCCACGCGGCCGTTCATATCGGCATCGCCACCCAGACGCCCGCCGGCCTGACCGTGCCGGTGGTGCGCCATGCGGAAGCACGTGGCATCTGGGATTGTGCGGCCGAACTGGTGCGGCTGTCGGAAGCGGCCCGCTCGGGCTCAGCGTTGCGGGAGGAACTCTCCGGCTCGACCATTACCATCACCTCGCTCGGCGCGATGGGCGGGATCGCGACGACGCCGATCATCAACCATCCGGAAGTGGCGATCGTCGGCGTCAACAAGATCATGACGCGGCCGGTCTGGGATGGCAGCCAGTTCATCCCGCGCAAGATGATGAACCTGTCGTCGAGCTTCGATCATCGAGTCGTGGATGGGTGGGACGCAGCAACGTTCATCCAGCGGATCAAGACCCTGCTTGAAACCCCTGCGTTGATTTTTATCGAAGGCTGACCGCATGAAAGAGATCGTCTGCAAACTTCTCGTCATCGGCGCTGGACCCGGTGGTTATATCTGCGCCATCCGCGCCGGACAACTCGGGGTCGATACCGTCATCGTCGAGGCCGTCAAGGCGGGCGGCACGTGCCTCAATGTCGGATGCATTCCTTCGAAGGCGCTGATCCATGCGGCCGAGGAATTCGAGAAGGTCAGCCATATGGCGAGCGCCAAGAGCCCGCTCGGCATCACGGTCGAGGCGCCGAAGCTCGATCTTGGAAAGACTGTTGCCTGGAAAGACAGCATCGTCGGCCGCCTGAACAGCGGCGTGCTCGGCCTGTTGCGCAAGGCCAAGGTCAAGATCGTGCATGGCAAAGCGAAATTCCGCGACGGCAAGACTGTGGAGGTTGAGACGGAAACAGGAATGCAGGTCATCCGCGCCGAGACCGTGGTGATCGCTACCGGCTCCGAGCCCGTGGAACTGCCGTTTCTGCCTTTCGGCGGACCTGTCATCTCCTCCACCGAAGCGCTGTCGCTGAAGACGGTGCCGCAGAATCTGGTGGTTGTCGGCGGCGGCTATATCGGTTTGGAACTCGGAACCGCCTTTGCCAAGATGGGCTCGGAGGTAACTGTCGTCGAAGCGATGCAGCAGATCCTTCCGCAATATGATGCTGAATTGGTCCGGCCCGTCGCCAAACGGCTCGGAGAGCTGGGCATTCGCGTCTTGACTGGCGCCAAGGCCAAGGGGCTTTCAGAGGAGGGGCTGGCCCTCATGATCGAAACCGACGAAGGCGAGGAGCAGCGGCTTCCAGCCGACGAGATTCTCGTGACGGTCGGCCGCAAGCCGCGCACCGAAGGATGGGGACTGGACGAGCTCGATCTCGACCGCACTGGCAAATTCCTGCGTATAGACGAGCGGTGCCGGACATCGATGCGCGGCGTCTATGCCATTGGTGACATCACCGGCGAACCGATGCTTGCCCATCGCGCCATGGCGCAGGGGGAGATGGTGGCCGAGATCGTCGCCGGAAAGAAGCGGACATGGGATAAGCGCTGCATTCCGGCCGTCTGCTTCACCGACCCGGAAATCGTCACTGCCGGCCTTTCGCCGGACGAGGCGCGAGCCCAAGGGTACGAGATCCGGGTCGGGATTTTTCCTTTCAGCGCCAACGGCCGCGCAATGACCATGCTCTCCGAAGATGGTTTCGTTCGCATCGTCGCGCGAACGGATACCAACCTCGTTCTCGGCGTGCAGGCCGTCGGCGCAGGCGTTTCGGAACTGTCGAGCGCCTTTGCGCTGGCCATCGAAATGGGCGCCCGTCTCGAAGACATCGCCGCAACGATCCACGCCCATCCGACGCGCGGCGAAGGCTTCCAGGAAGCCGCGTTGAAAGCGCTTGGCCATGCCCTCCATATCTGAGCCTTTGTCCCCCACGCTACCCTCCATCGCCTTCGAACCGCTGGAGATCGCAGCGCCGATACCTTTCGAACCGCCGGTTACAACTGCGACGCTTTGCGCAAAGGTAGCCGATCCGGCCAGCTCAGCCATGCGAATCCGGAATTCGAGATCGCGACCGAAATTGTCGAAGCGGTCACAAACACCGTCTCAGCCAGATAGAACGGCCAGCGGGCGTTCTGCATTTGTGAGCGGTAAAGGCCGGCCGTCCTATTTCGTTTTCGGCGGCGGTGCCTCCAGATAGGAAGTTGAATTTGCTCGTGGTGCGGCGACTTTGCCCTCGCCGGCACGAGCCGGCTTGAGGGCAGGCCTGGCCTTGTGAACGTCACCTGAACTGCGGGTTCGATGCATCGCCGTTTTCTCACAGCGCCGGCGGTACAAATCTCGCGCATTGACTGGCGAGAACCGGCTGCTTTGCGCCCTCGCATCGGCCTTCCCCGCTGTTCGGGGTTCCCCCAAAAGCGGACGTTCGTTCAGATAAGCTGTAGCTTGACCGCTGCCATCTGCAAGCTGCGCACAACCTCGCCGCTACCAAAGGGGTGGTCGCGGCCAGGTGTTCGGATCAGCTTCCAACTTCGACGCGAGATCGCGATCAGATACACGGCGCAATGCCTCGGCTGCTACAAACTGGGCGCGCATCGCGAGCACCATCAGTTCGGCCCGGGTCATGCCGTGCGATGCATAGCGGGTACCGACATAGTCAGGGAAGTGCGCAACTGCGCCCCGCAGGTGATCGTCGCGCGCAGTCGAGACCTCGCCGATCAACGCCTCGGCGAGCTTGTCAAGGTGGTGCGACAGTTTGCGGTATTGCGACTCACGCCAGCCGCGCGCGGCAAGTGCCCCTTTGAGCGCCAGCTCGGCCGTCAGGCAGATCGTCTGTACGGCCGAGTCAATATCGATGTCACCGGCGAGGATACGAGCGGTTGCCGCGAGAGACGAGCGCGCGTTGGCGAAAAGCTGCGGCGCATCTCCGCTGCCATGCGACAGATCACTGACGCCATAGGCGAAATCCCACAGGTCAGCGACGCTGTAAAAGGCGCGCCAACCCTGTTCCGGATAGTGCTTGAAGATAAGCTCCAGCTCCTCGCGTGGTATCTCTATGCAGTCAATCGGATTCACGGAGACGGTGCCGAAAGCGACGGCGACTCGAACTGGGTACATCTGGTCACGCAGCGCCACGCCGCCCCTAAGCATCGCCGGCGTCGAGAAATCACCCGCGGGATAGAGCCCATGGTAGATCACCATTAGCGGGTCCCACACCGCCTTGTCGAAGAGGTCGCCGGAAATGCCCTCGGCCTTAATCCAGGCCATCGCGACGTGAAACGGCCGCTGGTGCAGCTTCAAGCCCTGCGCGATCAGTTCGTCGTCGCGCTGGCGCACGAACTCCTTGTCGATGGCTTTCGTCACAAGAACTTCTCCGCCAGCTCGCGCTTCCCGCGGGGATCAGAATGCGTCATCCTGCGATCCTCGGGATAGTAGAAGCCGGTGATGTAGAGATCGAACTCGCGAATCTGCACCCGCACCGACAGCTCGTGATTGTCATCCCAGGTATCGCGCACCGACGCCTGACATGTTTCCCCGCGCATCTCGAACGAGAAAGATTCACGCTTTTCCTTCTCCCATTCGGCCACGGCGGTGCGGATAAGCGTCTCGCTGATCATGTCCCGCTTTTTCTGTGACAGCATATCGAGCGAGGACTCCTTGACCGGTCCGAACATCCCGCTGGCGTTCATCGCCTCAAGAATCTTGCGCATGTGCTTGCCAGTATGCTGGTTGGCGAACAGCGACGAGCGCGAGCCATGCGGGCCACCGAGCAGGTTCGAACGAATATTCCACCAGCTCTCGGCCACCTGGGCGCTCCTCGCTTCTTGTGCCGCCTGCTGCACGAACCAGGCGAGGGCATCGCGGCTGCGGATGGTGCCATCGGCCTCGAGTTCGACGGCGTTAGCGACGACAACAACGGGATGCGCTCTTTCTGCGTAAAGCGGCTGTTCGAGGCGATACGCGTACAGGCCCGGCACCTGATTTACCGCCGACACCAGCTTGTCAGCCCCAACATCCGAATAGGGGCAGGTGACGAACCCACGAACGAACTCGGTCGTGTGATCGAGCTCCTCGTAGGTTTTTAGCTGCGACAGACTGCTGATGTGCTCGGCGCCGTTGCGCGGCGGCGCGGTCAGAATTGGGTGCCAGTCGGGATAATAGTCGACCGCATTGCCGAGTTCTTCGATGAGTTGCTCGACCATCGCACGGCCGGCATCCGGATTGGTCAGGCTTTTGGTAAGGTAAGTCATCGCCTTAGCATTCTGCTGTAGGGCGACCGTGGGGGAGCGGAATTCCATTGAGATTGGCCTTACGTGAAGTGATTGAAGAACGTAAATATAATGTGTCACGTGATTTGTCGAGATAGCGTAGTTATGTTCCCGCGCGTGATCGACTTTGGTGGCGAGCACGGGACACCGCGTAATGTCGATTGAGGCGTCCGTCTGATCATGGTGAGGATCGAGCGCGGATTGCCGGGTCTTGTGCGCTCTCCGATTTCCAAGCCCGGGCACGTGGTCGCAGTTATTGCGGAGCGCTGGTGTGACAGCATTGGCGGGCGCGCGCGCTTGCTCGACGCGACCGACGGCGCCAATGGATTGCGCGTATCTGGGGGATAGACACGAGGCCAATCTCCGATCCCGAATGGCAAGGCGATGCTTATGGCCATGCAGAGGAAGGCGACCCCTGATCCGCTGCACGACCGTCAACCATCGTACCTACACTGTTCCTGAGGAACAGACGACCAACGCGACCTGAACAGACCGATCTCTTGCTGACAGCCTTAGTTGTTTCCGATAGCTATCCAATAGAGGACGGGGGATGGAATGGAGATTGCCAGCCTAAAGATCGAGAATTTCCGGGGTGTGCGAGACGGCATGGTCCGCTTCTCGCCGCATACGGTGCTGGTTGGTGCAAACAATTGCGGTAAGACAACCGTGATCGAGGCGCTGGCGCTGCTGTTCGGTCGCGATCGGATGATACGCCAACTCACGGAACATGATTTTCACGGCAGCAATCCGCAGCCACCCGATCGTATTTGCCTAGCCGCAACAGTGATCGGCTTCCATGAGGACGATCCGTCCCAGCACCCGGACTGGTTTCGCGACGACCGGGGCATCGTCAAATGGTGGAATCCGACGACCGGAACCGTGCATCCAGCACGTACAGAACCACAATGGAAGCTGGCCTGCCAGATTGCCTTTTCGGCAAGGTTCCATCGACCTTCGCTCGAAGTCGAGACGCTACGCTATTTCCACGACGACGACAGTGTCGGCGACGTGTTCGACGATGAGACGGTGACACCACTTCCCGCCCGTCTGATCCGCGAACTCGGTTTCTTCTTCGTGCCTGCTGCGCGGACCTGGGACCGCACTGTATCGTTTGGTTCCGAGCTTTTCCGCCGCGTTGTGGCGGCGGGCGACGGACAGCCCTCGGAATCGGTTCTCGCCGAACGCGACCGCTTGCGCGCGCCGGAGGCGATGCTCGAGCAGGACGAACGTCTGTCACCGATCGTTGCCCGGCTCAATCAGGAGCTGCGCGGTTTTTTCCGGACGAACCCCACACTGCATTTGCGAGTTACGCCCACCGATTCCGACGGGCTGCTCGAATCCGTCGTGTCGCACTATGCCCATGACGGCGCAGACGTGCCGCTCCCGGCGAAGCGACATGGCAGTGGGCTGCTGTCACTCCAGCATCTGTTGCTGCTCCTGCAATTCGGTCGACTGCGAGTGGAAGCCGACGAGAATTTCTGGATGGCGCTGGAGGAGCCCGAACTGCATGTCCCGCCGGCGTTGCAGCGGCGGCTGGTGCACCGCATCCAGTCGCTTTCCCGTCAGACCTTGGTTTCAACCCACTCGCCAATGGTAGCGGCGCTGGCGGACCCCGCCGGCGTTGCGGTCCTGCGCAACGAGGGCGGCACTCTGACCTCGGTGCCGCTGCTGCAATCGACCTTGCCGGCTGACACACCCAACAGCATCCGCAAGCTGTTCCAGGTGAATCGCGTCGAGACGATAGCGGCGGTAATGCATGACTTTGTGCTGATCCCCGAGGGCCGCACCGATCATGAATGGCTCGGTCTGCTCGTCCGAGCCGTCGACCTCCATCAGAGCTGGGCCGCCGCCGATGAATGCCGGTTCGACGCTTTTGTCGGCGTCATTCCGACCCACGACGGCTCTGTCGTGCGCACGGTTGCAGCGATGTCGCCGCTTCACCCGCGCGTGGTCGCGCTGGTCGATGGCGATCCCGAGGGCATCGGCTACGCCAATATTCTCGCTACGGTCGGCGCCCCGAATTCGGGGATCATCCTGCGCTGGGCCGACGGCCAGATGCTCGAGGATGTAATCGGCTGGATCATCGATGCCGATTCGGCCGCCTGCCTGCCGGCCATCTCGATCGATAATCCTCCCGGAAATGTCGCCAATCTCGTCGCGCGCCTCAAGGACGAGGTACGGGCGACAGGCGGGCTCAAGAAGGACAGTTCGAGCTACGAGGCGATTGCAGGCGCGATTGGCGCGAACGAGGCGTGTTGCGCACGCGCGCGGACGCTCCTCAACGCCATCACGGAGGCCGCCCAGGGCATCGATAATCCGCTTTTCGTGGCGGATCTGGACCATCCGACGATCAAGGTCTTCACGCCGTGACCGTTCAGGCCGTCGAGGGCGGTGCCGGGTGCGGGAAGACGTACCGGCTAATGGAGATGCTGGCGGAACGACTGGAAACCCATCCGCTGAACGACGGACAGCGCGTCCTCGCCCTGACCTTTATGCACGGGTCGCGGCGGCGCCTGTCCGAGCGGCTGCGCTCGGTCGCCAACCTGCGTGGTCGAGTGGATTGCTGCACGATTGATGCCTTTGCGTGGCGGATCTATCGCCGGTGGCGGGGACTCGCAGGAGCGCTCGCTATCGCTCCTGCGACCGAGGGCGAGTTCGATCGCGTGTGCGAGGCAGCCGGATTGATGCTGGAGCACCCACAGGTTTGCTCCTGGGCTGCGTCGAGTTTCCCGATCGTGCTTGTCGACGAAGGTCAGGATCTTAAGCCCGAGCGCCTGCGCATGCTCAAGGCGCTCGCGGGCGCCGTCCATGCGTTGGTCGCCGCTGACGAGTTCCAGTGTCTCGACCAGACGCTTCGCCCCAACCCGCTGGTCGCCTGGCTGCAACAGGACGCCGAGCCAGAAACGTTGGTGCAGGTCCGCCGCACAAATTCACCGGGTCTACTAGCGGCAGCGACCGCGATCCGCGCGGGTAATGCACCGGTCAACAGCGTCGGATTCAAGCTGCTGCCACCGGGCGCCAGCGTGCCGCTGGCCACGACCTTGCTCGCGAATGCTATAGCCTGGCGGCAGGGCGGCGATGTTGCGGTGATTACACCTGCGCTGCAAGGCGGCTTTGCCGCCTCAGTGGTCGCCCGTCTTGCTCAAGGGCCGTGCGGCAAACATAACAACGGGCCTTACACCGTCCATTGGGAAGGAAATGACCACGATGAGGCGCAGGCGATCATCGCCGGTCTCGATCTTGCGGCCGATGCGCCAGCGGCGGCGGCCTGCGCAGCGTTGCGGGCATTGCCGCGGACCGGGCCCGTGCGTGCGACACTTTCATGGATCGAAAACCAGGTTCACGCCTGCGGACGGGCCAATTTTACCCGTGCGGAGATTGAGATTGTCATTGCGCGGCAGGTTTCTCTGCGACGGCAGCATGGTGCGGGTGCGTCGCATCAACTAACGGCGATGACGGTACAGCAGGCCAAGAACAGGGAGTTCGAGGGCGTCGTGGTCATTTGGCCCTATCAGGTTGGCGGTGATGCTGAACACAAGCGCCGCCTGCTCTACAACGCGATCACCCGGGCGAAGCGATGGTGTAATGTCATCGTCCAGAGCCAGAATATTCTCGCTGCCGCGCCGTTTGCCTGATGGCTGGACCCCGAACGACGGTCCGGTCGTCAGAATGGGCGAGAATGGACTGACCTCCGTGGTTGGGTCTTAGCGATTCGACCGCCGAACTAGGCTTATGTCCGCTATCCGCGATCTGATGCCGATAGCTGCCCGTCCGCAGACGGCCCCAAATCAGTCATTCCAGCCGGGCAAGTTGGTGTTTGGCGAGAGAATTCCAGACAAATGGGGGGGCCGCGAGTTCGAATCCCTTCAAGAGCAAATAAAAGCAGAGTGGCTGCGCCTTTAGGGTCAGACGTCCAACCCGCGGTCGACGATATGAGTTTTCAGCTGGGCAAGCCTCGTCCGGAGATGCTCAATTTCGTCGAGAAGGTTCTTCTTGTCGGAATCGCTCAGAAGAAATGAGTGCTCGAGGCGATGCACTATTTCTGCCGTGATTGACCTCGAATTCTCACGAGCCGACGCCTCGATCTCCTTTTTGAGATGTTCCGGAATGCGCAACCTGAAATGAGGATCGTCTCTACTCATCGGGTCACCACACTTTTTGCTTGAAAATATGACGCACGGTGTGCTACGCAGAGAAATGACGCACGGTGCGTCATCTCAATTTTCGCGTTGGCACGAGGATCAGACTTCAGAGGATCAGTATTCAAGGGTTTTCGGCATCGATGGGAACTTGCTGCTGGCACGCTAGAGCCGGCATTTCCGTTCTATGAAAATGAGTCACGAGAAGCATAGCCGAGGATTACCCCGGATTGCAAACCCGCGCCTAGTCGGCAAGTACACAGAGCCTCATAAAATGAAGGTTTCCAATGGAACTGCGCCAGCTTTCCTACTTCGTCGCGGTCGCCGAGGAGCTCCACTTCGGCCGTGCCGCGATGCGGGTCAACATCGCCCAGCCGGCACTCTCCAACCAGGTGCAGGCGCTCGAGCGGCATCTTGGCGTGCAGCTGTTCAACCGCTCGACGAGGCGGGTGGAACTGACCAGGGCAGGGGCGGTGTTCTACGACCGCTGCGTCCGGATCCTCAGCGAGATCGATCTGTCGGCCGAGGTGACCCGCTCGGCGGCGGGAAAGAGTATCCGCCAGATCAAGATCGGCACGGTGCATCCGGCAACCAGAAGCGTGCTGCCGGCCTTCCTGGCGAGGATCGCCCGCAAGTATCCCGATATCCGCCTGCACATCACCAGCGGCACCAGCGACGATATCATCCGCCAGCTGGAGACCGGCCGCATCAATTTGGGCTTCATCCGCCCGGTCGAGAACATCGGCACCTTGCGCTTCTTCTCGATCGCCCAGGAGCACTATCTCTTGGCCGTCGCCAGGAGCAATCCGCTGTCGAAGATGGAGGAGATCTCGGTCGAGGACCTGAAGGACCAGAAGATCATCGCCTTCTCACGGGCGAACCTGTCCTATACCGAGCGCTACTTCGCCTCGCTGTTCGACGAGCATGATCTGAGCGGCAACATCGCCTATAGCTGCGACGACACCTTCTCGCTGGTGTCGCTGGTCTCTGCCGGGCTCGGCATCGGCTTTGCGCCGGAATGGACGGCCAATCTTCCCGAGCGCAATTTCGAGCTGAAGAAGGTCAGGGGCATCGATCTGAAGATCGGGCTCGGCGTTGCCTGGAACAAGGAAGACCCGACGGCCGCCCGCGACGACATCATCGACATCGCCCGCTCGCTGGCACGGCCGGGAAGGTGAGGGGACAACGCTCTGGTTGTTGCCGCGACGCAAATCTACATCAATAGGGGAAACCTCCCGGGGGCAGATCCTGCTGGGCGTTCGAAGCCGGAGAGTACAAGCTCCTAGTGGGCCGCATTGCCTAATGCAGAGATCGCGCGCATTTCAGCTGTCAGCTGCGAGGTTCACCGCGAGCCGCAAATCATGAGTTGATTCTTTGACAACAGGCGAACAGCCGGCTTTGGAACGTGATTACTCGGCTGCCTGACGAAGGGGGTAGCCATCGAGCGGTTCGACCAAGGCAATCAGTTCAAAGTCGCCGATCATATGATGCTGATCGGAACCGGGAACCGCGATCGTCCAGTAATCCGGACTATCACCGAAGATCGTCGAGATCTGAACGATGGTCATCCTCCCGGACGTGTGATTGTCCGATCTTGCCCAATAGAAAGCCTCAGGCACCAAACTCTTCATAACGCCTACTCCCCACAAGTAGCGGGACGATACCAGAAACTGGAATATTGGCCATACTCGGCTTACCGATATCCCCGCATCTGGGACTAAGTGCGTGTTGGAGGCAACGGAATATCACGAGCTCTCCCGGACGATCAGTTGTCCGGGCGTGGGCAAGGAGCGAGCAGGGGGCAACGTTTCCTTGTTATCGATAAGGTGGAGAAGTCGATCCACAGCTTCAGTTGCGAGTTTCTCTACGTCGTTGTGAATCGACGAAATCGGAATAGATGCCTGAGCGACATAATCGGTGTCATCGAAGCCGACGATTGCGAGTTCATCCGGGATTTTGGTGTGGGTCCTGGCGGCCCAGCGCAACGCTGCCAGAGCGGTCAGGTCGCTTGTTGCAAATACCGCAGTGGGTCTGTTTTCGAGTCCCATCAGTTCCTCCATCGCCCGGACTCCAGCCGCGATCGAGTGATCGAATGGGGTTGCTACCAGTTCGGCTTCATAGGTGAGCCCGGCCTTCTCTATGGCGTCGCGATACCCCTGAAGCTTTCCGACATTGCCAATCGATGCGGTGAAGCCCGGGCCGAGCGTTCCAATACGGCGGTGACCGCGCTCGATCAGGTGCATCGTGGCATCGAATGCGCCACGTCGTTCATCGATGCCGACTGCATCGATGTCATCAGCGTCGGTATGGATGAGAAGAACGGTCGGAAAGTGATTCCGGCGTAGTGCCTTGAGATGATCGAGCTTCGAATGGTCGATCGGATAAATGAGAAGACCGTCAACCATTCGCGCACGGAACGCTGCAATCGCGCGTAGTTCCTCTTCTGGGTCGCCATTTGAGGACGCGAACAGGACGCTATAGCCATGCTTCCCAAGAGTTTTTTGAACCATATGCGCGACGCTGGTGAGGACCGGGTTCGTGATTTCGTGAAGGATCAGTCCGATCGTATTGCTTCGGTTCAATACCAGCGACTGCGCGATTTGGTTCGGGACGTAGTCCATTTCCGCAGCGACACGACGGATTAGGTCTCTGGCAGGCTGAGAGATGCGCGTGCTGCCGCGCAGCGCCAGTGACACCGTGTTGGTTCCATAGCCCGTCTTGGCGGCTATGTCGGCCAGTGTGACTTTCCGTGGTGTCATCGACATGCGGTCCGATCTCGTAAGTTTTCCAAAATTCCCCTTGCATCAATGCAGGAGTAACGTTACTACAGCAAGTGTCGCAGCGTTACTACAGGGCCGAGGAGGGCTCTTGCAGCGAAGAAAGTGGAGGATTTCCGAATGTCGACCCGTTGGAGTCGCATTACGCCCCAGCTCGCCCTTACGCCTGCTGTTGCCGTAACTGCTTTCGCGTTTGTCGGATCCGTCGGTTGGACGATCATGTTGTCGTTCACCAACAGCCGCCGATTTCCCAGCTACGAGTTCAGCGGCCTCGTTCAGTACGCACGTCTGTTCAGAGACAGCGCGTGGGCGCTGTCTCTTCAGAACATGGTGATCTTGGGGATCGGCAGCCTGCTGTCCATTCTCATAGGCTTCGTTCTGGCCGTTCTCGTCGACAAGGAGGTTCTGGGCCGATCGTTATTCCGGACGATTTTCCTCTATCCGCTGGCCGTCTCGCTCATCGTAACCGGGATCGTCTGGAAGTGGCTTTTCAATCCGTCTCTCGGTCTGCAGCACGCCGCTGAATCGTTCGGGCTCGTAGGCCTCAACCTCGATTGGCTCTCCTCCAAGGAAACGGTGATGTACGGCATCATCATCGCCTCCATCTGGCAAAGCACGGGCTTCTATATGGCGCTGATGCTGTCCGGGCTGAAGAATATCAACAGTGAGATATGGCAGGCCGCTCGCATCGACGGCATCCCGATGTGGCGTCTCTACATCGAAGTGATCATTCCGATGATGAAGCTGACCTTCATCACATCGATTCTTCTCCTGTCGATCGGTGTCGTCAAAGCATACGAGGTGATCGTGGCGATGACGAACGGCGGGCCCGGTGGCGGTTCGTTCGTGCCGGCCTTTTTTGCGATCTACAGCTACTGGCAAAGACAGAACCTGGGATACGCGAGTGCCGCGGCAACATCCCTGCTGGTCATCACTTGCCTGCTGTTCCTGCCATTCGTTCTCCTGCGTCGGAGGTCCGCATCATGAGTGCTGGGATCGAAACAATGACACAGGCCACGACTGTCTCGAAGGCGACGGTAGCACCCACAGCACGACGCCGAAGGAGAAAGGGTTTTGGCCCAAAGCTGGCAATTTTCGCCTTCCTATTGATGTCAGCCGCCTTCTTCTGCGTGCCGCTCTACGTGATCATCGTCACCGCATTCAAATCGATGGACGAAATCCGGCTCGGAAACATCTTCTCTCTTCCGCAGACATGGACTTTCGAAGGCTGGCACTACGCGATGTTCGAAGCCTGCTCGGGTACCGTTTGCACCGGGCTGTCTATGGGCTTCTTCAACTCCCTCTACATCCTGGCGCCAAGCCTGATCCTGTCGATCGGGGTCGCCCTGGTTACCGGATATGCCATGGCGGTCTGGAAGGTGAAGTGGGCCAACGGTCTCCTCTTCACAATGTTCGTATGCGCTTTCGTTCCGTTCCAGGTCATCATGTTCCCGCTGATCAAGATCGCGTCGACACTCGGCGTATTTGGATCCGTATGGGGTGTCGCACTGGTACACGCCGCACTGGCCTTGCCGATCCTCACGCTGATTTTCACCAACTACTTCCGCGGCCTGCCGTCGGACCTGATGTCGGCCGCGATGATCGATTCAGGCTCGTTCTGGGTCATCCTGCGCGAAGTGATCCTGCCGATGTCCGGCAATATCCTGATCGTCGTTCTGATCATGCAGGTGACGGGTATCTGGAATGACTTTCTCGTCGGCGCAACTTTCGGCGGCGCTACGGGGCAGCCCATGACGGTCATGCTGAACAACATGAGTTCAACGACGACTTCGGGCGCCGTCTACAACGTCATCATGGCAGGCGCGCTTCTGACCGCCGCGCCACCGCTGCTGATCTACTTCCTCTTGGGCAAACTCTTCGTGCAGGGCATCACTGCCGGCGCTTTGAAAGGCTGAAACATGTCCGTCGTTCAATTCAGAAATATCCTCAAGACCTACGGTGCACTGGTCATTCTGCAGGACCTCAACCTCAAAGTCGATGACGGGGAATTCCTTGTTCTCCTCGGCCCTTCAGGCTGCGGAAAGACTACGCTTCTCAACCTTCTTGCTGGACTGATCGAGCCTCAGGATGGCGAGATCATAATTGACGGTCGCGACGTGACGGATCTTGATCCGAGAGACCGCGGCCTGGCGATGGTGTTCCAGTCCTACGCGCTATACCCCACCAAGACGGTGCGCGGGAACATGCGGTTCGCGCTGACTGCACGTGGTCTTCCTGCCGACGAGATCGACCGCCGGATTGCCTGGGCCGCAAAGATGCTGCAGCTCGAACACCTGCTCGACCGCAAGCCCGCGCAGTTGTCCGGCGGCCAGAGGCAGCGCGTGGCCATCGGGCGTGCACTGGTGCGGCAGGTTGGGCTCTTCCTCTTTGACGAACCGCTCTCGAACCTCGACGCGAAGCTTCGCAACGAGATGCGTATTGAGATCAAGAAGCTGCACAACGAACTCAAAAACACCATCGTCTACGTCACGCACGACCAGGTGGAGGCGATGACGATGGCCACCCGGATCGCCGTGATGAACAAGGGACTCGTCGAGCAGATCGGCACACCGACCGAAATCTACGATCGTCCGGAAAGTGTCTTCGTTGCAGGTTTTGTTGGCTCGCCGGGCATGAACTTCTTGGACTGCACGATCAAGCTCGATCAAGGACGCCCGGTCGCCGCAGCCGATCACGCGGACGCGCGCTTTGATCTGTCGTCCTACGGCTGGAGCGAGACGCCGGGAGACGGCGCACGCGTAACCCTGGGTTTCCGGCCAGAATCGATTTCAGTCGAGCCTGGGGAGGCAGGCGCGCGGGGCCAAGGCACTGCGCTGACGCTGCCATTGCAGATGGTCGAGCGCTCCGGCGCGGAGTCGACGGCGTTCCTGACATTCTCACCCAAGGAGACAATCGCTGTGCGGTCGGATCCCGGTGTCATGGGCCGCCTGAACGGTTCGCAGACGCCCACCGTGCACGTTCCGGCAGGCGTGCTCAATCTATTCAATCGTGAAACTGGTCGCCGACTTTGAGCGGCGCCCACCTTGTGGAGGAGGAGACGTAATGAAAGCAAAGTCCTATGGAATTGCCGCAGCGCTCGCTTTGACGACCGCATTGGCTTCGCCCGTCGTGGCTCAGGAAACTGAGCTCAAGGTCAACTACACCTGGACCTCTCCGTCCGAAACGGCGGCAATCAAGGTGCTGATTGACGCTCTCAAGCCCAAAGGCATCAAGTGGTCCGACTTCAACGTCATTGCCCACGATACCGGGGCGAACGTGACCGTGGTGAACATGGTCTCCGGTGGGACGCCACCTGACGCGTTCATGGATTCAATTCCTGGCCTGTATCGCGATCTGGCGGGGATGGGGCTGGGCGTACCAATGGACGACGTCTTCAACAAATCCGGGGCGACCGCGAACTTCCCGCCTGCAGTGAAGTCGGCGATCACCGTCGATGGCAAGATGGTCAAGGTTCCCATCGGCGTCCAGATCGATGGCATGCTCTACTACAATCTCGATGTCGCGCAGAAGGCGGGTGTTGACCCGACGAAGTGGACGTCGATGGACGATGTCTGGAAGGACTTCGACAAGGTGAAGGCCGCAGGCTTCATTCCGTTGGCAATCGGCGCCCAGGAATGGCAGGAGCGCTATCTGCTGCACGCGCTCATGGCTGGGTTCCATGGCGATGTCTACGACAAGTTCTATGCGGAAAAGCCCGATGAAACCGTCTTCGACGATCCCGGCCTGAAGCAGACGATCGATCTCGTCCGTCAGTTCCAGCAGCATGCCGATCCTGCCGCCACCAATCGTCCCTGGAATGATACGACGAACCTCGTGATCACGGGCAAGGCACTGATGCAGATCCACGGAGACTGGATCAAGGGCGAGTTCCGCAACGCTGGCAAGGTCGCAGGCAAGGACTTCGGCTGCATCATGATCCCCGGCGCAACGGGTGTCGCAGTCACCGTTGATGCCTGGGGCTTCGTCAAGTCGAAGGACGAGGCGGTGACCAAGGCTCAAGAGGTAATGGCTGCGACGCAGGTCGATCCGAAGGTGAATGCAGATTTCGCCGCTGCGAAGGGCTCGACACCTGTAGTTCTCAATGCACCGACCGACAAGCTCGATCAGTGCAACAAGGTGGTGCTCGAGCAACTTGCGGATCCGGCCAAGCAGCATCCGAACCCGAACAATACCGCCGACGCAGACTGGTATCAGGCGACGGGGCAGGTGATCGACCACTTCTGGAACGATCCGAACATGACTTCGGAGCAGGCGATCGAAGAGCTGCGCAATCAGTATAGCTCGATCTTCTGAGATCCTTCGGCGATGCGCGCAAGGCGCATCGCCATCACTGAAAGAGGACCTGACATGGAGAACGCGTTTCTCGAAGAAGACGCGATCATGCAGCTATGCTTTGTCACCGACGACGTCGAGCGGACTGCTGCATGGTTTGGTGATCTCATCGGCCGG
Organism: Rhizobium sp. BK251; assembly: GCF_004345245.1. GTDB lineage: Bacteria > Pseudomonadota > Alphaproteobacteria > Rhizobiales > Rhizobiaceae > Rhizobium. The sequence continues at coordinate 10,177 of NZ_SLUQ01000006.1, read as the reverse complement.
AGCGATATCACGACCGCAAAGGCAGCAGATCCTGCAGTCGCCAAGGCGAAATACCTCGGCAAGGACGCGGTCGTGTCGTGCAAGATCAAGTTCATGCGCTTCGGAAATATCGACCTCGAATTCCTCGAGCCGGGACCCGAGCCAAGCGCGTGGCGCGATCTTCTCGGGCAGCGCGGACCCGGCCTACATCACATCGCTTTCCGCACCAGCGACATGACAGGCAAGGCAGCCTACCTGACAGGCAAAGGTCATCCGCTCATTCAAAGCGGCGAATTCGACGGCGGAGGAGGGCGCTATGCCTACTTCGACACGAACTCGCAGCTCGGCGCATTGATCGAACTCCTCGAGTTTGACCGCACCCCCACTCAATCCGTCTAAAACAGCAATCCGAAAGGGAATTCAAATGAAACACATCAATGGCCTGGGCCACATTGCGATCAAGGTGAAGGACGTCGACGCGTCCATGAATTTCTACAACAAGGTTCTCGAGCTGCCCGAGATGCTTCGGCTGCATCACGACGACGGCAGCCTCTTCCTGATCTACATCAGGATCACCGACCACGCATTCCTTGAAATCTTCCCCGGTGCTGAGACCGACCGCGCGCCCGGTCTTTCGGCCAATGGCGTTCATCACCTTTGCCTGACTGTCGACAAGCTTGAGCCGATGCTCGCGCGCGTCAAGGAAAACGGTGGTCGGCTGGTCGCTTGGAAGGACGGCGCACTGGTCACCGTCGATGAGCCGCAGATCGGCCACGGCCTCGATGGCAATCGCGGTTCCTGGCTTGAGGATCCCGATGGCAACCGCATAGAGCTCATGGAGATGAACGAGGATTGCATTCAGTACAAGGCGATCCGCAGGCTCCATGCGGAGATGGCGTGAGGTCGAGTTCGCTTACCCGTGCGGGGCCTGTCGGCCCCTCATTGCCTGAGGAGGGAGATAATGGACTACGGAAGACGCAATCCCATGCCAAGGATTGGCTTGGGAACCTTTGGCAAGAGCGGTGACATCGGCTGCGAGGCGATGCTTTCCGCCCTTGAGGCGGGTTACCGCCGGATCGACACGGCTCAGGGCTATGGCAACGAGTCCAACGTCGGAAGGGCAGTGCGAGAAGGCGGGCTGCGGCGCTCCGATGTCCATCTTACGACGAAGATCGACTATCAGAACCTGAAGCCTGAACGCGTTGCAGAGAGCCTGGAGAAAAGTCTCGAAGCGCTCGGCACGGACTACGCTGATCTGGTGTTGATCCACTGGCCCCATCGAGATCATGAGGCGATGCCAATTTATCTCGAAGCCCTGCGGTCGGCGAAGGATAAAGGCATGGCGCGCGAGATTGGAGTGTCGAACTTCAGCATCGCACTGCTCAAGCGCTCTATCGAGATCCTTGGATCCGATGTGATCTTCGACAATCAGGTCGAGGTTCACCCCTTTCTCCAGAACAGAGCACTTCGTTCGTTCTGTGGAGACAACGGCATTGGCATTACAGGCTACATGCCCGTTGCAGGCGGGGCTGTTGCCGATGATGAGACGATCCGCAGCATAGCAACAAGCCGCGGAGTAACGCCTTCACAGGTTGCCATTGCCTGGGCGGTCCACGAAGGACTGACCGTCATTCCGTCCTCTCGCAGCCGGCAACACCTCGTGGAAAACCTGGCAGCAGGAGAGTTGCGCCTCGACCCCGACGAGCTCCAGGCGATTGCCGCGCTGGATCGCGGCCACCGCATCATTGATCCCGAGGCAATCGCTCCGGACTGGGACTGACAGGAAGCATGATGACAAATTCTGAACGCTCACTTTTCGATGGAAGGACGATCGCGGGCTGGCATGCGGTTCCGCGCACCGTGGCGCCGCAATGGCCCACGCAACCGATGCCCGACATTTCGGAGCCTGAGGCCAGCCGGATCAAGGCGCACTCTGGTCGGTGGACGATCGAGGACGGCGCAATCGTCGGACGGCAGGATCCGCCGGGTTGCGGCCTTGGTGCATATCTCGTCAGCGATGAAACCTACGAGGATTTCGAACTGATCTTCGAAGCCCGACCCGACTGGCCCGCAGATACTGGGATCATGGTGCGGGCAAGCGCGATTGGCTCGCAGGGCTATCAGATCCTCCTGGATCACCGGAAATCCGGCAACATCGGCGGCTTCTACGGGAACGGGATCGGCAGGTTCCACGCGATCAATTTCCAGGTCGACGTCGATCGAGACGCCGCGGGCAATCCTATCGGCATCAAGCTGGAGGATCCGGAGACGACTATCGAGCCGATCAGCGATCTCAAGCGCTCGCTTCTGTCTTGCGCTGCGACTGGCGGGGAGTTCATGCGCATATGGAAATGGGATGCCTGGAACGAGTTCCGTGTCACGGTCAGGGGTGAACTTCCTATGATCACTACGGTGATCAACGGCACGCGCATCGCCGAGATGGACGCTGCGGCATTTCCTCCCTCGGTTTTCGATCCAGAAGCCACCAAGGCGCTCCTCGGCAGATCCGGACACATAGCCTTCGAAGTCCACGACAACGACCCCAACATCGGCGACGAGCGATGGGGACGGGCGGCAGCGTGCAGATGGCGCAACATCCGCATCCGCACGCTCTGATCAGGAGAACTGAATTGACCTACAAGATCGCGTTTCAACTCTATTCCTCCCGCAATTTTCCACCGGTTGAACCACAGCTCGAAAAGCTGGCGGCGCTTGGCCATGACGGCGTCGAACCCTTCCTTCCAAACTACGAGGCTGATCCCTCGGGGTTTCGCGCGCAACTCGACAATGTGGGATTGAAGTGCTTTGGCTTTCATCTCCCCTACGACGAGCTCGTTGCCGATCCGGCACGCTTCGCCGATATTGCCCACACTCTTGGCTCCGATCTCCTGATACCGCCATGGCTGGCACCGGAGCAGCGACCGCAGGACGCCGACGGCTGGCGTCGCATCGGCGCCAGTCTCCGTAAGGTCGCGGACAGTCTGGCGGGGCAGGGGCTACGGCTCGCTTGGCACAATCATGACTTCGAGTACGTTGCACTTCCTGACGGTGCCTACCCGATCGACCATCTGCTTGAGGCGGCCGGACCGGGTGTCGGTTTCGAAGCCGACTTTGCTTGGGTGACCCGGGCCGGCGTCGATCCGGTCGAAGCCCTTCAACGTCACGCTGACCGAATTCTGGCGATTCAAGTCAAAGACACAAAGGCTGCCGGCGTGACCGAAGAGGCCGGATGGGCTGCGATGGGCGACGGCATTATCGACTGGTCCCGGCTCTGGCCGCTGTTTTCGACGACGCGCACCGATCACGTCGTCGTCGAACACGACGATCCCAAGGATTGGTTCGAGACGGCCAAGCGTTCGATCGAGTTCATCAAGAGCATGAAGGACTAAATTCATGCACCTGTCGTTCCAACTCTATACAGCGCGCGATGTCGCCCAGCTTGACCCTCTTTTAGATCTATTGGTTCGGCGAGGTGTATCTCGCGTTGAAGGCTGGGACGCGATCTATGAAATAGAAGGGCTCGCCAACAGTCTGTCCTCGCGGAATATGACGATGCCGAGCGCCCATATGTCTTTAGCGCACTTGAAAGACAGGGATCGCCGCCAAAAGGTTGCCAGGGCGTTCGAGGTTCGCCGCTTCATTGTTCCGGGCATCGAGGCCGACAGAATATCAAGTCGGGGCGGATGCCTGGATGTCGGACGCGAGCTCCTCGAACTTTCGCATCAGATGAAGGCCGAAGGGCTACGGCTCGGTTGGCACAACGGCGGTGCAGAGCTTGTACCGATCGCTGCGAGGGAGCGTCCGATCGATCTCCTCCTTGAGTCGGTTCCGGAGCTCGAGTGGGAGTGCGATCTCGGTTGGCTCGCATCGGCTGGCGTTGATCCGGCCGCAGAGCTGAGGACCAACGGACGCCGAATTACCGCCCTCCATATGCGGGACGTTTCCGGTCCGGAAGGTGATCCGAAACAAAAAGGCGGTGCCGACATTGGATCCGGCGTGCTCGAATGGAAAGCGATCCGCGCATCGCTGAACCAGACCCGCGTAGACCTGTTGGTCATGGAGCACGACCACGCTCAGGACGTTTCGGGCTTCCTCAACCGATCAATCGATTTTCTCGACGGCTGGATGACATCGGCCGCCATCGCGTAAACCTAGAAAGAAAGGCAACCCATGCGCCCCAAGTCGCCGCGCCGTTTGCATGACGGCCAGATCAGCCAGCTCGTTGTCGCCTCGCGCGACGGCAGCCGTGTCGAAGTCATCTACGAAACGACCGAGCTCATCGAAGCACCGAATTGGATGCCGGACGGGAAGTGGCTCGTCTACAACGGTGACGGCCGCCTCTTCCGGATATCTCCGGATGGCACAGTCGGTCCTTCCCGCATCAACACCGCGCCGATCGAAGATCTGAACAATGACCATGTCGTGTCGCCCGACGGGAAGCACCTTTATATCAGCGCTAACGACGGCCACCTCTATCGGGTCGGTATCGATGGCGGCACGCCAGAGCGTGTGTCGAACGAACAGGATCCGTCCCGTGGATTTCGATACTATCTTCACGGCATTTCGCCGGACGGGGAAACTCTCGCCTATGTCGGTCTCGAGCTCGAAGGCGGCAAGGTGATCACGCGTGTATGCACCATTCCCTCGGCCGGCGGACCGGACACCGTTCTGACAGATGGAGCCTGCCCGGTCGATGGGCCGGAATATAGCCCGGACGGTGCCTGGATCTACTTCAACTCGGAAGCGGCCGCGAAGGTGCCTGGACATGCACAGGTCTTCCGGATGCGGCCCGATGGGTCGGACCTACAGCAATTGACACATGATGAGCTGGTCAACTGGTTCCCGCACTTGTCGCCGGACGGCAGCATCGTCGCCTATATCGCGTTCCCGCAAGGGACGGTCGGTCATCCCGCTGACAAGGATGTAATCATCCGGACCATGAGGCCCGAAGGCGGCGCGACAGTCGACATCGATCGCTTCAACGGTGGGCAAGGAAGCATCAATGTCGCATCGTGGTCGCCGGACTCGAAGTCGTTCGCCTATGTCCGGTATCCGTCTGGGAAACCCAAATAGGAAACCGATAGGTGACGCGCTATCGTTCGCATTGCGGCCAGAGCGGGTTTTTGGCCTGTTCCTGGCCGCAGCACCGAGCGCAAAACCAGATGCCCACGTGACTGGCTGTGCAAAGAGCATTTCAGCAGATGAAGTCAATCCGCCAACACATGCAGGTCGACCTGTTTCTGCCTGTTGCGAACGGATCGTCGATCCCAAGTATTTTAGGCGTGAACTATTGCCAACGGTCGTCGCCGTCTCGCCGCTCACCAGGCAACTCGTCCCGTACTGCTTGTTGAGTGACTCTAGTCTCTGCGCAACGTTCACAGAGTCCGCCATTCGCGGCAATGTTCGCCCTGGTGCCCGAAAACAGTTCATTCCCACGGTCGGGAAGGTGAGGTGAGGGGAGGCGGCTGCTGCTGTCTGCGTCCGCCGTACAATCGTTCAACGTCTCTGCCCCTGCCGCATCCTGCCTTGCCGATCATCTCCGTGCGACTGCCGCCATCGCGCCCTGCTGCGGCTCTGGTCCTGCCAGGCGCGCATCGCTCGCAACGGCCTTGCCGTCCTCCACTGCGTTGCGGCCCTTCGGGTGCGGGCGCTGCTTGCCGCCTGGCTTCGGGACCGCCGTAGCAGGTCGCGATGGCCGCGACCGCAAAACGGAGGTTCCAACATGGGCAGGCAGCAGTCCAATCAACGCGCCGATCTCTACAGCCGCATCACCGACACGATCATCGCCGAGCTCGAGCAGGGCGTGCGGCCCTGGGTCAGACCATGGACCAGGCCATGGAACTCTGGTTCCGCGACCGGCGCGATCACCCGGCCACTGCGCCACAATGGCCAGCCCTATTCGGGCATCAATGTCCTGCTTCTCTGGTCCGAGGCGATCGCCCGCGGCTTTGCCTCGTCGACCTGGATGACCTTCCGCCAGGCGATCGAACTTGGCGGCGCGGTCCGCAAGGGCGAGACCGGGACGACCGTCCTCTTCGCCAGTTCGTTCATGCGCAAGGAAACGTCCGAGACCGGCGAGGAGCTGGAACAGGATATTCCGTTCCTGAAGAGCTACACCGTCTTCAACCGCGACCAGATCGCCGGCCTCGACGACCGGTATGACGACATCGCCAATGCCCCGGTTCCGGTTGAGGATCCGCTGATCCGCATCGGCGACGCCGGCCGCTTCTTTGCCAATACCGGGGCGATGATCCGCCATGGGGGAACGGCAGCCTATTACGTGCCGGCCCGCGACTATATCCAGATGCCAGCCTTCGATGCGTTCACGGATGACGGTTCCTATGTCGCAGTACTCAGTCACGAGATGACCCACTGGACGGCATCGCCGCATCGGCTCGATCGCGATCTCAGCCGCTATGCCAAAGACAGGAGCGAACGCGCCCGCGAGGAGCTGATTGCCGAACTCGGCAGCTGCTTCCTCTGCGCCGATCTCGGCATCGTCCCTGAACTTCAGCCACGCCCGGATCATGCGAGCTATCTCGCCAGCTGGCTCGAGGTCCTCGGCCGCGACAGGCGCGCCATCTTCACCGCTGCCGCCCACGCACAGCGCGCTGTCGACTACCTGCATCATCTGCAGCCGGATCTCGACGCTGATCATGGCGAGGATGATGGCGACCATAACCACGGGGAGGTGGCGGCGTAAGCCGCCGGATCGCGCCTCCGGTCCCGATCCAGGGCGACTATGCAGAACCCTGAACTCGTGGGACAGATCATTCTTGCGGCGACCACATCCGCTGAATGTCTTCGAGCGATTGCCGCTTTGTCTCCGGGACAGTGCGATAGATCCAAAGCCAGGCGATCCCACAGAACAAGGCGAACAGCCAGAACGTCAAAGAGCTACCGATGGCATTGACGAGCGAGAGGAAGAACTGGCTCACGAGATAGGCTGAGCCCCAGTTGACGGCGGTTGCCAGCGCGACGCCACGACCGCGCACGCGCGCAGGAAACACTTCGTTGATCACGGTCCAAACTACGGGACCCAGCGAAAAGGCGAAACTGGCGATGAAGACGATGAGGGCGGCGACCGTGGCAATACCCGCCAGCGTCGGGCCGACCGCTGCCGGAGCTTGACCTTGGACGCCAATGAACTGGAAGGCAACGCCGACCGCAATCAAGCTCACGCCCATCCCCACGAGGCCGGTCAGCAGTAATTTGCGACGCCCGACGTTGTCGATGAAGGCGATGGCGAACAAGGTTGCGACCACGTTGACGCCGCCGATCGCCCAAGTGGTTACGATCGCCTGAGACTCTGGCGATGCAAATCCCGCAGACGCAAATATCTGATTGGCATAGTATATAATCGCATTGATGCCGGTGATCTGTTGAAAGATCGCCAGCCCGATCGCCACGACCAGCGGATTTCGCCACTCGCGATGAAATAGTTCGCTCCACGGGGCGGGCTTATCCTCGGTGCGAAGAGCGACCTCGATGGCATTCAGATGTGTCTCCACGTCGATGTCAGAATAGACCTTGTGGGCTTCCGCGCGCGCCTCGGCGCGGCGAATCTTCATCATCAACCAGCGAGGAGATTCGGGTGCTACCAGGGCGACCAGAAACAGTACGAGCCCAGGGACGGCTGTCGCTCCGAGCATCATTCGCCAGTTGCCGCTCTCCGAAAGATGTGCATTGACGAGATAGGCTAGGAAAATTCCGACCGTGATCGCAAGCTGGTAGCTCGAGATAAAGCGGCCGCGAAAGCTCGCCGGTGCGAGTTCTGCCGCGTAGAGCGGCGCCGCAACGGCGGCGACGCCGACACCGATGCCAACAACGAGGCGTCCGGCAACCAGTACTAGCTCTCCGGGCGCCAAGGATTGTACAACTGCGCCCAGCGTGAACAGCGCGCCCGCAAGGAGCATGGTGCGCTTGCGTCCGACCGCATCACCGAGGCTGCCAGCCATGAGTGATCCGGCGAGCGCGCCCAACGTCACCCAACTGGTCACTACCTGCAGCATAAAGACGCTGAGCGAGAACGTTTCCTTGATCCCAGGCAGCGCGCCGGAAATTACACCCTGGTCGTAGCCAAACAGGCCGCCGGCAAAGATGACGACCACGATCACGACGGCAAGCCAGAATGTCAGGCTCTCCGCCGGTGGCGCCGAATCTCCGGTTGAGTCGGTTGGTTCCAAATTCATCGGTGTTTCCTCCAGAGCGCGACGACATGCGACGGCAATTTGACTGTCCACTGTTATGGATCAGCCATTCGGTGCTGGTAGAGAGCCGAACATCCATCCCCTGTTCGGATTCCCAGCATCTTGAACGGCGCGAGAGCCTCGGGCAACAGCGGCGTTCAGAGGAGCCGAAATTCCTGGAGCAGCTGAGTATAGCTGCCAGCTAAAATCGTCCGGCGATATGTCTCGCCGGCACTATTCCACCGATATCTCTACTCAATCGTTTTAGGGGCTGTCCGGATCTCGATCTGGCATTGGACGCTCTGCCCCAAGGCTTCCGACTTCTACGAGACCTGGATCGACTCCCAACTCAGCTAGTGCTTGGGCAATCACGGTGGCGCGCTGCAGGCCTCGCAGACGCTGTCGTCCTCAGGACGCTCCATCCTCCGTCTTCGTTTTGAAATTAAGCCTGTGGTAGGCCTCGGAGAAACCATTGCGTATATAGTTTTGACGTGAGGTATGCTTGCCATCAGCCTTTTCGGGGCGGCCGGTTTCCGCCGTCAGATAAAATGCCCCTAACTTTCGCGCAGACCGAATACGAAATTGAATCAACGCTGCCTGGACCCCCTGTCTGCGAGCACTATCAATCGTCCCGTCGATACCGAACCAAGCCCACGTATCCTTGACGAAAAGCGCTCCCGATCCCACGGGCTCGCCGTCCAGCATAGCAACTATCGTTGTCCAATTTGGTCGACCGACCAAGGCGGAAAACCACGCTTGTGCCGCCTCTGGCAGGCCCATCGCACTGACGACGAGGCGGCCATACAAAGCCGGATCCGGATCTGTCGTAAAAGAGATCCGCTCATTTTGGACAAGATCGCCTTCTTCGTCAAAAGCGATATTTTTCGTGAGTTTCGACCAGCCATTGCCGAAGGGTTCAAAATGATTTCGCCTGGCCCACGCCTGCAACTCGGCAGTCGTGTCGTTTGCTGCGATTTGCAGTGCAAAATTGGGAGCTGCAATGTCCTCGAGCCACTGGGCCGCGTCGTCAATTTTCGGCTTAGCTAGATCGTCCAGCATAAACGCCCGATTGAGCTCCGATATTGGTATGCCGAGGCAGGCGAAAACCGGCGTCTCTCCAATTAGGGTCGAGTGCAACTTGAGCGCCGTGTTCACCGCTGCAGGAGCCGCCTCATATATGTCGATCCATGCTTCCCGCTCGATCCACTCCACGGCGGAAGGCGAGGGACCAATGACGTGCTTTCTTGGCATAATATTCCTCTCAATTTAACGATAATCCCCGCGCGCGAGCGGCTTGGCACAGAGGTCCGAGATTTGTGACGATCGCCTGGGCAGCAGCGATTGGTCTATGGGATGCGCGGCTATGGCGTTGAAGGCATCCGGATCGTCGAGTTCGATCTGTGGGATCGCCGCCAACTTGATCTGGTCGGCCGCCACGATCACCGTCGGGGCCGACAATAAAGTGGCGTGACGACATTTTCGGTGATCCCGCAATCACAGGGCCTGGACGATAAAGCTGCGGTAGTTTGCACCCTGAAATCGATGCTGCACGACCTCCTGATACGATGGACTGTGGTACCAATTCCGTGCGGCGTCCATATCGGGGAACTCGAGAATGACCGCGCCCAGGATCTGCGGACCTTCCAGCACTTCGAGCGTCCCATAGGCTGCGTGGGCCTTCACCTGATGACCATCGAATGTCTTTCCGACCTTCGCGGAGTATTCATCAAGCTCTCTCTGATCGAGTATCTCTTCCCTGGTAAACACAACAAATGCGGTCATGATAAATCCCTTCGTTGGGCAGATGGAGTTCAGCACTCCGTTGACTTTATTTCATTGAGGGCGCCGGCAGCTGTGGCCGGTCATGCGAGATCGGACACACTTGTCCGTTGCTTTGCTGCAGACAGGCGGCGTTAGTTTTCGGCATGGACTTCGAAGAAGCCGCGCTGCGGGCCTTCCGCGGTAATCGCGGCGAGATGCTCGTGCTTGAAGCTTGTTCCGGCAAGCCC
>NZ_SLUQ01000005.1 GCF_004345245.1 Rhizobium sp. BK251 | reverse complement strand
GTCTTCGAAAATCCCCAGCATCCCTATACCAAGAAGCTGATGGCCGCCGTCCCCGTCCCCGATCCCGCTCGCCGCGGCATCCGCAGAAACCTCACCGCCGACGAACTCAAGAGCCCCGTCCGGCCCGCAGGCTTCGTCCCAGAGAAACGATCATACCGGCAGATCGAAAACGGCCACTTCGTCATGGCGTGATGGACTAGGGCTGCGCCCCGGCAAGCTTGGGCGATTCTTGCGTCGCCTCATCGCTACCGACAATTTCCCGTACCGCCCTGACGATCAGCTCGCAGGCATCTGCCGACGCCTGGCGGTGATTGTAGGCGACGTGATAGGACATCGCGACAATCTCGCCGAGTTCGACGATCCGGACCCTGCCGGCGATGGGAAGTGCGCTTGCCCGCCCGAGAAACGAGACGTAGCCGTGGTTGGCCACGAGATCGACGATCACGGGCAGGGAATCGGCGGCGGTGATATCGCGGCTTGCGCGCCGCCGGTCCTCGCCGCGTTCGTCGCTATAGGCCATGGCGGCATGGCCGAGCCCGGTCCGTGAGCTTGGCGTGCAGAGCGGATGACTGGCGACGAGGTCCGCAACCGTTTCCTCCCTGCTCGACATGGGCGCAATCGCGACCATGTCGGTGGCAATCAGCTCGCGATGGCGGAAATTGTCGAGGCCAAAGATCGAATCGAGAATGGCGACATCGATGCGGCCGGAAATCAGTGCCTCGCGTAGGTCGTCGGCCGTCATCAGCACCAGCGAGATGGCGTTTCGGTCACCACCGGCATTCCACTGGGCGACGAGCGAGCCGAGACACCGCGCAACCCAGCTTTCCGAGCCGGTGGGGATGATCGAACCTATGCGCAGCGCGCGCGCCGAGCGGCGATAGCGATCGTCCGCCGACGACTTGAGCTCGCGCCATGCCTCGGCGATCGAGGCGAAGATTGCATAGACACGCCTGCCCTCGTCCGTCAGCACCGAGCCTTGCGAGAGGCGCTCGAACAGCTTGCGACCGAGGAAATCCTCCAGGTTGGCAATCTGCAGCGAAAGCTGGGGCTGGCCAAGACGCAGGCGCCTCGCCGCGCGATTGATGCTGCCCTGATCGGCCGTTTCGAGAAACCGCTCGATCGTCGCGATCTTCAAGGGGAAGCGCGCCGCCCAACGGCTGTAGCTTTCGCCATCCATTTCCCCTTCCACCAGCCGTGCCAGTTCCCGCACCGCCTGCAGAATGGGTGCAAGACCCTTTCGAACCTTCGTGCTCGCAAGCAACGTCACCAGTTCGCCCGAGGAGCGCTCGGTCAACTTCACCGCAAGCTCCGATTCGATCCGGCGCATGGCAGCGGAAACGGTCGATGCGGAGAATGAAAGTCGCCGGGCCGTTTCCCGCACCGAACCGAGCGCCATGACCTGATCGGCAATAAACAGAGCCCCAAGCTGCACTTGGCAATTCCCCTTCCCCGTGTCGCCTTCTCAAGCCGCCCACCATATGGCGTGTTCGCCGGAAAAGATATCCCGCGCCACCGCAGGGCATACTACCGTCGCGTCGAATTCGAGAACCGATCGACACGCAGGCCAGAACCCGAAATCAGTATCGGAACAGCTCAAATCATTGAAAGGGAACAAAAACAAACCACGCCGGCCTCTCAAAAGGAAAATTGCTTTCGAGCCTGAGAGGCTCTTTGCGACCATAATCGCGACGCGTCGGGAGATATCGGGAGCCTGCATCGATTTTCGGGCAGCCTACCCTATTTCCGACAGAACGATTGCGGGCGGCCGCTGGTAACAGCGGCATCGCCAGCACGAAGTGCTCCGTTGAGCGGCAGGCAGAGACGGCGCACTCGAAGAGATCAAATGGGGTAATGAAGGGAAGCACCATGTTCAAGCAACTCGCACTCGCCGTTTCAATTGTGGCCTTCGCCGTTGGCGCCGCCAGCGCCAAGGATGTCGTCGTCTCATCGAAGATCGACACGGAAGGCACGCTGCTCGGCAACATCATCCTGCTGGCGTTGGAAGCCAACGGCATCAAGGCGCAGGATCGCGTCGCTCTCGGCGCGACGCCGGTTGTCCGCAAGGCGATCACCGCCGGCGAGATCGACATCTACCCGGAATACACCGGCAATGCCGGCTTCTTCTTCAACAAGGCTGACGACGCGGCTTGGAAGAAGCTCGATGAAGGCCACGCGCTGGCAAAGAAGCTCGACTATGACGCCAACAAGATCGTCTGGCTGGAGGCGGCACCCGCCAACAACACATGGGCACTTGCCGTGCGCCGCGACGTCGCCGAGCCGAACAATCTGAAGACCATGTCCGATTTCGGCAAGTGGGTCGCAGGCGGCGGTCAGGCGAAGCTTGCTGCTTCCTCCGAATTCGTCAATTCCGCCGGTGCGCTGCCCGCCTTCCAGACGACATACGGTTTCCAGCTAAAGCCCGACCAGATGGTCGTGCTTTCCGGCGGCGACACCGCAGCGACGATCAAAGCCGCCGCGGACCAGACGAACGGCGTCAATACCGCGATGGTCTACGGCACGGACGGCGCCATCGACGCGGCTGAACTGGTCGTGATGGAGGACGACAAGGGCGTGCAGCAAGTCTATGCTCCGACGCCGATCGTCCGCGAGGAGATCCTGACGGCCAATCCCAAGATCGAGGAAGTCCTGGCGCCGATCTTCAAGGGATTGACAGCCGACGAGTTGCGCAAGCTCAATGCCCGCATCCAGGTGGATGGTGAGCCGGCAAAGACCGTCGCCCAGTCCTACCTCAAGGAAAAGGGCTTTCTGAAGTAGGGCGACACGGCTCGGCCCTTCGGCGGGCCGGGCCATCCTCTCAGGCAGGAAGGGGAGCAACTGATGGAAGGCGCGCTTGCGATCCGCGTACTGGATCGCCTCGGTATCGTGCTCGTCGTCGCCGGCGCGCTGGCAGCAGGTTTCCTGCCCTTCGTGATCGTCAAGGCAAATCGCATTGCCTCCGGCAAGCCGGCTTTCCTCGTCCAACTCATACATGAGCCGGCCGCCATACTGCTTGCGGTGCTCCTTGTCATTACCGCCGCTGCGGCGCTCCTCGTCAACAGCGCCGGCATTCGGCTCGTCGTCGCAACGATCTGCCTGACGGCGCTGATCGTCGCACTCGGCATCATCTCGACCAATGTCACGCCACCCGGCAGCGCTTCGGCGCGGATCACGCCGGGCGGCGCCTTCTGGGTGCTGCTCTCCGTGCTCGGCCTTCTCATTTCCGATGCACTGGTGAAGCTCAGGCTGACGCCCTGGATGCGGATTGCAGCACTTGCCGCTTACTCGGCACTTCTGGGCGCCTGTCTTTCATCGGGTCTTCTCGACAGCCTCTCGATCATGAAGGAGTTCGAGACGCGTGCCGTGCAATTTCGCACCGAACTCGTCAGCCATCTCATGCTCGCCTTCGGATCGCTCCTCATCGCGATCGTCATCGGCCTGCCCCTCGGCATTTTCTGCTTCCGCGTTCCGCGAATGCGCGGGTTCGTGCTCAAGGGACTGAGCCTCGTCCAGACGATCCCGAGCCTTGCGCTGTTCGGCATCCTGATGCTGCCGCTCGGCTACCTCGCGACCCATGTGCCGCTTGCCGCACAGCTCGGCATCCGCGGCATAGGGGCCGCTCCTGCGCTCATCGCGCTCGTGCTTTACTCACTGCTGCCGATCGTCGCCAACACGGTCGTCGGCCTGCAGGGTGTCGATCCGGCCGTTCGCGATGCCGCCGCGGGCATGGGCCTCACCGATCGCCAGGTCCTCACCGGCATCGATCTGCCGCTTGCCTTTCCGGTGATCCTTACCGGGATTCGGATCGTGCTCGTGCAGGCGATCGGCCTGGTGACGGTCGCTGCCCTCATCGGCGGCGGCGGATTCGGCATCTTCATCTTCCAGGGCCTCGGCCAGACGGCGATGGACCTCGTCCTGCTCGGCGCCGTGCCGACGGTTTTCCTTGCCTTTTCATCGGCCGTCATCCTCGATGCGATCATCGAGAGCATCCAGGGCGAACGCGCATGAACATGATCGAGATCAGGAATGTCACGAAGCGCTACGGGCCTGCGACGGTCGTGGACAGGGTCTCCATGGATGTCGAGAAGGGGACGATCACGGTCATCGTCGGCACTTCCGGTTCGGGTAAATCGACGCTGATGAGGATGATCAACCGGCTGGTCCAGATCACCGAGGGCGAGATTTTCGTGGGCGGGCAGAACATCATGGCCGTTCCCGCCACCGATCTGCGCCGCCGCATCGGCTATGCAATCCAGGGCCACGGCCTCTTTCCGCACCGGTCGGTCGCCCAGAACATCGCGACGGTGCCGCAGCTCCTCGGATGGGATCAGCCTCGGATCAACCGGCGCGTGGAGGAGCTTCTCGGGCTCTTCGAGCTCGATCCTGCAACATTTGCCGGCAAGTATCCGCATCAGCTCTCGGGAGGACAGCAACAGCGCGTCGGGGTGGCGCGGGCGCTCGCCGCCGAGCCCGAGGTGCTGCTAATGGACGAACCCTTCGGGGCGCTCGATCCCGTCATCCGCGGCAAGGCGCAGGACGACCTTCTCGCGATCCAGCGGCAGTTCGGCACGACCATCATCCTCGTCACGCACGACATGGACGAGGCCTTCCATCTCGGTCACCAGATCGCGGTCATGAGCGAGGGACGCGTGCTGCAATGCTCATCGCCCGAAAAGATCCTCACGGAGCCCGCCGACCCCTTCGTCCAGCAGCTGACCGGAACGTCCGACCGTGCGCTGAAGCTGATGTCGTTGTTGCCGCTGAAGGGAAGCATGGAACCGCCGCGGTCGGGTCTCGGCCATTCGCTGGCACAGTCGCTCAATCTCCGCGACGCGCTTGCAGAGATGATCTGGCAGGGGGTGGAGGAGGCAGCCGTCCGCGATGACGGCGGCGCCGAAGTCGGTTCGATCTCCGTGAACCACCTGCTGCAGCTGGGCAGGAGGTCATGAAGCTCCTCGCCGCGAATGGCTTCCGGCTCGCCGCGCTGGCTCTTCTCCTCATCCTGCTCTTCAGGACGGAGTGGCTGGCGCCGCTCTTCATTCCGCTGACCAACAACAACGCGCCACCGATCTACACGCAGAACAGTCTTGCCTCGCTCGCCGCGGGTCATCTCGAGCTCGTTCTCATCTCCATCGCGGCGAGCAGCGTGCTTGCCGTACTGGGAGGCATCTTCGTGACGCGCAGCAGTGGTGCGGAATTCCTTCCGCTGTCGCGCGCCATCGCCAATGCCGGCCAGACCTTCCCACCGGTGGCCGTGCTCGCAATTGCCGTGCCCGCCACCGGCTTCGGCATGGCGCCGACACTGATTGCGCTCTTTCTCTACGGCCTGCTTCCGATATTCGAGAATACCGTCTCCGGCCTGAAGCAGGTGCCGCCGGCCGTGCTCGATGCGGCAGACGGCATGGGCATGAACACACGGCAGCGCCTCATCTCGGTCGAGCTGCCGCTTGCCATGCCGCTCATCCTCGAAGGGTTGAAGGTAGCGACCGTCATCAATATCGGCACTGCGACCATCGGGTCCACAGTGGCGGCGAAGGGGCTTGGCGAGGTCATCATCGCAGGATTGATCTCCGACAACACGGCCTTCATCCTGCAGGGCGGCCTTATCGTCGGGCTGATGGCAGTACTGATCTACGACGTCATGGGCCTGGCCGAAAGCGCGATCACGCGGAAAATGGGCTTGCGCGCCGACTGATTTCGCCTGTAACCAGAACGCGATGATTTCGTCGCGCGGCACGGGAGGAGGCAGCCTTGGCCAAGATGATCCACTCCATGATCCGCGTCCTCGACGAGGGTCGCTCGGTCGAGTTCTATGGCAAGGCATTCGGGCTGGCGATCGCCGATCGCATCGAGTTCGAGACCTTCACTCTCGTCTATCTCAGCAATCCGGAAACCGATTTCGAACTGGAACTGACGGTCAACCAGGGCCGCATCGAGCCCTATGCGCTGGGAAACGCCTACGGCCACCTCGCATTCTCGGTCGATGAACTCGCCACGGAGCACGAGCGCCTCTCTGCCCTTGGACTGTCGCCCGGCGAGATCGGCGAGCTCAATCGCGACGGCAAGCTCTTCGCCCTCTTCTTCTTCCTCACCGATCCAGACGGCTACAAGATCGAAGTGATCCAGCGCCACGGCCGCTTCCAGTAATCGAGACAGTTTCCCATGATCGAAAGAATGCCGCTCAAGAACGGATGGTCACTCATCTGCAACGATACAGCTCGCGTGAAATCCGGATTCCCTGCCGATATCCCCGCGCAGGTGCCGGGCTGCGTGCATCTCGATTTGCTGGAAAACCGCCTGATCCCCGACCCCTATATCGACGTCAACGAGATCACGAGCGATTGGATCGGTCGCACCGACTGGACGTACCGCTGCAGCTTCGAGGCGGCGCCGGATGCCGGCAAAGTTCACGAACTCGTTTTCGACGGCCTCGATACGGTCGCGACGATCGAGCTCAACGGCGAGGAACTCGGGCGCACTTACAACATGCACCGGACGTATCGCTTCGACGTTTCGCAGCGGCTGAGGGCGGGTGCAAACGAACTGGTGGTCCGCTTTCGCTCCGTCTACGAGTACGGCGCGGAGATGGAAGCGCATTACGGCTATCGGCCCAACAACTATCCGGGGCCGGGAAACCTGGTGCGCAAGATGGCCTGCAACTTCGGCTGGGACTGGGGTCCGACGCTGGTGACGGCCGGGATCTGGAAGCCGGCGCGGCTCGAGGTCTGGGATCGTGCCCGGCTTGCCGAGACGCGCGTTTCGGCAACGCTTGCCGGCGGCGATGGCCTCGTCAAGGTCAATGCGCGGCTTGCCCGGGCGGTGACCGGCAGCGCCTGCAGGCTGACGGCCGAGATCGGCGGAGTGACCCGGGCGATCGATATCGCACCGCGTGCGGAGAGTGCCGTCTTCGAGATCCGCGTACCTTCGCCGCAACTGTGGTGGCCGCATCATCTCGGTGCTCAGTCGCTCTATCCCTTGGAAATTCGGCTCACCGACAGCGAGACCGGCGACCTGCTGGACTCGTATTCCAAGGAGATCGGATTTCGTTCGATCAGGCTCGACACTTCGCCGGATTCGCATGGCTCCGCCTTTACCTTCATCGTGAACGAGGTGCCGCTTTTCATCTGCGGTGCGAACTGGATTCCGGACGACTGCTTTCCCTCCCGCGTGACCGCCGAGCGCTACCGGCAGCGTATCGAACAGGCGAAGGACGCCAACATTCACCTGCTGCGCGTCTGGGGCGGCGGGATCTTCGAGCGCGATGAGTTCTACGAGGAATGCGACCGCGCCGGAATGCTTGTCTGGCAGGATTTCCTCTTTGCCTGTGCCGCCTATCCGGAAGAGGAGCCGCTGCGCAGCGAAGTCGAAGCAGAGGTCCGCGACAATGTCGTGCGGCTGATGTCGCATCCTTCGCTCATGGTCTGGAACGGCAACAACGAGAATATCTGGGGCTTCGACGAGTGGGGCTGGAGGCCGATCATCAAGGAAGGCGAGACATGGGGGCTCGGCTACTACCTTGATCTCCTGCCGAAGCTCTGCGCCGAGTTGGACCCGGATCGCCCCTACTATCCCGGCAGCCCCTATTCCGGCTCGATGGACATTGCGCCCAATGCCGACGAGCACGGTTGCAAGCATATCTGGGACGTCTGGAACGATGTCGGCTACGAAGTCTATCGCAACTATATCCCGCGTTTCTGCTCGGAGTTCGGCTGGCAGGCGCCACCGAACTGGGCGACTCTGGAAGAGAGCGTGCACGACGCGCCACTATCGCCGGAGTCGAACGGCGTCTTCCATCACCAGAAGGCGACGCAGGGCAACGAAAAGCTTATCCGAGGCCTTGCCGGGCATTTGCCCGAGCCGGAAACCATGGAGGATTGGCATTTCGCGACGCAGCTCAACCAGGCGCGCGCCATCCGCTTCGGCGTCGAGCACCTGCGCTCGCACCGCGATATCTGCAAGGGCGCCGTCATATGGCAGCTCAACGATTGCTGGCCCGTGACATCCTGGGCCGCGATCGATTCCACCGGCCGGCGAAAGCTGCTCTGGTATGCGCTGAAGGGTGCCTATGATCCGCGACTGCTGACAATCCAGCCGAGAGGAGACGGGCTGGCGGCCGTCGCCGTCAATGAACGGACCCTTTTCTGGCGATCGAAGATCAGCGGCACGCGCATGCGCCTTGATGGAACGGTGCTTGCCGAATTCGAGTTCTGGCGCTTCCACTGCGACCGCCTCGAGGCCCGGGAATTCCCACTCCCCGAAGACATCGCCACGCCCGGCAACGCCGAGGATGAAGTGATCGTCGTCTCAATGCTCGACAAGCGGGCCTTCCACTATTTCGTCGAAGACATCGCGCTGGCGTTGCCGGAATCGCGGTTGTCGATCAAGGTCGAGAGGACCGAGGCCGGATATGCGGTGCACGTGACCGCCGAAGCTTTCCTGAAAGATCTCTGCCTGCTGGCGGATCGGATAAGTCCCGAAGCGGTCGTTGATACTGCGCTGGTAACGCTGCTGCCTGGCGAAAGCCATGTCTTCCTTGTGGAGGCGGCCTCGGTGCCCGACCAGTCGGCAGTACTTGCGGCGTTGTGCTCGGCCAACGATCTCGTCAGCAGAGCGCGCAAAAAATAGAGGCCCCGCAAATGCGGGGCCTCGCCTGCCTCCCTTGAAACTTACATCCAGTAGGGCGGAACGCCGTAGTAGTCGTAGACGCGACGACCATTGTCGTTGAACCAGGTGTCGTCGTCGTCGGCGTAACTTGGCGCGCCCTCGATCTGCTCCTTGGTCAGATCGATGCGATAGCCGTCGAGCTGAGTGTCGTAGTTCAGCTTTTCCCAGGGAAGCGGATAGTGGTCATGACCCATTCCGAGGAATCCGCCGAAGCTCAGCACTGCATAGGCCACCCGGCCGTCGCGCTTTCCGAGGATGAGGCGCTCGATGGAGCCAATATGCTTCGCGTCGGCGCCATAGACCCGCGTACCTTCAACCCGGTCGCTGGCGATCAGAGTCGGCGTATCCTTCACATTCGGGTCGCGGCGAGATAGGTCGGAATCTTCATGCAGCATGGTGCACCTCCTAGGTTTTTTCGTTGGTTTTTTCGTTTTCTTACGCTTTGGAAACGTGCCGCCTCCGCGAATGTTCCCGCTTACTCGCGATTGCGTTTCTCAAGAAGGTCAGCCGGAATCATTGACGTTTACGTCAAAGTTATCTTACTTCCATTCTCGGCTTGAACCATTCGGGCAATGGCCTAAGCTGCCTTGAGAATCGGAAAGCGGAGGACTTTCCGTCGCCGAATGGCGTCAGCATGCGGCACATGGGAGAGAGACTGCATGAACAATGGTTCCGCTTCGCCGGGGGCGCCGGCACGCGAGAAAATCTGGCTTGCCTCCTATCCGGACATTGTCCCGGCCGAGATCCCACCACTGGAATACCGCTCTCTCGTAGAACTCTTCGAGAAGAGCTGCGCGAAATTTGCTGATCGGCTCGCCTTTTCCAGCATGGGCAAGACGATGACCTATCGCGACCTCGAGGAGCAATCCTTCAAGATTGCCGCCTACTTGCAGGGTCTCGGCCTCCAGAAGGGCGATCGTGTTGCGGTGATGATGCCCAACGTCCTGCAGAACCCGATCATCGTCTACGGCATCCTTCGGGCTGGGCTCGTCGTCGTCAACGTCAATCCACTCTACACGCCGCGGGAACTGCTCTTCCAGCTCAACGATTCCGGCGCCAAGACCATCTTCGTCCTGGAGAACTTCGCCCGCACGGTCGAGCAGGTACTTCCGAAAAGCGAGCTCCAGCACGTCGTCGTCACCTCGCTCGGCGAGATGCTGGGACTGAAGGGGCAGGTGGTCAACTTCGTCGTTCGTCGAGTCAAGAAACTGGTGCCGCCATGGTCGATCCCCGGCTACAGGAGCTTCGGACAGGTGCTCAGGGAGGGAAGCCGTGCCCTGTTGCGACCGGTCGCGGTCGAGCTCAACGATATCGCCTTCCTGCAGTATACCGGTGGTACGACTGGCACGGCGAAGGGCGCGATGCTCACGCACTACAACCTCTTGGCAAACCAGCTTCAACTTTCGCTCTGGCTTGCTGCTGCCTATCAGACGAAGAAGCGCCCGGACGTGCTCACCTTCGTCTGCGCCCTGCCGCTCTACCATATCTTCGCCCTCACCGTGAATTCGCTGATGGGCATGTCGCTCGGAGCGCATAACGTCCTGATCGCCAATCCGCGCGACATACCGGGCTTCATCAAGGAACTCGGCCGGCACCCCTTCGACATCTTCCCGGGGCTCAATACGCTCTTCAACGCGCTGATGAACAATCCGGGCCTTGCCAAGCTCGACCTCCACCGCGTTTCGACCCTTGCGGGCGGCATGGCAGTCCAGCGGCCTGTGGCGGAGCGCTGGCAGAAGATGACAGGCACATCGATCACCGAGGGCTACGGCCTTTCCGAGACCTCGCCGGTTGCCAGCGCCAATCGCTTCGACTCGCCGGACTTCACCGGCACGATAGGCCTGCCGATGCCCTCGACCGATTTCGACATCCGCGACGAGGCGGGCAACTCGCTGCCCCTCGGCCAGATCGGTGAAATCTGCATCCGCGGGCCCCAGGTCATGGCCGGCTACTGGCGGAGGCCGGAAGAGACCGCGCAGGTCATGACCCATGACGGCTATTTCCGCTCCGGCGACATGGGCTTCATGGACGAACGAGGATATACGAAGATCGTCGACCGCAAGAAGGACATGATCCTCGTCTCCGGCTTCAACGTCTATCCGAACGAAATCGAGGAAGTGGCGGCGATGCATCCGGGCGTCTTGGAGGCTGCAGCCATCGGCGTTCCCGACGAGTATTCGGGAGAGGCGGTCAAGCTCTTCGTGGTCAAGCGCGACGAAGCCCTGACGGAAGCGGACGTGCGACTGCACTGCGCTACCAACCTTACCAACTACAAGCGACCCAAATTCGTCGAGTTCCGCAACGAATTGCCGAAATCGAACGTCGGCAAGATCCTGCGCCGGGAGCTTCGCGCCTAGGATTTGCGGCCATTGTCGGCACGCAAGTCACGCGGCGTCCGCCGCGTGACATTTCTGTTTTTCACGATGCCGCAACTTGATTTAGGCCACACAAAGCGAATAGTTTCGCCAACCCTCCCCGTCTCCGAAGGAGCCATCTCATGCAAGCCATCGTCGATAAGTTGAAGGCCTCCGCCGCAGCCACGAACGCGACCGATATCCGCGCCGCATTCGCCGCCGACCCCCAACGTTTCTCGCGGTACCACGCGTCACTTGACGATCTGCTGATGGACTATTCCAAGATCGCAGTGAACGATGAGATCCTGGGACTGCTCGCCAAGCTCGCCGAGGAAGCTGGCGTCGAAGCCAAGCGCGAGGAGATGTTCTCGGGCAAGGCGATCAACTTCACGGAAAATCGTGCCGTGCTCCACACCGCGCTGCGCAACCGGTCGAACACGCCGGTCCTGGTCGACGGCAAGGATGTGATGCCCGATGTGAATGCCGTCCTTGCGGCAATGGGCAAGTTTGCGGACGGAATCCGTTCCGGAACGCTGAAGGGCGCGACCGGCAAGAAGATCACCGACGTCGTCAATATCGGGATCGGCGGCTCGGACCTCGGACCGGTGATGGCGACGCTTGCGCTCGCGCCGTTCCATGACGGCCCGCGTGCCCACTTCGTCTCCAACATCGACGGCGCCCATATTGCCGACACGCTGAAGCTGCTGCAGGCTGAAACGACGCTCTTCATCATCGCCTCGAAAACCTTCACGACGGTCGAGACGATGACCAACGCCCAGACGGCACGCGGCTTTATCGCCAAGGCGCTTGGCGAAAACGCCGTGCAGCATCATTTCGCAGCGGTCTCTACCGCGCTCGACAAGGTCGCCGCATTCGGTATCGACAGCGCACGCGTCTTCGGATTCTGGGATTGGGTCGGCGGCCGCTACTCGATCTGGTCGGCGATCGGCCTGCCGCTCATGATGGCGATCGGCCCCGACAACTTTGCCAAGTTCCTCGAGGGCGCCCACGCGATGGACAACCATTTCCGTCAGGCTCCGGTTGCGAAGAACCTGCCCATGCTGCTCGGCCTGATCGGCTTCTATCACCGCAACGTGCTCGGCTATCCGACCCGCGCCATCCTGCCTTACGACCAGCGCCTGTCGCGCTTCCCGGCGTACCTGCAGCAGCTCGACATGGAATCGAACGGCAAGGGTGTGACCGTCGATGGCACGCCGGTCGTCGGCAATTCCGGACCCGTCGTGTGGGGCGAGCCGGGCACCAACGGCCAGCACGCCTTCTACCAGCTCATCCACCAGGGCACGAGCATCATTCCGGCCGAGTTCATGATCGCCGCCAATGCCTTCGAGCCGGAACTGCGCCACCAGCACCAGCTCCTCATGGCGAACGTGCTTGCCCAGTCGGAGGCACTGATGAAGGGCCGCACCTTTGCGGAGGCAAAGAAGCAGCTGACCGACAAGGGCATGGACGAGAAGAAGGCGGACTTCATTGCCCCGCACCGCGTCTTCACCGGCAACCGCCCCTCCATCACCTTCGTCTATGACAAGCTGACGCCTTACGCGCTCGGCCGGCTGATTGCGCTTTACGAGCATCGCGTCTTTGTCGAAGGCGTGCTCTTCCGCATCAACTCCTTCGACCAGTGGGGCGTCGAGCTCGGCAAAGAACTGGCGACAGGCCTGCTGCCGGTCGTCGAAGGCAAGGAGAGCGCTGCGGGCCACGATTCCTCGACGCAGGGGCTGGTTGCCGCGCTGGCCAAGCTGGCGAAGTAGGATCGACCGGGATCAGGAACGCTCCCGTGGCAGCCGCTGCGGGAGTTTCTGTGGCATTCGGTGGCTCCGGAGGAGCCTTGGCCACCAACTGCACCGGTAGTTGAGGCTGGCTTGCTGGCGTCCCGGCATTTGATGGAACATGAAGGTAACAATCCCGAGCTATCACCTCCGGCCATCCGTTGAGGCCGACCATGACGCGATTGCCGAGGTTTGGCACAGCAGCGCCAGCCTGCCGGATGTCGGGCCTCCTGTCATGCCGACGATGAACGAGCTGCGGGAGCGCGTTGATCTCGCGTTTGCCGCGGGGTGGGAGGTGACGGTTGTCGCTCGCGAAAGTCGTGTCATCGGGTTTGTCGCGATCAAGCCGCGCGAAGCCATTCTCGACCAATTATTTATTCGACCCGGGTTCCTCGGCTACGGCATCGGTCAAGCGCTTCTTGGCCACGCCATGAAGGCAATGCCGGAGGGCATCACGCTGTTCACTGCGTCAAGCAACGCAAGGGCTCGTGCCTTTTATGAGAAGGCGGGCCTGATTTTTCTGCGCGACGCTCCACATCCCCGAACAGGCCACCCGGTTACCCACTATGGCTGGGGCGGCCGCTAAAGGGTCAAAGCGGCTTCTGTCGGCGGTTTCTGCCGCATGGTGTTTTTCAGAATCGATGTCGAAAGGCGATGCGGCCGGTCGTCCTTAGGTGGATCGTTTCAGGAGAGGTCGAATGAATGTGGCAGACGACGAACTTGTGGATTTCGAGGCGTACGGAGCAGCGCCCTTGCCGGACGCCGAACGCGAGGGCTTCGTCGATCACGACGGCGCCCGGATCTGGCATGCGAGCTACGGGTCAGGCCCGGCGGTGATCCTGCTGCACGGGGGTCTCGGGAACGCAGGAAACTGGGGCTTTCAGGTGCCGGCACTTGTCGAAGAGGGCTATCAGGTGGTGGTGATCGACAGTCGCGGACACGGCCGCAGCACGCGCGATTCCCGCCCCTTCAAATACCAGCTCTTGGCCTCCGACGTGCTCGCCGTGATGGATCATCTTGGCCTTGCGGAGGCCGCTCTCGTCGGCTGGAGCGACGGCGCCTGCACCGCGCTGATCCTCGCTGACCAGGTGCCGGAGCGCATCTGCGGCGTCTTCTTCTTTGCCTGCAACACGGATCCGAGTGGCGTCCATGAGTTCAAGCCGACGCCGGTGATCGACCGCTGCTTCAGCCGCCACAGGAAGGACTATCAGGCGCTCTCGGCCACACCGGGCGAGTTCGAGGCGTTCGTCGCGGCCGTGACCGTGATGATGCAGAGTGAGCCGAACTACGGCGCCAACGACCTTGCGCGCATCGCGGTGCCGGTTACGGTGGCCATCGGCGAGAACGACGAATTCATCAAGCCGGAGCACGCCGATTATCTGGCACGCACCATTCCCGATGCGGAACTGATCGTGCTGCCGCGTGTCAGCCATTTCGCGCCGCTGCAGCGGCCCGAGCTCTTCAATCGCGAAGTGCTCGGCTTTCTGGATAGGATCGCCTGAGCCTCAAAGACCGATCTCGCGCGCCCAGGGAGGATTTGCGCCGGCGCGGGAAACGGTAACGGCAGCGGCCTTGGCGCCGAGCGTCAGCGCGTTGCGCAGCGCCTTCTCATCGAGCGTGGCTACCTGCGCCTTGGTCAACAGGCCGTCCATCTTCAACGACGCAAGCACGCCCGCGTCGAAGGTATCGCCCGCACCGACCGTGTCGACAACCGTCACGCGCTCGCTCGGAACCGTGACCTTACGCTCCCTCGTATAGCCCTCGGCGCCTTCCGCGCCCTTGGTGATGACGACGAGCTTGGCGCCGTGCTTCAGCCAGTGGGCAGCAAGATCATCATGATTGCCCTCCAGGCCGAACCAGGCCAGGTCTTCGTCCGAGAATTTGAGGATATCCGACTTGGCCGCCATGCGGCTGATGCGGGCCATATGGGCCTGCTTATTCTTGATGAAGCCGGGGCGGATATTCGGATCGAGCGAGATGACGCGCTTCTCATGCTCGCGCAGAAGCAAGGCTTCGTAAGTCTCTCCACAAGGACTGGGAATAAGGCTGATCGCGCCAAAATGCAGTGCCTCGCAATCGTCGCCGAGCGCCGGCAGGTCATCGGTCGTAATCATGCGGCCAGCCGTGCCTTCGTCATAGAAGGCATAGGTCGCCTGGCCGTTGACGAGCTTGACGAAGGCGATCGTCGACGGACGCGCGGTAATGGCGCAGGGGCCATAATCGACATTGCTGGCCTTCAGAGTGTCGAGAAGGATTTCGCCCATCATGTCGTCGGCGATGCCGGTGAAAAAGGCCGTCGGAACACCGAGGCGCCCGAGCGCGATCGCGGTGTTGAAGATCGCGCCGCCGGCATAGGGCGCAAAGCCCTTTTCGCCGAGAGTCGTCTCCCGCGGCAGCATGTCGATCAAGGCCTCGCCACAGCACAGAATCATGAAAACTCCTCCCGATTGCCTATCTTTCATCAACGGATTAAGCGAGCTTTTGTCAAAACGCTAGAGCGAAAGCTCACTCACGCCGCCGTTGCGACCCGACCAGGCGAGCGGCGCATCCAGAAAGGCTTCGACTTCGGCAAGGGTCGTCTCGTCGAAGAGCTTCTGTTCCCTTGCGACTGCAAGAACGTTCCGCCAGGTGGCGATATAATGCAGCTTCACCTTGCCGTTTGCAAAGCGGAGGGCGCCTTCGTCGAAGATGTCGTAGTAGAAGAGCGCAATGCCGTGATCGACGACGCCGCCGGCGGCTCGCACCGCATCGATGAACTGGAACATGCTGCCGCCGGCCGTCGTCAGATCCTCGATGACGAGCACGCGTGAACCCTCCGGCATGTTGCCTTCGATCTGTGCATTGCGGCCGTGGCCCTTCGGCTTCTTGCGAACATAGACCATCGGCAGGCTGAGCCTGTCTGCGAGCAGTGCCGCAAACGGAATGCCGGCCGTCTCTCCGCCGGCAATGCAATCGAACTGTTCGAAGCCGGCATCGCGCATCACAACGCTGGCGGCGAAGTCCATGACCGTAGAGCGGATGCGCGGGAAGGAAAGCAGCTTGCGGCAATCGATATAGACCGGGCTCGCCATGCCCGAGGAGAGTTTATAGGGCTGTGCAGCATTGAAATGCACCGCCTTGATCTCCCAGAGCATCCTCGCCACGAGCTCCGCCATGACGGTGCGGTCGGTGAATGTCGTCTGGATCATCGCTCTCTCCTTTGGCCAAATTTATCGGCCAATAGCAGCAAGTGCGGCAAGTTTCCAGAACACGAGGCGTCCAAAGATCGAGAATGCCCGCAAAAGCGCCGGAGCCGTTTTGCGGGCAACTTCCCCCAAGCCGGATAGGCCTGTTTCTTCAACGATTTCGCCTTGCGCGCCATCCCCACGTGAATATCGTTGCGGACATGGAACATCTCGAAGCCTTCCAGCGTCTTGCTGTCGCACTCGCCATCGGCCTGCTCGTCGGTGTCGAGCGAGGCTGGCGCGAACGCGAGGTGCGGCCCGGCGGCAGGACCGCAGGCTTGCGCACGTTCGGCCTAACGGGCTTTCTCGGCGGCATTGCGGGAACGCTTCATTCCGCGACCGGCCCGTTCCTTCCGGCGACCATCGCCTTCCTGCTCGGCCTCGTCTACATCGCCGGCAAGTGGCAGGAGGCGGAGGAGGACGATGATTACAGCATCACGACCGTGGTAGCAGCACTTGTCGTTTTCTGTCTCGGCGTTCTTGCCGCGGTCGGGGATGTCGTCACCGCGGCGGCGGGCGGGGTCGTGACCACGGCGGTGCTTGCGGCGCGCGACAGGCTGCACGGCTTCCTGAAGGGACTGACCTGGATCGAGTTACGCTCTGCCCTCGTGCTCCTCGCCATGACGGTCATTGCACTTCCCCTTCTGCCCGACAGGGCGCTCGATCCATGGGGCGCGCTTAATCCCTATTCCCTCTGGCTGCTGACGATCACGATCGCAGCGCTTTCCTTTGCCGGCTACATTGCCATCAAGACGTTGGGCACAAGCCACGGCGTGCTCCTGGCAGGCGCGGCCGGAGGGCTGGTATCGTCCACGGCGCTGACGCTGTCCTTTGCACGATATTCGAAGGATGCGCCGCAAGGATCGACCTATCTTGCTGCGGGTGCGGCGATTGCCGGCGCGCTATCCTGCGGCCGCGTCCTCGTCATC
The DNA here is from genome assembly GCF_004345245.1 of Rhizobium sp. BK251. Lineage (GTDB taxonomy): Bacteria > Pseudomonadota > Alphaproteobacteria > Rhizobiales > Rhizobiaceae > Rhizobium. The sequence continues at coordinate 555,286 of NZ_SLUQ01000005.1, read as the reverse complement.
GGCACAGCCTTGTCCCCGAGCATGCTTCTGCCGCTCGCGGCGGGGCTGATCCCGGCGATCGTCGGATTTGTGGCCGCAGCGATCCTGTGGGCCCGGCGTGGGGGCTCGGCACAGAATGTTCCTCACGTCCAACTCAAGAATCCGTTCGAGCTGAGCACGGTGATCTCCTTCGCGCTGCTGCTCGGATTGATCAGCCTCATATCCAAGATCGCCATCGACCATGTCGGCGCGTCGGCGCTCTATGCAGTTGCAGCCATTTCAGGCCTTGTCGACGTGGACGCCATCACTCTTTCCACCGCCCGGCTTGCAGGCTCGACGGTCACGATAGCCACTGCGGCGGAGGTCATTCTCATAGCGGTTGCGGTCAATGTGGCGACAAAGGTCGCGCTTGCCTTCACTGCCGGCAGCCGCCCCTATGCCAGTGCCCTCGCAGCTGCGTCCGGCATCGCGATAGGCCTTGGGGCAATCGGCCACTTTGCGCTTCTGAGCATTCTGCCCTGATAATCGCCACCCGCAGTCTCCGCCGCGCTCGGATGCAGGGGCGAGACGTGATCACATGCCCGACAGCCGTTCGATATCCGCGGGCAACATTTTCTTGTAAAGCGCGATTGCGGCCTCGCCCTCTTTCTCATCCAGCGAGATCGCATACCGCACCGCTGCCGCGAGCAACTGCATCACCAGCCGCGAAACCATGACAAGTTCAGCATCCTGCCGATCCGGCGAGAGCCGCTTGAGCGCCGCAAGCAGGGCCTGGGCGTGAAACTCCATATCCTCGGCATCCACCTCGCGCAGAAGCTTGTCCGCCTGCGTGGCGAACCAGATGTCGCGCATGACCGGCTCGCGGCGGAAAAACTCGTAATACTGATCGGCGATGTCGCACAGCGCCTGCCGCAGTCCAGCGGCGTCGGTCACCTTGGCGAGTTCTGCCTGGACGCATGCCCTACCCTGCTCGTTGAAGCGCTCCGCAAGCGTCCGGATGATCGAGGTCTTGTCAGGGAAGTACTGATAGAGCGCACCGAAAGACAGGTCGGCCTTTTCGACTATCTCGCTCATCTTCAGGGCATCACTGCCATTTCTTTCGATAAGCTCCATGGCCACGGCGAGAATTTTCTCGAAGCGGTCGCGGCCCCGTTTCTGGCTGGGAATGCGACGGAGCTGCCCGCCGTTGTCTGCCCGCCGCCTGCGCCGGGGTGACGACTCTCCATCCATGCCAAACCTCCTGCTGTTGACAAACAAAATAAGAGAGTTTATCTCATTTTGCAAATGAGAGAGTTTCTCCTTTTTGATCAGGGAGTTTCGACATGCAAATTCCGGAAATCATTCTCATTGGCGGAGTTGGGACGCGGGGCGCCTCGGACAGGGATGGGCAGTCTGTGCCCGATCGCAGTCGCAACAGCCGCGTAGCGACAGTGAAACTATGGAGGAAATGACCATGGCCTTCGCTCTTCCCGTCATTCTTATCGCGGCTGCCATCGGTAGCGGCTTGATCGCCGGCATGTTCTTTGCCTTCTCGACCTTCGTCATGACGGCATTTGCAAGGATCCCGGCCGAGCAGGGCATCGCCGCGATGAACTCCATCAATGTGACGATCGTCCGCTCGCCCTTCATGCTGCTCTTCGTTCCGACGGCGCTTCTGTGCATCGCCATTTCGGTGATCGCCATAATGGGCTGGCGCGGCAGCGCCAGCGTGTGGATGCTGGCGGGGGCCGCGTCCTACCTGTTCGCCTCGTTCATTTCGACGATCGTCTTCAACGTCCCCTTGAACGATGCGCTGGCGAAGGTCGGCGGCAGCGATCCTGCCGCCGCGCAGCTATGGGCGACCTACCTTAAAGACTGGACCTGGTGGAACCATGTCCGGACCATCGCTTCGCTGATTTCAGCCATCGCCTTCGTGCGGGCACTGATGATCATCTGAGGAAAAGCTGGAGGGTGCACCTCCCGCGTCAGGTCACTTCCGTTCGCAGAAGGCGATGCGGTTGCTGAAGGGATCGATTACCGTCATCTCGAAACCCCAGGGCGCCTCTTCGACGCCCGGCTTCATGTAGCGATAGTCCTTGGCCGCGAGTTCCGCCTGGTAGGCGCGTACGCCCGTCACCCAGACGAAAGCCTTCGCACCGGGGCTTGCGTCGCCAGAGTGCTCGCTGAGATGCATGATCATGCGATCACGCGATACCTGGCAATAGAGGGGAAAGTTGTCTCCGAAGCGATGCTCCCAATCGAGCGTGAAGCCGAGAAAGCCGCAATAGAACTCCATGGCCTTTTCCACGGAGAAGATGCGGAAGATCGGGATCGGCGGCTCGATACTGGGGCGATTGGTGCTGCCGGCTGCGGCCGAGGCCGCCTCGATCCTGGCAGACAGGATATTCCATTCGTCGAAGCCGAACTGGGCGGCGACGATCTCCAGCGCTTCGCTGTGGGAAATAGGCGTATTGCGATCGGCGAAGGCCTGTCTGAGGGCCTTGGCCATAAGCTTCGCGTCGCGAAAATCGCGCATTGGTTCATCCTTCCTCTGGCGACGAACGGCAAGATCAGTGCCCGCTCTGCTGATCCGTTCGCCATCAAAGCCAAGCGGCAAGGATGTGAGGGATGTCGTGTGGATGCATTCACCATTGCGCCCGAGGGCGCCGCGGGTCGGCTGGCCGCATCCGGCCGCCTGCCACATTATGGCAGAGGTCGATGCCGATCAAGATGCGCTTCGCGACGCATCCGAAGCGACGGCATGGAGATAGCTGCCGACTTCGATGCGGTTGCGACCGCCCCTCTTGGCCGCGTAAAGTGCGTTGTCGGCACCGCTCAACATGGCGTCGAAGCTGAGCGGCTGGCCGGACGCGGTGACGACACCAACGCTGACGGTGCATTTCACCACCTTGCCGTCGCAATTCATCTCGCGCGCCTCGAACGAGCTTCGCACGCGTTCGGCGATGATCTCGGCCCTGCCGGGCAGCACGCCGCGCAGGACGAGGGCGAACTCTTCGCCACCGAGGCGGGCAGCAGTATCCACCGTCCTGCAGTTGGCCGAGAGCACGTCGGCGAAGGCCTTCAGCACGCGGTCGCCAACCGCATGACCATATTGGTCGTTGACGGTCTTGAACCGGTCGACGTCGAAGAGGATCACAGCGGTCGAAGCATCGACCGGCCGTTCGCCGTGAAGGTCGAAAAGTGCCCGCCGGTTCAGGAGACCGGTCAGGGGATCGGTTATCGCATCGAGGCGATGGCGCGCAGCCAGCCGCCATTGGTGCAGCGCAAGCGAGAGGGCGCCGATACCGGTCATGCCGGCGATGCAAATGGCGAGGCTCAGATCCTCGGCCCAGTTGTTCGGCGCCGCGCCAAGAACGCGCTTGCCGTTCCAGATGAGGACTGCAGCGCAGATCATGAAGGAAATCGATGTCAGGGTATAAAGCGCGGTGATGCCCATGACCGGCACCGGCGCCTCCTGACGTCCGCGCCAGTATTCACGGGCCGTCTCCAGCAGGAGAATAGCTATCACGAGATTCTCGAAGATGAAGGCAAGCCCGTCAAAGCCAACCAGCATGGGCGGAATCACGATGGCCATTGCCGCAACCATGCGCAGCCCGACCAGCCCACGCGGCAGCCGCCCCGTCCGAAACTGGTACGCCGCACCCCAGATGACCGAAAAGCCGGAGAGGAGCAGCGCAAAATTTGCAAGGCCAATGCCGAGGCCGGGCTCCCCTACATAGAGGCTGTAGACAAAGATGCCGGCGACAACGAGGACGAGACCGAAGGTGCAGGTGAGAAGGAAAGTTTCCGTTCGGCGGGCGAGCCAGCTACCCATGAGCGTGATCGCCAGGCAGGTGGCGGACACACCAAGCGCCAGGAGAAGGGAACTATAATCAAGCGTCTGCATCCATTCTCCACGGCATGAACCGCTCCGCAACGACCTCAAAGGGAGGCTAGCGCGGCAGTCGTATCGAATGTGTTACGTTCCCCGTAAAAATTTATGGAAATTCCAAGCCATTAGCGGCGATCAAATCTCCACGTCCCAATGAAGCGGGAACATCGGATCGAAGACCGTCACGGTCCCCGCCCCTGTCTCGATCTTCGGCGGAAAGGCAACGGCCTCATCCCGCCGCATGAGCGTGATCTTCTCCTCGTTCGGAGCAAGGCCGTACCAGGCCGGGCCGTTCAGCGAGGCGAAGGCCTCCAGGCGATCAAGGCTGCTCTCCTGCTCGAAGACATGGGCAAGGCAACTCATCGTGTTGATCGAGGTGTAGATGCCGGCGCAGCCGCAGGCGCACTCCTTGAGCGGGTCGACGTGCGGCGCCGAATCTGTGCCGAGGAAGAAGCGTGCGTCGCCACTCGTTGCCGCTGCACGCAAGGCGAGGCGATGGTTCTCCCGCTTGGCGACCGGCAGGCAATAGTAATGCGGCCTGATACCGCCTACCAGAATGGCGTTGCGATTAATGATCAGGTGATGCGTGGTGATCGACCCGGCAAGGTTGGCCCTGGCGGACTTGATGTAGTTGACACCGTCTTCGGTCGTCACATGCTCCATCGTCACCTTGAGCTCCGGCAGGCGGCGGCGCAGCGGATCGAGCACGGTCTCGATGAAGACCGCCTCCCGGTCGAAAATATCGACCTCGGGCGTCGTGACCTCGCCATGCACACAAAGCGGCAAGCCGATTTTCGCCATCCGCTCGAGGACGGGCATCGCCTTTTCGATATCGCGGACACCGCCATGCGAATTGGTGGTGGCGCCAGCGGGATAGAGCTTGACGGCCGTGATGAGACCGCTTCGCTTGCCTTCCTCCACATCATCAGGGCTGGTGTGCTCCGTCAGATAGAGCGTCATCAGCGGCTCGAAGCGATCGCCCTTCGGCAGGGCCTTCATGATGCGCTCGCGATAGCCCATCGCGTCCGCCGTCGTGACGACCGGCGGCACAAGATTTGGCATGATGATGGCGCGGGCGAAATGGCGGCTGGTATCGCCGATCACACCTTCGAGCATGGCGCCGTCGCGCAGATGAAGGTGCCAGTCATCGGGGCGACGGATGGTGAGCCTTTGCATCGAAAAATCTCCACTGCGAACGTCATTGCGATCGGCCGGGTGGGATTAGCACTCGAACTCAGGTCATGACAACCGCCCAGGCATCGCCAAGCGCATCATTATAGCGTCAAACCGCGGGACCGAATTGATTTGCTCCGAGCGTCCCCTCCTGGATGTACCAGTAGATCAGGATGACCCAGCCGGCGAGCGGAATGAACCCGATCAGCAGCCACCAGCCGGAGCGATCGATATCGTGAAGCCGGCGGACGGCGACGGCGAGGCCCGGCAGGAAGACGGCCAGTGAATAGACAATCGCCAGCACATCACCATTCGTGAAAGCAGCGTCGATCAAGCCGGCGACGAAAGAAAGAACTATATTGAAAAGCGCGAACCACCAGAATTCGGATCGGGGTGCGCGCCCGCGGAACACGGCATATTTCGAGAAGACGGAGCCAACGGCCTCGGTGAACGTCATGAAATCCCCCCATGAGCGAGTGGCATCACTCGACACATGAGAGTTGCAGCGATTCCCACTCAACCGCAATAGTGGCAGCAAGCCATTCGCTAGCGGCTCGATGACGCCGGGCGTCAGGCAATCTCCAAGGTCACGTCCGCCGGCCGGCGATTGGCCAGGATCAGGCGACCGTTCGGCAGATCGTTGCCATATACCTTGGCGCTCGCTTCGTCTTCGCTGAGCTTGTAGCCGCGCCAGCGCGCCCAGAGCCGCTCCTCGAGCACCTCGATCGGCGGGGCAAGCATGACCGAGTAGTCGAACACGCCTTCCAGCTCCGCCCACTTGCCGAGGCTGAAGAGGAGATAGTTGCCCTCGACGATGATGAAGCGGTGCTCCGGCGAAACGATGCGGGCCGACGCGATCGCAAGCTCCCGAGAACGGTCGAAAACCGGAACCAGGACCTCCTCATTGGCCGCCCGCACGGCTTTTATGATATCGAGGAAAGCACGGACATCGAAGCTTTCCGGAACGCCCTTGCGGGCCAGGAGGCCCTTCTCCACAAGGACGGCGTTGTCCATATGGAAGCCGTCCATCGGAAGGACTTCAGCACTCTCGCCGCAGTCGCGCAGCAGCGCGGCGAGAGCATCGGCCATGGTCGACTTGCCGGAACCGGGTGGCCCCGCGATGGCGATGAGGAAACGCCGCGCATCGCTCGCCCTTCCGATGATCTCGTCGGCTATCTCCCCCAGCGCCGGACTCATGCAGCAACCGGCTCCGAAGGTGCCGCCTTTGCGCCCGTCATGAAGGCGACGGCGTCCGACATCGTATATTCCTTCGGATTGATGACGGTTAGCCGGCGGCCCAGGCGGTGGATGTGGATACGGTCAGCCACCTCGAAGACATGCGGCATATTATGCGAGATCAGCACGATCGGCAGGCCACGTGCCCGCACGTCCAGGATCAGTTCGAGCACGCGTCGGCTTTCCTTGACGCCGAGAGCGGCCGTTGGCTCGTCGAGAATGACAACCTTGGAGCCGAAGGCGGCCGCGCGTGCCACAGCCACGCCTTGGCGCTGGCCACCCGAGAGTGTTTCAACCGCCTGGTTGATATTCTGGATGGTCATCAGCCCCAGTTCGGAGAGTTTCGTGCGGGCGAATTTCTCCATGGCCGTGCGATCGAGGCTGCGGAAGACCGATCCCAAGATGCCAGGCTTGCGAAGCTCTCGACCAAGGAACAGGTTGTCCGCGATCGACAGCGCCGGCGAAAGCGCAAGGTTCTGGTAGACCGTTTCGATGCCGGCCTTGCGCGCCTCAATCGGCGAGCGGAAGTGAATCGGCTGTCCATCGAGGCGGATCTCGCCCTCATCCGGCCTGACGGCACCCGAGAGTGCCTTGATCAGGGATGACTTGCCTGCGCCGTTGTCGCCTATGACCGCCAGGATTTCTCCGGGGTAGAGATCGAAATCGGCGTTGTCCAGGGCCGTGACACGACCGTAGCGCTTAACCAGACCACGCGCCGTGAGAATGGGTTCTTGAGCCATCAGCCTGCTACCTTTCTGATCCACTGGTCGATCGCAACAGCGATGATGATGAGCATGCCGATCAGCAGGTAGGTCCATTGCGGATCGGTGCCGATGAGCCTGAGGCCCAGCGAGAACACGCCGACGATAAGGGCGCCGAAAAGCATGCCGAGAATGGATCCTCGCCCGCCGAAGAGCGAGATGCCGCCGATCACCACTGCGGTGATGGATTCGATGTTTGCAAACTGGCCCGCCGTCGGGGAAACCGAACCGATGCGTCCGATCAGCGCCCAGCCACCGAGCGCGCAGATGAGACCGGAGAGCACATAGACCGCCACGAGCATCCGCTTGACATTGACACCGGCAAGTTCCGCAGCGTCGGGGTCATCACCAACCGCATAGACGTGCCGTCCCCAGGCCGTGCGGTTCAGCACGTACCAGAGCACTGCGACGAGAAGGACCATGGCGATGACGCCGTAGGTGAACACCGCGCCGCCGACGCGGAAAGTCGCACCGAAGAACTGCAGGATGGGGGCGTTCGTCTCGATGTCCTGCGCCCTTATGGTTTCGTTGGCAGAATAGAGGAAATTCCCCGCCAGCACGATTTGCCACATACCGAGCGTTACGATGAACGGCGGCAGCTTCATGCGGGCAACGAGAAACCCGTTGATGTAGCCGCACAGGGCACCAACCGCGAACCCGCAAAGGATCGCCAGCGAGGGTGGCAGGCCATAACGGAACGTGAATTGCCCCATGACAACCGACGACAGCACCATGATGGCGCCAACCGAAAGGTCGATGCCGGCCGTCAGGATGACCAGCGTCTGGGCCGCGCCGATGATACCGGTAATCGCGACCTGCTGGAGAATGAGGGTCAGCGTGAATGCCGAGAAGAACTTGCCTCCGAGAATGAGCCCAAAGACTATCAGCGACATCACCAGAACGATAAGCGGCACCGCGGCAGGGCTCGAATGCAGGAAGTGCTGCAGCTTCTGCAGTGGCGTCTTTTCATGGGTGTCGAACGACGCAACTTGCGTCGAACTGTTTGCCAGGCTCTTCTCGAAATCCTGCCCTGCTTGCGTGGCCGTATTTGGCTCGACCATGGAAACCTCCCGCTTGGCTTTGCTCCAGGGATCGCGCGTCCGTCGCCGACAGGCGCCATCGTTCCCGGAGGCTGAATGTTTGCCGCCCGTTCGAATGCGGGGCGTTTTTAATGAAGGGCGGCCGGGGCCGCCCTTGCTTGCGATTCTTCAAGTCATGCGCGGGACATCAGCCCCAGCACTTGTCCGCGCCGGCTTTCGTATCGATCGACTCGATGCCTGCCGCCGGCTTGTCCGTCACGAGAGAGACGCCCGTGTCGAAGAAGTTCTTGCCTTCGGTCGGCTTCGGCTTCTCGCCCGTGTCGGCAAACTTCTTGATGGCCTCGATGCCGAGGGCAGCCATCTGCAGCGGATACTGCTGCGACGTTGCGCCGATCACACCTTCGGCTACGTTCTTGACACCTGGGCAACCGCCGTCAACCGAGACGATCAGGACGTCCTTTTCGCGGCCGACTGCCTTCAGCGACTCGAAGGCGCCAGCGGCTGCCGGCTCATTGATCGTATAGACGACGTTGAGGGTCGGATCCTTCTGGAGAAGATTCTCCATCGCGGTGCGCCCGCCTTCTTCATTGCCGTTGGTCACATCAAAGCCAACGATGCGCGCATCGTCTTCGTCACCGATCTTGTTGACATCCTTGGTGTCGATGCCAAAGCCGGTCATGAAGCCCTGATTACGCAGGACGCCAACGGTCGGCTGGGACGGGGTCAGGTCAAGGAAGGCAACCTTGGCATCCTTGGCAGCGTCGCCGAGGGTGGCGGCGGCCCACTGGCCGATAAGCTTGCCAGCGAGAAAATTGTCGGTGGCAAAGGTCGAGTCGGCTGCATCGACCGGGTCGAGCGGCGTATCGAGAGCGATGACCAGAATGCCGGCGTCACGCGCCTTCTTGACCACGGGCACGATGCCCTTGGTGTCGGATGCCGTCAAAAGGATGCCCTTGGCACCATCGGCAATGCAGGTTTCGATTGCCGCGACCTGGCTTTCGCTGTCACCGTCAATCTTGCCGGCATAGGACTTCAGCGTCACGCCGAGTTCCTTGGCCTTGGCAGTCGCACCCTCTTTCATCTTGACGAAGAAGGGGTTGGTGTCAGTCTTCGTGATGAGGCATGCCGAGACATCGGCTGCCTGCGCGGGAACGGCGAATACCACGCCAAGCGCAAGCGCGGCGAAAGCCGCCGAGACCACAGATTTCTTCATCTAATCCTCCCAAATATGGATCTGTCCGTTCAATGTCGAGGAAGAGGGAAAGCCGATCCACTCAGTACAGCCTTATGACCCCCCAAAGGTCCGGCCTCGTCCTCCACGAGGTCAATTAAGAGCGGAAACGAATTCCCTTGTCAATAAATAAATCCAATTGAATTATTAATTGGATGTGGCATGCTGCCCAAATATAAGGCATAGGCCAATGTAGAGGGAGGAATCGGCCGATGTCGTCTTCGAGCGATTCGGTTCGCGCCACCGCGCAACCGCAAATTACGGATCCCAGCGGATCCAACCAGATTCGCGTGCGTGCCTATAACGAACGGCTCGTGCTGTCGCTCGTGCGCCGTCATAGTGCCCTTTCCAAGGCGGACATTGCACGACGCACCGGTCTTTCGGCACAGACCGTCTCCGTCATCATGCGGGCATTGGAAAAGGAGGGCCTGCTCTCCCGTGGTGATCCCGTCCGCGGCCGGGTCGGCCAGCCTTCGACGCCGATGCGCCTCAATCCCGACGCGGTCTATTCCTTCGGCGTGAAGATCGGCCGGCGCAGTGCCGACCTGGTGCTCATGGATTTCGTGGGCCGCATCCGCCTGCAGTTGCACCAGACCTATGCCTATCCGCTGCCACAGGAGATCATGGCGTTCATTACCTCGGGGATAAAAAAGATCGAGGCACGCATCGACGAAGAGCAGCTGCGACGCATCGCCGGCATCGGCATCGCCGCACCCTTCGAATTGTGGAACTGGGCCGAGGAGGTCGGCGCACCGCAAGGCGCGATGGACGTATGGCGCGGCTTCGACCTGCAGGCGGAAGTGGCGCTCAGGGTTTCCTATCCGGTCTTTCTGCAGAACGACGCCACGAGCGCCTGCGGCGCCGAACTTGTGTTCGGGGTCGGCCACGGCTACCAGGATTTCGTCTATTTCTTCATCGGCTCGTTCATCGGTGGCGGTATCGTCATCAACGGCTCGATCTTCGTTGGTCGGTCGGGCACGGCTGGCGCCGTCGGCCCCCTCCCGGTGCGCGACAAGGACGGCGAGACGCGCCAGCTCCTGGAGATCGCCTCGATATTCGTGCTCGAGAACATCCTGCGGGAACACGGGTTGGACCCGCAGCCACTGTGGTACTCCGCCGATGACTGGATCGACTTTGGCCCGCCCTTGGAAAAGTGGATCCACGACACCGCAAAGGCCCTGGCGCAGGCCATCGTTGCGGCGGCGTCAATCATCGACTTCTCGGCCGCGGTCATCGACGGCGGCTTTCCGCCCTGGATACGCGAACGGATCGTTACCGCCACGATCAAGGAGGTCTCCGAGCTCGACCTTCAGGGCGTCCTGATGCCGGATATCATCGAGGGAGCAGTCGGCGCCCAGGCCCGGGCGATCGGCGGCGCAAGCCTGCCGATCTTCGCCCGCTATCTCATCGACCAGAATGTACTCTTCAAGGAGATCGAAAATGTTGAAGGGGCTTGATCCGCTGCTCAGTCCCGAGCTCCTGGCAACTCTCAGGGCAATGGGGCACGGCGACGAGATCGCCATCGTCGACGGCAATTATCCCGGCGCCGAGCATGCGCGCCGCCTCATCCGGCTCGACGGCCACCCGCTCATACCGGTTCTCGATGCAGTGCTCAGCGTGCTGCCGATCGACGACTTCGTCCCGGAAGCGATCTTCCGGGCAACAGTCGGGGCAGATCGCGACACGCTCGATGCAGTCCACGAGGAAATGGTCGCCTGCTGCGCCAGGCACGAGCCGGACCAGCGGGTCGTTCCGCTCGTCGGCCAGGATTTTTATGGTCGGGTCAGAGCCGCCTACGCCGTCATCCAGACGAGCGAGCCGCGCCTCTACGCCAACATCATCCTGCGCAAGGGCGTGATCCGCGGGGGCGAGACGATAACGCCCGCCAGCACCGACATCGACCCTTTCCTGATGTGACCGGCCGGCCGCCAGTCCGGATTGCGAGCTAGCGACGCGGCGCGCCGATGTCGCCTGCTGAGGGTCCCCAGACGTCGGTCAGCGCAAATCCGTCCGCCATGGGATCGAAGGGATCGAGCGCAACCTGCGAGAGGCCGAAGGTGAAGCCTCGCCCGGCAATCGTGGGTATGATTGCAGGACGGCCGGCAACCTCGGTCACGGCTTGCAGACCGACCTCGAATTCCGATCCGATGATCGACTTCGACTTGAAGATATCGCCGACCTTGGCAGTGCCGCGCGCATGGCGCGTTGCCAGATTGGCTGAATTGCCGGTGCCGCAGGGCGAGCGATCGACGCGTCCCGGCCACATCGTGGTGCAGGTCCTGACCGTGCCATCGGCTTCGATATCGCGGAACATGACATAGGCGACACCGGAGATTTCCGGGATCTCCGGATGGACGACCGAGATGCTGCGGTTGATCATGTCCTTGAGGACCATGCCGGCCTGCACCAGCGCAGCCGCATTCGCCTTTTCGATCTTCATGCCGATCTGGCCGACATCGACCAGCGCATAGAAGATGCCGCCATAGCAGAGATCGACGCTGATCCTGCCCCAGTCTGGCGTGTCGATCGCCACGTCGAGCTCATGCACGAAGGCCGGAACCATTGTGAGCTTCACCTTCTCGCAGCGCCCGTCGCGGCAGGTCGCAGTCGCCTTGACCAGACCGGCGGCCGTTTCGAGCGTTACGATCGTTTCCGGCTCCTTCATCTCGACGATGCCGGATTCGAGGAGCGCCGTCGTGACACAGATGGAATTCGAGCCGGAGCTTGCATGCGCCTGATCAGGCTGCAGGATGATGAACGCGGCATCGGCATCCGGATGCTTCGGCGGCAGCAGCAGATTGACGGAGCCGATCGGCGCGCCGCGCGGCTCGAGGCACAGGAAGCGACGAAGCTCGTCACCCTTTGGATCGGTGTTCAGCCAGCGAAGTTGGGCCGCGATCGTGTCACCCGGAATTTTCGGCACGCCGCCAATCGCGACGCGGCCGATCTCACCCTCGGCATGGACGTCCAGCAGCTGGATCGTGCGCTTCCATCTCATCTCTCAAACTCCAATCAGACGTGGCGGGTGACGCCGCCATCAACGCGGATGTTCTGCCCGGTAATGTAGCCGGCACCGTCCGATAGCAGGAAGGCCGCGGTCTTGGCGATCTCCTGCATGTGGCCGATGCGCTTCATCGGGATCTTGTCGGCGGTTTCCGGCTTGTGGTTCAGGCTGTCGATATAGCCCGGCAGGATGCAGTTCATGCGGATATTGTCAGCCGCATAGCGATCCGAATAAAGCTTGGTGAAGGCGCCCGCCGCCGCCCGATAGGCGCAGGAAACCGGGAAGACAAGCGACGGCTCATACGCGGCGAAGGTGGTGATATTGACGAAGGCGCCCTTGCCCTGCTTCAGCATGACCGGCGTCACCAGTCGCGCCATGCGGACCACGCTCAGCACCATCATATCGGAACCAAGGGTCCACATCTCGTCGGTGATGTCCAGCAGGTCACCCTTCGGGGGATGACCGGTGTGATTGACGACCGCATCGATGCGGCCATAGGTCTTCATCGTCAGGTCGAAGATCGCCTGGATATCCTCCGCCTTTTCCGCAACACCGCGGGAAGCTACGCCGTCCAGTTCGGCGGCAAGCTTTTCGCAACTTTCCGAAGGCGACATCAGCGCCAGCCGATAGCCCCCCGAGTGAAGTTCACGGGCAATCGCCTCGCCCATGCCGCGGCCGCCGCCGGTGATCAATGCAACGGGTCTGTCGGTGTTGGGCATGGCTTTCCTCCTAGAAGCGGTTGATGCGGAACGGCGTCATGTCGATCGCCGACGTTTCACCCGTCACCATATCGGCGACAAGCTGCGCTGTCGTGGCCGAATAGGTGAGGCCGAGATGGCCGTGGCCGGTCGCGTAGAAGACGCCGGGCACACGGGAAGATGGCGATATCACGGGGATCGTATCCGGAAGAGCCGGCCGATGGCCCATCCAGTCGCTTGCCTCCTCTACCTTGAGGTCGGGCAAAATGCGTTGGGCATGGCGCACGAGCACGCGCGGACGGCGGTAATCAGGCGGAGCGTCCAGACCGGCGAGCTCGACATTGCCGCCAACGCGGATGCCGCCCGCGGTCGGCGTCACCATGAAGGCGCGATGCGGCCAGATGATCGAATAGCCCATCGAAATGCCGGGCCTCATGATCTGCGTGTGATAGCCGCGTTCGGTTTCGAGCGGTATCGGTTCGCCCAGCCTTTCGGCAACGAAACGCGTGCGAACGCCCGCAGCGAGGACTACCGAAGCAGCTTCCAGATGCCGCCCGTCCTCCAGAGCCACGGCAATGCGACCATCGGCCTTGCGTTCGATAGTCCGCACCGAAGCGGAGACGACGTCGGCGCCAAGCGCCTTGGCCGTATCGACCACCTTGAGGACAAGGCGATAAGGATCGCGGATCGACTTGTTGTCGGGCAGCAGGACCGCCTTGGCCACGACCGGCGAAAGCGCCGGTTCAAGATGGCGGGCGGCGGCGCCGCTCAGGACCTGATGCTCGAAGCCATAGCGCCGCATCATCTCGAGATGGCCGCGGTCGCCGGCAAACTCCGCCTCGGTTTCATAGATCGCGAGGCACCCCTCCTCGGTCATCAATTCCGGCGCGCCGATCGTCTGCAGCATGGCCCGGAAATCGACGAGCGCCCGGCCCGAAAGAGCCATGCCGGCATCCTCGATCTCGCGCAGCCGCGACGGGCGCCCGGCCGCGACGAAGCGGAGGAACCAAGGGAGCATCCTTAGCGCATAAGACGGGCGTAGCCAGACCGGGCCTTCCGGATCAAGCAGCCAGCGCGGGATCTTCCGCCAGGTCGAAGGCCCCGACCCCGCCGCGAAATCGAGCGCGATGCTCGCCATGTTGCCGAAGGAGGCGCCCTTGCCCGGCTCGTCCCTGTCGATCAGCGTTACCTGCCGCCCGCGCCGCTGCAACTCGAGGGCAATCGCTGCACCGATGATGCCCGCGCCGACCACGATAGCCGTCTGCCCTGCTTCTTCCCTCATTGCCTTCACCCGTATGCAGCAGAATAGAGCCGAATGCCCGTGCGTCTGTGATATATCAGGCGACATTGGTACGGTAAATCGGTGATGTGTGCAACGGTCGCATCATCGGCCGGCACCGACATCTCGCACGTCGATGGTGACCGATGGGATTTTCTTCCCGAGGTTTGCGGGGTGGCCATCCCTGCCACTTCGCCGCCAACCTTTGCGCCTGGAGTCAGACGACAGGGATGTGTCGACAGCGTCTATCGCCTGCACGTCCTCTTCTCGCCCAAGAAAAGCATTGCCCGGCGCTCGACCTCAACTGCGCTTGATCTGGATCAATGACGTTCGGGTCCGTTCGGCAGACCTTACCAGCAGGTTTCGGCCACGACGCGCGCGAATTGCCGCAGCGGAAGGGCCAACCATTGTCAAAAAGCCGACGGTCGATATTCTGATTTCAGAAATTATTGAAATTACTGAATAGAGAAAAGAGATGAACCTGCCACCTCTCGTCCAAGCCTTCGTGCTGCATTTCGGCGAAATGGGATCCCGTTGGGGTATCAACCGCACCGTCGGCCAGATCTACGCGCTGCTCTATATTTCCGAATCCTCGCTCTGTGCGGAAGAGATAGCCGACTCGCTCGGAATCTCACGCTCTAACGTCTCCATGAGTCTTCGTGAATTGCAGGCCTGGAACCTCGTCATCCTCAAGCACAAGCCAGATGATCGGCGCGACTTCTTCACCACGCCTGATGACGTATGGCAGATCCTGCGGACACTCGCAGAAGAGCGGAAGAAGCGGGAAGTGGATCCAACGCTCTCCGTGCTGAGGGAGATCCTCATGCAGCAGCCGGCAAGCGATGCTGAGCGTCATGCGCAGGCACGCATGGGGGAAATGCACGCGCTGATCGAAAAGCTTACTCACTGGTATGACGACGTAAAACAACTTGAAACAGACCGACTGGCCGCGTTACTCTCGCTCGGCGCGAAAGTAACCAAGCTTCTGGAAGTCAAAGACCGTGTGGTTTCGCTCGGACGAAACCGCTCAGCCCCGGCTAGCAAGAGGTAGCGGCAATGACGGATGCCACTCTCGACGCAGGCGCCGTCCCACGGGACGCTTCCGGTCCTTCGCCGGAATCAGACAGCTATCAACGTACAAAAGCAGAAATTGCCGAGCGGCTGTCGGCAGAGCGCACGTCGCGGCAGCGCGTCAAGAACCCGGCGCTCAGGCGGGCCAGCCTTGTGCAGGCTGCGGCCGCGCTCATCTGGATCCCGCAGGCAGCGCTGCTTGCCCACGCCGTCGGCCTGATTGCCGATGGACAGGGTGCGTCGGCGGTCATTCCGTCAGCCACGGCTGTCCTTCTTCTCGGGCTTGTTCGGGTCTGCACCGACGGCATCGGCGCGCGGATGGCGTTTCGTGCTGCCCGCAGCGAACTTACAAGCTTCCGTCAGAAAGCAGCTCTCGCCCTTGCCGGACGCTCGCCGATCGATGGTAAGCGGCCAGCTTCCGGCCTTGCCGCCAGCGTGATCGCAGAACAGGCAGAGGCGATCGTTCCCTATCTCGCGCGCTTCGAGCCGGCACGGATGAAGTCGACCATCGTGCCTCTCGTGATGCTCTTCTGTATCTTCCCTCTCTCCTGGGTCGCAGCCATCATCCTGCTCGTCGCGGCCCCGCTCATCCCCGTTTTCATGGCGCTGATCGGCTGGCACGCCAAGGCAGCGAGCGAAAAACAGCTCGTCGCCACCGGCAATCTGAATGCCTTCCTTCTCGATCGCCTGCGTGGCCTTGCGACCATTCGCTCGCTGGGTGCGGTCGACCTCACCGCTGCGCGGCTGCGAGCCGATGCAGAATCGTTGCGCGAACGCACGATGACCGTCCTGAAGATCGCCTTCCTGTCCTCGGCGGTGCTCGAGCTCTTTGCCGCGCTCGGCGTTGCTATGATCGCCGTCTATGTCGGCTTCAGCCTGCTCGGTCAGATCGGCATCGGCGCCTGGGGCAGTAAGCTTTCGCTAACGGAAGGACTGTTCATCCTTCTTCTGGCCCCGGCCTTCTTCGAGCCGCTGCGGGAACTGTCGGCCGTCTGGCACGACCGCGCAGCGGGTGTCGCGGCCCTCGAGGAGATCGAGCGGCTTTCCGCGGAAGGCTTGCCATTGCCGGGTGCGGAGATCGAGGCTGCCCCGGCCGCGGCCACAAAGGCCGTCGCACCGTCCGTGCGCATCAACAATCTGCACTTTGCCCATCCTGGGAAGAAGACGCGTCCCGTGTTCGATGGCTTCAGCCTTCACGTGCAGCCAGGCGAGCATATCGCACTTCTTGGCGCGAGCGGTTGCGGCAAGACCACGCTGCTTTCGCTGATTGCCGGGCTTGCTCCGGCCGGCCCTGGGCACATCGCGATAGGCGATTGCGTGCTCACAGAAAGGAATGCAGCAACACTGCGCAGCAAGATGGCCTGGATCGGCCAGCACCCGCATATCTTTGGCGGTTCCATATCCGCAAACATCCGGCTCGGTCGCGTCGACATCGGGGGCACCGAGATTGTCGATGCGCTGAAGCTGGCACGGCTTGAGCATGTTGCCGAAACCTATGGCGCGATGCCCATCGGTGAAGGCGGGAAAGGAATTTCGGGCGGCGAAGCACTGCGGCTTGCGATTGCGCGGGCCGCCGCCGGTGGGACGCCGGGCGTCATCCTCGCAGATGAGCCGACGGCGCATCTGGACGCGCAGACAGCCGAGGACATCACCGAGAGCCTGCTTGCGCTTGCGCATGGGCGCACGCTGATCGTCGCCACACATGATCCACGGCTTGCAGCCCGGATGCAGCGTGTCATCCGGCTCGACGACATACGGATGGAGGCTGCAGAATGAGGCGCCTTGCAAAAGACCTTGGTTCCATCTGTCGCCTGTTCTGGGCGGAAAGCCGCCGCGCGTTGGTGATGGGCGCCTGTCTTTCGGTCGCAACGGTGATCGCAGGCATCGCACTTCTCGGCCTCTCGGGCTGGTTCATCACAGCCACCGCCATTGCCGGGCTCTCATTGGCCACAGCCGCAGTCTTCGACGTCTTCGCGCCATCTGCCGGCATCCGCTTCTTGGCAATCCTGCGGACGGCCGCGCGCTATGGCGAGCGGCTGACGACGCATGATGCAACGCTCCAGGTGCTCGCCGCGCTGCGCGAGCGACTGTTTCGCGGCTGGGCGGAACCTGCCGCCGCACGGAGCCTGCTGCGCCGCCCGGCCAAGCTGCTTTTCCGGCTGACGGCCGACATAGACGCACTCGATTCACTCTATCTGCGTGTCCTCGTTCCCTGCGTGGCCGCCTTGCTTGCCGCCCTCTGTACCAGCCTTGCGCTGGGCCTCATGCATCCGCTGCTCGGAGCGGCGATCGGCGGCATTCTCGTTCTGGCGGGGATCGGCATCCCGCTCGCCGCTGCACGATATGCGGAACGGCCGGCCCGCCGCCGTGCCCATGCCATTGAGGCATTGCGAGCCCGCACTATCGATCTCGTCTCGGGCCAGACCGAGCTTGCCATGACCGGCAGGCTGCACGCGCAGCGCGTCTCCATCGGCACGGCCGATCGCTGCCTTGCCGAGGCGGACGATGCGCTGAACCGCATCGAGGTCGGCGTGAATGCTGCCTTCGCACTTGTGACCGTCCTGCTGCTCACCGCAGCGCTGATCGCGCTTGCGGCACTCAGCGAGGCCGGGACCATCACCGCACCGGTCGCGGCACTCGGCCTGCTCGTTACCTTTGCGGCCGTGGAACCCTTTGCTGCACTGCGCCGCGGCGCGCTGGAACTCGGTCGCACCGCGTTGGCCGCACGGCGCGTCGGTCCGCGGTTGCGGCAGAGCCAACCCGCGCCGGCACCGGCACTGCCGCCCAAGGCGCTCGCTTTTGATCTTGTTCGTGTCGATGCACGCCATGAAGGCGCGGCGCACTGTTGCCTGAGGGACATATCGCTCTCGCTCGCCAAGGGCGAAATCCTTGCCCTCGCCGGCCCGAGCGGCACCGGCAAATCGAGCCTTCTCGCACTCCTCGCCGGCGAGATTTCTCACGAGGCGGGCATGATCGAGACCGTGCCCGCAACGCTTCTGACCCAGAGAACCGAGCTCTTCCAGGACAGCGTGCGCGACAATCTGAGGCTTGCCGATCCGCTCGCCGGCGATGGCCGGCTCCGGGAGGCGCTCGCGGCTGCCGGCCTGCTTGCCGACATTGAAGCACTTCCCCTCGGGTTGGATAGCCGCCTTGGCGAAGGCGGACTCGGGCTTTCCGGAGGGCAGGCACGCCGGCTCGCGCTGGCCCGGTTGCTACTCAGCAATTCGGGGCTCTGGCTTCTCGACGAGCCGACCGACGGCCTAGACGGGACGACCGCGCGTGACGTGGTGAACCGCCTGCTTGCCCAGGCCGAGGGCCGCACGCTCGTCATCGCCACGCACACCCGTCGCGAGGCGGCGATCGCCGACCATCTCGCCATCATGAGCCAGGGCCGCATCATTGCGACGCTCGACCGTGGCGATCCGAAATTCGAAGAGGCGCTCGCCGGCTTGCGGCCGGACTGAGGCAGCGACGAACATGACCGCGGCCGCCCGCAAGGCTGCCCCGGAAGACAGAAAACCCCCGTGGGACCGTGGGAGACTAACTATGGAACTGGATATCGTAGCACTATCGCGCTTCCAATTCGCACTGACTGCACTCTATCACTTTCTATTCGTACCGCTGACGCTCGGCCTTTCCATGTTGCTCGCCATCATGGAAACGACCTATGTCATGACCGGCCGCCAGATCTGGCGGCAGATGACGAAGTTCTGGGGCGTGCTCTTCGGCATCAACTTCGCGATTGGCGTCGCCACCGGCATCGTCATGGAATTCCAGTTCGGCATGAACTGGAGCTACTACAGCTACTATGTCGGCGACATCTTCGGGGCGCCGCTGGCCATCGAGGGGTTGATGGCCTTTTTCCTGGAGGCGACGTTCGTCGGCCTGTTCTTCTTCGGCTGGGACAAGATGTCGAAGGTCGGGCATCTCGTGGCAACATGGTGCGTGGCGCTCGGCTCCAACTTCTCGGCGCTCTGGATCCTGGTCGCGAACGGCTGGATGCAGAACCCGGTCGGCTCGGCGCTCAATCCACAGACGATGCGCATGGAGATCACAAGCTTCTACGATGTGGTCTTCAATCCGGTCGCCCAGGCGAAGTTCGTCCACACGGTCTCGGCCGGCTATGTCTGCGCCTCGATCTTCGTGCTCGGTGTTTCGGCCTGGTACATGCTGAAGGGCCGCCATCTCGAAATCGCCAAGCGCTCCATGACGGTTGCGGCCTCCTTCGGCCTCGCCGCATCGCTGTCCGTCGTCGTGCTGGGTGACGAAAGCGGCTATCTCGCCACCGAAAACCAGAAGATGAAGCTCGCCGCGATCGAGGCGATGTGGAACACCGAGCCGGCGCCAGCCTCCTTCACTGCTTTCGGCTTCCCCGATCAAGAGGCGCGCGAGACGCATTTCGCCGTACACATTCCCTGGGTCATGGGCCTGATCGGCACACGCTCCCTGACGACCCAAATTCCCGGCATCGACCAGCTGGAGCAGCAGGCGGAAACGCGCATCCGCGATGGCATCAAGGCTTACGATGCGTTGATGACGATCCGCGCAGCCCCGACGCCGGATGGAATTGCACCGGCCGTTCGCAGCTCGTTCGAAGACCGCGGCCACCAGCTCGGCTACGCCCTGCTTCTGAAGCGCTACGTCGACGATCCGCGCCAGGCCACCGACGAGCAGATCGCGCAGGCGGCCCGCGACACCATTCCTCATGTACCGACGCTGTTCTGGTCGTTCCGCATCATGGTGGGTCTCGGGATGCTCTTCATCCTCCTGACCGCAACATTCTTCTGGCTCTCGGCACGCCGGCAGCTGGACAGGTACCCTCTCCTTCTCAAGCTTGCCGTCCTTGCCATACCGCTTCCGTGGATTGCCATCGAGGCGGGCTGGATCGTCGCGGAAATCGGCCGCCAGCCCTGGGTCATCGAAGGCGTGCTTCCGACGGCATTGGCGGTGTCGAGCCTCGGTGCAAGCACGGTCCTGCTGACCATCATCGGCTTTGCCGTGCTCTACACGGTACTGATCATCATCGAGATGACGCTGATGATAAGGGCGATCCGCAAGGGGCCGGAGCCTGACGACCATCCCGAGGCCAAGCTCATTTCCGAAACCATCGTTCCCGTCGCAGCGGAGTAATCCATCATGATCCTGCACCAACTCATAGACTACGACATCCTCCGCATGATCTGGTGGCTGCTTCTCGGCGTGCTGCTAATCGGCTTTGCCGTCACCGACGGCTTCGACCTTGGCGTCGGAACGCTGCTTCCCTTCGTCGCCAAGACGGATACGGAACGGCGCGTCGCCATCAACACGATCGGCCCTGTCTGGGAAGGAAACCAGGTCTGGCTTATCCTCGGCGGCGGCGCCATCTTCGCCGCCTGGCCGCCGCTCTATGCGGTTTCCTTCTCGGGCTTCTATCTTGCGATGTTTGCCGTCCTTCTGGGGCTCATTCTTCGGCCGGTGGCATTCAAGTACCGGTCAAAGCGTGACAGCGCGCGCTGGCGCGGCAATTGGGACATTGCGCTGTTCATCGGCAGTTTCGTGCCGTCGCTGATCTTCGGCGTTGCCGTCGGCAATGTGCTGCAGGGCGTGCCCTTCCGCTTCGACCCGGCCGACATGCGCATCTTCTACGAAGGTACGTTCTTCGGCCTGCTCAATCCCTATGCGCTGCTCTGCGGCCTGCTTTCGGTCGCAATGCTGGTCATGCACGGTGCTTCCTGGCTGATTGTGAAGGCAAGCGGCCCGGTTGCTGAACGCGCGAGAAGCTATGGCAGCGTTGCAGCGCTGGCGGTAGTCGTCCTCTTCGCACTCGGCGGGCTCTGGCTCTATTTCGGCGTCGATGGCTACCGCATCACGAGCGAGGTAGCGAAGGGCGGCCCATCCAACCCGCTGCTCAAGACCGTCGACCGCGGAGCCGGCATCTGGTTCGCCAACTACGGCACGCATAGCTGGATGATGATTGCGCCGATCCTCGGCCTTCTCGCACCGGCGGCAGCATTCGTTGCCATGCGGGCAAGGCGCGAGATTGCCACGCTTCTTTTCAGCGAACTGTCGGTCCTCGGTATCATCTCCACAGTCGGGCTCTCGATGTTCCCGTTCATCCTGCCGTCCTCGTTCGATGCACGGTCGAGCCTCACCGTCTGGGACGCATCATCGAGCCATGCCACGCTGTTCATCATGCTGGTGGCGACGGCGATCTTCCTGCCGATCATCCTCGTCTACACGGCCTGGGTCTACAAGGTCCTCTGGGGCAAGGTCGACGATGCGGCAGTCAACGACAAGAGCGGCCACGCCTACTGAGAAAGGAAGCTACGATGTGGTACTTCGCCTGGATCCTCGGCCTGCCGCTGGCAGCTGCCTTCGCCGTCCTCAACGCCATGTGGTATGAGCTGATGGACGACGCCGCCAAGAAGAAGGCTGCGGAAAAACGCCTCTGAGACGGTTGCCCGGTATGCCACACGGCATGCCGGGCATAATTCTGTCCGCACCCAGAAAAGCGCACATACGAAAAGAGCCCGGTGCGGGAGGAGGTGCACCGGGCTCTTAAGCCTGACTGACAACTGGGAGGAGGAGTGTTGCCAGTCCGATGAAAGAGCGCTGGGAGGAGGAGTGCGCTGCTTTCGAGATAATAGATACATAAGGATGCGCCGCCTGAACAGACTCACAGCCGCAATGCAGCAATGCATTGTGCGCAATGCTTCCATTCGACTTGCCTTAAATAGATGAAATTTGAGGCAATTTGCCTATTGCGGAGTCGATCACACCCGTAAGAACGAGCCGCACCTTGGCGGTGCGGCCCGGCAACCTATGTTGAATGGTCATGCACTCCTGAACAGAGCCTTGCCTTCCTTGTCGAGCGCGACGAATTCCTCGTCTGTCAACGCGATGTCGACGGCCGCGACATTTTCCTCGAGATGCTTGACCTTCGAGGTGCCCGGGATCGGAAGCATGACCGGGCTGCGCTTCAGCACCCAGGCAAGTGCGACCTGGCTCGGCGCGGCATCGTACTTCCTGGCAATCGTATCGAGCAGGGAGCCCGGCTTGGCTAGATCGCCGGCGGCAAGCGGGTACCACGGGATGAAACCGATGCCCTTCTCGGTGCAATAGTCGAGGACGTCCTCGCTCGTGCGATCGACGAGATTGTAGCGGTTCTGCACCGTCGCCACCTTGAAGACCTTTGACGCTGCTTCGATATCCGAGACAGAGACCTCGCTCAGACCGGCATGGCGTACGACGCCGTTGTCCTGCAGCCATTTGATGGCATCGAACTGCTCCTTGGCCGGCACCTTGGGATCGATGCGGTGCAACTGCCAGAGATCGATCCTTTCGACGCCGAGGCGCCGCGCGCTCTTCTGCGCCTGCTGGATGAGGTATTCCGCACGGCCGAGGGCAATCCAGCGATCCGGGCCGGTGCGCGTAAAGCCGCCTTTGGTGGCGATTATCGTGTCACCGTATGGATGGAGCGCCTCACGGATGAGTTCCTCGGAGACATCAGGTCCGTAGGAATCGGCCGTATCGACGAAGTTGATGCCGAGCTCGGGCAGGCGCTTCAAGGTCCGAATCGACTCGGCGCGGTCTGCGGGGTCGCCCCATATGCCTGGGCCTGTGATGCGCATCGCGCCGAAACCAAGGCGATGCACGGGAATATCGCCGCCGATCTTGAACGTGCCGGACTTGGATGCATTGTGGGTAGACATGGTCTCTATCTCCATCTTTGGCCCATGAAAAATGACTTGAATTTATGGTGCGCCCTTCGCCGGGCGCGAACTTGGACATATCCATCGCGCAGAGGCTGCTCGGCGCATTATTGCCGCCGCGTAATCCGCGGCTCGTGCCGCTTGGGCCGGAAGCGCCCCTCCCAGGCGCATTGCAGCAGCACAGCTTCGTTAAACCTCCTGACCGGTCAGGATAGCGCCGGTCGGGTGGCTTTATAATCGCGATAATCGTCAATGGGCTTGTTAGCGGAACTGATGAATCGAGCCGATCGCCCATGCGACGCGAGTCTTGAAGCGCTATCTAGGGCTCTTCTGGCCGAAGTCAGCAAGAATACTCCAAAGTTCCTGAAAGATGTCCCTGGCGAAGGCGTCGAGCGGCACGGACGGCTCCTCTTGCCATCGCTCACCGGCGGCACGCATGGCGGCGATGACGACCGCCGCGAGAAGACCCATGCGAAACCTTTCCGCCTCGCCCTCTCCCACGCGCTCCCAAAGCGCCTCCGTCAGCCTGCGTTCGAGCTTGGTGTATTTGAGCTGGTCACGTGCACGCAGCGCCGGAGTCTGGCGAATGAGCTGCCCAAGCGCGAGGTTCTGCGGATCGGCGGCACCCGACACGACCGACGAGATCAGGGCTTCTTCGATCACTTTCGTGATCGGCTCGCCGGCCGGGCGCGCGGCAACGGCCTCGACGAGTTCGTCGGCAAACGAATCCTGCCAGGCGGCCACGACTTCCTCCTTGCTGGGGAAGTAGTCGAAGAAGCTGCGCTTTGAAACATCTGCGGCCTCGGTGATGTCCTCGATCGTGGTACCGTCGAACCCGCGTTCGAGGAACAGCGAGATGGCCGCTTCCTGAATGCGTTCGCGCGTTTGCCGCCGCTTGCGCTCGCGGCGGCCTTCCGTCGGCTTCGGTTGCGTTTCCAGCTTCTCAATCATGATTTTCCGAGATCCGCGGCCGGCCGAAGCTCCGCTCTCACCCTCCCCTGTCGCCGGCAAGCGCGCTGACGTCGATCACCGGCTGCGTGTTACGATATTTCAGGCGATCCGGCGAGAGCACAAGCGACTTGCGTCGCGAAATCCGGTAGACGGCCGCTGGCGGAAGATTGCGCACGGTGCCGCCCACATGAACCGCCTTCAGCCCCAGCCTGTCGAGAATCGGACGCGGCACGGGGCACCGGGGACCATAGGTAAACTGATAGAAAGCGCCGCCCGGCCTCAGATAGGTGAAGGCGCCGGACATGATTCCCGCGACCTTGCGCGGCGACATGGACAGGAGGGGAAGCCCGCTGACGACGGCGCCAACCTCCCGGTCGGCGAACAGCTCTGCCTGGACGAGATGGGCGGCGTCCATCTGAACGACGCGCGCGGTGGGAAAGCGGCTGCGCAAGGCCTCGACAAATTCGGAGCCGAACTCGACGAGCGTGAGGTCGCATTCGCGAACACCCCGGGCAAGCAGGGCCCTCGTGAAGACGCCGGTACCGGGGCCAAGCTCGATGACGGGTCCATGGAGGGCGTCGATATCTTGCGTCATCAGGCGCGCGAGAGAGTCGCTCGACGGCGCGATCGCGGCCACTCGCATCGGGTGGCTGACCCAGGAACGGAAGAACTGCACGAAATCTGAACATGAATTGCTTGCTGTCATCTTCGTAATCCAATCTGGCTGAAATGCGGTTGAATATATGCGCCTAGGAACCCGCTCCAGCATGGCATTTCGAGGGCATATGCCAAGATGTCTGCGCCCATGAAGGCCGGCTCTTCATTCAAGCGACGCCAGCTGTCTCCGTCTTGCAACATCCGTCCGATTCCCATAGCACAAATTCATCGCACGCAAACTCCATTAATTGCATTTTTATTGTTATTGCAAAAATGCATTTAGTGCAATATATGGTTTCGCGACGGCACCGAGCCGTGGATGCGCGGGCAGAGGAATGATTGCGATGTGGACCGAAGCAGATTTGGCCCGACAGGATGGGCGACGGGTTATCGTCACCGGCGGCGTCTCGGGAATCGGCTATCAGGTGGCCCGTGCCATGGGTGCGAAAGGTGCGCAGGTCCTGATCGCCGGCCGTGACCGCGAAAAGGGCGGTGCTACGCTCGCCGATCTGAGGCGCACTGTTCCCAACGGAGACTTCGCCTTTCGCCGGCTCGACCTCGCAGACCTTGCCTCGATCGCAGCGTTTTCGGACAGCGTCTTGCAGGACGGCCACCAGATCAACCTGCTGCTCAACATCGCGGGCGTGATGGCCGTCCGCACGAGGACGCTCACGACCGATGGCTTCGAAATGCACATGGGCACGAATTTCCTCGGCCATTTCGCGCTCACGGGCCGACTCCTGCCTGCCCTCAAGGCTGCCGCAGGCGCTCGCGTCGTCATGGTGAGCGCGCGAGCGGCAAGCTGGTACAAGATCGATCTCTCGGACCTCCAGTGCGCGAGATCCTATGGACCGATGCGCGCCTATGGATTGTCCAAGCTTGCCGGCGTCATGTTCGCCGTCGAGCTCAATCAGCGTACGGCAAGGGCCGGCATCACCAGCATCGCGGTCGATCCCGGCACCGCCAACACCTCCATCCAGCGGCACACGCCCGGCGTGCTTCGATGGTTCGCCAACCGATTGATCGATATCGTCGGCTATCCGCTCGACCGAGTCGCCGACCCGGTGCTCTTTGCCGCCACTGCCGCCGAAGCCCGGCCCGACGCCTATATCGGCCCGACAAGGCTCATCCAGGCGAGCGGTCCGCCCGGCTACATCAAGCTGCCCGAGGCAGCCCGCAACCACGAACTACGCGAAAAGCTCTGGCAGCAGGCCGAAGCCCTGACCGGAGTGCGCTTCAGCTTTTCCTGAAAGGACCAAAAGAATGCCTGGTTGGACACTCAAGGATATACCGTCCCAATCCGAACGCACCGCCGTCATCACGGGTGCCACGAGCGGGATCGGCTACGAAACCGCGCTGGCGCTCGCGGGCGCCGGGGCACGCGTCATCATCGCCTCGCGCAACGAAAGGAAAGGCGCGGAAGTGCTTGCGAGGATCGCGGCGGCGCATCCAACTATCTCGGGCATTTCGCCTTCACCCTGCATCTCTTGCCGAGGGTTCGTGCCGGACGGCTGCCGCGCGTTGTCACCGTCAGCAGCCTCGCCCATCGCTCCGGCCACATCAACTTTGCCGACCTGCAATCGCAGGACCGCTACCGAAGCTGGGGTGCCTACAGCCAATCCAAGCTGGCAACGCTGATGTTCAGCCTCGAGCTCGAACGCCGGGCGCGTTCCGAAGGCTGGAACCTGATGAGCACAGCGGCTCATCCGGGCTATGCCGTCACTGGACTTCAGAGCACCGGTCCTCGAATGGGCCGCCAGGGGCCATCGCTCACGGAACGTTTCGGCAAGCTGTTGCAACCGTTCCTCTCCCATTCGGCTGCGGCTGGCGCGCTGCCGACGCTCTATGCCGCGACTTCGCCGGAGGCTCAGGGCGGAGATCTTTATGGTCCGGATGGCTTCTACGAGCTGAAGGGACCGCCGGCACGCGCCAAGATCGCGCATCGTGCGCTTGACGAGACGGTCTGGCGGCAGCTCTGGGATGTCTCCGAACGACTGACGGGCGTCTCGCTCGCGGCAAGGGCATACGCCTAGTCGCCTTCCGGAAGATGCTGAAGGCGCACGGGCGTTGCAATGGACGTTGCCTGAGCCTTGAGGCGCGCCGCCAGAAAGTCTACGCAGAGCCTGACCCGGGCCGCCGCATGGCGGCTGTGCGGATAGACGGCATGGATGGGCGACGCAGGCAGCGGCAAGGTGGGAAGCACGATCTCCAACCAGCCAGCATCGACATCGTCCTTCACGTCCCAGATCGACTTCATGACCAGGCCGGCGCCCTGCAACGCCCAGGCATGTGCCAGTTCGCCATTTCCCGTCGACAGCGAGCCGCCAATGTGCACCATCGCACCGTCTGCGAAAGTCCAGTGATCGAGGGGCGGATCGCCGAAGACAATGCAGTCATGCTCCAAAAGGTCGGCGACGGTCTGCGGCCTTCCACGCCGATCGAGATAGGCGGGAGCCCCGCAGATGACGCGGACATTCGGTGCGAGCTGGCGCGCGATCAGGCTGGAATCGGCCATCGCTCCGAAACGGATCGCAAGGTCGTAGCCTTCTTCCACGATGTTCACGAGCGTATCGGACGTATCGAGATGGACGTGGAGGGCGGGATGCTGGGTCTGGAACTCCTGCAACAGCGGCGCAAGCCGCCTCCGTCCGAAGGCGAAGGTCGAGGTGACGCGCAGCAGGCCCGCAGCGGCGTGACGCGCGCGCGTCGCCTCCATTTCTGCCTCCTCGATTTCCGCCAGGATGCGGACGCAGCGTGCGTGAAACGCTGCCCCTTCCTCCGTCAAGGAAAGCGTGCGTGTGGTCCGGTTTGCAAGTCTGACGCCCAGGCGCTCCTCGAGCCGCGCAAGCTTGCGGCTCACGACGGCCAGGGAAAGGCGAAGGTTGCGCGCCGCGCCGGACAGGCTGCCGGCCTCGACAACGCGCACAAAGATCAGCATCTCGAAAAGGTTATCGGCCATATTCTTGCTGATATAGCAAGAAACTCTTTTCGTTGAAACCTATTCTCTCTTTCGTCGCGACGACTAAATTTTTCTCCAGAAGGCGATGCGAAGGTCGCAAGCCCCTTTCAAAGGAGTTCGACGCATGGAGCTGCAGCTAAAGGAAAAGATCGCACTTATTACCGGATCGACGGCCGGCATCGGCCTGGAGATCGCGCGCCGGCTCGCCGCCGAAAACGCGTCCGTTTTCATCACGGGTCGCCACCAGGCCAAGCTCGACCGGGCAGTGGAAGATATCCGCCACACGACGGGTGGCAAAGTTCGCGGCATCCTTGCCGATCCTGCAACGGCAGAAGGTGCAGCAGCCCTCGTGAAGGCCGTGCCTTCGGTAGACATTCTCGTCAACAACCTCGGCATCTACGAGATCAAGCAGTTCGTGGACATCAGCGACGATGACTGGATGCGCTATTTCGAAATCAATGTCCTCAGCGGCGTGCGCCTGGCACGCGCCTATCTCCCGGGCATGCTGGAACGGGATGCCGGTCGCATCATCTTCATCTCCAGCGAATCCGCCATCAACACACCAAGCGACATGATCCAATACGGCATGACGAAGACGGCCCAGCTTGCCATCTCGCGAGGTCTTGCCGATCTCACAAAGGGCAGCAGGGTGACGGTCAACACTGTTCTGCCTGGCCCGACACGTTCCGAGGGCATCGTTGATTTCCTGAAAAGCACCTCCAGCGACCCCTCCGCCACACCGGCGGAACTGGAGGCCGAGTTCTTCGCCAAGCACCGTTCCTCCTCGCTGCTGCAGCGGCTGATTTCGCCGGACGAGATCGCCGACCTCGTGGCCTTCGTGGCGAGCCCACTGTCTTCCGCCACGAACGGAGCCGCCTTGCGGGTGGATGGCGGCGTCATACCAACCATCGCCTGAGCGCAACGCGACAATCACAAAGGATCATCAGTATGCAATCACTTGCCAACAAGCGCGTTCTGGTCGTCGGCGGCAGCTCCGGCATAGGGCTGGCAACTGCGATCGCCGCCAGCGAGGCCGGTGCAGCGGTCACCATCGCCTCCCGATCGAGCGAGAAGCTCGAAGCGGCTCGCGCGAAGCTCGGTGCAAATGCCGCTACTGCCGTTCTCGATACGGGTGACGACGCGGCCGTCAGCAGCTTCTTCTCCGGCAACGAGCCGTGGGACCACATCTTGGTCTCGGCATCCCAGACCGCCTCGGGGCCGGTGCGTGCGCTGGCGCTCGCCGACGCCAAGGCCTCGATGGAAAGCAAGTTCTGGGGCGCCTACCGCATCGCCCGGCACGCAAAGTTCGAGGAACGTGGTTCGCTGACCTTCATCTCGGGCTTCCTCGCCGTGCGTCCGTCAGCAAGCTCGGTGCTCCAGGGCGCGATCAACGCAGCGGTCGAAAGTCTTGCGCGCGGCCTTGCGCTGGAACTCGCTCCCGTGCGCGTCAACACGGTCTCGCCGGGGCTGATCGACACGCCGCTTTGGGGCAAGATGTCCGAGGATGCGCGCTCGGCGATGTTTACCCGTGCGAGCGCAAGCCTTCCGGCCCGCACCGTCGGCACACCCGACGACGTGGCCAACGCCGTCATGTTTTTGATGACCACCTCGTTCGCGACCGGCTCCACCGTCAGGGTCGATGGCGGCGGCGCGATAGGCTAGGCCGTTATGCTCGACCATGTCACACTGCGAACGGCAGATCTCGAGGGAACACGCATCTTCCTCGAGACTGTGCTCGACCTGAAGCCCGGCAACCGGCCGGACTTCCCCTTTCCCGGATATTGGCTCTACGCGAATGGCGAGCCCATCGTACACCTTATCCCCGGCGAAGGCGGAGCGGTCGACCGCCGCGGCGAGACGATCGATCACGTTGGCTTCCGCCTTGCGGGCTATCTGCAATACCGGCAGAAGCTCGAAACACTCGGCGTCGCCTATTCCACGATGGACCTGCCCGAGCTCGGGGAGCGCCGCCTCTTTGTGCGGACGCCTACCGGCATTCTCCTCGAGCTGGTCTTCCGCGAGGGCGCCGCGCCGCAGCCCCAATAGCTGTGGCTGCGGCTCTCGCCGGACGAGATCAGACCTGATTGCGCAAGATAAGAAGCTGGACGATCTCGTTGTCGGTCGAGGAAAAATAGAAGGCGAGAACGAAGGGCTCCGGCAGGCCTCGCGCATCGAAATTCCCCTCGACATTGGCGGTCACGACTGTGTGGCCATGATGCTGAACGACATTCGTGACGAACATGGTGAGTTCCGCGCCGATGATGTCCCTTGCGGACCATTCCCCGATCGCCTGCTTGCCCCAATAGTCCCGGAATTGATCGTTGACCATCGAATCTTCGGCAAAGCTCGCCACCAGCGCCTCCAGGTCTGACGAGTTGGTAGCACAGATATAGGCCTCGACACATGCGGGCATCGCCGGCAGGTTGCGACGCTCGACGTGAAGTGAAGCGACTTTTCCTCCGGTCAGGAGGAAGCGACATTCCATTTCAACGGCGCGATTCAGTTCGTTCGATCTGCCGACATCGTGAAAGACAGCGGTCAGCGTCGCGCCATTGTTCTTCTTCGAAACGTCCAGTGGGCGGAGACTGGTTCTCCCGCCCTGCGCGCAGCCCTCAAACCACGACCTGAGATTGTCGCGCACGATCTCCTTGCCTTCGTGCACAACGACGGCATCATCGGCCAGAATTGCCTCTAGCGCGGCAAAATCAGTGCGCTCGACCGCCTGATGGAAAACGGAAATGATGGAAGGTAACTTGACGGCCATGCAATTCTACCCATGAAGAGCGCCATTGCGCGCGACAGTGGTTACTACTATGGCGATTTCTGTCGAGGACGTATGTTATGTGTTGCAAAGAGGTGTTAAGCACCTTGCCTATCTGACCATAGGTTGTCGTTTTCAGATTTTTTTCAGGTTTCGATTGAACCCAAGAGTTGCGCCGCATCCACGAGATCGCGCCTCTCGAAGCCCTCCGTGAAGCGGTCATAGGCGCTTCGAAGGGGAAGGAAAGCGTCAGATGGACCGCCGCGCCGCAGTTGCAGCCGGGCAAGGCTCATTGCCACGCGCAATTCCCAGCCAAGGGCCGATTGCTGGCGTGCGACGGCTAGGGCGTGTTCCAGGATAGAGAGAGCCTCTTCTTCGGCACCCGGACCCAGCGCCTGCAGAAACTCGGCCTTGAGGCGCAGCATTTCCGGCATGTCGACGGATTGCTCCGTCTCGCCGACGATCGCGATCGTCCGGTCGATGACCTCAAGTGCCTGGCGATGCTCGCCCGACTGCGCAAAGCCCTCGGCAAGCGCTATCATCGCCGCCGTCTTGAGCACGTGGTGCCGCTCGGTTTCCATGGCTGTGAGCGCGGTTTTCAGGAGCACCTTCCCGGCCGCGCATTCGCCGCGCCTGACGGCAAGCTCTCCCTTCAATCCAAGCCCGACCGCATGGTATGGGTCGAGGAAATGCCTTTGAGCGTGGGTGATCAACTGCTCGATAACATCCTCGGCAGTCTCCCAATCCGCGTTCCAGAGGAAGACGGCAGCGGTATAGATGTAGCCGATGCAGACCGAGACCGGGTTCTCGAGCGTCGCGGCTTCCTTGATGGTGAAATGTGCCACCTCGGAGGCCCTCTCCGGGAAGCCGCGCAACCAGAGTGTCCGTCCCAGAGCGACGAGCGCACGGATCCGATGATCGAAGCCCAGATGAATGGTATTGATGCGCTGCGACAGGGTGTGCTGGCCGAGCACGCTTTCGCAATGGGCGTGGGCAGCGACCTGATCGCCAAGCAGGTGATAGGCGGTTCCGAGCATCCAGTCGACGATCGTGCCGGCCGCAGGATCGCTGACTCTCAGCGAGACCTCCTTCGCCTGCTTTGCGATCACAAGTGCTTCCCTGAAGTCGCCAAGGCGGATCTGGAATATGTTGAGGCCGCCGAGAAGTCGCAGTTCCTGGTAGGGGTCGTCGAGCGCCTGCGCAAGGGCGAGGCTCTTCGTGAGCGCCGCCTGCGCATTCACGATGTTGCCCTTGGTGAACATGAGCGACACGCCAAAGGAAGCCCGCAGCTCCATCTCGGTTCGCGAGCCGATCTGGGCGGGGCTCAGCGCCGCCAGTGCGCGCTCGGTCCACAAGCTGCACTCGGCCAGCAACGACAGTTCAAGAAAGAGCGCCGCCGCGCCGGCCGCAAGGCGTGCGCCGTTTTCGAGGTCAGCCCCACTCTCGAGGCTCCATCTCAGCGCCGAGCGGATATTGCCGAGATGCTCGGAAAGTGCCGCAAGTGCACCGGAACCCGCAGGCAACAGGGAGGCGGCCACCGCCGCGTCGAGAACATCGCGGAAATAGGCGCAGTGCACGGCCTGGGTGACGGCGGCCTCTTCTGCCTCCACAAGCTTGGCAAAGGCATAGGCGCGCGTCGTGTCCAGCAGCCGGAACCGGGTCGCCGCATCGGAAATCTTCGTCGAGACAAGGGATTTGCTGACGAGGTTGAGAACAATGTCGGTAGTCCGATGCTCATCGATCGCATCGTCGCGGGCGATCGCCTGAGCGGCCTCGAGCGTGAAGGTGCCGACAAACACGGAAAGACGCCTGAGGATCAGCCGCTCCTCCTGCGGAAGAAGGTTGTAGCTCCAATCGAGCATCGCACTCAGGGTCTGGTGGCGCGGCAGCGCGGTGCGGCGTCCCTGAAGCAGCAACCTGAATCTGTTGTCGAGAAGAGAGGCTACGCCCTGCAGGCCGAAGGTTCCCATGCTGCCGGCAGCAAGCTCTATGGCGAGCGCAATGCCATCCAGCTTCTGACAGATGTCGGCAATGACGGGCGCGTTCGCATCCGTCATCTCGAAACGGTTTCCGCTGGCGCTTGCGCGTTCGAGGAGGAGTTGCACGGCGGGAAATGTCATCGCGTGCGCCGCGCTCAGCGTCTCTCCGCGCGGGGGCGCGTCGAGCGGGCCGAGCAGATGAACCTGCTCTCCGTCAACGCGGAGCGCCTCGCGGCTGGTGGCAAGTATATGGATGTCGGAGCAGCCTGCGAACAGCCTCTCGGCCAGCGCCGCAGCCGCTTCGATGACATGCTCGCAACAATCGAGAATGACGAGAATGCGCCGCCCGCGAAGGGCCGTGACGATCGCGAAGACGGGATCTCCGGCATGAACCACAATGCCGAGTGCGGCTGCAACGGAGCTCGCAACGAGATCCGGATCGCTCACCTGGCCGATGTCGACGAAATAGACCTCATCGGCGAAGGCACTCCGAAGCTTGTTGCCGACAGCAATCGCAACCGACGTCTTGCCCATGCCGCCCGGCCCGACGATCGTCACGAAGCGCATTTGATGGACAAGCTCTACGATTTCGGCAACCGTCTTGTCGCGGCCAATCATCCTGGCGAGCACAGGCGGTAAGGTGGAGGCACGGGGCACTTCGGGCGGTGCCGCGGCCGTCGGAGGGGCAGAGGCGGCGCCGGATTTGCCGATCGGAGCCACAAAGCAATAGCCGCGGCCGGGGATGTTCGCGATGAAGCGCTGACCATCTACACCGTCGCCCATCGCCTTGCGCAGGCCCGCGATATGGACGCGAAGCGCGCCCTCATCGACCGTGGTGTCGGGCCAGATCTGATCCACGAGCTCCCTCTTGCTGACGATCTCGCCCGCCTGCCCCACGAGTGCGATCAGGATATCCAGCGCTCGGCTGCCGACGGCGACAGGCACGCCGTCACGTTCAAGGAGACGTTCCGAGATGAAGAGAGTGAACGGGCCGAAGGTCGTTCCGGCAGTCGTGTGCATCGCTACTGGCGCCAGGGCTTCATTGCCGACAGCCGTTCATTCGCTAGGCGGAGGGGTGTCGGCACGACGGAAAACTCAAACCACTTCCATGGAATTCACCCTAAGACAATACGATGCCAGCCGCACAAAGCAAGGAAGACACTCGCTTTAGGGGATTTGTTTTGCCCGGCGCCGTGATTTTCTATCGCAAGGCGCGAAGGCGCCAATTTGTCTGACAATTACGGTTGCATGTGAGTTCACGAGCGATGGAGCATTGGCCCGCAATCGACCCTTGGGATCGGTCCCAAGCACGAAAGGAATTCGCCAGAGCGGATATTGCAGCTCAGTCCATGCGCTGCACCGCGGGCGGCGTCCATGAGCCGTCGATGATCGCGGTCTTCGGCCAGTAGGCGCGCATATAGAGCGAGAAGTCGGCTCCCTTCGGCGCCGGCAGCCAGTTCGCACGCTGCGCCTCCGGCGGCGGATCGGCCTGCACGTAGATCGTAAGCGAGCCGTCGGCGTTGGCGAGGAGCGTCTTGCTCTTGGTGCCGACCGAATATCGATTGAGATCGTTCGGCGCGAAGAAGTGCTCGACGTCATAGAGCGTGAGCGACCAGAAACCGTTCACCGGTGGGGTTTGGTCCTTGGCGAAGGTCACTGTATAGCGGTTGGCGCTGTTGAGCCGCGCGCCCGCAGCGTCGAGGTCCTGATAGAAATACTTGGTTTCGAGCGGCGCGTTGACGAGGATGTTGGACTTGGCGACCGCAGTGCGGGTGAACGTGTCGGTCCCGAAGGCGGCGTTGTTGGAGGTGGTGCTCCAATTATGCGGCAGCCGCAGTCCCCAGTTGCGGAACTGAAGCAGGGGCGCGACCTCGTCGCCTCGTCAATAACGGCCTTCTTGAGCGCCGGATCCATTTTCGTCGCCTCGACGACGGCCAGCATTTGCGCGTAACGCGCTTCTTCGCCGGGCAGCGGCTGCGCATCGGCGAGGACGAGAGGCAGTTGATCTATGAACTTGTCGGGAAACACCCATTTGGTTTCCGCGCCGCCACCCGAGCCTGGCGACGGGAACTTTGGCAGCTTGCTCCAGTCGTGGCGCTTCATCGTTCCGTCAAACTCGGCGAGCGGATACATGTCGATGCCACTGATCGCGCCCTGGGCCGCGCGCTTGTCGTCTGGAGTGTCATCGACGAAGACGCGCGGCGCGACGAAGCCTGTATTGGTCGTCGAGCGAAACACCCGGGTGATGCCCTTTGGGACATTGCCATGCCAGTTTGGTCCGACGAGCAGATAGAAGCCGGGCGTCGTGCCATACATCTTGCCGAGTGAAGCGAAGCTGTCGGTGCGCAGATCAACAATCTGATAGACCCAGAAGCGATCGCCAAAATCCGGAACCTGGATGACGACGGGACTCACATCGAGCCCAAGCGGGCCGCCGCCATAGGCGACGTCCTGGTTCGGGCAAGCGACCGCGCGTTCCGCCGGATCGATATAGTCCGTGAGCATCGCAAGCCGATTGACGGGCGCGAAAGGCAAGATACCGTCCAGTAAGCCCGGCTCCGGCGCCTGACCGAAACCGAGCCGCTTGTTATAGATATTGAGCATCGGCCAAGCCCAGAAATAGGCGTCGCGCGCGACCATGCGGGCGTAAGGCTCGGTGATCTTGACCCGTGCGTCGGGACCAGGCGGCATCGCGCGGCCCCATAGGAGAGAGGGAGAAAGATCCTCAGCATTCGCTGGAAGCCCGGCAGTGGCGCCAAGCACGGCGCCCAGAACAATCGCGATCAGAGTCTTCCGCATCGGTTGGTCCTCCCTGTTGTCTTTTGGCGCAACGATTTTTCACGCACTGCCTAAACGGGCGTCTTCGCGACCTCCAGCAACCTCCACACCCCCGCCCTGGCCGGCGCAACGAACCGGAACATGAGGTCGAAGCGGCGATCGGGGTCGGTCGGAACCCAGTTTGCCTCCTTGCCTTCCGGTGCCTTCGGTCCGAACCAGACGCTGACCGAGCCGTCAGCGTTCCTCTCAAGATCGGCGGCGCTAAAGCCGCCAGCCTGCGTGGGTGTCCGACGATCGGCGAATTCCTACCACGGGGAGTTGCAAGCCGATTAAGCTCCCAAAAAGATCAGTAGGCAATGGGGTGTATCCGCGTATGTCGACGTCGCGTGGAGGGGGTTTCGGTGCCCAGTTTTGTCCCGCAATCGTCGAAGAATGGCGCGCTGGACGAGATGAAACTCGGCGCTCCTATGTGATTGCCATTTCTACCTAGCTTGGCAGGAACCAAATCTGACTGTCGAAATTTCTGCTGTGTAGCGAGTTGGAGCCTTCGAAATCCGCCCGGCCGCGTTCAATCGGGCGGCAGCCATCGGGCGGCGGCGTCGGCGCTGTCGTCGGGCCGTGTGTTAAAAGCGATTGTGGCGCCCGGAGCCGCGCGATGCACCGCGTTGACGACCGCCTCGAACAGCGCAAGTCCTTTGGGAGGCAGACGAACCCCGGCGCCGATGACGACGCACGCATAGTCTGCGGAAGCCAGGTGATGCTCCACGGTCTGCCCGGCCGTTTCGTCGGGACGGATCGGGCAGAAATCACCTTCCCATCCCCGTTCCTTCATCTGCTCCAGTGCCAACGCGATGCCGGCATTTATCTTTTCTGCGTTCATTCCCGGCGGGAAAGCCGGATCTGAAAAATCGACTGTCTGCGGGTCAAACCCGACCAGTGTTACGCGTGGCATCTTTGCCTCCTGACGCTTCGAAACTTGCTCAACACCTCGTCGCACAACGGACAATCAGCCGCTTGCGACCCATGGTCGTGCTCACCGCGCGGCCTGAGATAGCGCAACAGCCGGTATCAGACCGTGCACACGCATGATCGCCACCAGCTTTGTCGCATCAGGTGGGCCATCGGCCGCCGCATTAATCACCTCGGCGGCTTCGCGGAAAAACGGCGGACCGATCACGGCGGGTGTGACCATGCCTGCCCCGGACCGATATCGAACAGCTTGCCGTCGACCGTCCAGGTCAGAACTCCGGGGCGCTTGCTGCGGAGTATGGCGGATGCGCACCGGAATTACCATCGCCGCTACGCCCGCCGAACCGCGCCGCCTTCTGGTTTGGCATGGCGATGAGGGTTCATCCCGGCTGGATTCGCTCAGCGTCCGCTCGGGCGAATGGCGGCTCTGAGCCCAGCCTCGTTCTGGATTGGTGGAATTTTGGCGCGCCGGACGAGATGAATCTGCGAACTGCTATGTTACCGTAGCATCCACCCATCTTGGGGTGGGTATCAGGCGGCGCATTTGCAACGGAGCTTCAAAATGACAGTCATTCAGGAGGAGTCTCCGACCGCAGTCCCCTCACACCCAGAGGAAATCAAATCCACTTTCGATCTGCGCGTGGGAAAACACATTACCTTGCAAGGCAGTGCCAGAATAACGCCGGCGGGTGTGATCAGCACCGGAATAGCAGTCGCCGCCATGACGCTTGCATTGGGCTATCTCATATCATCAATGCGGCGCCGCGGAAGCTAGGCGAAGGTGAGTTGGTCGCGTCGCAACGAGTGCAGCGGTGCAGCACCGGAGATGATCGACGATGCGTCCTCTATGGCCGGCATCGTACAAGAAGCGGCCGCCGCAAGCTCAGAAGAGTTTTAGGAAGAATGGCGCACCCGAAGAGATTCGAACTCCTGACCCCCAGATTCGTAGTCTGGTGCTCTATCCAGCTGAGCTACGGGTGCGTATCGTCAAGCGGTTCCAGACCGTTTGCGTGGGCGATCCTCTAAAGCGTCCGTCCGGGGAATGCAAGAGCCTTTCGGAAAAAAGAGCAATTTTCCTCCGCCGCCATGAGTGCGCCGGCAACGGGCATCGACCGCGGAGCAGATCAGCCGAAGATTCAAGGCGTTGCGCCCTGTTGAAGCTGTTCATCGTGGCTTGCAATGGATCGGCGAGAACGCGGTTTCGCGTTATTTTTCGTGGCGCGTACGGCTGCGATAATCATTGAGCGAGACAGGCCGGTCGGGAATTTCGATCCTGAACTGCGTGCCTGCCGCGGGCTTTTCCACGAGCGCGATGGTGCCGCCGTGGGCGAGCACGAGTTCGCGGGCAATGGCAAGGCCAAGGCCCGTACCGCCGGAGCGGGCAGCCCCCCTGAAGGCAGTGAAAAGGTTCTGCTTCGCCTTCTGCGGCATGCCCGGACCCGTATCGTCGACGGTGATACTGACCACGCTTCCCATCCGATTGGCAGAGACGGTGATGCGACGAAGCGGATCTTCGCCATCCGAGGCGGCCATGGCCTGGTAGGCATTGCGGCAGAGATTGTAGATGATGCGGAAAAGCTGCTCGCCATCCGCATCCACCTCGAGATCATTCGGGATCTGCTCCAGAAACTCGATGTCGCTTTCCGGATCGATCGCAAGGATATCCTTGACCTCCTGCATCAGATCGCCAAGCAGGAGCCGCCGCCGGCGGGGTGCGGATTCCGTAGCCTTGCCGAAGGAAAGGACCTCGTTGGTATATCCCACGGCGCGGTCGATCGTGCGCAGGAGCTTCGGGGCGAAGCTCTTCACCATCGGGTCGTCGACGCGAACGAGGCGATCGGACATCAGCTGCGCCGAGGCGAGGATATTGCGCATGTCATGATTGATCTTGGAGACCGCGAGCCCGAGAGCGGCAAGGTTTTTCTGCTGCTTCAAGGTCTTCTGCAGCTGCGCCTGCATCGCGGAAAGATGGCGTCCGGCGACAGAAAGTTCGTCCCGCCCGCTATCCGCCTTGAAGACGCGCTCGGGATCGTCCGGATCGCTCGAAAACTCCTGCATGCTTCCGGTCAGCCGGCGGATCGGCACGATCATCATGCGGTTGATCGCAAAGAAGATCAGCGTCGCGGTGAAGAGTGAGATGAGAATGGAAAGGAAGAAGACATTGCGCGCATAGGCGAACATCGCCTTGCGGAGGTTGTTGTCCTTGAGCACGACCTCCACGCCGGTGTTCGTGTCGCCGACAGGCCCGAAGACGCGGATGATGCGGCCGCCACCGAAGATCAACGTGTCCAGTGCATCGCGGATTGCCGTCAGAGGCGTGACGGACGTCAGATCATACTGCTCGTCGACCGAAGTCGGCATGCTGGACATTGCGAGCAGACGGGAGGTTCCGTCCTTGCGCAGGACGATGGCCTTGGTCCCCGTCGCCTCCAGCGTCTCCTTCTGCAAGGCGCGCGGAAGCTCGATCGGCTGCAGGCCATCGATGACGATCGCGGCCGCTGCCGCCGTGTTGAGGCGGTCCTCCAGCCAGCGCAGCCGCATGTTGGCAACCGACGGAACGAAAATCAGTACCTCGGCGAACATGATGAAGACGACAGTCAGCCAGAGAAGCTTGCCCGATAATCCCGTGAACATACCGGCAGCCCGCTCTGTCGTGGCTTCGCCTGTCTCCTTCGTGCTGTTCTGCTCGTCAACCGGGTCCATACTTCAATCACCTTCATCCCGGATTGCCCGACCATCCGTGCCCCGCCGTCCAACCGGACGGGCGAGTACCTGGCGAAGCGAATCCATGATCCGCGCGCCAGTGGGTATCATAAGAGATCGCGACACGCTTTCCAATCTCCGAACCTGCGGGGCAAGGCTGCCGAAGCGGATAATGCTTTTCCAGCATTTCCGGCGCCTTGGTTGCAGTCGGGCTCTTCATGCCGGCGACTTCACCAACAATTGATGCGGATGGCATCCTCTCTCGCGGGCCGGTGATTATCTTGGCAATTCCCACTCTTTTGCTGGCATCCCCGGTCTTGGACGCTTCCCGCGAGCAGCGACCGATCGACGCCAGGGTGCATTCCCGGAAACGAAAAGGCGCCGTTCCCGGCGCCTTTCGCGATAACCTCGGACAAGCCGACGATCAGAACTCTTCCCAGGCCTGCGCCTGGGCATTTCCGCCGGAGAAGGCGCGGGCGACACTTCCCATCATGCGGCGTGCGGGAGAGGCGACCGGGGCATGCTCCTGGTGGCGCGCGACAGCGGCCACGGGTGCCCCACCGGCCGCCACCTTGAAGCGGGAGACAAGGCTCAGCAGGCCATCTGCCTCGGCGGAGAGCTTGTGCGTCGCCGCCGAGGTCTCTTCCACCATCGCCGCATTCTGCTGGGTGACCTGGTCCATCTGGTTGACGGCGGTGTTCACTTCCTGCAGGCCGGTCGACTGTTCGCGTGCTGCCGTTGCGATCGAATGGATGTGGTCGTTGATCTTGAGGACGCGGGCTTCGATCTCGCTAAGAGCCTCGCCGGTGGCCTGCACGAGCTTCACGCCCACCTGGACCTCGCCGCCCGATTTGGTGATGAGAGCCTTGATGTCCTTGGCGGCGGTCGCGGAGCGCTGCGCCAGTTCGCGGACTTCCTGGGCAACGACCGCGAAGCCCTTGCCGGCCTCCCCGGCACGGGCCGCCTCGACGCCTGCATTCAATGCGAGGAGGTTCGTCTGGAAGGCGATCTCATCGATCACGTTGATGATCTGGCTGATTTCCTGCGACGCCTGCTCTATGCGACCCATGGCATCGACCGCGTTGCGGACGACCACGCCGGACCGCTCGGCATTCTCCTTCGCCTCGGAGACCATGACGCTTGCTTCCTGCGCACGTCCGCTGGAGTTCTGCACCACTGCCGTGATCTCGTCGAGAGCGGCCGAGGTTTCCTCGAGGGCCGCGGCCTGCTGCTCGGTCCGCTTCGAGAGGTCGTCGCTTGCCGAACGGAGTTCCGCCGAATTGGCGTTGATGCCCTCCGTGGTGTCTCGGACCTGGCGCATGGTGTCCTGGAGGGTCGAGAGCGTACTGTTGACATTGCTCTGAAGCTCCGCGAACGAGCCCCGGAAGCTGCCACGCATCGACTGCGTGAGGTCGCCGTCCGCAAGGCTTGCGATGACACGCTTGACTTCGGTGATGCCGACATCGACGGCCGAGAGCAGCTCGTTGATGTTGCTGGCGAAACGGTCGAGATTTTCGTCGTTGTAGTGCTTTTCGATGCGGCGGCCGAAATCACCTGCCGCAGCTGCCGCGACGACGAGGGACATGCTGGACTGGAGATCGTCGCTCTTGGCGCGCATCGCCGCTTCCTGCTCGTTCATGCGGCGGATTGCCAGGCCATTTTCCTTGAAGACGGCAACGGCGGCAGCCATGTCGCCGATCTCGTCGCTCCGGCCCGCATAAGGCACATCCACGTCGAAATTGCCCTCGGCGACTTCCTTGATGGTGTGCGTCACCTTCTTGATCGGCCGGCTGAGATGGATCGTGCCCACGTAGAAGCCCATGCCGACGCCGGCCGCGATACCGATCCCTGTAATGCTCAGAACCAGCCAGAAGATCGAGTTCCGGAAGCGTTCGATTTCCGCGTCCACGACCTGCAGCTCGGCCTTGTCGGCCGTCACGATGGCATCGATTTCGGCCTGGAAGGCCTTGCGGTTGGCACGGTTGGCATCGTTGTTGCCCTGCTCGTTGGCCGCCGCCGGGCCGACTTCGGTGCCGAGACGCGCCGTCTCCGTACGGAAAGTTCGGAATTCCTTGGCGCGATCGACCATTTTGCCGAAGGTGCCTTTCTGGCTTTCCGGCACGAGCGGCGCCCAATCGGCAATGATCTGGTCGATCTGGTC
Source organism: Rhizobium sp. BK251 (assembly GCF_004345245.1). Taxonomy (GTDB): domain Bacteria; phylum Pseudomonadota; class Alphaproteobacteria; order Rhizobiales; family Rhizobiaceae; genus Rhizobium. The sequence continues at coordinate 514,334 of NZ_SLUQ01000005.1, read as the reverse complement.
GAGATCGGTCATCAGGCCCTTGGCGAAGGCGCCGGTGTCCTTGATCTCCTTTGCGGCATAGATTCCGCGCGCTTCCATGACCGTTGCAGTCACGAACCGATTGAGCCGTTCCCCGGCATAGGCCCGGGCTGCGGTCTGCTCATAGGCGACCAGCTTGGCATCATATTGCTTCATTGCATAAAGCGCCGTTCCGCCAATGAGCAGCGCAGCGCCGCCCATGACCGAAACAAGCAGATTGATCTTACCGCGGATTTTCAAAGGAGTGCCTCCCTTAGGTTCGAACAAGAGCCCGGAAAGCAAATTCCCAGCCGACTGGCTAAACCTCGGCCAAAATTATTAATGTTGTATTTCTTATGTTCGCATTCATTACTATAAGAAATTACCTGTAGTTACTGCGGCATAGCCACATTCCTTGGGGAAAAATCAACCGTTGATAGGCACCAATAAAAATTAACACCGATGTGCGATATTTTGCCTTGTGCGCCGGCAAATCGGTGAATCGCGCCGGTATAATTGACTTCTGAGGGCTTGATACGTATAAGCCGCCGCACGTCCGGCCATAAAGCCAGTTTCGACAGGCCGACCGGTGCGAAAAACAAACGCTCCTTGCACAGCGCAAACTTAAGAAGGGCCGCACTCCGCGGTGTTTAAATAAATGAAGCGTACCTATCAACCATCCAAGCTTGTTCGCAAGCGCCGTCACGGTTTCCGTGCACGTATGGCCACCAAGGGCGGCCGCAAGGTCATCGTGGCCCGCCGCGCTCGTGGCCGCAAGCGTCTCTCGGCCTGACGCCGGATTTGCCCGATATGCGATGGCGGGCGAATGGCACAGAATGATCTGAAAAAGACTGTCGGGCGGCTGAAAGGCCGGCCGCAGTTTCTTGCCGTGCGGAACGGCGAGAAACGCAGGGGAAATTTCTTCCTGCTGGAAGTGCTTGACCGGCACGAACCCGAAGGCGAAGCCCGGATCGGCTTCACTGTTACCAAGAAACACGGGAATGCAGTGGAGCGCAACCGCATGCGGCGCAGGCTGAAAGAAGCGGTGCGGCTTCACGGCGGGTTTGCAATGCAGCCCGGACACGACTATGTGGTTGTCGCGCGAAGGGACGTTCTGACGGCACCCTTCAAGGAGTTGGCCGACCAGCTTTCCACCCGCATAAAGGCACGGCCGAAACACACGCGCTCCAAGGACGAGCGCCCCAGGAACGTATGATGCAAAACAACCGCAATTATTTCATTGCGATCGCTCTCTCGGTGCTGATCGTCCTCGCATGGCAATTCCTCTACATGAATCCTCGCATCGAAGCGCAGCGGAAAATCGATGAGGCCCGCAAGGCGCAGCAGCAGACCATTGAGCAGGTCAAGACGCCTGCAGCCGACGGACAGGCGGCACAGCCAGGCGCCACGGCCCCGTCAGGCCAGGCAGCTGCGACCGAAACGCGCGAACAGGCACTCGCCAAGACGCCGCGCGTCATCATCGATACGCCCGCCCTTTCCGGCTCGATCAACCTCGCCGGCGCTCGCCTGGACGACCTGAGGCTCAAGGACTACCACGAGACCGTCGACAAGAGCAGCCCGATCATCACGCTATTCAGCCCCGCCGATACCGCGGACGGCTACTTCACCGAACTCGGCTATGTCGGCACCGATGCGACCGGCAGCGTTCCCGGTCCATCGACCCTCTGGACAGCCCCGGAGGGTGCCAAGCTCACCGACAAGACGCCGGTTACGCTGACCTATACGAATGAAAAGGGACTGACCTTCACCCGCACGATCTCTGTCGACGATCATTTCATGTTCACGGTCGCCGACAGGATCGAGAATACCGGGCAGGCACCGGTTTCACTTTCGTCCTATGGCCGGGTGACGCGCTTCAACAAGCCGACGACGCCCTCCGTCTACGTGCTGCATGAAGGCTTCATCGGCGTTATCGGCGAAGACGGCCTGATCGAAACCAAGTATTCCGCCGCTGAGAAGGAAGCCGTCACGCCGCCGAAGGCAACGGGCGGATGGCTCGGCATCACCGACAAGTACTGGGCAGCGACGATCATCCCGCCGCAGCAGTCGGCCTATGAGGCGCGCTTCTCGCACTTCACTGACGGCCAGCCGCGCTACCAGGCCGACTACAAGGACGACGCCTTCACGCTTGCGCCCGGACAGTCGGTCGAACTCAAGAATCTCGTCTTTGCCGGCGCCAAGGTCGTTCCGGTCATCGACGGCTACGAGGCCTCGTACAACATCCCGCGCTTCGACCGGCTGATCGACTGGGGCTGGTTCTATTTCATCACCAAGCCGATGTTCAAGCTGATGGACTTCTTCTTCCATTACTTCGGCAATTTCGGCGTCGCGATCCTCTGCACGACCATCGTCGTCAAGGCACTCTTCTTCCCTCTGGCCAGCAAACAGTACGCCTCGATGGCGAACATGAAGCGCATGCAGCCGAAGATGGAGGAGCTGAAGGCCAAGTTCGGCGACGACCGCATGGGCCTGCAGCAGGCAACGATGCAGCTCTACAAGGAAGAGAAGATCAATCCGATCGCCGGATGCTGGCCGGTGCTGCTGCAGATCCCGATCTTCTTCTCGCTCTACAAGGTGATCTACATCACCATCGAGATGCGCCACGCGCCGTTCTTCGGCTGGATCCGGGACCTTTCGGCTCCCGATCCGACGACGATCGTCAACCTGTTCGGCCTGCTGCCCTTCACCGCGCCGACCTTCCTGCACCTCGGCGTCTGGCCGATCATCATGGGTTTCACGATGTTCCTGCAGATGCGCATGAACCCGACGCCGCCCGATCCGACGCAGGCAATGATCTTCAACTGGATGCCGCTGGTTTTCACCTTCATGCTGGCGAGCTTCCCGGCGGGTCTCGTGATCTACTGGGCGTGGAACAACACGCTTTCCGTCATCCAGCAGGCCGTGATCATGAAGCGCCATGGCGTGAAGGTCGAACTCTTCGACAATATGAAGGGCCTCTTCCGACGAAAGCCGGCGCCTTCGAAATAGCGGAACAGGGCCCTGGAGCGAGAGTTTCCGGGGCCTTTTCTTTACGGAGCATCGCAAATTCGCCGAGGAACGTCTCTGCCGCCGGTCATGGCCCCGCGGGACGGCCGGTTGACAAGCTTGCCTGAAACCTGAAATGCCATGGGCGCAACGGACCACAAAAGCGCTGGAAGAGGCGGAATGACGAAAAAGACCGACAAGCCACTTTTCGAACAGCCATGGATCTTCATCCGGGGCGTGCCTTCGCTGAAGTTCCTGCCGCCGGAGGGACCTCCGGAAGTGGCGTTTGCGGGCCGGTCCAATGTCGGCAAGTCATCGCTGATCAATGCGCTTGTCGGCAAGAAGGGGCTCGCGCGGACGTCGAACACGCCGGGGCGGACGCAGGAACTCAATTATTTCGTTCCCGACGGCTATTCCGGCGAGGCAGGCGACCTGCCGCCGATGGCGCTCGTCGACATGCCGGGCTACGGCTACGCGCAGGCACCCAAGGAGCAGGTCGACGCCTGGACGAAGCTGGTCTTCGACTATCTGCGCGGCAGGGCCACGCTCAAGCGCGTCTACGTGCTGATCGACTCGCGCCACGGCATCAAGAAGAACGACGAGGAGGTTTTGTCGCTGCTGGACAAGGCAGCCGTTTCCTACCAGATCGTCCTGACGAAGACCGACAAGATCAAGGAAGCGGGCCTTCCACGGCTCCTCGCCGAGACGTCGGAGAAGATCCGCAAGCGCCCCGCCGCCTACCCTGCCGTTCTTGCAACCTCGTCGGAAAAATTCGATGGGCTGGACGAATTGCGTGACGCGATCGTCGAAACGATCGCCGGTCGCCAGCCGACTTGAAAGGGGTGCCGGACTACGGCCGGTGTGCCGTTCCGGTGGCAATCATGAGGCCGGTCGCCTGACCTGTCGGCGAGCCGCCAAGCGGTTCGACACTGACGGCAAGCGTCGCGCCGTCCGACACGCTGCTGCGCATCGAAGATGGAACGACCAGCTGTCCGCTTCGATCGGGTTCGAAGACGCCAAGCGACTTCGGTGGACCGCTGCCGGGTACGAGCCAGAGCTGCAGGGATTTCTCGCCCTGTGCGCCGATGGCGACCGGGACGATCCTCAGCCTGCCGCTTTGCGAATCGTAGGAGGCAAGGAGACTTATCTGACTGTTCTGCCCCGCTAGTTCGGCGATGAGAGCGGGCGCCTGCGGCGAGCGGAAGCTACCCGAGGCCGCAACGATGGCAACGGCCGCGACCGCTGCGGAAAGAAATGTGAGGGACCGCCAGAAAATAACGGACCTCCAAAGCCCTGGCGGGCGACGCGGGATCGCCTCAGGCTGGATAAAGAGACGGGACTCGACCTGCTTGAACGTCTCGCGGGCCGGTGCAACGATCTCGTAGTCGTCATTGAAGGCAGAGAGATTTTCTTCCCACCGGCTCACGATCGCAGCAAATTGCCGATCACGCCGCATTCTCTCTTCAACGATGCGTCGGTCCTGCAGGGAAAGGACACCAAGCACATACTCGCCCGCAAGCACCTCGTCGCCGGACCGGCCTCCCTTGCTCTGATCGGACGATGTCATCGTTCCATACACTCTCTCGACTTCAGAAGGCTGCAGCGCAGCCAGATGCCCATCCTATTCAGCGGAACAGCAAACCGGTCAGCCAGTTCCTGGTGGCTCAATTCCTCGACGCGAGCTCCCTCGAACTGCCCTCGCACGATCAGCTTCCAACTCTTCCATGCGGCTGTCAATCCGCCTTCCCTCATCGCCCGGCACCGCGTGGCTCTTCCGCATCAAGTTCGCGGCCGGCAAGGCCGCCGTCGGTGTCGATCCCGTCGGCGACTGCCTCATATCAAGGTTTCGTCCAACGACCCCTGCAAATCGGCGCGGCTTATTCCATCTGTCAAAAACTTGAGATAAAAGGCCGCAACCAGATTCCCGCGGGGTATCCCATGATCGAGACCGAAAGCGAAACTCAGGCACGGCTGCTTGCGCAGGCCCTGCCCTTCATGCAGCGTTACGAGAACAAGACGATCGTCGTGAAATACGGCGGCCACGCCATGGGCAATCCTGAGCTCGGCAGGGCGTTTGCGAGCGATATCGCGCTTCTCAAGCAATCGGGCGTCAACCCGATTGTCGTGCACGGCGGCGGACCGCAGATCGGCGCGATGCTGACCAAGATGGGCATCGAATCAAAGTTCGAGGGCGGTCTGCGCGTTACCGACCAGAAGACCGTCGAGATCGTCGAAATGGTTCTTGCCGGCTCGATCAACAAGGAGATCGTCGCCCTCATCAACCAGACCGGCGAATGGGCGATCGGCCTGTGCGGCAAGGACGGCAACATGGTCTTCGCCGAAAAGGCCCACAAGACCGTCAAGGACCCCGACTCCAATATCGAGCGCGTGCTGGATCTCGGCTTCGTCGGCGAAGTCGTTGAGGTCGACCGCACACTCATCGACCTTTTGGCCCGCTCGGAGATGATCCCAGTTATCGCACCGGTCGCTCCCGGCCGTGACGGTGCTACATACAATATCAACGCCGATACGTTTGCCGGCGCCATCGCCGGTGCGCTCAACGCAACGCGCCTGCTCTTCCTTACGGATGTTCCGGGCGTGCTCGACAGACAGGGCGAACTCATCAAGGAACTTTCCGTCGCCCAGGCCCGCGCGCTGATCGCCGACGGCACGATTTCCGGCGGCATGATCCCGAAGGTCGAGACCTGCATCGACGCCATCAAGGCGGGCGTCCAGGGTGTCGTCATCCTGAACGGCAAGACGGCGCATTCCGTACTGCTCGAAATCTTCACGGAGCACGGCGCGGGAACGCTGATCGTTCCCTGACACCCTTCAGCCCGCGGCGGCGAAGACCGCCGCGGCTGCCTCCTTCAATTTCTCGATCATCACCCGGTACGGCCCAGGTCCGTAGCTCACGCGGCGCACGCCCAGGCCTGCAAGCGTCTTGATGTCCGGAGCACCGGGCCTCATCATGACGTTGACCGGCAGTGAAGATGCCGCGCAGATCTTTTCGATGAGAGCAGGGTCGATCACCCAGGGAACGAAGAAGCCGCTGGCCCCGGCCGCGGCATAGGCCCTGCCGCGCTCGATTGCCGCGTCGACAAGGCCGGCATGCTTCGAATCGTCTCCCTCCCGGAGGAAGAGGTCGGTCCGGGCATTGATGAAGAAGGGGATGCCGCGTCCGTCCGCCATGTCGCGGATTGCCCGGATGCGGGCCGCCTGAGCCTCAGTCGAATGAAGGCCGTCGCCGCCAACCACCTGATCCTCGAAATTGATGCCGATGGCGCCGGCATCGATGAGCCTGGCGACATTCTCGGCCGCATGCTTCGGCTCGACGGCATAGGCACCCTCGAAATCGACCGACAACGGCAGGTCCGTCACGGCCGTGATTTCCTTCACCGCTGCAAGCAGGGCTTCGAGCGGCAGCTTCTCGCCATCCCCGAAGCCGTGGGCGGCAGCGACCGACCAGCTGCCGGTTGCAAGCGCCTTGGCGCCGGCATCGGCAACGGCCTTGGCCGTTCCCGCGTCCCAGATATTGTAAAGCACGACCGGGCTGCCCTGCCGGTGTAGCTCGTCGAAAGCCCTGGCTCTGTCTTGCTGGTTCATCGCGGCACCTCCACATCTCTCGGTGCCAAGGTTTAAACGCCGGCGACCAGCGCATCAATAAAGCAACGGGAATGTTTGCATTCCAGATTTTCATCGGATACGGCGCGTGCGATAAAGGCAGCCATGACACAGTTGAACCGCACGCCGACCAAGGCCGACTTCGAGAACGTGACCGAATGGGTCTTCGATCTCGACAACACCCTCTATCCGCATCGCATCAACCTCTTTGCGCAGATCGACAAAAACATGACGTCCTATGTCTCGACGCTGCTGCAGCTCGAGAAGGAAGAGGCGCGCAAGCTGCAGAAGCAGTACTATCTCGATCACGGGACGACGCTGCAGGGCCTGATGATCCATCACAAGGTCGATCCGAACGACTTCCTCGAAAAAGCGCACGCCATCGACTACTCGGCGCTCATGCCGCAGCCGGATCTCGGTGCCGCGATCAAATCGCTGCCGGGGCGCAAGTTCATCTTCACGAACGGGAGCGTACGGCATGCCGAGATGACGGCGCGCGCACTCGGCATTCTCGATCATTTCGACGACATCTTCGATATCGTCGCGGCCGATTTCGTTCCGAAGCCGGCGGCCGCCACCTACGACAAGTTCACCGCCCTCAACCGCCTCGATACCGCGAAGGCAGCGATGTTCGAGGACCTGCCTCGCAACCTCAAGGTACCAAAGCTTCTCGGCATGCGCACGGTGCTGCTCGTTCCGCAGAATCTCGAGGACACAGTTGCAGAATGGTGGGAACGGGTGGGTGACGACGACGACCACATCGACTTCATCAGTGACGATCTGACGAGCTTCCTGAGCGGCCTGACCGCCTGACGGAAGGCAGCAGATTACCAAAGTTTCATTCTTCTCCCGGATGTTTAATTGGCCGTTTCGTCCGAGCAGGCGTAACTTTCGTTTCGTGACGCCGGAAACGAAAGGTAACATGATGAACCGCAACAAAGTCCTCCTGGCCACAGTTTCCGCCGCCCTGCTTCTCGGCGCGTCATATGAGACGGGCTTTGCCGCCCCCGGTCACTGGCACGACAACCACGGACGCCGCGCCGAATTCGTCCGCGAGATCATTTTCGTGCGAATGCTGAAACAATTCGACACGGATCACGATTCCAAGATCACGAGAGACGAAGCGAAAGCGGGTATCGACAAGGTGTTCGACGTTGTCGACACCAACAAGGATGGCTCAGTCACTCCCGGTGAACTGCGAAACTACCTGGAAGCGCAGATGCAGATGCGCCGTGAGCAGCATGAAAACATGGCGCAATCCGACAACGGAGCGCAGCCGGGCGCAAATGGCGACACCGCGTCGGGCAACGCCCAGCCGGCACGGGCCGAAGCCCGCGAGCGCTGGATGCAGCGTGCCGTCGCAATGCGCGTCAGCATGATTATCCGCAGGGCGGACACCGACGAGAACGGTCAGGTCAGCAAGCAGGAGGCGGAAGCGGCGATGAACAAGCTCTTCGACCGCATGGACACGAACAAGGACGGCGTCATCTCGATCGACGACATGCCCGATCACCCCTTCCTGTAAGTCTAGCCTTACGAAACGGAAACCGCCGCAGGATGCGGCGGATTTCTGTCTGTCTATTTCCTCAATGATGCAATACGGCACGGTTTCCCGGTCCGCTCTTCACGGGATTGCCTAGAGCTCATAGAAATCGGCGATGATCTTCCACGCCTCGTCTGCCGTATCGACGAAGCTGAACAGGTCGATATCTTCGGGCGCAATCGTGCCGAACTCCGCAAGCGCGGGGAAATTGATGATGCCGCGCCAGAACTTCTCGCCGAAGAGAATGAGCGGCAGTCGCTCCATGCGGCCGGTCTGGATCAGTGTCAGGCATTCGAAGAATTCGTCGAGCGTGCCGAAACCGCCGGGGAATACCGCGATCGCTTTCGCGCGGACCATGAAATGCATCTTGCGGATCGCAAAATAATGGAAATTGAAGCTCAGCTCCGGGGTGACATAGGCATTGGGCGCCTGCTCGTGCGGCAGGACAATGTTGAGGCCGATCGAGGGCGCACCCTCCTCGGCCGCGCCGCGATTGCCTGCCTCCATGACGCCGGGCCCACCGCCCGTGACGACGACATATTCATGAAAGTTGAACCCGGCGGAGTGTTTCGAGCAGAGGCGCGCAAATTTACGAGCCTCCTCGTAATAGACTGACGCGGCCTCCAGGTTCACGCGCTGCACGTCGTTGCGGGCGGCCCAGGCGCTGGCACCGGGAGCGGGAATGCGCGCGCCGCCGAACATCACGACCGTGGACTTGATGCCCCTCTCCGTGAGTATCATCTCGGGCTTCAGGAGTTCGAGCTGGAGGCGGATCGGCCGCAGTTCCTCGCGGCAAAGGAACTCCTCGTCCGCATAGGCAAGGCGATAGGAAGGGGAGAGCGATTGCGGCGTCTTCGGCACGGCCTCTGCGCGCTGCTTGTCCGCAGAACTGCTCTTCAGCGGGTCCCAGACTCCATCCTTGCGCCGCAGCCTGCCATTCCTCGCCTTCGTCATTTCCATGCCTTTCAGTCGTGAGCCCCGTTGCATCGCCGATTGCCGTGATGCAACGTCAGGCAAGCGGATATGGATCATTGGGGCCGTGAATCCAAGCCCTCACCATATCCGAAAATCATTCCATTTTCCGGGCTGTTGCTGTAGAGCAGAACACCATCCGGACCCTTCGCAATTCCGGTATCTCCGCCCGCTCCACGATAAAGATCGAAGTTTAAGGAATTCTCATGAGCGTCACCGACCTCGCCTCTCTCGAAAAGATCATCGAAGCTGCGTTCGAGGATCGTGACAATGTGAACACCGCGACGCGCGGAGAGATCCGCGATGCGGTCGAGGCTTCGCTTCTCCTTCTCGACAGCGGCAAGGCGCGGGTTGCGACGCGTGGCGCCGACGGCGCCTGGACCGTCCACCAGTGGCTGAAGAAGGCAGTTCTTCTTTCCTTCCGGCTCAATCCGATGGAGGCCATCAAGGGCGGCCCGGGCGAATCCTCCTGGTGGGACAAGGTGCCTTCCAAGTTTGACGGCTGGGGTCCGGCCGAATTCGAGAAGGCTGCCTTCCGCTCCGTGCCGAACTGCATCGTGCGCCGTTCGGCCTATATTGCGCCCGGCGCAATCCTGATGCCCTCCTTCGTCAATCTCGGCGCCTATGTGGGCGAAGGCACGATGGTGGACACCTGGGCAACGGTCGGCTCCTGTGCACAGATCGGCAGGAACGTGCATCTTTCGGGCGGGGTCGGGATTGGCGGCGTGCTCGAGCCCATGCAGGCCGGTCCGACCATCATCGAGGACAATTGCTTCATCGGTGCACGCTCCGAGGTCGTCGAGGGCTGCATCGTCCGTGAAGGCTCGGTGCTCGGCATGGGCGTCTTTATCGGCAAGTCGACGAAGATCGTCGACCGCGCGACCGGGGAAGTGACATATGGCGAAGTACCCCCCTATTCCGTGGTCGTCGCCGGTTCCATGCCGAGCGGCAACGCTACGATGGCCAACGGCCAGCCGGCACCGAATCTCTATTGCGCGGTCATCGTCAAGCGGGTCGACGAAAAGACCCGCTCCAAGACGGGCATCAACGAACTCCTGCGCGACTGAGCACACCCATCCCGGAGGGACGCTCCGCGCTGCGGAGCGTCCGATCCCAAGCCATTGATGGGTGACAGCATCCGCCCGATCGGCTAAACCAGCGGCGAGCCTTTCTGGCTCTGCAGCGCCGCGCGCCGAATATGACGCGCAAAGGATGCTGTAGAACCTTGAATCTGCCGCGTGATTTTAACCTCAGGTCGGAATCGAACTAAGGCTGGAATTATGCAGCGAGAGTTCTCTGTGTTGCCATTCCTTTGCCATCGCCGCCGGATAATTCGATCGCCATGACCGCCACCGATCCCGTTGCCAATCTTCAGACGCTGATTCGCTGCCCGTCCGTGACGCCCGCGGAGGGCGGAGCACTTGTGGCGCTCGAAGCAATGCTTGCGCCTCTCGGCTTCGAAGTGCACCGGATGACGGCGACCGAGCCGGGTACGCCGGACGTCGAGAACCTCTACGCGCGGCTCGGCGACGATGGCCCCCACCTGATGTTTGCCGGCCACACCGACGTCGTGCCCGCCGGCGACGAAGCCTCGTGGCGCCATCCGCCCTTTGCAGCGGTGATCGAGGACGGCGAGCTTTTCGGACGCGGCGCCGTCGACATGAAAGGCGGCATCGCCTGCTTCGTCGCGGCGATCGCACGCCATGTCGCCCGGCATGGAGCGCCCAAAGGGTCGGTCTCCTTCCTCATAACCGGCGACGAGGAAGGCCCGTCGATCAACGGCACGTCCAAGCTGCTGCAGTGGGCAGCGGAGCGGGGCGAGCGTTGGGACGCCTGCCTCGTCGGCGAGCCAACCAACCCCGACCAACTTGGCGACATGATCAAGAACGGCCGGCGCGGGTCGCTTTCCGGCACGATCACCGTTCAGGGCGTGCAGGGCCATGCGGCCTACCCGCACCTCGCCGACAATCCGGTCCGCGGCGTCCTGCAACTGACGCAGGCGCTGATGGACCCGCCTTTCGACCACGGTACCGACAGTTTCCAGCCATCGAACCTCGAGGTCACGACCATCGATGTCGGCAACAAGGCCGTGAACGTCATCCCGGAAAAGGCGACGGCCAGCTTCAATATCCGCTTCAACGACACGTGGACGGAAGAGACGCTGAAGGCCGAGATATTGCGCCGCCTCGACCAGGCTGCCACCGCAGGCGCCCTGCGGCCCGGCCGCCAGCCAGTGCGCTATCAGGTTGCCTGGGGAGCGCGGGCAAGCCATGTCTTCCTGACACGCAACAACGCGCTCATCGCCTCACTTTCCGCGGCCGTCGAGAGCGTGACGACGCGCGCGCCCACGCTCTCCACCACGGGCGGGACGTCCGATGCCCGCTTCATCAAGGACTACTGCCCCGTCGTCGAATTCGGCCTCGTGGGCCAGACGATGCACATGGTCAACGAGCGCGTGGCCCTCGCCGATCTGGAAACGTTGACGGCGATCTACGAGGCCTTCATCGAACGCTGGTTTGCGAATGCCGAGCTTTAAGGAGGTTCAGTATTACCTGGCGGGCCTCTGGCTGCTGATCCGACTGGATGCCCGCGGCTTCAGCTATCTCGACATTTCCGATCGCGGCCTCATGCGCTCCTTCTGGGCGATCGTGTGGTGCCTGCCGCCGATCGGCATCTCCTGGCTCTGGTGGCGCCAGGCCTATCTACAGGTTATGCCGCCGCACACGACCATCGGCTTTGCCTTCTTCTTCCGGCTCGCGCTCGTGGAAGCCGCAAACTGGCTCGTGCCGCTCATCTTCACCGGCTTCCTGCTTCTCGCTTTCCGGATCGGGGAGCGTTTTGCGCCGATCGTGGTCGCGGTGAACTGGCTCGGCGTCCCGCTTGCCTATATCAACGCGCTGCTGATCGCGCTCGTCGCCTTTGCGCCCGGCGCGACAGGATTGGTTTCAATCCTCTGGCTTGCAGTGATGATGGCGCTCATCTTCGCGCTCGCCCGCATTCTTCGCATGATCTGCGGCACGCAGCCTCTCATGATCGGGGCGATCACGCTGGTGCTGATCGTGCCCTCGATGCTGCTTTCTGACTTGCTGCAGCGCTTCCTCGGCCTCTCACCGCTCTGATCGCGAGCGCGACAGGTGACAGCGGTCACGAGAGATCGCCGTCATCCTCCGTGACGTTGTCGACGCGGCGCGGGGTGATTACCGCCGGATAGTCCACGCGCATGAAATAGAGACCCTCCGGCGGCGCGACCGGTCCGCAGGCCTTCCTGTCCCTCGCCTCGAGTGCGGCCTTCACATCATCGACGGTCCACTTGCCCTCGCCCGCAAGCTTCAGCGTGCCGGCGAAGGAACGTATCTGATTGTGAAGGAAGCTTTGCGCCGAGGCACGAATTTCGATCAGTTCGCCGCTGCGCGTAACGTCGAGGCGGTCGAGCGTCCTGACGGGGCTGTTTGCCTGGCAGTGGGCGGAGCGGAAGGTCGAGAAGTCGTGCCTGCCGACGAGCGCCTGAGCTGCCTCATGCATCACCTCATGATCGAGCGCCTTGGCCACCCACCAGGCGCGGCCGGCCTCCAGCGCCAACGGCGCGCGGCGCGATATGATGCGGTAGAGGTAGTGCCGTCTCAACGCCGAGAAGCGCGCATCGAAATGCTCGCTCGCCGTCTCGGTCTCGATGATCGCCACCTGCTGGCCAGCGAGCCTCAGATGCGCGTTCAGCGCATTCTGCAGCTTGAACGGCGACCATTCCTTCGAAAGATCGGCATGGATCACCTGCCCCAGCGCATGAACGCCGGAATCGGTGCGCCCGGCGCCGCGGATGGAGACTGTTTCGCCCGTCAATGACAGAACCGCAGCTTCGATGGCGCCCTGTACCGAGGGACCGTTTTCCTGCCGCTGCCAGCCGACATAGGACGTGCCGTCATATTCGACGGTCATGCGGTAACGCGGCATTAGGCGAGCCTCGAGCCGCGCGCAACCGGAACGCCGCGCAGGAAATCAGCGACCGCGAGAGGCTTGCCGCCCGCCTTCTGCAGCCTCGTCAGCCGCACGGCGCCCGTGCCGCAGGCGACAGTGAGCATGTCGTCCAGGACCTCGCCGACCGAACCCGAGCCGTCCGCAGCCTCCGAGCCCAGAACCTTCACGCGCTCGGGCCTGCCGGCAATCTCCATCTCGAACCATGCACCCGGAAAGGGCGACAGGCCGCAGATATGGTTGTGAACCTCGACCGCGGGCCTGGCAAAATCGATGCGCGTCTCTGCCTTGTCGATCTTCGTTGCGTAGACGACGCCCTCGTCCGACTGCGGGGTAAGGGGCAAATCGTCCATCTCGAGCTTGACCATGGCTTCGGCCATCGCCTTGGCGCCGACGTGCATGAGCTTGTCGTGCAGCTCTCCGGCCGTCATCGTCTCGCCGATTTCGACCTCGCGCGTCAGCGCTACCGGGCCAGTGTCGAGACCCTTGTCCATCTTCATGACCATCATGCCGGTCTTCCTGTCGCCGGCCATGATCGCCCGCTGGATGGGAGCCGCTCCGCGCCAGCGCGGCAGTAGCGACGCATGACCGTTGTAGCAGCCGTAGCGCGTACCGGTCAGGATTTCCTCGGGCAGGAGGAGGCCATAGGCAACGACCACCGCGACATCCGCCCCGAGCTCCCGGAAGCGCCGGCGCTCTTCCGGATCCTTGAAGTTGACGGGCGTGAAGACCGGCAGCCCCAGAAGCTCTGCCGCCTGGTGCACAGGCGATTTCTGCAGGTCAAGACCGCGCCGGCCGCCGGGACGGGGCGGCTGCGTATAGGCTGCGAGGATGGTGTGGTCGGCATCGACGAGCAAGCGAAGCGTCGGGACGGAGAATTCCGGGGTACCCATGAAAATGATGCGAAGGGACATTTCATCTCGCCGTCTGGGGCCTGGGTTTGCAAGCAATGCCTGCGGCCCCGACCTCCGTTGGACATCGACGCCATGATAACGGCTCGGAACCGGCCGTACAAACCGGCTTGTTCAGAGCACCTTGGCCTTGGCCGCCTTCGTGAATTTCTTGATCACCATCTCACGCTTCAGCCGAGAAATATGATCGATGAAGAGCACGCCGTTCAGGTGATCGATCTCGTGCTGCAGGCACGTGGCGAGCAATCCGTCGGCTTCGACGGTCTGTTCCTTGCCATCGCGATCGAGATATTTCACGCTCACGGCGGCCGGGCGCTCGACCTCGGCATAATAGTCCGGGATCGAAAGGCAGCCTTCCTCGTAGACCGAGCGTTCGTCGGAAGAAGAGACGATTTCTGGATTGATGAAGACGAGAGGCTTCTTTTCCTCTCCCTCTTTGGAAACGTCGATTACCAGCATGCGGCGCGGAACGCCGATCTGAATGGCGGCGAGCCCGATGCCCGGCGCGTCATACATCGTTTCGAGCATGTCGTCGGCAAGGCGCCGGATATCGGCATCGACCCGCTCGACCGGCTTGGAAAGCTGGCGCAGGAGCGGATCGGGCAAAATGATGAGAGGCTTGATGGTCATGCGATTTCCCATAACGCATCTTGATGTGTGATGGAAATATCAGAAGGTCGCATGATCGATTTTTTTCGCGCGATGACGGCTCAGGCGGCCCGTCGCTTGGGCTGTACAGCGTTTCTGGCGCCGGGCTCCATGCCCATCCTGAACTTGCGCAGCAGGTCGACGAGATTCTCCGCCTCGTCTCGCAGCCGGCGCGTCTCGGCCGACGACCGCTCGACCATGCCGGAATTCTGCTGCGTGATCGTATCCATGTTGCGGATTGCGACGCTCACCTCGTTGACGCCGACCGCCTGGTCCTTGGCGGCAAGCGCGATGTCGGCCACGAAGCTGTTGATCACGTCGATACGGCGGATCATGTCGCCCAAGGCCTCGCCGGTGTTGCTGACGACGCTGACGCCTTCATTGACCTGGGTCGAGCTGCGCGAGATGTGGGTCTTGATCTCCTTGGCTGCGTCGGCGCTACGCTGCGCAAGCTGGCGAACCTCCTGGGCAACCACCGCGAAGCCCTTGCCGGCCTCGCCGGCGCGAGCTGCCTCGACACCCGCATTCAGCGCCAGCAGGTTCGTCTGGAAGGCAATCTCGTCGATGACACCAATGATCTTGTAGATCTCGGTCGACGACTTCTCGATCTCGGCCATCGCCGATACGGCACTGGTGACCAGCGCGCCGGAGCTTTGCGCCTTCTGTTGCGTTTCGCGAACTGCCTGCGAGGCCTTTTCGGCATTGGCCGCCGTCTGGCCGACGCTGACCGAAAGTTGCTGGAGCGCGGCCGAACTCTGCTCGACGCCTGCGGCCTGCTGCGCGGTGCGCATCGCAAGCTCGTCGGTCGCCTGCGAAATTGCCTCGGTGCCGCCCATGATCTCGCCAGAGCTCTTGCTTACCGAGCCGAAGGAACTGCGGAGAGCGCCTATCGCCCGGTTGTAGTCGTCTGACATCTGGCGGAAATTGCCCGGCAGGTCAGACGGCAGGGTCGATTCAAGATCGCCCCTCGACAGCCCCTCCAGCGCCTGCCGCAGGTGTTCGAGCGCCGTCGCCTGGTCCGCCTCCGCGCGTGCACGCTCTTCTTCGAGCTTGCGACGCTCGCCCTCAAGGGCATCCAGATAGACGGAAATGGAATAATCCATGTCCAGCATGGCAGCCTTGACGATCGCCGTCAGTTTCACGGAGAGCGCCTTCGCATGCTGCCGGCCGAAAACGAACGGCCAATGCTTTTCCAGTATACCGGCGATCAGCTCCGACATCAGCAGCGCATATCCGCCGATATACCAGCGCGGCTCCAGGCCGATGCGCGCATGGGCCTTGCCGACCGCGGTCACGCCGGCGACATAGGAACTGTCGAAATTGCCGCTCGCCAGGTTGCTCCAGTGCTGCTCCTGGCGCGACTTGGCGCCGCCCATGTGCGTCTTGTCGCGGAAGAAGGAAGCAACCGACGACGTCTTCGAAATCTTGGCATAGAACTTGTCCAACGCACCGCCAATGAGCCCGGTCAGCGTGGGGCGCATCTCGCGAAGAGTACGGCGGGCCTCATCATCGATTTCAATGAAATCCAGACGTTCCTTGAGAGCATTGTCGAAATTCTCAGACTTCATATCGATTTGTCCTGACGGTCATCGGGCGGTGGGAAGATGGCTGGGCCGGAACGGCTCGCCCTGCTGTGGGATGGCCCAGCTTTCAGCGAATATGATTGATCATTGGTTAATCGCCCGGCGCTAATTCTCGTTTAGATACCGCTGCTTCACCGATGAGCAGGCCACCCGCGGCCGCATGCTTGTTCTCGTTTTGATCTGGATATCGCGCGAAGTTCTGTTATGTTCGGCGGCATGGCTGCTGCGAATCCCTATGCATCGTTTCTTTCCCTCACCCAGACCTTTCCCGGCGGCGCGCCGGGCCTCGCCGCTATCGGCATCGTCGTCGTCTTCATCTTGATTGCCGCCCTACGCAGCCGTGCACTTCAACGCCGGGCGTTGGCCGAAGCAGCGCTGCAGACCATGGAGACGGAAAAGCGCATGGCAGAGCTCCTGCGCCTCCAGGCGGAAATGCAGGGGAGACTCGCGACAATCGCCGAGGTTTTCGGATCGAGGCAGGCCGAATTCAACCATGCCGTCAACCAGCG
The DNA here is from genome assembly GCF_004345245.1 of Rhizobium sp. BK251. Lineage (GTDB taxonomy): Bacteria > Pseudomonadota > Alphaproteobacteria > Rhizobiales > Rhizobiaceae > Rhizobium. The sequence goes on along the minus strand of NZ_SLUQ01000005.1, from coordinate 497,572 downwards.
GCTGGACGGAATGTCGCAGCGCGTCGCCAGCACGATCAACGACCAGACGAAGTCGACACACGAGAACCTGCGAAAGCTGCAGGAAAGGCTGGCGGTGATCGACGCCGCGCAAAACAACATCCAGTCACTGGCAAAAGATGTCGTCGGCCTGCAGGCCATCCTTTCCAACAAGCAGACGCGCGGCGCTTTCGGCCAGGCACGCATGGAGACGATCGTTGCCGACGGCCTGCCGCACGGAGCCTACGCGTTTCAGCCGGTCCTTTCGAACGGGATGCGGCCCGATTGCACGATCCGGATGCCGAACGGCGCACCTCCCCTCGTGATCGATGCGAAATTTCCGCTCGAGGCGTGGAATGCGATCCGCGCCGCGCCGAGCCCGGAGGCGGCAAAAGCCGCGCAGCAGCAGTTCCGGCGGGACATGGACGTGCATATACGCGACATCGCCGAGAAATACCTTCTCCAGGGAGAGACGCAGGATACGGCCTTTCTCTTCGTTCCCTCCGAGTCGGTCTTTGCAGAAATCCATGAGAATTTCGAAGCAGTCGTCCAGAGGGGCCATCGCTCGCGGGTCGTCATCGTTTCGCCTTCGCTGCTGATGCTCTCCATCCAGGTCATGCAGGCCGTGCTGAAGGACCAGCGGATGCGCGAGCAGGCGCACCTCATCCAGGGAGAGGTCGCACATCTGATGGATGACCTCGCGAGGCTCGACGAGCGGGTGCGCAAGCTGCAGGGCCACTTCGCCATGGCGCAGAAGGATGTCGACATGATCGTCACGTCGGCAGATAAGCTGACGCGGCGCGGCGCGCGGATAGAGGCGCTTGAGTTCGATGGCAAGGGCGAGAGCGCGGCTGCCGCGGAAAGCGAGGCACCGGCCACAAAGTCGGTTGAAAGCCGCACGGGCATGCTCAAGCTGAGAGTGGTTGACGAGGACTGAGCGCTTCGGGCAGTGTCCGTCAAAACGAAGCAAAAAGGGACGGGACCGCCAGATGATTACAGTTTTCGGCTCCATCAACATGGATCTCATCGCGACGGCCGAGCGGCTGCCGGAACCGGGGGAAACGATCGCCGGAAACAATTTTTCGACCGCGGCTGGTGGCAAGGGCGCAAACCAGGCGCTTGCGGCACGTCGAGCCGGCTCGAAAGTGGCCATGACCGGCGCATTCGGCAATGATGGCTTTGCCGAGCCGGCGGTCGCGCTTCTCGGCGAGGCCGGCACCGATCTTTCCGGCGTCAAGCGCGTCGAGGCAGCGACCGGGACCGCCCTTATTCTTGTCGGTGGCGACGGCGAGAACATGATCGTCGTCGTTCCGGGCGCCAATGGCGAGGTGACGGCCGAAGATGCCGAAGACGCCGTGCGGACGATGCGCGCCGGCGACATCATGATGCTGCAGCTGGAAATCCCTGCCGTCGCCGTCGAGGCAGCGCTGTCTGCCGCCCGCGCCAAGGGGGTCACGACCATCCTCAACCTCGCGCCGCTCATCCCCGATGCTCCGCGACTTGGCCGGCTCGCCGACATCGTCATCGCGAACGAAACGGAATTCGAGCGGCTTGCCGGGCGCAACAGCATGAACGCGAAGGAGCGGGAAAATTCACTGCTGCGCCTCCATTCGGAAACCGGCCAGATACTGATCGTCACCCTCGGCGCCGACGGCGTGATCGCGATCCGCGACGGCGAGCTTTTTCGCGCCAAGGGCCTGGTCATCGAGCCGGTCGACACGGTGGGTGCGGGCGACACTTTCTGCGGCTATTTCGCTGCGAGCCTGGACCAGGGCCTGGACTTCGAGGAGGCTCTGCGCAGGGCGGCCGTCGCAGGCTCCCTCGCCTGCCTCACCCCGGGCGCCCAGCCCGCGATTCCGTGGGGCAACGACGTCGCAAAATCGTTATAATTTGTCGTGACTTAGCGCCTTCGGCAAAGCTGGCGACCGATGCTGCGGGCGGCGGCGATTTTGACTGTTTTCGCACATGCGCCTTTAGTCAAATTTAAAAGATTTGTCGCCATTCTGCGGCCGTCCATCGGGCCGCTTTCCTTGCGCCCCATGCAACGCCCCGGCGGCTCCATGAGGGGGTGCCCGTCCATTGCCCTGCGGTCGGATAATGTCCATCCGATGCATTCCTTTTCCGAGGAATTCATGTCCATTTTTCGAATGAAGTCGTTGGCGGCCAAGCTGATCGTCGTGACGGGGCTTGCCATTGCGCTCGTCCTGCTCGTGTCGAACGCGCTTCTGATCTCCGAAACAAGAAATCGCGTGCAGACCCTGACCATGGATCAGGCGGACATAGAAGCCAAGGCGATCGCAAACGAGATCGCTGCCAACATCGGCGAGCTCGCGAGCGCGGCCCGCTCCATGTCAGGCATCCTTGGGCGCGGCCACGAAGGCGCTACCTTCGACCGCAAGGGCATGATCAATATCCTCAAGGCGAACGTCGAGAAGAACGCTTTCGCGTTCGGCAGCTGGTTCTGCGAGCAACTCGGCGCACTTGATGGCAAGACCACCGAGCTTGCCGGCAACAAGGACGAGGGCGTCAACGACAAGGGCGCCTTCACGCCTTACTGGTCCAAGACCAAGGATGGCGGCATTCAGTTCTCGACCTTCGACAACGACTATGCGGCCGAGTGGTGGAAGCTTGCCGCAGATAGCCGCAAGGGTGCGATCACGGCCCCCTACATGGCGGAAGGCACCGACATTCCGACAACGATGAGCTCGATTGCCTATCCGGTAATGTCGGGCGACAAGTTCATCGGCGTGACGGGCGTCGACATCTCCCTCGCCTCGCTCTCCGATCGCCTGCAGAAGCTTCGCCCCTTCGGGACAGGACGCGTCATGCTGCTGTCCCAGGGCGGCAAATGGCTGGTTGCGCCGACCCCCGACATGCTGATGAAGGACTATGAAGGAGCAGGCCTCGACACGGTGAAGGCAGGTCTTTCTTCGGCAACGCCGGGCATCATCCAGGACCTGGGTGCGGACACCGACGAACCCTTCGACCGGGTCGTCTATCCTTTCGCCGTGCCGGACCTGAACGCCACCTGGGTCGTGCTCGTCGACGTGCCGCACAGCGCGATCAGTGCACCCGTCCGCGAACAGACCTTCATGATGATCATCGACGGCTTGATCGTTCTCGGCGCCGTCATGCTGGCGCTCTATTTCGCAGTGCGCTACTTCGTCCAAAAGCCGCTCGGCGGGCTCATCGCCAGCGTGAATACTTTGAGTGCCGGCAACTATTCCGAACCGGTCGACGGCCAGAGCCGCGCCGACGAGATCGGTTCGGTCGCCAAGGCCCTGGAAGGGTTCCGCTTCGGACTTGCCGATGCACGTCGCCTCGAAACGGAGGCCACCGAGCAGCGTCATGCCGCCGAATCCGAGCGAAGCCGCTCCGAGGTGGAGCGCCAGGAATCGGTCAGCCTGCAGCGCCACATCGTCTCGATCGTAGGAAACGGGCTCTCCGCGCTTTCGCAGGGCAATCTCAGCCACCGCATCGTCGAGGAATTCCCCGGCGAATACGCCAAGCTGAAGCAGGACTTCAACGCGGCGCTTTCGAGCCTCGAGGAAACGATCAGCACGATCAACATGAACATCACCAACATCGGCAACGGCACCGGTGAGATCAGCAACGGCGCCTCGGATCTCGCGCGTCGTACCGAGCAGCAGGCTGCGAGCCTCGAAGAAACCGCCGCGGCGCTGAACGAACTCACGGCCCAGGTGAATTCCAGTGCCGACAATGCCCGCACAGCCGCCGACAGCGTCAACCTCGCCTGCGAGGATGCCGAACGATCCGGCGAGGTCGTGCAGAAGGCTATCACCTCCATGCACGGCATCGAGCAGTCTTCGCGCGAGATCTCCCGCATCATCGGCGTCATCGATGAGATCGCCTTCCAGACGAACCTTCTGGCGCTCAATGCCGGCGTCGAAGCCGCCCGTGCCGGCGAGGCCGGCAAGGGGTTCGCCGTGGTCGCCCAGGAAGTCCGCGAGCTGGCGCAGCGTTCGGCCAATGCCGCAAAGGAGATCAAGACGCTGATCAACACGTCGGCCGGACAGGTGAAGGAAGGTGTCGATCTCGTTGGTCGTGCCGGCGGCACGCTGCACAAGATCGCCGAACAGGTGATGGGCATCAACGGCCTGATCCGCCAGATCTCCGCATCTGCCAGCGAGCAGGCCATCGGGCTCAAGGAGATCAACTCCGCCATGAACCAGATGGACCAGGTGACGCAGCAGAACGCCGCCATGGTTGAGGAAACGACGGCGGCGAGCGTGGCGTTGAACGACGAAGCGCTGGCGCTGAAGGCTCTCGTCGCAAGGTTCCGTGTCTCCGGCCAGGACAATGCCGCGGCGCTAAGAGCAACCGCGCAGCAGATGCGCGCGCCGCAAAAGGCACCGGCAACAGCCCGCCCGGCGGTACGTCGTCCGCAGACGCACGGTGCCGCCGCGATCGCCCAGGAAAACTGGGAGGAGTTCTAAGCCTCCGGAAGCCGCAGACAGACGAACAGAAAGAGCCGCCGGCGATCACACCGGCGGCTCTTTTCATTTTCGTGCCAGCTTCAGATTCGCGCGAAGCGCTCAATCAGCAGATCGAAGAAGCCATCGGCATCGACGAAGCGCATGACGGTCGCATTGCGCTTGCGGCTCGTCACATGCCACCAGTCGACGACTGTCATACCAACTGTAAGTTCCGATTTCGTCTCGATCTCGACGTTGCAATGGCGGCCCTGAAAGAGCTCCGGCTTCAGCAGGTAGGCAACAACCGTGGGATCGTGCAGCGGGCCGCCATCGGACCCATATTTTTCCACGTCGAAACGCTCGAAGAACTCCAACATCTCGACCATCGCCTTTGCGGGCGCCGTTCCGATCGCGGCCATGCGCCGGAGACGATCCTTGCTCGCAAGCAATCGATGGGTCACGTCGAGCGGCATCATGACGATCGGAACGCCGGAACCGAAGATCACCTCGGCCGCTTCCGGATCCACATAGATGTTGAACTCCGCAGCCGGCGTGATGTTGCCGCCCTCGAAGAAACCACCACCCATCATGACGAGTTCGGCAACGCGCGGAATGATGTCGGGAGCCTTCTGGAAGGCCAGGGCGACGTTTGTCAGCGGTCCGAGCGTGCAGAGAGTGACGGTGCCCGCTGCCTCGGAGCGCAGGGTATCTATGATGAAATCCACGGCGTGCTGAGTTTGCAGCGGCATCACCGGCTCGTCCAGCGTCGGGCCGTCGAGCCCGGTCTTGCCGTGCACGTGCTCGGCGGTCACGAGCTTGCGGGCGACCGGCTTGTCGGCGCCCGCGAACACCCTTACGTCCCGTCGGTCGCACAGCTCGCAGATGATGCGCGCATTGCGGCTGGTCAGGGTCAGCGGCACGTTGCCTGCAACGGTCGTGATGCCGAGAAGCTCGAGCTCGGCAGGGCTGCCGAAGGCGAGCATGATCGCGGCCGCATCATCCTGTCCGGGGTCGGTGTCGATTATTATCTTTCTAGGCGCGGTCATCTCGGTTCGTCTCATGCTCCCACTGGTTCGCGACGAACTGATAAGGGCGGGGCGGTCTTTGTCAAGCAATCGCTGGGTGCTTGCCGGGCGGCAGCGTACCCCTTCTCCGAGCCTGGGCCGAAGCGCCGGCGTCCCCGTCCTTGCACTGGATGGCAGCACATCCCATATTACGCATATCCGGATGCTGAACGTCAGGTCCGGGAGGGTCGCTTGGATCAAGGACTTGATGACATGAGCCGGATTACGCCTTTCGCCAGCCCACTACTTCTGGGCTTCGACGCAATGGAAAAGACGCTTGAGCGCATTTCCAAGGCGAGCGACGGATATCCCCCCTACAATATCGAACGCATTGCCGCCGACCGCACCTCGAATGCCCCGGAGCGTCTACGCATCACGTTGGCCGTGGCGGGCTTTTCCGAGGACGAGCTTGATGTCTCGACCGAGGAGAACCAACTCGTTATCCGGGGCCGGCAGGTGGACCAGGGCCAGCGCGACTACCTCTATCGCGGCATCGCCGCGCGCCAATTCCAACGAATGTTCGTCCTTGCCGAGGGAATCCAGGTTCTCGGCGCGAGTCTCAAGAATGGGCTTCTTTCCGTGGATCTTGTCAGGCCCGAACCTGACCGCATGGTGAAGAAAATTAACATTTCGGTCTCACAGTAGGACAGCGGCGCATGCGTCGTTGGTCCCCCATGCTGGAGGAACGGGAATGCTAATGAAAGAAGCCACTGCGCGCCTCAGCGAATCCGAGCTTGCTCATCTCGGCAATGGTGAGGTCGCCTATATCCGTAAAATTAGGTCGGACGAGGTCTCCAGGTGTTTTCCGGAGGCACCGGACATCGATCCCAATGTCGACCTCTGGGCACTCTTCGGCGCCGATGGCACGCCGATCCTGTTGACGGACAATCGCTCGAGCACCTTCTACAAGGCTGCCGAAGACGAGCTGAAGACCGTCAGCCTGCACTGACCCGTGGAAGATGTACCGGCGGCTAGACCCGCCGGAAGGTGAGATAGGCGGAGGACCGGCCCTCCCGCTTCGCCTTGGCCTCGTAGCGCGTGCTCGGCCAACCTGCGAAGGGCTGGATCCAGTCAGCCGCATTCTCTGCCGTCCATTCGAAGCCACCGTGGTCGCGGCAGGCGATCAGCGTCCAATCCACGTAGGTATCGATGTCGGAGGCGAAGCAGAAAAGGCCCTCCGGCTTCAACACCCTGTGGAACCGGTCAAGATTGACCTTCGACACGAAGCGGCGCTTCCAGTGCTTCCGCTTCGGCCAGGGATCGGGATAGAGCAGGTCGATCTGGTCGAGACAGCTATTCGGCAACCAGTCAAGCAATTGCGTCGCATCGTCGTTATAGACGCGCACATTATGGGCGCCCGTCTCGTCGACGCGCGCCAGAAGCTTCTGCATGGAATTGATGAAGGGCTCGACGCCGATGAAGCCGGTCGTCGGATCTTCCAGAGCTCGACTGATCAGATGCTCACCGCCCCCGAAACCGATTTCCAGGCGCAAACGCCTAACCGGAACCGGAAAGAGAACATCCAGAGGCTGCGGTGACGGCGTCGTCAGATCGATCAGAAACGCCGGCAGAAGCGTCTTCAGCTTTTCCGCTTGCTGGGTCCGCAAGGCTTTTCCCTTGCGGCGACCGAAGAATGCCTCGGTCGCCCGGCTGCGGCGTTCCGCCTCGATCATGCGGCTTCCCGGGTCTTCACTGCTTCCCTGAGGGCCTTCACGAGGTCCGTCCGCTCCCAGGAGAACGACCCGTCACGGCCGGCCTTGCGGCCGAAGTGGCCATAGGCGGAGGTCTTGGCGTAGATCGGCTTGTTCAGGTCGAGGTGGCGGCGAATGCCGGTCGGCGAAAGATCCATGTTCTTACGGATCGCCGCTTCGACTTCGTCCTCGCTCACGCCCTTGCCGGTGCCATGCAGGTCGACATAGATCGAAAGCGGCTGTGCGACGCCGATGGCGTAGGAGAGCTGGATCGTGCAACGGTCGGCAAGGCTGGCGGCAACAACGTTCTTTGCAAGGTAACGCGCGGCGTAGGCAGCCGAACGGTCGACCTTGGTCGTGTCCTTGCCGGAGAATGCACCGCCGCCGTGCGGAGCCGCACCACCGTAGGTGTCGACGATGATCTTGCGGCCGGTCAGGCCCGCATCACCATCCGGACCGCCGATGACGAACTTGCCGGTGGGGTTGATGTACCACTTGCAATCGCTGGCGACCTTGAGATCGCCCAGCGCTTCGAGGATATAGGGTTCTACGACGGCGCGAACCTTCGCAGAGTCCCAGCTGTCGTCGAGGTGCTGAGTGGAAAGAACGATCGAGGTGACTTCCGACGGCTTGCCGTCGACATAGCGTACCGTCACCTGGCTCTTGGCATCGGGGCCGAGCTTTGCGACATCGCCATCGCCCTTCTTACGGGCAGCAGCCAGAAGCTGCAGGATCTTGTGGGAGTAGTAGATCGGTGCCGGCATGAGATCCGGCGTCTCGCGGCAAGCATAGCCGAACATGATGCCCTGGTCGCCCGCACCCTCGTCACCCTGCTGGTCGGCGGCGCTGTCGACGCCCTGCGCGATATCGGCCGACTGCGAATGCAGGAGAACGTCGATCTTCGCCTTCTTCCAGTGGAAGCCGTCCTGCTCGTAGCCGATGTCCTTGATGGCGCGGCGGGCCGCAGCCTTGAACTTCGACGGGTTGATGACGTCGTTTCCGTCCTTGTCCTTCTTCATGAGGCTCGGCGGCAGGCGAACCTCACCCGCGATGACGACGCGGTTCGTGGTCGCCAGCGTTTCGCAGGCGATGCGTACACCCCAGGGATTGATGCCGTTCTTGGCGGCTTCCCGGTAGACCAGATCAACGATTTCATCGGAAATTCGGTCACAGACTTTATCCGGGTGACCTTCGGCAACGGACTCACTGGTGAAGAGATAATTGGCACGCATCGGGATTCCCCTCAAAGAATGACTGCTCTTAAGTTGGTACTCAGTTCCCGGCAAAAAAACAAGCCGCAGAAGGATATAAATATATCTTTATATCTTGCGGTTCAAAGTATTTTTTTGCGCTAGACACAAAAAAGCGGCCATTTTGGCCGCTTTTTGGCAAGATGCGTTCAAAAGGCTTAGTCTGCGTCTGCCTCTGCTGCGAGAGCCTTCACGAGCTCAACAACTTTACGACGCACCTTCGCGTCGGCAATCTTGACGAAGGCACGGTTCAGCTGAAGCCCTTCGGAGGACGACAGGAAGTCGACCACGTAGTTGGAACTTGAAGCTTCGGCCATGCCCGTCATACCAGCGGAATGATCGCCGGGGGCATCCTCGAAGAAAAACGATACGGGCACATTGAGAATGCTCGATATGTTCTGGAGGCGGCTTGCGCCGACGCGGTTGGTCCCCTTTTCGTACTTCTGAATCTGCTGGAAGGTGATGCCGAGGCTCTCACCCAGCTTTTCCTGGCTCATGCCTAACATTGTCCGGCGAAGGCGGATGCGGCTGCCGACGTGGATGTCGATGGGGTTCGGCTTCTTTTTGTTTTCAATCATGGTCGTGCCCTAGTTAATTTTCGGTCCTTGTGCAGCCGGCATGCCCGTGATCCGTCCGTAACGCCACGTTGTAGGTGGCGTTTACCCAAGTACAGCATACGTGAAGAACTGCGAACAGGACCACTATGCATTTTTAGGGGTTTTTGGTCAATTCGCCCGTCAAATAAAACCCATGCGTGAAAACAATGCAACGAATGCCAGCAGACCCAGCAACAATCCAGAGTACATCTGCCGCATCCAGCTGCCTGCTGGCCGTGCAGAGACACCCCCGAAAGGTGCATCGATGAAGCCCTGATCGTTGAGACCAAGGCCCGTGACAACGCGTCCGTGCGAATCAACCACGGCCGAAATTCCGCTGTTGGCACTCCTGATCAGGGGCAGCCCGGTCTCGACCGCCCTCACCCGCGCCTGCTGAAAATGCTGGAACGGGCCGGGAGTGGAGCCGAACCAGGCATCGTTTGTAAGGTTGAGTATGGCATTGGCGTTGCCGATGTCCCCAGTCATCTCATCGGGGAATATGATCTCATAACAGATGAGCGGGTAGAGCTTCAGCCCATCCGGAAGGTTGAGGAGAGACCGGCTTGCCGCCGCCGAAAAACCGCCCGGCATCTCCACGACGTTCTGGACGCCGAATTGCATGAGGAGGTCCTCGAAGGGCACATATTCGCCGAAGGGCACGAGGTGCACCTTGTCGGAGGCTGCGACAATCTGTCCTCGCCCGTCGATGACATAAACGGAGTTGTAGTAGCGCGGCGGGTTGCCCGGACCCATGTCCTCGGCGCGCACCGCGCCAGTAATCAGGATCTGGTCGTCATCCAGCGTCTCAGCGATTCGCGCGAGCGCATCGCGATTTTCGGTGAGGATGAAAGGCAGGGAGGTTTCCGGCCAGACAATGATGTCCGGTCTCTTGGCTCCGTTCGCGGGCGGCTCCTTGCTGAGCTGAAGATGCCGCTCGAAGATCGCCGCGCGATCTGCATCGCTGTCCATCTTCTCCATCTGGTCGATCGACGGCTGCACAAGCCTCACGACCGGCGCTTTGGCCGATGCAGGTTGTGGTGCGGGTGTCAGATAGAGGGCGTAGGCGCCATAGCCGAGATGCGCCAGAAAGAGCAGCGCAGCCACGCTCACGCCAAGCTTCGCCCCCTGTTTCGTTCCGAGGAGCGCCGGAGCGGCGAAGACAAAGACCGCTAGTGTCGTCACCCCCGCCAGGCCGATCACATGGGCCGACTGCATCATGAGCGGCACCGGCATGGCGCCGTAGCCCACCGCATTCCATGGAAAGCCGGTCAGCACGACGCTGCGCAACCACTCCAGCGCGCCAAAGCCGACCGCGAGCGCGGCAATGCGGCCAAGGCCGTCCGACCACAGCAGCCGCGCGACGACGCATGCAAGGCCGTAGAATATGGCGAGGAATGCGGGAAGGCCGAAGATCGCGAAAGGTAGCGCCCAGGCGAACTCCTCCGCGTCGATCATGAGAGCATGGCCGAGCCACCAGAGCCCCGCGACGAAATAGCCGAAGCCGAACAACCAGCCCGTCAGGAAGGCGGGCCACAGGCGTCTAAAGAGGCCGCTTCCCGGCGAGGCCGCAGCACCGTCCAGCAGCCACACGAGCAGCGTGAAGGAAACGAACATCGCGGCAAAGAAGCCGAACGGCGGCAGGGCCAGAACCCCAATGGCCCCAGCCAGTATTGCCAACGCGACGCGCCTCAAACCCCAGACGAGGATGACCCTGTCCGCAAGCCATTCCATGCGCGCGCTCCCTTCCGCTGAACCGCTTCGGTTGCAGCGCCCCTGCCGCGCCGCGAATCAACCATATGCAGTCTTTCAAAAAAGGCGCACTTTGTCCTGCGCCTCCAGCCGTTGGGGAAGCATCGAAAGATGATCAGTTGGCCGCCGGGCGACCTGCCCCGCCATCGTCGGCGGGAATGTCCTGCAGCGACACCTCGCGATCGGGGAGCAGGCCCTCGCCATCGCTTCGCGTCGGCCTGCGGCGGAGGGGGTGACGTTTGCGGGTGATGCGCACCCGCTTGATGCGGCGGGGATCGGCATCCAGAATCTGGAACTCGAAGCCGGGCAATGCCTGCACGAGCTCGCCGCGCACCGGTATGCGTCCAAGCGCCGAGAAGATCAGGCCGCCGAGCGTATCGACATCGTCAATCTGCTCGCTGACGTCGAAGTCCGGCCCGATGGCCTCGGCAATTTCTTCGAGTTCAACGCGAGCATCGGCGACGAAGACGTCCTCGGACACCTGCTTGAACATGGCCTCTTCGTCGTCGTGTTCGTCATCGATTTCACCGACAACCATTTCGACGATATCCTCATGCGAGGCCAGGCCGTCGGTTCCACCGTATTCGTCGATGACAAGAGCCATCTGGGTGCGGTTCACCTGCATGCGACGCAGGAGATCCGAAGCGAGCATGGAAGGCGGCACGAACAGGATCTTGCGGATGATGCCGGCCTCCACGACGGTCTTCTGCAGGTCGACGCGCGAGAGATCGAAATTCGATTTCAGCACGCGCGGAGCCTTCTCGGGCCTCTCCCCCGACGCCTGCTCGGCCGGCGGCGGCGCGGCCTTGACGCTGCTGCGTCGCTTGTTGCGGGCCTGCTTGGCAATATAGGAAAGCAGGTCGCGGATATGGACCATCCCTCGCGGGTCGTCGAGCGTGTCGCAATAGACAGGCATGCGCGAGCGGCCGGATTCCTCGAAGAGGATCATCAGTTCGCCTATCGTCAGGTTCTGGTCGATCGCCTCTATGTCTGCGCGGGGCACCATCACGTCCTCGACGCGCACCTCGCGGAAGCGGAGGATATTATTGAGCATCGCCCTCTCATCCGGCGAAAACGCATCGTCCTCGGCCGAATTGGTCATCAGCGCGTCGGCGAGATCCTCTCTCAGCCGCGCACCCTGAGAGGGTCGCAGAATCCGGGCGGCACGCGCCCAGAAGGATGTAAGGGATTTGCCAGAACTTCTGGTGCTACTACTGCCACCCTCGTCGGACGAAGCCGATTCAGTGGCATCCTTGGCCTCAGCGGCCGGTCGTGATGAAAAGTCGTTCATGGTTCCAGTCTGGTTATACCGGGTCTTGACCCGCATAGGGGTCAGATAGGCCGAGAACCGCCAAAATGCGAGTCTCCAACCCCTCCATAATTTCGGCTTCCGATATATTCATATGGTCATAGCCAAAAAGATGCAAGAAACCGTGGACCATGAGATGGGTAAGATGGGCCTCGAAAGGCTTCTCCAGTTCTACGGCCTCTCGTTCGACGGTCTCCTTGGCGATCACGATATCGCCGAGCATCGGACCAGGCATCTTTCCCGGCTGCAGCGGGAATGCGGGAAAGGAAAGCACGTTGGTCGGTTTGTCGAGATTGCGCCATTCGGCGTTGATCTCGCGGATCGAGGCGTCGTCCGTGAACACCAAGGACAATTCCGACGGCGTCTTCTGGAAAGGCTGGCCCTGTTTGTCGTGCAGGTAACGCGCCGCCGCGCCGAGCACACGCTCGGCCAGAGGCTGCAACGTCTCCTCGGAGGGCCAGTCGCCCTCCTCCACGGCGATCTGAATATCGATCTCGGGCATTTCGTGCTGCGCCGGCATCAGTCTTGCCGGCCATCCTCTGAGGCGCCGTCGCCGGACGATGTGTAAGTTGCGTCATAGGCCCGGACGATACGCGCGACGAGCGGATGGCGAACGACGTCCGTATCCTTGAAACGCACGATCGAGATACCTTCGACACTGTTCAGCAGCTGCAGGGCCTCCACGAGGCCCGACTTGACGCCGCGCGGCAGGTCGATCTGGCTCGGGTCGCCGGTGACGATCATCCGCGAATTCTCGCCGAGACGTGTCAGGAACATCTTCATCTGCATCGAAGTGGTGTTCTGGGCCTCGTCAAGGATGACCGCCGCATTGGCCAGCGTTCGGCCGCGCATGAAGGCGAGCGGCGCGATTTCGATGACGCCCGCGGTGATTGCGCGCTCCACCTTGTCGCCCGGCATCATGTCATAGAGAGCGTCGTAGAGCGGGCGCAGATAGGGATCGACCTTCTCCTTCATGTCGCCGGGCAGGAAGCCCAGGCGCTCGCCCGCTTCGACCGCCGGACGAGAGAGGATGATCTTGTCCACGGCCCCGCGTTCCAGAAGCTGGGCGGCATGGGCAACCGCGAGATAGGTCTTGCCGGTGCCGGCGGGACCCACGCCCAGAACGAGCTCGGAACGCTCCAGCGCGCGCATATAGGCGTCCTGGGTCGGCGTGCGGGCAATGATCGTCTTCTTGCGGGTCGAAATCTGCGCCATCGTCAGCTTAGCCTTCCTTTCCATGGTCGGCAGGGTCAGCTGGTCATCAGCGGCTACCGCCATCCGGATCGCGCCTTCTACGTCGGAACGCTCTACCGTTCCGCCTTTCTGGAGCTTGTCATAGAGGTAGTCCAGCGTACGCCGCGCCTGATTGGTTGCGAGAACGTCGCCGCTGATCACCACGGAATTGCCCCTGGCGCGCGCGTCGATACCGAGCCGCTCTTCCAGAAGCTTCAGATTCTGATCGAATTGTCCGAAGAGTTCGCTGGCGAACCTGTTGTTCTCGAAGGTCAAGACGAAGTGATTGGCGTCGCTCGCGGTGCGTGGCTGGCGCGATGATGAAGAAACCAATTCTTGTCCGTTCAAGCGGTCAGGCTCCCTGTTTTCCAATCAGTTGCTCACCACCTCGGCGAACAGACTGTTGGTGCTTATTCCCGTGATTCGCACACGAATAATGTCACCGATTTGCGATGCTTTTGCATCAACATTCACCGACTGAAGCCAAGGAGAACGACCTATCAACTGGCCGGGCATCCGACCCGGCTTTTCAAGCAGAAGATCTATGACCTTGCCGACGCAGGATTCCGCGAATTCCTGCTGCTGCTTCAAGAGAAGCGCCTGCAGTTTCTCCAGCCGTCTGGCCTTGACCTCTTCCGGCACCTGATCCTTCAGTTCAGCACCGGGCGTTCCCGGGCGCGTCGAGTATTTGAACGAGAAGGCCTGCGCATAGCGCACCTCCTCAACCAGCCTAAGTGTATCCTCAAAATCCGCGTCTGTCTCGCCCGGAAAACCGACGATGAAATCGCCGGATATCGCGATATCCGGCCGCGCTGCGCGGATGCGCTCTATCAGGGCGACATATTCCGATGCGGTATGACGCCGGTTCATGGCCTTCAGAATCCGATTCGAGCCAGCCTGGACCGGCAGATGCAGGTAAGGCATCAGCATGCGCAGGTTGCGGTGGGCATCGATCAGCCGATCGTCCATGTCGCGCGGATGGCTGGTGGTGTAGCGCAGGCGCGCCAGGCCGGGGATTTCCGCGAGCCTGTAGAGCAGGTCGCCGAGGCTCCACTCTTCGCCACGCGGGCCTTCGCCGTGCCAGGCGTTGACATTCTGGCCGAGGAGGGTGATCTCGCGAACCCCGCCGTCGACCAGTTTCTCGGCCTCTTCGACGATCTGATGCACCGGCCGCGAGACCTCGGATCCGCGGGTATAGGGAACGACGCAGAAGGTGCAGAACTTGTCGCAGCCCTCCTGCACGGTCAGGAAAGCCGTAACCCCGCGTTTGCGGATCTTCGCCTTCTCGGCAAGCGGCAAGTGCTCGAACTTGTCCTCGATTGCGTATTCCGTATCGACGACCCGCTCACCACCCTTGGCGCGGCGCAGCGCCTCCGGCAGGCGATGGTAGGTCTGGGGACCGATCACGACATCGACGGCCGGCGCACGGCGAAGAATCTCCTCGCCCTCGGCCTGAGCGACGCAGCCCGTGACCCCGATCATCATGTCGCGGCCCTCGCCGGCACGCTGCTTCTTCATGTCCCTGAGGCGGCCAAGAGCGGAATATACCTTCTCTGCGGCCTTCTCGCGGATATGACAGGTATTGAGGAGCACGAGATCGGCCTCCTCCATATCCTCGGTCGGCTCATACCCATCCTTCGCCAGCGCATCGGACATGCGGACGGAATCGTAGACGTTCATCTGGCAGCCATAGGTCTTGATGAAGACCTTGCGGCTGTTGGAGCCCTTGCGGATATTTGTATCCTGGGCCTGAAGGAGTGCGGTATCCTGGGTCATGGCCGCTATTTAGTGGTTTTTGGTCCTGGAGAAAATCAAAAAAGTAAATGCCGGACGCTCATGCGATCTCACGGCCGCGCAGCTTGCTTGCCAGCAGGTTGCGGATGCGCCTGGCGATGGCCGCACTCGCCTCCTTGCGGTTGGTCTCCGCATCGTATTCGACGGCCTCGCCGAAGCAGACATCCACATCGATGGCGCCGCATTGGAGGATGCCCTTCAGGTGTGGCAGGAGTTCGATGTCGCCCGGCCAGGCGGCAATCGGGCGATGGTAGCGACCCATCGCGATGCCGTGGATGCCGGAGTAGGCGATCGCAACCGGCTGGACATAGACAGTGCCAGTCGGCGAATGGGGCACCGCAGCAGTCGCGGCCCCGAAGAGCGAAGACTTCACTTCGAGCAGCCTGTTTCCGTCGGAGGTCGTGCCTTCGGGAAACAGCACCATGATCTCGCCGCCAGCGAGGCGCTCGGCGATCTCGTTCACCTGGCTGCCAGTCTTGCGCTTCTGCTCCCGGGCGATGAAAACGCTCTTCTGAAGGCGCGCCAGCGTGCCGAATATCGGCCAAGTCCGAACTTCCGACTTGGCGATGAAAGCCACGTCGGCAACCGCGGACAGCACCATGATGTCCAGCCATGAGGCGTGATTGGAAGCAAGCATCAACGGGCGGCGTGACTCGAGGCGCCCGGCGATGCGAATGCGGATGCCGAACAGGAAGCAGATGGTGCGATGCCACAGCCGCGGAAGGTAGCGACGCGGTTTCCAGTCGAAATAGAGGCAGATGCACTGCAACGGCAGGAGGACGATACTGACGGCGACAATGGCAACGGCAATGAAGCCGATGCGCAGCCAGACGATCAAATCACGCTCTCCCAGGCCCTGGCCATCGCCTCACCGCTCGTCCTTCTTCAGCGGGACGCCGTAAAGTTCGAGCCGGTGGTCGACCAGCTTAAAGCCGTGTTCGCGCGCAATGCGCTCCTGCAGGGCCTCAATTTCCGACGAATGGAACTCGATGACCGAACCCGTCTTGAGGTCGATCAGATGGTCGTGGTGCTCCTCGGGCACGGTCTCATAGCGCGAGCGACCGTCGCGGAAATCATGGCGTTCGATAATGCCCGCATCCTCGAAGAGCTTGACCGTGCGATAGACCGTGGAGATGGAGATCTTGGCGTCAACCTTGACCGAGCGGCGATAAAGCTCCTCGACATCCGGATGGTCTTCCGAATCCTCGAGGATGCGCGCGATGACGCGGCGCTGCTCGGTCATACGCATGCCGCGCTCGACGCAAAGCTCCTCCAAAGATTTGGCGACTTCTGTCATCCGATCTGGCCTTCAAAAAGATTTCACGTTCGAAACTAGGCAACTAGCGAAGAACGCGCTTCATGACAAGCGCCGTCGACTTTGCCCCGCTTTCGTCCACGTAGTAGGCGCGGCGTTCACCGACCTTCTCGAACCCGAGCTTCCGGTAGAGCCCGATTGCGGGGACATTGGCGCCGTCCACCTCGAGGAACATGCTCTCGCCGCCCCGATTGCGAACCTCGCGCATCGCAGCCTGCATCAGCCGCCAGCCGAGACCGCTGCGGGCGAGCTTTGGCTGGACCGCGATCGTCAGGATTTCGCCTTCGCCGGCGGCTTCCCTTGCGAGGACGAAGCCGGCGAGCGGCTTCTTCAGGATCGCATTCGTCTGCCTGGCGACAAATCCGAAGACCGTGTCCTGGCTGAGGAGGCTATGAAATTCGCCATCGCCCCACGGCCGCGGAAAGCGCTCGCCATGAAGGATGGAAACGGCAACGCAATCGTCAGACCCCATGGCGACGATCTCGAATTCCCGTTTCAGTGTAAGGTAGGATTCCAGCATCGTTTTCACACCCGGGCCACCGCAAATCCCGACTGCGGCTTCGCATCCGGTCCACGCAGGTAAATCGGCTTCGGCCTGCCCTGATCCGCGCGCGCCATCGCGCCGAGCCTCGCCACGATCGAGATTGGAAAATGGTCTGGCTCACCGTTGCCAGCAGCCTCTCCACGCATCAAAGGTACCGCGGATCCGGCGAGCTCGCCGTCGAAGACAGCGGCTGCGGCACGGGCGTCTTCGATGGTGACGGCCTGCGGCTCGGCAAGTGCCGCACCAGTGGCATCGAACGGCTGCAGGTAGACTTCGCCGCGCTTGGCGTCCATGCCGGCGAGCACCGGGCGACCCGGCATGCGTTCAAGCTCGGCTGCGGCTAGGACCTCCAGGGTGGAAACGCCGACGGCAGGCACGGCGAGCGAGAGCGCAAAACCGCGGGCAGCGGCGACACCGACGCGAATGCCGGTGAATGAGCCCGGACCAACCGTCACGGCAACACGCTCCACCGCCTTCAGGGTAATCCCCGCCTGCGCCAGAGCCTTGTCGATGATGCCCATGAGATGTTCGGCGTGACCGCGACCTATCGGGTCCGTCACTTCGGCCAATACAGTACCGCTGCCGCTGTCATAGATCGCGGCAGCGCAATCCGTACCGGCCGTATCCAGCGCCATCACGATCATGCGCCAACCTCCCCGATGGCGACTTCAGATCAGACGGCTTCGACTTCCTGCACTTCCGGAACGAAATGGCGAAGCAGGTTCTGCACGCCATGCTTCAGGGTAGCTGTCGATGACGGGCAACCCGAGCAGGAGCCCTTCATGTTGAGGTAGACCTTGCCGTCTCGGAAGCCGCGGAAGGTTATGTCGCCGCCATCCTGCGCCACTGCAGGGCGCACACGGGTTTCCAGCAATTCCTTGATCGTCAGGACGATCGACTCGTCGCCCGCATCGAAGAATTCGACGTCAGAATCGAGCTCGTCGGTCATCGAGGGTCCACTCATGACCGGCTTGCCGGACATGAAGTGTTCCATGATCGAACCGAGAATGGCGGGCTTCAGATGCTGCCACTCCTGGTTTTCCTTGGAAACCGTGATGAAATCATATCCGAAATAGACACCCGTCACGCCGGAGATCTCGAAAAGGCGAGCGGCGAGCGGAGAAATGGTCTCGGCATCGGCGGCATCGCGGAAATCCGCAGTTCCGCTTTCCATGACCACGCGGCCGGGCAGGAACTTCAGCGTCGCCGGGTTCGGCGTGGCTTCGGTCTGTATGAACATCTCGTTCTCCATGCGACGCGTGGTCTCGCCACCGTCTTTAGAATGCTTCAAAAGAAAATAAGCGCTTTGCGCAGGCCAATCAAGAGCCCGCCACTCAAGAATCGCCTGCGCTAGATCAGCACAGCGCGTCGATTTCCTCGTTTGTCAGCGTATCCGGCAGGATGGTGACAGGAATTGGGAAGGCAGCACCGCGACCAGCGACAGAGGAAACCAGCGGGCCTGGCCCTTCCTTGGCCGAGCCTGCGGCGAGGACGAGGATCGCCACATCCCTGTCTTCTTCGATGACAAGGTTGATCTGCTCCGCCGCACCACCCTCACGGATGACGACCTCGGGTTCGATGCCGATCGTCTCGCGGACGACCTGCGCCGCCTTGGCGACAACGGCCTCAGCCTCCTCACGCGCTTCAGCGCGCATGATCTCCTCGACCCCCAGCCATTGCTGAAAGTCGCCTTCCGGAATGACATAGAGAAGGACAAGGCCGCCATTGGAGTTCTTGGCGCGCCGCCCTGCATAGTGGACGGCACGCTGGCATTCTGGTGTACCGTCGATCACCGCCATGAATTTGCGGCGATGACCTTCGAGCCGGGATAGACGCTTCGATACCATAACGCTGAGTCTGCCACCGGAATCATCGGCATTGCAAGCCCCGTTTTTAGCCGGGGCGCTGGCCTCAATGGAGGAAGCCGACGATGTCGCGAACTTCCTTCATGACGACTTCGGCGCGCGCCCTCGCCCGTTCGCCGCCCTTGCGCAGGATCGCGTCGATATGGCTCGTGTCGTCCATGAGGCGGCGCATTTCGCCTGTGATCGGAGCCATGACATGGATCGCAAGATCCACAAGCGCCGGCTTGAAGACGGAGAATTGCCGGCCGCCGAATTCGCTCAGCACCTGGTCCTTGGACTTGTCCGCAAGCGCCGCATAGATGCTGACGAGGTTCTCGGCCTCCGGGCGATTGGCGAGACCGGCCGCTTCGCTCGGCAAACCCTCCGGATCGGTCTTCGCCTTGCGGATTTTCTTCGAGATCGCGTCCTCATCATCCATCAGGTTTATGCGCGAAAGGTCGGACGGATCGGATTTCGACATCTTCTTCGTGCCGTCGCGCAAGCTCATGACGCGCGGCGCCGGCCCGCCGATCAGCGGTTCGACCATCGGGAAATAGGCGTGCACCGGCTCGTCGCCGACGGTGATGTCGATGCCGTATCCCGTCTTGCGGATGTGATCCGCAAAATCGAGATTGAACTTCATGGCGATGTCGCGCGTCAGTTCCAGATGCTGCTTCTGGTCCTCACCGACCGGCACGTGCGTGGCGCGATAGACCAGGATGTCCGCAGCCATGAGGCTCGGATAGGCGTAGAGGCCGAGCGAGGCCTGCTCGCGGTCCTTGCCAGCCTTGTCCTTGAACTGCGTCATGCGGTTCATCCAGCCGATGCGAGCGACGCAATTGAAGATCCAGGCGAGTTCCGCATGCTGCGGCACGGCCGACTGGTTGAAGACGATATGCTTCTCCGGATCAATGCCGGCGGCGATGAAGGCGGCCGCGATCGACCGGATCTGGTTCGGCATATCCTCGTGGACGAGCTGAGCAGTGAGCGCGTGCATGTCGACGACGCAATAGATGCAGTCGTTACCTTCCTGCAGCTGAACGAAGCGGCGGATGGCGCCGAGATAATTGCCGAGATGGAGATTTCCGGTCGGCTGAACGCCGGAGAAGATGAGTTTCTTGAATTCGCTCATGTCGTCCTCGATTAGGCTGGTGGAGGGCCTTTACTGCGCCGCGCGTCCCCCGAAGGCGCGCAACGGATGCAGTAACATTCTGGAATTTGCGCACATCGCCTATGTTGCCAGTGCCGCGGCTTATGCACGGCAGGACAGCTGCAATCAAGGGGTTACCGGTGCGGCATGCTGGATCAGGTCCCAGGTGTTGCCGTAAGGATCCGAAAAGACGGCGACAGTCCCATAGACCTCGTGGCGCGGCGCCTCGAGGAAGCGCACGCCCGCGGCGAGCATGGCGGCATGGTCGCGAGCGAAATCGTCGGTCTTGAGGAAAAAGCCCACCCGGCCGCCGGTCTGATGGCCGATCGCTGCGCGCTGCCTCTCGTCGGCGGCTTCCGCCAGCAGGAGCGCCGCGCCATCCGCTCCTTTCGGCCGGACGACGACCCAACGCTTGCCTTCCGGCTGGAGTTCATCCTGCAGGCAGTCGAACCCGAGTGCGTCACAGTAAAAGCCCTTCGCCCTGTCGTAGGAATCGACAACGAGGGTGACGAGAAAGAGGGATTGTTCGATCGAAGCCATGACGTACTTGATTTCTCCTGCAGGAACTACAGCTTACCCGTGAGGGAAGCACTCGCGCAACCATCTGCCATTTCCAAGAAAATCCGGGTATTTCTAATCACGTTGACGTATTTTTTTCCACTAAATAGCTATATTTGAAATTTGAATCTCTCCCCTAAGTAAGCGAGCACCTATGCACAGATTTGTTGCAAGGTTACAAAGGGGGGACGCATGCAAAATGCTTTGTCCATCGCGCTCGCGAGCCTTTTTGCGTTGTCATCATGCACAACCGCTGACGCCCAGACCGACAAGACCACTGTATCGAGCATCGGTAAACAAGAGGCTCCAAGCTTTACACTGCAAACCGTCAGTGTGCGAGCCAGCTGCTTTCCGGAAAAGCTCCGGGCCATCCTCGCGCACATCGCCGCCAAGACCCGGCGGCGTCCGCTTATAACGTCCGGCTACCGGCATGCGCACCGGCGAGGTTCGATGCACAACCGCTGTATGGCCGCTGATTTCCGGATGCCGGGGGTCTCGGAAAGAACGGTCGTCGAGGCGGCGCGCAGCGCGCCTGGTATCGGCGGCATCGGGCGCTACTGCAACGGCATCATTCACGTCGACATCGGCCCGCGAAGAACGTGGGTGGATTGCTGAGGCGGCCGCCGGCGAGCGGCCTCTCACCCTTCGCCGTTCAGCGTCTCCGGAGCTGCGGCAGCAGGCTTGCGGTTGAGGTTGCGGCGTATCATGCCGAGATTGGCACCACCGATGAGAAAGGCGGTGCCAAAATAGACGACCATGGCGATGGCGATCAACAAGCCGAGCGTACCGACCTTGGCAAACAGGTTGGCACTGGAGGCAAGCCAGGGTTCCCAGCGGTGCTGCAGGTAGATGATGACGGCTGCCATGACGCAGGACGACACGATCAGCAACGCCGCACGGCGCGCCAGCGCCCATTCCCAGACAAGATGACCGCGCCGAAGAAGCGTCGTGAAGAGCAAGATCGTGCTCGCCCAGCCGGCTACCGCCTCGGCAACCGCGATGCCGGGAGCGCCCATGTAGGGAAAGAGCGTAAAGGCAAGGGCGCAGTTGGCGGCAACCGAGATCGCCGAATAGCGCATCGGCGTCTTGGTGTCCTCGCGCGCATAAAAGCCGGGTTGAAGCGCCTTGATGAGCACGAATGCCGGAAGACCCAGGCCGTAAATCGCCAGGATCGACGCGACAAGAACAGTGTTTTCCTGGTGGAAGGCCCCGCGCTCGTAGAGCACTCGAATGATTTCGCTCGACAGGATCCACAAGGCAAAGGCGGCCGGGATCGTCAGGAAGAGGACAAATTCGATCGAGCGGTTCTGCAGGTTGGCAGCCTCGCGCAGATGGCCACCCTTCAGCGCGCGGGCGAGCTCCGGCAAAAGGACCACGCCGACAGCGATGCCGACGACGCCGAGCGGCAGCTGGTAAATGCGGTCGGCATACTGAAGTGCTGATATTGCACCATCACGGCTCGAGGCAATGGCCTGACCGACCAGCTGGTTGATCTGGGTGATGCCTCCGGTGACAGCGGCAGGCACGGCAAGGACGAGCAGGCGCTTGACGTTCGGCGTGATGCGCGGGAAGCGAAAGCCGATACTCATGCCTGCATGCAGCACCCCGAAATAGACGACTACGAGCTGCAATATGCCCGCGACGAGCACGCCCCAGGAGAGATACCATCCGGTCGCAAGCGGATCGGCCCCGGTATAGATCGAATAGAACAGCGCGCCGATCATCACCACGTTCAGGAAAATGGGCGCCACGGCAGCGGCAAAGAAATGATGCAGGGAATTCAGCATGCCGCTCATCATCGCGGTCAGCGACATGCACATGAGATAGGGGAACATCACCGCAGCCATGCGGATCGTCAGCGAAAATTTCTCCGGATCATCTGCAAAGCCCGGCGCGATGATGAAGCGCACCAGTAGCGGCATGGAGAGCTCCATCACGATCGTGATGAGGAGCAGCACGGAAAAGAGAACGCCGAAGACCTCTTCCGAGAAGCGCTTGGCGCCAGCGACGCCATGGGCCTCGATCTCCTTGGCAAAGAGCGGCACGAAGGCGGCGTTGAATGCGCCTTCTGCGAAGAGGCGGCGGAACAGATTTGGAAAGCGGAACGCCGCATAGAAGACGTCCGCCATCGGGCCTGTTCCCAGCGCCGCCGCCATCAGCGTTTCGCGAGCGAAACCGAAGATGCGGCTGCCGAGCGTGGCGCCGCCGACGGTGGCGAATTTCCTTACAAGGCTCATGCGGGGGAACCGGCTTTCTTTTCGGCTGCTGCTGCGGGACGCGCGGTAGCGACAGGCTGCGCGGCGGCAGCGGCGCGTTCGCGCGGCTCCTCCTCACCCGCGGTCATCACGGCCTTCAGCCGCGAAGTGACGCTTGCCCGCCTGCTGTCGCTGACGATCTTCTGCCCGACGAGATCGGTGACATAGAAGGTGTCGATTACCTTCTCGCCGAAGGTGGTGATGCGCGCCGAATGGATGTCGAGGGACAGGTCGGAGAGCGCAGCCGTAATCTCCGACAGAAGGCCCGTACGGTCAAGGCATTCGACCTCGATGACCGTGAACTTGTTCGACAGAGTGTTCGAGAGGGTCACCGACGGCGGAATGACGAAGGCCTTGTTTTTCCGGCGGCTCTTCGAGCGGGTCGCGATAACCTCGGGCAAGCGCTTGCGGCCTGAAAGTACGTCCTCGATCATCTTGCCGATCGTGGCGGCCCTGCGCATCTCGTCCTCATCGGCCGTGAACTCGCGGTTGACGTGGATCGTGTCGAGCGCGCGACCGTCGGAGGTCGTGAAAATCTGGGCGTTCGCGATGTTCGCGCCCGCCGCAGCACATGCCCCCGCGATAACCGCCAGCAGGCGCGGATGGTCGGGCGCGAGAACAGTGATCTCCGTGATCGCATGGAAGGAATCGGTCCGCACCATCGTGGCGAGAGCGCGGCGGTTCTTGTCGGCCTGGCGGATGAAATGCGCATGCCGCACCTGGTCTTCGAGCGGAACCGACAGCAGATAGGGCTGGTAGTGCAGCCCCGCATAAGTGCGGCGATCCTTCTCGCTCCAGTCCGACAGCGCGGCGAAGAGCGCCTCGGATGCATACTTGGCGCGCTCGTTACGCGAGACCTCGGAAAAACCACCGGCGAGCAGAAGCTCGGTTTCATAATAGAGAGTGCGCAGGAGCTGGCCCTTCCAGCCGTTCCAGACGCCGGGGCCGACCGCGCGTATGTCGCAGACGGTCAGGATCAGCAGCATCTTCAAGCGCTCCAGCGACTGCACGCGATCGGCGAAGTCGGTGATCGTCTTGCGGTCGTTGAGGTCGCGCGTCTGGGCGACCATGGACATGATCAGGTGTTCCTCGATCAGCCAGACGACGAGTTCCGTCTGCTTCGGGGAAAGGCCGAAACGCGGGCAAAGCTTGCGTGCCACCTTGGCGCCGGCGACGGAGTGATCTTCCTGGCGACCCTTGGCGATATCGTGCAGCAGCACGGCGACATAGAGCGCATCACGATCCTCCACGCCCGGCATCAGCTTGACGGTGAGCGGATGGATATCGGTCGCCTTGCCCTTGTCGATCTCGGACAGGACTTCGATGGCGCGCAGGAGGTGTTCGTCGACAGTATAGTGATGATACATGTTGAACTGCATCATCGAGACGATCTTGCCGAACTCGGGAATGAAGCGGCCGAGAACGCCCGCCTCGTTCATGCGTCGCAGGATGAGCGCCGGATCGCGCTTGGACGTCAGGATCGAGAGGAAAAGCCGGTTGGCCTCCTCGTTTTCCCTTAGATCGTTGTCGATCAGCGAAAGCGAGCGTGTAACCCGCTTCAGCGCATCAGGATGGAACTCGAGCCCGGTGATATCGGCCACATGGAAGAGGCGGATGATGCTGATGGGATCGCGCTTCAGGACATCCGGGTTCGCAAATGTGATGCGCCCCCTGTCCTCGACGAACTCGATCGTACCCGGGATCTTGCGCACGCGATGGGTGAAGCGGCTGATGACGCCGCTGAGGCCGGGCGTATCCTTGGCCTGCTGGTCCTCGAGCGCGGCGCAGAGAATGCGCGTCAGGTCACCGACATCCTTGGCGACCAGGAAATAGTGCTTCATGAAGCGCTCGACGGCCGAAAGGCCGGGACGAGCGTGGTAGCCGAGCGCCTGCGCGATGTCGGGCTGGATGTCGAAGGACAGGCGTTCTTCCGCCTTCCCCGTCAGGAAGTGCATGTGACAGCGGACCGCCCAGAGGAAGTCCTCCGCCTTCTGGAAGAGCCGATACTCCTGCTTCGACAGGACGCCGAGCTTGACGAGTTCGGCCGGATCGCGGACGTGATAATAATATTTGGAAATCCAGAACAGCGTGTGCAGGTCGCGCAGGCCGCCCTTGCCTTCCTTGACGTTCGGCTCGACGAGGTAGCGCGTGTCGCCCGCCTTGCGATGACGGTCGTCGCGCTCGGCGAGCTTGGCGGCGATGAATTCCGGTCCCGTGCCGAGGATGATTTCCTTCTCGAAACGGTCTTCGAGTTCATGCTCGAGGGCCTGCTTCCCGCAAATGTAGCGCGCCTCGAGGATGGCCGTGCGGATCGTCATGTCGGACCTGGAGAGCGCGATGCATTCCTCGACGGTGCGCGTCGCATGCCCGACCTTGAAGCCCATGTCCCAGAGCACGTAGAGAATGTACTCCACGGCCTTGTGCACTTCCTCCGGGCTCCTTGCCGGAAGCAGGAAGAGCAGGTCGATGTCGGAACCGGGTGCCAGCGTGCTGCGGCCATAGCCGCCGACGGCAGAGATCGCGAACCTGTCCTTCTGGCGCGGATAGACGTGCGTGACGGCGACGTCATAGAGAACGGTGATGATCTGGTCCTGAAGCCAGGAGATGCGATAGGCGCAGTTCAGGCCACCGCCATCCATGGAGAGCAGATCCCTCGCCCGCTGGCGCCCCTCCAGGCTTGCCTTCTTCAGGATTGCGAGGAGTGTCGACTTCAGTCGGTCGGGATTGCCGGAGCATTCACGTGCAAGCGCCTCGCATTCGGCGCGCAGTGCAGCCACGTCGAGAATTTCAGAAAAGTCGATCTCTGTCGTCGCCATGCGCCGGCGGGATTCCTGTTCATTGCCCGCGGCCGATTGCTGGCGCGCGTGTCGATCCATCTGCATGCGCTATAGCCTTTTTGCCTGGTGATTGACACCAGCTTTGTTAATGCAAGAGCCTTTAAATTTGGCGAAACCGTGAAGGCGCACCGAGAAAGGTGCAGGTGCCTCCCTCGTTCTCCAGCGGATCGGCAGCACGCATCTTTCAGGTGTCGGAAACGGCCTCGTTCCGGGCCGCAGCCACGCCATTGATAAAATATAGGATCTGTCTTGCCTCTGTCATGATGCTGGCAAGAACGTCCTTCTCGCATTCGCGGTATCCGGCATTTGCGATGCGATCACCCATCGCCCCGATCGCCATGCAGGAGCCGGCGACACGCAGCCTGCCGCACGGCGTATTCCAGCCGACCTGCACAAGGCCAGCTTTGGTCTTCTGCGGCATGTCGGCGACCGAAAGCATGTCGGCCAGCCTTCGCACTTCCTCCAGAAGTCTTTCCATTGTCATTTCAAGAGACCTGTGGATTGCGCGGCAATTAAGCGAGTTTCTTTTTCAGTTCGTAGAGCGCATCGAGCGCTTCGCGGGGCGTCATCTCGTCCGGATTGAAGCCCTTCAGCGTCTCCTCCACCTTCGAGGGGCCGCGCTTGCCGGCCGCCTCCTCCCGCCTTACCGCCACCTGGAAGAGCGGCAGGTCGTCGATCAGCTGGCTTGCCGGGTTCTTGCGATCGGCATCCTCGAGCCTTGCAAGCACGTCTCGCGCGCGGGCGACCACCGCAGCCGGAAGGCCCGCGAGCCTTGCCACCTGAATGCCATAGGAGCGATCGGCCGCACCCGGCCCGACCTCATGCAGGAAGATCACGTCGCCGTCCCACTCCTTGACGCGCATGGTGGCGTTGGAGAGGCGATCAAGCTTTTCGGAAAGAACCGTCAGCTCGTGGAAATGGGTGGCGAAGAGACCACGGCAGCGATTTGCCTCATGCAGGTGTTCCACGGCAGCCCAGGCGATGGAGAGACCGTCGAAAGTCGCCGTGCCACGGCCGATCTCATCGAGAATGACAAGCGAACGGTCCGTCGCCTGATTGAGGATCGCTGCCGTTTCCACCATTTCCACCATGAAGGTCGACCTGCCGCGGGCAAGATCGTCCGACGCACCGACGCGCGAGAAAAGCCGATCGACGACGCCGATATGGGCATGGGCGGCGGGCACGAAGGACCCCGTCTGCGCCAGGATGGCGATCAGCGCATTCTGGCGCAGGAACGTCGATTTACCGCCCATGTTCGGACCGGTGAGCAGCCAGATGGCGCCGTCCTTGCCCTCGGCGACGGGCGAAAGATCGCAATTGTTGGCGACGAACGGACCGCCCGCCTGACGTCGCAGCGCCTGCTCGACGACCGGGTGGCGCCCGCCCGAGATCGCAAACATCTTGCTGTCGTCGACATGCGGCCGGCAATAGGCCTGCTCCTCGGCAAGCTGCGCAAGGCCGGCTGCGACATCGATGACGGCGAGAGCTCGCGCGCCGGCCTTGATCGGTTCCGCCTCGGCGACGATCGCCGCGACCATCCGGTCAAAGGCCGCGAGCTCGATCGACAGCGCACGGTCGGCGGCATTGGCGATGCGGCTTTCCAGATCGGCAAGCTCCGTCGTCGTGAAGCGCATGGCATTCGCCATTGTCTGGCGGTGGATGAAGCGCGCCTTGCCTTCGACGGTATCCGTCATCGAGCCCGCATTGCCTGCGGTCACCTCGATGAAATAGCCGAGCACATTGTTGTGCTTGATCTTGAGCGACTTGATGCCAGTCTCTTCGGCATACTGAAGCTGCAGACCGGCAATGACCCGCCGCGACTGATCCCGCAAGGCCCGCACCTCGTCGAGCTCGGCATCAGCACCTTCGCGCAGGAAGCCTCCGTCCCGCTTCAGGAGCGGCAGATCCTCGGCCAGCATGTTCGCCAGCATGGATTCCAGTGCCGGCGGGAGCGCCTGAAGTCCGGCCAGCGCCAGTTCCAGTTCCTGCGGCAGGAGGGCACCCGAGAAGCGGGCTGCGACCGCAACAGCAGAAGCAAGACCCTGCTTGATCGCCCAGAGATCACGCGGGCCACCACGATCGAGCGCG
Source organism: Rhizobium sp. BK251 (assembly GCF_004345245.1). Classification (GTDB taxonomy): domain Bacteria; phylum Pseudomonadota; class Alphaproteobacteria; order Rhizobiales; family Rhizobiaceae; genus Rhizobium. The sequence continues at coordinate 469,862 of NZ_SLUQ01000005.1, read as the reverse complement.
AGGCGTGAAAGGGCGCGCGGCATGTCCGGCACATGCTTCAGCGCATCGCGGAGGTCGCGGCACAGCGAGGGTTCCTCGATCAGGAAGCCGATCGAATCGAGCCGATCGTTGATGCGTTGAGGATCGGTGAGCGGCGACATCAACCGCTCCGCAAGAAGGCGTGCGCCGCCTCCCGTCACGGTACGGTCGATCGCCTTCAGAAGCGAGCCGTTGCGATCGCCGGAAAGGGTCCGCACGAGCTCCAGGTTGGCGCGGGTCGCCGGGTCGATGAAGAGCGTCGTCGCGCCGCTTTCGCGTTCGGGTCGGCCGAGCGGCGGACGCTCGGCGATCTGCGTCTTCTCGACATAGGCGATTGCCGCTGCCGCTGCCGCAAGCTCCGCCCGCGAAAAAGAACCGAAACCATCTAGCGTCGAGACGCCGAAATAGCGGGCCATGCGGCCTTCGGCCGTCGCGCTGTCAAAGAGCACAGCAGGCTGGGGCACGGCGGTGCGGCCAAGGACATCGAGAGCCGGCTTCAGTTCCGGATCGTAAAACATCGCGTCAGGCAGGATGAGTTCGCGCGGATCGACGCGCAGGATGTCAGCGAGCAGCCGCGAAGTCTCCGTCTCGGCAAGACGGAAGACACCCGTCGAAATGTCGATCCAGGCGAGCGCCATTGCCGGTTCGGCCCCACCGCGAATGCGGGCCAGCGCCATCAGATAGTTGGATTCCGATGGAGACAACAGCCTGTCTTCAGTGATCGTACCGGGAGTGACGAGGCGCACGACATCGCGCCTGACGACAGATTTTGCGCCGCGCTTCTTTGCCTCCGCCGGATCCTCTACCTGCTCGCAAACAGCGACGCGGAAACCGAGCGATATGAGCTTCTGCAGATAGTCGTCGGCCGCATGCACCGGCACGCCGCACATCGGTATGTCGTGACCCATGTGCTGGCCGCGCCTGGTCAGCGTAATCCCAAGTGCGCGGGAGGCATCCACGGCATCCTCGAAGAAGAGTTCGTAGAAATCGCCCATGCGGTAGAACAGCAGAGAATCAGGGTTGTTCGCCTTGATCTCGATGTACTGTTCCATCATCGGCGTCGCGGACGCGCGGCTTTCATCCGAGGCGAGCCCGGCCACCGAAAGGACGTCGATGCTGGCGACAATTCGTTCGTTCACGGATGTGCAGTTTTTCCCAAAAAAGAGGTGTCACCCTATCCGTGCGCCGCTATAGAAGACAACAGCAAATGGAGACGAGGGAAGCGTCGCCCACAGGACGTTGGAGGAGATATGTCTGTGAAGGAAAGTCACGAACGTCCGGCGACCACAGTCACCGATCAGGAAGCACTCGATTTCCACGCCCAGGGTCGTCCCGGCAAGCTGGAGATCAACCCGACGAAGCCGATGGCTACCCAGCGCGACCTCTCGCTTGCCTATTCGCCGGGCGTCGCCGTTCCCGTGAAGGCAATCGCCGCCGATCCCGGCACCGCCTATGACTACACCGCACGCGGAAACATGGTGGCCGTCATATCGAATGGTACCGCCATCCTCGGCCTTGGCAATCTCGGCGCACTGGCCTCCAAGCCGGTGATGGAGGGTAAGGCGGTGCTCTTCAAGCGCTTCGCCGACGTCGATTCCATCGACCTCGAGATCGACACCGAAAATGTCGACGAATTCATCAATTGCGTGCGCTTCCTCGGGCCGTCGTTCGGCGGCATCAATCTCGAGGACATCAAGGCGCCAGACTGTTTCATCATCGAGCAGCGCCTGCGCGAGCTGATGGACATCCCCGTCTTCCACGATGACCAGCACGGTACCGCGATCATCGCCGCCGCCGGACTGCTGAACGCGCTGGAGCTCACCGGCCGCGACCTGAAGACCACGAAGCTCGTCTGCAACGGGGCGGGTGCGGCGGCGATCGCCTGCGTCGAGCTCATCAAGGCCATGGGCTTCAATCCGGACAACATCGTGCTCTGCGACACGAAAGGCGTCATCTACCAGGGACGCACCGAGGGCATGAACCAGTGGAAGTCCGCGCATGCGGCAAAGACGAAGAGCCGCACGCTGGAAGAGGCGATGAAGGGCGCCGACGTGGTTTTCGGCCTTTCGCAGCAAGGCGCCTTCTCCGCCGACATGATCCGCTCGATGGCGGAGCGGCCGATCATATTTGCGATGGCGAACCCAGACCCGGAGATCACCCCGGAAGAGGTTGCCCGCATCCGGGACGACGCGATCATGGCGACGGGGCGATCGGACTATCCGAACCAGGTCAACAACGTCCTCGGCTTTCCCTATATCTTCCGCGGGGCGCTGGACGTACGCGCCTCCACCATCAACGACGAGATGAAGATCGCGGCCGTCCAGGCGCTTGCAAGCCTTGCCCGCGAGGACGTGCCTGATGATGTCGTTGCCGCCTACCAGGGCAACCGCCCGCGCTTCGGTCCGCAGTATATCATTCCCGTTCCGTTCGACCCGCGTCTGATCTCGGCGATTCCGGTGGCGGTCGCCAAGGCTGCGATCGCTTCCGGCGTGGCTCGCAAGACGATCACCAACTTGGAAGCCTATTCCAAGGAGCTTTCGGCACGGCGCGATCCCATCGCCTCGACGCTGCAGCGGCTTTACGACCGCGTCCGCCGGCATCCCAAGCGCGTGGTCTTCGCGGAGGCCGAGGAAGAGCAGGTCATGCGGGCCGCAATGTCCTATGCCAACCAGCAGCTCGGCACGGCAATCCTGCTCGGGCGTGAGGATCTCATCCGCGCCACGGCAGAGCGCGCCGGCATCGACCTCAACCGTCCGGGCCTCGAAATCGTCAACGCCCGTATTTCGACCCGTGTCGAAACCTATATCGACTACCTGTATGCGCGCCTTCAGCGGAAGGGCTACCTGCACCGCGACGTAGCGCGGCTCATCCATAACGACCGCAACCATTTTGCGGCTTGCATGGTAGCGCTCGGCGATGCCGACGGCATGGTAACGGGCACCACTCGCAACTACTCAACTGCGCTTGATGACGTCCGTCGCTGCATCGATGCCAAGCCGGGACATCGTGTCATCGGCGTTTCGCTTGTGCTGGCGCGTGGCCGTACGGTGTTCGTTGCCGATACGGCGGTTCACGACATGCCGACTGCGGAAGAGCTCGCGGATATTGCCGAGGAAGCAGCCGGCCTTGCCCGCCGCATGGGTTACGATCCACGTGTCGCGATGCTCGCCTATTCCACATTCGGCCATCCGTCAGGCGAACGCTCGGAGCGCGTGCGCGAGGCTGTCGCTATCCTCGACAGGCGCCGCGTCGATTTCGAATATGATGGCGAGATGGCCGCCGACGTTGCGCTCAACCGCAAGGTCATGGAGCAACAGTATCCGTTCTGCCGCCTGTCCGGACCCGCCAATGTGCTGGTCATGCCGGCGTTCCACTCCGCCTCGATATCCACGAAGATGCTGCAGGAGCTTGGCGGTTCCACGGTGATCGGCCCACTTCTTGTCGGGCTCGACAAGCCAGTGCAGATCACCTCCATGGGCGCCAAGGACTCCGACATCGTCAACATGGCGGCGATCGCGGCCTACGGCGCCGGGACCTGATTTCCGGCATCAGGGGTGAGTCAAAAATGCCTCCGACACTGAGCGCGGAGGCATTTTAAGGATCGACGATCGCGTTCTTCCCTCTTGGGGAAAGGACCTCAGCTCGAGAAGCGGCCGGCGTCGGCGCCGTAGTAGTTCACGTAGCGATCCGAGATGCTCGCGATCGGCAGTACGATCAGGACGTCGGTCGTGTTGAAAGCGTGGTCAACCACAGCACCGGAGCCCACCATTGCGCCGAGGCGCAGGTAACCCTTTATGAGCGGAGGCAGGGCCGCCAGGGCCTTGCGCGGATTGACGGCCTCAACCGGCATGAGGTCCATATCGCGCCCGAGCTCCGGCAGGGCCCCGACGCTCCACTCGTCCTTCGCCAGCACCGTGTGATGGAGGAAAGAAAGAGCAAGCGCGTGGCTTTCTGGATGAATTCCGGGAAAGGAAGCGCAGCCGAACATGGCGCTCATTCCGTGCTTCAGCGCATAGGCCCAGTTGCCCTGCCACAGAAGCTCTACGGTACGCTTGGTACGGTATTCCGGCAGGACGCAGGAACGGCCAAGCTCCATGAAGCGCTTCTCAGGATGGCGCGACACCAGCTGATCGATCGCATATTCGGAGGCAGAATAGAAACCGCCATTGGCCATCGCCACCTCCTGCCGCAGCAGACGGTAAGTGCCGACGATCTGATCCTCGGCATCACCCTCGATCGAACGGTCGAGAACAAGCAAGTGGTCGCAAATGGCATCCCAGCTATCGACGTCGCGCTCCCGACGCATCGCGTCCGGAGGGAGCTGTGCCTTCATTTCGTCGACGAACACGCGATAGCGAACGGCCTGCGCGGCATCGATCTCGCGCTCGCTGCGTGCGAGGCGGGTTTCCAGGTTGCCGATTCGGCCAAGTATATCGCCGGAGGGCGCCTGGAGCGCGGCGGCGGGCCGCCCGGCTTCAACGGCAGCCTTGTGATTCAAGATGTCGATAGACATGGCGATCCTCCGCTACCGGGTCGATACAGCGCCATTAAGCATTTCTATACGACAGGAAAGTGACATGCCCGGAGGAAGAAGGCAAGAAGCATGCCGAACGCCTAAGGTCGCAGTTAGCGTACCGAGGCGCGACGTTGCGAAAGTGCCGCAAGGGTTTGTACATCCGTGAGTAATCGCTCCGGATCGACTGGTTTTGCCATGACGCTATTGGCACCGTTCAACAGGGCGCTGCGCCTCGTTTCGTCACGGCCGTCCGCCGTCAGCACGATGACCGGAACGGCCATGAGGTCATGGCGGCGTTCATGCCCCCTGATCCGGCCCAACATCTCCAGACCATCGCCTCCCGGCATCGAAAGATCGCTGATGACGACGTCCGGGCGGGAGGCCGCCTGTGCAGTCAGGCGATCATAGAGCGCCTCGAAATCCGTGACGACCTGCACGGCGTGGCCCGCCTTTTCCAGCATGGCGCGCACGAGCATCGCGTTTACGGGGTCGTCTTCGGCAAGCACGATCTCTATTGCATGCGGGATCGTGACCTCCGGAAGAGCGGGACCAATCCCCGGCTGATTGTCGTTAAGGGCGTCACGCCGCTCCATGCCGCGCATCCGGCCGCGAAGCACATCGATGAGGGATTGCTCGCGCAACGGCCGAATCAGCCATGCATCGAAGAGATCGAGCGTATGGGCGCTGCGCTCCTCCGGGTTCACAAGGAATATCTTGCGCAGGCCCGGCACGGCTGCCTTCAGGCGGTCGACGATATCCGGAGAGAAATGGGGTGCTACCCGGTGGTCGACAATGATGTCCGTCGGCGGAAGGCCCTCGTCGATCATTTCCGACACGACGGTGGCGACCTCCTCGCCTTCGCGCGCCATATGGCAGACGCCACCGAGCGCGGTGATGGTCTCCTTGATCGCACCACTCGCTACGCCGCTTGGGGCGAGCAGAATGACGCGGCTGCCTTTCAGCAGCGTTTCACGGCCGCCACTCTCCCGGCTATCGGCCGGGATGCCCGCCGGGAACCGGATCGTGAAGGTGCTGCCGATACCCTTCTCGCTGTCAACGCTCAACGAGCCGCCGAACTCGCGCATAATGCGAGCCGAGATGGTAAGGCCGAGCCCGGTGCCGCCGCTCCTCTGCTGCGAACTGCCCGCCTGTTCGAATTCCGCGAAGATGCGCGCCTGTTCTTCGGCGCTCATGCCGGGGCCGGTGTCCCTGACCCGGATGACCAGATCGCCACCCTCGCGCAGGACGCAGACAAAGACGCCACCCACCTGCGTGAACTTGACGGCGTTGCCGATGACGTTGAACAGCACCTGGCGAAGGCGAGCGGGGTCGAAACTCATCATTTCCGGCACAGCAGGGGAAACCGCCGCGCCGATCTCGATGTTCTTTTCGTGGGCGCGGTGGGCGAGCATCTCCACGACGCTTTCCAGGAGCTGGCGGAGCGACTCGGAGCGTGGGCGCAATTCAAAGCGGCCCGCCTCGATCGTCGAGAAGTCGAGGAGATCGTCGACGAGTTGAACGAGCGCGTTCCCGGACTGGCGAATGCTCGCAAGATAGTTCGCCTGCTCCGCCGTCATCGCGGTCTGCGTGAGCAGATGGCTCATGCCGAGGATGCCGGAAAGCGGCGTGCGGATCTCATGGCTCACGGTCGCGAGAAGACGCGACTTGGCGGCATTGTTGTATTCGGCCTTTTGTCTCGCTTCCTCGCGAGCGCGGGACGAGAGCCAATCATCCGTGACATCGCGGGCGATGCTTTGCAGCATGAGGCGACCGCTGCGGGCGTCACGCGTGACGATATCATGCCAGACGAACATGCGCTGCCCGTTCGGCGTCGAGATCTCGACGTCGTAGCGATGCGGCTGCGCGCCCGGACGGAACGCAAGGCCAAGCTCCTCACAAGTCATCCCTTCCGGGCTTTCCTTGCCGGTAACACGGCGGAAGGTGGTGTTGGCGTGAACGATGCGTCTGTCCATGCTGCGCGTAACGGCAATGTCGCCAAGCGCGTCGTGGATGACGGCGAAGAAGCGCGTGGGATCATCGCGGTCGGAGCCACGCTCGCCGCGATCGCCGGAAGGACTGGCGGTCGACTGCGTCGATGCGTCGATGACCTCGCGGCTGTGGAGAGGCCGCCTCCAAGCCGCAATGGACAGGAGGGCCACACCCGCGACAGCGACCACAACCTGATAGGCGAGCGTCGCGTCGAGCGCATAGCCGATGGCGAGCAGAAGCGCCGAGGCAAGAATTCCGGCACCACCAAGCCAGAAACGCGGCAGGCGCTCACCGCGGGAAACGGCAAGGGGATCATCGGGGCGAACGGGTGGAACAACGTCAAGCGGATCCTTCTCGGCCTGCTCCTTCTCGAGCTCAGCCGGGCCAGCCCCGAAAGCGGCGGCAAGACGTTCCTGCAAATATGCCAGATTGCCCATGGCGTCTTGCTAGCACGGGCATCGTTCCAATTGCCTTCAGGAAATCGATCGAATTTTAGCTTGCAGCTTTTTTCGGACCGAAGAATTCGTCCAGAATGACGCAGCCTGCACCAATTGTGATGAAACTGTCCGCCAGATTGAACACGGCAAAGGACCATGTCTCCGTGTGGAACAGGATATAGTCGATCACGTGGCCATAAAGGAAACGGTCTACCAGGTTTCCGAGCGCACCCGCGATGATGAGTGCGAAGCCAAGATGGGCAAGCCAGCGGTCGTTCGCCGTCCGCCGCCAGAGCCAGATCACGAAGGCGACGATGACCAGCCGCATGCCGACGATGAACCAGCCATCCATGCCGGAGAGCATGGAGAAGGCAACGCCCAGATTGTAGGTACGATAGAGAGCAAGCATCGGAACGACGGGCACGACCTCCTGCAACGGCAGGAAGTTGTCGACGGCGATCTTGATCACCTGGTCGATGATGACGGCAATCACAATGAAGACGATGATCGGCAGCGGCCTGGAAAAAAGCGCCGGTCTGGCGGCTGTCGTCGTGATCATTTGGCTTTGTCCAGTATCAGGAGATGACGGCGCGCCTCGAACAGCATCACGGCCGTCGCCACCGCCAGATTGAGGGAATCGGCACGGCCGGCCTGCGGAATGCGGGCGAGCGCATCGGCCTCGCCCGCAAGGGTGTCCGGCAAGCCCGACTGCTCGTTGCCCATCAACAGCACCACGGGCTTTTTCTTGTAGTCGATCGTCCGGTAGTCGACCGCCCCGGCAAGGTGCGTCGCGACGAGTGAAATGCCGACATGCTTCTTCCAGGCCAGAAACTCCTCAGGCGTGGCCTTCGCGACGGGCACCGCGAAGACTGAGCCCATCGTCGCCCTCACCGTCTCCAGCGAGAACGGATCCGTCGATTCGCCGACCAGGATGATGCCGGAGGCGCCCGCAGCATCGGCCGTGCGGATGATCGTGCCCAGATTGCCGGGGTCGCGCACCCGGTCGAGTGCAATCCACGTTTCGCCGTCCGTCGGGCGAATGTCCCTCAGAGGCTTCCATTTCTGGTCGAAGATGCCGACCACCATCTGCGGATTATCCCGTCGGGCGATCGCGGAAATGACCTTTTCGTTGACCTCGAGGACGAGACCGCCATTGGCAACGGTTTTCGCCGCGACCTGCTCGACAAGGGGCTTTCCCTTCGCGGCCTTCGAATAGACAAGTGTCCGGATCGTCCAGCCAAGTTCCAGCGCGTCGATGACGAGCTTCAGGCCTTCGGCCATGAAGGTGCCGCTCTCATCGCGCGCCTTCTTCTGGCTCAGCGCCTTGATATCCTTGACGATCGGATTGGCAAGCGAGGTGACCTCCTTCACATGCCCTACGCGGCGCGGCCCGCCTTCGCGGAAATCACTGTTCATTTCGGCACCCAACGGCTGAAGAGAGAGGTGGAGAGCGCCTTGCCCGGCGTCGTTCCGTCGAGGCCCGCTTCGCGAATGACCAGTTCGCCCGACTCGACGACACCGCCGCGGCCGCGCATCGTTTCGCGCATCAGCTCGTGGATCGAATAGAAGCTGGCCCGGATCGAATAGGCCGTCAGCACAAGGCCGAGCGCCTTCGGCGCCAGGATCTCTCGGCAGATATCCAACATCAAAGGCAAGTGCTCGAACAGGTGCCAAACCTCGCCATTCGGCCCGCGGCCGAACTTCGGCGGATCGGTAAGGATGATGTCGTATTGGTTGCCGCGGCGCTCCTCGCGAAGGATGAACTTCATAGCATCCTCGCATATCCAGCGGATCGGCAGCTTTTCCATGCCGGAGAGCGCCTGGTTCTCACGTGCCCAGCCGATCGCCCTCTTGGAAGCGTCGACATGGGTTACTTCCGCTCCGGCGGAGGCGGCGACGAGTGAAGCGACACCCGTATAGCCGAAGAGGTTCAGCACCTTCAGCGGCCGCTTGTCCGCCTCGATGCGCTCCTTCAACCAGTTCCAGTGGACGATCTGCTCCGGGAAGACGCCAACATGCCGGAAGGATGTGAACCGGCCGAGGAAATCGACACCGAGCAGCTTGAGCGGCCAGGTTTCGCCCAGCGCATCCTTCGGAAAGCGCCAGCGCCCCGTGCCTTCCTCATCGGTGTCGCCGGTAAAGACGGCATCGACGTTTTCCCAGGCATGGGCGGGCAAGGATGGCTGCCACAGCGCTTGCGCCTCGGGGCGAACAATTCGGTATGGGCCGTACTGCTCCAGCTTCAGGCCGTTGCCGGTATCGATCAGGTGAAAGTCGCCGGCGCCAAGCGACTCCAGGATGACCGGCACGCGTTCGGCAGATTTCTCGCCGCCTCGCGCAATCAGCGGGCGCTGATCGACGACTGGGGCGGAGGTCGGAGCCGCAACCTTCTTGCCCGCGCGTCCATCAGCCTCGCCGAGGCCTGCCGAGGCTGCGCCGCGACCAGGCTTGAAAGCCAACGCTGCGGGCTTCGACGCCTTGTCCGCCGGGCGGGGCTTGCCTTTTGCGACCGCAGTTGCTGGCCGGCCCGGCCGGCGTTCTTTCTGCTTCAAGGTGTTCTTCCGGTACTGGATATTTCTTCAGGCGAGCAAATAGCATTCCGACGCACCTTGGCAAAGCGGTTTCCGGTCTGCGATATTCCGGTGGTGCATATGGGAGGTACTATCAAATGGATCTGACCGGCGAAGAACGCATCATGGCACCAAGGGACATCGTCTGGGCGGCACTAAACGATCCCGAGATCCTCAAGCAATGTATCCCGGGTTGCCAGACGCTTGAAATGAAGACTCCGAATGAGCTTGCCGCCACCGTAAAGCTCAAGATCGGTCCCGTCTCGGCAACCTTCAACGGCGACGTCACGCTTTCCAATATCCAGGCGCCCGAAAGCTACACGATCGCCGGCGAAGGCAAGGGCGGTATCGCCGGTTTCGCAAAGGGCGGCGCCGACGTCGTACTCAAGGAGGACGGAAACGAGACGATCCTTCAATATGACGTCAAGGCGCAGGTGGGCGGCAAGATCGCCCAGCTCGGCGCGCGGCTGATCGATTCCACCTCGAAGAAGCTCGCGCAGCAGTTCTTCGCCGATTTCAATGCCGCGGTCAGCGCCAAGGCAGGCGGCTGAAGGCTTCGCCGTGGCTCGCCGACTTTTACCGATCGAGGTCTGAAGCATGACATGGACGGTGAGGCCGTCACGGCCCGGGGACGAAGACGCGCTGGCGGATATCTATCTTGCGATGCGCCGGGCGACCTTCCTCTGGGTCGATCCGGGCAGTTTCCACTGGGAGGATTTTGCCGTTCATACGAAGGGCGAACGCATATTCGTCTGCAGCGGCACGGACGGGACGATTGCCGGCTTCCTTTCGCTCTGGGAGCCGGAGGATTTCATTCATATGCTCTACGTCCGCCACGACAATCAGAGGCAAGGCGTGGGAACGGCGCTGTTGCAGGCGCTGCCGGGCTGGCCCGAACGACGATATCGCCTGAAGTGCCTCGTCAAAAATGTCCGGGCCAAGAATTTCTACATGTCGCTGGGATTCCAGGCAACCGGCAACGGCTCTTCGTCGGAGGGCGAGTACGAGGATCTGAGCCTCGCAGCAGCGCCCTAGACGGCGGCTCTTCCGTCAATTCGACGGCAAGCGGCCGGCAATTTCCTCGGCGCGGGTCTTGTGGCGGTCAGCCTCCTCATGCCAGCGAACGGCTTCCCGCGCCTCCTGGCGGGCGCGCTTGCGATGCTTGCCCTGGGTAAACCAGGTGACGGCCGCGCCTAACACCATGCCGATCATCAGCGCAACGAAGAGGAAGACGAAGAGCGGCGCGCTCATCGACAGAAACTGATCCTCAGGACGGAACGGGTTGAACGCAAGCGTCACGACGTGTCGGTTGGCGACGCAGAAGACGATCAGGATAATGCCCAGCGGCAACAGCACCAAAAGGTTGACGATTTTTCGTGTCATTCTCAAGTCTCCGAGCCCCTTCCGGCGCCCTCAACCGAACTGCTTTCCGTTTGAAATCATGCGAACGACGAAAGGCGTGCGGACATTATCCGCCGACGTCCGTGCAACGCGAAAATCCTAGTCTTCTTCGTCGGCACCGTCGGGATTGAGCCGTTCGCGAAGCTCCTTGCCCGTCTTGAAGAACGGCACCCACTTCTCTTCAACGAAGACGGTATCGCCCGTGCGAGGATTGCGCCCCGAACGCGAAGGACGGTTCTTGACCGAAAAGGCGCCGAAGCCGCGAAGCTCCACGCGATTGCCTGCCGCGAGCGCGTCGGTGATCTCGTCGAGGACCGCGTTGACGATGTTCTCGACGTCGCGGTGATAGAGATGAGGGTTGCGCGCAGCAACAATCTGCACCAATTCGGATTTGATCACGATCGCCCCCTGTAAATCATTGATTTATCAATTGCCGTCAACCTGCCAAACTGAGAGCAGCCCGTCAAGAAACAACTTCTCGGTAACCAGGCCGCGCAGGTTTTCGCCTTTCACAAAATCATCATAACCGAGCAGATTTATCAATTGCGAAAGCGCGCCGGCCAATAGGAACGGTGTCGAGCTCGATCGATCCCAATCGACGAACGGCAGGTCACTCTTGATGTTGCGGGTCGCAAGATAGGCCCTGATCTCGGTCTCGCCGCCGAGAGTGTCGATCAGTTTCGCCTTCAACGCCTGGCGACCGGTGAAGATGCTGCCGTCGGCCAGGCGCAGGACATCGGCACGCGGCAGCTTGCGACGATCGGCCACGAGATCGACGAACCAGTCATAGCTGTCGAGGACCATGCTGCGGATCATCGCCTTGGCGTCTTCGCTGGGGCTATGGAACGGCGATGGCTCTGCCTTGAGCGGCGCCGATTTGATCTCCTCCAGTGAAACGCCGAGCTTTTGCATCAAATCCTGCAACTGCGGATACTGGAAGATCACGCCGATCGAGCCCGTGATCGACGTCTCGCCGGCGACGATCGTGTCGCCCGCGGTCGCAATCATGTAGCCGGCGGAAGCCGCGACTGTGCGAACGTCGGAAACGACCGGTTTTTTCGCGGCGATCGCACGAATCGCCTTGAAGATGCGCTCGCCGCCATAGGTGGTGCCGCCCGTGGAGGAAATCGAGATGACGACAGCCTTTACCTGATTGTCCTCGCCGACCTTCTTCAGACGCTCGAGGAGCTCCTCGTCGTCGCGGATCAGCCCTGATATGGTAACGTGCGCGATCTGCGCACGCTGAATGCCGGGCCGCCCCCCGAACCCGAAGTAGTAGAATGCGAAGCCGAAGGCGACGAGAAGCAAGACGGCAACGATCCGCCAGAAGCCGAGCTTGCGGCGTAAGCGGCGACGATCGGCGATGACCGAACTGTCCATGTGGCGACCTCCAGTAGCTGCCAGGCAGATGGCGACATGCCGCCCGGGGTATGGCGCGAGAGGAGGCGGGGCCCCTTTTTGCGCGTTTTATGCATAGGTTGCTTGTTGCAGAAAAAAATCCATATTGGCAAGGCAGTGTAATAATGCGAAACGAACTGTGATCGGATGGCGCGTCCACGGCGCAAGAGCCCTCGATCGATCGGACACGGACGAAGTGTATGCTCAATACCTTGAAGGATAGCGCAAAGGCGCCTTTTGAAGCGCCTATGGGGAGTGCGTATAAAGACGCGCTCTTTCATTCTGCGCGCGTCAGGAAATTGAAGATACTTCTGCCGGTCGCCGCAGTCGTAGTTTCCCTCATCTTCATTGCGGTTTCTTTTCTGCGCACATTCCTGCCGGAAAACCTGACGATCGAGGCCGCCAGAATCGAGAACGGCAAGGTCGTCATGGAAAAGCCGGCGATCGCCGGACGCAATTCCGACGGAATCAGCTATTCAATGACCGCGGACCGCGCTCTGCAGGATATCAAGAATCCGAACATGATCACGTTGGAGAAGATCAAGGCGGCCGTCCCGGTCAACGAAGATCTGATCGCACGCGTCGAGGCCGCCAGCGGCGACTTCGACCGTTCAAGCGACAATCTCGATCTTACGGCACCCTTCACGATCATCCTCAGCAACGGTATCAATGCGCATTTTCAATCCGCTAAGCTCGAGACCAAGGCCGGCAGCATGATAACCACCGATCCGGTTTCCATCTCGAAGGGCAACGCGTCGATTGTTGCACAGTCGCTCAATATGACGGATAACGGCCGTGTGATCACATTCGAGGGGCAGGTTCGCATGAATGTCGACCCGTCCGCCATCCGTAAACAAGGCAGCTAACAGCCGGGCCAACCATGACAAAAGATTGTCGCATACTCATTCGCAAGTCTGGTGCAGCGCTCGCCGCAAGCGGCATTGCCGTGTGCCTGCTGGCCTTCAGCGCCGTGGCACAGACCCAAAGCAGCACGATGGATGGCCTCAAGCTCTCCAACGACAAGCCGATCCAGATCGAGAGCGACAAGCTTGAGATCCACGACCAGGAGAAGACTGCCGTCTTCACGGGCAAGGTGAAGGTCGTCCAGGGCACGACCACGCTGGAGGCTGGGACGATGACGGTTTTCTACGTGGACAAGCCCGGAGCGGGCGGCGCGACGCCGTCCATTTCATCTGGTGACGCCGATATCGATCACATTCTCGTGAGCGACAAGGTGTTTCTCTCCTCGGGAACGCAGACGGCAACGGCGGACGACGGTGAGTTCGACATGGCCGCCCAGACGTTCATCCTCAAGGGCGACAAGGTCGTGCTTTCGGACGGGCCAAACGTCTTCACGGGTTGCCAGTTGACGGTATTCATGAACACCGGACAGGCAAAGCTGGAAAGCTGCGGGGGCCGCGTCCAGATCCAGCTCGATCCCAAATCCCAGAAGAAAAACTGAGACCGGCCTCCCATCGTGAAATTGTCGTTGATATCGAGCATGTTCGGCCGGACAGAACCGCAGGCTGCGGTTTCCGAGCAGAGCACCGGCGAAAAGACCCGTTACCAGGGAACGTTGATCGCGCGCGGTCTGACGAAGACCTACAGGACGCGGCGCGTCGTCAACGGCGTGTCGCTCGTGGTGCGCCGCGGCGAAGCTGTCGGCCTGCTGGGCCCGAACGGCGCCGGCAAGACGACCTGTTTCTACATGATCACCGGGCTTGTGCCGGTCGATGAAGGAACGATCGAGATCGACGGCAACAACGTCACGACGATGCCGATGTATCGTCGTTCGCGGCTCGGTGTCGGCTATCTGCCACAGGAAGCTTCGATCTTCCGCGGGCTGACGGTTGAACAAAATATCCGCGCCGTCCTCGAACTGCACGAGCCGGAAAAGGCCAAGCGCGAAAAGAAGCTCGACGAGCTTCTCGAGGAGTTCCATATCCAGAAGCTACGCTCGACGCCTGCGCTTGCCCTCTCCGGCGGCGAACGGCGACGTCTCGAAATCGCGCGAGCGCTAGCGACCGATCCGACGTTCATGCTCCTTGACGAGCCCTTTGCCGGTGTCGATCCGATCTCGGTCGCCGACATCCAGAACCTCGTGCATCACCTGACGGCGCGCGGCATCGGCGTGCTCATCACCGACCACAACGTGCGTGAGACGCTCGGCCTCATCGACCGTGCCTACATCATCCACGCTGGTGAGGTCCTTACCCACGGTCGAGCCAACGACATCGTCAACAATCCGGAAGTGCGCAGGCTCTATCTCGGCGACAATTTCAGCCTCTGAAGAGGCGTGCGCAGGCGACAAATTCACCTTTTCGTCATACGCCGGCTTGACCAAATCTTTTAAAAAAGCAATTTTTGGGCCAGTTGGAACCTCGTGGCCGGCCCGTACGGACAGGTGCGATTTCCTGTAGGAATTGTAGGGGAGTTTCGCGTCCACCATGGCCTTGTCTGCCAACCTTTTCCTGCGCCAGAACCAGTCGCTGGTGATGACTCCGCAGCTGATGCAATCCATTCAGCTGCTGCAGATGACGCATTTCGAACTCACCCAATTCATTGCGCAGGAAGTCGAGAAGAACCCGCTGCTGGAATTTCCATCAGGTGACGGCGAGTTGGGCAGCGAGGGCGCCGAAGCCGAAGTCGAATCCTACGCCACACCCTCCGAGGAAGCCTATGACGGCGAGGCGCCCGAGAGCCGCGCCGGCAGTCTGGCGAGCGACTGGTACGAGAGCGAGAACACCGGCCATGCCGGGCGGCTCAACGATGAACTGGACGCAAACTTCGCCGGCATTTTCCCCGACGATGGCGCGCCGCAGCGCCTTGATGCTCCGGAGCTGATCAGCCAGTGGAAATCCATGCCGGGAAACGTGGATGCCGGCGACAACTACGACCTCGACGATTTCGTCGCCGGTCAGATTTCGCTGCGCGACCACCTCAACCAGCAGATACCCTTTGCACTTTCCGGGATCGCGGATCGATTGATCGCTCAGCACCTGGTCGACCAGCTCGACGACACGGGTTACCTGCAGGCCGACCTCGATGAGGTCAGTGCCCGCCTGGGCGCCGAAAAGGACGAGGTCCTGCGTGTTCTCGGTGAACTGCAACTCCTCGACCCCCCGGGCGTCTTCGCCCGCTCGCTCAGCGAATGTCTTGCGATCCAGCTGCGGCAGAAGGATCGCTTCGATCCTGCCATGGAACTGCTGATCAGCAATCTGGAGCTTCTGGCGCGGCGCGACTTCGTGGCGCTCAAGCGGCTTTGCGGAGTCGATGAAGAAGACCTTCTCGACATGATGGCGGAGATCCGCCAGTTGAACCCAAAGCCGGGCAGCGGCTTCGAGACCGGCATTTCGGAGGCGATCACGCCGGATATCGTCGTACGCGGGAATTCCAGTGGCGAGTGGCTGGTCGAACTCAATCCCGATACGCTGCCGCGCGTCCTGGTGAACCAGTCCTACTTCTCTTCCGTTTCGAGACACGGAGCCGATCACGCCTTTCTTTCGGAATGCCTGCAGAACGCCAACTGGCTGACGCGCAGCCTCGACCAGCGCGCCAAGACGATCATGAAAGTCGCCGGCGAGATCGTGCGCCAGCAGGATGCCTTCCTGATGCACGGCGTCGATCATCTGCGGCCGCTTAACCTGAAGACGGTGGCGGACGCGATCAAGATGCATGAATCGACGGTGAGCCGCGTCACCTCGAACAAGTATATGCTGACGCCGCGCGGCCTGTTCGAACTCAAATATTTCTTCACTGTCTCGATCAGCGCGGTCGAAGGCGGCGACAGCCATTCGGCCGAGGCAGTCCGGCATCGGATCCGCGCGTTGATCCTGCAGGAACTGCCTGATGCGGTGCTTTCCGACGACGACATCGTCGATATTCTGAAGAAGGGCGGCATCGAGCTGGCACGGCGCACGGTAGCAAAATACCGTGAAGCGATGAACATTCCCTCCTCCGTGCAGAGGCGCCGCGAGAAGCGAGCGCTCGCCAAAGTGGCGGGATTCTAGGCGTCGGATCGACGGCGCCATGTTAGCGTTTATTTAAAAAGTCTTAAGAACCCGTTGACTTTTCGACCGCTCAAGTCTAGAAGCCCGCCGCAATCGGAGCGTGACGCCGATGCGTGAACTTATCCCCATCATCCTGGCAGGCACCGGCAAACGCAATTTGCCTTGGATTGCGTGAAATGCTTGGATGAGCCTGAGGCTTGGCGTAAACTGGTACCCGCAAACCACTACAAGAAGGAAAACTCCATGAGTGTGCGTGTATCCGGTAAACATATGGAAATTGGTGAATCTTTCCGGCAGCGGATCGAGGACCAAATCGGAGAGGCGGTCACAAAGTACTTCGATGGGGGTTATTCAAGTCAGGTTACGGTGGAGAAATCCAGCTCTCGCTTCGCGGCCGACTGCAAGATTCATCTCGACAGCGGTGTCGTCCTGCATGCGGCGGGCGAAGCCGCCGATCCGCAGCTGGCGTTTGACGCCGCTTCGATACGCATCGAGAAGCGCCTGCGTCGGTACAAGAGGAAGCTCAAGGATCATCATGCCGGCAACCACCTGAACGGCTCAGCCGAAGTAGCCTACACAGTCATGGATGGGATGCCGGACGAGGACGACGAACTCCCTGATGATTTCGCACCCGCCATCGTTGCGGAAAGCACGAAGCAGTTGAAGACGATGTCGGTCGCCACCGCCGTGATGGCGCTCGACATGACCGACGAGCCACTGCTTCTTTTCCGCAGCCCTGGCAAGGAACATTTGAACATCGTTTACCGTCGGCAGGACGGCAATATTGGCTGGATCGACGCGGCCAATATAAAGAGCTGAGAACGAGGAGAAGGGCGGCGGTTTATCCGCCGCTTCCTCAAACTCCCGTCTCGGCGACAGAAGGAAGAAGAAATGGCATTGGCAGATTTGCTGCATCAGGATGCGATTATTCCCGCCTTGAAGGCAAATTCCAAAAAACAGCTGCTTCAGGAACTCGCGGTGAAGGCTTCCAAGCTCACGGGCCTGTCCGAGCGGGAAATCTTTGACGTCATCCTGCAACGGGAACGCCTGGGCTCGACCGGGGTCGGAAATGGCATCGCCATTCCGCACGGCAAGCTCAACACAATCCACTCCATTGTGGGTATCTTTGCGCGGCTGGAAACGCCCGTGGATTTCGAGGCGCTGGATGACCAGCCCGTCGATCTCGTGTTTCTGCTGCTGGCGCCGGAAGGTGCAGGCGCGGATCACCTGAAGGCGCTTTCCCGGATCGCCCGCGTGCTGAGGGATCACGATCTGGTGACCAAGCTGCGCGCGACCGAGTCCGCATCTGCAATCTACGCCTTCCTCAACGAGGAGCAGGCTTCAAACGCTGCCTAGCGAGGCACGCTTCCTGCACGTCGCTAGCGACGTGCAAACCCTCAAGAGATTTGGCAGATAGAGACGCCTGAGAAATCAGGCGTCTTTTTCGTCAAGCGGGCTGACGCCCGGCTCAGCGGCTTCAGGCACTTTCGGTCCGCCCTTTGCGACACCGACCATGGCCGGACGCAAGACGCGGTCGCCGATCGAGAAGCCCGCCTGCACGACCTGGACGACCGTGTTGTTCGGCACTTCGGAATTCGGCACTTCGAACATCGCCTGATGGAAATTCGGATCGAACTTCTGGCCAACCGGGTCGAGCTTGCGCACGCCGTGGCGTTCAAGTGTTGAAAGCATGGACCGCTCGGTCAATTCCACACCTTCTACAAGTGTGTGAAGCCCACCCTCACCCGCTGCACGCTCCTCGGCAGGGATCGCCTCGAGTGCTCGGCGCAGATTGTCCGAGACTGCCAGCATATCGCGGGCAAAGCCTGCGACCGCATAGGACTTTGCGTCCTTCACCTCGCGCTCCGTCCGGCGACGCAAGTTGTCCATCTCGGCGGCGAGGCGGAGGTAGCGGTCGCGCAACTCCCCGTTTTCCGCCTTCAGCAGTTCGATGGGATCGGGCTGCTGCTGCGACCCGTTCTTGGCGGACGCTTCGCCGCCCGTCGCAAAATCTGCGGAATCCTCAGTCGCAGTTGCGTCAGGTCCGTTGTTGTTTGTTTCGTCGGTCATGACGGTCTCCGATTGATGTCAAGTCTTAGGATGAGCCCGATATCGATGCTTGGTCGAAAAAAATCAAGGCTTCTGATGAAGAACTAGGTGATCGATTTCCCCCTCGGCAGACCATATTGGCCGCATTGAGAGGCATGTCGCCACGCTCAGTCATGGCGTACGCGACAGTCGCGAGATGAGCTGCGCTGTATAGTCGACCATAGGGACGATCCGAGAATAGTTGAGCCGGGTGGGGCCGATAACGCCGACAGCTCCAACGATGCGATCGTCCTCATCACGGTAAGGGGCAACGATCAGCGACGAACCTGAAAGCGAAAACAGCTTGTTCTCGGAGCCTATGAAGATGCGAACGCCCGGTCCGCTCTCGGCGAGATTGAGAATTTCGATCAGGCTGTCCTTCTTCTCGAGATCGTCGAAAAGCATGCGCAGCCGGTCCATATCCTCCCCGCCGGCGAGGCCCTCCAGCAGATTGGCGCGTCCCCGGATGACGAGCCGCGTCGGCTTGCCGTCGTCGTCGTCGCCGGACCATAAGGCAACACCACGTTCGACGAGGTCCCGGGAAAGCGTGTCAAGCTCATGGCGCACGTCTTCCTTCAGCCTCTGTAGCTGCCTGCGCAACTCCGGCAAAGTCTGGCCAGCCATGTGGGCATTCAGGAAGTTGGCAGCCTCGCGCAACTGCGAGGAGGTGACGCCGGCGGGAAGCTCGATGATGCGGTTCTCGATCTGATCGTGCTCGCCAACAAGCACCGCCAGGGCCTTGGTCGGCTCCAGGCGAATGAACTCGACGTGCTTCAGGATCGGGTCGCTTTTTGCCGTGATGACAAGGCCGGCACCGCGCGAGATGCCTGAAAGCATGCGGCTCGCCTCGTTCATCACCGTTTCCATCGGCTGGTCCCGATCGGAAGCACGCACCTGCCGGTCGATATTGGCGCGCTCTTCAGCGGAGAGATTTCCGACTTGCATGAAGGCATCCACGAAGAAGCGCAGCCCGGCCTGGGTCGGCAGGCGCCCGGCACTGACATGCGGCGAGTAGATGAGACCGAGTTCTTCCAGGTCGCTCATTACATTGCGCACCGATGCCGGGGAAAGCGACATCGGCAGCAGGCGCGACAGATTGCGCGATCCCAATGGCTCGCCGTATTCCAGATAGCTTTCGACGATCCGCCTGAAAATTTCCTTCGAACGCTCGTCCAACGCCGCTACGGCATCGAGAACAGACGTTGTCGTGAAGCCCATGTTGCCTACAAATCCATTAAATTGATCCTTGCCAAATATAGCGGTTCGACCGGCCATGGCAAAAGGGAAAATGCCCTGCGGGCTTTGGCGCCGAGTTTGCTTTTCCTTTGCAAAAAGCAGTCGCGAATCGTAGAAGCGGTCATCAAACCTAGGAGAAGAGCATGCGGCCGTCAGGCAGAAAAACCGACCAGATGCGCAAGGTGTCATTCGAGCGCAACTTTTCCAAACATGCAGAAGGCTCCTGTCTCGTGAAATTTGGCGACACGCATGTGCTCTGCACGGCGAGCCTGGAAGAGCGAGTGCCGCAATGGCTGCGCAACGGCGGCAAGGGCTGGGTCACCGCGGAATACGGCATGCTGCCGCGCGCAACCGGCGAACGCATGAAGCGGGAAGCAGCCGCCGGCAAGCAGGGCGGACGCACGCAGGAGATCCAGCGGCTGATCGGTCGCTCGCTGCGCGCCGTGGTCGACCTGCAGGCACTCGGCGAGCGGCAGATCACCATCGATTGCGACGTCATCCAGGCCGATGGCGGCACGCGCACCGCCTCCATTACCGGTGCCTGGATCGCGCTTCATGACTGCCTGAAATGGATGGAGGGCCGGAACATGCTGAAGGTCGAACGCGTCCTGAAGGATCATGTCGCGGCCATCTCCTGCGGCGTCTTTGCCGACCAGCCGGTCATCGACCTTGACTATCTCGAGGATTCATCGGCCGAGACGGACGCCAATTTCGTGATGACCGGTGCCGGCGGCATCGTCGAGATCCAGGGCACGGCCGAGGGCTCGCCCTTCAGCGAGGAACAATTCACCACGCTCATGCATCTTGCCAAGAACGGTATTGCAGAACTGGTGGAACTGCAGAAACAGGCGATTGCCTGAGAAGAGCGGCACCGATGAACCCCATGCTGGAAGGCATTCTGGAGACGGCACTCTATGCGGAGGATATCGACAAGGCCGAAGCCTTCTATGGCGACGTTCTCGGCCTTGAGAAGATCACGCGGGCCGGCGACCGGCATGTCTTCTTCCGATGCGGTCCCGGCGTGCTCTTGATCTTCAATCCTGCGGAAACGAGAAAGGCGCCGGCAATCGGCGCCTTGCCTGTGCCGCCGCACGGAACTACCGGCGATGGCCATGCCTGCTTCAGGGTTTCGGGAAGAAACCTTGACGCGATGGCAACGAGGCTGAAAGACGCCGGCATTGCCATAGAATCCGATTTTCACTGGCCGAAAGGCGGCCGCTCAATCTATTTCCGCGACCCCGCCGGCAACAGCCTTGAATGCGCAGAAGCTGTCATCTGGGGTTTCGATCAAGGGATTTCCGATGCGCAAGCTTGATACCAAGACCATTGTCGTTGCCAGCCACAATGCCGGCAAGATCCGCGAGATCCAGGACCTGATCGGCCCCCTGGGCTTCACGGCACGGTCGGCCGCGGAGCTCAATTTCGTCGAGCCCGACGAGACCGGCACGACTTTCGAGGAAAACGCCGCCATCAAGGCGATCGCATCGGCAAGCGCGTCGGGAATGCCGGCGCTGTCGGACGATTCCGGCATCGTGATCGACGCGCTCGGCGGCGCGCCCGGCGTCTACACCGCCAATTGGGCAGAGACCGAAGACGGAACGCGCGATTTCGCAATGGCCATGGAAAAGGTCGAGACCGCGCTGGAAAAGGCGGGAGCAAGCAAGCCGGAGAGCCGGACGGCACGCTTCGTCAGCGTGCTGTGCCTCGCCTGGCCGGACGGGCATGTCGAGTTCTTCCGCGGCGAGGTGGAAGGCACAGTGGCATGGCCGCCGCGCGGCACCCAGGGCTTTGGCTACGACCCGATCTTCCAGCCGCAGGGCTACGAGCAGACGTTCGGCGAGATGAGCGCAGAAGAGAAGCACGGCTGGAACATCGGCAAGCCGCAGGCACTGTCGCACCGGGCGCGCGCCTTCAAGCTCTTCGTCGAAACCTGTCTGGAGGCATAGAAAGCACCTTGGACAGCATCGACAATAAAGACGCCAAACCGGATGCGGATCTGTTGCCCGATACGGGCGAGCCCGGTTTCGGTGTCTATGTGCATTGGCCATTCTGCGCGGCCAAGTGCCCCTATTGCGATTTCAACAGCCATGTCCGTCACCAGCCCGTGGATCAAGCGCGCTTCGCCGCTGCCCTTCTGAGGGAAGTGGAGACGATGCGCCAGATCAGCGGGCCGAAGACGGTCACCAGCATCTTTCTCGGCGGCGGCACGCCTTCGCTGATGGATCCCCGGACGGTCGACGCGATCCTCAGCGGCATCGCCCGGTCCTGGCACGTGCCGAACGGCATCGAGATCACCATGGAGGCCAATCCTTCAAGCGTCGAGGCGGAACGCTTCCGCGGCTACCGCGCGGCCGGCGTCAACCGCGTTTCGCTCGGCGTCCAGGCGCTGAACGACCGCGACCTGAAGTTCCTCGGCCGGCTGCACAATGTCGAAGACGCGCTGAAGGCGATCAGGCTCGCACGCGAGATCTTTCCGCGTATGTCCTTCGATCTCATCTACGCTCGACCGAACCAGACGGTCGAGGAATGGGAGGCCGAGCTCAAGGCGGCAATCTCCCATGCCGTGGACCACCTCTCTCTCTACCAGCTGACCATTGAGGAGGGCACGCCCTTCTTCGGCCTGCACAAGGCCGGCAAGCTGGTCGTGCCCGATGGTGATCAATCCGCGCTGCTCTACGAAGCAACGCAGGAGATCACCGCGCGCGAGGGACTGCCCGCCTACGAGGTCTCCAACCATGCCCGACCGGGCGCCGAAAGCCGGCACAACCTTACCTATTGGCGCTACGGCGACTATGCCGGCATCGGCCCAGGCGCACACGGGCGCCTGTCACGCGGACGTGAGAAGCTGGCCACATCGACAGAGCGCAGGCCGGAGAGCTGGCTTGAGATGGTCGAGCGGGGCGGCAACGGCATGGTCGAACAGGAAGCCCTAGGCTATGAGGAGCAGGCCGACGAACTGCTGCTGATGGGACTGCGCCTCAAGGAGGGCGTCGATCTTGCCCGCTGGCAGGAGCTCTCGGGCCGCGGCCCCGATCCGAAGCGCGAAGCGTTCCTGCTCGACCACGGCTTCATCGAGCGCCTTGGCAATTCGAGACTGCGCTGCACCCCTGAGGGCATGCTCATCCTCGATTCCGTCGTGGCCGACCTCGCCTGCTGAACAGGGCTTCGCTGCCCGCAAGGCGGCTTTGCACACCGCCTGCGAGCGAGCTTTTTAGCCAAGCCGTTCTAACCGTCTGTACGGACGCTCTTCTAGATCCGATGCGACTGCCCGCCGGCCTTGAACAGGCTGCCGGTTGGCGTCTTCAGGAACATGTCCAGGGGAATATGCTCCTGATGCAGGAAGCCGCTCGCCGGCAGGAGGCCGTCGCGCACCATTTCGATGACCGCCACGACCGATGCCGATGTCGTCCAGGCAATGGCGGTGCGGTGGGCGCCGGCGATTTCGATCGGATAGTAGGCGCGCACGAACTCCCGCCGATGAAGCCGGCCGCCCTGCGTTCCCTCGGCCGCCACATGGACATAAACCACGTCGTCATCGACCGGCGGCTTGGCATTCGTGAGGATCTCGCCGGCGAGTGCGCGGCGCTCGCGCATCAGGAGCTCATGGAAGAAGAAATTCATCAGCTCCATATGGCCGGGATAGCGCATGGTCTTGTAATCGAGGTTCTCCACCTTGCCCAGCATCGTCTCGCACATGGTGCCAAGCCCGCCGGATGTGGTGAAGGCCTCAAGCTTGACGCCGTCCACATAGATCGTCTCGTGCCATTCCATCGGCGAGACCAGCTTGCGCACGCCGTCCTCGATCACCTCGCAATCATTGAGATATTCGTTGACGACGCCCTCGGGCGACCAATTGAAAGCGTAGCCCAGAAGACCCGAGGGATTCTGCGGCAATGCGCCAACGCGCATGCGGATCGACCGGCAGCGATCGAAACCGTCCGCGAGGCTTGATCCAACGATGCCGATGAAACCGGGCGCCAGGCCGCATTGCGGCGCCATGAGCCCTCGTGCCGTTTTCGAAAGCTCCAGGATCGCCTGGGTTGTCGGCACGTCCTCCGTCAGGTCGAAATAGTGGATGCCGGCAAGGTGGGCGGCGCGAGCAACGCCGACGTTCAGGTGATAGGGGAGGCACGAAAGAACCGCCTCGACGCCGGAGAAGAGTTCGCCGATCACCACCGGATCGGAAACATCCCCGCGACGGCACGCAAAGGGGACTTCGACCACCGGCGCATGGGCATCCAGCGCGACCACCTCGAAACCACTCTCATGCAAAAGCGTGGCGGCGAGCCGTCCGACCTTGCCCAGGCCGAGAACGGCAATTCTTTCAAAGCTCATGTAAACCCTCCCATGGCACCGTCGGCTTGCCGACAATGCGCGTCTGCTTGTGAGCGGGTTCTATAAAGTAAAAATCTTATAAAGAAAAACGGCCGGCAATGATGCCGGCCGTTTATATCCACCGTTTTGATCTACTACTCGTTGATCAAACGCTTCAGGAGTTCGATCTCATGGGAGAGTTTGGTGTCTCCTGAGATCAATTCCTCGATCTTGCGGACCGCGTGCAGAACGGTCGTGTGATCCCGGCCTCCGAAGCGGCGGCCGATCTCCGGGAACGACCGTGGCGTCAGGGTCTTTGAGAGATACATCGCAATCTGGCGCGGCTTCACGATAACCCGGGTGCGCCGGTTGGACACGAGTTCCTGACGCGAGACGTTATAGTGACGGGCAACGATACGCTGGATGTCCTCGATGCGTACGCGGCGCGGCTCGCCGGAACCGACGAGATGGGCCAACAGTTCGTCCACACGTTCCATCGTGAGGTTCGGCTCGAAGGAGCGGCGGAAGATCAGCTGGTTGAAAGCCCCTTCGAGTTCGCGACCGCTTGCCGTGATGTTGCGAGCGACGTGGTTGATGATCTCCGCCGGAATATCGAGCGAAGGATCCTCCTGCCGGGCGACGGCAAGCCGACGCTTCAATATCTCGAGACGCATTTCGTAGTCCGGTGCCTCGAGTTCGATGGCAACGCCGCCCTGCAGGCGGGAACGGACACGCGGATCAAGCGATTCCAGCTCCCAGGGCGCGCGATCGGCCGCCACCACAACCTGCTTGGCGCTGTCGAGCAGCATGTTGAGCAGGTGGCAGAACTCGTGCTGGATCATCTTGCCCTGCAAGAACTGCATGTCATCGATGATCAGCAGGTCGATGTGACGCAGAGAGTCCTTCAGGGTCAGCGCGTCGTTGTCGCGGATTGCGGTGGCAAAGCGCCACATGAAGTATTCTGCGGTCAGGTAAACGACGCGCAGGCCGCGCGGATTCTGAACGGCAGCGTTGGCAATCGCCTGCAGAAGGTGAGTCTTGCCAAGGCCAACGGTCGCATGAACGAAGAGCGGATTGAACCGCACGGCACCGGAACCGGCTTCCGCGATCGTCCTCGCGGCAGCCAGAGCGACCCGGTTCGAGCCGCCCTCGACGAAGGTGTCGAAGGTGAAGCGCGAGTCGAGCGGCGATCCGAAAAGCGGCGAGCCGGACGGAGCCGGACGCGCCTGAGCTATGGTACTGACTGCCTGAGCCACGGCCTGACCCGCAGGCTGCGGCGCCGGACGGCGGATCTGCGAAACGGTCGCTGGTTCGGCCGCAACTGTGTCGTCAGCGGACTTGCCGCTACGCGTTGCGGTGCGAACCAGAACTTCGACCTTGAGTATTTCAGGATCTTCCGCCTGGAACAGGCTGGTGATGAGTTCAAGATATCGGTTGTTGATCCAAGACTTCAAAAAGGTGGTTGGAACCGACAGACGTACGACGCTTTTCGACACCGAGTGCAGCTTGAGCCGCGCAAACCAGCTTGCGTAGACGTCCGGACCTACCTGGGCCTTTAAGCGCGTGCTGACACGCTCAAAGAGTACGCCATGTTTCATATCTCCTTTTTCCCCCGATGCACCTGAGCAGCCTTTGTCGAACGTCTGCGGTGCTTTGTCCCCATTTTCCAACGCACCCGTCGTTACCGTATTCATCTGCATAATGCCGCCTTCCAAGTTTCATAATAGTCGGCCGGTAACTCCATAAGAACCGCCCGAGCATTCTCTTCGCCATGGCCGACGAACCACCCCCTCATGAGCGTTCGCCTGCCGGTTCACGCAGACACGATCCCAGCCAACAGGACCTATGCAAACAGCGCTGGCGGACCCTGCCCTCATGCAGCATCCGCCCCGTGCTTCCGCCCGATCGATCGTCCGGTCCTCGTTCCGGTCGATCCCTCAAAGCGACTGACGACGTCCCCCAATCTCCTTCGGCCTCGTACAAAACACCCGGGCCGCAGCAGACAAAAAAACTCCTTACACCGAGACGATGACCGTCCCGGGGCAACTTCTTTAACTGTTTGAAAAAACGGTAGCATTGCGCTTCCGTCACAAGGGACAGCAACCACCAGCCTGCCGACGTGGCAGTTTAGACTGAACAGTTACAGGTAATGTCCGCGCCCCTTGTTGGGAGCCATTTAGGCAGGATCAAAAGGCAAGATCAACGATGAATTTTACGCAAAATTAAGAAGCGGCCATTGACTCCCGAGGCACTCTTCAACTGTCACACTTGGGTCAAAAAAGAATCGCTGTTGAATCAAGGAGATTCATCGATGGAGGGGCTGCGGTGGGGAGAAAAAGAAAAAAAATAAAAATTCGCTTGACTCATCACCCGTCCAACCTGCCGTAGGGAGAGTCGTTACGCTAACAAAACATCCTAGCGCAAGTAGTTGTTTTTATTTCATTTTTTCTGTCACGTCAGTGACATGAAAGTTCGAAGGGATTAACCATATCGGGTGTAATCCCCGGAATCAAAAAGCCCGGTAAAGTTACCGGGCTAAATAAGCGCGAAAATTGTTAAATAATTCCTTAAGCGGTCGGAGCCGCCGACAGAGCCTTCACACGCTGGGCAAGTCGGGAGACCTTGCGGGAGGCTGTATTGCGATGAAGAACACCCTTCGTCGCGGCACGCTGCAGCTCCGGCTGAACAGCGCGAAGCGCTTCCTGGGCGCGGGTCAGATCGCCCGATGCAATGGCTTCCTCTACCTGGCGGACGAAAGTACGAACGCGCGAGCGACGAGCCTTGTTGATTTCGGTACGGCGGGCGATCTTGCGGGTCGCTTTTTTCGCCGAAGTTGTATTGGCCATGGATGCCTCTCTTAGAATTCGAACAAACTCCGCCACTGCCGCGGGCCCTGCGGCCACTTTATCCAGCAATACGGGAGCAATCGCGGAAAACCGTGTCGGCTCTCCAAACTGTGGCGGGCATATAACTGGAAAGCGCGCCCGCGTCAACGCGCATTTTCAGCAAAGCGTAGAGTCTGCGGCCAGCTGCGGGCATGACGCCCTCAACGGTTCGTGAAGGATGGCTTGCGCTTCTCGACGAAGGCGGCCATCCCCTCCTTCTGGTCCTTGGTGGCAAACAGGCTGTGGAACAGGCGGCGTTCGAAGCGCAACCCCTCCTCGAGTGTCACTTCCTCGGCGCGATTGACGGCTTCCTTTGCCATCAGGACGGAAGGCCGTGAAAGCGTCGCGATCCGTGTCGCCGCCTCCAGCGCCTCGTCCAGCAGACGTTCGGCAGGCACGACGCGCGCCACGAGCCCCGCACGCTCGGCCTCTGCTGCATCCATCATCCGGCCGGTCAGCACGAGATCCATCGCCTTGGCCTTGCCGACCGCCCGCGTCAGCCGCTGCGAGCCGCCCATGCCTGGAATGATGCCGAGCGTGATCTCCGGCTGGCCGAACTTGGCGGTCTCGGACGCGATGATGAAATCGCACATCATCGCCAGCTCGCAGCCACCTCCGAGAGCAAAGCCGCTGACCGCCGCGATGACAGGCTTGCGGGCCTTGGCAATCTCGTCCCAGCCGCTGATGAAATCGCGGCTGTAGACGTCGACGAAGTCGAGCGATTGCATCTCCTTGATGTCGGCGCCGGCGGCAAAGGCCTTCTGCGAGCCGGTGAGCACGATTGCGCCGATCGCCTCGTCCGCATGGAACGCCGCATAGGCGACCTTCAATTCGGCGAGGACGGTCGAATTCAGCGCATTCAGGGCCTGCGGGCGGTTGAGGGTGATCAAGCCCACGGGCCCTCGCGTTTCGACGATCAGGGTTTCGTAGGTCATTGCCTCCTCCTTCTGCCGCTCTCGGCGGCTATTTCTGGCAGGAGGCGCAATAGAAGGACGAGCGCCCGGCCTGCACGATGCGTGCGACCGTACCGCCGCAGCCCGGCGTGCCGCAAGCTAGACTTTCGCGGTCATAGACGGAAAAGGAGTGCTGGAAATAGCCGAGCGAGCCGTCGGTCTGGATATGGTCGCGGAGCGAGGAGCCACCCGCGGCAATCGCATCGTCGATCACGTCTCTTATCGAGCGCACCAGCAGTTCCAGCTCCGGTTTTGCCGCGCCCTTCTTCGTCACCAGGGATCCGGCCGCGCGCAGCGGAGAGATATGCGAACGCCAGAGCGCTTCGCAGACATAGATATTGCCGAGGCCGGCGATGTTCCTCTGGTCCAGCAGCGCGCCCTTCAGAGGCTGCGTCTTGCCTGCGAAGCGGTCGGCCAGATAGGCCGCGCTCAGCGAATTGCCGGTCGGTTCCGGCCCAAGGTCGCGAAAGGAGGGATGGCTCGAGAGCTCGGCGCGCCGCGCGATGTCCATGAACCCGAAGCGGCGCGGATCGTTGTAGATCACGCGGCTCCGCCCGGCGCCTCCCTGAAGATGGAAGATCACATGGTCATGCTTCTCGTCCTTGGTGCGCGGATGATGAAACTCGCCGGGCAAATGCTCGTCCGCGCCTTCCGCGATACGGAAGGAGCCCGACATGCCGAGATGCGCGATCAGGGTCATTCCGTCGTCGAGATCTATCAGCAGATATTTCGCGCGGCGGGAGAGCGAGACGATCCGGCGACCGCGGACAAGCGCCTGCAGATCCGCAGGAAACGGGAAGCGCAGGTCCCCTCGGCGCAGTTCGAGTTCGGCGAGCGTCGCCCCCTCCATGGTGGGCGCGAGGCCCCGCCGCACCGTTTCCACCTCCGGCAATTCGGGCATGATATTCCATCTTGTTGATGACCGCCTGACGAGCCGGTGATCAAGATGAGCTTTAATTTAACCTCGTCATGATCTAAACCAGCGCCCATATATGTTGCGGTCGTTGATCGTGGCTCACAGATAGCGTGGCAGGGGCGATTTCGCCATGGTCGGCGCATGATTTAGGTAACGGAGTAGGTTGATGCCGGAAAGCCGCACCTCCGCCGATGGCGGCATGGAAACGTCCTACGGCTTCCGCGATGTTGCGGAAGGCGAAAAGCAGGGGCTCGTCAACGAGGTCTTCCACAAGGTCGCCAAACGCTATGACGTCATGAACGACGTCATGTCCATGGGTTTGCACCGGGCATGGAAAGACGCAATGATCTCGGCACTCAACCCGCGGAAAGAGGCGGGCTACAAGACGCTGGACGTCGCGGGGGGTACGGGCGACATCGCTTTCCGGATCGTCGAGGCCTCGCATCGCATGGCGCACGTCACCGTGCTCGACATCAATGGCTCGATGCTCGCTGTCGGCGCCGAGCGTGCCGAAAAGAAGAAGCTTTCGGAAAACCTCGACTTTGTGGAAGCCAACGCCGAGGAGCTGCCTTTCAAGGCGAATTCGTTCGATGCCTACACGATCGCCTTCGGCATCCGCAATGTGCCACGCATCGATGTCGCGCTCAAGGAAGCCTATCGCGTGCTGAAGCGCGGCGGCCGGCTGCTCGTGCTCGAGTTCTCCGAGGTCGACATGCCACTTCTCGACCGAGTCTACGAGGCCTGGTCGTTCAACGCGATTCCGCGTTTCGGCAAGGCGATTACAGGTGAAAGTGAGCCTTATCAGTATCTTGTCGAATCGATCCGCAAGTTTCCCAACCAGCAGGATTTCGCGGCGATGATTCGTACCGCTGGCTTCTCGCGGGTGACCTTCACCAACTATACGGGCGGCATCGCGGCGCTGCATTCCGGCTGGAAGCTCTGACCTTATGAGCACATTCGGGGCATATTTTCGCCTGGTGAGGGTCGGCTGGATTCTGGTGCGCGAGGGCGTCGTCTCGGCGCTGCCTTCCGAGGGCCTGCCGCCCGCGATAAGCTTTGCCAAGTCATTTGTCGGTCTTTTCGCTCGTCGCCGCAGCAAGTCGCAGAAGCGCAGCGACCGCCTGGCCCGGGCCGTCGAGCGCCTCGGCCCCTCCTATGTCAAGATCGGCCAGTTTCTGGCGACCCGCCCCGACGTCGTGGGCGTCGATTTCGCGGACGACCTCTCGCAGCTTCAAGACCGCATGGCCTTCTTTCCGACAGCTGCAGCAAAAGGTCTCATCGAGGCGTCGCTCGGCCGGACGGTCGACGAGCTCTATGCAAGCTTCGGCGAACCGATCGCCGCCGCCTCCATCGCGCAGGTGCATCTCGGCGAGGTAAAGACGCCGAAGGGATTTCAGAGGGTGGCGATCAAGGTCATCCGCCCGGGCGTGCGCCACCGCTTCGCCAACGACATCGAAGCGATGTACCTCGTCTCACACCTGCAAGAGCGCTTCATGCCCTCCAGCCGGCGACTACGGCCGGTGGAGGTAACGAAGACGCTGGAGCAGACCACGAAAGTGGAGATGGACCTGCGCCTCGAGGCGGCGGCACTTTCCGAGATCGCCGAAAACACGGAGAAGGACCCCGGTTTCCGCGTTCCCAAGGTCGATTGGGAGCGCACCGGCCGCGACGTCATCACCATGGAATGGATCGACGGCGTCAAGATGTCCGACGTCGAGGGCCTGCGGGCCGCCGGCCACGATCTCAACGCACTTGCCGATACGCTGATCCAGTCATTCCTGCGCCATACGCTGCGCGACGGCTTCTTCCATGCCGACATGCACCCCGGCAATCTCTTCGTCGACGACCACGGGCTGATCGTCGCGGTCGACATGGGCATCGTTGGGCGCCTCGGAAAGAAGGAGCGGCGTTTCCTCGCCGAAATCCTCTACGGCTTCATCACGCGCGACTATATCCGCGTCGCCGAAGTACATTTCGAGGCAGGCTATGTGCCGGCGCACCACAATGTCGAAAGCTTTGCCCAGGCAATCCGGGCCATCGGCGAACCCATCCACGGCCAACCGGCCGAGACAATCTCGATGGGCAAGCTCCTGACCCTGCTCTTCGAGGTGACCGAGCTGTTCGACATGGAGACGCGGCCGGAACTCGTCATGCTGCAGAAGACGATGGTGGTGGTCGAGGGCGTGTCACGCATGCTCAACCCCCGCTTCAACATGTGGAAGGCCTCCGAACCGGTCGTCGGCGAATGGATCCGTAACAATCTCGGGCCAAAACGCATCGTCACCGACCTGCGAGACGGGTTGAAGGCTGCCGTCAAGCTTGCCGAGGCGGTACCGGAAATCGCGGCCAAGACCGAGAAGTTCCACCACGAACTCATGCAGATGAGCGAAGCGGGCTTGCGCTTCGATGCGCAGACCGCAGAGGCGATCGGCAAGGCCGAGGCGCGCCACAATCGCTCCGGACGGATTGCGCTCTGGATCATTGCGCTTACGCTCCTCTACCTCGCCTGGTTGCTTAGCTGAGGGTCGACCGCCCTTCCAAGCGGGCGTCGCAATCTCCATAATGGCGCGCAAAGACATTCCCTGTTCGGTATTTGGGATATCCCTCTGAGCAGAAGGGCCGCATAATCTTGCGCCAAAGGAGAATGACACGATGGATCGTCGCGCTATGGGGATCGAACTGGGCGGACAGCCCCTGAGCTTTGCGGACATGGTTCGCATCGGTTCGGGCAACGTTGGATTGTCCATCGATCCCGCCGGCATGACGCGTATTGCAGCGGCACGCAGGGTGGTCGACCAGGCGATTGCCTCGGGAATGCCCGTCTACGGCGCCACGACCGGCGTTGGCGCGATGAAGGACGTCGAGTGGTCTCCGGAAGACCTCGACGCCTTCAATCTGGGTCTTGTGCGCGCGCATCATTTCGGCACCGGATCGCCCTTTTCGATGGCTGTCGTTCGCAACGCGATGGCGATCCGCATCAATACGGCGCTCACCGGCCAGGTCGGCTGCTCGCCTGAATTGGTGACGTCCTATCTGCAACTTCTCGAAGCCGACGTGGTGCCTGTCGTGAGGCGTACGGGTTCGATCGGCTGCGCCGACATAGGCCTCATGGGCCAGATCGGCGCCGTGCTGACAGGTGTCGGCGAAGCGGTCTACAAGGGTCGGCGGATGCAGGCGGCTGATGCCTTTGCCGCTGCGGGCATCGCGCCGGTAAGGATGCTGCCGCGCGACAGCCTCGCCTCGCTTAGCGTCAATGCCGTGAGTTTTGCCGCCGCTGCCGAGGCGACCCGCAACGCTGCTGCCTCCATCCGCATCCTGCTTGCCACCGGAATGATGGCGTCAGGCGCGCTCGGCGGCTCCCGCGACCCGTGGCGCGCCGTCCGTCACGTCGGCACGTCGAGCGAGGCCCTGATAGGCTCCTGGCTCTGCCACGCGTCCGACGACTGGAAATGGCCGGTCTCCACCCATGTCCAGGATCCGCTCAGCCTGCGCATGATCGCCCAGGTCTTCGGCGCCGTCATCGAAAACCTGCTGGCGACCGGCCACAAGATCCTGGCAGCGACCGGCCGCTCCGACGACAATCCCGTCGTGGTCGAGGGAAGGGTGATGACCTCGGGCGGATCGCTGCCGCTCGACGTGACCATACTTCTCGAATCTGCCGCGCTCTGCATGGCGCATGCGGCCCGCAACGCGTTCAACCGCTGCGTGCTTCTCGGCAACGGCCAGCGGCGGGATCTGCCGGTAAACCTCGTCCCCAAGGGACGCATCGCCACCGGCTTCGGCCCGATCATAAAGCTTGCCGGCGAGATCTTCTCCCGCGTTCTTTCGATGTCGAACCCGGTTTCGGCCCAGTCGCTCGTGGTGGCAGCGGGCATGGAGGACGAGGCTGCCTTCCTGCCGCTCGTCATAGAGCGCCTGGACCGGCAAATGCGCGCGCTGAAGCGCCTTGCGGCGCTGGAGGCACTGCTTGCCGCGCAAGCCATTGATATCGTCGGGGACGAGCCGAGAGGCGTGGCGCGCAAGCTCTACGACGTCGTGCGAAAGCACGCTGAATTCTACGTGGTCGACCGGCCTCTTTCGGCCGAAGTCGAGGCGATCGAGGAAGATTTCGGCTCCGATACGTTCGTTTCGGAGCTGATCTCCCAGGTGCCGATCCTCGCATTTGACGATTTCTTTGCCCTTGGTTCTCTGGAGCGCGTCACGGAGCGCCTCTCCGCGGTGCCGGTTCCGGCCTGAGCGCGATCTACACATTATAGAGGGAGGACAGACATGGCCGATTTCGATCTCGTTCTGCAGGGCGATGTCGTGCTGGTCGATCGCATCGTCAGCAGCGGTTATGTGGCAGCCCGGGATGGCAAGGTCGTCGAGATCGGTGTCGGGGAGCCGCCGGCCGCGCGGGAGCGTCATCTCCTTGGCAATGCATTGATTTTGCCCGGAGCGATCGACGCGCAGGTCCACTCACTGTCCCAGAAGAACCAGGAGGATTTCATCTGGTCGACGCGTTCTGCGGCTGCCGGCGGCGTTACCACGATCGTCGACATGCCCTATGACGAAGGCGATCTCGTCTGCTCGGCAGCAGCCGTGAAAAGGAAGATCGAGCATGCGGGGTCACAGGCCCGTGTCGACTTTGCTCTCTATGGCACGGTGGATCCCGAAGAGGGCCCGAAACGAATCCGCGAAATGGTCGAGGCAGGCGCGGCAGCCTTCAAGTTTTCGACCTTCGGTACGGATCCGAAACGCTTCCCCCGCATCCCACCTGCCCTGCTTGAAGCCTGTTTTGCGGCGATCGCGCCGACGGGACTGACGGCCGGCGTCCACAACGAGGACGACGAGGCGGTTCGCACCTATATGGAGATGGTGAAGGCAAGCGGCGTCGCCGACTGGCGCGCCCACGGTCTATCGCGTCCGCCGATCACCGAACTGCTTGCCATGCACACGATCTTCGAGACCGGAGCCGACACCGGCTGCCCGGCCCATGTGGTGCACTGCTCGCTCGGCCGGGGCTACGATATTGCGAACGCCTATCGTCGCGATGGCTTCGAGGCGACCGTCGAATGCTGCATCCATTACCTGACGCTCGACGAGGAAAACGACGTGCGGCGCCTCGGCGGGAAGGCCAAGATCAATCCGCCGATCCGGCCACGCGCGGAAGTGGAAACGCTGTGGCGCAAGGTCAGTGAAGGCAAGGTCTGGCTGGTCTCGACCGATCATGTCAGCTGGTCCGAGAACCGCAAGACCAATCCGGACATGCTGGCCAATGCTTCCGGGGTGCCGGGGCTGGAAGTCATGGTTCCGCTCTTCGTCAAGGGTGCGCTCGAACGTGGCATTCCGCTCACCTGGGCGGCTCGGTTGATGGCCGCTAACCCGGCTAAGCATTTCCGACTGGAGCACTCGAAAGGCGCTCTCGAACCCGGCAAGGACGCCGATATCGTCGTGCTGACGCCGGAGGAAACCGTCTATGATGCCGCTGCAAGCGGCAACAACGTCGTTAGCTGGAGCCCTTACAACGGGATCAAATTGCCGTGGAAGGTGGCTGCTACCTATCTCCGCGGCGAACTCGTCTTTGACGGGTCGAAGGTGCTCGCCGAACCGGGCACCGGTCGCTTCCAGCGTCCGCTGCCGCGGCAGGTCATTGCCGGAGAACGCGCATGAGCCGCAACCTCCCGGTCAAGGCCGACAGGATCGCCGAGGATATCGATGCACTCGCCCGCATCACCGAGCCGGACCATCCCTGGACGCGGCGCGCCTTCTCGCCGCTCTTCCTTGCAGGCAGGGCCTATATCGAGAGCCGCATGAAGGCAGCCGGACTCGAAACGCGCATCGACGCCGGTGGCAACCTGATCGGGCTTCGCAAGGGTCGGAGACCGGATGCGGGAACGATCATGGTCGGCTCGCACTCCGACACCGTTCCCGACGGCGGACGCTTCGATGGCATTGCCGGCGTGATTTCAGCGCTGGAAGTGGCGCGTGCGCTGAAAGACCAGAATATAGAGCTCGACCATGATCTTGAGATCGTCGATTTCCTCGCAGAGGAGGTCAGCATCTTCGGCGTTTCCTGCATCGGCAGCCGCGGCATGACCGGACAATTGCCGGAAGCCTGGCTCACCCGCCTCAGCGGCGAGCGCAGTCTTGCCCAGGGCATTGCCGAGGTCGGCGGCGACCCGGCAACACTGCTTGCGCAGAAGCGGCCGGACATAAAAGGCTTTCTCGAACTGCATATCGAGCAGGGGCCGGTCCTTGAGGCCAACAAGGAGGATGTCGGCGTCGTGACCGCGATCGCAGGCATCACGCGCGTCGAGATCACCGTCGAAGGCCGTGCCGATCATGCCGGTACAACGCCGATGGAGAGCCGATCGGACGCCTTGGTCGCCGCGTCCCAGCTGGTACTCGATATCCGCAATGCCGCGGCGGAGCTGGCGCGCACGCCCGGCCATTTCGCCGCGACCGTCGGCGAATTCCGCATGGAGCCCAATGCCGCCAACGTCGTGCCCTCGAAAGTCGTGCTTTTGATCGACGGACGGGCGGAGATACGGGCCGACATGGAAGCCTTTTGCCGATGGCTCGACGGCCATGTTGAAAAGTTGGCAGCCGCTTACGATGTGGTGATCGCCCCGCCCAATCGCGTCTCCGACAATCACCCGACGCCGGGCGATCCGAGGCTGCTGACAATCCTGGAGCATGCAGCCGATCGCGTGGGCGCCAAGCATCGCCGCATGGCCTCCGGCGCCGGCCACGACACGGCCTGGATCGCCAAGGTCGCACCTGCCGCCATGATTTTTGTGCCCTGCAAGGATGGCCGCAGCCACTCCGCCGACGAATGGGCCGAGAATGACGACATCGCGCTCGGCGCCGCCGTGCTGTTCGAGGCGGTTTGCGAGATGGACAAGGGATTGAACGAGGAGAAGGCTTGATGGGACGCATACTCGTTGAGAAGGACGTCGAAGCCGCGGTGAAGGGCGGCTCGGTCTATGCCGCCGGCGGCGGTGGCTGGGCCGATCATGGCCGCATGCTCGGCTATGCAGCGGTCGGCATCGGCAAGCCCGAGCTTGTCTCAATCGACGAGCTCGATGACCAGGACTGGATCGCGACGGCGGCGGCGATCGGCGCGCCGGCTTCCACGACGCCCTGGGAAATGCAGGGCATCGACTACGTCAAGTCCGTACAATTGCTGCAGGAAGCGCTTGGCGAAAAACTCACCGGCCTGATCATCGGCCAGAATGGAAGATCGTCCACGCTGAATGGCTGGCTTCCCTCCGCCATCCTCGGCACGAAGGTTGTCGATGCCGTCGGCGACATCCGCGCGCATCCGACCGGCGACATGGGCTCGATCGGCATGGCCGGCTCGCCTGACCAGATGATCCAGACGGCGGTCGGCGGCAATCGCGCCGAAAACCGCTATATCGAGCTGGTCGTGAAGGGCGCGACCGCAAAGGTTTCTCCGATTCTTCGCGCTGCGGCCGACCAGTCTGGCGGCTTCATCGCGAGCTGCCGCAACCCGCTGCGCGCCTCCTATGTCCGCCGCAATGCCGCGCTCGGCGGTATCTCGCTCGCGCTCGATCTCGGCGAGGCCATCATCGCCGCCGAGAAGAAGGGCGGTTCCGCGGTGATCGATGCGATCTGCAAGGCGACTGGCGGCCACATCCTCTCCGAAGGCACTATCAGCAGGAAGGACGTGGTCTATACCAAGGAAGCCTTCGACATCGGCAGCCTCACGGTCGGCAAGGGCGAGAAGGCAGTGATGCTGCATGTCATGAACGAATACATGGCAGTCGACGATGCGGATGGTAAGCGCGTGGCGACATTTCCTTCGGTCATCACCACGCTCTCGCCGGAGGGTGAGCCGCTGAGCGTCGGGCAATTGCAGGAGGGTATGCACGTCTTCATCCTGCATGTGCCGAAGGAGATCATTCCCCTCTCGGCAAGCGTTCTCGACCCCACCGTCTATCCGTCCGTCGAGAAGGCTATGGGCATAGAGATCATGCGTTACGCTCTGGAGGCGAAGGCCTGAGGCCATGGCGCGCGACACCGGACTTGAAGAACTCCTGCGTGACGAACTCGGCGCTAGACCGGGCCTCGCGGAGAAATCCATGTTCGGTGGCCTCGCTCATGCTGAACGGCAACCTGCTTTGCGGAGCCCGCGAGGACGGCATGCTGGTCCGGCTCGGCAAGGGCAATGATGGCTGGGCGCTGGCGCTTTCCGGCGTGAGCCAGATGCTTGCCGGCGAGCGCGCCATGCCGGGCTGGGTGCGCGCCAATGCCGACGTCTATGGCGATGATGCCCTGCGGCGCCGGCTGTTGGATGCCGCGCTCGCCTTTGTAGAGTCGCTGCCGTCGAAGTGAATGAAGCGGCGCCACACAGGCGCCGAAAGCGAAACGATGAGGAAATCCGAGATGCCGAAGCCCAATCCACGCCATCCGAAATTCCCGATTCCCGGCGGGCCCGAATTGCGCGCCAAGGGCTGGCGTCAGGAAGCGTTGCTGAGGCTTCTCGAAAACGTGCTGTCAGTCGGAGAGGATCCCGACAATCTCATCGTCTACGCTGCGCTCGGCAAGGCGGCGCGAAATTGGGCGGCGCATAAGGGCATCGTCAAGGCGCTGACCGAGATGGACGAGGACCAGACCTTGCTCATCCAGTCCGGCAAGCCGATCGGCCTTGTGAGGACGCATGCGAAAGCGCCGCTGGTCATCATGGCGAACTGCAACATCGTCGGCCAATGGGCAAAGGCCGAGGTCTTCTACGAGCTGCAGCGCAAGGGGCTCATCTGCTGGGGCGGGCTGACGGCCGGCGCCTGGCAATATATCGGCAGCCAGGGCGTCATCCAGGGTACCTACGAGATCTTCATGCGGATCGCGGAGCGACGCTTCGGCGGCGACCTCGCCGGCCGTTTCGTGCTGACCGCCGGGCTGGGCGGCATGGGCGGGTCGCAGCCGCTTGCCGGCCGCATGGCGGGTGCCGCCATCCTCTGCATCGACATCGATCCCGAACGCGCGCGCAAGCGCCAGGAGATCGGCTATCTGCAGGAGATTGCGCCCAATCTCGATGCCGCACTCGCGATGATCGATGTGGCGGTAAAGGCGAGACGCGCACTTTCCGTCGGCCTCGTCGGCAATGCGGCTGAGATCTATCCGGAAATTGCCCGTCGCGGCATCGTGCCGGATATCGTCACAGACCAGACTTCGGCCCATGATCTGGTCTACGGCTACGTGCCGAAGGGAATGAGCCTCACCGAGGTGAAGAGCCTGCGCGAGGACGGACAGGGGCAGTTGATGGCCGCAAGCCGCGCCTCGATCGTCGAGCATGTCAGGGCGATGCTGGAATTCCAGAAAAAGGGTTCCGAAGTCTTCGACAACGGCAACCTGATCCGCACGCAGGCGAAGGAGGGCGGCGTCGCCAATGCCTTCGACATCCCGATCTTCACCGAGGCTTACCTGAGGCCGCTCTTTGCGCGCGCAATCGGCCCGTTCCGCTGGATGGCGCTCTCCGGCGAGGAAAGCGACATTGCGCGCATCGACGATCTGCTTCTCGAGATGTTCCCGGAAAACAAGATCATCACCAACTGGGTCCGCCTCGCCCGCGAGTACGTCCCCTTCGAGGGGCTGCCCGCGCGTATCGCCTGGCTCGGCCATGGCGAGCGCACCGCACTTGCCCGCCGGGTCAACGAAATGGTCGCCAGCGGCGAGCTCAAGGGTCCAGTCGCCTTCTCCCGCGACCATCTCGATGCCGGCGCCATGGCGCATCCGAATATCATGACCGAGCGCATGAAGGACGGTTCCGACGCGATCGCCGATTGGCCGCTCATCGATGCGATGATGCTCTGCTCCTCGATGGCCGACCTCGTTGTCGTCCATTCCGGCGGGGGCGGTTATTCGGGCTACATGACGAGCTGCGGCGTGACGGTCGTCGCCGACGGCACGCCGGCGGCCGACGAGCGCCTCGACCACGCGCTCACCAACGACACCGCGCTCGGCGTCATGCGCTATGCGGATGCCGGATACGACGAAGCCCTGGACGAGGTGGAGAAAAAGGCCGTGCCCTATATCCGGCTCGGTTGAAAGGAGGCGCACATCAGAGATGCCGCGTTTCCTCCGGCGCGGTATCGTAGCTGTCGTGGAGACCGTCGATGAAGGCGATTGGTGACGCGATCAGTTCCTGGGGCGTCGCATTGTCGAGGCAATTGACGGCGACGGCATAGAATGTGCCGATTGCCTCGTTCTCTCCCCATGCGTAGGAATTGACGCCGCATTGCCTGCAGAAGAGGTGATGCAGCTTGTGCGAGGCGAACTGATATTCGCCGAGCATGTCTTTCCCCGAAATGAGGCGGAAGTCCTCCGGTGCTGCAACTGCGAGCCAGTTCCGCTTCTTCCTGCAGATCGAGCAGTTGCAGCGGAACGTGCCTGCCGACAGGTCGAGCTCGGTTTCGTAGGCAACGGCGCCGCAATGGCAGCTTCCGTGATAGGTCTTCTTCATGCGTTCCTCCCCTTTGCCGCTGCTGCGGCATAGGCTGCGACCTTGTCGAGCGCCTCGGCCCAGCCTCCGGCTTGCAGCTTGAGCTCCTTATCATCAGGCAGTTCGCGCTTGCGGAACGTCAGAAGGGTGCGGCCATTCTTGTCCTCGAGCTCCACTGTCGCCAGCATCTCATGCTCGGGCTCGCCAGCCTCGTTCTCCCAAGCGAAAGTAAAGACCAGGCGCCTTGGCGGCTCGATCTCGATGTACCGGCCGTGGCTCCAGTATTCCTTGCCGTCGGGTGCGAGGATGCAGTTCCTCCAAGCGCCGCCTTCCTGCAGATCGACGGAAACGGACGGCGCTGAACAATCGTGAGGTCCCCACCACTTCAGGAGATGCTCGGGCTCCGTCCAGAGACTGAAAACCAGTTCTCGCGGTGCATCGATCTCGCGCGTCAGGACGATTTCGCGGTTGCCTGCGGCCACGCTCATTTCACTTGGCATCTTTCTCTTCCTTCCTCTTGAGGCTTGCGGCGTAGGCCTCGAGCTTGTCGAGGCTCTCGCTCCAGAAGCGGCGATAGGTCTCGAGCCAGTCGTCGACGCCCCGAAGGGGAGCCGTTTCCAAGCGGCAGGGCCGCCATTGCGCTTCCCTGCTCTTCGAGATGAGGCCGGCAGTTTCGAGCACCTTCAGATGCTTCGACACGGCCACCAGCGACATCTCGAAGGGCCCCGCCAGTTCGGAAACCGAGGCCTCGCCGAGAGTGAGCCGGGCGAGAATTGCCCGCCGCGTCGGATCGGCCAGGGCCGCGAAAGTGGCACTCAAGGTATCGCCGTGCATAATAAACTCATTAGTTAATTAACTTATACGTTAAGTAACTGAAGCGAGCCTGCCTGTCAAGTGAGTGGTCACCTTCCGTGCGTCGACGAGCGCAAGGAGATGTTGCCTGAGCCGCGCGGGGCTGACACACCGCGTGGCCGCAATGCTCTGGGCGTGGCCATGAAATTGGGGATGCGCCGTTCCCTACGCGGGGAACAATGCGTCCGCGTAACGGACCTGCCCGTCGGTTTACGCTATAGCGTGGCGCAACGAACCAATCGCGAGTCGCTGCAATCTGATAGGCATCGACTCTCAAGGCCGAACGCACCCGCAAACAACGGATCCTCCATGCAGCCCCGCACCTACGGTATGGTACTTGTCGGCATCGCCACGCTCATCTGGAGCACGGCCGGGCTCTTCGTCCGCGCGCTCGATCTCGACGTCTGGACCGTGCTCGGATGGCGTTCGCTCTTCGGCGGGTTGACGCTCGCGATCATCATTCTCGCAAAGCAGAGAATCAGCGCAGTGCCGGGCAAGGTGCCGCTTTATTTCTATCCCCTCTTCGGCCTCATGGCCGCCATTTCCATGTACGGCTACATCGGTGCGTTGAAGTTGACGACGGTGGCGAACGTGCTTGCGATCTATGCCACCGTGCCATTCGTCGCAGCCGTCATCTCCTATCTCTGGCTGAAAGAGAAAATCAGCAAGCGCGTTCTCATCGCGAGCCTCATCGCCTTCGTCGGTGTCCTGGTTGTCGCCGGTTTCGGGGCGAAACTGGACGATCTCGCCGGCAATGGCCTAGCCTTCCTGATGACGCTCACCTTCAGCATTCTCCTGGTTGCGGCCCGGCGCTACCCCGCCCTGCGTCTCGCGCCGGTCAATGCGCTCGGCTCCGGCTTTTGCGTGCTCCTCTGCCTTCCGCTGATGTCGCATGAACTGCCCAGCATGACGGAGCTTCTTGTCCTTGCCGTCTTCGGCGCGACGACATCAGGTATCGCCTACCTGCTCTTCATGACCGGTGGTCGCTATATTCCATCGAGCGAGGCAGGGCTGATCGGCCTGCTCGATGTCGTCCTCGGGCCCTTGTGGGTCTGGCTCGCCTTCTCCGAAACGCCGCCGACCTCGACCGTCGTCGGCGCCGTCATCATCCTGCTCGCAGTCTTCTGGTACCTCTGGAGCGGCATCGGCGAACCGCGCAAGCCGGCACGCACGCTGAAGAACGTCTAGCCAGGTCTGCATGACGCATTGCGAACGGACGCTCTGCCGCCCTGGTCGATCACGGATCCCAATAGGGCGGATCGCCGAATGCTTTCTTCAGGTGATCGGCCATGGCACGCAGCTTTGTGGAAGGCTTCCGGCCTTCCGGGTGGGCAACATAGATGAATTCCGGCTGCGGCAGGTATCCGACATTGATCTCCACCAGCGATCCCGCCTGCACTGCGGGACCGGCGATGAAAGCGGGAAGCAGAGCAATCCCAAGACCGGCAATGGCGGCATCATGGATCATGTCGCCATTGTTCATGCGTAGCGCAAGGCGCGCGCGGATGACGACTGCGCCTTCCGGCCCCTCGAAACGCCAGTC
The DNA here is from genome assembly GCF_004345245.1 of Rhizobium sp. BK251. Classification (GTDB taxonomy): domain Bacteria; phylum Pseudomonadota; class Alphaproteobacteria; order Rhizobiales; family Rhizobiaceae; genus Rhizobium. The sequence continues at coordinate 428,289 of NZ_SLUQ01000005.1, read as the reverse complement.
GGCGTTCCCCCGGTTGGTGTAGAAGATGCCGCGGTGACCATCGAGCTCGGCGAGCGATGTGGGCGTGCCGCTGCGCGCAAGATGATCCGGCGAGGCCACGAGGAGGCGACGGCTGGGCGCGAGCTTCCAGGCAACAAGGCGGGAATCGGCGATCGTTCCGTGCCGGACGACCGCGTCATAGCCATCGGCGGCGGCATCCACGCGCCTGTCGTCGAGGTCGAGCGTGAGCTCGATATCAGGATGGGCGGCGAGGAAGGGATAAAGCGCCGGGCCGAGATGCAGGCGACCGAACGTGACCGGCGCAGCGATGCGAAGCGGGCCGGCTAGTGCCCCGCGCCGTTCGGCCATGTCGGCACTTGCTTCCTCCACTTCATGGACGATCCGCGTGGCGCGCTCCAGGAAGGCCGTTCCATCTTCCGTCAGCGTCAACTTACGCGTCGTGCGATGCAGCAGCATCCCGCCCAGTGACTTTTCCAGTTCCGCCAGCCTTTCGCTGACAACGGACTTGGAGATACGCAGGCGTCGCGCCGCTTCGCTTATCGAACCAGCTTCGGCAACGGCCACGAAGGCCACTATTCCTTCGATCTTTATCATCGTTCGGCATTCCCGAATTCGAGTTCCCCCATTCGGAGACTAATCCGAACGAGGAAAAGACGCCATTCTCCATTCAACGGAAGGGGCAAGCGAAACGAACGCTCCCCGCACACAGGAGATCGAAACATGTCACGTCTGAATGGAAAAGTCGCAATCGTCACCGGCGCCAGCTCCGGCATCGGCCGCGCCACCGCAAAACTCTTCGCAGTCGAAGGCGCCAAGGTGGTGGTCGGCGCACGCCGCAAGGCCGAGCTCGAGAGCCTAGTTGCGGAGATCGCCGCTGCCGGCGGGCAGGCCGTCGCCCTTGCCGGCGACGTCCGCTCGGAAGACTATCACCGGGCCCTGGTCGCACTCGCGGTGGAGCAGTTCGGTGGCCTCGACATTGCGTTCAACAATGCCGGCATCCTCGGCGAGGCCGGACCCACAACTGGGGTTTCGGAGGCCGGCTTTGCCGAGGCGCTGACGATCAATCTGACTGCCTCGTTCCTGGCTGCCAAGCACCAGATCGGCGAGATGGTGAAGCGCGGCGGCGGTTCGGTGATCTTCACCTCGACCTTCGTCGGGTTCAGCTTCGCGTTCCCCGGCGTTGCCGCTTACGCAGCCAGCAAGTCGGGCCTCATCGGCCTCACCCAGGCGCTTGCCGCCGAATTCGGCCAACAGAATGTCCGCGTCAACGCGATCCTGCCCGGCGCCGTCGACACCGACATGTATCGCGAGATGAACGACACCTCCGACAAGCAGAGCTTCATCACCAACCTGCATGCGCTGAAGCGCGTCGCAGCCCCTGAAGAGCTCGCACGCTCGGTAGTCTACCTCGCCTCCGATGACGCGAGCTTCGTGACCGGCACGGCATCGCTCGTCGATGGCGGCGCATCGATCACCCGCACCTGAGGGCGCACGGCGCGATTATCCGCCCCTGATTGAAAATCCTCTCTCAGTTCTGCGGATTATCGCGTAAGCCAACATGCACCATTATCCACTTAACGGGCAAAGCCCAAACGAACTGATCGAAACGGATAACCATCATGTCACGCCTTGAAAACAAGACAGCACTCATCACCGGTGGCACCAGCGGCATCGGCCTCGATACCGCCCGTCAATTCATCGCGGAAGGCGCTCGCGTCATCGTCACGGGAAGCAGCCTCGCAAGCATCACGGCCGCCCGCACCGAACTGGGCGACAAGGCCATCGTCGTTCAGGCCGATGCGGGCAACGCCGCCGGCCAGAAGGCCGTAGCCGATACCGTGAAGGAAGTGTTCGGCAAGCTCGACATTCTCTTCATCAATGCAGGCGTCGCCGAATTCGGACCCCTCGAAGGCTGGAGCGAAGCCGCCTTTGACAGGTCGCTCGCAATCAACGTCAAAGGCCCGTTCTTCCTGATCCAGGCGCTGCTGCCTGTCTTCTCCAACAAGGCCTCAATCGTGCTCAACACCTCGATCAACGCCCATATCGGCATGCCGAATTCCAGCGTCTATGCGCTGACGAAGGGCGCGCTCCTGACGCTCGCAAAGACGCTCTCCGGCGAGTTGATCGGTCGCGGCATCCGCGTCAACGCCGTCAGCCCCGGCCCGATCACGACCCCTCTCTACGACAAGCTCGGCCTCGCCGAAGCCGATGCCAAGGCCATGGCCGCCCAGATACAAAGCCAGATTCCGGTCGGCCGTTTTGGAGACCCGAGCGAGGTATCGAAGGCCGTCGTCTTCCTCGCCTCGGACGAGTCGGCCTATACGGTCGGCAGCGAACTTGTGATCGATGGCGGCATGAGCAATCTCTGACCCCTTCGGTCGCGACAACGCACGAAAGGCTGTGGCAAAGCTTTCTGTCGCGGCCTTTCTTTTTGTCCGGCGCCCGGGCCGATTGCATGTTATCCGCCAAAGGCTTACGTTCAGTGCAGCTCCATCAGGCGACGGGTTTTGGCAATGGTCCTTTCGGGAAAGCGCATCCTGCTTATCATCTCCGGCGGTATCGCGGCCTATAAGAGCCTCGATCTCATCCGGCGGCTGCGCGAGCGCGGGGCTTCGGTGCGCCCGATCATGACCGCAGGTGCGCAGCAATTCATAACGCCGCTCGCCGTCGGCGCCGTTGCCGCCGATCACGTTTTCACCGACCTTTTCTCCCGCGAGGACGAGCAGGATGTCGGGCATATCCGCCTGGCGCGCGACTGCGACCTCGTCCTGATCGCGCCGGCGACCGCCGACCTTCTTGCCAAGATGGCAAACGGGCTTGCCGACGACCTCGCTTCGACCGCGCTCCTAGCGACGGACCGACCGGTGCTCGTCGCGCCGGCCATGAACCCGAAGATGTGGGCGCATCCGGCGACGCGGCGGAATGTCGAAACCCTGCGCAAGGACGGTATCCGTTTCGTCGGCCCGATGGCGGGCGAGATGGCGGAGAGCGGCGAAGCCGGCCTTGGCCGCATGGCGGAGCCGCTCGATATCGTCGCTGCTGCCGAAGCTGTGCTCGATTCAGGCCTCAAGCCGCTTCTCGGCCGCAAGGCTGTCGTCACCTCCGGGCCGACACATGAGCCGATCGACCCGGTGCGCTACATTGCCAACCGCTCTTCCGGACGCCAGGGGCACGCGATCGCCGCAGCACTCTCGACGCTTGGGGCGGAGGTCACGCTCGTGAGCGGCCCGGTCTCTATCCCCGATCCGCCCGGCGTCGCGGTCGTCCATGTGGAGCGGGCCGAGGAGATGCGCGATGCGGTGCTTGCCGCCCTTCCCTGCGACATTGCCGTGATGGTCGCAGCAGTCGCCGACTGGCGCGTCGCCTCCGCCGCAGACCAGAAGATCAAGAAGCATCCGGGGGAATCGATCCCGACGCTGGCGCTCACCGAAAACCCGGACATCCTGAAGACCGTCGGCCACCACAGCCTGCGACCGAAGCTGGTCGTCGGCTTTGCCGCCGAGACCCAGGACGTGGAGGCGAATGCCAAGCTGAAGCTGGAGCGGAAAGGCGCCGATATCATCGTCGCCAACGACGTCTCTGCGGAAACCGGCATCATGGGTGGCGCACGCAACAGCGTGAAGGTCATCAGCCACGAGGGCACGGAACAGTGGCCCGACCTCGCCAAGGAAGAGGTCGCGGTACGGCTCGCCGCGCTGATCGCAGATAGATTCAGTTCGCCATGAGCGGCATCAGCAGCGGGGAATCGACGGCCTCACGCTGCGGCTGAAATGCCGTTACGTCCAGTCCCGTTTCGCTGATCGTCACGGCGCTGCCGTCCGGAATTTCGGCCCAGGCATCGATATCGTCGTTAAGCGGCTCCGAAACCAGACAATAGCCGCCATGCTCACCGATCGGCGAAGCATAAAGCGTGGGCGCCTTGCGGTCCGTGGCATATCGGACGGCATAGAGTGACCTGCCGTTCGAAAAGGCGGCGGTAAAGCGGACAAGCGTCGATCCGGTCAGGTTCTCCGCGAGAGCCTCAACGAAGCCGATCGTGTCGGCAATGGCCGCGAGCGGGCTGACGGCGAGGCCGAATTGCAGCGCAAGCAGGAAGAGCAGTTCGGAATCCGTCGTGCCGGCGCGTGCGTGGAAAAGATCGTCGTCGAGCATCGCCTCCATCGGCCGGCGAAGCTTGTCGAAATCGGCGATCTGTCCGTTGTGCATGAAGCACCAGTTGTCGTGCACGAAGGGATGGCAGTTGTCGCGACGCGTGCCGCCGCCCGTTGCTGCGCGTACGTGAGCCAGAAACAGCGGTGAGCGGATCTGGCGCGCGATGCTTTTCAGATTGCAGTCCGACCAGGCCGGAAGAATATCGCGGTAGCGCCCTGGCTCGGGGTGGTCGCCATACCAGGCGATGCCGAAACCGTCACCGTTCGTCGCCGTCTTGGCGCGCGTCGCGCAGTGGGATTGCTCGATCAACGAATGCGCAGGCGAAGACACCAGCTCCTCGAGATAGAGAGGCTCTCCACGATAGGCTGCCCAGCGACACATCTTTTCCAACTCCGGTTCCCGGCCCCATAAGCCCGCCGGGATATGCTGAAACGCGAATTTCAATTGTTGAGCGGGATGGCTAATGAATCCTTAATCTGTGCCGGGCCGCCCTGCAAAATGACAGATTTGCGTTCGGATTTTCGATCAAATTTCAGCATGGCGGGCTGCTCTTTCGTGAACGCAGCGCTTGCCTCGGGCCGTCGCCTTCCCCTTTGCGGGTTGCCGCAGCGCGTCATCGCCATAGATATTCCCTCATGTCGCATGAAGAACAGCCCCAGGACGCCGAGGCGCAGGCACAGGCGCACCGGCAGGATTCCACGCTTGCCACGCTATCATCGCATCCACAGGACTGGGCGCTTTTCCTCGATATCGACGGCACACTGATCGACCTTGCCGAAACTCCGGACGCGGTTGTCGTGCCGCCTTCCCTCCCGCCTGCCCTTCACAGTCTCGCCAGCCGGCTCGGCGGGGCGCTCTCTCTCGTGACCGGGCGCTCGATCACCTATGCCGATACACTGTTTTCGCCGTTCCGGTTTCCGGTGGCCGGTCTCCACGGCGCCGAATGGCGCGGTCCCGATGGCGATGTCCACCGTGCAGAGATCACACCGGCCCTGTCGGCGGCTAAGGAAGCCCTCATTCACGAGACGGCCGGATGGCCGGGCGTCATCATCGAGGACAAGGGAGCGGCCGTTGCCGCGCACTATCGGCTCGCACCGGACCGGAGGACCGCGGTGGAGCGCCTCATGCAACGTCACCTCGACGCCGTCGGCCCGGCGTGGACCTTGCAGCACGGCAAGATGGTGGTCGAGATCCGCCCGGCTTCGGCCGATAAGGGTCAAGCCGTCGAGGCGTTCCTCGCCACGGCACTCTTCAGCGGGCGGCGCCCGATCGCGATTGGCGACGACATCACCGACGAGGCGATGTTCCGGGTGGCGAATGCCGCAGGCGGCCAGTCGCTGCGCATTGGGCCACCAGGCGCCGACACCCAGGCACAGGCATCGCTGCCCTCGGCGGCGGCCCTGCGGGAGATGATCAGGAGATTGAGCACATAGCGATTTTCAGCACCTGCGCGTTTTACATGAAAGGAAAGCCCGATGAGCCGTCTTGTCGTTGTTTCGAACCGGGTGCCCGCGCCTGAAAAGGGTGGCATCGTTCCGGCTGGAGGCCTGGCCGTGGCGCTGAAGGCGGCACTTGAGGAGCGCGGCGGCATCTGGATGGGCTGGTCGGGCAAGTCGAGCGGCGAACGGGAGCCGGAGCCGCTGAACCTCCAGCAGCAGGGCAACATCACCTACGCCCTGACCGACCTTACCGACACGGATGTCGAAGAGTATTATCACGGCTTCGCAAACCGGGTGCTCTGGCCGATCTGCCACTATCGCCTGGATCTCGCCGAATACGGCCGCAAGGAGATGGCGGGGTATTTTCGCGTCAATCGCTTCTTCGCGCATCGTCTTGCACCACTCATCCAGCCCGACGACGTGATCTGGGTGCACGATTATCACCTCATCCCGCTTGCCGCGGAGCTGCGACAGATGGGGCTCCGCAACAGGATCGGCTTCTTCCTCCACATTCCCTGGCCGCCGGCGGACGTGCTCTTCGCCATGCCGGTCCATGAGGAGATCATGCGTGGCCTCTCGCACTACGATCTCGTCGGTTTCCAGACCGACCACGATCTCGAGAACTTCGCCGGCTGCCTGCGCCGCGAGGGTATCGGCGGCGAACTCGGCGACGGCCGCTTCAGCGCACTGGGACGCGTGTTCAAGGGAGGCGCCTATTCGATCGGCATCGAGACGGCGGCCTTTGCCGAGTTCGCCAGATCGGCCGAGCGCCACAGCGCCGTGCGAAAGGCTCGCAAGAGCATCGAGGGCCGTCAGCTCATCATCGGCGTCGATCGCCTCGACTATTCCAAGGGGATCACGCAGCGCATCGATGCATTCGAGCGATTCATCCTCGCCAACCCGGGCCAGACCGGGCAGGTCACCTACCTGCAGATCACGCCGAAGTCGCGATCGGAAGTGCCGGAATACGAGGCCATGCAGAAGATGGTAGCCGAGCAGGCCGGTCGCGTGAACGGTGCGCTCGGGGCAATCGACTGGGTGCCCATACGCTATATCAACCGCTCCATCGGCCGGCATGTGCTCGCCGGGCTCTATCGTCTCGCGAAGGTCGGGCTCGTGACGCCGCTGCGTGACGGCATGAATCTCGTAGCGAAGGAATATGTCGCAGCGCAGGATCCCGAGGATCCGGGCGTCCTCGTCCTCTCCCGCTTCGCGGGCGCGGCCCGCGAGCTCAAGGGTGCGCTCCTGGTCAATCCCTATGACGTTGAGTCGACGGCGAATGCCCTGGCGCGCTCGCTTTCGATGCCGGTGGAAGATCGCCGCGAGCGCTGGAAGCAGATGATGGACCATCTTCTGGATCATGACGTATCCCGGTGGTGCGAAGACTTCCTCCGAGACCTCGCTGCAAAATAGCCGAATGCATCGCTATCCCCCGTCAGGGCCTGCAGACGAGGGATAGGTCCGGTGATGCCGGCGCTCGAGGTGGGCGCGATCGTTAGCGATCTGGCGCAGCATGCTGCGTCCGGCAACGATCATCTCGACGAGGAAGGCCCCGAGAGCACCGATGAGGGATGCAACGGCGATGCCGAAGAATCCAACCAGCAGGAAATCGCGATAGGCGTGCCGAATGGCTCCAGTCAGCAAGCCGAGCGTGGCAAGGCAGGTGCAGACGCCGGAGAATGTGGCGAGCACGACTGCGAGTTCCAGCGCGAGCGTCCGCTTGCGCAGATAGTAGAGGTGGAGGATGCGCGCCGCATCGGGATTGTCGACGCCTGCCATCGTCTCGAACAGGCTGTTCACCCGATCGGAAACCCGCGCGAGCCGAGTCGCGAAGACATTGAGAAACGCCGCCGTCCCCGCAAGCAGGAACACCGGCGTCAATGCCAGCTGAATGATGCCGGCAGCGTCCGGAACTGCAAAGTCCATGGGCCCTCCTCCTGCCGCGCCTATCCTCCAGCGGCGCGGCAAGTATCCGCGCCAAAGGCAGGAGAGGCAACATGCGGCAGGCAGCGGGTTACGACCCGCGAGCGGGCATACCGCCCCTAAACCGGGGGCGCTTGCCCGATAGTGCGAGAGGGAGGCTCGGTCAGGCAGCCTTTGCGGCGTGATATTCCTTGATCGCCGCCATCTTGATCGCTGGATAGCGTTCCGCCTCATAGCGCAGCGAGAAGGCGTCCTGGGCGAGAAACACCGGATCGCCGTCGAGATCGCGGGCAATATCGCCGCGCTTGACCGTCAGGAACTTGTCGAGGTCAGCCGCCTGATCGGCCGAAACCCAGCGGCAAACCGAGAAGCGCGACATTTCGAAGGAGACCGGCAGGCCGTATTCGGCCATCAGCCGCTCCTTCAGCACGTCGAGCTGCAGCGCGCCGACGACGCCGACGATAGCGGGCGAGCCGTCTTCCGGCGAGAAGAGCTGGACGACGCCCTCTTCCGCCATCTGCTGCAAGGCTTCCTTGAGCTTCTTCGCCTTCATCGCGTCCTCGAGGCGCACGCGGCGGAGGATTTCCGGCGAGAAGTTCGGAACGCCCTGGAAGACGAGGGATTCACCCTCCGTGAGCGTATCTCCGATCCTCAGCGTGCCGTGGTTGGGAATACCCACTACGTCGCCGGCATAGGCCGTATCGGCAAGCTGGCGCTGCGAGGCGAAGAAGAATTGTGGCGCCGTCAGCCCCAGCTGCTTGCCGGTGCGCGCCAGCCTTGCCTTCATGCCGCGCTCCAGCTTCCCGGAGCAGATACGGGCGAAGGCGATGCGGTCGCGGTGGTTTGGGTCCATGTTCGCCTGGATCTTGAAGACGAAGGCCGTCATCTTGTCCTCGGCGGCATGAACCGTGCGGATATCGGCAACCTGGTCGCGCGGCGGCGGCGCGAACTCGCCGAGCGCGTTGATGAGGTCGCGAACGCCGAAGTTGCGAAGCGCGGAGCCGAAGAAGACCGGGGTCATGTGGCCTTCAAGGAAGGATTGCCGGTCGAACGGGCGGCATGCCTCGATCGCCAGCTCTGTCTCGTCAACGAAGGCCTCGCGTTCGTTTTCCGGCAGCCGGTCGGCGACACTGCGCGGGCCGTTCACCGGTGTTGCCTCGATCTCGGTATCGGAGCCCCGGACGGTGCTGCTTGCCAGATGATACGAGCCGCAGAACGTCTTGGAGCGGCCGATCGGCCAGGTAATCGGCGCGGTATCCAGCGCCAGCTTCTCTTCCACCTCATCGAGGATCGCGAAGGGATCGCGGCTCTCGCGGTCCATCTTGTTGATGAAGGTGATGATCGGGATGTCGCGCATGCGGCAGACTTCAAAGAGCTTCAGCGTGCGCGGCTCGATGCCCTTTGCAGCGTCGATGACCATCACGGCCGCATCCACCGCCGTCAGCGTGCGATAGGTATCGTCGGCGAAGTCCTCGTGGCCGGGCGTATCGAGAATGTTGAAGACATTGTCGTCATATTCGAAGGTCATGACTGACGTCACGACCGAGATGCCGCGCTCGCGCTCGATCTTCATCCAGTCGGAGCGCGTCTGCATGCGATCCTTCTTCGCCTTCACTTCGCCGGCGAGCTGGATCGCGCCGCCGAAAAGCAGCAGCTTTTCGGTGAGCGTGGTCTTGCCCGCATCCGGATGGGCAATAATAGCGAATGTGCGGCGGCGGGAGACCGCCTCGGCGAGACTTTCGGCCATGGTGTGAATCCTGTGAGTTGCGGCGTATCTAGCGACTCAGGCCGCATTTTGCAATTGACCTGCAGCCATGCGCGGCAAAGTAATGCGCCATGACCATTCACACAGACACCCGCCTGACCGTCAACCTTGTCCGCCTGCCGCATGGTGACGGCCTCGATCTTCCCGCCTACGAGACCAAGGGCGCAGCCGGCATGGACCTTCGCGCCGCGATCCCCGCCGGCGAGACACTGGCCATCTTTCCGGGCAAGCGGACGCTTGTGCCGACCGGCTTCGTCTTCGAGATACCCGAAGGCTTCGAGGGCCAGGTGCGTCCCCGCTCCGGTCTCGCCTTCAAGCATGGGATCACCTGTCTCAACACCCCCGGGACGGTCGACAGCGACTATCGGGGCGAGGTCAAGGTTCTGCTCATCAATCTCGGCGAAGATGTCTTCGAGATCACGCGCGGCATGCGCATCGCCCAGATGGTGATAGCGCCCGCGCTGCAGGCGCGGGTGGTGGAAGTTTCCGAAGCTGATGATACCGCGCGGGGCGCCGGCGGCTTCGGCTCCACCGGCGTATGAAGGCCATCGACGCGACAGGCCTTACCTTCCGCCAGGACTATTTCGACGACCCGGGCGCATGGGCGGCCCTTGTCTCCCTCCTCGACGATACGTTCGGGATCGACATCGATCCGCTGCAGCAGCTCGGCGGGCCGGACCCGACCAGCATGCCTTTCGGCTGGTTCACCGACGATGGCGTGCTTGCCGCCAACCTCTCCGCCTTCGCCCTGCCCTTCGTGATCAACGGCCGGACGGTCAATGCCGCGGGTCTGCAATCCGGCGCCGTACGGCCACCCTGGCGTGGCCGCGGCCTCTATCGCGACGTAACGCGGAGGGCACTTGCCTGGTGCGAGAGCGAGGGTTTCGAGGCGATCATCCTCTACACGGACAAGCCGGCACTCTACGAGCCGTATGGGTTCCGCGTGCTGCCGCTGCATCGCTACCAAGGCAAGGCGCCCGAACCGGTGGAAACCGTTGCGGCGCGGTCGTTGTCGCCGCGGGACGCTGCCGATCTTGCCCTGTTGCAGGATCTGCTGAGAAGCCGGATGCCGGTTTCCGAAACGCTTGCCGTTACCGGCAATGCGGCAATGTTCCTGATCAACACGGAGCTCGATAGAGAAGTCCGCGTCAGCTACCTGCCGGCTCATCGGGCGGTCGTCGCCTGGAAGATGCCGGCGCCGGATCACTTCTGCCTCGTCGATATTGTGGCGAAGGAAATCCCCTCGCTTGCCGTGATACTAGGTGGGCTTGGCATCCGTCCGGCAACCGTCGAGACCCTTTTCCGGCCGGACAGGCTCGCCTGGTCCGGCGAGGCGGTGCCGCTTGAAGGCGGAACGCGGCTGATGCTGCGCGGGCTCGAGGGTACCAGCCTGGATGAACCGGCCATGCTCTCGCCCATGGCCGATTTCTGAGGCGTTACGATCTGCTGCCGAGTGGCGGCAGGCGTCGCCTAACAGGCGACGACTTTATCATCGACGTATTGGTCTCCGCCCTTTCGGCAACCCTGTCCAGGATCCCGTCGAGCTCGCCCATCGAGCGCACGACGAGGCGCGCGATGAAGCAATCATCGCCAGTCACCTTGTCGCATTCGATGAATTCGGGGATCTCCTGGATGATGCGCTCGACGATGTGCAACTGGCCGGGCAGCGGCCGCACACGCACGATCGCCTGCAACGGATAGCCCATCGCGGCCGGATCGAGATCGATCGTGAAGCCTGTGACAACACCGCGCTCCTCCAGTCTGCGCAGGCGTTCGGCGGCACTTGGCGAAGACAGGCCAACCATCTGCGCCAGTTCCTTGAGCGAGATTCGGGCGTTTGCCGCCAATGCCTCCAGCATCGCCTGGTCTATTCCGTCAAGCTTTGCAGCACCGTTAGCCATTACTCTCCCGCAGCCTCAGAAAATTAGGCGTTTAAGCCGATCTTTCTTTCACAGAATATATAAATCGGCAGCATCCCGCAATATTCTTGCTTCAACGCAATGGAGCACGCGCATGTCGAATGACATCAGAAGAGGCACGGCTGAGATGACCGCCGCGATGCTGATTTCAGGGACGATCGGCTGGTTCGTCCTCAGATCCGGCCAGCCGGTGAGCGGCGTCGTCTTCTGGCGTTGCCTGTTTGGTGCGGTGGCGCTGCTTGTCGTCTGCGCAGCACTCGGCCTTCTGAGACCGGGCATCATCACATGGCGGGCCTTCGTGGTGGCCGTCCTCGGCGGCGTTGCCATCGTGCTCAACTGGCTGCTGCTTTTCGCTTCCTACGCGCACGCCTCCATCTCGATCTCCACGACAGTCTACAACACGCAGCCCTTCATGCTGCTCGCACTCGGCGCGCTGTTTCTCGGCGAGAAGATCACGGCGACCAAGCTCTTCTGGCTGCTGCTCGCCTTTGCCGGCATGGCCGCGATCGTCGAGGGCAAGCCGGACGCGGGCGGCGCCGCGGGCAGTTACGGAATAGGCATCATGATGGCGCTGGGAGCAGCCTTTTTCTATGCGCTCGCCGCGCTTGCCGCCAAATGGCTGAAAGGCACGCCGCCGCATCTGATCGCCCTGATCCAGGTCGCGACGGGCATCCTCATGCTGGCGCCGGTAACGAGTTTCACCGACCTGCCCGTGGATGCCGGCTCCTGGGCCATCCTCGCTGCCCTCGGCTTCATCCATACCGGCTTGATGTATGCGCTGCTCTACGGCGCAATCCAGAAGCTGCCGACGCACCTGACCGGCGCGCTCTCCTTCATATATCCGGTCGCAGCGATCCTCGTCGACCGGATCGCGCTGGGGCATGTTCTGCAGCCGATCCAGATCTTCGGCTGCCTGGTCATCCTCCTTGCTGCGGCCGGCATGAACCTCGGCTGGACCCCGCGACGGCTGCTGCGTGTCGGTTCCGTGCGTGGATAAGCAAAGTCGGAAACATTCCTTATCGTGATGGAACCATCACCGCCGCTCGATTGAAGCGAAGGCTGGCAGCGCGTAATAGAACGGGCTGTCAATCACAGGATTCAAGATGACGCTTGCAGCCCTCATAGCCTATAGCGGCGCCCTTTTCGTTGCCGCCGCGATCCCGGGACCCGGAATCACGGCAATCGTCGCCCGCGCGCTCGGCTCCGGCTTCCGCGAGACGTTCTTTATGGGCCTCGGCCTGGTGCTCGGCGACATGATGTACCTGACGGCCGTCATCCTGGGGCTCGCCTATGTCGCGCAGACCTTCACCGAAGTGTTCCTGATCATCAAGATCGCAGGCGCGCTCTATCTGGGCTATATCGCCTGGAAGCTCTGGACGGCCGGACTGATTTCGACCGACGTCGCCGCACGTCCGTCGACGAGCATAGGCATGTCGTTCCTCTCCGGCCTGCTCGTCACGCTCGGCAATCCGAAGACCATGCTTTTCTACGTGGCACTCGTGCCGACGCTGCTCGATATCCGGGCGATCGGCGTGCATGACTATGCGCTCCTGCTCGCCGCGACCTTCATCGTGCTGCTCGTCGTGCTGGTTCCATACATGCTGCTTGCTGTCCGGGCACGGACGCTGCTTCGCCGTCCTCGCGCTCTGCAGGCTCTCAATCGTGTGGCGGCGAGCATCCTCGCTGGCACCGCAGCCTTCATCGCTACCCGCGCGGCCTGAAAAAACTTTCCCCGCGCGCCATCGCCGAGAGGCTTTTTTGTGCGGGGAGAGGCTGCCGTGACCAATCGTGCTCTGGAAGGCGGCAGGCTTTGACCCTATTCTCTCGTCGACAATCGAAGGGAGAACACCATGTCCGAAACCCACAAGCCGGGCCGCGGCCGCGTCTATTCGTCCATCACCGAAACGATCGGCGACACACCGATCGTCCGGCTCGACAAGCTGGCGAAGGAGAAGGGCGTCAAGGCCAACCTCTTGGCCAAGCTTGAATTCTTCAATCCGATCGGTTCGGTAAAGGACCGCATCGGCGTCGCGATGATCGAGAGCCTGGAGGCGCAGGGCAGGATCACGCCCGGCAAATCGACGCTGATCGAGCCGACATCCGGCAACACGGGCATCGCACTTGCCTTCGCTGCGGCCGCCAAGGGCTACAAGCTCATTCTCACCATGCCGGAGACCATGTCGCTGGAGCGGCGCAAGATGCTGCTGCTGCTTGGCGCGGAACTCGTGCTTACCGAAGGGCCGAAGGGCATGAAGGGTGCGATTGCCAGGGCCGAGGAACTCGCCGCCAGCATTCCCGATGCGATCATTCCGCAGCAATTCGAAAACCCGGCCAATCCGGAAATCCACCGCAAGACCACCGCCGAGGAGATCTGGAACGACACCGAAGGTACGGTCGATATCCTCGTCTCCGGTATCGGCACCGGTGGTACGATCACGGGCGCCGGCCAGGTGCTGAAGAGCCGCAAGCCGGAAATCAAGGTGGTCGCAGTAGAACCCGCCGATTCACCGGTGCTCTCCGGCGGTAGTCCCGGGCCGCACAAGATCCAGGGCATCGGCGCCGGCTTCGCCCCGAAGATCCTCGATACCAGCATCTATGACGAGGTGGTGACCATCACCAATGACGAGGCATTCGAGAATGCGCGCCTCATCGCCCGCCTCGAAGGCGTTCCTGTCGGCATATCCTCCGGTGCAGCCATTGCCGCCGCGGTCAAGGTGGGCAGCCGCCCGGAGAATGCCGGAAAGAACATCGTCATCATCATCCCCTCCTTTGCAGAACGCTATCTATCGACGGCGCTCTTCGAGGGCCTGGGCTCTTAACGCGCTAGCCGATCGGAATCACGATCCGGGTCTCGGGCGGCCGATGCTGCCCGAGACCCGGAGGGGATAGAACCATGCTCCACCATCTCTCGCTCGGCGTCTCCGACCTACAACGGGCAGCCGCTTTTTACGATGCGGCACTCGCGCCGCTTGGCTATGTCAGGGTTTGGGAGGACATACGCCCGGATGAAGCAGGGCAGGCGATCGGCTATGGCCCGCCGGGTGGCGGCGATAAGCTCGCGCTCAAGCATCAGGGCGACGTCGCACGCGCGCCCGGACCCGGCTTCCATCTCGCCTTCGCCGCACCGGATCGCGGGGCCGTGACGGCCTTTCACGACGCGGCATTGGCAGCAGGCGGCACGGACAACGGCAAGCCGGGCATTCGCCTCGACTATGGCCCGACCTACTACGCGGCTTTTGTAATAGATCCCGACGGACACCGGATCGAGGCGGTCTTCAATGGTCAGGTTGAGGCGTCTCACATCGCGTAAGGGCTCACGCGGCCGCCGTCAGTCTTTCACCCGCAATGCGATAGGAAATGGCTTCGGCAAGATGGATCCGCCCGACAATTGCGCTTTCATCGAGATCGGCAAGGGTGCGGGCGACCTTCAGGACGCGGTGATAGCCTCGCGCCGAGAATTTCATCTTCTCCGCCGCGTCCCGCACGAGCTGCAGGCCACCGGCGTCCGGCTCGGCCAGCTTTTCTATAAGTGCCGTTGAGCACCTCGCATTGGTCCCGACTTGCGGCAAGCCTGCGGCAGCGAAACGCTCGCGCTGCATGCTGCGCGCCCGCGCAACGCGTTCGGCAACGGCGCTGCTCGTCTCGGCCGCTCGCGGGCGGATCAGGTCTGCCGCCGAAACTGCCGGGACATCGATGCGGATATCGATGCGGTCCATCAGCGGGCCGGAGATACGTGCCTGATAGTCGGACTGGCAGCGCGGCCCGCGGGCGCAACTATGACCCGGCTCTCCCGCCATGCCGCAGCGGCAGGGGTTCATGGCCGCAACAAGCTGGATGGCGGCCGGATAGGAAACGCGATGATTGGCCCGCGCGATAATGCACTCCGCGGTCTCCAGCGGTTGGCGCAATGCATCGAGCACCTGCGGCGCGAATTCCGGAAACTCGTCCAGGAAGAGCACGCCGTGATGGGCAAGCGACGCCTCACCCGGGCGCGCCCTCAATCCGCCGCCGACGAGCGCCGCCATGGTGGCGGAGTGATGCGGCGTGCGATAGGGCCTGCGGTCAGAGAGCCTGCCGCCGGAGAGCTGCCCCGCGATCGAGTGGATCATCGAGACCTCAAGCAGTTCCGCTGCCGAGAGCGGCGGCAGGATGGACGGCAGCCGTGCCGCGAGCATCGACTTGCCGGAGCCCGGAGGACCGACCATCAGAAGATTATGCTACATTAATGAGAATCAAAACTGTTCGGTGAGACCTATGCGCGTCGCCTATTCCTATATGAGATTTTCCACCCCTGACCAAATCGACGGTGACTCACTCCGCCGCCAATCGTCGAAGACGACAAATTGGTGTGAACGGAAAGGCGTGCATCTCGATACGACGCTGAGCTTCGAGGATTTGGGCCGATCTGCATTTACCGGCAGCCACTTTAACGAAGGTGCGCTCGGGGTCTTCTTCGCATTGGTCAACGATGGAACAATCAAGCCAGGATCGTATCTGGTAATCGAATCGCTCGACCGATTTTCCCGTGAAAATCCCATGATAGCCGCCGGTCGATTGTTCGAGCTTGTTAAGGCCGGTATCACGGTTGTTACCGTGGATGATGACCGTGAGTACTCGCCCGAGAGCTTGGGGGGAACCGACAACACGGCGATGCTTATCCTTGTAATCAAGCTAAGCCAGTCTCATGCGGAGTCCGTCCGCAAATCTCAGCTTATTGGACCAGCATGGGAGAAAAAGAAGGCACTCGCTCGGACGGATCGCACTCCGTTGACGTCAAGGGGCCCCCAATGGCTGACACTAAAAGACGGAGTATTCGATGAGCGCGAAGATCGCGTTCGAATTGTTCGACGAATTTTCCGGGAGACCATAGAGGGTTTCGGACGACGCGAAATCGTGCGGCGTCTGAACGCCGATAAAATCGATCCGTTCCGCGCCGATGAAAAGAAGCGAACGAAGCGGTCAACGGGCTGGCACACCTCCAGCGTCGCCAAAATCATTCAAAACAGGATGGTTCTGGGTGAGTATCAGCCTCATGTGGGAAGCCACAGAAATAAGAACCGCCGGCCGGATGGCGAACCAATCAAGGACTATTATCCGCGCATCATTGACGACGAAACCTTTTGGCGTGCCCAAAATGCCACCGAGGGACGGCGGCAATCAGCGGGAGGAAGGAAGGGCCAGAAAGGGGCTCACATCCTCCAAGGTCTTGCCCGCTGCGCTTCCTGCGATGGCCCCATGCATATCCAGAATAAGGGGGCATTGCCGAAAGGCGGCATCTGGCTTGCCTGTTCGAGCAACATTCGGAAAGCGGGTTGTGACAATAACCGGCGCATTCGAGTTGACCGCCTGGAGAGGGACTTGTTGACGGCGCTGCTCCACGTCGACGTTGCTGCTCTCGCCTCTCTGGATGATGAGACCCCTCAGATGCTCCGACAGATCGAAGCACTGAAGGCAAAACTCGCCGACGCGAAGGTTCGGCGCACCCGCTTGCTATCGGTTCTCGTGACCGAAGATGAGGAGGTTCAGGAGCAGTTTGTCCAAGTGGCCGCTGAGGTGAAGGAACTTACGAAACAACTGAAAGAGCAGGAAGAGGCAGCAGCCAGCAGGCAAGCCGATCCAGGCACCATCGCACGTTTGGCTACGGCAAATGAACTATCCGGCCAGATAGAAGAAGCAGACTTAGAGAAGCGTCGGGAACTACGGATCAAGTTGACGTCCCTTTTGCGCGGACTGGTGGAGCGCGTCGAATGCCGCCCCATCGGACCAGTCATGATCCTCAAGCCTCGTCTGGAAGTGCGGATGACGGCAGAACCCATGCCCTTCGCATTTCGGATGGATTATGGCGTTGTCTCAATGCTCCTTGAATCTCCCGCCAACAATGACGCCTTGAATCAGTTCTTCCTCGGTCTGGGAGGCGCATCCGGAATGGAGTAACGGCATCGCCCGAGCGCTTGCGCGAGGGCGATGAAACCCAGTCGCCCCGCGAGGGGCGTGAGGCCCTTCCCCCGGGGGGAGGGCCGCAGCACCGCCCTTGGGCGGGGTGGGGGGCATGGAAAGCATCACGTATTTGTACGTGACGGCAGCGCCAGATCATTTCGGATGCGGAACGTATTTTCGGCGCTTGACCTGTGCACGGTCGCACGTGACCATAAAAAAACACCACGTCACAGGGCGGGAACCCTCAGTGGTGCTTTTTCAAGGACAGGTTCATGATTGCCAACGGCGCGATTGTTGTAAAGACCCCCATTTTTGAAGGTTGAGTCCGAGGCTGGGACATATCCCAGCCGACACCGAGGACCTTCACAACCTACCGCGTCAACAAATTTGGCCCGACCACTCGAACGCCATGGTCGGGTTCGAGACCCGCTATGCCGAAGCCCAACGCCAGGCCAGCCGAAAGCCTACGCGTCAGACGAAGGCCCCGACCAATGAATTCAGCATTCGAAACGCCAGTCAGAAAGACCTTGTCCGGAAGCGTATCACCGAGGGCTACGAACTACCGTTCGGCAGAAACGTGGGCGGACGCTATCGGGAACCATTCCGCGAGGACGGTTTGCGCTCGGAGGAGAATGTCGTTCTCAAATACTTCGTATCACTCGTACCCCGCCGTGGTCGTGCCCGTGCGTCCTGGGACAAAGCCACTCTTGACGTCCAGTGTCGCGAGAAGGTCCTGACGCTCGACTATCCCTATATTGAGCTCAATAAAGACTTCATGGCCGCGCTTCGCGTGGATTGCGACGGGATTTTCCCGACCGCCGACGCATGCATCTTCGATCTTCTCGAACACGTTCGGGATGGCCGGATTCCCTGTCTTCCACACATCGTCGTCGGGGACCGACTGAACGATGACCGGTTCATCAGACCACACTTCATCTGGCTGCTCCCCTACGGAGCCGCGGTGTGGAATTCGAAAGACGAACGGTGCCGCAAGGAACCGATCCGCCTCTTTGATGCCGTGTGCCGTGGCCTGGCGGCGGCGTTGCTCGACATCGGCGCGGACCCCGCCGCACCGACGATGACAATGCGGATGAAATGCCCGACGTCCCCGATCTGGCACACGATCACCCCGAACGCCGACGTCTGGCCCACGCTCTCCGAATACGCCGACTACGTCGATACGGGCATAAGCCGGCCAGTGCTCGCCCGTCGCGCCGCTGCCATTCAATCCGGCCTCGGGCTGATGGCGTCGAATGCCATTTTTGACACCCTCCGGACGGAAGGGCAGCGCCTCCTTGCCGAATGGCACTTCGCCGCAGACAGCCGTATGCGCGGGTCGCGAGAGACCCTTGCCGATCATCTCCATCAGGCGCTCGCCATGTTCGCTGAGAAAACCGGGCTTTCCGAAACGCAGGTCGGCTACGTCACTGGCAAGGTCGCCGACTACCTCGCGGCCCATTTCGATCCGGCAAAGCTGGACAACCCACGCGTAAATCGCGGTCGCCTGCTGGACGTCGTGGACGGGATGACATCCGTGGCGGCCCGTCAGGCAGCAGGAGGCCGACACGCCGCGAAGTCGAACGCGGATCGCACCCTTTCCAAGCTCGCCGAAGCCTACCGGTCGCTTTCCACGACGGGCGGCGACGTCACGAAATCAGCACTGGCCGAGGCCGCCAAGGTTTCCCGGCGCACCGTCATCAATCGTTGGAATGATCTGATCTCGGCGATCGAGCAAGGGTGTGAAAAACAGTGTATAGATAAAAAGGCTCCCGCAGGTCCGTGCGATCGTTCAAACACCCTGACGTCTGGCGCAGTCGCGAGCTATACGGCCCTACCCGACAACAGCGACGAGGACACCAAGGCTCTAGCCAGTCACGAAGTCTGGATCGGCTTGCAGGAAGGCCGCGTTCCACGTCTGGAGATACTGAATGCGGTTTCGGCGTCAGTCGGTCCCGCGCCACCCGTTCCGGGTCGCTATGCTGGCGCTCCTACGGCAGACGTCGATTCCGAAACCACATGCGCGAATTACCGCGTCATCCCCTGTGCCGGGGACCGCTATACTTGTCGCTCCGATGCGCCCATCTCCGTCTCAGATGCGGTTCCCGCATTCGGGTGGCCCACGGGTCCATTTTGAAGTCAAACGTGCTGTACGGGCGCGTACAGAGCCTCGTACAGCACGTTTGACCGTTCAAATGGGTCCAGACACCCCTGAATCCATTTCCCCACCCTCACCGCCGAGCCTGCCAGCATGCTCGCTATGTCAACGGCGCTGCCGTCCTCCGCGGTGCTGCGACCCTCCGGGTGACTGCCGCTGTGCGTGCCGGCCGCATTGGAGGCATCGGGACGGGGAACGCTAAGACTTCCGCCCTGCGGGCGGGTTCGACCTCGCCTCCGGCAGGATCGAACAGGGAACAGGCCCTTCACTCCAGAACCCTTAAAATCCTACCGATCCCGTTAACGCCGTCTCCGGCACGGTGCAACTATGCCGCGTTATTTCCTGGGCTCGTTTCTCATGCTGTGATAAAAAGAAAGGGTAGTGAAAACAGAGGCAAAAGGCGCTCCGATGGAGATCAAGAGAACAACCATTCCGGGTTTAACCTTCAGCGTCGTAGTCGAAGAGGTTAACCACAGGGACGCCCTCGGCGGCCTCATATGCTACCTCGCCTCGCTCTACAGGCTCGATCCCAAGACAAAGGCACGGCACCTTGTCCGGCGTTCCCGTATCCCCGGAGCCGCTGCCGAGATGCGCAACGAATTTCAACGTGATGGCATCCAGGCATTTCGCCGCCTCGAAGCCACGGTCTGAAAAAGGACACACCAATGCTCGCGCTTCGCATTCTCGGCCTCCCAATCGCCATGGCAGTCTTCACCGTCCTCTACGTTGCCGCCACCAAGGCCCCCGAGGCTGTCGAGATGGCGAACATCGTCCTCTGGCTCCTGCTGCCTACGGTACTCATCGCAAAGGTCGGGAGACGCATCTGGAAGTGAAATATTTTTCCAAGGCTTCGCCAACTCCGCACCAATTTCGCGTCCGCCTCGCCATAATAGAAGGACTCATAGGGCGGCGATGTCTTCGATTAGCTCGAAATCAAAGAACTCGATCCATTTTTGGCTGAACGAGTTCTTTAATAAATTATTTCAATAGGTTAGCTAGAAACCGTATTGGATATTTCCGATCATTATGTATGTTGGACCTCGTCACAGCGACAGACTTGATCACGAACGTGGAGAGAGAATGTGAGTAATACGAACATCACCGTAATCGATGAAGAGACGCGCAAGGAGCGGATTGCCCAAGCCTGGCGCTACATGGTGCCGATTAACCCTATGCCGTTGGAAGAGATGGAGGCGGCGCTCGGTATGGTCGCCTATTCTACCATCAACGCTATCTCGGTCGAGGAACTGGGTTTCCTTGGGCAGTCGATGCTTGTCTACGGTGACTCGCGAGCCCGCGAGGCAATGTCGCGGTTCGAGGAAGAGTGATCCACTAAGTCAAGCTCAAGATCAGCAAAAAGGAACAAAGTATATGGACCTGTATGTAATGCCTTGGAAAACCGACGCCGACGTGTGCGGCGAAGCCGCCGGAATGTCGTGCGACGGTCGCGTGCTCGACGTCGTCGTCACCTATTGCGGCGACGGGTCATTCTTCTGGGAAGTCGTAGACGGCTGCGACAGCATCGCCTCCGGCACCGCCGCAAGTGCTGCCGATGCCCGACGCGCAGCCGAGGCCGCCGGACGCCGTGCGTTCATCCGCGTTGCCGCCTGAAAATATCTCACAGCGTGATTTTTTATTTGCCGCCGATCTCATGCGGTGAGACCATCAACATAGATCGAAAACATGAGGTAACAGAATGGACTTCAACACTTGGAAAACCCTCGATCCCGTCGAGGACATCGCCCACAAGCTCGGGTTCGATGTCGGCCGATGCAGCGATTGGGACGACTATGGCAGCCAGTTCCGGGCGACGAACGACAAGGACGTCGGCCATCTGGTCACGCGGGCTGCCGAGATTGCTGATGACCTGACGGCCGGCGAACTCTCCGTGTTGGCGGCAATGCTCCATGCAGCGGACTTCTCGCGACAAGCCGACACCTTGTGTGACGGAGCGACGTGGAAGGGACTGGATCGCACTCACGGCGATGAGGCCACCGCGGTCGCCCTCGCCATCCTGCGGGGGTAGCACGATGGCCGACGTCGCACAGGACCACAGGAAGCGCCAGGCAGCGTATGCGGCGAGGAACAGGCGGAAGGCAAAGGCCCTCCGCCGCCCCGACGCCCGCGCGATCGCCGATGCCTATCTGGCCGCGGTCGAAGGTGGCGGCCTCGAACGGATGATGCGCGTCTACATCGGAAAGCTCGCGCCGGACGGCGACGTGGACGCCCGAACCCGGGATGCCGTGGAACTGGTGCGGCAGGTTGCTGTCTTGGTCCTTCTCGACAAGGGCTATGATCTTGCGCAGATCAGGGACAAATTTGCATCAATGAATGGAGAGGAAAAATGAGATATCTGGCCGAGGTCATATGTGTAGACAACGGCAACCGCATCGGTGTCGGAGTTGCACTGGAAATCCCGGACGCCGTGCGTAATGCGTTCAGCACTTCACTCGCCGAACGGTATTCTGCCGGAGAATACCTCGTAGAAGTCTGCCTCGCCGACGAGGAGGAAATAGAGGATTCCCTGCAGCGCTTTCGGCGAGATTAGCGAACACGATCACCTTGTATCGATGTTGAAGGACAAGATGCCCGTTGCCGACTGCCCCGTTCCGGCGTCTGTAACGCGTACCGAAAGCTCGTGCTCACCTGGTACAGGAACCCCTGAAAACTGACAGCTAGCGGCATCGTAGGTCATCCAATCCGGAGTTGACGTTGGCACGATCTGGACAGCCCCCGTCGACCTCGTGACGACGACGCCCACGGTCAGCGGCTGGCCGGCCTTGAGGCGTTCGGCGGGCGACGTGTCGGGGCTTGTGAACTCGACGCGCAGCGCGTCGGCAGGCGGCTGCAGGAGCGATCCGGCGTTAGCCGGCAGGGCGGCAACGGCGAGGAAAACGAGAGTGCGGAAAAGGTAACATGTCATCGGGGAACGAACCTATAGATTACATCAAGCGAGGGCTTATATACGCCGTCGTAGTAGCTCTTGACCCTGTACACTCCGGGCTGCGGTCGCCCGACGAGGTCGTATCCCGTGCTCGTCGGCACCTTCCGCATCCACGGTGGAAGGCCCTCCGCCACTTCGCCGCGGCAGCCATGGCACCCCCAGACAACGACGTCGCCCTGAATTGCCGCGTCGTCGTATCGGAAGATCAGGGATGGTGTTGAACAGAACGAGTTCGGGCCGCACATCGCCGCAGGATCAGCGGTCACGTTGACGCGGCGATCTACGGGGGCAGCGGTCACCACTCCCCCCATGAATACCGCCATTGCGGCGGCGGCAATCGCTATGCGTTTCATTGTGGCACCCTCCCACAAGGCAGTGCATCAAGCGCCACTACGAGGAGCGCCGGCACGGTACAAAACACCGTGAACGTGACGAGCGTGGCCGAAAGGTGCGGCAACCCCGCTAATCCGCAGACCGTCGCCAGTGCAAGCCCGCCCGCCGTCCCGATCATGAGTTTCTTCATTTCGATTTCCCTCCCTTGCCGAGCATCGTAAGACCAGTTTTCGGCAATTGTCCGCGTCCGGCAAGTGTGAGCATTCCGCCGACAGCGCCCGCCGCCAGGCTGGATTCGCCAGCCGTCCCCGGAAGTCCGATCCACGCCAAGATACGGTCGGGTAGCGCCCAGCTTTGCCCGTAGACTTTGAATCCGAGGTACCAGGTCAGATAGAGCAGGACGACTTGCATCACGAGGAAGCCGATGAGGCCGACGATCGCGCCGCCCGTCTGTCCCAAGAACGCCGTCGCCCACATGGAATCCAGCGTCCGCAGCACGACATCGAACACGGGATAGCTGCCACAGTAGGCGAGGATCGCGAGCGAAGGACGTAAGAAGATGTTGACGGTCATCATCAGACCCATCCGCACGGACTCGCCCGCGAAGTCCTGCCCGTTATCCATCCGCATCCACTTCATAGCCCATAGCGGCAGAGCGATCATCGCTTCGAGCAGCGCCGCAACCAGGGCGATCCCCGATATGAGAATGAAGATGAACGGCAACATCGGTATCAAGTAGGCCCTGATAGCGCCGATGAAAAACAGCCCGCCGATGACCCAGTTGCTCCAATCCAAGAGGTACATAACACCTTCCGAACCGAGCAGTTTCGCGATCTTGTTTCCGGCAAGGGCTGCGGCACCCGCCCCCACCGCCAGCGCCGTCCACGCGATAGAGATCATAGCGTGTCCGGAGGAGATCAGGTTTGACATGGCGTCACCAGATTTTGCCGACGACGTCGCGCCCCATTCGGCCAGACCGCGAGCGATCGGGGCGAGGAGCTTCGTCAGGAAGTTCGAGCTTTCATCGCCCGCCGCGGCAAAGTCGTTGGCCGACAGCTTGGCCCTGTCGGCCTCTCCGGATACCTGGAGGCGCAGGACGGCGAAGGCCCGATCCAGCGCGAGTCCGAAATCCCCATCCGTCCGAGGCGCAACGTCTTCCATGGTCTCGTTTGTCATCGCAGTGGTCAGTTCGCTGATCTGGCTCAGTGCCCGGAAATACGTTCCCGCGCTCAAGAAGCCTTCCAGCTTCGCGTTCTCGACAAGCTTTGACCTCGACTCCTTTTCGACCGTCGCAGCTTCCGTCTTCGCTGCCTCGGAAATCTTAGCATCGAAGGCTGCCCCACGGGCGCGGATATCCTGCACGATTGTCGCGGACAGACCCTTGCTGCCGAGCGCCCGCGTCATGGCGTCCGCGGATGAGAGGCCTGACGTCTCGGCGGCCAACTGGGCATAACGCTGCGCCTCGGTCCGATAAGCGGAAATGATTTCCTTGACCGCCTCGCGCCGTGCGTTCGAGAAGCCCTCTCGGTTGTCGGGGATGGTGTACGAGATATGCCCGCATGTCGGCCCGTAACTCCAAACGACCTTCCTGCCGTAGCCAGGGATACCGAGGCCAGCAACGTCGCCGGCCGGTTCGGGCAACGGTGCCTGCCAGCCCCACAGGGAACCCGCTTGATTGTAGACCGCAGCGCAAATTTCGTGTTGCAGGATCGCCATGGCTACCGTCGATCCCGAGGACGACGCCGGGAGGATTGTCGTCTTCCCCGAAGCCACCGTATCTACGAACACGGTCCACGAGGCGTCCGCCAAATTGATGCCGCCTCGGGCAACGACGTCGCGCAGCAGGTAGTGTGCAGGAGAAAACCCGGTCGACGGCGTCGGGATCAGGAGTCCCAAACCGACGATCACCCTCAACGGCGTCCATATCTGATGCCATCGGTCCCCAAGCGTTTTCCCGGTATACGCCGACTGTACGATACCGGAAACGACACTGTAACCGAGTATCACGGCACAGAACCCGAAGAGCGCCGACGTGAATATCTGCAACGTCTGTCCCCATGGCGACGTCGAATCCGTCGGCAAGACCGCCTTGACCAACTGCCATGCGAGATTCGAGTCAGGAGGCTCCGAAAACAGACTACCTATGTAACCGATCATTTCGGAACTCCTGGTTTGGGACCTGTTGGCCCGTCTGGACCATCAGGCGTGTCATCGTTCTTCGCGTTGGCGTCATTGGCGTCGTCGCCCAGATCGAGCACTTTCGTCTCGGTTTCGGTCAGCACCACAGCGACGACAGGCAAAGCCAGCCGCGACGGACGCGGCTTGGCCGCCGTCCCATTTGATCCGGTCTTGCCCGCGCTGCCCTTGTCGTCGCCGCCGTCGCCGGCCTTCGCGTCGGTATCGGTCGGCGCGACTTCGAAATCCGCCGCGCTCTTGAGTTCGTCCGCGCCGTCAAGGATCGTCTGGCCGATCCCCGCGAGTTCGGGCAGGCAATGCCAGATCGCGGCCAACTTGGGGCGGGCGCGAGGCTGTATGTCCTTCTCGTGGAGCAGTTCCGCATGATGCCGGATACGCTGCTCCAGCGTCCGCCAGCCCGCCGCGTCCCCCGACGTCGCCAGCGTTTCCAGGTACGCGAGGAGCGCCGGGGATTCGGCCTCCAGGAACGTCTGCCGATGGTGTGTTGGTCGTCCGCGTACCAACAGGCACCACCGCACTACGTCCACGGCTGCCCCGTGTGCCGGATCGAGGTGGGACATTCCGATATCGCGCAGGACCGCACAGGCGTTCCGCCAAAAAATCTCTTCGCCGACGTCCTTCATGGCGTCATCCCTCCCGGCGTTGGTGCAGGCTCATCCAGTGCAGCGGCAAGCGCATGCGACAAGGTCCGGATTTCCTGCTGTGCAGCGATGAGGCGTTGCCGCTGTTGGCGGAAGGCATAGCTCGCATCGGCAGCCTTTCGCTCAAACTCACGTCGTGAATTTCGTTCTCGACTAGCGGCGGCTCTAGCCTTCTCTACGGCAGCCTTCGCCGCGGCGATCTCGGCGGCATATTCCTGTCGGACACTCTCACGTAGAGAGGACTCCCGCGCCCCGTCGAGGACAGCGCGTACGGCCCCGCCGACGCCTTTCAGGCGATCCGCCGAAGCCTTCACCTTCGCGGCGTCCGCCCTGATCGCCGCAGCGCTCCGTTTCGTGTTTTCGATGTATGCGCGGCCCTTCGCTTCCACGACGGCAGCCCGCTCCACGGCCTGCTTGAGCGCCGCCGCCTGGGCCTTCTCCTGGTGCCATTGCGCCCGTGTCAGGCGGCGTTTCCCGGCACCGAGGCGAGTCAGACCAGCAGGAACGGCAACCCGCTGGTGGTAATCGTCCAACCACGCCCGCAGACCCCCGACGTATGCGCGGTTCGCCCGCTTATCCAAAGCCTTCTTATCCTCACCCGGAAGTATCCCCTCGGCGACGATGGCGTTCTTTTCGACATAACCGGGGTGCAGCCGTCCGGCCCGCATTTCGGTGTCGTCAGGGAGAAGGTAGGCATGGAGATGCGGATGGCTTTCGTCCGTGTGCCGGACGACGGACACGAGTTGGTCACCATACTGTTGCCTGAGCCAAGCGATCGAGGCCCGCTCCCATTTCTGGACGTCACGGCGGACGTCGGCGCTGGCACGGTATTCCTCCATGGTCGCGGGGTGGCTGAAGACGACGGCAGCCAGGGTGTTCTGATCCTTGCGGATCGCTTTGTGTGTCGTCTTGCCGTTCTTGTCCGTCCGCGGTGTTTTCGCCGTCGCCGCCCGTTCGTCGTGCAGCGTGCGCAGCGCGTCCACGTCGAGGCCGTATACGACTTCCGGGGGCTTCGGGGATTGGACATGCGCCGATGCCGAGGGAACCCGTGAGACCTCATCAAGAATGAAATCCGTGGTTCGCCCCGCCTTGTCGGAACGGGCAAAAATTTCGATGCGGGCAAACTGGTAGGCCATTGTAGGCGCTCGGAGAAATACCCAAAGCGTGCCTACCGGCGAAGCACAGGACAACAGAAAAGTGAGTTATATGGACCGAATATAGCTTATCACTGCGTTCTAAGCATCGGCCATTTCATGGGTTCCTGACGGGGCCCTGCCGTCGTCGTTTACGACGAGCTTACCGCTTAGTGTCCTTGATGACTTCTCCTCCCAACGCTGGAGGCTCAGGTGTTGGTCGGTTTGCGGAAAACCTTCGGCCAGACGGCGACCCTGTCGTCAGTGGCAGGTCACGCTATTTAATGCCCCGCAGAAGAATTGGCTGACCCCAGCCAATCTTGACATCGCAGGTAGCCGGGTTGCATAGCAGGCCGCCATTCAACGGACAAAGGGTGGCTTCCACCTCCTGTTAACCTATTGTTGACAATAACTAGCCCTCCTTCAAAGATCGGAGTTGAGTCGTGCCGCGCGGAAGAAAGCCCAAAGACAGTAACGCCGTCACCAAAAGCGCTAAGCCCGGCCCTTCTATTGCCGCGACGCTTTTTGCAGCTGCCGACAAGCTCCGTGGCAATATGGATGCTGCCGAGTATAAACATGTTGCACTCGGGCTGATTTTTCTAAAGTACATCTCGGATAGATTCGATGCACGCATCGAGGAGGTCAGAGCGAACCCGGAGGAAGCCTTTCTCCTTGACGATCCAGACGCAGCACGCGACCTCATCATCGGTGCCGACATTTTCTTCGTGCCCGAACGCGCGCGCTGGACCTTCCTAAAGGAGAACGCCACCAGTACCAAACCGACCATCGGCGAGCTGATCGATCAGGCCATGATCGCCATCGAGGCAGAGAACCCCACTCTCAAGGGCGTGCTGACCAAGAATTACGCCCGGCAGGAGCTAGATCAGACCAAGTTGGGCGAGGTGCTGAAGCTGTTCTCCGACATCCAGTTCGAGGATGCGCATCATGGGCAGGACGTTTTGGGCCGCGTTTATGAGTATTTCCTCGGCGAGTTCGCCAAGCTGGAGGGTAAGCGCGGTGGGCAGTACTACACCGCTGGAAGTGTGGTGAAGCTCCTGGTCGCTATGCTGGAACCCTTTAAAGGCCGCGTCTATGACCCATGCTGTGGGTCCGGAGGCATGTTCGTGCAGTCCGAACGCTTCGTCGAGGAGCACGCAGGCAAGCACGTCGACCCAAAAAAGGCGCGCGACCAGATCGCGGTGTATGGACAGGAGTCAAACGCCACCACGTGGCGGCTCGCCAAGATGAACCTCGCTATCCGGGGTATAGAAGCGAACCTGGGCTCTAAGTGGGCGGACACCTTCCACGAAGATATGCACAAGGGCCTCATGGCGAAATACGTGCTCGCCAACCCTCCATTCAATGACAGTGATTGGGGCGGCGAAAAGCTCAAGGGCGACGCCCGTTGGCGCTATGGCGTGCCGCCGGCAGGCAACGCCAATTTCGCGTGGTTGCAGCACATCATCTACCACCTCGCGCCCGATGGATACGCAGGCGTGGTATTGGCAAACGGCTCGCTCTCCAGCCAACAGTCGGGCGAGGGTGATATTCGGCGGGCTCTGATCGAAGGTATTGCAGTCAGCGAAGCAGGGAAGCAAGTCCACTACCCCGGTCTCGTCGATTGCATCGTTGCACTGCCAGGGCAGCTCTTCTCCACCACACAGATACCGGTCTGCCTGTGGTTCCTTACCCGCGATAAATCCAATGGCCTTTCGCGCGATAAGAAGTTGCGCGACCGGACGAATGAAATCCTGTTCATCGATGCACGCAATCTCGGCACCATGGTTTCCCGCACCATGAAAGAGCTGACCGACGACGACATCGTCAAGGTGGCCGACACCTACCATGCGTGGCGCGAAGCGGGCGAGAGCTATGAAGACGTGTCTGGCTTTGCCAAGTCCGCGACGCTCCAAGAAGTGGCGGAACAGGGTTTCGTGCTCACCCCGGGGCGTTACGTCGGCACTGAGGCCGCGGATGAGGACGAGGAGGGCTTGGACGCCAAGATGACCCGGTTGAGCAATGAGCTTATTGAACAGCAGTTGATGGCTGCAACACTGGATAACGCCATCATGGCCGACCTAAGGAAGCTTGGCTATGGTAAGCAGTGACGTTCGTAGAGTGGTCGGCGATTACGTTACTCTCGTTCGTGGTACGACCTATAAGGGCGCTCTAGTGGGCAAATCGGGTCCAGCTTTGCTTGGGCTTGGATCAATAGTGCCAGGCGGTGGCTTCCGAACCGACTTCCAAACCTATGGAGGCGACTGCCCTCCAGAACTCACCCTAATTCCCGGCGACCTCTACGTATCCCTCAAGGGAGCAACAAAGGACGGGAAGATGATCGGATCAATAGCGAGGGTACCATCTTTCGTTACGTCTGGCCGTATCACTCAAGACACCGTGAAATTGGTTTTCCGGGATGATCCGGCACCAGAAGATATCAGTTACATCCACTGGGTGCTCCGCACGCCACAATATCGCGCCTATTGTGCTGGGCATGCCATGGGAAGTGCGGTTGTCGCACTGAGCCGCAGCGACTTTCTCAAGTATCCGATTCCGCCAGCTTCGTCTGCGACACGAGTAGCAGTGTCCCTACTCGACTCAATTGATAATAAGATTGAGCTCAACCGCCGCATAGCTGCGACGCTTGAGGAGATGGGGCGGACGCTGTTCAAGAACTGGTTCATCGATTTCAATCCCGTCCGCGCCAAGGCCGAGGGACGCCCTTCGGGGCTGCCCGAAGTCACTGCCGCCCTATTCCCCGATAGGCTGGGTGAGGATGGTTTGCCAGAAGGGTGGAGTGCGACAGCAGACAGCATTGGGCTAAATATCCGACAACAAATACTCCCCACCGAGGTCGAGCCAGAAACGCCTTACGTTGGCCTTGAACACGTGGAGAGACGCAAGCTGGCTCTTGAAACAGTGGGGCGCGCCGAGGACGTTGAAAGCCACAAAGCCGTCTTCAAACGCCGCGACCTTTTATTTGGCAAACTCAGACCGTACTTCCATAAAGTCGCCATTGCCCCGGTCGATGGCATCTGCTCGACGGACATACTGGTATTCAGGCCCCAAGACGGTATCCCTCCAGCATATCTTTATTTTGCTTTCTCCGCAGATGGATTCGTAGCAAAAGCGTCGGGCGCACAAGAAGGTACAAGAATGCCACGCGCTGACTGGGGGTTCATGCGAAAGCAACCAATGGCGCGGCCAACCCCTCGTGTGCTGGCTGAGTTCGACAATGTCGTAGGACCCTTGATTGAGCGGATACTCGTCGCCATTGAGCAAATAAGGACGCTGACCTCAATTCGTGACACGCTGCTGCTGAATCTCATTTCCGGCGAACTTCGCGTTAAGAATCCAAGGAACGCGGTGGAGGCAGCCTGATGCGATATACGCTCCAAATGCTCCGCGAACTTATGGAAATCCATCCTGACCGAGCCGAGTCACTGCGTATTCATGTCGAGGCGTTGGAGCGGAGCATCGAAATTCAACCTGCCTTCTGCCTGCAAAGTGTGCGCACGCTGTTCGAGGCCGCGCATGCGACCATCGGACCGCGTCTTGGTGTCGTTTTTGGGAAAGACGATAATTTCCAACAGCGAACACGGGCGCTACTTAACGCTATGGACTTCTCCGTAGCGGATCACCCGGATACCGCTAAAATAAATGATACGATCACGAAATTGCTCGGCAGCATCAACGGCGCGGCACTGGCACTCGCTGAACTGAGCAACATTCCCAATATGCGGCACGGCGGGTCGCTCGATTGGGGCACCTTGCAGCGTCAACACGCCTTAATGCTAGGCGGTCTGTGCGACAGCCTGGTTGCTTTCCTCTTCAATGTCGCGTGGAGCCGGTCCACGGATGAAGACGCGGCAGACAATCAGCAAGACTACGACGACTATGAGGCGTTCAATGCCTTTCTCGATTCGGAGTGCGATCCGGTCGAGATCGCCAGTGCGATTTTCGACCCCAGCTACGTCCTGTTCCACCTCGATGAGACCGCCTACGACGCGGCGCGGATTGACTGGGAGGCTGAGAGCACGGTCGATGTTGCTAGCGACAGCGAGGCTGCGGCATGAGGCGAGCGTCGCGCATGCGCGCCCACTGGGTAACCTGCACCCGCACGTTCGGACGCGGCGTCTTTGTCTCGGTGAGTTGGAAGGACTGTAGCGATCTCTATCGAGTGGTACCTGCTTGATGACGATGCGGTGAGGTAGCAATGAGCGACACGTATTCTACTCCTCCCGGTAGTCCACGGATGGAACTCGCCGAGGAAGCCGTCGAATTGGCGGCGCTTTCCTGGTTTGAGTTGCTTGGGTGGCGGAGCGTGCCGGGTGACTATCTCGCACCGAATGGGCCCATTGGTGCGCGGGCCGATTATCGCGAGGCGATCCTTGAGCCTGAATTGCGCAGCGCAATCGCCTCGATGAATCCTGAGGCTACGGCCGAGATGGTCGATTCGGCCGTGCTCAAGATCAAAGCATCGCCGACCCAGGATGTCGTCGAGAACAACAGGCTTTTTCACGCGTTCCTCGTCACTGGTGTGCCTGTCGAGGTGAATGAGAAAGGTACCACACGTACCATTGGCATCAGGGTCATCGATCAGGAAAATCCATTATCCAACCGACTGCTAGTGTCCAACCAGTTCATCGTGAAGGGAGAAAAGGGCAACGTCCGCGCAGATATAGCGGTTTTCGTAAATGGCCTGCCGGTGGCAGTTTTGGAATTGAAAAGCCCCTCCGATGCTTCAGCAACGTTGGACAAGGCTCACAGCCAGCTGTCTACATACAAAACCAAAACTCCCGAGCTGATGCGCACCAACCAAGTGTTGGTGATTAGTGACGGTAGCAACGCACGCATCGGTTCAATAACGGCGCAGTTGGATCGCTTTGCTCCGTGGCGGACTGTCGACGGCGCAGACCTAGATGACACGGGACGCTCGGAGCTCGAGGTTCTCATTCGTGGCGTATTCGCGCCCGAACGGTTTCTCGACCTGATCACGGACTTCATTGCCTTCGAGATCAAGGACGGTACCGTCAAGTCCAAGAAACTTGCCGCCTACCATCAATTTCATGCTGTCAAGAAGGCATTGGCCTCGACCCTCGCCGCTGCACAGTCCGGAAGCCGAAAGGGTGGGGTAGTCTGGCATACACAAGGGTCCGGCAAGTCACTGACCATGCTGTTCTTCGTACGCCAACTCCAGCTTGCCAAAGGTCTGAGAAACCCGACCATCGTCTTGGTGACTGACCGTAACGACCTCGACGACCAGCTTTTCGGCACCTTCGCGAATCACGGCTCGGCACTACGTGGTACCCCTCGGCAGGCAGGGACGTCCGAAGAGATGCGCAGCCTCCTTTCGGTTGATATCGGCGGATTGGTTTTCACGACGATACAACGCTTCAGAGGGGAGGATGGCTCGCATCCGCTGCTAACGGACCGTACCAACGTTATCGTCATTGCCGACGAGGCCCACCGCACACAGTATGGCTTCAAGAAGCGTTACGTGGAGCGAGACGGAGGCGTAAAGGAGGCCGTAGGTTTCGCCGATTATCTTCGGCAAGCCCTCCCTGGCGCAACAGTCGTCGGCTTTACCGGAACACCCATCGAAGAGCGGGATCGCGACACCTACGGCACTTTCGGGGATGTCATTGACACCTACGATATGACGCAGGCGGTTTTAGACAAGGCCACCGTACCCATTCACTACTCGGCTCGTCTCGCCCGTCTGCACCTCGCCCTTGATACCGAAGAGCGGGCCCAGCTTGATGCGCTCGCCGAAGAACTCGCAGAAGGGGATGATGCCGCGGTTG
The DNA here is from genome assembly GCF_004345245.1 of Rhizobium sp. BK251. GTDB lineage: Bacteria > Pseudomonadota > Alphaproteobacteria > Rhizobiales > Rhizobiaceae > Rhizobium. The sequence goes on along the minus strand of NZ_SLUQ01000005.1, from coordinate 395,945 downwards.
AACGTATCAAAGGCAAGCTCGCTCGGTTTGAAGAGATTGTCGGTGCGCCTGATCGGGTCGCTCAGATTGCCGCCGACATCGTTGAGCACTTCGATGCACGACGCGAAGCTATGGCTGGCGGCAAAGGTATGATTGTCACGGTCAGCCGTCGGGTCGCCGTGATGCTCTACGATGAAGTTGCCAAACTACGACCGACATGGGTCACAGCGGACGTTGGTGATGACAAATCTGGTCTCTTGAAGGTTGTCATCACTGGGAACCGTGCGGACGACCCTCAGCCCCTGCAGCCGCACCTGCGCACCAAATCTCGCCTGGAGGCGCTGGCGAATCGGTTCAAGGACCCGTCGTCTGGTTTCGATCTCGTCATCGTACGCGACATGTGGCTCACTGGATTCGATGCTCCTTCTTTGCACACACTTTATATCGACAAGCCTATGCGCGGTCATGGCCTCATGCAGGCGATCGCGCGGGTAAATAGAGTGTGGGGCGACAAACCCGGCGGACTGGTCGTCGACTACCTTGGGATTGGTACCGAGCTGAGGGCCGCCTTGGAGAGATACACTCAAGGTGATCGCGACCAGGTGCGCATGGACCCTGACGAAGCTGCCCGTCAGACCCTAACGCTTCTTGAGAGCGCTCTAGCACTGCTCGACGGCACCGAATGGAAGAACTTCTTCACATCGCCTCCGACAGGTCGTCTTACGATCCTAAAACAATGCCTTGAACAGCTTTTGGAAACGGGCCGACGTGATGCTTTCATTGAGACTGGCTATAAGCTGGAAGTCGCCTATGCGATCAGCGCGGGCGATGATCGAGTCAAGCAGCATGCGCACGAGATAGCAATGGTAGCGGCGCTGCGGGCTAATCTCGCGAAATACACTACGGGCAAAGGCCGGAGCCGCTCGACAGTTGAACGGGATATCCGCCAGTTGCTTTCGAAAGCCGTCATGGCAGATGGCATCCTCGACGTATTTACATCTGCGGGCCTTGATCAGCCAGACCTTTCCATCTTCTCCGATGAATTCCTCGCCGAAGTGCGCAGCACGAGTCAGAAGAATTTGGCTGTCGAGACGTTACGCCGGTTGTTGGCCGACGAGATCAGTGTTCATACGCGAACCAACATCGTACAGGCTCAGAAATTGAGCGAGCGATTGGACGAGACGCTTCGCAAATATCATAACCGCGCCGTCGACAGTGTGCAGGTCATCGAGGAGTTGATTGCACTCGCCAAGGAGATAAGAGCCAGTGGTGCGCGGGCGGCGGAGCTAGGTCTGACGAAAGAGGAAGTCGCCTTCTACGAGGCGCTCGCCGAGAATGGGTCTGCCCGCGAAATCATGGCCCATGAGACATTACGCACCTTGGCGAGATTGCTCGTACAGACAATCCGAGACTCGGCAACCGTGGACTGGACACGCAAAGAGGGTGTGAGGGCCAAGATGCGTATTGAGGTGCGCAAAATGCTTGCCCGATATGGTTATCCGCCGGACCTGCAAAAGGCCGCTGTGGACTTGATTGTCCGGCAGGCAGAAGCTATCGCTGCCGATTGGGGTTGAATAATGCGTACAGCCAATCGGTCAGCGTAAGAGTCTTCCCAAGATTTTCCTGATCCGATCTCGGTGAAAGGCACAGTCGCTGCTCTGAACGACAGCGCCGACGCCGCGACAACCAAGGTCATCGCCTTGTTGAGAATGATGGCCTCCGAGGTATCTTCAAATGCCAATCATTGTGACGCGTAGTCGCGATCATCTCCCGCCAAATTTCTGCGTGAATTAATGTAGCACAACGTTAGAAGATTGTGGCCTCCGGCGGCAGCGACCTCGAGCGCGCGCTTTGCGCTTTCCTGCCCCTTGATGTCGGCGAGATCAGGCAGGTTTGCCGGGTTTGAACGGATTGCCGGTTCGGGCCGGGAGAGCACCTGCGTGCCGCGAAAGTGATTGGCGAGCGCGATCAGGCTGCGCGGCGCCAGGATATCGACATCAGCGCCCGCCCAGGCCGCCTCCGCCCCGCTTTCGGCCGGGCATATCAGGCCCTTTCCGAGCGCATTGGCGCCGATCGCCGCCGGAAGCGCTCCCGCGACCGCCGCAATCGTGCCGTCGAGGTTAAGTTCGCCGATCACCACATAACTGGCAAGCGCATCGGCCGGTACCGCCCCGAGTGCCGCCATCAGACCGAGAGCGATAGGAAGATCGAAATGCGAGCCTTCTTTCGGCAGATCAGCCGGCGCCAGATTGACCGTCACGCGTTTCGGCGGAAGAGCAAGCCCCGAGGCATGCAGGGCGGCCTGGACCCGCTCCCGGCTCTCGGCCACCGCCTTGTCCGGCAGTCCGACGATCTGCATTCCCACCTTGCCCGGGGCGACCATGACCTGGACATCCACCGGTACTCCCTCGATGCCCTGAAACGCCACCGTGCTGATGCGCGCGACCATTCCTGCCCCCAGCCTCTGCAACCCTTTACGCCCCACCTTGCCCCGGGAGCGGGTTATGAATTGCAATCTGGCATAGAAAAAAGAATAAAACAAGAACGCTTTGTGAACAAATTCGCGTCCTCGCTGCATCCAGGTTGCAGCGGGTTGTGGGCGCGGAACAAAACGTCCGGAGTCGAGCTGGCGCTACGCGCGCTTGCGCTCGATTGCGTCCCAGAGCAGGCTTGCAATATCGACGCCGCCGAACTTCCTGACCTCGCGGATGCCGGTCGGCGACGTGACGTTGATTTCGGTCATGTAGTCGCCGATGACGTCGATGCCGACGAGCAGGAAGCCGCGCTCCTTCAAGGCGGGGCCGATGCGCTCGCAGATTTCTTTCTCGCGCGCCGTGAGTTCCGTCGGTTCCGCGCGACCGCCGACATGCATGTTCGAGCGGCTGTCGTGCTCTGCCGGTACGCGATTGATCGCGCCCGCGAATTCGCCGTCGACGAGGATGATGCGCTTGTCGCCCTTGCGCACGTCGGGCAGATATTGCTGCGCGATGAAGGGCTCGCGGAAGAGCTGGCCGAACATTTCGAGCAGCGAGGAGAGGTTGCGGTCGTCGCGCGTCGAGTGGAAGACGCCGGCGCCGCCATTTCCGTAGAGCGGCTTCAGGATGATGTCGCCCATCTCGTCGCGGAAGCGGCGGATCTCGGCGGCATCCTTGGTGATCAGCGTCTTCGGCATCAGGTCGGAGAACTCGGTGACGAAAATCTTCTCGGGCGAGTTGCGCACCCAGGCCGGATCGTTGACGACCAGCGTCTTGGGGTGGATGCGCTCGAGAAGATGCGTCGAGGTGATATAGGCCATGTCGAAGGGCGGGTCCTGACGCAACAGGATCACGTCCATCGTCGAGAGATCCACGCGCTCGGGCGCGCCCAGCTCGAAATGGTCGCCCTTGACGTCGCGCAGCACCATCGGCTCGACGGCGGCGAAGAGGTTGCCATCGCGGAAGCTCAGACGCTCGGGCGTGTAGTGGAAAAGCTTGTAGCCGCGGGCCTGCGCCTCGAGGCTCATGGCGAAGGTGGAATCGCCCGCAATGTTGATGCCGGCTACATGGTCCATCTGGACCGCTACGTTTTTGATCTTCGCCATCTTCATGTCCTTGCCTGAGTGCCGCACAGATTTAGGCTGCGCGGCATTCAAACGCAACGGTCAACAGGGCGCATCAGCCATGCGGGACGTACGCTTCAGGCAGCGATGCCAGACGTCGCACCGCCCCTCAACAGGTTGCGCAGGCGATAGGCAAGTGCCAACGGCTTGGGGAAGGGCTTGCGGCAGAAGGCGACCTTCTTGACATAGTGGTCGACGCGCCATGTCGCCCAGGTACCGCCCGAGAAATAAGCGACGTCGCCCTTCGCGAGCGTACGCTCGGTGCCGTCCTCGGCGGTTACATGAACCTCGCCTTCGAGGATGATCACCGTTTCGTCCCAGCCGAAGTGCCAGCGGAACTCGCCCGCCGTGCAATCCCAGACGGCGGTGACTGCCGCATCGTCGTCGCCGCGGGAGTGCTCTGCCAGACGAGCCTGTGGCTGACCGCTCAATACCCATGACGGCTCGATAGGCGCCGGCTTCAGCATCATGCTGCCGCTCGCACCCGCCACGAAGGTTTTCCCCTGAGACGAGGCCGCCACGAGCGGAACGGTGCGCGCGGCCATAGCCACCGCGCTTGCAAGCATCAACTTCCAGGCCATGAAACCCCCTTCATGCCGTTTCGCGTCCGCTTCAGCTGACACGAAAGGGGTAACCGTCCGGTTCAATTGATCGCTTGCATTTTAGCGATCCCGAAATCAGCAGGGATTGTCAGCCAAAACCTTCGATCGTGCAGACGAGGAGATCGTGATCGGAGAGTGGTTTGCCCTCGGTCGTCAGTGACGGCACGAGATGGCTTTCGGTGACGATCAGGCCGCGCGACAGGAACCAATCCAGCTTCTGGGCACGTTCCGGGTTGCGGCTGATCAGGCTCGGGCGCGTACTCATCTCATCGAGCGGACCGCCATGGCGGGTAAAGCCACGGGCCGTCGCCATAGCAAACAGGCCTTCGGCCTCGAAATCGCCGCCCGTCTGGTTACCGGTGTTGAGATCCCCTGCAATGAGGACCGGCAGCCCCGGCGCGAAGGCATCGAGCGCATCGATGAGCGCCGACGTCTGCCGCTCGCGATAGGGGCCGTCCGCCGCGCTTTCGAGATGAACGGAAACCGCGAGGAAGGGCCCCGCTTCCGTCTCGATCCGGGCGCCGATGGCGCAACGCTCGCCTATGCGCGGCTGTGCCGGGTCGTTGAGGAACCAGTGCGCGGTTCCCGGAAGGCGCAGCATGAAGGGCTCGCCAAGCGGCACGGATGCGAGGAGCGCATTACCGTGGAAGCCCTTGGCGTTGAAATCGTCCTCGCAGAATGAATGCTCGATCTCGGAGCCAAGGCCGAGCTCCAGAAACTCGACCCCATAGGCGTAGCTCATGCCGAGCAAGGCAGCGAGCTCCGCTGTCGGGTCACCCTGCCTGGTGCGGGCCATGCCCTCGTCCATCTCGGACAGCAGCACGAGGGGCGCACCCGTCGCGCGCAGCTTCTCCGCCGATTCCTGCGGAAACAGGCAGCGCTCCAGATTCCAGGTCGCGGCGGTAAACGGAAAGGCGAGCGCGGAGTTGCCTGCCGGCTTGCCGCCGGCTCGAACCGCATTCATGCAGGCAAGCGAGGCGATTGTCTGTTCGTGCACGGCAACGGTCTTTTCGAGCGCGACAAAGCCTCGTCTCTCCTCCGCTGAGGGCACGACGAAGGCGTCGACAATTGTACGGATCACTGCACTGCCTCGTGGTTCAACGCCATGGATGCGGTAGTGGCCGACGCACCGCCGCCGATGCGCTTGCCGGTATCATGGGCGAAGAAATGCAGCTTCTCGGCCGGAACGACGAGACGAATCTCGTTACCGACCTGGGCTTCGACCGGGACGACCGCGGTCAAGGGCTGATCGCCCAGCGTGCCGTGAACGAGGCGCTGCGAACCGAGCTCTTCGATATATTCGACAGCAAGCGGCATTGCATATTCCTCGCGGCCGGCGAGCCGCAGGTCTTCGGCGCGGATGCCGACCGTGACTGGGCCGGAGGCCGGGGCGTTGCCGCGCAGATCGACAAGACTCGGGCCGAGCGCCAGCTTGTCGCCATGCAGTTCGCCCTTGAGGAGGTTCATTGCGGGCGAGCCGATGAAGCTCGCGACAAATGTAGAGGCCGGCGTGTGATAGACGTCGAGCGGGGCGCCGATCTGCTCGATCTTGCCGCCGTTCAGCACAACGAGGCGGTCGGCGAGCGTCATCGCTTCCAGCTGATCGTGCGTGACATAGATGGAAGTCGTTCCGAGGCGTCGCTGCAGGCGCTTGATCTCGCCGCGCATCGAGACGCGCAGCTTCGCGTCCAGATTGGACAGCGGCTCGTCGAAAAGGAAGACGGCCGGCTTGCGGACGATGGCGCGGCCCATGGCAACGCGCTGGCGCTGGCCGCCCGAAAGCGCCTTCGGCTTGCGCTGCAGGTAGGGCTCGAGCTGCAGCATGCGCGCTGCCTCTGCCACACGGGTCTCGATCTCCGCCTTCGGCGTCTTGCGGTTCCGGAGGCCGTAGGCGAGGTTGTCGTAGACCGACATATGCGGATAGAGCGCATAGTTCTGGAAGACCATTGCGATATCGCGGTCGGCCGGCTCCACGTTGTTGACGACGCGGCTGCCGATCTTCACCTCACCCTCCGAGATTGTCTCGAGGCCGGCGAGCATCCGCAGCAGCGTGGACTTGCCGCAACCGGAGGGACCGACGAGGACGATGAACTCGCCATCGGCAATGTTGATGTTCACGTCGGAAACGGCCCGCACGCCGCCGGAATAGATCTTGCCGACGCCTTCGACATCGATTGAAGCCATTGTCATTTCTCCGTTTCGACCAGGCCTTTGACGAAGAGGCGCTGCATTACGATGATGATGAGGACGGGCGGCAGGGCTGCAAGGATGACGCCTGCCATGACCAGGTTCCACTGCGTGTTGCCGTCGAGCACGGCGGCGAGCCGCTTGATGCCCATGACGACCGTGTAGTATCCCGGATCGGTGGTGATCAGCAGCGGCCAGAGATACTGGTTCCATCCATAGATGAAGAGGATGATGAAGAGGGCCGCGATATTGGTGCGCGAAAGCGGCAGCAGGATATCGCGGAAGAACTTCATCGCGCCGGCGCCATCGACGCGGGCGGCTTCCATCAGTTCCTCGGGGATCGTCAGGAAGAACTGGCGGAAAAGGAACGTCGCGGTCGCGGACGCAATCAGCGGAATGACGAGGCCCGGATAGGAATTCAGCATGCCGAGGTCGGCGACGACCTTGTAGGTCGGCAGGATGCGCACTTCGACCGGCAGCATCAATGTCAGGAAGATGACCCAGAACGCTGTCATGCGCAGCGGAAAGCGGAAATAGACGATCGCGAAGGCCGAGGTGATCGAGATCGCGATCTTGCCGACGGCGATCAGGACCGCCATCAGCAGGCTGTTTACCATCATCAACGCAAAGGGCGGCGCACCTGCAACGGAATTGCCGGCGCTGAGCAGCTGGCCGAAATTGCTCACCATCTGATCGCCGGGCAGGAGCGGCACGAGGCCGGTCATGAAATCGGTCGGGCCATGCGTCGCCGCGATGAAGGCGAGATAGACCGGGAAAACGACGGTGACAACCCCGAGAATGAGGATGACATGCGTCAGGATATTGAGAAGGGGGCGGTTTTCGACCATCGGGCGAGCCTCAATACTGCACTTTTTTCTCGATCCAGCGGAACTGGACGATGGTCAAGACGATGACGATCAGCATCAAGATCACCGATTGCGCCGCCGATGGGCCAAGGTTCAGACCGACGAAGCCGTCGGCATAGACCTTGTAGACGAGGGTGTTCGTCGACTGTGACGGACCACCCGACGTAGTCGCGTCGACGATCGGGAACGTGTCGAAAAGCGCGTAGGTGACGTTGATGACGGCAAGGAAGAAGGTCGTCGGCGAAAGCAGCGGGAAGACGACGGTCCAGAAGCGCTTGATCGGTCCCGCGCCATCGATTGCGGCCGCTTCGGTCACCGAATGCGGGATCGACTGGAGACCCGCCACGAAGAACAGGAAGTTATAGGAAATCTGCTTCCAGGCCGAGGCGACGACGATCAGGATCATTGCGTCGCTACCGTTCAGGCGGTGGTTCCAGTCGTAGCCGAAATGGCGCAGAACGTAGGGAAGGATGCCGATGCTGGGGTTGAACAGGAACCACCAGAGGAGGCCCGCTGCCGCCGGTGCTACGGCGTAGGGCCAGACCAAGAGCGTCGTGTAGATGCGCCCCGTGCGCAGCACGCGGTTGACGCAGACCGCAAAGAGCAGCGAAAGCCCCATGGAGAGCACGGTGACGCTGATCGAGAAGATGGCCGTCACGACAAGCGAATTGAGGTAGTCGGCGCTGCCGAGCAGCCTCGTATAGTTGGCGAACCAGACGAAGGTCGTCTTCATGCCGAACGGGTCTTCGCGCAGGAATGACTGCCAGACCGCCTGTGCGGCGGGCCAGATAAAGAAGATGAGGGTGATCGCGAGCTGCGGCGCAAGAAGGAAATAGGGCAGGACGCGGTTGGAAAAGATAGTGCGCTTTGTCTGCATGGCTCGCTCAAACGGAATTGCCCTCCCCTGTTCGGGGAGGGCGTGATGGAAAGACGCAAGCCTTAGTTGGCGGCTTCGAATTCGCGCAGGATCGAGTTGCCCTGCTTGACGGCCTCGTCGAGGGCCTGCTGGCCGGTCTGCTTGCCGGAAAGCACGGTCTCGAACTGCTGGTCGACGACGTCGCGGATCTGCGTCAGGTTGCCGAAGCGAACGCCCTTGGAGTTGTCAGAGGGCGTGCCGCGCAGGATCTGCTTCAGGCCGACGTCGGAGCCCGGGTTCTTTTCATAGTAACCCTGAGACTTGCCGAGATCGTAGGCAGCGTTGGTGATCGGCAGGTAGCCCGAGAACTGGTGCCAATCAGCCTGGACTTCCGGCTGGCTGAGATAGGTGAAGAACTTGGCGACACCCTTGTAGACTTCCGGCTTCTGGCCGTTCAGCGTCCAGAGCGTAGCACCACCGATGATCGAGTTCTTCGGATCCTTGGTGACGTCGTCATAGTAGGGAAGCGTCGAGAAGCCGACTTCGAAGCCCTTGGCGTTGCCGATCACGCCAGCGCGCGAACCGGACGAGCCCATGTAGATGGCGCATTCCTGCGAGTAGAACTTCGGAGCTGCATCCGGACCGCCGCCCGGGCCGCCATATTCGAAGAGACCGGCATCCTGCCACTTCTTCAGGTCGTCCCAGAGACGAGCCTGGTTCGGGCCGTTGAAGGTGAGTTCGGCCGAAGTGCCGCCGAAGCCGTTCTGAAGCGTGCCGTAAGGCAGGTCATGAATAGCCGAGAAGTTTTCGAGGCCGATCCATGTCGCAGCGTAAGTGATGGTGAAGCCGCACTTGGCAGCGCCGGAATCGACGATCTTCTTCGAGAAGTCGGCGAGTTCGGCATAGGTCTTCGGAGCGACTTCCGGATCAAGGCCAGCCTTCTTGAAGACGTCCTTGTTGTAATAGAGGATCGGCGTCGAGGAGTTGAACGGGAAGGAGAGGATGTTGCCTTCCGGATCGGAGTAGTAGCCGACGACCGGAGCGATGAACTTCGACGGATCCCAGGCTTCACCTTCATCGGCCATCAGCTTGTAGACCGGGTAGACGGCGCCCTTGGCGGCCATCATCGTGCCGGTGCCGACTTCGAAAACCTGGACGATCGCGGGCTGCTGGCCGGCGCGGAAGGCGGCGATAGCGGCGGTCAGGGTTTCCGGATAGGTGCCCTTGAAAACCGGGGTCACGTGATATTCGGTCTGGCTGTCGTTAAATTTCTGAACGATCTGCTCGAGTTTCTGGCCGAGTTCGCCGCCCATGGCATGCCACCAGGTGACTTCGGTCGCAGCGAAGGACGTAGATGCAGAAAGCGCCAGCGCGAAGCCGGCCAAAGCAATATTCTTAAACATTTAGGGGAACCTCTCCACCATCGATCAACGATGGGAGTGCACTAGCGACCTTAGATGTCAGTCACGTAACAGATTTATGTCAGCAATATTACATTTCGGTCAGTGGGTTGCACTTCGCAAAGCCCTCATCAAGGCGCTTCTAAAAGGCATCCCGGAAGTGCCTCGGCAGGCGGCCGGGCAGGACGGCAACGATGTCGTAACGCTGTGAAAGACGCGCGAAATCGGGCTGATGCGCAAGCCAGATATCGCTTGCAGCCCGAATGCGCTTCTGGGAGGCGTAGGACACGGCATCGACCGCGGCCTGCTCGCCTCTTCGCGCCTTGACTTCGACGAAGACCGCAAGGTCGCCCTTGCGCGCAATGATGTCGATCTCGCCAAGCTTGGTGCGATGACGGATGGCGACGATGCGATAGCCTTTCAGGAAAAGGAAAAGGGCGGCGGCATATTCCGAGAAGTGCCCTCGGCGCTCCGCCCGCTTGCGCGCCCGGGCCAGCCCTCTATCCGGCATCGCGCGCCTTCATGTCGAGCAGGCGCTGATAAAGTTCCTTGCGCGGCAGCCCGGTAATGCGTGCCGCTTCCGTCGCCACCTTCGCCGCGGCCATGGTTGCCGACAGTTCGCCAAGCAGCGCCTCGACATCCACCGCCTCGGCTGCGGTGCCAGCCTCCGGCGGCCCGACGACCAGAACGATCTCACCCTTCACATTGGATACGTCATTATAATACGCAGCGAGCTCGCTCAGCGTGCCCCTGCGAAACTCCTCGAAGGTCTTTGTCAGCTCGCGGCAGACCGCCGCACGGCGGCCACCGCCGAGAACATCGGTTGCGGCAGCCAGCGTCGCCGCGATCCTGTGGGGAGATTCAAAGAAGATGAGCGTTGCCGGAACGGCGAGGAGTTCCCCCAGCCGGTCGCGGCGCGCCTTGTCCTTGGCCGGCAGGAACCCGGCGAAGAGAAAGGCATCGTTCGGCAGGCCGGACCCGACGAGCGCGGCAAGCGGCGCGGACGCGCCCGGCACCGGGATGACGCGTTGCCCAGCCTCGATTGCCTGTTGGGCCAGCCTGTAGCCCGGATCGGAGACCAGCGGCGTCCCGGCATCGGAAACCAGTGCCACGGATTTGCCATCGGCCAGCGCCTGCAGCAGGCGCGGGCCGGCCTCAGCTGCATTGTGTTCGTGATAGGCGAAGGGCTTGTTGCGAATGCCATAGCGGTCGAGCAGGACGCGCGTCACGCGGGTATCCTCGCAGGCGAGCACATCCGCTCCCGCAAGGGTTTCGAGCGCGCGCAGCGTGACGTCACCGAGGTTGCCGATCGGCGTCGCAACCAGGTAGAGCGCGGGCTCGATAGGGCGAGCGGGCACGGCGACATTGTGCAGGCGGAATGTCCGTGCCTGGCTCTTGTCGCTCGAAATATCATCGCTCATGCCGCTATTTTTCCCACCGCCTCAACTGCAGCCTTTATGGGTGAACACCCCCTGCTCCACAAGTGCAATGAATCCTGTGCGCTTAATCGGAGAAATCCCCAATTGATCGCGGGCCAGCGGCCATACCTCTTGCAATGGACCGGCAAACTCTGCCATTTTGCCCCTCCACTCTTCCGGACCTATGCCGGAGAAGACTTGACGCGCCCTGAGGCGCACCCGGGCAATAAGGGTCGAAAGCGGTAGCATCCCATGCGCATTACTATTGAGCGGTCAAACCTTCTGAAGTCGCTGAACCACGTCCATCGCGTGGTCGAACGTCGCAATACGATCCCGATCCTTTCCAACGTGCTGCTGCGTGCCGAAGGTGCCAATCTCGACATGAAGGCCACCGACCTCGACCTCGAGATCACCGAAGCGACGCCGACCAACGTGGAGCAGGCAGGGGCAACGACCGTTCCGGCCCACCTTCTCTACGACATCGTGCGCAAGCTGCCCGACGGCTCGGAAGTGCTGCTCGCGACCACGCCGGACGGAAACGCCATGACCGTCGCCTCCGGCCGTTCGAAGTTTTCGCTACAGTGCCTGCCGGAATCGGATTTCCCGGACCTTACCGCCGGCACCTTCACCCATTCCTTCAAGCTGAAGGCGAGCGACCTCAAGATGCTGGTCGATCGCACGCAGTTTGCGATCTCGACCGAAGAGACACGCTACTATCTGAACGGCATCTTCCTCCACACGATCGAAAGCAAGGGCGACCTGAAGCTGCGGGCCGTGGCAACGGACGGCCACCGTCTGGCCCGCGCCGACGTCGACGCCCCCTCGGGCTCCGAGGGCATGCCCGGCATCATCATTCCGCGCAAGACGGTCGGCGAACTGCAGAAGCTGGTGGACACGCCGGATGCGATCGTCACCGTCGAGGTTTCCGACGCCAAGATCCGCCTCACCATCGGCTCGATCGTGATGACCTCGAAGCTTATCGACGGCACCTTCCCGGACTACCAGCGCGTCATCCCGACCAGCAACGACAAGGAAATGCGGGTCGATTGCCAGACATTCGCACAGGCCGTCGACCGCGTTTCGACGATTTCGTCGGAGCGTGGCCGCGCCGTGAAGCTCGCGCTTTCGGAAGGCCAGCTGCTGCTCACCGTCAACAACCCGGACTCCGGCAGCGCGACGGAAGAAGTGGCCGTCGGCTACGAGAACGACGCGATGGAGATCGGCTTCAACGCCAAATATCTGCTCGATATCACTGCGCAGCTTTCCGGCGACTCGGCGATCTTCCTGCTTGCCGATGCGGGTTCGCCGACGCTCATCCGCGACACGGCCGGCGACGACGCGCTCTACGTGCTGATGCCGATGCGCGTCTAGGACAAGGTCGAACGTCGCGGCATTTACAAAATTGCGACGTTTTCTCTTGTCTTTGCGCCACTGCCTTGCAAGATATGCCGCTGCCGACGCAGCTAGCGTCACACTGTTACGTCTTGGGAGAACGCGTCCATGGCATTGCGCCTGAAGGAACGGCTGGGCAGAAAGTTCGACGAGGAAATCCGCTTCTTCAAGGGCATGATCCAAGGGCCGAAGACTGTCGGTTCCATCGTGCCGACCTCCTCAATCACCGCACGCAAGATGGCAAGCGTCATCAATCCGCGCGCTGACTTGCCGGTATTGGAGCTCGGCCCCGGCACGGGCGCCATCACCAAGGCGATCCTTGCCCGCGGCCTTCCTGCGGAACGGCTCGTCGCGATCGAATATTCGACGGACTTCTACCAGCATCTGAGGCGCACCTATCCGGGCGTCCACTTCATCAATGGCGATGCCTTCAACCTGAACGACACGCTCGGCGCGCTGAAGGGACAGAAGTTCGATTCGGTCGTTTCCGGCATCCCGCTGCTCAATTTCCCGATGCAGGCGCGCGTCGCCCTGCTCGAAAGCCTGCTCGACCGCCTGCCCCCCGGCCGGCCGGTTGTGCAGCTCTCCTATGGGCCGGTCTCGCCGATCGAGGCACGGCCGGATCGCTACCATATCCGGCATTTCGACTTCATAGTCCGCAACATCCCCCCGACCCAGCTCTGGATCTACAGCCGCGGCTGAGATGTTCGCCCTCTATATCACGCATCCGCAGGTCAGGATCGATCCGCTGGTACCGGTTCCGAAATGGGGACTGTCGACGCTTGGCGCCGAGCGTGCCCGCAAGGCAGCGCAGTCAGAATGGGCAAGGCGGCTGCGACGGATCGTTTCCAGCGACGAGACGAAGGCGATCGAGACGGCCGAGATACTTGCCGAGGCATCCGGGGCCCGGGTCGAGATCGTGCATGGCATGCACGAGAACGACCGCTCCGCGACCGGCTTCCTGCCGCCACCGCAATTCGAGGAAGCCGCCGACTGGTTCTTCGCACATCCCGACGAAAGTTTCAGGGGTTGGGAAAGGGCGATCGACGCCCAGGCGCGGATCGTTGTTGCCGTCGAGGCGATCCTTGGGCGTCACGATCCCAGGGCCCCGATTGCCTTCGTAGGGCACGGCGGCGTCGGTACTTTGCTCAAATGCCACCTTGCGGGAGGCCCCATCAGCCGGAGCAAGGACCAGCCGGGCGGAGGCGGAAATCTCTATGCTTTCGACCTTGCAGATCGCCGCTTATCATGCGACTGGACACCCATCGAGGACTGGCGGGGTGATTTGACATGGACGCACGCGAGCGGTTGATCGTCGGGCTGGATGTTCCGACGGTTGGAGAAGCGGAGAGGCTCGTTTCCGCTCTCGGCGAGGACATCCTCTTCTACAAGATCGGCTACCAGCTGGTCTTTGCCGGCGGGCTGGAGTTCGCCCGCGATCTTGTCCGGAGCGGCAAGAAGGTCTTCCTCGACATGAAGCTCCTCGATATCGACAATACCGTCGCATCCGGCGTCGAGAACATCGTCAAGATGGGCGTCTCGATGCTGACGCTGCACGCCTATCCGAAGGCGATGAAGGCGGCAGTCGATGCCGCCAAGGGCTCCGACCTCTGCCTGCTCGGCGTCACGGTGCTCACCTCGATGGACGAGACGGACCTGATCGCCGCCGGCTACGAATACGACCCGCATACGCTTGTGCTGCGCCGCGCGGAGCAGGCGCTTGCCGCAGGCATGGGCGGTATCGTCTGCTCGGCCGAGGAGGCCGCTGCCGTGCGCAAGATCGTTGGCGCCGACATGGCGATCGTGACGCCCGGCATCCGGCCGGCCGGCAGCGACAAGGGCGACCAGAAGCGCGTAATGACACCTGCCGATGCACTCAAGGCCGGCTCCACGCATCTCGTCGTCGGCCGCCCGATCGTCAAGGCGGCCGATCCGAGTAATGCGGCCCGCGGCATCCTCGCCGAAATGAAAACGGTCCTCTGAAGAGGAACGCAACAAGGGAGAAAGGAAATGCCGAAGGGCTATTGGATTGCACGCGTCGATGTCCGTGACCTGGAACGCTACAAGGATTATGTCGCGGCCGGAAAGCCGGCCTTCGAGAAATACGGCGCAAAATTCCTCGCGCGCGGCGGCCAGTTCGTGGAGCTCGAAGGCAAGGCGCGCACCCGCAATGTCGTCATCGAATTTCCCTCCCTGCAGCACGCCGTCGACTGCTATAATTCCCCCGAATACCAGGTGGCTGCCAAAATCCGGCACGAGGTGGCGGACGCGGAGATGGTCGTCGTCGAAGGGATCTGAGAACGTCAGGACGGGCAGTTGCAGGGTTCGATAGCCCTTCACCTCGCCTGGGCTTTCGGCTAAGACGACACCAGATCAATTCACACCAAAGCTTTTCAGGAGCTCGCCATGACCCTCGCCAACCTTCCCCCGCTCGTGACCGTGTTCGGAGGGTCTGGCTTCATCGGGCGGCATGTCGTGCGCGCGCTTGCGCAGCGCGGCTACCGTATCCGCGTCGCGGTGCGCCGGCCGGACCTTGCGGGCTTCCTGCAGCCTCTCGGCAATGTTGGGCAGATCTCCATCGTGCAGGCGAACCTGCGCTACCGCAACTCGATCGAGCATGCTGTTCAGGGCGCAAACCACGTCATCAACTGCGTCGGCATCCTTTTCGAGAGCGGTCGCAATACCTTTGATGCCGTGCAGGAATTCGGCGCGCGCGCTGTGGCGGAGGCGGCCCGCAATGCCGGCGCCACGTTGACCCATGTTTCTGCAATCGGCGCCGATGCAAAGTCGACATCCGCCTACGGCCGCACCAAGGGCCGCGCCGAAGCTGCGATCCACTCCATCAAGCCCGACGCGATCATCTTCCGCCCGTCGATCGTCTTCGGTCCTGAGGACGACTTCTTCAACAAGTTCGCCGACATGGCGCGCATGGCCCCGGCGCTGCCGCTGATCGGCGGCGGCAAGACGAAGTTCCAGCCGGTCTATGTCGGCGATGTTGCCGAGGCCGTTGCCCATGCTGTCGACGGTAAGCTGACCGGCGGCCAGATCTATGAACTCGGCGGCCCCGAAGTCCTTACCTTCCGCGAATGTCTCGAGGCCGTGCTGCGCGTTACCAGCCGCAAGCGGCCCCTCGTCTCCCTCCCCTTCGGCATCGCCTCGCTGATCGGCAGCATCGCCTCGATGGTTCCGTTCGTCGCCCCGCCGATCACGCCGGACCAGGTCCGCATGCTGCGGTACGACAATGTCGTCTCCAAGCACGCCG
The DNA here is from genome assembly GCF_004345245.1 of Rhizobium sp. BK251. GTDB lineage: Bacteria > Pseudomonadota > Alphaproteobacteria > Rhizobiales > Rhizobiaceae > Rhizobium. The sequence continues at coordinate 380,385 of NZ_SLUQ01000005.1, read as the reverse complement.
AGAAGGAAGGACGCACGTTTGCGGCGATCGGCATCGTGCCGACCATGGTCGATTCCGTACTGCCATCCTACCTCGTGCAATATCGTCCGCAGGGCCAGTTCACCAAGACTGCCTGAGCCGAATTCGCCTTCGTCAAAACGCCGCCGGCGAACGCTTCGCCGGCGGCGTTTTTGCGTTTATGGCTGGGCGATTTGGCGGCCGTTCGGCGGCAATTCACAGCGCCGCGTTGCATAAAAGTCGCATAATGAAAATAGCGGCATTAACGTCAAATTTAGCAGGAACATTTATTGCTATTTTTCATTCAAATGACTAATCACAGCGCGCGCTCGGACATGGGATCAGGGTCGTCGTGCGCATCAATCTGCTTCGAAAGGCATTCCTCGATGGGTAAGTCAATCGCGCTTCTCTTTGCGTGCGCGGCACTGGTGATCCTCGCCGGCTCCTTCATCGCTCCGGGTCATGTCGGCGCGACGCGAAGCGGCTGTGTGTCGGCCTACGGCGTCGATCCCTGCAGCACGGCCTCCATCGGCCACTGACGAAAAACCGGCGCCTCAGCGCCGGCCTTGTTCTTCCCGTTAAAGACAAGCCGCTCCATCAGAACGCCCTATGCATGGCGTCTCGAGACAGGCGCGCCATCACCTGGTCGCAAACCTGCCGACAGCAGCTTTCCGCATCCGCGCCGTCGATTGCGCGAATGCGGTGAGCAAGTTGTGCGTCAGGCGATGAAGCCGGTCGCTGCCATGCCAAGCAGAATGACGCCAAGAATGATGCGGTAGACCGCAAACACCGTAAAGCGGTTGCTCCGGATGTAGGCCAACAGCCATTTGACAGCGATAAACGCGACGATCGTGGAAACGACGAAAGCGATCCCGAGACCGGTCCAGTCCTCGTTTGCTGCCCCGCCATCCTTGAAGGTCTTCAGCAACTCGTAGCCGCTCGCCGCATACATGGTCGGGATACCGACGAGAAAGGCGAATTCGGTCGCAGCGGCGCGGTTGCCAGTGCCTGCGAGCATCGCGACGAAAATCGTCGCACCGGAGCGCGACGTTCCCGGAAAGACGCCCGCGACCACCTGGGCGATACCGACCAGGATCGCAACGAGCCAGGTAATTTCCTTGTGGGGCGGCCGGCGCGCAGCGGCCCATTCGGCAAATATCATCCAGAAGCCGCCAATGATGAGCGCCCATGCGATCGGCGTGGCAGTCTCGGGCAGCTGAAAGCCGAGTTTCTTGACGACCAGCCCGAGGATGGCGGTGATGAGAAATGCGAGGATCAGCTTGCCGGCATAGGAACGGTTCTGCGGATCCCGCCAGCCGAGCACCAGATCCACCAGGCGACGCCAGTAAATGATGGTGACGGCAAGGATCGCGCCCGCCTGAATGACGATGTTGAACATGTCCGACCGGTGGCCGAGCCACTGCTCCGCAATGATGAGGTGGCCGGTGCTCGAGATCGGCAGAAACTCGGTAATTCCTTCTACGATGCCTAGAATTATAGAGCTTATGTAGTCCATTAATTGTCTCCGGTTTAAAGTTCGCGCGGTCTTGGGGTACGCGCATGCCGAGGGGAAACGGCAACCATCGTCATTCGACAAAGGCGTGCGAAAACGAGATATCGGCTGTTGATGATTTTTTCAGCTACGTCCATTTCCTTTGTCAGAGAGCGGGAGGCCCGATTCGCTTGTGTTGGAAGGGCCAAGCTCCTATAGCTTCAGTAGATGAGTCATTGCCAGAACTGTCGTTGGGGGCGTTCCGGCCCAGGCAACAAACAATCAAAAAGTCAGTCCATCGATGCCCACCCTTTACCATCACCCTATGTCCTCTGCATCACGCTTCGTCCGGCTCATATTGTCGGAATATGGCTATCAAGCGGAACTGATAGAGGAACAGACCTGGGAAAAGCGGCGCGATTTTCTGGCTCTCAATCCGGCGGGGACATTGCCGGTCTACGTTGACGACAGTATGCGGGCACTTTGTGGCGCGACCGTCATTTCCGAGTATCTGGATGAAACCCATGGCGTCTTGAAGCGCGACCGGCGGCTTTTGGCCGAGGATCCCTTCCAACGGGCCGAGATTCGCCGGCTTGCAGAATGGTTCATGCAGAAGATGGAGCAGGATGTCACCCGGCCGCTCGCCCGCGAGCGCGTCTACAAGCTGCAGATGACGGCCGACCAGGGCGGCGGCGCACCGGATTCCAAGGTGTTGCGCACCGCCCGCGCCAATATCCGCCAGCATATGAAGTATCTCTCATGGCTGGCCGGATCGCGGCAATGGCTTGCGGGAGAGCGCCTGAGCTATGCCGATCTTGCGGCGGCGGCGTCCATCTCCGTGCTCGACTATCTCGGCGAGATCGACTGGTCGGATGCGCCGGTCGCAAAGGAGTGGTACCAGCGGCTGAAGTCGCGCCCCTCCTTCCGGCCGCTGCTCGGCGAACGCGTGCGTGGCCTGACGCCCGTCTCCCACTACGCCGACCTGGATTTCTGACAGGGGCGCGCCATGCCCGACGACCGTCAAAGCGAGAAGGAACGGAAGCGGCGGGAGAGCCTGACCCTTTTCATAAGGAGCGAGGCGAAAGCCGCCGGCTTTGACCTCTGCCGCATCACCCAGCCCGATGGCATCCCCGAAGCGCGCGATCGCCTCGATGCCTATCTCGATGCCGGCTACCACGGCACCATGGATTGGATGGCCGATACGCGCGAAAGGCGCGGCGATCCCCATGCGTTATGGGGCGAGGTGCGCTCGATCGTCGTCTTCGGAATGAACTATGGCCCTGATGAAGACCCGCGAGACGTCCTCGAAAAGTCGGACAAGGCGGCGATCTCGGTCTATGCGCGCCATCGCGACTACCACGATGTGATCAAGGGTCGCCTGAAGGACATCGCCACGCGTTTTGCCGCGCGGTCAGGCGAAGACGTAAAGGTCTTCGTCGATACCGCGCCCGTGATGGAAAAGCCGCTGGCGGCGGCAGCCGGTCTCGGCTGGCAGGGCAAGCATACCAATCTCGTCAGCCGCACCTACGGTTCCTGGCTCTTCCTCGGCTCGATGTTCACCACAGCAGAGCTCGAGCCGGATGCGCCCGAGATCGACCATTGCGGCTCCTGCCGCGCCTGCCTCGATAGCTGTCCCACCGCGGCCTTTCCGGCGCCCTATCAGTTGGATGCGCGCCGCTGCATCTCCTATCTCACCATTGAGCACAAGGGATCGATCGATCCGGAGCTTCGTCCCCTGATCGGCAACCGCATCTATGGATGCGACGACTGTCTCGCGGCCTGTCCGTGGAACAAGTTCGCCAGGGAGGCGTCCGAGGCAAAGCTCAAGGCGCGCGAGGACCTGAGGGAACCATCGATTGCCTTCCTGCTCTCTCTCGACGACGCCGCATTCCGAAGCTTCTTCAGCGGCTCGCCGATCAAGCGGATCGGGCGCGACCGGTTCATCCGCAATGTCCTGATCGCCGCCGGCAATTCCGGCGATGCCGGGCTTGGCGCGGAATGCCGCGAGCTTGCGAAAGACAGCTCGCCCATCGTGCGCGCAATGGCGGTCTGGGCGCTTTCGCGACTGATGGAGACTGGCGAATTTGCCACCTTTGCCGCACAAAGGAAAAACGAGTCGGACGAAAGCGTACTCGACGAATGGCGACTGGCGGGGGTTTCGTGATGCATCTTTTCGTTTTCGGCTGCGGCTATTCCGGGACGGCGATCGCCAAGGCCTTCGCGCAGGATGGCGCGCGAATTTCGGGCACGACGCGTTCGGCCGAGAAGCTCGAGTCCCTAGAGAAGGAGGGCATCGATGGCTTCCTTTTCGACGGCGAAGTGATCGGCGACGAACTGCGGCAGGCGATGGCAAGCGCAACCCATCTGGTGCAGTCGATCGCGCCCGGTTCTAAGGGCGATCCGCTTATACGGCTCGCAGGCAAGGATCTGGCGACATTCATGCCCCGGCTGCAATGGATCGGTTATCTGTCGACGGTCGGCGTCTATGGCGATCACAAGGGCGGCTGGGTCGATGAGAACACACCGTACAAGCCCGTTTCAGCACGCTCCGTCGAGCGAGTCGAGGCTGAGGATGCCTGGTTGGCCCAGGGAGCGGTTTTGAACGTGCCGGCCGCCGTCCTTCGGCTCTCCGGCATCTACGGCCCTGGCCGCAACGCCTTGCGCAACCTGGAGAACGGAACCGCGCGACGCCTTATCAAGAAGGACCAGGTATTCAACCGCATCCGGGTCGAGGACATAGCCGGCGCGACCCGCTTCCTCTCCGAACGCAAACTCGGCGGCATATATAATGTCACCGATGACGAGCCCGGCCCGCCCCAGGACGTGGTGCTGGAGGCCGCGCGCATCATGGGTGTCGAGCCTCCGCCGGAGCAGGCCTTCGAGACCGCCGAGCTCACGCCGATGGCTCGTTCCTTCTACGGCGAGAACAAGCGCGTCTCCAATCGCAAACTCCGCGATCTCGGCTTCTCCTTCGACTTTCCCGAATACCGCATGTCGCTGGCCGAGCTCTGGGCATCGGGCAACTGGCGCGGCTGAGAGACGACTTCATAGTTCCTTGCTCTACGGCGTCCTCTGCGCATCCTATTGGACGTGCGGCGCCGAGAACTGCCTGCCGCGCGGTGTCGGTCTCCGCACCGACCGGCAATCCCCGATTGCCGCTTTTGCCGAAATCGCAGCCCCAGGGCGCAGCTTTGGCTAACATTTGCGGCCCATTAAAAAAGCAGAAAAATCCTTCCGATGCCCCTCGTCCGGGTATGAATACCTACGCCCGATCCTTAACGATCTCTAAATTTGCACAATTTGGGCATCAATTAAGGCAAGTAAGCAAAAAAATTTTCAAAAAAATCGTGATATCCCGGCTTACGTCCGAAGGCTTAGAAAATCCTTTCCAACATTGACTGATTTTATTCGGTTTTTTCTAGATTTCGGTAATTTTGGATTATTCCGCCGGACGTAGTCGAATCTTACAAATATTACAGACAGCAACGTTCCGTGATCGCTGGGGGCACTTTTTTGCCATTTTTGACCCGGCTCAAGCCTTCTCGTCAATGCGGGCAAGCTCATCCATGTCGAGGGGAATCTGTCGTGAAGAAAATCACCCGTTCTATTACGGCTGCTGCAGCTATAGCGGCCTGTTCCACTATTTTGCCTTCCGAAGGTACTGCTGCTAATGGATGCGGAGGCGCATCCTGGTACGCGCTTAACTCCAAGACCGCTTCCGGCGAGCGCATGAATCCTTCCCGTATGACCGCAGCCCATCGCTCGCTGAAATTCGGGACGCAGCTCAAGGTCACCAACAGCCGGAACGGCAAGAGCGTGGTCGTCCGCGTCAATGATCGCGGACCCTTCATTCGCGGCCGGGTTCTCGACCTGTCGAAAGCCGCAGCACAGAACATCGGAATGATCTCAAGCGGGACGGCCAAGATCTGCTACGAAGTCATCGGCTGACTTGAGTGCATATCATGCCAACGCTTGCTCTTGCTGCCAATCGCGGCTACCACGCGGTTGAGATCCATGAACGATCCGTCACGCGTCGCATCCTGCGACCTTTCGGAAGGGATCGAGCAGGAGATTGAGTGAATGCGTTTGGGTGGACGGCTCCAGGGAGCCATCGAGGTGCTTGCGGATATCGATACTCGTAAGCGACCGGTGGCAGATGCTCTGAAGGACTGGGGCCTGGCACATCGCTTTGCCGGTTCCGGCGATCGCGCCGCCGTCGGCAATATCGTTTACGATGCGCTTCGCATGCGCCTTTCCCATGCCTGGTTGATGGATGACGACAGCGCTTCGGCTCTCGGCCACGCGGTCATGTTCCGGCAATGGGGCTTCACCCCTGAAACACTGCAGGCCGAGTTAGAGGGCGATCGCTTCGCCCCGCAGCCGCTGGCGCCCGAGACCCTTGCTGCCTTCGCCAGCCGATCGCTCGACGACGCGCCACCGCATGTGCAGGGCGACATACCCGACTGGGTCGAACCCTCCTTTGAAAATGCATTCGGCGACGACTGGCTTGCCGAGGCTGCCGCGCTTGCCGCACGGCCGACGCTGGATCTTCGCGCCAACGCGCTGAAGGCTCCGCGCGACAAAGTGTTGAAGGCGCTCGAGCGCTCGGGTGCGCAGGCCGCCAGGATCGCGCGCTTCGGGCTGCGCATCCCTGCCGGTGAAGGCGCCTCGCGCCTGCCTAATGTCACGGCCGAGCTCTCCTTCCAGAAAGGCTGGTTCGAGGTGCAGGACGAAGGCTCGCAGATCGTTGCCGACCTCGTCATGGCCGGCGAAGGCGACCAGGTGCTCGATTATTGCGCCGGCGGTGGCGGCAAGACGCTCGCCATGGCGGCCGCGATGCACAACAAGGGTCAGGTGCACGCCTATGATTCCGACCGCAAGCGGCTCGCGCCGATCATCGAGCGCCTAAGGCGGGCGGGCACCCGCAATGTGCAGGCGCATGACGATCGGGCCGGGCTGAAGCCGCTTGTGGGCCGCTGCGACAAGGTGCTGGTCGACGCGCCCTGCACGGGGACGGGTACCTGGCGCCGACGCCCGGACACCAAATGGCGGCTCACGCACAAGAACCTCGATGAGCGCACCGCCCAGCAGCAGGACGCTCTAGCGCAGGCCAGCGAATATGTGCGCCCGGGCGGAGACCTGATCTACGTGACCTGTTCCGTGCTGCCCGAGGAGAACGAGGCGCAGGTCAACCGCTTCACCACTGACAACCCGCAGTTCGAGATTGCAGGCGCGCTGGCCTCCTGGGACGAGCTGTTCGGCACCGGGGCGCCGCGACCACGCTCCTCCGACGGCAAGACGCTCACGCTGACGCCAGCGTCGACCGATACCGACGGCTTCTTCTTCTGCCGGATGCGCCGCAAGCCCTGAGCGGCCTCGTTGACACCACGGCGTCACGCCCAAAGGCGGGACGCCGGCAACAAATCCCGGCCTTGGAAGCTGTCGGCTCAAAGCCTTGGCAGGGATGTGTTTGCGGTCCATTTCCAGAGAGCGACGCTACATCGCCGGGGCCGGTGCAGGCTCCTTGAGGCGCAAGCCGAGAACCAGCGGTATGCCGATCGCGTAAACGACGACGACGAACAGCCAGATCGCCCCGGGCCATTGCTCTCTGGCGACGAAATAGAAGCTCGAGAAAATGAGGGGACCCGCGATCGAGGCCAAGCTCACGGCCGACGCCAGCACCCCCTGGAATTGGCCTTGTTGGCTCTCATCGACCTGCCGGGTCGCCAGAGACTGCAATGCCGGAACGCCGATGCCGCCGAGGGCGAAGATCGGCATGATCGCGAAGATCATCCAGCTCTGGGTAGCAAAGGCCATGACGATCAGCGCAATGCAGGTGCCGGTAACGCCGGTCAGGATGGCCGCGCGCTCGCCGAGGAGCTTCACGGCCGGGCCAGGAAGGAACGCCTGGGCGAGGGTCTGGCAGACGCCGAAGGTGCCGAGCGAAAGGCCGATCCAAAGCCCGCTCCACTGGAAGGTGTCGCTCCCCCAGAGGGCCCAGCAGGTGCCATAGGCTTCGCCGGTGGCGCTGAAGACGAAAAAGATGAAGATGATCGGCAGCAGGCTCTTCACCGAGAACACCCAACGCAGCGGCCGAAGCGGGTTGAGTGCAGCCAGATCGATTTTCTCCCGGGTCGGTGTGCGCGACTCCGGCAGGACAAAGAACGCCAGCAGCAGATTGCAGGCGTTCAACACGGCTGCCGCGATGAAGGGTAGCCGCAGCCAATCGTCTCCAAGGGCGCCACCAAGGACGGGACCTATGATGAAGCCTATGCCGAACATGGCGTTGAACAGGCCAAAGCGGCGCGCGCGCTTATCCTCTGGGGAAATGTCGGTGATGTAGGCCATCGCCACGGAAATGTTGGCACTCGTCAGGCCGGCGATGGCGCGGCCGAGCAGCAACTTCCAGACATTGGGCGCAAAGGCCAGGAACAGGTAGTTGATGGCCGCGCCAGCGAGCGAGATCAGGAGTACCGGGCGTCGCCCGAGCCGATCGCTCAGCGAACCGAGCACCGGTGCGAAAATGAACTGCATGACCGCGTAGAGGGCAGTCATTATGCCGATGTAGGGCGCCACGTTTTCAGCGTGGGTCACGTCCTGCAGCAGCGAAGGCAGAATTGGAAAGATGAGCCCGATGCCCACGGCATCGAGGACAATGGCGGTGAAAATAACGACGAGCGGTCTGATCATGACGTGTTCCTGTCGACGCGAGCACGCGGCGCCGCAAGGCGCGAACGGCTCTCGATTGGGCCCGACTGGATGTCAGGCGGTTTCTTCTCTTGGGAACGCTGGCCGAACCATGCTCAAAAGCGCATGGATGGCGTGTGCTTGACCGCCTGGACGACAATTCGTCCACCTGTTTACTCCGCCACTGAGCGGATCAAGGGAAGCGGTCGCTTTTCGCGACGGCGAAAACTTACGTCAGCCGAATGCGCGCGACAAGTCCTTTTTCGCCAATGACGACGTGGTTGAAAACAGGGAAGCAGAGCGCGGCAGGCGAACCGGAAGGAGCGCGGCCGGCTCTATTCCGCGCGCAACGGATATTGATGCCGTGGCGGAACGAGATGGTGAACGACGGCGATCGCCACGAGCAATATGCCGCCGAGAAGCACGACTGCGAAGAGCGTCAGCCCTCCGAGATGCGAGCCGAAGGCAACGAGCGGCACGGCGCCGGCCGGCGGATGGGTGATCCTCAGCGCCAGCATGCCGGCGATTGCAAGTCCAACGGCAATCGCCGCCACCCACCAGAGACCAGGAAAGAAGAAGACCGCCAGGGCGCCGATCATGGCCGCCAGAAGATAACCGCCGATCACATTGGCGGGCTGCGCGAGCGGGCTCTTCGGCTGTCCGAAGATCAGGACGGCCGTCGCGCCGAAAGGGGCGATCAGCAGCGGAATGCCGGTCGCGACCGCGAGCGCACCCACTGAAACCATGCCGATAACAGCGCCGATGCCCGACTTCAGATGCGCGTGCAGCGCGCCCTTCGGTTCATGGCGATGAATGAAATGCCTGAGATGATGACGCATGATGGGCGGGAACGGCCGGGGATTGAGCAATGTGCGTGGTTGATAGCCTGCTTCGCGCCGCTTTTTCAAGCAAATGCATTTCAAATAGTCAGTTCCCCGTCGCAAAACCATCCTTAAAACCATTCCAAACTAGAGTATTTGACACAAGTTTGGTTTTGCGCGAAGACAGCCTTGCCCGTGTTTTGGACGGCCCCCGCCGCCACTGGAGAGGATCATGAAACTCAATAGGAATCTGCGCGCCGCACTGGCGCTTTTGGCTGCGTCCGCCGCCCTGTCCGCCCTTCCCGCTCATGCAGAAACCGACGCCGCGGCAGTGGTCAAGCACTATGCCGAGGTGGCGCATGCGAAGTACGAGGACTCGCTGACGACGGCCAAGGCGCTCGACGCCGCCATCGACGCTTTCCTTGCGGCACCGGGCGATGCAACGCTACAGGCCGCCAAGGACGCCTGGATCAAGGCACGCGTACCCTACCAGCAGACCGAGGTCTACCGTTTCGGCAATCCGATCGTCGACGACTGGGAAGGCAAGGTCAACGCCTGGCCGCTGGATGAAGGCCTGATCGACTATGTCGATACCTCCTACGGCACGGAAAGCGACGAGAACTCGCTTTATGTCGCGAACGTCATTGCCAACAAGACGATCAAGATCGACGGCAAGGATGTCGACGCTTCGAAGCTTACTCCGGAATTCCTCTCCGGAACGCTGCAGGAAGCAGGCGGCGTCGAGGCCAATGTCGCGACCGGCTACCACGCCATCGAATTCCTGCTCTGGGGCCAGGACCTCAACGGCACAGGTCCGGGCGCCGGCAAGCGACCCTACACGGATTACGACCTGAAGAACTGCACGCACGACAATTGCGATCGCCGCGCCGAATATCTGAAGTCGGCCTCCACCCTGCTGGTCTCCGACCTGCAGGAAATGACCGACGATTGGGCGCCCGGGGGCGAGGCTACCAAGCATGTCGAGGCCGATCCGAAGGCCGGCCTTGCCGCGATCCTGACCGGCATGGGCTCCCTCTCCTACGGCGAACTCGCCGGCGAGCGCATGAAGCTCGGCCTGCTGCTGCACGATCCGGAAGAAGAGCATGATTGCTTCTCCGACAACACCTACAACTCGCATCTCAACGACGCGATCGGCATCGCAGCCGCCTATAGCGGTGAATACACCCGCGTCGACGGCACCAAGCTGACCGGCCCGTCGCTGCATGATCTCGTCGCCGCCAAGGACAAGGCGCTCGACGAGGAAATGACGGCCAAGCTCAACAAGACGCTCGACGCCATGAACGCCATGGCAAAGCGCGGCGAGACGATCGAGAAGTACGACCAGATGATCGGCGAGGGCAACACGGAAGGAAACGCCGTGGTGCAGGCCGCCATCGACGGCCTGATCGACCAGACGAAGACGGTCGAGCGCGTCATCTCCGCACTCGATCTCGGCAAGATCCAGCTTGAAGGTTCCGACAGCCTGGATAATCCTAACGCCGTCTTCCAATGATAAAAGGCGGGCCGCTCGCTGGCGGGCGGCCCGAACTCGTATGATCCGCATTCCGGCTCGCCGCCTCCTCGTCTCGACCGCGGTCGCCGCGTTGATCGGGGGCCTTAGTTATTTCGGCGGCGTTGCTGCCTTCGAACTCGGCGCCTCCCGCACCGACCTGTCGAAGAAGGACATGGCGCGGGTCGCCGCGGTCGTTCGACCGACGACGGACTTTACCAAGGCGGAGCCCTACGAAGCGATGCAGGCGGGCGCCACCACATCGATCGATCCCGTCAATGGCGATGCCTTCTCGCATCTTTCCGCCAATCTCGCCTTCTCCGAAGAGCAGGACTTCAAGCTCGGCAACGCGCTGTTCCGCAAGCTCTGGGTCTCCTCGCCCTCCTCTACCCAGGCCTCCGACGGGCTCGGCCCGCTCTACAATGCACGCTCCTGCCAGAGCTGCCACATCAAGGACGGCCGCGGCCATCCGCCGCTTCCCGATGGCGACGCCACCTCCATGTTCCTGAGGCTCGCGCGCCGGGCAAGGACTCCGGAAGAGCAACAGGCCGTCGCGAAGGGGCAGATCGTCAACTTTCCCGACCCGGTCTACGGCGCGCAGCTGCAGGACCATGCGGTGCCGGGCCTGGCGGCCGAGGGCCAGATGAGCGTGTCCTATGAGGAAAAGGTGGTCACGCTCGGCGATGGCGAGACCGTGTCGCTGCGCCGGCCACTTTATGGCGTGAAGGACCTCGGCTACGGTCCGCTCGATCCGACCACCACGCTCTCGCCGCGCGTCGCCCCGCAAATGCTCGGCCTCGGGCTGATCGAGGCGATTCCCGACGCGGAGATCCTCGCCCACGCGGATCCGGACGACCGCGACGGCGACGGGATTTCGGGCAAGGCCCAGATCGTTCTCGACCATCGCACCGGCAAGCCTGAGCTCGGCCGTTTCGGCTGGAAGGCACAGAATGCCACCGTCCGCGACCAGAGCGCCGACGCCTTTTCCAACGATATCGGCATTTCCACGCCCGACCGACCCGATCCGTACGGAGAATGCACCAAGGCCGAGCAGGCCTGCCTTGCAGCGCCAATCGGCGTCCAGAAGAGGCTGGGCGATACCGAAGCGCCAGATCCGGTCTTGGGCCTCGTCACCTTCTATTCCGAAAATCTTGCCGTGCCGGCACGCCGCAAGGCGAGCTTCCCCGAGACGCTGAAGGGCAAGCAGCTCTTCTACGAGAGCGGCTGCATCTCCTGCCACACGCCGAAATTCGTCACCAGCCGCAACGCCGCAAACAAGGCGCGGGCCTTCCAGCTGATCTGGCCCTATTCGGACTTCCTGCTTCACGACATGGGCGAAGGACTGGCCGACGGACAGCAGGTCGGACTTGCCGACGGACGTGAATGGCGCACGCCGCCGCTCTGGGGTATAGGACTGACGGAGACCGTCAGCGGACATACCTATTTTCTTCACGACGGCCGCGCCAGGAACCTCACCGAGGCGATCCTCTGGCACGGCGGAGAGGCAGAAAAGGCGCGCAATGCGTTTTCCTCCCTGGCCAAGGCCGATAGAGATACTTTGATCAAATTCCTGGAGTCACTTTAATGCGCCACTGGCAGATCCTGCTCTTCAGCCTCACGATGGCCGGCCTGCCAATTCCCGCCGTGGCACAGAATGCCGCGCCGCCAGCGCCCTTGAATGACGCAGCTGTTGCCAGCGTGATGGAGAAGGCCGTCGACAACGTGATCCGGCCCGGCTACCGCGATTTCCGCGACTCGGCAAAGCAGCTGACCGCCGCTGTCACGAACCTCTGTGCCGCACCCTCGCAGCAGACCTTGGACGCCGCGAAAGGTGCCTATGCCGAGGCCGTCGACAACTGGTCGCGCATCGAGATCGTGCAGATCGGTCCCGTGATCGAGGACAACCGCTTCGAGCACATCCTGTTCTATCCGGACCGCAAGGGCGTCGGCCTCCGGCAGATCCAGGCGCTGATCGCCAAGGCCGACGAAAAGGACACGACCATGGTCGCGGTCGCCGGCAAGAGCGTCGCCGTGCAGGGGCTCGGCGCACTCGAATACGTCCTTTTCGGCACCGGCTCGGAGGCCCTGACGGCGGAGCGCAACGGCTTCCGCTGCCGCTACGGCGCTGCCGTCGCCGGAAATATCGAGAAGACGGCGGGCGATCTGGTCTCGCGATGGGAAAAGCCGGACGGAGTGCAGGCGGCCTGGAAGCGGCCCGGCCCGGACAGCGAAGAGTTCATGGACAGCAAGGAAGCGATGACGGCACTTCTCGGTATCCTCGTCCATGGAACCGAAATGGTGCGCGACCAGCGCCTCGAAGCCTTCTACAAGGGCGACCTTGCCAAGGCGCGGCCGAAGGCTGCGATCTATTGGCGCTCGGGCAACACCTGGAATTCGGTGGCGGCGAACATCGAGGGGCTGCAGACGCTGTGGGAGCAGTCCGGCATGCGCGATCTCCTGCCCCATGAGAAGAGCGAGATCGCGGTATCGATCGATTCCTCCTTCCGCACGCTTCGCGATGCCGCTAGCGGGCTCAACCCGGATATCGAGGCGGCTCTTGCCAACGAGCGCGAACGCAGGAAGATCGATACGCTGCTTTCCGGGACCAAGGACCTAATCTTTCGCCTCAACGACCAGTATGGCGGCGCGATAGGCCTTGCCGCCGGCTTCTCCTTCTCCGACGGCGATTGACGATGTGGAAGAGTGCCGAGATCGACCGACGCGGCTTCGTCCGCGCAGCCGGGCTTAGCTTCCTCGCCGCGCTGCAGCCGAAGGCGCTGATGGCGCTCGAGCGCGCCGACGCGGTCTATGCCTCCGGCCTGCGCGCGAAGGATGGTTCCTACGCCATCGCCACTGTCACCGAACGCGGCGATATCGTCGACCAGCTTGCCCTGCCGGACAGGGCTCATGGCATGGCGTTCAGCACGGCGACGGGCCGCACCGTTGCCTTCGCCCGCCGCCCCGGCACGTTCGCGATGATCTTCGACCCCTGGGGCAAGGCCGAGCCGGTCGTCATCACCTCGCCGGAGGGACGGCATTTCTACGGCCACGGAACGTTTTCCCCGGACGGAAAGCTGCTCTACGCCAGCGAGAACGACTTCGACGGCAATCGTGGCATCATCGGCATCTATGAGGCCGCGAGCAACTTCGGCCGCATCGGCGAATTCGAGACCTTCGGCGTCGGCCCGCACGACATGACCGTTTCGGACGACGGTCGCCTGCTTATCGTTGCGAATGGCGGCATCGAGACTCATCCGGATTTCGGCCGCACGAAGCTCAACCTCGGCCATATGGAGCCTTCGCTGGTGCTGGTCGATGCGGCCACCGGTGCGCTTGTCGAGCGGCATGTGCTGCCGCCCAAACTCAGCCGGCTCTCCACGCGCCATGTCGATGTCGACGCCGATGGCCGCATCTGGTTTGCCTGCCAGTACGAGGGACACCGCAACGACCTGCCGCCGCTCGTGGGCCATTTCGCGAAGGGCGAGGACATCGCCTTTGTCGACCTGCCCGATGACACGACGCGTAAGCTCGCGAATTATGTCGGCGCAATCGCGATCAACCGCCGCGACGGCCTTGTCGGCGTAACGTCGCCCAAGGGCGGCGCCGCGGTGACGCTGGATGCGAGGACCGGTGCAGTGGTGAAGGTGGACATCGTCGCCGATGCGGCCGGCATCGCGCCGGCCGAACACGGCTTTGCAGTCTCGTCTTATGACGGCGGCTTCCTGAGTGAGCGCAGCGACGTCGCCTGGGACCAGCATATCGTCAGGATCGGCAAGGCCTGAGGCGCAAGATGCGTGTCAGGCGGCGGCGTATTCCCGCTGTTCCTTGGCGATGAAGGCCGCGGCAACTTTCGCCGCATCGCGAAGCCAGTCTCCGCTCCTTTCATCCATGTCCTTCACGATCGCGTCGACTCGCCCCGGATCGCTCGCGTGGCAATTGGCGATCTCGAAGCCCATCAGCCACAGCATGTGGCCCGACAGGAGCAAGCTCGCCTCGTCTTCGACCTCGATCTTGCGGCTGTTCGGGGAAAGCCGGCGCACCAGGATGCCGTCATCTACGTTGTAGTGCGGATCAGGGGACCGGTTCCGGCCACTGGCAACCATGCCGACATAGATCGTCACGTCGCCGGGGTCGTGTTTCAGCAGCCAGGCTGATTGCGCCAGAGCCTTCGCCTCACGCAGGAGCGGCCCCCCACGCCACTCCGCGACAGCGACAAAACGCGGCCTGCCGAGGCTGCCGGTTCCCGCGGTCCTGGGTTTCGTCTCGAACGGCATGTTCCTGTCCGGCAGGTCGTTTCGCAAAGCCTCGATGTAGCGCGGAGGTATCAATTTCTCGGCCGGTGGCATCTCCCAGTATTTCTTCCAGAACTTGTTGCGCTCCTTGTCCGGAAGGACAAGCTGGTTGCGCAGCTCCTCGTGGTCGCGGTCCAGGACAACAGGCGACGGCGCTTCGAGGCCCTTTCGGTAGCCGGCGAGGATCCACCTTGCAATGTCCCGCGAGGAGGGCTCGCCGTTTCGGCGCGAAAGCAAGGCGCTCGCCGCCAGGCGCACGAGGTCGAGCGCATAGGGCATTGCGGCCGCATCGTCAAAATCGTTCACGCCCCAGACGAGCCGCCCCTCGGCATCGCGCCAGGTGCCGAAGTTTTCGAGATGCGTGTCGCCGATCGCAAGCACCTCGGGCGCATTCTCGAGACCCTTGCAGATGTCGAGGATAGTCTCTGCCCAGCGCCAATAAGTAGCGCGAAGGAAGACGAACGGGCTCTCCCTCATCTTCTTGTGCTTCCCTTCCAGATCCTTTTCGACGATGTCCGGCCCCAGTTGCGCTCGGAGCCATGTCTCATACCTTGCGACGGATTGCAGAATCGTCATCATCGCTCAGCCCTCCTTGCCAAGGATCTGCGTGCGGCACGGGCAGCACGCATAGCAACTTTAACTTGTTTTCACGAATCGGTAAATCTTTTTGCGCGAAATGTCATGCCGAACGGCACGATCGCATTGTAGGCGCCGACTCCAGCGCGCAGTTTCCGGCCCAAGAAACGGCGATCTTGCGCGTGTCTTCGCCCAATGCAGGATTCCTTGCGCGATATGCCTCGCCTAGACCATAGCATCGCCCTATCTCCGGCGCGATGAGAAGACCTGTAACATATCTTGTTTTCATCGCGATCGCGCTCGGCGGCGGCCTGCTGATCGGTGCGAACAACCTGCCTGGCGAATGGTACCAGTCGCTTCAGAAACCGCCGTTCAATCCGCCGAACTGGGTCTTCGGCCCTGCCTGGTCGATCCTCTATGTGCTGATTGGCCTTGCCGGCGCCCGCACCTGGCTGCGCGAGAAGGGTTCGGTGGCCATGCTCATCTGGGCATGGCAGATGGTTCTCAACTTCCTGTGGGCTCCACTCTTCTTCGGATTGCAGTGGCCGGAACTCGCGCTTGTCGACATCGTCGCGCTGCTTGCCGTCGTCCTCCTGTTCATCGGCAACCGCCGGCGGGTGGACAGGAAGGCTGCCCTTTTTTTCCTCCCCTACGCCGCATGGCTCGCTTTCGCGACACTGCTCAATGCCTCCATCGTTTACCTGAACTGATTTCCCCTTCTGCGCGCTTGTTCTTGCCGCACCGCCATGCCAATTTCGCAGCCGCGAGAGGAATTCAAATGACTGGACACAACGGCGACTTTCGGGAACGCATCCGCCGGAACTTTGCGCGCCAGGCGGCCATGGCCACGATCGGCGCAGAGCTTACCCGCATCGAACACGGCGTTACCGAAATCGAGCTTCCGTTCGCGGTGAAGCTGACCCAGCAACACGGGATTTTGCACGCAGGCATCATCGCGGCGGCGCTGGATTCTGCCTGTGGCTTCGCCGCCTACAGCGTCATCGACGCCGATGCCTCGATCCTGACGATCGAATTCAAGGTGAACCTCATGTCGCCCGGTCGCGGCGATCGGTTCCTCTTTCGCGGCGAGATCACAAAACCAGGCTCGACCATCATCGTTGCCGACGGCCGCGCCTACGCGATCGGTGATGGACCGGCAAAACTGATTGCCTCGATGACTGGCACGATGATGGTCATACGCGGCAGAGAAGGAATAACAGGATGAAATTCGAACTGAAGCCGGTCGCCGGAAAGTCCATTCTTTTCATCATGGCGGCCGAGGCCGAATACGGGACGTTCCTGCGCTCGCGCTTCGAACCGCTCATGACCGGCGTCGGGCCGGTGGAAGCGGCGATCGTGACGGCCCGCGCGCTGATGAAGCTCGAGGCCGAAGGCGACCTGCCCGATCTTGTCGTTTCGCTGGGCTCGGCGGGATCCGCCAAACTGGAGCAGACCGAAGTCTATCAGGTCAGCTCCGTCTCCTACCGCGACATGGATGCCTCGCCGCTCGGTTTCGAGAAGGGCGCGACGCCCTTTCTCGACCTGCCGGCAGTCCTCGAGCTGCCCTTGCGTATCCCCGGCATTCCGGAGGCAAGCCTTTCGACCGGCGCCAACATCGTTTCCGGCGCAGCCTACGAAGGGATCGAGTCGGATATGGTCGACATGGAGACCTTCGCGGTGCTGCGCGCCTGTCAGGCCTACAAGCTGCCGCTTATCGGCCTACGCGGCATTTCCGACGGCGCCCACGAACTGCAGCACATTTCCGACTGGACCGAGTACCTGCACATCGTTGACCGCAAGCTTTCCTTTGCCGTCGACAACCTGTTCACTGCGCTCGAGGATGGCGTCTTCTGGTTCTGAGGACGGTAACAATGGGGACAATAAAAACCCGCCGGCACAGGCCTTGAGGCGTTGCAAGACGGGGCGCTTTTCTTTAAAGGCTCGCCATGACCCAGATAGCACATCCAGACTCCGTTCTCATCGTCGATTTCGGCAGCCAGGTGACGCAGCTCATCGCCCGGCGCGTGCGCGAGGCAGGCGTCTATTGCGAAATCGTCCCGTTCCAATCCGCCGAAGAAGGCTTCAAGAGGCTC
This sequence comes from Rhizobium sp. BK251, assembly GCF_004345245.1. Lineage (GTDB taxonomy): Bacteria > Pseudomonadota > Alphaproteobacteria > Rhizobiales > Rhizobiaceae > Rhizobium. The sequence goes on along the minus strand of NZ_SLUQ01000005.1, from coordinate 362,917 downwards.
CAGCCCAAGGCCGTGATCCTCTCCGGAAGCCCGGCCTCAACGGTCGATGAAGGCTCGCCCCGCGCCCCGCAGATCATCTTCGACAGCGGTCTGCCAGTCTTCGGCATCTGCTACGGCCAGCAGACGATGTGCATGCAGCTCGGCGGCATGGTCGAAAGCGGCCATCACCGTGAATTCGGCCGTGCCTTCCTGGACGTGGACAAGGATTGCCAGCTCTTCGAAGGCCTCTGGCCGTCGGGTTCGCGCCATCAGGTCTGGATGAGCCATGGCGACCGCGTGACGGCACTGCCCAAGGGCTTCGAGGTGGTTGCGACCTCCTCCAACGCGCCCTTCGCCTTCATCGCCGACGAAAAGCGCAAATATTACGGCGTGCAGTTCCATCCGGAGGTCGTGCACACGCCTGATGGCGCCAAGCTGATCAGCAACTTCATTCACAAGATCGCCGGCATCAAGGGCGACTGGTCGATGTCGGCCTACCGCCAGAAGGCGGTCGAGGACATCCGCAAGCAGGTGGGCGACAAGCGCGTCATCTGCGCGCTTTCCGGCGGCGTTGACAGTTCCGTTGCGGCGCTGCTCATCCACGAGGCGGTCGGCGACCAGCTGACCTGTATCCTCGTCGACCACGGCCTGATGCGCAAGGATGAGGCGGCGAACGTCGTCGCGATGTTCCGCGAGCATTACAACCTGCACCTCATCCATGTCGACGCCTCCGACCGCTTCATCGGCGAACTTGAAGGCGTTTCGGACCCGGAGACCAAGCGCAAGATCATCGGCCGGCTGTTCATCGAGACCTTCGAGGACGAAGCGAAGAAGCTCGGCGGCGCCGATTTCCTCGGCCAGGGTACACTCTATCCTGATGTCATCGAGTCCGTCTCGTTCACCGGTGGTCCGTCGGTCACCATCAAGTCGCACCATAATGTCGGGGGCCTGCCCGAGCGCATGAAGATGCAGCTCGTGGAGCCCTTGCGCGAACTCTTCAAGGACGAGGTCCGCGCGCTCGGCCGCGAACTTGGCCTGCCCGACAGCTTCATCGGCCGCCATCCCTTCCCCGGTCCGGGCCTCGCGATCCGCTGCCCCGGCGGCATCACCCGCGAGAAGCTCGAAATCCTGCGCGAGGCCGATGCGATCTACCTCGACGAAATCCGCAAGGCCGGGCTCTACGACGCCATCTGGCAGGCGTTTGCCGTACTGCTGCCCGTCCAGACCGTGGGCGTCATGGGCGATGGCCGGACCTACGAATTCGTCTGCGCGCTGCGCGCCGTCACTTCGGTCGACGGCATGACCGCGGATTTCTACCACTACGACATGGAATTCCTCGGCCGCGCCGCCACCCGCATCATCAACGAGGTTCGCGGCATCAACCGCGTCGTCTATGACGTCACGAGCAAGCCGCCCGGCACGATCGAGTGGGAGTGACGGGCAGTAAAGTGGTACGAAATGGAGCGTGACATGCGATATCGCCTAGGCGATCGCAGTCGATAGTTCGCGCACTCCTCGAACCAACCCGTCTACGACGACTCTTATCTTGGCTGGCAGAGCCTTTGTACGCGGCCAAAGGATGTTGATCGGCGACTCGCCGCCGGACATCCCATCCAGGACGGTCAGCAGCCTTCCATCCCTGATATCGTCTTGAACCAGCCATAATGGAAGCTGCGCAAGGCCGTGTCCTGCTCTTACTGCCCGGTGCAGCGACTCGAAATCCTGGATTTCATGTTTGACGGAAACAGCATGCGTTGCGATCGAGCCATCCGGTTCCTTCAGCAGCCAGGCAATGCGATTTCCTTGCCGACGTCCCACGAGGCAATCGTGAGTTTTGAGATCATCCTGGGACCGGGGGACGCCTCGCTTTGCGATATAGGCCGGCGCTCCGACTATCACCACGTGCTGGACTCCAATCTGACGGGCGGCCAAGTCAGCCGAGTCGTCAAGATTGCCAATTCGTACCACCAGGTCGATGTTTTCGCTGACAAGGTCGACCCGTCGGTCCGTGAAACTCACGTTGAGATGCAGTGCCGGATAGCGCTCAGCCACTTCGAGCAACACTGGCATCACATACAGCCTGCCGAACGCCGTCGGCAGATCGATCCGCACTTCGCCGCCCGGCGTATCCCGAGCAAGTATGAGCGCGCTCTCGCCGCGATCGAGTTCGGCGAGTGCTGCGACGCAATGCTCGAGCCAAGCCTCGCCAGCAGGCGTCAAGACCAGACGACGTGTCGTTCGATGTAGCAACTTCGAACCCAATCGGGCCTCAAGCCGCGACACCGCCCGTCCGACCGCAGACTTGGTCAAGCCAAGCTCCACAGCCGCCGCCGTGAAACTACCGAGTCGGGTCACCGCGACGAATTCCGCGATGCCATCGAAACGTGTGTCCATCTGCTCTTTGTGGCTCCAGGCGCAACAGTGAGTCGATTCGAGACCATCTAATCGGCAGCAGCAATATGCATTAGTTCAATTGGAGCATCAATTCTCCGATGGAGCTGTTTCCATGCCCTCCCTATTCGACCCCTATGATCTAGGCCCTCTCCACCTCAAGAACCGCGTTGTCATGGCACCGATGGAGCGATCGCGTGCGAGAAACCGCGACTGGGCACCGGACGCAGACACGGCGCGCTATTTCTCGCAGCGCGCGGGCGCCGGGCTGATTGTTACAGGCAGCATCGCCATAAGCCCGTGGGCTCGCACCTGGGCGTTCGAGCCTGGCCTCTACACGCCGACCCAGATCGAAGCGTGGCGCCACGTGGTCAGCGAGGTTCATGACCATGGCGGGGTGATCTTCGGGCAACTCCGGCACGGCGGTCGCGCCAGCCATGTCTCCCATCAGCCGGACGGTCAGGCGACCGTGAGTTCCACCGACAAGGGCGCGACGAAAGCAATCGTGATGGCCTTCGATGAGCATGGACTACCGGCGGTCCTCGTACAGGGCAGGCCGCGCGCCTTGCGGACTGAGGAGGTGCCGAAAATCGTTGGCGAATTCGCGCAGGCGGCGCGCAATGCGCGTGAAGCTGGACTGGACGGCGTCGAGATCCACGGTGCCAACGGCTATCTGCATGACCAGTTCATCAACGGGGCGCTGAACACACGCGGCGACCGCTACGGCGGCTCGCTTGAAAACCGTATTCGCTTCACGCTGGAGACGGTCGATGCGGTGGCCGAGGCGATTGGTGCCGCGCGCATGGGCATCCGGCTGTCACCCTTCGGCCGGTACAACGAGATGCCGCCCTTCGCGGACGAGGCCGAAACCTATCTCACGCTCGCGGCCGAACTCGGCAAGCGCAACATCGCCTATGTGCATTTCAGCGACCAGACCCGATGGGAAGACGCCGACGGCGTGTCGATTCCGGAGAATTTTCTCCGCACGTTTCGCAGCGCCTTTCGCGGGCCTGTGATCCTCGCCGGCGGCTATCTCAAGGAAACCGGGCAGGCCGCGATCGATAGGGGTGAGGCCGATCTGATCGGGATTGGGAAGCCCTTCCTGGCAAATCCCGACCTGGTCGAACGGCTACGCAATGACTGGCCGCTCAACGCATGGGATTCCAAGACTTTCTATACCGGAGGCCCTGCTGGGTACATCGACTATCCCGCATGTGCGGATGAATCTGTTCGGCCTCAGGCCGTCCTCGAAAATGATGGAGTGTAACCATGGTCGTCGATCGGATTTCCGGGATAAGAATTCCCGACAGCAAATTGGCCCGCGAGGCCGCGCAGTTCATTCGGGACACCGAGAGCGAGTTTCTGTTTGAACACTCCACACGCGTCTTTCTCTGGGGTGCATTGGCAGGAACGCGCAGGGGTCTGAGTTTCGACCCGGAACTTTTCTATACGGCGGCCATGTTCCACGACGCGGGCCTGACGTCGGGCTTTCGAGAAAGCCACCTCCGCTTTGAGGTGGATGGCGCCAACGCCGCGCGTGACTTCCTGAAGAGCCACGGCATTTCTGATTGCGATATCGAGCAGGTCTGGCTCGCGATCGCACTGCATACGACGCCGGGGATTTCCGCGCATCTGCATCCGATCGTCGCGCTTACCGCCGAAGGGGTCATGATGGACCTGGTGGGCTTCGGCTATGACGAATTCACCGACGCGCAACGAGACGCCGTCAGGGCGGCTTATCCGCATACGCCGCAGTTCGCGGAAGACCTGCTGCAGGCCCTCTATGACGGCCTCAAGCATCGGCCTGAGACCACCCACGGCACTGGCCTTGCCGACGTCATGGCCGACAAGGATCCCCATTTCCACCGCGGGAATTTTTGCAGCCTGATGCGAAACTCGCGATGGACCATGCCCAGCTAGAGCTGCTTCCGTTTCCTCCGAACCTGTCACACCGCGTTACCACGCGCGAAAGGACGTCCAAATGACCACAGAGATTTTGAATGGCATCGATGTGCCGGCGCTCGAGGCTATTGCGGACAGCATAAAGAATAACCCCGACCGGGGGGCGGTTGCCTTCAGGGTCAAGACCGAATGGAAGGGGCAGACGAAGAGTGTCACGACAGTGTCGGACTACATGCTTGGTGGCGAGACGTTCAGCCGCCATTTCCAGATTCACGCCGACGAACCTCGTGAGCTTCTCGGCGAGAATACGGCCCCGAACCCGCAGGAACTTTTGATGGCCGCCCTGAACGCCTGCATGTCGGTCGGATATGCGGCAAGCGCGGCGGCGATGGGGATCGAGCTGGAGAAACTGGAAATTGAAACCGAGGGCCGACTGGACCTGCGGGGATTCCTGGGGCTCGATCCCGCAATCAAGCCCGGCTACGAGGCGGTGCGTTATACGGTCCGCATCAGATCTTCGGCTCCGCGAGAAAAGCTCGAGGAGTTGCATCAGTGGATCATGAAGACGTCTCCGAATTTCTCCAATTTCGCCACGGCGATCCGGATGATTCCCAATCTGATCATCGACAACTGATAGCGAAAACAAATCTCCGGTCTCAGCAGCCGATCAATCCCGCCACCAGGGGCCGGGCCGCCGGCCCCATTGCCGACGAGGAGTAACATGTCCACACTCAATAGCTACCTCGGCGAGAAGCGCCAGGCGATCGCCTCCCGCAAGTCCCGTATCGCCGCCGGCGACGGCGTCCCCATGACACTGACTGCGCGTGTGCGGGCCGAGGGGCGTAGCGGCATCCGCCGTATCCGCATCCGAGACTTCCAGCTGATCAGCGACAGCCAGGCGGATTTCGCCGGCTACGATCTTGGTCCGAGTTCGCCCGAGCTGCAGCTCGGCGTGCTCGGCAGCTGCCTGACCCACACTTTCCTGATCCAGGCGGCCATACTCGGCCTGTCGCTCGACTCACTGGAGGTGGAGATCACCGGCATCATGGATCCGCGCGCCGGTTCTCCCGGATTCGAGGGTGTTCCGATCTATCCGCACGAGATTCGCTATGCCGCTTTCATCGACTCCTCCGCTGCGCCAGACGAGATTCGTGCGCTGCGGGAGGCGGTTGAGCGCAACTGCCCGATCCTGAATTTGCTGCGCCAGCCGCAAGCGATCACGGGCGAGGTCCGGCTGACCTAACCCGCAACCGCGGCCGCCTCGCCATCGTTGCGTTAGCTTGATCCGGCCACGCTTCCCGGTGGCCATTGGGTTGCCATCGGCAACCTGACGATCATCAGGTGCCCGTGCCATCCCGATTGCCGGTCCGGGCGTCCCAGCCCAGCATCGCGACATCGGCCACGGCCTCCAACTCGGCGCGGCTCGCCCCATCTCGGGCCAGTATCGACATGCCGCTCTGAACGGTCTGCACGAAACGGCCGAGCGCGTGGATATCGATAGAGGCTGGAAGCTCGCCTTCCGCTACTGCTCTGCCGAGGCGCGCCTCGAGGCGGTCCAACGCAGCGGCGCGTCCTATTCGAACAAGTTCGCCGAGCTCCGAATGACCCTCGCTGCCGACTGAGGAGAGCGTCACCATGCACCCGCGGGGAATGTCGACGACGCACCCGGTCAGGGTTGCCGCCGAGTCCAGAAGAAAGGACTCGACAGCTTCGCGGGCCGTACCGGCCGAGAAGAACCTGCCCCAGACCATCGCCTGGTAGTTGTCGCCGTAGTAGTGCAGCGCCTCGACATACAGCTTCTCTTTCGAGCCAAACGCCGCGTACAGGCTGGGCGCTCCTATCCCCATCACCTCCGTGAGGTCGGCGATGGAGGTCGCCTCATAGCCCTTGGTCCAGAACAGCCGGGTCGCCTGCTCCAGCGCCGCCTCGCGGTCGAACGCGCGGGGCCGCCCGCGACCGGCAGGCGTCGTCATCTTTTGGGTCTGTGGCGTCCTTGGTGATTTCTGCATCGATCGATATATAATTCGATTGACTCCCTTCGGCAACCCGCCTAGCTGTTTCTGTATTGATCATTACAGAAAGGACAAACCATGGATGAATTGCGTGGCAGACGCGCCCTTGTGACGGGCGGCTCGCGGGGCATCGGCGCCGGCATTGCCCTGGCGCTCGCCGACAAGGGAGCAGACGTGGCCATTTCCTATGAGCGCGCGGCTGACCGCGCTGCCGAAGTCGTCCGGGCCATCGAGGCCAAGGGCCGACGCGGGCTCGCCATTCAGGCCGACAGTGCCGATCCCGCTGCCATAAAGCGGTTGGTCGACAGGGCGGTAGAAGGGCTTGGCGGTCTCGACATCCTCGTCAACAACGCCGGCATCGCCCGCATGGGCATGGTCGCCGACATGAGCCTCGCCGATATCGACGCACTCCTGAACGTCAACGTGCGTGCCGCCGTGCTCGCCTCGCAGGCGGCTATCCCGCATCTCAAGGAAGCGGGCCGTATCGTCACCATTGGTTCGTCCGTTGCCGAACGCGTCCAAGCCCCGGGCGTGGCTGTTTATTCGATGACGAAGTCCGCGCTTGTCGCCTTCACGAAGGGTCTCGCTCGCGAACTCGCGCCTCGTGATATCACCGTAAACCTTGTTCAGCCGGGATTTACCGACACCGACATGAATCCCGCTGATGGCGTCCATGGCGACATGCTGCGGGCGCTGACACCGCTCGGCCGCTACGGCAAGCCAGAAGACGTAGCGGCCGCCGTGGCTTTCCTCGCGAGCCCGGCTGCTCGGCAGATCACCGGGACAACTGTCACGGTGGACGGCGGCTTGAATACCTGAGCTGGAGTTCGCGGTTCCGGAGTCGCTCCGCATTCAGCGCTCGCGTTCGGCGGCTCGCAAGCGGAACGACCGAATTCGCAACGATGAACTCCCGCGCCTTCCTTCAGCACGGGCCGCGGCGTCGATGCTCCCACCTTGCTGTTTTCAAAGTCCCAGGTGTTCCGGAAACACCGGATAAGCATGATTTCCCGCCGCATCACGTGATGCGGCCGGAAAACTTCATCAGAAATCAAGCGACTGTTGGACAGGTTTCGGCGGCGCCAGGGCGACGCCTTCCAGTTCAAGCATTCTCTGCTTGGACGATGCGCCACCCGGGGCCGAGAAGCCGCCGATCTTGCCGCCTGCGGCCAACACGCGATGGCAGGGTATGATCAGGCCGACTGGGTTCTTTGCCATGGCCTGGCCGACATCCCTCGCCGCCTCCGGCCCGCGGCCCAACTCCTTCGCCAGGCTTCCGTAGGTCGTCGTCTTGCCCCAGCCGACCCGGCGCGCGGCGGCGTAGATCTCCCGGAAGAATTCATCCTGGCCATCCAGGTCAACCTTGACGTCAACGAAGTCGACCTCTTCGCCGCGGAAATACCGTTTGACCTTGTCGACGACCACAGCGACCTCCGCCGTCGGAGCGGCTCGTTCAGCGCCCGGAATTCGACGGAGCAATAGCCGCTCAGTCGACTCCGCGCTCTTGGTCGGCAGCTGGAAACGGCTAATCCCTTCCCCACTCCACGCGATCCCACAATGGCCGCCCGTCGCTTCAAAAATGCAGTAGTGCTGTGTTGCCTCGCTCATGATGCAACCTCCATTTTGGCCTGCCTTGAGAATCGTATATCGGCACTCGCGGTTCAACCCGATTCTTGCGTGCAGCTTGGTAAGCGTTGCCACTCCCGACAACTTTCCGCATTACTTGTTCTCTTTTTGTTCTTGTCAATCTGTGGCCGGCTTGCTAGGGTTCCTGCCTTCATATGAGGGGCAGATGCCGGTTTCCAATGGAAGTACCAAGCCAGGCCGAATTCGTGTTTAAGACACCACCGGGAGGAACGCCCGGTCGCTCCATGCCGCCACGAAAGCCGTTTAACGTCTATTTTGCCCTGCGCCCGGATGAGCGCGCAGGCGAGAAAGCGAGCAGGACGGCCATGCAATTGCGCCAGCGCTTCGGGCTGCGCGAAGAGCCGCAACCGAGGCGATCGCTTCATATCTCGCTCTGCCATCTGGGCCAGTGGGACGAGATCCCTCAAAGCATGCTGTTCGACGGGCTTGCCGCAGCAGCCTGCGTCCAGATGGCCCCGTTCAAACTGACTTTTCGCCGCGCCTTGAGTTTCCGACAAGGCAAACCCGCGCTCGTGCTCTGCGCCGATGAAGGGCGGAAAGAAGTGCTCTCGCTCTGTGCGCAACTAGCGCTTTCGCTGCTCAACCGCGGAGTCGATGTCCATGTCAGGCCCAAACTCGAGCCGCACATGACGCTGCTTTACGACTATCGCCGCGTGCCGGAGACAATCCTGCCCGAACCGATCACCTGGACTGTGAAATCATTCGTCCTGATCAACAGCCTGGTCGGCAAGGGCGTGCACGAGGACATCGAAGAATGGCCATTGCTCGGCTAGGCCGGGCGCTTCACGTCGATCCAAAAATCTTGCACCAATACGGCGGACTCGCATAAAGCTCGCCGGGACGAGTTTTGCGGAGTGCTGACAAATGGACATTTCAGAGATCCTCATTCCCGGGGACACGCCGGGTGTCGAGTGGCGGTTGCCGGTTTTTCGTTTCACGGGCAGCGACGCTGCGGCTCCGAAGGTCTATATCCAGGCGGCGCTGCATGCGAGCGAACTGCCGGGCACGGCATTGCTGCACTTTCTGCTGCAACGGCTCGAGCAGGCCGAGCGCGATGGCGCGGTTGCCGGCGACATCGTGGTGGTACCGCACGCCAACCCGATCGGCGCGGCGCAATGGCAGTATGGCGATCTCGAGGGTCGCTTCGACTTCGCCTCGCGCACCAACTTCAACCGCGACTTCCCGCTGATTTCGGCGCGCGACCGCGAGACGCTGCTCGACGACATCGATAGCTACCGGGCGACCGACCGGCTGAAGCGCCATCTCCTCCATATGGCGCTCGGAGCCGATCTGGTCCTCGACCTCCATTGCGATGACGAATCCCTGCAATACGCCTATATCGACGAAGCGTTCTGGCCGGAGGCGGAGGATCTTGCTGCCGCGCTCGAAATGGAGGCCGTTCTTCTTTCGGATGGCGAGAGCTCCGCCTTCGAGGAGGCTGTCGGCTTTGCATGGAAATATGCGGTGCCGGGCGAGAAGAAGACACCGCTGCCGGGCAAGCTCGCAGTTACGGTCGAGCTGCGCGGCACGCGCGACGTCTATCCGGAAATGGCCAGAAAGGATGCCGAAGGGCTCTGGCATTTCCTCGCCGTGCGCGGCGTCGTCAGCGACAGCAGCGTCAAGCTGCCTGCCTTTTCGGGCCCGGCCACGCCGCTCGACAATATCGAAATCGTCCGCACGCCCGCCGCAGGGACGATCCTGTTCCATCGCAATATCGGCGAGGTGGTGAACAAGGGCGATCTCCTCGCGACCATCATTTCGAAGCCAGGCTCGGCCGACGGTGCTACGGATGTTTTCGCGCCTCAGCTGGGACTGATCCTCACCCGCTTTTCCGGCCGCTTTGCGCGCGCTCGCGGCGATCTCATGAAAATCGTCTGCGACAGCCCAAGCGCCGCGGTTCGCAAGCCGGGCACGTTGGAGGACTGACGACAGCGATCGTCAGAAGCGGCCCGGCATGCGGCAGCGGGTCGCGATTGCGATCTGCATGGCGCTTGCCAGGAGTTCGCCGGTCTCGCGCGTGATCCTGACAAATGCGGAAAGCGTGACGGCAATCGCTCCAGACCTGTTGTTGGAAGGGGCGGCGGTCACCAATGATATGCCCTGTCGCATGATCGGCACTCCTTGCTCATGATCTTCAACGGACAACTCGTTCAGTATTATATATGTATCATACATACATATATATGTCAATTGCGATGGAGTTGAGAGCGATTTTCCGGTTAAGGTCCCATGAAGCCGATCGGGCAGCGGTCTTGCACGCAAGCCTGCTGATCACAGACGCGACAGACGACGTCCTGGTCGTCGCCAAGATCGACAAGCGCCGGCAGAAGCTTTTCGGCGAGCCTGCCAAGGAGTGCCGTTTCGGCCTCGTCAAGCTTGCCGACGGCACGCTCGATCACGGCGCGGCGCGCGGCAATGGATCTGCGAAAGAGCGCCTCGCCCGCCTCCGTAAGGTGCAGGGCCTTGGCGCGGCGGTCTCCTCCAAGCGCCTCCCCGCGCAGCACCAGGCCTTCCGCAACAAGGTGATCCACCAGACGCACCGTGGCGGAATGCGAAAGGGCGATAATGCGCCGCAGCGTTTCGATGGCCATGCCGGGTTCCGTGCCGATCTGGATGATCGCCGCGACGGCACTCGGCCCGAGACCTGTCTCCGCGCTGAAGGCCTTCTCCATCTTGTCGACGAGCGCCAGGCTCATCGCTCCGAAGATGTTTTCCAGCCTCAGCCTTTCGCTGTCTTCGCTCACGCCCATGATGCCTCCTATATGCATGGTGCATATATATGCCGACAACAGCCACGGGGAAAGCCGGCGCGCACGAAAGAAGCGTGCCGATCTGGCCTTCGAGCGCGAATTGACGCTAAGAAGGAGCAAATCTCGCAAGAAAAGGAATCGCCTTGTCCGTCACAATCTATGGCATCAAGAACTGCGACACGATGAAGAAGGCCCGGACATGGCTGGAAGACCATGGCATCGCCTACGCATTCCACGACTACAAGGCCGAGGGCATCGACCGGGCGCATCTTCAGCGCTGGATAGCCGAGGCAGGCTGGGAGACGGTGCTGAACCGCGCCGGCACGACATTCCGCAAGCTGCCGGATCCCGCCCGGGCGGACCTGAACGAAGACAAGGCGATCGCGCTGATGCTAGACCAGCCATCGATGATCAAGCGACCGGTCGTGGAAGCAGACGGCAAGCTCCTGATCGGCTTCAAGCCGGAAATCTACGCGGCATTTTTCACGACAGCCGCCTAGGGGAAGACCCATGTCCAAGACCACCCGCGCCACGCAGACGCTCACGGCTGCAAAGGTCGCCTTTACGGTGCACAGCTACGACTACGATCCGAATGCGGAACGGGTGGGGCTGCAGGCTGCCGAAGCCCTTGGTGAGGAGCCGCACCGCGTGCTGAAGACGCTGATGGCCGAGGTGGACGGCAAGCCAGTCTGTGTCGTCGTGCCGTCGGACCGCGAAGTCAGCATGAAGAAGCTTGCGAGCGCCTTCCGCGGCAAATCGGCCAACATGATGAAGCCGGCGGATGCGGAGCGGCTGACGGGCTACCATGTCGGCGGTATCAGCCCCTTCGGCCAGAAGAAGGCCGTTCCGACCGCCATGGAGGAGGCCGCGCTTGCCGAGGACTATGTTTTTATCAATGGCGGACAGCGCGGGCTGCAGGTGCGTCTCGCTCCGGGCGATGCACTTGCCGTCCTGAAGGCAGCGGCCGCTCCATTGATCGCCTGAGCCGACAAGCGGCTTCATTTTCGCCCCAAAGGCGCCTAGTCTCGACAGGCTCCTCTTTTCACCCCTCCAGAACGCAGGTTCATCATGACATTCATGCCTCCGAGCCAGAACCCCGTCGATCCCGTCCATCTGGAAAAACTTGCCGAAGTCGCCGTCAAGGTCGGGCTTCAGCTCCAGAAGGGCCAGGATCTGGTGATCACCGCGCCGGTCGTGGCACTTCCGCTCGTCCGGCTCATCACGAAGCATGCCTACATGGCGGGCGCCGGGCTCGTCTCGACCTTCTATGCCGACGAGGAAACGACGCTCGCGCGCTATGAATATGGTCCGGACGAAAGCTTCGACCGCGCTGCCGGCTGGCTCTATGACGGCATGGCCAAGGCCTATGCCAACGGCTCGGCCCGGCTTGCCGTTGCCGGCGACAATCCCATGCTGCTTTCGGCGCAGGACCCCGCCAAGGTCGCACGCGCCAACCGTGCCAACTCGGCCGCCTACAAGCCGGCCCTGGAGAAGATCTCCAATTTCGAGATCAACTGGAACATCATCGCCTATCCCAACCCGTCCTGGGCGAAGCTGGTCTTCCCGGACGATCCGGAGCCGATCGCAATCGCCAAGCTCGCCAAGGCGATTTTCGCGGCCTCTCGTGTCGACGTGCCCGATCCGGTCGCCGCCTGGGCGGAGCACAACGCCAACCTGCACAAGCGTTCCGCCTGGCTGAACGGCCAGCGCTTCGCCTCGCTGCATTTCCGCGGGCCGGGCACGGACCTGACGGTCGGCCTGGCGGATGGCCACGAGTGGATGGGCGGCGCCTCGACGTCCAAGCTCGGGATCGTCTGCAACCCGAACATTCCGACCGAGGAGGTCTTCACCACGCCGCACGCGCTGCGGGTCGAAGGCCATGTGTCGAGCACCAAGCCGCTGTCGCACCAGGGCACGCTGATCGACAATATCCAAGTCCGCTTCGAGGGCGGCCGGATCGTCGAGGCGAAGGCCTCGCGGGGCGAGGAGGTGCTGAACAAGGTACTGGATACGGACGAGGGCGCCCGCCGTCTCGGCGAAGTCGCGCTTGTTCCGCATTCCTCTCCAATCTCGGCGAGCGGCGTGCTGTTTTACAACACGCTCTTCGACGAGAACGCCTCCTGCCACATCGCGCTCGGCCAGTGCTATTCCAAGTGCTTCCTCGACGGCGCCAAGCTCTCGCAGGAGCAGATCAAGGCACAGGGCGGCAATTCCAGCCTCATCCACATCGACTGGATGATCGGTTCGGACAAGGTCGACATCGACGGCATCAAGCCGGACGGCTCGCGCGTGCCGGTCATGCGTCAGGGCGAATGGGCCTGAGGCAGACAGGCGGCGGCCACGGCCGCCGCTCTCTAGACACCCAACCGAGTTGACGGCTTTGTCAGCTAGGCGGCGGCATCATCGCCGCTGCTACCGGATCGAGCGCAGGGCGCGGCTGACCCGCTCGAGATGCGCCTTGCGCTTCGTCTCGGTGGCGCGATCCATGTCGTGCAGGCTGATCATTCGGAAGTTGAGGCCCTTGCCGCAGAAACTGGCGATGCCGCGTTTCAGAAGCCGGCGTACCGGATTTCCCATGTAGAGGTGCACGAGCCACCAGGGCGAGCCCGTGGTGGTAAGCGCCCAGAGCAACCGGATATTGGTGAGCCTCGGCACGATCCTGCCGCCGGAAAGATCGTGCGCGAAGGCGACATCAGGCGCAAAGACGCGGTCGAAGAAACCCTTGAGGATCGCCGGAAAATTGAACCACCACTGCGGAAAGACCAGGATCAGCCCGTCGGCGGCCCGAAGGCGCGAGACCATGCCTGCGACAGCCGAACTGTCATAGGGCACGTCGAAATAGCCGCGTCGCTCGGACGGCGAAAGGCGGGGATCGAAGTCCTCCCGGTAAAGATCGAGAAGATCGACCTTGTGGCCCTCGGCTTCCAGCGCTTCCCGCGCGGTACGCGCTACTGAGGCGGCGAAGCTGTCTTCGAGCGGGTGGGCAAGAACAAGCAGGATGCGCATGCCGGCGACCTTCCCTAGAACAGGCTTCCCTGCTTCGGTGGAGCAACAGGCGTTGCTGCCTTGCCAGGCTTCTTCCTCGCCGGGGGCGGGCCGCCGCCGGCTCCCGCAACGGCCGAGACGCGACCATCGGCGAATTCCAGTGACAGTGCCATACCCGGCGAAATCGCCTCAGCCTGGGAAAGGGGATTGTCATCTCCGTCGCGCACGACGGCATAGCCGCGCTTCAGGACGTTCTTGTAAGACAGCGACTGCAACACGCGATCCTGGGCGACGATCTCCGCCTTTGCACGAGCCAGTTGATGGCGGATCGCCGTATCCGCATGTCGTGCAAGACTGGCGAGCCGGTCTCGCGCCCGGGTCGTCTGCGCGGTCAGGCGGGCCGGGATATTGCGCAGCGATGCATCGGCGGCCGAAACGCGGCCGCGGTAACCCGAAACGGAGCGCTCGACCGTCCTCTCCGCCCGTGCTGCAAGGTCGGCAAGCCGCTGGCGCTTTTCGAGGATCGGCTTCGCAAGGACCTCCGGGCGAAGATGTGCGGCGGCGCGCTCGTAGGCCCGGCGCTTGTTGAGCGTATTGAGCTCCAGCCCGCGTCCGAGACCCGTTGCGGCCTCGTCGAAACGGCGGCGCGGAAGCGCCAGAAGCTGATCGAGCGAAGGAAGAGCGCGCAACAGGGCGCGGACCGACTGGCGCCGCTGATCCATGTGGCGATTGACGCTGCCCTGCAGGCGCGCAGACAGGTTTGCCACCTGCGCCTCGAGCTCCGCCTTTACCGGCACCGCCATTTCTGCGGCACCGGTTGGCGTCGGTGCACGCATATCGGCCGCGTAGTCGATCAACGTCCAGTCCGTCTCGTGGCCGACGGCGGAAATCAGCGGGATTTCGCTCGCGGCTGCCGCGCGCACGACGATCTCGTCGTTGAAGCTCCAGAGGTCCTCGAGGCTGCCGCCGCCACGCGCGACGATCAGCACGTCCGGCCGCGGGATTTGACCATTCCGCTCGAAGCCGTTGAAGCCCCGGATGGCGTTCGCCACCTCCTCGCCCGACCCCTCCCCCTGCACCTTCACCGGCCAGACGATGACGTGGACGGGGAAGCGGTCGGAAATGCGATGCAGGATATCGCGGATGACCGCGCCCGTCGGCGAGGTGACGACACCGATCACCTTCGGCATGAAAGGCAGGCGGCGCTTGCGGTCGGCATCGAACAGGCCCTCGGCCGAAAGCTTGCGCTTGCGCTCCTCGAGCAGCGCCATCAGCGCGCCGGCGCCGGCCGGCTCCAAGGTCTCGATGACGATCTGGTATTTCGACGAGCCCGGGAAGGTCGTCACCTTGCCGGTGGCGATGACTTCCATGCCCTCTTCCGGGCGGAACCTCAGCTTCGAGAAGGTGCCCTTCCAGATGACGGCATCGATCCGGGACCGGTCGTCCTTCAGCGAGAAATAGGCGTGGCCCGACGAATGCGGCCCGCGATAGCCTGAAATCTCGCCACGCACGCGCACCTGGTCGAAGGCGGTTTCCACCGTTCGCTTGATCGAGCCCGAGAGCTCGGAGACCGTGTATTCCGCCAGGTTGGACGGCGAATCATTCTCAAAGAAGCTGCTCATGCCTCCCTTTTAGCCGAAGCGTTCAGCAAGAGCAGCATGGTGAATTTCGGATAGCCGCGCGGGGATGATTTTTTCGTGTTGATGGCGCCAAGTGTGACGTTCGCGCCAAGATGCTGAACCGGGAAACGCGGCTTCTCAAGGGATGCCCGCTGGCGATATCGCCGCGCTCGTCTGGCCCCCGGCGGGATTTCTTTCGAACATGATAAATAGGCGGTGAACCGAGAGCGCCATTTGGGGCCCCGGATGGCCTCTAGTGGGGGCCGAGGCCCTATTTCAGACCATCCACACACCGGGACGTCAGCGCCGCAATTTCCTCCGATAAACCTTTCTTAGCAGGCTTGTGCCATAGTGATTGCAAAGAATTCCAACAGGGAGACTGCGGCGTGATCCTCATCACTGCCATGACGACAGGCATCTTTACCGGGGCGATGCGCTCGGCCTTTTCGGTCGCGCTCGTTGCCGCCCTGATCTGCCTCAGCTTTGCCGCCGCGGCGGCGGTTTCCCCGGGCCCAGTCTCCATCCTATCGCTTGCCGTCGCGATTGCAGGGTACAATGCCGGCCTCATCGCGTTCTTCGGCGCGCTGATCGCCTTCGATCGCCGGCGCACTGCCTGATCTCGGAAAACTAGAGGCTTCCCGGACGATCCTTCGCCGAGTTATCAGTCTTTCTATCTGACTGGCGGGTTGAACAGAAACAGCTGCAGGTCACCCGATGCCGGCGTGCCGCGCACCTGCTGAAGGTAGCCGGGTATCCTGCCCCGCAGCAGGTCCGCGTAGAGGCCATGCGGCTCCAGCCTGGATAGCCTGACTGTCTGCGCGTCGCTCGGGCAGAAGGCGATGATGGTGACTCCCGCACCACGCAGGAACGCCTCCGCCTCGCGGGGCTCGGCCAGGCCGATGTGCAGCTCCGTCAGCATGCCGCCCTGATTGCGGTGATAGGGTGCAGAAAGCGTCCGGTGGCCGGTGAAGCGCAGGATCGGCACGCCAAGTTCCGAGGAAGCCGCAACGACACCCGTCGGCAGGCTTGCAAGCTGCGCCAAGGCCTCGCGCGAGGTGCACGATTCCTGTTTCTTCGAGGTCGGCGGGTTGGTGGCTGCGAGAAGGTTTTCCAGATTCGAGTTCGCGAGTGCGCCGCCGACGGCCCATACGGCCGGCACCGAGATCAGCGTCGCGAGCACGTAAAGGAAGGCCGCTCCCATATCCTCCGGGTCACTGTTGGAGATGCGCCTGAGATCGGCGAGCAGCAGGGCGAGCGGAATGACCGCCAGAAGGTTTGAGATGGCGGAGCCGCGCACCTGGACCACAGCGATGCCGTAGCTGACGAGCAGCAGCGCAAGCATGATGCCATGTACCCGCACCTTCTCCCCGCGCCGGATGCGGAACAGGCAGACGGCAATCGCAAAGAGCCCCGGCATATAGAATGTGCCAAGGGAGGTAGCATCATGACGGCTGAGCGCGAGGAAGGACTGGGCCTCTACGATGCCGTTCAGCCAGAGCTCGACAAGCATCGGGTCAAGATTGGCGAGCGGTCCGCGCAGGCACTGCGGCGCGAGCACGACCGCGGCTGCAAAGGTAGCGGCGCCGATCCCTCCCAGCATGCCGAAACGGTAAATGCGCGGCAGGCGGCTTGCGGCCGCGGCGGCAGCCAGGAGCCCGCCGCCGAGAGCCGTCAGGCTGTAGTAGCCGAGCGAGAGATTGTCGCAGGTGACGGCAGAATAGAGGCGCGGCGGAACGGTCAGGAAGAAGAAGGCCGAGATTGCGATCGTGATCGAAAGGCCGAATGCGCGGGTCGCGGCCTTCATGGTCGCCCCCTCCCATGCCCAGAGCACGGCGACGATCAGGCAGAGTGCGGCCACGAAGGGCGTGGTCTCAGCGCCGACCGCGATCGCCAGCGCTGCCGCCAGGCCCGCAATCGCAAAACTGGTGGCGCGCCGGCGTTCATCCAGCACCATGGCCGTCATCACAGCGACAAGGCCGAGCTGGACGTTGTGGTGATCGATGCCGCCGGGCGCGAAACGGCTGCTGGTGGCAATCATGAGAGCCGTCAGGCCGAGGCTGATATGCATACCGGCAAGGCCACCGGCACGGCGACCGGCAAGCGCCATGCCAGCGAGCAGCGGAATGACCAGAGAAAGCGGCCAGACGGCGAGAGCGACGGCTTCCGCCTTCTCCGGCGCGAGGAAGAGCCCGAAGAAGGAAATGAGGTTGGCGATCGGCAGATCGACCAGCCGCGACCAGTGCATCAGCGTACCGCCTTCGAGGCCGAGGCGGTATTGCGTCAGGTCGAACCATCCCTGGCCGGCGAGCAGGTCGCGCACCTCCATGAGCCGCATGCCGTCGTCATTGTCGCTGCCGACATAATCAGTGGCATTCGGGAGGGACAGGGCGAGTATGACGCCGATCACGACGAAGCTATAGACCGCGACGGATGGCAGAAGGCGCTGCCAGAAAGCGAATTTCTCGCTCCTCACCAATCTCGCGGGTCTGCCCGCGATCTCTGCCATGTCGGTCATGTCGTCGGCCCATCATCCGATTGAACAGGCCGCATGTTAGCGACAGGCGATCAAGAAAAGGTAAAACCGACGGCGGTGAGCAAGCGACGGGCCAAGTCTCGATGTTCCTAGGGCATTGTTAACGGCCGCGGGCGTAAGCTTGTTCTAATTTTCCTGTTCCGAGTGTAAATCATGCCTGAGACCTGGTCCGACAATCTCGACATCGCGGTACTCCTGCCGTGCTACAACGAAGCGGCAACGATCGACGCAGTCGTGCGCGGCTTCCGCGCCGCTCTGCCGCAGGCACGCATCTTCGTCTACGACAACAACTCGACGGACGGGACGGCGTTGCGAGCGATGCTTGCCGGCGCGACCGTCATGCGCGAGCGGCGGCAGGGCAAGGGCCATGTGGTGCGGCGCATGTTTGCCGATATCGACGCCGACATCTACGTCATGGCCGACGGCGACGGCACCTATGGGCCCGAAGACGCCGAGGAACTGGTCAGGACCCTGCTGACGGAACGGGCGGACATGGTCGTCGGCAACCGGCGCGGCGTCCATGACGATGCCGGCCGGCAAGGACATGCCTTCGGCAACCGCATCTTCAACACACTTTACAGAGCGATCTTCGGCGCCGACTTCAGCGACATCTTCTCCGGCTACCGCGCCTTCTCGCGCCGTTTCGTCAAGAGCTTCCCGGCGGTCTCCGCCGGCTTCGAGATCGAGACCGAGATGTCGGTGCACGCCTCGCGGCTGAAACTGCCGGTCAACGAGCTTGAACTCGACTACGGCCGCCGGCCGCAGGGGTCCCATTCGAAGCTTTCGACATTCAAGGACGGCGCAAAAATCCTTTGGATGTTCGCCATGCTGGCCAAGGAGACAAGGCCCTTTGCCTTCTTCAGCGTGTTGAGCGCGCTCTTCATGACGACAAGCCTCAGCTTCATGACGCCGGTGCTCGTTGAATATTTCGAGACGGGACTTGTCGCCAGGATGCCGACCTGGGTGCTTTCCATGGCACTGATGATGATTTCGATTATGATGTTCACGGCCGCAGTCATTCTCGACTCCGTGGCGCGGTCGAGGGCGGAACATCTGCGTATCCAGTATCTGAACGCCGGCGCCGACCGCCGCAGCCACGGGGCTGACGGGAAGGCACCGCGCAAACAGAGCGATCAGATCGGCCAACGGTCGGCGCCCGATGGGACAACGGGCGCAGGCGGCAGTAACGGATAACCGCCTCGGCAATCGCACCTGCGACTGCCGATGTAAGCCGGGCGATGGTCAAAGGGTGCGGAACCGCAGACAGAGGCATCGGGTTGCCGCCTTGGGCGGCCGATCCAGAGGGGGATTTGCGATGATGAGATTTCTTCGCTTTGTCGGGGTTTCCGCACTGGGCTTCGCGGTCGACGCGGTCGTGCTTTATGTCATCGTCAGCGTCACGGCCTTCGACGCCTTTTCCGCCCGCGCGGCAAGTCTTACGATCGCGGTCATCGTCATGCTGGGGCTTATCCGGCTGCCGAGCTTCGCCAAGCGCTATGTCTACGAAATCGGGCGCGTCGGGCTGGCGGTCATCGTGGTGATCACCGCGATTCTCAACTATGCGCTCTATGCGGCGCTGCTCTTCGCAGCGCCATCCCTGCAGCCGCTGACGGCGCTGGTCATTGCCACCGCCGCCGCCTTCATCTTCAGCCTCGCCTGCTATTTCCGCCTGAATTCCAAGCGGTGAGGCCGGCCGTCAGACCGTCTCCCAGCCGTCCTTTTCGCTGGCGCGATAGATCGCATCGATGACGCGCTGGTTCAGCTTCGAGCTTTCCAGGCTTACGACTTCCTCCTGCTCGCCGCTTGCAGCGCGGGCAAAGGCCTCAGCTTCACACTTGTACTGGCGGCTGTCCGGGAAGCGGAAGAACTGCGATTCCGAATGGTTTCGATTTGTGAGCTCGAGTTCCTCGGCGCCGTAGCGATCGGCGTTGAAGGGCGACTTGACCTCGATGAAGCCGTCCGTTCCGTGGAACACCATCACCTGGCGGTTTGCCATCTGCGTCGAGATGTAGAAGGTCATCTCGAAGCCGCCGAAATCTGCCTTCACGCTCGAATAGATGTCCGTGCCGAATTCCGGATCGCGCTCGGTGACAGCCTGGATGCGCAGCGGCTCGTGGCCGGTGACAAAGCGCGTGCTGATCGTCGGATAGACACCGATATCCGGCAGGCCACCGCCACCGAGGCTCGGAATGTTGCGCATGTTGCCGGGGTCGCGGTTGAAATAGGTGAAGGCGCCCTGCACGTGGCGGAGGCGGCCGATCGCGCCATCGGCGATCAGCGAGCGCACCTTCTTCCAGACCGGCGTGTAGGTGACCATGTAGGCTTCCGTCACCAGGACATTGTTGCGGTCACGCGCAGCAATCAGGCTGTCGATCTCCGCGGCCTTCAGTGCGATCGGCTTCTCGCAGAGCACATGCTTGCCGGCATCCGCCGCCTTGATCGTCCATTCGACATGCTGGGACGTCGGCAGCGGGATATAGACGGCATCGATCAGGTCGGACGCCAGCATTTCCTCATAGGAACCAAAGGCATGCGGAACGGAGAAGCGGTCCGCCATTTCGCGGGCGCGGGCAAGCTCGCGGCTCGCGACGGCGGTGACGACGCAGTTTTCCGCATCCTGGATGGCCGGCACGACCAGCTCACGGCCGATTTTCGCCGTCGACAAAATTCCGAAGCGCAACATGATAAATCTCCTCAACCAAAATTCGGCGCAACCATATTCAGCCGCCAGGGGCTGCGCAATGGCGACACACTATTTCACCGAAGTTTGGTTTCCATGTGCCCGCGAAAGTCGTAAATGAAAATAGCGGCACTCGCTGCTTCGCCTGCTTCATTTATTCAATTCATTCGGGAGAGAGCGATGACCCTGCGCAAGCTCGGCAAGACCGGCATTTCCATTGCCCCGATCGTCTTCGGCGGCAATATCTTCGGCTGGACCGCCGACGAGAAGACTTCCTTCGCGCTGCTGGACAAGTTCTTCGATGCCGGTTTCAACACGATCGATACGGCGGACGTTTATTCCGCCTGGGTGCCGGGCAACAAGGGCGGCGATTCCGAAGAGATCATCGGCAGGTGGCTGAAGCAGGGCCGCGTCGCGCGCGACAAGGTGATCATCGTCACCAAGGTTGGTTCCGAGATGGGCCCCGGCAAGAAGGGCCTCAAGGCGAGCTATATCGCCCAGGCCGTCGAGGCTTCGCTGCGGCGGCTGCAGACCGACCATATCGACCTCTACCTTTCCCATTGGCCGGACCCGGATACACCTTACGAGGAGACCCTCGGTGCCTATGCCCGCCTCAAGGAACAGGGAAAGATCCGCGCGATCGGCTGTTCCAATCTCGATGCCCAGCAGCTCCAGGATTCATTCGATGCGGCAAGGAAGGCCGGGCTGCCGCGCTATGACGTGCTGCAGCCGGAATACAATCTCTACGACCGGGCAGGCTTTGAAGGCGCTCTTGCCGATCTCTGCGTCAAGGAGGATATCGGCGTCATAACCTATTTCAGCCTTGCGGCGGGCTTCCTCTCCGGCAAGTATCGCACGAAGGCGGATACGGAGGGCCGGGCACGCGAGGGCCGCGTTTCCAAATATCTCGACGACAAGGGCCTGCGCATTCTGGCCGCTCTCGACAAGGTTGCCGCCGAGACCGGCGCGAAGCCGGCCGAAATCGCGCTTGCCTGGCTGTTGCGCAAGCGGGGAGTGACTGCCCCCATCGCCAGCGCCACCAGCCTGACCCAGCTGGATGCGCTCATCAATGCGGCAAACCTCACCCTGTCCGACGAAGCAATGGCACTTCTCGACAAGGCAGGTGCATGAGACGACTTGCAGGAGGGAGCTGAGCAATGACGGTGGTGATCCGCGATGCCCGTTTGGAGGACGAGACCCGCTGGCGCAAGCTCTGGGCCGACTACCTTGCCTTCTACCAGGTCGGGATCGACCCTGATATCACCGACCTGACGTGGCGCCGGGTCTTCGATCCAGCCTCCACGATCTTCATGCGGGTTGCGGAGGCCGACGGCAACGTCGTCGGCTTCGCCCTCGGCCTCACGCATGAGGGGACATGGATCCGCTCGCCCGATTGCTATCTGGAGGATCTCTTTGTCGATCCGGATGCGCGCGGCAAGGGCATTGGTCGGGCGTTGATGGACGATCTCGTTGTCCTCTGCAAGGCAAACGGCTGGGCTCGCCTCTACTGGCACACCAGCGAGGACAACGAGACGGCGCGGCGGCTCTACGACAGCTATGTCGAGACCGACGGCCATATCCGCTACCGCATCAGCTTTTGAGCGCCGGAAAGCCTTCGTAGAAGGCGGAGTGGTCTCCGCTCCAATTGGCCATGCCGGGCTTGGTCAGCATGCCGCGCGGGGCGACATAGCTCTGGATGACGCGGCGGGGTCGCTCGTGCCACTGGATGTTGAAGGCCCAGAGCTTCGGGAAGAACCAGAGCGAGGCATAGGGAAGGTGGTCGTGAACCCACCATGCGAGCTTCTGCCAGTCGCCTTCATGACGGTGGTTGTCGATGAGCCACGGCACGACGATGCAGGCGGTCGCGCCCATGCAACCGTCGAAATCCCGCAGATCCCAGATATGGTCCGCGGCCGTCGAAGCATTTGAGGAGCAGTTAAGCCCGTTCCTGTTGCCGAAGGCATTGACTTCGGCCGAGCGATAACCCGAGCGGATATGCAGCCGGCCGAACGTCTTCTGCAATGGCTCCAGCAACTCCTCGCAGAGCCTGCGGCCTGCCTCGACCGCAAGATCCGGATCGTCCGGTATGTTGGGGATGCGATAGAAATCGGCGATCTCCGAATGCAGAAAATCGCGCAGGAAGAAGTTTTCCGACAGCCGCAAGCGGCCGAGGTCCTCCAGTCCCTTCATCGAAGCCGGTCTTCTCATCGCATCTCCCTTCAAGCGCCTAGGCGGGGAATCCAATCACAACGGCGAAGCCTCCGCCACAAAATCACAGCATCGCGGAACAATCCAAGACCCCGTCGCTTCTCTAGAAGTCCACGTTCGATGTGGCGTCCACCCGAAAACAAGGAGAGGAAGCATGGCCAAGGAAAAGAATCTGGAAGACCTGTTCTACGATACACTGAAGGACATCTACTACGCCGAGCGGCAGATCGTGAAAGCCCTGCCCAAAATGGCACGCGGGGCACAATCCGCCGAGCTCAAGGCCGCCTTCGAGAAGCACCGCGAAGAGACGGAAGGCCATGTCGAACGGCTTCAGCAGGTCTTCGAACTGATCGGCAAGCGCGCCCAGGGCAAGACCTGCGAGGCAATCCAGGGCATTCTCGCCGAGGGCGAGGAAATCCTGGAAGAGTTCAAGGGCACGCAGGCCGTCGATGCGGGCCTGATTTCGGCGGCCCAGGCCGTGGAGCACTACGAGATGGCCCGCTACGGCACTCTGAAGACCTGGGCCCAGATGCTCGGTCACAAGGAGGCCGTCGCCCTGCTAAACCAGACTCTGCAGGAAGAGGGCAAGACGGACCAATCCCTCAGCAAGCTTGCGACGACCGTCGTAAACCAGAAGGCGGCTGCGTGAGCGAGGCACTCCAATGGCGGCCGGCGGGTGCCGGTCGCCTGAGGATTGCCAACGGCGAGTGGAGGCGGAGGGACTGGGAGATGGCCGAGAGTTTTTCCCTTCGCAGGCGCGCAGGGAAAACCGGCCGAAAGTCTTACAACTATTAGATTAACCTGAAATATTCACCCCGAGGACCTTCAATATTAGAGGGCGAACGCTAATGTAGGCCTTTGAAATGGAGGCTTTTATGGCATTGGGCAGGCAGGGTGGCAGCAATGGGTCGCGAGGCGATCTCGCGGCGATAGAGGGACGCATGCTCGTGCTCGAGGTGGTCGCCATGACCTCCCTCGCCATGGTCCTCGACACTTCCGACGAAGGCAATGCCAGGATTGGCAAGGGCGTGCTCAACCTCATACAGGAGGCTGTAGAGAACAAGTGCAGGGAGATGGGCGTCTCCCCGACCACCGCCGATGTCGCACAGTCCTATGTCGAGGAACTTGTCTCGACCGCCCTTGAGACGCTCTACCCGAAGCAGCATTAGAGTTCCACGATCCCCACTGCTTGGCGGGAAAGCGGAGCGCTACTATCTCTTGGATGAACGGAGACGAGGAGTTCAAGAAATGTCCGAGGCAAAGGAAATTGAAGCCGTCGTTCACCTCTACGTCGAGGGCATGACCTTTGCGAATGAAGCCGCGATGCGGAAGGCCTTTCATCCGCGCGCGGCAATCGTCGGCAATTACGACGGCGCTTTGGAGTGGCTGTCGCGCGACGAATTCATCAAGGCGGTCGCCGAAGAAGGCGGCGCGGAGCCGGGCACCCAGCCATACATGGATATTCAGATCATCGACATCGCCGGCGATGCCGCAAACGTAAAGGTCGTGGACGAATTCGCAGGAGCCCGCTTTACCGACTACCTTTCGCTGCTGAAGGTCGACGGACGATGGGCGATCATCCACAAGGTCTACTAC
Organism: Rhizobium sp. BK251; assembly: GCF_004345245.1. Lineage (GTDB taxonomy): Bacteria > Pseudomonadota > Alphaproteobacteria > Rhizobiales > Rhizobiaceae > Rhizobium. The sequence continues at coordinate 338,618 of NZ_SLUQ01000005.1, read as the reverse complement.
CTGCAGGGACAAGCCCGGCCGTCGTAAGGGCCGGGCCGATTTTTCGGCATTCAATCCTCAGGCGCGCAGCACACCGCCCGTGAACTTCGCGACGCTCGCGACGATCTTCTGCGTCAGCGCGTCGAAGTCCTCGTCGGTCAGCGTACGCTCGGCCGGCTGGATCTGGACTTCGATTGCGACCGACTTCTTGCCTTCGCCAAGCGAAGCACCCTCGAAGACGTCGAAGACGTTGACGGCGGTCACCAGCTTGCGGTCGGCCCCCGAAGCCGCCTTGACGATGGCGCCCGCTTCCACGTTGCGATCGACCACGAAAGCAAAGTCGCGCTTCACCGCCTGGAAGGGCGAGAGCTCGAGCGGCGGCTTGGTGCGGGTGGCTTTCTTCTTCGGTTCCGGCATCACATCGAGGTAGATCTCGAAGCCGCAAAGCGCGCCGGCGACATCGAGCGCCTCGAGCGTCTTCGGATGGAACTCGCCGAAATAGCCGAGAACAACCTTCGGGCCCATCTTGATCGTGCCGGAACGGCCGGGATGGTACCATGCCGGACCGCCCTGCTCGATCTGGATGTTGCCCGTCGGGAGGCCGCAAGCCTCGATGACGGCGAGCGCATCGGCCTTGGCGTCGAAGACGTCGACCGGCTTGCCGCCGCCCTTCTGCGCATTCAGCCACATGCGGCCGGCGCCGGCGAGGGATTCGGTGCCGCGGCGAACGCCGCCGGCAACACGGCGCTGGCCTTCGGGCCTGTCGTTTTCATAGGTACCGGACACCTCGAAGATCGCGACGTCGCCGTAACCCTTGTCGGCGTTGCGCTGGACGGCAGTCAGGAGACCGGGCAGCAGAGAGGGCCGCATGTCCGACATGTCGGCTGCGATCGGATTGGCAAGCTTCAGCGCCTCGGAACCGCCGCCGAAGAGCTTTGCCTGGTCTTCCGCGATGAAGGACCAGGTGACGGCCTCCAGCATGCCGCGTGCGGCAAGCGCGCGCTTGGCGATACGGGTGCGGATCTGCAGCGTCGTCAGGATCTTTCCGTTGACCGCTGCATGGCCTTCAAGCGGCGTCGGCCTGATGTTGTCGACGCCATGGATACGCATGATCTCTTCCACGAGATCGGCCTTGCCGTCCACGTCCGGGCGCCACGAAGGAACGCTAACGGAAACCCGATCGCCGGAACCGGAAACCTTGAAGCCCAGGCGGGTCAGGATCGTGTTGCTTTCCTCGGTCGAGACTTCCAGCCCCGTCAGGCGCTTGACCTCGGAATAGGGGAAGTCGACAATCTTCGGCTCATAGCCCTTGTAGCCCACGACTTCTGCCTTGGCGGGCGTGCCGCCGCAGAGTTCGAGAACCAGTTCCGTCGTGCGCTCGAGGCCAGGGACCATGTATTCCGGATCGACGCCACGCTCGAAGCGGTAACGCGCATCGGTGATGATGCCGAGGCCACGACCGGATTTGGCAATGTTCATCGGATCCCAGAGAGCGGATTCGATCAGCACGTCCCGGGTATTCTCGTCGCAGCCGGAATGTTCGCCGCCCATGATGCCGCCGATGGACTCGACGCCATCTTGATCGGCGATGACGACGTTGTTCGGCCCGAGCTTGTATTCGCGCTGGTCGAGCGCCAGAACACTTTCGCCCGCCGCCGCACGACGGACAGTCAGGTTGCCCTTCACCTTGCCAGCGTCGAAGACGTGCATCGGCCGACCCTGGTCGAAGGTCATGTAGTTGGTGATGTCGACCAGCGCATTGATGGGGCGAAGACCGATCGCGATCAGCCGTTGCTGCATCCAGCGCGGGCTCGGCCGATTGTTGACGCCGCGCACGAGGCGGAGCGCAAAGCCGGGGCAAAGCTTCTCGTCATCGAGGTCGAGCTTCACCTTCACGGTGGTCTCGCCGTCGACGGCAAAGGACGGAGCGGTCCGCGTCTTCAGCGTGCCGAGGCCGGAGGCGGCAAGATCGCGCGCGATGCCATGGACGCTGGTGCAATCCGGCCGGTTCGGCGTCAGGTTGATCTCGATGACGGGATCGTCGAGATGCGCATAGGCGGCGTAGCTCGTGCCGACCGGCGCATCCTCCGGCAGGTCGATGATGCCGTCGTGATTGTCGGAGATCTCCAACTCCTTCTCGGAGCACATCATGCCGCGGCTTTCGACACCACGGATGTTGCCGACCGCAAGCGTCACGTCGATGCCGGGAACATAGGTGCCGGGCGCCGCGAATGCGCCGACGAGGCCGGCGCGCGCGTTCGGTGCGCCGCAGACGACCTGCACCGGAGCGCCCTGCCCCGTATCGACCATGAGCACCTTCAGGCGATCGGCCTGTGGATGCTTCTCGGCGGAGAGCACCTTGGCGATGACGAAGGGCCTGAACGCCGCCTTGTCGTCGACATCCTCGACCTCGAGCCCGATCGCCGTCAGGCGCTCGCAGATCTCATCGAGCGCGGCATCTGTTTCGAGATGTTCCTTCAGCCAGGAGAGCGTGAATTTCATTGTCCTATCCTCCCTTACGCGCTCAGACCGCCGAACAGCGTCGGCACGTCCAGCGGGCGGAAGCCGTAATGCGTCATCCAGCGGACGTCGGCGTTGAAGAAGTCGCGCAGGTCGGGCATGCCATATTTCAGCATGGCGATGCGATCGAGCCCCATACCCCAGGCAAAGCCCTGATATTCATCGGGATCGAGGCCGCCATAGCGCAGTACGTTCGGATGCACCATGCCGCAGCCGAGGATCTCCATCCAGTCGGTGCCCTCGCCGAACTTCACGATCGGCCCCGAACGGTCGCACTGGATATCGACCTCGAAGGAGGGCTCCGTGAAGGGGAAGAAGGACGGCCGGAAGCGCATGGTCACGCTATCGACCTCGAAGAAGGTCTTGCAGAACTCCTCCAGCACCCAGCGCATGTTGGCGACGTTTGCCTTCCGGTCGACGACGAGGCCCTCGACCTGATGGAACATCGGCGAATGGGTGGCATCGCTGTCCTGGCGGTAGGTCTTGCCGGGAATGATGATGCGGATCGGCGGCTTCTGCGCCTCCATGGTGCGGATCTGCACCGGCGAGGTGTGGGTGCGCAGCACCTTTCGCTCACCCTTCTCGTCCGGATTGAAGAAGAAGGTGTCGTGCATCTCGCGCGCCGGGTGACCCTCGGGGAAGTTCAGCGCCGTGAAATTATAGTAGTCGGTCTCGACGTCGGGGCCTTCCGCTATCGCAAAGCCCATGTCGCCGAAGATCGCGGTGATCTCGTCGACGATCTGGCTGATCGGATGGATGCGGCCGCGCTCGGCCGGCGAGGAGCGGACCGGCAGCGAAACATCGACGGTCTCGGCCTTCAGCCGTGCGTCGATCGCCGCCTCGCGAAGCTCCGACTTACGCGCGTTGACCGCCTCGGTGACCTCGTTCTTCAGCGCGTTGATGGCCGCGCCGCGTGTCTGCCTCTCATCGGGCGACATGCTGCCGAGCGTCTTCAGGAGATCGGAAACCGATCCCTTCTTGCCGAGGGCCGCAACTCGCACGGCCTCGATCGCCGGCTCGTCGCCAGCGGCGGCGATCTCCGTCAGAAGCGATGATTTCAGCGTATCGAGATCGGACATATCTCTTCTTCTTTTCTTCAGGGGCGGGGCAGGTTCAGGCACCGGACGGCGCGGGGAGCGTAGAGAAAGAAAAACCCGCGCCAGCCCAACCAGCGCGGGTTTCCCAATTTGATGAAGTGCAAAGCTTGGGAAGCGCTGGCTTAGTTGACCGCGCTTTCAAACTCGTTCTTCGTACCGGCGTCCTTGAGGTAGTCCAACGCCTTCTTTGCAGCAGCAACCAGGGCGCCGAACGCTTCCGGCTCATGGATCGCCATGTCGGAAAGGACCTTGCGGTCGACTTCGATGCCGGCCTTGTTCAGACCGTCAATGAAGCGGCCGTAGGTGAGGCCGAATTCGCGGACAGCGGCGTTGATGCGCTGGATCCAGAGAGCGCGGAAATTGCGCTTGTTAACCTTGCGGTCGCGATAAGCGTACTGCTTGGAACGGTCCACGGCCGCCTTTGCGGCGCGGATGGTGTTCTTGCGGCGGCCGTAGAAGCCCTTGGCAGCCTTCAGAACCTTCTTGTGCTTGGCGTGGGCGGTGACGCCTCTTTTTACGCGTGCCATGTCATGATCTCCTTAATCTTGAAGCGTGTCGCGAAAAGTCTCAGAGACCGTTCGGCAAGTAGTTCTTGATCACCTTGCGGCCATCGGGTTCTGCAAGAACCATGGTGCCGCGGGCGTCGCGAATGAACTTGTTGGTACGCTTGATCATGCCATGGCGCTTGCCAGCGGCGGCGGCCTTGACCTTGCCGGTCGCGGTGATCTTGAACCGCTTCTTGGCAGAGGACTTCGTCTTCATCTTGGGCATTTTGCTACTCCTTCCGTACCCCTCGCGCGCTTTATCAAAAAAGCCCTCCTGCGGGGCCGTTTCCGGTCTTCGCAAAAGGCGCGGGAGCGTTTGTTGTTGATCTGTGGCGACGGCGACGAACCGTTCCACAAGCATTCTGAACCGCCACGGCATGCCCTGCCGGTCGGTTCGGACGCGCGCTTATAACCGCAGTGCTGGAAAAGTGCAACGGGCAAGCCGGCGGAATTTGCCGCCGCTGCCACCTGCCTGTTCCGGCGCCGCATCGCTCCTTATTCCTGTTCGGGTCACGGAAACGAGGGAGCGGGCAAAAACAAAAAAGCCGTCGCGACGGACGGCTCCCGTGCTGACGAGATCCTGCTTATGCCTTCGGCGCCAGGACCATCATCATCTGGCGGCCCTCGAGCTTGGGCTCGGCTTCCACCTTGGCGATCTCCTGCGTGTCTTCCTTGACCTGCTGCAGAAGCTTCATGCCGAGTTCCTGGTGGGCCATTTCGCGGCCGCGAAACTTCAGCGTGACCTTGACCTTGTCGCCTTCTTCGAAGAAGCGGCCGATCGCCTTCATCTTCACCTCATAATCATGGGTGTCGATGTTCGGGCGCATCTTGATTTCTTTGACTTCGACGATCTTCTGCTTCTTGCGCGCCTCGGCGGCCTTCTTCTGGTTGGCATATTTCAGCTTGCCCAGATCAAGGATCTTGCACACTGGCGGCTCAGCATTTGGGGAGATTTCCACCAGGTCGAGGCCGGCCTCCTCTGCCATTCTCAATGCCTGGTCCGTGGCGACAACGCCCATATTCTGTCCATCAGCCGCGATCAGCTGAACTTTCGGTATGCGGATTTCCCGATTGGAACGCGGCCCTTCCTTGACGGGCGCGTCGGCTTTAAAAGGTCTGCGAATGGTCGTATTCTCCTCGAATTGTTTCGAAATAGTCGCAGCCGCGCTGTCCCGCCGGTGCAACTGGCGGAAATGTCGGTATTGCTGCGCTGAAGTCAATAGCATGGTTTATTGGAAAAATCACCTCCTGTCAGCCGCAGGACGAATCTGATTTAAGAGCCTGCGCCGCAACAGGAGTACGCCCCATGGCCGAAGCATCGAGCACGCCCGAACCCAGCTTCATCACCATCGGCGCCGGCGACCAGGCAAGATCGATCGCGATGCTGGTGCGCAAGGCTCGCGATGACGTCAGCGGCCCGACGCTCGTCTGGCTTTCGGGCTATCGTTCCGACATGGCGGGCACGAAGGCGGTGGAACTTGACGCGTTTGCCGAAAGGGAGGGGCTTGCCTCCATCCGTTTCGATTATTCGGGCCACGGCATTTCCGGCGGCCAGTTCACGGACGGCACGATCTCGCGATGGTTGGAGGAGGCACTCGGCGTCGTCGGCCACGCCGCGCCGCAGCGCATCGTCCTCGTCGGCTCGTCGATGGGCGGCTGGATCGCGCTTCGGCTCGCACAGGAGCTGCGCAAGCAGCCGAATGGCCCCAGGGTCGAAGGCATGGTGCTTATCGCACCGGCACCGGATTTCACCTACGAACTGCTTGAACCCGAGCTTTCCGATGCCGAACGTTCCTCGCTTGCCGAGCGCGGCTATTTCGAGGAGGTGTCGGAATACAGTCCGGAGCCGAACATCTTCACGCGCGCCCTTATTGAAGACGGCCGTGACAATCTCGTCCTCAAGGGGATCATCGAAACCGGTTGCCCCGTCCATATCCTCCAGGGCATGCAGGACGCCGACGTTCCCTGGTCGCACGCGCTGAAGCTCCTGGAGCACCTTCCCGCCGACGACGTAATACTTACTCTCGTGCGCGACGGCGACCATCGCCTCTCGCGTCCGCAGGACCTCGAGCGCATGCTCGATGCCGTCTCCGCGCTTGTCATTCGTTAACGGCGGGCTGTACATTCGCTGACGGCGCGCGGCACCAATTGCGCGAAATTCGGCCCAAACGACCGACTTTTGCGGGTTGTCCCGGGATTAGGTAGCATTTTAACCATATTTTCTGTAGGCATCCGTTAACACTTAAGTAACGATTGACTTCCTTTCCCATACATTCTTAACTCTTTGTTAAGGTCGGGGGTCACAGAAGGGAAGCGGCGTGCAGTTCAAGGGTGTTCTGTTGGCCATTACGGCCGTCTTTGTTATGTCTGCGGCGGCAACGCCGGCTCTTACAAAAAGCCAGTCAATGATCACCGGAAGCGGCACATCGCAGCCGATTGGTCATTATCAATTCTGTCAGTCGCACCGTTTCGAGTGCGGCCCGAACCGCAACACGCTTCCCGTAAAGATGACCGCTGGCAAATGGGCGACCGTTCGCTCCGTTAACTCGTCAGTCAATTCTTCCATTACTCCGATGACGGACAAGGAAATCTACGGTCGCGACGAAGTGTGGGCCTATCCCACGACCGCCGGCGACTGCGAGGATTTCGCGCTCCTGAAGCGCAAGCGACTGATCCAGCAGGGCTTTTCGGCGGCGGATCTCCTGATCACCGTGGTTCGCAAGCCCGATGGCGAAGGCCACGCGGTCCTGACGCTTCGCACGGCAGAGGGGGACTATGTCCTCGACAACCTCAACAATGCCGTCAAGCCCTGGTCCGAGACGCCGTATACCTTCATCAAGCGGCAGGCGAGCGCCAATTCCGGGCGTTGGGTCACGATCCAGAATGGCCGTGACGTTCTGGTCGGCGCTCTGAGATAAGGCACCACTGCAGCAAATTCGGAAAGGCCGGCGGTTCGCCGGCCTTTTCGTTTTGTGGGATTTCATGCGCGGCACCATATCCCGGCCCCTCGCTTCGACCCAGGGCGTTCGGCGCTGCAATCGATTGCTCGGGCTGCGCCCGATCGCGCCTCACCCATTGCCGATCAGAACGCCGGCGGCCAGGACGAGCGAACCGCCCACCACCACCTGGAAGGCCGCGCGAAGGAAGGGCGTCTCCATGTACTTGTTCTGGATGAAGGCGATTGCCCAGAGTTCGAAGAAGACGATGACCGCAGCGGTAATGGTTGCGGTCCAGAATTGCGGGATCAGATAGGGCAGCGCGTGCCCGAGCCCGCCAAGCGTCGTCATTATACCGCAGGCGAGGCCCCGCTTGACCGGCGAGCCGCGCCCGGAAATCTTGCCGTCGTCATGGGCGGCCTCGGTGAAGCCCATCGATATGCCGGCGCCGACAGAGGCCGAGAGGCCGACGAGAAAGGTCTGCCAGGTGTCCTGCGTCGCGAAGGCGGCGGCAAAGATCGGCGCGAGCGTCGATACCGAGCCGTCCATGAGGCCAGCAAGCCCCGGCTGGACATAGGTGAGAACGAACTGGCGACGCGCAGTCTCATCCTCGTCCTTCTTCACGTCATCCGGCCTGTGTTTTTCACCGAGCATCCTGGCAATATCCTCATGCCCCTGCTCCGCCAGCGCAAGATCGCCCAGAAGTTGCCTGGTCGAGGCATCCGACGTCCTCTTTGCTGCCTCGACATAAAAGCGATAGGCCTGCTCCTCCATTGCCTCCGCTTCTTCCCGCATCGCATCCAGGGAGAGGTTGTTGCGCAGCCAATCGGGCTTGCGCTCGTAGAAGCCCTGAACATGCTCCCTGCGGATCAGCGGTATCCGCTCGCCGAAGCGCTGGCGGTGGATCTCGATCAGCGACTTTCGGTGGGTATCCTCCACCTCGGCCATGTCCTCGAAGACCTTGGCGGATTGCGGATACTTGCCGCGCAGGCTATCGGCATAGGCGAGGTAGATGCGCGCGTCGTCCTCCTCGGAGGCGATTGCCAGTGCAAGAATCTCCTGCTCCGACAAAGACGAAAATGAACGTTTCGACGACCTGAAAAAGCGCGCCAGCATAATGAAATCTCCACATTTAGAATTATTCTAAATCTAAAGTGCAGCACTGCTTCGGTCAAGCGCTGACCCCCGCCGAATTGACAGATTGACGCAACAGGATTGCGAAGCCTTGGGTCCGGCGGAAAACTGCCTATATTCGGCGGCAATTGGCACTGCCGGGAGCACATTACATGGATAGGGAATTGTCGGGCCGCGCCGCCCATGTCGCCGAAATCCGCGAGCGTGCGGAAGCGGACATGCAACGGATCGGCGTCGACGCCGCCTTCATCGGGACGATGGTCGAGACCTTCTACGGCCGCATCCAGGCCCATCCGCGCCTCGGCCCTGTCTTCGATGGCAGGCTCTCCGGCCGCTGGCCCGACCACCTGGAAAAGATGAAGCGCTTCTGGTCGTCGATCGCCTTTCGCAACGGCGCCTATGGCGGCAAGCCTGTACAGGCGCATTTCGGCGTTGAGGGCCTGGCGCCTGAGCTCTTCAGCGAATGGCTGGCGCTGTTTTCCGCCACGCTGGACGACATCGCACCTTCGCGGGAAGCCCGGGACTGGTTCATGGTAACCGCTGAGCGCATCGCCAAGAGCCTTACGCTCTCGCTCTTCTACAATCCGGCGCTGGATGATCCGCTGCGCAAGCCGGCCTGAATATGCCTAAGGAGAGTGCCTAGGCTGCCCGCACTCGCTTGTTCTAAAGGCTTTTGCCGGCAGCGAGAATCTCTTCGGCTTCCTCCCGCGCCATGGCGAAGATCTTCCGGCCGATGTCGAGGCTGAAGCCGGTTCTTGCGAAAGCCGAAAGCTCCTTCGCACTGCGCTTTTCATCCAGTTCGCCGCGACGGAACGGGCCGAAGGCACGTTTGCGCGCCATCACGACGGCAGCGACAAGATCGTCGACATTTTCCAAAGCCTCTGACGCGATATCGGCCGAGACCCCTTTCTGCGACAGCCTCTGCGCGATCATGCGCCTGGATCTGCCGCTATTGACGCCCGATCGCGTGCTCATGGCCGCGAAGGCCGCGTCATCAAGCGCCTTCTGATCGTAGGCGAACTTGACGGCCGCATCCGCGAGTGCCCTCACCTGCGCCTCGCTGATCTCCTCGAACTTCTGCCGTGCCTTCCGCGTGATCGCGTCGAAGAGCTGCTTCTCCGTCATCATGCGCCGCTCCAGGCGATAGATGGTGGAGTTGCGCGCCCAGGAGAGCATGCGAGCCGTCGGCGTGTCGGATTGAGCCGTCTCGTCCGTCACAGGGTCGTTAAGCCTCGAGGCCCGTCAGCATGTTGGCGACATTGAGCCCGAGTTCCGGCACGCCGTAGCCGCCCTCCATGCAGGTCAGCACCGGCAGGCCGGCTGCCGCGATCATCGCGCCCATGCGAGTAAAATCCTCCGATGTCAGCTTGAAAAAGCTGATCGGGTCCCGCTCGAAGGTATCGACGCCAAGGGAGACGACGATCGCCTCGGCACCAAAGCCCTTGATGCGGGAAAGGGCGTCGGCGAGCGCCGCGGACCAGGCGGCCCAAAGCGCGCCGCGCGGCAGGGGATAGTTGGCATTGCAGCCCTCGCCCGCTTCCGCGCCGGTCTCGTCCGCGTAGCCCCAGAAATACGGAAAGGCATCGGCCGGTTCGCCGTGAAGGGAGGCGAAGAAGATATCGCCGCGGCGGTAGGTGATGTCCTGCGTGCCGTTGCCGTGGTGAAAGTCGACGTCGAGGATCGCGACCTTCTTCGCACCGAGATCGAGGAGGCGCTGGGCGGCAACCGCGGCATTGTTGATGAAGCAATAGCCGCCGAAGAGGTCGATTCCGGCGTGGTGGCCGGGCGGCCGGCAAAGCGAGAAGGCGAAGCGATTGCCGCCGTTCAGCCAGTCCGCACCGGTTACGGCGCATTGCATCGCGGCGATCGCAGCTTCATAGGTGCCGTCCGTGATCGCCGTTTCCGCGGCATTGGCATAGTAGCCGAGAAGGGCGTCGATATCGTTCGGTACCCGCAGCGTCGAGCGGCGGACCGGGAAGGACGTCGGGATCGCCTCGCCCTCTGCACCACTTGCCTTCCACATCTCCCAGGCCTTCGAAAGGAAATCGAGATAGCCGGCGTCATGCACTTTCAACGCCGTCTCGAGACCGTGGCGCTCCGGCGCGACGATATCCGAAAAGCCCGCCTGCTTCACCGCTTCCAGGATCCATTCGGCGCGGAACGGCCCCTCGAAGGGCTTCACAAGCAGGCCGCCATGCAGCTCCGTCTTGGCATCGCGCAGTTTGTGATCCTCGGAATAGATGACGCGCATCCGGTTGCTCCCTGATTTGAATGGTTCGGATAGGACGGAGCCTTCCGCGGCTTGTCAATGGCCCATCAGAGGCTCAGGCGACCCGCTTGTAGAAGAAGGTGGTGGCGCAAAGTCCGCCTTCGGGCCAAAGCGCGTAGTCCGGAATAACGCCGACGCGCTCCCAGCCGAGCCGCGGATAGATCGCCTCCGCATCGCTGCCGGTCGCCGTGTCGAGCACAAGGATCGTCTTGCCGCGGCGGGCCGCCTCCGCTTCCGCAGCCTGCATCAACAGGCGGGCGAGGCCGCGCCCGCGCGCGGCGCGATGCACGAGCAGCTTCTTCAGGTCGCCGCGATGCGGCTGGTTCGGCATTTGCGCTGCGCCGACCTGCACGGTGCCCAGTACCTTGCCCTCAGCCTCGGCGACGAAGAGCAGGGTAGCGCCTTCCCCGACCGCCTCAGCGACGCCTTCCCAATAAAGCTGGGCATCGGCCGGCCCATAGGGCTGCATGAAGCCGACGGAGGCACCGCCATTAACGCAATCGGCAAGCACTTCGCAAAGGTCGGGAATGGCCGCGCGGGCCTCGGTGGCGGAGAGTAGACGGATATTCGGCATGCTTTTTCCCTCGGATGAGTTAACGGCCGCCGCGATCCAGCACGACGCAATAGCGTGCCGGCGCGTGGCCCGGATTATAGAAGACGTGTCCCTCGCCCACCGGCATGAAGAGGCAATCGCCCGGCCTCAGCCGATGCACGGTCTCGCCGACGGTCATTTCCATCTCGCCGTCGAAGAGCCAGACGTGCTGGGTCATGCCGTGGCTCGCTGCATGGGGTGGAAAGCTGACGCGAGCGCCGGGTGGAAATTCGACGTCCACGATGTCGACGGTGGAACTCGTGCCGGGCGGCGAAACTGAACGGCGCAGATATCCGGTCTCCGGATCGCGCCAGACCTGCTGGTCCTGCCTCCGGGAAAGTGGCGAGGCCTCCTCGCCATCCTCGGCAAAGAAGGCCGAAAGCGAAAGACCGAGGGCCGCGCAGACGCGAGCAAGCAGTGAGGCCGTCGGGCTCGCCTCGGCGCGCTCGATGCGGGAGATCATGGCGCGGCTGACCCCCGAGGCAGTGGCGAGGTCGTCCAGGGTCAGCCCCTTCTCCATCCGCAGGGTGCGAATGCGCACACCGATCGCCAATTCGAGTTCCTGTTCCATCTTCCGATCCAGAAATTCTACTATAGGAGAAATACATTATCCGATGATGGAATCAAGTGGCTTCTCTCGCTGGGAAAGCTCTGCTTTTCCCCTTTGCGGCAAGGGGCGGCACTGCTATATGGCGCGCATGAGCACCAATCCGACGACTCCGCTTTCGCATATCCGCAATTTCTCGATCGTGGCCCACATCGACCACGGCAAATCGACGCTGGCCGACCGCCTGATCCAGACGACCGGCGGCCTCGCCGAGCGCGAGATGTCCGAGCAGGTGCTGGACAACATGGATATCGAGCGCGAGCGCGGCATCACGATCAAGGCGCAGACCGTCCGCCTGCACTACAAGGCAAACAACGGCGAGACCTATATCCTGAACCTCATCGACACGCCCGGCCACGTCGACTTTGCCTACGAGGTCTCTCGGTCGCTCTCGGCCTGCGAAGGTTCGCTGCTGGTCGTCGACGCCTCGCAGGGCGTGGAAGCCCAGACGCTCGCCAACGTCTATCAGGCGATCGACAACAACCATGAGCTCGTCACCGTGCTCAACAAGATCGACCTTCCGGCCGCCGAGCCAGACCGCATCAAGGAACAGATCGAGGAAGTCATCGGCATCGATGCCTCCGACGCGGTGCTGATCTCGGCCAAGACCGGCCTCGGCATCCCGGATGTGCTTGAAGCGATCGTCCACAAGCTTCCCGCGCCGAAGAGCCCGGGCGGCGAAAAGGCACCGCTGAAGGCGCTACTCGTCGACAGCTGGTACGACACCTATCTCGGCGTCATGGTTCTGGTGCGCGTCATCGACGGCGTGCTCACCAAGGGCCAGACGATCCGCATGATGGGGACGGACGCGAAATACCAGGTGGAACGCATCGGCGTTCTGACCCCGAAGATGGTCAATGTCGACAGCCTCGGCCCGGGCGAAATCGGCTTCATCACCGCCTCGATCAAGGAAGTGGCCGATACCCGCGTCGGCGACACGATCACCGAGGACAAGCGCCCGACGGCGCAGGCCCTGCCGGGCTTCAAGCCGGCGCAGCCGGTGGTGTTCTGCGGCCTCTTCCCGGTCGATGCGGCCGACTTCGAGGATCTGCGCGCCGCCATGGGCAAGCTGCGCCTCAACGACGCCTCCTTCTCCTTCGAAATGGAGAGCTCGGCCGCGCTCGGCTTCGGCTTCCGCTGCGGCTTCCTCGGCCTGCTGCATCTCGAAATCATCCAGGAGCGCCTGGAGCGCGAATTCGACCTCGACTTGATCGCGACCGCCCCTTCGGTGGTCTATCAGCTGACGATGACCGACGGCAGCGAACGCGAACTGCACAATCCGGCCGACATGCCCGACGTCGTCAAGATCAGCGAGATCCGCGAGCCCTGGATCAAGGCGACGATCATGACGCCGGACGACTATCTCGGCGGCATCCTGAAGCTCTGCCAGGACCGCCGCGGCATTCAGACCGAGCTGACTTATGTCGGCAGCCGCGCCATGGTGACCTACGATCTGCCGCTCAACGAAGTCGTCTTCGACTTCTACGATCGCCTGAAGTCGATCTCGAAGGGCTATGCCTCGTTCGACTACCATCTGGAAGGCTATCGCGAAGGCAACCTCGTAAAGCTGTCGATCCTCGTCAACGGCGAGCCGGTCGATGCGCTCTCCATGCTCGTCCATCGCGCGTCTGCGGAAAAGCGTGGCCGCGATATGTGCGAGCGGCTGAAGGAGTTGATCCCGAAGCACATGTTCAAGATCCCGATCCAGGCCGCGATCGGCGGCAACGTCATTGCCCGCGAGACCATTTCGGCCCTGCGCAAGGACGTGACCGCCAAGTGCTACGGCGGCGACGCCACCCGCAAACGCAAGCTTCTGGAAAAGCAGAAGGAAGGCAAGAAGCGCATGCGGCAGTTCGGCAAGGTCGAGATCCCGCAGGAAGCCTTCATCGCTGCGCTCAAGATGGGCGATGAGTAAAGGCTTGGCGGCTAATCGCCAAGCTTGCGAAGCCGAGAAATTTTGAAATCGAGATAGTCTCGAATGTATTCGTACCGCTGCTCTGAAGGCTTTCCTCGATAGAGGATACGAATCTCGTGACCGCTGTCATCAATGAGCTGCTCCTCAGTCCAGCCCTCTGTTGCGGTCGACGCATAAGTTGGACGCAAGTGCTGCTGTGGCGCGGCATCGGTCGATGACGCGCCATGTGGCCGAGATGGGGTAGCAATAAGATCGCTATGCGCTCCATACGGCACATCTTCTGGCGTCTCAGAGGCATCGCCGAGCTGTTCAACGCCGTCGGTTAGTTCTGCGAATTCCAAAGTGTCATCGTAGACTCGAAGAAATGTGCGCGCGGCGCTTTCTGTGAAGCCATGCTGCAAAACAAGCTCGTCTATGCGAACTTCATCGGGAACGCGTTGACCACCCCATATGCCCTGGAAGAGCTTGAACAGCTTCGGTTTAAGAGCTGCCTCCCGAATAACTTGCTTCTTAATCTGTTCTTGCTGCGCCCGTAAGTACGTACGAGCCTCATCAGTAACGACTGCTTTGCGATCCCTGGAAGCACCCTCATATGCCACAAGCCCGTAAGACTTTAGCGCGGCGAGCATCTGATGCGCTTGGCTACTGCCTTCCTTCATACCCCACGCGAGGCCGGCCTTGTCAGCGGGCACGGGGTACCTCCCAAATTTTTGATCGAGCGCGGCGAGTCGGCCGAGAGCCACTTTCAGTGGCACGAATGGAAATGAGGGACTTCGCTCTTTTGCAACCATTTCGTACGCTCCTTTTTAGGTGACCATCTCACAATGACATTGCCTCTTCAACAAAAATCTACGGTTTACGGCTTTGTTGAATCAACAGCATCGTTGACAGTGCCGTAAATACGTGGATTCTTAAGAACAGAAAGGAATCGAAATGAGCAGAAGAGCCATAGCCGACCGCGGCAACGAGCGCCGTCGCGGTTGGCTTTAACGAAAAGGGCCACAAGACACATCGAGTACCAGTCGATGTGCGATGTGACCCGTGGTGTCAGCGGACAAGCCCCGATCCGTTGGACGGACTAACTGGGAATGCCGATCTCTGGTGAGTTGACCTTTTCAGAATCGCACTTCCCGGTCTCCGTTTCAAGAGGGCATGTCTTTTGAAGTCAGGAGGTCATGATGACCAATGACAACATGCCGAGTTACGCGCTTACCTTCGATGACGCCGTCCAGATCTGGCTTCGTCACGGGAACGGCGAGTTCCAGAACCGGATCGCCGCGAGCTTCGATGTCAATCCGGGCCGAGTGAACGAAATTCTCAAGGAACGGAAATTTGTCGGTAGCCGAGAAGCAGCTCTCAAGCTGCGGGCCGCATGACGAAATGGACCAGCGCTTTCGAGCGCTGGTCGACTCGATCAGTATCCTTGCAGCCGTTGTGCTATCATCGGTCCATTGCATAGCGCGCGCGTGACGGGGGATGTCGTGGCAGATGATCTCGCGGTCGAGTTCTTCAAGACGGCACGGTCGCAGTGCGAACAGACCACCAGGTGGCATCTGATCGTGCTTGCGGCGCTCCTTTACTTCCACGTCGGGATCGTGGCGCCTTTTGCCACAAGAAGTGCAGAGAAGGCGGCGATCGACCGCGATCTTGCTGAGAAGCGCGCCGTCTCAGCGGCAGTTGCACCGGTTTCGCAGCTCACAAAGGCTCTTGCTGACAAGATTGATGCCTCCGCAAAGGCGGTCTCCGACACTCTTCTCTCCGATCTTGTCGAGCGCTTCGGCAAGCTCAACGAGGTGGTGGCGGGGCTCATCGGCATGGACGAGGAAGAGGCTGCCGGCCAGGCGGGCGATATGCTGTTTTCGCCGCCGGTCCAGCGACAACAGCAGCAACAGCAGATCCAGCCGCAGGGCATCAGCCTTCGGCCGATGGCGCCCGATCTCAGGCGCATGATCGCCCATTTCGGAACCAATGCGAGCGCAGTATCCCAGTATCAGGAGCCCCTGACGCAATACATCCAGGACGTGGTTGTCTCGCCGAGCTTCGAGCAGGCGAATGGGGTCTGGCAGGACCAGTTCCTGCCGGCGATCGACGACGATATCCAGGCGGCGACCGCCGCGATCGCCGAAGCGCGCACGAAGACCGGCGAAGCCGCGACCGAGCTCGCGGACCTCGAGAAGAAGATCGAGGGTCTGCGCAACCAGGTCGATGGCCTGCGGTTCACCGCACCCGCCGACACGGAGTGGTGGCGCACCGTCTCAGGAAAGGCGGGATCAATCGGGGCAATGATGGAGGCTCTGGCGGGAGGCATCCAGGATGCGGCGAAGTCCCAGGTCAATCTCGCAACGCTGCAGCAGAAGGCGTTGGAGGCTGCGCGACAGCAGGAGATTTCCTCTCAGGCCGTCGCCGCCGAACTGGCGCGGCTGGAGGAGGAGACCAAGGCGCTTCAATCCCAGCTGGGCGAATTCGGCGGTCCGCTGAAGATCGTGGCTCTTCCGCTTGCGACCCTTGCGCCGCTCTTGCCGATGATCATCGCCGTCGCCTCGGGCGTCGCCACGCTGTTGACCGCCGCGGCCCTGCGCAAGATGTGCCTTGCGGTTTCGCTGTCCGCAGCAGACGACCAGGCGAAGCTCAAGCCCTGGCTTGCCGATATCGCCGGGCGAAGCCTGCCATTCATGACGCTGAGGACAATCCTGTTTGCAGCGCTCATGGCTGGCTGGATCCTCTGGACGCTGAGGACCACTCGGCCGCTGCCGTCGTTCTTCGTCTCCGCCACATCGATGGTCGCCATGGCGCTCGTCCTGCTGCTCGCCTGCCGCATATGGCTCTGGCTGCAGGCCGCGCGTGCCCTGCGACAGGCACAGGAACCAGGTTGAGGCAGAAGCCCCGCACTCAGTGGCCTTCATCCGGAATATTGAGGACATGGCCGCAGGCCTTGCAGTGCACGGCATCGTAGTCATGCCGCTGCAGGCCGCATTGCGGACAGGGAAAGGCCACCTTGTGCGGTCGCACGATCGTCTGCGCCAGCCGCACGAAGAGGGAAATGCCGAAAATCATCGTCACGATCGAGGTGAGCTTGCCGAGCGTGCCGGGCAAGGTGATGTCGCCGAAGCCGGTGGTCGTGATCGTCGCCACGGTGAAGTAGAGCGCATCGACGAAACCGTCGATGCCCGCGTCCTTGTAGAAGAACGAGGTGTAGACGAAGCCGGTCACGAGGAAGAGGAAGGTCAGGAAGTTGATGCAGGCACGCACCAGATCCTCCCACTCCGCGCAGCGCGCGCGCTTGACGAGCAGGCTGAAGGCCTTGCTCTGGCTGAGCGACCAGATGCGAAAGGCACGAAGAAAGGCGAAGTTCGAAAGCAGCGTCGGCAGGAGCAGCGTCGCAAGCACGATGATGTCGACCCAGGTCATCGGCCGCAGTAGCCACCGCTTCAGATCCTGCGCGATCAGCGCCCTGACACCAAGTTCGCAGGCGATGACGAAAGCAATCGTGAAATCGACGATCAGATAGGAGCGTCCGGCACCGAGATAGGGGCCTACAAGGAAGAAGACGATGATCGCCACGTCGATAAGGCCCATCGCCACCTGGAAACGGATCGCGCTTGGGGTCGTGCCGAGATAGAGTCCCCTCAGCCGCGCGCGCAACGCGCCCAGGGCCTCATCGTCTCGACTGTCAGTTTCCGCGTGCTCCCCCATACAACCGAGATAGGTGCGCGCGCCGGGGCCTTCAAGTGTGCCACGCGCCGCGCCAAGAACCGGCGGTCGACAGTTCGCGCAAACTGGGCCGGTCACGCCGTCCTTATCGTCTTCACCCATGCCCGTGCGATCGCCCTGCCCGCCATGTCGGCGGCCCCCGAGTGCCTTTCTACGAGCTCGGCATAACGCTCCAGCCAGCCCGGCTCCATGCGCCGGATCGACTCTGCAAACTCGACCTTCCATGCCTCGACAACCGCCGAATCCGCCTCGAAGTGGAACTGCGTGCCATAGGCTGCCCGGCCGATACGAAAAGCCTGATTGGCCGCGACATTGCTCGACGCCAGCCGCTGGGCTCCGACGGGAAGGGAGAAGGTGTCGGCATGCCACTGAAAGATCGTGAAGTCGCCGCCAAGCGCCGAAAGCAGCGGATCGGCGGACGCCTCGGCGGTTACGGCCACCTGATGCCAACCGAATTCGAGCGCGGTGCCGAGCAGATTTTCGGCGCCGTAGGCACGCGCCAGCAACTGGCTTCCGAGGCAGATGCCGAGCACGGACTTGTCCGCCTCCTCGAAGCGCCGCATCAGTCGCGCGAGATCGGCCAAATAGGGATGCGCCTCGTCGTCCAGCGCGCTCTGCTCGCCCCCGAGCACGACGAGAGCATCATGGTCGTTGACATCCTGCGGCAGGCGGCCGTCGCGCCAGGGCTGGAACCATTCCGTCTCGGCGCCTACCTCGGCAAGCGCGACACCAAGCGGCCCGAGATAGGTGCCGTGCATGTTCTCGATGATTGCAACCCGCATGCCCGTGCCTTCCAAATGACCCTACGGCCGGACATCACCATGAGTGCCAAATCGACGCAAGCCGGCTCCACAGCTTTCGGGATATCAGCCCTAGCCGCGAACCGCCCGCAGCACCGCCATAAAGCCCTCGACCGAGACGAGAGAGCGGTTGAGCCCGTCGCCCGCGTAGTAGCTCTGGCCCGAATTGACTAGTCGATTGCCACGCCGCACCTGCTTCGGCACCGGCAGCGAAGCCCATTCCTTTGCCAGGTTCACACCGAAATCCTCGCTGGAGAGCACGCCGGAAAGGTAGCGGCCGAGACCGCGGCCCTTCATCAGCGCGATCGCCAGCTTGTCCTGGCTGCGCTCGTCGAAGCGATCACCGCCGGAAAGAACCCCCTGATCGCGCAGGCCGCCCAGCGTCTTTCGCAGGAACTGATACTTGCCGACGGCTGAAGACTTGCTGCCGCGCGCGATGAAATCCCGCTGCCAGGCCAGAACCTGGTTCACCGTCATGGTCGTGAAGGCGGGGTCATTCTTGTTTCGCGCATTGGAGAAGAAGGCGCTGTAGTTGCCGTTGCTTTCGAGTACACCGATGAGGTCCAGCAGCTTGCCGAAACGTTCGTCACTGGAGCCGGTGAAGGCGCTCTCAGCCCCCTTGGTGTCGCGCATGACCGCCGGGCTGAACCAGCGTATCGCTGCAATCTTCGACCGCGCAAACTTGGTCCGCGTCACCGTATCGCTTTGATTGCCGCCCAGGATCTCGACGAGGCTGTCGTTGTCGCCGAAGTAGCGACTGAAGAAGCCGACATGACCGGAACGCGCCGAACCCTTCTCCGGCGCAAGCACCACCACCGCTCCCGGAGGCACGTTGGGGTCCCCAAGCGGAATGGAAACATTCCCCCAGGATTTCCAGTTCGCCGCCCGGGCGGGTCCTTCCACCACCGTATCGGAGAAGGGCGACTCGGCCTTTTTCATGCAAAAACCGACAAAGGCACCGCACCAGGGCACGACCGATCCCGTCGCGAAGTTGATGGAGCGAAAATATTCAAGGACGCGCACCGTCCCCTGCGCCGTGCTTTCATTGATCAGGCTCTGTTCCCAATCCGAGCGCTCCCTGTCGGCAAATGCAAGCCATGGCGCCGTTCCATCGACCTTCGGCAGGTCCTCCGGCGTATTCTCGGAGATCAGCTTGTAGGCTTTCTGCAGCTCGGTATTCAGCAGGCTTTCCGCTTTGAGGAGCAAGCCGTCGATCGTCTCGATCTTGTCATTTGCATCCTTGAGCAGGGATGATCGAAAGGTGATCAGCTTGGCGAGATCCTCCGGGCTGAAATGGGCCGGCAGGATCGTATCGATGAACTTGCCGCCCTCGTCACGAAGCTTTGCCATGCGAACGTCGATGGCGGCCTTGGTGCCGATCAGATGAGCCAGAAGAACGTCCACGTAACTCGGTATGTAGGGGCCGGTCGGCCCCGAGGTTTCATCATCGCCATTGGCCACATCCTGTTGCGTGATGCCCTCGCTGATCGCCTTCATGGCTTCGAGCGCCAAAAAGGCAGCCCCGCACGTCTGGTCGAGCCCGTCGTCGCGATCCCCCGCGGAGAAATCCTTGCCGAACTTGGAATCGAGGAAGCGCTGCCAGTCGGCCGAGGTTATCTGAAAGGGCCCGGCACCGTCTGTCAGCGGGTTCTTTGGCAGGCTGTTCTTGAGTTTCGATTCAATGTCGGCCCAGGCGATCAGGTAGTCGGCCAGAACGAAGAAACCCTGCTCCTTGCTCTGCTCATTGATCCAGATCTCTGCGTCGACGCAGGACTTCAGGAACGCCCAGAGCGTGAAATCGGGCCGCGGCGGCGCCTCGACCTCCTGCAGGATATCGCCCAGATCGTTCCTTATCCTCACCCAGCCGGTTCGCTCCAGGCCAAGAATCTCCAGCTTATGCCAAACTCCGTCGGCGCTGGCTTCGATCTCGCGTCCGACGTCGTCTGCCAGCATCTGGGTAACAACGGCTTCATCCAGCGAAGGGCCGTTGCGCATATTCACGAATTGAAGCGCCTTGTAGAACATCGATTCCGATCCTCTGGCGTTTGCGCTGCGCTATCCACTAATCTTGCGGCTTTACCAGCGCGTTGAACAGGTCTGGCGTTATCTGATCCGTAAACATGCCTTCTGGACCGTTATCAAGCTTGAGGTCGTCCCTCAGCTTGGTGATCTGCGGTCTCAGCGAGGTAAAGCCAAGCGAATTGTCGGTGACGCTTGTCCGGTCGCGTATTGCCTTTGAGACCAGTGCACCCATTGAAGGATTTCTCGTCAGGAGCTGGTTCTCGACATAGTTCTTCGCGTTCGGCACGCATTCGGTTTTCAGGTCGTTTACCTGAGGAGGACTGAGATTGATCGTTGCGTTGCGCCAGTCGCTGGCTCCGAGGGGGTTCTGTGGCGAAATCGATTCGAATATCTTCAGCCCGGCCTGCGTCTTTGGCCCAAAGTTGCCGTCGACATCGCTGCCGGTCAGGCAGATCGCCCTTTGTATGGCCTTTGCGGTTGCCTCGTCGATGCGTATCTGGCTGGCCGTGGCCCAGCCCTCGGCAGGCGGCGGCCGACGTTCGACCACCCTCGTCGTCACCGGCGCAGTTGCCTGCAGAGGCGCCGCACCGAGCATCGGCGTGACAGCCGGGGACTGGAAGAGCGAGTTGTCGCTTCTCGGCAATTCGCGGCGTGCACCGAGCGTCGACAGATCATTGATCTGGCTCTCGATCGCGAAGGGCAGGCAGATGCGCAGATATGAGCGCAGGGCATATTCTGCCGCGGGCCGGTTCGAATAGGTGAACGTCTGCGTTTCACGCCGGAAACGAAAGCGCTCCTGGATAACCACCGAATTCACGGTCGAGGATTCGATCTCGAGCAGGAGGCGCGAATGGTAGTTCTCGATCGATCGCGTCAGGAGACCGAAGGCCTCGCCGACTATGGAGAGGGCGATCGCGGAATCCGGATTGGCGAGCGCCATGATCGTCGTCGTCGTGTTGCGTACGGCATTGACCTGGCTCAGCAGCGGCGCGCGCGACCGCTTCCTGTCGTCGAGCCATTCGAGATAGGCGTCGCAGCGGCGGTCGATATCGTTCATTCCCTGCAGAACGACGACCGTCCATGCTCTCTCGTCGAAGGCGGGCATCCGGCAACCGGTCCCGACGTCCGGCGAGGACGAAAGTCCCGCCTGGCTGCACAGCAAGGCGAAATACTGGTCGAGCGTCTGCGTGGAATTGCGAATATCGGCAGGCGCGAGCGAAGAGCCGATGCCGTTTCTCAGATAGTTTTCGCCGGCAGGCGCGCAAGCCGCGAGGACCAGCACGAGGAACGCGGCCAGGAGCCTGCCGCAAAGCAGAACTCCCTGGTGACCGCAGGCGGAATTTCCTGATCGCACACCGACACCCCCCGGCAAAGTTGTGCGTCAGTCTCAGCGGGGTGGCGATTCGTGGGAATCCCCACTGAAGTTTATCCACAGGCTTGTTTCTCATGAGGCATGCCCGACCTGCCGGCGGCGCGCCGGCAGGTGTCATCCAAAGGCAAGCCTGCCCGGTTAAAACTGCCTGCCGATCCTGGCGTCCACGGACTGGCGGTTTGCGCCGCGTATGACGAAGAAAAGCGTGATCGCCGCCCAGAGAATCGATTTCTCCGCGCCGCCAAGCCCCTGCGACTGCACGATCCAGTGGAAATAGACGGTGACGAGGAGCACGATCGTCGCCGCGAATGCGGCCGGTCGCGTGAGAAAACCGATCGCCAGGAAGATGCCGCCGAAGAATTCCGTCGCTGCGAGCAGCGGCGACCAGAAGATGCCGGGATAGAAGCCGAGCCCCTCGACCATGCCCACGGCGCCGAACGGGTTCAGGATCTTGCCGTAGCCGTGGACGGCGAGAAGCGCCCCGGAGACCACGCGGAGCAGCGTCTCCGCTGTCATCTGCAGGCCGGCATAGATCGAACCCAGCGCCGGAACGACGAGCGCGGGCCGCGAGGTGGTTTGAAAGTCGGTCATGATTTCCCTCTCATACTGCTTCGATCCGCCATCCTTTCGGCACCGGCTGGCAGGAGGCAAGGCGGCACCACGCCACATCCAGTAAAAATATGAGTTATCGAGTTGACTTTGCCGTGACCGCGACGTGATTGCGCATTGCGATGCGAGCCTGGGGCGCTTACGTGAAGGAGACGGTACAGGAGTTCACTTCATGAGCGAAAAGCCCCGCATCACCATACTCTACTGCACACAATGCAACTGGCTGCTGCGAGCCGGATGGATGGCGCAGGAACTCCTCCAGACATTCGGCGACAGCGTCGGGGAAGTGGCGCTGCTGCCTGGAACCGGCGGCAATTTCGAGATCCGGGTGAACGGCGAGCTCATCTGGGAGCGTAAGCGCGATGGCGGCTTCCCCGGGCCCAAGGAGCTGAAACAGCGCGTGCGCGACATCATAGAACCCGGTCGAGACCTCGGTCACGTGGACCGCCAGTCGTTCGAGAGCTGAGCAGTCATGTGCGCGGTGAACGGCACTCCACGTAGACGCCGCGAAAGCTGAGGTAGCTGTTCGTAGACGGGTCGTAGCTGCGGTAGCGGTTCGAGCACCATTCGATATGGCGCGTATCGCGGCTGACGGGCGCACGAGCACTGGGCGCCGGCGCCGGGGCTGGCTTGACGAGCTGTTGCGGATAGTAAAGGCGCGGCGGGCCGGCGTCGCGCGGCTGGTAGTAGATCGGCGGCGTGCCGGGCGGCTTGTAGTTCGGCTGGACGTAGCTTCGGCGATGCCATTGCTGCGGCCCGAAGCCAAAACAGCCGCGAGAGTCGCACTGGACCTGCGCCTCGATGACGAGCGGATTTCTCATCGTCGCGGCGGCAGGCAGAAGCGGCGCAGCCGCGGCCGGGAGGGAAAGGGCGGCACCAAGAAGGCTGCCAAGCACGGCTTTATAAGAGGCGGGCAAATTACGCTCCTGTTGCTGGTCCGCAGCGAAAGCCGCCGGATCGTTCCCGCGGCTGCCCGCGCTTCCCCCTGTGACGGACATCCACCGACCGGTTCCAACGTCTCAATCAGAGTACCATCCACAGCCGACAATTGCACGCCGCGGGCGCTCCCGGCGAGAGCACCATGTCCGGGCCCTCTCGCGCAGCAGATGGTTCGTGGCGTCCGAAAAGGCCGACCGTCGACGTGCCCGGGGCTTTTTCGAGGATCGACATGAAAACTTCAAAAAGCCTGTTGACACCAGAGAGCCACACCCGTACATGGCTCTCCGTCGCCCAGATGGCGGAATTGGTAGACGCGCCAGCTTCAGGTGCTGGTACCCGAAAGGGTGTGGAGGTTCGAGTCCTCTTCTGGGCACCATTCCCTTGTAATTTACGTTACTTAGCAACGGACCACTATTGGGCCGCTCTTCAGCGTATCGGCTGGTAGGGCAGGATCTTCGGCGTCTTCGTTCCCTTGAATATCACGCCGTCGCGCTCGCAGACATAGACGAGCCGGGGCATGCCGTCGAAGCGGTATTCGATATCCCGCCATCCACGGATCAGATCGACTTCGCTGCGGCAATCGTATTCGGGCGGCGGATTAATGCTCGGCGCCGTTACGCCGGGCAGATCCTTGTAGGGATAGCCGAGTTGCAGCGGCGCTTCCTGCGGCGGCAGCTTCAAGTTCGAAGCAGAGCCAGCGGCAGCCGGGGCGATACCGACAAGCACGACACCGAGAGCCGCGATCATCCTGTCAAAGCGCATCACCATCGATCCTCGAAAACCGGCCCAGCTTGACCCGACAATACCGCCCTGCTCCAGCCGCTCCTGCATCCGGCATACTCATGCCAACCGGACAGGGAGGGATAAGGCAGAGGCATCGTCTTTGGATTGACGTAGGTGGGGAGTCGCTGCTTATCAAGCGGCGCTCGCGCCGAATTGAAGAGGTTCAGGCAGACGGCCTGCGGAGATAACTCCGGATCAGGGGGTGGGTCGAAAGACCTGCCAGGATCGCGATGAAAGCGCCGATCGCCAGGCCGAAGCCGAAGCCACCGACAAGGCCCGCAACCATCAGCACCTTGCCGCCCGCTCCGTCCGCCTTGATCGGCGGCTCTGCCTTCGAGATGACGCGGATGTTGCTTTGCGCAACATTCTGCTCCTCGCTCGTCTCGCCCGAGCGCTTCATCACCGACTCGTAGATTTCCCTGGCAGCCGCCGCCTTGCGCTCGAGCTCCTTGAGCTCGATCAGCCTGTCCGAGCCATTGGCCTGCTGCGCCTTCTGGACGGCCAGTTCCTTGCCGATTGCCTCTTCCGCCTTGCGTGCCTGCTCATAATCGGCGCGGGCCGAACTTGCCTGCCGGCGCAATTCGCTGCGGATTTCGCCTGCGAGGCTCTCCAGCGAGGAGCGCGCGGCAAGCAGCCGCGGGTGACGGGAACCGAGCTGGCTTTCGAGGCTGCCGACCGTTGCGGCAAGTGAGGCATATTGCTGGCGCAGGTTCGCGAGCGTGGAGGAGACGCTGCCCTCCGGCTGCGCACCGGCAACGACCGTCTCGAAGCTGAGGTTCGAGGCGGCATCCGCCCTCGCCTTGGCCTGGATCGTGCGGCTCTGCGCGGTGACCAGCAGCTCGTTCAGCGAACTCAGGCGCTGGTCGGAAATGAGGTTGCCGTCCGCCGTCGCCATGTCGTTTTCGGCGCGGAAGTTTTCGACAGCCTGCTCGGCCTCCTGCACCCGCAGGCGCAGTTCGTCCAACCGGCCGTCGAGTGCGGTAGAGGTCGTCTTGTAGATGTCCGAGGAGGCGGCACCTTCCTCCTCCACGAAGGAGGAGACGATCTGGTTGGCGATGCGTGCTGATTTTGCGGGATCGTTGGTCGTCACCTTCAGGGAAACGACATAGGTGTTGCTTTCGCGGGCGACCGATACGGCCTTTTGCAGCGCCGCCGTGGCGACCGAGGGGCCGGCATTGCCAAACGCCGGGTCCTGCGAGAGCTTCAGCGCATCAGCGACCCGGCGCATGACATTGCCGGACACCAGGATCTGGACCTGGCTGTCGATCATGGAGGTGATCAGTTCAGGGGAGGCTGCCGCCTGCGAGGCGTCTCCCGTGCTTCCCAGCCGCGGATTGAAATAGAGGCTGGTCTCCGCCGTATACTTGCGGGGCAGGCTCGGGAGAAGGACAGCACCAAGCACAGCGCCGATCGCTGCCAGGACGACGATCAGCCGGCGCCGCTGCCAGATTGCCTGAACGGCGGAGCGGATGTCGAGAAGCGGGACCTCGCGTGCCGGCTCCTCCGTCTGGGGTTCGGGGACATCCGGCGCTGTGACCTTCACCTCATCCTGACGGACACGGGTCTCCTGCTCCTCGATGATCTCGGCGGCTGGTTCGGGGACGGGCGACACTGCCGCCGCGCGAGGCTTTCGGAGCGCCATGAATTCGGCAGGACTGACCACGGGGCCGCGCGGACGCACGCCTTCCACCGCAGGTGAATGCGGTTCGTTGCTGCGCCAGTTGGGCAGACGGCTTACCCTGTTCCTGTCGTATGAGCTCATCTCGGACTTTCGTCATCCGCCAGTGTTCCAACACCGGTAGAATTGCTACCGACTTTAGAAATTCTTAGCTAACGGACCGTTAAATTCGCCGCCAACGAGCATCGGGGAGCGACAGGAAGGAAGTGACGTGAGGGGCTGGCGCAAGAGGACTTCCGGGATTTGTCGCCAGCTTCCGCGCTGGAGCGCGGTCCTGCTGCCGCTGGTTGCGACGGGCCACGCCGCCGTCGCCGGATCCCCTGCGCTCTGCTATCAGGGCGTGAATCTCTCCGGCGCCGAATACGGCGACCGGAACGGTGTCTACGGTACCAATTACATATACCCCTCGGAACGGACGGTTCTGCATTTTGCCGCCAAGGGCATGACGATTATCCGGCTTCCCTTTCGGTGGGAGCGACTGCAGCCGAGGCTCGGCGCCGCACTCGATGCTAACGAACTGAAGCGGCTCTCCGACAGCGTCGCGCTGATCCGGAAGCACGGCATGGCAGTGCTGCTCGATCCGCATAATTTCGGCTACTACGACAAGGGCCAGGTGGGCAAGGCGCCTGCCACCAACGCCGCTTTTGCCGATTTCTGGGCGCGCCTCGCCGTCGAGTTCGCCAACCGGGAGGGCGTCGCCTTCGGGCTGATGAACGAACCGTACGACATCAAGGCCACCGACTGGCTGAAATCCGCCAATGCGGCGATCCGCGCAATCAGGATCGTCGGCGCGCGCAACCTCGTCCTCGTCCCCGGCACAGTCTGGAGCGGTGCCGGAAGCTGGGAGAAGGATGTCCTTGGCGGCGCGAACGGCACCGTCATGCTCGGCGTCAAGGACCCGCTCGACAACTATGGCTTCGAGGTCCACCAGTATTTCGACGTCGATTCATCGGGAACACACGAAAGCTGCGAAGGCGCGGACAATGCCGTCAAGGCAATCGCCGGCATGACCACCTGGCTGAAGCAGAACAACAAGCGCGGCTTTCTCGGCGAGTTCGGCGTTTCCTCGGAAGAGGCCTGCGTCGAGGCGCTTTCGAAGGTGCTGAAAACCATGGGCGACAATGGCGATGCCTGGCTCGGCTGGAGCTATTGGGCGGCGGGCGAATGGTGGCCGCCGGGCGAGGCCTATAACGTGCAGCCGCAGAACCGCAGGGAACGCCCGCAGGCAGTAGCGTTGAATGCGGCCCTCGATCCGAAGGTCGCCGCCTCGTCCGACTGCGCCATGGTGAAGCCGGCCACCAACTGAAAGCGTTTTGAGGCGAATCACGCGGCTGCTATCGTCGCGCGAGCCTCCTGCCCGTACATCGGACAATCATGCCTATCGCCGACGAGAACCAGCGCATCGACTATCCCATTCTTGCCCTGGCCGTGTTCTCGGTGCTCTACAATTGCCTGCTCGCCTTCGTGAACCACAACATCGTGCCGCTCTCGCTGTCGCATGTCGCGCTTTGCGAAGCGGTCATCATGATCGCGTCGATTGCCTATCTGCTCAATCGCGGCTTCTACGAGGCGGACCTTGGCGCCCTCTTCTATCTCTTCTTCACGCTCGTCGTGACGGTCTATGTAATCGCGCTCAACAGGCTCGTCTTCATCGATCATTTCCGCAACGTGTTGATCATGTTCTGCTTCGCCGGGCTCGGCACCTGGGCGAACGAAAGGACGGTGAAGCTCGCCTTCCGCTGGTCCTGTACGGCGGTGCTCATCTTCCTGGTTTGCGAAATCGTCGACGTGCAGCTCTATGTCGGCCTGTTCCACCCGTCGGACTATTTCGAGAACACGCGTGGCATCAAGCCGCTGAGCTTCAATACGACGGGCCTCTTCCAGAATGCGCTCGGCTTTGCGGAGCGATTCTCCTTCGGCATCATCGACCATCGCTCCTCTTCTATCTTCCTCGAGCAGGTGTCGCTTGCCAATTTCTGCGGCGTGATCGCGATCTATCTCGTCACCTTCTGGCCGATGCTCGGCCGGCGCGACCGAATGCTGTTCATCGCGACCGCGGTGTTGATCCTGCTCACAAACGACACCCGCACGATGCTGATCTTCTGTTTCGCCTGCATCGTCGGCTATTTCGCCTTTCCGAGGATACCGAAGCTTTTCAGCCTGCTGCTGATGCCGATGATCGTGGCGACGGGCTTTGTCGTCTATATCCTCAAGCCGGATGCCGATGGCGACAACTTCACCGGGCGCATCAGCCTGACGATCCGGAAGCTGATGGACCTCGACATCCCCTCCACGCTTGGCCTGTCGATCGACCGCGTCGCCGAGTTTGGGGACAGCGGCTATGCCTATCTCATCTACGGCACGACGATCTTCGGTCTCCTGGCCTTCTGGCTCTTCGTCTGCCTCTACCCGGCAGGCGACACGGCACCGCAACGGCGCTGCGCGCATTCACTTTCTCTTTTCCTTTTCCTGAATATGATGATCGGCGGCACTGCGATCTTCTCCATGAAGATCGCCGGGCTTTTGTGGCTCCTCGTCGGCTACATGCGGTTCTCGGAAAAGCCGCGGGCGGCGCTGGGACACCTGGCAAATGTAGCGAGTAGCAAGGTGCCGGAGAGGGCAAGGTCAACCTGAGCCTCCCGAACCATCGAG
Organism: Rhizobium sp. BK251; assembly: GCF_004345245.1. Classification (GTDB taxonomy): domain Bacteria; phylum Pseudomonadota; class Alphaproteobacteria; order Rhizobiales; family Rhizobiaceae; genus Rhizobium. The sequence goes on along the minus strand of NZ_SLUQ01000005.1, from coordinate 310,458 downwards.
GGAGCAAGGCGCCCAATGCTTGTCCAGCTTCAGTATCTCCGCGCGATCGCTGCGCTGATGGTCGTCTATTTCCATGCGGTGCTGCAGTTCCAGAAGGTCGATCCGTCCTTCGACCCCGAGCGCTATCTCTTCGGCGAGACCGGCGTCGACATCTTCTTCGTGCTGAGCGGCTTCGTCATGTGGCTGACCACCGCCGGCCGGCAGATTTCCCCGATGGAGTTCTACCGCCGCCGCATCCGGCGCATCGTGCCGCTCTATTGGATGGCGACCCTGTTTTCCGCGGCCGTTGCCTTTGCCGTGCCGTCAATCCTGAAATCGACGGTCTTCGATGTTCCGCATCTTCTCGCCTCGCTCGTCTTCCTGCCATGGGTCAACCCCGCTGATACCAGCATGATCGTGCCGGTCGTGGTGCCGGGCTGGACCTTGAACTACGAGATGTTCTTCTATCTCGTCTTTGCGGCGCTCCTGACCGTGCCGGAAGAAAGGCGCCTGGCCGGTCTCGTCGCGGCCTTCGTCCTCATCCTCGCCGTCTGCCACCTGCTGCCGGCAACAACAGCGACCACCTTCTATGGTAATCCGATCATCCTGGAGTTCCTGGCCGGCGCCCTGCTGGGGCGCCTCTACATGCAAAAGATCCTCCTGCCGCAGCCGGCCGGCTGGGCGGCCCTGGCCCTCGGCTTCGCCTTCCTCGTGATCAACGAGTTCCTCTGCGACGTGACGATGCGCTCCTACATGTGGGGCATTCCCGCGCTTTTCATCATCTACGGCGCCGTCTCGATCGACTTCTCGAAATTCCGCACGATCGGATGGCTGAATTATCTCGGCGACGCTTCCTACAGTATCTACATCACGCACGCCTTCACGCTCGCCTTCCTGCGGATCGTGAACAACCACTTCCACATCGGCATCCTCCAGAACGCATTCATCTTCATTGCGCTTTGCCTCGTCCTGTCGTCGGTCGCCGGTGCGCTCATCCATGAGCTGACGACGCCGCGACGCAGAAGAGTGGCACTCGCCGCCTGACAACGGCGGGGATACGCGGCTGGAAGGCGCAACCGGAACGGAATTCCTGCCGCACCCGGTCTTAAGCTGCGTCTGCGTGACGGCAATTTTGCAAGTTTCGTGCGGGATCCTGATGGCGCACGGAGGCGATTGTTGCATGAATGAAAGTGCCCCGGCCTTCCGAGGACTTTCCGTTTGATCTAAGCAGGGCACAGGCTACCTGCCGCAAGAGGGGAGAGACATGAAGAGCTACGTATTGACGGTTTCCTGCAAGTCGACGCGCGGGATCGTAGCGGCCATTTCCAACTATCTCGCCGACCAGGGCTGCAACATCGTCGACTCCTCCCAATTCGACGACCTCGACACCGGCAAGTTCTTCATGCGCGTGAGCTTCATCTCGGAGGAAGGCGTTCCGCAGGACGCACTGGCGGAAGGCTTCAAGCCGGTCGCCGAGAAGTTTGGGATGGATGCGGAGATCATCGATGCGGCCAAGCGCATGAAGGTGCTGCTGATGGTGTCACGCTTCGGTCACTGCCTGAACGACCTGCTCTATCGCTGGAAGATCGGCGCCTTGTCGATCGACATCGTCGGTGTCGTCTCTAACCACTTCGACTACCAGAAGGTCGTCGTCAATCACGACATCCCGTTCCATTACATCAAGGTCACCAAGGACAACAAGCCGCAGGCCGAGGCCCAGCTTCTCGACCTCGTGGAGCAGAGCGGCACGGAACTCGTCGTGCTGGCGCGCTACATGCAGGTGCTGTCGGACGCACTCTGCAAGAAGATGTCCGGCCGCATCATCAACATCCACCACTCGTTCCTGCCGAGCTTCAAGGGCGCCAACCCGTACAAGCAGGCCTATGAGCGCGGAGTAAAGCTGATCGGTGCCACCGCCCATTACGTCACCTCGGATCTCGACGAAGGCCCGATCATCGAGCAGGACACGGTGCGCGTGACCCATGCCCAGAGTGCCGAGGACTACGTCTCGATGGGCCGCGACGTCGAAAGCCAGGTGTTGGCGCGTGCCATCCACGCCCATATCCATCATCGCACCTTCATCAACGGCAATCGCACCGTCGTTTTCCCGGCCAGCCCGGGCAGCTACGCATCCGAACGCATGGGCTGACCGACCCCTGCTGCAGAAACGGCGCCAGCGCGAAACGGCGCTTTTTTAGCCGCAGCGGGCCTTGTGCGGGCCCGCCGCGGCATCTTCTGCTTGCCGACGGCACAGCTTCCCTTATCTATTTCTCGAGATCGAATCGTCCTTGGGGGGAGCCATGACGGACGCAGCGCTTCTTGACCGCATGGATCTGCCGCGGCCCGACGTCGCCGTCACGGATGCCGAAGATATACTCAAGACCCACTATGGACTGTCCGGCACCCTTACCGATCTCGGCAGCCAGCAGGACTGCAATTACCGCGTCGACACCGGCGATGCGAGCTATGTGCTGAAGATTTGCCACGCGGATTACGCCACCAGAGAGCTGGAGGCCCAGAACGCGGCAATCCACCACCTCGAAGCCACGCCCGGAGCGCCGCGCGTGCCGAAGATCGTCGCGGCGACAAGCGGCGAAGAGATACTGTCGCTCACCGTCGGCGAGCAAGCCTGCAAGGTGCGCCTCCTCGAATATCTGGAGGGGCAATCGCTGACCAGCCGCAAATATCTGCCGGCGACCACCATCTCGGCGCTTGGAGCGCTCTGCGCCCAGCTCGCACAGGCGCTTGCCGATTTCGACCATCCCGGCCTGGACAGGAGCCTGCAGTGGGACCTGCGCAAGGCCGGACCAGTGGCAGTGCAGCTCCTCGCGGCGATCACCGACCACGAGGCCCGCGACCGCATCGCCAAGACGATGGTGATGGCCGTGCGGCGCATCCAGCCGCTTGCGGGCAGGCTGCGCGTCCAGGCGGTGCATCATGACGTGACCGATGACAACGTCGTCAGCCACAGCGATATCAACGGCCAGCTGATACCCGATGGCGTAATCGATTTCGGCGATATCATTCGCGGATGGCTGGTGGGCGACCTCGCCGTGACCTGCGCATCCCTGCTGCACCACGCCTCCGGCGATTCCTTCTACATCCTGCCCGCCGTCAAGGCCTATCATGCGATCTATCCGCTGAACGAGCAGGAGCTGCGGGCCCTTTGGCCGCTGATCGTCGCGCGGGCGGTCATCCTGGTTGCAAGCGGCGAGAAGCAGCTCTCGATCGACCCCGGCAACGAATATGTCCGCGGCAACCTTGCCCATGAACGCGAGATCTTCGAGACGGCGACGTCGGTGCCGTCCGAGCTCATGGAAGTCGCGCTGCTCCAGACGGCCGGAATTGCCACCACGCCCGTCGACGCGGCGGACTTGTCACCCCTGTTTCCCGATGTCGGCCCGGAAAAGATCGCCTACACGGATCTCGGCGTGACGAGCCCCCTTTTCAGCGCCGGCAACTGGCGGCGGGAGGACATGGACTGGCGCCTTCTCGCGAGAGAGGCAGCCGAAAGCGGTTTTGCGGCAACCCGCTATGGCGAATACCGGCTATCAAGGTCAATGCAGCTCAGCGGAAGTCCGTCGGCGACTTTCGCCCTGCATGTCGACGTCTGCCTGCCGGCCGGAACGGTGGCAGCAGCACCTTTCGACGGGCGCATACAGTGGCGGGGACAGCATCTCGTGCTCGTCGGCACGCAGGTCTGCCTCCATCTCGACGGACTTGACTGCACATTCGTGGAAGGCGCCGAGGTCGCCAGGGGCGAGCCGCTCGGATCTGTCGCCGGCGAACCCGGCTCGATCGGCGGCCTCCGCGTCCAGCTCTGCCGTGTCGCGACGATCGAGCCGCCGCTTTTTTCCCATGCGAACCAGGCGAATGCCTGGGCCGACATATGCCCCTCGCCCACCGGGCTGCTCGGCCCCGGCAGCGAGGCGCCGCAGCCGGCGAGTGCCGAACTGCTTTCGCGCCGGCGCGAGCATTTCGCGGCATCCCAGAAGAACTACTTCAAGAAGCCTCCCCAGTTCGAACGGGGCTGGAAGGAGCACATGTTCGACGTCGAGGGTCGCAGCTACCTCGACATGATCAACAACGTCTCAACTCTCGGCCACGGACATCCGCGATTAGTTTCGGCGATCAGCGCGCAATGGTCGCGGATCAATACCAATTCGCGTTTCCACTATGCGGCGATCACCGAATTTACCGAGCGGCTGGCGGCCCTGGCGCCTGAGGGGCTCGACACGGTGTTCCTGGTCAACAGCGGTTCGGAGGCAAACGACCTCGCCCTGCGGCTTGCCTATGCCCATACGGGCGCACGAAACATGCTCTGCCTGCTCGGCGGCTATCACGGCTGGTCGATGGCAAGCGACGCCGTCTCCACTTCGATTGCCGACAATCCTCGCGCCCTGACCACACGGCCGGACTGGGTGCACGCATCCTTCTCGCCCAACACCTATCGCGGCCAGTTCCGCGGGCCTGATTCGGCGACCGACTACGTGGAGACGATCCTGCCGATCCTGGAAGCGATCGACGGAAAGGGCGAGAAGATCGCGGGCTTCATCTGCGAGCCCGTCTACGGCAATTCCGGTGGCATGGTTCTACCCGACGGCTACCTGAAGCAGGTTTACGGGCTGATCAGGGCCAGAGGCGGGCTGTGCATCGCCGACGAGGTCCAGGTCGGTTACGGGCGCCTTGGACATCATTTCTGGAGTTTCGAGCAGCAGGGCGTCATTCCCGACATCATCACGATTGCGAAGGGCATGGGCAACGGACACCCGCTCGGCGCGGTCATCACCCGGCACGACGTTGCCCAGTCGCTTGAACAGGACGGATATTTCTTTTCCTCCGCCGGCGGCAGCCCGGTCAGCTGCGTCGCCGGCCTGACGGTGCTTGACGTCATGGAGGAGGAGGCGCTGCAGGAAAACGCCCGCGAGGTGGGCGATCATCTCAAGGCCCGCCTTGCCGCCCTGATCGACCGTTTTCCGATCGTCGGCGCCGTGCATGGTATGGGTCTCTATCTCGGCGTCGAATTTATCCGCGACCGCGAAAACCTCGCGCCCGCCACGGAGGAAACCACTGCGATCTGCGACAGGCTCCTGGAACTCGGCGTCATCATGCAGCCGACCGGCGATCACCTTAATGTGTTGAAGATCAAGCCGCCCCTCTGCATCAGCCGGGAAAGTGCCGATTTCTTCGTCGATACGCTGGAAAAGGCACTCGACGAGGGCTGGTGACGTGTTGCGGCCGGCCCCCGCGACAAATTTTCCACTACGCCGGCATTGCCGAATACTGGTATGGTTCCTATGTCAGCGCGGTGTTCGACTGGTGCTAACGGCGCCAGCCCGAATGACAAAAGTGTGACAATTTGTTTCGAAGATTCGATCTAAAGCGGAATTTAATTTTGCGAACCGCCGATATTTTGACATCATTCGGAATATGTTTGTAGCATCATCTCCACTATATTCTACAAGATAAGTAGACTATTGTGGGCCAAACCGGTTCGCCAAGCGAACCTTGAGTGCAACGCCAACTGAGGAAAAGTGACATGGTTGAACATGAAGTCATCGCTTCAGTCCTTGGGTGGTCTGTGCTCGGCTCTGACCGTTCGGGCGCGCTCTCCCGCCCGTGCTGTCGAATGTGACGTTCGCCTCCTAATTCCAGGTCAAGATTGTCAGTTCGCCATGACTGCGCCGTGCGCAGTGGGAGTGTTTATAATGAAGAAGCAAGTAATCGAGTATGCAGGCGTTCCTGTCGGCATCGTCGTTCCAGACGAGGACCGGCTGAAGTTCATCGCCGTCAAATTTCATGTTCACGATCTCGACGAGCAGCGTTTCAGCTCGACGGACGAAGTGCGCCTTGCCATCCATGATCTGATGACCAAGCGCATTCCGAAACCCATTCATGCCTGATGTCGGTCCCCTCGCCTGCTGCGAGGGAGGCAGGCCGCTCGCAAGCTGCAGATGTTCTTGATTCGGCCCGGCACCGCTCGGGCCGATTATCATTTTGCCTCATGCTCCCGCTCTACTCCCGCTTGGTTGCGATCGGGATTTCTTTCGGTACAGTCCGCTGAAATCAGCCGATGCCTACCCCTTATAAACGGGACGGCGTGGCGCGAGGGAAGGACGTTCCGTTGACTGAAGCACTCAATCTTCTGACCGATATCGACGGCATCTCCGTGGGTCATTGCACCGATCCAATTCTCGCCTCGGGCGTGACCGCCATCATCTTCGACGAACCGGTGATCGCTTCCGGTACCGTTCTTGGCGGCGCGCCCGGCGGGCGCGATACGGGCCTGCTCGACCCGGCGATGACGGTGGACAGGGTCGACGCCTTCGTGCTTTCGGGCGGGTCCGCATTCGGGCTCGATGCCGCAGGCGGCGTGCAGGCAGGCCTGCGCGAGACTGGCCGTGGCCTGCAGGTGGGTTCTGTTCTCGTACCGATCGTGCCGCAGGCAATCCTGATGGACCTTCTGAACGGCGGCAACAAGGAATGGGGTCGTCACTCGCCGTATCGCGACATGGGCTACGACGCATTCGTCGCGGCCCGCAAGGGCGCCTTCGAGCTAGGCACCGCCGGCGCGGGGACCGGCGCAACGACAGCAACCTTCAAGGGCGGCCTGGGTTCCGCTAGCGCCACGACATCGTCGGGCCATCGGATCGCTGCCCTCGTCGCCGTCAATGCGCTGGGCTCGGCGACGATCGGAGAAGGACCGCATTTCTGGGCAGCGCCCTTTGAGAGGAACCGCGAATTCGGCGGGCTCGGCCTTCCGCCCATGATCAACGACGCCGACACGGCGATGCGAATCAAGGGCGTGAAGGTCACAGCCACGACCATCGGGGTTATCGCAACGGACACCACGCTCACAAAGGCCGAAGCCCACCGGCTTTCGATCATGGCGCATGACGGGCTTGCCAGGGCGCTGCTACCGGCACATCTGCCTTTCGACGGCGACACGATCTTTGCCGCAGCCACTGGTGCACGCCCGCTCGATGGGATGCCCGACTTCATGGAACTTTGCCATCTGGCGACAAGCGTGATGGCGCGGGCAGTGGCACGCGGGATATACGAGGCAACGGCGCTGCTGGTCGACGGAGCGCAGGCTGCTTGGCGCGACCGATTCGCGGGGGCGAGCAACTAGGCAGGTCGGCGTGCGCACCGCAGCGCGCGGCGCGAAGCTGACGTCAATGTCTCGGGAAAGGAATGACGCGACCGGCCGCGCCGATCCAAAGCGTAGCCACTTCGGCTACAGCGAGCCACAAATTCGCAATTTTGTGAATGTTGGGGTAGTGACACTATTTTAGTAAAAGGCCGGGTGCGCCCTCGGCCCGGCAAGGGGGATAGCATGATCGCGTTTTCAGGTTCGCACTGGCTGCGAATTTTTCGGCAGGCGTCCTTCGCGGTCGTCTCCTCGGCGGGCCTGCTTTTGGCAGGGCTCACCCAAGCCGAAGCGGCGAAAACGACACTCGCCCTAGGAATGAGCGTCGAGCCGACCGGACTTGACCCCACGATCGCCGCGCCCGTCGCCATCGGGCAGGTTACCTGGCAGAACGTCTTCGAGGGTCTCGTCGCAATTGACGAGAATGGCAGGATTCAGCCCCAGCTTGCCAAGACCTGGAATATCTCCCGCGACGGCCTCATCTACACGTTCCAGCTCCAGAGCGGCGTGAAATTCCATGACGGCGAGGTTTTCGATTCCTCCACTGCGAAGTTTGCGCTCGACCGCGCCCGCGGCGCGGACTCCGTCAATCCGCAAAAGCGCTTTTTCGCCTCCATCGCCTCGATCGATACGCCCGACTCCGAAACGCTCATCCTGCGCCTGTCCGCCCCGACGGGAAGGCTGCTCTACTGGCTAGGCTGGCCGGCCTCCGTGATGGTCGGAACGAAATCCTCTGCCAACGACAAGACGACGCCGATCGGCACCGGCCCGTTCAAGTTCGTCACCTGGGCGAAAGGCGACCATGTCGAGCTCGAAAGGAACCGCGACTACTGGAACAAGGACCGGCAGGCCAAACTAGACAAGGTTACCTTCCGCTTCATTTCCGACCCGCAAGCGCAGGCCGCGGCCCTGCAATCCGGCGATCTCGACGCCTTTCCGGAATTCGCAGCGCCGGAATTGATGAGCTCTTTCGAGGGCGATCCGCGGCTGACCACGAGAATCGGCAATACCGAGCTCAAGGTCGTGGCGGGCATGAACAATGCGCGCAAGCCTTTCAGCGACAAGCGCGTACGACAGGCGCTGATGATGGCGATCGATAGGCAAACGCTCATCGAGGGCGCCTGGTCCGGCCTCGGCACGGCCATCGGCAGCCACTACACGCCCAACGATCCGGGCTACCAGATCATGACCGGAGTTCTGCCCTACGACCCGGAACAGGCGAAGGAGCTGCTTGCGGAGGCTGGCTATCCGCACGGCTTCACCTTCACCATCAAGACGCCGCAGATGGCCTATGCGCCGCGCAGCGCCCAGATCATACAGGCGATGCTGGCCGAAGTCGGCGTCACCATGAACATCGAGCCGACCGAATTCCCCGCGAAATGGGTACAGGACGTTTTCACGGGCAGGGACTACGACATGACGATCGTCGCCCATGCCGAGCCGCTGGACATCGATATCTATTCGCGCGATCCTTACTACTTCAACTATAACAACCCGGCCTTCAACGACATCATGAAGAAGGTGCAGGAAACGGCCAATACCGAGGAGCAGAACAGGCTCTACGGTGAGGCCCAGAGGATTATCGCGGAAGACGTGCCCGCTCTCTATCTCTTCGTGATGCCGAAGCTGGGCGTCTGGGACAAGAAGCTAAAGGGCCTTTGGGAAGACGAGCCGATCCCCTCCAACGTCCTCAGAGACGTCTCCTGGGAAGAATAGCTCCTTAGCCGACTTCCTTGCCATGCTTTGATCTCGGGAATGGGATGGAATGATCGCTCTTCTATCGCGTAGGATAACGAGCCTGCTGGTGACGCTCCTCGCCGTCTCGCTGCTGGTCTTCGTCATCATGGAGCTTTTGCCGGGCGATCCTGCCTCGATTATGCTGGGTACCTCGGCAACGCCGGAAACGCTTGCCGCGCTGCGCCACGATCTCGGCCTCGACCAGCCGCTCATCCTGCGATATGGGCGTTGGCTTGCCGGCGCGCTCAGCGGCGATCTCGGCCAGTCCTATACCTACGGCGTTCCGGTCGCCGGGCTGCTTCTTGAAAGGCTCGCCGTCACATTGCCCCTCGCGGTGATGGCCATTGTCCTCTCGCTTCTTGTCGCCGTGCCGTTCGGTGTCCTTGCGGCTTCGCATCGCGGGCGCCTGCTGGATGTGGCAGCCTCGATATTTTCCCAGGCGAGCGTCGCGGTCCCCGCCTTCTGGGTAGCGCTTCTGCTCATCATCCTGTTTTCGACAAGGCTCGGCTGGATGCCCGCAGGCGGCTTTCCGGGATGGGAGGCAGGAGCGCTGCCGGCATTTCGCGCCCTTCTTCTGCCCGCGATCGCGCTTGCCCTGCCCCAGGCCGGAGTGCTCACCCGCGTCACGCGCTCGGCAATGCTCGACACGCTTCACGAGGACTTCGCACGTACAGCGCTCGCCAAGGGCCTTTCCCCTTCCTTCGTGCTGTGGCGCCACGTCCTGCCGAATGCACTCGTGCCGATCCTGACGATCCTCGGGCTGCAATTCACCTTCCTGGTCGCCGGCGCCGTACTCGTCGAGAACGTGTTCAACCTTCCCGGACTGGGGCGGCTTGCCTACCAGGCGCTGTCGCAGCGCGACGTTATCGTCATGCAGGACGTGGTCCTGCTCTTCTCCGGTCTCGTCCTCATCGTGAACTTCCTCGTCGACCTCTCCTACCTCGCGATCGATCCGCGAATGAGAAGCGGGACCTGACCATGGCGCCGCTCTTCGACGTACCGACGATCAATCGGCTTCACATGCTGAGCCGCCGCCCGGGGCTTGTCGCCGGCGCGGCCATTACAGGGATGCTCGGCTGCATCGCATTGCTTTCTCTCGTCTGGACGCCAGCCCCGCCGGCAAGGATGCAGATCATCCACAAGCTGCAGCCGCCCCTGTCCTACGGCCTGCTTGGCACTGACCAGTTCGGGCGGGACATGCTTTCGATGCTGATGGTCGGGTGCTGGAATTCGCTGTCGGTATCGCTGGCGGCCGTCGCGATCGGCGGAACAACAGGCACCATTCTCGGTCTCGCCGCGGCCGCAAGGCGCGGCCTCTTCGAAGGCCTGCTCATGCGCGCCTGCGACGTCATCTTTTCCGTACCGCCGATCCTCTCCGCCATGGTGCTGGGCGCCTTCCTCGGCGCGGGCCGGCTCACCGCAATCGCCGCCATCGCGACCTTCATGATTCCGGTCTTCGCCCGCGTCTCGCTTGCCTCGGCGTTGCAGGCCTGGAGCCGGGAATATGTGACGGCGGCGCGCGGCATCGGCGACAGCCAGTTCACCATCTCGGTGCGCCATGTCCTGCCCAATGTCGCAAGCCCGCTCATCGTGCAGGCGACGATCCAGCTCGGGCTCGCTATTCTGACCGAGGCGGGACTTTCCTTCCTCGGCCTCGGTCTGGCACCGCCCGCCCCGACATGGGGGCGAATGCTGGCGGAATCCCAGACGTATCTCTCGCTTGCGCCGTGGCTTGCGATTCTCCCGGGACTTGCAATCGCGATCTCCGTCCTTGGCTTCAACCTCCTTGGAGATGGCCTGCGCGACCTCCTCGATCCGCGAGAGGTCCGGCGATGAGGATATGCTCTAGGACGACGGATTTGAGAGATTGCCCATGACCGAAACGGATATTTCGATCCTCGAACTGCGCCGGCACTTCTCCAAGCGGGATCTCTCGCCGCTGGAATACTGGCTCGCCCTGGAGCCGCATATCGCTGCGTGGGAGCCGAGCATCTGCGCGCTTTACGCCTATGACCCGGAAGAAGCTCGCAGGCAGGCCCAGGCATCGACAGAGCGCTGGGCAAAGCGCCGGCCAATGGGTCCTCTCGACGGTATACCGGTGACCCTCAAGGAACTGATAGCAACGCAAGGCCAGCCGGTCCCGCTCGGCACCAGGGCGGTCGAACTCGTCCCGGCGGATGCCGACGCACCGATCGCGGCACGGCTGCGCGAGGATGGTGCCGTGATCTTCGCGAAGACCACCTGCCCCGACTACGGCATGCTCACCTCGGGGCTTTCCAGTTTCCACCACCTCAGTCGAAACCCATGGGACATTTCACAGAATCCGGGAGGATCGAGTGCGGGCGCGGCAGCGGCAGCGGCGGCAGGATACGGCCCCCTGCATATCGGGACGGACATCGGCGGCTCAGTCCGGCTGCCGGCCGGCTGGACAGGCGTTTTCGGCTTCAAGCCGAGCCATGGCCGCATTCCCGTCGATCCCTACTACGTCGGACGATGCGCCGGCCCGATGGTACGCAGGGTCGAGGATGCCGCCTATTCGATGGCAACGCTCTCGCGGCCGGACTGGAGGGATGGTACAAGCCTGCCGCCGAACGAGATCGACTGGATGGACCTCTACATCGATGTGCGCGGCATGCGGATCGGGCTGATGCTCGACGCCGGCTGCGGCCTGCCCGTCGATCCAGAGGTGCATGAGGCTGTGGTCGCCGCGGCAAAGCTCTTCGAACGAGCCGGTGCCGTCATCGAGGAAGTCCGGCCGGTATTGACCCGGGACATGCTGAATGGGCTCGACAATTTCTGGCGCGCAAAATTCTGGGGCGACATCGCCGGTCTCAGCGAGGAACGGCGCTCGATGATCCTTCCCTATATCCACGAATGGGCGCGCCGTGGAGCCACGCTGACAGGCCTCGAAGTGGTTCGCGGCTTCAACCAGACTATAGAGATGCGCAAGGCCTGTGGCCGGCTGTTCACGACGGTCGACGCCGTGCTTTCGCCGACCAACCCCATCGTCTCCTATCCGGCGGATTGGGCATCACCCACCAACGATCCGGAGCGGCCCTTCGAGCATATCGGATTCACCGTGCCGTGGAACATGTCGGAGCAGCCGGCCTCCTCGATCAATTGCGGCTTCTCGAAATCCGGCATGCCGATCGGCCTGCAGATCGTCGGGCCGCGCTTCGACGACATGCGCGTGCTGCGGCTCTCGAAGGCCTTCGAGAACTGGTGGGGTGGCGCCGACAGATGGCCGCAACCGCCGACTGCTTGCTGAGGGCAGCTCGTCTTCAGAGCGTCGCCGCCCCCTTTTCCTCGCTATCGGCGCCGAGCTCCTGCAGAGCCTTCTCCACCATCCGCAGGTCGTCCTGCAGACCGTCATCCGCTGCCATGGGGCTTTCGGTCGCGGCGCGCTGCACGCCGCGCGCCTCGCTCTGGAGCGTGCGGAGACGGTCAATCTTCGCACCAATCGCCTGGCTCTTGTCGCCGAGGATTTCCCGAACCTTCTGCTTCATCGAAGAAATCGCCATGACATTGCTCCTCTCAAGCGTTCCGATGTCTTGAGATGCAACGGGCTCGGCGAAGGATGGTTCCGGGCTCAGATACGCGGGCGACGATAGCCCGTCGGCTGCGCGTACAGCCAGCCGATCCGCTTGACGGCGGCCTCGAAGTTCTCGCGCGCCACGCTCATGGTGTGACCGCTGGCATGGAGGATGGTGCTCTCGTCCTCCATGATCGCGACATGCCCCTTCCAGAAGACCAGATCGCCGCGTCCGAGCTGCGTACGGCCGATCATCTCGCCGAGACCTTCCGACTGCATGTCGGTGTCGCGCGGGGCGGCCCTTCCGGTCATCAGCAGCGAAAGCTGTACGAGGCCCGAACAGTCGATGCCGAGGCCGGATCGCCCACCCCAGAGATACGGCGTGCCCAGAAAGCGCGCCGCGATCTCGACATAGTCAGCACCGTCGAGCGCGCCGAGCGGCTGTACGTGCTTCGCAAAGATCGCGGTCCCATCCTCCAGCACGACATAGTGGTTGCCGCGGGTTTCAGCCTCGCCGGCGATCCTTACGCGGCTGCCCATCGAGAGGGTTCGGGAATAGGGCTTGCGCAGTTCCGGCTCCGGATAGACGAACGTGCGCTGCACGGTAACGATGTGAGTGGGCGCCGCGCCAGGCTCTTCCAGCGCGTCCTGCGGCAGGTATCCGACATAGCCGTCCGACACCGCCTTCACCCAGCACCAGCCGTCGGCGCGGTCGAAGACGGTCACCTCTTCGCCGAGGAGTAATTCAGTGTCGATTCCGGTGGCGAGATCCGGCTTCGGGCGCAGCGCCACGACCGGAAGGGCGACCCGCGCCGGCGTTCCGCTGACAAAGCGTTGCGCATCGACCTGGTCTTGAAGCGCCATCTCCGCGAGGTCCGGGCGGAAGGCATGCAGGCGGCGATCGAAGTTGGTCATTTCATTCCTCTCAAACCGGAAGACGGCGGCCCTGGTCTCGCACGAGGTCGCAGAGCTTCTCGAGATAGAGCGCGCCCGCGACCGTCCGCTTGATGACGACATTTCTGCGGTCGCTGTCATCGCGTACGCGATCGACCAGCCCCAATTCGCCCATCGTGTCAAGCGCCCGCGTGATGACCGGCTTGGTGACTTCGAGCGTCGCGGCAAGCCCGCGGACGGTATGCGGCGGCGGCACGAGATAGATATGCAACAGGATAGCCATCTGCCGCAGGGTCAGATCCCGCCTGTCCTGCCGGACTTGCTCCAGCACAACGCCATGCCACAAACCAAGCGCCTGCGAGGCGGTCAACTCAATGGGCAACAGGAACTCCGAAACCGTTACGCTGACGTTCCATTTTTCCGCAACTCGCCCGCAAGGACAAGAGGCGGCGCAAAGCGCCGCCTTTCAAGGTGAATAAAATTCTAACGAACGCTGTTTCGAATGTGATGGTAGAGGGCCCGGATCGCCTGCGCCTCGCCACCGCCGGGTGAATGCGGCCGTTCGGATTGCGCCCAGCCGTAGATGTCGAAATGGACCCAGCTCGGCGTCTTCGTGACGAAGCGTTTCAGGAAGAGCGCCGCGGTGATCGAGCCCGCCATTCCGCCGGAAGGCGAATTGGTGATGTCGGCGAACTTGCTGCGGATATCCTTGTCGTAGCCCATATAGAGCGGCATGCGCCACAGCGGATCGTCCGTTTCCAGGCTCGCCTCGGTCAGGTCGTGCGCAAGGCCGTCGTCATCCGTGTAGAAGGGCGGCAGATCGGGGCCGAGCGCCACGCGGGCGGCTCCCGTCAGCGTCGCCATATCGACCATCAGGTCAGGAGCTTCCTCATCTGCATAGGCGAGCGCGTCGGCGAGGATCAGCCTGCCCTCGGCGTCGGTGTTGTCGATCTGGACGGTCAGGCCCTTGCGGCTGCGGTAGATATCGCCGGGACGGAAGGCGTTCGAGGAGATAGAGTTCTCGACCACCGGGACGATGACGCGCAGGTCCACCTTGAGCTTCGCATCCATGATCATCAGCGCCAGGCCCATGACGTTGGCGGCGCCACCCATGTCCTTCTTCATCAAAAGCATGGAGGCCGCCGACTTGATGTCGAGGCCGCCCGTATCGAAGCAGACGCCCTTGCCGACCAGCGTCACCTTGCGATAGCCCTTCTTGCCCCAGCGCAGTTCCAGGAGGCGCGGCGCGTCTGCGCTGGCGCGGCCCACCGTGTGGACCAGCGGGAAGTTCTCCTTCAGGAGATCATCGCCGATGATGACCGACATCTCCGCCTTGTAGTGCTCGGCAAGGCCGCGGAAGGCGGCCTCGAGCTGCTCGGGTCCCATGTCGTTCGTCGGAGTATTGATGAGATCGCGAGCAAGGAAGACACCCGCCAGTTGGCGCTTGATGTCGGCCGCATCGGCATCGCGCGGGATCAGCAGTGTCGGCGCCGCGGTCTTTTCGGACTTGTAGCGATCGAAACGGTAGCTGCCGAGCCCGAAGCCCAGCGAAAGGCGATTTGCGGTGAGCGGTGCGGTCTCGATATGCCAGTCGCCGGCCGGCAGGGTGCGGGCGAGCTTGCCGGTGAGGAATGGCTGTTCTGAAGGATTGGCACCGAGGCCGAAGAGCGCACCGCCGAGGTGGCCGCCCTCGGTCGGGATCAGGAGAAGCGAGCCGCTGTCGGCCTTGTAGCCGGCCTTGTGCGCCCAATCGAGCGCGATCGGGTCGATCGTGCCGGTCTCGATGTGCGCAGGCGTCACGGCAAAGATCGGGAGAGTCTTGCTACCTTTCGTGTTGAAAGGGGTCGGTCGTTCGATGTACTGATAGGGGGCCATAACAATCCTTTGGTCATGCAAAGCGGAATCGGGGCGATTAACTCTCTGTTAGGCTTAACAGATTATTGCTTGAGTGGAGATTGCGTCAAACCTTCCCTGTTCCGCTTTGAGGCCAGGCGCACGAATCGGGACCTCGGGAACACGCAATGACTTCCAGGATAATGCCGTCCGCGCTCAAGATCCGCGTTCTGCAGGGCGCCAGCGCCGCGCTCGTCGCGATTGCACTTTCCGGGTGCTCGACCACCAGCGACAAGATCACGACCGGCACAATTCCCAAGCTTTCCAAGCCAGCCGAGGAAATGAACACGACGGAACTCAGGTCGGCGACGGACCGCATGGGCGCCGCCTATGAGAAGAACCCGAAGGATCGCGACGCCGGGATAGGCTATGCGAACCTCCTGCGCATGAGCGGCCGCGATGCCCAGGCGCTCGCCGTGATGCAGCAGGTGGCGATTGCCAATCCGCAGGACCGCGGCGTGCTGGCCGCCTACGGCAAGGCACAGGCCGCAGCCGGGCAGCTCGAGCAGGCGCTCGACACCATCACTCGGGCCCAGACGCCGGACCGCCCGGACTGGAAGCTCATCTCCGCCGAAGGCGCCATCCTCGACCAGCTCGGACGCAGCAGCGAGGCCCGCAGCCGCTACCGCGACGCGCTGGATATCCAGCCGAACGAACCGTCGGTCCTTTCCAACCTCGGCATGTCCTATGTGCTGACAAACGATCCCCGTACGGCCGAAACCTACCTGCGTTCGGCCGCCGACCAGCCCGGCGCGGACAGCCGCGTGCGCCAGAACCTCGCCCTCGTCGTTGGTCTCCAGGGCCGCTTCCCGGAAGCCGAGGAAATTGCCCGCCGCGAGCTTTCTCCCCAGCAGGCGGACGCCAATGTCGCCTACCTGCGCGCCATGCTCTCCCAGCAGAATTCCTGGCAGAAGCTCGCGAGCAAGGACCAGCCGACCCCAGCCGTCAACTAGAGCATTTCGTTCTCTTCGAATTACAGAAACGCTCTGTCGCGTTGTTTTTGAGCAATTTCGGACGCAAAACCGCTTCGCGTTTTTGCTGGAATTGCTCTGGCGCCTTCCACCCTTGCGGGAAGTGCTGCCGTGGCGCGATGAGCCGCGTCATCTCGCTCGCCGACGCTCCTGAAAGCCCTATCAGAACTTGTCGGAGACCTGGATGCCCGCGGGGCCAAGGATGACGGCGATGAGAACGGGCAGGAAAAACAGGATCATCGGCACGGTGAGCTTCGGCGGCAGGGCGGCCGCCTTCTTTTCGGCTTCGTTCATGCGCTCGTCACGCCCTTCCTGGGCCAGCACACGCAGCGCAGACGCGACCGGCGTGCCGTATCGGTCTGCCTGGATGAGCGCCTGCGTCACCGCCTTGACGATATCGATCTGCGTGCGCGTGGCGAGATTGTCCAGTGCGGCGCGGCGATCCTGGAGGAAGGAGAGTTCGGCCGTCGTCAACACCATTTCCTCGGCGAGCGCCGGCGACTGTTCGCCCATCTCCTCCGAGACGCGACGCATGGCAGCCTCGATCGAGATACCCGATTCGACGCAGATCAGCATAAGGTCGAGCGCATCCGGCCAGGCACGCTTGATCGAGTGCTGGCGCTTGCCCATGCGGTTCGAGACATAGATGTTCGGTAGGTAGAAGCCGACGTAAGCGGCTCCAACAACGGCCAGCACGCGGATGCCGAAGGCCTTTTCGGCAAGATTGCCGAGCCCGAAAACCCAAATCCCGGCGGCCGTAAGAAAGATGAACGGCAGGAGGAAGCGCGCCACGAGAAACATGTTCAGCGCGTTTTCCGAGCGGAAGCCCGCCGCGCGCAGGCGGTTGACCGTGTTGGCGTCGGCGAGCGCCTGCTTGAGGTTGAAGCGGTCGACGATCTGGCGGACTGGACGACTGTTCTGGCTTCTGAGCGAGGCCTTGTTGGCTCCGCCCTCCGTGTTCAGCTTGGCGCGCTCGCGAGCGCGGATAAGGTCGCGTTCGGTCGACACCGCCTTCATGCGCTTGCTGAGGTCGCCTCGCTCGAAGAACGGTATGGCAACCGTATAGAAGGTTGCGAACACGGCGATCGCCACGAAGACGGCAATCAGCATGCCCGGCTCGGTCAGTCTGGCGGCAAGCTCTTGTGACATTCTCAGCCTCCGGTCAGATTTCGAAATTGACCATGTTGCGCATGACCATGATGCCGATCGACATCCATACCCCGGAGAGACCCAGGATCAGGTGGCCGCGGGAATCGGTGAAGAGGATCGAGATGTATTGCGGCGACGTCAGGTAGACGAGCAGCGCGACGATGAATGGCAGCGCGCCGATGATACACGCAGAGGCCTTGGCCTCCATCGACAGCGCCTTGATCTTGGCCTTCATCTTCTTGCGCTCGCGCAGAACCCTCGAAAGATTGCCGATCGCTTCGGAAAGGTTGCCGCCGGCCTGCGACTGGATGGCGATAACGATCGCAAAGAAGTTCACCTCCTGAAGCGGCATGTAATTTATCATGCGTGCGCAGCCATCCGCGACGCTGAGGCCGACCTGCTGGGACTCGACCACGCGCCGAAACTCACTCTTGACGGGCTCGCGCGCCTCTGAAGCGACAAGCCGCAACGCGTCGTTGAGCGGCAGGCCCGAACGGATCGAACGGACGATCACATCAAGCGCATTCGGAAGCTCGTCCAGGAATTTGTTCTGCCGGCGCTTCACGAGGAAACCCAGCACCCAGCGCGGCAGGCCGAGCCCGACGGCGATTGGAAGACCGAGGACGACGACAAGCGGCGCACCGGCAATGAAGGAGACGGCAAGAACGAAGAGACCCAAGACGGCGCTGAACACGTGAAATTTCGCGGGCGTTACGGAGAGGCCCGCCTGATTGAGCCGCGACTTCAGCGATAGCGTGCTCTTGGATTTTTCGAGATGGCGCTTCTCGATATCCTTCAGCGAATCCTGCACCGACTTGCGCCGCTTCGACATTTCCTGCACGCGGTCGCGGGCGGCCTTGACCTTGACGCGATCGGTTTCGGCCGACTTGACGCGATTGACGCGGCTTTCGGCCTTCTTCTCCGTTTCGATCCTGGAAAAGAGCACGACATAGCACACCGCCGCCGCGGAAACGGCAGCGAGCGCGACTATGGCAAGCACGATCGGATCGATCCCGAACATTGTAGTTCTTCCTAGTTCGACTTGGTTTCCATCTCGTCCAGTGCCGCAGCCAGACGCTTTTCCTCGTTGTAGTAGCGGGCGCGATCCCAGAAGTTCGGTTTGCCGATCCCTGTCGAGATATGACGGCCGATGATGCGGCCGTTCGCATCTTCGCCCTCGATCTCGTAACGCATGAGATCTTGGGTGATGATCACGTCGCCTTCCATGCCGATCACCTCGGTGATCTGCGTGATGCGGCGCGAGCCGTCGCGAAGACGCGCAGCCTGGATGACGATGTCGACCGAGCCGGAAATGATTTCTCGGACAGTCTTCGCAGGCAGCGAGAAGCCGCCCATGGCGATCATCGATTCCATACGGCTCAGGCACTCGCGTGGCGTATTGGCGTGGATCGTCCCCATTGAGCCGTCGTGGCCGGTGTTCATCGCCTGCAGAAGGTCGAAGACCTCCGGTCCGCGCACTTCGCCGACGATGATGCGTTCGGGACGCATGCGCAGGCAGTTCTTGACGAGGTCGCGCATGGTGATCTCGCCTTCGCCTTCGATGTTCGGCGGGCGGGTTTCGAGGCGCACGACATGCGGCTGCTGGAGCTGCAGCTCGGCGGTATCCTCGCAGGTGATGACGCGTTCTTCCTTGTCGATATAGTTGGTCAGGCAGTTCAGAAGCGTCGTCTTGCCCGAGCCGGTACCGCCTGAAATGACGATGTTGCAGCGGACGCGGCCGATGATCTGCAGCAGCGTCGCGCCCTGCGGCGTGATCGCACCGAAGCGCACGAGCTGGTCGAGCGTCAGCTTGTCCTTCTTGAACTTGCGGATCGTGAGTGCCGGCCCGTCGATGGCAAGCGGCGGCGCGATGACGTTAACGCGCGAGCCGTCGGGCAGGCGGGCGTCGCAGATCGGGCTCGATTCGTCGACGCGGCGGCCGACCTGGCTGACGATCCGCTGGCAGATCGACAGCAACTGACCGTTATCACGGAAGCGGATGTCGGACTCGATCGTCTTGCCGCCCACTTCGATGAAGGTCTGGCCGGCGCCGTTGACCATGATGTCGGCAATGTCGTCGCGAGCCAGCAGCGGTTCGAGCGGACCATATCCGAGCACGTCGTTGCAGATGTCCTCGAGCAGTTCCTCCTGCTCGGAAATCGACATCGCGAAGTTCTTGATCGTGATGATGTCGTTGACGATGTCGCGGATTTCCTCACGCGCGCTTTCGGCGTCGAGCTTCGAAAGCTGCGACAGGTCGATCGTATCGATCAGCGCGGAAAAGACCTGCGACTTGGTATCGTAATATTCCTCGGTGCGCGCCGGGCGGCGGCGCTGTGCTGCGGGCGCAGGGGGTGGCGCCAGCGGCTGGCGCGGCGCGGTATCGCGAGCCGCATCGGGAAGGATGCCGGGTGACGGTATCGCGGCGGCCGGGGCAGCCGGAATTGGTGGCGGGACGGGAGACACGCTTCCGCCGAAGCCACCCTGGCCAAATCCTTCGTTTCCACGCTTTCCAAACATACCAGCCTGTCCAGTCTAACCCATTGTCCGGTTCATCTGCGCTTGAGCAGGCCAAGCAGGCCGCCCTTTTTCGCCTTTTTCACCGCCACGCGACCGGTGACGATATGCGCGACCTGAGAAAAGGTCTCGGCCACGGGGGATTTCGCATCCATCTCCGAGATCATCCGTCCGCTATTGGCCGCATTGCCGAAGAGATTGATGTCGAAGGGAATGATTGCGATCGGATCGGCCTCGAGCGGCTCGCAGAATTCGGAGGGAGCGATCTCCGGGCGCTTCGGCATTCCTACCTGGTTGAGGATCAGGTGCGGAGCCTTGTCGTTCGGCCTCAGCCGCCGCAAGGCATCGAGCATGTTCTTGGCATTGCGCAGGTTCGCAAGATCTGGAACGGCGCAGATCACCACTTCGTCCACCGCGGCCAGCACGGAACGGGTCCATTCCGACCAGGCATGCGGCACGTCCAGCACGGAAACGGGCGCGCTGCGCTGGAGGACGTCGAGAACCGGCTGGAAGGCGCTCGCTTCGAAATCATAGGCGCGGTCGAGCATCGAGGGAGCTGCAAGCAGCGACAGATGCTCGGAGCATTTCGTCAGCAGGCGATCGAGAAAGACCTCGTCCAGCCGCTCGGGCGCAAAGACTGCCTCGGCAATGCCCTGCGCGGGATCCTGGTCGAAGTCGATGTTTGCGGTTCCGTAAGGCAGATCCAGATCGGCAAGGATCGTCTCGGTCGAAAAGAGATTGGAGATGCCGAAGGCGCAGTTGTGCGCGATCGTGGAGGCGCCAACCCCGCCCTTGGCGCCGATGAAGGCAATACTGCGGCCGAGCGGCTCGGCATCCGGATCGATGAATATGGCCGCCATCGCCGACAGGATGTCCTGCATCGACACCGGCTGGACGATATATTCCGAGATGCCGTTGCGGATCAGGTCGCGGTAAAGCGCGATGTCGTTGTGATAGCCGATGATCACGACCTTCGTGCTCGGGTCGCAGACGGCAGCAAGCGGGGCGAGCTCCGCAAGAAGAATCGCTGGATTTGCTCTTGTTTCGAGGACGATCAGGTTCGGCGTCGGAGCGGCGGCAAACATGTTCGCCGCCGCGGCAATGCCGCCGCTTGTGATACGGAGGCTCACCTTTGCCATGCGGCGGTCACCGCCGCAGCGCTCCATCAATTGCTGCAGCGCCTCGCTCTCGCAGAAGGCGTGGACGGAGATGCGCGGCAGAGGACGCATGTTCTCCAGGTCGCCGAGGCGCGGCATCTCATCCGGCTCCCGGAGGCTCTGCGGGCTGGCGAATTCGTAGTCGATCGCGCTCATTTTTTCCTGTCCTGAATGCAGCCGGTCCGGTCAGAAGCCGGTCGCACTAGCGCCTCTGTAGGTCTCGATCACGTTGCTGCGTTGCTCCGCATCGATCGGCGTCATTGCGCGCGGCCCCATGAGGTCCGTCGGATTGGCGATCTGTGCGGCAAGGTTGCTCTGCGATGCGCAGCCGAAATTCTGCCAGTTCCTGTTCTGGTAGAGCCCGGCGTTCATGTCCTCCGGCCATTGTCCGCACGGCGCGGTCATCGCGGTCGTCGCCACGAAGCTGAGCCGGATGGGTGCTGCTACCCCCGGGTTCGACGGGACGTAGCTGGTATCGACGATTCGCGTGGAGGGCACACCGGCGCCGACAAGTTCGCGCCGAACCTGTTTGCGCACGGCGGAAGCGGAGGCGGCGTTGGGCGAACCCTGCGGGATAAGGATATGGACGGTCCCGGAGGCACTACTGGAGTAGTTGTTGGCAAAGCCCCGGATTACGTCGCGCGTGCCGATCGTCAGGCTTCGCTCGCCGACCGCGACCGGAATGTCCAGCGTGTGCTCCGCATCGGCAAGGACGATCGGATGCCGCAGGCGATAATCCTCGGGGATGGCGCCGGTCGTCAGCTGGTCATTCGCGCAGGACTGAAGCAGGCAGGCGACTGCGACAACCGCGGCCGCGACGGCAGATCTCCTCAGGCCCGGTCGGGCGGCGTTTGCGATGTGGCCGGTCATCTTGCGGTCTTTCCCTGCTCCATTGGTCTCGGTGAGGATCATGTCTTCCTCCCGGTCACTTGTAGATGAACCCGACCGCGCCGTGGTACTGGCCCACGGCAACCGGGCGTTCCGCCTGGCCGTAGATCCTGTTGACGCGATTGAGGAAGAAGGTGGCCGCATCATTGTCGGGCGCGAAGTTGTCGTCCGGCCGGGACAGCTGGTTGCGGGCGACGGGCCTTACCAGATAGGGCGTGGCGATGATGACGAGCTCGGTCTCGTTGCGCTCCAGGCTTCGGCTGCGGAACAGCGCGCCGAGAACGGGGACCTTCCCGGCGATGGGCACGCCCTGTATCCCCTGCTGGACATCGTCGCGGACAAGGCCGGCTAGCACGATCGAACCGCCGGAGGGCAGTTCCACGGAGGTATCGGCCTGGCGCTGGCGCACGTCGGTCGCTCCGGTCGTCGTCGTCGGCTCGGAAACCTCGGTGTTGATCCTGAGGCTGATGCGGCCGGCGGAGAGGACGACGGGCGTGAAATCAAGCCTGATGCCGTACTGGAACGACTGGTAGGTGACGGTGCCGTCCGTCTGGACGACCGGGTAGTAGCGTGTACCGCCGGAATTGAAGGAGGCGCTCTGGCCGGAAATCGCCGTCAGCGTGGGCTCGGCGAGCGTCCTGACGGCATTGGCCTGCTCCATCGCGTTCATGAAGCTGTTCAGCGTATAACGGCCCAGCGAAGTGGTCAGTGAGCCGGCGATGCCACCGCTTGCAATATTGGCGGCATTGTCGAGGGTCAACACATCAAGGCCGGAGCGGTTGGTGACGGAATGGTCGAAGCCGAGTTGCTTGAGGACTTCGCGCCGCACCTCGGCGACGGTGATCTTCAAGGTGACCTGGTCTTCGCCATCGATCTTCAGAAGGTTCACGATCTGGGACGTCTGGCGGCCCTCGGCGAAAAGCGCGACCGAGCCGTCGCCGCCATTGCTCGTCGCCGTCTCGGTCCTTGTGGTTGCCTCACCGCCCTTCAGGAAGGCAAAGGCAAGTCGTTCCGCTTGGGCTGCATCCTGGGGTGTACGCACCGTGCCTGTTAGCACGATGTTGTCCGACACGATCTCGATCTTGATGTCTGAATCGGCAATGAAGCGCCTGAGGTTCGCCTGAAGGCCGGCGATGTCGCGCTCGATCTCGACATCGAGGCTCACGATCTCCTGCCCGTCGGCGCCGAAGATGAAGATGTTGGTCTGCCCGACCGTCTTGCCGAAGAGATAGATGCGACGGGACGTGCGCGTCACCGCATCCGCCATTTCCGGATCGGAAACGAGAATGTCATGAGCGTCCTCGGGCAGATCGACGACCAGTGCCTTGTTGAGGCCGAGCTTGAGACGTCGATGCGTGCCGGGCCCGCTCTGGGAGATCCTGACGATGCCATCGCCCTCGGCATGGGCCTGCGGCAGCGCGAGCCCCGAGGCCAGGTCACAGAAAGCGAGGGAAAAGGATAGGCACCCTGCGAGGAGAAGCCTTGTATTCTTCATGATCGACTGCATTGCCCCGCTTCCCCTTACTGCGCCTTGACCTTCGCGCCGGTAACAATCTGACCGGACTTGATGACCTGAACGATCGCGCTTCCATTGTCGCCGCTGAGCAGGTAGTCCGCGGCGGTCGTATCCTGCTCCTGGGCATCGGCGACCGAACGAAGCGCAAGCGAGAGGCGGGTCGCCATCTGCTGGGCGACGGTCAAAACCTTTGTCTGGTCGGGCGTCAGCTCAAGCGTCGCCGTCGTGCCGACGACGGCTTTCGAACCATCCTCCTTCTCCTGGATCTGCTGGTCGATCGCGAGGACGCGGACGTTGCTCAATACGGTCTCGGTCAGGAACTTTCCGGAATCGCCCTCCCTGACCATGATCACGTCGACACGGTCGTTCGGGAGGATGAAGCCGCCGGCGCCCGTCGCGACCGATATCTCCGTCGCAACCGCCCGCTTGCCGGCAGGCAGGAGCGACGACATGATCCGCCCTCCCGCATCCGCTATCTTTTCAGCCCGGATCGGTTCGCCCTCGAACAAGGGAAGACGCACGACGGCGCCGTCAAGCTCCTTCAGTGCATCGGGCCGATCGCTCTCGGTTACATAGCCTTTCACGAGGCCGGTTTGTGGCCAGGCCGCCCAGCGCATCGTCTCCGCGCTCAGGCGCGTACCAACCGGCAAGTTGGCGGACGAGACCAGCACGTTGACGCTCGGTTCCTTCTGCACGATCGCCTTGACGCTCGGTGCTATCCCACCCCGGCCGGCCAGCCGCATCGCCAACAGCCCGGCAAGCCCGGCCGCGACTATGGCGACTGCGAGA
Source organism: Rhizobium sp. BK251 (assembly GCF_004345245.1). Lineage (GTDB taxonomy): Bacteria > Pseudomonadota > Alphaproteobacteria > Rhizobiales > Rhizobiaceae > Rhizobium. The sequence continues at coordinate 286,286 of NZ_SLUQ01000005.1, read as the reverse complement.
ATGGCGATGCGAGCGGGTTTCATTGATCATTCCTCGAGGCGTGAGAATCTCTACCCGCAGAATGGTCAGCAATTGGTGTAATTATAGTTAATGAGATGCTTACAATTGAGGTTAACCAAGCGTGAACGGCAAGGCGCGCGCTTCAGTTCAATCTCTCGAGTACCGCAATCATCAAGGGCGAGTTCGGATAGGCCATGAAACCGCCGATCGCGATGGCAATACCATAGGGGATCTTCTTCGCCATCAGGATGGAATTCGGCACCGGAAGCCCGAGCGCCAGGATCGTGGTTGCCCGCCAGCGGACGGCAAGAATAAGCAGGGTCAGGGCACCCCCGACATAGGCGACATCAATCAGGAAGATGAGGAGTGACGATGTGAGACCGAACCAGACAGCCGCAGCACTCAGAAGTTTTGCATCGCCCCCGCCCATCACATTTAGTGCGAACAAGCAGAAGCAGACGGAGAGGACGATCAGACCACCGAGAAGGTGCATGCCAATCACCTGGTAGCCGAGACCGAGGAACGGGGCGACGACCAGGAAGGCGGCAACCAGGATCAGCGACACGCGATTCGGGATCGTCATGGTGAAGAGATCGAAAAAGGCCGCGACCGCCAGGCAGAGCGGAAAGATGAGGAAGACGGCGGCTGAGATCATCGGGCTTCTCCGAAGGGGTTTAAGGCGAGAGGCTACGGCAAATTGCCTAAAGGAATATTTCTCACCTTCCCCACATCCTGTGGCCGTGCAAAAGAAAACCGCCACCGGTGACGACCGACGGCGGCTCCTGATACTCTCCGAATTCCGGGGATCAGTCGTCGAGTCCTGCCGTCGGGTCGTTCATCGTGTTGGCAAGATTGGAGAACTGGTTGTTCAGCGCGCCGCCGAGGGTCGATGCGCCGGCGATCAGCGCGACGGAGATCAGGGCGGCGATCAGGCCGTATTCGATGGCGGTTGCGCCGGATTCGTCTTTCAGGAAACGGGCGAAAAGCTTGGTCATGGGTAACTCCTACTCCACTTGGTTGTCAGCACTTCCGCCAACTGTTGCCGTTGATCGGATCGCTTCAAACTAATCAAAGGGCTGTTTCCATCACCTTAAGGTTTAGAGTTACCAGGTCGTAAATTCTAAAATACACCCTCTATGGTGATCGCAAGGTTAATCGCATCGCTGCAATTCGACCAATCCAGCCAACCGGGAAGACGCTGATTCAAAAGCCGAACTTTCGATGCGCAGGGCAAAGCCGTTCCATATCGAGGCTGCCCGTTCGCTTGAATCCACCCGGCACGGTCCGCCGGCCCCGCCTACGCACATTTCAAGCGCTTAACGCTTCATTCACCAATCTTTTCCATTATTGTGCGCGTCGCTTCCGCACGAGCCGTTCAAGGGGTCCACAATGTCCAACCGCGGCAAGATCGCCGTCCTCGCCTGCGCCATCATCGCCGCGGGCTTCGGAAACGCATGGGCGGGTGGCGAGGACGACATGCTGCGCGTCTACATGGATCATGCGCGCGTGCTGAAGCTCGACCGCCCCGTCAGCAAGGTCATCGTCGGCAATTCCAAGGTGGCGGACGCGACGGTCGCCGATGCCAAGACGATCGTGCTCACCGGCCGCAGCTTCGGGACGACCAACCTCGTTCTCCTCGACATCGACGGCAATGCCATCCTCGACGAACGCATCCTGGTATCGATCGACGAAGGCAACACCGTGCGCGTCTTCCGGCAGACGGAACGCTCCGTTCTCTCCTGCACGCCCAATTGCGAGCAGCATACCCAGCAGAACAACAATCCCGGCGACGGCGAAGCCCCCTAGTCTTGCGCCAAGTCTCAAATTGAGGCGACCGCCGAAACGGAAAATCAAGAAACGTCCGATAGTGTGGCGTGCAGGCGCGTCCGAAAGCACCGTTCGCTGTTGGCTGGTTTGGCGGATCTGCACCTGGGTCTCGAGGTTCAGCCATGGCCGTGCGCGGCGGTGGCAATTTGCAGGATGCTTCCGGCACGATGGCAATTGATCATGATGATGCAGGCAGCCTGCCCCCATCCGCACCGGCCCGAAAACTGCGCCTTCGCCGGTTCTTCCGCTCGCGGGAAGGATCCGCGGCCATCGAATTCGCGCTTCTTGCCATCCCCTATTTCGTTATCATCTTCGCGACCGTCGAGACCTTCGTCTGCTATGCCGGCGAGCAGCTCGTCGCTAACGCAGTCGACAAGCTCTCGCGCCAGATGCGGACCGGCCAGATCGCCGCTACGATAACCAAGGAGCAGTTCCGCCAGGCATTCTGCAACGAGATTTCGATTCTCATCAAATGCTCGCCGACCGAGGTCAACACGCCGGAGAAGCTCTTCCTGGACGTGGAACACTACAACGACTTCTCGGACATCGTCCCTGAAATACCGCGAATGTCTTCCGATCCGCGTGCTCCGCTCAATACATCCGCACTGAAATTCTCGCCCGGCGGCCCGGAAACGATCAACATGGTCCGCGCCTTCTACCGTTGGCAGATCGTGACTGATCTTGTTCGCCCTTTCCTCAGCGACGAACACCGTCCCGACGGCTCTATGGACTATCTGATGATTTCCACGTCGACCTTCAAGAACGAGAAATACTGATGGCGGCGCGCGAACTCCCCGGCCTTGCAGGTATTGGGCAATCACCCTGGGACGGCACGGGACCGTGCAGGGGGTTTATGTCGGTGTTCTCCCGTTTCCTTCGCGACAAGAGCGGGATCGGGGCGATAGAATTCGCAATCATCGCGCCGGTCCTCCTGATCCTCTACATTGGCGCGCTGCAGGTCACCATCGGCTTGAACTTCGCGAAGAAGGCGAGCCGTGCAGCCGGCACGGTAGCAGACGCCGTCACCCGCGCGGAAGCAACGGTCAACAAGGCATTCTTGGCTCAGATGCCGAATGCCGCGCGCAGCATCTTCGCGCCGTTCGGTACCGACGGCATGACGGTCAAGATCACCGGCATCAGTGTCGATGCGGCCTCGAACGCGAAGGTCGCCTGGTCATGGTCGGAATCCGGACCACCCTATGCTGCAAGCAGCGCGGCCTCGATGCCGAATGATATGAAGAAGCCCGGCACCTTCCTCGTTCACGCCGAACTGACCGTTCCTTACAAGGTCTTCGAATTCGGCGCGGATTTCCTCCCTTCCACGATGAAGGAGATCACCATCAAGCGTGACTACTATTACTGGCAGCGCGAGGGAAAAGCCATCAGCTGCAGCGATTGCTGATACCACGCACGCCGATCCGATAGCTCGGCTCCAGCGCAGATGCAAATTGCCAATGAACAAAGCGCGATATAAGGACAATCCCTGAAGCAACAAACAGCGTGGCAAACGCGCGACAGGCGTGGCACGCATCCATGCATGCAGTCCCCATGCATGCAGTCCGGGGGGAAAATGGCTCGCGCCTTTCTTTTGGTCCTTGATTCATTCGGTGTCGGCGGCGGCCCTGATGCCGAAACCTATGGCGACGGTGGCGCCGACACACTCGGCCACATCGCCGAGTTCTGCGCTGCCGGGGCTGGCGACCGCGAGGGACTGCGCGAAGGCCCGCTGGTGCTCCCCAACATGTCGGCGCTCGGCCTGATGCAGATCGCCAAGGCCGCATCGGGCCGTTATCCCGCGGGCATGCCCCTGCCGGAACGTATCTACGGGCTCTACGGCTCAGCCAACGAAGTCTCGCGCGGCAAGGATACGCCATCCGGCCATTGGGAAATTGCCGGCACGCCGGTGATGTTCGACTGGGGATATTTTCCGGCCGAGGGCGACGCGTTTCCCGCCGAGCTCGTGCAGTCGATCTGCGAGGCCGCCGACCTGCCAGGCATTCTCGGCAATTGTCATGCCTCCGGCACGGAGATCATCGCGCGCCATGGCGAAGAGCACATCCGCACCGGCAAGCCGATCTGCTACACATCGTCCGACTCAGTCTTCCAGATCGCCGCGCATGAACGCCATTTCGGCCTCAAGCGGCTGATCGCACTCTGCCAGATCGTGCGGACCTTACTCGATCCGTACAATATCGGCCGCGTGATCGCGCGCCCCTTTGTCGGCGAGACGCGCACCACCTTCGAGCGCACCGGCAACCGGCGCGACTTTTCCGTCCTGCCGCCGGAGCCGACGTTGCTCGACCGCTTGGTCGCCGCCGAACGCAAGGTCCATGCGATCGGCAAGATCGGCGATATCTTTGCGCATCAAGGCGTATCCGAAGTCATCAAGGCCAACGGCAACATGGCGCTGATGGACGCGACTCTTGAGGCAATGGAGACGGCAGACGAAGGCGACCTCGTCTTCACCAATTTCGTCGATTTCGACATGCTCTATGGCCATCGCCGCGATGTTCCGGGCTATGCGGCAGCGCTCGAGGCTTTCGACGCGCGCCTGCCGGAAATCCACCGCAAGCTCAAGCCGGGCGACCTGGTGATCCTGACGGCCGACCACGGCTGCGACCCCACCTGGCGCGGCACCGACCACACGCGCGAACGCGTCCCGATCCTCGCCTATGGCCCGGGGATGCGCTCGCGCCCCATCGGCATCCGCTCGACCTATGCCGACATCGGCGAGACCGTCGCGCGCCACCTCGGCATTCCGACTGGCAAGCACGGAAGGAGCTTCCTGTGACCTCGCACTTGAAGAAGGTTGAGCTGCACTGCCACCTGGAAGGCGCAGCACCACCGGCGCTGACCAAGAGCCAGGCACTGAAATACGGCGTCGACACCCACGACTTCCTCCGCGATGGCATCTACGTTTGGGACGATTTTGCCGCCTTCCTGCAGTGCTACGACAAGGTCTCGGAAGTCTTCCGCACGGAGGAGGATTATGCGCTGCTGACCGAAACCTACCTGGAGGAACTGGCATCGATCGGCACGATATACAGCGAGCTGATCGTTTCTCCGGACCATGGCGACCGGATTGGCCTCGGCGCTAATGCCTATATTGCCGGGGTCTGCGCAGGAATTCGGGCAGCCAAGGCAAAGACTGGCATCGAGGCCCGCCTCATCATCACCGGGGAGCGCCATTTCGGGCCGGCGAGCGTGGTTGCCGCCGCCGAATATGCGGCAAGGAGCGACAATCCGCTCATCACCGGCTTCAACCTTGCGGGCGAGGAGCGCATGGGCCGCGTCGCCGACTATGCTCGTGCCTTTGACATCGCCCGTGAGGCGGGCCTCGGCCTCACCATCCATGCAGGGGAGGTCTGTGGCGCCTTCAGCGTCGCCGATGCGCTCGACGTCGTAAGACCCTCCCGTATCGGCCATGGGGTGCGTGCGATCGAGGACATCGATCTCGTCGCGCGGCTCGCCGATCTCGGTACGGTGCTCGAAGTCTGCCCCGGTTCGAATATTGCGCTCAGCGTGTTCCCGGATTTCCAGTCGCACCCCTTGCGCAAGCTCAGGGAAGCAGGCGTGCGCGTGACGCTCAATTCGGACGACCCGCCATTCTTCCACACCTCTCTGGAACGCGAATACGACCTAGCCTCCAGCGCCTTCGGCTTCGGTGACGATGAGATAAATGCGATGACAAGGACGGCGATCGAGGCCGCATTTGTCGACGAGGAAACACGACGGCGGCTGATGGCCCGTCTGTAGCGGACGAAACCCACAGATCAGGGGGAAGATGCGCGTAAAACCGCCTCTCCTCTTGCAGGCCGGGCGATTTCCATGGAAGAAACGATCGACAGACACGAACTACCGGAAGGCTGATATCATGGACGGCGTCACAGTCATTGATCACCCGCTCGTACAGCACAAGCTGACCATCATGCGCCGCAAGGAGACCTCGACCGGAAGCTTCCGCCGACTGCTGCGGGAAATTTCGACGTTGCTCTGCTATGAGGTCACGCGGGATCTCGAATTGACGATGGAGACGATCGAAACTCCGCTCCAGGAGATGCAATCGCCGATCCTGGAAGGCAAGAAACTGGTATTCGCCTCTATCCTGCGCGCGGGCAACGGCTTGCTCGAAGGCATGCTCGACCTCGTGCCCTCGGCGCGAGTCTCGCACATCGGCGTCTATCGTGATCACGAGACGCTGCAGCCGGTGGAATATTACTTCAAGGCACCGGAGGATATCTCCGAGCGGCTGATCATCGTGGTGGATCCGATGCTTGCGACCGGCAACTCCTCTATCGCGGCCATCGAGAAGCTGAAGGAGCGGGGTGCGCACAATATCCGCTTTCTCTGCCTGCTGGCAGCGCCGGAGGGTATTCGCCACTTCCGCGACGCCCACCCCGACGTGCCGGTCTTTACCGCCGCGATCGACAGCCATCTCAACGAGAAGGGCTATATCGTTCCCGGCCTCGGCGATGCCGGCGACCGGATGTACGGTACGAAGTAGCTTTACGGGCTGTTAACCGGCCCTTCAATTGCCGGTGGAATGATTGGCGCTACGTGCGCTCTTCGGCACCGGCCTTAGGAACTTGTCAGCAAAGATGCTGTAGGGATCGAACCTGAACTGCTCCCGCATGAGGCGGGGGAACAATGCAGGATATTCGTTCCATGCTCGTGCGCAGCCTGATCTTTGCCGCCGTCGTCGCGGTCCTTGCGACCCAGATCCCAGCACTTTTCCAGAGTTTTGAGCCAGGCGCCGCGAGCGTAACGCCCATGGCGGCTGCCGTTGACGTCCCGCTATCGACGTCATCGACGGGCGGATATGGCAGCGTGCGCCTCGAGCCCGATGCCCGCGGACACTACACCGGCAGCTTCAAGATCAACGGCAAGCCGGTCGACGGGCTGATCGATACGGGCGCCACCTATGTGGCGCTCAACGAAAGCACCGCGCGCCGCCTTGGCTTCAGTGGCAACCAGCTCGACTTTCGCTACGCCGTCAACACGGCCAACGGAGAAACGAAGGCGGCACATGTCACGCTCGACCGCATCGAAATCGGCAGCATAAAGGTTCGCGGCGTCGAGGCCTTCGTGCTGAAGGATGCCGCGTTGAGCGGAACGCTTGTCGGCATGAGCTTCCTCCAGAAGCTTGCCTCCTACACCGTTGCTGACGGCTCGCTCAGCCTCAGTCAGTAAGATCCGCTGCAACGCGGCCGGCAATGACCGGCGGAAGCGCGGGCGGCACCTGATCGATCCGATAGGCATCGCGCAGGACAGCAGCCGCTCGTTCGAAGCCCGCTTCGTCCGCGGCGTGGATGACGGCGATCGGTTCGCCTCTCGCCACCCTCGTTCCGAGCGGCAGCAAGCCGCTGAAGCCGACACGATGATCGATTCGATCGTCCGGATGCCGACGTCCACCGCCAAGATCGATGACGCCCATACCGATACCGCGCGCATCGCAGCCTGCAAGCCAGCCATCATCGGAGGCCACGACAGGGCGCTCGATCGGAGCCCTGGGCAGATACTTTTCCGGGTTCTCGACGAAATCGGCGGGCCCGCCGAGAAGACGCACCATGCGGGCGAAGATTTCCGCAGCCCGGCCCGAGGCAAGCGCCTCCCCCGCCAGCATCTCGCCGTCGGCAGCCGTTTTGACAAGACCTGCCTGCAGGAGCATTTCGGCCGCAAAGGCAAGCACGACCGTCTCCAGCCTCGTGCCCTTCTTTCGGCTGGCCAGAAAGTCCAGGCAATTGCGGATCTCGACGGCATTGCCGGCGGCATCGGCGAGCGGCTGGTTCATGTCGGTGATCAGCGCGGAGGTATTCACGCCCGCGCCGTTGGCGACTTCCACCAGGGATCGCGCAAGCGTCTCGGCCTCTCCGCTGCCCGTCATGAAGGCACCGTTGCCGATCTTCACGTCAAGGACGAGGCTATCCAGGCCCGCGGCGAGCTTCTTCGAGAGGATCGAGGCCGTGATCAACGGAATGGAATCGACCGTCGCGGTAACATCACGCACGGCATAGAGCCTGCGGTCGGCCGGCGCCAGCACGCCCGTCTGCCCGATGATCGCGCAGCCGGCTTCGTTCACCGTACGGCGAAACAGCGCCGCATCAGGCATGATGTTGTAGCCTGGAATTGATTCAAGCTTGTCGAGCGTCCCGCCTGTATGACCGAGCCCCCGCCCGGAGATCATCGGCACGGCGAGGCCGCAGGCTGCAGCAATTGGGGCAAGCATGAGGGAAACGTTGTCGCCGACGCCGCCGGTCGAGTGCTTGTCGGCGATCGGTCGGTCGATACCGGGCCATGAGAGCGTGTCGCCGGAGCGCGCCATGGCAAGCGTGAGTGCCACGGTTTCGTCGCGGGTCATGCCGCGAAACCAGACCGCCATCGCGAAAGCGCCGATCTGCCCTTCAGAAAGCTCGTCCTTCGCGAGAGACGAAATGAAAGCCTCGATCTCCACAGCCGACAGGGCGCCGCCGTCACGCTTGCGGCGGATGGTCTCCTGCGGCAGCATTTGTCAGTATCCCGCCGACGCGCTGCTTGAAGGACCGCCGTTCAAGACGGCAAGAATATCGTCGAGCACCCTCGACGCCCCGAAGCGAAAGGTCGAAGGCATCGGCCAGTCGGGCGCCATGATGGTTTCGGCAAGGCGCAGGTAAAGTGCTGCGTCCGAGACCGAGCCAATGCCCCCGGCAGCCTTGAAACCGACATTGCGGCCGCGTTCGCGGATCGTCCGCAACATGATGTCGGCGGCTTCCAGCGTCGCGTTGACGGCGACCTTGCCGGTCGACGTCTTGATGAAGTCGGCTCCGGCGTCGATCGCCAGTTCGGAGGCACGGCGGATCAAGGCCGGCTCCTTCAATTCGCCGGTCTCCAGGATGGTCTTCAGGATAACGGGCGCAACGCATTCGGCGCGCACGGCCTTCACCATGTCGGTAACGGCCTTCTCGTTTCCGGCGATCAGCGCATGGTAGGGAATGACGAGATCGATCTCGTCCGCACCGTCGGCGATCGCCTCGCGCGTTTCCGCGGCGACATCGGCAATTTCCATGTCGCCGCCGGGAAAGTTGACCACCGTCGCGATCCGCACCGGGTGTCCGGCACCTAGGATGCCGCGCGCATGCGCCACGAAACGCGGCCAGATGCAGATCGCCGCACTGTTGCCGAAGGGCGTCTGGGCACGCGCGCAGAGGACTTCGATTCTCTGATCCGTGCAATCGTCCGTCAGATCGGTCAGATCGAGAAGCGACAGGGCGACTGCAGCCGTCTCCCTGAGCAGATGATTATTCATTACCGCCATCTCCACCTGTGATCATCTCCTTCAGCATGGCCGCGAGACGGGCGCCACCCACCGGCGCCATGTCCTTCGTTTCCTCGTGGCTCAATTCGCCACCAGTCATTCCAGCCCCATAATTGGTGATGACGGAGGCCGCTGCAACCCTCAGGCCGAGGAAGCGTGCAATAAGCACCTCCGGCACGGTCGACATGCCGACCGCATCGGCGCCGAGAATACGCGCCATGCGGATTTCCGCCGGCGTTTCGAAGCTCGGACCGGAGAACCACATGTAGACGCCCTGCGACAGCGGGATCTGCAGCTTCTCCGCGGCCGCACGCATGCGTGCCGCCAGTTCCGCATCATAGGCGTTGGTCATGCCGACGAAGCGCCTGTCGCTCTCCTCCCCGATCAACGGGTTCATCCCGGAATAGTTGATGTGGTCGGTGATCTGCATCACCGATCCCGGGGGAATATCCTCCCGCAGCGAGCCGGCCGAATTGGTGAGGATCAGGGCCTCGATGCCGAGGCTCATCATCGCCTCAATCGGCGGGCGCATCGCATTGGCGTCGCCCTTTTCGTAGTAGTGGACCCGGCCGGAGAGCATGACCACCGGCTCGTCGGCGAGATAGCCGGCCACAAGCTCGCCGGCGTGGCCGGATACCGAGCTGACAGGGAAGCCTGGGAGATCGCGATAGGATATCCTCACCGCATTCGTCAGCTCGCCGACGAGCGAGCCAAGCCCGGAACCGAGGATGATTCCGTAGCGCGGCGCCAGCCCGCCGATTCTTTCAGCGAGCAGATCGATGACCGCGGTCATCCGAGGATCTCGGTCTCAAAACTGAAGGGCAGGAGTTCTTCCATGGTCATCGTCTTCTTCACGCCAACCTCGTCACAAAGGTAGATGCGCGTATCCTTGTTTGCGAATTCGGCGATCTTCTGACGGCACCCGCCGCAGGGCGGGCAAAGCGGCAGTTTTTCGGCGATGACCGCCATCTCGACTATCTTCTTGGCCCCGCCCATGATCATGGCGCTGATCGCGGTGGGTTCCGCGCACCAACCCTGAGGGAATGACAGGTTCTCGATGTTGGCGCCGACATAGACCCTGCCGTCCTCGGCGCGGATCGCAGCACCTACCGGGAACTTCGAGTAGGGTGCGTGGGCCAGGGCCATGGCGTTGCGCGCAGCCTCGAAAAGCTCATGCGACATGTCTCAGCGCTCCTTGGTATAGGGCACGCCACCGGCCTTGGGCGGGGTGGCGACGCCGATGAAGCCTGCAAGCAGGATGCAGGTCAGGATATAGGGCAGTGCCTGGAATATCTGGACCGGCACCTCGCCGATCAGCGGCACGGACTTGCCCTGCATGAAGTTCGAGAAGGCATCGAGGAAGCCGAAAAGCAGGCAGGCGAACATCACCGGCACCGGCTTCCACTTGGCAAATACAAGGGCGGCGAGCGCGATATAGCCCTTGCCGGCCGACATGTCCTTGATGAAGGCCGCGGACTGGGCGATCGCCAGATAGGTGCCGGAAAAGCCGCACAGGATGCCGGCGCAGATGACGGCGCGATAACGCAGCCAGCTGACCGAAATGCCGGCGGTATCCACCGCGCCCGGATTCTCGCCGACCGCGCGCAGCCGGAGGCCGAACCGCGTGCGGTAGAGGATCCACCAGGAGAGCGGGACCGCGAGGAACGCCAGATAGGTAAGCAGGTTGTTGCCCGAAATCACGTTCGCATAGAGCGGGCCGATGAGTGGCACGCCCCTGATGGCGTCGGCGCCCGGCAGGACGATCGGCGAAAAGCGCGCGTCACCAGGAAGCTGCGGCGTGCGTCCGCCCTGGCCGAACCACGCCTGGCCGAGCACGATGGTGATACCGGCCACGAAGAAGTTGATCGCAACGCCGGAAACGATCTGGTTTCCGCGGTTGGTGATCGAGGCGAAGCCGTGCACGAAGCTCAACGCCACGGACGCCACGATACCGGCAAGAAGGCCGAGCCAGGCGGAGCCGGTGATATACGCCACGCAGGCGGCGGCAAAGGCCGAAGCCAGCATCTTGCCCTCCAGCCCGATGTCGAAGATGCCGGCGCGCTCCGAGAACAGCCCGGCGAGCGCCGTGAAGATCAAGGGGATCGACAGGCGGATGGTGGAGCCAAGGATGCTGATCAGGATGTCGTAGAAATCCATTGGTCCAACCTCACGCCGGTGCGAATTGCTGATAGGCGCGCACGAGCGCGGGGCGGAACATGTACTCAAGAGCGCCGGCGAAGAGGATCACGAGCCCCTGGATCACGAGGATCATCTCACGGGTGATGTTCGGCATGTCGAAGGAGAGTTCCGCGCCGCCCTGGTAGAGGATGCCGAACAGGATTGCGGCGAAGATTATGCCGACCGGATGATTCCGTCCCATCAGCGAGACCGCGATGCCGACGAAACCGGCACCACCGACGAACTCCACCTGAAGGCGCGCCGAAGCGCCCATCACCGGATTCAGCGACATCATGCCGGCCAGGCCCCCGGAGATCAGCATGGCGATGATCACCGTGCGGGCATAGGGAATTCCGGCATAGCTTGCCGCCGTCGGGCTCACGCCCAGCGTACGCATCTCGAAACCGAGCTTGGTGCGCCAGATGAGCAGCCAGACGAGAAAGGCCATCACGAGCGCGATGAGGAAGGAGACATTGAACGGCGCGGCCCCCAACCTCATGCCGAACAACGCCAGGAGCCAGTCGAGCTTCGGCAACTGTCCGCCCTCGAGGAACGTGCGGGTCTCCGGCGCCATCTTGCCGGGCACGATCAGCACATGCACCAAGAGATAGACCATCAGTGCCGCGCCGATATAGTTGAACATGATGGTGGTGATGACGATGTGACTGCCGCGCTTGGCCTGGAGCCATGCCGGGATGAAAGCCCAGGCCGCGCCGAAAATCGCGGCACCGATCACGGCGAACGGCATCGTCACGTACCACGGCACGTAATGGTCGAGGGCCAGCGCCACCAAGGCGCAGCCGAGGCCGCCGAGATAGGCCTGACCCTCCGAACCGATGTTGAAGAGGCCGGCATGGATCGCCACCGCGACGGAAAGCCCGGTGAAGATGAAGCTCGTGGCATAGAACAGCGTGAAGCCGATGCCCTCGCCGCGGCCGAGCGCGCCCTGCAGCAGCAGCACGAGCGCATCGAGCGGGTTCTCGCCGATCAGCCATACGACGAAGCCGGAGATCAGGAAGGCCACCAACAGGTTCAGGATCGGAATGAGACCGTAGTTGATCCAGTTGGGTAGCGGTACGGAAGCAGTGCTCATCAGGGCCTCACGCGGCAATGCCGGCCATCATCAGGCCGAGTGTCTGTTCGCCGGCATCAGCCGTCTTCTCGCCGACGACATGGCCGGCAAACATCACGAGGATGCGATCGGAAAGCGCGCGGATCTCATCGAGTTCCACGGAGACCAGCAGGATAGCCTTGCCGGCATCGCGCATGTCGATGATGCGCCGGTGGATGAACTCGATGGCGCCGATATCGACGCCGCGGGTCGGCTGCCCGATGATCAACATCTTTGGGTCGCGCTCGATTTCCCGGGCGACGACGATCTTCTGCTGGTTGCCGCCGGAAAAGTTCGCCGTCTTCAGCCGTGGGTTCGGCGGGCGAATGTCGTATTTCTCGATCTTCTCCATGGCATCCTTGCGGATCGCCTCGAGATCGAGCAGCGGACCCTTGCTGTATTGCGGCTCGCGGTGATAGCCGAGCACGGCGTTCTCATATTCCTCGAACTTGAGAACGAGACCCATGTGATGGCGATCTTCCGGGATATGGGCAAGCCCCAGTTCGCGCAGGCGCGCGGGATCGGCCTTGTCGATTGATTGACCATCAAACAGGATTTCGCCGGAGGTAGGCTTGCGGATGCCTGCGATCGCTTCCAGCAATTCGGACTGACCGTTGCCGGCGACCCCTGCAATGCCGACGATCTCGCCGGCACGGACGTCGAAGGAGACATTGTCCACCATCGTGACGCCGCGATTATCCTTGACGGTGAGGTTTCTGACGGAAAGCACGTTGGCGCCGGGATGGCCCTCGCCCTTCTGCACTCGCAGCAGCACGCGCCGCCCGACCATCAGTTCCGCCAGTTCCTCGACCGTCGTCTCCGAGGTCTTGCGGGTCGCGACCATCTCGCCGCGGCGCATGACCGACACGGTGTCGGTGATCGCCATGATCTCGCGCAGCTTGTGGGTGATCAGGATGACGGTCTTGCCCTGGTCGCGCAGCACCCCGAGAATGCGGAAAAGGTGATCGGCCTCGGCCGGCGTGAGCACGCCCGTCGGCTCGTCGAGGATCAGGATCTCGGCGCCGCGATACATGGCCTTCAGGATCTCGACGCGCTGCTGCAGGCCGACGGGCAGTTCCTCGATCAGCGCGTCCGGATCGACCTCCAGTCCGTAGTCGGTCTCCAGCCGTTTCAGCTCGGCGCGCGCCGAAGCCACGCCCCTTGCAAGCAGGGCTCCACCCTCTGCGCCAAGCATGACGTTTTCGAGGACCGTGAAATTGTCGACCAGCATGAAGTGCTGGTGCACCATGCCGATGCCGGCACCAATGGCTGCCTGGCTGTCCTTGATAGTGACCGGCGCGCCGTTGACACGGATCTCGCCGCTGTCGGCGTGGTAGAAGCCGTAGATGATCGACATCAGCGTCGATTTGCCGGCGCCGTTCTCACCGATGATGCCGTGGATGGTTCCCTTGGCGACGGTCAGGTCGATGTTCTTGTTGGCGTGGACGGCACCGAATTTCTTGTCGATGCCCACGAGTTCGATTGCGGGCGGTTGGCTCACGAGGGCGCTCCAGAAAACCTGACCTTGGATATGGAAAGGGCGTATGCCGGACCCTGTCCGCCATACGCCCCTTTCACTGTCAAATCACTTCGGGCAGGAGTTGTCCGACATGTAGTCGTGGACCTTGACGGTACCGGCAATGATGTCGGCCTTGGCCTTCTCGACCGCTGCCAGCATTTCCGGCGTGATCAGCGGCTTGTTGTTGTCGTCATAGGCCCAGGTCACGCCGTCTTCCTTGACGCCGAGCTCCTGAACGCCGGGAGTGAACTTGTCACCCTTGGTGTCGGTGAAGGCGTTGTAGACGGCGAGGTCGACGCGCTTGACCATCGAGGTCAGGACCGAGCCCGGATGCAGGTAGTTCTGGTTGGAGTCGACGCCGATCGAGAACTTCTGGTTATCGGCAGCCGTCTGCAGCACGCCGAGGCCGGTCGCGCCGGCAGCCGCGTAGACGACGTCCGCGCCCTGGTCGATCTGGTTCTTGGTAAGCTCGCCGCCGCGAACCGGGTCGTTCCATGCCGCGCCCGTGGTGCCGGTCATGTTCTGGAAGACCTCGATATCGGCCTTGGCTGCGCGCGCGCCCTGCTCGTAGCCGCATTCGAACTTGCGGATCAGCGGGATGTCCATGCCGCCGACAAAGCCGACCTTGCCGGACTTGGAGGCCAAGCCTGCGAGGACGCCGACGAGATAGGAGCCTTCATGCTCCTTGTAGACGACCGAACGGACATTCGGCTTGTCGACCACGGCGTCAACGATGATGAACTTGGTGTCGGGATATTCAGCGGCGACCTTTTCGATGGCCGACGTCCATGCGAAGGAAACGGCAACGACCGGATTGAAGCCACGGCTGGCGAAGTTGCGGATCGCCTGCTCGCCCTGCGTGTCGCCCGTCGGCTCGAAATCGCGATAGGCAATGCCGGTCTCGGCCTTGAACTTCTCGGCGCCGTTGTAGGCTGCCTCGTTGAAGGACTTGTCGAACTTCCCGCCGGTTCCGTAGACGAGCGCCGGCTTGATGTCGGCGGCAAGTGCCGTTGCCGACATAGCGGCCAAGGCAAGGAGAGTCAGAACAGATTTTTTCATAATGCAGCCCTGTTGTTGCTATGATCTTTGTTGGGTCCTCCCGCAAGCCTTCTGCGAGGCATGTCTGCGGAACCACCGACCTCCCCCCGGAGGCCTGGCTGGCGCGCATCCTTGCATGGCTCAAGGAAAAATTCACCAGAAATTTTTCGGATGGTAAAGATTTGTGGGAATTGGCAAAAAGCTTTCTTGAGGGACTTATTTTTGGTCAGGGCGCCTCGAAAAGTGCCTAACAACTAGCCAGTCGCCCAGCCCGCCCGGATGCCGCCCAAGCCACGATCACGACCCGCGGCCGCAGCCCGATTTACCGCGCTGGCGACCCTCATGCGCCTGCCCCCAAAGCCACCCATCGCCGCCTTCGGCCGGCCCGGCAAGATTGCAAACAGGCTCAAGCGGTAAAGCGGCCCGCCACCGGCGGCTTCCTGTAGGCCACCATCCACAGAAGCAGGGAGATCACCAGGAAGACCACGAAGGTCGGCTGGAACAGGACCCACTGCATCGCGATGTCGTAGAACCACGGATGGATGTAATAGGCGATCGACGACTGGAGAGCCGAAAGTGTGGAAGGACTGAGATCCGACCAGGCATCGCCAAAGGGGGTGAGGATCACATCTGATGCTGCAACGGACTGGATCGAATCGACGGTGCCGGCAATGACAGCGATGACCAGCGCAACGAGGCTGGCTAAACGCAACAAGAAACGCATCAATCCTCCTGCACGCGGCACACGGGCCCTTGGGGCCTCAGTTCGACTTCTCCCATTAGCAAATTAGATACTTGTCCGTCGGCAAAAGAGCAATGGAAGACACACGGACAGTTTTATGCCGACAAGTCAAAAATCTGTTAGATTTAGGTTGATCGCGGAAAATTCATCGGTATATATCGCGCCGTTCCAGCGGTTTGCCTCCAAAGAGCGCGAGCCGGCAGGATGGACAGGTGGCCGAGTGGTTTAAGGCGCACGCCTGGAACGCGTGTGTACGTGAAAGCGTACCGAGGGTTCGAATCCCTCTCTGTCCGCCATTGAGCACTATCGATACACCAAGCCATCGAAATGTGATGTCGCCGATGTGGCGCAGGCGGTTGGACCATCAATTTCGCCGCATCATCGGAACGTTGCTCGGCTGCATGGAACCCCCGCACCATGGCATTGCGTCGCTCAGACGATGGAAGCTTGCGCAACCTGTGCTCAGCATAGCACAACCACGTCGATGGCTCTTCGGATTCTAATATTCCGCTGCTGTGTCGGGGCTGCTGCCATTGTCGATGCGCAGGGACATCCTAGTTCCCTTCCCAAGGCGCGCCTTCCTCCTCAAAGGCGGGCCTATCGGCAGGGCGGGCGGCCATCACTCCCACGGCACGTTTCAACAAGAACGCCGCGTGTCCATTCGATATTGACTCAGGGCGAGGCGTTGCAGCTATATTAGATCACGGTGATGGAGGCAGTTGTGGCAAACTACGAAGAGGTTCAGCGTTATCATTGCCAGGGTCGATCCGGACGTAACTACGTCGTCATCGAGCAGATGAAGACCTCCGGCGCCGGATACCGCCTCACCACGAGGCCGGCCAAGGACTACATGACCGCCGACGGCGACGTTGCCGAACGGCTGGACGACGAGAATTTCCTGCTGCTGCTGTCCGATGAGGTGGTGCACATCGAACGCACCATACCGCCAAGCAAATCGAAAAAGCGGCGGCCGGCCAAGAAGCAGCGCCACACAGCAGCCACGACCAAAGACGACCTGCCGCGGGAGCTATGAGCGTATAGCGCGCTGCAGGCTTGGCCGCACCCTTCTTCAGTAACCGCAACAAACGGAGCCGGCAACTAAGCCGCCGGTGCTGTGCGTCCCCGCCGTCCAGACGGGGCCTTTCCTTATGGCCGGGAGGAAAGCACAACAGGTCGACATCCCGATCGCGCAAATTGCCCGGTCCGGTCGGCGGTAATACAAAATCGTTTTGCGGGCTTCCTTTCGGCAGCGCGGTTTCGCGCCTATATACTCAATGCGGCGCCTGCCGATATTTTTCGCGATTTTCATTAGATCGATGATCAAAAGGCCTTTTCTCGGCGGCAAATTTCGGAGGAGGATTCTCATGCGTCACCTGTTGGCGGGACTGCTTTGCATCCCCATGCTTGCCGGCTGCAATCTCACGCCGGGAGGCCTCGAGCCCATCCCTGGCAGCATCACCTACCATGGCCAGCCGCGCACGAAGCTCACCAAGGCGCCAATCGGCAGCATCGTGTCGCACTACTTCATCGCGGAGGATGGCCGGTCGGTTTACGAGAACTACATCATCCAGCCCGACCGCAGCCTCTATCTGGCCAGCCGGAGGTGGCGCCCGTGGTTCCAGCTTCACGAGCGGTGATCAAGCGATCGACGGACGATCAATGGGCAGACTGCTGCTTTGCCCTGGCGACGATCTGTGTCGGATTGACGAATTGCAGCGCGAGCACCAGCCAGAAGAGCGTCGTCACCATGTAGATCACCGCCATGGCGTCGATCGACTGGCCGGCGCGTACGCCTGAGGCGAAGACCGCGTAGTAGAGCGAAACCACCAGCGTCTGCGTCGTCGGCCCGGCAATCAGGAAGGTGAGCTCGAACATGGCGATCGTCCGCACCAGCACCAGCAGCAGTGCGGCAAGCATGCCAGGCAGCAGCAGCGGCAGGAGGATGCGGATGAAGAGGCTTGTGGTGCCGGCGCCGAAGACGCGGGCGGCAGCCTCGATGCGCGGATCGATCTGCTCGATGAAGGGGATCATCACAAGGACGACGAAGGGTAGCGACGGCACGAGGTTGATCAGCACGACGCCCCAGAAGGTGCCGCCGAGGCCGAACTGATAGAGGACGGTCGCAAGCGGGATGCCGTAGGTGAGAGGCGGAATAAGCAATGGCAGCAGGAGCAGGAGGACGATCGCCCGCTTGCCGGGAAAGTCCCGCCGCGCCAGTGCATAGGCCGTCATGACCCCGAGAATGCCGGAGATGATGACGACCGTGAAGACAACCTCGAAGGTGACGAGCACGACGCTGGAAAGCTGGAATTCCTTCCAGGCGCTGAAATACCAGCGCGTCGTCCAGCCCACCGGCAGCCATGTGCCGAGCCAGCGGGTCGCAAAAGAGTTGATGATGACGGCGGCGATGACAGCAAGCAGATTGAGGACGAAGAGCGTTGCCAGCGCCCAGATGGCGAACCGCCAGATTTTCGATGTCAGTCCCTGGTCGCGGATCATGTCTCAGCCTTTCGTGCCGCCGGCGGGGCCGCGATAGAACAGCGAACGCGCGCCGAGGATGGCGACGACGACGATGAGCTCCACCCCACCCATGATCAGCGCGATCGCCGAACCGAGGGAGTGGTCGTACTGTTCGAACGCGGCCTGATATGCAGCGATCGAGATCACCCGCGTCGGGCCGGCGGGCGCGCCGAGCAGGACCGCGGAGGGGAACACCGCGAAAGCCTGCACGAAGGCAAGGCAGAAGGTGACGGCGAGGCCCGGAACCAGCAGCGGCAGGAACACGCGGAAGAAGCGCTTCGCCGGCCCGGCGCCGAGCGTTGCGGCGGCCTGCTCGATCGCCGGGTCGATGCCGGTGATGTAGGAAAGCGTTAGCAGGAAGGCGAAGGGAAAGCCTGTTATCAGCAGCGAGGCGAAGACGCCCCAGTAATTATTGGTGAGCTTGACCGGCGCATCGAGAATGCCGAGCAGAAGCAGCGTATCGTTGAACCAGCCGCGCGGCCCGAGAAAGGTCAGGAGGCCGTCGGCGACAAAGACGGTTCCGAGCGTGATCGGCAGGACGAGGATGGTGGTGAGCAGCCGCTGGCGCCGCATCAGACGGACGCGGAAGGCGACCGGAACGGCAAAGGCCAGATTGATGATCGTCACCGGCAGAGCCAGCCACAGCGTGGCGCCGATCGTCTTGTACTGGAACGGGTCGGTGAAGAACTTCGCATAGTTGGCGTACCAGGCGCCCTCCTTCGGCATCAGTGAATCGACGACGCCGTAGAGGAAGGGATAGACGAAGAGCGCGACCATGAAGATCAGGCCGGGCAGCACCAGCAAGGTCGTGCCGTCGAGCCCGCGCGCGGAAAGCCTGTAGCGCAGCGACGGTCCGCTCATGCAGCCGCCCCCTTGAAGACCAGCGCCCGTCCGGCCACCGGCTGCAGGAAGGCCGACGAGCCGCGCGGCAGGGCATCTTCGGAGCGGAAATAAAGCTCGGCGCCCTCGGCGGTGTGTGCCAGGCCGAAGAAGGCCCGGCCGCGATATTCCGTGCTTGCAACGGTAGCCGGTATGCCCTCGCCCGTTGCCGTTGCGACCAGATCCTCGGGGCGCACGGACAGCACCGCTGCGTCACCTGCCTTGAGCGGCATGCGCATCGAACCGCTCATCCGCGCGCCTGCAGCCTCGATCTCCGCCTCACTGCCGGAGACCGAGACGACGCGGCCAGCAATGCGGGTCCGGAAGCCCATGAAATCTGCGACGTCGAGGTTGACGGGCCGCTGATAGAGATCCTGCGGCGAGCCGATCTGCTGGATATGGCCCTGGCTCATCACCACGATACGGTCAGCGAGCGACAGCGCCTCATCCTGGTCGTGGGTGACGTAAATCGTCGTCGAGCCGATCTGGTCGTGAATCCCGCGGATTTCAGCGCGCATTTCAAGGCGCAGCTTGGCATCGAGATTGGAAAGCGGTTCGTCCATCAGCACGACCGGCGGGCGGATGACGATGGCGCGCGCAATCGCCACGCGCTGCTGCTGGCCGCCGGAAAGCTGGCCCGGGAGTTTGTCGACCTGGCTTTCGAGCCGCACCAGCGCCAGCGCATCGGCAATACGCTTGTCGGCCTCGCTGCCCTTGATGCCCTGCATGGCAAGGCCGAAGCCGACATTCTTGCGCACGCTCATGTGCGGAAAGAGAGCGTAACTCTGGAAGACCATCCCGAAGCCGCGTTTTTCCGGCTCGAGCTGGTCGATACGCGTGCCGCCGAGACGGATCTCGCCGCCCGAAAGCGCAAGCAGGCCGGCAATGCAGTTCAACGCCGTCGACTTGCCGCAGCCGGAGGGTCCGAGCAGCGCGATGAACTCACCGGGCTCGATCGCAAGATCGATGCCGTCGAGCGCGTGATAGCTGCCGAAGGAACGGCGCAGGCCGTCAAGCTCGAGGCGCGCACTCTTAGGCGAGGCAAACGCCGTTGCGTTCTGAACCGGAAAAGTCAAACCCAATCTCCATCCGTCGGCACGGCATCAGCCGCTGCGGGGCCGGTGCCGACCAGGGGATCGGCACCGGTTCCATCTTGTCGATCAGCCCTTCTTGGAGCCGATCTTTTCGTCCCATATCCGGAAGGCCTCGACGAGCTGCTTCGGCTCCAGCGGAACCTCGAGCGGGCTGTTGGCGATCCAGTCAGCATATTCGGGCCGGCCGAACTCCTTGATGATGTCCTGGCTTTCCTGCGGCGCCATTTCGAGCGTCACGTCCTTGACGGCCGGACCCGGATAGAAATAGCCGGCGTCATAAGCGATCGCCTGCTGCTGCGGCTGGTAGATGAAATTCAGGACGTCGATGAGGACGGCGATCTTCTCGTCGGAGACGCCCTTCGGGATGGCGGCGTAATGCGCGTCGGTGACCCAATGGAAGCCGTCGAGCTTCTGCACCTTGGCTTCGGCCGGAACGATGCCGAGCGCCCGCGGGTTGATATCCCAGCCGGTGGTCGTCGCAACGATATCGCGGGTGCCTTCGCCGAGTTCCTTGAACACCACCGCGGTACCGGTCGGGTAGTACTCGATGTTCTCGCCGAGGGCCGCCAGGTATTCCCAGGTCTTCGCCCATCCGTTGGCCGGATCGCGCGGATTGCTGTCGCCGAGCAGGTAGGGCAGGCCCATCAGCAGCGTACGGCCGGGACCGGAATTGGCCGGGCGGGCATAGAGGAACTTGTTCTTGTTCTGCTTGGTCCAGTCGAGCAGTTCCTGTGCCGACTTCGGCGGCGTCGCCACCCTGTCGGGCATGTATTCGATCAGCGGGCCGGACGGATAATAGGTGATGACGACACCCTGGTCCTTGGCAAGCGCCTGCATCTTGAAGGCCTGCGGCTGGAGAATGCTTTCGAGGTTCGGAAGCTCGGCCTTGTGTGCCGAATAATCGATCCAGAGACCCTGGTCGACGCCGGCGGAAAGCGCGTCCGTGCCGGTCAGCACCAGGTCGATGTCGACCTTGCCGGCAGCCTGCTGCGCCTTGATCTTCGACGGCAGTTCCGGTGCCGGTGCCTTGGTGAAGGCAAAGCTCGATACCCATCCCGGCTTGGCGGCAGCATAGTTCTCGAACATGCCCTGGGTCAGGGCAAGGTTGCCCGCGACGTCGACGACGGTGATCGTTACCGGGCTTGCCGGTGGCTTTGCCTGCGCCCAGCCCTTCATCGGGATAAGGCTGGCACCGGCCATGCCGGCCACCCCGCCCACAAATGTCCTGCGTGTGATTTCCATGATTTGCTCCTCCTCCTCGTGCGGTGCCGGTCGCCGACAATCCGCGCCTTTGCATCGCAACTTCCCGTGACCTGCAGCTGCTCGACGCCCGGCTCGAGCCGGCGCGGAAACTGCACCCCTGTCTGATATCCTCCATTTGCCCACCGGTTCCTCCAACCGGCATCTTGGCAACTGGTCCTAACTGATATACTAGTATGCACAAGAGTGTCAACGCCGGACATGCCATGCCTGAGACATTGTCGAACCAAGCGTTCCCCTTTCCGACCGCCGAAAGCGGCGCCGGAAAGATACGCCGGATGACGACGGCGGCGGCGATCTACGAGCGCCTGCATGCGGATATCGTCGCGCTGAAGATGCCGCCCGGAATGCCGTTGCAGGAGAAGCGCATCGCCGAAGAATTCGGCGTCAGCCGGACGCCGGTGCGCGAGGCGCTGCTGAGGCTGTCCGAAGGCGGGCTGGTCGACATCTATCCGCAATCGGGCACCGTCGTGTCTCGCGTTCCGGTCTCGGCAATCCCGGAGGCTGTCGTCGTTCGCAAGGCATTGGAGGGAACGACGGTCGAGAGTGCTGCTGCCCACGCGACTGCAGAGGACGTCGCGCGGCTTGACGCCATCATCGGCCGGCAGAAGGCCCATGCGGCGGTCAACAACGCCTCGAGCTTTCACGAGGAAGACGAGGCTTTCCATGAAGCGATTGCCGCCATAGCCGGTTATCCGGGCATCTGGACCATCCTGAAGACGGTCAAGGTGCAGATCGACAGGGCACGCAGGCTCACGCTTCCCGTGCTCGGCCGCATGGACAACGTCGTCGGCGAGCACGTCACCATACGCGATGCGATCGCCGCCCATGACGTGGCGGCCGCGCGCGAGGCGATGATCCATCACTTGAGCGCCGTCATTCCCGATGTTGCGGAATTGCGGGCGCGCTATCCGGACTATTTCTGCTGAGACCGCAGAGGTCGAGCTTACGTCCGGCAATCGAAAAGCAGGGAGGAATTGAGAATGCGGCAAGGTTGGAGATGGTTCGGGCCCGAGGCTCCCGTGACCTTGGACGAAGTCCGCCAGACGGGCGCGACCAACATCGTCTCCTCGCTTCATCAGGTGCCGATCGGCAGGGCATGGACAGAGACGGAGGTGCGCGAGCGCCAGTCGCTGATCGAAACCACACCGGCCGGACGTTCGGCACTCACCTGGTCGGTGATCGAGAGCATTCCCATTCCGGATGCGGTCAAGCGCAAGGGCGGCGAGGCCAAGGCGGAGATCGAGTCCTGGATCGCCAGCCTTGAATCAGTGGCAGCCTGCGGCATCGGCATCATCTGCTACAATTTCATGCCGGTGGTCGACTGGACCCGCACCGAACTCGACTTCGTCACACCCACCGGCGCGACAGCCATGCGCTTCGACCATGAGCGCTTCGCCGCCTTCGATCTCTTCGTGCTGCAGCGGCCCGGAGCGGAGAAGGAATATTCTCAGGCCGACCGCGAGCGCGCCCGCGTTGTGTTCGATGAGATGAGCGAGGCGGAGATCGCCGAGATCACCCGCATCATCACCTCTGCCCTTCCCGGCTCCACCACCGAACCGCTGACCATCCCGCAGTTCCGCGAGAAGTTGGTGGCCTATGATGGCATCGACGCGAAAAAGCTGCGCCAGCATCTGGTCGAATTCCTCGAAGCGGTGACGCCGGCTGCGGAAGCGCGCGGGGTGAAGCTGACGTTGCATCCGGACGATCCGCCGCGCTCGCTCTTCGGCCTGCCGCGCATCGCCTCGACCGCCGATGACTACGCGGCGCTCTTCGACGCCGTTCCATCTGCAGCTAACGGCATGTGCTACTGCACCGGCAGCCTCGGCGTGCGGGCCGGCAACGACCTCCCGGCGATCGCCCGGCGCTTTGCCTCGCGCATCCACTTCGCCCATCTGCGTGCCACGACGCGCGAGGGCGACGGGCGGACCTTCCACGAGAGCGCGCATTTGGAGGGTGACGTCGACATGGTGGCGGTACTGAAGGAGCTCGTCGCCGAAGACCGCCGCCGCGGCCCCGAGGATACGATCGTCTTCCGCTCGGACCACGGACACCGCATGCTCGACGACCTCGAGAAGACGGTGACGCCAGGCTATCCGGCGATCGGCCGCCTGCGCGGCCTTGCGGAGCTGCGCGGCATCCTGCACGCGCTGGGCGCGGTCCCGACTTAAACGACTGCAGCGACGACCGGCACAGGCATTTCGGAACCACCCCCCGGAATGTCTGCAAGGCGATGAAATCGCCGCGCTATTGCCTACCGGGGGCGGCCATATATGATCGCCGCGATCAGGCGATCGAGGGAGCGGGCTGCTCCGGCGAGGAAAGAGCCTGACAGCTTCCATCCGGTACTGGCGCTTGTGGGCTCGGTCCGGACTGGCGGCCTCCAGTGACAGGGGATCGGCTTGGGTTCGCTCGTGCTCGGCGCTATCGTGTTTCTCTGCCTATGCGCCGCGACGGCGCTTGGAATGTTCGTTCGTGCTCGTTTGCCGGGCCATCATCTCCAGACGGATTCCACCGACGTGATCCGGCTTGCGACCGCGGTCGTCGGCACGCTTTCGGCGCTTGCTCTCGGCCTGCTGATCGCCTCGGCGAAATCCTCCTATGACGAGGCAGAGGAAGGGCTGAAGACCTCGATGGCCCGCATCGTGCTGCTGGATCGGCTGGTCGATCAATATGGGCCGGGGACGGGCGATACCCGCAACCTGCTGCGCAAGATCATCGAGGCACGACTCGAGAGGGGCTGGAATGTGACGGTGGTCGACCGGGCCTCAGGCAATCTGGTGGGTGAGTACAACTATATCGAATCCGTCCAGAGCAATCTCCGATCGCTTACCCCGGAAAACCAGGTCCAGCAGCTCATCAAGACCAGGGCTCTGGAAGTGAGCGGCATGATTGCCGAGGCGCACTGGCTGCTCGTCGAAACCGAAAGCGAGGGCCTGCCATGGCCTTTCCTGCTGGTGCTGGTCTTCTGGCTCGCCCTTCTCTTCGCGACCTTCGGGCTGCAGGCTCCGCCCAACGCAACGGTTGCCGCCATCCTCGTCGTCTGCGCCATCTCGGTCGGCGGCGCGGTCTTCCTGATCGTCGACATGGCCCAGCCCTATATCGGCGTAATCCATGTCTCCGACGCGCCGTTGCTTTCGGCGCTCGATCGGCTTGGTCAGCGTTAATCCGGGCGTTACACCATCACCGCCTGCTCGACGCGGTCCGCCGAGCCGAATACCCTGAGATAGCGCTCGACCTCCGCCGGCTCGCCTGTCGCCTTCTGCGGATTGTCCGAGAGTTTCACGGCCGGTCGGCCATCGGCATCGGTGACCTTGCAGACCACCGAGATCGGGTTGAGGCTCTTTATTTCGGTCGGCGCGCAACCGGCGAAATCATTGGTCAGGTTGGTGCCCCAGCCAAAGCTCATCCTGACGCGACCCTTGAAATGATTGTAGGTGTCGATGATCGCATCGACATCCAGACCGTCGGAGAAGATTAGAAGCTTCTGGCGCGGATCGCGGCCCATCTTCTTCCACCACTCGACGATCTTCTCGCCGCCTTCGACCGGCGGCGCGCTGTCCGGTCGGAAGCCCGTCCAGTCGGCGACCCATTCCGGCGCATCACGCAGGAAGGCGGTCGTGCCGAAGGCGTCCGGCAACACGATCAGCAGGTTGCCACCGTAAAGGCGGTTCCAGTCGCGCATGATCTTGTAGGGAGCGTTGCGCAGCTCCTCGTCGGTCTGGGCGAGTGCGGCCGCGACCATGGGCAGTTCGTGCGCGTTCGTCCCGACGGCCTCGAGGTCTGAATCCATGGCGAGCAGCACGTTGCTCGTCCCGGTGAAGGCCGGTCCGATGCCTTCCTTGAGCGCCTCGACGCACCAGCGTTGCCAGAGGAAACTGTGGCGGCGGCGCGTGCCGAAATCGGAAATGCGCAGGCCCGGCAGTTGCCTCAGCCTCTCCACCTTTTCCCACATCTTGGCCTTCGCCCGCGCATAGAGAACGTCGAGCGTGAACGGACCCAGCGCCTTCATCGCAGAGCGCGAACGCAGCTCGTTGATGATCGCGAGTGCCGGAATTTCCCACATCGTGGTTTCCTTCCACGACCCGTGGAAGTCGAGGATGAACTGGCCGTCCTTCCGGGAAAGCTCGTATTCCGGCAGCTGGAAATTCGCGAGCCACGACAGGAATTCAGGCTCGAAGATCTGGGCGCGCCCATAGAAGCTGTTACCAGCAAGCCAGATCATCTCCTTCTTGGAAAGCCGCAGCGTGCGGGCGTGATCGAGCTGCTCGCGTAGCGCACCCTCGTCGATCTCCTCCGCCAGCCGGACGCGCTTCGTCCTGTTGATCAGCGAGAAGGTCGCGTTCACGTCCGGATAAAGCTTCCAGATCATCTGCAGCATGAGGAGCTTGTAGAAGTCCGTATCGATCAGGCTGCGGATGATCGGATCCAGCTTCCAGGTGTGATTGTAGACACGTGTCGCGATATCGGTCTTCGTCATCTGCTCCCGCCCTCGTCGCAATCCGGTCAGAGCGTTGGCGCCAGGTTTTGGGCGGCGCGGACCAGTCTTGCGCCTTCTTATCGAAAAATGTGACCCTAAAGTCCATAGTTTCGCTCAAAATTAAACGCCCTGCCAAGTTTTCTGAGCAGGGCGTTGCAAATCCGCGCAAAGCCGATCCGTCTACTGCTGGGCCGGGGTCGCCGGCTGTGCCGGGGTCGGCGTCGCGGCAGCAGCATTGCCGTTCTGGAGCGAGGGCTCCGCGTTTTCGGCCGGCTGCTGCGTCTGCAAGCTCTGGCCGGCCTGCTGCGGGGCTGCCTGATCCGCTTCGCGCTTGCCCCAAAGCTCGACGGGGATCCACACGATGAAGGCGAGAACGAGGGCGACGATCAATACGGTGAGTACGCGGTGCCCGAAGCGTCCCTGACGCGCCTGGCGGGCAGTTATCTGCTGTTCCTCGTGCAGCTTGTAGTCGGATTCTTCCCAGCGTTCGACGCGCTGTGCCATCACGATCTCCTTCCGCTGTCCATGGCTCCCAGACCTCGAAGCGTCCATGAGGCCGGCTTGGTCACTCAGGCGAGAACGGTTCGCCTGACGGAAAGTTCCAGATCGGCAGGTCTGTCAGTAGCCCGTCTTACGGTCCACGACATATTGCAGGGGATCGCCACGCTCGAAACGGGCGATCTGCGTCTCGACATGGCGGAAGAGCGCATATTCATCGGAGACGGCAGCGTCGTGCGGCGTGATGACGACGTTCTCCTGCCGCCAGAGCGGATCATCGGCGGGCAAGGGTTCGACCTCGAACACATCGAGAGAGGCGCCGCCGAGAATACCCTTCTCCAGCGCCTCGACGAGATCGGCCTGCACCTGGCTCTTGCCGCGACCGGCATTGATGAAGACGGGCTTTCCGAGCGCTCCGCCGCTGCGGAGCTTGCCGAAGAGCCGCCGGTCGTAGATGCCCGTGGTCTCCGGCGTCAGCGGCAGCAGGCCGACCAGGATATCCGTCCGCGCCAGAAATGCGTCAAGCCCGGCGGCATCGAAGGTCTCCATGCCCTCGATCGCCTTCGCCCGACGCGACCAGCCGATGACATTGAAACCCATGGCCCTGAGCTTGGCTGCGGCGTCCTGCCCGAGCACGCCGAGCCCCATCATCCCGACGGTCACCTCCGCGGCCTCCGGCGCGGTCGGCGCGCCCCAGAATTTCTCGCGCTGATGCTTTTCGTGCACCTTCACGCCCCGCAGATGCATGAGGCACTGCATCACCACCCACTCGCTCATGCGTACCGTCAGGCTGCGGTCGGCGAAGCGCACGATCGGCACCTCAGGCAATCCCTCCATCGCGACGATGTGGTCGACGCCTGCGCCACCCGAGAAGATCACCTTCAGATTCGGAGCGCGTCTGAAGAGGTCGGGATCCGGCCGCCAGAGCAGCGCATAGTCGATGCCGCCCAGGTTGCGATCGCGGTTTTGCGGATCCCCGAGATTGATGCTGCCGCGATCGGGAAAGGCCGTCTTCAGGGCTTCTGCAATCGCTTCCGGCTTGGATTTTATGTCGACGAGAACAGGACTTTTCGCCTGCATGACCGGACCCTTACTGATTGATGGCGGCCGTGTGGACGGCCTCGATGTTGAAGGCGGCCGCGATCAGCGCCCTCGTGTAGTCGTCTTTCGGCGCGTGAAAGATATCCGCGGACGGCCCCTGCTCAACGACCTTGCCGAAACGCATGACGATCACGTCATTGGCGAGTGCTTTCACCACCTTCAGGTCGTGGCTGATGAAGAGATAGGCGAGATCGTGCTTCTTCTGCAGGTCGCGCAGCAGATCGACGACCTGCGCCTGCACGCTCATGTCGAGCGCCGAGGTCGGTTCGTCGAGCATGACGAAACGCGGCTTCAGCACCATGGCGCGGGCAATGGCGATGCGCTGGCGCTGGCCGCCGGAGAATTCATGCGGGAAACGCCAGCGGGTCAGCGGGTCGAGCCCGACCTCTTCCAGCGCCCAGCGCACGCGGTCGTCACGCTCCTCTGGCGACAGCCCGGGCTCATGAACCTTAAGACCCTCTGCGATGATCTCACCGACCGACATGCGCGGGCTCAGCGAGCCGTAGGGATCCTGGAAGACCACCTGCAACTGGTTGCGGAGCGGCCGCATTTCGCGGAACGAATAGCCGGCAATGTCCTTGCCGACGAAGCTGATACGTCCCTGCGACGATATCAGGCGAGCAAGCGCGAGCCCGAGCGTCGTCTTGCCCGAGCCGGATTCACCGACGACACCGAGCGTCTGGCCGGCCCTCAGGCGAAGGTCGATGCCGTCGACCGCCTTGACGTGGTCCACGACCTTGCGCATCAGACCCGCCTTGATCGGGAACCAGACGCGGATATCCGACCCCTCCATGACGAGCGGCTTCGAGGCGTCGGCCAGCGGCGGCTCGCCCCTCGGCTCGGAGGCGAGCAGATGGCGCGTATATTCGTGTTGCGGGTTGGCGAAGACCTCGCCGACCGTTCCGGTCTCGACGATGCGCCCCTTGGTCATGACGCAAACGCGGTCCGCGAACTTGCGGACAATGCCGAGATCATGGGTGATGAACAGCATCGACATGCCGTGGACGCCCTTCAGGTCGCGCAGCAGCTCGAGGATCTGCGCCTGCACAGTGACGTCGAGGGCCGTCGTCGGCTCGTCGGCGATCAGCAGTTCGGGACGATTGGCAAGCGCCATTGCGATCATCACGCGCTGGCGCTGGCCGCCGGAGAGCTCATGCGGATAGGCCTTCAGCCGCTTTTCGGGCTCGCGGATGCCGACCTGGTTCATGAGTTCGAGGATGCGTGCCCTTGCGGCTGCGCCGACGAGACCCTGATGCAGCGCCAGGATCTCTCCGATCTGCTTCTCAATCGAGTGCAGCGGATTGAGCGAGGTCATCGGCTCCTGGAAGATCATCGTGACATCGTTGCCGCGCACGGCACGCAGCGCGTTGTCGGATGCCTTGAGAAGGTCCTTGTCTTTGAAGAAGATCTCGCCGGAGGGATGGCTGGCTGCAGGATAGGGCAGCAGCCTGAGGATCGAATTGGCCGTGACCGACTTGCCCGAGCCGGACTCGCCCACGAGCGCCAAAACCTCGCCCTTCGCGATATCGAAGGAGACACGGTCGACGGCAAGCGTCGTATCGCCTCCCTGGTGAAAGGCGACGGAGAGATTGCGAACGGAAAGCAACGGCTCGGTCATTGGAACGTCTTCCTGGGGTCGAACGCATCGCGCACCGCCTCGCCGACGAAGATCAGCAGGGAGAGCATGATCGACATGCTGAAGAAGGCGGTCAGGCCAAGCCAGGGTGCCTGCAGGTTGGACTTGCCCTGGGCGATCATCTCGCCGAGAGACGGCGAGCCGGGCGGCATGCCGAAGCCCAGGAAATCGAGCGAGGTCAGCGTGGTGATCGAACCGGAGAGGATGAAGGGCAGGAAGGTCAGCGTCGCGACCGTCGCGTTCGGCAGCAGATGCCGGAACATGATGGTGCGGTTGTTGACGCCGAGCGCGCGGGCCGCCCGGACATATTCGAAATTGCGCGCCCGCAGGAATTCGGCACGCACGATGCCGACGAAGCCGACCCAGGAGAAGAGCAGCATGATGCCGAGCAGCACGAAGAAGCCGGGCGGCAGGATCGCGGCGATGATGAGCAGGATGTAGAGCACCGGCATCGACGACCATATCTCGATGAAACGCTGCATCAGGAGGTCGGTCCAGCCGCCGAAATACCCCTGCACCGCGCCGGCCGTGACGCCAACGATGGCCGAGCAGATCGTCAGCACGAGGCCGAAGAGAACCGAGACGCGGAAACCGTAGATGATCCTGGCGAGCACGTCTCGCGCCTGGTCGTCCGTGCCGAGCCAGTTGAGGTTGCCGAGAATACAGCCAGGATCGGCGGCGCCTTGCGGATAGGCCGAGCAGCGCTCGGCCTTGCTCATCAGCCAGAAGGGCGGCGTCGGCGCCGAATGCGGAATGTCGGAATTGACCGTGCGGTAGGAGTAGCGCACGGGCGGCCAGATAATCCAGCCGTTGGCGTTGATCTCGTCGGATATGAAGGAGGAGCGATAGTCCGTCTCGGCAAGGAAGCCCCCGAATTTCTCCTCGGGATAGTCGACGATGACCGGAAAGAGGATCTCGCCCTTGTAGGAGGCGATGATCGGCCGGTCGTTGGCGATGAGTTCCGCAAAGAGGCTCAGCAGGAACAGCGCCATGAAGAGCCAGAAGGACCAGTAGCCGCGTCGGTTCGCCTTGAAATTCTTCCAGCGGCGAACGTTGACGGGCGACAGAAGCCCCCGGCGGGGCGGCCTTGCGGGTGCGAGCGCGGCGGGATTGGCGGGCTTGTCCAACTCAGACCTCCCTACGCTCGAAATCGATGCGCGGATCGATCCACGTATAGATGAGGTCGGAGATGAGGCCGACGAAAAGGCCCATCAGCGAGAAGATGTAGAGCGTCGCGAAGACGATCGGATAGTCGCGGTTGACGACCGACAGATAGCCGAGGCGCCCCAGGCCATCGAGTGAGAAGATGTTCTCGATCAGGAGCGAGCCGGTGAAGAAGGCCGAGATGAAGGCGCCGGGAAAGCCGGCGATGATGATCAGCATCGCATTGCGGAAGATGTGGCCGTACAACACACGCCGCTCCGTCAGCCCCTTGGCCCGCGCCGTCACCACATACTGCTTCTTGATCTCCTCGATGAAGGAGTTCTTCGTCAGGAGTGTCGTGGTCGCGAAGGCTGCGAGCGAGAGCGAGATCAGCGGCAGGGTCAGGTGCCAGAAATAGTCGAGGATCTTCTGCCACCAGCTGAGCTGGGCGAAATTGTCGGAGACCAGTCCGCGCAACGGGAACCAATCGAAGAACGAGCCGCCGGCGAAAAGCACGATCAGCAGGATGCCGAAGAGGAAGCTTGGCACGGCATAGCCAATGATGATGACGCCGGAGGTCCAAACATCGAAGGTCGATCCATCCTTCACCGCCTTGCGGATGCCGAGCGGTATCGAGATGCCATACGAGAAGATCAGGATCCAGACGCCGAGGGAGGCCGAGACCGGCAGCTTGTCGAGGATGAGGTCGATGACCGAGGTGTTGCGGAAGAAACTCTCGCCGAAATCGAAGCGGATATAATTCCACATCATCTCGCCGAAGCGCGTCAGCGGCGGCTTGTCGAAGCCGAACTGCTTTTCCAGCTTGGCGATCAGCTCCGGGTCGAGCCCCTGGGCGCCGCGATAACGCGAGGAGCTGTCATCGAAATTCTGCTGCGCAAGGTCGCCGCCGCCCGAAAGCCGCTGGTCGGCACCGCTGGCCTGGCCGGTCAGCTGTGCGATCACCTGCTCGACGGGCCCGCCGGGAGCGAACTGCACGACAATGAAGGAAATGGCCATGATGCCGACGATCGTCGGTATCATCAGCAGCAGGCGACGAAGAATATAGGCTCCCATCAGTCCCTGCCGATCCCGAAAACGTGCGGTCTACCGCGACGTTCAACTTCCGCCAATCCAACTTTCCTTTCCGTCTCTGCACCGCGAACCAATACCTTGATTCGCCGATCCACTTTGAACGCTCAGCCCTCGCCGTGGCAAGGCCCTGTCATTTCTGCGCGCTTGTCGACCACCAGACCGAAGGCATGCCGAGCGAGAATTCGGGCAGGTTCGGCAGGTGGGTGATCGTATTCCAGTAAGCGAGGCGTGATGTCTTCGACCCGTAGCTCGGCACGACGATGTGATGGGCGAGCAATACGCGGTCGAGGGCATGCGTGGCGGCAACAAGATCCTCGCGGTCCTTGGCGAAGATCACTTTGTGGACCAGCGCATCGACACCCGGATCGCTGATGCCGCTGTAGTTCTGCGAACCGTCCCGCTTGGCGGCATCGGAGCCCCAAAATTCAGCCTGCTCGTTGCCGGGATTTATCGTTTCCGCCCAGCCGCTGTACATCACGTCGAAATCGCGCGAGCGCCAGCGATTGGTGAACTGCGACGGCTCGATGCTTCGCACCGTCGCCTCGACGCCGATCTTCCTGAGATTCTGGGAGAAGGCGAGCGCGACCGGTTCGATCGTCGGGCCGTTCAGCAGAATTTCGAACGACAGCGGCTGACCGGTCTTCGAATTGACCATGCGGTTGCCCTTGAGCTCGTAGCCCGCCTCCCGCAGGATGCCGATCGCGGTGCGCAGGTTGTCGCGCAGCTTCGCCGGGTCGCCGTTCACCGGGTTCTTGTAGGGCGTGGTGAAGACTTCCGGCGGAACCAGATCCTTCACCTCGTTGAGGATTTCCAGCTCCCGCCCCTCGGGCAGTCCGGAGGAGGCAAGTTCGGTGCGGAAGAAGAAGCTGTCGATGCGATCATAGGAGCCGTAGAAGATCGTGCGCTTCAGCTCCTCGAAATCGAAGGCATAGTTCAGAGCCTCTCGCACGCGCTCGTCGGCGAACTTGTCGCGACGCGTATTGTAGATGAAGCCGACCATCACGCCGACCTTGCGGAACTCGTTCTCGACCTCCTCGCGCTTCACGCGCCCGTCGGCAACGGCCGGGAAATTGTAGGCGGTCGCCCAGCGCTTTGCCGCGTTCTCCCACCAGTAGTCGATATTGCCGGAGCGGAACGCCTCGAACATGACGTCGCGGTCGGCGAAATAGCTGTAGGTGATGGTCTGGAAGTTGTCCTGGCCGACATTGACGTTGAGGTCCTTGCCCCAATAGTCGTCCCTGAGTTCGTAGCGGATCGTGGAACCGGGCGTCACCGCTGCTATCTTGTAGGGGCCGGAGCCCATGGGAATCTCGAGCGTCGTGCGCGAGACGTCGCGCGGCTTGCCGTCCGCCCCGTTTGCCTCCCACCAGTGCTTCGGCACGATGACAAGCTGGCCGACGATCTGCGGCAGTTCGCGGTTGTTGGCCTCGTCGAAGGTGAAGGTCACCTCTCGTTCACCGGTCTTTTCCGCCGATTTGACGTGGCGATAATAGAATTCCTGCTGCGGGTCGTTCTTCTTCGACTGCTCGAAGCTGAAGACGACATCCTCCGGCGTTACGGGCTGGCCGTCGGCCCACTTCGCTTCCGGGCGCAGGCGGAAGGTCACCGAGGAGAAATCGTCGGGATATTTGATCGCTTCGGCGAGCAGGCCGTACGACGAGGACAATTCGTCGAGCGCAGGTGTCATCAGCGTCTCGAAGACCTGCCCCAGGCCTGTGCCCACCTCACCTTTCGCCAGGAGCGGGTTGAGCGTGTCGAAATTGCCCTCGTCGGCAAGGCGGAGCGTGCCTCCCTTCGGCGCGTCCGGATTGACATAGTCGAAATGCGCAAAGCCGTTGGGATGCTTGAGTTCGCCAATGGTCGCAATGCCCGGCCGCCAGCCATCAGGGTCCTGTGCCATCGACTGAACCGGCACCAACGCGGACAAGGTAAGGAGGTTCAGCGCCAAGGTAGCGCAGAGCTTTGCCAACCGCATATTTTTACCCCAGTTATTTTTATGGGATTCGAGAATAAGCAAAATCAGGGCGAAAAACAGAACATTGTTTGGCTTTGTGACACTGTCGATTTTTTATGTATGATTTCCGTAATTTAGCCTGTCATTTCGTCATCGTCCGTACCGCGCCGCACCATTTCGGTGGAGGCCGCGCCAAATCAGCCGCCGCGGGCCAATGATCTGCCGGCCACAGAACATCGATTCAACAGAATCACTTTTCACGATAGATTCGAGGCGCAAATCACTTCGGCATGAGCCGTCAGCCCTGAGAAGGAACGGTATGGAACTCCGCACGCTCTCCACCCTCGCAGCAAAGACCCTGAAACGCGCCGGCATGTGGGCCGCCGCGCTGGCGATTGGCGTGGGCGTCGTCGCGGGAGATGTGGCGGCCCAGCAGACAGCGCCTTCGCCGGGAAGCGCCAAGGCGTTGTTCGGCGCGGTCGCGCTGCCCACGACCGGGTCGACGCAATCTGTCGGCTATTACGCCAAGGGTTGCCTGGCAGGCGGCGAAGCGCTGCCGACAGATGGTCCGACTTGGCAGGCGATGCGGCTTTCGCGCAACCGGCGCTGGGGCAATCCCGAGATGATCGCGCTTCTGGAGCGGCTGTCGCACGACGCTGCCCAATATGATGGCTGGCCGGGGCTGCTCGTCGGCGACATTTCACAGCCGCGCGGCGGGCCGATGTTCAACGGCCATGCCTCGCATCAGGTTGGGCTCGATGCGGATGTGTGGCTGACGCCGATGCCGCCTCGCACTCTGACGGCGGAGGAGCGTGAGGCGCTGCCCTTCACGACCATGCTGCAGAAGAACAAGTTCCTGACGGTCGATCCCAACGTCTGGACCACCGCCCACGCCCGGCTGCTGATGCGTGCCGCGAGCTATCCGCAGGTCGAGCGGATCTTCGTCAATCCGGCAATCAAGAAGAAGATGTGCGACAGCTGGACGGGCGACCGCTCGAACCTCGGCAAGCTGCGCCCGGAATACGGGCACGACTCGCACTTCCACATCCGCCTGCGCTGCCCGCCGGGCGCGATCACGTGCAAGCCGCAGGCCCCGGTTGCTGCCGGCGACGGTTGCGACAAGTCGCTCGCGTGGTGGTTCACCAAGGAGCCCTGGGCTCCGCCGCCGAAGCCCAAGCCGAACGCGAAGCCGGTGAAGCCGCGTGAGACGATGGTATCCGACCTGCCCAAGGCCTGCGCCGCCGTCCTGGCCGCCCCTTCGGTCGCCTCGGTGCGCGAGGCGACCTTTGGCTACGACACCGCCACGCCGGCAGCCGCCACCGCGATGGCGCCGGTCGTGCCGGTGTCCGGCTTCCAGCCGCAGGCGACGCTGCCGGACGCCGGCCCGATCCCGGCCCTGCGCCCATCGTCCAACTGAGGATCGGCGCTTCTTGCGTGAAGGCCCGTCTTTCAAAGCCGCGGCAGTTGCTATAGAAGGCAGGCAAATCGATTTACGTCCGCGAGGGGTTTGAGCTTCATGGCCGGCGAAAAGTGCATTGCCCTGATTGCGCATGACGAAAAAAAGGATGCCATGGCTGCCTTTGCCCGGCGCAATCGCGACACGCTCGCAAGGCGGAAGATCGTTGCCACGGGCACGACCGGCGGCCGTGTTCTCGATGCCGCTCCAGATCTCGACGTGACCCGGCTGAAGAGCGGACCGCTCGGCGGCGACCAGCAGATCGGCGCGATGATCGCCACCGGGCAGATCGACACGCTCATCTTCTTCGTCGATCCGCTAACGCCGCTGCCGCATGATGTCGACGTTAAGGCCCTGATGCGGCTTGCGATCGTCTATGACATCCCGATGGCGCTCAACGAAGCCACCGCCGAGAAACTGATTTCGACACTCAACGACTGACCTGCCGTCCAGTCGCCAGAAGATGGAACCGGCCATGCCCAAGCCCAGTAACAGCGAAGCTCCCCTGCCCTTTCCGATCCTGATCGGTGATATCGGCGGTACCAACGCCCGGTTTTCGATCCTCGTCGACGCCTATGCGGAACCGACGCAGTTTCCGAACGTGCGCACGGCGGACTACGAGACCATCGACGAGGCGATCCAGAAAGGTGTGCTGGACAAGACCTCCTTGCGGCCCCGCGCCGCCATCCTCGCCGTCGCAGGCCCGATCAAGAGCGACGAAATTCCGCTGACGAACTGCGACTGGGTCGTCCGCCCCATGCAGATGATCACCGGCCTCGGACTGGAGGACGTCCTCGTCGTCAACGATTTCGAAGCACAAGCGCTTGCGATCGCGGCACTCTCCGACGAGCATCGGGAACGCATCGGCGATACACCTGATGGCCTGATCGCGTCGCGCGTCGTGCTCGGCCCGGGCACCGGCCTCGGTGTCGGCGGCCTCGTCCATGCCCAGCACACCTGGATTGCGGTCCCCGGCGAAGGCGGCCATGTCGATCTCGGCCCGCGCAGCAAACGCGATCTCGAGCTCTTCCCGCACCTCGAGGCGATCGAGGGCCGGATTTCGGCCGAGCAGATCCTTTGCGGCCGCGGCCTCGTCAACCTCTACCACGCGATCTGCACGGCGGACGGGATCACCCCGACGCTCAAGGAACCTGCAGACGTTACGAGCCACGCCCTTGCGGGCACGGACAAGGCGGCGGAAGAAACCGTCTCGCTGTTTTCGACCTATCTCGGCCGCGTGGCGGGCGACATGGCGCTCATCTTCATGGCGCGCGGCGGCGTCTATCTCTCCGGCGGCATCTCGCAGAAGATCATTCCGGCGCTGAAGAAGCCGGAATTCCGCGCAGGCTTCGAAGACAAGGCCCCGCATACGGAACTGATGCGCAGCATTCCGACCTATGTCGTCACCCATCCGCTCGCAGCCCTTGCCGGCCTAGCCTCCTACGCAAGGATGCCCACGAGCTTCGGTGTCGCTACGGAAGGCCGGCGCTGGCGCGCCTAGTCAAGCCACGGTCGCAGACGATGTAACGAGGCTATGGCCAAAACCATCTCAACTGTCTATAGAGCCGCAGGCGCCCTCTAAGGGACGGGCGCCTTCTCGAATTGCGACAGGAAAGCTCGGCTTTTGCTATCTTCAGAAAGAAGACACGGCTCGGTCAATACGGATACCGTAACCGGTATCCTGAGGCGCATCATCGCTGAAAACGGCCGTGCTCATGTTCGCGGCTATGTCTTTGCCATTTTCTGCCTGGTCATCGTCGCGCTCTCGACGGCCTTCACCGCCTGGATCATGGAGTCGGTGATCAACGAGGCCTTCGCCAAGCAGCGTGCCGATGTGGTGCTCATCATCTGCGGCGCGATCTTCGCCGCCTTCGTGCTGCGCGGGCTTGCGACCTACGGCCAGGCGGTTGCCCTTTCCAAGATTGGCAACAACATCGTCGCCACCTACCAGCGCCGCCTCTACCATCACCTGATGACGCTGTCGGTGGGCTTCTTCAACGAGTCCCGCTCGGCTCATCTCGCCGCGCAGATCAGCCAGAATGTCGACGGCATCCGCGACGTGCTGAACCTGACCGTCACCTCGACCGCCCGCGACCTCCTGACCCTAGTCTCGCTGATCATCGTCATGGTGACGAAGGATCCGGTGCTGGCGCTGATCGTCTTCGTCGTCGCGCCGCCGCTCCTCTATGCGCTGCGCTACGTTTCAAAGCGGCTGCGCTCGGCGACACGCGAAGCGGTCATGCTGAACAGCCACGTTCTCGGCGCCATCCAGGAAACGATCCAGGGTATCGCCATCGTCAAGGCCTTCACGATGGAGCGCGAGCTCGGCGACAAGGTCGACGGGATCATCAGGGCTGCCGAAGGCCGCGCCAATCGCATTGCGCGACTGACGGAGCGCACTGCGCCGCTGACCGAGACCTTTGCGGGCTTTGCCATTTCCGGCGTGCTCGCCTACGCCGCCTTCCGCTCGATCTATGGCGGCGTGCTGCCGGGCGCCTTCTTCTCCTTCGTTACCGCCCTGCTGCTTGCCTACGATCCGGCGCGGCGTCTTGCCCGCCTGCAGGTGCAGATGGAGCGTGCGACCGTGAATGCGCGGATGATCTACGACATCCTCGACATGGAGCCGCGCCAGCGCGACCTGCCCGATGCCAAGGACCTCGTGGTGACGGATGCGCGCATCGAATTCCGCGGCGTGACCTTTGCCTATGCCAGCGGCGAAACCGTGCTCAACCGCGTCGATCTCGTCGCCGAAGGCGGACAGACGACTGCCCTCGTCGGCCCGTCGGGCGCCGGCAAATCGACGGTCATCAGCCTCATTCCCCGGTTCTACGACCCGAGGGAGGGCCAGATCTTCATCGACGGCCAGGACATCGCCCATATCACCAAGCAATCGCTGCGCCAGCACCTCGCCTATGTCTCGCAGCAGCCTTACCTGTTCGAAGGCACGATCCGCGACAATATCCGCTATGGCCGGCCGGAAGCGACCGACGCCGAGGTCGAAGACGCGGCAAGGCTCGCCTATGCCCACGACTTCATCCTGGCGCAGCCCCAGGGCTACGATACGCCGGTCGGCGAGAACGGGGTCACGCTCTCGGGCGGCCAGCGGCAGCGGCTTTCGATCGCCCGCGCGCTGGTGCGCAACGCCCCGATCCTGCTCCTCGACGAGGCGACCTCCGCCCTCGACACGGAATCGGAAGCAGCCGTGCAAAAGGCGCTCGACGAAGCGATGAGCGGCCGCACCGTCGTGGTGATCGCGCACCGGCTTTCGACCGTGGTGCGGGCCAACAAGATCGTCGTCATGCAGCAGGGCCGGGTCGTCGAGCAGGGCAACCACGAGAGCCTTGCGAAGGCAAACGACGGTCTTTACGCTCGCCTCAACAACCTTCAAAGACCTTCCGCATCCGACGCAATGTAAGAATGGGCACCGAACGGACATGAGCGAAGCTGCAATGAAACTGGTCGTGGTTGGTGCGGCGGGCCGCATGGGCCAGACGCTCATCCGCCTGATCCATTCGACGCCGGCAACGGTGCTGCACGCAGCAATCGAGAGGCCCGGATCGCCCTTCCTCGGCAAGGATGCCGGCGAGGTGGCCGGGCTCGGGCCGATCGGGGTTGCGATCACCGAAGACCCGCTGGAAGCTTTCCTGCATGCCGAGGGCGTGCTCGACTTCACTTCTCCCTCGGCAACGGTCGGCTTTGCCGCGCTCGCCGCGCAGGCCCGCATCGCACATGTCATCGGAACGACGGGATGCTCGTCCGAGGACGAGGCGAAGATCGAGGCCGCCGCGCGTCACGCCCGTATCGTGAAATCCGGCAATATGAGCCTCGGCGTCAATCTCCTGGGCGTGCTCGTCGAGCAGGCTGCACGCGCGCTCGATCCCGCCGACTGGGACATCGAGATCCTTGAAATGCACCACAAGCACAAGGTGGACGCGCCCTCGGGCACCGCGCTCCTCCTCGGGCAGGCTGCCGCCCATGGCCGCGGCATCGACCTTGCCGGCAATTCGGTGCGGGTTCGCGACGGACATACCGGCGCGCGAGCAGCCGGCGCGATCGGCTTTGCGACGCTGCGCGGTGGCTCCGTCATCGGCGAGCACTCGGTCATCCTTGCCGGCGAAGGCGAGCAGGTGACGCTGTCGCACAGCGCCAACGATCGCTCGATCTTCGGGCGCGGCGCACTCAAGGCGGCATTGTGGGCGCGGGACAAGAAGCCCGGCCTCTATTCCATGCTCGATGTTCTCGGGCTTTCCAGCAACTGACGGTCATATCGAAGGAAGTTTTCAATGAGCGGAACCCTCGTCCTCGTTCGCCACGGCCAGAGCGAATGGAACCTGAAGAATCTCTTCACAGGCTGGAAGGACCCGGACCTGACCGCACTCGGCGTAGAGGAAGCCGAGACCGGCGGCAAGGCGCTCGCCGATTACGGGATCAAGTTCGATATCGCCTTCACCTCGGTTCTGAAGCGCGCGCAGCGCACCTGCACCATCGTGCTCGAAAAGGTCGGCCAGCCGAACCTCGAGACGATCTTCGACGCCGCACTCAACGAGCGCGACTACGGCGATCTCTCCGGCCTCAACAAGGACGACGCCCGCGCCAAGTGGGGCGAGGAGCAGGTGCATATCTGGCGCCGCTCCTACGACGTACCGCCCCCGGGCGGCGAGAGCCTGCGTGACACCGGCGCCCGCGTGTGGCCCTACTACCTGACCGACATCCTGCCGCGCGTACTGCGCGGCGAGAAGGTACTGGTCGCCGCCCACGGCAATTCGCTCCGCTCGCTCGTCATGGTGCTCGACCGGCTGACGAAGGAAGAGGTGCTGAAGCTCAACCTCGCGACCGGCGTGCCGATGGTCTACAAGCTGAAAGCCGATTCCACCGTCGCCTCGAAGGAAGTGCTGGGCGACATGTCCGGTGCGCACTGAGCACTAATACAATCAGCATCCGGGCTCCAAATGAGGCCGGATGTTTCTCTCAGGCAATGTCACTGAGAATCAGGCATCGACCTAATTTCGATGGGAATGCCAGCCTGACCGCTGAATACACGCGTGAGACCCTCACGAATAATTTGCTGCTCAATCTCCACCTGCCCGTGGGCCTTTGGAGCATATATTTCGTTGCTGATCTCAAGCTTTGAAAATTTATAGCCAACTGTAGGAGCCATTTTGAACAGGAGTTCCACAAACAGGTCCTTCCTTTTTTGACTCCACACAGCAAAATCAATGTTATCTTGCGACAGCAGATCCAAGTAGTTTTTCCAAGCATCGACTACGTCGCGAAATGAGCGTCTGTTGCCGTAGAATTCGAGGGCGATGGCATTCAATGCTTCGACATGAGAAGCTGATAACGACGCTGCTCGAGTTGCCATAAGCGTCCGAAATATCCAAAGACGCCGCTCCTTGGCCTGTCGGCTTCTCTCAACAATTTTCTGCGCCTGAACAGCCAGAATTGGTCCTGCCAACGTTGCAAATGCGATTACCCAATCCGACGCCGTCATCACTCACCTGAGAAGCCAAATTCGCATTTAATGCTATCACCAGTTGATAGGCTAAAGTAGGCAACGCTGGGCTCGTCAACATAATTATCGCCATCCAGTTGACGACTAGCGGCACTATTTCGTGTCTATCAACCGCTGTTCGTCCTTATGTTTGGCCTTTGCCGCCTCGAACGCCGGCAGGCGATCGGCGATCCAGCTCCAGAGCCGCACCACCTCCACCAGAAGTTCGCCGCCGAGCGGCGTCAGCTCGTATTCGACGCGCGGCGGCACCTGCGGGTAAAGCGTGCGCGTGACGAGCCCGTCATTTTCCAGCGCCCGCAGTGTCTGTGTCAGAACCTTCTGGCTGATCCCTTCCACTCGTTCCAACACCCGCGAAAATCGCAGCGGGCCCTTCGCTTCCGCCAGGATATGCAAGACTCGTAGCGGCCATTTTGCGCTGGCGCGCTCCAGCATCTCGCGGGCAAGCGCATCCTGCTCGTCCGTCAGCGTTTCGCAGAAATCAAAAGTACGGCTGTCTACAATAGTTACCATACGGTATGTATAGCTCCTTCGGGTACCTTCTTTCAATATGAAACTATGCGCTCTATATGGCTGTCGGTCCACTAGAAGGAGATAGTCATGACGAAAGTCTGGTTGGTAACCGGCAGTTCCCGCGGCCTTGGAAAGTCGCTTTGCGAAGCTGTCCTCGAACAGGGCGACAGATTGGTCGCTACAGCACGAAACCCCGCTCAGCTCGATGCCCTGGCGGAGCGCTTCGGCGATCGCGTCCGCTGCATCGCGCTCGACGTGACAGATGAAAACGCCGCGGCAGCCGCCGTGCAGACCGCAGTCGACGCCTTCGGCAGGCTCGACGTCCTCGTCAACAATGCCGGTTACGGCAATATCGGTTCAGTCGAAGATACGAGCCTCGCCGAGTTCCGGGAACAGATCGAAACCAACCTCTTCGGCACGATCATCGTCACCAAGGCAGCCATCCCGGTCATGCGCGAGCAAGGGTCCGGCCACATTCTCCAGTTCTCGTCCGTCGGCGGCCGTGTCGGTGCCATGGGACGCGCGCCCTACTCGGCCGCCAAGTGGGGCGTGGAGGGCTTCTCCGAAGTGCTCGCCAAGGAGGTCGGTCCCCTCGGGATCAAGGTGACGATCATCGAGCCGGGCGGCTTCCGCACCGATTTCGCCGGCTCTTCGACGACGATCCGCGAGGGTCGCCCCGAATATGACGCCACCGTCGGTGCGACTGCCCGCTTCCAGCGCGACTACAACGGCAAGCAACCCGGCAATCCCGAAAGGGCGGCAGCAGTCATCGTCCACGTCGCGGGCCTCGACCAGCCGCCGCTGCGACTGGCGCTCGGCAGCGATGCGGCAAAAGTCATTGAACAGGCCGACCTGGCGCGCCTGGAAGCCGACAGGGCGTGGCGCGAGTTCAGCCTTTCCACCGATTTTGCGGCGAGCGGCCAAGCCTTTCCGTGGGAAGGAAAGTAGAGGCGAAATCCTCTTTGGGGGTTCAGTTCTCGATCGTGAACTGGACCCTGTCGGCCGGAAAGCGCGTGATCGCATACTGTACCGGCACCCCGTCGAGATCGGTGTTGACCGCCCGTGTCACCAGCACGATCGCACCGGGCGACAGTCGCAGATCGGCAAGATCGGCATCGTCCGCATGGGTGGCTGTGATCTCGGTCGTGAGGCGGACGTAGTCCGCAAGCCCAAGTTCGCGAAATGCCTTGGTGATCGAACCACTCTCTCGATGCCTTTCGCCGATTCCGGCGAAACGATCCGCGGGAAACCAGTTCGTTGCGCGTGACACCGGCCTTCCATCCGCCTGGCCGGTCGTTTCCAGACGAATGACGGGCGCGCCGACCCGCAGTTTCAGATTGCGCGCAATTTCCGTATCGGCGGCCTCCTCGAAGACGCCTAGCAGTTCACTGCGAGCCTCCCGCGCCTGGTCGCCGACGCCCTGGGAGAAGCGCGTGCGCTTCGAGATCGGGAAGTTCAGCCTTTCCTTGCGCTCCACCATGGTGCCGCGTCCCTGCATGGCGCGCACGATGCCTTCCTGTGCGAGCGCTGCCAGCGCGCTCCTGACCGTATGACGGTTGACGCCGAACTGCAGCGCGAGCATCGTTTCGGGCGGAACCATGCCTGTCGCGTCATAGTCTCCGCGCCCGATCGCCTCCCGGATCCGATCCGCGATCTGCCGCCATAGCGCTACGCCTGTCTGCCTCTGCACCTGCTTCAACGCGATCACCTTTTGCACCTCAGCCCGTCATACGCTTGTCACGTCGTGTCCTTATGGATAGTCTTAGCTTGTATAGTTGTCTATATCAATAGACATTTCGAGGTCAGAGCGATGAAACCAGACAAGAAAGCCGCAATGCAGCCGAAGGACACAGCCGAACGCAAGCGAGTCGCCGACCTGCTCGCGAGGGCGGAGATGTGCGAGCTGTCGCATGCCTGGTCCGTGTTGGCTGAAGAGCCGATCGTCCAGCCCGTACGCGGGCCCGAGACCGGCCTCGTGATGGTGCGCGGCCGCATCGGCGGTGGTGGGGCGCCCTTCAATCTCGGCGAGGTGACAGTCACCCGCGCTACCGTGCGGCTGTCCTCCGGCGCGATCGGTCACGCGCATCTGCTCGGCACCGATCGCGAGCGTGCCCGCATGGCGGCCATCTTCGACGCGCTTTGGCTCGAGGAGGGAACGCGGGGCTTCGTTGAGCGCATGCTGCTCGTGCCGATCGCCGCGCGTCTCGAGGAAGCGGAACGAAACAGGGCAGAAGAGACAGCGGCGACTCGCGTCGATTTCTTCACCATGGTGCGAGGAGACAATTGATGAGCCCGAGGACCGACACGCTGACCGGCGGCTTCACCGAGCCGGTCTTTCATTCGCAAAGCGTATTTCGCGCGATCATGGACGGCATGGCCCGCCCCGGCTCGATACAGACCGTCACGCCGGATGTCGCCCCGCCCTCGCCTCTCGGCACCGCCGCGGGCGCGCTGGCGCTGACACTCTGTGACCACGACACGCCGGTCTGGCTGTCGAGTGGTCTTGCGAAATCGGCGGTGCCGGAATGGCTCGGCTTCCACACCGGCGCGCCGGTGACGCCGGAAAAGGCCGAAGCACGCTTCGCCTTCGCCGAAAGCGGTTCCATGATCGCCTCCTTCGGCCTTTTTGCAGCCGGGACGCAGGAATATCCGGACCGCTCGACGACGATCGTCATCGAGCTCGCAGCTCTCGAAGGCGGCCGTGAACTCGCCCTGATGGGGCCTGGCATTCTCGGCGTCACGACGATTGCGCCCATCGGCCTGCCGGAGACCTTCAACCGCCTCTGGGTCGAGAACCGTACGCTCTTCCCGCGCGGCATCGACATCGTGCTGACGGCGGGGCGCTCGCTCCTCTGCCTGCCGCGGACCACCAAGATCACCGCAACGGAGATGTGATTTCATGTATGTTGCCGTCAAAGGGGGCGAGGCAGCCATCGCCAATGCCCATCGCCTGCTTGCCGATCGCCGCCGCGGCGATCGCTCCCTGCCTGCGATCGGCATCGAGCAGATCGTGGCGCAGCTCTCGCTCGCGGTCGACCGCGTCATGGCAGAGGCCTCACTCTACGACCGGTCGCTTGCTGCCCTTGCAGTCCGCCAGTCCCGCGGCGACATGATCGAGGCGATCTTCCTGCTGCGCGCCTATCGCACGACGCTGCCACGCTTCGGCTACTCCCGCCCCCTCGACACCGGCGTGATGCGGATCGAGCGGCGCGTGTCGGCCACCTACAAGGATCTCCCCGGTGGCCAGCTTCTCGGACCGACCTTCGACTATACGCATCGCCTGCTCGATCCTTCGCTCCTCAGCGACCAGCCAGTCGACGAGCCCGCCCACCGGCCCTCGGAGGAAGGTCCCGTGATGCGCGTTTCCGAGATCCTTGCGCAGGAAGGGCTCATCGAGGCCGACGGAGAACTCCCCGAGGACCATGAGACCGGCGACCTGACGCGCGAGCCGATGGAATTTCCGATGACCCGCGACCTTCGCCTGCAGGCGCTCGCCCGCGGCGACGAGGGCTTCCTCCTGGCGCTCGGCTATTCCACGCAGCGCGGCTATGGCCGCAACCATCCCTTTACGGGCGAGATCCGCATCGGCGAAGTCTCCGTCGAAATCGACGTTCCCGAACTCGGCTTTGCCG
Source organism: Rhizobium sp. BK251 (assembly GCF_004345245.1). Lineage (GTDB taxonomy): Bacteria > Pseudomonadota > Alphaproteobacteria > Rhizobiales > Rhizobiaceae > Rhizobium. The sequence continues at coordinate 241,813 of NZ_SLUQ01000005.1, read as the reverse complement.
TCTCGCTCGGCGAGATACAGGTCACGGAATGCCAGATGGTCAACCAGTTCAAGGGTTCGGCCAAGGCGCCGCCGCAGTTCACCCGCGGCTATGGCCTGGTCTTCGGCCAGAGCGAGCGCAAGGCGATGGCGATGTCGCTGGTCGACCGGGCGCTACGCGCCGAGGAGCTGGGCGAGGACATCACGGCGCCTGCCCAGGACGAGGAATTCGTCATTTCCCATTCCGATAACGTGCAGGCGACCGGCTTCGTCGAGCATCTGAAATTGCCGCACTACGTCGATTTCCAGGCCGAACTCGATCTGGTTCGCCGCATGCGCAGCGAATTCGAAGCCGCCCGAAACGGCGGACAGGACGGCATCAGGGAGGCCGCGGAATGACGCGATCAATCTCCGCCGCCGTCACCACCTCCACCGTCGCCGGCATCGCACGCGCTGTCGCCGTCGCCAAAGCCGGCGTCAACGCCGCTTTCAGAGGCTGCGCCCTTTTTCTTCGGCTTGAGGAGGAAGGGAATGACAACGAAGCAGGCCGTCGCGGCCAGGACCACAAGCAATCCGTCCGAAGCCTCGGCTTCCATGGCAGCCTCCCTCCTGTCCGGCTCCTGCAATCACAGGTTAATCCAAGATGACCGACCTCGCCACCTACAACTTCGCCTACCTCGATGAGCAGACGAAGCGGATGATCCGCCGTGCCATCCTGAAGGCGATCGCCATCCCCGGCTACCAGGTGCCCTTCGCCTCCCGTGAAATGCCGATGCCCTATGGCTGGGGCACCGGCGGTGTCCAGGTGACGGCCGCCATCATCGGCCCGGAAGACGTGCTCAAGGTCATCGACCAGGGCGCCGACGACACCACCAATGCCGTCTCCATCCGCGCCTTCTTCCAGAAGGTGGCGAACGTCGCCGTGACCACGCACACCAAGGATGCGACGATCATCCAGACGCGCCACCGCATTCCCGAGGAAAAGCTGGGTGAAGGCCAGGTGTTGGTCTACCAGGTGCCGATCCCCGAACCGCTGCGCTTCCTGGAGCCGCGCGAGACCGAGACCCGCAAGATGCACGCGCTCGAGGAATACGGCCTCATGCACGTGAAGCTTTACGAGGACATCGCCCACAACGGCCGCATCTCCACGACCTATGGCTACCCGGTGAAGGTCGCCGGCCGCTATGTCATGGACCCGTCGCCGACGCCGAAGTTCGACAATCCGAAGATGCACAGGTCGGATGCGCTGCAGCTTTTCGGCGCCGGCCGGGAAAAACGCATCTATGCCGTGCCGCCCCATACCGACGTCGTCAGCCTCGACTTCGAGGACCATCCCTTCGAGATCCAGCGCTTCGGCAAACCCTGCGCGATGTGCGGGGCCGAGGAGGTCTATCTCGACGAGGTGATCCTCGACGACAAGGGCGCCCGCATGTTCGTTTGCTCCGATACGGATTATTGCGAAGACCGCCGGGCCCACGGGCATTCCGGCGCAATGCTCGCCCCCAGCCAGGAGGCCGCGGAATGAACGACAAACCACTCCTCAAGGTCAATGACGTCTCCAAGTTCTACGGCAACCGCATCGGCTGCCGGAACGTCTCCTTCGATCTCTGGCCGGGCGAAGTGCTCGCCATCGTCGGCGAATCCGGCTCCGGCAAGACGACGCTGCTCAATTGCATCTCGACACGGCTGATGCCGACCACCGGCAGCGTCGAATACCACATGCGCGACGGCGGCTACCGCGACCTCTACCACATGAACGAGGCCGAACGCCGGTTCCTGATGCGCACGGACTGGGGCTTCGTGCACCAGAACCCTGCCGACGGGTTGCGCATGACGGTCTCGGCCGGCGCCAATGTCGGCGAGCGGTTGATGGCGATCGGCGATCGGCACTACGGCAACATCCGCTCGACCGCCGTCGACTGGCTGACCCGCGTCGAGATCGACACCGGCCGCATCGATGACCAGCCCCGCGCCTTTTCCGGCGGCATGCGCCAGCGCCTCCAGATCGCCCGCAATCTGGTGACCGGTCCGCGTCTGGTCTTCATGGACGAGCCGACCGGCGGCCTCGATGTCTCGGTGCAGGCACGCCTCCTCGATCTCGTGCGCGGCCTCGTTCACGACCTCGGCCTTGCCGCGATCATCGTCACCCACGATCTCGCCGTGGCCCGGCTCCTCTCCCACCGCATGATGGTGATGAAGGACGGCTACGTCATCGAGCAGGGCCTCACGGACCGCGTGCTCGACGATCCGCACGAACCCTACACGCAGCTGCTGGTCTCCTCGATCCTGCAGGTCTGAGACTTTATCGATAGGAAGAATAGCACCATGGCAACGCCTCTCGTCGTCTCCGAAGTCTTCAAGAGCTTCACCATGCACCTGCGCGACGGTCTCCGCCTGCCGGTTGTGGCCGACGTCTCCTTCTCGGTCGCCTCCGGCGAATGTGTCGTCCTCGGCGGTCCCTCGGGCATCGGAAAGAGCTCTCTGCTCAAGATGACCTATGGCAACTACGCGGTCGATTCCGGACAGATCCTCGTGCAGCACAAGGGCCGCATCGTCGATCTCGCCTCCGCCGATCCCCGCACCGTGCTCGATGTCCGGCGCGAGACCATGGGCTATGTCAGCCAGTTCCTGCGCACCGTGCCGCGCGTCGCCGCGATCGACGTGGTCGCCGAGCCGCTTCTCGCACGAGGCACGCCGGCCAATGAAGCCCGCGAAAGGGCAGCCGAACTGCTCTCGGGCCTCAACCTTCCCCGGGAACTCTGGTCGCTGCCACCCGCAACGTTCTCCGGCGGCGAGCAGCAGCGCGTCAACATCGCCCGCGGTTTCATCACCGACCATGCGATCCTTCTCCTCGACGAGCCGACCGCGTCCCTCGACGCGACGAACCGTGCCGTCGTCGTCGAGATGATCGCGGCGAAGAAGAAGGCGGGTGTCGCCCTTCTCGGCATCTTCCACGACGAGGAAGTGCGCGAGGCGGTCGCCTCCCGCATCCTGGACGTCTCCAGATTCTCCCCGCGGCGCGCACCCGCCCCGGTTGAGGCGTAGCGGCCAGCACCTTTTAGCTTCACGACCGATCCCGCCTTCGGGCGCCTCCCCCTCGAACCATTGCAGGGAACCCTTTCGCATGAGCAAGAACCTGGGCCTGGAGCCCCTCATCCACCCGACCGCCACGGTGAATAATACGAGCCTCGGCCGCTATACCGAGGTCGCCGAACGCTGCCGCATCGACGAGGTCGAATTCGGCGACTACTCCTACATCATGCAGGACGGGTCGATCTGGTGCGCCACGATCGGCAAGTTCGTCAACATCGCAGCCTCTGTCCGCATCAACGCCACGAACCATCCGACATGGCGGGCGACACTGCACCATTTCACCTATCGCGCCGCCAACTACTGGCCGGACGCCGACATGGAGACCGACTTCTTCGCCTGGCGCCGCGACCACCGCGTCGTTATCGGCAACGACGTCTGGATCGGCCATGGCACGACGATCCTGCCCGGAGTGACGGTCGGCAACGGTGCTGTCATCGGCGCCGGAGCGGTGGTCTCCAAGGACGTCGCCCCCTACACCATCGTCGGCGGCGTACCGGCAAAGCTCATCCGCGAGCGCTTTCCGAAGGACATCGGCGAGCGCATGGATCGGCTCGGATGGTGGGACTGGGATCATGACCGGCTGCGCGAGGCGCTGCAGGATTTTCGCGCGCTTTCGGCCGCGGATTTCCTCGACCGCTACAGTGCCTGAGCGCCACGCGGCAATGCACTCAATTGTGACAGCAGTTACACAAATCTGACATCGAAGGTTCATCCAGCGGGACTAATGGCAATCTCGCGTCTGGATAAAACTGTGAAAGAGAAGGCATGATGCTCGCGCTCAGGAATGTCACCCGCCGCTTCGGAAACAAGCTTGCAGTCGATTCGGTGACGTTGGACATTCCGCAGGGCCAGATGGTCGGCGTCATCGGTCGTTCGGGCGCTGGAAAGTCCACGCTGCTTCGCATGATCAACCGCCTCGCGGAGCCGACCTCCGGCTCCATCCAGTTCGCGGGCGTCGAGGTTTCTGCCCTGCGCGGACAGGCGCTGCGCGACTGGCAGCGCGACTGCGCGATGATCTTCCAGCAATTCAATCTCGTCGGCCGCCTGGATGTGCTTACAAATGTCATGCTCGGCCGGCTGAACCATCGCCCGACCATGCTGAGCCTGCTCAACATCTTCAGCCACGAGGAACGCATCCATGCGATCGCGGCGCTCGAACGCCTCGGCATCGAGCAGACGGCAATGCAGATGGCTGGCACGCTTTCAGGTGGACAGCAGCAGCGCGTGGCGATTGCTCGCGCCCTGATGCAGAAGCCGAAGATGGTGCTGGCCGACGAGCCGATCGCCTCGCTCGATCCGCTCAACGCCAAGATCGTGATGGACGCACTGCGCGACATCAACGAGTGCGAGGGGATCACCGTCATCACCAACCTGCACACGCTGGATACGGCGCGCAACTACTGCGAACGCATCGTCGGCATGGCTGCGGGGCGCGTGGTCTTCGACGGCAAGCCGTCCGAGCTGACGGCTCCCGCAGTCACGGCGATCTACGGTACGGACAAGGATGGCGCCGGCATCGACGAGACCGTGACCTCGACCAGCATCAACATTCCCGCGCATGCCGCGGCAACCCAATCTGCCACGGTACAGCCGCTGGCACTGGCCGGTCTCTGATCGGGACGGCCCGGATCGAAGGCCCGCGTCAAGGGCAATCAGCTTCTTAGCAGGAAGACACCCGGGGACACCGGTAAATCAGGAGAGAACCCATGTTGAAGAAAGCCCTTTTTGCAGCCACAGCGCTTCTGGCGCTCGCTGGCGCCGCTGCCGCTGAAGACCTCAAGGAATTCCGCGTCGGCATCCTCGGCGGCGAGAACGAAGCTGACCGCCTGCGCAACTACGCCTGCCTGGCCGATCACCTCAAGAAGGAATTCGGCTTCGAGAAGGTTTCGCTGTTCCCGGCCGCCGACTATGACGGCGTCATCCAGGGCCTTCTCGGCGGCACGCTCGATTTCGCAGAGCTCGGCGCTTCCGGCTACGCCGCGACCTACATCAAGGACCCCAAGGCCGTAACGCCGATCCTGACGACGCAGCAGGAAGACGGTTCGACCGGCTACTACTCGATCGGCCTCGCGCTGAAGTCCTCCGGCATCAAGTCGATCAAGGACGCCAAGGGCAAGACGCTCGGTTATGCCGACCCGGACTCCACGTCCGGCTACCTGATCCCGCTCACGCAGATCCCGAACGATACGGGCATGCCGAACGACCAGTACTTCTCCAAGACGCAGTTCAACGGCGGCCACGAGAACAACCTGCTCGCCGCCTATGACGGCAAGGTCGACATCGCCGTGGACGATTCCTCGGGCATCGGCGATTTCATGGACGGCTTCACCTCCGGCACGTTCCACAAGGCCGTTGCCAAGGGCACTGTCGACCCGAACAAGCTCGTCGAAGTCTGGCGTTCGCCGCTGATCCCGAACGGCCCGCTGGTCGTTCGCACCGCGCTCGGCGAAGACTGGAACAAGAAGCTGGCTGACTTCTTCACGGCCCTGCCGGAGAAGGACGCACAGTGCTTCAGCGCCATCGAAGGCGGCGACTACAAGGGCTACGTTCCGGTGAAGCCGGAATTCTACCAGGCCATCATCGACGCCCGCAAGGCGGCGATCGGCGGCTAGTACCGTTCGTTTTCATGCAGGGCGGCCGGCAACGGCCGCCCTGTTGCTTTGACCGCGGAGCTACCGATGACAATTGCCGAAACGCAGCCGCATATTCAGCCGCACAGTGCCGAGGTCGCAAAGGCCTGGGACAGGATGGTCGCGCGCCGGCGTTTCTACACGTTGCTCGGGCTTGCCATACTCGTCGTCGCCTTTGTCAGCTCGGTCCGGTTCGCCGACGAGAGCAATGCCGGCCATTTTTTCGAGCGCCTGCCGCACCTCTTCGATTTCGTGAGCTGGCTCATCCCGAAGGAGTGGAGCGACGTCTGGCGCGCGCTCTTCGACATCGCCAGCCCCAATGCCGGAGGCGGCGAGGAGTTCAACTTCGCGGAGGGCCGCGTCTATATCTGGGGCGGTTTCTACATCCCGGAATATTTCGAGCTGATGATCGTGACGATCAACATCGCGATCCTTTCGACCATCATCGGCTTTGTCTTCGCGGCCCCTCTCAGCTTTCTTGCGGCGCGCAATCTCTCGCCTTCCAATCCGCTGCGCATTGTCGTCAAGCGCTTCATGGAATTCCTTCGCGCCTTTCCGGAGATCGTCATCGCCGGGCTGTTCTCGGCGGTTCTGTCGATTGGGCCCGTGGCCGCCATCATCGCGGTCAGCCTCCATACGATCGGCGCGCTCGGCAAGCTCTTCTACGAAGTGGTTGAAAACATCGACATGAAGCCCGTGGAGGGCATCAAGTCCGTCGGCGCCAGCTGGACCGAGCGCGTCCGCTTCGCAGCGCTGCCGCAGGTCATGCCGAATTTCATGTCCTACGCCCTTCTGCGGCTCGAGATCAACGTGCGCGCTTCCACCATCATCGGCGCCGTCGGCGGCGGCGGCATCGGCGAGGAACTCAAGCTCTCGATCTCGCGCGGCTTCGGGGCCAAGACGCTGGCGCTCGTTCTCCTGCTCTTCATCACCGTCGTCGCCGTCGACCAGTTCTCTGCCTGGATCCGGCGCAGGCTTGTCGGCGAACACGCCTTCCTTTTGCAGCATTGAGGTTGCCATGACGGTCATCGACGCACGCCGCATGCAAGAAATCGAAGCCCGCTATCCGGACTATTTCCGGCGGTCATTCACGCGACGCTTCGGCGGGCTCATGATCGCGATCGGCACGCTCCTCTACTGCATGTACGCAGTCTGGTTCTTCGATCTGCCGAGGCTTGTCGCCGAAGCGCGCTGGGAGCGTGTCGGTCTCTACCTTGTCCAATGGGTGAGCTACGACGTGCAGCCGGAATTCCGCGTCTCGGGCGACGCAATCACGGTCAAATATCCACGCTTCTCGCCGCTTGGCGACAACCCGCATCCGGACTGGATCGTGAACCGCCCCGACGGCAGCGTCGCCGTCTCCGTCAGCGGCAGCAGCCGCACGATCGAGATCAGCAAGAGCGAGGTGCTGCTGACGGCACACGGAATGACCGTCCCCGTCGATATCTCTGGCGACACGCCAAAGGTCGAGGGCGCCGTGCCTGCCTGGATGACTGTCTACGACGACAATGTCATAGCCAATATGGGCATTTCTGGCGAGGTCAGCATCGCGGCGCATCGTATTAAGATCCGCAAGAAGTTCTTCGGCTGGCCGAACTTCATCTTCGATACCCGCTCGCCCTTCTTCGACAAGCCGGCCGGCGATGTCATCAGCATGATCGTGTCGGGCCCGCGCATCGAGCCGGACCAATCCAATCTCTCGCTGGCTTTCGACAATATCTGGAACAATAGCGCCTGGCAGCATGGCGACGTCTGGACCAAACTCTTTCAGACCATCGTGATGGCGTTCCTCGGCACGCTGCTCGGTGCGCTCGCCGCCTTCCCGCTGGCCTTCATCGCTGCGCGCAACATCACGCCGAACCGCTTCTTCAATCAGCTCCTGAAACGCTTCTTCGATTTCCTGCGTTCGGTCGACATGCTGATCTGGGCCCTCTTCCTCACCCGCGCCTTCGGCCCCGGTCCGCTGGCAGGCTCGGGCGCGATTTTTCTCACGGAGACAGGTACGCTCGGCAAGCTCTATTCCGAAGGCCTTGAAAACATCGACAACAAGCCGCGCGAGGGCATCAAGTCCACCGGCGCGTCTCCGATCCTCGTGCACCGCTTCGGCATCATGCCGCAACTCGTGCCTGTCATCGTCAGCCAGACGCTCTACCAGTGGGAATCGAACGTGCGCGGTGCGACGATCATCGGCGCGGTCGGAGCGGGCGGCATCGGCCTCAAACTCTGGGAGGCGATGCGTACCAATTCGAACTGGCAGAACGTCGCCTACATGGTCGTCCTGATCCTCATCGTCGTCTTCCTGTTTGACATGGCATCGAATGCGCTGCGCCACCGGCTGATGGGAACGAACTCGCGCTGAGAAAAAACCCGGCGGCGCCACAGTCGCTTCATCATTCTGTCACGGAAATCTTTTAGCCGAAGCCTGCTTGCGGCTTGCCGCCAAATCACCGCACATTGCGCTCCCTGTCCGGAAGATTTCCAAGGATTTTCAGCCTTGCGCTACGCTCTCTATTTCACGCCGCCGAAGGACGATCCTTTGACCGGGCTGGCGGCCCGGTGGCTTGGCCGAGACGCCTTCACCGGCAGCGCCTTTGCCGTGCCGGAGCATGACGGCCTCTCCGTGGGCGACCAGTTCGAGCTGACGGCTGATCCGCGGCGCTACGGCTTTCATGCGACGCTGAAAGCGCCTTTCGCACTCGCCGCCTCTGTGCGCGAGCGCGATCTCCTGGAGGTTGCGGAGGATTTTGCTGCGCGCACGCATGCTTTCGAGATTCCCGAATTGGTGCTCGGCCGCATCGGCCGGTTCTTCGCGCTTGTTCCCGGCTCGCTGCACCAGCCGCTGCAGGATTTTTCCGCAAGCGTGGTCAAGGCCTTCGAGCCCTTCCGCGCCGCGCTTTCCGAAGCCGACGTCGCGCGGCGCAAGCCTGAAAGGCTGACGGAACGCGAGCGCGCCAACCTGATGCGCTGGGGATATCCCTATGTCATGGACGAATTCCGTTTTCACATGACCCTGACCGGGCAGGTTCCGCCCGAGCATTCGGATGCTATGAATGCTATTCTGACCGAGCGCTTCGCGGCCCATACCGGGCGGCCGCTTGCCATCTCCGGGCTCGCCGTCTTCGTCGAGGAGACGCGCGGAGGCCCCTTTACCGTTCATTCCTGGCTGCCGCTTGCCGGCGCCCAAAGCTGAAAGACCTGACATGACGAAGGAAACCGTCTTCTCCAACGCCCGCATCGTCCTCGAAGACGACGTGATCTCCGGCAGCGTCCTCATTCGCGACGGCAGGATTGCGGATGTCTCCGAGGGACATTCGACTGTCGGCGAGGATTTCGAAGGCGACTACCTGATCCCGGGCCTGGTAGAGCTGCATACGGACCATCTGGAGGGTCACTACCAGCCGCGTCCCGGCATCCGCTGGGACAAGACGGCCGCCATCCAGGCCCATGACGCCCAGATCGTTACCTCGGGCATCACCACCGTCTTCGACTGCCTGCGGATGGGTGCCGACGAGGACGGCGGCTTCGAGCATGGCGAGATGCGCGACATGGCAGACGCCATCGAGGCCGCCGAGAAGCAGGGCCGCCTGCGCGCCGAGCACCTGCTGCATCTTCGCTGCGAGGTCTCAGCCGACAACGTGCTGCAGCACTTCGCCGACTTCGAGAACGACACGCATGTCCGCCTCGTCTCCCTGATGGACCACGCTCCCGGCCAGCGCCAGTTCCAGACCATGGAGAAGTACGTCTACTATTACCAGAAGAAGCGCGGCCTCTCTGACGAGGTCTTCGCCCGTTTCGTCGAAAAGCGGCTCGAGGAATCGGCCCGCAACTCCACGCCGCATCGCAATGCGATCGCCGAGGTCTGCGCCGCGCGCGGCATTACCGTCGCGAGCCACGACGACGCGACGCTGGCGCATGTGGACGAGGCAATCGGCAACGGCGTACGGCTTGCTGAATTCCCGACCAGCGTCGAGGCTGCAAGAGCCTCCCACCGCGCCGGCATGAGCGTCCTGATGGGTGCGCCGAACATCGTGCGCGGCGTTTCCCATTCGGGCAACATCGCCGCCCGCGAGCTTGCCGAGATTGATGTCCTCGACGTGCTTTCGTCGGACTACGTACCGCTCAGCCTCCTGCACGCGCCGTTCATCCTTGCCGACGAGATCGAATCCATTTCGCTCCCGAAGGCGATCGCCATGGTAACGGCGACGCCCGCGCGCACCGTCAGCCTCGACGATCGCGGCCGCATCGCGACTGGCCTGAGGGCCGATCTCGTGCGCGTCCATCGCGATCACGGCGTGCCGGTGACGCGTTCGGTCTGGCGCGAAGGACGCCGGGTGGCATGACGAGCACGGCCCAAAGCCAGCCCGAGCGGCAGGATGCCGTCGGCGTCATGGTGGTCGTCGTCGGCCCGTCCGGCGCCGGCAAGGACACTCTGATGTCGCTCGCGGCACGCCATTTTGACGGCCGCCCCGATGTTCACTTCGTCCGCCGCTTCATTACCCGGGACGGCGAGGCCGGCGGCGAGGAACATATCGGCGTTTCCGACGCCGGATTCACGGCGATGGAACAGGCAGGCGCCTTCGTCGTCTGGTGGGAGGCCCATGGCCTCAGATACGGCATTCCGGCGGAGGTCTCCGTCGCGCTGTCGCGCGGCGATCTCGTGATCGCCAATGGCTCGCGTTCTGCCCTGCATCATTTCCAGGCCGCTTTCCCACGCCTGAAGGTGATCAATGTGACGGCCCGCCCCGAGGTGCTCGCCAAGCGTCTCGAAGCGCGTGGCCGCGAGACGCACGAGGACATCATGGCGCGCCTGGCACGCGGTCCCCTGACCGTGAGGGGCGACTACGACGTAATCGATATCGACAACAGCGGCTCCCTCGAAGAGGCCGAACACAAGATCATCGAGGTGCTGGACAGCTTCCTCGGCAGGACCGATTAGCCGGCTACGGAGATTACATGGCCATCGTCGTCGTTCCCTACGATCCCGAATGGCCGCAACTTTTCGAACGCATCGTCGAGGAACTCAGGCCGTTGCTGTCAGACCTCTCGCCGGTCTTCCATCATGTCGGCAGCACCTCGGTGCCGGGGCTATCGGCCAAGCCGAAGATCGACCTTCACGCGGTCTTTGCGGGCGATGATTTGCTCGGCCCTGCGGTCGACCGGGTGAAAAGCCTCCAGGCCTATACCTTCCACGGCGACAAGTACGGCCAGCAGACCTTTACCTTCACCAGCGGCAGGGGCTCCTATGGCGCGCGGCTCTATCTCTGTACTGCAGACAACGCCGTGCTCAGGGACCGGATCGCCTTTCGCGACTATCTCAGAACACATCCCGAGCGGGCGGAGGCCTATGCGGCCCTCAAGCTCCGGCTGATGCGCGAGGCCAATGGCGACTGGGACACCTATACCGGCGGCAAGACGGACTTCGTCCGCGAGACTGTTGAGCTGGCCCTGTCGGCGCACCAGGGCGCCCCTTAGTCCTCCGTCCGACCCGAGACGATCTCGCGCTTTCCGACATGGTTTGCGGGACCGACCAGCCCTTCCTTCTCCATGCGCTCGACGAGCGAGGCGGCGCGGTTGTAACCGATGCCGAGCCGCCGCTGGATATAGGAGGTCGAGCACTTCTTGTCGCGCATGACCACCTTGACGGCCTTCTCGTAGAGGTCGTCGCCATCTTCCGCGCCCATGGCGCTCTTGTCGAAGACGGCGCCGCCTTCCTCGGCCTCTTCGTCCTCGTCCTCGTCGGCGGTGACGGTTTCGAGGTATTCCGGGCGCCCCTGCGTCTTCAGGTGCGCAACGACCTTCTCGACCTCGTGGTCGGAGACAAAGGGACCGTGAACGCGGGCGATGCGGCCGCCGCCCTGCATGTGCAGCATGTCGCCCTGGCCGAGGAGCTGCTCGGCTCCCTGTTCGCCCAGGATGGTGCGGCTGTCGATCTTCGAGGTCACCTGAAACGAGATGCGCGTCGGGAAGTTTGCCTTGATCGTGCCGGTGATGACATCGACCGAGGGGCGCTGCGTCGCCATGATCAGGTGGATGCCTGCGGCACGCGCCATCTGGGCGAGGCGCTGGATCGCGCCCTCGATCTCCTTGCCGGCGACCATCATCAGGTCGGCCATCTCGTCGACGATGACGACGATATAGGGCATCGGCGTCAGGTCCAGCTCCTGGCTTTCCTCGATCGGAATGCCGGTGCCCTTCTCGAAGCCGGTCTGCACCATCACATGGATCGTTTCGCCCTTCTCACGGGCAATGGCGACACGGGAATTGTAGCCGTCGATGTTGCGCACGCCGAGCCGCGACATCTTCCTGTAGCGGTCCTCCATCTCGCGCACCGCCCATTTCAGGGCCATCACCGCCTTCTTGGGATCGGTGACAACAGGCGTCAGCAGGTGCGGAATGCCGTCATAGACGGAAAGCTCCAGCATCTTGGGATCGACCATGATGAGTCGGCACTCCTCCGGCGTCAGCCGGTAGAGCAGCGACAAGATCATCGTGTTGATCGCCACCGACTTGCCCGAGCCGGTGGTGCCGGCGACGAGCAGATGCGGCATCTTCGCAAGCTCGGCGATGACAGGCTCGCCGCCGATCGTCTTGCCCAGGCCGAGCGCCAGCTTGTAGCTGCTCTTGGCGAAATCTCCCGATTCGATCATCTCGCGGAAATAGACGGTCTCGCGCGTCGCATTCGGCAGTTCGATGCCGATGACGTTGCGGCCGGGCACGACGGCGACGCGTGCGGAAAGCGCCGACATCGAGCGGGCGATGTCATCGGCAAGACCGATGACGCGCGAGGATTTGACGCCCGGAGCCGGTTCGAATTCATAGAGCGTCACGACCGGGCCGGGCCGGACATGGATGATCTCGCCCTTGACCCCGAAATCCTCGAGAACGCTTTCGAGAAGCCCTGCGTTCTGCTCCAGCGTCTCCTGCGACATGATCTCGCCCAGTCGCTCGACAGGCTCCTGCAGGAGTTCGCGCGGCGGGAATTCATACTCCGGCACCACGCGCTGAGGCGGGGCGACGCGCTGCACGGACTGGCGCGGCAAGGCGATGTCACGGCGCAACTGTTCCTGCTGCTGGCGTACCGCCGGCTCCGGTGGGGTTGCCTGCTCGCTCTTTTCGACCTCGAGGATGGCCGGCGGCAGCTCGACGACCGCGGGCTTCGCCTGAACCGGCGTTGAAGCGGCGGCACCCGGATCGCGTGCGACTGGAGCTGCGACAGGCTGAACCGGCATCGCGACGTTCTGGGATGGGCGGGCCTGCGCGCGGCACTCGACGATGCGGAAACGCGAGGCGATCGAGTCCGGCGCTATCTCGACACTGGGTCTCACGACGACCTGCTCGCGCCGCTGCGACACCGCTGGAAGCGGCTTTACCACCATAGACGGCTGCGGAGCTGTCTCGACTGTTCCGACATCGAGGGAGGCGCCTTCCCAGAAGGCAAAATCCGAGAGCCCGGCAAACGGTGATGTGTTGGACGTGGTGATTGGCATGTGAACTCTCGGCAAGGTTTCAGTCGGCAACGGCTGCGGCATGACGGCGACGGGCGGCGCGACCTCTGTCTTCGGTTGCGCCCTCTTCACGATGAGCCTGCGATCGTCGCTGCGGGGAGCGGGACGCGCGAGCGGGGCCTGCGCATCCATACGGCGGGCATCAAACGGGCCTTTGGCCGCCGCCTGCTGCGTATTGGTGGGCGGTGAAGTCACTGCGACCTGGGCAACAGTCGGCTCAACGTTCGACTTCGGTGAAACACTATCCTGATGCACCGAACCGGCCGCGGCTGCATCCGCCGCATCATGGTCGGCGCCCCGGCGCATTGCGATCTGGCTTTGCGGCGTGCGCGTAAAGCGGACATTCGGCGCCAGTGCGAAGGCGCGCTGCCAGGCGGGGGCGGCCGGATCGGCGAAGGGGTCTAGGAGCGGTTCCCCGTTGCCCGTCAGGGGGCGATCGGGCTCGAAGCCCTCGGGAAGGTCCGCTGAGTCGGTGTTGAAGTTGGTTCTTGGAAAACGCATGGGGCCGCCCGCATCTCGATCATGAAATTGGCTACCCCACTCGATTAGGAAAGGAAGGTTAATAAGTTCCTTCCGAACGCCCCATCACGGCACAAAGGCTGGCGCTGTGGCGCGACGCACACGCAGCGCCGCGCAACCAAAGATCCGTTATCATGCAGCGAACGCCACCAGCTTCTCCTTGTCACTCAAACGCACGAGAGACCCGTCCAGATCGGTGACTGCGCATAACAGTAGGAGATGCTGCTCGCGGTTTTCCGTTATTTTTCGGACGCGCTGTCATGTCATCGTCGTACACGGCCCTTACCGACGACGCGAACACTTCCGCTCACCCTAGGGCGTCGCATGAGATTGAAGAATCCAAAGATCGCCGTCATCGGTGCCGGTATACTCGGTTCTGCCATCACCTATAGCCTTGCCATTCGCGGCGCGGATGTGCTGCTGTTCGATGAATATCCCGAGCCGGGTTCTGGTGTCACCGGCCGCGCCTTTGGTTGGGTCAACGTCATCAATGGCACACCGACCCATTCCAGCTACACGCTCTGGCGCGAGGCTATTGCCGAGTATCAGCATCTAGAAGCCGCCCTTCCCGAAGCCCTGTCCGGCGCCCGCTCTGGTTCACTGGTATGGAGAGCGACGCCAGAAGAAACCGAGCAACTCGCCGATCTTCATGAGCGAGCGGGCGACGACGTCCAGTTGTTGAAACGGAGCGTCGTTTCCGAATGGGAACCGCGTCTACGCCGGGCGCCGGAATGCGCGGTCTTTTCACGCAATGATCTCGCTCTCGACCCGGCACGACTGGCCGGCAGCTACGTCGCAGCCGCCCTTGCAGCGGGTGCCTCGGTCCGGTTCAACGAAAAGGTCACCTCCATCGAAACCGCGAATGGTCGGGTAACCGGCATCCGGGTTTCGGACGGTATCGTCAACGCCGACATCGTTGTGATGGCTGCCGGAAGCGCCATTAATGCGCTTGCAGCGGAGATCGGTATCCACACTGGCGTTGAGACCTCGCCAGCGTTGTTACTCCGCTATAACTGTAGCTTGCCTGTCGTTAACCGCATTCTACGTGGTCCGCGTCTCGAAATTCGCCAGGCTGGTGATAACACGCTTCTTGTTGCGAAGTCCTATGTCGAGAACGGCGTAGAGAACGGTCCGCAGGCGATCGGACTGCGGACGTTGGCAGTGATGAGGGAGGAATTGGATTTGCCCGACAGCGTGACGCTTGCAAGTGCTGCTGTCGGAAAGCGCCCAGTCTTTGCCGACGGCCTGCCGCGACTCGGGTTCTTGCCACACGTCGACGGTCTCTACGTTGCGGTTGGTCATCCCGGTGTCATCCTGGCACCGCTGATCGGGCGCCTTGCCACAGAGGAAATTCTTGACGAACGCCGGAGCGACCTTATACCGGCTCCCAAGTGAGTCGCCTTGTGAGGGGCGGCTGCGCCTACCTCCCGGTCTTCACGCGCTTGAGACCTTGGCTTCATCGACTTCGGGTATGAGGTGAACGCTGGCATAAGCCAGTTTGGTGGCATTCGCTTCGCAATAGAGCAAAAATCAGTGCGCTTCGTCCCAGTTTGTCGCCGCACGTGCATCGACCTTGAGCGGCACGCGCATGTCGAGCGCGGGCATCGCGGCATTTTCCATCACGGAGACGATGATCGGCATCGCCACCTCGACGTCGGCATCCTCGACTTCGAAGATGAGTTCGTCATGGACCTGCAGCAGCATGCGCACGCGCTCGGCTAGGCCCGCCTTTTCCAGCGCCGGCTCCATCTTCACCATGGCGCGGCGAATAATGTCTGCCGCCGAGCCCTGGATCGGCGCGTTGATCGCCGCGCGCTCGTTGAAGGCCCGCACCGAAGGGTTCGACGAGCGGATTTCCGGATAGTTGATTCGCCGTCCGAAGATCGTCTCGACGAAACCCTTGTCGCGCGCCATCTGCTTGCGGCTGTCCATATAGTCGCGGATGCCGGGGAACCGTTCGAAATATTTCTTGATGTAGTCACCGGCCTCGGAACGCTCGATCGACAGCTGGTTGGCGAGTCCGAAGGCCGAAATGCCGTAGATGATCCCGAAGTTGATTGCCTTGGCGCGGCGGCGCACCTCGCTCGGCATGCCTTCGACAGGCACGCCGAACATTTCCGAGGCCGTCATCGCGTGGATGTCGACGCCGTCGGCAAAGGCCTGCGTGAGCTGCGGAATATCGGCGACATGGGCAAGCACCCGCAGCTCGATCTGGCTGTAGTCGGCCGAGATCAGCTTGTGGCCGGGCGTCGAGATGAAGGCGGTACGGATCTTGCGCCCTTCCGCCGTGCGCACCGGAATGTTCTGCAGGTTGGGTTCCGAAGAGGAGAGCCGGCCGGTCGAGGTCGATGCCAGCGAATAGGAGGTGTGGACGCGCTTTGTTTCCGGATGCACATAACCCGGCAGCGCGTCCGTATAGGTCGATTTCAGCTTGGTCAGCTGGCGCCAGTCGACGATCTTGCGCGGCAGCTCGAAGCCCGCGGCGGCGAGATCCTCCAGCACGCTTGCCGAGGTCGACCACTGCCCGGTCTTCGTCTTGCTGCCGCCGGCAAGGCCCATCTTGCCGAAGAGGATGTCGCCAAGCTGCTTCGGCGAGCCGATGTTGAAGCGCTCGCCGGCGAGCGTATAGATCTCGTCCTCCAGCCGTGCCGCGCCCTGCGCCAGCTCACCGGAAAGCCGCGACAGGATCTGGCGGTCGACAGTGATGCCGCGTTCCTCCATCCGCGCCAGAACCGGCACGAGTGGGCGTTCGAGCCGCTCATAGACCGATGTGAGGCCCGCCGCGGCCAACCGCGGCTTCAGCATCATCCAGAGCCTCAGCGTCACGTCGGCATCTTCTGCCGCATAGGTCGTTGCCCTGGCGATGTCGACGAGGTCGAACGTCACGTTGGCCTTGCCGCTGCCTGCGACCTCCTTGTAGGAGATCGGCGTGTGGCCGAGCCACTTCTGCGACAGCCCGTCCATGCCGTGGCCGTTGTTTGCGCCGCCGTCAAGCACGTAGGACATCAGCATCGTGTCGTCGAAGCTCTTCGCCTCGATGCCGTAGCGCTTCATCAGCAGGTAGTCGTATTTGAGGTTCTGCGCGGTCTTCAGGATCGCTGGATCCTCCAGCAGATCCTTCAGCCGCGGCAGGGCGTCGCGCATCGCGATCTGCCCCTCGGCGAGCCCACCGCCGAGCAGGTCGCCGACGCCGGTCTTGTGGCCGAGCGGCACGTAGGCGGCACGGATCAGCGTTCCTCTCGGATCGCGCGTGTTGTCGGCAATCGCCAGCGAGAAGCCGACGAGCTCCGCCTGCATTGCATCGAGCGAGGTCGTTTCCGTATCGAAGGCGACGAGGCCGGTCTCGCGGGCGTCGGCAATCCACTGGTCCAGCGTCGCGACGTCGCGAATGGTCGTATAACCTGCGATGTCGACCGGCGCAGAGGCGAAGAGCTCCGCCCGCGACTTGGCGAGATCGGCCGGCGCGGCCGCTTCCGTACCGGCGCGGAACTTGGCCTTTGGCGGCACGGCAACCGACGGACCCTGCACTTCGGCCGTGGCTCCGGCGACCAGGGGCTCGCCCTCTCCGACGTCGAGGTCCGGACCGTGGGCGGCAGCACCCCATTCAACCTTGACGACGGCCGCGTCGATCGCGCCGGCATCGCACTCGCAGGCTTCCGCCACACGCCGCGTCAGCGTGTTGAATTCCATGGCCTTGAGGAAAGCGATCAGCTTCGGGCCGTCTTGCCTTTCGAGCATCAGCGCCTCGAGCCCGAGTTCCAGCGGCACATCGGTACGCAGCCGTACGAGCTCGCGCGAAAGCCTTGCCATGTCGGCATTGGCGATGATCGTCTCGCGGCGTTTTTGCTGCTTGATCTCTTCGGCGCGGGAAAGCAGCGTGTCGAGATCGCCATATTCCTCGAGCAACTGGGCGGCCGTCTTCGGTCCGATGCCCGGGATGCCCGGCACGTTGTCGACCGAATCGCCGGTCATCGCCTGCAGGTCGATCATCTTTTCGGGCGGCACGCCCCATTTCTCGACGACGTCGGGAATGCCGATCTGCTTGTCCTTCATGCTGTCATACATGTGGACGGTCGGCGAGACGAGCTGCATCAGATCCTTGTCGGAGGAGACGATCGTCACGTCGGCGCCGATTGCCTCGGCCTGGCGGGCATAGGTGGCGATGATGTCGTCGGCCTCGAAGCCCTCGGTCTCGATGCATGGCAGGTTGAAGGCGCGCGTCGCCTGGCGGATCAGGCCGAATTGCGGGATCAGTTCCTCGGGAGGTGCGGAACGGTTCGCCTTGTAGGCGTCGTATAGGTCCTTGCGGAAGGTCTTCGACGAGTAGTCGAAGATGACGGCGAGATGCGTCGGCGTGTCCCCAACGGAGGTGTCGCGCGCATCGGTCAAAAGCTTCCACAGCATGTTGCAAAAACCCGCGACGGCCCCGACCGGCAGGCCGTCGGATTTGCGCGTCAGCGGCGGAAGCGCATGGAAGGCCCGGAAGATGAAACCGGAGCCGTCAACGAGGAAGAGGTGATCGCCTTTTTTCATGGTGGCATGGATAGCGTGCAGGCCCGCGAACGTCTATATAAAGTTCCAGCAGCGCTCCCCGGAGCCGGCATTTTCGCTTTCACCGAAACGTTACCAAATTGTAACGCGCCGGATTTGCACCTTCCCTTGAAAAACCACATTTGAAACCACAAATCATAGTCACCGGCGTTGATCGCGCCGCGGGTCTGAAGCCGGCCTGTCCCCCGCCTGCTCAGACTTGGACAAAGGCCTTATCCCCCTCTCCGGGCCTTTGTCCCCATTTTTAAGCCGCCATGGTCCACCTCCAGGCCATGGCGGTTTTGTTTTTTCACGGCTTCTTGACTTGCCTCTCCTGCCCTGCCGAAGCTCTATAGGCAGCGATGGATCGCCTGCGATTTACTTGTTGTGCGATCCCGGGTTTGGTCCTATTTCTAAAAACCATGGGATACAGTCGGATGGAGTCAGCGGCCTACCTCGCCGGCCAATTGGCGAAAGGTTTTTCCCGTTCGTTGCAGCAGCGCGCGGCAGGTCTCGGCTTTTCTCCCGGCCAGTTCCCCGTCCTCCTCGAACTCTGGGCCGAAGACGGCCTTACCCAGAAGCAGCTCCTCGAGCGGGTGGATATCGAGCAGGCCACCATGGCCAACACGCTCTCGCGCATGGCAAGGGATGGTCTCGTCGAACGCCGGGCCCATCCTTCCGACAAGCGGGCCCAGCTTGTTTTCCTCACCGAAAAGGCGACCGCAATGAAGGGCGATGCCGTGCGCGCCGCAATGCAGGCCGACCAGGATCTTTTTGACGGCTTCCGCAGCTTTGAACGTCAACTGCTGCTGGAATACATGCGACGCATTATTGAAAACGCCAAGAGGCCCTGACAAGCGGCCACCGCGACCAAGATTTTTCCCCTCCCGCGCCTCGAAACCACAGAAGCTTTCGTCTATGGTCCGCGCCCAAAATCATGAAGGAGTCGAAGATGACTGACTTAACGCCGGTGCTCGAGCGCGCGGACAAGAACCTGCCCTCCAGCCTGGACAACCTGTTCGAGCTCTTGCGGATCAAGTCCATCTCCACCGACAAGGACTACAAGGCGGACTGCCGCAAGGCAGCCGAATGGCTGGCCGCCTATCTGAAGACCGTCGGCTTCGACGCATCGGTCCGCGATACGCCCGGCCATCCCATGGTCGTCGCCCATCACGAGGCTGCGACGCCCGGCGCCCCGCATGTCCTTTTCTACGGTCACTACGACGTCCAGCCGGTCGACCCGATCGAACTCTGGGAGAACGATCCCTTCGCTCCTTCGATCAAGGATGTCGGCGACGGCCGCAAGATCCTGACCGGCCGCGGCACTTCGGACGATAAGGGCCAGCTCATGACCTTCGTCGAGGCCTGCCGCGCCTACAACGAAATCCACGGCGGCCTGCCCGTAAAGATCACCATCCTCTTCGAAGGCGAGGAGGAGTCCGGCTCACCCTCGTTGAAGCCCTTCCTCGAGGCCAATGCCGCCGAGCTCAAGGCCGACTACGCGCTCGTCTGCGACACGACGATGTGGGACGCCGAGACGCCGGCCATCGCCGCCTCGCTGCGCGGGATGGTCGCGGAGGAGATCGTGATCAGCGCCGCCGATCGCGACCTGCATTCGGGCTTCTTCGGCGGGGCTGCTGCGAACCCGATCCACATCCTTGCGGATGTGGTTGCCGGACTGCATGACGAAACCGGCCGCGTGACGCTCGAAGGCTTCTACGAAGGCGTCGAGGAGACGCCCGCCAACATCAAGGCTTCCTGGGACAATCTCGGCAGCACGGCCGAGAATTTCCTGGGCGAGGTCGGCCTCTCCATCCCTTCGGGCGAACGCGGGCGCTCCGTGCTGGAGCTGACCTGGGCGCGGCCGACTGCGGAAGTGAACGGCATCTGGGGCGGCTACACCGGCCCTGGCTTCAAGACAGTCATCGCGGCGATTGCTTCGGCGAAGATCTCCTTCCGGCTCGTCGGCCATCAGGATCCGGCTGCCGTTCGCGAGAGTTTCCGCGCCTACGTGCGCTCGAAGATCCCGGCCGACTGCTCCGTCGAGTTCCACGCGCATGGCGGCTCGCCGGCGATCCAGCTTTCCTATGATTCGCCGGTGCTGACGAAAGCGAAGAACGCGCTTTCCGACGAATGGCCGAAGCCTGCGATCGTCATCGGCATGGGCGGCTCGATCCCGATCGTCGGCGATTTCCAGAGAATGCTGGGGATGGAATCACTCCTCGTCGGCTTCGGACTTGCCGACGACCGGATCCATTCGCCCAACGAGAAGTACGAGTACAACTCCTATCACAAGGGGATCCGTTCCTGGATCCGCATCCTTGCCGCGCTCGCCGCCTAGGAAATTGAAAAGGGCGCGTCGCACAAGCGGCACGCCCCCGATAAACAAAAAGGCCGGAGAACGTCCGGCCTTTCGTCGTCTGCTTCCGCGCCATGCCAGTACATCCGTGGTCACGTGCAAAGCAGAGATTGCAGCCAGACTGATGGGGAAAGGTTAACCCTTCGTTAACAGCGCTCCCCGGTCAACCCTGGAACGGCAGCACCGCTTTGTGGCGCGCCAGCTTCCATTGCTGCAGAATTCGTTATTGGTGGATATCGGTGGCCGCCGGGGCGATTTCAAGAGCCCGGAGGAAATTCTTCCGTTCAAGCTGCGTTCAGGTAGGCTCCGCTACAACCCATTGAAAGAACGGAGAAATAGGAGCGCCGCTGTCAAAGCGTCGCAGCCGCTCCATGTACCTTTTGCAAGGCGGTACTCCATCCGTGGAGAAACCGCCATGTGGCGGGCGCCACATCAGATCTAGGGAGTGAAGACATGAAATACGCATATGCAGCGGCGGTCGCAGCGACCATGCTGGTGCTTGCACCGGCAATCGCCGAAGCGGCGGCCGGCTATTCGACGGCCAACGTCAACATGCGGTCCGGGCCAAGCACGCAATACCCTGCCGTCACCGTCATCCCTGCCGGACAATCGGTCGAAATCCACGGCTGCCTCGCCGACACACCCTGGTGCGACGTGTCGTTCTATGGCGGACGTGGCTGGGTGGCCGGGCGCTACGTGCAGTCCGCCTATCAGCAGCGCCGGGTCTATGTCGAGCCGCAGTACTACCGCCCGCTCGGCATTCCGGTCGTCACCTTCAGCGTCGGCAACTATTGGGATCGCTACTATCGCGGCCAGGATTTCTACCGCGATCGCGACCGGTGGGACCGTGACTACTATCGCCGTCCTGGCTATGACCGCCGGCCGGATTACGATCGCAGGCCGGACTACGATCGCCGACCCGACTACGGCCGCCGCCCGGATAATGATCCGCGCGACGCGCCGAGGGGATATCGGCAGCCGGATCCCCGCCCCGAGACCAGCAATCGGCCGGCCCGCAACGAACGGCCCCCGCGCCGACAGCCGGACCCCGTCCAGCTTGGCCGGGAGCCTTGCCCTCCGGCAAGGCCCACTTGCAACGATTGATGATCTGAATTCCGTGACCGGGCGGCCCCACGCCGCCCGGCATCCACCGGCGATACCGTCCCCTCGCCTAATCCTCAGCGCCAGCGCGGCGCGCGCTGGGCATTGTTCATCAATTCACACTCGGTCGCGAATGGCCCGAAAAGCTTCAGCAACCGGGCTTCCTCCTCCTTGTCGAGGCGGAAACGGCGCGCAAATTCGCTGACGTCCCAGACCTTTCGCGTCCCCTCCATCTCGACCTTAGGCGTCTCTACGTGCTCGCTCATTTACGCTCCTCCTCCATGCACTCCTATCACAGCTCATACTTTAGTAGAAGGCTCTAACATTGAGGTTAGGTAAACAAACTGGCCGGACACCGGGTTCCTTGTGCCAACGCACGAGAGCAAACACGCAAAGCCACGAGCTTCCCGCGGCCTTGTCTTGTGAGAGGAAGAGCTCGTGTCGCCGCCGCGCGGGTACCTATTCCGGATCCGCGAGCTCGGCCGCGGCGAAGGCCTTTCGGGCCGCGACCCGGTCGGCCTCAAGCATGTATTTCGCGAAGGAGTGGAAATCCTCGCTGTCGAAGCACATCATGACATGGCCCGATCCGCCGTCCTCGGTTGCGATCTCGAAGGTCAGCTTTATGCCACCGTTTGGGCCGTGGAAATGCGATTGTTCATAGCTGCTGATGAATACTTTGCCCTGGTGCTCCAGGGTCGCCTCCGATGCGGTGATCCCGCCGCGCCAGACTTCAGACCTTTCGAGAGGATACATGCTGCCTCCATCGCTAAACCCTGCCGGAATTCAACCGCCTATGCCGGCGCAAGGCAAGGGTTATTAGGCAATCGGAATAAGAAAACGCCGTGTCGGCGGCCGGCGACGGTCCGCCTCTCGCATTCTTAACGGCCCCTTAAATCGCCGCATTTAGAGTCCACCGCAACTGGCAATCCGCACGATCAGGTGAAGCGCGCAAAACAATCGGGAAGCAACCGCTCCGCAATGGCAGGCAAAGGCAGATCAGGTCAGAGAATTGAACCCTCCTTCGGCGACGACGAGCGCGACGAAGACGAGTGGTCGCTTGACGCCGACGATCGCGTCGCCGGCGGGCGCAGCGCGAGCAAAAGCAAGAGCAAGGCCGGAGCTCGCAGGAAAGGCCCGCCTGCAAGGAAAGCCAGGCGAGCGCCGCGCCGATCCGGCGGCGGCTTTTTCGGCTTCCTGCGTTCCGTCGTCTACTGGTGCATCGTGCTCGGCATATGGGCCGGCATCGGCATTGGCGGGCTTGTCCTCTACTACGGCGCCCGCATGCCGAGTGCCAGCACCTGGTCGATCCCCGACCGCCCGCCGAACGTCAAGATCGCCGCCGTCGACGGCACAGTGATCGCCAACCGCGGCACGACCGGCGGCGAGGCGCTCTCGCTCGAGAACATGTCGTCCTATATCCCCGAGGCGGTGATCGCCATCGAGGACCGGCGCTTCTATTCGCATTTCGGCATCGACCCCCTCGGACTTGCGCGCGCGCTCGTAACGAACGTCGTCAGCGGCCGCACCGTGCAGGGCGGCTCCACGCTGACGCAGCAGCTCGCGAAGAACCTTTTCCTTTCGCCCGAGCGGACGCTCGAGCGAAAGGTGCAGGAAGTCCTGCTCTCCCTTTGGCTGGAGCAGAAGTACACCAAGGACCAGATCCTTGCTATGTATCTGAACCGCGTCTTCTTCGGCTCGAACGCCTATGGCGTCGAGGCTGCGTCCCGCCGCTACTTCAATAAGTCGGCGCGCGACGTCAACCTCGGCGAGGCGGCCCTGCTTGCAGGTCTCGTCAAGGCGCCTTCGCGGCTTTCGCCGGCACGCGATCCGGACGCTGCCAATGCCCGCGCCCAGATCGTGCTGCAGGCGATGCGCGACCAGGGCTTCATCACCGACCAGGAGACGAAGACCGCGATGTCGCAGGCACCGTCCTCGGCGCGCAGCTATTGGTCCGGCGCCGAGCACTATGCCGCCGACATGGTCATGGACGAGTTGCCCGGCCTGATCGGCGATGTGAAGGAAGACCTCGTCGTCGACACCACGATCGACAAGGGGCTTGAAAAGGACGCCGAGAAGGCGCTCACGACGATCCTCGACAAGGATGGCAAGAAGCTCGCCGCCTCGCAGGCGGCTCTCGTGTCGGTCGACGGCACCGGCGCCATCCGCGCGATCGTCGGCGGCCGCGACTATGCCGAAAGCCAGTTCAACCGTGCCGTGAAGGCAAAGCGCCAGCCCGGGTCGTCCTTCAAGCCCTTCGTCTATGCCGCAGCACTCGAAATGGGCCTTACGCCCTATTCGGTGCGCAACGACGCGCCGATCAGGATCGGCGACTGGACGCCGGAGAACTACGAGAAGAAATACAATGGCGAAGTGACGCTCGCGACCGCCATCGCCCAGTCGCTAAACACGGTCGCCGCCCAACTCGTGATGGAGGTCGGCCCCGACCACGTCATCAAACTTGCGCATCGGCTCGGCATCGAATCCGACCTGCAGCCGAATGCATCGATCGCGCTCGGCACCTCCGAAGTCTCGCTGCTCGAATTAACCTCCGCCTATGCCTCGTTCATGAACGGCGGCTACAAGGCGACGCCGCATATCATCCGCCGCATCACCACGGCCGACGGCAAGGTCCTCTACGAGAACACCTACGACAATCCACCACGGGTGCTTTCCGAGCCGATCGTCGCGAACATGAACGCAATGATGATGGGCGTGATCGACGGCGGCACCGGCAAGAGCGCCAGGCTTCCCGGCTGGCAGGCCGCAGGAAAGACCGGCACGACGCAGAACTCGCGCGACGCTCTCTTCGTCGGCTTCACCAGCAACCTGACGACCGGCGTCTGGTTCGGCAACGACGACGGCAAGCCGATGAAGAAGGTCACCGGCGGCGGCCTGCCCGCAAAGGCCTGGAAGGACTTCATGGTCGCCGCGCACAAGGGGCTGTCGCCGGCGCCCATCTTCGGCAGCGGCCAGATCATCAGCGACGGACCGCCGGTCGCCGAACAACAGCCGGACCAGCCTGAGACCATCGGCAGTATCATCTCCGGCGTGTTCAGCGGCGAGCGCAGCGCCTATCCCCAGGCACAGCCCGGCGAACGGCCGTCACAGGACGGCTACGGCACGCCTCTTCCGCCCGGCGAAATCGACGGGCAGGCGGAAGCCGACATCATCCCGCCCGGCGAGATCGGCGAGCCTTCGAGCACCTCTGCCGTGCGCCCGCGCCGCACGACGCTTCTCGACCTGATCATGGGTCAGTGAGGCCGGATCCGTGGAGCACGATCAGCCGTTTGCGCACTCGCCTCGCAGAGGCAAAACCGATCGCGCACATGTCCTGCGCTCTGTTGGCGCAAGCCGCCCTCGCGCGGGGCTTGCAGATTTGTGCTACAGCATGTTTCATTTGCCAGATTGAGGTTCATTTCCTGCCTTGCAGTCGGTAAAACCGCTACTTATATACGCCGCATCCACCGCAGTCATGACTGCGCAATCTTAAAGACCATCCCGCTAAGGGGCTGTCAGGGAATGCCTACCGGGGTTCCGACAGCTTGCTTCAAGGAGAGAACGACATGGCAAAAGTAATTGGTATCGACCTTGGAACGACCAACTCCTGCGTCGCCGTGATGGACGGCAAGGACGCAAAGGTCATCGAGAACGCCGAAGGCGCACGCACCACTCCCTCCATGGTGGCCTTTACCGATGATGGCGAACGCCTCGTCGGCCAGCCGGCAAAGCGCCAGGCGGTCACCAATCCGACGAATACCCTCTTCGCTGTAAAGCGCCTCATCGGCCGCCGCTACGAAGATCCGACCGTCGAAAAGGACAAGGCTCTGGTTCCCTTCAAGATCGTGAAGGGCAGCAACGGCGACGCATGGGTCGAAGCCAACGGCAAGGGCTACTCGCCGGCTGAAATTTCCGCAATGATCCTTCAGAAAATGAAGGAAACCGCTGAATCCTACCTCGGTGAGAAGGTCGAAAAGGCCGTCATCACCGTTCCGGCATACTTCAACGACGCCCAGCGCCAGGCAACCAAGGATGCCGGCAAGATCGCTGGCCTCGAAGTTCTCCGCATCATCAACGAGCCGACCGCTGCGGCGCTCGCTTACGGCCTCGACAAGAAGGAAGGCAAGACCATTGCCGTCTACGACCTTGGCGGCGGCACCTTCGACATCTCGATCCTGGAAATCGGCGACGGCGTCTTCGAAGTGAAGTCGACGAACGGCGACACCTTCCTCGGCGGTGAAGACTTCGACATGCGTCTCGTCGAATATCTCGTCGGCGAGTTCAAGAAGGACACCGGCATCGACCTGAAGAACGACAAGCTTGCCCTTCAGCGCCTCAAGGAAGCTGCCGAAAAGGCGAAGATCGAGCTTTCGTCCTCGCAGCAGACCGAAATCAACCTGCCCTTCATCACGGCCGACGCAACCGGCCCGAAGCACCTGACGCTGAAGCTGACCCGCGCCAAGCTGGAAAGCCTCGTGGACGATCTCGTCCAGCGCACGATCGCTCCCTGCAAGGCGGCGCTCAAGGATGCTGGTGTCACCCCGGCCGAAATCGACGAAGTCGTTCTGGTCGGCGGCATGAGCCGCATGCCGAAGGTCCAGGAAGTCGTCAAGCAGCTGTTCGGCAAGGAGCCTCACAAGGGCGTCAACCCGGATGAAGTCGTTGCTCTCGGCGCAGCCATCCAGGCCGGCGTTCTGCAGGGCGACGTCAAGGACGTCCTGCTTCTCGACGTGACCCCGCTGTCGCTCGGCATCGAGACCCTCGGTGGTGTCTTCACTCGCCTGATCGAACGCAACACGACGATCCCGACGAAGAAGTCGCAGACCTTCTCCACTGCCGACGACAACCAGCAGGCCGTCACCATCCGCGTTTCGCAGGGCGAGCGTGAAATGGCTGCCGACAACAAGCTGCTCGGCCAGTTCGACCTCGTCGGCCTGCCGCCGGCACCGCGTGGCGTTCCGCAGATCGAAGTGACCTTCGACATCGACGCGAACGGCATCGTTCAGGTTTCGGCCAAGGACAAGGGCACGGGCAAGGAACAGCAGATCCGCATCCAGGCCTCCGGTGGTCTTTCCGACGCCGACATCGAGAAGATGGTCAAGGACGCAGAGTCCCACGCCGCCGAAGACAAGAAGCGCCGCGAAGGCGTCGAGGCCAAGAACCAGGCCGAAAGCCTGGTCCACTCGACCGAGAAGTCGCTCAAGGAATTTGGCGACAAGGTTTCCGAGACCGATCGCAATGCGATCTCCGACGCGATTGCTGCGCTGAAGACCGCTTACGAAGCCTCCGAGCCGGACGCCGACGACATCAAGGCCAAGACCCAGACCCTCATGGAAGTTTCCATGAAGCTCGGCCAGGCCATTTATGAAGCCCAGCAGGCGGATGCCGCCTCCGCCGATGCCTCTGCCGAAGGTGCCGACAACGTCGTCGACGCCGACTACGAGGAAATCAAGGACGACGACCGCAAGAAGTCCGCGTAAATCTAAACGCGGTAGGCTCAACAATGACTCCGGCTGCCGATGGCAGCCGGAACTACATTTTCCGGGGTTTGATCCTTTATGGCAAAAGCGGACTATTACGAAACTCTGGGTGTGGCCAGGACGGCAGACGACAAAGACCTGAAGAGCGCCTTCCGCAAGCTGGCGATGAAATTCCATCCGGACAAGAACCCGGATGACTCGGAAGCAGAACGCAAGTTCAAGGAAATCAACGAAGCCTACGAGACGCTCAAGGATCCGCAGAAGCGTGCGGCCTATGACCGGTACGGCCACGCGGCCTTCGAGCATGGCGGCATGGGCAACGGCGCGGGCGCAGGCTTTGGGGGCGGCGGCTTCTCCGATATTTTCGAGGACATTTTCGGCGAGATGATGGGCGGCGGCCGTGGCCGGCAGCGCTCTTCCGGCGGCCGCGAACGCGGCGCCGACCTTCGCTACAACATGGAGATTTCGCTCGAGGAATCCTTTACCGGCAAGACGGCGCAGATCCGTGTGCCGACCTCGATCACCTGCGACGTCTGTTCCGGCTCGGGCGCCAAGCCCGGTACGCAGCCGAAGGCATGCTCGACCTGCCAGGGCTCGGGACGCGTGCGCGCAGCCCAGGGCTTCTTTTCGATCGAGCGCACCTGCCCGACCTGCCACGGCCGCGGCACGATCATTCCCGATCCCTGCACCAAGTGCCATGGCCAGGGCCGCGTGACCGAAGAGCGTTCGCTCTCGGTCAACATCCCGGCCGGCATCGAGGACGGCACGCGCATCCGCCTTCAGGGCGAGGGCGAGGCCGGTGCGCGCGGTGGTCCCGCGGGCGATCTCTACATCTTCCTGTCGGTCAAGCCGCACGAGTTCTTCCAGCGCGACGGGGCAGACCTCTATTGCGCCGTGCCGATCTCGATGACGACGGCTGCCCTTGGCGGTACCTTCGACGTCGCCACCCTCGACGGCACGAAGTCGCGCGTCAGCGTTCCGGAAGGCACGCAGGCCGGCAAGCAATTCCGCCTGAAGAGCAAGGGCATGCCCGTGCTGCGGTCGAGCCAGACGGGCGATCTCTACATCCAGATCCAGATCGAGACGCCGCAGAAGCTCACCAAGCGCCAGCGCGAGCTGCTGCAGGAGTTCGAGCAGATCTCCTCGAAGGAGAACAATCCGGAATCGACCGGCTTCTTCGCGCGGATGAAGGACTTCTTCGATACGCTGAGCGACTGACGCCGGCGATCGAGGATCGGCAAAAGACTCACCACCGTCATACCGGCCTCGTGCCGGTATCCAGCGCGATCAAGTCCTTGAGCGCGAAAGACTCTTTCGCCGCGCAGACGCGCGGCGGGCTGGATTCTGGTTCAAGGCCGGAATGACGGATAACCAGGGTGCGCCGAACCACAAGAGGTTTGTCAGCAATCTTGAAGCCGGGAGCGGCAACGCTTCCGGCTTTTTCATATGCAGATCTCGGCTACGTTCGTAACCGTTCGCCATCTTTACCGTCTTGTCCTTTGCGCTAACCCCTACGGTTGTGCTTTGATCCCCCTGGAGCCCACCGATGGACCGAACGCCCGAACAGACTGCGCAGACCGTAAGTGCCGGAACATGGGTCGGCTTTGCCGCCATGTGCACCGGCATGTTCATGGCGATCCTCGACGTGCAGGTCGTGGCAACCTCGCTGCCGACGATCCAGTCCGCGCTTGCCATCCAGCCCGACCAGATGAGCTGGATCCAGACGGCCTACCTGATCGCGGAGGTCATCGCGATCCCGCTCACAGGTTTCCTCACGCGCCTCCTCTCCATGCGCTGGCTGTTCGTCGTGGCCGTCTCGATCTTCACGCTGTCTTCGGCCGGCTGCGCGGCAAGCAGCGGCTTTGCGGAACTGCTTGCCTGGCGCGTGATCCAGGGTTTTTCAGGCGGTACTCTCATTCCCGCGGTCTTCTCCGCCGTCTTCCTGCTCTTTCCGGTATCGCGGCAAAGCCTCGCCACGACGCTCGCCGGCGTGCTCGCGGTGCTTGCGCCCACCGTCGGCCCCATCGTCGGCGGCTGGATCACGCAGACCTATTCCTGGCACTGGCTGTTCCTGATCAACATCATTCCCGGCATTGCCTCCGCTCTCGTCGCCAGCCGGACGTTGCCGCGCGAGGCGATCCATCTTTCCGAGGCGCGCAGGCTCGATCTCTTCTCCCTGCTGATGATGGCCGCCGCTCTCGCGTCGCTGGAGATCGCGCTCAAGGAGGCGCCACAGCGCGGCTGGGTTTCCGGGCTGGTGCTCGGCCTCCTGGCGTTCTCGATCATCACCGCAACGGGCTTTGCGACGAGAACCCTGTCGGCCGTCCACCCGGTCGTCGATCTCGGCAATTTCCGTGACCGCAACTTCACGATCGGCTGCATATTGAGCTTCGTGCTCGGCATCGGCCTTTTCGGCTCCGTCTACCTGATGCCGGTCTTCCTCGCTTTCGTGCGGGAGCACGATGCCCTCGGGATCGGCACCATCATGCTGGTCACCGGCGTTGCGCAACTCTTGACGGCGCCGATCGCGGTTGCGCTGGAGCAGCGCGTGAATGCGCGGCTGCTTTCTGCAGCCGGCTTTGCCCTCTTCGCCGCCGGTCTTTCGCTCAGCGCCTTCCAGACGCCGGAGACCGACTACAACGAGATGTTCTGGCCGCAGGTCATCCGCGGCCTCGCCATCATGTTCTGCCTGCTGCCGCCGACCCGGCTTGCGCTCGGCAGCCTGCCGGAAGCGCGGGTGCCTGACGCGAGCGGCCTCTTCAACCTGATGCGCAATCTCGGCGGCGCGATCGGCATCGCCCTCATCGATACCGTCATCTATGGCCGTTCGCCGGTCATCGGAAAGGCGATCACGGATCGGCTGGAGGCAGGCGACGTAGACACGGCGAAATTCGTCGGGATCCCGCTCGACCTCTTCCTTTCGCGGCCCGCCGGCCCGATCGACGAGGATACCCGCGCGTTTCTCCAACCGCTCGTCGAGAAGGCGGCGCTTACCGAGGCGATCAACGAGGCCTGGACGATGATCGCACTGCTGACGGTCGCAGCATTGCTCTGCATACCCTTTGCCAGGAGAATAGCCGCGCCCGCCGCCCGGCCTACGCACTGAGGAGGCCGCGGCTTGTGCCAAATCGGCACGCTGTCCGAGGCAAAGTATATTAGCATTAAGGCCGCCTCTCGAAGCCGCTTGCCAGCCTGCGAAATCGCCGCACAATCCCGCACTCCATTGTCTTGGGAACAAACGGAGCTTTCGTCATGTCAATTTCGACGGATTCTGAACATCATGATCTCGATGTGCTCGCCGGTGCGCTTTACTCCTGGTGTGCGGAGCGCAACATCAAGCTTCACAGCCAACAAGGCCTTTCGGCCGCCAGCGCGGCGATCGACCTCTACGACGAGGGTCATCGCACGCAGGACGCGCTCCTGAGCGCGCTCCACAGCCGCGAACTCCACTAGAGCAATTCCAGCAAAAGTGCGACGCGGTTTTGCGTCCGGAATTGCGTAAGAACAAAGAGATAGAGCATTTCTGTGATTCGGAAGAAAACGGAAATGCTCTACCGCGGCTTCCGCGACCCGCCGATCCGCTCAGTCCTAGCCCGAAATCGCGATCTGTTGCTGCAGGCGCACGAAGGCGCCGGGACTGAGTTCGGCCGGCGGCCGGTAGGGATCCGAAAAGGCGTAGATGAAGAACAGGATAATGCCTGTGTAGGCGCCGAACATGGCGATCAGCATCAGGCTGCGCCGGTCGGGCTGGTAGGGGTAGTAGGCGAGCGCGATGAACACGACGCCGGAAAGCGCTGCCACCCAGAATATGCCGTTGATGGAGTCTCCGACCGTCGCCTCCCGTTGGATGCGTTGCTGCGAGATGACGTGGACCTGCTGCAGCATGTGGTCGCGCAGGCTCTCCTGGCGCTTGTTGGCGGGCGCAAGGTCGAGCACGGCCTGATAGGCCGCGTCCCACTGGTTCCAGGCGGCCTGGGACAGCCGTCTTTCGGTCGCCAGCGCCGGCCATTCCTCTTCGATCACGAGGCGCGCATATTCGCCGAGCGCCTTCTGGATCGGCAGTTTCGCCAGCGGGTCGTAGCGGCCGGCATCGAAATAGACGTCGGCCACGGCATCGGCCTCGGTGGCGCTCGCATATTTGAGTTGCTCGTACTGGAACATCTCCTGCGCGAAGACCAGCGCCAGGATCAGCCCGTGCAGGGCCGAGATGCGGAAGACGACGGAACTTGCGAGATCGCGGTCGACACCCTCAGGATCACCGCCGGTCACGCGCCGCATGAAGGAATAGGCGCCGAGCGTCGCCAGGATGGTGCCGCCGATGATGATGACGCCGACAAGAATTCCCCAGACCATCAGCTTTCTCTCCGCCCCGTGCACACCCTGCCGCCCATCGCGCAGGGCCATGTGATTCATAGCCCGCGCCCGCGAAAAAATGCAACTTGCATGCGTGGCGCACACTCGACAGGGCCAGGAAGGCCCGCGTGGGATGACGCGGCGCAACTATCGCGCTATAGAACATGCAGCGACCCATCAAGGAGGATCGTCTGATGAGAACAAGAGCCACACCTGACCTAGGCTGAACTGCAGCCCGCAGCGGACTGCACTTCCAGCCATGGCCATCAGACGAGATTGCCGCGTCCTGCGAAACATGCGAGGGCCGGCAGCGATTTCCCGAACCTGCGTCTAAACCGTCCCGAACACCGATCACGGTCTTCCGGTGATGCGCAAGCCCTTGGAGCGCCTTCATGTTTTGCTTTTTAGAGACGCTTGTCGATCCCTTTGCGCGCTCGGACGACCGCACGCCGCCTGCCGGTGTCTGGGCGTTCCTCGCCATGCATTTGCGTCCTTTCCGCCATGTCATGGCGATGAGCCTGTCGCTGACGGCTCTCGGCGCCATCATGGAAGTCTGGCTGATCGGCTTTTCCGGCCGGCTGGTCGATACGCTCGCCTCGACGACGCCGCAGCGTCTGTGGAGCGAGCATGGCACCGCCTTGCTTGTCGCCGCCGCCGTGATCCTGATCCTCCGGCCGCTGGCGGGGCTCCTGCGCGAGGGGCTGGACGACATCGCCTTCCGGCCCAATGCCGTCACGCTCATTCGCTGGCGGGCGCATCGACACGTGCTGCGCCAGTCCGTCGGCTGGTTCCGCAACGACATGGCGGGGCGCATCGCTGCACGCGTGAGCGAACTCGGCGAATCCGCAACCGGCGTGGCCTATCAGGTCGTCCACACCCTCTCCTTCGTGACCGTCTATGTCATCGGCTCGGTCTGGATGCTCGCGACATTCGACCTGCGGCTCGTTGCTCCGCTCTTCGTCTGGATCGCGCTCTACCTGGGCCTGATGGCCTATTCCGTGCCGCGGTTCCGCAGGGCCTCGGAGCGCTTCCAGGATGCCTATTCCGGGCTTACCGGGCTGTTGGTCGACAGCTACGCCAACATCGACACGCTGAAGCTCTTCGCCGGGCCGGGCGAGGATGACGCCGAGGGCCGGGAGGCGTTCGGGAACGCGCGGTCGGCCTTCTTCGCCGTGCAGCGCCTGGAAGTGACGGTCAACGCAAGCATGCTGTTCCTGTCGAGCGCCCTGATGCTCGGGCTCGTCGGCTATTCGATCGTCCTCTGGCAGGGTGGCAGCGCGCCGCTTGGCATCGTCGCGGCCTCCCTCGCGCTCAGTTTTCGCATCACGGCCATGGCCGAATGGCTCCTCGATGCCGTCTCCGCTCTGTTCAATCATGCCGGCGCGACGCGAGCCTCGCTGAAGACCGTCGCCCAGCCGATCGACATACCCGATGCGCCCGATGCGTTGCCGCTGCGCATCGGAGGCGGCGCCATCCACCTTGCCGACGTCAGCCATCACTACGGCCGGGGCCGCGGCGGGCTCGATGGCGTCTCGCTCGATATCGCCGCCGGCGAAAAGGTCGGCCTTGTCGGCCGTTCCGGTGCCGGCAAGTCGACGCTCGTCAGCCTGCTTCTACGCTTCTACGAGGTGGAAAGAGGAAGCATCGAGATCGACGGGCAGGACATCCGCTGCGTCACCCAGGAAAGCCTTCGCCGCCATCTCGCGATGGTGACGCAAGACGTTGCGCTGTTGCATCGTTCGGTGCGCGACAACATCGTCCATGGCATGCCCGACGCGAGCCAGGCCGCAATCGATGCCGCCGTGCGCAAGGCGGCAGCCGACGGCTTCATCCCTCTTCTCCGGGATCAGGCCGGACGGACCGGCTTCGACGCCCATGTCGGCGAGCGCGGCGTGAAGCTTTCGGGCGGCCAGAGGCAGCGCATAGCCCTTGCCCGGGCGATCCTGAAGGATGCGCCCATCCTCCTGCTCGACGAGGCGACCTCGGCGCTCGATTCAGAGGTGGAGGCGGCCATACAGGACACGCTTTACCAGGTGATGGAGGGCAAGACGGTGATCGCCATCGCCCACCGCCTGTCCACCATCGCCCGCATGGACAGGATCGTGGTGCTGGACGAGGGCCGCATCGCCGAGCAAGGCCGGCACGAGGCACTGCTTTCGCTGGGCGGCATCTATGCCGGCCTTTGGGCCCGCCAGTCGGGAGGCTTCCTCGGAACGGACACGCCGGCTAGCGGCGGATGACGTAGCGCACGCCGGCAGCGAGCGAGAAGGCGAAGAGCGGCCATATAGCCCAGAATATCCCATGCCAGGAGAGCAGATTGATTGCGACCAGGAACAGGCCGAGCACCACGAGGACGCCGAGGACGCGGTCGACCGAGTTCTGCCTGCGCACCCATCCAAGCGCCGCGACCATCAACATCACCAGAACCGGCCAGGAAGCCCAGAACTCCCCGTCCCAGGTCAGCAGATTGATGACGACGAGTGCTACCGATGCCACCCCGAAGAAATTCAGCCAGCGTCGGCGCGGTTGTGCCCGGTCGACCGCCATGGCAGCCATCGGCGACGGCGATGGTGACGGCGATGGTGACGGCGATGGTGACGGCGATGGTGACGGCGGTGGCGACGGCGGCGGTGGCGGCGATGGCGGCGGTGGCGCCCGCACGCCGTCGTTCCGTTGCACATATGCGGTGCGGTCGGCCGCCTCGCCGACGCGGATGGCATAGCTCGGCACGCCCTCGTCGACATTCTTCACCGCCAGCGGCCCGAGGAAATCGAAGCCGACGGCAACCTTGTTGCGCACCTGGTCGTAAACCGTGTTCGAGATGACGATGCCGCCGGCTGTCGCACAGGCCTGCAGCCGGGCCGCGATGTTGACGCCGTCGCCGTAGATGTCCTCGTCTTCGACGATCACGTCGCCAAGGTTGATGCCGATGCGAAAGAGCATCCGTCCGTCGCTCGGACGTGTGGCATTCAGGCCGGCAAGCTCGTTCTGCACATCGACAGCGGCGCGCACCGCCTCCACGACGCTCGGAAAATCAGCAATCAGCCCGTCGCCCCAGGTGTTGACGACGCGACCCTCATGGGAACGGATCAGTCGCGCCATGGCGTCGCGGTAGTGCTTCAGCGTGGCGAGCGTGCCTTCCTCGTCGGCACCCATCAGGCGCGTGTAGTCCTGCACGTCGGCGCAGAAGATCGTCGTCAGCTTGCGGCGCGTTTCAGTCATCTCGTCTGGCCCCTGTTGCGAAGTGACGCGTTGCCGATGCGGAATTGCGGTATAAGTTAACGCATCGGCAGAATTGCGCGACCATTACTTGGGCCTCGCGATCAGCGGGAGGAATGCGTCTTGGGCGAGCTGATAATAAAGTTGAATCATCAGGCATCAGAGGCCATGATAGCTTCCGGTGGAAAAAAACCAGAAGAAATCGCCCGCACGCTGCAAGATTTCAATGCCAGGCTCGTCGCACCGGTCCAGGCCGTAGGCGAATCCCGGCAGTATTTTCATGTCGAGGGCGTGAAGCCCGACAGGATCGAGGATCTCAGAAGACGAATGGCGCCTCTGGAGGGAGTGGAGGCCGCCTATATCAAGCCATCTGACGAGTTGCCCTAGGGGGAGCGGCAGCCGCGCTCCTCACCCATTGGAGGAGATGAGCAATGGCACAGCGACCTTCCAGACGCAGCCGGAACAATGCAGATGTGGCAGACGGCAAGGCAGTTCCTGCCTCCCCAGCCGAACTCGTGGTCGTCATGCATGCCGAGGCGAGCATGCGCGCTTCGGCCGGACGTTTCGAGGCGCTTTCGGGCGCCCCCACGGACACCCTGGCAAGCCTGCTCAGCGACTATGGCGCCGACATGCATCCGCTCTTCGGCCCGACGGAAGAGCGCGTCGCCGCGTTCAGCTACCAGTCCGCGGGCACTGCGGCCACGTCCGCACCCGAGGACCTCACAAGCTTCTATCTGGTGGATGCAGCACCTGATCGGATCGAGGCGCTGCAGTCCGACCTTCTGAAGCACGACCTCGTCGATGGCGCCTACGTCAAACCCGGCGCCGAACCCCCCGCCCTGCTGAACGACATGGCGCCGGCCGGCGAAGAGGCACCACCCGCCTCCCCGGATTTCAATACGCGCCAGGGTTATCTCGAAGCTGCACCGGGCGGCGTCGAGGCACGCTGGGCCTGGACGCAAGCCGGCGGGCGCGGTGCCGGCATCCGCATCATCGATATCGAAGGCGCGTGGCGCTTCACCCATGAGGACCTGACCGGCAACCAGGGCGGTGTCGTAGGCGGCACGATGTCCACCGACATCGGCTGGCGCAACCATGGCACCGCGGTCATCGGCGAGTTCAGCGGCGACGTCAACGCGATCGGCGTCGTGGGCATCGCCGCGGACGCCATCGTCAGCGCAATTTCCATCTTCGGCGGCACGGGGTCGGCGGGAGCGATCAATGCCGCGGCGGCACGGCTCGGGGCCGGCGACGTCATTCTCATCGAGCTTCACCGGCCGGGACCACGCTTCAATTTCACAAGCCGCACCGACCAGCGCGGATTTATCGCCATCGAATGGTGGCCCGACGACTTCGCGGCGATCCGCAATGCGGTCAATCGCGGCATCATCGTCGTCGAGGCCGGCGGCAACGGCGCCGAAAACCTCGACGATGCGATCTATCAGACCCCCGCGCCGGGCTTCCCCGCCGGTTGGACCAATCCATTCCGCCGCTCCAACCGGGATTCCGGTGCGATTGTCGTCGGCGCCGGCGCGCCGCCTCCCGGCACGCACACCCGCACACACGGCGCGGACCGTTCGCGCCTGGACTTCTCCAATTTCGGGGCGCTCTTCGACACGCAGGGCTGGGGCCGCGAGGTGACGACCACGGGATATGGCGACCTGCAGGGCGGCACCAACGAGGACCTCTGGTACACCGACACCTTTTCCGGCACCTCGAGTGCCTCGCCGATCATCGTCGGCGTCGCCGCCTCGCTGCAGGGCATGGCGCGGGCGCGGGGCCACGCGCCGCTCACCCCCGCCCAGTTCCGCAATTGCCTGCGCACCACCGGCTCGCCGCAGCAGGACGAGCCCGGCCGGCCCGCCACGCAGCGCATCGGCACGCGCCCGAACCTGCGCCAGCTTTCCGTCTGCGCCTTCGGCAAGGGCAAGGAACTGGCCAAGGAGGCCGTCAAGGAAGTCAAGGAAGTCGTCAAGGAGGTGAAGGAGTCCGCCAAGGAGCTGAAGGACGCCCGCAAGGAAGGCAAGGAACTCAAGGAACTGGTCAAGGAGACCAAGGAGTCCAAAGAAGCCATCAAGGAGCTGAAGGACATCCGCAAAGAGGGCAAGGAGCGGAAAGAGTTCAAAGAGGGTAAGGAAATCAAGGAATTCAAAGAAGGGAAAGAGTTCAAGGAAGGCAAGGAAAAGGACAAGGACAAGGACATCTTCGAGGGTGGCGGTGGCTTCCGCGACCGTCCTACGCAACCAACCGGATATGCCGCCCAGGAAAGCGACATCGAAGGCCGCCTTGCCGCGATCGAAAGCGCGCTTGAGGGGCTTATCCACTTCATCGGCACGGAGCTCAGGCCTGACCTTTCGTCATCCGCCCTCGGCGGTGGTGCCGGAGGCCTCGCGCAGGGCGACGAGCAGGCAAAACGCCTGAAAGACCAGAAGGACACTGAGGGCTTCTAGACGGGGCTTCGAGGCAGCACAGCAGGGCAAGCGGGAGTACGATCCGAGGTGATACTCATTCTGGCCGAAGCCGATGATTCCGACGCGCTATGGCTGCGCGCCGCACTTACCGAATGCGTGGAAACGCCGGTTAACGTGCTGACGCCGACGCAACTCGTCTGCGCCCGCTCCATCGTCCACCGCATGTCTTCGGACGGCGGCGACTTCGCCTTCGTCTTCGCGGACGGCAGTTCGCTCGGCGCCAGCGAGGTCCGCGGCCTCGTCAACCGCATGTCGAAGATGCCGACGGCCCATCTTGCCTTCGCCGCACCTGCCGATCGCGACTATGCGGCCGCGGAACTGCAGGCCTTCCTGCTCGGATGGCTCGCCTCGCTTTCCTGCCCGATGCTCAATCCGCCCGCGCCGGAATCGCTTGCGGGCGCCTGGCACAACGAAGTCGCGGCGCTGCATCTGGCGACGATCGCGGGGCTCCGGTGCCGGCCCGCCGGCATCGGTGCCGATGGTCCACTGCTCGCGCCACCAGACGCGGCAAACCTGAGGCACTTCATCGTCGACGGTCGCGTCATCGGACCGATCCTGCCTGCGGCCGAACGCGATGCGCTCGAGCAATTCTCCCATCTCTGGGGTGCGCGGCTGCTGCAGGTCGATACGGTGATCGAGGAAGGACGGCTAACATTCGTCGACGCCTCCGTCCTGCCGCGCTATCCGACCGGCGGACGCCCGCTTGTGCGCGCCATGGCGCAGGTGCTTTCAGCATGATCCTGATCATGGGTATACCCGACGAGCCACCTGTTGCCGCGGCCATCGCCGCGGCCGAGGAGTGCGGCATCGGTCACATCGTCTTCGACCAGCGGGAACACCTCGCCACCGGGCTTGCGCTGCGGCTCCATCCGGACGCCGGCTGGCAGGGCACGCTCTCGCCGCCCTCCGGCACGATCGACCTCCAGAAAATTTCCGGCGTCTATGTCCGGCTGATGGACGAGCGCTTCCTGCCTGACGTCTCCGGCCTTGCGGCGGATGCGCCGGAAAGGCAGCGCTCGGCGCGCTTTCACCTGCTGCTGCATACATGGCTGAACGTGGCGCCCATTCGCGTCGCCAGTCGGCCCCGCGCCATGCTCTCCAACATGTCGAAAACCTATCAGGCGGGCATCATCCGCCGCTGCGGCTTCGCCATTCCCGAGACCCTCGTCACCAACGATCCCGAGGCCGTCCTGGATTTCGTCGCCGGCTGCGCGGCGGGGGGCGACGAGGTGATCTACAAGTCCGTCAGCGGCACGCGCTCTATCGTCCAGACCTTTGGGCCGGAGGACCGGGCACGGCTTTCGCGCATCCGCTGGTGCCCGACGCAGTTCCAGCGCAAGGTGCGCGGCACCGATATCCGCGTCCACGTCGTCGGTAGCCGCACTTTCGCGACGCGGATCGAGAGCGAGGCCACCGACTACCGCTACGCGCGGCGCCAGTCGGGCGACGATGCGCGGCTCACGCCCATCGACCTTTCGCCCGGCCTCGAAAAAGCCTGCGTGACGCTCTCGGCCGCGCTCGACCTTCCCTTCACCGGCATCGACCTCAGGATCACGCCGGATGGCGGGGCTGTCTGCTTCGAGGCGAACCCCTGCCCCGCCTACAGCTACTACCAGTCCCGCACCGGCACGCCGATCGCCGACGCCCTCGTTCGCTGGCTTGCGGGAGGAGACCGATAGCCGCGTCGCTGGGAACTATCGCGCAAACCTGCGCGCACCGGCGACACAGGCGATGACAGCAACCGTGACGGCGAGCATCATCCAGGTGACCGGCTCATGCAGGAGGGTCGCCGCAAGCGCCAGCCCGAAGAACGGCTGCAGCAGTTGCAGCTGACCGACCGCAGCAATGCCGCCCTGTGCGAGACCGCGATACCAGAACACGAAACCGATCAGCATGCTGAAGAGGGAGACATAGCCGAGGCCAATGAGCGCAGGCGCCGCGATCCCCGAAAAGGTGGCGGGCATATAGAAGAACGCAGTCGCGAGCATGATCGGCAGCGACAGCACGAGCGCCCAGGAAATGACCTGCCATCCCCCCAGCGTCCGGGAAAGCCTTGCCCCTTCCGCATAGCCGAGGCCGCAGACGACAATCGCCGCCAGCATCAGCGCATCCCCTGTCGGCGAAGCCGCAAGGCCCTGCGTCAGGGCGAAGCCGGCCACCAGGGCGCTTCCCATTATCGAGAACAGCCAGAACGCCGGCTTCGGCCGCTCGCCGCCGCGAATGACGCCAAAGACGGCCGTCGAGAGCGGCAGCAGGCCGATGAAGACGATCGAATGGGCCGAGGTGACATGCTGCAGCGCCAGGGCGGTCAACAGCGGGAAGCCGACGACGACGCCCAATGCAACGACGCCCAGCGACGCGATGTCGCGCGAGGTTGGACGCTTCTCCCTGAAGAGAAGGAGCAGGCAAAGCGCCAGGATCCCGGCAATGCCGGCCCGCGCCGCCGTCAGGAACACCGGATCGAACTGCGCCACCGCCACACGCGTCGCCGGCAGCGAGCCACTGAAGATCGCCACGCCGACAAAGCCATTGAGCCAACCTGATGCTGTACGGTCCATGATGCACTCCGGAATCGATCCCGACCTTATCGATCAATCGCCGTGGCCTCGCCAGCCACAATCTGATACAGTTCTTCCAAACTGTTATGGTTGAGGTAGCAATACAGATGACAGAAGGCGGAGCAGCAGGCACCACCCGCGTGGCGATGGTCATGACCACGATCAGGCAACGGATCGCGGGCCGCAGTCTCACGCCCGGTGCGAAGCTGCCATCGGTCCGGGCGCTGGCGGCAACATTGAAGGTGTCGACCTCAACCGTCGTCGATGCCTATGAACGCCTTGTCGCCGAGGGTGCGATCCTATCCAGACCGGGGTCCGGCTTCTACGTCGCAAACCAGACCGCCCCGTTTTCGCTCTCCGAGGCCGGCCCGAGGCTCGATCGTGCGGTCGATCCGTTCTGGGTATCGCGGCAGTCACTCGAAGCGGGTGATGGCGGCCTCAAGCCGGGCTGCGGCTGGCTTCCTGCCTCCTGGCTTCCCGAGGAGGGCATCCGCCGGGCGCTTCGCTCCCTTTCCCGTCTGGGAATGCCCGCCCTGGCCGAATACGGCTCACCGCTGGGATTGCCGCCGCTTCGCCAACTCATCGCCCGGCGCGCCGCCGAGCGAGGCATCGAAGCCTCTCCGGACCAGGTCATGCTGACCGAGTCGGGCACGCAGGCCATCGACCTTCTGTGTCGGCTTTTTCTCGAGCCCGGCGACACGGTGCTGGTCGATGATCCCTGCTACTTCAATTTTCACGCCCTGCTTCGGGCCCATCGCGCCAGGATCGTCAGCGTCCCCTACACCCAATCGGGTCCGGACATCGAGGCCTTCGCGCAGACGGTCGCCGAACACCGGCCCCGCCTCTACATCACCAACTCGGCCATTCACAACCCGACCGGTGCGGTGCTTTCCCCCGTGACCGCTCACCGGGTCCTCAAACTTGCCGACCAGTTCGATCTGACGATCATCGAGGACGACATCTTCGCCGATTTCGAATACACGCACGCACCGCGCCTGGCTGCGTTCGACGGGCTGGACCGGGTCATCCATATCGGCAGCTTCTCGAAGACCTTGTCCGCCTCCGCGCGCTGCGGCTTTGTGGTTGCGAGACCGGAATGGATCGAGGGCCTGACCGATCTCAAGATCGCGACGTCATTTGGCGGGGGTCCGCTGATGGCAGAACTGGTCCTCAACGTCTTGAGCGACGGCAGCCATCGCAAGCATGTCGAGGGCCTGCGAAGCCGCCTATCCGAGACCATGGCCCACGTCTCCGCCCGGCTGAAGTCCATAGGTTTCACACCATGGCTCGAACCGCAGGCCGGCATGTTCCTCTGGTGCCGGCTGCCTGATGGCATCGACGCGGCTGACGTCGCGCATGCCGCACTGGAAAGGAACGTCGTGCTGGCACCCGGGAACGCCTTCAGCCTCTCGCAATCGGCAACAAGCTTCATGCGCTTCAACGTCTCCCAGACACTTGATCCCCGCATCTTCGACGTTCTGGCTCTGGCAATGAGGGCCGCCGGGAAGGTCGGGGAGAGCCGCGGCGAGGAAGCCAGCATAGAGCCACCGCTTCGGTGATCGGCCTGGATCCTCGGACCTGACCCGAGCATCCAGGCACAAGTGCGGGGACAATCCCGCGAGCCACCCCCAACAATCCCAATCGCTTAGGCGAATTCCCGCCTCCCTTCGTCCCCGTCCGGCAGACCCGTGCCTACACTTGCCGCGTCCCGTCATCGGATACACCGGAAGGTGTTCCGGCGAGGTGGGGCCGGTGCCGCAGGTCGG
The DNA here is from genome assembly GCF_004345245.1 of Rhizobium sp. BK251. GTDB lineage: Bacteria > Pseudomonadota > Alphaproteobacteria > Rhizobiales > Rhizobiaceae > Rhizobium. Next base: position 200,254 of record NZ_SLUQ01000005.1, on the reverse strand, counting down.
GGACGGACGCAAGAGCCGGCCTGTGGGGTCCGCGGAACATGGTCTTCCCCTGGCGACACGGGGCGCAGGCGAAAGGGCGTCGGACCGGCCCCTGCCTGCGGCTGCCCGTAACAGCGCGCCAGGCGCGCCTGTGTGGCGACAAAGGTTGGCGGGCTTCAAGGCTGCGTCGGATCGCATGTCCGACCGGATCTCGGGGTGCCGACGGCAAAACAGCCGGACGGCCTGCCGCTGCAGAAGGACCGAAGTCGCGGGCACAAACAGCCGAAGCGGGGCACGTCAGGGTGTCACTGTTTTATTCACTTGCCAGGCACTCGACGTGCCCCGGCCGAAACTCTTCAAGCCACGGGCCGAAGGGCCGCGTGAAGGCTCCCCGTGGGCAATGCATGGATGCCGCCCTTGCCATCGCCTGCCGCAGGGCTTAGCTCTCTGCCTCATTCGAATCCGGACACCCCATGCCGCACAAGGTCTCGCTCAGCCGCCTGAAGCTTACCGACTTCCGCAATTATGCGGCGGCGGCACTCGTGCTCGACGGACGGCATGTGGTGCTGACGGGGGAAAACGGCGCCGGCAAGACCAACCTCATGGAGGCAGTCTCCTTCCTCTCCCCCGGCCGCGGTCTGCGCCGGGCTGCCTATGCCGATGTCGCCCGCGTCGGCGGCTCCGGCGGCTTCTCCGTCTTTGCGGAGCTCGAGGGCATGGAGGGCGAGGTGGAGATCGGTACCGGCGTCGACACGACAGACGAAACGGCGGTGCGGCGGCTGCGCATCAATGGCACGGCGGCAAAGACCGTCGACGAACTCACCGACCACCTGCGCGTCCTGTGGCTGACGCCGGCCATGGATGGGCTTTTCACCGGCGGCTCCTCCGACCGCCGCCGTTTCCTCGATCGGCTCGTGCTTTCGCTCGATCCGGCGCATGGCCGCCGTGCCAGCGATTTCGAGCGCGCCATGCGCAGCCGAAACAAGCTGCTTTCCGAGAGCCGTTTCGATCCCTCCTGGCTGTCCGGCATCGAGGAGCAGATGGCGAGCCTCGGCGTCGCCATGGCGCTCGCCCGGCAGGAGATGCTCGGCCTGCTCTCGCGGCTGATCGAGGAACGGAGCGAGGCAACGCCCTTCCCCCGTGCGACGCTGGAGCTCACGGGCTTCTTCGATGGCGAATTCGGCCGTCCCGCTGTCGACCTGGAAGATGCCTACCGGCAAAGCCTGAGGGAATCCCGTTACCGCGACGCCGCCGCCGGCCGCACGCTCGATGGTCCGCACCGCGCCGATCTCCTTGTCGCTCACCGCGAGAAGGCGATGGAGGCAGCCCGCTGTTCGACCGGCGAGCAGAAGGCGCTGCTTGTCGGCCTAGTGCTCGCCCATGCGCGGCTCGTCGCCAATCTCACCGGCCATGCGCCCGTGCTCCTGCTCGACGAGATCGCCGCCCATCTCGACGAGGGACGGCGCGCAGCCCTCTTCGATCTGGTCGACAGCCTCGGCGGACAGGCCTTCATGACGGGTACCGACCGGTCGATGTTCTCCGCCCTCGGCGAGCGGGCGCAGTTCCTCACGGTCACCCACGGTAGCGTCGCACCCTAACGTTTCGTGTTCCCCAGCCCGCCGCGCGGTGCTAGCATATCCGCCATGGAACCCTTGAGCCCCGAAGAAATCGACCGCTACAAGCGCCACATTCTCCTGCCGGAGATCGGCGGCAGCGGGCAGCAGAAACTGAAGGCCGCCCGTATTCTCGTGATCGGCGCCGGCGGTCTTGGCGCACCCGTATTGCAATATCTGGCGGCGGCCGGCGTCGGTACGATCGGTATCGTCGACGACGACCGCGTCTCCCTCTCCAACCTGCAGCGGCAGGTGATTCACGATTCCGGCACGATCGGCGAATTGAAGACGCAGAGTGCAGCGGACGCCATCGCCCGACTCAACCCGCATGTGCGCGTCATCCGCTTCGAGGAACGCTTCACGGCCGAAACGGCCGAACGGCTTCTCTCCGGCTTCGACGTCGTCATCGACGGATCCGACAATTTCGACACGCGCTATGCCGTGGCCGATGCGACGGAAGTCGCGCGCCTGCCGCTCGTCTCCGGCGCGGTCGGCCGCTTCGACGGCTCGCTGACGGTGCTCAAGCCCTACGAGGCCGGCCCGGACGGGCAGCTCTACCCTTCCTATCGCGATCTCTTTCCAGCACCGCCGCCGCCCGGCCTCGTGCCCTCCTGCGCCGAAGCCGGCATCGTCGGCGCGCTGACCGGCGTCATCGGCACGCTGATGGCGATGGAGGCGATCAAGCTCGTCACCGGCGCCGGCGAGCCGCTCGTCGGTCGCCTGATGCTCTATGACAGTCTTTCGGCCCGCTTCGACACGATCCGCTATCGGCGGGCTCGCGAGGCCGCCGAATAGGCCGATGCATCTTGTCAGGCTCGATCAGACCTTCGACCGCTGGGACGAATTGCTCGACCTCATCCTGCGTTCCTTCGCCTATATGGACGGCCGGATCGATCCGCCGTCCTCGGCACTGCGGCTGACGCCGGCGACGCTGGTGGAAAAGGCAGGGCTTGAGATCGGCTTCGTCGCTCTCGACGGAGCCCACCTTGTCGGCTGCGTCTTCTGCCGTCCGGAAGGCGGATCGCTCTATATCGGCAAGCTCGCTGTCCTGCCCGAGACCCAGGGTAAAGGCATCGGGCGAAGGCTGTTGGCCGGGGCTGAAGAGACTGCACGCGACCTCGGCCTGTCGTCGCTGCGGCTCGAGACACGCATCGAGCTTGAGGAAAATCACGCGGTCTTCAGCGCCTGGGGCTTTGTGAAGACCGCGGAAAACGCCCATGCCGGCTTCGGCCGAACGACCTCGATCGAGATGCGTAAGCCGGTGCGGCCTGCCCCTCCCCTCAGCGCCACGGAAGAACCCGGTTCGGCGGCCGATGGCCGTCGATGAAGGCCCGGATGTTGATGATGACCTTGTCGCCCATGTCGATGCGGCCCTCGATCGTCGCCGAACTCATGTGAGGCAGGAGGACGACCTTGCCCTCGTTGGCAAGCTTGATGAGCTTCGGGTTGACGTGCGGCTCGTTCTCGAACACGTCGAGCCCGGCACCGGCGATCTTGCCCTCGCGGATGAACTTGATCAGCGCCGCCTCGTCGATGACGTCGCCGCGGGCGGTATTGACGAGATAGGCCGACGGCTGCATCAGCGCCAGTCGCCGCGCCGAAAGCAGATGAAAGGTCGCGGGCGTCGAGGGACAATTGACCGAGACGATGTCCACCCGGGCGAGCATCTGGTCGAGGCTGTCCCAAAAGGTCGCCTCCAGCTCGTCCTCTGTCGCCGGGTTGACACGCTTGCGGTTGTGGTAATGGATCGAAAGGCCGAAGGCCTTGGCGCGGCGGGCAACGGCCGTGCCGATCCGACCCATGCCGACGATGCCGATGCGCTTGCCGTGCAGGCGTCGCCCGAGCATCCAGGTCGGCGACCAGCCCGCCCATTCGCCGGGCTTGTCGGTCAGTATCCGCGCACCTTCGGCAAGGCGCCGCGGCACGGCGAGGATCAGCGCCATGTTCATGTCGGCCGTATCTTCGGTCAGCACGTTCGGCGTATTTGTGACGGTGATGCCTTTGCGTGCGGCGGCCTCCACGTCGATATGGTCCGTGCCGTTGGAGAAGCTCGCAATCAATTTCATCTGCGGGCCGGCCTCGTCGATGAGGGAGGCATCGATGCGGTCGGTCACCGTCGGCACCAGCACATCGGCGGCCTTCACGGCAGCCACGAGTTCGTCATGGGAGCGCGGCGTATCGTCGATATTGAGCTCGGCATCGAAGAGCTCCCGCATTCGCGTCTCGACCACATCGGGCAGTTTCCGGGTGATGTACACCTTCGGTTTTTTCTTCGTTGTCATGGCCGCTTTCGATGCCCTGTTCAGAGGTCCTTAACCAAGAAGCGAGATAGTTCTCCCGTTCCGGGCAATTTCTACCAGACCCGCACGCGAAGACAAACAAAACTCGTGGCGCCGCTGGCGGATCGTCAAGCCCTGAGCACGCAGGCCCTTGGGTGCCTGCCTGGAATTCGAGCGAACGGAAGCCGTCATGCGTAGCACAATCCTGAAGTCCTGCGTCGCGTTTGCCATGGGCCTCTTCATTGCGGCAGGCGGCGTCGAACTCGCCCATGCGCAGGCGGCAAAGGGGCCGAGCGGCCTGCCGCTGCCGCGTTTCGTCACGCTGAAGTCGAAGAGGGTGAACCTGCGCATCGGCCCCGGCACCGACTATGCGGTCTCCTGGCTCTATCTCAAGTCGGGCCTGCCCGTCGAAATCATCCAGGAATACGATAACTGGCGCCGCATTCGCGATGCCGACGGCACCGAAGGCTGGGTCAATCAGTCGCTGTTGTCCGGCCAGCGCGCGGCGATCGCAGCACCGTGGATGAAGGGCAAGGGCGAGTCGGTCTTCGTCAACATGCGACGCGAGCCGCAGCCTTCGAGCGCGGTGATCGCAAAGCTCGAGCCGGGCGTCCTGATACACATCGGCGAATGCAACGGCGACTGGTGCCTTGCATCCACCGAAGGCGGAGAGGGCTGGGTGGCGCAGTCCGAGATCTGGGGCGCCTATCCCGGGGAAGCCTTCAAATAAGACCGGCTGTCCGGCCGGCCTCGGCAAGCGACATCATCGGCCTCGGACCGATCTGCTGGATGACGATGCCAGCGGCAAGGCAGCCGAGCCTGCCGCAATCCTCGAGCGAGCGGCCCAGGGTGTAGCCGTGGAGGAAGCCGGCTGCAAAGAGATCGCCCGCCCCCGTGGTGTCGACCAGTTTCTCGATCTGGATCGCATCGACATAATGGCGCTCGCCGCCCTTCAGGATGACGGCGCCATGTTCGCTGCGGGTCACGGCGGCGATCTTGCAATCCTTGGCGATGCTGGTGAGAGCATGCTCGAAGTCGTCGGTCTCGTAAAGCGAGAGCACTTCCTGCGTATTGGCAAAGACGATGTCGACGGTTCCGGAGCGCATGAGATCCAGGAACTCGCCGCGATAGCGATCGACGCAGAAGCTGTCGGACAGCGTCATCGACACTTCGCGGCCGTTCTCATGGGCGATGCGGGCGCATTCGCGGATCGCTTCCTTGGCGCGCGGCGGATCCCAGAGATAGCCTTCGAAGTAGGTGACCTTCGCATCCGCCACGACGTCGGCTTCCACGTCTTCCGGGCCGAGCTCGACGCAGGCCCCGAGGTAGGTGTTCATCGAGCGCTCGCCGTCCTCGGTGACGAAGATCATGGAGCGGGCCGTCGGCGGAAAGGTGCCCTTCGGCTTCGTTTCGTAGTGAACGCCCTGGGCGCGGATATCGTGCGTGAAGATGCCGCCCAGCTGGTCCTCAGCGACCTTGCCGAAATAGGCCGACTTGCCGCCGAAGCTCGCGACGCCCGCTGCCGTGTTGCCGGCGCTGCCGCCGGAAGCCTCGAGCGCGGGGCCCATGCGTGCATAGAGCAGCTCGGCGCGTTCGGCGTCGATGAGGTTCATCGCTGCCTTGGTGATCTTGTTGTCAATGAGGAACTGATCATCGCAGCGCGAGATGATATCGACGATCGCATTGCCGACTGTCAGAACATCGAATCGAGTCATAAAAAGGAAGCCCCGGTTTTGTGATAGCCGGTGATTGGTATTAGCGGTTTTTGCGCGCTTTGGAAGGGAAAACCGAGCCAGGCGCAAAAAGCATGAAGCCAGGAGCGGCGTGGCTACGTCATTTGGCTGTTACTTTCCTTCTGTATTTCTTTACCATGCAACCGGCATGAGGAGCGGGGGAAAGTCCCGCCGCCGGTCGGGTGGGTATGATACCCTTCACCTCATTCGGATGCGACGCCGACCACGGATGAACTGGCGGCGTTGCAATCTGGACATATCCGGCGCGGCCGGATGCGGAAAAGCGGGCGTTGCCCGCTTTTTTTGTTGCAAGCCGTGCCAGTGTGTCGCATGCCTTGGGGCAAGCTATTTTCCCGCCGGTCGGGTTTCCGGCCAATTCCCCGCAAAAGCGCGCCCTCCCTGCATGTCCGAAATCCTGTTCGACGTCCTGCCGGTATTCATCCTGATCCTGATCGGGTGGCTGATCGTGCGCGTCGGCATTCTCGCCGCCCCTGTTGGAGACGCCCTCAGCGAATTCGTCTTCAAGATCGCCGTGCCGCTGCTCCTGTTCCGCACCATCGCCGAGGCCGATTTTCAGGGAGCATCGCCGTTTCGACTATGGATCGCCTATTTCTCGGGCGTTGCGATCACCTGGACGGCCGGCCATCTCGCCGCGACGCGGCTTTTCGGCCGCGAGGAGCGGATCGGCGTCCTCGCAGGCGTTTCCTCGGCCTTTGCCAACAACGTCTTCATCGGCCTTCCGCTCGTGGGGCGCACTGTCGGCGGCGACGGCATGGTGGCGCTCTCAATTCTTCTTGCCGTGCATCTGCCGGTCATGATGGTGGCGGGCACGGTGCTGATGGAGCACGCCGAACGCAAGCGGGCGGGCGAGCACCAGCGCGGCATCGGCCTGGTACTGAAGCAGGTCGGCTCCAATCTCGTGCGCAATCCCCTGGTGCTCGGACTTGCCGCCGGAATGGCCTTGCATCTGACGGGCCTGAAGATGCCGCTGCCGATCGACAACGTCGTCGAGCAGATCGCAGACATCGCAGGTCCGGCGGCTCTCATTTCTCTCGGAATGGCGCTGCGGAAATACGGCATCTCCGGCAATGTCGGCATTGCGAGCATGACGTCCGTCCTGAAGCTGCTTTTGCTGCCAGCCAGCGTGTGGACGGCCAGCCACCTCCTCGATCTCAGCGACGAATGGACGGCGGCGCTGGTCCTGACCTCATCTGTCCCGACGGGCGTCAACGCCTGGCTGATTGCCAACCGCTTCGGCGTCGGCCATGGCCTTGCGGCATCGACGATCACCATCACGACCGCTCTCGGCGCCATCTCCGTCTCGCTCTGGGCTTATTTCCTCGGATAGATAGCGCCTGCGCGGGATTGCCGGGCGGCTGTGGCGCAAATAGTCTATGCGCGCCCGGACAGCGCGGCTATGTTCCGGGCGGGAGATAGTTTGTCTGTTGGCTTCGCCGCCTTCCTGAAGCGGCGCAACACAGGATGGCCCAATGAACATCGCAGCGTCCTTTCCCGAAAATCCGGCTTCCGCCTATGCGCAGAAGGTATTCGTGCTCCAGGGCGGCGGCGCCCTCGGTTCCTATCAGGCAGGCGCCTTCGAGGCGCTCACGGAAAGCGGCATAGAGCCCGACTGGATCGCCGGGATTTCCATCGGCGCGATCAATGCCGCCATCATGGCGGGCAACCCGCCCGGCCATCGGGTGGAGAAGCTCAAATCCTTCTGGAACCGCGTGAGCGTCGAATTCCCGGTGGACTGGCTGATGCGCCGCGACGCCGAACCCAGCCGGCACTACCGCGCCGTCAGCTCCTGGTGGGCCGCGCTCCTCGGCGTTCCCGGCTTCTTCACTCCCCGCCAAGCCCTGCCCTGGTTTCAGAGACGCGGCTCGGCCGGCGCGACAAGCCTCTACGACACCATGCCGCTGCGGGAAACGCTGCTCGAGCATATCGACTTCGACCTCATCAACAGCAGGGCGGTCCGCCTCAGCCTCGGTGCAGTCAATGTGCGCACCGGAAACTTCGCCTTCTTCGACAACCGCGATACGAAAATCACGCCCGAGCACGTCATGGCGAGCGGCGCGCTGCCGCCCGGGTTTCCGGCGGTCGAGATCGACGGCCAGCACTACTGGGATGGAGGCCTCGTCTCCAATACGCCGCTCAGCTACGTGCTTGCCAAGGGTTCCGAGGTGAACACCGTCGTCTTCCAGGTCGACCTCTTCAGCTCCACCGGGTCCATGCCTGAAGATATCGAGGAGGTGGAGGAGCGGCGCAAGGACATCACCTATTCCAGCCGCACCCGGCTCAACACCGACATCTTCCTGGAACGTCACAAGCTGCGCCGCACTATCGCGGATCTCTATGCCCGGCTGCCGCCGGAAGCGCTGAAGGATCCGGCGATCCGCAGGATGAAGCGAAACTGCTCCGACTACGGCGTCACGATCATCCACCTGATCTACCGCAGCAAGCAGTTCCAGGCCCATTCCAAGGATTATGAATTCTCCGCTCTTTCCATGCACGAGCACTGGAACGCCGGGCTTCGCGACGCGCGCCAGTCGGTCAGCGCCGAGGACTGGCGGGTACCTCCGACGATCCAGGAAGGGCTTGCAGTCTACGACATGGACCGCTGCATGACCGGGAGCAAGATCGCGGCCGAATGACGGCCTGCATCACGGAACAGAGATGGCGGCAAAGAAAAAGCCCGGCTGAAACCGGGTTCAGCCTGCTGACAAACCTCTTGTGGTTCGACACACCTTGATTTTCCGTCATTCCGGCCTTCAGCCGGAAGCCAGCCAGCCGCGCGTCGGCGCGGCGAAAGAGTCTTTCGCGATCAAGGATTTGATCGCGCTGGATACCGACTCAAGGCCGGTATGACGGTGGTGGGTATTTGGGTGATCTCTAAGCCATCAATCGAGTTGAGGGCTTTGTCGGCAGTCTGAGCCCGGCTGAAACCGGGCTTCCGAAATCGTGCCTCTTGCCGTGCTTCTGGCAGCCCTTACTGGGTGGCGGTGGCCGCGTTCGGATCCGGCAGCGGCACCGGCGAATCGGCAAGGGTGTGCAGGTAGAGGATGACGTTGGCGCGATCGGCGTCCTTCGGCAGGCCCGCAAAGCCCATCGCGGTGCCCGGAACGTCCTTCTTCGGAGCCAGCAGGAACTTGTTGAGGTTCTCGAAAGTCCACTTCTCGGAAGAACCCTTGGAGAAGTCCTTCATGGCGGAGGAATAGCCAAAGCCCTCATGCGAGGCGATCGGGCGATCTACGACACCAAAGAGGTTCGGACCAACCTTGTTGGGACCTCCCTTGGTGCCGTCATGACAGGCCTGACACTTCTTGAATACGGTCTCACCGGCCTTCGCGTCAGCAGAAGCAAGCAGCTTGGCAATCGGCACCGCTGCTGGTGCAGCCTCGCCGCCGCCACCGCCGGCAGGGGCCTCCTCGGCGACGATCGCGAAGCCTTCCTTCTCCGGTGCCTCCGAATGAAAGATACCTTCCGACGCGATCGAAACCGACATGAGCACAAACAGAGTGCCCAGCAGCGCCCCCAACGCCATATTCATGTATGAATTCATCTGCAATGCTCCCCTTGCAGCCGGCAGATCTGAAACCGGGCCATCTTGAAATCGCGCGGAACCTATGTCTTTTGGCTGTTTGTTGCAACTGTCTAAATGCTCCAAGGCATGAGACTTTTTGACACTTTTCCGCCGGAGACAGAAGACCGAACAATGATTTATCCAAACTCAGATCAGGTGCTGGTACTCGTTCCGGCACGCATGGCCTCCACCCGCCTGCCGGGTAAGCCGCTCGCCGATATTTGCGGCCTTCCGATGATCGTCCAGGTTGCGAAGCGTGCCGCGGAAGCCGCGATCGGACGCATCGCCGTCGCCGTCGATGACGCCCAGGTTTTCGACGCGGTCACGGCTGCCGGCTTCGAGGCGATCATGACGAGCAAGGATCATCAGTCCGGCTCGGATCGCATCCACGAGGCGCTGCGGCTCCTCGACCCCCAGGGCAAGGCTGAGATCATCGTCAACGTCCAGGGCGACCTGCCGACGATCGACCCGCAGACGATTCGCGCCGCGTTGCGGCCCCTGGAGAACCCGGCCGTCGACATTGCAACCCTGACGGTCGAGATCACCGACGAGGAGGAGAAGACCAATCCGAACGTCGTCAAGGTGGTTGGCTCGCCCCTTTCCGAAAGCCGGCTAAGGGCGCTCTATTTCACCCGCGCCACCGCCCCGCACGGCAAAGGCCCGCTCTATCACCATATCGGGCTCTATGCCTACCGCCGGACCGCGCTGGAGAGCTTCGTGAGCCTGCCGCCTTCGCCGCTCGAGAGGCGCGAATCGCTTGAGCAACTGAGGGCGCTCGAGGCAGGCATGCGCATCGATGTCGAGATCGTTGACACGGTACCACTCGGTGTCGATACTCCCGCCGACCTCGAAAAGGCACGCCGCATCCTTGCCGGCGGCACTCTCTGACGGACGTTTCCAATGATTGCCAGAACCAACAAGATTGCCTTCCAGGGGGATTTCGGCGCCAATTCAGACATGGCCTGCCGCGACATGTTCCCGACGATGGAACCGCTACCCTGCCAGACCTTCGAGGATGCATTCATCGCCGTCGACAACGGCGAGGCCGACATCGCGATGATCCCGATCGAGAACACGATTGCCGGGCGCGTCGCCGACATCCATCATTTGCTGCCGGAATCGCGCCTGCACATCATCGGCGAGTATTTCATGCCGATCCGCTTCCAGCTGATGGTGCTGCCGGGCGTCACGAAGGACGAGATCCGCACCGTCCACAGCCACATCCATGCGCTTGGCCAATGCCGCAATATCGTGCGCGCCCATGGCTGGAAACCGGTGATCGCCGGCGACACGGCGGGGGCGGCAAAGCTCGTGAAGGAAACCGGCGACCGCACGATGGCGGCACTCGCCCCGCGCCTGGCCGCCGACCTCTACGGCCTTGATATCGTCGCCGAGAATGTCGAAGACATCGAAAGCAACATGACCCGCTTCGTGGTGCTCTCGCGGGACGAGGAATGGGCGCAGCGGACCAGCGAAGACGAAAAGATCGTCACCACCTTCGTCTTCAACGTCAGGAACATCCCGGCCGCGCTCTACAAGGCGCTCGGTGGCTTTGCCACCAACGGCATCAACATGACGAAGCTCGAAAGCTACCAGCTGGGCGGCAAGTTCATCGCCACCCAGTTCTATGCCGATATCGAGGGCCATCCGAACGACGCGCCGGTGCGCCGGGCGCTGGAGGAGCTTCGGTTCTTCTCCGAGAAGGTCCGCCTTCTCGGCGTCTACAAGGGCCACCCGATGCGCGGACAGCTCTAGGCGCATCCGAAAGCCGGATGCACCGCACGGTGCTCACTTGTCCGGCTCGCAGACCCGTAGCCGATGACCGTCCGGATCGAGCACGACGAAGGTCGGGCCGAAGTCCATTTCCGTGAGTTCCTGGGCGATAGGCAGTCCACGCCGCTGCCAGTCCTTGTAGTGGGCCGCGACTGCGCCCTCGCCTTCGACCATGAAGGCCACTTCGCCGCGATTGCCGATGGCAGAGGGCTGGGGCTGGACGCTACTGCGCCGCCAGAGGCCCAGGGTGAGGCCGCCATCGACCGAAAAGGCCGCGAAATTGGGAGCCGCGACCGAGGGCGGGCGACCAAGCAGATCCTGGTAGAAGGGAATGCTGTCGGCGGGGTCTTTCACATAGAGAATGATGAGGTTGGGGCTGATCATGCGCGTGCTCCGATGCGTTTCGCAAAGAGGATAAAATACGTCCGCCGCCCTGGGAGGCAGGCGGCGGAACGAGGGCCCGGCCGCTCACACGATTGCACGCGGCGCCGGGCAGAAAGGGCTATCAGCGAGGCAGGACGCCTTCGTAACGAGGCTCGCGCCCGTCCATGAAACCGAGATCGCGCTTCACGCGGTCCGGCATCGCATCGAGATCGAGTTGCGAAGAGTGGCCTGCCATGTGTTGCAGAGCGCCAATGGCATGGCGCAGGTGCCCGACCTGCTGGGAAAGCCATTCCTGCATATAGGCTTCTGTAGAGGGACGCTCGGTAACGTTATGCCTGATGAGATCGTTGCTTGCCATGATCGATCCTCCTTTGATGGAACCGATAATAGCTGCATCTGCTGACAGATTCTGGCAGCATTGATCAGACGTCCGTGGCCATTTCCTGTTGCTCCCGCCACTCCTTCAGCAGCACCGCGCGCCGGCGCGGATAGCGGGTGTCGTGGGGCACGATTTCGGCAATCCGGTCGGTCCTGAAATGTCGGAAATCCCGGCGCAATTCGCACCAGGCCATCAATAGGCGCGTGCGCTCGAAATAGCCGAGCGCAAACGGCCAGACGCGGCGCACGGAGATGGCCCCGGCCTCATCGCTATAGGTCAGCTCCAGCACGCGCTCCATGCGGATCGCCTTGCGGATCGCCGCAAGATCCGCCCTGTCCTCGGCATAGCGCTGCTTGACCACGATCGAGGTGGAGGTATCGATCTCCTCGCGAAGATCCGACGGCAGCACGGCGGCGATCTTGGCAAGCGCGTCCGAGCCGGCAACGGCAAGCCGCGGGTCAGCCGCCTTGGCGACCCAGCGCGAACCGAGCACGAGCGCCTCGATCTCGTCCTGGGAGAACATCATCGGCGGCAGCATGAAGCCGGGTTTCAGCACGTAGCCAACGCCGGCTTCGCCCTCGATCATCGCCCCCTGCGCCTGCAGGCTGGCAATGTCGCGGTAGAGCGTGCGCAGGCTGACGCCCGTCTCGCTCGCAAGCGCCGCCCCACTGACAGGCAGCCTGTGGCGCCTCAGCGTCTGGAGCAACGTCAACAGGCGTTCCGAGCGCGCCATGGCCGGTCCTAACTATTCCACTCCACCCAGTCGCGCATCAGGCGGTGGGCGATCGCGCCCTTGGGCGGTGATGTGTGCCCGGACGGAGCGGTGACCCGTTCGAGCATGGCGAGCGTCTCATCGCGGCTGAACCAGCGGCAGTCCTCGAGCTCCGCTTCGTCCCGCAGGATATCGACGGTCTTGGCCTCGGCATAGCAGCCGATCATGAGCGAATGCGGCATGGGCCAGGGCTGCGAGGCATGGTAGCGGACGCGCCCGATCTGAATGCCGGATTCCTCCAGGGTTTCGCGGCGCACGGCATTCTCGATCGTCTCGCCCGGCTCCAGGAAGCCGGCCAGGCAGGAATACATGCCCTCCGGAAAGTGCGGGCTGCGGCCAAGCAGACAGCGATCGCGCTCCTCGTCGATCGCCAGCATGATGACGACCGGATCGGTGCGCGGGAAGATGATGTGCTCGCAGGCGGTGCACACACGCTTGTAGCCGCCGATGCGGCTCTCCATCGGCGAACCGCACCGGCCGCAGAAGCGATTGTCGCCGTTCCAGCGGATGAGGCTCACGCCCTGGGCCACCTCGCCGAGAAGCATGTCGTCAAGCAGCATGTCGCGATAGAGCGAGCGGGCATCCGCGGGCTTGTACTGGCAGGCCAGTTCCTCGGCGTCGATGCGCACCGGCACCGCAAGCCGCGGCTCGCCGGTCTTGCGGTAGCCGAGCAGGATCGCCTCGTCCCAATCGGGATCGAGCTCCTGCAGCTCGTAGCGCGCAAAGAGCGGATCCAGCACCTGCCCGTCGTGCTTCAGCACCAGCTTTTCCTTGGTGAAGGCGAGAATATGGGTGCCGTCCCTCTGCAGCGCCTTTTCCACGGACTGTTCGTCGCGGTGTTCCGCTTGCCGGTCGAGATCGTTGCCGGCAAAGGCAGTGAGATTACTCGCTTCCTGATGCGGCGCATCGGAACTGAAGATCGAATGGCTCATGGCGAAAGGGCTTCCCGCAAACTTTCTATGAATCTACGCATTTCCCCAGGCTCATATGGCTGCGCCGTGCCATGGCCCCACACGGGACCGGGCCAATTCGCATCCCCCTCGAACCGGGCAATGACATGAACATGAAGCTGCCGGACCATATTGCCAAGAGCCCCGACATTGATTTTTGTCGCTCCGGTGGTTTGCTTCAGCGCGCTCGCAACCATGTTGGTTTCGAAGGTCAGCATGACCTGGTCGAGCGGCGTCAGCTCAAAGAGCTCGGCAATATCCGGCCGTCGCGGAACAAGCAGCAGCCACGGCCAGCGACTATCCCGCATCAGTCTCAATTCGCAAAGGCCGGTTACGGCCACCGGCTCGCTATCGGCCGCCAGGCGCTTGTCGAGCATGAATGCGCTCAAAGGTGCTATCCTCCAGTCTTTTCATAACGTTTAGCAGTTTTTTCGGGTCTTGGCTTGCTTTTGATGGCGATATTGCCGATATGTGCATCCGGGAGGTTGGTGGTGGACGAGCCACTCGCCAACCGGGTCAGGTCCGGAAGGAAGCAGCCCTAACGAGCCCCGGCACGGGTCATCGTGCCAGCCTCCCACCTTCTCTTCCGAAAAGCTCGTGAACCGGGCGACAAGCAGGGCGATGAGCGACACCGAGCGACAGTCACAAGATGCTGCCTCGACAGGCACCGGCTACCGGGTGCTGGCCCGCAAATACCGCCCCAAGGACTTCACGGATCTGATGGTCGGCCAGGAGCCGATGGTGCGCACGCTCACCAACGCCTTCGAGACCGGACGCATCGCGCAGGCCTACATGCTGACCGGCGTTCGCGGGGTCGGCAAGACGACGACGGCGCGCATCCTGGCGCGGGCACTCAATTACAAGACGGCCGAGATCGACAAACCGACGATCGACCTTCGCATTCCGGGCGAGCATTGCCAGGCGATCATGGAGGGCCGTCATGTCGACGTGATCGAGATGGACGCCGCCTCGCATACCGGCATCGACGATATCAGAGAGATCATCGAGCAGGTGCGCTACCGCCCGGTTTCGGCGCGCTACAAGGTCTACATCATCGACGAAGTGCACATGCTCTCGACGCAGGCCTTCAACGGGCTTCTGAAAACGCTCGAGGAGCCGCCGGAGCATGTGAAGTTCATCTTCGCCACCACCGAGATCCGCAAGGTGCCGATCACGGTGCTTTCACGTTGCCAGCGCTTCGACCTGCGCCGCATCAGCGCTTCCGATCTCGTGCATCTCTTCACCACCATTGCCGGCAAGGAAGGCATCGAGGCCGAGCCGGATGCACTGGCGATGATCGCACGCGCCGCCGAGGGTTCGGCCCGCGACGGGCTGTCGCTGCTCGATCAGGCGATCGCCCATGGCAGCGGCATCGTTGAAGCGGAAGCCGTGCGTTCCATGCTCGGCCTTGCCGACCGCGCCCGTATCGTCGACCTCTTCCAGCACGTGGTCAAAGGCGACGTGGCAAGCGCGCTCAACGAATTCCAGAGCCAATACGAGGCGGGCGCCAACCCGGTCGTCGTGCTGACCGATCTTGCCGACTTCACCCATCTGGTGACGCGGCTGAAATATGTGCCTGACGCCGCAGACGATCCTTCGCTGAGCGAGATCGAGCGGACCAAGGCCGGCGAATTCGCTCAGGGCGTCGCCGTGACGACGCTTTCGCGCATCTGGCAGATGCTGCTCAAGGGCATCGAGGAGACGGAAGGCGCTTCGCGCACGGCGGGGACTGCGGAAATGGTCTTGATCCGCCTTGCCCACGCCGCCCACCTGCCCGCGCCGGAAGATGCCGCACGCCGGCTTGCCGAATTTTCGGAGACGAGTGGCGGCAGCAAGCCCTCTGCACCGTCGGGCAATGGTGGCAGCAACGGCGCGACAGTGAACTATCAGGGCAATCTCGCGGCTAGGGCGACCGACGCGGTGCCGCGCCCACAGCCTTCCGGCCCGACCGCGATGCTGCGCGCCGTACCCAATCCCGACCCGCAGAGCATCCCTGTCGGCCGCATCGAAACGAGGCAGAGCGAGGCGCCGAAGCCCCTGGTGCCGGTCAATTCGATCGCCGATATTGCCAATCTCGCCGGCGAGAAGCGCGACGCGAAGATCAAGGCGCTGGTGCGCAATTTCGTGCGCCCCGTCCGCATCGAGCCCGGCCGGCTCGACGTCAGCCTGACCGAAGGCGCTCCCGGTACGCTGCTCAACGAGCTCGCGGTCAAGCTCAAGGAGTGGACGGGCATCCACTGGATCGTCTCGCTCAGCCGCGAGGCCGGCGAGCCGACAATGGTCGAGGCGGAAGCCAAGGCGCAGGAACAGCGCGTGAGCGACGCGCGCCAGGACCCCGACGTGGCGGCGATCCTCGCGCAGTTCCCCGGCGCGAAGATCATCGACGTGCGCGTGCGCGCCGGCGAGCCGGAAGAGGACGAGCAGGCAGCGCCGCCCGCGGCGGCAGAGTCCGAAGAGGGCGACATCCTGCCCGGCGACGACATAGAATTCTGAGACAAGACAGACGAACGAAGGGATACCGACTATGCGCGACATCATGGGAATGATGGGCAAGGTCAAGGAAATGCAGGCCAAGATGGAGAAGATGCAGGCGGAGATCGCCGAGCTTCACGCCGAAGGCAAGGCCGGCGGTGGCCTGGTCACCGTCCGGATCAGCGGCAAGGGCGAGCTTCTCGGCCTCAAGATCGATCCCTCGCTCTTCAAGGAAGACGATGTCGAGATCCTCGAGGACCTGATCGTGGCGGCCCATAAGGATGCCAAGGACAAGGCCGAGGCGCTTGCCGCCGAAAAGACCAAGGAACTGACCGCCGGCTTGCCGATCCCGCCCGGCTTCAAGCTGCCGTTCTGATCACTGCGCTTGCCGATCTAGCTATTCGCCCGGCGGATTAATGCACGGCCGATGGTTTTGGCTGGCTCGGCGCGCAGAACCAGCGATGTCGTGACCGCGCCGTAGCGGGCAATCGAATCGACAATGGTCTCGAGCTCTGCCGGCGACGGAACCAGCACCTTGAGAATGAAGCAGTCCTCGCCCGTCAGCCGCAGCACCTCCATGACGTGCGGCATTTCCGAGAACTGCTTCAGGCACGGGCGGATGAACTCATGGGTCGTCCGCAGCCGGATCACGGCCATCATCCCGAGCCCCAGGACGGCAGGATCGATGCGGGCGCCGTAGCCGGTGATGATGCCCCTCTCCTCCAGCCGCTTCAGGCGCTCGGAGGTGGCAGGTTGCGACAGGCCGATCTTGCGGCCGAGTTCGGAAACGGAAATCCGGCCGTCCTCCTGCATGATCTCGATGATCAGCATGTCGGTCGGGTCGAGCTGCTGGCCAGCTGTTGCAAGCATTTTGTTGGTCCACCTTCAATCCATCGGCGGCAGAAGCTTTCCTCCGATGGATCTGCATGTCAATCGGGCGCCACCTCAGTCATGTTTCTTCCGAGCATAGACGGATGGAAGGCGAGACATGAGCGAAGTCATCATCATGCCCGGCATCGGCGGATCGGGCGACAGCCACTGGCAGACATTCTGGGAAAAGGCTGACGGGCGCATGCGTCGCTTCCAGCCGAGAAGCTGGGACGAACCGGATCTTGCCGACTGGATCGACGCGCTGGAACGCGAGATCGCCCGCTGCGCAAGGCCGCCGCTGCTCGTGGCGCACAGTCTTGCCTGCCTGCTCGTCACGCATTGGGCTGCGCGCGGCACTGCAAAGATCGCCGGCGCTTTCCTTGTTGCCGTTCCGGACAGCAGTTCTCCTTCGTTTCCCGCGGAGGCGGCGGGCTTTGCCGAGCCGCCCATAGCGCGGTTTACCTTTCCGTCGATGATCGTCGCGAGCAGCGATGATCCCTATGGATCACTCGATCACGCATATCGCCGCGCCGGGGAATGGGGCAGCGCTGTCACCGAGATCGGCGCCCGCGGCCACGTCAACGCCGCAAGCGGCATCGGCGACTGGCCGGAAGGCAAGGCCCTCCTTGGGGATTTCGAGCGTGGGATTGCCGAGGCTAGCTTTCCAGCGCAGCCCTGAGCTTGCGGTGGATGGGTGCCGCGAGATAACGCGCCCTATCCTCGTCCGAGAGCTTCCTGCCGAAGCTCGCCATCATCTCCGGCATCGTCACCCCGGCGCCGGCGTAGGGCACGTATTCGACCGGCAATCCAGCCTCGACCGCGCCTCCGGCAAGGACACGGCAATAGACGCCCGGCCTGCCGGCCCTCGTGTAGCGCTTGACGAACCGGGGATCGCCCATCTTCGCGGCGAAGGTCGCGCAGGGGATGCGTGCCGACGTCGCCTCGAGCACGAGATTGCCGGCGATGAAACGATCACCGACGCAGACCTGCCGGTTGTCGAGGCCGTCGATAACGAGATTCTCGCCGAAGGCGCCGGGTTCCAGTGTTACGCCGAGTTCCTGCGCCCACCAGCTGAGCGTCAGTGAGCCTTCCAGCAGGATCGCCTGATCCTCACCGCCATGGTGCTTGCGGTTGCATATCGCGTCGCCGACGAGCCCTTCCTCGTCGATCAGGACCGCGCCGCCGACGGGATGCTTGTAGATGCCGGTCTTGTATTGCCTTCCCCGCAGCCTCTCCGGGCGTCCGAGGCAGACAGACAGTATTTTCATTGCAGCGACGTCCTTACGCATTTCCGTTTCGGCACGATATCGTCTAAAAGCCGCCTATGGCAAAGCGAGTCACCGGTCCCGAAATCGAGAAACTGATCCAGCTCTTGGCAAAAGTGCCGGGGCTCGGCCCCCGCTCGGCGCGGCGGGCAGCACTCCACCTCATCAAGAAGAAGGACCAGCTGCTCGGGCCGCTTTCGCAGGCGATGGGCGAAGCCTATGACAAGGTCAAGATCTGCTCGCGCTGCGGCAATGTCGATACCGTCGACCCCTGCACGGTCTGCACTGACGACCGCCGCGACCAGTCCGTCATCATCGTCGTCGAAGACGTTTCCGACCTCTGGGCACTTGAACGCGCCGGCGCGCTGAACGCCGCCTACCACGTGCTGGGGGGGGCGCTCTCCCCGCTGGACGGCATCGGCCCGGACGACCTCAACATCCGCGGCCTCATCGACCGCATCGGCGAAGGCGGCGTCCGCGAGCTGATAATCGCGGTCAATGCGACGGTCGAGGGGCAAACCACAGCACACTATATAACCGACCAGCTTTCCGGCTTCGACATGAAGATCACACGTCTCGCGCACGGTGTGCCTGTCGGCGGCGAGCTCGACTACCTTGACGAAGGTACACTCACGGCGGCGCTGCGAGCACGAACGGCAATCTAGGGAGGCAGCTTCATGGGCATTTTTGGCCGGCTTTCGATCCTCGGCGCGGCTCTCACGATCCTGTTGCATGGCCCGGCATCCGCCGCCCCATCGAAAGCCGATGTCGAGGCCCAGTTCGAAAGCTGGGTGCAGAACGATCTCTGGCCGGAGGCGCGCAAGAACGGCATCTCCGAGAAGACGTTCCGGGCCGCCTTTGCCGGCATCGAGCTGAACTGGGATCTGCCGGACCTTGCCCCACCCGGCTTTCCGCCGCCGAAGGAGCGCAAGCAGAGCCAGGCGGAATTCTCCTCGCCCGGCAGCTACTTCACCGAAGCACGGCTGCAGAAGCTTGCGATTACCGGCCGCGCCATGGCGAGCCAGCATGCCTCGACGCTCAGGCGGATCGAGAAGACCTACGGCGTGCCGGGGCCAATCGTGCTCGCCGTCTGGGGTCGCGAGACCGGCTTCGGTGCGGCGAAGATCCCCAATTCCGCGATCGAGGTGCTGGCCACCAAGGCCTTCATGTCCACCCGCAAGGAGATGTTCCGCACCGAACTGGTCGCGGCGCTGCACATTCTGGACGGCGGCGACGTCGCGCCCGCAAGCTTCAAGGGCTCCTGGGCAGGCGCGCTCGGACAGCCGCAATTCATGCCGACGAGCTACCTGAAATATGCCGTCGATTTCGACGGCGACGGCCACCGCAACATCTGGACCTCCGTGCCGGATTCGCTCGCCTCTATAGCCAACTATCTATCCAAGAAAGGCTGGCAGCGCGACCGCGACTGGGGCTTCGAGGTCTCGATCCCCGCCAATGTCTCCTGCGCGCAGGAAGGGCCCGACCTCGCAAAGCCGCTGTCGCATTGGGCCTCGCTCGGCATCAACAGGGTAACGGGCAAGGCCTTCCCTGCGGGCGAGATGAAGGCTCCGAGCATGATGCTGGTACCGGCGGGTCGCGACGGGCCGGAATTCATCGTCACGCCGAATTTCTACGTCATCAAGGAATACAACAACTCCGACCTCTACGCGCTCTACATCGGCAATCTTGCCGACCGGATCGCCCATGGCTCGGCCGCCTTCCAGGGCCGATGGGGCGATGTCGGGCACATGCTGCGCTCGGACGTGGCGACGATGCAGAAGGCGCTCGAGCGGCAGGGCTACGATGTCGGCGGATCGGATGGGCTGCCGGGCTACAAGACGCGGCGTTCGATCGGACAATGGCAGGAAAAGAACGGTCTGAGGCCGACCTGTTTCCCGGAAGCCTCGATGATCGGCAAGTTGAAGTAGCCGCCGCTCAGAGCGACAGCTTCAGCCCTTCGTGCGTCGCGACGAAACCGAGTTTCTCGTAGAAGCGGATCGCGTCGGCGCGCGCCTTGTCGGATGTGAGCTGGACCAGCCCGCATCCGCGGTCGATGCATCTGGCGATCGCCCAGCGGATGAACTCGGCGCCGAGCCCGCCGCCGCGAACTTCGCGGGCAACCCGCACGCTCTCGATCTGGCCGCGCCACATGCCGGTGCGTGAAAGGCCGGGTATGAACGAGAGCTGCAGGCAGCCAACGACACGTCCTGTCCCGTCGACCGCGACGGCAAGCAACTGGTTGGGGTCAGCCTCGATCGCCGCGAACGCCGCCCGGTAGCGCCCGTCCACCGGATCGCTGACCACCTCGCGGCTCGCGCCGATTCCGTCATCGGCAAGCAAACCAACGATCGCGGCGAGATCGGCGCTATCGGCCCTTCTGAATTCGTACATCGCATAATCCTAAGGGTCTTGATGGCTAATGATGCAGATCGACGGGCGTCTTGTGGAAGACGTCGTCGCTCGGCGGGATCGTCTGGCGCTCGATCATGCGATGCACATGCGGCCGTCCGGTGCCGCGATGAAGGGCGAGCAGCCTATCCGCATTTTCGGCATCGGCCTGGGTGCGGCGCTGATTGTGCCGGATATACTCGACCCAAGTCGCCGTATGATAGGTCTCCGTCCAGCACCCAGGATTTTCCAGGTCGCGCATCAGAGCCCAGTTTCCCGCTCCGTCTCGAATGCGGATGCGGCGGCGCTCAGTCATGAGCAACAGGAACTCGGGCACGTCCGTATCGGCGACCTCATAATCGACTTGAATGACGATCGGGCCGCTGCGCGGCTTGATATCGAGGCTGAGCGCCGGCTCGATGAAGCGGTTGAGCGGGTCGAGATTGAGGGAGGCAAAGGCCGGCATCGCAAAGCGCAACCCGATGATAATGCCGCAGAGCATGGCGACGGCCGAGGCGAGAAGCGCATTGGAGACGCCGTATCCGTCCGCGGCAGTGCCCCAGAGCCAACTGCCGGCCGCGATGCCACCGAAGGTCACTGTCTGATAGAGCGACAGCGCCCGTCCGACCACCCAGCGGGGCGTCGAGAGCTGCACGATCGTGTTGAACAGGGAAAGGGCAAGCACCCAGCAGGCGCCTGCAATCATCAGCCCGGCGCATGTCAGCCAGGGACTGGGGCTGAGGGCAGCGATGGCGGCGCTGAGCGCAAAGCCCGTAAAAGCATAGCGTACGATCGTTTCGCTCGAGAGCGTTTCCCTCAGGCGCGCGTTGAGGATGGCTCCGCCGATGGCGCCGACCCCGAAGGAGCCGAGCATGAGGCCGAAGGTCAGCGGCCCGCCGCCGACGAGATCGAGCGCGACGATGGGGAGCAGTGCCAGGATGGCGCTGGCCGTCAGGCCGAAAATGAAGCCGCGAAACAGCACCTTGCCGAGATTGGGCGACATCGCCACGTAGCGCAGTCCTGCCGAGATGGCGGCGCCGAGGTTTTCCCGCGGCAGCGTCGAAACCGGAAATTCGGGTCGCCAGCGCAGGAGCGCGTAGATGAGGGCGAAATAGCTGAGCGCGTTGACCGCGAAGGCGGCCGCAGCGCCCGCGAAGGCCACGATGATGCCGCCTACCGCCGGGCCGACGCTGCGCGTCATGTTGAAGCCCATGCTGTTCAGCGTCACCGCGTCGGGCAGGTCTGAGCGCGGAACCATGTCGCCCACCGACGCCTGCCACGACGGATTGTTGAGCGCCGTTCCGCAGCCGATCAGGAAGGTGAAGAGGAGGAGCAGCCAGGGCGTGATCCAGCCGAGCCACGCGCAGGCGGTCAGAAGCACCGAGACACCAAGCATCAGGAATTGTGCCGTCAGCATGACGCGGCGGCGGTCGAAACTATCGGCAAGCGCGCCGGAGACCAGCGAAAAGAGCATGATCGGCAATGCCGTCGAGGTCTGGACAAGCGCCACCATGTCCTCGGAGGACGAAATCATCGTCATCATCCAGGCCGCACCGACCGCCTGGATAAGGCCGCCGAAATTGGATGCCAGGCTTGCGAACCAGATCGTGCGAAAGGTTTCGTGGCGAAGCGGCGCCAACGTCGACAATGTCTGCGTCACCTATTGTTCTCTCCCGGCTTGATGTTCTCGTCCCCGGTGCCAATATATGCCCAACAGCTCGGCTTGCCAGTGCCCGCCTCGGGCCATGGAGCAGGAGAGCCGGACGCGATCCGGCAGAGACCTTGCAATCGGCGCCGGGAAAGCGTATATGGCCGATAAATTCTTGATCGTTCGATGAAGAGTGGGCCGCGAGGACCCGCTCTTTTTTATTAGCTCGATCACCAGTTATGAGAAAATTCGCAGGAGTGGACCGCTTGCCGGATCTGACAAACGCAGACAACGGAAACGAGCCGCGGCTGATCGTGGAGACCGGACTCGACCAGCGCGTTGCCGCTATCATCGAGCCTACTCTCGTCGGCATGGGCTTTCGTCTCGTTCGCGTTCGGCTGATGAATCAGAACGGCGCGACGCTGCAGATCATGGCCGAGCGCAACGACGGAACCATGACCGTGCAGGATTGCGAGGCCGTCTCGACGGCGATTTCGCCGGTGCTCGATGTGGAAGATCCGATCGATAAAGCGTATCATCTCGAAGTGTCGTCGCCCGGCATCGACAGGCCGATGGTACGCAAGTCGGATTTCGAGCGCTGGCAAGGTCATCTCGTGAAGTGCGAGACCTCGATCCTCGTCGACAACCGCAAGCGGTTCCGCGGCAAGATCGTCGAAGTCGGCAGTGACGGATTCACGCTTGAGCGCGATCAGGTGGCCTATGGCGAGGAGCCGCGCGTTACCGTTCCGTTTAGCGCGCTTGCCGATGCGAAACTGATCCTGACCGACGACCTGATCCGCGATGCGCTTCGCGCCGACAAGCTGGCGAGAGCGCAGGCCGCGAACCAGAACGACGAAGACGAAGAATAACCGATTAACGAACCGCCCAGAGGGACGGGAACCCCGCGGCGGGAAGACGGAGACATAAGACAATGGCAGTCAGTGCGAACCGGCTCGAACTTCTGCAGATCGCTGATGCAGTGGCGCGCGAAAAGGTCATCGACCGAGAGATCGTGCTCGCAGCAATGGCCGATGCGATCCAGAAGGCCGCGCGCTCCCGCTATGGCACCGAATCCAACATCCGGGCGGACATCAATCCGAAGACCGGCGAAATCCGGCTGCAGCGCCTGCTCGAGGTGGTCGAGAAGGCCGAGGACTATTCCACGCAGATCCCGCTGGAACTCGCCCGCGACCGCAATCCCGATGCCGCAATCGGCGACTTCATCGCCGACCCGCTGCCGCCGATGGATTTCGGCCGTATCGCCGCCCAGTCTGCCAAGCAGGTCATCGTGCAGAAGGTGCGCGAGGCCGAGCGTGACCGCCAGTACGACGAGTTCAAGGACCGCGTCGGCGAAATCGTCAACGGCACGGTCAAGCGCGTCGAATACGGCAACGTCATCGTCGACCTCGGCCGTGGCGAAGGCATCATCCGCCGCGACGAGATGATCCCGCGCGAGAACATGCGCTATGGCGACCGCGTGCGTTCCTATGTCTACGACGTGCGTCGCGAGCAGCGCGGCCCGCAGATCTTCCTGTCGCGCACGCATCCGCAGTTCATGGTCAAGCTCTTCACCATGGAAGTTCCGGAAATCTACGACGGCATCATCCAGGTGAAGTCGGTCGCCCGCGATCCGGGCTCGCGCGCCAAGATCGCCGTGATCTCGAACGATAGCTCGATCGATCCGGTCGGCGCCTGCGTCGGTATGCGCGGTTCGCGCGTCCAGGCCGTCGTCGGCGAACTCCAGGGCGAGAAGATCGACATTATTCCCTGGTCGCAGGACCCGGCGACCTTCGTCGTCAACGCCCTGCAGCCGGCCGAAGTTGCCAAGGTGGTTCTCGACGAGGATGCGGAGCGCATCGAAGTGGTCGTTCCGGACGAGCAGCTTTCGCTTGCCATCGGCCGCCGCGGCCAGAACGTCCGTCTTGCCTCGCAGCTGACCGGCTGGGACATCGACATCATGACGGAAGCCGAGGAATCGGAGCGCCGCCAGAAGGAATTCAACGAGCGCACCAACCTCTTCATGGATTCGCTCGACGTCGACGAGATGGTCGGCCAGGTGCTCGCCTCGGAAGGCTTTGCCGCCGTCGAGGAACTCGCCTATGTCGACCTCGACGAAATTTCGTCGATCGACGGTTTCGACGAGGATACCGCGCAGGAAATCCAAACCCGCGCCCGCGAATACCTTGAGCGCATCGAAGCCGAAATGGACGAGAAGCGGAAGGCGCTCGGCGTTTCCGACGAACTGCGCCAGATCGACGGGATGACCGCACAGATGATGGTCGCCCTCGGCGAAGACGGCATCAAGACGATCGAGGATTTCGCAGGCTGCGCCTCCGACGATCTCGTCGGCTGGACCGAGCGCAAGAACGGCGAGACGAAGAAGTTCGAAGGCCTGTTCTCCAAGTTCGACGTCTCGCGGGTCGAGGCCGAGCAGATGGTCGTGCAGGCACGCCTTCTCGCCGGCTGGATCACCGAGGAAGACCTCGCGGCCAGCGCTGAAGAGGCAGAAGAAGAAGAGCCCGAGGCCGAGCAGGAAGCATGATGAAGGCGCAGGTGCCGGACAGTCCCCTTGAAGACGACGATCTTGCAGGTGACGACATGAACGGCCGCATGTGCATCGTGACGCGCGAAAGCGGATCGCCGGACGAGTTGATCCGCTTCGTGGCAGCCCCCGACGGGACCGTGGTGCCTGACCTGAGGCGGCAGCTTCCGGGACGGGGCTGCTGGGTCAAGCCGGAGCGGTCCCTGGTGGACAAGGCGGTGGCGAAGAAGCTGTTTTCCCGAGCCCTCAAGGCGGAGGTGACGGCAAGCCAGGATCTCGGCGCCATGGTCGACCGGCTGCTTGCGGCCAATCTGGCCGGCATGATGAACCTGGCGCGCAAGGCCGGCCAGTTCGTCAGCGGGTCGTCGAAGGTCGATGGCGCCGTCAGGACCGGCGAGGCACTTGCCGTGTTCCACTCGGCGAGTGCTGCGGCAGACGGCGTCAGAAAGATAGATCAGGCCCGCAAGGCCTGGCACCTCGGAATGGAGACCGAGAACGAAATACCCTCCTTCCGCCTCTTTGCGGAGGCGGAAATGGAAGAACTGATGGGTCAGAATGCTTTTATCCATGCCGCAGCGCTTGCAGGGCAGGCGGGTGAGGGTGTAGTGAAGCGCGCAAAGCTGCTCGAACAGTACCGCAATGGCGGTCCGTCCCGGGCAACGGGCGGCGCTGGCCAGCAAAAACAATGACGCGGTCATCGGCAGCGGCCGGACGACCCCTCATTGATCGACAGTATTTGAACGACAGGGTCTGATGGACGTCATCCCTCCCTGTCCGAAGGAACGGGAACGGAATGACCGACAACAAAGACGACAAGACACTCAGCGTATCGGGAAAAAAGACCCTCACCCTCAAGCCGTCCGGGATGAGCCAGGGTACCGTGCGCCAGGACATGGGTCGTGGTCGCACCAAAGCGGTTGTGGTCGAGACCCGCAAGCGGCGTCCCCTGCGACCTGAAGACGAAAAGGCCGTGGCGGCAGCGTCGGCGGCACCGGCCGCGCGTGTGGCAGAGCCGGCGCCGGCCGTCCATCAGCCGCGTCCGCCGCAGCCACCCCAGCCGCGGATCCATCAGCCTGGCGGCCAGCAGCGCCCGCCCCAGTCATCGCAGCAGCCGCCGCGACAGGACAGGCCGCGCCCGACCGTGCTGAACGAGCTTTCCCCCGGTGAGATCGAAGCCCGCCGCCGCGCATTGCAGCTGGCGCAGGCGCGTGACGCCGAGGATGCGGTACGCCGCGCCCAGGAAGAAGCTCGCCGCAAGGTAGAAGAAGAACAGCGCCAGGTCGCCGAACGCGAGGAAGCCGCCCGCCGTGCCGCCGAAGAGGCGGAGCGCGGTCCGGCACCGGTCGAGGTCGTGGCTGAAGCCGCGCCCGCAGCAATCGAGGCGAAGGTGGAGGCTCCCCGGCCATCCCAGCCGGCGGCACCGGTCGTCCGTCGTCCGGACGGATCGGCCCAGGCCCCGCGCCCGGCAGCACCCGCTGGCGACGCTGCGGCCCGTGGCCGCCGCCTGAACAACGCGGAAGACGAAGACCGCGGCCCGCCCCGGGGTGCCCCGGCGCGCGGCAAGGTCGTCCGCCCCGAGCCTGCCAAGCCGGTCACCCGCCCGAAGACCGAAGACGAGCGCCGCCGTGGCAAGCTGACGGTCACCACGGCCGATGTCGACGGCGAAGGTGCCGAGGCTCGCGGCCGCTCGCTTTCGGCCATGCGCCGCCGACAGGAGAAGTTCCGCCGCAGCCAGATGCAGGAAACCCGCGAAAAGGTTGTTCGCGAGGTCATCCTGCCTGAGACCATCACCATCCAGGAACTGTCGCAGCGCATGTCTGAACGCGCAGTCGACGTCATCAAGTACCTGATGAAGGAAGGTCAGATGATGAAGCCGGGCGATGTCATCGACGCCGACCTCGCAGAACTCATCGCCGGCGAATTCGGCCATACCGTCAAGCGTGTTTCGGAATCCGACGTCGAACTCGGCATCTTCAACGTTGCCGACGAGGAAGGCGATCGCGTCTCGCGTCCGCCTGTAGTCACCATCATGGGCCACGTCGACCACGGCAAGACCTCGCTTCTCGACGCCATCCGCCATGCCAACGTCGTTGCCGGCGAAGCCGGTGGCATCACGCAGCATATCGGCGCCTACCAGGTCGAGCAGAACGGCCAGAAGATCACCTTCATCGACACCCCCGGCCACGCCGCCTTCACGGCAATGCGTGCCCGCGGTGCGCAGGCGACCGACATCGCCATCCTGGTGGTCGCGGCCGACGACAGTGTCATGCCGCAGACGATTGAATCGATCAACCACGCCAAGGCGGCCGGTGTTCCGATCATCGTTGCGATCAACAAGGTCGACAAGCCTTCGGCAGATCCGCAGAAGGTGCGCACGCAGCTCCTGCAGCATGAAGTCTTCGTGGAATCCATGGGCGGCGAAGTGCTCGACGTCGAGGTTTCGGCCAAGACCGGGCACAATCTGGACAAGCTTCTCGAGGCCATCCTGCTGCAGGCCGAAATCCTGGATCTCAAGGCCAATCCGAACCGCACCGCGGAAGGCACGGTCATCGAAGCCCAGCTCGACCGCGGCCGTGGTTCGGTTGCAACCGTTCTCGTCCAGAACGGCACGCTGCGTCCGGGCCAGATCGTCGTTGCCGGCGACCAGTGGGGCCGCGTACGCGCCCTCGTCACCGACAAGGGCGACCACGTCAAGGAAGCCGGTCCCGCGACCCCGGTCGAGGTGCTCGGTCTTTCCGGCACGCCGCAGGCGGGCGACAAGTTCGCCGTCGTAGAAAGCGAAAGCCGCGCCCGCGAGATCTCCGAATACCGCCAGCGGCTTGCCCGCGACAAGGCTGCTGCCCGCCAGTCGGGCCAGCGCGGCTCGCTCGAGCAGATGATGACGCAGCTCCAGGCCACGGGCGTCAAGGAATTCCCGCTGGTCATCAAGGGCGACGTGCAGGGCTCTATCGAAGCCATTGCCGGCGCGCTGGAGAAGCTCGGCACGGATGAGGTTCGCGCCCGCATCGTGCATTCGGCAGTCGGCGGCGTCACGGAATCGGATATTTCGCTCGCCGAGGCCTCGGGTGCCGCGATCATCGGCTTCAACGTCCGCGCAAACGCACAGGCCCGCTCGCTTGCCGAGCGCCAGGGCATCGAGATCCGCTACTACAACATCATCTACGATCTCGTGGATGACGTTAAGGCGGCGATGTCCGGCCTACTGTCTCCGGAACGGCGCGAGACCTTCCTTGGCAATGCCGAGATCCTGGAGGTGTTCAACATCACCAAGGTTGGCAAGGTCGCGGGTTGCCGCGTCACCGAGGGCAAGGTCGAACGTGGTGTCGGCGTCCGCCTCATCCGCGACAACGTCGTCATCCACGAAGGCAAGCTCAAGACGCTCAAGCGCTTCAAGGACGAAGTCTCGGAAGTCCATTCCGGCCAGGAATGCGGCATGGCCTTCGAGAACTACGAAGACATCCGCGCCGGCGACACGATCGAGTGCTTCCGCGTCGAGCACGTCACGCGCACGCTCTGATCGAACCGAGACTGGAAACTGGACGGGCGCCGGAACACTCTGTCCGGCGCCCGAACCATTTGGGGAAATAGAACAATGGCAACAAGACCTACGTCTTCGGCTCCCTCCCAGCGCATGTTGCGCGTCGGCGAGCAGGTACGCGCCGCAATCACCCAGGTCCTCCAGCGCGGCGAAGTGCGCGACGACCTGATCGAAAAGACCGTCATCTCGATCTCGGAAGTGCGCATGTCGCCCGACCTCAAGATCGCGACCGCTTTCGTAACGCCGCTCGGCGTCTCCGACCACGCCGGTGTCATCGCGGCGCTGAACCGCAATGCCAAGTTCATCCGCGGCAGGCTGGGACCTCAGCTCAGGCAGATGAAATACATGCCCGAGGTACGCTTCCGCGACGACACCAGCTTCGACAACTACAAGAAGATCGACGAGCTTCTCCGTTCGCCCGAGGTCAGGCGCGATCTCGATGACGGCCCAGACGAAGATCAATAACAGAAGAGACGAATGTCAAAACCACGCAAACCAAAGGGCCGTCCGATTTCGGGCTGGCTGATTCTCGACAAGCCGGTGGATTTCGGCTCGACCGAAGCCGTCTCCAAGATCAAGTGGCTCTTCAAGGCGCAGAAGGCCGGCCATGCCGGCACGCTCGACCCGCTCGCTTCCGGCATGTTGCCGATCGCGCTCGGCGACGCGACCAAGACCGTTCCCTATGTGATGGACGGACGGAAAATCTACGAGTTCACGGTCAGCTGGGGCGAAGAGCGCGCCACCGACGACCTCGAGGGCGAGGTGACGCAGAGCTGCGACATGCGGCCGACCGAAGAGCAGATCCGCGCGCTGCTGCCGAAATATACCGGGACGATCAGCCAGGTGCCGCCGCAGTTTTCGGCGATCAAGATCGGCGGCGAGCGCGCCTATGACCTTGCCCGCGAGGGCGAGACGGTCGAAATCCCCTCTCGCGAGGTCGAAGTCTTCCGGCTGACGCTGCTCGCCTGCCCGGATGCCGATACCGCGCATTTCGAGGTTGAATGCGGCAAGGGCACCTATGTGCGGGCGCTCGCCCGTGATCTCGGCCGCGATCTTGGCTGCCACGGGCATATTTCCGGCCTGCGGCGCAGCTTCGTCGCGCCTTTCGCCGAAGAGACCATGGTGCCGCTCGCCGACCTCGTCGAACTCGAGAAGATCGAGGACATGGACGAGCGCCTGGCGGCATTGGACGCCCTTCTCATCGATACCAGCGAGGCGCTCTCCACGCTGCCGCATCTGGTCGTCAACGACGATCAGGCGCATCGGCTGAAGATGGGCAATCCGATTCTGGTGCGGGGCCGCGATGCGCCAGTCGCCTGCCCGGAGGCCTATGCAACGGCACGCGGCAGGCTGATCGCGATCGGTGAAATCGGCGAGGGCGAGTTCCGCCCGAAGCGCGTCTTCGCCTGACGCTCATTTTGCCGGTCGCATGCGCGGCCGGTCATTGCCAAGCGACTGCAGTGCGATATGTCTTTCTCGGGCCATTGCGGCCCGAGAGGGGATCAGTATGAGCAAGACAGCAGTTGCGTTATTTGCATTCATTTCCTTGTTCGTTGCAGCCACGGGCGCCCAGTCCGCCGAGCGCTGGGCCGAACTTCCGGCTTTCCCGCCAATGCCGACGCCAAGAGTGAGCGGAATGGCTGATGTCAACGACATCAAGATGTATTACGCCGAGTATGGCGAGGGCGGTGACCCTATCCTCTTCATCCATGGGGGGCTTGGAAACGCCGATGTCTGGGGCAACCAGATCGCGGATTTCGCCAAGGATCATCTGGTCATCGTCGCTGACAGCCGCGGACACGGCCGCTCGACCCGAAGCGCGCAGCCCTTCGGCTACGATCTGATGACCTCGGACTATGTCGCACTGCTCAACTTTCTCAACATAGAGAAGGTCACGCTCGTCGGATGGTCCGATGGTGGCATCATCGGCATCGACATGGCCATGAAACATCCGGAGAAGCTGACCCGGGTCATCGCGCAGGCGGCCAACGTGACGACCGACGGCGTGAAGCCGGACGTGATGACCAACAAGACCTTCAGTCACTACATCGACGTGGCCGGCGAAGAATACAAGAAGCTTTCGCCGACGCCGAACGAGTATGACGCCTTCGTCAATCAGATCTCCCAGATGTGGGCGACCCAGCCGAACTGGACGGCGGCGGATCTCGCAAGGATAACTGTGCCCGTAACGATTGCCATCGGCGACCATGACGAGGCCATAAAGCTCGATCATACGGAGATGATGGCGAAGGAAATTCCAGGCGCCAAGCTCGTCATCCTGAAGGATGTGAGCCATTTTGCGATGCTGCAGGACCCCGCGGGATATGATGCGATGATCCGGGATGCGATGGCCGGCCGCTGAAAATCGGCCGTCGGAGACTCCCTCTTTCCATCGTGACTGATTTGGTTTATAGGCAGCGCCAGCATCGGGCGTGCCCGATTGCATTCGCGGCCAAGGCTGGACGGCATCCCGGCCTTTGGCGACTTTTCTTCCTCTCACCGAAAGGACCATCCGATGTCGATTACTGCTGAGCGCAAGGCTGCGCTGATCAAGGAATATGCAACCGTCGAAGGCGATACCGGCTCTCCGGAAGTCCAGGTTGCGATCCTGACCGAGCGCATCAACAACCTCACAGGCCACTTCAAGGACCACAAGAAGGACAACCACTCGCGTCGTGGCCTTCTGACGATGGTTTCCAGCCGGCGCTCGCTTCTTGACTATCTCAAGAAGAAGGACGAAGCCCGCTACAGCAAGCTGATTGCGAGCCTGGGCATCCGCCGCTAAAACTCTTCCGGCGGGCACTCGACGAGCGCCCGCCGGTTTTCTATTGGGGCCAGAGAGGCCTCGTTCGAAACGTTTCTTCTGCGCATTCACGCATTTTGCGCGGCACGAAACAAAACGGCAGACCGGATGAGCCGGACCTGCCAAAACCAACCGTTGACCTGTCATGGGGCAGGATTGCCGGATGCTTTGGTCAAGACAGATGTCTTGGCCCGGCCGCGAGAAGGTTCCGACCCGACCGAAGCCGTTATGCCGGATGAACGATTGTCCTCGCCGACGGCGCTGTTCGCTGCCGGCTTCGACACTCCGGAGAAGCCTCCCGTTGTCTTGCCCATGATGCGTCACATTTCGTGCGGTCGAAAGACATGCCCTGCCCTTCAAGGGCTGCGGCGCGTCTTCCCGCATCAGGCAAGGACAAGACATGTTCGACATTCACACCGTGGAAATCGAGTGGGCAGGCCGCCCGCTCAAGCTGGAAACCGGCAAGATCGCCCGCCAGGCTGACGGCGCCGTCGTCGCCACCTATGGCGAGACCGTTGTTCTCGCGACCGTCGTTTCCGCCAAGTCGCCGAAGCCCGGCCAGGACTTCTTCCCGCTCACCGTCAACTACCAGGAAAAGACCTATGCCGCCGGCAAGATTCCTGGCGGCTATTTCAAGCGCGAAGGCCGTCCGTCGGAAAACGAAACCCTCGTTTCCCGCCTGATCGACCGCCCTATCCGCCCGCTCTTCCCGGAAGGCTACAAGAACGACACGCAGGTCGTCGTCACCGTCATCCAGCATGACCTCGAAAACAACCCGGACGTGCTGTCGATGGTTGCGACCTCGGCTGCGCTGACGCTTTCGGGCATCCCCTTCATGGGTCCGGTCGGCGGCGCGCGCGTCGGCTATATCAACGGCGAATACGTGCTCAACCCGCATCTCGACGAGATGGACGAATCGAGCCTCGACCTCGTCGTCGCCGGTACGCATGATGCCGTCCTCATGGTCGAATCCGAAGCCAAGGAGCTTCCGGAAGACGTCATGCTCGGCGCCGTCATGTTCGGCCACAAGGGCTTCCAGCCGGTTCTCGATGCGATCATCAAGCTCGCCGAGGTTGCCGCCAAGGAGCCGCGCGACTTCCAGCCGGAAGACTATTCCGAACTCGAAGGCGAGATGCTGAAGCATTTCGAAGCCGAGCTTCGCGACGCCTACAAGATCACCCAGAAGGCTGATCGCTACGCTGCCGTCGATGCCGTCAAGGCAAAGGTGAAGGCGCATTTCCTTCCGGAAGAAGGCGAAGCCAAGTACACGCCGGAAGAGATCGGCGCGATCTTCAAGCACCTGCAGGCAAAGATCGTTCGCTGGAACATTCTCGACACCAAGAGCCGCATCGACGGCCGCGATCTCGAGACCGTTCGGCCGATCGTTTCGGAAGTCGGCCTCCTGCCGCGCACGCACGGTTCGGCGCTGTTCACCCGCGGTGAGACGCAGGCAATCGTCGTTGCCACGCTCGGCACCGGCGAAGACGAACAGTATGTCGACTCGCTGACGGGCATGTACAAGGAGCGCTTCCTGCTCCACTACAACTTCCCTCCCTACTCGGTTGGTGAAACCGGCCGCATGGGCTCCCCGGGCCGCCGCGAAATCGGCCACGGCAAGCTCGCATGGCGCGCCATCCGTCCGATGCTGCCGACCGCCGAACAGTTCCCCTACACGCTGCGCGTCGTCTCCGAGATCACCGAGTCGAACGGCTCCTCCTCGATGGCAACCGTTTGCGGCACCTCGCTCGCCCTGATGGACGCTGGCGTTCCGCTTGCCAAGCCGGTTGCCGGCATTGCCATGGGTCTCATCCTGGAAGGCGACCGTTTTGCCGTCCTCTCCGACATTCTCGGTGACGAAGACCACCTCGGCGACATGGACTTCAAGGTCGCCGGCACCGCCGACGGCATCACCTCGCTGCAGATGGACATCAAGATCGCCGGTATCACCGAGGAGATCATGAAGGTCGCTCTCGGCCAGGCACAGGGCGGTCGTGCTCACATCCTCGGCGAAATGGGCAAGGCGATCACCGAAAGCCGCGGCCAGCTCGGCGAATTCGCACCGCGCATCGAAGTCATGAACATCCCGGTCGACAAGATCCGTGAAGTCATCGGCTCCGGCGGCAAGGTCATCCGCGAAATCGTCGAAAAGACCGGCGCGAAGATCAACATCGAAGACGACGGCACGGTCAAGATCGCTTCCTCTTCCGGCAAGGAAATCGAAGCGGCCCGCAAGTGGATCCACTCGATCGTCGCGGAACCGGAAGTTGGCCAGATCTACGAAGGTACCGTTGTGAAGACCGCCGACTTTGGCGCGTTCGTCAACTTCTTCGGCGCCCGCGACGGCCTCGTCCACATCTCGCAGCTCGCTTCCGAGCGCGTTGCCAAGACGCAGGACGTCGTCAAGGAAGGCCAGAAGGTCTGGGTCAAGCTGCTCGGCTTCGACGAGCGCGGCAAGGTCCGTCTCTCCATGAAGGTTGTCGACCAGGCTACCGGTCAGGAGATCCCGAACGAGAAGAAGAAGGAAGACGCGGCCGAATAAGCCGCGCCTCCAAACCTTCATTCCGGGCGCGGGAGCATACCCCGCGCCCTTTTTCTATTCCGAACGCGAGAAGAGACCATGAGCCGCGAGACGCTGAAAACCCTGTTCCACCCCTTTGCCAGCGACACCGTCACGCCGCCCGGCGAAGGTGAGCGCGTGCTCTTCCTCGGTGCCGAGGCGGGATTTATGCTGCCCGAGGGCTTTGCGGCATCGCTGCATGCCGTCCAGGGGCTGAGGCCGCTCTACCGCCAGCTGGAGGCGCAGCGCGTCGCCACGACGCCGACGACGGAAGGCGACGACTATGATGCGGCTTTGGTGCTCTGCACGAAGCACAAGGGCGAGAACGAGGCCAATATCGCCCGCGCACTGGCGCGCGTGAAGGTCGGCGGCCTCGTCCTGATCGCAGGCGCAAAGGAGGACGGCATCCAGCCGCTGCGCAAGCGTATGGAGCAGCTCGGCCTCGATATCGAGCACATGCCGAAGTATCACGGCATCGCCTTCTGGTTCGGTCGACCGGAGGCAATCGACGACCTCGTCGCCAAGCTGGAAAAGGCACCCGTACGTGTCGACGACCGCTTCATGACGACGCCCGGCATGTTCTCCCACGATCGTATCGATGCAGGTTCCGAGCTTCTGGCTTCCCGCCTGCCGAGCGAGTTCACCGGCGATGTTGCGGATTTCGGCGCCGGCTGGGGCTATCTTTCCGCGGAACTCGCCCACAGGTCGCCGCAGCTTTCCCGCCTTGATCTCTACGAGGCCGACTTTGCGTCGCTGGAAGCCGCCAAGGCCAATCTTGCCGCGGACGCACCAGGCATCCACGCACGCTTCTTCTGGCACGACCTCGCCGGCGAGCCGGTCAAGGACAAGTACGATCTCGTCATCATGAACCCGCCCTTTCATGAGGCCCATGCCGCGGAACCTTCGCTCGGCCAGGCAATGATCAAGACGGCCGCATCGGCGCTTCGTGGCGGTGGTCGCCTGCTTCTGGTCGCCAATCGTGGCCTGCCCTACGAGCCGGTCCTTGCGGCGAATTTCAAGGAGAGCGGCGAGACCTGCCGCAATGCCCGCTTCAAGGTGCTCTGGGCGAAAAAATAACGGGGATGCAGCTATAATTCGTCGGACGGGCGATCGCTGAGGGCAACGTATTTCAGGACGCCGACAATCGACGCGCCCTTGTTCCCGCCGCCGTCCGACGGATGTGAAACGCCGTCATTGACGGGGATCTCGGCGAAGTCGAATGGACTCATGCCCTCGAGGCAGGCAACGTTGACGCCATATTGGCTCGGGTCCGAACGGCGCTGGTGATACGTGTAGATGCCGCATTTCGAGCAGAAATAGTGCTTCGCGGTCATCGTGTTGAACTGATAGAGCGTGAGTGTTTCCTCTCCGCTCAGCACCTCGATATCCCCAAACTTCGCTGAAACGGCGACGGCGCCGCGCATGCTGCAGTAGGAGCACGTGCATCTGCGTGCCGTGGCAAGTCCATTGGCCAACCGGACGCGGAAGCGGACCGTGCCGCAATGGCAGGCTCCGTTCAGTTTATCGCCTTCTCCGCCCACCGAACCTCCCAAGGTCATGCCTGCAAATCTGCGACATAGCCGCAAGGGACCAGCCGGCGCCTGCGCCGGCTGGTCCCACGCTACCATTTACTCGACATCGGCCTTACGCAGGGCTTCCAGCGTCGGCATGGAGGTGATGTTGTAGCCGGCGTCGACGAAGTGGATTTCGCCGGTGACGCCTTCGGAAAGATCGGAGAGCAGGTAGAGCGCGGAATTGCCGACCTGATCGATCGTTACCGTCTTGCGCAACGGCGAATTGAGCTGGTTCCAGGACAGGATCGCGCGAGCATCGGAAATCCCGGCGCCGGCCAGCGTGCGGATCGGGCCTGCGGAAATCGCGTTGACGCGAATGCCGCGCGGACCATAGTCGGCGGCCAGATAGCGCACGGAAGCCTCCAGCGCCGCCTTGGCGACGCCCATGACATTGTAGTTCGGAATGACGCGCGTGGAGCCGTTATAGGTCAACGTCAGCATCGCACCGCCGTCTTCCATCAGCGGCGCACAGCGCTTGGCTATTTCCGTGAAGGAGAAACAGGAGATCACCATCGTCCGGCTGAAATTCTCACGCGTGGTATCGGCGTAGAGGCCTTTCAGCTCGTTCTTGTCAGAAAAACCGATGGCATGGACAACGAAATCGAGCTTGCCCCAGCGCTCCTTGATTGCGTCGATCGTCGCATCGACGGAAGCGACATCCTCGACATCGCAAGGCAGGACGAAATCGGAGCCGACCTCGGCGGCGAGCGGCTTCACGCGCTTGCCGAGAGCATCGCCCTGATATGTGAATGCAAGTTCCGCGCCCTGGGCAGCGAGCGCCTTCGAAATTCCCCAGGCTATCGAATGGTTGTTTGCGACGCCCATGATGAGGCCGCGTTTACCCTGCATGATTGCCGTCATATTATTATCCGTTGAAGCGCTGGAATACGAGCGTGGCGTTGGTGCCGCCGAAGCCGAATGAGTTGGAGAGGGCAATGTCGATCTTGGCATTGTCGATGCGGCTGCGGACGATCGGGACGCCTTCGAATTCCGGATCGAGCGTGTCGATATGCGCGCTTTCGCCGATGAAGCGTTCCTGCATCATCAGGAGCGCGTAGATCGATTCCTGCACGCCGGCCGCGCCGAGCGAATGCCCGGTCAGCGACTTGGTCGACTGGACATGGGGCATCTTCTCGCCGAAGACTTCGCGGATCGCGCCGATCTCCTTGCTGTCGCCGACCGGAGTCGACGTTCCGTGGGTGTTGACGTAGTCGACCTCCCCTTTCACGGTCGCAAGCGCCTGGCGCATGCAACGTACCGCACCCTCGCCCGACGGAGCAACCATGTCGTAGCCGTCCGAAGTCGCGCCATAACCGATGATCTCGGCATAGATCTTGGCGCCGCGCGCCTTGGCATGCTCCAGTTCCTCGAGAACAAGAACGCCGGCGCCGCCGGCAATCACGAAGCCGTCACGATCGACATCATAGGCACGCGAAGCCCGGTCCGGCGTCGCGTTGAACTTGGAGGACATGGCGCCCATGGCATCGAAGAGGTTCGACATCGACCAGTCGAGATCCTCGTGGCCGCCGGCAAACATCACGTCCTGCTTGCCCCACTGGATCATTTCCGCGGCATTGCCGATGCAGTGCGCCGAAGTCGAGCAGGCAGAGGAAATCGAGTAGTTGACGCCGTGGATCTTGAACCAGGTCGCGAGCGTGGCCGACGCCGTCGACGACATGGCCTTCGGCACGGCAAACGGGCCAATGCGCTTAGGGCTGTGGTTCTTCTCGGTGATCTCCGCAGCTTCCACGATCGTGCGCGTCGAGGGACCGCCGGATCCCATGATGATGCCGGTCCGCTCGTTGGTGATGTCGCCTTCTTCCAGACCGGAATCGGCGATTGCCTGCTTCATCGCGACGTGGTTCCACGCACCGCCCTGCGAAAGGAAGCGCATCGCCCGGCGATCGACCATGTCTGCAAGGCTTGCCGCATCGAGCCGCGGCTTGCCCCATACCTGGCATTTGAAACCATGCTCGGCGAAATCCGGAGAGAAGGAGATGCCAGACCTGGCATCGCGTAGGGAGGCGGTGACTTCATTGGCATCGCTGCCGATCGAAGAGACAATACCCAGACCCGTGACAACTACCCGTCTCATATGTTGGACCTTTTCCTTGTTATCTTTGTCAGCACACCGGCCTGCCCAGGCCGGCGGCGATCACTCGGCCTTTTGCTGGAACAGGCCGACGCGCAGATCGGTGGCTTTGTAGATCTCCTCGCCGTCGGCCTTCATCCAACCGTCGGCAATGCCGAGCACGAGCCGGCCGCGCATGACGCGCTTGAAGTCGATCCCATATTCCACAAGCTTGGTCTTCGGGGTCACCATGCCGGTGAACTTGACCTCCCCGGTCGAGATCGCGCGGCCCTTGCCGGGTTCACCCAGCCAGCCAAGGAAGAAGCCCGTGAGCTGCCACATGGCATCGAGGCCGAGGCAGCCCGGCATGACCGGGTCTCCCATGAAGTGGCAGGGGAAGAACCAGAGATCGGGCGTGATGTCGAATTCAGCCCGGACGAAACCCTTGCCGTTAGGTCCACCATCTTCGGAAATCTGCGTGATGCGGTTGAACATCAGCATGGGAGGCAACGGCAGTTGCGCATTGCCCGGACCGAACATTTCACCCCGGCCGCAGGTCAGGATTTCCTCATAGTTGAAGCTGGATTGTCTCGTCGTCATTTAAACTCTGTTTCCCCCGTACAATGCCGATGGATGTGAACGTTTAGTCGAAGATCGGCAGAAAATGAAGCATAAGCATGGCTTACTTCATGGCCGCCACCGATAGTCAGTCAAGACTGCACGCCGCTATGTGGTGGTCGCATACAGGAAGGCCAAGGCCTCTTCCAGTGGCAAATGCGGCAAAAGCCCGAAATTCAGGCTTTTGGACGATCCTTGCGCTTATCGGCGCTATTGAAACACATCAAAGCAAAAGTTATATGGCTAAGGAAGGATATCTCTGTCGCGACGCGAAACCAGGAGTTCGTCTGCATGACGGCTGAAGCCAGGATCGGTATAGAAGCAAGGCTGCGCAAAGCAGGCCTTCGGCCGACAAGGCAGCGCGTGGCACTCGGCGACCTGCTTTTTGCCAAGGGCGATCGCCATCTCACCGTCGAGGAACTGCACGAGGAAGCGGTCATCGCCGGCGTTCCCGTCTCGCTCGCAACCGTCTACAACACGCTGCACCAGTTCACGGAAGCGGGGTTGATCCGTGTGCTCGCGGTAGAGAGCGCCAAGACCTATTTCGACACCAATGTCTCCGACCACCACCACTTCTTCGTGGAGGGGCACAATCATGTGCTCGACATTCCGGTCAGCAACCTGACCATCGACAACCTGCCGGAACCGCCGGAGGGCATGGAAATTGCCCATGTCGACGTCGTCATCCGCCTGCGCCAGAAGCGCCGCTGAACTCCACTCCCTTTATTTCATGACATCATCCGGGTGGCGTCCCGGCATGTGCTTGTAGGTCGGAAAAGTCCATCCGAACCATAGCGCGCCACCGCGCACGGCAAAAGCCGCGATGATACCGAGGCCCGACGCCAGGAAGAGCGGCATGCCGAGCGCATTTGCGCCGGTGAAGACGCCCGCGCCGATCAGCGCGGCAGTGATGTAGATTTCCGGCCGCAGGAGCACGGAAGGCTCGTTTGCCAGGAGATCGCGCAGCACGCCGCCGAAAGTCGCCGTCAGCGTGCCGGTCACGATCGCGATCGTCGGGGAGCCGGTGGCCGCCAGGCCCTTGGCCGCGCCCATGACGGAATAGGCGGCAAGCCCGACCGCATCCAGCCATAGCAGCAGGCGATAGCGCGACTCCACGAGATGGGCGGTGAAGAAGGCCACGACGCCGACGACGCAGCAGATGACGATATAGAGCGGGTTCAGCACCCAGAAGACGGGAACCCGCCCGAGAACGATGTCGCGCAGCGTGCCGCCGCCCGTGCCGGTCACTGCCGCGAAGAACAGAAATCCGATCAGGTCGAGCTGCTTGCGCGATGCCGCGAGCGCGCCGGTCGCCGCGAAGAGGGCGACGCCGGCATAATCGAGATAGGCAAGCAGGGACATGCGGGAACTCCGGAGGTCGGCGCGGGAGAAGGGCGATTTCGCCGGAAATGAATCATGACCGCAAGGGCGGCGCAAGCGCCATCGCCTTATATGCACGGCCAGTAAAGCCGCACCGACCACGCGGCCGCGCGCCACCTGAGGACATTTCCCGTGAAACCGCTCCTGACCGTCATCCTGAACGCCTTCCTCCTCCTCGCCTTGCCTGGCGTTTCGCCGGCACAGCAATCGCTGATCAGCGATCCCGAGATCTACGAGAAGAAGCATTTCCAGGAGCAATGCACGACGGCGGAATTCGGCAGCGGCTACGTGATCCGCCAGGACATCAACAATGATGGCATCATCGACGCGGTCGTGAACGAAGGCGTCCTGACCTGCGACGGCGAGAAAGGCCCGCAGTGCAACGATGACGGTTGCCCCTACAATTTCTACCTGCAGGTCAAGGAAGGCGGCTACTTCATGGTGGCGACGGCCCAGATCTACGGCTACGACTTCATCCAGCGCTTCGGCAACATGGTGCTGGTCCTGAAGATGCACCCGCGCTTCTGCGACCGGACCGACAGCGAGCCCTGCCAGATGACTGTACGCGTGCGCGGCACGAAATTCGTCACGATCTCCAGGAAATAAGCCGCCAACCGCCTATTGCGGATAGAGCGCCGACGTGCGGCCGGCGAAATAGTATCCGACCAGCCCCATCCATTCGCGCACGGCCGTCGCCATCAGCTGGGTGTTCAGCTGCGGCTGCGTGAAATCGAGACCGAGCCGGACGATGCCGCTCGTGCGATAATCGGTCGGCCAGGGCGTCACCTCGATGCCGAGCTTGCGGAACAGGCCGATCGAGCGCGGCATGTGAAAGGCCGAGGTGACGAGCAGGCAGTTCGACAGACCCTGGCTCGCCAGCAGATCCTCGGTATTGACCGCATTTTCGAAGGTCGTGCGCGACTGCGTTTCCTTGACCAGCCGATCCGGCGCGATGCCGAAGGCTGCAAAGAAGCGTGCCGAGGCGGCCGCATCCCCCTCGTAGCTGCCCGTGATCGAACCGTCGCCGCCGGACACGAGGATCCGCGACTGCGGGAACTTCTCCGCAAGCCGCAAAGCCTCGACGAAGCGGTCGGCGGCGCCGTTGAATTCGATGCCGCCGCGCGCGGTGGTCACTTCTGTCTCGAAGGCGCCGCCCAAGACGATCATGCAACGCACGTCGGCGGGATCGCCGGCAGGCCGCGCAATGCGCTCCTCGAGGCCCTGGAGGAGGTAGGAGCCGATCGTCGTGTAGAGCGTCAGGAACAGGATCACCGACGAGATGCCCGCAAAAACGACGCCTGTCGCCCGATAGCGGAAGAGCCCCGCGAGGAATGCGAGGAGCACGAAAAGGAAGGCAAGCGAGAGCGGCTGGCCGAATATCCAGACCAATTTTGATATCAAGAACAAAGACGGACCTCAGCAATCATCCCGACCGACCGGCTCTGCCTATCAGATTCGCAGCGACAATTGGCAGGAGTAATGCCTGCGCGAGGTCATTTTGCCTGTTGCAGGACGACCTTCCGAGGCGGAGCGCCATGGGCAAAGCGGCGCTCGAGCGGCCGGGGAATGAGGATCGTCGCGGCGGCCACGCCGAGCGTGACAAGCGCAACCACCCACAATGCGAGCGCGCCCACGAGGTGCGTCAGGATCGCGCCGATGATCGCACCCGTCAGCATACCCGTCCAGGGCACGATCTGGATCGCCCAGTCGACGCGGCGATCGCCGATGATCCAGCGCCCGATACCGCGCCCAAAGCGCGAGAGGGCGCCCGTGACATAGGTGAGGCCGATCGGCAGGCCCTCGATATGTTCCACTGCGGCATTCACCATGCCCATGGCCAGCACGATCATGTAGAACTGCGGCAGCAGCAGTGCCGGCCCATGCAGCATCGAGGCGACGAAAAGCAGCAGGCTGACGCAGCCGAGGACCACGAAGATGCGGCGGCGGGAGACATGCGCAAGCACGATGCCGAGCGCATTGCCGCCGATGAAGGTGGCGATCGCGCAGAGCAGCACGATCCCGTGCCGGTAATCCCCGGATCCGAAGGCAAGCGCGGCGCGCGTCGTGTTGCCGGTCATGAAGGACACGAAATCGCCCGCGAGCATCAGGCCCACGGCATCGGTCATGCCCGCGATGAAGGAAATGGCCGCAACCAGAGCCAGACCGGTGACCTTGCGTCTGGTCTTGATAATGCGGCGTCGTCTCTGTCTCGTCATGAATGCCAACCAGCGGAAGCGGCGCCGACCCATGCGCCGCCTGAAGTCTCTCGGCTTCGCAAGATATCGGTACCGCGCCCGCCGTCAAATCACATAGACGGCGGCGGCGAACAAACGCCGTGAGCGGGCCCGGCGACGGGCGGCCGAGGCCCCTCCAAGGCCACTACTGTCGGCCGAAATGGCGGCGCGCGCTCGCGATCTTGGACGGCATCGTGACGTGGCCCGAAAAATGCGACAGGAAGCTCTTCGTCCAGGCCAGAACGGTCGGCCGTCTGGAGAACCGCTCCCAGGCGGAGCCCTGCAGCGCGCGCTGGTAATAGGCCTTCATGGCGCGGTGCGGCCACGGGGGAATATCCTGCCAGGGTTTCTTCCTGCCGGTAAAATGGACGATAGCTGGCTTTCCGACGAAGGGCAGGATGCCGGTCTGGGCATTCCAGCGCAGCGGAAGCGCCAGCCAATTGTCCTCGAAAGCGATGTTGAGGACGTCCTGATCATGTGCGTCGAAGCGGTTCGGCTCCTTCTCGAAAGCCTCCCTCGCCCTTCCGACGAGATCCCGGTCGAGGCATTGCTGCCAGTCGAGGAGCAAGACGCCGGCATTGAAATAGCGCCCGCCCCGGCGAGTTCCGATCTTCTGCTGCCGCCGGCCGATCTTTTCGGGAAAGGCCATCAGGTAGTCGTCGACTGCGGCAAGGGCCTTGCCCTGCATGTCGACGCGGAAGAGTTCGTCGAGCGGTGCAACGGCAATCGTATCCGCATCGACATAAAGCAGGCGCTGGATATCGCGCGGCACGTGCCGGTCGAGATAGAGCCGGGCGAGAGTCGCCCGCGACCAGCGCCCGAAGGATTCCCTGTCATACTCCGCGGTCTTGTAGGGCAGTATCTCGATCGTCATCGCATGGAGCCGGCCGAAGGACTCGACTTCGGCGACCTGCGCCTCGCTGAGGTCGATTGCCAGGAGAAAGAGACGTGCGTCGACGGCGACAAGATTCTCATGCACGGACAACAGCGCGCAGCACGCGGCCGGCAGCATATTGGCATCCGAGCACGCTATCACGCCGAACGACGGCGGGTTCTGACCGGGGGCACTTTCAGACATCGTGGGCTCACTGGGTTTGACGCGTCCCGGCTTCGCCGGTCCAGGCCGGTGAACGCCGCATCCATGGTGTCGCCTTTCCCATTGAAGCAGGGGCGAGTCAAGCGGACGGCGGCCTGAAGTTCACTTGTCCTTCTTTGGCGCGCGGCCGAGGATCTGCCTGGCGCCTTTCGCAGAAAAGGGCTGGGCGAATTGGGCGAAGAAGCCCTTCGCGATCTTGCCGCTGATGCCGATATCGACCGGCGAAGGGCGTGGCGGATTGTGATAGGTG
Source organism: Rhizobium sp. BK251 (assembly GCF_004345245.1). Classification (GTDB taxonomy): domain Bacteria; phylum Pseudomonadota; class Alphaproteobacteria; order Rhizobiales; family Rhizobiaceae; genus Rhizobium. The sequence continues at coordinate 157,503 of NZ_SLUQ01000005.1, read as the reverse complement.
CCGAACAGCTGGTCCCACAGCACGAGGTTTTCGCAATAATTGGTGTTGCCCTCTTCCAGGCGCCTGGAATGGTGCCAGCGGTGCAGACGCGGCGTGCTCAGCACCCAGTCGAGCGGACCGGTCCTGACATCGATATTGCAGTGGGTCAGAAGCCCGATGAATGCGGTCACCGCGCCAATCCAGAGGAATACCGGCAGAGGAGCGCCGAGCAGATAGAGCGGTGTCTGGCTCATGGCGATCTTCAGCAACGAATCGACGAGATGGAAGCGGCCGGTGTTGATCACCCACAGGCGCTCGACGCTGTGATGCAGGGCATGGAACCGCCAGAGGGCGAGGTTTTCATGCGCCAGGCGATGGGCGATGTAGAGCCCCAGTTCCGCGATGGCCAGCCCGAGCACCACCTGAAGGAGGAGCGGCCAGAAATCCGGCCAGATGTGGAGCGGCGAGGTGAACGACGGCTGCACGACCGTCGCCAGCGCCATGGGAAAGGATGTTCCGATCGCCGCCGCAATCTGGACGACACCCTTGCTCAACAGCGTATGGGCAATATCGTTGAAGGTTTCGCCATCCTTCCGCAGCCATGTCTGCTCATAGGGCATGATGCGCTCGAAGATGGCGATGAGGATGACCACCGAGAGATAGACGACATTGAACCAGAAGAGCGACCAGTGCGTCTGGAAGGCAAAATAGCTGCCAAGCAGGCCGAGACAGAACAGCCCCGGCCACAGCAGGCATGAGGCAGCCATGTAGAGGCGCGAACCGCCGCGGACCGCCACGCCTCTATTTTCGGAATCTGCGATTGAATATTCCGTGGGCGCCATCTGACAACTTTTGAACGGAAAGACCCGCGCAGATTGCCGGGACGGCACGAGGCCGTCAATATGCTGCTTTGGGATGGGGACTTAGACGTACATGCAATCGAGGGGCCTTGAGCGGAGCCGCAATGCTAAGACTTGTGTCCGACCTGTGTAATCGAGCCGAGACGTTGGCGGAGATTATCTAAATACCAGCGCCGTAGTAGAGTCTCCGAAGAGAGGTTGATTCGAAGGTGCTGTAGTGGAATTTGACGACTACATTGACGCCACTGAAGGCAACTTCATGTTGCGACTTAGCCGGCTGACGTGAGCCGGCCAAGGGGGCGCTATCTTGAAATATCTTAGTGAGCTTTACCGGGCGGTTGGGGGCAGGCTCGTGGCCATCCCCGGCGCACTTAGCTTCCTCTTTGCGGCAACCGCCTTTCTACGGGGGCGCGTTCCGTTCCTATCGTGGCTTCCGGCCGTCCCCAGTGTTGACACAGTACCTCTATGGGTCTTGTTACTTCTCTCGCTTGTGCCTCTTTGCTCCTGGGCGCTGGTCGGCCTGACCGTCAACGCAGTACGCCTGCGAGAGCGGCTTGAAGCACTGGACGCCGCGTGGGACCGGAGCGGTCGTGACCTAGTGCCGTTGCGCGATGCGATGGAGGCCATCATCGAAAGCCTCAGCGACCAATGGGGACAGCAGCTTTCAACGGCGCAACGTCAGCGCAAGGCCGCAGCCAAGATAAGGCAGATCGGCCACGAGAACCAAATTCCGATATGGGGTCTCCAGTTGCTCGACGATGACAACAAGCAGGCGTTTCAGGAGCATCTGGTACAGATTCCGCCTCAAGCATGGAAGCGTATTATGGTGGATGTGGAAGCGGTTTTTGGTCGGGTCTCTACACCGGAGGCTCCCGTCCTTCAAACTGTCGAGGACCCCGCGTTTGCCCTGTCTGTCGATGTTCCCGAGCTATATGGCGACTTGAGAGTGAAGGCAGCCAGTATCAAGGCCGCCTTTCCCAAGTTGTAGAAGGGAACCGCCCCTATCTCACACGTTAGCCAAGATCGATTTCCCTTGCCGCTTCCCGAATACGCTGGTCTTGGAAGCCATGACTCGAGTTGAGAGCGCAGGCTGATTCCGGAGCTTGAACCACTTGCGTGCCGACGCGGGTGACGCTTGGTCAGAATGAAAATGAGTAGTCGCTGTAAAGCGTTGATCTAAAGGATCAAAGTTGACCATGGAGAATTTGGTGGAGCTAAGCGGGATCGAACCGCTGACCTCTTGCATGCCATGCAAGCGCTCTCCCAGCTGAGCTATAGCCCCATCGAAATGGTCCGGATCTCCCGGTCCTGGGACCCTTCGGAGCGTATTGCCCGTCGGGGTGGCGGCTTATTACTTCCGGTTTCTGGAGATAGCAAGCCGAAAAATGTCGGCCCGGGAAACTTTTCGTCGACCGGGCTGATGGATTTGTGGATCAGACTTCGTCGTCGTCGCCGGTGACGCCGATGATGTCGCTCATGTCGTCGTCATCATCGTCCTCGTCGGCTTCCAGGAATGTATCGTCGTCATCGCCGTCAAGCTCGACCTCGTCGTCGCCGATGTCAGGAATATCGTCGCCGGAGTTGCTTTCTTCAGCATCCTCGAGCGATACGAGTTCGACTTCCGTGTTTTCGGTATCGACTTCCGCTACATCCTCGTCCTCGGCCTTTTCAAGAACCGCCGCAGCCGAGCTTTCCTCAAAGAAGGACAAGGGCCAGGACTTTCCGGTATAAGGAGATACGACCGGATCACGGTTCAGGTCGTAGAACTTCTTGCCGTTATCCGGGTCTGTGCGTTTTGTTCCAAGTTCCGCTTTCGCCACTGTCAAAGCCTCTTGAATGGCCGAATGATCGTTCGGCAATGCCGTCTCAACCGGCGCTATAAGGGATTCATAAGGCGGTCCCCTTAATCGTTGCAGCTCCTTCTGTCAAAGCTAAACTTTACCAGCCTGCGACACAGCCAAGGATGATCTCCGATGGGGATTGTGCTAACCAGCCGAAAAATCCGCGCAGCCGCGTGCAGCGGCGGCCCGATCCGCATGAATTTGCCGAGAAACTGCCCCATTGCGAAGGAACCTGCCATGCCGAGCACCGGTGCGCCGAAACCCGCCACGTCGCGGATGTCCGCCAGCCTTTCCGGCACGGCGCGCGTTCCGGGCGACAAGTCGATTTCGCACAGGGCGTTGCTCCTCGGCGGACTCTCCGAGAGCGAAACGCGGATCGAGGGCCTCCTCGAAGGCGACGACGTGCTGCGGACCGGACGGGCCATGGAGGCGATGGGCGCCAGGGTCCGCAGGGACGGCAACCTCTGGATCGTCAACGGCACCGGCAACGGCGCGCTGCTTGCGCCGGAAGCGCCGCTCGATTTCGGCAATTCCGGCACCGGCTGCCGGCTGACAATGGGGCTCGTCGGGGTCTACGATTTCGAGACCGCGTTTACCGGCGACAGCTCCCTTTCCAGGCGGCCGATGGGTCGTGTCCTGGCGCCGCTGCGCGAAATGGGCGTGCAGGTCCACGCTGCAGAGGGCGACAGGCTGCCGTTCAGCCTGCATGGGCCGCACACTGCAAGCCCGATCAGCTACCGAGTGCCGGTCGCCTCCGCGCAGGTGAAATCCGCCGTCCTGCTTGCCGGGCTCAATGCGCCTGGTATCACGACGGTGATCGAACCGATCATGACGCGCGATCACACGGAGCGGATGTTGACGGCCTTCGGGGCGGCGCTCGCCATCGAGCAGCAATCCGACGGCAGCCGCCGAATTGCCCTTCAGGGGCGCGGCAGGCTGGTGGGGCAGGCGATCCAGGTGCCGTCCGATCCCTCCTCCGCCGCCTTTCCGCTGGTCGCGGCGCTCATCGTTCCCGGCTCCGACGTCATCATTCCGAACGTGCTGATGAACCCGGCCCGAACGGGCCTCATCCTCACGCTGCAGGATATGGGCGCAAATATCGAGATCAGCCGACAGCGCAAAACCGGGGGCGAGGATGTCGCGGATCTTCGCGTGCGCCATTCCGAGCTCAAGGGGGTGACGGTTCCGCAGGAGCGTGCACCTGCCATGATCGACGAATATCCTGTTCTCGCCGTCGCGGCGGCCTTCTCCGAGGGCGTCACCAGGATGCAGGGGCTCGGCGAGCTGCGGGTCAAGGAATCCGACCGTCTTTCCGCGGTCGCCGAAGGTCTCAAGCTCAACGGCGTCGACTGCGAGGAAGGCGATGACTGGCTCTCGGTCACCGGCCGTCCGGGCGGCAAGGGCCTCGGCAACGCGGCGGGTGATGAGGTGAAGACGCATCTCGACCATCGCATCGCCATGAGCTTCCTCGTGCTCGGGCTCGCATCGCAACATCCCGTCACTGTTGACGATACGGCCATGATCACGACAAGCTTTCCGCAATTCATCGACCTGATGCGAGGCCTCGGGGCCGATATCGAGCAGGCTTGAGAGGGAGAGAACAGATGTATCAGCCGCCGCATTTTCGCGAGGACGATCTTGGAACGCAACAGGCGCTTATCCGGCAGAATCCGCTCGGCCTGCTGATCACTGCCGGCGCATCGGGCCTGATTGCCAATTCGGTTCCCTTTCATCTGGATGCCACGGCGTCGGCCAAGGGCACGCTGCGGCTTCATCTTGCCCGCGCGAACGGGCAGTGGCGCGACATTGCCGGCGGCACGCCCGTACTTGCCGTCTTCCAGGGACCGAACGCCTATGTCACACCCTCCTGGTATGCGACGAAACAGGAGACCGGCAAGGTGGTGCCGACCTGGAACTATGCCATCGTACAGGCGAAGGGGCCGGCCCGGGTCATCGACGATGCGGAATGGCTGCTTGCCCAGATCGGCTCGCTCACCGGAGAGCACGAGGGCGTCCGGGAACGCCCGTGGGCTGTCGGCGACGCGCCGGAGGATTATGTGCGCTCCCAGCTCAAGGGCATCATCGGCGTGGAGATCGAGATCGCCGAAATCGAAGGCAAGTGGAAAGTCAGCCAGAACCGGCCGGTCGCCGACCGCCAAGGCGTTGCCGCCGGCCTCGGCGAGATGCCGGACCAGACCGAGATGGTCGAACTCGTACGCCGCTATGGCGACCTTGGAGCGGAATGAACTGCATGACCTTCATCATAGCCATCGATGGACCCGCCGCATCCGGCAAGGGGACGCTTTCGCGACGGATCGCCGAGGAATACGGCTTCCACCATCTCGACACCGGCCTGACCTATCGCGCAACCGCAAAGGCGCTCCTCGACGCCGGCTTGCCGCTTGACGAGGAGCCGGTAGCCGAAAAGGTTGCGCGCGAGGTTGAACTCTCGAGCCTCGACCGCAATATCCTCTCCAGGCACGACATCGGCGAAGCCGCCTCCAAGATCGCCGTCATGCCGGCGGTGCGGCGGGCACTCGTCGAGGCACAGCGGCACTTTGCCGAAAAGCTGCCGGGAACCGTGCTCGACGGTCGCGACATCGGCACCGTCGTCTGCCCCGCCGCACCGGTAAAGCTTTACGTGACGGCGTCGCCCGAAGTCCGGGCTAGACGCCGCTATGAGGAGATCGTCGGCAAGGGCGGCACTGCCGATTTCGATGCGATCTTCGACGATGTGAAGCGGCGTGACGAACGCGACATGGGACGGGCCGACAGCCCTTTGAAACCAGCGGATGATGCGCACTTGCTAGATACGTCGGAAATGAGTATAGAGGCGGCGTTTCAGGCGGCAAAATCGATCATCGAAGCAAGCCTGAGGCGTAATGCCTAAATAAAAGCGTGTTTTCGTGCTCTGACGCGATCCGCTCATGAAATAAGCCTGAAATTCCGTCCCCGCGCCGGATTGCCCTCGAAAAGAGGGCGGACTGGGTTCAGGTCCGTTCAACTCAAGCCAACCGGCGCAACCGTGTCCCCGAATACGGACACGCAGGAGATTTTATGTCTGTAGCTACCCCCACACGCGAAGATTTTGCGGCGCTTCTCGAAGAGTCCTTTGCCAAGCACGACCTGGCAGAAGGCTATGTCACCAAGGGTGTCATCACCGCCATCGAGAAGGACACCGCCGTTGTCGACGTCGGCCTCAAGGTTGAAGGCCGCATCGCGCTCAAGGAATTCGGCGCCCGTGCCAAGGACGGCACCCTGAAGGTCGGCGACGAAGTCGAAGTTTATGTCGAGCGCATCGAGAATGCACTCGGTGAAGCCGTTCTGTCGCGCGAGAAGGCTCGCCGCGAAGAAAGCTGGATCAAGCTCGAAGCCAAGTTCGAGGCCGGCGAGCGCGTCGAAGGCGTGATCTTCAACCAGGTCAAGGGTGGCTTCACGGTCGATCTCGACGGTGCGATCGCCTTCCTGCCGCGTTCCCAGGTCGACATCCGTCCGATCCGCGACGTCACGCCGCTGATGCACAACCCGCAGCCCTTCGAAATCCTCAAGATGGACAAGCGCCGCGGCAACATCGTGGTTTCGCGCCGTACGGTTCTGGAAGAATCCCGTGCCGAGCAGCGTTCTGAAATCGTTCAGAACCTCGAAGAAGGCCAGGTTGTCGAAGGCGTCGTCAAGAACATCACCGATTACGGTGCGTTCGTGGACCTCGGCGGCATCGACGGCCTGCTGCACGTCACCGACATGGCTTGGCGCCGTGTGAACCATCCGTCGGAGATCCTGTCCATCGGCCAGCAGGTCAAGGTGCAGATCATCCGCATCAACCAGGAAACCCACCGTATCTCGCTCGGCATGAAGCAGCTCGAGAGCGATCCGTGGGATGGCATCCAGGCCAAGTATCCGGAAGGCAAGAAGATTTCCGGTACCGTCACGAACATCACCGACTACGGTGCGTTCGTTGAGCTGGAGCCGGGCATCGAAGGCCTGATCCACATCTCGGAAATGTCCTGGACCAAGAAGAACGTTCACCCCGGCAAGATCCTGTCGACCAGCCAGGAAGTCGAAGTCGTCGTTCTCGAAGTCGATCCGGCCAAGCGCCGCATCTCGCTCGGCCTCAAGCAGACGCTCGAAAATCCGTGGGCGGCATTTGCCCGCAACCATCCGGCCGGCACCGAAGTCGAAGGCGAAGTCAAGAACAAGACCGAATTCGGCCTGTTCATTGGCCTCGACGGCGATGTGGACGGCATGGTGCACCTCTCCGACCTCGACTGGAACCGTCCGGGCGAACAGGTCATCGAGGAGTTCAACAAGGGTGACGTCGTCAAGGCCGTCGTTCTCGACGTCGACGTCGAGAAGGAGCGCATCTCGCTCGGCATCAAGCAGCTCGGCAGGGATGCTGTCGGCGAAGCTGCTGCTTCCGGCGAACTGCGCAAGAATGCGGTCGTTTCCTGCGAAGTCATCGCGGTCAACGATGGCGGCATCGAAGTAAGGCTCGTCAGCCACGAGGACATCACTTCCTTCATCCGCCGTGCAGACCTCTCGCGCGACCGCGACGAGCAGCGTCCGGAACGCTTCTCGGTCGGCCAGGTTGTTGACGCCCGCGTCACCAACTTCTCCAAGAAGGACCGCAAGATCATGCTGTCCATCAAGGCGCTCGAAATCGCAGAAGAAAAGGAAGCCGTCGCTCAGTTCGGTTCGTCCGACTCGGGTGCCTCGCTCGGCGACATCCTGGGTGCTGCCCTGAAGAACCGCGGCGGCGAATAATCGCCAGCCTCACGGCTTTAAGAATTGAAGAGCCCGCCGGAGCGATCCGGCGGGTTCTTCGTTTTCGGAGATGTCAAAGCGCCTAATCCCAGCCGGCCATGCGCTGGTAGAAGGCATAGGCTGGATCGACATCGTCGTTGAGCGCAGCGCCATCACGCCGCAGATCGCCGGCTTCCTCGCCAAGCTGATGAGGCGCATCGGGCTCGGGATCGTCTCCCTCCCCGGGTGCGGAGCCCTGCTGCTGCGGCTGTTCGTCACCTTCGGCCGGGTTGCGGTCGTTCCGTTCCGCCTCGTGCGCCCTGTCGAGGCCCCCGGCATCCTTCGCCGGAAGGTAGGGAAGTCCCGCATAGGGCATGCCCTCGCCTGCAAGGACGGGCATCCGCGAGCGTATCTCCGCGTTCTCAGATGGGGGCGGCAGGCGGTTCGCGTTTTCGGCAGGATTTCGCGCAGAAACGCGCGCCGTCGCATCATCGGTCTCGATGGCTGCGTTCTGGCGGTCGGCAGGCAAACCGGCACTACTGCCGGCCGCGGTCTGCGGCTTCGAGTCCGCGGGCTCGACATCACCGGCTTCGGGCCCTTGCGCCGTGGCGGCGGGTGCCGGTGCGTCCGGCTCGACCGGTATGGCATGTTCGGCCAGCAGCGTTGTCTTCACGAATTCGGAGGCGGCCTCCATCACTGTACCCAGAATCGCGACCCATCCACGTGGTACCGCCGCGGCAGCCGGCCTCTCGTTCAGCGGGCTGGGTGCCTGCTCGGCCGGGCGGTGGGTAAACGGTGCGCTCGCCGCCTCTCGAGGCAGCGTCTTCGACGCCGGCAAGGCTGCCGGTTCGATCCTGACCAGATGGGGCACTGTATCTGTCTTCTCGAGAGATGCCGGTCGCTGCGGTTCGGCATTGATTGACCGTTCGGCGCGGGGCGCAGACGAAGGCGAGGCCTCCTCGGCGGCAGGCGCAAGTTGGTGAGTCTCGGACGCAGGCTCCTGCCTCGGGGTGACAGGCGATTGGCGAACGGGCTCGGCGGGGCGCAGGGGCGACCCCTCATTCTGTCTATAGGAGCGGACAACCGCCCTTGCAGCAAGGTCGCGGTCCCGGGAATTCGCCGTCTCGATATGGGCCATCGCCTGAGCCGCCTCCGGTCCCTCCGGGCTCAGCACCGCCGCCGCAACGGTTCCGAGCGAGAGAGGCTGGCCTTCGGCCCGCATCAATCTTTCGGCGGCCGCCATCCGGGCGGGCGGTAGGCTTCGCACCGCTTCGGCGACACGGGCGGCATAGACAATGTCGGTTTCCCCATCATCCCGGCGCAGGCCGATGACCCTGCCGGCCGTCTCGATCGCGTCCAGAAGGCTGTCGATCATTCTCTGTCGGCTCGCCACAAGCAGGGCGTTAAGCCGTGCGGCGATCGCCGAACTCAGATCGGGGGACATGAGGCGCGTGGCGATCTCTGCGCCTGCAGGCGCCTGGCCAATGCCCTTTGCGGAGATGAGCGCCGCCTGCGGCTGGAAGGACATATCCGCGCTGGACGACGACCGAACCGGAGACAACATGGCATGCTCCTTTCTCTGACGATGAGATGGGGGAAGCAGGTCACATGACGGCCGCCTGCATGCGGCCCGCTGCATTCGCTGACAGACCCTCCTGTCCGCGCCGACGCAGCATCGCGTCGTCGAATGCTTAAAATTAAAGGAAATTTAAGCAGAATTTTCTTAACGAAACGTAACGCGGCCTTGCCCGCGCAATGCTGCGCGAGGCCGACCCCCTGTCGCGCGGCGACTAGCTGTGGGCGAAGATGTCCGTCTCTTCCCAGCCGAGCAGATCAAGCTTGGCACGCGTGGGAAGGAACGTGAAGCAGGCTTCCGCGTGTTCCATGCGGCCGTCCCGCACCAGCCGCTCCGTCAGCTTGTCGCGCAGCGCATGCAGATGGAGCACGTCGGAGGCGGCATATTCGAGCTGCGCCGGCGAAAGGACCGTGGCTGCCCAGTCCGAGGACTGCTGCGCCTTGGAGATATCGACGTCGAGCATCTCCTTCAGATTGTCCTTGAGACCGTGGCGATCCGTATAGGTCCGGCAGAGACGCGAGGCGATCTTCGTGCAGAAGACCGGCACGGTCGTAACCCCGAAGGTATGGAAGAGGACCGCAATATCAAAACGGCCGAAGTGAAAAATCTTCTGGCGCGCCGGATCGGCAAGCATTGCCACCAGGTTCGGCGCTTCCTTCTGCCCGGCGGCGATACGGATCACATCAGCCGTGCCGTCGCCCGGCGAAAGCTGGACGACGCAGAGCCGGTCGCGACGCGGAACCAGCCCGAGGGTTTCCGTGTCGATCGCAACGGCACCGGTATAGCGCCCGGCATCGGCTGCTGAGATATCCCCTTCATGATAACGAATGCTGGCGGCCATGAAACTCTCCGGGCTCCTCGTCTGTCGCTGCTAATTCCAACCCTTTCGGGCTATAGCCTAAAGCGCGGGCGGGGGATACCGCTTTCCGCCCGAGTTTGCCAGCACTTCAGAAGGTTGGAGGGGTATTGATCCAGATGAGAACCGTCTCGCCATCATGTCGGTTGCGCCAGGAATGGTATCGAGCGCTTTCGAAATAGAGGGAATCGCCGGCCGCGAGCTCGTAGAACTGATCGGCATCGAGGACCAGTTCGAGCCGCCCCGAAAGAACGTGGATGAATTCCTCGCCGTCATGCCGGTAGGCGCCCTCGCTGGTCGCACCCGGCGCCAGCACGAAACGATGGCAATCCATCACGTTGCCGCCCTCGGCGAGCAGTTGCACTGTCACGCCGGATCCCGATGTGGGCCAGGTGCGCCACTGGCCGGCACGCACCAGCGCCCGGGCCTCCTCGCCGTCCTCGCCGGAGAGCCGCGAGACGGTGGTACCGTAGTGCTCGGCGAGATCATGCAGCGTCTTGAAGCTTACGCCCTGAGAGGTGCGCTCGAGCGTTGAAAGTGCGGACGGCGTGATGCCCGTAGCGCTCGCAACCTGTTCAAGCGTCTTTCCCGCTGCACGGCGAAGGCTCCGCAGCTTCCGCCCGAGGTCCTGCGAAACGCCGTCCGCACCTGATGTCGCCTGGTGCCCTGCCCCGTCCTCGATCTCCAGTGTCTCCCTGATCGCCGCCGGATTGAGCCCCCGCCCCGTGCGGAACCAGGATATGCGCTTCAATCGGGCGATATCCGCGGCGGTGTATTGCCGATGGCCGCTGCCGGTGCGCGCCGGCACGACAAGACCCTGGCTTTCCCAGAGCCTCAGCGTCGACGCCGACACGCCGGCCAATCGCGCGGCCTCCGCCACCCTGTAGCGAACGGGCTCGGCCTTGCTCATCGGGAAACTCCCCATCCCTTCGTTGACATGACCAAAGACAGCATTGTCGGCGCAGCCCGCCGGCAAGGACTGCGACTTCAGAACGCCGTTGCATTCCTACAGAAAAAATGTAGGTTTTTTGCAAAACCTGCAACCATCATTTCGGGTGTCAGGCAGTTTCTACGAAATGGCGCGGATGCGGCCGGCAGGCTGCCCGCACCTCTTCCACTCAGGGAGCACAGCCATGCCCTTCACCGATGCCCTCATCAAACGGGTCGCCTCGACAACTTTCCTGCGCGACAGGGGCTACATCAACGGCGTCTGGACCGTCGGAAACGCGACGTCGACCTTCGACATCATCAATCCCGCAACGGGGGAAGTGCTTGCGGTGTTCCCCGACATGGGAGCCACGGAAACCAGAGCGGCAATCGACGCCGCCCACGCAGCGCAACCCGCCTGGGCCACACGGCCTGCAAAGGAGCGTGCCGCGATCCTGCGTAAGTGGTTCGATCTCATGGTCGCCAACGCGGACGATCTGGCGGCGATCCTGACGGCGGAGATGGGCAAGCCGCTCGCCGAGGCGAAGGGCGAGATACTCTATGCCGCGTCCTATATCGAATGGTATGGCGAGGAGGCCAAGCGCATCTACGGGGAAACCATTCCCGCCGCGCAGACAGACAAGCGCATGTTCGTGATCCGGCAGCCGGTCGGCGTCGTCGGCACGATCACGCCATGGAACTTTCCTGCGGCGATGATTGCCCGCAAGATCGCCCCGGCGCTCGCCGTTGGCTGCACCGTGGTTTCCAAGCCGGCGGAGCAGACGCCGCTTTCCGCAATTGCACTCGCAGCGCTCGCCGAACAGGCGGGCGTGCCGGCCGGTGTGCTCAACATCATCGTCGGCCAGGATGGGCCCGCGATCGGCCGCGAACTCTGCAGCAATGAAAAGGTGCGCAAGATCAGCTTCACCGGATCGACAGAGGTCGGCCGAATCCTGATGAAGCAATGTGCCGACCAGATCAAGAAGATGGGCCTTGAGCTCGGCGGTAACGCCCCTTTCATCGTCTTCGACGATGCGGACCTGGATGCAGCCGTCGAAGGCGCGATCGTCTCCAAATACCGTAACGCCGGCCAGACCTGCGTCTGCGCCAACCGGCTCTACGTGCAATCGGGCGTCTATGAGGCCTTTGCGGCAAAGCTTGCCGCCCGGGTGGAGCAACTTGCAGTCGGCGAAGGTTTCAGGGAAGGCGTGACGATCGGTCCGCTGATCGACGAACAGGGCATGGCCAAGGTCGAGGACCATGTGCGGGACGCGCGATCGAAGGGAGCGAAGCTGGTGACCGGCGGCTACCGCATCGAGGGACCCGGCACATTCTATGCGCCGACGGTTCTGACCGGAGTCGACCGCAACATGAAGGTGGCGAAGGAGGAGACTTTCGGGCCCGTGGCCCCGCTTTTCCGCTTCGAGACGGTGGAGGACGTCATCGCACAGGCGAACGATACCGAATTCGGACTTGCAGCTTATTTCTTTGCTGGCGACCTGAAGAAGGTCTGGCGCGTTGCAGAAGCTCTTGAATATGGAATGGTCGGTGTGAATACCGGCCTCATATCCTCAGAGACAGCGCCCTTCGGCGGTATTAAGCAGTCCGGCATCGGTCGCGAGGGCTCGCGACACGGCGCCGATGACTACCTGGAAATCAAGTACATCTGCATCGGCGACGTATAGCGAACTATACGTACGCCGCCTGCGATGCACGCTCTGCCACGGGACGGACGTAGCTTCTTTCCTGACGGCTGCGGCGGCGCCATGAATTCGGGCTCGTGCCGACGCTGCGACGGAACAGGTTGGAGAGGTGCGCCTGGTCGGACAGGCCGCAATCGAGCGCGATTTCGCTCAGCGACTTTTCCGTCTCCAGCATCAGGGTCTGGGCAAGCTCGACGCGCTTGCGGATGATGTAGGCGTAGGGTGTAACCTCGAAGCTGATCTTAAAGGCGCGGGAGAAGTGGCTCATGCTCAGGCGAACAAGCTTGGCGAGCTCTTCGACGCCGATATTTGAACCGAGCTTCTCACCGATGTGAGCCTCGACCTTGCGGCACTGCCAAGGGGTAAGGCCACCACGCGCAATGGTAGGCTCGGGAGCGGCCTGTTCGCGGCCGCGCAGCAGGGCGAAAGCCTGATTGAGAAGCTCGAGTGCCTGGCCCGGATTTTCACCCACCAGCCTCTGCGCATCGCTAAGGATGGCGGAGACACGTTCGCGGTTCGCGCTTTCGACACCGAGGAGAAGTGCGGCGGAAGCAGAGGTCGCAAGGCTGGGCTGCAATTCTGCACCGGCTGAGTGAGAGAACGTGGCGGACGACTGCATAAGCATAATCAGACCCTTTCGTATCTACATCTTGCGTTCCGGCTTTGCTTGTCCGGTGAGATGAGAGTGCATCCGACGAGGCCGATAAACCAGTTAATGGCTGCTAAACGGTGTTAAACGTGACGGGGTGGGGGCATGCGCGGAGTTAAGAGCCGAAGCAGGAAAAAGCGGAAAAAAGAAACGAATTCATGCCGGTAGGGAGAAAGAGGGGGGCTGCTCTCCGGAGGGGGGACGGAGAGCAGCCGGGGATCTGCGGGTAGGCGGGACAGATCCCAGGTCCCGGCTGGGCAGGGCCGGGGCTAGTTAAAGCGAGACTTGTGGGAGGCTTCAAGTCGTTCGCTATGTTTCGAGACTACCGGCAAAGGCCCGTGGAGGATTGAAGAAAAGCGGCATGAATTGCACGTCCCGGCCAACTTGGCCCCGGGCGAAATTGCCGCTGCCGATACTGCCTCCAAGGCCGCCAATCGACCCGCGTCAGCGCGAGAGTTCGGCGACCTTCCGCCCGAGATCTTCGGCGTAGGAATCGACTGAGAGCGGCGCGCCCGTGGCCTCTTCCAGAATCTCTCCCGGCGACTTCGAGCGGCCGTATCGATGCACATTCTCGTTGAGCCACGACCTCAGTGGGGCGTAGTCGCCGCCATCGAGGCCCCGTTCGACGGCTGGCACCGTCCGGGCCTTTGCAAAGAGCTGCGAGGACATGATGTTGCCGATCGTGTAGGTGGGGAAGGATCCGACCATGCCCGACGACCAGTGCACATCCTGCAGCACGCCGACCGTATCGTTCGGGACGTCGAGGCCCAGATAGTGGCGCATCCTTTCGCGCCAGATCTCCGGCAGGTCGGCAACCCGGATATCCCCCGCCATGAGACCGGCCTCGATCTCCGAGCGGAGCATGATGTGAAAGTCGTAGGTGAGTTCATCGGCCTCGACGCGGATCAGGCTCGGACGCGCGGCGTTGACGGCACGCCAGAATTCGTCGACGGACACATCCGAGAGCTGGTCGGGAAAGACCGCCCTGAGCTCTCCGAAATGCAGTTCCCAGAACTGGCGCGAACGTCCGACGCGATTTTCCCAGAGACGCGACTGGGATTCGTGCATGCCGAAGCTCGCCCCGCCTACGGCATAGAGATTGATGAAATCGGTTGCGAAGACCGACCGTGTAAACCGTTCGGCAATTCCCTGTTCATAGATGCCGTGGCCGGCCTCGTGCCAGACCGCGAAGAGCCCGCCGGGCAGCCAGGTCTCCCGGAAGCGGCCCGTAATGCGCACGTCCGAGCGCGTGAAGGAAATCTCGAAGGGGTGAACGGTGTCGTCCAGCCGGCCGCGACGAAAATCATAGCCGAAGCGCTCGGAGATGGTGCTCGAGAAGGCGCGCTGCTGTTCGACCGGGTAGGTGCGCTGCAACACCTCCTCGCGAACCGGCCGCGCGGCCTGGGCTTGCGCCAGCAGCGGAGCCAGGACGGAACCGAGCTCGCCATAAAGATCGCGAAGGCGTGCCCAGGTCATGCCCGGCTCATAGGTGCCGATCAGCGCGTCATAGGGATGGTCGGCATAGCCTATTGCGCCGGCGATCTCGCGCTGCATCTCCATGGTCCGCTCCAGCGTGGGCGCGAAGGCGGCAAAATCATCGGCAGCGCGCGCCTTGCTCCAGACGGCCTGCGCTGCGGTCTTCAGTTCCGTCGCCTCGGCGACGAGGCTGGCCGGGATGCGCGACAGCGTGGCGATTGCGGCGGCAGCCTGCTCCACCGCGGCCCGGCGCTCGGGATCGGCCCCGGCATCACCAAGTTCCCGCTTCGCCTTCTCGATCGCGCCCAGCATGGCATCGCCGGTCGCAATGTCACGGGCAAGACCGGCAAGCGTTGCAATCTGCTTGCCGCGCGCCTCGACGCCGCCGGGCGGCATCATGGTGCGCGCGTCCCAGGTGAGCAGGTTCACGGCGCAGAGAATGTCGTTGACCTTCGCCACCTCGCCTTCGAATGCGGAAAAGCTCATGATTTCATAACCTCATCGGATTGGATTGCGGAGGGCGCACCGAAATCGGGCAGATGACACGCGGCGCGACGGTTCGGTCCGCGCGCCGTCAGCGCCGGTCTTTCGACGTGACAACGCTCGAAGACGCGCGGGCAGCGGCTGGCGAAGGGACAGCCGGGCGGCAGATGAAGCGGGCTCGGCAGCTCGCCGCGGGCCGCTACCGTGCGGCTGCGGCGCGCCGGGTCGAGTTCCGGTGCTGCATCGAGGAGCGCTTTCGAATAGGGGTGGCGTGGCGTCGAAAACAGAGCCTCCGAGGGGCTTATCTCCACCACCTGGCCCAGATACATCACGGCGACGCGATGGGAGATGTGGCGCACGAGG
Source organism: Rhizobium sp. BK251 (assembly GCF_004345245.1). GTDB lineage: Bacteria > Pseudomonadota > Alphaproteobacteria > Rhizobiales > Rhizobiaceae > Rhizobium. The sequence goes on along the minus strand of NZ_SLUQ01000005.1, from coordinate 142,050 downwards.
CGAAGATCATGCGCAACGAAGATGACTGTCAGATGCAGTTCCTGCTGGAGCTGGAGCAGCAGATTGACCACCTGCGCCTGCACGGAAACGTCGAGGGCCGAGACCAGCTCGTCCGCCACGATCACTTCCGGCTCGACCGCCAGGGCACGCGCGATGCCGATGCGCTGGCGCTGGCCGCCGGAAAATTCATGCGGGTAGCGGTGGGCCGCATCCCGCGGCAGGCGGACGAGATCGAGGAGTTCGTCGATGCGGTGGGGGATCTCCTTCCTCGGCCGCATGCGATGCACGCCAAGCGCCTCCGTGAGGATCTGGCTGACAGTCATGCGCGGGTTGAGCGAACTGTAGGGATCCTGGAAGATCATCTGGACACGCCGGTTGAAGGCGCGCCGCTCGGAGGGCTTGAGCGCCGCAATGTCCTTGCCTTCGAAGCGGATGGCACCGCCGTCAGGCTCATAGAGCCGCACCAGGCATCGCGCCAGGGTGGACTTGCCGCAGCCGGACTCACCGACGATGCCGAGGGTTTCGCCCCGATGCACCTCGAGGCTCACATCGTTCAGGGCGTGAACTGCAAGCGGCGGCTTGCCGGAGATGCGCCGCAGAAGCGAATCGGGGCCGGCAAAGCGCTTGTACACGCCATCGACCGAAATGAGCGGGATCGGCGCGCTCATAGGATCGCCTCCGCCTTGGCCACTACTTCCTGCCTGAAACAGGCAACCTTTCTGCCCCTCGCGACAGTCTCCAGCGGCGGACGCTCCTCAAGGCACTGCGCAGCCGCAAAGCTGCAGCGTGGATGGAAGGAACAGCCCTGCGGAAGATTGGTGAGGCTCGGCGGCGTACCTTCGATCGACGAAAGCATCGTGCGGGCCACGTTCGATCTCGGGACCGAGCCGAGCAGGCCACGCGTGTACGGGTGGCGCGGACGGGCGAAGACCTCCGCGACGGTCCCCGTCTCGACGATGCGCCCGGCATACATCACGGCCATCCTGTCACAGGTCGCGGCAACCACGCCGAGGTCATGGGTGACGAGGACGACGCTCATGGAGAGCCGGTCGCGCAGATCGAGAAGGAGTTTCAGGATCTGGTCCTGGATCGTGACGTCGAGGGCCGTGGTCGGCTCGTCCGCCAGCAGCAGCTTCGGTGAACAGGCAAGCGCGATCGCGATCATGGCACGCTGGCGCATGCCGCCGGAGAACTGATGCGGATATTCGTCGAGCCTTCGCTCGGCCGCCGGGATGCCGACGATGTTCATCAGCTCGAGCGCCCGTGCCCGGCGCTCTCGGGCCGACAGCCGCGTGTGGGCCATCAGGTTTTCCTCGATCTGCAGTCCGACCGGAAGAACCGGATTGAGCGCCGTCATCGGCTCCTGGAAGATCATGGCGATCTCGCTGCCCCGGATGCGGCGAAGCTCCTCCTCGGGCATGGCGACCAAGTCACGGCCCTGCCACTCCACCCGGCCGCTCACCTTGCCCGGCTCGCGTATCAGCCGCATGATCGAGCGCAGCGTAACGCTCTTGCCCGAGCCGGATTCGCCGACGAGGCCGACGACCTCGCCCGGCGCCACGTCGAAATCGACATCGGCAGCGGCAATCGCGACCCCCCTCGATGTCTCGAAAGTCGTGGTCAATCCGCGCACGACAAGGCCAGCACTGTCGGTTGCAATCACCGTCATCGCCGCACCCTCAGAAGTTCCGCGATGCCATCACCCGCCAGGCTGAAGCCGAGGCCGGTGACAACGATCGCAATGCCCGGGAAGACCGATATCCACCAGGCGGTGTTCATGAAGTTCTTGCCGTCGGCGATCTGCACGCCCCATTCGGCCGCCGGCGGCTGTGCGCCGAGGCCGAGATAGCCGAGGCTGGAACCAAGCAGAATGGCGAGCGCCATGTCCGTCATCCAGTAGACGATTGCGGGCGTGATAGCATTCGGCAGCAGATGGCGGAAGACGATGCGCATCGGCGTATAGCCCATCACCCGCCCGGCGTCGGCGTAGTCAAGCCGCTTCTGGACCTTCACCTCCGAGGCGACGAGACGTGCATAGAAGACCCAGCCGACGACCCCGACCGCGATATACATGTTGCCGAGACCGGGACCGAGCACGGAGACGATCGCGATGACGAGAATGAGGAACGGGAAGGTGATCACGGCGTCGACCACGCGGCCGAAGAGCGACTCCGCCACGCCTCCGGCATAGCCGACGAGTGCGCCCACGATCGTTCCGAAGATAAAGGCGGGGGTCGTCGCGAAGATCGCTATCTGCATGTCGATCGTATAGGCGTGGATGACGCGCGAGAGGACATCGCGACCGAAGCTGTCGGTGCCGAAAGGATGCGCCCAGCTCGGGGCCTGCAGGAGAGCATTGTAGTCGAACGCGGCAGGATCGTAGGGCGCGAAGTAGCCAGGGAAGAAAGCGACCAGAAGGCTCAGACAGAGGATCGCGCCGCCGGAAAGCAGCGTGTTGGGCGGGCGGCGGAGTTTCACCTTCGAAAGGGCGGGGCGATCTGCAGCGAGGCTCATCGTGCGATCCTCGGGTCGAGCCAGGCCTGGACGATATCCGTGACAAGGAAGGTCAGGGAAACCAGGACGGCGAGCGAGATGGTGAGCCCCTGCAGGACAGGGTAATCCCGCCCGTAGATGCTGTCGATCATCAGTCGCCCGGCGCCGGGCACCGCAAAGACGGTCTCGGTGATGACCGCGCCGCCAAGCAGCGTGCCGATCTGCAGGCCGAAGAGCGTGACGGTGGAAATGAGCGCGTTGCGCAGCACATGCCGCAAAAGGATCACGCGCGAGCGGAGACCCTTTGAACGGGCGAAATCGACATATTCGGCATTGATGACGCCGATGATCGAGGCGCGCAGATTGCGCATCAGGACTGCCGAGAAACTGAAGGCTAGTGTCAGCGCCGGCAGGAAGAGGTGGTAGAGCTTGTCGGGCAAGGTATCGCCGTAGCCGCCGACGGGGAACCACTTCAGCTGCGCTGCAAAGAGGGTGAGGCAAACGATGCCGACATAGAAGACCGGCATGGAAAGCCCGACCTGGAAGACGCCGCGGATGGCCGTGTCAGGAATCTGCTCGCGCTTCAGCGCTGCGATGAAGGCGAGCGGCACGGCGAGGATGAGCGCGATGAGCGCCGACATGACCGTCAGCATCAGCGTCACCGGCAGCCGCTGCAGGATCAATGTGGTGACCGGAATTTTCAGGACGATCGAATTGCCGAGATCACCGGTCGCAACGCGCTTTACAAAATAGAGAAACTGGATTGGCATCGGCTGGTCGAGCCCGAGGCTTGCATTGATGCGCTCGACATCCGCATCAAGGGCGCGGTCGCCGAGCATGGCGCTGGCAGGATCTCCGGGCAGAAGCCGCACCAGCACGAAGGTGACGATCAGGATAAACACGACCGTCGGGATCATCTGGAGGATACGACGGAGAACGAAACTGAAAAGTGGCAAATCGCCGCTCCCGCACTTCCGGCATTGTCTGGAATAGGCGCGGCCCGCCCTAAGGGCCCGCGCCTTCGCAAGGTTCAGAGGACTATTTCTCGACCCAGGTTCTCGCGAAGATGTTGTTGCCGAGCGGGATCTGCAGAAAGCCGTGAACCTTCTTGCTGAGCGCCACCGGATACGGCGTCTCGTAAAGAGGCACGATCGGCCCCTGCGCATTGTAGATCTCCTGGATCTTGGCGTATTGCTCGGCGCGCTTGGCCGGGTCGATTTCCTTCTGCGAGGCATCGAACAGCTTGTCGGCCTCCTCATTCTTCCAGCCCGTGTGCAGCGCGTCGATCGTAGGCGAATAGACAAAATACGAGGTGATCTCGTTCGGGTCGGCGATATCGTCCGTCCAGGCCGCCTCACGCATCACGAAGGTGCCGTCGCGATACTGCTGGGTGCGGGTCGCATTGTCGACCTGCTGCAGCTCCAGCTTGACGCCGACCTGCGACCACATCTGCTGCAGGGCCGTGCCGATGCCGATCTCGTCCTGATTGCCAGCAAGGATGAGAATGCTGGTGCTGAAGCCGTTTTCGAAGCCGGCCTCCTTCATCAGGCTCTTCGCCTTCTCGACGTCATAAGGATAGAGCGGCTTGTCGCCGACGTGGAGCGGCGTTGCCGTCGACATGAACGAAGTCATCGGCGTGCCGACGCCGTGGGTGACGATCTGAATGATCGCTTCCTTGTTGGTCGCATAGTTCAGCGCCTGACGGACCTTGGGATTGGCGAGCGGATTGTCCTTGCCACCAAGCTGGGGCCGCACGTTCAAGGTGACATATTCTATGCGCGTCGACGGAAAGAGCTCCATATTCAGGTTGTCGGCCGACTTCAGCTCGGCCACGCGCGAATAGGGTATGAATTCCGCTCCGCCGATTTCGCCGGACGTGAGCTTCAGGATGCGCGTGGCATCGTCCGGAACGACTTCGAAGGTGATGCCATCGAGATAGGGCAGCGGCTTGCCGTCCTCGCCCTGACCCCAATAGTGCTCGTTGCGGACAAGTTTCATGGTGGAGCCGCGGTCCCAGGACTGCAGCACGAAGGGGCCCGAACCGACCGGATGCTCTGCGAAAGCCTTGGCCTTTTCCTCGTCCGTCGCGCCAGCGGAAGCTTCAAAAATCTTCTGCGGCAGGATCGCCGTATTGAAGACGGTGAGCGCGGCGAGGATTGCCGGGTCCGGATGCTTCAGCTTGAGGACGACCGTCTTGTCGCCTTCAGTCGTGACGTCATCGACCGAGGAAACCAGGAAGTTCCAGATGCCGTTCTTCGGATTTGCGGCGCGCTTCAGCGACCAGGCGACATCGGCGGGCGTGATCGGCGAACCATCCGAGAACATGATGCCGTCGCGCAGCGTCAGCGTCACGGTCATGCCGTCGTCGGCGACCTTCCAGTCGGTCGCGAGGCCGGCCTGCACGCCCTTGCCGTCGTCGGTGGGCAGGAGCAGCGTGTCGTAGAGGTTGGACAGGATCCAGATGTCGACATTCGCGTCGTTCAGGACAGGATCGAGAAACAGGCTATCGGCGTAGCGTCCATAGGTCAGGATGCCGCCTCGTTCGACGGCAAAGGCCGAAAGGCTGGTGCTGAGTAACAATGCGGCAGCAATCGCCGCCTTCGCGATTATTTTCATGACTGTTCCCTTTTTTTTCTGGCGCAACTGTCCTTATTGCTTAGGACGATTTCACGCGTTTGAGCGAGAGTCAACTAATTTGTCTGAGAGGTTCCGGTGCAGACTGTAACGGTTCTCGCTTGCCTCCCCTCCTTGCAAAGTATAATTGTAATAGTCGACTATAACAGCGCCGATCAAAGCTTCATGGAATTCTTCATCGACCGTGACCTACCGGTTCCGCTGCGCACCCAGCTGCAGGGCCTTATCGAATACGGCATCGCCTGCGGCGAGCTCGTACCGGGGGAGACTCTGCCTTCGGTGCGCGAACTCGCCGAGAAGATCGGCGTCGCGCCGATGACGGTGAGCCAGGTCTACGCGGACCTGAAGGCGGCGGGCCTGATCGATGCACGCCCCGGCTCCGGCACCTTCGTCACCGACAGCCTCCATGCCCGGCAGGCAGGGCGGCCGGACACATCGGCACTCCACCGCCACATAGACGAACTGATCGACGAGAGCCGGGCGATGGGCATCCGCTCGGCCGAGCTTGTCGCGATGGTGAGCTCCCGGGTCTTCTACCGCGACAGCATCGGCTCCCGGATGCGCATCGTCATGATCGGACTGTTTCCCGACGCGACGGCAAGCTATGCCCGTGTCATCGCCGCCCGGCTGGGGCGCGGCGCAACAGTCGAGCCGCTGACGATATCGGCGATCGAACGGAGCGCGGAGGCCAGAGCGAGGGCGAATTCCGCCGATCTCGCCATCACCTTTGCCAACAAGCATCGCGAAGTCACTACGCTCGTGCCGAACACCAAGGTCGTCAGCGTCAGCTTCACGCCATCGGAAGAGACGCGCATGGCGCTCGCCTCGCTCGATTCCCTTGCCTCGATCACCGTCGTGTCGCGCTTTCCCGATTTCCTGCCGATCATGAAGAGCGGCGTGCAGCGCTTTGCGCCGCATGTCAGCGAGGTCCTGGGCGCAACCCTGGACACACCCGGCCTCGACGGGCTGATCGCGCGTTCGAGAGTCGTCGTCTATGCCTCGGGTGCCGAGGAGATCGTCGCGCGGCTGCCGGACGGCATGCAGGCGATCGAGTATCGCCACGCACCCGACGTTGCCGACATCGAGCGCGTCGTCGTCCCCATCGTCCGCGATGCGGGCATGCTGACGCCGCCCGCGTCAGGCGACAGAACGGTCACAGACATCGAAGCATAAGAAAGGGAACCATCGTGAAAGTGTCCGAGACGAACTGGCAGCAGATAGAGGCCTATCTGAAGACCGACGACAGGGCGATCCTGCCGCTCGGCAGCACCGAGCAGCACGCGCAGCTTTCCCTTTCGGTCGATTCGATCCTTTCCGAGAAGGTGGCCTCCGATGCGGCCGAGCCGCTCGGCATCCCGGTGTTTCCGGTGGTTCCTTACGGCATCACGCCCTATTTCCTTGCCTATCCGGGCACGATCAGCCTGCGGCAGGAGACCTATATCCGCCTCGTGCGCGACATCCTCGATGGCTTGCGCCTGCAGGGCTTCCGCCGCATCCTCATCGTCAATGGCCACGGCGGCAACCAGCCGGCCGGCAGCCTCGCAATCGAATGGATGGCAGACAATCCGGGGACTGCCGTCAAGTTCCACAACTGGTGGAACGCGCCTCAGACCTACGCGAAGGTCCAAGAGATCGATCCCGTTGCCTCTCACGCATCCTGGATGGAGAACTTTCCCTGGACCCGGCTGGCGGGCACTACGCTGCCCAGCCAGCAGAAGCCGATGATCGACCTAGCGCGCATGCGGGTTATGGGTCCCGAGGCGGTGAAGGCCTATCTCGGCGACGGCAACTTCGGCGGCTATTACGAGCGGCCGGACGAGGAAATGCTGGCCATATGGGACGTCGCCGTCAAAGAGACGCGGGCACTCCTGGAGGGCGCCTGGGCATGAGCGGGCCGATCGTCATCTGGGGCGCGGGCGCGATCGGCGGATCGCTCGGAGCGGCCTTCATCCGTGCAGGCCACGAGGTGATCTTCGTCGACAGCGCCGCGGAGCATGTCGCAGCAATCAATGCCAAGGGCCTCAGGATCGACGGGCCGATCTTCCAGGATACGGTCAGGGCACCGGCCTTCCTGCCGGAGCAGTTCACCGGGATCCATGAGCGGATGTTTCTCTGTGTCAAGGCGCATCACACCGAGGCGGCAAGCCGCGCGCTCGCCCCGCATCTCGCGTCGGACGGCTATGTGGTGTCGGCACAGAACGGCCTCAACGAGCGCGTCATCGCCCCGATCGTCGGCGATCATCGTGTCATCGGCTGCTTCGTCAATTTCGGCGCCGACTATCTGGAACCCGGCGTCGTCCACTATAGCGGCAAGGGCGCCGTGGTCGTCGGCGAGCTCGACGGCAGGATCACCGATCGCATCGAGGAGATCCATGGCCTGATGCAGGCGTTCGAACCTCGGGCAGTTTTGACCGACAACATATGGGGCTATCTCTGGGGCAAGCTAATCTACGGTGCACTCCTCTTCGGCACTGCGCTTACCAACGACAGCATCGCCGACGTGCTGGCAAATCCCGCATGCCGACCGGTGCTGCGCCGGCTCGCGCTTGAGGTTTCGACGGTCGCCGCCGCAAACAACATTCGCCCGGAAGCCTTCGACGGCTTCGACCCGGCGGCATTCGGGCCACAGGCCGCGCCCGAGGATACCAATCGCTCCTTCGACGAAATGGTGGCGCATAACAGGAAGTCGCTGAAGTCCCACTCGGGCATCTGGCGCGATCTCGCGGTCCGCAAGCGCAAGACGGAGGTCGATGCGCAGGTGTTGCCCGTTGTCGAGATCGGACGCTCGCTCGGCGTGCCGACGCCGCTTGCGGCGCGGGTCGTGACGATGATCCACGAAATCGAGGACGGCCGGCGGCCGCTCGACCTCGCCAATCTCGAAGAGCTTGCTGGAGCCGACCGATGAACATCACCTTCGACGGCAAGACCGTCATCGTCACGGGGGCGGCGCATGGTTTCGGCAGGACGATTGCCGAAGCCTTTGCAAGCCGCGGCGCGACCGTCCATGCCTGCGACATCAACGAGGCGGGGCTTTCCGAAACGGTGCGCCTCTGCGGCAGCAAGGCTCGCGGGCATGTCCTCGATGTCGGCAATCGTGCAGCCACTCAAATGGTCATGGCGGAGATCGAGGCGGCATCGGGCTCCATCGACGTGCTGGTCAATAATGCCGGCGGCGTCCGCGGACAGGTCGGCCGACCAATCGAGGAGATATCCGAGGAAGACTGGCAAACGATCTTCGACGTCAACCTTTCCGGCGCGTTCTTCATGGCGCAGGCAGTGGCGCCGGCAATGAAGCGGCAGAAGTCCGGGCGCATCGTCAACATTTCCAGCGGCGCCGGCCTCGGCATCTCGCTCACCGGGATCCAGGCCTATGCGAGCGCCAAGGCCGGCCAGATCGGGCTCACGCGCCAGCTCGCGCACGAACTCGGCCCCTGGAACATCACCGTCAACAACGTTGCGCCGGGTTTCGTACGCTCCAACCCGACGACCGAGCGCCAATGGGAGGCGATGGGCAAGGACGGGCAGGAACGCCTCATGCAGAACATTGCGCTGAAGCGCCTCGGCAAGCCGGACGATATCGCGAGTATGGTCATGTTCTTCGCATCCGACTATGCAGGCTGGATCAGCGGACAAGTGATCAGCGTGGACGGCGGCAAATGACGACAGTGGAAGACTATCTCGAAAGCCATATCGGCGCTTCGGTCGAGATCCTGAAGGAATTCTGTCGCATCCCGAGCGTCAGCACCGATCCTGCCTTTCGCGCCGATATCCAGAAGGCCGCCCGGTTCGTTGCTGCGCGGCTAGCGGAAGCCGGCTTCGCCTCGGTGGAACTCCTCGAGACCGGCGGGCATCCGGCCGTCTTCGGCGAGATCATTGCGGACGAAAACAAGCCGACGATCCTCGTCTATGGCCACTACGACGTGCAGCCGCCTGACCCGCTCGACAAATGGACAACCCCGCCCTTCGAACCGACGGAGCGTGATGGACGCCTCTATGCCCGCGGCGTTTCCGACGACAAGGGGCCGCTGCTGATACCGATCCTCGTGGCGGAAGCCTATCTGAAGACGGTGGGCAGGCTGCCGGTGAACCTGAAGATCCTGATCGAGGGCGAGGAGGAATCCGGCAGCCCCCATTTCGAGGCCGCGTTGGAACGATACCGGGAGAGGCTTGCCTGCGACCTCGTCGTTTCCGCCGATGGGGCAATGTGGCGCCCCGACCGGCCGTCCATGACGGTTGCGAGCCGCGGGCTCGTGGCGCTCGAGGTCACCGTCACCGGAGCGGCCAAGGACCTGCATTCGGGGCGCCATGGCGGCAGCGCGCCGAACCCGATCCGGGCGCTGGCGCAGATGCTCGCCACCATGCATGACGCGGACGGGCGCGTCGTCGTGGCTGGCTTCGAGGATGACGCAAGGCCGCTCGATGCGAAGATCCTCGCGGCGATCGAGGCCGCCGATTTCGACGCGCATGCCTATTACCGCGAAATAGGTTCGCCAACGCCCGATCCGATCGACAGTGGCCGGGAGCTGCTCATCCGCCAGTGGCTGGAGCCGACACTGGAGTTCAACGGCATTTCGGGCGGATACCAAGGGGCTGGGACGAAGACCGTTATTCCTTCATCGGCAAGCGTCAAGATCACCTGCCGGCTCGTCGCTGGGCAGAAGCCGGAGAAAGTGGTCTCCGCGATCACCAAGCATCTCGAAGCCGGATTGCCCAGGGGATACACACTGCAGGTCGATACGAAGGAGCCGGGCAGCGAGGCCTTCTTCGTCGATCCGGATCTTCCGGCGCTGGCTGCGGCGGAAGCGGTGCTCGAAGAGCTTCTCGGGAGCAGGCCGCTCCGCGTCGCCATGGGCGCGACGATCCCGATCGGTGCCGCCTTCCGCAAGCATCTCGGCGTGGAGGCGATCTTCTTTTCCTTCTCGACCTCCGACGAGGACTACCACGCGCCGAACGAATTCTTCCGGCTGGCAAATTTCCGCCTCGGTCTCATAGCATGGTCGCGGCTGCTTCAGCGGCTGGGCGAACCAGCCAGCGCAGAAGGTGCTAATCAACTCTAGGCAGCGATGGTGGGCGTTGTGCAACACCTCCCCCGGAATGCGCCGAAGGGGCAATTTGATGCTTGAACCATGCGGCGGAATCGGCGAAGCTTAGGGTGCTAATCAAATTCTTTCGAACTGCCCGGGAGCGCGTTCGAACAATCAACCGGTCTGGAAAATACCGTGAGCAGCGATGCGTCTAGGAGCGCGACGAAGCCTTCGGCTTCGTTGGCGCACGTCAGTGCAGCAGGCTGGGGCAAAGGCCTCTTCACGCTGGTGCGCATAACCCGAATGGCATTTCGGCATCCGTGGCAGGTAAGTTTCGCGATGGGCGCCACGCTGGTCGCGAGCACCTTCCAGCTGATGATCCCGCGCCTTCTCGGACAGGCCGTCGACCATACCCAGGTGGCGCTGACCGGCGGTGCGGCGGGGCAGATCGCCCAGGACGCGCTTCTGACGACCGCGCTCCTGCTTCTCGGCGCGAGCGTACTGCGCGGTATCTTTACCATGGCGCAGAACTACTACAGCGAAGCCGTCGGCCACCACATGGCCTACGAACTGCGCCTCGCCTGCTACGAAAAGATCCAGCGCCTGTCCTTCAGCTTCCATGATGGCGTCCATTCGGGCGACCTCATCACGATCGGCATGCTCGATCTCGAAGGCGTGCGCATGTATTTCTCCACCGCCCTCGTCCGCATGCTGCTGCTGACGGTGCTTATCGGCATCGGCGCCTACATGCTGCTGTCGACGGATGTCGTTCTCGGACTTCTGGCGCTCAGCTTCGTGCCATTCGTGGCGTGGCGGTCATCGGTGACGCAGCTCCGGCTGCGCGCCACCTGGCTCGACCTGCAGGAGCGACTTTCGGTTCTCACCCGCGTCATGGAGGAAAACCTCGGCGGCATTCGTGTCGTCCGCGCCTTCGCGGCCCAGGACCACGAGATGGAGAAATTCGACAAGGCCTCGGAGAACGCGCTTGAACTCGCGCACCAACGCGTCGGAATCCGCGTCGCAAATACCAGCGCCATGACCTTCTCGTTCTTCGCGGCCATGGGGCTCGTGCTGTGGGTCGGCGGCGGAAAGGTGGCGGCGGGCGAGATGACGGTCGGCACGCTCGCCTCCTTCCTGACCTTCATGACCATATTGCAGATGCCGGTGCGCCAGCTTGGCCTGATGGTCAATGCCTTCGCGCGCGCCTCCACCTGCGGCTCACGGCTCTTCGGCCTGCTCGATCTCGACATCGCGATCAAGGATGCACCTGATGCGAAGCCGCTCAAGGTGACAGACGGCGTGCTGCGCTTCGAAAATGTCAGCTTTGCCTATCCGGCGGCGCCGAAGCGCCCGATCCTGCAGGGCGTAAGCTTCGAAGCACGGCGCGGAGAGACCATCGGCATCGTCGGGCCGCCCGGCAGCGGCAAGTCGACGATCGCCAACCTTATTCCGCGCTTCTACGACGTCTCCGGCGGCGCGGTGACGATCGACGGCCAGGATATCCGCAAGGCGACCCTGCAATCGCTTCGCCACGCGGTAGCGATCGTCCAGCAGGATTCATTCCTCTTCACCACGACGATCGAAAACAATATCGCCTATGGCGATCCCTGGGCGAAGGAACCGCGGATCGAGCGCGCAAGCGAATCGGCTCAGCTCCACAACTACGTGCTGGGCCTGCCGATAGGCTACCGCACCGTCGTCGGCGAGCGCGGTGTCTCGCTGTCCGGTGGCCAGCGGCAACGCCTGTCGATCGCGCGGACGCTGATGCTGAAGCCCGCGGTCATGGTCTTCGACGATTCGACAGCGGCGATCGATGCAGCAACCGAACAGCGTATTCGCAGCGCCATGCGGCGCTACGCCGCCGACCGCGTGACGATCATCGTGGCGCATCGGCTGAGCTCGCTCATGCATGCCGACCGGATACTCTTCGTCGAGGGCGGCCGGATCGTCGAGCAGGGAACGCACGACGAATTGCTGGCGCTCGGCGGACGATACAAGGCGCTTTACGATCTGCAGGTGCGACCGGGCGACGACGCTTTGAGCGCGTAAGAAACCGGCGCTGGAGGAAAGACATGGCCGAGGAAATGGAAACCGAGCGCTCCGACGTTCGCGAGGATGGGCGGCGGCCGCCGAGAGCGGTTGTCGGCTCGCATCGCGTCGAAGAGGAGATGTTCGGCAAGGCCTTCGACGGCAACGTCATCAAGCGTATCTGGGCCTTCGTGCATCCCTATCGCACGCAGATCATCTGGTCGGTCGTCGCCGTGCTGACCTTCACGGCCATGCAGCTCCTGATCCCGCTGATCATCCGCTATGCGATCGACCATGGCATGCAGGCCGGAGGCAACCACGAGGCGCTGATCTGGTCGATCGTCGCCTTCCTCATCGTGATCCTCATCAACTACGCTGCGAGCTATGCGCAGGAGACGCTAGTCGGCAATGTCGCCGAGGAGGTGCTCTTCGACATCCGCAGGGCGATGTTTTCCCACCTTCAGCGCGTCTCGCTGTCCTTCATGGACAAGACCGAGGTCGGACGCCTGATGTCGCGGCTCCAGGGCGACGTCAACTCGATGCAGGAGTTTCTCGAAACCTCCGTGCTTTCGGTCGGCGATATCGCGCTGCTCTTCGGCATCGTCTTCGTCATGCTCTATCTCGACTTCAAGCTCGGCCTGCTGACGCTTTGCGTGCTGCCGGTGCTGTTCGTCGTGCGCCTGTTCTGGCTGCCGCTGGCACGCAAGTCCTTCATGGCCGCCCACGAGACGAATTCGGTCGCGAACGGCGCGCTCGCCGAGGCAATTCATGGCGTGCGCGCCGTACAAGGCATGGACCGGCAGGGCGTCAACTTCATGCTTTACGACGACAAGGCGCATGCCAACCTGCTTACGCACCTGACGGCCGCCCGCTATGCGCAGGTGATGGTCCCGATCGTCGACAGCCTGACGGGCGTTGCCATGGCACTCGTGATCGTCGTCGGCGGCGCACGCGTGTTGAACCAGGCGCTCGATGTCGGCGTGCTCGTCGCCTTCCTCTTCTACATCCAGCGTTTCTTCGACCCGATCCGTTCGCTCACCCTACAATATTCGGTCATGCAGCGCGCCATGGCCTCTGGCCAGCGCCTGACCGAAGTGCTCGACGTGCCAGTCGACATCCGTGATGCTCCTGATGCCAAGGTGCTGTCCCCGCAGATGGACGGCTCGGTGGAGTTCCGTGACGTCGTCTTCGGCTACGATCCGAAGTATCCCGTGCTGAAGAATGTCAGCTTCAAGGTAAATCCGGGCGAGACGGTTGCTCTAGTGGGGCCTACGGGATCCGGGAAATCGAGCTGCATGGCACTGATCCACCGCTTCTACGACGTGCAGAAGGGTCAGGTTCTTGTCGGCGGGCATGACGTGCGCGAACTCACGCAGGATTCGCTCGGCCGCCAGATCGCCATGGTGCTGCAGGAGCCCTTCCTCTTCACCGGCACGGTCTTCGAGAACATCCGCTACCAGAAGGAAGAGGCGACACGCGAAGAGGTGATCGCGGCAGCAAAGGCCGTCGGCGCGCATGATTTCATCATGGGGCTTGCGGACGGCTACGACGCCATACTTGGCGAGCGCGGCGGCAACCTCTCGCTCGGCCAGCGCCAGCTGATCAGCTTCGCACGTGCCCTCGTGGCGGACGCCAAGATCCTCGTTCTCGACGAGGCGACCGCAAATATTGACAGCTACACGGAAATGTTGATCCAGAAGGCACTCGTCAAGCTTCTGGAGAACCGCACCGGCCTCGTGATTGCCCATCGGCTGGCGACCATCCGGGAGGCGGACCGCATCATCGTGCTGCAGAACGGACAGCTGATCGAGGTTGGCAATCATGAGCAGCTGATGGCAAACCGGAAGCTCTACTCGAAGCTCTACAATCTCAACTACGCCTCGTTCGACGACATTCCCGACACGGAGCTGGAGGCAGCGGTCACGACCGGTTCGAGCACCTGAGCGGCCGCAGACTGCCTGCCCGCTAGCTTCTGCGGGCAACCCGCAGAGTATCGCAAGCGATGCATTCCGTTAGCGAATCTGTGCTACAGATCGCCGCATCCTGCGATAGTCGAGAATGGGACGTGAGCGACGATCTTGTGCATATCGAACTGATCGCCGTCCTGGTTGCGGTAACGAGCGACCAGCCGCGCGTAATGACAATCCGGTCGGGCCACGCCCTGCCCTCCGGTCCGTTCGAACTCGGGCACAGATCGCTGCAAGCCGGCCTGCGCGACTGGGTGCGCGAACAGACGGCGCATCCGCTCGGATATCTCGAGCAGCTCTATACCTTCGCGGACAGAGACCGCGATGCGCAGGCGAACGGCGGGCGCACGATCTCGATCAGTTATCTGGGACTTGCGCGGGAAGAAACGGCCACCGTCGCCGACGCATCGGGTTGGCGCGGATGGTACGACTACTTTCCCTGGGAGGACCATCGCCAGGGGCTGCCGCAGATCCTCTCCGGCATCACCGAGCGCCTGCAGGCTTGGGCAAGGAGTGCGGATAGCGCAGCCCAGACAGAGCATCGGCTGCGCCGCGTCGCCTTCGCCTTCGGCCTGGACGGATCGGGCTGGAACGAAGATCTATGCCTTCAGCGCTACGAGCTTCTCTACGAGGCGGGGCTCGTCGCGGAATCCAATCGGCCGGAAATGGCGGGCAGCGGCACCGGCATGATCGCCGACCACCGGCGGATCCTTGCCACCGGCATCGCCCGGCTTCGCGCCAAGATCAAATATCGCCCGGTCGTCTTCGAACTGATGCCCGAGGATTTCACGCTGCTGCAATTGCAGCGGGCCGTCGAGGCGCTTGCTGGCCTCCGGCTGCACAAGCAGAATTTCCGCCGGCTGATCGAACAGCAGGATCTGGTCGAGGAGACCGGCGGCACGGAGAGCGATACCGGCGGCCGCCCCGCCAAGCTCTTCCGCTTCCGCCGCGCCGTCGTCGAGGAGCGCGCCATGGGTGGGACAAAATTGCCGCTCTTCCGCAATTGACTTTATGCTCAGCGTGAGTATATCTAGGACCATAGATATGCTCACAATGAGTATAAAGGTAGACCAGCCATGAACCATGTACCGTCGCTCTCTTCGCTCTATGACCGTGTCAGCCGTGTCGTGCCGAAAGCGGAATGGATGTTCTTCGAAGATGATGTGCGCGCGATCCTCGATCTCAAGCGCAGGCGCAATGCCGTCATCCTCGCGCACAACTACCAGACGCCGGAGATATTCCACTGCGTCGCCGATATCGTCGGCGATAGCCTCGCGCTTGCCCGCAAGGCCGTCGAGACCGATGCCGAGGTCATCGTTCTTGCAGGCGTTCACTTCATGGCGGAGACGGCAAAGCTGCTCAATCCGGCCAAGACGGTACTGATCCCCGACATGGGGGCGGGCTGTTCTCTGGCGGAATCGATCACGCCCGAGGACGTGGCGCTGCTGCGGCAGGCGCATCCGGGCGTACCCGTGATCACCTATGTCAATACGTCCGCGGCGGTGAAGGCGGCATCCGACATATGCTGCACGTCAGGCAATGCTAGGCAGATCGTCGAATCGCTCGGCGTGCCGCGCGTGATCATGATTCCGGACGAATTCCTGGCCCGCAATGTCGCCAAGGAGACCGATGTGGAGATCATCGCCTGGCACGGGCACTGCGAGGTGCATGAACTCTTTACCGCCGCCGACGTACGGCAGCTTCGGGAAAACCATCCCGGCGTCATGGTGCTCGCCCACCCCGAATGCCCGCCTGAAGTCGTTGCGGAGGCCGATTTCGCAGGCTCCACCGCTGTCATGTCGGATTATGTCGGCGCGCACCGCCCGGCCCGCGTCGTGCTGCTCACCGAATGCTCGATGAGCGACAACGTCTCGGTCCACCATCCGGATATCGAATTCATCCGCCCCTGCAATCTCTGCCCGCACATGAAGCGGATCACGCTGTCCAACATTCGTGAAGCGCTGGAACTCAACCGTCACGAAGTCACGGTCGATCCGGCGATCGCCGCCGACGCACGGCGTGCGGTCGAAAGGATGCTCGCCCTATGACGGAGATCATGCGCGGGCCGGCGGAGCGCGTCGTGATCGTCGGCAGCGGCCTCGCCGGGTTGATGACGGCGCTTGCGCTCGCGCCACGGCCGGTGCTGCTCGTCACGCGCTCGGCGCTCGGAACGGAGGCTTCGAGCCCCCTCGCCCAGGGCGGTATCGCGGCGAGCCTTGCCGCAGATGACAGCGCGGAGCTCCATCTCGCCGATACGCTCGTAGCCGGCGACGGGCTTTGCGATCCGGACATCGCGCGCGGAATCATCGCGGAGGCACCTGGCGCGATCTCCGCGCTGGAGCGTCTGGGTGTCCGGTTCGACCGCGACGCAAGCGGCGCACTCCTTTTCGGCCTCGAGGCTGCCCATAGCCGGAGAAGGATCGTTCATGCGGGCGGCGATGCCACCGGTGCGGCCGTCATGCGTGCCCTAGTCGCCGCGGTTCGCAAGACACCCTCGATCGCGGTCCTCGAAGGCTTCGAGGCGCGGCGGCTCGTCACCGAGGGATCTATCGTCACAGGCCTGCTCTGCGCGAACGGCACGGCCGCGCCTGTCCTCCCGACTGCAAGTGTAGTGTTGGCGACCGGCGGCCTTTGCGGGCTCTACGACGCGACGACCAATCCCGCCGGCAATATCGGCCAGGGCATCGCCCTTGCCGCCCGCGCCGGTGCGATCCTTGCGGACATGGAGTTCGTGCAGTTCCACCCGACCGCGCTCGATTCAGCGCGGAAGCCGCTTGCCCTGATCAGCGAAGCGGTGCGCGGCGAAGGTGCCCGGCTGCGCAACGAGAGGGGCGAGTTCTTCATGGAGAGGATCGCCGGCGGCGAACTCGCGTCACGCGACGTCGTCGCACGGGCGATCAGTGCCGAACTGGCCAGAGGCGGACGAGTCTATCTCGATGCCCGCGAAGCCCTGGGCAACCGTTTCCAGTCCCGCTTTCCGGCCATTGCAGCACTTTGCCATGAAGCAGGCATCGATCCCACCCGCGACCTCATTCCCGTTCGCCCGGCAGCGCACTATCACATGGGCGGTGTCGCGACGGACGCTGAGGGGCGCAGTTCCGTCCGAGGCCTCTGGGTGGCAGGCGAAGCGGCGTCGACCGGGCTCCACGGCGCCAACCGGCTCGCCAGCAACTCGCTCCTGGAAGCGGCCGTCATGGGATTGCGTGTCGCGCGCTCGATAGATGCGAGCGCCTATGCCTCCAGCGACGTGCCGGCTCTCGGCGCTCTTCCGACGGCGCCGGACGCCAGCGCCGTCCGCCCGATCGTCTCGCGCCATCTCGGTGTACTCCGCGACGCAGCGGGGTTGGAAAGCGCGATCGCGGCTCTGTTGGCGCTCGCGGAAGGCTGCTCAGCGGCTACCGATGCCGCCGCTGTTGCCCTGACAATGGCGGTATCCGCGCATCTTCGCACCGAGTCTCGCGGCGCGCACACGCGAATTGATTACCCGGCAAAAGATCTGCTTTCTCGTCGCCGGTTCATCACCCTTGCCGAGGCGCTCGACAGCGCCCACAGCCTCGCCACACCTCGCCTCGCCCGGAGCGCATAACATGCCCCTTTCCCCGCTTCCACGCATAATCATCGAACCGCTGGTACGCGCCGCGCTCCAGGAAGATCTCGGCCTTGCAGGCGACATCACGTCGATGGCCGTCATTCCTGCCGACCACCACTCGACGATGGTCTTTGCCGCCCGGCAGGCCGGCGTCGTCGCCGGGCTGGATGCCGCCGAGCTCGCGTTCCAGCTGGTCGATCCTGCAATCACCCTCACGCGCAAACTCGATGACGGTGCGGCCATTCTCCCTGGCGACATCATCGCGACGGTCTCCGGCCCGTCCCGCGGGATCCTGACCGGCGAACGCACCGCGCTCAATTTCCTCGGCCATCTCTCGGGCATTGCCAGCACGACGGCGGGTCTCGTCGCTGCGGTGGCCGGGACGAAGGCCGCAATCGCCTGCACCCGCAAGACGACACCCGGTCTCAGGGCGCTGGAGAAATATGCAGTGCGGGCGGGGGGCGGCATGAACCATCGCTTTGCGCTGTCGGATGCGGTGCTCATCAAGGACAATCATGTCGCCATTGCCGGCGGCGTCGCCGAGGCGATCCGCCGCGCGCGCGCCGGCGTCGGCCATATGGTGAAGATCGAAGTGGAGGTGGATACGCTCGACCAGCTTCGCGAAGCCATGGAAATTGGCGTCGACGCCGTGTTGCTCGACAACATGTCGCCGGATGAGCTGCGTGAGGCTGTCGGCATCGTTGCCGGCCGGGCAATCACCGAGGCGTCGGGCGGCATCACGCCCGACACGGTCGCCGCGGTCGCAGCCTCCGGCGTCGATCTCATCTCCGTCGGCTGGTGCACGCACAGCGCGCCAAGTCTGGATATCGGACTGGACGTCGTCGAAACGGCGGCGTGAAGGGGCGGCAGACGCCGCCTCGAAGACAACCGCTAGGCAGTCTCCGCTATGGCGGCGTACCACGCCTTCCGGTACGGGCTGAGATCGATCCCGTCCGCCCGGTACTCCGTCGCCCTCTCCGGCGGCGGAAACTGTGCGCCGGTCAGCATCGCTGCGCCATGCGCCGTACCGGTCGCGCCGGGCAGGCCGGTGACGGGGCGCCCGGTCAATGCTGCGAGCGCAACGAGATATTCCCGATTGGCCGCAAAAGGCCCTTCGACCAGCGATGTGCCCCCGGCGCCGATCAGCTCGAGGCACGCCTCCGTCATCAGCGCGGCATAGATCGATGCGGCGGCGTAGCGTTCCGCGGCATCTTGGGGCTCCTCCCCCAGCCACCGCATCTGCCTGCCGGGAAACGGTCCCGAGCCGGCAACGACATTCGGCAGGAGCATGATCTGCTTCACCACGACATTGCGAAATGCTTCCGTCATGGCCTCTGCCGAAGGTACCGGATGGCCATGCGTCAGCATCTCGAACTCGCGCCCACCCATGAAGCGCGAGGATGGCACGGCACGCCCATAGGCATCGACATTGGCGAGCGCGTCGCGCTTGGGGTCGAGATGATCGAGATCGCCACCGACGGCGAAATTGATGACCCAGGTACCCGTCGAAACCACGGCGAATGGCGCCTCCCGGCCGACGAGATGCGGCAGGAGCGAGGCGTTCGAATCATGGATGCCGCAATAGACGGGAACCGAGATGCCGATCTCTTCGGCGATCTCCGGCAGGACTGGGCCGAGTGTATCGAAGGCGGAACGGATCGGTGCCATGCGATCGTGGATGCCGAGCCTATCGACCAGCGAAGAATAGGTACCGGCCCTCGGATTCCAGAGATCGGTGTGGCAACCGAGCGAGGTGAGTTCGTTGGCGGTGACACCCGTCAGCCGCGCCGACCAGTATTGCGCATAGGTGAGGATCGTCCGGACTCTAGCGAACTCCGCGGGAAAGGCGGTTTTCTGATAGTGCAGCTGGGCGCCGACATTCAGCCCCATCGGCAGGCGCGGCGAGAAGGTTTCCGAGAAAGCAGGGCGAAGCGCATCGTAGGCGTCGCGGATAGCCTGCGGATACTCGTGCTCATAATCGATGACCGGCATGGCGAGCCTGCCATCGCTACCGAGCAGCGCGGCGGCCGCGCCGTGGGTGGTGATCGAGATCGCGTCGAAGCCGGGCGTTCTGGCGAAATCCTTCAGCGCGTTCAGCGTGAAGGCCCAGAGCGCCTCGATATCGTAATGCGGGTAAGGATCGGTTCTGATGACCGTGTTCGGCGTGCGCACGGCGGCGATTTCCGCGCCGGTCGCGCTGTCGATCACCACGACCTTGGCATTGGTCTTGCCGATATCGAGAACGGCGATGCGGCGATAATCGCTCATGGCATATGGAAGACGGTGACGAGGTCGCTTTGGACGGGTGAGTTATCCGGATTCGTCTCCATGATATCGGCCATGTGCGCCCACCATTTCTTCATGACGGGATGTTCCGGCAGGCTCGTCATCGTGTGATCCGCCGGGCGGGTCAACACGCCGAAGAGCGTATTCGTCTCGCGGTCGAGGTGGATGGAATAATCGCTGGCGCCCGACTGATGCAGCAGGTCAACCAACTCCGGCCAGATCTCGTCGTGCCGTTTCCTGTATTCGGCTTCCATGCCGGGGTTCAGCTTCATCTTGAAGGCGTGTTTTTCGAGCGTCATCGGGAACTCATGGCTTGGATGCGGCGTGCGATGATCGGGATCGCGATGGTGATGATGAGCAGCAGGCCGATGAAGATCGACATGACGATGCCCGGCACATTGAGCAGGCCGAGGCCGAAGGTGACCAGACCCATGACGAAGGCGGCGATGACGACGCCACCGATCGTGCCCGAGCCGCCGAGGATCGATATGCCGCCGAGCACGACCATGGTGACGACTTCGAGTTCCCACCCTTGCGCGATCGACGGACGCGTGGAGCCAAGACGCGAAGTCAGGCAGATCGCAGCGATACCGCTCATGACGCCGGTCAGTAGGAAGAGGATGAATTTGACACGCTCGACCGGGATGCCGGAGAAGCGGGCGGCAAAGTCGTTGTTGCCGATCGTATAGACCTGTCGGCCGAAATTCGTCGCGTGCAGCAGGATGGCAAAGAGGATCGCCAGCACGATGAAGAGCACGAATTCGAAGGAGAAGACCCAGACGACGTAGCCCTGGCCGAAATAGGCGAAATCGGCGGGATATTTGCCATAGGCCTGGTCGCCGAGCACGATGTAGGAAATGCCGCGGAAGAGGCTCATGGTGCCGATCGTGACGACGATCGAGGGCAGCTTCAGCACCGAGACGAGGAAGCCGTTGAACATGCCGCAGACAAGGCCGGTGCCGATGCCGATCAGGACAAGGCCCGGCGTACCCACACCGACCTGCGCGGCCGCACCCATGGCGGTCGAGGCGAGCGCGATGATGGCGGCAACCGACAGATCGATCTCGCCGGCAATGACGAGCAGCGCCATCGCAAAGGCGATCATCGCCTTTTCGGTAAAGTTGAAGGTGGCGTCCGAAAGATTCCAGGCATTCA
Organism: Rhizobium sp. BK251; assembly: GCF_004345245.1. Taxonomy (GTDB): domain Bacteria; phylum Pseudomonadota; class Alphaproteobacteria; order Rhizobiales; family Rhizobiaceae; genus Rhizobium. The sequence goes on along the minus strand of NZ_SLUQ01000005.1, from coordinate 120,874 downwards.
GGAAGTAGGGCGACGCCAGCGAATTGAAGATGAAGATCGCGACGGCGACGCCGAAGAGCAGCACTTCCCAGCTCGACATGATGCGCTTGAACGGCGTGCCGAGCCGATCGGGAATGACGCGCTTTTCGGGAGTGGTGGAAACCATGCTCATGCCGCAACCTCCGCTGCTGCCCGGTCTCGCAGGATGATGCGGCCGCGGTTGCGCTCGCGCCGCGCGTTGAAGACGACGGCTAGGATGATGACGGTGCCGGAGATCGCCATCTGCGTGAAGGGCGAAATGCCGATGACGGGCAGTGCGTTCTTGATGACGCCGAGGAAGAGCGCGCCAAGCACGGTGCCCGCGACCGAGCCGACGCCGCCGGCGATGGAGATGCCGCCGATGACGCAGGCGGCCACGCTGTCGAGTTCGAAGCCGTTGGCGATGTCGACATAGGCGACCGCGTAGCGCGATACCCAGAGATAGCTGGAAAGGCCGGCAAGCGCGCCGGAAAGCACGAAAGCAAGGAATTTCGTGCGGCCGGTATCGACGCCCGCGTAGACGGCGGCGGTCGGATTGCCGCCCGTGGCATAGGCCGAACGGCCGAATTGCGTGTATTTGAGCAGCATGTACATCACGAGCACGATGACGATCGCTACCCAGCTCAGGACCGGCATTCCGAGAATGTTCGTGCGCGGCACGGAAAGGAAGGTCTCGGTCATCTGGTGCGCGTTCACCCAGGCGCCGCCCGAAAGCACGAAAGCCATGCCGCGATAGATGGTGAGCGTTCCGAGCGTAACGACGATCGGCGGGATCTCGAGCTGCCAGACGAGCAGGCCGTTGATCATGCCGAGCAAGGCGCCGATGAGGACAGCCGCCAGGATCAGCACCACGAGCGGCAGGCCGGGATAGGCAGCATTCATCATGGCGATCGCCATGCCGGTGAAGGCGAGGTTCGCAGCGACCGAAAGATCGATCGATTTCGTCAGGATGACCGTCATCTGCGCCAGCGCCAGGATGATCAGGATCGCGGTATCATTGAAGATGCCGGCAAGATTGGAAGGTGTGGCGAAGTCGGAGGCGCGCGTCGAGAAGACCGCGATCATCACGACGATGATGAGGAAGAGCAGGGTTTCGCGTTTTCTGATCAATCTGGCCATGCTCACCCTCATGCGTTTCCGGTCGCCGCGCGCACCAGCGCCTCCGGCGAAAGTTGATTGCGCTCGAAGAGCCCGGCCGAAAGCCCTTCCTTCATCACCAGCACACGATCCGACATGCCGACGATCTCGGGCAACTCGGACGAGATCATGATGATCGAGAGCCCCTCGGCGGCGAGTTCGCTGATGAAACCGTGGACGGCCGCCTTCGAGCCGATGTCGATGCCCTTGGTCGGCTCGTCCAGGATGATGACCTTCGGCATGGTCGCCAGCCACTTGCCGATGACCACCTTCTGCTGGTTGCCGCCCGAAAGAGTACCGACAGGCACGGAAAGCGCTGCCGCGCGAAGATCCAGTCTCTCGGCATATTTGCGGGCAAGCGCGAATTCGTTAGCCGCCTTCAGGAAGCCCTTGCGCGAGGTGCGCGCCAGCGAAGGCAGCGTCATGTTCTGGTAGATCGGCATCGGCAGCGCGAGCCCATGGCGGCCGCGCTCCTCCGGCACGTAGACGATGCCGGCGCGAATGGCGTCGTGGGGAGAATGGATTGAGACGTCCCTGCCCTCGAGCCGCAGCTGGCCCGACAGCGGCCGGGTGATGCCGAAGAGCGATTGCGCCAGTTCCGACCGTCCGGCGCCGATCAGGCCGTAAACGCCGAGGATTTCGCCCTTGCGGAGCGTGAAGGAAATGTCGCGGAATTCGGTGCGGTGACTGTAGGACTGGACCTCGAGAACCGGGCCACCGATCTTCACGTCCAGCTTTGGAAAGGCGTTCTCGACGTCGCGGCCGACCATCATGCGGACGATCTCGTCCTGCGGGGTCTCCTTCAACTTGCCATGGCCGATATCGCGGCCATCGCGGAAGACGACGAAATTGTCGGCGATCTCGTAGAGCTCGTCGAACTTGTGGCTGATGAAGAGGATTGCCTTGCCGCTCGCCTTCAGGCCCTCGACGATGCGGAAGAGATCATCGATCTCCTTGCGGGAGAGTGCGGCGGTCGGCTCGTCCATGATGACGATGCGGGCTTCGATCGAAAGGGCGCGCGCGATCGCGACGAGGTGGCGCTGTGCAATCGAGAGATCCTTGAGGCGGATCGTCGGATCGATGTTGCTCTCGAGCGAGACCAGCAGTTCGTGCGAGCGGCTGTTCATCAGCTTCCAGTCAATGGTGCGGTAGCGCGTGCGCGGCGCGTGGCCGAGGAATATGTTCTCGGCAACCGTCAACTCGTCGAAGAGCACGGTCTCCTGGTGGATGGCGGTCACGCCGGCGTCGATGGCCGCCTGCGCGCTCGCAAAGGTTACCGGATGGCCGTCGACGATGATCTCGCCCTCGTTCGGCCTGTAGATGCCGGTCAATATCTTGACGAGCGTCGACTTGCCGGCGCCGTTTTCACCGATCAGCGCAGTCACCTTACCCGGGTAGAGCGCGATACTGACGTTATCAAGCGCCTTCACACCGGGGAAGATCTGGGAAATGCCGCGCATCTCCAGGATGGCGGGCACTTCACCGGGCACTGCGGCCCTGACGGGTTTTTGAAGGACAGTGGTCATCTGCAAAACCATGAGAAAAGAGAAACCCGGCGGCGCGCCGCCGGGTGCCCAAGCAGTTCCGGAGATCAGAAAACCTTCGAGAACTGGTCAATGTTCGAGGCGTTGTAGACGAAGGGGTCGGCCATGGCCGCTTCGCTGTTTTCGCCAACCTTGATCTTGCCCATGCGGCCAGCTTCGATCTCGCTGCCCGGAGCGCCGTCCGTGTCACCCTTGACGAGGTGATAGGCGATCTGGGTTGCGGAATAGCCGAGGTCGATCGGGTTCCAGATGGCGAATTCCTTCGTAGCGCCCGACTTGATCGCGCCGGCCATTTCGGAGGGAAGGCCGAGGCCCGTCACGTAGACCTTGCCGACGAGACCCTTGTCCTCGACGACCTTGGAAGCGGCCAGAACGCCGACCGTCGTCGGAGCGACGATGACCTTGACGTTCGGGTTGGACTTCAGCAGGCCTTCGGCTTCACGATAGGACTTGTCCGAAAGGTCGTCGCCGTAGACGGTCGTCACGAGGTTGAGACCATCGAAGTCCTTGAGCTGCTTCTTCATCTGGTCGATCCAGATGTTCTGGTTCGTCGACGTCGTCGTTGCTGACAGGATGGCGAAATCGCCCTTGCCGCCGTCAAGGTGGTCCTTGACGAGCGTCAGGCACATCTTGCCGATCAGCTCGTTGGACGACGGGTTGAGCTGCAGGATGCGGCCTTCAGGAGCCACGCCGGAATCCCAGGAGATGACCTTGATGCCGCGCTGGGCTGCCTTCTTCAGGGCCGGAACGACGGCGTCAGGATCGTTCGCCGAGATCGCGATGGCATCGACGCCCTGGGCAATCAGCGAGTTGATGACTTCGATCTGGCCTTCGGCCGTTGTCGTCGTCGGGCCGGTGTAGATGACCTCGACGCCGCCGAGTTCCTTCGCGGCTTCCTGTGCGCCCTTGTTTGCGGCATCGAAGAAGCCGTTGCCGAGCGACTTCACCACGAGGCCGATCTTCATGTCGGCAGCGCTTGCCGCGCCACCCATCATGGCGACGGCGAGCGCGATGCCCACCGCGAATGTCTTTGCAAGTTTCATGCGTTTATCCTCCCACTAAGATTAGACTTCCACACCTTGCCGGCGCGTCATGCGACCGACGAGGAATCCTCCTTCGCGTCCTGCGACGCGGAATTTGCAATGATGAGCGCCACGCCGGCGTTTTCGATCATCCGCGCCGCTTCCTCCGGAATGCCCTCGTCGGTGATGATCGTCGAAACCCGCTCCAGCCCACAAAGAATGAGACTCGAGCGACGGTTGAACTTGCTGGAATCGACCATGACGACCAGTTCGTCGGCCTGGTGCATCAGCTTCTGTTCGCTCTGAATGATCTGCGCATCGGCTTCCATGATGCCGAGCGGGCCGACGCCCTGGGCACCGATGAAGAAGCGCCGCGCATAGAAATTGCGGATCGCGTCATTGTCGAAAGGCGAGAGAATCAGGCTCTGCTCGCGATAGATCACGCCACCCGGAACCGTCACAGTGTTCTTCGAATGCTTGACCAGATGTTCGGCGATGGCAAAGGAATTGGTCATGACCTGCATGCGATGGCCGGCCATGAAATGCACCATCTGGAAGGTGGTGGTGCCGCCATTGATGATGATCGCGTCGCCCGGCTCGCACAGATCGACGGCCCTGCGGGCGATTGCGCGCTTCTTATCGATATTGACTGATTCTGAAACGCGGAAGGGCCGGCCGGCGAGATTGCCGAGCTGCGGCGGATGCACCGCTTCGGCGCCGCCGCGCACACGCCTGATCTTGCCCTGCACATGCAGAGCCGCGATGTCGCGCCGAATCGTCGCCTCCGAGGCGTCCGTCAACTCGGAAATGTCCTGGATCGTGACGACCGACTTTTCCTGAACGGCGCTCAGAATGATGCGATGGCGTTCGCGTTCGTGCATGGGGCTCCTCCTGTGCCATACTTATTTCGTATCCACTAAATCCTGTCAATCAAAAACGATCATAAATCTTCATACTGCGCTGCAGCATAATCGAATTTGATCGTTTTCGATTGACAACGACAGATCTGATGCGCGATACCATCAGCGAAAACGTGCGGTTTACTGCCGCGCTTTCGAAGGAATTCCTAGGGAGGATGACATGGCGGCGAACGTCCGGCTTCTTGAAAACCGGTGGGATGATGGTTACGCAGCGGGCCTCGACGAGCCCGGCAAGCTGCTCTATCGCTCGAATCTTCTGGGTGCCGACAAGCGCATCACGAACTATGGTGGCGGCAATACCTCGGCCAAGGTCATGGAAACCGATCCGCTGAACGGCGAGAAGGTCAAGGTCCTGTGGGTCAAGGGTTCCGGCGGCGACGTCGGCACGATCAAGCTCGACGGTTTCGCGACCCTCTACCAGGACAAGCTGGAATCGCTGAAGAAGATCTATCGCGGCGTCGAGGACGAGGACCGGATGGTCGGCTTCCTGCCGCACTGCACCTTCAATCTCAATGCCCGCGCGGCATCGATCGACACGCCGCTGCACGGCTTCGTGCCCTTCACCCATGTCGACCACATGCATCCGGATGCGATCATTGCGATTGCCGCTTCGAAGAACTCGAAAGAGCTGACGAAGCAGATCTTCGGAAGCGAAATCGGCTGGCTGCCCTGGCGCCGCCCCGGCTTCCAGCTCGGCCTCGACCTCGAAGCCTTCGTCAAGGCAAACCCGAACGCCAAGGGCGTCGTGCTGGAAAGCCACGGCCTCTTCACCTGGGCCGACGATGCAAAGGCCTGCTACGAGCTGACGCTCGACATCATCAACAAGGCGATCAAGTGGTTTGCCGAGCAGACCGAAGGCAAGGTGATCTTCGGCGGCGCTGCGGTCGATAGCCTTCCAGTCGCTGATCGTCGCGCGATCGTTGCGCGGCTGATGCCGGAAATCCGTGGCCGCATCGGCAAGCAGGAGCGCAAGCTCGGCCATTTCGACGACCAGAATGCGGTGCTCGAATTCGTCAACTCCAAGCAGCTTCGCCCCCTCGGTGCGCTCGGTACCAGCTGCCCGGATCATTTCCTGCGCACCAAGATCCGCCCGCTGATCGTGGACTTCGATCCGGCCAAGCCGGATGTCGACGCAGTCGTCGCCAGCCTCGACAAGGCACTCGAAGACTATCGGGCCGACTACGCGCGCTACTACAACGACTGCAAGCATGACAATTCGCCGCCGATACGCGACGCGAATCCGGTCATCTTCCTGGTGCCTGGTGTCGGCATGCTCTCCTTCGCACGCGACAAAGCGACGGCCCGCATCGCGAGCGAATTCTACGTCAACGCCATCAACGTGATGCGCGGCGCCTCGACGGTTTCCGAATATCAGGGCCTGCCCGAGCAGGAGGCCTTCGACATCGAGTACTGGCTGCTCGAAGAGGCGAAGCTGCAGCGCATGCCGAAGCCGAAGAGCCTTGCCGGCAAGGTCGCCTTCGTCACCGGTGGTGCCGGCGGCATCGGACGTGCGACGGCTGCACGGCTGGCCAGCGAAGGCGCCTGCGTGGTGCTTGCCGACATCGATGCGGCAGCGCTTGAAACGACCGAAGCCGACTTCAAGAAGCAATACGGCGCCGACGCCGTGCGCACCGTGAAGCTCGATGTCACCAAGGAGGATGGTGTCATCTCCTCCTTCGCGGAATCCTGCGTCGAGTTCGGCGGCATCGACATCCTCGTCTCGAATGCTGGCATTGCCTCCTCGGCACCGATCGAGGCGACCGAGCTTTCGACGTGGAACAAGAACATCGATATCCTGGCGACCGGCTATTTCCTCGTCTCGCGTGAAGCCTTCCGCCTGTTCCGCAAGCAGGCGCTCGGCGGCAACGTCGTCTTCGTCGCCTCCAAGAACGGTCTTGCCGCTTCCCCGAATGCGGCGGCCTATTGCACGGCAAAGGCGGCGGAAATCCACCTCGCCCGGTGCCTGGCGCTCGAAGGCGCCGACGCCGGCATCCGCGTCAACACGGTCAATCCGGATGCGGTCCTGCGCGGCTCGAAAATCTGGAGCGGCGAATGGCGCGAGCAGCGCGCGGCCTCCTCGAAGATCGAGGTGGATGAGCTCGAGGAACATTACCGCAAGCGTTCGATGCTGAAACTCAACGTCTTCCCGGAAGACATCGCAGAGGCAATCTACTTCCTCGCATCCGACCTTTCGGCGAAGTCGACGGGCAACATCATCAACGTCGACGCCGGCAACGTGCAGAGCTTCACGCGCTAAGAACAGGCGGCGGGCTCAAGGCCCGCCGCAACCGATTTTCTGGGAGGAACCAATGGCTGAATTCAGGATTGCGCCGGATCTGGTCGCAGCGGAAAACGACAAGCGCGCTTCGGCGCTGAAAGCCGACTATGAAGCGCTAGGTGCAACGCTTGCCCGCCGCGGCGTCGACATCGAGGCGATCACCCGCAAGGTCGCCGAATTCTTCGTAGCCGTGCCCTCCTGGGGCGTTGGCACGGGCGGCACGCGCTTTGCCCGCTTTCCTGGCACCGGCGAGCCGCGCGGCATCTTCGACAAGCTCGACGACTGCGCCGTCATCAACGAGCTGACCCGGGCAACGCCGACCGTTTCGCTGCATATTCCCTGGGACAAGGCGGATGCGAAGGAACTGAAGGCGAAGGGGGACGCGCTGGGCCTGAGCTTCGACGCCATGAACTCCAACACCTTCTCGGACGCTCCCGGCCAGGCGCACTCCTATAAATACGGTTCGCTCAGCCATACGGATGCCGCGACCCGGCGGCAGGCGATCGAACACAATCTCGAATGCATCGAGATCGGCAAGGCAATCGGCTCGAAGGCACTCACGGTGTGGATCGGCGACGGCTCGAACTTCCCCGGCCAGAGCAACTTCACCAAGTCTTTCGAGCGCTACCTTGCCTCGATGGGTGAAATCTACAAGGCGCTGCCGGATGATTGGCGCCTGTTCTCCGAACACAAGATGTACGAGCCGGCCTTCTATTCGACGATCGTGCAGGACTGGGGCACCAACTACCTGATCGCGCAGACGCTCGGCCCGAAGGCCTATTGCCTCGTAGACCTCGGCCACCATGCGCCGAACACCAATATCGAGATGATCGTTGCCCGGCTCATCCAGTTCGGCAAGCTCGGCGGCTTCCACTTCAACGATTCCAAATATGGTGACGACGACCTCGATGCGGGCGCGATCGAGCCCTATCGCCTGTTCCTCGTCTTCAACGAGCTCGTCGATGCCGAAGAGCGTGGTGCCAAGGACTTCCATCCGGCACACATGATCGACCAGTCGCATAACGTGACCGATCCGATCCAGAGCTTGATTTCCAGCGCCAACGAGATCCGCCGCGCCTATGCGCAGGCGCTCATCGTCGATCGCAAGGCGCTTGCCGGCTACCAGGACGAGAACGACGCGCTGATGGCTTCCGAAACACTGAAGCGCGCCTACCGCGCCGATGTCGAGCCGATCCTCGCCGAAGCCCGTCGCCGCGCCGGCGGCGCGATCGATCCGATCGCGGCCTATCGAGCAAGCGGTTACCGGAAGAAGGTCGCAGAAGAACGCCCGGCATCGACGGCCGGCGGCGGCGGCATCGTCTGAGCCTCCCACACGCCGCCGGTAGCCAGGCGGTGGTTGCAATAAAAGCGCTTCTCATTCACCTTGTCAGCGTTCCGCACAATGGAACGGGATGGATGGGAGGCGCTTGCCATGAGCCGAAAATTCGACGCCATCATCATTGGTGCGGGCCAGGCCGGACCATCGCTTGCCGGCCGGTTGACGGCAGCCGGCATGACCGTTGCCATGATCGAACGCAAGCTCTTCGGCGGCACCTGCGTCAATACCGGCTGTATGCCGACGAAGGCGATGGTAGCCAGCGCCTATGCGATCCATCTCGCCAGACGCGGAGCCGATTACGGCGTTTCCATCGGCGGCGAGATCGCGATCGACTTTCCAAAGATGATGGCCCGCAAGGCAAAGGTGACCCTCGATTCCCGCACTGGCGTAGAGCGCTGGCTGCAAGGCATGGCCGGATGCACCGTGTTCAAGGACCACGCACGCTTCGAAAGCCCGACCGAGGTTCGCGTCGGCGATGAGATCCTTACTTCCGAGCGCATCTTCATCAATTGCGGCGGCCGCGCATCGGCGCCTGACTTTCCCGGCATCGATGAGGTCGACTACCTGAACAACAGCTCCATGATGGATCTCGCGGAGTTGCCACGCCATCTCGTCATCGTCGGCGGCAGCTATATCGGGCTCGAATTCGGTCAGATATTCCGCCGCTTCGGCTCTGAGGTGACGATCATCGAGAAGGCACCACGTCTCGTCGGCCGCGAGGATGAGGATGTCAGCGACGCGATCCGCAACATCCTCGAGGACGAGGGGATCGCATTGCGGCTGAATGCTGAATGCATCCGCTTCTCACGCCATCCTGAGGGCGTTGCCGTCGGCGTCGACTGCACTGCCGGGGCGCCCGAGGTCGTTGGCTCCCACGTATTGCTCGCGGTCGGGCGGCGACCCAACACCGACGATCTCGGTCTCGACAAGGCCGGTATCGAAGTCGATGCACGCGGCTACATCGTCGTCGACGACCAGCTTCAAACCAATGTCAAAGGCATATGGGCGATGGGCGACTGCAACGGCAGGGGCGCTTTCACGCACACGGCCTACAACGACTTCGAGATCGTCGCCGCCAATCTGCTCGACAACGACCCGCGCCGCGTCAGCGACCGGATCCCGACCTACGGGCTCTTTATCGACCCGCCGCTCGGGCGCGCCGGCATGACAGAGACGGAGGCGCGCAAATCCGGCCGCAAGCTGCTGATCGGAACGCGGCCGATGACGCGCGTCGGACGTGCCGTTGAAAAAGGTGAGACGAAGGGCTTCATGAAGGTCATCGTGGATGCGGACACGAAGGAAATCCTCGGCGCCTCTATCCTCGGTACCGGCGGCGACGAGGCGGTCCAAAGCATCCTGGACGTCATGTATGCAAAAGCACCCTACACGACGATCGAGCGCGCCGTCCACATCCACCCGACCGTGACCGAGCTGATACCGACCGTGATGGGCAGCCTTGCCCCGGCCTGACAAAGCCGGCGAAAGGCAAGTAACAGTTCCTTGATGCGCTTGATTGCCTGGACGGGCGAACCCACCTTGTATGGGTTTTCCGAGGAGCGAAGCGATGACATCAGAACGGCAGTTGAAGCTCGGCGCCTTCATGCGCCCCGTCAGCCTGCATACCGGCGCGTGGCGCTATCCGGGCGCTTACCCCGATGCCAACTTCAATTTCACGCATCTCAAGACATTCGCCCAGACGCTCGAACGGGCGAAATTCGACGCATTCTTCATGGCTGATCACCTCGCGGTGCTGAATATGCCGATCGAGGCCCTCAAGCGTAGCCATACCGTAACCTCCTTCGAGCCCTTCACGCTTCTGTCCGCGCTTGCCGCCGTAACAGAGCGTATCGGGCTCGTCGCGACCGCCTCGACGACATTCGACGAGCCCTATCACGTCGCCCGGCGCTTCGCCTCGCTCGACCATATCAGTGGCGGCCGTGCCGGCTGGAACATCGTGACGACCGCCAATCCCGACGCGGCGCTGAATTTCGGTCTGGACGAACATGTCGAGCATGACGAGCGCTACCACCGGGCGCGCGAATTCTTCGACGTCGTGACCGGGCTCTGGGACAGTTTCGCGGACGACGCCTTCATACGAGATACCGAGAGCGGCATCTATTTCGATCCCGAAAAGATGCATGTGCTGAACCACAAGGGAGAGAATCTCAGGGTGCGCGGCCCGCTCAACATCGCCCGTCCGCCGCAGGGCTGGCCCGTGATCGTGCAGGCCGGCCAGTCGGATGTCGGGCGTCAGCTAGCGGCGGAGACGGCGGAAGTCGTGTTCGCCTCGCCGCGCGACCTTCGAAGCGGTCAGGCGCTCTTTGCGGACATCAAGAGCCGGATGCAGCGCATCGGCCGCAATCGCGATCACCTCAAGATCCTGCCGGCCGCCTTCGTCGTGATCGGCGACACGGTCGAGGAGGCGCGGGCCAAGCGGCTTAAGCTCGACAGCCTGGTACACTACGACAGCGGCATCGCCTCGCTGTCGATTGCGCTGGGCCATGATGCGTCGCGCTTCGATCCGGACGGTCCCCTGCCGGAAATCCCGGAGACCAATGCCAGCAAGACCGGCCGCGAACAGGTGATCCGCCTTGCCGAGCAGGAGAAGCTGACCGTGCGCCAGCTCGCGCAGCGCTACGGCGGCTACTCCGGGCTTGCCTTCGTCGGCACGCCACAAAGCATTGCCGACGAAATGGAGCAATGGCTTTTCGAAGAGGGCTCCGACGGCTTCAACGTCGTCTTCCCCTTCCTACCGCAGGGCCTCGACGATGTGGCGAACCGGCTCGTTCCCGAGTTGCAGCGGCGTGGCCTCTTCCGCCGCGACTACGAGGGCGTGACGCTTCGTGAACATCTCGGCCTGCCGCGCCCGGAAAACCGATTCTTCGCCCAGGCCGGCGAGGCAGCACAATGACGCACGCCGCTTCGCTGGAGCGTGGCAAGGCGACGTGCTAAGCAGCGCGCATGAGCCACATTTCACAGATCGACTACGAAACCGCTTCGCCCGAAATCCGGGCCGAGCATGACGAAGAGGTACGGCTGCGCGGCCGCATGACCAACATGAAGCGGACATTGCTTCATTCGCCGGTCGCCCACCGCATCTATGCTGAATGGTTCGCGCTTCGCGAGGAGCTTCGTCCGGCGATCGACGACCGGGCCATCTGGCTTCTTTGCCTGGCGATATCGACCGAGAGCCGCTCTATCATCCCCGTCGGCTTCTTTCGCCGTGCGCTCATCAGTGCGGGTTTCAAACCAGAAACGATCGAGCCGAATGACGATGAAGCGCTGCTGATGGCATTTGGCAAGGCGATCGTCGCCGATTCCAACGCAGTGCCCGCAGCAATCTGGGAGCGGCTGAAGGCACGTTACGACGAGGCGACGCTTGTCAACCTCGTGGCCTTCGCGGGGATCATGATTGCGACGGCCGTCTTCAACAATGCCGTGGGCGTCGAAGCCGATGAGGAACTCCAGCCCTATCTCGAAGGGTTGTCGTTCCCCTCGATCGAGCGGTAGCGGCAAATGGCCCGGAGGTACGACGGTAAGTCTGAGCCTGGGCCCAAAGAAAAAGATTCCAAAATCGACAATATCTACGAAATAGGCTCTCTTATCAGGACGACTTCGCTGAGACACTGATACCCTGTCATGACGATGGAGTGTTCGATGGGAACCGTTTCGCAGCTTCACGAACGTGTCCGTCCAGCCGCACATCGCATCCAGAGCGATGAAGAGGCGCTCGAGATCGCCCGGACGCTCGCCGCCGGCTTCGCGAAGCATGCCAGTGATCGCGACATCAACCGAGTCCTGCCGCATGACGAGATGGATACCCTGTCGCAATCGGGCCTTCTCGGCATCACCGTACCCGCGGAATACGGCGGCCTCGACATTTCGAACGCCATACTCGCCGAGGTGATTGCGCTGCTTGCCGAGGGCGATCCTTCCGTCGGCGAGATTCTCCAGAACCACTTCCACGTCCTCGAAGTGCTGCGCGCCGATGGCTCGGAGGAGCAGCGGAAGTTCTTCTTCGGCCGGGCGCTCGCCGGCGACCGGTTCGGCAGGTCGCTTCCGGAGGCCGGCCCAGCGGCGCCGGACCGCACGGACCTACGCCTGACCCCGGAGGGACCGGGGCATCGCCTCAACGGGCGGGAACCCTATTCGACCGGCGTTCTCTTCGCGGACTGGCTGGCGATGTTCGCCCCGGATGCGAGCAACCGGCAGACGATGTCGCTCGTGCCGCGCGGAACCGAGGGCGTGCAGCTGATCGACGACTGGGACGGCTTCGGCCAGCGCACGACGGGCAGCGGCACCGCGGCCTTCCACAATGTCTACGTGGCGGCTGACGCCACAATCTTCTTCCAGGACAGACCGGCACGGGCAACCGTGGCTTCCGTCGGTCAGCTCGTCCACGCCGCAGTCGATCTCGGCATCGCGCGCGCCGCCTTTTCGGAGACGCTGACCTTCGTGAGGGACAAGGCACGTCACCCGAGGGGCGGCAGTCCGGGGAGCGTCGCCGAGGACGCGTTCACCGTTTCCAAGATCGGCCAGATCGCGATACGAATTGAAGCTGCTACGGCCATGGTCGAGCGAGCGGGCAAGAAAGTCGATGCCGCCCAGGTCGACGCGACCGATGCTCATATCGTCGACGCGACCCTTGCAGTGGCAGCTGCAAATGTGCTGACGACGGAAATAGCTCTGGACGCGGCGAACACGCTATTCGAACTGGCCGGAGCTGCCTCCACCAGGATCGGCCTCAACCTCGACCGACACTGGCGTAACGCACGCACCCACACACTGCAGGACCCTGTCGGCTGGAAATATCATGAGGTCGGAAACTATCACCTCAATGCAATCACGCTGCCGCACGACGACACACCGTAGCGACAAGCCACATCACGCATTGTCGGGTTCAACTCCGAGACCGAAAGCCAATTCTTAGCTGGCTATGGATTTTGTCTGCTGCTCTTCCGGCTCTTCCACGGAGCCGCCGATCGCAACGAACTGCTCCAGGGTCATGTTGTCGAGGATGGAGGCAATCGCATCCCTGACTTCCGTCATTGAGCGCCGCACGTGACAGGTCTCCGGATCGGCGCAGTCGTCGCATGCCTCATAAGCCGTGCGGCTGGCGCAGCGGATTGGCGCAAGCGGACCGTCAAGAGTGCGGATCACATGGCCGATGCGGATCTCGGAAGCTGGGCGCGAGAGGGAATAGCCGCCGCCCGGCCCCTTCTTGGAACGCAGAATGCCGACATTACGGAGCTCGAGGAGGATCGTATCGAGGAACTTCTTCGGAATGTTGTTCCGCTCGGCAACATCATTGATGAATGCCGTTTCGCCCGGGGCCAGCTGCGCCAGGTCGACGAGCGCCTTCAATCCGTATTTTCCTTTTTTCGTCAGCATGCGCGCCTGCTTTTCAGGATATGGGGAGACCGGCGGCACAAAAGGGAGCCGTCGAGCCGCGAATTGAGCCCAAAACACATCAAAACCCGCAGAGTTTTAGATAGCGCTGAAGTTGGCCCCAAACAAGGCGATAGCTCATAATTTGTATAGTTTAACTTGATGAAATCGCGTGCCTGTATCGCGCCTGCAACGCCGCTGCGTTCGGACATGCGTCTTTTGAAAAAGAAGGACGGCGTCGCAGATACTTCAGACTCAGATGGCCAGCGTCGCTCGCCGGCCATCTGGCTAAGAATCCGGGGTTATCGCTGAGAGTGCTCGGCCTCGGCGCTGCGCGAAGCCAAGGCGGCCAAATCGGCGCCACCATTGGCGTGCAGGCGTTTTCGCACTAGGACACCCATGACGCGCGCGGCGGTCTGGAACGTCATTTCGTCGAGAGGTCCTTCACCCTGCCAGGGCTTGGTCAATCTCTCTGTCACGCTTCCAACGACGTTGGCCGGCACGATATCGGTGCAGCCACGCATCGCCTCGAAAACGGCGCTGATCGGCAAGAACTTCCCTTCGAATGTCACGAAGGGCTCTGCCATTTCCGCATTCCATTCCTCAAACGCGTAAATCGCTTCGCGAAAAAGCTGCTGCAGGGTTATCGGGGCGTGCCCGTTGTGAAGTGGGGGCAGGGCATTCGTCATGTCTGTCTCCTCTCAGTTGAATTTAAGACCTCCTGCAACGGTCAGCATAGACGCGGGGCCGAATACAATGGCCCCTGCTACCGCATTACCCGACCGAGTTTATAGATTAATCGCGGTTTGGGAAGGCTTTTATCCCCGCTCCCGCGGCCAGCGTTGCCGAGAGCACCGTGCGCGGCGCCTCGCCGAACCCGAACACGGTCGCGACCGGAGGACGACATGGACCGGTCAGGTGGCTGAAAGTATGGGCAAAATTCCGACCGATGACGGCACTACAGTTCAGCCAGGAAAGACGAGAAGTAGACCGCTGGGAAAGACCGGTCCGGCGAGGTGTGATGACGCCCAGACGAGAGGCCATTTTCATCGCGCGACGTCGCCTAAAGCGAATCACGCATGGCAGTTCTTCATTCATTTGCGCTTCGCAATTCGCCGCACCGGCAGGCCAATGCCACCATGCGCATATGGCTCTCTCGTGGATCTCTGATCGGTGGATGAGACTTCGCCAATTAAGTATTGCTGAATCTAGCTCATCAGTGTCTCGTCAAGAAGCCGGATTATCGTTCGTAATCAGGAAAGCTACTGTTCAGGTGCAATCTCGAAACACGAAAGGATCACGTCATGCGAGTTTGGTTTATCACCGGTGCATCCCGCGGCTTTGGCGCGCTGATGACCAAGGAAGCTCTGGCAGCCGGCGACGCAGTGGTCGCTACCGCCCGCAACCCCGAGACCGTCACCGACGCGATCGGCAGCCATCCGAACCTGCTTCCCGTCGCTCTCGACGTTACCGATGAGGCTCAGGCCCAGGACGCGGCAGCGGCGGCCGTGAAGAAGTTCGGCCGGATCGATATCCTCGTCAACAATGCCGGCTTTGGCCTGCTGGGTGCCGTCGAAGAGGCCACGACCGACGAGATCGAGAAAATGTACGCCACCAACGTCTTTGGCCTGCTGAAGGTGACCCGCGCCGTGTTGCCCTACATGCGCAAGCAGCGCTCCGGTCATGTGCTGAACTTCTCCTCGATCGGCGGCTATGTCGGCCATGCCGGCTGGGGCGTCTATTGCTCGACGAAATTCGCGGTCGAAGGCATTTCGGAATCGATGGCTCCAGAAGTGGCGCCGCTCGGCATCAAGGTCACGGTCGTCGAACCCGGCTTCTTCCGGACCGACTTCCTGGCTGGAAACTCGCTCGTCGTCAGCCCACCGACAATCCCTGATTATGTCGACACGCCGGCCGGCGCCATGCGCGAGATCGCCAAGCAGGCCAACCACGCCCAGCCGGGCGACCCGGCCAAGCTGGCGGGGGGGATCATCGCGATAGTCAATTCACCGAACCCGCCGCTGCGCATGCCTTTCGGCAGCGACACGGTGGCTGCGATCGAAGCCAAGAACGCCCATGTCGCCGAAGAGCTCGCAGCCTGGCGTGAGCTGGCAATGAGCACCGACTTCCCGAAGGACGTCGCCTCGGCCGCCTAACCGCGCGGTGAGCGTCGGCCTCGCCGACGCTCCTGTTCGCCCGCCAGTCTGGTAGTAATGTCCTATCCGCCACAATCAAAGCGATCCCGAGGCCTCCCTCGGGATCCTCTGTATTTGGGCGAGCCCGACGATCACTCCGATTTCATCGCATCGATGACCGCCCGGAAGGCCGCCGAGATGTGGCGTCGGCTGGGATAATAGAGATAGAGATAGTCCTCCGGCTGGCACCAATCATTCAGGACCTGCACGAGTTCGCCGCTCATGATCATCTTCTCCGCGCGGTTTTCCCACACGTAGGCGAGCGCCACACCGCTTGCCGCAGCCTGCGTCATCAACTCCTGGTCATCCAGCGACAGAGGGCCGTTCGGCTGATAGGCGATCGCCTGCCCGTCCTTTTCGAATTCCCACGCGTAGCGCGCGCCGGAGGGATACATGTTCTGGATACAGGCATGGTCCTTCAGGTCGTGGGGCGTCAATGGCATGGGCCGCGTATGGAAATAGGCGGGTGATCCGACAACCACGAGGCGGAGGCGCGGCTTGATCCTGACGGCGATCATGCCTTCCGTTATGCGCTCCCCCAGCCTGATGCCCGCATCGAAGCCTTCGTCGACGATATCGACGAGCCTGTCGGTCGCAACGATCTCGAGTTGCAGATTTGGGTTCCTGACAAGCAGCGGGCCGATCACCCGCCCGAGAACGAAGGGCGTTTCCCGATACTGGTTCAGCCCCTCGAGCGCGGAGGTAATCTCGGCGAAGGCAGGGTCGAGATGCGAACGGAGGAGTTCGCCGGCCTCCGTCAGGGATACGCTGCGCGTCGTCCGGTTCAGAAGGCGAACGCCGATGCGATCCTCGAGGCCGAGCACCGCATGGCTGATCGCCGATGCCGTTACGCCCCGTTCCTCGCCCGCCTTGCGGAAGCTCTTGTGCCTCGCCACCGCGGCAAATGCGGCCAGTTCTGAAAGTTCGGTCGCCCGCATTGCTGAGCTTCATTCATCGCGCAAACAATAATGAAGAATCCTATACAGCAGCCGAGCCCATCAGTCACCTCGCCGGCCGCCGAGGTAGCCGGGCCTCCTGCCCTGCGAGACTGGCCTAAGCTGCTCGATGAGCTGGCTCGCGGCCAGGAGATCCTCGGTGTCGAAGCCCAGGGCGGAGCAGAGCGCGCCGACGACAAGGCCGTGTTCCGAAGGCGCCACGAGATCGACAAAGCAGATGCCGCCGCCGAAGCCCTCCAACGAAGCATGGACCGCCTCGAAGGACCGTCGCGCCCGATCCCCTCGGTTAAATCGTGCGATCGGTCGACAACCTGGTGCAGGGTCAAATATATCCGGCGGCCAAGGCGCTGGGGCCTTTACGGGCCGGGAACGGTCCGCGAAACGGTGCGGGCGATGGCATCGCGCCAGCCGGCGATCCTTGCCAGCCTTTCTTCGTCGCCCATGCCCGGCGCGAAGCGGCGACCGCAGGCCCAGGCCCGGCTGAAACTCGCCCTGTCCGGCCAGATCCCCGCCTTCGATCCGGCAAGCCAGGCAGCACCGAGCGCCGTCGTTTCAACCACGGCGGAACGATCGACAGGACTCGCGAGGATGTCGGCAAGCCGCTGCATCGTCCAGTCGGACGCCGACATGCCGCCATCGACGCGAAGAACGGTTTCCATCGAGTGGCTTCCCCAGTCCCTTCTCATGGCGATCAGAAGGTCGAGCGTCTGGTAGGCCACGGATTCGAGCACGGCGCGCGCAAATTCCGCTGGGCCGCTGTTGCGGGTCAGTCCGAAGATCGCGCCACGTGCTTCGGCATCCCAATACGGCGCGCCAAGGCCGGTGAAGGCCGGGACTATGTAAACCGACTGCTCGGGATCCGCATGCTCTGCCAGGACACCGGCATCCGACGCCTTGCCTATGATGCCGATTCCATCGCGCAGCCACTGCACGGCCGCCCCCGCGATGAAGATGGAGCCTTCAAGGGCATAGGTCGTCTCACCGTTCAGCCTGTAGGCGATCGTCGTCAACATCCGGTTCGACGAGAGCACGCGGTCAGGTCCGGTATTGAGCAGCGCAAAGCAACCGGTTCCGTAGGTCGACTTGACCATGCCGGGCTCGAAGCAGGCATTGCCGATTGTTGCGGCCTGCTGGTCGCCGGCGACACCAAGAATCGGGATATCGGCGCCAAGAAGGTCGGTGACGGTCGTGCCGAAATCGCCGGCGCAATCCTTAACCTCGGGAAGCATCGCAGCCGGAATGGCCAGGATGCCGAGAAGCTCGTCATCCCACCGGTTTTCGGCGATATTGTAAAGCAGCGTGCGCGAGGCGTTGGTCGCATCGGTCGCGTGAACCCGTCCACCGGTAAGATTGTAGATCAGCCAGCTGTCTACTGTTCCGAAGCAGACCTGGCCCGCTTCCGCCCGCCGGCGCAGGTCATCGACATTGTCGAGCAGCCAGCGCAGTTTTGTTCCGGAGAAATAGGGATCGAGAAGCAGGCCGGTCTTTGCGCTGAAGAGCTTTTCATAGCCGTCGACCTTCAGGCTGTCGCACATTTCCGACGTACGACGATCCTGCCAGACGATCGCCCGATGGAGGGGCTTTCCGGACGAACGGTCCCATACGACGGCGGTTTCCCGCTGATTGGTGATGCCGATCGCCGCGATCTCGGCAGGCGATATCCCCGCGGCGGCGATCGCCTGGCGGCTCGCTTCCAGAACCGTTCGCCAGATCTCGTCGGGATCATGCTCGACCCAGCCCACATGCGGGAAATGTTGGGTTATCTCTCGCTGGGCAGAAGCGACAGCACGCATCGTATCGTCGAAGATGATCGCCCGCGAGGACGTGGTGCCCTGGTCGATCGCAAGCACATAGCCGCTCATATGTTCCTCCGCTTTCGCGCGCCAGAGCCCGCCGCCGCTTGCAAGCGGCGGTTCAAAAGCCCTGTCTATTGATGAGGCCGACGCCCTGTCCGGCAGTGTCTCCGGTGCCTCGGGCGTGCAATTAAATCCGGCCGGGAGCCTCGCTCTCCCGGCCGGCGCGATAGCCGATCAGTTCGACTGCCAACTCTTGACGAGCTCGTCGTAGTTGATCGTTATCGGCTTTTCCTTCTCGTTCTCGATCTTTAGCTGCGGCGCGAGGTTGCCCTTGGAAACCGCATCCTTGTTCCAGAACTCGATGTCATGCTCTTCCGCCAGCTTCGGGCCGATGTCGCCCTGCACCTTGGCGCGTTCCAGGCGCTGCAGCACCTTTTCCTGCTCGGAGCAAAGCTGGTCCATGGCTTCCTGCGAGGTCTTCGCCCCGGAGGCCGCCTCGCCGATCGCCTGCCACCAGAGCTGGGCGAGCTTCGGATAGTCGGGCACGTTGGTGCCGGTCGGCGACCACTGGACGCGGGCCGGCGAGCGATAGAACTCGATCAGACCGCCGAGTTTTGGCGCGCGCTCGGTGAAGCTCTTGTCGCGGATCGTGGACTCGCGGATGAAGGTCAAGCCGACATGGCTCTTCTTCACGTCAACAGTTTTCGACACGACGAACTGCGCATAGAGCCATGCGGCCTTGGCGCGATCCGTCGGCGTCGACTTGAGGATCGTCCAGGAGCCCACGTCCTGATAGCCGAGCTTCATGCCGTCCTTCCAGTAGACGCCGTGCGGGCTTGGCGCCATGCGCCATTTCGGCGAACCGTCCTCCTTCACCACCGGCAGGCCGGGCGCGACCATGTTGGCGGTAAAGGCGGTGTACCAGAAGATCTGCTGGGCGATGTTGCCCTGGGACGGGACCGGGCCTGATTCCGAGAAGGTCATGCCCTGTGCTTCCGGCGGAGCATAGGCCTTCAGCCAATCGAGATATTTCTGCAGCGAGTAGACGGCAGCCGGGCCGTTGGTATCGCCACCGCGCGCAACGCAGGAGCCGACCGGCCGCGAGTTCTCGTCAACCTTGATACCCCATTCGTCAACCGGCAGACCATTCGGGATGCCCTTGTCGCCGTTGCCGGCCATGGAGAGCCAGGCGTCGGTGAATCGCCATCCGAGCGACGGATCTTTCTTGCCGTAGTCCATGTGGCCATAGACCTTCTTGCCGTCGATCTCGCGGCCGGTGAAGAACTCGGCGATATCCTCATAGGCCGACCAGTTGACCGGCACGCCGAGATCGTAGCCGTACTTGGCCTTGAAATCCGCCTTGTTCTTCTCATCGCTGAACCAGTCGTAGCGGAACCAGTAGAGGTTCGCGAACTGCTGGTCGGGCAGCTGGTAGAGCTTCTTGTCCGGCGCGGTCGTGAAGCTCGTGCCGATGAAGTCGGCAACGTCGAGGCCGGGGTTGGTGACATCCTTGGCTTCATCCGCCATCCAGTCGGTCAGCGAGCGGGCCTGCAGGTAACGCCAATGGGTGCCGATCAGATCCGAGTCGTTGACGTAGGCGTCATAGATGTTTTCGCCCGACTGCATCTGCGTCTGCAGCTTCTCGATGACGTCGCCCTCACCGATGATGTCCTGGGTGACTTTGATGCCGGTGATCGCCGTGAAGGCGGGCGCCAGCACCTTGGCCTCATAGGAATGCGTCGTCAGCGGTTCGGAAACCACCTTGATGTCCATGCCGGCGAAGGGTTTCGCCGCGTCGATGAACCATTGCATTTCCTTTTCCTGGTCGGCACGGGACAGCGTCGAAATATCGCCGATCTCCTTGTCCAGGAAGGTTTTCGCCTCGTCCATGCCGGCGTATGCGGCACCGGTCATCGCCAATAGAATGCTTGCAGTCGTCGTCAGTAAGTGCCTTCGCATGATATCCTCCCAGGGTTTGCGATAGCAGTTTCTTACGTCTTGAGGCGGCCAGTTACCCCCGGCCCTCCGTCATCACCTTGCCGTCACACGAAGCGGAACACGCCGATGGCGTAGACCACGGAAATGGCAAGAGCCCACCACAGGCTGAGCGGGACGAGGCCCAGCCATGCGAGATGAATGTATGCAGCACCCAGCAGCGAAACGAACAGCCGGTCTCCCCGCGTGGTTTCGAACCTGAGCAGCCCAACGCGCGGCGCGCCGCCGGGCGAAAAATACTCCCAGATGCTCATGCCGATCAAAAGCATGAGGATCGTCAGGAAGAACAGTGCCGTCGGCAGCGTCCACGCCATCCACGATAGGTTCATGTCCGTCCCTCCCCTTTAGACGCGGCCGAGCGCGAAACCCTTGGCGATGTAGTTGCGCACGAAATAGATGACGAGCGCGCCCGGCACGATGGTGAGCACGCCGGCGGCCGCCAGCACGCCCCAGTCCAAGCCTGACGCCGATACCGTCCGCGTCATGATCGCGGCGATCGGCTTGGCGGCGGTGGTCGTCAGCGTCCGCGCCAGAAGCAGTTCCACCCAGGAGAACATGAAGCAGAAGAAGGCAGCGACGCCGATGCCGCTGGCAATCAACGGCATGAAGATGCGCACGAAGAAACGTGGGAAGGAGTAGCCGTCGATATAGGCGGTCTCGTCGATCTCCTTCGGCACGCCAGACATGAAGCCTTCGAGAATCCAGACGGCCAGCGGCACGTTGAACAGGCAGTGCGCCAGCGCCACGGCGATATGCGTATCGATCAGCCCGATCGCGGAATACAGCTGGAAGAAGGGCAGCGCGAAGACCGCGGGCGGTGCCATACGGTTGCTGAGCAGCCAGAAGAACAGGTGCTTGTCGCCGAGAAAGCGATAACGCGAGAAAGCGTAAGCCGCAGGCAACGCCGCCACGACCGAGATCACCGTGTTCATCACCACGTAGATGATCGAGTTGATATAGCCGTTGTACCACGAGGGGTCGGTGAAGATGACGGTATAATTGCTCAGCGTCGGGTTCTGCGGCCAAAGCGAGAATGTACCGGTGATTTCGGCATTCTCCTTGAAGCTCATGTTGACCAACCAGTAGATCGGAAGGAGCAGGAAGATGATGTAGATCGTCGGCACGAGCCAGGAGAAACTGAGGGTCGATTTCTGCTTGTTCATCATATCTCGCCCCCTCAGTTCGCAGCGTCGCTGCTGGTCATCACGGTGTAGAACACCCATGAGAGCAGCAGGATGATCAGGAAGTAGATGATCGACATGGCGGCCGCAGCACCGAGGTCGAACTGGCCAACGGCCATCTTAACGAGATCGATGGAGAGGAACGTCGTCGAATTGCCGGGTCCGCCACCGGTGACGACAAAGGGCTCGGTGTAAATCATGAAACTGTCCATGAAGCGCAGCAGCACGGCAATCAGAAGCACGCGCTTCATCTTCGGAAGCTGGATGTAGCGGAAGACTGACCAACGCGAGGCGCCATCGATCTTCGCCGCCTGGTAGTAGGCGTCCGGAATGGAGGCGAGGCCGGCATAGCAAAGCAGCACCACCAGGCTCGTCCAGTGCCAGACGTCCATGATGATGATGGTAACCCAGGCGTCGAGCGGATCGCGCACATAGTTGTAGTCGAGACCGATCGCTTCCAGTGTATGGCCGAGAAGGCCGATATCGACGCGGCCGAAAACCTGCCAGATCGTTCCCACGACATTCCACGGAATGAGGAGCGGCAGGGCCATCAGGACGAGGCAGACCGGAACGCCGATGCCCTTCTTCGGCATGTTGAGCGCGATGAAGATGCCGAGCGGGATCTGGAGCGCGAGGATGATGAAGGAGAACAGCAGGTTGCGCTGCAGGGCTTCCCAGAAACGGTCGGAATGCAGCGTCTCCATGAACCAGTCCGTGCCGGCCCAGAAGAACTCGTTGTTGCCGAACGTATCCTGCACGGAATAGTTGACGACCGTCATCAAGGGAATGACCGCCGAGAAGGCGACCAGCACAAGCACCGGCAGCACGAGGAACCAGGCTTTATTGTTCCAGGTTCTTTCCATGATCAGCCCTCCCTGCCGACGCGCCATGAATCGGCATAGATGCCCACGGCAAGGGGATCGAAGGTAACGCGGGGTTCCGCGGGGATATCGGAATCCTCCGGAATGACGATCGCGATCGGCTGGCCCTCAAAGCGGGCACGCACGATCTTCTGCCGACCGATGTCCTCGATGCGCGCAATCGAGACGGGCATGCCCTCGCGGCCGATGCGAATGAATTCCGGGCGGATGCCGAGCTCGGTCTTGGCCGCGCCGCTGGTCCTGGGCGCATAGTCGAGCATGATCGTCTCCTCGCCCACCCGGACCGAATTGCCATCTATGTGGGCGGGCATGATGTTCATGCCCGGAGAGCCGATGAAGTAGCCGACGAAGGTGTGGCTGGGCCGCTCGAAGAGTTCGGCAGGCGTGCCGATCTGGACGATCTGGCCCTCGTACATGACGACGACCTTCTCGGCGAAGGTCAGCGCCTCCGTCTGGTCGTGGGTGACATAGACCATCGTGAAACCGAACTGCTTGTGCAGGCGCTTCAGCTGCGAACGCAGCACCCATTTCATGTGCGGGTCGATGACGGTGAGCGGCTCATCGAAGAGGATTGCGTTCACATCGTTGCGCACCAGGCCACGGCCGAGCGAAATCTTCTGCTTCTGGTCTGCCGTGAGCCGTTGCGCCTTGCGCTTTGCCCAGCCCGTCAGGTCGATCATCTCCAGGATTTCGCGAACCCGGCGATCGACCTCCGGTTCGGCAACGCCGCGGTTGCGGAGCGGAAAGGCTATGTTGTCGTAAACGGTCATCGTGTCGTAGATGACGGGAAACTGGAACACCTGGGCGATGTTGCGGGCCTGGGTGGAAAGGTCCGTGACGTCACGGCCGTCGAACAGGATCCGGCCATGCGAGGGCAGCAGCAGCCCCGAGATGATGTTGAGAAGCGTCGTCTTTCCGCAGCCGGAGGGGCCGAGCAGGGCATAGGCGCCGCCATCGTTCCACTCGTGGTCGACTTCCCGAAGCGCATAGTCCTTTTCGGATCTCGGATCAGGTCCGTAGGCATGGCGGATGTGGTCGAGCGTGATCCTTGCCATTCTATTCTCCATGCCCCGGCTGCGGCGCGAGGGCGATCGCGCGTCCCGACCTGTCGAAGGCCATCAGGTGGCGCGTGTCGACGAAGACCTCGATCTCGGTATCAGGGTCGATGTTGTGGATGCCGTGGGCCAGCATGACCCAGCGCACCCCGTCGTAATCCAGATGGACGAAGCTTTCGGAGCCGGTGATTTCCGACACCAGTGTCCTCGCGCGCAGCGGGGCGGCATTGGCGGTCTGCGGGCGCAGCCCGAGGTGATGCGGATGAAAGGCGATCGCCATAGGCCCGTCTGGCGTCGCGGCAAGATGCGCCGGTACCGGCAGCACGCCGGCGCCCTCGCGCCGGAACACGCCTTCGGACTTCGTGACTTCCACAAAGTTGAGCGGCGGATCGGCAAAGATCTGCGCGGTCACGAGATCGGCCGGCCGCCGATAGACGTCGATGGTCGGCGCGAACTGGGTGACGCGGCCTTCGCTGAGCGTCGCCGTGTTGCCGCCAAGCAGCAAGGCCTCGGAAGGCTCGGTCGTGGCGTAGACGAAAATCGCGCCCGACTGGGCAAAGATTTTCGGCAGCTCCTCGCGCAGTTCTTCGCGCAGCTTGTAATCGAGATTGGCGAGCGGCTCGTCCATGAGGACGAGATCGGCATTCTTCACCAGTGCGCGCGCCAGCGCCGTGCGTTGCTGCTGGCCACCGGAAAGACTGAGCGGCGTGCGGTCGAGATAGGGCGTGAGCCTCAGGAGTTCGGCAGCCTTGCGCACTTCCCTATCGATCGTGGCAGCATCCATGCGACTGATTCGCATCGGCGAGGCGATGTTTTCGTAGACGGTCAACGCGGGATAATTGATGAACTGCTGGTAGACCATCGCGACATTGCGCTTCTGGACGCGCACGCCGGTGACATCGACGCCGTCGAAATGGACGGAGCCGCTGGTCGGCCGGTCAAGGCCCGCCATCAGGCGCATCAACGATGTCTTGCCGGAGAGCGTCGGTCCGAGCAGGACGTTCAGCGTACCCCGTTTCAACAAAAGATCAGTCGGGTGAATATGGTATTCACCGCCCACCATCTTTGCGGCATTCCGCAATTCCAGCATTCCGGTTCCCGTGCCTCCTCATCGACGGGACCACATGCCGCTTATCCGGCCATCCTTGCCGGCAGCGCGGCCATGTACTCCTCCAATCCGCGTACTTCATCCTTTGAAAGGTGCAGGCCCTTCTTGGTCCTGCGCCACAGCACGTCCTCCACGCGCATGGCCCATTCCTGCCTGATCAGCCACAGCACTTCGCTTTCGTAGAGATCGCTGCCGAAATGCCGGCCGAGATCCGCCACCGCCTTCGCGTCGCCGAGAAGCGCCTGGGCCCTCGTGCCGTAGCGGCGGACAAGCCTGCGGGCATGCGCATCCGCCAGGAACGGATAGCGCCCCTTGAGCTTGGCGACCTCCGCATCGTAGCCCTGGACCGGAAAATCGCCGCCGGGCAGCGAACTCCCGGCCGTCCAGGGAGCGCCCTTGACGCCGATCGCCTCGCCAATCTTTTCCAGCGCATGTTCCGAAAGACGGCGATAGGTGGTGAGCTTGCCGCCGAAGACATTGAGGACCGGCGCTTCCGATCCGGCGCCCTCGACCTTCAGCACGTAGTCGCGTGTCGCCTCCTGCGCCTTCGAGGCGCCGTCATCGAAAAGAGGGCGAACTGCCGAATAAGTCCAGACGATGTCTTCCGGACGAACCGGCTCCCGGAAATATTCGCTGGCGGCATTGCAAAGGTAGGTAGTCTCCTCCTCCGATATCCTGACGTCCTTCAGGTCGCCGCCATAGTCGCGGTCCGTCGTGCCGATAAGCGTGAACTCTTCCTCGTAGGGAATCGCGAATATGATGCGGCCGTCCGGATTCTGGAAGAAATAGGCGCGCGGCCCTTCGAACTTGCGCCTGACCACGATGTGGCTGCCCTGCACGAGGCGAACATGGCGGGCCTCGTTCTGGCCGAGCGCGGCCCTGATGACATGGTCGACCCAGGGGCCGGCAGCATTGACCAGCATGCGGGCCCGGTGGCGCTCCTGCCGGCCCGTAATCGCGTCGATCGTCTCGATCGTCCAGGTTTCGCCTTCGCGGTGAGCCGACGTTACCCTGGTGCGCGGCATGATGTGGGCGCCACGATCGGCCGCATCGCGCGCGTTCAACACCACCATGCGGGCATCGTCCACCCAGCCGTCGGAATATTCGAATGCCTTCGTGAACAGGGCCTTGAGCGGCTTTCCGGCGGGATCCGTACGCATGTCGAGCACGGCGGTCGGCGGCAGCAGCTTGCGCCCGCCGAGGTGGTCGTAAAGGAAGAGGCCGAGGCGGATCATCCAGGCCGGGCGAATGCCGCCCTTGTGGTACGGCAGCACGAAGCGCAGGGGCCAGATGATGTGCGGCGCCATCGCCCAGAGCGTCTCGCGCTCCATCAACGATTCGCGCACAAGACGGAATTCATAGTGCTCCAGATAGCGCAGCCCACCATGGATGAGCTTGGTCGCCCCCGAGGACGTGCCGGACGCAAAGTCATCCATCTCCGCCAGCGCGACCGAATAGCCCCGGCCCGCAGCATCGCGCGCAATGCCGCAACCATTGATGCCGCCACCGATGACGAAGATGTCGTAGACGCCCTGGCTCACTTGCCCTCCGGAATAGGACTTTCGCATTGCACAAATTTTTCGGCAATGCGAAAGTGAAACAAGCTTAAAACGAAAATCTTTCGAATGTCAAACGAATGTTCTTCGTTCTCGGAGGATCACGGATTCACGCTTGGGACGTCTCGATCAGCTTCACATTGCTCTCGGCGCAGATGCGCTTTATCGAAGTCAGCGGACAGAAGTCGGTGATGAAGGTATGCACCTGCGATATCTGCCCGATGCGGACCGGGGCGGTGCGCTCGAACTTCGTCGAATCGGCAACCAGGATGACGTGCCGGGCATTGGCGATGATGGCCTGGGCAACCTTCACTTCCCGAAAATCGAAGTCGAGCAAGGCACCATCGGAATCGATCGCCGACGCGCCGATGACGGCATAGTCGACCTTGAACTGGCGGATGAAATCCACCGCCGCCTCGCCGACAATGCCGCCATCGGAGCTGCGCACCACGCCGCCGGAGATAACGACCTCGATGGCGGGAAGAAGCCTCAAGCGATTGGCGACATTGATATTATTGGTAATGACCATCAGTTCGTGATGGTCCAGCAGCGCCTCTCCCACGGCCTCGGTCGTCGTCCCGATGTTGATGAAAAGGGACGCGTTGTTGGGAATGAGACTGGCGGCGGCGACGCCGATCGCCTGTTTCTCGCGCGCGGCAATCTGGCGCCGCGCCTCGTATTTGACGTTCTCGGTACCGCTCGGAAAGGTCGCGCCCCCGTGGATCCTCGTCAGCACCTGCGCGTCGCAGAGATCGTTGAGATCCTTTCGGATCGTTTGCGGCGTCACTGAAAACCGGGTGGCGAGCTCTTCGACAAGCACGCGCCCGTTGGCCTTGGCAAGCTCGAGTATTTCCGACTGGCGTTCGGTGAGGAACATGGTTCGCCCCTTTTCGTTTTCCTTTCACTTTAACGCAAACGGAATTCGTCGCAACATCCGCGCTATGCATCGGCCGCGTTCTCTTTGCGCCCCTGAGGGCATGGCGCCCGCATCGTTTTCCGCAATATCCCCTCTTCTTTTCGTTTCTCTTACACACGCCCGACAATCGGACGTTGCCAAGTCGTTTGCCGTGTTGCATCCTCCCAGCAAGCATCAGACGTGATCAGTTTCAAAAAGCGCATCGATTGCAGCTTCTCCACCTGTGGGTTGCCATCGGGCGAATTGAGGGGAGGAAACTGTGAGGAGTGCGTCGGGACTGTTTGCTTGCGCTGTCGCTACGGCGTTTTTGATGGGCATGGAGATGCCCGCTCGTGGCGCGGATCTAGTCATCGCCATGCCGAACTGGCCCTCCGGCCAGGCCACCGCCAATATTCTGAAGGTCGGCCTCGCCAAGGAGTTCAACCTCGACGCCGAGGTTCGCGAGGTCGGCGGGCTCACCGCTTTCAAGGAACTTGAATCCGGCGACGTCGATATTTACGCCGAAGTGTGGCGACCCAATCTCGACAACCTCGTCAAAACCTACGTTACCGAAAAAGGCGCTGTCGCGCTCACCAAACGCGGCGTACCGGCCTGGCAGGGGCTCTGCGCCACGTCGGACGCGGCGGCACTGGGCATCAAAAGTGTCGAGGATCTTCTCGATCCGGCAAAGACGGCCGCGCTCGACACGGATGGCGACGGGAAAGGCGAACTGTGGATCGGCTCGCCGGCCTGGTCTTCGACGGAGATCGAGCGCGTCAAGGCGAACAGCTACGGCTATGTCAAGAACCTGACGCTCGTTGAAGCCGAGGAAGACGTCGCCATGGCAGCGGTCGACGCGGCGGTGGCAACCGGGCGACCCATGGTGTTCTACTGCTATGCTCCGCACCATGTTTTCGAGCTGCATAAGGTCGTGCGCCTGACGGAACCACCCTACGATCCCGAAAAATGGAAAATCGCATCGCGTGAGGATCCTCTCTGGATCAGCAAGTCGAGCGCACCGGTCGCCTGGGACGCAGCGCATTTCTACATCGCCTACTCCACCGCCTTCGGAAAGAAGCATCCCGAGGTTGTCCGCTTCCTCGAGCAGGCGGATTTCTCCCCCGACGAAGTCACCAACATGACATATGCGCTTCAGGTGGAACGGCAGGAGCCGCTTTCCTTCGCCAGATCCTGGGTCAACGCTCACGAAACACGCGTGGATAGGTGGGCAAAGCCATGACCGGAAACTCTAGATCGCCTCGTCCCAAACCTGGCCGCCATGCTGCCCCCGCAAGGGGCAGGAAGCTCCTGCTCGCCTTGATGGCAGCGACGCTCGCCCTCGGCGTGCCTGCGGCTCTCTACGCCCAGACCCAGATCTATGACGCGAAGACGCGGAAATGGGTCGACTACGACCGAAAGAAGGCGCGGCAATATTATGCCCGCAACAACCAGCCGCCCGAGGCCTTCAGGCGGCAGATCGTGCGGTTCCGCACCGCCGAGCAGCCGGGTACGATCATCATCGACGGCAACCAGCACTTCCTCTACCTCGTCCAGCCCGACAATCAGGCGATCCGTTACGGCATCGGCGTCGGGCGCGAGGGCTTCGGCTGGGCGGGCATCGTCCGCGTCGGCCGGATGGCAGAATGGCCGACCTGGACGCCACCGGCAGAGATGGTCGCACGCGACGAGAACGCAAGGAAATGGGCAGGCGGGATGCCCGGCGGCCCAGAAAACCCACTCGGCGCGCGTGCGCTCTATCTCTACGAAGGGGACAACGACACCATATATCGCATCCACGGGACGCCTGAGCCCTGGACGATCGGCCTCGACGTTTCCTCGGGATGCATACGCATGAACAATGACGACATCACAGATCTGCATGCACGCATCAACGTCGGCGCGAAGGTCATCGTGCTGATGCAGGGGGCCGCCTTGTACAAAGGGGTGTGAGGCGCAAATCGGGGGAGGGTGAGTTTGTCGAGTGCAAAGCTGAACCGTCATGGGGTCGCAACGGCCCTGCTATGTGCCGGCATCCTTGCCGGATGCCAGTCCGACCCCGGCCCAGACGCGCAGAATATGGCGCGAACGACGCTGCAGACCGCGCCTGCCGATCTCCAGCTCGTCTGTGCCAGCGCTGCGAGCAACGCCGCCGGGCAAGGCACCAAGGTGCTTCCGACGGGTTCCCAGCAGATCGACGCCAAGAGCTACAGCGTCGATCTCGATGCCGGCGGACGCAAGTTCCGCTGCGTGGTCGATGACCAGGGAACGGTGACATCGCTGCAGCCCGCATGACCGGAAGACGGGATGGGCGTAACGCGCCCGGCTCACCGGAAGGCGTCTAGCGCAACATGCCTCAGGTCGTGATTTTGCTTGCCAGCTGTTTTTCATCGCGGCCGGCACGAGTGTGGATCGATTCCGCCCACGAAACCGAAGGAATTCGCCAGCAATCGAAGAAGACGAATCCGCCCCTTGAAATTTTAGATCGTTTGCTCTAATTAATTTTGAAGCAATTGATCTAAAATGGAGCCGCGCCGTGGGCAGGTCGCGACAATTCAACGAGGACGAGGTTCTCGAGGCTGCGCAGAACGCCTTCTGGTCCAAGGGATACGAGGCGACGTCGACGCGCGACCTGACGGAGGCGATGGGTATTACGCCTGCGAGCCTCTACAATGCATTCGGAGACAAGCGACACCTCTATCTTCGTGCGCTCGATCACTATCTCGACCGCTCGCTGCGGGAGCGCATCAGGCGAATGGAGACGACGAAATCCCCCCATGCCGCGATCCCGGCCTTCTTTGCCGAAACCATCGAGCGATCGATCGCCGACAGCGAGCATCGCGGATGCATGTTGGTCAATTCGGCGCTGGAATCCCGGCCTGACGATCCTGAAGTACAGCGCGTCATCGCTGCCGAGAGCGAGGCGTTCGAAGCTTTCTTCCGACGCTGCCTCAACGCCGCCGCCGCAAACGGCGAGATAGAGCTGCGCCAACCGGCCGAAGATCTCGCCCGCCTCCTGCTTTCGACCTCGTTCGGCCTGCGGGTTCTGGCACGCATTCGGCCCGACCGCGCACTCCTCGAGGGCGTGGTCCGACCCGTGATGGCGATGATCGGCCTCCCGCCCCTCGAAGAGAGGACGGAGCGATGACGCCGCCGCTCGCAAGGCCCGGCGCGAGCGCGGTGTCGCCCTCCGGTCCGTAGCAACCCGCTCCCGCCTTTCCCTCAACAATCGACCGCGGCCTCTGGTCAAAAGACCGGAGCGGGGATGCGCTTGCCAATGGCATCGGCACTCCCTTCCACCCCTACAACTGCGCATGCACGGCTCCACGAGCCCCGAACCCGAAAGATCGACATGACCATCCAATCCGATCCCGTGCCCGATGTTCCGGCGCTGAGCAGTGCCGCCTGGTACGCCACCATCTCGGGCCTCAGCGGCAGCCTCGTGGCAATCGGCCTTGCGCGATTTGCCTATACACCGCTCATCCCCTCGCTCATCGAGCAGCATTGGTTTTCAGCCTCGGAAGCGGTGACGCTTGGCGCGGCAAACTTCGCAGGCTATCTGGTCGGTGCACTCGTGGGACGCCCGCTTGCGGCCGGGCTTTCGAACCGGAACGCCCTCAGGCTGCTGATGGCGCTTGCCACAGTTGCCTTCTTCGCCTGCGGCTTTCCGCTCTCCGCAAGCTGGTTCTTCGTCTGGCGCTTCCTTTCCGGGCTGGCCGGCGGCTCGATCATGGTTCTCGTCGCAACCAGCATCCTGCCGCATATACCGGCAGCACGACGCGGCTTTGTCAGCGGCATGATCTTTCTCGGCCTCGGACTGGGCATTGCCGCGTCCGGCACGCTGATCCCGGAACTCATGACGCTTGGCCTGAGGCAGACATGGATGGGGCTCGGCGTGGTCTCGCTCATCCTGACGGCAATCAGCTGGTTCGGCTGGCCGGCCTCCAACCCGCCGGCGCCGGTGGCCGCCAGCCACGCCGCCCATGCCGAGGCTCGCGCCCCCCGATCGCTCGGTGTCGTCTACGGCCAGTATGCCGCCAATGCGCTCGGGCTTGTCCCGGCAATGATCCTGCTCGTCGACTATGTCGCCCGTGGCCTGAACCGGGGTCCGGGAACGGGCGCTGTCTTCTGGGTCATCTATGGCATCGCCGCCATCGCGGGGCCCGTGCTCAACGGATACATGGCCGATCGCATCGGCTTCCGGGCCGCCTATCGCATGGCACTGGTACTCCAGGGTCTCGCTGCGCTGCTTCTGGGGCTCAGCGGCAATACTTACGCAATTGTCGCTGCAACCATCATCCTCGGCATCTTCACACCAGGCATCGTGCCCCTGGTTCTCGGCCGTATCCACGAAATCCTGCCGCATGGCCCAGCGGCACAGCGGCAGGCCTGGAGCCGCGCGACCACGGCCTTTGCGCTCTTCCAGGCGATCGGCGGCTACGGATATTCCTTCCTGTTTTCCTATTCGAAGGAGAATTATGCGCTGATCTTCCTTCTCGGCGCCACCGCCCTCGCCCTCGCCTTCGCGGCCGACTTCCTCGCGCCGAAGAGGGCGAGAGCGGTGCCGAGCATTTCGGGATAGACGGGCGGAGGCGGTCAGGCAGCCTCCGCCGCGACCGCAAAGAGTTCAGCCGGTTCCGAAAAACCCTTGAGCTGTTGCCGCCCGACCGAAACCGAGAGCCGAGCCGAAGTTCGCCAGAATGCCGAAGCCGAAGTTGCGGCGCACGAGCAGGCGCAGGTTCAAGAGCGGATGCGCGGTCTCGATCTCGATGCCTCGCCAGCTCGAGGCTGTGTTCGATGAGATGGAGAATGCGTCCACGCGCGCGTTCTGATAATCTGCTTATCTCGGGAAGGATCATCAACTCTCAGCGGATAATCGAGGGCATCAATGGATCGGCTGACTAGCCTGACAGTGTTCGGCCGCGTCGTGGAATGCGGAGGTTTTTCGGCGGCGGCGCGCCGCCTCAACATGTCCGTCACCATGGTCGGCAACCATGTGCAATCGTTGGAGGAAAGGCTCGGCGTGCGCCTCCTGAACCGCACGACGCGCAAGGTAAGCCTCACCGAAACCGGCAAATACTACTACGAGCGCTCATCGCAGATCCTTGCCGACCTCGAGGAGGCCGACCGGGCGGCCGGTGCGCTGACATCGACGCCGCGCGGCACGCTGAGGGTCTATGCCAGCTCCGCGATCGTGCGCTTCCTGCTGCCGGTCATCAGCGAGTTCATGGCGCAATATCCATCGATCTCGCTCGACTTCAATGTCGGCGAACGGATGATCGACATGATCGAGGACGGGTACGACCTCGTTATCCGCACCACACCGCCACCGGACTCGAGTCTTATCGTGAGGAAGCTGACGCCCTGGCGGCATATTCTCGTCTGCTCGCCCGAATACCTGGAAACGCATCAGGAGCCGAGGACGCCGGCCGAGATCTCCGAGCACAACTGCCTGCGCTACACCTATTATCCCTTTGGCGAGGAATGGCGCTTCGAGGACGAAAACGGCCAGCAGCAGAGCGCAAAGGTCGGCGGGAATGTTGTCTCGAACAGCGCCGAGACGCTGCGATACCTGACACTTACCGGGCAGGGCATATTTCTGGCGCCGAGCTTCGTCGTGTTCGAGGACCTCGCCGAGGGACGCATGGTGCGGATGATGCCGAGCTACAGGCCCGTGGAGTTCAGCATCAACGCCGTCTATCCGAACAGGAGCCACCTTCCGACGAAGGTTCGGCTGTTCATCGACCTGCTCGCGGAACGTTTTGTCGACCATCGCAAGTGGATGGCGTAGCGGCCGCTCGCCGCGGCAGGCCGATTGCCATCGGCCGGAAGCGGGCGATCAGGCGATCCGTCTTCCCTTCTCGTCGAGCACCTTTTCGCCGTCCTCCTTGGTGAATGGTCCCTTGTGCGTGTCGGGAAGGATTTCCAGGACGATTTCCGAGGGGCGGCAGAGGCGCGTGCCAAGCGGTGTAACGACGAAGGGACGGTTGATGAGGATCGGATGATCCAGCATCGCGTCCAGCAGCTGGGTGTCGGTCAGCGCGGAGTCGTCGAGGCCGAGCTCCGCATAGGATGTACCCTTTTCGCGAACGGCCTGGCGCACCGTCAGCCCGGCATCGGCAATCAGTTCCGCAAGCCGTTCACGGGAGGGCGGATCCTTCAGATATTCAATGACCGTCGGCTCGATCCCGGCATTGCGTATCATTGCCAATGTATTGCGCGAGGTGCCGCAGTCCGGATTGTGGTAGATCGTGGCATCCATGGTCATGTCCTCTCAGCGGCGGATTATGTGCATCGGGTGTTTCGGCAGTCCTATCAGGCATTGCTTCGACTGACGATCCAAAGGTTGTCGGTACCGCCTGGGGAGCCACCGTATCGCCTTCCTCCCACTAAAACTTCCAGCCCTCTTGTATTTATATAGGACTCCTATATATTGACGACATGGAAACGCCGAAGAACCCTACCTCGATCGAACACCGTATTCGCGAAGGCCTTTCGCGGCTGGCGACGGCCATGCGCTCCGACGACTGGGCGCGGGCGAAGGCGGCCGGAATCAATCCGACGCAATATGCGATCCTGGAACTATTGGAAGGGCGACCGCACGGTCTCGGGGTGAAGGAGATAGCGTTGTGGCTCGGCGTCTCCCAGCCGACGGCGACGGACTCGATCCTCGCGCTTGAGCGCAAGTCGCTCGTGGTGAAGCAGACTGCCGTCGAAGACCGTCGGGCGGCCCATGTGCTGCTGACAGAGCCCGGGCGTACAGCGCTTGCCGCCGGCGAGGCCGTCCACGGGACAGCCGAGATCGCGACCGAACCGCTTTCGTCGGCGGAACGGACAGGCCTGCTCATGACGCTGGTGACGATGATCCGCCAGTTGCAGGAAACGGGCGCGATCCCGATACAGCGCATGTGCGTCAGCTGCCGCCACTTCCGCCCGAACGTCCATCCGGGCGAGGCCAATCTGCACCATTGCGCCTTTATCGACGCAGCTTTCGGCCCGTCCGAGCTCCGCATCGACTGTCGAGACCATGAAATCGCAGATCCAGCGTTCCGGGCTGCCACCTGGGACGCATTCATCGAAGGATAGACCCCTCCAGGCAAAGCACGAAAGAAGGAGAATTGCACATGTTTCGGAAGTTCTTGACCGGCGCCCTCGTCGCCGGAACGGCATCGCTATGGCTTGGTTCCGCCGCAGCCCATTCCATCGAGGCAGCACCCTCGCAGACCGTAAAGGCCTCGTTCGACATCATCCAGACGACGATCGCGACGAAGGGCGATACGGCCATCTTCACGACGCGCGTGCGTGGCGAAGCGGGTGCGGAGAAGCCCGCTGCCACCGGCAAGTTCGAAGGATCGGACGTCTATGCCTATGTATGGCCGACCTCGCTCAACAGTGGCGACATCGGTTTCGAAAAGGACCAGGGGATCGTTGCGCTCGCCGTGACCTTCCATCCCGATTTCGACGACGCTGCCTACGGCGGCAAGAATCGTGACGTCTGGCATCCGCACTGGGTCGTTCTCGCCGAGGACAAGGCCTGTGCAGGCGGGCTGAAGGTCATCGACATTCCGGAAGGCGCAAAGCCGAAGGTTCCCCCGACCTGGCCGAACGTGCCGCTCTTGATCGACAGCCCGGATTATCCGACCACGCTCAAGGGCGGCAGCGTCGACGTCGCCATTCCCTTGGAACTGTTGTCGGGGATCAGCGACGCATCCTATGATGGGGTCACGGCCGGGCTGAAGATCAACGGAAACCTGCATGCGCCGCTTCTCTGCGTCGCGAACGTCTTCAAGGTCGCCTCAGGCAATCTCAGCCTTCCCGGCAAGGTCATGCCCGCAAAGTGAGACGAAGTCGCCGGTCCGGCAACTGCCATCACCGGACCGGCATATTCTTCCCTCCAGGCAAATAGAGAGAAAGAACATGACGAGGATTACCGCCACACGGGCGGCCAAGGCAACAGGTCAAGAAGGATCGGCGCGTCCCGAGACCCTCGTCCGCTTCGAAAGGAAAGAACATGCCTCGCAATGACGACAAGCTGGCGCCGGAGATCTCCGTAAGCCAATGGTTCAACACGCCAGCCCCCTTGAGCCTCGAGATCTTGCGGGGGCGGGTCGTGTTGCTGCACAGCTTCCAGCTGCTCTGCCCCGGCTGCGTGGCGGACGCCATACCGCAGATCCGCCGCATCGAGCGCGCCTTCGCCAGCACCGACCTCGCAATCATCGGCCTGCATACCGTTTTCGAGCACCATGAGGCGATGTCGCCGGTGACGCTCGCGGCCTTCCTGCATGAATACCGCATCCGCTATCCGGTCGGCGTCGACCAGCCGGGCGAGGATGGCCCTCTTCCGCTGACGATGCGCCGCTATGGCCTGCGGGGCACGCCATCCTCGGTGCTGATCGGTCGCGACGGCACCGTTCTTCACCATGCATTCGGCGTCGAGGACGATATCGCCGTCGGCGCAAGAATCGCTATGGCCCTTGCCCACCCGGCACCGGTAGCCGATTGTGAGGCCGACATCCGATCCGCCGACGGATGCGACAACGGCAGCTGCGTCATCCCATGACAGAGAAACACGCCTGAGGTTTGCCATGACGAAGATTGCGCTCGTGCTGAGGCACGTTCATTTCGAGGATCTCGGAACCTTCGCCGATCCGATCCGCGAGGCGGGCTACGAGATCCGATACAGCAATGTCGGCGACCTCGGCTTTCCGGTCGGGGATCCGCTGGAGCCCGACCTGCTCGTCATTCTGGGAGGACCGATCGGCGTCTACGAGGACGCGGCATATCCCTTTCTCGCTGCCGAACGCGCGTTCATCGAAAGGCGGCTCGCCACGCGGCGTCCGACGCTTGGTGTCTGCCTTGGTGCGCAGCTCGTGGCGGCGGCGTCGGGCGCCACGGTCTTTCCTTCGGGCGTCAAGGAGATCGGCTTCAAGCCTGTGACCCTCACGCCCGCCGGCAGCGATGGTCCGTTGCGGCATCTGCGGAATATTCCGGTCCTCCATTGGCATGGGGATACCTATTCGCTTCCCGCAGCTGCGATAAACCTTGCCTCAAGCGACCTCATCGAACAGCAGGCGTTTGCGATCGGCAGCAACATCCTCGGCCTGCAGTTTCACCCCGAGGCCGATTGCGGCGACGCATTCGAACGCTGGCTCGTCGGCCATGCGGTGGAACTCGCCGAGGCCCGCATCGATCTTCCAGCATTGCGGCGCGACGCGAAGGAGCACGGGTCTGCGTTGCAGCGCTCTTCACGCCTGATGATCGGCGAATGGCTCACCCGGTTGGAGAACCCCTGATGCAGCCGATCACACTTGCCGGACTGTTTACCGGAGAGATAAGCCCGCTTGGGCCGCGCGGCGTCCCGAGCGGCATCGCCAAGACGCCTGTCCGCGATACTCGATTCCTGACGTTCAACGGTCTCGAAGGCGACGCGCAGGGCGACCAAGTGAGGCATGGCGGGCCTGAAAAGGCAGTTCACCACTATCCTCTCGATCACTACCGGCTCTGGCAGCAGGACATCGGCGATCATGCCCTGCTCTCCGCGCCCGGCGCCTTCGGGGAAAACGTCTCGACGGAGGGTTTGACCGAGGCGTCGGTGGCTGTCGGCGACATCTTCAGGCTCGGCAAGGCGACCGTCGAGGTCAGCCAGGGGCGCCAGCCCTGCTGGAAGCTGAACGAGCGTTTCGGACGGCCCGACATGGCAAGGACCGTGCAGAGCACCGGGAGAACGGGATGGTACTATCGGGTGCTCGAGCAAGGCCCGGTTTCCCCCGGCGATCAAATCGTCCTCATTGAACGCAAATCGGCGGAATGGACGATCGCGCGTATCTGGCACGCTTTTTATGTCGACACCTTGAACAGGGAGGTGCTTGGCCGACTCGCCGAGCTGCAGAGCCTCGCCGAAGGCTGGCGCACCCACGCCGCCCGCAGGCTCGAAAGCGGAAAGGTCGAGGACTGGAACAAGCGGCTGACAGGGCTCGATTAGACGGCAGGCGGTTTTTCCAGACCGAGCTCCCAGCCCCGCCCTACCGCTTCCGAAGCCATCGGCAGGAAGGCTGCCGCGGGGGATGCCGATCGCCGCACCTGGAATTCTGATCTAATCAGTCTTGCAAGAAGGGTATTCTTTTTCCGTCATGGCGCAGGTCAGCGTAAATTTGCGTGTTTAATAACCAGTATTTTTATAGACAATATGGGCATTGATAAGCTCGTGAGGGAGAACCAGATGCCGAAGACAGAATCCAATCCGATCGATCTCGGCACAAAGGCCGCGGATTTCCTTCTGCCGGACGCGACCGGCAAGCTTCATCAGCTCGCCGATTTCAGCGACAAGCCCGCCCTGCTCGTGGCCTTCATCTCGAACCGCTGCCCATTCGTTCTTCTCATTCGCGAACATTTCGCCGCATTCGCCCGCGAGTACGCCGGCAAGGGTCTGCAGATCATCGCGATCAACAGCAACGACGAGGACGGCAATCCCGAGGAAAGCGTTGCGCGCATCGGCGAAGAGGTCGGTTATTCCTTCCCTTATCTCAAGGACGCATCGCAGGGGGTCGCAAAAGCCTATGGTGCCGCCTGCACCCCGGATTTCTTCCTCTTCGACGGCGAGCGCCGGCTCGCCTATCATGGGCAGTTCGATGACGCCCGGCCCGGCAACGGCAAGGATGTGACCGGCGCGGATCTTCGCGCTGCGGTCGATGCCGTTCTTGCCGGTGCCAAACCCTCCGCAAGCCAAGCTCCCTCGATCGGCTGCAACATCAAATGGACACCGGGAAATGAACCCTCCTGGTTTTCCAAGGCAGCCTGATCGCTTCAGGGCGGAGGCCTGGCGCCTCCGCCCTCTGTTTCCATCCTTGTAGAGATCCCCAAATGTCGCTGAAGCGTAAAGAGTTGGCGGGCAACGACGCGCTGCATCTGCAGGCGGACGTGCTCGTGATCGGTGGCGGCCCGTCCGGCGCCTGGGCTGCCCTTGCGGCCGCCGAAAACGGCGCGCGCGTGATCCTCGCCGACAAGGGTTATCTCGGCACGAGCGGCGCGACCGCACCCTCCAACACGGGGACCTGGTGCGTTCCGCCCGGCGAGAACCGGCAGCAGATCGTCGAGCGCCGATGGCAGCGGACGGGCGACCTCGCCGACCAGCGCTGGATGCTGCGCTGCGTCGACCGCGCCTACGAGAATCTCTTGAAGCTCGTCGAGTGGGGCTATCCCTTCCCGAACGACGATGACGGCAAGCTCTACATCGCCAACCTGCGCGGACCCGACTACATGGCGTTCATGCGCCGCCGCGTGCTGAAGGCAGGCGTGACCGTACTCGACCATCATCCCGCACTCGAACTCTATTCCGACGGCGAAGCCGTGACCGGCGCAGCCGGGATCGACAGGCAGCGCAACCGCGACTGGCGGGTGGATGCGAGCGCCGTCGTGCTGGCCACCGGCGGCTGTGCCTTCCATGAGCGCATCCTCGGCGCGGCCGCGCTCACCGGTGACGGCTATCTGATGGCTGCCGAGGCGGGCGCCAGCCTCTCCGGCATGGAATTTACCGGCAAGTATACGCTCGCCCCGCATGGCTCGTCGCTCAACAAGGGTCTGCCCTTCCGCTGGGCCTCGTTCTACCGCGAGGACGGCACGCCGATCCTCGACAGCGACGGCAATCACCTGATGAACGGGATCGGCGAGCGCGAGAAGGAAATCGCCCGCGCAATGATCGAGGCTCCGGTCTACGCAATCCTCGACCAGGCCGAGCCGGCGCTCCAGGGCTGGCTGCGACAGGGCCAGCCGAACTGTTTCGTGCCTTACGACCGGGCGCCGGTCGATCCGTTCAAGGACATGTTCCGCGTCGCCTTCAAGGCCGAAGGCACCGTGCGCGGCACTGGCGGCATCCGCGTTGCGACATCCGATTGCGGTACCGATGTCCCGGGTCTCTATGTCTCCGGCGACGCGGCGAGCCGCGAGGACATGACGGGCGCGGTGTCGGGCGGCGGCGCGGTCAACTCCTCCTGGGCGATCGCAAGCGGCTGGTGGGCCGGTCAGGGTGCGTCGACGCACGCCAGGCGCCGCGAGGGCAAGGCCTTCAGGGGCACCTCGAGGCCTCTCGGCGAGGCGGGACTGCGTGCGTCCGGCTCGGTGAAGAAGGATCTCGCCGCAAAGGACGTGATCGATGCCGTACGCGCCGAGGTCATCCCGCTCGAGAAGAACTATTTCCGCGAGGGAGGCCGCCTGCAGGCAAGCGCCGACAGGCTCGAGAGCCTCTGGAGCGACATTCGCAATCATCTGGCCGGGGAAGGCAGCGACCGGCTTCGCACCCGCGAGGCAGCGGCGATCGCCGCCTCCGGCCGCTGGTCGCTGACCGCGGCCCTCGCCCGCAAGGAAAGCCGCGGCATGCATCGTCGTGTCGACCTGAACGGCAACGACCCGGCCTTCGCCCGGCGCATCATCCTGACCGGCGTCGACGATATCCGCATCGGCGGCGAAACCGAAGACCGACGGGAGCTCGCATCATGATCGAGATCGTGTCGCAAAGCCGCTGCGTCGAATGCGATATCTGCGTCAAGGTCTGCCCCGCCAATGTATTCGACGCGACAGAGGCGGTCCCCGTCATAGCGCGGCAGGATGACTGCCAGACCTGCTTCCTCTGCGAGATCTATTGTCCGACGGATGCGCTCTACGTCGCCGAACGAGCGGATGGACCGATCGCCATCACCGAAGAAGAGGTCGAGAGCCGCAACCTCTTCGGCAGCTATTCGCGCGCGCTCGGCTGGAAGCGCGGCAAGCCCGGCGGCTCGGAGCTCGATCTCACTCACCGCATTCGCGTCGCCCAGGTATGATGAAAGAGACAACGACCATGGACCGCATCACAGTCACCGACGTCCACAAGACGTTCCAACTCAAGCCGGGCCAGTCCGTCAGGATCGACGGACGCGACTCCGATCGCGTGACCGTGCTGGACGGCGTCAATCTGGCGATCCGCAAGGGCGAGTTCATCACGCTCGTCGGGCCAAGCGGCAGCGGCAAGTCGGTGCTGCTCGACATCATCGGCGGGCTGACACAGGCAACCGAAGGCCTTGTCCAGATCGATGGCAACAGGATCGTAAAGCCGGACCCGAAGACGGGTTACGTCTTCCAGCAATATGCACTGTTTCCGTGGCGAACCGCGCTTTCCAACATCGAATATGCGCTGGAAGTCCACGGCGTCGCCAAGCGCGAGCGCACCGACAA
Organism: Rhizobium sp. BK251; assembly: GCF_004345245.1. Classification (GTDB taxonomy): domain Bacteria; phylum Pseudomonadota; class Alphaproteobacteria; order Rhizobiales; family Rhizobiaceae; genus Rhizobium. Next base: position 80,407 of record NZ_SLUQ01000005.1, on the reverse strand, counting down.
GGCGCGCTACCTCCTTTCGCTCTTCGGCCTTTCCGGCTTCGAGGACCGTTTCCCGAACCAGCTATCCGGCGGCATGCAGCAGCGTGTTGCGATCGCACGGGCGCTGGCGACCGATCCGGAAGTGCTGCTGATGGACGAGCCCTTCGCAGCCCTCGATGCCCAGACGCGCGAGATCCTCCAGACCGAACTGCTGCGTATCTGGGAAAAGATCAACACGACCGTGGTCTTCGTCACCCACTCCATTGACGAAGCGATCTATCTCGCCGACCGCATCGTCGTAATGACGGCTCGTCCGGGGACCGTGAAGGAAATCATCGACATCGACCTGCCGCGCCCGCGCGACGGCGATATCCGCTCGAGCGTCGAATTCAACGCGCATCGCGGTCGCGTCTGGGAGGCGCTGCGGGACGAGGTCAACAAGGCACAGAAGGACTGGGCGCTATCGCCCGCCTACGCCCACTAGGATCGGGAGAAGCACATGGCATATCTGAGCGCGAAACCGGTTCCTGGAGTCGGATTCCTGTCGCTGGGGCGGGGCGGTGCAAAGGCGCGACCCGCCAAGGCAAGGCGCTATGGCGAACTGGGCACCTTCGTCTATGGCCTGCCGCTGCTGGTCGCCTTCTTTGCGCTCTGGGAGATCGCGCCACGGCTCGGCTGGCTGAACCGCATCTTCTTCCCGCCGTTGAGCGAGGTCTGCGAGGCCTGGTATGCAATGCTGCTTGACGGCACGCTTTCGGCCAACATCGGCATCAGCCTGCAGCGCGCCGCAATCGGCTTCCTGCTTGCCGTCGTCATCGCCGTTCCGCTTGGCTTCCTGATGGGCCGCTACACGATGTTCGAGAAGGTTTCCGACCTTCTGGTGCAGACGCTGCGCAATACCTCGCAATTCGCGCTCCTGCCAGTCTTCATCCTGCTGCTCGGCATCGGGGAAGCATCGAAGATCGCGATCACCTTCTATTCCTCGATCTTCTTCCTGCTCATCAACACGATCAGCGGCGTGAAGTCCGTCGACCCGCTGCTCCTCAAGGCGGCGCGCTCGATGGGAACGACTGATCTCGATCTCTTCCGCAAGGTCATCCTTCCCGCCAGCATTCCCTCGATCGTCTCGGGAGCAAGGCTCGCAGTGAAGTCCTCGATCTTTGCGGTGATCGGCGCGGAAATGCTGGCGGCCAAATCGGGCCTCGGATTCCTGATCCAGCAGTCGCAGCTCATGATGGAGACCGCCGACATGTACGCCGGCATCCTCACCATGACGGTGATCGGTCTGCTGGTGAACTACCTGCTCGTCTGGTTCGAGCGCTGGGCAACCGCCTGGAAGGGCAGCTCCGAAATCTCCCACATCTGATCTCACTTACACTGGAAGGGGAAACATCCATGACCAAGACCACTCTCACTCTGCTCCGCCGGACAATCGTCAAGGGAATCGCCGCCGCCGTGCTTGGGGCCAGCGCCCTTTCCGCACCGGCTCTTGCCGCCGACAAGCCGGCGGTCATCCGCATCGGCAGTACCGCGCCCGGCCATCTGAAATTCATCCTCGAGCGCCACAACGGCACGCTCGCCAAGGAATTCGAAAAGGATGGCATCGAGGTTGAGTTCATCGCCTTCACCAATGGCGGATCGGAGGCGACGACGGCTCTTGCCACCGGTGCGGTCGAGGTCATCTACACGGGCAACAATCCGGCACTGCGCGTCGCGGCCGCCGGTGCCGATGTAAAGGCGATTGGCCTGTCCAGCTTCGTCAAGGAGAACGGCTCGGCAATCATCGTGCGTGCGGATTCGCCGATCAAGACGGTTAGCGAACTCAAGGGCAAGAAGGTCGCCTATCTCAGCGGCACCGTCCGCCATTCGACCTTTGCCAAGGCGCTGAAGGACGCGGGCCTTTCGCTCGATGACGTCGAATCCCTCAATCTTGCCTTCGATGCGTCGGGCCCCGCCCTGGTGCGCGGCGATGTCGATGCGGTGGTCGAAAGCGGCGATGTCGCGGCAAAGCTCGTCGACACCGGCCAGGCGCGCGTCATTCTCGATGCCAACTCGCATCCGGAATGGTCGGCACCCTTCATCATCTCGGTCAACGGCGAGTTCGCCCGCAACCATCCCGATCTCGTCCAGCGCCTGCTGAAGGTCGACATCCAGACGGCGCGCTGGGCCGACGCTCATCCCGACGAGACGATCAAGATCTTCGTGGACGAAACGAAGTCATCCGAGAAGTCGGTCCGCCAGACCTACAAGAGCAACGTCTTCTACCAGGATCCGAAAATCACGCCGGAGGCGCTCGCCTCGCTGAAGGGCGAGGAGAAGTTCATGACCGAAGCGAAGCTCCTGAAGGGCTCTGTCGACTACGACAAGTGGATCGACACCAGCTTCCTCGACGCCGCCTACAAGGATGTCGACGCAAACCAGTAAGTCTCGCCGCACGACCATCGAGGGCCGCCACCGCGCGGCCCTCTGTCATTTCGCCAGACGCGATACCTCGGATGGTCAGAAGGGTTTTGTCGATCCCTTGGCGGGATCGGTAAACCAGCGCGGGCCATCTGCCGCCATGTAGATATGATCCTCGAGCCGGATCCCGAACTTTCCGGAAAAGACGATCATCGGCTCGTTCGAGAAACACATGCCGGCAGCAAGCGGCGTTGCGTTGCCGCGCACGATATAGGGCTCCTCGTGGATCTGCAGGCCGAGGCCATGGCCGGCGCGGTGAGGCAGGCCCGGCAGTCGATAGTCGGGGCCAAGGCCATGCTTGGCGAGCACCGCGCGTGCGGCATCGTCAAGGCTCGAGCAGGGAGCTCCCAGGCGGGCGGCGTCGAAGACGGCCTGCTGCGCCTCACGCTCGATCGCCCATGCCGCATCAAACTCGCCATTGCCGCCTTCGAGCATATAGGTGCGAGTGAGGTCCGAGTGGTAGCCGTCGATCTGGCAGCCAGTATCGACCAGAATGACGTCGCCGGCGGCCAGAACCTGGTCTCCGTCGGCGCCATGCGGCAGAGAGGTCGCAGTCCCGAAGGAGACGATGCAGAAGGTCGAGCCGCCGTCCGCGCCGGCCTTGCGATGCTGGCGATCGATGAAATCGACGACCTCGGAGGCCTTGATGCCGGGCCGCATCAGCGCATGCGCCTGCTTGTGAACGTCGAGCGTCAGGTTCATCGCGTATTGAATGAGCGCGATCTCGGCCGGAGATTTGATGCGTCGCTGTCCATGGATCAGCCGCCCGGCGTCGGCCAGCCCTTCGGCACCGAATTCGCGGACGAGCGCATGATAGAAGAAGAGCGGAAGGCCGTCGTCCAGCGCGATCTTGCCATCCTGCCCGGCGAGCCGCCGCACAAGGGCCGCGCTGTTTTCCTCCTCTTCCCAGACTACAATTTCGCCGGGCAGATGCGGCAGCGTTTCGACCCGGCTGCGCTCGAAGCCCGGAACGATGTAGTAAAGTGCGGACGGCGTCACCAAGGCGCCGAGGAATCGCTCGCTTTGATGCCAGACAAGGCCAGCAAAATAGCGAAGGCTGTCCGTCGGGCCGAGCAGCATCCCGGCAAGCCCTTCCGCCTCGAGCGCTTGCCTTAAACGCGAGAGGCGGACCTGCCTCTCATCCTCGGAAATGCGGGGCACGGGATGGGACCATGACATCTTGTCTTCCAATTCCTTTTGGCTTCAGCTTGTCTGCGATCGGCTTGCCGGAGGCGAAGCCGCTTGAACGAACATTAATGCCCTTGTAGGCAATATGTCGACAATGAAAATGCGATAGCGGAGAGACCGATGCTGCTCCATGAATACACGATCCCGGGAATGCTGATGCGCGACCACATGGTCGAGGTACCGCTCGACTGGTCGAAGCCGGAAGGCGAGACGATCAAGGTTTTCGCGCGCGAGGTCTGCGATCCGGTGAAGGCGCGCGACGACCTTGCCCTGCTCGCCTTCCTTCAGGGCGGGCCGGGCGGGAAGTCGCCGCGCCCCACCGATGGCGGGCCGCCCTGGCTCGCGGAGGCGCTGAAGACGCACCGCGTCATCCTGATTGACCAGCGCGGTACCGGGCGCAGCAGCCGGATCGAAGGCGCAACCATGGCTGCGTTCGCCGACGGCGAGGCGGCCGGCGACTATCTCGGCTTCTTCCGCGCCGACAGCATCATCGCCGACTGCGAACATCTTCGGAAGACTGTGTTCGGTGGTCGTCGCTGGGAAACGCTCGGCCAGAGCTATGGCGGCTTCCTGACGCTCAGCTATCTCTCGAAGGCGCCGGAAGGGCTTGCCGCCTGCTACGTCACCGGCGGCCTTGCCGGGCTCTCCGCAACCGCCGACGATGTCTACCGCCGCACCTATCCGCGTGTTGCCGACAAGAACGCCGCCTTCTACAGCCGCTACCCGCATGATGCCGGGCGCCTTGGCCGGATTGCCGACTACCTCGACGCCAACGATGTTCGCCTGCCGGATGGAGACCGGCTTTCCGTGCGCCGCCTGCAGACGATCGGCATCGATTTCGGCATGGCGCCGGGCTACGACAACATCCATTGGCTTGTCGACGAGGCCTTTTCCGGGCCGAAGGAAGATCGGCTTTCCGATCACTTCCTCGCATCGGTCATGGCGCTGACCTCGTTCGACGATAATCCGCTCTTTGCCGTCCTGCAGGAAAGCATCTACGGTCAGGGCGCGGCGGCAACGGCCTGGGCTGCCGAGCGCATTCGCGCTGAATACCCCGCCTTTGCGAGCGACCGCCGCCCGCTGCTTCTGACCGGCGAGATGATGTATCCGTGGATGTTCGAGGAAATCCGCTCGCTGCGGCCCTTCCGCGCCGGGGTCGAGGCGCTTGCCGCCCGGGAGCACTATGAACCGCTCTACGACCCGGCACGGCTTGCCGCAAATGACGTGCCGGTCGCGGCAATCGTCTATCACGACGACATGTATGTCGATGCCGGGCTGTCGCTTGAAACCGCCCGCCATGTCGGCAATGTCCAGGCTTGGGTAACGAACGAGTTCGAGCACGACGGCGTGCGCCAGTCGTCTTCCGTACTGAACCGGCTGATGAAGCTTGTCAGGGAGCGGGGCGGTCCCCTGCCCTCATGAGAAGGGCACGCCCGGCTCAGGAGATCTCGATCGCAACCGGGCGATCGAGATCGCGGGCGATATACTCCTGGATCTGGCGGACAATCTGCGCCGCATGATCGATCGCGAGCCGGTCGGCACGCGCAACGTCGCCGGCCTCGATGGCTGCGATCATCTCCTCGTGCTCGTCGACATACTGGCGCGGCAGGCGATCGTCGAAGGTCGAATAGTAGAGGCGCAGGATACGCCGCCCCTCATCGAGAAGCCGCGAGAAAAAGGCCGTGTAGTAGGGATTGCCGGCAAGCTCGGCGATCGCGACATGGAACTCGCGGTTCGCCTCGATCATCGCGAAGGCATCGCGGGCAGCCACGGCTTCGGCGAACTCCTGCTGCCGGGCGCGCACGCGCCGCATGATCTCGGCATCCTTCCGCCCCGCGGCACCGCGGGTCGTCACGCGATACATCAGTGTCAGCGCTTCGAAATAGGTCGGCAGGCTTGCGAAATCGATCGTGGCGACGATGGTGTTGCGGTTCGGAAGCGTCGTCACCAGCCCTTCGCCGGCAAGCCGGAGCAGCGCCTCGCGGATCGGAGTCCTCGACATCTTGAAGCGCTCGGAAAGCCGGACCTCGTCGAGCGGACTACCCGGTTCGAGCGCCATCGACAGGATTTCCCGGCGCAGCGCGGCATAGACGCTCTGCGTGCCCGAGCCCCGCACCCGCACATTCTCCGTCTCTTTCCGCATCCGATGTCCTTCTTCGAAACAAGCGTCTTAGTATTTCGTTTTGGTGGTTTTCAGCAATAGCGAGCGATCGCCGCAGATTTGCCGCTCAGTCGTCCTTGAGTTTTGTCGACAGTTTGTATATAACGCAACCACTTTCAATCGAGGACCCGAAAATGACGACAGGATGGAAGGGCGTATTCCCCGCCGTAACGACGCAATTCAACGAGGATCTCTCCGTGGATCTCGCCGCAACGCAGCGCGTCCAGGACGCGCTCGTCAACGACGGCGTCAACGGCCTGATCGTCATGGGCACCTGCGGCGAGAACAACTCGCTGGAGCCCGAGGAAAAGCGCACGATCCTGAAGGCTGCCGTCGAGGTGGTGAACGGCCGTGTTCCGGTCGTCACCGGCGTTTCCGAACTCGACACGCGCCGCGCCGTCGCCTATGCCCGCGATGCCGAAAAGCTCGGCGCCGATGGTCTGATGGTGCTGCCGGCCATGGTCTATGTGCCGAAGCCGGAAGAACTGATCGCCCATTTCCGTGCTGTCGCCGAGGCGACCTCGCTGCCGATCATGCTCTACAACAACCCGCCAGCCTATCGCGTCAACATCGGCGTCGACGTCCTGCAGGCACTCTCCGACGTGCCGAACATCAAGGCCGTCAAGGAAAGCGCGCCGGACCCGCGTCGCTTCACCGACCTCATCAATGCCTTCGGCGATCGCTTCGACATCTTCGCCGGCCTTGACGACGTCGCGCTCGAAGGGCTGATGCTGGGCGCCAAGGGCTGGGTCTCCGGCCTCACAAGCGCATTCCCGCAGGAATCCGTGCAGCTCGTTGCCGCTGCTGCGCGCGGCGACTGGGAAGAAGCCCGCCGCATCTATCGCTGGTTCATGCCGCTCCTTCATCTCGATGCCGAGCATGACCTCGTGCAGTCGATCAAGCTTGCCGAGCAGATCATGGGCCGCGGCTCCGAGCGGGTCCGCATGCCGCGCCTGCCGCTTTCGGGTGCCCGTCGCGCGGAAGTGACCGCCATGGTCGAGAAGGCGGCAGCCACGCGTCCGTCCAAGGTCCGTCAGGCCGCCTGATCCTGAAACAGCTAGAAGCCGGCAACTGCAGACATGCGGTTGCCGGCTTTTTCGTTTGCCGGCGGGACTCAGACCAGTGCCAGCGAGTGGCCAGTTACCGGGTCGAAGAGATGCATCTGGTTCATGTTGAACGAGAGCGGCATGGTCGACATTGGCCTGGGGCCACTTTCGGGATCGATGCAAGCGCAGAGGTTCGTGTCGCCCACGCTGAAGTAGACCATGGTCTCCGGGCCGAGCGGCTCGACGAGATCGATCTTCGCCTCGATGTCGGCATAACCCTGTCGCTGCTGACGATCGCTGATCGATTCCGGCCGGATGCCGAAGGTGACGGACTTGCCGGCGTGGCGCGCATAGTCAACCGCACGCGCCTCGGGGACGGGCAGCTCGCTGCCATCCGTCAAGCGCACAACCAGGCCCTTCTCCCCGAACACCAGGGTGGCAGAGAGAAAGTTCATCGCCGGCGAGCCGATGAAACCTGCAACGAACTGGCTGACCGGACGATGGTATAGCTCCTGCGGGGGACCGGCCTGCTCGATGACGCCACCATTCATCACCACGACGCGATCCGCCATCGTCATCGCCTCGACCTGGTCATGGGTGACATAAACAGTCGTCGTCGGCAGCAGCTGGTGCAGCCGCTTGATCTCGCTGCGCATCTGCACGCGCAGCTTGGCATCGAGGTTCGAGAGCGGCTCGTCGAAGAGGAAGACCTTCGGATTGCGCACGATTGCGCGCCCCATCGCGACGCGCTGGCGCTGGCCGCCTGAAAGCTGGCCGGGGCGGCGGCCAAGCAGTTCGCTGATATGCAGCGTCTCCGCTGCCTTGGTAATGCGTGCCTCGATCTCGCTTTTCGGCAGGTTCTGCTGCTCGAGGCAGAAGGAGATGTTCTCCCTGACCGACATATGCGGATAAAGCGCATAGTTCTGGAAGACCATGGCGATGTCGCGCTTGCCGGGACCGAGGCGATTGACGACCTGGTCGCCGATGATGATCTCGCCGGCAGTGATGTGCTCGAGGCCGGCGATCATGCGCAGGGTCGTCGACTTTCCGCATCCGGAAGGGCCGACGAAGACGACGAATTCGTTGTCCTCGATCTCGAGGCTGATGCCGCGCACGGCCTCATAGATGCCGTAGGACTTGACGACGCTCTTCAATTCCAATCGTGCCATCGTTTTCTCCTAGGCTTCGTGCAACCAGACCGCCATCGCACCGGCTTCGCGATTGGCCCAGAGATGATAGGGGATCGCCTTGAACGGCCGCTCTCTCAGAGAGGGCGGCGCGGTGCGATAAAGCACGTTCTCCCAGCCTTCGGTGCCGGCTTCGAGCGCAGTCCCTTCGAGCACGGTCGCACCGCCGAGTAGGTTGGCATCATAGCGCGGAGAGAGCTCGGCCGAGGCCGGCAGGCGCAGCCGCTGCGGTTCCCCGCCAAGGTCGGTTTCCTCGACGCAGTAGACGACCGGGCCGCGCTTCAGCGCAACGCGGCCGCCGTCTTCGGAGACGGCTGGATGCGCATAGATCCGATCGACCGGCATCGCGAGGGCGAGACGCACCTCGTCGCCATTCTGCCACTCGCGCTCGATTGCGGCATAACCGCTGGTCATGGAACGCTCGAGATCGACGGGCGCGCCGTTGACCGACAGTTCGGCATTGCGGCACCAGCCGGGAATGCGCAGCCGAAGCGTGAACCGGCTCGGCCGGTCGACGGCAAGCTGCAGCCGGATGTCACCATCCCAGGGATAGTTCGTCTCCTGCCTCAGGCGGACGAAACGGTTGCCAAGCGAAAGTTCGGCCGAGTTGGTGCCATAGAGATGGACCGCGAGCTCGTTCTCCCTGGTCGAGTAGAAATACTGACCGAGCGAGGTGATGAAGCGCGCGATATTCGTCGGGCAGCAGGGGCAGTAGTGCCATTTCCACCGGCGATGCTGCCCATGGCTCTCAAGGACATTCTCGTAGAAATAATGCTCGCCGTCACGCGAGATACCGGAGAGTGCGCCGTTGAAGAGCACGGTTTCCAGCTTGTCGGTGAACTTGGCGTCGAGATCGATCTGCGCCATGCGGTGCGTCCAGAAGCCGAGCGCGACGGCAGCGCAGGTCTCGGCATAGGCAGTCTCGTTGGGCAGGTCGAACTCGCGCGTAAAGCCTTCATTCGACGCCGAAGGACCGAGGCCGCCGGTCACGTAGAGCTGCCGGCCGGTCAGGTTGTCGAACAGGCGGTCGCAGGCTTCCTTCAGTGTCGGATCGTCATTCTCATGCGCAAGGTCCGCCATTGCCGAAAAGAGATACATGGCGCGCACGGCATGGCCGACGACCTGCGTCTGCTCGCGCACCGGCATGTGCGCCTGGCTGTAGGCATAGGTCGTGAAGACGTAGTCGGCGGGATTTTCGCCACGCTTCTTCGCTTCCTCGTCGTAGTAGGAAGGCATCTGGCCGCGCTCATCGACGAAATAGGTCGCAAGCTTGAGGTGCCGTGGATCGCGCGTTACGCGGTAGAGCTTGACGAGCGCAAGTTCGATTTCCTCATGCGCGTCGTAGCCGCGAAGCTTGCCCGGCTCGCGACCGAAGGTATCGATGATGTGGTCGACCGCACGGATCATCACATCGAGGAACCGGCGCTTGCCGGTCGCTTCGAAGTATGCGACCGCGCCTTCGAGCAGGTGGCCCATCGAATACATCTCGTGCAGGTCGCGCAGGTTGGTCCAACGCTTCTCCGGTTCGCGGCGGATGAACCAGCTGTTGAGATAGCCGTCTGCCATCTGGCCCTTTTCGAGCTTGGCGACAATCTCGTCGATCTGCGCCTCGAGCGCGGCATCGGGATGGGTCTTGAGGGTGTAGCTTGCCGCCTCGATCCACTTGCCGAAATCGGAATCGAAGAAATGCTGCATCGAGAGCCCGCTCGGCTGGATCGGCCGTGCCAGCGGGCCGGCCGGCTTGTCGAAATCGAGCACTTCCAGGAAGCCCTCCTCCTCCAGCCGCTTGTGCTGGGTGGGAATGGTCACGGTACGGACCGTTTCGGTCCAGCTCTGCCAGAAGCCGCCGTCGAACGTGACGCGGGAGTGATCGGCGGGCACATATCGCTGCGGTCCTGCCGGCCGGGCCGGTTGAATACGGGGAGAGGTGGACATGAGAACTCCTTGAGCGGGCTGGCCGCTGCTATTTCACCGCACCGGCCGTCAAGCCGCGCACGTAGTATCGTTGCAAGAGAAGGAAGAGCAGGATGCAGGGGACCATGGTCACGGCAATGCCGGCCTGCAGCGCGCCCCAATCGATGATGCCGTAGATGCCCGAGGAGACATTAACGAGCATGATCGGCAGGGTGAACTTGTTCTGGTCGGAGAGAAAGATCAGCGCCGCCAGGAATTCGTTCCAGGAATTCAGGAAGGCGAACATGGCGACCGTCGCGACGCCCGGCAGCGCGATCGGCAGCATGATCCGCCGCAGGATCGTCGCCTGCGATGCCCCATCGATTCTCGCCGCCTCGATCAACGCCTTGGGCACCGCATCGAAGGCATTGCGCATCATGAAGACAGAGAAGGGGAGCTGAAAGGTCACATAGATCAGCACCAGCCCGAAGAGATTGTTCTGCAGCCGGAACACCTTCAGGATCAGGAAGAGCGGCGTGAGGATCGACTGAAACGGGATCATCATCGTCGCCATGATCAGCACGAAGAGGAGCGACTGGCCGGGAAAACGGAACTTCGAGAAGCCGTATCCCGCGGGCACCGAAACCAGCACCGTCAACAGCACGGTTCCGACTGCAATCAGCACCGAATTGCCGGCGTAGACATACCAGCCGGCGCCGACATGCTCGAGGCGGCGGTAGTTTTCCAGCGAGAAGGTCTTGGAGAACAAGGCGGCCGGATTGGCGAGCGCAGCCGCGGCCGGCTTGAAGGAATTCGCGAAGGACCAGACGATCGGCATCACGAAGAAGACGGCAAAGACGAGCGCCGTCAGCACAAAGGCGAGAAAGCCGAGCCGCTCGCTCATCGGCTTGGGTGCAAGATTATAGTTCAAGCGGTCCATCAGCCCTCCTCCGGACGCTGGCGCAGGAAGACGAACTGGATGGTGCTAATCGCCACCAGCACGACAAGCAGCGCAAAGGAGATCGCCGAGCCATAGCCCAGGCGGTAAGACGAAAACGAGGCGAGATAGATCGAGAACACCGCCGAGATCGTACTGTTCGACGGGCCACCTTGGGTGATGATGAAGAACTGGTCGAAGGCAAGCATGGACGAGGTAACGTTCAGCACCAGCGCCAGCACTACCGAATTGCGCATCAGCGGCAGCGTGATCCGCCGGAAGCGGCTCCAGACATTGGCGCCATCGATCTTGGCCGCCTCGATGACATCGTTCGAAATGCTCTGCAGGCCGGTGAGCAGGATGATCATGGTGAAGCCCGCCGTCTTCCAGACGACCATCAGGATGACGACGGCGAGCGCCGGCCAGAAGCTTTCGAGCGGCCGCGGTGCGCTGTCGATCAACCCGCTGCCGCGCAGGATCTGCGCGAAGACGCCGCTGTCCGGATTGAGAAGCCACATCCAGAGCGTCGATGCCGCGCCGAAGCCGATGACGACCGGCATGAAATAGATGGTGCGGAAGAAACCCGCGATGCGCAGCGGCCGGTCGACCAGCAATGCCAGCGGAAAGGCTACAAGGAAAATCGCCGCCGTAACCAGCACGGTGTACAGCATCGTGAATCCCAGCGAATGCCAAAGCTGGGTGTCGTTGACGAGCTCTGCGTAATTGGCAAGCCCGACGAACTTGGTACGGCCGAGAAGCGGCCAGTTATAGAAGCTCATCCAGACCGTCATCACGAGTGGCACGAGGAAGAGCACGACGATGAACAGGAAGCCCGGCAGGATGAATGCGAGGCCGAGCCATCCTTTCGGCTCAGGCTCTCCGCCGGAGATTGCAGTCGCCTGGCTGCGACGCACCGAGAAATTCACGGCACCGCTCCCCTTGATGCTTGTTTGTCGACATATCCGGTGGCAACGGGGCGCGCTCGCCGCGCCCCGTTGCATTCACGGCCGAGGCTCAGTTCGGATTCGTCCGCTCGAGAATGCGGGTGAAATCCTCCTGCGTCTTGGCGATGGTTCCGTCGACATCGTCGCCGAAGATCGTGCCCTGGATCAGATTGAGGAAGGGGCCGGTGCGGCTGACGAAAAGCTCATCCGACGAGAAGGTATAGGGCGTGCGCGCCTTTGCCAGGATGTCGTAGGCGACGAGGTTGCGCGGATCGAACTTTGCATAGGCTTCCTTGGCAAGGTCGGTGCGCGAGGGCATGCCCGATTCCTGCGTGATATAGACCTGCTGTTCGGGCTGCATGTAGAAGTCGACGAAGTCGAGCGCGACCTTCTTCTTCTCCTCGCTGATGCCCTTGATGAGGGACAGCGTATCGCCGCCGGCAAAGCTCGATTCACCGCCCTTCGGGCCGGGGATCGGCGCGACATTGAACTTGACGTCCGGATATTTGCTGGTGAGCAGGTTCACGATGTAGGAACCGGTCATCAGGATGCCGACCTTGCCGGAGGCGAAGGCCTCAACCGCATTGTTGCCGTTGCCCGAGCGCGACGTCGGGTGGATAGCGCCGCCCTTCCACATGTCGCGATAAGCGGAGAGGGTTTCCCGGAGCGCCGGCGTGTCGACGGTTGCCGTGCGGCCATCATCGCTGAGGACATCGGCATCGGCGGCCCAGAGATGAGGCAGGAAGTCGTAGATCAGCCAGCTGCCGGAGTTCGCCACGAAGTAGAAGCCGTAGGTCTCGTTGCCGAGCGCGGCGATCTTCTTGGCATCGGCGGCAATCTCTTCGATCGAGGCAGGCGCCTTGTTGGGGTCGAGGCCGGCCTTGGTGAAGAGGTCGGTATTGTAGGCGATGATCGATGCGTCGGGCAGCGCCGGCACGCCATAAATCTTGCCGTCATAGGTGGCGAGGCGGATATGGGAGGGGCTGAGGGCCGAGGAATAGGGCAGGCCCTTGACGAAATCGGTGATATCCTCGAGGCCATCAGCCGCGGCGAAGGTTGGAAGATAGATGAGGTCGAGGACTGCGCCATCCGGCGCCGCACCACCGGCAAGCGCAGCACCGAGCTTCGGCACCATCTGCTCAGCGGTGATCTGGGTCACGTTGACCTTGTCGGAATGCGATGCGTTGTACTTGTCGGCCAGACCCTGGAGCACGGCACCGGACGAAGTGCGGACCCAAAGCGTGACTTCTTCGGCATTGGCAAGCGTCGTGCTGGCCAGAAGCGTGACCGCAGCAAGCGTCAACTTTAAATTGATCATGAACGTTCCCCTTTTCTTTGCCGCCAACAACCTCCCGGTGGCGTGACAGAAACGTTAGTCGACAATTTTTTAGTTGTCGACACTATGTGCGCAGCATTTTCGAAGGAATCTGATAAAACCTTTTAACATCACGATTTTTTCTGCTAAAAGGTTTTAGCACGATCGGAAGAGGCAAGCAATTTTGGTAGAGAAGGACACCCGCAGGCGGACGATTCACGACGTGGCCAAGGCGGCCGGCGTCAGCATTTCGACGGCCTCGAACGCGCTGAACGGAACGGGGCGCACGAATGCCGAAACGCGAGATCGCGTAAAACGTGTGGCAGAGGAGATTGGCTTTCGCCCCAACGCGCTTGCCCGCGGACTGTTGACCAAGCGCAGCCATGCAATCGGCATGCTGACGAACGACACCTATGGCAGGCTGACCCTGCCGATGGCTGCCGGCGTTTCGGAGGCGCTCGTCGACCACGGGCTTTCCGTCTTTCTCTGCGCAACCAACAACGACCCGCGCCTGGCGCGCCTGCACATCGAGGCGCTCATGGACCGGCAGGTCGACGGCATCATCTTCACCGCGACCCGCCTGGACCTGAAGCCACCGGTCGAGCTTTCCAAGCTGCCGATCCCCGTCGTCTATGTCTTTGCGGAGGGCCCGGCCGACAACATCAGCTTCTTTCCGGACGACGCGCAGGGCGCGCGCCTCGCTGTCGATCACCTGAAAGAACTTGGCCGCTCGCGGATCCTGCATATCACCGGCCCGGAAGACTATCTCGCAGTGCGCATCAGGGCGGCCGCCTATCGGGAGAGCTGCGGTGGAGGCGCGGAGGTGCTCTACGGCGACTGGACCGAGGAATGGGGCCATGAGGCGGTCGACACGGTCTTTTCCCGTGCCGGCGAGGGGCCCGATGCCATCTTCTGCGGCAATGACGAAATCGCCCGCGGCGTCATCGACCGGCTCCGCGACTTGAACATCGCCGTGCCGGACGATGTCGCCGTCGTCGGTTTCGACAACTGGGAAGTGATCGCGAAACAGACCCGCCCGCCGCTCACCACCATCGACATGGAACTCAAGGAGCTCGGCAGACGCGCCGGCCTGGCGATACTCGGCCTTTCGAAGGGGGAAGACATCCCCGGCGGGATCACGAGGCTTCCCTGCAGCCTCGTCGTGCGCCGCTCATCCGGTGCTTGATCGAGGCCATCGAGAGCTTGCCGCGACAACGGGGTTGCGGTCTGCCATGCGACGATTTGATCGCCTGTGCAGGCTTGCCTCGCTTGCGCGGCGTCCCGGGACTGCGCATGATGCCTGACCGCATCAGTTCCGTGTTCCCAGAATGACCCCAGAACCAGACATCGTTATCATTGGCGCGGGTGCTGCCGGCATCGGCGCTGCACGGCGTCTCGCCGGAAGCGGCCTGTCGATCCTGATGATCGAATCCCTGCCGCGTATCGGCGGCCGCGCATGGACCTTCAAGACACCGGTGGGCACCGTCGACCTCGGCTGCGCCTGGCTTCACTCGGCGGATCGCAACCCGTGGACACGCATTGCCGAGGAATCGGGATTTGCAGTCGAGCGGAGACCCAGCGCCTGGTCGCGGCAGTTCCGCGAGCTCGGCTTTTCAAGGGAGGAACAGGACGCCGCCCACCAAGCCTTTGCCGAATGGAGCGAACGGCTCGCCACGAATCCGCCCGCGAGCGATCGCGCTTCGGACGCGTTGGAGCCGAACGGCTCGTGGACCCCCTATCTGCAGGCCCTGAGCGGCTTCATCAGCGGAGACGAGCTGGAGCGCATCTCGGCCAAGGACTATGTCGCCTACGACGCCGCCTCTACCGCAACCAACTGGCGCGTGCCGGCCGGCTATGGAACGCTGATCGCGTCGAGCCTTCCGGGCAATGTCGAAGTTCATCTCGACACGCCGCTCAGATCCCTCGCGCTTGGCGGCACCGGCATCGAGCTCCAGACCTCGCGTGGCCCGCTTCAGCCTCGCGCCGTGATTTTGACGGTATCGACCAATGTGCTTTCGGGCGACACGATTGCGTGGCCGTCGGCGCTGGAGCCGTGGCGCGACGCCGCGGCCCGCCTGCCCCTTGGCGCCAACGAAAAGATCTTCCTCGAGATCGTCGGCGACAGCCCCTTCGTCCCCGAAAGCCACGTCTTTGGCAATCCCCACGATCCCGAGACGGGCACCTACTATATCCGGCCGCTGGGATCGCCGCTGATCGAATGTTTCCTGGGTGGCGCGGGCGCCCGATCCGCCGTGGCCGACGGCAAGGACGCCGCATTTGCGCGGGCGGTCGATCAGCTCGCCGCGCTCTTCGGCTCATCGGTGCGTGAATATCTTCGCCCGCTTGCCGCCTCCGAGTGGCGACGCGTGCCATCGATTGGCGGCGGCTACAGCCATGCCCTTCCGGGCCAGGCCGATGCGCGCATTGCTCTGGCGCGACCCTTCGACGATCGACTGTTCTTCGCAGGCGAGGCAACGCACCGAAGCGACTTCTCGACGGCGCATGGCGCTTATCAAAGCGGGGTGCGGGCCGCGGAAGAGGCGATGCACGCGCTGTTGCCGATGTCGAGGTGATAGTGCCGATCTATCGCGATGCGGCCGGGACCAGTCTGGCACAAAGAAAACTTCCAAGGCCGGCGATCGCGATGACGCAGGCCATCGGCCATGGCGTGCCGTCGGCGAAGGCGCCGACGAGCGCCGAGCCGAATATGCCGCTTCCATAATGCATCGCTCCCACGAGCGCGGACACCGCACCGGCGCGTTCCGGAAAGTCGGCAAGTGCGCCGGCGATGGAATTGGCGACGATCAGGCCGGACCACGAGACGAAGAGAAAAAGCGGCACAGCCAGACCCCAAAGCCCGCCCCAGTCCGTCCAGGCAGCGCCGGCGAGAATGATGCCCGACAAGGCAGCGCCTGATGTGCCATACGACAATAGTCGCTCGCTTCCGAAACGCATCACCAGGCGGGAATTGACGACGTTCGTCATCATGATGCCGACGATGCCGACTGCGAAAAGCAGGCCATAGAGCCCGGCGGGCACATGATGATAGGTGATGTAGGCAGACGGCGTGCCCGCGATATAGGCAAAGATCCCCGCATAGAAGAAGCCGCCGGCACCAGCATAGCCGAGCAGGCGCCGATGAGAGAGGAGCTTGCGGTAGCCGACCAGCGAGCGGCCGAGAGGCTCCGGATTCCTCCGTTCGGCAGGCAGCGTCTCGGGCAAGCTGAAAAGTGCGGCAAGGGTCAGCAGGCCGATGACCACCAATGTCCAGAAGATCGCCCGCCATCCGGCAAAGGCCAGGATCTGGCCACCGACGATCGGGCCAAGCAGAGGCGCGATCGCCATTACCGTCATCAGTGTCGATAGCATCTGCGCCGCACGATTGCCCGCATAGAGGTCGCGCACCATCGCCCGCGACAGCACGACGCCGGCACAGGCGCCGACCGCCTGCACGATGCGCCAGCCGACCATCGCCTCGGCACTCCCCGACATGGCGCAGCCTGCCGATCCGATGATGAAGAGGACAAGACCAATGGCGATCGGCAGACGACGGCCGTAGCGGTCACCGACCGGCCCCCAGATCAATTGCCCCAGACTGAAGCCGACGAGGAATCCCGACACCGTGAGTTCGATCGAGCCTGCCTCTGCGCCGAGTTCCTGCCCCATCACCGGCATGGCCGGAAGGTAAAGGTCGGTCGAGATCGACGCGAACCCCATCAGCGCGCTCAAGACAGAAAGAACGCGCCACCCGTGTTGCGCGGCGCCGTTCCTTGCGACGCCCTGCGCGGGCGCGGCCACTGCCGCCTCGTTCGCATTCTTCGAAAATCCGCAGTCTGCCAGAGCTTCGCCGGCTTCCGCTTCGCGCGTCTCGTCTATCGTGGTCGCTCCAAGCATCCGTTTTTATGCACCTGAGCCTGCTCAGGGTCCCTGCGGTCAGACATCGTGATGGCAGGAAGATACGGCGCGGGGATCATTTCGATTAGAGAGGATAATCCGCATGAGGTTATGGGTAAAATTCATGAGTGGGCGGTCTGGAGCCGAGAACGCCGGCGGGGTCAGGGCGAATGAGCGAGACCAGTCTCCTTATTCAGGCGGGCGGCGGCGTCACGGCCATGTACGGATCAGACACTCGACCGCCAAAGTTCGCTCGCGTTTTTCAGCGCCGCGCCTCGAGTACAACGGCCCCGGGTCGAAGGCTTAGTTCTTCAGGTAACTGATCACCGCATCCGCGATCATGCCGCGGTGCCGCCCCATCGTCCCGGGATCGGAGAGATCGCGCCGGAAGATCGTTCCGAAGGTATAGCGGTTCGAGACGCGGAAGAAGCAGAAGGCGCTGATCAGCATATGGATGTCGATCGGATCTGCCTTGCGCCGGAAGACGCCCTCCTCGAAACCGCGCTCCAGGATGCCGGCAATCGTCTCGATGACCGAGACATTGAGGTCGCGGATCGCCTCGGATCGCAACATGTGAGCAGCGTGGTGGATGTTCTCGATGCTGACGAGGCGGACGAAATCAGGGTTTGCCTCGTCGTGGTCGAAGGTGGTCGCGATCAGCGTGCGCAGCGCCTCCTCCGGCTGCAGATCGGCAAGATGCAGGTCGGCTTCCAGAGAGCGGATCTTGCGGTAGGACTGCTCAAGGACGGCAAGGTAGAGCCCCTCCTTGCTGCCGAAATAATAGTAGATCATTCGTTTCGAGGTGCGCGTCTTCTCGGCGATGGCGTCGACACGCCCGCCCGCGAGGCCGTGCGTTGCGAACTCTTCCGTCGCGACGAGCAGGATATCCTCGCGCGTCTGCTGCGGATCGTTCTTCCTGCCGTTTTCGCCGCGTTCCGCCATCTCTCCCGCCACGGTACACTTTAAGCTCTTGATTTTAGACGTCCAAGCTATGGCGACAGGCGGCATTGTCAACCGCCTGCATAGCCGCGCCTCCCAGTCATATTCCACGTCCGACGCATCTTACAACAGATTAACACTTGACATACTAACTAGTTCGTACATTTTTGAAAGCACCATTGCGGATGAGGAGTTCGGCGGTGGTTTACCGCTTGCCAGACGATGTGCCGAGTGTCTGATGCAAGGTCACGGCTGCCAGTCGGCAGCCACGCTTTGGGAGGAGCGAATGACCCGCATAATCGATTTCTACTTCCTTGTCCTCAAGGTCGCGATCGCACTGCTTCTGGCGGGTATGGTCGTGCTCGTCTTCGGCAATGTCGTGCTGCGCTACGCCTTCAACGAAGGCATCACCTCTTCGGAAGAACTGTCGCGCATCTTCTTCATCTGGCTGACCTTCCTTGGGGCGGTCGTCGCCATGCGCGAGCACAGCCACCTCGGCGTCGATTCCGTGCTGCGCCGTCTGCCACCGACCGGAGCCAGGATCGCCGTATTGCTCGGCCACGTGCTGATGCTCCTCGCCACCTGGCTGATGATCAGCGGCAGCTGGACGCAAACGCTGATCAATTGGCATGTGACGGCACCGGCCACCGGCATCTCAATGGCCTTCTTCTACGGTGCCGGCCTTGCCTTCGGGATCCCCGCCTTCCTCATCCTGCTCTGGGATGCCTTCGCGATCGCGACCGGCCGTATCGACGTGACGACGGCCGAGTTCGTCCGCGACAGCGAGGAACAGGCCGCACTCGACGAAAGACTCGAGCCGCCCCTTTCCGGCCTTGCCACGAAGCACTGAGGGAGATCGAGATGACCATTTCAATTTTCCTCGGCGCACTCCTCGGCCCCATGGCACTCGGCGTGCCGATCGCCTTCGCGCTCATCATCACCGGTGTTGCCCTGATGGCATTCCTCGGCACGTTCGACGCGCAGATCGTGGCACAGAACGTCCTGAACGGCGCCGACAGCTTTCCGCTGATGGCCGTGCCCTTCTTCCTGCTCGCCGGCGAAGTGATGAACACCGGCGGGCTGTCGAAGCGCATCGTCGATCTCGCCATGGCCATGGTCGGCCATGTGCGCGGCGGCCTCGGCTTCGTCGCCATCTTCGCGGCCTGTGTCCTTTCCAGCCTGTCCGGCTCGGCCGTCGCGGATGCAGCGGCACTCGGCGCCCTGCTCTTTCCGATGATGATCAAGTCCGGCCATGACCCTGCTCGCGCCGGCGGCCTGCTGGCTTCGGCGTCCATCATCGGCCCGATCATACCGCCTTCGATCGGATTCATCCTCTACGGCGTCATCGGCGGCGTCTCGATCACCAAGCTGTTCCTTGCCGGCATCGTCCCGGGACTGCTGATCGGCGCGGCGCTGTGCATCACCTGGCTGATCGTCGCCCGGAAGGAACAGTTCGTGCTGCCGCCCCGCCAGAGCGGCGCGGTCCGGCTGAAGGCCTTCGTCGACAGCATCTGGGCACTCCTCCTGCCGGTGATCATCATCGTCGGCCTGAAGTTCGGCGTGTTCACGCCGACGGAGGCGGGCGTCGTTGCCGCGGTCTATTCGCTCTTCGTGTCGATGGTCATCTATCGCGAACTGCCGCCTTCGAAACTTTTCCACGTCTTCGTCTCGGCGGCAAAGATCACCTCGGTCGTCATGTTCCTCGTCGCCTGCGCTGCCGTCAGCGCCTGGCTGATCACAGTCGCCGATGTGCCTGGCGATCTGGCGGCCCTCGTCGAGCCACTGATGGACAATCAGACGCTGCTGCTTCTCGCCATCATGGTGCTCATCGTGGTCGTCGGCACGGCGATGGACATGACGCCCACCATTCTCGTCATGACGCCCGTGCTGATGCCGATCATCAAGCAGGCGGGTATCGACCCGGTCTATTTCGGCGTCCTTTTCATCATCAACAATTCGATCGGCCTCATCACGCCGCCGGTCGGCACCGTGCTGAACGTCATCTGCGGCGTGTCGAAGCTGTCGATGGAAGACCTGATGAAGGGTGTCATGCCCTTCATGATCGCCGAGCTGATCGTCCTGATCCTGCTCGTCCTATTCCCGTCGCTGGTGACTGTTCCGGTCTCCTGGTTCGGGCACTGATGCCGTTGCCGGCGATGAAATTTCAACGTGGCCGCGGGGAGATAGCGGTCTCAATCTGGGAGGAAAGCATGCTGAATAAACTGACGAAACTGGTATTGGGGCTGGCCCTGCCGATCGCCCTTCTTGCGGGCGGTCCCGCAGCCGCCGAGATCCGCGAACACCAGCTCAAGTTCGCATCTGCCAACAACAAGGGCCATCCGCAGGTGATGGGGATGGAGAAGTTCGCCGAGATCGTGAAGGAAAAGAGCGGCGGCAAGATCGAGATCAAGCTCTATCCGGGCGGCGTTCTTGGCGGCGACGTGCAGACCCTTTCCGCCCTGCAGGGCGGCGTCGTCGAGATGACCGTGCTCAATGCCGGGATTCTCGCGAGCAACGTCAAGCAGTTCGGCGCTGTCGACCTGCCGTTCCTCTTCAACAGCGGCGAAGAGGCCGACAAGGTGATGGACGGCCCATTCGGCGAGAGCCTGATCAAGCTCCTGCCCGACACGGGCCTCGTGGGCCTTGCCTATTGGGAACTCGGCTTTCGCAACCTCACCAACAACCGCCACGCGGTCACCAAGCTCGATGACATCAAGGGCTTGAAGATCCGCACGATCCAGTCGCCGATCCCGATCGAGCTTTTCAACAGCCTCGGCGCCAACGCCGTGCCGCTGCCCTATACCGAGCTTTACACGGCGCTCGAGACCGGCACGGTCGACGGCCAGGAAAACCCGGCCGCCAACATCGTCAATGCCAAGTTCTACGAAGTGCAGAAGTACATGACGGTGACGCGTCACCAGTACAATCCGCAGATCGTCCTCATCAGCAAGAAGTTCTGGGACGGCCTCAACGATGAGGAGAAGGCCGTGCTGCAGGCTGCGGCGACCGAAGCCCGCGACTACCAGCGCAAGGTCTCGCGCGAGCAGGACGCCAAGGCAATGGCGGAGATCAAGGGGACCGGCATGCAGGTCGACGAGCTGAGCCCCGAAGAGACGCAGAAGCTGCGCGAAGCCGTGAAGCCGATGATCGACAAGTTCAGCGCCGAAATCGGCAAGGAGACGGTCACGGAACTCTTCCAGCAGCTGGACGCGGTGCGCAGCAACTAACCGATGACCGGCCCGCTCGCGAGGGCGGGCCGTTGCCCCTTGTAACCGACGGGATGCAGACGAAATGGCCGATACACTGCTGAAACCTCTGAAAGCCGGCCTGATCGGCACCGGTATTCAGGCGTCGCTGACGCCGGCGATGCACATGACGGAAGGCGCGGCCCAGGGGCTCGACTACAGCTACGAGCTGATCGATCTCAACCAGATCAACGCTTCACCGGACGACCTGCCGCGCCTGCTCAAGAATGCGGAAGAAAAGGGCTTCTCGGGTCTCAATATCACGCATCCCTGCAAGCAGCTCGTCATTCCCTGCCTCGATGAACTTTCAGCCGAGGCGCGCGCACTTGGTGCCGTCAACACGGTCGTGCTGAAGGGGGGCAGGCGCACTGGCCACAACACCGACTGGTGGGGCTTTGCCGAAAGCTTCAGGCGCGGCATGCCGGAGGCCGATCTTTCATCGGCGGTCCAGCTCGGGGCCGGCGGCGCCGGCGTCGCGACCGCTTATGCGATCCTCTCCCTTGGATTGAAGCGGCTGACGGTCTTCGATCGCGAGACCGATCGTGCCGTCGCCCTCGCACAGACGATGTCTGCCCTCTTTCCCGCCGCCTCGATTTCCGCGGGCGACGACCTGCAATCGGCCATGGCCGACGCGGCAGGCCTCGTCCACGCGACGCCGACCGGGATGGCGAAGTACCCGGGCATGCCCCTGCCTGCAGAACTCCTGGACGCCCGGCACTGGGTTGCCGAGATCGTCTACTTCCCGCTGGAAACCGAATTGCTGAAGCAGGCACGGAGCCGTGGCTGCCGCACGCTCGACGGCGGCGGCATGGCGGTCTTCCAGGCCGTCGGCGCTTTCCGGCTGATCACGGGCCGGGATCCGGACCCGGCGCGCATGCTCGCCCATTTCAAGGCCATGACGACCTAGCAATCGACAAGAAGCGATGAGGAGCGGCCCATGAAGACGTCCATAGCCACGGTATCGCTGAGCGGCGACCTGCGCGACAAGCTGGAAGCCATCGCCCAAGCCGGCTTCGACGGCGTGGAAATCTTCGAGAACGATTTCCTGATCTTCGACGAAAGCCCGCGCCAGGTCGGAAAAATGGTGCGCGACCTCGGCATGGAGATCACGCTGTTCCAGCCCTTCCGCGATTTCGAAGGCATGCCGGAGCCGATGCGAAGCCGCACGTTCGACCGAGCCGAGCGCAAATTCGACCTGATGCAGGAGATGGGCACCGATCTCGTACTCGTCTGCTCGAATGTCTCGCCTGCAGCGCTTGGCGGTATCGACCGCGCAGCCGCCGACTTTTCCGAACTCGGCGAGCGGGCAGCCAAGCGGGGGCTGCGCGTCGGCTACGAAGCGCTCGCCTGGGGCCGGCACATCAACGACCACCGCGATGCATGGGAGATCGTCCGGCGCGCCAACCATCCGAATATCGGCGTCATACTCGACAGCTTTCACACGCTCTCGCGCAAGATCGACGTCAACTCGATCCGCTCCATTCCCAAGGAGAAGATCTTCATCATCCAGCTTGCCGACGCCCCCGTCATCGACATGGACCTGCTCTACTGGAGCCGGCATTTCCGCAACATGCCAGGCGAAGGCGACCTGCCGGTGCTGGATTTCATGCAGGCAGTCGCCGCCACCGGCTATGACGGTTACCTCTCGCTCGAGATCTTCAACGATCAGTTCCGTGGCGGCTCGCCGAACGCCATTGCGGTCGATGGCCGTCGCTCGCTCATTTATCTCGGCGACCAGGTGAAAAGGCGAGAGCCGGAAAGTCGCCTGCCGGTACCTGTCATGCCGCCGCGGGCGGCGGTCGAAGGCATCGCCTTCATCGAGTTCACGGCCGACAAGGACGACTCACCGGAGCTCGAGGTGCTGCTGGCAACGCTTGGTTTTCGAAAGACGGCCAAGCACCGGACCAAGAACGTCACCCTCTTCCGCCAGGGTGATATCAATCTGGTCATCAATACGGACCAGCGCGGCTTCGCCAATGCATCTTACGTCGTGCATGGGACGACGGCCTATGCCGCCGGCCTGATGGTCGATGACGCAAAGGCCGCGCTCGACCGGGCGATCGCGCTCGGCGCGGAACGGTTTCAGCAGCCGCTCGACGTCGGTGAGATCGAGATGCCGGCGGTGCGCGGCGTCGGTGGCGGGCTCCTCTATTTCCTCGACCGCAAGACCGATCTCGGACGCATCTGGGAGATTGAATTCGAGCCGATCGAGGACGGGCAAAACCTGGCGGACGCAGGCCTGCTCTCGATCGACCATATGGCGCAGACGATGAAATACGAGGAGCTGTTGACGTGGCTCCTCTTCTACACCTCGATCCTCGACACCCGCAAAACGCCGATGGTCGACATCATCGATCCCTCGGGTGTCGTGCGCAGCCAGGTGGTGGAGAACGAAGAAGGATCGCTGCGCGTCACCATGAACGGAGCGGAGAACCGCAATACGCTCGCCGGCCATTTCATCGCCGAGACCTTCGGTTCCGGCATCCAGCACCTCGCCTTCAAGACGGACGACATCTTCGCGACCGCCAAGGCGCTCGCCGCAAACGGCTTCGTCTCGCTGACGATATCACCGAACTACTACGACGACCTCGAGGCGCGCTTCGGGCTCGATGCGGACTTCGCCGAGCGACTCAAGGCGAGCAACATCCTCTACGACCGCGACGACCATGGTGAATATTTCCAGCTCTACAGCCCCACCTATGGCGAAGGCTTCTTCTTCGAGATCGTCGAGCGCCGTGGTTACCGCGGCTACGGCGCGCCGAACGCGATCTTCCGAATCGCTGCACTCAGGAAGCATTTGAGGCCTGCGGGCATGCCGCGGGACGTCTAGAACCCGACAAATGCAGCCCTTTTCCTGAAAAGTGCCCCTTTGATGCAACAGGTGGCGCCTGAATTTAACCCAGATTGCAGCGAGTGCCGGCGCTTGAGTTGACCTCGAATGACTCGGCAGACATATTCGGCACGCTTGATTTGTCATAGTTCCGCTGAAACGGAGAATGCATGCACATTCGGTATCGCCTGCCAGGACGGTCAATCGCTGCTTCCCGTTTGTTGGATTTCGCGTTTTCGCCGCACATGATGGCGGGCCTGATGGCCATGCTGCTTGCAGGCGCCACGCAAGTGCAGGCACAGGAAGCCACGACGACCGCACCGGCGACGCAACCGCGGCAGCCCAGCCAGTGGATCATCACGCTCGGTGGCAGCGTCGAATACAGCCCCGACTATGAGGGCTCGAAGCACTACTCCGTAAGCGGGTTGCCCAACTTCGACATTCGCCGCCTCGGCGAACCAGCCGAACAGGATGTGCCGGACGACAATTTCGACCTCACCGTCTTTACCTACAAGGGCATCGAGCTCGGCCCCGTCTGGGGCATCCGGAGTGGCCGGTCGAGCTTTGACGACTGGCGCCTTGAAGGGCTGAACAGAATTGACTGGAGCCTGGACGCCGGCATATTCGTCCAATACTGGCCGATCGAAGACAGGCTTCGGTTGCGGGCCGAAGCCCGCCAGGCCCTTTGGAACGGTGGCGGCCTTGTCGCTGACCTGGCTGCCGACTGGTTCCAGCCGATCACGGACGGCCTTGTGGTTTCCGTCGGCCCGCGCCTGACGCTCGGCAATTCGACCTTCATGAGCCAGAACTTTGGCGTATCGGCGAACGAGGCCACCAAAAGCCGCTTCCCTGAATTCGATGCCGGTGGCGGTGTGAAGTCCGTTGGCGTGACAGTCGCTGCGACCTACACGATCAACCCGCAATGGAGCGTGCAGGTCTATAACCGATACGACCGTCTGGTGAGCGACGCCGCCGACAGCCCGATTACGAGCCAGATCGGCAGCAAGAACCAGAATATAGTCGGCTTTACCCTCAACCGGTCGTTCCAGATCGGCTTCTGACGTCGCTTGTGCCGTCGACGAGATAGTCGCGCGTCACCGGCACGATGTCGTTGCGCTTGCTGATCTGGATCTGGAACACCACAAGATCCTCGTAGCGGAAAGCGGCTTCGGCCGTCGATAGATAATACTCCCACATCAGGCAGAATCGCTCGTCATAGAGGGCGGCCGCCTCGGCCCGGCGCGCCATGAAACGTTCTCGCCAGCTGGCAAGCGTCCAGGCGTAATGCAGCCGCAATATCTCGACATCGGTGATGACGAGGCCGGCCGCCTCGATCTCGGGGACGATTTCGGAGAGCGACGGGATATAGCCACCGGGAAAGATGTACTTGTCGAGCCAGGGCGTGGTGAAACCCGGGGTCGCGGAGCATCCGATGGTGTGAAGCACCATGACGCCGTCCTCGTCCAGCAGGCTTGCGCATTTGCGGAAGAACTCGCGATAGGACGAGCGGCCGACATGTTCGAACATGCCCACCGAGACGATCCTGTCGAAACGGCCCTCAAGGCTCCGGTAGTCCTTCAAGGCGAAGCCAACCTCCGCCGCGTTCAGACCAGCGACGCTCGGCCGGCGCTTCGACGCATAGTCGAACTGCTCCTCCGACAGGGTGACGCCGAGAACATTTCCGCCCGGTGCATGCTGGGCGAGATGACGCGCGAGACCGCCCCATCCACACCCGATGTCGAGAATCTTGTTGCCCGGCTCGATGAGCAGCTTGGCGGCGAGATGCTTCTTCTTTGCCCGCTGGGCATCCTCCAGGCTCTGGCCCGGGTACTCAAAATAGGCGCAGGAATATTGCCGGTCCGCATCGAGGAACAATCCGTAGAGCCCGCCGTCGAGATCGTAATGATGCGCCACGTTGCGCTTCGAGCGACCAGGCAGGTTCCGTTGGCGAAAGATGCGCGACCGCGTCCTGATATCGTCGATGAGCCTGGCGACAAACGGATGCGTCTGGTTCTGCGCTTCCCGCAATATCAGGGCCACGAAATCATAGAGCGAACCGCGCTCGACGATGAAACGACCATCCATGTAGAGCTCGCCGAGCCTCAGATCGGCATCGATCAGAAATGCCCATTGCGCGCGGTTGTCGGTAAAGCGGACACGAACCGGCATGCCGCTCCGGTCGCCGAAGGCAAGGACGCGACCGCTCGCGGTGACCACCTCCAGCGAACCGCGCGTCACGATGCGCGACAGTGCGCGCTTCAGGACATAGTCCACCAGCATCGACATGCCGAAGCGTCGGCGATTCTCGGCTTGCTGCACTGTCATAGTATCCCCTTTGGTGTTTGTTGGCGGCGCGGTGCCAGCCGTCCTCGAAATGTCTTCTTGTGCCTCCCCGCCAGCCCCCGCGATCAGCCAGACGCCCGACAGGATCAGGCCGCTGCCGATGATCTGCAGGGCAGCGACAGGCTCGCCGAAG
The DNA here is from genome assembly GCF_004345245.1 of Rhizobium sp. BK251. Taxonomy (GTDB): domain Bacteria; phylum Pseudomonadota; class Alphaproteobacteria; order Rhizobiales; family Rhizobiaceae; genus Rhizobium. Next base: position 53,913 of record NZ_SLUQ01000005.1, on the reverse strand, counting down.
GCAAGCCAGCCACTGGCGACGATCAGCACATAGCCGGCGCCGGTCAACGGGAAGGCCTTGCTGAGATCCAGCTCCGACAGGATGTTCATCCAGATGAAAAAGCCGAGTATCTCGGTAAGGATCGCGGCCAGTATCCATGGCGAGGCAAGTGCGGCGTCGAGCCAGCCGAAGCCGGTGGGCGTGCTCTCCAGGCGGACGGCGCCGTACTTCAGGAAGACCTGGTACAGCGTGTTCAGCACCGGAATCGCAATCCAGGACATGTGCATCATCTTCATGAGGAGGCCTCGTCAACGGAGAAGAAGCCCGACACGCGCCGCAACAGCATTTGAACGAGCGGGTTGCGGTGGCGGAAGAACATCAGGTTCGGGGTCAGCTTGCTGCCCAGCCGCACCTTGTTCTCGTAATGGGCCTGGCCGCTGAGGTAGCGGTTCATGCCGTGATCGAGGCAATAGGCAAGGTTCGTGAACCAGCTGAGGAAATAGAGGTTGTAGGGCCGACCAGCTTCTCCATCCATGCAGAAGAACTTGTCGACGAACGTGTGTCCGTTATGGACAACGAGATTTGCGGCGAGCAGCCGGTCGCCGACGAAATAGAGCATGCAGAAGGATCGCCCCGGCATGCGTTCCAGCAAGCCGGCAAAATAGCCCGGCGTGAGCTCTTCGAACTGCAACTCGCTGCGATTGCGCGTATCATGGTAGAGAGCCATGATACGCGGTAGCCAATCGCCGATATCCGACCGGATCTCGACGCGGACAAGCTGCGCGGATTTCAGTTTTCGCCGCATGTCCTTGCGAGTGCCCGGCGACAACCGTGCCAGATAGCTGTCGATGCTGTCAAAATCGATGTCGAGCCAGGCAGTCGGCAGGCCACCGACCGCCGCATAGCCATGCTTTTCGAGCGGTGCCGCGAGTTTGATGGCAGTCGGTTCGTCGATATCCTTCAGACCGACCAGCGTGCAGCTCTCGGCTTCGGCATGACGCTCGAAGGCTGTAAGCAGTTCGGAAAACAGCGCCGCGCGCCGCGTCGCCGGAACCTCCGGATGGAATCCGACGGCGCCCGTTTCCGTGCAGGGCGAACCGAGGCAGGCAAGCCGCAGGGAGAAGAACCGGGGAAAAGCCTTTCGGATCCGGCGCACCAGCCGACGCGGCATTCCTTCGTCCATCGTCGTGTCCAGAGCATACCGGCAAAGAAATGCCGGCATCGCGGCGCAGATGCGCCCGTTCTCGGTGACCGTCACATACCGCCATTCAAAGCCGGCGATACCGGCCTCTTCGATGGCGAGCAGGCAGTCGTAATCCTCGACCTGATCGGGAAAGCAGGCGTTCCACGCGTCGCGTCCGATACTGCGGATACTGTCGGCCACATGGGTTTCGAGGCCGCCGGCAAGGACGCTCAGCCCGGCCTGTCTCGTCCCGGGATGGTCAGCAACGAGTTGAAGCATGGGGCGCCTCGAAGAATTCGGCCGTGAAGTCGGCAACCTGTCTGTGTTGTCGGTCCACGTGGATCATGTGGTAGCTATCCTTGATCCAGCGCAGCTCGTGCGGTCCGCCAATATTTGCGGAGATGTAGCGCGCATGCCTGGGATTGCTGAGATCGTCTTCGAGGGCATGCAGGATGAGGGTAGGTGTCTGCAGATGCGGCAGCCTGTGCTTGAGCGCGTTGCCGAGCCTGCGCATCTCGACGATGCCCGTGCCGGGAAAGCTCTCGAGAACGCCTTCGGTCGCCATTGCGCCGATCTTCTGTCTCAGACGCTCGTCCTTGATGCCGAGCGAAGAGGTTTCGCGAAAGTTCAGCCGATCGAGAAACGGAACATGTGCCAGCCAGCCCACATGCGGCGACAGCAGCTGATAGGAGACCGGCACGTTCCATCCGTCATAGCCGAAGCACGGAGAATAAATGGCGACGGCCTTCAGTTCTTCCGGGCTGCGATCCGCCGCCAGCATGGCGAGCTTGCCACCGACGCAGATCCCTGCTGCGAAGACAGCATCCGTCCGCGACCTGAGCAATTCAGTCCCTTCCTGTACGCTCTCCAGCCAATCCTGCCAGTGCGACCGCCGGAAAGTGTCGACATCGGCGCCGTGGCCGGCAAGCAGCGGCGCGTAGACGCTGTATCCCCGGCGATGGAGGTGGCGGGCAACCAGCCGCATCTCCGCCGGTGCGCCCGTGAGGCCATGGACCAGGAGGACGCCCCTGCCATTGGTGCCCTCGAGAAAGAAGCTCATCTCATCAGGCGTCATGTGAGGTCTCCGTCCGGCTGCCGTCGAAGGCAAGGTTCTCCTTGGCGATGAAGCCGAGCGCGTGGCAGGTGCTGATCACATGCACGCCGGCCTTCTCCTGCTCCTCGTGAATCTGCTCATGCAGGGTGCGGAGCTTGGTCCAGTGGGTGCGTGGACGGTAGTGATGCTCGGCGTGATAGCCGTTGCCGAACCAGAGCCAGTTGTAGAACGGCTTGTGGCTGCTGACCCCCCAGGCGATCGGCTCGTCCGGATCGCCGTGGAGGTGCTCGTAGTAGCCGTTGAGCGACGACAGGCAGTTGCCCAGATAGTAGAAGGGCACGTAAAACAGCAGCGCCTTCCAATCGTAGACCAGTGCAGCGAGCGCAAGGGCGAGGAAGAAATAGAGTTCGAACCGGCCCCATTTGGCTTCGAAGGGCCGTGTCCGCGCGATCGCCTTGTGAATGTCGCCGATGCTGTCGCGGAAGAAGCTCAAGAATGTGTAGGACCAGACGTTTTCCGGCTCGCCGTTTCCGCCGTAGCGGTAGATCGACAGCAGATCGATGGTTTCGCCCTTCTCGTCCGGCCTGTCGCTATTGCCGGAGTGATGACGCATATGAACCCAGTGATAGTAGGTCTGGGAGAACCCGATCGCGACCGATTCCAGCAGGCTGAAGGCGTAGTTCATCCAGCGCGGCTTGAAGTAGGGCGTGTGGATGAAGTTGTGGGATATGCTGTTGATATTCCACGAAATGGAGATGGCATAGAGTGCGCCGAGAGCGGCCGACAGCCAAAACGGCCGGCTTTCGAAACCCACGATCAGGTAAATGTCGAAGGCGAGATGCGCTATGGCAGCCAATACCGGTGCTGCATCCCAGCGTGTGTGCGCGAATATCTTCATAATCCGGTTACTCCGACGCATGCCACACCGGCGGCTACGAGAAACACTCCGGCCGCGTGGCGCAGGTTGACTTTTTCACGAAAGATCACCGCCCCGGCGAAGACCACGATCACATAGCTCGAGGCCATCAGCGGAAAGGCGATCGAAAGCGGGACCCATTCGAGCACGATGGTCCAGGCCAACAGTTCCACGGCCCAGAACACGATCCCCAGCCATATCAGCGGCTTGACGAGGAGCGACAGGTAACCGCCGTCGGCAGACTTCTTGAAGCAGACCTCCATCGCCGTCTCCGCGAAGACGCAGAACAGGATCAGGCCGATCATCGTGGGCGTCAGGCTTCCGCTCATCCCATCATCTCCGAGAGAACCTCGAGCAGCGCATGGTTGGCCGCGGAATTGATATTGCGTGCGGCGGCCGGCTTCAGGCGCATGCGCGGTTGGTCGATGAGGATCTCCGCTTTCTTCGCGACCTGCGTCCAAAGATTGCCGGCATAGTGCGGAGCCGAATAATCGCCGATGACGTCGGCGCCGATGATGCGGCAGCGCCTGCCGATCTCGGTGATCAGGCTCAGGACATAGGGAAGGCGCATCCGGCCCTGGTCCCAGTTTGTGACCGCGTCGTCGGGCGCGAGAACGTCCTTGTCGATCGTGATGTAGACGGCCTCGGTCTCGATTCTGTCGAGAAGCCAGTCGATGAAATTCTGCTCGCCGAGGTCCGCGATCGACCTCCAGTGCACGGCACCCGCATCCTGATGATGGCTGGCGCCGCGGCCATAGTCGGCGCCGACGCGGCTTGGCGGGTGGGTGTAGGGATAGAGTTCCAGCTTGCCTTCCGACAACAGCTTCAGATTGCCGCCCTTGCGTTCCGGATTGCGCAGATCATCGCTGCAGACGCCGAGGGTGATGACCTTCGGGACATTCTGGTTGTCGAGTGCGCAGTTGATCCACGATCCGCAATGCATCCCGCCATTGAACCTCACCCAATCCGGATGGTTGTCGAAGTGGATCAGCGTCGTGGGAGCCGGATGCCGTTCCAGCGCGCGCGCCAGCAGCAGCGCCGATACATGATGGAAATCGCCGGACCCCAGAAAGCAGAGCGGCGCTTCCCTGCCTGCGGATGGCAGGCTTTTGTCGAGGGTGCGGCCGAGATCGTCGAGCGCCCGCCATTTGCTCCAGAGCCGGATCGCCCTGCCGCTCTTCTTGTCGGAAACCTCGTGCGCGCCTGCGTGCAAGCAGGCGCGCACGAAATCTGGCTGCAACTCCAACGCATCATCGAGATGAAGAAGCAGCAGTTGCACGTGCTACCTCCGGACGGCGCGGGTGAAGAGCTGGTCGAGCAACGTCAGCGCCAGGTCGATCTCCTCGTAGGTGATGAGCAGGTTTGGCGCGAGCGTGATGACGTTCTTGTGGTAGCCGCCGACATCCAGCACCAGGCCGTACATCTGCGTTCCGACCTGAAGATCGCCCTTCATGCCTTCGTCGCAGAGCCAGTCCATCGTCGCCTTGTCGGGCGTGAAGCCGTCCTCCTGGCAGATCTCCGCCCGGAGGGCGAGGCCCAGTCCGTCGACGTCACCGATGATGGCATGGCGTTTCTGGAGCTGCTTCAGCCCGTCAAGGAAATAGGCGCCCTTTGCCATGACCGTTGCGCCAAAGTCTTTTTCTTCCAGCATCTTCATGGTCTCCAGCGCTACCGCGGTCCCCATTGGATTGCTCGCAAATGTCGAGTGCGTCGACCCCGGTGGGAAGATGTCGGGGTTGATCATCTCTTCCCTCGCCCATACGCCGGACAGAGGATTGAGGCCGTTCGTGATCGCCTTGCCGAAGACCAGGACATCGGGCTGCACGCCGAAATGCTCGATCGACCAGAGCTTGCCGGTGCGGTAGACGCCCATCTGGATCTCATCGACGACGAGCAGGATGCCGTGCTCGTCCAGCACCTTTTTCAGCTCGGAGAAGAAGTTCATCGGCGGAATGACGTAGCCACCGGTGCCCTGGATCGGCTCGACGTAGAAGGCGGCATATTCGGCCTTGCCGGCTTTCGGATCCCATACGCCGTTATATTCGCTCTCAAACAGGCGAGCGAACTTGCGGACGCATTCGTAGCCGTATTCTTCCTTCGACATGCCCTTGGGGCCGCGAAAGTGATAGGGAAACTCGACGAACTGCGCCCGTTCGCCGAAATGACCGTAGCGGCGGCGATAGCGATAGCTCGAGGTAATCGCGGAGGCGCCGAGCGTACGGCCATGATAGCCGCCTTCGAAGGCGAACATCAGGCTTTTGCCGCCGGTATAGTTGCGCACCAGCTTCAGCGAATCCTCGATAGCCTGCGAGCCACCGACGTTGAAATGGACGCGGCCCTTGCGCCCGAACTTGCGCTCGGCATCCTGGGCGATCATGGCCGCGAGCTCGACTTTCTCACGATGCAGGTACTGGGAGGCGACCTGCGGCAGGCGGTCAAGCTGGCGATGGGCGGCCTGGTTCAGGCGCTCGTTGCGATAGCCGAAGTTGACGGCGGAATACCACATCTGCAGATCGAGAAAGGGCGTGCCCGTCTTGTCGTAGAGATAGGATCCATCGCATTCCTCGAAAAACTTGGGCTCCGGGGAATAGTGGACCGTGTCGCCATGCGAGCAGTAGGTCTCCTCGAGGGAGCGCAGCTCAGCCTCGCTTCGGGCCAGCGGTGGGCGTACGCCGCCCGTGATTTCAACAAGGTTGGTTCTCATTGCGCGCCTTTCGTCTATGTCAAACGATGGTGGAATAGGACATGACGTGGTCATGCCGGGTGATATCGGGCAGTACTGACTTGAATGTCTGGAGGAGGTCGGTGAAGTCGGTAAAGCCGTAGAACGGGATGCCCTGCTCGATGCAGTGATCCACCAGTTTTCCCTTGGCAAAGACGATGCTTGCCTTTGCGGAAACGCAGAAGTCGCTGCGGCCATCGCCGATATAAATCTGCCGCGCCGTGCCTTCGATGACCGCACATTTGCAGACACCGGCGTCGGCGGTGCAAGTGGGGCTGCTGAAGGGAGCAGTCAGCGAATAGACGGTGCCGCCCTCGCCCCGCAGGCTGACCAGCCTGTTTGCGATGATCGGCAAGACACCGATGCCGTTATTTGCGAGGATGCGATGAATGAAATAGTCGACGCCGTCGCTGACGATGCTCACCGGCAGGCCGAGGCCCGCGCAGACATCCAGAAAGTCGCTGAAGCCGGGATCGATCGGGACCGTGTCCAAGAGGTCGTCGAGTTCGCGCTTGCTGGCGCGGATAAGGGCGATCTGTCGACGCATGCATTCGGCCGAACCGATCAGCCCTTGCTTCCATTGACCTTCGATTGCTTGCCACTCCGAACTGGCGAAGCGGGACAACACCACATCCGTTGCATCGTCGACGGAAATCGTACCGTCGAAATCACAAAATACCCGCATGCAACGCTCCTAAACCGTATCATGGGAGATTGTTTATCAAGCGTCGATGATTTCGACCTGAGGCGGAGATGAAGCGAAAATGAAAAGTGCTTATTATGTGCTTCTCGCCAGCAGCAAATCGATCTGCAGTCCGTTTCCCCAGCTCGGCGTCGCCAGGGTAATCGCCGCCGAGAGGCGATCGGCGATATCAGCGACGATCGCGAGGCCAAGCCCGCTGCCTTCGGTCTCGAGCGTATCGAGCCTGTAGAAACGTTGAAAAACCGCGTCGTACTGGTGGGGCGGAATCCCGGGACCACTGTCGCGGATCGACAGCCTGCAGGATGCCTGCTCGGAGGCGACCACGACCGCGATCCGCCCCCCGACGGGTGTATACTTAAGAGCGTTGTCGACGAGATTGCTGAACATCATGGCCAGCAGCAATTCGTCGGTCTTCACGTACGCATGCTCGTCGCCCTCCAGGGACACGTCCATTCCGCGGTCGCTGATGACGTTGCCGAACTGTGAAAGCACCGTGGCCGCCAGATCGTAGAGATTGACCGGGGCAAGTTCGATTGCGTGGTGGCTCACCCGTGCCAGGCGAAGCAACTGCTCGATCATGTGCATGGCGTGCTCGTTGCTGAGCACGAGATCTGAAATGATCGCACGGCGCTCGTCTTCGCTGTCGGCCCTGTCGAGCAACTGCAGCAGCAGCTTCATGGCGGCCTGCGGGGTGCGAAGCTGGTGCGCCGCAAGATCGGAGAACCGCCTTTCCAGCGTCAGCGAGTGGGCGAGCTTGTCGAGAAGGTGGTTTATCGAATTGCCGAGCGGCAGGAGGTCGCGCGGCAGGCCGTCCACGGGAATTGCCGAGAGATCGTCAGGCGAACGGCTGCGTATGTGGCGCACCAGTCCGCGGATGGTGCTGAGGCCATTGTTGATGCCGAGCCATATCAGAAAGCCGATGATCGGAACGAGCGCGACCAGCGGGAAGAACAGATTGAGCAGGATATTGGCGACGAGCTTCTCGCGAACCGAGACCTTTTCGCCCACCTCCATCGTGATCGCCGTATTCGGCAGAGGAGCGGAATAGATCCTCCACATATCCCCCTTGTAGGGTACAGTCGTAAAGCCTGCCTTCTGCTCGGGGAAGTTTTCCAATGGTGCATTGTTGCTGTATACGGCGACGTGCCCGTTGACCCAGCCGCGAAACATATGGGCATCCGCGTACTCGTCAGCGTCAGGACTCAACGCTGCCTCATTGCCCGTGGTGAAGTCGATATCCGGAATTTCGCGCGGGACATGACCGTTCGGCCTTTCGAGCGAGCGGCGCAGCAAAGCCAGAAGAACGTCCGTATCATTGACGAGCTGGGCGTCGTAGATCTTGTTGATCTCGCGCGTCGCGCTGTTGAACGCAAAGACCGCGATTAGCGCGATCGTGACTGCCACGACAGGCGCCACCCGGAAGAAAAGCCGGCGCGTCAGTGTCGAATTGATCATCGCTCGATCAGGTAGCCGACGCCCCGGATCGACTTGATGAACTCGGTCCCGAGCTTCTTGCGAAGATTGTAGATGGTGACCTCGGTGGTGTTGCTTTCCACCCCGCTATTGGCGTCATAGAGCGCGTACTCGATGTCGCTCTTCGTCACATACCGGCCACTGCGCTCCATCAGCAGCTTGAGCATGTGAAACTCCTTCGCAGTCGTGTGGATCTGTATACCGTCCTTGCGCACGACCATGGCGGACGGATCCACTTCGACGCTTCCACATTTCAGGACCGTCTCCGTTCGACCTTCGCGGCGGCGGATGACGGCCCTCAGCCTGGCCAGCAGCTCGTCCAGATCGAACGGCTTGACCATGTAGTCGTCGGCGCCTTCATCAAGTGCCGCGACCTTCTGGCGCACCGTATCGAGCGCAGTCAGCAACAGCACGGGCACGTGGTCGCCTCTCTCGCGCAGGCCCCTCAGCACGTCCATGCCGCTTAGCTGCGGGAGGTTGATGTCCAGGACGACCGCACCGAAATGAAGGGTCTCCAGGCACAGCAGCGCCGATTGCCCATCCCGCATCCAATCGATGCCGTAGGCATGCTTCTCCAGCGCTCTCTTCAACGTCGAGCCGAGGATTTGATCATCTTCGACAAGCAGTACGCGCATGACTCACCTCATTTCATGAATAGCAAGCGTGTGGACGGCGACCTGCGATCGCCTTCACGACTCGGTAGAGCGCAATCCACTCCCGACACCGCCGTTCTTCCGTGGCCGGCGGCAAGAAAGCTGCCTTCAATATGGTTCACTGGTCGATCTGGCAGCTCCAGCCTTGCGAATGTCGGTTCATCGCTTTCGCTTGTGTCAGCTAAGCGCTCTTCAGCGGATTTGGACTAGAAGACTTCTGCGGTTTTTTTCGGATTCATGGAGAAAGCAGCTCGTGGCTACGGCTGTGAGCGGTTGGCTCTTTCCTTGGGCATAATTTTGGACTATTCAGTCTAAAACACAGGAGAAGCGTTATGAGAAGCATTGTAATGAACGGGCCTGGCGCCCCTGATGTCATGGAGTTGGCCGAGCTGCCCGATCCCGTCGCAGGGCCGGGCGAGGTTGTCGTGGAGATCGCGGCGGCCGGAGTGAACTTCATGGATATCGGCGCGCGCCGCGGTCTTATCTGGGCCGACATGCCGAACCCAAAGGTCCTTGGCGTCGAGGGAGCCGGCCGCGTCATCGCTGTTGGAGATGGCGTCAATAGCGTAAGGCTCGGGGAACGTGTCTCCTGGGTCTATGCGCCTGGCAGCTATGCGGAACGGCTGGCGATTCCAGCGAGTGCGCTCGTACGCATACCGGATGCGATCGACGATCGAACCGCTGCAGCCGTCATGATGCAGGGCCTTACCGCCAGCCACTTCACAACCGATTTCTACCCCGTGCAGCGCGGCGATATCGCGCTCGTGCACGCCGCCGCAGGTGGCCTCGGCCTGCTCATGACGCAAATCATCAAGCTCAGAGGTGGCAACGTCATCGGCCGCGTTTCATCGGCCGAGAAGGTTGCCGTGGCGAAGGAAGCAGGCGCCGATCACGTTATCGTCGATGCCGAAGGAAACTTCGCCGAAGAGGCGATCCGCCTGAGCGGCGGCGAGGGCGTCCATGTGGTCTATGACGGTTCGGGCCCGAAGACGTTCCAGGGCTCCCTCGATGCCCTGCGCCGCTGTGGAACCTTCTGCTGGTATGGCCCCGTGCTGGGCGGCCCGGGACCGCTTGACATCATGAGCCTGCCGAAGAGCATCAAGCTCGGCTATGCCGTCTTCCTGGACCACATCCACACGCCCGCATTGCTCCGCGCCCATACCAAACAGCTGTTCGACTGGATCGAGGATGGTTCGCTGAAGGTCAGGATTGGAGCCACATACCCCCTCGCCGAAGCGGCGGCGGCGCATGCGGCGATGGAGAGCCGCGCAACCACCGGAAAGCTGCTGCTCATCCCGTGATCGCCGAAAGTCGATCGGAGCCGCCGATTCTCGCTCCGGTTTGACCTCCTCCGCCAGATTGATGCGACCGCAGCCGATAGCGGTCGCGCCCATCGGGCTATTTCCTCGGTGCCGGCGCGTTTTCGGCGAAGGCTGGGATCGCCTCGAGATTAGTTACGATTTCCGCGATATTCGGCCATTGGGCCAAGTCGAGACCAAGGCGACGGGCGGAGACAGACTGCGGAAACAGGAAGATATCAGCGACGGAAGGCTGGTCTCCGACGGCAAAGTCGCCACGCCGGCCACCGGCGATCCGATGCTCGACCGCAGCCATACCCTCTTTGATCCAGTGCCGGTTCCATCCGGCAATGGTATCGGCGTCGGCCCCGAAGCTCGCACCGAGATGCAAGGCAATGCGAGGCGTCACGAACGCGTGGATCTCGGAGGCGATGGCAAGCGCAATCGAACGTGCCTGCGCTCGCTCTTCGAGTGTCCGCGGCAGCAGCGCCGGCTCGGGCTGGAGTTCATCGAGATACTCGATGATGGCCAGCGACTGGGTGACAAGCACCCCATTGTCGGTCAACAGTGCCGGCACCAGCCCCTGCGGATTGATGTTTCGATAGGCCGCCTGGCGACTTTCCGCCTCTGCGCCAAGGATACCCACCGACTGCACTTCCACCGTCAGCTCCTTCAGGGCAAGGGCAATGCGGACGCGCGATGTCGCCGAGGAAATTTCGTTCAGGTAGAGCTTCATCACTTTCTCCGTGGCGGCTTCAGACTAGACGTTACTGCGAAGGCAGGCCGGAATGGGGTCGCAGCCGTGCCTCCGGCTGAAATGCATAGGGACCGGAGGAGGCAGCGACAAGACCCGCCAGTGGCGACGGCTCTCGCGAGGCCACGTCGTAGACACAGGGCGCGGCGAAGACGGCCGCGCCAAGCATGCAGATGATTAGCAGTTTCATTCGATCCTCCTTCGACGCGGCACGCGCCACGTCATGTGCGTTGGCGATCTGAGAGTTGGCCGCCCGACGTATCCTGCGTGTTTCCGAAATCGCCCGAAGTGTAACAAAGCGTAGTGCCCGCGAGACGAGACATCATTGCGGGCGGCGTCGCCTTGAAAACAAACGGGATTTACGTCAGCGAATGGTGATCTCCGCCGCCAGCCCGCCGCCTCTGCGATTGTAGAGCTTGAGCGATCCGCCGATCGCAGTCGTCAACTGCTGTGCGATCGCCAGCCCCAGCCCCGTCCCCCCGGTTTCGCGGTTGCGGGATTGCTCCAGCCTGAAGAAGGGCTGCATGGCCGCCTGGAGCAGGTCTTCCGGAATACCGGGGCCGCGATCCATGACGGTGATGACGATATCCTGCTCCCTGCGCTCGACGCCGATTTCCGCGGCGCCGGCGAACTTGAGAGCATTGTCGATGAAATTCGACAGGATGCGCCGAAGCGCATGCGGCTTGGTGGAAACGGTGCCGGCGATCGTGCTGACTACCGAGACAGGTTTCCCCGTGTCCTGATAGTCGTAGGAGAGGCTGTCGATGAAGGATGCGAGGTCTATGCGGGAAAACTTTTCGCCGTTGCCGTGCGCACTTCGCGCATAAGCTATACCATCCTGGACGAGACGCTCAATTTCGGCGAGGTCCAGCAGGAGTTTATCCTTTTCCGCCGAGTCATCGGCCACGTCGGCCCGCAGGCGCATGCGGGTGATCGGCGTCTGCAGGTCGTGGGATATCGCCGCCAGGATCTGAACGCGCTCGTCGAGATACTGTCGAATTCGCTCTCGCATAGCGTTGAAGGCCCTTGCGGCGTGCGCAATCTCGCTAGGCCCCTCCTCGCTCAGTGCCGGGCCTTTCCGCTCCGGATCCAGGGCATCGGCCGCAGCCGCGAAATGAGTCAACGGGCGGATCGCCTGGCGCACGGCGAGCCAGGTGCAAAGCACCAGAAGCATCATCTGGATCGCAAATACATAGGGCAGCCATCCCGCTATCGGCATGACACCTCGCGGTGTCACATCGATCGTCAGCGGGTTGCCGTCGCTCAAGGTCAGGTGCGCCTGAAGTCTTTCCGTTTCGCCGGGTATTGCCACGACGGTGAGCGGAAAGCGATGCCCGACCGCCTCTTCGATCTTTCCGGCAATCTCCGATCCTCGTCCCGACGTATCCGGCACACCGGGCAGACCAGGGCCGAGCACGAAATGATAAGCGCCGCGGCTCAGTCGCTCGAGCCATTCCGGCCGTTCACTCGCCGGAAGCCGGTCGAGAATGGCGATCGACGTTGCCAAATCGCTCTCGAGCGTGCCGAGCATCACCGCCTTGGCCGACATGTAGCGTTCGACATAGAGGACCGTGAAGGACAACCCGTAGGCGACGGCGAGCCCCACCAGGAGGATGAAGAAGAGCCGGACACGCAGGGTGCTCGGCCAGAGCCGCCGCAGATGGGCCTTGGCGCCTGCGCTCATCGGCGCGGCTCCGAGATCTCGACCGGAACGGAGAAGACGTATCCTTCGCTGCGCACCGTCTTGATATACATTGGCTCGCGCGCATCGTCCCCCAGCCGCTGCCTGAGCCGGCTCACAAGCAGGTCGATGGAGCGATCGAAGAGTTCGGCGTCACGCCCTTGCGTCAGATTGAGCAGTTGGTCGCGGTTGAGCACGCGCTGCGGATGGTCGATGAAGACGCGCAGCAGTCGGTATTCGGCTCCGCTCAAGGCAACCGCAACCCCCTCCTTGTCGAGAAGGTGGCGGGCAACCGTATCGAGCCGCCAGTCGCCGAAGGTCAGCAACTGGCCGGCCTCGCTGACCTGAAGGTTCGGCGGCAGCATGCGCGTCCGCCGCAGCACCGCCTTGATGCGCGCGAGCAGCTCCCTGGCGGCAAACGGCTTCGGCAGATAGTCGTCCGCCCCCATCTCGAGCCCGATGATCCTGTCCATTTCGTCGCTTCGCGCGGTCAGCATCAGGATCGGCGTCGCCTTATGCTTGCCGGCGCGCAGTTCGCGGCAGAGCACCAGCCCGTCGTCGCCCGGCATCATCACGTCGAGCACGATCAGGTCGACGGAATTTGCCTCCAGGAAGCTGCGCATCTGGCGGCCATCCGCGGCGACGGTCGCCTTCAGGCCGTTCTTCGTCAGATAGCTCGACACCAGTTCGCGGATTTCGCGGTCGTCATCGACGATCAGTATATGGTCGACATGCTCCATCTCTCGGCCCCTGGATCCTCTTTCCATATCGCGAATGCACCGCCTGCCATTCTTAGACGCTGATCCGGCCGCCGCGAAGCAGAGAAATGTCCCCGCAGCAGCCGCTGGCCGCTAGAACCGCGCTGCGTCCAGAACCGCCTGCGCAAATGCCTGGGGCGCCTCTTGCGGCAGATTGTGGCCGATGCCGCCGGTAATCGTCCGGTGCTCGTATTTTCCCGAGAACTTGCCCGCATAGGAGGAGGGGTCAGGATGAGCTGCTCCGTTGGCGTCACCCTCCATCGTGATCGTCGGCACCGAGATCATTGGCCCACCGGCAAGCTTCTCCTCGTAGGCATCATAACGCGCTTCGCCTTCAGCGAGACCGAGCCTCCAGCGATAGTTATGGATGGTGATTTCGGCGTGATCGGGATTGTCGAGGGCCTTTGCCGAGCGGTCGAACGTCGCGTCGTCGAAATTCCATTTCGGCGATGCCGTTTGCCAGATCAACCTTGCGAATTCCCGCGTATTTTCCCGGTAGCCAAGCTCTCCCCGTTGGGTCGCGAAATAGAACTGATACCACCAGGCGAGCTCGGCTTTCGGCGGCAGCGGCTTCTTGTTGGCTGCGCGGCTGCCGATCAGGTAGCCGCTGACCGACACCAGCGCCTTGCAGCGCTCGGGCCAAAGAGCCGCCATGATGCAGGCGGTGCGCGCGCCCCAGTCAAAGCCGGCGACGATGGCCTTGTCGATGCCGAGCGCGTCCATCAGCGCGATCATATCGGCGGCCGGCGCAGACTGCTGGCCATTCCGAGGCGTATCAGTTGCAAGGAACCGGGTCGTTCCGAAGCCGCGCAGATAAGGCACGATCACCCGATAACCGGCCGAAGCGAGCAGCGGCGCGACGTCGGCGAAGCTGTAGATGTCGTAGGGCCAGCCATGCAGCAGCAGCACAACGGGCCCATTTGCGGGGCCCGCCTCGGCGTAGCCGATATCGAGCACGCCGGCCCTGGTCTGCTTCAGCGCCTTGAAGGACGTATTCGTCCCGGGTCTGACAGGGGGCATAGGCGCCGGGGAGGCCTGCGGCGACTGGGCATGGGCGGCACCGGTTGCGCCAAATTCGACGGCCGCGACGGCCATGGCGGCAACGCCGAAGAAACGGCGGCGTTGGCGGTTGATTTCGTCGGGCATCGATCTCTCCTGTCAATTGGTCACGAGGCCAAGAAGACCGGCGGCATGTATCGCGGATGTGTCGCACGCCGTCAGCTTTTGCATGAGGATGTAGCTTTCGCGGCTGCCGATACACTCCGATACAATTCAGCCGCGCCCGCCTCATCGCGGATTGACGATGCCGGTCCGCAAAAACTGCCTCGAGCATTTTGTGTCGCTCTGTAGCGATCCCGGCCGTTTCCTACATTTCGATACCTTTTCCACGAAAGCCGGACACATCGGGGATACCTGGCCCCGACCAGATTGGCCCGTCGCTGGTCCAGGCAAATCGCCGGCCAGAGCCCGATCAACCGGTTGAAAAGGAAACAATGATGGCGCTTCTTGTCATTGCCTATCTTGGAGGTGCGCTGACCATCCTCAGCCCGTGTATCCTCCCCATCCTCCCCTTCGTCTTTGCGCGTGCGGGGCAGCCTTTCGTCAGAAGCACTCTGCCCATGCTCGCGGGCATGGCCGGCACCTTCGCAATTGTCGCGACGCTCGCAGCCGTCGGCGGCAGCTGGGCCATCCAGGCAAACGAATACGGCCGCATTGCTGCGATCATCCTCCTTGCAGTTCTGGGCGCCAGCCTGCTTTCGCCGCGTATCGCAAGCCTGCTCACCCATCCCGTCGTCGATTTCGGCAACAGGCTGGTGAACGCAACCGACCCGACGCGCTCGGCGCCGACGGTGATCAACTCGCTTGTCCTTGGCGTCGCAACCGGAATGCTCTGGGCACCCTGCGCCGGACCGATTCTGGGTCTCGTTCTGACCGGCGCGGCGTTGCAGGGTGCAAACCTTGAAACGACATCCCTCCTCCTCGCCTATGCGGCCGGCGCGGCAACCTCGCTTGCCTTCGCGCTGCTCGTCGGCGGAAAGATCTTCGCCGGAATGAAGCGTCACCTCGGCGTAAGCGAACGGATACGCCAGGTTCTCGGCGCCCTGGTGCTGGCCGGCGTCGGCACCATCGCGCTCGGCCTCGATACGGGCCTGCTGTCTCGCCTGTCCTATGCCAGCACGGCGTCCTTTGAACAGGTGGTTCTGGACCGGTTCCACGCAATGACTGCCGTCGGGGCACCATCCGAGGTCGCCGACAACAGCATGATGATCGCGGTCGCCGATACAAAGCGGCCGTTCCGCAGCAATCTACCCGTGGAAGGCCAGGCTCCCTCGCTCGGCGGTGCAGTACAGTGGCTGAATTCGCCGCCGCTCAACACGGAGCAACTGCGTGGAAAGGTGGTGCTCGTCGATTTCTGGACCTACTCCTGCATCAACTGCATCCGCACCATTCCCTATGTCCGTGCCTGGTCGGAGAAGTACAAGGACCAGGGCTTTGTCGTAATCGGCGTGCACGCCCCGGAATTCGCCTTCGAAAAGAAGGTCGACAATGTCAGCAAGGCGATGGCCGACTTCGGGATCGACTATCCGGTCGCCATCGACAATGACTACCGCATCTGGCGCGCGTTTGAGAACAGCTATTGGCCTGCCCACTACCTGATCGATGCCAAGGGCCAGATCCGCTACCACCACTTCGGCGAAGGCAACTACCAGGAGACCGAGCAGGCAATCCAGGATCTGCTGCGCGAAGCGGGCAGCGAGATGGCCGCTAGCGATCCGGTCAAGCCCGACGCGAAAGGCGCGGAGGTCAGCCCGGACCTCGCCAATATTGGTTCCGGTGAGACCTATGTCGGCTACCAGCAGGCGCAGAATTTCGTCTCGCCGGAGAGGCTGCAGCCGGACACGGCAAGCAACTATTCGATCGCCGAACCCGGCCTCAACGAATGGGGCCTGTCCGGGACCTGGACCATCGGCGCAGAGGAAGCGACGCTCGATCAACCCGGCGGCGGTATCGCCTATCGCTTCAGCGCCCGCGACCTTCATCTCGTGCTCGGCCCCGCAGCCGGCGGAAAGCCGGTGCGCTTCAAGGTGACGGTCGACGGCAGGGCTCCGGACAGCGACCATGGAGCGGATATCGATGCCGATGGGAACGGCATCGTCACCACGACGAAGCTTTATCAGCTCGTTCGCCAGTCCGGCAGCGTCCAGGCGCGAAACTTCGAGATCCGCTTCCTGGATCCCGGTGTACAAGCCTACGCCTTCACATTCGGTTAGGGAGCGCGAACGCAACTCGAGGACAGAAGTCGGGACCACCAAGGTGGTCATGGTCGCCGAAACAAGATAAATTGAGTACATGCGGGGGCATTTTCAAAGCATGCAGAACGTCGAGACGCTGTGGCGGCAGCCAGGCGGATAGCAAAGGCAACGATCGAGTTCTACGGGCGCAACCGTCCTTGTTCTGCTGACCAGGGACGGTTTCGCCCATCAGGAGGGCGCTTGGTGCAGATCGGCATTCATCGAGAAGTCGAATCGGTTCGTTTGCACGCATGGCTCTTCGCAGGGCGACCGCAAGCGAGCTTCAATTCGCCAGGGCTGCGTTCTACCCGATACGACAGTGCGCCGATCGTCGAGAATTTACGCGGCCTGGCGCTGCTGTTCATCTCCTCTCCAAGGCACAACCCTCTCAGCCAGCCGGCGCCGCGTCATCGGCGCCAAACGCTACGCAATCTCATCACTCTGGACCTGTCGAGGGTGTCATGGATACGAAACCAATCCCGCTGAAGGTAACTGGCGTTCGCTTTGCGCAAGCAGTGAAGAACTTCGCCAGCTCCGAGGTCGGTGGCAAGGCCAGAATGATGTTTGCCATGCTCGTCGCATTGTTGTGCGGCGTCAGCGGCCTGAATGTGGTCAACAGCTACGTGGGACGAAACTTCATGACGGCGATCGCCGATCGCCAGACGGCTGAATTCATCCGGCAGGCGGTGTTTTACATAGGCGTGTTTGCATCATTGACGATCGTTGCCGTCGTCGCCCGCTTCATCGAGGAGCGCCTTGCGCTGCTCTGGCGAGAATTCCTCACCCGGCGGGCGGTCAATTTCTATCTCGCCGATGGAACATACTATCATCTTGGCGTCTCGGGCCAACTCACCAACCCCGACCAGCGGATCGCCGACGACATTCGTGCGTTCACGGTTACCACGCTCTCCTTCATCCTCATGCTGCTCAACAGCACTCTCACGATCCTGGCCTTTGCCGGCGTGCTCTGGTCGATCAGTCCGCTGCTGTTCGTGGTGGCTGTCCTTTATGCCGCTTGCGGCTCGTATTTGACGATTGCGCTGGGACGCCCGCTCATCAGCCTGAACTACAACCAGCTCGACAAGGAAGCCAACTTCCGATCCGGCTTGATCGAGGTTCGGGAAAACGCAGAACCCGTCATGCTGGCGCGAGACGAGCAGCGCCAGACGGCGCGCCTGATGCAGCGGCTCGACACGGTGGTCGCCAATTTTCGCCAGATCATAGCCATCAACCGCAATGTCGGCTTCTTCACCACCGGATACAACTGGCTGATCCAGATAATTCCGGCCCTGATCGTGGCTCCTGCCTACATCGCCGGGAGCATCGGCTTCGGCGTGATCACCCAATCAGCCGGGGCCTTCGCTTTGCTTGTGGGCGCCTTTTCGCTGATTGTGACGCAGTTCCAGTCGCTCTCTACGTTCGCCGCGGTCGTCGCCCGGCTCAGCTCCCTGCTGGAGGCCATCGAACAGTCGCGAACGCCGCCGGGTTCGGGCGTCGAGATTGTCGAGGAAAAGGATCGGCTCGCCTATGAGGACTTGACCGTGCTGTCATCGGCAAACGGCACGCCCCTCTTCAAGGACCTGTCGGTATCGATCCCTTGCGGGTCGCGCGTCCTGATCACTGGATCGGCGCCGGCTGCGGGCACGGCGTTGTTTCGCGCGACAGCCGGAATCTCCGTCAACGGAACCGGGCGCACCATCCGTCCGCCTCCTGGCGACATATTGTTTGTCCCGCAACGGCCCTACCTGCCGACCGGCACCTTGCGCCAGGTTCTCGTGCGCGGTGAGAACAGGGACAAAATATCGGACGAACACATTGTCCAGCTGCTGCACGAGCTCGGCCTCGAACAGGTGCTTGAGCACGCGCTTGGCGGATTGGACACCGAGACCGACTGGGAAATGGTGCTTGCGCTTCACGAGCAACAGCTTCTGGCGCTCGCCGGCCTTCTTCTCGCAGCCCCGCGGTTCGCCTTCCTGGATCGGGTCAACACGACACTGGGGCCGCAACAGCTTGATAAGATCCTGCAGATGCTTTCCGCACGTTCGATCGGCTACATCAACAACGCAGGCGCCGAGGAACCGCGCGATATCTACGACGCGGTCCTGGAATTCCGTGAGGATGGTAAGTGGACATGGACGCCAAGCCGGGCATAGCGCATGATTTTCGAAATCGGAGCCCATTTCGGGGTTGAGCTCTGAGTTCCATTGGATTTTACTGTGTGCCAGACACGTTTGTGCGAGTATGCGGCCGCGCATTGGAACCTTGGCGCGAAACCGCAACCAATCGCGGGATGAAGCATGGAGAGCCAGGCGCGTGGAGGACCGAGCTTCGCAAATGCGGATTGTATCGGCGCCCTCGACCCTGGCATCGGCCTGAAAAATCAGAATATTTTGCCTTGGAAGATCTTACCGTAGCAATCTGGGCTCGAGGGAGGAGACCATGGTTTCGCTGAAGACGGCAAGCAGTGCGGAGAACACCGAAGCGGACAATGCCTGAGCAAAAGGCCGAGCGAATGGAGGTTCCCGTGCCAGCAGACGCTGCCGAGACGGTTCGACATGATAGCGTTGCGGGGCCGACTCCGGGGTCCGGCGTCGCCCTGCTTTCAAACGGCAGCTACGGTGTCCTGCTGACGGCCGCGGGTGCCGGCTACGGCGCCTGGCGGGGCATCGACGTAACTCGGTGGCAGGAAGACGTCACGCGCGATTGCTGGGGGCAGTTCTGCTACGTTCGCGATCTCGGCGATAACAGGCTGTGGTCGATTGGCAGGCAGCCGATTACCGAACCTGTCGATCTCTACGACAATGCCTTTCATGGGGATCGGGCCGAGTTCCGCTGCCGCGCCGGCGACATAGAAATAGCCTGGAAGGTCTGCGTCGCCGCCGACGCCGACGCGGAAGTGCGCGCGCTGACAATCAGCAATCATGGTGCGAACGAACGCACCCTCGAGCTGACCAGCTTCGCCGAAGTCTGTCTCAACAACCGTCGCGCAGACAGGGCGCATCCAGCCTTTGCCAAACTCTTTGTCGAAACACGGTATGACGCAGAGACCGGCGCCCTGTTCGCGCGTCGCAGGCCACGCGACGCGAAGGAGACGCCGGCCTGGGCCGTCCATGTTTCCGCATCGAGCCAGCAGACCCGACAGAAGCCCGAATACGAGACCGATCGGTTCCGCTTCCTTGGACGCGGCCGCACGGCCGCCAATCCCGCAATGCTCGACGCAGGCGCATCGCTTTCCGGAACGACCGGCCCCGTCCTTGATCCGGTCTTCTGCCTGCGGCGAACGGTCCGTCTCGGCCCCGGCGCTAAGGCCCAGGTCGTCTTTGTGACAGGAGCCGCGGACAACCAAGCGGCAGTCGAGGCAATCGCCGAAAGATACGCGACGATGGACGCGGTCGAGCAAGCGTTTTCCGGCGCATTGAAGAGTTTTGAGCGCGAGCTTGAAGAGTGCAGGCTGACGCCCGAGGATGTCTCGCTGTTCAACCACCTTGCCGGGACCATGGTATTCGCCGATCCGGCCATGCGGCAGGCGAACGGATTCAAGCAGGCTCGTTTGGATCGGGCCGCGCTCTGGGCGCACGGCATTTCCGGCGACCTACCGATCGCCTTGGTTCGTTTCGATATGACGCGCGATGAAGCCCTCCTGCGCGAAGTAACGAGGGGCCACGACTTTGCCCGCCGCCGGGGTCTGGCATTTGACCTCGTGCTGTTTGATGAGCGCGGTGAAAACGGCGCTGACCAGCTGAAAGGCACGTTCCTTTCAGGTCCGCAGGCAGAAATGATCGGCAAGCCGGGCGGTATATTCTTCCTTTCCGATACCGGCACCTCGAAGGAACATCTGGCGACAATCGCCGCCGCGGCCCGTCTCGTCCTGTCAGGCGGCGGCAAGCTCGCAGACCACCTCGACCGAAAATCCCCTGCCGCATCACCTCCCTTGCGGATGAGGACCGTTCGGGCAAGCGAGAACCGCGCGGAAACGCCTCCTGCCCCGACCGAGGATCTGCATTACTGGAACGAATTCGGGGGCTTCACCGAAGGCGGGCACGAGTATGTCGTTAGGGTGGACGGCATCAAGTCGCATCCGGCGGGCTTGCCACCGGCACCCTGGACCAACGTCACCGCGAATCCGAACTTCGGTTGCCTGACGACCGAAGCCGGCCTTGGCTACACTTGGTCGGCGAACAGCCAGATGAACCGGCTCACGCCGTGGTCGAACGATCCGGTCTCGGATCAGCCTGGGGAGGTCGTTTACCTGCGCGACGAAGAAACCGGAGAGGTCTGGACGCCGACACCGCTGCCGCTCGGACAGCATGCGCTCGTGACAGTCCGCCACGGCCGGGGCTACAGCCGGTACACCAATCAGAGCCGACAGCTCAAACAGGAGATGACGGTCTTCGTTCCAAGGCAGGATCCGGTCAAGATCATCCGCCTGAAACTCAGCAACGAGGGCTCCCGAAACCGCCGCCTCACGGCAACATACTTCGTCGAGTGGGTACTTGGAACGCAGCGCGCAGATGCCGCCATGCAGGTCGTGTGCGAGCGCGACGCCGAGTCGGGCGCGATCGTGGCGAGGAACCCCTGGGCCGGCGACTTCTCGGGAGAGCTGGCTTTCGCTGCCGCGAGTCCGGCGGCGACATCAACGACATCCGACCGCACCGAGTTTCTCGGCAGATACGGATCGATATCCCGTCCGGCGGCCCTGAAGCGAACCAATCTGGCGGAACGCTTCGACCCGCTGCAGGATCCATGCGCCGCATTGATGGTCGATCTTTCAATACCGCCGGGAGAGACCAGGGATGTCGTCTTTGTCCTCGGGCAGGGCGCTGACCTCGAGCAGGTGCGCAGGCTGGTTCGCGAGCATGCCAATGCCGATCGGGCGCAGCAAAGCCTTTCGGACGTATTGCACCAGTGGAATGACGTTCTGGACACTATCCGCGTGGCGACACCGGACCCCGGCATGAACTTCATGATAAACCGCTGGCTGTTGTATCAGGTCCTCGCCTGCCGCCTCTGGGCGCGCACATCCAACTATCAGTCGGGCGGCGCTTACGGTTTCCGGGATCAGCTCCAGGACGTGATGGCGCTGGTTCATAGCGCACCGAACGAGACTCGCGCCCAAATCCTTCGCGCCGCTGCGCGGCAATTCGAGGAGGGGGACGTCCAGCACTGGTGGCACCCGCCCTCCGGCGTCGGCGTGCGCACCCGGATCACCGACGACCTCTATTTCCTGCCCTTCGTCGTTCATTATTATGTTTTGACGACCGGCGACGTTCAACTGCTCGACGAAATGGTGCCCTTCATCGAGTCACCGGTGCTGCGAGACGATCAGGAGGAAGACTTCAACCGGCCTGCAATCAGCAATCAGGCCGGCACGATCTACGAGCACTGCGTCCGCGCGATGGAACACGGCTATCGGCTGGGCAGCCACGGCCTTCCCCTCATGGGAACGGGCGACTGGAACGATGGCATGAACAGGGTCGGCGCCGAAGGCAAGGGCGAGAGCGTCTGGAACGGCTGGTTCTTTCTGACTGTCCTCAAATCATTCGCCACGATCTCAGCGTCGCGTGACGATCAGGACCGCGCCGCCTGGTGCCGCGAACGGGCCGAGGCCCTGCGCACAGCCCTCGAGGACAACGCATGGGACGGTGGCTGGTATCGCCGGGCATATTTCGATGACGGCACTCCGCTCGGCTCGTTCTTGAACGACGAATGCCAGATCGACGCCATCCCGCAAGCCTGGGCGGTCATTTCAGGCGAAGCGGATGCTGAGCGGGCGTCGCGGGCGATGCGTGCGGTCCGCGACCGGCTTGTCCTCGAGAAGGACAAGCTGATCAAGCTCTTCGATCCACCCTTTGACAAGGGCTCCCTGCAACCGGGCTACATCAAGGGCTACGTCCCAGGCATCCGTGAAAATGGCGGGCAATACACCCATGCGGCAACCTGGGTCGTCTGGGCGACCGCATTGCAAGGCGACGGCGATCTCGCGCTAAAGCTCTGGAACCAGATCAACCCGATCTACCACGCGTCGACGAGAGACGAGGTCGAACGCTACAAAGTGGAGCCATATGTGGTCAGCGCCGATATCTATGGGGCCGTTCCGCATACCGGTCGGGGCGGCTGGACCTGGTACACCGGATCCGCCAGCTGGCTCTATCGTGTGGGGCTCGAGGCGATCCTTGGTTTTCACCGGCAAGGCCAATTTCTGCGGTTCGAGCCATGCGTTCCGGCAAGCTGGCCGGGCTATGAGATCACCTACCGATACGGATCCGCGACCTACCATATCCGTTTCGACAACTCCAAGGGCGCAGGCAGGGCCGTGCAGTCCGTGGCGCTCGACGGGAAAGCCGTGGCGAACGAAAGCGTGCTGCTCACGGACGACGGACGCACGCACGACGTCCACGTCATGATTGGTTAGAAATCATGTCTGAAATGCTCTCGACAGACCAAGATCTCGACCGCTTGCCGACGGAGCAGGATCTCGGTCGGCTGCAGTTCACCACCCTGTTGTACTATCTCCACTGCACGAACCCTGACAACGGGCTGGTGCGCGACAAGACGGAACCGAATGCTCCGGCAAGCATCGCGGCAATCGGCATGGCCTTGGCGACCATCCCCGTCGTCGTGGAGCGGGGCGTCATCATCCGCGAATTTGCAGCGAAGATGACCCGCAAACGCCTGAGCTACCTGATGGCCTGTCCGCAAGGACCCGAGGCCGATTCATCCGGCTACAAGGGATTCTTCTACCATTTTCTGGACATCGAAACGGGGCGCCGGGTCTGGCAATGCGAGTTGTCGACGATCGACTCGGCTTTCCTGTTCGCGGGCGCCCTTACGGTCGCCACCTATTTCGATGGCGACACCGCCGACGAAGCGGAAATCCGCCAGCTTGCCATGGCGCTTTACGAGCGGGCAGACTGGAACTGGGCGCGCGATGGGGGCGCTACCCTGACACACGGCTGGCGTCCGGAGAGCGGCTTCATTCCCTATCGCTGGCGCGGCTACGACGAAGGCCTGCTGCTCTACATCATCGGCCTCGGCTCGCCAACGCACCCATTGCCGCCCGAGAGCTTTGCTGCCTACACCGAAACCTACGAATGGAGGAACATCTACGGCCACGAACTCCTGTATTCAGGGCCCCTGTTCACCCACCAGCTGTCGCACATGTGGATCGACTTTCGCGGCATCCGCGACGAGTTCATGCGCGACCACGACAGCGACTATTTCGAAAACAGCCGTCGCGCGACGTTCGTGCAGCAGCAATACGCTATTCGCAATCCATTGGGCTTCGCGGGCTATGGGGAACATTGCTGGGGCTTCACCGCAAGCGACGGACCGGGCTGGGGCAAGCGAACGATCAACGGCGTGGAGCATGAATTCTTCGACTACATCGCGCGCGGCGCCCCATTCGGGCCGGATGACGGCACGATCTCGCCTTGGGCTGTCATCGCTTCATTGCCCTTCGCGCCGGAGATCGTCGTGCCGACGGTGAGAAACTTTGCGCGCAAGGATCTCGGCATGACCCGGCTTTACGGCTTCAAGCCGTCGTTCAACCAGACATATGGCGTGGAGACCAGTCCGACGGGATGGTGGGTAAGCCCCTATCACTTCGGGATCGACCAGGGACCGGTTGTGCTGATGATCGAAAACTATCGGACTGGGCTGCTCTGGGACATCATGAAACGCTGCCGCCCCGTCGTGAGCGGATTGCGCCGCGCGGGGTTTACGGGAGGCTGGCTCTAGATTGATTGCCGCCACGCCTAACCCACGGCCCAAATCCTCGCTTCCACGCAGGCGTCCAGAAACGCCATCCGAACGGCCTCGGAAGAGGCCATGCCCTTGTCAAAATGGTAGCAAGCCCGCAATGCGCGCTCATGCAGGACGCCGCCCTCGGTCGGCCACCGGTCCAACAGGATCTCGGCAGCCTCGCGACCACAGGTGATTTGGCGTCTGGTTCCATCGGGAAATGTGATGACAATCGCATTGGCCCAATACCGATTGAGCATGATCCTCCCCGCGTCTTTTATTGTGGTCGAGAATAGGTGCTTACAGGTGCTGCCGCAACGTGAGGCCCATCCCATTAAGGGCACGGCCGATCACAAAAACGTCAGGCACGCTGTGATCCGAAACGAACGTCCGGCCCTCGTCAGCGTGCATGCGCGAGCGTTTGAAGGGTTCAGATCGCTGACGCCATAATGATCATGAACACGAGAACCAGACACGCGAGCACCAGCGATGCGATGACGCCCCAATAGGTGAAGCTGAGCGCGCCGCAGCCGACGCCCGCGATAAACGAGAGCCATGAGACCGCGTTCACACAAGCAGGAGCCAGCGTCGCCCGCTTCGTGAGCACGTGAGCAAGCGATTGCCCGAGGCCGAAGAGCGAGCCTGTTATGAAGCTCTTGCCGGCGTCCGTGCCGGAAATATCGCGGTGCATGACATTCTGCATGCCCATCATGCCCGCAACTAGAGTCAGGGCGTGCGTCGGAAAGCCAGCTGTTGCCAGAAGGATCGCGGCGACACAAAGCACAACCTCTCCCATAAGCAAGACTCGCAGCGATCTCGAGGCTCCGTCAGATATCAATGTGCCGGCGAAAGCGCCAGCAACGAAGGCGAAGATGATGTAGCCGGCATGGGCCGCTTCCACCCACTCGCCGGCCGCGAACGCCATGCCAAAATGCGTGCTGTTGCCGCTCATGAACGATACGTAGAGGTGATTGAGCTGCTGGTACCCGACAGCGTCGAGAAAACCGGCCAAGGCCGTGGCGAGCGATGCGAAGAGCAGGGGCGAAGCGGGCCCCGCGCCTGGCGCGTCCGCGGCAGATTTCGGAAGATTGTTGATCATGAAGCTTCGCCCTCGCGGAAAAACGCCCGCGACGTCCGTCCCACATAGCTCGTTCAGACGCCAAGGGGCCGAGGCAAGCCTGAATGAGCCATGTGACGACGACTGGGCACGGTCACCCGGGCGCGACCGATCCGCCGCGTCCGGGACGTTCTGTCGTCACCTGACGAGATCGAAACGATCGGCGTTCATCACCTTGGTCCAGGCGGCAACGAAGTCGTTTATGAACTTCTCCTGTGCATCGGCCTGGCCGTAGACTTCGGCGATCGGCCTGAGCTGGGAATTAGAGCCGAAGACGAGGTCGACGCGCGTTGCGGTCCACTTCAGGTCGCCCGACTTGCGGTCGCGCCCTTCGAACGCATTCGTCGAGTCTGCCACTGCAGTCCAGACCGTACCCATGTCGAGAAGGTTGACGAAGAAGTCGTTGGTGAGCGTCTCCGGATGCGCCGTGAACACGCCATGCTGGGACTGGCCGACATTTGCATTCAATACGCGCAAGCCTCCGATGAGAACCGTCATTTCAGGCGCGGTCAGCGTCAGCAACTGCGCCTTGTCGATCAGCAACTCCTCGGGCGAAAGAACGTGATCGCCCTTCTGGTAGTTGCGGAACCCGTCGGCGGTCGGCTCGAGAAAGGCAAAGGACTCGACGTCGGTCTTTTCCTGTGCCGCGTCCGTGCAACCGGGCGTGAACGGAACCCTGACGTGGTGGCCACCGTTCGCCGCGGCCTTTTCAATGGCTGCGGCGCCGGCCAGCACGATCAGGTCTGCCAGCGAGACCTTCTTGCCGCCGGTCTGGGCATCGTTGAATGCCTTCTGGATCCCCTCGAGGGTCGCCAGCACCGTTGCCAGTTGCGCCGGCTGGTTCACGTCCCAATCCTTCTGCGGGGCAAGACGGATGCGCGCACCGTTTGCGCCGCCCCGCTTATCGGAGCCTCGGAAGGTCGAGGCCGATGCCCAGGCGGTCGAAACCAGCTGTGAGATGGGCAATCCCGACGCGAGAATCCTGCCTTTGAGATCAGCGACGTCCTGCTCGTCGATCAAGACGTGGTCGACATCCGGGATCGGATCCTGCCAGATCAGCTCCTCTTGCGGAACATCCGGACCCAGATAACGGACGCGCGGGCCCATGTCGCGATGGGTCAGCTTGAACCAGGCCCGGGCGAACGCATCGGCGAACTGGTCGGGGTTTTCGTAGAAGCGTCTTGAAATCTTCTCGTAGACCGGATCGAACCGTAAGGAGAGGTCCGTCGTCAGCATGCTCGGCGCATGATGCTTGGACGCGTCGGCTGCATTCGGAATGACGTCGGGGGCGTTCTTGGCGACCCACTGGTGCGCGCCCGCCGGGCTCTTCGTCAATTCCCATTCGTAGCCGAACAGGTTCTCGAAGAAGTAGTTGCTCCACCGCGCCGGCGTCTGGGTCCAGGTGACCTCAAGACCGCTGCCGATCGTGTCGCCGCCCTTGCCGCTTCTGAAACTGCTCTTCCAGCCGAGGCCCTGCTCCTCGATGCCGGCAGCTTCGGGTTCGGGGCCGACATGGGAAGCATCGCCGGCGCCATGGGTCTTGCCGAAGGTGTGTCCGCCGGCAATGAGGGCGACCGTCTCCTCGTCGTTCATCGCCATGCGCGAGAAGGTCTCGCGGATGTCACGAGCAGCGGCAAGCGGATCGGGGTTGCCGTTTGGACCTTCCGGGTTGACGTAGATCAGGCCCATCTGAACGGCTGCGAGGGGGTTTTCAAGGTGACGATCGCCGGTATAGCGCTTGTCGCCAAGCCAGGTATCTTCGCTTCCCCAATAGACGTCTTCCTCTGGCTCCCAGACGTCGGCGCGGCCGCCGGCGAAGCCGAACGTCTTGAAGCCCATCGACTCCAATGCAACGTTGCCGGTGAGGATCAGCAGATCGGCCCAGGAGATCTTGCTGCCGTATTTCTGCTTGATCGGCCAGAGCAGGCGGCGCGCCTTGTCCAGATTGACGTTGTCCGGCCAGCTGTTAAGCGGCGCAAAGCGCTGCTGACCGGCTCCCGCGCCGCCGCGACCGTCGCCGATGCGGTAGGTGCCGGCACTGTGCCATGCCATGCGGATGAAGAGCGGGCCGTAGTGACCGAAGTCCGCCGGCCACCAGTCCTGCGAATCCGTCATCAAGGCATGGAGGTCCTTCTTGAGGGCCTCCAGGTCGAGTTTCTTGAACGCCTCGGCGTAGTCGAACGCCTTGCCCATGGGATTGGACAGGGAGGAGTGCTGGTGGAGAATCTTGAGGTTGAGTTCGTTCGGCCACCAGTCCCGGATAGACCTGCCGCCGTGGTTCGTGTGGGCTACCGGACACGTGCCCGCGTTGTCGACTTTTGTGTCCATATCTGTCTCCATCTGTTACGTGAATGGCGCCATGCAGCGGAAGAGTGTGGTTGATCCCATGAAATATCTCACTCGCTCTGACCGCGACGAAAACCGCCCAAAAGACGCAGCGTCCGAATTCCTCGCACTTGCCACGCGCTGCAAGAACTATCGCGCCATCGCAGGATTTGGGGAACAGGAATCTGCCGCCATTTACTCAACCTCTCAAGTGCGTCGATTTCGGATACCAAGGCGCAAAACTATGGGAGGGATGCAGCGATAAAGATTGTTGATTCATCTCCTCACCAGCCTGCAGCTTTGGCGCAGACGGTGGATGGGGCATTTGGCCGGCCTCTCCAAATTCAAGCCGATTATCGCAAACCATTGAAAGCAGGCAATGTGACATCATCGTCGATGACGATCGAGCGCCTATCTTCCATGAAGTGCGGAGCCAGGGATGGGTCTGCAAAAGACCTTCGGCTGTGCTAAAAAGGCGTTAAGGCGTTCAGAACACAAACTTTCAAGCCATGAGCTGTATCGCGAATGGACGGCTTGGATTGTGCGGGTGACGACAGTGAGAAGCGGTGAAACGATCTCCTTTGGCCCCTTCCGCTTGCTTGTTGTCGAGCGGCTGCTCCTCAAGGATGGGATAAATGTCGCCGTCGGTGGCCGCGCTCTTGATATCCTGATCGCTCTTGCCGCCCGGGCTGGCGAGATCGTGAGCGAGCGAGAGCTGACACATGTGGCGTGGCCGGGGCTTGCAGTCAGTTCGACAAGCCTTCGTACCCAGATATCGACACTGCGCAAGGCGCTGGGGGAGCGCAGGGAGGGTTCGCGATACATCGTCAACGTTCCAGGTCGTGGCTACATCCTAGTCGCCCCCGTCAAGCGTACTGCCGCGTCGGGCGCCGACACTGCCGTCACCAGGACTACCCGCAGCCGCAACCTGCCGCCACCGCCAAAACTGCTTGTCGGCCGCAAGGAAGCCATCGCAGATCTGTCCTCGCTGCTCCTCTCGCGGCGTTTCATAAGCGTTGTCGGGCCGGGTGGCATAGGAAAGACCACCGTTGCAGTGGCAACGGCGCACGCGCTGCGTCAGCAGTTTGGAGAGGACGGACTTTGCTTTGTCGATCTTGGCTCGCTTAGCGACCCGAGAGATGTCCCAAATGCACTTGCATCGGTTCTGGATCGGGCTTTCCAGGGCGTTGACCCTGAAACCTACATGTGTGCCTTTCTTGCCGACAAGCGCATCCTCATCGTCCTCGATGGCTGCGAGCATGTCATTGGAGCCACGGCCACTCTCTGTGAGCGGCTATTGCCCAACGCGCCCTCATTGCATCTGCTGACGACCAGCCGCGAGGCTCTGCGCGTTGAAGGCGAGAGCGTGCATTTGCTTCCGCCTCTCGACAGCCCTCGCGAAGAGACGCCCTCGGCTGCCCAGGCGCTCGCCTCGCCGGCTGTGCAGCTCTTCATGGAGAGGGCGTCTTCCGGCGGGTATAAAGGCGAGCTGACCGACGCCGAAGCTCCTGTTGTCGCCAGCATTTGCCGCAGGCTCGACGGAATCGCGCTGGCGATCGAGCTTGTGGCCAGCCGCGTGGGCGCCTACGGGATTCAGGGAACCGCCGACCTTCTCGAAAGCGGCGCGGAATTGCTCCTGCAGGGCCGGCGCAGCTCATCGCCGCGTCACCGGACCTTGCAGGCCATGCTCGACTGGAGCTTCAAGCTCCTGTCTGCCGACGAACAAATGGTCCTGCGCCGGCTATCCGTATTTGTTGGGCAGTTCACGCTGCCCGGAGCATATGCCGTCGCTGCGGCGACCGACGGCGAGAGGTATACAGTCCCGGACGCATTCGCCCGATTGGTCGACAAATCGCTCATCTGAGTTTCCTTGTCAGGCGCCTCCGTCTCCTACCGACTGCTCGACACGACGCGCGCCTACGCTGAAGCCAAGCTTGCTGAATGCGGTGAGGAGGAGGCCACCGCCAGGCGGCACGCCTCCTATTTTGTCGCCTTTCTCAAGTCTCAGGCCCGCGAGGAACTGGTCTTCAACGGCGGCAATTTGGCGACCTATGCACCGCACATGGGCAACATCCGAAGAGCCCTGACGTGGAGCTTTTCCGATTTGGGTGATGAAGCCATAGGCATCGAGCTGACAATCCAAACAGCTCCCCTCTTCCGGGGGCTCTCCCTGATGGACGAATCCCGACAATGGTGCCTGCGAGCCATTGGCGCGCAGCGTGAAGCGGACCGCGGTACACGACAAGAGCTGGCGCTTCACGAGGCCCTTGCGATGTCATCCATGTACACCAGGGAAAATGACGAGGAGGTGCTGGCTGCTTTCGGGCGGAGCCTGGAATTGTGCGAGGCTTTGGGCGACAGGCAGCATCAGCTCTATCTGCTCGGCGGCCTCAAGGATTTTCTTACGCGTCGCGGCAATTTCGCCGGCGCCTTGGCGGCGACCAAGCGCGCCGCTCCCGTCGCAGAGAGCACGGGAGGAGCGGCCGAAAAGGTATTGATCGAATGGATGCTGGGGAACGCGTTCCATCTTG
Organism: Rhizobium sp. BK251; assembly: GCF_004345245.1. Lineage (GTDB taxonomy): Bacteria > Pseudomonadota > Alphaproteobacteria > Rhizobiales > Rhizobiaceae > Rhizobium. Next base: position 23,733 of record NZ_SLUQ01000005.1, on the reverse strand, counting down.
CCGGAGACCATGCAGCCGGGTTCCGCCACACTCAGCTCGGGTTCCATCTTGCTCGGGATGTTCCCGCAGCACAGCTCGATCACTTTGGCTATGACCACCAGGTGAGAGCGCTGGTTACCCTCGCGCAAACCTTATGGCTGTGCGGTTTTCCGGAGCAGGCTTGCGACGTTGCCCGTCAGAACATCGAAGAAGCGGCGCAATACAACCATCCCATTTCGCATTGCATCGCTCTCGTCTACTCGATCCCTGTGCTCCTATGGAGCGGCGATCTCGAGGGGGCGGCAGGGGCCATCGAACTCGCCATTGCACAGGCAACCAAGTATTCACTCGCCCCCTACCATGCCGTCGGCCTCACACTGAAGGGCGCGCTGATGCTCGCCCGCGGCGACGCATTTTCAGCGGTGGGCCTTCTGCGGCAGGCGCGCGAGGCGATGAGAGTTGAGCAATATAATATCGTGGCAATCTGGGCTTCGTGCCTGCTGGCCGAAGCGCTGTCCCGCTCCGGCGACACGGATGAGGCATATCTCACAATCGAGAATGCCTTGGCCCGCGCCAGGCAGTCCGGCGAGAAGTGGTGGTTGCCCGAAGTCCTGAGGATTCGCGGCGAGATTCTCCTGGCGCGTCCTCTGCTATCGCCCCATCCGGACGCAACGGCGACATCATCGCCCTCATTCAGGCCGATTCTCTGCGGCACCAGATCCCAGATCGCCTGAACGGTGCCGATAATCTCAGGACGCATCGTGATCGGTGTCGCGATATCGGCGTATTCTCGGAAATAGTCGTCCACGAGATCTACGTCGGAGCGGCGCATACCGTATGCTTTCGCCTGGACCAGCATCCTATCGGTCTTGATGTCGGGAAACGGGATTTCCTCCGGAACCAAAGTCTTCCCGTATTCGTCCAAGCGTGCAGCTTTCCTGTTGCATCTCCTTCCCATCCCGAAGAAGTATCCCGCGCCGTGATCCACGAAATCTCCACTTGCGGAGCTAACACGTGTGCGTGACGCTGGGGCAAAAAGAGGTTAAATTCGCTGGCACGCGCCAAAGCTCAATAGATTGAGCCTTGGATACGTTCGGCCAAATGCAGTTCGGCGCAATTCAGAACAGCACGTTCACGACGCGGTCATTTGAGGGTGCATGGAACGATCCGGCAAATCAGATGGCAAGACATATTGCTTCGGTGACTACCGGTTCATTCCGGACCGGCAATTGCTGACGCTCCGCGACAACCCGTTACATGTCGGAAGCCGGGCTCTCGATCTGCTCCACGTGCTCGTCAGCCACGCGGGGGAAGTCGTCGGCAAGGACGAGCTGATCCGTTTCGCCTGGCCGGACACCTTCGTTCATGAGAGCAACCTGAAAGTCAACATCGCCGCATTGCGCCGTGCTCTTCCACGAACGGCTTCGGGCCTGTCGTGCATTGCCACCGTGACCGGGCGGGGCTACCGCTTCGTTGCGCCGCTGCGCATCTATGGAGGAGACGAGCGGCAACTCTCCTTCGATCCGGCCAAGGCTTCCACCGGCGAGTTGCCTCGCCTGCCGCATGTGGTCGGTCGCGACGACGTCGTTGCGGAGCTTGCCGCCAAGCTTCAGGAAAGCCGATTGCTGACGGTTGTCGGACCGGCCGGGGTCGGCAAGACGACTGTCGCCGTCGCCGCGGCAAAAAGCCGTCTGGACCGCTATCAGGACGGTGTTTGTTTCGTGGATCTCTCCGTCATCGGCGATCCCCAGCTTGTGGACGCGACGATAGCGGCGGCGCTGGGCATCGGCGGCAAATGGGCGAATACGCTCGCCGGTATCGTAGAGGCATTTCGCAGTCATGAAATGCTGCTCGTGCTCGACAACTGCGAGCATGTTCTCAGCACCGCTTCGGCGATCGCGGACCACCTGACGCTGGCGCTTCCGGGTCTTCACATCATCGCCACGAGCCGGGAGCCGCTTCGATCGCGGTCGGAGAGCGTCTATCGCTTGTCTCCGCTCCCGTATCCAGAAGAGCACAGCGGCGGAAACCGCACGGACGCCTTGGCCTTCCCAGCCGTCCAGCTCTTTGTTCGGCGGGCAAGCGAGGCCGACGGCTACCAATTCGATGACGCGGACGCGCCCGTCGTGGCAGCCATATGCCGGCGTCTCGACGGAATTGCACTCGCAATCGAACTCGCCGCGTCGCGGCTGCCGGATTTGAAACCGGCAACGCTGCTCAGTCTTCTCGAACACAGTTTCGAGCCACTCGTCGCCAGTTCCGGCGCAACTCCGCCACGACACCAGACCCTGCTCGCGACCTTGGACTGGAGCTATCAGCTTCTGTCCAAGGATGAGGCCCGACTTCTGCGCCTCCTGTCGGTTTTTTCGGCAAGCTTCTCTGTCTCCGATGTCATCGGCGTGGCGGACCACATCGGCCGAAGCATCGAGGAGATCGCGACTTGCACGGAAAGCCTCGCGGCGAAATCGCTTTTGTCGGCCGCGCACGACGCCGGGGGGCCACGCTATCGCCTGCTCGACAGCACTCGCAGCTTCGCCGCCGAACGGCTGGACATGAGTGGCGAAGCCGCCGACGCCCGATCCAGCCACGCGCACTATCTTCTCCGCCTGTTCGAGCAATCCGAAGCGGAGTGGCAATGGCAACCGAGGAGCGAATGGACCGCCAGCTACGCACCGCGAACGAACGACTTGCGCAAGGCGATCAACTGGACTTTTGGCGATGGCGCACAGCCAGAGGTTGGCGTGCGCCTCGCCAGCGCTGCAATCCCACTTTGGGACGAATTGTCGAACGTCGCCGAAAGCCGGCGATGTGTCGAACGCGCGCTGCAATCCACGGAAGCTCTGTCGCGCTGCGCCCCCGCCGTCAAGATGAAGCTCATCGCGTCCTATGCTTCAGGTCTCAATTTCTCCGATCATCTCGGTCCCGAAGCCGACGTGGCGTGGACGGAAGCCAACCGACTGGCGCGCGAGATCGACAATGTCGATTATCAGCTTCGCACCTTGTGGGGCCTTGGCATATTGCAGAGCTTCACCGGACGGCACAGGCAGGCGATCGCGACGCTCGAGCAGTTTGCCCAACTCGCCGGCCGGGAAGACGAACGGCTGGCTGTCGCGGAGGGAGAACGGGTCAGGCTGACGGCCGTCTTCTATCGCGGCGATGTCCGGCGGGCGCACGATGACCTGAAGCGGCTCGCGCGCGACCATGCGACGACAGCGAAGCGCTCGGGCGTCGCCCGCTTCCAGATGGACCGGTTCGTGTCGATCCGGGTGGCATTGGCGATGACGGCCTGGGTGGCGGGCGATCGCGGCGAAGCGACGGCCGCACTCCGGGACGCGCTCGACCATAGCCTCGCGCTCGACCATACGGTCTCGCATTCCAACGCTCTGGCCCAGGCGGCCCTACCTATCGCCTTCTGGTCCGGGGAGACCGAGATCGCTCGCCTGCATGTCGCAGCACTTGCCCGAAATCTTACCCTGCGTGAAATTGCGATCTGGCGGCCGGTCTGCCGCTTCTACGAAGGCGCCCTCGCAAGCATGGACGGCGACCCCAAAGGCGTCGACACGATGCGCCTCGCAATCGAGCAACTCGTCACCAACAACTTCCTCGTTCGGGTGCCGATCTATCTTGCCATCCTCGCGGAAACTGCCTTGAGCCAGGGGCGCATCGCGCTCGCCCGCGACAGCCTGAACGCCGCCTTCGATCGTGCCGACCGGCAGGGCGAACACTGGTCCCGGCCGGAACTGCTGCGCGTACGCGGAATGCTGCAGCGGCTGGATGGCGATCTGTCGGGTGCCTCGGAAACCCTGCTGCTCGCCGCAGAAACCGCGAGGGAAAGCGGTGCGCTCTTCTTCCGGCTTCGCGCGTCGACGGCCTTGGCCGAACTTTGGGCGGAAGCCGACCGGCACGTGGCAGCGGCCGAACTGCTGTCGCCCATCTGCGCTGAGTTCGATGACGTGAAACCCTGCATGAACGTGGTGAAGGCGCGTCAACTGCTCGAAGTTCTCGGGCGCGGGAAAACAGGCCTGCACACTAGCTCATCCTGAACCGCTCTAGCCATTCTTGCTCGCGACCAGAGCAGGGTCGAGGACAAAGGCACTCCGTTCGGCGAGGTCGTGGATGCTGGACAGGTAACTCTTGAAATGCGACGTCTCGCGGTGCGCCGCCACCGCGGCGTTGTCGATATAGAGTTCATCCAGAACATAGCGGTCGGCTTTCGCCTGATCCCGCCAGACATCCCATCGTAGATTGCCAGGTTCCATCCTGCAGTGGGGCGCCATGCCGAAGAGGAGTGCCTCAAGCTCCTCGGCCTTGCCCGGCCTGGCAAGCAAGGTGGCCATGATCTTGACATGCGATGACATGGTCGAAGTCCTCCAATCTTGCGGCTCGACGCCAACTCAAGGCTGCGGCACCGGCTCCGTCACCACTTCACTATCGAGGAACTCCCGGTTTACCGCTTCGGCTGACGACCCGATTGCGTGATCGTCTCAGGCTTTGACGAGCTTCCGGTCCAACGCAGCGATCAGGGCCGCAGCGATCGGATGGTCCGAGCGCGGGTTCTGCCCGGTGATCAACTCACGATCCTCGATCACGTAGGGCTCGAAATCCGGACCGACCGTCGTTTTGGCGCCTGCCAGGTCCAAAGTTTCGGGCATGTGGAAATAAAGCTTGCCGTGGAGGATGTTGTCCTCGATTGGTTTTTCCTCGCTGCCTGAATAGACAGTCATCCGGTAGCCGGCATATTGCCATCCCTTCGCGAGTTCGGCTGCCTTGGCGCGGTCACCCTGGATTAGCGCCGCGCGAAATTCCTTCGCCCGAGGCATGGCCGAGATCGAGACGATCGGACCGTGGCAGAGCAGCGCGGTGGGCTTTCCGGCCGCATGGAAATGCCGAAGAATCTCGCCCGCGTCGGGATCCTGCATCAAATCGACGACCGGCCCTTGACCTCCAGGGGCGAATACGCCCGCATAGTTATCCAGCCCCTCCTCGACCACCGATCGCAATGTGCGGCCTTGGTTCGTCGAGGGATCGTTGGCAAAGAAATCCTTGCCACGCCGATACGCCGCGTCGTCGCCACCGAAATGCTGGACCGCATCGGACACCGGGTCGATGTAAGGCTTAGCACCCGAAGGAGTGGCGAGCAGAACTTCATAGCCTGCCCCGACGAGCGCCATCATCGGTACCACTGTCTCATTGAGATACTGTCCCGTCGGCCCGGTGCCGCCTCCTTGAATCTCGATACGTGTGGCGTTCGAACCCAGCACCACCACTTTTCCCTTGCTCATGAAAGCCTCCTGATGTTGCGCTGTGGACGGCGGACCGAAGCCGGCCATCCGGGGAACTGTGGAGACGATATCGTGGCGACCGCGGGACGGCTGGTTAAATGAGGTAAAAACCGAAGTGGGTCGTAACGGTTGGGATCGGCCGGCGACGCTACGCGAGTGGCTAGGTTTTCCGGAGCGGATAAGGCCCCAGGAAAAGAATCACTGTCGCGCCGGCGATAAGCAGCAGCGCACAGGCTTCGAGGATTCCCGAATAGGTGCCCGTGCTGTCGAATGCGTAGCCAAACAGGCTGGGCCCTACGAAAGCGCCTACCACGAAGATGCCGTACAAGGTTGCATAGGTCGTGGCGTAGCTCCGCATCCCGAGATAGCGGGAAACCAGATAGGCCATCAGGTCGAATTCCACGCCAGACACGAGCCCGAGCAATAGAATGGCGATGCAAGCCATGGAGAAGCTGACATCATCAAGCGAAAGGATAAGGCAGGCGACCGCGCCCAGCGTCAAAATGGCCGTGCCAACCGCGGGTGCCCAGAACCTGTCGACCAGAACGCCGCCAAGCAGCCGACCGGCGACAGCCGCTATTCCGACGAGCGAGGCGAGCTGCACGACTTCAGTTGGCGACAGGCGCAGCGAACGAAGTATGTTCTCGATGTTGGGAAGCGGCGCCGCGACGGCGAGCGACATCGGGATGAAGACGATGGCCAGTAGCCAGAACGAGCGTGAGCGGAAGGCCTCGCGTGCGGTCATGCCTTCCAACGCCGTCCCCGGCGTCGGTCCCGCGTCCATATTCCTGCTGCGCAATCCGGCAAAACCCCAAAGAACCATCGGGCATGCGACGAGTATCGGCATTGCGCCCACTACGAGGATCGCGACACGCCAACCACCGGTCTCGATCAACAATTGAGCCAGCGGCTTCACCACGAAGGCGAACAAGCCCGCGCCGGATAATGCGATGCCCAGGGCAAGACCCCGGCGCTCCTCGAAGGCACTGTTGATCACCCGCGTGAAGACGACCGGCGTCGCTCCCAACCCGAAGATCGCAATAGCCAGCCACGAGAGATAATATTGTCCAATCGAGCCGTTCGATGCCGCGAGCGTCATATAGCTCAGGCCCAGGCACGGCAGAGAGGTCGATGCCACCAGGCGCGCTCCGAACTTGTCGATCAACGTCGCGAAAAATGGCCCGATAATTAAAACCGAACCGGCCAACAGCGACAGGCCACCAAAAATTGCTGCGAACGACCAGCCGAATTCTTTCGCTAATATCGGCGCAAAGACGCCGATCGTGTAGAACGGAATGGCAGGCAGGCCCAAGGCCGTTCCGAGAAGGCCGGCCAGAACAATCTGCCAGCCGTTCCTGAACTCGGCGAAGTCCGTTCCCGTCACTAAAGACTTCCTTTCGTCGAAACCGATAGCTGAGCAATCGCATCACTGCGCAAACATGTAGGCCCAACGTATCGCTGTCAGCAACCCATGCAAGGTTCACGACAATCCCAACACCAGCGGATAGTATCCGACGGTGGCGGCCACCGATAAAAAACGTGCCGTCTCTGGAATGCCCGCTTCCAGGATGCGCAGGATGCGATTGCTGCCAAGTCGAATACCAAGAAGGGGCGCTAAGCCGTCCTTCAGTGACCTGATCGACTACGTCTGCTCTGGCCGGCAGCGGTCATCCTCGCGCTTGGCAGAATAATCGGCTACAGGCTTGAGCAACGAAAGAATTCAAGGTTTCAAGCCGTGACGAGAAACGTGGAACATACGGTCTTCCAGGGACGCGCAGGTGACCACAACGATTTGGCCATGCCAGGTGCAAAGGCTATTGGCGAAGAATTACGGCGTCGAACCGGTATTCCCCCGACCGTAATCGGCACCCCGGAGCCAGCTCTGAATATCGGGTGGCGCGAGGAGTTGGATGCAGCGCTTCCGGCGCTTAAAGAGGTACAATCCCGATTTGATGACGTGCTCGCCAGAGGTGCCGTATCGATTGCCGCGACGAGCCGCTGCGCCGTCTCGCTGGCGACGCTTCCGGCCGTGGCCAAGCACCATCCGTCGGTATGCGTCGTGTGGTTCGATTCCCACGGCGATCTAAATCCCCCCGAGGCAACTACGACTGGATATCTCGGCGGGTTGGCCTTGGCAGGGCCGCTCAGCCTCTGGGATTCCGGGCTGGGAGCAGGTCTGAACTTGGACCAGGTCGTTCTCGTCGGTCAGCGTGACCTCGATCCATACGAACTGGATTTAATTGAGCAGTACAGCATCCCGCATATCAAGCCGGGAGCTAACTTTGCGACCGAGCTTAAGGCCGCGATCGCCGGCCGTCCGGTCTATGTGCATCTGGATTGCGATGTGTTGGAGCCCGGCATTGTCCCAACCGACTACAAGCACGACGGAGGTCTTTCCCTGGACGACCTGCGTGTCTGCTGCGAGGTGATTGCGGGCCACAAATTCATCGGGATCGAAATTGCGGAGTTCCAGAATTCGTGGGAGATCGATGGCCCGCCAGTATCGCCCAGCGCATTGATGGATGCTCTGGAGCCAGTCTTGAGAACCACCTCCATTTAAACCAAGCGTCTGATTGGCGCCACAGGCGAGCATGCCCATCATCTGGCAGGGAGCGGGGTAAATGATGGGCCTCGCGAAAGTGGAAGTCCAATTCCGAATCCGTCTACACCGACGATGCCCGCTGACCAGAGCCCCATTGGCCCGTATGCCGGTGAGCGGTTCGCAGCGTTTCGGACGGCAATTCCCCGTAGCTTGTCTGATAATACCTTGCGAAAGCGCTCAGATTTCCAAATCCGCAGTCGAAGGCAACCGATGTCACAGTCGTGTCCTCGCCCGGGGCAACCAGCCTCGCTCGCGCCTCGGCTAGCCGGACCCGTCGGGCGAATGCGATCGGAGATATGCCGCGCGATCGCCTGAAGGAATGAAACAAGCTTCTGACGCTCGTGTTGACGACCGCAGCCAGTGCCTCGATCGTCAACGGTTTGTACCAATTGGCCCGGATGTATTCCTCAGCGCGCAGAACCTGCCACGGCGCAGCCTCTGCTACCCCTTCAGATAGCCGTTGACTGTAGTTGTGCTGCGAGTTGCAGAGGTAGGCGACCATCATTGCCTGCACCAATTCCGATAGCAGAATGGGCGACAAAGTAGTGCTGGGTCGGCCCAGTTCTCCAATTAGAAAATCAAGAAACCTCAACTGCACGTCATTCGAGACGATGCCTTCTTCGATGTGCAACGGTGGATCGACCGGGGCACCTATCAGACTTGATAGCTTCCGGGTCAGACCGAGAGGGTTGATCCGCACAATGAGATGTTCGAAGTCGGATGAATACCGGATTTGTAGTCGCGCACCTGGCCCTCCCATGATCCCTCTTTCGCGGGATAACGTTCCCGATGCTCGCCCAACCACTGCGTCGCCCCCACCTCGCAGCGGAAATCCTTGTAGGAAGTAGTCGGACTGATCAACCAAGACATTCATGGCGGCACCGTATCGCGCATAGGTCAAGCCAACATCTTCAATCTGGCAATGATTGAGGCGAGCGTCGAAGCGGTGGCGTTCATCCGGAAAATCTATCGACCGGACAGAAAACAGACCTGAGATACGAGTCAACAGTTCGTCCGGGTCCGTGGTTGCAAGTTGGGGAAAGTGGCCAAGCGGATGGGACGTGACGGTGTCCATAATGAATCCGTACTCCTATTGCCCAATCGGCTTTCAATAACGAGTGGCACTCTGCGGCTGCTCGTTGCAGTAATCAAGTAGCGCCTACTTCATCAATAAAATACGCTTCCGGGTAGTGTTGCGACCGATCGTGATTGCTCACGACCGATCGCAATCGAGGAGAATTGCCGGAGGAGAAAGTGATGGACGGGCGCATCGACGAAACTCAGGCTGTCAAAGGCGACTTGACCCGCAGGGGCATTACCCGCCGAAGCCTCCTGCTGCTTGGGAGTACCGCACTCGCCGCGTCCGCGATCCCGTTGCCGTCCCTGGAGCGGTCCGCCAAGGCACAGACCACCACAAGGCCTCCGAACATCCTCATTCTGTGGGGGGACGACATCGGATACTGGAACATTAGCGCCTGTAACCAAGGAATGATGGGCTACAAGACGCCCAACATCGATCGGATAGCGAAAGAAGGCGGACTGTTCACCGACTACTACGGACAGCAGAGTTGTACGGCTGGCCGCGCAGCCTTCATCACCGGCCAGTCGCCTTATCGCACAGGCCTGCTAAAGGTCGGGCTGCCTGGCGCTAAGGAAGGAATGCAGGCGGAAGACCCGACCCTCGCTGACCTCCTCAAGCCCCATGGCTACATGACGGGTCAGTTCGGCAAGAACCACCTTGGCGACCTCGACGAGCATCTGCCAACTGCACACGGTTTCGACGAGTTCTTCGGCTCGCTCTATCATCTCAATGCCGAAGACGAGCCGGAACATCCGGATTATCCGAAAAATCCGGAGTTCAGGCAGAAGTTCGGCCCGCGCGGCGTGCTCCATTCCTATGCCGACGGGCGGATCGAGAATACCGGGCCGCTCACGAAGAAGCGGATGGAGACGATCGACCAGGAGGTCACTGACGCCGCGATTGATTTTTTGAAGCGCGCCAAGGAACAGGACAAGCCATTCTTCCTGTGGTGGAACTCGACGCGCATGCATGTGTGGACAAGGCTGAAGGCGGAAAGCCAAGGCAAGACTGGACTTGGCATCTATCCGGACGGTATGGTGGAACACGACGAAATGGTCGGCCAGATGCTGAAGGCACTGGATGATCTCGGGTTCGCCGAAAACACGATCGTCATGTACTCGACCGACAACGGCGCGGAAAAATTCACCTGGCCGGATGGCGGTCAGTCACCCTTCCGCGGGGAAAAGAACACCAACTGGGAAGGTGGGTTCCGCGTGCCTTGCGCCGTGCGCTGGCCCGGCACGATCGCACCAGGGACGATCTACAACGATGTGATCGCCCATGAGGACTGGATTCCGACGCTCGTTGCTGCTGCTGGCGAGCCTGACGTCAAGGAGAAGCTGCTGCAGGGTTTTGCCGCCGGTCCCAAGACCTACAAGGTCCACCTCGACGGCTATAATATAACCGACTACCTGGCAGGCCGCGGGCCGGACCCCCGACGGGAGTTCATCTATTTCGTGGACGACGGAACGCTGGTGGGCCTTCGATATGATCAGTGGAAAATCGTCTTCGCCGAGCAACGTGCCGAAGGACTCGACGTGTGGCAGGAACCTTTCGTCCCGCTGCGCCTGCCGAAACTGTTCAACCTGCGTTCCGATCCGTTCGAGACCGCTGACCACGAAGGTATGGATTATGAACGGTGGCGCGTCGAGCACCTGTTCGTGATGGTACCGGCACAGGCTTACGTCGCCAAATTCCTTGAGACCTTCAAGGAGTATCCGCCGCGGCAGAAGCCCGGAAGCTTCTCAATCGACCAGGTGATGCAAAACCTGCAGAACTCTCCGGGGGGCGCAAACTAGACTCGGGTGAACCGACAACGATCGCGTTTTGACTGAGAACGAGGCGCCGTCGTTGAACCTGGGGCAGACGGACCCAAACAATGACCGCATTGGGCCGATAGGCGGCGAAGAGCACAGCTGGAATGCGTCTCAAGCTCGCGCTGGCAGGACCCCGCCTTGCCAGGGCAACCCGATAGCCCGCAGCCTCAATCGATATTCAAGTCTAACCCATCTGCCCAGACAATGCTTTCTATTCGATAGTGTCAGCGTACTTGGCCGCTATGTTGCGGCGGGTCGTCAGGTCTTGGGCAACAATCAACACGAGGGGTATAGCTATCGCAATCAATGCGGTCGTTCTCGTGCATGGCACTTTCGCAGCCCGTTGTCATCGCGGACTTTGTCGCAAAGGCGGCATCGTCGCTTTAGGGTGGGCAGAAAATTGGGGTTTCCAAGGAGGCCCGATTTCCAGATCGACAAATTCTTACACCACTGCCAACGGGGAATGATTTCCGCTCTTTCGGGCGACGACTTTGCAATCCCCGGCCGGATCTATGAATTTTCTTCGCATATCCTGGGAAGCTCCAGTGACTACCGGTCGTGACCCACCTCCTCTATCTCTATATCCGACACGGTCTTGACGTGGTTCACACAAGCCAGATCGAAAGGATAAGATGATGACTCTCAAGGATATTCTGCCGAGCAAGCTCGGTTTTGGCGCAGCCCCGCTCGGCAACATGTTTCGCGATATTCCGGAGGAAGAGGCGTTGGCAACCGTCGAGGCCGCCTGGAACGATGGTATTCGCTATTATGACAACGCGCCGTTCTATGGCGCCGGCCTCGCCGAGATCCGCATAGGCCAGGCGCTTGCGAACAAGCCGCGCGACCAATATGTGATCAGCACCAAGGTTGGCCGGGTCATCCTCGATGAGATCGAAGATGTCAGCGCCCGCGACCTCGGCGAGAAGGGCGATGTCTTCAAATACGGACGCCCTAACAAGATCGTCAACGACTACTCTGAAGACGGGACCCTGCGTTCGATCGAGGATAGCCTCAAGAGGCTCAACACCGATCACATCGAACTCGCCTTCGTGCATGACGTCGCCCAGGATTTTTATGGCGACGAGTGGCTCAGCGTTTTCGAAAGCGCGCGCAAGGGCGCCTTCAAAGCACTCGACCGGTTGCGCGACGAAGGCGTGATCAAGGCCTGGGGCCTTGGCGTCAACCGGGTCGAGCCGATCGAACTCCTGCTCGCGCTGGAAGGCCCGCGCCCGGATGGCTTCCTGCTCGCCGGCCGCTACACGCTGCTCGACCATGACCTTGCCCTTCAGCGCGTCATGCCGAAGGTTGCCGAACGTGGACTCGGCATTATCGTCGGCGGCCCATACAGTTCCGGCGCGCTGGTGGGTGGCCCGAACTTCGAGTATGCCCCGGCAACGCCTGTAATTCTTGACAAGGTGGCGCGGATCAAGGCAATCGCCGATCGACATGGTGTGAGCATGAAGGCGGCTGGGCTGCAATTCTCGCTCGGCCACCCCGCCGTTGCCGCCGTCATTCCGGGCGCGAGCAAGCCGGGGCGCATCGCGGAGGATCGCGCTGCTCTCGAAGAGGTGATCCCGGCGGATTTCTGGCGCGAGATTCGTCAGGCCGGCCTGGTCAATCCGGATGCCCCTCTTCCCATCGCGGGCTGAGGCATAGATTTCTCGAAAGAGCCTCGCCTATCCGACCATGGGCGAGGCTTCTGTCGTCGGATCGGCGGCGAGAAATTTCTGCATGCGCGGCACCGTGAAATCGAGGAAGGCGCGCACCCGCACCGGCATCAACTGCGCTCCCCGGTAAAGCGCATGGATGTCGTCGAAATCCGACACCGTGCTGTCAGCGAGAAGTTCGACCAGTTCTCCGCGCGCGATCGGGCCACGGACGTGATAGTCCGCAATGCGCCCTATCCCCACTCCTGCAATCGCCATTCGTCGGATCGTTTCGCCATTGTTGACCAGTAGCGAACCGCTCAGCATGCGCTCAACGATACGGCCGCCCTCCCGCATCGGCCAGACCGGATTGGCGCGGCGAAAGTTGAAGCCGAGGCAGTTGTGCTTGAGCAGGTCTTCGGGCGCCTCGGGCATACCCCACTTTTCGAGATAGGTAGGCGAGGCGACGATCCGCCGCCGAGTTGTACCGATCTTCCGAGCCATGAGATTGGAGTCGGGAAGCTTGCCCACCCGGATCGCAACATCGGTCCGGTCGAGATAAAGATCGACCGTTTCGTCCGACAGCGAGAGATCGACGACGATGCCGGGATAAGCCTCCCAGAAGGCCGGGAGGATTGGCTCGAGCGCCGCGACGCCAAAGGTGACCGAGGAACTGACGCGGATCATCCCCTCTGGCTCGGCGCCCCCTTGCGCGATCTGTTGTTCGGTTTCGTCGAGATCGGCGAGAAGCCGCTGGCTTCGCTCGTAGTAGAACTGTCCCTCCTTTGTCAGCGCCAGACGTCGCGTCGAACGTTCGACGAGCCGGATGCCCAGCCGGCTTTCAAGGCGGGCGACGAGTTTCGAAACGGTGGAGGGCGTCATGAGCAGCAGCCGCGCGGCTTCCGAGAAACTGCCGGCCTCCACGACCTGAACAAATACCATCATCTCGCCCGCACGATTGTCCATGACGTCATCCCGGATCTGAATTCACCAATGATTGGCATCATACCGCCGCATGGCCGGACTGAAAGCACCAATCTGTGAATTTACTTCTCAGATGATGGGAAGTCTGGATGTCTACTGATCCTTGGCTCGATGTGAGATTCAATCATCAGAGCAGCACGCCGGACTTGAGTTCCTCGAAGCGACTGTTCTCCACCCAGTCGAAAGGACCATCGTCGTGGCCATCACCTCTGAAGCTCAAGTCTACGTTCCCGCGCCGACCGGTGGCGCCGTGCGCTCGCAAAATCTGACACTGCTTGCGCTGGCGCTCGGTAGCTTCTCTATCGGGACCTCCGAATTCGCCAGCATGGGCATCATCCAGCTCTTCTCTGACAGCCTCGGCATTAGCGTCCCCGAGGCCACCAATGCGATAACCGCCTATGCCTTCGGTGTCGTTATCGGCGCCCCGTTGGTGACACTCGCCGCCGCACGGCTCAATCGCCGCACGCTTCTGCTCTTCCTCATGGGCCTGTTTATCGTCGGCAACGTGTTATCAGCATTCGCTTCGAACCTGGGCCTACTGATGTTGGCACGCTTCGTCAGCGGTCTGCCCCAAGGGGCATATTTCGGCGCCGGCGCCGTGGTCGCTTCCTACATCGTCGGCCCTGGCCAAGCGGGCAAGGCCTTCGCCATTGTCATGACGGGCCTGACCGTCGCGACGATCGTCGGCTCGCCGCTCGCCACCTTCCTCGGCCAGACGATCGGCTGGCGCCAAACCTATCTCGCTGTCGCGGCCGTGTCGTTGCTTGCATTCGGCGCCATCTGGCAGTGGGTGCCGCGCACCAAGGCGCTTGACGGTGTCCCGGTCATCCAGGAGCTCTCCGCCCTGCGCAAGGGCCGGGTCTGGGGTGTGATGGTCGTTGCGGCTCTTGGTGTCGCCAGCATCTTCGCGGTCTACACCTTCATCGCCCCGCTTATGACCGACGTCGTCAAGGTCACGCCCGAAATGATCCCGGTCGCCCTTGCGCTCTTCGGCGTCGGCATGACGGCCGGCAATGTCTATGGCGGCAAGCTCGCCGACCTCTATCCGGCCCGCGGCATAGTGCTCGGCTTCGGCAGCGCGCTCGCCATCATGGCAGCGCTGGCTGTCGGTGGCGCCAGTCCTTGGGTCTTCTTCCCGGCCATGTTCGGCGTGGGTGCCGCGATGATGGCCGCCATTCCGACGATCCAGGTGCGCCTCAGCCGTTTCGCTCCAGAAGCCCCGAGCCTGATGGGCGCCATGAACCTGGCCTCGCTGAACGTTGCGAATGCGGTCGGTGCCTGGGCGGGTGGTGTCACGATCGCGGCAGGTTATGGCCTCCTCTCTGCCGTCTGGGCGGGCTTCGCCCTCACTCTGATCGGGCTCGTCATTTTCGGTCTCACGCTGATACCAAAGGAAAGAGCCGCCTAAGCGGCTCTTTCCTGCGTCAAAACTCGTCCGACGTCGGCGGCTTCTATCGATGACGCCCCGTCGTTGCCTTCTTCGGATTCGCTCAGAAGCAATTGTTCTTAGATCAGGCCGTGAGGTCTGCTTCGGGGCCGGAAGGAGACTGGCCGCTTCCGGAGAAAGACCTGGAAATGCAGACTGAGGTTAGCGCTTCGTTCGAGCCAAGCAGTTGCTGTTCGAATCTCGCCCGGATCGAACCCATGGCGGCGCGACGACTTATCCCGGCTTGTTCATCGATTAGGCCAACTTCTTCAGGGCGGCTACCAGCTCCTTTGCCAATGGTCCCGCAGAGGCAGGATTCTGACCGGTGATGAGGCGGCCATCGACGACGACATGGGGCTCCCAGTTGGGCCCTGACGAGTACTCGGCGCCCTCAGCTTTAAACGCATCCTCAAGCTCGTAGGGCACGTCATCGCGTGCGTAATCGTACTCCTCCTTTTTTGAGAATGACGTAAGCCTCTTGCCGCGCACGAACGGTGTTCCGTCTCCGAGGTCCACGCCGAGTAGAGCACATGGACCGTGACAAACAGCGGTCACGAGTTTACCGGTGCTCCAGGCGCGCACAACAGCTTTATGGACATCCGCATTGCGCTGGATATCAACCATGGGTCCGAGGCCGCCCGGCACCAAGATGGCGTCGTAGTCGGCGGCGTCCACTTCGGACAACTTGCGGCTGCGATTCAATCGGCGAAAGGCTTTGCTCTCGAAAAATTCCTTCTGGGCAGAATCCTTCTCGTCGTACGCGTCATAGGGCGTCCATCCCCCAGCGGGTGAAGCGAATTCAATTGCGATTCCTGCTTTGTCGAGCACATCGAAAGGATGGGCGACCTCCGCAAAAAAGAAGCCGGTTTTGCGATTGTGCGGGCCGATTACGGCTGCGTTGGTCACGATGAACAGAACGTGTTGGGTCATGGTTCTCTCCTTGATTGAAAATGATGCGTTCAAAAACCAAATTCACCTGCGCAAGAATTTCGTCTGATTAGATGTAAGCCATCGAGAGGTCCTGAAGGACAACGGCCTTCCAAGCTCGTGCAGATCTCCATGACCGAGCCGGTGGGGCCTTGCGGCTCGACACAAACCGAGAGTGCTTGGGCGGTCCTGCTGCGGCCCATCACGACGCTTGCGGTTCTCACCGTACCGCGATGGTTTCACACAACCATCAGTGCGCGATAAGCACCATCTTCTGGTTCACCAACTCCTTGATGCCAGCGCCCGCTAGTTCACGGCCATAGCCGGATCTCTTGACGCCACCAAACGGAAGCTCCGGTCCCGTAAAGGAAGACGTGTTGATCCACATGGAACCGGTTTCGACCTGCGAAGCGAGGGTCTTGGCGCGCTCGATGTCGGC
The DNA here is from genome assembly GCF_004345245.1 of Rhizobium sp. BK251. Taxonomy (GTDB): domain Bacteria; phylum Pseudomonadota; class Alphaproteobacteria; order Rhizobiales; family Rhizobiaceae; genus Rhizobium. The sequence goes on along the minus strand of NZ_SLUQ01000005.1, from coordinate 7,550 downwards.
GGTGAAGATGGCACCGGAAAGTCCGAAATTCGAGTCGTTCGCAATTCTGACGACGTCCTCATCGCTCTTGACAACATGGACCTGCGCCACTGGACCGAAGAATTCCTCGAAGTAGGCGGGATTGTCCCGCGATACATTGGTGAGGATTGTAGGTTTGTAGTACGCGCCGGGCCCCTCGATCACGGCCCCACCGACGAGAACCTTGGCGCCGGCCTTTACGGCGCGCTCGACCTGCCCCGCGATATCGTCGCGGGCTCCGACGGACGACATCGGCCCCAGCCCGACGGTTTCGTCCATGGGGTCGCCGATCTTGGTGTTGGTGAACTTGTCGGCAAGTTTCTTCACGAACTCATCGGCGACCTTTTCGTGGATCAGGAATCGCTTGGCACCGTTGCAGACCTGGCCGCATCCACGGAGTCTGGCTTCCACGCCGACGGCGACGGCCTTGTCGATGTCAGCATCATCGAGAACGACGAAGACATCACTTCCGCCGAGCTCCATCACCGACTTCTTGAGGTTCCTGCCCGCGTTGGCCGCCACGATGCTGCCCGCGCCCTCGGAACCTGTAAGAGCCACGCCCTGAACGCGATCGTCAGCGATGAGCTTCGAGATCTGGTCGCCCGTCGCGAAGATATTTGTCCATGCCCCCTCCGGCGCACCCGCCTCCGCCAGGAGCTCCTCGAAAGCAACCGCGGCCTGCGGCACCATGCTCGCATGTTTCGCAAGAACGGGGTTCCCGATCGCCAGGTTTGGTCCTGCCACCCGGATCAACTGGTAGAACGGAAAGTTCCAGGGCTCGACAGCGACGACGACACCGATCGGATGATACTCGAGCCAGGCGTCACCCTTCGACGTCACCACCTTCTCGCGCGCGAGAAAGGTTTCGGCGTTGTCGGCATAGTATTGGGCGATGTCTGCGGTGATGCGCACTTCGGTGCGGGCTTCGTTGATGCGCTTGCCCATTTCCAAGGTCAGGATCCGAGCCAAGTCGTCGACGCGACCGTTCACTAGCTCGGCAAATCGGCGCAAGACTTCGAGGCGGGGAGTCCTGTCCCTCTTGCACCACGGCGACTTGTAGAGGGAATGCGCCTGGGTGAGCGCCCTTTCGATTTCGTCGTCGCTGTGGTTGTTGAATGTCTTGAGGACCTTCCCGGTCGCCGGGTTTACGCTCTGATACGCCATGTCACATTCTCCTTTCAATTTCGGGTCGCGAAAGACCGGCTCTGAAAATCTGGACACTCGGCCGCGCGAAATTGATCGCCCGATCAGAACTCCTGTGCCGTCGGACGCAGCACGATCTCGTTGATGTCCACGTCCGCCGGTTGCTCGATGGCAAAAGTGATCGCTCTGGCAACAGAGCTGGCGGGGATCGCTGACTTGTAGAATTCCATGACCGCGCCCTGCGACGTGCCGCTTGTCGTGTGCTTGAGATCGCTCTCCACAGCACCGGGTTCGATCGAGGTCACCTTGATCTTGCTGCCGATCTCCTGGCGCAACCCCTCGGAGATGGCCCGGACGGCGAACTTGGTGCCGGAATAGACTGTGCCGCCCGGCGCGAAGACTTTCACGCCCGCGACGGAGCTGATGTTGATGATGTGGCCGGCCTCCTGCTTGATGAACATCGGCAGCACCGCGGCGATGCCATAGAGCGTGCCCCTAAGGTTGACGTCGATCATCGCGTCCCATTCATCCGTATTCACTTCCGCCATCGGACGGATCGGCATCAGCCCGGCATTGTTGACCAGGACATCCAGCTTGCCAAAATCGGATGCCACCGCGTTCGCGACTGACTGGAACTGGCCCCTGTTTGCTACGTCGAGCTCATAGGCTTTTGCCTTGCCGCCCGAGGACACAATATTGGAAGCAACCTCGTCGAGCTTGCCGCGCCGACGGGCGGCGATCGCAACCTTCGCTCCCTTCGAGGCGAGCATCTGGGCGGTCTCCGCGCCCAGGCCCGTGCCGCCACCGGTGATCAGCACGACTTTTCCTTCGATATTGGCTGTCATCTTCCTTGCTCCCTTCTTGAGGTGTCGGATTGCCTCTCTTGCTCGAGTTGCGCGTCCATCGCGCACACGCCGGCCTGAGCGACAGCGATGTCTTGCTCCACCGAGCCCGCGCTTGCTCCCACGGCGCCGATCAACCGTCCCCCACGGACGACGGGGAGCCCGCCGCCAAATATGATGACGTTGCCGTCGTTACTCTGATGAATGCCGAAGAGCGGTTCGCCGGGCTGGGCCAGTTTTGCCAGATAGTCCGTCTTCTTGTCGAAGAGCCGCGCCGTGACCGCCTTCTTGATTGCCAGATCGATGCTGCCGATCAGCGCGTCGTCCTGCCGGACGAAGGCAATCAGATGTCCTCCTGCATCGACCACTGCGATATTGTAAGCGATGGCAAATTCCGCCGCCTTTGCTTCAGCCGCTGACAGCATCAGTTTGGCGTCATCCAAAGTAAGGGTCGTTATAAGCCGGGTCATCTCAGATCCTCGGGTATCTGATGACGGCTGATCGTTCTGCCGCACATTCCGTATCCATTGGAGCTATTCACACCGTTCGGGCGACGCTTTCCGTCGCTTTCGTTGGATGGAAGCTACCATCTGTTCCTGGCGCTGCGTGTAAAGGTCGGTAAACGCGCGTTAAATCTGGCATTCACCAATATTGCGCGATCCCTCGGCATCCCCCGAAAACGAAACAAAGGCAGTTGACCAACTCGCGCCAACCATGAGGCTCGACCAGCGTCCGAACAGCACAGCCGTGCAAGATTCCCTGAATTTTGCGAGGATACGCATCTTTTAACCTGCAGCCCCGACCGATCACGATAGGCTTCTCGTGGAGCATTTCTTGCTGAACGGTATGGCAAAGCGTACGCTCGCACTCAGGAGAACAGATGTCACAATCCTGCGCACATACGCTCGGCCTCTCCCGCGTCGTTCCCCAGTCCCTTGGATGTGAGGAATGCCTCGCATCTGGCACCGCATGGGTGCATCTGAGGCTGTGCCGGACGTGCGGGCATGTCGGCTGCTGCGACAGCTCGCCCGGCAAACACGCGACCGCGCATTATCGTGCCACGGCTCATCCGATTATCGAAGGCTATGATCCGCCGGAAGGATGGGGCTGGTGCTATGTTGACGAGCAACTCGTCGAACTTCCCGACAAAACGCCGCAACGCGGGCCAATACCGAGGTACTTCTGATGGTCGACGAGGGCGACGTCAGCACTGCCAGCAGCCCGATCTCTGCTACGCTAGGCGAAATCCCAGGCGAAGCATTTCCGCGCCTGACCTCGGAAATGGTGGCACGCGTTGCCCATTTCGGGCGAAGCGATCATTTCGACGGCGGAGATTACTTGTATGAAGTTGGTGATCGGGAAGTCGATTTCTTCGTCGTTATGGAGGGCGCCGTCGATGTGTTCGAAAGCGACGGACGAGCCGGACACGTGCTTATCGCCACGCACCGCCAACATCAGTTTACCGGAGAGCTACATCATCTAAGCGAAAGAGCGGTGCTGGTCTGCGCCAGGGCCCTTGTTCCGACCTCAGTCATCCGCCTACCCCGCGCCGCCCTTCTCCAATTGGTCCGCGCAGAACCGGATATAGGAGAGATTATCCTTCGCGCATTCATTCTCAGGCGTGCTCGCCTTCTGGAACACGCCGAAGGCGGCACGGTGGTCGTGGGCGATTGCCACGCCGGAGATACCGTCCGCATTCAGACTTTCCTGGAAAGGAACGGGTACCCATATCGTTGCCTGGACACTGACGCCGACGACGACGCACGAGCGGCAATGGAGTCTTTTCATGCCGACGCCGGCAACCTGCCGATCGTTGTACTGAATGGTGCCAAGGTCCTTACTCAGCCCACAAACCGCGACCTTGCAGAGGCTCTGGGAATAACCGAGCGGCTAAGTCCCTCCCATGTATATGACGTGGTTATCGTTGGTGCCGGGCCATCGGGTCTCGCCGCAGCAGTCTATGCCGCATCCGAGGGCTTGGACACAGTGGTCATCGAGGCGGTCGGCCCCGGTGGTCAGGCAGGCACCAGTTCCCGGATTGAGAATTATCTCGGCTTTCCGATGGGTATCTCGGGACAGGACCTTGCTCGGAGAGCACAAATACAGGCTCAGAAGTTCGGCGCGCGGTTCGTCGTCGCCGATGCGGCGTTGCGTCTCGACTGCTCGCGCTATCCATTCGGAGTGCATCTCGACGGAGGCGGTGTTGTCTTTGGCCGGTCTGTCGTTGTGGCGACTGGCGCAAGATATCGAAGGTTGGATATTCCCGAGTCTCAGCGCTTCGAAGGCAAGGGAATTCACTACGCGGCCACGTCAATCGAGGCGCAGCTTTGCGAAGACGCTGAAGTCGCGGTCGTGGGCGGTGGAAATTCCGCCGGGCAAGCAACGATCTTCCTGTCGTCACAGGCCCGGCACGTGCATCTGCTTGTTAGAGGCGATGGACTTTCGGACACCATGTCTGACTATCTTGTCGGTCGCATAGTCCAATCTCCCAGGATCACCTTGCACACCCGCAGCGAGATCACCTCACTCTTCGGCGAGAGTTGCCTTTCGAGCATCCGATGGCGACAACGCGGTAAAAATGAGTTCGAACATGCCGTCTCGAACCTTTTCCTGATGATCGGGGCCCTCCCGAATACCGACTGGCTTGACGGTTGCGTGGAACTCGATGATCGGGGCTTTATCCTGACTGGCGCCGATGCATCGAACAGTTCGCCCTATGCGACAAGCATCCCAGGAATATTCGCGGTTGGCGACGTTCGCGCCCAATCCGTGAAGCGGGTCGCCTCGAGTGTCGGCGAGGGCTCAGTCGTGGTGCATTCGATCCATGGCTGGCTGGCGAAAAACCCGGTGATGCCGGACGCTAGCGGCCGTAGGACGGTCGGTTGAGTAGTGCTGGTGTCGATTTGCCCTGAGAATTTACCTCTCAGGGCCAATCGACACACACAGATCGCCTCGAAAGAAACAGGGTCGCTCCCGAAGGTCTTTGGCCTGGCAGCGCCAAGCAGCATCTTGCGACTTGCTGGATGCCATCGCCGCATAACGCAAACCAGGCGGCCTCTGGTATCGCCCCGCGATCAATCGGTGAAAAGTTGTCAAACCTTTAAAGCCATGGATATCTGGCCGCGCCTGCTTTGGCGTCCATCCTGGTAGCGATTTTCCCGATCTTTAACCAGCTTTGACTGTCCACCTGCGCCGGACCCTCTAGCATCGGTGGCCTTGCACCCGATTGACGTGTCTGGATGACGTTCTGATGGAACTGCGCCCAGCGGGTTCACCAGACCGGGCGCCCCTCAGTTTACGCACGGCGTCCTGGAGTTCGATCGTCAGGCGACACTTACTAGGTTGCTCCAATACGGAGCGAATTTTTGAACTGGCTTCCAAAGTGGCGTGCTCCGTGGACGTGTAACAGTCTCAGGTCGGCCCGTCGTCTTTTGTCACGGCATCTCCGTGCGTTTGCCGGCCAGGATCAAAAGCCAGCGAAGGACCAGACGATGAAACTCAAGGAACTTCTCCCAGGGAAGCTCGGCTTCGGCGCTGCACCGCTCGGCAACATGTTCCGCGACATTCCCGCCGACCTTTGGCGCGAGCTGCGCAATGCCGGTCCTGTCGATCCGCTAGCACCGCTGCCGATCGACAATTGAGCACTGCCCCAGGCTTCTTCACCAGCGGAGGCTGGTGACTCCTGTGGCCTTAGATCTTGCCAACTGCCGCAACTTGCGGCCCGAAACACGATTGGAAGAACGATGCTGAACCAAGGATACGATGCTCAGATCAACGCGCTTGGCGTTCATTGCACCGATGCCCGGCAAAGGCGGATGTGTGGATTCACGCTATTTTCCCTTGCGCTCGGCAGCTTCTGTATCGGGACGTCCGAATTCGCGAGCATGGGGATATTGCAGCTTTTCTCTCAGTCGCTCGAGATTAGTATTCCAGAGGCTACCAACGCCATCACGGCCTACGCGTTAGGAGTGGTCGTCGGGGCGCCCCTGGTAACACTCGCAGCGGCTCGGCTCAATCGCCGTACCCTGCTCCTTGGTCTGATGGCGCTCTTTGTCGTGGGAAACGTGCTTTCCGCGAGTGCGCCAAATCTCGCAATGTTCGCTATCGCGCGCTTTGTCAGTGGCCTTCCCCAGGGCGCTTACTTCGGTGCAGGAGCCGTGGTCGCCACATACATCATGGGGCCTGGACGTGGGGGAAAGGCATTTGCTCTCGTTATGATGGGGTTGACCGTCGCCACCATCATCGGATCGCCCCTGGCAACCTTTCTCGGTCAGACGATAGGATGGCGGAACACATATCTCACCGTTGCTGCCGCGAGCGCGGTGTCGCTTGCGGCCCTGTGGGCCTGGGTCCCGACGACCCCCGAACTCGATGGTGGATCAATTCGGCAAGAGCTGAAAGCTCTTCGCAGGTTCTCCGTATGGGCAATGATGTTGGTTGCGGCTCTTGGGGTCTCCAGTATTTTCGCGATCTACACATTTGTCGGGCCGTTCGTGACCGACGTTGCCATGCTTGATCCGGAATGGATCCCAGTTGCCCTTGCCATCTTCGGCATCGGAATGACAGTCGGCAATTTTATCGGCGGACGGCTAGCCGACGCATATCCCGCACGCGGGCTCGTTCTGGGATTTGGTATCGCCTTGGTCGTCCTAGCCGCCTTGGCAACGCTTGGTGCGAACATCGCTGTAATGATGGTTGGACTATTTGGCATTGGCACGACAATGTTCATTGCTATACCCACAGTCTCAGTTCGCATGACCAAGCTCGCTCCAGATGCACCGACATTGATGGGTGCGATGAGCCTCGCGGCCTTTAACGTATCGAACGCCATAGGCGCCGCAGCAGGTGGGTTCACGATTGGCGCGGGTTATGGGCTTCTTTCAGTGGCGTGGGCGGGGTTCTGCCTCACCTTTGCTGGTCTCGCCGTCTTCGCGGTCACTATGCCACGCGGCCGGCAACTGGCGGCCGCTTAGCTCTCTATCTCCGGACTGGCGATACTGTCTTAATTCTAAGAGCTAGATCCAGTCGCAGCGCGCAAGCGGCATGGGATCAGTAGCGACGAGAGGGGCAGTGTTCAGTGCCGACGCACTCGAACGACCGCCCGGGACGGTAGGGCCTAACAGATAAAAATCACAGACCTTGGCTTTCCGCTTGTAGATGCCGGCATCACTGACGCCGCGCTTCCCACAATGTTCGGAGACCGGCGTGGCCGCCTCATGCTCCTCCAGAATCGCGATGCTCTGTTCGTCCGCAAAACGATTGCGCTTCATTCCCCGGTCCTCTCAATGGGCCAGAACTTGCGTCAAAATGGCTCATTTCGATGGGCAAGGTCGCATTCCGCGCGATTGCTAGGCCCCGCCCTTGCACGAGGTGCTTGTGCACTTGGCCGGTCTGGATGTTTGGGGCATAAATGCAAAAAAGCCCCTTTGAGGGGCTTTGTCGGGATCATGGGAAGATTGGTTGCGGGGGCAGGATTTGAACCTGCGGCCTTCAGGTTATGAGCCTGACGAGCTACCGGGCTGCTCCACCCCGCGTTACCAGGTTTTT
>NZ_SLUQ01000004.1 GCF_004345245.1 Rhizobium sp. BK251 | reverse complement strand
CGGAAACTCTAGAGCGAAGGTCATCGTCGCCAGCAGCGCCGCCGCCCTCGTTCAGTGACGCGGCTTATAGACCCTACCCCTTTTCTAAGTCAACTCCACTCAACAAAGTTTTTTGACATTTTTGTAACATGCTGATTTTAAAAGGGAAATTTGAGCGACCAGTTTGGGGATAACCAATCGCGTCGAAGGCGCCCCAAAACGAGCCGCAATCACCCTGGTTTTCGCCGAATCCCGAGGCTGGAAGCCGCCCAAAATCAACAAAGCTAATATATAGGGCCCTTGAGACGGCTTTCCAGCCCGGCTTGCGCCCAAGCATCCAGTTGCTAGTTTGACCGCTCATATTCTGACCAAGGAGAACGGAATGCTTGTCCTCGACGAAGCCCACACGCGCGCTGCCCTCCCATGGAGGCCGCTCATCGAGGCAATCGCAGCCATGTTTGCCGGCGAATGCGTGATGCCGGTGCGCCATCACCACGACATGGAGGTACCGGGCGAGGAAAATGCCACGCTGCTCCTGATGCCCGCCTGGGTGCCGGGCCGATATGCCGGCGTCAAGATGGTCTCCGTCTTTCCGGGAAACGCAAGCCGTTCGCTACCGGCAATCTTCGGTACCTATATCCTGTCATCGGCCGCAACCGGCCAAGTGCTTGCCGCCATCGATGGGGGCGAGCTCACGGCGCGTCGGACAGCTGCGACCTCGGCGCTTGCCGCGCGCCATCTCGCACGCGCCGATGCCGCCGAACTGCTTGTTTGCGGGACCGGCCGCCTTTCCCTCAACATGATCCAGGCCCATGCCGCCGTTCGGAACCTTGCGCGCATCCGCGTCTGGGGACGCAACCGGGACGCAGCCGAGAAGATCGCCGAGGAAGCCCGGGCAATCGGGCTTCCTGCAGAGGCGGCCGCCGATCTGGAGGCAGCGACGCGAGACGCCGACGTCATCTCCTGCGCGACGCTTTCCAGCGAGCCGCTCATTCGTGGAGAATGGCTGAAAGCCGGCGCCCATCTCGACCTCGTCGGCGCCTTCAAGCCGACCATGAGGGAAACAGACGACGAGTCGATAAGGCGCTCCCTCGTCTTCGTCGACACGCGGGCAGGGGCGCAAGCGGAGGCGGGCGACATCGTACAGCCACTGAAGAGCGGGCTCCTCAGGCAAGAGGATATCAGGGCGGAGCTTTCCGAGCTCGTGCGCGGCAGCCGGCCGGGCCGCACGGACGACAGCGCGATCACGCTGTTCAAATCGGTCGGCGCAGCGCTCGAGGATCTCGCCGGTGCAATTCTCGCCTATGAGAGATCGCGCTGATAGTCTAGACGCGGTCCAAGACTCGACGGCCCCCGGTTGCGGCGCCCGGACGAACCGGCGCCGGGCCACGCAAGCAACGAAGACGAGCAGCCTCATGCCGTTAACCCTGCCGGAGCTTCCGGTTTCCCACATCCTCCCCGAGATCGGCGACGCACTTTCCGAGAGAAGACGGGCCGTGCTTTCCGCCCCGCCGGGCGCCGGCAAGACGACCCTCGTGCCGCTCTACCTGCTCGAGCAAGCATGGCGCGGCGATGGCAAGATCATCCTGCTCGAACCGCGGCGGCTCGCCGCGCGCGCAGCCGCAGGCCGGATGGCCTCCCTTATCGGCGAGGAGGTCGGCGAAACTGTCGGTTATCGCATGCGCCTCGACAACAGGGTATCCGCCAGGACACGCATCGAGGTGGTGACGGAGGGTGTGTTCGCACGGATGATCCTCGACGATCCCGAGCTTTCGGGCGTCTCGACGGTACTTTTCGACGAATTCCACGAGCGGTCGCTGGACGCCGATTTCGGCCTGGCGCTCGCCCTCGACGTGCAGTCGGCGCTGCGTGAGGACCTGCGGCTCCTCGTCATGTCGGCGACACTCGATGTCGAGCGTGTTGCAACCCTGCTTGGCGATCCGCCGGTCATCGAAAGCATGGGGCGCAGCTACCCCGTCGAACTGCGCTATCAGGAGCGGCCGAGCGGCGAGCGTGTCGAGGACACCGTCAGCCGCGCGATTGACGCGGCGCATGCGGCAGAGCATGGCTCGATCCTCGCCTTCCTGCCGGGGCAGGCGGAGATCACGCGCACTGCGGAGCGACTGGAGGGGCGCTTCGGCGCGGATACGTTGATTGCGCCGCTCTACGGCAACCTGACCCAGAAGGAACAGGACGCCGCCATTCGCCCGGCGCCAGCGGGCAAGCGCAAGATTGTCCTTGCCACCTCGATTGCCGAGACCTCCATCACCATCGACGGTGTCAGGATCGTCATCGACAGCGGCCTGCAGCGCCTTCCGGTCTTCGAGCCTTCGACCGGCATTACGAGGCTGGAAACGGTCCGCGTCTCCCGGGCCTCGGCCGACCAGCGCGCCGGCCGTGCCGGCCGCACCGAGCCCGGCATCGCGATCAGGCTCTGGCATCAGGGGCAGACGGCCGCCCTTCCCGCTTTCACGCCGCCGCAGATCCTCTCTAGCGATCTTTCGGGCCTCGTGCTCGACCTCGCCCATTGGGGCGTCCAGGATCCGCAAACGCTCGCCTTTCCCGACCAGCCTTCGGCGGGCGCGATCAAGGAGGCGCGAATCCTCCTTCGGCAACTTGGGGCACTCAACGAGGATGGCTCGCTGACGGCGCGGGGAAGATTGATGCGCGAACTCGCGCTTCCTCCGCGCCTTGCCTCGATGGTGGTTTCAGCGGGAGAGTCTGGCCATTCCCGGGAGGCGGCTTTGCTCGCCCTGCTGCTCACCGAGCAAGGCCTCGGCGGAACGAGCATCGACCTCGAGGAACGGTTGCGCCGGTTCAAGCAGGAAAGAGGCGAGAGGGCCGAATCGTCGCGACGCCTCGCAATGCGTCTGGCTTCGGCCGCCGGCGGCACCAAGGGGGATACTGTTCCGCCATTGCCTGGCGCATTGCTGCTGCACGCCTTTCCGGACCGCATCGCCCTGCAGCGGGGCGGACGGGGCCGCTTCGTCATGGCAAACGGTCGCGGAGCGGAGCTGCCGGAGACGGAACAGCTTGCCGGCGCGCATATGCTGGTCGTCGCGGACCTCACCGGCAGGGCCGCGCAGGCACGCATCCTCGCCGCGGCTGAAATCTCCCGCGCCGATGTCGAGGAATACCTGCCGGACGAGATCAGGAGCGAGGATCAATGCATCTTCGACAGGGCCAGCCGCCAGGTGCGCGCGCGCCGGGTCACGCGGCTCGGGGCGATCATTCTCGACGAAAAGCCCCTGCCGCGCCCCGTCGGAGAAGCGGCAGCTCGGGCACTGGCCGAGGGGGTTCGCGAGCTGGGGCTTGGCGTGTTGCCGCTCTCGAAGGAAACAGCCCAGCTCCGCGATCGTATCGGCTTCCTGCACCGGACGATCGGCGATCCCTGGCCTGACGTCAGCGACGAGGCGCTCCTCGAACGGCTCGACGACTGGTTCGTGCCGTTCCAGACCGAGACGCGCGGCCTTGCAGACATTTCCGGCGCGAGCCTCGCCAACGGGCTGATGTCGCTGGTGCCGCACGAGGCGCAGCGAGAGCTCGCGCGATTGGCGCCGACGCATTTCGAGGCGCCCACCGGGCAACGCCACCCCATCCACTACGACGGCGAGGAGCCCGTGCTCGCCATCCGGGTGCAGGAGCTTTTCGGACTGAAGGTCCATCCGACGATCGGCGGCGGCCGTCTGCCGCTGCTTCTCGAGCTCACCTCGCCGGCACACCGGCCGATCCAGACAACGCGTGACCTGCAGGGTTTCTGGGCAGGATCCTGGAAGGACGTGCGTGCCGAGATGCGCGGGCGCTATCCCCGTCATCCCTGGCCGGAAAGCCCCAGCGAAGCGATACCGACGACAAGAGCGAAGCCTCGTGGTACATGATCTCCAGGGCGCATTGAAATACGAAGATGACCGACGAAGCGGCGAACAAACAGCAGGACGATCAGCACACAAGCCGAAGGCTGCGACTGCAGACGCTCGTGCGTCTGCGATGGCTTGCGGTCGCCGGTCAGACGGTCACGGTGCTGATCGTCGCCTTCTGGTTGAAATTCGGGTTGCCGCTGACGGCATGCGCTGTTCTGATCGGGCTGCTCTCGGCAATCAACTTCTACCTGACGATCCGCTTCAAGCCGACGCATCGCCTGGAGCCGCCCGCCGCATTCGCGCTGCTTGCAACCGATCTCCTGCAGCTCTGCGCGCTGCTCTTCATCACGGGCGGGTTGGTCAATCCCTTCTCGGTGCTCGTTTGCGTGCCGGTGATCATTTCCTTTGCCTCACAGCCGATCCGCTACAGCACTGTGCTGATCACGCTCGCGATGATCTGCATCACGATCCTCGCCTTCTCGCCCTTCCCGCTACCCTGGTTCGAGGGCGCAGAGCTCAGCGTCCACAGCATCATGCAGCTGGGCCTCTGGTGCTCGATCGCCTCAACCATGTCTTTCGCCGCCTTCTACGCCTACCGTGTCTCGATGGAGGCGACGCAGCTCGCCGACGCGCTTTCGGCGACCGAACTGGTGCTGCTGCGCGAAAAGCATCTCTCCCAGCTCGACGGGCTGGCGGCCGCTGCGGCGCACGAACTCGGCACCCCGCTTGCCACCATCAGCGTGGTTGCGAAGGAGATGGAGCGCGAACTCATCCATGACGAGCGGTTCCGCGAGGACATATTGCTGCTGCGCAGCCAGAGCGAGCGTTGCCGCGATATCCTCCGCCGCCTGACGACGCTGTCGTCCGAGGGCGAGGCTCATATGAGCCGGCTGCCACTTTCATCGATGATCGACGAGATCATCGGGCCGCACCGGGAGTTCGGCATTACCGTGGAACTGGTGGAGAAGAGCCCGCGAAGGGGCGAGCCCGTGCCGAACCGCAATGCGGGCATCATGTATGGCTTGGGAAACCTCGTCGAAAACGCGGTGGATTATGCAAGAAGCAAGGTCATCGTCACGGTAGAATACGATTCCGAAAGGGTCGTCGTCGTCATAGAGGACGACGGTACTGGATACTCGCCCGACATCCTGACGCGTATTGGAGACCCCTATGTCACCGAGCGGCAGCGGGACGCGCGGGCGGGCGGATTGGGGCTAGGATTGTTCATCGCAAAGACTTTGCTGGAGCGCTCGGGTGCGACTCTCCTCTTCGAAAACCGGCTTCCTGAAAATTCCGGCGCGCGCATTCGCGTCGAGTGGCCGCGCATGCTGATGGATACGAGTTCGACAAAATGAGTTTTGCGGCATAAATGAACATGTAACCAACAGCCGTATGGACAGGCCAAGGGCCACCGGGATTTTATATCATGATGGAGAAAAACCAGAACCTCAGTGTCGAGCACACCGAAACAGCCAAGGCGCCAGTAGTCCATCTCGGACCCGACGCGACGCTTCTGATCGTCGATGACGACGGACCGTTTCTGCGCCGCCTGGCGCGTGCCATGGAAACGCGAGGCTTTTCGGTCGACACCGCCGAGTCGGTTGCCGAAGGCGTGACCAAGTCTCGGGCGAACCCGCCGAAATACGCGGTCGTCGACCTGAGGCTCGGCGACGGCAATGGCCTCGACGTGATCGAGGCGATCCGCCAGCGCCGCGACGACACCCGCATCATCGTCCTGACGGGCTACGGCAACATCGCAACCGCGGTGACCGCCGTGAAGCTTGGCGCAGTCGACTATCTTGCAAAGCCTGCCGACGCGGACGATGTTTTCGCGGCGCTCACGCAGCGTCCCGGTGAAAAGGCCGAGCTGCCCGAGAACCCGATGTCGGCCGACCGCGTGCGCTGGGAGCATATCCAGCGTGTTTACGAGATGTGCGAGCGCAATGTCTCCGAGACCGCGCGCCGGCTCAACATGCATCGCCGCACCCTGCAGCGTATCCTCGCCAAGCGGGCGCCCAAGTAAGCCTCATTCACCGGAGATCGGCTTTCCCGCCGCCCATTCCGCCAGCATCAGGCGCTCGGCGGCGGTGCGCGAGAAGCTTAGCGTCACGGCCTTGCGCCTTGCCGGCGCAAGCCTGTGTTCAGGCGCCTCCCTGATCAGGTGCGCGCCGTAGCCATCGGAAAGAAAGAGGCCGCAATCCTCCGGGAAGATATCGAGCGGTACGTCCTTGTGGGTGGCGAAGAAGAGCCTGTCGCAATGCATTCGGTAGTCGGGCCACTTCCGGTCGACGCGGAAGTCTTCGATCGAGGATTTGATCTCGATGATCCAGATCTCGCCCCGCTCCGACAGCGTTATGAGATCGGCACGCCGGCCGCTCGCAAGCGGCAGTTCGGGAAGCACCGCAAGGCGCATCTCGCGCAGCAGGATTTGCATGCCGCGGCGCACGTGCATGGCCCTGTCGGACTGCCTTCCGTCTATTAACGGATTATTATTGTAAACACTCAAAATCGTCATGGATACGCGGCAAAGGCTCCCAATCATTGTTGCAAAAAAACAATGCGTTTCTAATTTGCACTGCAGATGAACTTCATCGCACTGCAGCACCTTGCAAAGATGAATTTAATCGAAAATAAGCTATATTCAAAGATGGTTGGAACAACCAGATTTCCCTCGCCAGATCCCAAGAGACATCCATGCAACTGCGCAATGCATTGACCGTTTTCGGCCTCGTGGCGGCGTTTGCCGCGGCCGGCGTTCCCGCCGTTTCCCAGGCCACCGCCGTGGACAAGACCTCCACAGGCTCGACCAGCCAGACCATCCAAACTTTTGACGACGCTTACGGGATCACGAAGGATGCAAGCTTCTCCTTGCCGGCGATCCCGATCAATCGTGTCGATCCGCGGTTCCACCGTCAGGTGGTGAGCTTCGAGACGACCGAGCGCCCCGGAACGGTCATCGTGAACACCAAGGAGCGCTTCCTTTATTACATCCTGCCGAACGGCCGGGCGATGCGCTACGGGATTGGCGTCGGCAAGCAGGGCTTTGCCTGGGCAGGCACGGCCTACGTGGCCTGGAAGCAGGAATGGCCGACCTGGCATCCGCCGAAGGAGATGGCCGAGCGCAAGCCGGAAGTCGCGAAATATCTCGAAGGCGGCATGGGACCTGGTCTCAGCAATCCGCTCGGTGCGCGCGCGATGTACCTCTTCAACGAGCAGGGCCAGGACACGCTTTTCCGGTTGCACGGCACCCCTGAATGGGCCTCGATCGGCACCGCTGCATCGTCCGGCTGCATCCGCCTCATAAACCAGGACGTCATCGACCTTTACAGCCGCGTTCGTCCCGGAAGGAAGACCAAGGTCATCGTGATCCAGTAGGATCAGGCACCCTCAAATCAGAAAGGCCGCGGATCGTCTCCGCGGCCTTTCTTTTTGCTCTGGCCGATCAGCCGGCAAGCTTCGCCTTCAATTCCTGGCGACGGCGATGCAGAACCGGTTCCGTATAGCCGTTCGGCTGCTCCCTGCCCTTCAGGACGAGTTCGAGCGCGGCCTGGAAGGCAACCGATCCTTCGAAGTTTCCGGCCATCGGCCAATAGTCCGGATCGGAGGCATTCTGCCCGTCGACAACGGCGGCCATGCGCTTCATAGTCTCGACGACCTGCCCTTCTGTAACGACCTTGTGGTGCAGCCAGTTCGCCATGTGTTGTGCTGAGATGCGGAGCGTCGCGCGGTCTTCCATCAGGCCGACATTGTTGATGTCCGGTACCTTCGAGCAGCCGACGCCCTGGTCGATCCAGCGCACGACGTAGCCGAAAATCCCCTGCGCATTGTTGTCCAGCTCACGCTGGATCTCCTCAGGCGTCCAGTTGGGCCTGACAGCCACCGGAACCGAGAGGATATCGGAGAGCTTGGCGCGGGCGCGATCCTCCAGCCCGTGCTGCAGCCGCGCGACGTCGACGCGGTGATAGTGAGTGGCATGCAGCGTTGCCGCCGTCGGTGACGGAACCCATGCGGTATTGGCGCCCGCCTTCGGGTGGGCGATCTTCTGCTCCAGCATCGCTGCCATCAGGTCCGGCATCGCCCACATGCCCTTGCCGATCTGCGCATGGCCGGAAAGGCCGCATTCGAGGCCGATGTCGACGTTCGAGTTCTCGTAGGCGGCGATCCACGGCGCGAGCTTCATGTCGCCCTTGCGTATCATCGGCCCGGCTTCCATCGACGTATGAATCTCGTCGCCGGTGCGATCGAGAAAGCCGGTATTGATGAAGAACACCCTTTCCTGCGCTGCGCGGATGCACTCCTTGAGATTGACGGTCGTGCGCCGCTCCTCATCCATGATGCCCATCTTCAGCGTGTTGCGAGGGACGCCCAACGCTTCCTCCACACGCGCAAATATTTCGGATGCAAAGGCGACCTCCTCCGGCCCGTGCATCTTCGGCTTGACGATGTATATCGAGCCGCTGCGCGAATTCCTGCGGCGACCATTCAGTCCGATATCATGGAGCCCGACGAGGGAGGTGATCACTGCATCCATGATGCCTTCCGGTACCTGGTTGCCATCGCGATCCAGAATAGCCGGGCTTGTCATCAGGTGGCCGACATTGCGCACGAGCATCAACGAGCGGCAGTGCAGCGCGAAGGCGGAGCCGTTCGGGGCCGTGTAATCGATATCCGGGTTGAGCTTGCGCGTGAAGCTGCGACCTGCCTTCGAGACTTCCTCCTGCAGGTCGCCCTTCATCAGGCCCAGCCAGTTGCGGTAGACGACGACCTTGTCCTCGGCATCGACGGCCGCGACCGAATCCTCGCAGTCCATGATCGTGGTGATCGCGGATTCCAGCCGCACGTCGGAGATATGCGCCGGATCGGCCTTGCCGATCGGCGTCGACGCATCGATGGCGATCTCGATGTGGATCCCGTGGTTCCTGAAGAGGATGTGGGTCGGCGCGGCCGGATCGCCGAGATAGCCGGCGAAGTGCCCCTCGTCCGCGAGCGCCATGTGCTCCCCGTCGGTGGCGCTGATCGACAGCGTACCGTCGTTAACCGCAAACGTCTCGACGTCCGTCCAGCTTGCGCCCTCGAGCGGGATGGACGCATCGAGGAAATCACGGACCCAGGCAATCACCTTGGCGCCGCGCCGGGGATTGTATTGCGCACCCTTCTCCGCACCGTCGCTTTCGGGAATGGCGTCCGTGCCGTAGAGTGCGTCGTAAAGGGAGCCCCAACGGGCGTTCGCGGCATTCAACGCGTAGCGGGCGTTCATCACCGGAACGACCAGCTGCGGCCCGGCGATCGAGGCAATCTCCGGGTCGACATTGGCGGTCGAGACCTGGAAGTCCGTCCCCTCCGGAACGAGATAGCCTATTTCATGAAGGAAGCCTTCATAGGCCAGCATATCGGTCGGGGCGCCATTGCGACGATACCAGTCGTCGAGGGCGGCCTGGAGCCGGTCGCGCTTGGCCAGGAGTTCGCGATTCCTCGGCGCAAGGTCGTGGACGATCACAGAAAAGTCGTTGAAGAACTTGTCCTCCGCGATACCCAAACCCGGCAGGGCCTCCTTGACGAGGAAGTCATGGAGCACCGCCTCAAAGGCCAGTCCGCTTCTTTCGATACGACCCATCTGACTGTCCCCCTCATCCCTTGTGCAGCTCTCTTGATGCTGCCAGTTTGAACGGCTTTCATTGATAGTCAATTCAGCGACAATTCCAAAGATTTATGCCTTTGTGGAAATAATCAGGCGGAAGCGATGCGTGGCCTGCCGCTTGCGGTCGCAACGAAGCGCGCCTCGACGAGCTTCCGGTTACCCTCGACATCCGGCGCGTCGATCTGCTCGTCGATGGTCACCACGGGGTCGTCGGCACCATTTAGCCGTGCCTGTTCGATCGCTGCCCGGACTGCCCGATCACGGGCGAGCGCGAAGCCGGCTGCTTCGTCGGTCGTCCTCAGCGTCTCTCCGGCGCCATTCAGGATGTAGATGCCGTCCTCCGGCATGGTCACAAAGACCGTGGCGCTCGCCCGCACCTGTCCAACGACGGCGCCGACCGCATTCGCGACATCAGCTTCACCGGGTATGACGCTTTCGGCCGAAAGCATGTCAGCGACCGCCGGATAGTAGGCCGGTGCCGAGGCGCCCAGCCCGACAAGCGGCCGATCCAGCGAGACCGCAAAACGGACGATACCGGGCGCGCGGCGAAGGGCGCGGCCGACAGACACCGATTTCACGGGATCGATTTCGCCGACCCCGTCCTCTGCAAGGCAGGCGGTAAGAATCACGTCGGCGGACTGGCGCGTCAGCCGGTCGACGATCTTCTGCGCCAGTTCCTCTGGGGAGGACGCAATCGGCCTTGCCGAGCCGTCCTTCATGCGCGCCGCGACGGCAAGGCCGAGCCGCGCTGCTTCCGCGTTCCATTGATTCTGCCGTCCGAGGGCATGCATCGCATCCGAAGGCGTCAGCCCCGCGATGTGGACGAGACCGCGGGCGACCAGTCCGTCCAAAACCGCCTTCTGCGAAGTCGCGGTCAGGAGTTGGTCCAGCGGCAGGGGCAGGCTTCCGATCCGCTCGAACAGCGCCTGCGCCTGCGGCGAAAGTCCACTGGCCAGATGATCCGGCACACCGGTCCTCACCGCAAAGCGGCCGTCGTGGCGGCCGAGATGAGTCGCTCGCCGCTGCCGCTCGAGATTGGCGATGACGGTTTCCGGATGGTTTGCAGCAATGAGACTGAGAGGCAGGAACCGACGCGGTCCGAGTTCGAAGGTCGCGTTCAATCCGCGGCAATCGATTCGCACCTCGGAATCACCGCCGAGACCATAGGTGCGCATCGCCACCGCCTCCACCATGGTGCGATGGCCGCCGACGAACGCGCCGTCGGCATCGAGGCGTGGCCGGCCGCCCTCCAGGACCGCGACATCGGTGGTCGTGCCGCCGATATCGGAAACGACAGCGTCATCGAGACCGGTAAGATAGCGGGCGCCGACAAGACTGGCGGCGGGGCCCGAAAGGATCGTTTCGATCGGACGCAGCTTTGCCTCCGCCGCCGAAATCAAGGCGCCATCGCCGCGCACGACCATCATCGGCGCCGAGACGCCGGCCGTCTCGAGGAACCGCTCGCAGGCGCCGACAAGGCGATCGATCATCGAAACGAGCCGCGCATTCAGCAGGGTGGTGAGAGCCCGGCGCGGACCGCCGAGCTTGGAAGACAGCTCATGGCTGCAGGTGACCGGCAGATGCGAGATATCCCGGATTCGCTCCCGCACGCGGATTTCGTGAGCCGGATTGCGAACCGCGAAATAACCGGCGACGGCAAAGGAGGAGACGGTCTGCGCCAGGGCCGGCAGGGCCTCCTCAAGCGGCCCGAGGTCCAACGGCCTTTCGGTGCCGTGCACATCATGGCCACCGGGGAGAAAGATGACCGGGTCCGATCCCAGCGCCTGGGCGAGCCCGTCCCTTTTCAGATCGTCCGGCGAAAAGCCGATCATGACGAGCCCGGCCCGGCCGCCCTGCCCCTCGACCAGCGCGTTGGTGGCGAGCGTCGTCGAGAGCGAGACGAGGCTGATCGCCGAGACCGGAACGCTGGCACGCGCGATCACCGCGTCAACCGCACCGGCAATGCCGACGGCCAGGTCATGGCGCGTCGTCAGCGATTTCGCCTTGGCGACCACACCCTTGTGTTCGTCGAAGAGAACGGCATCGGTATAGGTGCCACCGGTATCGATGCCGAGCAGGAAATGGGATGTCACGCGCCTTCGCTTCCCTTGAAACTGTTGGAGCCGAGCGGCTCCTGACGGAATCTCCGACACGCTTATGGCATTCGCCGGGCAGGCTGCGCTAGCCGCTGGACGCCAATTTCCGGCGACAAACGGCTCTTTCGGGGTCAATGAGGCGCGGTCAGGCGGAGCGGATCGTGACGCGCATGGGCAACCCGTTCTGCGGCTGGGTCGTCAGCTTCTGCACCGGCCAGGGATTGGTCGCGGCCGTCACATCGAAGCGATAGCGACGCATCAGCACCGCAAGCGCGATTGCCGCCTCCTGCAGTGCGAAGGTCGCGCCGATGCAGACGCGCGGACCCGCGCCGAAGGGCAGGAACTGGAAGCGGTTGATCTTCTTCCGGTTTTCGTGAAGGAAGCGCTCCGGCATGAAGGCGCGCGGCTTTTCCCAGTGGAGTTCATGCCGATGCAGCGTCCAGGGCATCATGAGAACCGTGATCCCGGCGGGGATCTCGACACGCTCTCCCTTGGGGCTGGTCCAATGATCGTCGGCGATCGCTGCACGATTGATCGAGGGGGCGGGTGGATAAAGGCGCAGTGCTTCCTCGAAGGCGGCGCGAACATTCGGCATCAGGTCGAGCCACTCGACCGGCTCCGCGCCGGTCGCCAGAATCCGGTCGATCTCCTCCTCCATCGCATCGCGCACATGCGGGCTGTTGGCGACGCAATAGAACGTCCAGGCGAGAGCACGCGCAGTCGTCTCGTGTCCTGCACCGATGAAGGTCAGGATATTGTCCTCGATCTCGTCCATGGTCAGGCCCTCGGGGCCTGCCTGTTCGAGAAGCAGCGTCAGGAAATCGTCCGGCACGGCGGCGCGGTCCGCCTTCATCTTGGCGAGCCGCATGTCCATCGTCTGGTGGACGATCCCGCGGAACTTGTCGAGCACCTTGCGCCCGCCGATGCGCGTGATGCGCGGCACCCAGGAGGGCGCGCGCATGAGATCCATCGGATCGACGCGGCCCATGCGATGCAGCAACTGGTTGACGTCGTCCGCGAAGTTGTCGGACGCAGTCGCAATCTCGCCGGAAAAAAGCGTCTCGGAAAGGATGGCGAAGGTGAGCTCCGTCATGTCGACGGCGATGTCGAATTCCCTGCCGCCGGTTGCCGCTGCCTCGTATTTCCGGGCATACTTCTCGGTCTGCTGCAGCATCTGGCCGGCAAAGCCCTGTGCATGGCGCGGCGTGAAGACGGGCGCCACGGCCTTGCGCGACCGTTTCCACACGTTGCCTTCGGCCGTCAGCAGGCCGTCGCGAAGGATCGGACGGAGGATGAGCTGGCGAATATCCGACATCCGGTAGTTCGACGCATTGTCGACGAGCACGTGCTTGATCAGCCCGGGATCGTTGACGATCAGCGTCTGCTCACGGAAGAAGCGAGTGTGGATCCACGGAAGCGTGTAGGAGGGCTCCCCCCAGAGTTCGAGAGGATTGCGCAGAATGGTGCGGATGATTTCGAGCCGGGAGGGCGGCACCGTGCGCGGCATCGGCGCGGGCGGCACGAAGGGTTCTGGACGCATGTCCATGGGATCAGCCTTTCCCGGAGGATGACATCCTCCGGCCAGGCACCAGACTAGAGCAGCGCTTTCAGCTCGTCCAGCTTGTCGTTGACGAGCCAGCCATAGTAGTTCTCTTCCGGCCAGACCGTTGCGCCACCCTGGTTTCTCGCTGCAAGGGCCGCCGCACGCTGCCTGGAATTGCCGACATTGTAGAGCGTTGCCGTCACACCGGGATTGTGGGAGATATCCATGCCGGCGATCGATTTGTAATCGTCGATCGACTTGCGGATCGAAGCTGCGACGAAGGCGAGCGAAATATCCGGCTCCATGATGGCGCGGTAGACGGCGCCCGCATCCTTCTCGTCGAGCCTGTCATAGCCCGAAACCTGGTGCACCAGATCGGAGAGCATCAGCGCCGTCAGCGGATTGACCTGGCCGAGCCCGAAGGTCTGACCTGCATAGAAGGGCTGGAAGAAGACCGCGCTGAAGCGATTGTCGGGAAAGCTAGTGCCATCGACGGTCTTGCCCCTGAACTTTGCCTCCCAGACCTCCTCTCGGCAGGTCCAGAGACCGTAGGAATCTTTCTTGGTCTCGCAGGCGGCGAATTGCGGCCTCGCCACGAAGCTATCGACACTTTCGCCGTTGTAGGCGAAGCGGAAGCTCTCGCCTGCATAGGACGCCGCCTTCACGTAGTAGGTCTGCAGGCGATCGTAGGCATCGACGTTGTAGGTGTGTTCACCGACGATCGCGCCAACGATGTGAATCGGGTCGATTCCATAAGCGCGGGCCACTGCCTTGATCTTTGAAACGAGTTCGTGATCATTTGCCAGCAGGTCACGAACCTTCTCGTATTTCCGGTCGAAGCTGGTCTTGGTGCCCTTCGTGCGTCGCACCGAGGCACCCGGAACGGGCGGCTGCTCGACATTGCGATTGCCTGGCGGGACGACCAGGACGTCCGCAAAGGCGGGCATCCATGCAAGGCTGGCAATGACGGTCAGGAAAATTATCAAGAAGCGTCGCACGATCAGCATCCTGTCGAAGTTCGGTGGAATTCGCCGCGATGCGGCCGACGCGCCAGATCCTGGCTGAATGGCGTGCCGGTCAAAAACAAGACGGGCCTTCACTAAAAAGTAAAAGGCCCGCTGTCGAGAGCTCAATGCAGCAAAACACCGGCGTCGTGCTCAATCGCCGCAGCCGATGCGACTATATCACAGAATAAAGCGCGAAAGATCCGTGTTGCTGGCGAGGTCGCCGACATGTTTGCGAACATATTCCGCATCGATCGTCACCGCCGTGCCGCCGCGATCCGGAGCATTGAACGAAATCTCGTCCAGCACGCGTTCCATCACCGTCTGCAAACGGCGCGCGCCGATGTTCTCGACGGAGGAGTTCAGGTGGACCGCCACGTCGGCAAGCGCATCGATGGCATCGTCCGTAAAGTCCAGCGTCAGGCTTTCCGTCTCCATGAGCGCCTTGTACTGGCGGATAAGACTTGCCTCGGTCTCCGTAAGGATGCGGCGGAAGTCCTCCTTGCTGAGCGGCTTCAGCTCGACGCGGATCGGCAGGCGGCCCTGCAGCTCCGGCAGCAGGTCCGACGGCTTTGCCACATGAAACGCACCGGAGGCGATGAACAGGACGTGGTCCGTCTTGACCGGCCCGTACTTCGTCGAGACCGTCGTCCCTTCGACCAGCGGCAGCAGATCGCGCTGAACACCTTCGCGGGAAACACCCGCACCCATGCCGCCGTCGCGGGCGGCGATCTTGTCGATCTCGTCGAGGAAGACGATGCCGTCGTTCTCCACCGCGCGGACCGCCTCGCGCTGGATGACTTCGTTGTCGATCAGCTTGTCGGATTCATCGCGGATCAGGTCGGTATAGGAGGCCTTGACAGTTGTGCGAACCTTCTTGGTCCGGCCGCCCATCGCCTTGCCGAACATCTCCGAAAGGTTCAGGACGCCGATATTGGCCCCCGGCATGCCGGGAATTTCGAACCCGGGCATGCCCGAGCCCGTATCGGCGACCTCGATATCGATTTCCTTGTCGTCGAGCTCACCGCCGCGCAGCTTCTTGCGGAAGCTTTCGCGTGTTGCCGGCGATGCGGTGCTGCCCACCAATGCGTCGAGCACGCGCTCCTCCGCGCTCATGTGCGCCTTGGCCTGCACCTCGGCCCGCTTCTTGTCGCGCGCCAGACCGATGCCGACTTCCACGAGGTCGCGGACGATCTGCTCGACATCGCGGCCGACATAGCCGACCTCGGTGAACTTCGTCGCTTCTACCTTGATGAAGGGCGCGCCAGCGAGCTTGGCAAGGCGCCGCGAAATCTCGGTCTTGCCCACGCCGGTCGGGCCGATCATCAGGATATTCTTCGGCATGACCTCGTCGCGAAGATCCTCATCGAGCTGCTGGCGGCGCCAGCGATTGCGCAGGGCAATGGCAACGGCGCGCTTCGCCTCATGCTGGCCGATGATGTAGCGGTCGAGTTCGGAGACGATCTCGCGGGGGGAAAATGTGGTCATTCTTTCATTTCTCCTGACGGTCGAGGGCCATGAGCAGCGCCCTGCCATAATTTGTCGTAGCTTCACCGAGCTCTGCGAATCCGGCCTTCGCATAGGCCCGGATGGCAATCGCGTTCTCCGGATGGGGATCGACAAGGATCCGCCTCGCCCCGCGGTCGAACAGCCTGGTGCAGAAGAGTCGCATGAATGCAGGGCCGTAGCCCCTGCCTGTCATTGAAACCGGCCCGATGAACTGGTCGATTCCGAAAGTTGCTGCCGGTTGGTCCGCCAAGGCCTGGTCCTCTTCCTTGCCGAGGTCGGCGGATTGAATGAAGGCGAAGTCCTTGCCGTCCAGCGCAACCATGAACGCCTCCACCTGATATCCGTCCAGATGCTCGTCGATCGACGCGATCGCTTCAGCGGGATCGCCCCACCAACGCCTCACATGGGGCGTTTCCAGCCACTCGGCCAGGAGCCCGAGATCGGCCCTGGCCGCTGGCCTGAAGGCGATGCGCTCAGCCCTCGACATCCAGCGTTTCCACCACGATGTTGTGGTTGGTATAAACGCAGATATCGGCAGCGATATCCAAGGCGCGGCGAGCGATTTCTTCAGCGGACTTGTCGCTATCCATCAAGGCCCGTGCCGCGGCGAAGGCATAGTTGCCGCCCGAGCCGATCGCGATTGCGCCATGCTCCGGTTCGAGGACGTCGCCATTGCCGGTGACCGCGAGCGTGATCGACTTGTCGGCGACCAGCATCATCGCTTCGAGATTGCGAAGATACTTGTCAGTACGCCAGTCCTTGGCGAGCTCGACGGCGGCGCGCATCAGCTGACCCGGATATTGCTCGAGCTTCTTTTCAAGGCGATCGAGCAGCGTGAAGGCATCGGCGGTCGCACCGGCGAAGCCGGCGATGACCTCGCCCTTGCCGATACGCCTGACCTTGCGGGCGTTGCCCTTCATCACCGTCTGGCCAAGGCTGACCTGGCCGTCGCCCGCCATAACCACCTTGTCGCCCTTGCGAACAGTAATAATCGTTGTCATCAAACACCTGTTTGCCCAATATCGGGATTGTTTCACGGGCCGTGGCAGCCCTGTTCAGCCGTATGTAAGAGGGCTTTTCACGATTGCAAATGTCACCCCACGCATTTCCATCGCGCCGACTGCCAAAGCCACATTAAAGCTTCGTAACTTCTGGATATTTGCTTGGGTGCCTGATAAGGAACGGCGTGTTTTCCCATGGAGGGCCATATGGCCGAAGCAGCATCAAGCCGCACGGGCAGCGTTTCGCGCAAGACGAACGAGACGTCTGTCACCGTGTCCGTCAATCTGGACGGCACGGGCAAGTCGACAATCTCGACCGGCGTCGGCTTCTTCGACCATATGCTTGACCAGCTTGCCCGACATTCGCTGATCGACATGGAGATCGAAACCAAAGGCGACCTCCACATCGACGACCACCACACCGTGGAAGACACGGGAATTGCGATCGGCCAGGCGATTTCGAAGGCGCTCGGCGACCGCCGCGGCATTGCGCGCTACGCATCGATCGACCTTGCCATGGACGAGACGATGACCAAGGCCGCCGTGGATCTTTCCGGGCGCCCCTTCCTCGTCTGGAACGTCAAATTCAGTGCACCGAAGATCGGGGCCTTCGATACCGAGCTGGTGCGCGAGTTCTTTCAGGCGCTCGCCCAGAATGCCGGGATCACCTTGCATGTACTCAACCACTATGGTGCCAACAATCACCATATAGCCGAGACATGCTTCAAGGCCGTCGCCCGCGCGTTGCGCACGGCGACAGAGATCGACCCCAGGCAGGCAGGACGCGTCCCCTCGACAAAGGGCACGCTCGCCTGAGCCTCACATGAGCACAGCGAAGCGATGGCGAGTTATCTGATCTTCACCCCGCCCGGCGGGCCTGACGGAAATCACGAGCGGACGCGATTCATCCGGGACGGCTTTTCCTGGCTGGCATTCCTCTTTCCGCTCTTCTGGCTGCTTGCGCATCGGCTCTGGCTGCATGCCATTGCCATCCTGGTCCTGCAGGGCATCGGAAGCAGCATCGCGGAAACGCCTGGCCTCTGGCCGGCCGGTGCCGCGATCCTCTTCGGCACGAGCCTGCTTGCCGGGCTCGAGGGCCGCGCCCTCTACGCCCGCAGCCTCATCGCCAAAGGATGGGGTGAGGAGGGCCTGGTCTCCGCTGCGTCTCTCGACGAGGCCGAAGAGATCTATTTTTCGAACATAGAGACCACGTCCGAGAAACCGACCGTACCGACCCCGCCGTGGAACCCTCCGGCGCCGGATGGCCAGGTTGGCCGTGACGGCCCGGCATTCGGTCTCATCGGATTTGACGGAGGACGCTGACATGATGCGCGTCGCAATCATCGACTACGGTTCCGGCAACCTGCGCTCGGCCACGAAGGCCTTCGAGCGCGCCGCGCGCGAGGCCGGCATCGAGGCCCATATCGACCTCACCGACAAGGCCGAGCGCGTCGCCACCGCCGACCGCATCGTCCTTCCCGGTGTCGGCGCCTATGCCGACTGCCGCGCCGGGCTCGATGCCGTACCAGGCATGACCGAGGCGCTTATCGACGTCGTCGAGCACAAGGCGCATCCCTTCCTCGGCATCTGCGTCGGCATGCAGCTCATGTCCTCGCGCGGCCTTGAAAAGACAACCACACAGGGTCTCGGCTGGATTCCCGGTGATGTCATCGAGATGACCCCCGCCGATCCCGCTCTCAAGATCCCGCAGATCGGCTGGAACACGCTGGACCTCAGGCACCCGCACCCGCTCTTCGACGGCATTCCGACGGGCCTGGACGGACTGCACGCCTATTTCGTCCATTCCTATCATCTTGCGGCCGAGAAGGAGCGCGACGTGATTGCCACGACCAGCTACGGCGGGCCGATGACCGCCTTCGTTGGTCGCGACAACATAGCGGGCTCGCAGTTCCACCCCGAGAAGAGCCAGAAGCTCGGCCTCGCGCTGATTGCCAATTTCCTGCGCTGGAAGCCCTGAGCTCGCGCAGACCGAACGGAAGAAGCAGATGATCCTATTTCCCGCAATCGACCTCAAGGACGGCCAGTGCGTGCGCCTGAAACTCGGCGACATGGACCAGGCGACCGTCTACAATCCCGATCCGGCCGCGCAGGCGAAGGCCTTCGAGGACCAGGGTTTTGAATGGCTGCATGTGGTCGACCTCAACGGCGCCTTTGCCGGGGAGAGCGTAAACGGCGCTGCCGTCGACGCGATCCTGAAGGCGACCAGAAATCCCGTGCAGCTCGGCGGCGGCATCCGCACGCTGGCGCATATCGAAAGCTGGCTCGCACGCGGGCTCAGCCGCGTCATCCTGGGTACCGTCGCCGTGCGTGACCCGGCGCTGGTCATCGAGGCCTGCAAGGCCTTTCCCGGCCGCGTCGCGGTCGGCATCGACGCCAAAGGCGGCAAGGTCGCCGTCGAGGGCTGGGCCGAGGCTTCCGAGCTCGGCGTCATCGAGCTTGCCAGGAAATTCGAAGGCGCCGGCGTTGCCGCCATCATCTATACCGACATCGATCGCGACGGCATCCTTGCGGGCATCAATTGGACCTCCACGCTGGAGCTTGCGGAGGCTGTTTCGATCCCAGTGATCGCTTCCGGCGGCCTCGCCTCGCTCGACGACATCCGCCGCATGCTCGAACCCGACGCCCGCAAGCTCGAAGGTGCGATTTCGGGCCGGGCGCTGTATGATGGACGCATAGACCCCAATGAGGCGCTGGCGCTAATCAGGAACGCGCGCGGCAGGGAGGCAGTTCAATGACCCTCAAGGCCCGCGTGATCCCCTGCCTCGACGTCAAGGACGGCCGCGTCGTCAAGGGCGTCAACTTCGTAAACCTCATCGATGCCGGCGATCCGGTGGAGGCGGCCAAGGCCTATGACGCGGCCGGTGCCGACGAATTGTGCTTCCTCGACATCACGGCGTCCTCCGACAATCGCGAGACGATCTTCGACGTCGTCGCCCGCACCGCCGACCAGTGCTTCATGCCGGTCACCGTCGGCGGCGGCGTGCGTGCCATTGCCGACATCCGCAAGCTGCTGCTCAGCGGGGCCGACAAGGTCTCGATCAATTCGGCAGCGGTCAAGAATCCCGATTTCGTTGCGGAAGCGGCGGACAAGTTCGGAAACCAGTGCATCGTGGTGTCGATCGATGCCAAGAGGGTTTCCGCCAAGGGAACGCCGGCTCGCTGGGAAATCTTCACCCATGGCGGGCGCGAGCCGACCGGCATCGATGCCATCGAATTCGCCGGGAAGATGGTCGAACGCGGCGCGGGCGAGTTGCTTGTCACTTCCATGGATCGCGATGGTACGAAGGTCGGGTACGATATCGAACTGACGCGCGCGATCGCCGATTCCGTGCGCGTTCCGGTGATCGCTTCGGGCGGCGTCGGCAACCTCGACGATCTCGTCGTCGGCGTGAAGGAAGGGCATGCGACGGCGGTGCTTGCCGCCTCCATCTTTCACTTCGGCACCTATTCCGTTGGCGAGGCCAAGCGCTATATGAGCGACCATGGAATCGCGATGCGACTCGATTGAGAGAGAAAAAATGAGCGGTTTTACCCTTTCCGATCTCGAAAGCATCGTGGAGCAGCGGGCAAAGGCCTCGCCCGAGGAATCCTGGACAGCAAAACTCGTAGCCGCCGGCCAGGTGAAAGCGGCCAAGAAACTCGGCGAGGAGGCCGTCGAGACGGTCATGGCTGCGGTCATGGACGATCGCGTGAATTTGACGCACGAGGCGGCCGACCTCCTCTATCACCTGATCGTCGTATTGAAGATTGCAGGCGTCCCGTTGCAGAATGTGATGGGCGAACTGGAGAAGCGCACCGGGCAATCCGGTCTCACTGAAAAGGCCAGCCGGCAGAGTTCATGACCCTAGCGAAGCAAACTGCGGGAGCGGCGGAACCGCTCGACCACTTTCAGGCGAATGCCTATTCGCCCTACCATTTCTTTTCTTCCGCGGAATGGGCGCGCTTCCGGGCCGACACGCCGCTGACGCTGACGGCAGACGAAGTGACGCGCCTGCGCTCGATGGGCGACCCGATCGACCTTGAAGAGGTGCGTCGGATCTATCTTTCGCTATCGCGCCTGCTGTCGTCTCATGTCGAGTCTTCACAGCTGCTGTTCCAGCAGAGGAACCGCTTCCTCAGCCTCTCCGACGTCGCCAAGACCCCGTTCGTGATCGGCATCGCGGGCTCGGTCGCCGTCGGCAAGTCGACAACCGCCCGTATCCTGAAGGAACTGCTAGGACGCTGGCCCTCCAGCCCGAAGGTCGACCTCATCACCACGGACGGTTTCCTTTATCCGAACGCCGTGCTGACCCGCGAAAAGATGATGGACCGCAAGGGCTTTCCGGAAAGCTACGACACCGCGGCGCTGCTGCGCTTTCTGTCGGCGATCAAGGCCGGCCAGCCGAACGTCAAGGCGCCCTGTTATTCGCATCTCGTCTATGACGTCCTGCCCAGCGAATTCCGTATTGTCGACCGTCCCGACATCCTGATCTTCGAGGGCATCAACGTCCTGCAGTCGCGTGACCTGCCGGCCGACGGCAAGATCGTGCCGATGGTTTCGGATTTTTTCGATTTCTCGATCTATATCGATGCCGAGGAAAGCCTGATTCACAGCTGGTATGTCGGGCGCTTCATGAAGCTCAGGGAAACGGCCTTCCGGGATCCGAACTCCTATTTCCATCGCTATGCTTCGATCAGCGAGGAAGAGGCGCTTGCGATCGCCGAAGGTCTTTGGACGAACATCAACCTGAAAAACCTGCGCAAGAACATCCTGCCCACCCGGCCGCGCGCCGACCTCATCCTGCAGAAGGGTAACGACCACCTCGTCGAAAAGGTCGCCCTGAGGAAGCTTTAAGCGAGCGCCTCGGAGCGTGGGGCCGACCTGCCTCCCACCAGAAGCGCAGAACTGACGAGCAGGATCGGCACTAGGACGCCGATCCCTATCCCCTCGTGATTTACTCTATGGACATAGAGCGGATACAGCCAGACAAAAGCAAGCAGCCACTTGTTCACACGAGTGTCCGTCACGAAAAGGAACGCCGCGGTCACGCACATCGGAATGGTGTCATAGCTGTAGCCGTAAGGCGATGCGACGATTGAAAGCGTCGCAGTGATGCAAACCCGCTTGGCATGTTCGATTGAACTCGAAGGGCGCCAGAGATAGGCGACCAAAGCCGCACATCCAAGAAGAACGACCCCCTGGACGACATAGGCGCCAGCCACGTCCAGCCCCAGCCAGCGGGCCATGACAAAGACCGTCATCGCATGCGAGTGGTAGGTCTGCGGGTATGGCGCTTCCAGGATGGACGACATCATGGGCGCGGTCTTCTCCATGAACACCTGCCAGACGTCGAATCCAAGAGCGAGCCCCGTGACCAGGAAGAGCAGGACGGCCGTCACCGTGGCAGACAAGAAGGCGCGATAGCTCCCGCTGGCAAGCAGACAGATTGGAATCAGAAGACCGAGATGCGGCTTCATTGTGAGAAGCCCGAAGAGTATGCCTGCGATAACCGGTCTCGAGAACACCAGCGACAAGCCGCCGATTAACAGGGCAGCGGTCAGCGCTCCGTTTTGCCCTAAAGCAGCATTGATGAACCCTGCCGGGCTAAGCAGGCAGGCAAGATGAGCAAGCGGAGGCAATGAAAGCGGACGCAAGGCGAAATGCAACAGCGCGATTGTTCCCGCAGTCCATAGGACATATGCCGGGAATATCGGCAATTGCGAAAGCGGTATTCCGATCAGCAGTATGGACGGAGGATAGCTCCATTCCTGATCGGCAAGCCGTGGCGTGAACATTTGCCGCAAGAACGCGCGATAGGATTCAACGTCGAATATCGTCTCGACGCTTCCGTTTGAAGCAAGAACACCACCCGCCCAGAGATTGGTAAAATCCCAGTATGGAAGCTTCTCGCTCACGGGCGAAAATCCGTCGGCCTCAAGGTGCCACAGGTGGACATGGTAGCCGAAACCGATCACGAGCCCAAAGAGCACGATGATCAGCGCCGAAACGGCATCGAACTTGCTGCGCTTCGCAAGCATGCATTTTCCAACATGAGCAACAACGCAACTTTACGAAACGCGTCTTAACGTGAGATTTATTCTGCCCCCGTTTTTGAGGAGCGTCGAAGTGGACGGATAGATCCGATCAACACCGTGAAAGCACAAACGACCCGCGCCGCCGAGCACAACAACGTCACCGCTTGCGAGCTTTATTGACTGTGTGCGGTCATTGCGAGATAGGCCGCCGACTCGGAAGAGACAGCTGTTGCCGAGTGATACGGAAACGACCGGCGCACCGAAATCCTGCTCATCCTTATCTTGATGGAGGCCCATCTTGGCATCGTCCGAGTAGAAATTGATGAGGCATGCCTGCGGCGGCAACGGGTAATCCGACACGGCGTTCCAGATATCCAGCAGGGGCTCGGGCATCGCCGGCCAAGAGCGGCCAGTGGCCGGATGCGTCGCCTGATACCGATAGCCGCGCTCCTTGTCCGTCACCCAGCCGAGCGGGCCGCAATTCGTCATCCTTACGGACATCGGCTTGCCAGTTCCCGGCATGACCGGGATAAAAAGGGGAGCCTCAGCGACAATGCCGCGGACGATCTCTACAAGCGACTGCTGCCCAGCGCGTTCAAGATAGCCGGGAAGATGGCGAATGCCGTTGGCAATCTCGAGCATATCACTCCCCGCCGGCCGGCCGGCTGCGCATCTTCTTGGTTTCGGAACGTCCCGACTTTTCCTTGAGACGGCGTTCGATCGATCCCTTTGTCGGTCGTGTCTTGCGGCGAGGCGGCGGTGGCGGCTCCGCCGCCTTCAGGATCAGTTCCTTCAGCCGTTCGCGGGCGTCCTCGCGGTTGCGCTCCTGGCTGCGGAAGCGGCTCGCCTCCAGCATCAGCACGCCCTCCTTGGAGGCGCGCCTGCCGGCAAGACGCAGCGCGTTCGCCTTCACCCGGTCGTCAAGCGATGGCGAGTTGCGCATATCGTAGAACAGCTGAACGGCCGTCGAGACCTTGTTGACATTCTGCCCGCCGGGACCACCCGCCAGAACGAATTGTTCGGTGAGTTCCCACCCCGCGATGGTGATCCGGTCGTTGATGACGAGTGCTTCGCTGGCCATGATTGTCTCCGGCGCGTTCTATCTCACATCATCCGTCGCTTGAAAACATCGCTATCGCCAAAAGAAGAAAACCCGGCGGATGGACCGCCGGGTTTCACGTGAATCACCAGGGGCTTGGCGGCTATTGAGCCGCAAGCTGCATGCCCGGAGCGGCATCGCGGACATTACCGTCGACGTGGTCCTCGAACTTGGCGAAGTTGGCGACGAACATCGCCACAAGCTTCTTTGCCTGCGCATCGTAACCATCGCCATCGGCCCAGGTCGAACGAGGATCGAGAATGCCGGTATCGACACCGTCGACGGCGACCGGAACGGCAAAGCCGAAATTCGGATCGAGACGGAACTCGGCATTGTCGAGGTCGCCCTGCAATGCCGCCGTCAGGAGCGCGCGGGTCGCCTTGATCGGCATGCGGCGTCCGGTGCCATAGGCACCACCCGTCCAACCCGTGTTGACGAGCCAGCAACGAACGCCGTGGCGGCCGATCAGCTCCTTCAGCAGGTTGCCATACTCTGCCGGGTGGCGCGGCATGAAGGGTGCACCGAAGCAGGTCGAGAATGTCGCCTCGGGTTCCGTCACGCCCTTTTCGGTGCCGGCCACCTTGGCGGTGTAGCCGGAAAGGAAGTGGTACATGGCCTGTTCCGGCGACAGCCGCGCGATCGGCGGCATGACGCCGAAGGCATCCGCCGTCAGCATGATGATCGTCTTCGGATGACCGGCAACGCCCGTTGCCGAGGCATTCGGAATGAAATGCATCGGATAGGCGCAGCGCGTGTTCTCCGTCAGCGAACCGTCATCGAAATCCGGCTCGCGGTTCTCGTCGAGGACCACGTTTTCCAGCACGGTGCCAAAGCGCTGCGTCGTCGCGTAGATTTCCGGCTCGGCGTCCGCCGACAGGCGGATGGTCTTGGCGTAGCAGCCGCCTTCGAAGTTGAAGACGCCGTGCTCGCCCCAGCCATGCTCGTCGTCGCCGATCAGCGTGCGCGCCGGATCGGCCGAAAGTGTCGTCTTGCCGGTGCCGGACAGGCCGAAGAAAATCGCCGTGTCACCCGCCGGGCCGACATTCGCCGAGCAGTGCATCGGCATGACGCCCTTCGCCGGCAGCAGGTAGTTGAGCACGGTGAAGACGGATTTCTTCATTTCGCCGGCATAGGAGGTGCCGCCGATCAGTACGAGGCCGCGCGTCAGGTCACAGGCAATCACGGTCTCCGTGCGGCAGCCATGGCGATCGGGATCGGCGCGGAAGCCCGGCAGGTCGATGATCGTCAGCTTCGGCACGAAGCTTGCGAGCTCCTCCCGCTTCGGGCGGATCAGCAGGTTGCGAATGAACAGCGAGTGCCACGCAAACTCGGTGACGACCCGGGCGGTCAGCGTGTTCTCCGCGTCGGCACCGCCGATGAGATCCTGCACGAAGAGTTCCTTGCCCTGCGCATAGGCGAGCATGTCCTGATGCAGGATCGAGAAATGCTCCGGCGAGAGCGGCTTGTTGTTGTCCCACCAGATCTGGCTCTCGGTATCGGCATCCCGGACGACGAACTTGTCCTTCGGCGAGCGGCCCGTATGCTGGCCGGTAAGCGCGCGCAGCGCACCCTGTGCCGTGAGGTCGGCCTCGCCGCGGCGAATCGCCTCTTCATAGAGTCGCGCCTCGGAAAAGTTGTAGCGGACGCTCGCCACGTTATCCAATCCGATCGTCGCCAGTCCTACGACCGGGTTGTGCACTCCGAACTCCTCCATGGGCCTGCTTTCCTTCGTTGGGGCTCGTTGCCGTTGAAAGTAAATGAAGGCTAGAGGGAGATTTTAAAAAAGACAAGCGTCCGCATTCAAGAAAATCTAATGATATCAAATAATTAATCGATTTAAATCAAATTCCTTAATTTTAAATCGTTTGAAAGCCGTCAGCGTGAGCAAATTTGTCGCACCATCTCTGGTTGCGTGCTCGCGACTGTTTCACTACGGCCTCTTTATCTTTGCCACAATTTGTTCCACCTTTATCCCGATAAGCGCGCCGGTTACCAAGACCGGCCTTGGCTGGATTCCGAATCCGGAGACGCGCATCATGATGGCGGAGATAAGTACGATGCAGACAATCGCGCTCGTTGACGACGACCGCAATATCCTCACCTCGGTGTCGATCGCACTTGAGGCCGAAGGATATAAGGTCGAGACCTACACGGACGGTGCCTCCGCGCTCGACGGACTGCTCGCCCGCCCGCCACAGCTGGCCATCTTCGACATAAAGATGCCCCGGATGGACGGAATGGAGCTGCTGCGCCGCCTCCGCCAGAAATCCGACATTCCAGTCATCTTCCTGACCTCGAAGGACGAGGAAATCGACGAACTATTCGGACTGAAGATGGGTGCCGACGACTTCATCACAAAGCCCTTCTCGCAGCGGCTGCTCGTCGAACGCGTCAAGGCTGTCCTGCGCCGCGCCTCCAGCCGCGAAGCCGCGGTCGCGACCGCCGGAACCACGCCGAAGCCGGGCGCGGTTCAGCAAGCGCGCTCGCTGGAGCGTGGCCAGCTGGTGATGGACCAGGAGCGCCATACCTGCACGTGGAAGGGCGAGCCGGTAACGCTAACCGTCACCGAATTCCTCATTCTCCACTCCCTCGCCCAGCGGCCCGGCGTGGTGAAGAGCCGCGATGCCCTGATGGATGCCGCCTACGACGAGCAGGTCTATGTCGACGACCGAACCATCGACAGCCACATCAAGCGCCTGCGCAAGAAATTCAAAATGGTCGATACAGATTTTGATATGATTGAAACGCTCTATGGAGTGGGCTACCGCTTCCGCGAAGCAGCCTGATGCGGCCGACAGAGGCAGCAAGGGTGAAATGATCAGGGCGGAGCCAGCGCAAGCGGGCACCGCCCCTCGAAAGGGCCGATAGTTGGCGCAGCTGGTGCAGGAACGGGATCTGGACGACGCGGAGGTGCCGCCCGGCCGCCGCGTCAAAGGACGACGCTGGTCGCATCCCTTCACGCTCATCCGCCGAATCTTCGGAAACGCCGTCTTCTCGAGCCTGACGCGGCGCATCCTCTTCTTCAATCTCGCCGCACTGCTCGTTCTCGTCGGCGGCATCCTCTACCTCAACCAGTTTCGCGAAGGGCTGATCGATGCCCGCGTCGAGAGCCTTCTGACCCAGGGCGAGATCATCGCCGGCGCGATCTCGGCTTCCGCGTCGGTCGATACCAATTCGATCACCATCGACCCGCAGAAGCTCTTGGAACTCCAGGCCGGCCAGAGCATTACGCCCGTCCCTAACGACGAGGATCTTGAGTTTCCGATCAATCCGGAACGCGTCGCGCCCGTTCTTCGCCGACTGATCTCGCCGACGCGCACCCGCGCGCGCATCTT
The DNA here is from genome assembly GCF_004345245.1 of Rhizobium sp. BK251. GTDB lineage: Bacteria > Pseudomonadota > Alphaproteobacteria > Rhizobiales > Rhizobiaceae > Rhizobium. The sequence goes on along the minus strand of NZ_SLUQ01000004.1, from coordinate 593,230 downwards.
CGACGCCGATGCGAACTTGCTGCTCGACTCCCGGCACCTCTACTCACGCGGCCAGGTTCTCCGCTTCGACCTGCCGCCGGTCGATGACGAGGCGCAGAACTGGACCGACTGGTTCGGTGCCATGTTCAACAAGATCCTTCAGCCGGGCAACCTGCCGGTTTACAAGGAAGCACCCGGTGGTGACGGCTCGATCTATCCCGAAGTCATGAACGCGCTCACCGGCGTGCGCGGCGCTGTCGTCCGCACGACGGAAAAAGGCGAGCTCATCGTTTCCGTCGCCGTGCCGATCCAGCGCTTCCGTGCAGTGCTCGGCGTCCTGCTTCTCTCCACGCAGGCCGGCGATATCGACAAGATCGTGCATGCCGAGCGCCTGGCGATCATGCGCGTCTTCGGTGTCGCGACCCTCGTCAACGTCGTGCTTTCGCTTCTCCTGTCGTCGACGATCGCCAATCCATTGCGCCGCCTGTCGGCCGCCGCCATCCGCGTGCGCCGCGGCGCACGAGAGCGCGAGGAAATTCCTGATTTCTCTGCCCGCCAGGACGAGATCGGAAACCTGTCCATTGCCTTGCGCGAGATGACGACCGCGCTTTACGACCGCATCGACGCCATCGAAAGCTTCGCCGCCGACGTCAGCCACGAACTCAAGAACCCGCTGACCTCGCTCAGAAGTGCAGTCGAGACGTTGCCGCTTGCCAAGACGGACGATTCCAAGAAGCGGCTGATGGACGTCATCCAGCATGATGTCCGCCGGCTCGACAGGTTGATCAGCGACATTTCCGACGCCTCGCGGCTCGATGCGGAACTTGCCCGTTCCGATGCCCGTCCCGTCGATATCGAAGTTCTCCTGCGCGATCTGATCGAACTCTCCAAGCAGATAAGAGGGAAGAAGAAACAGGTGCAGATCGACTATATCGTCGATCGCAAACCCGGCTCCAAGACCAGCTTCATCGTAACCGGCCATGACCTCCGCCTCGGCCAGATCGTCACCAACCTGATCGAGAATGCACGCTCCTTCGTCCCAGAGATCGGCGGCCGGATCACCGTACGCCTAGTGCGCACGAGGACGCGCTGCGTGATCTACATCGAGGACAACGGTCCCGGCATCCAGGCCGAGAATATCGATCGCATCTTCGAGCGCTTCTATACGGACCGCCCGGAGTCGGAAGGCTTCGGCCAGAACTCCGGCCTCGGCCTTTCCATCAGCCGGCAGATCGCCGAGGCGCATGGCGGGTCGCTGCGGGCAGAAAATATCATCGACGCAGAAACCGGCGCCCTGACGGGAGCGCGTTTCGTCCTGTCGTTGCCGGCAGACGCCCACGCATGACCGATATCAGGCACAACGTTCATGGAACAGCGATCGTGGTCGGCACGACAGGCTTCCTCTTTGTCGGAGGTTCAGGAGCAGGCAAGTCGTCCCTCGCCCATGCCTGCATCACCGCAGCCCAGTCCCGCGGGCTCTTTTCGGCGCTGGTTTCCGACGACCAGGTCTTCCTCTCGCTTCGAGGCGGGCGTGTCCTTGCAGAGGCGCCGCCCACCATCGCCGGGTTGATCGAGCTGCGCGGCGTCGGCATCGTTGCCGCCGAGCATATTTCGCCGGCACTCATGCAGTTTGCGGTGATGCCCGTAGACCTTTCCAAGGCACCACGCCTTCCGGATGAGGGGGACTACCACGAAGTGGTGCCCGGCATTGCGCTGCCGCTCCTCCGCCTGCCAGTCACCGCCATCGATCCGCTTGGATTGCTGATGGCCCAGATCCCCCAAGGGTAGCGTAGATTGCCGAATCCAGCCTGTTCAGACCCAATGCATCCTCATTTTTGTCTTGCACTTCGCCTTTTCATGGCGAAGATGTCCCCCCACCGGTGGACGAGATTGCTGCATTGCGATATGGGCCACCTGTTTGCTTATGCGATGGGAGCAGTAAAATCATGATCGGACTTGTGCTTGTCACTCATGGCAAGCTGGCTGAAGAGTTTCGTCATGCGGTGGAGCATGTCGTTGGTCCGCAGAAATTCATCGAGACGGTATCCATCGGTCCCGAGGATGACATGGATCAGCGGCGCCAGGACATTCTGGGGGCAGTCTCCAGCGCCGACGACGGTCATGGTGTCATCATTCTCACCGACATGTTCGGTGGCACGCCTTCCAATCTCGCCATCTCGGTCATGAACAGCGGCCATACGGAGGTCATCGCCGGCGTCAACCTTCCCATGCTGATCAAGCTTGCCGGCGTGCGCGGCGAAAACAACATGGAAAGAGCCTTGGTCGAGGCGTCCGAGGCGGGCCGGAAATACATCAATGTGGCAAGCCGCGTGCTGAGCGGTAAATGACGAGATCCCTTCATGTCCACCGCGACTTCGCTCTCCCGTGAACTGCTGATCATCAACAAGAGGGGCCTTCACGCCCGCGCATCGGCGAAGTTCGTCCAGACCGTCGATAATTTCGATGCCACTATCACCGTCTCCAAGGACGGAATGACAGTCGGCGGAACCTCCATCATGGGTCTCATGATGCTTGCGGCGAGCCCGGGGTGCAGCGTCCTCGTCACGGCAAGCGGGCGCGAAGCCACCGAGGCGCTAAACGCCCTCGACAGACTTGTCCAGGACAAGTTCGGCGAAGAGATGTAACTCCCCTCCAAACGGATATAAAGACTTCTTTATATCTTTATTGCTTTTCAAGCTGAAGACTGGTAAACGGCTTTCATCGTCCGCGCTCTTGCGGATTGTCTTGCATCCTGTGCCGGCACCAGGGCATCGCGTACTGGCCGGGATGTTTTCCAGGCTGGAGGCCCTCGTGAGCACTGAAAAAGATTACGTCGTCGCTGACATCGGCCTTGCGGATTTCGGCCGCAAGGAAATTTCAATCGCCGAAACGGAAATGCCGGGCCTGATGGCCTGCCGCGCCGAATTCGGCGAAGCCAAGCCGCTCAAGGGCGCGCGCATCACCGGCTCGTTGCACATGACGATCCAGACGGCGGTGCTGATCGAGACACTCGCCGCTCTCGGCGCCGAAGTCCGTTGGGCCTCGTGCAACATCTTCTCGACGCAGGACCATGCCGCTGCGGCGATCGCCGCTTCCGGCGTCCCGGTCTTTGCCGTCAAGGGCGAGTCCCTCGAGGACTACTGGATCTACACCGACAAGATTTTCCAGTGGGCCGACGGCGGTCTTTCCAACATGATCCTCGACGATGGCGGCGACGCCACGATGTATATCCTGCTCGGCGCCCGCGCCGAAGCCGGTGAGGACGTGCTTTCCAATCCGCATTCGGAAGAAGAGGAAATCCTCTTCGCCCAGATCAAGAAGCGCCTGAAGGCATCGCCTGGCTGGTTTACCAAGCAGCGTGAGGCCATCAAGGGTGTCACCGAAGAGACGACCACAGGCGTCAACCGCCTTTACCAGCTCAGCCAGAAGGGCCTGCTTCCCTTCCCTGCGATCAACGTCAACGACTCTGTCACGAAGTCGAAGTTCGACAACAAGTACGGCTGCAAGGAATCGCTGGTCGACGGCATTCGCCGCGCCACCGACGTGATGATGGCCGGCAAGGTTGCCGTCGTCTGCGGCTACGGCGACGTCGGCAAGGGTTCGGCAGCGTCTCTTTCCGGCGCCGGCGCTCGCGTCAAGGTGACGGAAGCCGATCCGATCTGCGCGCTGCAGGCTGCAATGGACGGCTATGAGGTCGTGCTGCTCGAGGACGTCATCGCCTCGGCGGACATCTTCATCACCACGACCGGCAACAAGGACGTCATCCGCATCGATCACATGCGCCAGATGAAGGACATGGCGATCGTCGGCAACATCGGCCACTTCGACAACGAAATCGAAGTCGCCGCGCTGCGTAATCTCAAGTGGACGAACATCAAGCCTCAGGTCGACATGATCGAGTTCCCGAAGGGCAACCGCATCATCCTCCTGTCCGAAGGCCGCCTGCTCAACCTCGGCAATGCGACGGGCCATCCGTCCTTCGTCATGTCGGCGTCGTTCACGAACCAGACGCTGGCCCAGATCGAGCTCTTCACCAAGCCCGGCCAGTACAAGAACGAGGTCTATGTCCTGCCGAAGCAGCTCGACGAGAAGGTGGCTCGCCTGCATCTCGCCAAGCTCGGCGTCAAGCTCACGCAGCTTTCCGAACAGCAGGCCGCCTATATCGGCGTCTCGCCGAAGGGCCCGTTCAAGTCGGATCACTATCGCTATTAATATTTGAGTGGGAATCCACAATATGTGGTAGCCGCCGCCTTGACAAAGGCTGCGGCTTATTTTTTGGCCGGCTACCTTCCCGCAGATTCTATTAGGCAGTATCCTTTTTGGACTTGATTCGTGGCCTCAGCGCATAGCTCGCGGCCGCAGAAATGGGATGTCTTGTCGAGATGCGGCACATTAAAGGACGGAGACATACCGCGGATGTGGGAAGTCAAAAACAGCCTGCCTGAAGGGCCGGAGGGGTGCGTTTGCGCGGCTGATCGCGCAGTGCAGGCCATCCGCGGGCGGCAGCTTTCGGGCAAGGTGAGGCAGCGTGGTCCGCTTGCCTCCTTGCGGCGTTTCTGGATGCTCTGCATTTCATGCACGGCGTTCTCCGCGCCCGCATGGCCGGTCTTCGCCCGCGAGGCACCGACCGCTTCCGTTACGCGTCTTTTCACCTCTTCGGAGATGATGACGTTTTCCCTCGTCATCGGCGTGATTTCCGCAGCCTTGCTTTCCACCATCTGGCTCGTTCGCCAGCGCGGCAATCTCGAAAGCGAGAGCCGGGAAATGCGGTCTGCCCTCTCCGACGCCAACCAGCGGATTTCGCAGTATCAGGCGTTGATCGCCGACAAGAACCGCAGGATCGTCATCTGGGATGGCCCGAACGAAAGACCGGAATTGCTGGGGCAGCTGCCGGTCGAAACCGGCGCGCCGCAGGACAACGACTTCCTCGCCTTCGGCCGCTGGCTGAAGCCGTGGTCGGCCTCCGAGCTCGAGAAGGCCATCGACCAGCTGCGGGGCAAGGCGCAGAGCTTCGACATGGTCGTCGAAACGACCCGCGACGAGATCCTGGAGGCGCAGGGCCGCGTCTCCGGCGGCCGGGCCTTCGTACGCTTCATTGCACTCAACAATCTTCGTGCCGAGCTCGCCGAGCTCAAGATCGAGCGCGACCGGCTGATGATCGCGATATCCACGTTCCAGAACCTGCTCGACGCCATCGACCTGCCTGTCTGGCAGCGCGATCCGAGCGGAAAGCTCACCTGGGTGAACCATGCCTATGGCGAAGCGGTCGAGGCCGTCTCGACCATGCAGGCCGTCGACGAAGGACGGGAGTTTCTGAGCACGATCTCGCGGGAGCGCATTCGCGCCGCCGCGACCGTGGAATTGCCATTCCACGAAAAGATCTCGACCGTCGTTCGCGGCAACCGCACCTTCTTTGACGTGATCGACGTCAGGGCACCGGGCGGCTCGGCCGGAATGGCCATCGACGTCTCCGAAACGGAGGCCGTCCGCGCGGAGCTGGAACGCACGCTGAAGAGCCACGCCGAGACGCTCGATCATCTCGCGACGCCGGTCGCAATCTTCGACGGCGAGCGCCGCCTGCAGTTCTACAACCAGGCTTTCGCCACCCTCTGGGGCTTCGATATATCGTTCCTCGAAAGCAAGCCGGACAACGGCGAAGTGCTGGAGCGGCTACGCGCCGCCAAGAAGCTGCCGGAGCAGCTGAGCTGGAAGACCTGGAAGGAGAATGCCCTCTCCGTCTATCGCTCGCTCGACACGCAATCGGACCTCTGGCACCTGCCGAACGGGCAGATCCTGCGGGTCTTCGCGACAGCTCATCCGCAAGGCGGCGCGACCTGGGTCTTCGAAAACCTGACGGAACAGGTCAACCTCGAAACACGCTACAACACCCTGGTCAAGGTGCAGGGCGAGACGATCGACCACCTTTCCGAAGGCGTGGCGGTCTTCGGCGCCGACGGGCGCATCCGGCTTTCCAACCCGGCTTTCCGGGCGCTCTGGGGCATCACCGAGGATGAGGCGAAGCCGGGCACGCATATCCGCGCGCTCGCAGAGGCCTGCGGCCCCTCCTACGACCGGCCGGATGGCTGGAGGCGATTTGCAGAGCTGATTACCAGCTTCGACGACGAGCGCCCCTCGAGCCAGGGAACCCTGGAACTCTTCTCCGGCCTTGTCCTCGACTATGCCGTCATTCCCTTGCCCAATGCGCAGACCATGCTCACCTTCGTCAACATGACGGACAGCGTGCGTGCGGAGCGAGCATTGACCGAAAAGAACGAAGCCCTGCTGAAGGCCGACGAGCTGAAGAACGACTTCGTTCAGCACGTCTCCTACGAACTGCGCTCGCCGCTCACCAACATCATCGGCTTTGCCGACCTGTTGAAAACGCCCGGCATCGGGCCGCTCAACGAGCGGCAGGCCGAATATATGGACCACATATCGACGTCCTCGTCGGTGCTGCTGACGCTGGTCAACGACATTCTTGACCTCGCCACCGTCGATGCCGGCATCATGCATCTCAACTACTCCGAGATCGAGCTGGACGATCTTCTCGACGACGTCTCGATGCAGATCGCCGATCGGCTGCAGGAGAGCGGCGTCAGCCTGGAAATCGTCGCGCCCGCCTATCTGGGCACGATCGTCGCCGATCCTCAGCGCCTGAAGCAGATCCTTCTCAAGCTCCTTGCCAATGCCGCAAACTTCGCGCCCGAGGGGTCGGTCATATCGTTGACCTGCCAGCGCACGGGACCGGATTTCGTCTTCTCGGTCGCCGATAGCGGTCCCGGCATTCCGCAGGATATGATCAAGTCCGTCTTCAATCGCTTCGCGACGGACAGCAAGGGCGGCAAGCGCAGTGGCGCCGGCCTCGGGCTGTCGATCGTCGAAAGTTTCGTGACGCTGCATCATGGTGAGGTTTCCATCGAGAGCCGCGCCGGCAAGGGCACGACCGTCACCTGCCGCATTCCCTCCGGAGAGTTGCCGCGGGTCGTGGCCGCCGAATGATCACGCCTGACGGTGCCATTTCGCTCATCCTCGAGAACGATGCCGCAACGGCCCGCCTCGGGGAGGACCTGGCGCTCGCCCTTAGGGCCGGCGACTGCCTGGCCCTTTCGGGAGACCTCGGTGCCGGAAAGTCCTCGCTTGCCCGCGCACTTCTGCGCGCCATGGCCGACGACGACGAGCTGGAGGTGCCGAGCCCGACATTCACGCTCGTGCAGTCCTACGAGCTGCGGATCCCCATCCATCACTTCGACCTCTATCGGCTGAGCAATGCGACCGAGCTCGACGAACTCGGCTTCGACGAAGCACTGCAGAGTGGCATCTGCCTCGTCGAATGGCCGGAAATGGCCGACGGCGCCCTGCACGCCGACATCATTCACCTGCGCCTCGAGCACGAAGGCGAGGGCCGCCGGGCGACCATCAGCGCGCCGGAGCGGCAGATGGCACGGATCCTTCGCGTCCTCAAGATCCGCGATTTTCTCGACAGTCATGGTCTTGCCGGCGCGAAACGGCGGTTTCTGACGGGTGACGCCTCGGCGCGTGCCTATGAGGCCATCTATCCGCATGACGGCGCGCGCCTCATCCTGATGGATTGGCCGCGTCAACCGAAGGGTCCCGTCGTGATGGACGGCAAGACCTACCCGCAGGTTGCCCACATCGCCGAGGATGCCTATCCGTTCGTCGCGCTGGCGCGCACGCTGCGCGCCAGGGGTTTCGCAGCACCGGAGGTCTATGAGGCGGATTTCGATGACGGCATCCTGCTGCTCGAGGACCTCGGCAGCGACGGTGTTCTTGACGGAGAAGGAAAGCCGATCGCCGATCGCTACCGCGCAAGCGTCGCCTGTCTTGCCCATCTCCACTCGATGGCTATCGATCGCGAAATTCCCGTTACGGCGACACATTTGCACCGCATTCCGGATTTCGATCCGACCGCCATGAAAATGGAAGTCCGCCTGCTCCTCGACTGGCACCTGCCGTGGAAGCGCGGCAGCGAGGCCACAGCGGAGGAACGCAACGAATATCTTGCGATATGGGACGAGCTGATCCTCGCGCTGCAGCCGGCGGAAAAGAACCTGCTTCTGCGCGACTTCCACTCGCCGAACATCATCTGGCGCGAGAAGGAGAGCGGCGTCCGACGCGTAGGCCTCATCGATTTCCAGGATGCGATGATCGGGCCGACGGCCTATGACCTCGCGTCGATCATCCAGGATGCGCGCGTGACGATCGAGCGCAACCTCTTCGACGAACTCATGGCCGACTACCTGAAGCTCCGCCACGCTCAGGGCGGCTTCGACGAGGCGGGCTTCCTGAAGGCCTGGTCGATCATGGCGGCACAGCGTGCGTGCAAGCTTGCCGGCCTCTGGGTCCGCCTCCTGCGGCGCGACGGCAAGCCGGCTTACATGAAGCACATGCCGCGCACGCTCGCCTATCTCGGCGTGGCTCTGGAACATGATGCACTCGCCCCCTTGCGCGAATGGTGCGCACGGGCTGGAATAGGCCGGAACGAATCATAAATTCCGGATCAGCATGACCATCAGACAAGCCATGGTTCTGGCCGCAGGCCTCGGAACCCGCATGCGGCCGATCACCGATACCATTCCGAAGCCGCTCGTGAAGATCGCCGGCAAGCCGATGATCGACTATGCGCTCGACTGCCTCGCTGAGGCCGGGGTAGAAAAGGCGGTCGTGAACGTCCACTATCTCGCCGAGCAGATGGTCGAGCACCTGGCGGGCTATTCGCGCCTCGGCATCGTCATTTCCGACGAGCGCGACGCCTTGATGAACTCAGGCGGCGGCCTGGCAAAGGGGCTGAAACTGCTCGATCGCAGCACGCTCTTCGTCATGAATGCCGATCTCTTCTGGATCGGCGAGCCGAGGGGCGACAAGACCAATCTGGAGCGGCTCGCGGCCTTCTTCGATCCTGAGAAGATGGACATGGCATTGCTTTGCGTGCCACTCGAGAATACGACGGGGCACAATGGCAAGAAGGACTTCAACCTCGCCGGCGATGGCCGCCTCACGCGCTATCGCGATGGCGATCCGAATCCGACCGTCTATGCAGGAGCGATCGTGATGAACCCTTCGCTGTTTGACGATGCGCCTGCCGACGCTTTCAACCTCAACATCTATTTCGACAGAGCAATCGCGACGGGGCGCCTCTACGGCCTTTCGCTGGAGGGCCATTGGCTGACCGTCGGCACGCCGGAGGCGATCGGCGAGGCGGAGGAAACAATCCGGCGTTTCCGGGAGCTTGCCTGAGCCATGGAACGGCGCCACCGGCAGCGGGTTTTGACAATTCCGGCGGGCCTGCCCTTCCTGAAGACCCTGGCTGCCGCGCTTTGCGACGGTCGCCTGACCGAGCATTTTCGTCACGACCCAGCCGATCCGCTTTCCCTTGCCAAGGTGACGATCTTCCTGCCGACACGGCGCGCGGTTCGCGTATTGCGGTCGGAATTCGTCGATCTCCTCGGCGGCCGTTCCGCCATCCTGCCCGTCATCCGGCCGCTCGGCGAGACAGATGACGACAGCGGTTATTTCGAAGAGGACATGCCCGAGACCTTCGATCTCGCGCCGCCGCTCCCCAATACGGCGCGGCTGCTCGAGCTCGCACGGCTTATCCTTGCCTGGCGCAACCGGCTGCCACAGATCGTGCGCGACGTTCACTCGGATTCGCCGTTGGTGGCACCGGCAAGCCCCGCCGACGCCATCTGGCTGGCGCGCAATCTTGCAGAACTCATCGATTCGATGGAGACCGAGGAACGGGAATGGGACGAGCTTGCCCGGCTCGACGCCCGGGACCATGCCCTCTGGTGGCAACTGACCGCCGAATTCCTGCGGATTGCGAGTGCCTTCTGGCCCGAACGCCTCGGGGAACTCGGCCGATCCTCGCCCGCGCGGCACCGAAATGCAATCCTGCGTGCCGAGGCCAAGAGAATTGCGGCACTCGCGGATTCCGGCCCGGTGATCGTCGCCGGTTCCACCGGCTCGGTTCCCGCCACCGCCGATCTGATCGCCGCGGTGGCCTCACTGCCGCAGGGCGTCATCGTCCTTCCCGGCCTTGATCTTTCGATGCCGGACGCCGACTGGGATCTCGTCGATCCGCCGGAGGAGCCGAGCCAAGGTCGCGACGCCGCCGGCCGCGGCCACCCGCAATACGGCCTCTCAAGACTGCTCGGCCGCCTGCAAATGACCCGCAGGGATGTCGATGCCCTGGGCATGGTCGACCCGGACATGCACCTTCGCGCCGAGATCCTCTCCCGCGCACTCGCCCCTGCCAAGGCGACCAGCAATTGGAACGCATGGCAGAAGGGCCTTCTCCCGGAGGCCATTCAGGGCGCCTTTGCCGATGTCTCGCTGATCGAGTCGGCCAACGAGCGTGAGGAGGCGACAGCGATCGCCATCGCGCTGCGGCTGGCGCTGGAGGAGCCCGGACGGAACGGCGAAAGCCAGGCCGCCCTGATCACGCCTGATCGCAACCTCGCCCGTCGTGTCACCGCCGAGCTTGCCCGCTTCGGGATCGTGGCGGATGATTCTGCCGGTACGCCGCTTTCGGCGACGCCGCAGGGAACGCTGCTGCAGCTCCTTCTCGAAGCGACGCTTCGGCCCGGCGACCCGGTCGCCATCGTCTCGTTGCTCAAGCATCCGCTCGCCCGTTTCGGCCTTGACCGGGACCGTCTCGATCGCGCCGTCGCGGCATTGGAGCTGCTCGCCATGCGCGGCGGCGTGGCCGACGTCGCCATCGATGGACTGGAACCACTGCTCGACATCCGCCTCGCCGAAGAGGCATCGGAGCGTCACAGCCCACAATGGCGCAAGGCGCTTACCGGCGATGCTGCCGACGAGGCGCGTCTCCTTGCCCGGCGCATTGCCGGCGCGGTCGAGCCCCTGGCGTCGGCGCTGGTGCGCAGATCGCATGGCGGCCAGAGGCTGACGACCGCCTTCATGCTTTCCGAATGGGCCGAACGCACCGGGCGCGCACTCGAAGCAGTCGCCGCAGATGAGCGCGGCAACCTTGCAGCTCTATGGTCCGGCGAAGCCGGCGACGCGCTCTCAAGCCTGCTTGGCGAGATCATCGAGACCGAGGGGCAGATGGAGGCGGACGGTCCGCAGTGGATCGACATCATGGCGGCCTTCACCGCCGGCCAGGCCGTCAAGCCCCGCGCACTCAGTCATCCGCGCATCTTCATCTTCGGTACGCTGGAGGCCCGCCTGCAGAGCGTCGATACGCTCGTCCTCGGCGGTCTGAACGAGGGGGCCTGGCCGAACCAGACATCCAACAACCCGTTCATTTCACGCACGATGAAGACGGAGATCGGGCTGGAGCCGCCGGAAAGGCGGGTCGGTCAGATTGCACATGATTTCGAGATGGCGAACGGTACGCGTCGGCTCGTCTATTCGCGCGCGCTCCGCCAGGGATCGGCGCCCACCGTTGCCTCCCGCTGGCTGCAGCGATTGCTCGCCCTCGGCGGCAAGGATCTGGAAAAGGCGCTGAGAGCCCGTGGCGATCGCTTCCGCCACTGGGCCAACCTCATCGACGAGGGAGAGAACCAGAATCCGGCGCAACGGCCGGCCCCGAAGCCGCCCCAGACGCTGCAGCCGAAGAGCTATTCCTTCAGCGAGGTCGGGCGCCTGCGGCGCGATCCCTATGCCATCTACGCGCGGCGCATCCTGCGTCTAGATCCGGTCGACGCTTTCAACCGCGGTCCGGGGGCTGCCGAACGCGGGACGCTGTACCACGCGATCATCGACCGCTTTATTCGCGAGGGACATGCCGCCGGCACGCCGGCGGGCGCGACCGCCATGGAGCGCATCCTCTCCGAGCTTTTCGATGCTGAGCAACTGCCGTCCCACATCGACAGCGTGTGGCGGCCACGCTTTCGGGAGGTCGCGCGCGCCTTCCTCGCCTGGGAAGAAGAACGGCGGCCGCAGATCCGCAGAACGCTGACGGAGGTTCCAGCCGGCATGGAGCTTGATGTCGCTGGCATCCGGCTCACAGGTGTTGCCGACCGAATCGATATCAAGGGGCCCGGCGCCGCCGATATCATCGACTACAAGACGGGCTACAATCCCTCGCCCGCGCAGGCCCGCGCGCTCCTCGACCCGCAGCTGGCGCTCGAGGCGGCGGCACTTCGCGCGAGCGCATTCCGGGATGCGGGCAACCTCGCGCCGGAAAATCTTCTCTATGTGCGACTCCGACCGGGAAGCCGTTTCCGCACGGACCAGGTCAACAACGAACTTTCGAACCGGGATCCCACCAAGGCGAAATCGGCCCTGCAACTTGCCGAGGAGTCGATCGACCAGCTCACCAAGTTCGTCCTGCTGCTGAAGAGCGGCGAGCGCGGCTTCTCGTCCCGGCTCATCCCGGCGCAGCAATATGACTATGGCGGCGACTACGACCATCTTGCCCGCGTCTCCGAATGGGCGACGGCCGAGACCGAAGAGGAGGCGCCCGATGAGTGAGCATCTCCCGCTTCCCGAAGGCAACGAACCGGAGACCTGGCTCGGCTGGACAACGCGTCAGCAGTCACTCGCTTCCGATCCCGCCCGGTCCGCCTGGGTTTCGGCCAATGCCGGCTCCGGGAAAACGCATGTGCTCACGCAGCGGGTTATCCGCCTTCTTCTCGCCGGCGCACGGCCGTCTGCGATCCTCTGCCTTACCTACACCAAGGCCGCGGCCTCCGAGATGTCGAACCGCGTCTTCGCGCGCCTCGCGGAATGGGCAACGCTACCGGACGAGGAATTGAAAGCGAAGATCGCGCAAGTCGAGGGAGCTGGTCCCGACCATCTCAAGCTTGCCGAGGCGCGGCGGCTCTTCGCCAAAGCGCTGGAAACGCCCGGCGGCCTCAAGATCCAGACGATCCATGCCTTCTGCGAGGCGCTGCTCCACCAGTTTCCGCTGGAGGCCAATGTCGCGGGACACTTCTCGGTGCTGGACGACCGCGCCGCTGCCACGCTGCTTGCCGAGGCGCGGCGCTCGCTTCTGAACGCAACGGGGCCGGAGGAGGACGCCGAACTCGCCGAAGCTTTCGCCTATGTACTCGATCTTGCCGATGAATCCGGCCTCGACGCGCTGCTCGCCGACATCGTCGCGAAGCGCAATGCCATCCAGCGCTTCACCCAAGCGGCGGACCAACACGGCGGCATGGATGCAGCCCTGAGGCGGCGTCTTGGGCTTAATGAGCGAGATACGGAAAGCAGTGTCGCCGCGGAATACTGGCCCCTGCCCGGCCTTTCCGGCACGGTGCTCGATCTCTACCTGCAGCTTGCCGACCGGAAGGGCGGATCGAAGGCGCAAGACGCCGCCTACGCGCTGCGGCTTGCCGCGCGAGAGGCCGATCCCGCCGCCCGCGCCGATATCCTCGATAAGGTGATGCTGACGGCAAAGGGCGAGCCCAAGACCTGCGGCCAGTTCTTCGTCAAGGCGATGCTTGCGGAGGCGCCACATCTCGTCGATGCGATCGCTGCGGCGCGGGAGCATGTCCTACTCTGCCGCGACCGGCTACGGCGGATGCGCATGTATCGCGCGACCCATGCCGCACTGACCCTTGCCGACCGGCTGAACCGCGATTACGCGGATCTGAAGAAGAGCCGCAGCCAGCTCGATTTCGAAGACCTGATCACCCGCACGGCCGATCTGCTGACCAAGAGCGGCATCGGCCCATGGGTCCACTACAAGCTCGACCAGGGCATCGACCACATTCTCGTGGACGAGGCGCAGGATACGAGCCCGGTCCAGTGGAGCGTCATCCGCTCGCTCGCCGAAGACTTCTTTTCGGGGCAGAGCGCCCGACAGGCGACACGTACCCTGTTTGCGGTCGGCGACGAGAAGCAATCCATCTATTCCTTCCAGGGCGCCCGGCCGGAGCGTTTTTCCGAGGAGAGCGAGATCACGCGGCGGCGCGTCACCGGAAGCGGGCAGGCCTTTTCGCCGGTCCGCCTGCCGCTTTCCTTCCGTTCCACGGCCGACGTGCTCGCAGCTGTCGACCATGTCTTCGCCTTTCCGGAAAATGCCCGCGGCCTCAGCGCTCAGGGCGAACCGGTCGTGCATCGTTCGAGCCGGATTGGCCATCCGGGTTCTGTCGACCTCTGGGAGATGATCGCACCGGAACCTTCCGCAAAGGAGGAGGACTGGACGGCACCGTTCGACGCAACGCCTGAAGGGGCACCTTCGGCAATCCTGGCGCGGCGGATCGCCGAGACGATCGGAAACCTCGTCGGTCGCGAAATGATCATCGAGCACGGCCGGCAGCGCTTCATCGAGGCCGGCGACGTGCTCGTGCTCGTTCGCAAACGGGATGCCTTCGTGAATGCGTTGACGCGTGCCCTGAAGCGGCGGGGCGACATCCCCGTTGCGGGTGCCGACCGGCTCGTTCTTTCGAGCCATATCGCCGTGCAGGATCTTCTTGCGCTCGGCCGCTTCCTGCTTCTGCCGGAGGACGATCTTTCGCTCGCCGCTCTCCTCAAGAGCCCGCTCTTCGATCTTTCGGAGGACGATGTCTTTGCCATCGCCGCCTTGCGAGACGAAAACGAGAGCGTCTGGAGCCACCTGCAGAAATTTGCAGCCGACGGCAACGAGCGGATGGCGGCAGCCGTCGAGCGCCTGCGCGGATTCATGGCTCTGTCGCGATCCTCCTCCGTCCATGATTTCTACGCGCGCGTCCTCGGCCGTCATGGCGGGCGCCGGCAGTTTCTGGCGCGCCTCGGCACCGAGGTCAGCGACATCCTCGATGAATTCCTGTCATTCACGCTGGCGCATGAGACGGCCGGCCTTCCAGGGCTTCAGTCCTTCGTCTCGACGCTCGAGATCGAGGCACCTGAGATCAAGCGCGAGCAGGACAAGGGTCGCAACGAAGTCCGGATCATGACCGTGCACGCCTCCAAGGGTCTGGAGGCACCGATCGTCTTCCTCGTGGACGGCGGCTCCAAGTCGTTCATCCACACGCATCTTCCGAAGTTGCGCCTCCTCGAAGGGGCCGCGGAGGAAATTGCCATTCCGGTCTGGGTGCCGGTCAGCGTCCTCGGTAACTCGCTCACCCAGGCAAATACGGCCCGGCTTCAATCGCTTGCGGAAGACGAATACCGTCGGCTTCTCTATGTGGGGATGACGCGCGCCGCAGACCGGCTGATCATCTGCGGCTATCGCGGCCAGCGGGAAAATGCGGATACATGGCATGCTATGATTTCCGCGGCGCTGCGTGAGGAAAGCGAGAACTGCACGGCCGTCGCCTTCTCCGGGGCAGATGGCGAATGGAATGGCTTTCACTGGCGCATCGGTGAGCCGACACGTGCATTCGACCAGCATCCGCCCCGCGCCACCACGTCGACGCAGGAAGGCTTGCCTCCGGCGCTTGGGCAGCCTTTGCCGCCGCAGCGTCGCCTTCCCCGGCCGCTCAGCCCTTCCGGCGCGGGCACGATTGTCGATGACGAGGCTGAAGACCTCATCGTCGTTTCACCGCTCTTCGGCGAGAAGGGCAGGCCCGACCGATCGCTGCACAAGGGAAGACTGCTGCACCGCCTGCTGCAAACGCTGCCCGACATGCCGGCCGAGGAACGAGCCCAGGCCGGTCGACGTTATGTCGAGCGTGGCGCCCGCCACTGGCCAAGGGAGGAACGGGATGCGGTTGTCGATGCCGCCCTTTCCGTCCTCGCCCATCCCGATCTTGCCGGCATCTTCACCGCCCACGGCCGGGCTGAAGTCTCCATCATGGGGACCTTCCGGCTGGACGGCGAGAACTATGCGGTTTCCGGCCGCGTCGATCGGTTGGCCGTTCTCGACGACAGGGTCGTCATCCTCGATTACAAGACGAACCGCCGCCCGCCGTCATCGCTGAGTGGCATCTCCGAGGCCCACAAGGCACAGCTTGCGATCTACCGGGAGGTGCTTGTGCCGCTTTACCCCGGCAAGCGCTTCGATTGCGTGCTCGTCTACACGGAGGACGCTTCGGTCTTCCGCCTTCCCGACGAAACGCTCGCGTCCGCCCTTGCAGGACTCAAGACAAAGTGAAATACCGGTCATTGAAATTCCGATCACGCACCCTCACATGTGCTTCAACAGTAAATCCGGTAAAGGAGAAGTTTATGGCTACCGTGAAAGTCGATGGATCCAATTTCAAGTCCGAGGTTCTGGAATCGGCCGAACCCGTTGTCGTCGATTTCTGGGCTGAGTGGTGCGGCCCGTGCAAAATGATCGCTCCGAGCCTCGAAGAGCTCGCGGTCCAGTTTGCCGGCAAGGTCAAGGTTGCAAAGCTGAATATCGACGAGAACCCGGAACTTGCCGCCCAGTTCGGCGTGCGCTCCATTCCGACGCTCGCCATGTTCAAGGCCGGCGAAGTGGCCGATATCAAGGTTGGCGCAGCTCCCAAGACGGCGCTGTTGAACTGGATTTCCAGCGCCGCCTAAGACTAAGTTGGATCTGAATTTGAAAAGCCCGGCACCGACCGGGCTTTTTCATGTCGGCGGTGTGCCGTTGTCGGAAAGAACCTCGCCGACGAGATAGAGCGAGCCGCCGATCAGGATGCGCGGCGCCGGTTCGCTCGCCTCAACGATGTCGCGAATGGCTTCGAGAGCCTGGCTGACCGATGACATCGGTTCGGCGACGAGGCCGGCATCATAAGCAGCGTTGGCGAGAATGACGGGGTCGATCATCGAGTCACTGCCATGAATCGGCACGCAGAAGACACGCTCTGCGAGGCCGGCGAAAGCCTTGAAATAGCCCACCGGATCCTTCGTGTTGATCATGCCGGTGATCAGGAACAGAGGACGCGCCTGCCGCTCTTCGAAGGCCGCCATGGCTTCGGCAATGACTTCGCCGGCACCAGGATTGTGACCGCCATCCACCCAGATCTCCGCCCGCTCGGGCGCGCTTGCAAGCAGCTGGCCCTCGCTCAGGCGCTGAAGCCGGCCCGGCCATTCGACCGTGGCCATTGCCTCTTCGATCACCGCATCCGTCAAGATGAAGCCTGCCGCCTTGAGTGCGCGGATCGCCGCAGCTGCATTGGCATACTGGTGCCGGCCCGGCAGGCGCGGCAGCGGCAAGTCGGCAAGGCCGAACTCGTCCTGGTAGATCAGCCGGCCATATTCCTCATGGGCAGAGTAATCCTGCGCGAAGACCGCGGTCGGGCAATTCAGCCGCTCGGCGGTCGACATCAGCACTTCAAGGGCTGCATCATAGGGCTGCTGTCCGATGACCACCGGACGCCCGCGCTTCATGATGCCGGCCTTTTCGGCCGCAATCAGCTCCACGCGATCGCCAAGATAAGGCTGGTGATCGAGGGAGATCGGCATAATCACCGAGACCGCCGGATCGTTGATCACGTTCGTTGCATCGAAACGGCCGCCGAGACCAACCTCGATGATGGCCGCATCTGCCGGATGCTCGGAGAAGAGAAGAAAGGTTACAGCGGTCAGGATCTCGAAGACGGTAATCTTCTGCCCGCCATTGGCTTCAGCCACCCGTCGGACGGCATCGGCGAGCACGGCATCCTCGACGAGCTGGCCACGACCGCCCTTGACGCCCATGCGATAGCGTTCATGCCAATTTACCAGATGCGGGGAAATATGGACATGGACGCTCAGGCCAGCAGCTTCAAGGAGTGCCCGGCAGAACGCCGTGACCGAGCCCTTGCCGTTGGTGCCGGCAACATGGATCACCGGCGGCAGCCTGTGATGCGGGTTGCCAAGCGCTTCAAGCAGCCTGGTAATCCGATCAAGCGAGAGATCGAAGCCCCTGGGATGCAGCGCGAGCAGCTTGTCGATTTCTCGGCCAGCCTCGCTCGTGACGGATTGGTTTATGGACGTCATCTGTCAAACTCCCGCCCCAAGGGCAACCG
Source organism: Rhizobium sp. BK251 (assembly GCF_004345245.1). Lineage (GTDB taxonomy): Bacteria > Pseudomonadota > Alphaproteobacteria > Rhizobiales > Rhizobiaceae > Rhizobium. The sequence continues at coordinate 575,426 of NZ_SLUQ01000004.1, read as the reverse complement.
TTTGATTTCCGATCAGCCGTTGACGGCGATGGGCAATGCTGCTGCGTCCAAAACCTCGGACTCAAGCGCTTCCTCGCGCTGCTTCATCAGAATCTTCAACAGCCGGGCAAGCGTCGCCGGTATGTCATGGCGCTTGATCACCATGTCGACCATGCCGTGCTCAAGCAGGTACTCCGAAGTCTGGAACCCCTCCGGCAGCTTTTCGCGAATCGTCTGCTCGATCACGCGCTTGCCGGCAAAGCAGATCTCGGCACCGGGTTCTGCGAGATGTACGTCGCCCAGCATCGCGTAGGAGGCCGTGACACCGCCGGTCGTCGGATTGGTCAGAACGACGATATAGGGAAGGCCAGCTTCCTTCAGCATGTCGACGGCAACCGTCGTGCGCGGAAGCTGCATGAGCGAAAGGATACCCTCCTGCATGCGCGCGCCGCCGGAAGCCGGGAACATCACCAGCGGGCACTTCTCGGCGATCGCGCGCTCGAAGGCCCTGACGATCGCCTCACCGGCTGCAATGCCGAGCGAACCGCCCATGAAATTGAACTCGTGGACGACAGCGACGAGCTTGAGGCCCTGGACCTTGCCTACGCCGGCGAGGATGGTGTCCTCCTGCTCGGTCTTGATGCGGCTGTCCTTGAGGCGGTCGACATATTTCTTGGAGTCGCGGAAGCGAAGCGGGTCCTGCGCGACCTTCGGCTGCGGCAGCGCTTCATAGTCGCCATTGTCGAAGAGGTCGGCCAGGCGAGCCTTCGCAGGCATCTTCATGTGATAGCCCGAAGCGGGAATGACCCACTTGTTGCTTTCGAGATCCTTGTGGAAGACCATCTCGCCGGTTTCGGGGCATTTGATCCAGAGATTCTCCGGAACCTCGCGCCGGCCCAGCATGGAATTGATCCGCGGGCGAACGAAATTCGTGATCCAGTTCAATTCGAATACTCCTGGTTGACCAGTGCCAATGTGGGGAATTTATTCGGCAGCAACAAGGCGCGCCGAACGCGTTCCCGTGGATAGGCCGCGAACAAGGGTCGCCACGGACTGAACGGTGTCCGGTGAAGCCTTGCCGTCCTTCGTGAGGCTGGTTGCGATCTGGTTGACGATCGCGGTGCCGACGACGACGCCATCAGCTGCAGCCCCGATCAGCTTAGCGTGCTCAGCCGTCTTCACGCCGAAGCCGACGCAGACCGGCAGCGCGGTGTGGTTCTTGATCCGCCTTACGGCACCGGAAACGACTGAGGGATCCGGCAGGGTCGAGCCTGTGATGCCGTTCATCGACACATAGTAGACGAAGCCGGACGTATTCCTCAAAACAGCAGGTAGGCGGCGATCGTCCGTGGTCGGGGTCGCCAGCCGAATGAAGTTGATACCCTTGCGAAGCGCCGGGATGCAAAGCTCGTCATCCATCTCCGGCGGCAGGTCGACGACGATCAGACCGTCTATGCCGGCTGCCAGCGCATCGTCGAGAAACCGATCCACACCATAGATGTAGATCGGATTGTAGTAACCCATCATGACTATCGGGGTGCGATCATCCGTCTTTCTGAACTCCTCGGCGAGCTGCAGCGTCTTCTTCAGCGTCTGGCCGCCCTTCAGCGCCCGCTGCCCGGCCCTCTGGATCGCCGGACCGTCTGCCATCGGATCGGAAAACGGCATGCCGAGCTCGATCACGTCGGCACCGGCTTCGGGCAGCGCCTTCATGATGCCGAGCGAGGTCTCGTAATCGGGATCGCCGCCCATGAAATAGGTCACCAGTGCCGGGCGGCCCTCGGCCTTGAGCTCGGCAAAGCGTTTGTCCATGCGTGCGGTCATGATGTTACTGTCCCATTCCCAGAATCTTGCCGACGGTAAAGATGTCCTTGTCGCCCCGGCCGGAAAGGTTCATCAGGATAATCTCGTCCTTGCCCATCTTCGGCGCGCGCTTGATGACCTCGGCCAGCGCGTGCGAGGGCTCTAGCGCCGGGATGATGCCCTCGAGGCGCGTCAGCAGCTGGAACGCCTCCAGCGCTTCGTAGTCCATGATCGGCACATATTCCGCACGGCCAATATCGTTCAGCCAGGAATGCTCCGGGCCGATGCCGGGATAGTCGAGGCCGGCGGAAATCGAATGACCTTCCTTGATCTGGCCGTCTCCGTCCTGCAGCAGATAGGTGCGGTTGCCGTGAAGGACGCCGGGCGAACCCGCCGTGATCGAGGCGCAATGCTCGTCACCCTGCAAGCCCTTGCCGCCTGCCTCGACACCGACGATCTTGACGCTCTCGTCATCGAGGAAGGGGTGGAAGATGCCGATGGCGTTCGAGCCGCCGCCAACGGCCGCGATCACGAGGTCGGGCAAGCGGCCCTCGGCGGCAAGCAGCTGCTCCTTCGCCTCGGTGCCGATGACCGACTGGAAGTCGCGCACCATCTCCGGATAGGGATGCGGACCGGCAGCCGTGCCGATCAGGTAATATGTCGTTTCAACGTTGGTGACCCAGTCGCGCAGCGCCTCGTTCATGGCATCCTTGAGCGTGCCGTGTCCGGCCGTCACCGGCTTGACCTCGGCGCCGAGGAGCTTCATGCGGAAGACGTTCGGCGCCTGGCGCTCGACATCGGTCGCGCCCATGTATACCACGCAGGGGAAGCCGAATCGGGCGGCTACGGTCGCCGATGCGACGCCGTGCTGGCCGGCACCGGTCTCGGCGATGATGCGCGTCTTGCCCATCCGCTTGGCGAGCAGGATCTGGCCAATGCAATTGTTGATCTTGTGAGAACCGGTGTGGTTCAGCTCCTCGCGCTTGAAATAGATCTTGGCGCCGCCAAGATGCTGCGTCAGGCGCTCGGCGAAGTAGAGCGGGCTCGGGCGGCCGATATAGTGAGCGCCGAGATCCTTCAGTTCCGCCTGGAACTGGGGATCGTCCTTGGCTTTGTTCCATTCAGCCTGCAGATCAAGGATCAGCGGCATCAACGTTTCGGCTACGAAACGACCGCCGTAGATGCCAAAGCGGCCGTCCTCATCGGGGCCGGAGCGAAAGGAATTTGGTTTCGGCGTCTGGTTCACTTTAAGCTCCCTGATGCCTGCTCGGGGGCGCAGGCCTCTGCAACGGCGTCGAAAAACTCGTCGATCATGGCGACGTCCTTGATACCCGGAGAACTCTCGACACCGGATGAAATATCGATCGCACCCGTCCTGGTCTCGGCCAGAGCGCGGGCGATGTTGTCCTTGTTCAATCCCCCCGAAAGCATGTAATCCACGCTTTCGTCAAGCCAGTGCATCAGCGCCCAGTCGAAAGACACGCCGTTCCCGCCGGGTAATTCCGAGCCCTTGGGCGGCTTGGCATCGAAGAGAAAGCGGTCGGCAATGCCGATATAGGATTCCACGCGCTTCAGGTCATTCTCGTCGCGCACTGGAAGCGCCTTCATGACCTGCACGTTGTGGATTGCCTTGATCGTCAGCACCCGCTCGGGGCTCTCGTTTCCGTGCAGCTGCAGGATGTCCGGCCTGAGAAGCGTCATGATCTCGTCAAGATCGTCATTCGTCGGATCGACGGTGACGGCCACGATCTTGGCCCTGCCGCGGGCCGCCTCCGCCAGCTTTGCGGCTACGTCCGGCTCGATATAGCGAGGGCTCTTCTCGAAGAAAATGAAACCGATATGGGTCGCGCCTCGCGCGAGCGCGCGCTCGATGGCCTCGGGGCTCTTCAACCCGCATATCTTGATGTCGAGTGTCATGGCAGCGAAGTGACACGAAAAGCAAAAAGAGTCGAGCCAATTTACAACAGACGAGCCCGCGGCGGGAGCTGATTTCGTCTTTCAATCGAAATCGATGGCATGGAGCTGGCTGCCGTGACGTTTCAGCCAGGCCTTGGCCTCTTCCATATGTGGACAGAGCTTCCTGCACAGCGCCCAAAAGCGCGGCCCGTGGTTCATTTCCTTGAGATGAGCAACCTCGTGAGCGGCGAGATAATCGATCACCGATGGTGGCGCCATCGCGATGCGCCACGAGAAACTGAGATTGCCTTCAGACGAACAGGAGCCCCAGCGGCTGCGGGTGTCCTTCATGGCGATCGAACGAACCGGCTTGCGGATCGCCCCCGCATGATGGGCGACCAGGCGCTCGAGATCGGCCCGTGCCTCCTTCTTGAGGAAGGTGGCGACCCGTTTTCCGAGATGTTCCGGCAGGCCGCTGACGCGAAGCACCGCCTTGCCGTCGATCGTGGAGACTTCCGTCAGTCCGCGAAGGCTGCCGCTATGCTCGATGCTGTGCATGACGCCCCGGATAGGCACCTCGCCGCCATCGTGAAGTCGGCTCTCCGTCGAGAACTTCGCAAGCTTGGTCAGGAGCCATCCCTGATGACGGTCGAGGAAAGCATTCACTTCCCGCACCGCCAGCCCCGTCGGGATCGTCATCTTCAACGCCCGTCCACCGGGCTCGATCCTGAGGGTAATGCGTGTTGCCCGGTCATGCTGGCGGATGGTCAGGGGCATCGACCGGCCAGCGACGTCGAGCGTGCGGCTTTCCGGTGCGGCCGGTTTCCTTGAAGTCCGGCGAGGCTTGGACAAAAGCGGGAACATGACAGGCTTTTATATGATTCGGTGTCTCATCCGCGAAGGAAAAACCGGCATCGAAAGGATGCCGGCCTCAAAAAGCCATGTCTGCGGTTACGGCGTGGAGAATTCCGGGGCCGGACCATTGTCGTCGCCGTCGCGCTTGCTGTTGCGCCCGCGCATGAAGCGGTCGAACTCTTCCTGATCCTTCGCGCGGCGCAGCTCGCGAACATAGTTGTCGAACTCGGCACGCATTTCGTCCAGCTTACGGCGCTCTTCCTCCAGCCTCTCCAGTTCGGCCTTGCGCCAGTCGTCGAAGGCGACGTTGCCGGTGGAGAAGTGGTTGCGATAGCGGCCCTTTGAACGTCGGCAGCTGGAAAAGAAGCCGTCAGCGCTCTCGTTCACGTCCTTCTTGAACCCTCTCAGGCGTTCGCCGAACATGATATAGGCAAGCATGGCAAGTCCCAGCGGCCAGAAAACCACGAAGCCGAGTATCATCAGGGCAATGGTAGCCGGAGTCCAATCCGGCCGAAGCAATGCTGACTGGTTCATCGTGAGGTATCCTCGCTCTTGGCGCCCGGCTGGATGCCGGAGCGCTGAAATCGATGTGGTTACCCCTACCCCGAGCTTCAAGACGATCGCGCTTGAAATCGGACAAGCCACTGAATCGCAATCGCTAATTCAGTATCACCTAAAGGCGCGCTTGCCTCAGGCGGACTTACCGCCCTTGATGACCTGCTTGACGACCGCCTTGCCAGAGCGCGCGTGCTGCTTCGCAAAGGCCAGGATGCGCGGCACGATCTCACGGCGGAAGCGCGAGCCGTTGAAGACGCCATAGTGACCGACATCCGGCTGCAGATAATGCATCCGCATGTGGTCCGGAATATTGATACAGATCGTATGGGCAGCCTGGGTCTGGCCGACGCCGGAGATGTCGTCGTTCTCGCCTTCGACGGTCAGCAGTGCGACATTGCGGATGGCGGTCGGATCGACCCGGTTGCCGCGATGCATGAGTTCGCCCTTCGGCAAGGCGTGCTTCATGAAGACCATGTCGACCGTCTGGAGGTAGAATTCGGCTGTCAGGTCCATGACGGCCAGATACTCGTCATAGAAATCGCGGTGCTTTTCTGCCGGCTCACCGTCGTTCTTGACGAGGTGCATGAAGAAGTCCTTGTGGGCGATCATGTGCCGGTCGAGGTTCATCGACATGAAACCCGAAAGCTGGAGGAATCCAGGATAGACCGGACGCATGAAGCCCGGCTGCGGCCAGGGCACGTTCATCACGACATTGTCCTGGAACCACTCGAGCGGCTTCTGCTTGGCAAGCTGGTTGACCGCGGTCGGATTGATGCGCGTATCAATCGGTCCACCCATCAGCGTCATCGAGGACGGAACGAGCGGATCACGCGCGTCTTCCATGATGGCGGCAGCGGCAAGGACGGGAACCGAGGGCTGGCAGACGGCGATGACATGGGTGTCGCGGCCGAGGTGGTGCAGCATCTCGATGACGTAGTCGATATAGTCCTCGAGGTCGAAGTTCCCCTCTGTCACCGGGACCATGCGAGCATCCATCCAATCGGTGATGTAGACGTCGGCGCTCGGCAGCAGCGCTTCGACGGTGCCGCGCAGCAGCGTCGCATAGTGGCCCGACATCGGTGCGACGATCAGGAAGCGCGGATCCTGGCCGTGGCCGGAAGGAAGGCTGCGCTCGAAGTGGATGAGATTGCAGAACGGCCGGCTCCAGGCGATTTTCTCGTGGACGGAAACGGTCTTGCCGTCGATCGTCGTCTCGTTCAGTCCGAACTCCGGCTTGCCATAACGGCGCGTGCTGCGTTCGAAGACTTCGAGACTTGCGGCCATCGTGCGGCCCACGACGGTGTGAGAAACGGGATTCAGCGGATTGGCATAGGCCATCCGCATAAGGTCCGCTGCGGCCCGAAAGGGCGCAAGGGCAGCGTGGTTCAGTTCATAAAGCTGATAAAACATGGAAAGCGCTACCTTTCTGAATAGTGCAAAGACAACGCCGCTTTCGGTGAGCGTCAAATTCTCAGAGCATTGGTCTGCCAGACTAGCATGTTTTTGTTGCAGGGCAATAAAGCCCCCGTCGCTTCGTCATACAAAGACAGGCGTAATCCGATTTGCGGAATAAGAATGAATCAAGGAATTCAATGTTCCCTAAAGACGGTAACTTTTCGTTTTGCAACGAAAGTTCGAGTGCGGATGCGAAGATCGCCCAGGCCTTGAAATGCTGCATGGCAAAGCGCGCGTCACTCCTCTCGACGGATAGGATCTACTAGAACAGTTCCTCTCTTGCCGGTCCGAGCGGCACGATACCGTTAGGATTGAGCGAGGCGATGGAATAGTAGCCATGTTTGATATGGTCGAGGTTCACCGTCTCGGCAACTCCGGGCCAGTCGAGCATCCGGCGGCAGAAGGCGCGCAGGTTGCGATAGTCCGACAGCCGGCGCAGATTGCACTTGAAGATGCCGTGATAGGCGCTGTCGAAGCGGACAAGTGTGACGAAAATCCTGATATCGCTCTCGGTCGGATGGTCGGCGAAGAGAAACGCGCGCCCCTCCATCTCCCGCTCGACCTGGTCGAGGCAAGCAAAAACATCCCGCACCGCTTCCTCGTAGGCGCCTTGCGTCGTGGCGAAGCCGGAGCGGTAGACACCGTTGTTCAGAACGGGGTAGATCCGCTCGTTGAAGGAGGTTATCTCCTCGCGCTTGTTAGCCGGGTATAGGTCGATCGCATCGCTTGCGAGCTCGCCGAATCCGACGCTCATCATCCGCAGGATATCAGCGGATTCATTGTTCACGATCGTTGCCGTCTTCTTGTCCCAAAGGACGGGAACGGTTGCGCGGCCCGTGAAATGGGGATCGGCCTTTGTATAGATTTCATGCATGTAGGTTGCGCCGCCGACATGGTCGAGGGTTGCGCCGGGGTAGTCGCCAAACCGCCAGCCCTGCTTGGTCAGGACGGGCTCGACGACGGATAGGGAGATCACGTTTTCCAGGCCCTTGAGCTTGCGACCGATGAGGGTCCGTGATGCCCACGGGCAGATCAGAGCGACGTACAGATGATAGCGGCCAGCCTCGGCGGCGAAGCCCCCCCTGCCCGTCGGGCCTGGTGAACCGTCGGGTGTGACCCAGTTGCGGAAGCTGGAAACCTGACGGATGAAGCGCCCCTGTTCGTCCTTGGCCTGAACAGGCTGCCAGTCCTCGGTCCATTTTCCGTCAATCAGCAAGATTTCGTCTCCTTGCGCTGAGCTCCGCTTATCCGGGACTACTACCCCGTTTTCCCGCGCGCGGGAGGTCCGCATTCTGGAAACACTGCGTCAACCGGACCGCAGTGAGGGCCCAGTTCGCGAATGCCCTCGGGCAATGTTCCACGTGAATCACCGGAGCGATCCACGTGGCATCGGATCAGATATCGAGGTTTGCAACGCTCAGCGCATTGTCCTGGATGAATTCGCGTCGCGGCTCGACCTCGTCGCCCATCAGGCGAGCGAAGAGACCGTCGGCGTCGGTCGCATCATTGACCCTTACCTGCAGCAACGAGCGGACGTTCGGATCGAGCGTCGTTTCCCACAGCTGCTCTGCGTTCATTTCGCCGAGACCCTTGTAGCGCTGCATCGTCAGCCCCTTGCGGCCGCTCGCAAAGATCGCGTCGAGCAGTGCGCGCGGACCGGGGATGTCGAGATTGCCTTCGCGCCGCACGAGTACCGGCGGGGTGCTGTAGACTTCCTTCAGCTTCGGTGAGAGCTGGTCGATATGGCGTGCGTCCGTGGAGCCGATCAACGCCATGTCCAGCGTGATGACTTCCCTGACGCCTCGGACCATCCGCTCGAAGCGCGGTCCGCCCTCGTCGGTGATGCTTCCCGTCCAGCCGCGCTCCGTCTCCTCGGCAATGATGTCGAGGCGTCGCGCGACCTCGGCTGTGAGCTCCGCTGCCCGGCTCGAATCGCTGATGGCGTCGGCATTGAGCGCACCGGCGATTGCCGCCTGCTCGAGGACTGCGCGATTGTAGCGGGAGTGGACGTTGTCGAGCAGAGCCCGCAGCCGCAGTGCGTCAACAATCACTTCCCGCAGATCCTGGCCTGCGCGAACTTCGCCCGAACCCATCTGCAGCGTCGCCTCATCGAGGCCCTGGCTGATCAGGTACTCTTCCAGCGCCTGCTCGTTCTTCAGGTACTGGACGGACTTGCCGCGCGCGACCTTGAAGAGCGGCGGCTGGGCGATGAAGAGATGGCCACGCTCGATCAGCTCCGGCATCTGACGGAAGAAGAAGGTGAGCAGCAGCGTGCGGATATGAGCGCCGTCGACGTCGGCGTCCGTCATGATGATGATCTTGTGATAACGCAGCTTTTCGGCGTTGAACTCGTCCTTGCCGATGCCGGTACCAAGCGCGGTGATGAGCGTGCCGATTTCCTGGCTCGACAGCATCTTGTCGAAGCGCGCGCGCTCGACGTTCAGGATCTTGCCTCGAAGCGGCAGGATGGCCTGGTTCTCGCGCGATCGACCCTGCTTGGCCGAACCGCCTGCCGAGTCGCCCTCGACGAGGAAGAGTTCGGATTTGGCGGGATCGCGCTCCGAGCAGTCGGCGAGCTTGCCAGGCAGCGAGGCGATGTCGAGCGCGCCCTTACGGCGCGTCAGTTCGCGGGCCTTGCGGGCGGCTTCGCGGGCGGCGGCGGCCTCGACCACCTTGCCGACCAGGATCTTGGCTTCGGCCGGATGCTCTTCAAACCAGGTGCTCAGTGCCTCGCTGACAAGGCTCTCGACCACCGGCCGCACCTCGGAGGAAACCAGCTTGTCCTTGGTTTGGGAGGAGAATTTCGGATCCGGCACCTTCACCGAAAGGACTGCTGTCAGGCCTTCCCGGCAATCCTCGCCCTGGAGCGTCACCTTTTCCTTTTTGGTGATGCCCGAACTATCGGCATAGGAAACGACCTGGCGCGTCAGGGCCGCGCGGAAGCCGGCCATATGGGTGCCGCCGTCGCGCTGCGGAATGTTGTTGGTGAAGCAGAGCACGTTCTCGTGGTAGCTGTCGTTCCACCACATCGCCACTTCGACCGTGATGCCGTCCTTTTCGCCACGGATGGCGACAGGCTTATCGACAAGCGGCTTCTTCGCGCGATCGAGGTAGCGCACGAAGGCCTCGAGCCCGCCGTCGTAGAGCATCTCTTCCTGCCTGACGTCCGAGTGGCGCTTGTCGGTCAGGAGGATGCGGACGCCGGAATTGAGGAAGGCAAGTTCGCGCAGGCGATGCTCAAGCGTGCCATAGTCGAACTCGGTCATGGTGAAGGTTTCGGTGCTCGGCATGAAGGTGACTTCCGTCCCCGTCAGGTCGATGACATCGCCCGTGACCTTCAGCGGCGCGTCCGCCACGCCGTGGGTGAAGCTCATCTCGTGGATCTTGCCCTGGCGCCTGATCTTCAGTCGCAGCCATACCGACAGCGCGTTGACGACGGAGACGCCCACGCCGTGCAGGCCGCCCGAAACCTTGTAGGAATTCTGGTCGAACTTACCACCCGCGTGCAGCTGGGTCATGATGACCTCGGCGGCCGAAACGCCCTCGCCCGTATGGATGTCCGTCGGAATGCCGCGTCCGTTATCGGTAACCGTCACCGAGCCATCAGGATTGAGCGTCACGGTAACGATATCGGCGTGACCTGCCAGCGCCTCGTCGATCGCATTGTCCACGACTTCGTAGACCATGTGATGCAATCCCGAACCATCATCCGTATCGCCGATATACATGCCAGGCCGTTTGCGAACGGCGTCAAGGCCCTTCAGAACCTTGATGGAATCTGCGCCATACTCGGCGCTTGCGCCGTTTTCAATCGCGGATGGATCGGTCATATTTTTGAGGTCTTTCCATTTTGACAGAAACAACGCGGCGAGCCTTGCGAATCACCGGTTTTTCCAGTTCGGAATATAGGAAGTTTGAAGGAAGTTCCAAACGCCCGCCCCTGGAATTAAGGCATAAAACAGGGGATTAAGGCGCTTTTCAGCCCCCCTTGGCGGCATTTTCCAGAAGCTTCGAAAGTTCCCTTATGTGGCGCGCATCGAGATGGCGTATCTGGCTCGCAAGACGGTTGGCGAAGGCCGTATATTCCGGGGCCAGACCCGAGGTGTCGATGACCACGCGGGGGTCCGAAGCGCGGGCAAGAAGGAACAATTCCTCGGCTTCATCCCAGATGATGTTGAAGTAGCCCGCGATGCGCTGAAGCAGGTCGAAACTCGGGGTTCCGCGCTTGCCGTGCTCGAGGGCGGAAAGATAGGCCGGCGACACGCCGATCGCGGCGGCCATTTCCTTCTGCGAGACACCCTTGCGCTGCCTCAGCCTGCGGACCGCTTCGCCGAAAGGAGTCATAGCCTGGCTCCACGTTGCCGCGACAGGCGGATGTAGAGAGCGCCCTCGCCGCCGTGATGATGCGCAGCCGTCTCATAGGACGAGATCAGGAAGCGGAATTCCGGTTTCGCGAACCACAGCGGCACGGCCCGTTTCAGTGCGCCTTCGCTGCCCATGGAGCTTCCCTTGCCGGTGATGACGAGCACGTGCCGCAGGCCACGCTCGTGCGCACGCACCAGGAATTCGAGCAGGATGGCGTGCGCCTCGCTCTGTATCAGCCCGTGCAGGTCGATACGGGCTTCGAGAGCCAGGCGCCCCTTGGCAAGCTTGCGCTTCACCGGGCGCTCGAAGGGATGATGTTGTCCCGCCGGTTGCTTCTGTCCGGTCGGCATCGCGGAACCGCCTTCCTCCGCAACGGGTGAGGCCTTTTGCCGTTCCGGAATTATTTCCGTTTCCACCTCGACCAGGAAGGCGTCCAGGGCTTGCATTTCGCCCTTCTTGTCGGGCAACGGATGAGTGCTGCGGGCGACCTTGCCCCAGAGAACTCGTTCCTCCGACGAGAGCTTCCTGTCCTTTGCCATCAGCCGAACCTCGCGGCTGCGGCCTTCGGAATGAGAATGTAGAAATCGGCCTCGTTGCGCACCGTGCCGGCCAGTTCGCCGGCAGCGTCGCCCGAGCCGGTGAAGATGTCGCCGCGGGCCGGCCCGACGATCGCCGAGCCCGTGTCGAGCGCCAGCATCAGCCGCTGGAACGGCCTGCCGCCGATATGCGTCAGGCTCTCGGCGCGGATGAAGAAGGGATATCCGAAGGTGTGGATCAGTCGATCGACAGCAAGGGACCGACCGGCGACCAGCGCCACCTTGGCAGCCGCGACGGGCCCCGTGTCTTCCTCCTGGAAAGGAGTCTCGCGGAAAAAGATATAGGAGCGATTGTGCCAAAGCACCTCGTCCACCTTGTCGGGGTGGGCTGCGAGCCAGGCGCGGATCGCCTGCATCGAGATCCGGGCGGGGTCGATCTCGCCGCGTTCGATCAAGTGCTTGCCGATGCCGGAAAAGGGATGGCCGGCCTTGGCTGCGTAGGTGATCCTCGCCCTGCGCCCATCGGGATAAGCAAGGCGCGCGGCTCCCTGGACGTGGACAAAGAAGAGATCGACCCTGGATTTCGCCCAAGCAATCTCCAGCCCGCGTCCCTGGAGATAGCCTTCGTCGATCGTTCGGCGGTCGGGATATTCCGAGATCACTCCGTCGCGAAGAAGCCCGAAAACATAAGAGGGGTCGAATTCCGCCGGGCGGTTATTGTCGTCGATATCGACGAGGTCATCGGGTCGACGGTAGATCGGAAAGCGAAAATTCACGTCCGGCCCGTCCGAAACCTCGATCTCCGGCTCGTAAAAAGCCGTCACCAGACCGCGTTCGCCATCCTTTCGGGCGATCAGAAAGGGCTGGCAATTCCGTTCAAAGAAGGCGCGCGCCTCATCGGCGCTTTGGGAATTGAGATCTCTTGCCGCCTCGAGCAATGGCAGCAAGTCGTCGGCGGTCAGGCCGAGAGCGCCGGTCCTATAGGGCTTTACGCCGGCAATATGGCGGCGACAGGCCTCCAGAGCGCCAAAGAGATCGGAGGGATCATCATCGTTCCACCCCTCCATGTCTGCGAAGCTGACGGGACGGAGGGAAAAATCCAAAAGTGGCCCGGCGCTCATTGTTCCGATTCGGTCGCCATCAATTTCCAGTTGGGATCGCGAGAACGGGTATCACGCACAAAGATCCAGAGGTCGTTGACCTCGGCGACCGACTCGGCATCACCCTCGATGAGCGTGCCGGCCTTGTCATATGTCGCCGATATCAGCTGCGAGGCCACGCGAACGGTGATCTGCGCCTCGCTACCGCGGACTTCGACATTGCTGATCTCGGCCTTGTCGATTCCCACAAATGTGGACTTCACCGTCTCGCCGCGAGCCTCGCGCTCGGAAATAGCAGCGTCGAAGCCGTCGAAGACTTCGCGGGAAAGCAGGTTTTTCAAAGCCTTCCGGTCGCCGTCGGCAAATGCCATGACGATCATCTCATAGGCCATGCGGGCGCCGTCCACGAATTCCTTCGGGTTGAAGGCCGGATCGACCCTGCTGAGGTTGCGCAACGATTCGTTAAGCGGCGTTCCGGGTTTGGCGAAGGAGTCGACTGCAGCGAAGCGGTCCTCCTCCTCACCTGTCGAATCACGGCGCGGCAAGGTGACGACCTTGCCGGCTTCGGCGCCATCCGGCGCACCGGCAGCATCGCGCGGGCTGAAAATATCGCGTGGAGGCTTCTCATTTCCCGTGCGGCGGCCGAGGACGCTGCGGAGCTGGAGGAAGATCAGTACCGCCGCCACCAGAAAAAACAGAGTGATGAAGTCATTAGAACCCATGTCGTCCCGCAACCGCTGTTAACATTTCCCGTTTCTACTCCCATATAGTCCGCATATACCAATCATTCAAATAGCCTTGCCATATCTTTGGCGAGCATGATGAAAAAGGCCCGAAAGCGGGCCGCAGACCGATAGGACGGACCGATGCGCTTCTCACTCTTTCCGATCGCCGTGATGCTGATGCCGCTGGCCGAGATCGCGGGCTTCGTTATCGTGGGCCGTGCGGTCGGCCTTTGGGCGACACTCGGCCTCGTCATTCTGAGCGTCTTCGTCGGAATCGCACTTCTGCGCCTGCAAGGACCTGGCATTCTGCGCCGCATCGCAGTCGAAAGCCGCAACGGCGCCGTGCCGGGTCGCGACATCATCCATGGCGCGATGATCGTGATTGCCGCCTTCCTCCTGATCATCCCTGGCTTCCTGTCCGATATACTCGGTATTCTTCTCTTCATTCCGCTCGTGCGCGACCTCGCATGGAAGCATTTGAGCCGCCGGATCGTTATACTGGGCTCCGCCGGACCGTTCGGCAATGCCGCTCAGTGCGGACCGGCCAGTCGGGAGGGAGGCAGCGGGCCGGTGGTCGATCTCGATGAAAGCGACTATCATCGCGAGGCAAACAAGAAGAACTCGCCCTGGTCGGACCGGAAGCAGATCGAGGATTGAGGCGCTTCGCACCCGTCGCATGCCAGGGCGGCGCCGCAAGGGTTGTAAGCGCCGATACGAGATGTTAGATGGCGGCACACCATAAAGCCGCGAGGAAAAGCCTATGGCCAATGAAAACACAAACAATGGCGCCACGAGCCCAAGCCTGACAATTCTTGCCCAGTACACCAAGGACCTTTCCTTCGAAAATCCTGGTGCTCCGCGCTCGTTGCAGGCCAGGGACAAGGCGCCGGCAATCAACATCAACGTCAATGTCAACGCGAACCCGCTGTCGGAATCGGATTTCGACGTCGTGCTTTCGCTGACTGCCGAAGCCAAGGATGGCGACAAGATCGTCTTCCACACCGAGCTCGTCTACGGCGGCGTGTTTCGCATCACTGGCTTTCCGCAGGAGCACATGCTGCCGGTTCTCTTCATCGAGTGCCCGCGCATGCTCTTCCCCTTTGCGCGCCAGATCATTGCCGATGTCACGCGCAATGGCGGCTTCCCGCCGCTGATGATCGACCCGATCGATTTCGCGCAGATGTTTACGCAGCGCGTCGCCGAGGAACAGGCTCGCGCAAAAGTTCAGGCTGTGCCGAACTGATCAAGTGCAAAAGCCGAACAGAGTTTCGCCCGGGCCAAAAGCCCGGGCTTTTCAATTCTGCCGGCCATATTTCGCCCAGATGCCCTTCTCGCCCAGCTTTGCAACAAGCGCATCATGAGCCGCGCGCTCGATCGTCGTCAGACGTGGCGCGAGGGGCTCCGGCCGAACCAGGATCGCACCGGCCGCATCGTCGTCCACAGTATCCACTCCCGCCCGGTTTGCGCTGACCGTCGCCAGACCGAGAGCGGTCTGACGACCGCCGATCATCTCGATATAGACCTCGGCAAGCAGCTCCGAGTCGAGCAAGGCGCCGTGCTTGGTGCGATGCGAATTGTCGATACCATAGCGGCGGCAGAGCGCATCGAGCGAGTTCGGCCCCATTGGATGCTTGCGACGGGCAAGCGAAAGGGTATCCGTCACCATGTCGGGCAGGATCGGTGGAAGCCCGAGCCGGGCGAATTCCGCGTTTATGAAGCCCATGTCGAAGGTCGCATTGTGCGCGATCCACTTCGCGCCTTCAAAGAAGCCAAGCAACTCCTCGACAATGTCCGCGAAGGGCGGCTTGTCCTTCAGGAACTCGTCCGTGATGCCGTGAACGGCAAGCGCATCCGGATGAACCTTCTGGTCGCCGGGACTAACGTAGAGATGGAGGCTGCGTCCCGTCGGGAAATGGTTGATGAGTTCGATACCGCCGATTTCGATGATCCTGTCGGTCCGACTATCCAGACCTGTGGTTTCCGTATCGAATATGATCTCACGCATTCCGAGGCGTTCCTTCCATTGTCCGGCGCCGCAGATCCGCCAGGATGTTGCGCACCTCCGCTCGCGCGGCCGCGATGCCGTGACCGGTATCGATGATATAGTCGGCCCGCGCCCGCTTTTCCGCATCCGGTGTCTGGCGGGCGAGAATCATCTGGAATTTTGGCTCCGTCATGCCCGGTCGCGCAAGCACACGCTGCCGCTGAATCTGTGGATCACAGGTGACGACGACGATAACGTCGACCCTTTCGACCGCGCCCGTTTCGAAAAGCAGCGGGATATCGAGCACCACTATGTCGGCAGCCGCGTCGCGCTGCTTGCTCAGGAACTCCTGTTCGCGGCGGCGCACCAAAGGGTGGACGATCGCCTCGAGCCGCTGGAAGCCGTCGGCCCTTGTCGCCAGACGTTCCGAGAGTGCCTTGCGGTCAACCGCGCCGTTCGTCGTCGTCCCCGGAAAGGCCCGCTCGATCAGCGGCGCCGCCTCGCCGGCATAGAGATCGTGAACCACCGCATCGGCATCGTTGACGGGAACCCCCTCCTCCGCAAAGAGCTTCGCGGTGGTCGACTTGCCCATGCCGATGGATCCAGTCAGGCCGATGCGGATCATGGGTGTCTATCCATATCCGCGATGACGAGGCTACGCAGCGCCTCGTCTACAACCGGTCTCCTGCCGAACCATTTTTCAAAACCAGGTACAGCCTGATGCAGGAGCATGCCGAGACCGTCGACGATCGCAAAGCCCTGTTCTTCTGCCTGGGAAAGCAGCGGCGTCTTCAGTGGCACATAGACGATGTCGGTGACGACTGCCCCGCTCATCATCGGCGAGAAATCTATGCTCGGGACTTCACCACCATCCATGCCGAGCGATGTTGTGTTCACGAAAAGGCCGGCGCCGGCCATCACTTCATTGAGCGCGCCGACGGGATGCGCGTGAACATGCGGACCAAATCGGTCCGCCAATTCGCGGGCTCGCTCAACCGTCCGGTTGACGACGTGGATATCATTGACGCCGCGATCGCGCACCGCCTGGATGACCGCGCGGCTTGCGCCACCGGCGCCGAAGATAACTGCCGAGCTGGACCTATCCCAACCGGGGCTGCGTTCGTCGAGATTGGCAACGAAGCCGCGTCCGTCCGTATTCGTGACGCTGAGCCGGCCGTCTTCCAGCCAGAGTGTATTGGCAGCCCCGAGCTCTTCCGAAAGTTCGTCCGGTCGATCCGCTAGGCGGAAGGCGGCCTCCTTGTGCGGTATCGTGACGTTGCCGCCCCGGAATCCGGCGGAGCCGTCCTTCAGCGATGCGATGAATGCGGGGAAATCCGCCGGCGACACCTCATGGGCACGGTAGGTACCGGCCAATCCAAACTTGCGCAGCCAGTAGCCATGGATCAACGGCGAACGCGAATGCTTGATCGGGTAGCCTGTGACGAAGGCGTGCGGCAGGCCGGATGTTTCACGTGAATCATCCATCAATCATATCCAGTTCGCGCAGCTTCCCGAGAAGCGGAAGCATCGGCAGCCCCAATATCGTGAAGTAGTCGCCGTTGATCGCCGAAAACAACTGAATGCCCTCGCTCTCGAGCTGGTAGGCGCCGACGCTGGCAAAGGCCTTCTCCCCGACACGGCTGAGATAGCGGCCGATGAACTGACGGGACAGCGGTCTCATCGTCAGTTCCGCATGGGAGAGATGCTCCCAGATGATGTCGCCGTCCTTTGCCAGGGCGATGGCACTGTTCAGGCGATGCGTCTTTCCCGAAAGTGCCAGAAGGTGGTTTTCCGCCTCCATCAGATTCTGCGGCTTGTGGAAAACGGTCTCGCCGAGAGACATCGTCTGGTCGGAGCCTATGACGAGCGCGCCGGAAAAGCGATCGCTCACTTCCTTGGCCTTTGCCTTGGCGAGCACCAGGGCAACCGCATCCGGTGTCGCTCCATCGCGCTCGAGCGGCGCCTCTATCGCCCGCTCATCGATTTGCGCGCGCACCGCCGCAAAGGCAAGGCCGGCATTTTCCATCAGCATCCGGCGAAAGGGACTCGAGGAAGCAAGGATGAGGGACAGCGTCATGAGATCTCCAAAGCGATTGCTGCTCGCATGCGCCTAGCGCAGCTTGGGCCGAAGCGCAACGATCGCCGCAGCCGTTTCCTCGATCGACCGCCGGGTGACGTCGATGATCGGCCAGTTGTGACGTGCGCAGAGTGAGCGGGCGTATTTCAGTTCCTCGGCGATCGCGGCGCGATCCGTATAGTGACCCGTGTCAAAACCCGTCACCGTTCCGAGAATGCGGTTCTCACGCACCTGCGAGATGCGGTCTGTCGTCGCGACGAGCCCGACGATAAGCGGCTTTGTTGTTGCGAAAAGGCCTTCCGGGAGCGGCACGCCAGACACAATCGGTATGTTCGCAGTCTTGATGCCACGATTGGCGAGGTAGATGCTGGTCGGCGTCTTCGACGTGCGGCTGATGCCAATGATGACGACGTCGGCGTCATTATAATCGTCGGGCATCTGGCCGTCGTCATGATCCATAGTGAAATTGAGCGCCTCGATGCGAGCGAAGTAATCGGCATTCATCACGTGCTGGGCACCCACGCGACGGCTCGAGCGTGCACCGAGATGGGTCTGGAAGACGTTCATCACCGGCTCGAGCACATTGACGCAAGGCACACCCATCTCGCGGCAACGCTCATCGATAAGATCGGCAAGCTCCCGGTCAACGATCGTATAGAGGACGATACCGGGCTCTTCGTCGATCGCCTGAAGCACAGGCAATAGCTGCCTGCGATTGCGAACGAGCGGATAGACATGCTCGATCGGCTGGCTCGACTGGAATTGCGCGGAGGCCGCACGGCCGGCGGAGATGAGAGTCTCGCCGGTAGAGTCAGAAATCAGATGCAGATGGAAGAAGTTCGTCCGGTTCTCCACGCTATTTTCCGTCATCTGTTGATAAGGCGGGACGAGGAGAGCTAATGGCCGGCCGCCTTCCAAGGCAAGGGGAAAAGTCGCGGTTTTTCCACATTCGCGATTTTCGGGACGGCGGCACGAGGACTTTTCGTAAATGTGGAAAGCTTTTGTCTTTCCGTTATCTGTCCACAGCCTGTCCCCAGGCAGCGTCAATTTGACCATCATTTAAAGCTCGGAAATCAAACGATAAATTCTATCTTCACCTGAGTTAGCGCAAATTCACGCTTTTGCATTCGACGAGCGTCTGCAATCAAGGCTTCTGGGGATGGGACGTGGTCTGATTTTAATCCTTGATAGACACCGACTCTAAGAAATAGAAACCTTTTAAATATCCTTTGTTTTATTTAGGGAACGACGACTTGAGTGGAATTCGCCGGAAGGTAATCAGGGTGCTGGAAGGAGAGAGCCTTGCGGTGCCGCCGGTCTGGCTTATGAGGCAGGCGGGACGCTATCTTCCCGAATACAGGGAGACGCGTGCGAGGGTCGGAAGTTTCCTCGACCTCTGTTATTCGCCGGAGCATGCGGTCGAGGTCACCCTCCAGCCGATCCGCCGCTACGGCTTTGACGCCGCCATTCTCTTCTCGGATATTCTCGTCATTCCTGATGCCTTGAAAAGGAATGTGCGTTTCACCGAAGGCCATGGGCCGGAGCTCGATCCGATCGATGAAGACGGAATTCGTGCATTGAAGGCCGACGGCGTGCTCACACATCTCGCACCTGTCATGGAGACTGTGCGGCGCCTGCGCGCCGAGCTACCCGAGGAGACCACTCTTCTCGGCTTCTGTGGAGCACCCTGGACGGTCGCGACCTACATGATCGCGGGCCACGGAACTCCCGACCAAGCGCCTGCGCGCCTCTTTGCCTATCAGCATCCGCAGGCATTCCGGCATCTTCTCTCCATCCTTGCGGAGATTTCTGCCGATTATCTCGTTGCTCAGATCGATGCGGGTGCCGATGCCGTGCAGATATTCGACTCCTGGGCCGGCGTGCTGGGAGAGGAAGAATTCGCAGCCTTTGCGGTGGAGCCGGTCGCCCGGATCATCGCGTCGGTCAAGTCCCGTCGCCCGAAGGCGCGCGTGATCGCCTTTGCCAAGGGTGCCGGCTACATGCTGAAGAATTATCGTTCCGGCACGGGTGCTGATGCGATCGGCCTCGACTGGTCCGTGCCCTTGAGCTTTGCGGCGGAACTCCAGCGCGAAGGGCCGATCCAGGGAAATCTTGACCCGATGCGGGTGGTTGCCGGCGGCAAGGCGCTTGAACACGGAATCGATGCGATCCTCGAGCATTTGGCGCAAGGCCCGCTGATCTTCAATCTCGGCCACGGCATCACGCCCCAGGCGGATCCCGAGCACGTGAAGATGCTCGTCAAGCGCGTTCGCGGGTGGAAGGGCTGACCGATGGCGGGAGAAACAGGCAACGCGCGTCCAGGCGCCTATGCGCGCCGAAGGGCGATGGTTGCGCTCGCGATCTTCCTGTTGCTTGCGATCGGCGTTTTCCTGTGGCGCCGGGACGATCTCTATCTCTGGGCCAAGGCAATCCACATTATCGCCGTGATATCCTGGATGGCGGGTCTTTTGTATCTGCCGCGGCTTTTCATCTACCACGCTGATGCCGAGGTTGGATCGGTTCAGTCCGAGACCTTCAAGCTGATGGAACGGCGGCTCCTGAAGATCATCATGAACCCGGCGATGATGATAAGCTGGATTGCCGGGCTCTATCTTGCCTGGTCCGTTTATGGTTTCCAGGGCGGTTGGCTGCATGCGAAGATCGGCCTCGTCGTGATCCTGACAGGAATCCACGTTTTCTTTTCCCGCGCCGTCGACGCTTTTGCCCGCGACGAGAACCGCCGTTCGGCGCGCTATTGGCGGATCGCCAACGAGGGCCCCACACTGCTGATGATCGCTATTGTCATTCTCGTCGTGGTCAAACCGTTCTGAAGATTGGCCAAGTAGCTAATTTTAGGTGATTTCGCGCACCCCTCTTGCGGGCGTCAAAACGAGTCGCTATTTTCCGCGCATCTCATCTTCGTGGCATGTGTGTAAATTCAGTCGTCTGCGGACCCCCTCGCAGTACCGAATAATCGCCAACATCGCCTTTCCCCCTTCCAGAATAGAGTACGGTCCCCCTTCATGGCTGAAATGAAGCTTCAAGAACTTAAGAACAAATCCCCGACCGATTTGCTGGCGTTTGCCGAATCGCTCGAGGTCGAAAACGCCAGCACCATGCGCAAGCAGGAGCTGATGTTTGCCATCCTGAAGATGCTTGCCAGCCAGGATATCGAGATCATTGGGGAGGGTGTCGTTGAGGTTCTGCAGGACGGATTCGGTTTCCTGCGTTCTGCCAATGCAAACTATCTGCCAGGCCCGGACGATATCTATATCTCGCCTTCGCAGATCAGGCGCTTCTCGCTGAAGACCGGCGACACGGTCGAGGGCCCGATTCGCGGCCCGAAGGAAGGCGAGCGCTATTTCGCCCTCCTCAAGGTCAACACGATCAATTTCGACGATCCGGAAAAGATCCGCCACAAGGTTCATTTCGACAACCTGACGCCGCTCTATCCGAATGAGCGCTTCAAGATGGAACTTGATGTCCCAACGTCGAAGGACCTCTCGGCACGCGTCATCGATCTCGTCGCCCCGCTCGGCAAAGGCCAGCGTGGCCTTATCGTGGCGCCCCCGCGTACCGGTAAGACTGTCCTTCTGCAGAACATCGCTCATTCGATCACGGCCAACCATCCCGAATGCTATCTGATAGTCCTCCTGATCGATGAGCGTCCCGAGGAAGTGACGGACATGCAGCGCTCCGTGCGTGGCGAGGTGGTTTCCTCGACCTTCGACGAGCCGGCGGTTCGCCACGTGCAGGTTGCCGAAATGGTGATCGAAAAGGCGAAGCGTCTCGTAGAGCATGGCCGCGATGTTGTTATCCTGCTCGATTCGATCACGCGCCTCGGCCGTGCCTACAACACCGTTGTTCCTTCTTCGGGCAAAGTACTCACGGGTGGTGTCGACGCGAACGCGCTGCAGCGCCCGAAGCGCTTCTTCGGTGCGGCCCGCAATATCGAGGAAGGTGGCTCTCTGACGATCATCGCGACCGCGCTGATCGATACCGGCAGCCGCATGGACGAAGTGATCTTCGAAGAATTCAAGGGCACCGGTAACTCGGAAATCGTTCTCGACCGCAAGGTAGCGGATAAGCGCATCTTCCCGGCGATGGATATCCTGAAGTCCGGTACGCGTAAGGAAGACCTCCTCGTGCCGCGCCAGGACCTGCAGAAGATCTTCGTGCTCCGGCGCATCCTCGCCCCGATGGGCACGACCGACGCCATCGAATTCCTCATGGACAAGCTGAAGCAGACGAAGAACAACCAGGACTTCTTCGATTCGATGAACACGTGATCTTTGCCGCCCGCGCACCTATAGATGCGCGGGCGCTTTTGACGCTCGGCTTGATAGTGGCCGAATCGATTCGGACTCGAACCGAATCGCGAATTCTGCGCTAAGACGCTGATTTCGTTGAACGTCGGACCCACACAATGTCTTTTACCTCGCACTCTGATACGATTTATGCGCTTTCCAGTGGCGCTTTGCCGTCTGGTGTTGCTGTGGTTCGCATCAGTGGCAAAAAAGCGCTTGCAACGGCGGAACTTCTTTGTGGGTCCGTTCCCGCGTCACGTCAGGCAGCATTGCGAACGATTCGGACTCGTAACGATATCATTATCGATCGTGCACTCGTTCTTCCCTTTCACGGACCGGCCTCCTTTACAGGAGAGGACTGCGTCGAGATCCATCTGCATGGCGGTCGCGCCGTCGTCCAAGCACTGCTTTCGGAACTCGCGAGCTTTGATGGGTTGAGACTAGCGGAACAGGGTGAGTTTTCCCGCCGCGCGCTCGAGCATGGCAAGTTGGACCTGGTGCAGATCGAGGGCTTGGCCGACCTCATCGCCGCCGAAACGGAAATGCAGCGGCGCCTTGCCGTCGAGCAGGCATCCGGCGGATTGTCGACGCTCTACCATTCCTGGGCGGACCGGCTGACGCGCGGCCGCGCGCTGATCGAGGCGGAGCTGGACTTTTCCGACGAGGACGACGTGCCCGGCTCGGTGTCCGAACAGGTCTGGAGTGACCTGCGTGGTCTGCGCGTCGAACTCGACCAGCATCTCCAGGGCGCTTCGGCCGGCGAGATCATCCGGGATGGCCTGAAGATTGTCATTGCCGGGCCGCCCAATGCGGGCAAGTCGAGCCTGATGAATGCACTTGCGCGCCGCGAGGTAGCGATCGTCACGGACATTGCTGGCACGACCCGCGACATTCTTCAGGTGGAACTCGATATCGAAGGGTTTGTCGTCAAGCTCTACGATACTGCGGGCCTGCGAGCTTCCGCGGAGACGGTCGAGCGGGAGGGCATACGCCGCGCCCGAGAGGCGATAGCATCAGCGGACCTGATTCTCGCCCTTGAAGAGATTGGCACGAGTCCCGTCCTGGATGAGGCGCAGCTGGCTCGGCAAGGCGCCAAGGCCTTCCGGATCGGAACGAAGCTCGATCTGCATGTAGAAGGCGACCAGGATGCCTATGACATTGCGATCTCCACCGAGACCGGAGCTGGCCTCGCCGGCCTTCATGCCTTGATAGCCGAGGAGTTGCGCAGTCGCATAAGTGGCATGTCTTCGGCGTTGCCAAACCGCCTGCGGCATGTGCAGAATCTGACTGATGCACGCGCTGCAATCGAGATGGCCCTCAGCGATGAAAATGCCGGACTTGACGTGCGAGCGGAGCACCTGCGTCTTGCCGGCGACTCGCTTGGACGCATCACTGGTCGCGTCGACGTCGAGGGGTTGCTTGATGTGATCTTTTCGGAATTCTGCATCGGGAAATGATTCACGTGAAACACACGTAGGCTGCGTTGAGCTCGAGCGCGGCTGTTTCACGTGAAACGCCTTGACAGATGCAATTTATCCGGCGATGACCGAGCCACTTGCGGAGCAGGCGATATGCGTAGCGAAAACAAATACGACGTTATTGTTATCGGCGGCGGCCATGCTGGTTGCGAAGCTGCGGCTGCGGCCGCACGACTCAGCGCGCGCGTAGCGCTGGTCACGCACAAGCGAAGCACAATTGGCGTCATGTCTTGTAACCCCGCCATCGGTGGACTCGGCAAGGGTCATCTTGTCCGGGAAATCGATGCTATGGACGGGCTGATGGGCCGCGTCGCGGATGCCGCCGGCATCCAGTTTCGGATGCTCAACCGCAAGAAGGGTCCAGCGGTGCGCGGGCCGCGCACGCAGGCTGACCGGAAACTCTATCGCGAAGCAATGCAGGCCGAACTTGCGGAGATTGCGAATCTCGAGATCATCGAGGGAGATGCTTTCGACCTCGGCCTCGCAGGTGACCGTGTGAGCGCGGTCATCATGAAGGATGGCCGCGTATTGGAGACCGGTGCTGTCGTCCTGACAACGGGCACATTCCTGCGTGGGCTTATTCATATCGGCGATGAGAAGATTCCTGCGGGCCGCGTCGGCGAGGACCCTTCTGTCGGGTTGTCGGCCACGCTCTATGGCTTCGGATTGCGGCTCGGCCGTCTGAAGACGGGGACGCCCGCGCGTCTTGATGGCAAGACGATCGATTGGTCGGCTGTCGGGCGGCAGGGCGCGGACGAAGATCCTATTCCATTCTCCTTCATGACCGATCGTATCGTGAATCCACAGATCGAGTGTGGTGTTACGCGCACGACGGCCGCCACCCACAAGATCATCAGTGATAATCTCGCCAGATCGGCCATGTATTCGGGGCAGATCGAGGGTGTAGGCCCGCGCTATTGTCCCTCGATCGAGGACAAGATCGTCAAGTTCGGCGAACGCGACGGACACCAGATATTCCTCGAGCCTGAGGGTCTCGACGACGATACGATCTATCCGAATGGCATCTCGACGTCGCTGCCGGCGTCGATCCAGGCAGAATTCATCAGAACCATTCCGGGTTTGGAGCGCGTGGCGATCCGGCAGCCGGGCTATGCGATCGAATATGATCATGTCGATCCGCGGGAACTCACCCCTGCCCTTGAAGTCAAGCGAGTCCCAGGATTGTTTCTGGCCGGCCAGATCAACGGTACGACCGGATATGAGGAGGCGGGTGCGCAGGGTCTGGTGGCGGGCCTAAACGCAGCGCTTGCGTCCTGCGGCTCGGCGCCTTGCCATTTTAGCCGGACATCGTCTTATATCGGCGTGATGATCGACGACCTGACATCTCGTGGTGTTGCTGAGCCCTACCGGATGTTTACGTCCCGAGCCGAGTATCGCCTGTCGCTTCGTGTCGATAATGCCGACACGCGCCTGACGCCCTTTGGCCTGGCGCTCGGCTGTATAGGTAAGGCACGGTCTGATCGATATGAGGCGCACAACTTAGCGCTCGAACGCGGCCGTGAGCTGCTGAAGGCGCGGAGTCTTACACCTTCTGAAGGTGCGAAAGTGGGCCTGCATATCAACCAGGACGGGCAACGTCGCAGCGCCTACGACCTTCTGTCCTATGCGGAGCAATCGGTCGAAGGCCTGTCCCAGCACTGGCCTGAGCTGAAATCATTGGACAAGCGTGTCGCGTCCGCATTGGAGATCGAAGCGTCGTATGCCGTCTATATGCAGCGACAGTCACGCGACATCGCAGATGCGCGTAGAGATGAAGATAGAGTGCTACCGGGCGACTTCGACTTCGGCTCGCTTGCAGGTCTCTCGAATGAGCTGAAGCAGAAGCTGACCCGGGCTCGTCCCTTCAATATTGCCCAGGCAAGCCGGGTCGACGGGATGACGCCGGCGGCGATCTCGCTGATTCTCGCCTATTTGCGCAAGGGTGATGCGCAATTTCAGCAGTCGGCTTAATCTGCAACAACGCTGGAGAGTCCCTGTATGGAGTTGAACGGAGTACGTGTTTCACGTGAAACACAGGCGCGACTACAGCATTTCGCAGAGCTTTTCCAGAAATGGGCCCGATCAATCAATCTTGTCGCGCCATCCACGCTGCCGGATCTCTGGCAGCGGCACATCGCAGACAGCGCTCAGATTTTCCAGCTTCGTCCGGCGCCGGTGACCTGGATTGACCTGGGAAGCGGGGGTGGTTTTCCGGGCGTGATTACGGCGATTTTTCTGGCCGAACTGGGCTCCGGCTGGGTTCATTTGGTGGAGAGTAATCGGAAGAAAGCTGCATTTCTGCGTCAGGCTCTCAGCGAGACCGGCGCCCGCGGCTCGGTCGAGGCCATGCGGATCGAGGAGGCGCAGCTGCAGCTGCCGGCCTGTGATGCGCTTTCTGCCCGTGCCGTCGCTGAACTCGATCTCCTGCTCGAATATTCGGAGCCGTGGCTTAGCGCAGGAAATAATGCCACCGGCTATTTTCACAAAGGCCGGGATTACGCCTCCGAAATCGAAAAGACGCGTGGCCGCTGGGATTTTGATCTGGTAGAACACAGAAGTGTGGTCGACGCGGATTCGGTCGTTTTGGAAATCCGGAATTTGCGGCGCGGCAGTCAATCTTGATCGGATGGCGGCGATGGTAGGCGAAAAGAACCGGATTATCACTATAGCGAACCAGAAGGGCGGCGTTGGAAAGACAACGACCGCGATTAATCTGGCGACGGCACTCGCGGCGATAGGTGAGCGGGTGCTTATCGTAGACCTGGATCCGCAAGGCAATGCGAGCACAGGCCTGGGGATTGAACGTCGCGAGCGCAAGCTTTCGTCCTACGACCTTCTCATCGGGAGCCATGGCGTACTCGATGCGGTATTGCCGACCGCCGTGCCGAACCTTTTCATCATTCCATCGACCATGGACCTCCTGGGCATCGAGATGGAAATCGCACAGCATGGCGATCGTGTCTTCCGTCTAAAGCGCGCACTATCTGAGGCGGCCGGCTTCGACTATGTGCTGGTCGATTGCCCACCTTCCTTCAACCTGCTGACGATGAATGCAATGGCGGCGGCGCATTCCGTTCTCGTGCCGTTGCAGTGCGAGTTCTTTGCGCTGGAAGGGCTGAGTCAGCTTCTGGAGACGGTCGACCAGGTTCGACGGACGGTTAACCCGAATCTCGATATCCAGGGTATCGTCCTCACCATGTTCGATGCAAGAAACAACCTGGCGCAGCAGGTCGTCAGCGATGTGCGCACGCATCTTGGTGAGAAGGTATACCACACGTTGATTCCGCGCAACGTACGCGTGTCGGAGGCGCCATCCTATGGCAAACCGGCAATCCTGTACGACCTGAAATGCGCGGGCAGTCAGGCTTACCTGCAACTCGCCTCGGAAGTCATCCAGCGCGAGCGCCTTCGTCGGGCCGCCTGAGAGCGGCTTGTCGGTTCTAAGTTCGAGAAAGGGAAGCGATGAACGATGATATGTCGAAGCGGCGGCTCGGCCGCGGATTGGCTGCGCTGATCGGCGAGATGGACCAGACGACTCCGGTCGATACCGGCCGGTCGCTGGTAAGTGCCGATCGCCTTGTGCCCATCGAATTCGTCAGCCGCAACCCCCGCAACCCTCGTCGCCATTTCGATGATAGCGAGCTACACGATCTGGCGAGCTCCATCCGACAGCATGGTATTGTCCAGCCGATCGTCGTGCGCACAATTGGAACCGAGCGTTACGAAATCATAGCCGGCGAACGACGTTGGCGTGCGGCACAGCTCGCGGGGCTCGTCGAGATTCCGGTCATCGTCCGCGATGTCGATGACAAGACTGCGCTGGAGATCGCAATCGTCGAGAACGTGCAGCGTGCCGATCTGAATGCGCTGGAAGAAGCGCTCGGCTATGAGCAGCTCATCGCAGAATACGGCTACACGCAGAACGATCTCGGGGAGATCATCGGCAAGAGTCGCAGCCACGTGGCGAACTCGCTTCGTCTGTTGAAACTCCCTGATCCGGTTCGGGATATGCTCGCTGCGGGCAGCCTGTCGGCCGGTCATGCGCGCGCCCTGGTCTCAACCTCTGATCCCGCGGCGCTCGCCCGCACGATCGTTTCCAAGGGCATGTCCGTGCGCGACGCGGAGAGACTTGCGCAGCACGATATCAAACAGCAGAGTGCGCCACAGATGATGGCCCCCGCGCGCGACCAGAAGGATTCCGATACCTTGGCACTTGAACGCACCCTTTCGGATGCACTTGGGCTCGAGGTGGCGATTAATCACAAAGGCAGCGGCGGACAGGTCCGGATCAACTACAAGTCGCTCGAACAGCTTGAGGAGATTTGCCGGCTACTTGAACGGCACTGAATCGCGCAAGCGCGTTTGTAGTTGCGGTAGCCAATATCGACCACCTCCCCGCTGACCTGCGGCTGGTTTGGTCAAGCCCCGCTCTTCCTGCCGGATTGAAGAGTTGTGGAGAGCAGCGTTTGGAGTGCGATACTGTCCTCCAGGCTCTGACGTTTGCGGGTGGATAGGATCGCGGCCTGCAGGCGGTTCATCTCCCTTGCAATTGCCGGGGACGTCCAGTTTCGTAGCGCCTTCTCGAATACGGGCTTCCTGCGGAAATGCAGATGCCGACCGAGCGTCTGCATCACCTGGCCGGGCTGGAGGCGCTTCTCGTCCATCTCCGCACGCATGACGTCTAGCAACTGAAATTGCCTAAGGCAGCCGCGCAGGACCAGAAAGACGGCGGTCTTGGAGGCGATAATCTTGCGCATTGCTTCGGTAAAAGCCGCCGTATCTCCCCCCAGGATCGCGTCGACAGCGTCATCCACCGAGACGGCGCTCGCATCGCCGATGATTTCGGCCACATGCTCCTCTTCGACGATCGCAAGACCGCGACCGTAGAGCGCCAGCTTCCGTATCTCGTTCCTGGAGGCGATGCGGTCGCCACCGAGCGATTCCAGAAGCCGTTCGCGTGCGGCAGGGCTGATGCGGAGGTTCTCGGCGGCAAGTTCGGCGTCTATTAGCGCGTTGAGGGCGCGAGCATCGTCGGCATAGCAAAGTATCGCCACGACCGTGCGAGCGCTTTCGGCGGCTTTCCGCAGCCCCGATGTCTTCTTGAGGTCGCCGGCCTCGATGACGAGAAAGCTGCCCTCAGGCGGGTTCGCGGCAATTTCCTGAAGCGAATCGATGAGCGCTTTTTCGTTTGCTGCTCCCCGAATCCAGATCAACCGATCGCCACCGAAGAGGCCGAGCGCGTTCACCTCGTCGAGCACGCGTCCGGGCTCTTTCTGAAGGTCGGAAGCCTCCAGCTTTATGACGGAAAAGGGATCGCTGAGCGAGACGCCAGTCTTCGCCGCAATCATACCGGCGCGTTCGGAGACAAGGCCACGGTCCGGACCATAGATGACGAAGATCCGGTAGCTCTGCGTGGCCTTCTGCAGAAATCCCTCGAACTCGTGGGATTTGATTTCGGTCACCGCCCTGCCCTACCGGCCGAGGGCGGCCGCGATATCCGCTCCGACGAGGTCGGCGACTTCGCGGGCCGCGCGGTTTTCACCATCGCGAATTGCGCGGAGCTTGGCGAATTCCTGGACCGGGAAATCGACAAGCGAGATCGCGGAACGGTTACCCGCCTTAATAACCTGCCCGTCACTTGCACGTCTCAGTGTGTAGTCGGCGGTTACGGTGACGCGACCAGCCAGCGATGTGTCCGAGGATTGGACGTAGAGTACGCCGGCTGCAACCGAGCTCACGCGAAGATCGACATTGTATTCGGCCTTCACCGGTTCGCCGGCGCCGCGTCCGGTGAGGAACACGAGCCGGTTGCGCACCTCCTGCCCGACGCGCGAAGCGGGATCGGAGAAGGAAACTGACGACAACTTGCCCGCGACACCATTGGTCTCCGAGTAAAGCGGGCGAACCTGGCAGGCCGAAAGCGCAAAGCCGAGCGCCACGATCGCCACCATTCCCAGCGCGCGGCGCGCCTTCACAGCAAAATCAGACGACAATGTTTACAATCCTTTGCGGAACCACGATGATTTTCTTCGGCGCCTGACCGTTCAATGCATTCTTCACCGCTTCGAGGGAAAGCACTGCCGCCTGCACGGCATTCTGATCTGCGTCGCGCGCGATTGTCAATTCGGCGCGCTTCTTGCCATTGATCTGCACGGGCAGCATCACCTCGTTTTCGGCCACCAACGCCTCGTCGAAGACCGGCCAGTCTGTCTGAGCCAGCAGTCCCGTGTTGCCGATCGTCGCCCAACATTCCTCGGCCAGATGCGGTGTCATCGGCGCCACGATCTGGATGAGGATCTCCGCAGCGTTGCGAACCGCAGCACGATAGGTGGCGTCTGCATCGCCCGCAGCCACCTTGGCGAGCGGCCCGGCCAGCGTGTTGACGAGTTCGTATATACGGGCGACCGCCTTGTTGAACGCAAGCTTGTCGTAGTCGCCCTGAACGGCCTTGAGCGTCCTGTGTGCTGCCTGCGAAACGGCGAGTGCCTCGCCATCCTTAGCCGGATTCGGCTCGACATCGGACAGGCCTTCCGCGGCGTCCGAAATCAGCCGCCAGACGCGCTGGGTGAAACGATGTGCGCCTTCTACGCCTGCCTCGGACCAGATCACGTCGCGGTCTGGCGGTGAATCCGAAAGCACGAAGAAGCGTGCAGTGTCGGCGCCGTAGGAGGCGATGATGTCGTCCGGATCCACGACGTTCTTCTTGGATTTCGACATCTTCTCGATGGAGCCGATGTGGATCTCTTCGCCCGTCGACAGGTGGACGGCGCGGCGGCGTCCCTCGATTTCGTCGATGCTTATTTCGTTCGGCGGGATCCATTCTCGGGTCATGCCTTCGCCGCGGCTATAGGTCTCGTGGACGACCATCCCCTGTGTAAACAGGCCCTTGAAGGGCTCGACCGCATCGACATGGCCCGTTTCACGCATCGCACGCGTGAAGAAGCGAGAATAGAGCAGGTGAAGGATCGCGTGCTCGATGCCGCCAATATACTGGTCTACCGGCAGCCAGCGGTCAGCGGCGGCCTTGTCTGTCGGCTGGGTCTCCCAGGGCGCGGTGAAACGCGTGAAATACCAGCTCGAGTCGACGAAGGTATCCATCGTGTCCGTCTCGCGGCGGGCATCCTTGCCGCAGTTCGGGCAGGAGACATGGCGCCAGGTCGGATGGCGATCCAGCGGATTTCCGGGCTGGTCGAAGGTGACGTCATCCGGCAGCTTCACCGGCAGGTCCTTCTTCGGAACGGGTACGACGCCGCAGGCCTCGCAATGGATGACCGGGATCGGGCATCCCCAGTAACGCTGGCGGGAGATGCCCCAATCGCGCAGGCGGAAATTCACCTTGCGTTCGCCCTGCGGCTGGTTGCCGATCATGGTGCCGGACAGCTTGTCGGCCACGGCCTCGAAGGCCGCGACTGTATCCATGCCGTCGAGAAAGCGCGAATTGATCATCACGCCGTCGCCATCATAGGCAACGTCGCCGACGGTGAAGCTCGCCGCATCGGCATCCCTGGGCATGACGACTGGGACGACCGGAAGATCGTATTTCCGGGCAAAGTCGAGGTCGCGCTGATCGCCGGAGGGGCAGCCGAAGATCGCGCCGGTGCCATAGTCCATCAGCACGAAGTTCGCGATGTAAACCGGCAGCTGCCAGGAAGAATCCAGCGGGTGGACGACGCGGATGCCGGTGTCCATGCCCTTCTTCTCGGCGGTCTCCAGCGCCGCGAGCGAGGTTCCGGCGCGGCGGCACTCCTCGGCGAACGCTTCGATAGCCGGATTCCCGGCCGCTGCTTCCTTGGCGAGCGGATGATCGGCCGCAATCGCCAGGAAGGAGGCGCCAAACAGCGTGTCGGGCCGCGTGGTATAGACGTTAACCTCACGTGTTTCGCCCGGGGCGGTCTCGGGCACGATCTCCCAGCGGATCGTCAGTCCCTCGGACCGGCCGATCCAGTTCTTCTGCATCAGGCGGACCTTCTCCGGCCACTGGTCGAGCGTCTCCAGCGCATCCAAGAGATCCTGGCTGAAATCGGTAATCTTGAAGAACCACTGCGTCAGCTCGCGCTGCTCGACGAGTGCACCTGAGCGCCAGCCACGGCCGTCGATCACCTGCTCGTTGGCGAGAACGGTGTTGTCGACCGGGTCCCAGTTGACCTTCGACTGCTTGCGATAGACGAGGCCCTTATCGAGGAAATCCAGGAACAGGTGCTGCTGGTGCTGGTAGTAGGCCACATCGCAAGTGGCGAACTCGCGACTCCAGTCGAGCGACAGGCCCATGGCCTTCAGCTGGGCCTTCATCGAGGCGATGTTCTGGTAGGTCCAGGTAGCCGGATGTACGCCGCGCTCCATGGCGGCGTTCTCTGCCGGCATGCCGAAGGCGTCCCAGCCCATGGGATGGAGGACGTTGAAGCCGCGCGCACGCTTGTAGCGCGCTACGACGTCGCCCATGGCGTAGTTGCGCACATGGCCCATATGAACGCGCCCGGAAGGATACGGAAACATTTCTAGCACGTAGTACTTTTCGCGCGGATCGGCGTTGTCGGTAACGAAGACCTTTTCCTCGTTCCACTTTTCCTGCCAGCGAGGCTCGGCATCGCGCGGATTGTAACGTTCGGTAGCCATTGTAATCTTGTTTCCGGAAATCAGGGGAGGATTGGCCGTGACCTTCATCATGAAACACCCGAAGCGTCAAGTTTAGAGGGTCGCGGAAGCGTTCAAACTTGGCCCTGGAAGCTGGATTCGGCGGCGGAGGGCTTGGCAAGCGGCGAGCGTCTGTCTAGTTCGTTGTCGATTGAAATTCGGTATTTGAATTGGGACGGCGACAATGGAACTTCAAGATCGGCTGGACGAGGTAAGGGCGCGGATCTCGACGGCGGAGCGGCAGTCCGGGCGCAGTCCGGGCTCGGTGCAGCTGGTCGCGGTCTCCAAGACCTTCGATGCCGACGCCATCCGCCCTGCGATCGTGGCCGGGCAGCGCGTCTTCGGCGAAAACCGCGTCCAGGAAAGCCAGGGCAAGTGGCCGGAACTCAAGGCCGAGACGCCGGAGCTTGAACTGCATCTCATTGGGCCGTTGCAATCCAACAAGACGGCCGAGGCGGTTGCGCTCTTCAATGTGATCGAAACGGTCGACCGCGAGAAGATCGCCCGCGCGATCGCCGAGGAGATGGAGCGCCAGGGCCGCAGCCTGCGCCTCTACGTCCAGGTCAATATCGGGCATGAACCCCAGAAGGCTGGCATCGCACCCGCTGATACGGTCGAGTTCGTCCGCCTCTGCCGCGAGGAGCTTGGTCTTTCGATCGAGGGATTGATGTGCATTCCTCCAGCCGAGGAAAATCCGGGCCCGTATTTTGCCCTGCTTGCAAAGCTCTCGGCGCGTTGCGGTCTCGACAAGTTGTCGATGGGCATGTCCGGTGATTTCGAGACCGCGATCGCCTTCGGCGCAACGAGCGTGCGGGTCGGTTCGGCCATCTTCGGCGCGCGCTGACGCATCGCCCCTTCGTCTTAGGGCTTTCGTCGGGCTTCCTCGCGCCATACTCCTCACCTAGACTGCCGGCATCGGGAGATCGGCCGGCGGAGTTCTGTGGGAGGAGCGCATGCAGAGCAGATATCATCAGGTCTATTCTGCCTGGAAGGAGGATCCTGACGGCTTCTGGCGGGAGGCAGCGGCAGCGCTCGACTGGTTCCGTCCTCCGCGGGAAGTGTTCACCAGCAGCGAGGGCGTCTACGGGCGATGGTTCGCGGGTGGCAAGACGAACACCTGCCATAATTGCCTCGACAGGCATGTGGCGGCGGGCCGCGGGGCCGACAACGCCGTTATCTTCGACAGCGCCATGACCGGAACCAAGGCAGCCTGGACCTACGCCGAGGTGCTTGCGGAGGTGAAGGCGATCGCCGCGGTCCTGCTCGGACTTGGCGTCACTCAGGGCGACCGCGTCATCATCTATATGCCGATGGTGCCGGAGGCCGTGTTCTCGATGCTTGCCTGCGCCCGCATCGGCGCGATCCACTCAGTCGTCTTCGGCGGCTTTGCCGCCCACGAGCTTGCAACCCGTATCGACGATTCCGGCGCGAAGCTCATCGTCACCGCAAGCTGCGGGCTAGAGCCGGGGCGCGTCGTCGCCTACAAGCCGCTTGTCGAACATGCGCTGGAGCTCGCGGAAAACAAGCCGGAGCATTGCCTCGTTCTCCAGCGTCCGCAACTCACTGCCGAGATGGTCCCCGGACGCGACGTGGATTTCGCGGATGCTGTCGCCGCCGCAAGGGCGGAAGGCGCCGACGTTGCCTGCGTGCCGGTCAGCGCCGAGGACCCGCTCTACATCCTCTACACATCCGGCACGACCGGCCAGCCGAAAGGCGTCATTCGCGACAATGGCGGCCACATGGCTGCGCTTCTCTGGTCCGTGACGAATATCTACGGGTTGAAACCCGGTGAGGTGTTCTGGACCGCCTCCGACATCGGCTGGGTGGTCGGCCATTCCTATATCGTTTACGGGCCGTTGCTTGCGGGTGTCACTACGGTGATCTTCGAGGGAAAGCCGATCGGCACTCCGGACGCCGGCACCTTCTGGCGGGTCGTCGACGAGCACGGCGTCAGCGTGCTCTTCACCGCGCCGACAGCCTTTCGCGCCATTCGCCGGGAGGACCCGGAAGGCGAGTTCATCGGCCGCTATCCCATGGAGAGGTTTCGCGCGCTCTTCCTTGCCGGCGAGCGTGCCGATCCGGAGACACTCAAATGGGCGGAGTCGAAACTGAAGGTCCCGGTGATAGACCACTGGTGGCAGACGGAAACGGGTTGGGCGATTGCCGCGAACCCCGCCGGCCTCGGTCTCCTGCCCGTCAAGCACGGCTCACCGACCGTGCCGATGCCGGGCTATGATCTCGACGTGTTCGACGACGAGGGCCATCCCGTCGCGCGTGGCGTGCTTGGCAATATCGTCGTTCGGCTGCCGCTGCCGCCCGGCTGCTTGCAGACCTTCTGGCGTGCGGACGAGCGTTTTCGCAGCGCGTGTCTCTCGGAATTCCCGGGCTACTACAAGACGGCCGATGCCGGCTACCTCGACGAGGACGGCTATGTCTTCGTCATGGCGCGCACCGACGACATCATCAATTGCGCCGGCCACAGGCTCTCGACCGGCGCCATGGAGGAGGTCTGCAGTCGGCATCCGGATGTGGCCGAATGCGCGGTCGTGGGCATCTGTGACGCCATCAAGGGCCAGGTTCCCTGCGGCTTCGTGGTCCTGAAGAAAAATGTTTCCCGTGAAACATCGGCAATCGGCAGGGAGATCGTCGACCTCGTGCGCGAGGAAATCGGCCCTGTTGCTGCCTTCAAGACGGTCGTCGTGGTCGAACGGCTGCCGAAGACACGCTCGGGCAAGATCCTTCGCGGCACCATGCAGAAGATTGCCGACGGCATGCCCTGGAAGATGCCGGCGACAATCGACGATCCAGCGATTCTGGACGAAATCGGCGCTGCGCTGCGTGCCCATGGACTGAGCGAGCTGCCCGCCTAGGCTCTGTCAAAGAAAAGCCCCGGTCCAGGTTTGGCTGGCCAGGGCTTCAAAAGCGCGGGGATCGCGGGAAGATCAGTATTGATCGTCCTCGTCTTCGTCCCGGGTCGTGGACTTCAGCGACTTCAGCTTGGCGAAGACGGCGTCGGCGTCGATTTCCTTTTCCTTCTCCTCCTCGCGCTCGAAGCCTGTCGGAAGCTTCTCGGTCTCGTGCGCGGATTGCAGCGTCGCGCCGATCTCGGCGGCGGTCGGCAGCGGCCGGCCCTTGGCAGCCTTCTCGACTTCCATGTCCAGGTCGATCTGGCTGCAGAGGCCGAGCGTCACCGGGTCCATCGGCGCCAGGTTGGTGGAGTTCCAGTGAGTGCGGTCGCGGATCTGTTCGATGGTCGACTTCGTCGTGCCGACGAGGCGGGAGATCTGCGCGTCCTTGAGTTCGGGATGGTTGCGCACCAGCCAGAGAATGGCGTTCGGACGATCCTGCCGCTTCGAGACCGGCGTGTAGCGCGGACCGCGGCGCTTGGATTCGGGCACGCGGACCTTCGGCTCGGAAAGCTTCAGCTTGTGGTTCGGATTGGCCTCGGCGCGCGCGATCTCGTCGCGGGAGAGCTGGCCAGTCGAAATCGGATCCAGGCCCTTGATCCCCTGCGCCGCCTCGCCATCGGCAATTGCTTTGACCTCGAGCGGATGCAGCTTGCAGAACTGGGCGATCTGGTCGAAAGACAGTGCCGTATTGTCGACGAGCCAGATGGCAGTCGCCTTCGGCATGAGCAGTTGTTGAGCCATGGATATAGTCCTTCTGTCGTCCGCGCCGGTGTCGCGGTCGGTGGGTCTCACCACATTTTTCCGGGAATTAGCGCGCTATATAACCCCTGTGCCACAGAAATGCAAATCTTCATGGTGAACTGACCTTTGTCTAATTGCTGACCGGCGACGACCTGCTATGAATCGTCGGTGAGACACGCCGCGACCCATTTCGAAAGGCCGGCGATCCAGTTCTGCGAGGAGGAGTCCATGTCGGAAAAAGTCTATCCGGTTCTCAAGCCGGTGAAGAGCCGTGCCCTGATCGATCACGCGAAGTACCTGAAATGGTACGAGGAAAGCGTCGAGGATCCGGACAAGTTCTGGGGCAAGCACGGAAAGCGCATCGACTGGTACAAGCCCTACACGAAGGTCAAGAACACGTCGTTCACCGGCAAGGTCTCGATCAAGTGGTTCGAGGATGGTCTCACCAACGTCTCCTACAACTGTATCGACCGCCACCTGAAGACGCATGGCGAGCGTGTTGCGTTCATCTGGGAAGGCGACAACCCCTATATCGACAAGAAGGTCACCTATAACGAGCTTTACGACCATGTCTGCCGACTCGCGAACGTGCTGAAGAAGCATGGGGTCAAGAAGGGCGACCGCGTCACCATCTACATGCCGATGATCCCCGAGGCGGCCTATGCGATGCTGGCCTGCGCCCGCATCGGTGCCGTCCATTCGGTTGTCTTCGGTGGCTTCTCGCCGGATGCGCTGGCCGGCCGCATCGTCGATTGCCAGTCGACCTTCGTCATCACCTGCGACGAAGGCGTGCGTGGCGGCAAGCCCGTGCCGCTCAAGGAGAATACCGACACGGCCATCGACATCGCCGCCAAGCAGTTCGTCATCGTCAACAAGGTCCTGGTCGTGCGCCGCACCGGCGGCAAGACCGGCTGGGCGCCCGGCCGAGACCTCTGGTACCACCAGGAAGTCGCTACCGTTAAGCCCGAATGCCCGCCGGTGAAGATGAAGGCGGAAGACCCGCTCTTCATCCTCTATACCTCCGGCTCGACGGGCAAGCCGAAGGGCGTGCTACACACCACCGGCGGCTATCTCGTCTATGCCGCGATGACCCATGAATATGTCTTCGACTATCACGACGGAGACATCTACTGGTGCACGGCTGATGTCGGCTGGGTTACCGGGCATTCCTACATCGTCTATGGCCCGCTTGCGAACTGCGCGACCTCGCTGATGTTCGAGGGCGTGCCCAACTTCCCGGATCAGGGTCGCTTCTGGGAGATTATCGACAAGCACAAGGTCAATATCTTCTACACCGCGCCGACAGCAATCCGCTCCCTGATGGGAGCCGGCGATCATTTCGTGAAGCGCTCCTCGCGCTCCAGCCTGCGTCTTCTCGGTACTGTCGGTGAGCCGATCAATCCGGAAGCCTGGGAGTGGTACTACAATGTCGTGGGCGATGGGCGCTGCCCGATCGTCGATACGTGGTGGCAGACGGAAACCGGCGGCCACATGATCACGCCGCTGCCGGGCGCCATGGACCTCAAGCCGGGCTCTGCAACCCTGCCCTTCTTCGGGGTCAAGCCGCAGCTGGTCGACAACGAGGGGAAGGTGCTGGAAGGTCCGGCCGACGGCAATCTCTGCATCACGGATAGCTGGCCTGGCCAGATGCGCAGCGTCTACGGCGATCACCAGCGCTTCATCCAGACCTACTTCTCCACCTACAAGGGCAAGTATTTCACCGGTGACGGCTGCCGGCGCGACGAGGACGGCTATTACTGGATCACCGGTCGCGTCGACGACGTGCTGAACGTCTCGGGCCATCGCCTCGGCACCGCAGAGGTGGAATCGGCGCTCGTCTCGCATCATCTGGTCTCGGAGGCCGCGGTCGTTGGCTATCCGCATTCGATCAAAGGCCAGGGCATCTATTGCTATGTGACGCTGATGGCCGGACAGGAGGGCTCGGAGGCGTTGCGCCAGGATCTCGTCAAGCATGTCAGGACCGAGATCGGCCCGATTGCATCGCCTGACAAGATCCAGTTCGCTCCCGGTCTGCCGAAGACTCGCTCCGGCAAGATCATGCGCCGTATCCTGCGCAAGATCGCCGAGGACGATTTCGGCTCGCTCGGCGATACATCGACGCTTGCCGATCCCGCCGTCGTGGACGACCTCATCGCCAATCGCCAGAACAAGGCGAACGCCGCATAAAGTCTCTAGAAACGCCGCTCCGGTCCGCCGGGGCGGCTGCTATTCGTCGCCGGCGCAGGCCACTTTCGGCTTGCGGCCGCCGTCATAGGGCCGGACATAGCCTTCCGAAAGCAGATCCTGAGCCGGATTCCGGCCATCGCCCGTTCTGATATCGGCAAGGATGCGCCCGAAATACTTGTCTCCCGAAATCCTGGTCAGCTGCACTTGCCTGGAGGCCGCCACGAGCTGCTGCAGCTCATCACGGGCACGCAGGCCGGCATTACGGACTTCCTCGCATCGCGAATGGATCTCCGGCGCGTCGATGTCACGCAGGCGCACATAGACCTCGATCGTCTGCTGCGGCCAGGGCATCGCCTCCACCAGCAATGTGTCGCCGTCGATCACCCGCACGATTTCCGCCGAAACAGGTCCCTCGATCTCGTCGCTCGCAAGGGCAGCGGACGAAATCAGCAGTGATAACAGAACGAGAATCGAGAGTGAGCGGGCCATGAAAGGAATAAATTCCGATCTCGGACGGAAGTCAATAGGAATATTTACTTATGTATTAAATCGACATTCGGGATTTTCGCAATATCCCGTTCAGAACACCGTGAACTTCGCTCCGCGCGTATCGAGTTGCCGTGTGCAGACGGCTCATGTCGATCGGTCCCTAGACTTCCCTATCAACCTTCCGGAACTGTTTCGCGCCCTTCTTGTAGTCGGCGCGAGGCGCCGTCGACGGGGTCGCCGTCAAGGCGACATCGAAGCATTCATCGAAAAAGAAGAGGCGCCAGCCAGGAACGGGAGGGGTATTGCTTTCGCCATCCACTTGAAAGGCGTTCATCGCCGGCTTGAATGCGGTCGTGGTGCCTACCGTATGAACTTCGGCGATTCTGGGCAGGCCTTCATATGTCAGGGAGATGCAGACACCCTTATCAAGCGCTTCGATCGCGAGAGCCTTGTTCTGCGCCGCCTGGGCGATGTTTTTGGGTTTGTACGACTTGATCTTCTGAGCAGGGGAACCGCTCCACGAGAATGTATTTCTAGCCAACTGCAATCTCCTGACTCGCCCGGAAATTCCCAACTACCCGATTCTCGATCGCGCTTGCTCAGAAATCGATCGCTCGCCCGTTGATCTCGTAGTCGCCGAAGCGCGAGGGCTCGGCGCCACCGCGTCCGCCGATCTCCGGAGGCAGATCCGCGGGCTTGGCATTTTTCCTGCGCTCTTCGGCCTCGGCCAGCGCGCGCTTAGCGGCAGGCGACAGCGGTTTGCGGGCGGCGGCTGAGGGCAGATCCTCTTCGCTCGCCTGGGTATTGTCGTTGTCCGCTGTCTGCATTGCGCTCTCCACCTGGAAAATATTGAAAACGAGTGGCGAATAACCAAATCATAGTGCGGCGGCGCTGCAATTGAAAAGCCCTTCGCCGAAAACGGGAGATGGAGACACCGATGAACCTCGTTCGCACTGCCATGTTGCTTGCCTTCATGACGGCCCTGTTCATGTTCGTCGGCTTCCTGATCGGTGGGCGCGGCGGCATGATGATCGCCTTCCTCATCGCCGCCGGCATGAATTTCTTCTCCTACTGGAATTCGGACCGCATGGTGCTTTCCATGTACCGCGCCCAGGAGGTCGACGAGCGCAATGCGCCCGAATTCTACCGGATCGTGCGCGATCTCGCGCGCAATGCCGGCCTGCCGATGCCGCGCGTCTATCTCTACGACAATCCGCAGCCGAACGCCTTTGCGACCGGCCGCAATCCGGAGAACGCCGCGGTCGCGGCCTCTACCGGGCTTCTGAGCGCGCTGACGCCCGAAGAAGTGGCGGGCGTGATGGCGCATGAGCTCGCCCATGTGCAGAACCGCGACACGCTGACCATGACGATCACGGCGACACTTGCCGGTGCGATCTCCATGCTCGGCAATTTCGCTTTCTTCTTCGGCGGCCATCGCGAAAACAACAACAATCCGCTCGGTTTCATCGGCGTGCTGGTGGCCATGATCGTGGCGCCGCTTGCCGCCATGCTGGTGCAGATGGCGATCAGCCGTACCCGCGAATATTCCGCCGACAGGCGCGGCGCGGAAATCTGCGGCAACCCGATCTGGCTAGCCTCGGCGCTGGGCAAGATCGCCCGCGGGGCCGCGCATGTGCCGAACTACGATGCCGAGCGCAACCCGGCCACGGCGCATATGTTCATCATCAATCCGCTCTCGGGCGAACGCATGGACAACCTCTTTTCCACCCATCCGAATACGGAAAACCGGATCGCCGCGCTGCATGACATGGCGCGAAATTTCAGCGGCGGGTCGACGGCGGCGGTCCGGCCTGTTAATCCGGTGCGCAAATCGCGCTCGGTGCCCAATGCAGGCCAGGGTGGCGACGGTTCGCAACCCCCTAAAGGTCCGTGGTCTTGAATTCAGACGGCAAAGCCAAGCCTTTCCACAAGAGCAGAAGACACAAGCCTGCTGAAAGGCCACCGCAGGCGGCCCGTGAGGAGAAGCCAGGCTTTGCTGCGCGCGCGACGGCCGCGAAGATCCTTGCCGCCGTTGTCGACCGCAAGACGTCGCTTGACGGCATGCTCGATGCGGAAGGCGGCAATCCGGCGTATCGCGCCCTGGGCGAGAACGACCGCGCGCTGGTGCGGG
This sequence comes from Rhizobium sp. BK251, assembly GCF_004345245.1. Lineage (GTDB taxonomy): Bacteria > Pseudomonadota > Alphaproteobacteria > Rhizobiales > Rhizobiaceae > Rhizobium. The sequence continues at coordinate 535,220 of NZ_SLUQ01000004.1, read as the reverse complement.
CGATCCTGAATTCGGCCCTGCGTCACCTGCCGCGCATCGACGCGGCGCTCGCCTCGCTGCTCGATTCACCCCTGCCGGAGGGCGCTCGCGCCTTGCACCACCTGCTGACGGTCGGTGCCGCGCAGATCCTCTATCTCGACGTCCCGGATCATTCCGCAGTCGACCTTGCCGTCGAGCAGGCCAATCAGGACCCGCGCAACAGGCGCTTCGCCGGCCTCGTCAATGCCATCCTGCGTCGGCTGGGCCGCGAAAAGCAGGACGTTCTCCGACGCATAGCCTCCGTGCCCGCCACGCCTGATTGGTTCATCGAGCGCCTGGAAGGCGCCTATGGACGCGAGGCGGCACTAGCGATCGCGGAGGCGCAGCTCGAACCGGCGGCAATCGACATCACGGTCAAATCCGATGCCGAGGGCTGGGCGAGGAGGTTGAACGGTGTCGTGCTGCCGACCGGCGGCGTGCGCCTTGCCGCCTTCGAAGGAGGGATTCCTGCTCTGGAAGGCTACGACGATGGCGAATGGTGGGTTCAGGATGCGGCTGCCGGCATTCCGGCACGGCTCTTCGGTTCGCTCACCGGCAAGCGTGTCGTCGATCTTTGCGCTGCCCCGGGCGGCAAGACCGCCCAGCTGATACTCGCCGGCGGCGAGGTGACGGCGCTCGACCAGTCCGCGACGCGCCTGAAGCGGCTGGAGACCAATCTCGCGCGCCTGCAGTTGAAGGCGCAGACCATGGTCGCCGATATGGCGAAATACCGGCCGGACGAGCTCTTCGATGCCGCGCTCCTCGACGCGCCCTGCTCTTCCACCGGCACGACCCGCCGCCATCCGGACGTGCTCTGGACCAAGGGCATGGCAGACATCGAAAGGCTCGCGGCATTTCAGGAACGGCTGCTGCGGCACGCCCTGACGCTGGTCAAGCCCGGCGGCCTTGTCGTCTTTTCCAACTGTTCGCTGGATCCGCTGGAAGGCGAGGACGTGGTTGCCCGCGTCCTTGCCGATTCGGACGGCGTCGAGCGCGTTCCCGTCAGGGCCGAGGACTGGCCGGGCCTCGAGGACGCGATCTCCCCGCTCGGAGAATTTCGCACCACGCCGGCGATGCTGCCGCTTGGCGAAGGCATTCCATCCGGTCTCGACGGCTTCTTCGCGGCGGTGCTGCGCCGTACCCGCTAAGGCAGGACACGCTATCGCGTATTCCAAAAAGCTCATAAATTGCATCGAACGGGGCGCGGACGGGCCGTCGTTTACGACTTCTTAACCGTCAGAGATAATAAAAAATAAACCATGCAGATTTTCGGCAGGCGGTTATCCGGTTTGTACGTTCGGGAAGCCTGGCGGCGCATCGTTCGCCGCGTCGCGCTCCTGCGCCTGCGTCTCTTCCGCCACACCGTCCGGGCTCCGGAGCGGCTGATCGTTGCGCCGACAGACTTGCGCAGCATCGATCCTTTCGTCGCCGACGAAATCCTGGCCGACCGTTTTCCGCTCGCAGGCCGCCTTCTCGAAACACATGGCAAGTCGCCGTTCTCGCTGAGCCTGCCCTCGCGCACCTTCGCAAGCCGGCTGCACGGTTTCGGCTGGCTGCGCCACATGCGCGCCAACAAGAGCGAGGCGGCTGCGGCCGCGGCACGCTCCGTCGTCAACGACTGGATCGCCATCCATGGTCGCCGGGTCACCGGTATCGCATGGGAACCGGATGTCGCGGCCCAGCGCCTTATTGCCTGGCTTTCCCATTCGCCGGTGCTGCTGCAATCGGGCGATCGCGGTTTCTATCGTCGTTTCATGCGTTCGCTTGCCTTCCAGGTGCGCTATCTGCGGCGAATCGCGCCGGTGGCGCCGGATGGCGAAGTCCTCTTCCGGATCCGCATCGCGCTCGCAGTTGCCTCTGTCGCGATGCCGGCGCGCCCTTCCGTCATCCGCCGCGCCGGACAGGATCTCGACCGAGAGATCGACCGGCAGATCCTTGCCGATGGCGGCCATATCTCGCGCAATCCACGCGTCGGGCTTGAACTGCTGCTCGATCTGCTGCCGCTTCGCCAGACCTATGTGAACCTTGGCCATGACGTGCCGGTGCGGCTCATCCCGGGCATCGACCGCATGTATCCGGCGTTGCGCTTCTTCCGCCACCAGGACGGCGATCTCGCGCTCTTCAACGGCGCCACCTCGACGCCTGCCGGCGAATTGCTCTCGGTGCTGCGCTACGACGAGACCGGCGGCCAGCCCTTCAAGGCGATGCCGCAGACGCGTTACCAACGACTTGCCTCCGGCAAGAGCGTCGTCATCGCCGATACCGGCCCTCCCGCGCCGGGTGGCCTCTCGGCGACCGCCCATGCCGGCTGCCTCTCCTTCGAGATGTCCTCGGGCCGACATCGTCTGATTGTCAATTCCGGCTCGCCGAAGTTTGCCGGCCGCCGCTACGCGCAGATGGCGCGGGCGACCGCCGCCCACTCGACCGTTACTCTCGACGACACCTCGTCGAGCCGCATTACGCAATCGGCTTTTCTCGGCCACGTCATGACTGAAACCGTTCATTCCGTGACCGTCGAGCGCGGCGAGACCGAAGATGGGCGTGATTCCGTCAAGGCGTCTCATGACGGCTATCTGCGCAGCTTCGGTATCGTTCATGAGCGTGAGTTGACGCTGAATGCCACCGGCACGATCCTCACCGGCCGCGACCGACTGGTCGCCGAGGGTGAGCCGAGGCCGAAAAAGGGCGTCCAAGCGACTGCCCGCTTCCACGTGCATCCGGCGATCAACCTGCAGCAGACGGAGCGCGAATCCGTGCTCCTGACCACGCCGGATGGCGAGACCTGGCTCTTCTCCTCTCCGGGCAATGACGTCGTTGTCGCCGAGGATGTGTTCTTCGCGGATGCCTCCGGCATCTGTGCGTCCGAGCAGATCGAGATTGCCTTTTCGCCCGAGGCAAAGCCTGAAATCCGCTGGTTTTTATCGCGGCGCTCCTAGAGTTCTGTTTGCTCCGCGGCCAAGCTGTGCTAACGCGGCGGCCATAGCTTTGGCGTCCTTTGGTGGATGCCTCCCGCATGGCGAACCGGAGAAAGTTCATGGCCGTCGTTTCCAAGAAAATCCCTGCCCCGGACAAGGTCGAAATCAAGACCGCGCTGCTTTCCGTCTTCGACAAGAGCGGCGTCGTCGAGCTTGCACGCGTACTTGCCGAAAGGGGCGTTCGTCTTCTGTCGACGGGCGGCACGTATAAGGCGATCGCGGCTGCCGGCCTTGCTGTGACCGACGTTTCCGATGTGACCGGCTTTCCCGAGATCATGGACGGCCGCGTCAAGACGCTGCATCCGAAGGTCCATGGCGGGCTGCTTGCGATCCGTGATGATGCCGATCATCAGGCGGCGATGAAGGCCCAGGGAATCGAGGGCATCGATCTGCTCGTCAGCAATCTCTATCCTTTCGAGGACGTGCGCGCCGCCGGCGAGGATTACCCGACCACCGTCGAGAACATCGATATTGGCGGGCCGGCGATGATCCGCGCCTCGGCAAAGAACCATGCCTACGTGACGATCCTCAGCGATCCGGCCGACTACGCCGAACTGCTCGAGCAGCTTTCTGTTCATGACGGCAGGACCGCCTATGCTTTCCGCCAGCAGATGGCGGCCAAGGCCTTCGCGCGGACCGCGGCCTATGACGCGATGATTTCGAGCTGGTTCGCCGAGGCGCTGAAGATCGACACGCCGCGCCACCGCGTCATCGGGGGCGTTCTCAAGGAAGAGATGCGCTACGGCGAGAACCCGCACCAGAACGCGGCCTTCTACGTCACCGGCGAAAGGCGCCCCGGCGTCTCAACCGCCGCGTTGATCCAGGGCAAGCAGCTTTCCTACAACAACATCAACGACACCGACGCAGCCTATGAGCTGGTTGGAGAGTTCCTCCCGGCGAAGTCGCCGGCGGTCGCCATCATCAAGCACGCCAATCCCTCCGGCGTTGCGACCGGCCCGAGCCTTGTCGAAGCCTACAAGCGGGCACTCGCCTGCGATCCGGTTTCGGCCTTCGGTGGCATCATCGCGATGAACCGGATGCTCGATGCCGAGACGGCCGAGGAAATCGTCAAGCTCTTCACCGAGGTCATCATTGCGCCGGAGGTTTCCGAGGAGGCAAAGGCGATCGTTGCGAAGAAGCCGAACCTGCGCCTGCTCTCGGCCGGCGGCCTGCCCGATCCGCGCCTGCCCGGCCTGACGGCGAAGACCGTTTCCGGTGGCCTGCTGGTCCAGAGCCGCGACGACGGCATGGTCGAGGATCTGGAGCTGAAGGTCGTCACCAAGCGCGCACCGACGGTGCAGGAGCTGGAAGACATGAAGTTCGCCTTCAAGGTGGCAAAGCATGTGAAGTCGAACGCCGTGGTCTATGCCAAGGACGGCCAGACGGCCGGCATCGGCGCCGGCCAGATGAGCCGTGTCGATTCTGCCCGCATCGCCGGCCTCAAGGCCGAGGAAGCAGCCAGGGCCATGGGACTTGCCGAACCGCTGACGCGTGGCTCTGCAGTGGCTTCGGAAGCGTTTCTTCCTTTCGCCGACGGCCTGCTTTCGATGATCGCGGCTGGCGCCACCGCGGTCATCCAGCCGGGCGGCTCGATGCGCGACCAGGAGGTCATCGACGCGGCAAACGAGCACAATGTCGCGATGGTCTTCACCGGCATGCGCCACTTCCGCCACTGAGCCGAGGGCATACCCCCCGGCCGGCCTCAGGCGGGATCGGCCGGATAGGGCGTCCTGACAAGCAGGATAAGACCGGCTGCCAGGAACAGGATCAGTGTCGCCATGCCCCAGCGGGCAGAATCGCTCCAGTACGTGACGAGCGAGAACAGCAGCGTCGCCATGAAGCTCGTCGCCCGGCCGGAAAGGGCATAGATACCGAAATAGCGGCCGGCTTCCGCAAGGCTGACGCTTCTCGCGAGGTAGGAACGCGAGGACGCCTGCACCGGCCCGAAGGCGATGCCGATCAGCAGGCCGAAGAGGATGTAGGCCTTTTCCGCGGCCGTGCCGAAGAGGTCGCCGGAATCGACCGTCGAGAGCGGCATCAGCCCGAAGAACGTGAAGCCCGGTCCGGTGGAGATGATGCCGATGGTGGCGATCAGCAGCAGCGCGAGGCTGATCAGCACCATCGTCTTCGAGCCGAGCCGGCGATCGAGCCGCCCGGCAATCAGGCAGCTGAAAATCGCAACGATATTGAGGATGATGCCGTAAAGGCCGATCTCGATGGTCGCCCAGCCGAACATGCCGGCGGCGAAGGCTCCTCCGAGGATCAGAAGGCCGTTGACGCCGTCCTGGTAGATCATGCGGGCGATGAGGAATCTGAAAATGCCGGTGCGGTGCCTGAGTTCGCCAAGCGTCGAGCGCAGTTCGGCCAAGCCGGCCCTGATCGCGGGGGCGAACGGCTTGCCGTGGGGCGAATCGGGCGTGAAGAAGAACATCGGCAGGATGAAGACGAAATACCAGGCCGCTGAAATCGGCCCGGTGATGCGCGCATCCTCGCCGAGGTGCGGATCGAGGCCGAAGAGCGGCGTGATCCCGAGGATCGTCCGTCCAGTTTCCGGATTGGCAGCAAGCAGCGTCACCACTGCGATCAGCACGATCATGCCGCCAAGATAACCGAGGCCCCAAGCGGTGTTCGAAAGACGGCCGACCTCCTCCTTGGCGACGAGGCGCGGCATCATCGAATCGTTGAAGACGATGGAGAACTCCGCCGAGATGGAGGCGAGGACCATGAAGATGACCGGATAGATGAGCGGCGAGCCGGGCGCTGCGAACCAGAGGCAGCAGAGGCTTGCGATCTTGATCACCGCGAAAAAGGCGATCCACGGCTTTCGTGCGCCCGACTGGTCGGCGATCGAGCCGAGCACGGGCGAGAGCACGGCGATGATGATCGAAGAGACCGTCGCCATGTTGCTCCAAGCCGTCTGGGCCGAAACCGGATCGTCTGTCAGCCGCGCCACGAAATAGGGGCCGAAGATGAAGGTGGTCACCACCGTAAAGAAGGGTTGTGCTGCCCAGTCGAAAAGCATCCATCCCCAGATGCCCCGCGCCGGCACCTTGGCCGGCGTCTCCTCCGTGGCGGTCGAAACGTTCAAGTTACGCCTCTCTGTTGCGCTGGTACCCGTCTCAGGCGGCGCTGTCGCGGGCAAGATCGCTCAGCAGTCCGGCTGCAACGGTTATGCGGGCAAGGTTGGGATCGCCGCTTCCGCTGAGGCCGGAAAGCTCCTCGGCGATGCGGTTGATGCGGATCCGGTCGCCGGCGTGCCAGGCCTGGACCGGCTGCTTCTGCTGGCGGTGGTTGCTGAGCGCCGAGATCACGATGTCGCGCCGTGCGCCGGCGATCTGGTCGAGGCTGCGGGCCAGCGCGAGGTTTTCGTAGTGGTCGGCGGTGATGATACGGTTACCTGCTGAGAGCAGGCGCCCGATGCGGAACGTGCGCGACACGGTAAAATAGCTTTCAGCTGCCCGGGTCAGTGTCTCCTCGGTGCGCTCGGCGATCTGCATGATCTCCGGCACCAGCGCGAATGCAGGCAGGGTCGAGATGTCGGCGGCAAGCTTCTCCGGCACGCCCGCTTCCTGATATTCCGCCTGTCGGGCGGAGAGGTCGGCGGCGACCTCCGGCGTCGTGTTGCTGACAAAGACCGGGCGAAGCTTCTTGATCGTCGCATGCAGTCTGCTCACCGTCGCCCCGAGGTCGGCCTTCGCGATGCCGGTCTTGAGCAGAAGCCGGGTCAGTACGGTGAATGTCTGGCCGATCTCGCCATAGATGCGGTTCTGCATCTCGCCGGAAATACGTCCGTCCAGCGCATCCGTCTCGTTCCACAGCCGGGTAAGGTCGAACCCGTCGCGGGCAACGATCGCTGCCTTGACGACCTCTGCCGCCGAGGCGGCGGTCGCGTCCATCATTGCCACGGCAAAGCCCGGACCTCCGCGGTTGATCGCTTCGTTGGCGAGCGCGGTCGCTATGATCTCGCGCCGCAGGCGATGGCTTACGATATCGGCCGCATGCGATTTCTGCATCTTCGCCGGGAAATAGGCCGAAAGCGTTGCCGAGAAATAGGGATCGTCTGGCAGGTCGCTTGCGACCAGCGCATCGAAGAGCACGATCTTGGCATAGGAGAGCAGGACGCCGATTTCGGCACGCGTCAGCGGCTTGCCGTTGGCATAACGCTCGGCGAGCGTCTGTTCGTCGGGTAGCGTCTCCACCTTGCGATTGAGCTGCTTCTTGGATTCAAGCACGGTCATGAAGCGGCCGAGCTGCAGCCCGTTTGCGGTGCCCTTGCGCTCCGTCAGCGAAATCGCAAGTGACTGGAGGTAATTGTTGCGCAGCACCAGCATTGCCACCTCGTCTGTCATCGAGGCGAGGAGCTGGTCGCGTTTCGTCCGGCTCAGGCGTTCCTCGCGCATGGCGGAGGCAAGCGCGATCTTGATGTTGACCTCGACGTCGGAGGTGTTGACACCGGCCGAATTGTCGATCGCGTCGGAATTGCAGCGTCCGCCCTTGAGCCCGTAGGCGATGCGGCCCTTTTGCGTCACGCCGAGGTTGGCGCCCTCGCCGATCACTCGCGCCCGCACGTCGTCGGCAGTGACGCGGATCGGATCGTTGGCGCGGTCTCCGACTTCGGAATCGGCTTCACCCATGGCCTTGATGTAGGTGCCGATACCGCCGAACCAGAGCAGGTCCACCGGGCTTTTCAGGATTGCCGTGATGATCTCGAAGGGAGTCGCCACCGTCTTGTCGATGCCGATCGCGGCCACCGCCTCCGGCGTCAGCGTCACGGATTTCATCGAGCGGGAGATGATCATGGCGCCCTTCGAAAGCGCCTGCCTGTCAAAATCCTGCCAGCTCGATCGCGGCAGGTTAAAGAGGCGCCGGCGCTCGGTTAGGGCTTTGGCCATGTCCGGGTTGGGATCGATGAAGATATCGCGGTGGTCGAAGGCCGCAACGAGGCGGATCTTCGGCGAAAGCAGCATGCCGTTGCCGAATACGTCGCCCGACATGTCGCCGACACCCGCAACGGTGAAGGGAGTGGTCTGGATGTCGATGTCCATTTCCCTGAAATGGCGCTTCACGGTTTCCCAGGCGCCGCGGGCGGTGATGCCCATCTTCTTGTGGTCGTAGCCCGCCGAGCCGCCTGAAGCGAAGGCGTCGTCCAGCCAGAAGCCAGCTTCCTGCGCCAGCCCATTGGCGGTGTCGGAAAAGGTCGCCGTGCCCTTGTCGGCGGCGACTACGAAGTATGGATCGTCGCCGTCGATCCTCACCGTATCGCTGGGTGGCAGCAAGCCGTTGACGTCGATGTTGTCGGTGATCGAAAGCAGCGTGCGGATATAGGTCTTGTAGGCCTCACGTCCCGCATTGAAAATCTCCTCGCGGCTGCCGTTGGCCGGAAGCCGTTTGGGATAGAAGCCGCCCTTAGCGCCGACGGGCACGATCACCGCGTTCTTCACCTGCTGCGCCTTGACGAGACCAAGCACTTCGGTGCGGTAGTCCTCGGCCCGGTCGGACCAGCGAATGCCGCCGCGGGCGATCGCGCCGAAGCGCAGGTGGACGCCTTCCACCTCCGCGCCGTAGACGAAGATCTCCCGGAAAGGGCGAGGTTCCGGCAGCCCGTCCAGAAGCATCGGATCGAGCTTGAAGGCGAGCATTGCCTTCGGCGTGCCGTCGACATTGTGCTGGAAGTAGTTGGTGCGCAGCGTCGCATCGACCGCATTGACATAGCGGCGCAGGATGCGGTCGTCGTCGAGGCTCGGCACGTTGGCCAAGGCGGTCTCGATCTGCTGGTGGTGTTCGGCAAGCTTCTTGACCCGAACCTTTTCGGAAAGCCTTGGGACCAGCGTGTCATGGAAGAGCCGGAAGATCGCGGCGGCGATCTGCGGGTACTTGTCGAGCGTGACGGCGATGTATTCGTGCGAATAGGCGATGCCGGCCTGGCGCAGGTAGCGGGCATAGGCCCGCAGCACATTGGCCTCGCGTGCCGTCAGATCGGCCGAGACGATCAACCTGTTGAAGCCGTCATTGTCGATCAGTCCGGCGAAGGCCGCGAGAAAGGCTTCTTCGAGAGCCGGCCCATGCCGGTCGAGGTCGATCATTTCGCTGCCGCGAACTTCGAGCTCCATGTCATGCAGGACGACAAGCGCTGCCGCACCTTCCTTGTTCGGCACATCGATATCGAAGGTCTGCTCGCTGACCACGTTGAAGCCGAGATTTTCGAGAAGCGGCACCCGGCGGGAAAGTGCAAGCTGCCCGCCGGCATGGAAGATCTTCAGCGAAAGCACGGATCCTTCGCCCTCACGGCGATAGAAGGCGATGCGGATCGGCTCGCTCGTGGCGCAGGCGGCGATGTCGGGCAGGTCGGCAACGGTCTCCTCGGGCGTGAAACTGTCCTGGAAGGCGGGGCTCACTGCGATGCGGGGTGCCCCCGGCCCTGCCAGGAGCTCGAAGCGATCGTCCCAGCGTGCCGTGATTGTGCGGATTGCCTCTTCGAGCTTGGCCTGCGGGATGCGCGGCGTCCTGCCGCCCGTGCGGCCTATGATGAAATGCACGCGCGCAACGCCGCCTTCCGGGAAGGCCGGGTAATAGGCGGAGAGACGGCCGTCATAGACGGTCTTCAGGTAGGCGCCGATCTTTTCGCGGACGTTCGAATCATATTCCTCGCGCGGTACGTAGACGATGACGGAAACAAATCGGTCGAAATGGTCGATGCGCGGCAGTGCCCGAACGCGGGGCCGGTCCGTGAGGTCGTTGATCTGCTCGCAGAAGGCAGAAAGCAGGCCGGCGTCGATCTGGAAGAGGTCGTCGCGCGGATAGGATTCGAGCGTGTTCTGCAGCATGCGGCCAGAGTGGCTCGTCGGGTCGAAGTCAAAATGGTCGACGACCTTCTGCACCTTCCAGCGCAGCAGCGGGACCTCGGTAGTCGAACTCGTATAGGCGGTGGAGGTGAAGAGCCCGACGATGCGCAGCTCGCCCGTCACCCTGCCCTCGGCGTCGAAGCGCTTGACGCCGATATAGTCCATGTAGGCGCGGCGGTGGACGATCGACTTGACGTTCGCCTTGGTCACGATCAGGAAATCCGGCCCGTCGAGGAAGGCCAGGATTTCCGGCGTGGTCGTCACCGCGTCCTTGCCCTGCCTCAGGACGAGTACGTCGGGATTGGAAAGGATGCCGAGACCGGCGCCCTTGTCACGCTCGATCCTCGCATCCGTCCCCTTGCCGGAATAGACATACTCGCGCATGCCGAGAAAGGTGAAGTTGTCGTCGCGCAGCCAGGAAAGGAAGGCGAGCGCCTCGTCCCGGTCGGGCTTGCGGCGTCCAGCCTCATGGGTCGAAAGCTCCTCGATCACCGTGTCCAGCCTGGCGATCATCGGTTTCCAGTCGGAAACGGTCACATGCACCTGTTCGAGAACCGTAGAGACGCGCCTGATCAGCTCGTCCGCCTGGTCCGCTGTCAGGGGGGCGAGGTGGAGCTGGATGTGGCTGACGCGCCGGGCGGGATCGCTTTGCCTCTCCGCGGAATAGAGTTCAGGCTTCTTTCCGTCTTCCAGGACAAGGATCGGATGCACCGCCATGAAGAGATCGCGATAGGTGCTGGTGACCTCCCCCATGACAGATTCAAAGAGGAACTGCATGTTGTGGTCGGTAACCGTCAGGATCGAGACGGGGATTCCCTCGGGCTCGACATCGGCGATGGTCGCGATGCTGACGCGCGGAGCGCTGCCGCTCCAGGCAGCAAGTTCGCTCGCTGTGTGGACGGCCGAAAGTGCGAGCATTTCCGGGGTATAGCGCTCGAGGTCGTCGCTGCTGGCGCGGCTGAAAAGAATGCCCGGATCGAGATAGCCATCCCCCGTTGCCGCGGCAATCTTGCGCGCCGCTTCGATCTGTTTTTCCCGTTTCGGGTTGCTCTTGCCGGCCATGATACCCCCCTATGCTGATTTGCGGCAGGTTAGCAGAACATTTCGGGAAAAAACCTGCAAAAAGAGGCTCTTTGCGACGCGATTTGAAGCTTTGCGCCCGGTCTTTCGAAAGAATCCTGCGTGCGGCGCGGATTCGGCCCGGAAATCGATGGAAATCGCAGCCAAAAGCCCGAACCGATGCCGCCAGCCTCACGTTTTCATGGCTTCATGAAGAGCGGTTGACAGATGGCCCGCAAAAGGAGGATCAACGCAGCATTCGAAATCGGAATTCAGTCCATGTCGGAAAATGCCCCTGGGGCCGTCATCGCCATCTCCAGTCATGTCGTCCGGGGAGCGGTCGGCAACCGTGCCGCCGTCTTTGCACTCGAAACCCTCGGCCATCCGGTCTGGGCGCTGCCGACCATCGTGCTTCCCTGGCATCCCGGGCATGGCCGCTCGACGCGATTGACCTTTCCGGAGGCAGATTTCGACCATGCGATTGATGATCTGATCAGGGCGCCCTGGCTTGGCGAGGTCAAGGCAGTGCTCTCCGGCTATTTCGGCAATGCCGCCCAGGCGCGTTCCGTCGCGCGACTCGTATCCGCGCTGCGCGAGCGCAACCCCGATTTCCTCTATGTCTGTGACCCCGTTATGGGCGATCTTGGCGGCCTCTACGTGCCCGAGGCGACCGCCGAGGCGATCCGTGACCATCTGATCCCGCTTGCCTCCCTTGCGACACCCAACCGCTACGAGCTTGCCTGGATGGCCGGCGCGCCGCTGGAGAGCAATACGGCGATCATGGAGGCTGCGCTCGCGCTCGGCCCGGCGCGCATGCTCGTCACCTCGGCCGTCCCGATGATGGCGGGCGGCACGGGCAACCTCTATCTCACCGGCCGCCATGCGCTTCTTGCCGAACACCGCGTGATCGAAAATCCACCGAACGGCCTCGGTGACCTGCTTTCCGCCGTTTTCCTCTCGCGCCTGCTGTCCGGCATGGAGGAGGAACGCGCGCTCCAGCTTGCGACGGCAAGCGTCTACGAAATCCTTGCTCGCACTGCCAAACGCGGCGGCGACGAGCTGACGCTTGCGAGCGACGCATCGAGCCTCTCGACGCCGATGGCGATGGTGCAGATGCGCCGGCTCGTCCATCCGGCCCAGAAGCTCAAAAGATAAAGGCTATGAAATAGAGTGCGGGCGGTCGCGGCCCTTTCGCACTGCAACAGTTGATCTCGGCCGCCTTGCGGGGTAATCCAGAGTCATGCAGCGTTTCCCCACGACACTCCTCGAAGGTTACCGCAACTTCATGAGCGGGCGCTATGCCGACGAGCGCGAGCGCTATCGTCGTCTTGCAGAGGATGGGCAGAGCCCCACGACCTTGATGATCGCGTGCAGCGATTCCCGCGCCGCCCCCGAATTGATCTTCGATGCCGGACCGGGCGAACTCTTCGTTATCCGCAACGTCGCCAACATGGTGCCACCCTACGAGCCGGACGGCCACTTTCACGCGACCTCGGCCGCGCTCGAGTTCGCAGTCCTCAGCCTTAAGGTCAGCGACATCGTCGTCATGGGACATGGGCGCTGCGGCGGCATCCGCGCCGCGCTCGATCCGAATGCGGAACCGCTGTCGCCCGGCGACTTCATCGGCCGCTGGATGTCGCTCGTCAGGCCGGCTGCCGAGCAGATCCAGAGCAACGATGTCATGACGGCTTCCGAACGGCAGACGGCGCTGGAGCGGGTGTCTATCCGCAACTCGCTGGACAACCTGCGGACATTCCCTGAAATCAAGGCACGCGAGGATGCGGGCAAGCTTCAGCTTCATGGCGCCTGGTTCGACATCTCGACCGGCGAACTCTGGGTGATGGACGCGGAGACACGGGATTTCATCCGCCCGGATCTCTGACGATCGGGCGGCGCTGCAGCCGCATTAGGCTCTTTCGGAATGAGAGGCCGGCAGGTCCCGCCTGCCGGATGCCTTTTGTTTATCCGTCGATCTGCGCGCCGATATAGGCGATCGCCTGCTGATAGACACTCGCGGCGTTCCAGCCCTGGATTGCCGCGAAGTTAGGCTCGCCCGGCTGGTAGCCCTGTCCCGGCTGCCATCCGTGCCCACGCAGGAAGTTTGCGGTCGAGGCCAACGCGTCGGCACGCGAGCCCACCATGTCGACCTTGCCATCGCCGTCGCCATCGGCGCCGAAGCGAACGACATTGCGCGGCAGGAACTGCGTCTGGCCGATCTCGCCGTGGGCTGCCCCGCGGGCATTCGGGTTCAGGTAGCCTTCCGAAACAAGCTGCAGGGCCGCATAAAGCTGGTCGGTGAAGTAGTCCGAGCGGCGGCAATCATAGGCAAGCGTCGAAACCGCCGAGAGCGTGTGCTCCTTGCCCATATAGCTGCCGAAGCCCGTCTCCATGCCCCAGATCGCGATCAGCGGACCGGCCGGCACGCCGAAACGCCGTTCGATCGAGGCGAACAGCGCCTGGTTGGAGCGCTTCATGCTCTTGCCGCGAGAGATGATCGTTGCCCCGCCGCGTTTCTTCATGAATGCGTCGAAGGAGAGCTTGAAGCTCTTCTGCCCGCGGTCGGCGCGGATTGTGCTGACGTTGTAGTTCACATTGCTGAAGGCCCGATCGAGAACCGACCGGCTGACGCCGTTCGCCGCAGCCTCTTGCTTGAAGTCGGCCACCCAGGCGTCGAATCCTGAGCCTGTGTTGCCGCAACGGGCGCCTTGCGCCGCTGCCGTGGTACTGAAAAGGGCGGCCATGGCCGCTGCGGCCAGAGCTGTTCTTGTCATGCGCATGAGAATCCCCGAATGTTCATAGCTTGACGACCAAGAACCATGCCAGTCCCGGGCGGGTCTGTCACGATCACGTTTTGGCGAGGCTGCATTTCGCTGCTGCAGTGTCCGGAAAGGCCCGCCGATCAAGGGAAGTCCCGCCCTCCGGAATGCCGGAGCCGGCGGGACCACTTTATTTTTGCAATGGTTTACAAAGCGTGTCAGGCGGCCTGCTTGCGCGGCTTGATGAGGCCGCGGTTGATAAGGAGCTCGGCGATCTGAATGGCATTCAGCGCGGCACCCTTGCGCAGGTTGTCGGAAACGACCCACAGGTTGAGACCGTTCTCGACAGTTGCGTCCTCGCGGATGCGCGAAATGAAGGTCGCGTCTTCGCCGGCGCTCTCGTAAGGGGTGATGTAGCCACCGTTCTCGTGCTTGTCGATGACGAGGCAACCCGGTGCGTCGCGCAGAATTTCGCGCGCCTGATCGGCGGTGATCTCGTTTTCGAATTCGATGTTGACCGATTCGGAATGGCCGATGAAGACGGGCACGCGTACAGCCGTGCAAGTGACCTTGATCTTCGGGTCAAGCATCTTCTTGGTCTCGGCGAGCACCTTCCATTCTTCCTTGGTGTAGCCGTCCTCCATGAAGACGTCTATGTGCGGAATGACGTTGAAGGCGATGCGCTTCGTGAACTTCTTGTTCTCGATCGGATCGGCGACGAAGACGGCGCGCGTCTGGTTGAAGAGCTCGTCCATGCCGTCCTTGCCGGCGCCGGAAACGGACTGATAGGTCGAGACGACGACGCGCTTGATCTTGGCGAAGTCATGCAGCGGCTTCAGCGCGACGACGAGCTGGGCGGTGGAGCAGTTCGGATTGGCGATGATGTTGCGCTTGGAAAACTGCGTGACGGCATCCGGGTTTACTTCCGGAACGATCAGCGGCACGTCGGCGTCGTAGCGCCATGCCGAGGAGTTGTCGATGACGACGCAGCCCTGCTGGCCGATCTTAGGCGAGAACTTCTTGGAAACCTCGCCGCCCGCCGACATCAGGCAGATATCGGTGTCGGAGAAGTCGTAGTTCTCCAGGTTGGAAACCTTCAGCGTCTTGTCGCCGTAGGAAACCTCGGTGCCCTGGGAGCGGGCCGAAGCGAGCGCCACGACCTCATCGGCGGGAAAACCACGCTCGGAGAGAATGTTGAGCATTTCGCGCCCGACATTTCCGGTCGCTCCCGCGACGGCTACTTTGAAACCCATTTCTCAAGCTCTCTTTCTCTTCTCTCCTCGTCCGGTGAGGGGGGAGCCGCGATCAAATCGCAGCGTCCTGTCCCCGACCGAGCCGGGGAGAGAGCGGCAGGCCAGAGACGTCAGACGGTTTTCGTCGTCGTTTTGGCCTTGGTTTTGGAAGAAACCGGAAAACAGAAATCCAGCCCGGCAGCGTGTGCCTGGACAGCGCATTCGCCAACGGCATGTTCGCAACGAAGCATGGACTGGTCCTTTTCCGCCGCTGGTATTAGAAGGTTTTCAGAAAGAGTCAAGCCAATTGGCCGTGTTTGCTGGCGCTTCCGCGCAAGCCGTCGAAGCCGATGAAGCGCTACCCGCAGGCAAAGAAAGTCGAGTAATTTCCGACCACCGCAACTCCTGCGTATCGCATGTTAGGTCGAAGCAGGTTCGTGTTATGGGCCGGGGAATTCCTCCATCCCGAAAAGAGATGCTGTGCATTTTGATATCTGATACCGACGTTTTCCGTGCATACGCCACTGAGACCAGCAGCTTTGGCTTGGGCCGATCTCTCGCGGAAGCCATTGTGGTTGATGGTTCCACGGGCTGCCTGATACTGGCTATGTTGGAGGGCCAAGGCTTTCAACGTGGCATTTTCGGCCAGGGGAGATAGGCCGCGGCTCGTCCTGTAGGAATTGATGAGGGCCAGTGTCTGGGGGCCGAAATCGACCGTCGGGGCCGGCAGCTGCGCCGCACTTGTGCATCCCGAAATCAGAACCGCAATTGCAACCGTCTGCAGAATTTTCATTTTCGGATTTCCCCCTCTTGCCCCGCAACGGTTCGCGCGTGGCGGACCTTCCTCTTAACACAACGCCTGAAAGCTTCAGAGTATCCGGCTCACCTTTGCCAAGGCAATCCTGGGCTGCAACCTTCTCGGACCATAGGCTTGAAGGGTCGTATGGGCATGTCTGCGGCAATTCGCGCGGCGGCATTAGACTAAAGTCATAATCCCAAAGCCGCTCTCTTTCTCGTGCCCATTTTCTGTCACATTTGGCGCAAGCGCGTCGTGTCGATGGCGGACCCGGAGGAGAGTAGGTCGCGGCGCGCGCCGATTCATTCTGTGGAGGACAGACAATGGCAAATGTCGCAAGCGTCGGGGGCTCGAAGGCCGGTCCGATGACAAGCGAGGAGAAGAAGGTCATCTTCGCCTCATCGCTTGGTACCGTTTTCGAATGGTATGATTTCTATCTTTACGGATCACTCGCCGTCTATATCGGCGCCACCTTCTTCAGCCAGTATCCCGAAACGACGCGCAACATCTTCGCGCTGCTCGCCTTTGCCGCGGGCTTTCTCGTGCGCCCCTTCGGCGCGTTGGTCTTCGGTCGCCTCGGCGATCTCGTCGGCCGCAAATACACCTTCCTGATCACGATCCTGATCATGGGCCTGTCGACCTTCCTCGTGGGCATCCTGCCTGGCTCGGCGTCGATCGGCATCGCGGCTCCGATCATCCTGATCGCTCTGCGCCTGCTGCAGGGCCTCGCCCTCGGCGGCGAATATGGCGGCGCGGCGACCTATGTGGCCGAACATGCACCGCATGGCCGGCGCGGCTATTTCACCTCCTGGATCCAGACGACGGCGACGCTCGGCCTTTTCCTGTCGCTGCTCGTGATTCTCTTCGTGCAGTACTGGCTTGGTTCCACCGAATTTGCCGCCTGGGGCTGGCGCATTCCGTTCTTAGTCTCCGTCGTTCTTCTTGGCGTGTCCGTCTGGATCCGTCTGAAGATGAACGAATCGCCGGCTTTCCAGAAGATGAAGGCAGAGGGTAAGGGCTCCAAGGCGCCGCTGACGGAAGCCTTCGGTCAGTGGAAGAATGCCAAGGTCGCGCTGCTTGCGCTTTTCGGCGCTGTCATGGGTCAGGCGGTTGTCTGGTATTGCGGACAGTTCTACGCCCTGTTCTTCCTGCAAAACATCCTGAAGGTCCAGGCGCAGTCGGCGAACATCATGGTCGCCGCATCGCTGCTGATCGGTACCAGTTTCTTCGTCTTCTTCGGCTGGCTCTCGGACAAGATCGGCCGCAAGCCGATCATTATGGCGGGCCTTCTGCTGGCGATGCTCACTTATTTCCCGCTGTTCAAGGCCATGACCAACTTTGCCAATCCGGCACTCGCTGAGGCGCAGGCAACGGTGCGGGCGACTGTCACCGCGGCACCGGGCGACTGCAAGTTCCAGTTCAACCCGACCGGTACGGCAAAGTTCACCACGTCCTGCGATATCGCCACCTCGTTCCTGACCAGGAACTCGGTACCCTATGATGTCGTGGACGGTCCGGCCGGCTCGGCAGCAACCGTGAAGATCGGCGACCAGACGATCACGGGCTATGACGCCGTTGCCGCCGGTGCCGATGCGAAGTCGCTTAACACCGCCTTCGAAAAGAGCATCTTCATTGCCCTGCACGATGCCGGTTATCCGCTGGTCCGGGGCCCTATCAAGGTTCCGGATTCCAAGCTCGACGCTTTCGTCGCCGCCAACCCGGAACTCGGCCTTGATCCGACGGCCGTTCGCGCCGGCGAAAAGACCACGATGACCGCCGACCAGCTCGTCGCGGGCAAGCTGTTGACCGCCGATGAAATTACCGGCGTCAACGACATGGCAGTCTTCACGATCGCCAATGGCGGCGCCTTCACCATGGTGGCCGACCCTGCCCGTGTGAACTGGACAGGCGTCATCGCCGTGCTGACGGTCCTCGTCATCTACGTGACGATGGTCTACGGGCCGATCGCTGCCCTGCTGGTCGAGCTGTTCCCGACGCGGATCCGCTATACCGGCATGTCGCTGCCCTATCACATCGGCAACGGCTGGTTCGGCGGCCTGCTGCCGGCGATGGCCTTCGCCATGAGTGCTGCGGCCGGTGATATCTACTACGGCCTCTGGTACCCGATCGTGTTTGCGGGCATCACGCTCGTCATCGGGATGCTTTTCCTGCCGGAGACCAAGGATCGCGACATCCACGCGATGGATTGAGAACTGCAGGTCCTGAAAAACCTAAGCCCGGCGCTGAAAGGCGTCGGGCTTTTCTTTTCCACGGAAGCCCTAGGTCCACGAAAGCGGGCGGCGCGGTAAGGGAAAACCGTCCGGACCGGTTCTGAACAGCAGACCCAAGCGGGCACAGACGATCGCGATCATCAGCGAGAACCAGCCGCCGAGGGCGAGGCCTGCCGCGACGTCGCTCGGATAGTGCGCCCCGACCATGACCCTGGTCATGCCGAGCCAGAGGGCACAGGCGAGGAAGAGAATGCGGTAACGCGGGAAAAGCAGCGCAAGGGCAGCGAAAAAGGCTCCGATGGTCGTCGCATGGCCCGAGGGAAAGCTCTGGAAGGAGGCATTCGAGAAGGGCGAGAAGCCGAAGATGCCAAGATCCTCGAAATGCTGCGGTCGCGCCCTGCCGATGACGCGCTTCAGGAGATTGGCGAGGAGCCCGGAGAGGGCGATCGAGACAAGGAGATAGGCGCCGATGCGGCTGATTTGCACGGCCTGGCAGCGGTAGCGCACCGAGCGCAGTAGGTGACAGGCGGCCCAGCCCTCGAAGAAGAGGAAGGCGCTCACACAGATGATCCAGCCGGATTCACCGAAATCTGTCAGCATTCGACCGAGCCGGTGCACAGGCGCGGCGATGTCCCTGGCGCCTACGGCGGCATCGAGCAGCATCATCGAGATGAGGACGACGTTTACCGTCACGAAAAGACAGGTCCGCCATCTGAGGGGCGCCATGTCGCGCTGTACTCGCCGCCGCCGTCTATCGAAAGACGCCAGTATCCCCTGCATCTGAGTTCCCATGATTAGCCCGGATGAATATCCGCTGAGAGCTATCAGGGTGATGCGACAATGGTTTTACAACCGTCCCGCCGTCGCTTCAGAAGATTCGGTTGAGACGTGGCATCGGCCAGCCGTTGAGGCCGACGGAAAAGACCAATCCAAAGCGGGCAAAGACAATGGCGGTCGCGAAGGCGAACCACGCGCCGAGCGCAAGGCCGGCGGCAACATCGCTCGGATAGTGTACGCCGATGATTACCCTGGTCGCGCCGAGCCAGAGGGCAAGGCCGAGGAAAAGCAGGCGAAAGCGCGGAAAGAGGAGCGCTAGCGACATGAAGAGCGCGCCGACATGGGCGGAATGAGCGGAAGGAAAGCTCATGTAGAGGAAGTCGCCATCGAAGGGACGGAAACCGAGCACGCCCTCCGTGTTGTAGAGCGGCGGCCTTGCCCGCCCGATCGCGAACTTGAGGATATGCACGACGATGCTCGCGAGGAGCACGGAAAGCCCGGCATAGGAAGCCATCTGCCGGAGGTAGGCCATGCGCAGCCTGCGCCGGACGTTGGAAAGCCGCCTGCTGACGAGATAGCCGGTGACAAGGACCGTGCATGCGGCGGCGAGGATCCAGGCGAGCTTGCCGATATCGGTTACATAGCCGGCGATCGAGATCAGCGGCGGCGGCAGTTCTTTTGCCGTCTGCCCGAGCGGCATGTCGA
The DNA here is from genome assembly GCF_004345245.1 of Rhizobium sp. BK251. GTDB lineage: Bacteria > Pseudomonadota > Alphaproteobacteria > Rhizobiales > Rhizobiaceae > Rhizobium. The sequence goes on along the minus strand of NZ_SLUQ01000004.1, from coordinate 515,829 downwards.
AGACGAAGAAGGCGATCGCGACGATATTGATCGTCGAAAGGGCGAAGCCGCGCCACGGGACGCGCCGGTGGATCGTCCGGCGGGCGTTATAGCGCCGGGAAAGCTCGGTCCAGAATCTGGGCTTGGCGTAGGCGATGTCCGTCATGGGCTCCCGTCGTGGAATGGCTGTCGGGACCGACATAGGAGCGCGGGGCGGGGAGTTCAATGAAAAGAGCCCCCGGACGTGGAATCCGGAGGCGCTAAAAACTGTTTCACGTGAAATGTCAGGCGGAAAGCGCCTTGAATTCCGAAAGGATGGCGTCGCCCATCTCGGTGGTTCCAACCTGCCTGGCGCCGGCGGCCATGATGTCGGCAGTGCGAATTCCCTTGTCGAGCACGTTGGCGACCGCCTTTTCCAGCCTGTCGGCTTCGGCGACCATGTTGAAGGAGTAGCGCAGGCACATGGCGAAGGAGGCGATCATGGCGATCGGGTTCGCGAGGCCCTTGCCGGCGATATCCGGTGCGGAGCCGTGGACCGGCTCGTAGAGGGCCTTGCGCTTGCCGGTCTTGGGGTCCGGTGCGCCGAGCGAGGCCGAAGGCAGCATGCCGAGGGAGCCGGTGAGCATGGCAGCGACGTCGGAGAGCATGTCGCCGAACAGGTTGTCGGTGACGATGACGTCGAACTGCTTCGGATTGCGCACGAGCTGCATGCCGCCGGCATCGGCCAGCATGTGCTCGAGCTGGACGTCGGAATATTTCGCCTTGTGCGTTTCCGTCACGACCTGGTTCCAGAGCACGCCGGACTTCATAACGTTGCGCTTTTCCATCGAGCAGACGCGGTTATTCCTGGTACGCGCCAGCTCGAAGGCGACCGCGGCGATGCGCTCGATCTCGTAGGTGTCGTAGACCTGCGTGTCGATGCCGCGCTTCTGGCCGTTGCCGAGGTCGATGATCTCCTTCGGCTCGCCGAAATAGACGCCGCCGGTGAGTTCGCGCACGATCAGGATATCGAGGCCTTCGACCAGCTCCGGCTTGAGGGAGGAAGCATCGGCCAGCGCCGGGTAGCAGATGGCGGGCCTAAGGTTGGCGAAGAGCTCCATGTCCTTGCGCAGGCGCAGGAGACCCGCTTCCGGGCGAACTTCATAGGGAACGGCATCCCACTTCGGACCGCCGACCGCGCCGAAGAGAACGGCGTCCGCCGCCATCGCCTTCGCCATGTCTGCCTCGGAAATGGAGGCGCCATGCGCATCGTAGGCAGAACCGCCGACCAGGCCCTTGTCCGTCACGAAGCCGGCATTCATCGCCTCGTTCATGAAGTCGATGATTTTGCCGACTTCGGCCATGGCTTCAGGGCCGATGCCGTCGCCCGGCAGGAGAAGGAGATTGCGCACTGTCATGGGGAAACCCTTTGCGATGAGGATCAAGCTGCGGCGTTCTTAGACCTGCAAATGGGCCTTTTCAAGCGAAGGACTGGTCAAAGCGGTACGCTTTACGTCGCAGCGCGCGGCTTTGCCGCGCAATCAGCGTGGTTGACCGCAGTGGCTTCCGGGAGCAGAAATGCGTCTTCCTTTAACCGCTCCCTGTCTTTCCGGATTCCCCGATGCCAGTCTCTGCCCTTCATCTTAATACACCTCTCCTGCGCAGCGACGCATCCTACAGCGCGAGCGGCAGGCCGCTCTGGCTGAAGATGGACGCGCTGCAGCCTTCCGGCAGCTTCAAACTGCGCGGTGTCGGACGGCTCTGCCGGCATGAGATCGAGAACGGCGCGCGCGAGATCTTCTGTGCCTCCGGCGGAAATGCCGGTATTGCGGCGGCTTATGCGGGTCGTGCGCTTAAAGTGCCCGTCACGATCGTCGTGCCGGAAACGACCTCGGAGGAGGTGCGCGGATCGATCGCGGCGACGGGCGCCTCGGTCCTCGTGCACGGCTCGGTCTTCGACGAGACCAACGCCTTTGCCGTCAAGCTCGCCGCGGAGCGCAAGGCCGCCTATGTGCATCCCTTCGACCATCCCCTGCTCTGGGAGGGCCATGCCACGCTGATCGACGAGGTCGTGGCAGAGGGCGCTGCCTTCGACTGCGTCATTACCAGCGTCGGCGGCGGCGGGCTGATGGCCGGCATCGTCGAGGGCCTGCGGCGCAACGGGCTTTCGCATGTCCCTGTCATCGCGGTCGAGACCGAAGGGGCGGCGTCGCTGAATGCAAGCGTGCTTGCCGGGGAGCGCGCCACCCTGCCGGCGATCACCTCGATCGCCAATTCTCTCGGCGCCCGGCAGGTGGCGGAGCATGTCTTCGAGCTGACGAAGACCCATCCGATCGAGAGCGTGACGGTAAGCGATGCTGCGGCCGTTGCCGCCTGCCTGAAATTCGCCGATGCGCATCGGGTGCTGGTCGAACCCGCCTGCGGCGCGGCACTCGCCGTCGCCGACGTGCATCCCGAACTCGTCGCACGCTTCAGCAATCCGCTGGTCGAGGTCTGCGGCGGCATCGGCGTGTCGCTCTCGAAGCTGGTCGCCTGGAAGGAACGCTTTCTCTAGGCGACCGGATAACAAAAAGCCGGGCGATTGGCCTGGCTCAGACTGCTGACAAACTCTTTACTGACCGGATTTTTGTGATCTGACGGTGCTTCAACCACTGTCGTCATCCCGGCCTTGAGCCGGGATCAAGTGCGATCAAGTCCTTGATCGCAACAGACTCTTCCGCGCGATAGACATCGCGCCGCTGGATGCCGGATCAAGTCCGGCATGACGGAAAAGGATGAGTCGGCTTTCAACAAAGACCTTTGTCAACAACCTGAGCCGAGCGATTGGCTCGGCTTCAAGGATCTGCGAAAGGCCCGAAAGATCACGCCCAGGGGCGTGCGGCGGCATTCGACTTTTCGAAGCTGTCGATAGACGAGGCCTTTTCGAGGGTCAGGCCGATGTCGTCGAGGCCGTTCAGCAGGCAGTGGCGCTTGAACTCGTCGAGCTCGAAGGCGATCGATCCGCCGTCTGGGCCGGTGATTTCCATGTTCTCGAGGTCGACGGTCAGGACGGCGTTCGACCCGCGTGACGCGTCGTCCATCAGCTTGTCCAGCTCTTCCTGGCTGACCTTGATCGGCAGGATGCCATTCTTGAAACAGTTGTTGTAGAAGATATCGGCAAAGCTCGTGGAAATGACGCAGCGGATACCGAAATCGAGAAGCGCCCAGGGCGCATGCTCGCGCGAGGACCCGCAGCCGAAATTGTCGCCGGCGACGAGGATCTTGGCGTTCTGGTAGGCCGGCTTATTCAGCACGAAATCCGGGTTCAGGGTCCCGTCCTCGTTAAAGCGGGCTTCCGCGAAGAGGCCCGCGCCGAGGCCGGTGCGCTTGATCGTCTTCAGGTAATCCTTCGGAATGATCATGTCCGTGTCGACATTGACGACCGGAAGAGGTGCTGCGACACCGGTGAGTTTCACGAACTTGTCCATTGGATCCTGCCTTCGATTACGCTTGATCAGACGAATTGCCCTGCAAATAGAGCAAATCCGTGTGAAAATGAAGGAAAATCTTGGGGCCTTAGAGGTCGATGATCGTGCCGCGGCCGTCGTTCCAGACGCGCATTTCGCGCGGCTGCCGCGCCTTGGCTCGAACCGGCACCGGCTTCATCCGCAAGGAAAGCGCGCGTCCGACCATGAGCACGGTAAGAATACCGCCGACGGCGAATGTCAGCGAGACCGTGAAAAGAGCCATGACGGCAAGGATGGTGAGGCCGGCAAAGGCAAGAAACAGGGAACGGATGCTTTGCATGATCGAAAACCTTTCTTCGGAAAGGATGTGGCCCTTCCATACCCTGTGTGCAAGGGAAGCATGGCATTTTGTTGTCTTGCCCCACCCGGCAAAGCTTGGCACAAATTGTCGCATGACCCGCATTGCCCCGCCCCGTTCCGATCGCCTGCGCCGTTCGGTGCTCAGTGTCCCGGCCATCAATCAGCGTGCGCTCGAGAAGACGCATGAGCTTGATTGCGACGCCGTGATCTTCGATCTCGAGGATTCCGTGGCGCCCGATCGAAAGGCCGAGGCCCACGAAAACCTGAAGGCCTTCCTTTCCGGCAAGCCGCTCGAAGGCAAGGAGAGGATTATCCGCATCAATCCCCTCTCCTCGCCTTTCGGACGTGAGGACATGCAGCTCGTGCTCGATCTCGTGCCCGATGCCGTTCTCCTGCCGAAGGTGGACGAGCCGCAGGATGTGATGGCCGTGGCCGATCTGCTGGCCGAAGCCGACATGCCGGAGGACCTGCGCATCTGGGCGATGATCGAGACGCCGCGGGGCGTGCTGAATGCCGCATCCCTTGCCGAGGCCGGGCGTACGCCCGGAACGCGGCTCGACTGCTTCGTCGTCGGCCTCAACGACCTGCGCAAGGAGACGGGCGTCCTGCCCCAGCCGGGCCGGACCTATCTCGTACCCTGGCTGATGCAGGTGGTATTGGCGGTCGGGGCCTATGGCCTCGATGCGATCGATAGCGTCTTCAACGATTTCAAGAATGTCGAAGGGCTCGAGGATGAATGCGAGCAGGGCCGGGCCATGGGCTTTGCAGGCAAGATGCTGATCCATCCGGCGCAGATCGACGCCGCCAACCGCCATTTCGGTCCGGACGAGGTCGCCCTTGCCGAGGCGCATGCGATCATCGCTGCCTTTGCCGATCCCGCCGCCGAAGGCCTGAACGTCGTCAATATGAACGGCCGCATGGTCGAAAGGCTGCATCTTGCCCAGGCAGAAGGACTGGTCCATAAAGCCCGCCTGATCGCAGCGCGCCGAACGGCGAGACGAAAGACGACGTAATGAAACTCTACCGCTTCCTGACCGGTCCAGACGACGCTTCATTCTGCCACAAGGTGACCGCCGCCCTCAACAAGGGCTGGTCTCTTTCGGGCACGCCCACCTATGCCTTCAATGCGGCGACAGGCGAGATGCAGTGCGGGCAGGCGGTCGTCAAGGACGTCGAAGGCAAGGACTACAATCCCGAGATGAAGCTGTCCGAACAGTAAGTGGACGGGGCTGGGTTCAGCGGGCGGCTGCTTCCTCGGCGCTTGCCTCTATGCGCTCCATGTCCTCGTCGCTCAGGCCGAAATGGTGGCCGATCTCGTGGATCAGGACATGGGTGATGATGTCGCCCAGCGTTTCCTCGTTTTCCGCCCAATAATCGATGATCGGACGGCGATAGAGCCGGATCCGGTTCGGCATTTCACCGGTCTCCACCGTGAAGCGCTCGGAAATGCCTCGCCCCTCGAACAGGCCGAGCAGATCGAAGGGTGTCTCCAGCGCCATGTCCTCGAAGACGTCGTCGTCGGGGAAATCCTCGATAATGATGATCAGGTTGGTGGTCAGCGAGCGGAATTCTTCCGGCAGATGGCTATAGGCTTCCATAGCCAGCGATTCAAACGCATCGATCGTCGGTGCGTGGCGGTCCGCCCAATCCTCGCTCTGGTCAACCTTGGCCATGAAAACTTCCTTCCGTTGCCGCCCATATAGAACCTTTGGAGAGGATTTTCGAGAGCGGAATCAAACAGAGGAATAAATTCACAAAAATGATTGTTGACTCTTCCGCCAAGCTCTGGAATCCATAAGAACATAACAGGAACATTAGCAGATGGAGTGAACGTCATGGCGCGGACGGCCTTGGCGCGCGAGCAGCTTTTTGCGCTCCGCGAAACCATCGCCAGGCTTGAAGGAAAGCCGCTGCCGGCGCTTGCAGCGGCCGAAAGCCAGGCCTTGGCGGAGGAGGAAAAATCGGGAAAGGCGGATGCCACCCCTCGCCTGCCCTTCGGCATCAGCCTGCTTGACGAGGCATTGGAGGGCGGCTTGCCGCTTGATGGCATCACCGAGATCCGCTCCGGTCTGCTGCGGGACGCCGGGGCTTCGAGCGGCCTTGTCCTGGCGCTCGCTTCCCGGCTGCAGCATCGCGAGGGGGGTTCCGGCCAATTTCTGCCCGTTCTCTGGATCGCCGACAGGATTTCCATGATCGAAGCCGGGATGCCCTATGCGATCGGGCTTCGGGATTTCGGCCTGAGACAGGATCATTTCCTGCATGCCGCGCCGCGCAGGCTCGAGGAGGCGCTCTGGCTTGCGGAGGTCGCCATCGAAAGTGGCGCCTTCTGTGCGACGATCCTCGAGGTGTGCGGCAATCCGGCCCATTTCGGGTTGGCGGAGAGCCGCCGGCTCAGTCTGCGTGCCAAAGCTGCCGGCCGGCCCCTTTTCCTGCTGCGGCAGGCGGGAGAAGAGGAGGCAAGCAGCGCCTCCTTCCGTCTTTTCGTTCGACCCGCGCCGGCCGGTCTCAGGCCTCTTCCGGACGGATCGAGGCTTGGCGGCAGCATCGCCGGTCCGGCCTTCCGTCTGACCCTGGAGAAGAGCCGCAATCCGGCTCCCCTCTCCCTTATCCTGGAGTGGAATTCCCATGACCGTCAGTTTGTCCTCGTCGACCGTGCAGAGCACGCTTTCCCTTCAGACGAGCAGCCAGCGCATCCTGGCGCTCAGCCTTCCGCACCTGCCCACCGATCGGGTCGCCCGCAAACGATGGGGGCTCTCCTGGCGTTTGAACGGGCGTCCTGACGAACCACCGATCGTCTGTTCAGGCCGCATCGACAATGCCATGCGCCTGACGGCGCTGGACGAACTGGCCGACGCCCTGGGCCTCAGGAAGGAACAGGGCGTTGCGGAAGCGCGCGCCATGTATCCGACGCTCGATATCGTGGAAGAGGATCTGGTTGCCGACCGGCTGCTCCTGGAGGCCATTGCAGACTGGTGCGATCGTTATACGCCGCTCGTGGCAATCGACGGCCGCGATGGGCTTTTCCTCGACATCACCGGCTGCGCCCATCTTTTCGGTGGCGAAAAGGCACTTCTGAAGGACGTCCTGTCCAGACTTTTCCATATGGGCTTCGATGCGAGGGGGGCGATTGCCTCCTCGCCGGGGCTTGCCTCCGCCATCACTCGCTTCGGCAATGGTGGCGTCGTGGGGGACGATGAGGCGGGGCAGGCGCTGGCGCCGCTTCCTGTCGCAGCACTCCGGTTGGACGAGGACACGGTGACGGCCCTGAAGAAGCTCGGTCTGAAGCGTATAGGTGACATGATCGACGCACCGCGTGCCCCGCTGGCGCGGCGCTTCGGCACAACGGTGCTTCTGCGACTCGATCAGGCGCTCGGCCATGACGAGGAACCGATATCGCCGCGGCTTCCGATCGCGGAGCTCTCGACCGAGCGGCGTCTGATCGAACCGATCGGAACGGAGGAGGATATCCTTGCCGTTGCCGGCCAGATCGCCGTCTCTTTGAAGCCGTCCCTGGAAGCGCGCGGGGCCGGCGGTCGCGCCTTTGAGCTCGTCCTCTTCCGCGTCGACGGCAAGGTGCTGCGCATTTCCGCTGCGGCTTCGCAGCCGCTGAGGGATCCGGTGCGGATCGCCCGCCTCTTCTCTGAGCGGCTGACGGCCCTCCATGACGATCTCGATGCCGGTTATGGCTTCGAGATCCTGCGGCTCAACGTCTTGCGACACGAGGCCTTCGATGCCGTGCAGGGGGATTTCGACGGCAACCGCCAGAAGGATGTCTCGCTTGCTGCCTTCGTCGACCGTGTCTCGGCCCGTCTCGGTCCGGATTGCCTGCAGTCCTTTCAACTGCGCGAGAGCCATGTGCCCGAGCGGGCGGTTGTCGCCTTTGCCGCCATAGAGAGTTCTCCCGCACGTGGGAAGGCCGAGGAAGACAGCATCTCCTTTTCGCGTAGTGAACGGCCCCTGCGGCTCTTTGCAAGGCCCGAACTGGTTGATGCTCTGCTGGCCCAGGTGCCGGACGGTCCTCCGCAGAGCTTTCGCTGGCGACGCATGCAGCATCGTGTCGCCCGAAGCGAAGGCCCGGAGCGGATCGCCATGGAGTGGTGGCTCGATGGCGAGGATGCCCCTACGCGCGACTATTTCCGGGTCGAGGATGATATCGGCCATCGATTCTGGATCTACCGCCAAGGGTTCTATGGCCAGGAGCCCTCCCCCCGCTGGTTCATCCACGGTGTCTTCGCATGAACCCGGTCCCGTCATTTTGCGAGATAGGCGCAAGGACGAATTTCTCCTTTCTCGAGGGAGCCTCGAGGCCGGAGGAGATGGTCATGCAGGCAGCGAAGTTGAAGCTCGGCGGCCTCGGGATCGCGGACCAGAACTCGGTCGCCGGCGTCGTGCGAGCGCATGCGCAGGCGCAGCAGCTTGCCGAGAAGTATCGGAAAAGGCAGTCCGGAGAGGACGATGGCAAGGACGAGCCGGTTCTCGAGCCGATCCGCGTCCAGCCTGGGGCCAGGCTAGCCTTTTCCGATGGAACGCCCGATGTCCTGGCCTATCCGAAGAACCGGCGCGGGTGGGCCAATCTCTGTCGCCTGTTGAGTGCCGGCAACCTGAAGCCGGAGGCGGAGAAGGGACACTGCATCCTGGCTGAGGCGGATCTCATGGAATGGGGAGACGAGATGATGCTCGCCCTTGTCCCCGACCGCTCGGTTGTCGATGATCCTGCCGGTCAGCAGGCGCTGAAGGACCGCCTGCAGCGCTACAGGGAGCGGTTTGAGGCTGCCTTCCATATGGTTCTCGCCCCGGCCTATGACGGGCGCGACAGGCAGGTCTTTGCAGTGATTGCTACGCTCGCCGGCCAAAACCGCATTCCGCTGGTCGCGACCAACCTGCCCCTTTACCACCATCCCGACCGAAGGCCGCTGTCTGATATCGTGATTGCGATCCGCGAGCATGTCCAGATCGCGGAGGCGGGGTTCCTGCTGGCGCCCAATGCCGAGCGCTACCTCAAGGATCCGCGGGAAATGGCGCGCCTCTTCCGCGACTATCCGCAGGCGGTCGAAAATAGCGCGCACTTCTTCGGCAGGCTTTCCTTTTCACTTTCGGAGCTGGAGCACAATTATCCGCCCGAGAACGATCCGGGCGAAACGCCCTACGAGACCCTGGAGCGCCTGACGAGGATTGGGGCCGTGGCGCGTTATCCGAAGGGGGTTCCGGAAAAAATTGCGACGCAGATCGACTATGAACTCAATCTCATCCGCGAGAAGAATTACGCATCCTATTTCCTGACGGTTCATAGGATCATCCATCATGCCCGCTACGACCTCGGCATTCTCTGTCAGGGCCGTGGGTCGGCAGCGAATTCCGTCATCTGCTATTGCCTCGAGATCACCGAGGTCGATCCTGAAAAGAGCACCCTGCTCTTCGACCGCTTCATTTCGATGGACCGCGATGAGCCGCCGGATATCGACGTCGACTTCGAGCACGACCGGCGCGAGGAGGTCATCCAGCATATCTATGGGAGATACGGCATCGAGCATGCGGGGCTGACGGCCGGTGTGACCACCTACCGCACCCGTTCGGCCGGCCGTGAGGTTTCCAAGGCCTTCGGGCTATCGGAAGATATCCAGTCTGCGATCGGCAGCCTGGTCTGGGGATGGTCCGAGGACAATCTGTCGGAGCGGGATGCGAAGGCGGCCGGGCTCGATCTCGCCGACCCGGTGACGAAAAGTGTCCTCAAATACGCCTCCGAGCTTCTCGCCTTCCCGCGGCACCTGACCCAGCATGTCGGCGGCTTCGTCATTACGAAGGATCGCCTCGACGAGGTTGTCCCGATCATGAAGACGGCAATGCCGGGCCGTTACATGATCGAATGGGACAAGGACGATCTCGACAACGTCAAGATCCTCAAGGTCGATATCCTGGCGCTCGGCATGCTGACCTGTCTCCGGAAGGCCTTCTCGATGCTCGAACAGCATTACGACGTGAAGAAGACCCTCGCCGATCTCGGCAACAGGGAGCATGGCGACGAGGGCAAGCCGGTCTATGACATGATGTGCCGGGCCGACACGGTCGGGGTCTTCCAGATCGAAAGCCGGGCGCAGATGAGCATGCTGCCACGGCTGAGGCCGAGGCTATTCTACGATCTCGTCATCGAGGTGGCGATCGTGCGGCCGGGACCGATCCAGGGCGATATGGTGCATCCTTATTTGAAGCGACGGGAGCAACGGGACAAGAACATTCCGATCGAATATCCGAGTGATGAGCTGAAGGCGGTCCTGAAGCGGACACTCGGCGTTCCGCTCTTCCAGGAGCAGGCGATGCAGATCGCAATCACGGCCGCGGGCTTCAAGCCGGCTGAGGCCGACCGGCTACGGCGCGCGATGGCGACGTTCAAGCGAACCGGCACGATCGGCAATTTCGAGGACAGGTTCATCTCGGGGATGGTCTCCAGGAATTATACCCGCGAATTCGCCCAGCAATGCTTCAACCAGATCAAGGGCTTCGGCGAGTACGGCTTTCCGGAAAGCCATGCGGCTTCCTTCGCGCTGCTCGTCTACGCGTCTTCCTGGGTCAAGGCCTATTACCCCGATGTCTTCTGTGCGGCGCTGCTGAATTCGCAGCCGATGGGCTTCTATGCGCCGGCGCAGCTGGTGCGTGACGCACGTGAGCATGGGGTGGAGATCAGATCGGTCGACATCAATTCATCCGACTGGGACTGCCTTCTCGAAGACACCGAATTCGACCGGGGCGCGGTCGATTTCCGGCATTCAGAGATGCGAAGCGTCATCAGGACAGAGAGGGCCGTTCGCCTCGGTTTCCGGCAGGTCAAAGGCCTCTCCGAGGACGACATGAGGATGCTCGTCGATAATCGTGGCCCAGGCTATCGTTCCGTCCGCGATCTCTGGCTGCGATCCGGTCTCGAAAAATCCGATATCGAACGGCTGGCGGATGCAGATGCGTTTACCTCCATTGGCCTTTCACGGCGCGAGGCGCTCTGGGCGGTCCGGGCGCTCGATGCGAAGAGTGCGGCCGAAAAGCTGCCCCTGTTCGATCGGGTCGAGCATTCCGAAATCCAGGTCGAGCCGGCAATGCGCCTACCGGAAATGCTTCCTGGAGAACAGGTCATCGAGGACTACCGTTACCTCTCGCTTTCGCTCAAGGCGCATCCGGTCTCCTTCCTGAGGGAGGAGTTCCGCAGAGACGGAATCACCCGGAATGTCGATCTCCTCTCCGTTCCCAATGGCCGGGTCGTCATCATCGCCGGCCTCGTGCTGGTCCGCCAGCGTCCGGGCTCGGCAAAGGGCGTCATCTTCATGACGATCGAGGACGAAACGGGCGTTGCCAATGCGATCGTCTGGAAAAAGGCGTTCGAGCGCTACAGATCGATCATCATGGGTGCGCGGCTGGTGAAGATCCGTGGCAGGCTGCAAAGTGAAAGCGGCGTCATCCATACTGTCGTCGATCATATCGAGGACATGACGCCGACACTCGGGCTGCTGCAGCGCGAAGCACGCCATTTCGGCGTCAGCGAGCGGGCAGACGAGACATTGCGGCCGACCGCGGACCACAGGCAGAAGAAGATCGCGGCAGAAATCGAGCGCAGGGTGATCGAAAGGCGGATCGCCGGCGGGGACAGGGACGGCGGGGAAGAGACGTCCAAGGTCATGCCGAGGGGGCGAAATTTTCATTGAACGCCGCATCGAAAGCATGTCTCACATCGAAGTGACGGGCTGCGACAATCCGGTTCCCCGATTCTTTCTTGACAATCGCCATCTTCTTTACGAAAACAAGATAGCATATGTCATGTTTTGATGGACTGAGTTCGCATGCTGGTCTGCAGTTGTAATTACATCACCGACAAGGAAATCAGAGAGGTCATATACGAGCTTCTCGATGCCGACTGTTGGCAGCTGATTGTCCCGGCAAAAGTCTATCATGCCATGGAAAAGCGCGGTCGCTGTTGCGGCTGCTTCCCGAATGTCGTCGATCTGATCATACAGACAACCGAAGAGTATCACGCCCGTCGCCACTCGACGGAAGCGGAAATATTTGATTTCATGTCCCGCCTCAGAAAATTCCATGAGGAAAATAGGAGAGCGGACATTGAAAGGCGACAAAAAGGTCATCGAGCGGCTTAACGAGGCCCTGTTTCTCGAACTCGGCGCAGTCAACCAGTATTGGGTACACTACCGCCTTCTCGAGGACTGGGGGTACACTAAGCTTGCCAAGAAGGAACGCGCCGAATCGATCGAAGAAATGCATCACGCCGACAAGCTTGTCGCCCGCATCATCTTCCTCGAAGGCCATCCCAACCTGCAGACACTTGCGCCGCTTCGCATCGGCCAGAACGTCAAGGAAGTCCTCGAGGCTGATCTTGCCGGCGAGTACGACGCGCGCAATGCCTACAAGAAGTCGCGCGACATCTGTCATGAGGCCGGCGACTACGTCTCCATGAAGCTCTTCGAGGAACTCCTGGCCGATGAGGAAGGCCATATCGATTTCCTGGAGACACAGCTCGACCTTCTCGACAAGATCGGCGAGACGAAGTACGGCCAGCTGAACGCCGATTCCGCCGACGAAGCGGAGTGATTGGAGCCAGGCTTTTTGAACCGGCCGATCTCCGCTCTTGAGTTCGGCCGGCCTCCCCGCCCCCACTGATGCCGACGTGGTCCGCTATCGCGTTCCTTCGTTGCAGCAGCGTTGCACGTTGGCCGACCGCTAATCGCCCGCATGCTTTTGAAATGCCACGCGACGACAAGAGGTCGGCGTCGCAGAATCCATCCTGTGGCTCGCCGAGGTATTGGGCAGCGCCGCGCTCTCCCTACATCCGCCTCGGAGACCTCGGCCAAATTTCGAGAGGAAGGCCGACGTTGGGATGCGGCGCTTGAACGGAAGACACGGGGTTATTGGTTTCGGCAGGCAATCAGACTGGCTTTGGGGGAACAACAGGCTTGCCAACCGCTCGGAATGACAGGATGATCCCCTGGTCCGTGTAACTGGCGAATTCAGACGGGGCACCGTCGGGGAGCACGGAGCATAAGAGCCGCTCGCCTGGGCATCCTCCAAATCGAAAGGATGCATGTCCATGTCCACAACTACCGCTCTATTGGGGATTCTCGGCGCTCTCCTGATCGGGGCGATCAGCCCCGGCCCGAGCTTCGTTCTCGTCTCCAGAATCGCCATCACCGCATCTCGCCTCAACGGGCTTGCCGCTGCGCTCGGCATGGGACTTGGCGGGGCCTTGTTCGGTACTCTGGCGCTCGCTGGACTGAGCGCTTTGCTGCTTCAGGTCGAATGGCTCTACATGACGCTGAAGCTCGTTGGCGGAGCCTATCTCGTCTATCTCGGCGTTCGTATCTGGCGAGGGGCAAGCGTTCCGCTCCCGGTCGATACGATCACGACCTTCGAGAGAAAATCGCTCTTCCGGTCATTCGCCTTTGCCTTCGCCACGCAGGTCAGCAATCCGAAAACCGCTGTCGTGTATGGAAGCATCTTCGCGGCGTTGCTGCCGGCTTCCCCACCGCATCGGCTGCTCCTTGCCTTGCCGCCGATGATATTTGTTGTCGAAGCATCATGGTACGCGCTCGTCGCGCTCGCGTTTTCGGCCAGAAAGCCGCGCGCCGCCTACCTCCATTCCAAGAACTGGATCGACCGGACCGCGGGTGCCGTCATGAGCGCGTTGGGCTTTCGGCTGCTCGTGGAGGGTATGCGGGTGCGGCATTCCTGAATTTTGAAGCCCGACTTTTGCGAGATGGCAGCATAGGGTGCCGCCCTTCTCGAGTAACGGAGTTGCCAATCTTGCAATTGACGATGCAGCGCCTATCCCCGCGCCTGCGCGTGGAGCCGCCGAAGGATACGTCCGCTTGGCAACAGGGATGAGCCCGCCGGTCTTCGCCGATGGCAGAGCCGCGCGAGGCGCGACAGCCGGCCGACAGATTGATTGCCGCTGGCGCTCTGAAACCTCTATTCAGCCGTCTTCAGGCCAGCGAGATGGTGGAATTCAGCGACCACCTGCTCGTAGACGGCGCGCTTGAATGGGACGATGAGCGTGGGCAAATCCTGCATCGGCTTCCAGCCCCAGGCGTCGAATTCACGCTCATGGCCGCCGGGCGGAGGGTCGATTGCGATCTCGCTCTCCTCGCCCTCGAAGCGGAAGGCGAACCAGCGCTGGGTCTGGCCCCTGTATTTGCCCTTGAGACCGATGCCAACGAGATGCGCCGGAAGATCGTAGTTGATCCAGTCGCGCGCCTCCGCGAGCAGGCTCACGGTCTTCATGCCCGTCTCTTCGTAAAGCTCGCGATAGGCAGCCTCCAGCGGATCCTCGCCCGCGTCGATGCCGCCCTGCGGCATCTGCCAAAGCTGCGGCGAGCCGTCATATTCCGAATTGCCGACGGGCACGCGCCGGCCGGTCCAGACCAGCCCAGTACGGTTGAGCACCATGATGCCGACACAGGGACGGTAAGGCAGGTCCTCGGCTTTAACAGTTGTGTTCTTGCTCATCAGATCTCTCGCTTCAGGGTCTTTGCGGATCCTCGGCCAGGGCCGAAACGGCGACGATCTCTATGCCGCGCAGCCTTGCTTCCTCGCTCCACTCGTTGATCGCGTCAAGGCTTTCGTCGAAGGCGGAGGCAACACCGATCGCCTGGCCGTTGCGCCGCGCGATGCGCTCAAGCTCGTCGAGCTTCTTCATGATCGCGTCGACATCCAGCTGGCCGTCCAGGCGGACATCGGCAGAGGCATGCGGCGTGTCGACCGCCTTTGCCAGCGTTGCGCTTTGCGATTGTGCCGATGAGCCGTCATCCAGGAAAAGGAGGCCGCGCTTGCCGACGTCGCGCATTACCGGCTCCAGCTTGTCGACGTCGGAAAGCAACCGCCCGCCCATATAGTTCATGATACCGGTATAGTTGGTGATGCGACCCATCGCCTTGTGCAGGTTTTCGAGATTTGCAGCGGGCGCAGCCGAGGTCAGCAGCGTCTCCGGGCCAGGATTGTTATCCGGGTAATCAAATGGTTCCAATGGCACCTGCAGCAGGATCTCGTGGCCGGCACGACGCGCCTCCTGCATCCACCGCTGCAGGCTGTTGCCGCTCGACGCAAAGGCAAGGGTGATTTCCTCGGGCAGCTGCTTTATTGCGCGCTGCGTGCCCGTCTGGCTGAGGCCGAGGCCACTTACGACAATGGCAATGCGGGTGCCGCGCGCGCCAGACCATGGTCGCGCATAGCGGTCCATCGGGCGGCGGCCGTCGGGACCGACGACCGGGAGGCTGCCATAGGGCGACTCTTCCAGCAGGCTCGCGTCGGGGACGGCCGCCATGCGTGGATCCTGGCCGACCTCCCTGGCGTCGATAACAACAGGTCCGCCTCCTGCGCGCGGGCGGGGGCTGAATTTCGTGACAACCGAGCCGTCCTCCAGCTCCGTTCGCTCGACATTCGCGCCTGAGCGCGCATCGGCCAAGGTAGGGCCGGCCGTTGGAATAGCCGGTTTGGTCTGGGTCTCAGCAGTGGCGGGTGGTGTCGGAAGGCCCTCGGACGGTGCCGTAGGCGTGGCCCTCTCCGGCGTGCCGGGGGCAAAGGCCGTATAAAGTGAAAAAGCGCCGATGGCGATCAGGCAGAGACTGGCGATGACGCGGCTAAGCCGGAATATTCGCAACCCAGCAGAACGAGGACCGCGATTCTGGCCCAGCGGCGCATGCAGATCCGTACGCAAATTTTCCGCCCGCCCCAATCGGAAAGCAGTAAGCCCGCGCTGCGCCGGATCCGGGATCCGACACAGCGCGGGCTACCATTACTTGGTTACGACTGCCTTGTCCGGGTTCGGCGGGAAGGCCGGGTCGGTCTTCTTGCCGCGGAGCAGGTCGAGGGCATAGTTCAGCTGGACGTCATCCTTCGGATCCGGCGGCACGTAGGCGACCGAGCCCGAACCGGCATCCGTCTCACTCTGGCCCTTGATATGGCCGCGCAGGCTGGATTCGCCTTCGGTGACGAGCTTGCCCTTCAGTTCATCCGGCAGTGGCTCTTCAACCTTGATGTCCGGCGTGATGCCCGTGCCCTGGATCGAGCGGCCCGACGGCGTGTAGTAGAGCGCCGTCGTCAGACGAAGGGCGCCGTTCTCGCCGAGCGGGATGATCGTCTGGACCGAGCCCTTGCCGAAGGACTGCGTGCCGAGGACCGTGGAGCGGCGCAGATCCTGCAGCGCGCCGGCAACGATTTCCGAGGCCGAGGCCGAGCCGCCGTTGATGAGGACGATGACTGGCTTGCCATCCGTCAGATCGCCCGGACCAGCGTTGAAGCGGCGGGTTTCATCCGGATTGCGGCCGCGCGTGGAGACCACCTCGCCGCGCTCCAGGAAGGCGTCGGAAACATTGATCGCCTGATCCAGAAGACCACCGGGGTTGAGGCGGAGGTCAAGCACATAGCCCTTGAGCTTGTCGGCCGGAACGTCCTTCTTGATCTTCTCGATCGCCTTTTCGAGATCGGGATAGGTCTTTTCGGTGAACGAGATCACGCGCAGATAACCGACGTCATCATCGACACGCGACTTGACGGCGCGGACGGCCACGATGTCACGCACGATCGTCAGTTCGATCGGCTTGTCGGCACCCTTGCGGATCAGCGTCAGCTTGATCGGCGTGTTGACGGCGCCGCGCATCTTTTCGACCGCATCCTCGAGCTTCAGGCCGCGCACGGACTGGCCATCGATCTCGGAGATCAGGTCGCCGGCAAGAACGCCGGCCTTGGCTGCGGGGGTGTCATCGATGGGCGTGATCACCTTTACGAGGTCGTCTTCCATCGTCACTTCGATGCCGAGGCCGCCAAACTCACCCTTCGTCTGGGTGCGCATGTCTTCCGCGTCCTTGGCATTCATGTAGCTGGAGTGAGGGTCAAGCGAGGTGAGCATGCCGTTGATGGCAGCCTCGATCAGCTTGTCCTCCTGGGGCGGGGTCACGTACTGGGCGCGGACGCGCTCGAAAACGTCACCGAAGATCGACAGCTCCTTGTAGGTGGAAGCGCCCGCCGCTTCTGCTGGCGCACCCGCCGAATATATTACGCTCATCGCGGTCGCGCCCATCAGTGCGCCGACGAGAACAAGAGAAGCCCTACGTATCATTGCGTGCCTTTCCAGTATCTTTGGCGGTCCACCAGGGTCGGGAATCGACTGGCTTACCGTCTTTTCGAAATTCAATGTAAAGCGTTGGCCTGTCGGTTTCCAGCGCCAAAGCGGTTGCGCTTGCTACTCTTTTCGCTCCCATTGCAGCGAGCGGCTCGCCGGCAAAGACGAACTTTCCCTGACGGGTCATGATCGTATCCATTCCCGAGAGCACAAGGTGATACCCGTCGCCCGCGTCCAGAATGATCATCTGACCATAACTGCGAAACGCGCCGGCAAACACCACCAGACCATCCGCGGGAGCTGTTACGAGCGTGCCGGGGCTGGTGGCAACGGTCGTGCCCATCGCCGCGTGTTCGGCTCCGTCCGCGTCGCCAAACTGGCGGAGGACATCGCCGGTCACCGGAAGCTCCAGCTTCGCTCTCAGTTCACCGAACGGATATGCGGGCGCAATGCGGTTTTTATCGGGCACGCCGCTCTCCGCCAAGGCCTTGGCCTGGGCCCGCTGTTCCTCGCTCTGCAGGCGTTTGCGCTCTTCTTCCGCACGCGCTGCGGCGGCAGCATCCCGCACCGAGGAAATCTCGCCTTCCAGCGATGCGATGAGCCCTTCGAGGCTCGTGGCCTGACCCGCGAGCTCCTCCGAGCGCCTGCGTTCGGTATCGAGCTGCGCGGTGTTCTGCCGGCTCAGCCTGTCGTTTTCGGTAAGCAGCAGATCCATCCGCCGCTCCTCCTCCAGGCTGTTGGTCATCGTGGTCGTCAGGTCGGCCTTTTCCTTGGAAATTGCAGCCTGAACGTTGGCAAGCTCGTTGAGATCGGCGGCAAGCTTGTCGGTCTCCTTGCGGATGCCGGGCACGACGGCGCCGAGAAGAATGGCGCTGCGCACGGAACCGAGCGCATCCTCGGGTGTGACGAGAAGGGCAGGTGGGGGATTGCGTCCCATGCGCTGCAATGCCGCAAGCACTTCGGCGAGCAGGCCACGCCGCGAATGCAGCGATTGGCGAACCTTGTCCTGCTGCACACCGAGCGTCGCGAGCCGCGTTTCGCTTTCGAGGACCTGCTTTTCCATGGTCTTGCGTCGTGCGGCGGAGTCGATCAGCGCCTGGCGAATGTCCCCCGTGTTCTTCTCAATGGAAGCAATGCCGTCCTGCAACTCTTTCATCTTGTCCGAAGAGAGGCTGATGCTTTTCGACAACGCCTCGAGATCGGCGCGTGTCTGGTCCCGCTTGCGGGACAGTTCAGCCGCCGGATCGGCCGGCGCGGGCTGCATATCGTCGGTGGTCGGGGTGGCAGAGGAGGGGATGTTCCCGGTCTCCTGCGCGCGCGCCAGCGGCGCATCGAAAACCGAGCCTGGAACGAGCAAGGCAACCGCGCCGAGGCATGCCGCAAGATGCGGCAGGAACAGGCGCGAGACCTTGGTCGGAGCAGGGTTCATTCAGGCCTTCCGGCGGAGCGGGTTCGAAGCGCGCGAAGCCTAAGCTGATTTGCTGTGCTTAGCCAAGAAAGATCGCCCATTTCGCCCCTGCGTTCAAAACACGGCTCTGTGAATGCGGGCAATCTGCGACATTTCTATGCCCGGTGGTAGGGATGGCCAGAGAGAATGGTGACGGCGCGATAGAGCTGTTCACAGACCAGGATACGCACAAGCTGATGCGGCCATGTCATCTTGCCGAGGCAGATCGTCTGATCCGCTTCCTGATAGAGAGATGGATCATGTCCATCGGCGCCGCCGATGGCGATCATCAGGTCGCGCTTGCCCTGGTCTCGATAGGTGGCGAGAAGGTTAGCGAAAGCCTCGCTGTCGAGGGCCTTGCCGCGCTCGTCAAGAAGGACGAGCACGCCATTTTCCGCCTGCGCCTTCCGCAGCATGGCAGCTTCGTCTCGCTTTCGTGTCTCGGAATTACCGGCACGGCTTTCGGCCACCTCGGCGACCCTGGAGAACTCTAGGCCGACCGCGGGTGCGGTCTTGGAAAACCTGTCCAGATAGCGGGCCGCAAGATCCTTTTCAGGGCCGGATTTCAACCGTCCCACTGCAAAAAGGCCTATCCGCATCTCCACTCCCGCGCGTGCCGTTACGAGGCCGCAAGGCACCTCTGCGGCCGGACTTCGCCATCCGACCTGATCTTCACCGCGCGGTTCCGGAAAAGTGCTTCCGCGGAGACCGACTAGTGCAACGTGCCCTCATCGATATCCGGCGCAGCCCACATCTTTTCGATGTTGTAGAACTCGCGGATTTCGGGTCGGAACACATGGACAATGATGTCACCGGTGTCAAGCAATACCCAGTCACCACCTTCCAGGCCCTCGACGCGGGCGTTGCCAAGGCCCTCATCCTTCAGGTCGGACATCAGATGGTCGGCTATCGCCAGGACATGCCGGTTCGAGCGTCCGGAGACGACGACCATGTAGTCCCCCAGCGCGGACTTTCCGGCGATGTTGATGGTGACGATATCTTCTGCCTTCGAATCCTCGAGACTTACGAGGACGGCGTGCAGGGCGCGGGCGGCGGCATCAGCGCCACGTTCCGTGCTCTTCGGGATGACGACTGGCGTCCTTCCCTTGGCGTGTACTGTTGTCAGCGTTCTTCCTTTCTTGGATAACAGAACATGCGCGTCTGTGATTTGGACATCTTCCAAATCACCTCAAAGATAGGCACCAATCCATTAACCTTTCAAGACGCCCATTCGGCGGATCCTACGACAAACGGTCATTTCGTAAAAAAGCACAGCGTTTTTCATCGCCGGTGACGATTTTTGGCGCGGGCGGAGGCAGGAATGTGGTGGTTGAGTGCCACATCGGCCGGGCAACGGTGTACAGGCGAAGAAATGCAGCGTAGATTCGCCTCAGCATCAATCTGATTTCTCACCATGCACAAGGCCCAGCAAAGCGATCTTAGACCTGTCCTGCGCATCAGCTTTCCCGGCGAGGACCGCCTGGGGCGCGGCAAGATGGAGCTCTTGGAACATATAAAGGATACCGGCTCGATCTCCGCGGCGGGCCGGGCGATGGACATGTCTTACCGGCGTGCGTGGATGCTCGTCAGCGAGATGAACCGCATGTTCCAGGAGCCGGTGGTCGAATCGCAGCGCGGCGGCCAGAAGGGCGGCGGCGCGGCGCTGACGGTTTTCGGCGAGGAGTTGGTTCAGCGCTTTCGCTCCATGGAAAGGACCGTGCGCTCCGCAATCGCCAACGACCTCGAATGGCTGGACGGCAAACGCAATCACAGCTTCACGCCCAAAGAAAATCCGGGCGAGCATGTCGATCCGTAAGATCTTCTAGGATTCCAGTGCGACGGTCTTGATGATC
Source organism: Rhizobium sp. BK251 (assembly GCF_004345245.1). Classification (GTDB taxonomy): domain Bacteria; phylum Pseudomonadota; class Alphaproteobacteria; order Rhizobiales; family Rhizobiaceae; genus Rhizobium. The sequence goes on along the minus strand of NZ_SLUQ01000004.1, from coordinate 495,660 downwards.
GCAAAGACAGGCTTGCCCTCTGCCAGCTCGAGCCTTTCGCAGGAAAGAGCGGTGATCAGCGCGAGAACGAGGTCGCCACCGCAATCGACTTGCACTTCCGCGGTGCCGTCCGGGTCGATCTGGATGCGCCGCACGCGACCCTCCAGAATGTTGAGAGCGCTAAGTCCGTCCGGACGCGTCGTCGCGAGCATGACATCGCGTGCCGGAATGCGGACACGAACGATCCGGCCTGGTGCGAGGCCGGCGACCGGAACGGAAAGCGTGGCGTTCTTCAAGCCCACCGTCGTCAGGCGATGCCTCTCGTCGAAGCCGCGAACCACGCCTTCCACCACCGCGCCCGCGTCGCGGCGATCACCTCCGTGAAGCAGGGCCGGCCGGCTCAGCACGTCGACGGCCGGGCCGATCGCCTCGACCTTGCCGTCGTTCATGAAGACCACCCGGTTTGCAAGCCGCGCCACCTCGGCGACCGAATGGCTGACATAGATGATCGGAACATCCATTTCGTCACGCAGCCGTTCGAGATAAGGCAGGATCTCCGCCTTTCTCGGATCATCGAGAGCGGCGAGGGGCTCGTCCATCAACAGCAGGCGAGGGGAGGACAGCAGAGCGCGGCCGATCGCGACGCGTTGCCTCTCGCCGCCGGAAAGCTTGGCCGGTCGGCGATCGAGGAGGGGGGCGATGCCGAGAAGGTCGACGATATGCGGGAAGCTCGTCAAGCGGTCGGCCGCCGGCGCGAACCAACGCCCGTAAGCGAGGTTCTGCTGCACGGTCAGATGGGGAAATAGCCGCGCCTCCTGGAAGACATAGCCGAAGCGGCGGCGGTGCTTCGGAACAAGGATGCCGGCCTGCGTGTCGGTCAGCACTTCGCTGCCCAGGGTGATCCTGCCGCGATCCGGTTTGGTCAGGCCGGCGAGTATGCGCACGACCGAGGTCTTGCCGGAGCCGGAGCGCCCGAAGAGCGCGGTCACGCCGCGGTCCGAGGCGAATTTGGCCTCAAGCACGAAGTCGCCGAAGCGGTGGCTGATATCGACCGCAAGCATCATTCGATATCCATGCGCCGGCCCACGAGGTAGGCGAGGAATTCGGAGGCGAGCAGCGCGGCCATCGAAATGACGATAGCGACGATCGTCAGGCGGAGCGCGCCGAGGTCGCCGCCCGGCACCTGGGTGAATGTGTAGATGGCGGCCGACAGGGTCTGCGTTTCGCCCGGAATGTTCGAGACGAAGGTGATCGTGGCGCCGAACTCACCCATCGCCTTGGCGAAAGCGAGGATCATGCCGGCGATGATGCCGGGCAGGGTGAGGGGCAAGGTAACGGTCAGGAAGACCCAGAGCGGGCTGGCACCAAGAGTGCCTGCGGCCTCCTCGAGCTTGCGGTCGACGGCTTCGAGCGAGAGCCGGATACTGCGTACCATCAAGGGAAAGCCCATGACCGCACAGGCGAGGGCGGCACCGGTCCAACGGAACGAGAAGACGATGCCGAAATATTCATCCAGGAAAGCGCCGATCGGGCCGCGCCGCCCGAAGAGGATAAGGAGAATGAAGCCGGTGACGACCGGAGGTAGGATGAGCGGCATGTGAATGAGCCCGTTCAGCAGCGACTTGCCCCAGAAGCGGCACCGGGCCAGCAGAAGGGCGGCGGCGATGCCGAAAGGCAAGCTCGCGATCATGGCGACGATCGAGACGCGCAGGCTGAGCAGGATTGCCGTCTGCTCCTCGGCGCTTAAGCCTAGCCAGTCCAAACTTTCCGCCCCTGAACGTTTCCTGTCGACGCAAAAGGCCCGCCGCAAGCGGCGAGCCTTCGAAGCATTACGGTGCCTGCTGCCCGGTTCTCATTTGAGAACGGTGAAGCCCTGTTTTTCGAAGAACGGCACAGCCTTAGCCGATTTTACGAAATCGAGATAGGCGGCCGCCTCCGGGTTCTTGCTCTCGGCTGTGATCGCGATCGGATAGATGATCGGCGGATGCGAGTCTGCCGGGAAGGTGCCGACGACGGTGACGCCCGCATCGGCCGCAGCATCGGTCTGGTAGACGATGCCGTAGGGGGCCTCGCCGCGCGAGACGAGGGCGAGGGCCGCACGCACGCTTTCGGCGCCGGCTACCTTCTTTTCGACGGAGGACCAGACGCCAAGCTTCTCAAGTGCAGCCTTGCCGTATTTTCCGGCAGGGACGCTGTCGACGGCTCCCATGGCGAGGCGGCCGTCGCCGAGAAGGGCGGCAAGATCGAAGCCCTGCTTGATATCGACGGGCTTTGCCGCGTCCTTGGTTGCGACCAGCACGATGCGGTTACCGAGGAGATTGGATTCGGTGCCTGCCTTGATGAGCTTCTTGTCGCTAAGGTACTTCATCCAGTCGAGGTCGGCGGAGATGAAAATATCGGCCGGTGCGCCGCCCTCGATCTGCTTGGCGAGTGCGGAGCTCGCGGCGTAGGAGGTCGTGGTCTCCTTGCCCGATTCCTTCTGCCACTCGGCGTTGACCGCATCGAGTGCGTTCTTGAGGCTCGCTGCGGCGAAGATCGTGACCTTTTCCGCAGCTGCTGCAGGCGTCGAAAACGCGACTGCACCGAGGCAGAGTGCGGAGATGGCAGCCGTTGCCCATTTCAACCATTGGCGGCGCTGGATATGCATTTTGTCCCTCCAAAATTCGTAGTATTTACAGGAATATATCGAAGCCTGCATTTTGGCTAGGGATGTATATGCAAAAATATAACCGGGAGCGTGCCGTTCCGATCGAAGGGGCGGCGATCGGGAGTATCTGGCAGGCGTCCGTCTCGACTCTATGCAGTCGTGTCCGACACCAGCATGCGGCTGTCGCGGCCAAGACCTTCGATCGTCTCCCACCAATCGCCCAGGGTGTCCATGAGAGGCAGCAGCCTTTCTCCGGCCGGGGTCAGGTCGTACTCGACGCGAAGCGGGTAACCCTCGAATACGGTGCGCTGGACGATGCCCGCATCCTCAAGCTTGCGCAGCTCCAGCGTCAGCATCTTGTGCGAGATTGTCGGGTTGTCTCGACGGAGGTCGCTGAAGCGCTTGGTGCCCTGTTGCAGGTAATAGACCAGCAGCGTCGGCCAACGGCCGCTGAGAACCTGCATTGCTTCTTCGATCGGGCCTGGCGTTCATCAACACTGGGTTTACCGGCGCGTTTGGCCCGCTCTGGGCGGCGATGGAAATGGTGCCGCCCAATCCGCCGATGCAGTCGGCGCTGAAGGAATGGGGTCGCGAACGCGTGGTCGAGCGTCATGACAGGCTCGAAGAGATGATCGGAGACACGAAGTTCGTCATCGCCGATCGTCCGACTCTTGCGGATGGCGTCCTGATCGGTGTTGCGCGCTGGCTCGATTTCCATGGCGTTGCCGGCAAGAACCGGTGGCCGAAACTTGCCGCGCTGAGGGAACGCATCGAGGCCGATCCGGCTGCCATCTATGCGACCGCGCTGGAGAGCGGGGAGAGGGGGCCGAAAAGCGCCTCCTGCCTCGGCCATGTAGAGCTTGCAGACGTCATAGAGCGGTTTGGCAGCTAGCAATTGCCGCGCGGGCACGGACCTAGGTCTTCTGCCCGCGCGCTTCGATACCGCATCAACAGGCGGCGACCCTAAGCGCTTTCAACCGCACCACGAAGCTTGTGCAATTCCCGTTCTTGCGCTCTCCATCTGACGATGTTGGATGCCGAGTCCGCCAGCGTGGCAAGCGCGTTCCTGTCGTCAGCCTCTAGCACCCTAGGGATCCGATCGATCACGCAGATCGAACCCAACGCGAAGCCTCTTTCGTCCCGAACGGGTGCGCCGGCATAGAAGCGGAAATTGTGAGGCTGGCCGAGAGTAGGGTTTGTTACAAACCGCGGGTCCTCAGCCAGATTCGAAAGAACGGTGAGCTGATTGGCGATAAGCGTGTAGTTGCAGAATGCCCATTCCCTCGGCGTCCGGTCGCCATCAAAACCCGTCTTCGACTTGAACCATTGCTCCGATGAGGTGAGCAGCGTGAACATTGCGATCGGCGCCTGCAGGACTCGAGCCGCAAGCTCGATCAGGCGGTCGAAACTTTCCTCTCCCGGCGAATAAAGCAATCCGGACGCTTCAACGGCGCGCAGTCGCTCGCCTTCGTTGGCCGGCACCGGATAGGGCAAGGTCTTCGGCGGAATCTGGACGGAGCGCTTTTTCATATTGTCGAGAATGGCTTTGACGATGGTTTCGATTTCTTCGGCAAATGCGAAGACGACATGCGGTTTCAGGGCCCGGCTCTCGCTGGCCGCCCCCAGCCCTTCCTCCGTCCGCAAGACGATCAGCGACCTTGCCAGCAAGGGATCGCCTTTCAACTCCTCCAGCAGATTGAGGCGGGTGCGGTCGCCATCATCCTCGATGACTATCACGTCCGGCAGCGTTTCACCGATGCGCACCGCCGCTCGTACCGGATCCTCGACCACTTCGACAGTCAGCCCTGCCCTTTCGAGGGCTTCCCAGCCGGACGCATTGCCTGGCCTTGCGAGCACGAGCGCCGTCGCGCGCCCGATGAGATGGTGCGGTTCCCTGTTGTCGATCAGCGCCGCGACGGCCGAGTGCGGAATCCGGCGATGTCCGCCCGGCGTCTTCCAGGATGGCAGCTGGCCGCTTTCGACCCACAGCTGCGCCGTCCGTACGGACACGCCGAGCAGCCTGGCGGCTTGAGCTGTCGTGAGGATGTCGCCCAATTACACCTCCAAAACATCGCCGATAGCACGGGCGGAAAAAATGTCAAAATCACTTAAAAGTGACAAAAATGATAAAATTGATACTTGTGATATAATCGATAATTTTGGAGCCTAGCCTTGTTCGAAACGCTCCCAATCCTTGAAGGGAACCCCAGATGGAAAAGCAATCGACAACACCCCTAGCTTCCAAGACAGCGACCGCGCTGCGTCCGCTGGGCGCGGTGGAACAATACTTCTGGCTCAGCGACCAGAACAGCCCCAAGCACTTCGCAATGACCCTCCAGGTATCCGGCGAGACGACAATCGATTGCTGGCGAGAAGCCATGGATGCCGTTCGGGTGCGACACCCCCTGCTGCGCGCCATGATCGCGCGCGATATACTGGGTGTGCCGACCTATTACGAACTGTCTGCACAGCCCCTGCCGCTGCGTGTTATCACCGCCGAGGCTCCTCACGACTGGGAAGCCGCGGTGTCCGAGGAGTTGATGAACCCCTTTCCCATCGCGGGGGTACCGCTGGCAAGGGCAACGCTCTTCCACTCCAGGAATTTTTGCACGCTTGTCTTCACTGCGCATCACGCGGTTGCCGACGGAATGTCGGTCGCGTTCGTCCTTCGTGACCTCCTCACCGTACTTGGTGGCGGAAGCCTCCCGTCATTGCAGCTTGCCGCGGCGCAGGACATGATCGCGGCCCAGTGGGCTCCACAGGCTGACGTATCCGATGCCGCGCCCCCACCAGCCCCGCGCCGGATGCTCGACAGAACCGGCACAATGCCGGTGGTATCGGCGTTGCGGCTGTCGGGGGAATTGACGAGCAGCGTTCGTGCGACGGCAAGACGACATGGCACGACCGTGCACGGCGCCGTCCTGGCGGCCGTGATCCTCGCCGGGCGTCGGCTTGACGGCGATTGGGGCGAACGCCCAGTGCGCGCCATCTCACCGGTCAACCTTCGGGGCGTACTTGGGCTCGAGGACGACTGTGTCGTATCGATCGTCTTTCCTGCGAGCGACTATGATCCCGCGGGTCGAACTTCAATTTGGGAGCTGGCTGCCGCTATCAAGACGGACCTTGCGGAGACGAAGTCCCGGCGAGGCGTGCTTGGCACTTTCGGAGTGTTCAAGCAGATCATGGCGACATCGCCTGGCGTATCGGACATTGCCAGGATCGAACTCCAAGCCTGCGCATGCGATATGATGCTGTCCAATCTTGGCGAGGCACCATTCAAGGCCACCTACGGCTCCGTGCGCTTAGAAGCTCTGTGGGGGCCTTCGGTTTTTGCCGGCATCGAGGGAGAGCAGATGATAGGGGCTGCGACCGTCAACGGCAGACTTCATCTCCTCCACACCAGCTTCACGCCGATAAGGTCATTGCTGCAGACGGCCAGCGAACTGCTGGAGGAAGCCATCGCAGAATGATGAAACGGCGGCTCAAGTCGAGAGCGAGCTCCTTGGACAGTATTGGCAGCAGCCATGGATATGATGGAGAACGCCAGAGAGGCTCCAGGGCGCATCGGATGTGCGCAGATGCGGCCGCCTGTCCCTCGAAAGCAGAATTTTTGGGCACAGCCAAATACCAGGATTGCATCCGGCGCATTGCTGCATTGCAGTATGAGCGGTTTATTATCATACAAATTCTGGTAAAACAAAATCATCGAAGCGGCGATCTCCTCCTCCCAAAGCCGCTTTGATTGGATCGGTAACACTCCTCCTCCCAGTTACCGATCAGGTTTGAAGCCCGACGGATCCTCCCCCGTCGGGCTTTTCCCATTCCGGGGGCTTCATTTTTCTGACCCAGCTGTTTTGAAGCTTGCTATTCCGCGGCCGGGCGCATGCCGGGCTTGCCTGTCGCCTTGGCATCGCGCAGTTCCGTCGAACTCAGGGCCGATCGCGGGCCGTGGATGAAGGTCCAGGCCGGCGCCTTTTTCTTCCAGAGAATTTGCGCATCCTCCTCGTCGACCCGGGCGAAATCGAAGGTCTTCGCCATCTTGGCGGACAGGAAGGAAAGCGTCGACCTGGGCCGGTCGATGACGGCGATCGGAAAGGTGCGGGCGATCTCCTGCCACCGTTGCCATTTGTGGAAGGAGCCGAGGCTGTCGGCGCCCATGATCCAGATGAAGCGGACCTGCGGGTTCCGCGCCTTCACCCTCACCAGCGTATCGGCGGTGTAGGTGACGCCGAACGCCGCCTCGAAGGCCGTCACCTTGATGCGCGGATTTCTCGCCAGCTCCTTGCTGAGCGCGATCCGCTCGGCAAGCGGGGCCAGATGACTGCGGCTCTTCAGCGGATTGCCGGGCGTGACCATCCACCAGAGCTGGTCGAGCCCCAGGCGGCGGATCGCGATTTCAGCGACGAGCGCATGGCCGGCATGCGGCGGATTGAAGGATCCGCCGAATAGGCCGACCACCATACCGCGTTCGGCATGGGGCATGCGTAGATAGCGGCGAGGGACCTCTTGCATGGGAGCGTCAGGGTCGGGTCTGGCCGGTGCCGTGCACGCGGTACTTGAACGAGGTCAGCTGTTCGACGCCGACCGGCCCGCGCGCATGCATCTTGCCGGTGGCGATGCCGATTTCCGCTCCCATGCCGAACTCGCCGCCATCGGCGAACTGGGTGGAAGCGTTGTGAAGCAGGATTGCCGAATCGATCTCCGTAAAGAAACGCTCGACCACCTTCGGATCCTCGGCGATCACCGCCTCGGTATGGCTCGAGGAATATTTCTGGATGTGGGCGATGGCGCCGGAAATGCCGTCGACGACGGCAACGGAGATGATCGCGTCGAGATATTCGGTCGACCAGTCTTCCTCTGTTGCGGGCTTCAGCCCCGGCAGCACCTTGAGGACGGTCGCGGATGCGCGCACCTCGCATCCGGCATCCGTCAGCACCGTAACGAGCGGCAGGAGGTGGGTCCCGATAGCCGCGCTGTCGATCAGGAGCGTCTCGGCGGATCCGCAGACGCCGGTGCGGCGCATCTTGGCATTGACGATGATCTTCTTCGCCATGTCGAGATCGGCGGATGCATCGACATAGACGTGGCAAAGGCCTTCCAGATGGGCAAAGACGGGAACGCGGGCCTCGTTCTGCACGCGGGCGACAAGGCTCTTGCCGCCGCGCGGCACGATGACGTCGATTGCACCCTCAAGGCCGCGCAGCATGGCGCCGACCGCCGCACGATCGGTCACCGGAACGAGCTGGATGGCGTGCTCTGGAAGGCCGGCCGCCTTCAGTCCCTCGACGAGGCAGGCATGGATAGCACGCGATGAGCGGCTGGAATCGCTGCCGCAGCGCAGGATGGCGGCATTGCCTGCCTTGAGGCAAAGCGCGCCTGCGTCCGCCGTGACGTTCGGCCGGCTTTCGAAGATGACGCCGATCACGCCGAGCGGCGTGCGGATGCGCTCGATCTTTAGGCCATTCGGTCGATCCCAGGCGGCAATAACCTCGCCGACAGGGTCTTTCAGCGAGGCGATGGTGCGGATTCCTTCGGCCATCTCGGCGATGCGCTTGTCGTTGAGGGTCAGGCGATCGATGAAGGAGGCGAGTGTATCCGTGCCCTCCATGTCCTTGAGATCCCGGGCGTTCTCAGCAAGTATCCGGTCCTTGTGAGCCAGGATGGCATCGGCCATGGCATGCAGGGCCTTGTTCTTGCTTTCGGTAGAGGCGAAGGCCAGCGGTCGCGCGGCGGCCCGTGCCTTGCGGCCGATATCGTTCATCAGGGCGTCAATGTCGGGGCTCTGCGCGACGGCATCAAGCATGGGCTGCGTCCTTCTCCTGCTTCTCCGACTTCGAATTCGACGGACCGGTCATGACTAGGTCATCGCGATGCACCATGGCCGCCCGTCCCGGATAACCGAGGATGGCTTCGATCTCGGAGGATTTGCGGCCGGTGATCTGGCGTGCTTCCTCGGCATCGTAACCGGCGAGGCCTCTCGCGATCTCCCGTCCCGAGGGGGCGATCACGGCGATCGTATCGCCGCGGCCGAACAGGCCTACAATGCGCCGCACACCGGCGGGCAGGAGGCTCTTGCCGGCGCCGAGGGCGGCAACGGCGCCATCATCGACATGAAGTTCGCCGGCAGGCTGCAGCTGTCCCGCGATCCAGGTCTTGCGGGCCGTAACGGGCGTGCCCGAGGGCGCGAACCAGGAAGAGCGGGCGCCGCCTTCGATGGCGCTCAGCGGACGATCGGTCTTGCCGGATGCGATGATCATGGCGCAGCCCGCGGTCGTCGCGATCTTGCCGGCGTCGATCTTGGTGCGCATGCCGCCGCGGGAAAGCTCGGAGGCCGCGCCACCTGCCATCGCCTCGATTTCGGGCGTGATTTCGGCAATCGTTTCAAGGAATTGTGCATTGGGATCGAGATGCGGCGGAGCTGTATAGAGTCCGTCGATATCCGAAAGCAGGATCAGAAGGTCGGCGCCGGTCATGGTGGCGACGCGGGCGGCGAGGCGATCATTGTCGCCATAGCGGATTTCGCTCGTCGCGACGGTATCGTTCTCGTTGATGATCGGCACCGCGCCGATCTTCAGGAGCTGACTTATGGTGGCGCGCGCATTGAGATAGCGGCGGCGCTCCTCGGTGTCGCCGAGCGTCAGCAGGATCTGCCCTGCGACAATACTGTCCCGCGACAGGCTCTCCGACCAGGCACGCGCCAGCGCGATCTGGCCGACTGCCGCGGCTGCCTGGCTCTCCTCCAGCTTCAGTGCCCCTTTCGGCAGGTCGAGTACCGATCGGCCGAGCGCGATGGCGCCTGAAGAGACCACGAGCACGTCGACGCCGCCCTGCTTCAGTGCCGCTATATCGGCGCACATCGCATCGAGCCAGGCCTTCTTCAGCCCAGTGCTGCGGTCGACGAGCAATGCCGAGCCGATCTTGATGACGATGCGGCGATAGCGAGCAAGCGGCTTGCGGCTCATGCTTCCAAGTCTCCCTCCCGGTCGCCTTCTTCCGTGGTGACCACATCGCGATGGCGCGTTTTCGGCGCCTTGGCGGGTCTTTCCCCAGTTTGCGCCGCCACGATGATATCGCGCAGCGCCCTCAGCGCCTCCGTCATTCCCGCGCCGGTCGCGGCGGAAAGGACGAGCGGCGTCCTGCCGCAGGCACGCGCGAGCTCGCGCTTCTTCTTTTTCAGCGTTTCCTCGTCCAGCACGTCGATCTGGGAGAGCGCGACGATTTCCGCCTTCTCGGTGAGATCCTGGCCATAGGCCTCGAGCTCGTGCTTTACGGTCTTGTAGGCCTTGCCGACCTTCTCCTCCTGGGCGGAGACAAGGTGGAGCAGGACACGCGTACGCTCGACATGGCCGAGGAAGCGGTCGCCGATGCCCACACCTTCATGAGCGCCTTCGATGAGGCCCGGAATATCTGCGAGAATGAATTCGTGGCCGTCGATCGTGGCGACGCCGAGATTCGGATGAAGGGTCGTAAATGGATAGTTGGCTATCTTCGGGCGGGCGCGGCTCACTGCGGCGAGGAATGTGGACTTTCCAGCATTGGGAAGCCCGACGAGACCGGCGTCGGCGATAAGCTTGAGCCTCAGCCAGATCGTCTTTTCCTCGCCCGGCAGGCCTGGATTGGCGCGCTCCGGTGCCTGGTTCACCGAGGATTTGAAGTGCGCGTTGCCGAAGCCGCCATTGCCACCGGCGGCAAGACGGAAACGCTGGCCCTCCTCCGTCAGGTCGATGATCAGGGTCTCCTGGTCCTCTTCGAAGATCTGCGTGCCCACAGGCACCTTGAGGGTGACATCCTCGCCGTTCGCGCCGGTACGGTTCTTGCCCATGCCGTGCGTGCCGATCTTCGCCTTGAAATGCTGCTGGTAGCGGAAATCGATGAGTGTGTTCAGGCCGTTGACGGCCTCGACCCAGACATCCCCGCCGCGGCCGCCATCGCCACCATCCGGGCCGCCGAACTCGATGAACTTCTCCCGGCGGAAGGAGACGCTGCCTGCGCCGCCGTCGCCCGAACGGATATAGACTTTTGCTTCATCGAGAAATTTCATGTTGCTTCCAGTACAAGGTATTCAGCTTCGCCTCGATATCGCCGTGCAGCAAGGAGGTCAAAGACTATCGCGAATTGCGCGAGCTATAACATAGGGCGCAGCTTCGGTCTTGATGGCAAATTCGCCAGGCTGAGACATCGCCGGCGATGCGGCGATGTCTCCTTTCGTTCATGGTCTCATGCGGCCTGCTGCTGGCGCAGCGTCCCCGGCCGCAGCATGGTCTCGATATGAGGAACCATGGTGTTGCGCGAGAAGCTGTAGATCTCGCCGCAGCCGGTGATCCGAAAACCGAGCCTTTCCTGGATTTTCAGGGAAGCCTGGTTGTCGGCAAAGACGCCCGAATGCACCACGGTATCCGGCATCCGCCGGGAAAAGCGCTCCAGGGCGGCCAGTGCTGCCTCGGTCATGTAGCCGCGGCCCCAGTAGTAGCGGTTCAGCCAGTAGCCGAGATGCCAGCGGCCGTGCCGGAGTTCGATGGCGACGAGGCCGATGTGGACATCGTCGCCAGCCGTGATGGCAAGCGCCCAGTCGCTGGTGACCCCGGCTGCCCGCGGGACGAGCCAATCGAGCGCATCCTGCCGGTCGTAGGGTGCCGGCACGCGGCTCAACATCCGAGTAACGGCAAAGTCCGACAGCGTTTCGGCGATGCAGTCCGCATCGCCGAGGCGGTGCGGACGCAGCGTCAGCCGTGCCGTCGAGATGACCGGGCAGGGGCCGACCGAAGGCGGCCTTGACTGCTTCCGCTGGAGGAGAGCCGTACTCATGACATGCTCCCCCAGCTTCTCAACGACATCCAGGTCTTGCGGTCGAGCCGGTACCATTCCACCGGCACGTTGCTGGCAAGCGCGAGTGACGCCGCCAGCCCGGAACCCTGGAATTGGAAGCCGCACTTCTGGATGACGCGCCGCGAGGCGACGTTCATCACCCGGCAACGGGCATCGATCTGCTCGACCTGCTCCCGTGTGCGGAAGACCATGTCGACCAGCGCATGCGCCGCTTCCGTCATGTAGCCCTTGTTCCAGAAGGGCTCGCCGAGCCAGTAACCGATCTCGACTGTCTGCTGGTCCGCAAGCGGCTCAACGCCGCAGCAGCCCATGAAGGCACCGTTTTCGGCCTTGGTAATCGCATAGACGCACTTGCCGATCCCGCCATTTTTCGTGCGACGCACGAAGTCGGCAGCATCATTGGCGGTATATGGGTGCGGCATGCGCGATACCATTGTGGCGACTTTGGCGTTGTTGGCGAGATGGGAAAGGGCGTCGATGTCTTCCTCGTGGGGCGCGCGCAAGACGAGCCTTTCCGATAATAAGACAGGGCAATCGGTCCTTAACCGCTCCGGCCTCAGCCGTTCCTTGGGAGACCGTGATTGGTCTTCCCTCAACATTTCGCCTTGCATGGTTCAGTCCTCCTTCGTTGGACAAGAAAAAAGGGAAGATGGCGCCCCATCTCCCCTTTTTTCTGACTGAACCTGGTATGGCCAGCCGGGTCGATGAGACGCCGGCTGTTTTAAAGCGCTACCGGCTTATTCCGCTGCTTCGGCTTTCGGCATTACAGACACGTACACGCGGCCATTGGCCTTCGTACGGTAGTTCACATTGCCGGCCGCAAGCGCAAAAATGGTGTGGTCCTTGCCGAGGCCGACATTGGCGCCCGGATGCCACTGCGTACCGCGCTGACGCACGATGATGTTGCCTGCGATGACGGCTTCGCCGCCGAACTTCTTCACGCCAAGGCGCTTGGATTCGGAATCACGACCGTTGCGCGACGAACCGCCAGCTTTTTTGTGTGCCATTGGTGTTCTCCTTTAAACCCTGAAATCCCGTGATCGATTACTTGGCAGCCACGATGTCCGTGATACGGACGACAGTGTGGTGCTGGCGATGGCCGCGCGAACGCTTCGAGTTCTGGCGGCGCCGCTTCTTGAAGGCGATGACCTTCTTGTCGCGGTTATGCTCGACCACTTCTGCCTTGACGGAAGCGCCCTTGACGAAGGGAGCACCGATCGCAGCGTCGGCGCCTTCGCCGATAACGAGGACTTCGGTAAATTCGATGGAGTCGCCAGCGGTGGCTTCAAGCTTCTCGATGGTCAGCACGTCGTTTGCCGCCACACGGTACTGCTTACCGCCGGTCTTGATGACTGCGAACATATCTTTTCCTTTCATGTTCGATCCGGATCTGCTCGCCGGAAGGCAAGCGTCCGTCTTTTTATCAGTCGAAGTTAAGCAGAAATTCCAAAGAGTTGATGCTTCGAAACAAGTCTGCCGGTGAGGCCTCGCACGAGCGCGAGGCAAGCAGGCGCGGAGTGATCCACGTCTATTGCCGAGCCGAGATACGTGAGCGGCAAAAAACTGTCAAGGCAAAAGCATGACATCGTTACAATTTCGTCTTGCCAGTCCGTCGTTTGATCGCTAAGGAAACGCCCGCGCCGAACAAGCGCCGACCAAAGACTGCGGAGAGGTGGCAGAGTGGTCGAATGCACCGCACTCGAAATGCGGCATGCCTGCAAGGGCATCGTGGGTTCAAATCCCACCCTCTCCGCCATAAGCTCTCTACCATCATATGTGTCGATTGTGCCGCGAGCTGGCGCGCGACGGCAGATGCGTCAAGTAAACTTGTAGGACGCAGCACCGGTTCCGGCGAGCTGGCCGCGGTCGACGATGAGGTATTCCGGGCGTATGGGACGGCCTTCGAAGAAGTCCTGCAGGATTTCCAATGTGCCGGCGGCATAGCGGGCCTGTCCGGAAAGCGAGGAGCCCGACATGTGCGGCGTCATTCCCTGGTTCGGCATCGTCCGCCAGGGATGGTCGGCAGGTGCGGGCTGCGGGAACCAGACATCGCCGGCATAGCCGGCCAGCTGCCCGCTCTCAAGGGCGCGCACGACGGCATCGCGGTCGCAAAGGGCGCCACGGGCGGTGTTGATCAGGTAGGTGCCGCGCTTCATCAGGGCAAACATCCTGTCGTCGAACATCTTCTCGGTCGACGGATAGAGCGGCATCTGCAGGTTGACGACGTCGCAGACCTTGACGAGTTCCTGGGGCGTCGCGTGGTAGGTGAGGTTCAGTTCCTTTTCGACATCGGCCGGGAGGTGGTGCCGGCTGTGATAGTGGAGATGGACGTCGAAGGGCTTCAGCCGCTTCAGGACGGCAAGGCCGATGCGGCCGGAGCCGACCGTGCCGAAATGCATGCCTTCCAGGTCGTAGCTGCGGCTGACGCAGTCGGCGATATCCCAGCCGCCCTTGTTGGCGATCTCATGGGCGGGCAGATAGTTGCGCACCAGCGATAGCACCATCATCACCACATGCTCGGCGACGCTGATCGAGTTGGAGAAGGTTTCCTCGGCAACGGTGATGCCGTGTTCGGCGGCGGCCTTGAGGTCGACGTGGTCAGAGCCGATGCCGGCGGTCAGGGCAAGCTTGAGCTTCCTGGCCTTGGCGATGCGCTCGGCCGTCAGATAGGCCGGCCAGAAGGGCTGCGAGATGACGACGTCGGCGTCCGGCAGATGACGGTCGAATTCCGAGTTGGCGTCCTCCTTGTCGCTGGTGACGATGAGCTCATGGCCGTGGGCCTCGAGATAGGGTCGCAGTCCCAGTTCGCCGGACACGCAGCCGATGAGTTCGCCGGGCTTGAAGCCGAGCTCTCCGCGTGGGGACGGCACGGTCTGGCCGTTCGGATAGACGCTGATCACGGGGATGTCGTCGCGGGCGTATTTCGGCGGATAACCGGTCTTGGGGTCCGGATAAAGGACGCAAAGTATCTTTGCCATCGGGGACTCCTTCGGTGAGATGGGATGTGGGTGGACGGCGGACGCGGCGAAGCTCGGGGCCATGCTTCTCTGCAGGTCGCGCGCCAGGTGGCAACGCCGAACGGACGAACGCTGTGGCTACCGGCCTTGCTGGGGAAGCAGAGGCGCCAGCGTCAGGCATTCCGCTCGAATGCCGTCGCAGTAACTATATTCGGGTTCGTGCGAGGCAAGCCGTCCCGGTTCATTTTTGTCGGATATCTGCCTGGACCTCGGAGGCTGCCGCCACCGCATGTTCAGCCGCCGCCGCCGCGCTTGACGATCGGAGGCCTCCCGACCGGGCTGGCGAAATCGAGGCGCGGAAGATTGGCGTGGCCCAGATGCCCGCAGAACCATCGGCCCAGACTATTGGGTCGGCGCCTCCGTGCTCAGCAGCGTGCGGACCAGGGCGGACTGGCTGCGCACGCCCGTCTTGTCGAAGATGCGCTGCAACTGGGTGCGCAACGTGTTGACGCTGACGCCAAGCAGATCCGAGGCGGCTGCGAGGTCATGACCATCGACGATCAGGCGAGCGAGCCGGGCCTGTGCCGGCGAGAGGTTGAAAACCTCCCGCGCGTTGGCGATCCGGCGTTCAACCGTCTCGGCGTCGCCGAAAGAGACAAGCGCCCTGCCATCCTCGAGCAGGACCCAGCAATAGAGCGGCACGCCCACAGTATCCTCACCAAGCGCCACGGCCCAGGACTGCTTCGGGACGACGTTCAGCGGGCGTTGGCTCTGCAACTCGTGGAAAGCAAGGCGTACCGCGTCTCGCAGCGCGCCGTCGCGTTCACGCCGCCGGGCACGCAGGCGTCCGGCGGCGACCACAAGTCCCGGATAGTCGCGCATGCGCTCCCGCGCCAGCTGGTTCGTCCATAGGACCCGCGCGTCGGCATCGACCTCTATCAACGGGCAGCTCGCCTCCTCTACGGTGCACTCCATCATCACCATGCAGCCGATCTTCCAGGCGCCGTCGACCCTGTGGAGGATCCGAAGCTGGCGCTTTCGATCCTCGCCGGTGTCGCTGCCGATCTGATCGTAGGTCACCCAGGCCATGTTCCCGTCGACGACGACGTTAACCTTTTCCCAGCGGACGCGCTCCGCGAAAGCGTGTTTCTCCGGGAACCGTTCGACGATCTTCCTGATCCGCGCAGCGATCGGGTCCCACCCCTCGTCCACGCGCACGCCGAGCGAGGCCCATGCTTCCATACGGCGGGTCTGCGGCGACTGCACCCAGTGGTCAGCCCACGCCTCGAAGTCCCGTTGCAACCAGGCCTCCGTCTCGGCGCGGATCGCCGCCAGGATCGCCGCCCGGTCAGCCTCGCTTTCGTCCATCGCGCGGTTCCCTGTGGCAACGGATGGCAGCATAGCATGGTCAACCTGGTGATACATGATGGCACCTCATGCCAGGGCGATGCCGGCCAGCAGCAGGATCGTGCCGCCAGTCGTGCCGATGAGCCCAAGCAGCCGCAGCTTCAGACGCGGCAGGGTAACCTGATCTCTGTAGTACCGGTCCTCGGCCGAGGCGCTCATCGGTGGAGGGCGGCGGTCGCGCATGTGCGCCGCGACGAGACTCTGGAAGTCCATCTGTGCCTCCCGGTTCGGAGCTTCATCTGGCTCATCCTCGCACGCATCCGGGCCGGGCTCTGTCATGCAGGCGGATGACATCAAGCCGACTCCCGGCTTGGCGCAATGGAGAGGCCATGCGTCGTGCGCGGCGAATAACAGACGGTCGGCCTACAGACGGCCTCGGGAGATGCCGTGGCCGTACTCTCCCGAAACCTTGCGATCTATGCTCTCGCCAATTGCGTCCGCCTGTGGCGCACAAAACAAAAGGGATCAGTCGCCCCGCGAGGCGACTGACCCCTTGTGCGCGCCGGTCAACGGCGCACGGGTTCCGCTTCCCCGTCAGGCTTATCGGGCAATGCGGTGAATTAGTTCTGCGTGAGCGTCTGCGTGTAATGGCCGAGCCTGCTCTCGATCTCGCTGTTGCTTTGCAGTCCCATTTCCATGAGCTGCTTGATCTTGCCCTGCGCCTGGGGGCGCTGGACGGACGTGATGAACGCATCCCATCCGGCTCCGATCTCCGGATCGGATGGCAGGCTTGCGAAGTCAACGAGCCTCTTGGTGTCGGCGATAGCCGCGCGGTCGAACGACGCAATTCGCGTGGCGAGGGCGTCCACGAAGCCATCAAGCTGGTCATCCGGAAGCGAGCGATTGACGTACCCATACTTCTCGGCAAGATCGCCGTCGATGTCGTTGGCGCCGAGAAGTATTTCCAGTGCTCGTCCGCGACCCATCAGCCGTGGCAGGCGAGCCATCGGTCCACCGCCCGGCACAAGCGCGGCGCCAACTTCCCATTGAGACAGGATCGCCTTTTCGCGGCTTGCAAAACGCATGTCGCTGGCCAGCGCCAGTTCGCTTCCGACGCCGGTTGCCCTCCCGCGGATCAGGCTGATCGAGACGACGGGAGCGCGGGAGAGGCGGACCAGCATGTCGGGAAGCGGATGAAGACCGGTCGGGCCGGAGGGCAAGCCCGTGGAAGCCGACAGCGGCGGAACGAAATCGTAGTGCGTGAGGAAGAACCCCGGAACCGCACTGTCGAACACGACAACCTTGAGGTCCGGATCATTCTCGATCGCTGTGATCACCTCGTTGAGCTGCGGTATCGTTTCCGGCCCGAAGATATTGAACGGCGGATTGTCGAATGTGACGCGCCAATAGGAGGGCGACCGACGCTCGACCCGTATCTCCTTCTTTGCCGAGGAAGTCGTGCCTTCCGCGGAAGGCGCCGGGGCTGTCGAGCTCTTGGAGACTACGGTGGTGCCCGAATTCGAGCTGTCCGCCATCGCCGGCATGGCACCTGCGACGGCCGCCAGAAGAACCGCCGCCGACAAGACGCCGGCCTTGCGTTTTCTGGCGAGAACCGGCAGTCCGGTCGTTTCTGTCCTTGCAGCGGCGGGCTTCGTGTTTTCCGATTTCATGGTCGTTCTCCTGTCTGATTTGCACGGTTCAACGTCGCGTGGGTTCACGCGCGGCGGATCGGTTGGACGATCTGCCGTCTCGGGAGGAGTGCGGGCGGCGAAGCGCCCGCTCATGTCAGATGCCTTGACGCAGTGGCTTGAACGCGGTCCGCAGGTCGGCGGTCAGGAGCGTCGGCTGCTCCCAGGCCGCGAAGTGGCCGCCCTTGGGAGGCCGGTTGTAGAAGATGAGCTTCGGATAGGCGCTCTCGGCCCAGCTCTTCGGCGCCTGGTAGATCTCGTCGGGGAAGGCGCTGACGGCGACCGGGATCTTGATGCCGCGCGGGTCGAAGAAGCCGCCCGACGGGAAATGTGCATTGTCCCAGTAGAGGCGGGCCGAGGAGATCGCCGTGTTCGTCAGCCAGTAGAGGGTGACGTTGTCGAGGATGTCGTCCTTCGTCAGGCCCTCCGGCTTTCCGTCGAAGACGCGGGCGATCATGGCATAGCTGCGGATGTCATGGTCGAGCATCCATGAGGCAAGCCCGACCGGTGAGTCGACGATGCCGTAGAGCGTCTGCGGCCGGTTGTTCATCTCGATGGCGTAGCCGAGGCCATTCTTGTAGAAATCATCGAGCTGCTCATAGGCGCGCTTTTCGTCGGGCCCAAGATTGGCGGGCGGGGTCCCGGCGGATAGCGCCTTCGCGATATCGGCTGGGACGGTGGCCGCCATGTTGGTGTGGATGCCGAGAAGACCAGCGGGCTCCTGGACCGCCATCAGTTCAGTGACGGCATTGCCCCAGTCGCCGCCCTGGGCGACGTATTTCGTGTAGCCGAGACGCTGCATCAGCACAGCCCAGGCCTTGGCGATGCGGGGTGGGGTCCAGCCGGGTTCGGTCGGCTTGCCGGAGAAGCCGTAGCCGGGAAGCGACGGGATCACCACGTGGAAGGCATCGGCTTCGCTGCCGCCATGCGCCGTCGGATCGGTCAGCGGCTCGATGATCTTCAGCTGTTCGATGATCGAGCCCGGCCAGCCATGGGTGATGATGATCGGCAAGGCGTTCTCATGCTTGGACTTCACATGGATGAAGTGGATGTCCAGCCCGTCGATCTCGGTGACGAACTGCGGGTAGGAGTTGAGCTTCTTCTCGATCTTGCGCCAGTCGTAATCCGTTGCCCAGTATTCGGCGAGCTTCTGGATGGTGGCGAGCTGCACGCCCTGTGTGTGATCCTTGACCGTCTCACTATCTGGCCAACGCGTCGCCGCGACACGCTGGCGCAGGTCCTCGAGCTGTTCCTGGGGGAAGCTGACGTTGAAGGGACGGATCGATGCGTCGGCGGCTGCTACGGCGCCCATCATGCCGGGAATCAGGCTGAGCGTCGCGGCTGCAGCAGCGGTGGCGAGCAGTTCGCGCCGCGTCGGCGATAGCGATATTGCTGACATTTGGACCTCCTGTATCCAACCGCCAGTTCGCAGGCGGTTCCGGTTGAGTTCTGGATAGCTGCGGGCCTGCTTTGCCCGACGATGAGAGTTTAGGCCGAGTTGAGACCCGGGGCGAGTTAAGCTCCTTGAGGAAATCTGAAATGTTCTGAAGTGGTGGGAGTGCCGTGGGAACAAGACTGCCTGGGGCGCGCCTGATGATGAGGTTCGCCCATTGTCCTTGCCCGCACGCGGATGCTTGATTAGAGTATCGCCATCCTGAGCAACTGGGACTGTTAGTGCCTTGGGGCAGATCGAACCACGCGTGCTGGAGTCCCGAGGATGGGAAGTTGATCTCGCAAAGCGAGAGCTGCGGGCGCATGGTTCGGCGGTTCCGATCGGCAGCCGTGCCTTCGAGATCATCGAGACGCTCGTGGAGTCGGCCGGCGAACTGGTGACCAAGGACGATCTGATGAGGCGGGTCTGGCCCGGTCTCGTCGTCGAGGACAATACGGTTCAGGTCCATATATCCGCGATCCGCAAGGCGCTCGGCACCGATCGCAGCATGCTCAAGACGATCTCCGGCCGCGGCTACCGGCTGCTCGGCGACTGGACCATTCGGCAGGAGGCTTTGCCGGCACAGCCGCATGCGCCCGAGAGGGTGCGGTCGGCAGCGCATCCTTTCCTCACCAACGTTCCGATCGCGGCCTCGGCTCTTGTCGGCCGGGAGACGGCAGCCCAGAACCTCCGAGATCTCGTCTCCGCATACCGGGTGGTGACCCTGACGGGGCCTGGCGGCATCGGCAAGACCGTGCTCGCGTCGGAAGTTGCCCGCAGCCTGTTCCCGACGCTGGGAGGCGATGTCCTCTTCGTAGAGCTGGTGTCTCTGGCGGATCCCGATCTGGTGCCGTCTACGGTCGCTCACGTCCTCAATCTGCAACTGCAGGGGGACAAAATCTCGCCGGAGCTGGTCGCGCGGGCGATCGGCAGCAGGAGGGTGCTCCTGGTCCTCGACAACTGCGAGCACGTCATCGACGCTGCGGCGACGATGGCGGAAATCGTCGTGCGCATGTGCCCGAACGTGACGGTGCTTGCGACGAGCCGGGAGCTGCTTCGCATCGATGGCGAGTTCGCCTATCGCGTACCGGCGCTGGAAGTGCCGACACAGGATCTGGATGGTTCTGGTACTCTCCTTCAGCACAGCGCCGTGCAGTTGTTTGTCGCGCGGATGCGGTCGCTGCAGGCGGATTTCCTGCCGGGAGGGGACAAACTCCCCGCAATCGTCGCGATTTGCCGGCACCTCGACGGAATCCCGCTCGCCATAGAATTCGCCGCCGCCCGGGCCGCAACGCTCGGCATCCAGCAAGTCGCCGGGCGTCTGGACGATCGCTTCGTGCTGCTCACCGGCGGCCGTCGCACCGCGCTGCCGCGGCACCAGACACTGCGTGCCGCACTGGACTGGAGCTATGAACTGCTGCCCGAAGCGGAACGTCGACTGCTTCGGCATCTCGCGATCTTTCCGGCAGGGTTCACGCTCGATGCGGCTACCGCCATCATGAGCGACACGGAATCGAGCGTTGCACTCGGCATTTCAAATCTGGTCTCGAAATCCCTTGTGGCATTGGACGGATCGGAGGCCGCTCCGCGCTGGCGACTTCTCGAGACGGTTCGCGTGTATTCGCGCGAGAAACTGGTGGAGAGCGGAGAAGACGGGCGGGCGATGCGCCGACTCACGGAGTTCTGCCTGACCTTGTTTGCTCCGTTCGCCAAGGAAAGTGAGCTTCAGACGGCCATCGACGATCTGGGCCGCTATCGCCGTGAGGTTGATAATCTTCGTGCGGCGCTGACCTGGGCTTTCTCGCCAGGTGGCGATGGCGCGCTTGGAGCCGAGCTCGCTGCCACAGCAAGCGATTTCTGGGTCGCCATGTCTCTGGTCGCGGAGGCGAGCGAGTGGGCCGAAAAGGCGCTCGCCCAGATTGGAGACGCCGGCGGAACCCGTGTCGAAATGATCTTGCGATGCGGCCTCGGCTTTGCCCTGATCTATACTCATGGGATGAGCGCCTACGCCCGCGAGGTTCTCACGAGGGCGCTGACTCTTGCGCGCGAATTTGAGGATTTCGACTATCAGCAGCGTGCGACCTGCGGTCTCTGGCTCTTTTCCGCCCGCTCCATGGCTTTGAACGACGCGCTCGCCTTCGCCCGCGAATATGAACAGGTCGCCAGAGGTCGTGACCTCCAATCCCGTGCGACGGCGGCCTGGCTGGTGGGCATCCCGCAGACCTACGTGGCGGCGCATACCGAGGCGAGCGAACGGCTTCAATGGGCAGCCGACCAGTATCCTGCCGCGAGCCGCGGTCTCGACATGATGCGGCTCGGCGCCGATGTGCGCACGTCGGCGCTTGCTCACAACACGGTCAACCTGCTGTCGAAGGGCTTTCTGGAGGCCGCCTCGCAGACGGCAGGAAATACGATCGAAGAGGCGCGCGAAACGAATCAGCCGTTCGTGCTATGCGTTGCCCTCGCGTGGGCAGCCGGCTTCGTCTCGTTGAGCCTCGGTGAGCTGGACAAGGCCAGGGACTATGGCGAGGAACTCATCGATCACGCCTTCAAGCACGGGCTGCGGCCGTTCTACGCGGCCGGCCTCTGCGTGAGGGGCAGCCTTGCGGCAAGGCTCGGCGAACCCGAAGCCGGGGTCGGCTCGCTTCGCTCCGGCCTCGCTGAAATGCAACAGGCAAAATATCTGCTGTTCTACCCGTTTTTTCTGGCGGAGCTGGCTTCCGCGCTGGGCGCAATCGGTCGTTTCGATGACGGCCTCGTCGAAATCGACGAGGCATCGCGCTTCGCGATGCAGACGGGCTATCGGTGGTACATGCCCGAAATCCTGAGGATCAAAGCCGCGCTGCTGATGCAGCGCGGTCCCGACGACGTGGCGTCGATCGAGGATTTGTTCAGGCAGTCGATGAGGCAAGCCGCCGCGCAGCGGGCGGTCTTTTGGGAACTTTCGGCAGCGACCAGCCTTGCAGAGCTTTTGCAAGGTGAGCGCAGAGACATCGAAGCGGCTGCGCTGCTCTCTCCGGTATACGATCGCCTCACGGAGGGTTTCTCCGCATCAAGAGTGAAGCGGGCCAGAGCCTTGCTGGATCGATTGGCGATCTGAAGAGCTGCTGCCATTCCGCCGAGACTTAGGCGGCACGGCTCGGAAATCGCTGCGGTCATTGTGTGAGGGTGAAGAGACCGGCGGCCCACCCTGCAGTCGGCCCCTGCTTACCCCTGCGATCATCTGTCTCATCAGGGTCGCGTGGTGCCTGAAATTGCTGAATTCCCTAACGGTGAGACAGAGGTATACGGCTTGATTGTAACCGGTCCGTCCCGGGCCCATACGCTGCGCGCGGCCGGACCGCTGCCCCACCGGTTTCGACACTGGTTTTTTGCGCAAATTTTGCCGCTGACGCCTCCTTCCTAGCGGAAGTCGCAGAGGTATGGTTGCCAGCGTTTTCCCGAGTGCTGTTGCAGAGCGCCGGTCCCACGACGGGCGCTGGTCGTCGCCCTTGACTTGATGCGGCGAGGCCATAGACTCTTTGAGCAGTGTCTGGAAATCCACCGGAGGCGCTTAGATGAATATGGACCTCTCGCGACGCAGCTTCTTGAAGCTTGCTGGAGCGGGCGTCGCGGCAACGTCTCTTGCGGCTATGGGCTTCGAAGAAGCCGAGGCTGCCGAGGCTGCGCATGTGCGGCCCTTCAAGCTCACAAACACCACGGAAACCCGCAATACCTGTCCCTACTGCTCTGTCGCCTGCGGCATCATCATGTATTCGAAGGGTGACCTTCGCAAAGGCGAGACGGCGGATATCGTCCACATCGAGGGCGATGTCGATCACCCGACGAACCGCGGCACACTCTGTCCCAAGGGTGCGGCGCTCAAGGACTTCGTGAAGTCCCCGACCCGCCTCAAATATCCGATGCTGCGCAAACCCGGTTCCGACCAGTTCGAGCGCATATCGTGGGACGAGGCCTTCGATCGCATCGCGCGTCTGATGAAGGACGATCGCGACGCCAACTTCGTCGCAAGGAATGCGGCCGGCGTGCCCGTCAACCGCTGGACGACGGTCGGCATGTTGGCGGCATCCGCCACCACCAACGAGACGGCCTGGGCGACCTTCAAGTTCGCCAAGGGTTTGGGAATAGTCGGTTTCGATAATCAGGCACGCGTCTGACACGGCCCCACGGTGTCCAGTTTGGGCCCAACATTTGGCCGTGGCGCGATGACGAACGCCTGGACCGACATCAAGAATACCGACCTCGTTGTCGTCATGGGCGGCAATGCCGCCGAAGCACATCCCTGCGGCTTCAAGTGGGTCACTGAAGCGAAAGCGAACCGTGGTGCCAAGCTGATCGTCGTCGATCCGCGCTATACCCGCACGGCATCCGTATCTGACTACTACGCTCCGATCCGGCAGGGCACTGACATCGCGTTCCTGAACGGCGTGATCCGCTACTGCATCGAGAACGACAAAGTCCAGTGGGAATACACAAAGGCCTTCACCAATGCGGCCTACGTCGTCAAGGACGGCTATGGCTACCAGGACGGCCTGTTCACCGGCTATGACGAGGAGAAGCGCGACTACGACCGCTCGACCTGGGACTACGTCATAGGCGACGACGGCTTCGTCGTGACCGATCCGACGCTGCAGAATCCGCGTTGCGTCTGGAACCTGCTGAAAGTGCATGTGGATCCCTACACGCCCGAGATGGTCGAGCGCATCTGCGGCACGCCGAAGGACAAGTTCGTCAAGGTCTGCGAGATGATCGCGGAATGCTCGACGCCGACAAAGACGATGACGTCGATGTACGCACTCGGCTGGACGCAGCATTCGTCCGGCTCGCAGAACATCCGCGCCATGGCGATGTTGCAGCTCATCCTCGGCAATATCGGCGTGCGCGGCGGTGGCATGAATGCGCTTCGCGGCCATTCCAACATCCAGGGACTGACGGACGTCGGCCTGATGTCGCACCTGCTCACCGGTTACCTCACGATGCCGACCGAGAAGGAAACCGACTTCAACACCTACATGTCGACGCGGCAGTTCAAGCCGCTCCGCCCCGGACAGACCAGCTACTGGCAGAACTACAGGAAATTCATGGTTTCCTTCCAGAAAGCGATGTGGGGTGATGCGGCCCGCGCCGACAACGACTGGGCTTACGACTACATCTCCAAGCTCGACGTACCGTCCTACGACGTGCTGCGCGTGTTCGAACTGATGTATGACGGCAAGGTCAACGGCTATCTTTGCCAGGGCTTCAATCCGATCCTGGCCTTCCCGAACCGCGCGAAGGTCACGAAGGGGCTGTCCAACCTGAAGTGGCTGGTCACCATGGATCCGCTCGAGACCGAGACGGCTCGGTTCTGGGAAAACCATGGCGACTTCAACGATGTCGACACGGCCTCGATCCAGACCGAGGTGATCCAGCTGCCCACGACCTGCTTTGCGGAGGAGAATGGATCCCTGACCAATTCAGGCAGATGGCTGCAATGGCACTGGGCCGGTGGTACGCCGCCGGGCGAGGCCCAGCACGATACCTATATCCTTGCCCAGATATTCCTGAGAATGCGTGAACTTTATCGCAAGGAAGGCGGCGCCTTCCCCGATGCGGTCCTCAATCTCTCCTGGGAATATGCCGATCCGAACGAACCGACCGCGGAAGAATTGGCCAAGGAGATCAACGGCCGTGCGCTCTCCGATCTCATGGATCCCGCCGACCCGACGAAGGTGCTCGTGCCGGCCGGCAAGCAGGTCGTCAATTTCTCGCAACTGCGGGATGACGGATCGACCATGTCCGGCTGCTGGATCTATTCGGGCAATTTCAACGAGCAGGGCAACAACATGGCCCGGCGCGACAATCATGACCCGGACGACACCGGCGCCTATCTCGGCTGGACGTTTGCGTGGCCTCTGAACCGCCGCACCCTCTACAACCGCGCGTCGGCGGATCTGGAAGGCAAGCCGTGGGATCCGAGCCGCAAGCTGCTCGAATGGGATGGCACCAAGTGGACGGGCTACGACGTGCCCGACATAGCGCCTAATGCAAAGCCGGGCGATGTCGGACCGTTCATCATGAACCAGGAAGGAACCGCCCGCCTGTTCGCCCGCGGCCTGATGCGCGACGGTCCTTTCCCGGCGCACATGGAGCCGTTCGAATCGCCGGTCGCCAATGTCTTCAATCCGAAGATGCGCGGCAACCCGGTCGCGCGCGTGTTCGAGACGGATGCGGCGCAGTTGGGTACGTCCGACGAGTTCCCGTATGCGGGGACATCCTATCGCCTGACGGAGCATTTCCACTTCTGGACCAAGCACAACCGGGTAAACTCGGTGCTGCAGCCGCAGTTCTTCGTCGAGATCTCGGAGGAGCTGGCACAGGAGAAGAACATTCCGAACGGCAGTTGGGTGCGCGTATGGTCCAAGCGTGGCTCGGTGAAGGCTATCGCCATGGTCACCAAGCGAATCCGGCCGCTCATCTGCGACGGAAAGCCCGTTCATGTCGTCGGCGTCCCGCTCCATTGGGGCTTCACTGGATCGGCGCGAAAGGGCTTCGGTCCCAATTCGCTGGCCGCCTTCGTCGGTGACGCCAATATCGAAACCCCGGAGTCCAAGGCTTTCCTGGTCAACATCGAACCGACCACGCCGCCCAAGGACAAGGAGGTAACAGCATGATGGACAGTCCGCGCACTGCCGTCAGCAATCCGCCGGTCCAGCCGATGGAAAGCAATCTGACCGAGCGTGATCTCATCCGGCGCTCGGCCACCAGCGAGCTGGCGCCGCCGGAACGGCACCTGACGCCGGTGGCGAAGCTGATCGACGTCTCGAAATGCATTGGCTGCAAGGCCTGCCAGTCGGCCTGCATCGAGTGGAACGACACGCATCCGGACATCGAGGAGAACGTGGGGACCTATATGAACCCGCACGACCTCACCGCAAACATGTTCACGCTCATGCGGTTCACAGAATGGGTGAACCCGGAGACGGACAATCTGGAATGGCTGATCCGCAAGGACGGCTGCATGCATTGCGCCGATCCGGGCTGTCTCAAGGCCTGCCCTTCGCCCGGCGCGATCGTGCAGTATTCGAATGGCATCGTCGACTTCATCCACGAGAACTGTATCGGCTGCGGCTATTGCGTGAAGGGCTGTCCTTTCAACATTCCGCGTGTCTCCCAGGTGGATCACCGCGCCTATAAATGCACGCTCTGTTCCGACCGTGTCGCCGTGGGTCAAGGCCCCGCCTGTGCCAAGGCCTGCCCGACGCAGGCGATCGTGTTCGGTACCAAGGACGACATGAAGAAGCATGCGGAACAACGCATCGCCGATCTCAAGTCCCGCGGCTACCAGAACGCCGGCCTCTACGATCCGCCGGGTGTCGGCGGCACGCATGTCATGTATGTCCTGCATCACAACAACATGCCGCATATCTATGCCGACCTGCCCGACAATCCGAAAATCTCGCCGGTCGTTCAGGCGTGGAAAGGCGCCAGCAAGTATGTTGGGCTTGCCACGATGGGCGTCGTCGCCGCCGGCGCCATCCTGCACGGCATCTTCGGCAAGGCGAACAAGGTCCAGCGCGAGGATGAGGAGAACGCGGAACATCTGGTCGAGCGGGCGACGGACCACAGGGAGAACACCTGATGGCTGAGACGAACGACACACAATCCGGAGACACGATCCACCGGGGTCCACCGGTCACGGTTGGCCGCTACGGGCCGATCCAGCGCGTCAACCACTGGATCACCGCGACGAGCCTTATACTGCTCCTCCTGTCGGGGCTCTCGATGTTCCACCCGTCGCTTTTCTTCCTGACGGAGCTCTTCGGAGGCGGCCAGAACACACGCATGCTGCATCCGTGGATCGGCGTCGTGCTGTTCGTCAGCTTCTTTATCTTCTTCTTCCAGCTATGGCGCGCCAACCTGCCGAACCGGGTCGACGTCCAGTGGGTCTCGCAAATCGGCGATGTGGTCGCCGGCCATGAGGAGCGCCTGCCGGAGATTGGAAAGTACAATGCAGGCCAGAAGTTCATCTTCTGGGGCATGGCTTTCTTCATCATCGTGCTTATCGCAACCGGCCTCATTATCTGGGACCAGTATTTTGGCGGGCTGACCTCCATCGGCGTCAATCGGGTCGCCGTCCTGGTTCATTCGATGGCTGCCGTCCTTATCATCCTGCTCTTCATTCTCCACGTCTATGCGGCGATCTGGACGCGGGGTACGCTTCGCGCAATGACGCGCGGATCCGTCACCGGCGGCTGGGCCTGGCGTCATCATCGCAAGTGGCTGAAAGAACTGGCTGGACGCGGCAAAATCGATCCTGCAGAGTAATAGTACTGGAAGCTGTGGCCGGTCGGCCCGCGAGGTAAAATGTCAACATCGTCGCCCCTCCAGCCCGATCCATCGGTAATCGGAGGCATATCGAAGGCAGCCTTCGCCTTCCTGCCCAGCCCGGAGCGATTGTTTTCCGAACGCGCCAAGCGCCTTGACGTGCTGGCGCAGGGCAGTCGCCTGGCACCCTATCTGGAATTCCTGGCGGGGTTGTCGCGCATCCAGGCCGAACTTGCATCAAGCCTGCCGCCGGTCGAAGCGATCCCCACCCAGCAGGTGGAGCGAGCAAGGGAAAGCGCGATGCCGCCTTTGGATCGCCTGGCAATGGCCGCGCAGCCTGGCTACCGGCAGACGATCCGGAACTTTCTCGAGGCTGCCGAAGGGCTGGCCAAACCCGCGGCTGCCGCGGCTGCTCTCGAGGAACTGCGTGCGGCGGATGCGGAGACGATGGATTGGATCATCGGCAATGTCATGGCCGATAGCCTGCCCGCGGAAAGCCTTGCACATCACCTGTACCTTTACGCGGCAACGCAGGTTCATGCCTCCAGGATCGCGGCCCGCCTCGATGCGGCTCGCCTCGTGCCAATTCGTGTCGGTATCTGTCCAGTCTGTGGCGGCCGGCCCGTGGCGTCGATGGTCGTCGGTGTTCCAGGCTCGGAGGGCGCGCGCTACGGCTGTTGTTCGTTCTGCATGACGCGGTGGAACGAGGTCCGGATAAAATGCCTGGCTTGCGGTTCGACGGAAGGCATTGGCTATCGGGCGGTTGAGGTCGCCGAGGAAGATGCAACGGTAAAGGCGGAAGTCTGCGACACCTGTCACAGCTGGGTCAAGATCCTCTACCAAAACAAGAATCCATCGCTCGAACCGATCGCGGACGATGTCGCGAGCGTCGGCCTCGACATGCTGATGAAGGATACCGAATATCGACGAGCGGGCTTTAATCCCTTCCTGATGGGCTATTGAGGAGATGGGGATGGACGAACTCAGAGCGCTACCGTCCGTCGACCAAATGCTCAAGGCGCCGGCATGCTCGCCGCTCGTTGAGCGATACGGCCGCTTGGTCGTGACGGAGGAGCTGCGCAAGGTTCTGGCGGAGATCCGCGCCGCCGCGCGCACCGGAACTGCGATTCCGGACGGAGCGGATATCTTGGCGTCGCTCATGAGCCGCATCGAATATCGCGACCGCTCGAATCTCCGCCCACTCTTCAACCTGACAGGGACCGTGCTTCACACCAATCTTGGGCGGGCTTTGCTGGCGGAGGAAGCCATAGCGGCCGCCGTCGATGCCATGCGCGAGGCGGCCGCACTCGAGCTTGATCTCGATACCGGCCGGCGCGGCGAACGTGACAGCCACCTCCGAGAGCTTCTCTGCGAACTGACCGGCGCGGAGGACGCCACCATCGTCAACAATAACGCCGCTGCCGTGCTGATCGCCCTCGGTACCATCGGGCAAGGGCGGGAGGCGATCGTTTCACGTGGCGAATTGATCGAGATCGGCGGAGCTTTCCGCATGCCTGACATCATGGAACGGGCCGACGTTACGCTTGTCGAGGTGGGCACGACCAACCGCACGCACGCGCGGGACTATGGCAACGCAATCCGTCCCGAAACGGCGCTGATCCTCAAGGTGCATACATCCAATTACCGCATAGAAGGCTTCACGGCAGAGGTGCCGGGCGCGGAGCTGGCGGAAATTGCCAGAGAGGCGGGCATTGCGCTCCTGAACGACCTGGGATCGGGAACGCTCGTCGATCTCACGCGCTTCGGGTTGGCAAAGGAGCCCACCGTTCGAGAGGCGGTTGCCGAGGGCGCGGATCTCGTCACTTTCTCCGGCGACAAGCTGCTCGGCGGCCCCCAGGCAGGCTTCATCGTCGGGCGAAAAGATCTGATTGCTCGGATCAACCGCAATCCGCTGAAGCGCGCGCTGCGTGTCGACAAGATCAGGATCGCCGCCATGGCCGCAACGCTGAAGCTTTACCGCGATCCCGATCGTCTGGCCGAGCGCCTGCCAACGCTTCGGCTGCTAGCGCGTCGGCAGGACGAGATCAGAGCGCAATCGGAAAGGATCGCACCGGCGGTTGCACGGGTTCTGACCGTTCACGGCTATTCGGTGGAGACCTGCATCTGTCACAGCCAGATAGGTTCCGGGGCCCTGCCGGTCGATACCATTCCGAGCGCAGGGTTGAGGATCACCGGGAAAACTGGTGGAGCGCTTGAGAAGCTCGCGGCCGCCTTTCGCGGCCTGCCGCGCCCGGTCTTGGGACGTTTGCAGGAGGGGGCATTGGTCCTGGACTTGCGCTGCCTTGTCGATGAGACAGGCTTCATCGAGAGCCTGTCGCAAGTGGCGAACCATGGGCTGGCTTGACCGCTTCCGGCGAGCGAGGCAGGAGCCTGCCGAGGATGCCATGGGCAGGGCGCTCGCGGCTGCGAACACCGGCGACTATGAGACCGCGCTCGCCATCTGGGAGCCGCTTGCCCGTGCCGGTGTCGCGCGCGCCCGGAACAATATCGGGGCTTGCTTCGCAGAAGGTTTGGGCGTTCCACGCGATCGGATACTTGCCCTCAAGTGGCTGACGCTTGCTGCGGAGGCAGGCGATCCCGTCGGTCAGCGCAACTATGCCGCCTTCCACATGCAGGGCGTCGATGGCACCGATGCCGATTACAAGCTTGCCGCCGAGTTCTATCGCAAGGCCGCCGAGCAGGGAGATGCGCCCGCGCAGGACATGCTGAGCTGGATGCTTCTCGAAGGCGAGGTTGTGCCGCCCGATCCGATCGAGGCTCGTCTCTGGGCAGAGCGTGCGGCCACATCCGGCATCGCCGCCTCGATGACTCGCCTCGGCATGCTCTATCACAATGCCATCGGCGTCGATCGGGATGCCGTTCAGGCAGCCTATTGGTGGGAAAGGGGTGCGATGCTCGGCGATGCCGACGCACAGGCGATGCTCGGCGCTGCATGCCACATGGGCACCGGGATCGCTGCTGATCGCGTGGCGGCGCTCGCCTGGCTCCTGCGCGCAAGGGACGGCGGCAGTCCTCTTGCCGAACCGTTCATCGGGCCGGTGGGCGATGGCCTTTCGAAGGATGAAATCACCGAGGCCGAACGGCGGGCACTCCTGCCGCTTCCGGGAGGCGCCCCATGATCATCGGCACGGCCGGCCATATTGACCACGGAAAAACGTCGCTGGTGAAGGCGTTGACTGGCGTCGACACCGATCGCCTCAAGGAGGAAAAGGCGCGCGGCATCACGATCGAACTCGGCTTCGCCTATACGAAATTCGCCGAGACCATAACCGGCTTCGTCGACGTTCCCGGCCATGAGCGCTTCATACACACGATGCTCGCGGGCGCGGGCGGTATCGACTACGCTCTTTTGGTCATCGCCGCCGACGACGGCATCAAGCCGCAAACGCTCGAGCATCTGGCAATTCTCGACCTTCTGGGGATCAAACGCGGCATAGTCGCGCTGACCAAGGCCGATCTCGCCGATCCGGAACGGCGCGATGTTCTCGTTGCCGAGATCGGAGATATGCTTGCGCCGACAGGTCTGCGCGGGGCTGAAATTGTTCCGGTCTCCGTAGTGACTGGAGAAGGAATCGGACTTCTGAGGGAGAAGCTCGCCGAGGCGGAGCGCCAGACGGTCGCCGCCAGTGCCGATGGACGCTTCCGGCTGGCCGTGGATCGCTGCTTCACGCTTTCCGGCGCCGGGACGATTGTGACCGGGACCGTGCTTTCGGGATCGGTCGCGACCGGTGACCAGGTGATGGTCTCTCCCCCGGGCCTGCATGCGAGAGTCCGGTCGATCCATGCCCAGAACGAGCCGGCCGAGCGCGGCGTGGCAGGACAGCGATGCGCCCTCAACCTCGCCGGAGAAGGTATCGCGAAGGAGAAGATCGCGCGGGGCGACATGATCGTCGATCCGTTCCTCCACGCGCCAACGGACAGGCTGGATGCGGAATTGTCGGTATTGGCAAGCGAGCCGAAGGCGATTGGACAATGGTTTCCGGCCCGGTTCCATCACGCCGGCGCGGAAGCCGACGTGCGCATCGTGCCATTGCAGGAGGCGTTGGAGCCGGGGCGTTCGGGTTTGGCGCAGCTCGTGCTCGACCGGCCGATCGCCGCCACGGTAGGTGATCGCTTCATTCTGCGTGACGTTTCCGCGCAGCGGACAATCGGGGGTGGCCGGCTGGTCGATCTGAGGCCGCCTGCGCGCAAGCGCCGCTCGCCGGAACGGCTGCAGCGTCTAGAGGCCGCAGGGCAGCCCGCGGCGGCGCAAGCGCTCGAGGCACTCCTGAATGCCCCACCCTATCTCGTCGATCTTGACGCTTTCGAACGCGACCGCGCACTTGCGGAAGATCAACTGGTGGCGATCGTCGAACAGGTCGGAGCAGTCGTCATTGCGAGCTCCTCGGCCCGATATGCACTTTCCGCCGGGTTTCGCGCCAAGTTCTGCGATCAGGTCGCAGCCGAGCTTTCAACGTTTCATGCCCTGAACCCCGACCTTCAGGGAATTGGCCGCGAACAGCTGCGCATGAAGCTGACGATCCGGCTGCCGAGTCCGGCCTTCGTCGCCGCCTTGCGGGCGGATGCCGCGGCGAGACGGATCGTGCTGGAAGGGTCTTTCGTGCGCCTGCCAGGGCATGAGGTGCGGCTTACCGAGAAAGAAGAGGGGCTTCTCGAGCTGATCGATCCTCACCTGCGGGGCGATGGGCGATTTCGGCCGCCGCGCGTGCGGGACTTTGCGGAGATGCTCGGTGCCGACGAGAAGGAGGTCAGGCGGGTGCTGAAGCTCTGCGCGCGGCTCGGGCGCGTCGACGAGATACGCCACGACCATTTCTTCTTGCGGTCCACGACCGCGGAAATGGTCGAGGTGATAAGGGATGTCGCCACTCATGCCGAGCATGGGGAATTTGCGGCGGGCGCCTTTCGTGATCGTATCAACAGCGGTAGAAAGGTGGCGATCGAGATCCTCGAGTTCTTCGATCGCCAAGGGATAACGCTCCGGCGCGGCGATGTCCGCCGCATCAACCCGCACAGGCTCGACCTTTACGGTCCGTCTCCTGCAGATGCCGGCCAAGGAGGAGATTCGTCCCCGGTGGGGCGTCCGGACTTCAAATCCGGGTGGGGCAGCGATGCTGTCCTGGGTGGGTTCGACTCCCATTCTCTTCCGCCATCCGGAGAGCGCTCGTGACCTCGCCATCTGCAACGACCGATTTTGACGACTGGATCGTGCGGACATACGCGGAGGCCGGTTCCTTCACGATGCTGTTCGTCCTGCTTCGCATCGGCGAAATACAGGTCGATCTCCTCCGCTCGGCCTACCTGCATGTCGTCGGCGACGAGCTCCGCTGGGAGGAGATGGCCGGCCTTCTCGAAAGTGCGGGCGTGGCCTGGTCGGGCGCCGTCTTCTTTCGTGCCGGACATGAGGGCCTCGTCGAAGATGGCGCAGCCAAGGCCCGCTTGTCGTCGCTGGTGCGCAAGCTGAACGAAGATCGATCCCTGATCCGCGAAGGCGAATTCTTCAATCGAGACGGGCTGCGCCTGATGATAGAGGAGATCAAGGCGCACTGATCCCGGCCACTCGGTGGCGCGTCCGCAATCGAACCTTAGGCGACGACTTCCTTCGATGTTATCGAATAGGCGAAGGTCTTCGGGCTGAGGCAATCGACCTCTCCGCGCGATGTGACTGCGGCCGGATACATCAGGAAGCCTTGGCGCTCGCTGCCGCCGGGCAGCACGAGGTCGCGGGCGCTGTTGTAGGAAACCCAGTTCATTTCCCAGTTGCCGAATGCCTTGCGACGGAATGCCTCCACAGCCGCGTTTTCGAGCGGGAGCTTTTCCTCAAGGACGACCTTGCGCACGTCCGCCGGATCGACGGCTACCCAGCCTTCCGATTCGAGGTAGAATTCCGCGCGGCAGTGCTGTGCCTTCGTTATATCGCCGCTGCGCCCGAGGCTCTTGAAATCGTCCGAGTCCGCCACGCGGATGCCGAAGACATCGCGTGCGGGCAGGCCAGCCGCCCGCGCAAGCGCTACGAAGAGGCTGCTGATATCGGCACACTTGCCGCCGAAGTACCCGCTTTCCAGCATGTCCTTGACGTTGCCCACGCCGCAGCCGGCCACATTCGCATCTCGGAA
Organism: Rhizobium sp. BK251; assembly: GCF_004345245.1. GTDB lineage: Bacteria > Pseudomonadota > Alphaproteobacteria > Rhizobiales > Rhizobiaceae > Rhizobium. Next base: position 462,343 of record NZ_SLUQ01000004.1, on the reverse strand, counting down.
CGTATTGTCGATGACCCAGTCGTAGATGGCGCGAGCCCGGTCCTCCGGCTCTGTGCGGTTCCCGACAATGTGCATGGCCGTCGTCTGGACGATACCGTCGGTCGGCATGCTGGGCGTGCTGCGAAGCTCGCGCTGCAGTTCATCCTGCGAGGCCGGAACGCGATTGGCGGGTCCGCGGTCGCGGGTCGAAACGCGTTGCACGACTTCGATTGACCGATCCTTATCGCCCGGCCACGTGGCGTGAAGAATGCTCGCGCCCGATGCCGGATCCTCTTCGATTGCGATGCTTTCGCTGCTTGAAACCCAACGAGGCTGGTCCGCCTTCTGGTAGTCTCCCGCCGACTGGATGATCGGCAGCCAAAGCTGGGCCGGTCCTTCAACCTCCTGGAGCTTGACGGACGTCGTCACGTCGAACGTGCGCCATGAGCCTTCGGGCTTCGCGAGGTTCTCCGCTGCATGGGCCGCGCCTGAACTGCGCGAAATCCATGCGGCCGCGAGGCCGGCTGCTGCGGCATTCTCAAGAAATCGGCGGCGGTTGATCATCGAACTGGCTCCTCTGCGCTGCATGGCTGAGATGCGTCATATGGGTCAGGCAAAAGATCAGATAGCGCAGTGAGCTCATGTGAAAATGGCGGCCGCACGCTTTTTGGCGGTCAGCATCGCTGCTGGGCAGCGGATGGCGGTGCCGGATTGTCGCTCTCCGATTCCGGCGCCATCGTGAGGTCAAGTCCCCTTGCCGTCGGTGGTTGCCAGGTGGTCGATGCGGCCGTCGCACCGGAAGGGTTCGTGCCGATATGCGCGCCGCCGGTTCCGCCGGTCCAACCGCTCGTGCCGGCATTGTGCGGCGCCGTGCTGTCCGTATTGCCCGGAACCGGGTCGGTGGCCGGCTCCGCCTTGCCAGCATCGACGCATCCCGTGGGCTTCGGCATGTCCTGCGCCAAAGCCGGCGAAAGTGCCAATGTCATCGGGGCAAGTGCAACGGAACCGATGATGAGGTGTCTCATTCGCATTGCAACCTCCTTGCAGTCGATCGGGGAACTGGTCCCGCGTTGCTCAGGTTTCCACCATGACACGAGAGGGGCCGGTCTCTGCGGTGCCGACGATGCTCGCCAGCGGATAGCCTGACGTCCGCGCCGACCCGACCACGTCATCGGCCCGATCGGCGGCACATGCAATCAGGAGGCCGCCGGATGTCTGTGGGTCGGCGAGAAGCATGCGCTGCCAGTCGGGCAGGCCGGGCGGAAGGTCTATATCCTTCTCGTAGCTTACCCAATTCCGGCCGGAGGCGCCCGTGACATAGCCTTCCCGGGCCAATTCTTCGGCCCGGGACAGAAATGGAATGGCGTCGAGCTTGAGTTTCAGGCACACCCGCGACGCCTTTGCCATCTCCAGCGAATGTCCGAGGATGCCGAAGCCCGTGACGTCGGTGATGGCATGGATATCGGGGTCCTCAGAAAGCTCGGCACCGAGGCGATTGAGCAGCGTCGTCGATGCGAGCATCTCGTCATAGGCTTCGGCAGAAAGGGCGTTCTTCTTGATCGCTGCCGAATAGATGCCAACGCCAAGGCCCTTCGTGAGGATCAGTGCATCCCCCGGTTTGACGTCGCTGTTGCGGCGGACCCTTCCGGGTTTGCAGATCCCGATCACTGCCAGACCGTAGATCGGCTCGAGTGAATCGATCGAGTGGCCGCCGGCGATCGGGATCCCGGCCTCGGCACAGATGGAGGCGCCGCCCGCCAGGATCTTGCTGATGGTTTCCGGCTCCAGCTTGCTGATCGGCATGCCGAGGATCGCCAGGGCTAGGATCGGGCGCCCGCCCATGGCATAGACGTCAGAAATGGCGTTCGTGGCCGCGATGCGACCGAAATCCCGTGGGTCGTCGACCATCGGCATGAAGAAGTCCGTCGTCGCAATGACGCAAAGGTCTTCATCCAGCTGCCAGACCGCGGCGTCATCGGCCATATCGTTGCCGACCAGCAGCTGGCTGAATCCGCGGGCTTCCGGCTGGTCCGCCAGGAGCTTCTGCAGGACGGCGGGCGCAAGCTTGCAGCCGCATCCGCCGCCATGGGCGAGATCGGTGAGTCGGAAGGCGGGCTTTTCCATCGACATGCTCCCTGCAGCGCAATCTGACTGAGAACTGGGCTCCAATGGAAGAAATAAAAGCCCTCCGGCGATCTTCAATGCCCGCGGCGCGATGACCCAGGTCGACTACAAGATGGCAAGATGGATGCCAGGCTTCGGAAGGGTGCGGATGAAACGGACCAGCGGCCGGCCGGCAGAGGAATCGGCGAAGATGCGTTTATTGCGGCCCGAAGGCTTCCCGGAGGCTTACGCTCTTGCGTTCGCGAAGGTCGAGGTCGGCCTCGATGTGCGATATGTGGTGAACCATGAGGCGGCAAGCCTCGTCGGCATCCTTGCGCTCGATCGCGGCAACGATGTCGCCATGCTCCGAATGCCCGCAGCTTGAGACGGTCGACTGCCCGTACAGGGCGATCACCAGCGAGGAGCGGGCGACGAGTTCTTCCATGAAGCGCTGCAGGATCGCGTTGCCGGCAATCTGCGCGACCGTGAGATGGAAGTCGCCGGAGGCCTTGATCTCGGCGCGGCGGGCCGGCTGGCCGCGCTCGCCCATCAGGCGGCCTTCCTCCAGGAGCAGCTGCTTGAGGTGCTGGATTTGCGAGGGTGTGGCGCGCGCTACCGCCTCCCGCAGGATGCCGGGCTCGAGAAGGCGTCGCGAGGCGAAGATCTGGCGCGCTTCATCGGGCAGCGGATAGGCGACGAAGGCGCCGCGGTTCTTCTCGACGCTGACCAGGCCCTCATAGGACAGAGCCTGCAGTGCAGCACGGGCAAGGGTGCGACTGACACTGAAGAGACTGCCGACGTCGCTTTCCGAAAGCTTCGTGCCCGGAGCAAGACGCCGTTCGACGATCGCATCACGGATCGAATCTCTTATCTGCGGAACCCCGGCTTCGCCGGATTCGTCGGTCGCTTGAAACACGCTGGAGGAGCACTTTATCTGTTGAATACCACGATAGGGCGGATGATATCGGGCTTCGCCGTAAAAGTTAACCGGAATTTGCGCGCAAACCACGGCGAAATTGTATACGATTTTCTGCATTAATTGAGCACAAACGCCTATTCAATGTGCATGACCAACGATTGCCGCTAAATTAATCTCCGGTGCCTGTCGACGAATCTTGGCGGTTTCGCAAGGGCTTGGCTCAATCGGCGGAAACTGGCACGCGAGATGCATCATCTTTCCCGAACAGGGGAAGACAGAATGTCGAAAGCGGCTGAGATCGATATAGCGTCCGTTTCCAAGGTCTATGGCTCGACGACCGCGGTTCACGCGATCAGCCTGAAGATCCCGGCGGGTTCCTATTGCTGCTTCCTCGGCCCCTCGGGTTGCGGCAAGACCTCGACGCTGCGCATGATCGCCGGACATGAGACAATTTCGTCGGGCGATATCCGGCTCGGCAACGTGGTCGTCACTGATTTTCCGCCCGCCAAGCGCGGAACGGCGATGATGTTCCAGTCCTACGCGCTCTTTCCGCATCTCGATCTCGTCGACAATGTCGCCTTCAGCCTGAAGATGAAGGGGGTGGAGAAGGACGAGCGCCGGGCCAAGGCGCTGGAAATGCTGAAGCTGATGCAGATGGAGGCCTATGCCACCAGGCGCCCGGCCCAGCTTTCCGGCGGCCAGCAGCAGCGCGTGGCGCTGGCGCGTGCATTGATCACCGATCCGGAAGCGTTGCTGCTCGACGAGCCGCTTTCTGCGCTCGACCCGTTTCTCAAGATCCGCATGCGGGCAGAACTCAAGAAGTTGCAGAAGACCCTCGGCATCACCTTCGTGCATGTGACCCACAGCCAGGAAGAGGCGATGGCGCTCGCCGACATCATAGTCATCATGAACGACGGCAAGATCGAGCAGGCGGCGGCACCGCGCCAGGTATTCGAGAAGCCGGCGACCGCCTTTGTCGCGCGCTTCATGGGCGACCACAATGTTCTCTCGGGCCGGGTGACGGGGAACGAGGATGGCGTGCTGACGCTTGTTGTTCCAGAGGGCCAGAGCTTCTCGGTGCGTGGAGAGGGCAGGGCCGTCGGCGAGGCGGTGGATATCGGCATCCGTACCGACAAGGTCCGCCTAGATGCACCCTCCGACAAGACGCTGGGCTTTTCCGGAATCGTTTCGAACATCGAATATCGGGGCTCCTCGGTGAAGATCACCGTGCTTGGAGCCGGCAGCGACGACTTCACCGTGATCGTGAGCGATGCCGACTACTTCAGGAAGCCGGTATCGGTCGGCGATGCGGTCTCGTTGAGTTGGGCCCTGGAGGACGCCGTCCTCCTCGGCCGTGCATGAAATATCGGCATCAAGAAAAGGGGAACTGACATGACCACAGAAACCAAATCCACCGACAAGGCGCAGAAGGGCATATCCCGCCGCTCGCTCCTCAAGACGGGCGCGGCCGCCGTCGGCGCCGTTGCCGGTTCCGGCCTCATCACCGGCTTTCCGACGATCTGGGCGCAATCCAACATCACGCTCCGCCAGTTCGGTACGGGCGTTTCGAACATCAATGCGATCGCCGAGAAGTGCAAGGCCGACCTCGGCATCACGCTTGAGATGACGGCAACGGACTCCGATGCCGCTGCCCAGCGCGCCGTTACCCAGCCGGACAGCTACGACGTTGCCGACATCGAGTACTGGATCGCCAAGAAGGTCTATCCGACCGGCGTCCTGCAGCCGATGGATACGTCGAAGCTCAAGTATTTCGACAAGATCGTGCCGCTCTTCATCACCGGCAAGCTGAAGTCCGACAGCGTGATCGCGCAGGGTACGGCGCCTCACACGGTCGGCTTCGTCGAAGCTCAGGACTCCAAGACCTTCGCCAAGGAACCGACGCAGTGGATGACGATGGTTCCGACGATCTACAATGCCGACACGCTCGGCATCCGCCCCGACCTCGTCGGCCGCGAGATCAGCACCTGGGCCGACATCATGGATCCGGCCTTCAAGGGCAAGACATCGATCCTCAACATCCCGTCGATCGGCATCATGGATGCCGCGATGATCATGGAAGCCACGGGCAACATCAAATATGCCGACAAGGGCAACATGACGAAGGAAGAGATCGACAAGACGATCGAATTCCTGATCAAGGCAAAGCAGGACGGCCAGTTCCGTGCCTTCTGGAAGAGCTTCGACGAGAGCGTCAACCTGATGGCATCCGGCGAAGTCGTCATCCAGTCCATGTGGTCGCCGGCCGTCGCCGCAGTCCGCTCGAAGGGCATCGCCTGCAAATACCAGCCGCTGAAGGAAGGCTATCGTGCCTGGGGCGGCGGGCTCGGCCTTGCCTCGCATCTCAAGGGCGCACAGCTCGACGCGGCCTATGAGTATATCAACTGGTACACGTCCGGCTGGGTCGGCGGCTATCTTAACCGCCAGGGCTACTATTCGGCTGCAATGGATACCGCCAAGGAATTCATGTCCGCCGACGAGTGGGGCTACTGGATCGAAGGCAAGCCGGCACAGGGCGATATCCTTTCCCCGGAAGGCAAGGTCATGGAGAAGGCCGGCGCCGTTCGCGACGGCGGCTCCTTCGAGGAGCGCATGGGGCACGTCGCATGCTGGAACTCCGTCATGGACGAAGACCGCTACATGGTCCGCCGCTGGAACGAGTTCATCGCGGCCTGACGGCAAGATCGGCAGGCGGCGAGGAAGCCTCCGCCGCCTGCCACTACCGCTTACCCGCGCGGGCCAAGACGCAACACTAGGCTCGCGCGGTGCCAGGCAAGGCAATCCCGCGGAAGATTCCGGAGATCAGACATGGCCACGATCGCTTCAGAGCAAACGGTGCCGGCATCGGAGTTGGCCAAGCGTCACCTCCGGTTCGCCCCGTCGGCGATTTCCTACCTGCAATCGACGCCGCTCGTCCTGATCCTCGGCTTCTTCTTCATACTGCCGATCGCCATGATCGCGGTCGTCAGCTTCTGGGACTATGATTTCGCGGGGCTCTATCCCGCTTTTCTCACTATGAACTACACGGAAACGCTGGGTTCGTGGGTCACATGGAAGACTTATCTCAATACCCTGAAGTTCACGGTCATCGTCTGGGCGCTGACGCTCCTCATCGGCTTCTGGGTCGCCTATTTCCTGGCCTTCCACATTCGCAAGACGAGCACGCAGATGATCCTCTTCCTGGTCTGCACCGTGCCCTTCATGACCTCGAACATCATCCGCATGATTTCCTGGATCCCGGTGCTCGGGCGCAATGGTCTCGTCAACACGACGCTCGTCGAAATGGGGCTGGTTCCTCGGCCGATCGAATGGCTGCTCTACTCGGATTTCGCCGTCGTGCTCGCCATGGTGCATCTCTATACGCTTTTCATGGTGACGCCGATCTTCAATACGCTGATGCGCATCGACCGTTCGCTGTTCGAGGCAGCGCGTGACGCGGGCGCCAGCGGATGGCAGGTCCTCTGGAACGTCGTCATCCCGCTGGCGAAGCCGGGCATGGCGATCGGCACCATCTTCGTCGTGACGCTGGTTATGGCCGACTTCTCGACGGTGCAGGTGATGTCCGGCGGCCAGAGCGCGTCCGTTGCGCTGATGATGAAGAACCAGATGTCGTTGCTGCAGTATCCGGCAGCGGCGGCAAATGCCGTCGTCCTGCTGGTCCTCGTCCTTCTGATGGTCGCGGCGATCCTGCGCGTCGTCGATATCCGCAAGGAGCTCTGAGATGTACCGTGAGAAGCGAAGCCTCGAATTCTACGTGCTTGCCGTCTTCTTCACGATCTTCGTGCTCTTTCTCTATGGCCCCTTGTCTGCGATCGTCATCCTTTCCTTCCAGGGGCCGGACGGCGGCCTGACTTTCCCCTTGAACGGGGTTTCGGTCCACTGGTTCTTCAATCTCTTCGAAAAGCAGGCCGTCGGCGATTTCGGCGCATCCTTCAGGCGCTCCTTCACGCTCGGGCTCATGGTGATGGCCGTTACCGTCGTCGTGTCGCTGCTTGCCGGCCTCGCCTTTCGCAGGAAGTTCCGTGGGGCAACGGTGTTGTTCTACGCGACGGTGGCGAGCCTCGTCGTTCCCTCAATCATCATCTCGCTCGGCATCGGCGTCGTCTTCCAGCAGACCGGCCTCAAGCCCGCCTGGTATTCCTCGGCCTTCGGGGCACATCTGACCTGGACGCTGCCCTTCGGCGTCCTGATCATGTTCGCCGTCTTCAACCGCTTTTCCCCCGCCTACGAGGAGGCGGCACGGGACCTCGGCGCCAGCCCCTGGCAGACCTTCCGGCATGTCGTGCTGCCGATGATCGCGCCAAGCCTGGTTGGCGTCGGTCTCTTCGGCTTCACGCTCTCCTATGACGAATTCGCCCGCACGCTCATGACATCGGGCACCTACAACACGCTGCCGCTCGAGATCTACGGCATGACGACCAACGTTACGACGCCGGTCCTGTATGCGCTCGGCACGGTAACGACACTCTTCTCCTTCACCATCATTCTCGTCGCGCTCGGCATCATGACGATGCTGAACCGGCGGCAAGCCAAGATAGGCTGACATGCACCTCCTGCTCATAAATCCGAACACCACGGTCTCGATGACACAAAAGGCCGCGGCGGCGGCCCGGACCGTCGCGGCTTCCGGGACCGAGATCATAGCCGCCACGTCGCGCATGGGGCCGGCCTCGATCGAAGGGCACTATGACGGTGCGCTCGCGATCCCGGGCCTGCTGGCGGAGCTGAGGGAACGGCGGGCTTCGGGTTATGATGCGGCGATCGTTGCCTGTTTCGACGACACCGGGCTCGAAGCGGCACGAAGCTTTTCCGATGTGCCGGTTGTCGGCCTCTGCGAGTCTGCCGTCGCGACCGCCGGGTTTCTGGCGCAGCGCTTCACGGTCGTCACGACATTGGAGCGGTCGCGGGTGCTGATCGAAAACCTCGTCCGTCGCTACGGCATGGGCGAGCGGGCGAAGGTTCGGGCCTCGGATATTCCGGTGCTCGCGCTGGAGGACGTGGCATCGGGCGCTATCGGCAAGCTCAGGGCGGAAATCGAAAGGGCGCTCTCGGAAGACGGTGCCGAGGCGATCGTGCTCGGATGCGCAGGCATGACGGATCTTGCGCGCGAACTGCAGGCGATCTACGGCGTGCCCGTGATCGATGGGGTGGCGGCGGCCGTGAAGCAGGCAGAGGCACTGGTTTCGCTTGGCCTCTCCACCAGCAAGCGTGGTTCCTATTCCGCGCCCCTCCCCAAGCCGTTTGCTGGAGCGATGCGCGAATTCGCGCCCCAGCCGGCGGGCTGAAACCCCTAGATACGCTCGCCGGACGGAGCGCTCCGCCGGCGGGATTCTTCTAACGTGATTGGACTTCCTTAAGACCCGGAGTCATCATCCTCAAGGGTCGGTGTAGGTATTGGCGCGGAACAACCATCGTCTGAATGGGAGTCCAAGATGAAGTATCAAACACTTGAGCAATTAAGGTCTGTCGCGGAAATCGAAGACTATCCGGGGCGGACAATGTCGCGCAGCGAGCGCCTCGTCCGCTGGGCGGAACTTCTTGAGCGAAATCCCCATTGGCGCCTCTCGACGCTGCATCAGACGGAGTACCAACCTCCGGATATGCGGGAAGCGATGCGCAGCGACGATTCGCCGATTTCGGTTGCTTTCAAGGATCCGGTTCTTAGGGCGGCCGGCCTTGCGGACGACAGCTATGGCGAGGCAAAACGCTTCTTCGAACTCGATGACTGGCAGTTGCACGAAGTCATCTGCTATTGCCATTTCGGCGCGACCGTTGCGGCCTCGACTGCGGCGTCCCAGATTCGCGCAATCCTTGCTCCAAAGCGGGCAAGCCTGTTTGAAGTATTGCGGCGGATGCTGGTCGGTTAGCTCGGCTTGCCGAGTTGCTGCCCGCGATGAGAGGCGGTTCGTGAGCGAGCCGCGGCTTTTGCGCGGGAGGATTCCGGTCTGGCAGACGTCCGTTTCTTTAGAGCGTCGCTCGCTCTGTGCGACGCCGGTTAATCATTGACCTAATTTTCCCATTGATCGCTTGGCCTCTTGCGGTTCGGCCGTCGCGCGTGCCGCCGACCGGACCGCTTGGCATTCGCGTCGGATCGAGCGGGCTAACGATCGTCCGCGCCCGTTGATCGGGCCGGCGCGTCGTCGGGATGACCCCCATCATCAACCGGTGGCGTGAGTTGAGGCGGCGGCTTGTGGCCGCGGTAGAGATGTTCCGATATGGAGCCCATCCCCGAACGCGTCATGATCTCATAGGCGATACGCCGGCCGAGCGGATTGTGGAGGCGCACCACTGTTGCGCCGAGAAATTCCGTCTCGCTGTGCTCGAGCGCCTCCAGATGCGGCGCCTCGTCGATCACGGCGCGATAGAAATCGTGAAACTCGCGCTTGCAGACATAGGTCTTGTATTTCGTCATGCAGAAGGCGCGAAACTCGTCGTTCTCCCGCAGGAAATCGGAAACGCCGACCGTCACCTCCGGCCAGCTGGGATTGAAGGTGTCATCGAAGGCGATGACGCCGTGGGGAGCGAGGACTGCACCGGCAAGCGCACTGTCGGCGGCGAGATGCGGCAGCATATGCCCGCCGTCGATGCTGAAAAACCTTACCCGGCCCACCTTCTCCAGGATATCGGCCGGTACGACCCTGCCGCTGTCGCCGGCTATGACGAGTTCCTCGTCGACCGGAAGGCCGAGCTGCGCACCGTTTTTCAGGAATCCCTTGTACTGTTCCGAGACGCCGTCCTCGGCATCGCCTATCTCGAAGAGGTCGATGGCCACGACCTTGTTTTCAGGAGCCGTGATCTTTCGCAGAAGGAAATAGGAGCGGCCGTAGAAGACGCCGATTTCTGCGACGCCCCCTTCGAGCCCGAGGCTCGTCTGCGTTTCGAGCAGGGAGAGAAATACAAGGGCGTCCGGCAGATCAATATATCCCTCGATCCGCTGCAGATCATGGAAGATGAACTTTCGGATGTTGGACATATCAGCGGGCGCCCGTGTCAGCGAAGGAAGATTTTTTATATAGCGTTTCGCTAAATTAGAATGTTTATTTTACCATAGTGTCAACCCGGCCTGCACGGGGATTCGGGTTTCGATCGTAACTGTTCGCCGTCTGCTCGCGTCCCGATCGACATAAGCTGTGTGGTTGCAATACTTGCGTGCGGCGGCCGGACCCGCGAAGAAACGCGAGACTTGGCGCAAAAACTCTGTCTGGTACGCCAACGATCTTTGCACTAAGGTGACCGAATTGAAGCGATGATATTCAGTGCTATCAGTGTTTCCATACGTATTGCGGTGATTGATTTACAATACCGAGGTTAGAAATTGGCGTCAGGAAGAACAGATATACATCGCAGGACCCGGAGAGCGACGGAATCCGCCGGGTTTGACGGCATTGACATCGACAATATCGTCGCACTCTTCCGCCGTCGCTGGAAACCGATGTTCGCCTGCATAGCGGTCGGCATTCTCATCGGCCTGATCTACAGTCGCGTCGCAATTCCCTTGTATTCCGCCCAGGCGACGCTCTTCCTCGATGTCAGCAAGGGCCCGTTGATCAACAGATATGCCGGACAATCCGAAACGCCGGAGGAAACCGACGGCGGCCTCCTGAGCGAGCTTGAAGTAATGCGCTCGAAGGTGATCGGCGGCGCCGTGGTGGACAAGCTGAACCTGACGCAGAACGAGGAGTTCATGTCGTCCCGGGATTCGCTTCTCGATATCGCGATTGGCTGGCTTTCAGGAACGGGGTCCCAGCCTGAAACGGATCCGGCGCGTCTGCGCCAGAATGCCATCGCCAAGCTTCAGGACGGAGCAACGATCACGCGCGTGGCGCAATCCTATATCTTCGACCTGCGTTTTGCGTCGACCTCGCCTGAACTTTCGGCGAAGATCGCGAATGCCCTTGGCGAAGCCTATGTCGCCGACCGCGTGAATTCGACCTATGAATCGATGAGCCTGGCCGGCAACTGGCTGCGGGAGCGGGTGGAAGACCTGCGCGAGAAGACGCGCCAGGCGGACCTTGCGGTGGAGCGGTACCGTTCCGCGAACGGCCTGGTCAGAACCGGAACCGAGCTGCTATCCGACCAGCGGCTGCAGGAGTTGAGCACCGCCCTAGTCGACGCGGGCACCGAAACAGCTAAAGCGCGGGCCAAGTATGAAAGCCTCAAGGCGGTCATAGACTCCGGCCGCGCGGACATCGTCGTGAACGACGTGCTGCAGGACTCGATTTCGAAGCAGCTCCGCACCAAGTACCTCGACGCCTCCAAGCGTGAGGCGGATATCTCGAAGAAGTACGGTGCCGATCACGTTCAGGCGGTCAGGCTGCGGCAGGAGATGCAGGACTACGCCCGGCTGATGTTCGAGGAGCTGAACCGTGTGGCCAATGGCTATCGCAGCAGTCTCGACATGGCCCAGTCGCACGAGAACGAGCTTGCCGCGACGCTCGCCAAGGCGACGGGCAACAGCGAGAATGACGACAGGAACAACGTCGAGCTGCGTGAGCTCGAGCGCACCGAAAACACATACAGGAACATGTACCAGATATTCCTGGACCGCTACCAGGAGTCGATCCAGCAGGAATCCTTCCCGGTCACGAATGCCAGGATCATCTCGTTTGCAGAGGCGCCGGAGAGGCCGAGCTTTCCACGCCTCCAGCTCGTGCTTTTCATGGCGGTGATCTTCAGCGGAACGCTTGCAATGGTTCTCGCAGCCTATCTCGAGACGCGCCGCAGATATTTCCGCAATGAGAAGCAGGTCGCCGATGAGCTCGGCCTCGATTTCCTTGGAACCGCGCCACCGGTCTCCGCCAAGGGCGGCAGCCTCGGCACCTATGCCGCCGATAACCCGTTCTCGCCCGTTTCGGAGACATTGAGGAGCGCCAAGATTGCCGTCGATCTCTTCCTGGGCGCGAAGTCTCCGAAGGTGATCGGGATCGTCTCGGCCTTCGCGGGTGAGGGCGCCTCCTGGATGGCCAGCAACCTTGCCTCACTTCTCGCCAGCCAGGGCGACCGGACGCTCCTCATCGACTGCGACCTGCGCAACAAGAGCGCGACGCGCATGCTCATGGCGCATGCGCGCGCCGGCATCGTCGAGGTTCTCTTGGGTCAAGCCAGGCTGGCTGACGTCGAGACGCTCCATCCGACGGCGAGGTTCCGATTCATTCCGGCCGCCCTGAAGCGTCAGCTTCCGAATTCGTCGCAGCTGCTCGCCTCGCCGATGTTCAAGCAGCTGCTTTCGCAGGCCCGGACGGGCGTCGACTACATCATCCTGGACCTGCCACCCATCTCGGCTGTCGTCGATGCCCGCGCGGTCGCCAACGAGGTCGATCTTTTTATCCTTGTCGTCGATCAACCGCGTACCGAGCGTGCGTCGGTGCGTGATGCGCTTGCACAATCTCAGGTGGTGGCCGAAAAATGCGTCGGCGTGATCCTGAACAAGGTCGATGCGCGGAAATACGAATCACGCGAACGCTCAGACGAGACGCTGCAGGGTCGCGATATGCCTATAGCGGCCGAATAATCATCGATTTTGCAAAGAAATTGCCGGACAGCGTGGGCGGTGTTGTTACCGTTTAATCGCATTTTGCACTGCACCAAAATAGAACCGAACAGCAGCGGGATGCAACTTCGCAAGTTGTAAGTCGATCTCTTGTGACGCCCTCAATTGCGCTTGATAATACTCTCGTTCGTCGGCGTGTTGCAGATTTTCGACTTTAGACAATCTATCAATAATATACTTGGATTTCATGTTGCGCCGCGATAAGCATCATGCAAAGTTATGCCATGGAATTCTTATGGAGCGCTGCAGAAAAGCTTATGTCGATGTCTGAACGCGTAAGCCATATGGGTAAGTCGTCTAAAGAGTGATGCTGTCGTAGACTTGCGGTGAGGGATCGAACATGGTGGCATTTCTCACTGAGATCGAGGATTCTGCGCCGCGCATGGTTGTGTGTTCTTGCACGTTTGGCGTGTTGTCGAGCGCGTTCGGGAGGAGATAGGCGCTCAACGTCGCCGACTGAGTGCGGGCGGTATCGAAATTGCGGAATGCTTCCGCAGAAAGGTGGCTTTCCGTCGGTGGGTATATGATGGGTATTGGGGTGGGGACCAAGTATATCTTCAGATAAGCTTTGCCTTTCGGGGCATTCGCTTCCGGTGTCGAGTCGCTTTTCGTGTGTTTGTCTTAATGATTGTAGCTGAAGAGAGTCAGGGGTCCATCGAATGAGCAGTATCAAGAGCAACGGCAAAGTCGCACTGATTACCGGGGTGACCGGCCAGGACGGCGCTTATCTTTCGGAACTGCTCCTTGAAAAGGGATACAGGGTCCACGGCATCAAGCGGCGGTCGTCGTCTTTCAACACGAACCGCATTGAGCATCTCTACGAAGATCCGCATGTCGAGGATCCGCGCTTCATCCTCCATTTCGGCGACATGACGGATTCGACGAACCTCATCCGCATCATCCAGGAGGTTCAGCCCGACGAGATCTACAATCTCGCGGCGCAGAGCCACGTGGCAGTGAGCTTCGAAACCCCCGAATATACCGCAAATGCGGATGGCATCGGCACGCTGCGCATTCTTGAAGCGATCCGCCTGCTCGGCCTTGTAAACAAGACGAAGTTCTACCAGGCTTCCACATCCGAGCTCTACGGCAAGGTCCAGGCCGTTCCGCAGAGCGAGACGACGCCGTTCTACCCGCGCAGCCCCTACGCTGCGGCGAAGCTCTATGCCTACTGGATCGTCGTCAATTATCGCGAGGCCTACGGGCTGCACGCTTCCAACGGTATCCTGTTCAACCACGAGAGCCCGATCCGCGGCGAGACCTTCGTGACGCGCAAGATCACGCGCGCGGCCGCCGCCATCCACCTCGGCATCCAGGAAAAGCTCTACCTCGGCAATCTCGACGCAAAGCGCGACTGGGGCCACGCCCGCGAGTACGTGCGCGGCATGTGGATGATGCTGCAGCAGGAACAGCCCGACGACTATGTGCTTGCAACCGGCGAAACGTACACGGTTCGCAGCTTCGTGGAGAAGGCATTTGCTAGGGTCGGGACGACCCTCGAATGGAAGGGTGAGGGCGTCGACGAAAAGGGCTACGACACGACGACAGGTCGACCCGTCGTCGAAATCGATCCGGCCTATTTCCGCCCGACCGAGGTCGATCTCCTGATCGGCGACCCGACCAAGGCTCACGAGGTGCTGGGCTGGACGCATGAGACGAATCTCGACCAGCTCGTCAACGAAATGATCCGCGAAGACTTGAAGGTCATGGCCCGCAACGTTCCCCTTCCCGCAAACAACAAGGGCCTGGCCCATGCCTGACGCGATCTACGATCTCTCGGGCAAGAGAGTCTGGGTTGCCGGCCATAGGGGGATGGTCGGCTCGGCGATCGTTCGACGGCTCGCGCAGGAGAATTGCACTGTGCTGACTGTCGACCGGCGCGAGGTGGATCTGACGCGCCAGGACCAAGTGGAAAGCTGGCTCGACAAGACGCGCCCGGATGCGATCTTCCTGGCGGCGGCAAAAGTTGGCGGCATTCTTGCAAACGACAGCTATCCCGCCGATTTTCTTTACGACAACATGATGATGGAAGCGAACATCATCCATGGCGCCCATGTGGTCGGCGTGGAAAAGCTTCTGTTTCTCGGCTCGTCGTGCATCTACCCCAAGTTCGCGAACCAGCCGATCGTCGAGGAGGCTCTCCTTACCGGGACGCTCGAGCCGACCAACGAGTGGTATGCGATTGCCAAGATCGCCGGGATCAAGCTTTGCCAGGCCTATCGCAAGCAGCATGGCAGAGACTTCATCTCGGCCATGCCGACGAATGTCTACGGTCCCGGCGACAACTTCGACCTGAAGTCGAGCCATGTCGTCCCGGCGCTGCTGCGCAAGGCGCATGATGCCAGGATGTCCGGCTCCAGGTCCGTCACGGTCTGGGGAACGGGCACGCCGCGCCGCGAATTCATCCATGTCGACGATTGTGCGGATGCCTGCGTGCACCTCATGAAGGTCTATTCCGATGCAGTGCACGTCAATATCGGGTCGGGCAGCGACGTGACGATCCTCGAGCTGACCGAATTGGTCTGCAAGGTCGTCGGCTTCGAAGGAAATATCGTTCATGACCTCAGCAAGCCGGATGGAACGCCGCGCAAGCTGATGAGTGCCGAACGCCTGCGTGGGCTCGGCTGGTATCCGCGTATTTCGCTCGAGGACGGCCTCGCCGATGCCTACCAGGCGTTTCTGGACGGCAATTACGCCGAACGCGTGCAAGGAACGGCAGCGTGACGCAGCCGGCTGTCGCCCCTTCGCCGGAATCCATCGTGATTCCGCGGCAGGTCGCTTCCCAGCCTACTAGCCATAGCATCCTCATATACGGCATGAACTATGCACCCGAGATGGCGGGGGTCGGCCGCTACACCGGCGAGATTGCCGAGCACCTGGCGGCTCTTGGTTCGCAGGTCACGGTCGTGACATGCCCGCCGCATTATCCCGGCTGGGCGGTCCCCAAGGGATTTCGCAACCGCTATGGCCGGGGCACGGAGGGCGGCGTCAGGGTGTACCGCACGCCTCTCGTGCTGCGGCGGCGCATGGGCGGTGTCTGGCGGCTGATCGCGCCGCTGACTTTCGCCCTGAGTTCGGCGCCCGTTGTCTTCTGGCAGATCCTCAGGCGGCGACCCGATACGGTGATGTGTGTCGAGCCGACGCTCTTTGCGTCACCTGTCGCACTGCTTGCCGCTTCCCTCGTCGGCGCCCAGACCGTCCTGCACGTGCAGGACCTCGAGGTCGACGCGGCCTTCGCTGTCGGCCACCTCGGAAAGGCGAAGTGGCTGGCGGGACTTGCCTATGGCTTCGAACGGCTCGTCCTGCGCAATTTCGACAGGATCATCACGATCTCGGAGCGCATGCGGCAGAAGCTCGCCGAAAAGGGCATTGCGGCCGAAAAACTGGCGGTGCTACGCAATTGGGTAGACTTGGAACATATCTTTCCATTGGAAGGCGATACCTCTTACCGCGACGAACTTGGCTATGCCGCCGGTGATTTCATCGTGCTCTATTCGGGCAATATCGGCGCCAAGCAGGGGTTGAATGTCCTCCTCGATGCTGCGGAGCGACTGTCGGTTTCGCGACCTCATATCAAGTTCGTGATCGCCGGCGAGGGGCCGGTCAAGGACGATCTCGTCAGTCAGTATGGACATCTTCCCAATCTGCGCTTCCTTCCTTTCCAGCCCTATGCCCGGCTGAACGAATTCCTGAACATGGCCGATCTTCATGCGCTTCCCCAAGATAGGGGGGCGGCCGACCTAGTGCTGCCCTCGAAGCTCGGCGGCATGCTTGCAAGCGGCAAGCAGATCGTCGTGACGGCAGAGCCGGAAACGGAGCTCGCGAACTTCCTCGGAGGTTCGACGATCCTGATTGCGCCGGGAGATGCAGAGGAGCTGGCGACCGCAATCGAACGAGCGGCCCGCGGTGTCGTGCAAGACAGGGCGGAGCTGCGGCTGTCGCTCTCCCGCCGGCTTTCGAAGAGCATCGGCATCGCCGAATTTGCGGCGCTGGTAGGAGCCGTGCCTGCGCGCGAATAGGGCTCCGTCCTTCGGCCGGTACCTGTCCTTGCGACGGATGGAGAGAGTAGAGATGTCGTGCAGGAGGCAGAACGTGTTGCAAGAGGGCTCGCCTGGATGAGCGCCACTATCTTCCTTTGGGACAATCTCGGGCCGCCTCACTACGACAGGCTGGAGTCGGCACAGATGTACTTCGGCCCGGACCGAAAGGTGATCGGCGCCGAGATATTCGGCGACAGCAACGAGTATGACTGGAAGAAGGGAGCGGGTGACAGCGCACGGGTGGTGACGCTTTTCGAGGAGCGGTCGGCCTTCGGGACACTGTCATTTCTCAAGAAGCTGGCCGGTCTCGTGCGCCGAGCCAAAGCGCGGCATGTCTTCGTCTGCAACTACGACCGAGGCTATATATTGCTTGCTGCCGCACTGCTGCGCCTGATGGGGCGGCGGGTCTACCTGATGATCGACTCGAAGTTCGACGACAAGCCGCGCCAGCTCTCCCGCGAAATATTGAAGGCGATCTATCTGCTTCCTTATAATGGCGTGCTCGCCGCGAGCGACCGATCGCAGGACTATTTGCGTTTCCTCGGCTTTCGATCCGAGCAGATCCGGGCAGGATACGACACCATCGACGTCGCCCGCCTCCGCGCCCAGTGCAGCTTTTCAGTCCCGGCTTTTGCCGAGCGACCCTTCGTCATCGTTGCACGGCTGGTGGCCAAGAAGAACATTCACACCGCGCTGAGGGCGTTTGCGCTCGCTTTCCGGCAAACGCGAGAGAGGCGGCTGAAGATCTGTGGCTCCGGCCCTCTCCTGGAGGAGTTGAAGGCACTCGCCGCGGAGCTTGGCATCGCGGATCTCGTTGAGTTCACCGGCTTCCTACAGACCGAGGCGATCTCGGATGCGGTGGGGCAGTCCCTCGCTCTCGTCCTGCCGAGCACGGAGGAGCAGTTCGGCCAGGTTGTCGCCGAGGCGGTGGCGCTGTCGATCCCGGTCATGGTTTCGCTTGCCTGCGGCGCCCGCGACGAACTCGTCCGCAACGGCGTGAACGGCTTCATCTTCGAACCGACGAATGTCGAAGGGCTTGCCTATCTCATGAAGCTGATCGCCCGCGATGAACTTCTGTGGCGCGAAATGGCCGAGAATTCGAAGTCCTTCCTGCCGCTCGCGGATAGCGCTCGCTTTGCTGAGGCTGCCGCCAAATTCGTGCAGATGGAATAGTCGTGAGTACCTTTGGCTAAGGTAATGACCCAATTGGATTATAAGTCGACCGGAAAAAACATGATAGATATGGGTTGTTAGGAAGTAACCTTAAGAGCAGGAAGCGTAATAGCAAGATCGACGGAGTTAGCGGCCCCAATTACTATCCGAAAATCCGACGGCAATAGGGATCGACGGCAAAGAAATATGAACAAGAAGTTATCGGTCTGCTTTTCGATAGCCACTATATCCCGCAATGGGGCCGGCGTTGCCGAGTCCGCGCGACTGCAATCTCTCTATCTCGAGAAAGACAATTCCACCGAAATCTCCGTCGTCACGCTCAAGGACGAGCACTTCAGCACAGACGCTCCCTATTGGAATGGCGTGTCGATGACCTCGCATCGGGCGTGGGGGCCGAGCATTCTCGGTTTTTCGCCTCTTGTGTTTTTCTCCCTTCTGCGCGAGAGACCCGATCTCGTCCATGTCCACGGCATTTGGCAGTTTCATTGTCTGTCGGTGTGGTTCTGGTCAATTCTGACCGGAGGCACCTATGTTGTCAGTCCGCACGGCATGTTGGAGCCCTGGATCCGCGCTCGTTCGCCGCTTCTGAAGAAGCTCATCTCCAAGCTCTATCATGATCGCTTTCTGCGGGCGTCCGATGCCATTCATCTTCTGACGGCAAAGGAGCGGAAGGATGTGGCGGAGTTCCTGACCGATCAACCGGTCAAGATCATCCCGAACTACGTGCTACCCATCGAAAACGACAAGCAAAGGCCATCCTGGTGGCGGCCAGGCTTCGACAATTGCAGGATCTTCCTTTTCTTCGGGCGTATTCACGAGAAGAAGGGTTGTCGCGAACTTTGCGATGCCTGGGAGGCGCTCTGTGCCAGCGACAAGACGTTCAGGGAAAGCTCGCAGCTTGTGTTCTGCGGTTGGAACGACGGCCTTGCCGGTTTCGAGCAGAGGATCGCGGCGCTGTATGCCCGCTTCGGGAATATCCATTTCCCGGGACCGCAATACGGTCTGGACAAGAACCGGTCGCTTTCCAATGCGAGCGTTCTCGTGCTGCCCTCGAAGAGCGAGGGCCTGCCCATGACGGTGCTCGAGGCGTGGAGCGCAGGCCTGCCCGTAATCATGACCGAGGAATGCAATCTGCCGGAAGGTTTCGCGGCCGGTGCCGCGCTGAGGACACGAACGGATGTAATATCCCTGAAGCAAAGCCTGAAACAGGCCTCGGGGATGGAACAAACCGATCTGGCACGCATGGCTGCGAACGGCAAAGCGCTGGTTGCAGACAAGTATTCCATTACAAGCGCGGGCCGAGCTTTGCTCGATCTATACGAGGATGCCCAGCAACACCGCGCTTCCAAAACAGTCACATTGTTGCAACGCAAAAAAAACTATTGAATTCGTATGTGAAGTTTCAAATAGATAGATTGATTGCAATTAATACTTTTGGACTAGCCTGGCCCGAAGGAATGAGTGAATGAAAACTGTCTCCGTTATCTATCATTTTTTCCCGCACTATCGTGCGCCAATCATGCGAAAGCTCGCGGCCAGCAAGAAATACAATTATGAATTTTATGGAAGCCTGCATAATACCAGCGGTATCAAGGTCTTTTCTGGCGACGAGAACATAAAGATCAACCCGATCGAATTCGAGCTTCGCGGCTCGCGGTGGGTCCTACGCGGTTTCATGAAGGCAGTGCTGAAGAAGGACGTCGAAGTCGTGATCGTGCACGGCCACCCGAACATGCCGGCGAGCTGGATCATCTCCGTCGTGGCGAGGCTCACCGGCCGCAAGATCATCTACTGGGCCCATGGCTGGCTCTACAAGGAAGTTTTCTGGAAGAGAATTATCCGCAACCTGCACTTCTCGCTCGCAAATGCCGTGATGACCTATGGCGAAAGGGCCGTCACGGTGGCGAAGGAGACCGGATACTGGCGCAACAACATATTCCCGATCGGCAATTCGCTGGATTGGGACAAGCGCTGTGACATCATCGACGACATAGCGAGCCAGACGCAGTATCGCGGGGAGATGACCCGGAAATATTTCGGCTCCGTGGAGCGGCCGCTTATCATCTGCTCGGCGCGGATCACGAAGGAATGCCGGCAGGACATACTGATCGCCGCCGCCCAGATGCTTAAGGATCGCGGCAGGGAGATCAACATACTCCTGATCGGCGATGGGCCGGAGAGACGGGCGATCGAGACGATGGCGCGCGATTTCGGCGTTTCGGTCTATTTTTTCGGCGCCTGCTACGACGAGGAAGTCGTCGGGCTGATGACCTATCACTCCGACATAACCGTTTCGCCGGGCAAGGTCGGGCTGACGGCAATGCAGAGCATGATGTACGGCACGCCGGTAATCACCCACAACGACTTCGACAAGCAGATGCCGGAATTCGAGGCAGTGAGGCAGGGGGTCACGGGCGACTTCTTCGAATACAACGATCCCTCCGACCTGGCGGACAAGATCGAGGGGTGGCTCGCAAGGGCGACGGATCGTGAGGACGTGCGAAGGGAGTGCTTTGCCGAGATCGAGCGGCGCTGGACCCCCGAGAAGCAGATGCAGATGATCGAGCATGTCATCGATTCCGTCGTCGGCGAGTACCCGGTCGGAGAGATGGTGCAGTCCGGCAGCCGCCGCGACTCGGAGCACGTCCTGTGATCACGGCACCCTCGGCACCAGGCAGAGATGTCGCCGGCTGCCGGCTCGACACGGAAGCGGCGGTGGGTGATCGCCCGGGTGGAGCAGCATCGCGGCTGGATCGCGATCCGTCCGAGGCAACAGCGTGACAATTCTGGATGCCAAGCTCTACAAACCGCGCGAGGGAGGTCCGACCTTTCCCCTCAAGCATCGGCTGACGCGGCTTGCCTGGGGGATCGTGTGGAACGGACTCGGAACCTGGACACCGGTTCCCTTCCATGGCTGGCGCCGCTTTCTGCTGAATGCCTTCGGCGCACGCATCGACCCCACGGCGAAGGTCTATCCGCATGTCCGGGTCTGGTATCCGCGCAATCTCGCCATGGCACGCTTCTCCTGCCTCGCCCGCGACGTCAATTGCTATTGCATGGATACGATCACTCTCGGCGAATACGCTCTCGTTTCGCAGGGCGCGCATCTCTGCGGTGGCACGCACGACGTGGACGATCCCGATTTCCCGCTGATCGCGAAACCCATCTCAATCGGCGACAATGCCTGGGTGGCGGCCGAGGCTTTCGTCGGGCCTGGTGTCACGATCGGCAGCAATGCCGTTCTCGGTGCGCGGGCGGTCACGGTGAAATCGCTTGCCGAGGGCATGATTTATGCCGGAAACCCCGCCCGCCCCATTCGTGCACGATCAACAGCAGGCTCCGATGGCTGATATTTCAATTCTCATTCTTACCTACAACGAAGAGAAGCATATTGCCCGCGCGCTGAAATCGGTGGCGCCTTTTGCGAAGCAAGTTTTCATCGTCGATTCCTTCTCTTCCGACGGCACCGTTGAGATCGCGCGTTCGATGGGGGCTGTGGTCCTGCAAAACAAGTTCATCAACTATGCCAAGCAGTTTCAATGGGGGCTGGATAACGCCCCGATCGACACCACCTGGGTGATGCGGCTTGATGCGGACGAGATCATCGAGCCCGATCTTGCGAAGGAAATTGCAGAGCGCCTGCCGCTCTGCGGGGAGGACGTGGCCGGCGTCAACTTCAAGCGCAAGCATATCTTCATGGGGCGGTGGATCCGCTTCGGCGGCCGCTATCCGCTCATCCTGACGCGCATCTGGCGAAGGGGGCAGGGCCGCATCGAGGATCGCTGGATGGACGAGCACATGATCGTGTGGGGCGGCCGGACCGTGACCTTCCAGGGAGGGTTTTCCGACTGCAACATGAACGACCTGACCTTCTTCACGGAGAAGCACAACAGATACGCCACTCGTGAGGCAATCGACGTAATCAACCAGCGCCGCCGGCTGTTCGCGCGCGATGTCGACCTCTCGTCCGACGAAACCTCCTGGCAGGCGGCGATCAAGCGTTTCATCAAGGAACAGGTCTATAACCGGATTCCATTCCAGGTCAGCGCGCTTCTCTATTTCCTCTATCGATATTTCATCCAGCTAGGCTTCCTCGATCGTACCGAGGGGCTGATCTATCATTTCCTGCAGGGCTTCTGGTACCGGTTCCTTGTCGGTGCGAAGATACTGGAGCTTGAGCGCTCGATCGCTCATCTTGAGGACGCCGGACAAATCAAGGTCGAGCTGAGCCGGCTCACGGGCCTCAGGATCGAGTAACGGACCGGCGCTTCAGCCTATTGCGCCCTGCCGGCGAAAGGCAGCGTCGAGATCGTCTGCCGGGTTTCCTCGATCCTGGCCGGAAGCTCTTTTAGCTTTTGCAATGCCTGCGCTTTCGCCGGAATCGATTGCAGTATGGCTGGAAATGTATCGGCGCCATCGATCTTCAGGTTGTCAGCTTCCGTGCCGAGCCCGGCGTTCGCGGGCGGCTCGTAATAGACGAAGGGAACGGTAAGGCTGAGATTGTGCGAAATGGTGTTGTTGATCGGGCTTCCCGGCCGATCGGTTAGCAGCGAAGCGAGGCCAGGGTAACGGCTGGCATAGATCGGGCTCTCATAGGGGACTTCCTCGAGACCGTTCCAGTAGGCGCCGCCCGGCTTCACCATGTCGGCCTGCCAAGTCGTTCCGCGCGAGTCCATCCACACCGGGCTCTTCCGACTGAGGAAAAGGTTGTCCTCGATGACGTTGTCGCGGCCGCCGCCGAGGAGCACGGGATCATCGACATTCTGAAAGACGTTGCGGGAGACGGTTGTGCCGGAGAGTTGGTCGTCGAGATAGACACCCATCACCTGCCCCGGGCCGATCCTGTTCCTGATGTCGTAAAGATAGTTGCCGGCGATGACCGTGCCGCGGCTCGTCCAGTTCCTGCCGGCATAGATCGCCCCCGCGTCCTCGGAGTTCGTCACCAGGTCATGAAGCACATTGCCGCTGATGGAGTGGTTGTTTCCCGAAAAGATGATGCCGGCATGGGGACCGTCGGAAATCTCGCAGGCTTCGATCGTCTGGCCCACGCCGAAGAGACGGATGCCGGGGCGATAGGTCGGCATTTCCTGTCCGAACCGACTTACCTTCGAGTGGCTGACGCTGTGGCCGGCAGGCGCAAGTGTATTGCGATTTCCGCCTGAAAGCTGGATGCCCGAATAACCGGTATCATCGACGACACACCTGTCGATCGTGACGCGCAGCCCGCCCTCGACCAGGATTCCGTCGCCGCCGGTCTTGCCGACAAAGCAATTCGCAAGCGTCACGTCGCGGGCGTTCTCGATCAGGACCGCGGGCCCGATGGATTTCTCGAAGGCGACACCCTCGACGCGAAGGTTGGTCGCATTCGTAACGTGCAGCAGGGATTCGGCAAAGGCTACCTGCAGAGATTGCTCGGCCTCGCCGGCACCGGGTATGTAGAAGACGCGCTTGCCTTCGCTGTCGAGATAATAGGATCCGGGCGAGGACAGCGCATCGGCAACATTGAAAAGGTAGTAACGGGCGCTGTCGCGGGGGGCGTTGACCGGGGCAGCAAAGCGGAGATTTCGCCCATCCACAACCGTGGCCGATGCCGCCTCGAACCACCAGTTCCACGTCCAATAGCCGGCAATCCAGAGGTTGGCCTCGCCGCCGATATCGGTTGCGCTATCGGGAAGACGAAGTTCAGCCTGCCCGTCTCCGCGATCGCTGATAGCCGGTTTGGTGGCATAGCCGGAAGCCGGCCAGCGCGAGGGCTGAAGCCGCCGGCTTCCCTCGAAGAGGAAGAGCCTGCCACGGGGAATTTCCTTCAGCGAGTCCTTGGGCTGGAGGGCCGGCGAGATCCTATCCCATTCGCCTGCAAGGCTTGCCTGCCGGATCTCCGGCAGGAACCGCGCGGGCAGCCGACCGACAATCTGTGATCCATCCTGCTGAACTGGCGCCGTTGCAAGCTCCAAACCGCCGCTGATCACAGAGCCGCCCTCGGGTGCGCCCTGAATGACCAGCGGCGCATCCGCACGACCGGAATCGGCGGCAGTCAACGTTATGGGCCGGTCGAGGACCAGCTGGCGGGGAAGCTTGATGATAATCGTGTCCGTGGGTGCGGCGCTGCGATGCTGCCTTGCTGCCTGGAGCGCATCCTGGATGTCTTCAGCGGTGGCTGCCGGAGAGACCGAAATTTCGAAATCCGCCGCTGTGGCGACGGACGAAAGGCCCGAAAGCAAAAGGCAGAGCGCTGCGAGCGAAGATCGCAAGACCACCACGGATCACCTCCACGCGAAAGTTTTCCCAAGAAAAGCAAGTCGAAGACGATTCTCGCAAAACAATGACGTTGAAATGCAAAATGACAAACTGCTTTCTCGAATCTGATGGAAGCGTCTTCAACAGTCCCGACGCATCATCTGTTGTCGAACTGATTCCATACTTTGTAGCGGGAATGATTCAAACCTAAGAGCTACGAAATTCGCGAAGCAATACTGATTGGATTCAATGCGGCAAGATACCGATCTTGGATATGCTGCGATCTGCGCGGAACTCGAAATTGTTACCGGATTGCGCGAGCAGTCGTCCCGACGAAAGGAAGGCTGTGATGGCAGGCGGAAGTCGCGCCGAGAACCGAGGCGCGACAAATAGCGGTTGAGTTTTGGGATAGCTATCGCGAATAGATCCTGGTGATGTGACGCGATCATTTCGAAATATTCCACACCAAAAATGGATGTGACGTGTCTATACTGCACTGCAACTAAATATCTGGCGCAGCATTTGACTTTGCACTAACATCGCACCTGCGTCGTGCAGGCGTTCATCGGGGATCAATGACCATCGCGGACTTGAAGGCCAAGGGAAACAACATGTGGATCGGCATTCAATCTTAGGGAAGCGCATGCAAGCCAGACCTGCGACGGACAAAGAGAGAATCGTCATATTCAGCAGGACCGAGAACGGTCACCGATCCTCCTATATACGCTTTGTCAGCAGCCTTATTCCCTGCCGGCGCGGCACGATCCGCGACATGATCTTTTCGCGGGCGCCCGTTTTCTTCCTGATGATCGAGGATTCCTTCGAGCTCTATACGGCAATTGCGTTGTGGCGGGCGTGCCTGGGGCGCAGGACTGCGGGCATTCTGATGCGACCGAAGCCGGCGCTGGAGGGCCGGAGCGTGAGACTGCGCATCAAGCGTGCGATGTTGAAGGTGCTGAAGCGCGTTCCCTTCGTCCGCACGATGACGATCGTGCCGTTCCCGGTTCAGCCCTCCTTCGCTGCCATTGCCGACGACTGGATCTATGATTTCCAGCTGTGGGACCTCGGCGAACGGGAAAGAGAGATCATCTCCGTCCTGCCGAAAGGCGATGCGCCACCACAGATGGATGGCCTCTTCAGTTCCGTGCGCGGGGCCGGCGAGGGCAAGCCGATCGTGTCCGCGCTCGGCATCCAGGACCGGCGCAAGGGCTTCGACATCTTCGCGCGCGCCTTTGCGGATGACGAGCAGGTCCGGGCCCGGTTCCATTTCGTATCCGGCGGGCGGGTCGCAACGGACCTCCAGCCTTCCGCCGACAGGCTGCGGAATGCCGGCGGCTTCGTCATCGATCGTCACGTCTCCGATGACGAGCTCGTCGAGCTCTATGCGGCAAGTGACGTCGTATGGGCCCTCTATGCTGCAGACTATGACCAGGCTTCCGGCATCCTCGGACGCGCGGCGCAGCTCGGGATCCCCGCGATTGTGCGCACCGGCTCGCTGTCGCATCGCCTTTGCGAGATCGAGAAGCTTGCGCATCTCGACGCCTCCGAGCAGACGCTCGATCGGCTTTCGTCCTTCCACCCGCTTCGCGACGAGGCGGCAGGCCGGGCGGTAGCGGCGCGCTTCCGGGCGATCAGCGTTCGTCATCTCAATGCCGCGCTGGGGTTGCCGGTCCCGGAGGCGGGAGCCAGATGATCCCTTCGCACCTCAATCTGAAGAAGAACGTCATTTTCGCGCTGATGGCATTCGGCGTGAATATTGCCCTCGTCTTCGTCGGATATCGGCTGATCATCATGCAGGGGGGCATCGAGGCCGTCGGCGTTTGGTCGACGCTTTTTGCCTGGACCTCGCTGATCCGCATCGGCGATGTCGGCATGGCGAGCGCGACGTTGCGGTTTGCGGCAATGCACGACTTGGAGTCGGAGCTTTCCACCATTCGCGACTACATCGAGACGGGGATCATCTCGAACTGCCTGCTGTTCGGGCTCCTGGCCATCGCGGGCTATGCGGTGATGAACACGCAGCTATTGCGACTGATCGGTCCTGCCCATTTCGAGGAGGCGCGGCGCATCCTCCCCGTCATGTTCCTCGGCTTCTTCCTGATGAATTCGGCCAATGTCATCCTCGGCTCCGTTCAGGGCTTGCACCTGGGCTTTGTCAATTCGCAGCTGACGGTCGTCGGAAATATCGTGCAGATCGCGGCCGTCTTCGTCCTCGTGCCGATGTTCGGTCTTCTCGGCCTCGCGTGGGCGCAGGTCATCCAGTACAGCGGCATGGCGATCGTCGCCTGGATCATCGTGCGCAGCAGGATCGGCTCGAGGGCTATCATACCCTTGGGCTTCAGCATGCCGGCGTTTCGTGAGATGCTCGGCTTCAGCCTGAAATCGCAGGCGGTGAATGTCTCCGACGGGCTGTTCGAGCCGCTCTCCAAGATCCTCGTCAGTCATTTCGGCGGCCTGCACATGCAGGGCCTGTACGAGCTTGCCTATAAGACGCTCTGGCTGCCGCGGAACGCCGTTATATCGGGCGTTTCCGCGATGATCCCAACGCTTACAAATCTCCTGAAAACGGACCCGGCGAAGGTTCCGCCGCTCTATCGGCGGTCGGTGACCTATGCCGCGCTTGCCGTCCTGGCTCTCAGCCTCGGCCTTGTTGCCGCTTCGCCGCTCATCTCGTGGATCTGGATGGGTCATGTCGAGATCGACTATACCTATTTCGTCGCCATTTTCGCTGTCGGCGTCGTGCTCAACGCCCTGGGCGCGCCGGCATACAATCTCGCGATCGTCACGGGCCGGCTCGCCAACAACATCACCGTAAACCTGCTGGTTCTTGTGACTCTCGGGCTGGCGGGCGTGCTTGCCGGCAGTTTCTTGCCGGCCCACGCGCTCGTTGCAGTGATCGCCGCAAGCATGGCGATCGGCGGCATTGCCATCAAGACCAGGAACGAGCGGCTGATAGCCTGGGCCGGAGAGCGGGGGGCGGTGGCGCATGTCTGATGCTCAGACCACGCAAAAGCAATACCCGCTGCTTGACATCCTGCGCTTTGCGGCCGCGCTTCTCGTCGCCACGCATCACCTGGTCGGCACGAATACCAAGGATGATTTCTGGCGCCATTTCCTGCCGACGGGTTTCGAGGCGCGGCCCTATTATTCCCACGTCAACGAGATCTGGTTCATCGGCTATGTCGGCGTGGAGATCTTCTTTTCGATCTCGGGCTACATCATCAGCGTCAGTGCGATGAACAGCCGTTCGGCGCCCGACTTCTTCAAGAAGCGCCTGCTCCGCATATTGCCGGCCCTGTGGATCTGCACTGTTCTCGCGACCCTGCTTTATGTGACCTATGACGTCCTTCCAATGGCGGAGATCGTCACGCGGTTCCTGCGATCCATGCTGCTGATGCCGTTCGGCCCCTATATCGACGGCGTGCTCTGGACCATCATTGTCGAAATGGCGTTCTATGCGGCCGTGTGCATATTCATCAGCTTCGTGGCACGGGAGAAGATCGCACTGCTCGGCTATGCGCTGATTGGTGCATCCGCGATCTACTGGACCGCGGTCACGCTGTTTCCTGGCCTGGAGACGCAGCTTGTAATGCAGATCGCACGCCGGACGCTGCTCGAGCACGGCGCCTTCTTCGGCGTCGGCATTCTCCTTTCGGTTTGGAGCCGGCGCCCCTACCGCAATTGGAGCCTGGTCTTCCTGGTCATCGCCGCAATACCAACCTACCTGCAGATCCGCGCCTCTGTTCAGCATGTCTACGTGGACCTCGGCGACTTTGGTGCCACGCTGGACGTCTGGAAGCCGTACCTGTTCTGGCTGCTTTCCGCCGTCCTGCTCTACATCAGCACGGTGCTTGCCGATGCCGGATACTTCCGGGGCAACTATTCGGCCGTGCGTAAGATCGGTCTGATGACCTATCCTCTGTACCTCATTCACTACACGGTGGGGCACTTCTTCTATGCGATGCTTGTGCGGTTCTTCGATTTTGCGCCCTTCGTCAATTCGCTGCTCGCGATTGTCCTGGTCGTGGCGCTATCGTTCTTCATCGCGCGGTATCCGGAGAAATATCTGAGGCGGCTGCTTCAGGGACCGTTCGATGCCCTCTTCACCCGTTTCGGCAGCATTCTCGTCTTGTCCAGCCGATACAGGAAGACGGTCTAGTGGGCAGGGCTGCAGTTTGAGAGTCAGGAAGACATGATTAAGATCGAGACCCTGGAGAAGATCCTGATTTTCCTGGCGGCCGTGGCCGTCCTTTGCCTGCGGCCCTCGGTAGTCGGCGAGGTCTATTCGACGCTCAGCTGCGCGCTGCTTGCGGCCGTGACGGTGGCGCTCTTCATCGTGGCGCTGCACCTGCAGAGGCCGCTCGTTCTGGAGAAATATTCGGCGCTGCAGCTCTCGGTCCTTGTCTTCATCTTCTACTATGTCCTGCTGAAGGCCGTCATCTTCATGCCGACCTACAATTCCGTCACGGAATTCAAGGCGCTCTTCATCTTCCTGTCGCTCGCCGCCGCTGCCCTGTTGCTGCTATCGAATCGGCGCTACGCGACGATGTTCTTCGACTATTTTTGCATCATCCTGATCGCCAGTTGCGCCAGCGTGGTGATAAGTGCGATGCTCTTCGTCGTCGGCTTCCAATCTTACCAGATCACCTTTGCGCATCTGACCTACACCTATTCAACCGGCGGCGACATCGTCTTTCCCTTTACCTTCATCTTCCCGAGTGCCACCACTTGGCTCGGCCCCATTCCCAGGATGAGCGGCATCTTTCGCGAGCCCGGCGTGTTTCCGGTCTATGCCTGCTGGGCGGCCGCCTACGCCTTCCAGCGGGGTTGGATCTTGCCGATCTCGCTGGTCTGCCTGTTCTCGGCGATTGTTT
Source organism: Rhizobium sp. BK251 (assembly GCF_004345245.1). Taxonomy (GTDB): domain Bacteria; phylum Pseudomonadota; class Alphaproteobacteria; order Rhizobiales; family Rhizobiaceae; genus Rhizobium. Next base: position 433,450 of record NZ_SLUQ01000004.1, on the reverse strand, counting down.
GCCTGTCCTCGATCGGAGCGCCTCTCGCCTTCTACACCGGTGCGATGATCCTGCTGCTGCGCGTCGGGTTCCGGCCGATACCGGCCCTCCTGACGATCGTCGTGCTCGGGCTTCTGACATGGCAAGCTGTATACTACTCCGAGTATTTTGGCATCGCAGCCAAGATCAATTCCGGCAGCGGTTCGTTCGAGGAACGCCAGTATCTGGCGGCCGCCGCGCTCGACGCGCAGGACCTGATCTTCGGCGACGGCTTCGGCTTCAGCATTTTCACGACAGGGCCCATCTCGCTCGTGGCGGCCATCCGCGTCTTCGGACTTGTCTACTATTCGGCCTTCATCCTGACCTACATTCTGGCGGCCGCGGCCAATTTCCGTTTCTGGCTTATCGGGCTCGTGCCGGCGATCGCGACGGTAATGGTCGCCCAGCCCGTCTTCCGGGAGCCTGCGTTCATCATCCTCATGCTCTCGGTCGCGGTCTTCGTGCCGCTGCCGCAGAGGAAGGCGGCGACGCGCAGTGCGACGCCGGCGCCCGGTATGGCAGCCTCGGGTCGCTCCTGATATTCGGAAGCTTTTTGACGAGATTGTTGCAAGCGGCCAGCTGAAATAACGAATTATCTCGATATCCCGATTTTGGTCCTTGCTGATAGACATCAAATACTGCAGTGAAAACCGAAATATATTTCATTGGCGTATTATGCTATCAAAGATTGTATCGATTTTTTTAATTCAAGATCACGGATTGATTGCTTCTCGCTTTCTGTTCTTCTGTACGATCATAATTTCTTTGATTTTTCTTGGTTCCGTCAATGGAATACCATTCCTTATAGTTGCGATCGGCGTATTTGTGAACGCGGCGCTTGCCGCGACGCTTCATCCGCGGTCGCCCGGGGGCGAGTGGCTCGTCCATCTGACGCTTGCGGTTCTTCTCGTGCTGACCGCTTGGATCCTGTTTCAGACAATCCACCTGCCCCTTGCTTTGCCAGTCAATGACGCGTGGCGCGACCTGCCGGCAATCATGGGCCTGTCGGCAAACACTATCTCGGTCGCGCCGGCGGATACCGTCGTGTCTCTGCTGCGTGTCACGATGCCGATGGCCGCCTTCCTGACGGCCTTCCTGATCAGCAGTTCGGACGAGCATGCCATGCAGATCATCCGCAGGCTTGGGGTCATCGGCGGCATGGTCGGCATCTTCGGTCTCGGGCAGTTCCTGTTCTTTCCGCATATGCTGCTCCTCGGGGAAAAGCAGCACTATTTCGACAGCCTCACGGCCGTCTTCACCAACCGGAACACAGCCGCAACTTTTCTCGGCCTTGCGACGCTCATTCTGGTGACCCAGGCCTGGGAGAGGCTTCGGGGCGACACCCATCCGGTGGTGACCAGACCCGCTCGGATGCGTCCGAATTCGCCGCGCAGCGGTCTGGCGATCGGCACTATCCTGTACCTGCTTGCTCTGGCCTGCACCTTTTCCGCACTGATGTTGACGCGATCCCGGGCAGGCGTGGCCAGCACTTTCGTCGCGCTCCTCTACCTTCTCCCCTTTCTTGCCGGCAACTGGCGCCCCAGGGGCCCTGACCGCCTTCTGCCGCGGGATTTTGGCGCATGTGGGCGATATCTTCTCATGGGGCTGGCCGCCCTCGTCACGCTGCTCGGAATTTTGGCTTTCGCGGGCCAGCCGCTGCTACGCACGCTGACCAGGGGCTTCGAGGATGGCCGGTTCTGCGTCCTGCCCGGCGTTCTCGATGCGCTTTCGGCGCACTGGGTCACCGGCACCGGCTTCGGGACATTCACGAGCGTATTTCCCGGCTATCGCGATCCCGCCTGCGGGATTGCCGGGGTATGGGATCGCACCCACAACTCCTATCTCGAAGGATTCCTCGGGCTCGGCTTCGTGTTTCCGCTGGTGCTCTTCGCCGGGCTCGCGACCTTGCTCCGCGTCCTGCAGATCGGCATGGCCGAGAGGCGCAGCCTTCGTCACTATCCGGCGCTCGGCATCGCCTCGCTCATCCTCGTCGCGCTTCACTCCGCGCTGGACTTCTCACTGCAGATCCCGGGCTTTGCGCTTTACTTCTCTGCGCTGATGGGCGCGATCGCCGCCATCTCGCTCGGGCGGCACGGAAAATCGCAGGGATTTAAAGATAGCCCGGCCGAAATTCAGTCATGGTGACCTTCCGTGGAGTCTTTCCGCATATATGCGCTACGTCTTAACTATAATATGGTGAATAAATATATAAAGCTGAAGAGATTTTGACAGTTATATTAACGATATTGTGGTTTCATTGCCACAATAAGAGTCATAATCAAGTTTTGAAATCATTGTTCGACAGCCAGTTTGTAGAAATTGCCGACACCATAGGATAATTCCCTGAGGGGAAAATGGAACGGGCAATTTATGAAAATAAATATCTTTGGCCATAAAGCATATATTGCTGTGCTTTTGACTTTGCTTTCAAGCTGTTCATCGCTTCCCCGGTCTGGACCGGATGGTAAGCTGGTGGATGGTGGTGCAGCAGTCAAAGTTACGACCAAAGATCGTAAGGTCGGCATAGATTATGCTCTCGTCGATCTGAGCAAGAACACGCTGCAGTATTTCGACGAACCCGGCGCCGGTTCCTTCCGCGGCAGCTTCGGTGGAGGGCAGGGCGCCCCCCCGGACATTCCGCTCGGCTATGGCGATATCGTCCAGGTGTCGATATTCGAAGCGCAATCCGGCGGTCTCTTCATTCCGACCGACGCAGGCAGTCGTCCGGGCAACTACATCACCCTGCCGAACCAGACGATCGACCGGGGCGGCACGATCAGCGTTCCCTATGCCGGTCGAGTGACTGCGGCGGGGCGCCTCAAGGAGCAGGTCGAGCGGGATATCGAGGAACGGCTTGCCAACAGAGCGATCGAGCCGCAGGTGGTCATCACAACCGTTACCGGAAATTCGAGCGAGATCGCGGTGCTTGGCGATGTCAAGAACCCGATCAAGATCGAGCTCACGCCGGCGGGCGAGCGAGTGCTGGACGCCATCTCCCAGGCTGGCGGGCTGACCGGGCCGGGGCTCGAGACGACCATCACGCTCCAGCGCCAGGGCAGAACTTCAACGGTCGCCTACGACACCCTGCTCAACAATCCGAGGGAAAACATCTATCTGGCGCCGCGTGACACCGTCTTTGCCGACCACGAACGCCGCACCTTCGTGGCATTCGGCGCTGCCGGCCTCAACGGCCGGTTCGACTTCGAGGATTCGAACCTGACGCTCTCGGAGGCCATCGCTAAGGCCGGCGGGCTGCGCGACGATCTGGCGGAGCCCTCTCAGGTCTTGCTCTATCGCCTCGTCGATCGCAAGACGTTGCAGCGCATGAAGGTCAACACTTCGCGCTTCGCGGGCGACCGGATCCCGGTCATCTTCCGCGCCAACATGAGGGATCCGGCGGGCTTCTTTACCACGCAGAAGTTCGCGATGCGGGACAAGGACGTCCTTTATATCTCGAACGCGAGCTCTATCGAGCTGCTCAAGTTCCTCGATATTGCCAACGCGATTACGTCGACGGCGTCTGGAACAAGTTCCGACATGGTATCTACGAGAGATTCGTTCCGCGATATCGGCGATTGAGTTATAGCCCGTCATAATTAAGCATAGGCGCGGCAGGCTATAACGAATCGTTGAGTTTGTCTTTTCGCTCGTGTAGTCGTTACTTATTATTAACTACTTTCCGCATGAGGTTAATTTATGACAGGTTCCCGGAAGGTGCACAAATACGGTGCGGGTATTCTGCTTTCAATGCTTATATCCTTGACGACCGGGTCCCCTGCTCATTCACAGAACGCAACTGCAGCGGGTTGCTTTCAGCAGCCAGCGCAACTTGGCGAGGCCGAAATCAGCGCGTTCATGTCGTCCCCGTCCCGGCTTCTCAATGACTATGCCGGCGGCCTGCCGCTTTCGACGCGTGTGCGTGCGCTTGCGGGCTCCAGCATGACGACGGTGGACGCGCTGCTTTCGCTCGCCGCCACGGCCTCGAACGAGCAAAAGGCTGCAATCGGCGCAGGCCTTGCGCGGGCTTCGCGCGCCTGCGTCGTGTCGATGCCGGAATATGCGGCCCAGATTCAGCAGAAGGTTGCCGGCTCCGATCTCGGTGATCTGGTTACGGCCTTTATCGCCGCCTCGGATGACGTTCAGACGGCGGCGCTCGGCGCACCCGGCGGCCCGGCAGGCGCTGCGGGCATCGGCACCGGTGGTGTGGCAGGACCGGGTTCCGCCGGCGCGGGAGGCGACGACGGTACACCGACGCAGGGTGGCGGGGACTTTTCAGCCGGCGGCGGCGGAAGGTTCTTCAGGACGGTGGCTGAGTCGGTCAGCCCGTAAGAGGGCCGGCCGTTTATCGCTTGGGGGGTGAGTTATACGAAACACTTCCTATCAAGGAGGCAGTAGTGTTATCGCCTGGCAAGATTGTTACCGAATCCGACGAGGTGTGGGGCGAAGGATCGCGTCGTGAAGTCCTTGACTTCGATCGACTGATCTCGGTCGCCCGTCGCCAGTGGCGCATCGTCCTGGTCTCGGCGCTCGTCTTTGCCCTGCTTGGGGTGGTCTATATCCTGACGGCGGTGCCGAAATTCACCTCCGAAACCAGCGTCCTGATCGATCGCGGCACGAGCGGGCTCGTCAACGAGCTCTCCGATGCCGGCGTTTCCGTCGACGATGAAGGAACGGTCCTCAGCCAGGTCGAAATCCTGAAGTCGGATACGGTTGCACTTGCTGTCGTCGACAAGCTGAATCTGGTTAATGATCCGGTTTTCATGGCGCCGTCCGTGTCGATCTTCAGCCTCGTGAAATCGGTGCTGGATTTCAGGACATGGTTTGCCGATGCCGTGGAAGACGAGGCCGAGGCCAAGCGGCAGCGCGCCGCGGGCATTCTCCAGACCAACATGGCTGTCTCGCGCATTGGCCGCTCCTATGTGCTGTCCATAAGCTATACGTCGACTTCGCCGTCGCTTGCAGCGCATATCGCCGCCGGCCTTGCGGATGCTTATCTGGTCGACAAGCTCAATTCGAAGTACGACGCCACGCGCCGGGCCAGCGACTGGCTGCAGGAGCGCATCGACGAACTGAAGCAGAAGGCGCTGGACTCGGACCTGGCGGTGCAGAAGTTCAGGGCGGCAAACGGCCTCATATCGGCCAAGGAAGGCCTGCTCGTCAGCGACCAGCAGCTATCGGAGCTGAGCAGTGCGCTTATCGTCGCCCAGGCCGATACGGCCCGGGCAAGGGCGAAGTACGACCGCATCAAGGCGATTATCGATTCCGGCCGCACCGATGCGATCGTCACCGACGTGCTCGACAGCTCGATTTCGAACGATCTCCGGCAGAAATATCTCGAGGCCTCGAAGCGCGAGGCCGAAATATCGAGCCGTCTCGGGACGGAGCATGTGCAGGCCGTGCGCCTGCGCGGCGAAATGCAGGAATACCAGCGGCTCATGTTCGAGGAGCTGAACCGCATCGCGGAAAGCTATCAGAGCGAGCTTGATGTAGCACAGACGCGCGAGAAATCGCTGAGCGACAGCGTCTCCCAGGCCACCAATGTCTCAGCCAATGCGGGCGAGATGCAGGTGCAGCTCAGGGAACTCGAGCGGGCGGCAGAGACCTACAGGAACCTCTACCAGACCTTCCTGACCCGCTTTCAGGAAGCGACGCAGCAGCAGTCCTTCCCGATTTCCGAGGCGCGAATCATCACCGCGGCAACTGAGCCGCTGCGTCCGAGCTCCCCGCAGAAGCCCCTGGTTCTTGCGTTCTCGATCTTTCTCGGCCTTATTTGCGGCAGTGGCATCGGAGCCTATCGCGAATTCCGGGACCGCTTCTTCCGTACCGGCGAGCAGGTCCGCGACAGCCTCAATCTCGAATATCTGGGTCTTGCCCCGCTCGTCGATACGGCGGCGCTCTCGCTTCCGGCGACGACGATCGAGCATCCGCGCAGCCTGCGGCGCGTCAACGCCATTTCAAGCTATGTGGTCGATCATCCGCTTTCGGCATTTGCCGAGACGATGCGAAGCGCAAAGATCGCGATCGACCTCGATACCGGCGATCGGAAGAGCAAGGTCATCGGCATCGTGTCGAGCCTGCCGAGCGAAGGCAAGTCGACTATCGCGACGAATTTCGCAGAGCTGCTTGCCATGCAGGGCGCGCGCACGCTGCTGATCGATGCCGACCTTCGCAATCCAGGAACGACCCGCGCGATCGGCCGCCATGCGGAAGTCGGTCTGCTGGAGGCTCTCCTTGAGCACCGACCGATGAAGGAGCTGCTGCTGATCGACGAGAGGACGAAACTTGCGTTCATTCCGGCCGTCGTGAAGCGTCGCGTGCCGCATTCCTCGGAGCTCCTGGCTTCGGCGGCAATGAATGCACTGCTCGACGAGGCTCGCGCGATTTTCGACTATGTCGTTCTTGATCTTCCGCCGCTGGCTCCGGTCGTCGATGCGCGCGCCATCTGCTCGAGTCTCGACAAGGTGGTCTTTGTCATCGAGTGGGGTCGGACATCGCGCAAGATAGTCCGCAGCACGCTCTTCTCCGAACCCGACCTTGCCGAGAAATGCGCCGGCGTCATTCTCAACAAGGTCGATATTGAAAAGATGAAGCTCTACCGGGCCTATGGCTCGAGCGAATACTATTATTCGCGTTATTCCTCCTACTATCATGATGGCTGACGGACGACCCTTTCTTTCCACCCGCTCGATTCCCATCATCGTCTTCGCTCTTCTCACGGCCGCCTTCGCAGTGGCCGCGACGATGCAGTTGGGCGTGCTGGTCCGCTACGGTCACATGTCTGCGCTGGCTGAGCGGCTGGAGAAGAGCGAGAAGATATCCGAGCCGTTGATCCACAGCTATGCATTGCAGGCTGCCGACATTGTCACCGACGGGATCTGCACCTCGGACGTCGTCATGGCCGGTGCGACCGTGGTGCTCGCCGACCTGGACCGGCTGGATCCCGTTGCCGATTATGATCGCTGGGCCGCGGCCCTCGAGGCCGCCGATCGCTATTTCCGGCATGCCGTCTCCTGCTCACCCACCAATGGCAACTTCTGGCTCCGGCTGGCGATGGTAAGGCAGGCGGTCGCCGAGCGTCCCGAGGAGATAGCACGGCTGATGGAGCAGTCGGTTCGCTGGGCGCCGGCAGAGGCCGATATCCTCGTCGGGCGCTTGGTCCTCTGGAACAAGGTCGGTCCTGCGACGCTACTGGCCTCGAAGGCCTTGGTGCAGCACGATCTCGATACGCTGCTCCGTTACGGAGATTCGAGCGAGCTTGCGCCCGTAATTAGGACCGTGAGGAAGAACCTGCTGCCCTATGTCCATGCGATCGTGCTTCTCCTGCCTTCGGACAGGGTCGAGCTGCTCGCGAAGGCAGGTGTCAGCCTGAGCACGCTTCAGTAGCGCCTGCTCGTTAGGCAGCTGCGCATCGGGAGGACTATTGCGTCTCCCGATGCGGCGAGGATGAGCACGCCTAGTGCTGGTTGGTGCGCGTGTGCCAGCCCCAGGCTGAGCGGATGATGTCCGTGAGGTCGTAGCGGGGGACCCAGCCAAGCACCTGGCGCGCCTTGTCGTTGTTGGCGACGAGCGTGGTGGAATCGCCTTCGCGCCGACCGACATACTCCGTCGGGAAAGGGCGGCCTGAGACGTCGGCGATCGTGCCGATCAGTTCCTTGACCGTCGTGCCGGTGCCGGTGCCGAGGTTGAGCGCGACGGACTCGCCGCCGCCGAGAAGATAGTCGACCGCCCGCACATGGGCGTCCGCGAGATCAAGCACGTGAATATAGTCGCGTACGCAGGTGCCGTCGCGGGTCTCGTAGTCGGTCCCGAAGACCTTGAAGCCCGCGCGCCGCCCCAGCGCTGCCTCGATAGCTAGCGGGATGGCGTGCGTTTCGGGGGTATGCCACTCGCCGATGCGGCCCTCGAAATCGGCTCCCGCGGCATTGAAGTAGCGCAGGATAACAGAGCGCATGTCCTTGTAGGTGCCGTAGTCCTTCAGAACCTGCTCGATGATCCACTTGCTGCGACCATAGGGATTGATCGGTGCCTGGCCGTGCGTTTCATCCATCGGCACCCGTTCGGGCAGGCCGTAGGTCGCACAGGTCGAGGAAAACACGAAGCTGGTGATCCCCGCCGAAAGAGCAGCGGAGAGCAGCGTCAGCGAGCCGACGACATTGTTATCGTAGAAGCCGGCCGGATTCTTGACGGATTCGCCGACCTCGATCAGCGCCGCGAAATGCAGGACCGCGGCGGGACGATATTTCGCGAATACCTCGTCCAGGCGCTGCCGGTCACGGATGTCGCCCTGCTCCAGCGGACCCCATTTCACGAACTCGCCATGACCATTGGAGAGATTGTCGTAGACGACAGGCTCATATCCCTGGGATGCGAGCTGCAGGCAGGTGTGGGAGCCGATATAGCCAGCACCGCCAACCACGAGAACCGTTTTTTCAGACATCGATACCTCAATCTAAGACAGGGGGTTGTCTCCAGGCCCTGCGTCCGCCTGCGGGCACACAGACGGTGCCCCATGCGAACGAACGGCCGGCCCGATGAAGAGCCGGCCCTACCGGGTATCGTCAGCCAAATGCGCGGTCAAACACTTTCGACGCTGGTCGTGCCGATGCCGGTATATTTGAAGCCGTGGCGCAGGACCTCGTCCTTGCGGTAGATGTTGCGCAGATCGACGAGAACGGGGCTGCGCATCACCGATTTCAGGCGAGCCAGATCGAGCGCGCGGAACTGGTTCCACTCGGTCACGATCACCAGGGCGTCAGCGCCTTCCGCCGCCTCGTAGGGGCCTTTCGCATAGTCGACATCCTCGATGATCTTGCGGGCATTCTCCGTGCCCTCGGGATCGTAGCCGCTGACCCGCGCCCCGCCATCCTGCAGTGTTTGGATGATCGCAATCGCCGGGCTGTCGCGCATGTCGTCGGTGTTCGGCTTGAACGTCAGGCCGAGGACGGCGATTTTCTTGCCGCGGATCTCGCCGCCGACGGCCGCGATCACCTTCCGCCCCATGGCACGCTTGCGGTTGTCGTTGATCGATATGGTCGCCTCGATGAGGCGCAGTGGGCTCTCGTAGTCCTGTGCAGTCTTGGCCAACGCCAGCGTATCTTTCGGGAAGCAGGAGCCGCCATAACCCGGTCCGGCATGCAGGAACTTCGAGCCGATGCGGCCGTCGAGGCCGATGCCACGCGAAACTTCCTGGACGTTGGCGTCGACGCGCTCGCAGAGATCGGCAATCTCGTTGATGAACGTGATCTTCATCGCAAGGAAGGCATTGGCGGCGTACTTGATCAGTTCGGAGGTGCGTCTTGTCGTGAAGACCAGCGGTGCCTGGTTCAGATAGAGCGGCCGGTAAACCTCCGTCATGACATCGCGGGCGCGATCGTCATTCAGGCCGATGACGATGCGATCAGGCCGCTTGAAGTCCTCGATAGCTGCGCCTTCTCTCAGAAATTCCGGATTCGACACGACAGCGATATCGGCATTCGGATTTGCTTCACGCACAATGCGCTCAACCTCGTCGCCGGTTCCAACCGGCACGGTGGACTTCGTGACGAGCACGGTAAAGCCGGTTATGTGCGCGGCGATTTCGCGCGCAGCAGCATAGACATAGGAGAGGTCGGCATGTCCGTCGCCGCGACGGGAGGGCGTGCCGACCGCAATGAAGACCACGTCCGCGTCCTTGACGCTTGCTTCGAGGTCCTGGGAAAAGGCAAGCCGTCCGGACCTGGCATTCACCTCGACGATCTGGTCGAGGCCGGGTTCATAGATCGGGATGCGTCCCTGGCGCAGCGCCTCTATCTTTGCAAGATCCTTGTCGACGCAGATGACGTCATGACCGAAATCCGCAAAGCAGGCGCCGGACACGAGACCGACGTAACCCGAACCAATCATTGTAATACGCATGTCTTCCTCAACGGCCCGACTACAGCAGGTTATATTGCATTGCAGCAAACATCTTGGTAATAGTGTGTTTCAACAAAAAGACAATCGCTAAGATTCGCAAGTTGATTTTGTGCCGGCAGCATGATCGGAGGCGATAGTAAATCTACCGCATGGCGCCGAAAAGTCTTGTTTTATGCGTGTGGAGACGCGGCGGCGGCAAAGTAATAGTCAAGGTTGCGTTAGATGGGCAATGTTGATCCACTTTCCCGCGAGGTAATGCGTCAATATTAACCGTTCCGATGGCGGAATCTGCCGGTTTCCCGGCAATTGCGTCGTTCATTTCAAGGCAGCGCTACAGATGGCAAAAGTCACTGTGAAGTCGTCAATAATCGCATCGGTTTATTATCAGCCGGAGTCGAAATCGCTCGACGTGAACTTTATGGACGGTCATACGCGGATTTTCTATCAGATACCGGAATCGGTGGTTCACACCCTCGTCACATGCGATTCCCCGGGCACCTTCTACATGAGCAATATTCGCGGCGCCTATCCGCAACAGTAGGATTTGGGTCCGGAAATTCCCGCGCCGGCCGACAAGGCTTGGCTCCCGCCTCTGCTTCACTGATCATCTGTGACTTGAAATCCGAGGCATAACCGCCCTACATCGCTCTTGCCGCCTGATTTGCGCGCGCCCGGTACGGGCCTGCGACGGAGTCGTCAATGACCAACGATCGGATCACACATGCTTCAGCGCAATGAGGACGATGACCAGGCGCTGGTCGATCGCATGCAGCGCGCCGCGTTCCAGTATTTCCTCAATTTCACGAATCCCGACAACGGGCTCGTGGCAGACACGTCGATCAAGGGCAGCCACTGCAGCATCGCCGCGGTGGGCTTCGCACTTTCGAGCTATCCGGTGGCGGTTGAGCGCGGATGGATGGATCGCACCGCGGCCGCCGACCGCGTCGTCACCGCATTGCGCTTCTTCGCGGACAGCCACCAGGGCCGCGAGCGACATGCAAGCGGCTATCGCGGTTTCTACTACCACTTCCTGCATATGGATACCGGGCATCGGGCCTGGAACAGCGAGCTTTCGACCATCGACAGCGCGCTGCTCTTTGCCGGAATGCTCACGGCTGCCGCTTACTTCGACGGAGCCGAGGAGACGGAGCAGGAGATCCGCACGCTTGCATACATGCTCTACGGTCGAGCGGACTGGCATTGGGCGCTCCACGAGGGCGGGACGATCAGCATGGGGTGGAAGCCGGGAAGCGGTTTTCTGCGCTGGAGTTGGCAGGGCTATGACGAGGCGATCATACTCTATGTCCTCGCGCTTGCCTCCCCAACGCATCCGGTGACGGAAGCAAGCTATGCGGCCTTTGCTTCGACCTATTCCTGGATGCCATTCCAGGACGGCCACTATCTCTATGCCGGTCCGCTTTTCATTCATCTTTTCTCGCACGCCTGGATCGATTTCCGCGAAATCAGAGACCGGGCCATGGCGGAGAACGATAGTGACTATTTTCGCAACACGCAGCGCGCGATTGCCGTGCAGCGCGATTATGCGGAGCGTAATCCAGGCAATTTCCTAGGCTATAGCCGCGACATCTGGGGGCTCAGCGCCTCGGATGGGCCGCCGCCCGTCCGTCGCATGCGTGGATCGCGCCAGGCGAATTTCCTCGGTTACGCGGCCCGAGGCGCTCCCCTCGGTCCCGACGACGGCACGCTCGCACCTTGGGCGGCGCTTGCCTGCCTTCCCTTCGATCGCGAGGCGTCCCTCTCCGGCCTGAAGGCCTTGCTTTCAGCCTATCCCGACCTTCTCTATGACGGACGTTTCCCGGGCGGTTTCAACCCGACCGTCAAGAGTGCGCGCGTGGAAGGGTGGGTGGACGACCGGTGCGTCGCAATCGACCAGGGCTTGCTGGTGATGATGGTCGAGAACGAGCGTTCCGACCTGATCTGGAGCCTCATGCGGCAATCGCCGGTCATCAGGCTTGGCCTCGAGCGCGCCGGATTTACCGGCGGATGGCTTGCGGAACCTCTCGCGATCGAGAACGAGGAGACTGCGGCGCAGGCTAGCCGGTCATCCTGAAGATATGCGGCTTGCCGACCACTGACAGTTCGACCTCGTCGCCGACCGAGGGCAGCGAAATGCTCGAGCTCCTCACCATGAACGGTGGTTGCGACGCGGTTCCCGCACCGTTGCCTTCCAGCAGCGAAACCGTAACGGTGCATATCGCGCCGCCGAATTCTATATCCGAAATCGTGCCGTAGCAGCCGGACCGGCTTTCGCCGCCGACGGCCCGCGTCAGGCGGATCTGCTCGGGCCTCAGCATGATCTCGGCCCTGCCTCTCGTGCCGTCCGTATCCGCATCGAGGCGACCAAGGGCGCAGTCGACGAAGCCGTCGCCGAGTTCGGCCGGTAGAATGATGACGTCGCCGAGGAAGGCAGCCGTTTCCCGGTCGCACGGGCTGAGGTAGAGCGTCCGCGGCGGGCCGGCCTGTACGAGCCTTCCCTCGCGAAGCACGGCGACCTGATCGGCAAAGGAAAGCGCCTCTCCCTGGTCGTGCGTGACCAGGATCGTCGTTATGCCTGCAGCCTGGAGCACGCGGGCGACGGCCTTGCGCATGTTCTCGCGCAGGCCCGTGTCGAGGGCGGAGAAGGGCTCGTCCAGCAGCATGAGACGCGGCTTGCGGGCAAGAGCGCGAGCAAGCGCGACACGCTGCTGCTGGCCACCGGAAAGTTGATGCGGCCGCCGCTCGATCATCTCCCGATCGAGCTCGACCATCTCGAGCAGTTCCAGGACCTGCTTCCTTCGATCGGTCGCGCCGCGCGCGATCCCGAAGCCGATATTGTCGCCGACGCTGAGATGCGGAAAAAGTGCGCCATCCTGCGCTACGATCCCGATGCCGCGCCGATGGGCCGGAATTCCCAGCGGACCTTCCGCAAGGACCTCGCCGTCGAGCGAGACCTGGCCGCTGTCCGGCTGCTCGAAGCCTGCGACGATGCGCAGGAGCGTCGTCTTTCCCGAGCCTGAGGGCCCGACGATCGCAGTACGGCTGCCGCTTGCAATCTGAAGCTCGATGCTGTCGAGAGCAGCAACTGGTCCGTAGCGCTTGCTGATGCCCTTGATGGTCAGGAATGTCATTGACCGGCTGCCCGTTTGGATTGTGCGTAGAGCGTGAGAGTGAGCGGCAGCGACAGGACGACCATCAGGAAGGCATAGGGTGCCGCTGCGACATAGTCTATCTCGCTGGTCAGCGACCAGAATTTCGTGGCGAGCGTCTCGATGCCGTTGGGCGAAAGCATCAGCGTCGCCGTCAGCTCGTTGGTGATGCCAAGTGCCGCCAGCGCCACGCTCGCGGCAGCACCGGGAGCCGCAAGCCGCATGGTGATCTGCCGCGCGGCCTGGCCCGGGGTTCGCCCGAGCGCCATGGCGGCCCGCTCCAGCTCGACGGGAGCCTGCGCGATGCTGGCGCGAAGACCGACCATCGCCCGGGGCAGGAAGAGCAGCACATAGGCGACAAGAAGCGTTGCGAAGGTCTGGTAGAGCGGCAGGATGAGGCGGACCGTGATCGTCACCAGCGCAAGTGCGACGATTACGCCCGGAAGTGAGCCTACATAGTAGTGGCATGCCTCGAGGATGCGCTGTACGCGGCCGGGCGCACGCACGGAAAGCCATGCCATCGGTGCGGCCGCAATCGTCGTCAGGATGCCGCCCGCGACTGCGAGAACCATCGTCTGAACGAAGGCATTTCCGACCGTGTCGAGCCGCCAGGCACCGAGACCGCCAATCGCAAGCCAGCGCGCGAGCGTGACGAACGGAACGCCAAGTGTAAGTATCGCGGTGATGAGCGGGATCAGGAGGCAGGGCAGTGTCATTGCACCAAGCCGGCGCGGGGCCGCCGGTCGTGCGGCACCCGAGCCGACACGGGCGTAGCGTTCGTCGCCGCGCAACAGCACTTCGAGCGCAAGCAGGAAGAGGCAGCAGGCAACGAGCACGCCACCCAGCATGTTGGCGGCCGGGCTGTTGTAGGCGGACTGGAACTGGTCGACGATCGCGGTCGAAAACGTGTCGAAGCGGATCATGACGAAGAGGCCGTACTCCGCCAGCAGATGCAGCCCGATCAGCAGCGAGCCGCCGCATACGGCAAGCCTGAGCTGCGGCAGCACGGCGCGGAAGAATACCTGCCAGGGGCCGAGGCCGAGCGAAGCCGCCGCATCCTCGATCGCCGGGTCCAGGCGGCGGAGTGCCGCCGCGACGGGCAGATAGAGAAACGGGAAATAGGCGAGGACGGAGACGAAGACGCCGCTTGCGAGACCGTGCATGCCCGGCAGCAGGCTCACCCAGGCATAGCTGTGGACGAAGGCGGGAACTGCGAGTGGGGCGACGGCGAGCCCCGACCAGAAGCGCGCGCCGGGAATGTCGGTCCGTTCCGTCAGCCAGGCAAGCGCAACCGAAAGCACGATCGCGATTGGAATGGTGCACACTTCGAGCAGGACGGTGTTGATCAGGAGTTCGCCGACACGCGGGCGGAAGACGAGGGCGACCACCGTGTCCCAGCCGACATCGAAGGTAATCCCAATGATGAAACCGAGCGGGATAAGGCTGAGAAGCGAAACCAGGCCCGCAAGCACAAAGACAGGGCCGTAGCGAAGTCGGTTGCGCACCAGACCGATCACCGGGGCCGGCCTCGGACCCGTTGCACCACCGGTCGATGCAAGGAATGTGTTTTTCTGCAGCAAGGCCGGATTGCCTTTTATACGCCGGAACTGGAAGGCACCCGCCATGGGCGGTTGCCGGATATTCGAGATGCCGTACGTTTTTCTTGAGCCAAAAGCAATAGTTTTGGCCGGCCCGCGCCGCAGCGTGAGGGCTTAGAGAAGCCCTGCCGCGGTCATCAGATCGGTGACCTTCTTGCTGTTGAGCTTGGAGGCTTCGACCTTCGGCGCGTCGAGATCCGCGAGCGGCACGAGCTTCGGATTGGACTCCGCGCCGTTGCCGACGGCATATTCGTAGGAGTCGCCGTCCTTCAGGATCTGCTGGCCAGCCTTGCCGGTAACGAACTTGAGGAACGCCTGGGCGTCCTTCATGTGCTGGCTGGACTTCAGGATGCCGCCGCCGGAAACGCTGACAAAGGCGCCCGGATCCTCATTCTTGAAGTAGTGGAGAGCGACATTCTTGCTGTTTTCACCCGTCTTGGCCTGATCGCCGAACCAGTAGTAGTGATAGATGATCGCGCCTTCGATCTCGCCGGCGTTGACCGCCTTCATCGCAACGCTGTTGCCCTTGTAGGGAGTTGCGTTTTCCTTGAGTGCCTTCAGCCAGGCGGCGGTCGCCTCCTCGCCCTTGAGCTCCAGAAGCGCGCTGACGATGGCCTGGAAGTCGGCGCCAGCAGGTGCGGCGCCCCAGCGGCCCTTCCAGTTCGGATCGGCGAGGTCAAGCATGGATTTCGGAAGCTTGTCTTCGCTCAGCTTGGTCTTGTCGTAGGCAAAGACGGTCGTACGGGCGGCAACGCCGGTCCACATGCCGTCGGCAGGGCGATAGTTGTCGGGAAGCTGGGCCAGCGTATCGGCGTCGATGGGTGCGAAGAGGCCCGCGCCGTCGACCAGCGTCATCGCCGGGGAGTTCTCGGTCAGGAATACGTCGGCCGGGGAGGCATCACCCTCCTGGATGATCTGGTTGGCGAACTGCATGTCGCTGCCCTGGCGCATCGTCACCTTGATGCCGGTTTCCTTGGTAAAGGCATCGATCCAGGCGCGGCCGAGGCTTTCGTGCTGGGCGTTATAGACGACGATGCCCTCGGCATCCTGAGCATGGGCTGCGCCGGTGGCCAGCGACGTCGCTGCGAGAAGCGAGGCGGCAAGCGCAAATGCACGGGAAAGACGGCTGGGGAAATTTGTCATTAGGCCCTCCATGGCGGTTTCACCCGGGTCCCCAGGGTGATGGCAGCCCGTATATTTTTCTTGATTGCCGATTTCAAGTTTCGATTGTAAGCCCGCCATCACAAATACTTGAAAATATTGGTCAAGTTTAGAAGCGTTCTAGGTCTTCCGTCGCAGTATCGGTCTCGACAATAAGTGCCGGGCCATCTCCCAAAGCAAAAAAGAGGGCGATGACGCCATGGCGCATCGCCCTCCTTGCCGAAATGCGGCGATTATTCGACGTCGAACTTCACGCCCTGTGCCAGCGGAAGAGTCTTGCCGTAGTTGATCGTGTTCGTGGAGCGGCGCATGTAGGCCTTCCAGGCATCCGAGCCGGATTCACGGCCGCCGCCGGTCTCCTTCTCGCCGCCGAACGCTCCGCCGATCTCCGCGCCGGACGGGCCGAGGTTGACGTTGGCGATACCGCAATCCGAACCCTGCGCCGAGACAAAGGTTTCCGCCTCGCGCATATCGTTGGTGAAGATCGAGGACGACAGGCCTTGCGGCACGGCGTTGTGCAGTTCCAGCACCTCGTTGAAATCGCTGTACTTCATGACGTAGAGGATCGGCGCGAAGGTCTCATCGACGACCGGGCCGGTCTGCGACGACATCTCGACCAGCGCCGGGCGGACGTAGAAGGCATCGGCCGAACCGTTTTCAACGCGCTCGCCGCCAGTCACCTTGCCGCCGGCAGCCTTGGCCTGCCCGAGCGCCGACTGCATCTTGTCGAAGGCCTGCTTGTCGATCAGTGGACCGACCAGCGTGCCGGTTTCAAGCGGATTGCCGATGGTGACGGAACCGTATGCCTTCTGCAGCCGCGGCACGAGCTTGTCGTAGACGCTGTCATGGACGAACAGGCGGCGCAACGTCGTGCAACGCTGGCCGGCCGTACCCATGGCGGAAAACGCGACACCGCGCAGCGTCAGGTCGAGATCGGCCGTCGGGCAGATGATCGCGGCATTGTTGCCGCCGAGTTCAAGGATGGCGCGGGCGAAACGCTGCGACAGGCGGGGACCGACGGCGCGGCCCATGGCCGTCGAGCCGGTCGCCGACACGAGCGGCACCTTGGTGTGGTCGACGAGCACTTCACCGATATCGCGGCCGCCGATCAGCAGCGTCGAGAGGTTGGCTGGCGCCGAGCCGCCTTCGGCGACAAAGCGCTTCAGCGCCTTCTCGAACAGCGCCTGGACGGCAAGCGCCGTCAGTGGCGTCTTTTCCGATGGCTTCCAGGCGGTGGAATTGCCGCAGACCAGCGCCAGCGCCGCATTCCACGACCAGACGGCAACCGGGAAATTGAAGGCCGAGATGATGCCGACGACGCCGAGCGGATGCCAGCTTTCCATCATCCGGTGCTCGGAACGCTCGGTGGCGATCGTCAGGCCGTAGAGCTGACGGGAAAGACCGACCGCGAAGTCGCAGATGTCGATCATTTCCTGCACTTCGCCAAGGCCTTCGGAGGTGATCTTGCCGACTTCGATCGAGACGAGGCGGCCGAGCGCGACCTTGGCACTGCGAAGCTCCTCGCCGAGCAGCCGCACCAGCTCGCCGCGCTTCGGCGCGGGAACGGAGCGCCATTCGAGGAAGGCCTTGTGGGCAGCGTTGATGGCGGCCTTGGTCTCGGGAACCGTATGCTCCTTCAGGCGGCCGATTTCCTTGCCAGTGACCGGCGAGGTGACCGAAAGCGTGCCGCCGGAATAGCGGCCGGCATCGACGCCAAGGTTTTCGAGAAGCTTGGCCGTTTCGGTGGCCAGATCCAGGGTGGCGATGGTCATTGTCGTGTTTCCAACTCTATTGTTCTTAGAAGCGGGCATCGGCGAAGTGGGCGACCTGAGCGCCGGCTTCGTACCATATTTCCTTCAGCGCACGAAAGCTTGGCTCTTGCGGCGTGGTCACTGGCAACGGCATCTCGGCTTCCGAAAGCCTGTCGAGGATGTGATCGGCGAGTGTCTTGCCGAAAACCGTGCCCGGCGCAATACCCCGGCCATTGTAACCGGAAAAGCCGACGACGTTCTGCGCAAACTTGTGGAGGCGCGGCAGGGCGTTGTCGG
This sequence comes from Rhizobium sp. BK251, assembly GCF_004345245.1. GTDB lineage: Bacteria > Pseudomonadota > Alphaproteobacteria > Rhizobiales > Rhizobiaceae > Rhizobium. Next base: position 415,585 of record NZ_SLUQ01000004.1, on the reverse strand, counting down.
TCATGCCGATCTTGCCGTACCACTCGGATTCGAATTCGACCGCGCCGATCTGCGGGAAAAGCTTCTTGAGCGACCGCTTCGCCCAGGCCCTGTGCACGGCAAGCCCGGTGTTGCGGAGCGCGCCGACGCTGCCGAAGACCAAGCGGCCGGCATCATCCATGCGGAAGGAGGAAAGAATCTCCTTCGTATCCCAGACGCCTTCGCGACCCGGCAGGATCGAGCGGCCGAGATTGTCGCCGAGCGGCACGGTGGCGAAATTGAAATAGGGCAGATGAACCTGCTCGGCGCGCACCTTCTCCCATGGCCCGGTGCTGTAGGCATCCGTTGCCACGATGATCCAGTCCGCCGCGACCTCGCCCCTTGGGGTCGTGACGGTCCAGCGGTTGCCGTTCTGTGTCGTCGAAACGACCGGGCTCCCGGCATGAAGGGTTGCGCCCGCCTTTGCGACGGCATGGGCAAGGCCGCGCGCATAGGCAAGTGGCTGCAGCGTGCCCGCCCGCATGTCGAGCAGCGAGCCTGCATAGGCATTGCCGCCGACGCGCCGCGCGGTCTCAGCTGCATCGAGCAACGTCACGGGCGCGCCGCGCGCACTCCATTGTTTCGCTCTCGCCTCGATTTCCTTGAGACCGTCGTCGCCGACCGCGCAGTGCAGCGTGCCGTTTTTCGCAAGCTCGCAGGCGATGTCGTGCTTCTCGATCAGCTCCATGACGAGGCGCGGCGCGTTACCGAGGAGGTCGAGAAGCCGCTCGCCGAAGACCGGTCCCAAAATACCGGGGAGGTCGTCGGGCATCACCCACATGCCCGCATTGATCAGCCCGACGTTGCGGCCGGCGCCCCCGAAGCCGAAGTCGACAGCCTCGAGCACGATGACGCGACTTCCCGCTTCAGCGAGATGCAAGGCCGCCGAAAGGCCGGTATAGCCTCCGCCGACGATGACGACATCCGCCGCCTGCGCGCCTTCGAGCGGCGGGGCTATGGGCGCGGGAGGCGCGGTCTTCTCCCAAAGGCCGTGGGAGCGGGGATCACTCAGCATTCGTCGGTCCTGTATCTTCAAACACGCCATTCTAGCGCCGCCCGCTCGCTTCAGGAAGCGGGCGGATCAGGCCACTGTCTTCAATTCGACGCCGGCAAGGCCGAGGGCCTCAAGTGCGGCACGAAGCGATTGCGCCTCGCGCTCGGCATAGAGGTCAAGCTCGTCGCTGACAGTTGCGCCAAGTGCTGCCTCGAAGGCTGCGCGATTGGAGCGCGTGGCGTAGTTCTGCTGCTGGTCGGTGCCGAGGTTCGACTGGAAGATGCCCGCAGCGCTGACCGGCAGGAAATCCTCGTAGACGATGGGGTCGAAGGCAACGTAGCCGCCGGCGATCAGGCTTTCGGTATTGTTCGGCAAAGCACCTCGGGCAGCCGCCGCAACGCCCTCGGTAGTTGCTGTGTAACGGAAGAACGCGAGCCCCTGGCGCCGCAACTCGTTCCAGCTGTCCGGCAATTCGCGGAAGCGGGCGGAAAGCTCGGTATCGTAGTCGCCGGCCTTGGCGCCGCTTGCTCCGACCTGTACCTCGCCACGCACCGAAGCGAGGAGCTTGTCATAGAGCGCGCGGCCCTTGCGTGTCAGCGCCACGCCACGCTGCTCGATCTCGCCGAAGCGGGCCGTATGCGTGCCGCGTGTGCCGTCTGCTTCGCCGAGGAAGCTGATCGGCTCCTCCAGCGCCTTGAAGCTCGTCTGCCGCAGCAGGATATCGCAGGCGCGGCGCGGCGGTCCCTCGATCACCGCCTTCGGCGTGATACCGCGCTCCGGCATGCGCCGTTGCACCATGTCGATATCGAGCGTCCTCGGCGTCAGGTGGTTGATATGCGGGCCCTTGAAGCTGACAACATCGGCAATCAGCCGGTGCGCGTCGTGCAGCCGCTTGTAAGTCTCGGCATCGACCGTCGCCTCGCCATGCCAGCGGAAGGTTTCGAGCGCTTCATTGACGAAATCTTCTGCCTCCTTGCCGGAAAGACCGCCCTGATGCTCATGCCGCTCGATCAGCTCGATGGCACGCGGCGTGAAGATCGAACGGCGGGCGAGGATCGCTTCCGCCTCGGCGCGTAGCGCTTCGTCCTCGATCAGTTCCAGTCGCAGAAGGGAGGTGAAGACGCGGAACGGATTGGCGCGTAGCGCCGCATCGGCGATCGGGCGGAAGCAGGTGGAATGCACCGGCACGCCCGCGACCGAGAGATCGTAGTAGCCGACCGCCTGCATGCCCATCACGGCAAAGAGCCTGCGCATCGTGTGAAGTTCGGCCGCCGTGCCGAGCCGGATCGCGCCATGGCGCTCGATGTCGATGCGGTCCAGTTCTCCTGCGTTTTCGAGCCGCCTGCGCATCTCGGGCTCGCGGGAGAGCACCTCGGCATTCACTTCCGCCACCAACTCCATCAGCGTGCCGTATTGCGGGACCTCGGTGCGGTACATCCGCGACATGGCCTCGGTGAAGAGCGAGCGGATATGATCCGTGGAGACATGCGCCGTCGAGATGGGGGCAGTAGACATCGAAGACTCCGATATTCATTCCATTTCATCAGGATAAGCGTCTTTACAGGGGCGCAATGCTGGTGAATATCGACATTTCTGAAACAGCTCATTCTCAAATGGAATGATCCATGCTTACTGCCCGGCGATTTCTGCCTTCGATTTCCCTGCTTGCCGCCTTCGAGGCGACGGCGAGGCTCGGCAGCGTGACGGCGGCGGCCAGAGAGCTCGACCTGACGCAGAGCGCCGTCAGCCGCCAGATCAAGGCACTGGAGGAGCAGCTCGGCGTCGAGCTCTTCGTCCGCGAGCGCCAGACGGTCCGCCTCACGCTGGCAGGCGACGCCTATGCCCGCGAGATCCGGGAGGCGCTGCGGCGCATCTCCAGCGCCTCGCTCAACCTGCGCGCCAATCCGCATGGCGGTACGCTGAACCTGGCGATACTGCCGACTTTCGGGACGCGCTGGCTCGCTCCGCGCCTCGGCCGGTTCCTGAGCGCCCATCCAGGAGTGACCATCAACCTCGTGACGCGGCTTTCGCCTTTCGACTTCCGCCTCGACTCGATCGATGCCGCGATCCATTTCGGCCATCCACACTGGCCGGGCGCGGAACTCACTTTCCTGATGTCGGAGCGGACGGTGCCGGCCTGCAGCCTCGCTTTCAAGGTCGAGCATTGTATCGAGACACCGAACGACCTGCTTTCCGTTCCGCTTCTCCACCTCACCACCCGGCCGGATGCTTGGGAGCGGTGGTTTGCCGGCAACGACGTCGTCTTTGAGAGCGTGCACGGGATGCTCTTCGACCAGTTCGCCATGGCGGCGCAGGCAGCGATGGCCGGCCTCGGCGTCGCGCTTCTGCCGACATTCCTGATCGGCGACGAACTCGGCCGCGGCGAACTTGTCGCCGCCGTCGACAGAGAGGTGGAGAGCAGCGAGCGCTATTATCTCGCCTCCTCGACGGAGCGGGCGGACTATGCGCCGCTCGCTGCCTTCCGCGACTGGATCGCCGCAGAGGCGGCCGCGGACATGTAGCGACAACGGAACGACTTGCTAAGGCAGCCGGCTTTCGACCATAGTGCGGCGTCTTGAAATCCTCTGCAGGTAAGTCCCATGAAGCCCATCTTCGTCCAGCTCCAATGCGCCCCCGGCAAGACCTATGAGGTTGCCGATGCCATCTACGAGACCGAGCTGGTCTCGGAGCTCTATTCGACCAGCGGCGATTACGACCTGCTGATGAAGGTCTACATCGAGGAAGGCCAGGACATCGGCAAGTTCATCAATGACAACATCGCCAGCATTCCGGGCATCGTGCGCTCGCTGACGACGCTCACCTTCCGCGCCTTCTGAGCCGAAGTAGAGCCGGTTAACCTTCCGCATCGGTCTTCGAGGCCCTTGGGCCCTCCATAAACTGCTTCTTAACGCCGGCGGTGCTCCTGTCAGCGACGGGTGCGGATTTCGTCGCGTTGCCCCGCGCAGCAGGAAGGTTGGCGATGACAGTGCTGGAAAGGCCGGCTCCGACAAGGCAGCAGAGTATCGCTTCGCGGCCGCTTGTCGTGCAGGTCGTTCGCCAGTTTCTGCCGAACCGCGGCGGGCTCGAGGATGTCGTTGCCAATCTCAGCCGCCAGTTGCTGGCGCGGGGCTATCGCGTGCGCGTGGTGACCTGCGATTCGCTGTTTACCGCGCGGAGCGTGAAGCTGCTGCGGCATGAGACCATCGATGGCATCGAGGTGGTGCGCATCCCCTGGTCGGGGTCGAGCCGCTATCCCTTGGCACCCCAGGTACTGCGACAGATCAGCGATGCCGACCTCGTCCATGTGCATGCGATCGACTTCTTCTTCGATGCCCTTGCCTGGACCCGTATGTGGCACGGCCGACCGATGGTCGCGACCACGCATGGCGGCTTCTTTCACACGCCGAAATACGCGGCGATCAAGGCTCTCTGGTTTAACAGCCTCACACGCGCCTCCGCCCGGTCCTATCGCCAGCTTGTCTGCTGCAGCAATTCCGATCATCGGCTCTTTTCCAGGATCGCCGGCGATCGCGCGGTCCTGATCGAGAATGGTGCGGACACCGAGAAATTCGCCGACGCCGCCTCGCGAGTGCCTGTCCGCCGTATTGTCACGATCGGCCGCTTCTCCGAAAACAAGCGGCTCGAGCGCCTGCTCGACGTGATGAAACGACTCGCGACCCGCGGGGAGAGCTGGCACCTCGACATCGTCGGGAGTGCTTCCGATCTCAGCGAGGCGGAACTTCACCGGGAAATAGCCGAGCGGGGATTACGGGGCAGCGTTTCTTTGCATGTTTCACCCGGCAACGACACCATTCGCGACATCATCGGCAAGGCTTCGCTCTTTGCCTCCGCGTCGGAATATGAGGGGTTTGGGCTTGTTGCCGTGGAAGCGATGAGCGCGGGGCTCCTCCCTGTCCTGCACGAAAACGAGGCCTACCGCAGCCTTGCCGAGAGGCACCGGCCGATCCGGCTCGCGAATTTTGGCGATGCGGAAGCCGCCGCCGGGGTACTCGTTTCCGCCTACGATGCTCTGGTCGCGGAGGGTAGTGCGCTTCGCCGTCAACTGACACAGGAAGCCGCAGCCTATTCATGGGACAGCGTTGCCGAGCGCTATGTGGCTGTCTACGAGGCCGCGTTGGCGGGTGTCGAGCGTTAGGTCGCTGTCTCGTAGATCTTGAGATGCGCCTTGGCGATCTCGCTCCAGTCCCGCGCACGCAATTCCCTGGCAAGGATCTCCGGCGACAAGATGCGCTCGACATCATTGTGGGCGATGCGCGTGATGGTGGCCGCGGCATCATCCGGCGCCTGCACCGGGTGCGTGACCACGGAGAGCCATTGCGGCGTCAGCTTCGAGTGGGTCGTCAGGACGCTGACGCCATGGTCGAGGCAGGCAAGGGCCGAACCGCGCTTGTTGGAGACTCCATCCGGGAAGGGCAGGAGTGCCAGCGTGGCCTCGCTCAGAGCAGTCGAGACATCCTCGGGCGGCATGTTCAGCCGCAGGCGGATCGCGTGCCTTTCGGCAGAGGCCTTCACCATGTCGACAAAGGTAGCGTCGGGTTCCACCAGCGCACCGATGATCTCTGCCTCGACCGGAACGGCCGCCGCGCGCAAGCGGGCGACGGTATCGAGGAAGAATTCGATGCCCTTGTTGCGCGAGATCTGGCCGAAATAGACAAGGCGCTCGACAGCCGGCTTGCCGGCCCGCGTCGAGGTTCTTGCGATGTTGTTGCCGATCGGCAGAACGGCAAGCCGGCGCGCCGCCAGGGGGAAGTAACTCCGGAACAGCGTCATCTCGTCCTGGTTGGAAAAGATGATCCGCCTTGAAAGAAGGGCGGTCGGAAGGAAGATCAGTTTCCGCAGCAGATTGAACAGGCGGAACTCGTGCAGCGTCACGAAGGTGTTCGGCAGGAGGAGGGGCAGGAAGCCCGGCGAGATCGAACGCCCGAGATGCAGCGAGGGATATTGCATGTGGAAGACCGTGCGCCGCTCCCTCCCGTATTTTCGTCTGACGGTGAGGAATTCGCTCCAGGACCACTGGTCAAGAAATTCGACGCGCGCTTCAGCGCCAGCGCGCTGCAGGGCTTCGGCCAGTCGTTCCGTGTAATCGGCGACACCGCACATTTCGCCTTTCGCAGAGGCGACCAAAAGAACAATTCTCAACCCGGATCACCACAGACGTCAGCGCGAGGATTGATGGACCATCGGCGGTCGCCGCTTAAGGTTCGGTAAATCGAACGAACGGCGCGGGCGGCAGGGTAAATGCATGGTGACGAATTTACCTGAATTTTCGAGTCGTCTTATGTGCAGAAACATTAAGTTTTCTCGAATAGAAGCGGGGTTCGGGGAAGATCTTGGCCGGCGACACGCTTGACGACCCGCAGCATCTGAGGACGAGACGGACCTTCCATGGCCAAGAGCATCATGGCGAATTCGGCACTGAACGCGGCAGCGGGCATGACCACGCTGCTGACCGGATTCTTCAGCTCCATCGTTGCCGCCCGCCTCCTGGGTCCGGAAGCGAACGGCATCATCGCCTTCTCACTGTGGCTGGTAACGACCGGCGCCCTCGTCGCAGAGATCGGGACCGGCATCACGCTGCTGCGCCTGCTGCCCCAGCTCAAGGTCCAGGGCTATTCGACTGCGGAGCGACGGGGCTTTGCGGCCTATCTGGTGCAGCCGACGATCATTTCCACGCTCGTCCTGCTTCTCGGCTACATCGCATTCTACTGGGAAGGCGAGAGGCTGCACTGGGCAACGAGCGCGCCGTCGATCATCTTCATCACCGGCGTCCTCTTCCTCGTCCAGTCGATCGGCGCCTATACGAAGAACTACCTGATCGGCGAGCAGCAGCTCGGCACGTTCTTCAGGCTCACCGTCGCAAGCTCCGTGCTGCAGATGGCGACGGTGCTGCTCGGTGCGATCTTCTTCGGCGTCGGCGGCGCGCTGACCGGCTATATTCTCGGCCAGGTGCTGATGTTCGCCTATACGCTCCGGATCGCCGCCGCCGCGCGCAATTCCTGCGGCATCGGTGTCTCCTACCTTGTCAGCACCTCCTTCATCCTGTCCCTGGAATACATAAACAGCTCGATCTTCCTCAATCGCATCGAGCTGCTGTTCCTGCAGAAATACTGGGGCGTCGAAGCCGTCGGCTTTTATGCAGTCGGGCTCTCGCTCGCCAATCTCGCTCTGCAGCTGCCGACCCAACTGAGTGGCAGCCTCCTGCCGTACTATTCCGAGAAGATGCACTCGCATGCGACGGGCCGGCTGCCGGTCAGCGTCTTCGAAGGGGTCGTGCGCAGCATTGCCTACATCACGCTGCCGATGAGTTTCGGCCTCGCGGCCATTTCCGGCAATCTCGTCGTTGCGATCTTCGGCCAGCCCTTCGAACCGAGCGGCGGCATGGTGGCGCTTCTCTCGCTCACCGCTGCTCCCTACGTCTTCATGCAGATCTGCACACAGTATCTGTATTCGATGGGCCGGATCCGCGAACGGCTCATCGTCGGCGGCATTGCAAGCGTCGTCATGGTGGTCGGCTGTCTTGCGGCCGTGCCGTGGTATGGCGGCGAGGGTGCCGCGGTCGTGCGTCTTGCAGCCTTTACCGTCATGTGCGGACTGATGGTCCGTCAGATGGAGTTCGAAGGCTCGATGCGCGGCATGTTCGTGACCATGCTCAAGGTCGGCGCAGCCTCCCTGCTTTCGGCCGGTGCCGCCTACGCATTCGTCCATCTGCTGCCGCATGTCGCGGGCCTTGCGGCCGCGATCATCGCCGGCGCGCTCGTCTATGTCGTGGCACTCCGGCTCTTCAATGCCGTGCCCGAAGAGGACATCACCGTCATGAAGGCGATCGCGTCGCGTCTGCCGAAAGCGGCGCACCCGGTTGCCAATCAAGCGCTGGCGCTGCTTGCGCCGCGCCGAGCCTGAAAGGAGACAGCGATGGCCGCCAAAGGCGCCGCCATTAGTGAGGGCGTGGAAAAGCGTGGGAAAGCTGCTGCGTTGCCGGTCACATTCGCCAGCACAGTCGGGCTATTCACGCCTTCGCAGGTGCCGGCCTCGACCGCCGTGCTTTTCCTCAGCCCCTGGGGTTTCGAGGAGATGTGCACGCGCAAGTTCTGGCGCATCCTTGCCGAAAACCTCGCCGATTGCGGTATCCCGAGCCTGCGCTTCGACTATGCGGGCACGGGCGACGCACTCGATGTGTCCGACTATTCCGCCGGGCTGGACGTCTGGCGCGGCACCGCAATCGATGCAGCCAGGCTGCTGCGCTCGCTCTCCGGCTGCAAGCGCCTCATCCTTGTCGGCCAGGGACTCGGCTGCGCGATTGCCTCCGACCTCGCCCCGCGTCTCGATGACGTCGCAGGTATCGCCTTCCTCGCTCCCGTCGTTTCCGGCCGGCACTATCTGCGGGAGCTTTCCATTTGGTCGAAGATGGTCGATGAAAGCATTGGTCTTGCGGAAAACCAGCGGGAGACGGGTGGTGTCTCCGTTGCGGGGCTCAGGATGCCGGATGCGATCGCCGCCTCCGTTCGCAAGCTTGATCTTCTTTCCACCGATAAGCTTCCGGCTGCCGATTGCCTGGTCGTGGAACGTACCGACCGACCCTCGGACCGCGGTCTTGCAAGCCACCTCGAGGCCCTCGGCGCAAGGGTTACCTCGATCGAATACAAGGGCTACGGCGATCTCGTCTCCAATCCGTCGATTGCCGCGATGCCGCTCGAGACCGGCGCCGGCGTGGTCGAATGGGCGCAATCCATTGCAGTGCAGGCGGTGCCGGCCCACGTCGCGGGCAGTGCTGTCACGAGGCCGCTCGCGCTTGTCGGGGATGGTTTTTCTGAAACGCCGCTGCGTTTCGGCAAGGCAAACCGCCTCTTCGGCGTTCTATGCGAACCGGCCGGCCCGAGGCGTGGAGCCACTGTCATCTTGCTCACCACCGCCTATGACCGCCATGCCGGCTGGGGGCGCTCGTCGGTCCTGATCGCGCGGCAGCTGGCGCTGGAAGGTATCGCCTCGCTGCGCTTCGACAATGCCAATGTCGCCGATAGCCCTCCCAATCCGGCTGCGCCGGATCAGGTCCTCTATGCGAGCGAGCAGAACGGGGAAATCACCGAGGCCTTTGACCTGCTCGAGGCGCGCAACCTCCTGCCGGCCATGCTCGTCGGCCGTTGCAGCGGCGGTTATCTCGCTTTCCAGGGCAGCGTCATGGACCCTCGCACCAATGGTCTGGTCGCGGTCAATCCTTACGTGTTCCATTGGGACGAGACGCGATCGGTGGAAGATTCACTGCGCGCTGCACCGCGCTCGCTCGAGACCTACGGCCAGAAGTTCCTCCAGCTCGAAACGCTGAAGCGCCTGTGGCGCGGCACGATCGATGCGAAGACAGCGGCGCGCAATATCGTCAAGGTCGCAGTCCGGCGTTTTGCACGACTCCGTCGTCCGTTCCTCGACACTTTCGCGTTCCTCTCGAAAGAACGCAGTGCGATCATGGGCAGCTTCCAGCTGCTTGCGGCGCGCAAGGTGCGCGTATCGCTGATCTACAGTGCTCATGACGTCGGGCTAGAGCAGTTCAGCCTTCATTTCGGCCCTGAAGGCGCAGGGCTGCGGCGTTTTTCGAACACCCGCTTCACGCTCGTTCCCGATGCCGATCACAATCTGACGCAGGCCCATGCCCAGGCGATCTATCTGAACGAAGTCCGCGCCATGTCACTCCGCATCGGCGCCGGGCACGAGGCTGCGGTGAGCGAGGCGCCGAGCACCGTCATATCTCGAAGATACGCGCGCTAGCGAGAGTCCTGACCTGCCCAGTGGGCGCAGCGTCCGGCTGCGTCTCCGGCCTGCGGAGCAACTCGATCCGTTTCACGGTGCCCGGCGCCAGGTGGAACCAGTCGTCGGCAGGGCGATAGCCTTCCACATCGACATGCACCGATTGCGCCAGCTTTTCGGTCCTGACATCGAGGAACCAGGTCTCGCCCTCGCACGAAAGCGACGTTTCGAGAGGCGTGTCGTGCAGGGCCTCCGCACGGCCCAGCGGAAAGTAAAACGCCTCGGCCACCACAGTTCGTGTGACCAGCGAATGCAGGCGCGCGATGGTCACGTCGTGCGAAGGCGGGCCGAAGCGGAAGGCGTAGGTGGTGTCGAAAAAGGCGCCGAAGAGATCGGTGCTGGCCAGCTTTTCCTTGGTCCTCGGCGCCAGCGAGAGTTCCCGCCTGCCGCTGACGACCTGCTGCTGGCCGGCCCTGAGGCAGACGATTTCCAGCTCGGCATCGAGCGGATCGGCACTCTCGTTGATGACATGGATGTCTAGGCCGTTTGTTCCTTCATCGCTCAGGAGTACTTGCTGCGGTCGGAAGGCTCGGCGCATCGCGTACCAGGCGGGTTTGGGCTCGCCGGTCGAGTCGATAATTCCCCAGCCCGGGCCGGGCAGAAGGTCCTGCAGCGTCCAGACCAAGGCCCCGTTGCAGCTCGATCCGTCGCGGCGCCACTCGGCATAGACTGCCTCGATGACTTCGGCCGTCACGGCGCGGGAAAAGTCCAGATAACGAGGCCCTTCCTGGCGCCGCAGGCGGGCGGGATCGAGGCCATAGAGGTCCTGGAGATAGTGGTCGCGGATATCCTCGAAATCCCAGGATGCGCCGCGGTCGCGGGGCACGCGTGCCTTCCATAGCGGGCTATGCACGGCTGGCGCGGCAAGGTGGCGGTCGAGGGTGCGCTGCTGCGGCACGTGGGCGAAGGCCACGCTTTCTGCGGCGAAGCGCACCTCGGCGCGACGGACATCCTCCAGCGGCCGGCAATAGGCACCGACGCCGTAATAGTGCGTCACGCCCGCATTCGGCGAGAACGGCATCGCGCCGCCATAGGGCGAGTTCGGCACGTAGGGAACATCGGAGCGCAGTCGCCCGGCAATTTCCGGCAGGATTTCGTCCGGAATCGCACCGCCCCAGAATTGCGCGGGCAGGCCGAACATCGCCGCCTGCTGATGGATTTCGCTGCCGCCGCAGAGGACGGCTAGGGAAGGCGACGGCCGGACTGCTTCGAGGAACTGTTCCGCCTCCGCCTGGACATGACCGAGAAAGGCCCGGTCGGTCTTTGGATAGTCGAAGTTGGCAAACATGAAGTCCTGCCACACCAGAAGCCCGAGTTCGTCGCAGAGCCGATAAAAGTCCGGCGTCTCATAGGCCATCGTGCCGCCGACGCGGATCATGTTCATGCCGGCGGCCGCGGCAAGCTCCAGCCATCGCGCGTAGTCCTCGCGACCGCCCGGCAAGCCCACGATATCCGGTGTCGTCCAGACCGCACCGCGGCAGAAGACCCGCTCGCCGTTGATGAGGAGGGCGAAGTCCTGCCCGTCGGCGCCGGTATCGACGGCGATGTGACGGAAGCCGGTGCGTCCGACGAAATGCTCCTCCCCGTCGACGACCAGCGTCACGTCGTGGAGCCGCGGCGTGCCGTGGGTATGCGGCCACCAGAGTGCGGCCTCAGGCAACTTCAGGATCGCGGAATACTGGCCGTCGCCGATCCTTTCGAAGCTTTGCTGCCGGTCGTCGCAGCGCAATATGAGCGTGGGGTCCTCGCGTCCGGTACGCAGCGACATGTAGAGGCAGCGCTCGCCTTCGTCGGTCACCACGGCGCGCCAGCTGAGCTGGCGGAGCACCTCCGGGCCGGAGCGCAGAACCGTGACCGGCCGCCACGGGCCAACGGCGTCAATCTCGGGGCACCAACCCGGCATGTGACCGAGCAGCGTCGTGCGCACGGTGCGCAGTCCCTGCGGGGTGATCATCTGAGGCCGCCAGCGGGCGCGCGGGCCGGGTTCGGCAAGGCGTGGCTCCAGGGCGCGAAAGCAAAGGACCAGATCGTCACCGCCGGCGAGGGTGACCGGCACCTCATGGCTCATGAACATGCTCTCGGAGGAGAGAATGAGCTGGCCGTTCAGGAAGACCTCGCAAAGGGTCGCGAGCCCCCGGAAGCGAAGCACAGCCTCGCCCGCCTGCTCGTCGAAGAGCCGGCAGAAATACCAGGCATCCTTGCCGTTCAGCGGTTCGGGATTGTCCCGGTCGAATTGTCCGGCCCGCTCCAGCGCGGCCGCAACCGTTCCCGGCACCGGCGCTGGAATGAACTGGGACGACAAAGGCACGTCAGCCGGCAGGGCGCAGGCGCCTGCCTCCGTCAGGACGAGGTTCCATCCCTCCGTCAGCGCAGTCTCCGTCGCGCCGATCTCTGTCGCATTCCCCCACATCGCCATACTCCCGCCTTCTGCGTCGCGCGCAATTCAGCGCGCAAAGGACGCAGCCAAAGTTTGAATCCGCACATGTTGCTGACCGAAAACTGGACCCAGTCTTCGGCTCAATGCACGAGAATCACTCCCCCAGCGAAGCCGCCAAGGCATCCCATGCATCGGCGGCGGGATCAAGCGCCGTTCGCAAGGGCTCGAATTTCCGGCGGGTAATGGCGCGTGCGAGCTGGAATTGCACCGATTTTGCGGTGTCGGAAATGCGCCGGGCGGCCGTGGCGGCCCTGGCATGGTCCGGCGAAAGCCAGTCGAGATGGCTTGCAGCGAGCTCGAAATTGGCACCGAGCTGGCGAAGCGTGTTGAAGGCATATTTGTGGAAGAAGCCGAAGGGACGCTCGGCGATCCGCTCGACCTGCTCCGGAAAAATCTCGGCAAAGGCGCGTACGGGATTGGCGGACGGCCGGCGCGCTGAATGGAAACGGAAGAGGCGCTTGGCTGTCGCGCGAACATGATCGGCGTCAGCCGGTCCCGCGGGAAGCTTTGCGAATTCCGTATAGGGTAGGTAGGGCGCATCCTCGGCGGTCAGATGGCTTTTGAACAGACCGTCGAAATCATCGCCTTCGAGGCGAAAGAAGCCGGCATTGTGGAAATAATCGAGTTGCCGGTTTGCGGTGTCGAGCCGGTTGATGGCGATGGTCGTCTTGCCATGCTCCTTCCGGTAGCCGACGCCTTGGGTGTCCGGCATGTAAAAGGAATCCATCTCGACAAGGCAAAGGCGCCCGCGGCCGATCTGCTCCTGGATGTGGCTCTCGACGCGGTCGTAAATTGCGAGTTCGGTGCAGCGGATGCCGTAGAGCGCTTCGAGATCCTCGAGCGGCACCTTGAAGAAGGTGAACTGGTCGCCTTCGAAATCCTGCGTGAGGGTGAAGCCCAGCATGGCTTCCGGCGGCATGCCGAGCGTATTCAGGACCTCGATCCAGAGATCGAGGTAGCAATTGGTCTCCGGCCACATGCGCTCTCCGGAATGGAGGGCATGTGGACGATAGGATTCCGGATCGATGGCCGGGAAGACGGATGGCATCGATCCACTCAGCCCCAGAGCGCCTTGCGCACCTTTTCGGGCCACTGCTTTACGTCCAGGCCATGATGATGGAACAGCGCCAGCGCGATGCGTTCGAGGCCGAAACCGACGCAGGCCGTGTGGGCGACGCTGCCGTCCTCGAGGTTCAGGCCCCACTTCTGGCCGAAGGCGTCCTGGTGATAGTTGAAGCTCATGCAGGCGGTCGGATTTGCGGCCGAGGTGATCGGGATGAGCAGCTCGAACTTCAGGTTCTGGTCGCGCTGGTTGTTGGCCAGCATCTTGCCGGCGCGGCCGAAGAAGGGGTCGTTGGCAACGTCGATGATGACCTCGAGGCCGACGGCCTTCATCATCTCCAAGCCCCGGTCCATCCAGCGTTGGCGGAACTCGGTGACGTGGCTTTCCGTGCCCATGCAGACATATTCGCGCATCCGGAAGAGCTGTTGGCGCGCCGGGTCCTTCGACGGCTCATGACGGAAGCAGTAGGACTGCAGGTCGTAGAGGCCGCCGTTCTTCGGGAGTGCGCCGCGCCGGGCGACTGTCGGATAGAGTGGATAGCAGGCGGCCGGTGTCAGCACGATATCGGTCGCTTCCTGGTTCTTCGTCCAGTCGTCGCCGACCTCCATGCACTGCAGCAGGCTCATATGGTCGAGCTCGCTGCCGCAGAAGCTGTGCACGGTGCCTGCAAGCTGCGGGAAGCTCTTCATGTAGCCGCTCTTTTCGAAGAAGGCGCGGTTCATGCCCGGCGGGAAACGCATTGCCTCGGCGCCATCCGCGCCGCCGAACGTGTCGATCAGGCGCTCGAATGCGGAAATCACGTCCTCGAACTGGCCGCCACGGCCATAGAGGCCGTCAACGCCGGTATCGATCAGCAGACCTGCCTCGAAGAGGCGGTCGAGAAATGAGGTTTGCATATCCATGGCTTGTTACCCCAGAAGGCTCGTATCTTGCTTGTGGACGAGCAGCATCGTCGACGTGTTGGCGAGGATGCGGTCGTTCGAGATCATCAGTTGCGCGGAATGCGCATCGCGCAGATGGCGTCCGAGGCTGTAGGGCGTACCGTTCTTGTAGCCCACGATGCCGCAGATCAGCATGGTCTGGTTGATGATCGGCAGGATCATCTCGGAGGAGGCGATCTTGACGTTGTTCATAGCCACGGCGAAGGCCATGGAGGATAGCTTGTCCGGGTCGGCTTTCGCCTCCTCGTAGACCTTGAGGCCGGCGACGATGTTGGACTTGACCACCTGAAGCAGGCTGGAGACTTCCGCGAGTCGTAGCGCGCCCGGTGGTGGCACGCCCGGCGCCTTGCGTGCGGCGGCCCGCACGAAGGACTGCGCCCGTGCGACGGCGTCGGTCGCGATGCCGTACCAAACGGCACTCCACAGAAGATGAGAGGTAGCCAGCATCGATTGCGCGGCAATCTCGACAAAGGGCTTAGGCAGGATCTGTTCCGCCAGCGCCTCTCCCTTGAACAGGAAGCCGTCCGAGCAGGTGCCGCGCATGCCGAGCGTGTTCCAGGCATGCGTCTTGTCGAGCGTGTACTGGTCCTTGAGAAAGGCCGTCAGCACCTGGTCGGAAGAGGCTGCCTGCGGGTTGGCTCGCGAGGTGATCAGGATCGCATCGGCATGGGCGCCATAGGAGATCACGGTCGCGTCCTTTTCGAGCCGGCAGGTCGTGCCATCGACCTCGATCGCGCAAATGCTGTTGCGGAGGTTGCCGCCGATGCCGCCTTCGGTGGTGGCCGAGGCGAGAAGGAGCTGGTGTTGCGCAATCCGCTGCATGAAGCCGCGATGCCAGCCGCTGTCGGCGCCGTGTTCGACGAGGCTCGATAGCTTGATCTGGTGCATGGCAAAGACCATGGCGCTCGCCGCGCAGGCCTGGCCAAGAAGCGAGCAAAGCTCTGCGATCTCAGTGACCGAAGCGCCGTCGCCGCCGAGTTCGGAGGGGATCTGGATGCCGAGCAGGCGCTCGGCACGCATCGCATCGACCGCCTCGCGCGGGAAGCGCCCGTCCACATCGACCTCGTCCGCATGCCTTGCGGCGATTGCGGCAACCCGGGCGACCCGCGCCGAGAGGCCGCCTTCGGCGATCGTCACCGAGATATTCATCAAGCGACCTTCCGGCCGGCCATGATGATGTTCACGGTCTTCTCGATTGCGGAGATGCTGGCGAAGGACTTGCGGTTCAGCAGATTGTCGGGAAATTCGATGTCGAAGGCTTCCTCGATCCCCAGCATTAGCTGCACGGAAGCAAAGGAGGAGAGCCCGGCCGCATAGAGGTCCGCATCGTCGGCTATCTGGTCAATCGCGACCGGCAACCCGCCGAACTTGGCCACCAAACCACGGATCGTCTCGTTCATCCTTCATTCCTCCAAGATTTTCATGATCCTGACAGGCATGCACTGCCCTATCCTGGAGAGGCTTGTACCGAGGAAAGCAGAAAATTCCGCTAATCGTTGTAGTTAAATATGAATAAGTAAAATATGTTAAATCTTATCCGCGGCGCGGCCTCGTGCGCGCGTGGCAAGCCGAGCCTCGGCGATGTGCTTGATTGCTTGAGTTTGCGGGGCTTTAACCGGATTTCGCGGGTGCAGCACTTGGTATCGCTACAATACAGCAACGGCGCATCAATGCGCCACCAATTGCACAGAAATATCAACTTCAGATTGTGTTCGGCGCGGTTTGCGGTCACCCCTGAGGCGGGTAGGGGTGCACGCCACCGCGATAGTCGGACACGGAATAGCAGCCTTCCCCTGTTCGGCTGATCGCGCCCTCGCCGATCACCGCCTTGCCGTGTCCACCGGGAATGTCGAGGATATAGGTCGGCTGGCAGAGGCCGGATATGCGGCCCCGGAGTGCGGCCACGATCGTCTGGCCCTCTTCGATCGTCAGCCGGAAATGGCTGGTGCCGGGTGCAAGATCCGGATGGTGCAGGTAGTAGGGCTTGATGCGGTTCTCGACGAAAGCCCGCATGAGGTCTGCCAGCACCGCGGGATCGTCGTTCACGCCCTTCAGCAGCACCGACTGGCTGACCATGACGATGCCCGCGTCGACCAGCCTTGCGCAAGCGGCGCGCGCCTCGGCGGTCAGCTCCCGCGGATGATTGGCGTGAAGCGCCACGTAGAGTGTCTTGCCGCTCGCCTTCAACGCGTCGATCAGTTCCGCATCGATCCGCTGCGGATCGACGACCGGCACGCGCGTGTGGAAGCGCAGCACCTTCACATGCTCGATACCGGCAAGTTCGCCCACGATTTCGGCAAGGCGCCGCGGCGAAAGCACCAGCGGATCGCCGCCGGTGAGGATGACCTCCCAGATTTCCTCGTGTGCACGAATGTAGTCGAATGCGGCGGCGAGGGCGGCGGCGTCAAGCGTGCCGAGCCCCTGCGGGCCGACCATTTCGCGGCGGAAACAGAAGCGGCAATAGACGGGGCAGACATGGACCGCCTTCAGCAGCACCCGGTCGGGATAACGGTGAACGATGCCCTCGACGGGGCTATGGACATGGTCGCCGATCGGATCGGCGCGCTCCTCCGGTGCCACGACGAGTTCGGCCACATCGGGGACGAACTGCCGCGCGATCGGATCCTGAGGATCGTTGCGATCGATGAGCTTTGCGACCGTCGGCGTCAACGCGATAGCATAGCGCGCCGCCACATCCTGCAGCGCCAGCCGTTCGGCTTCCTCGATCAGCCCGGCGCTTGAGAGGTCGTCGACGCTCTTGATCGAACGCATGAGGTTCATCGGCCATACTCCGCGACCGGCGCCCACAGCACCTGGTCGACGCGCGAGGCACCTGTCGCCAGCATCACGAGCCTGTCGAAACCGAGCGCGATGCCGCTCGCCTCCGGCATGACTGCCAGCGCCTCGAGGAAATCCTCGTCGAGCGGATAGCGTTCGCCATAGACGCGGTTCTTCTCGGCCATCTCGATTTCGAAGCGATGGCGCTGTTCAACCGCATCGGTCAACTCGCCGAAGCCGTTGGCAAGCTCGACGCCGCAAGCATAGAGCTCGAAGCGCTCGGCAACGCGCGGATCGTGCTCTGAGGGGCGAGCAAGGGCGGCCTCCGAAACCGGATATTCGTCGAGGATCGTCGCGCGGCCGAAGCCGAGACGGGGCTCGACCTTTTCGACGAGGATGCGGCTGAAGATATCCGCCCAACCGTCGTCGTCCGCAACGCGGATCCCGGCGCGCCCGGCCTCCGATGCCAGCCGCGTCCGATCCGTCGATCCGTTGGCCGCGATCGACGCCAGCAGGTCGATGCCGGCGAAGCGTTCGAAGGCCTCGGCGACACTGACGCGTTCAGGTTCTGCAAAGGGGTCGATCTCGAAACCGCGATAGGTGAACTTTCGCGCCTTCGCCGTCTCGGCGGCTAGGGCGAGAATGCCGGCGCAATCGGCCATCAGGCTCTCATAGGTCTCGCCGGTGCGATACCATTCCAGCATCGTGAATTCGGGGTGATGCAGCGGCCCACGCTCGCGGTTGCGATACACATGGGCAAAGCAGCTTATCCGCGGCTCGCCTGCCGCCAAGAGCTTCTTGCAGGCGAATTCCGGTGAGGTGTGGAGGTAGAACGGCTCGGCCTGCCCATCGGTCGTCACCGCGAGTGTCGAAAAGGCGTGCAGATGCGCCTCGTTGCCGGGGGAGACCTGCAGCGTTGCCGTGTCCACCTCGATGAAGTCCTCGGCGGCGAAATAACCACGCAGTGCCGCCTGGATGGCGTTGCGCCCGATGAGGAAGGGGCGACGGTCGGCATGGACTGCCGGCGTCCACCAGGGAGAGGCTTTCGCGCTCGGAGGGTTCATCGCAAGCTTTCTTCGTCGGATCGGCCGGGATGGGGTGGCAATTTCAGCGATTTTAGTTTAGTTCCGCCCCCAACGAAAAAACAATCGCGTCCCGGAGGCCATTTCGCCAGTCCTCTACGACGCCGAAAGCCGAGTTACAAGGAAGTCTTATGGTCAAGGTCATCGCCTCTTCGGTCCGCAAGGGCAACGTGCTCGATGTGGACGGCAAGCTTTATGTCGTTCTCACGGCGCAGAACTTCCATCCGGGCAAGGGCACGCCGGTCACCCAGGTCGACATGCGCCGCATCGTCGACGGCGTGAAGGTGTCCGAGCGCTGGCGTACCACCGAGCAGGTCGAGCGCGCCTTCGTCGAGGACGTGAACTTCCAGTTCCTCTATGAAGACGGCGAAGGCTTCCACTTCATGAACCCGGAGAGCTACGACCAGGTCGTCGTCGATGTCGATACCATGGGCGACCAGAAGGCCTTCCTTCAGGAAGGCATGACCTGCATCCTTTCGATCCATGAGGGCGTACCGCTGGCGATCGAATTGCCGCGCCACGTCACGCTGGAAATCGTCGAGACCGAGCCGGTCGTCAAGGGCCAGACGGCGTCGTCTTCCTACAAGCCGGCAATGCTTTCGAACGGCGTGCGCACCATGGTGCCGCCGCATATCGATGCCGGCACACGTGTCGTCATCGCGACGGAAGACAATTCCTACGTCGAGCGCGCCAAGAACTAAGTTGCGTTGCCTGCAAAATTCGAGCGGCCCGAAGCCTCGCGCTTCGGGCCGCTTTCGTTTGATGAACGCGTTACCGGAAACGAGCAGTTGACCCGGCCCTTGGGCTCGCTCCCATAAGGATGTGGTCAACGAACAACGAGGTGATTCGTGAGCTACTCCGCACAGTTCTTCAGCCCCTCCGAAGCCGCCAGACGGCTCGGCGTTTCCCCCCAAGGCCTTGCGCCTCTATGAGCAACGCGGGCTGCTCGTTCCGGTGCGCACGTCGGCCGGATGGCGCGCCTACGGTCCCGCGCAAATGGCAAGAGGCGCCGAAATTGCCTCGCTGCGCGCACTCGGCCTCAGTCTGGCGCAGGTCGGCCTCGTGCTGAAGGGCAATCCGCAATCCATGGAATCGGCGCTGACGGTCCATCAGGCGGCGCTCGAAGAGCGCATAATCGAACTCTCCGCCACGGTCGCCAAGGTGCGAGCGCTGCGCACCGAAGTCGCCGCCGGTCGGACGGTTGATGCCGGAGATCTGATGCGGCTGATGCGGCAGAAATCTGAGATCGGCACGACGTTCAGGCTTCCCTGGCCGTGGGGTGGCGAGGAATTCGAGCTGCATGACATCCGACCGCTCACCTACATTGTCGGCTCGCTCGGCAGCGGCAAGACGCGGCTTGCCCGCGCTATCGCCGAGAATTTGCCGGAGGCGCTATTTCTGGAGCTCGACCGTTTCCAGGACGAGGCGGCACAAGCCCGTGCAAGGCTAGAGGCGGACGCCGCGTTGGCTCAACGGGTGGAGGAGGTCATGGACTGGCTTATAGAGGAAGGCGCCACGATCTCGCCGCCGCTCGTCGCTCTCGTCGTCGCGCTGGAATCCGATAGCGGTTCAGCGCTGGTGATCGACATGGTCGAGCATGGGCTCGACCAATCCTCGCAGGAGGCCGTTGCCGCATATCTGCGTCATCGCAGAACGGATTCACGGCCGCTTTTCCTGATGACGCGCTCCTGCGCAATTCTCGATCTGAATGACGTCTTGCCCCAGGAGGCGATCATCCTCTGCCCGGCCAATCACAGTCCTCCGGTCTTCGTGGCACCCTATCCCGGAGCGCCGGGCTATGAAGTCGTCGCCTCGTGCCTGGCTCCGCCTGAGGTGCGCGCCCGCACGGAAGGCATGATCGCGTCGCGGCCGCAGGTGGCTTGAAGCGACCGCGGCTGCTGTTGCGCTGGTCTCGTCGATTCAGAGGTGCGGGTTGCGCGGCCGGTACTTCTTTACCAGTCGCTGGTTGATCTCCTTGGCGCCGGGCATGTTGGCACTCAGATAGACCGGCGGATCGCCCGCCTTGGCCAGTTCTGCCGCCACTTCGGCGAAGATCGCGTTGAGGACGGTCACGCCGATCGCCGTAGAAACCGGACCGACCTTTAGATCGCTGCCGGGCAGGCCGATTACCGCGTCGCCCGGCGGCAAGCCGTTGTCGAGGACGATGTCGGCGATATCCGCCAGCCGCCTGCGGCCATTTGCGGCGGCCGTGGAATAAGCGACGGACGTGATCGCAATCACTGTCGCGCCTATCTCGCGTCCGTAGTCGGCCGCCTCGATGGGCGCCGCGTTGACACCCGAATTGGAGGCGATGACCAGCACGTCGCCCGGCTGCATCCCGTAGCGCTCGAAGACGGGTCGGATGAGTCCCTCGGTGCGTTCGTAGACCGAGCTGATGACGGCACCCTCATGCAGCATCGCCGAGCCGACGAGGACAGGGATGGTGAAGGCGAGGCCGCCGGCGCGGTAATGCACCTCCTCCGCCAGCATGTGCGAATGGCCGGTGCCGAAGACATAGACGCGACGATCGTTGCGCGCCGCCTCGCATATTGCCTGCGCCGCGCGCGCCATCGGTTCCGCCAGCGTGTGCTGCAGCGACTGCAGGCGGCCAATGATATCAGCGAAATAGGTCTCGGTGATCGAGCTCATGCCGGTTTCTCCTATTGGCTGGCTGGTCAGGCGGATAGTCGGCCGCTGATCCAGGTCGCCTTCACCTCGATGGCGTCGTTCAGATGCACCAGATCGGCGCGGGCACCGGGCAGCAGATGGCCCCGATCGGAAAGACCGAGGAACCGCGCCGGATAGGTGGTCGCCATCCGCAGCGCCTCGGCGAGCGTCAGCTCCAGATAGGTCACGCCATAGCGGATGGTCGAGGCCATGTCGACGTCCGAGCCGGCCAGCGTTCCATCGGCAAGCACGAGCTTCGAGCAGAAGCCGCCCTTCTCCCGCCGCACGGTCCGGCCGTTCAGCGTGAAGCTGTCCTCCTTCGAACCGACCAGCGACATGGCGTCGGTGACGAAGAAGAGCCGTGCCTCGCCGCGCTTGGCGCGAAGCGCAGTGCGCAGCGCCTTCGGGTCCACGTGATGGCCGTCAGCGATGATGCCACACCAGACTGCAGGGTGGTCGATCGCCGCCCCGACGAGGCCGGGTGCGCGGTGGCCAAGCTGGCTCATGGCATTGAAGAGATGGGTGACGCCGCGCGCGCCGGCATCGAAGGCGGCATCCGCCGCCACGCTGGTGCAATCCGAATGGCCGATGCTGACGATCACCCCGGCCTCGCTGAGCGCCTGGACCTGGCGAGGCGTGACCTGTTCGGCGGCCATGGTCACGAGCAGCGCGCCGATCGCCTCGCGCGCCCGGATGAAGGCCTTGACGTCGCGGTCCTCGACGGGCCGCATGAGTTCGGCGAGATGTGCCCCCTTGCGAGCCGGAGCGAGATGCGGTCCTTCGAGATGCAGCCCGGCGACACCGCGATCGGCCTTCACCGCCTCGACCGCTGCCTCGATTGCCGCCGCCGTCGCCTCACCGGTGTCGGTGATCAGCGTGGGCAGCAGCGAGGTCGTCCCGTAGGGCCTGTGGCCCTCGGCGATCATGTACATCGAGGCCGGCGAAGGCTCGTCGTTCAGCATCCGGCCGCCGCCGCCATTGACCTGGGCATCGATGAAGCCGGGCGAAAGCACGCCGCCTTCGAGACGAACGACTTCGGCGCCGGGCGGAACATCGTTCGCAGCGGCAATCGCCTGCACGCGCCCGCTGCCGACGACGAGAACGCTATCGTCATGGAAGCGTTCGCCGTCGAAAATGCGTGCGCCCGAAAAGACCTGGTACGTCATCAGACGGTCTCCGTGACCTTGAGGAGATTGGCCGGCTTGTCGGGATCGAAGCCCTTGCGGCGGGTGACCGCCTCGATGAGGCGATAGTAGCAGAGCAGGGCGACGAGCGGGTCGATGAGGCCGTTGCCAGTCGAGGGCATGTGCAGATTGACGCCGGCGAGCGGCTGGGTCGAGAAGGGTACTGTGGTGGCGCCGAGGCCCCGCAGACGCTCCAATGCCTTGGCGTTGTTTTCAAAGGCCGCATCGTCAGGAGCGAAGGCGACGATCGGGAAGCCCGGCTGCACCAGCCGCATCGGGCCGTGCATGAGTTCGGCAAGCGAGAAGGCTTCCGCATGCAGCCCCGCCGTTTCCTTTGCCTTGAGAGCGGCCTCCAGCGCGATCGCAAAGGCCGGGCCGCGGCCCGATGTATAGAGCGAAGAGGCGTTGAAGAGCACGTCCTCCGCCGCGCTGGCGTCGATGCCTGCGGTGGCGGCCAGTGCCTCGGGGAGCTTGTCCAGTGCTGCCTTCAGGTCGTCCTTGCCGGAGACCGCCGCCGTGACGGCGCTCAGGGCGGCGACCGAGGCTATGAAGGATTTCGTGGCCGCGACGCTCTTTTCCTGGCCGGCGTTCAGCCCCAGGACGATATCGGCCTGCTTGGCAAGCGGGCTGTCGGTGACGTTGACGACGGCGATGGTGGTCGCGCCGCCGCGCTTGGCGGCCTGCTGCAAGGCGACAATGTCAGGGCTTGCACCGGATTGCGAGACCGTGAAATGGATGCCGCCCTTAAGACTGAGTTCTGCGCCGTAGACCGAGGCAATGGAAGGGCCGATCGAAGCGACCGGCACACCACAGGCGATCTCGAAGAGATACTTGAAGAAAGTGGCTGCGTGGTCGGAAGAACCGCGCGCTGCTGTCGTGACGACAGGCGGGCGGGCGGACGCAAACAGCCTGGCGATCTCCGCAAGGGCCGGTCGGTCCTTCTCGAGAAGGGCGGCGACGACCGCGGGCGACTCGCCGGCTTCCGTCAGCATCAGGGACTGGGTCTCACTCATAGCTCATCTCCAATTCTCAATTCTGCAACGAAATCATAAGCATCGCCACGATAGTGCGAGCGGGTGAACTCGACGACGCGCTGGTCCTCCAGCCGCGAGACGCGTTCGATAAGGAGCGCGGGTGCGCCGACCTTGACGTCCAGCATGGCGGCTGACGACGGATCGAGCGTCACGGCGGTGAGCCGCTGCAAGGCCCGTACGGGACGGTATCCGTTGCCGGCGAGCGCGTCGTAGAGGGAGCCGTCGCCGGCAGCATTCTCGCCCAGGAACTTGACGGGAATGACGGCACGCTCGATTGCGAGCGGCAGATCGTCGGCAAGCCGCAGCCGGTCTAGCCGCAGCACTTCCTCGTCAAGGCCCAGGCCGAGGAGGAAGGCCTCCTCCGGCGAGGGCTTGCCGATGGCTTTCGACAGGATCCTGGCAGATGGCGAACGGCCGCGCGAGCGCATGTCCGCAGAGAAGGAGGAAAGCCGCCAGAGCGACTGCTCGATCCGCTCTACCTTCTGCGAAACAAAGGTGCCGCTGCCGTGACGGGATTCCAGCGCGCCGGACGTCATGAGTTCGCGATAGGCCGTGCGGATCGTGACGCGACCGAGCTGCAGAGCCTCGGCAAGATCGCGCTCCCCCGGCAAGGCGGCGCCCGGCTTCAGCAGGCCCTCGTCGATCAGGCCTGTCAGCGCCGACGCGAGGCGCTTGTAGAGCGGCCCGTTCGAACCGCCTTCGGCAAGGCCTCGCCCTCTCAGCTCCGCTATCAAACTGGTTCTATCCATGGAAAGATAATAGAACCTATTTAGTACCAGTTTGCAAGGAGGTTCCGAAAAGAAAAACGCCGCCCTGAGGGAGCGGCGCTGGTCGGAAGGGCTAAAAGAGCGTGAGGCCTGCCTGGCCTGTCGACCGCCTCAGTTTTTCGAGAAGATGTAGTCCGTTTCCTGCCGCAGCACTTCGCCCGGACGAAGCACGGCGTTGGGGAAGCCCTCGTGATTGATGGCATCCGGCCAGACCTGGGTTTCAAGGCAGAAGCCGGCAAACGGGCCGTATTTGCGCCCATCGTGTCCGGGAACCGGGACGTTGAGCTTGAAGCCTGCGTAAAACTGGACGCCCGGCTCGGTGGTGCGGACTTCCAGGGAAACACCGGAACTGACGCTGCGGGCGAGGACCACCGAACGCTTGGCGGTGCGTTCCGGCGAGAGGCAGAAGTTGTGGTCGTAGAGCATCTGCTCGCCGTCGACGAAGCGCTTCATCGGCGACATCTCGCGGAAATCGAAGCCGGTCCCGTCCACAGGGCGAACCTCACCGGTCGGAACCTGCTTTTCGTTCGTCGGCAGGTAGTGGTTTGCAGCAATCATGATGTCATGGTCGAGCGTGTCTTCGCGGTCGCCCAGATTGAAATAGGCATGCTGGCAGATATTGGCGAGCGTCGGCTGGTCGGTCGTCGCCTCGTAGTTGACTGTCAGCTCGCCATTGCCATGGACCCAGTAGGTTGCCAGGATCGTGCAGTTGCCGGGATAGCCGGCGCGGCCGTCGGGATCGACGATCTTCAGCACGACGCGGTCCGGGTCGTGTTCGACGATCGTCCAGTTGCGCTTGGCCGTATTGTCCTTGCCGCCATGCAGATGCGTGACGCCCTTTTCGTTGAGTTCCAGCTGGTAGGCCTTGCCGTCGAGCGTGAACTTGCCGTCGCCGATGCGGTTGGCACAGCGGCCGGGCGTGGCGCCGAAATAGGAGGAGTGAGCGGGATAGCTGTCGAAGTCGTCGAAGCCGAGCAGCAGCGGCGCGGCGTGACTCTCGAGCCTCAAATCCTGGATCACGGCACCCCAGGTCATGACCTTTGCCGTCAGGCCACCGCCCTTGATCTCAACGCGATAGACGGGTTCGCCCGCTGCCGTGTGTCCGAAAACTTCCCGTTCCATCGTGCTCTTGGTCATGTCTCACCATCCACTGCTTCATCGAAATCGCAAGGCTGGAACGTGCCTCCATTCGCCGGAAACCGCAATCGGTCCGTCGGGAAAAATGATTGAGGCCGCCGCCTTGCGGTTCCCACAAGACAGCCTGTTCAAGACAGGTGAACTACCTCAGGCCTTGGTTCCGATCTCTTCCAGATCATAGGGCGTCGTCTGGTAGATCTCGTTGATCCAATTGCCGAAAAGGAGATGCGCATGGCTGCGCCAGCGGTTCTGCGGCTGCAGCGCCGGATCGTTGTGCGGGAAATAGTTGTGCGGCATCTTGATCGGCACGCCAGCGTTGACGTCGCGAAAATATTCGTCGGCGAGCGACGTGGAATCATATTCGACGTGGTTGAACATGTAGAGCCGGTTGCCCGCGGTCTCCTGGACGAGGCATATCCCCATCTCGCTCGATTCCATCAGGATCTGCAAAGCCGGCACCTTTTCGATGTCCGTGCGGCGAACCTCCGTCCAGCGCGACACGGGAACGGCGAAATCGTCCGAGAAGCCGTTCAGATAGATCGAAGAGGGCTTGAGGTTCTGGTGCCGGTAAACGCCGAAGGCTTTCTCCTTCAGCTGATACTTCGGCACACCGTGGAAATGATAGACCGCCGCCATCGCACCCCAGCAGACATTCATCGTGGAATGCACGTTGGTCGTGGTCCAGTCCAGGATCTGCTGCATCTCCTTCCAGTAGGTGACCTCTTCATAGGGCAGCGTCTCGATCGGCGCGCCGGTGATGATGAAGCCATCGAACTTGCGATGCCTGACCTCCTCCCAGGTCTCGTAAAAGGCGAGCAGGTGATCCTCGGAGGTGTTCTTGGCCTTGTGGCCGCCGATACGGATCAGCGAAAGCTCCACCTGCAGCGGCGAGGCGCCGACGAGGCGCGCCATCTGCACCTCCGTCTTGATTTTGTTCGGCATGAGGTTCAGAAGCCCGATCTGCAGCGGACGGATGTCCTGGCGGATTGCCACCGTTTCGGTCATGACCCGCACGCCTTCGTGGGCGAGGGTCTCGAATGCGGGGAGCGTATCGGGGATCTTGATGGGCATGGCATCACTCGTTCAAAAACAAAAAACCGGCGGCGATAAAAATCGCTACCGGTCCGCACGCGGCCCTTTAGCGACTTATTTAACGTGGCTGCAAGCCGGCCGGCCAAATCACCACGGAGTGCATTCAATAACCCCAGATGGCCGGAGAATCAATCGCTACCTCTTTGAGTGGCGCAGGGCCGCCCTTCTACGCCGGAAAAAGGCCTTGTGTTCTCGCTCGCATATGGCACTCTTCCCCCAGAATCTGGGTGTTCGCGGCGGGTGATTCTCGACTGCGGCGAATGACAAAAGAAAAATAGAGCCCGCCCGGACGTGGCTTGCCGATGGCCAATTGAGAACGTTCCCATTTCGAGCGGTTTCGCGTCCGATGGGCCTGAGTGCGATGCGCGCTTGAGGCATGGCTGCGCGTGCGCGGGTTTGGCGGTCGTCCGCCCCGCGAAATATCAGGGCGGTATTTCCCAAGCGCGCGGCGGGCCGGTGCGCTATATGAAAGAGGAGATCATTGGTCCCGCGTAGGCAAATTGGGACCGCCGGGTAATCAGAAGAAGACTGGGAACGGGGAGGACCGTTCGTTGAAATGAAGGCGCGTGGTGCTTACCTGAGGCCCTGTATGGGGCGGGCTGGATGAGCCGGAAGCAGCGCCCCGCCTTGCCGGCAGGAGTGCGACGACAAGCGCTCCGCCGATGCCCGGGAAGGAGATAGCCTTCGGCGGCCCAAGGGATCGCCGAGCCGCGTGACGCGGCGAGAGATTTCAGCCTGGCGGACATTTTCCGTCGTGCCTGTCCGGCTGACTGCAGATTCCGCGGATGGACAACACCTTCCGCCGTGATATCTGATGGGAATAGACGTACGGGAAAGTGTTCATGGCAGATGAGGTGCAGCAGGTAAGGCCGAGTATTCAGGGAGCAGATAGGGTCGGCTACGACCTCAGTCTCCTCGATCGGCTCAAGGTTATGTTCTCCGCGTTTTGGGCCTCCGAGGTGCGCCACAAGGTTCTTGTCCTTTCGACAACGCTTTTGGCAATCATCCTGGCTACAGCCTACGCGCAGGTCATCCTCAACCAATGGAACGCGCCCTTTTACGATTCTCTCGAGCGTCGTGACCTCGGGGAATTCTTCTACCAGCTGCAGGTCTTCGGCCTGATCGTCGGCTCCCTTCTTCTTCTGAACGTCGCCCAGGCGTGGCTCAACCAGATGACTTCGCTCTACATGCGCGAAGGGCTGTCTCGGGATCTCGTCGACCAATGGCTGCAGCGCAAGCGCGCCCTTCGCCTTGCTTCCTCGGGCCTTATCGGGGTCAATCCCGACCAGCGTCTCCATGAAGATTCCCGCAACCTGGCGGAAAGCACGACGGGCCTCACGATCGGCCTCGTGCAGTCGACGATCCTGCTCGTCAGCTTCATCGGCGTACTCTGGGAGCTTTCGGCCGATTTCGTGTTCCATGTGTGGGGCGAGAGCTTTTCCATCCCCGGATACATGGTCTGGGCAGCCATCCTCTATGCGGGGTCAGCCTCGATCCTCAGCAAGATCGTCGGCCAGAAGCTGGTGAAGCTCAATGCCGACCGCTTCTCGCGGGAAGCCGAGCTCCGCTTCTCGCTGATGCATGCCAACGAGAACATGCCCTCGATCACGATTGGCCGCGGCGAGGAGAACGAGCGGCGGCGCATCAATGGCGACCTCAGTTCCGTGCTCGCCGTCATCCGCCGCCTTGCCATCGCCAACACCAACCTGACCTGGGTTTCGGCGAGTTATGGCTGGCTGGTGCTGATCGTGCCGATCCTGGTCGCGGCGCCGGCCTATTTTTCCGGCGGCCTGACCTTCGGCGAGCTGATGATGTCGGTCGGCGCCTTCAACCAGGTCAACACCGCGCTGCGCTGGTACGTCGCCAATTTCGGCCCGATTGCCGAATGGCGCGCGACCCTGATGCGCGTTACCGATTTCCGCCAGGCGCTTTTGGAGATGGATGCCGGAATCCATTCGAAGGATGCGATCGTCTACGAGGATTCCCCGAAGGGTACACTGACGCTCAAGGATCTCAGCATTTCGGCAAAATCCAGCGAAGGCCTGTCCGAAGGCGGCTTCCGGTTTCGCGAACATGACGTGTCGATCAAGACCGGTGAGCGGATCATGGTCAACGGCGACCACAGCGTGAATCGGAAGCTTTTGTTCCAGGCGCTTGCGGGACTCTGGCCCTGCGGCGGAGGAACGATAGGGCTGCCTCCTGCCGAAGACATGCTCTTCATGCCGCAGGTCGCCTATGTTCCCGGCGGCACGTTGCGGCAGGCGATCGCCTTTCCGAACGACATTAGCGCCTATGGCGATGCCGAAGTGCTCTCGGCGCTGGCCAAGGCCGGTCTCGGCCGGCTGAAGGGACGGCTGGATACGCGGGCCCGTTGGGACAAGATCCTCGACAACGACGAGCAGAAGGCCGTCGCCTTCGCGCACCTCATACTCGCGAAGCCCCGTTGGGTCATATTCGACGAATTCCTGGAAGGCCTCGAGCCCGAGTTCCAGAGGGCTCTTGCCGAGCTGCTCACTGAAATGCCGGGTACGTCGATGATCTATATCGGCCGCTCGGAGATCTATCTCGAGGTCCTGAAGCCGCGCGTCCTGCATCTGGAGGCGATCCCGGCAGAGACGGAAAGAAGGGTCGGCAGCCTCGTCTAGGCCGCCGACACCAAGCACATAATCGTTTAGGCGGCCACGTCCCACACGGGCGCAAGACCATCGGGACTTACGATTCGGCCATTCCCGTGCGCCAGTGCGGAGACCGCCGCCATCTCTCCGCTTGTCAGCGTGAAATCGAAGATGGCGAGATTTTCCGTCGCGCGCGCTTCCGAGACCGTCTTGGAGAGCACGGCAATGCCCTGCTGTACGACCCAGCGCAACACGATCTGCGCGACCGATCTGTCGTGGGCTGCCGCAATCTCCCGCAGCACAGGCTCGGCGAATACCTTGCCGTCAGCCATCGCATAATAGGCCGTCAGGGACATCCCCGCCTCGCGGGCGGCGGCAATGACGGGCGACTGGTCGATATAGGGATGATACTCGATCTGGTTGGTGACGAGCGGTGCAGGGCTCAGGGCGACGGCTTCGTTCATCAGCGCCGTGTTGAAGTTCGAAACGCCGATGTGGCGGACCTTACCTGCGTTGCGAACCTCGTTGAGTGCATCGATCTGCTCTGCAAGCGGAACCGCCTCGTTTGGCCAATGCAGGAGAAGCAGGTCGACATAATCTGTCTTCAGCTTCTTCAGGCTCTCATCCACCGAGGAGAGGAAGGCCTTGCGAGGATAGTTGTCGACCCAGACCTTGGTGGTGAGAAAGAGGTCGGCGCGGGCGATGCCGGAGCGCAGGATGCCGTCGCCGACCTCCGCTTCGTTGCCGTAGATCTGGGCTGTATCGACATGACGGTAGCCGGCCTTCAGCGCGTGGGATACCATTCTCTCGGTATCCGGGCCGGATACGCGGAAGGTGCCGAAGCCGATCGCGGGAATAGTAGCGCCGTTGGCGTTTATGAAGTTCATGGTCTTTCCTTTCATGTGGCGATTGGTGTGATTCACTCGGCGGGCTGGGCGACGAAGCTGCCGGAGCGGCGGTCAAGCGCACCGCTCCAGAGCGTGAGGAGGAGGGCCACGGCGACGAGAATCGCGCCGACCCAGGGAGTTGCACCGAGGCCGAGGGAGGACTGGACGATCAGTCCGCCGATCCAGGCGCCTGCGGCAATGCCGAGGTTGAAGGCCGCGATATTCAGCGCCGAGGCGACGTCGACGGCCGCCGGTCGATACTGGCGGGCAAGCTCGACCACGTAGAGCTGCAGGCCGGGCACGTTGGCGAAGGACAGGAAGCCGAGCGCGGCAAGTGTCGGGATCGTCAGCCACGGCGAAACGGCGGTGAAGCTGAAGATGACGAGCACCAGCGCCTGCAGCATGAAGAGGCCTGTCAGCGCCTTCACGGGACTGCGATTGGCCAAGCGGCCGCCCACGACATTGCCGATTGCGATCGCAACACCGTAGAGCACGAGGATCAGGCTGACGCTCGAGGCGGCAAAGCCGGTGACTTCCTCGAGGATCGAGGCGAGGAAGGTGAAGGTGACGAAGGTGCCGCCATAACCGAGCGCGGTCATCGCAAAGACCATCAGCAACCGGCCACTGCCGAGCACGCGCACCTGGTCAAGGAGACTTGCCGGTGGCGCCTTCTTGAGGGTTGCGGGCAGAAGGATGGCAATTCCGGCAAAGGCGACGAGGCCAAGCACGGCCACGGCCGCGAAGGTCGAGCGCCAGCCGAAGGTCTGGCCGATGAAGGTGCCGAGCGGCACGCCGGTCACGATCGCGACGGTCAGGCCCATGAACATCATGGCGATGGCCGAGGCGCGACGGTTCTCCGGCACGAGGTCCGCTGCGATCGTCGAACCGACCGAGAAGAACACGCCGTGAGCAAAGGCGGAGAGCACGCGGGCGACAAGCAGCGGCGCGTAGCCCGGGCTCAGCGCCGCCATCGCATTGCCGAGTACGAATAGGGCCATGAGGCCGAGCAGCAGCGGCTTGCGCTCGATGCGCCCGGTGAGCGCGGTCAGGATGGGTGCGCCGAAGGTGACGCCGAGGGCATAGACGCTGACGATAAGTCCCGCCAGCGGCAGCGTGATGTGGAGGTCGTTTGCAACGGTCGGCAGAAGGCCGACAATGACGAATTCGGTGGTGCCGATGGCATAGGCCGCGATGGTCAGCGCGAAAAGTGCGGGCGGCAGGCCCAGAGATTTTCCGGCCATGATCAAACTCCGTAAAAACCGGGTTTCGGTCGAGGCGGCCCATGCCGTCTCATTCGCCAAGCAATATGGTTCGGATAGATTGGCTTGATAATCGGGTGGAATAGAACGACACTGGTGAAGAAAATTCACGTCGGAAAATGGCCATGGACAATCGCGCTGGCGAAATGGAAATCGTCGTAGAAGCGATCAGGCAGGGAAGCTTCGCGCTTGCAGCCAGGCAGCTGGCTCTCTCTCCCTCGGCGGTGAGCAAGACGGTGACCCGCGTCGAAGAGCGGCTCGGAGTGCGGCTGCTCATGCGTTCGACCCGCGCGCTGCAGCTGACCCCGGAGGGTGAGATCTATTTCCGCCAGGCGCAGCGTATTCTCGCCGACATAGACGAGACCGAGCGCATGGTGGTTTCCGGCGGGAAGGCGGTGCCGCGCGGGCGCCTGCGTGTCAGCGCCACCGTTGGTTTCGGCACGCGGTTCGTCGTGCCGCTGGTGCCGCAGTTTCTGGCCCGCTATCCCGAGGTGGAGCTCGACCTTTCCCTCAGCGACGGCGTCGTCGACCTGATCGGAGAGCGAACCGATGTCGGCATCCGGGCGGGCATTCTGAGCGACTCCGGCCTGAAGGCCCGCAAGCTGATCGAGAGCCAGCGCGCAGTCATCGCCTCACCGGCCTATCTGGAGCGCCACGGCCTGCCCAAGCGTCCGGAGGACCTCGCATCCCACAATTGCCTCGGCTTCAACTTCAGCCAGGCGATGAGCCTCTGGCCTTTCCGAGATCCGGCGACGGGAGAGCGCCTGGAGATCCCGGTGCACGGCAACTTCCTGGCAAATAGCGGTGCCACGGTGCGGCAGTTGGCGCTGGCTGGGCTCGGTATCGCCCGCATCGGCCAGTTCCACGTCCAGGACGATATCGACAGCGGCCGCCTTATCAACCTACTCGAGGCCTTCAGCCCCGGCGACAAGGAGCCCGTGCATGCGGTTTTCCTTGGCCATGCCCACCTTGCGCTGCGCATCCGCGCCTTCGTCGATTTCCTGGTCGATCACATCGCAAAGCGGGCCCGTGGGAGCTGAATGGGGGCGGACGCGCTCCATTCCGGCCTTGCGGGATACGCGGAATCATCGCGCGAAACGGTCGAATAGTGCGAGAAACCGTCACGTGGCTTGCCGAGCAGGCGAATCATGTTCTATTCGTTGCCATCCCCCAAGGCGCGCCTTGCGCATTCCCCCAAGGATCACTGCATCATGGAAATTTTCACGTCGGCCGGATTGCTAGCACTTTTTCAGGTCATCGCGATCGACCTGGTGCTCGCCGGAGACAACGCCGTTGTCATCGGTCTTGCCGCAGCGGGCCTCCCGCCCGTACAGCGCAAGAAGGCGATCCTGGTCGGCATCGTGGCCGCAACCATCCTGCGTATCGCGCTTGCGAGCGTTACGGTCCAGCTCCTGGAGATCATCGGCCTGCTTCTGGCCGGCGGCCTTCTGCTGTTGTGGGTGTGCTGGAAGATGTGGCGCGAATTGCGGGAAAGCGCAGCCGCACATGCAGAGGGCGCCGGCGACGAGTCACTGGCACCGAAAAAGACCTTCTTCCAGGCGGCGGTCCAGATTGTGGTTGCCGACGTCTCCATGTCGCTTGACAACGTGCTGGCGGTTGCGGGCGCCGCTCGCGAACACCCGACCATCCTCGTGATCGGTCTTGTCTTCTCGATTGCCATGATGGGCGCGGCCGCCAACATCATCGCGCGCCTTCTCAACCGCCACCGCTGGATCGCCTATGCCGGTCTCGCGATCATCCTCTATGTCGCGCTCCACATGATCTATCGCGGCGCGGTCGAGGTATGGCCGCATCTCATGCCGGTGGTCGCCTCGCTCGCGAACTGAATTCCACCCGAGGCGGCAACCCGGTATTCCGATCTCACATCGGAGGCGCGACGCCGTTCTTGCCGACCACGAGCTGGGTGGCGCTCATCGTGCCATCTGCGCCGCGCTCGGCCTGCATGAAGACGGGCGCGCCCGGCTTGAGGTCGGCCGAGGAAGCGGGGGCGAGGGCCACGATAGGCGCGCTGGTGGGGATCGTGATCTTCTTCTCCTTGCCCTGGTAGGCGAGCGTGATCGTGTGTCCTGCGACGGCCTTCACCGCATTGGCGACGGTGGCGTTGGTCATGGTGCTGTTCGGCTTAAGGTCCCAGGGGCGGCTTCCTTCGCCCGTGCCCTTCATCGAAGCCGGAAATATCACGACCTCCAAGGCCGCGTCGCCCGTGGCACCAGGCAGCGACGCGATGCCGACGAAGTCTCCCGGCTTGATGTCATCGGCGGAGGCCTTCCGGACGGTACCGACCCTAAAGCCGGACTTGAGGGCCACCGCCGCGGTCGTGCCCTCGCGCGTCTTGACCGTCAAGGTGCTGCCGGCGAGGTTTTCGATCGTGCCGCGCACGCGCACCCGCTGCGCATTGGCATCCTGTGCCTGTGCGGCCGGCAGGGCACCGAAGGTGACGAATGCACCAAGGGCGAGGGCGACGGCGGTCTTCGAGAAACGCACTGAGAGCATGGCTGTATCCTCGTGTGGAGTGCCGGAGGTGAGATGGCCGGATCGACGGCAATCTATGCGTGGGCCGGCAGACTGACCAATCAAGGAATGGTGAGTTTCCAGGTGCGAAGGGAGCGGTTTTCGCTATCCTTCGAGTTCCTCGCGCAGCATCTCCAGTTCCAGCCACTCCTCTTCCATCCTGAGGAGCCCTTCGCGCAGCTTTTCCATCTCCGCCGCAAGCCGGTTGAAGGCAGCCGGATCCTTGGAGAAGAGGTTGGGATCGGCCATCTTCTTCTCGCGGGCCGCGATTTCGCCCTCGGCCTTCGCCATCTCCTTCGGCAGGTTCTCGAGAGCGAACTTCTGCTTGAAGGAGAGCTTGGCCTTGCTCTTCTGTGCATCGCCCGGAGCTGCCGGCGATGTGGCCCTCGGCTTCTCTGCGGTTCTCTCGGCCTTCTTCCGTTCCTCGATGGCGCCGCGGCGCTGGGCGAGCATGTCGGAATAGCCGCCGGCATATTCGATCCAGCGGCCATCCGGGCTCTCCGGATTGGCCGGCGCGATCGTCGAGGTCACGGTCCGGTCGAGAAAATCACGGTCGTGGCTGACAAGAATGACGGTGCCTGCAAAGCCCGCGACGATTTCCTGCAGCAGGTCGAGCGTCTCGATATCGAGATCGTTGGTCGGCTCGTCGAGGATCAGGAGGTTGGTCGGGCGCGACAGGATGCGGGCGAGCATCAATCGCGCGCGCTCGCCGCCTGAGAGGTTCCTGATCGGCGTACGCGCCTGTTCCGGCTGGAAGAGGAATTCCTTCATGTAGCCCGTCACATGGCGCTGCTCGCCGTTGACGAGGAGGTTCTCGCCGCGGCCGTCGGTGAGATAGTGCGCGAGCGTTTCTTCCGGGTTCAGGTCCTCGCGCTTCTGGTCGAGCGTGGCGATCTCCAGATTGGTGCCGAGCTTTACGGTACCGCTATCAGGCGCAAGCTGCCCGGTCAGCATCTTGAGCAACGTCGTCTTGCCCGCGCCGTTCGGCCCGACGAGACCGATGCAATCGCCGCGATGGACGCGGATCGAGAACGGGGCGACGATGATCCGCTCGCCATAGGCCTTGGTGATCTTCTCAGCCTCGATAACGAGTTTGCCGGATTCCTGGGCGTCGGATGCACTTGCCTGCACGGAACCCTGCGGCCCCTTGTGGCCGCGATATTGGGCCCGCATGCCCTGCAACTCGCCAAGGCGGCGCATATTGCGCTTGCGCCGCGCGGTGACGCCGTAGCGCAGCCAGTGTTCCTCGCGCTCGATCGCCTTGCCGAGCTTGTGCTGTTCCAGTTCCTCGGCTTCGAGGACCTGGTCGCGCCAGGCCTCGAAATACCCGAATCCCTTGTCGAGGCGGCGCGACATGCCGCGGTCCAGCCAGACGGTGGCCGTGGAAACCTTTTCGAGGAAGCGGCGGTCATGCGAGATGAGGACGAGAGCGCTGCGGGTCTTCTGCAACTCGCCTTCCAGCCATTCGATGGTCGGCAGGTCGAGATGGTTGGTGGGCTCGTCGAGGAGCAGAATATCCGGCTCCGGTGCCAGCACGCGGGCAAGAGCCGCACGGCGTGCCTCGCCGCCCGAGAGCATCGTCGGGTCTTCCTCCCCTGTGAGCCCGAGATGGGACAGGAGATAGGTGACGCGATAGGGATCGTCACCGGGGCCAAGGCCCGCCTCGGCATAGGAGGCGACCGTCTTGTAACCGGCGAAATCGGGCGCCTGTTCCAGATAGCGGATCGTGGAGCCGGGGTGACGGAAAACTTCGCCCGACTGCGCTTCGACCAGGCCGGCGGCAATCTTGAGGAGCGTCGACTTGCCGGAACCATTGCGCCCGACCAGACAGATCTTGTCCCCGGGCTCCACCTGCAGGTCTGCGCCGGCAAGCAGCGGCGTGCCGCCGAAGCTCAGGAAGATGTCGTCGAGTTTGAGGATCGGGGGTGCCAAGATCAGGCTCCAGTCATGTCATAGGGGCGGGCGAGCACGATCGCCCGGCCGCTTGCAAGCGCAATGCGCACCGTGCCTTCGGCCACATTGGAAATGGTGCGGGAAGAACCGAAGGGCAAATGGAAATCCTCAAGCGGATAGCGGGCGTTCGTTATGAAAAGGCCGGAAAGCTCGCTGAAGCCGAGGATGGAAAAGAGCGAGCCTGCAGGCAGGACAAGCTCGGTGCTGCCGGGAAGGAGCGGCGTCGCCTCCTCCTCGCCGGAGGTCATCATCACGTCGTAGCCCTGCTCGGCGAGTTCGACGCCATAGAGCAGGTGCTGAAGCGCGTGATCGGAACGCTCGCCGCCGAGCGCGCCGGCAAGAATGAGGTGCCTTGCACCGCGTGCGATAGCCTCCGAAACTGCAATCTCGCCATCCGTAGCGGCCTTGGCAATAGGATAGGGCTGGCGCGGGACCTGCGGAAAGGCATCTCGGAGATCGGGCGTCGTCGAATCGAAGTCGCCGACCCAGAGTTCCGGCACCACGCCGAGCGTTACCGCATGGCGCATGCCGCCGTCGGCAGCAATGAAGCGGCTGTTCTTGACGGCGGCGTGCAGCCTGTCGGTCAGGCTTAGCGGGCCGCCCAGAAGAATGGTGAAGCTGGATTGGCTCATGCGCATTGCCCATAGCGCAAACGGGGGGTGAAGGGGAAGAGGCGTCGGGGCCAGCACCCAGTGTCAGAAGCGATAGGTGCGTTCGAGCAAGATCAAGGCAGCCGCACTTTTCGTCAGCCGGGCGTATCCTTGTCGCGCGACTGGAAAATCGCCTCGTAGCCGTCGATAAACTTTTCGAAGAGCACCGCGAAGTGATCGACCTCTTCCTGTGGCCAATCCTTGACGACCTCCGAAACGAGGGCGAGCTTCTGGGCCTTGATCTCCGCCATGAGCTTCTCGCCGAGCGGCGTCATCACCACCACAATGCGGCGCGCATCCGCTTGCGAAGCCTCGCGGCGGAGAACGCTGCGGCCCACCATGTCGGCAACCACCCGACTTGCCCGCGACGGATCGATGCGCAGCATCTCGGCGATTGTGCCGACCGTTACCTCGCCGCAGGGGCGCGCACGGCGCACGGCATCGAGCACGTCGAGATGCGACAGTTCGAGGCCGGGAGCGGCATTCTGGATTGCCATGCGCCCTATCAGGCGCCGTCCGGTCATCAGCCGCATGCGCGTCATGCTGTGGCCGATGCGGGGTACGCCTTCATCTTCAGGCTCCGCGGTTTCTGCCGCGCGTATCTTGGTCAGGGTCTCATTCATGGCCGAACCATAACAGAGACGGAGCGGAAATAGAATATGCCAATGTCAATAATGTGATATTGACAAATATGTGCTATTGTCACATAAATGTACTTACAACGTCGGAATTACAATCCATGAACATGCAAGTCGCTGCCGTGCCGCTCGTGGCGGATCCCCGTCGCAGGCTCATCCTCTTCTTCTTCCTGATGACCGCCATGTTCATGGCGACGCTGGACAACCAGATCGTCTCCACCGCGCTGCCCACTATCGTCGGCGAGTTCGGGCATCTCGAGCGCTTCGGCTGGATCGGCTCGGCCTATCTTCTCTCGCTCAGCGCCGTCATGCCGGTCTATGGAAAGCTCGGCGACCTGTTTGGCCGCAAATACGTGATGATGACGGCAATTGCGATCTTCACCGTCGGTTCGGCCGTCTGCGGCCTCGCGGTGTCGATGAACACGCTGATCGCAGCGCGCGTGCTGCAGGGGCTGGGCGGTGGCGGCATCCTCGTTTCGATTTTTGCGGTCAATGCAGATCTCTTCGAGCCGCGTGAACGCGCCCGCTACCAGAGCTATTCGAGCCTCGTGCTGATGGCCTCCGGTGCGATCGGGCCCGTCCTGGGCGGCACGATGAGCGATCTCTTCGGCTGGCGCTCGATCTTTCTCGTCAACGTGCCGATCGGCTTCATCGTCCTTGCCGGTCTCTTCACGATGCTGCCCTACAGAAAACCGCACCGTCGGCCGAAGATCGACTATGCCGGGGCGATCCTGCTTGCCTTGACGACCACCTCGATCGTGCTGGCGGCCGACGGCAGTGAACTCTTCGGATCGCTCCTGTCTCCGCAATGCCTCGGCATCATCGCCTTCGGCGCCGCCTGCGCCGCGGCCTGGGTTTTCGTAGAGCGCCGCGCGCCGGAGCCAATCGTACCGCTTGCGCTCTTCCGCAACCCGACCTTTGGCCTGCTTCTCGGTATCTCGGTGATGAGCGGCGCAGTCGCAATCGGCATGGTCAACTATTTCGCGCTCTTCCTGCAGACGACGACGGGGCTTTCGCCCTCTATGGCCGGCCTGCTCTTCATCCTGCTTACCGGCGGCATCGTCTGCGGCTCGCTCACGGCCGGCCGCGCCATCTCGATGACAGGTCGCTACAAGCCCTTCGCGATCGCCAGCCTTACCTGCAGTGCGATCGCCTTCGCGGTGCTGAGCCAGGTCCCTGTCGGCACGCCCGTCATCCTGATCGGTCTGTTGATGATGATGCACGGCATCGGCATCGGTCTTGCACAACAGGTACCCGTCATCGGCGTGCAGAATGCCGCCTCGGCCGGCGATGTCGGTGCCGCGACCGGAGCGGTGACACTGTCGCGCATGGCAGGCGCCTCGATCGCCATTTCCATCTACGGCGCAATCATCGCCTCGAAGCTTTCGAACGTCGGCGTCTCGATCGCCGGGGTCGCCAATATCGAAGAGCTGACACCGAAGATGATGGCGGCCCTGCCTGACGCAACGCGGGAGGCGGTGGCCGGCGCCTACGAGGCTGCTTTCTCACCCCTCTTCCTGACGGCATCGGCCATCTGCCTCTTCGGGCTCGTCATGGCGCTTGCATTGAAGCCGGTCCAGCTGCCTCGCACCCAGGAAGCGAAAAGGCCCGACAGCGCCGCCGCATAGGCGGCATCGGCTGCCTCGCTGCTCGACCTTGCCTCTTGTCATAATCGGCGCACCCCGTTAGATGTTCGAATGCTCTAACGGGGTGCCCGATGTCTGTTTCACAGTCGTCCGGCTGAGAGGTTTGTCACAGACCAACCCGCGGAACCTGATCCGGTTAACACCGGCGGAGGGATTAGACGCGTGATATCGCACAGCGCCCTTTTCTCCGTTCAACCGAAACACATGGAGGAGGCGCAATGCCAGCCCGACCGTTCAAGACAATTCTTTCCGGAATGCTGCTTGCCGCGGCGACGATGACGCTTTCGGCGGGCGGCGCTGCGGCCGCGGGCAAGACGCTCACGGTCTATACCTACGAAAGCTTCACGTCCGAATGGGGTCCAGGCCCGAAGGTGAAGGAAGCCTTCGAGAAGACCTGCGATTGCACGGTCAATTTCGTCAGCGTCGCCGACGGCGTGGCGTTGCTTTCACGGCTGAAACTGGAGGGGGCTTCCTCGAAGGCCGACGTCGTTCTCGGCCTCGACACCAACCTCGTCACCGAGGCGAAGGAGACCGGGCTCTTCGACGCACATGGCATCGACGCCAGCGCCGCCAAGGTTCCCGGCGGCTATTCGGACGACGTCTTCGTGCCCTATGACTACGGCCACTTCGCCGTCATCTATGATACCGAGACAATCAAGAACCCGCCGACGAGCCTCAAGGAGCTGGTGGAAGGCGATCCGTCCCAGAAGATCGCGATCGAGGATCCGCGCACTTCGACGCCCGGTCTCGGCCTGCTGCTCTGGGTGAAGTCGGTCTACGGCGACAAGGCGCCGGAGGCCTGGGGCAAGCTCAAGGGACGCATCCTGACAGTCACGCCCGGATGGTCGGAGGCCTACGGCCTCTTCACCAAGGGCGAGGCGCCGATGGTGTTCTCCTACACGACATCGCCCGCCTATCACATGGTCGCCGAGAATACCGAGCGCTATCAGGCCGCTGCCTTTTCCGAGGGCCACTATATCCAGATCGAGGTTGCGGGTCTCATGAAGAACGCGCCAAGCAAGGACCTGGCGCGGGATTTCCTGAAGTTCATGGTCACGCCGGCATTTCAGGACACGATCCCCACCAATAACTGGATGATGCCGGTCTCCGCCACGTCCGAGCCGTTGCCGGATGCCTTCGGCAAGCTGGTCAAGCCGGAGAAGACCTTCCTCATGAGCCCGCACGAGGTGGCCAGGAACCGCAAGGCCTGGATCGACGAGTGGCTCGCGGCCATGAGCATGAATTGATGCTGACTGCGGCCGAAGACAGGAGCGCCATTGCCGGCGGGGCTTTCAGCCTCGTCGGCATCGTGCTCTTCATCGGCCTTGCAGTATCCGCGCTGCTTCTCTTCGGCGGTGGCCTTTCGCCCGGTGACCTGCTTGGCGATCCCTATATCCTGCGCGTGGTGCGCTTCACGCTGCTCCAGGCCGTTCTCTCCACTCTGCTTTCGGTTGTCCTCGCCATACCGGTGGCCCGGGCGCTGGCGCGTCAGCCGCACTTCCCGGGCAGGATCTGGATCGTGCGGTTGATGGCAGTGCCGATGGGCCTGCCCGTTCTGATCGGTGCGCTCGGTCTCATCGGGATATGGGGTCGACGCGGCATGCTGAATGGCGGGCTTGCCTATCTCGGCCTTTCCGAGCCGATTAGCATCTATGGGCTTTCGGGAATTCTGCTTGCTCACGTCTTTTTCAACCTGCCGCTCGCCTGCCGGCTGATGCTTGCCGGGCTGGAGCGCGTGCCTGCCGAATACTGGTTGGTCGCGGGTGGGCTCGGCATGCGGCCTGTCGCCGTCTTCCGCTTCGTCGAATGGCCGGTGCTGCGCCATCTCATACCCGGCATCGCCGGGTTGATCTTCATGCTTTGCGCGACGAGCTTCACGCTGGTGCTCATCCTCGGCGGTGGGCCGGCGGCGACGACGATCGAGGTCGCCATCTACCAATCGCTGCGGTTCGACTTCGATCCCGGCCGCGCGGTCGCGCTCTCGCTGCTGCAGATCCTCGTGACGGCGCTCATACTCGGTGCAATGACCCTGCTCCCGGCGCCGGCCGACCACGGGCTGACGGCCGGCAAGGCAGTGCGGCGGCTCGACGGAAGGACGGTTGCCGCGCGGGCGAGGGACGGCGCACTCTTGCTTGCCGTCCTGCTCTTCATCGGTTTGCCCTTGGCCGCGGTTGCGGCCGCCGGCCTGAAGGCCGATCTCCTGAAACTCGTCGCCGAGCCGATTTTTCGGCGCGCGGTCTGGACCAGTCTCGGCATCTCGCTCTTGGCGGCCTTGCTCTCGCTTGCGGTCGCCTTCGCGGTGATCCGCGCCCGGCACGCGATTGCTGCGCGACGCCGCATCGGCCGGGGCTCGCGGATATTCTCAGGCTCGCTCTCGGCCGCCTCGTCGATCGTCCTGCTTGTGCCGCCGGTCGTGCTTGGCACGGGCTGGTTCATGGCGCTGCGGCCCCTTGGCGACGCCACGCCATTCGCGCCAGCGTTGATCATCTGCATCAACACGCTCATGGCGCTTCCGTTCGTCGTCCGCGTGCTGCAGCCCGCCTATGCGGTCCACCGGTGCAGGACCGAGCGGCTTGCTGCAAGCATCGGCCTTGCGGGCTGGTCGCGGCTGAGGCTCGTGGATTGGCCGGGCCTCAGGAAACCCTTCTTCATGGCGCTTTCCTTCGCGATGGCGCTCTCGCTCGGTGACCTTGGCGCCGTTGCCATCTTCGGTTCGGACGAGCTCGTAACGCTTCCCTGGCTGATCTACAGCCGCATGGGCAGCTATCGGACCAATGATGCCGATGGTCTTGCCCTGATTCTTGGCCTGATATGCCTGCTGCTCACCATTGCCGGCACGGCCGGGCAGACAAGCAGGGAGGACGGCGATGAGCGTGGCTGAGGCGGCCGGTATCACCATGCGCGGGGTGCGGCTGCGGCTTGGGACCCACGTGTTCGACTTTGACTGTGCGCTGCCGGCCGGTGCCGTGACTGCCGTCACCGGTCCCTCGGGCTCGGGCAAATCCACGTTCCTGAATCTCGTCGCCGGTTTTGAAGAGCCGGAATTCGGTAGCATTTCGATTGCCGGGCAGGACGTCGGCAAGCTGCATCCCTCCAAGCGACCGGTCTCGCTCGTCTTCCAGGATAACAACCTGTTCGCTCATCTCGACCTCTTCACGAATGTCGGCCTCGGCATCAACCCGTCGCTCAGGCTTTCCGCCGACGACCGGAAGAACGTGTCGGAGGCGCTTGCGAGGGTCGGGCTCGGCGGTTTCGAAAAGCGCTTGCCCGCGACACTTTCGGGCGGTGAACGGCAGCGTGCCGCCTTCGCCCGCGCGCTCGTGCGCCATCGGCCGGTCCTCCTGCTCGACGAGCCCTTTGCGGCGCTCGACCCCGGTCTGCGCGCGGGTATGGCGGACCTGCTTCTCGAACTGCACCGGGAAACGAAGAATACAGTCCTGATCGTCTCGCACGATCCCGACGAGGTGCGCCGCATCGCCGACCATGCGATCTTCATCGATGGCGGAAGCATCAGGCTCTCCGCGCCAATCCGTCCATTTCTGGAGCATGACGACATCGCTGCGCTAACGGTATTTTTGCGCCACTGAGAGATATGTCGAGATTTGGCGCAACTTTCGCCATATTTTCGTTGTTGCGAATAACGGCGGAATTACAATGATATTCTTGCTAATATAAAGCGCCGCTATATTTAAGACAGAGTCTCGCTATGCAACAGGTGCGGAGATCGGCTAAAGCGGAGGCCGAGCCATCAGTGCGGAGCGAAGGAGCGACCGGGGTGGGCGCAGATATTGAATAGAAGCGGCAATGAGCGGCGCAGGCCGGTACCGGAATGGCACATCAGCAGGACAGGTTGGAATAAGGCACTGGATAGGCTGAAGCGCTCGAGGCAAGAGAGTTGCCCTCGCCGGGCCTCCCGCCGCCCGATCTTTGCTCGTATCCGTGTTTTTACCCTGACAGCGCTCGCCGCGACCGGGCTCAACAGCTGCCAGTCGCTTCTCGACCAGTCCTACCAGCCGACCGTTGCGCCCTCGAGCAATCCCCAGATCGTCGAAGAGGTGCAGAAGAACGATCCGCGTGCCCAGATGGGCGCCCGGGAGCATCCGCGCATCGTTGCGAGCTATGGCGGTGAATACAAGGACGCGAAGACAGAGCGGCTCGTGGCCCGCATTGCCGGTGCGCTCACCAGCGTTTCCGAAAATCCGAGCCAGTCTTATCGCATCACCATTCTTAACTCGCCGGCGATCAATGCCTTCGCCCTGCCGGGCGGCTACCTCTATGTGACGCGCGGCCTTCTGGCGCTCGCCAATGATGCCTCGGAAGTCGCAGCCGTGTTGTCGCACGAGATGGGGCACGTGACGGCCAATCACGGCATCGAGCGGCAAAAGCGGGAAGAGGCGGAGGTAATCGCAAGCCGTGTGGTGGCGGAGGTGCTTTCCAGCGATATCGCCGGGAAGCAGGCGCTCGCCCGCGGCAAGCTGCGGCTCGCGGCCTTCTCCCGCCAGCAGGAATTGCAGGCCGATGTCATTGGCGTCCGCATGCTCGGCGAGGCAGGCTACGATCCCTATGCGGCGGCACGGTTCTTGGATTCCATGGCCGCCTACAGCCGCTTCATGGCGGTCGATCCGGAGACGGACCAGAGCCTGGACTTCCTTTCCAGCCATCCGAACTCTGCACAGCGCATCGATCTTGCCCGCAGTCACGCGCGCGCTTTCGGGCAGGAGGGCAAGGTCGGCGACGCGGGGCGGAACTACTATCTCGACGGCATCGACGGGCTTCTTTACGGCGACAGCCCCGAGGAGGGTTATGTGCGCGACGAGACCTTCCTGCACGCCGGTCTCGGCATCCGTTTCGACGTGCCCCCGGACTTCCGCATCGACAACAAGGTGGAGGCGGTGCTTGCAACCGGCCCCGGCGAAGTGGCGATCCGCTTCGACGGCGTGGCGGACACGCAGAAGCAGAGCCTGACCAACTACATCTCCAGCGGCTGGGTCACGGGCCTCGACCCCTCGACAATTCGTCCGATTTCCGTAAACGGCATGGAGGCGGCAACGGCGCGTGCGTCGGCCGACCGCTGGGATTTCGACGTCACGGTGATCCGCAACGGCGAGCAGATCTTTCGTTTCCTGACGGCCGTGCCAAAGGGAAGTGCTGCTCTTGAGCCGACGGCGAACGTACTGCGGTCAACCTTTCGCCGGATGACGCCGCAGGAGATGGCGTCGCTGAAGCCCTTGCGCATCCGTGTGGTCACGGTGCGACCGGGCGACACCATAGCAACGCTTGCCGCACGGATGATGGGTACCGACCGCAAGCTCGATCTCTTCAAGCTGATCAATGCGATGCCGGCCGCCGCCTCAGTGGCACCGGGCGACCGGGTGAAGATCATTTCCGAATGAGAAAGCCCCGCTGGGCGGGGCTTTCGTGTCTCAAGGGCGCAAGGGACACCGCCTCAGGCGTGTGAAGCCATCTGCGGATCGGCCGATACGAGTGCGGAGCGAAGCTTTTCCAGAGCGCGGCTTTCGATCTGGCGCACGCGTTCCTTGGAAATGCCGAGGTCGGCACCGAGCTCCTCCAGGGTTGCGCCGTCTTCTGCGAGCCGCCTTGCGCTGATGATCTTCATCTCACGCTCGTTCAGGTGCTTCAGCGCCGAGGCCAGCCAATTGCGGCGGCGTTCTCCGTCGATCATGTTGGAGACTTGTTCGTCGGGAAGAGGATCGTCGCTGACGAGGAAGTCCATGCGCTCGGCACTCTCGGCGTCGCCAAGTACAGACGGCGCCTGCAGGGATGCGTCATTGCCGGAAAGGCGCGCGTCCATGGTCTGCACATCCGCGAGGCTGACACCAAGAGCCGCCGCGATCTCCTGGTGGATCGACTGTACGGTCAGCTGGCTGTCGCCACGGGCGAGCTTGGCGCGCAGGCGGCGGAGATTGAAGAAAAGAGCCTTCTGGGCCGAACTCGTCCCACCACGAACGATCGACCAGTTGCGCAGGATATAGTCCTGAATAGACGCGCGGATCCACCAGCTGGCATAGGTGGAGAAGCGCACGTCGCGCTCGGGCTCGAAGCGAGCTGCAGCCTCGAGCAGGCCGACATAGCCTTCCTGAACGAGATCGCTCATCGGCAACCCGAAATTGCGAAACTTTCCGGCCATGGAGATCACCAGCCGCATATGGGCCATGGCGATGCGGTTGCGTGCATTCCTGTCGTCGTGGTCCTTCCACCGGATGGCGAGATCGTGCTCTTCTTCCCGGGCCAGATAAGGAGCGGCCATTGCAATCTTGATCATGCGCCGGTCTGCGGACATGTTCTTCATACCATTCTCCTTCTTGTCCGACGACGGACAGCCATGCGGGCGCATGAAAACGCTTCCGCACATTGCTGCGTGGACGTACTTGAAAAGTGAAATGCAATCGGAGCCCTAAGACCCCCGAACCATTTATGGTGTCAGCGCAGTTTCGATAAAAACCATGCGTGCGTATTGGATATT
Source organism: Rhizobium sp. BK251 (assembly GCF_004345245.1). Lineage (GTDB taxonomy): Bacteria > Pseudomonadota > Alphaproteobacteria > Rhizobiales > Rhizobiaceae > Rhizobium. Next base: position 370,910 of record NZ_SLUQ01000004.1, on the reverse strand, counting down.
CGGATCACGAAGAAGGTCGGAATCGCAATGCATGTTCCGGTCCTATTTCAGGTTCAACGGCCAACAGGTCCGCCGTGGGAGCGTTTCCTGCCGCGGGTCCGCAGATGTGATCAATAAACGCAGCAGCTCGGGAAAAGTTCCAAAGAAAAACCCGGCTCGATGGCCGGGTTTTCAAAGAAGTTGGTCCTGGAAAGATCAGGCCGCTTCGTCCTGGGATTCGTCTTCCTCGACGACCTTGCCGCGCTTGGGACCCTTGTTGAGATTGGTCTCGACAAGGCGTACGGCTTCCGTCTCGGACATCTTGTTCACGGCTGCGATTTCGCGGGCCATGCGATCGAGGGCAGCTTCATAGAGCTGGCGCTCGGAATAGGACTGTTCTGGCTGATTTTCCGCGCGATAGAGATCGCGAACAACTTCAGCAATGGCAATCAGATCGCCTGAATTGATCTTGGCGTCATATTCCTGAGCGCGGCGCGACCACATGGTACGCTTCACGCGAGCTTTCCCCTGAACGACCTTTAGAGCGCGTTCGACGAAATCCGTCTCGGAAAGCTTGCGCATGCCGATGCTCATGGCTTTTGCCACGGGAACCTTCAGGCGCATCTTGTCCTTCTCGAAGTCGATTACAAAAAGCTCGAGCTTCATGCCCGCAACTTCCTGTTCTTCGATAGCGGTGATGGTGCCTACGCCATGAGCCGGATAAACGATTGCTTCGCCGGTCTTGAAACCATGACGTGCTGAAGGCTTTTTCTGCTGGGTTGTCATTCGATTCAAAAACTCCCTGTTACGCACCCGGCCTAAGCCGGGGCCGGGTCAGTCAGGCCCGGATGAGACGGGGGTACCGTCGGGTGACCTCATCCTGGTCCGTCCAGATATGGCAACAACAAACACGCTTATCGCGATCAGAGACCCGACAACTCAAGGCTTTGATATGTCACGGAAACCGCGTGCGGATTTGTCTATTGCTTTCGTGGTGGTTTGGGGCATGCAACATGCCGCAAATGGATCAGTGTCCAAAACCTACCATAAAAATATGAGGAAATCAATAATTTGGTTTGAGTGAGTCGCGCGCGCAACAACCCGCGCACCATACGCCTCATTCAGAGATATGTGCGACTACACTTCACTATTTCCTAATTTACCGCATTACGCAACGTAGGGAAACGAAAATATCAATCGCCGGAACCGGGGTTCGGAGAGAAGTACTTGTCGAACTTGCCCTCTTCGCCATCCATCTCCTTGGCCTCGGGCAAAGGATCGCGCTTGACAGTGATGTTGGGCCAGATGCTGGCGTATTCGGCATTGACCTTCAGCCACTTGTCGAGACCCGGCTCGGTGTCGGGCTTGATCGCCTCGGCAGGACATTCCGGCTCGCAGACGCCGCAATCTATGCATTCATCCGGATGAATAACCAGGAAGTTTTCGCCTTCGTAGAAGCAGTCGACAGGGCAGACTTCAACGCAATCGGTGTATTTGCAGCGGATGCAATTGTCGGTCACGACATATGTCATGAAGCACTCCAGGACGTATCTCTTGTGTCGGGAAGGGCAAGCTGGAACCTCGCGCCTTTCCCTTTTGGCCGAATGCGGCGCACACGACCTTCAGGGCCGATGCGCCCTCCGGCGGATCGCTTGTGAGGTATCGGCTTTGTCCGCTGAATTCAAGGAGAAACAATCCCGAAATCGCCGGGAAACGGGGAGAGTTTTCCATGCTGCGGGGTAAAGCGGCAGCGGGTTGCTATTCATCGTCCGGGATCAGCCGGTCGATGGCACGGCGATCCTTCTTCGTGGGGCGCCCGGCGCCAGCTGCGCGGGTCGCCTGCTCGTAGGGGGTGAGGCGTTTTGTCTCATCCGGCGGGGGGCTCAGGTCCTCGTAGAGAAGCCGTGCTTCTTCGAAAGGACCACGTCGTGTCCCGGGGGCGCGGACGACGAGAACAAGATCGCGGCGCTCGAGCACGAGTTCGATCCGGTCGCCGACCTTGACCTGCTGGCTCGGCTGCAGAGCGCGCTCGCCATTGATGCGCACATGGCCCGATTGGATGTGGGCCTGTGCGAGCGAGCGCGACTTGAGCATGCGGGCGAAGAACAGCCACTTGTCGATACGCTGGCGCGAACCGGTTGATGGCTGTTTTTCGTCGGCCATGGCTACTTCTTCATCTGCTCCTTGAGCGCAGCGAGCTTGGCGAAGGGCGAATCCGGATCGATCGGCTTTTCCTTGCGCGGAGGCTTGGCCTCGAAGCGGAGGGGCTGCGAGTTGCCACGACCGCCATTGCGGTCGTTGCGATCCTTGCGATCACCCCGATCCTGCCGCTCACCTTGCTGCTCGTTGCGGCCGCCCTGATGACGCGGCTTGCCGCCATCCCTGCCAGGGCGCTGGGAACGCTCGTCGCGTCCTTCTCGCCCTTCGCGCGCGGTTTCGCCTTCCTGGCCACCATGGCGGCGATTGCCTTGCTGGCCCTGGCCGCGGCGATCGCCGGGGCCGCGCGCCTGACGCTGGTTGTCGGTGCGGCCGCCAAGGCGCCATAGAAGAACCGGCTTTGGCTCGGCGATCTCTTCAGCAGCAACCTCTGAAGTCGCCGTGTCTTCGAGGGCGACAGCTTCCGCAGAGGCGGCTTCTGCGACAGGTGCGGGAGCTATTTCGGTGGCCGGCTCGTCCGAGCCGGCGTCGGCGTCGTCGTGCTCGGTCGTTTCGCTCGTGGTAGCTTCGGCTGCCTCGGTTGCGGCCGGGGCGGCGGTCGCGTCCTGCTGCGCGAGGAATGACGAAGCCTCTTCGGCCTTCACCTGGTCGGCGCGATAGCCGAGGCCCTTGAGGATTTCTTCCATGTCCTCCAGCGTTGCGCCGAGGATCGAAAGCATTGCCGTCGTTGTCGTGAAGCGGCGGCCGTCATAGGCACCGTCCGGACGCGAGGCCTGGCCCGGCTTCCACTGCAACAACGGACGGATGATATCCGCCAGGCGTTCAAGGATGTCGATGCGCACCGCCCGCTTGCCGAGGAAACGGAATCCCGCAAGCTTGTAGAAGGTGCGTTCGAAACTCGGATCCGTGACGACCGACGTGCGGCCGGCAGCAAGGACCGGGATCAGATCGCCGTAGCCCGGCTTGTCGAGGCCGTCGTTCTTCAGCGCCCAGAGCAGCGTGATGAGCTCGGCCGGAGCCGGCTTCAGAAGCGCGGGCACGAAGATGTGGTAGGCGCCGAAGCGCACGCCATAACGGCGCATCGAGGCGCGCGCATCCTGGTCCAGCGACTTCACTTCCTCGGTGACGTCGCGACGGAAGAGAACGCCGAGGTTCTCGACCAGCTGGAAAGCCAGCCCCTTGGCGAGCCCCTGCAGGTCCTCGGCGCGCGACAGGTCGTCGAGCGGCTTCAGGACCGTGCTGATATGATGATTGACGAAGCGTTCGAGCCGCGCGGCGACATGATCGCGCGCATTGCCGGTGAGCTGCTCATCGGCAAAGAGGATCAGGCGCGGGCGCATGATATGGTCGCTTCCGGCCAAACGGCCGACCGGATCGCCGAGCCAGCGGACGAGGCCGTCAGCGCTGATCGCCAGATCGCTATTGCCCGCGGCATGGAGACGCGCAGCGCGCGCCTCGAATTCCAGGGCAAGCGCCTTCTGCGATGCGGTCTGCACAGCCTTCGCGTCCGGTCCCTCGGCGCCCGAGATGGGCGTGAACCGAAACCCGGTCAATTGTCCCACATGATGTCCTTCCACAAAGACATCACCATTCACACTGATTTCAGCTTCCAGCATCGCATTCTCTCTCAGGCGCTTCATGAGCACAGATGTCCTGCGATCAACAAAGCGTTTCGTCAACCGTTCATGTAACGCATCGGACAATCGATCTTCGATTTCCCGCGTCTTTTCCTGCCAGTGTGTCGGATCGGCAAGCCAGTTCGGCCGGTTCGACACGTAAGTCCAGGTCCTTATCTGCGCGATTCGCGCCGAAAGCGTGTCAATTTCGCCATCGGTTCTATCTGCGCGATGCACTTGCTCCGCCAAAAAGTTCTCATTCACCGTGCCATACCGCACGAGGTCGGAAAAGAGGGTGGAGATAAGATCGGCGTGTTGTGCAGGCGCAATGCGTCGATAGTCGGGAAGAGCGCAGGCTTCCCACAGTTTTTCTACGCGCTCCGGGGTCGTCGCAAGATCCTTGATTTCGGGATGATGCGACAGGTGCTCGAGCGCCTGCTGATCGACCGCGGGAAGGGCGCGTGTCAGCCCGGCAACCCGCGGAGGTGCCTCAAGGCTTTGTCGCAGTGCGGAGAGGGACGAGAAATCGAAATTCTTGGTGCGCCATTGCAGCACCTTGACGTTGTCGAACTCGTGCGCCTCGATGCGATGCACGAGTTCGTCGTCGAACGGGTCGACCTGGCCGGTGACGCCGAAGGTCCCGTCTTTCAGATGACGTCCGGCGCGGCCGGCGATCTGCCCGAGTTCGGCCGGGTTCAGGTTTCGGAACTGATAGCCGTCATATTTGCGGTCCTGGGCGAACGCAACGTGGTCGACGTCGAGGTTGAGGCCCATGCCGATGGCATCGGTCGCAACGAGATATTCGACGTCTCCGGCCTGGTAGAGGGCAACCTGGGCGTTGCGCGTGCGTGGGCTGAGCGCGCCGAGAACGACGGCGGCACCACCGCGCTGGCGACGTATCAGCTCGGCGATCGCATAGACCTCGTCAGCCGAAAAGGCGACGATGGCAGTGCGCTGCGGGAGGCGTGTGATCTTCTTCTGGCCGGCATAGTAGAGTTGCGACAGACGCGGCCGCTCGACGACCGTGATGCCCGGCAGGAGATGCTCGAGGATCGGGCGCATGGTGCCCGCCCCGAGAAGAAGCGTCTCGTCGCGGCCGCGCAGATGCAATATCCGGTCGGTGAAGATGTGGCCGCGCTCGAGGTCGCCGGCGAGCTGCACCTCGTCGATCGCCACGAAGGAGGCGCGGGTTTCGCGCGGCATGGCCTCGACGGTGCAGACCGAAAACCGCGCATTGGGGGGCGAAATTTTTTCCTCGCCGGTGACGAGCGCCACATTATGGGCACCCACCTTCTCCACCACCCGGGTAAAGACCTCACGGGCGAGCAGCCGAAGCGGCAGGCCGATCACGCCGGTGCCATGCGCCACCATGCGCTCGATCGCATAATGCGTCTTGCCGGTATTTGTCGGACCGAGCACCGCGGTCACGCCGCGACCGCTCAATATCTTGGTCTCAGATGTCAGGGTCATTCGTACGTTCAAGGATGGGTGTGCGAAGGGCTCAGGTCAAGTCGGCTGTTTCCGGATGAAAGTTCAGAACACATGGCCAGCGCGGCGGGCAAAGGCAAGGGCCGATCCAAAAAAGCCTGTCGATCGCCAGGAAAAGTCGCCGATTTTCGCCATCCCGGAGCGCGATTCCTGAAGGCAATTCACGAATCGGAACAGTCTGCGAACGAATCGGAGACGAATCGCTGACTCCGCCTGATTCAGGATTTGTTCACCGCTATATATTGATCCAGATGCGAATTCTGGCACCACATGCTGAATCGGGATTTTGAAGCGAAGCTGCAACCTCTGATTCCTCCGCTTCTCAAAAACGAGTCAAGCCCATTGAATCTCTTTTGGTGTTAACCCCTTGTCTATTCGCTGGAAACTCTTGAAGGATCCGGCCTGCATTCCGCGGCCGGCTCCCAAAGCGACGGAAATCGCTTGCGAATCCTAGATTGCATTCCGTCTTTCTGTCGCCTGCCACAATATCTAGTGCCGGCAACTCGTCCGCTCTGCCTCATAGCGTTCGGACGAGACTTAATGCGTTGATCCGCACGCGGTGCGGGGTCGGACGTCCTCTCGATGCACTTCGGTTTGCCTGCGCGGCGATTGGTTAGCGACCACTTCGAAGCCTGCGATGCGGCGCGGAGACCTCATCAGCTAACGGCGATTAACGTTCCGATCAAAAACGGAACGAATCGCTTACGAATCGCGGACATGGGTGTCTTCCTGATTTGTTCACGCCCAACCTATTGTAGGAAAAAGATTTTTTAACCATAGGCGCGTTTTCGCAGCGTCTCTGCTGCGTAACATTGCGGCCGTCGTTTCGGCCGCGTTTTCCCGCGATCGGTATCAGAAACGGCATGTCAAATGACACGCGCAAAATTTCGGCCGGAACAAATTTCCGCGCAGCATGTTTCTTGCAGCAAGTCATCTATCAGCGAATACGGGAAGGAAGACGCGCGATGCTCGGCACAATATTACTGATAATTCTCATCCTGCTCCTGATTGGCGCACTGCCGAACTGGGGTTACAGTTCCGGTTGGGGTTACGGTCCTTCCGGGGGGCTGGGCCTTGTGGTTGTGATCCTTCTCATTCTCATATTAATGGGGCGCATCTGACCAAAGGACTACTCAGTAAGAACCATCAAAGGGAGACACAGGCATGAAAAAAGTTATTCTCATCTGCGCCCTTGTCGGCTCGCTCGCGTCGTGCACGGCGACGGAGAAGGGGACGGCGATCGGCGCAGGTTCGGGTGCTGTGATCGGCGGCCTCGTGACAGATAGTTGGGGCGGTGCAGCAGTCGGCGCCGTTGCGGGCGGCGTTGCCGGCGCCCTGATCGGAAGGTCGACCGAGCGCAGCGGCTACTGCGTCTATCGCGACCGGAACGGCCGCCGCTACGAAGCGCGCTGCCGATAAGACGAGACGAGTTCGTGTTGTTACGGAGGCGGGCGTTAGCGCCCGTTTTCTTTTTGACGCCTCGGGATGCAATCGGGAACGTCAACGCCACGTTGACAATGGGTCATGAAAGTCAAATCTACCGCGCGGGAAATGCGTGGCGCATATTGAGTTCGATGAACAACGGGAGCCGTGACGAGAGGTCCGGCGAGCCGAGCCACAAAGGAACGCCCAAATGCTGGAAGCTGTCCTCAATAGTTTAACAGTCGTTCTCATCGCCTCAGCCTTCTTCACGACCGCGCTTGCAGCCGTGCGCGGCAGGGATGTCCAAGACAAATCGTTGCAGAAAGTGCCAGTCAGAGTGAGTTCGCGACGTCGCCAGAATGGCTGATGCGATGCGGCAGCCACCACGGGGTTGAAATCACTGTGTCTGGATTCCCATCTCATTCATGCAAGGCATCGCAACATCAGGATGCTTGATGCAAAGGATCGAGACGATGACCAGGATTTTGGCCGCAACGGCAGTTTTCGCCCTCATTGCCAGCCAGGCGTTCGCAAGCCCCTATGAGGGTAACTTCTTTCCGGAACTTCCGTCCCCGCCTCAGACCAGGGACGTTCAGCCAGACCGCAGCATCAATACCAACAGCATCGCGAAGCCGCCGCTTCGCAAGGGCGCTACCAGGCCTGCCAAAGGCACGGTCTGGCCGAACGGCGAGCGTAGCCGAGACATGGGCGAATAGCGGCCGCGCCTGCTGAATCGGGCGCTGGCCGCCTTGTCGCAAGGGTTGCCTAGACGAAGAGCTGGCCGCCGTTGGCGCTGAGCGTTGAACCCGTGACAAAACCGGCCTCGTCCGACGCAAGGAAAACGACGCAACGCGCCACCTCCTCGGGTTGACCGAGCCGCCCGACGGGTATCTGCGGGAGGATCCGTTCCTTGAGCACGTTTTCCGGCACGGCGAGGACCATTTCCGTGGCGATGTAGCCGGGGCAGATCGCGTTGACGGTGATGTTCTTGGCAGCACCCTCCTGTGCGAGCGCCTTGGTGAAGCCGAGATCGCCGGCCTTCGCCGCGGAGTAGTTGGCCTGGCCCATCTGGCCCTTCTGGCCGTTGATCGAAGAGATGTTCACGACGCGACCGAAGCTGCGCTCGCGCATGCCCGACCAGACGTGGTGCGTCATGTTGAAGAGGCCGGTCAGGTTGGTGTTGATGACCTCCTGCCACTGCTGCGGCGTCATCTTATGGAACATGGCATCGCGCGTGATGCCGGCATTGTTGACTAGGACGTCGACGGGGCCGAGATCGCTCTCGACCTGGGCTATTCCCGTGCCGCAGGCCTCGTAGTTGGAAACGTCCCACTTGTAGACCGGGATTCCGGTTTCCTCGTGGAAGGCGCGAGCCTTCTCGTCATTGCCTGCGTAGTTTGCCGCCACCGTGTAGCCGGCATCCTTCAAAGCCGTGGAGATCGCAGCGCCAATGCCGCGCGAGCCCCCGGTAACCAACGCTACCCTGCCCATATTCCGCTCCCCATTTTGTTACTTCTTGGTGCCTGGACCGGCCGCGTTCCTAGCCGAACGAGCGCCGGGATCGTATGTGGCGCGGCATCTCCTGCCGCGCTACGCATTGAAGCACGGATCACCGGCCGTTCAAAGAGCCTCGAAGCACATGGCGACGCCCATGCCGCCACCGATGCAGAGCGTGGCGAGGCCCTTCTTTGCGCCGCGGCGCTTCATCTCGAACAGCAGCGTGTTCATGATGCGCGCGCCCGAGGCGCCGATCGGATGGCCGATTGCGATCGCCCCACCATTCACGTTGACGATCGACGGATCCCAGCCGAGGTCCTTGTTGACGGCGCATGCCTGGGCTGCGAATGCCTCGTTGGCTTCCACCAGATCGAGATCGTTGACCGACCATCCGGCCTTCTCCAGCGCCTTTCTCGAGGCCGGGATCGGCCCCGTGCCCATGACCTGCGGATCGACGCCGGCGGTTGCCCAGGAAACGATGCGTGCGAGCGGGCGAATGCCGCGGCGCGTGGCCTCGGCCTCGGTCATCAGCACGGCGGCGGCGGCACCGTCATTGATGCCGGAGGCATTGGCGGCTGTGACGGAGCCGTCCTTGTCGAAGGCTGGTCTCAGCTTGGCCATGGCGTCAAGCGTGGCGCCGTGGCGGATGTATTCGTCGGCGTCGACGGTAACGTCGCCCTTCCGGGTCTGGATCAGGTAGGGCACGATCTCGTCCGTGAAGCGGCCGGCCTTCTGTGCCGCCTCCGCCTTGTTCTGGGAAGCGACGGCGAACTGATCCTGATCGTCGCGCGTAAGCTGCCACTGACGGGCGACGTTCTCGGCAGTAACGCCCATGTGATAACCGTAGAAGGCATCGGTCAGGCCGTCCTTGATCATGGTATCGACCATCTTCAGGTCGCCCATCTTGGTACCGCCGCGCAGATGCGCAGCATGCGGCGCCATGGACATGGATTCCTGCCCACCCGCAACGATGATCTTCGCATCTCCGGTTGCGATCTGCTGCATGCCGAGCGCGATGGCGCGCAGGCCGGAACCGCAGAGCTGGTTGACGCTCCAGGCGGTCGCCTCCTTGGGTACGCCCGCCTTCATGGCGGCCTGACGCGCAGGATTCTGGCCCTCGGAGGCCTGGAGAACCTGGCCGAGGATGACTTCGTCGACTTCGGCGGCATCGACGCCGGCACGCTCGAGCGAAGCCTTGATGGCAACGGCGCCGAGTTCGTGCGCAGCCACCGTCGCGAACGCTCCGTTGAATGACCCTACGGGCGTACGGGCTGCGCTGGCAACGACAATTGAAGGATTGCTCATCGGGGTCTCCTCGTTTCCCACCTCATATGAGTGAAACCTGTCAAAGCTTGCTGCGCGAGTCAAACGCCAAGAAGGAGGGAGCGATTTCTCGGAATGGCCCGCAGGCGAAATTCATGCGTCTTTGAAAGGAGTTGCCGCGCCGCACAAAGAGATTGTCACAGCCCTTCTTTTGCGTTTACAGTCTGTAATGGAGGAGCATCCATATAATCAGACGGGGTGAGGAAGACTGATATGGCGAAGAATAACGGCCAGATCGTAATCAAGAAATATGCCAATCGACGCCTCTACAATACAGGCACCAGCACCTATGTGACGCTGGATGACCTGGCGGAGATGGTGAAGAAGGGGGACGAATTCACGGTTCAGGACGCAAAGAGCGGCGAAGATATTACGCACTCGGTCCTGACGCAGATTATTTTCGAGCAGGAATCGAAGACCGGGAACACGTTGCTGCCCATCTCCTTCCTGCGTCAGCTGATCGGCTATTACGGCGACCAGATGCAGATGGTCGTGCCGAGCTTCCTCGAGCATTCGATGCGTGCCTTTACCGAGCAGCAGAGCCAGATGCGCGAGCAGATGAATCGCGCCTTCGGCGAAACGCCGCTCGCCAAGAACCTGCAACTGCCGATGCAGATGGTCGAGGATCAGGTGCGTCACAACACCGAGCTCTTCCATCAGGCGATGCAAATGTTTTCACCCTTCATGAAGCCGGCTGCCAAAGAAAGCCGCAAGGCGGAGGCGAAGGATATAGACGAGCTCAAGGAGCAATTGCGCGCATTGCAGAACAAGCTCGACAATCTCTGAGCAGCAATCCCGGGCGCCGAGAGCAGGATCACTGCAACTCGGCGGCCCTTCGCAGGATGTCCAACCTATAATCCGATGGAAACGTCGCGTCCGGCCGAGCGGATCGAGACGGCAAAGCCGCCGACGACATCGATGAATGCAATGATCATCAGGATGAAGAAGACCTGGGTCGCAGCATCCTGCACAAGCAGAAACTCAACCAGGAACGCGACGAAGACCAGCATCGACAGCATGTGGTTGGCAAGGGAACCGTTGCCGTTGCGCGTGGCCTTCAGGATTTCGAAGAGAAGCACGACGAGCGCGATGACGATGATGAGGTCGCCGAACGCCATGCTCCACATCGCGCCCGAAAGCATGGGCAGCACCAGGACGTCGTTGTGGAGTGCCGCAATTCCCCCGCTCCCCATCAAGCCAAGCATGGCGAGATTGTAGAGCGCAAGCGGAATAAGCATGATCGGAAATGCGGCCATCATCTTCGCCAGGTCCCCTGAATAATCCGACTGGAAGTATTCGGATTAATTCATAGCTAAACCCGGCTAGCCTGCAAGAGCAGGAACGCCAAAAAGAAAGGCCGGCAAAGCGCCGGCCTTCTACCTGTCCCGCCTATTTCAATGCCCAGCTATCAGCCGTTTTCCTTCGGCGTCAGCACCTGACGACCGCGGTACATGCCGGTCTTCAGGTCGATGTGATGCGGACGGCGCAGTTCGCCGGAATTCTTGTCTTCGACGTAAGTCGGAGCCTTCAGAGCGTCAGCCGAGCGGCGCATGCCGCGCTTGGACGGGCTCGTTTTTCTCTTCGGTACAGCCATTCTCGTTACTCCACTTGACGGGCAAAACATGAGCCCCGGCCAGACTGGCGGCCGAAACGGGCATGCCTCTATTTCGGAAATTTGGCGGGCTTATACATGCCTTACCGGGCTTTGACCAGTACCCCGGCGCATTTTTTGCATTTAAGACGCTGCCGGTCCGCTCACGCTTCGTCCTCGGGAACGATCCAGGGCTCGGCACGGCTTGCCGCCTCCCATTTGCGCCAGGCGGGATGCGTTTTCATCGCCGTCATATAGGCAAGCGTGTCGACGGACTGAGCGACATCGTAGACATCGAGACGGTTGACCACCGGGGCAAACATGGCGTCGGCGGCCGAAAAAGTGCCGAAGAGGTAAGGACCGCCGGAGGCTGCCCGTCTGGTGCGCCAGATCGTCTCGATGCGGGCGACATCGTCCATGACGCCGTCCGGAAGCTCGATGCGACCCTTCGGGCGCCGAATGTTCATCGGGCAGGCGTTGCGCAGTGCCCTGAAGCCGGAAAGCATCTCCATGGAGATCGACCGCGCGACGGCCCGGTCACCGCGATCCTGAGGCCAGAGGCCGGCCTGCGGGAAGAGTTCGGCGACGTATTCGATGATGGAAAGCGACTCCCAGATGCGCAGCTTTCCGTGGTGCAGCACGGGCACCCGCCCTGTGGGCGAAAATTCTCTGAAGCGCGGGTTGCCCGCCGGAAAATCGAATGGGGTCAGCACTTCCTCGAAAGGAATGCCGCAGGCTTCCATCGCGATCCAGGGACGGAACGACCAGGAGGAATAGTTCTTGTTGGCTATGTAGAGTCTCAGCTGATCCATCGGCCCTGCCCCTTCCGATCCTCGCGACGACCCCAAATCCATGGCAGAAAATCAGTTCAGCGACCAACAAATATTGGAAGTTCAATCATCAAGACATTTGATGTAGTCGCCGGAATTCTGCGCCCGTCTCTCGATGACGGACGCAAGCCGCCGCAGGCCGCGTCCGGGCTTGCCAGCGTTTCTATCGAACGGATTGGGCAGCGAAACGGCGAGCAGCGCCGCCTGCCGACGCGAAAGCTGCGATGCCGGCACGTTGAAATGATAGCGGGCCGCGGCGTCGACGCCGTAAACGCCCGGACCCCATTCGGCGATGTTGAGATAAATCTCCATCATGCGCCGCTTGGTCCAGACGAAATCGGCGGCGACGGCGAGCGGCAGCTCAAGCCCCTTGCGCACGAAGGAGCGGCTGTTCCACAGAAAGAGGTTCTTGACCGTCTGCATGGGAATGGTGCTGCCGCCGCGCGTTGCCTCCCCACCCATCGTCTCCTGGACCAGCATGCCCAGCTCCTCCCAGTCGACGCCGCCGTGGAAGCAGAATTGCCCGTCCTCGGACATCATCACCGACCGCACCAGCACGGGGGAGATCTCATCGAGCGGGACCCAATTCCGATCGTAGCCGCGCAGGAGGACGAGGTCGCGGATCATCAGCGTCGAGATCGGGTGCACGAAGGACGGAAAATAGAGCGGGATCAGAAGATAGGGCAGGAGCAGCAGCCCGATGACCGCGATGGCGATCCGGCGCAGGCTTGGCGATCTGCCGAGCCAGGCCCTCGCGCCGCGGCGTTCGGCCATGTCCGTCTCTCCATGTGCTTCTGGCGCTATATCCAAATTCCTGGCCCACGATATCCCAAGACTTCATAACGTCTGTCCGTTTCCATTGCCAGTGAGCAAGGCAAAACTTATCCGTCGGACAGACAAATCCATTGCCACTCCCCAGCCGCCATGCCAAACAGCGCGCATGGACACGGCGGCAGGACAATTCCAGGAACGGATGAGGCGCGCGGCGGCGGACGTCGAGGCGCTGCTTGCCGGCCTGCTTTCGGACGACACGCGCGCCTGCGAGGTCGTTCGCCCGCCCTATCTGCTTGCGGCGATGCGGCACGGCGTGCTGAACGGCGGCAAGCGGCTGCGTCCGTTTCTTGTCGTCGAGAGTGCTGCGCTTCTCGGCGGCGTTCGCGATGCTTCTCTGCGCGTCGGCGCGGCGCTCGAATGCGTTCACTGTTATTCGCTGGTGCACGACGACCTGCCTTCGATGGATGACGACGATCTGCGGCGCGGCAAGCCGACGGTCCATGTCGCCTTCGACGAGGCAACCGCCATTCTTGCAGGCGACGCGCTGCAGACCTATGCCTTCGACCTCATTGCGTCGCCCGAGACGCAGTTGCCCGACAAGGCCAAGACGGAACTCGTGCTGGCGCTTGCCCAGGCGGCCGGGCTTGGCGGCATGGTGGGCGGGCAGGTGCTCGACCTTGCTGCGGAGAAGAAGACGCCGGACGAGCAGGGGATCATCACCCTGCAGGCGATGAAGACGGGCGCGCTCATCCGTTTTGCCTGCGAGGCCGGCGCGATCGTCGCCGGCGCGGGGCAGGAGGATCGACTTCGCTTGCGAAGCTTCGGTGAAAGGATCGGGCTTGCCTTCCAGCTGGCCGACGACCTGCTCGACCTGACCGCCGATACGCAGACCATGGGCAAGGCAACGGGAAAAGATGCCGCACGCGGCAAGGGCACGCTTGTTGCCTTGCACGGGCAGGTGTGGGCGGAGGCAGCACTTTCGCGCCTCGTGCAGGAGGCCGAAGAACTTCTCATGCCTTACGGAGACCGGGGTGCAGTCCTAGTCGAAACGGCCCGTTTCGTCGCCAACCGCAGAAACTGAACGCTCATGAGCAAGTACTGGTCGCCGATCGTCTCCACGCTGAAGCCCTATGTTCCGGGTGAGCAGCCGCGCATTGCCAATCTCGTCAAGCTGAACACCAACGAAAGCCCGTACGGACCGTCCGAGAAGGTCTTGAGTGCCATCCGTAGCGCGGCCAATGCCGACCTAAGGCTCTATCCGGATCCGTTGGCCGTTTCGCTACGCGAGGCGATCGCTGCCCGCCACGGGCTGGACGCGGAGCAGGTCTTCGTAGGTAACGGTTCGGACGAGGTCCTCGCCCATGCCTTCGTCGCACTATTGAAGCACGACGCGCCGCTTCTCTACCCGGATGTCTCCTATAGCTTCTATCCGACCTATTCCCGGCTCTTTGCAATCGATGCGGTCGAGGTTCCGCTCAATGCAGACTACCGCATCGACATCGCCGATTATCAGCGCCCCTGCGGCGCAATCATACTGCCCAATCCCAATGCGCCGACCAGCATCGGCTTGCCGCTTGCAGAGATCGAGCGGCTTGTCGTGGCGCATTCGGAGCAGCCGGTCGTCATCGACGAAGCCTATGTCGATTTCGGCGGTGAAAGCGCTATTGCGCTCGTCCCGAAATATGCAAACCTGCTTGTCATCCAGACCTTTTCAAAATCGCGCGCGCTCGCCGGCCTGCGCGTCGGCTTTGCGATCGGCCAGCGGCCGCTGATCGAGGCGCTGGAGCGGGTCAAGGACAGCTTCAATTCCTATCCGCTCGGCCGGCCGGCACAGGCCGGCGCCAAGGCAGCGATCGAGGACGAGGAATGGTTCGAGGAAACGCGCGGCAAGATCATCGCCTCGCGCGCCCGCCTGACCGGGGAGCTGGTCAACCGCGGCTTCGAGGTGCTGCCGTCCCAGGCGAATTTCATCTTCGCGCGCCACCCCGCCCATGCGGGTGACGCCCTGATGAAGGCGCTGCGCGATCGTGCGGTATTGGTGCGCCACTTCGCCAAGCCGCGCATCGCAGACTTCCTGCGCATCACCATCGGCACCGATACAGAGTGCACGCGGCTGATCGAAGCGCTCGACGAGATCCTCTGACATTTGGCAAGCGTCAGCCTTCGTGGCCTTGCAAGCTTTTTAGTTTATGACCGGGAGGCTGGACCTATTCGGCAGCCGTCTTCTGGCCGAAACGCTTCTCGATATAGTCGATAACGAGGGCTTCGAAATCAGAGGCGATATTCGGGCCGCGCAGGGTCATCGCCTTCTTGCCGTCGATGAAGATCGGTGCGGCGGGCGTTTCACCGGTTCCGGGCAACGAGATGCCGATGTCGGCGTGCTTGCTTTCTCCCGGACCGTTGACGATGCAGCCCATGACGGCGACGTTCAGCGCTTCGACACCCGGATATTTCTCGCGCCAGACAGGCATGTTCTTGCGGATGTCGTTCTGAATGTTCTGGGCCAGTTCCTGGAATACCGTCGAGGTCGTGCGTCCACAGCCGGGACAGGCCGCGACCACAGGCACGAACTGGCGGAAGCCCATGACCTGCAGCAGTTCCTGGGCTACCTGGACCTCTCGGGTGCGGTCGCCGTTCGGTTCCGGCGTCAGCGAGACGCGGACCGTATCGCCGATGCCGTGCTGAAGCACATAGCCCATCGCAGCGGAGGACGCGACGATGCCCTTCGTGCCCATGCCCGCCTCGGTAAGGCCGAGATGCAATGCGTGGTCCGAGCGTTCCGAGAGCATGGAATAGACGGCGATGAGATCCTGGACCTGGCTCACCTTCGCCGAGAGAATGATGCGGTTGCGCGGCAAGCCCATCTCTTCGGCCAGGTTCGCCGAGATTAGGGCAGACTGGACGATCGCCTCACGCGTCACCTGACGAGCCGACAGCGGCGATCCTTCGGCCTGGTTCCTGTCCATCAGCGCCGTCAACAGGTCCTGGTCGAGCGAGCCCCAGTTGACGCCGATGCGCACCGGCTTGTCGTAGCGGATCGCCATTTCGATGATCTCGCCGAACTGCTTGTCCTTCTTGTCCTTGAAGCCGACATTACCGGGATTGATGCGATATTTCGCAAGCGCCTCGGCACAGGCCGGATGGTCGGCGAGCAGTTTGTGGCCGATATAGTGGAAGTCGCCGATAAGCGGCACATCCATCCCGAGGCGCAGCAGACGCTCGCGTATCTTCGGCACGGCCGCTGCGCTCTCGTCGCGATCGACGGTGATGCGGACCAGCTCCGAACCTGCCCGGAAGAGCGCGGCCACCTGTGCGACGGTCGAGTCCACATCGGCGGTGTCCGTGTTGGTCATCGACTGGACCACGACCGGGGCGCCACCGCCGACGATGACGCCGCCGACATCGACCGCAACGGATGCGCGGCGCGGTTTCGGATCGAAATCTGTTGCTGCAGACATGGGGGAGCCCTTGGTCGCCTCTAATCAAGTGCCATTCAGGTGGATCATGGCCAAGGCCTTGTCAACCGTCCAGCCGCCAATTTTGGCCCGGCGCCCGTCAGTGACTGACGGAGCCGGAACCATCGGCATAGCGGGCGAGCCCGGAGAATGCCAGGACGACAAGAAGCAGTACCGGTAGCGCCATGAACACCGCCGAAAAGCCGGTGTGCTCGGCGATGAAGCCGATCGCGGACGGTGCAACGAGGATGCCGGAATAGCCCATGGTCGTGACCACCGAGATGCCGATGCCGGGTGCAAGGCCGGGGATATTGCCCGCAGCCGAAAACGCGATCGGCACCATGTTGGAAATGCCGATGCCGCAGATGGCGAAGCCGATGATCGCGAGTTCCGCGCTTGGTGCGACGGCTGCGATCAGCATGCCGGTGATCGCGAAGGCGGTGCAGACGCGGAATGTCTTCACCGCGCCGAAACGGTCGCGCACCAAGTCGCCGGCAAAGCGCATGGCCGCCATGGTCAGCGAGAACGCCGCGAAGCCGAAGCCGGAGAGCGCCACCGAGGCACTCATCTCCTGCCGCAGGTAGAGGGCGCTCCAATCAAGCACGGCACCCTCCGGGATCATGCAGAAAAGCGCCATCAGGCCGAGCAGCCACGGAAGCGGCACCAGCGGCAGACCTGACTTCGCCTTCTCCTCGCTCGGATGCGGATGATCTGCAAGGACCATCGGCCAGGCCGCGGCGAGCACCAGTACGGCAAGTACCGTAGCGAGCACGGAGTGACCAAGCACGCCCCAGCTCGCGATAAGCAGCCCGCCGAGCGCCGAACCGATGAGGCCGCCGAGGCTCCAGAACGCATGGCAGGAGGACATGATGGCACGGCGCATCGAGCGCTCGACCGAGACCGCGTTGGCATTCATTGCCACGTCCATGGCGCCGATGAAGCCGCCGAAGAGGAAGATGGCAATCGCACCCGTCCAGACGTTCTGAACAAGCGTGAGCGCGAGCAGGCTCGGCAACAGAAGCACGCCCGTGACCTTCGCGACGCGGCTCGATCCGTATCGCGCGATCTGCGCACCGGCCAGCGGCATCATGATCAGCGATCCGATGCCGAAGACGAGGATCATCAGGCCAAGCTCGAACTTGGTGAGTTGCAGGCGCTCGGCAAACTCCGGGATCTTGGGCGCCCAGCAGCCGACCATGAAGCCGTTCACCAGGAAGAGCAGCGAGACGGCAATTCTCTCCCTCGGAACAAGGGTGCGCCGGGCGGCGGGCGCGGTGTGCAGGTTCTGGTCCATCATCCCTCCCAGGGGTCTTGGTGGCGACCGGCGAACGGCCGCATCAATCTTCAATTCAGTTCACGTCGCTTGCGACGACGACGTGGCAGCCGCGCTTCCGATATGCCTCCAGCAGAGGCTCGTCGCTCTGGCTCTCGACGATCAGGATATCGCAGCGCTCGGCCGGGACGACCGCATAGGGTGCAGCCGTGCCGAATTTCTCGGCCGTGGCGGCAATGAGGATCCTGCGGCTGCGCGAGGCGGCAAGCCGCTTGAATTCGGCATCCTCGAAGCCGAAGGTCGTGACGCCGGCGTCCAGGTCGACGCCGCAGGCGCCGAGGATGCAGAGATCGGGCGAAAGCAGCTCCATGTCTCGCATCGCGCGCGAGCCCACGGCCGCGCTCGCCTGGCGGTCGATCCGGCCGCCGATGAGAATGACCTCGATTTCGGGACGGTCGAGCAACGCGGCCGCAATCATCGGCGCGTTGGTCACGGCCGTTAGGGCAATGTCGTCAGGCAGGGCGGCTGCGACTGCCAGGTTGGTGCTCCCGGCATCGAAGAAGACAGTGGAACCCGGCGCTATCTGGGTTATGGCAGCGCGGGCAAGTACGGCCTTGCGGTCCGGCGCCACCGCCATGCGCTGCTTCAGGTTGCCGCGCGCGGAAGAGACCGGCAACGCCCCGCCATAGACGCGTTCGCAAAGGCCGGCGGCCGCCATCTCGCGCAGGTCGCGGCGGATCGTATCCTCCGACACGCCGAATTCCTCGGCGAGTTCGGCAGCAAGGACGCGTCCCGACGTAAGCAGCCTGTCGCTGATGACGCTCTGTCGTTCCTTTAGCAGCAATTCCTGTCCCGACATCCTTCCTCCGTGCATCACTGTGCGTGATCGTGCATAAACGTGCATAAATCGATACACGTTCATATGCAAGGGTGCTTAACTCAAGTTTTTTAACGGGGCGCAATAATCGCAAAACCACGGCGTGCCGGGAAATGAGAAAAATATTCGCAATTGCCCGTTTCTTTCGCAGTATTCTACGCTTCATCTGCATCAATTTTCTGCGATTGATGCGGGCATCAACCGCATCAGTAACGGAAAGAAAAAATGAACTGGTTCAAGATCGTCACTGCCGCCGCCCTGCTCCAGGCCGCCGCGCTTCTCCCGGCCCAGGCTGGCGAGAACCTCAACGCCATCAAGTCCGCGGGTGTGCTGAAGATCGGTACGGAGGGGACATACGCGCCCTTTACCTATCATGATGCGAGCGGCAAGCTGGTCGGCTTCGACGTCGAAATCGGCGAGGCGGTTGCCCAGAAGCTGGGCGTGAAGGCACAGTTCCTGGAAGGCAAGTGGGACGGCCTGATCGCCGGCCTCGACGCCAATCGCTACGACACGGTCATCAACCAGGTCGGCATTACCGAAGCCCGCAAGCAGAAGTACGACTTCTCCGAGCCCTACATTGCCTCGAAGGCGGTGCTGATCGTTCGTGCCGACGACGACAGCATCAAGGGCTTCGCGGACCTGAAGGGCAAGAAGGCGGCACAGTCGCTGACGAGCAACTTCGGCAAGCTGGCGACGGAATCCGGCGCCGAACTCGTCGGCACGGACGGCTTCGACCAGTCGATCCAGCTGGTGCTGACCAAGCGCGCCGATGCCACGGTCAACGACAGCCTCTCCTTCCTCGACTTCAAGAAGCACAAGCCCGATGCGAATGTGAAGATCGCCGCCGAGCAGGAAAATGCGGACTATTCCGGCATCATCATCCGCAAGAACGAGCCGGAACTGCTGGACGCGATCAACAAGGCGCTCGCGGAGATCAAGGCCGACGGCACCTACCAGAAGATCGCCGACACCTATTTCGGCACCGACGTATCGAAGTAAGCGTCATTCGCGGCGGTTCCGTCCGCCGCGACCTTCCTCTATAAGGGTCTAACGCGCTCAGGGGCATCTCCTGGGCGTGTTTTGTCGCTGAAAGGTGCAAGCCCGTGCCGCACTGGTTCCAATTGATGGCGGATGCACTGCCCTCCCTGCTTTGGGCAGGGCTGGTGTTCACCATTCCGCTCACGCTGCTTTCCTTCGCCTTCGGGCTCGTTCTCGGCCTTCTGACCGCTGTTGGGCGGCTTTTCGGCCCTAAGCCGGTAGCCGCCATCGCCCGCTTCTACGTCTGGGTGATCCGTGGGACACCGCTTCTCGTCCAGCTGTTCGTGATCTTCTACGGCCTGCCGAGCATCGGCATCCTGCTGGACGCTTTCCCCGCGGCCCTGATCGGCTTCACGCTGAACATAGGCGCCTATAGCTCCGAGATCATCCGCGCGGTGATTTCCTCGGTTCCGCGGGGGCAGTGGGAAGCGGCCTATTCGATCGGCATGAGCTGGCGGCAGGCGATGAGCCGTACGATCCTTCCGCAGGCCACGCGCGTGGCCGTGCCGCCGCTCTCGAACACGTTCATTTCGCTCGTCAAGGACACCTCGCTTGCCGCCGCCATCACCGTGCCGGAGCTTTTCCAGGCGGCGCAGCGCATTGTCGCGACCACCTACGAGCCGCTGATCCTCTACATCGAGGCGGCGCTGATCTATCTTGCGCTGAGTTCCGTGCTCTCGGCGCTGCAGGTGCGGCTCGAGCGCCGCTTCGGGCGCTACGGCGGCATGCTGGAGGCAAATGCATGATCGAGCTTTCGCATATCGAAAAGCGCTTCGCCGATGTCGTCGTGCTCAGGGACATCACACTCAGGATCGGGGAGGGAAGCGTCACCGCGCTCGTCGGTCCTTCTGGCGGCGGCAAGAGCACGCTGCTGCGATGCATCAACCTGCTCGAGGTTCCAACTGCCGGCCAGATCCGCCTGGGCGAGGAGAAGATGACATTCGTGCCAGGTCAGAAAGCTAGCTGGCAGGCGATCCAGAGGATTCGCCGGCAGACGGGCATGGTCTTCCAGAACTTCCAGCTCTTTCCGCACCAGACCGCGATCGAAAACGTCATGGAAGGGCTGGTCACGGTGCTGAGATGGCCGGCCGCGCGGGCGCGCGAACGCGCCATGGAACTGCTGACCAAGGTGGGCATGGCTCACAAGGCGGATGCCTGGCCCTCGACGCTTTCTGGCGGCCAGCAGCAGCGCGTGGCCATCGCTCGGGCACTTGCGCCTTCGCCGCGGGTATTGCTCTGCGACGAGCCGACCTCGGCGCTCGATCCGGAACTTGCGGCGGAAGTGGTCGACGTCCTTGCACGCCTGGCCAGCGAAGGCACGACCATGGTGATGGCGACACATGACCTTCGCCTTGCCTCGAAGATTGCCAACGAGGTGGTTTTCCTGGAGGCTGGAGCGATCGTCGAGACGGGTTCGGCACGCAACATCTTCGGCGCGCCGGAGCGTGAGCGCACCAAGCGCTTCATCTCGACGCTGAACTCCGGCCTCAGCTACGAGATCTGATCGACGTCGCCAGGCCCGTTGCGCCGGCGGACCGCGGGGGCACGTGTCCCTGCGATCCGCGCGTCCGTTGATCCATCTTCTCCTCAGGCCTGATCCTCGCCCGTCACGGCCAGCGCCTGCATGTCCATCCAGGCGGGTTCGAAGACGTGGCCGTCGGGATCCTCGAAACTCCGGATATACATGAAGCCCATGTCCTGCGGTGCACGACAGTCGGCCTTTCCGCCGGCGGCGCCGGCCGCTTCGGTGATCGCGTCCACCTCCTCCCGGCTGTCGCGCGACAGCGAGATCAGCATCGCGACCGCGTCACGCGCCGTCGCGATGGGTTTGGCAGCGAAGGTCGAAAAGTAGTCCCGCGTCAGAAGCTGGAACGTGATCGTGTCCGACCAGACCATCGAAGAGGCTTTTTTATCGCTGAACTGCTCGTTCTTCTCACAGCCGATCGCTTCGTAGAAGCGGGTCGAGACGGCGAGATTGCTTACAGGCAGATTGATGAAGATCATCTTGGGCATTGCGGTTTTCCTTCCGGACTTTGAAGAGCGAGATCGGGTTGTACAAGCTCCTGCACGATCGTCTCACTGGGGTGAATGCAGACCAGTTCCAGCCGTCCGGAACCGACATTCTCGAAGCGATGGGGAATATTGGCAGCGGCGACGACGACGTCTCCCGCGAAGGCACGCGTCTTCTCTGCCCCCACAGTGAATTCGACCTCGCCCTTTCGAACGATCCAGGTTTCCGAATAGGGATGCAGATGCAGGGCCGAACCCTGTCCCGGCTCGTTGTCGATCAGGAAGAACGACACCGGTCCGCCGAGGTGACGTCCCTCGTATCGGACGGTACGGCTTTGACCGAGCCGCGGTTCCTGATGGCGCTGGATATGGAACATCCTGTCCTCCCTTGAACATCTCGTATCACGGCGAAAGTATCTTCATGAGAAGATACATGATCCAAAACTATCTTCCCGTCAAGATATATCTCTTCTCGCCAAGATATCTTTGCGAGCCAGGATCGTGAAGCGTATGCTCAGACTTCACAATGGGCAGTCGGAGCAGTGCATGGAAGATCGAACAGGCGGACGGGGCGAAAGCGGGACGGAGGATCATGTGGACCGGTTGCGCCGTCAATGGGAGCGGGAACTGCCCGATCTCGACACGGAACCCATGGCGATCCTTGGCCGAGCGTTCCGGCTTGGCAACCTGGTGCGTCCCAGCATCGAGGCGACATTCGCCGGCCTAGACCTCGACCGGGGAGAATTCGACGTGATTGCAACGCTGCGCCGCTCCGGCCCGCCTTACCGGCTGACGCCCACCGAGATGTATTCCTCGCTGATGATCTCGTCCGGCGGTCTGACCCATCGGCTGGACCGCCTGGAAAGGGCAGGCCTTATCCGCCGGGAGAAGTCATCGCACGACGGGCGCAGCGTGCAGGTGGCTCTGACCGAGGCCGGCGTAGCGCGTGCGGAGGAAGCCTTCCGCAAGGACATGGCGAGCGAGGCCGTCTTCCTTGACGGACTGGATGATGCGGAGCGCGCAACGCTCGCGGGCCTGCTTCGCAAGCTGGTCGGTCGCATCGAGCGCGCATCCGTGCAAGACGGGGAGCCGAACGCCGGCGCGACCTGACGAGTCAAGACGACGCGGCGTCATCAGGCTCGACGGCCGTCCGGCCTCCGGGATTGCTTCAACCTTAGCCGTAGACCAGCAGCAGGTCCTTCGCGTCGATCTGGTCCCCGGCGCGGACGAGGACCTCGGTGATCGTGCCGTCCTTTTCGGCGTGCAGGGCCGTTTCCATCTTCATCGCCTCGATGGACAACAGCACGTCGCCAGCCTTGACGTTCTGTCCGGGCGTGACGGCGACGGTCGAGATGACGCCCGGCATCGGCGCGCCGAGATGCGCGGCATTGCCGGTCTCGGCCTTGCGGCGCGCGATGCTGCTTGCGGCACGGTTGCGATCCGGAACCTTGATGAGGCGCGGCTGGCCGTTGAGCTCGAAGAACACCTTGACCATGGCCTGCTCGTCCGGCTCGCTTTTTGCCTGGTGCAGGATGACGAGGCTCTTGCCCTTCTCGATTTCCGGCAGCAGCTCCTCGCCGGGTGAGAGCCCGTAGAAATAGGCCGGCGTCGGCAGTACGCTGACCGGGCCATAGGTCTCGGCGGCGAGTGCGTAATCGGTGAAGACCTTGGGATACATCAGATAGGAGGCGAATTCGAAATCGCTGACGGCGCGGCCGAGTTTCTCCTCGATCGCCTTGCGCTCGGCGTCGAGGTCGGCGTCCGCAAGCAGCGAGCCCGGACGGTCCGCATAGGGCTTTTCACCCTTCAGCGCCTTGCGCTGCAGGCCTTGCGGCCAACCGCCAGGGGGCTGGCCGAGATCGCCCTTCAGCATGGAGACGACCGATTCAGGGAAGGACACTTCCTTGTCCGGATCAACGACGTCCTCGACTGTCAAGTCCTGGCTCACCATCATCAGCGCCATGTCGCCGACCACCTTGGAAGACGGTGTCACCTTGACGATATCGCCGAACATCTGGTTGGCATCCGCGTAGGCCTGCGCCACTTCGTGCCAGCGCGTCTCGAGGCCGAGCGAGCGGGCCTGCTCCTTGAGATTGGTGAACTGGCCGCCCGGCATTTCGTGCAGATAGACCTCGGAGGCGGGCCCCTTCAGGTCGCTCTCGAAGGCGGCATACTGGTTGCGCACCGCCTCCCAATAGAAGGAGATGCGACGGATCCATTCAGGATCGAGCCCGGGATCGCGTTCCGAGCCGCTCAGGGCCTCCACGATCGAGCCGAGGCAGGGCTGCGAGGTGTTGCCGGAGAAGGCATCCATCGCCGCATCGACGACGTCCACACCGGCATCGACGGCGGCAAGCACGGTGGCCGCCGAAATTCCGGATGTATCATGGGTATGGAAGTGAATTGGCAGGTCGGTCGCCTCGCGCAGCGCCTTGAAGAGGACACGCGCCGCAGCCGGCTTCAGAAGGCCTGCCATATCCTTGAGCGCGATCATGTGCGCTCCGGCCTTTTCCAGTTCACTCGCCAGCGCCGTATAGTACTTCAGATCGTACTTCGGGCGGGCGGAGCTCAGGATATCGCCCGTATAGCAGATCGCCGCCTCGCAGATCTTGTTCTCCTCGGCGACCGCGTCCATCGAGACGCGCATGTTGTCGACCCAGTTCAGGCAGTCGAAGACGCGGAAGACGTCGATGCCGCCCTTGGCCGCCTGTCTGACGAAATATTTGACGACATTGTCGGGATAGTTCTTGTAGCCGACGCCGTTTGCGCCGCGCAGCAGCATCTGCAGCAGCACGTTCGGCGCAGCCTCGCGCACAAGCGCAAGCCGCTCCCAGGGATCCTCCGTCAGGAAGCGCATGGAAACGTCGAATGTCGCACCGCCCCAGCATTCCAGCGAAAAGAGGTTCGGCAACGCGCGGGCATAGGTGTCGGCGACACGCGCGATGTCGTAGGTACGCACGCGTGTTGCCAACAGCGACTGATGGCCGTCGCGCATCGTCGTGTCGGTTATCAGCACGGGCTTTTCGGCCCTGACCCATTCGGCGAATTTCTTCGGCCCGAGTTCGTCCAGCTTCTGCTTGGTGCCCGGCACGATATCGGTCGCGATATAGGGCACGACGGGCTTTGCCGCATCCGCGCTCGGCTTCGGCCGACCCTTGGCCTCCGGATGGCCGTTGACGGTGACGTCGGCGAGGTATGTCAGGAGCTTGGTGGCGCGGTCCTGGCGCCGGACCTGCTGGAAGAGCTCCGGCGTCGTGTCGATGAAGCGGGTGGTGTAGGAATAGTCCTTGAACTTCGAATGCGTAATGATTGCTTCGAGGAATGTCAGGTTGGTCGCCACGCCGCGGATGCGGAATTCGCGCAGAGCCCTGTGCATGCGCGCAATCGATTCATCCGGCGTTGGTGCCCAGGCGGTCACCTTCACGAGCAGCGGGTCGTAGTAGCGGGTGATCACCGCGCCCGGATAGGCCGTGCCGCCGTCCAGGCGGATGCCGAAGCCCGATGCCGAGCGGTAGCCGGTGATGCGGCCGTAATCGGGAATGAAGTTCTGCTCCGGATCCTCGGTCGTGATGCGGCACTGCATCGCGTGGCCGTTGAGCTTGATGTCTTCCTGCTTCGGAACGCCCGATTCCGGCGTTCCGATCGCGAAACCGTCGAGAATGTGTATCTGCGCCTTGACGATATCGATGCCGGTGACGACTTCGGTCACCGTGTGCTCCACCTGGATGCGCGGATTGACCTCGATGAAGTAGAACTTCCCGGTGTCGGCATCCATGAGATATTCGACGGTGCCGGCGCCGATGTAGTTTGTCGCCTTGGCGATCTTCAGCGAATAGGCGGCAAGCTCCTGGCGTTGCGCCTCGGTGAGGTACGGAGCGGGTGCGCGCTCGACGACCTTCTGGTTGCGCCGCTGGATGGAGCAGTCGCGCTCGAAGAGATGCACGGCATTGCCATGCGTGTCGCCGAGGATCTGGCTTTCCACGTGGCGCGCGCGCTCGACCAGCTTCTCGAGATAGACCTCGTCCTTGCCGAAGGCGGCCTTGGCCTCGCGCTTCGCCTCGATGACCTCGCGGGCGAGATCCTTCGGGTCGCGGATGGCGCGCATGCCGCGGCCGCCACCTCCCCATGAGGCCTTCAGCATCACCGGATAGCCGATTTTTTCGGCAAGCTTGGCGACTTCGGCCATGTCGTCCGGCAGCGGGTCTGTCGCCGGCACGACGGGAACGCCGACCGAAATTGCGAGATTGCGGGCCGCGACCTTGTTGCCGAGCTGCCGCATGGTGTCGGCCTTCGGGCCGATGAAGATGATGCCGGCCTTGTCACAGGCATCGACGAATTCCGGGCTTTCCGACAGCAGCCCGTAGCCGGGATGGATTGCGTCGGCACCGGAAAGCTTGGCAACACGGATGATCTCATCGATCGAAAGGTAGCTCTCGATCGGCCCGAGATCTCGCGTCAGGTGCGGGCCACGGCCAACCGGATAACTTTCGTCCGCCTTAAAGCGGTGCAGTGCGAGCTTGTCTTCTTCCGCCCAGATCGCGACCGTTTTTATCCCGAGTTCGTTGGCTGCACGGAAGACGCGGATTGCGATTTCGGATCGATTGGCAACAAGTATTTTGGAAATGGGCAAGACGCTCTCCTCGCGACGCGGAATGTGGTTTGCTGCACCCGCGAAGGAAATTTTTAGCGCCTTGTCACGGAAAGTTCAATTTCCCCCTGCCGCGCTCCGCGATTTTGTTTTAGCGGCTATGAAATCAGCCCGTAACGGAAAGCGAAGGCCACCACCTGCTGCCTGTTCTTTGCCTTGAGCTTGTCCTGGATGCCGTTCATGTACCAATCGACGGTGTGGTTCGAAATCTTCAGGAGCTTGCTGATTTCCATCGAGGTCAGGCCGTCGGCGAGATAGTGCAGAATCTCCATCTCGCGACGGGTGAGCTGCGTGTCGATGGCGGAGGCATCCTCCATGATCGCGGACTCGCCGCGAAGGTCGAGCATCCGCCAGAAGACCTTCTTGGCGACCGCATCGAAGAGCGTCGTTTCCGCCGGAGAGAGATCGACCACGGTCCCGCCGCCGATCGTCATGTTGCCAAGCAGGCCGTTGCGGCCGTGGATCGGGAAGATGTAGCCGTCGATCAACCCGTGATTGCGCGCATCGATCATCATCTGCTCCATGCGCCGGCGATGCGGGTCCGTGCGGAAGGCAACCACCGTGTCCCGCCAGCGGAAAGGGCGCTGGGCACGGGCGAGATAGCGGATGGTCGGATCGATGACCACGTATTTCTTGGAGATATAGACCTGGGGCCATTTCTCCGGCCAGCGGCCGGCAAGCACAAGGCTCATTGGGTCGGTGTTCGGCTTGGGCTGCCTCAGGAGGCCATAGAAATCAAACTTGTACGACCTGATGACGCGCTCCAGCTCCGCCACCAGCTTCTCCGCCGTGTTGCACTCCTCAACCACGACAAGCAATTGTATCAAGGAATGGATATTCACATATACCCCCTACTGGATTGCGCTTTTTCGTCCGCCCGCGACATCGCCGTCAAAGCAGCCCCACGCCCGACGGCACAAAAGTATACTTTCTCGGTCAAAATTTTTATAGCTAGCTATACATTAACATCCTACATCCCAGCAATTGCCCTGCGGTAGCAGGTCGGCTTCCTGTACACAACCATTGTAGCTCCGATACTGTCATTCGCTCAGTGCGAGCGAGCGCCATCCTCAATTTTTTTACCGGGAGCCTGGGCAAGCCAATTCGTTAATCGCAGGTTCAGGTAACAAATTGTAGCATCGCACCATCGGAATTTCGCAGATGCACAAGAGGTATCGAAGTGTCACTGTTCAAGGTCTATGCAAGAGCTTTGAGGTATCTTGGCGCGTACAAGCTCCGGGTATCCGTGGTCGTGATCGCGAACATCATCCTGGCCGCCATCACGATCGCCGAGCCTATCCTGTTCGGCCGCATCATCGATGCCATTTCGGGCAAGGGCGAGGTCAAGCCGATCCTCATCATGTGGGCCGGTTTTGCCGTCTTCAACACGATAGCCTTCGTGCTCGTGGCGCGTGAGGCCGACCGCCTTGCGCATGGTCGCCGCGCGACCCTGCTGACAGAGGCTTTCGGCCGCATCATTTCCATGCCGCTCGCCTGGCACCATCAGCGCGGCACGTCGAATGCGCTGCACACGCTGCTGCGCGCCTGCGAGACGCTGTTCGGCCTTTGGCTGGAATTCATGCGCAACCATCTTTCCACGGCCATCGCGTTGGTCTTGCTGGTACCGACGGCCCTGGCGATGGATCTCCGCCTTTCTGCCGTCCTGATCCTGCTCGGCATTGCCTACTGGATCATCGGGCGCGTCGTCATGAGCCGCACCAAGGATGGCCAGGCTTCGGTCGAAAGGCATTATCACACCGTTTTCTCGCATGTGAGCGACGCGATCAGCAACGTTTCGGTCCTGCACAGCTACAACCGCATCGAAGCTGAAACCAGCGCTCTGAGGTCGTTTGCCGACCGTCTGCTGGCGGCCCAGTATCCTGTTCTTGATTGGTGGGCGATTGCAAGTGCGCTCAACCGCATGGCATCGACGATCGCCATGATGGTCGTGCTGATCATCGGTACCGTGCTTGTCCAGGCTGGCGAACTGCGCGTCGGCGAGGTCATCGCCTTCATCGGCTTCGCAAACCTGCTGATCGCCCGGCTCGACCTGATGCGCCAGTTCGCGACCCAGATATTCGAGGCACGCTCCAAGCTCGAGGACTTCTACGCGCTCGAGGACTCGGTCCGTGAGCGCGAGGAGCCCGCCGGCAGCGGCGAACTCAACGAGGTCAAGGGCGCCGTCGAGTTCCGCAACGTCTCCTTCGGCTTCGCCAACACGTCGCAGGGTGTCCATGACGTTAACTTCTCGGTCAAGGCTGGCCAGACTGTTGCCATCGTCGGCCCGACGGGTGCAGGCAAGACGACGCTCGTCAATCTGCTCCAGCGCGTCTACGATCCGCAGAACGGCCAGATCCTGGTTGATGGCGTGGATATCACGTCGGTCACGCGCAAGTCGCTGCGCCGGCATATCGCAACCGTGTTCCAGGATGCCGGTCTCCTGAACCGCTCGATCAGCGAGAACATCTGCCTCGGCCGCGAAGGTGCCACCGAGGAGGATATCATGCGGGCGGCAGAGGCTGCGGCGGCATGCGACTTCATCGAGAGCCGCGAAGACCGCTACAACACGCCGGTCGGCGAGCGCGGCAACCGTCTGTCGGGCGGCGAGCGCCAGCGCATCGCCATCGCCCGCGCGATCCTAAAGAACGCACCGATCCTGGTGCTCGACGAGGCAACCTCCGCGCTTGACGTGGAGACCGAGAACCGCGTCAAGGCGGCTATCGACAACCTGCGCCAGAATCGCACGACATTCATTATCGCACACCGTCTGTCGACCGTGCGCGAGGCCGACATGGTCCTCTTCCTGGACAGCGGCCGGATCGTCGAGAAGGGCAGCTTCACGGAACTCAGCCAGAGCAATGGCCGGTTTGCAGCCCTGCTGCGCGCAAGCGGCATCCTGACGGACGACGAAGTCCGCAAGGCGCATACGGCGGAAACCGAAGCCGCCTGATCCGGCGACGGTACACATCGAATATCAGACCACCATGCGCCGGGGGAGCAATGCTCTCCCGGCTTTTTGATTGTGCTTTCCGCCTCGCGGGCGATACTTCTGAGGCTGAGCCACGGAAGCGCGCCGATGCAGAGCTTTTCGGATCAAGCTGTCTCGGGAAGAATACCGCGACGCTAGAGGAGGGAGTGAGATGGCCGTCAGGCGTATCGTAGCCAATATCGCCGCGCCGGACATCGCCGCGGCCAAACAGTTCTATCAGGACATCCTGGGTCTCGACCTTCTGATGGATCTTGGCTGGATTGCCACCTTCGGCTCCGGCCGCATTGCCTCTGTCCAAGTGAGCATTGCCACCGAGGGCGGATCGGGAACCGTGGTACCGGACATCTCGATTGAGGTGGACGACCTGGAGGGCGTCCTTGGAGCAATGCGGACGGCAGGGTTCCGGATCGAGTACGGGCCCACCAACGAGCCCTGGGGTGTCAGGCGCTTCTACGTGCGCGACCCCTTCGGCAAGCTCATCAACATTCTTGTTCATCGCTGAGGGGCAAAGAAAACCGCCGTCCGGCTGGTGCGGGACGGCGGCATAGGGGGCTGGCTGGATCAGATCGAGAGTGCCTGCCTCAGACCTTGGGCGCCTGCATTACCGGCGCGGCCGGTCGAAGCGGCGACCTTCGTCGACCCGGACCGGAACGGTGACGGCGCCTGGTTCGCCGCCAAGCGGCCGCTCGCCGCGGCTGACGGCACGCTTCTGCTCCAGATAGGAGGCATAGGCGAGCTGGACCATGATCCCTGCGATGACGAAGAGCGGGCCGACAAATGGGTTCTTGTTGGTGATGTAGAGCGCCACCTGGCCGACCATCGCAAGGATGGTACCTGCGACGAATATGCTCAGCGAATGCCGGCCGAGGACGGCAAGCGGATTGCCGGGCGGTCGGCGCAGGAGCCTCGAGAGGCTCGGAATGCTGACGACGAGATAAGCGAGCGACAGCACGTGCAGCAGGCGCGGCAGCGACAGGAAGGTCTTGTCGAAGCCGGTTATGACGACAGGCAGGCCCAGTGCGGCGAGGCTCTCTCCGGCGCTCCAGAGCTGTCCGGTGACCCAGACCAAGGAAAGCGTGACGTAGCCGGTCGCAAGGATGAAGAGGATCGGGTGCTGTGGAAGGCGTCCACCCTCGCGGACATGCATCACGGCGACGATGCCGATCGCAAAGAGGAACTGCCAGGAGAGCGGGTTGAGGAACCAATCGCCCGAGATCAGCATGTTGTGCGGCGCGACGCGATAGATGCCGGCGAAAAGCCAGAGACCACCCGAGACGGTCAGCAGCAGCAGCGGGCTGATCGATCTCAGCCCGAGCATGATCGGCACCATCAACAGGAGCGCACCATACATGGGCAGGATGTTGTTGTAGCCGATCTGATGCCCCAGCAGCAGCAGCGCCGGGATGCCATCCTTGAGATTGGTCAGTACGGCCAGGATATTGATCTCGACCAGGAGGCCCGGCCGCTGGAACAGCCACGCCCCGCAGATGAACAAGGCCAGCGTTATGAAGGTCGTGATCATGTGGGCGAGATAGAGGGTAAAGGCGCGTCTTGCCGCCTTGATGGCCGTCGTCAAGCGCTCGCCCGGCCGGAAACGCCGGCCGTAGGCGAGGCCGACGGAAATGCCGGAAATAAGCACAAAGGCCTCGGCGGCATCCGAGAAGCCGAAATTCTTGGTGGTCAGATATTCGAAGAGCTGACCGGGTACGTGATTGATGAAAATTGTTATGAGAGCCAGTCCGCGAAGCACGTCGAGCCGAGTGTCGCGTGCCGCATTCGTCCCGATCTGGAGGCTATTCTGGGCAGCGGCAGTGGGCTGGCCAATGGTTTTTGCCATTCGTCATCTCCTGTTCCGGTCAATGAATGCACCTGCGGCCAAAGGGTTCCCCCTCTGGCCGCTGCGATCGATAGGAATTCAGCGCTGGAAAGTGACGCTAACCGATCGGGAAACCGTCTCCAGGATTGGAGACGAAAGTGCCGTTGACGGTCAGACTATAGCCGGCCGGGTCGGGCGATTTTGAGACGGAAATGCGGTATTCCCGTCCTGCAAGCTGGAGTTCGGCGGCAAAGCCATCCCACTCCCCGGGGATGGCTGGGCGAACATGGAGCCGGCCGTCCTTGACGCGGATGCCAAGGAGACCCTCGACGGCCGCGCGATAGAGCCAGCCGGCCGAGCCCGTGTACCAGGTCCAGCCGCCCCGCGACGTAAGGTCGCCATGGCCGTAGACATCAGCCGCGATCGCATATGGCTCGACGCGGTAGAGATCGGCGGCGGCCCGGTTGTGCGCGTGGTTTATCGGGTTCAGGAGCTTGAAGCATCTCCAGGCGTCGTCGCCCCGGCCGAGTTCAGCCAGCGCCATGACGACCCAGGTGGCCGCATGGGTGTACTGTCCGCCGTTTTCGCGCACGCCCGGCGGATAGGCCTTGATGTAACCCGGGTCCCTGTTCGAGTTGGCGAAAGGAGGCGTGAAGAGACGGATGATGCCCGCCTCCTGATCGACCAGCTGCGAAAGCACCGCGTTCATCGCCGTCGTGGCGCGAGCGGGATCGCCTTCGCCTGACAGCACGCTCCAGGACTGGGCGATGGAATCGATCTGGCACTCGAGGCTCTCCTTCGAGCCGAGCGGACTGCCATCGTCGAAGTAGCCACGCCGATAGTGGCCGCCGTCCCAACCGGCAGTCTCGAGCGCCTTCTTCAACACATCGAGATGCGCGGTCCAGCGGTCGACGCGACCCTGGTCGCCGCGCTCCCTGGCATAGGGAGTGAAGCTGCGCAGTGCGCCGGCAAGGAACCAGCCGAGCCAGACGCTCGTGCCGCGACCCTGGAGGCCGACGCGGTTCATGCCATCGTTCCAGTCGCCGCCGAGGAAGAGCGGCAACCCGTTCTCACCCTTGCGGTCGATTGCGAGATCAAGGGCGACAGCGGCGTGCTCGTAAAGGCTCGCCTTGTCTTCCGAGAGCTCGGGTCGATAGAAGGAATCGTGCTGTCCCGGCAGAAGCGGCGCGCCTTCCAGGAAAGCGAGCTGCTCGTCGAGGAGGGCCTTGTCGCCGGTCGTCGTGCAATATTCGTGGATCGCATAGGCAAGCCACACAACGTCGTCGGAAATATGCGTCCGCACGCCGGCACCGGTACCCGGCAGCCACCAGTGCTGGACGTCGCCTTCGCGGAACTGGCGCGAGGCGGCATTCAGGATCTGGTTGCGGGCAAGCTTCGGATCATGCAGCAGGAAGGCCAGCGTATCCTGAAGCTGGTCACGGAAACCGAAAGCGCCGCTCGCCTGGTAGAAGGCCGTGCGAGCCATGATGCGGCAGGCCAGCGCCTGATAGGGCAGCCAGACATTGACCATGTGGTTCAGCGCCTGATCCGGCGTCGATATACGCAGACGGCCCGTGAAGCCTTCCCAGAAGCTGCGATTGGCCTGCAGGATGGCGTCGAAGTCATCCTTGCGGATATCCGCGATCAGAGCCTGTGCCTCCTCCGTCGATCCAGTATCGCCGAGGAAGAAGCAGATGTCGCGTTCTTCCTCGGGAGCCAGGACGATGTCGATCGCAAGGCCCGCGCACGGGTCGCCGTCGATCTCCAGCGAGCCGGAAAGCGGCGCGGCGGAAGCGACGGACTGCGGCAGCTGGATAGTGCCGAAACGCCCGATGAATTCGCGTCGGCTGGACGTCACGCTCGCAGGTTTTTCGCTCGCCGCGAAGAAGGAGACGCGGCCGAAATAGTCGATGCTGTAGGGGTTGCGGGCCATCAGGGCGCCGGATTCCTCGTCCTGCGTGGAGACGATGAAGGGCACCGTCCTCTGTGGATTGCTGCCGAGAATCCATTCGACATAGCCGTAGAGGCGCAGGCGTCGGGCACGTTGGCCGGTGTTGCGCAGTCGCAGCCGCTGGAGTTTCACAGGCCGCTTGCGATCGACGGTCTGAGTCAGCTCAAGTGCGATATCGTCCTGAACGCTGGAGAAGACCGAGTAGCCCAGCCCGTGGCGCGCTTCGAAGCGCGTGGCGGGATTGCGCGAAAGCGCAGCAAAGGGTGTCAGCACCGCACCGCTTTCGACGTCGGCCACATAGATCGCCTCGCCCGGACGGTTGATGACAGGATCGTTCGTCCATGCGCTCAGCTGGAAATCGCGCGAGTTACGACTCCAGGTGAAGCCGGAGCCTTCCGCGGAGACATGGAAACCGAAGTTCTCGTTCGAAATCACGTTGATCCACGGATGCGGGGTCGACTGTCCTCCAAACAGGCGAACGGTGTATTCGTGCCCGTCTCTTGCGAAGCCGCCATAGCCATTCCAGAAGTCGAGGTCGCCGGCTTCCTCGAAGGAGGCGGCCGCGAAGGTGCGAGCGTCGGAAAGAATAGGCGCCGGACGGCGCGTTTCCTCGACGGCCTGTTCAACCTGCTTTGCCGGTGCCACCAGCGAAGCCGCGCGGTTGATCTGGTCGACGATCTTGCCGTTGCGCGCGTGGAAGGTGGCGCGCGAGGCGGCCATCAGCGCGTGATAGGTCGATTCCTCCATCAGATCCTTGCGCACCGCGAAGATATGCTGGCGCAGGCCGTCGGCCTGGCCGAGGCGACGGACGTTCTCGCACATGGCGTCGAGCGCATGCTGCATGTCCTGCGCATAGGAGGACGCGCGCTCGTTCATGATGACGAGATCGGCGGTGACGCCGCGCGAGCGCAGGTACTCTGCCGCGAGCAACGCCTCGCGGGCGATTTCGAGGTCCATGTCATCATTGATGCGCAACATGAAGATCGGGAAATCGCCGGATATCGCAAGCGGCCACAGGGCGGATTGCGACTGAAGCCCGGCCAGGACGGTTGCGCCATCGGCGCGAAGATGCATGTCGGGATAGACGAGATAGCGCGCAAGGTTCTGGAACGCGGCCGCCTGCTGCGAAGTCACGCCGACATGGCGCATCTGCACCTGCGTACGCGTCCAGGCGTGGACGAGTTCGTGGCTGAAGGCATCCGGATGGCGGTAGCGGTCTATCGCCTTGTCCAATTCGTTGCGGCCGGGCGCAGCGATCGTCCAGAAGATCACGCTGACCTTCTTGCCGGCGGGCACCCGCACGGTGCGGCGCAGCGAAAATACCGGATCGAGCGTGAAGCCGTCGGTTCCGGAGAGCGTTGCGCCCGGATCGAAGGCTGCCGCTTCCGCAAGGGTCCTGCCGCGACCCAGGAACCGGCGCCGATCGGTCTCGAACTCGGTGTGACGGGTCGTTCCGGCGTTGTCGACAATGAGGTGGGCGATCACCATGTCGGGTTCGTTCGGATCGCGCTTGTTGCGCTCTGCCCTGATCACGTCACCGCGACGGCCGATCTCGGTCTTCACGAACATACGCGCGAAGGCCGGATGCGCATTGTCGGTGTCATCAGTGGTGATCACTGGCTCCAGATAGGAGGTGACCTCGATGAAGCGGTCTTCGGCGCCCATGTTGAGTAGGGTCACGCGGCGGCCTTCGGCATCGTGTTCGGTGGCGACGATGCATTCCATCTCGCTTGTCAGGTCGCCGACGGTCTTGGTGAACTCCGCCTTGTCATCGGTGAAGAGGACCTTGACCTTCTCGCCTGCAATACTGCGCGGTTCTGCCGCCGCCGACCACCATTCGTTCGTGGCGGTATCGCGCAGGAAGACGAAGCTTCCCCACCGATCTTCCGTGGGATCCGGCTTCCAGCGAGAAACGGACTGGCCGTTCCATCGCGAATAGCCGGCACCGGTCGCCGTCAACATAGTGGAATAATGGCCGTTCGACAGGAAGACGAGCTCGCGGTCCTGCATGGCGGGATCGTTGATCTTGCGAACTTCAGCACGCAGCAAGTCGTCCTGGATGCTCGCCGGAGCGTCGGATTCGTGCTTGGCGCTCATGACCGGGATGTCGCGCGGCGCCTTTTCCTGCAGCAGAAGCTCGGCAGCCTCGATCACAGGATCGGAGTGGAAGAGCTCGCGCAGGTGGCCGTTGAAGGCGACGTTCGCAACCGCTGCAATCGACATGCCGTGGTGGTGTGCGTAGTAGTTGTAGACGACTGCGCTTCTCTTGCCTTCCGGAACGCGGGTCGGCGTGAAATCGACCGCGTCGTGGAAGCCGTACCTGCCGAGGGCGCCGAGTTTGCGCAGGCGCTGCAGGTTTTCCAGCGCACCTTCCGGATCGTACTGGCTGGCGAGCAGCGAGGCGTAGGGTGCGATCACCGCATTTTGTCCCAGTCCGCGCTTCAGGCCGAGCGAAGGCACGCCGAAATTGGTGTACTGGTAGTTCAGCTGATGGTCGCGGGCGTTGAAGGCTGCTTCAGAGATGCCCCACGGAATGCCCAGACGGCGCGCGTAATTCATCTGTTCGATGACGATCAGATTGTTGGTCTGGTTGAGGATGCCGCCCTGGCGCTCCTGCATGACGAGCGGCGGCATCAGGTATTCGAACATGGAGCCCGACCAGGAGATAAGCGCGCCGCGCGAACCGACAGGCACGACCTGGCGGCCGAGACGATACCAGTGCTCGGTCGGCAGATCACCCTTGGCGATGGCAAACAGGCTGGTCAGGCGCGCCTCGGAAGCGAGCAGGTCGTAGCAGGCAAGGTCGAGCTCACCGCTGTCGACACGGAAGCCGATCGAAAGCAGGCGACGTTCCGGGCGGAAGAGGAAGCCGAAATCCATCGAGAAGGCCAGGTCGCGGGCGCGATCGCGCAAGGCGGCGAGGCGGGGGCGAAGTGCGTCGATGTTGGCAAGATCAAAGACGCTGTCGGCGATGTGTGCTTCGCAGGCCTTGATGAGCGAGGCGGCCCAGCGGGTCACTTCGCCGCTCTGGGACGACTTGACCTCGTGGTCGAGGTTGGCGGCAAGCTTCTCGATGTCGCGCGCAAGCACCGAAAGATTGATGATGCGGATCGAGGCGAATTCATGCTCGCGCTTTACGGCGGCGAGCGCATTCTGGAAGCCGATGATGCGCTCCTCGAGGCGGCGGCGCAGCGGGCGCACGGTCTTGCGGTCGTCCGGCAGGGCGTCGAGCACTTCCTGCAGGATGCCGGAAATGTCGCCGATGCCATCGAGATTGCCCTGCATGTGTGCCGAGGGCGCCTCGGCCCAGTTTCGGCAGGCCGACGAAACGGCGATCAGGTGGCCCGCAAGGTTGCCGCTGTCGACGGCCGAGACATAGCGCGGGCCGAGGGGCTGCAGGCTGTCGGTATGGTACCAGTTCAGCAGGTGCCCGCGGAACTTCTCCATGCGTTCAACGGTCGTGATCGTCTGTTCCAGGCGTTCGATGGTCTCCTCGAAGGAAATCCAGCCGAAATGACGCGCAGAGACGACCGACAGAAGGTAGACGCCGATGTTGGTGGGCGAGGTACGGGTCGCCACCGTCTGGTGGGGCGTTTCCTGGACGTTGTCCGGCGGCAGGTAGTTCTGCTCGGGAACGACGAAGGCCTCGAAATAGCGCCACGTCCTGCGGGCGATCTTGCGCAGTTCGAAGGATACGCTTTCGGGAACGACGAGCCGGTCTTCAGTCTCCGCCGACTGGCTGACGTACCAGGCAACGGCCGGCGAGAGGATCCACAAGACGGCGAAGGGAATGCCGACGAGGAAGGCGTTGTCGCCGGGAAGCGCTGCGAAGGCGAGCGCCAGGAGGGCCAGCGCCGGGGCGTGCCACATGACGCGGTAGTAGCCGAGCACCGTGGTCTGAGCGCTTGCCTGCACGCTTGCGGCGGTGCGCCACTGCAGCATCAGCTTGCGGCTGACGAGCAGGCGATAAAGCGAGCGGCCGATGGCGTCGGCCATCATGCAGGCGGAATCGGCGATGAAGACGATACGCAGCGCAACCTGCGCGTTGGCGGCACGGATGTCCGACCAGACGGTATAGAGATGCGCGCGTGCCACGATATCGCTGGTGCGCGGCACGATGCCGGAAATGAGCGACAGGGTCGGAGCCACGAACAGGCAGAAGATCAACAGGATCTGCCAGACGAGCGCCGCCAGCGGTCCCATGAAGTACCAGCCGAGAACCGAGGCGAAGAACCAGGCGATCGGGGTCAGCGAACGGCGCAGGTTGTCGAACATCTTCCAGCGGCCGAGGGCAGAGACGCCGCGTGCCGGATTAAGGATATAAGGCAACAGCTGCCAGTCGCCGCGGGCCCAGCGATGCTGACGCGAGGCCTCCACTTCGTAGCGGATCGGGAAATCCTCGACCAGCTCCAGGTCGGTCACGAGAGCACAGCGGGCCATGGAACCTTCGAGAAGGTCATGGCTGAGGACGGAGTTTTCGTCGATCCGGCTCTTTAGCGACGCCTCGAAGGCATCGACGTGATAGAGGCCCTTGCCCGTGAAGGTGCCTTCGCCGGCAAGGTCCTGATAGACGTCCGAGACGGTGAACACGTAAGGATCGAGACCACGATTGATCGAGAAGACACGCTGGAAGACCGAAGCATCCTTGCCGGTGGTCAGCGAAGGCGTCACACGCGGCTGGAGGACGCCGTAGCCGCTCTCGACGCGGCCGGTCTTGACGTTGATGACGGGTCGGTTGATCGGGTGATAGAGCTTGCCGACGAGCTTGGTGACCGAGTCGCGCATCAGGCGGGTGTCGGCGTCGAGCGTCATGACATATTGGACGTTCGGGGGCACCATGTTGGCACCCGGCAGATAGGTCGTGTCCTTGTCGCCGCGCAGCAGCATGTTCAGCTCGTGCAGCTTGCCACGCTTGCGTTCCCATCCCATCCAAACACCTTCGGACGGGTTGTAGAGGCGGCGGCGGTGCAGGAGATAGAAGCGCGTCTTGCCATCAAAAGCGTAGCGGGCCGAAAGATTGGCAATTTCCCGCTTGGCGTAATCCAGCACCTCGAGATCGGCGTCGCTCTCCTCCAGGCTCGAATCCGGCCAGTCGCTCAGAAGCGCGAAATAGATCTCTCCGTGCGGATTGGCGAGATAATGGACCTCGATATTGCGGACCAGCTCGTCGACGCTGTCGCGGTTGGAGATCAGGCAGGGGACGACGAGCAAGGTGCAGGCGTCGTCGGGTATGCCTTGCTTGAATTCGTAGCCGACCAGCCTTGTCGGTATGACGAAGAAGGTGGCGAGCGTATTGAAGAGGCCTGTCGCTCCTTCTGATGCCGGAAGGGAGAACATCAGAAGCAGGACGATCGTTTCGGCGGCGCCCATGCCGGCATGGACCATGAACCAGCCGACGAGAGCCATAGCGAGGATTGTGAGCAGCACGACGGGGGCTGCCACAGCTAGCCAGTTCAGCTTGCGCACCACCCGCACGCAGCGCTGGATAATCGTCGGGCGGTAGCCGATCGCCTGCTCCAGTTTCGGCCGGTGCATGCCGACGAGGAAGCCGCCGACATTGGGCTCATGCGGCTGCGGTTCCGTTGACTGGCGTGCCGCCTCCGTCAGGTCGATGGCAACCTGCGTCGTCTCCATCTCCGTCTTCGTCGATCGCTTGGCGAGCCGCTCGATCTGCTTTCGGTAAGTGTTGCGCGACCCTGAATCGAGTGCCGCGTAGTCCGTCTTCTCCCAAAGCAGCTTGTCGACGTGGCTGACTTCCTCGACCCAGACCGACCATTCCGTGTCGTCTATCTCGCGCAGGCTGCGGATGATGTTGCCCATCGTCACGTTGCCGGACGACAGCCGGTTGTGCTCCGCCATCGTGGTTTCTTCGGCGTCCGTGCCGGCGCGCTCGAGCCGTTCGTCGAGCCAGGAAATGGCGAGGCTCGATGTCTGCGAGCCGTCGCGCAGCCGATAGAGGAACTGCGTCGCGAAGGTGTTGTCGTTGGCGAGCGATTCGAGCGTCTTCAGGTATTCGGCGCATCTTGCCGGGTCGCCGAGGCGGATCAGTTCGTCGGCCGCCTCATTCGCCTTGCGCCGCATCCAGCGGCTGCGCTCGACGCGGCTGGAAATGCGCCGCAGATTCTCGACCAGGATGTAGCGAACAAGCGAGGGAAGGGCCCAGAGTTCGCCGATCTTCAGCGTCTCATGCGCCTGGAAGCCATCGACCAGCGCGGTCAGGCTTTCGTGCGATACG
This sequence comes from Rhizobium sp. BK251, assembly GCF_004345245.1. Taxonomy (GTDB): domain Bacteria; phylum Pseudomonadota; class Alphaproteobacteria; order Rhizobiales; family Rhizobiaceae; genus Rhizobium. The sequence goes on along the minus strand of NZ_SLUQ01000004.1, from coordinate 331,941 downwards.
GTACTATGCGTATGGGCAACGTAGAGCCAGGCGAGCACCATGGTTCTCGGTATGCGCGTACCTTCGAACTCGACCGTCGGCAGCTCGCGATAGAAGCGCCGGGGAAAGTCGCGCCGGACCTCCTGGATCGCCTCTTCGACAATATAATGATTGTCGAGCAGCCATTCGGCAGCGGGCGTGATGGTTTCGCCGGCCTCGACATCCGCGGCGGTGGAGCGGTAGACCCGAAGGATCTCCTTTTCGTTCTCCCGATGGCGCGCGAAGAAATCAAAGGCCTTGAAAGCAGGAAGTCTCGTGACTTCACCGAGGGCGACGGACTCCCCGACCGCCTTCATGTCTCCAATTGTCAGGTAAGTGGAACGGATCGAATCGTTATGATCGATCTGCTTCGCCTCAGTATCGCGCTGCGTGGTATTCGGCATCAAATCAAGAGACATGGGGTCGGTTCTGTATCCAAACAGGTTTATTGGCGGTCGAGCCTAGCCTTTTGCACCGTCAAACATGACTGCCACATGAATGAGCCTTTTCGTACCTTTCTCAGGCTGGAAACGGCGGACGCGGGACCGTTCACGGGACAAATAGATCTAAGCGTAGAATGCACGTGGCTTGGTCAGGAGCATGGCAAATTTTAGCCACGATCCGCAAAGCAATGGCGAAAACTTGGACACCATCCCGACAATTCGAGTCAAGGCATAAAGATGGGCGAGGTTAGGTGAGAACGGATATTAGCCCCATCGGCGCAGTGTCATGGGGTGGAGTGAGGGTGCAATCTCGGCGGAATGCCATGCCGCATGAAAAATCCGGCGGCTCTTAAGGCCGCCGGATCCTGAACCTGGAACTGTTCGTGTCGTCACGCCCGACGCATAAGGCGTGCGACGATGGATATGATGAACAGCACCAGGAACAGGAAGAAAAGGACCTGGGCGATCGATGCCGATACTCCGGCCACGCCGCCGAAACCAAGGACGCCGGCAATGAGCGCTACCACGAGGAATACAAGCGCATAGTAGAGCATTGTGATCTCCTTACTTTGATGAGCGTTAAACGAAGAGTGTTTGCGGTTGGTTCCATCAACCTGAAAAAATCATTGCGATTCAACGGGTAAAAGGAAGGGCGCATGGGAAGGCCCCGTGCGCCCGGCGGCGGATCAAGTGGCTGGTGCCACACGCCTACTTTCAGGGGATCGGCTCAATGCCGACAGCGCAGATCCCGATAGTGGGACTGCGAGGTTTCCGGCCCTGACCGTCAAACGACGTGAAAGACGTAAAGGAGAATGATGATCGGAATCGGGATACCGAGCAGCCAGAGTAAAATGCCTCTCATGATCTGTTTCCTCCAACAGTTGCTTGAAGAAGGAATGTCGTCAAAGGCTGATTGTTCCCGGGATGCTCGCGCGAAAATCTTGCGAGCCTCAGGAACGGGACCGAAACCGTTTTGGATCAGTGTGGAAATTTGCGGCTCAACCGCTATTCGGCCCGGTCATCTATGCCGGGCATCCAGGGCCATTAGGGGGCAAAGGCGCCCTTAGCCGACGAGACCGCAAACAATCGCGGTGACGAAAAGAAACGCACCAGAAAAAAGCGCTACGTGAAATACTGTACGGAACCGCTCCCGGGCCGTTGCCTGAGCACCTGCACGGCGGCTGGACGAAGAACCATGATAACGGTTTACATGAGCACTCGAGATACCTAGATCCGCCATGTGTTGCCTCCATTGTCCTTGTTTTTTATGTGCCCGGCGAGCCGGAAGCACCTTTATCGACAGTCTATATATTCTCTATCTGATAGGTAGAGATAAATTTCCCTCAACCACTCGGCTGGGAGAAAATTTGACCTTCGCTAGGCAGCGGGAGATAAGCTCAGCACAAGATCCGCCACGCCCAAAGAAGCGACCGTTCTGCAATGCTCTCGCGAGGTGCGGGCGTTTCCTTCGTGGTGATCTGACGCCGACTCTGCTCTTCCGGCAGAGCAACGCTTGACTGTTGCAAGTGTTCCGGACGGCCAGGAGGAATCAGGTAGCCCATGGTCATGCCGCCCTGGAAAAACATCCTCACCTCCTGATCACGAAAGCTAACAGTCGTTAACAGGATCATGACAGATCGACGTTGACTGTCAATAGTCTATCGCTTTAGTCGTCTTTTAAGGTGGCGTTAACCATGAAAAAGGCGGGTCAGCTGACGGTTTCCGCGGGCGCTCCCCGACGCACGAATCCCTTGCTCGCCAGCATGAGATTGCGCGTATACTCCTCGGAAAGCGCACCTTTTGCGAGGTTCTCCGAGGAAAGCCGTTCCACGACGGCGCCGTTGCGCATCACCGCCAGGCGCTCGCACATATGCGTGATCACGCCGAGATCGTGGCTTACCATCACGAATGTCAGGTTTCGCTCGGAGCGAATCTGCTCGAGGAGATTGAGCACCTCCGCCTGGACGGAAGCATCGAGCGCCGAGGTCGGCTCGTCGAGCAGCAGGATCGAAGGTTCGACGATGAGCGCGCGGGCAATCGCGACGCGCTGGCGCTGGCCGCCGGAAAGCTGGTGCGGATAGCGGAAGCGGAAGCCATTACCGAGCCCGACTTCGTCAAGCGCACGCGAAATGCGCCGCTCGCCGTCGGCGATGCCATGGATTGCGAGTGGTTCGAGCAGCAGCCGGTCGACCGTCTGGCGCGGATGCAGGGAGCCATAGGGATCCTGGAAGACCATCTGGACGCGCCGGTAGAATGCCTTGCTGCGCCTGGAGCCGACGAGCGGTTCTTCATGGATGCTGATGCTGCCCCCGCTGACCGGCGCAAGCCCTGCAACAGCGCGCAGCAGCGTGGATTTGCCTGACCCGGATTCGCCGACAAGGCCGAAGGATTCGCCGGTCGACACCTCGATGTCGACATCCTTCAGCGCATGGAAATGGTCGTAGACGACGCTCAGATTGTCTATGGCAAGCGCAGCTGTCATGAAAGCCACTCCGGCTTGCGGTCAAGGACCGGCAGTGGATGACGGCTCTCGCCGATCTGCGGCATGCAGTTCAGGAGGCCTTGGGTATAGGGGTGCTTCGCGTTGGCGAGTTCGGAAGCGGCGATTTCCTCGACGATCCTGCCGGCATACATGACGATGACGCGGTCGCAGAAGGAAGAAACGAGCCTGAGATCGTGCGAGACGAAGATCAGGCCCATGCCGCGCTCGGCGACGAGCTTGTCCATGATACCGAGCACTTCGAGTTGGACGGTGACGTCGAGCGCCGAGGTCGGCTCGTCCGCGATCAGCAGTTCAGGCCCTGCGATCACCATCATCGCTATCATGACGCGTTGGCCCATGCCGCCTGAAACCTCATGCGGATGGAGGTCGAAAACGCGCTTCGGATCACGGATCTGAACGGCTTCCAGCATGTCGAATGCCCGTTCGCGCGCTTCCGCCTTCGTGACCTTCTCATGCGTGCGCAGCGTCTCGCAGATCTGACGGCCGATCGTCATCACCGGATCGAGTGAATATTTCGGGTCCTGCAGGATCATGGCAATGCGCTTGCCGCGTAGCGCACGTCGCTGGCTCGGCGACGCGGCAAGCAGGTCCATGCCAGCAAAATCGAGGCGATCGGCGGAGACGATGCCGTGAGACTGGGTGAGCCCCATGATCGCGCGTCCGGTCTGGGATTTGCCGGAGCCGGATTCGCCGACGATGCCGAGCCGCTCGCGCCCAAGGGTGAAGGAGACACCGCGCACGGCCTCGATGACACCGGTGCGCGTCGGATAGCGGACGCGGAGGTTCTCGACGGTGAGAAGCGCGCTCATTGGCCGCTCTCCTTCGGATCGAGCGCGTCACGCAGGCCGTCGCCGAGCAGGTTGAAGCCGAGGCTGACGACCAGGATGGCAATACCGGGCATGGCCGCGACCCACCATTGGTCAAGGATGAAGCGGCGGCCGGAGGCGATCATCGCGCCCCATTCCGGTAGCGGCGGCTGCGCGCCGAGGCCAAGGAAGCCGAGGCCCGCCGCCGTCAGGATAATGCCAGCCATGTCGAGCGTGACACGGACGATCAGCGAGGATATGCAGAGCGGCATGATGTGCCGGAAGACGATGCGCAGCGGCGATGCGCCCATCAGCCTCACCGCGGAGATATAGTCCGAACGACGAACCGTCAGCGTCTCGGCGCGGGCTATGCGGGCATAGGGCGGCCATGAAGTGATGGCGATCGCGATGATCGCGTTCTGGATACCCGGACCGAGGGCGGCGACGAAGGCGAGGGCGAGCACCAGCTTCGGAAAGGCGAGGAAGATGTCGGTGATGCGCATCAGCGTCGCATCTACCCAGCCGCCGGCATAACCAGAGACCGTGCCGATGAGGAGGCCAATGGGTGCCGCGATGATCGCGACAAGCACGATGACCAGCAGCGTCAGCCGAGAGCCGTAGATGAGGCGCGAATAGATGTCGCGGCCCTGATCGTCGGTGCCGAGGAGATAGCCGTCCGTGCCCGGCGGCAGAAGCCTGGCATTTTTCAGGTCGCCGATAACCGGCGAATGGGTTGCCAGCACGTTGGCGAAGACGGCAATCAGCAGGAGGGCGATGATGATCGCCAGGCCGAGCAGCGCCAGCCTATTCTCAGAGAATTGCCGCCAGGTGATGTAGGCACGCCCGAGGCGTGCCTGCATGCGCGATTGAGGACGATCGGAAAGCAGCCATTCGCGGCGGCTCATCGGCGCCTGTTGTGTAGCGGGAGCCGTCATTTGCTGCGCGTCCTCGGGTCAAGCGTCCGGTAGAGCAGATCGGACAGCAGGTTGATGCCGATGAAGACGGTGCCGATGACGATGGTGCCGCCCAGCACCGCGTTCATGTCCGCGTTCTGCAGCGAATTGGTGATGTAAAGGCCGATCCCCGGCCAGGAAAAGACCGTCTCCGTCAGGACGGATCCCTCGAGAAGCCCGGCATAGGAAAGCGCGATGACCGTGACGAGCGGGACTGCTGCATTGCGCAGTGCATGCGTCCAGATCACCCGCGTCTCCGACAGACCCTTGGCGCGGGCCGCGACGATATATTCCTGGGAGAGCTCGTTCAGCATGAAGCTGCGCGTCATGCGGCTGATATAGGCGAGCGAGAAATAGCCGAGCAGCGACGCCGGCAGGATGATGTGCCGGAAGACATCGTAGAAGACGTCCCACTGGCCCTGCATGGCGCTGTCCAGGAGATAGAAGCCGGTGACCGGCGTGAAACTGTATTCATAGACAATGTCGATGCGGCCCGGGAAAGCGACCCACCGCAGCTTGGCGTAGAAGATAACGAGCGCGATCAGAGCGAGCCAGAAGATCGGCACGGAGTAGCCGACGAGGCCGATGACGCGAACCACCTGATCGGTGAAGCTGCCACGACGGACGGCCGCAAGCACACCGAGGGGCACGCCGATCGCTGCGCCGATGATCGTTCCAAGCGTTGCGAGCTCGATGGTGGCCGGGAAGACGCGGCGGATATCGGTCATGACAGGGTTCGTCGTCAGCACCGAATTGCCGAAGTCTCCGGAGAGGATGCCCTTCAGATAGATGTAGAACTGCTGGTAAAGCGGCAGGTTGAAGCCCATTTCCTCGCGCACGCGCTCGACGACATGGGTCGGCGCGCGGTCGCCGAGGATGGCGAGCACTGGATCGATCGGCACGACGCGGCCGATGAAGAAGGTGACGGCCAAGAGGCCGAGATAGGTGGTGACGGCGGCAAACAGAAAACGACCGGTCGCCTTGGCAAAGGAAGCGGCACGGCCCTTTCGGGGCCGTGCTTCCTGTCTGGTTTCGAGTACGGTCACGGCACTAATCCTGCCGGATCATTCCTTGCCGATCGGGCCGACGTAGTTGGTGTCGAAGCTCGGTCCAAGCTTGAAGTCCTTCAGGCTCTTGCGATAGCCGGCAACTTCGATCTGCTGGAAGATGACGACGAAGGGGCTGTTGGCCAGGAACTTCTTCTGGACGTCTTCGTACATGGCGGCGCGCTTGGCGGCGTCACGCTCCAGCAGAGCAGCCTTGGTCGTCTTGTCGAGCTCCGGCGCTTCCCACGTGTTGCGCCAGGCGAGCGTCTTCACCGTGCCCTCGTCGGAATTGTCCGGGTTGGAGGTGAAGGTGTCGGCGTTGGAGTTCGGGTCAAAATAGTCCGAGCCCCACTGGCCGATATACATGTCGTGCGTACGTGCACGGAACTTGGTCAGCGTCTGCTTGCCGTCGCCGGGGATGATCTCCAGCTTCACGCCGGCCTGGGCAAGCGTCTGCTGCATGGATTCGGCGATGCCGGTTACCGGCTGCGTGTTACGAACGTCCATGGTGACCGAGAAGCCATCCGGCAGGCCAGCCTTGGCGAGCAGTTCCTTGGCCTTGGCCACATCGAGCTTGTAGGGATTGTCGTTGAGTGCACCGAGCTGGCCCTCGGGCAGGAAGGTCTGGTGGATCTCGCCGATACCCTTGATGAGGGTCGCGCCGATCGCGTCGTAATCAACGAGATATTTGAAGGCTTCCTGGACTTCAGGCTTCTTCAGGTTCTCGTTCTTCGAGTTGAGACTGACGTAGTAGACGGTGCTCTTCGGCGCGCTGGTCGTCGCGAGCTCGGCATTCTTCGAAATCGCGTCGAGATCGCCGGGCTCCAGGTTGCGGGCGATGTCGATATCGCCTGCCTCAAGCGCGAGGCGCTGGCCCGAGCTTTCCTTCATATAGCGATAGATGACGCGGGCGAGCTTCGGCTTTTCGCCGTAGTAGTTGTCGTTGCGCTCCAGCACCACGACTTCGTTGGCGCGCCATTCACGCAGCTTGAAGGCGCCCGAACCGGCATAGCCGGTCTTCAGCCACTCGTTGCCGAAGTCGTTGTCGTACTTGTGCTCGGCGTCCACGTTGACAGGCTTCACATGGTCCAGGACCAGTTTCTTGTCGACTACGGAAGCGACGGTTGCAGTCAGGCAGTTCAGCACGAAGCTCGGTGCATAGGCCTTGTCGACGGTGAAGGTGAAGGTGGTCGGATCGGTGGCCTTTGCCTTTTCGGTGACATTGTCGCCGGTGAGGCCGAACTGGGTGAGGATGAAGGCGGGGCTCTTGTCGAGCTTGACGGCACGCTCGAAGGACCATGCGACGTCCTCGGCGGTGATCGGGTTGCCCGAGGCGAACTTCAGGTCGGGCTTAAGCTTGAAGGTATAGGTCAAGCCGTCATCGGAAACGGTCCAGCTCTCGGCGAGATCGCCCACGATCTTCGACGTGTCGTTCATGTCGAGACGCACGAGCAGGCTGTAGGTGTTGCTCGTCACTTCTGCGGTCGAAAGCTCGAAGGCTTCACCTGGGTCCATGGTGATGATGTCGTCGATCGCGAAGCCTTCGACGAGCGTGTCGGCCGGCGTCACAGCGAATGCGGCAGGCGCTGTCATCATCAGCAGCGACATGGCGGCGCTTGCGGAAAGAATGCGGACGGTGCGGCTGACTTTATTGATGATCATTTTTGTTCCCCTTTTATTTGAATGCCTATCTGTAACTCTGTTCAAGCGGCTCCGGCGACGTTCTCCCTCCACGCCGAAGCCAGGATGCGAAGCCAGTTCTCCCGGGCCAACTTCGTCAAATCCGCGTCACCATATCCAACGCTTTTGAGGGCGGCAATCAGCTTTTGGTTGCCGGCGGCGTCGCCGATTTCCTCGGGTATCGTGGCTCCGTCAAAGTCCGATCCGAGAGCGACATGATCGATGCCAATCCGCTCGACGAGGTAGTCGATGTGGCGGATCATGTCTTCCAGAGGCGTTGCCGCATCGGAGCGGCCGTCGGCGCGCAGCATGGCGGTTGCGTAGTTCACGCCGACGAGCCCGTTGCTCTCTCGGATCGCATCGAGCTGCCTGTCGGTCAGGTTGCGGGCGACGGGCGTCAGCGCATGGGCATTGGAATGGCTCGCGACCAACGGCTGGTCGGTGGTCTTAGCCACGTCCCAGAAACCCTTTTCGGTGATGTGCGCGAGATCGATGAGGATACCGAGCCGGTTGCATTCGCGCACGAGGGCGAAGCCGGCTTCCGTCAGGCCCGGGCCGGTATCCGGCGTCATCGGATAGGCGAAGGGCACGCCATGGCCGAACACATTGTTGCGGCTCCATACGGGGCCGAGGGATCGCAGGCCGGCGGCATGGAATGTTTCCAGGGCGGCAAGGTCGGGATCAATCGCCTCGCAGCCCTCGATATGCATCACCGCCGCGAAGATGCCGCTGTCCATTGCCCTGCGGATGTCGCGGGTCGAGCGGCACAGACGCCATGCGCCAGCCCGGTCCAGCCTCAGGGCGATGGCCGCCATTTCAAGGGCTATATCGAGAGAGGGGCTGCGCTCGAGCGGAGCGGCAAGCGGCGTCGCATAGTGACCGCGAAAATCCGGATCTGCAAAGACGAGGTCCCCGGAGGGAACGTAAATTGCGCAGAGACCGCCGGCGAGCCCACCTGCTCGGGCCCGGGGACCATCGATGTGCCCGGCTGCCGTTCCTTCCGCGAATTCGGCGATTGGGTCCGAACCCTCGCGCATATGCGTCCAAAGTCTCAGGAGAACGTCGTTATGACCATCGAATACGGCTTGCATGTCTTATCCTGGCAGGGGCTCAAGCGAGTAGATGAAAGGCGCCAGAATAAGCACGATGAGAGGATTCGCCAGACCTATTTTTTAGTAGGTTCACTGGTCGGCGCCGCAGACTCAAAAACGCCGCAGGCGGGGTAAGCCCCGCCTGCCACTGATATTCGATGGGCTCGCGCGTCAATGTTTTGCGCGTTTCTTCTGTCGGTAGACGTCGATGACAACGGCCGCGATGATGATGATGCCCTTGACGATCTCCTGGTAGTAGGCGTCGACCCGCAGGAAGGTGAAGCCGGAAGTCATCACGCCCAGGATGATCGTGCCGATCACCGTGCCCGTGATACGGCCAACGCCGCCGGTCAGCGAGGTGCCGCCGATGACCGTGGCGGCGATCGCGTCCAACTCGTACATCACGCCCATGCCCGCCTGTGCGGTCTGGGCGCGCGCCGCCGTGACGACGCCGGCCAGACCCGCAAGCAGGCCGGCGATCGCGTAGACCTTGATCAGGTGCGCCTCGATGTTGATGCCGGAGACGCGCGCAGCCTGAACGTTCGCGCCGATCGCATAGGTGAACTTGCCGTAGCGGGTGTAGCGCAGCGCGATGTGAAAGATCAGGGCGACGACAAGAAAGACGACCACGGGCCAGACGCCGGTGCCGATGAAGTTGAACTGGTCGGTCAGTCCGGAGACCGGTTGGCCCTTCGTGTACCATTTGCAGACGCCGCGTGCCGACACCATCATGCCGAGCGTGGCGATGAACGGAGGGATTTTCGTCCGCGCGATCAGCTGACCGTTGATGTAACCGGCGGCAAGCCCGATGAGCAGGCCGACCCCGATCGGAATGAAGAAGGGCAGATCGGTGAGAGACGGATAGAGGGCGCGGGGCCAGGTAGATGCCTGGGCAAAGCTCGCCGCGATCATTGCCGTCATGCCGACGACGGAACCCGAGGAAAGGTCGATACCGCCGGTAATGATGACCTGCGTGACACCCACGGCGATGATGCCGATGACGGAAACCTGCAGGATCATGATCGTCAGGCGCTGCGGATTCATGAGGAAGCTCTGGCCGATGAAGATCCAGCCGAGGACCTCATAGACGAGCGCAATGCCGATCAGCACCAGGAAGATGTTGAACTCCGGGGGAACCCTTCGGCGCCTCGTTCGCGTTATCAGCGGGGCGGTGCTCTCCGCAGCTTTCGTACTCATGTCATTCCTCCCTTTCGTGAGGGCCTGCGCGCGATCACTGCGCAGCCAGTTCCATCACCTTGATCTGGGTTGCTTCGGCGCGGTCGAGAAAGCCGGTGACCCGACCCTCGTGCATGACCATGATGCGGTCGCTCATGCCGAGCACTTCCGGCATTTCCGACGAGATCATGATCACCGCCACGCCGTTGCGCGCCATCTCCGTCACCAGTCGATGAATCTCCGCCTTGGCGCCGACATCGATGCCGCGCGTCGGCTCGTCGAGGATCAGGATGCGCGGATTGGTGAGCAGCCAGCGACCGATCAGCACCTTCTGCTGGTTGCCGCCCGATAGGTTCTCGACGCGCTCGTCGAGGTTCGGCGTCTTGACGCGCAGTTTGGCCGCCATGTCCTCGCAGGTCGCCTCGATAGCGCTTTCCTGTACGAAGCCGCCCTTCACGAACTTGTCCTGCAAGACCGCGATCTGCATGTTCTCAAGGACGTTCAGGATCAGAAGACAGCCGGTGTCCTTGCGGTCTTCGGTGAGGAACGCCATGTGGTGCTGGATGGCGACCGTCGGCGAAGTGATGTCGACCGGCCTGCCGTAGAGCTCGATGCTTCCCGAACTAGCGGGTGTGACGCCGAACAGCGTTTCGGCGACATTGGAGCGGCCGGAGCCGACCAGACCGGCGACGCCGAGGATCTCGCCGGCCCGCACATCGAAGGATACGTTCGAGAAGATGCCCTTGAGGGAAAGGTCCTTCACGGAGAGGACCACGTCGCCAATCGGCACTTCCTCCTTGGGGAACATCTGGGTGATCTCGCGGCCGACCATCATGCGGATGATGTCGTCGCGGGTCACATCGGTCGATGCGTGCGTGCCGATATATTTGCCGTCGCGGAAGACGGAGAATTCGTCGGCGATCTCGAACAACTCATTCATCTTGTGGGTGATGTAGACGATGCCGATGCCGCGCGCGCGCAGGTCCCGGATGATCTGGAAGAGATGGTCGACCTCGTGCTCGGTGAGCGCCGATGTTGGCTCGTCCATGATGAGGACGTCGGATTTGTAGGAGACTGCCTTGGCGATCTCGACCATCTGGCGGTTCGCGACCGAGAGGTGGCGAACCTCGATATCCGGATCGAGCGCGATGTTCAGCCGGTCGAAGAGTTCCTCGGTCATGCGGTGCATCGCACCGTGATCGATGAAACCGAAGCGGTTCTTCGGCTCGCGGCGGATCCAGATATTCTCCGCAACCGTCATGAAGGGCATCAGGTTCAGTTCCTGATGAATCATGGCAATGCCGTTTTCCAGTGCATCGAGGGGCGACTTCAGGCGGATATCCACGCCCTTGAGGTGCACCTCGCCCTTGTCCGGCGTGTAGATGCCGGCGAGAATCTTCATCAATGTGGATTTGCCGGCGCCGTTTTCGCCCATCAGGGCGTGCACGGTGCCGCGCTTCAGCTTGAATTGCACGTCGTCGAGGGCGACGACGCCGGGAAACTCCTTGCGGATGCCTTCCGCGGCCAACAGGAATTCGGCGTTGGGAATAGCGCCGCTTTCGCGCACTGCTGCCATGGTGGACGGGCTGACGGCCATCTCAGTTCCCTCCCGGAACACGTCTCAAAGCGGGGATGCGGGCGCGAGCGCCCCCATCCCCGGTCTCGCAATCAGTTCTTCGCGACGAAGTCCTTGACGTTGTCGGGCGTGACGAGCTGGAAGGGGATGTATACCTTCTTCTCGACCGGTTCGCCCTTGACGAGCTTCAGAGCCGTGTCCACCGCGCCCTTGCCCTGGCCGGCGGCGTCCTGGAAGACCGTTACGTCGAGGTCGCCGGCCTGCATCGCTGCGAGCGCATCCTGCGTGGCGTCAACACCGCCGATGATCACGGTGTCCATGCCCCTGCCGGCCGCCTTGAGAGCCTGGATGGCGCCGATCGCCATCTCGTCATTGTTGGAGATGACGGCGTCGAACTCGATGCCGCTGGAGAGCCAGTTGGTCATCAGGTCCGAACCTTCCGTGCGCTGCCAGTTGGCTGTCTGCTCTTCGACGATTTCGATGCCCTTGCATTCGTCCGTCGCCACGACGTCATGCACGTCCTTGGTGCGCATCCGGGCAGCCTGGTTCGAAAGTTCGCCCATCAGGATGACGGCCTTGCCCTTGCCGCCGAGCAGCCGGCAAATTTCCTTCGCCTCTAGGGTGCCGGATTCAGCTTCGTTCGAAGCAACGAAGGCTTGCTTGTCCGGAAGGCTGTCAACGTTGACAGGTTCGCGGTTGACGTAGACGAGCGGTATGCCGGCGTCGGCGGCGATCTTCGACATTGCGGTCGTCGCGTCCGTATCAACCGGGTTCACGACGATCGCGTCGACGCCCGCGGCGATGAAGTTCTGGATCTGGCTCTGCTGCTTTGCGACGTCGTTCTGGGCGTCTTCGATCTGCAGCGTCACGCCGTTGAGGGTCTTTGCGTAGTCGGACATGCCGTTGCGCAGAACCGTCAGGAAATTATCGTCGAACTTCGACATCGAAACGCCAACCGTCTCGGCGTGAGCGGCCGTCGACAGGACGAGCACCATCGCGGTGCCCAAGAAAAACTTCTTCATTTTATCTCCTCCACAAGCGGTGTCCGGCCCACCTCCAATTGCCGGATCCCGCCGTCGAACGGCGGGCAAAGTCTGTACGATCAAGCGCCACTCCCCGGAGCGTCGAGATCGAAACGGAACAAACAAACCGAAAAATTTGTCTCGCGGAATATTCATTCCATTTTCTGGCGCGAACGTCAACCCTGTTTGGAGTCTAAGGCACTGCCGGACCTGCCGGACGGACGAAAATAAGATCGCGGCAGATAGGGTGCGCTCCCTCCCGTTGTAACTGATCTCAGCGTCGCCTATCTGCATGCCGCAGAGGGAAACCTCGCCGTCGCGAGGCTGGTCGAGCCCTCCGACGCGGCTCTTCACTTTGGGGAAAACAACCATGTCCATTTCGATGTACCGCATGACCGTGCCGGTCTTTCAGCGCGGCCTCGCCAATCTTGCCGTCTATCTGGACAAGGCCGAGGCGCATGCGAGGGAAGCGGGTGAAAACGTCGACGCGCTGGTCGCCGTGCGCCTGGCCCCCGACATGCTCGGGCTTGCCGGGCAGTATCAACGGGCTACCGACACGGCGAAATTTGCTATCGGTCGTCTGACGGGGATTGAGGCACCTCGTTTCGAGGACAACGAGGCGACGGTCGCGGAGTTGCGCGAGCGTGTCAGCAAGGCAAGGAATTTCCTCGCTTCAGTGGCGCCGGAGGCTTTCGAGGGCAGTGATGCGCGGGAAGTGACGATCTCGCCCGGTGGCACCAAAACCGTGTTGCGCGGTGACGAATATGTGCTGACCTTTGCCCTGCCGAACTTCTTCTTCCACGTAGCGACGGCCCACGCCATCCTGCGCCACAAGGGCGTCAGCGTCGGCAAGATGGACTATCTTGGCAGCTTCGCCTGAGATGCTTCAGGGCCGGTAACTGACCGGCCCCTTCTCGGTAAGCTCCGTATAGGCGAGCGTCTGGTCGAGATGCCGGGCGCGCAGCGACAGGAGCTTCTCGGCATATTCCAGCCTGACGGCCGCATAGGCCGGGTCGGTGGCGCGGTTTTCGAGCTCCATCGGATCGTTCTGGAGGTCGAAGAGCAGGGCCGGCAGGCCGGCGAAATGCACGTATTTGAAGCGGTCGTCGCGAATGACGGCGAGATTGCATTGGTTCGACCGCAAGCCAAAGTGCCGCTCCGCCTCGCCATTGGCGATGTCACGGAAATCGAACTCCCAGAAGGCCGCGTCGCGCCATTGCGACGGCTCCTGCCCATCCAGAAACGGCATCAGCGTGTCGCCGTCGACATGGTTGCCCGGTGCTGCGCCGATATAGTCGGAGAGCGTGGGGAAGATATCGGCCGCGCTGGTGAACCGATCGATCTGGTGCCCGGCGGAGGAAGCGCGTTTCGGATCGCGAATGACGAGCGGCACGTGATAGCTTCCGTCGAAAAAGCCTCCCTTGCCGAGAGACCAGTGGTCGCCGGCCATCTCCGCATGATCGGAGGTAAAGACGATGAGCGTATCCTCCCAGGCGCCGCTATCTTTCAGCGCCTGCCAGATGCGGCCGAGCTGCGCGTCGACCTCGGCGATCATGCCGTGGTAGATCGCGCGGATCGCCGCAAAATCCCCTGCATCCCAGTCGCCGGCCGGGCCTTGCGCGCCATGAATGAAGCTCGACTTGTTCAGGCCCTCAATCGCGTAGGCGAGATAAGGATGTGCGGCAGCCTCGGTCTCGCGCTTTGGGGCCCGTGCGATGGTCCCGTCCGTGGACGGGTCGAACATGGTGTTATAGGGCGCCGGAACGGAAAAGGGTGGGTGCGGCCTCAGGAACGAGACATGGGCAAACCATGGCGCATCCTGTTCGCCGAGCCAGCGAATGAACTCGCCGGTCATGAAGGCGGTCTGGGTCTCGTCCTTGGAGTAGGCGGGCGCCTTGTTGGAGATTTCGCCCGGCCGAGCGCCGACTGGAATGTGGATATCGCGGCTCGTGGCATCGGCATGGCCGCGCTCGCGCAGCCAGGAGAGCCACTGCTTTTCATGCTCGGGCAGAAGCTGGCGCGCCGTGAAGCCGGGCAGGACGCCCTCGTAGGTCGTCAGATGCGGGTCGTTCGCATCCATGCCGCGCGGATCGGGCGCAGTGTCGGTATAGCCAAAAAGGGTCGGGTCGTAGCCGGCGCGTCGCGCCGCAAGTGCCAGATTGTCGAAGCGTGCGTCGAGCGGCGAGCCGTTGCGGCAGACGCGATGGTTCATCTGGTAGAGGCCGGTATAGAGCGTCGCGCGGGCCGGCGAGCAGGGTGCGGCACCGGCAAAGTGCCGGCGGAACAGCACGCCCTCGCGGGCGAGTGCATCGACATTCGGTGTCTTCATTCTGGGATGGCCGACGGCCGAGAGGCAATCTCCGCGCCATTGATCCGCGGTGATAAGCAGAATGTTCGCCATGCGTAGTCCTCTTCGCCGAATCCCGTCAATCCGCGAAGGCTTAGACGAGTTGGACGACCGGAGGAAGACGGGCACGCTTCGAGCGGGATCAACCGGCGTCAGGAATCGAGAGCAAAAGCATCGCTCTCTCCAGGGACGAGCTCAAGCGGCCAGATCGTGTTGCGGGCACCCTTCGGATAGGAATCGGCATAGGCGGGCATCGTGGCAAGCAGGGTTTCGGCGAGCTCGACGCCGAGATCACGCAGCGACATGCGAAAGCAGGTGAGCGTCGGCTGCAGGAATTTCGCGCGCGGTTCTTCGCGGAAGCCGATGACCGCGAGATCACGGCCGGGCACGATCCCTGCCTCGACGAGACGGCGATAGAGCCCGATGGCCATCAGCTCGTAGATCAGGATGATCGCGGTCGGTTTTTCCTGGATCATCAGGAGCTCGTGTCCGGCCTGATAGCCTCCCTGCTCGCTGGATTTTACACGGATTACAAGCTCCGGATCGTAGTCGATACCGTGCCTCTCCAGCGCCTGCCGATAGGCGTCGACGAAAACGTAGCCGAGATTGATGTCGGTCGACGGTGCGGCGATCGCGATGCGGCGATGGCCCTTGGCAACCAGCCGGTCGACAGCGGAGGTCGCGACACCCTCGAAATCGAGGTCGATCCAGGTGTAGCTGTCGCCGCCGGAGGAACTGCGGCCAAGCCCGACGAACGGAATCTTTGCTTTGACGAGCAGGTCGATGCGCCGGTCTATCCGCTGGGTGGCGGAGATGATCATCGCATCGACCACCCGCCGCGCCACCATGCGCTTCAGATATTCGTAAGGGTCTTCGTCGCTCGGGCAAGGAAGCATGACGAGATCGAGGTTGTGGCGAGCGAGCACGGTCTGCAGGCCGCCGGTGACGCCGAGAAAGAAGTTGTCGCTGTTCTCGACCGTCTCCTTGCTCGATTCGATCATAAGGCCGATGACATTGGTCGTCCCCTGCCGGAGGCTGCGCCCGGATTGGTTTGCGACGTAGCCGAATTCCTCGGCGGCGGCGAGGACGCGCTTGCGCGTCTCCTCGTTCACATCCGACTTGCCGTTTAGCGCACGTGAGACGGTCCCGATCGAGATGTCGAGATGCTTGGCAAGCTGACGGATTCCCTTCATCTGTGGCAGGCGCTCCTCCTGAGGATTTCTACTCCTTTATTGCCATAGGAAAACGTTTACGGAAAGTGTCCCCATGGAGCGGTGGATCGCCAACTGCACCCGATTGTGCCTTGCGGTCACGACCAGGGAAGATTCTTTTTTGCCCGGCCGGTGGCTGCATCAGGCAAAGACCCGGCGATAGCAATGATTTACATCGCAATTTCGATATATCGAGCTGCTATTGACAGCAGTAAACGTTTCCGATTAGTGTCGTAAACGTTTACGGTAGCGCTTTGGGAGGAAAACTGAAGCGCCCTGCTGGAGGAAATCGTGAAATTCAATGCCGTTCTCTGCGGGTGCGGAGCTATGTCCAAGGGCTGGCTGCGCGCCATCAAGGAAAACCAGACCCTCGCCGAAGCGATGGAGGTCAAGGGTCTTGTCGACGTCAATCCGGCGGCTGCCGAAAAGCTCGCCGCGGAATTCGGTCTCGGCGATGCCGTCATCGGCAGTGACCTTGCCGACGTAATTGCGAAGACCAAAGCCGACATCGTGTTCGACGTCGTTATCCCCGCCGCCCGTTTCGACGTCGTTTCGACGGCACTCAAGGCGGGTTGCCACGTGCTCAGCGAGAAGCCGATGGCGACCTCGCTTGGGGAAGGCGCGGCGCTCATCGATCTTGCGGCCGAGACCGGCCGGATCCACGCGATCATCCAGAACCGCCGCTTCATCTCGGGCGTCCGGCGCATGCGCCGCTTCGTCGAAAGTGGTGCGATCGGGGAACTGACCGGCATCCATTGCGACTTCTTCATCGCTCCGCATTTCGGCGGTTTCCGCGAGGAGATGGACAACGTGCTGCTCCTCGACATGGCGATCCACACCTTCGATGCGGCCCGCTTCGTCGCCGACAAGAAGCCGCTCGCTGTGTATTGCGTCGAGAAGAATCCGAAGGGTTCCTGGTATCGCCACGGCGCGACTGCCAATGCCACCTTCGAATTCTCGGACGATGTCGTCTTTACCTATCGCGGCTCCTGGTGCGCCGAAGGCGAGCGCACGAGCTGGGAGAGCCAATGGCGCCTCGTCGGCTCCAAGGGAATGCTCACCTGGGACGGTGGCGATACCTTCAGCGCTGCGGTGGCAGGGCAGGAGCCCGGACTTCTGCACGGCTTCTCACCGGTCGAGGTGCTTTCACCCGCCGACGAACAGGAAACGCATGGCCATGCCAGCGTCATCGCAAGCTTCGTTGAAGCGATCAGGACCGGCAAGCGGCCCGAGACCGCCAGCTCCGACAATATCAGAAGCCTAGCCATGGTCTTCGGCGCAATCGAGAGCGCCAAGACAGGCAAGCGTATCGAAATTTCAGCATAAGGATCGAGATCGTGAGTAACCCAGCAAAGTCCATTCGCATCGGTACCATGGTCAGCGCCACCAAGGGCGGCGCCGACAAGCGCATTTCCCAGATCGCAGACCTCGGTTTCGAGAGTTTCGAACCCTTCTTCTGGCAGACCACCAACGGGCAGGATATTGCCGAGCTCGGCAAGCGCTGCGTCAATGCCATCGGCGACCGCGACATCACGATTTCGACGCTCGGCATGTTCGGCAATCCGCTCGAGGACACCGAGATCGACCAGCAGACGCTGCAGGGCTGGAAGGACTGCATCGACAACGCCCATCATTTCGGGGCCACCTGCGTTGCGGGCTTCACCGGCCGCATCCGCAACAGGCCACTGACCGACAGCCTGCCGCGCTACCGCAAGGTCTGGAGCGAGCTTGCCAAGCGCGCAGCCGACAAGGGCGTCAAGATCGCCTTCGAAAACTGCGCCATGGATGGCAACTGGGCGACCGGTGACTGGAACATCGCGCACAATCCCGACGCCTGGGAGCTGATGTTCAACGAGACGCCGGACGACAATATCGGCCTCGAATGGGAGCCGTGCCACCAGATGGTCTATCTGATCGAGCCGCTGCCGCAGATCCGCAAATGGGCCAAGAAGATCTTCCATGTGCACGGCAAGGACGCGACGATCCGCTGGGATGTCATCAAGGAGCACGGGATCTTCGGCAAGGAGAAGTTCGTCTTCATGCGCACGCCGGGCTTCGGCGACAGCAACTGGACGGACATCATCTCCGAGCTGCGGCTTGCCGGCTGGTCCGGTTCGATCGACATCGAAGGCTGGCACGACCCGGTCTACCGCGATGCGCTCGAGATGACCGGTCAGGTCCACGGGCTGAACTACTTGAAGCATGCCCGGGGCGGCGATTTCGTCGTCGATCCGGTCTGATGAAATCGCAGCCGGCGAGGAGGTATCGCCGGCTTCCGACAGGATAACCACCAAGGAGGAGAACCATGGGTATCCGCAAATTCGCAATGATAGGCGCCCTCGCGCTGGCAGGCGTCTCGCTTTTCGGTCTTGCCGCCAAGGCGGAAGACGTGACGCTGACGCTCTGGTCTCTGGACAAGGACATCCAGCCGGCACCGAACCTCGTCAAGGAATTCAACGCCCAGAACAACGGCATCAAGATCGAATACCGTCTGATCCAGTTCGATGACGTCGTCACCGAAGCGATGCGCGCCTACGCGACGGGCCAGGCACCCGACATCATCGCGGTCGACAATCCGGAGCACGCGCTGTTTTCCTCGCGCGGCGCCTTTCTCGATCTCACCGACATGATCTCGAAATCGACGGTCATCAAGCCGGACAATTATTTCCCCGGTCCGCTGAAGTCGGTCGAGTGGGACGGCAAATACTACGGCATTCCTAAGGCGACGAACACGATTGCCCTTTACTACAACAAGGACATGTTCAAGGCGAAGGGCCTCGACCCGAACAAGCCGCCGCAGACCTGGGACGAGCTCGTCGAGGATGCGCGCAAGCTGACGGATCCGGCCAAGAACGTCTATGGCCTGGCATTCTCCGCCAAGGCGAATGAGGAGGGCACCTTCCAGTTCCTTCCCTGGGCGCAGATGGCTGGCGGCAGCTACGAGCATATCAATTCCGACGGTGCCGTGAAGGCGCTCGAGACCTGGAAGACCATCATGGACGAGAAGCTTGCCTCGCCGGATACGCTGACACGCGGTCAGTGGGATTCGACCGGCACCTTCAATTCCGGAAACGCGGCCATGGCGATCTCGGGTCCGTGGGAACTCGACCGCATGATGAAGGAAGCCAAGTTCGACTGGGGCGTTGCGCTGCTTCCGGTCCCGACGGAAGGCGCCGAGCGCTCGTCGGCCATGGGTGATTTCAACTGGGCCGTCTTTGCCAGCACGAAGCACCCGGCCGAGGCATTCAAGGCTCTCGAATTCTTCGCCTCGCAGGACGACAAGATGTTCAAGAACTACGGCCAGCTTCCGGCCCGTTCCGACATCACCATTCCGGCGACCGGCGAACCGCTCAAGGATGAGGCGCTCAAGGTCTTCATCGAGCAGCTGAAGTATGCCAAGCCGCGCGGCCCGCATCCGCAATGGCCGAAGATCTCCAAGGCGATCCAGGACGCCATCCAGGCTGCCCTGACTGGCCAGATGAGCCCCAAGGACGCGCTTGATCAGGCTGCCGAAAAGATCAATGCCGTGCTCGGCTGATCCCCCAGCATAACCGGATGGCTCCTGGGCCATCCCGTCATTTCCTCCCGACGGGAGCTGTCTTGAGGCGGAAGCGCAGGGCAGCCCCGTTCGGAGTATCGGAGGACCGATGAAAAGGATTCTTTCCAGCGTCAGGGACGGCCGCGGCTTCGATATCGCGCTTGTCGCCTTTCCGCTCGCCTTTCTATTCGTCATGGCGGGCCTGCCGCTCATCTACAATGTCGTGATGAGCTTCCAGGAGGTCGACATGTTCAGCCTCGGGACCTTCTCGCGTCCTTTCGTCGGCTTCAAGAACTATACCGACCTCTTCGCGCAGCCGGAAACCTGGCCGATTTTCCGCAACACCGTGATCTTTGTCGTCGGGTCCATTGCCGGCCAGTTCCTGATCGGCTTCGGCCTGGCGCTGTTCTTCTGGGTCAACTTTCCCGGCGCGTCGTGGCTGCGCGGGCTGTTTCTGGTGTCCTGGGTCATGCCCGGTCTCGTCGTCGGCGCGATCTGGAACTGGATTCTTTCAGGCGATTTCGGGGTCCTGAATTTCATCCTGAAGGAAAGCGGCATCATCAGCAGCAACATCTTCTGGCGCTCGGACCCTCATTTCTCGCTCTATGCCGTGATCATCGCCAATGTCTGGCTCGGCACCGCCTTCAACATGATCCTGCTCTCGGTTGGTCTTTCCGGCATTCCCGGCGATCTCTACGAAGCGGCCGAACTCGACGGCGCCAATGCCTGGCAGCGCTTCTGGACGATCACGCTGCCGATGATGCGCTCGACGATCGGCGCCATTGTCGCCCTCGGCCTGATCTTTACGCTGCAGCAGTTCGACCTCTTCGCGGCGATCACGTCAGGCGGACCGAACAATTCGTCCAACGTCACGCAATACTGGGCCTGGGATCTGTCCTTCCGCCAGTATGATTTCGCCAAGGGCGCGACGATCTCCGTTATCATGATCGTGTTCGTCATGTTCGCCTCTGTCGTCTATGTCCGCTCGACACGCCATGAGGTGCGCGGATGACCGAGACAATGCGCAACCGCCTGATGCTCGCGATCGCCATTGTCATGGCGGCGATCTACCTCTTCCCCCTCTACTGGATGTACATCACGGCGCTGAAGAGCGGCTCCGAGATGTTTGCCACACCGCCTAGCTTCTGGCCGAGCGATCCCCAATGGGGCACCTACGGCTATGTGTGGGAAAGTCGCGGGATGGGGCGCTATCTCTGGAACTCCCTGGTCATCGCGCTCGGCTCGGTGACGCTCATCACCGTACTTGGCGTCGGCTGCGCCTACGTGCTGGCGCGTTACCGCAACATCTGGGTCGATATCGGCCTCTTCCTCATCCTGATGCTGCAGGTTCTGCCGGCATCGCTGATGGTGACCCCGATCTTCGTCGGCTTCTCGCAGCTTGGCATGCTGGACTATCCGCGGCTCGCCGTGGTGATCTCGATTGCCGCCAAGAGCATGCCCTTCTTCGTCGTGCTGGTGCGCGCCACCTTCATGGCGGTGCCGATGGAACTCGAGGAGGCAGCCCTCGTCGACGGCAATTCCCGCGTCGGCGCTTTCTTCAACATCGTGCTGCCGCTTGCCCGCAACGGCATCCTCGTCAGCGCCATCCTCATCTTCATGCAGGCCTTCGGCGAATTCGTCTATTCGAAGTCGATGATCCAGGCGGCCGAACTTCAGCCGGCGAGCGTCGGCCTCAATTCCTTCATGGGGCCGAATACCAATGAGTGGAACAACATCATGGCCTACGCCACGATGTATGTGACGCCGATCCTTGCCATCTTTGTTCTCTTGCAGCGCCGCATCGTATCCGGCCTCACCTCTGGAGCCCTCAAATGACCAATCAGATCGAGCTCAGCGGCGTCAACAAGCATTACGGTGCGTTTCACGCCCTGAAAAACATCAACCTGTCGATCGCCAAGGGCACGTTCGTCGCCCTGGTGGGTCCGTCGGGTTGCGGGAAGTCCACTCTTCTTCGCTCCCTCGCGGGCCTGGAAACCATCACCGAGGGCGAGTTGAAGATCGCCGGCGAGCTGATGAACAATGTGCCGCCGCGCAAGCGCGACGTCGCCATGGTCTTCCAGTCCTATGCGCTCTATCCGCACATGACCGTCGAGGAAAACCTGACCTACAGCCTGCGCATACGCGGCGTCGCCAAGGCCGAGGCGAAGAAGGCGGCCGAGGAAGTCGCCGCCACCACCGGGCTTTCGCGCCTCCTGAAGCGCTACCCGCGCGAGCTTTCCGGCGGCCAGCGCCAGCGCGTCGCCATGAGCCGCGCGATCATCCGCCATCCCAAGGCCTTCCTCTTCGACGAGCCGCTGTCGAACCTCGATGCGGCGCTGCGCGTCCACATGCGCAAGGAGATCCGCGCCCTGCATGATCGCCTGCATGCAACCTCGGTCTATGTCACCCACGACCAGATCGAGGCCATGACCATGGCCGATCACGTCGTGGTCATGAGGGAAGGCGTCATCGAGCAGCAGGGGCAGCCGCTGGATCTATATGATAAGCCGGCTAATAAATTTGTCGCGGGCTTCATTGGTTCGCCGGCGATGAACTTCATTCCGGCGACGGTCAATGAAGATGGAAAGAGCCTCTCGCTCGATCTTGGCACCATCCGACAGAAGGTCGCGATCGACCACCAGCTCCAGCCGGGACGCAAGGTCACGGCTGGGATCCGGCCTGAGCATATCGGCACGACCGGTGCCGGGCAGGGCAGTTTCGACGTTCCGATCGCGGTGGTCGAATCGACGGGCTCGTCTACCTTCCTGACTGCTGCGACGACGCCGGAGCTGACGATCGTAGAGACGGGCCGCGGGAAGGTCCATGCCGGCGAGACGATCGGCCTGATCGTCGAATCCTCGCAGCTGCATCTCTTCGATCAGACAAGCGGCATGCGAATCTAAGACCAGAGGCCGCAGAGCCCAGGCGTCGTCAGCCTGCGGTCGGCGGCGTGACGCCCAGCCGTTCGGCATGAGGCCGGAGCGAGGGCATGATGGCAGGAAAGAGCGGTACGCCCTCTGCCTGCGCTTTGCGCTTTTTGGCAAGGCCGTTTTCGCCGGGAAGGCGGACACGCGCCACGCCCGGGCGTGGAGGATTGTCGTGGCAGGCCGCTGCCAGCCAGCCGGTCTGCTTCAGGAACGCCTCACGGCCGCCAAAGGCATCGGGATCGAAGACCTGCACGGTGACGGCGGCGCTCGTCCCCTTCGGCGAATCCGCACGGCCATAGCCGGCGAGACCCTGCGTAAAGGCTTCCACATGCAGTGCCATCCCATATCCCTTCTGGCCATGGTCCAGCCCACCGGTCGGCAGCAGCGTGCCGCCGCGCTCGATCGCGCGGGGATCGCGCGTCGGATTGCCGTTCTCATCCAGCAGCCATTCGTGCTCATACTGGCGGCCGTCGCGGATGAGACGTTGCGCCATGTTGACCGTGGTGATCGAGGCGCTGATATCGATGAGGATCGGATCTCCCGGCGTCGGGATGCCATGGGCGACCGGGTTCGGCGTATAGATGCCCCGGGTGCCGCCGAAAGGTGCGACCTGAGCGCCGGATGGGCTGGAGCTTGCGATACTCACCATGTAGCCTCGATCGGTTGCGATTGTGAGGTAGGCGGCAAGGCAGCCGATATGATGGCTGTCGGCGATGGTGACGGTTGCGGTGCCGAATTTCGCGGAGCGCTCGCAGGCAAGCTTTACCGCCTCCGACGTCAGCCACGCCCCGGGGAGCCGCTGGCCGTTCCAGGCGACCGCGGGGCCCCGATCCGAGATAACCTCCGGTGCCCCCGAGCCCTTCATGACGCCATCGGCGATACTCTGCAGATACCAGCCGGCAAGGGCGAGGCCATGGGTCGTGTGGCCCATGAGGTCCGCTTCGACGAGATAGCGGGCAACGGACGTTGCCTTGTCCTCATCGAGGCCCGCCGCGGAGAACAGCGATTTCGCGAATGCTTCCAGCGCAGTGGCGGAATAGCGAATGTCGGAAACGGCGTTGTCGGCCATGGAGACCTCCTCTTGGCGTCGGATGGTGTTCAGCGAGCGAGGACGCGGGGTGCCAATTCCTCGCCGCACAGCGTCGCCAGTACGTTTTCGGCGGCCATGACGGACATGGCGCGCTTGGCGTCCAGCGTCACGCCGGCCACGTGCGGGGTGACGATCGTGTTGGCCAACCTGAACAGCGGATTGTCCTGGTCGGGTGGTTCGACGGCAAAACTGTCCAGACCCGCTCCCGCAAGGTGTCCGTCCGTCAGGGACTCGATCAGCGCCGCCTCGTCGACGACCTCGCCGCGTGCCGTATTCACAAGATAGGCGCCGCTCTTCATGAGCCTGATGCGGCGCGCATCGATGAGATTGCGTGTTTCGGGCGTAAGCGGACAGTGGAGGCTGACGATATCGGCTTCGGAAAGCAGCTTGTCGAGGTCTGTCTCCCGTGTGACGCCGTTTCGAAAGGCCTCCGCAGGCGTATGCGGGTCAAAGGCGGAAATCCGCATTCCAAGGGCCGCCGCCATGCCGGCAAGCGTCTGGCCAATGAAGCCGTAGCCGACGAGACCGAGGCGCTGACCCCGCAGTTCGCGGCCCTGGTACTGGCTCTTGTCCCAGACGCCGTCACGGATGAGGGCGTCCTGTCGCGAAAAATCCTTCACAAGAGCCATGATGAGCGCCAGCGCGTGCTCGGCGACCGAATGACCGTTACTGCCCGTCGTCATCGAGACGGGGATGCCGAGTTGGCTTGCCGCCCGCAGGTCGATGTCATTGGTGCCGACGCCGTGCTTTGCGACGTGCCGCAGGCGCCCGCCGGCCTGCATCTCCTCTGGTCCCAAAATCTCCGCAAGCAGGCGGACGATAACCGCCGCCGGCCTGTGTTGTGTCATCGCCGCGATCACGGCCTGCCGGTCGAGATAGGGTTTTGTCGCGATGACCGCGACGCCTGCATCTTCGAGAATTGCCCGGCCCTCGGGGGCGAGCTCTCCGCCCAGAACCACCACCGTTTCCCTCATTGCCGGTCCTCCTCGAAGATGCAGGGTTGCGCCCTCCTCAAGAGAGCTCGGGTGCTTTCGCCTGTTGCCTCGGCGACTTCGCCATCAGCCGTGCATAGGCGATCGCCGAAAGCATGTTGACGTGGTTCGCCTTTCCGGTGCCGGCGATGTCGAAGGCCGTGCCATGGTCGACCGAGACGCGATCGATCGGCAGGCCGAGCGAGACGTTGACGGCGGTTTCGAAGGCGACGAGCTTGATCGGGATATGGCCCTGGTCGTGATACTGGGCGATCACGAGATCGAAGGCGCCGTTATAGGCCCGCGCAAAGACCGTATCGGCCGAGATGGGGCCAACGACATCGATGCCCCTGGCTCTTGCCTGCTCGACGGCGGGCGCGAGAAATTCCATGTCCTCGGTGCCGAAAAGCCCGTTCTCGCCGCAATGCGGGTTGAGCCCGGCGACGGCGATGCGCGCCTTCTTGCCGAGACGCATGAAGTGGTTGTGCCCGGCCTCGATGGTGGCGAGCACGCGCTCGGTCTTTGCCCGCTCGATTGCGCCCCTCAGCGACACATGCGTCGAGACGTGGATGGTGTTCAGGCGCTCGGAGGCAAGCAGCATGAAGGAGCTTTTGGAGCCCGTCAGATGCGCGAGCAGGCCCGTATGGCCATCGAAATGATGGCCGGCGAGGTTCATGGCCTCCTTGTTGATCGGCGCGGTGACGATGACGTCCGCCTTGCCGGTCATGGCAAGATCGACGGCACGGGAGATGTATTTCACCGAGGCGTCGCCCGCGATCGGACTGACCTTGCCGATTTCCGGTAGCGGCGCGCCAAGCGGCACCTCGTCGACGGCAATGGTGAGTCCGTCATCGGAAGCCGAGGGCGCGAAGCGCAGGTCGATGCCGGTCGCGCGACCCGCGCGCTCCAGGGCTTCGGTATTGCCGACGATGACGAAATCACGCCGTTCCTGCGCCGGCATCGCCGCCAGCGCCTTGACGATCACCTCCGGGCCGACGCCGGCCGGGTCGCCCAGCGTCACCGCCACTTTCGCATTGCTCTGCATCAGTCGTGCTCCTCTCGAAAGGCCAGCGATCTTAGAACGCTGCCTCGTAGATCGAACGGATATCATCGCGCGACAGGTCGCGCGGATTGTTGTCAAGCAGCCGGCGGATGGCAAAGGCATCGTCTGCCATCGCATCCAGATCGCTCTCAGGCACGCCAAGGCCGGAGAGCTTCATCTCGATACCGAGATCGGCGCAGAAAGCGTAGGCGGCATCGAAGACGGACTTGATGTTCTCCGAGGCAGGATAGCCGAGAGCTTCCATGATCGCCTGTGTCTTTTCCGGCACGGACGGGGTGTTGAAGGCCAGAACATGCGGGAAGATAAGCGCGTTGGCCGCGCCATGCGCCACGTGCCAGCGCGTTCCAAGCGGATAGGCAAGTGCGTGGCCGCCGGCTGTGTTGACGGGACCGAGGCAGAAGCCGCCATAGAGGGAAGCAAGCGAGAGGCCAGCACGCGCTTCGGCATCGGATCCGTTCCTGACGGCACGGGCAAGATACTTTCCGACGAGCCGCGTGCCCTCGATCGCATAGATGTCGATCATCGGATGCGCCTTGCGATTGGTGAACGCCTCGACACAGTGGGCCATGGCATCGACGCCGGTCGCCGCGGTCGTTCGCGCGGGAACCGTGAATGTGAGTACCGGATCGACCACGGCGATGTCGGCGAGCATCAGCGGGCTTTCAACCGCGAGCTTTGCCATCGTCGAAGGATCGGTAATGAGGGCGCGAATGCCGGCCTCGCTGCCCGTGCCTGACGTCGTCGGCACCTGGGCAAGGGCTACCTTGCGGGGTCCGCGGACCTTGTTCGGTCCGACGACCTCATGCAGCGTCTGGGAGGAGCCGGCGAGAACGGCAGCAAGCTTGGCAAGATCCATGGCGCTGCCGCCGCCGAAGCCGACAATAAGATCCGCATTGACTGCCTCCGCTGCGGCGAGCACGCGGTCGAGATTACCGATATCGGGTTCGGGCGTGACTTCGGAAAAGACCGAAACCTCGCCGCGAAGCTCGAGCACATCGATGCGGGAAGCGTTGAAGGCATCGGAGATCACCAGTGTGCGGCGACATCCCTTGTCAGTCGCCCATTTGCCCAGCCGGCCGGCGGTACCCACTCCGAATTCAATCAGCTGCGGCCGGACGATCGTGATAGGCGAATCCAAACTGACCATTAGAGCGGCCTCCCGATATAACGGCGGATCGCAGCCGCCAATGATGTAAAGTTGTTATATCAAGCAGAGCTTTTTGACAAGAATGAAGGCCGATTTTTCTTACCATGAGCTTCGAAATTCATGGCAGTGAAGTCCTTGGAAAGCGTCAAATATCCAGTAATGTATTGATTTTGAAAGAATAATCAGATCGTTGCAGGCGGCTAATTTCCAGCGCAACGCAAGATGGCTTGAAGACGTTTATTTGTAAACAAAGTCAGTCCAAACGGGGCTTGGCCAGGCGCATGTGCGCCCAGCCGTTTCGAAAGTCCTTACTAATGCTATCTTGCCTCAAGCGGCTGATTTTGCTGGCAAACGCACGTATTTGATCGCCCGGCGATAGTAGGTATAGGCGATGTGCAATGCTCCATCCGGACCTTCGATGATTGTCGGATAGGAGAATTCCCGATTGACCATGTCTTTCGAGTTGTTGCTGAGGCAGTAGCCGTCGCCGGTGTCCAGATCGATGCGCCGCCCGAAGGTCTTGCCGCCATCGCTCGAAACTGCAAGGCTGAGCGGCGCGCGCGGCACTCCCCAGACGGCCTTGCGCCCGACAGGCTGCATGACTGCCGGCTCGGGGGCCTTGCCATCCTCAATTTCGTCGTAGAGGGACAGGCGCCGCGCGTCGGAGGTCGCTACATTGCTGTGATTGTAAACCATTGCAATTCTTCGATCTTCAAGCATCGTCGCCTGGATCGAGGAGTTGTTGTTCGGCAGATTGACGGGTTCCGGCGCGCTCCAGCTTTGGCCATCGTCTGTCGATGAAGACGACAGGACATTCTCCGAATAGCGATTGCGGAAGAAGGCAACCATGTTGCCGTTGTCGGACTTCAGGATGTTCATGTGCACGGCGCCGAGACTGCCCGGCACGTCACGCATCTGCCACGTCCTGCCCTGGTCGCCGGAGATCAGGACGCCGGCCGTATCGGCATCTCCGCTCCACCGCTGGCCCGGCAGGCTCACACAGCGGAACGTCGGCAAGAGCCAGTGACCCTTACCATTGACCACGATCGGCTGGCGCACAAAGGTTCCGGGCAGGTCGCAAAGGACCCGAGTTGGGCCGAATGTCTCGCCGCCATCCTCGGAGATACGACATTTGACAATCGCGCCGTCCTGGTCGCCGGAGGTCTGCGAGGTGTAGAGCAGCCACACGCGCCCGTCCGGCGCGTTGAAAATCAACGGGTTTTGCTCGGACTTGGCCTGATCGTCGGACATCTTCTCGGGCTTGGACCAGCGATCGGAACCCTGGCGAAGCCGCGACATGTAAATTGAGATGTCGCCCATCCCCTCCATCGTGCCGCCAAACCAGACACAGGTCAGCGTGCCATCCGGCAGGAAAGCGAGGTTTGCCGCATGGTTCTGTATGCAGGGAGAGGGCAGGTAGGCGTCCCGGCGGCCGGGCTGTGCATCATTGGCCTCGAGCATGCCCGTCATTCGGGCCGGAACGGCTTCTGGCGACAAACCTGTAAAATTCATGACGCCCTCCTTCACTGCAGTTTTGCGTAGCCTTCGGCAAGGGCGGCATATTCGGTGTCGCTGATCGGCATCAATGGCGGCCGCGTGCGCTTCCAGACGGGATTGCCCGTCTTCAGGCCGACCATGGCCTTGATCGTCGGGATCTGCACATAGGAGTTCGACAGCGTGCGATAGGCGGTGATGCGCGCCTGGGCTGTCTCGACGGCGGCGGCATGGCTCTCGTCATGGACGTGGTCGTAGACCGTGCGCAAGGAGTCGGCGACAAGGTTCGACGTGGCGGTGATGCAGCCCGCGCCGCCGGCCTTCAGGAGCGGCAGCAGCAGCGGATCGGCGCCGCAGAGGACCGAGAATCCCGGACACTCGGCGATGATCGCCTGCATGTTATTGAAATCGCCGGCAGATTCCTTGATGCCAACGACAGTCTCGGGAAATGCCTTTATCAATCGGCTGATCAGCGGGATCGACAGCGGAACGCCGGAGACCTGTGGGATATGATAGAGGATGACCTGCAGGCGGTTGTCGCCGAGCTTCTCGAAGATCTGGGCGTAGGAGGCAAAAAGACCTTCGTCGGAAACGCCCTTGTAGTAGAAGGGCGGCAGCATGACCACTTTCGTCACGCCGAGCGACAGCGCGTGCCGCGTCAGCTCCACGGTTTCAGGAATGGCCGCAACGCCGGTGCCCGGCAGGAGCTTGTCGGCCGGAACGCCCGCCTTCAATGCGGCCTCAAGCATCGCACGGCGCTCGGCGCTGGAGAAGGAGTTCGCCTCTCCGGTCGTCCCCAAAAGTGCTACGCCGTGACATCCTTCCGTGATGAGGCGATGGCAATGTTCGGTGAAAAGTCCGAGATCGGGGCTGCCGTCGGCATTGAGAGGGGTGGTGGCGGCGCTGAAAACGCCTGTAATCCGGTGCTTGCTCAACTTATCCTCCTCTTCATGCCGAGGGGTCTCGGCAGGTCCTATCATGCCGTATTCACCGCAATAAGGCCAAGTTGTCAATCTTACAACTTTGGCCGAAACAAGTCGCAATTGAAAAACCATTGATATTTAACGATAAATATTTTTGCCCTCACGTTGTCCGGTGTTTTTCGTTATTTTTGATTGACAGATTTACAATATCGCGCAACTCTCCAGATCATGATGCGTCTCCTCGGGGAGGGTCTTTCGAGCGGCGCACTGCTTGCTACGGAGGAGAAAATGACAATTCGCAATGACGATACCATTTCGCAGATGTCGCGACGCGATGCCCTGAAGCTCGGGCTCGCCGCCGGCGTCGGCATCACCCTTTTCGGCCTGAACGCACGCATCGTCATGGCGCAGGACGGTCAGGTCCTGAAAGCCATCAACCCTGCATTTGACCAGGATTGGTCGCCGCTGCGCGGCGGCGGCAGAACCTTCCGCTGGAATTCGTTCTGGTGGGCGTCGCCGATGTATTTCGACGCCGCCGGCAAGATCCAGCCCTATGTCTTCACGAGCTGGGAATCGCCAGACAACAAGGTCTGGACCTTCAAGATCGACCCGAAGGCGGTCTTCTCCGACGGCAGCAAGATCACCGCAGCAGACGTGAAGGGTTCCTGGGAAGTCGCTTCGATGCCGAATTCCAAGAGCCAGCGCGCCGACCAGGTGTTGAGCCACGTGCAAGGCTTCAAGGAGATCGCCTCCGGCTCGGGCAACGAGCTGACAGGTGTCACGACGCCGGACGAGGGCACGGTCGTCTGCACGCTGACCGACGCGGACCCGATCTTCTTCATGCGGCTTGCCAACCACATCATCCCGATCACCAAGGCGTCGCAGTCCCGCGGGAGCGATGGCGAGGAGATTGCAGACTGGTACACGCCCGATAGCGGTGCCGTCTATTCCGGCCCGTTCAAGCTCACTGCCCTCGATATCGACGCAGGCACGCTGACCTTCGAGCCCAACGAGAACTTCTTCGGACCGAAGCCGAAGCTCGCCCGCATCGAGATCACCTCGGTCGAGGACAACGTCACCGCGACGCAGCTCATCAAGTCGGGCGAGTATAATGCCCACACCGAACTTGTAACCTCGACGATCATCCAGGATCTCGGTCCAGAGTTTTCGGAAGGGCCGATCATTCCGACCAGCCAGCATTTCTGGTTCAACATCACGCGCGCGCCGATGGACGATCCGAAGGTGCGCCAGGCATTGATCATGGCCGTCGACCGCGACGGCCTCTTCAAGGCCTCCTATCCGGACGGGCCGCACAAGAAGGCCGACCAGATCCTCAACTCCGTGCCCGGAGCGGACGATTCCGGCTTTGTGCCCTATCCCTACGATCCGGAAGGCGCGAAGAAGCTTCTCGCGGAATCGAGCTATGGCGGTCCGGAGCGCCTGCCGAAGATCATGTTCGTCGGTGTCTCGGCGCCGGCGATCCAGGCCGCGGCGCAGTTCATCGCCGAGCAATGGCGCCAGAACCTCGGCATCACGGCGGTGGACATGAAGCCCCAGCAGGACGCCTATGCAGGTCCGGACCAGAATTCGGTCCAGATCTTCCGCGACGACGTCGGCACGCGCGTTCCCGATGCCGTGTCCTATCTTGCCGGCTCCATCGCCTCGACCTCTTCCAACGCCCAGAACAAGCTCGGCGGCTACAAGAACGACAAGGTCGACAGCCTGCTTGCTGAAGCCGCAACCAAGGCGGCGGACGATCCGCAGCGCGCCAAGCTTGCCCAGGAAGCGCAGAAGGCGTTCCGCGAGGATTGGGCCTTCATTCCATGGTATTCTCAGGCCATGTCGCGCTGGGCGACGAAGGACGTCAAGGGCATGGAGAAGAACCTCGACTGGCAGGTCGTGACGCCCTGGGACGTTTCCATCGGTTGAGGAGGACGTGAAGGGATCCCATCGCGGCTCCCTTCATGAAAACCGCGCGAAGACCTCAAGGCCTTCGCGCAAGCTTCAAGAGTGAAGTAGGTGCAGCCCGCGGGTACGCTCACGGGTCGCGCCGAAGAACAGGTGGGAGGTGGCCTTGCTTCGCTACGTGCTAACGCGGTTTGCCATCTGGATTCCGTCGGTCCTGGTCGTCATGATGGCGGTCTATGCGATGGCCTTCTATGGCGCCGGTGATCCGATCAAGCTGATCTTCCTGCGGGCGCCCGGCGATGTCGCCTACAATCCGCAGCGCATCGAGGCGATCCGCGAGAGCGCGGGCCTCAACAAGCCGTTCATCGAGCAGTTCGGCGTCTATATCTGGAACCTGCTGCATGGCCAGTTCGGCAATTCGCTGACATCGGGTCGCTCGGTCTGGTCGATGGTTTCGGCCGCCGCCCCGGTTTCTTTCCAGCTGGCGCTCTGTTCCATCGTGCTGACCGCGGTCATCGCGATTCCGCTCGGCATGATCGCGGCAATGAACCAGAATTCGCGTATCGACTACACGATCCTCGGCTCGGCCCTTTTCCTCTGGGCGATCCCGGCCTATGTCGCAGGTCCGCTGCTCATGGTGGCCCTCATCGTGCTCCTGCCGATGATCAAGGTGCCCTACGGTTGGGGCGGCGTCTTCGACGTGCGGATCCTGCTGCCGCTGATCGTGCTTTCCTTTCAGCCGATAGCGCTCATCGTGCGCCAGACGCGCGCCGCCGTCATAGAGGTGCTGTCAGAGGATTTCGTGCGGACGGCTCGCGCCAAGGGTGTGCCGGAAGTCATCGTCGCGCTCCGGCATATCCTGCGTCCGGTGCTGACGCCGATCGTGACCCAGCTCGGCCTCATCATGATCACCATCGTCAACGGCGCGATCTTTGTGGAGCTCGTGTTCGGCCTTCCCGGCCTTGGCCGCCTGACAGTGCAGGCGCTCACAAATTCGGACTATCCCGTCATCCTGGCGATCACACTCATCGGATCCTTCCTGGTGATGCTGTCGAACCTTCTCGTCGACGTGCTTTACCCGATGCTTGATCCGCGTGCCAACGACGCAAGAAGGAGCCGTTGACCATGTCCGCCATTCCTCTCTCGATTATCGACAATGCCGAGGAGCCGCCGGTCAGCCTCTGGCGCGATGCCTGGTATCGCCTGAAGCGCAACAAGCTTGCAATCTTCGGCCTCATCGTCGTGCTGATCCTCGCCTTCGCCGCGATCTTCGGACCCTACCTGACGCCGCAGGACTACCTCAGCCAGGATCTTGCCGCCCGGAACGCGTCGCCTTCGCTCGCGCATCTGTTCGGCACGGACGATCTCGGGCGCGATGTCTTCAGCCGCGTCGTCTTTGGCACGCGCACGGCCTTTCTCGTCGCGGTGATCGTCACCTTCATCGCGGTCCTGATCGGGCTTACGCTCGGCGCGATCGCCGGCTTCTTCGGTAATCCCTTCGACCGCGCCATCATGTGGCTCACCGATGTCACGATGTCGGTTCCGAACCTGCTTCTCGTCGTCGTCATCAATGCTTCGCTGAAGACGCCGATCACGAGGTGGATGGAGGCGCGCTATCTCGAGACGCTCAATCCCTTCTACCGCCAGACGATCTGGGTGGATTTCCTGCTTGTCTTCGGTTCCATGGCGCTGATCTCGTGGCCGCCCTATGCCCGGCTCGTGCGTGCCCAGGTGCTGTCCATCCGCAACCGCCCCTACATCACGGCGGCGCAGGCGCTCGGTCTTTCGAACTGGATCATCATCAAGCGCTATATCGTGCCGAATGCGCTCGGGCCGCTCATCGTTTCTGTCAGCGCCGGTCTCGGCACTGCCATGGTCCTTGAAAGCGCCTTCAGCTTCCTTGGCGTCGGCGTCAATCCGCCCACGCCCAGCTGGGGCAACATGATCTCGGATGGTCTGCGCGTCTGGCAGCACTATCCGCATCTCCTTGCCGCTCCGGCGGCGGTGCTGGGCCTTGCCTCGGTTGCCTTCAGCTTCCTCGGCGACGGTCTCAATGATGCACTCAACCCGCGGGGGAGCAAGTGATGAACTCCAAGACGAACGAACGCCTGCTGGACGTCCGCGACCTCACGGTCGAGATCGACGGCCGCAATGGCCCGGCAGTCGTGGTCGACGGAATCGACCTCTACGTCAACAAGGGCGAGACGCTGGGCGTCGTCGGCGAATCCGGCTGCGGCAAGAGCCTGACGATGCTGAGCCTCATGCGGCTTCTTCCGAACAAGATCAAGGTGACCAAGGGGACCGCAAATTTCGATGGTCGCGACCTGCAGAGGATGTCCAATTCGGACCTGCGCAAGGTGCGCGGCGGCGACATCGGCTTCGTCTTCCAGGATCCGATGACCTCGCTGAACCCGGTCATGCGCGTTGGCGACCAGATCTGCGAGCCGCTGATCTATCACCGCAAGATGTCGAAGGCGGATGCCCGCGTCCGGGCAATCGACCTTCTTCGCCTCGTCGGCATTCCCGGGCCGGAAGAACGGCTGATGGCCTATCCGCACGAGCTTTCGGGCGGCATGCGCCAGCGCGTTATGATAGCGATCGGCCTTGCCTGCGATCCGAAGCTCCTGATCGCCGACGAACCGACCACCGCGCTCGACGTCACGATCCAGGCGCAGATCGTCGATCTCGTGAAGGACCTCCGCGCGAGGCTCGGCATGTCGGTCGTCTGGATCACCCATGACCTTGCGCTGATCGCGGGCCTCGTCGATCGGGTTGCCGTCCTTTATGCCGGCACGGTCGTCGAGGACGCGCCGGTCGACGAGCTCTATGCGCGGCCGAGCCATCCCTATACCCGCGGCCTGCTTGCCTCGATCCCGAAGCTTTCGGATGCGCCTACGAGCAGGCTCTCCTCGATCGGCGGGACACCGCCGGAGCCGGGTCGCCGTCCGAAGGGTTGCCCCTTCGCGCCGCGCTGCCCCCTTGTCGAAGCGGTCTGTCATGAGCGGGTGCCGAAGCTCGAACCGCTTGCCGGCGCAGGTGGCCATCGCGCCGCCTGCTTCGTCGTCCAGAAAGTACAGGAGGCCGCGTGATGGGTGCTGAACCGCTTCTCAAGGTCGAAAACCTGGTCAAGCACTTCCACGTCAAGCTCGGCGCCTTCGGCGACCGCGCGGCGACGGTCTATGCACTCGACAATGTCGACCTCGACATCATGGAGGGCGAGACTCTCAGCCTCGTCGGTGAATCCGGCTGCGGCAAGTCGACGACCGGCTTCACGATCCTCAACCTTCATCGGGCAACGAGCGGCCGGGTCGTCTACAAGGGCCAGGATCTGGCCGTGCTCAACGAAAAGCAGATGCGGCCCTTCCGCCGCGACCTGCAGATCGTCTTCCAGGATCCCTACTCCACGCTCAATCCGCGCATGACGATCGGCGAGGCGATCGCCGAGCCGATCCTCTTCCACAAGCTTGCGACCAAGGCTGAGATAAAGAACAAGATTGGTGCGTTGCTGACGGATGTCGGCCTGCCGCCGCGCTTTGCGCAGCGCTACCCGCACGAGCTTTCGGGTGGCCAGCGGCAGCGTGTCGTCATCGCTCGTGCCCTTGCGTGCCAGCCGAAATTCATCGTCTGCGACGAGGCGATCTCTGCGCTCGACGTATCGATCCAGGCACAGATCATCAATCTCCTGCTCGACCTGCAGGAGAAATACGGGCTGACCTATCTCTTCATCGCCCATGACCTGGCGGTTGTCCGCCACATAAGCACGCGCGTCGGCGTGATGTATCTCGGTCGCCTGGCGGAGCTTGCGACACGCGACGAGCTCTTCGAGAACCCGCTGCATCCCTATACGAAGGCGCTTCTTTCCGCCGTGCCGGAGACCGATCCCGAGCACGAGCGCGGCCGCCAGCGCCAGATCCTGCAGGGCGACGTGCCGAGCCCGCTCAACCCGCCGAGCGGCTGCCGTTTTCACACGCGCTGCCCGATCGCCATGGAGGTCTGCGGCAAGGTCGTGCCCGAATGGAAGGAAGCAAAGCCAGGCCATCTCGTTGCCTGCCATGCGGTCAATCCGGGGCAGGATGCATGACGCTGAAGGCTGCCATCATCGCCGATGATCTCACCGGAGCGCTCGACACGGGCACGCCCTTTGTCGAAGCCGGCCTTTCGGTGGCCGTTGCCGTTGATGTGAATGCAGCGGAGGAGGCGGTGAGGACCAGGGCGGACGTGGTCGTTATCAACACGGCGTCACGCGCTCTCGGCGAGAACGAGGCAGGAGAGGTCGTGCGCAAAGCTGCACGGGCGTTGCTTCCCGCGTTGCCTTCGATCGTCATGAAGAAGATCGACTCTCGCCTGAAGGGAAATGTCGCCGCCGAAAGCATCGCACTTGCGGAGATGCTCGGGATGACGGGCATCCTCGTCGCCCCGGCCATCCCCGATCAGGAGCGGATCACCTATCGCGGCTGCGTCGTCGGTCGCGGCGTCGAAACGCCGATCCCTGTTGCAGACCTTTTTTCCGGTTGCTCTCAGACAGTAACGGTTGCCGATGCTGAGGACGACGCGGATCTCAATCGTATTGCCGCGCGCAACGACTGGCGTCGGGTCCTCGCCGTCGGCGCGCGCGGTCTCGGCGCTGCCCTCGCCCGGCGCCTCGGCAAGGTTGCTGGACGGGGGCAGGCATTTCGCCCGGAGCCGAAGACGCTGTTTGCCTTCGGCTCCCGCGACCCGATCACCGCCCAGCAGATGGAGCAGCTCGAAGCGTCCGGTGCCCTCGCCAGGGTCGTGGATGCGCCGATGGGTGGCGTCGGTCGCGACAGTCGCGCCGTGCTGCCGATGCTCCTCCGCTGCACTGGGGAGGTGTCGAGCGATGCGGCCATCGTGGCGACCCGCTTTGCAACGGGCGTTAAATTAGTCATAGACGAGACAAGACCTGATATGATCATGGTCGGCGGGGGTGATACTGCGCTCGCCATCTTTCGCGAACTGGGCGTCAGGGTGCTGATGCCAAAGGGCGAAATCGAGGCCGGAGTTCCCTGGTTCGATGTTGCAGACCCCGACGGCCGGCAATTCCGGTGCGCAGTCAAGTCCGGGGGCTTCGGCAATTCCAATAGTTTGCTAAAACTGATTCCGCGGAATCAGGCGGCATAAACAGATGCCGGCGAGGAGAATGAGCGTGGATGAAGCAAATGGCGCACCTGCGAATGGCGACGCGGCCCAGACGCCTCGGCCCGAGCGCGGCAAGGCCACCAAGCTGGTGGATCGCGTCTTCAACCAGTTGATGGAACGCATCCGGGCCGGCAATTATCCGCCGGACTCACGCCTTCCCGGCGAGCATGAGCTCGCTTCCCTGCTTGGTGTCTCGCGTCCCATCGTGCGCGATGCGCTGGCGCGGCTGCGGGAGCAGGGTATCGTCTACGCACGACAGGGCGCCGGCACCTTCGTCAGCGCTCACGGTTCGCCGACGACGCAGCTTGCCTATTCGCCGGTCAAGACGATCGCCGATATCCAGCGCTGCTACGAATTCCGCCTGACAATCGAGCCGGCTGCGGCCTTTTTCGCGGCCAAGCGGCGCGACGATGCGGCGATCCAGAAGATTGCGTCGGCACTGGCGGACCTGCGGGAGGCGACCAGCCACCAACTCCACCGTGCGGACGCCGATTTCATTTTCCACCGCTCGGTCACGGAAGCGGCCAACAACCACTACTATACCGCGTCGATCGACGCGCTGAAGGCGCACATCGCCGTCGGCATGCATCTGCACGGGCTGTCGCTCCTCGGTCCGCGGCAGGGGCTTGAGCAGGTGTTCCAGGAACACAACGCGATCTACAAGGCGATTGCGGACGGCCGAGCCGAAGACGCCCGCGACCTGATGCAGACTCACCTCGAAGGATCGCGAGACCGCCTCTTCGAAGGCCGTGTGCTCGACCTCTCCTTCTAGAGCAATTCCAGCAAAAGTGCGGAGCGGTTTTGCGTCCGGAATTGCGTAAAAACAAAGAGATAGAGCATTTCTGTAATTCGGGGAAAGACGGAAATGCTCTAGATCTGCCGAAGCGCCGCTCCGGCGCGATCGCTAGCGAAGCCTGTCGCCCTTCACGTCGAAGAAACGGCGGTCTGCGGGCGCGCAGCCGAGTTGCAGCGTGTCGCCGGGCCGAACGGGAGCTTGCGAGCGGTATTCCACGGTCACCGACTGGCCGTCTTCCAGCTGGCAATAGAGATACTGCGTGCCGCCGAGATATTCGGAGAAATCCACCTTGGCGCCGAGTGTTTCATCCGCCGCGGAAGAGGGCGTCAAATGTTCTGGTCGTATGCCAAAGGTCAGCTTGTCGCCAGAAGCGAGACCCACGCCTGAGATCGAAGCCGACAGCCTGCTGTTGCCGATGCGAACCGTTCCGTCTCCAATCCATTCCGCCGTCAGCATGTTCATCCGCGGTGAGCCGATGAAGCCGCCGACGAAGACGTTGGCCGGATTCTCGTAGATTTCCCGCGGCGTCCCGGCCTGCTCGATACGACCCTCGCGCAGGACGACGATCTTGTCGGCCAGCGTCATCGCCTCGGTCTGGTCGTGGGTCACGTAGATCATCGTATTGCCGAGTTCGCGATGCAGGCGCGCGATCTCGATACGCATCGAGACGCGCAGCTCGGCATCGAGGTTGGAGAGCGGCTCGTCGAAAAGGAAGACATCCGGCTTGCGCACGATGGCGCGGCCGATTGCGACGCGTTGGCGCTGGCCGCCGGAAAGCTGCCCCGGCCTCCGATCCAGCAGGTGGTCGATCTTCAGGATGGCGGATGCAGACTTCACCCGGGCTGCGATTTCGGTTGCATCCGTATGGGCCATCTTCAGGCCGAAGGCGAGGTTGTCGCGCACGCTCATATGCGGATAGAGCGCATAGGACTGGAAGACCATGGCAATGCCCCGGTCGGATGGGTCGAGATCGGTGACATTGCGGCCCTTGATCTCGATCTCTCCGTCGGTCACTTCCTCGAGGCCTGCTATCATCCGCAGCAGTGTCGACTTTCCGCAGCCCGAGGGGCCGACGAAGACCACGAAGGAGCCCTCGTCGATCGAAAGGTCGACACCATGGATCACATCGAGGCTGCCGAAACTCTTGCGAATTCCGGTCAGCACGACGCCGGTATCAGCCATGTCATTCCCCACGCGCTTCGCCCGCCCTTACCCATACCAGCATTTCGCCGGGCTCGCGATTGTCCCAGAAGGGATAGGGCACGAAGCGGGCCGTCGTTTTCTTCCTGCTTGGCGGAGAGGTGCGGTAGAGAGACGTACCCCAGTTGGGCTCGTCGCGCGTCGCCGGCAGGTCGAGTGCGACCACGCCGCGCAGCCCGGGAACTTCAGTCAGCTTGGCCGAGGAGACGTCGGAAGCAAGCGCGATGCCGTTGAGGCCCTCGCCATTGTCGGTCGTCTCGACACAATAGACCAGCGGCCCGCGCATCAGCGCCGTGCGGCCCGCATCCTGGCGCACCAACGGGTTCGCCCAGATCGCGCGCGGCCTCAGCGGAATGTCGAGCTCGACCCTGTCGCCATTCTTCCATTCGCGCTGGATGCGGGCATAGCCGTCGACGGTGACCGTCGCCAGACCGAGCGTTTCGCCGTTGACCTTTATGCCGGCGCCCTCGGCCCATTCCGGGATTCGCAGCGACAGGGCAAATCGTGCCGGCCTGTCGAGGGAGACGGCAAAGCGAACCGCGCCGTCCCAGGGATAGCGCGTTTCCTGCGAAAGCTCGACCTTTGCGCCGGCGATCTCGAAACGGGCCTTGCTCTCGCCGTAGAGATGGACGGCGATCTCGTCGGCGGCGAGCGCATACATGTAGGAGCCGACGGAAGTCAGCAGGCGGGCGATGTTCGGCGGGCAGCAGGGGCAATGGTGCCAGATCCAGCGATGGTGCTTGCCGGCGCTTTCGAGCGGGTTCTCATAGAAGAAAGTCTTTCCGTCGAGGGAAAGCCCGGACATTGCGCCATTGTAAAGCGCCTGCTCCATAATGTCGGCGTAGCGCCGGTTCGGGCCGCGGCCGAGCATGCGGTTCGCCCAGAAGACGAGGCCGACCGAGGCGCAGGTTTCGGCATAGGCACTCTCGTTCGGCAGATCGTAGTAGTCGGTAAAGCCTTCGTTGGAGGCCGCAGGTCCGATGCCGCCTGTGACGTACATCTGCTTCGTCGTCAGGTCGTCCCAAAGCGTCTCAAGGGCAGCAGTCAGGCTGTCGTCGTTGTATTCCGTGGCGATGTCGGCCATGCCGGAATAGAGGTACATGGCACGCACCGCGTGACCGACGACCTTCTTCTGCTCGCGCACCGGCTGATGTGCCTGGCCGTATTCATAGGTCTTCTGGTGGAAATCGGCGGCATCCCTGCCATCCCGGATCGCTTCCGCGGTGAAGAAATGCGGCTCGGTGCCGCGCTCGTCGATGAAGAATTTCGAAAGGTCTAGATATTTCTTCTCGCCCGTCACGCGCGCGAGCTTCACTAGCGCCAGCTCGATTTCCTCGTGGCCGCAATAGCCGGGCATCTGCCCCTCGCCATGGCCGAAGACCTTGATCATGTAGTCGACGTACCGGCACATGACATCGAGCAGCTTGCGCTTGCCGGTCGCCTGGTAGTAGGCGACGGCTCCCTCGATCAGGTGGCCGGCGCAATAGAGTTCGTGATGGTCACGCAGGTTGGTCCAGCGGCGGTCGGGCTGGACGCGCTGGAACCAGGCGTTCAGATAGCCGTCCTCGTCCTGCATCTTTTCGTACATGTCGACGATGGCGTCGACGCGGGCCTCCAGGTGTGGGTTGGGCTTCCTGTAGAGCGAATAGGCGATGGTCTCGATCGACTTGCCGAGATCGCTGTCCCAGAACATCTGCGTGGTGCCGCCCCAGGGCTGGATCGGAATGACGATGCCCGGGCTTGGCTGGCTGGTGTCGATGGCCTGCAGCATGCCGGCCTTGACGCAGCGGTCCAGCAGGATCTCGGCGGTCGCATCGCAGATGGCTTCCTGCCGGTCGCCGAACAATCCGCCGAGCGTGACGCTCGGAACGGGGAGGGGGCGGAACTGGCGGTCTCTTTTCAGCTGGTTCATTGTCTCATCCATTTCGTTCGGGATCATTTGACTGCGCCGGCCATCAGCCCGCGCATGTAGTAGCGTTGCAGGAGCAGGAAGACGATCAGGCAGGGGATCGTCATGACGACGACGCCCGCCTGGACCGCACCCCAGTTGATGGCGCCGAGGCGACCGGCGCGCACCGCCGTCATCAGGACGGGCAGCGTGTATTTCTCATTGCTGGAGAGCAGCACGAGGGCCGCAAGGAACTCGTTCCAGGCATTGAGGAAGGCAAAGATCGCCACCGTCGCCACACCCGGCAGCACCAGGGGCAGGAGCACGCGCACCAGCAGTTTCAGGTCGCGCGCCCCGTCGATGCGGGCGGCTTCCTCGATCTCCTTGGGCACTGCGTCGAAAGCGTTGCGCATCATGAAGACCGAGAAGGGAAGCTGCAGCGTCACGTAGACCAGCGTCAGGCCGAGCAGCGAGTTGTTGAGGCCGAGCTTTGCCAGGATGATGAAGAGCGGCGTCAGGATCGATTGGAACGGGATCATCAGGGTGGCAATGATCAGCACGAACAGCACGTTCTTCAGCGGAAAACGGTAGCGCGAGAAACCGTAGCCGGCGAGCAGGCTGACGGAGACCGTCAGCACGACCGTCCCGAGGGAAACGACCAGCGAGTTGACCATGTGCTGCCAGATGCCGGCCCCGAAGGTGTCGAGCAGCGCATAGGCATCGAAGCTCACCCCGTTTGTCGGCCATGGTGGCAGCGGCGGAAGACTTGCCTCCGTACCGTGGCGGAAGGAGGCAAGGAGCGAGATGATGAAGGGCGCGAGGAAGAAAATCGCAATGATGAGGCCGGTGCCGTGATAGGCGGTTGCGGCCCTGAACGCCTTTCTCGCTCGGCGCTGCCTGGAGGAGATCATGGGCGTTCCTCCCCGACGCGCAGCAGCCAGAGCTGCGCGATGCTGATGACGACCAGGATCGCGAGCAGCACGATCGAAAGTGCGGCGCCATAGCCGAGATTGAAGGACACGAAGGACTGGTTGAAGATGTAGTAGACCACCGAGATCATCCGGTTCTGCGGCCCGCCGCTCGTCATGATGTAGAATTGGTCGAAGGCGAGGATCGAGCCGGTCACCGAGACGATCAGTGCGAGCGCAATCGTCTTGCGCATCAGCGGCAGGGTCAGATGCCTGAAGCGTTGCCAGCGGCCGGCGCCATCGATGCGCGCCGCCTCGGTCAGTTCCGAGGGAATGGCCTGGAGGCCGGTCAGCAAGATGATCATGGTGAAGCCTGCGATCTTCCAGACGACCATGACGACGATCGTCGCAAAGGCTGTATCGAAGTTTGCCATCAGGTTGGGGCTCTTCGCCACAAGCCCGAGCGCACGCAGCGCCGGGCCTATGAAGCCGCTGTCGACATTGGCGAGCCAGACCCAGAGAAGCGAGGAGGTGGCGAGGCCGACGACGACAGGCAGGAAAATGATCGTGCGATAGGCGCTGACGAAGCGGCGATGCTTTTCGACGAAGATCGCGAGAGGAAAGGCGACTGCGAAGATCGCTATGGTGACGATCACCGTATAGTAGGCGGTGAAGTTCAGCGCCAGTATGAACCGGTTGTCGTTGAACATGCGGATGTAGTTGTTGAAACCTATCCAGCGCGATGCGCCCATCAGCGGCCAGTTGTGCAGGCTCATCCAGCCTGTGAAGAGCACCGGCGCCACGAAGAAGACGATGACGAGCAGCATTGCCGGCGCGATATAGAGCAGGCCGCGCCACTGCGATCTCCGCCGCCGCTTTCGCGGGGGCGATAGTTGCCGCCGATCAGAGCCAGTCATCCACAAACTCCAAATTCACTGGGAAAGTCGGCCGGAGGGCCATCACCACCCTCCGGCCACGGCCAGAAGAGAGATTATTGGCCGCTGTCGATGATGGACTGCATTTCCGACTGGGCATTGGCGAAGGCACCGTCGACGTCTTCACCGAAGATGGCGGCATTGGTGAAGGTGGCCCAGGGGCCGTTGGCGCTGTTGATCAGGTCGTTGAACTGCAGCGTATAAGGCGTCTTGGCGACGCTGATCGCCTTCAGGCCAACCTCCATGCGCGGATCCAGACCGGTCAGCACCTCTTCGGCGATATCGCCACGCGTCGGCAGGCTTCCGTATTTCGCCATGATCTTCTGGCCGTCCATCGAATAGATGAACTGGAGGAAGTCCTTTACCGCGTCGATCTTCTTGGTGCCCTTGGTGATGACGAAGTTATCGCCGCCGGCAAAGGACGAAGGCTGGCCATTGACGCCGGGGATCAGCGTCACGCCGAAATTGATCTCCGGATGTTGAGTGACCAGCGTGCCGATAGCGAAGGCGCCGAGGCTCTGCTGGCCGATCTTGCCGTTCGTGAAGCTGAGGAAGCTCGTGCCGTTGTCACTCGCCGAGCCGGCGGGAACCACATCCTTCTTGACCATGTCACGGTAATAATTGACGGCCTTGCGCATCTCAGGCGTGTCGAGCGTCGCCGTCTTGCCGTCAGCGGAGAGGATGTCGGTGCCTGCGCCCCAGACCAGCGGGGTGAAGGTGAAGATCATGCAGCCGCCGCAACCGCCACCCGAGAAATAGAAGCCGTAGGTGTCGTCACCGAGAGCGCGGATCTTTTCCGCGTTGGCAGCGATCTCTTCCCAGGTGGTCGGCGCCTTTTCAGGGTCGAGGCCGGCCTTCTTGTAGAGGTCCTTGTTCCAGGCGAACACCGAGGTCTCGACCGAAAGCGGCAGGCCGTAGATCCGGTCCTGATAGGTACCGAGGCGAACATGCGAGGGCGAGAGCGAATTGAAGTATGGAAGTTGCTTTGCCCAGTCTGTCAGGTCCTCGAGCTGGCCCGCAGCGGCGAAGGCCGGATTGTAGATCAAGTCCATCGACAGTGCGTCCGGCGCCTGGCCTCCGGCGATTGCCGTCGCGTATTTCTGCACGAGTTCGGAAAAAGGCACTTCGGTGACGACGACCTGGTTCTCGTGGCTGCCGTTGTAGGCTTCAACGACCTTGTTGAACGCATCGCCGATGCCGGTGCGTACCCACATTTCGATCTTGTCGGCGGCCGAGGCTGCGGACGTCATGCACAGTGTGGCGACACTTACTGCCGCCAGTAGACGCTTGATCATGTATTCCTCCCATCGTGGCGCGTCTCCTTCGCGCCTGTTCCTCAGTCTTCGGGGCTTTCACCCCCACATGATTGCCGCACGACCAGACGGCACGGCAATTTCCTCAAGCCCGGCTCCACCGCCTGCCCCTCTGCAAGCGCCAGAACCGTCAATCCCGCCTGGCGCCCGAGCTCCTTCAGGCACATGTCCACCGTCGTCAGCGGCGGCCGTGTCTGAGCCGCCACGATCTCCCAGTTGTCGAAGCCGACAACGGAAACGTCCTCGGGAACCCTGATGCCGCGCTCACGCAGCGCATCCACGACACCGCGGGCGATCTGGTCGTTGCCGCAGAAGATTGCATCCGGCTTCTCACCGTCCTCGCTCCAACGCCGCGCCACCGCCTCGTGCCCCCAGACCTCCGACCACACGCCGTACATCAC
This sequence comes from Rhizobium sp. BK251, assembly GCF_004345245.1. GTDB lineage: Bacteria > Pseudomonadota > Alphaproteobacteria > Rhizobiales > Rhizobiaceae > Rhizobium. The sequence continues at coordinate 288,410 of NZ_SLUQ01000004.1, read as the reverse complement.
CGGTTCGCGGCTACCCGCCACGTCCCGATAGGCATTGGCGCGTTCGCGAACCGAGAAGAAATTCTCGGGTCCCGTGATATGAGCGATCCGCCGCCGTCCGATCTGCACCAGCCATTCCACCGCCAGCCGTGCACCCTGCTCGTCGTCCGACATGAAGGTGACACTGTCGGGCGTACCTTCCGTGAACGCGTAGACCACCGGTACCGGCAGGTTCGACAGATCGACCGGCAGGCGCCTGTCGAGGCGCTTTCCGGTGGCGATGATGCCGTCCACCTGCTTGTCGAGCATGGCATCCACGTGGGTCTGCCCGAGCGCCGGGTCATCCTCAATCGCGCAGAGGAAGACCGAAACGCCGTGATCGACGAGGGCCTCCGAAATGCCCGCCATGACCGGGAGTGTGAAGCGTCCGTAGGTATCGTTCGTCAAAAGCCCGACGGTAAAGCTCCGCTTGCTCAGCAAGCCGCGCGCAAGCGCATTCGGCCGGAAACCGATTTCGCCCGCCACCCGCTTCACCCTCTGGCGCGTTTCCTCTCCCATGCGGCCGGTGTTGTTCAACGCTTTCGACGCCGTCGAAATGCTCACGCCGGCGGCAGCCGCAACGTCGTGGATGGTCACTCGACCGCTTCTTGCTTGCCCGCTACTCAGCACTTCCTCCCGCTTGATGCGCAGAGAAAACCTTTTCTCACATGACGAGTCAACATGAGAAAAGGTTTTCTCGAAAATTTCATGGAAGACGGGCCTTGCATCAGCAAAGTCGATAGGAAGGTCTCAGCGACCCCTGCCGATGCTTGCATACATCCCTGTCGTGCGGAACTCGGTCGGGTTGGTGCCGTAAATGCGGCGGAACACCTTGGAGAAATAATTCGCGTCCTCGAAGCCGCACATGATGGCGACTTCCTTGACCGGCAGGAAATCGGCCTTAGTGAGGAGCTTGGCGGCGCGCTGCAGGCGCTGCTGGAGAACGTATTCCGCGGGCGGCACGCCTTCGCTTTCCGCAAAGCTGCGCGAGAAATGCGCCCGGCTGAGCCCCACGATGGTCGCAAGTTCGCTGACGGGGAGCGGTTTTTCCAGGTTGGTGTTGATGTGATCAATGACCGGCTGCATCGCGCTCTGCTCGGCCATGAAGGCGGGCGAGCCGAACACATCGTCATAGAGCGCCATCGCGGCTTCATAGGCAACGGCGGATGCGGCACCCGGCGTGGTCGCGCCCTTGAGAAGCCGAAGGCTGCAGTCGGCAAGGTGATCGATCGTCGAAGGCTTCAGCCGGAGAACCGGCCCGGCGAGTGCCAGCACCATCTTGTGAATGCGCAGCGTCTCCTCGCCGTTTACCGAGATCCAGAAATACTCCCAGCGTTCGCCCTTTTCGAGCCAGTAGCGGTGATTGTGCGGAACGAGCACCATCATCGTATCGCCACCCTGGAGCTTGTAGTTCCTGTTCTGGTAACGAAGCCGCCCGGTGCCGCTGATCGTGTGCTGGAGCACGGTGAAGGGCGTCTGCCCGCGCCGGCGCCCATCCCAGTCATAGGGCTCATTCTCCCTGACTTCGTAACCCGCGCTTGTGGGCATGGCGTGGAGGCGCTGTCGTCCGCGGGGCAGCGAGACGGTTCTCATTCCCTGGCCATTGGCAATCAAATCGTGCAGCACAAAATTACCCGCAAAAGCATAATCGTTCTCTGTTCGGCTCCGAAAATCTGGGCATAATCGCCGTCGACAAGAGGAAGAGAGTACAGCCGGACGGAGCGGCTGGGAGGAAAAAAGACCAGTTTTGAAGCTTTTTCGACCACATGCACGCGCATGTTGGCTTTTCCTCCCTTGCCGCCTTCTTTTTAGCATCTGATCGAATTGAGGTGAAGGTCATGAGTTTCAAAATCGCTATCATCGGCGCCGGCAGCATCGGTTTCACGAAGAAACTGTTCACGGACATCCTGTGCGTGCCGGAATTCAAGGACATCGAGTTCGCGCTGACGGACCTGAGCGAGCACAATCTCCAGATGATCAAGGCGATCCTCGACAAGATCGTCGAATCAAACAATCTGCCGACGAAAGTCACGGCGACGACGGATCGCCGCAAGGCAATCGAGGGCGCGCGCTATGTCATCAGCTGCGTGCGCGTCGGCGGTCTCGAAGCCTATGCCGACGACATCCGCATCCCCCTGAAGTATGGCATCGACCAGTGCGTCGGAGATACGATCTGCGCCGGCGGCATTCTTTATGGCCAGCGCAACATCCCGGTCATCCTCGACTTCTGCAAGGACATCCGCGAAGTCGCAGAACCGGGCGCGAAATTCCTGAACTACGCCAACCCGATGGCAATGAACACCTGGGCGGCGATCGAATACGGCAAGGTCGACACGGTCGGTCTCTGCCACGGCGTCCAGCACGGCGCAGAGCAGATCGCCGAGGTGCTCGGCGCGAAGTCGGTAAAGGAGCTCGACTACATCTGCTCCGGCATCAATCACCAGACCTGGTTCGTCGATCTGCGGCTCAACGGTCGCAAGATCGGCAAGGATGAGCTGGTCGCTGCCTTCGAGGCGCATCCTGTCTATTCGCAGCAGGAGAAGCTCCGCATCGACGTGCTCAAGCGCTTCGGCGTCTATTCGACGGAGAGCAACGGGCACCTTTCGGAATACCTGCCGTGGTACCGCAAGCGGCCGGAGGAAATCACCAAGTGGATCGACATGTCCGACTGGATCCATGGCGAGACTGGTGGTTATCTCCGCCACTCGACGGAAACCCGCAACTGGTTCGAGACGGAATTCCCGCAGTTCCTCGAATCGGCTTCCAAGCCGATCGATCCGGCCAAGCGCTCCAACGAGCATGCGAGCCACATTCTTGAAGGACTGGAAACAAACCGAGTTTATCGCGGCCACTTCAACGTGAAGAACAACGGCGTCATCACCAACCTGCCGGCCGATGCGATCATCGAATCGCCGGGCTTCGTCGACCGCTTCGGCATCAACATGGTCTCCGGCGTCACCATTCCGGAAGCCTGCGCTGCCACCTGCATTTCCTCGATCAACGTCCAGCGCATGTCGGTCCATGCGGCCGTCAGCGGCGACATCGACCTTCTGAAGCTAGCGGTCCTGCACGATCCGCTGGTCGGTGCCGTCGCGACACCCGAGGAGGTCTGGCAGATGGTCGATGAAATGGTCGTCGCGCAGGCACGCTGGCTGCCGCAATATGCCGATGCGCTGCCGGCTGCCAGGGAAAGGCTGTCACAGGCCAAGGTGAAGACCCGCGACTGGGCAGGTGCGGCGCGGCGCAACGTGCGCTCCATCGAGGAGCTGCGGGCTGAAAAGGCCGCGATCAAGCAGGCTGTCTGATCTTCCGGGAGGACGGGTGGCGCTGAGGCTCCGGGAGGGAGCCCATCGCAGCCCGTCACCGGACCGTTTGAGGAGAACCGGGGCAACCGAAAGGCGTCCCGAAGCAAGAGGGAGAGACGATGAAAAATTTCCGTAAAATTGGCGTCCTGGCCGGACTGACGCTCAGCGTCTCGGTCGCAGCCTTGAGCGCCTATGCCTCCGAGCCGACAGCACCGCCTGTTCCACCGCAGTTTCCGGCGGAAGGCAAAATCAAATACGTCGCACGCGACTCCATCCTCGAATTCAAGGCGCTGCCCGAATATCATGAACCCGATTGGGTGACGACGAAGTTCGTCGAGAGCGGCAAGCTGCCGCCGGTCAAGGATCGCCTGCCCAAGGAGCCGCTCGTCTTCAAGACGGAAAACATGGTCGACGGCGTCGGCGTCTACGGCGACACGATGCGCCACGTCATCGGCGGACGTCCGGAAGGCTGGAACTACGGCGCTGGCCAGACGCAAGGCTGGGGCGGCATCGACATCGGCCTGTCCGAATGCCTGACGCGCACTGCACCCCTCTTCCAGGTCGAGGCGAAGGACACCGAACCGTTGCCGAACCTCGCCAAAAGCTGGGAATGGTCGGAGGACGGCCACAAGCTGACCATGCATCTCGTCGAGGGTGCGAAGTGGTCGGACGGCGTGCCCTTCGGCGCTGACGACATCATGTTCTACTGGGAAGACGAGGTGATCGACCCCAACGTCTCGCCGCTCGGCGGCGGTGCCTCGCCCGAAGCCTTCGGTGAAGGCACGACGCTGACGAAGATCGACGACAACACCGTCCAATGGACCTTCAAAGAGGCCTTCCCGAAGCAGTACCTCTATGCAATGGCCTATCCGAATTTCTGCCCGGGACCATCGCATATCCTGAAGCCCCAGCATCCGAAATACTCGAAGAACACCTACGACCAGTTCAAGAATGCCTTCCCGCCGGAATTCATGAACATGCCCGTCATGGGCGCGTGGGTGCCGGTCGAATACCGCTCCGACGACATCATCGTGATGCGCCGCAACCCCTACTACTGGAAGGTCGACGAGAAGGGCAACCAGCTCCCCTATCTCAACGAGCTGCACTACAAGCTCTCGACATGGGCTGATCGTGACGTGCAGGCCGTTGCCGGCTCGGGCGATATCTCGAACCTCGAACAGCCGGAAAACTTCGTGGCATCGCTGAAGCGTGCGGCCGAGAAGACGGCGCCGGCGCGCCTTGCCTTCGGCCCGCGCCTTATCGGTTACAACATGCGCATGAACCTCTCCGGCAACGGCTGGGGCGATCCTGACGCACGCAGCCAGGCAATCCGCGAGCTGAACCGCAACGAAGACTTCCGCAAGGCGGTAACCATGGCGCTCGACCGCAAGGCGATCGGCGACTCCCTGGTCAAGGGCCCGTTCACCGCGATCTATCCGGGCGGCCTGTCTTCGGGCACGAGCTTCTACGACCGCAACTCCGTCGTCTATTACCCTTATGATCTCGAGGGCGCCAAGGCCCTGCTTGCCAAGGTCGGCCTGAAGGACACCGACGGCGATGGCTTCGTGAACTTCCCGGCCGGAGCCGAGGGCGGCAAGAATGTCGAGATCGTGCTTCTCGTCAACAACGGCTACGCCACCGACAAAAGCCTTGCCGAAGGCGTCATCGGCCAGATGGAGAAGCTCGGCGTCAAGGTCATTCTTAATGCCCTCGATGGTCCGAAGCGCGACGATGCCCACTATGGCGGTCGTTTCGACTGGGTCATCCAGCGCAATACGCCTGAGCTGGCATCGGTCGTGCAGAACACCGAACAGCTTGCTCCTGTCGGTCCGCGTACGAGCTGGCAGCATCGCGCCGGCAAGGACGGCAAGGTCGACCTGATGCCCTACGAGCAGGAGATGGTGGACATCGTCACCAAGTTCCAGACCAGCCAGAACAATGACGAGCGCGTCGACCTGATGAAGCAGTACCAGAAGGTGGCGACGGAGAACGTCGATACCGTGGGCCTGACGGAATATCCGGGCGCGCTGATCATCAACAAGCGCTTCTCGAACGTGCCCGAGGGTACGCCGATCTTCATGTTCAACTGGGCCGAAGATTCCGTCATCCGCGAGCGCCTGTGGGTGGCCGCCGACAAGCAGGGCAAATACGAGCTGTTCCCCGAGCAGCTGCCCGGCAAGCCCGGCGAGAAAGGCCCGATCAACTAAGAGTTCCCTCCCAGTGAAACGAGACATTCCGGCCGCGCGTGAAGCGCGGCCGGGCAAGACCAACAAGCCGGCCGCACCAACGGGCGCGACTGGCGGCAAAGAGAAGCGAACCGTCCGATGTTGCGATTCCTGCTCGTGCGCATAGCCTCCTCGATCCCGGTCCTGATCATCCTCAGCGTCGTGACCTTCGCGATCATCCAGGCGCCGCCCGGCGACTATGCCGACTACCTCCGTTCGCAGCTGATCAATCAGAGCGGGGCCTCGTTTGCACAGGCAGAGGAACAGGCGCAGGCCTACCGCGTCGCCCACGGTCTCGATCAACCGATCGTCGTCCAGTACTTCGCCTGGATCAAAGGCATCGTCACCCAAGGCGATTTCGGCTACAGCATGTATTACAACAAGCCGGTGGCCGACGTCGTCGCCGAGCGCCTGCCGCGGACACTGTTGCTCGCGCTGGTCTGCCATCTCTTCGCATCCGTGCTCGGCATCGGCTTCGGCATCTGGGCCGCGACGCGGCAATATTCTTGGATCGACAGCCTTCTCTCCGGCGTCTCCTTCCTCGGCATGACGGTGCCGCGCTTCCTGATGGCGCTGATCATCGTCTACCTGCTCGTATTCCAGTTCAACGTCTCGGAGATCGGCAGCTTCTTCTCGCCACAGTATGGCGGAGCGCCGTGGTCCTGGGCAAAATTCGTTGACCTCGTCAGCCACGTCTGGCCGGTTGTCGCGATCGCCACCTTCGGCGGGCTCGCCTACAACATGCGCGTGATGCGCGGCAATCTGCTCGACACCTTGAACGCGCAATATGTGGAGACCGCGCGCGCCAAAGGGCTTTCGGGCGGGGCGGTGGTGATGCGCCATGCCGTGCCCAACGCCCTGCATCCGCTCGTCATGTATCAAGGGGTCGTGCTTCCCTACATGCTGACCGGCGAGATCGAGACCGCGATCATCTTCTCGCTGCCGACAGTCGGACCGGCGATCGTCGGATCGATGGCGGTCGGCGACGTCTACGTGACGGCAACCTTCATGATGGTGCTGTCGGCCACGCTGATCGTCGGCAACATCATCGCCGACATGCTGCTTGCCATGCTGGACCCCCGCGTCCGCACGTATGGAGGAGCCTGATATGCTAGCCTTCGATTCCGCTCCCCCGCCACCGCATGAAGAAACCGTCAGACACGCGCCGCACGGCAACGAAAGCTACATGGCGCTGGTCTGGCGCCGGCTGAGGCGCTCCTGGACCGGCATGATGGGCCTCGTGCTCGTCGGACTGCTGCTGCTGATGGCGATCTTTGCAGATTTCTTCGCGCCGATGGATCCGAAGGCGACCGACGTGGGCTTCGCACCGCCGCAGGTGATGAGCTTCCACGACAAGGACGGCAACTTCGTTTTCCAGCCCCGCGTCTACGGACAGACCGAGTCGGACGAGCTCGATCCAGTGACCTTCCAGCCGATCGTCGGTCCGGACTACGACAATCCCAATCTTCTCGGTTTCTTCGTGAAGGGGGCCGAGTACAAGCTGTTCGGCCTGATCCCGACGGATCGCCACTTCTTCGGTTCCACCACGGGCCAGCCTGTGCATTTCCTCGGCACGGACAAGTTCGGCCGCGACGTGCTTTCCCGCGCCATCATCGGTTCGCGGATTTCGCTGACGATTGCACTGACCGTCGTCTTCATCGTGACGGTCATCGGCACCACGGTCGGCATGGTGTCCGGATATTTCGGCGGCTCCTTCGATACGTGGGTGCAGCGTTTCGTCGAAGTGGTGCTCGCCTTTCCGCAGCTGCCGCTCTATCTGGCGCTGACCTCGCTGATACCGGTCACAGCTCCGACCAATGTCTTCCTCGGCTTCGTCATTGTCGTCATGTCGGCGCTCGGCTGGGCGCAGATGTCGCGTGAGGTGCGCGGCAAGACGCTGGCCCTCGCACGCATCGATTACGTGAGGGCGGCCATGGCCGTCGGTGCCACCGATCGGCGCATCATCTTCCAGCACATCTTCCCGAACGTGATGAGCCACGTGATTGTCGCGGTTACCCTGCACATCCCGAGCGTCGTGCTGCTGGAATCATTCCTCGGCTTCCTGGGCTTTGCCGTGAAGCCGCCGCTGATCTCCTGGGGTCTAATGCTGCAGGACACCGCGAACTACTCCGTCATCGGCACCTATCCCTGGATTTTGGCGCCGGTCGGTTTCGTGCTGATCACCGTCTTCGCCTTCAATGCGCTGGGCGACGGTCTGCGCGATGCAGTCGATCCCTATTGAGGTGACCAAGATGGCTCTCGCACTCGTCAACTCCTTCGCTCCGCCCGTCCGCCTCGATCACCAGGGACGTTCGGAAGACCCGGTTATCGACGCCCGCAATGTCGCGGTGAATTTCAAGGTCGAGCACGGCATAGTCGAGGCTGTGAAGGACATCTCCTTTCAGCTCTATCGCGGCGAGACCATCGCCATCGTCGGCGAATCCGGTTCCGGCAAGTCGGTTACCGCGCGTACGGTCATGGGGCTGCTGTCCAAGCGCGCCGTCGTCTCGTCGAAATCCACCGTGACCTATGACGGCGCCAACATCCTGAAGTTCTCCGAGCGGGAACGGCGCAAGCTGCGGGGCGACCGCATTTCGATGATCTTCCAGGAACCGATGAGCTCGCTGAACCCGATCTACACGATCGGCAGCCAGATCGTCGAATCGATCCGCGTGCATCGCAGGATGAGCAGGAGGCAGGCCGAGGCGAGGGCGCTGGAGCTGCTCAAGCATGTGCAGATCCCGGATCCGGAAGCACGCCTCAGGCAGTATCCGCACCAGCTTTCAGGCGGCCAGCGACAGCGCGTGATGATCGCCATGGCGCTCGCAAACGACCCGGACGTGCTGATTGCCGACGAGCCGACAACGGCGCTCGATGTGACGGTGCAGGCGCAGATCCTGAACCTCATTCGCAACCTGCAGAAGGAATTGCGGATGGCGGTGATCCTGATCACCCACGACCTGACCGTGGTGCGCCAGTTCTCCGACTATGTCTACGTGATGCAGCATGGCGAGATGCGCGAGCACAACACGACCGAACGGCTGTTTGCCAATCCGCAGCACGCCTACACCAAGCATCTGCTCGGTTCCGAGCCGCGCGGCCAGGCCAATCCGCTGCCGGAAGGGGCTGACGTCATCCTCGACGCCAGAGGCGTGCGCGTATCCTTCATGATGCGCCATGGCGGCTTCTTCAAGCCGGAATTGAAGGAGCTTGTCGCCGTTGACAGCCTGAACCTGACGCTTCGGCGCCATGAAACGCTCGGCCTCGTCGGCGAATCCGGTTCGGGCAAAACGACCTTCGGACAGGCGCTTGTCCGGCTGAACGATCCGGATACCGGCGAAATCTACTTCGACAGCCAGCCGATCCATGGCCGCTCACGCTCGGAAATGCGGCCGCTGCGCTCGCGCATGCAGATCGTCTTCCAGGATCCGTTCTCGTCGCTCAATCCGCGCATGACGATCGGCCAGATCATCGAGGAAGGGCTGGTGGTCAACAAGCTCGGCGCAACGAAGGCCGAACGGCTCGATCGTGTCCGCGAGGCGCTGATTGCGGCGGGCATGCCCGGCAATATCCTGTCACGCTTTCCGCACGAGTTTTCCGGCGGCCAGCGGCAGCGCATCGCGATTGCCCGTGCCATCGCGCTGGAGCCCGAATTCATCCTGCTCGACGAGCCGACGTCCGCGCTCGATCTCTCTGTTCAGGCGCAGATCATCGATCTTCTGCGAAAGCTGCAGGACGAGCGGGGTCTCAGCTACCTCTTCATTTCGCATGACCTCAAGGTCGTGCGTGCCCTCTGCCACCGGGTGATTGTCATGCAGCATGGCAAGATCATGGAAGAGGGACCCGTCAACGAAGTTCTCACCAATCCCAAGACCGCCTACACGGAACGGCTCGTCAAAGCCGCTTTCGAGGTAGCCTGATTGCCCATGCTGGAGGATATAATGGCAAGAAATCCCAAGATCACCTTTATCGGAGCTGGCTCCACCGTTTTCATGAAAAACATTGTTGGCGACGTGCTGCAGCGCCCGGCACTGTCCGGCGCGACGGTCGCCCTGATGGATATCAATCCGCAGCGCCTCGAAGAGAGCGCCATCGTCGTCAACAAGCTGATCTCGACGCTCGGCGTCAAGGCAAAGGCAGAGACCTTTTCCGACCAGCGCAAGGCACTGGAAGGCGCCGATTTCGTGGTGGTGGCCTTCCAGATCGGCGGCTACGAGCCCTGCACGGTGACGGATTTCGAAGTGCCGAAGAAATACGGCCTGCGCCAGACGATCGCCGACACGCTCGGCGTCGGCGGCATCATGCGTGGGCTTCGCACCGTGCCGCATCTCTGGAAGATCTGCGAGGACATGCTCGCTGTCTGCCCGGATGCGATCATGCTGCAATATGTCAACCCGATGGCGATCAACACCTGGGCGATTTCCGAGAAGTATCCCACCATCAAGCAAGTCGGCCTCTGCCATTCGGTACAGGGCACCGCGATGGAGCTCGCCCACGACCTCGACATTCCCTACGAGGAGATCCGCTACCGCTCGGCCGGCATCAACCACATGGCCTTCTATCTGAAATTCGAGCATCGCCAGCCGGACGGTTCCTACAAGAACCTCTATCCCGATCTCGTGCGCGCCTACCGGGAAGGCCGGGCGCCCAAGCCAGGCTGGAACCCGCGTTGCCCGAACAAGGTGCGCTACGAGATGCTGACGCGCCTCGGCTATTTCGTGACCGAAAGCTCGGAGCACTTCGCCGAATACACGCCCTACTTCATCAAGGAAGGCCGCGAGGACCTGATCGAGAAGTTCGGCATCCCGCTCGACGAATATCCGAAGCGCTGCATCGAGCAGATCGCCCGCTGGAAGGGCCAGGCGGAAGCCTATCGCTCGGCCGACAAGATCGAGGTGGCACAGTCGAAGGAGTATGCTTCCTCGATCATCAACTCGGTCTGGACCGGCGAGCCCTCGGTGATCTACGGCAATGTCCGCAACAACGGCTGCATCACCTCGCTGCCGGAAAACTGCGCCGCCGAGGTGCCGTGCCTGGTCGATGCTTCCGGTATCCAGCCGACTTTTATTGGCGACCTGCCGCCGCAATTGACGGCGCTGATCCGCACCAACATCAACGTCCAGGAACTGACGGTACAGGCACTGATGACCGAAAACCGCGAACATATCTACCACGCCGCGATGATGGATCCGCATACGGCAGCAGAGCTCGACCTCGACCAGATCTGGTCGCTGGTCGACGAGTTGCTCGCCGGGCACGGTGAATGGTTGCCGGAATGGGCGCGCACCGCCCGAAAAGTTCAGGCCGCCTGACGATTCTCTCCCTGTCAGGGCCTTAGGGAAGTCCCGTGGCGTGTGGCCGCCGCGGGACTTCTGCCATGTCGGGCGGGCGTCACGCAGCAGTCCGGGGACGAAGCAATTTCGCCGTCAACAGCGGATACGTCTCGGAATGTTTCAGAATTCTGGGAGAAACTGGAGCGGGCGAAGGGATTCGAACCCTCGACCCCAACCTTGGCAAGGTTGTGCTCTACCCCTGAGCTACACCCGCTCATTCCACAGCGGTCCGGGGTAGTAAGCTGGACCGTGGGTGCCGTCTTGCGGCGACGGGCGCTATATGGCCCAACCGATTTTTAAATGCAACAGGGAAATGACGGAAAGGCGCATAAAAATCGCCGGCGTGGAAAAGTGTCGCGATGGCGTGCGGGAAATCGATCGGCGCGGGTGGCTCTGCAGCGATTGCCAATTGCTGGCGGGGGACGTATCAAGGGTTCCTCACTTGTTTTCCCAGCCTGCCAGCCGCAAAGAGACTGCCATGAGCGCTACCTCCTTCAAGAGCCGCGAGGATCTTTTCCGTTTTCTCGACGGACTCGGCGTGAAACATCTCACCAAGGAACATGCACCGGTCTTCACGGTCGCCGAGTCGGTGTCGCTGCGCGACGAGATCGACGGTGGCCACACCAAGAACCTGTTCGTGAAGGACAAGAAGGACAATTTCTTCCTGCTGACGGTTGAGGAAAACGCGGTCGTGGACCTGAAGACGGTTCATGCTATCATCGGTGCGGCGAGCAAGGTTTCCTTCGGCAAGCCGGAGAAACTGATGGAATATCTCGGTGTCGCCCCCGGCTCGGTGACCGCATTCGGTGCGATCAACGACACGGAGAAGAAGGTAACCTTCATCCTGGACGCCGATCTGATGACCCACGAGATCATCAACTGCCATCCGCTTTCCAATGACGCCACGACGTCCATCGGGCGGGATGACCTTATTCGCTTCATGGAGGCGACGGGTCATGCGCCGCTTGTCTTGAAAGTGACGTCCTGACATACGATTTTAGCGCTATCGATACCGGTCAAAGAACCGGCAAGGCGGGAGATGCATATGAGCAGTACCGACAATCCCTATGGCGGTTCCTACGGCGGACAGATGTCCGCGTCGGCAAACTACGGCGCGGCGCCGGCGGCTGAGTCCTACATCAAGGACACGACGACGGCGAATTTCACGCGCGACGTGCTGGAGGAATCTCGCCGGCAGCCGGTTCTCGTCGATTTCTGGGCGCCCTGGTGCGGTCCTTGCAAGCAGCTGACGCCCGTGCTCGAGAAGGTCGTCAACGAGGGCCGCGGCCGCGTCAGGCTCGTGAAGCTGAATATCGACGACCATCCCGCGATCCCCGGCCAGCTCGGCATCCAGTCGATCCCGGCGGTCATCGCATTCGTCAACGGCCGTCCGGCCGATGGTTTCATGGGTGCAGTACCCGAGAGCCAGGTGCGGCAGTTCATCGACCGGCTGGCTGGTCCCGCCGGTGCGGACGATGCGGCTGAGATCGAGGCGATCCTGCAGGAGGCTGCAACACTGCTTGCAGGCGGCGATTTCAACGGCGCTGCCGAGCTCTTTGGTGCGGTGCTTCAGGCCGACCCGGAGAATGCCAAGGCACTTGCCGGCATCGCCGAGTGCATGATCGCAGCCGGCCAGAGCGACCAGGCGCGCGAGGCTCTTGCCGAACTGCCTGACGCGCTTGCCAAGGATGCGGGAATCATTGCGGTGCTGAAGAAGCTCGACCAGATCGACGAGGCACGCAAGCTCGGAGACCCTGTGGCGCTGCAGAATGACCTTGCGCTCAACGCCGATAACCACGAGGCGCGCATGAAGCTTGCCAAGATCCTCAATGTCGAGGGCAAGCATGAAGAGGCAGCCGACCATCTCCTGCTCATCATGCGTCGCGACCGAACCTTCGACGACGATGGAGCCCGACGCCAGCTGCTGCAATTCTTCGAGGTATGGGGCCCGAAGGACCCGGCAACGATCGCGGCGCGGCGCAAGCTTTCCTCGATCCTCTTCTCCTGACGATTCGCCCGGAAATCCCCTTGTGTTTTCCGCAAGGGGCACCACATCTTTCGTCAGGGTGGAGTTCGTGACATCGCCTGCCGCAAGAGAATTTGGGATAAATCTTCATGCAAGTGGGGAATGCGAGATACCTGAAGCCCAGCGATCTGCCTGAAACCATCGCGGTCTTTCCCCTGACGGGTGTGCTGCTTTTGCCGGGCGGTCAACTTCCCCTGAATGTCTTCGAGCCGCGCTACCTTGCCATGTTCGATGCCGCACTGGCCGGAAACCGGCTGATCGGCATCGTCCAGCCGGCCCTTGGCGATCATGGCGGCGAGGAAAGCCCGGCCGGCAATCCGGCGCTGGCGCCCGTCGGTTGCGTCGGGCGTATCACTTCCTTTGCCGAAACCGGCGACGGGCGCTACATCGCGTCCCTGACCGGGATCTGCCGCTTCCGACTGCTGGAGGAGAGAACGACCTCCGAGCCCTACCGCATCTTCCGCAATGTGCCCTTCATTGCCGACCTTACTTCGCGCAACGAAGAGGACACGGTCGATCGCGCCGCGCTTCTGGCCGCCTTCAAGGCCTATCTTGAGGCCAACAAGCTCGAGGCGGACTGGGAGAGCGTCGAGCGCGCCGGCAATATGACGCTCGTCAATTCGCTGGCGATGATGTCGCCCTTCGGCCCGGCGGAAAAACAGGCGCTTCTGGAGGCTCCCGACCTGAAGACCCGGGCGGAGACGCTGATCGCCATAACCGAGATCGTGCTCGCCCGCACGTTCGGCGATTCCGATTCGGTGCTGCAATAGGAGCTGCAGGTGGACGAGAACATCAGCAAAGTCGATCCAAAGCTGCTCGACCTCCTCGTCTGTCCCCTGACACAGGGCAGACTCAGCTACGACCGGGAGAAGAACGAGCTCGTCTCTGAGAAGGCCAAGCTCGCCTATCCGATCCGTGACGGCATTCCGATCATGCTGGTTTCCGAGGCGCGGCGGATCGAGGACTGACGCCCTCAGATCGCCTGGCCGGTCAGCAGCCGCGGGCTGCCGCGACCGGCGGTGCCGGCAGCCTGTCCGATGAAATAGGATTTCAAGCCCGGCAGGCGGTCGACCAGCCCGAGACCGAAGTCGCGCACGACGCGGAGCGGCGTGACATCATTCGAGAAGAGGCGGTTCAGGACATCCGTGGTGACGCCCATGCGGAATGTGTCGAAGCGACGCCAGGTCTGGTAGCGCTCGAGCACGTTTACCGAACCGATGTCGAGCCCGAGACGATCTGCCTCGACAATGGTTTCGGCAAGTGCCGCCACATCCTTGAAACCGAGATTGAGGCCTTGGCCGGAAATCGGGTGAATGCCGTGAGCGGCATCGCCCGCAAGGGCAAAACGCGGCGCGACGAAATCGCGGGCGAGAGTCAGTCCGAGCGGGAAGGCGCGCCTGTCTCCCACGACATGCAGCGCGCCGAGCTTGTGGCCGAAACGGCGCTCGAGCTCTTCCTCGAAAACGAGGTCATCGGAGGCGACGAGCCGTTCGGCATCGGCGGCGCGCTCCGTCCACACCAGCGAGGACCGATTGTTCTTCAGAGGAAGGATCGCGAACGGGCCTGACGGCAGGAAGTGCTCCTCGGCGCAGCCGTTGTGCGGCCGTTCGTGCTCGACGGTGACGACGATGCCCGATTGTCCGTAGTCCCAGCTTACCGTCTTGATGTGCGCCATGTCGCGCAGTCGCGAGCGCACGCCATCGCAGGCGACCAGCAGACGGGACTCGATTGCACTGGCGTCGGAGAAGGTGGTCGAGACGCTCACTTCGCCGGCCGTGAAATTGGTCGCGGCAATGCCCTGGCGGATTTCGATGCCGAGGCGTTCGCAGGCGCGGCGCAGCGCGCCGACAATGACTGAGTTCGGAATCATATGGGCAAAGGGCTCGCCGTCGCGCACCTCGCCGTCGAAGGTAAGGAAAACCGGACGCACGGGATCGCCCGTCTTCGAATCGGTGACGATCATGCGCGTGATCGGCTCGGCCTCGGGATGGATCTCGTCCCAGATGCCGAAGACCTGCAGCATTCGCGTTGCGGCTGCGATGATCGCGGAGGCCCTCAGATCCTTCTCCCAGGCGCCCTTCGGCGCCCCGTCTGCGACCGTCACGTCAAGATGGGGCGCTGCCTGCTTGACGGCGACGGCGACGGCAAGTCCCACATAGCCCCCACCAACAACCAGCATGTCCTGCATCCCTGATCTCCTGCCTTCCGTGACAAACACAGGATCTATATAGATCATCCACCGTCCAGTTCCTACCACCGGAGACTGTCCAAGATGTCGCGAGAGACCGGCAAGCCGACCGCCATGGAACAGCTCATCGAGACGCTCGACCTGGAGCAGCTGGAGGTCAATCTCTTTCGCGGACGCAGCCCGCAGGTCGGCTGGCAGCGTGTCTTCGGTGGACAGGTGATCGGCCAGGCGTTGGTGGCGGCCCAACGCACCGTGGACGCCGATCGCAGCGTGCATTCGCTGCATGCCTACTTCATGCGTCCCGGCGATCCCGCGGTGCCGATCATCTACCAGGTCGAGCGAATCCGGGACGGATCGAGCTTCAATACGCGCCGCGTTCTCGCCATCCAGCACGGCAAGGCAATCTTCGCCATGTCGTCATCCTTCCAGATCGAGGAGCCGGGTTTCGAGCATCAGATCGCCATGCCAGATGTGCCGCCGCCCGAAAAACTCCTCGACGAGCAACAGATCAAAGCGCAATACCTTGCCCATGCGCCAGAGGCGGTGCGCAAATACTGGCAACGCGAACGACCCATCGAAATCCGCCCGCTGTCGCTTGCCCATTACTTTTCCCGGGAGAAGCTGGAGCCGCGTCAGGACGTCTGGGTGCGGACCACCGGGCCGGTCCCGGACGACCGGATCTGCCAGGCAGCCGTGCTTGCCTATCTTTCGGACATGACCCTGCTTGACGCTGCGCTCTATGCCCACGGTACGTCCATCTTCGACCAGAGCATCCAGGCTGCGAGCCTCGATCACGCCATGTGGTTTCACCGGCCGAGCAAGCTCGATGACTGGCTCCTCTATACGCAGGACAGTCCCAGCGCATTCGGCGCCCGTGGCCTCACGCGCGGCAGTCTGTTTGACCGTTCCGGTGTCTTGATTGCGTCGGTTGCGCAGGAAGGACTGATTCGGAAAAAGGCAAATGATTAAATAATACGCTATTTTATAAATTTGCTCATTATTTGTGCGCTCGTTGGCCGCTCAACTGCACTTTTATTGGCGCCTTGCGGCATAGTCTTTACTTTTCAATAACTTACATACCCATTCGAATCTGGCACGCCCTTTGAATGTCTGTTTCCGGTCGCTGCACAATTTGAGCGTCAGCGGCAAGGAGAGTTCGGCTCCGCGCCGAGTAAAAAGGATGGGAAACCAGATGAAAATTGTGATGGCCATTATCAAGCCGTTCAAGCTGGATGAGGTCCGCGAGGCCCTCACGGCGGTCGGCATTCAGGGCCTGACCGTGACCGAAGTGAAAGGCTACGGACGTCAGAAAGGGCATACCGAGATCTATCGCGGCACCGAATACGCCGTGAGCTTTCTTCCCAAGCTGAAAATCGAAATCGCGGTTGCGTCCGAGATCGTCGACAAGGCAGTCGAAGCGATCGCCGCGGCGGCCAAGACCGGCCAGATCGGCGACGGCAAGATCTTTGTCTATTCGATCGACCATGCCGTCCGCATCCGCACTGGCGAAACCGACGCAGAAGCGCTGTAAGACCGACTGATCAGGGAGTTCTTTCTAATGTCATTTTCCAAATCTTCTTCCACACTTGCCCGGGCGGGCGCGACTTTCGCGGCACTGCTCGCGCCAGTCATGGCCTTCGCACAGGATGCCGCTCCTGCTGCCGCTCCTGCCATGACCATGGACAAGGGCGACAACGCCTGGATGCTGGTCTCGACCATCTTGGTTCTCTTGATGACCATTCCGGGTCTCGCCCTCTTCTATGGCGGCCTCGTGCGCGCCAAGAACATGCTTTCCGTGCTGATGCAGGTTTTCATGATCACGGCCGTCGTCATGATCATCTGGGTCACCTACGGCTACTCTCTCGCCTTCACCGACGGCGGTTCGCTGAACAGCTTCGTCGGCGGCTTCTCCAAGGCCTTCCTCGCAGGCGTCGACACCACCAGTCTCGCCGAGACCTTCACCAAGGGCGTCGCCATTCCGGAGCTGACCTTCGTCTGCTTCCAGATGACGTTCGCCTGCATCACGCCGGCGCTCATCGTCGGTGCCTTCGCCGAGCGCATCAAGTTCTCGGCCGTGATGCTCTTCGTCATCCTGTGGGTCACCTTCGTCTATTTCCCGATGGCGCACATGGTCTGGTTCTGGGGCGGCCCCAGCGCATATGACGGCCCGTCCGGCCTGATCTTCTCCTATGGTGCGATCGACTTTGCAGGCGGCACGGTTGTTCACATCAACGCCGGTATCGCCGGCCTCGTCGGCGCCATCATGCTCGGCAAGCGCACCGGCTACAAGAAAGAGATCATGGCTCCGCACTCCATGACGCTCACCATGGTCGGCGCTTCGCTGCTCTGGGTCGGCTGGTTCGGCTTCAACGCCGGTTCCAACCTGGAAGCCAACTCCTACGCCTCGCTCGCGATGATCAATACCTTCGTGGCAACGGCCGCAGCGGCTGTCTCCTGGTGCATCGTCGAAAGCTTTGCTCGTGGCAAGGCCTCGATGCTCGGCGCGGCCTCCGGTGCGGTTGCCGGCCTCGTCGCCGTCACCCCGGCTGCCGGTTTCGTCGGCCCGATGGGCGCGATCGTCCTCGGTCTCATCGTCTCGCCGATCTGCTACTTCTTCGTCGACGTGGTGAAGAACAAGTTCGGCTATGACGACAGCCTCGACGTCTTCGGCGTCCATGGCATCGGCGGTATCATCGGCGCCATCGGCACCGGTATCCTCGTCAACCCGGCTCTCGGCGGCGCAGGCATCGTGGACTACTCCACGCCGGACTTCGCTGCTTCCTATGCAGGTACGGCAACGCAGGTCTGGGCGCAGCTCAAGGGCGTTCTCACAACGGTGATCTGGTCGGGTGTCGGTTCGGCAGTCATCTTCAAGATCGTCGATGTCGTCATCGGTCTGCGCGCATCCGTCGAAGCCGAGCGCGAAGGCCTCGACCTCGCTTCCCACGGCGAAGCCGCCTATCACGCCTCCTAAGATTTGTGGCGCCGGGGGAATTTATCCCGGCGCCGCTCAACAGCCCGTCGCGGCCTATGCAAATAGACGCCGCTCTTGGCCCGGACCCTTCGGTTCGGGCCTTTTTTATTGGGTTCCCGGCGGCCACCCCACCTGCCGGCGATCTGGTATGCCATGGTTAATGGCCCATTAACCCGCATCTGATTAGTTGGAGTCTACCTAGTGGCAATCCGGCCGGGGACCCGGCTGATTCGCCGGAATTCCGAACGACAGCGGGCGGGGCAATATGGGCAGAAGCATATCGGCAGCAATGGACGGCCGTGCCGGCCGCACGACGCTCTCGACGTTTGTTTGGCGAAAGATCCTCGCGCTGGCGGGGCTGCTTCTGTTTGCGCTCCTGGCGCTTGCCGTTGCGGCGCTGGCGAGCTGGAACGTGATGGATCCCAGCTATTCCTATGCCACGAGCAACGCGCCGGCCAACATACTCGGCTATAGCGGCGCGGCCTTTGCCGACGTCATGATGCAGTTCCTGGGGCTCGCCAGCGTTCTCGCCATGCTGCCCATCGTCGCCTGGGCACTGGCGCTTGTTTCCGGGCGCCGCATCAGCCGGTTGCCGGCGCGTCTTTGCGCCTGGGGCGGCAGCGCCCTTCTCGCTTCGGCCGTCGCAGGCTGTTTCCCTCCGCCGCTGACCTGGCCGATCCCCAACGGCATCGGCGGCGTCATCGGCGACATGATCCTGCGCTTTCCGGCACTTTTCGTCGGCACCTACCCTACCGGGACCTTTGCGATCGTGCTTGGCTGCATCCTCGCCGTGCCGACCGGGTGGCTCATGCTCTTTGCCGCCGGTATCGTGGGCAAGACGGCGGTTGAAGAGGACGCACAGGAGATCGACGAGCCTCCGAGCCGGGCGATGGCGGTCGGCGCCGACGACGAGGAGGACGAAGGCACCTTCGCGGGTCTTCTTGCCGCTTTCGGCGGGCTCACTCATTCCTGGTACACCGCGCATGCGCGCATGCGGCGCATCTTCGGCCTGGGGCCGCGCAAGCGCCGCAGCAGCGACTTCGATGCGCCCTACGACTTCAACGACGACGAATTCGGCACGCTGAACGAGCCGATACGCGCCAAGGCGTCGCCGGCGCGCGGCGAGCGCGTGGAGCCGTCCATGGACGCGCGAAACGGCTCCTCGCGGCGCATCGTTTCAGCCCCCGCACTTTCCCTCGATGGCGATGATGACGAAGACGACGACTCGCCCTTCGGTTCGGGCATGCCGCGCCGTCCGGCCGACATCCTCCCGGATGAAGACGATGATGATGACGGCTGGTCGATGCGAGCCGTACCGGCAAAGGGCGGCGGCCGGCCGGAGCCACGCGTCGTAGCACCGGCGCCGCGACCGAAGCCCGGCGCAAGGGCCGAGCGTGAGGCGCAGGGCTCCTTCATCCGCCCGGAAGGGTTCCAGCTGCCCTCCATCCATCTTCTTGCCGAGCCGAAAAGCGTGGTGCGCGATTCGACGCTCACCGCCGACGCACTGGAGCAGAATGCCCGCATGCTCGAGGGCGTGCTGGAGGATTTCGGCGTCAAGGGTGAGATCATCCATGTCCGCCCCGGCCCGGTGGTCACGCTCTACGAACTCGAGCCGGCGCCAGGCATCAAGTCGTCACGCGTCATCGGCCTTGCCGACGACATCGCCCGCTCGATGAGCGCGATCGCCGCTCGCGTCGCCGTCGTGCCCGGCCGCAACGCAATCGGCATCGAACTCCCGAATGCGACGCGCGAGACCGTCTACCTGCGCGAGATGATCGCAAGCCGCGATTTCGAAGGCAGCAAGGCGAAACTCGGCATGGCGCTCGGCAAGACTATCGGCGGAGAGCCGGTCGTCGCCGATCTCGCCAAGATGCCGCATCTGCTCGTCGCCGGGACCACCGGCTCCGGCAAGTCGGTGGCCATCAACACGATGATTCTCTCGCTGCTCTACAGGATGACGCCGGAGCAGTGCCGCCTGATCATGATCGATCCGAAGATGCTCGAACTCTCCGTCTATGACGGCATTCCGCATCTGCTCTCGCCGGTCGTCACCGATCCGAAGAAGGCCGTCGTCGCGCTGAAATGGACCGTGCGCGAGATGGAAGAGCGCTACAAGAAGATGTCGAAGATCGGCGTGCGCAACATCGACGGCTTCAACACCCGCGTCGAGCAGGCGATCGCCAAGGGCGAGGCAATCACGCGCACCGTGCAGACCGGTTTCGACCGGGAGACGGGCGAGGCGATGTACGAGACCGAGGAATTCGACCTACGGCCCATGCCTTACATCGTCGTCATCATCGACGAGATGGCCGACCTGATGATGGTCGCCGGCAAGGATATCGAAGGCGCGGTGCAGCGCCTTGCGCAGATGGCGCGCGCCGCAGGCATCCACGTTATCATGGCCACGCAGCGCCCGTCGGTCGATGTCATCACCGGCACGATTAAGGCGAACTTCCCGACGCGCATCTCTTTCCAGGTGACATCGAAGATCGACAGTCGTACCATTCTTGGTGAGCAGGGCGCCGAACAGCTGCTTGGCATGGGTGACATGCTCTATATGGCGGGCGGCGGCCGCATCCAGCGTGTTCACGGTCCTTTCGTTTCCGACACCGAGGTCGAGGAAATCGTTGCCTACTTGAAATCGCAAGGGTCGCCCCAATATCTGGATGCAATCACGGCAGATGACGACGAGGATGGCGGGGTCGGCGGCCCGGCGGGCACCTCGAACCTGGCAGAGTCCGACGATCCCTACGATCAGGCCGTGGCAATTGTTCTGCGTGACGGCAAGGCATCGACATCCTACGTCCAGCGTCGGCTCGGCATCGGCTACAACCGGGCTGCGTCGCTGATCGAGCGCATGGAGCAGGAAGGCATCATCGGCCCTGCCAACCACGCCGGCAAGCGAGAGATACTGGTGCCGACCGAGGATGACCTCGATCGCTAGGGCGCTGCCCCAGCAACTGGCCCATCGGGACCTTCACGGAAACCTGATCGGCCTTCGCCCGTTATGTTCCGGGCGTACAAAGTGCGTGTCATGATGGCGCCGTCTTTCGGCGTCAAGCAGTCCGCCACAAAGGAGAATTAGATGAAAACGACCGATTCACGCCTTCAGGCTGGCTCGTTTGGCAGCTGGCAGATGACGCGTCGCGATCTTCTGGGTGGCCTTGCCGCCGCCGCTGTCGCGGCTGCGCTGCCTTTTCCCGCGCACGCTCAGGCCGGCTCGCAATCCTCCGGCACGGCGCAAGCGATCGCAGATCATTTCTCCGGCGTCACGACCATGCAGGGCGAGTTCGTCCAGTTCGGTCCTCGCGGCGAGCAGACGGGCGGCAGGTTCTTCATCGAGCGCCCGGGCAAGATGCGCTTCAACTACGAAGATCCGTCGCCGATGCGCGTTATCGCTGACGGCAGGAATGTGGCGATCGGCAACGTCAAGCTGAAGACCTGGGATCTGTATCCGCTGTCGAAGACGCCGCTCACGCTGCTGCTTGCCAACAAGATCGACCTTTCGGCGGGCATGGTGCGCGGGGTGAAGGAAGAACCGGATCTTACGACGATCGCGCTCGGCAACCGCACGATCTTCGGGACGTCACTGATCACCATGATGTTCGACCCGAAAACCTATGACCTGCGCCAGTGGACGATCACCGATAACCAGGGCAAGAATACTTCGGTCATGATCTTTAACGTCAAGACCGGTGTCAATTTCGACGAGAGCGTCTTCCGGATCCCCTACAGCGATATCCATAACGTCAACGGCCGAGATCGGTAGCCTGTCGGCGCCATCAACGTTGAAGGCGACGCCGTTATCGATGGCGTCGCCTTTTGCATCTCTGCCCTGTTGATCGCTGACAGCCTTGTTTCCTTTCCCTTCGTGGCGGGCTAAACCCGTGGCATTGAGCGCGAAAGGAATATTGCATGAGCTTTTCCATCACGACCTGGAACATCAATTCGGTCAGGCTGCGCATGGATCTCGTGGAGCAGTTCGTGCTGCGCCACCGGCCGGACATCCTCTGCCTGCAAGAAACCAAGGTCCCGAACGAGCTGTTCCCGGCTGCTCCCCTTCGCGCCATGGGTTTCGACCACATCATCATCCACGGCCAGAAGGGCTACCATGGTGTTGCGATCGCCTCGCGCATACCGCTCAGCGAGGACCACCGGCAGGACTATTGCGGCGTCGGCGATGCCCGTCACATCTCGGCCATCTTCGAGCGCGGCGGTCGCCGGATCCGGTTGCACAATTTCTACGTCCCGGCCGGCGGTGACGAGCCGGATCGCTCGATAAACCCGAAGTTCGGCCACAAGCTCGATTTCATCGACGAGATGAAGCAGTTGAAGGCCGAGGGCGAGCCGAACGTCTCGGCAATCCTCGTCGGCGACCTCAATATCGCGCCGCTGGAGCACGACGTATGGTCGCATAAGCAGCTCCTGAAGATCGTCAGCCATACGCCGGTCGAGACCGATGGTCTGACCGAGGTCATGAAGCGCGGCAAGTGGCTGGATCTCATGCGTCAGAAGGTGCCGGCGAGCGAGAAGCTTTATACCTGGTGGAGCTACCGGGCGAAGGATTGGGCCGCCGCCGATCGCGGCCGCCGGCTGGACCACATCTGGTCCTCCTCCGACCTTGGACCGCTCTTGCAGCGCATCGAGGTCCTGAAGGAGGCGCGCGGCTGGGAACGGCCGTCCGACCATGTGCCGGTAACGGCACACTTCAATCTTTGAGAGAGGTGCGTCCGGCTGCCCGCCAACGCTCAGGAAAAGCGGTGGAGAAGGGCAGCGGCCTGTTTTGCCATCGTGGCGAAGTTCTGCCGGATGCGGTCTTCGATCAGCCTTGCCGCGTCCGGATATTCCTCCAACAGCCGATGGAACAGTGAACGCGTGATGCGGATCACGTCGGAATCCTCGGTGGCGGTCGCCGTGAACTTGCGTTCGACCAAAGTTACCAGCGCAAGTTCCGAAAGCAGCGCACCGGCCTTTACCGCCGCCTCGCGGCGCGGTTTGCCGCCCTCGCCGATGACGGTCAGCTCGAAACCGCCGCTCACGACGACATAGGCGCACTCCGCCGGCGATTTTTCGCGGAACAGCATCTGCCCCGCCGCGATGTGGCGGCGATCCGCCCCGAAGGCGATCAGGCGCAACTCCTCGTCACCCATACCCCTGAAGAGGGGCAGTTGCGAAAGCACGCGGATGTCATCTGCCAGGGCCATTGCAGTTTTCTATCGTCAGGGGATGATCTTGTAGCCACCGTTTTCCGTTACCAGTATCTCGGCATTGGAAGGGTCGCGCTCGATTTTCTGCCGCAGTCGGTAGACATGCGTCTCAAGGGTGTGCGTCGTCACGCCCGAATTGTAGCCCCACACTTCCTCGAGCAATATATCGCGGGTCACCACCTTCTGATCGGCGCGATAGAGATAGCGGATGATTGCCGCTTCCTTCTCGGTGAGCCTGATCTTCTGGCCGTTATCCGTGGTCAACAGCTTCTGGCTCGGCTTGAAGAGATAGGGGCCGACCGTGAAGGTTGCGTCCTCGCTGTGCTCATGCTGGCGCAGCTGCACACGAATGCGGGCCAGCAGCACCGCGAAACGGAAGGGCTTGGTGACATAGTCGTTTGCCCCGGCCTCAAGCCCGAGCACCGTATCAGAATCGGTATCGTGGCCCGTCAGCATGATGATCGGCGCCTTGAAGCCGCCCTTGCGCAGGATCTTGACTGCTTCCCTGCCGTCCATGTCCGGCAGGCCAACATCCATGATCAGCAGATCGATAGCCGTCGAACGCGCGGTCTGAACACCCTTGCCGGCGGTTGCTTCCTGCAGAACAGTGAACTCCTCGTACAGAGACAATTGTTCGCTCAGCGTCTCGCGCAAATCGTCGTCGTCGTCCACCAGAAGAATTGTCCGTGCTGTCATGCGGCTCTGTTCCTTGCGGTTAGATCCCATACGTCCTACGCCAAAATCTGCCCTTGGCAAAGTTGGGTGACGAAGGGCATCCCTTGTCCTGCGATGCAAAATGCGGTGATCTGAGTTGAAATCACACACCAATCAAACACAAGTGAAAAATGGCTAAAGCAAGTTCATCATGCAAAACAGTGGCTTCGACCATTCTTGTTCGCCCGGCGCCGGGGGCCCGCAGCCGCGCACTGCTTCGTTTCGGAACGGTCACCGTGACCGCGGCGATCGGCCGTTCCGGCCGCAGCTCACGCAAGCGCGAGGGTGATGGCGCCACGCCGCTTGCCGCCATGAGGCTCATCCACGGCTATATTCGCGGCGATCGCCTGGCATCTCCCGCAACCCGGCTGCCTCTCAGGCGAATCGCCCGCGGCATGCTCTGGTGCGACGAGCCGAGAAACGCAAACTACAATCGACTGGTCAGGGCACCTTTCCGGCCCAGCCACGAGGACATGATGCGTCCGGATGGTCTGTACGACATCTGTGTCGTCATGGATTGGAATATCTCATCACGCCGTCGCAATGGCGGCTCCGCTATCTTCTTTCATGTCGCCAAGCCGGGCTTCGCGCCGACCGAGGGCTGCGTCGCGGTCAGCCTCAAGGACATGAAGCGGCTCGTCCGCTACATGCGAAAGGGCACCGTCGTCAGGGTCTTGTAGAATCCTGCCCTTTTCGCCTGATGTGATTTGCCGAGAGCGGCAGGGTGCCAAGCGCGGCGGATTGTCGTATAGTCCTGCGTGCAACCGTCCACCGTCCTGGTGGAGCCAGGAATCCCAAAATTCAATTTTATGCGGGTCTCCGCATAGGGCGGCTGCCGTCCATTTGGAGAAATATCATGACCAATCAGCCTTTGATCGCATTTCATGACGGACATAGCATTCCCCAAGTCGGTCTCGGCGTCTGGCAGACGCCTCCGGACATCGCGGCGCCGACCGTGCGTACGGCGCTTGCCGCCGGCTACCGCCACATCGACACGGCTTCCGGCTATGACAACGAGCAGGGGGTGGGCGAGGGTATCCGCGCCTCGGGCCTCGACCGCAAGGACGTCTTCGTAACCACCAAGCTGCGCAACAACGACCAGGGCTATGATTCGACGCTGCGGGCGTTCGAGGGCAGCCTGAAGAAGCTTGGCACCGACTATGTCGACCTCTACCTCATCCACTGGCCGTCGCCGCATCGCGGCCTCTACGAGGAAACCTGGAAGGCTTTCGTCCGCATCCGCGAGGAGGGTCGTGCGCGCTCCATCGGCGTTTCAAACTTCTATCCGATCCATCTGGAACGCATCATCGGCGAGACCGGCGTTGTGCCTGTTCTCAACCAGATCGAGCTGCATCCCGACTTCCAGCAGAAGGCGGCGCGGGAAGCTCACGCCAAGCTGAACATCGTCACCGAATCGTGGAGCCCGCTCGGCCAGGGCCGGTTCCTATCCAACCCGGTCATCGGCGAGATCGCCAGGAAGCACGGCAAGACGCCGGCCCAGGTCATCATCCGCTGGCACATGGACAGCGGCCTTGTCGTCATTCCGAAGTCGGTGACGCCGTCGCGCATCGAGGAGAACTTCAAGGTGTTCGACTTCAAGTTGGATGCCAACGACATGGCGGCGATTGCGCCGCTCGACAACTCCGCTGGCCGCATCGGGTCGGATCCGATGACGGCAACGTTCTAAGCAAGGAAAGGGCGGCTTGGCCGCCCTTTTTCATTCCCTCGTCTTTCAGGAGATCGTGTCCGGTGTCACGAAGCGCTCCAGATGGCCGGTCCCCGCGACAATCTCTTCCCAGCTATCGCCTTCAAAATCGATCACGACGAGACCGCAGGTCGGGAATTTCTCCAGAAGGCGCTGGCGCACCTCGGCATCGCCTCGGCCGAGCAACTGCACGGCGAGCGCCGGAATGCCGGGATTGTGGCCGACAAGCATGAGCGCCCGCACTTCCGGAGGGACGGCGCGGATGATCTTGAAGAGGTGGTTGGGCGAGGCCGCATAGAGTTCGGATACATCGCGCTTGGCCATGTCCGGCCCAAGGGCGGCGCCGAGCAGGCTCCAGGTCTCCTCGGTGCGGAGCGCCGTCGAAACGAGGGTGAGGTCCGGCAGAAGATTCTCGCGCCTCATATAAGCGCCCATCTGTGGCGCCGCCTCGCGTCCGCGCTCGGCAAGCGGCCGGTCGCGGTCGGCGGCGCTTCCCGGCCTTGCGGCCTTGGCATGACGCAGCAGCATCAGGCGTCTTTCATGCGCGGAATGACCAGCTCCCGGATTGTCGACCATCTTCAACACCCATGCGCGACCAAACAGGCAATCCTGCAGCCGTCATTGTGCCACCGAACGGGCAAGCTGTCTTTATTTTAGCGTGGGAGGGAGTCAGTAGGTCGCCGCACAGGCGGTGGGCCGCCTCCCTGGGTCGGGAGGCGGCGAAGCGAGCGTTACTTCCACTCGCGGATATCGACGAAGTGGCCGGCAACTGCCGCGGCGGCAGCCATGGCCGGCGAAACGAGATGCGTGCGGCCCTTGAAGCCCTGGCGACCTTCGAAATTACGGTTCGAGGTCGAAGCGCAGCGCTCGCCCGGCTTCAGGCGGTCGTCGTTCATGGCGAGGCACATCGAGCAGCCCGGCTCGCGCCAGTCAAAGCCGGCCTCCTTGAAGATCTTGTCGAGCCCTTCGGCTTCTGCCTGCTCCTTGACGAGGCCGGAGCCCGGCACGATCATCGCGTCGACGGTCGAGGCGACCTTGCGCCCCTCCACGACCTTGGCAACCTCGCGCAGATCCTCGATGCGACCGTTGGTACAGGAGCCGATGAAGACGCGATCGAGCTTGATGTCGGTCATCTTCGTGCCCGGCTTCAGACCCATATAGTCGAGCGCGCGCCATTTGGAGGTACGCTTCGTCTCGTCATGGATATCGTCAGGATTGGGAACGATGCCCTGGACCGAGACCACGTCTTCCGGCGAGGAACCCCAGGAGACGATGGGCGGAAGGTTGGCGGCATCAAGCGTGACGATGCGGTCGAAGTGGGCGCCTTCGTCCGTGTGCAGCGTCTTCCAGTATTCCACCGCCATGTCCCAGGCCGCACCCTTCGGCGCGCGCGGCTTGTCCTTCACATAGGCGAAGGTCGTCTCGTCGGGGGCGATCAGGCCGGCGCGGGCGCCGCCTTCGATCGACATGTTGCAGATCGTCATGCGACCTTCCATCGACAGCGCGCGGATCGCTTCGCCGGCATATTCGATGACGTAGCCGGTACCGCCGGCCGTGCCGATCTCGCCGATGATGGCAAGGATGATATCCTTGGCGGTGACATGCGGCGGCAGCTTGCCGTCGACGCGCACCAGCATGTTCTTCGCCTTCTTCTGGATCAGCGTCTGGGTGGCCAGAACATGCTCCACTTCCGACGTTCCGATACCGTGGGCGAGCGCGCCGAAAGCGCCGTGCGTCGAGGTGTGGCTGTCACCGCAAACGATCGTCATCCCCGGCAGGGTGAAGCCCTGTTCGGGGCCGACGATGTGGACGATGCCCTGGCGGATGTCGTTCTCCGAGTAGTATTCGACACCGAAATCGGCCGCGTTCTTTGCGAGCGCCTCGACCTGGATCCGGCTTTCCTCGTTCTTGATGCCGTTCTTGCGATCCGGCGAGGTCGGCACGTTGTGGTCGACGACGGCAAGCGTCTTTTCCGGATGGCGAACCTTGCGGCCGGTCATGCGCAGGCCCTCGAATGCCTGCGGCGAGGTCACCTCATGGACGAGGTGGCGGTCGATGTAGAGAAGACAGGTGCCGTCGTCCTGTGCGTCGACGAGGTGGTCGTCCCAGATCTTGTCGTAAAGGGTACGGGGTGCGCTCATGGCTGCAAATCCATATTGATGCTTGTGGAGTCAGGAAAATGGCGGTTGGCTCCGCCGGCCGTCATTCGATCAACGAAGTCGGCTGCTGAGCGCACCAGTGACGCTCGAAAAAAAGCGCGCAGGCAGGCGGTAATGGTCCTGCAATACGAAGATATGCGCGCCGATGCATTTGAACTTGGATTCCATGGCTCTGCATATAGCGATTTTTCACCGCAACGGCAATTCGAATCATCGGGCCTATCGCTCGTGAACCCTGCGCATTCGCGCCTCCACCTGCCTGAGCATCAGGGAGAGCCCGATCGTCAGGATCAGATAGATGTAGGTCACGATCGAATAGGTCTCGAAGAAGCGGAAGGAGCCCGAGGCGTAGACCTTGCCCATCTGCGTGATGTCGGCAACGCCGAGGACGGAGACGAGGGAACTGTCCTTCACCATCGAGACGAAATCGTTGGAGAGCGGCGGGAATATCACCCGGATCGCCTGCGGGAAGATCACAAGGCGAAAACGCTGGTAGCGTGACAGGCCAAGCGCCTTGGCCGCCTCGATCTGGCCCGCGTCGACGGATTGGATGCCGGCGCGGAAGATTTCTGCGATAAAGGAAGAATAGCCGATCATCAGCGCGATGATGGCCCGCCACATGAGCGAGACGTCGCGCACGAGCACGGGCTCCGTCAACCCTGCCTTGACGAGTGGCGTCGTCAGGAAATTGTAGGCTGCCACGAGGCCCGGCGCGCCGACGAAGGCGATGTAGAAGAGCAGCACGAGGATGGGGATGCCGCGGATCATCTCGATGTAGAAGCGCGCGATCTGGCGCAGCACCAGACTGTCGGAGAGCCCGAGGAGGGCGATGCAGAGGCCGAGCGCCGTTGCCAGTGCAAAGGCGACGACCGTTACGAAGACGGTTACCCAGGCGCCGGTGACGACAGTGCGGAAAACCTGGGCATAGATATCGTTGGTGACGATGACGATGGCGAGCGCCACACCGATCAAGGCAAGGGCGACCAGCCACCAGGGATAGTCGCCCTTTGTTTGTCCGCCCGGAGAGGGCTGCAGTGCCATTACAGGCTACTCGGAAAGCGGCTCATTCGCCCATCTTGTAGTCAAGGAACCACTTCTTGTTCAGGGTGTCCAAGGTTCCGTCGGCCTTCAGTGCGGCAATCGCTGCATTGACGGGTGCAACGAGATCGGATCCCTTCGTGAAGATGAAGCCGAAATCCTCGGTGCCGAGCGGCCCGCCGACAAGCTTGAGCGCGCCGTTCGAGGCATCGACATAGCCCTTGCCGGCAGTGCCGTCAGTCAGCACGACATCGACATCGCCGGTCTTCAGCGCCTGCACGGTTGCGCCGAAGGTCTCGAAGAGCTTGATGCGCGGGTTCTGCTCGTTGCCGTCGAGAACCTCATAGACGGCGGTGTAGAAGGGCGTGGTACCCGGCTGGGCACCAACCAGCCCGTCCTTCAGGCCGGCAAAGGACTTCGCGTCGGTGAAGCGGCTCTCGTCGCCGCGCACGAGCATGAACTGCTGCGACCGCATGTAGGGATCGGAGAAGTCGACCTTCTCCTTGCGGTCGTCCTTGATGGTGATGCCGGTCATGCCGATGTTGTACTGGCCGTCGGAGACCGCTTGGATCATCGCGTCCCAGCTCGTGTTCTGGTACTCGACCTTGAAGTTCAGCCGCTTCGCGATCTCGTTCATCGCGTCATATTCCCAGCCGATCGCCTGGCCCGACTTCGGGTCCACGAACTGCAGTGGCGGGTATGCGTTCTCGGTCACGACGACGACCGTCTTGCCGCCGAGATCAGGAAGGTCGGCCGCAAAGGCGGTCAGCGGGGCGAGGACGAGGGCGGTCAATCCTGCAAGGACGGAGCGGCGGAACGGCATTCTAATGTCTCCCGAAAAAATGATCGCAGGAAAGTGTCATAGTTGCAAAGCCGATGGCAAGACCGTTCGCCCCGCGCCAGCCGGAAAAAGCCGCAAAGATGCCCCAAAATCGGCATCGTTGAAGAAAAGTCCTTCCAAAGGCATTCGAGGGACCCGAGGTCTTCAAGGTGCGGTCGAAAGTCGCAGCCCTCGTTCGCCAGTCCTGCACAGTTTCGCCACAACACACGCCTAGTATAAACTCTCGGTTGCAGGAGGAAAGTCCATACCGGGGACGGTTTGTGTTGAATCAATAGTACGAGATGATTGGCACTCTTACGCCCGATGACATCTTGTACAGCCTGCATCGGAGTTAATATTTACAATGTCTAATTTATAACAAGTAGAGAAATGCCAGATTTTCGGCATTCGCTCACCGGGCCGCGGGGGGCTACGCCGCGCAGCCGGCCTGCTTTGCGGGCGGCCGCATTGATCAAGCTCTATCTTCCCCCGAAAGACATTCATGTTTTCGAAGCTTCTCGACCTGTTCCGTGCGAACAAGGCTGCGCATCGCGCAATCATCGTGCCCTTTCCCGCGCTAGAGGACGTTGCGTCCGTGTCGGCGCCGCCGCCGGGTGAAATCGTGGCTTTCTTCACGCCGAATTCCTTCTACGAGCAGGAGGCGGCGCGCATGGCGGCCTCGGCCTTCCGGCTCGGTCTCAGCGTAGCGACGACCGCGGTCAGTAGCGCGGGAAGCTGGGTGCGGAACGCTGCCCTGAAGCCGACCTTCCTGCTGAAAGAGCGGCAGGCCAAACGAGGTCGGTTGCTGTATGTCGATGTCGACGCCGTCTTTCATCGCAATCCCTGGCCGGCGTTGGCGTCCTATGATTGCGACATTGCCGTCTATCGCGAGAACGGAAGGCTGATATCGGCGACAATACTCTTCAACGACACGCCGGCAGCCCTGCGGCTCCTCGAGGCGTGGAAAGCGGAATGCGACCGTGATCCCGATATCTGGGACCAAGTGGTGCTGCAGCGCATTCTCGACGAGGATCAGGCGAAAGCCGAGCCGCAGTTCCGCGTGGTCGCCCTGCCGGCCTCGTTTTGCTGGATCTTTGACCGGATCGGCAACGCAAAGCCCGATGCCATCTATGTCGAGCAGCTTCAGGCCAGCCGTCAGGCGAAGGTCGAGAAACGCTTCGGCTTCGAACGCTCGAAGCTCAGACGGCGCAGGCGCCGCATTGCCGACATCGAGCGGATACTCTCCGAGAGCGACAGCCGCTCGGCATCTTCAGCCAGCAGATAGCAGTTCGGCTGCGGCGCCGTCGCCATGACAGCGCTGCCCGGAAACGAAAATCGCCGGGACAAGTCCCGGCGATAAACAGTTTGGAAAGCTGTGCTGCGTCCGAAGGCGCCGGCCAATTATTCTGCGGCCGGCTCTGCAGCGGCTGCCGCTGCAGCTTCGGCTGCTGCCTTGGCTTCCGCGGCCTCGGCTGCTGCCTTTTCGGCTGCGAGTGCCTGAGCTGCTGCGACCTTTTCAGCCTCGAGACGTGCCTTCTCATCGGCAACAGCCTGACGCTCGGCGTCGTTGAGCTTGCGGGCGCGCGTGCCAGTGTTCTCGACGATACGGGCGGACTTGCCGCGACGGTCGCGCAGATAGTAGAGCTTGGCGCGACGGACCTTACCGCGACGAACGACTTCGACGCTTTCGATCATCGGGGAGTAGATCGGGAATACGCGCTCGACGCCTTCGCCGTAGGAAATCTTGCGGACCGTGAAGTTTTCCTGCAGACCGCCGCCGGAGCGGGCAATGCAGACGCCTTCATAGGCCTGGACGCGGGTACGGTTGCCTTCCGTGACCTTCACGTTGACGCGGACGGTGTCGCCCGGGGAGAATTCGGGAAGCGTGCGCTTGGCTTCGATCTTCGCGGCCTGTTCGGCCTCGAGCTGCTGAATGATGTTCATCGTCTTAACCTTTTGGTTCTTCTGAAACAGCCAGAGCGCTCGACACTTATCCTTCGGCCATTGCCTCCGGATTTTGCCCTTGCGGGCGGGAGCGGATTCGCCATTCTTTGTTTGCTGGCAGACGGGGCATGCCCCATTTCCGGGTGGGCCAATACACGAAACGGCCGGCCTTGTCATCCCTTGGGAGACATTTTTGTGAAGGCGAAGTGTCGATTTCGCCGCGTCTGGTGCGATTATCAGCCTTTCCTGATCGTCGCAGCCTTTGCAAGAAGGTCCGGCCGGCGTTCCTTGGTCAAGCTCAGCGCCTCGTCGCGCCGCCAGCGATCGATGGCGCCGTGGTTTCCCGAGGTGAGGACGGCCGGTATCTCGCGGCCTTCCCATTCCTGCGGTCTCGTGTACTGCGGGTGTTCGAGAAGTCCGCCCTCGAAGCTTTCATGCACCCCCGAAAGGTCGTTGCCCATGACGCCCGGCAGGATGCGGACGATGGCATCCAGCAGGACAAGTGCTGCCGGCTCGCCGCCGGAGAGGATGTAGTCTCCGATCGAGACTTCCTCCAGCGCTCGCGCCTCTATCACCCGCTGGTCGATGCCCTCGAAGCGGCCGCAGACGATGGTGACGCCGTCGCCCGACGCAAGTTCGCGCACGCGCTCCTGCGTCAGGGGCCGCCCGCGTGGGCTCATCAGCAGACGGGGCCGAGCGTCGTCGCCGGACGCGTGATCGATGGCACGGCCTAGCACGTCCGGCTTCAGCACCATGCCGGCTCCACCGCCGGCCGGCGTGTCGTCCACCGTGCGGTGGCGATCGGTTGCGAAGTCACGAATCTGCACGGTGTCGAGCGTCCAGTCTCCGCGTGCGAGAGCCTTGCCGGCGAGCGACAGGCCGAGATGCCCCGGAAACATCTCGGGATAGAGTGTCAGGATCGTCGCCCGGAAGCTCATGGCCGGCTCATTTCTTGCCGCGGCGCGGCGGCTTCGGGCCCTTGAGCTTGGCAACTTCCTCTTGGTCGTCGACCAGGCCGGCCGCAACGGGATCGATAAGGATCTTGCCGTTCTCGAGATCGATTTCGATCACGGCCGTCTCGGAGAAGGGGATCAATACCGGCCGTTTGCCCGGCCCCTTGAGCTCGAGGAGATCACCTGCTCCGAAATCGTAGATGCCGCTGACGATGCCATAGCCGGTGCCGTTCGCGTCCACGGCCTCTAGACCTTCCAGATCGGCATAAAAGAATTCGTCGTCTTCCAGTTCCTGATCAGGCAGATTGTCGCGCTCGATATAGAGGTCGAGGCCATTCAGCGCCTCGGCGGCGTTGCGGTCATTGATACCGCGGAAGCGCACGATGGCGACGTTCTTCGCTTCGCGGATCTCCAAAATCTCGAAACTGCGCCCGTCGAGACTATGAAGATTGCCGTAGTCGCCGAGCGCGGTCGGGTCTGAAGTGTAGGTCTTGGCACGCACTTCGCCGCGCAAGCCCTGCGCGCCGCCAATGGTTGCCATCAAAACCGGATTTTCGAGCTTGGCCATGAGTTCGCCGTCGTCGGGTT
The DNA here is from genome assembly GCF_004345245.1 of Rhizobium sp. BK251. Taxonomy (GTDB): domain Bacteria; phylum Pseudomonadota; class Alphaproteobacteria; order Rhizobiales; family Rhizobiaceae; genus Rhizobium. The sequence continues at coordinate 255,213 of NZ_SLUQ01000004.1, read as the reverse complement.
CAAACGAAGATCAACCCCTCATAGGAGATGTTTCGACAATTGGAAATGAAAAACGGGCGGCATGTCGACATGCCGCCCGTCCAATCGGTGAAATGCTGCGAATTATTCCGCGGAGGCAGCTGCAGCGGCGTCAGCGACCTTCTGGGCCTTTTCGGCAGCGCGCTCCTGGGCCTTCTTGCCCGGCTTTGCCTTTTCCGGGTTGCTGCGGGCTTCGCGCTTGGCAAGGCCGGCCTCGTTCAGGAAGCGCAGGACGCGGTCGGTCGGCTGTGCACCCTGGTCGAGCCAGTGCTTGATCCGGTCGGCGTTGAGTTCGACGCGCTTTGCGTCTTCCTTGCCGAGCATCGGGTTCCAGGCGCCGAGCTTTTCCAGGAAGCGGCCGTCGCGCGGGCTGCGAGCGTCGGCAACGACAACATGGTAGTACGGGCGCTTCTTGGAGCCACCGCGGGCGAGACGAATTTTCAGTGCCATTTCTTTACTCCTTAGGCTTTTCTTGACCGCTTCTTTTCGCGGTATGGTTCATTTTGCCGCGGCGTGATCCGCTGCGATCTGCTCATGGTGCCGGATGACTTCCTTGATGACGAAGTTCAGAAACTTCTCGGCGAAATCCGGATCCAGATTGGCGTCCTTCGCCAAGTGGCGAAGACGGTCGATCTGGTATTCCTCCCGCGCCGGATCGGCCGGCGGCAGGTTGTACTTTGCCTTCAACACGCCGACTTCCTTGGTGCAGCGGAAGCGCTCGGCGAGCATGTGGATGAGGGCTGCGTCGATGTTGTCGATCGACTGACGGTAGCCAGCAAGCTGGCTTTTCACATCGGTATCATTGGTGGCCACGGGGGGTCCTTTCACTTCTTCTTCGGCAATCCGGGCAGACCCGGAAAGCCACCGCCCAGACCTGGAAGCTTCGGTCCCCCCAGACCTGGCAACCCGCCTGGCATTCCGCCACTCAGGCCGGACAGCCCGCCCGGCTTGAGGCCCGAGGCTTCTGCTTGCTTCTGCAGCGCCTCAAGCTGTTTAGGGTCGATCTTCGAAAGATCGGGCATGCCGCCCATGCCGCCCATGCCACCAAGACCCATCTTGCCCGCAAGGCCGCCCATCATCTGTTTCATCATGCCGCCCTTGCCCTTGCCGCCCATCATTTTCATCATGTCCGCCATCTGGCGGTGCATCTTGAGCAGCTTGTTGATGTCGGCGGCGTCCGTGCCGGAGCCGGCAGCGATGCGCTTCTTGCGGGAATGCTTCAGTATGTCGGGGTTGGTACGCTCGGCCTTGGTCATCGAGGAGATGATCGCGATCTGGCGACCGAACAGCTTGTCATTGAGGCCGGCGGCCGACATCTTGTCCTTCATGCCGGCCATGCCGGGCATCATGCCCATGATGCCGCCCATGCCGCCCATTTTCTGCATCTGGCGAAGCTGGTCGGCGAGATCGTCGAGGTCGAACTTGCCCTTGGCCATCTTCTCGGCCATGGCGCGCGCCTTCTCGGCGTCGATATTCTCGGCCGCCCTCTCGACGAGCGAAACGATGTCGCCCATGCCGAGGATGCGGTCGGCGATGCGGCGGGGATGGAATTCCTCCAGCTCGCCCATCTTTTCGCCGACGCCGATGAGCTTGATCGGCTTGCCGGTAACGGCGCGCATCGAAAGGGCCGCGCCGCCGCGACCGTCGCCGTCCATGCGGGTCAGAATCAGGCCGGTGATGCCGACGCGCTCGTCGAAATTGCGGGCCAGGTTGACGGCGTCCTGACCGGTCAGGCTATCCGCCACCAGCAGGATTTCATGCGGGTTCGACTTCTTCTTGATGTCGGCCATCTCGACCATCAAGGGCTCGTCGATATGCGTGCGGCCGGCGGTATCGAGGATGACGACGTCGTGGCCGCCGAGCTTGGCCGCCTGGACTGCGCGGGCAGCGATATCTGTCGGGGACTGGCCGGGAATGATCGGAAGAGTATCGATATTGGTCTGGACGCCGAGCTGGCGAAGCTGCTCCTGCGCGGCCGGGCGGCGCGTATCGAGCGACGCCATCAGCACCTTTTTCTTCTCGCGCTCGGTAAGCCGCTTGGCGATCTTTGCCGTCGTCGTCGTCTTGCCCGAACCCTGCAGGCCGACCATCATGATGACGACCGGAGCCGCCGCATGCAGGTCGACGCCCACGCCTTCGCCACCGAGCATCTCGATCAGCTCGTCATGGACGATCTTGACGACCATCTGGCCGGGCTTGATCGACTTCAGGATCTCGGCGCCGACGGCCTTCTCGCGCACGCGGTCGGTAAAGGAGCGGACGACCTCAAGCGAGACGTCGGCCTCGAGAAGCGCACGGCGAACCTCCCGCAGCGCCGCGGAAACATCGTTTTCCGAAAGCGCGCCACGCCCTGTCAGTCCATTCAGGATGGATCCAAGACGGTCCTGGAGGTTTTCAAACATTGGCTCTTCCTTGGTAACGTTTCGGGCTTTTGCGATAGCCGAAACGTCGTGCTTTTCCTTGACGAAAACAAGACGCAAAGCCAAAAAGCACCCGAGGGCGCATCGCGCTGTCGGGTGTTGACCTCCGGGATCTCTTTATACCTTGGCGGGTCCCGGTCGGTGGCTCGGAGGCTGTCGCTCGTCGCAGATCGCCGCGATAAACAGGAAAGCGTGGTCAAAGTCAAGCGATGAGCGGCAAATTGCCTCTTGCCTGCCCGGGGGAGGGGCTTCAGCCCCCGTTCGTGCCGGCTCCATGTGCATTGACGATGGCGTCAGCCTCCTTGCCGTAGAGCTCTTCGAAGTGGTCGAAGGTCTTGGTGAAGTAGCCTATGCCCTGCGTGGCCGAGCGAAGCGAGCGGGCCAGCTCTTCCAGCGCACTGCCGGGAACAAGCGCCCGGAAGATATCCCATCCCTTGGCGCCCTCGTCGCGGTCGAAGCCGAGCACCTGGCCCTTCAACGAGGAGACGATGGCGACCAGGCCGCCCGAATAGACGGAGGGAATGTGGATCTCGACGCGGACCACCGGCTGCATCAATACGGCCGAGGCCTGCGACAGCGCCTGGCGGACGCCCATCTTCGCCGCTGCGCGGAAGGCGAAATCCGAGCTGTCGACGGAATGATACTGTCCGTCAGTCAGCGTCACCTCGACATCGATGACCTGAAAGCCGAGCGGGCCCTTTTCCATCGCCTCGCGAGCGCCCGCTTCCACTGCCGGAATGTAGTTGCGGGGGACCGTGCCGCCCTTGACGGTCTCACCAAAGGTGAAGCCTTCGCCGCGGGTATTCGGCCGCACGCTGAGCTGCACGTCGGCGAACTGCCCGGCACCGCCCGTCTGCTTGCGATGGCGGTAGTGAACATTGGAAGGCTTCGAGATCGTCTCACGGTAGACGGGGCTCGGCGAACGCTCCGCAACCTCGACGTGGAATACTTCCGAAAGGGTCCTGCGCACGTCGCGCAGGTGCACCGGTCCCTGGGCGCAAATCAAGGGGGCGCCGGTTCCCTCCTCCTGCATCACGCGCAGCCCGCGATCGGTCTCGACGAGCTTCGCCAGGGTCGCCGAGAGCTTGGTCTCGTCACGTTCGCTGCCCGCGACCAGGATACGCTCGAGCATCGGTGTCGGCGGCGCCGTCCATTCGGGCGGCGGCAGCACCTGGTTGGGCGTCAACAGGGCCGGCGTAGGCAGGTGGTCCGATTTTACTGCGGCGAAGACATAGCCTTCGCCCGGCGATCCGCCGGCAACGGGCTTGCCGGTCGTCGCCTCCTGCACCGAGCCGAGCCCGCCGCCGGCCAGAACGGAACCCTGTTTCAGGCCGTTGCCCAGCGCGCGAACGAGAACGGTCTTGCCGATGTTCGCGCGGTGATAGGCCTGGAAACTCACGGCCGAAAGCGTGCCCTCGCTCACGCCCGCTGCCTCGGCAAGCCGCTTTCGCAGCGCCGTGACGGGGGGTGCCTCATGGCGCAACGCCTTCATCAGCCGCAACATGCCGTTGCTATGGCTGGCCGAGCCGAACAGCACGGGAACAATCCTGTTTTCCCTGAGAACGCGCGAGGAGATCGAATAGAGCGCGTCGCTTGCCGGTTCGCGGTCCTCAATGAGCTCCTCCAGCAGCCAGTCGTCGAACTCGGACAGATGCTCCAGAAGCTCGGTCCTCGCTTCCTGTTCGCGCTCGGTAGCGCTCGCGGGAAGCTCTATCAGCGACGAGGGCTGGCCCTCGCGGTAACGCCAGGCGCGCTCCGAAATAAGATCGCAGCTGCCGACGACCTTGTCCCCCTCCCTGATGGGCACCTGCCGAAGCACCAGCGCGTGGTTGCAATAGGATTGAAGCGAGGCAATGACATCGCGCAGGCGGCCGCGCGGCTCGTCCATCCGGTTGACGAAGAGGATGCAGGGTGTTCCCGAGGCCTCGATCGCGCGCAGATAAGGGGCGGCGAGTACGGCCTCCTCGGGTACTGGGGACACGCAGAGTATGCAGGCGTCGCTTGCCAGGAGGGCATCCTGAGCATAGGCGATCGCTTCGTTGGTGCCGGGCGTATCCAGCGCGCACCAGCTTTCATCCATGAATTCGAATTCGGTAAGACCTGATCCCGGTGGTGAGACTGACTTCGCTGGCCGACCCTCGAGCGCTGCCAATTTGGCGACGAGTGTCGATTTTCCCGTTTGCGACGGTCCAAGCACGGCAAAGCAGCGCATCGGCAATCCTCCCATAGCCATAAGCACGCATCCGAACCTCCAGAATGCCCCGAACTGGCAAGAAGCGCTAGACACTTGCAGGTTTTCTTGATTGCGGGTGGTCGGCAAAGGCGCTTTCGGCCGGCCCTGATGGCGGTACTGGTAATTCCCGCGGCTTTCCGCCATATACTGGCCAAGAGACATGGAATGGCCAAATGAGCAGCAGTACGGTTGAATTCGCGAAGATGAATGGACTTGGCAACAAGATCCTTGTCGTCGACATGCGTGGCCGCACCGACAAGGTGACGCCAGCAGCTGCAATCGCGCTCAATGCCGATGGCGAGACCCAATTCGACCAGATCATGGCGATCCATGATCCGAAGGCCCATGGCACCGATGCCTTTATCGATATTCTCAATTCCGATGGCTCCAAGGCGCAGGCTTGCGGCAACGGCACGCGCTGCGTCGTCCAGGCGCTCTCGGCCGAGACCGGCAAGAAGGTGTTCACCTTCCAGACCGTCGCGGGCATCCTGAATGCCGTCGAGCACGAGGACGGCACGATCTCCGTCGACATGGGCAAGCCCATCTTCGAATGGGACAGGATCCCGCTCGCCGAGGAATTTTACGACACAAGTCGTATCGAGCTTCAGATCGGGCCGATCGACAATCCGGTGCTCCATTCGCCTTCGGCCATGTCGATGGGCAACCCGCACGCAGTCTTCTGGGTCAACAAGGATGTGATGTCCTATGATCTCGTCCGCTTCGGCCCGCTGCTCGAAAACCATCCGATGTTTCCGGAGCGCGCGAACATCACGCTGGCCGAAGTCACCTCGGATTCCTCGCTGCGCACCCGCACCTGGGAGCGCGGTGCCGGCTTGACGCTCGCCTGCGGCTCGGCCGCCTGTGCCGCTGCCGTCAGCGCTGCCCGTACCGGCCGCACCGGCCGCACGGTCAAGATCGACGTCGCCTCCAGCCCGGTTCGCCAGCCGCTCATCATCGAGTGGCGCGACGACGACCATGTCGTGATGACCGGCCCGGCCGAATGGGAATGGTCCGGCACGGTCGACCCTACGACCGGTTCCTGGTCGCGCGATGCCGAACAGGGAGCCGAGACGCGGTGAGCGGCGTCGAGGTCATCACCTTCGGCTGTCGCCTCAACACCTATGAATCCGAAGTGATGAGGGCGCAGGCGGAAAAGGCCGGGCTCAACAATGCCATCCTGGTCAATACCTGTGCCGTGACGGGCGAAGCCGTGCGCCAGGCCCGTCAGGCGATCCGCCGGGCGCGACGCGAAAATCCCCATGCCCGCATCATCGTCACCGGCTGTGCGGCGCAGACCGAAAAGCAGACCTTCGCTGAAATGGCCGAGGTCGATGCCGTTCTCGGCAATGAGGAGAAGCTGAAGAGCGCCTCCTATCGCGGACTGCCGGATTTCGGCGTTTCGGCGGAAGAGAAGCTGCGCGTCAACGACATCATGAGCGTCCGGGCAACGGCCCCGCAGATGGTGAAGCACATAGATGGCCATGTCCGCGCCTTCATCCAGGTCCAGAACGGCTGTGACCACCGCTGCACCTTCTGCATCATCCCCTACGGCCGCGGCAATTCGCGCTCGGTGCCGATGGGCGCCGTCGTCGAGCAGGCCCGCAGTCTCGTCGAGGGTGGGTACCGCGAGATTGTCCTTACGGGTGTCGATGCCACCAGCTACGGCGCGGATCTTCCCGGTCAGCCGAGCCTCGGCTTTCTCGCCAAGACCCTATTGAAGCAGGTTCCCGAGATACGCCGCCTGCGGCTCTCCTCGATCGACAGCATCGAGGCGGACCGGCATCTTCTCGACCTCATTGCCGACGAGCCGCGTTTCATGCCGCATCTGCATCTCTCGCTGCAGCATGGCGACGACATGATCCTGAAGCGGATGAAGCGGCGGCATCTGCGTGCCGACGCGCTTGCCTTCGTCGAGGAGGTGCGCCGTCTTCGACCGGAAACGAGCCTGGGCGCGGATATGATCGCCGGCTTTCCGACGGAGACCGAGGAGATGTTCGCCAATGCCGCCAGCCTGGCGGAGGAAGCGCGCATCGCGCATCTCCACGTCTTCCCCTACAGTCCGCGTCCCGGCACGCCGGCAGCGCGCATGCCGCAGCTCGACCGCGCGCTCGTCAAGGAACGCGCCGCACGGCTCCGGGAAACGGGGCAGCGGCTGCACCAGGCTCATCTCGACGGCATGGTGGGCAGCAGGCAATCGCTGCTTGTGGAGAACAACGGTCTCGCCCACACGGAAAATTTCACGCTTGTTGCCGCACCCGGCCTGAGGCCGCGCGATCTTGTGCCGGTTACGATCACCGGCCACAATGGCAGGCATCTCAACATGCAATCGATGGCCGCCGACGCGGCCTGACTTTCACGGAAACCCCATGGCGCTCAGTTTCATCAAAAAGGTCTTCACCTTCGGCAGGGAAAAGCCGGTGGAGCAGCAGCCCGTGGCCCCGGGAGAGATCTCGCCTGACGTGACCGACGCGCCGCCTGCCGCCGAGAAAACCTTCGAGCAGGCGATCGAGGCTGAGCTGGAGCCGCGTTCGCGGCATGAGGACCTGCCCGTCGCCGAAGACCCGGTGCTGACGCAGGAGATGGAGACGGCAGGCGGGCCGGCCGCCGATCTGGCGGAAGAGGATGCCGATGAAGACGACGTTTCGGTCAGTCTTCCCGTCGCTGAGCAGACGAGCGAGATCGGGCTGATACCGCTTTCGCTGCTTGAGGCCGAAGCTGCTGCCGAGACCGCCGAAGACGAACCCGTGGCCGTTGACGACGACGACCGAGGCGGGGCCGAATTGCACGATGCACCGGCGCCCGAGGCATCGTTCGAGCCGCCGGTCGAAAACGCCAGCGAGACCGCAGACGCGGACGAGGTGCCAGTCGCCGAGCCCGTGCTGCCCAAGGGCTTTGCGACCGGTCCCGCCGCCGTCGAGCCGGAAGCGCCGAAGCAGAAGCTCTCCTGGTTCCAGCGGCTGCGTGCAGGTCTTGCCCGCACGTCGTCGCAGCTGACAGGCCAGATCGCCGCGCTCTTCACGAAACGCAAGCTAGACGACCAGACGCTGCAGGATCTCGAGGACCTGTTGATCCAGGCCGATCTCGGCGTCGAGACCGCCATGCGCGTTACCGACACGCTGGCCTCCGAGCGCTACGGCAAGGATGTGACCGGCGAGGACGTGAGCCGCATCATGGCGTCCGAAATCGCCAAGGTGCTGAAACCGGTCGCAAAACCGCTGCAGCTTGATCTCTCCCACAAGCCGCATGTCATCCTCGTCGTCGGCGTCAACGGCACCGGCAAGACGACGACGATCGGCAAGCTCGCCGCCAAGCTCTCGGGCGCCGGCCTGAAGGTGATGGTCGCTGCCGGCGACACGTTCCGTGCTGCGGCGATCGAACAGTTGAAGATCTGGGCCGACCGGACGAAGTCGGAGTTCATCGGCACCAAGCTCGGTGCCGATGCCGCCGGCCTTGCCTATGATGCCTTCCAGCAGGCGCGGGAGCGGAAGAGCGACGTACTGATCATCGATACCGCTGGACGCCTGCAGAACAAGGCCGAACTGATGGCCGAACTCGAAAAGATCGTGCGCGTCCTCGGCAAGCTCGATCCCGATGCGCCGCATACGGTGCTGCAGACGCTTGACGCCACCACCGGCCAGAATGCGCTCAACCAGGTCGAGATTTTCCGCAATGTCGCAGGCGTGAACGGGCTCATCATGACCAAGCTCGACGGCACGGCACGCGGTGGTATCCTTGTGGCCATTTCCGCCAAGCACAAGCTGCCGGTCTATTTTATTGGTGTCGGTGAAGGGGTCGACGATCTGGAGCCCTTCGAGGCGGAAGACTTCGCCCAGGCGATCGCCGGCCTCGGCTAGCGCCGGTCACAGATATGCCATCGAATTCCTTCATTCGCGACAACGAAAGCAACAGGTTCTTCCATTCATGACCACCGGCCAGACCGATATCACCCCGACTGCTGCCGACAGGCACCACCCCATGCTCAAGCTCGCGCTCGAGCTCGGGCCGCTGCTCGTTTTCTTCTTCGGCAATCTGCGCGGGCCGTGGCTCGTCCAGGAGTTTCCGGCGCTTGCCGAGCTCGGCGGCCCGCTTTTCGTGGCCACTGCCCTGTTCATGGCCGCAACAGTGATCTCGCTGGTCGTCTCCAAGATCGTGCTCGGGCATCTGCCGATCATGCCCTTCGTATCGGGCATTGTCGTCGTGATCTTCGGGTCTCTGTCGATCTATCTGCAGAACGAGACCTTCATCAAGATGAAGCCGACCATTGTCAACGCGCTGTTCGGTTTCGCGCTCCTCGGGGGCCTCGCCTTCGGCAAGTCGCTGCTCGGCTACGTCTTCAACGCCGCCTTCCAGCTCGACGAGGCCGGTTGGCGCAAGCTCACCATCCGCTGGGGCATCTTCTTCCTCTTCCTGGCGGTGCTGAACGAGGTCATCTGGCGCAACTTCTCCGATGATTTCTGGGTTGCCTTCAAGGTCTGGGGCACCATGCCGATCACGATCATCTTCACGCTGGCGCAGATGCCGCTGATCATGAAGCATTCGGTGACGCCGATCACCGCGGATGCCGAAAAGTGACGACAGCGTCCGACCTGCGCCACGATCGGCAATCCGGATACTTCTGGCTGTTCGCCTGCGCTGCAGTCATTGTTGCGCAGGTCACGGCGGAATATTTCATGGGCCGCATCCCCATCTGCGAATGCGGATACGTCAAGCTCTGGGAGGGCGGCGTCAACACCAGCGGCAATTCGCAGCACCTCTCCGACTGGTACACGCCGTCGCACATCATCCACGGCTTCCTCTTCTACGGCCTGGGACATCTCCTCCTGCGTGGGAAGCCGCTCGCTGCGAGGCTTCTTCTGGCGCTCGTCATCGAATCCGGCTGGGAGCTCCTCGAAAACTCGCCCATCATCATCGACCGGTACCGCACGGCGACCATTTCCCTCGACTATTACGGCGACAGCATCCTCAATTCGGCGATGGACACCGTTTTCATGGTGCTCGGCTTTCTCTTCGCCTGGCGCGCGCCGGTCTGGCTGACCGTGACCATCGCAATCTTCTTCGAGGTCTTCACCGGATACATGATCCGCGATAACCTGACCCTGAACGTATTGATGCTGGTCTGGCCGGTGGAGGCGATCAAGGCGTGGCAGTCCGCGCTCGGGTGACGTCAGCTATCGGAACGATACAGGCGCAATTTTGTTAACGGGGGACCGATATCCTGGTACCTCTACGCGGCACGAGGCAATATCTCCCTCGCCGATACTTGATGGTGCTGATGGATAATTTCGCATTCCTGCTTCCCTTTTTCATGACGGTTTTCGGGGTGCTTTTCCTCCTTGCCCGGTTCTGGAGCGGCGTATCGGCGACGCAATGGGGTCTCGGGTTTCTGGCCGCCGCCGCCGGCTTCTGCGTGCCGCTCATGTCCTTCGCGCCGGTGGTGGTGCAGGCGCTGCTTGCTGATTTTCTGTTCCTCGCGGCATTCTTCCTTTATGGCGAAGCCCTGCTCGTCCGCTTCGGCAAGAGCCTCACCCGACCGCTGCGGCTCTCCCTTGCTAGCATCGGGTACTTGGCCATTGCTTTCGCCGTCGTCGTGTGGGGAGACCTCAGGAGCGAGCTGATCTTCAGCGATATCGCCTGTGCAGTCCTGATCGGCGTGCCGGTCATTCAGGTGGTGCGCGCGCCGCGTCGAAGGATCGACGTGGTGCTGGTCGCGATCTGTGGCCTGGTCCTTGTCGAGACGGTCACGAGAGTCAGCCTGTTTGCGCTGCTGACGTCATCCGGCGACGGCTTGTCGCTCGAGTCCTACATGCAATCCGCCTATGCCTACTATTCTCAGCTAGGCGCGAGCATAATCGCCTTCCTGCTGGCCCTTGCGGTTCTCGGCACGGTCGTCTCGGATGTCATCGGCCGCTATCGGCACGCTGCCGAACACGACGCATTGAGCCTTCTCCTCAACCGCCGCGGGTTCGACCAGAGAATCCCGAAGCAGCCGCAAGGGGCGATCGTCGTGGGCGACATCGACAATTTCAAGGATATCAACGACCGCTTCGGCCACGCGATCGGCGACCTCGTCATCAGCAGCTTCGCTGAGCTGTTGCGCCAGCATTTCCCGAAGCAGGCGATCATCGCCCGCTTCGGTGGCGAGGAGTTCGTCGCCTTCCTGCCCGATCATTCCGCCAATGAGGCAGGCACTGCCGCGGAGAAATTCCGCAAGGCGCTTGGTGCGCATTCCTGGGAGGGTATTCTCTCGGACCGCCAGATCAGTGCGAGCTTCGGCGTGACGGCAATCGCGAAATCCGACTTCGCGCTCCAGGACGCCATAAGCCGGGCCGACGCCTATCTCTATGACGCGAAACGAAACGGCCGCAACAGGGTGATCGTCGAAGGCACGAAACAGTTCGACCACATCAAATTGGTTCACGCCGCACCGGCGCGCTGATCAGCTTGCCTTCAAGGCTTTCTCGATCGCCGGCATCAGTCCGTCCTGCACCGACTGCGGATCAAAGGGGCCGACCTTCTTGTAGACGATCGTGCCGTCGGGCGCGACGAGATAGCTTTCCGGGATACCGTAGACGCCCCAGTCGATCGCCGCCTTGCCGTTCGGATCGACGCCGATCGCCGTATAGGGATTGCCGAGCTCGCCGAGGAAGCGGAGGGCATTCTCGCTCTTGTCCTTGTAGTTGATGGCAACGATATTCAGCCGCCCATCCTTGGCGAGTTCTTTCAGGAGTGGGTGCTCCTCCCGGCAGGGAAGACACCAGGAGGCGAAGACATTGACGAGGGTCAGCTTGCCCTTGATCGCTGCATCGGTGAGCGGTGGCAGATTGGAGCCTTCGAGCGGCGCAAGCGCAAGCGCGGGCGCCTTGGTGCCGATCAGCGCCGAGGGGATTTCCGAGATATTCTTCCCGTGGAAATCCTGGTCATAGAGCATCTTGGCAGCGGTCCCCGCGATGACTCCGAACACAATGAGCGGCAGGAGCGCCAGTGCGTAGCGGCTGAAGCGGCGTGGCTTCGGGGCGTCGTTGCCTTCGGTTTGCGTGCTCATTCCTTGACGTCGTCCCTCGGCCGCTGCGAACGGCGGCGGATGCCGGCCGCCTCGAGCTCGGCGAGCTCCCTCTGCCGCAGGCGGCCATCGGCCCAGGTCCAGAGCGTCACCGCGATTACGAGCACCGCGGCGAAGCCATAGGAGCCGTAGACGTAGAAAGCGTGTGCCATGCTCAATCTTCCCGGCTGGCCATGCGGGCGGCAAGGCGACGCTGCGCGGCGACGCGGCGGCGCCAGATCTCGTTGCGCATCGCCATGACGTGCAGCGTGAAGAAGAGCGCGGTAAAGGCGATCGCCATCACAAAGAGTGGCCTCAGGAACTCCGGATCGATGGTCGGGCCGCCAAGGCGCATGATACTGGCCGGCTGGTGCAGCGTGTTCCACCATTCGACCGAGAACTTGATGATCGGGATGTTGACGAAGCCGACCAGGATCAGCACTGCCGTCAGCCGTGCCGCCCGGGAAGGATCGTCGATCGAGCGGCTGAGCGCGATCAGGCCGAGATACATCAGGAAGAGAATGAAGACAGAGGTCAGGCGCGCATCCCAGACCCACCATGTGCCCCACATCGGCTTGCCCCAGAGCGATCCGGTGACGAGCGCGAGGAGCGTGAAGGCGGCGCCGAGGGGCGCGGCGGCCTTGGCCGAAACGTCGGCGAGCGGGTGGCGCCACACCAGCGTGCCGATCGCCGAAATGCTCATGATTGTGTAGCACATCATGGCAAGCCAGGCCGCCGGCACGTGGACATACATGATGCGGACGGTGTCGCCCTGCTGGTAGTCGCCTTCGGTTGTAAAGCTGAGATAGAGCCCTATCGCGAAGCAAAGACCGGTCAGCAGAGCCATCCACGGGATCACGCGTGCGGCAAGCGCCAGAAACCGCGTCGGATTGGCGAGATCGCTGAATTTCGTGATGGCAAGGCCCGTTTCGCTCATGCTCGCTTCCTTACCCTGATCCGCTGCCCGCGGCAATCGAAGCGCCAATCAATCCGCCGTGTTTCTGAGCGCCAGCGCGGCGGCCACCGGGCCGATGACAGCGAAGAACAGCGTAAGGGCGATCAGAATGAGAAAAGGCGGCAGAAACGGGGCGGGATCCTCGACCGCGGCATAGCTCGCGCTGACGCCGAAGATCAGGACGGGGATGGTAAGCGGCAGGACGAGGATCGAGACCAGCAGGCCGCCGCGGGGTAGCGCGACGGCGACGGCTGCGCCTGCCGCGCCGATGAAGGCTATGGCGGGCGATCCCACGAGGAGCGTCAGCATGGTGGCGCCAATCGCCGTCTCGCTCATGTTCATGAACAGGCCGAGTAATGGCGACGCGATGACCAGCGGCAGGCCGGTCGCTACCCAGTGGGCAAGGCACTTGACGAGGACCGTCAGCACGAGCGGTGTCGGCTGCATGAGCAGCAAATCCAGCGAGCCGTCGTCGCGTTCGGCCTGGAACAGGCGGTCGAGGCCGAGGAGCGTCGCGAGAAGGGCGCCAATCCAGACGATTGCCGGGCCGATGCGGGAAAGAAGGTTGAGGTCCGGGCCGACACCAAACGGGATGACGGCGACGACCGCGAGGAAGAAGAGGATGCCGATCAGCGCCCCGCCACCTGCGCGCACCGAGAGCTTCAGATCGCGGAGAAAGAGGGCGGTCATGCGGCGCAGTTCCCGGAGGAAGCGGCAGTACAGAGAAACATCAGCCCCATACCCCCTGATCCATGCCGACAAAGCCGGTCATCTGCAGCTCCCGCGCATTGTCGAGCCCGAGCGGCTGGTGCGTTGCCGCGAGCACGATGCCACCAGCCATCTGATGGGCGGAAACGAGTTCGGCGACCATCCGGTCGGCCCGGAGATCCAGCGCGGCTGTCGGCTCGTCGAGGAGCCATATCGGCCGATGTGCCACCAGGAGCTTGGCGAAGGCGAATCGCCGCTGCTGGCCGGCGGAGAGATAGCCGAAGGGCAGGTGCGTGATCCCGCCGAGCCCGACGGCATCGGCTGCTTCCTCGACGGAGATGCCGGGGGGGCTGTGCGCGGCGCCCAGGAAGGAGCGCCAGAAGGCGAGGTTTTCGGCAACGGTGAGCTCGCTCTTCATGGCGTTGCGGTGGCCGAGATAGTGGCTCATCTCGCAAGGGCGATTCTCCGAGCGCCCTTGCGAATCAGTGAAGGCGAGGCGTCCCTTTTCGGGCGTCAGAAGGCCCGCCACGACACGCAGCAAGGTGGACTTTCCGGAGCCGTTCCGACCGGTCAGGACGAGTGCCTCTCCCGCCGCCAGATGGAAGGAAATTCCCGAGAAAATAAGGTCGTCCCCACGCCTTGCGGCGAGGTCATCCGCGTCGAGATGCATGGCATTGCCTTTGTTTAAGATTCTAGTCATCGCGACGCAAAAAAATGTCCAAAATGGCTGCGAGCTGGTCTGGCACCTTTCTTAGAAATTATCTATAAGACCCGCAACCACGCCAGCGGCCGGCGTGAATTTCATCCTTGCGCCGAACATGGGGTTTTCTCTCCACGTACGGACAGCGGAAATGGCCGCACCCGCATCCTGATGTGCATAAAGTGCATAGGCGTCCGCACGATTGTGTTCGCTATCAGAAACGGGGTATCTCGTGTCTAAATCTCTTGACAGCTTCAATTGTCGTTCCACGCTTTCCGTGAACGGGAAGGACTATGTCTATTACAGCCTGCCGAAGGCTGAGGCGAACGGTCTGCCAGGCGTTTCGAAGCTTCCCTATTCGATGAAGGTCCTGCTCGAGAACCTGCTGCGCTTCGAGGACGGGCAGTCCGTCACCAAGGAACACATCCTGGCTGTCGCCGAATGGCTGAACAACAAGGGTGCCGTCGAAAACGAAATCGCCTATCGCCCGGCGCGCGTGCTGATGCAGGACTTCACCGGCGTTCCCGCTGTCGTCGATCTTGCCGCGATGCGTGACGCGATGGTCTCGCTCGGCGGCGACCCGGAAAAGATCAACCCGCTGGTTCCCGTCGACCTCGTCATCGACCACTCGGTCATCGTCGATGAGTTCGGCACGCCGCAGGCCTTCGCCCGCAACGTCGAGCTGGAGTACCAGCGCAACGGCGAGCGCTACCGCTTCCTGAAGTGGGGCCAGCAGGCATTCAAGAACTTCCGCGTCGTTCCTCCCGGCACCGGCATCTGTCACCAGGTTAATCTCGAATATCTCGGCCAGACCGTCTGGACGAAGGAAGAGGACGGCGAGACCATCGCCTATCCGGACACCTGCGTCGGTACCGACTCGCATACCACGATGATCAACGGCCTCGGCGTTCTCGGCTGGGGTGTCGGCGGCATCGAAGCCGAAGCCGCCATGCTCGGCCAGCCGGTCTCGATGCTCCTGCCCGAGGTCATCGGCTTCAAGCTGACCGGCAAGCTCAAGGAAGGCGTTACCGCGACCGACCTCGTTCTGACCGTCGTGCAGATGCTGCGCAAGAAGGGTGTCGTCTCCAAGTTCGTCGAGTTCTTCGGCCCGGGCATGGACAACATGCCGCTCGCCGACCGCGCGACGATCGGCAACATGGGTCCGGAATATGGCGCGACCTGCGGCTTCTTCCCCGTCGACGGCGAAACCATCAACTACCTGACCATGTCCGGCCGTACGCACGACCGGATCGCGCTCGTCGAAGCCTATTCGAAGGCCCAGGGCATGTGGCGTGAAGGCGACGGTTCCGATCTCGTCTTCACCGACACGCTGGAACTCGATCTCGGCGACGTCGTTCCGTCGATGGCCGGCCCGAAGCGTCCGGAAGGCCGCATCGCACTCGAGAACATCGCAACTGGCTTCGCCGGTTCGATGGATGCCGACTACAAGAAGCCCGGCCAGCTCTCCAACCGCTATGCGGTCGAAGGCACCGACTTCGACCTCGGCCATGGCGACGTTGCCATCGCCGCTATCACCTCCTGCACCAACACCTCCAACCCGTCGGTGCTGATCGCGGCCGGCCTCCTCGCCCGCAGCGCCGTTGCCAAGGGCTTGAAGACGAAGCCGTGGGTGAAGACCTCGCTGGCACCGGGATCGCAGGTCGTCGGTGAATATCTCGCCAAGTCCGGCCTGCAGGCCGACCTCGACAAGCTCGGCTTCAACCTCGTCGGCTTCGGCTGCACGACCTGCATCGGCAACTCCGGCCCGCTGCCGGCGCCGATCTCGAAGACGATCAACGACAAGGGCCTCATCGTTTCGGGCGTGCTCTCCGGCAACCGTAACTTCGAAGGCCGCATCTCGCCTGATGTCCAGGCAAACTATCTCGCGTCTCCTCCGCTCGTCGTCGCCTACGCGCTTGCCGGTACGGTCCAGAAGGACCTGACCAAGGAGCCGATCGGCGAAGACAAGGACGGCAAGCCGGTCTATCTCAAGGACATCTGGCCGACCTCGAAGGAAGTCCAGGAATTCATCCTGAAATACGTCACCCGCGAACTTTACGAGACGAAGTACGCAGACGTCTTCAAGGGCGACGAGAACTGGCAGGCCGTGCAGGTTCCTCCGGGCCAGACCTATGCCTGGGACGACAACTCGACCTACGTCCAGAACCCACCCTACTTCGTGGGCATGGGCAAGAAGGGCTCGGGCGTTTCTGACATCAAGGGTGCGCGCGTTCTCGGCCTCTTCGGCGACAAGATCACCACCGACCACATTTCGCCGGCCGGTTCGATCAAGGCGGCTTCGCCTGCAGGTGCCTATCTGATCGACCACCATGTCGGCGTTGCGGATTTCAACCAGTACGGCACGCGCCGTGGTAACCATGAAGTCATGATGCGCGGCACCTTCGCCAACATCCGCATCCGCAACCACATGCTCGGCCCGAACGGCAAGGAAGGTGGCTACACCATCCATTATCCGTCTAAGGAAGAGGAATCGATCTACGACGCGGCCATGCAGTACAAGGCCGAAGGTGTTCCGCTCGTCATCTTCGCAGGTGTCGAGTACGGCAACGGCTCGTCGCGCGACTGGGCTGCGAAGGGAACGAACCTGCTCGGCGTGAAGGCCGTCATCGCCCAGAGCTTCGAGCGCATCCATCGCTCGAACCTGGTCGGCATGGGCGTCATCCCCTTCGTCTTCGAAGAGGGCACGACCTGGCAGAGCCTCGGCCTGAAGGGCGACGAAATCGTTACTATCGAAGGCCTGTCGGACATCAAGCCGCGTGAAAGGAAGATCGCCAAGATCACCTACGGCGACGGCACGGTGAAGGAGGTTCCGCTGCTGTCGCGCGTCGATACGCTCGACGAGGTGATCTACCTCAACAATGGCGGCATCCTGCAGACGGTCCTTCGCGATCTCGCAGCCTGACCGTCGTTACGACAAATATACAGACCGCCGGGATGCAAGTATTCCGGCGGTTTTTCTTTGCGTGGCGCAACCTCGCGTCGATTTCACGACGTTGTGCTTTATACACAGCGAGGGTGTCTGCACCTCACCCCATCGTGACTTTCCGTTGATACGGGGAAAGACTATCTCTAGCTTGTAATCGATCGGGCGCGAGCGCAATGGCGGGATTTGGTGCTCGCTGCCTGAAAAAGAGGTGCCAGTTATCATGACCCCGAGGTTTGTTGTTTTGCTCGCGGCGAGTGTCGCTTTCGCGGGTTCAGTCCATGCGCAGGATGCCGCGCAGCCGAAGGGCGTCGTGGAGCTGTTTACGTCGCAGGGCTGCTCGTCCTGTCCGCCGGCCGATGCGGCTTTCCAGAAGATTGTGGGTCGCGGCGATGTCGTGGCCCTGGCCTACCACGTGGACTACTGGAACTACCTCGGCTGGGCCGACACGCTGAGTTCGAAGGAGAACACGGCGCGCCAATATGCATACGCCCGGGCGCTCGGCCGCAGCAACGTCTATACGCCCCAGGTCGTCGTCAACGGTCGTGACCACATGAGCGGCGCGAACCTCGACGCAATCGACCAGAAGGTCGATACCTTCGCAG
The DNA here is from genome assembly GCF_004345245.1 of Rhizobium sp. BK251. Lineage (GTDB taxonomy): Bacteria > Pseudomonadota > Alphaproteobacteria > Rhizobiales > Rhizobiaceae > Rhizobium. The sequence continues at coordinate 237,591 of NZ_SLUQ01000004.1, read as the reverse complement.
GCGACGGCAAGGGCCTGGACGTACCGGTCAGCGCCAAGATCAAGGGCGAGGAGATCGAGATCAACATCGGTGCCGGCCAGGGCAAGGCGAATGTCGTGGTCGTCTATTTCGACAAGGAAAAGAAGGTAACGGTCGAGAAGGGCGAAAACAGCGGCCGCGAGATCTCCTATCTGCACAGCGTCACGGATGTCGAGACGGTCGGAATGTGGGACGGCAAGGCGACGAACATCACGCTGCCAGCAAGCGTCATGGAAAACCCCGAACTCGAAGGGTGTGCCGTGCTTCTCCAGTCGTCCACGCCGCAGGGCGACCCTGCCGCAATCATCGGTGCGACGGTGCTGATGTCAGGCAAGAACATCTGACCGGACTATCCGGTCGACCCGCAAAACGGGGCGGCCCGGCAAGAGCGCACTCGGGGCTGGGGTTAAGGTCGATACGCTCCCGCCGGGCCGTTTGGCGCGCAGGCGCCAAACTTTAAGTTATCATTTCCTGCAAATGCGGCGCTGTTTTGTCTAAATTGCGATGCCCGACAAAAGCTTGTTCGGTTGTCGCACATGTTCCGCCGGACTTGCTTTTTGCCGTGGCTAAGGCAAACTGTCATCCTCCTGTCATGAGCCGAGGCCTTGGGAATTGATGACTGACGAGACGGATTTGTCACATGGCGAAGGCCGCCCCCTGGACAGCAATACCTCCGGCGTCATCGACCTAAAAGCCTACCGGCAGAGCCGTGATGAGCCGCAAGTTACCTTTAATCGCAGAGAGTTAGACTCGATCCTGTGGATCTACGGCCGGATGGTCGGAGAGGGCGAATGGCGGGACTACGCCATCGACCACCTCAAGGACCGGGCAGTCTTTTCGGTGTTCAAGCGGGCCGGCGAGGTGCCGCTCTACCGTATCGAGAAGAACCCGAAGTTCGCTTCCAAGCAGGGTGCCTTCAGCGTGATGAACGCCCACGGGATGATCCTGAAACGTGGCCACGAACTGCCACAAGTGCTCAAGGTCTTCGACAAGGTGCTGAAACTTGTCGACAAGTGATTCGCGCTGATTCGCCACCCGCTACTGTCGAAAGAGCGTCCCTGGATAGACCGACGGATCCGGTTCGGTTGTCTTCCCGTCGCCGAGCTGTCGCTGCATGATCATCGTATCGAGCCAGCGTCCATGCTTGTAGCCGGTGCCTTTGAGAAGACCCGTATCCTCGAACCCCGCCGAGCGATGCAGGGCGACTGAGGCTGGGTGGGCTCCGCCGACAATGGCCACCATCTGCCGGAAACCGAGCGCCGTGGCGCGCTCTATCAGGTCCGCGAGCAGGGCCTTGCCGACACCCTTGCCGCGTGCTGCGGGCGCCAGGTAGATCGAATCTTCGACGATCCAGCGATAGGCCGGTCGCGTCCGGAAGGCAGAGCAATAGGCATAGCCGAGCAAGGAGCCGTCCTCGCCGATCGCCGCCGTATAAGGATAGTCCTGGCTGGTGATGGCGCTGAAGCGGGAGGCCATCTCATCCCCGGAGGGCGGTGTGATCTCGTAGCTTGCAACGCCGTTCAGGACGGATTCGCGATAGATCTCGGTAATGAAGGGAAGGTCCGCCGGCGTGGCGGAGCGTATCGTGAAGGACATGTGGGCGGGCTGCCTGATGATGAAACCGAAGGACGATAGAGGCATCCGTCATCGCACAAGGCAACAAAAAAGGCGGCCGAAGCCGCCTTTTTCCGATTGGTGTGTCTCGCTTACCTGCGGTTGCCCATGAATTGCAGCATGAACATGAACAGGTTGATGAAGTCGAGGTAGAGCGTCAGCGCGCCCATGATCGCCTTGCGGCCGGCAACGGCCACTTCATCGGCTTCAAAATACATCGACTTGATGCGCTGCGTGTCGTAGGCGGTCAGGCCGGCGAAGACCAGGACGCCGATCGCCGAGATCGCAAACTGCAAGGCCGAGGAGGCCAGGAAGATATTGACGATCGAGGCGATGATCAGGCCGAAGAGACCCATGATCAGGAACGAGCCCATCGCCGAAAGATCTTTCCGCGTCGTGTAGCCGTAAAGCGACAGGGCGCCGAAGGAGGCGGCCGTGACGAAGAAGGTCTGTACGATGCTCTGGCCCGTGTAGATCAGGAAGATCGCCGAGAGCGAGAGGCCGACGAGGGCCGCATAGATCCAGAAGGTCGCCTGCGCGGCAGCGACGCTCATCGTGTTGATCCTAAAGCTCAGGAAGAAGACCAGAGCCAGCGGTGCGAGGATGACGACCCACCGCAGCGGGCTTGCGTAGATGGCCTGACCGAAAGCGGTCAGCTGTCCGTCCACAACTGCGAATTGGAACGCCAGGTAAGCGGCGACGCCCGTGATCGCCAGACCGAGCGCCATCAGATTGTAGACCTTGAGCATATAAGCGCGCAGGCCTTCATCTATCATCGCGCCGGACTGCGCACCTGCGCGAGCCGCCCGGTTTTGGTAATTGCGAAAGTCAGCCATTTTTTCCTCTTACAAGCTCCGATGTGAATACGGTTTCGAAACCGGGGTTCCGGGGGCCGCTGCGGAGCTCCAGCATGCTAGCCAAGAATATGATGCTTTCAGGCGTTGTACACAAGGCCCGTCTCGCCCGAAACGCGTTAAATTGCCGTAAGGTAGGCCGCTTGCAGCGCGATCCTGCAAGGCCTTTCGTCAAAGCTCTCGCAGCACTGGCGCAGCCTTCTGGCCCAGGATACGCCAGGTGCCGATCAAGCCGATGCCGACGGTCAGCACGAGCGCGATCACCAGTGTCAGCACCGCAACGTCGGGCATGAAGGTCGAGGGAAGGCGCATGATCCGGGTGACGACATACCAGGCAGCGACGCCGCCCGCGAAGAGCGCAAAGATGGCGGTTGCCGCGCCGAGAATGACATACTCGTAGCTGAAGGCGCGGATCAGCATCGCGCGTGTCGCGCCGAGGGTCTTCAGCACCACGGCATCATGGGTTCTCGCCCGGTTTCCGGCCGCAAGCGCTCCGGCGAGAACCAGCACGGATGCAATCAGCGCCACCGAGGCGGCGGCGCGGATCGCGGTTGCGAGCTGCGCCACGAGCGTATTGACGACATCGATCGCATCCTTGACGCGCACGCTCGTAATCGTCGGGTAGGCATTGGTGACGGTCTTGAGCACGGCGGCTTCCTCCGCGGCTGTCGCCGGCGGATCGGTGAGCGTGGCAAGCCAGGCGTGCGGTGCGCCGCGGAAGGTGTTGGGCGAGAAGATCATCACGAAGTTGATCGAGAGCGATTCCCATTTCACCGTGCGGAAATTGGCGATGCGTGCGGTGATGTTGCGGCCGAGCACGTTGACGGTGACGGTGTCGCCGATCTCGAGGCCGAGTGCCTTGGCCTCCTCGAAGGAGAACGAGACGAGCGGCTCGCCCGTATAGTCCTTGTTCCACCAGGTTCCCCCGGCGAGCGCTGCGTTCTCCGGAAGATCCTCGGAATAGGTGATGCCGCGGTCGCCGCGAAGGACCCATTGTCCGCCGGGCGGCACGGTCATCTTGGTCACATCCTGTCCATTGAGGGCGATGATCCGGCCCCTCAGCATCGGCACCTCCACGAGCTTGCCATCGGGCGCCTGGCTGCGGACGACATTGCGGAAGCCATCCAGTTCACTCCCCTGGATGTCCACGAAGAAGAAGTTCGGCGCATGTTCGGTCATGCTGCCGGTCAGCTGGCGCCTGAGATTGCCGTCGATGAGGGTGAGCGTGACGAGGAGCGTCAGGCCGAGGCCGAGCGACAGCACCACGGAGGGCGTCAGCGCGCCGGGGCGATGGATATTGCCGATGGCGAGCCTCAGGGCCGGCGAGTTTACGCGGGGGCTGCGCCGCGCAAGCCAGCCGACGAGGGCGGCGACCAAGCGAAGCAGGATGAAGGAAAAGGCGGTCGCCACGACAAAGACAGTCGCGATGAACCGGTCGTAGGCGACGGCTATGGCAAGCGCGGCGAGCGCGGCCATGAAGATGGCGGCGGCGACGAGGTACGGCCAGGATGGCAACCCCTTCGGCTCGAAGCCCTGCTCGCGAAAGAGCGCTGTCGCCGGGACCTCGCGGGAATGGCCGAGGGGCAGCACCGCAAAGGCCAGCATGGTCAGGATGCCGAACGCGGCGGCCAGCGCGAGCGCGCCCGGATAAAGGGTCGGGTCCGTCGAGACCGGCAGGAACTGCGCGAGAAACTGGGCAGCGAGTATCGGTGCCGCCGCGCCGACCAGGAGGCCTGCGACAATTCCCGCAAGTGCGATCAATGAGATCTGGATGAGGTAAATGGCGACGACGACCGAGGCCGGTGCGCCGAGGCATTTGAAGGTGGCGATGGTCGTGCGCTTGGAATCGAGGAAGGCGCGCACGGCATTGGCGACACCCACGCCACCGACGACGAGGGCAGTCAAGCCGACAAGCGTCAGGAACTGCGAGAAGCGCGTTACGTTTTCCGTGAGCGAGGGTGCGGCGCGATCGCTGGTGCGGATCGACCAGCCCGCCGAGGGGAACGCGGCGTTTGCGCGCTCGCGGATGGTTCTGATGCCGGAGGCGGCATCATCCATCCTGATCTTGTAGACGTTCTCGACAAGGCTGCCTGTCTGGATAAGGCCGGAGGCAATCAGTGCGGCGCGCCCGACCAAAAGCCGGGGTGCAAAATTGAAGCCGTCGGAAAGGGCGTCCGGCTCGTTTGCGACCGTGCCGGTGATGCGCAGGCGGGTATTTCCGAGCAGGACTTCCTGACCGACCGAAATGCCGAGACGCTCCAGCAGGAGCGGCGCAGCGACCGCGCCATAGATCCCGCTGTCATCGGCGAGAAGAGCGGAGAGCGGGCGATCGGGCTCCGCCCGGAAGGTTCCGTAAAGCGGGTAGGCGCCATGGACGGCCTTGACCTCCACCAGGGCCTGGTCCGATCCATTTGGCAGCCGCGCCATTGAGCGAAGGCCGGTGGAGACCGAAACACTCCCCAGCCCTTTCAGGAAGGCCATCTCTTCGGGCAGCGCCTCGCGATTGTTCAGCTCGAAACGGACGTCGCCGGCGAGAAGCTCCTGCCCCTGCGAGGAGATCGAATCCGTGATCGACTGGGAGACGGAATTGACCGCCGCGATCGCTGCGGTTCCGAGCGCGATGCAGGCGAGGAAGATGTAGAAGCCGGAAAGGCCGCCTCGCAGCTCGCGCAATGCAAAACGAAAGGCGAGGCCGAGATAGGGACTCGCCCCGCTCATGCAATCGCAGCCTCGGCCCGGCGCGGCGTGGCGCTGTCGCTTTCGATGCGGCCGGAACGAACCCGGATCTGGCGGGAGCAGCGTGCAGCAAGCGACGGATCATGGGTGACAAGCAGAAGGGTCATGCCTCGCTCCGCCTGCTTGGCAAAGAGCAGGTCGGCAATCTGGCGGCCGGTATCGGTGTCGAGGTTGCCCGTCGGCTCGTCGGCAATCAAAAGGGCCGGCGACGGCGCAAGTGCGCGGGCGATGGCGACGCGCTGTTGCTCGCCTCCCGACAGCTGGCCCGGATAGTGACTGAGCCGCTCGCCGAGCCCGACCGCTTCAAGCTCGCGCCTGGCCACCTCGAAAGGGTCGCTGATGTTGGCGAGCTCAAGTGGCACCGCAACATTTTCCAACGCCGTCATGTTGGCGATCAGGTGGAAGGACTGGAAGACGATACCGATATTGCGGCCGCGGAAGGCGGCGACCTGGTCTTCGCTCATGCGGTGGAGCGGCGTTTCCTTGATGACGATCTCACCGCTGTCGAGGCGCTCGAGGCCTGCAAGAACCATCAGCAGCGTCGACTTGCCGGATCCCGACGGACCCAGGATACCGACCGACTCGGCAGCGGAAACCGTCAGGTCTATACCCTTCAGCACATGAACCGAAGCGGCGGCGTTGCCCAGCGTCAGATCTGCGCCCTTGAGCTCGATGATGGTGTCTGCCACTGGAATCGCCCTATATAAGCCCATGAAATGGTGGAGCCGGTCGCGGTTGGACAACCTCCTCTGGCAATCTAGGGAATGGATGATGAGATTTAAAGCTACCGCGCTTCAAATCGGCGTCATTGCCGCAAGTCTGCTTTTCGGGGCGATGACTGGAATGGCGAAGGCGGCAACGATCAACCTCGTCGGCTTTGGCGACAGCCTCATGGCGGGATACCAGCTGCCACCCACTGACGCCTTTCCGGACAAGCTGCAGGCCGCGCTGAAGGCGAAGGGCCTGGATGTCGCCATCAGCAACGCCGGGGTGTCCGGTGACACGACATCGGGCGGGCTGGCGCGCATCGACTGGTCAATACCGGACGGGACGGATGGCGTGATCCTGGAGCTCGGGGCGAACGATGCCCTGCGTGGCATCGCGCCGGAGGAGACCGAGAAGAACCTCGACGCCATGATCGCGAGGCTCAAGGACCGACACATCTCCGTCCTTTTGGTGGGCATGCTGGCGCCGCCGAACATGGGAGAGGACTATGCCGCACGCTTCAATCCGATCTATAGCCGGCTTGCCAACAAATACGACTTACCGCTCTACCCCTTCTTCCTAGATGGTGTCGCGGCCCAGGCAGCCCTACAACTGGAGGATGGGATGCATCCCAACGCCAAGGGCGTCGATGTCATGGTTGAGCGTATGATGCCGGCTGTCACGGATTTCATTGGGATGATTTCTTCTGTGAAGAAATAGGGACTTGCGCTCAAATTGATTGCATGATTCGCTGTTAGCATCTGCAAAAGATTCGGGGAGGCTCGTTATGCCGAGACTATTTACCGCCCTCGAAATTCCGCGCAACGCGGCTATGAGCCTGTCGTTACTTCGCGGTGGTCTTCCCGGTGCAAGGTGGATCGACGTAGAGAACTATCACATTACTTTGCGCTTCATCGGTGACGTCGACGGACGGACGGCAGACGAGATTGTCGGGCGCCTCGACCGGATCGACAGGCCGGAATTCCAGCTCAGGCTCGAGGGGATCGGTTCGTTCGGATCCAAGAAGCCGCACTCGGTCTGGGCCGGTGTCTCCCAGCCCCCCGAGATGTACGCGCTCCAGGCGGAGATCGAGCGGATATGCCAGCGGATCGGCCTGCCGCCGGACCCGCGCAAGTTCACCCCGCATGTCACCTTGGCGCGCCTCAAGTCATCGCGCGTCGACGACGTGGTCCATTATCTTTCCGGGCGCGGGAACTTCTATACCGCGCCCTTTACTGTTTCACGCTTCGTGCTGCTTTCGTCGCGCGAATCGGTCGGCGGTGGCCCCTATTTGACGGAAGAGGTGTTCCCGCTGAACGAGGGCCATGTCTTCCCGATGCCTTCGGCGAGCCTGCTGCAGCCGGCGAAGAGCATGCTGTAGACCGCCTCGAAGGCGTCCATGTCGCCGTAATAGGGATCGGGTACATCCTCGATCGTGCCTTGGGCGAGACTGCTGAAGAGGTGGATGCGCTCCCGCGCGCCGGGCGGCGCGGTCTTGGTGAGTTCCGCGAGATTGTTGCGATCCATCGCCACGATGACATCGAACCGGTCGAAGTCGTCCCGGCGAATCTTTCGTGCCCGCTGATTGGAAATGTCGAGGCCGTGACCGCGGGCAACGGCAATCGATCGCCGGTCCGGCGGTTCTCCCTCGTGCCAGCCACCCGTGCCGGCCGAATCGACGTCGAAACCTTCGATACCGTGCTGCCTGCCGACCAAATGCAGAAAGATGCCCTCGGCCAGTGGCGAACGACAGATGTTTCCCATGCAAACAAAGAGGATGGAAATGCGTTTCATGATAGAGTTCGGCTGACGAAAGAGGAGCGAATATCGCATGAAATACGAGAAACTGGAACGGTCCGCCATTGCCCAGAGCCTCTCGGCAATGGATGGATGGACGCTTAACGAAACTGGAACGGCGATTTCAAAGAGCTTCAAGTTCCGCAATTTCGTCGAGGCCTTCGGCTTCATGACCGAGGGCGCGCTGGCTGCAGAAAAGCTCAATCATCATCCGGAATGGTCCAACGTCTATTCGCGCGTCGAGGTGACGCTCAATACGCATGATGTCGGCGGCTTGACCGAGCTGGATTTCCGCCTCGCCGCGGCAATGGACAAGGCGGCCGGTCGCCGGGCGGATTGAATTGCCGCCTGGCATCGCCATATGTTTCTGTGAATTCGCAGGGGTGAGTGGAATGGATGAAGTAAAGTTCGGTGAGATCCTGCTGCCAGGCGACGACGATACGCGTGAGCGGCGGGAGAAATCGGTGCGGCGCAAGTTCTGGCCGACGTTCCGCAGGGCAGTGAGGCAGATTCCTTTCTCGCGCGATGTCGTTGCCGCCTTCTATTGTGCGCTCGATCCGCAGACGCCCACTCGTGTACGAGGCATACTTCTGGCCGCGCTCGGCTATTTTGTCATGCCCGTCGACGTGATCCCCGATATATTTGCCGTCATCGGATTTTCCGACGATATCGCGGTACTTTCGGCCGCCTTCGCGATGATCAGCGGGCATATCCGAGAGCGCCATTATGAAGCGGCGGACAGCGCGCTGGCCGACGGCCCCGAAGGGGTGGCGGGAGCTCGCTAGCGCTCAGATATGCCCCTTTCGGATTCCTCCCTTTATTTCGGTGTCTTAACCGGCTGCGATGCGCGCAGCCAAGGTCAAACTCTTGCCTGAATCTTTATGTCTTAGATTCTCGCGAAGGGATGGCATCTCGCCACCGGGCCTCGAAAATTCTCCACGACGCGATCGTCACGCCGAAAAGTTGACACGTGAGCGAAAAAGACACACGCAGAAGCACGTCATCGCCACTGTTGACGGTTTGGTAACCTGAATTAAGTCAAAATAAAGCAAATCGTGAACGAACTTCGTCCATCGAAAATCATTCGGGCCCTGGATCGCAGAAAACCGGCAGGAAATCATGTTTGTTAAAAGTACAGCAACCGCTCTTATCCTCATTCTAGCTACAGCCGGCGTTGCATCTGCCCAGTCACCGACCCGTATCCAGCAATTCCAGGCCTGGGGCGCCTATTCCTACCAGTCTGGCGGCGGAAAGGTGTGCTACGTCCTCTCCGTGCCGACGACGAAGGAGCCGGCAAGCGTGGACCACGGCGACAACTTCTTCATCGTCTCGCAGCGCCCAGGTCAGAATATCTCTTACGAGCCGCAGGCCATGATGGGTTACTCCCTCAAGGAGAACTCGAAGGTCAATGTGAACATCGACGGCAAGGTCTTTGTGATGTTCACCAAGGACAAGGCCGCCTGGGTGGAAAATGCAGCCCAGGAACCGGCGCTGGTGGCGGCGATGAAGGGTGGTCATTCGATGACCGTGACTGCGGTGTCGAAGAAGGGCACCGGGACGTCCTACGCCTACTCGCTGTCGGGCATTTCGGCTGCGCTGAAGCAAATCGAAAGCTGCAAATAGCTTTTTCGGCAGTGATCACGGGAACGTGATCCGATTGTCATCACAAGCAAAGCCGGCCGTCGCGCCGGCTTTCATTTTTCGGCGGGGATGACGCGCCGCGAATTTAGTGCTAAAGGGCCGCGTAAAGCTGCCGGCTGACCGCGATACTGATCGCCGCGCCGCGCCATTAACACTCTGCCAATGTGCCTTCTGCGCCCGCAAAGTCTTCCGGCTTACCGCGGCCCCGGCATGTTGAATTCGGGATTTAAGACTATGTCCGTCATGGATGCGATGACCGTTATCAAGCCTGCTGGCGCGCAGATGCGGGGCGAAGCCTTGCCGAAGCCCTCGCTGATCGGCCTCAGCCGGGAGGAGATGCGTGCAGCACTCCGCGAAAAGGGCGTGCCGGAGAAGCAGATCAAGATGCGCGTCAGCCAGTTGTGGAACTGGATCTATGTGCGCGGCGTCTCCGATTTCGATCACATGGCCAATATCGCCAAGGACATGCGTGAAATGCTGAAGCAGCATTTCACGATCTCGCGGCCCGAGATCGTCGAGGAGCAGGTCTCAAACGACGGCACCCGCAAGTGGCTGCTGCGCTTCCCGGCGCGCGGTGCGGGCCGTCCGGTCGAGATCGAGGCCGTCTATATTCCGGAAGAAGGCCGCGGGACGCTCTGCATTTCCAGCCAGGTCGGCTGCACGCTTACCTGTTCCTTCTGTCACACCGGCACGCAGCGCCTGGTGCGCAATCTGACGGCCGAGGAAATCCTTTCCCAGCTTCTGCTTGCCCGCGACCGGCTGGGCGATTTCCCGGATCGCGAAGCGCCGCAGGGTACGATCATGCCGGCCGAAGGCCGCAAGGTCAGCAACATCGTCATGATGGGCATGGGCGAGCCGCTCTACAACTTCGATGCGGTGAAGCAGGCGCTGTTGATCGCGACCGACGGCGACGGGCTGTCGCTGTCGAAGCGCCGCGTGACGCTCTCTACCTCAGGCGTCGTGCCCGAGATCTTCCGCACGGGCGACGAGATCGGCGTCATGCTGGCGATCTCGCTGCATGCCGTGCGCGACGACCTGCGCGATATTCTCGTGCCGATCAACAAGAAGTATCCGCTGAAGGAACTGATCGAGGCCTGCCGGAAGTATCCGGGTCTTTCGAATGCCCGCCGCATCACCTTCGAATATGTGATGCTGAAGGACGTCAACGACAGCCTGGAAGATGCCAAGGGGCTCATCCAGCTGCTCAAGGGCGTGCCGGCGAAGATCAACCTCATTCCGTTCAACCCCTGGCCGGGCACCAATTACCAGTGTTCGGACTGGGCACAGATCGAGAAGTTCGCCGATTTCATCAACCAGGCCGGCTATGCCTCGCCGATCCGCACGCCGCGTGGCCGCGATATCCTTGCAGCCTGCGGCCAGCTGAAGTCGGAATCAGAGCGCATGCGCAAGACCGAGCGCCTGGCCTTCGAGGCGATGATGATCGCCAACCACGGCGCGGACGACTGATCCGCGCCCGGCCTATCGGGCCTGCGTGAGGAAGATCTTCATGGCGAAGACCGAGAAGACGCCGGCGAAGGTGTAGTCCATCCCGCGCAGTACCTTCTTGTTGTTCTGCAGCCATCCGGCCAGCCAATCGGCCGCGAAAACCACGGCGGCGTTGACCGGCATGCCGATCAGGATGAAGCAGAAGCCGAGGAAGAGCAGCTTGTGCGTGACGGCGGGATCGCCGGCGCTGACGAACTGCGGCAGGAAGGTCATGAAGAAGATGATGACCTTCGGGTTCAGCAGGTTCACCCAGAACCCGGATGAGATGTTCGAGAGAGCCGTGCCCTTCGGCTCTTCCACCTTGGCGATCGAGAGCTTGGAACCGAAGCGGATCGCCTGGACGGCGAGCCAGAGCAGATAGGCAGCGCCACCGGTCTTCAGGATCAGGAAGGCCGTCGGCGAGGCCGTGATCAGCGCCGAAACGCCGAAAGCGACCAGCATGGTATGGACGACGATGCCGAGGCTGGTGCCGAGCACGACGAAGAGCGCGGCCTTCTTGCCCTGTGCCAAAGCGCGGCTGATCGACAGGGTCATGTCCGGGCCGGGGGTTGCGGCAAGCAGCAACGTCGCCGCAGCGAAGGCGATAAGGGTGGGCAGGCTCGGCAGGAAATCCATGGTTACACTCTGAAAGCCGGAAAAACGTCGACGAGTTCTATCCGGCTTTCAGAAAATTACCAATCAAACCTTGTGATGCGGCCGATTACTTCTGTTCAAGGAAGGCCTTGAACTTCTCGGCATAGTCAGGATGCCAGCGCGAGAGCGGCGGGCGGTTTTCGATGACATCGCCGATGGCCCAGGCCATGCGGCGCTCATCGACCGGGCGGGCAACGTCGTTGTCGGGGCAGAGAATGTAGAAGTCGTCGCCGCCAAGGCTCTCGATCATGAAATCGACCGTTTGCTCCGAGGTCCAGGCGGCGGCCGGCTTTTCGGCGCGGTCACCCTTGGTGAGGCCGGTGAAGACGAAGCCCGGGATGAGCAGATGGGCGGAAACCTTGCAGCCCTGAGTGTTGCGCAGCTCGTGCTGGAGGGCTTCCGTGAACACCTTAACGCCGGCCTTCGAGACGTTATAGGCGGGATTGCCGGGCGGGGTGGTGATGCCCTGCTTCGAGCCGGTGTTGATGATGAGTGCAGGTTCGCCATGAGCGATCATGTGCGGGCCAAAGGTGCGTGTGCCGTTGATGACACCCATCAGGTTTACGCCGAGGATGCTGTCCCAGTTCGCCTGGGCGCTGAAGATCGACGTTTCCGGGCCGATGCCCGCGTTGTTCATGAGAACGTGTACGCGCCCGAAACGCTGAATGACCGCGCGTTCGAGTGCCTCGAGGTCTTCCTTGCGGCTGACGTCGGTTTCGGCAGCCATGACATGCTCTTCACCGGCTATCGCCTCGAGTGCTGCGCGTGCCTCGGCAAGCTTCTCGCCGCCGAGATCGGCAATCACCACACTCATGCCTGCCTTGGCGAAGTGCTGTGCGGCGGCAAAGCCGATGCCGGACGCACCGCCGGTGATGACGGCAACATTGGACTTCTTGAAAATCTCTTGAATATTGGCCACGGATAAACTCCTCCTGCAGCATTGTAAGCTCGCTGCCGAATATGGTTCCCGCTCGCGCACTGTCAAACACTATCGGCGCGCGGAAGACGCGTCACTTTCCCTTGCGCCTCGCGATAATCTCGCTAAAAGTGCCGCGATATCGGACATGCGGCACTTGCCGCCGGCTCCCATTCAAACGGAACCTCATCATCATGGCATCGTACAAAGACGTGAAGAAAGTCGTTCTCGCCTATTCCGGCGGTCTCGATACCTCGATTATCTTGAAGTGGCTGCAGACGGAGCTTGGCGCCGAAGTGGTCACCTTCACCGCCGATCTCGGCCAGGGCGAAGAGCTCGAGCCGGCGCGCAAGAAGGCCGAAATGCTCGGCATCAAGGAAATCTATATCGAGGACGTGCGCGAGGAATTCGTTCGCGACTTTGTCTTCCCGATGTTCCGCGCCAATGCGGTCTATGAGGGCGTCTACCTGCTCGGCACGTCGATCGCCCGTCCGCTGATCTCCAAGCACCTCATCGATATCGCCAGGAAGACCGGCGCCGACGCGATCGCCCATGGCGCGACCGGCAAGGGCAACGACCAGGTTCGCTTCGAGCTCTCCGCCTATGCGCTGAACCCCGACATCAAAATCATCGCGCCCTGGCGCGACTGGTCGTTCAAGAGCCGCACCGACCTGCTCGAATTTGCCGAGAAGCACCAGATCCCGGTTGCCAAGGACAAGAAGGGCGAAGCGCCGTTCTCGGTCGACGCCAACCTCTTGCACTCCTCTTCCGAGGGCAAGGTCCTCGAGGATCCGGCCCAGGAAGCACCGGAATACGTGCACATGCGCACGATTTCGCCGGAAGCCGCTCCGGACAAGGCAACCATCATCAAGGTCGGCTTCGAGAAGGGTGACGCGGTTTCGATCAACGGCGTGCGCATGAGCCCGGCGACTCTGCTCGCCACGCTCAACAACTACGGCCGTGACAACGGCATCGGCCGCCTCGACCTCGTCGAAAACCGCTATGTCGGCATGAAGTCGCGTGGCGTCTACGAAACGCCCGGCGGCACGATTCTTCTGACGGCGCACCGCGCAATCGAGAGCATCACACTCGATCGCGGTGCCGCGCATCTCAAGGACGAGATCATGCCGCGCTACGCGGAGCTCATCTATTACGGCTTCTGGTTCTCGCCGGAGCGCGAAATGCTGCAGGCGCTGATCGACAAGAGCCAGGAGCATGTCGAAGGCGAAGTGACGCTGAAGCTCTACAAGGGCAATGTCATGGTCACTGGCCGTGAGAGCCCGAAGTCGCTTTATTCCGACAAGCTTGTCACCTTCGAGGACGACCAGGGCGCCTACGACCAGAAGGATGCCGCGGGCTTCATCAAGCTCAATGCGCTGCGCCTGCGCACACTCGGCAAGCGCAACCTGACGAAGTAAGGCCGATCCATCCCTACCGGAGAGCCCGCCGACTCTGCCAAGCGGGCTCAGACTGTCGACAAACCGATTGCGGTTCGAGGCCCATTGATCCTCCGTCATTCCGGCCTTGAGCCGGAATCCAGCGTGATTAAGTCCTTGATCGCGGGAGACTCCCTCGCCGCGCAGACGCGCGACGGCCGGATTCCGGCTCAAGGCGGGAATGACGGCGACGGGGTACTTTGCCGCTCTTCAAATAATGAATCCGGTTGGCGGCTTTGCCAGTGGTCTATGCCCGGCGTACCGCATGCGGCTTGATGCGCCTTGACCGGGTGTCTGCCGCGCATAAGCTGGGGCGGTCATCATCCGGAGTATTTCCATGACGCAATCCCTGCTGTTCGGCGCTTTCCTGGCGGCGCTTTTCTATGTGCTTATTCCCGGTCCGGCTTTCCTGCAGCTTCTCGGCATCGGCGCGGGGCAGGGGCGCAGGGCGGGTGCCCTGTTCATGATGGGGCATCTCGTCGGCGACCTGATCTGGTCGTCACTTGCGCTTGTCGCCATCATCGGCGCGAAGACGATCGGCACTTTCGTCTTCGACGCGCTGGGATTGCTTTGCGGCTTCTATCTTGCCTGGATCGGCTGGAGCGCGGTCAACGCCAAGCCGAAGGCCGACGGGCAGGCGCTGGTGACGGTCGAACGGCCCTTTCGCCGCGGGCTGATTTTCGGGGTTACCAACCCCAAGGGCTATCCAGTGGCGCTGGCCACATTCACGGCGCTGGTCGCGGGCTCGGCAGGCGCGCTTGACTTCGACACGTTGCCCTTGCTGCTCTGCGTATCCTTCATCGGCTTCGTCGTCGCCGATATCATCCTGATCGGCATCATTGGTGCGGGCGTCGTGCGCCGCTTCTACCGCGCCAACGAACGGCTGATCGTGCGTTGCTCAGGCGTGCTCTTCATGGGCTTTGCCGCCCAGGCGCTTTGGCACGCGACGCCGGGGCTTCTCGGCTGGCGCAGAGCCTAGGCGTTGCCGTTGAGAAAATTGACCACGGACTGCAGCGTCGAGATCGTCGCGGAATCGCCGATCGAGTTGGCGATCTCCAACTGGTTGTGAAAGTAGTCGACGAAATTGAAGCTCGTTCCGTCGGTTACTTCCGACAGGTCGATGAGATTGCCCCGGGCATCGATCGCGCGCATCGGCAGGGGCTCGGAGAGCGCGGCAAAGGTGTCCTGGTCTATTATGCCGCTATCGAGGCTCTGGCGTGCATAGCTGCGCAATTGGCCGGGGCTGATAGAGGTGAAGTTTGGTCCCCCGGCCACGTCTTCCAGCTGAAACGTCGTGGAATTGCCGGAGGCTGAATCGATTGCAAAATCAGCGGTCTTCGCATTCTTCGCGTTGTTGGCATTATTCTTGTAGAGTAAATTCTGAGAAGACCGCACAGAGAAGATCTCCATGCGAATACCCTTTGTTAATATGCCGTAAAAACTATCGCCATGGTTGCGGGCGCGTCAACCGCCGATACCCCTCAAAGCACCGTTTGCGAGAAGTCATCCCCAACTTCCCGCGCAGCCACATTTCAACGCTCGCGGGCGCCATACCAATCGGCCATGCCTTTGCCTATATAGGCAGGCGCAACAGTTTCAGAGGATCTGCGAATGGCTTCCACCAGTGACTTCAATCCGGCGCTCATCGAATGGAACGGCCTGCATGGCCTGCCGCGGTTCGACGCGGTGCGGGATGGCGATTTCGCCGCCGCCTTCGAGATGGCGCTCGCCGGACACGAGGCCGAAATCGATGCCATTGCCAACAATCCGGCCGAGGCAACCTTCGCGAACACGGTGACGGCGCTTGAACTGGCTGGGGACGAACTCTCGAAGGTATCTTCGCTCTTCTGGAACCGGGCGGGCGCGCATACCAACGAGGTCATCCAGGCGCTCGAACGCGAGATCGCGCCGAAGATGTCGCGCCACTATTCGAAGATCGGCATGAATGCAGAGCTTTTCGGCCGCATCGATGCCCTGTGGGAGAAGCGCGAGGCGCTGGGCCTGACACTGGAAGAGACGCGAGTGCTGGAGCGCCATTGGAAGGGCTTCGTCAAGTCCGGCGCAAAACTGCCCAAGCCCGAGCAGGAGCGGCTGGCATCGGTCAACGAGCGGCTTGCGGCACTCGGCGCTCACTTCGGACAGAACGTGCTCGCCGATGAAAAGAGCTGGGCTCTCCTCGTTTCCAACGAGGCGGATCTGGTGGGCATTCCGGATTTTCTCCGCGACTCTATGGCCGCGGCCGCCCGCGAACGCGGCGAGGAGGGCAAGTATGCCGTCACCCTCTCGCGCTCGATCATCGAGCCGTTCCTGACCTTCTCGGAGAACCGCGAACTGCGCGAGCAGGCCTTTAAGGCCTGGGTGGCGCGCGGTGAAAACGGCGGCGAGACGGACAATCGCGCAATCATCGGCGAAACCCTTGCGCTGAGAGCCGAAAAGGCAAAGCTGCTCGGCTACGGCAACTACGCGGAACTCAAGCTCGACAACACCATGGCAAAGACGCCGGTGGCCGTGAACGACCTCTTGAAGAAGGTCTGGGTGAAAGCTGCTGCGCGCGCCCACGAGGAGGAGGCCGATATCGCGGCCCTGATCGCCGAGGAGGGCAGGAACCACGAGGTCATGCCATGGGACTGGCGCCACTACGCCGAAAAGATCCGCACGCGGAAGTTCGATTTCTCCGAGGCGGAGCTGAAGCCCTATCTGCAGCTCGAGAAGATCATCGACGCCTGCTTCGATGTGGCGGGTCGCCTTTTCGGCATCCGTGCCGTCGAGAAGAAGGGCGTGCCGGCCTATCATCCGGACGTGCGCGTCTTCGAAATTCGCGACCGGGAGGATCGGCTGATCGCGCTTTTCCTTGGCGACTACTTCGCGCGGCCGTCGAAGCGGTCGGGCGCCTGGATGAGCTCCTTCCAGTCGCAGCACAAGCTTCCGCTCAAGGACGGCACGACGGGCGAGATTCCGATCGTTTATAACGTCTGCAACTTTGCCAAGCCTGCCGAAGGCAAGCCGGCGCTGCTTTCGCTCGACGATGCGCGCACGTTGTTCCATGAGTTCGGCCATGGCCTGCATGGCATGCTTTCGAACGTGACCTACCCTTCCGTTTCCGGCACCGGGGTCTCGCGCGATTTCGTGGAACTGCCCTCGCAGCTCTACGAGCACTGGCTGACGGTGCCGGCAATCCTGAAGCAATATGCTGTGCATTTCGAAACCGGTGAGCCGATGCCGCAGGCGTTGCTCGACAAGGTTCTGGCGGCCCGCACCTTCAATTCCGGCTTTGCAACCGTCGAATTTACCTCGTCGGCCCTCGTCGACATGGCGTTCCATACGCGGGACGCGGTCGAGGATCCGATGGCAGTCCAGGCGGAGGTTCTGGCGGAGATCGGCATGCCGAAGTCGATCGTCATGCGGCATGCCACGCCCCACTTCCAACATATCTTCGCCGGCGACGGCTACTCGGCAGGCTACTATTCCTACATGTGGTCGGAGGTGCTGGATGCGGACGCCTTTTCCGCCTTCGAGGAAACGGGCGATGCATTCAACAGCCAGATGGCGAAGAAACTGAAGGACAACATCTATTCCGTCGGCGGATCGATCGACCCGGAAGACACCTACAAGGCCTTCCGGGGCAAGCTGCCGAGCCCGGATGCGATGCTGCGGAAAAAGGGCCTTGCCACCTTTGAGGAGCTTTCCGGCGCCGACGCCTAGCGCCGGCAGGACCGGCAAATCGGCAGGCGTTTGGTGCAGGTGGGCGCGTCAAACGCCTCGTGGAATGGCCAGCCCCCTTTCGCAAACGCAAAAAACAGGGTATGAGCGCGCCAAATGAAATTGGCGCATTCTCCCAACGTCGCGCCTCAGCCCCTGAGAACGAAACAAAATGGCACTCCGCAACATCGCGATCATCGCGCACGTTGACCATGGGAAAACGACCCTTGTCGACGAGCTTCTGAAACAGTCCGGCTCGTTCCGTGACAACCAGCGCGTCGCCGAACGCGTGATGGATTCCAACGACCTGGAAAAGGAACGCGGCATCACCATCCTCGCCAAGGCGACCTCGGTCGAGTGGAAGGGTGTCCGCATCAACATCGTCGACACCCCCGGCCACGCCGACTTCGGCGGTGAAGTCGAGCGCATTCTCTCGATGGTGGACGGCGCGATCGTTCTCGTCGACGCTTCCGAAGGCCCGATGCCGCAGACGAAGTTCGTCGTCGGCAAGGCGCTGAAGGTCGGCCTTCGCCCGATCGTTGCGATCAACAAGATCGACCGCCCGGACGGGCGCCACGAAGAAGTCATCAACGAAGTCTTCGATCTCTTCGCAAACCTCGATGCGACCGACGAGCAGCTCGACTTCCCGATCATGTACGGTTCTGGCCGCGATGGCTGGATGAACGTCAACCCGGAAGGTCCGAAGGACCAGGGTCTGGCACCGCTTCTCGACCTCGTGCTTGAGCATGTTCCGGAACCGACCGTTCACGAAGGTCCGTTCACGATGATCGGTACGATCCTCGAGGCGAACCCCTTCCTCGGCCGCATCATCACCGGCCGCATCAATTCCGGCTCGATCAAGCCGAACCAGGCCGTCAAGGTTCTGCACGCTGACGGCAAGACAATCGAAACTGGCCGTATCTCCAAGATCCTTGCCTTCCGCGGCATCGAGCGCCAGCCGATCGATGAAGCGCATCAGGGCGACATCGTCGCGATCGCGGGCCTTTCCAAGGGCACGGTTGCCGATACCTTCTGTGATCCTTCGATCACCGAGGCGCTGCAGGCGCAGCCGATCGATCCGCCGACCGTCACGATGTCCTTCATCGTCAACGACAGCCCCTATGCTGGCACCGAGGGCGACAAGGTTACGAGCCGCGTCATCCGCGACCGCCTGTTCAAGGAGGCCGAAGGCAACGTCGCGCTGAAGATCGAAGAATCCTCCGAGAAGGATTCGTTCTTCGTGTCCGGCCGCGGCGAACTTCAGCTGGCCGTCCTGATCGAAACCATGCGCCGTGAAGGCTTCGAGCTTGCCGTATCGCGTCCGCGCGTCGTTATGCACAAGGACGAAGCGACTGGCGAGATGATGGAGCCGATCGAGGAAGTCGTCATCGACGTTGATGAGGAGCATTCGGGTATCGTCGTTCAGAAGATGTCCGAGCGTAAGGCAGAAATGGTCGAGCTGCGTCCGTCGGGTGGCGCTCGCGTTCGCCTGAAGTTCTTCGCGCCGACGCGCGGCCTGATCGGCTACCAGTCGGAGCTACTGACGGATACGCGCGGTACGGCAATCATGAACCGCCTGTTCCACGACTACCAGCCCTACAAGGGCGAGATCGGCGGCCGCGTTAACGGTGTCCTGCTTGCCAACGAAGCTGGCGAGGCAGTTGCCTACGCTCTCTTCAATCTCGAAGATCGCGGCCCGATGATTATCGACGCCGGCGAGAAGGTCTATGCCGGCATGATCATCGGCATCCATTCGCGCGACAACGACCTCGAGGTGAACGTGCTGAAGGGCAAGAAGCTCACCAACATCCGCGCCGCCGGCAAGGACGAGGCCGTGAAGCTGACCCCGCCGATCCGCATGACGCTCGATCGCGCTCTCTCCTGGATTCAGGACGACGAACTCGTGGAAGTGACGCCGAAGTCGATCCGCCTGCGCAAGATGTATCTCGATCCGAACGAGCGCAAGCGCTTCGAGAAGGCTCGTTACGCCTAAGCCTTTCAGACGAGTTTTGGAAATGCGACCCCGGCCTCTGGCCGGGGTTTTTATTTGTGCGCTGTCGGGTTTTCCGCCTTGTCGCAAAGCTTAAAAAAGCGTTAACTTTCACCCATCGTCCACATTTAAAGGCTGTGGGCAATTGGCCAATTCATAACCCTTATGGATGGTTAAATTGCCCTGTTGGGACCAGAGTAAACGTTATGAAGACGTTGTTGATTGATGTCCGGCGTGCCGAGCCGCATGATGCACGGGCCATATCTGAGGTGCATCGTGCCTCGTGGAAATATACCTATGCCGGTATCATTCCTCACCGTGCGCTGACGCAGATGATCGAGCGTCGTAACGAAAACTGGTGGCGCAAGGCCACCCGTGGGCCCGCCACCCTTCTGGTCCTGGACGTTGCCGGTACGATCGCCGGATATGCGACTCTCGGGCTGAATCGCGCGCGCGCTCTTCCCCAGGAAGGGGAGATATACGAACTCTACCTGCGTCCGGAGTATCAGGGCATCGGGCTCGGCCGGCTGCTGTTCGGCGAGGCGCGACGCCTGCTGAAATCCCTTGGCTGCAAGGGCCTGGTCGTATGGTGCCTCGAAGAGAATGAAAACGCTGACCGCTTCTACAGGGGCCACGGCGGCGTCGACTTCTGCGAAGGCGTCGAAACCTTCGAAGGCAAGCAGCTGAAGAAGATCGGCTTCGTCTGGAGCTGACCTAGCCCCAAATCATTTCAGGCGGCTTGCGCCCGATATCGGGCGCAAAGTTATTTGTTTGGACACCCGCCGCCCCTGCCGAAAAAGCAAGCTACAGCATTTCAGCCCGCAATGGCGTCGGCTGCATCCATCACACGCGCGGAGTAAACGAGGGCCGCGCCGGCATTAACGGAGATGGCAACGCCGAGAGCCTCGGCGATCTCCTCCTTCGTGGCGCCGTGCTTCTGTGCTTCGGTCGTATGGATGACGATACAGCCGTCACAGCGGAGCGTTACCGCAACGCCAAGCGCGATGAGTTCGCGCTGCTTCGCGTCGAGATGATTGGTCTTCTGGCCAGCGGCGGACAGGGTCTGATAGCCTTTCAGCGTCTCAGGTGAGAGCTTGGCGATTTCGCCGACGCGGCCGAGGAGTTGCGTGCGGTATTCTTTCCAGTTCAACATCATAGGCTCCTGAAGCAAGACAGCGGACTTGATTGCCTCGTCCGTCGGATTGGAATATGAGCCTTCGGCGTGATATTTTTAATGCTCAATTTGCTCATACTCTAGTGCGATCGTCTCATGGATGTTCTCAGCCGCATTATTGAACTCGCCCGCCTTCGCCCAATTCTCGACCTGCGTTGCCGCCTGCAGGGCGCGTTCGACATCGATCATCCGGTTGTCGAGGCGGATCAGGTCCCCTTTCACCTCGTGCTCGAAGGAAGCTGCATGATCAGCATCCACGGCCGCAGGCCGCTGATACTGCAGGCGGGTGATTTCCTGCTGCTGCCGAAGGGCGACGCGCATGTGATCTCTGCGATCAAGAAAGGACCGCCATCTGCGCCGATGCGTCTCTCCCATGCGGGGATGCTGCCGCTGCGCCAGAACGGCGAAGGCGAGCCCGATCTCGATCTGCTCTGCGGCCATTTCGCCTGTGACGGCGGCGCCTCGTCGATGCTCCTCGACGCGCTTCCGGACCCTTTCCATGCCTCTCTCTCGGCGGTGCAATCCGAGAGCACGCTGAAGGCGCTTGCCGGGATGCTTCGCGACGAGACGGTCGGCGAGCGCCCCGGCGCCCTGGCTGTCGCGACAGGCCTCTGCCTCGTGCTGCTGGCACTCGCGCTCCGTGCGCAAGGCACCGCAGGCCCAGACATGCCGGGGCTGCTTTCGCTTCTTGCAGATCAAAGGCTGTGGAAAGCGCTGCAGGCCATGGTGCGGGAGCCCGGCAGGGACTGGACGATCGACGGGCTGGCAGCACTTTGCGCCATGTCGCGGCCGACCTTCGCGCGGCACTTCAAGGAGAGTGCGGGGACGAGTCCCCACGCTTTCCTGAGGGACCTGCGCATGTCCATCGCGGGCGACGCGCTTGTCCACACGCGGCGCAGCATTGCGGATATCGCCGCCGATGTCGGCTACGCCTCTGAAGCTGCATTCGGCAAGACGTTCAAGGCGAGCATGGGCATCACGCCGGCGCGGTTCCGCCACCGAGATGCGCGTACCGTCTGAGGGCAGGGAAGCGCCCCCTGTCGTCGAGGAGTTTGCCAATTTCGGCCGGCAGTCCCAACTTCTGCCTTGAATCTATCTATACGTGCGGGAGTTCGCGCGGCCAGCGATCACATTGACTGCGACACGGCAAAGCCTTGTTGCGTTGCGAAAGGTTTCTGATTATCTGGCTGCCGGAAAACCATTCTCTAGGGGATTTAATATGCGCATTGACGCCATTGCAATTGGCAAGAACCCGCCTGAAGATGTCAACGTCATCGTCGAAGTTCCGGTGGGCGGTCATCCGATCAAGTACGAGATGGACAAGGACGCCGGCACGCTGGTGGTCGACCGTTTCCTCTACACGCCGATGACTTATCCGGGCAATTACGGCTTCGTTCCGCATACGCTGTCGGACGATGGCGATCCGATCGACGTGCTGATCGCCAGCACGCGCCCGCTCGTTCCCGGCTGTGTCATCAACGTGCGCCCGATCGGCGTGCTGATGATGGAAGACAATTCCGGCAAGGACGAAAAGATCATCGCCGTGCCGTCGCCGAAGCTGACGCTGCGCTATGAGAAGGTGCACGAATACACCGACCTGCCGGAGATCACGGTGAAGCAGATCGAGCATTTCTTCGAGCACTACAAGGATCTCGAACCCGGCAAGTGGGTCAAGATCTTCGGCTGGAGGGGTTCGAAGGAAGCCGGTGAACTCATCGTCGAAGCGATCGAGCGCGCCAAGGCTGCCAAGAAGGCCTGATCAGGGTCGAAGCAGAGCATCGAGTTTTCTTGAAAGGTCCTCCGGGTCGCCATCGATCCGGAGGATTTTTTTGCGTGCAGTGTCGCCGGATATCAGGGTGACCGACGATTTCGGAACGCCGAGCGCCTTTGAAAGCAGGGCGATCAGGGCCTTGTTGGCCTTGCCCTTCTCCGGAACTGCGGCAACCCGCGCCTTCAAGTAGCTTTCTCCGGCAGCGTCCGCCTCGATGCCGTCGATCGCGTCGCGACCGCCGTTTGGGACAAGCCGGACCGAGATGCGCAGATGATCGGCAAATCGCTGGTGGGGAAGGCTCACGCGAGAAGCGGCTACAGCGTGTTCCACATCAGCGAGCGGATGAAGAAGATGATCAACAGCAGGATGATCGGCGAAATGTCGATGCCGCCGAGATTCGGGAGCACGCGGCGGATCGGCCTGAGCAGCGGTTCGGTGACGTTGTACAGGAACATGCCGACCGAGTTGACGAACTGATTGCTCGAGTTGATGACGTTGAACGCATACAGCCAAGAGAAGATGGCGCTGGCGATAAGCACCCAAGTGTAAAGATTCAAAGCCAGATCAATGGTTTGAAACAGCGCGAGCATATGAGTCTCCAATTCGTTGTTGACAGACATGTAGACATTGGCGACTAAACGGGCAAGTACTGTGCGCCGCGGCGCTGCCATTCATGCTTAACGGGCCTCCGACTGTTGCGGATCGGCCCGTTTCCCTTGGGAAGTTTACTTATGTTATCGCGGGCTCCAGGCCACCGCTTTGCCGCGTTTCGGCATGTTTCGTACTTTCGATTCTTCTTCGCACGCTTCCTTCTCTCGTTCTCGATCCAGGTCGTCAGCGTCTCCGTCGGCTGGCAGATGTACGACCATACCGGCAGTGCCATCTATCTCGGCCTGATCGGCCTTGTTCAGTTCCTGCCGTCGCTCCTGCTCATCCTTGTCACGGGGGCCGTCGCGGACAGGCACAATCGCCGTGCGATCGCCGCCTTCTGCTCCCTTGTCAGCGCCCTGTGCTCCGCGGCCCTGCTGGCACTGACGCTGACAGGAGCCTTTTCTCCGCTGCCGGTCTTCCTCATCCTGGTCGTGTTCGGCATCGAGCGGGCCTTCATGGCACCGGCCGTGCAGTCGCTGGCGCCCAATCTCGTTCCGCCGCAGGATCTTTCGAACGCGATTGCGTGGAATTCGTCTTCATGGCAGACGGCGGCAATTCTCGGCCCGGTGGCGGGCGGCCTTCTCTATGGCGTCAGCGCTACCGTCGCCTATTCTGTCGCCGTGGCACTCGCAGTCGTCGGCTCGATCCTGATGTACATGGTCCCGAAGCCTGCGCAGCGCATCAGCGCACAGGCAAAGAGCTGGGATTCGCTCCTTGCCGGCTTTCGCTTCATCCGATCGGAAAAGGTGGTGCTCGGGGCGATATCGCTCGATCTTTTCGCGGTGCTGCTCGGCGGTGCCGTGGCGCTCATGCCGATCTTCGCGCGTGATATCCTGACACTTGGCCCGTGGGGCCTCGGTCTCTTGCGTGCAGCGCCCGGCGTGGGAGCGATCACCATGGCGATCTTCCTGGCGAGCTATCCCCTGCGCCATCGCGCCGGCTTATACATGTTTTTCGGCGTCGCGCTGTTCGGCGCCGCGACCGTGGTCTTCGGCCTTTCGCAAACGCCCTGGGTGTCGATCATCGCGCTTGCGGTGATGGGCTCGGCCGACATGATCTCCGTCTATGTGCGCGAGACGCTGATCGCGCTGTGGACACCGGATGAGGTGCGTGGCCGCGTGAATGCAGTCAATACGGTCTTCGTCGGCGCTTCCAACGAACTCGGGGAATTCAGGGCCGGCACGATGGCTGCGGTCTTCGGTGCCGTGCCGGCGGTGATCATCGGAGGCATCGGCACCCTTGCGGTGTCAGTCATCTGGGCGATGACTTTCCCAAAGCTTCGCCGGATCGACAGCCTCGACGCACCGTCGAGAGATCATCCCTGATCGGAAGATACCAATCCGCCAGTCAGAGTATTGGCTGCCTTGCCCTCGAAAACGATGTCGAGGAATTCCGTCAGCCAGGCCTTGAGAGGCGCGTCGAACAGCATGCGCCCTTCCAGGTGATCGCGGCCCTGCTGGGCATTGGGCATGATGAAGCGATGCTCCCCGTGAACCACCCAGCGATGCATCATGATGCGGGTCAGCTCGGCGTGAAACTGCAGGCCCCAGGCATTGCTGTTGTAGCGGAAGGCCTGGTTCGGATAGGCATCGCCTTCGGCCAGCAGTTCGGCGCCGCGCGGCAGGTCGAAGCCCTCGCGGTGAAAGTGGTAGACCATTTTCGGCCAATGCATCAACCGGCGGCCCTTGTCGGTCGGGCGAAGCGGGTACCAGCCGATCTCGGTCAGGCCGTTCTCGTGTGACTGCACCTTGCCGCCGAGATGGTTGACGAGCATTTGGGCACCGAGGCAGATGCCGAGGAAGGGGCGATTTTCCTTCAGGGGCACGTTCAGCCAGTTGGTTTCGGCTTTCACGAAGTCGTCGGGGTCATTGGCGCTCATCGGGCCGCCGAAAACCACCGCGCCGGCATGGCCAGCCAATGTGACAGGAAGCGGATCACCGAGCACCGGGCGGCGGATGTCGAGTTCGTAGCCCTTCTTGACAAGCAACTGGCCGACGCGCCCTGGGCTTGAGCGCTCCTGATGCAGCACGATCAGGATCGGACGCTTCTTGCGCGACATGCTTGCTGCGTCAGTCGGCATCATCGCCTTCCTTGTCGCGATCCGAGAGGCGGGCGGCTGCCTCCTGCCGCTTCATGATGCGCTCGCGGGCGGAAACGCCGAGCAGGTCGGCGATACGCCAGATGACGTGATCCTCCATCTCGCTGCGTTCGCCGTCGGCATAGACGATATCCCAGAGAATGCCGATCAGCTCGAGGCGCTGCTCGTTGTCCAGGTGACGCTTGAGGTCGGAAGTGAACCGGAAGTAATCGACGGCCGAACTCTCGGCCTCTTGCCCGGCCGCGATCAGGGCATCGAGCTGCCTGCCGTCGAGCGAGTATTGCTCCTTCAGGAGCTTGCGCAGACGCTTCTTCTCGCTGTCCTGTATCGTCCCGTCCGCTTCCATGACCTGCATACAGAGCGCCGCTACGGCTATTCGCGGATCGTCGGGCGCAAATCCGTTCTTGGGATGGTCGGCGGTGAGATTCTGAAAGAACTCTTGAAAGCGTTCGAACATGCGTTTCGGTTTCCGTTTCAGAAAAGCCGCAACCGGGTCTTGGGCTCCGGTTCGGCCTTGGGATCGCGAACACCCGGATCGTCCGGCAGGCCGCCGAAGAACGGCTGCGCCTCGGACTCGGCGGGCACGGGTGAGGCCGGACGTGCCGGCGGGCTCGTGGAGGGCCGCGCGGCCTCGGCAATCGCGGCAGCGCGCTCAAGCTCGATGATGCGGTGGTCGTCAGTCGCCTCGGTGTGGGCCGTGGTGCGAACGGGCGGCAGGCTGCGAAGAGCCTTGTCGACGGATGTGGTCGCCGAAGCCTCCTCCAGCGGTCCTTCGACCTGGCCGAAAGGCGCCTTCCATTCAAAGGCATCGAGGCGCCCGCTGACGGGCGACGCCGGTAGCCATTTGTCCGAGACGAACCCATCGGCAACCCAGGCGGGGTCGCGCGGGGCGCGCAGCGCCTGTGCAAGCCAGTGCCGGACGCGGCCCTCATCGCCTGTTTCGGCTTCCTCGATGTCAGCAAGCAGCAGGAAAGCGCCCTCGCGGGCATCGATCCGTGCCGCAGCCTCGGCCTTCGTGCGCGCCCTCGGGAAATCCTGTGCGTCGAGTGCCGCGCGGGCAACGAGAAGCAGCGATTCGATGTTGTTCGGCTTCAGGGATTCAAGCCTCTCGGCGCGCTTCAGCCGGTCGACGGCGGAATCGCCGTTGCGGGCACGCACGTAGGTGCGGCCGATCTCGGGATGCGGCGTGCTCTTCCAGATCTGTTCCAGCATCGAGCTTGCCTTGCGTGTCTTGTCCTCACGGAAAAGAGCCCTTGCCGCAATGAGGGCGGCCGGCACGAAGTCCGGCGCCAGCTTCAGGGCGTGGAGCGCGTCGTCACGGGCGCCTGAGGGATCAGCCTCCAGCCTGTCGCCCGCGCGAGCCGTCAGCAGGACCGCACGCAGGCGCGCCGCTTCCTTCTTCTCGACGACGTGGGCCAGCTTCTGCTTGTCCAACAGATTGAGCGCCTCGTCCCAGCGGCCGGCGCGGCAGCGGTATTCGAGCGTCGCCTGTGCTGCCCAGGGCAGGTATGGCGCCTTGTCGGCAGCGCTTTCGGCGTACTGGCGGGCGGCCTCATTGGCGCCGAGCCGCTTGGCTTCGAGGTAGAGGCCGCGCAGACCGAGCTCCCGCGTCTCGGGGTCGTTGGCCATCTGCTCGAATTTCTTGCGCGCCTCGTCGTGCTTGCCTTCGATCAGGGCTGCCTGTGCCTCGAGGAGATGGATGAGCGGCTCTTGGTCGGCACTGATGAGGCCCTGCGTGCGCGCCACCATCTTCCGGGCGAGCAAGGCGTTGCCAGCACCTGCGGCGATGAGGCCCGTCGATAGCGCCTGATAGCCGCGGTCGCGCTTGCGGGCACGGAAATAGCGCGTCACCGAATGCGGCGAGGTCCAGACCGTGCGGATGATCCACCAGGCGAGCATGACCGCCGCAATGAGCGCGATCAGGAAGCTTGCAGCGACGATGAGCTTCGTCTCGTAGAGCTGGCCTTCCCAGACGAGGGTCAGATCACCGGGACGATCGGCAAGCCAGGAGAAAACGTAGCCGAGACCCAGAACGACAGCGGCGAAGACGAGTAGCTTGACCATGAGCCTTCTCACCTCACCCTTGCTTGCCGGTGCCGGAAACGGCCTTCGAAAGCGCGCCCGCGACCAGATCCTCGACGCGGATACGCGCGTCGAGCGACTGCTTGAAAGCCGCCGACGCGGTCTTGCCGGCCTCGGGAAGGTTGTTCCATTCGGCGGCCGCGCCCTGGAGGTCGCCGGCTTTCAACTTGTCTTCCATGCGCGCGGCAACGGCCTCCACCGTGTCGCCCTCGACATTGCCGACAGGACGCACCTTGACCAGCGACTTCGCGCCGGCAACCAGCCTCTCCGTCCAGCTCTGGTCGGGTGGCGGCTGGTTGGCCGCATCGACGATTGCCGTCGCGACGTCCGGGGCCTCGCCGATGAGCTCGGCACGGGACGGAACGCCCGTGGCGGCAAAGCTCCTCAGGTCGGCGACTGCCGGATCGTCCGGTGCAACCCCGGCAAAGGTATCGAGTTCGGGAAGGAAGGGACCGCCGCGATCGATCGCAGCCTTCAGGGCTGCGGCCGCAATTGCCTTGGCAACTGCCACGTCTTCGCGCGGTTCGTTCAGCTTGCGCTCGGCATCATCGAGCCTTTTCGTGACGTCGGCATCATTCGATGCCTGGCTCTGTGTGAGCTTGTCGACGCTGGCCTGCAACTGCTGGATCTGGCCCGTCAGGTCGGCGATCTTCTGGTCGGCTGCGGCGTTCGTGGTCCCGCTTGCAGCAGCTGAGGTGTTCTTTGCTACCTCGGCTTCGAGTGTCGCGATCCGCGCGAGCAGCGCCTCGTCCGGTTGTGCCGGAGGCTGGTCTGCGTCGTCTGCCGCAAGATTGGCAACCGCCTGCTTCACTCCATCGATCTCGGCGGAAAGGGCGGCTGTCTCCTCGTTCTCGGCACGGGTGGCCGTTCCCGGGAGCAAGCCGGCATACTGGATGCTTCCGGCCCCGAGAAGGGCCACGAGCCCGCCGACGATGCCTGCCGCAATGAGGGTCGAGGTACTTGTCTGCCGCGACTGGACGGGTTCGTGTACCGAGCGCCTGGGCGGGGTGTCCGCCTGTGGCGGCGGAGGCACATTCTCGTGCGCATCGGTCGCCCGCTCGCTCTCATGCTCGGTCAGGGGCTCGCCTTCGCTTTCAGCCGGGAACGCCGCCTTCTCGGCAGCAACTACCTCGGGATCCGGCGACGCTGGGTGTTCGACTGCCTCTTCGAAGGCTGCCGCGGGGGCGGATTCATGTGCCTCCAGGTCAATCGTGACCGGCTCGTTAGCCGTTTTTGATCGGCGCGGCGGCTTTCCCGATACCATGATGTCCTCATCATCCTGCATTGCGACGAACCTAGTCAGTGAAGTGCATAATGGAAAGGGGCCACATCAAAAATGGACGTCAAGCGTTGCCCAGGAGGGCAAGGAGGCTTTCTTCCTCGGGCGTCGCCGCGATCGAGATATTGCGGCGCAATTGATCCGGAACGGCAGCGGCAACGGCCGCGCTGAGGCAGAGAATTCGGCTTCCATCAAGAATGTCAGAGTTCGACCTGACGACGGAAAGCCTAAAGAAACGCTCGGCATTCTCGCGGGAATACAGCAGCACGGCACCTACCGGCTCCGCAAGAAACATCTGGCTCAAATGCTCGTGTTCATGCTCCACCTCAGCCATATAATAGCACTCGGCGACCACGAAAGGGACCTGCAGTTCCTGCAATCGCGTCTCGAAGCCGGATGCACGGGGCAGGCCGGCAAGATAAACGACAGGAAGTTCGGAATCGGACCGGCCGAGAGCGGCCGATATGAATTCACCAAGCGCGCGGCCGTCTCCTTCGGACGTCGAGACCGCCGTAAACCCTGTTCTCGCAGCCTCCTGCGCCGTTGCCCTGCCGACGGCAAAGAGCCGTCTCGAAAGATACGGGGAAAGCTCGGCGTGGAGTTCTGCGGCGCTGCGGATCGCCTCTGCGCTGGTAACGGCAATTGCACCCGCATGTTCCGCCAGTGCCGCGCGCACGGCGGCCGGGTCATGTACCGCCCGCGACAGGGGCAGGAGAATCGGCTCATGGCCGCGCTCGCGCAGGATGCGGGCCGTCTGCTCGCCGGAATGCGTTGGCCTTGTGACGACCACGCGCATCGGCATCAGCTCCAATCGTCGAAGAAGATGGTGCCCGCCTTTTCCCTGATCTCGGTGCCGGCCAGATGCCCAAGGGCGGTCGCATCGCGCCGATTGCCCTCGATCTCGACGCTGTGTTCCTTGCGGCCGTCTGGCGTGAGGACGAGGCCCGAGAATTTCAGGTGGTCGCCTTCGCAGATGGCATAGCCGGCAATCGGCGTTCGGCAGGAACCGTCAAGCGCGGCGAGGAAAGCACGCTCGCAGGAAACGGTATCGAAGGTGAGAGGGTCGTTGACCGCGGCGACAAGCTCCGCCGTGCGGGCGTCGCCGATGCGGCTTTCGATGCAGATCGCCCCCTGGGCGGGGGCCGGCGGAAATTCCTCGGGCGCCAGGATCTCGGTCAGGACGCCGACCTTGCCGAGCCGCTTCAGGCCGGCGAGCGCCAGAAGGGTCGCATCGACCTGCCCTTCCTGGAGTTTACGCAGCCGCGTATCGACGAGGCCGCGAAAGGTCACCACCTTTATATCCGGCCGCATGCGCCGGATGAGCGCCTGGCGGCGGAGTGAGGAAGAACCGACCGTCGCCCCCTGCGGCAGCTCTATCAGCCTCGGGGCGCTGCGGCCGATGACGACGTCGCGGATGTCCTCGCGCGGCAGAAAGGCGGACAGATGAAGCCCGTCGGGCAGCTTGCTCGGCATATCCTTGGCGGAATGGACGGCGATATCCAGTTCGCCGGAAGCGAGCTTGAGTTCCAGCTCTTCCGTGAACAGGCCCTTGCCGCCGATCTCCGCGAGCGACCGGTCGGTGATGCGGTCGCCTTTCGTCGTCAGCACCACGATTTCGAACATTTCCTCTGGCAAGCCATGCGCAGCCATCAGCCGCGCGCGCGTTTCGTTGGCCTGCGCCAGCGCGAGCGGGCTGCCGCGCGTGCCGATCCGGAAAGGTTTTGTTTGCATCCACATTGATCCGTTGTTACCGACAGTCCTCGTACCCAGATTTAGGCCTTACCGCAATCAACGACCAGCCCATGACATCCCTGTTGCGCATCCTTGGCATCGAAACCAGCTGTGACGAGACCGCGGCAGCTGTTGTCGAGCGCCATGCGGACGGCACGTCGCAGGTGCTTTCGGACGTTGTGCTCAGCCAGTTGGAGGAGCACAGCGCCTATGGCGGCGTCGTGCCCGAAATCGCAGCGCGTGCCCATGTCGAAGCGCTTGATACGCTTATCGAAGAGGCGCTGAAACGCGCCAATATGTCGCTCGAAGATGTCGACGCGATTGCGGCCACTTCCGGGCCGGGGCTGATCGGCGGGCTGCTCGTCGGATTGATGACAGGCAAGGCAATTGCGCGTGCGACCAACAAGCCGCTCTATGCCATCAACCATCTCGAGGGGCATGCGCTCACGGCACGCCTGACGGACGGGCTTTCCTTTCCTTACCTGATGTTGCTCGTTTCCGGCGGTCATACCCAGCTCATCCTCGTGCGCGGCGTTGGTGAATACGAGCGCTGGGGGACCACGATCGACGATGCGCTCGGCGAGGCCTTCGACAAGACGGCGAAGCTGCTCGGCCTGCCCTATCCGGGTGGGCCGGAGGTCGAGCGGGCCGCAAGGTCGGGCAATCCCGATCGCTTCGATTTTCCGCGGCCGCTCGTCGGGGAGGCGCGGCTCGACTTTTCCTTCTCGGGCCTGAAGACCGCAGTCCGCCAGGCCGCACTTGCAATCCAGCCCCTGAACGAACAGGATATCGTGGATATCTGCGCTTCTTTCCAGAGGGCGATTTCCCGGACACTGAAGGACCGCATCGGCAGGGGACTGCAGCGGTTCAGGGCCGAATTTCCGACCTTTGCGGGAGAACCGGCGCTGGTGGTTGCGGGCGGAGTGGCGGCGAATCTCGAGGTTCGCGGTACTCTGCAGGCACTTTGCGACAAGGAAGGCTTTCGCTTCATCGCCCCGCCGCTGCGGCTTTGCACCGACAATGCGGTAATGATTGCCTGGGCCGGGCTGGAGCGCATGGCGATCGGTACCGCAGCCGATGACCTCGAGGTGCAGCCGCGGACGCGGTGGCCGCTCGATGCGACGGCGCAGACACTGATCGGTCACGGAAAACGAGGAGCCAAGGCATGAGCAACGAACGCATAGCAGTCGTCGGCGCCGGCGCGTTCGGCACCGCACTCGCCGCCGTCATCGCCCTCGAGGGGCGGAGCGACGTAACGCTTGTCGCCCGCGATCCCTCGCTCGTCAACGACCTGAGGGCAGAGGGCGTTCATGACGACGCGCTGCCCGGAATTCAACTGCCTGACCGGCTCGCCTATTCCGCTGAACCCGATGCGATCAGCGATGCGGATATCGTGCTCTTTGCTATGCCGTCGCAGGCACAGGCAGACGCGGCCGAACAATACGGTCCCTTTCTCGCGAAGGACGCGATCGTCGTGACCTGCGCCAAGGGGATCGACCGTGCGTCCGGCCAACTGCTGACGGACGTCATCGAAGCCGAGCTGGGTCACAATGTTGTCGCCGCGCTTTCGGGCCCGGGCTTTGCCATGGACATCGCCAAGAGCCAGCCGACTGCGATGGTTGTCGCAGCCCCGGACATGGCGACGGCAGAGCGCCTGGCACAGGCGATTTCGACGCCGACCTTTCGATTGTATGCCTCGGCCGACCGCATCGGCGTACAGCTCGGCGGGGCATTGAAGAACGTGCTTGCGATCGCCTGCGGCATCGTCGAGGGGGCAGGTCTTGGCGATTCGGCCCGTGCTGCGCTGATTGCCCGCGGGCTTGCCGAGATGTCGCGTCTCGTCGCTGCAAAGGGCGGGCAGGCGGACACGGTGCGTGGGCTCTCTGGCTTGGGCGACCTGGTGCTTACGGCGACGAGCCATCAATCCCGCAATCTCAGATTCGGGATCGCGCTCGGACGCGGCGAGGCGGTGGACCCCACGCATGGAACGCTGATCGAGGGCGCCTTTGCAGCGGCCGTCGCCTCGAAGCTTGCCAAGGAATCGGGCGTCAGCATGCCCATCACCGATGCCGTCGCCGCTATAATCGAGGCCAAGCTCGATGTTGCAACGGCTATCGAACAGCTGATGACGCGGCCCATCACAACCGAATGACATTTCCGGATTCCAACAAGGAGAATTCCCGCGATGCTTTTTGCCTTCCTGTGCACGGATAAGCCGGGCCATCTGAATGTGCGCATGGACACGCGTCCGGTGCATATCGAATTTCTGAACAAGCTGAACACGGAAGGCACGCTTAAGATGGCGGGTCCGTTCCTCGATGGCGAAGGAAAGCCCTGCGGCAGCCTGGTCGTCGTCAAGGCGGAGTCGATCGAGGCCGCGCGCGCCATCGCCGACGCCGATCCCTATGCCAGGGCCGGTCTCTTCGAAAAGGTCGAGGTGAAGCCCTTCAATTGGGTCTTCAACAGTCCGGAGGGCTGAGGCACATGGCCCACTGGCTTTATAAATCCGAGCCCTCGTCCTGGTCCTGGCAACAGCAGAAGGATGCGGGCGAGAAAGGCACCGAGTGGACGGGCGTGCGCAACTATCTGGCACGCAACAACATGCGTGCCATGAAGATCGGCGACAAGGGCTTCTTCTACCACTCCAATGACGGGCTGGAGATCGTCGGCATCGTCGAAGTCTGCGCGCTTTCGCATCCGGACTCGACGGCGGCGGGCGACGACCGCTGGGACTGCGTCGATATCCGCGCCGTCATGGACGTGCCGACTCCGGTGTCTCTGAAGGAGATCAAGGCCAATCCGAAGCTCTCGCAGATGGCGCTCGTGACCTCCATGCGCCTGTCCGTGCAGCCGGTGACCGATGATGAATGGGCCGAGGTCTGCCGGATGGGCGGCTTCGACAAGCCTCCGCAAAACGACTGATGCCGCAGAGTTGCATCGCGGCCCGTCTCTTCCCATGGCACCATGCAGGAGGAAGAGACGGGCGTGAGCGGGGCGTATTGCCGTGAAGACCGATCCGGAGACATTCATCCTCAGGAATACGAGCGTCATGGCGCCTCCACATGTGCCGGAGATCAGCCTGCATCTGGCGAGCGAAGCGCATGATCTCTGGCTGAAGACCGAGGAGGAGCTGGAGGAGATCGGCCTGCCGCCGCCCTTCTGGGCCTTCGCCTGGGCCGGCGGCCAGGGGCTCGCCCGCTATGTCCTCGACCACGCCGAAATCGTGCGCGGCAAACGCGTCCTTGATTTTGCGACGGGCTCCGGAATAGTCGCGATTGCGGCGGGGCTTGCCGGGGCCGCCGATGTGCTCGCCGCCGACATCGATCCCTGGGCGGAAGTGGCCGTGCGCCTCAACAGCCGCAGGAACGGAGTTTCGCTCCGCTTCACCCGCGAGGACCTGATCGGCCGCTCGACCGATGCTGATGTCGTGCTTGCCGGTGATGTCTTTTATGACCGGGACTTTGCCGCTGCGCTCGTGCCCTGGCTTGCCGATCTCGCCCGGGAGGGGCGAACCGTGCTTGTGGGCGATCCGGGGCGTGCCTACCGTCCCGGGGACCGGCTGCAGTCCTGCGCAGTCTATGAAGTGCCCGTCACCCGCGTTCTTGAAGACAGCGAAGTGAAGAAAACGACGGTGTGGCGCTTTCTCGCGGAATAGCTATGGGCGGATGACGCAGACGCCTGCCTCGTATGAGCAGCCCGCGGAAGGCCGCCTGGCGACGTCGATGATCTTTGCCCGCGGGGCGAGGCGTACCTGCCTCCTTACCGGATAGCCGCCATAGCCGCCGGAGACGACATAGGTACCGCCGTCGCCGCCGTAGGCATAGGAGGTGCCGGCATAGGTTCCGTCGACGCCGGACATCGGAGTGTCGCCGACCACGATCGTAAGGCTGTTGCTCGCAATGTTGGCCGAACCTGACACCCCGTACGGTGCTCCGTAGAGATAGGGCGCGCGGTAGAGGTAGGGTGCACCATAGAGGAACCGATCCCGGCGGCGATCGAAGCCGAATCCGAGGGCGAGCCGCCGATCCTGGCGGGCGATCAGGTCGGGACGGTAGCTCCCGGCGGTTACCCAATGCGGCCGCTCGAAGAAATGCCGGCGCTGAAAATCGGGACGTCCGCGATAGTCGCCGGCGACGGCCGGCAAAGCAACCGCCACGCAGGCTGTCAGCAGAAAGGCGCTCGCGATACGCAGGACCATGTTTCGCCTCCGGATTTCCAATCGTTAACAAAGCGTTAACGACACATTGCGGCAAAAGCCGCAAATTGTCCATGGGGATGGTGATCCGGCAAAAGCGGAGTGGAAAGGAAGACTCCTTGCGCAAGTGTAAGTTCTGCGCAACCCCAATCGATTAAATTGGAGGCATGCAGCAATAGTGCTTGTCGTTCCGCATTTCGGTGATTAAACGTCGCCAATGACGCGACGCACACAAGATTTTGTCATTCGTGTGGTCGCTACGGGCGTGCCCGAAATTCGACGCGCAGCAAAACGCCGCGAGGTTCTGATGGCGAATGTGACAAATAACCGGCCCCTGTCGCCGCATCTGCAAATCTACAAGCCTATTCCAACCATGGTCATGTCGATCCTGCACCGCATCACCGGCGGCGCACTCTATGTCGGCACGATCCTGATTGCGTGGTGGCTGATCGCGGCTGCGACGGGCCAAGCCTATTACGACTGGGTCAACTGGATCCTCGGCAGCATTGTCGGCAAGCTCATCCTGCTTGGATATACCTGGGCATTGTTGCACCATATGCTGGGCGGCCTGCGCCACCTGATGTGGGATCTCGGCCATGGTTTCGAGAAGGAATTCTCCACCAAGCTTGCGAAAGCCAACATCATCGGATCGCTCTGTCTGACCGTCTTGGTCTGGGTGATCGGCTTCCTCATTCGCTTCTGAAGGCAAATCACATGGATATGCGCACCCCCCTGGGCAAGGTTCGCGGGCTTGGCTCTGCCAAGGACGGCACAGACCATTTCTGGCGCCAGCGCCTGACCGCGGTCGCCAACATTCCGCTCATCATCTTCTTCGTCATCTTCATGATTGCCTATGCGGGAGCGCCCTATTCGGATGTCGTTCACGCGCTGTCGCACCCGCTGGTCGCGGTCGTCATGGGCCTGGTGGTCGTCTCCGGCGTCATCCATATGAAGCTCGGCATGCAGGTGATCATCGAAGACTACGTGCACGGCGAATTCGGCAAGGTCATCCTGCTGATGCTCAACACCTTCTTCTCGATCCTGATCGCTGGCCTCTGTCTCTTCGCCATTCTGAAAATCGCATTCGTAGGATAACCGTATCATGGCACCGTCTTCACCCGCTCAGAATGGGAAGGCCTACAAATATGTCGATCACTCCTATGACGTGATCGTCGTCGGCGCCGGCGGCGCGGGGTTGCGCGCCACGCTCGGCATGGCCGAACAGGGTTTCCGCACCGCCTGCATCACCAAGGTATTTCCGACCCGCTCACACACCGTCGCCGCCCAGGGCGGCATTGCGGCCTCGCTGCAGAACATGACGCCGGATAGCTGGCAGTGGCATCTCTACGACACGGTCAAGGGTTCCGACTGGCTCGGCGACGTGGACGCCATGCAATACATGACCATGGAAGCGCCGAAGGCGGTCTATGAGCTCGAGCACTACGGCGTGCCCTTCTCCCGCAACGAGGAAGGCAAGATCTACCAGCGCCCGTTCGGCGGCCACATGCAGAACTACGGCGAAGGTCCGCCGGTGCAGCGCACCTGCGCCGTTGCCGACCGCACCGGCCATGCCATCCTGCACACGCTCTATGGCCAGTCGCTCCGGCACAATGCCGAGTTTTTCATCGAGTATTTCGCACTCGACCTGATCATGTCCGACGACGGCAGCCGTTGCACCGGCGTCGTCGCCTGGTGCCTCGACGACGGCACGATCCATCGCTTCGCCGCCAAGATGGTGGTGCTGGCGACCGGCGGTTATGGCCGCGCCTATTTCTCGGCAACGTCAGCCCATACCTGCACCGGCGACGGCGGCGGTATGGTGGCACGTGCCGGCCTGCCCCTGCAGGACATGGAGTTCGTGCAGTTCCATCCGACCGGCATCTACGGTTCGGGCTGTCTCATCACCGAAGGCGCGCGCGGCGAAGGCGGTTACCTCGTGAATTCCGAGGGTGAACGCTTCATGGAGCGCTATGCGCCTTCGGCGAAGGACCTTGCCTCGCGCGACGTCGTCTCGCGCTGCATGACGCTGGAAATCCGCGAAGGCCGTGGCGTCGGCAAGAACAAGGACCACATCTTCCTGCACCTCGACCATCTCGACCCGGCCGTGCTGCACGAGCGCCTGCCGGGTATCTCCGAGAGCGCCAAGATCTTCGCCGGCGTCGACGTGACGCGCGAGCCGATCCCGGTCCTGCCGACCGTTCACTACAACATGGGCGGCATTCCGACGAACTATTGGGGCGAAGTGCTGAATGCCGACAGCAACAATCCGGAACGGGTCATCCCCGGCCTGATGGCCGTTGGTGAAGCCGGTTGCGCCTCGGTGCATGGTGCCAATCGCCTCGGCTCCAACTCGCTGATCGATCTCGTTGTCTTTGGCCGTGCGGCCGCCATCCGCGCCGGCGAGGTCATCGACCGTGCAGCACCGGTTCCGCATCTGAACGTGGCGGCCTGTGACAAGATCATGGATCGCTTCGACGGTGTGCGCCACGCCAGCGGCGGCACGCCGACGGCTGCGCTGCGCGAGAAGATGCAACGCGCCATGCAGGAAGATGCGGCCGTCTTCCGCACCCAGGAAACCCTGGAATCCGGTTGCCGCCGTCTTTCGGAAATCTGGAGCGAGCTCAAGGACGTCAAGGTCACCGACCGCTCGATGATCTGGAACTCCGACCTCGTCGAAACGCTCGAGCTGCAAAACCTGATGGCCAACGCGATCACGACGATCTACGGCGCCGAGGCCCGCAAGGAGAGCCGCGGCTCGCATGCCCGCGAAGACTACACCGGCGGGCCATTCGCTGGTCGCGACGACGTCAATTGGCGCAAGCATACACTCGCCTGGGTCAATGAGGCCGGCGATGTGAAGCTCGACTACCGTCCGGTCCACACCGACCTCATTGCCGAAGGCATCGATCCGCACAAGATCGAGCCGAAGGCGCGTGTTTATTGATCATGGCGGCGGCGGACGCGGGATATTCCGGAACGCCGCTTGTCAGGAAATTGGGTTTCAAGCCCGGCATGACGGCAGCGTTCATCGCGCTGCCGGAAAGCCTGGAAGAGCTTGCTGCCTCAGTTGAATTTGCCACCTGCGACCGGCTTTCCTCTTGGGAAGCGATCCAGGCGGCAGACAAGGTTTACGATGCGATCCATGCCTTCACGATCATGAGGGCGGAGATCGAAAACGAGCTTTCCGGCCTTCAGGACCGGATCACGCCGGATGGCATGATCTGGGTCTCGTGGCCGAAGAAGGCTTCGAAGGTTAAGACGGACGTGACCGAGGATGTCGTGCGCGCAGCGGCCCTCGATCTTGATCTGGTGGATGTCAAGGTGGCCGCAGTCGACAACATATGGTCGGGGCTGAAGCTGGTCATTCGCAAGGATCGGCGCAAGGAAAGAACGGACAGGTCGCATGGTTGAACTCGCTCTCCCCAAGAACTCCCAGATCCGCGAAGGCAAGGTCTGGCCGAAGCCGGCTGGCGCCACGAATACCCGGGAATTCCGGGTCTACCGCTGGAGCCCGGACGACGGCCAGAACCCTTCGATCGACACCTACCACATCGACCTCGACGATTGCGGTCCGATGGTTCTCGACGGCCTGCTCTACATCAAGAACAAGATCGATCCGACGCTAACGCTGCGCCGCTCTTGTCGCGAGGGCATCTGCGGCTCTTGCGCGATGAACATCGACGGCACGAACACGCTCGCCTGCACCAAGGGTCTCGACGACATCAAGGGCACGGTGAAGATCTATCCGCTGCCGCATCTGCCTGTCGTCAAGGACCTCGTTCCGGACCTTACCAACTTCTACGCCCAGCACCGCTCGATCGAGCCGTGGCTGAAGACGGTCTCACCCGCGCCGGCCAAGGAATGGAAGCAGAGCCACGAGGATCGCCAGAAGCTCGACGGCCTCTACGAATGCATCCTCTGCGCCTGCTGCTCGACCTCCTGTCCGAGCTACTGGTGGAACGGCGACCGTTACCTCGGCCCGGCCGTCCTTCTGCAGGCCTATCGTTGGTTGATCGACTCCCGAGACGAAGCGACGGGCGAGCGTCTCGACAACCTCGAGGATCCTTTCCGCCTCTATCGCTGCCACACGATCATGAACTGTGCGCAGACCTGCCCGAAGGGTCTGAACCCTGCAAAGGCCATCGCAGAGATCAAGAAGATGATGGTCGAGCGCAGGGTGTGAAGCCTTCGTTCTTTCATATGCGAAGAGCCGTCGAATACCGGCGGCTTTTTGCGTATCTGGCGCGTCCTAGGCGCGAATCACATCGAGGCGGCGCCAACTCAGGGTACCTGTCCGTGCCGTGGTGGCGCATGCTGAGCCCTTGAATTGTTTGAAAATGCGCCAATTTTGCCTCAGGGTTGCCCAAAGGTTCCGCGATACGGATCATTCTGATCGTGACTGGCTTGATTCGACTTGGCCTTTCACGATAATTCGGCCGCTATTGCGCGCCAGCTTCAGGGGCAGGGTCGAAATTTCGGGAGTGTGATGATGCAATTTAGATATGCGGTGACGGGTGTGGCGATCGTTCTCTCGCTTGCCGGCTGCCAGCGTACAAGCTACTCGGGCTACAACTCCGGTTACTCCGCTGCTCCGCTCCAGGCGCAGCCCGTTCCCAGCGTGCAGGCCGGGCAATTGCCGGCTCCGGGAGCCGGCGGCTCCCAGTTTCCCGCCGCTCCCGCCGCCGCGCCGAACGTCGCGTCGATGCCGGGTGCCGATCAGCTGGGCGCAACGGCGCTCGATGTGACGAAGGAATCGATGGTCGGCAGCTGGCGCGTTTCGAGTGCCGGCAACACCTGCGACATGTTCCTGACGCTTACCAATCTCGGAAGCGGCTCCCGCGGCGGTACCCGCGGCTGCGTCGGCGAGTTGACGGCCATGGGCTCGTGGGAAGTCGAAGGCAAGCAGGTCCTGCTCAAGGATCGCAGCGGCAACCCGATCGGCCGGGTCTACAAGACGGCGGATTCCCGTTTCGACGGTTCCACGAACTCCGGCCAGCCGATCAGCCTCAGCCGATAAAGGCAGGCGGCTCTGCCGTCCCTTGACATACAGGCGGATGTTTCTTCATGCAGCCCATGCCTGACTATTCCCTGAGCGTTGCCGAGCAACTGAAATCGCTGACGGCTTCCGGCTCGCTCCAGGTGGATGCCGCGCAGATGGACGTGGCCGATCGCCTCGACCGCGTGCTTTCCGCACTCAAGAGACGCCGTCCGGCCGCCAAGACGAGTGCGCTCGGCTGGCTCTTTGCCGCGCGGAAAAAGCCCGCCGACAGCGTGAAGGGGCTCTACATCCACGGCAGCGTCGGCCGCGGCAAGACGATGCTCATGGACATGTTCTTCGCCATGGCGCCCTGCAGCCGCAAGCGGCGCGCCCATTTTCACGAATTCATGGCAGATGTGCACAATCGCATCGCCGCCCATCGCCTGAAGCTCAAGAACGGCGAGACGAAGCAGGCCGATCCGATGCCGCCGGTTGCCGCCGATCTCTTTGCCGAGGCGGAGTTGCTGTGCTTCGACGAGTTTTCCGTCACCGACATTGCCGACGCCATGATCCTGTCGCGGCTTTTCTCGGAGCTTTTCGCGCGCGGTTGCGTGCTCGTCGCGACCTCCAACGTGGAGCCGGACAATCTCTATCATCAGGGCCTCAACCGTGGCCTCTTCGTGCCGTTTATTGCGCTCCTGAGGTCCCATGTCGATGTCGTGTCCCTGGACTCGCCGACCGACTACCGCATGGAGAAGCTGAGCAGCCAGCCGGTTTACCTCTCGCCGCTCGACGAGCGCGCCGACATGGCGATGGATGCGTCCTGGGCGCAAGCGCTCCACGGGCGCAAGGCGCAGCCGCTCGACATTCCGCTGAAGGGGCGTAAAATCCACGTGCCGCTGGCAGTTGACCGAATGGCGCGGTTTTCGTTCGCGGATCTTTGCGAACAGCCGCATGGCGCTGTCGATTTTCTGGCAATCGCCGAACGTTTTGACACGATCTTCCTGGATCATGTGCCGATGCTCGGCCCGGAGAAACGGAACCAGACGAAACGATTCATCATCCTCATCGACACGCTCTACGATCACGGTGCCCGTCTTTTCGTCTCAGCTGCGGCCATGCCTGAACACCTTCTGACCGGAAGAAAGGGCACGGAAGGCTTCGAGTTCGATCGCACCGCCTCCCGTCTCTTCGAGATGCGAAGTGCTGAATATCTTGCGCTCCACCACGCCAAGCGGGCTGCAGAATGACAAACTCATGACGACGTGAGTTACGTTTACGTAAGAATTTTAATATCTAACCGATTGAAATTGTTCGTCATAAAATAATGCATTGCCATTTTTTGGCTTTGGGTCTATGCGGTTGACGGCAATGGCGACGCGTGACCGCGCTGCTATGGGTTTTGACGGTACAAGGAAACACCGAAATGGCGCGCAACAAGATCGCACTTATTGGTTCTGGCATGATCGGCGGCACGCTGGCGCATCTCGCCGGCCTGAAGGAACTGGGCGACATCGTTCTCTTCGACATCGCCGATGGCATTCCTCAGGGTAAGGGCCTCGACATCGCACAGTCCTCCCCGGTCGAGGGCTTCGACGTCAACCTGACGGGCGCCAGCGACTATTCCGCGATCGAAGGCGCAGACGTCTGCATCGTCACGGCCGGCGTCCCGCGCAAGCCGGGCATGAGCCGCGACGACCTTCTCGGCATCAACCTCAAGGTCATGGAGCAGGTCGGCGCTGGCATCAAGAAGTACGCGCCGAACGCATTCGTGATCTGCATCACCAACCCGCTCGACGCCATGGTCTGGGCGCTGCAGAAGTTTTCCGGCCTTCCGAGCAACAAGGTCGTGGGCATGGCCGGCGTTCTTGACTCCTCGCGCTTCCGCCTCTTCCTCGCCAAGGAATTCAACGTTTCCGTGCAGGACGTCACGGCATTCGTTCTCGGCGGCCATGGCGATACGATGGTGCCGCTCGCCCGCTATTCGACCGTCGGCGGCATTCCGCTCACCGACCTCGTCACGATGGGCTGGGTTACCAAGGAACGCCTCGAAGAAATCATCCAGCGCACCCGTGACGGCGGCGCCGAAATCGTCGGCCTGCTGAAGACCGGTTCGGCCTACTACGCACCGGCCGCCTCGGCGATCGAAATGGCCGAAGCCTACCTCAAGGACAAGAAGCGCGTCCTGCCCTGCGCTGCGCACCTCACGGGCCAGTATGGCGTCAAGG
This sequence comes from Rhizobium sp. BK251, assembly GCF_004345245.1. Taxonomy (GTDB): domain Bacteria; phylum Pseudomonadota; class Alphaproteobacteria; order Rhizobiales; family Rhizobiaceae; genus Rhizobium. Next base: position 195,859 of record NZ_SLUQ01000004.1, on the reverse strand, counting down.
ACATGTATGTCGGCGTTCCGACGGTGATCGGCGCCGGTGGCGTCGAGCGCGTCATCGAGATCGATCTGAACAAGGCCGAGAAGGAAGCCTTCGACAAGTCGGTCGGCGCGGTTGCCGGCCTCTGCGAAGCCTGCATCAACATCGCGCCGTCGCTCAAGTAGTCGGACCGGGCGCCGAAGTAATCAAACAGGAACAGACCCATGAATATTCATGAATATCAGGCCAAGGCTCTGCTGAAGGGCTATGGCGCGCCGGTCGCGGAAGGTGTGGCTATCCTCAAGGTCGAGGAGGCCGAAGCTGCCGCCAGGTCGCTTCCCGGCCCGCTTTACGTGGTCAAGAGCCAGATCCACGCCGGTGGCCGCGGCAAGGGCAAGTTCAAGGAACTCGGCCCTGACGCCAAGGGCGGCGTTCGCCTGGCGAAGTCGATCGAGGAAGTCGTTGCCCACGCCAAGGAAATGCTCGGCAACACGCTGGTAACGGCGCAGACGGGCGAAGCCGGCAAGCAGGTCAACCGCCTCTATATCGAAGACGGCGCCGACATTGCCCGCGAACTCTATTGCTCGATCCTGGTCGATCGGTCAGTCGGCAAGGTCGCCTTTGTGGTTTCCACGGAAGGCGGCATGGATATCGAAGCCGTCGCCCATGACACGCCGGAAAAGATCCACACGATCGCCATCGATCCAGAAGCCGGTGTCACGGCTGCCGATGTTGCCGCGATCTCCAAGGCTCTCGAGCTTTCGGGTGCCGCCGCAGAAGATGCCAAGTCGCTGTTCCCGGCGCTTTACAAGGCCTTCGGCGAGAAGGACATGGCTCTCCTCGAGGTCAACCCGCTGATCGTCATGAAGGACGGCCACCTGCGCGTCCTCGATGCCAAGATGTCCTTCGACGGCAACGCGCTGTTCCGTCATGACGACGTCAAGACGCTGCGCGACGTGACTGAAGAAGACGCCAAGGAAATCGAAGCCTCCAAGTGGGACCTCGCCTACGTTGCCCTCGACGGCAACATCGGCTGCATGGTCAACGGCGCGGGCCTTGCCATGGCAACCATGGACATCATCAAGCTCTACGGCAAGGAGCCGGCGAACTTCTGTGACGTCGGTGGTGGTGCCGGCAAGGACAAGGTTGCTGCGGCCTTCAAGATCATCACGGCTGACCCGAAGGTCGAGGGCATCCTCGTCAACATCTTCGGCGGCATCATGAAGTGCGACGTCATCGCCGAAGGCGTTGTCGCAGCGGTTCAGGAAGTCGGTCTCAAGGTGCCGCTCGTCGTTCGCCTCGAAGGCACCAATGTCGAGCTCGGCAAGAAAATCCTCAACGAGTCGGGTCTTGCGATCACGGCCGCCGACGACTTGGACGATGCTGCCAAGAAGATCGTCGCTGCGATCAACGCCTAATTTGAGGACCTGATACATGTCTATTCTCGTCAATAAGAATACCAAGGTTCTCGTTCAGGGCCTGACCGGCAAGACCGGCACCTTCCACACCGAACAGGCTCTCGCCTACTACGGCACCAAGATGGTCGGCGGTATCCACCCGAAGAAGGGTGGCGAAACCTGGACCGGTTCCAAGGGCGAAACTCTGCCGATCTTCGCGACCGTTGCCGAAGGCAAGGAAAAGACCGGCGCCGATGCGTCCGTGATCTACGTTCCGCCGGCTGGTGCCGCGGATGCGATCATCGAGGCGATCGACGCCGAGATCCCGTTCATCACCTGCATTACCGAGGGCATCCCGGTCATGGACATGGTCCGCGTCAAGGCTCGCCTCGACCGCTCCAAGTCCCGTCTGCTCGGCCCGAACTGCCCGGGCATCCTGACGCCGGAAGAATGCAAGATCGGCATCATGCCGGGCTCGATCTTCCGCAAGGGTTCGGTCGGTATCGTGTCGCGCTCCGGCACGCTGACCTATGAAGCGGTGTTCCAGACGTCCAACGAGGGCCTCGGCCAGACGACGGCTGTCGGCATCGGCGGCGACCCGGTCAAGGGCACCGAGTTCATCGACGTGCTTGAGATGTTCCTGGCCGACCCGGCCACGACCTCGATCATCATGATCGGTGAAATCGGCGGCTCGGCTGAAGAAGACGCAGCCCAGTTCCTGATCGACGAAGCCAAGAAGGGCCGCAAGAAGCCGATGGCCGGCTTCATCGCGGGCCGTACGGCTCCGAAGGGCCGCACCATGGGCCACGCCGGTGCTGTCGTTTCCGGCGGCAAGGGCGACGCAGAATCGAAGATCGCGGCGATGGAATCGGCAGGTATCAAGGTGTCGCCGTCTCCGGCTCGCCTCGGCAAGACGCTGGTTGAAGTCCTCAAGGGCTGAACCAATCTATGTGGTCGGGCGGCAGAGGCATCCGCGCCTGCCGTCCGATTTCGAACTTTTGATGCGGATGCGTCGCTGACGGGCGGCGGAAAAGAAATGCGACGGCCGGCGCAAAGCGACCGGCACCAATCAAGTCAGGAGGCGGACGGAGCAGTCCGCGCATCATCATGGCAAGGCAAGAAGCCAACGAGCAATTTCAGATAACCTCGTTTCTCGACGGCGCGAACGCAGCCTATATCGAGCAGCTCTACGCTCGTTACGAGGACGATCCGAACTCGGTATCGGACGAGTGGCGCTCCTTCTTCAAGGCGCTCGAGGACAGTCCGGATGATGTGAGGAAGGCGGCCAAAGGCGCTTCCTGGCAGCGCAAGAACTGGCCGATCGCGGCAAACGGCGAGCTTGTCTCGGCGCTCGACGGCAATTGGGGCATCGTCGAAAAGGCGATCGAGACCAAGGTAAAAGCCAAGGCAGAGGAAAAGGCTGCGGCAACCGGCGTGGCCGCCAGCCCGGCCGACGTTCATCAGGCGAGCCGCGATTCGGTGCGCGCCATCATGATGATCCGTGCCTATCGCGCCCGCGGCCATCTGCATGCCAAGCTCGACCCGCTCGGGCTGGCGGCGCCGGTCGAGGACTATAACGAGCTGTCGCCGACTTCCTACGGCTTCACCGAGGCCGACTACGACCGCAAGATCTTCATCGACAACGTGCTCGGCCTCGAATACGCAACCGTGCGCGAGATGATCGAGATCCTGGAGCGGACCTACTGCTCCACCATCGGCGTCGAATTCATGCACATGTCCAACCCCGAGGAGAAGGCGTGGATTCAGGAACGCATCGAGGGCGCGGACAAGGGTGTTGCCTTCACGCCGGAAGGCAAGAAGGCAATTCTTTCCAAGCTGATCGAGTCGGAAGGCTTCGAGCAGTTCATCGACGTCAAGTACAAGGGCACGAAGCGCTTCGGCTTGGACGGCGGCGAATCGCTCGTCCCTGCGCTGGAGCAGATCATCAAGCGCGGCGGCCATCTCGGCCTCAAGGAGGTCGTTTTCGGCATGGCCCATCGCGGCCGCCTGAACGTGCTTTCGCAGGTGATGGCGAAGCCGCATCGCGCGATCTTCCACGAATTCAAGGGCGGCTCCTACGCTCCCGACGAAGTCGAGGGCTCGGGCGACGTGAAGTATCATCTCGGCGCTTCGTCGGACCGCGAGTTCGACGGCAACAAGGTGCACCTGTCGCTGACGGCCAACCCGTCGCATCTCGAAATCGTCAATCCGGTCGTCATGGGCAAGGCGCGCGCCAAGCAGGACATGAGCGCCACGGTCTGGGAAGGCGACGTCATTCCCCTGCATGAACGCGCCAAGGTCATGCCGCTTCTCATCCACGGCGATGCCGCCTTTGCAGGCCAGGGCGTCGTGGCGGAAGTTCTTGGCCTTTCCGGCCTGCGCGGCCATCGTGTCGCCGGCACCATGCACGTCATCATCAACAACCAGATCGGTTTCACCACCAATCCGGCCTTCTCGCGTTCGTCGCCCTATCCGTCGGATGTGGCGAAGATGATCGAGGCGCCGATCTTCCACGTCAACGGCGACGATCCGGAGGCGGTGGTCTATGCGGCGAAGGTCGCGACCGAGTTCCGCATGAAGTTCCACAAGCCCGTGGTCCTCGACATGTTCTGCTACCGCCGCTTCGGTCATAACGAAGGCGACGAGCCTGCGTTCACGCAGCCGAAGATGTACAAGGTCATCCGCGGCCACAAGACCGTCGTGCAGCTCTATGCAGCGCGGCTGATCGCCGAGGGCCATCTCACCGAGGGCGAGGTCGAGAAGATGCGTGCTGATTGGCGCGCCTCGCTCGAGCAGGAATTCGACGCCGGCCAGTCCTACAAGCCGAACAAGGCAGACTGGCTCGACGGCGAGTGGTCGGGTCTGCGCGTCGCCGACAATGCCGACGAGCAGCGCCGCGGCAAGACCGCGGTGCCGATGAAGCAGCTGAAGGAGATCGGCCGCAAGCTGTCGGAGATCCCGGCTGGCTTCAACGCTCATCGCACGATCCAGCGCTTCATGGAAAACCGTGCAAACATGATTTCCACCGGCGAGGGCATCGACTGGGCGATGGCGGAAGCACTCGCTTTCGGGTCGCTGTGCGTCGATGGGCACAAGATTCGTCTCTCCGGCCAGGACGTCGAGCGCGGCACGTTCTCGCAGCGCCATTCGGTTCTCTATGATCAGGAGTCCGAAGAGCGTTATATCCCGCTTGCCAATCTCTCCCCCACCCAGGGCCGTTACGAGGTCATCAATTCGATGCTCTCGGAAGAGGCGGTGCTCGGCTTCGAGTACGGCTATTCGCTGGCTCGTCCGAATGCGCTTACGCTCTGGGAAGCGCAGTTCGGCGACTTCGCAAACGGCGCACAGGTGATCTTCGACCAGTTCGTCTCGTCCGGCGAGCGCAAGTGGCTTCGCATGTCCGGTCTCGTCTGCCTGCTGCCGCATGGCTATGAAGGGCAGGGTCCCGAGCACTCCTCGGCCCGCCTGGAACGCTTCCTGCAGCTTTGCGCGGAAGACAACATGCAGGTCGCCAACGTCAGTACGCCGGCGAACTATTTCCACATCCTGCGCCGCCAGCTGAAGCGCGACTTCCGCAAGCCGCTCATCCTGATGACGCCGAAGTCGCTCCTGCGCCACAAGAAGGCTGTTTCGAGCCTGGCGGAGATGGCCGGTGAATCCTCCTTCCATCGCCTGCTCTGGGACGACGCGGAGGTCATCAAGGATGGACCGATCAAGCTGCAGAAGGACAACAAGATCCGCCGCGTGGTCATGTGCTCCGGCAAGGTCTACTACGACCTTCTCGAGGAACGCGAAAAGCGCGGCGTCGACGACGTCTACCTGCTGCGCGTCGAGCAGCTCTATCCGTTCCCGGCCAAGGCTCTGATCAACGAGCTTTCCCGCTTCCGCAATGCGGAAATGGTCTGGTGCCAGGAAGAGCCGAAGAACATGGGCGCGTGGTCGTTCATCGATCCGTACCTTGAGTGGGTTCTCGCCCACATCGACGCCAAGTATCAGCGCGTGCGCTATACCGGACGTCCTGCCGCCGCCTCGCCGGCGACGGGATTGATGTCCAAGCATATGTCTCAGCTCGCCGCATTCCTCGAGGATGCGCTGGGCGGCTAAGGGGAGGCTGGCGCAATGGCATATTTCCTCATGAGACTTATGCCGCCGCGCCCTTCTTTTCCGCATGACGGGACCGGGGAGGAAATGGCGGCAATGAAACGCCATGTCGAGTACTGGCACCAGAAGGCGCTTTCGGGATCGGCGATTGCCGTCGGTCCCGTTTTCGAGGCCCAGGGTGCCTGGGGTGTTGCGATTGTCGAGGTCGAGGATCAGGCGGAAGCGCAGGCGCTTTCCGACGGCGATCCGATCATCGCCTCGGGTTTCGGCTTCCGCTTCGACATCCTGCCCATGCCGTCGATCATCCTGCGGCCGTCCGCCGCGCGAAATGCATAAACGAAAACACACGTAATCAGGATTTGAACAATGGCCACAGAAATCCGCGTTCCAACCCTCGGCGAATCTGTCAGCGAGGCAACCGTCGGCACCTGGTTCAAGAAGGTGGGTGACGCCATCAACGCCGACGAACCGATTCTCGAACTGGAAACCGATAAGGTGACCATCGAAGTTCCCGCGCCTTCGGCCGGCGTTCTCTCTGAGATCGTCGCCCAGGCTGGCGAGACCGTGGGCCTCGGCGCCCTTCTTGGCCAGATTGCGGCCAATGGCGCAGGTGTCGCTGCTCCGGGCGCAGCTGCAAAGGCCGCCGAGCCCGTTGCGGCTGCCGCCCCCGCCGCACCGGCGGTCGCTGCTGCCGCTCCGGTTGCAGCTACCGTCTCCGCCATGCCGCCTGCTCCGGCAGCAGCCAAGCTTCTGGCGGACAACAATCTCTCGGCCGATCAGGTCGATGGCAGCGGCAAGCGCGGCCAGGTGCTGAAGGGCGATGTGATCGCCGCCGTCGCCAAGGGCCTTTCAGCCCCTGCGCCGGCAGCGCCCGCACCCGTTGCGGTCCGCGCTCCCACCCCGGTCGAGGATGCACCGCGCGAAGAGCGCGTGAAGATGACCCGCCTGCGCCAGACGATCGCCAAGCGTCTCAAGGACGCCCAGAACACTGCCGCGATGCTCACCACCTACAACGAGGTGGACATGAAGGCGGTGATGGATCTGCGCAACCGCTACAAGGACATCTTCGAGAAGAAGCACGGCGTGAAGCTTGGTTTCATGGGCTTCTTTACCAAGGCCGTGACGCACGCCCTGAAGGAACTGCCGGCCGTTAACGCCGAGATCGACGGCACCGACATCATCTACAAGAACTACTGCCATATCGGCGTTGCCGTCGGCACCGACAAGGGCCTTGTCGTTCCGATCGTCCGTGACGCCGACCAGATGTCGATCGCCGAGATCGAGAAGGAAATCGGCCGCCTCGGCAAGGCTGCCCGCGATGGCCAGCTTTCGATGGCCGACATGCAGGGTGGTACCTTCACGATCTCCAACGGCGGCGTCTACGGCTCGCTGATGTCGGCCCCGATCCTGAATGCACCGCAATCCGGCATCCTCGGCATGCACAAGATTCAGGAGCGTCCGGTCGTGATCGGAGGCCAGATCGTCATTCGCCCGATGATGTATCTCGCTCTTTCATACGACCACCGGATGGTCGACGGAAAGGAAGCGGTTACCTTCCTCGTTCGCGTCAAGGAAAGCCTGGAAGATCCAGAGCGCCTCGTTCTCGATCTCTAAGCGGGGACGTGCGCGCGATGCGGTACCGGACGATGCAAGCGGCGGCACTACTTTCGTGCGCCGTCGCGAATCTGCCGGTGCCCGCACGGGCTGCCGATTGCGCGCAGTTGGATGCGATCTATACCGATCCTTCGGGCACGTATGAACTGAGGTTCGTGCCCTTGAATTCGGAAGCTGCCGCCGCAAGCGGCCGCTTCCATCTGACGGTTGCGGGGCTTGGTACCGCCATGGACGGCTTCGTGATGCCGGCCGACGATCCAACATCGTCCGACGGCATTCTCATGTTCGGTTGCCCGCAAGGCGACGCGACGGGTGCCGAAATTTCTGCCTGCACGGTCTGGCAAGGCAAGATTCACGGCACGACGGGCGAGGGACTAGCCAGTGACCTTCAAGCTGAGAATGGCCGGGCCATAAGCGGCGTCGTTCTGACTGGATTCGGCAAGGCGATGCGCCTGTCGCGTCTGTGGAGCGAAGGCAAGGTAAGCGTGGTGCCAGGGGATGTCCTGACTTTCAAGGAGTGCGCAGGATGAGTGATGCACCGGTTCTCCTCGTGACCGGCGGAAGCCGCGGCATCGGGGCCGCCGTTTCGCTTGGTGCGGCCCGCCAGGGCTGGCGCGTCGCTGTCAACTACGCCTCCGCCAAGGCTGCTGCCGACGATGTCGTGGCAGCGATCAAGGGTGCGGGTGGCGAAGCCATCGCCATCCAGGGCGATGTCGGCATCGCGGCGGATATTTCGGCCATATTTGCGGCAGTAGACAAGCATTTCGGCCGCCTGGACGGTCTCGTCAACAATGCGGGCATCGTGGCCACGGTGGAGCGCGTCGACGAAATGTCGCCCGAGCGCATCGAGCGGATGCTGCGCGTCAACGTCGCCGGTTCAATTCTCTGCGCCGCCGAAGCGGTCCGCCGCATGTCGAGCAGGCATGGAGGCAAGGGCGGCGCGATCGTCAACATCTCGTCGATGGCTGCGGTTCTCGGATCGGCCTCCCAATATGTCGACTATGCGGCTTCGAAGGCTGCCATCGACACGTTCACCATCGGTCTTTCGCGCGAAGTGGCGGCGGAAGGCGTGCGCGTCAATGCGATCCGGCCGGGCGTAATCGAGACTGACCTTCACGCTTCGGGCGGATTGCCGGACCGGGCGCGGGAACTCGCGCCGATGATACCGATGAAGCGCCCGGGAACGCCTGCGGAAGTCGCCGATGCGGTTCTCTATCTGCTTTCGCCTGCGGCATCCTACGTCACGGGCGCCATCCTCAATGTGAGCGGCGGTCGATAGATCTATGCTGTCGGCGTCGCCACTTTCCTCACAGCCAGTTTGGCCCGCGATCACGCGATCGCCGCGGCCACTGAGTCAACCGATTGCCGGGGCCGCGTCTGCCGGCGCCGGGCTTCGTCTCGCTACATGGCGGGGCGATCTAAAGAGATAACGTAAAAGGGAAATCAACAATGGCCTATGATGTCATCATTATCGGTAGCGGCCCGGGCGGCTATGTCTGCGCCATCAAGGCGGCCCAGCTCGGCCTGAAGGTCGCGGTCGTCGAAAAGCGCGCGACCTTCGGCGGCACCTGCCTGAATATCGGCTGCATACCGTCCAAGGCGCTGCTGCACGCTTCCGAAATGTTCCATCAGGCCGGCCACGGCATGGATGCGCTCGGCGTCGAGGTCGCTGCGCCGAAGCTCAATCTTTCCAAGATGATGGCGCACAAGGACGCGACGGTTAAGGCCAATGTCGATGGCGTCGCGTTCCTCTTCAAGAAAAACAAGGTCGATTCCTTCATTGGCACCGGCAAGATCGTCTCGGCCGGCAAGGTCGCGGTGACCAACGACAAGGGTGAAGTGCAGGAGATCGAAGGCAAAAACATCGTGATTGCCACCGGCTCGGACGTTGCCGGCATCCCGGGCGTTCCGGTCCAGATCGATGAGAAGGTCATCATTTCGTCGACCGGCGGCATCGCGCTGGACAAGGTCCCGGCTACGATGATCGTCGTCGGCGGCGGCGTGATCGGCCTCGAGCTCGGCTCCGTGTGGTCGCGTCTTGGCGCCAAGGTCACCGTCGTCGAATACCTCGACATGATCCTCGGCGGCATGGATGGCGAAGTCTCGAAGCAGTTTCAGCGCATGCTTGCCAAGCAGGGCATCGACTTCCACCTGGGCGCCAAGGTCGTTGGCGTCGAGAAGGCCGGCAAGGGCGCCAAGGTCACGTTCGAACCCGTCAAGGGTGGCGACAAGGTTGTCCTTGATGCCGATGTCGTGCTCGTCGCCACGGGCCGCAAGCCGTTCACCGAGGGCCTCGGCCTTGAAGGTGCCGGCGTGAAGCTCGACAATCGCGGTCGCGTCGAGATCGACGGCCACTACAAGACCAATGTCGACGGCATCTATGCGATCGGCGACGTGGTGAAGGGGCCGATGCTCGCCCACAAGGCGGAAGACGAGGGCGTTGCGCTCGCCGAAATCCTCGCCGGCCAGCACGGCCATGTGAACTACGACGTCATCCCGAGCGTCGTCTATACGCAGCCGGAAGTCGCCTCCGTCGGCAAGACCGAGGAGGAGCTGAAAGCCGCAGGCATCGCCTACAAGGTCGGCAAGTTCCCCTTCACGGCGAACGGCCGCGCCCGCGCCATGCTGGCGACCGAAGGTTTCGTGAAGATCCTTGCGGACAAGGAAACCGACCGCTTGCTCGGTGGCCATATCGTCGGTTTCGGTGCCGGCGAGATGATCCACGAGATCGGCGTGCTGATGGAATTCAGCGGTTCTTCGGAAGATCTCGGCCGCACATGCCATGCCCATCCGACCATGTCGGAGGCCGTGAAGGAGGCAGCGCTCGCCACCTTCTTCAAGCCGATCCACATGTGATCCGGGATTAAATCTCTGTCATGTTGCGGGCCGCAGCTTGTTAGCGAAGCTGCGGCCCGTATAGTTTCCATGGCTAAGATATTGAAATGGGTGGAAAATGGATAGTGATTCTCCAGTTTCCTTTTCTCTTTCTCAGCGTGTGGTGCATTGGGTCACCGCGCTGCTCGTATCGTTCAATCTGCTGTTCTCAGACGGGATGGAGCAGTGGAATCGCGCCATGCGCCGCACCGGGAGCGCTACCGCCGACCAGATTGCCAGCGCCAACATCCACGCCTATGTGGGGATCGCGATCCTGATCCTCGTCGCGCTTCGCCTCGTCCTTCGCTTCAAGTCGGGCGTGCCGGTCGCGCCGCCGGAAGAACCGGCCATCTTCAGGCTCGGCGCCAAGCTTGCCCATGCGCTGCTCTACCTGTTGCTGATCGCCATGCCGTTCACGGGAATTGGCGCCTACTACTTCGGGAACGGCGCAGCGGGCGGCCTGCATGCGGATGTGTTGAAGGTCCTGCTCTGGATCGTCATCGTCGCGCATGTGTTCGGCGCGCTTGTCCATCAGTTCTACTGGAAGACCGACGTGCTGCGCCGAATGACCGTCGGTTGATGTCGCAGCCGGTTCAGCGTACCGCCGTCACTGCAAATCCCTGCTTGCGCAGCAATTCCACAAGACCCTGGTCGCCCGGCAAGTGCAGCGCGCCGACGGCCATGAAGACATTGCCTTTCGCGAGGATGGGCGCTGCGCGCTCCGCCATTACCTTGTTGCGGTCGAGAATGATGCGCTGCTCGAAAGCCGCATAGTCGCCGCCTTCGTCCTTGGCGTTGCCTCCGCCTGCAGGTTCGACCGTCTCCAGCATCGGCATGGTCATGCCGATGTCTCCGGAAAGATAGAGATCGGTCATGGTCTCGACCACGTCGTTCATCCTGTCGCCGAGTTCGAGCGTCTCGATGAGCGATTTGAGGTGGAACTCCACAGGTAGCTCCGCCATGGCCGAAAGCTGTTCGGCAAGCGTCTCCAGTCCTTTGACATCCTTGCCTTCGGCTACGGCGTCGGCCGCGATCTTCTGGTCGAGGAATGCGGCACCCTTGGCCTTCCGGGCGAGTTCGCAGGCCGGCAGCGAGACCACGCTGGCGATCATCCACGGGCGCATCCGCGAAACGGCAGCGAGTGGTATGCCGCGTTCCTTCAGCCCGCTTTCGAGGCGGGCGTTTTCTTCCGGAGACAGGAGGGAGGCGATTGTCGTCCCATCGGTGAACATCGTCAGTTCAGGCTTGGCGAGCAGGGCGATGGCTGCCTTCTTCTCGTCCAGTATTTCGTCGGATTCGATAACGATCGTATCTGCGGCGTCATGGGCGTTCGCCGCGCCTGCGGGCATCACCAGAACGCGCGGATCCGTGACATGCATGGTTCCGAGCAGCCAGGAGGGTTTCAGTCCCGGCTTCTCGATCTGCCAGAAGATCGACTTCCCGTTTGGCGTCTCGTCGCCTTCCTTCATCACGGCTGCATACCGGGCAGGGTCCTGCTGCTGCAGTTCGATCAGGAGGTTCTTGCCGCCGCAGGCGGCATCTGCCGTCTCGGCTGCGCGCGCCGGCGAGAGCGTGAGTAGCACCGCGATCAGCGCCGCGGCAAGCAGCATCGGGAGGGCTGCAACGAGCCACAGTGCGATGTCCGCCAGCCGTGGCTGCGCAAGGTGGAAGCTCTTCTGGCCGATCGCGATGATCATCGTCTCTTTCCGGTTCGTTGCGCGCCGACACTAGGTTCTCGCTGCGCATATTCCCTTAACATCGTCGGTTAACGCTTCCTTGTCGCGCGATGCGGCCAAATGGAGGCGGGAAGTGCCGCAACCCGCTCAGGCGCGCGGATGCGCCTTGTCATATACCTCCAGCAGCCGCGACGAATCGACGCCAGTATAGATCTGCGTCGTCGACAGGCTGGCGTGCCCGAGCAGTTCCTGAATGGTCCTGAGATCGCCGCCGCCCGCAAGCAGGTGGGTTGCGAAGGAATGCCGCAGTGCATGAGGCGTCGCGGTTTCCGGCAGGCCGAAAGCACTTCTCAAACCCTGCATCGCCCGCTGGATGATGGCCGGCTGCAGCTTCCCGCCTCTTGCCCCGCGAAAGAGCGGCTCGGCCGGCTCGAGATGGTAGGGGCACAATGCCCGGTATTTCTCCACAGCTTCGACAACGGCCGGCAGCAGCGGCACAAGCCGCGTCTTGTTGCCCTTGCCGATGATGCGCAATGCGGAGGCGCCGGAACGGAGATCTTCCGGCGTCAGGGCCAACGCCTCCGAGATTCGCAGCCCGCAGCCGTAAAGCAGCGTCAGGACGGCGGCATCGCGGGCCGATATCCAGGGCTCGTCGTGCAATTGCGAGCCGTCGTTCACCACGGTCAGCGCCTGGCCGTCCGAGAGGGGCTTCGGCAGCGATTTCGGCTGCTTCGGCGAGCGGATCGCTGCTGCCCCCGCCGCATTCACCAGACCCTTCCTTTCGAGGAAGCGCAGGAAGGAGCGCAGGCCGGCAAGATTGCGGCCAAGCGAGCGGGCGCCGGAGCCTGCTTTGCGTCGCGCCGCGAGAAAGGCTCGAAGATCGGCGGGGCGCAGCGTCTGGATATCCTTGATCGTCGTCGGGCCACCCAGGTGGCCCGTGAGGAAGGTAAGAAACTGCCGTGTATCGCGCTCATAGGCGTCGAGCGTATGCCCGGAAAGTCGCCGTTCTTCACCGAGACTGGAAAGCCAGAATTGACGCTCAGCGAGGACGATCGAATCGGCGATGATCAGCAGTTCATTCATGGCACGGACTCTTGAATTTGCTCTCCTGCTGCCAATCTGATTGAGGTAGGTTATGGAATTGATAATACCTGCCAAGTGTTTGTCATGCTTCGATCATAATAGACTGCAATAGCTGGGCTCTCCGTCAAAACAGGATGTTTCATGGCACGACGCGATTCCATGACAGCTTTCGGTCAGCTTGCGGAAGCGATCGCTCTTGTCTCCCATGGGAAGCCGGGTCATATCGTCGATACGTTGATTGCCGAGCGCGGCCAGCGGATCGTATGTCATCCACTCTGGCCGGTGATGCGGCCTTTCCTCTACACGCTGCTGCGCTACAACAAGGCTCTGGAATTCGCCAATTCGGTGGCGAACATACCGGGCTTCCAGTCCTTCGAATATCTCAGCAATGAATTGAAGCTCCAGATTGACGTGGTCAACGGCGAGCGCATTCCGTCGTCGGGCGGTTTTATCCTCGTCAGCAACCACCCGACGGGTATCGCCGATGGTGTCGCCGTGTTCGATCTCCTGAAGTCTCGGCGGCCAGACATGATGTTCTTTGCCAACCGGGATGCCGTGCGCGTCAATCCCCGCTTTGCGGAGATGATCATTCCGGTCGAGTGGCGCGAGGAGCACAAGAGCAAGCTCAAGGCGCGGGAGACCCTGAAGCTCACGAACTGCGCGGTGAGGGAAGGCAAGGCAACCGTGCTCTTTCCTTCCGGACGCATCGCCTACTGGGCGAACGGCAGGCTCAACGAGCGACCATGGAAAACATCGGCCGTCGGGCTTGCGCGCAAGTACAACCTGCCGATCCTGCCGATCCACATGTCCGCGCGCAATTCCGGCCTCTTTTACTGGTTTGCAAAATGGTCGACGGAACTGCGTGACATGACGGTGTTCCATGAACTCCTGAACAAGCGCGGCGACCGTTTCGATTTCGTCGTCGGCGACCTCATTCCGGTCGAGCATCTCGATGGCGATCTGAACGAGGTGACCAAGGCACTGGAGAAGCACACAGTCTTCGACATCGCCGCCGACGGCAACGCCCGGTTCGTGCCGGTCGGCGCCGTATCCAATACATCGGAGGCACTCTCCGTGGCTGAGCCGGCCGTGTAGAGAGATATCCCAGTAGTTCCAATTCCTGCGATTTGCGGGCATGGTCTCGCGCAATGAGCACAGATTCGTCCGATCTCTTTGGCGCGCTTTTCGAAGCCCCGCCCGTGGTCCGTACCGTGCCGGTTCTCGTGCCGATGCCGGCGGCCACGCCCTATTCCTATTCCGTGCCGGAAGGCATGGCGGTCGAGGCAGGCTCGGTCGTCCAGGTGCCGCTCGGGCCGCGCCAGGTGATCGGCGTCGTCTGGGACGGCGGTGACGGCGGCGGCGTAGATCCGAAGAAGCTTCGCCCGATCACACATGCCTTCGATTGCCCGCCGCTCAACAAGGAGATGCGCGATTTCATCGACTGGGTGGCCGGCTACACACTTTCGCCGCCCGGGCTTGTCGCGCGCATGGCGCTGAGGGCGCCGAACGCCTTCGAGCCGGAACCGATGGTCGAGGGCCTGCGCTTCGTGGGCGGAGAGCCGGAGCGGATGACGCCTGCCCGTGCGCGGGTGCTGGACACGGCCTCCGACGGGCTTTCCTGGACGCGCAGCGGCCTTGCGCATGCCGCCGGCGTCTCGCCCAGCGTCGTCGACGGGCTGATCGCACAAGGCATCTTCGAGACGGTGTTCCTGCCGCCGCCGCCCGTTGTGGCGCAGCCGGATCCGGATTTTGCCGTGCCGCGGCTGGAGGGGCCGCAACGCCAGGCGGCGCAGGACCTGCTGGAAAACGTCCGCCGCAAGGAATTTTCGGTTTCCTTGATCGACGGCGTCACCGGATCGGGCAAGACGGAGGTCTATTTCGAGGCCATCGCCGAAACCCTGAAGCAGGGCAGGCAGGTGCTTATCCTCTTGCCCGAGATCGCTCTTACGGCAAGCTTCCTCGAACGGTTCCAGGATCGCTTTGGCGCGAAGCCCGCGGAATGGCACTCCGAACTCGCACCCCGCATGCGGGAAAAGGTGTGGCGGCAGGCGGTGACGGGTGAGGTGCGTGTTGTTGCCGGCGCCCGCTCGGCGCTCTTCCTGCCTTTCGAGGATCTCGGTCTCATCATCGTCGACGAAGAGCATGATCCCGCCTACAAGCAGGAAGACAGGGTTTACTACAATGCCCGTGACATGGCGGTGGTACGTGCCAGGATCGCGGATTTTCCCGTTATTCTCGTCTCGGCGACCCCCTCGGTCGAGAGCCAGGTCAACGGCCAGAGTGGCCGCTATGGCACCGTGCACCTGCCGACCCGCTTTGGCGACGCTGCACTTCCCGATCTGCACCTGATCGACATGCGCCGGCATGCGCCGGACAGGGGCGGCTTTCTCTCGCCGGTGCTGCTGCGCGCGATCGGCAAGACGATCGAGCGCGGCGAACAGTCGCTGCTCTTCCTCAACCGGCGCGGCTATGCCCCGTTGACGCTCTGCCGTGTCTGCGGTCACCGCTTTCAATGTCCACAGTGCTCGAGCTGGCTTGTCGAGCACCGCTTTCGCGGCCAGATCCAATGCCACCAGTGCGGCTATGCGGAGACTACGCCGGAAGCCTGCCCCGAATGCGGGACGCTCGATCATCTGGTCGCCTGCGGCCCCGGCGTGGAACGCATCGCCGAGGAGGTGGAGCGGCACTTTCCCGATGCGCGCACGATCCTGCTTTCGTCCGATCTCATGGGCGGAGTGAAACGACTGCGGCTGGAACTCGAGGCGATTGCCAAGGGCGAGGCGGACATCGTCATCGGTACGCAGCTGGTCGCCAAGGGGCATAACTTTCCCCTTATGACGCTCGTCGGTATCGTCGATGCGGACCTCGGGCTTGCGAATGGTGATCCGCGTGCCGCCGAGCGAACCTTCCAGCTCCTGTCGCAGGTGACGGGACGTGCGGGGCGCACTGGCCTCAAGAGCCATGGCCTGCTCCAGACCTACCAGCCGCAGCATCCTGTCATGCAGGCGATCGTCTCCGGCGATTCGTCGGCCTTCTATGATCGCGAAATTGCCGAGCGGGAGCGGGCGGTGCTGCCGCCGTTCGGCAGGCTGGCCTCGATCATCGTTTCGGCCGACACGCGCCAGGACGCGGAAGGTCATGCCCGCGGCATTCGCAACGCCGCTCCGAAGGTGCAGGGCATCTCGGTGCTGGGACCGGCCGAAGCGCCGCTGGCGCTGATTCGCGGCAGGCACCGCTTCCGCCTCCTCGTCCATGGACGCCGCAATTCCGACATGCAGGGCTTTCTGCGCACGATGCTGGCGCAGGGTCCGAAGGAGCGCGGCTCCGTCCATGTCCAGCTCGACATCGATCCGCAAAGTTTCCTCTGAACTCTGCCGGATAGACCTCGCTTTATCTTCCCCTTTTCCGCCTCTTCATGCCATAAGTCGGCTCACTGCTTCGGGTGATTTGGGGACGATCGATGGAATTCTATTTTCCGACGGAATTCGGGGAGCAGCTCGCCTTCGGCGCAGCCGCCTTCACCGCGCTCATGGGGCTGGTGATCATGTTCGCGCCCGGTTCCGCATTCCGCGCCTTCGGGCTGCTGGCGCGTGAAGGCAGGCCCGACGCCTATGCGGCGGCGCGCTCGACGATGGGCGGCTTCTATCTGGGGTTCGGCCTTTCGGCGGTCCTGCTTGCCCAACCCATGGTCTATCTCGCCTTCGGTGCGTCCTTCGCCATGGCTGCCTTCGCCCGCATCATATCGATAATGTCGGACAGGGGGAGCACGATCCTGAACTATATACTTCTGGTTGTGCAGACGGCCTTGGCTGCATTGCCGCTGCTCTATGTATTCGGCTTTGTCTGACGATTGGTAAGACGTCCCGCTCCATCGAATTGGGGCGCTCCCCGCGTTTCTGCGATTTTGCCATCAGAAATTCACGGGAAAGGCTTATTCGGTGAATACGCGTGTTGCGAGTCTCAACATCCTATGTTAGACGGACCCCGAATTCGGAAGCAGCGGGAGCCCTCTCCTGCGATTTCTGGGGGAAATCAGAACGAATTCAAGGGGGTAGGGTAACCGCTCGCCGGAACCCTAATTCTTGAGTCCTAATCAGGGAAAATTGTGCCCGTGGCAGACACATCCCAGCTAATTTCTGGCGTTGCCGAAAGATACGCTTCATCGCTTTTCGAGCTGGCATCGGAGCAGGGCGCGGTTGAAGCCGTGACCGCCGATCTCGATCGGTTCCAGGCGATGCTGGATGAAAGCGACGATCTTAAGCGCTTTGTCGCCAGCCCCGTATTTTCCGCCGAAGAACAGCTGAAGGCCATCGCAGTGATTGGCGAGAAGGCTGGCTTCGGAGCTCTCTTTGCCAGCTTCCTCAAGGTCGTTGCCGGTAATCGCCGCCTTTTCGCGCTGCCCGGCATGATGAAGTCGTTCCGCCGGATCGCTGCGCGGCAACGCGGTGAAATCTCCGCCGAGGTGACCTCGGCTCATGCGCTGACGCCGGCGCAGGAAAATGAACTGAGGGCGGCGCTGAAGAGCGTCACGGGCAAGGACGTGGCGGTTGTCGTCACGGTCGACCCGTCAATTCTCGGCGGCCTGATCGTCAAGGTCGGTTCCCGCCAGATTGACACGTCTCTTCGCACCAAACTCTCTACCCTTAAGCTTGCATTGAAAGAGGTCGGCTGATGGATATCCGCGCCGCGGAAATTTCCGCAATTCTCAAGGACCAGATCAAAAATTTCGGCAAAGAGGCAGAGGTCTCGGAAGTCGGCCAGGTTCTCTCCGTCGGTGACGGTATCGCCCGCGTCTACGGTCTGGACAATGTCCAGGCCGGCGAAATGGTCGAATTCCCCGGCGGCGTGCGCGGCATGGCCCTGAACCTCGAATCCGACAATGTCGGCGTCGTTGTCTTCGGCTCCGACCGCGACATCAAGGAAGGCGACACGGTCAAGCGCACCGGCGCGATCGTCGACGTTCCGGTCGGTCCGGAACTGCTCGGCCGCGTGGTTGACGCGCTTGGCAACCCGATCGACGGCAAGGGCCCGATCAACGCGACGCGCCGTTCGCGCGTCGACATCAAGGCTCCGGGCATCATTCCGCGCAAGTCGGTTCACGAGCCGATGTCGACCGGCCTCAAGGCGATCGATGCGCTCATCCCGGTTGGCCGCGGCCAGCGTGAGCTCGTCATCGGCGACCGCCAGACGGGCAAGACCGCCATCATCCTCGACACCTTCCTGAACCAGAAGCCGATCCACGACAACGGCCCCGACGCCGAGAAGCTCTACTGCGTCTACGTCGCTATCGGCCAGAAGCGTTCGACCGTCGCTCAGTTCGTCAAGGTCCTCGAAGAGCGCGGCGCTCTGAAGTACTCGATCATCATCGCTGCGACCGCTTCCGATCCGGCGCCGATGCAGTACCTGGCACCGTTTGCCGGCTGCACCATGGGCGAATATTTCCGTGACAACGGCATGCACGCCCTCATCGGCTATGACGACCTCTCCAAGCAGGCCGTTGCCTACCGCCAGATGTCGCTGCTGCTGCGCCGCCCGCCGGGCCGCGAAGCTTATCCGGGCGACGTCTTCTACCTGCATTCGCGCCTGCTCGAGCGCGCTGCAAAGATGAACGACGACCAGGGTGCCGGCTCGCTTACGGCTCTGCCGGTCATCGAAACCCAGGGCAACGACGTTTCGGCCTTCATTCCGACCAACGTGATCTCGATCACCGACGGCCAGATCTTCCTCGAAACGGACCTGTTCTACCAGGGTATCCGCCCGGCCGTTAACGTCGGTCTTTCGGTTTCCCGCGTCGGTTCCGCCGCACAGATCAAGGCGATGAAGCAGGTTGCCGGCTCGATCAAGGGCGAGCTCGCCCAGTATCGCGAGATGGCGGCGTTCGCACAGTTCGGCTCGGACCTCGATGCCGCGACCCAGCGCCTGCTTAACCGCGGTGCGCGCCTGACCGAACTCCTGAAGCAGCCGCAGTTCTCGCCGCTGAAGACGGAAGAGCAGGTCGCCGTGATCTTCTCCGGCGTCAACGGCTACCTCGACAAGCTTCCTGTCAGCCAGGTCGGCAAGTTCGAGCAGGCTCTGCTTTCCTACCTGCACTCGGAAGGCAAGGACATCCTGGATTCGATCCGGACCGAAAAGACCATCAGCGACGCTACAAAGAGCAAGCTCACCGCTGCTCTGGATACCTTCGCCAAGTCTTTCGCCTGATCGGGTCTAACGAGGACGGACAAGGATGCCTTCACTCAAAGACCTGAAAAACCGGATCGCCTCCGTCAAGGCGACGCAGAAGATCACCAAGGCGATGAAGATGGTCGCCGCGGCGAAGCTTCGGCGTGCGCAGGAGGCGGCCGAAGCGGCACGCCCGTATTCGCAGCGCATGGGCGCCGTCCTGGCGAACATCGTCCATGCAACGACCGAAGCTGACGGCGCTCCGGCGCTGATGACCGGCAACGGCAAGGACGACGTGCACCTGCTCGTCGTCTGCACCGCCGAGCGCGGCCTTTGCGGCGGTTTCAACTCGCAGATCGCCCGTTTCGCGCGCGATCACGTCCGCAAGCTGCTCGGCGAAGGCAAGACGGTCAAGATCTTCACGGTCGGCAAGAAGGGTCATGACATCCTTCGCCGCGAATTTGCCTCGCTGATCGTCGAGCGGAAGGAACTGCGCGAGGTCAAGAAGATCGGCTTCGAGAATGCCGATGCGATCGGCCGCCGCATCATCGAGATGTTCGAGGCGGGCGAATTCGACGTCTGCACGCTCTTCTATTCCGAGTTCAAGTCTGTGATCAGCCAGGTCCCGACCGCGCTGCAGCTCGTGCCCGCTTCGGCGGCCGAAGGGGTGGTGGAAGACGAGGAGCATGCTGGCGCGGTCTACGAGTATGAGCCGGACCCGGCGTCGATCCTGGAAGACCTGATCCCGCGCAATATCTCCGTGCAGATCTTCCGTGCGCTTCTCGAGAATGTCGCAGGCGAGATGGGTGCCAAGATGAGCGCGATGGACAATGCCACGCGCAACGCCGGTGAGATGATCAACAAGCTGACGCTCAGCTACAACCGCCAGCGTCAGGCCCAGATCACCAAGGAACTCATTGAAATCATTTCGGGCGCCGAGGCGCTCTGAGGTAAGAGAAAGAGGGTATGAAAATGGCTAGGGCAGCTACCCCGAAGGCGGCAGCGAAGACCGCCGCTAAGACGACCGCCACGGGCTCCGTGGGCAAGGTCACACAGGTTATCGGCGCCGTCGTCGACGTTGCTTTCGAAGGCGAACTGCCGGCGATTCTGAACGCGCTCGAAACCGATAACCATGGCAACCGGCTCGTCCTCGAAGTTGCCCAGCACCTCGGCGAGAATGCCGTGCGCACGATCGCGATGGACTCCACGGAAGGCCTCGTTCGCGGCCAGCAGGTCACGGATACCGGCGCTCCGATCTCGGTTCCGGTCGGTCCCGAGACGCTCGGCCGCATCATGAACGTCATCGGCGAGCCGGTTGACGAAGCTGGTCCGCTGGTCACGGCTTCCAAGCGCGCCATCCACCAGGATGCGCCTGCCTATGTCGAGCAGTCCACGGAAGCACAGATCCTCGTCACCGGCATCAAGGTCGTCGACCTTCTCGCTCCTTACGCAAAGGGCGGCAAGATCGGCCTCTTCGGCGGCGCCGGCGTCGGCAAGACGGTTCTGATCATGGAACTGATCAACAACGTCGCCAAGGCGCACGGTGGTTACTCGGTCTTCGCAGGCGTGGGTGAACGCACCCGCGAAGGCAACGACCTGTACCATGAAATGATCGAATCCGGCGTCAACAAGCGCGGTGGCGGCGAAGGCTCGAAGGCAGCCCTCGTTTACGGCCAGATGAACGAACCGCCGGGCGCTCGCGCTCGCGTCGCTCTGACCGGTCTGACGGTTGCCGAAAACTTCCGCGACCAGGGCCAGGACGTTCTGTTCTTCGTCGACAACATCTTCCGCTTCACGCAGGCAGGTTCCGAAGTGTCGGCTCTGCTTGGTCGTATTCCTTCGGCCGTTGGCTATCAGCCGACGCTGGCGACCGACATGGGCCAGATGCAGGAGCGCATCACGACAACGACGACCGGTTCGATCACCTCGGTCCAGGCCATTTACGTTCCGGCCGACGACTTGACCGACCCGGCGCCGGCAACCTCGTTCGCCCACCTGGACGCAACGACGGTTCTGTCGCGTTCGATCGCTGAAAAGGGTATCTACCCGGCTGTCGACCCGCTCGACTCCACCTCGCGCATGCTCGACCCGCTGGTCGTCGGCGAGGAGCACTACGGGATCGCCCGTAAGGTTCAGTCGACGCTGCAGCGCTACAAGGCCCTGCAGGACATCATCGCGATCCTGGGCATGGACGAGCTTTCGGAAGAGGACAAGCTGTCCGTTGCTCGCGCCCGCAAGATCGAGCGCTTCCTGTCGCAGCCGTTCTTCGTGGCTGAAGTCTTCACCGGCTCGCCCGGCAAGCTCGTCGCGCTCGAGGACACCATCAAGGGCTTCAAGGGTCTCGTCGACGGCGAATACGACCACCTGCCGGAAGCAGCCTTCTACATGGTCGGCTCGATCGAAGAAGCCATCGAGAAGGCCAAGAAGCTCTCCGCGGCCGCTTGATGAAGTCGGATACGGCGCGCTGGTGTTTGCCAAGCGCGCCGTCGCATGTTTCAAAGACAATCGAGAAGTAAAACGTCATGGCTGACAATTTCAATTTTGAACTCGTGTCTCCGGAGCGTCTGCTTCTGTCGGAGATGGTGACCGAAGTTGTCATCCCGGCAACCGAAGGCGAGATGACGGTCATGGCGAATCATGCGCCGACCATAACGACGATCCGTCCGGGTGTTGTCAGCGTTCGCTCCGTTTCCGGCTCGAAGCAGGACTATGTGGTTTTCGGCGGTGTTGCCGATATCCTCCCGACGGGCTGCACCTTGCTCGCCGAATCGGCTGTTCCGGTGGAAGAGCTCAACAAGGACGAGCTCACCCGCCGCATCGAAGATGCGCGCAAGGAGCTCCAGGATACCGAGCATCACGAGCACAAGTCGCGACTTGAACATTTCATCATGGAATTGTCGCATCTGCGGGGCGTCGTCACTCAGGACTGAGGTTCCGGATCGGGCAAGAAGAAGCGGCCATGGGCCGCTTTTTTTGTGTCTGAAACTCTTCCCTTGCTCGGCAAGGCGGCCGGGCGAGTCTTGCGCTGGGGCACCCGTCCATCTTTCGAACACTCAGAAGCCGGTGCCGCCACGAAACTCCGAGGCGACCGTTCCCGCGATGATCTTCAGATCCAGCCATAAGCTGAAATTTCGCACGTAGAAGATATCGCAGGCGATACGGGCACGCGCCTTGGCGGCGCGATCGGTCGGCCCGCGCCAGCCGCGCATCTGCGCAAGGCCGGTCATGCCGGGTCGCATGGCGTGACGACGGTGGTAATCGGGAACGAGCTCCTCATAGAGCCTGCCGGCGGCGCGCATGTTGATCGCGTGGCAGCGGGGCCCGACGAGCGACATGTCCCCCTTGAGGACATTCAGTAGCTGCGGCAGTTCGTCGAGATTTGTGCGGCGAAGGACGGCGCCGAGGCGCGTGACGCGAGGATCTCCCCTGACCGTCTGGCGCACGCCGCTCGGGTCGCCAAGCTCCGCCCGCATCGACCTGAACTTGTATACCTTGATCCGCTTTCCATTCAGACCCCAGCGAAGCTGCCTGAAGAGTACGGGCCCACCGCTATCGAGCTTGATCAGCAGAGCTAGAACCAGGAGCAACGGCAGGAGCACGACGAGCGCGATCGTTGCGACGGCGATATCGAAGGTTCTCTTTATCCCCAGCTGCACGCGAACCTGCCGCAGAGCGAAGGAAACAATCTCGGGTGACGCGATATTGGAGTTTGCGCTTGTGTATTTTTGGTACTCCGACGACTCTTTGAAAGAATATTTTCCAACTGTACTCTTTCGTTCAGACATACTCGCACCGTCTGTTGGCCACAAAACACACAATCACGTCGTCGGCGCATGATAAATACATGCCCGAAATCTGCTTGTCATTCGCGCGGTTAATATTTGGTTAATATGGTAATAGCCAAAACGAGGAGTATTATGTCGCACAATACTCCAGAAGGATGATAGTTATCCTGAGTTATTCTGCTGTGAGCAGGTGTTGGTGCAGTAGAGCCGCTTCCGGTGAAAGTGACCGAAAACGGGGCATTCCGAGGTAGTATCCGAAGCCGGTCTCGACTTCCGCGGCGCCGAGGCGAACCAGCGCCCCGGACGCCAGGTGTTCCTCGATGAGACCGATGCTGCCGAGCGCAACGCCCTCAGCGCCCAGTGCGGCCTCCACTGCCATGATGTAGGTCGAGAAGGTCAGTCGCGGATGCGGCAGCCTTTGCTTCGGCGGGCTCGGAATACGACCGAACCATTGCCGGAACGAGATCCAATGGGCATTGGCGCGTTCGTAGTCGATGAGATCGAGCCCTGCGATTTCCGTGACCGTGACGGTGTCCGCGACGAGACCGCGCTGGGCGACATAAGCGGGAGACGCGACGGGGACGAGCACTTCCTTCATGAGAAGCGTCAGGTTCCAGCGCGGATGCTCGCCGGTCGAATAGAGGATCACGAGATCATTCGTCTCCGAAGCAAGCTCGGAGGGTGTGTCGGTCGTCAGCAGGCGGACGGAGATGTTCGGGCTCGCCTTGCCGAAGTCCTTGAGCCGCCTGCCGAGCCAGAGATGCGACACGGAGCCGCTGGCGGCAATGGAGATGGGCTGCGGCACGCCGCCCCGAAACGGCTCGAGACTTTCCTCGAGATATTCGATAGTGGCCCGTACTCGCTGGAACAGGCGTTCGCCATCGGGCGTGAGCGCAAGATTGCGTCCCCGGCGCGTGAAGAGCTGAGCGCCCAGGTGATCCTCCAGCCCCTTGATGCGGCGACTGACGGCCGCCTGCGTAATGTGCAGTTCCCGCCCGGCTCGCGAGAAATTCATGTGCCGACAGGCGGCATCAAAGACGCGGAAGGCTTCCAGTGGAATGCGTTCGAGCAAGGATCTCTCCATAACTTGAAATCATCAATTTGACTGAGAATTGCCGAGATTTGAATAGTTGAAATTGTGATGCATGAATATTGCGAGATAACCAGTTCACGAGCGACACATGCAGTTCTCAACTTCCTTCATTCCCGAGATCCGGTTTGGGCAGGGTGGCTTTGCGGGCCTTGCCAAGGCAGCCCAGAGTTTCGATGGCGTCACAACGGCAGCGGTCGTAATCGACAGTTTTCTTGCGCGATCGGGCCTCGCCGAAACCGTGCGTCACTCGCTCGCCGAGGTGGGGATCGAGGCACGGATTTTCTCCGATTTCAGCGGCGAGCCAAAGCTCGATCATCTTCGCGCGGCAATCGCGGCCTCCCGGAGCGCACAGCTCGTCATCGGTATCGGCGGCGGCTCGGCGCTTGATATCGCCAAGATCGTGGCCTGTTGCGCGGCCTCCGGCGAGGATCCGATGCATTACGCCTTGGCCGCCAATCCCCTGCCAAGGAATCCGTTGAGGAAGATCATGGTCCCGACGACGGCCGGCACCGGCTCCGAGACCTCGGCGACCAACATCTTCTCGGGACCTGAGGGCAGGAAGCTCTGGATCTGGGGCGCCGAGACGAAGGCCGATCTCGTCATCCTCGATCCGGCTCTGACCACGAGCCTGCCCGCCGATCTGACCGCCTGGTGCGGGCTCGACGCCTTCATCCACGCCTTCGAGGCTGCGACGAACCGCAATACCCATGGTGGCGCCCAGCTCTATGCGCATGAGGCGCTGCGGCTGATTTCCGGCGCGCTGGAAACGGCCGTGAGAGAGTCGGGCAACATGGAGGCGCGTGGCCGGATGCTGCTTGGCTCCTGCTATGCCGGCATTGCGATCGACAATTGCGGAACTGCGATCGCCCACAACATCAGCCACGCCCTGGCCGGTCTGGCGCCTGTTCATCACGGTCTGGCGACCGCTCTCGGCTTTGAGGCAACGCTCTCCTGGCTTGTCGAGGCGGATACGGCGGATCTGAACGCCGCCGCGAAGGCCTGCGGTTTGGCGCGCGCGGCGGAGTTGCCAGCGTTTGTCTCCGGCCTCATGGACCGCTGCGGCATTCGCAGGGAACTCCCGAAGGGCTTTGCGCTCTTTACGGCCGATGATCTCGCAAGGGAGATGCGTGCGGTCGAGAACCAGCCCATGCGCCGCTCGACGATCCGCGAGCTGTCTGAGGCCGACATAGATGGATTTGCGGCTGCCGTCATGGCGCTGCCGAAGGGGAATTGAGATGGCCACCGAATATACCCGCGCCTATTGGGAAAACGTCCTTTCAGAGCTGCGGCCGGAAGGCCGGCATTTCATCGATGGGGCACTGAGACAAGCGACGTCCGGCGCCACCTTCACCCGTATCCGCCCGATGGACGGCAAGCCCGGGGCGGTGCTCTCGCGTGGCAACGCGGCCGATATCGACACGGCGGTTGCTGCCGCGCGTGCGGCCTTCGAGAGCGGCGTCTGGCGCAAGAAGGAACCGCTCGAAAAGAAGAAGGTCATGCTCAGATGGGCAGAGCTGATCCGTTCGCATGGCGAGGAACTGGCCATGCTGGAGACGCTCGATGTCGGGAAGCCGATCCTGGCCTCGCTCAATGTCGACGTGCGCCTGTGCGCGGACGGCATCCAGTATTACGGCGAGATGATCGACAAGATGTATGACGAGATCGCGCCAACAGGTCCGAATGCGCGCGCGCTGGTCCGAAAGGTACCGCTCGGCGTCATCGGTGCGATTACACCGTGGAACTATCCGATGATCATCGAGGGCTGGAAGCTCGGCCCCGCGATCGCCGCAGGCAATTCAGTCGTGCTGAAGCCGGCGGAGCAGTCCTCGCTTTCTGCGATCCGGCTGGCGCAACTGGCTTTCGAAGCCGGCCTGCCCGCAGGCGTGCTCAATGTCGTCACCGGCCTCGGGGAAGAGGCGGGTGCGCCGCTCGCGCTGCATATGGACGTCGACATGATTGCCTTTACCGGCTCGACAGAGGTCGGCAAGCTGATCATGGGATACGCCGCACAGTCGAACGTCAAGCGCGTGGCGCTGGAACTCGGCGGCAAGTCGCCGCTCGTCGTCTTCGAGGATGCCGACCTCGACGCCGCCGCGGCAGCGGCGGCTTGGGGCTGCTTCTACAATTCCGGTGAGACCTGCCATGCCTCGACGCGCCTCATCGTCCACCGTTCGGTGCAGGACGAATTGATCCGGAAGATCGAGGATGTCACCAGAAACGACATTGCGCTCAAGCATCCGCTGGAGCCTTCAGCACAGATCGGCGCGCTGATCGAGGAGGAGCACATGCGTAAGGTGCTCGACATGATTGCTGCCGGGGAGAAGGAAGGCGCCCGCCGCGCCTTCGGCGCCGAGCGCGTGATGAGCGAGACCGGTGGCTACTACATCTCCCCGGGCGTCTTCGTCGACCTGACCAACGATATGAGCCTTGCGCGGCAGGAAATCTTCGGGCCGGTGCTGGCCGCCATTCCCTTCGATACGGAAGATGAGGCGCTAAGGATCGCCAATGACACCATCTACGGCCTTGCCGGGGCTGTCTTTACGCGGGACATGAATCGGGCCCATCGATTCTCGGAAGAGATCCATGCCGGAACGGTCTGGATCAACACCTATGACATGTCGAGCTTTGCCACGCCCTTTGGCGGCTTCAAGCAATCCGGTTTCGGGCGCGACCGCTCTGTGCATGCGATCGACAAATATTGCGACTACAAGACCATCTGGCAGCAATTCGGCTGAGACACGGGGAGAAAGCCGTCATGAGCAAGATCGTCTCGATCCAGATCACCCATCATCGCCTGCCACTCGACCCGCCCTTCAAGGCGAGCTGGGACGGACGGCCGCGTCGGCATTTTGATGCGACAATCGTTCGAGTGCGTGACGACGAAGGTCGTGAGGGTGTCGGCTCCGGCGACCTCATGAAGGGGTTCGAAGGGCACGAGGAGCTCTTCATCGGCGAGGATCCGCGTCACGTCGAGCGACACTACGAGGTGCTGTCACATATCAACTTTCACTACGGCAGGTGCTGGCCGATGGACCTGGCGCTGTGGGACCTCGCGGGTAAGATCACCGGCGAGCCCGTCTGGCGCCAGCTCGGCGGTCGTTCCAGTCGTGTCCGGCTCTATGCGTCGTCCGGCGTATTGCGCGAGCCTGCGGCAATGGCCGAGCAGGCCGAGCGCTACGTCGACCAGGGCTTTCCCGCGATGAAAGTGCGCTTCTCTTCGTCGGCGGGCGGTCGGGACAGTTGGCGCGACGATGTCAGGGCGCTGGAGGCGATCCGCGCCCGCGTCGGCTCGAAGCTCGAGCTCATGGTCGACTGCAATCAGGGCTGGCGCATGCCGTGGGACACGACGCTCTCCTGGACCTTCAAGGACGCGCTGGCGGTAGCCCGGGAGCTCGAACGGCTCGGCGTCTACTGGATGGAGGAGCCACTCCACCGCTCCGATCGCAAGGGCATGAAGGAACTCCGGCAGGCGACCAGCGTGCGTATTGCCGGCGGGGAGATGACCCGCGAGCTTTACGAATTCCGCGACATCATCGAGGAGCGGGCGCTCGATGTCATCCAGCCCGATGTCGCGCTTGTCGGCGGCATTACGGGTTGCCGCAGGCTCGTCTATCAGGCACGTGAGGCCGGCGTCCAATTTACGCCGCACTCGTGGACGAATGGTATAGGCGTGCTCGCGAATGCGCATCTGACCGCTGGTATTGGCGACGCGCCTTGGCTCGAATATCCGTACGACGATCCGGAATGGAGCGAGGCTCGCCGCGATTACCCGATGGCTATGCCGCTCAGGCACGAAAAAGGGTGGCTGGAACTGGGGCTTACTCCCGGCCTCGGCGTCGTCCTCGATGAGGAAAGACTGAAGGCTACCCTTGTCTGAGCTGCAACGGTTCGGGTTGTGTCATTCACTTGGCGGGCACTGTTTCCCACCTCCCTTGCCGCCCCGCGGATTCCGTCGGGGCGGTTTTTTGTGCCGCGCCTGACGGGAAACCGTCACGCGGCGCGCCGATGTGAAGCTCAGCCCACCGTCATCTCAAGGCGTTCCGGCTGCTTCAGCCTCATGTGGCAGTAAAAGCCGAAGGCGGAGGCAGAAAGCGCAAGCGCCTCGCCGATGGCCAGGCGGTTGTTGGAATTGCTGAGCAGCGTCATCGCGAAGAAGAAGATCAGCGTGGCATAGGCGCTGAATACCGTCGGCGCCACGATACCGGCCCTGCTTGCACGCCAGACGGCAGTGAGGAACGCGCCGAGCATGACGGCGAAAACCAGGACGCCGAACAGGCCGTGGCGGACGAGGATTTCAAGGTATCCGTTATGGAGCAGGGTGAAGGGGACGCTGGCATACGCGGTGTGATGCCACTTCGTGAGCCATTCATTGCCCGATCCGAAGATCGGTGCAGTCTGGAAGACTTCCCAGGCATTCGCCCAGAGCATCAGCCTCTCCCGCATGGCTTCCGGTGTATTCGGCGAATTAATCGCACGCACGACTAGTTGTCCCAGGCTGCCGCCCTCCTGGACACCGTCAGCGATCACGGCGGTGGCGGAAACGGTCGGACCGGCCACGGAATAGAGGTGCGAGCGCGTGGCATATATGCCACCGGCGACGATGATCACGGCGAATGCAGCAGCAACGGCAAACTGCTTCTGCAACTTGCCGATCAGGAAGAAAACCACAACAGGCGATGTCAGGAGCAGGGCAAGCCACACGCCCTTGGATTGAGCGCCGTAGATGCAGACGAGGGACATTGCCATCACGAGCGGCGCTACGACCTTTGAAAGCCGAGCAATCGACGACGACGCATCTTCTGACGTCAAGTTGTGGAAAAGCCAGAAGAGCGCTCCGATGAGGAGCATGCCGCAGGCGACCGCGCCATGGATGCTGTTGTGCATGATCAACGGCATGCCGCGAGTGCCCGAGAGGATCGCCGCATAGGGTGCCGTTGCAACCAATGCGATCATCGCCACAGTAAAGAAGACGGCGACCATCGTGCGCAGGTGCCGGAAGCACAGACCGAGCGACACGCCGAGAATCGGGAAGAACACCGGAAAGAAATACAACCATTCCGAACTTCCCCGCTGGTGATCCGGAGAGGCGAGATAGATGACAAGGAAGCGGGCCAGCGCATAGCCGCTCCAGCCAAGACAGAGCCAACCGAGCCAGTCGGTCTTGGGCGGCGCAGGGCTGCGATAATAGAAGAACAAGGCAATTGCGGCCAACAGGATGGTCGCATAGCGGTAGGCGTCGGTTTCGATCAGAAGTGGGGAGGCTACTATCTCCCAAAGTACGCTTGCGATCACAACGACCTGGGCCGAAACGCGCTGGGACATCGCTCATCCTTCTACGGGCAGAATTATCATTCGCCTAAAGCAATCGCCCCATCGAGGCAATGGGATCGCGTTCGCAAGCAAACACAAAAACAGTCACTGCGTATGGTGGCGGCGAAAATGCCACATGCTGCAGGCAGTTCGGGATGCTTGACGTTTCAATTTGTGA
This sequence comes from Rhizobium sp. BK251, assembly GCF_004345245.1. Classification (GTDB taxonomy): domain Bacteria; phylum Pseudomonadota; class Alphaproteobacteria; order Rhizobiales; family Rhizobiaceae; genus Rhizobium. The sequence goes on along the minus strand of NZ_SLUQ01000004.1, from coordinate 166,610 downwards.
TTGTTGCCGCTTTCCTGTCATAAACAGGTCCGCGGGCGCGCAAAAACGCTTGATTTGAAGGCCGCCGGAAAAAGCCTTGATGCAGAGAGACTACGCTCCGGTTGTGCCGCATTTGCGGGACCCACTTTGCAGCGTGCATCTGCTATGGTATGGCGCGCTTATATGACAGAATTGCACAGATTCCAGGATATGCCTGCAATTCGGATTGAGTGCCCAAGAGAGACAGGATGTCCGAACAAAAACTTTCGGTCTATGTAATCACCATCGAGCGAGCCGCCGAACGTCTCAATGAAATCGTGAAGTATGCGAGTGCCAGCGAGATCGAAATTGTGCGCGTCAACGGCGTCGACGGCTCACTGATACCGCGTGAAGCGTGGGTGGACGTGGACCATCAGAGCTTCACCAAGCGTCACGGGCGTACCATCCTTCCCGGCGAATACGGCTGCTATCGCAGCCATCTTGCAGCGCTCCACCAGTTTCTTGCGAGTTCGCGCGAGGCGGCGATCATCATTGAAGACGACGTGCTGCTGGACCGGCAGCTTCTAGGCCGCGCGAAAGCAGCGCTGGACGCTGCTCCGGGCGCCGAAGTGATCAAGCTCGTCAACCACCGCTGGAACGGCTTCATGCCGCGCGCCAAGTCGGCAAGCGGCGATATCCTCGGACGCTGTCTTTTCGGTCCGCAGGGTTCTGCCGCCTGCTATCTGGTCACTCGTGCCGGGGCTGAACGGCTCGTCACATCGCTCAAGACAATGTCGCTGCCATGGGACGTGGCGCTCGAACGCGGTTGGGCGATCCAGGCGTCCATATTCTCGACGCGAAGCAATGTCCTCGAATTCGTCAATGGACGGACGACGACCATGATCGGGACTCGCGTCGACTATCGCCGCGCGAAACTTGCCCCCTGGCGGCGATTCAGCACCTATCTCTTTCGGGTGGTGGATTTCTTTCGGCGCATCTTCTACGTGCTCTCGGCCCGGTAGCTCCTTTCGTTTTTCTTGATAGGATGATAGACGGAAAGGGGCGCAATCCCTTGACGACGTGAGACATCCTGCGCCGAGGAGGACTTCGTGTTTCACCCGAAGCTGTTTGAGAATCGCAATGTCGTCGTGACGGGCGCGGGCAGGGGAATTGGCCTTGAGGTGGCGCGACAGTTCCTTGATTGCGGCGGTCATGTGCTGGTCCACACCGGCCGCGATTCCGACCGCCAGCTCCCCGATTTTCTGCTTGTTGCCGAGGAAGAGCGCCGAGCATTCCTGGTTCCCGGCGATTTCAGCTCGCATGACGGTGTGCGCCTGTTTGCGGCGGCCGCAGCAGCCCTCTTCGAGCGTGTCGACGTCCTCGTCAACAATGCCGGGACGATGGTCGGGCGCTTTCCGGCTGGTGACCTCACGGATGAACAGTACGAAACGGTCGTCCGGCTGAACCAGACCTCGGTGGTGGAAATCACACGCGCCCTGCTGCCCCAACTGAAGGCTTCCGGCCAGGCGGCGATCGTCAACACGATCTCGATTTCCGCATTGACCGGCGGCAGCCCGGGCTCTGCCGTCTATTCAGCATCGAAGGCCTTTGTCGCCACCTATTCCAAGGCGCTGGCGCGTGAACTTGCGCCGGACGGTATTCGCGTCAACTGTGTTTCTCCTGGTACGATCGCGACTGACTTTCACGAGCGTTATTCTTCCAGGGAGAAGCTGGAGCAGACCCGCAAGTCCATCCCGCTGCAGCGGCTCGGCACGCCCGAGGACTGTGCTCCGGCCTACCTCTTCCTCGCCTCGCCGCTTCTTTCCGGCTACATCACCGGTCAGACCGTCGAGATCAATGGCGGCCAGCTCATCTGCTGAATTTCTTGGACTTTTTTTGGTGTTTCGACAGATTTGCCCGGTTCCTGTCGGCAGGTATGCTATTATTACAATTGATATATTTGCCCGTTTGGGACTGTTGAATGCCATTACCGAGACTAAAACCGGAAACATCCGGCGAGGAATTACATGATCTAGCCGGGGAGGCGCGCAAGGCGGCGGACCTGCTGAAGGTTCTTTCCCATCAATCTCGGCTTTTGATTCTCAGTATTCTTGCGGACGGCGAAAAGACCGTAGGGGAGATCGAGATTCTTCTCGGCGTTCAGCAGGCAATGGTCTCGCAGCAGCTCGCCCGTCTTCGCATGGAAGGGCTCGTCACCGCACGGCGCGCAGGTCGGCTTGTCTTCTATAGCATTGCAAGCCCCGAAATTACTGTGCTTGTCTCCTCTCTTCTCTCCATGATGCGTAAACCCGGCGAATTCGAGATGTGATGATCTTCGTCGTGTAGGCCCGTGCTCGCAGACCCTGTCTGTGCCCCTGGTCTTGCGTGCCATGTCACAACCCGCCAAGATCGCGCGAAGTGACAGGTGCGCGCAGGAAGCGGAATGATCGACAAGCTGGAATTTTTCATTGCGCTTGCCAACGAGAAGCACTTCGGCAGGGCCGCCGAAGAATGCGGAATATCGCAGCCGACGCTTTCTGCCGCGATTCGCCAGCTCGAGGATCAACTCGGCGTCATGCTCGTCCAGCGCGGCTCGCGTTTCCAGGGGCTGACGCCGGAGGGGCAGCGTGTGCTCGAATGGGCGCGGCGGATCGTCGGTGATGCGCGCACGATGCGGGAGGAGATGCGCGCCGCTCGCAGGGGCCTTTCGGGCCATATCCGGCTTGCGGCCATTCCAACGGCGCTTGCCATGGTTCCGCTGATAACGACGCCCTTTCAGGAGCGGCATCCGGACGTGACCTTCTCCGTGGCGTCGCGCAACTCCCTGCAGGTGCTGGGGATGCTCGAGAATCTCGAGATCGATGCGGGTATCACCTATCTGGAAAACGAGCCGCTCGGGCGGGTCACCAGCGTGCCTCTCTACGCAGAGAAATACCATCTCATCACCGCTGCCGGCAGCCCGCTTTCGGATCGCGACAAAGTGACGTGGCGTGAGGTCGGTGATCTTCGGCTTTGTCTATTGACAGCCGACATGCAAAATCGGCGCATCATCAATCGCCACCTCAACGAAGCGGGCGTGATCGCCCATCCGACGCTCGAATCAAATTCGATGATCGTGCTGTTCTCGCACGTCCGCACCGGCCGGTGGGCGAGCATCATGCCGCGCAACGTCGCAAAATCCTTCGGTTTTCCGGCGGAGATCCGCATGATACCAATCGTCGAGCCCGAAGCGCACCATGTCGTCGGCCTCGTCGCCACCCATCGCGAGCCCTTTACACCGCTCGTTTCCGCCTTGTTGCATGAAGCAAGAATACTCGCGGAAGACGCAGACGTTTGATAGGTATTTTCTATCGTCCAACGGAAGAGCATTATTGATCCGGGCCGGTATCCCTGCGAAATTTCCCAAATCGAGTGGAAGTGGCGGCATTTGCCCATTGCAGCATTCCGAGGAGGGAATGTTTCAAGACCGCGCCTCCAGCCGCACATAGCATAGGGTGGAGGATTGCCCATGAATGTTCATATCCCCGGCGATACGCTCTCCCGCGCAACAGCCATCATCGAAAGCATGAAGTCGCTCGAAGGGCCGCTCCTGCCGATCCTGCACGAGATGCAGTCGGAATTCGGCTACGTGCCTCAAGAGGTTCTGCCGGTCATTGCCAAAGCGCTGAACCTGTCGCGCGCCGAAGTCCACGGCGTCATGACTTTTTACCACGACTTCCGGGAACATCCGGCTGGTCGCCATGTCCTGAAGCTCTGTCGTGCCGAAGCCTGTCAGTCGATGGGCGGGGACGAGATTGCCTCACGTGCCAAGCAACTGCTTGGGATCGATTGGCATCAGACGACGCTCGACGGCGATGTGACCCTCGAACCTGTTTACTGTCTTGGCCTTTGTGCCTGCGCCCCCGCAGCGATGCTGGATGGTGAATTGCGCGGTCGGGTCGATGACGAAGCGGTAGCGGAACTTGTCGCGGAGGCGCGCCTATGACCGTGAAGATATTCGTTCCGCGCGATGCCGCTGCGCTGGCGCTCGGAGCCGAGAAGGTGGCAAAGGCAATCGCCCAAGAGATTGCTGCCCGCGGACTCGACGCAAAGCTGGTGCGCAACGGCTCGCGCGGAATGTTCTGGCTTGAGCCGCTGGTCGAAGTGGAAGCCGACGGCAAGCGCATCGGTTACGGACCCGTGAAGGCACGGGACGTGCCGGCGCTCTTCGATGCCGGAATGTTCAACGGCGCGACCCATGAACTCTGTCTCGGGGAGGTCGAGAACCTCCCGTTCCTCAAGCAGCAGACCCGCCTGACATTCGCCCGTTGCGGCATCACCGATCCGCTTTCGCTTGCGGACTACGAGGCGCATGACGGCCTCAAGGGCCTGCGGCGCGCAGTCGCCATGTCGCCTGCGGACGTCGTCAAGGAAGTCACCGACTCGGGCCTTCGCGGCCGTGGCGGCGCCGGTTTCCCGACAGGCATCAAATGGAAGACGGTGGCCGATGCCGCCGGTCCGCGCAAATACATCGTATGCAATGCCGACGAGGGCGATAGCGGCACATTCGCTGACCGCATGATCATGGAAGGCGATCCCTTCGTGCTCATCGAGGGCATGACGATTGCCGGCATCGCCACAGGCGCGAGCAAGGGCTTCATCTACATTCGCTCGGAATACCCGCAGGCGATCGAGGTGATGACGGAAGCCGTCGAGGTCGCGCGCAAGGCCGGTATCCTGGGCGCATCCGTTCTCGGTTCCGGTAAGCCCTTCGATATCGAAGTGCGCACCGGCGCCGGCGCCTATGTCTGCGGCGAGGAAACGGCGCTGCTCAACAGTCTCGAAGGCAAGCGCGGCATCGTCCGCGCCAAGCCGCCGCTTCCGGCGCACAAGGGTCTTTTCGGCTGTCCCACCGTCATCAACAACGTGATCTCGCTCGCCTCCGTGCCGGTGATCATGGAAAAGGGTTCTGCCTTCTATCGTGATTTTGGCATGGGTCGTTCCCGCGGAACGATCCCGCTGCAGATTGCCGGCAACGTCAAGCATGGCGGCCTGTTCGAGACCGCCTTCGGCCTCTCGCTTGGTGAAATCGTCGACACGATCGGCGGCGGCACGGCGACCGGCCGACCGGTCAAGGCAGTGCAGGTCGGCGGCCCGCTTGGCGCCTATTTCCCGCGCGCGCTGTTCGACACGCCCTTCGACTACGAAGCCTTCGCGGCGAAGGACGGGCTGATCGGGCATGCCGGCATCGTCGTTTTCGACGAGACGGTCGACATGCTGAAGCAGGCGCGTTTTGCAATGGAGTTCTGCGCCGTCGAAAGCTGCGGCAAGTGCACGCCCTGCCGCATCGGCTCCACCCGCGGCGTCGAGACGGCAGACAAGATCGCGCAAGGGATCGAGCCCGAAAAGAACCGGGCGCTGCTCGCCGATCTCTGCAACACCATGAAGTTTGGTTCGCTGTGCGCCCTCGGCGGCTTCACGCCCTATCCCGTCGTCAGCGCCATGACGCATTTCCCGGAAGATTTTTCGCCGGCGCCGGTCATGCAGGCAGCGGAGTAGGATCATGCAAGTATTTGAACATATCCGGTTTCTTGCCCCCAGCGCAAATCCTCTCCCCGAGTGGGGGGAGGCATTGAGCAGCGAAATGGGTGCGGCGGGAAACGAGTTTTCAGAGGAGTAAAACATGCCTCTCGTATCTGAGATCGATTTTGGAACGCCGGCCTCGACGTCGGAAAAGATGGTGACCCTCACCATAGACGGCCGCGAGATCTCCGTGCCGGAAGGCACATCCATCATGCGCGCCTCGATGGAGACGGGGATCCAGGTGCCGAAGCTTTGCGCGACCGACATGGTCGATGCCTTTGGCTCGTGCCGCCTTTGTCTCGTCGAGATCGAAGGTCGCAACGGTACGCCTTCCTCCTGCACGACGCCTGTTGCGCCGGGTCTCGTCGTCCACACGCAGACCAGCCGGCTGAAGGATATCCGCCGCGGCGTGATGGAGCTCTACATCTCCGACCATCCGCTCGACTGTCTGACCTGCGCCGCTAACGGCGATTGCGAACTGCAGGACATGGCAGGCGCGGTCGGCCTTCGCGATGTGCGCTACGGCTATGAGGGCGACAACCACGTCAAGGCTCGCAACAATGGCGAGATCAATCTGAAATGGATGCCGAAGGACGAATCTAACCCCTACTTCACCTATGATCCGTCGAAGTGCATCGTCTGCTCGCGGTGCGTGCGCGCCTGCGAGGAAGTGCAAGGCACGTTTGCGCTGACCATCGAGGGTCGCGGCTTTGGATCGCGTGTGTCCCCCGGCATGCACGAGCATTTCCTCGATTCCGAATGCGTATCCTGCGGCGCCTGCGTGCAGGCATGCCCGACGGCGACGCTCACGGAAAAGTCCGTCATCCAGATCGGCCAGCCGGAACATTCGGTCGTCACGACCTGCGCCTATTGCGGCGTCGGCTGTTCCTTCAAGGCGGAAATGCGCGGCGAAGAGCTGGTGCGCATGGTTCCCTACAAGGACGGCAAGGCCAATCGCGGTCATTCCTGCGTCAAGGGCCGCTTTGCCTATGGCTATTCCACTCACAAGGATCGCATTCTCAACCCGATGATCCGCGAGAAGATCACGGATCCCTGGCGCGAAGTCACTTGGGAAGAGGCCTTCTCTCACATCGCGACCGAGTTCCGTCGCATCCAGTACCAGTACGGCCGTGAATCGGTCGGTGGCATCACGTCCTCGCGCTGCACGAACGAGGAGACCTTCCTCGTCCAGAAGCTGGTGCGTGCCGGTTTCGGCAACAACAACGTCGACACTTGCGCCCGCGTCTGCCACTCCCCGACCGGCTATGGCCTCGGCCAGGCCTTCGGTACGTCGGCAGGCACGCAGGACTTCGACAGCGTCGAAAAGAGTGATGTCATCGTCGTGATCGGTGCCAACCCGACGGATGGCCACCCGGTCTTTGGTTCGCGCATGAAGAAGCGGCTGCGCCAGGGTGCCAAGCTGATCGTGATCGATCCGCGCCGCATCGATCTCGTCAAGACGCCACACGTTGAAGCCTCCTATCATCTGCCGCTGCAGCCGGGCACCAACGTTGCCGTGCTGACGGCATTGGCGCATGTGATCGTCACCGAAGGCCTCTTCGACGAGACGTTCATCCGCGAGCGTTGTGACTGGTCCGAATTCCAGGACTGGGCAGCTTTCGTTGCCGAACCCCAGCACAGCCCCGAGGCCGTCGAAAAGTTCACGGGCGTTGCGCCGGAACTGATCCGCGGCGCCTCAAGGCTTTATGCGACAGGCGGCAACGGCGCGATCTATTACGGTCTCGGCGTCACCGAGCACAGCCAGGGCTCGACGACCGTCATGGCGATCGCGAACCTTGCAATGGCGACCGGCAATATCGGCCGTCCGGGCGTCGGCGTTAACCCGCTACGCGGCCAGAACAATGTGCAGGGCTCCTGCGACATGGGCTCGTTCCCGCACGAGCTGCCGGGCTACAGGCACATCTCGGACGATGCCACGCGCGACGTCTTCGAGAAGCTCTGGGGCGTCAAGCTCAACAACGAGCCCGGTCTCAGAATCCCGAACATGCTGGATGCGGCCGTCGACGGCACCTTCAAGGCGCTCTACGTCCAGGGCGAAGACATCCTCCAGTCCGATCCGGACACGAAGCATGTCGCGGCCGGCCTTGCCGCGATGGAATGCGTCGTCGTCCACGATCTCTTCCTGAACGAGACCGCGAATTACGCCCATGTCTTCCTGCCGGGCTCCACCTTCCTCGAAAAGGACGGCACGTTCACCAATGCCGAGCGCCGCATCAACCGGGTGCGCAAAGTCATGACCCCGCGCAACGGCTACGCTGACTGGGAAGTCACCCAGAAGATGGCGCAGGCCATGGGTCTCAACTGGAACTACACTCATCCGTCCGAGATCATGGACGAGATTGCAGCGACCACGCCGAGCTTTGCACTGGTCTCCTATGAGCACCTCGACAGGGTCGGTTCCGTCCAGTGGCCCTGCAACGAGAAGGCCCCCGAGGGTTCGCCGATCATGCATGTCAACGGCTTTGTCCGTGGCAAGGGCAAGTTCATCCGCACCGAATATGTGGCTACCGACGAGCGCACCGGCCCGCGCTTCCCGCTGCTGCTGACGACCGGCCGAATTCTCAGCCAGTACAATGTCGGCGCGCAGACCCGCCGAACGGACAATGTCGTCTGGCACGAGGAGGATCGCCTGGAGATCCATCCGCACGATGCCGAACAGCGCGGCATTCGTGAAGGCGATTGGATACGGCTTGCCAGCCGGTCCGGCGAGACCAGCCTGCGCGCACTGGTGACCGATCGTGTTGCGCCGGGCGTCGTCTACACGACCTTCCACCATCCCGACACGCAGGCGAACGTCATCACGACCGACTTCTCCGACTGGGCAACGAACTGCCCGGAGTATAAGGTGACTGCGGTGCAGGTCTCGCCCTCGAACGGCCCCTCCGAATGGCAGATCGAGTACGAGGAGCAATCGCGTCAGTCCCGCCGTATCGTCGGCAAGCTGGAGGCTGCGGAGTGAACTTCAAGACCACGGCTCGAGCCGCTGAAACCGCGCGCCGAAAGGGCATCGTCCAGCCCGGTTTTCGTAGCGTGCCGGAAGAAACGCCGATCGCCTTTTCCTATGGCGGCAGTTCGCATGCCGTCATGATGGGGACGCCTGCCGACCTCGAGGATTTCGCGGTCGGCTTCAGCCTGACGGAAGGCATCGTCTCTACGCTCGAAGAGATCGAGACCATCGAACTCGTCGAGGACGAGAAGGGCATCGATGTCCAGGTCGTGCTGGTCGATGAAGTGGTCGATGCATTGCGCGCCCGCCGTCGCAGCATGGCAGGCCCGGTCGGGTGTGGTCTCTGCGGCATCGAGTCGATCGAGCAAGCGGTTCGCAAGGTGCCGAACGTTTCGCGTTCGGCGTTGAAGCTTTCGCATCAGGATATCGTCAAAGCGATCGCGCAGCTTAATGAGCTGCAGCCTTTGCACATGGAAACGCGGGCCGTGCACGGCGCCGGCTTCTACGTGCGGGGAAGGGGCATCGTTGCCGTGCGCGAGGATGTCGGCCGCCACAACGCGCTCGACAAGCTGTGCGGCGCCGTGATGCGCTCCGGACATCGCGGTGCAGAAGGCGCCGTTGCCGTGACGAGCCGCCTCTCCGTTGAAATGGTCCAGAAGGCTGCGATCCTGGGCGCGCCCGTGCTGATAGCAATTTCGGCACCGACGGCGCTGGCCATTCGCACCGCCGAGGAGGCGGGCATGACATTGATTGCGCTCGTTCGCGGCGAGGATTTCGAGATATTCACGCATGCCGACCGCATCGTTCCGGGAAATATTGCCGATGTCGCATGACAAGACGCGTGCCAAGCTGATCTACATGGCCAACCAGATCGCGACCTTCTTCTTGACGCAGCCGGAAGCCGAGAGGGCTCAAGGCGTGGCGACGCATATCAACAAGTTCTGGGAGCCGCGCATGCGCCGCCAGCTCTTCGAGCACATCGACGCGGGTGGCGAAGGCCTCAAACCGCTGGTGCTTGAAGCTGCGGCCAAGATCCACCGGCCGGAGCCGTTGCCGGCTCACTGAGCGCCCCGGAAGCTTTTGATTTCCCTGCAGCCTCTGCTATGGATTGGGGAACGCGGACACAACAGCCGCGGGAGGAGAAATGGTACAGGCAGAGGTCACGCGAAAAGCGGTGGAGGCAGCGCGCGATCCTGAATTCGGCCCCTGGCTGGCTCAGGCATCCATTCTGATCGTCGACGACGAACCGGGTATGCGCAACTTCCTGGTCCGTACGCTCGGGCCCCGATGCAAGCGCATCGAGGAAGCGGCCGATACGGACGAAGCCTCCCGCAAGCTCGACACGCAGCATTTCGACGTTGTCATCCTCGACAACATCATGCCCGGCAAGAACGGCGTGGACTGGCTGGCGGAGCAGCGGGCGATCGGCTTTTTCGCCGATGCCATCCTGATCACCGCCTATGCCGATCTCGAGACCGCGATCCAGGCACTTCGGGCGGGCGCGGTCGACTTCGTGCTGAAGCCCTTCCGTTCGAACCAGATCCTCAATGCCGTCGCCCGCTGTCTCGATCGTGTCCGCCTGCAGCGAGAGAATTTCGTGCTGCGCTATGAGCTGCGTTCCACGTCGGACCACCTGCTGCTGCGGGAAAAGCTGATCGGCGAGTCGACGGCGATCCGCCAGGTACGCGAGACCATTTCGCGGGTGGCGCCGCTTCCGACTTCGGTGCTCCTGAGCGGCGAATCGGGGACCGGCAAGGAGGTCGCGGCTCGCTCGCTCCATTCACTTTCCGATCGGGCCGACAAGCCGTTCGTCCCCGTCAACTGCGCTGCCATCCCGCCTGAAATGATCGAGAGCGAGCTCTTCGGTCATATCAAGGGGGCTTTCACCAGCGCAGAGGCGGCGCGAGAAGGGCTCTTCGTCCATGCCCAGGGTGGGACGCTGTTTCTGGACGAAATAGGCGAGATGCCGCTTGCGACCCAGAGCAAGCTCCTGCGTGTGATCGAGGACCGCCGCGTGCGCCCCGTGGGCGCCGAGCGCGAGGTTCCTGTCGACCTGCGCTTCATTTTCGCGACCAATGCCGACCTTCACGCGCAGGTGGCGAAGGGGCGCTTCCGCGCGGATCTCTTCTACCGCATCAACGTGATGCAGCTCTACCTGCCGCCGCTCAGGGAGCGCGGCGACGACGTGCAGGCCCTTGCCGCCCTCTTCATGAGCAAGCTGTCGCAGCAGCTCGGCATGCCGCCGGTGCAGATCGATGCATCTGTTCGCGCTGCCCTGGCGCGCTACACCTGGCCCGGAAATGTGCGCGAGCTTCGCAATCTGATCGAACGCTCCCTCATCCTCGGCAAGTTTCCGGAGGATTTCCGCGCAAGCACGTCCCCTCAACCGGACGGAGCGGCCGGAACGCTGGATGAGGTCGAGCGGCGGCATATTCTTGCCGTCCTGGAAGAGGTCTCCGGCAACCGCGACGAGGCGGCGCGGCGCCTCGGTGTTTCGCGGAAGACCATAGATCGGAAGTGTGCTGCCTGGAATGTCTGAGGCATCGGCAAAGCCTGTCCGCACGCGTCCGGGCCGATCAATCCGTTTCAGGCTGCTCGCCATCGCGCTTCTGCCGACGCTCGTCATCCTGCCTCTGCTGCTCGGCGCCACCATGGCGCGGTGGAACGCGAAATTCGACTCCCTGCTGATTACGAAGGTCAACGGCGACCTGACGATCGCCCATCAATACCTCTCGCGCATCCTGGAAAACACCGGCGAGCATGTCCAGGCGCTGGCGCTGTCGGCTCGGTTCAAGGAGGTGGCGGCGACCGGCGGCGAGCGCCAGATGGCCGATTTTCTCGAAGCGAGCCGAGTCGAGCTCGGCCTCGACTTTCTCTACGTGGCGGACGGCCAGGGACGGGTCGCGACCTCGGCCAGCGGCATTTCGGAGGGGTCCGCAAAGGCGGATTGGCCCGTTCTACAGTCGGCACTTGATGGCAGGGCATCGACCGCCATCGATATCTTCTCCGATCGGGAACTGACCCTGATCTCCCCTCGGCTCGCCGAACGGGCCCGCATCGAGCTGGTCTCCACGCCCAACGCGGTCCCTTCCGATCGAACAGTCGAGATGCGTGGCATGGTCGTCCACTCGGCAAGCCCGGTCACGCTCGACGGTGGCGAGGGCGCGCTTGTCGGAGGCATACTTCTCAACCAGAACCTCGTCTTCATCGACACCATCAACGACCTGGTCTACAGCGACGCCAGCCTGCCCGAAGGCAGCCAGGGCACGGCGACGCTCTTTCTCGATGATGTCCGCATCAGCACGAACGTGCGCCTGTTCGAAAATCGGCGCGCGCTCGGCACGCGCGTTTCCAGCGCTGTGCGTTCGGCCGTGCTTGACGAGGGGCAGACCTGGCGCGACAGCGCCTTCGTGGTCAATGACTGGTACATTTCCGCCTACGAACCGATTACGGACAGCTTCGGCAAGCGGGTCGGCATGCTCTATGTCGGATTTCTGGAGGCGCCGTTCTCGCGCGCGAAATACCAGACGCTGCTCACCGTCGCGCTCGCCTTTCTTGCCGTCGCCGCTGCAAGCGTACCGATCTTCCTTCGCTGGGCGCGGGGGATCTTCCAGCCGCTGGAGCGGATGACCGGGACCATCGCGAAGGTCGAGGGCGGCGATCTCGGCGCACGGACGCATCTGCGGCAGGCGGACGACGAAATCGGCCGCGTGGCAGGCCACCTCGACGGCTTGCTCGATCAGTTGCAGCAGCGCGATCGCGAACTCAGGGCATGGAACGAGGAGCTGAATGCGCGCGTCGAGGAGCGCACCCACGAGCTCGAGCTCGCCAACCGGCAGCTCGAAGCAGCCACCAAGCAGCTCATCATGTCGGAGAAGCTCGCAGCAATCGGCGAGATCACGGCGGGCGTTGCGCACGAGATCAACAATCCGATCGCGGTCATGCAGGGAAACCTCGATGTGGTGCGCAGCCTGCTGCGCGAAGAGATCGCGCCGGTCAAGACCGAGTTCCGCCTGATCGACGAGCAAATCCACCGGATCAGCCAGATTGTCGCCAAGCTCCTGCAGTTCGCCCGGCCAGAGGAATATGCGGGCTATGTGGAGCGCACCTCGCCCGGCGACGCGGTTTCCGATTGCATTCCGCTCGTGCAGCATCTTCTCGGCAGCGCGGCAATCGTCCTTCAGCGGGAGGACAAGGCGTCTCGCCTTGTCGCCATGAACCGCACCGAGCTGCAGCAGGTGCTCGTCAACCTGATCGTCAATGCGATCCACGCCATGCCGGATGGCGGCAAGCTCTCCATTCGCACCTTCGACAAGGATGGAGAAGAACGGCCCGGAATCGCCATCGAGGTCAGCGATACGGGGATCGGCATGAGCTCGGAAACGATGGAGCGGATATTCGACCCGTTCTTCACGACCAAGCGCCGCGAGGGAACGGGCCTCGGCCTCTCGATAAGCCAGACGCTGGTTACCCGGCAGGGCGGGCACATCACGGCCACCAGCACGCCAGCGAAAGGGACGACCTTCACCATCTGGCTTCCGGAAGCCGACTGACGCGCTTTGGACAATTTGTCCGCCTTGTTCTGGACAATCTGTCCATAGGCAACCCTCCTGCACCGCTAACTCATTGAATTAGCTCATGCTGCCAATTGGCACGGCCATTGCAACCTGCCTAGGGCAGGTTGTCGGTGATCGTGAGGAAGAACGCGCGCCCCATATGATGGCCTGCAAATCGGGGATTGAGAATGCCGCAGGCAACGGCGGCTGGGAGGAAAATTGAATGTCTGCAACGACTGAAACACTAGGCGGGCTCGCGGGATCAGGCATCCTCGACCGCGAACGGATCATCGCAAGGCCTGGCTTCAACCGCTGGCTGGTTCCGCCGGCCGCACTTGCCATCCACCTCTGTATCGGCATGGCTTATGGCTTCAGCGTGTTCTGGCTGCCGCTTTCGCGATCGATCGGCATCACCGCGTCCGCAACCTGCGCCGATCTCACGCTTCTGTCGGCGCTCTTCACGACGAGCTGCGATTGGCGTGTTGCCGATCTCGGCTGGATCTACACGCTCTTTTTCGTCCTGCTGGGTTCCTCGGCCGCGATCTGGGGCGGCTGGCTCGAACGTGCGGGACCGCGCAAGGCCGGTGTCGTTTCGGCTTGCTGCTGGTGTGGCGGCATTCTCATTGCCGCGGTCGGCGTCATCTCGCACCAGCTCTGGCTGATGTGGCTCGGCGCAGGCGTCATCGGCGGCGTCGGTCTCGGCCTGGGCTACATCTCCCCGGTTTCGACCCTCATCAAGTGGTTTCCGGATCGCCGCGGTATGGCTACCGGCATGGCCATCATGGGCTTCGGCGGCGGCGCGATGATTGGCGCTCCGCTCGCGAACCTGCTGATGAACCACTTCAAGACGGATGCCTCCGTCGGTGTCTGGCAGACCTTCGTCGTCATGGCCGTCATCTATTTCGTCTTCATGATGGGCGGCGCCTTTGGCTATCGCATCCCGCCGGCGGGCTGGCGCCCGGAAGGCTGGACGCCGCCTGCAGCCAAGAGCACGATGATCACGCATCGCCACGTACATCTGCGGGACGCGCACAAGACGAAGCAGTTCTGGCTCATCTGGGCAGTCCTCTGCCTTAACGTTTCGGCCGGCATCGGCGTCATCGGCATGGCGTCGCCCATGCTGCAAGAAATCTTCGCAGGTTCGCTGATCGGCCTGCCGGATCTCACCTTCTCGCAGCTCGACGCCGGCCAGAAGGCGCAGATCGCAACCATCGCCGCCGGCTTTGCCGGGCTGCTCTCGCTCTTCAACATCGGTGGCCGCTTCTTCTGGGCGTCGCTTTCCGACAAGATCGGCCGCAAGAACACCTACTTTACCTTCTTCGTCCTCGGCATCGTGCTCTATGCGGTGGCCCCTTCGCTTGCCGACATGGGTAACAAGGCGCTCTTCGTCCTCGCGTTCGGTATCATCCTGTCGATGTATGGCGGTGGCTTCGCGACGATCCCGGCTTATCTTGCCGACATCTTCGGTACGCAGTTCGTTGGCGCGATCCATGGACGTCTGCTGACGGCCTGGGCGACGGCCGGCATCGTCGGTCCGGTCGTGGTGAACTATATCCGCGAAGCGCAGATCGCCGCCGGTGTTGCTCCTGGCCCGGCGCTCTATACCGGTACGATGTATATCCTTGCGGGCATGCTTGCCCTCGGCCTGATCGCCAATGCGCTTGTGCGGCCGCTTCCGGAGAAGTGGTTCATGTCCGACGAGGAGGTCTCCGCGCTGCAGGCAAAGTCGGTCGCGGCAAATGCCGGCCCGACGGGATCCTTCGGCATCGGCACGGGCGGTCTGGATGGGAAGGCTGCCCTCGCATGGGCCGCCGTCGGTATCCCGCTGCTTTGGGGTATCTGGGTGACGGTCCAGAGCGCATACAAGCTGTTTGGCTAAGCCCTACGGCTGCAAATTTGAGCAAAGGGAAGCGGCCTCATGGGCCGCTTCTGCTTTTCGGAGGGACCGGAGACTTCCGCAAAAAGCAAAGCCGCCCCGAAGGTCGGAGCGGCTCAAGGTCGGATGGAGCGGCGTAGTATTCTCCGCTCAGGCTGCCAGTTCGTCCTGTTCGTTTTCCTTGAACATCTTGGCGAGGTTCAGGAAGCAGATCATGCCATTCTCGGTGGCGATGATGCCCTCGCAAAAGGCGCGATCGAAGGAAGCGGTGACTTCCGGGACCGGCTGCACCTGGTTCGAGGCGATGGTGAGGATGTCCGAGACACGATCGACGAGCATGCCGATGACCATGCTGTGGACTTCGGCAACGACGATGGCGCTGCGCTCATTGGCAACCGTGCTCTTCATGCCGAGCTTGTAGGCGAGGTCGATGATCGGAATGACCGAGCCGCGCAGGTTCATGACGCCGATGACATCGGCCGGCGCATGCGGGATCGGCGTGGAAGGCGCCCAGCCGCGGATTTCGCGGATGGTGGTCGTCTTGACGCAGAATTCCTGGTCGTGCAGGCGAAAGGCAATGATTTCCAGTGTATCGCCGCTGAAGCTAGTCGAATTGATCGTGGCCATTAGAACTCTTCCCAACTATCCTGAACCTGAGCAGCAGCGCCGCCACCGTTGGCGCGGGCGACCTTTGCCAGAAGATTTCGCGCTGGCGATGCCATCGGGCGATGGGCATCGGGACGCACTTCCGAAAGCCTAGCGGAAGAATGTTGCCCAAACCTAAATTGCGACAGCAGATTCCTAAGGGTTTCGGCCTGCCGGGCCAGGCTGTGGCTGGCAGCCGTCGTCTGCTCGACCATGGCGGCGTTCTTCTGCGTGCCCTGGTCCATGGCGTTGACCGCCTTGTTGATCTCGGTCAGTCCGGTGGACTGCTCACGGGTGGCTTCGACGATTGCGGCGACGTTGCTGTTGATCTCGGAAACCTGCGTGACGATCTTCCGCAGAGCCGTACCGGTCTCACCGACCAGGGCGACGCCGTTCTTGACGTGGCCCGAGGAGGCGGTGATCAGGGCCTTGATCTCCTTGGCGGCGGTGGCCGAGCGCTGTGCGAGCTCGCGAACCTCCTGTGCGACGACTGCGAAGCCCTTGCCTGCCTCGCCGGCGCGGGCAGCCTCGACACCGGCATTCAGCGCCAGAAGATTGGTCTGGAAGGCGATTTCGTCGATGACGCTGATGATGTTGCTGATCTCGCCTGAAGATCGCTCGATCTGCCCCATCGCATCGACGGCGTTGCGGACGACCTCGCCCGAATGCTCCGCGTCCTGTTTCGTCTGAGACACAAGGTTGCCTGCCTGCTCGGCCCGGCGGGCGCTGTCGGCGACCGTCTGCGTGATCTCGTCGAGTGCCGCGGCTGTCTCCTCGACAGCAGCGGCCTGCTGCTCGGTGCGCTTGGCGAGATCGTCAGAGGCCGAAAGGATCTCGCGGGAGCCGGCAGCGATCGCCTCGCCGTTCTCGCCGACCGTGCGCATCGCCAGCTGGAGCTTTTCGATAGAGGCGTTGAAGTCCGTGCGGACCTTCTCCAGCGTCGGGATGAAGGGCTGGTCGATGCGTGTCGTCAGGTCGCCGCCGGAAAGCGCGGTGAGGCCGGAAGCCAGATCGTCCACGGCGCGGACACGCTCCGTGATGTCGGTCGCGAACTTCACGACCTTGAAGACCTTGCCGTTCATGTCGAAGATCGGGTTGTACGAGGCTTGGATCCAGACGATCTTGCCGCCCTTTCCGATCCGCTTGAACTCCTCGGCGACGAATTCACCGGCGGCAAGCTTTGCCCAGAAGCGGCGGTAGTCCTCGCCCTGCACATAGTCAGGATCGCAGAACATCCTGTGGTGCCTGCCGACGATCTCCTCCAGCCGATAGTCCAGGACGGAAAGGAAATTGTCGTTCGCCGTCAGGATGGTGCCGTCGGGTGTGAACTCGATCACGGCCTGGGCGCGGGACAACGCGCTCAGCTTTCCCTCGTCCTCGGCGGATTTCAGCTTGGCGGCGGTGATGTCGGTCGCAATCTTCACCACCTTGTAAGGCTTGCCGCCGGAGAGTACCGGATTGTACGAGGCCTGGATCCAGACTTCCTTGCCACCCTTACCAATGCGCTTGTATTCGCGTGCATCGAACGTGCCGCGGCCGAGGTTCGCCCAGAATTCCCTATAGGCAGGAGAAGCGGCATAGGCTGGATCACAGAAGATGCTGTGGTGCTTGCCCTTGATTTCCGAAAGGCTGTAGCCCATCGCGCGGCAGAAGTTCTCGTTGGCGCTGAGAATCCTGCCTGTCATGTCGAACTCGATGATCGCCTGCGACCTGTGCAGTGCGCCGATGATTGCCTTCGGATCGCTGCCGAAGCCTGCCAATAGTACACTCATGCGTTCTCCATTCCCGTGCCGTTGGCCGGCCCTTGGCGCATGCGGAGCGGTACCGACCGGACGAGGACGCGCCTTCGCGCGCCGATCCGTTGCCGATGGCGGTCGCTTCCCGCGTGCTTGGGGCGGGCGGTAATTTCATGAGGGTGGTTACATGCCGGCTTAATCCGGCGTCGTGGCAGCGCATCATGCGGGCGGGCGCATCGACGCCTAGGCGAAAATTAGCCTTACGTCATGAATAAATATTTAATGAACCACGGATTTTTAGGGGTTTGAATACGCGCCAGATGGGGAGGCCGGCTGGTCCGACTCCCCGTCACTTTTTTGGCGTTCAGGTGCCCAATACCCGCGCGATCTGCTCGACAGACCAATCGACCTGCGCCCTGGTGATGATGAGGGGCGGCGCCAGTCGGATCGTGTGCTCGTGCGTGTCCTTGGCGAGGAGACCAAGGTCCTTGAGCGCATAGCAATAGGAGCGCGCGCCACCGGCCTCGGGTTCCAGTTCCACCGCCATCATAAGGCCGCGGCCTCGAACATCCTTCACGATGTTGGAGCGAATGGAGCGCAGGCCGTCCATGAAATATTCGCCCATCGTCGCGGCATTTTCGATCATGCCTTCCTCGGTCAGGACGCGGAGTGCGGCACGCGCCACGGCACAGGCGAGCGGATTGCCGCCGAAGGTCGAACCATGCTGGCCGGGCTTCAGGACGCCGAGCACCTCGGAATTGGAGAGAACCGCGGAGACGGGATAGAAACCGCCCGACAGTGCCTTACCGATCAGCGTCACGTCGGCCTCGATGCCTTCGTGCTCTTCGGCAAGCATTTTCCCGGTGCGCCCGAGGCCGGTCTGGATTTCGTCCAGTATCAGCGTCACCTTGTTTGTCGTGCAGAGTTCGCGGACGCGGGTGAAGTAGCCCGCAGGCGGAATGATGACGCCCGCTTCGCCCTGGATCGGCTCGATGAGGGCCGCGACCGTGTTCTCGTTGATGGCGGCTGCAAAGGCATCGGCGTCACCGAAGGGCACGATCCGGAAACCCGGCGTATAGGGGCCGAAGCCCGCGCGCGCATCCGGATCGGTCGAGAAGCTGATGATGCTGAGCGTACGGCCGTGGAAATTGTCGGCGCAGACGATGATCTCCGCCTTGCCCTCCGGGACGCCCTTCACCTCGTAGCCCCATTTGCGGACGGCCTTGATGGCAGTTTCGACCGCCTCGGCACCGGAATTCATCGGCAGGACCTTGTGGGATCCTGTGAGTGCGGCGACTTCCTCGTAGAAATGGGCGAGCTGATCGTTGCGGAAGGCGCGGGAGGTGAGCGTCAGCCTGGCGGACTGCTCGATCATCGCCTCGCGGATCTTCGGGTGGCAGTGGCCCTGGTTGACCGCGGAGTAGGCGGAAAGGCAATCAAGATAGCGCTTGCCGTCCGTATCCCAGACATAGACCCCTTCGCCACGCGTGAGCACCACGTCGAGCGGTTTGTAGTTATGTGCACCGAGGCGCTGTTCGGTGTCGATGAGGTTTGTCGCGTTCATTGCCCTGCCTCCCTTGATGTCATGCGGCGCGCGTCGGCCGGTCGAAGATGCGGCGGCCGAAGAGGCTTGCCGTCAGCTCGACCAGGATGCGGGCGCTCTTTCCCCGGTCGTCGAGAAAAGGATTGAGTTCGACGAGATCGAGTGAGGACACCAGGCCGCTGTCCGAAAGCATCTCCATCACGAGATGCGCCTCGCGGAAGGTCGCACCGCCCGGCACGGTCGTGCCGACGCCCGGCGCGATATCCGGATCGAGGAAATCCACGTCTAGGCTGACATGCAGCAGACCGCCGGCCTCGCCCACGGTCTTGATGACGTCGCGTATGGTGGCGGCCACGCCCTGCTCGTCGATCGCGCGCATGTCGAAGACGTTGACGCCGTGCTTGCGGATCTCTTCCCGCTCATGCGGATCGACGGAGCGAATGCCGACCTGGAAGACGTTCTTGGGCGCGACAAGCGGGCGGTCCTTCGGCAGGATTTCGGCAAATTCCGCTTCCCCGCAGAAATAGGCGACCGGCATGCCGTGAATATTGCCGGAGGGCGAGGTCGCGGGAGAATTGAAATCAGAATGGGCGTCGAGCCAGAGCACGAAGAGCGGACGGCGCATTTCGGCGGCATAGCGTGCCATGCCGGAAACGCTGCCCATCGAGAGGCTATGGTCGCCGCCGAGGATCAGCGGGAAGCGGCCGGATTTCGCGGCGTCATAGGTTGCGGCCTCGAGCGCCCGGGTATAGGCGCCGATGATCCGCAGGTGATGCGCCTTCGGATGGTTGGGCAGGTCCATGGCCGGCACCACGCGCAGATCACCAAAGTCGGCGACGTCATGGCCGAGATCGACGAGCGTCTGGTCGACCCCGGCAATGCGCAGCGCTGCGGGGCCCATGGCGGCGCCCCTGCGTCCGGAACCCTCCTCGAGGGGAACGCCGATAAGGGTGACAGATCGCGATTGTGAATCCATTGCGGGGGCTCCGTTCTGAGGCCTGTTTCGGCCGATATTGAAATATTGCGGTGGCGGCAAAAAGATGGAAAAATGCCAGAAATGCATTATGATTACGCAAACTGATAACACCGATTTGACAAAGTGAAAACGTGGACGACCTCGATACCGAACTCCTGAGTGCCTTGCGCCACAATGCCCGAATCTCGGTCTCCTCGCTGGCTTCAATGACGGGTGCCTCGCGGGCGACGGTTGCCGCGCGCATTGAGCGGTTGGTGGCAAGCGGCACGATTACCGGCTTCACGATCCGCACCGGCCACGAGACTCGCGCCGCCGGCGTGCGCGCCATCGTGCTGATCGAGGTTCTCGGCAAGCTCGCGGACAAGGTGGCCGATCAGCTTCGCGGCCTGCCGCAGGTGAGGGCGCTCCACAGCACGAACGGCAAATGGGATTTCATCGCCGAGCTCGAGGAACGGGATCTTCCCGCCTTCGACGCGACCCTGCGGCGCATCCGGCTGATCGACGGTATCAACTCCACGGAGACGAACATTCTCCTGAAGACGAGCAAGACCGGCTTCTAGAAACTGCCCACAGTGCCGGGGACGATGCGCTTAATATTCGCGCTCGTAGACGATGCCCGCTTCGCCTGAGCCATTCGCGCCCGCCGCGCCGCGCAGCTTGAAGCCGCGGCCGACGTCGAGGTTGATGATGGCCTTGCTGCCGCTGCTGCCGCCCTGCTGCAGCTCAAGATAGGTCCGGTCGTTGATGTAGCGCCCGGCGCTGACGCGGGTCTGGCCCCTCGCGTCGGTCGAAACGTCGAGATCATCGATGCCGAGGTTGCTTCGCAGTCCTTCGAACAGCGAGGTCGACCGGCCCCCCGCAAGCTGGCTGACGGCATCTGCCAGCTGTGCGATCTGTATGGGCGAAAGCCGCGACATCGACTGGCCGAAGATGAGCTGTGCCAGGACCTCGTCCTGCGGCAGTGCCGGCGAGGAGGAGAAGGTGATCGAGGGATCGGTGGCAAGGCCCGACACATCGATGATCAGCGTCGTCGATCCGGAACTCGAGGTTGCCTCCATGTCGAGCGTCGGGGTGAGATCGCCGCCGAAGGTGATCCGGCTCCTGTCGGCGAAATCGAGCCTGCGGCTCAGGATGGTCATCCGGCCGCGGCGCATGGTGAAGCCGCCGGAGACGATGGGCGCTGCCGCCGTGCCGCGGATGGTGACGCTGCCGCCGAGTTCGGCGTCGATGCCGCGACCGCGTACGAAGATGTGCGAGGGTGCATCGATCTTAAGGTCGAGGCCGAGGGAGGAGGATTTCGCGCTGGCCTGCGCAGGTTGCTCGTCGCGCAGCTGAGCCCGGACGGCGGGCGGCGCGTTCACGTGCCTGACGTTGATCTCCGCCAGAGATGCCGGCAGCCGCTCGGGTATGGTGATCGAGGCGCGCTCGAGCCGCAGTGAGCCGCTGACGACGGGAGATGAGACGAGCGGGCCACGGATGGCGACCGTGCCGTTGACGGTCGCGACAACCAGCGTACCGTCGACATAGGTGGCGTTGTCCAGCCGGATCGAGATGTCGGCGGGGAAGCCGGCTTCCGGGCGGATGCCGATGGTTCCGCTCGCCGAAACGCTGCCGCCGCTCGCGAGCCTGCCGGAGAAGCGTGAAATGGTTGCCTGCTGCCCGTTGAAGGTGATCGTTGCCGCGAGGCTGTTGATGGCGAGGTTGCGGCGGACGTCGATCACTCTGCCGCCATCGGTGGTGATCGTGCCGTTGATGATCGGCGCGGCTGCCGTCCCGCTGATTGCGAGGTTCACGTTGGCATTGCCCTCCATCACCATGCCCTGCCGTGCTAGCTGGGCCGCGGCGAGGCCGAATGGCAGGTTGCCGTTGAACCTCAGGTCGAGCGCTCTTTTACCTGCGAGGGAAACGCTGCCGCCGCCTCTCAGCGAAAGTCCCCGGTCGCCCGTCAGGGTAATGTTGATCGTCACCCTGTTGTTCTCGAAGTGGCCGTCAGTTGCGATGCTGAATGGTGCGACGCCGGCGCCCCTGGTCTGGGTCGTTGCCGCGCCGGCCCAATTGGCCTTGAATGTGACCGCGGGTGCGGCCGACCGACCCGTCACGTTTGCCGTGCCGGAAACAACGCCTTCGGCGCCGAGATTGGGCACGAAGGTATTGGCAAGGCTTGCGGGGAGATTCGCGACCCTTGCGTTGATCCTCAGGTTCTGGCCCGCCGTTCCGTCGACGGTCAGCGATCCGGCTCCGGTCGCGATGTTGATCGTTCCGAGCGTCGCCGTTCCGGCCCGCAGTGTGATCTGGGCCGGCGCGGTGAGCCTTACCGGGATCTTGCGCGGCGTGGCCGAGAAGCTGTCGAGTCTCACCAGCATCTGCCCATCGCGATTGTCGACGCTACCGGAGGCGAGGAGCGGCGCTCCGTCATAGGCAGCCTTCAGGTTGAAACCCGTTCTGGTGCCGCTCTGCGTGAAGTCGACCGCAAGCCCCGAAATGCGATTGGCGCCCATTGCGAATTCGTCGGCCCGGACATTGCCGCTGGCGGAGAATGCCTTGAGGTCGGCAATGGTCAGGTTGATGTTCGGCCTGGCGATCGACAGCTCGTTGCTGCGTATGCCGGAGCCGGTCGCGTTGAGCTTGATGGCAATCCGTCCACCATTGCTCGTGACATTGGCCGAGCCCTTGAGGTCGCCGCTTGCCTTCTGTCCGCCGAGGGCGGCCAGCAGGCCGATATTCGGAAAGTCGAAGGTGAGCGCCCCCGTCGGTTCAAAGGTGGGCGAGAATTCAAGCTTGCCCTGCATCCTGTTGGCACCGACATCCACGGTGAGAGCAGGAATATTCGTGCGGCCGTCGGTGGAAAGGACGTCGGCGTCGATGTTGATCGGCTGGCCGTCGAGCGTGCCGGTCGCGCGCAGCGTTCCCTTCGGCGCCTTCGGATCGGCGGTGCCGGTGAGGTTCATCTCCAGGCTGCCAAGCGTCCGTCCGACCATCTTCGCGCCGGTTGCCTTGAGGTTGGCGTCGATCGCGAGTGCGCTCAGCGGGCCCTTGGCACTGACCGAAAAGTCCGCTTGTCCTTCTGTGTTCTCCAGGATCCGGGTGAGGTTGAGGATCCTGCCGCCAAGTTCCGCCGTCAGCGTCTGGTCATTGAGCGCGACGTTGCCGCTCATGTCCAAGGTTCCCGATTTCAGGCTGAGACCGGAAATATTGACCTGCGACGGAAGCGTACCGGCGATCTTGCCCTGCAGTTCGATGGGGCCATCGAACTTCGACGCTGCCGCGTCCGGCAAGGCCGATGGCTGGATCGAGAAGCGGAAGTCGCCGTCGAGCGCCTTGCTTGCCAGCGCATAGGAGCCACCGACGCCGCCCTTGATGCCGCCGCTCTCGAGCGTCGTTCCGTTGAATGCGATCGCGTCTTTGGAAATCCGGAGCGGAGCCGCAAGGGCGACCGGCCCGCGGACTGCGCGGTTGAGGTCGGGATTGACGAAGTAGGTCTCGCCTACGTCAAGCCGGACCTGCAGCGGCCCAGAGACGCCCGGCAGGTCGAAACTGTCGCTCGTGGCCGCAAGCTTGATGTTGCTGAGTGAGCCCTGCGGCAGTGTCGCGGAATCGAGAGAAACGGACAGGTCCATCCTGGCGGCTGCGGCGGCACCGGTCATCTGCAGGTCGGCACCGGAGAACAGAACGCGTGCCTCTCCGCCCTCCATCGGCCAGCCGAACTCGACAGGGCCTGCGGCGCCCACGAGATTGGCCTTTACGTCCTTGCTGCCGGCCGGATCGAGCGTGCCAGAGGCAACGATCGTGCCCGAGATCGCGCCCTGTGCCGAAAGGTCGGGCAGGAAAGTGCTGGCAAGGCTAGCCGGCAGTTCCTTGATCCTGGCATTGATGTTCAGGTTCTCGCCGACGGAGCCGTCGACCGTTACCGATCCGGTGCCGGTGCCGATCGTCAGTTCGCTGAAGCTCGTCGTTCCTCCGCTGATGACGATCTGGGCCGGGGCGGCGAGCCTGACTGGGATCTTGCGGGGCGTGGCCTCGAGATCGTCGAGGCGCACCAGCGTCTGGCCGTTGCCCGTCTCGACACTGCCCGAGGCTTTGAGGGGCGCATCGTCGTAGTTTGCCTCAAGAGCAAAGCCGGTCTGCGTGCCGTTCTGGGTAAAGCGCAGTGACGGTGCGGCAATCCGGTTTGCCCCTGCAGCGATCTCGCCGGCGGATATGGTCCCGCTTGCCGCCAGAGCCGTGAGATCGCTGACCGCGACGTTGATATCCGGCTTCACGATTGTGAGGTTGTCGCGGTTGATCCTGCTGCCTGCGGCTTTCACCGCGAGACCGATCTTGCCGCCTCCGCTGGAGATGTCGACGCTGCCCTTGAGATCGCCACCGACCTCCTGTCCGCCCAGTGCTGCCAACAGGCTGATATCCGGGAAGTCGAAGGTAAGCGCGCCCGTCGGCGCGAAGGTCTGGGAAAGCTGCATTCTGCCCTGCAGCCGGTTCTTGCCGACGTCGACGGAAAGCGCGGGCACCTGGGTGCGCCCTTCGCGGGAGGTGACGTCGGCATTGACGGCGATGGCCTGGCCGTCGATCGTGCCGGTGGCGCGTACGTTGGCTTGTGGCGCGGCCCTGTCGGCGGTACCGGCGAGATTGATGTCGAGGGCGCCGATGGTGCGTCCCGCCACGCCAATGCGCTCCGACCGAACGTTTGCGGCGATGCCCAGCTGATCCAGCGGCCCCTGCGCGGTGATCGTATAGTCGGCCTGGCCGCTCAGCTTGTCCACGAGCCGCGAAAGGTCCAGCACCCTGCCGCCCAGATTGGCCGTCAGCGTCTCCCCGTCGAGCACGACGCTGCCGCTCGTTTCAAGCGTGCCGGACTTCAGGCTCAGATTGGAGAGATTGATCTTCGAAGGCACTGTGCCCGCGACCTGGCCCTCGACCGCGATCGTCGTGGTGAACTTGCCGGCAAGCGCATCCGGCAGCACCTCTGGCAGGAAGAAGAAGCGGAAGTTGCCGGTCAGTGCGTCCGTGGGGAGGGTGAGCGCGCCATTAATGCCGCCGCCGATACGGCCGCTTTCCAGCGTGGTGCCGTTGAAGCCGATTGTTTCCCGCGAGATCTGCAGTGGCGATGCGAGCGTGATCGGGCCACGGATCGCCCGGTCGATGTCGGCGTTCGTGAAGGAGGTCTCGCCGGCGACGAGGCGGACCTGCACCAGTCCGGCGCGATTGGCGAGGTCGAAGGCGTCGCTCGCCGCAGTGATCTTCACCCTGCGCACCGTGCCGGTCGGCATCGTCGCGGATTCGAGGCTGGCCGACATGCCGAGCTTCGCCGCATTCGCCGCGCCGGTGAGCTGAAGGTCAGCCCCCGAGATCAGAAAGCGCGCTTCTCCGTCATCGAGGGGCCAGCGGAAGTCGACCGGCCCGGAGGTGCCGAGCAGGTTTGCGTTCAGGCTGTTGTTGCCGGCCGGGTCCAGGGTTCCGGATGCCGCCAGAACGGCGCTGCCGGTCGCCAGATTGCCGGTCTGGATGTCGATCTTGCCGGTTCCGTCAAAGCTTGCCGAAAGGTCGAGATTTGTCTGGCCGGCAAAGAGCGGCCTGAAGTTCGGCGGCAAGAGGGAGCTGAGGTCGCCCCCACCCTTGACCTGGACCTGATGGACGCCCTTGTCGGTCATCGTGTGCCGCCCCTCAAGGGTCGCACGGGCCTGGCCATCGAGCGCCGCTTGCAGCTTGCCGCTCCAGTTCGACAACGGACCTTCGCCCGACAGGTCGATATCCATCGCCGGATCGCCGGGCAGATGCAGGATGCCGGCCAGGAAGCCACCCTTCGGTTCGCTGAGCTGCGCGTTCAGGCCCAGCCTGTTCTGCGACGGCGCAAATGAAATGTCAGCGGAAAGGCGCGCGTCCGGCACATCCCAACGATTGACATTGAGCTTCAGGTCGATTGCCGTGTTGTCGGCATAGACCTTGCCGGAGGCGGCAAGCGGAAAAGGCTGGCCCGCGAGTTCCTTGCCGATCCGCACGTCCGGTAGCGCAAGGCGCTCGATGTCGATAGCAACCGGCAGGGAAAATCTGCTGCTCTCCGTTTGGTCCGCCGGCGTTTCGGGCGGGGAGGGCAGCGTCGTGACGGGCGCGCGAGTGACCTCGACCACCTCGGCCGATATGTTGGAGGCACGGAACCGGCCGGATAGAAGAGCGAGAGGCGACCAGTCGATGGCGAGGCCGCGGACCTCCGCGAACACGCCCCTGGTATCCGCCACACGTATCTCGCGGGCACGCAGCTTGCCCGTCAGCAGGCCCGCGGGTTCGCTGATCGTGATGACACGGTCGGGCGTCGAGGCAAGGCTTGCGATCTTGTTGACGATGAGCGTCGTGCCGAAGGAAGTAAATCCGACAATGAGAACAGCCACCACCGCAGCAACGAGGATCGCCCCCACTGCGTAGCCAAGAAGACGCACAATCGCCTTTGTTGCCCGAATCATGATGTTCATAAGCGCGACATTAAACCGCATTTGTGACTGCATGCAGGCTGGGCCGTCATGGAAATGATCTCACTTAGAAAGACTGTCCTATTCCCGCATAGATACCGTATTCCGTTCCATCCTCGAATCTGTTCAGCGGCACCGCGAAATCGAGCCTGAGCGGACC
Organism: Rhizobium sp. BK251; assembly: GCF_004345245.1. Taxonomy (GTDB): domain Bacteria; phylum Pseudomonadota; class Alphaproteobacteria; order Rhizobiales; family Rhizobiaceae; genus Rhizobium. The sequence continues at coordinate 140,172 of NZ_SLUQ01000004.1, read as the reverse complement.
GAAGGGCGTAGCGTACCGGATACCGATACCGGCACCGGGGCGCACGTCGGAGAAGTCCGGGAAGGTGGTGTCCGTCACGCTGCCGACGTCGATGAATGGGACGATCCCGATCGTCTCGGTAATGCCTATTCGCGCCTCGAAGGAGCCGGTCACGTAGGAACGGCCGCCGGTCGCCTCGCCTGCCGCATCGTAGGGCGAGATTTCCTGATAGCCGTAACCGCGTACCGAGCCGCCGCCACCCGCATAGAAGCGTCTGGTCGTCGGAATGTCGGCAAGGTCGTTGCCGCCGACGAGGACGCCGCCTGCGACCTTCGCCGCGAGCACGATGGTGTCATCCGCGTTGATGGCCTGATAGCCTGAGACCGACGTTTCAAAGGAGGAAAAGACCGTGCCCATATAGGCCTCGTAGCTCGGCTTCGTGGAGGCCGTGAAACGATAACCGTCGGTCGGGTTCAGCTTGTCGTTGCGGGTGTCGCGAATGTATTCGAAAGGCAGCGAGAAGGTCAGGTAATGGTGATCGCCGAATGCGTCCTCGGAGTCTTCCCAACTGACTTCGCCACCGCCCGAAATCAGGTCCTGGTCCGTGAGTTCATAGACGAGGCCGGTTGCGCCGGTCACGGTGGAAGCATTGTAGGGATCCGGATGCTCGGTTTTCGCAACGATGCTCGCGTTGAAGGTCGCGGACGGGAAGAACGCGCCGGGCTTGGAAAACAGGATCCCGGCCGAATAGTCGAAGCGGCCGATGTCGGATTCTTCCCCGATACGCGCGATTCCGCCTTCAATACGCAGGGACTCGGCCTGGCCGAAGAGGTTGCGGTGACCCCAGAATCCGGAAAGCCCGAGGCCGTCGATCGTCGAATATTGCGCGCCGAAGCCGAAATAGCGCTGCTTGCCCTCGGAAACCTCGATTGTCATGGGAATCGTGCCGTTCGGCGCCAGTTCACTTGCCTCGCGAATGGTCACGCTCGAGAAGACGCCGAGCTGGCGCAGACGGTCGGAGGCCTTCTTCAGCGCCTCGGGCGAGTAGGGTCGGCCGTCGTTGAGGCGCGAATAGCGACGGATGAAATCCGGATCGACCGATCTCTGGCCGGCTATGCCCACGTTGCCGATCGGCGCGACCGGGCCGCCCTCGGCGGTAAGCGTCACGTCGATCCTGTTTGTCGCGTGATTGGCGACGACCTCGCGGTTTTCCAGTTTCGCCAGCGGCCGGCCCTCGCTTTTCAGATCCTCGACGATCTTTGCGCTTGCCTTCAGGATGGTGAGCGAGCCGGCGTTGCCGCCAGGCACGAGGCCGTAGCTTTTCGCATTCTTGCCCGCGGCGGCACCTTGCAGCCGGACCGTGCCCAGAGTGAAGGTCGGGCCAGGGTTGATGCGGACGACCACGGGCACCGGTTTCGAATGGTTGAAGGTCGGGTTGGGCGGCAGGTTGTCGAGATTGACGCCGTTGATGGTGATGTTGACGACGCCGCCATAGCGGGCGTGCTCATAGAGCGTGGCGATCAGCCTTTCCCGGTCGTCGCGCGCCTTGATCACGACGCCCAGGTCGCCGGAAACCGGCTTGCCCTTGTCACCCACGAGCAGCGAACTGGTCTCCAGCGCTTCCCTCAGTTCCTTGTCGGCGTTGCCCGTCTGAAAGTCGACGGTGTAATTCACCGGATCGATGACCTCCTCGGTAGGTTCCTCCTTGCCGAAGATCGTCATGCCGAAGAGCTTGAAGGCAAAGGCGTCCTTCACGGAAAATGACGCGAGGGCCGCTGCCACGATCGCGGCTACGGCTCCGGTCTTCCGATACGCGGTACCAATCTTCGGGCCGGTGTTTCTAATCCTCATGAGCCGCTTTTGGGTTATATTAGAAAATTCTCAGTTTCGCGTTTATCTTTCGTTAACGCGCGCCGGGTTGGGGGTGGAAAGCCCGCCCCCTGTATCATTTTAAGATCGAGGATGCCAATCCAAAGCCGGAAAAGAAAAACCCCGGGGCGTTTCCGACCCGGGGCTTTGCAATGTGAGCGAGGAGGAATCAGTAGCCGCCGCGCGGGCAATCGTCGATGTAGCGACGTCCGTAGCGGTCGCGGTAGTAGCACTGGCCGGGCTGCTCGGCGACGCTGCCGATTAGGGCGCCCGAAACGCCGCCAATGGCCGCGCCGACGGCGGCTCCGCGAACGTCGCCGCTAATGGCACCGCCGATGATGGCACCGGAAGCGGCGCCGATGCCGGCACCCTTTTCGGTCGGCGTGCAGCCCGCAATCGACAGACCAATCAACAGAAGCGCAAGGGCTTTCTTCATTCATATCTCCAACGTTAAACAAAGCCGGTTCCCCGGCGGACGTCGTCCCCAATTCTTCAATCGCGCCAAGATGCTGTCTTCGCAGCATGGTCGCCCAAAGAAAATATACGGGGAAAAGTGGTTGTCCACTGGTCGGCTGCGCTTTTTGAAAGATGATCGCGCCTCGGCGATGTCGGTGCGCAAGCAACAGCACGCTTGTGCTTTGCATCACAGGCAAAATTGACCGCGCCCTCGAAAGTAGTGGTTGATTCCGCTGGGGAAAGGTCAAATGATAGCCTTGTGTCTGGAGGAGACACGAGGAGGAACACAATGGCGAAAGTGACATTGACCGTAAACGGGCGAACCGTCAGCGGCGAGTGCGAGGAGCGTACGCTTCTTGTCCACTTCATTCGGGAAAAGCTTGGCCTGACAGGCACTCATGTCGGGTGCGATACTACGCAATGCGGTACCTGCGTGATCCACATGGACGGCAGGTCGGTCAAGAGCTGTTCGATCCTTGCCGTGCAGGCCTCCGGCTCAACGATTACGACCATCGAAGGGCTTGCTGCAAACGGAGAGCTGCATCCGGTCCAGGCGGCCTTCCGGGAACATCACGGGCTCCAATGCGGGTTCTGCACGCCGGGCATGGTCATGACGGCGGTCGACATGATTGCGCGCCATGGCGGCCAGCTCGACGAAAAGACGGTCAGGGCCGAGCTCGAGGGCAATATCTGTCGCTGTACCGGCTACCACAACATCGTCAAGGCGGTGCTTTCCGCCAATGCGGAAATGCATGCCGTCAAGCAAGCTGCCGAATAATTCACCGGGTCGGCAGGGTAGCCGCCAGGTTGGACTTTCCCCAGCGGACTGCCGTGCCCGAGACCCCATCGGGAGGTAAACATGGGTGTTGAAGGTATTGGTGCGCGCGTCGCACGCAAGGAAGACAAGCGATTTCTGACCGGCAAGGGGCGCTACACGGACGACATGGTCGTCCCGGGCATGAAGTATGCCTATTTCGTCCGCAGCCCGCATGCACACGCCAGGATCAGAAGCATCGACGTCTCCGCGGCCGCGGCGATGCCGGGCGTGATCGGCGTGCTTGAAGGCAAGCAGCTGCAGGCCGACGGAATCGGGAACCTGATCTGCGGTTGGATGATCCATTCCAGGGACGGATCGCCCATGAAGATGGGCGCATGGCGGCCTCTCGCCGACGGGACGGTTCGCTATGTCGGCGACGCGGTGGCGATCGTCGTTGCCGATTCGCTCGGCGAGGCGCGCGATGCGGCCGAAGCTGTCGCCGTCGACTACGAAGTCCTGCCGGCCGTCACGGAGGCCGTCGCGGCGCTGAAGTCCGGCGCCCCGCAGCTCCACCCGGAAGCGGCCGGAAACCTGATCTTCGACTGGGAACTCGGCGATGGCGCCGCCACCGACGCGGCAATCGCCAAGGCGGCGCATGTGACCGAAATCGAGATCACTAACAACCGGCTCTCGCCCAACGCCATGGAGCCGCGCGCCACGCTCGGGATCTACGATTCGGCCGAGGATCACTACACCTGCTACACGACGAGCCAGAACCCGCATGTGGCACGGCTCGTGATGAGCGCCTTCTACAATGTCGCCCCTGAAAACAAGCTTCGTGTCATCGCCCCAGATGTCGGCGGCGGCTTCGGCTCTAAGATCTATATCTATCCCGAGGAAATCGTCTGCCTCTGGGCCTCGAAGAAGACCGGCGTGCCGGTCAAGTGGACAGCCGATCGCACGGAAGCCTTCCTTACCGATGCGCACGGACGCGACCACGTCTCCAAGGTGAAGATGGCCTTCGACGGCGACAATCGCATCATCGGGCTGAAAGTCGATACGATCTGCAATCTCGGCGCCTACATGTCGCTCTTCTCGTCGGCCGTGCCGACCTATCTCTATGCGACGCTGCTTTCCGGCCAGTACGACATACCGGCGATCCACGCCAATGTCCGTACCGTCTATACCAACACCGTGCCGGTCGATGCCTATCGCGGTGCGGGGCGTCCCGAGGCGACCTATCTCCTCGAGCGGACCATGGAGACGGCCGCGCGTGAACTCGGCATTTCGCCTGCCGAACTTCGCCGCAAGAACTTTATCCGCTCCTTCCCGCACCAGACGCCGGTCATCATGAACTACGACGCCGGTGACTACGACGCTTCGCTCGACGCCGCCATGCAGGCGGCCGACTGGAACGGCTTTTCCGCACGCAGAAGCGAGGCGGCACAGCGCGGCATGAGACGCGGCATCGGCATGAGCTGCTACATCGAGGCCTGCGGCATTGCTCCATCGCAGGCGGTGGGGTCGCTCGGCGCCGGCGTCGGGCTCTGGGAATCGGCCGAGGTCCGTGTGAATGCGGTCGGCACGGTCGAAGTGCTCACCGGCTCTCACAGCCACGGCCAGGGCCATGAGACGACGTTCGCGCAGCTCGTCGCCGACAGGCTCGGCGTGCCCATCGACAGTGTTTCCATCGTGCACGGCGACACCGACAAGGTGCAGATGGGCATGGGCACCTATGGCTCGCGCTCGGGCGCCGTCGGCATGTCGGCAATCGTCAAGGCCTTGGACAAGGTCGAAACCAAGGCAAAGAAGATCGCCGCGCATCTGATGGAAGCGGACGAAAGCGACATCGTGCTGGAGGACGGCGCGTTGAAGGTGGCGGGTACGGACAAGACGCTGCCCTGGTTCCAGGTCGCCCTTGCCGCCTACACCGCGCATAACCTGCCGGCCGGCATGGAGCCGGGCCTGAAGGAGACGGCTTTCTACGATCCGTCGAACTTCACCTTCCCGGCCGGATGCTACATCTGCGAGGTCGAGGTCGACCCGGAAACGGGCAGGACGGAGATCGTGCAGTTCGTCGCGGCCGACGATTTCGGCAATATCATCAATCCGATGATCGTCGAGGGACAGGTGCACGGCGGAATCGCGCAGGGTATCGGACAGGCGCTGCTCGAGGGCGTGCACTACGATCCCGAAACTGGTCAGCTGCTGACGGCGAGCTTCATGGATTACGCCATGCCGCGTGCCGATGACCTGCCCTCCTTCAAGGTCTCGCACCAGAACACGCCGTGCCCGAACAATCCGCTCGGCATCAAGGGGTGCGGAGAGGCGGGCGCCATCGGTTCGCCGCCCGCACTCATCAATGCGATCACGGATGCGATCGACAACAACATGCTCTCGATGCCGGCCACGCCCCAGAAGGTGTGGGAAGCGGCACGCGCGGTTCATTGAGGAGGAACGGCCATGTATGCAACCAACTATCATCGTGCCTCCTCGGTCGACGAGGCCGTCAGGCTGCTCGCTGGTACGCCGGAGGGCAAGTACGTCTCGGGCGGCATGACGCTGATCGCGACGATGAAGCAGCGCCTTGCCTCGCCGAGTGATCTCGTCGATCTCCGGCATATTCCATCGATGAAGGGCATTCGCGTTGAGGGGCGCAAGGTCACGATCGGTGCCGCCACAACCCATGCGGAGGTGACGCAATCTGCGGCCATCAGGGCCGTTTGTCCGGCACTCTGCGAGCTCGCCGGCCTGATCGGCGATCCACATGTGCGCCATATGGGAACGATCGGCGGTTCCATCGCCAACAACGATCCGGCTGCCGACTATCCGGCCGCGATGCTGGCGCTCGGCGCGACGATTGCCACCGACAGGCGGGAGATCTCGGCGGACGACTTCTTCACCGGCCTGTTCGAAACGGCACTGGAAGAAGGAGAAGTGGTGACCGCGGTCTCGTTCGAGGCGCCGGAAAAGGCTGGCTATGCGAAGTTCGCCAATCCGGCCTCGCGCTATGCCATGACGGGCGTCTTCGCGGCGAAGCAGGCAGGCGGCGCGCGGGTGGCCGTGACGGGGGCGGGCGGCGATGGCGTCTTCCGGCAGAAGGCGATGGAATCGGCTCTTGCAGCGAATTGGTCGTCCCAGGCGATCGCCAATGTCACTGTCGACCCGTCGAACCTGATGTCCGACCTTCATGCCACCGCCGAGTATCGCGCTAACCTGGTGAAAGTGATGGCGAAACGCGCCGTCGCCGCTGCCGGATAGGTTGCGCCTCGAACTCTCGAGGGGGTGGTCTTTCCACCCCCTCGAATCGCTTCGGTAAGGCGCCGGCAACCATTTTTCATTTGCAGCAACCGCCTTTTTTTGTTTGGAATAGTTCGAAACTATGCGCCTTTTGCCGCAGCCGGGGCGCAAACCGGCTTCCAGGGGTTGACGACCGGTCCCGCAGTAACCAAAACGGGGTCACGGTTCTGGAGAACATCATGGATTTCGAGGCATATTTCAAAAGCGAGCTGAACGGGCTTCACGAGGAAGGCCGCTATCGCGTTTTCGCCGATCTGGAGCGCCGCCGCGGCCAGTTTCCGCGCGCGATTCGCTACGCGGCGGACGGCACGCCGCAGGAAGTCACGGTCTGGTGTTCCAACGACTATCTCGGCATGGGCCAGCATCCGAAGGTCGTCGAGGCGATGAAGGAAGCCATCGATCACTGTGGCGCGGGTGCGGGAGGCACCCGGAATATCTCTGGCACCAACCACTACCACGTGCTTCTGGAGCGTGAACTTGCCGATCTGCATGGCAAGGAATCCGCGCTCATCTTCACGTCCGGCTATGTTTCCAACTGGGCGGCCCTCGGCACGCTCGGCGCCAAGATTCCCGGCCTCATCGTCTTCTCCGACGCATTGAACCATGCCTCGATGATCGAGGGCATACGCTATGCAAAGTGCGAAAAGGTGATCTGGCGGCACAACGACATCGCGGATCTCGAAGCGAAGCTCGCTGCCGCCGATCCTAAGGCTCCGAAGCTGATCGCCTTCGAATCGGTCTATTCGATGGACGGCGATATCGCGCCCATCAAGGAGATCTGCGATCTCGCCGACAAGTATGGCGCCATGACATATCTCGACGAGGTGCATGCAGTCGGCATGTACGGTTCGCGCGGTGGCGGCATCGCGGAGCGCGAAGGCCTGATGGACCGGTTGACCGTCATCGAAGGCACGCTCGGCAAGGCTTTCGGCGTCATGGGCGGCTATATCGCCGGCTCGGCCGCACTCTGCGACTTCATCCGCTCCTTTGCGTCCGGCTTCATCTTCACGACGGCACTTCCGCCAGCGCTTGCTGCGGGCGCCGTCGCCTCGATCCAGCACCTGAAGGTCAGCCAGTTCGAACGCGCCCGGCATCAGGACCGCGTGCGCAAGGTGCGCGCGATGCTCGATGCCAACGGCATTCCGCATATGGCGAACCCGAGCCACATCGTTCCGATCATGGTGGGCGATGCTGCCAAGTGCAAATGGATCTCCGACATCCTGCTCGACAGCTTCCACGTCTATGTGCAGCCGATCAACTATCCGACGGTGCCGAAGAAGACCGAGCGCCTGCGCATCACGCCGACGCCGCTGCATTCGGATGCCGACATCGAGCATCTGGTCGAGGCGGTACATTCGCTCTGGGCGCGCTGCGCGCTCGCTCGCGCCGTGGCCTGACGGGGCGAATATCCCAGCCTCTGGATTGACGGCCGCGTCCTGCGCGGCCTCAGGCCGCCGGCAAAGCCATCAACTCGATTGACTCTTTAGAGAGCGAAAATACCCTCCCGCCGTCATACCGGCCTTGAGCCGGTATCCAGCGCGATCAAGTCCTTGATCGCGAAAGACTCTTTCGCCGCGCAGAAGCGCGGCGGGCTGGATTCCGGCTCAAGGCCGGAATGACGGAGAATCAAAGTGTGTCGAACCGCAGAGGTTTGTCAGCAGTCCGGGCCGCGTCTTACGCGGCCTTTTCCTTTTGCAGGACGATTTCGCCGGCGCGGCGGCGGGCTTCGGCATCGGCGGCGAAGACCTCGCTCATCGTCGTGGCGCTGCCGGCGTCCGCCATCAGGTCCATGACCGCCTCGGCGATAGCAGCCATGTCGAGGAAGCCGACGCGGCTCTCGACGAAGGCCTGGAAGGCAACTTCCTCCGCGGCATTCATGATCGCACCCTGCAGGCCGCCGCGCTCGAGTGCCGTGCGTGCCAGCCGAAGCGCTGGGAAACGAACCTCATCCGGAGCCTCGAAATCGAGGCGCGCCAGCTTGGCGAAGTCCAGGCGCTCGACGTTCAGCATGGGCCGTGTCGGATAGTTCAGCGCATAGCCGATGGCGGTCCTCATGTCCGGGCAGCCGAGCTGCGCCAGCACCGACCCGTCGGTATAGCCGACCATCGAATGGATCACGGATTGAGGATGGATGATGACCTCGATCTGCTCGGGCCTCACATTGAAGAGATGCTTGGCCTCGATCATCTCGAGGGCCTTGTTGAACATCGACGCGCTGCCGATCGAGATCTTCAGCCCCATGGACCAGTTCGGATGCGCGCGGGCGACCGCGGCAGTGACATTGGCCATCTGGTCGCGGTTCCAGGTCCTGAACGGGCCGCCGGAAGCAGTCAGGATGATGCGCTCGAGGGCATGGAACTGGTCGTCCTCCAGCGCCTGGAAGATGGCGCTGTGCTCGCTGTCGACAGGGATCAGCCTTCCGCCGCCTTCCTTGACCGCGCGCACGAAAAGCTCACCCGCCGAAACGAGGCATTCCTTGTTGGCAAGTGCGATATCGGCGCCGCGCTCGGCGGCGGCGAGCGTCGGTGCAAGACCCGCCGTGCCGACGATCGCCGCCATCACCCAGTCGGCGTCCATCGAGGCGGCCTCGAGGAGCGCCTCCTTGCCGGCAGCCGCGGCAATACCCGTTCCCGCCAGCGCGCTCTTCAGCGCCTCGTACTGGTTCTCGCTTGCGGTGACGGCAAGCCTTGCTCCGCAGGCCTGTGCCTGGCGGGCGAGGAGCTCGATATTGTCGTTGCCCGTAACGGCGGCGATCTCGAATTCCTCGCGCCCGCCCAGCTGCTCGATCACGTCGAGCGTATTCTGGCCAATCGAGCCGGTAGAGCCGAGAATCGTGAGGCGGCGCGGTCTCTTGTTGCCCGTGTTCATGGAGAAAATCCGCAAATTCGCTTTCTTGCCTGTGGCGTCTACAGGGGATTGACCGGTGCGGCAAGTGTGCGCTGCAGCACAAATATGGGTCCCAGGGGTTTACAAGCTGTCCCTTGGATGTGACTATTATAACATTCAATCGAATCCCCGAAGCGCGGCAGAGTTTCTGCCCATGCCCGAGGCATGGAGTTTCGGGAAGCGCCTTCTGGCGCGAGACAACCGGCGCAGATCGCCACCGGGCACAAGCCTGACAAGATTTCAGATTCGGAAGGCGAGGCATCTTGCCTGCCTTATTGCGTTCAATTTGAGCGCTTCATCCCGGCGAGGGCCGCAAACACCGGACCCGCGTCGATTGAAACGACGGATTGCGATGATGACTTTTGACCGCCCAGCCGCATTCATGCTTGCAGTCTCCTCTTTCTGCTTCATTGCCGCACCGGCCGCGGAGGCCGACAACCTGCTCATCTGGTCGCCGGCGAAGGTTTCGCCCAACACCTACCAGGCGACCGTGGGTTTCCGGCTGCCGATGACCTGGGAGACGAGCGCCGGCGCCGATCTCGGCCTCGGCGCGACCCGTGCAGGCGCACTCCTGCCGGATGCCGAGCGGGCGACCCTCTGGGGCAAGCTAGCCGACGAAAATGTGACGCCGGCAAGCCGGGCCCGGCAGGAGGTCGCCGTGCGCGTCGATACGCTGCGCGGAAGCGGCACGCTTCTTCTCAGCCGCTCGCGCAACTTCATCTTTTCGGAAAACCTGGACATGGAATTGTCGCGCGCCCTGAGCGTCGGCTATGCCAAGGCCGACACGCGCCCCGCATCGCTCGATGTTTCCCAGGCGATCAAGCTCATCTATCCCTGGACGGGCACCGCGCTTTCCGCCCGCGGTGCGGTGACCGATACACGCGGCGATTTCTCGACCACGCTGGCGATCAGCCAGAACATCCTCCCCAACCTCGATCTCAGCGCCTCCCTGACCGACCCGATATCGTCCGGAAAGACCGGCGACGTGCGCCTGCGCTACCAGGTGCGGTGGTAGGCGGTCGCTGGGATAGTGAAACCGATTGGCCGCCACCGGCGTTTCCTCACAAGATGGCTCAAAGGGAGATGGCTCGGATGGTCTTCAAGGCAGCAACATTTCACGGACTGGCGCCCGAGGTCGAAATCGACCACTTCACCCGCGCGGCACTGGAGACCGCTGTCGCCAACGCACTTGCCGCGGCAGGAGGCATCGATGCCTCGGATGTCACGGTGACAGTGGTCGGGGATGGAGAGGTCGTGCTTGCAGGTACGGTCGGGACACTCGCCGAAATCGAGCGTGCGACGACGGTTGCGCGGTCCGTGGACCGCGTCGAAACCGTCAGGAACGATGTCCTGGTCGGATAGGTATTAGAGAAATGGTGATCCCGACGCGATTCGAACGCGTGACCCCCAGATTAGGAATCTGGTGCTCTATCCTGCTGAGCTACGGGACCACTTAGCGCATCCATACAAAAGGCTTGGCTTCAAGCCAAGCCTTTTGTGCCGCCGTGGCGATCGAATTGGCGGCTCAGTCGGCGAGCCGCTGCTCGGCGAGGCGTACCCAGTAGGAGATGCCGTGGGCGATCGCCTCGTCGTTGAAGTCGTATGACGGGCTGTGCAGCCCCGCCGTGTCGCCGTTGCCGATGAAGATGAAGGCCCCGGGCCGCGCGTTCAGCATGTAGGAGAAGTCCTCGCCGCCCATCAGCGGGTCCGCATTGGCATCGACATTCTGGGAGCCGACTATATCGGTCGCGACGGCGACCGCATGGCCGGTTTCGGCCGGATGGTTGTAGGTGACCGGATAGTTGCGGTGGAAACCGATATCCGCGGTTGCGCCATGGGCGGCAACGAGCCCCTGCACCACTTGCTTCAACCGGTCCTCTGCTAGATCGCGCACGGCGGAATCGAGCGTGCGCACCGTGCCGGCGAGCGCGGCCTCGTTCGGGATGACGTTATGGGCGAAGCCCGCATTGAACTTGGTGATGGAGACGACGACCGAGCGCAGGGGATCGACGGTCCGCGAGGAGATAAGCTGCAGGTTCGAGACGATCTGCGCGCCGATGGCGATCGGGTCGATCGTCGTGTGCGGCATGGCTGCGTGGCCGCCGCGGCCCCTGACCGTGATCGTGAATTCGTCCGTCGCCGCCATGATGGCGCCCGTCCGGATCGCGAACTTGCCCACCGGCAGGCCCGGCAGGTTGTGCATGCCGTAGACTTCCTCGATGCCGAAGCGCTCCATCATGCCGTCCTTGACCATGAGGTTGCCGCCGCCGCCGCCTTCTTCGGCCGGCTGGAAGATCACCGCGACGCTGCCGTTGAAGTTGCGGGTCTCGGCCAGATACTTGGCAGCACCCAGCAACATCGCCGTGTGTCCGTCATGGCCGCAGGCATGCATCTTGCCGGGCGTAGTCGAGGCCCAGGGCTTGCCGGTGATCTCAGTCAGCGGCAGCGCGTCCATGTCGGCGCGAAGGCCGATCGCGCGGCTGCTGCTGCCATTGCCGCGGATGATGCCGACAACGCCCGTGCGGCCGATGCCGGTCACGACCTCGTCCGCGCCAAACTCCTTCAGCTTTGCAGCGACGAAGGCGGCGGTATTCTCGACCGCGAAAAGCAATTCGGGCCGCGCGTGGATGTGTCGGCGCCACTCGGTCACTTCGTCCTGAAGTTCGGCGGCTCTGTTCAAGATCGGCATGCTTGGTTTCCTGCTGGTCGAATTGCAAAAAGGACACTTCATTGCATCACAAACGCGTGACGCCCAAGAAATAACTTAGTCAATCACCTTTGCCATGTCCTAGCCATATAGGATAAATAGGCGAAGCTTTCGAGACATTTCCGGAATTTGAAGGACCGACCGTGCCAGCGAACCAGAACCGTTTGTTTGCAGCCCTGAAGCCGTTTTCGCTTGCGGCGACGGCGGTTGCTTGTCTTCTCTCGACTGCGGTCGTTGCCGAGGCCAATCCCTATATCCTGGTCGATGTGCAGAGTGGGCGCGTGCTGGAGCATCAGGAGGCCTTCCGCAAGTGGTATCCGGCTTCGCTGACCAAGCTGATGACGGTCTACACGGTTTTTCGCGCGATCCAGGCGGGCGAGATCGCGCTCGACACGCCCATTGCCATGAGCAAGAACGCCGCAGCCCAGCCGGCCGCCAAGATGTATTTCAAGCCCGGCCAGAAGCTGACGCTCGATAGCGCGCTGAAGATCGTGCTCGTCAAGTCGGCCAATGACGTTGCCGTTGCGCTCGCCGAGGCCGTCGGGGGCACGCAGGACGCCTTCGTCACCCGGATGAATGCCGAGGCGTTGCGGCTCGGCATGACCTCCTCGCATTTCGTCAATCCGAACGGCCTGCCCGGCAAGGGCCAGTATACGACGGCGCGCGACCTTGCGATCGTTGCGGTGGCTCTCAGGCGCGAGTTCCCGCAATATGCCGGCTATTTCGCGCTCGACGGTTTCACGACGGGAACGGCTGCCAAGCCGGTTCCGAACCTCAATCTCCTGATCGGCCGCTTCGACGGCGCTGACGGCATGAAGACCGGTTTCATCTGTGCCTCCGGCTTTAACCAAGTGGCTTCGGCTACGCGCAATGGCCGCACGCTCGTTTCCGTCGTGCTGGGCACGGACAGCCTTGCCGCACGCGCCGACCACTCGGCTGATCTGCTGCAGGCCGGGTTCACGACTGCGCCCGCCACTAACGACACATTGGCGAGCCTCAAGCCCTACGGCCCCTGGCAGGACGAGGTCGCGGACATCAGCGCCGACATCTGTAGCGCCAAGGGTGCCAAGGTCCGCAGCGAAACGCGCGACGAGGTGGGTCGCATGAAGGTTCGCTCTCCCTATATACATGAGATGACGCAGCCGCCGCAGTTCGTCTTTGCCGGGTTGATGCCGGGCCAGACGCCACCGCCGAGCAACAAGGTGGCTGCAGCCGATGCCGGCGACGTGGCAGATGTTCCGATCCCGCTGCCGCGTCCGACATCCTTTTGAGGACATCGATAAATGAGCCTTCCACGTGACCGGATTCCGGTTTCCATCCTGACGGGCTTCCTCGGGGCCGGGAAATCGACGCTGCTCAACCGGATCCTGAAGGATCCCGCAATGACGGATGCAGCCGTCATTATCAACGAGTTCGGCGATGTCGGCATCGACCACCTGCTGGTCGAAAGCTCGGGCGATGCCGTCATCGAGCTCTCCGACGGCTGCCTCTGCTGCACCGTGCGCGGCGAGCTTGTCGATACGCTTGCCAATCTCGTGGACGGCATCCAGACCGGCAGGTTCCGGCCGTTGAAACGGGTCGTGATCGAGACGACGGGTCTGGCCGATCCGGCGCCCGTCATGCAGGCGATCATGGGCAATCCGGTGATCGCCCAGAACTTCGAGCTGGACGGTGTCGTCACCGTCGTCGACGCGGTCAACGGCGGCAGCACGCTCGACAACCATGAAGAGGCGCGCAAGCAGGTCGCGGTCGCCGACAGGCTGATCCTCGCCAAGGCATCGCTGACAGACGAGGGCCAGCGCCGGGCGCTGGAGGCGGAACTGCGTGCCCTCAATCCGCGCGCGCCACTGCTGGACGCGGACGAGGACGAGAGCGGGAGAGCCGCGATCCTGGTCAACGGTCTCTATGATCCGGCCACGAAGATCGCCGATGTCCATCGTTGGCTGCGCGACGAGGAGGCCGCCGACGGAGACGATCACCACCACGAACACCACCACCACCGCCACGACCACCACCATCATGGCGACGGACACGGCCATCGCGCCCACCAGCATCCGCACGACGTGAACCGCCACGACGAGACGATCCGCTCGTTCTCGATCGTGGAGAGCCAGCCGATCGATCCGGCAGCGCTCGACATGTTCATCGATCTCCTGCGCTCGGCGCATGGGGAGCGCCTGCTTCGCATGAAGGCGATCGTTGCCCTTTCCGACAAGCCGGAGCGGCCGGTCGTCCTGCATGGCGTGCAGAACATCTTCCATCCGCCGGTGCGCCTGCCGGCCTGGCCCGATCCGACCGATCGCCGGACCCGGATGGTGATCATTACGAAGGATTTGCCGGAGGCCTTCGTGAAGAACCTTTTCGATGCCTTCCTCGGAAAGCCTCGGATCGACCAGCCGGACCGTGCGGCCCTGCAGGACAATCCTCTCGCCATCCCCGGCATGAAGATCTGAAATTTGCGGCGGGTGTCGCCCGCGCTATCCCTTGCGAATGACGAAGCGATGGCCGCTCGCGGTCTTCGCCGTCTCGACGAGCTCGTGACCGTTCTCGTTGCAGAAATGCGGGATATCGATCGTCGCGAGCGGATCGGTCGTCTCGATGCGGAGCAGGTCGCCAGCCTGCATGGAGGCGAGCTTCTTGCGCGCCTTGAGGACCGGCAGAGGGCATTTCAGCCCGCGCAGGTCATAGAAGGCGGCCTCCAGGCCGCTCATTGCTTGGCCCAGAACTTCCAGAAGGGTTTCTTTTCGGCCACCTGCACCGCAGCGGCCGGCGGCGGTGCATTCTGCTGGTCCGCAGCAGCGGCCTCTGCCGGAGCAGGGGCGGGCTGCGTGGACGCCGCTGGGGCCGGAGCGGCCGCGGGCACGACGGCTGGCCGTGTTGCAGCGGCCGGTTGAGCGTCACCGCTTGGCGCGGCGGGCGTCGCTGCGATTGCGGGTGCCGCAGCAGCGGGTGCCGGAGGTGCATCTTCCCTGCCCCAGAAGCGCCAGAAGGGCTTCTTGGCTGCCGCCTGCGTCTCAGCCTGCGGCTCTGGCGCGAATGCCAGCGGATTGGGCTTGGGCACGGGAATGCTCGAAGGTGTGGCGGTAGCGACCATGGTGGCCGCGCCGTCCTGTTGTGCGGCTGGGGCTGCCGGCTCGCTGCCTGCCGCCGGTGCCGTCGGCACGACGCGCGTCGGGGCGAGCGCAGTCTTCGCACTCGGCAGCGGCTTTCCGGCCGCGGCGGCGGCCGACTGCTTGTCCGAGATCTGCTCAAGTTCTGCGACCTTGACCAAGCGGCCGGCTTCGAGCGCCGTACCTGTCGGCGCGTACGCCAGATCGCGGCCCTTGCGCAGCTTTGCAACGACCGCCTTGCGCTCGGCTTCGGTCGGGTCGTACCAGGCCATGCCGTCGAACTTGCTCATCGCCTTGGCGTAGCCGCGCTGGTAGTCCTTGTCATAGGCGGAAAGCGCGGCCATGAGCGCGGGGGGCGTCGACATGGCCGGGCATGCGCCGGCGGCGTTGAATGTCGTCCCGTCCGCTACCTGCTGGTTGAAGACGTATTTCTTCTCGCAGACGTTTACTTCCGGCGGACGCTTGGTGACCTCGAAGTTGTCGTAGCCGACCTTCAGCATCTTCCAGAAGTCGTAATGCGGGCTAAGGCGGTGCTTTACCATGTTCTCCGCGGTCATGCGGAAGGGGAAGGCCTCCAACTGGACGGATTTCTGGCCGCCCTTGAAGGCGTCGCGGGCAAAGGCATAGATCTCCAGGACCTGCTCGTCGGTCATGGAATAGCAGCCCGAGGACGAGCACGCGCCATGGATCATCAGGTTGGCGCCGGAACGTCCGTTTGCCTGGTCGTAGCGGTTCGGAAAGCCGGTGTTGATGGCGAGGTAGTATTTCGAATAGGGATTGAGGTTGGCCGGCGTCAGATTGTAGAAGCCTTCCGGCGCCTGCCGGTCGCCTTCCTTGACCTTCGGACCGAGACGGCCGGACCATGCGCAAATCTTGTAGTCGGCGATCTTTTCGAAGCGGCTGTCGGTCTTCGCCTTCCAGATCTCGAGAGCGCCTTCTTCCTTGAAGATGCGGATCATGATCGGGGAATTGCGATCCATCCCTTTCGTGCGCATTTCAGCGAGGATGCGCGGGGGGAGCGGCTGTTCGACCTTGTCCTTGACTTTCGACAGGTCGATCGCAGTCGTCGCGTCCATAGCGTCATTGCAGCCAGCAAGGGCCAGCGCCATCAGCGATATATAGGCGATATGACGTAAGCGCATTCAAGAAAGCCCATAAACAGGATGCGGAACACAAAACCGGTCGACACACGAGACGGAATCATAGACCGCTTATAGTTCACAAATGGTTATCAGCCTGTGACGCATGCGCAAGCGCCCAGCAAGCGCAAATGCTAATGATAACATCATTGTGGCCAAGATTTGGCCGCAATTTCGCCAAGCCGTCGCGCAGCGCCTAAAGATTGCGTCCCATGTTCAGGAATTTCTGGCGCCGGTCGCTGCGCAACTGGTCGCCCGGGCGACCGCTAAAGTCCTGCAAAGCCCCGGCAATCACGTCGCCGGTCGCGGCGATGACGGTCTTCGGATCGCGATGCGCACCGCCGAGCGGCTCCGGAATGATGCCGTCGATGACGCCCAGCGATTTCAGGTCTTCTGCCGTGATTTTCATGTTCGTCGCGGCTTCCTTGGCGCGGGTCGAGTCGCGCCAGAGAATGGATGCGGCCCCTTCCGGGGAAATGACGCTGTAGATCGAATGCTCGAGCATGTAGATGCGATTGCCCGTGGCGATCGCGATCGCGCCGCCCGAACCGCCCTCGCCGACGATCACCGAAACGATCGGCACTTTCACGTTCAGACACATTTCCGTCGAGCGGGCGATCGCCTCGGCCTGGCCGCGCTCCTCGGCGCCGACGCCCGGATAAGCCCCAGCGGTATCGACGAGCGTGATGATCGGCAGGCCGAAGCGGTCCGCCATCTCCATCATGCGGATCGCCTTGCGATAGCCTTCGGGCCGGGCACTGCCGAAATTGTGCTTGAGGCGCGACTTGGTGTCGTTGCCCTTTTCCTGGCCGATCACCGCGACAGGCTCGCCGCGAAAGCGGGCGAAGCCAGCCTGGATCGCCGCGTCCTCGGAAAACTTGCGGTCACCGGCGAGCGGCGTGAATTCGCGGAAGAGCTCTTCGGCATAGTCGACGAAGTGCGGGCGCTGCGGGTGGCGCGCGACCTGCGTCTTCTGCCAGGGATTGAGCTTGGAGTAGATGTCGAGCGTCGCCTCCCGGACGCGCACCTCCAGTCGCGCGATCTCGTCCGACGTGTCGATGCTCTCGTCTTCGGCGGCAAGTTTCTTCAGTTCAAGAATCTTGCCTTCGAGGTCCGAGATTGGCTTTTCGAAATCGAGATAGTTGTGCATGAGATGCGTTTCCGATCCTTCTGCCTGCAACGTCAGGCTGGCTTCTCGCCTTTTCGCCGTCCTATTCCTGTTTTTTGGCCTGTTTGGCAAGAGGGTGATGCGTCTGAACCAGTTGCTGGAGCCGCTCTTCCAGAACATGAGTGTAGATTTGTGTCGTCGAAATGTCCGAATGACCGAGGAGTTCCTGCACCACGCGCAGGTCGGCGCCGTTCTGCAGCAAGTGGCTGGCGAATGCATGGCGCATGACGTGCGGCGAGATCAGGGAGGGTGTCAGCCCGGCACGGATCGCGAGATCCTTCAGGTTGCGCGCAAAAACCTGGCGCGGCAGGTAGCCCTCTTTTGAATCGGCCGGAAAGAGCCAAGGGCTTTCGTCCGGCCTTGCCTCAAGCGCGCTTTCCTCGGCTCGCTTCCTGCCATAGGCCCTGAGTGCCGCGACGGCCGATTGCGAGAGCGGCACGAGCCGTTCCTTGTTGCCCTTGCCACGGATGAGAAGGAAACGGCCCTCCTGATCGAGAACGCGTGCGGGCAGGGAGACTAGCTCGCTGACGCGCATGCCGGTCGCGTATAGCAATTCCAGGAGCGCGAGCATCCGTAGCCGCTGCAGCTGGCCGGGCGCCGGGCTAGCCGCCTCGTCCTCCGCCTGTCCGAGCAGTCGGCTCACCTCGTCGATGCCCATTGTCTTCGGGAGCGCGCGCGCCTTCTTCGGCGCGTCCAGTATCCCAGTCGGATCGTCGCCCCGCAGTCCTTCCGCATAGAGGAATTTATAGAACTGGCGCATGGCGGAGAGCCGGCGCGCCTGGGAGGTGGCGGCAAAACCCTTCTTGGAAAGGTTGGCGAGATAGGCGCTGAGATCCTCCGAACGGGCTTCGATCAGGCGCACGCTGCGATCCTGGAGAAAGGAGAAAAGGTCGTCGAGATCGCGCTGGTAGGACTGCAGCGTGTTGGCGGCCGCCCCGCGCTCGGCGCTCATCATCTCCAGGAATGCCTCCGTGTGGATGCGGCCCGTGTCCCTCACGACTGAAGTTCCCACCCGTTCAATTGCGCACCGTGCCGGTTGCCGGCGGGTTCACCCGCTCGGAGGGAATGCGGATCGTGACATCGCGTTCCTGCGGCACGACAAAGGTGACGAGCGCAACCATCGCCCCGTAGATCGATCCGGCGATGACCGCACAGACCACCAGGAAGCGGAAGAGGGTTGGCATCCGGCATCTCCTTGAGTTTTCCCGGCTTCCTATATGAAGAAGCCTGTTTGCAAGTGCAAGAAGCGGCCAACGTGGTCATGTTTCCGGCGCTGCGCGACTTGACGCTACCGGTGCATTTGTCGATACCGTTTGCAAAGAAATAGTGAACGGGCCGATGAGTGAAACAGTCCTGACCCTTGCCGACAACCTGAAAGACCGCGCGCGTGCGGCTCTCGGTTCGCGCAATTTGATCCTTGTCGGGCTCATGGGTGCCGGAAAATCCTCTGTCGGCCGTCTTGTCGCCGGCCAGCTCGGCATACCCTTCATCGATACCGATGCGGAGATCGAGCGCGTATCGCGCATGACGATCACCGACCTCTTCGCCGCCTATGGCGAGGAGGAGTTCCGTTCCCTCGAGGCGCGCGTGATGAAAAGGCTGCTCAAGGGCGGGCCGCGCGTCGTCTCCACCGGCGGCGGCGCCTTCATCAACGACCGCACGCGCAAGCACATCAAGCGCGGCGGCCTTTCGATCTGGCTGAAGGCGGATCTGGACGTGCTTTGGGAGCGCGTCAGCAAGCGAGACACGCGACCGCTTCTCAAGACGGAAAACCCGAAGCAGACGCTCGAAAACCTGATGAATGCGCGCTACCCGGTCTATGCGCAGGCGGACGTCACCGTCCTGTCGCGCGACGTGCGCAAGGAGGTGATGGCAAGCGAGGTCCTCGCCGCGATCGCCTCGACCTCTGTTGAAAGTCCGAAGCCATGAATGCGATCGTTTCCACATCCGCTGAACGCCTCGTCCACGTCCCGCTCGGCGAACGCGCCTATGATATCCTCATCGGGCCAGGCCTCATCGCGCGCGCCGGTAAGGAAATCGCCTCGCGCCTCAAGGGCCGCAAGGCTGCCGTCATCACCGACGAGCATGTAGCACCGCTCTATCTCGATGCGCTTGTCGCAAGCCTCAGGGCGGAAGGCATCGAGGCGGCGAGCCTCGTGCTGCCGGCAGGCGAGAAGACGAAGAGCTTCGAGCATCTTATGTCCGTCTGCGATACCGTGCTGGCCGCTCGCATCGAGCGCAATGACACGGTGATTGCCCTTGGTGGCGGCGTCATCGGCGATCTCGCGGGTTTTGCCGCCGGCATCGTGCGTCGCGGGGTGCGTTTCATCCAGGTGCCTACCTCGCTGCTTTCGCAGGTCGATTCCTCCGTCGGCGGCAAGACCGGCATCAACAGCCGCCACGGCAAGAACCTCATTGGCGTTTTCCATCAGCCCGACCTCGTGCTCGCGGATACCGACGTGCTCAATACGCTGAGCGAGCGGGAGTTTCGCGCCGGCTATGCCGAAGTCGCGAAATACGGCCTCATCGACAAGCCCGACTTTTTCGCCTGGCTGGAAGGCAACTGGCGTGACGTCTTTGCCGGTGGCGCCTCGCGGATAGAGGCGATTGCCGCAAGCTGCCAGGCCAAGGCCGATGTTGTCGTCGCCGACGAACGCGAGAACGGGCGCCGGGCCCTTCTCAACCTCGGCCATACATTTGGCCATGCCCTGGAGGCAGCGACAGAATACGACAGCCGCCGCCTGGTGCACGGCGAGGGCGTGGCGATCGGGATGGTGCTGGCGCACGAATTCTCGGCTCGCCTCAATCTTGCGAGCCCGGACGACGCGGGGCGGGTGGAGGCGCATTTGACGACGGTTGGCCTTCCCGTGCGCATGTCGGACATCCCGGGCACCCTTCCGCCGGCCGAGGTGCTGATGGACGCGATCGCCCAGGACAAGAAGGTAAAGGGCGGCAAGCTTGCCTTCATCCTGACGCATGGCATTGGGCAGTCCTTCGTCGCCGACGACGTGCCGGCTTCGGAAGTCTTGCGTTTCCTCAAGGATAAGCACCCTCAATGACGCTCGAAGCCACGCTCGAGATTCTGGCCCATTATTGGCCCGAGATCGTCTCGATCCTGGTGCTGGTCCTGTTTTCGGCCTTCTTCTCCGGTTCGGAGACCGCGTTGACGGCGGCTTCCCGCAGCCGCATGCACACGCTGGAGGCCAATGGCGAAGTGCGCGCGGGTATCGTGCGCCAGCTCATCGAGCGTCGCGACCGCCTCATCGGCGCGCTTCTGATCGGCAACAATCTCGCCAATATTCTCTCCTCGTCGCTTGCGACGAGCGTCTTCCTCGGTCTCTTCGGCAATTCCGGCGTCGCGCTTGCGACGCTTGCCATGACCGTCATCCTGGTCATCTTCGCGGAAGTGCTGCCCAAGAGCTGGGCCATATCCGCCCCCGATCGTTTCGCGCTCGCCGTTGCCGCCCCCGTTCGGCTTTTCGTTGCCGTAGCCGGCCCCTTGTCGAGCTTCGTCAACGCCATCGTGCGGCGGATTCTGGCCGTCTTTGGCGTGAGCCTCTCCAAGGAGGTGTCTATGCTCTCGGCCCACGAGGAACTGCGCGGCGCCGTCGATCTCCTGCATCGGGAAGGTTCGGTAGTGAAGGCCGACCGCGACCGGTTGGGCGGCGTGCTCGATCTGGGCGAACTCGATCTTTCCGACATCATGGTCCACCGCACGGCAATGCGGGCGATCAACGCCGACGACCCGCCCGAAGCGGTCGTCAAGGCCATCCTCGAAAGCCCCTATACGCGCATGCCGCTCTGGCGTGGCACGATCGACAACATCATCGGCGTCGTCCACGCCAAGGACCTTCTACGCGCCCTTGCTGAACCCAATGTCGAGCCGGAGAACCTCGATATCGTCAAGATCGCGCAGAAACCCTGGTTCGTGCCCGACAGCACCAACCTGAAGGACCAGTTGAACGCCTTCCTGCGCCGCAAGCAGCATTTCGCCGTCGTCGTCGACGAGTATGGCGAGGTGCAGGGCATCGTCACGCTGGAAGACATCCTGGAGGAGATTGTCGGCGACATTGCCGACGAGCACGATCTCGATATCCAGGGCGTGCGGCAGGAGTCGGATGGCTCGATCGTCGTCGACGGCTCGGTGCCGATCCGCGACCTCAACCGTGCGCTCGACTGGCATCTGCCGGACGAGGAAGCCACGACGATTGCCGGCCTCGTCATCCATGAATCGATGACCATTCCCGAAGAGCGCCAGGCCTTCACGTTTCACGGCAAGCGGTTCATCGTCATGAAGCGGGAAAAGAACCGCATCACCAAGCTGCGCATCCGCCCGGCTGAGGAAGAGACGAAGCCGGCCTGACTTGGATCGGCAGGCTTCGATCACCATATAAGCGTCGAACCTGCTACCAGCGGACGGGCTCGCCCGGTGCCGCCGGTTCGACAGCGAGCGCGTGCAGCCCTGCATCCAGTTCCGGCTTCAGCAGTTCGGTGATGGCGCGATGGCGGGCGAGGCGGGGCATGCCGGCAAACGCCGCGGACACGATTCTGACCCGCATATGGGTTTCCCCGGTTCCGGTCATGTCCGGCTGGTGGCCCGCATGCAGGTGGCTCTCGTTGATGACCAGGAGGCGCTCCGGCGAGAAGGCCTGCCTGAGTTTTTCCTCGATGCTGGATTGAATCGTCATTTGCGGCACGCGGCTTCGCTGGCTGTTCACGAAAAAGGGTTCACAAAGCCAGCAACAATCGTGTTTGTCAATTCTTGTTGTCGCCAGCCGGGAGCACCATAATTAGCGCCATGGGACTCGACTCAAAATACTTCGATCGCATCCGCACCCGCCGCAAGCGGCCGCAGGAGGCCGAGCATGTGGAACCGACCTGTCAGTGGGACGGCTGCGACAAGAATGGCACCCACCGCGCGCCCGTCGGGCGCAATGCGGAGGGGCAATTCTTCCTGTTCTGTTTCGAGCATGTGAAGGAATACAACAAGGGCTACAACTACTTCTCCGGCCTCTCGGACGGCGAGATCGCGCGCTACCAGAAGGAGGCGATCACCGGCCATCGGCCCACCTGGACGGTTGGCGTCAACAGTGCGGCGCGCAACAGCCCGCTGCATTCCGATATTCGCTCCGGTGCCTATTCCCGCGTCAAGGATCCCTTCGGCTTCGTGGCACAGGGACGCGGCAATGAGTCGCGCGTCGCGCCGCAGATGCGCAAGCTGAAGTCCCTGGAGGCAAAAGCCTTCGACACGATGGATCTTTCCGCCGGTGCCACCGCCAAGGAGATCAAGAGCCGCTACAAGGAACTGGTGAAGAAGCACCATCCCGATGCCAATGGCGGCGATCGCGGCTCGGAGGAGCGGTTCAGGGCCGTCATCCAGGCCTATCAATTGTTGAAGCAGAACGGTTTTTGTTGAGCCGCGTCCTTGCTCTCGCGTCCGGATAGGGTATGTTCCCAAGCGGTCAGGATCGTCCGGCATCCGCCGAGGGTTTTCGCGTGTCCGCCTGGACGAGACTGAACCACCTTCCGGACGCGGCGTTTCTTGTCCGGGGCTCTGTCCAGAGAATGCTCGCAGGCACCAGCCGGTCCCGTCGATGCTTCGTTTCAGTCCCGGAGAAGAAGAGCCGACGTCCCGGTCCGCACGGGCGGTATGAATCCGTGGCGCTGCGGTTGCGAGATATGCAAGATATTTGGCCGGGTGGCGTTCACCCGCCTTGGAGACATGATGAGCAAGATCGATCTAGATATTTCCGAAGTTCCCGATACGACCGTTTCAGTGCGTGAGGTTTTCGGTATCGACTCCGATATCCGCGTGCCCGCCTATAGCAAGGGCGATGCCTACGTGCCGGATCTCGATACGGACTACCTCTTCGATCGCGAAACGACGCTCGCCATTCTTGCAGGCTTTGCCCATAACCGACGCGTCATGATCTCCGGCTATCACGGAACCGGCAAGTCGTCGCACATCGAGCAGGTCGCTGCCCGGCTCAACTGGCCTTGCGTGCGCATCAACCTCGACAGCCACGTCAGCCGTATCGATCTCGTCGGCAAGGATGCCATCGTCGTCAAGGACGGGCTGCAGATCACCGAATTCAAGGACGGTATCCTGCCCTGGGCCTACCAGCACAATGTCGCTCTCGTCTTCGACGAATATGATGCCGGCCGCCCCGACGTGATGTTCGTCATCCAGCGCGTGCTCGAATCCTCCGGCCGCCTCACCCTGCTCGACCAGAGCCGCGTCATTCGCCCGCATCCCGCTTTCCGCCTGTTTGCGACGGCAAATACGATCGGCCTCGGCGATACGACCGGCCTTTATCACGGCACGCAGCAGATCAACCAGGCGCAGATGGACCGCTGGTCGATCGTGACGACCCTGAACTATCTGCCGCACGACCATGAAGTGAACATCGTCGCATCCAAGGTGAAGAGCTTCGGCAAGGACAAGAATGGGCGCGAAACCGTGTCCAAGATGGTCCGCGTTGCCGATATGACGCGCGCTTCCTTCATGAACGGCGACCTCTCAACGGTCATGAGCCCGCGTACGGTCATCACCTGGGCCGAGAACGCGGAAATCTTCGGCGACATTGCGTTCGCCTTCCGCGTCACCTTCCTCAACAAGTGCGACGAACTGGAGCGTCCGTTGGTTGCCGAGCATTACCAGCGCGCCTTCGGGGTCGAGCTGAAGGAAAGCGCCGCCAACATCGTGCTTGAAGCCTGAGAGGAAGAGCGCGGAACTCATGGCTGCCCGTGGTGACAATTCAAAGGCCAAGCCTGGCGCGCCGGTGGACATGGAGCCACTGCGCCGGGCCATAACCGGCTGCGTGCGCGCGATCGCCGGCGACGCGGACGTCGAGGTTGCTTTTGCCAATGAGCGTCCCGGCATGACCGGGGAGCGCATCCGCCTGCCCGAGCTTTCCAAAAGGCCGACCGCCCGCGAACTGGCCGTGACCCGCGGCCTTGGCGATTCCATGGCGCTGCGGATTGCCTGCCATGACGCGCGCGTTCATGCGACCATGTCTCCGCAGGGCAGCGATGCGCGTGCGATCTTCGATGCCGTGGAGCAGGCTCGCGTCGAATCGATCGGCGCGTTGCGCATGAGTGGCATGGCGTCCAATCTCAGTTCCATGCACGAGGAGAAGTACGCGAAGGCGAACTTTACCGGCATCGAGCGCCAGGAGGAGGCGCCGATCGGGGAGGCGGTGGCGATGCTCGTGCGCGAGACGCTGACCGGCCAGAAGCCGCCGGCCTCGGCCGGGAAGGTGCTCGATCTCTGGCGGCCCTTCATTCAGGAGAAGGCGGCCGGCGAGCTTGCAAACCTCTCCACCGCGATCAACGACCAGCAGGCCTTTGCGCGCGTCGTGCGCAATATGCTTTCGGCCATGGAAATGGCCGAGGAATATGGCGATGAGGATAGCGATCCTGATTCCGAGGAGAATTCCAGCGACGAGGACCAGCCGAGCGGCGAGGACCAGGACCAAGAGGAGGTCGAGGAGGACGCCGGTTCGGACAGCGCTCCCGTCGAGGACAGCGAGACCTCCGAGGAGCAGACCGAAGAAGGCGAGATGGACGGCGCCGAGATCTCCGACGACGACATGGTCGAGGAGGGCGAGGACGAGTCCGAGACGCCAGGCGAAACCCGCCGGCCCAATACGCCTTTCGCCGACTTCAACGAGAAGGTCGACTATCACGTCTACACCGAGGAATTCGACGAGATCATAACGGCCGAGGAGCTGTGTGATACCGCGGAGCTCGAGCGGCTGCGCGCCTTCCTCGACAAGCAGCTTGCCCATCTGCAGGGTGCCGTCGGCCGGCTGGCGAACCGCCTGCAGCGGCGCCTGATGGCGCAGCAGAACCGCTCCTGGGATTTCGACCTGGAAGAGGGCTATCTCGATCCGGCGCGTCTGACGCGCATGATCATCGACCCGATGCAGGCGCTGTCCTTCAAGATGGAGCGCGATACGCAGTTCCGCGATACGGTCGTCACGCTGTTGATCGACAACTCCGGCTCGATGCGCGGCCGGCCTATCACGGTCGCCGCAACCTGCGCGGACATCCTGGCGCGCACGCTGGAGCGTTGCGGCGTCAAGGTCGAGATCCTCGGCTTTACGACGAAAGCCTGGAAGGGCGGACAGGCGCGCGAGAAGTGGCTTGCCGGCGGCAAGCCGCAGACGCCGGGCCGTCTCAACGACCTGCGCCATATCATCTACAAGTCCGCCGATGCCCCATGGCGTCGAGCACGCTCCAATCTCGGGCTGATGATGCGCGAGGGCCTGCTCAAGGAGAATATCGACGGCGAGGCGCTGATCTGGGCGCATAACCGGCTTCTCGGACGACGCGAGCAGCGGCGCATCCTGATGATGATCTCCGACGGCGCGCCGGTCGACGATTCGACGCTCTCGGTCAATCCGGGCAATTATCTGGAACGGCACCTGCGCGCCGTGATCGAGCAGATCGAAACGCGATCGCCGGTCGAACTGCTGGCGATCGGCATCGGCCACGATGTCACTCGCTACTACCGCCGAGCCGTAACCATCGTCGATGCCGATGAACTTGCCGGTGCGATGACCGAACAGCTCGCCTCGCTTTTCGAGGATCAGTCGATACAGCCGCGCGGCGGCCGCTTGCGTCGGGCAGGATAAGGGTGGCTCACACGAGCCGCCCGCGCCAATTGTGATATCAAGAGGAGAACGCCGCGGAATGCGTCTGAAACGTCTCTCGCAGTCCGT
This sequence comes from Rhizobium sp. BK251, assembly GCF_004345245.1. GTDB lineage: Bacteria > Pseudomonadota > Alphaproteobacteria > Rhizobiales > Rhizobiaceae > Rhizobium. Next base: position 114,075 of record NZ_SLUQ01000004.1, on the reverse strand, counting down.
TGCGCTTTCCATTTCCCTTGTCTCAGCGATCCCTGCAGCCTTTGCCGGCGAAAGCGCACCCGTCGACAGTCGTGCGATAACGGAATTCAGGATCGGTCGGCCAGAGAAGGTTTTCGGCCGCCTGGAATTCCTCGGCGGCCTCGAGCTCTATTCTCGCAACCGGCTTTTCGGTGCGCTCTCGGCGATCCGCTTCCGGGAGGATGGCAGGCATTTCGTCGGCGTGCTCGACACGGGCCATTGGCTGACCGGCCGCGTCGTGCGCGATGCGGAGGGCCGTCTTTCAGGCGTCGAGGACGTGGTCATTACGCCGATGAAGGACCGCACCGGCCGTACCTACGAAGGCAAGGGCCGCATGGACGCTGAAAGCATGGCGCTGCATGGCGACAGCATTCTGGTCGGCTTCGAGCAGCGGCACCGCATCGAGGCCTATCCCGATCCCGGGTTCGAGGATTCCCCGTCGACCCGCTCCGTTCCTATCCTCATTCCGCCGAACTCGCTGCGCGGCAATCGCGGCCTGGAGGCCCTGGCCGTTGCGCCACAGAATGGCCCGTTGAAGGGCGGCACCGTCGCCGTGTCCGAGAAGAGCCTCGACCGGCAGGGCAATCTTCTGGCTGCAATCCTCGACGGGCCGCTTCAGGGGCGCTTCAGCGTGCGACCGGACGGGGAGTTCGACGTGACCGATGGCGCCTTCCTGCCGAGCGGGGACCTGCTACTGCTGGAGCGCCGCTTCAACATGGCAAGCGGCATCGGCATGCGCCTGCGGTTAATCAAGGGCGGCGATATCAAGCCCGGCGCGGTGGTCGACGGAGAGGTGCTCATCGACACCGACTTCGGCTACCAGATCGACAATATGGAGGGCCTGGACGTCTTTCAGGCCGCCGACGGCAGCACCCACCTGGTGATGGTCTCAGACGACAACCACTCGATCCTGCAGCGGACGGTGATGCTGGAATTCCAGCTCGAGCAGGAACCGCTTACCCGATAGCACCATCCGCAGCGCCGCCGCGGATGGTGACCTGACCCAGGTCCGTGCGTCAGGCAGCCCGGATAGGCTGCATCGGCTTCAGCACGTTCATCAGCGCGCCATAGGGCAGCAGCATGACGAGGCCGACGATCATCTTCACCGAGAAGTCGCCGATCGCCCAGGAGATCCAGCGCGGAGCCTCTGCGGACAGGATGCCGAGGATCGGCGCCTGTTCGAGCGCGAAGGGCTCGTTCGGGCCGAGGAAGACGAAGAAGGCGGCAAAGGCGAAGGAGAAGAACATCAGCGTGTCGAGCGCCGAGCCGATCAGGGAGCCGACGAGGGGTGCCCGCCACCAGGCCTGCCGGCGCAGGCGGTTGAAGACCGAGATGTCCAGAAGCTGGCCGGCAAGATAAGCCGAACCCGAGGCGATCGCGATGCGCGGAACGGCCGTGAAGAACGACAGGCCGACGCCGACCACGAAGCCTGCAAAGACAACGCGGCGCGCGGCCTTCGGGCCGAACTGCCTGTTGGTGAGGTCGGTGATGAGGAAGGCCACCGGATAGGTGAAGGCACCCCAGGTGAGGATGTCACCCAGCTGGATGCCGAACAGCTCGCCGTTCAGCGGAAACTGGACGAGAAAGTTCGACGCGACGACGACGAGCGTCATCAGGAGAACGTAGGCAAGGGTAAAGCGGGTCATCTGCATTTTTTTATCCTGGGTGATGCCACCAGTTGGAGAAGCGAACCGGCAAAGCAAAAGGCTTGTCCGGATGTCTCCGTGCAAGCCTTTGAAGCCGTATGAAAGAAGATCAGTCGAAGCTTAGGCAGCTACTGCAGCTTCGGCGGTCTTCTTGACGATCTGACGGCGCAGCAGACGAGCGCGCATCGACAGTTCGTTCTCGCTAGCCTTCAGCAGGAAGGCATCGAGGCCACCGCGATGCTCGACGGTACGAAGGGCCGCAGCCGAAACACGAAGACGGTAACGCTGGCCGAGCGCGTCGGAAATCAGCGTAACCTGGCACAGGTTCGGAAGGAAACGGCGCTTGGTCTTGTTGTTGGCATGGCTGACATTGTTGCCAACGAGGACGGCCTTGCCGGTCAATTCGCACACGCGAGACATGGAACACCTATTCTTGTTTTTCTAGGCCACTGAATTACATTGCCCGGACAAAGCCCGGTTCGCAATCCAACAGGCCATGATTGGAAAGTTGCGGTTCTATAGTCAGAGGTGCGGTCCGCGTCAAGCCAAACCTTGGCCTTTCCCGCAATTCTGTCAAAAACAGCCTGTTTTCTTAGCTTTCCGGCCAGCGTATAAACGGGCTGTCCAAGTCGCGGTCCAACCTAAAGGCATTCCGCAATGAGTCAAACAGGAAAACGCCTTCTTATCGCGACGGTCGCGACGCTCGTGGGCCTTGGCGCCCAGGCGAAGGAGGTCCAGCACGAGACGAGATACACCGTGGCGCTCGCCGGGCTTCCCATCGCCAGGGCGGCTTTCCGTACCCAGATAGAGGATGACAAGCGCTACACGATTGCCGGCGACATCAATTCGGCGGGCCTTGCCAACCTGCTGACGACGCTTTCCGCCAAGACCGTCGTCGACGGCGTCATCCAACGCAACAAGATGCAGGCATCGCGCTACTGGCTCTATTACAAGAGCGGCAAACGGGCGCGCACCTACGAGGTCCAGTATCGCAATGGCGACGTCTCCTCGACGACGATGAAGCCGGATCGCAAAAGACCGGATTCCTGGATCCCCGTGACGAAGGATGACTTGCGCTCGGTGCTCGATCCGATCTCCGGCCTGATATTCATGACTGATGCACGCATCTGCCAGCAGACGCTGCCGATCTATGATGGCGAGACGCGAATGGATCTTGTCCTCTCGCCGAAGGGATCGCGTCCGTTCTCGACGGATGGTTTCTCCGGCGAGGCGCTCGTCTGTAGCGTCCGCTTCGTGCCGAAATCGGGCTACAAGAAAGATCGCGACGATTACGAATATCTGAGCAAAAGCAATCGGATGGAGATCTGGTTTGCCAAATCCGATGCCGCGAATGTATATGCACCTGTCTATGCCAGGATCCCGACGCAATACGGGCCGGTGACGATTACCGCCGTCAAGTACGGCAGCTAGCGGGGCGGGGACCCCGCAAGGGGGCAGCGTGAAGCTTCGGGCGACTTTGATCGGATTCTCGGCGATCCTCATGTGGTCGTTCCTGGCGCTCTTCACCGCTGCCTCTGGCCAGGTCCCGCCGTTCCAGCTCTCCGCCATCTGCTTTGCCATCGGCAGCCTGCCGGGCATCGTCACCTTTATCGTCAGGCCTGAACGGCTCGTCCTTCTTCGCCAGCCGGCGAAGGTCTGGATCATCGGCATCGCCGGGCTCTTCGGCTATCATTTCCTCTATTTCACCGCGCTCCGGAACGCGCCGGCCGTTGAGGCGGGCCTGATCGCCTATCTCTGGCCGCTTCTCATCGTCGTCGGCTCGGCGCTGCTACCGGGTGAAAAGCTGCGGTGGTATCATGTAATCGGTGCGCTCCTGGGGCTCGCCGGAACCATCCTCATCGTGGGACGCAATGGCGTCGATTTCGACGGTGCCTATGCGGTCGGCTATGGCGCGGCGTTCCTCTGCGCCTTCACATGGTCGGGCTATTCGCTGCTGACGCGCCGCTTCGATGCCGTCTCCACCGATGTCGTGACGGGCTTCTGCCTTGCAACCTCAATCCTGTCGCTGCTCTGCCACCTCGCCCTCGAGACGACAACCTGGCCGAACGGCGCTTTCGAATGGCTTGCGGTGCTGGGGCTCGGGCTCTTCCCGGTCGGGGCCGCCTTCTATGCCTGGGATCATGGCGTGAAGAATGGCGATATCCAGATCCTCGGCGCGGCGAGCTATGCCGCGCCGCTGATGTCGACCCTGATCCTCACGCTGTTCGGTTTTGCCGAGCCGAGCTGGCGCATCGCCGCCGCCTGCCTGCTGGTGACGGGCGGCGCGGTACTCGCCGCCCAGGAGATGTTCCGGCGCAGGAAAGGACGAGTTCGGCCGCGCGGGCCGAGCGGGCCGTCTGAGGTTCGTCAGCCTGCCTTGGGCGCCCAGTTCGGTGACGCCATCTCGAAGCTGGCGAATTCGAAGCCCGGCGCGACCGTGCATCCGACGAGGGTGAAATCCCCGAGCGACTCGGCTGCCTGCCACCAGTCCGCGGGAACCACGGCCTGCGGGCGCTCTCCCTTGAGGATATCGGAGCCCAGCACGAGCGTCTCCGGCTCCTTGCCGTCCTCGGCCCGATGGAGGGCGAGCGGCGCACCGAGATAGTGGTGCCAGACCTCTGCCGCATCGCGCACGCGATGCCAGTGCGAACGCTGGCCGGCTTCGAGGAGATAGTAGATCGCCGTCGAATGAGCGCGCGTGCCCTCGGTCGCGTCGCGGAACGTCTCGACGTACCAGCCGCCCTCCGGATGCGGCTGCATCCCGAGTTCCCGCACGATATCCCCTGCCTTCATCAGAAATTGTCCTTGCGCTTGCGGATCTCGGCAAAGACATCCTCGTTGCTGCGGCTCTCCATCAGCAGGTTGCGGCGGATCGAGGGGTCGGCGGCGCGCAGGAAGGGGTTGGTCTCCTTTTCGAGCCCGAGCGTCGTCGGGATCGTGAACTTGCCCTCCGCCCTTATCGCCTCGATTTCGGCAGCCCGCGATTTCAGGCGCTCGTTATCAGGATCGATCGTCAGCGCAAAGCGTGCGTTGGATAGGGTGTATTCATGGCCGAAATAGATGGCCGTTTCGTCGGGCAGTGCCGCAAGTTTCTGCAGCGAATGCCACATGTCGACCGCTGCCCGCTCGAAGAGCCGCCCGCAGCCGAGCGCGAAGAGCGTGTCGGCCGAAAACAGCAGCTTGTCGTCGACGAAATGGTAGCAGACATGGCCAGCCGTATGGCCGGGCGTCTCGATGACGTCGACCGTATGTCCCGCAAATTCGAAGCTGTCGCCATCGCCGACCGCGCGGTCCAGACCGGGAATGGCGACCGCCTCGTTGATCGGTCCGATGATCTCGCAGCCGAACTGCTCCTTGAGCGCAAGATTGCCCTCGACATGGTCGGTGTGGTGATGGGTCGTGAAAATATGGCTGATCTCCCAGCCGCGGCGGTTGGCGGCTGCCAGAATCGGACCCACTTCCGGCGCGTCGATGCAGGCGGTCTGGCCCGTCTCGGGGTCGTGGACAAGAACGCCGTAATTGTCGGAACGGCAGATGAAAACTTCTATTTCCAAAGGCTTCATGTTGAGAAATACCCTTTCCCGCGTGACCTATGGCCAATGTAGAGGCTTCGCCCTTGAAGTCCAATTGCCGCCTGATAACATTTGCCGCGATGCATACCGATATCGTCGATCTCCGCGAATTCTATCACTCCGAGCTCGGGCATTTTGCCGAGCAGTCGATTGTCATGGCCCTGTCCTCCCTGTGGGTGCGCCTTCCGGAGGAGCGGCTGGTGGGGCTCGGCTATGCCGTCCCATTCCTCGATCGGTTCCGGGCGGACACGGAGCGCACCTTCGCCTTCATGCCCGCGGGCCAAGGGGCCGTGAACTGGCCGGTCGGTGCGCTTTCGGCGACGGCGCTCGTTTTCGACGAGGAACTGCCGCTGCCGGATTCCTCTATAGATCGCGTGCTGATGGTGCATTCGCTCGAATTTGCCGAAAGCCCGCGCGAAACGCTGAAGGAGGTCTGGCGGGTGCTCGCGCCGGGAGGGCGGCTTGTCATCGTCGTGCCGAACCGCCGCGGCGTATGGGCGCGCATGGAGCATACGCCCTTCGGTTCGGGGCGGCCCTATTCGCGTAGCCAGTTGACCGCGCTCCTGCGCGAGACGAATTTCACGCCGGGGGCGAGCGCGGAGGCGTTGTTCTTTCCGCCGTCGAAGCTCAGGACCGTCTTGCGGCTGCGCGGCGCCTTCGAGCGTGTCGGACGGGCGCTCTGGCCCGCCTTTTCCGGTGTCATCGTCGTCGAGGCGCAGAAGCGTCTCTATCAGGGCCTTCCGGTTGCGGCGCGCGCGTCACGCCGCGTCTTCGTGCCGGTCCTCGCGCCCGGCGGCGTGCGCACGACGCGCGGGCATGCCGTGTCCGGACGGTAGACCTGCCCACCCGCTTGCGCACTCGACAAATCTGCGTTTCCGCTTTAATGCGACAGCATATTTCGGCCGCTTGGCCGGCGCATCCAAGGTCGATCCGATGAGTATTGAGATTAGCAAGCCCGTTCCGCGTCCCGGTATACTCGATATCGCCACCTACGTGCCGGGCAAGGCTCATGCGCCGGGTGTTGCGCGCGTGTTCAAGCTGTCCTCCAACGAAACGCCCTTCGGCGCCAGCCCCAAGGCGCTCGAGGCCTTCCATGCGGCTGCCGATCATATGGAGAAATACCCCGACGGTCAGGCGAAGGAGCTTCGGAGCGCGATCGCTGCCGTCCACGCGCTCAATCCCGACAATATCCTGTGCGGCAACGGTTCGGACGAGTTCTTCAACCTGCTCTGCCACGTCTATCTCAGTCCGGGCGACGAAGGCATCGTCACCGAGCACGGCTTCCTGATCCACAAGATCCAGATCATGGGCGCAGGTGCTGTGCCGGTCGTGGTGAAGGAGAAAGATTGCACGGTCGATGTCGACGCGATCCTCGCCGCCGTGACCGAAAAGACGAAGATCGTCTTCATTGCCAATCCCGGCAATCCGACCGGAACCTATGTGCCTGTCAACGAAATCCGCCGCCTGCAGGCCGGCATGCCGAGGCATGTCATCCTGGTGCTGGACGGTGCCTATGCCGAATATGTCCGGCGCAACGACTACGAGGCCGGCATCGAGCTTGTCTCGTCGAATCCGAATGTGGTGATGACCCGCACGTTCTCGAAGATCTACGGCCTTGCCGCGATCCGCATCGGCTGGATGTACGGCCCTATCGACATCGTCGATGCGCTCGACCGGGTGCGCAGCCCGTTCAACCTCAACAAGGCGGCGATTGCCGCCGGCGCGGCCGCCATGCGCGACCAGGCATTCATCCAGCAGGCCATCTCGTTCAACCAGCTCTGGATCGAGAAGATGACCAGCGCGCTGGAGAGCATCGGACTGAGGGTCACGCCTTCGGTCACCAATTTCATCCTGATCCACTTCCCGGATGTCGACGGCAAGCGCGCAGCCGAGGCCGATGAGTTCCTGACGAGCCGCGGCTACGTGCTGCGTGCCGTGAGTGCCTACGGCTTCCCGAATGCGCTGCGCATGAGCATCGGGGCGGAAGAGGCCAATCGCGGCGTCATCGAGACGCTCGGCGAATTCATGGGACGGAAGGCATGACGAACGTGCAGTTTGAACGCATCGCACTGATCGGTATCGGCCTGATCGGATCGTCGATCGCCCGCGACATCAAGGAGCTCGGCCTTGCAAACGAGGTCGTGGTCTCGACCCGAAGCCCGGCGACCTTGAAGCGGGCCGAGGAACTCGGCCTCGGGGACCGCTATACCCTTTCAGCGGCCGAAGCCGTCGAAGGGGCGGATCTCGTCGTCGTGTCCGTTCCGGTCGGTGCATCGGGCGAAGTCGCGAGCGAGATCGCGCCGCACCTGAAGGCGGGGGCAATCGTCACCGATGTCGGCTCGACGAAGGCCTCGGTCATCGCGCAGATGCAGCCGCACATGCCGGAGCATGTCCACTTCATCCCTGGTCATCCGATCGCCGGTACGGAAAAGTCGGGTCCGGATGCCGGCTTCCCGGGGCTCTTCAGGGGCCGCTGGTGCATCTTCACGCCGCTTCCCGGCGCCGACAAGGCGGCAATCGCCAAGCTGCGCCACTTCTGGGAAACGCTCGGTTCGAACGTCGACGAGATGGATGCCGAGCATCATGACAAGGTTCTCGCCATCGTCTCCCATCTGCCGCATATCATCGCCTACAACATCGTCGGCACGGCGGACGACCTGGAGACGGTCACGGAATCGGAAGTCATCAAGTATTCGGCCTCGGGTTTCCGTGACTTTACCCGCCTTGCTGCATCCGATCCGACGATGTGGCGGGACGTGTGCCTGCACAACAAGGACGCTCTTCTGGAAATGCTTGCGCGCTTTTCCGAGGACCTCGCCTATCTGCAGCGTGCGATCCGCTGGGGCGAGGGCGACAAGCTGTTCGAGCTCTTCACCCGCACCCGGGCGATCCGCCGCTCGATCGTAGAGGCCGGGCAGGATGTCGACGCGCCGGACTTCGGCCGGCACGCTCTCGACCCGAAGAGGCCCTGAGGGCGCTCAGATCGGCGGCAGCGAGCCGAGCGGGATGAAGCCGTTGAGCGAGATCTGCCCGCGGTCGACCCTGAGATCGACCGAAACCTTGTCGCCGCCGGCAGCCAGCGCCTTGAGCAGCTTGCCCGCCATGTCGATCGTCGGCGCCAGCCCGGGGAAGACCTGCTTCAGGCTGTCGCGCCAGGGATCAAGCTGCTGGATCTCCAGCCGGAACTGGCCGGAGAGATAACCGCTATCGTCAAAAGAGAAGGGGCCGCTCAGCGTAATGATGCGCCCCTCGCCGATATCGGCGACCACCTTGTGCAGCGCCCCCTTCGATCCATAGAGCCCCTTGCCGTCGTCGCTGCCGTCGATCAGGCCGGCCTTTCCAGTGAGCGTCGCGTCGGCACTTGCTGTGAGCGCTGGAAAGACCTGCGGAAAGTCCTTCACTACCGTGTTCGAGTTCTCGACGGTCACGGCAGCATCGAGGTTGCCCTCGTTCTGCCGCAGATGGATTTCGGTGCGGGCAGCGTCGACATTGAAGGTCTGGTTGGTAAAGGCGGACACGATGGTCGCCTTCAGGTTCTCGATGACGGTGGACGTCCGCTCGACGCCGGTGAGCCTGGTAACCAGGCTTGACTGCAGGTTCGACCATTCGGCCGAGACCGTCAGCCCGTGGGCGGTGCGGATTTCCGCCGGCGAATCCAGCTCCCAGACGATGTGACCAGGTGCATAGACCTGCGCCGCGGAGCGCAGGTTGCCGAAGGATGCCGAAACGCCGTTCCTGTGGTCGTCGATCTGTACGCTGGAGCAGAAGAGGCCGATGCGGAAAGGAAAGCCGCGGAATGCGATATCGGAGCATTGTCCGGTTATCGCGGCAGTATCCTGCTTGCCGAGCGCCTTCAGGACGCTATCCTTCAACAGCGAGGCGGCGTAGAACCACCCCGCCGTATAACCGCCTATGACGAGAACGATGGCGAGGCCGAGCAGCCAGATCTTCTTGCTCACGCCGGAATAGCTGCCCTGGCTTGACGCTGCCATGATGTTCTCCAATGGTGATTTGCATTAGTGATATCGATTTGGCGTTGGATATGGACGAATTTTGGGTGTTTGGCTACGGATCGCTGATGTGGAATCCGGGCTTTGTCTATGTCGAGCGCGTCGAGGCGCAGATCTTCGGATATCGCCGGTCGCTTTGCGTGCGCTCCTGGGTCCATCGCGGCACGCAGGAGAAGCCGGGGCTTGTGCTCGGGCTCGACCGCGGCGGCTCGTGCCGCGGCATGGCTTTCCGGGTCACGCCGGACCGGACGCCCGAGGTTCTTGGCTATCTGAGAGAGCGGGAACTGGTGACCAATGTCTATCTGGAGCGTTCCCTGCCGCTGTGGCTTGCCGGTGGTCGCCGGGCGAAGGCGGTCGCGTATGTTGTAGATCGCGCGCACCCGCAATATGCCGGTGCACTCGACGCCGCACACGCAGCTGAGGTCGTCGGCACCGCGATAGGCCAGTCAGGGCCGAACGACGCCTATCTCTTCAACACGCTGACGCATCTGAAGGAAATGGGCATACGCGATCGTTGGCTCGAAAGCGTCGCCAACGACGTTACGCGCATGCGTGCGGGTGTCCATCGGCCCGAAGGCTTGCCCCGTCAGGCCTGAGCGGCTTTGCTCGCTGCGCCGAGTTCTGCAAGGCGGCGAGCAGCGGTCGGCGGCAGCGGCAGGTTGGGGTTTCTCTCGGCGGTATCGACGAGCAGTTCGTCGCTTGCCTTCTCCGTAACCTCGATCAGGCGGGCGAAGAAGGCGTCGGGGTCCATTCCCGGCTCGATCGGCGGCAGGATGCGCACCTTGAAGTGGCCGGGATAACGTCCGAATTTGCGCCGCGGCCAGAAAAGCCCGGGATGCATGGCGACGGGGACGACCGGAATGCCGAGATCGCGGTACATGCGGGCGATGCCGTACTTATAGAGCGGTTCGGCGCCGGGCGCTCGCCGCGTGCCTTCGGGATAGATGATCAGCTGACGGCCCGTCGCAAGCTCGGCCCGCGTCCGCGCCAGCACCTCTACCATTACCTTGCCGCGCGCGCCGCGATTGACCGGGATCATGCGCTGCTTCATCGCGTACCAGCCGAAGAGGGGGATCCACATCAGTTCGCGCTTGAGGATGTAGACCGGATCGTCGAGCCAGGGCAGCAGCGCATAGGTATCCCAGAAGGACTGGTGCTTCGGTGCTACGATGTAGCTTCCCGCGGGAATGTTCTCCAATCCCTCTATTTCAAAGCTCGTGCCGACGATCTTCTCCATCAGCCAGTGGTTGGAGAGCGCCCAGTTCTTGGGGACCGAATAGGCCTTCTTGCGCGGCGACAGGAAATAGACCGGCGAAAGAATGATCATCCGCAGGATCAGGTTGGCATAGAAGAGTGCATTGAAGAGAATGGAGCGAAGAACGATCATGGGCTTTCCTGTGCGGCGTTCGCAAGAAATGCTCAGTCCGCCTCGGTGTGCCTACACGATATTGCGTAGAAGCAAAAGCGCTCTTGCGCGCCCCTGGCTTCAGGGGCCTTTCTCGGCCGTGGTCGTCTCCGAGCGCAGCCCGGCATGCCTGCCGAAGCCGGTCAGGTTGCGTGCGCTCGCCAGGAGGACCTTCCCGTATTCGGCAAGCATCACGCGCATGGCGTTCGGGTCGCTGAACCAGTTCTTCGTCTTCAGGTCCGAGTTGACCACCGGATAGGCGATGAACTCGGTCTCGGGGTCGACGTATCTGAGCTCGGAGAGGCTGCGCGGCATATGGTAGTTGTTGGTGACGACCAGCACCGTCTTGTAGCCGCGGCTATGGATCCAGTTCACTGCCTCGCGCGCGTTGCCGATCGTGTCGAGCGCGTCGTAGCCGATGTCGATGCAGCAGGAGAAAAGCTCAGCGGGCCCCTGCGTCATCTTGCGGATCTGATTGGGCGTTGTCGAAGGATGCGCGCCGGAAATCAGCAGACGCTTGCCGGCGCCGTCGCGCAGCAGGTCTACGGCCTGGTCGATGCGCTGGTAGCCGCCGGTCAGCACGACAATGGCGTCTGCCTTCGGCTTGGCCGGTGGCCTCATGGTCGAAATCGAATCGGCAAATCGCAGGAAGCCGCCGAAGACGATTGCCGCAACAAGTATCGAGGCAAAGCCTCCCCAGCGCAGGACACGACGAAGCAGGCTCCGCCGCGCGGGCGGCTCGCCTCGAAAACGGCTACGCCTCGGCAAAGGGCGAATCATCTTGCTCGTCATCTGGCCCATTGTCATGAATCGTGATTATACGCAGATTGCGGCAAGGACCAGACTGTTTAATGGCAAAACGATCCGACTATGGCGTCAATTCGGCACTCCGTCCGAGCGCGCCGGATCGGACCGCAGCAGGTCGATCTCGTAGATGGTGCGCATGACGGTGAGCCTCGCCGTCAGCGTCGTCAGGAGCGCAATGACGATCATCGTCGCCAATATGCCGAGATAGCCGAGCACGCCCACCGAAAACGTGCCGAAAAGCGCTGTCGCCTGGTCGGTCTCGGGCGTTGCCAGCGTGCGGCTCTGCAGCAGGCCGGCGAGAGCGAAGAACAGCGCGGCAAGGGCGCTGCCCGCAGCCGATCCCTTCAGGCTTATCTTCAGGAAATGCTTCTGGAATTCCGTCGCCACGAAGGAGCTTTCCGCGCCGACGAAATGCAGCACCTCGACGATATGGCGGTTTCCGGAAAGGGCACCGCGGGTGGCAAAAATCACTGTCAGGACCATCGCCGTGAAGACAAGCAGGAGGATGCCGGTGCCGATCATTACCGTCGTATGGGCCATGGAAACAAGGCGGTCGACCCAGGTGCGGTGATCGTCCAGGAAGGCCTGCGGGATCGTGTTCTCGAGAAGCGCGCGCATCGCCTCGAAATCCGGCGGGTGGTTCTCGTCGATGGTGATGACGACCAGGCGCGGCACGGGCAGTTCCTTCAGGTCGAGGTTCGTCCCCAGCCACGGCTCCAGCAGGCGGGCCGTCGCTGCATCGTCGAGTATCTGGCCGGTCTTCGTGCCGACGAATGTCAACGCCAGGTCGCGCGCCTGGTTGAGCGCCTTTTCCATGTCGAGATTGTCGTCGGGCTTGATCTGGATGGTGATCTCGCGGGAAATCTGGCTTTCCCAGCTCGCCGCGGTCGATCGCACCATGCTGACGGCGCCGAGCGTCAGGCAGGCGAGGAAGGCCATGATGGCGATGACGACGATCAGCGCGTTGCCCTGGATGTTCGAGGGCGGCACGATCGGCGCCGTCGGCCGCACACGCATCTCCGGCCGCTTCTGTTGTGCGGGTGCTGCCTTCGCGGCGCTTCCGTTTCTGGTCGTGGCCGGGTCAGTCATAGATATCGAGATGACCCTCCGATAAAATCATGCGGCGGGCTTCGACCTGTTCCATTAGCCCAAGGTCGTGGGTCGCGATCACGACGGCCGTTCCGAGCCGGTTGAGCTCCATGAACAGATTGAGCAGACGCTTCGCCATCGGTGGGTCGACGTTGCCCGTCGGTTCGTCGGCAAGCAGGATTTCGGGGCGGTCGATCAGCGCGCGGGCGATCGCGGCACGCTGCTTCTCGCCGCCGGAAAGCACGGGCGGCAGCACGTTGATGCGCTCGCCGAGGCCGACCCATTTCAACAGTTCCAGCACGTCCGTGCGGTAGGAACCCTCGTCCTTTCCGCGCACGCGCAGCGGCAGGGCGACATTCTCGTAGGTCGTCAGGTGGTCGAGGAGACGGAAATCCTGGAAGACGATGCCGACACGGCGGCGCAGCAGCGGCAATTCCGGCCGCGGGATTTCGGAGATGTCGCGGCCGAACATGCGGATCAGGCCCCGCGTCGGCTGCAGCGACATGAACAGCAGGCGAAGCAGCGTAGTCTTGCCGGCGCCGGAAGGACCGGTCAGGAACTGGAACGACTTCTTGGGAATATCGAATGTCAGGTCCCGGAGGATCTCCGGTCCCATGCCATAGCGCAAACCGACATTCTCGAAATGAATCAACGCCCCGCTCGGTCTTTCATGGTTCATATGAGCCGGCTTGTTAAGCAAATCCATTAACAAGCCGTAAAATCTGCCAGAAAGATGCCTGTTTCGTGGCGATCTTTGCGAAGCATTAACCATTAAAATTTACGACTGAGCAGGATTCGTTTCAATGCCAGATTTCGTAGAGGCACTGAAACCATGTGGACACCGAAGAGGGACGTCATCATGGGTGCATTCCGCTACAAGGCTCAGCAGCAGCAACTTCGTTACGACTTTCTGCCGCCCGAACGCAAGCCGTCGTTTCGTCCGTCGAGACGACCCACAGAAATCGCGGACGCGGAATTCGTCGTCATCGGCAAGGGGAGCCCTGATGCGGCCCCGAAAGCGCGTCGTGCCGACGCGCGCAGGCCCTTGCCGCGAACCATGACTGCATGTCAACCTGCTGCGCTTGCGCTCTTGGCGGCGTGTGTGGAGGCATCGGAGCGCTGGCTGCAGCGTGCCTCATCCAGTACCTTCGCAGCATTTGTCGGCGCACTGTTCATTCTGGTGTTCGGCCTGATGGGCGGCTTCTCGGCGCTCTCCAGCGGGCCCGCCGAGGCCGCCTCTTCGGGTGATCCGGTGCATTTCACCCATGTCAGCCTGACGCCGCAAGATGCAAACGGCATGAGGGCGCTGCTGATCAACGGCATCGTCGAGAACGCGAGCGAAGTTCAGCAACCCTTGAGGCAAATCCGGGCCGATCTCCTCTCCGGCAATCGGCTCGTTGCGAGCGTCGTAATTGCGCCGCCAAGCGATGTCATTGAAGCCGGGCAAAGCAGGGGATTTTCCACGAGGCTGCAGCATCCCGGTGGAAAAACGCTGGATGTGCGGCTTTCGTTCATGCCAGAGGCTGCCTGCACATCGCAATTGTGCTAACGCCCTAGCTTGACCGCGACGGTCCCGTGCCGTCCCGAACCCGAGAAGGAAGCCCTGAATGCCCGTTGTGCGCGGAAAGAATATCGAGCCGCTGTTTACCGCCGAGCAGATCGCCGAGCGCAACCGGTCCATGGCCGTCGATATCGCCAACGGACCGACCAAAGACCTTCTCGTCATAGCGGTTCTGAAGGGTTCTTTCATCTTCGCAGCCGATCTCATCAGGTCGCTTCACGACAGCGGCCTTGCACCGGAGGTCGAGTTCATCACGCTGTCGAGCTATGGCCGCGGTACCGTCTCCCAGGGCGTCCGCATCATCAAGGACATCGACAGCGACGTGAAGGACCGGGACGTGCTGCTGATCGACGACATCCTGGAGTCCGGCCGCACGCTGCTCTTTGCCAAGGAGCTGATGTATGAGCGCGGCGCCCGCAACGTCACCATCGCTGTTCTCCTCGACAAGAGCGTAAAGCGCGAGGAGAAGCTCGAGGCCGATTACGTCGGTTTCGAATGCCCGGACTATTTCGTCGTCGGCTACGGCATGGACGTGAACTATGCCTTCCGCGAGCTTCCCTTCGTCGGTGTCGTCACCGGCGACGCCTGAGGGCATCGGGTCAGGTCGTTCCCCCGCCGCGCGTTGCGGTTAAGACGGGGACCCCGGACACTGGGCGCCATGACCCATTCCGGGACGGCCATGAAGACGGCTTGTTAACCACGACGCCCGAACAAGCCGGCCGTTTACCGATCGCAAAGGAAAGTCTGGTGATTTGCCTGCGGGGCATGACAGACGGAGCGATGGATACTCATGGCAAGAATTCTGATCACGGAAGACGAAGATTCTCTGCGCGTGTTCGTGGCCCGGGCCTTGCGTCTCGACGGGCATGAGACGGAAGAGGCGGCCGACGGCGCCGAGGGCCTGGAGAAGCTGAAGGCCGGCAGCTACGACCTGCTTCTTTCAGATATCCGCATGCCTGTCATGGACGGCATCGAGCTCGCGCACCAGGCGTCGTCGAGCTTTCCGGGGCTCAAGATACTGCTGATGACCGGCTATGCCGAGCAGCGTGAACGCGCCGACGACTTGATGACGAGGGTCGTCGACGTCGTTTCGAAGCCGTTCGCCTTGCCGGATATCCGCAAGGCCGTGGCGCGCGCGCTCGCTGCGTGATCGGAGCCTGATGGCTACCTGATGTCGAGCAGGCGCTCCAGATAGCGCCGCTCCATTTCCTGGGGCGGATTGTTTCCGAGCCTTTCGCGGATCGCGTCCAGGATCTCACGGGCGCGCTGCACATCGATCTCGTCGGGCACTTTCACCTGATCGCCGAAATCGGGGCCATCCGCCCGGCGCGGCCGGCCTAGGGGATCGCGGCCGCCCTGGTTGCCCTGTCCGACCTGGCCTTGCGGCCCCTGTCCCTGCTGGCCCTGCTGCTGCGCCTGCATCATCTGGTTCATCATGTCGCGCGCGCCCTGGCGCAGCGCTTCGAGCGCCCGGCCCTGGCCCTGGACGGCGCTCTCGCCGCGCCCCTGGCCAAGCTCGCCGGCGGCACCTTCCATCTCGCGCTGTGCCTGGCCGAAGCCCTGGCCGGGCTTCATGCCCATCTCGCCCAGTTTCTTCTGCAATTCGCCGAGCTGCTTCCCAAGTGAATCCTGCTGCTGGCGCAGTTGTTTCAGGGCTTCGCGCAGCTGCTCGGCAGTCATCTGGTCGGTCGGGGACTGCCCCTGCTGGCCCTGCTGCTGCTGTTGTCCCTGTTGCTGCTGCTCGTCCTGCTGGCCGTCCTGGCTCATGTCGGGGTCGCCGAGCTGCATGCGGTCCCGCAGCGCCTGGTCTAGGCGGAAGGTCTCCTCCATCAGCTTCTGCTGGTCGCGCATGATCTCGCCGAGCTTGTCTATCTGCTTGCGCATCGGACTGTTGTCCTGGCCCTGCTGACCTTGCTGTGGCCGGCCCGCCTGCAGGTTGTTCATCATGCGCTGCAGTTCGGAGAGCATCTGTTGGGCGGCGTCGCGATTGCCTGAGCGGGCGAGGTTCTCGATCTGGTCGAGCATGCGTTCCAGGTCCTGCTGGCGCAGGAAATTCTCGGCGTTCTGGTTCGGCTGCATCGGCGCATTCTGCATGCGCTCGGCAAGCTCGGCCATGTATTCCTGCATGGCCTTGCGCAACTCGTCCATGAGCTTCTTGATCTCTTCATCGCTGGCGTTGCGCTCAAGCGCGTCGGCGAGATTCTGCTGCGCATCGCGCAGCTGCCGCTCGGCGAGCGAGAGATCGCCGTCCTCCATGCCAAGCGCGATTTCCCAGAGATATTCCGCCGTATCCTTCAGCGCTTCATCGCCCTTGGCAAGCTTCATGCGGGCGAGTGCGGATTGCAGCAGCAAATAGTTCGTGAGATTCGGGATCGTCTCGTCGGCACGGATCGTCAGGGCCTCGTTGAGGGCGATTGCCTCTGGCATCTTGCGCGTATCGAGCGAGAAAACCTGCCGCTCCTCGACGACGGCACCGGCCAGCGGTTCGTTGAAGTTGCGCCCGGGCAGCACCATTTCATGCGGCGCGCTGCGGCCGGTCTGGCCGGCTGCGTCCTTCGCCACCAGCGTGATCCGTACGCGCTTGCCGGCAAGCGGGTGCTCCGAGAGGTTCCTGCTCGTCAGCCCCTTGGCGTTGCGGGCATTGCGGCGCGGTATGTCCAGCTTGAACTCCGGCGGCGGGTAGAGCGGCGTTGCGGAGGTATCGTTGTCCACGGCCACAATCTCGGCATGAGCCTCCTGCACGCCGTAATCGTCCTTGGCGGTGAAGCCGATTTCGAGAGCGCCGTTCACGCTCCTGCGCGGCATGCCGTTGAAGGCGATTTCCGGCGGCTCGTCGGGGATGACGTCGAATGACCATTCGCGGCCGTTCACGCTCATCGAGCCGCTTTCCTGGAGCTTCATGATGTGGGTATGGGCGGCAAGCGTGGTCGCGGCAGCCGACTCGGAGGCGTCTGGCGGCGTCACGGTTGCTGCGGGCACCCCTGGCGTGGCCGACGGCGTTCCAGGGGGCTTCTCCTGCGAGGGTACTTCAGCCGTCTGGCCGTTCGCGGCCTTGCGGAAGATCACCTTGCTGTCCGCTTCCCCGCCGCTCACGCGCACGGTCAGGTCCGAAAACTGCGGTATGCCGATCGGCCCCTGAGGCTCGGAGCCGGTACCCGTGAGGTAGATCGGCGCGCGTCCCGTATAGCCGGGCGGCGTCACCCAGGCGTCGATGCGTACCTCCGGGTTCGAAACCGTCACGACACGCTGCTGGAATGCATCCGTGATCGAGCCGGCACTGTTCGAAAGCGAATAGCCGAAGGCGATCGTCACCAGCAGCGCCGGGATGGCGCGCAAGGCAAAGCGGTCGTGATTGGCGACGTCAGGCCGTGGGAAACCGGCATCGAGCGTGGCGATCTTCTCCGCCATGCGCCGCTGGTGCTCCTGCCACAGCGTGCGGGCGAAGGGCGTATCGAGGACCGGTTCCTCTTCCTGTACCGTCACCGGTTGGTGTGGCAGGCCGTTGCGCTCCTCCAGCATCCGGTCTGCCTGAGCGGCGGTCGGCCAGCGAAGACGGCGGAAGGGTACGAGAACCGCAACCGCACCTACCAGGAAGGCGGTGAGCAGAAGCAGGCGCGCCCAGTCCGGGGCCACCCTGAAGAAGCCGAACCAGGCAACCGAGAGATAGAGGGCGATGAGTGCGAAAACGGGCAGGAGCAGCGGAAGGACCTGCTCCGATACGAGCACCAGACGGGCGAAGAGCCGCTTTGCCGCAACGAGACGGGCCAAAGACGGCCGAGACGCAAAAGCGCCTTTCTTCTCGCTGCCGGAGCCGTTCATCACTACAGTCTCCCGATGTTGCGTTGCAAAAACATAGCGCCCCGGGCGACCGCGAGGCAATATGCTCGTCGCTCAAAGATAACATTCATTGTGGCGAAGGCGAGGGCAAGGTCCGGAACAGGCCCGTTTTTCACGTTTGCATCGCTAAATTGTGATCGCGCGACGTGATGCGTCCCTAGATTTTTCAAGCTTGCTTGTCGCGCTCCTGGCTCTCGTCCGCAGGCATGTCTTGGCCCCGAAAGCGGTTCCCACCTTCGGGAGACCCGCGTCAGGCGAGCCAGTCCGGAACGGAATCGAGGCCGATGAGGTCCTCGTAGGTCGGTCGCGGACGGATGACGTGGAACTCCGAGCCCTTGACCAGCACTTCCGGCACCAACAGTCGGCTGTTGTAGGTCCCGGCCTGAACCGCGCCATAGGCACCGCCTGAACTGATTGCCACGAGGTCGCCGGGCTTGGGCATCGCCATCTCGCGGTCGAGCGCCAGGTAGTCGCCGGTTTCGCAGACAGGGCCGACGACGTCGGCCTTGATGCGCGGCGCATTCGCAGCCGTCACGACGACGGGGCGGATTTCGTGATAGGCCTCGTAGAGCGTGGGACGGATCAGGTCGTTCATCGCCGCGTCCACGATGACGAAGGTCTTCTCCCCGCCATCCTTCACATAGATGACCTCGGTCACGAGGATCCCTGCATTGCCGACGATCAGCCGGCCCGGCTCGGCTATGATCTTGCAGTCGAGGTCGCGAAGCTGCTTCTTGACGATGTTCGCATAGACCTCGGGAGCCGGCGGCGGATTGTTGTCGTCGCGGTAGGGTATGCCGAGGCCGCCGCCGATATCGACGTGATGGATCGTGTGGCCTTCGGCCCGCAGCGTGCCGACCAGCTGGTGCAGCAGCCGGAAGGCATCTTCGAACGGCTGCAGCTCGGTGATCTGGCTGCCGATATGCATGTCGATGCCGGTCACCTCGATGCCGGGCAGGCTCGCCGCCCGTGCATAGACGTTGCGCGCACGCTCCCAGGAGATGCCGAACTTGTTTTCCTTCTTGCCGGTCGAGATCTTCGCATGGGTGCGGGCATCGACATCAGGGTTGATGCGGAAGGAGACGGGCGCTCGCTTGCCGGCCTTGACGGCACGCTGGTTGAGGATTTCCAGTTCCGGCTCGGATTCCACGTTGAAGCAGTAGATGCCGGCTTCCAGTGCATAGTCCATCTCGCGGGCGGTCTTGCCGACGCCGGAGAACATGATGCGGCTGGCCGGAATGCCCGCGGCGAGCGCGCGACGCAGCTCACCCTCGGAAACGACGTCCACGCCAGCGCCGAGGCGGCCGAGCGTCCTCAGCACTGCCTGGTTGGAATTGGCCTTCATGGCGTAGCAGACCAGCGCGTCCACGTCGGCCAAGGCTTCGGAGAAGACGCGGTAGTGGCGCTCGAGCGTCGCGGTCGAATAGCAATAGAAAGGTGTGCCGACAGTCTTTGCGATATCCGGCAGCGGAACATTCTCCGCATAGAGGATGCCGTCACGATACTGGAAATGGTTCACGGACGTATGGCCTTAGAGAAGTGGGTCGAGGAAGAAGCGCTTGTCCTGTGTGCCGGGCTGCTGCACCGGCTTCGAAACGTCGCCACCCTTGGTCGCCGCCGCGCTCGGCGGCTCGAGGTCTCCCTTGCGGCCGCATCCGGCAACGGCGAGACCGGCGAGCGAGAGCACGACGGTCAGACGGATGAGCTGCGGAAAACTGGTCGGCATCGGTATCCTCTTATCGGGAAAGGCGGCTGAGACGGACCTTCATAGCGAAGTTTCTCCGCCTTGTGCACCCCGATTGTTCTGATCGTCTGTGGGTCAGTTGCGCGCGCGCCAGTAGGCGATCTGCTTGCGCACTTCCGAAGGCGCGGTGCCGCCGAAGCTCTTGCGGCTGGCCACAGACGCCTCGACCGTCAGGACCTCGTAGACCTTGTCGGTGATTGCCGGGTTGATTGCCTGCAATTCGGCGAGCGGCAGCTCGGAAAGATCGCAACCCTTGGTCTCGGCAAGCGCCACAGCATGGCCCGTCACGTGATGGGCGTCGCGGAAGGGAAGACCGGCTTCGCGCACCAGCCAGTCGGCGAGATCGGTCGCGGTCGAATAGCCGGAGCCGGCCGCTGCCTTCATGCGCGCCGTGTTGATCGTCAGGTCGCGGACCATGCCGGTCATGGCGGCGATCGCCAGTTCAAGGCTTTCGGCAGCATCGAAGACCTGCTCCTTGTCTTCCTGCATATCCTTGGAATAAGCGAGCGGCAGGCCCTTCATGATGGTCAGGAGGGCAATCAGCGAGCCGTTGATGCGGCCGGTCTTGGCGCGCACCAGTTCGGCTGCGTCCGGGTTCTTCTTCTGCGGCATGATCGAGGAGCCGGTCGAAAACGCATCCGAGAGCCGCACGAAGCCGAACTGCGGCGTCGACCAGATGACGATCTCTTCGGCAAGGCGCGACAGGTGCATGCTGCAGATAGCCGCGATCGACAGGAATTCGATGGCGAAATCGCGGTCGGAAACGGTGTCGATCGAGTTGCGGGTCGGCTCGCGGAAGCCGAGCGCCTTGGCGGTCATGTGCCGGTCGATCGGATAGCCGGTGCCGGCGAGCGCTGCAGCACCGATCGGGCTTTCATCAAGATGCTCGATCGCATGGCGCACGCGCGAGCGGTCGCGGCCGAACATTTCGACATAGGCCATGCAGTGATGGCCGAAGGTCACCGGCTGGGCGGTCTGCAGGTGCGTGAAGCCCGGCATGACGCTTTCGGCGTGCTCTTCGGCACGGTCGAGGAACGCCGCGATCAGGTCCGTCAGCATCTTCTCGGTCTTTTGCAGCTCTTCCTTCACCCAGAGGCGGAAGTCGAGCGCCACCTGGTCGTTGCGCGAGCGGGCGGTGTGCAGGCGTCCGGCAGCCGGTCCGATCAGGGTCGCGAGCCGCGCCTCGACATTCATGTGGATGTCTTCGAGCCGGCGCGAGAATTCGAACTTGCCGCCTTCGATTTCTGACAGGATCGTGTTTAGCCCTTGAACGATCTTGTCCTTATCCTCGGCGGAAATGATCCGCTGCTGGGCAAGCATCGTGGCATGGGCGATCGAACCGCGGATATCCTGGGCAAAGAGCTTCTTGTCGAAATCGATCGAGGCATTTATTTCCTCCATGATCGCATCGGGGCCGGAGGCGAAGCGTCCGCCCCACATCTGGTTTGAGGATTTGGTGTCCTTTGTGCCTTCAGCCATGAAAGATGCCCGTCCTGGAGAATGGAAATGACGACAAGAAGGCCTCTTCGGCTGCCATCCCTGAAACTGATCGCGATCGCAGCCATTGCGGGCATCGTTGCCGGTGCGGCAGCGGTATACGTGAAGGAGATGGGTTATGGCAATGGCGGCGGCGAAGCCGTGGCCGCCGAATGCGAGGCCGCAAAGGAACGTGCCGTCAGCCTCACTCCGTTCATGAAGGGCGATGTCGCCGCGATGGTCGCGGCAAACCAGCCGAAAAAGCTCCAGACGGTCGCCTTCACCGGGCCGGATGGCAAGCCGATGACGCTGGAAAATTTCGCCGGCAAGACCGTGCTTCTCAATCTCTGGGCCACTTGGTGCGTGCCTTGCCGCGAGGAGATGCCGGCGCTGAACGCGCTCGAGAAGGCTCTCGGCAGCGACAAGTTCCAGGTCGTGCCGATCAACATCGACACGGGCGACGACGAAAAGCCCAGGAATTTTCTCACGGATACCGGCGTCGACGCGCTCAAGCTCTATCGCGACAACACGATCGGCGTGTTCAACAGCCTGAAGAAGGAGGGCCTCGCCTTCGGCCTCCCGGTCACCCTGCTCCTCGACGAGAAGGGCTGCCTTATCTCCGCGATGAACGGCCCGGCCGCCTGGGACAGCGGCGATGCCAAGGCCCTGATCAAAGGCGCCATAGGGTTGTGAGGCGCAGGGCCGAAATCGGCCCGACTTCGGCACCGAGATAAAGCAGCGCCTGCGGACTTCGCGCTGCCGCGGCGCTCGCGTGCGGAATCGCGCCGCCGAACGAGCGCGCGCTTCATCCTGTAGGTGCAATACGAACAGAACGAAGGCCTCGCTGCGGACGATGACATTTTCCGCGGGGTCATCGACGTTCCCACTTGACTTATTCATACCTCGCTGGCTATACGTCAATCAATAGCCAGCGAGGTATGAATTCCAGGTGTCGAACGCTCACGACGTGCTCTTCAGGACGCTTGCGGACCCGACCCGGCGGGCTCTCTTCGAACGGCTGTGCCGCGAAGGAGAGAAGACGGTCGGGGCTCTGACGGCCAGGGCCGGGGTGTCGCAACCGGTCGTCTCGAAGCACCTTGCGATCCTGAAGGGGGCCGGCCTGGTGCGCGACCGCCACGAAGGTCGCCAGACGCACTACAGCGCGCAACTCGGGGCGCTCGCCCCACTGGTCGACTGGACAAGCCAAATGGCCGGATTCTGGGAGAGCCGGTTCGACGACCTCGAAAATTTGCTCAAAAGGATGGATCAATGACCGAAACGTCTATCGAAACACTCTCCGTCATCGTGGAACGGCAGGTCGCTTTTCCGCCGGAAAAGATCTGGCGGGCGCTTACGCAACCGCACCTGATCGCAGAGTGGCTCATAAAGAACGACTTCAAGCCTGTCACCGACCACCGTTTCAAGCTGAGCGCGGACTGGGGCGCCGTCGAGTGCAAGGTCCTGGAAGTCGAGCCGAACAAGACGCTGTCCTACACATGGGATGGCCATGGTCTCGAGAGCGTCGTCACCTGGACTCTCACGCCGACGAGCACGGGCACCCACCTGCGCATGGAGCAATCGGGCTTCCGGCCGGACCAGCAGCAGGCCTATCAGGGCGCCAGATACGGGTGGCCGAAATTCTTTGAAAACCTGGAGCAAGTCCTGGGGCGCGCCGGCTGAACTGTGCCAACACGATTGAAAGCGAAGGTCCTGGGCTGCAATGGCGAACAAGATGTCCACCAAGCCAACGAAGGTTGCGGGAAAGTTCGCCGCCAAGCGCGGTGGTGAGAAGCCGATCCTGCTCGCGGGTGGCAATCCCCAGATCGCCAAGGCTGACGGCGACGCCCCGGTGCAGGCGTATATCGCCGCGATGCCGGGCTGGAAAAGTGCCGTTGGGCAGCGCCTCGACGCGCTGATCGTGCATACCGTCCCCGGTGTAACCAAGGCGGTGAAATGGAACTCGCCGCTCTATGGGATCGAGGGCCAGGGCTGGTTCCTCGGCATCCATTGCCTGACGAAGTACGTCAAGGTGGCGTTCTTCCGCGGCGCATCGCTAACGCCCGTCCCTCCCGTTGCGTCCAAGGACATGAACATACGCTACTTCCATATCCACGAGGACGACCAGTTCGACGAGGAGCTCGTGGCGAGCTGGATCAGGCAGGCGGCCGGACTGCCCGGCTGGATCCCGTAGCAATGGCAAGAAACACAGGCGGTCGCCATGCTTGGCCTGACCCGGCAAACACGAGGGACGAAAGGTAGAAGGCATTATGACGAAGAGCGAGGCTCCGGAGCAATCTCCATCTCGGCTGATAGACGGCAGGATCGAGGAGCTAGGCGACTGGCGGGGTGAGATGCTCTCGCGGCTGCGCGCCTTGATCAGGCAGGCGGACCCAGAAGTGGTCGAGGAGTGGAAGTGGAGAGGCGTCCCGGTGTGGGAGCATGCCGGGATCATCTGCACCGGCGAGACCTACAAGACTGCTGTGAAGATGACCTTCGCCAAGGGTGCCTCGCTGGAGGATCCTTCCGGCCTGTTCAACTCCAGCCTCGAGGGCAATACGAGGCGTGCCATCGATTTCCATGAAGGCGACAAGATTGACGAAGCGGCGTTGAAGGCGCTCATTCGCGCCGCCGTCGCACTCAACACATCTTCGGCCGCCTCGCGACGGGCGACGAAAAAAGCGTCGGCGCGTACCGGCGAGTGAGCGTTCGACCGCTGACATGCGGCGCGTTTTTGAGGGAGGTCTCATTGAATCTGAACAATTTTATCCGGCGGGCGCACCGTTGGCTGTCCATTGCTTTTACGGTGGCCGTCATCGCCAACTTCGTCGCCATGGGCCTCGGCAAACCTCCCTCTTGGGTGGTCTACTCGCCGCTGCCCCCGCTCTTCCTGTTATTGTTCAGCGGCCTGTACATGTTCGTACTGCCATATGCCGGCAGGCGGCACAGCGCTCAGCGCGCCGGCGGATAAAGGCTGAATGGGTCGCGAGCAGGCCCGATTTCCAATGCCGTTCGATTGGCCGATTTAAGCGTCGGAGCTGCACACCGGGAACGCCCGTCTGCACTCGACTTGGACTGGTGATGGTAGTAGCATAAACTCTAAATTAGAAAATATGCACATTACGACTCACGGGACCCGGCGGACGCCTGCGCCGGCAGAACTTATCTAGAGCCAATAGTTCGATTCACCTGAGGTTATCGGAGCTTTTCGATGATGGCCCATATGTCGCCTTGGAAAAGGCTGTGCATCAGAGGTGCGGCAATGCCAATCGCCGCCTGCGCGTTGCTTCAATTTCCAACCATATACAGTTCAGAAGCCCACGCGCAGGATCCGTTTGACGACTTTCCGGTTGTCATCAGCTGCGAATACAAAGAAATGCAACACGTCTACTATCTGTCGAGAGTAACGCCGGAGGGAATGGCGACCTACGTCTCCTCGGACAGTATGGCGGGCACGATTTCCTTGGACGGGAAAGCCAAGGCGGTTGGCGGATCGAACGCCGGAACTTGCGTCGGCAAGACGCTGGCGGAGCTACGAGCGTCGGGCCAGGCCCACGACCTGAAGCGTTAGCAAGCCAGCGGCAAGAGCCACGCCGTGACACGTGCCTCACGAGGACGGTATCTGCGGGTCCTGCACCAGGTAGAATTCGGGAACCGGCGTGACGTCAGTAACAAAAAAGCCGAACGCCGCCCGGTCCAGCGGATCGGCGTGACCGCTTTCGAAGCGCAGCCGATCAAAGCTCTCGAAGCGGTTCTCGAAGCGGTCGAAGCGGTTGGACGAAATGAATTTCGGATTGGGACTAGTCTGACCAAATGACAGACCGTCATCGAAGTCGCTCGGTTTGCCGCGAATCTCCTGAAGCTCGAAGTCGAACCCGATCCAGGCCAGCCCGCTCTTGTTCAGGATGACAACGCGCACATGGAAGGCACCCTGCGGAAGTGTGTGAAGTTGAATTGGCTTTGCCGCCCTGATCACCAGCGTGACGGGCGTGGCAGAGTTGAGTTCCTCGCTGATTTCGATCGGGTCGGCTTCTGTACCTGAGCCTTTGACCGACAGGATGCGGAACCCGCCAAGCTCATCGGAGAAGGAATACTCCCCGCTATACCAGCGCCCGTCGTCGGCCGGTCCGGCACTGATGAACGACAGTGCCAGCAAAGCAGCCAGAATTCGCAGGTGACGCGTCATCGCTTCGGCCCCCTTAGCGCAGTATCGCAGCGATCCGGCGAATTTCAACACAGTTGCGACGATGCGGTCGCTCGTGGTGAAAACCGGACGGTTGCGCCGTCCGGTTTGGGTGGTTTCGTGCCGTCCACTCGGTTGGCCGGAACGAGCAACAAGCGCCAGTTAAGGTCCGGTTCAGCCCTTCCTGCTTGCTTGTTCGGCCCGGAACGCCGCCTCGCCGGCCTCCGACACCTCGACCCATTTCTTGTCGGGCGCGGCGTCTGCGACGTAGCTGTCGTGCCAGTTCCACCACTTGTAGGTCGGAGTCTGGGGATAGCCTTCGGGCGAGTCCTCCCATACTTCCTGCCGGCCGAGTGGCGTGATGTCGAGATAGTTCCAGGTATTCCCCATCTGCTCGTCGCCGCGGTTGTTGATGAAATAGGTCCGGAACACGCGGTTGCCGTCGCGATAGAACACGTTCGTGCCGTGCCATTCGGCGACGCCGAAGTCGGCGTCGAAGCTATCAGTGACGGTGTACCACGGCATCTCCCAGCCCATCCGTGCCTTCAGCCGCGCGATGTCGGCCTGGGGCGCACGCGAGACGAAGGCGAGGGTCGTGTCGCGTGCGTTGAGGTGAGCGACGTGCGCGACCTGGTCCGCCACCATGGAGCAGCCCCTGCAGGCCTGGTCGGGCCAGCCGAACACTCCCGGCTCGAAGAAGGCGCGGTAGACGATCAATTGGTGCCGGCCTTCAAACAGGTCGAGCAGGCTGGTTTTGCCGGCAGGCCCCTCGAACGTGTACGTCGTCTCCACGGCCATCCACGGCATTCGCCTTCGCTCGGCGGCCAGGGCGTCACTGGCGCGGGTGTGGGCCTTTTCCTTCACGAGCAGTTGCTCGCGGGCCGTCTCCCACGCCTGCGGCGACACGACCGCCGGCGTGTGCATGCCCGGTTGCTCCCCATTCCGTTCGCTCTCGGCTGATGTAGTCATGGCTTTTGAACCTCCTCATTTGGACGAATTCCCGCGCCTTCGCCCGAAGCGTGTTGGCGTTCACTGCTGACCGCTTGTCCTCAGTCGTGAGATAGTCTGAAGCCGGAAATAGGAAAGTGGGAGTAACAAGTGTGGCGGCATCCCGACTGGCCGTTGGCATGGCTGCAGCGCGGGTGTCGCCTACTTTGGTCTTGTCCTTGCCAGAGGGGACACTACCGGAAAGCGGCTCCAGCCGCTTTCCCTCGGTGCCGGATCGGAGTGACGGCGAGCTCTTCTAGGGCCCCTCGTAATAAGTCGCGTCGTCCTGCAAGAGCTCGGGCTTTGGCAGGGCCGCGGTCTGCTGCTTTGTCCCCGGCAAGACCTCGAACCAGTTGTCGAACGTGACCATCGTCGAAGCGAGCTGCGCAAGCACCTGGGGATTTCCCTCCATCCTGGCCTTGCCGGCAGCCACCTTGTCAGCAAGTTTCGTCGCACCGATCATCACGTCCTCCAACTCCCGGCGATCGATGGTGATCGTCAGATCAGCATCCTTCGCCTGGAAGCCGGCAATCGTGGTCAGCGTCGCATTGCTCATCTCGACCACGAATTTCTCGCCGTTGTCGGGCGTCGAGATGTTGATCTTGAATGCCATGCCTTCCGCCTTGCGGCTGTCCATCTGGATACCAAGGTAGGTGAGGAAGGCTTCGGTGCTCGTGCCGCGAACAAAGTCGGGACTACCCGCCTTCGCGGCCTTCACGGCTACGACTCCGTCGCGCAGTTCCTTGGCGCCTGCCAGGAAGCTGTTGCGGAGGCTGGGGCTCTCGAACTGGTATCCCATTTGCTCGTAGGTGTCGGCAAGGAGATCCTTTGCCGGCTGGTTGCCCGGTTCCGCGTAGACCAGCTTGTTGAGAATCTCGGTCGCAAGGCGATATTCGCCCTTGTCGAAGAGCTCCTGGCCCTTTGCCATGACCTTGCCCGCACCACCCATCATCTCGATGTAGAGCGGGGCCGAATCCTCCGGCGAGAGCGGCACCAGCGTTGCCGGGTTCAAATCCCAGAAGCCGAGATAGCGCTGAATGATGGCCCGGCTGTTGTGAAGATAGGAACCGTGGTAGCCGCGATCGTACCACAATGCCTGCAGGCTCTTGGGCGGCTCATAGACGTTGTGTATCTGATTGATGGTCACGCCGCTGTTGGCCAGATGAAGCACCTGGTTGTTCAGGTTCGCGTACATGTCGCGTTGTCCGCGCATCACCTCTTCGATGCGCTCCTTTCCCCAGCGCGGCCAGCTGTGCGAGGCAAACATCACGTCCGCCTGTTCGCCGAACCGGTAGAGCGCGATGTTGATGTACTGCGACCAGGCCAATGCATCGCGCACTGGCGCTCCCCGCAGCGTCAGGATGTTGTGCTGGCTGGCGACGACGTTCTCGGCTGCCCAGAATGCCTTGAAGTCCGGAAACCAAGTGTTCATCTCGGCAGGCGCTTCAGTGCCCGGGGTGTTTTGGAAGACTACCTTGACACCGTCGATGGTCATTTCCTCGAACGGCTGCTCGATGCTCTTTGTGGGCGGCAGGATGCCGGTATCGCCGGCAGCGACGCCCTTGCCGATGGAGGCATCCACCTGGCCGTATGGGCTTTTCGGAAGAAGATCACCGTAGGTGTAGCTCTTGCGGCGGGTCATCGCATTGCCGGCATAGAGGTTTTCCGAGATCGCCTCGTTCACGAACCCCTTGGGAGCGATGATCTCGACTTTCCCGGCCGCCAGGGCGGCATCGTCGACCACGCCGCGAATGCCGCCGAAATGGTCGCCATGGGAGTGAGAGATAATGACCGCGACCACCGGCCGCTCGCCGAGCTTCTCGTTGACGAACTCGAGCGCAGCGCGCGCAGTCTCTTTCACCGTCAGTGGATCGATGACGATCCAGCCTGTGTTGCCCTTGATGAACGAGATGTTCGCCAGGTCGAAGCCTCGCACCTGATAGATGCCGGGCACCACTTCGAAAAGCCCATACTCCATGTTGAGCAGGGCCTGGCGCTGCAGTGACGGGTGGATGCTGTCGTAGTCCTTCCCGTTCAAGAGGAAGGCCCAGTTGTCGATGTCCCAGGCGACGTCGCCATTTTCATTCATGATCTTGCGGTAGGGAGGCGCCGCGATAAATCCGCGCCGTGCCTCCTCGAAGTCTCGCTTGTCGGCGAGGGGTAGTATCTGCCGCTGATGCTGCTGCGCCTCGATGGTAAATTTCGAAGGCATCTTGCCTTTCGCGTTGAAATGCTGCTGGTCCTGCGCGACCGATGCGCCTCCCAGCGCTCCAGCGAAGACCGCGCCAAGCACAAGCGTCCAAAGTGTCACCGATCCGCTCATTTTAGCCCCCTTTTCCATTGGCCGGATGAGGCTCCTCTCGCGGACACGTGCACAAGTCGGCCTCCTGGGCAGGCATTCTGGCGCGCCGGGGGGCGAATTGCTATTGCACTTTGGGGAAGGCGCGAAGGGGAACGCTGATCTCGGTCGTTTCGGGCCTAAGGTCGACCGTCGTCACATCCGCGCATGAAACGGGTGGATGGTGTCGGCGTTTCCGACTCTAGTACTCCGGTCTCAAGAACACTGGAGCTCGATCATGTCTTCGTTGCTGGCACTGCACGCCATCGCCGCTGAACGTGGCGAAGGTCTTCACCCGGACTTGCTTGAAGCCCTGCGGCGCCAGGAAGCAAGCCGGGCGTGTGAACTTGCGGCGACGCCGAGCCAGGCCGTTGAGGCCTCTCGGTGGGAGGTGCTCACTCAGGGCCTCGGCATGCCAATGCGCCAAGCCGTCCAACCTCAACTGGAGTAAACGAACTCACCGCGATTGCGTGCTTTGCCATTCGGAAACGTCGGCCCTTTGGACCCATATGGTCTCTTCCGCGCCGGCGCGGCCATGTTCGAGCTTGTAGGTCGCGACCTCGCCAAACGTGGCGGCATAGTCCCGCAGACGCTCCACCGAGGCCTCCGGCGGTGACGCAATTCCTTCCAATGCTTCCCGTGTCACAATCACCAGCCACCGCGCGGTGCCGTCGATCATGGGGATGTGACCGTTCTCGTCGACGATGAACGGAGGCATGTCCGGACGCATCTTGAGTGGCATTTTTTCTCCTCAGTCGAAGGATGAAGCGACAGGCACATTCGGGCAGAGTCGAGAGGCTGCGAGGGCGATGATGTCACGAAATCGAAAATGCCTGCCATGAGGCAACCTCAACCAACCCCGGGGAAAGTATAGGGCACGGCTGATGCCTTCGCCACCTCATCTCGGTTGCCTCGGCTCAAACGAAAGTCCGACCAGCCCCAAAGCGGGCGCTCGAAATCTGTCGAGCCATGACCCTTCATGACGCTATTTCGAAAAGACGAACCGTCTTCAAACGCGGTGATGGCCGCGTTCGCCAACCACCTATTCGGCGGCTGTCAGGAAGACGCTGTTTTGTGAGGAAGCGGCGAGAGCGTGAACCTTGGCTTCCGCCTTGGCGATCAGTTGGTAGAATTCGTTCTGTGCCTCGACATCCAGCTGAATGACGGCATTCACGTCGTCCGGCGTGTCGCAGACGCAGGCGACCGCCGAAATAGGACAGACGCCGCCCGGATAGCGCTTGCCGGTGCCGCTATAGGCGCGGCGGCCCCAACGCTCGGAATAGACGGTTTCTTCTCGGTCGATATGCAGGATCGATCCCTTGCAGGCGGTCACGATGCCGGCCTTGCCGTAGGCGAACCAATGATAGTTCAGCTTCCGCAGGATATATTTGCCAGTGATGTCTTCACCCGCCAATTCGGCCGGGTCTTGTATCATTCTGATCATGGCGGCCCTCGCATTGGAGCAATATCCGTTAAGTCGGTCAGCGCGGCAAGCTAAAAAATGCTGCTTTCGGAACCACTTAGTCACAAAGTGTTTCCGATTTTTACATAGTTTCCGGTGTCTTTCCGGCGTTTGGAAGCACGGCATCTCGGTTACATGCCACTCAGATGCAATTCGCCAGTGAAGCGGCATGCCATGGCGACGCAGTGTTATACGAGGCTCGCCGCATCCGGCGGCGGCGTTTTTCCGCACGCTACCAGTTGCCCGGGTCAGCGGTGTGGTCGACGCTGGCAAACTCTTCCGCCTTTGCCCGGTCCAGCGTCACGTCAGTCGTCGTCCTTGCCTCGTCCGTGGCCGAAAAGCGTAGCGGTGGCAGGCCCTTGGCCAGCTCCTGATACATGAGCAAGGCAGCCTCCTCGGCAGTGTCGGCCCCGATCTGCTGAGTGACGGTGACGGTAAACTTGTGCATAGCCTCAACCTCGGTCTGTGCTGGCTTCGACGCCTCGCGCCCGGGACGTCTCATGGCCGGAAGTCGACTCTGAGCGCGTCGCGGACTTGCGATTTAAGTGGCGCTGCCGCGACAATTTGCAATCGCGCCCTCGACCGCAGGCGCGGTATATCTGTGAAACCACTCGATCATTTCGCGCGTGCCTTACTTGCCGGATCGGTTTCAGCGGCTCCTATCAGTTCTGCGACCGCCGCAAATGCCACCTTAGCCTCAAGCTAGCCTTCTGTCCGGGCGCGCCCGGCGTCATTGATTAAGCGGCGAGGCTGGAGTAAATTTCGGGCGGCAGCAGGTGTCGGACGGGTGGCGGGGGCCGCTTCGGTAGGGCAAGGCCCGACAATAGCACCGGACCCATGATATCCAGATCGAAACCGCGCCGGCCGGACCCGAAAGGTCGGACCGTCTTCGCCTTCGCACAATGGAGTGCCGGCATGGACTTTCCCCTACCTGAGAACGAGGCTGAACGCCTTTCCGCGCTAGAGGCATATGCCGTCTACGGCACGGAGCCCGAAGCCGGATTCGATGACCTCACGGAGCTCGCCGCCCTGATTGCCGGCACCCCGATCTCGATGGTCAACATAGTCGGGGATACCAAGGTTTGGCTCAAGTCCCGACACGGCGTTCCTCCGGGCATCGAGGAGGTGCCCCGCGGCGGCGTCTGCTGCGGCTACGCGATCAGCCGTGCCGACATGCTTGTGGTGCCCGACACCCATGATGACAACCGCTTCAAGGCGCTTCCGTTCATCGCGACCGAACCCTTCCTCCGCTTCTACGCAGGCATGCCGCTGATCGATTCAGGCGGCCATGCGCTGGGCACGATCTGCATCATGGACCTCGTCCCGCGCGAACTCACCTTCGAGGCCGCCGAAGGCATCCGGCGCCTCGCCCGCCAGACCATCGCTCAGCTCGAGCTGCGCCTCAAGCTGATCGAGGTTCAGCGCTCGCAGCAGGAACTGGCCGCAGAGAAACAACGCGCCGACAGCTTGATACTCAACATCCTGCCGAACAAGATCGCCGCAGAGTTGATCGAGAGAGGCGCGGTCGAGCCCCGCCACCACCCTTCCACCACGATCCTCTTCACAGACTTCGTCGACTTCACCAAGTCTGCGGCCGAACTCTCTCCCCGGGAGTTGATCGATGACCTCGACATGTACTTCACCGAGTTCGATGGCATCATCGCCCGGCACGGGCTGGAGAAAGTCAAGACGATCGGAGACTCCTACATGTGTGCCGGTGGGCTGATGCTGGGTCGCAAGGACCACGCTGTCCGATGCTGCCTTGCGGCTCTCGAAATGCAGCGCTTCGTCGTTGCGTCGAACCAGCGCCTGGCGGCGGTCGGGCAGATGCCGTGGCACGCCCGCGTCGGCCTGCACAGCGGCAGCGTCGTGTCGGGCGTCGTCGGCCGGAAGAAGTTCAGCTACGACGTGTGGGGCGATGCGGTGAACATCGCGGCCCGCATGGAGAATGCCGGCGAACTGGATCGCGTGAACATCTCCGAAAGCACCTACCAGCACGTAAAGTTGTATTTCGACTGCACCCCGCGAGGTGCCCTCGACGTGAAGAACAAGGGCAAGATGACGATGTATTTCCTCGACCGCCTGAAGCCGGAATATTCGGCGGATGCTGCGGGCGTGGAGGCGAACGAGCGTCTGAGGAACACGCTCGCCGGTACCTCCGTCACCTGGTCCCTGCACTGACCGCGCGCACACCGGACGGCCTCCGCGTTCCCTGCGCTTGAGGAACGCCACATAATAGCGCGCGGCCCCTGACCTTCCCTCCATAGGTGGAAGGCACGATCGTGCCTCCGCCAAAATAGGCCATTCAGAACTGGAATTTTCCGCCTATGATCCCTGCGGGGAAGGAGAGGGGATTTCCATGAGGGCACCGACGGTTTCGGAGGCAGAGGAGGGCGCGTCTTTTGCAGCCGCGCTGCTGCGTCACGGCGGGATCGAATGGATGTGTGTTCGCCAGGTGGGGGATCTCGCGTCGCCAGCGAGAATGCCGACAGTTGCGAACGGTGCGAGCAGGCATCCCTGTAGAATGGGCTGCCCATGAACAGCGCCGTCGGGATGACGCACTTTGTGGATGCGGCGAGCGCGGCGGGGCGGCGCCTTCTTTCCGTCGATCTCGGCTGGCGCAACTTCGTCTTCTCGCTGAGGATGGCAGCCGCCGCCATTCTCGCCATGGCGATCGCCTACAGGCTGGAACTGAGCGATCCGCAATGGGCGACGCTGACGGTCTACCTGCTCGCGCAGCCAACGGTGGGTGGTGCACTTTCGAAGGGCACCTGGCGTGCCATTGGCACGGTGGGAGGCGGGCTACTTGGGCTTCTGATCGTGGGGTTGTTCTCACAAGCACCCGAATTGCTCGTTGCGGCCACTGTGCTCATGGTGGGCGTGATCTTCTACACCGGGGCCAGGCTTCGCAACTTCGCCTCCTATGGCGTGCTCCTCGCCGGCTATACTGCCGTACTGGTTGCCTATGAAGGATCGAGCGATCCCCTGAATGCCTGGTCGATCGCCATCGACCGCATCGGTGCGATCCTGATCGGCATCGGCTGCATCACTGCAGTCAGCATGATCGTCCTGCCGCGTTACGCGGGCGATGCCCTGCGCGAGGCGCTGACCAATACGTTTCGCGACTTGGCGGGCTATGTTGCGACGGCGCTTCGCCTCTCGGCGTCGCCCGATGTCTTTGCCCGGCAGCGTCAGCATATGGTCGCCGAGGTGGTCTCGTTCGACGCGCTTCGTTCCTCCGCGCTTTTTGAAGCTCCCGAAATGCGCGCAAACGCAACCGGACTCCAGCGCATCGTCCGCGAGTTCCTGATCCTGCTCGCCGTCGCACGCGGCCTGTTCGTCCGCCTCGACGCGTTTGAAGGCGAGGGCGCGCAGGCGGTCGGGGAACGGTTCCGTCCGACACTGGAAGCGATCGCCTCGCGTGTCGAGCGTGTGTCGGCCGATCCGCTGATCTGGCGCGATCCGGGCCAATTGCGCGGTGAACTGCTGACCGCGCGCAAGGAATTGGACAAGGCCTCAGCCGACCTCGAGGGCATGGCCGGGACTGCCCCCTTCGATCCGCTCGCCAATGGGGTGTTGATCGTGAGCCGCGTCGGCAAGCTCCTGCACGGCCTTGCGATGGTCGTGGTCGCGGAAGCGGCGAGCCGGAGAGCCCAGGACGTCAGGATGCCGTCGCGCTCCGGTGCTCGGCCCCTCGATCGCGAGGACCGGCGGGAGGCGCTGCTGATCGCCATCCGGGCCTCGGTCGCCATGCTGCTGCTCAGCGCCGCATGGATGGCGAGCGGCTGGAGCGAAGGCTTCACGGCGGTTTCGGGTGGCGCGATCATGCTGTTCTTCGCCGTCAACCAGGACAATCCGCAGGCGGCCGCGCGCACCTATCTGGTCTGGACTGCAGTCGGCATTCTGCTTGGCTATCTCGTGATGGTCCTGTTGCTTCCGCATCTTGAAGGTTTCGAGGCGCTCGCCCTGGTCTTGTTGATAGCACTGCTGCCGGCGGGCCTGATGGCGGGAACGCCGAGCCGCTCGCTCGCCGGCGTCGCGTTCGGCGCCTTCACGCTCTCGAACCTCACCACGGGCAATAGCTTTACGCCGAACGAGCTTGGTTTCGTCAGCAACGCAGTCGCGATCCTTCTCGGCATGGTGATCTGCCTTGCCGTGATCGTCGCGATGCCCGTGACCTCGCAGGCGAAGCGGGAGCGAATCTGGCGGCACACGATCGGCACGATCCTGCCTGCAGTGGCGCGCGGGGCAAGTCCGCCGCGCCGCGCCGCGGGCGATATCGTCGCCGCGCTGACCGCCCTGCTGCCGCGTCTTGCGCTCGATCGCCAGCGCGACGAGGAATTCCTCAGGGGTACGCTCGGCGCCGCGTCTTGCGCAGTCGAGCTCGGCCGGCTGGTGGAACTCAAGGCCGACCCCGATATGCCGCAGGATATTGCGCTTTCCCTCGGGCACTTTCTCCAGCGGTTCGCATCGGCGCTCGAGGGGCTCGTCACGGAGCGGCGCATGGGTCCTGCAGATCGCCTGTCGCGCCTCGCCGAGGCCGAAACCATCGTCGCCGACATGCGTGCAGCACTTTCCTCCTGGCCGCTCGCGCCCGGCCCGGCCGCCCGATCCCTATTGCACGCCGGCGCCTCATTGCGCTTCATTTCCGACCGCTTCGACATCGACCGCGCCTATCTCGGGCACGGGTTTGACGAAGATTGACAACGCTGGAACGAGGATCGAACATGGATGTGCCAAGCCTCGCCGTGTTTCATACCGTGGAGTTTCTCGGCTTCTATCTGCCGCCGCTGGCGCTTTGGGCTGGCGGCGCACTCGTTGTGTTTGCCATTCTGCGCTGGCTGATCGAGCGGCTCGGTCTCTACCGTTTCGTCTGGCATCGTTCGCTTTTCAATATCGCGCTTTATGCGCTGCTCATGGGTGGCCTAGTCTATTTCGGGAATCTTGCATGGCGGTAATTGCGACACTGCGCGTCCTCGTGACCCTCGCTGCCGTGGTGGCAGCAGTGCTCGCAGGCTGGTGGCTGTGGAATTTCTACACGCTTTCCCCCTGGACGCGGGATGCGCGTGTTCAGGCGACGGTCGTCGAGGTTGCTCCCGACGTTTCGGGACCGATCACCTCGATCAACGTCATCGACAATCAGAAGGTAGCAAAGGGTGACGTGCTCTACGTCATCGACCAGCAGCGCTTCACCCTGGCAGTCGAGCAGGCACAGGCGACTGTCGCCGAGAGCCAATGGACGCTGAAGCTCGCCCAGGACGACGCCGACCGAGACGCGGAGATGATAACGAACGGCTCGGGCGCCATATCGGCCGAGGCGGCGGAGACGTCGCGCGCCAAGGCGGCCGAGGCCTCGGCGGCGTTGCAGGTCGCCCAGTCGCAACTGGCCACGGCGCAACTCGATCTGCAGCGTAGTACGGTGCATTCTCCAGTGAACGGCTTCGTCACCAACCTGACTGCCGGCGCCGGTGACTACGCGAACAAGGGAAATAGCGTTCTGGCGGTGGTCGACAGCGAGTCTTTCTACATCTACGCCTATTTCATGGAGACCAAGCTTCCCGCGATCAAGGCGGGCAGCGAAGCCGAGATACGCCTGATGGCAGGAGGGCTTCTCCTGCGCGGCAAGGTCCAGGGATTGAGCCGTGCCATCGCCAATCCGACCGGGGCAGGCGGCGGCCTTCTCGCCTCGGTCGATCCGAATTTCGAATGGATCCGCCTCGCCCAACGCATCCCCGTGCGTATCACGCTGGAAGATGTGCCCGCAGATGTGGAACTCGCCGCCGGCATGTCGGCAACCGTGGTGGTCCGTCCCCCGTGATCGGCGTCGCAAGAGGACGCCTCCTGCGCTTAAAATATCTGCGCTTGCTCAGTCCTCTATGTCTTAGTTAATAGCCAGCCGTAGCCGCAGGCGGTAAAGTCAGCCATCGGTCGGCATTCTTTGGCGATGACCGCTTGGAAGTCACGTGCTTCTGCCTGAACGGAGCGGTGACGAATGACCAACCTACTCCAAGCCATTTGCTTCAAGGACGACATCAACGTCGTGTTCGAGGCGCTCTCCGAATGGTGCGACCTTCGCAAGAAAAGCCCCAACAGTCTCGAAGCCTGCCGTGCGGCGTCGGCGCTGTTCGATCTCTTCCAGGCTGGCTACGAGACAAAGGAACTGCTGCTGGCCGCGCTGGAGCGAAGCAATTCCGCCCAGCATGTGTCAGCGGTCACCTACGACTTTACCGAGACCGCCGGTGCTATGGCCGCGAGTGTGCACACTCGGGAATGATTTTCTGAAAGCCCTGGGTGTGGGTTCAGCCGTGCGGATGCGACGGCGTTCTCTGACGCTTCAGCGCGTCGGAACCGGTACTTCGCCGCGGTAGTCGTAGAAGCCGCGGCCGGATTTGCGGCCGAGCCAGCCCGCCTCGACATATTTGACGAGCAGCGGGCAGGGGCGGTACTTCGAGTCCGCCAGGCCGTCGTGCAGAACCTGCATGATCGAAAGGCAGGTGTCGAGCCCGATGAAATCGGCAAGTTGCAGCGGGCCCATCGGATGGTTCGCACCAAGCCGCATCGCCGTATCGATGGCGTCGACCGAGCCGACGCCCTCGTAAAGCGTGTAGATCGCCTCGTTGATCATCGGAAGCAGGATGCGGTTGACGATGAAAGCCGGAAAATCCTCCGCCACAGTGGCGGTCTTGTCGAGCGATGCGACATAGGCCTTGGCGGCCTCGAAGGTCGGTTCGTCGGTGGCGATGCCCCGCACCAGTTCCACGAGCTTCATCACCGGCACCGGGTTCATGAAATGAATGCCCATGAAGCGTTCCGGACGATCGGTGGCCGCGGCAAGCCGGGTGATCGAAAGCGAGGAGGTGTTGGTCGCGAGGATGGCGTCGGGCTTCAGAACCGGACAGACCAGCGTGTAGATCTTCTTCTTGACCGTCTCGTCTTCGGTCGCCGCCTCGACGACGAGGTCCATCGGCGCGAAATCGTTGAGGTCGGTCGAGCCGCTGATGAGGGCGAGCGTCGCCTTGCGCTCCTCTTCCGTCATCTTGCCGTTCGCCACCTGCCGGGCGAGGTTGCCGTGGATGGTGGCGAGCCCGGATTCGATGCGCTCCTGGTTGAGGTCGTAGATGTGGACCTTGTAGCCCGCAGCAGCTGAAACATGGGCGATGCCGCATCCCATCTGGCCCGCGCCAACAATACCGATAGACTTCAGCACCGCACTCATCGCCAACTCCCCAGGCTGCTCGCACCCCAAGGCACGGCTGCATCATTTAAAAATAATATGCCGGGCAAAAGGTTTGCCCGGCAAGAGTGATAGACCGATAACGGATAATTTTCCAGTCATTCGCAGATGCGAAAAACTACGGTGCGTATGCTCAGAGCGCCTTTTGCAATTCAGGCAGCGCCTCGAACAGATCGGCGACCAGACCATAGTCGGCAATCTGGAAGATCGGCGCTTCCTCGTCCTTGTTGATCGCTACGATCACCTTGGAGTCCTTCATGCCCGCGAGATGCTGGATCGCGCCGGAAATGCCGCAGGCGATGTAGAGCTGTGGGGCGACGACCTTGCCGGTCTGGCCGACCTGCCAGTCGTTCGGGGCGTAGCCGGCATCGACGGCGGCGCGGGAGGCACCCACGGCAGCGCCGAGCTTGTCGGCGACCGGCAGGATGACTTCCTTGAATTTCTCCGCCGAGCCGAGCGCACGGCCGCCGGAGATGATGATCCTGGCCGAGGTCAGTTCCGGGCGGTCGGAGGTCGAGAGCGCATCCTTGACGAAGGTCGAAAGGCCCGGACCGGAGACGGCCGGGATCGCCTCGACGGCGGCGGAACCGCCTTCGGCCGCGGCCGCAAAGGCGGCGGTGCGGACCGTGATGACCTTCTTGGCGTCGGTCGCCTGCACCGTCTGGATCGCGTTGCCGGCATAGATCGGACGCTTGAAGGTATCGGGCGAGACGACCTCGATGATTTCCGAGACCTGGGCGACGTCAAGCAGGGCTGCGACGCGCGGCATGACGTTCTTGCCGACCGAGGTCGCGGCCGAGATGATGGTCTCATAGGAACCGGCCAGCGAGACGATGAGGTCTGCCAGCGGTTCGGCGAGATTGTGGGCAAGCTCGTCGCTCTCGGCGAGCAGGACCTTCGAGACGCCGGAAAGCTTGGCGGCCTGATCGGCAGCAGCCTTGGCGCCCTTGCCGGCGACCAGCACATGCACGTCGCCGCCGATCTTGGCAGCTGCCGTCAGCGTCTTGGCGGTCTGGTCGGAGAGGTGGTTGTTGTCGTGGTCAGCCAGAAGAAGAATGGCCATGATGATATCTCCCTTGTCTTGACCTTAGAGGACGCCGGCTTCGGTCTTGAGCTTTTCGACGAGCTCGGCGACCGACTTCACCTTGACGCCCGCCTTGCGGCCCGAGGGTTCCTCGGTCTTCAGCACCTTGAGGCGCGCGGCTGTCGAAACGCCGAAATCGGCAGGCGTTTTCTTGTCGAGCGGCTTCTTCTTGGCCTTCATGATGTTCGGCAGGGAGGCGTAGCGCGGCTCGTTGAGGCGCAGGTCCGTGGTAACCACGGCCGGAAGCTTGATATCGATGGTCTGTAGACCGCCGTCGACTTCGCGGGTAACCGTCGCCTTGCCGTCGCCGATCTCTACCTTCGAGGCGAACGTCGCCTGCGCGGTGCCGAGCAGGGCCGCGAGCATCTGGCCGGTCTGGTTCGAATCGTCGTCGATCGCCTGCTTGCCGACGATGATCAGGCCCGGCTTCTCGGCGTCTGCCACACCCTTGAGGATCTTGGCGACCGCGAGCGGCTCGACGGCGTCGTCTGTCTCGACCAGGATGGCGCGGTCGGCGCCCATGGCGAGCGCAGTGCGCAGCGTCTCTTCGGCCTTTGCCGGGCCGATCGACACGACGACCACTTCCTCGGCCTTGCCGGCTTCCTTCAGGCGTAGCGCTTCTTCAACGGAGATCTCGTCGAAGGGGTTCATGGACATCTTGACGTTCGCAAGTTCCACGCCCGAACCATCCGGCTTGACGCGGATCTTCACGTTGTAATCAACCACCCGCTTCACGGGAACGAGTATCTTCATGAGGCCCTTCCTTCAAAACTGTCTGCAGGAAAATGCGCTGTTTGACGCCTATCCGATTGTCGATTGGCGACATGGATACGCGTTTTTCCCCCAATTACAACGTCGTCATGACGCATAAAGGCAAATTGTGGCCGGGATGGATTAGGTTGAGGTGTGGACCTGCGCCGCCCTCGGCGTCACAAGGCGCCGGTCGAAGAGCGGCACGCCCGGCCGGCGCAGGACGAGCACGAGAACTGCGCCCGCAATGATGCCGCCGGCATGGGCACCCCAGGAAACGTCCCCGCCGCGATCGATCAACAGCATCAGGAACTGCTGGCCGATCCAGAGGAGCAGCGGGATGAAGGCGGGAAGCGGCAGCGGGATGCGGAAGAAGACGAGCACCCAGACCCGCACGCGCGGATGCAGCATGAGGTAAGCCGTCACGACGCCCGAGACCGCGCCGGACGCGCCGACCAGCGGCGCCTCCGACACAGGCCCGAGCAAGCCGTGGAAAAGAGCGGCGGCCACTGCGCACAGCAGGTAGAAGACGAGGAAACGCAGGTGGCCCATCGCATCCTCGACGTTGTCGCCGAAGACCCAGAGGAAGAGCATGTTGCCGGCAAGGTGGAAGAAGCCGGTGTGCAGGAAGGAATAAGTCACATAGGTGGCCGCTTCCGGCACGATGGCAAGGCCGGGAGCGAGCTCGGCATAGTCGAAAGCGACGGCCGGGATATAGCCGAGGCCTACGACCGCAGCCTGGTATACAGGGACGGTTGCGATGACGCCCGTCAGGAACCAGATAACGATGTTCGCGCCGATCAGCGCCAGCGTCACATATTGCAGCCGGATATGCTTGAGCGAATTGGTATCGTGCAGCGGTATGAACATCAGGTCCTACTCCCGGCGAGCTTGCGGCGGGACCTTACCTGTTTTTCCCCGGCACCCAAAGCACATCCGCCCTGCCGTCATCATTTGCGTGGCGGGCTGCGACGAAGAGGAAGTCGGAAAGCCGGTTGATGTATTTCAACGCGGCCGGACTGACCTGCTCGCCTTCCGTTCGGGCGAGAGCCACCATCTGCCGTTCGCCGCGTCTCGCAATGGTACGGGCAAGATGCAGATGGGCTGCGGCGGGGCTTCCGCCGGGCAGCACAAAGGATTTCAGCGGCTCGAGGCGCTCGTTCAGCACGTCGATTTCCCGTTCGAGACGGGCGACCTGTGCTTCGACGATGCGCAGCGGTTCATAGTCGAGCGGCTTGCCGGTGTCCGGTGTCGCAAGATCGGCACCGAGATCGAAGAGATCGTTCTGGATGCGCATCAGCATCTCATCGAGTTCGCCCATCGCCGCCGTGTGCAGCCGCGCGACACCGATGCA
This sequence comes from Rhizobium sp. BK251, assembly GCF_004345245.1. Taxonomy (GTDB): domain Bacteria; phylum Pseudomonadota; class Alphaproteobacteria; order Rhizobiales; family Rhizobiaceae; genus Rhizobium. Next base: position 73,521 of record NZ_SLUQ01000004.1, on the reverse strand, counting down.
GGAGTTCGCCTCGTCGATGGTGCCATAGGCCTCGACCCGCAGGTCGTGCTTGAGCCGCCGTGGCCCGGAGACAAGGCCGGTCGTGCCGTCATCACCGGTCTTGGTGTAGATCCTGTTCAGCTTTACCATGAATGCCCCGCCTCAGGATGGCCGCCCGCCGCCGGTCAGCCACAGTGTCAGCATGATGAGAATGACGGCGATTGCCTGCAGGAGCACGCGCAACTGCATCAGCTTGTTGGAAAGGTTCGCGTCGCCGCCCTTCATCATGTTGAACAGGCCGCGGATCAGGACGATCGCGACGAGGCCCATGACGATGATTGCGAGAATATAGGTAAAGGTGGACATGAAAAATTGAGCCCCTGGTATCAATCCACCCACCGCAGGACGCGGTAGAGCAGCCCGGCCGGAAGTAACCTTTTCAAGAGTATACCCTGTTTTGCCGGAGTCGTTATCACATAATGCGGCCTCGGATTTCTCGCCGTCAACGCATGGTCGAGCGCGGCGTAGACTGCTTCCGGGCCGAGCTTGTAGCGGTTGACCGGGCCGGTGCCGCTCAACCGCGCGATCTGGCGCCGGTAGTCGGCAGCGTGCGGCGAGTTTTCCATGTCGATATCGCGGATATGGGTGAGCGCGTTCGCCGTGAAGCGCGAGGCGATCGCACCCGGCTCGATCAGGCTGACATGGATGCCGCTGCCCTGAAGTTCCATCCGCAATGTCACGCTCAGTCCCTCGACAGCAGACTTGGAGGCCGCATAGGCGCCGCGAAAGCGGTAGGGCACGATCCCGAGGATGGAGGAGCATTGCACGATGCGGCCGCTGCCGCGCCGGCGCATCAACGGGATCACCTGCCGCGTGAGCTCGTGCCAGCCGAAGACGTTTGTCTCGAACTGGGCGCGCAGCATGTCCGTGGAAATATCCTCGACGGCGCCGGGCTGGCCATAGCCACCATTGTTGAAGAGGGCATCGATGCGTCCGCCGGTGCGTTCGGAAACCGTGGCAACGAGTGCGGATATGCTCTCCGGCTCGGTATAGTCCATAGTCAGCGCCTCGATGCCATCCCTCTCGAGCGGCGCAAGGTCTTCGGCCCTGCGCACGGTGGCAAAGACGCGCCAGCCCGCGGCCTTCAGGGCACGTGCGCAATGGGCGCCGATGCCGGAGGAGCAGCCGGTCACGATGATGGTGCGTTGATCCGCCATCGATTGATTCCTGTACAAAGAGGAAGTCGTTTCCCATATTCGGGCCGAGGACACAATCGACCCGGTCGAGACAAGGCGAGGTGGAATGCCGACGATACTCCGTACGCTCTACAAAGTGGCATATGACGCATTCTGCCACTTCACGGAAGACGACGGCTGGGCAATGGCAAGCCATGTGGCACTTTCGAGCCTGCTTGCGGTCTTCCCTTTCCTGATCTTCGGCACTGCGCTTGCGACATTTCTCGGAGCAGACCAGTTTTCGGCAACGGCGATCCACCTCATCTTCGATACCTGGCCGGAGGCGATCGCCAAGCCGCTCGCCGACCAGGTCCTGCAAGTCCTCACGATCCCCCGCGGCGGCCTGCTCACCGTATCCGTGCTGCTCGCTGCCTATTTCGCTTCCAACGGCGTGGAAGCTCTCCGCATCGCCCTCAACCGCGCCTATCGCGTCGCGGAGACGCGGCCGTGGTATCTCACCCGCCTGGCGAGCCTCGGCTATGTCCTTATCGCGGTGCTGATCTTTGCGGCGATCAGCATCATGCTGGTGGCCGTGCCGCTCGCGCTTGCCTATGCGCGCCAGTGGCTGCCTTGGCTTGCGGACATCCTGGAAGTCGTCTTCAGCTGGCGTATCTACGGCACGCTCTTCGTGCTGACGGCCGGGCTGCTCATCGTCCATCTCTGGCTACCTGCGGCGCGGCGGCGGATATTCGATGTGATCCCGGGTGTGCTCTTCACGCTGATATGCTGGTTCGCCGGCGCGCTCATCTTCGCCTACTATCTGACCACCTTCGCAAACTATACGGCGACCTATGCGGGCCTCGCCTCGGTCATGATCGTGCTGGTGTTTCTCTACATGATCGGGGTCATTTTCCTGCTTGGGGCAGAGCTCAATGCGGCGCTCCTGAAGTTCCGTGTCCTCAGGCTCTTCGCGCGCGGGCTTTCCTCGTCGCAGAACGCCGCTGCGGCACGGCGCTCAGAGGCCGACAAGGCGACGAACATCCGCCGCTGAGACGCCCTCGCCCCGCAATTCGGCGAGGCCGGTATCCCCGAGGCTCTTCGAGAGCTTCTTGCCGTCAGGCCCGAGCACGAGCCGGTGATGGTGATAGCTGGGCTGCGGCAGGCCGAGCAGCACCTGAAGGAGCCGATGCACCGACGTCGCGTGATAGAGGTCAAGCCCGCGCACGACATTGGTGACGCCCTGCAGCGCATCGTCGAGCACGACCGAGAGATGATAGCTCGAGGGCGCATCGGAGCGCGAGAGCACCACGTCGCCCCATATGGCGGGATCGGCGACGATCGTGCCCCTGTCGCCGTCGCCGGTTTCGTTCCAGGAGACACCGGCAGGGACTTCTGCAATCGCGCGGCGCATGTCCAGCCGCCATGCATGCTTCATTCCGGTATCGAGCAGCCGCAGGCGTTCCTCGGTGCTCCGCTCCCGGTCATCAGGCGGGTAGTGTGGCGACCCGTCCGGGTCCCGTGGCCATATGTTTCCATCCGCCTCGAAAGCTGCGACGCGCGCCTTGACCTCGCCGCGGGTCATGAAGGACGGATAGACGAGCCCGCGATCCGCAAGCAGCCGCAGGGCAAAGCTGTATTCGGCAAAGTGCTCCGATTGCCTGCGCACAGGCTTCTCCCAGTCGATGCCCAGCCATTCGAGATCCCGATAGATCGCGGCTTCGAATTCGGGTGTGCAGCGGCTCTGGTCGATGTCTTCTATGCGAAGGAGAAGCCTGCCGTCGGCAGCGCGCGCCATGTCATGGTTGAGGAAGGCGGAGAGTGCGTGGCCGAGATGCAGCGGCCCGTTGGGGCTCGGCGCGAATCGAAAGACCGGCTTTTGACGGGCGGGGGCGATCATGCTTTCTTCTGCCACGGATTCGGCCTTCGGGCCAAGATTGAGTTTCGAAGGCATTCATGCGGATTATCCGGAACGAGATGGACATCGAGGAAGGCCTGGAGGCACTGGTCGGGCTCGATCCGCGGCTGCGGCAGATTGTCTCGGAGGCCGGGCCGGTGCCCCTTCGGCTTGCCGAGCCTGGCTTTGCCGGCCTTGCCCATATCGTCGTGTCGCAGATGGTGTCGCGCGCCAGCGCCGGTGCAATCTGGGGCAGGATGCAGGGGCAGGGCGAAGCCTTGACGGCCGAGGCCTATGCGGCCCTGCATTCCGAGGCGTGGCGCGAATTCGGCCTCTCGCGCGGCAAGGCCGACACGCTGTCGCGCGTGGCACTCGCGGTCGCTTCCGGCAGCCTCGATCTCCAGTCGCTCTTGCTGAAACCGCCGGAGGAAGCGCGCGCTGCGCTTACCGCTATCAAGGGAATCGGCCCATGGACGGCGGAGGTCTACCTGATGTTCTGCGGTGGTCATGCCGACATTTTCCCGGCCGGCGACGTCGCCCTGCAGAATGCTGTCGGCGCAGGCCTCGGCCTCGAGGCGCGGCCCGAGCCGAAGGTGCTCTCCGTTCTTGCCGAAGGATGGAGCCCGTGGCGCTCCGTCGCCGCGAGGCTTTTCTGGGCGTACTATGCCGCGAAACTGCGCCGCGACGTGCTCCCGATTGGTTGATTGGCAGCGCCCGCCTTTTTGCCGCTATACACTGAATTTATTGGACTTCACAATCCTGTAACAACCGGCCTAATATACAGATGCAGATGCCGAATCGATCAGGAGGGCTCCTTGACGATTGCAGTCTCACCACAGGCCCTGCCGGCGCTCGTTCTGAACGCTGACTACCGGCCTCTGAGCTACTACCCCTTGTCGCTGTGGTCCTGGCAGGACGCGATCAAGGCGGTTTTTCTTGACCGTGTAAACATCATCGCCGAGTACGAACATTCCGTATCGTCGCCGAGCTTCTCCATGAAGCTGCCGAGCGTCGTGTGCCTCAAGACTTACGTTCAACCGTCGCGCAATCCGGCCTTCACCCGCTTCAACGTGTTCCTGCGCGATCGCTTTGAGTGCCAGTATTGCGGCGAGCATGACGACCTGACCTTCGACCACGTCATCCCGCGTGCGCATGGCGGCGAGACGACCTGGGAAAACGTCGTCGCGGCCTGTTCGCCCTGCAATCTCAGGAAGGGCAGCAAGCTGCCGAAACAGGCCGGTATGTTCCCGGCCCAGAAGCCATACCAGCCGACCGTGCAGGACCTCCATAACAACGGCCGTCTGTTCCCGCCGAACTATCTCCACGACAGCTGGCTCGACTATCTCTACTGGGATACCGAACTGCAGCCCTGACGCTCTAGCGCTTCTTCAGGCAGCCTTGCGCGCGCCCGCAAAAGCGATCGCGGCAAGAATGATGCTCGCAATGACGTTCCAGCCGGCAAAGGAGAGGCCGAGGACACGCAGCGCCGCGTCGGTGCAGGACGGGCCCTTCACGCTGTTCAGTTCGCCGAGCAGGTCGCCGGCGTTTGAGGTCATGCTGCTTGCGGACGTGGAGCAGGTCGCGGGGCCGGCCCAGAAGTGCCATTCGACGCCCGAGTGATAGACCCCCATGCCCGCGCCGACGACCATCAGGATGCCTGCAATGGCAAGCAGCCCGCGGGTGATCCAGGAGGGAAGACCGAGGAGGGCGGAGAGCGCCGCGAGAATCGCGACCGGGATGCCGTAGTAATAGGGCTGGCGCTGCAGCAGGCAGAGTGCGCAGGGGATATAGCCGCCGATGTATTGGAAACCGAGAGCAGTGCCGACGGTGGCCGCCATGCCAAGCGCGAGCAGCACGGAATAGCCGAAGCCGGGTCGGGCGGGCAGGGACGTCTGTGCCATGGAGATGCTCCTAGAAGGTTTCCGTGCCGCTCAGTGCGCCAGCAGGCGATAGGCGCCATAGAGCGCGAGAACGACGGCCGCCACGACGCCGACGATCTGGCCCAGGCGCTTTTCGATGAAGTGGCGGATGGAGTCACCATAGCGCTGCAGCAGCCAGGCGAGAAAGAAAAACCGGGCGCCGCGGGCAATGATCGCCGAGATGATGAACAGCGGCAGGCTGATATGCGCGACGCCGGCGAGGATCGTCACGACCTTGATCGGCGGCAGATGCGCCAGTCCCGAGGTGACCAGAAGCAGGACCATCGTCTCGTAGTTGACGTAGGAACGCAGCTGGTCGAAGGCGTCGAGCTTTCCGTAGAACTCGAGGATCGGCTTGGCGATCGCCTCGAAGGCGTAGTAGCCGAGCGCCCAGCCCGCAATGCCGCCGAGGACCGAGGCGACGGTCGCCACCAGCGCGTAGCGATAGGCGCGTTCCGGCCGGGCAAGCGCCATCGGCAGGTAGAGGACGTCGGCTGGAACCAGAAAAACGGAGCTTTCTACGAAGGCGATGACGGCGAGCCAGATTTCGGCCGATTTGCGTCCGGCCAGCGACATGGTCCAATCATAAAGGCGTCGTAGCATGCTTCTTCCCTTGTTGCGGTGCACAGGAATAGGGGGGCAAAGCCGCGCTGTAAATCCCCGAGCTTGCCGGGCTCGGCGCGGAACGGAAAAATTTCCGTGAGGGGAAGCGCTCCGCCGACCGGCGTCGAGAACGTCTTTCTGGCGAAAAGACGCTGATTCTGTTATGATCTTGGCGGAGGAGGAGAAGATGAGCTGGCTTCAGCACTATTCCCTGTTCGATTTCGGCTTGATCGCGGCCCTCGGCCTGCTTTTCATCGCATCGATCCTCGGCGAAGTCGAAGATTGACCGGACCACCCATGGTGGTACTCGCGCGGCCGCGCCGGCCGGAGGCGTAGCTTTTTTCGCCTTTCTCCTGACCTCGCAAATCCCGTTTTGAAACACTGTGGACGAGTGGCATTCATCGAAAAGATGAGGCCCTACGCCGTTGACTATTGCATGTTGCGGTGCGGTAATACAGGCGGGCTGATGGCCAGAGACCGCCGCTTTGGACGCGCTTTTCCTTGTAATGCGGCGGTCTCACCAAAATGGGACAGGGACATGATCCCGGCCGTCATCGCTGCGAAGATGTGGCATTTCGGGACCGGCGCGCGGGGCGCCAGAAAGCAGGGTTTGCGGCGTAAACCTTAATCTTTAACCAGTCGTTAAGCATTCACTTGTGCGTGTAAAAAAATCGGCCATTCTCCCGCCATGACAAACATCCGCTCCCCCAAATATGCCGCCGGCCACCCCAACCGCCCTCACGATTGCGAAGAGGTCATGGAGTTGGCTTTCAAGGATCTCATCAACAGCGCCGTCGCCTCTGGCTGGCGAGAAGCCGAAGTTGCAATAGCCATCGCCGATCTCGCCGAAGAGCATGTCATCGCGCTCGCCCGCAAGGGCGAGTAACCGAAACTCGAAAAGCCATTGGATTTGAACTGCGGCCGCTCCTGGCGTCCGCAGCAATATTGATTTTCCGCACGCCACGAAAGGGGCTGCGAACAACTGAATATTAGGATTTTTCCGCGCGCGGCTTGATGGTGCCCCATGCCGGAGTCGAACCAGCACTTCTTTCGAAACTCGATTTTGAGTCGAGCGCGTCTACCAATTCCGCCAATGGGGCACGAAGCTGGTGCGCGGCGTCTCTAACATGCCGGCGCCGGCGCATGCAAGTCAGGCGGCGAACTTATCGGCACCTGCCATTCCCGTTCCGGGATGGAGCCGGGGCTGCGCGCTTGCAGCCCCGACGTTGCCGTCAATGGGCCATGGCGGGTGCTCTGCCCGCAACACCCGATTTCTTCAACGTGATGGCGAGAACCGCCGCGAGCAGGCAGAAGGCGCCGGCGATGAAGAACGCCGGAAGATAGCTCGAAAGCTCGGTGCGCGAGAGGCCTGCGCCATAGGCGGCGGTTGCCGCGCCCAGCTGGTGGCCGGCAAAGACCCAGCCGAAGACAAGACCCGCCTTTTCGCGCCCGAAGCGGTCCGCGGCGATCTTCACGGTCGGTGGTACGGTAGCGATCCAGTCCAGGCCGTAGAAAATGGCGAAGAGCGAAAGGCCGTAGAAGCTGAAGTCGCTGAAGGGCAGGAAGAGCAGCGACAGGCCGCGCAGGCCGTAGTACCAGAAGAGAAGCCAGCGATTGTCGAAGCGGTCGGACAGCCAGCCCGAGCCGATGGTGCCGAAGAAGTCGAAGATGCCCATGACTGCGAGCACGCTGGCAGCGGCGACCGGAACGATGCCGAAATCGCCGCAGAGTGTTACGAAATGGGTCTGGATCAGTCCGTTGGTGCTCAATCCGCAGATGAAGAAGGTCGCAAAGAGGATCCAGAAGGTCGAGGTCTTCGACACGTCGCGAAGGACGATCAACGGCGAGAGCAGGAGCGAAGCGAGGCCCGTTCCCGTCGCCGGGGCGGGCGTGACGGCAGTCTCGCCGTACGCCGGCAGATTGAGGTCGGCCGGACGGTCCCGCATGACGGCAAGCACGACGAGCGCCGTCACCGCGATCATGCAGCAGACGAAGATCACGGTCGCGCGCCAGCCATAGTTCTCCGTCAGTTGCGCCATCAGCGGCAGGAAGACGAGCTGTCCGGTGGCCGAGCTTGCCGACAGCATGCCGACGACAAGGCCGCGGCTCTTGGTGAACCAGCGCGTCGAGACGGTTGCCCCGAGCACCATGGCCGTCAGCCCGGTGCCGAAGCCGACGACGATGCCCCAGAGCACTAGGAGCTGCCAGAGCTCGGTCATGAAGAGCGAAGCCACGAAACCAGCGCTGATGAGGAGCAGCGCGAAGACGATCACCGGTCGCAGTCCGAACCTGTTCATGAAGGCGGCGGCAAAGGGACCCATCAGGCCAAAAAGAACCAGGCGGATGGCAAGTGCGGAGGAGATGGCGGAGGTGCTCCACCCGAACTCGTCCTGCAGCGGCTTGATGAGGACGCCCGGAGCGCCCATCGCGCCGGCCGTTACGAGCATGGTCAGAAAGGTCGCGCCGACCACGACCCACCCATAGTGGACGTTGCGCCGTGCAAGGCTGGAGGCAAGAACGGTAGAAACCATCAGTCTTTCCAAAGGGTTGTCTGCGCCGGCCAAAGGCGCGGATGTCTGTGGACCGTCGCCGCTTTGAGAGCGAGCGGCGGCGGGATATCACGCGTATCGTCGAACCTAACCAGTCCGCTCGGGGATATGGAGCGTCGAAACGAAATGAAAACCACACCCTTGCGCCGGATCGCAATCGCTTGCCCTCCGGACGGCCAGACTTAGATGATATGCGTCATATTTCTTGCGTATTGATGATGCATGTCATATAAACTGTCAAGCGGGTGTTTGGAGATTGCGATGAGAGTGAGCCGGGAGAAATTCGCCGAGAACCGGCAGAAGATCCTTGAAGTGGCGGGCGTGCTGTTTCGCGAGAACGGCTTCGACGGCATCGGTGTCGCCGACATCATGAAAGCTGCCGGGCTCACCCATGGCGGGTTCTACGGCCATTTCGGTTCGAAGGACGACCTGGCCTTCGAGGTGAGCCGCGGCCTCATAGTGAGGGTGGAAGAGCGCTGGAAGGCGATCATCGCCTCGGCGCCGGAAAGGCCGCTTGCTGCCTTGCTCGACCATTATCTTTCCCAGCGAAATGTCCTGGAGCACGGGGATAGCTGCATTTTTGCATCGATGATGCAGGAGGTGAGCCGTCAGACCGGCCCGGTGCGCGATACATTCTCGCAGGGGCTCGTCCGCCTCGTCGATCTCCTCGAGGGCATTGTCCCCGGCCAAAGTGCCGAGGAGCGTCGGGCAAACGCCTTCTCGACACTGTCGGCCATCATGGGCGCAGTGATCCTTGCGCGCGTGGTTGAAGATCCCGAAGACGCCGAAATGTTCCTGAAGGGCACACGCCGCCAGCTCCTTCCCGATAGCGCATAGGCCTCGCCGGATACCCGACGGATCCCGAGGAAGACCGGAAATCCCGCGCTTATGGCTCCGTCTCTTATTGCACGCGCTCGATGCTGATCGCGGTTGCTTCGCCGCCACCGATGCAGAGCGCCGCGACCCCCTTTCGAAGGTCCCGCTGCTCCAGCGCGTGAAGCAGCGTCACGATGATGCGGGCGCCTGTCGCGCCGATCGGGTGGCCGAGCGCACAGGCGCCGCCATTGACGTTCAGCCGGTCGCGTTCGATGCCGAGTTCGCGTGCGGCGGCCATGGCGACGACAGCGAAGGCCTCGTTGATCTCGAAGAGATCGACGTCACCGACGTTCCAGCCGCTCTTTTCCAGAACCTTGCGGATCGCCGGGATTGGCGCGGTCGTATACCATTCCGGTGCCTGCGAGTGCGTGGCATGCGCCTTGATCTCGGCAAGGATCGGCAGGCCCTCGCGTTCTGCGACCGAGCGGCGGGTGAGCACGAGCGCCGCCGCGCCGTCGGCATTGGCCGAGGCGCTTGCAGCAGTGATCGTGCCGTCGGGCCGGAAGGCGGGACGCAGCGAAGGTATCTTTTCCGGCGAGACCTTCAGCGGATGCTCGTCGTCGCGCACGACAGTCTCGCCGCCCTTGCCGGAGATGGTGACGGGGGTGATTTCGGCGGTGAACGCGCCTGTTTCCACAGCGTGCCGGGCTCGCGTCAGCGTTTCGACCGCATAGGCGTCCTGGTCGTCACGGGTGAACTGATAGGCCTCGACCGCAAGTTCGCCGAAGTCGCCCATCGAGCGCCCCTTTTCATAGGCGTCCTCCAGCCCGTCCAGCATCATGTGGTCGAAGATCCGATCGTGGCCCATGCGGTAGCCGCCCCGAGCCTTTGCGAGAAGGTAGGGGGCGTTGGACATGGACTCCATGCCGCCGGAGACCGCGATCGAGGCCGAGCCGGCAAGGATCAGGTCGTGGGCGAGCATCGTCGCCTTCATTCCAGAGCCGCAGACCTTGTTGACGGTGGTCGCGCCCACGGCATCGGGCAGGCCGCCGCCACGGGCCGCCTGGCGAGCCGGCGCCTGTCCCTGTCCGGCGGGCAGAACGCACCCGAAGAGTACTTCGTCGACGCGCTCCGGCGCCAGATGCGCCCTTTCGAGTGCCGCGCGGATGACCAGGGAGCCAAGCTCCGGTGCCGCCTGGCCCGAGAGGGCTCCCTGGAAACGCCCGAGCGGGGTGCGGGTGGCGGAAACGATCACGACGGGGTCATGGGCTGACATGGCTGCCTCCTTGCGGGAAATAGATGACGGCCATCATTTTATATTTGATGACGCACATCATTAAAAGCGAAAACACGCCGCCCAAGTAAAATTCCCGTGGCTGCCGTCGTCTCAGCCGCGGAAAGCGATCAATCCGTTGACCTCGACGATCTCGGTCAGGCGACCTTCCGGCGCGAGACGCAGGAGTTCGGCCCGCAGCGCGGCCTCGAAATCCTCGGCCCTGTCGCCAAGCGCCTGCGGGGAGGTCACGGAGGTCGAGTAGGCGCGCCCGACGATGTCGTCGATATCGAGCTCGCGCTCGCGCAGCACGCCGATGCGCTCGAGATCGCAGAATGGCGAGCGCATCAGCACCGCCTCATGCGGTATCCAGTCGGGGCTGCGGCGTCTCTCGCGGTCGGCGTTCTTCTCCGGCGAATAGGTCTCGGCGAGCTGATTGACGACCGAGCGCCAATCCGGGGTGGAGCTGATATGCCGGTCGTGGAAGAGCACGACCGAGCCGCCGGGCTCGATGAGACGATCAAGCGCCTCCAGCGTCGCGGTACGGTCCATCCAGTGAAAGGAGCGGCCCATCACCGTCATGTGCAGCCGGCCAAGATCCGGTTCAAGATCGTAGGAGGAGCCCTGTCGCAGCGTGATCGCCACATTCGCCTGCCGCGCATCCTCGGCGGCCGCAGCGAGCATTTCCGGTTCCGGGTCCAGGCCGATTACCTCGGCGCCCGTGAGGCGGGCAAAGGCGATGCCGAGCTGGCCGGGGCCGCAGCCGAGATCGAGGAGCCTGCCACCAGGCCTGAGCTTGGCGCGATCCGCAATTCTCTCGATCAATGCATCGGGATAGGGAACCCGATAGCGCGTGTAATAGGCGGCGGTCGAACGGAAGCGATTGGGCTCGAAGGGAATGGTGGTCATCGCGAGGATCCTGCACGCGGAGGGAGACAGATGCTTGTTAGAGCGCAACTGTGACCGGCTCGTGATAAGCCGCAAGCCGCGATACCGTGGATTGCGGGATCACCCCCGCTGCGCGGCTTGAAACTGCCCGGTCGCAGGCGGCGGACCCGCCTGCGACCTTCGTCCTTCGACAGCGTTTAATTGAAACCCGCAACCTGGTGCGGAACGTAGGGTGCTTCGAGCGCTGCCACCTCTTCGGGGCTCAGCTTGACCGAAACCGCGGCCACCGCGTCCTTCAGATGATTGGGCTGCGAGGCCCCGACGATCGGAGCGGTCACGACGCTCTTCTGCAGGATCCAGGCCGTGGCGACCTGTGCGCGCGGAAGATCGCGAGCCTTCGCCACCGCACCAACCGCATCGACGACCTTGCGATCGGCGTCGGCTGTGTGCGTGTACAGCCTCTTGCCGACCTCGTCCGTCTCGATGCGCGCGGTGTTGTCGTCCCAGTCGCGGGTCAGCCGCCCGCGCGCCAGCGGGCTCCACGGAATTACGCCGATCTTCTGATCCGCGCAGAAGGGGAGCATCTCGCGCTCTTCCTCGCGATAGAGCAGGTTCAGGTGGTTCTGCATGCTGACAAACTGCGTCCAGCCGTTGAGGCGCTGTGTATAGACCGCCTTGGCGAACTGCCAGGCATGCATGGAGGAGGCACCGATATAACGTGCCTTGCCCGCCTTGACGATGTCGTGCAGAGCCTCCAGCGTCTCCTCGAGCGGCGTCGTGTAGTCCCAGCGATGAATCTGGTAGAGGTCGACATAGTCGGTGCCGAGGCGGCGCAGGCTGTTGTCGATCTCGTCGAAGATCGCCTTGCGGGAAAGGCCTGCGCCATTCGGGCCGGGGCGCATGCGGTTGTAGACCTTGGTTGCGAGGACGATAGCCTCGCGGCGCGAGAAATCCTTGATCGCACGCCCGACGATCTCCTCCGAGGAGCCGTCGGAATATGTATTGGCCGTGTCGAGGAAATTGATGCCGAGCTCGATGGCCTGCTTGATCAGCGGGCGGCTCAGTTCTTCGCCCATCGTCCAGGGGTGACTGCCACGGTCCGGGGTGCCGTAGGTCATGCAGCCGAGGCAAATGCGAGAAACTTCAAGGCCCGTCGAACCAAGCTTTACATATTCCATAGGACGTTCTCCTTCGTGAATGCCGGCGCTATTGCAGCGAAGCGGCAACGGCGCTTCGCTGCAATCTATCGGACAACTACTCGGGTGATTAGCCGCAATATGGACAAAGAGCCATGAAGTATTGCTAAAGACTGCCGCCTCCCGCATGGCGTGGCGGCGGCGTATTGCCTAAGCCGACATGAGAGTGTTAGCTGCGCCTAGCGACCACCGGACTACATGAATGCAATTGCCCGCCCGCCAGAGTTACGCCGCGCTATACCGCGATTTCTCCTGGGATATTCCTGAGCGTTTCAATATCGGCGTTGCCGTCAGCGATGCTTGGGCCGAACGCGAGCCGGATCGCGTCTGCCTCGAGCATTTCAGCCCGACAGGCGATCACCTCTCGATGACCTATGGCGAGCTTTCCGCCGGGTCGGCGGCCTTCGCCAATGCGCTCGTCTCCCTCGGCATCAAGGCCGGCGAGCGCGTCGCGCTGCTGCTGCCACAGAGTTTCGAAACGGTGGTCGCGCATGTCGCGATCTACAAGATGGGCGCCATCGCCCTGCCGCTTGCGCTTCTCTTCGGCGTCGAAGCCCTCGAATACCGGCTGCGCATAGCGGGCGCCAGCGCAATCGTCACGAACCGCTTCGGGCTCGCGCGGCTGCAGCAGATCAGGGACCGCCTGCCGGATCTCGTCCACATCATCAGCATCGACGGTGGCGAAGCGCCGGGCTTCCAGGAACTCGTATCTGCGCATGCGTCCGCCTTTCCGGCCGTCGATACCCGGCCGGACGATCCGGCGCTGATGATCTTCACCTCCGGGACCACCGGCCCGCCGAAGGGTGCACTGCACGGCCACCGCGTCCTGCCGGGCCACATTCCCGGCATGCAGTTCGCCCATGAGTTCTTTCCGCAGCCGGGCGACAAGCTGTGGACGCCTTCCGACTGGGCCTGGGCCGGGGGCCTGTTGAATGCGCTTCTGCCGAGCCTCATGCTCGGCGTGCCGGTCGTTTCCTCCCCGGCGCAGAAATTCGATGCCGACATGGCCTTTCGCATCATGGCGGAGATGGGCGTGCGCAACGCATTCATTCCGCCGACGGCGCTGAGGCTCCTCAAATCCGTGGAGAGGCCACGCGAGAAATATAACCTCAGCCTCAGGACCATCGGCTCGGCCGGGGAATCGCTCGGGCGCGAGACCTACGAATGGGCGCGCGCGACGCTCGGCGTCACGGTCAACGAGTTCTACGGTCAGACCGAATGCAATTTCGTGCTTTCTTCCAGCGCCCGCCTCGGCGTCAGCCGTGCCGGTGCGATCGGCCGCGCCGTGCCTGGTCATCGGGTGGCGATCGTCGACGAGAGGGGCAGCGTTCTACCCATCGGGGAGACCGGCCAGATCGCAGTGCACCGGCCGGATCCCGTGATGTTTCTCGGCTACTGGCAGAACCCTGAAGCGACCGAGGCGAAATTCGCGGGCGACTGGCTGCTGACCGGCGATCTCGGACGGCAGGATGCAGACGGCTTCGTCGAGTTCATCGGACGCGACGACGATATCATCACTTCTTCCGGCTACCGCATCGGTCCGAGCGAGATCGAGGATTGCCTCGCCGGCCATCCCGCTGTGCAGCTTGCCGCTGCGGTCGGAAAGCCGGATCCCGTGCGCACGGAGATCGTCAAGGCCTATGTCGTGCTCGCGCCGGGCCATCAGCCTTCCGAGGCGCTTGCGGCCGAAATCCGCGAATGGGTGAAGACGCGCCTGTCCATGCACGAATATCCGCGCGAGGTGGAGTTCGTCGACGCGCTGCCGCTGACGACGAGCGGCAAGGTGATCCGCCGCGAATTGCGGGCAAGGGCTGCGGCAGAGGCCGGATCACCCTGAGGTGAGCTAGTCGCCCCGGCCGGTGAGCGACAGTATCCTCGCGCGCAGGAGCCGCGCCATGTTGCGCGTGCTGCGATACATGTGCAGCTGTGCGGCGACCTGGCGGACGTCCCGGTCGCCATTCGGCGTCAGGCCGATCACCAGCGTTCCCATCTCCTCGCGCTCGCGCCAGAAGCGGCTCATGATGGGGTGGTCGGGGATGGCGCAGGAGTCGGAGCGGTCGATGTTCGGATCGTCCAGATGCCATTCCGTCAGCTCCGCCATCAGCAGCTTGCCGGGCGAATAGCGGGCGTAGTCCTCGTTGTAGGCGGTCTTCCAGGTATAGGCGTCGCCGCCCATCATCAGCACGATCATGGAAGCGATCGCCTTGCCGTCGAGATCGATCGTATGGATGCGCACGGCATCGACTTCGGAGAGGTTGGTGATCGCCTCGCGGGCGAAGGCCGCATGGTAGCGGTCGAGCACGAGGGCGCTGCGGTTCTTGCCCTTCCAGCCGCGTGCCTCCAGTGCCAGGAATTCCTCGAGCCGGTGCCGTATTTCCTTCGGCTGCCGGGCTACGCTGTAGGCGACCGTGCCCTTTTCCTCGAGCAGGCGCCATTGGCGGCGCATCTCGCGCATGTGGTTGGAAGAGATTGCCCGTCGCAGGTAGGCATCTGCCTCCTCCGTGCTTTGCAGCATGGGACGTGCGTATGGATTTGCCACCGTGAGCGGCAGGTCGCGGCCGAGCGCCACGGCTTTGGTCATCTGCGTGAAGAGGCCGTTCAACCGCATGTCGGGCAGCACTAGCACGCCGGGAAGCCGCGCCTCCCGCGACGTCAGCGCCTCGAACAGGTTGTCGATCGTTTCAGCAGCCTCCTCGCTGTCGATGAGGGGCGTGCCGACCGGGCTGAAGGCGTTCGACCAGCCGCGGATGATCGACGGTCCCACCGAGAAGCCGGGCTTCTCGATCGAAAACGGCATCAGGAAGCGGATGCGGCTGCGCTTGCCGTTATCGTCGCGGATCAGCGCCAGCTTGACCTGCCGGTCTTCGAGCCTCGGCATCGCCGGAGCCAGGAAGCGGCCGGTGAAGAAGACGTTCGGCTCCATGGCCCGGTTCGAGAGGAAGTCGAGCTCCTCCTGGAGTTCGTAGCCGAGCTTGCCCGGATAGAAGCACAGCTCGCGGCCGGGCCGGCCGACGCGAATGTGCACCTCGGCGCGTGGGGCCTCGAAACTGAGAGAGGCGAGCTCGTGCACCATCCGGTTGGCGGTGCTGTCCGTACTCTCTGTCACGATGGGCGGGCGCGTCATGTCTTGGACCCCTTAACGTTGAGAGCAGGGCTCTGCGGGCGCGCGAAGGCAAAGAGCACGATGCCCAGCGCGCGGCGCACGCCGACGTGCAGCAATACTGCCTCGACCGTCATGGCCGAAGCGGTTGCGATCGCCGTGCCCGCAATGCCGAAATTCGGAATGAGGGTGAGGTTCAGGATGACGTTCGTCGCGAGCGCGCCGGCATAGAGCAGCACGCAGAGGTTCTGCTTGCCGGCCATCATCAGCAGCACCTCGGCAGGCCCGACGAGCGCCTTCGCCAATATGCCGGCAAGCAGGATCGCCATCAGCACGTAGCCGGCCGTGAACGCGCCGCCGAAAAGCGAAAGCAGGAAGTGTCCGGCGGCAAGAACGGCGAGGCCGACGGCGAGCGCCGGCCAGAAGGTCCAGCGTGCCGCGTCTGCAGCGATTATCGCGAGCTTCCCGCGGTCCTTTTCCGCAATGACCGTCGAGAAGCGCGGGCCGGCTGCCGCCTTCACCGAGAAATTGACGAAATGGACGAGCGCCATCGTCTTCGCCGCCGCGAAATAGATCGCCACCTGTTCGGGCGCGAGGAAGATCCCCACCACAATGACATCGGAATTGGTGAGCAGGAAGCCGATGCCCTCGATGAGGAAGATCGGAAAGGCGACGCCGAGCCAGTGAAAGAAATCGACTGTCTGCGGGCCGCTGGAATAGTGCCGGCGCATGCGGAAGGTGACGGCAAGATAGGTTCCGGCCGTCGTCGTGAAGGTAGCGCCGATTGCCGCCTGCATCGCCGTCGTCGCCGTCGCCGGCGCGCCGAGCAGCACGGCGACGAGCATATAGGCGATGATGAGGAGCGGCCGTACCAGATAGGAGGGCGAGAGCGCCATGATCGGCCAGTGGCTGGCGCGCGAGGTGCCTTCAAGCACGTCGCCGAGCGCGATCATCGGCATGGCGAGCAGGCCGAGGAAGGCGGGGATGAGATAGTAGCTCTCGATCAGATGGCCGAAGAAATGCAGCCCGATCAGGCCGGTCACGAGCATGCCACCGGCCGAGGCGAGTGCGAAGATGCGCGCCGTGCCTGTCAGCCCACGGATCTCCTCGATGGCGCCGGCAGCGCGGTATTGGGGCAGGAAGCGGATGATGGCCGTCTGGAAGCCGAGGCAGGACAGGTCGCCGAAGAGGACCGCCAGCACCCAGACGAAGACGAAGACGCCATACTCGAATTCGCCCATGACGCGGGCAAGCAGGATCTGCGAGACGAAGGCGAAGGCGGCGCTGACGATGCGGATCGCGAAGGCGACAAGCGCCATGCGCTGCGCGGCGGCTTTCTCGCCGTTGTCCGTCAGCACCGACGCCAGGCGACGCAATACCGGCGACAACGCCGCGCGCAAGCCGGACGGCAGCATCCGCTCCGCTGTTTCAATGACCGCCATGACAGACACGCACAACTCGATAAACAGGCCTATTCCGCCTGCAGTCTTGACAGAGCACGGTTAAGAAACGGTTTGGGAAGGGCGCTTTCGCCGGGCCGATCAGGCCTTTCCACAGCCGATCGGCTGCGGCAAAAAAACAATCGCCGCGCTGGGGGCGCGGCGATTGGAATTCCTGGCGAAAGCAGATGGTCGTCGCCCGTTCAGTGCGGCGTGACCGGCGAAGCGTGCCTCAGACCTGCTCGAAGGCGCCGTGGCAGTGCTTGTATTTTTTGCCCGAACCGCAGGGGCAGGCCTCGTTGCGACCGACCTTGCCCCAGGAGAGCGGGTTGCGCGGATCGCGGTCTTCGGGCGCTACCGCCGGCAGATTGTCTGCGAACTCGTCTTCGCCAGTGGTGGCGTCCACGTGATGGGCCTGCATGATCAGGGGTTCAGGCTCGGGTGCCGGCTGCTGGTCGCGCACGAGTTCGACGCGCATCAGCTGTGCGGTCACCGTCTGGCGCAGGTTGGTCAGCAGCGACTGGAAGAGCTCGAAGGCTTCGGACTTGTATTCCTGCAGCGGATCACGCTGCGCGTAGCCGCGGAAGCCGATGACCGAGCGCAGGTGCTCGAGATTGACGATATGTTCGCGCCAGAGCGCATCGAGCGTCTGCAGGATGATCGAGCGCTGGACGTAATGCATGATTTCCGGCCCGAAGCGCTCTGCCTTGTCAGCTACGATCTTCTCGGAAGCCTCGTTGATGCGCTCGCGGATGTCGTCCTCGCCAATGCCTTCCTCCTTGACCCAGTCCTCGACCGGAAGCTCGAGGTTGAGGAAATTGGTAGTGTCTTCGCGCAGGCCCGCGGCATCCCACTTTTCGGCATAGGCGCGCTCGGGAATGTGCTTGGAAACCAGATCGTCGATGACCTCACGGCGCATGTCGGCCGCAGTCTCGGAAAGGTTCTCGGCCTCCATCAGTTCGACGCGCTGCTCGAAGACGACCTTGCGCTGGTCGTTGAGCACGTCGTCGTACTTCAGGAGGTTCTTGCGGATGTCGAAGTTGCGGGCCTCGACCTTCTTCTGGGCGCGTTCGAGCGCCTTGTTGATCCAGGGATGGACGATCGCTTCGCCTTCCTTGAGGCCGAGCTTCTGCAGCATGCCGTCCATGCGGTCGGAGCCGAAGATGCGCATCAGGTCGTCCTGGAGCGACAGGTAGAATTTGGAGCGACCGGGGTCGCCCTGACGGCCCGAGCGGCCGCGCAGCTGGTTGTCGATGCGGCGGCTCTCGTGGCGTTCCGTCGCGATGACGTAGAGCCCGCCCGCGTTGAGCGCCTGCTCCTTGAGCTGCTTGATCTCCTCGATGATCGCCTCGATCCTGGCGTCGCGCTCGGGGCCGGTCTCGACCTCGCCCAACTCACGCTCGATGCGCATTTCGAGGTTGCCGCCGAGCTGGATGTCGGTGCCGCGGCCTGCCATGTTGGTGGCGATCGTCACCGACCCCGGAACACCGGCCTGCGCGACGATATAGGCTTCCTGCTCGTGGTAGCGGGCGTTCAGAACCTGGAAGCTCGAGAAGCCTTGCTTGCGCATCATTTCTGCGAGCAGTTCCGACTTCTCGATCGAGGTCGTACCGACCAGCACCGGCTGGCCGCGCTTGTGGGCGTCGAGGATCTCGGCGATGATCGCCTTGTACTTCTCCTCGACGGTACGATAGACCTCGTCGTCCTCGTCGATACGCTTGATCGGCAGGTTGGTCGGTACTTCCACGACCTCGAGACCGTAGATGTTGCCGAATTCCTCGGCTTCCGTCTGCGCCGTACCGGTCATGCCGGCAAGCTTCCCGTACATGCGGAAGTAGTTCTGGAAGGTGATCTGCGCGAGCGTCTGGTTCTCGGGCTGGATCTGCACCTTTTCCTTGGCTTCAAGGGCCTGGTGCTGGCCATCCGAATAGCGCCGCCCCGGCATCATGCGGCCGGTGAACTCGTCGATGATGACGACTTCATCGTTGCGGACGATGTAGTCCTTGTCGCGCTGAAACAGCTTGTGGGCCTTCAGCGCATTGTTGATGTGGTGGACGATCGCGACGTTTTCGATGTCGTAGAGCGAGTGGCCCTTCAGGAGGCCCGCCTGCTTCAGCAGGTCCTCGAGCTTTTCCGTGCCTTCCTCGGAGAAGTTGGCAGAGCGCTGCTTCTCGTCGATCTCGTAGTCTTCCGGCGAAAGCTGCGGAATGAAGGCGTCGATCGCGTTATAGAGTTCCGAACGGTCGTCCAGCGGACCGGAAATGATCAGCGGCGTGCGCGCCTCGTCGACCAGGATCGAGTCCACTTCGTCGACGATCGCGAAATTGTGACCGCGCTGGACCATCTGCGCGCGCTCGTATTTCATATTGTCGCGCAGGTAATCGAAGCCGAGCTCGTTGTTCGTCGCATAGGTGATGTCGCAGCCATACGCATCGTGGCGCTGCTCGTCCGACAGTCCGTGGATGATGACGCCGGTCGTAAGCCCGAGGAAGCCATAGAGGCGGCCCATGGTGCCCGCGTCGCGTTGGGCCAGGTAGTCGTTGACGGTGACGACGTGCACGCCCTTGCTGGCAAGCGCGTTCAGGTAGACCGGCAGGGTCGCGACCAGCGTCTTGCCTTCACCGGTCTTCATTTCCGAGATGTCGCCCGAATGCAGGATCATGCCGCCGACGAGCTGTACGTCAAAAGGTCGCAGCCCCAGAACGCGTCGTGATGCTTCGCGAACCACGGCGAAAGCCGGCACGAGCAGATCGTCGAGCGTCTTGCCCTCCGCCAACTGCTGGCGGAATTCCGCCGTCTTGGCTGTCAGTGCTTCGTCGGACAAAGCCTTCATGCTGGGTTCGAGCGCATTGATGGCGTCGACCTTCGACTGGAAGGAACGGACGCGGCGATCGTTGGCCGAGCCAAACAACTTGCGGGCTATTCCGCCGATACTGACCATTGAATGGCCCTTTCGTAAATTTTCCCCGGCATTTACATGCGGTGTCCGTTGCCGAAATTCCGGCGGTTTGGCATGAAACGCCCGGAAACTGTTCTGGACGCGAGGTTGCGTGACAGATAAGAGGGGGGTCGAATGATGTCAACGGGATTGGCTGATACAGAAAGGCCACATTCTGATGTTGATGGCTGTTTTTGGCGGGATTCATCTGTGCCGAAGCCGGTGGTGTAGCTCCGAAAGGTTTTATTGAATGTCGAAGTACAACAGACTTGCTGCGGCTGTGTTTGCAGCCGCCGTCGCGTTCCAGGCCCCGGCCTTTGCCGAGGACAAGCCTGACGCGGTCATTGCCAAGGTCGGGGATCTGGAGATCCACCAGTCCGAACTCGATCTGGCCGTCGCCAATCTCGACCCGCAGCTTGCCCAGCTTTCGGATGAGCAGAAGAAGGTCGCAGCACTTTCCGCCGCAATCGACGTCAAGCTTCTGGCGCAGGGCGCGCTTACCGAAAAGCTGAACGACAGCGAAGACTACAAGAAGCGGATGCAGTATCTCGCCGACCGCGAGCTGCACAACGCCTATTTCAAGAAGCATGTCGTCGACACCGTGACCCCGGAAGAGGTCAAGGCGCGCTACGACAAGGAAATCGCCGCCCTGCCGAAGCAGGAGGAAGTTCACGCCCGCCATATCCTCGTAAAGACCGAGGACGAGGCGAAGGAAGTCATCAAGGAGCTTGATGCCGGCAAGAACTTCGCCGATCTCGCCAAGGAAAAGTCCACCGATCCGAACAAGTCGGAAGGTGGCGATCTCGGCTATTTCGGCCACGGCCGCATGGTCAAGGAATTCGAAGACGCTGCATTCGCGCTGGACAAGGGCACCTATTCGAAGACTCCGGTCAAGACGGACTTCGGCTATCATGTGATCCTCGTCGAGGACAAGCGCGTCGCCCCGCCCCCGCCCTTCGAGCAGGTCCAGGACCAGGTTCGCCAGCTTGTCATGCGCGACAAGTATCTTGAGTTGCTCGCCCAGGCGAAGCAGTCCTCCAAGGTCGACGTCATGGACGAGACCCTCCGCAAGGGGTATGAGGAGGCGAACAAGCAGCCGGCGCCGGGTGACCAGCCAGCAGCGCAGCCGCAGCAGTAACAATCTTTCCCAGGGCCCGGTTCTTCCGGGCCCTTCACTATCAGCCAGGTCCATCACGATGTCCGGTTCCGTTTCACCTCTCGCCCCGAAGACCTTCGCCGAAATCCCCGCGCTCGGCGGCGTGCGCATGGCGACCGCGTCGGCGGGCATCAAGTACAAGAACCGCACGGACGTGCTGCTGATGGTCTTCGACAAGCCGGCGGCCGTCGCAGGCGTCTTCACGCGCTCGAAATGCCCCTCGGCTCCCGTGGACTTCTGCCGGGGCAACCTGCCGCACGGGATGGCGCGCGCCGTTGTCGTCAACTCCGGCAACGCCAATGCCTTCACCGGCCTGAAGGGACGGCAGGCGACCGCGCTTACGGCAAAGTCGGCAGCGGCTGCCGTGGGCTGTGGTGAAAACGAAGTCTATCTCGCTTCGACCGGCGTGATCGGCGAGCCGCTCGATGCCACCAAGTTTGCCGGCGTGCTCGACAAGATGCGTGACGAGGCGGTCGGCGATTTCTGGTTCGAGGCCGCCAAGGCGATCATGACGACCGACACCTATCCGAAGGTCGCGACCCGTACGGCCGAGATCGGCGGCGCCACGGTTACGATCAACGGCATCGCCAAGGGTGCGGGCATGATCGCGCCCGACATGGCGACCATGCTCTCCTTCGTTGCCACCGATGCGGACATCGCACCGTCGGTGCTGCAGGCGCTTCTTTCTGCCGGCGTCGAGCCCACGTTCAATTCCATGACCGTCGACAGCGACACGTCGACTTCCGATACGCTACTTCTGTTTGCGACCGGCGCGGCCGCAGCCAGCGGACAGCCGCGCATCGACCGTGCTGACGATCCGCGCATCGCGGGCTTCCGCGCCGCGCTGAACGAGGTGCTGAAGGATCTTTCCCTGCAGGTGGTGCGTGATGGCGAAGGCGCAACCAAGATGCTGGAAATCACCGTCACCGGTGCCGAAAGCGATGCCGCCGCCAAGCGTATCGCGCTTTCGATCGCCAATTCCCCGCTGGTCAAGACGGCTGCCGCCGGCGAGGACGCCAATTGGGGCCGCATCGTCATGGCCGTCGGCAAGGCCGGCGAAATGGCGGACCGCGACCGGCTCGCCATCTGGTTCGGCGACGTGCGCGTGGCAGTCAACGGCGAGCGCGACCCGGGCTATTCCGAAGAAGCCGCCAGCAATGTCATGAAGCGCCAGGACATTCCGGTGAAGGTCGATATCGGCCTCGGCAGCGGAACCGCCACCGTGTGGACCTGCGACCTCACCAAGGAATATGTCGCAATCAATGGCGACTACCGGAGCTGATATCCTGTTGAAGCAAATGAAAATATCGACAAGCAACCTGCCGCTCGTGCGGCGGCTGGAGGCTGTGGGCTTCCGGGCCTGGCCGGCGGCATCCGTGCAGTATGACGGAAGCTGGCAGGTGCGGCTCACCGCCGGTCATCCTTCGAAGCGCCTGAACAGCGTCGTGCCGCTTGATCCTTCCGACCATCGCGACATCCGGATCCGGCTGGAGAAGGCGCGCAAGAAATTCGCGGCCTATGGCCGGCCGCTCGTCGTACGCGAGACGCCGCTTGCGCCGCAGGCGCTCGTCCAGGAACTCGAGCTCCACGGCTGGACGCGCTTCGACGAAACCGTCGTCATGACCTGCGATCTCGCGAACCTCGAACTGCCCGATACCCTCGACCATCTGCCGAGCCATGACGTCGGCCGTTTTGTCGATGCCAGCATCGCGATCGACAAGGCTGAATCGATCCTGAAGCCGGCGCTTGCCGAGATTGTCAGCGGCATCAAGCCGCCGTGCGGTCTCTTTGTCATCGAGAGGCCCGAGGAGGGGCCGGCCGCGACCGTGCTCTGCGTGCAGGACAATGATCTTGCCGGCGTCATGTCGCTTGCCGTGGCACAGGCCTACCGCCGCGAAGGGCTGGGAACCGAGATACTCGCTTCGGCATTGCGCTGGGCAAGAATGCGCAGCGCCCGCACCGCCTGGCTGCAGGTCGGCGTCGACAATGCCGCAGCCCTTTCGCTCTATGACCGATTCGGTTTCAGCGAAGCCTATCGCTACGCCTACTGGCGCCAGGATTTGGCGGAATGAGCGAGGCCGGCAAGAAGATCCTGCTCGTGGCTGCCTGCGCGCTGATCGATGCCGATGGACGTATCCTTCTGGCACAGCGGCCCGAGGGAAAGTCGCTTGCCGGGCTCTGGGAGTTTCCAGGCGGCAAGGTCGAGCCGGGCGAAACGCCGGAAGAGACGCTCGTGCGGGAACTGCAGGAGGAACTCGGCGTCACGACGCGCATTCCCTGCCTCGCGCCGCTGACTTTTGCCAGCCACAGCTACGAGAATTTCCACCTGCTGATGCCGCTTTATATCTGCCGCCGTTTCGAGGGCACTGCCCATGGGCGCGAGGGGCAGGTGGTCAAATGGGTGCGCCCGAAGGCGCTTCGTGATTATCCGATGCCTCCGGCCGACGAGCCGCTCATCCCATTCCTGCAGGATCTGCTGTAAAGCGCCCGTTTCGGCTGTGGATATTAAGGGATCGTTCAACACCTTCTGCCAAAGATCGCTTTCACTCTAACGACGGGTTCGTGTGAAGAGGCGCGGCATTATGGACGACGATTTCTGGAAGGCTGTTCGGGAGAAGGAACAGGTCTCGGCCGCCTCGCGCCGGACCGGTGTCTTGAACATCGCGCTGCTCTTCGGAACGGCCATCGTGGCACTGACCCTCATCCTCACGCCCATGCTCTCCGACAGGTCGAGAACGAGCGTTCTCGCCAGCGCCCCTGATGAGTTCGACACGATCACGACGGGCTCGATCCCGAAATCGGAGGGCGGCAAGCGCTATACGATCCGGCGGAGTATCCTGCAGGACTCACCGGGCCAGATCTGCGTCTTCCAGGGATATGGAACAGGCGCCGGTTGCTGAAAATGACCTCGTGAATGGGATTGTTCGCCAGGCTTGAGCCGGCACAAACCGAAGGGAGCATGCTGATGGGCCGGGCAAAATCGTTTCTCGCAGACACGGAAGGCGCCACCGCCGTCGAATACGGGCTCATCGCAGCCATCATTTCCGTTGCTCTCATCGGCGGTTTCGGCGCTCTCGCCAGCGCCCTGCGGGACGTGTTCAACACGATCGCGGGCTATTTCGGCGGCTGACGCCGTCCTACTGGCGCAGCTTGTGCTCGTCCACCTTCAGCGCATCCGCGAGCCTGGCCTTGGCCGAGCCGGGCTTTAGTGGTTTCTGCTGGCTCTCGTGCGGCGCCCAACCCGATGCATAGATGATCGAAAAGGTTGCTCTTATCCTGCCATCCGGATCGGAATAGCGCTCGGCATAGATTTCGGCTGCACGCAGGAAAAAGCGGCGGGTCAGCGGCTTGCGGCTTCGGGCGAGGAGCGGGTTCGCCATGCCCATGGACCGCAGGTCGCGCATCAGGGGAAAGATGGAGTCGTAGCGGACGGTGTAGTTTTCGGCATCGATCACCGGCAGCGCAAAGCCGGCGCGTTGCATCAGCCCGCCGACATCGCGGACATCGGGAAAGGGGATGACGCGCGGGCTCGCTCCGCCGCTCAGCTCGATCTCGGTCGCCAGCAGCACGTCACGCAGCTCCTGCAGCGTGCCGCTGCCGGGGATTGCGGCGAGGAAGAGCCCGTCGGGCTTCAGCGCTCGGCGGATCTGGATGAAGACGCCCGGCGTGTCGTTGGTCAGGTGCAGGCTGAGCGGGGCGAGGACGAGGTTCACCGAGCCCGGCGCAAGCGGCACCTCCTCGAACGGCGCCACGATGATCTCCTCGCCGGCGCCCGCGAAATCCTTCGAGCTTTCGATGCGGCTGATCTCGCCGATCTTTCCGGTCGCAAGGGCGCTTCGGGCGACGGCACCGGTCGCGCCGTGCAGTTCGGCCGCCGTATCGAAGCGGCGCTCAACGACTGCAAGCCTTTCGGCCAATTCGGTGGCGGCGATATCGAGCAGGAAGGCTGCGTTCTGGTCGGCTGCGGCGAGCGCCCGGCGGCGATGTGTGGCGATCAGATTCTGGTCGAAGAGAATATCCATGGGATTTCCGCGGTGTTCTCGGCGCTTCCGTGCCGTGGCAGGCAGCGCAGGTTTCCCTTCGCAATGGCGCCATGAACGCGGTAATGTCAACCGCATGGGGCTCACGAAATCGGGAAAGATGGCATCGGATTGGTGGCGCGGCCTGCTGGCGCCGCTGGCCGCTGTCGTCGATCTCGTCTATCCGCCCGCCTGCCCGAGCTGCGAGGTCTCGACCGGCACGCATCGCAGCCTCTGCCCCGCCTGCTGGTCGCGGATCCGCTTCATCGAGCGGCCCTATTGCGAAGTGCTGGGGCTTCCTTTTTCCCACGATCTCGGCCGCGGCATCCTGAGTGCGGATGCCATCGCCAATCCGCCGCCTTTCGATCGGCTGCGCTCAGTTGCCGTCCATGACGGCGTCGTGCGCGACCTCGTCCACGGACTGAAGTATCGCGACCGCACCGATCTCGCGCCGATGATGGCGGGGTGGATGCTGCGTGCCGACGACGGCTGCGTTACCGGGTGCGACGGCATCATTGCGGTGCCGCTCCATCGCATGCGCCTGCTGTCACGCAAGTACAACCAGGCGGCCGAGCTTGCCCGACATTTGAGCCACCTTTCCGGCAAGCCGCTCCTGCCGGCGACGCTCATGCGCGTGAAGAGAACGACGCGGCAGGTGGGTCTTGGCGCAAAGGCGCGCGAGGATAACGTGCGTGGCGCCTTTGCCATCCGCAAGGGCGGGGAGGGCGAAGTGTTCGGCAAGCGTCTCGTGCTGGTCGACGATGTCTACACGACCGGCGCGACGGTTGCAGCTGCGACACGCGCGCTCAAGAAGGCAGGTGCTGCCGAGGTCAGTGTTTTGACCTTTGCAAGGGCTTTGTCCACGCCTATATGACAAGAATGCTGTCATGTCCCTCCGGAGACGATAATGGTACCCGTTGTCATTTATACGCGTCAGTTTTGTGGCTACTGCGCCCGCGCCAAATCACTGCTGGAATCGAAGGGCGTGGAATATGTAGAGCATGACGCCACCTTCTCGCCCGAGTTGCGCAAGGAAATGGTGTCGAAGTCCAACGGCGGCTCGACATTCCCGCAGATCTTCATCAACGGCACGCATGTCGGCGGCTGCGACGACTTGTACGCGCTCGACCGGGCCGGCAAGCTCGACTCCATGCTGGCGAGCGAAGGGGTATAACGATGGCCTTCAGGGCTGCAGCAGTCCAGATGTGCTCCACCGTCGATCCCGTCAGGAACGCGGCCGATATGGCCCGCCTTGTCCGGCACGCTGCGTCTGAGGGCGCCGTCTACGTGCAGACGCCGGAGATGACCGGCGCGATACAGAAGAACCGCACCGGCATGCGCGCCGTCCTCAAGGACGAGGCAGGCGACATCATCGTCAAGACCGCCTCCGAACTCGCGTCCGAGCTTGGCATCCACTTGCATATCGGCTCGACGGCGATCGCGCTTGACGACGGCAAGATCGCAAACCGCGGTTTCCTCTTTGGTCCTGATGGCAAGATCGTCTCTCGCTATGACAAGATCCACATGTTCGATGTCGATCTCGACAATGGCGAAAGCTGGCGTGAAAGCGCCGTCTACCGCCCCGGCAACGAGGCGCGGGTCGTTTCGCTCCCCTTCGCCGAAATGGGCTTCACCATCTGCTACGATGTGCGTTTCCCGGCGCTCTTCCGTGCCCAGGCGATTGCCGGCGCCGAGGTGATGACCGTGCCGGCTGCCTTCACCCGGCAGACGGGCGAGGCCCACTGGGAAATCCTGCTGCGTGCCCGCGCAATCGAGAACGGCGTGTTCGTCATCGCCGCAGCGCAGGCCGGGCTGCACGAGGATGGCCGGGAGACGTTCGGTCACTCGATGATCGTCGATCCCTGGGGCCGTGTACTTGCATCTGCAGGCGGCACCGGCGAGGCCGTCATTCTCGCCGATATCGATGTCACGGCCGTCAAGGCCGCGCATGACAAGATTCCCAATCTGAAGAATGGCCGCGAGTTTTCGATCGAGAAGGTTTCCGATGCTGCGGCCGGAGGTGTCGCCCCTTGATCCGTTATTCGCTGAGTTGTGACAATACCCATGAGTTCGAGGGCTGGTTCTCGAGCAGCGAGGACTTTGATCGTCAGGTGGCAAGTGGCTTCCTGACCTGCCCCGTCTGCAATTCCCCTGCCGTCTCCAAGCTCCTGATGGCGCCATCCGTTTCCACGGCGCGCAAGAAGGAGGAGATCAAGACGCTCGCAATGAATGTCGTGCAGAAGGAAGCGATGGCGAAGCTGAGGGAAGCCGTCGCGGCCGT
Organism: Rhizobium sp. BK251; assembly: GCF_004345245.1. GTDB lineage: Bacteria > Pseudomonadota > Alphaproteobacteria > Rhizobiales > Rhizobiaceae > Rhizobium. The sequence goes on along the minus strand of NZ_SLUQ01000004.1, from coordinate 46,296 downwards.
AAAGGCCAATGCCGAAGATGTCGGCACCCAGTTTCCCGAAGAAGCCCGCAAGATCCACTATGGCGAGGCGGATGCGCGCGGCATCATCGGCCAGGCAACGCCGAGCGAGGCGCAGGCGCTCGTCGAAGAGGGAATCGAGATCGCGGCGTTGCCTATCCTTCCGGACGACGTGAACTAGTTGTGCGACACGTCCGTCCGGCTCTCCTGAATGATCAGAGGCGGATGGCCGGCTAGGCCGGGCGCTTCGCGACGATCATGTAGTTTACGTCCATATCTTTCGACAGGTTCCACTCGTTGAAGAGCGGGTTGAAGAAGACGCCTGTCCGGTCTGTAACCTCAAGGCCTTCGGTGGAGAGCGGCTTTTCGATTTCCTCCGGGCGCACGAGTTTCTCATATTGGTGCGTGCCGCGCGGCAGCCAGCGCAGGATGTTCTCGGCCGCGAAGATCGCAAGAGCCGCGGCCTTCATGGTGCGATTGATTGTCGCAATGAAGATCAGGCCGCCCGGACGCACCATCTTGGCGCAGGTCGTCAGGAAGAGATCGACGTCGGCGACATGCTCCACCACCTCCATGTTGAGCACGATATCGAAGGTCTCCCCCGCCTCGGCCAGTTGCTCGGCGGTGACGGCCCGATAGTCGACGGGTACGCCGGTCTGGCGCGCATGGGTGGAGGCAATTCCAATATTCTTCTCGGAGGGGTCGGCGCCGACGACGGATGCGCCCATCCGTGCGACCGGCTCCGAAAGCAGGCCGCCGCCGCATCCGATATCGAGGACGCGCAAGCCCTCGAGCGGCCGCGAAGCCCTCGGATCGCGGCCGAAATTTTCTGCTGCCCGATCGCGGATAAAGGCAAGGCGAACCGGATTGAATTTGTGCAGCGGCTTGAACTTGCCTGTCGGGTTCCACCACTCCGCCGCCATGGCCGAAAAACGATCGACTTCACTCTGGTCGACCGTGCTCTTTGACGCTTCGCTCATGGGAAGTTCCCTCCTTTGCTTGCCCGCTGGAGTCGGACGATCGGTGGGCGAAGTCAAGCACTGTCTTCACCTCGCTCACTCTCCGCCAGCAGGAGCGCGTGTTGTACCCGGATCGCAGCCCCGCGAAATTACTTTTCGCCGCGGCCCCGCCGCCCGCATTTATCTTTTTGCCAGTGGCAAGGTTGCGGAAGGATTTGCGGGACATATAGATAAGAAAGAGTTAAATTAGATATCCGTATGATTGTGTGATTTTCCGGGGGCCGCTTGGAACGCAGACTGACTGCCATTCTTGCCGCCGATGTCGTCGGTTACAGCCGTCTCATGAGTGCCGACGAGGCCGGGACCTTGGCTGCGGTGAAGAAGCACCGCGCCGAATTCCTGGATCCGACGGTTCGCGACCATAAGGGTCGAATCGTCAAGTTGACCGGCGACGGCGTGCTGATCGAATTCTCCAGCGTCGTGAACGCCGTTGCCTGCGCGGCGGCGATCCAGCAGGGCATGCTCCAGCGCAACGTCGACGTCGCGCGCGAGAGGCGGGTCGAGTTGCGCATCGGCATCCACCTCGGCGACGTGATCGTTGAGGATGGCGATATCTTCGGCGATGGCGTGAACGTTGCCGCTCGCCTGGAAGGCATCGCCGAGACCGGGGGAATCGCGGTTTCCGCCTCGGTGCGCGACCATGTCGGCTCGCGGCTGGATCTCGTATTCGAGGACCGGGGCGAGCATTTCCTCAAGAACATCGAGCAGAGCATCCGGGTCTACGAGATCTCGTTCGGGCGTGGAAAGGACGACGCGGGTAAGACAATGACCGAGCGCCCGTCACGCCGCCAGTCGATCGCCGTGCTTCCCTTCACCAACATGAGCAACGATCCGGGACAGGAATACTTCTCCGACGGCATCACCGAGGACATCATCACCGACCTTTCGAAGATCTCCGGCCTGCACGTCGTCGCCCGCAACACGGTGTTCACCTACAAGGGCCACTCGGTCAAGGTGAAGCAGGTCGCTCAGGAACTCGGGGTCAACTTCATCCTCGAAGGCAGCGTGCGCAAGGTGGGCGAGCGTGTCCGTATCACGGGCCAGCTGATCGACGCGAAGAACGGCGGCCACCTCTGGGCCGACCGCTACGATCGCGACCTGACCGACATCTTTGCCATCCAGGACGAGATCACGCACGCAATCGTCAACCAGCTGAAGATCAAGCTCCTGCCGGAAGAGAAGAAGGCAATCGAGAGCGACCCGACCACGAATGTCGAAGCCTATACCTATTATCTTCGTGGCCGGCAGTTCCTGCATTCCTGGACCCGGCCCTACATGCTTCTTGCGAGGCGGATGTTTTCAAAGGCCGTGGAACTCGATCCCAGCTATGCGCGTGCCTATGCCGGCATTGCCGATTGCGAATCCGCCTTGCGCGACTGGCACCCTGACGAGTTTTCGGTCGAAAGCATCCTGGTCGCCAGCGCCAAGGCAATCGCACTCGATCCGAACCTCGCGGAGGCGCATGCCTCGCGGGGGCTCGCTTTGCACCAGGACGGACACGACGCGGAAGCGGCCATGGAGCTGGAGCAGGCGCTTGCGCTCGACCCCGACCTCTACGAGGCGAACTTCCACTATGGCCGGTTCCTCTTCATGCAGGGAAACTACGAGGGCGCTATCGTTTATTTCAAGCGCGCTGCCGAGCTCAGGCCGGACGACTATCTCTCGCCAATCCACATCATGAGTTCATCGCGTGCGCTCGGCAGGACGGCTGACCTCGAGCATTGGGCGCGCATCGGTATCGAACGGGCGGAGCGGGCACTCAACCTCAATCCCGAGAATTCCGGGCCGGCGCATCGTGGTGCGTTGGCACTCGCCCACCTCGGTGACGCCGACCGGGCGCGCAAATGGGCGGCGCGGGCGCTCGCGATCCAGCCGGACGACATCGTCGCCCGCTACAACACGGCCTGCGTCTATTCGTTGCTGGGCGATCACAACGAGGCACTGGACACTCTCGAGGCGCTGATGCCTTTCAGCTCCCGCTACCAGATCCTGTGGTTCCAGCACGATTCGGACCTCGATCCGATCCGCAACTACCCGCGTTTCAAGAAGATGGTCGAGGCGATTGCGGCCACCGCTGCGGCGGAAAAGGTCGCGGACGTCTAAACGCCCGCCCGTCCCTGGTCGCAGCCGCCAAGCCAGAGGCCTTCGGATCCGCATAATCACAACGGATAGTGTCCGGGCTTTCAGCCCGGCTTCGGCGCTTTGCGCCTGCCTTGGGCATCCTGCGAAAAGTGTATGCAGTAGCCTCAAATGATGATGGGACAGCCTTCCTTTTCATATGTTAGCATCCGTTAATTTATGAGGGGTCTGCGATGCATCGCCTGCGTATTGTCGCATTCGTCGCGCTCATTGCCGTTTTCTATAGTCAAGAACCTGTTCCGGCCGCCCAGGCGGTCGGTGAGGCTGTGCGTATCAAGACAGACGTCACGGGCCAGAGCGGGCCTATCGTCGTCAATGGCCCGGTTCATCGGGACGAGCAGATCCGGACATCGAAATCCGGGCTGGGGCAGTTCGTCTTTCGCGATGGCACGAAGCTCGCGGTGGGGTGGGGCTCCTCGGTCGTCATAGACAAGTTCGTCTACGACGATTCCAACCAGCTGAAGCAACTCACCGTCAAGGCCGCCAAGGGAACATTCCGCTGGGTCAGCGGCAACTCGAAATCCTCGGCCTACAAGATACTGACGCCTGCAGGCACGATCGGGGTGCGCGGCACGGCCTTCGACTTCTATGTCGGCGCCAACGGGACGACTGCGGTCGTGCTGCTCAACGGACAGGCGCAATTCTGCGGTCCGGGTGGCTGCCGTCAGCTGACACGGCGCTGCGACTGCGTGGTGGCAACGCCAGGTGGTGCAATGACCGATGCGAAGCGGGTGAATCGCGGCGTCTTGCGAACGCTCGGAGAACCCAGGGCGCTGCCCTTCCTCTCGGGAAGCCAGCCGCTCTCGCTTGGAATGGGTGTGGTCGGCGGTGGCGGCTGCGGCCTCGACACGGCGTTCCAGGACCGGCAGGACAACAACGGCGACCCAACCGAGCAGCCGCAAAGGGCAGCGCCGCAGCGAAGCGATCCGGCACCGAGCGCCCCGGCTCCCCGGGAGGCGCCGAGCGTACCTGACCGGCCGTCTCCGCCCAATCCGCCGGACGATCCTGATCCGCCGAGCGAGCCCGAAAAGCCGCATAAGCCCCACAAGCCCGGGAAGGACTGGGGCGGCTGGCATGGCCATCACCATAAGGGCGACCGCGACCGAGACCGGAACCGCGATGGCTGGTCCGGCAGAGACCGTCATCGCGACGGCGGATGGGACCGCACTAGAGATTAGCGTGGCAAAGAGGGCCATGCCCCGACTGCGGAGATCCTGGCGCATCAGCCGGCGACATCCTCGCTCTTCCCCGTCGCCTCCTCGCGGAAGTGGTGGGAGCGCCGCGAGATCCGCTCGTAGAATTCCAGCAGGCCGGCAGCAATCATCGGCGCGCGCAACCTTGCGGCATTGAGGAGCCGGCGCGTTGCGGGTGAACGGGAGCCGAGGGCTTCGACGAGCCGCCCGTGGATTTCCTGCAGCTCGGCGAATTCGGGCGAGGCCGCAACCTGCTCGTCACCGACGACCACAAAAAGGCGGGTGCGGGTGCTCTTGCCTTTGAGCGGAAGCATCCCTGCCTCAAGCAACGCAAATCCCGAAAGCAGCTGCGCCGTGTCCTCGGACACAAGAATGTCGAATCCGACGTCCTTGCACGAGGACTCGATCCGCGCGGCGACATTCACCGCATCTCCGATGGCCGAGTAGTTGAAGCGGGCCTCGGCGCCCATGTTGCCCACACAGGCAATGCCCGTATGGAAGCCGACGCCGATGCCGACCTTCTGCGCCTCGCCGAAGCCGAAGGCATTGTCGGCGTTGAGCTGCGTGAGCGTCTCGCGCATTGCAAGGGCGGTGCGGGCCGACTTCTTGGCGTGATCGGCCACATCAACGGGAGCGTTCCAGAACGCCATGATCGAATCGCCGATGAACTTGTCCAGCGTGCCCTCGTTGGAAAGGACGTGGCGGCTCAGCGCGTCGAGGAGCGTATTGAGGAAACCGACGACCTCGGTGGGCGTCAGCCGCTCGCTGATCTCGGTGAAGTTCCTGACGTCGACGAACATGACCGTCAGCTCGCGGTCGTCGCCCCCGAGCCTGAGGGCGTCGCGCGTGTGCTCGATGCGGTAGAGCAATGACGGCGAAAGATAGTGGCCGAAGGCGCGCCTGACCTCGCGGCGCTCGCGGTCCGTCACCAGGAAGCGGAAGGCGGTCACGACGAAGTGGGTGATCGATCCGCTGACGATGGGGGCCAGGGGATCGAAGAGCATGCCCGCCAGATAGAAGGCGAGCCAGGAAGCAACCAGCGCCAGCGCGGTGATCATGAGACCGAAGGCGAGGGCGACGGCCGGGCTGACGAAGGTCGTCACCAGGACGAGGAGGGTACCGGCAACGGCGATGGAGAGGATCTCAACGCCATCAGCCCAGTCCGGCCGGGAGAGGAAGCGGCCGGACAGGATCTGCTCGACGATCTGCGCATGCAGCGAGACGCCGGGGACATTCTGGCCAAGCGCGGTGACGCGGATGTCCTGGAGGCCGGCGGCGGAGGTGCCGACGAAGACGATGCTGCCCTCTATTGCTGCCGCCACCTCGGGAGAAGGGCCATCCGGCGCGAGGATCTTGCCGGCGGAAACGTATCGCGCAGCCATGTCTGGCGTCACGTAGAGCCAGAGTTCGCCGGTTGCGGTGACCGGTGCGACGAACTCGCCGTTCTTGACCAGGGTCATGATGTCGGGGGCATCGGGTGCTCCGGCGATGACATAGGTCGAGGCGCCCTGGGCGACGCGCAGGGCCTCCATGGCGAGATTGGGGTAGAGCTGCTCGCCGTCGGTCAGGAAAAGCGGAACGGCGCGCACGACCGCCGAGGAGCTGCCGGGATTGAGGCTGATATGGCCGAGCCCGGAGGCATTGGCCTCGAGCTGCGGGCGCAGCGGCGTGGCGGCGGCAATATGCGGCGGCGCGTTGACGGGGCTCTCCCCGGTAAAGGCGAAGCCGGCCATGACGGGTGGGCGATAATTTCCCTCGTTCGACAGTCCGAAGCCGAGGACGACGGGCTTTCCGGCAATCGCCTGCGCCAGGATCTCGTCATTGTCAGGCAGTTTTTCGATGAGGGCACTGTCGAAGCCCTCGATTTCCTTGACGACGTTGCGGGGCGAAAGCCGGTCAGGCTCGGCGAAGAGGATGTCGAAGGCGATGGCCGAGGCGCCCATGGCGGAAAGCCGCTCGACGAGTTCGGCGATGCGGTTGCGCGGCCATGGCCACTGGCCGAATTCCCTGAGCGAGGCCTCGTCGATATCGACGACCCGCACCGGCATGTTCTCGTAGGCCCTCGGCGCGATGCGCTGGTACTCGTCGAAGGTGACGTCGCGGGCCTGCCTCAGGAGCGGCGGGTCGCTGGCGCGCAGGAGGGTCAGCGCCGCGACGACCGCGAGACCGATGATGACGCCAACCTGCTGCGCGCGTGTCATGAGTGCGGTGCCGGTCCCTTCGTGACGAGAGGCTTGCGACGCATGGCCGCCTCGGATGCCGCGCAGGATATGCTGCTTTTTGTGCCGGGGCTATTCAATCGTGCGGATGATGCCGCGTGGTATCGTGCCGGATCCGATGTCACTCTGTATGACAAATGACACAGCTTCAGCTTCGGACCAAATCGCAGGTTAACACTGCGCCGGCATCAAGAGATCATGACCAAGAAAACATCCGCCATGACCTATGTGGAGCGCCTGAACAGCTCTCCCGCATTCCTGACCGAAGGGGCCGTCGTCACCAGGCTCGTCTACGACTACGGCCTGCCCACCCCCGAAAGTGCCGCCTTCGTGCATCTCTTCAGCGATGCCGGGCGCAAGGCGCTGTCGGCGATCTACCGCAGCTATCTCGAGGTCGCCGCCGCCTATGACCTGCCGATGCAGGTCGGCACGCCGACCTGGCGGGCGCACCGCGATTGCCTCTTCCGGCTCGGCTACACCGCGCCGAGCGACCTTCACCGGGCGAATGCCGAATCGGTGGCACTCCTGCAGGACCTGCGCCGCGAGCTCGGGCTCGAGGGCACCGTCTTCATCGCCGGCGTCGTCGGGCCCCGGGTCGACGGCTACAGCCCGGACGGCGCGCCGGACGCGGACGAGGCGGAAGACTATGTCCGCGACCAGGTCCATGCGCTCGCCGGCGCCGGTGCCGACCTCCTCTACGCGCCGACCTTCCCCGATGTCGAGGAACTCGTCGGCGTCTCCCGGGTGTTTGCCGAAACCGGGCTGCCCTATATCCTGGCGCCGGTCATCGATGCGGCCGGCCGTCTTCCTGACGGCACGGCGCTTGCGGATGCGGTGGCCCGCATCGACGCCGCGGCCGGCCGCCCGCCGCTCTACTACATGGGCGGCTGCGTCCATCCCTCGCATTTCGAGACGGCGGCATCGAAGGAGCCGTGGCCGGCGACGGACCGGATATTCGGCCTGCAGGCCAATGCCTCCAGCCTGACGCCGGAGGAGCTGGAAGGGCTCGACCACGCCGACGGCAGCGATCCCGGCGAATTCGCCGAGATGATGGTCGGCCTGCACCGGCGGGGCATGAAGATCCTCGGCGGCTGCTGCGGCACCAACGACATGCACATGCGCGCTCTGGCAGGCCGGCTGAAGGCCTCGCTGGTCGCCTCTTGAACCGAGGGCAAGACGCATGTTCGCCGCAGGTCAAGGCCCGGTCCTGTCCGCAAGTTCGGCCGGGCGCCGGCTGAGGCTGGCAAGCGCCGAGCGGAAGCGTTCGAAGAGGTCTTCCCAGCAGCTTGCCGCGCAGAGCGGCAGGTCGGCGACGGCGGCACCCGAAAGGCCGAGCGCCCGCTGGGCGGCGACGGCGCCCTTCTGCCGGGCCGACGCCACCATGGGACCGCTGCAGCGGCGCCTGCGCCGGCAGGCGCGGCGGCGGCAGGCAATGAGCGGCAAGAGGGCAAGGGTGGCGGCGCGGCGGCAGCTCGCCTCGTGCTGGACGGCGCGGCCCGCCTCGTAGGCCCGGCGATCGATCGCGTCGCGCGCCGGCGCGGTTGCCTCCTTCAGCGCGGCGCGAAGACGCGCCATCTCTTCGTCTCCCATCTCTTCGTCTCGGGGCATTTCGTCACGCTTTTTCTCGGGCATGGGTTCTCCTTCACGCGGCCCCATCCGGCCCGTGGCTTGAAGCTTTTCCTGGCGCATGTCGCGATTCCGAAGCCGGTTCCGGCCCGGGGGACATGCGGCCCGCTGCCTACTCGGACGGGGCGCTGGAAAATGCCTCGTGGGAGTAAGGGTATATGGCACCTTCCAGCGCCCCGTTCGGCGGTTTATGCCCGCAACTGCGGGTCCCTCTGCGCGGATGATCGGCACCTTTTCCAGGGCGACGCTCGACGGATTTTCCCGCGGCGCCGCGAAAGGCGAGAAGCCCGAAGGCCCTTGCCAGTCGCCGGTCCATTCATGTGTGCCGCACAGGCACGCCCCGCCATGTTGCAGGCGAGAGGGGGACCATTTTCTGCGAACCCCTTGGCGGCCGGTCTGCGTCAGGACCAACCGCAAGGCGCCGGCCCCGCCTCGCCGGTGACGCTCACCGGTGTATCCGAGGGCGGGGCGGGGAAAGTATAGGCATGGTTGTGAGGGGTGGGGAAAATAGGAGGGTGATTTTTTGTGGGGTCGAACCTAGGCCAGTGCTGCAATCGTGGTCCAAGCGGCCCCAAGGCCGTCGAGACATAGGGTCTCAGCTACCCAGTGGTTTCCCAAGCTCGACTTTTTCTAGCGTGATGCGCAGTATCGGGTCGTAATCGAAGCCCCGCCATCTCTCTGAATAGCCTAGATGTAGATAAAGGCCGAGCGCTCGCCTGTTCCCCGCAGATACGCGGATCGTAGCCTCGCTAAAACCCCGGTGACGGAATTGCTCTTCCAACGCGCTAAGCCAGACGATCCTCGACCTAGTCCCACACGAAGGCCGCCAGCGCCGCCCAGACCAGCAGAAATGCCACCCCGACGATCTTCAATCTTGAGATTGGAGGGATCGTCGCCCTGATTCCATGACGCTCGAACAGCGGCTGTAACGAAAGGACAAAGCGCGTCGACAGGTTTCCCCACTCTCCCAGGTCCCGCAGCGTGCCGCGACGCAACCGCAGCGGGCGCGGCACCCAGCCATCTTCGAACATCACCAGGCCTTTGACCGAACCGATGTTCTTTCCACGACAACTGACTTTGGCGCTCGGCTGACCCAGGTGATTCGCGATCACTTCCAGAAGCCCACGCAGCTCCTTGCGATTGTCGACGATGACCAGCAACTTCTCCGGCGACAACGTGGACAAGGCGCGGCCCACTTCCCAGTGGAAACCCGCGCTCGAACCCGTGCGCAGCACAACCAGCGCGGCACCCTCCATCAGTTCGATGATGCGCGCCTGCCAGGCGTCGTCCGTCAGGTAGACGCGCTGCGCACCCACCTGCGGCAATCTCTCGCCGGGGCGGCCCACCGCCACCATTGGGCCTATCCACGCCAACGCGCGTGCCAGATGTTCTTCCTCCGTGAGTGCGCCGTGACGCGTCCCCGCCTGGTCATCGTCCGTGAACGAACGTAGCTAGAGCACCGGCCCCATGACCTGATGCCGGGCCTGCGCCAAATCCGCCGCGTGCTGCGCTGCCATGTCCTTCTGCATCGACTCCGCTAAGGCCGTCTGCAGCGAGCCCCGCCAGTGATCGCGGACCACGATGAAGAGGGCGGCGCCGAGCCCGACGAGAAACGTCAGCAGGGTGACGTGGGTCGCTACGTCGAAAATCACGAGGATCAATGAACCGACGCCTATGGCAAGCGCCACCCCGCTGCCCCGCCGGTTGCGCCGATGTTGCGTCTTAAGGCGCGACGTTTCGGGTGAGTCCTTGGGGCGGGACTTATAAACGAGCGGCTCGACCGGCGCGACCGTCAGCCGGTCCGAACGTCGTTCCGAGGCGCGATCCCGGCGCTCGGCCAGCGCGAGGGCCCACTGGAAGCGAGCCAGGACGTGTTCGCGCATGACGATGAAGATGGCGGCGCCGAATCCCACGAGAAACGTCATCCCGGTGACCTGGGTCGCGAAGTCCAAAATCGCGAGGATCAATGAAACGACGCCTATGGCGAGTGCCACCCAGCCGCCGCGCACGTTGCGACGATGTTGCGCTTTAAGGCGCAACGTTTCGGGGGAGTCCTCGGGGCGGGGCTCACAAACGAGCGTCTCGACCGGCTCGACCGTCAGCTCGTCCAAACGTCCTTGCGAGGCGAGATCCCGGCGCTCGGCCAACGCGAGGGACCGCTTGAAGGGATGCAGGACGTAATAATTGAAGAGGAGCAGCGGACTCGCGGCCAGCAATATCCAGAGTATCTGGTAGCGCTGGATCAGGTCGTCGCGATCTAGCATGTTGAGCACGTTGCCCGCCAGCCCGGTCACGACGAAGACCGTGCCATTCGCCCAGACGATCCCTCTGGCCCACCGGTAGCGGGTCCTTCGCCGCGCGGTCTCCGGCGAGTCGACCGGCGCCGTGCTATCGGTGGTGGTCCGTTGTGAGTTCACCATCATGTCAGATTACGTCAAACAATGGGGATTTGAACGTCCGCTTCATAAGAACCGAGACCAAAAGCTGCCAGTCCGCTGACGGCCCCGAGCCTGTCATCTATCGCGGGCAAGTAGACGACCGCTCTTGGCGCGTTGTGGCCATGGTCAAGTGGCTGCTAGCGGTCGAAGGTGGTCGTTGCGACTCGCTGGCGACCGCCATTTCTCATGGCGCCGCTCCTTGCCCTGCGGCGGAACTGGCCCGGCGCCAGCATGTTCTGAGCTACATTAATAATACTATTTACTAATTAAGATTCTTGTATACCGTCAGGGAGCGATCGGAACCTATGCCATACGTCGCTTCGCGACGGCCCCGGGGAGGGGGCGTGCATCCGGCCGGCCGTAGAGTAGCGAACGGGCCCTCGCCAATGCGGCCCTCGGGAGGTGTGTTATGAAACAGCTGAAACGCAATGCAGCCTTGTTCCTGGCCGGGCTGATGCTGAGCGCGGCACCGATGGCTGCAGCCTATGCCGACGACAAGCCGACGCTCGCATTCGTCGTCAACGGGGCGTCCGACTTCTGGAAAGCCGCCGAGGCGGGGGTGAAGAAGGCGCAGGGCGAAATGCCTGATTACAACATGGAGCTGAAGTATCCTGAGCAGGCGGCTGTCGCCATTCAGCAGCGCCTCATGGAAGATCTCGTCACCGCCGGCGTCAAGGGGATCATGGTCTCGGCCGTCGACCCCAAGACCCAGACGGATGGCCTCAACAAGATCGGCTCGCAGACGGCTCTCTTCACGACTGACAGCGACGCGCCGAAGACCAACCGTGTCGCCTATATCGGTTCTTCGAACGTCGATGCCGGCAAGCAGGCCGCCGAAATCGCCAAGAAGGCGATGCCGGACGGCGGCAAGTGCCTCGGTTTCGTCGGTCTTCTCGGCGCTGATAATGCCCGCGAGCGCATCGAAGGCATGAAGGAGGGGCTCAAGGGCACCAAGATCGAGCTTATCGATGTTCGCGGTGACGACATCGACCAGACGCGTGCCAAGAAGAACGTCGAGGATGCGTTGGTGGCCAGCCCCGACGTGACCTGCATGGTCGGCTTCTACTCCTACAATACGCCGCGCATCTACGAGGCGCTCCGCGAGGCGGGCAAGCTCGGCCAGATCACCGTCGTCGGCTTTGACGACGATCCGATCACGCTCGGCGGTGTCAAGGAAGGCACGATCGCCGCGACTGTCGTGCAGCAGCCGTTCGAATGGGCCTACCAGGGCATGAAACTGATGGCCGCCTACCTCAAGGGCGACAAGTCCGGCGTTCCCGCCGACGGCCTGATCATCATCCCGACGGTGATCATCGGCAAGGATGATGTCGACAAGTATGCCGCCAACCTGAAGGCCATGGCTGGAAAATAACCTCCTTCGCGGCGGCGGCCTTCGCCGCCGCCGCGGAAAGGCATTTCATTCCGACAGCAGCCATGGACAGGCGATGAATCATACCTCCGACCTCCCGTCACCGGGCGCGCCCGCAACGCCGTTCCTTTCGCTTTCAGGCGTTGGCAAGACCTATCCGGGCGTCGTCGCGCTCGAGGGCCTGTCGATGGACGTCGTGCCTGGCGAGGTCATCGGCCTCGTCGGCGAAAACGGGGCCGGAAAATCGACGCTGATGAAGATTCTCGGCGGCGTGATCGCACCCGACCGGGGGACGATCCTGCTCGACGGGACGGAGCTTCGCTTCCTCACGGTGGAATCGAGCATCTCGTCCGGCATCGCCTTCGTGCACCAGGAACTCAATCTCTTCGAGAATCTCGACGTCGCCGCCAATATCTTCCTCGGCCGTGAACCGCTGAAGGCGGGACCTTTCAAGCTCGTCGATCGCGATCGCCTGAGAGACATGGTGAAGCCGCTCCTGAAGCGCGTGGGGGCGCATTTTTCCGCCGACACGCCCGTGGCGTCGCTTTCGCTTGCCGAGCAGCAGATGGTGGAAATCGCCAAGGCGCTGTCCATCAACGCAAGGCTCGTCATCTTCGACGAACCCACCTCCAGCCTTCCGCTGGCCGAAACCGAGCGGCTGCTCAGCATCATCAAACTGCTGAAGGCGGATGGCATCAGCGTCATTTTCATCTCCCACCGGCTCCACGAGGTCGAGCGCGTCGCCGACCGGGTCGTCGTGCTGCGCGACGGCGCGCTTGTCGGCACGCTCGCCAAGAAGGACATCGGCCACGACCAGATGGTCAAGCTGATGATCGGGCGGGTGCTTGCCGCCCGTACCGCAAAGCCGCAGCGCTCGCCCGGCTCGGTTGCGCTGAAGGCAAGCGGCGTACGCACCGAGGCCTATCCCCGCCGCCCGGTTGATCTCGAAATCAGGTATGGCGAAATCCTGGGGCTCGCCGGGCTCGTCGGGTCCGGCCGCACCGAGCTTGCAAGGGTGCTCTTCGGCATCGACCGGAGTTACGGCGGCGCCATCTTCCAGGACGGGCAGCAGATTGTGGTCGGTTCCGCGCGGGACGCGGTCGCCCGCGGCATTTTCCTGGTGCCGGAGGATCGCAAGCGCAACGGCATTCTGCTCGATTTCCCGATCGTCCAGAACATCACCCTTGCCGATCTTCCGAAGCTCGCCAGCCGCTTCATGCTGTCTGCCGAGCGGGAGACGGCGGCGGCCGAAAAGCAGCGCGTTCGCCTCGGCATCAAGGCGCCCTCGGTTTCGATCCGGACCAGCACGCTGTCGGGCGGCAACCAGCAGAAGGTGGTGCTTGCCAAATGGCTGTCGATGAGCCCGAAGGTGATGATCTTCGACGAGCCGACGCGCGGCATCGATATCGGCGCGAAGAACGAGATCTATGGCCTGATGCGGGCGCTTGCCGATGCCGGTGTCGCGATCCTGATGATCTCCAGCGACATGGAAGAGGTGATCGGCGTTTCCGACCGCATTGCCGTCATGCATGAGGGCCAGATCGCCGGCATTCTGGAAGAGGACGAATTCAGCCAGGAAAGCGTCCTTTTGCTTGCCGTCGGCAAAGGCGTAAAATAGCCGCTGCGGCAATCTCACTGGGTATCGGGGAATGGATCTCGAATGATCAAGAAAGATCTTGGACTGCTGCTTCTGATCGTCGTCGTCGGCATTGTCGTCGCCATCATCAATCCGCGCTTCCTGCTGCCGATCAACCTGGCGAACACGGCCAACCTGATCGGCCTGTTCGGCATCCTGTCGATTGGCCAGGCTTTCGTCATCATTACGGGCGGTATCGAGCTTTCCGTCGGCTCGCTGGTGGCGCTTCTCGGCGTGCTGTTCATCGATTTCGTTGCGGTCCAGGACATGTCCTGGATGCTGGCGCTGCCGCTCATTCTCGTGCTCGGCGCGGTCATCGGTGCGGTTCATGGCTGGCTGATCACCCGGCTGAACCTGCAACCCTTCGTCGTCACCCTCTGCGGCCTCCTGATTTATCGCGGGGCGGCGCGCTTTTACACGGCCGACGGAACGGCGGGTTTTGCCTTTGGCCAGAATTTCCCGGACCTCGAATTCCTGACCGCAGGACGGTTCTACGGTGTGCCCAACACCTTCATCGCGCTTGTCATCATCGGCGTGGTCACGTGGATCGTGCTGCACCGCTCCGTCTTCGGGCGCTATCTTTACGCGATCGGCAAGAACGAGGAGGCGGCCCGCTATTCCGGTATCCGCACCGGCCGCATGGTGATGTCGGCCTATGTCATCTGCGGGTTGCTGACCGCGCTTTCGGCGATCCTTTTCGCCATGTACACGCGCTCGATCTCGCCGGCGAGCCATGGCCAATTCTACGAACTCTACGCGATTGCCGCAGCCGTGCTCGGAGGCTTTTCGCTGCGCGGCGGCGAGGGATCGATCGTCGGCGTCGTGCTCGGCACGGTCCTGCTCCAGGAGTTGCAGAACCTCGTCAACCTGCTCGGCATCCCCTCGTCGCTGAATTTCGCCGTCATGGGCGGCGTTATCCTCATCGGCGTGCTGATCGACCAGCAATGGAATGCAATCCGCGCACAGCGCCGCGTCGTCGCTGCCGCCCGGCAGACCGAAGCCCGTGTTGCGGACGAAGCGACGGTGCCGGTGGTTGCCAGTCAGGACCAGGTCGGCAGATGAGGCCACGACGATCCGAATAGCGGATGCGTTAGCGGACCGCGATGTCAGTTCCTGAACTGGTAGACACTGCCGAAGCGATTGGGCATCTGGTATATATGTTCGGCATGGGCGAAACCGGCTTCACGGCCCATCGACTTCCATGTGTCGGCTGATTCCGGGAAGTCGGCCAGCCTCATGTGAGAGTCCATCGTTTCGAATTCTTCGTCGGTCAGTGCGGCCCATACGCTGCGATATGAGGTGAACCGATCAAGCCATTCGGTGCGGTTCTCTCCCTCGAGAAGGGTGGGTTCCCAGATCAGGAACAGGCCACCACGGCCTAATGCATCGTGCACATCTTTCATCAGCCGGACCTTTCCCTCCGGCTGCAGATGATGCAGCGACATTCCAATCCACACTAGGTCCACGGTCTCGGACCAGTCGGCCATCGCTTCGGCGAAGTCGCAACAGCGCAGGTCGATAGGACACCGCAGGTCCTTCAGCGATTGCCTTGCGAGTTCCAGGGACTGCGCGGAGAGGTCGATCCCGTAATAGTGGCCGATGGCGCTCCCCTTAAGCGCGGCCGCCGAGGCGGACGCATCCCCGCAAGCGATATCGAGAAACTTGAACGGCTTCGGCATCTCCTCGGAAAGCAGGCTATGAAGCAAGCAGTAGACCTCACGATGAAACATCAGGTTTTCGCCGACAACCTTCCGGTAGGTTGCCAGGTGCCTGTTGAACATGGCTTGCGCTTCGTCGGTGCCAGTCGACGACGTGCTCTCGGCCCAGTTTTCGGTCTCCACTCGTTTCCCTCCCCCCAGCGGCGCCGTCTTGAGTCAAGGTTCGGCGCCTTTTGCATATAGATGCAGCGCGCGATAGACCGCGGTATGTGCCGGCGTCGGCACGCCGAGTTCGTTGCCGAGCGCGTGCATGCGGCCTGACAGCCACGCAAGTTCCAGGCGCTTTCCCAGCAAGAGATCGTTGGCCATGGATGAGCGCGTATCGGGCGGCAGGTTTTGCCACCGCGATCGAGCGTCCGCCTCGTATCCGTCGCGCATCGGATGACCCGCTGCCTTCGCCACCGCCATGCCCTCGTCCCGCAACTGGCCGAGGAATATCCGGGCTTCAGGATCGGCCAGGACCGGTCCAATTCCAGAGCGCATCAAGCTGGTAGCACCCGCAAACGCGCAGAGCGTCACAAACTTGGTCCAGAGCACCTGATCGATATCTTCGACCGCCTCCAGGCCAATGTTCCCGGCCCGGGTGCAGGCAGTCTGCAGCGCGCCGATCACCGGGTCATTGTGCCCACCGACATAGAACTGCGTGGCACCACCCGCATGCACGATCACGCCGGGCTCCTTGATATATCCCGAAATATAGGCGACACCGCCGACGACCTGCGAAGGCGGCACCCATCGGGCAAGCGTCTCGACGCTGTCGATGCCGTTCTGCAGCGTCACCACCCGCGTTTCCGGGCCGACCATCGGCACGATTGCCGCAGCCGCCTCTTCGTTGTCATAGAGCTTGACGGCGAAGAACACGATGTCGACATGGCCGACATCGGAAGGCATCTCGGTGGCCGTTACCTGAGGCAGGCTGACATTGCCGCGCGGACTTTCCAGCTGCAATCCATGGCGTCGCATTGCTTCAAGGTGAGCGCCACGCGCGATGAAGGTGACATCCTGGCCGGCTCCGGCGAGCCGCGCACCAAGATAGCCGCCGATGGCGCCCGAACCCATGATCGCGATCCGCATGGCCGTCCCCCCGACGACAAACCCGTGGCTGCAAGAAATCAATATAGCAGTTCTGCCCGCACTGCCAATTCCCGCGCCCGAGCCACGGCGACCTGCTCCCGCCTGCAACCAGGAGTACCCGACTGCCTCTTCGCAGTTGTGGCGGATGCAATCACTCCTGCGAAATCCATACGCCGGTCGATCTGGACAAGCCGGTGCCCTTCGGGCGTATTGGAAGGCGGAAGCAGTGGCACAGGGGGTGGCAATGGAGATCGATCCGAAGCGGATGACAATCGGGTTCGTCGGGACGGGCACGATTACGGAGGCCGTCGTCACCGGGCTGGGCAAGACGGGGTTTCGCGACACCCAGATCGTGCTGTCGCCTCGCAACGAAAGCGTCGCCGCCCGCCTCGCAGCGGCGAACGGGAACGTGTCGATCGCTTCTGGCAACCAGGATGTGCTCGACCGGTCCGATCTCGTATTCGTGGCGGTGAGGCCGCAGATTGCCGAGGAGGTCGTCCGCGCGCTCCGGTTTCGGCCGGACCACCATGTCATCAGCTTTGTCGCCGCCACGCCGCTCGATCGGCTGCTCGAATGGATCGACCAGCCTGTCCGGCTGAGCCAGGCAATTCCGCTGCCGTTCGTCGCCGATCTCCAGGGTGCCACTGCAATCCATCCGCCGGACGAGGTCTCGCATGCCGTCTTCTCGGTGCTCGGAGCGGCGATCGAGGTCGAAAGCGAACGCGAGTTCGATCTTCTCGCGGCGGCGAGCTCGATGATGGGCACCTATTTCGGCATCCTCGACGCGGCGTCGGCCTGGCTGGAGAGCCAGGGTCTTGCGAGGGCCGCCGGCGACGCCTACCTCCGCCAGCTGTTTTCCGGCCTCGCCCATGCCGCCCGTTCAAGACCCGCCGCGAGCTTCGACGAACTCGTCGGCGAGCATTCGACCAAGGGCGGGCTGAACGAGCAGGTACTCGAGGACTTCCGCGATTTCGGAGGGACCGCGGCGCTGCAGAAGGCTCTCGCTCGGGTTCTTGCCCGCATTCGTCCCGGAGACGGCAAGCTCTCCTGAAGTCAGCTACGAGATAGATCGACCAGGTTCATCCGTTGCGCGACCCGCAGTTTCTCTTTGCAGCTTCGTCGGAGTGGCCAGCCTGGCATGCACTGGAGCAATGCCGAACTGTGCTTTGAAGGCCCTGCTGAACGCCGCGTCGGAATCGTAGCCCACCTGTCGCGCCACGTCGCTGACCCTTGAATCGGCCTGGCGCAACATACCGAACGCGAGGGTCAACCGCCACCGGCTCTGATAGGAAAGCGGCGCTTCCTTGACCAATGCGGAGAAGCGTTCGGCAAAGCTCGAGCGCGACATGCCCGCCACATGCGCAAGCTCGACCACGCTCCAACGTCGGAACGGCTCATCGTGAATGGCTTTCAGGGCGCGACTGATGCGCGGATCGGCCAGCGCCCCCAGCCAGCCGGAATTGCCGGCCTTTTCCGTCTGCGCCCAGGTACGCAGGATGCGGATGACCAGCACGTCGATGAGCCGCGAGATCATGATCGACGAGCCGGGATGGACCTCCTGCGCCTCGACCATCATGAAATGGGCAAGACCCTCCACCCACCTTGCCGTCTGGCCTCCCGCCTTTGGAATGTGGATCACGGCCGGCAGCGATGAGACGACCCAGGGCATAGACTCGTTCTCGAAATGAAAAGCTCCCGCGATAAGTCTGGTTCGTGTGCCTTCGCCGCCGTGCCGCAGGCTCAGCTGCTCGGTCGTGAACTGCTCGCTCATCAGTTGGCTCACCGCCGCCGCGGCTGAACCGCCGCCGTCGCTCAGGAGATGCCCCACGCCGCGCGGCAGCATGACCAGATCGCCGGTGACGGCGCGTACCGGCGGTCCATCGGCGGCCAGAACTGTCAGCTCGCCCTCGAGAACAACAAAAAAATAGGCCGATCCGGGCCCGAAGCGCAACGCCCAGGGTTGTGTCAGCTCCGCCGCGAACACCAGCTCGCCCTCAAGTCTGATTAGCGCCAGCATTTGCGACAGGAGATCGACCCGGGCCGCAAGCATGCCCGCATTTCCGGACGATGGAGCATGACTTACGGGGTTCGGGTCATGGCGTTTCATCGCCTTAAATCCTATGTTTTGGGTGTGTTCAGCGAATAAAATGCTGACTGTATAGATACTTATAAGAAATGGCCGGATGGTTTTGTCAAAGCGACCGATAGTGATTGATATTGCAGATTGTCCGAGCCGAAATCAACCCCGCAGCAATGCGACCCAATGGAGCCTCAGATGAAAGACCTCTTCTTCTCCGCCCTCATGCTGTCCACGGCCGCTTTCGGTGCCGCGCCCGCTTCCGCCCAGCCGACGCTTCCCGCCGGCGTCGTCAAGAACATCGTGCTGGTTCATGGCGCGTTCGTCGACGAGACCAGCTGGAACGGCGTCGCCGCCATTCTGACAGCCAAGGGCTATAAGGTGACCGCCGTCAAGAATCCGCTGACTTCGCTTGCCGACGATGTGGCCGCCACGAATGCCGCACTTGATGCGCAGGATGGACCGACCGTTCTGGTTGGTCATTCCTGGGGTGGCGTAGTGATCGGCGAAGCTGGCATCAATGCCAACGTGTCGTCGCTTGTTTATGTTTCGGCCTTCGCTCCTGACAAGGGTGAAACGGTTTCGGCTTTGGCGGCAAGCGGACCGGCGACCCCGGGCGTCAAGGCCATCCGGGCCGACGACAAGGGCTATCTAACCATCGACCCTGCAGCCTTCCCGGCAGCCGTGGCGGCCGACCTGCCCAAGGATGTCGGAGAGTATCTCGCAGCCCATCAAATGCCCCTCAATCACACCGCCTTCGACGAGGTCACCAAGATCGCCGCATGGCATGTCAAGCCGAGCTGGTACGTTCTCAGTGCACAGGACCAGCTTCTTGATCCGCACGCTCAGGCCTTCTTTGCCGAACGGATGAAAGCCAAGGTCACGACCGTCGATGGCAGCCATGCCTCGCTGGCGTCGCACGCCGAAGAGGTGGCTGCGGTCATCGAATCCGCTGCGGGCGCGAAATAGGCCAACCGTGCTGCGACGCTATCGGTTGCCGAATGGTGACCGATAGCGTCGTCTGCGTTCCGGCTAGCCACGACGAACCACCAAACTCTGTTTTTGTAGAAACATGGAGATTGCGTCGTTTGCCAGCCCAGGCTCAGTGGTCGGCCGGTAGACCAGACTCGCCATTGTGCTACGGTGCCGCCGGAATATTGATCGCGGAATCTCAAATGCAATACCGTGGAACGCTGTTTGAACCGCTGCAACTGCCTTGTGGGTTAGTCCTGAAGAATCGCATTGCGAAGTCAGCGATGTCCGATTCGTTGGGCGATGGAACCGGCCATCCTACCGCCGAACAGTTCAGGTTGTATCAGCGCTGGGCCGCGGGTGGGCTGGCGGTATCCATTATCGGCGAGGTGCAACTCACCTCCGGCTACGCCGAGAACCCCGGCAATCTGGTCCTCAACGAAGCCTCTGACCTCGACCGATTCCGGGAACTTGCCCGACATGGCGGCGAAAATGGCACCGCGCTCTGGCTGCAACTCGGTCACGCCGGGGCGCTCGCCTACGCGCCGACCAGTAACCCCAAGGGGCCGAGCGCTCTTGATCTGCCCGGTTTGCGCTGCGCGGAAATTCGATTGGACGAATTGCACCAACTGCCCTCGGAGTTTGCGAGAACAGCTCGATTGGCGCAGCAGGCCGGTTTTGGCGGGGTGCAGATTCACGCGGCGCACGGATTTTTGCTTAGCCAGTTCCTTTCACCACTCTTCAACAGGCGCAGCGACGAATACGGCGGGACAATCGCCAATCGCATGCGACCTCTGCTGCAAGCTATCGAAGCAACACGCACTGCTGTGGGTGCCGATTTCCCGATCGCTGTGAAACTCAATTCTTCGGACCAGCTTGAGGGCGGGTTCGACGCGGAAGACGCGCTGAGTGTGGTGGCGGCGCTGGACCGATCTTCGGTCGACCTTATCGACATCAGCGGCGGAACCTACTTCCCCGGAGCCAAATCCGCTTCCGACGGAGCAGGACACGGACCGTACTTCCTCGCATTTGCAAAGCGCGCTCGCGCTGTGACGACCAAGCCCCTTATGCTGACAGGCGGCTTCAAGACACGCGCGCAGGCCGAAGACGCCGTGGCAAGCGGCGCAGTTGATATTGTCGGTCTTGCGCGTGCGTTCGTACTCGAGCCATCACTTCCCGGCCTCTGGAAAGCTGATCGGAAAGCTGAGCCGCTTTTTCCCAGATTTTCCGATGCGCCGGAGGGCGGGATCACGGCGTGGTATACGATGCGGCTGACCGAGCTCGGCGCAGACAGGGAAACACCTGTTTTCGGCGACCTTGGGCAGGCAATCCAGGACTACGCGGCGCGCGACAAATCTCGAACAGGTGTCTGGTTACGTCATTTCGCAAATGATGCCGGATAGTGATCCGCCGCTATGTCCGCAGTTCGCGCGAAGCCGGCGTCTGTCGATGACCGCTTTCGGCCCAAAGGCGCCTGAGCACGTCCCGACCGGCCGGGAAGGCGGGCTCTGCGAGTGCTTCGATTGACAGGAGCAATTATCTGACTTAAGTCAGATAATATGGCTTATGATCCTGTCTCTCGCGTTCGTCGCTTCAACCGTGCCGTCACCTCCGCGGTCGGCGCTCTCGATACATCTTTCCTTGGGCGGGGGCGTCCGCTGGGCGCGGCGCGCGTTCTCAATTCGATCGGCCAGGGGCAATCGGATGTTGCGGTGATCCGCGACTATCTCGGTCTTGATTCCGGCTTGATGAGTCGTCTTCTGCGCAGCCTGGAAGAGGAGGGTCTTATCGAGACGACACCGAACCCGCAGGACGCGCGTCGCCGCGTTGCCAGATTGACCGAAGCGGGCCGTTCCGAGTTTCAGGCCTATGAAGGGCTTTCCAATGCGCAGGCGGAGGCATTCCTGGCCCGCCATAGCCGCCCGGAAGAACTCCTGCGTGCCATGGATATTGTCGCTTCAGCGCTTAAGCGCAATCAGATCCTGCTTGAGGAGAAGGATGCCCGGAGCGAGGACGCCAGATACTGTCTCGGCGAATACTATGCGGAACTCGCACGCCGCTTCGAGAAGGGTTTCGATGTGTCTCTGTCTCGGGATCCCGACGCCGAGGATATGATCCGTCCGCGCGGCGCGTTCCTGGTGGCCATGTCGGATGGCCTGCCGATAGGCTGTGTCGGGTTGAAGGGCAGCGGCGGCGACGTCGCGGAGATCAAAAGGCTCTGGGTCGCGCCATCTGCGCGTGGCCTTGGGCTTGCAAAACGCCTGATGACGGCCGCCGAGGACATCGCCCGCGAACTATCCGTCAAGGTCCTCCGCCTTGACACGAATAGCGCGCTGCCCGAGGCAACGCAGCTTTATCGAGGAACCGGATGGAACGAGATCGCCCGTTTCAACGACGACCCATACCCGGACACGTTCTTCGAAAAACGCCTTTAGGCGAGAAGGGCGCTGGAGAGGCGTCGTGCCGATGCCACCGCCACTCTCGACAATGTTTTGAGGAGCGACGTGAATGACGGGTCGCGCGGATCGTCTGCCTTCATCAGCACGATGCGCTTTGGCCACGAAGCCTAGGGCACATGTTCCATGATGATTTGCGTGTGCAGCATCGGTGCTTCGGCTCCGAAATAGGTCTCGAGCAGCGGCAGAAAATCGTCTGACAGATAGAAATCCGTCAGCGCACGATCCGCGAGAAGGCGGAAGTCGGCGTCGTCACGGCGCAGGGCGATCGCATAGGGTTCGTGCGTGAACAGGCGATCGCCGACCTCGAGCGAGGACGGATCGCGCGCCCGCGTGGCCAGGTTGAAGAGCAGCACCTGGTCGGCGATATAGGCATCGATCTCATGATTCTCCAGCGCCTTCAGCCCATCCTCGTGCGTTTCGAAATCGGCGATCCGCGTCTTCGACACCTGGGTTGCCAGTGCCTCGCGCAGCGTCGCTGCCGTTGTCGTGCTCGCACGCGCACCGATCACGTTCGTGGATGTGACGCGCTGGCTGACCGGGCGAATAGCGGGTTCGTCGAGAAAGAGGGTCTGGAGATAGTTGGGCGAATCCTTGCGGAGCAGCGCGCTCGCACCGGTTAGGAAGATCGGCTGTGAGAAGTCGACGATTTCCCGCCTCACCAGATTGACGGTGATGGCGCCGCAAAGCAGGTCGACCTTCTCATCCTTCACCGCGTCGAAGCCGTTGGCGAGCGTCATCTCGACGTATTCGCGCTTCAGTTGCGGAAGCTGATGCTCGATCTCGTCGGCGATCTTGCCACACAGGTCGATGGCATATCCCGCGGGATCGGCGCCCGGCTTGCTGGAGGAGAAGGGCGCCTCGTCGGCGATGTAGCCGATGCGCAGGCTTCCGCGCTCCGTGAGCGTGTCGAGAGTTCCGGCGTCGGCCGCAAAGGCCGAAAGGCAAAGGGCAAGATTCGCCAGCAGAAACCGTCTCATGCACTTGGCCATAACGTATCTGCGGGGCACCTGCATGATCCTCATCTCCGAAAGAACGGTGGCGATCTCAAATGCGTGCACGCAGATTATGGGCTGTCCGCCATTTGTCAACCGAGGACGCCCGGGCGATGCCGCGCGGACAATCACCGCTGCTGCGGCTCTTGCCGTAAATTTCAGGGCTTCTGCATCCGCTGCGCCGGCAAAGCTTTGCTGAAACGCATCTTGAGCTGGCCGGCGCCGCCTTCGCGTTCATAGAAGCGTATCGCATCGGCGTTCCATGCCGGGGTCTGCCATTCAATCCGTTGAGCGCCCGCCTCATCCGCCATTTGACAGGCATGGTCAAAGAGGAGCCTGCCAATGCCTCGACCGCGCGCGCCTGCGCGGACGAACAGGCAGTCGAGGTAGGCAAAGCGGCTGGCAGTCCAAAGCGCAAAGTCAAAGGTGAGGGCGGCATAGCCAACCAGCTTGCCGCCCTCTTCGGCCACGATCAGGTGGACAGGAGGTTGCCGCGAATCCAGAACCAACTTGAGATCGTTCTCGTTCAAATGCGCGGTCGTCTGCTCGAACGACGCATGCCTCCGGATCAAATCCAGCAACGATGCAGCGTCCGCCGAGCGCGCGCTCCTGACCACCCGGTCTGTCACGCGACGTCGTCCGAGATCAGGCTGAAGCCTTCGTCCAGCCAGCCCGTGACACCGCCGGCCATGATCTTGACCGGCCGTCCCAACTCGGCAAGCCGCAGCGCACCCCGCGCCGCACCATTGCAGTGAGGGCCGGCGCAGTAGGTCACGAAGATCGTCTCTTCCGGCCAGTCGGCCATTTTCGATCGCACGATCTTGCCATGCGGCAGATTGATGGCCCCGGCGATGTGGCCCTTGGCAAACAGGGCAGGCCCGCGCACGTCCAGCAGGACGAAATCCGGCATCTTGCCAAGTGCGTCGTGAACGTCCCAGCAGTCGGTCTCGAATGCGAATTCGGCTGCGAAGTGTTGGCGGGCTTCCGCACTCGGGGCGGGTGATATGGCGGTAACAGATGTTGGCATGATTGGTCTCCTTTCGTCGCCTATTTCTCCACACTGCCCCCGACTTGCAATTGGCGCGAATGACAATATACGTAAAGATCATGCCAAACCTCACCGGCCCCCTCGTCGTCGTTCTGCTGTATGACGGCCTTTGCACCTTCGAGTTCGGAATCGCCGCAGAGGTGTTCGGCCTTGCGCGCCCGGAAATGGGGCCGGCGTGGTATCGCTTCGCCAGTTGCGCCGTGGATGAAGGACCGATGCGCGCCCATGGCGGCTTGGTCGTCGTGGCGGACAGCGGCCCGGAATTGATTGAGCAGGCCGATATCGTGATCGTTCCTGGCTGGAAGGGTGCGGACGTTCCCGTCCCCGATACGCTTTGCCGACAGCTCCGTGCCGCCCATGAAAGGGGAGCCCGGCTTGCATCCATCTGCTCGGGAGCCTTCGTCCTGGCGGCTACGGGGCTGCTGTCTGGTGGCGCGGCGACGACACACTGGAGATATGCCGACAGGCTACGCGCCCGCTATCCCGACATCGCGGTGGACGACGCCTCGCTCTATCGCTCGCACAATCGCATCTACACGTCTGCCGGCAGTGCTGCCGGCATCGATCTCATGATCGATATTGTTCGGCAGGACTTTGGCGCAAGTGCCGCCAACTCCGTGGCCAGGCGCTTGGTGATGCCGGCGCATCGATCGGGAGGTCAAGCGCAGTTCCTCGAACGCCCGGTTCCTCATCGGGAAGGTCTGGCGATCGCCCCGCTTCTCGAGAATGTCCGTGCGAATCTGGCGGCGAACTGGAGCGTGGAGCGTATGGCCGGGGAGTGCCGCATGAGTGTCCGAACCTTCCTGCGCCGATTTTCCGAAGCAACCGGGCAGACACCGGGGGACTGGCTGCTGTCCGAACGCGTCAGCGATGCCCAACGGCTGCTGTGTCTGGGGCAGAGCAACATGGAGGTCGTGGCGCTGGCATCGGGTTTCGGCAGCGCCCACACGCTCCGCCACCATTTTCGCAAAAGGATCGGCATCAGCCCGAGTGAATATCGAGCCCGCTTCATCAGCGAGCAACCCTGAGCCAATCGAGTGTCCGCCTGAAATCCAGGCCCTCGTTGGCGACGCGGCGGCGCAGGTCCGCCGCGTCGCTGTTTCGGCTAGTGCGTTGCCGGCTCGAGATAGTGGCGCAGATTGTCGTTGATCTGTTCGATCGCTGCTTCCGTGGAAGGCACGTTGCGGATGGCGTTCAACAGCACGAAGTCGTGGATCGTGCCGTTGTAGCGCGCCGCGGCGACCGTCACGCCGGCTTCCTTCAGCTTCCTTGCGTAAGCCTCGCCCTCGTCGCGCAGCGGATCGTTCTCGGCGGTGATGATCAGTGCCGGCGGCAGGTCCTTGAGTTCGTCGAGATTGGCGCGCAACGGCGACACATAAGGGTTGTCGCGAGTCTTGGCGTCGGGGGCGTAGAGATCCCAGCCGTACTTCATGAAGTCACGTGCCAGGAAGCGGCCGATGCCGTATTCGCGATAGGAACCGGTATCGACGCTTGCATCGGTCGCCGGAATGAGGAGCGCCTGGAAGCTGATCTTGGGGCCGTTGCGGTCCTTGGCCATGAGCGTCAGCGCTGCGGCCATGTTGCCGCCCACCGAATTGCCGGCGACCGCGATCCGGCTGCCGTCGGCGCCGAACTCATCAGCATGCGCCGCCACCCATTTCAGCGTGGCATAGGACTGATCGAGCTGCGTGGGGAAGCGCGCCTCGGGCAGGGAGGTATATTCGACGAACACGCCGACCTGGCCGGAGCCGACCACCAGATCGCGGAGAAGACGCTGGTGGTTCTGGAAGTTGCCGACAATCCAGACGCCGCCGTGAATGAACAGCAGCACGCCAGGCTTGCCGGTGACGTGCTCGGGTTTCATGATGTAGATCTTCACCGTCTGGCCATCCTGGGTGATGGTCTGCTCGGTCGTGGTCACTCCCGACATGTCGACCGGGGTCATGTTCTGAAGACCGGTCAGGATCTCCTGGGGCTTTGGCTGCGGCAGTTCCCAGAACGGGCTTGGATCCGTGTTGATCTTGGCAAGGAACGCGCGAACCTGCGGGTCGATCCGGGGGTCGGTGGCGGCGTCCGGAGCCGCATGAGCGGGTTGAATCATAAGGCTTACTCCGAGGCTGAGGGTTGCGAGTGAAGGCAAGCGTTTCACGTCATTCTCTCCGAGAAAGTTGCATGCAACCGCACTGGTAGCCCGCAGGAGGGAACCTGCGCTTCTGTCAAATGACCGGTCCGATGACCGGTCGGCAGTCAAGTTTGGGGATTGCCGGCATCCGTGAGGAGGGGACGCAGCGCAGAGCGCGACGTGACGCCGGTCTTCGAAAAGATGCGGTGGAGGTGGTAGCCGACGGTCCTGTGCGACAAGTAGAGCCTGGCGCCGATTTCCTTGTTCGAGAGACCCTCGGCCGCGAGTTGCGCGATGTGAAGCTGCTGCGGCGTGAGCATTTCCCAGACGTACTCGGTTCGGCGGCGGCTGGCTTCTCCCGAAGCACGCAGTTCCTCCCTTGCCCTGTCGCTCCAAGGCAGAGCGCTCAAGGCATCGAAGATATCGCGGGCCTCACGCAACGGCGCCCTCGCGTCCACGGACCTGCGCTGGCGGCGCAGCCATCCGCCATAAGCCAGGAGAAGACGTCCTCTCAAAAACGGCCACTTCTTCGCGACCGGGCCCAGGCCTTTCAGGAAGAACTGCTCGGCATCTTCAGGCGCCGCAAGCAGCGCCTTGCCATAATACAGCATCGTCTCCACCCACGGCACCGGCGTCGGAGCAGCGACGCGCTCGATCTCCTCGATGACATGACGGGCCGCCTCGGCATTGCCGGAGAAAACGGCAGCCTCCACGAAATCCGCGAGCCCGAAGAATTGGAGACCGGAATTGAAGGCCGGATCGGCAGGCGTAAAAAGACGCCGCAGATGCTCGTAGGCTTCCCAATGCCGGCCCGCGCCGATTGCCGAGATGCCTCGGGCGATCTGCAGCATGGCCAGCAGGAAACTCGCTCCTGCCGACAGGACCAGGCGTTCCGCCTGCGCCGCAAATGCCTGCGATTGCTCGAGATTGCCCATCATTCCGGCGAGCTTGGCTTTCACGATCGTAGCCGCGGCGTGCCATAGGGTTCCGCCCGTATCTTCGGCAAAGCGAACGGATTCTTCGGCCTCTCTCATTGCGCGGGTCCAATCGCCCACCTCCATTTCGGCCCAGGCCTGAGCAAAAAGCACGCGCGCAAGGTCGCTCAGTCGCCCTTGTTCACGCAGCGCGGCGGCGGAATCGGTCAGGAAACTAACGCCGAGGTCGAAGGCACCAATGACATTGGCAGTGCTACCGAGGATTCGCGCAGCCGCAGGAGTGCCGCCGCTTGCTCCGGCAAGCCGCTGGAGCCTGTTGTATATTTCACCCCCGAGTTGGAGCGGCTCGGCGTATGCGGATATTGCGATCAGGCATGGGTCCGTCTCAGGCAGTTTGAGGCTGTTTGCAGCGGCGAGGATGCTTTTGCGAAGGTGCCTGTCCGCATTGCTCCACCAGCAGCGTTGGGCTGCACGCCACAGCAGATGGCTCGCCAGATCCGTGGCGCCGGCAGCATTGGCCTGAGCGGCCAGGCCAATCAAAGTCGGGATTTTCGCCGGATCATTGACCATCGGAGGCTGGACGATCTCGCGGCACCAGCCGATCCGCGCCGTGGCGAGATGATCCGATTCACTCACGCCGGCTTCAAGCAGCAAGCGGTCGAGGAGTTCCGGCTGCCCGAGATCGGCGGCGAGCTCGGCGGCGCGCAAGAGCCGCTCGCTTTTGCCTCTCGCGGTGCTGCTCAGCCGAGCCGCCTTTTCGAGGACCTCGATCGCCATGGCGACGGCGCCTTTCCTCAGTGCCCGCGCCGCCATGCGATCGTATTCGCCCGCCAGTTCGTCATCCGGTCCGATCGTCGCCGCCGCACGGTGCCATAGCTGGCGATCCAGTTGGTCATGAACAATGGCCGCAAGCGCGGCATGGATCCTTTGCCGCGTTGCCAGATCTGCGGCCTGATGCATCGCCGAACGCACAAGCGGGTGCCGGAACCGCACGTCCGTTCCATCGATGTCGATCAGCTTGACGGCGACCGCCGGCATCAAGGCACTGACATCCAGCCGCTCACCCGACACCGCTTCCGCGGCACGCAGGATTTCATCGAGCGACGTCCCGTCGTTCTCGGCTGCCACGAACAGCAGGGTTCGGGCCGAAGCCGGAAGATCGGCCAAACGGGCTGAAAAGGCACGCTCCAGGCGCTCCGTCAGTGGAAGCCACGTTGCATCGCGCTGCTCGGCTGCCTTCTTGTCGCGAGGCAGTTCCAAGAGGGCGAGCGGATTGCCGGAGGCCTCCTTGAGGAAGCGACTGCGCAATTCGTCGGGAATGCCGGGCGCATGCGCATCCAGCAGACGTTCGGCATCGGCATCGTCAAGTCCCGAAAGCCGCAGCCGAAGGGTGTTGGCGCCGTCGAATGAACGGTTGAAGCCATCGCGCATCGCCACCATGAGAACGATAGGGTCCGAACTCAGCCTGCGTGAGATGAAGGCCAGCACCTCATGGGTTGCCTCGTCCAGCCATTGAGCGTCGTCGGCAATGAGCAGGATGGGCCTGCGCGTCGCGCTGTCGGTCAGAAGCGACAGCGTCGCAAGCGCGACCAGAAAGATATCGGGAGCCCCCATCTCGTCATGTATGCCGAAAGCGGCCTGCAACGCAGACCGCTGCCGAGGGACCAGGTCCGCTGCCTGCTTCATCAGCGGGCGCAGCGCCTGCTCGAGTGCTGCGAACGGCAAGTGGACCTCGGCCAGAACGCCTATCATGCTCAGGACCGTGATGTCGCGTTCGAGGGCTCTATGCCTGGCGAGCTCGAGGAGCGCGGATTTCCCGATCCCGGGCTCACCGCTGATGACGAGCGACGCTCCACCATGATCGACCCGCTCTATCAGGTGCTGAATCAGGGCAATGTCCTGCTCTCGTCCCTGCAAGGGCTGGAGTGGCGGGAGCACGGTCCCCTTGCGCGGCTTCCGCCGCGACGATTGCATCTCTTTCGTCTGCTTGGCCATCAGGTAACCATTGATCCCTCTGCGCCCTGTCGAGGTCGACGGCGCCACAGGCATGGGAAGAGATCGAAGCTTGCCGGCTGTGATTCAACAAATTGTCGCGGCGCTGCGCCGTCGTGGCAGCGTGCCATTCACAGATATATCCGTAAAGCCGCTTTCACTCGTGAAGCCGTTTGCAAGTCCTGACAAGGCGCATGATTGCTGCGCCTGCCGGCCCCAAGCAATGTCGGCTTTTGGGAAATCAAAAAGGAACGCGGTGGCGCGCGAAAAGCGTACACGTCAAGGCACACGCGATCCATTCGCCTCGTTACCTCGCCACGCCGTTGGTAAGAGTAGTGGCAAGTCCCGCTCTTGGTGCAGAACGGCCTTGGTCAAATGGCTGCGACCGGCCCAATGCGGACATAGAAGACTCGTTTGCCGTAGACGGCTTCGCGACCCCAAAAACCGCCATTCCGTTCCATACTGGTGATCAGATTACGAATTCCTCCTCGTACGTCTGTGTCTCGGGAACGACCGTAACCTCCACCGGAATGATCCAATTGGCCGCGTAGCTCTCGCAGTCGGAACGCTGCTGGTCGGGCTGTACGCACCCCGCCCCATCGATCGCTCGGCATCGCAGTATATGTGGCCCCACTTCTTCAGGGGTCCACATGTACTCCCACAAGCGCCATGCAAAGGGACGTTCTGTTTCGAGGAGCCTTCCCTCGCGCCAGCCCCTGCCATCTCCGGTGCAGACCTGCACCTGCCGGATACCAACCTCTCCGCTCCAGGCGGCTCCGAAAATCCGGTACGGTTGGCCGACGATGAGACGCGCCCCCTGTACGGGGCGCGCGATCTGCGCCTTGACCTCCATCTCCGCAAGCGGGACCAGCCTGGGTTCTCCGAGGTTGCGCTCCCAACGGAAATAGTCGCGCGCCTGCCAGTAGCCAAGGAACGGTTGCTCTACAACCGTGATATGCGTGATCCACTTAACCCAAGCCATGCCGAACCAGCCGCCCACGACCGCGCGCAGCGGGTAACCATGATCGCGCGTCAACGGCTCCTCGTTCATCGAATAGGCAAGGATCGTGCTGTGAGCGATGGCCTTCTCAAGCGGCAAACTGCGCGCAAAAGCGATGGGGCCAGGAGAAGCCGTTTTCTTGTTCGCGTCGACGACGCCACTGTCGGCGCCCGCGAGCAGAACCTCACGGGCGGTTCGCTTGACGCCCGCCATTTCCAAAATCTCGCGGAGAAGAACACCTGTCCACGCGGCATTGCCGACGGCTCCATTCTGCCACTGCAACCCCTCCTTCGGCGGCTCATAGTAGACGCGCCCGTTCCCTGCGCACTCGACGACGGCGGTCAAAGTCGTGCTCCGCATCGCCATGATGCTGTCGAGGTCAAGTTCGATCGGCCGCTCCACCGCCCCGTCAACCCGCAATCTCCAGTCTCGCGCATCGAGGTCCGGCGACGGGAAATGGTTTCGCACGAAGAACAGCTCGGTTGGGATCAGCCAATCGGACAGCGACGCAAACGGAAACTCGATGTTCGGTGGGGATTTCTGTCGAACGATCAGACTGGGTTGCTGTGGTGTCGGCATCGTCCTCGTCTCCCCTTCCAAGAGCACAACGTCGGCTGCCCTCGCAGTGCGTATGTCGCATTGCGCCTTTGGGCTGCATTCTAACACATACCGCAGGTTCCTCGGATCGACCTCGATCGGCAGCAAAGGGCCAACCGCGCGGTCATTTCACGACCTTAGCTATGGTTCCGTCAGCTTGGCACTTCGATCCAGACCGCCGCTCTCGCACAGCGCATATCCGTTGATCACGTCCTCGAACGCGTCGGGATTGTCCGCACCCGCCGTCACATCTCCGGCAGGCCGGCCTTTCGGAAGCCGTCGACAAAGTGGTCTCGTACAGATGCATCGCGCAGCGGCTGGGAGCTGAGCCAATGGCCGATCGTGAAATGAGGGTGGGCGATCAGGAACAATTCTGCTTCTCGCCGCGCCTCCTCACTGTGGCCCAACTGAGCAAGTGTCGCAGCCAGGAATTTGCGCGAGTTGGTACGATACGTGTCTTCCCTGCGAAGCGTAGCTTTCGCCGCCGCATAGTCACGGGCGGCATATTGCGCCTGCCCAAGATGACAAAGATACCAGCAGGTCGGATAGGGATTGAGCCGCAGAGCTTTTTCGATCTGCGCTAGTCCGTCGGCAACCCTGCCGTCCAGCACGGACACGTCCGACATGGCGGCCCAGGTATCGGCGTGGTTGGGGTCCAGCTCCAGGGCCTTGGCGAAGGCAGCCTCCGATTCCTCCCATCGCCGCTCATAAGCCAAAATGGTCCCCAGAACATAACGGCAGCCGGCATCGTTGGGGTCGAGGTCGACCGCCTTCTGCGCGAACGTCACCGCCATCCGACGGTTAGGATCTTCGGGCTCGCCGAAATGAGTCCAGGCAAGCCAACGGTTGTAGGCGAGCAGACCGAGCGCTTCGGCATATGATGGCTCGAGCTTGACCGCGCGTTGGAGCAGCATATAGGCCTCGCGCTCAGTTTGCGGCGACTCTTCCGTTAGGAGACGGGCGCGTACACACAGATCGTACGCCTCAAAGTTCTTCGGCCGCTTGCGCTGCGTCTGGTTGGTCAGCCGGCCGACGAGGGCTTCAACAATCTTGGCGTTAACTTCATCCTGTAATTCGAAAACATCTTCCACCGTCCTGTCAAACCGGTCGGCCCACAAGTGCTGGCCGCCAAGTGCGTCGATCAATTGGGCACTGATGCGGACACGGCCCATTGCGCGTCTGGCGCTCCCCTCGAGGACGTAGCGGACGCCGAGCTCCTGGGCGACCAGCCGTACGTCGACCGGCTTGCCCTTGTAGGCGTACACCGAATTGCGCGCGATGACGAACAGGCCAGCCGTGCGGGAAAGGTCGGTGATCAGGTCTTCGGTCAAGCCGTCGACGAAAGGCGCGTCCGCTTCATCCCCACTCATATTCGTGAACGGCAATACAGCGATCGAGGGACACTCGGGCAGCGGCAAGATGCTCTGCAGCGCATCCGGCCAATGCCACACGTGGACCGGGCGAGTCAGGTTCTTCAGGTAGCGTTCGCCTGCATCAAAGAACCGGTCGCCGATCTTGCCGACGATCTCGTCGTGAACTCTGGCTGAAATGCAGATACCTCCCGGTGCGGCCTGCGTCTCGAGGCGCGCCGCGACATTGACGTCGTCGCCGAGGACGTCTGAACCATCGTCAATGACATCTCCCAGATTGACACCTACACGCAAAATCAGGCGTCGGTCTCCGGAAGCCTCAACAGCAGTGGTGGCCCGTTGCATTTCCAACGCTGCTGCGACCGCGCCCACCGCGCTGCCGAATTCGATTAAGAATGCGTCGCCCATGACCTTGAAGATGCGACCGTTGTGGCGCATTACAGCCGGCTCGATAACGCCAGAACGGAGTTCCCTGAGGTTCGCCAGCGTTGCGACTTCATCAGCCTCCATCAGGCGTGAATATCCCACCACATCGGCAACGACGATGGCGGCAAGGCGACGCTGAAGAGATTGATCCGCCATGTGAGGACAAGCCCAACGACCGAGTTCGCAAGTTATTGTTCACCCGCGGGTGAGTCAACAAGTGGTAAGAGGTAACGTCCAGGCGATCTCCACCTCCATCGAGCCGTCATCCTTGTTTGTGACCGACGGCGTCGAGGTGGACGACACGGAAATGAGTATCCACGAAAAGCGGACGGCTCTTGAACATCTGGTGATGGGCGGCGAGCGGGGCTTCAGCGGAAGTGCCCAGTTTTGTTCGCGAAATGGCGTTTCGGAGGAGACCTGAACAGCAACTGCGCTAGGTCTGCATTTCTGGCTAGCATCTCCAGATGCGGTCAGTCTCCTTCCGGCCGCAATGCGGTCACTCATCCTAGTCAAAGCAGATGTCTTCTTCTGGCGCAGAGTGGTCGAAGGCGGTTGACTGCTCTTGGCCCCAAGGCGGACGCTAGGCCCACGTTTGGTGAACCGCGCCGGCTCATCGGCAGGGTCTAGCGCCAGGTCGGCGGTGATATCCTCGCGATGGTTCTTCCGGAAATCCAGATCGAGCCCGCCCCGGACGCCAGCCCGTCGCCAAACCCAGTGCCGGCGTATATCTGCGATTGGTTTGTCTTGGGATTAATCTGCACTAGGGGCAATCCGTCGTAATAAGACGCCCAGACATATCCGCCGCCCGCGATGATATCGCCACCCCTATGTCCACCAGTCGCGATGGTAGCAATAACTGCATTCGTCTCCGGATCGATACGCTGCACGACGCCGTCGCGGAGTTCGACCACCCAGATCGAGCCGAAGCCCGCCGTGATGAAGACTGGCCCGGCGCCGAGATTGATTGTTGCAACAAGTTCATTAGTAGCGGCATCGATGCGATAAAGTTGATCCTTGGCCGCACCGGTTACCCACACAGACCCGAACGCAACTGTCACGCCATGCCCCAGCGGCATGCTTATGCGCGCCTGCTCCGCGCCCGTCGCGGAGTCATACCGCAAGAGCAATGATTTCCCGACGCCGACCGTCGCAACCCACAGGGAGCCTTCACCGAGCCCAACGCTACCTTCGGAGCCGAGCATCTCGACGGGGATGGTAAGTGCAATGCTGTTTGTGGCTGGATCGATCTTGGTGATCGTATCAGTGCCGATGTCCGGTACCCAGGCGCCCCTTCACCCACGGCCATGCCGCGATACGGCCCCCGCGCTCCCGGAATCTTGATGTCGATGACGCTATTGTCAGTGGGATCAACGCGTACCAGCGTGCCTTCCTGCATCATCCAAACGGACTCGAAACCAAATCCGATGAAGTCACCCCGACGCTCAATGCGCGCCTCCACCGCCAGATCCGCTGCGCTGAACTCGGTGCCTGTGGCCGGCGAGGCAAAAGCGACCGCCGCAATGACGATCGATCTGATCATGGGTCGGTTCCCTTCGTCTTGAATGATTGTACTCTTCGTCCGACTTGATCGCTATGTCTTGAACACCCACCGCCGAACCAATGGGCGAGCTGGGTTGTTTACCCGATCCAGGGACTGGTCCTGGCGCAAAGCGGCCTTCCCGGCGCCGCCGCGTGTTGGCCTCTCCATCCACCCTTGCCACCCCCTTGCAAACTCGATAAGAGACGCCAACTTTCGTCCCCGGCGGGCTGGGTTTCGGAAGGGGCCGGGCGTGCAGGCGTTGCCGGGCTCTTCGGGGAGCCTTTTGTCGGGTTTCGTGGTGCCGGGTCCGGCTTTTCCTCTCCCGGCGGTCTGTGAATGGCGCCTGGTGGTGCGGAAGCCTTTCGTTTCCGGCATCCCGCGCGGGTCTTGGTAGAGATATATGGCACGCATCGTGATGAAATTCGGCGGGACTTCCGTCGCTGACCTGGACCGCATCAAGAACGTCGCCCGCCATGTCAAACGCGAAGTCGATGCCGGCCATGAGGTTGCGGTCGTCGTTTCCGCCATGTCGGGCAAGACCAACGAGCTGGTCGGCTGGGTGCAGAACACGCCCAAGGTCGTCGGCGCGAACTCGCCTTTCTACGATGCGCGCGAATATGACGCAGTCGTCGCTTCCGGCGAGCAGGTGACCTCCGGGCTGCTGGCGATCGCGCTGCAGGCGATGGACATCAATGCGCGCTCCTGGCAGGGCTGGCAGATCCCGATCCGCACCGACAACGCCCATGGCGCAGCGCGAATCCTGGAGATCGACGGCTCCGACATCATCAAGCGCATGGGCGAGGGGCAGGTTGCCGTCATCTCCGGCTTCCAGGGGCTCGGTCCCGACAACCGCATCGCGACGCTCGGGCGCGGCGGCTCGGACACGTCGGCGGTGGCAATCGCCGCGGCGGTGAAGGCCGACCGCTGCGATATCTACACCGATGTCGACGGCGTCTACACGACCGACCCGCGCATCGTGCCGCAGGCGCGTCGTCTGAAGAAGATCGCCTTCGAAGAAATGCTGGAAATGGCGTCGCTGGGCGCCAAGGTGCTGCAGGTGCGCTCCGTTGAGCTTGCCATGGTGCACAAGGTGCGCACCTTTGTGCGTTCCTCCTTCGAGGATCCCGATGCGCCGGGCATGGGCGACCTCTTGAACCCGCCCGGAACGCTGATTTGTGACGAGGAAGAGATCGTGGAACAGGAAGTCGTAACCGGCATCGCCTATGCCAAGGATGAGGCACAAATCTCGCTGAGGCGTCTTTCAGACCGGCCCGGCGTTTCGGCCGCCATCTTCGGGCCGCTCGCCGAAAGCCACATCAATGTCGACATGATCGTCCAGAACATTTCCGAGGACGGGTCGAAGACCGACATGACCTTCACCGTGCCCTCGGGCGATGTCGAAAAGGCGATCAAGGTTCTCGGCGAGAACAAGCAGAAGATCGGCTACGACGTCATCCAGAACGAATCAGGTCTCGTGAAGGTGTCTGTCATCGGTATCGGAATGCGCTCGCACGCGGGCGTTGCAGCGACCGCTTTCCGCGCACTTGCCGAAAAAGGCATCAACATCAAGGCGATCACCACCTCGGAAATCAAGATTTCCATTCTTATCGACGGTCCATACGCGGAACTTGCGGTTCGGACTTTGCATTCCTGCTACGGTCTGGATAAGAGTTGATCGACATCCGGTCTGCCGGAACGGTGCATGGGAACACACCGGCTGGCGGCTCGCGCGCATGACATCGTCTTTTCGGGAGCTTGATACGCAATGAGAGACCTTTCTGGCGGTCCGCGTGTTCTGCTCAAGCGGTTACGCGAACTCATGGCGGAACCGCTGGAGCCCCAGGAGAGGCTTGACCGGATCGTGCGCCAGATCGCGTCCAACATGGTCGCGGAAGTCTGCTCGGTCTACGTGCTGCGCGCCGACGGCGTGCTCGAACTCTACGCCACCGAGGGCCTCAAGAAAGAGGCCGTCCATCTCTCGCAACTGAAGATGGGGCAGGGCCTCGTCGGCACGATCGCGGCATCCGCACAGCCGCTGAACCTCTCGGACGCGCAATCGCACCCGGCCTTCCGCTACCTGCCGGAAACCGGCGAAGAGATCTACCATTCCTTCCTCGGCGTGCCGATCCTGCGCGCGGGGCGTTCGCTCGGCGTTCTCGTCGTGCAGAACAAGGCGAGCCGCAACTATCGCGAGGAAGAGCTCGAGGCGCTCGAGACGACGGCGATGGTGCTGGCCGAAATGGTCGCGACCGGCGAGCTCAAGAAGATCACCAAGCCGGGCCTCGAACTCGACCTGACGCGCTCCGTCACCATCGACGGCGACACTTATAACGAAGGCATCGGCCTCGGCTATGTCGTGCTGCACGAGCCGCGCATCGTTGTGACCAACCTGCTCAACGAAGATACGGAGAAGGAGATCGGGCGGCTGGCCGATGCGCTGGGCTCCCTCCGCATCTCCATCGACGACATGCTGTCGCGCCGCGACGTCTCCATGGAGGGCGAGCACCGCGAGGTGCTGGAAACCTACCGCATGTTCGCCCACGACCAGGGATGGGTGCGCAAGCTGGAAGAGGCGATCCGCAACGGCCTGACCGCGGAAGCGGCGGTGGAAAAGGTGCAGAGCGACACCAAGGCGCGGATGATACGCCTCACCGATCCCTATCTGCGCGAGCGGATGCACGATTTCGAGGATCTCGCCAACCGCCTGCTGCGCCAGCTGATCGGTCACACCGGCCGCTCGACCGCCGAAGGCTTTCCGAGCGACGCGATCGTCCTTGCCCGGGCGATGGGTGCGGCAGAGCTTCTCGACTATCCGAGGACAAACGTGCGCGGCCTCGTGCTGGAAGAGGGCGCGGTCACGAGCCATGTCGTCATCGTGGCGCGCGCCATGGGCATTCCCGTTATCGGCCAGGCGGCCGGTGTCGTGGCGCTTGCCGAAAACGGAGACGCGGTGATCATCGATGGCGACGAGGGCCATGTGCATCTGCGTCCGATGCCGGAGCACCAGCGTTCCTACGAGGAGAAAGTCCGTTTCCGGGCGCGCAGGCAGGAACAGTTCCGGGCGCTGCGGGCCGTGGAGCCGGTCACCAAGGACGGCAAGCGCATCACGCTGCTGATGAATGCGGGCCTGCTGGTCGACCTGCCGCAGCTTGCCGAATCGGGTGCCGAGGGCATTGGCCTCTTCCGCACCGAGCTGCAGTTCATGATCGCCTCCACCATGCCGAAAGCGGAGGAACAGGAAGCCTTCTACCGCAGCGTCATGAAGCAGGCCGGTGGGCGCAGCGTCACCTTCCGTACGCTCGACATCGGCGGCGACAAGGTCGTGCCTTATTTCCGCGGGCACGAGGAGGAGAACCCGGCCCTCGGCTGGCGTGCGATCCGCCTCTCGCTCGACCGTCCCGGCCTGCTGCGCACCCAGCTTCGGGCGATGCTGAAGGCGGCCGCCGGCACCGAGCTGAAGATGATGGTGCCCATGGTCACCGAGGTTTCGGAGATCAGGGCCGTGCGCGAACTGCTGCAGAAGGAAGTGCAGCATCTTTCGCGCTTCGGCCATGGCCTGCCGCGCAAGCTGCAGTTCGGCGCGATGCTGGAAGTGCCGTCGCTGCTCTGGCAGCTCGACGAGCTGATGGATGCGGTGGACTTCGTTTCGGTCGGCTCGAACGACCTCTTCCAGTTCACGATGGCCGTCGACCGCGGCAACGCCCGCGTCTCCGACCGGTTCGACGTGCTGGGAAGGCCGTTCCTGAGGGTGCTGCGCGACATCGTAAGGGCCGGCGAACGCAACGATACACCGGTGACGCTCTGCGGCGAGATGGCGGGCAAGACGATCTCGGCGCTCGCCCTGTTCGGCATCGGCTTCCGCTCGGTATCGATGTCGCCGGCGTCGATCGGTCCGGTCAAGGCAATGCTGCTTGGGCTCGATATCGATGCGCTCGGAGCGGTGCTCCACGAGGCGCTGGACGACACGAAGCCGCAACATTCGGTCCGCGAAATCCTTGCCCGCTTCGCCGAGAGCAACAATATTCCGCTGTAAGAGAACAATAAGAAGAACTGGAGCGAAGGGTGGCCAAGCTTCCCGTTGAAAAGATGCGCGAGCTGGAGCGCCGCTTCGGCGAGATCGAGGCCCGCATGTCCGCGGGTCCGTCCGCGGACGTCTATGTGAAGCTTGCTTCGGAATATTCCGAACTGCAGCCGGTGGTGACGAAGATCCGCGCCTATGAAAAGGCAGTCGCCGAGCTCGCCGACATCGAGGCGATGCTTGCCGATAGGACCGTCGATCGCGAGATGCGCGAGCTTGCGGAGATGGAACTGCCCGACGTGAAGGAGCGTATCGAGACGCTGGAGCAGGAGATACAGATCCTGCTCCTGCCGAAGGATGCGGCCGACGAGAAGAGCGCGATCCTCGAAATCCGCGCCGGAACCGGCGGTTCGGAGGCGGCCCTCTTCGCCGGCGACCTGTTCCGCATGTACGAGCGTTTCGCCGCCGCCAACGGCTGGAAGGTGGAGATCCTTTCGGCGAGCGAAGGCGAGGCCGGCGGCTTCAAGGAAATCATCGCGACGATCACCGGCAAGGGCGTCTTCGCCAAGCTCAAGTTCGAGTCCGGCGTGCACCGGGTGCAGCGCGTGCCGGAGACGGAGGCGAGCGGGCGCATCCACACCTCGGCGGCAACGGTCGCAGTTCTCCCTGAGGCCGAGGAGATCGACATCGCGATCCGGCCGGAGGATATCCGCATCGACACGATGCGCTCTTCGGGCGCGGGCGGACAGCATGTCAACACCACCGACTCGGCCGTACGCATCACCCATCTGCCGACCGGGATCGTGGTGACGAGCTCGGAGAAGTCCCAGCACCAGAACCGCGCCAAGGCGATGCAGGTCCTGCGCTCGCGGCTTTTCGACATGGAACGCCAGCGCGCCGACAGCGAGCGGTCCGCCGATCGCAAGAGCCAGGTGGGCTCCGGCGACCGCTCGGAGCGCATTCGCACTTATAATTTCCCCCAGGGCCGCGTCACCGACCACCGCATCAACCTGACGCTCTACAAGCTCGACCGGATGATGGAAGGCGAAATCAGCGAGGTGGTCGACGCGCTTCTGGCCGACTATCAGGCGAGCCAGCTCGCGAGCCTCGGCGAACAGCAATGAGCCTGCCGGGCCCGACGATCGGCGAGCTCCTTAACCGGGCGCGAACCCGGTTTGCGGCGGCGGGGCTTGAGAACGCGGCCGCCGATGCCCACATCCTGATTGGCGGCCTGCTCGGACTTTCGAGGGTCGAG
The DNA here is from genome assembly GCF_004345245.1 of Rhizobium sp. BK251. Lineage (GTDB taxonomy): Bacteria > Pseudomonadota > Alphaproteobacteria > Rhizobiales > Rhizobiaceae > Rhizobium. The sequence goes on along the minus strand of NZ_SLUQ01000004.1, from coordinate 7,065 downwards.
CTGCTGAGCCGGGAGAAGGAACAGGTCGAGGCGACCTCGGCCCAGCGGATCGAGGATGCGATCCGGCGGCGGCTGGACCGCGAACCGGTGTACCGGATCCTCGGCAGACGCGAATTTTACGGGCTGGCGCTCGAGCTTTCGCCCGATACGCTGGAACCAAGGCCGGACACGGAAATCCTCGTGGACACGATGCTCCCGCATGTGAGGCGCCTGGCGGCGACGCATGGCGAAGTGAGAATCCTTGATCTCGGCACCGGCACGGGCGCCATATGCCTGGCCCTTTTGAAGGAGTGCCCGGAGGCGATCGGAACAGGTGTCGACATTGCCGCGGGCGCGGTGCTTGCGGCGCAGAAAAATGCGCGCGAGAACGGCCTGGATGGCCGCTTCGAGGCGATAGAAGGAAGCTGGTTCGGAAAAATTTCGGGCGAATTTCACGCCATTGTCTCAAATCCGCCCTATATTCCATCCAGTGTCATTTCCACTCTCGCTCCCGAAGTGAAGGAACACGATCCGGCGGCAGCGCTGGACGGCGGCAACGATGGGCTTGATGCCTATCGGGCGATTGCCAAGGATGCGGCAAGGTTCCTCTGCCAGGATGGCATCGTCGGACTGGAGATTGGCTACGATCAGCGCATGGAAGTGACCGCGATTTTTACTGCGGAAAATTTCCGCCTGCTTGAATCGGTCCGCGATTATGGCAAAAATGATCGTGTAGTGGTGTTCGCGTACAAGAGTTAAGCGACGATTTGTTGCAATAGATGGAACATCATTGCAATTGCGAAGAAAAGGCTTGGATTTCCCAAGGAAGCAATATAGGTTGCCCCTACGCGTCGGGCTACTAGGCATGGACGAAGTATCGTTCGAGTCCTGTTCGACCTCGGGGGTTCCCTCTTTGACGAGAGTTTCAAAGGTTGAGCACAACCTGATGCGTGAATCAGTCAATCTGACTTAGGAACGAGCGGCAGGCCGGCGCATGGGCGCAGTCTGCCTTGCGGGCACATGAAAGCCCGGGGCCGGATTTTTCCCGCCCACGGCGGCATGTGCCATTAATCATCAAAACAAGAGAATGCAGGTGAGTGGATCGATGAGGCCAGGACAGCAGAACAAGCGCGGTCGAGGGCGTGGCAATAACAACAATAATAACAACAACAACGGCAACAACAACAACTTCAACCGCAAGGGCTCGAACCCGCTGACGCGGACCTACGACAGCTCGGGTCCGGACGTGAAGATTCGTGGTACGGCCCAGCACATTGCCGAGAAATATGCCACACTTGCCCGCGACGCCCAGAGTGCCGGCGACCGGGTCATTGCCGAGAACTATCTTCAGCACGCAGAGCACTACAACCGCATCATTGCTGCCGCGCAGGCGCAGATGCAGGACCGCTTCAGCCGCGAGGATCGCGCCGACTTCGGCGACCGCGAGTCTGTCGAGCGCGACATGGACGACCTCGATTCAGTCGAGATGGAAGAGCGTGCCCCGGCGCCGGTTGCCGCTGCTCCGCAGCCCGTGAGGGAAGTCATCGACGGCACCGGCCCGCAGCCGGTGATCGAAGGCATTCCGGCCGAGGTTGCCATCGAAGAGGAAACGCCGGCTTCCGGCGAACCGCGCGAACGGACGCCGCGCCGCCGCAACGCCGGCAACCGGCCGCGCCGGCAGCCGCGCCGTGCCAATGGCGAGGCAGCCCCGGAAGGGTCCACCGATTCGCCGGAGCTGGCAGACGCTTCGACCGAATAGGTGCATGGACGGGCACGAAACGCCCACCGACCAGAACCCCGGCAACTGCCGGGGTTTTTTCGTTTGTGCTGCTCTTTAAACTCCCCGCTGGCTGTCCCATATTCTGCTCGAACGACCCGGCCGCAAATCCCAGATGCGGCAGGCAAGAGCTCGCCTTTTGAGGGAGCTCAATCTCAATCATCGGTCCGTGCCTTATGAAAGGGCGGGACGATACATGGAGGTAAAGCATGAATATCGAGAAGTATTCGGAACGCGTGCGCGGTTTTCTTCAGTCCGCGCAGACTTATGCCCTTGCCGAGGGGCACCAGCAATTTACTCCGGAGCATGTGCTGAAGGTACTGCTCGACGACGACCAGGGTATGGCCGCGTCGCTGATCGAGCGCGCCGGCGGTGACGCCAAGGCCGCCCGGCTTGCCAACGACGCCGCGCTTGCCAGGCTTCCCAAGGTTTCCGGCGGCAACGGCCAGGTCTATCTTTCGCAGCCGCTCGCCAAGGTGTTTTCGACCGCGGAAGAGGCTTCCAAGAAGGCCGGCGATAGTTTCGTGACCGTCGAGCGCTTGCTGCAGGCACTGGCGATGGAGCCCAGTGCCTCGACATCCGCGACGCTCAAGAACGCCGGCGTCACGCCCGTTACGCTCAACCAGGTCATCAACGACATCCGCAAGGGCAGGACCGCCGACAGTTCCAATGCCGAACAGGGCTTCGATTCCCTGAAGAAATATGCGCGTGACCTGACCGCCGAGGCCCGCGAGGGCAAGCTCGACCCTGTCATCGGCCGCGACGATGAAATCCGTCGCACGATCCAGGTGCTTTCACGCCGCACGAAGAACAATCCGGTTCTGATCGGCGAGCCCGGCGTCGGCAAGACGGCAATCGTCGAGGGCCTGGCGCTACGTATCGTCAACGGCGACGTACCCGAGTCCCTCAAGGACAAGAAGCTGATGGCGCTCGACCTGGGCGCGCTGGTTGCCGGTGCGAAATATCGCGGCGAATTCGAGGAGCGGCTGAAAGCCGTGCTCAACGAGGTGCAGTCGGAAAACGGCGAGATCATCCTGTTCATCGACGAGATGCACACGCTGGTCGGCGCCGGCAAGGCGGACGGGGCGATGGACGCCTCCAACCTGCTGAAGCCCGCACTTGCCCGCGGCGAACTGCACTGCGTCGGCGCGACCACGCTCGACGAATACCGCAAGCATGTCGAGAAGGATCCGGCACTTGCCCGCCGCTTCCAGCCGGTCATGGTCGAAGAGCCGACGGTCGAGGACACGATCTCGATCCTGCGCGGCTTGAAGGAAAAATACGAGCAGCACCACAAGGTTCGGATCTCGGATTCCGCGCTGGTCGCGGCTGCGACGCTTTCCAACCGCTACATCACTGACCGCTTCCTGCCCGACAAGGCGATCGACCTGATGGACGAGGCGGCTGCGCGGCTGCGCATGCAGGTGGATTCCAAGCCAGAAGAGCTGGACGAACTCGATCGCCGCATCATGCAGCTGAAGATCGAGCGCGAGGCGCTGAAGAAGGAAACCGACGCCGCTTCTGCCGACCGCCTGAAGAGGCTGGAGACCGAGCTGACGGACCAGGAAGAGCAGGCCGATGCATTGACGGCCCGCTGGCAGGCCGAAAAGCAGAAGCTTGGTCTTGCTGCGGATCTGAAGAAGCGGCTCGACGAGGCCCGCAACGAATTGGCGAGCGCCCAGCGCAAGGCTGAGTTCCAGCGCGCCGGCGAACTGACCTACGGCGTCATTCCCGAGCTCGAAAAGCAATTGGCCGAGGCCGAAAAGCAGGACGGCGATCGCAGCGCCATGGTGCAAGAGGTCGTGACCCCCGACAACATCGCGCACGTCGTCTCGCGCTGGACCGGTATTCCGGTCGACAAGATGCTGGAAGGCGAGCGCGACAAGCTGCTTCGGATGGAAGACGAGCTTGCGAAGTCGGTCGTCGGCCAGGGCGATGCCGTTCAGGCCGTCTCCCGCGCCGTTCGCCGCTCGCGCGCCGGGCTGCAGGATCCGAACCGGCCGATCGGTTCGTTCATCTTCCTCGGCCCGACGGGTGTCGGAAAGACCGAACTTACCAAGGCGCTCGCCCGCTTCCTCTTCGACGACGAGACGGCGATGGTGCGCATGGACATGTCGGAATACATGGAGAAGCACTCCGTGGCCCGGCTGATCGGCGCGCCGCCCGGCTATGTCGGCTATGAGGAGGGCGGTGCGCTGACGGAAGCGGTTCGCCGGCGGCCCTATCAGGTGGTCCTGTTCGACGAGATTGAAAAGGCGCATCCGGACGTCTTCAACATCCTGCTCCAGGTTCTGGACGACGGGCGGTTGACGGACGGGCAGGGCCGAACGGTCGACTTCAAGAACACGATGATCATCATGACGTCGAACCTCGGCGCCGAATACCTGACCCAGCTCAGGGAGAAGGAAGACAGCGAGGCGGTCCGCGAACAGGTGATGGAGGTCGTGCGTGCGCACTTCCGTCCGGAATTCCTGAACCGCGTCGACGAGATCATCCTCTTCCACCGCCTGAAGCGCGAGGAGATGGGTGCGATCGTCGAGATCCAGCTGAAGCGCCTGGTGGCACTGCTGTCGGATCGCAAGATCACGCTCGAACTCGACGAGGATGCGCGCAGCTGGCTCGGCGACAAGGGCTACGACCCGGTCTACGGCGCCCGCCCGCTGAAGCGCGTGATCCAGAAATATGTCCAGGATCCGCTGGCCGAGCAGATCCTCTCCGGCCAGGTGCCGGATGGGTCGACCGTCAAGGTGACGAGCGGTTCGGACAGGTTGCTGTTCCGCACCCGCGAACCGGTCGGCGAAGCAGCGTAAGCCTTGTCAGCAGGAAAAGACGGATGGCGGCCCTCGGGCCGCCATTTTCGTTTGCGGAGTCGAACGATGCCCGTTCCCGGGGCCGATCCTATCGGCTTGCGACCTGGTCGCTCGGCTTGATGTTGAGAAGCGTATCGATGCGCTTGCGCTCGTCTTCGAACCTCGCAAGCGCTTCGCCTTCCAGCGACTTGCCGCCCGGCAGGCGGATGCGCAGCGGATCCACCTTGGTGCCGTTGACGATCAGCTCGTAATGCAGGTGCGGGCCGGTGGATTCGCCTGTGGTGCCGACCCAGCCGATGACCTGGCCCTGGCGAACCTTGGTGCCGGGGACGATGCCCTTGGCGATCGCGCTCTGGTGGTTGTAGGAGGATTCATAGCCGTTGGCATGGCGGACGATCGTCTGGTTGCCGTAGCCACCGGAATCCCAGCCCGCCTTTTCGACGACGCCGTTGCCGGCGGCGATGATCGCAGTGCCGCGGGGAGCGGCCCAGTCGACGCCGGTGTGCATGCGGGCAAAACCGAGGATCGGATGCCGACGCATACCGAAGCCCGATTTGAAGATGCCGTTCGGAACCGGGTTGCGCAGCAGGAACTGGCGGATGCTCTTTCCGGTCTCGTCGAAGTAATCGATGCTGCCGTCTTCCGGATCCTGGAAGCGGTAGAAGCGCGTCTCGTTGTCGCCGAACCTGGCGTCGACATAGAGGAGCTCGGAATCCTCCGTTGCCCGGCCGCTGTCGTCGGTCACCGAGAAGAAGGCTTCTAGCGTGTCGCTGGGCTTCAGCTGCGCCTGGAAGTCGACATTGCTGGCAAGCAGCTTGATGATGAGCGCCGTCATCTCCTTGGTCATGCCGTAGGAGAGGGCGGCACGATAGATGCCGTCATAGACGCGGGGCAGGTCACGGCCGGCGGCGACCGGTGCGGCGTTGCCGTCGAAAGCGGTCGCGAGCGCCTCGAGCGCCGGCGGCTCGACGCCGGGGACGAACTGCCCCTTGTCGTTCAGCGCCATGGTGATCGCATGGCTGGTGCCGTGATAGACGCTGGCGCGGATGACCTTGGCCTGCTCGCCCTTCTGGATGATGCCGACGCGCAGGACGTCACCCTTGGAAAGCTCGGTCGTGCCGAGCTGCGGTCCGAGGAAGGCCGCGATGCCGTCGGCCTGGGGCTTGGGATAGCCGGAGCTCTGGAGTGCTGCGGTGATCTCGGCGTCTTGCCTGATCGGGATGATGTCGTCGGCATACTCAGGCGTCTGGGGCGTCACCTGCTCGGAGGCGGCGACCGACATGTTCTGCTCGAGGACGCGTGCCGCAAGGCCCGCTGTCAGATCGACGTCGCCGTCGTCGGCCACGAAGCGCCTGGGGTCGACATAATAGAGCGCCGAAAGCTGCGTGTTGCCGTCGGTCAGCACGGAGCCGTTGGAGCGGACGTTCTCCTCCACCTCGTCGAGGGTCATCGAATTGGCGGTGTCGAAGGAGGAATCCTTGACCGGAAAGGCAATGGTCTTGAGGCTGACCTCGGATTCGACTTCCGATCCGTAAATGGCGCCGGTGCGGTTGGCGGGCACGGAATTGCCCTCGTCGCTCGAAAAGATCGCCAGCGGATCGAAATCCGGATAGTCCTCGGTCGCGACGTGGTTGGCGGCGAGCGTCATCTTCACATGCGCGAAGGGCTGGCGGCGCACGACCTCCTTCTCGCCGTCATGCACGACGGTCGAGACCTCCATGATGGCACGATCGGAGGGCTTGGCGGCAATGCCGGTGACAATCAGCCTGCCACCACGCGTGACGTTGGTCTCGGCATGGGCATCGTGCGAAAGGTCGGTGGTGGCGTAGGCCTCGGCGGGGATTGCAAGCTGCTGGCGCCCGTCGAGAGCGGCAAAAAGAGCGACCCCCATCAGTACGCTGGAGGTGATGCCGGTGAGGAACGTGCCCGAAAGCCAGCGCAGGGAAATTTCGCGACGGTCAGGCGCCCGGCGTCCATCAGCCAGAATTGGCGGCTCGCTGCCCAGCGATCGGATCACCACCTTGTCCGTCATCATGCCAATCGGATTCCGCTTTCTTTTCCCCAGGGCCCCCGCAGGCGCGCGGCGGAAGAAGTGCACATTTGTCGCGCAGGAGTCAAATTTCGCAGCTTCCAACACCATAGAGTGCGGAGCCTGCGTGAATCATGCGTCTCCGGAAGAGCATTCGATTGTGAATTTGTGAGGGCAGGCGCGTATATAAGTGTCGCGCGAGGCCTGTTTCCTCCGAGATTTCGAGGCGAACACGGTTGCATGCGCCGCACACGCCCATCTCCGGTAGAATAGACCGTCCTCGCAGGTGCCCTTGCCATCGCCTTTCGGGCCGAAATTGAAATATCGATGCAAATTCAATCGCTTCGAAGATTTTTCTTTTTTTTGGAAAGATGCAGTTGACTTAGAAAAGGGGTAGGGTCTATAAGCCGCGTCACTGAACGAGGGCGGCGGCGCTGCTGGCGACGATGACCTTCGCTCTAGAGTTTCCG
>NZ_SLUQ01000003.1 GCF_004345245.1 Rhizobium sp. BK251 | reverse complement strand
GCCCACTAATTGACGGTGCGGTCCGCACATCCGGATGGCCGGGGCTCGCCGATAAGAATATTCAAGAAGAGGCGGGCGAGCCCTGTAAGAAACCGCTCACTCGACAATCCTCCATTGATACGAACCCGTACCATTGAGCTTTTGAGGCGTTTCGGGAACCCCATTGCGAAGAAAGCGGCCCCACGCTGAGCCGTGCGCCACGAACGATGAGCCGTCGAGGTCTTTTAGTTAGGGCAGCGTCAATGTGGAAGCCTGCCAGTCACTGCAGGCCTCCTCGTTGTATGCGATCATGGCCTCCATCAACGCTCTCGCGGGGGCAGGAAGCCTTTTACAGTCGATACGTCGGGCCACCGCAGCACAGTCTCGCCATCCACGCGCCTCAGCCGCAGTTCGTAGAACGCCGGAGATGCGCGCTCGCTCACCCGAAAGGCCATTAGTTTTCCACCGATCCTTGACACCGCCCTCTATAGCATCATTTGTTCGCAGGTGCAGCAATGGAGGCCAACATGACCCCAGCTCGCTTCAGCGAATGTCTTCTGCGTATCCGGTGGACGCCGATAAATCTGGCTAGCGCACTGCAGTGCGACCTTTCATGGATCGAAGCGCTGGAAGAAGGAAATTCTGTTGTACCACAGGCGCTCGCAGCATGGCTGGAAACTTTGGCCCAATGCCATGAGGCGGCCGGGGTGCCTATGTGCTTTCGCGGCGCGAGCATGATTAACATCAAGAACTTTTAGGCGCGTTCTGTGAGACCGCCGCCAGTTCCGACTAGATGTTCGCGGCCCTGTAGATCTCGAACGGCAGAATGTGCTGCGAGACCATCGGCGTTCTGTGCGTATCCAGAGCTTCGGCCATTGCCGGACAAGCGTGTCGCCAAGTTGCTTGGCAGGATGTGAGAGAACCCCCTTGATCACGCCGTCCGCAAGCCCGGCACGGGTCTCGTTCGTCAGCTCGTGAGCGACCACGATCAGGTTTTTGGCGACGAGACCGTCATCTGATGGATCACCACCAGATGAGCGAACGGCGGGCGTGTACGGAAACGCGAATGCGATCGGCGTTGCCACGATTCGATTTATCGTCGCCATCTGCTGTCTCCCTTTACTCTTTACGCTGAAAGCAGAACGCATGGCGGAATTCGAGAATACCGGCTCGGCGATCGGGTGAGGCTGAGAGGTACAACGCATGGTACGGCCTCAAGGCCTGGCAAAACGCGCGACGCATCCAGTTGTCGATGCTGTACGAACGATGCCTTCAATCCGAGATCGTGACTTAGGCCGCGCTCGTGAACCGCCGCATTCCACATCGCGGTGACTGGGCTCTGTTCGTCGATCCGGGCAATCATGAGAGCGTGTGTCGGCCGCACCACAACGGTCTGATCCGGCGCGAGGAGAAGCGCGGATATGCCATCGGATGCGACATCGATGGGCGATCAATCGAGCGTCAGCACCCTCGGAAGAGGGCCGGAGGGGGCAGTTGACGATCTCCCGCGGTTCAGCCTCCGTACCCGCGTCCCACGTGCGTACGCACCGCGAGCAAAATGGATTTTATCGGTGCACCCAACATGATTCGACCCTGTGACCGTTGGAGGCGGAGTACAATGAAGCAAGCCGAAAGTTCTGACTTAAGGCGCGTAAGCATTCTACGCAGAACTCCACCCTCAGCGAATCGTCCAAATGATACCTAGGCCGCGTTCCTGAGTTTGTTCTTGCCGAGCATCGCACGCACGAACTTATCCCATTTTGCCATACCGGCGCGCTTCTCTGGCATGTAGTTCCAGCGGTCGTAGTTCTTGGAGCTGACGTCCTGCAGGGCGTGGTTCTGAAGTCGGTCGCGGATCTCTTTGGAGACACCGGCTTTGCCGGCGAGCGTCTTGAACGTCCGGCGAAGGTCTCGGTTTGTGGCGTGCGGGATGACCCCTCGGTCGCGCTGGCGCCAGACGAAGCTGTAGAGCGTTCCATGGCTGACCGGGATTGACGGATCTTTGGCAGACGGGAAGAACCATCCGTATTCGTTCGGTTTGATCGACTCGATCAGCTCGGCCGCAAGCGATGGCACCGGAACGGCGTGCGGCTGCAGGTTCTTGGTCTTCGACCAGTCGATGATCCGCTCCTTTGCGTCCCACTGGTCAATATGCAGGCGGGCGATTTCCTCGACCCGCTGTCCTGTCAGCATGATGAGCTGCACCGCGCGCAGGTAGGAGGGATGAACCGGTGTGTCCGGGCATTCGAGCCAGCGATAGAGCCGCACGAACTCCTCCTCGCTGAGCCAGCGGGTGCCCTGGACCTTCGGCTCGGTTGGAATGCCTGCAGCTGGATTGTAGGGAATGCGGAAGCGGCGAGGGGAGGTGTTGCGATAGTCGTTGTCGGACTTCATTCCCCAGCTGTAGGCCGCATGAATGTAGCCTCGCACATGGTCCGCCATCGATCGGGCGCCACGCTCATAGATCGGCCGGATCAGTTCGACGATTTCTTCCGACTCGATCTCGCGGGCGAGGCGACTGCGCCCTAGCGTGTCGGCAATCTTGTTGAGACCCTTTTCCGTTTCTTTCCAGGATGGCTTGCCCGCGGCCTTCAGGGATGCGACATAGCCCTGGAAGAGATCGGCGACGGTACCGGGGCGGGTGTCGGTGGCAATCTTGATGCTGCGACCCTTCTGGATGACATCGGCGAAGTCGCGCTTGAAGATCTCACGCGCCTGGGCAAGGGACATCGAGGGATAGGCGCCGAGCTTCTTCTTGGTCCGCTTTCCATCACGCCACTGCTGAGCCATCCAGTCGGCGGTCACCCGCTTCGGCATTGGCTTGAGAACCAGGACCAGGCGACCGGTGCCGCGACCTTCGCCATCGGCGAGGTTCTCCTGCTTGCGGCTGCTCTCCACGCGCTTCAGCGCTTGCCGGATGCCGGCATCGGTAAGGCTCGACATCGCGTTTTCCCCTCGCGGCAACTGGGATCGGTCGAGGAAACAGGGATCGGCGCTCGGGATCTGGAGGCCGTCCGCTACCCCTTCAACAGCCCCAGTTTGCCAAAGCGGCACCCACTACGCAAGTGAATAAAAGCATGATGTTTCAATGTGCTTGAGTGTGATCCAGCGTGTTCGAAACGGGGGTAGTGGGGTGGTTATGGACGAGGATGATGGCCGTTGCAGACAGCTCAAGCGCCCGCCTGACCACCTCGCGCGGATAGACTGGTGTGTGATCGACCGTTCCTCGCCCCTGGATTTCGTCGGCGATCAGCGCGTTGCGCTTGTCGAGGAAGAGCACCCTGAATTGCTCTCGCGTTTCGTAGGCCATGGATGCATGGCAGTAGTCGATAACGGACGACCAGGACGCGAGTACCTGCTTGCCACGGATCTCGCTCTTCAGCATGCGGTGCGCGACCGTGGAGATCAGCTTGATGTCCAGCGCGACGGCTTCGCCCACGCCTTTGACCTCCTGCAGCAGCGACGCCGGTGCGCCGAAGACGCCGTTGAGTGTTCCGAACCGGTCGAGCAGGGCCTTTGCGATCGGTTTCGTGTCGCGCCGGGGGATCAGGCGGAAGAGCAGCAATTCCAGTATTTCGTAATCGGCAAGAGCCGTATCGCCGATCTCGCGGAAGCGTGCGCGCAGCCTGTCGCGATGGCCATGATAATGAGCCTCTCCGTTGGGCGTTGCCGGCACTGCGGTTGGCTTGCCGAGGGTTGAAGCCTTGGCCGGGCGCTCCGCGAAGAACAGCCTCTCATCCGCTTCCGGCCCAGGCCCGTTTGCACCCCTTGCAATGTCGTCGAACGGAAGCTCACCACTCTCCACATGCGTCACGGGGCGTTTCGCCATCGGCGGCCGGTCCTAAAGAGGGGGAAGGCCGGGGCGGTCGAGACCGCCCGGCGACAGCGTGAATATCTCGCAGCCTGTGGCCGTCACACCGACCGTGTGCTCATATTGAGCCGAGAGCGAGCGATCGCGCGTGACCGCCGTCCATCCATCGGCGAGAACCTTAACATGCGGGCGGCCGAGATTGATCATCGGCTCGATCGTGAAGATCATGCCCTCGCGCATCTCCGGCCCTTCATTGGCTCGGCCATAGTGGAGGATGTTCGGCGAGTCGTGGAAAAGTCGGCCGACGCCGTGGCCGCAGAAATCCCGGACCACGGAGCAACGCTCGTTTTCGGCAAAGGTCTGGATGGCCTCTCCGATCGCGCCGGTACGCGCGCCGGGCCGTACGGCCGCTACGCCGCGCATCAGCGCTTCATATGTCACTTCCAGCAGGCGCTCGGCAGCGCGCTTGACGGTTCCAACCGTATACATGCGGCTGGAGTCGCCATGCCAACCGTCGAGGACGTAGGTGACGTCGATATTGACGACATCGCCTTCGCGCAGCGGCTTGTCGTTCGGAATTCCGTGACAGACGACGTGGTTGATCGAGGTGCAGGAAGACTTGGTGTAGCCTCGATAATTCAGCGTCGCCGGATAGGCGCCGTGGTCCATGCCATATTCGAAGACGAAGCGGTCGATCGCGTCCGTTGGCAGGCCTGGCTTCACGATCGCCGCCAGTTCGTCGAGGCAGCGGGCGGTCAGCTGGCAGGCGCGTCGCATTCCTTCGAAGGCATCCGGCCCGTAGAGCCTGATGGCGCCCGTATTCTTCAAGGGCGCGGAAGATGCTTCGATGTAGTTCACCATGATGGAGCCTTAAGCGGAGATTGTCTTATCAGTACATAATGCAGCTATGCCGGGTTCGTCTATCGGGATAAGCCGCGAAGCTGCGATTTCGCGCGACGATACGCGGCATTTCAGGGCAAAAGCCTCGACGCCACGCTGCAACGCCCTCCTGAAGGCGGTCGCATAGACGGGGTCGAGATCACCAGAGATCCTGAAGCTCTCGCAGTCGTGCCGCTGGATGACGAAAAGCATCACCGCGCGATGGCCGGCCTCAGCCATGTCTCCAAGTTCTTCCAGATGCTTCGCCCCGCGCGCCGTTACCGTATCCGGAAATTCCGAGAGGCCGTTCTGCCGCATGAAATGGACGTTCTTGACCTCCACATAGGCATTGCCCCTTGCCGGATCAACCAGCAGGAGGTCGATGCGGGAGTTGCGTCCGTACTTCTGCTCCCTGCGCATCGTCGAATAGCCGGCGAGCGGCGGCACGAGCCCCGCCGCGATCGCTTCTGCCGCGATCCGATTGGGCATGGCTGTGTTGACGCCGACGACTGTGCCGTCGGCCTCGACCAGTTCGAGGACATGCCGATATTTGCGCGTGGGGCTCTCGTGGATGGACATCCAGATGCGTGAGCCGGGTACATTCAGGCCGCGCATCGATCCCGTATTCGGGCAAGAGCCTGTGATGATTTCGCCGGTTTCGAGCTCGGCGTCGAAGAGAAAGCGCTTGTAGCGCGCGATCAGGCGGCCAGGAACGAGAGGGGTTTCGAAGATCATCCAGCTACTGTTTTTCCGGGGTGGAGGGCCGACGGGATCTGCGGGTCAGGCGCGTTCCATGACGAAAGAGCCGGGCGCTTCCTCGATGGCATTGAGAGCTCCGCCGCCCGGCACGCGTGCCGGCACGCGCCTGCTGTCGTGGGATTCTATCCAGCCATGCCAATGTGGCCACCACGAACCCGGCGTTTCCGTGGCTTTTGCCATCCAGTCCTCGAAGGTGCCGCTCGACAAGGTCCCGGTCCAGTATTGGTACTTGTGCTTGTCGGGCGGATTGACGACGCCGGCAATGTGACCCGACCCGGTGACCACGAGGTCGACAGGGCCGCCGAACAGGCCGCTGCCCAGGAAGACCGATTTGGCCGGCGCGATATGGTCTTCACGGGTTGCGAGATTGTAGATCGGTATCTTGACGTCCTTGAGCGATATCGTCTTGCCGTCCAGCTCCATCTTTCCCTGGCTCAGTGTGTTCTTGAGATAGCAGTTGCGGAGATAGAAGGAATGGTTCGCAGCCGCCATCCGTGTGGAATCGGAGTTCCAGTACAGGAGGTCGAAGGGCAGGGGCTCTTGCCCCTTGAGGTAGTTGTTGACGAAATACGGCCAGATGAGTTCCGAAGCGCGCAGCATGTTGAAGGCGATGGCCATCTTCGAGCCGTCGAGATAGCCCGACACATTCATCTGCTTTTCCAATGCGTCGAGCTGATCCTCGTCTACGAAGACCTTGAGATCGCCCGCATAGGTGAAATCGACCTGCGTCGTGAAAAGCGTTGCCGTGCGGATGCGCCGGTCCTTCTCCTTCGCGTGGAGCGCAAGCGTTGCAGCGAGCAGCGTGCCGCCCACGCAATAGCCGATCGCATTGACTTCCTTCTCGCCGGTCGCTTTCTCGATCGTATCGAGGGCGAAGCCGATCCCTTCACGCGCATAGGCCGTCCAGTCCTTGGCCGCATGGCGGGCATCGGGATTGACCCATGAGATCACGAAGACCGTGTGTCCCTGGTCGACGCACCACTTGATGAAGGACTTCTGCGGGTTGAGATCCAGAATATAAAACTTGTTGATCCAGGGCGGGCAGATCAGCAATGGGCGCTTCAACACAGTTTCCGTCGTCGCATCGTACTGGATGATCTGGCAGATCTCGTCCTGCGCAATCACCTTGCCGGGTGTGAGCGCCATGTTCTTGCCGATCGCGAACTTCGTCATGTCCGTCTGGCGCAGCCTCAGGCCGCCGCCGCCGGCCACAATGTCCTCTGCCAGCATCTTCATGCCGCGCACCAGGTTCTCGCCGTTTGCTGCCACCGTTTCGCGATAGAGCTGCGGATTGGTGGCGATGAAGTTGGCAGGCGAAAGCGCAGCTGTGATCTGCTTCACGTAGAAAGACGCCTTGTGCTTCGTATGCTCGTCCAGTCCGTCGGTCTCGGCGACGAGCTTCTCGATCCAGCCGGTGGTGACCATATAGGCCTGTCGGAGGAAGTCGAAGAACGGGTTCTTGCGCCATTCCTCATCGGCAAAACGCTTGTCGCTCTTTGGCTCTTCGGTCGTTGGGATGGAATTGTCACCGCCCATCCTCTGCACGGTCTGCATCCAGATGCCGAAATAGCTTGAAAGCAGCTGCGTCTGCGCCTCCAGGGTGCGGCGCGGATCGGAAAGCCAGTATTCGGTAACCTTGGAAAGCGTCTTGACCATATCGGTCACCGGATCGGCGATCGTATCGGTGACTTCGCCGCGCTCCCGTGGGGCAATCCAGGCGGAAGCGGCCTTGCCAAGGCTCTCCAGCGCCCGCGCGAAGTTCATCGCCATCGCCTCGGGATCCTTGACGATATAGGGCTCGACCGATTTGGGGTCGAAGCCGGCGTAGTTGCCGCCCGCTTCGTTGCCTTCCTGCTTCTTGTCGGTCACACGCTTCCTCCGCTGAAGGCACTCTTTTTGTTTTCCGTTTGTACATCTTGCACGAAAAAGAATACAAGTCCCAGTGCGGGTGGGAACCCCTATTGCTTTGGCGTTGCGACAAATCTAACAGTCGCAATGCATCGGGTGAGGCGCGAGTCAGGCATGGTAACGGGCGGCAGCATCAAAGTGGCGAGACTGGATCGATTCGCGATGGCTTGCGTCGCCATGACGCTTGTCCTGAGCGGCTGTGCCTTCACACCTGAGGAGCGGGCAGCCCGTGCCGCGCATCGGGCGGCACCGACGGCCGTGGTAATGAATTCGCCGGACGCCGCAGCCAATCAGCCGCAGCACATAAAGTCCCCCGACGGATATCCTACATTTGCGGGTCCGCTGACGGCCGCCAATGTCCAGATGAGCGACGAGCAGGCGGCGAATCAGCAACAGCAGCTGAGCGCGCTCACTTCCGCCCGCCAGGCAGGAACGATAACCGAGGCCGAATACCAGAAGCGGGTCGAGGAAATGCGCAAGCTTGCTGCCGAACACGGCCCGGATGCGCTGTCGCAGATCAGCAGATAACCCTTGCGTTTCATGCGTTTTGGACGCAAAGCGTTCTTGATAAACGCAATGCATGCACATCTGGCCCGCTGAACCAGCAATTGTCGGTAATCCGTCAAAGATTTACCGCATCCCTCCGGCCAGATGACGACGGTGCCGCGATCTTGGAGTTCGTGTCGCGAGCCACCTGACGAGGACGAACTTCATCGCGGCTTGAATGGTCGCCTGTTCCACGGGGAATGAGATGGAAGAGTTTCACAAAGTCCGGCGTTTGCCGCCTTACGTTTTCGAACAGGTCAATCGTTTGAAAGCGAGCGCGCGAGCGGGCGGGGCCGATATCATCGATCTCGGCATGGGAAACCCGGACCTGCCCACCCCAAAGGCGATCGTGGACAAGCTGTGCGAAGTGGTCCAGGACCCACGCACGCATCGTTACTCGTCCTCCAAGGGCATTCCCGGCCTTCGCCGCGCGCAAGCGGCCTACTATGCTCGCCGTTTTGGCGTGAAGCTCAACCCGGATACGCAGGTCGTGGCGACCCTCGGCTCGAAGGAAGGCTTCGCCAACATGGCGCAGGCGATCACCGCGCCGGGCGACGTCATCCTCTGCCCGAATCCGACCTATCCGATCCACGCCTTCGGCTTCCTGATGGCGGGCGGCGTGATCCGCTCCATGTCGGTCGAGCCGGACGAGAGCTTCTTCCCGCCGCTCGAGCGCGCTGTGAAGCACTCGATCCCGAAGCCGCTGGCGCTGATCCTCAACTATCCGTCCAACCCCACGGCCTATGTCGCGACGCTCGACTTCTACAAGGACGTCGTCGCCTTCGCAAAGAAGCACGACATCATCGTGTTGTCCGATCTCGCCTATTCGGAGATCTACTTCAATGATGCGCCGCCGCCGTCCGTCCTGGAAGTGCCGGGCGCGATGGACGTGACGGTCGAGTTCACCTCGATGTCGAAGACCTTCTCCATGCCCGGCTGGCGCATGGGCTTTGCGGTCGGCAACGAGCGCCTCATTGCAGCACTGACGCGCGTCAAGTCCTACCTTGATTACGGTGCCTTCACGCCGATCCAGGTAGCAGCGACCCATGCGCTGAATGGCGACGGCTCGGATATCGCCGAGGTCCGCAGCATCTACAAGCGTCGCCGCGACGTCCTGGTCGACAGCTTCGGAAAGGCCGGCTTCGATGTGCCGCCGCCGGAGGCGACGATGTTTGCCTGGGCGAAGATCCCGGAGAAATTCCGCCATCTCGGCTCGCTCGAGTTTTCGAAGCTGCTGGTGGAAAAGGCGGATATCGCAGTTGCTCCCGGGATTGGCTTCGGCGAGCAGGGCGACGACTATGTGCGCATCGCGCTCGTCGAAAACGAGCATCGCATCCGTCAGGCTGCCCGCAATCTCAAGCGCTTCCTCTCGACGGCCGACGAGACCATGCACAACGTGATCTCGCTGAACGCCCACCGTTAACAGGGGCCGCCGGTTCACGGCTGCCCGTCACAGACATATTCAGGATTGAACATGGCAGATGCCCTTAGAATCGGCATTGCGGGCGTGGGCACCGTTGGTGCTTCGCTCGTCCGCATCATTCAGCAGCGTCAGGACGAGCTGATCGCGACTTGCGGCCGGCCGGTCGAGATCGTGGCCGTTTCGGCCCGCGACCGCAATAAGGACCGCGGTATCGACCTGAGCGGTATCGAATGGTTTGGCGGTCCGGTGGACCTTGCGCAGAAGGCCAATATCGATGTCTTCGTGGAGCTGATGGGCGGGGCGGAAGGCGCGGCCAACGCTTCCGTTAGGGCTGCGCTGGCACGTGGTCTCCACGTGGTGACAGCCAACAAGGCGCTGCTTGCCTATCATGGCGTCGAGCTTGCCGAGATCGCCGAGGAAAAGGGCGTTCTCCTGAACTTCGAGGCTGCGGTCGCCGGCGGCATTCCGGTGATCAAGGCGCTGCGCGAATCCCTGACCGGCAACACGGTCTCGCGCGTCTACGGCATCATGAACGGCACCTGCAACTACATCCTCACGAAGATGGAGAAGGAGGGCCTTTCCTTTTTGGAATGCCTGACGGAGGCTCAGCGACTGGGCTATGCGGAGGCCGACCCCGCATTCGACATCGAAGGCAATGACACTGCCCACAAGCTTGCCATCCTGACGACGCTCGCCTTCGGCAACAGAATTGCGGCCGACGATATCTATCTCGAGGGCATCACCAACATTTCTATCGAGGATATCCGCGCAGCTGCCGACCTCGGCTATCGGATCAAGCTCCTCGGCGTCGCGCAGCGCACCGATACGGGTATTGAGCAGCGCGTCCATCCGACGATGGTGCCGCTTGAATCCGTCATCGCCCAGGTGGACGGGGTCACCAATGCTGTAGCGATCGAATCTGACGTGCTCGGCGAACTCCTGATGGTTGGACCGGGCGCCGGGGGCAATGCTACTGCCTCGGCCGTGCTCGGTGACATAGCGGATATTGCCAAGAGCCGCCCGGGCGCGCAGCGCGTGCCTGTTCTCGGCCATCCGGCCAAGGCGCTCGAGCCCTACCGCAAGGCGCAGATACAAAGCCACGAGGGTGGTTACTTCATCCGCCTCACGGTTCTGGACCGCACCGGCGTCTTTGCCAGCATCGCAACGCGCATGGCGGAAAACAGGATCTCGCTCGAATCCATTGTCCAGCGATCGACGCATCACCTTTCGCCTTCGGACCACCAGACGATCATACTCGTGACCTATGCCACGATGGAGGACTCCGTTCGCAGGGCCGTTGCCTCCATCAAGGAGGAGGGCTATCTCGTTGGCGAACCGCAGGTCATCCGCATCGAGCGTCCCAAGGAAGATGGCTGACCGCCCATCGGCGGCGACTTTTGCGCCACACTTAGCCCGCCGCGCGCTTCGCCCGGCGGGCTTTTTTATTTTCTCACTTGTGGAAACCCTGAATCCTATATGAATACTTTCGAAAATATGATGTATGTCGGGAGCGGAGGAGAAATATGGGGGCAGTCCCGATACACTTTGTCGCAAAGCCCGGCAGGCCGTGGGCTGGCGACCGCGGAATTCGGGCCTGGATCGCCGAGCAGGATCCCGACGAAGGGTTCGAAGGCGATGAATATCACGCGCGGAACGGGGCAGTCGTCATAACCGTCTTTGCCGCCACGCTCGCGCATATGGTCGGCGGCAGCTTCTTCCTGTGGGCTATTCTCTGATCCGCCCGGAATGTTCCCGAACGGCCTCTGTTCTATTCGCCGCACTCCTGTAAAAGATCAGGCGGACAGGAGTGGATTGTCGCGGCATGACGACGGAACCGGCAGATCCCGTGCAGCGGGCATTTTTGGGCGTGGAACGGTCGGTTCTCGGCAACCGCTGGGTTTCGCGTCTCGATCAGGCCGGGCAGAACCGCGCGCTTGCCATGACCCAGCAGCATGGACTTCCAGACCTTATCTCCCGCGTACTTGCAGGGCGCGGCGTCGCCGCCGACGATGCGATCGCCTTCCTCGACCCGACGATCCGCAACCTCATGCCTGAACCCTATCTGCTGACCGATTGCGAGAAGGCGGTGTTACGCCTCGCGCGCGCCATCGGCAGGCGGGAGAAGGTGGTGATCTTCGGCGACTATGATGTCGACGGAGCGGCTTCCTCTGCCTTGCTCCACCGCTTCCTGTCCCATTTCGGCGTCGATGCCAGCATCTATATCCCGGATCGTATCTTCGAGGGCTATGGCCCGAACCCCGCCGCCATCAACCAGCTGATCGATGGCGGGGCACAGCTCATCGTGACAGTCGATTGCGGCTCGACCAGTCACGAATCCCTCGCGGCTGCGGCCGAGCGCAACGTCGATGTCGTCGTGATCGATCATCATCAGGTCGGCCACGAACTGCCGCCCTGCCATGCCCTGGTCAATCCAAATCGTGAGGACGATCTCTCTGGGCAGGGGCATCTATGTGCGGCCGGCGTCGTCTTCATTGTACTGGTGGCCGCCCTGAGAAAGCTCAGGCAGGACGGGGACAGGCGCGCTGCCAATCTCGACCTGCTCGCCTGGCTGGATATCGTGGCGCTCGCTACGGTCTGCGATGTCGTGCCGCTCAGGGGTCTGAACCGTGCCTACGTGGTGAAGGGACTGATCGCCGCGCGTCACTTCGGCAATGCCGGTCTGGCGGCGCTGTTCCGCAAGGCAGGGCTTGGCGGACCCGTGGCCCCCTATCATCTCGGCTTCCTGATCGGTCCACGCATTAATGCCGGCGGGCGCATCGGGGACGCCGCGCTCGGCAGCCGGTTGCTGACGCTGGACGATCAGGCTGAGGCCGAAACGATCGCGGAGCAGCTCGACAGTCTCAACCGGGACCGGCAGGCGATGGAGGCAGCCATGCTCGAGGAAGCCGAGGCCGAGGCGCTGGCGGAATATGGGGATGGCGAAGGGGCATCGGTGATCGTCACCGCGCGCGAGAAGTGGCATCCCGGCATCGTCGGCTTGATTGCAGCGCGATTGAAGGAGCGGTTCAGGCGTCCCGCCTTCGCGATCGCTTTCGACGCGTCCGGCAAGGGCACTGGCTCTGGCCGCTCCATTAATGGCTTCGACCTTGGCCGGATGGTGCGGGCTGCCGTGGATGAGGGATTACTCCTCAAGGGTGGTGGTCACGCGATGGCCGCCGGCCTCACGGTCGAGCGGGCCAATCTCGGACGGCTCAGGGCCTTCTTCACCGAGAGGGCGGAGAAGGCAGTGCAATCGCTTGTCGCCAACGAGACGCTGAAGATCGACGGCGCGCTCGGTGCGAGCGGCGCGACCGTCGAGCTCTTCGACCAGATGGAGACGGCAGGACCCTATGGTTCGGGCCATGCACAGCCGCTCTTTGCTATTCCTGCGCATCGGCTGCGCGATTCGCGGCCGGTCGGCCAGTCACACATTAAGATCACGCTTGAGGCAATGGACGGAACCCGCCTTGACGGCATCGCTTTCCGCGCCGCCCAGACGCCGCTTGGCGACCTCCTGCTGAACGGGAGGGGTTCTCAGCTTCATGTTGCCGGTTCGCTCAGCGCAGACCACTGGCAGGGGACGCGGCGGATACAGCTGCGTGTGACCGACGCGGCGGTAGCGCGCTGATAGTCGGCTGGCCTGGCCACTTACGCGACAATGATGGACAGGAGGGCCGCTTGGGCGGATAGTGAGTGGGACGGCCGCTTGGCCGCCATGCGGGCATTGACCACCGGAGGGAGGAGCAAGCGATGTCCGGGACCATACCCAGCACGAATGCCCAGTTGAAAGTGGCAATAGAAGTACCGGCGCAGGACGGGGCGAAGTTGAAGGCCCTGCTTCCTGAAGGTGCGTTCGTTTCCCAGCACGAAGTCATTCCCGATGTGCCAGGGCTTGGCCGCGCCAACGTGATCGGTGCCGTCGAGGTCACCGCTCTCATTTCGATCGTCTGGCTGGCGGAGCATATCTACGATCGTTATTTGCCGGCAAAAGCGTCGGGCGTGCTGCTCGATATCAGCGGCAAGGTGCCGAAGGTGATCGTTGTCGACGGCATTCCGCACGACTTCATCGTCGTTAAGGACGCCACAGGTAAGGCGACGGCGATTGCCAAGGCGGAAATCAAGAGTTCGAAACGGCTCTCCGAGCTCCTGGTCGACCTGCTGAAAGGCTTCATCGGAGGCTAGCATGGCCGCGCATTTCGACTACCTGACAGGTGTCGTCAGCGTCGCGACGCCCCTACCGACCGAGCTTGCCGACGATCTGATGCCGTTTTTTGAGGCGCCCAACGATCCGCGCTGGCGCGATGCGCTCAGCCGCACCCTCTATCATGAGACGCTGCACTTCTGGCAGCTTCTCTCTTCCGGCTATCTCGCCAATATCGCCGGTGAGGAATGGGCGCGGATGAAGTCGTTCGAGGAGACCGGCGCGGTTCCGCCAATCGGAGACATGTCGGCTCGCGTGCGGGAAGTCCCCGATGGTTTCCCCTTCGACGCCTTCCGGCTCATGGAAGGCTGGACGCGGTACTGGGACGTGCATACCGGGGGCGCAGCGGGAAGCCTGACAGGTCGTGCCGGCGAGGAGGGCTTCAGCAAGGATCCATATGGTGGCATAGCATTTGACCAGGTGGTCATGAGCGAGCCGGGGAGCGAGTATTACGGTGCGGTCTACCGCTGGATGTTCGAAATCACCAAGGGGGACAGCCGCTTCATCGTCCTGGTGTTCCCGATTCTCGCCTTTGCGGCATTCCAGACGCCGGATCCGGTCAGAATATTCTGTATCGCCTTTGAGCGCGCATGGAACTCCGACTTCATTCGCTCGGAGGTCCAGAAGAATCGGGCCGGGCTCGTCAACATCGATTGGTGCGTCCATTGGGGAGGGCCCCTGCGCCAGGCAGTCGACGATGCCAAGCGTGAAGTGCGCGATACCCGCTTCTCGAGCGGTTTCGACGTCATTCACCGCGGCCTGCTGGCCGATCACCCCGTCTACGCCGACTATCTTTCGCGCAGCCATGTGCTTGACGGTCGCATCAAGCTCCTCCCGGCTTTCGAGGATTGGCCACCGGCCCGGATGCAGCAGGTTTTCCGCAGCATGACGCTTGGACTGCCCGTGGCGCCCGGCGAAGGCGACGGGCTGCTGGAGCCGCTGATGATCTACAACGCGAAGGCTGATCACCGCATCGTCTTCGGACTGCCGGGACAGCCGACATTTCGCTGGCTGCTCGGAAAGGTGCTACCTCCACCACGTGTCCGCTTCAGCGACGCGGTGCGCGACGCCGACTACTCCACCCTCACCAAGCTTCAATATCTGAACGAAGGACGTTCGCCGGGCGACTATGGCGCTATGATGGACAATTGGGAGGCCCGCGCGGCGGCCTTCCAGAGCGCAGAGGCGGCAGTGCGTCTCGGATTGCCGCCGGACGCGTTTGCGCAACCGAAAGCGCCTTAGACTTGGCTATGCATGGATCTGTCCAAGGGAAGGGAAGTGGCACGCCCTAGGGGCGTGCCATTTTTGTTTGCTTTCAATGGCTTGGAAAAGTGAGTCACAAATGAAAATGCCCGGATTTCCGCCGGGAGTCACAAAATCACGTTCCGCTTTGTTCTCCCTGAACTTTCCCGCATGCGCATGTGGTGGCATATTTCGGCGCATGCCCGAGACTGCCGCCTCACAATTTCAATCGATGGTTCACGGCCTCTTGGCGACGACCGACGGATCGCTCCGCTCAATCGCCAAAGCCGCGGGCGTGCCCCCGGCGACGATCTCCCGCGCCAAATGCGGCGACGCCCATAATCCAAGTGCCGAGGTCTTCCATCGTGTCGAACGCCTGTGGACCGAGGCCGGAAAACCGGTTGTAAGATAGGCCGAGTGCTAGGCCAACGTGCACCCACAATGCTATGACCGACAAGGCAATAGCGGAGGGGTTCATGCGGTGTGTCGCCAATTTTGAGATAACGTCTGACGTCTCGGTGGTCACCGACGACCTTGTGCTGACGATCAAGGATCCGCGGGGGGCGTTCGAGGCGCGGATCAGGAACATCCCGCGTTCCGAGTACACGACGCCCTTCCTGCTTTCCCTCCACCTCTACTTTGAAGCGCCAAGCCTGACGGAGGCCAGCGACGTTGCCGATGAACTGCTGGCAACCTGCCTGAACATGCTGGCCTTTACCGTGGGCTCCAGTTTCCGGAAGCACAGGATCCGGCAGATCGTGGACGCTGAACCTGCGCAGGGAGCGATGCGGGACGTCCACTTGTGGAGCGAAGTCATTGAGCACGATGATCCGCAACCCTTCCTGCGGCCAAAGCATGCCAGCTCGATTGAGCGGTTGTTGGAGTTCGACGTTCCGCCGGCTATCCGGCGCGCGCTCCGCTGGTACAGGCTAGGCATCCACGCGGATTCGCCGGATGACCAGTTTACCTATTTCTGGTTCGCGCTCGAAATTGTTGCCGAGTTTCAGAAGCCGACCGAGAAGGTTCACGACAAATGCCCCCGCTGCAAGTCGGCGCTCTACTGCGAGACATGCGGAGAGCACCCCGAGCACAAGCCCTATGCGAAGCAGGCCATCCGGGCGTTGATGATGGCGGCAGACGAGAAGTGTGATGAAGCGACCGTTAGCTTGCTCGACAAGACCCGCAACAGCCTTATGCACGGATCAACACTCAGAGAAATTGAGAGCACGCTACCCGATCCGCACGAAAGCGTTGTCGACATCTTGGGTAAACTCCTCTTCAACGCCCTCGTCAGGCAGTTCCCGAAGGAGTTGATTAACGGCGCATACATGGGCCTGCCTTCGACTTATCTGCACTACAACGTCAATGCCTACGGCCATCTCCAGACCGTTGTGCCAGTGGATCAGGAGGGGTTTTTCGATCTCAATTTTAGCGGGTTCAAGATGACGATGGTGCCGCCCGGGCCACCTCAGAGCGCCTTGCCGTCACAGATCAGGATGACGCCCGAGCAGTATGAGCGGCTACGCACGCTCAGCTTCTCACCCGGCGACCATCAAGAAATGCTCAAGCGCATCCGAGTCCAGGAGCATGGGGGCTATGTTTACGGGCTTGTGATGGCAACTGACATGTTGCGAATCCGGCAGGCCGTGGAAAAGAAGGAAGGGGGGGCATGGCAGGACCTTTTCCGCGAGATTTTCCAACCCGTCGGCCAGAACGCCGAAGAGACCCCAGAGTCCGCTGATCCCGAGTAGAAACGGTCGGCCAACGAAAACCGGGTTAATACATAACCCGGTTTGAAGGCGGGCATACAAGGCTATACGCTTCACGGTTTGCGCGCCGCACGTTCGCGAGCGAGATCGCCGAGGGTGCCGACGGCGAGCGGGATCTATTCGCCATTCAGAAAGCAATGGGACACAAGAGCCCGAACACGACGATCATTTATTTGAACGATCTCGACGCCGATCCAATGGCGTTCCGTGCCGTCAAGGCGGCGACCAAGCGGGCCGCACAGGTCAAGCGCCTGAGAGCTGCCGACAAGGCGAATAAGTGAGTCACGAATTAATTCGTGCATCGCGTTTGTAAGCTATTGATTTTATTGAAAAGTGGCACGCCCTAGGGGAGTCGAACCCCTCTTCCCAGAATGAAAATCTGGTGTCCTAACCGATAGACGAAGGGCGCCTGCGCTTCGTGTGGCGCCCTTATAGTCAGGCGATTTCACTGCCGCAAGCGCTAAATCGGCCTGATCCCGGATTTTTCTTGGAGCAGTGACAGAGGTCCTGTGGAAAACGGAAAGTCGACATGCCGCCCAAGGCTTTGCGCAACGATCTTCGATGCTTAGCGCAGGCAGATATCACGCGCCTGAGAGACTGCGGCCGGTCGACCGCACGATGCAGTGGTACGCCCTAGGGGAATCGAACCCCTCTTTACAGAATGAGAATCTGTTGTCCTAACCGATAGACGAAGGGCGCATGACCGCGACCGATTGAATCGGAAACCACCAAAGCTTTACCAAGAGAGTATAATGCAATTTGCAAGTAAATGGCACGCCCTAGGGGAGTCGAACCCCTCTTCCCAGAATGAAAATCTGGTGTCCTAACCGATAGACGAAGGGCGCCTGCGCTTCGTGTGGCGCCCTTATAGTCAGGGGAAGAAATTCCCGCAAGCGCGAAGTTCGATTTTCTTCAAAAAAATGACAAAGACGTGCATCTGCTGTCACGAAGCAGATTTATGAGTTATATTCAACAACTTAGATGGTCTGTTGATAGAGGCGCGGCCTTGCTTAACGCAACGTGATGTGTGGCGGACGGCGCGGGGCTACCCGCAACCGGTGCGGACCTAGACGCCTCGTCCCGCTGATTGCCCGGCAAATGGTGAGCGGCAGGCGCGGTTCCAATCACGGGCGGTGCCCGTATCGAGATGGATAGCCTCCGTATTGCAATAGGTACCTACACCGCCGCGGCCCGGCAGGCTTCGAATATAGGAGGCGAGGTCCCATTTCGACACGCCGTCCATGCGGATGTCGGCTGCGTCGCAGGATTTATGAAGAGATTCGTCTGCGCCGCCGACGGCACGGTTATGGTTCTCGTCGCGATAGCCCGATGTGACCACGACCGCCCTGCCGAAATGCGCTTCGGCATTCTTTATCATCGCGAGCAGGCCGGGCTTGAAGCAGCTGACCTGCACCTCGTCCGTCTGCATATGCAGGCCCTTCGGGGCAACGCGCGTAACCCCGGGGAGGGAAGCTTTCTGGAGCAGTCCCGCAAGGAAGTTCGTCCGCGCTGGCCGCGGCGCGCTGTACAGGGCTGTCATTGCCCCGCCGGAAAGGCGCGAGCTATTGCCACCTGTGGGCTCGGCTGCGGCTTGCGGACCAGGGGAAGGACTGTTCGGGGATGGCGGCGGCGGCGCAGCTTTCTGTCCTGCCGGCGAAGAAGGAGGATAAGTGGTGCTGTAGACGCTGCTCGAGGTCGGATTGATTCGCGCCGGCGAAGCCGCCTGAGGTGCGATCGCGCCGGTGGCAGCGCCGCTCCCATCGGCAGCGACCGCCGGACCCGGAGTGGAAAAGATGCTCATGGCCTGAGCGTTGACGCCGGTCGGCTGCATGGCAAGGCCGGCAATGCTCGCTGGCGCCGTCGCCGCGGAACCAGGCAGAGGCGGGGTTGTCTGGGCTGTTTGCTGTGGAGCGGTTCCGGCGACATTGGTAACGAGGGGGTCGCGGTATCCCTTTGCGGATCCGTCGGCCGCAACGGCCCGCGACGTCTCCTGTACGGAAGTGGTATCCGATGCCGCCGGTGCTGCTTCGTCGGGGCCCTTGCCGGTCGACACGCAGCCGCCCAGCAGCATCAGCGATGCCCCGATCAACAGGGCACCGGCAAGAGAGAGCGGCTTGGGCAACGTCAGCAAACGATCGATCTCCGGGGGATGCCTGGCGCCAAATCATCTGCGCCAAGCTTGAAGTCGACCGACATTGCCCGAGCGAATCTGCCGCCGGCAAGTGCGAATGGGCCTGGTGGCCCGCAATTCGCATATCCGGCAAGCTACGCGAAAGCCTCGCTTTACCAGGCGCCCGTATTGGGCATGGAGACCCAGGGTTCTGCCGGCGCCAGGCTCGAGCCTTTCTGCAGGATCTCGATCGAAATCCCGTCCGGTGAGCGCACGAAGGCCATGTTGCCGTCGCGGGGAGGACGGTTGATGGTGATGCCGCTATCCATCAGATGCCGGCAGATTGCGTAGATGTCATCCACCTCATAGGCTAGGTGACCGAAATTGCGTCCGCCTGTATAATCCTCTGTATCCCAGTTGTAGGTCAGCTCGAGGCACGGTGCCTTTTCGTTCCTGGCGGCCTCCAGATCGTCACGGGCTGCAAGGAAAACGAGGGTGTAGCGGCCCTTTTCGTTTTCGTGGCGGCGGATTTCCGTGAGGCCGAAGAGCGTGGTGTAGAAATGAAGCGAAGCGTCCAGATCTTTGACCCGGACCATAGTGTGCAAATAACGCATTTTGTTTCCTCTCTATGTTGTGACGGCCTCGCAATGAGAGGACGTCAGGTTCAGGCAAGACATCGCGCTATAATCGGCAACTGGAAATATTCGAAAACTGGGACTTGCGCTTTTCCATTACCAAGATGTTAATCTTGATCGCAAGAATCAGTTAACCGTAACAGTGTGACGCGTAATCGAAGGGCTGACGAAATGGCTGACAGGATTTCACCTAAGGAATTCAGCGGGCTGGGAGAGCTGTCGGGCGATGCCGTCGACCTTATCGAGATTACCGGCGTCGTAAAGTGGTTCGATGTCGCAAAGGGATTTGGGTTCATTGTTCCGGACAACGGCATGCAGGACGTGCTCTTGCATGTAACATGCCTGCGTCGGGACGGCTATCAAACGATTCTTGAAGGGACCCGCATCGTCGCCCTCGTGCAGCGTCGGGAGCGCGGGTACCAGGCATTCAAGATCCTGTCGATGGACCAGTCCACTGCCGTTCATCCCTCGCAGCTGCCGCCGGTCCGGACCCATGTGCAGGTGACGCCCACCAGCGGCTTGGAGCGGGCCCTCGTAAAGTGGTTCAACCGAACCAAGGGCTTCGGCTTCCTGACGCGCGGTGAGGGCACCGAGGACATCTTTGTCCATATGGAGACGCTGCGCCGCTTCGGCCTGACGGAATTGCGCCCGGGCCAGGTCGTGCTGGTTCGATTTGGCCACGGCGAGAAGGGTCTGATGGCAGCGGAAGTCCATCCCGACGTACCAAGCCCCGCCAATCGGTCGCACTGATGCGCGTCGTCGCTCGTCCGAACATTCTGATGAGCGCCATTGCGGCGCTTTTTTTCTTGGTGGCGCATGCGGTCGTCGCCGAGGAAGCGATGCAGTTCGCCAGGGAGCCGCTTGCGATCGAGACGGTAGACGGTCGAAACCTGCCGTTCACGGTCGAGATCGCCGCCACCCCGGACCAGCGGGCGCACGGATTGATGTTCCGCAAGAGCATGCCTGCCGACGCCGGCATGCTCTTTGCCTTCGGCGCTCCCCGCCCCGTCACGATGTGGATGGAAAACACACCGCTGCCCCTCGACATGCTTTTCATCGACAGCGCCGGGATCATCCGGCACATCCATGCGAATGCCGAACCCTTCTCGCGGGCGATCATCGATTCGCGTGGAGCGGTCGAGTTTGTGATCGAACTGAACGGCGGGACGGCAGCCAAGCTCGGGATCAAGCCCGGAGACCATGTCAAAAGCGCGACGATTGAGAGAGACACCGCGCAATAGCGCCCTCCGCGGCGCCTCACGATCTTTGCCACGCAAGCTCAAAGGTGCCTCTGGCGCCAGCATGAACGCCAATACCCGCGTGGAAGCCATCAGTTCTATTCGCTTGGACGTGAAGCATCGGAGGCGTATTATCTGTTCGGTGTCGCATCGGACGGGAGGGGACCGTGCGCACGCTCCCAATGCTACTGCTTGTCATTCTTTGTCATGTCGGCGGCGCGCATGCGGCGGACGTCGACGTGGCGATCGTATTTGCCATCGACACCTCGGCCTCGGTCGACCCGGTCACTGCGAAGCTGCAGCGCGAGGGCCACGCCACGGCACTCTCCGAGCCTGAGGTGATCGCCGCTATCTCGTCGGGCCTCAATAGATGTGTTGCCGTAGCCTATCTCGAATGGGCGGGGCCCGGACAGACGAAGATAATTCTGCCCTGGACGCCGATATGCGATCTCGCGGGTGGGCTTGCCGTGGCGAACGCGATTCGCAGCCACGGCAGCGACGGTGACCACTGTCCCGGCTATTGCAGCACATCCATATCTCTTGCCCTCGAGGCGAGTGGGGCGCTTCTCGATGCGTTTGCGGGCACCACGACGCGGCGGGTCATCGATATTTCGTCAAACGGCAAGAACAACGACGGGCCGCCACTCGAGGAGAGCCGGGCGAGGGCTCTGGCGGGCGGCAGCACCACGATCAATGCCATCATCATCCCGCAGCTGAGGAAGGGCGTGGCCTATCACCTTGTGGATTATTTCAGCACCAACGTGATCGGCGGCCCGGGCGCCTTCGTCGTGGAGCCCAGTGTCCCGGAGGATTATAGTTCGGCAATTCAGCGAAAGCTTGTGCGGGAGATCAGCCAGGCTGGGGAATTGCCGCCGGCCGACGGGAATGTTCCGCGCATGCCATGACCAGCTTAGCCGCCGATATGCGCATCACGAGAAGTGAGCTTTTGCTTTTTCATAGCACCGGGGCCCACCTCGGCTCCCTAACGATGCGGGCAGTTCTCAGGACCCGTCAAGAGGCGTTCCGTCCTTGCGGACAAACCGGCCATCGGCATTGGAGCTCATCATATCGATGTCTGAGCAGGTAGTAATGTCGGAGGGCGAGCGGCTGCCGACCTCCAGGTAGATTGCCGTCGACGCCGATCTGTTGATCATGTGGTGGCCGTTGCCCGTACCTTTGGGAAACGCCGCACAGTCACCGGCACGCAAGACGGTTTCCCCGTCGTCTTCGATGAGCGTCAGCTCTCCTTCGAGCACATAGACGAATTCGTCCTCGGCCGTATGCCAGTGGCGCTGGCTCGACCAGTTCCCCGGCGGCAAGTGCATGAGATTAACACCGAAATCAGCGAGACCACCTGCATCGCCCAGTCTCTGCCGCTCTCGTTCGGCGCAAGGCTTATCGAAAGGCTTCGGATAGCCCGAACCGTTGATTTTCGGCACAGCAGCAACGTCAATTCTGGGCATCGCGGTCTCCTTGGGAGCAAGCCTCGCTTTGGACGTTGGTCCGTCGTCTATGTAGCACAATTCGAGGTGCAGCCGTCATGGCGGTGGACGTAGCTGACAGGTTGCTACCTCGGCACCGGCAGGACTTGGCAATGATGCCGCCGGCCGGAAAGTCCATGTTGCCATGAGGAGTCGTCGTGAGAGATAGGGGTGGTCGCCCTTGAGGTCAGTCCACACTTCTGTGAGCAGAAACCAGGCAGATTTAACGCGGACTTTGAGTTGGGCGACGATCCACAGCGGGGATTTGGCGAAATATTGGTGCCTGGCGACCCCTGCAGGATTCGAACCTGCGACAACCTGCTTAGAAGGCAGGTGCTCTATCCAACTGAGCTAAGGGGCCATCTCGGCAATCCACCGCGTGCCGGATCCCCGCACGCGACGGTCTTGTCTTTGCAATGATGCAGCTGCTCCGCCTTAGTGCGTCCAAGGCTGAATGCGACTATAGCGGAAATTGTCGCTGTAGGAGAGGGACTGGCGCACCACCTCCTTCGGCATGATGATGCGGTATTCGATGCCGTTGCGCTGCGCATAGGCCTCGGCCTGCTCCAGCGTCTCGAAGGTCAACTTTACCTGCTGGCGCGTATCCGCAGACGAGGTGTAGCCCATGATCGGGTCGATCGTGCGCGGGGTTTCCTGATCGAATTCGAGAACCCAGAGATTCGTCTTGGCCTTGCCGGACTGCATGGCGGTCTTGGCGGGACGGTAAATCTTGGCAGACATATCCTGAACTGCTCCACTTGAGGGCGGACACCTCGGCACCGCCTATGCCAACTGCTTCCCTCGATGCGACCCTTCACCGGGATGAAGGGGTGGTCGGAGTGGAGAGATTCGAACTCCCGACCCTCTGGTCCCAAACCAGATGCGCTACCAGACTGCGCTACACTCCGAGCCAGCAATGCAGCCGAGATACACGCTTCATCCTAGCCCTGCAACTCCTAAAATCACGTTTCTGCGTGCGAATTGAAGGTAGGCAACGCAAGGTGCCCGAAGGGCCTCAGGCGATCGCCGTATTGCGGCGAGGAAAGCGAAAACAACGCTGCAACATGCGCGGCAACGCACAACAAGCATCCTACGCCTGGTCGTGCGGTGGCGTTCGCGCCGCACGACCGGATTTGTTCGTCAGTGCAGGATCTGGCTCAGGAAGAGCTTGGTGCGCTCGTGCTGAGGATTGTCGAAGAATTCCGCAGGTGAGTTCTGCTCGACGATCTGTCCCTGGTCCATGAAGATGACGCGGTTTGCGACCTGGCGCGCGAAGCCCATTTCGTGGGTCACGCACAGCATCGTCATGCCTTCCTCGGCAAGGCCGACCATCGTATCGAGCACTTCCTTGATCATTTCCGGATCGAGCGCCGAGGTCGGCTCGTCGAACAGCATGATTTTCGGGTTCATGCAGAGCGAGCGGGCGATCGCGACGCGCTGCTGCTGGCCGCCGGAAAGCTGGCCTGGATATTTGCCGGCCTGTTCGGGGATCTTTACGCGCTTCAGGAAGTGCATCGCGACTTCCTCGGCCTGCTTCTTCGGCATCTTGCGCACCCAGATCGGCGCCAGAGTGCAGTTTTCCAGAATCGTAAGGTGAGGGAACAGGTTGAAGTGCTGGAACACCATGCCGACTTCGCGCCGCACCTCGTCGATCTTCTTGAGATCGTTGGTGAGCTCGACGCCATCCACCATGATGTGGCCCTTCTGGTGCTCTTCCAGACGGTTGATGCAGCGGATCATTGTTGATTTGCCCGAGCCTGACGGGCCGGCAATGACGATACGCTCGCCGCGCATCACCTTCAGATTGATATCGCGCAGCACGTGAAAGTCGCCGTACCACTTGTTCATGTTGATGATCTCGACCGCAACATCAGTCGCAGAGACGGTCATCTTCTTTGATTGGGCTTCAGCCATATTTGTTTTCCCTCAAGTCTTATCGTTTGTGGCCGGTGTCGAGATGACGTTCCATGAAGCCGGAATAGCGCGACATGCCGAAGCAGAACAGCCAGAATACGAAGCCGGCAAACACTAGCCCGGTAATCGGCGTTACTGCCGTCGCCCAGTTGGCATCGGAAAAGTTCAGCTTGACGATGCCGAGCAGGTCGAACATGCCGATGATCGTCACGAGCGACGTGTCCTTGAACATGCCTATGAACGTATTGACGATTCCCGGAATCACAAGCTTGATCGCCTGCGGCATGATGATCAGCCGCATCTTCTGCCAGTAGCCCAGGCCGAGCGAATCGGCCCCCTCGAACTGTCCCTTCGGTATTGCCTGCAGACCGCCACGGATGACCTCGGCCATATAGGCCGACGCAAAGATTGCGACACCGATCAGCGCTCGAAGCAGCTTGTCGACCGTCCAGCCGGTGGGCAGGAAAAGCGGCAACATCACGCTTGCCATGAAGAGCACCGTGATCAGCGGTATGCCTCGGATGATCTCGATAAACGCAACGCAGATGATGCGGATGACCGGCATCTGCGACCGGCGCCCGAGTGCGAGCACGATGCCGACCGGAAGCGACACCGCAATACCGACGAAGGAGAGGACGAGGGTCACCATCAGGCCGCCCCAGAGGGGCGTCTCCACGATCTCGAGGCCGAAGCCACCATAGAGCATGAAGAAGGAGAAGACCGGCAGGACGGCGAAGAGAAGGATCGCGTTCAGGCCCTTGCGCGGCACAGACGGGATCAGCATCGGAACGAGCAGGAGAACAAAGAGGATGCCGACGAGGGTCGGTCGCCAACGCTCGTCGAGCGGATAGCGCCCGAAGATGAATTGATCAAACTTCGCGTTGACGAAGGCCCAGCACGCGCCGCTCCAGCCGTCGGGCTGGATGCCGCCCTGCACGGTGGTGGCGCAGAAGGTGCGGTCCGTGCCGGTCCAGACCGCCTGGATGAAAAGCCAGTCGATCATCTTGGGGAGTACCCAGGCGAGCAGGACCACCGCGATGACCGTCAGCACCACGTCCTTGGGCGTGGCGAGAAGGTTGCGCCGGACCCAGGCCGTAATGCCCCTTTCGGTGGCCGGAGGCGGCTCGGCGGCGAGCATCGTATTCCTGACGAATGAAGAGTTTGCCACTGACATCCTATCTCTCCACCAGTGCCATCTTGGAGTTGAACCAGTTCATCAGCAGCGAGGTGATGATGCTGAGTCCGAGATAGACGACCATCCAGATCAATACGACTTCGATTGCCTGCCCCGTCTGGTTGAGAATTGTACCTCCCACGGCAACGAGATCCGCAAAGCCGATCGCGATTGCCAGCGACGAATTCTTCGTGAGGTTCAGATATTGGCTGGTCAGCGGCGGAATGATGATGCGAAGCGCCTGCGGCACGACGACGAGCCGCGTGATGCTGGACGGGTGAAGCCCGAGCGCGCCCGCCGCCTCGCTCTGGCCCTTGGGAACGCCGCGGATACCCGCCCGAACGATCTCGGCTATGAACGAGGCAGTGTAGAAGGAAAGCGCCAGAAAAAGCGACATGAATTCCGGGCCAATGACCGAGCCGCCAGTCAGGTTGAATTTGCCCGCCACCGGCACGTCGAAGGAAAGCGGGATTCCGGCGGCCAGGAATGTCAGAAGCGGTAAGCCGATGATGAGGGCGACTGATGCCCAGATCGTATGAAATTGCTTGCCGGTTCTCGCCTGGCGGGCATGAGCCCATCGCGCCAGGACAACGGCGGCGGCGACGGCTACCAGGAAGGCGACAACGACGGCCCACATACCGGGCTCGAAGATCGGCTTGGGAAAAGCGAGGCCGCGATTGTTCAGGAACATGCTGAGGGGCAGATGCACAGACTCTCGTGGCTGCGGCAGCACCGACAGCACGCCGAGATACCAGAAGAAGATGACGAGCAGCGGCGGAATATTCCGGAATACCTCGACATAGACGGTGCAGAGCTTTGCAATCAGCCAGTTATGGGAGAGCCTTCCGATACCGACGACAAAGCCAATGGCTGTGGCAGTGATGATACCGGTAACGGCCACGAGGATCGTATTTAGGAGGCCGACGACAAGTGCCGCGCGGTAGGTCGAATCGCTGTTGTAGGCGATTAGAGACTGTCCGATCTCGAAACCGGCGCGGCTGTTCAGAAATGCAAAGCCTGAGGCCGTGTTGCTGCGCGCCAGGTTCGTCGCGGTGTTGTGGACAATCCACCAGACGACCGCCACAAGCACGACGATGGTCAGCACCTGAAAGAAAATGCTTCGATATTTTGGGTCATATACCACTGAGCGGACTGTCCAGCCCGGTTGAAGCAGTGGTGTGTTGACAGCCTCTTGCGTCATGCTTCGCCAGTTCCCCTCTATGCCCGTTTCGGGCTTCTTTTTGTAGGTGGAAAGGCGGGGTTGCCGCCTTTCCGGGCGTTTGCTTGGGCGCTAAGCGGCAGGCGCTCAGCGAACCGGCGGTGCGTATTGGATGCCGCCCTTGTTCCACAGGGCATTCAGGCCGCGGGCGATCTTCAGCGGGCTGCCTTCGCCGACATTGCGCTCGAAGACTTCGCCGTAGTTGCCGACACCCTTGATGATGTTGTACGCCCACTCGTTCGTCAGGCCGAGGTCGGTGCCGATCTTCGTGTCGGCCTCGGTTCCGAGGAAGCGCTTGATGTCCGGGTTCGTCGAGTTCTTCATCTCGTCGACATTGGCCTGCGTGATACCGAACTCTTCGGCGTTGATCAGCGCATAGGCGGTCCAGCTGACGATGTCGAACCACTGGTCGTCACCCTGGCGTACGGCCGGGCC
Organism: Rhizobium sp. BK251; assembly: GCF_004345245.1. Lineage (GTDB taxonomy): Bacteria > Pseudomonadota > Alphaproteobacteria > Rhizobiales > Rhizobiaceae > Rhizobium. The sequence continues at coordinate 597,177 of NZ_SLUQ01000003.1, read as the reverse complement.
GAGCGGTTCCTTGGAGATAATCTCCGGCAGGACCATGTGCTCGTCGGGGTTCTTCAGCGTCAGGCGCGTTGCATAGAGGCCCGACTGGTCGGTCGTGTACACGTCGCAACGACCGGCGTCATAGGCGGCATTGACCTCAGGCAGGTTTTCGAAGACGACCGGATTGTACTGCAGGTTGTTGGTCCTGAAGTAGTCTGCGAGATTGAGCTCGGTGGTCGTGCCCGACTGCACGCAGACTGCGGCGCCGGAGAGTTCGAGCGCGGATTTCACGTTCAGGCTCTTGCGAACCATGAAGCCCTGTCCGTCATAGTAGGTGATCGGGCGGAAGTGGAACCCGAGAGCCGTGTCGCGGTTGATGGTCCAGGTCGTGTTGCGCGACAGCACATCGATTTCGCCTGACTGCAGGGCGGTGAAACGCTCCTTGGCGTTGGTCGGCGTGTACTTTACCTTGGTCGGATCCGCGAAGATGGCGGATGCCAGGGCCTTGCAGAAATCGACGTCGAAGCCTGCCCAGTTGCCGGATGCGTCTGGGGCTGCAAAGCCCGGCAGACCGGTGTTGACGCCGCACTGGACAAAGCCCTTCGCCTTGACGTCCTCGAGAGTGGTAGCCGACGCGGCCGATGCGCCAATTGCAAAGAATGCTGCGCCAATGGCCGCCGACAAAAGCTTGCTGTTCATTTTTCCCAACCTTTATTCGTTGTTCTTATCCGGGGCGGCACGACTGAAGCGAGCCACGCACGAACCCCTCGTCCCGACACCCTCCCGGCGCGAGAAGTTATATCACAGTCGCAAATGTTCCCATGGTCAAGTGTCACGTCTGAGAATTGCGGCATAAATCGGCATTTTGCGAAAAGGCGCCTCCGGCACAGGCATTTGGCTAGACAATGAGCGGCTTTTTGCTGAAAAAACATGCCGAAAGCGCTTTGAACTTGCGCAACGGATACGGAATCGCACTCCATTGAAACCGATCGCCTGCTGCCATGGGTTGACCCAGGCGACGCCGGCGGTCAGAAATCCAATCTTCATGACACTGCCAAAGGCCCCTTCAAACATGACAGAAAAAGAGTTCTCGCTGCAGAGCGCCGGTATCAATACGCGCCTGACCCATATCGGAAATTCACCCTCCGAATATCATGGTTTCGTCAATCCGCCGGTGGTGCATGCTTCGACGGTGCTCTTCAAGGATGCGCGGACCATGGAGACGCGGGCACAGAAATACACCTATGCCACCCGCGGGACGCCCACGACGGACGCACTTTGTGAAGCGATCGATGAACTCGAAGGCTCGGCCGGGACAATCCTCGTCCCGACCGGTCTTGCAGCGGTCACGATTCCATTTCTCGGCTTTCTTTCTGCGGGCGACCACGCGCTCATCGTCGATTCGGTCTATGCGCCGACGCGTCACTTCTGCGACACGATGCTGAGGCGCCTGGGCGTCGAGGTCGATTACTATGATCCGATGATCGGTGCCGGCATCGATGCGTTGATTAAGCCGAACACGAAGCTTGTCCACACCGAAGCACCGGGCTCCAATACCTTCGAGATGCAGGATATCGGCCAGATTTCCGCGATCGCCCACAGGTATGGCTGCATTGTCACGATGGACAATACCTGGGCGACGCCGGTCTATTTCCGGCCGCTCGATCATGGCGTCGACATCTCGATCCATGCAGCGACGAAATATCCGTCGGGTCATTCGGACATACTGATGGGAACGGTCTCCGCCAACGCGGAGCACTGGCCCCGCCTGAAGGAGACCAATATCACGCTCGGTATCTGTGGAGCGCCGGACGACGCCTACCAGATCCTCCGCGGCCTGCGCACGATGGGTGTCCGTCTCGACCGCCACCAGGAAAGTGCGCTTTTGATCGCTGAATGGCTGGAGGGAAGGCAGGACGTTGCGAAGGTGCTCCATCCGGCGCTGCCGAGCTTCCCGGGCCATGAAATATGGAAGCGCGACTTCAAGGGCGCGAGCGGCATCTTTTCCTTTGTTCTCGCGGTGGACGCGCCGGAGAAATTCAAGGCCAAGGCCCATGCCTTCCTCGATGCGCTGTCGATCTTCGGTCTGGGCTATTCGTGGGGCGGCTTCGAAAGCCTCGCGCTGCACGTCAATCTCAATGACCGGCGCATTTGCAAGGCGCCGGCCGAGGGGCCGGTCATCCGCCTGCAGATCGGCCTGGAAGATATCGCCGACTTGAAGGCGGACATTGAAAGAGGCTTTGCCGCAGCAGCCGCGGTCTGATCCCGCCGGTCAGCCGACCGCGCGGTAGCCGTAGAGCCAATCGAAATCGGCCGCGAGACTCTGCGGCGGGCGAAGCGCAAGAACGACGTCGCGCCCGATCCGCAGTGGTCCGCGTGCGTGATAGGCGAAACGGTTGAAGGCGGCGCGCTGCCTCAGCCGGGCAATGCGTGGTTGCCGGCGCGTCTCGAACAGATCGAAGGCTTCGGCAAGCGGGTGCGTGGCGAGCATGCCGGCGAGTTCATACGCATCCTCGATGGCCATCGCCGCGCCCTGGGCGGCGAAGGGCATCATCGCGTGCGCGGCATCGCCGATCAGGATTGTGTCCCGCCCGTTGTGCCAGCGTCCGTTGCCGAGTTCGTAGAGCGGCCAGAAAGTCGCCTGTGCCGCGTCCGCGAGCACCCTGCCGATCTCGGCGTTCCATCCGGCAAACTGGCGGATCAGCATCGTCCGCTGAGCCTCGCTGCCGGCAGCGCCCCACTCGCGAGCGCTACTGCTCCCGGCGGCGATCGCCACGACATTGAAGCCGCCGGTCTCCTTGAGCGGATAGCAGACGAGGTGTGCAGACGGGCCGAGAAAGGCAGTGACGCTTGTCCGGTCGAGGAAGCGTGGCGCGTCCGCCTCCCGAAGAATGAACCGCCAGGCGATGTTGCCCGAAAAGCGTGGTGCGGGGCTCGCGGGGACCTGCGTGCGGGTGCGGGACCAGACCCCGTCCGCGCCAATCAAAACATCGGCGGCGGCCAACCCAGCCTGCGACAGATATTGCAGCGAGGGGTTCGCTAGCAGTGTCGAAAGGTGGAGCGTGCAGAGGGGATTGGCTTTCACCGCATCGACCAACACCCTCTGAAGCGTCGCGCGGTGCAGAACGCCGTAGGGCGCACCCCAGCGGGCCCGCGCGAAACTGCCGCAGGGAACGGACGCGATCCGGCGTAGCGATCGCCCAGAAACGAGGGAAACGTCGCGCGGCTCCAACCAGACTTCTGAGAGCGCCTGCAGCAGCCCAAGCTCGCCCAGAACGCGCGAGGCGTTTGGCGACAACTGCAGGCCGGCACCGACTTCTGTCAGTGTGTCAGCCTGTTCGAAGATGTCGGAGCGAATGCCGTGTCTGGCGAGAGAAAGCGCGGCTGTAAGCCCGGCCACGCCGGCGCCGATGATGGCGGCGCTTCTGATGGACATTTGCGCGCGCGATCCTCCGGAAATGGAATCAGGCTGCCTTGACGTGGAAGACGCAGCCGGCCGGGTTGGTCTGCTCAGGCTTCAAAGACGGATTGTAGCGATAGAGCGTCGAGCAATAGGAGCAGACTTTCTCGTCCTCGTCGCCCATGTCGATGAAGATGTGCGGGTGGTCGAACGGCACCGAGGCGCCGGTGCACATGAATTCCTTCACGCCGACCTCGATGACGCGATGCCCGCCGTCGTTCTGGAAGTGGGGAATATTGTGGCCGGCCATGCTGATCTCCGAATGCTTCTGCGATTGGCGCGGACCTTATAATTCTTCTCCGGAAATGTGTAGTGCCAAATCCACGCATACGGCGACAGATTTCGCACGGGTGATAGTCGCCAAACGCGGTGGGCCAGGATGCGCCATCCAGGCCGCGAGCCACAAAACCGCTGCCTACACGCGGCTTTCGGTGTAGGATGGGAGCATGGATCAAACTCAGCCCTTGTTTGCGGCGCTGCGCCGCTCCGTGACGACCGACATTGTCGAGGCGATCGAGAGGCTTGTCCGGGACGCACCCGACCGCAAGCTTTGCCGCGTCAACGCACTGGCTTTCGCCGCCAATGAAGGGCTTGACGAAGAGAAGACTGTCAACGCGTTCCTGCATGCAGCCCATCTGGGCCTCTTTGATATGTCCTGGAATGTCCTTTGCCCGGGCTGTGGCGGCGTATTGGATGCCAATACGTCTCTGAGAACGGTGCAGAACGAAGAATATACGTGCGCGCTTTGCGCCGCCGGCTACGAACCTACGCTCGATGAGATGGTCGAAGTGACGTTTACCGTCAGTCCGCGCGTGCGGCACATCGGAGCGCACAATCCGCACGAACTGCCGCCGCACGAGTATTTCCGCCAGATCTACTGGGGCTCGGGTGTCGATCTGCCCGATGAGGACTATCTGGAAAAAGCCGACGACTTCATCCTCGACATGCTGGAATTGCCGCCCGGCGAGAAGGCCGTCATCTCACTGCAACTGCCGGCAGAGTTCGTCATCATCTTCGAGCCGGTGACGCATGCAGCGCAGTTCCTCGATGTGCAAGGAGAGCCGACAAAAGAACGAAGAAGCATCTCGCTCGTCTTCGACCGCCAGCACCGCCACAGCGAGACCCTGCGCCTGCAGCCCGGGCCGCTGCGCATCCAGGTGGAAAACCACGCAGAGGTCCGTACCTTGCCATCGGTGTGTCTGGCAAACGATGCGCTTCATGGGCTACTCGGGCGTCGCCGACCGTTCCTCACTGCCAAGCGCCTTTTGTCCAACCAAACCTTCCGCGACATATTCCGGGCCGACACCCTGGACGTCGATCAGCGTCTGAAGATCATCAGCCTGACTTTTCTCTTCACCGATCTGCGCGGCTCGACCGAGCTCTATGAAAGGGTAGGGGACCTCGCCGCCTTCGATCTGGTGAAGACCCATTTCGGCATCCTGAACGAGATCGTCGGCGCAGAGGCAGGCGCCGTCGTCAAGACGATCGGTGATGCGGTCATGGCAACCTTCCCAACGCCCGATCGCGCGGTCATGGCGGCCATGCGGATGCGCGATGCAATGCGCAAGTTGAATGACGACCGTGGCCGCGAGGACCTGCTCCTCAAGATAGGCATCCACGAAGGCCCGTGCATCGCCGTGAACCTGAACGAGCGACAGGACTATTTCGGCCAGACTGTAAACATCGCCTCGCGCGTCCAGCATCTTGCGACATCGCGGGAAATCTTCGCCACCAGCTCCGTTATCGAGGATCCCCGCGCTTCCGATCTCTTGAGCAAGCGCGGCTTGAAACCCATGTCGCATGAGGTGATGCTGCGCGGCATCAGCGACCAGATCAGCATCTTTGCCATTCCCTGAGCCCTGATCGCCCGGTAGGGGCGCGGGCCCTCCAGCACCTTTGAGCAACAGTCGATTTTCCCTCCTGCCGGTCTTCACCCGCATGACTCAATAAAATATGGTCCGCGGCAGGAAGGATCCCGATATGAACTTGAATACGCCTGCCTTTTCCCACTTCTTTCACGACGGCCTGAAGCTCTCCTTTTTCGACGAGGGAGATCCTCAGGGGCCACCTGTGCTTCTGATCCACGGATTTGCATCGACGGCAAACGTCAATTGGGTTCATCCGGGCTGGCTGAAGACGCTCGGCGAGGCGGGTTACCGCGTCATCGCCGTCGACAATCGCGGCCATGGCGCGAGTGACAAGCCGCGCGATATCGAAGCCTATCGTCCATGGGCGATGGCTTCGGATGCGGCTGCGCTGCTGGATCACCTTGGGATCCCGGAAGCCAACGTCATGGGCTACTCCATGGGCGCAAGAGTTTCGGCGTTTCTCGCACTCGATCATCCGAACCGTGTTCGCTCGCTTGTGTTCGGTGGGCTCGGGATCGGCATGACCGACGGCGTCGGCGACTGGGACCCGATTGCCGATGCGCTGCTCGCGCAGTCGCTCGATGATGTCGTGCATGACAAGGGGCGCATGTTCCGGACCTTTGCGGATCAGACGCGCAGCGATCGTGTGGCACTCGCCGCCTGTATCCGCGGCTCCCGCGACCTCATCGCCCGTGAGGACATGGCCCGGATCACGGCGCCGACGCTGATTGGCGTTGGCACGAAGGACGATATTGCAGGCTCGCCGCGGGCGCTTGCCAACCTCATGCCGAACGCCCGTGCGCTCGACATTCCAAATCGAGATCACATGCTCGCCGTTGGCGATCGTGTGTTCAAGAAGGCCGTGCTCGACTTCTATGAGGAAGTCGCTGGCCGGTGACATGATCCGTCGGGCGCCAATGCGCCCTCAAGTCACTGGCCGGTGAATTTCGGTTTGCGGTGCTCCGCGAAGGCAGCGATCCCTTCCGCATAGTCCGCACTATCGAAGGTGGTCGTAGCGAGGACCTCCGCCTCGCCCAACAGATCGGAATCCTGTTCGACGGCAGCCCGGACCGCCGCCTTTGAAGCATGGATGCTGATGGGCGCGTTCCCAGCGATGGCGTCGGCAAGTGCTGCGACCTCGGTGTCGAGAAGGTCGGCGCGCACCGCTTCAAGGAGGAAGCCGGCGGCGACCATCTTGGCGGCCGATATCGGGGCGCCGGTGAAGAGCGCCATCTTTGCCATCTGCGGGCCGAGGGCGCTGACGATATCCTGCACCGCCTCGGCCGGATAAGCGATGCCCAGGCGCGCGGCGGGAACCCCAAAGAGGGCGGTCTCATCGGCAATGCGCAGGTCACAGGCCGCGGCGATGCCGAAGCCGCCGCCGAAGCAGACGCCGCGTATTGCGGCGATGACAGGGATCCTGCAGCGGCGGATCGCGGCGAAAGCGTCGCTGTTATAGCCTTCGTAGATCCGTGCGGTGGCTGCGTCCTTCCTGACGGTCTCGAATTCGTTGATATCGGCGCCAGAGCTGAAATCGGTATTGGCGCCACCGCCGCGGATGATGATGACGCGTGCATGCGCCTCGTCCGTCAGCCAGCGTAGCGCATGGGGGATGCCCCGCCACATGCCGGCCGTAATCGCGTTCTTGCGGAAGCCATTGCCAATCAGAAGAGTTCCAATTCGTTCATGGCAGTTTGCCTTGATCATCCCACCAGCAAAATCATGCCCTGAAACCATTGATTGGAGCCCCATTTATGTCGCGGGAGTTTTACTCTATATAATGCGCCTTTCGGTATACAATGAACCTCCCGACGGGAAATGAGGAGACCGCCAATGGTCGCAAAAAGTGATATTCGGCAAATTGATAGCGCAAATCAGCTTCAGGTCATGGACCCGATTTGGGACAGCATGCGCGAGGAAGCTCGTGCTGCCGTCGAAGAGGACCCGGTTCTCGCGACCCTGCTGCATTCGACCGTTATCAATAATCGTTCGCTCGAGGAATGCGTAATTCACCGCATCTGCGATCGGCTCGATCACCCGGATATGCAGGCGATCGTACTCCGGCAGGCCTTCGACGCGATGCTTGAGGACTGGCCGGAATGGAGCGCCATCCTGCGCGTCGATATCCAGGCGATCTATGATCGCGACCCCGCATGCCTGCGGTTCCTCGAGGCGGTTCTTTATTTCAAGGGCTTCCACGCCATCCAGACGCATCGCCTCGCGCACTGGCTGCTTGGGCGCGGCCGGCGCGATTTCGCGCTCTACCTGCAGAGCCGCTCCTCCAGCGTCTTCCAGACCGACATCAATCCGGCAGCGCGGATCGGCAAGGGGATCTTCCTCGACCACGCGACAGGTCTGGTTATCGGCGAGACGGCAGTCATCGGCGACAACGTCTCCATCCTTCACGGCGTGACCCTCGGCGGTACCGGCAAGGAAGGCAGCGACCGGCACCCGAAGATCGGGAACGGCGTTCTGATCGGCGCCGGCGCCAAGATTCTCGGGAATATCGAGATCGGCTATTGCTCGCGCATCGCCGCCGGTTCGGTCGTGCTGAAGCCGGTTCCGCCGAAGACGACCGTGGCGGGCGTTCCGGCCAAGGTAGTGGGCGAGGCAGGCTGTGCCGAACCTTCTCGGGTCATGGACCAGGTGATCGGCGCCGATATCTGAGGCGTCCTGTAATTGGCCTTGCATTCAAGGCGGCGCATGGGAATGCGGCGTGGACAGAGTTCCGTTCCCGCCGTCCCGGCCTTTACAGGGCCGCTTTTCCCATGCAAGAAGCGGCCAACTCGGAACCGCTGACGGAGATGTACTGTGAAGCCCGAAGAGATCAAGAAGCTCGACGCCTACTTCAAACGCACGTTCAACCCCCAATTCGTCGTGAAGGCACGCCCGCGCAAGAACGATTCCGCGGAGGTCTATGCAGGCGAAGAGTTTCTCGGCGTGGTCTACGTGGATGATGAGGACGGCGACCGCTCCTACAACTTCTCGATGGCAATCCTCGACGTCGATCTCTGATTTTCAGGGGCACGATACAATTGGACGGGCCGGCAAAGACCGGCCCTTTCTTTTGACTGCCGCATCCTTCGGCGAACTCATCCGGGTGCGTTCCGGTGATCTTGGTCGTAAGCCGGAATTCCGGCTGAATTTTCTCAAAAGAGACCGCAGTTCGCGAAAAATGCCGAGCCTTTGGCCGGGCTGAGGCCGAAATCGCCTCAAAAACGCTCTCCGTGATCATTTTTCCGTTATTTTAGCAAAGCCTTTGGTTGCGAGGCTGTGATATATTTCTGCAAAAACAATAGCAAAGAAGCGCCGATTTTTCTCCCGTGGCCGAAAGCCTACCGATTTGCAATCTAAGGTTATGTTGCGTCGCACAAAACGACTTGACTATTTGTGCGTCGCATTTAACCTTCGCTTTTAGGAATGAAGCAGGAAAAGGGACGGGCAACACATGTTCAACTTTGATGATGCGAACAAGAAGAGCAAGGAAGCGATGGACACCATGCTGAAGAGCTATTCGGACGTCGCTAAGGGCTTCCAGGCGATCGCCGCGGAAGCCGCGGAATATTCCAAGAAATCCTTTCAGGATGCTGTGGCTCATGCCGAGACGTTGGCTGGCGTCAAGAGCTTCGAGGCCGCTTTCGAGATCCAGAGCAGTTTCGCCAAGTCGTCCTATGAGAGCTTCGTTTCCGAGGCAACCAAGCTGAGCGAGATGTATGCCGATCTCGCCAAGACGGTCTACAAGCCCTACGAGATTCCGGCGGCCCCGACAAAAGCGGCCGCCAAGGCCGCCGCTGCGGTGACCTCTGCTGCCGCGTGATGGCATGACAGAAATTGGGCTTATGTCCGCTTGAGATTGGGAGACCGGCTGCGATGCCTCGCGGCCGGTCTTCTTCGTTTGGGTCGCCGCCCAGATTCTTTTGGCTTTCGGCGGGTCTAAACCGAATTGTGATTGCAGTGTCCAACGGGGGGCTTAAAATCCCTAGAATATGAACTAAGTTAGTGTCTCGGATGTTCGACGGGGTCGACAGAGGTGCCAACGCCCCACCGATGGACTTGAGGAATGAATGAAGATGATCGCCATGTCGATCCGGATGCAAAACGACAGCGAAAGGAACGGGGATAACGGAAATCGTAGCACCTCGGTAATCACGCGCACCAAGGCGAAAACCAAGAAACCCAATCTGTATCGCGTGCTGCTTCTCAACGACGACTACACCCCGATGGAGTTCGTCATCCACATACTGGAACGCTTTTTCCAGAAGGATCGTGAAAGTGCCACACGTATCATGCTCCATGTACACAATCACGGAGTAGGCGAATGTGGTGTGTTTACATATGAAGTGGCCGAAACAAAGGTGAGCCAGGTCATGGATTTCGCCCGACAGCACCAGCATCCGCTGCAATGTGTTATGGAAAAGAAGTGAGGATCTCCACGTGCCAACATTTTCGCCTAGTCTTGAGAAGGCGCTGCATCAGGCACTGACGTACGCGAACGAGCGGCATCATGAATATGCCACGCTCGAGCATCTGCTGTTGGCGCTGATCGACGACGCCGACGCAGCGGCCGTTATGGGCGCCTGCAATGTCGACCTGGACGCGCTGCGCAAGACGCTCGTTGAATATGTCGATAATGAACTATCCAATTTGATTACCGGTTATGACGAGGATTCCAAGCCGACCTCCGGTTTCCAGCGTGTCATTCAGCGCGCCGTCATCCATGTGCAGTCTTCCGGCCGCGAGGAAGTGACGGGCGCGAACGTTCTCGTCGCGATCTTCGCCGAGCGCGAAAGCCATGCCGCCTATTTCCTGCAGGAGCAGGAGATGACCCGCTACGACGCGGTCAACTACATTTCCCATGGGATCGGCAAGAGGCCGGGCTCCTCGCAGGTGCGCCCCCCGCGCGGCGCCGAGGAAGGTGAGGCCGAAAGCAAGCCTTCGTCTCGCGGCGAGCAGGAAGAAGGCGGTTCGAAGAAGCAGCAGGACGCCCTGAAGGCCTACTGCGTGAACCTGAACGAGAAGGCCAAGAGCGGCAAGATCGATCCCCTGATCGGCCGCCACTCCGAGGTCAATCGTACGATCCAGGTGCTTTGCCGCCGTTCGAAGAACAATCCGCTCTACGTCGGTGATCCGGGCGTGGGCAAGACCGCAATCGCCGAGGGGCTGGCCAAGCGCATCGTCGAAGGCAAGGTGCCCGAGGCGCTTGCCGATGCCACGATCTTCTCGCTCGACATGGGCACGCTGCTTGCCGGCACGCGCTATCGCGGCGACTTCGAAGAGCGCCTGAAGCAGGTGGTCAAGGAGCTGGAGGAATATCCCGGCGCCGTGCTCTTCATCGACGAAATCCACACCGTCATCGGTGCGGGCGCGACCTCCGGCGGCGCCATGGACGCGTCGAACCTGTTGAAGCCTGCTCTGTCTTCGGGCGCGATCCGCTGCATCGGGTCAACCACGTACAAGGAATACCGCCAGTTCTTCGAGAAGGACCGGGCTCTTGTCCGCCGCTTCCAGAAGATCGACGTCAACGAGCCGAGCGTCGAGGATGCGATCGAAATCATGAAGGGCCTCAAGCCCTATTTCGAAGAGTATCATCATCTGCGTTACTCGAACGACGCGATCAAGTCGGCGGTCGAGCTCTCTGCGCGTTACATCTCGGACCGCAAGCTGCCGGACAAGGCGATCGACGTGATCGACGAGACGGGTGCGGCCCAGATGCTGCTGCCGCCATCCAAGCGCCGCAAGCTGATCACCGAGAAGGAGATCGAGGCGACGGTTGCGACGATGGCACGCATCCCGCCGAAGTCGGTGTCCAAGGATGACGAGGCCGTGCTTGCCAACCTTGAGCAGGAACTGCGCTCGGTCGTTTACGGCCAGGACCAGGCTATCGAGGCTCTGGCGACTGCGATCAAGCTCGCCCGTGCGGGCCTGCGCGAACCGAACAAGCCGATCGGCTCCTACGTCTTCTCCGGCCCGACCGGTGTCGGCAAGACCGAAGTCGCCAAGCAGCTTGCTTCGTCGCTCGGCGTGGAACTGCTGCGCTTCGACATGTCCGAATATATGGAGCGCCACACGGTTTCCCGCCTGCTTGGGGCACCTCCCGGCTATGTCGGCTTCGACCAGGGCGGCCTGCTGACCGACGGCGTCGACCAGCATCCGCACTGCGTCGTGCTGCTCGACGAGATCGAGAAGGCGCATCCGGATATCTACAACATCCTTCTGCAGGTCATGGATCATGGCACGCTGACGGACCACAACGGCAAGAAGATCGACTTCCGCAATGTCATCCTGATCATGACGACCAACGCGGGCGCTTCCGAAATGGCCAAGGCCGCCATCGGCTTCGGTTCCTCGAAGCGTACCGGAGAGGACGAGGAAGCGCTCAACCGGCTCTTCACGCCCGAGTTCCGCAACCGCCTGGACGCCGTCATCCAGTTTGCTCCCTTGCCGACCAAGGTCATCCACCAGGTCGTCCAGAAGTTCATCATGCAGCTGGAAGCGCAGCTCTCGGAACGCAACGTCACCTTCGACCTGCACGAGGATGCTATCGCATGGCTCGCAGACAAGGGCTATGACGACAGGATGGGTGCTCGTCCGCTTGGACGCGTCATCCAGGAAAACATCAAGAAGCCGCTGGCGAACGAAATACTGTTCGGCAAGCTCAGGAAGGGTGGCGTCGTCAACGTGACGGTCGGCACCAAGCCTGATGGCGCGACGGGCATTTTGCTGGAAGCCATTTCGGAGACCGCGCCGATCAAGCCGAAGCCGGAGGTTGAGCTTATCGGCCAGGATGTGGAAGACGGCGACGGCGGAAACGTCGGCACCGTTGCCAAGCCCAAGGCAAAGAAGGCGGTGGCTGCGACGACGACGAAGCGTGCTGCGGCAAAGAAGAGTGAGGCAAAGGCCGAGGACAAGGCGTCCAAGGCTTCGGCGCCCCGCAAGGGCAGCACCGTGCCGAAGGTGCCGCGCAAGAAGTAATCGAGACCTCTTGAAAAGAGAAACGGTGCCGGACGGAATGGTCCGGCACCGTTTGCATTTTTAGGAAGCGCAGTCGGCAGCCCGCTCGGCCCTTCTGTGTCAGAGCTCTTCTGCGAGTGCCGCCTTCAGTTTCTCGGCATTGGCGGCAAGGATCGCGCCGTCTTCCATCGTGCCGGAATGCGGCTTCAGCGGCACGCCTTCGTGCCGTGGGATTACGTGGAAATGCAGGTGGAACACGCTCTGGCCGGCCGCCGGCTCGTTGAACTGCACGACCGTCACGCCGTCAGCATCGAAGGCCTCCTTGGAGGCCCTGGCGATCTTCTGGACGATGGGGATGACTTTCGACAGCGTCTGCGGGTCGGCATCCAGCATGTTGCGCGAGGCAGCCCGCGGAACGACGAGCGCGTGGCCGGGGGCCTGCGGCATGACGTCCATGAAGACGATCGCATTGTCGTCTTCGTAGACGCGGTAGGACGGGATCTCGCCGCGCAGGATCTTCGCGAAGATATTGTTGCTGTCGTAGAAAGGGTCGGTCATCTGGAATCTCCTCGTTGACGAGACAGATGCGTCACCCGCAGGGCCGCGTCAATCCTCCTGCTGGCGCTCGCCCTTCCGGAACGGACCTTGCTCCGCCAGCAACTCGCCGATCTGCTCGACCTGTCTGCGCTCGTGCTCGAGATAATCGGCGACGGCTCGCCTCAGCCCGGCATGGGCGATGAAATGGGCCGAATGGGTGGTGACGGGCATATAGCCGCGCGCCAGCTTGTGCTCTCCCTGGGCCCCGGCCTCGACGCGCGCCAGGCCTTTTGCCAGCGCGAAATCGATAGCCTGGTGGTAGCAAACCTCGAAATGGAGGAACGGATGGTCCTCGATGCAGCCCCAGTGACGGCCGTAGAGGGCGTCGGCGCCAATGAAGTTGATCGCACCGGCGATATAGCGGCCGTTGCGCTTGGCCATGACGAGCAGAATGTCGTCTGCCATGCGTTCGCCGATCAGCGAATAGAACTGCCTTGTCAGGTAAGGGCGGCCCCATTTGCGGCCGCCGGTATCCATGTAGAAGGTGAAGAACTGATCCCATATGGCTTCGGTGAGATCGCGTCCGGTCAACCAGTCGATCGTGATGCCGCCTTCGAGCGCCGCACGGCGTTCCTTGCGCAATGCCTTGCGCTTGCGGGAGGCGAGGGTTTCGAGGAATTCCTCGTGGTTGGCGTAACCTGAATTGATGAAATGAAACTGCTGGTCCTTGCGGTGCAGATAGCCGTCTCGCTCGAAGACGAGAGCCTCGTCCTCGGGCAGGAAGGTGACATGCGCCGATGACACGTCGGCGAGCCGCACCACTTCCTTGAGGCTTTCGGCAAGCGCCGGCTGGAGGGCGAGGCGATCAGCGCCTTCTGCCACGAGCAGGCGCGGGCCAGTCGCCGGCGTGAAGGGTATTGAGCATTGCAGCTTCGGATAATACCGCCCGCCGGCGCGCTCGAATGCGTCGGCCCAGCCGTGGTCGAATACGTATTCGCCTTGGCTGTGGTTTTTCAGGTAGGCGGGGATCGCTCCCACCAGTTCTCCCGCCGAGGTCTCCAAAAGCAGATGATGACCGAGCCAGCCAGTCTTGGCCGTCGCCGAACCGGATTCTTCCAGCGAAGAGAGGAAGGCGTGCGAGACGAAGGGATTGTAGTCGAGCTGCGTACCCGTCTTCGACGCCCCGGAAAGGCGTGACCAGCTTTCCGGGGAAATCGCACTGAATGATCGTTCGACGCGTATGGACAAATCGTCTGACATGAAACGGGGGAGGATCTATTGATTTCGTGAAATTCTACTTTTCATTCTGCGCATGATCTTGTCGAAAAAGCGATGAATTTCAGGCTTGGAGCCGTGGGTCGAATCCTTCGAACGTCATCTGGTCGGCGTTTTCGAAAGTGTGGATGCGGGCGGCCTCGTCGCGGACGGTCCAGGTGATGACGGGAATGCCGCGTTTGCGCTGCGCCGTGATGAAGGGATTGGGCAGGTCGCCATAGAAATAGGAGATGAAGTCGAGACCGAGTTGCATCGCCTCGTCATGGACGAAGAACTGTTCGGGCTCATTGCCTCCTGCCGTCAGGCCGACGGGGTAGGGCGCCTCCAGCGACTTCAGGTCCTTGAGCAGCCAGTGGTCGAAGCTCATCAGCGCCACGAGCCCCTTGTAGCCTTCCAGCACTTCGAGGACGGCTTCGGCAAAGCCTTCGTCGTCGCCCTGCTTGCCCTTCAGTTCCAGCACCAGCGGCACCTTGCCGTCGCAAAGCTGGAGGAGCTGCTTCAGGGTGGGAATGCGGTCCTTCGTGCCGCCGACCGCAAGAAGGCCGAGTTCGCCCGAAGTCCGCTCGCGCACGTCGCCCTTGATCTTGCAGAGACGTTCGAGGTCGCCGTCATGGAAGACGACCGGAACGCCATCAGATGCATATTGCAGATCGCACTCGATGGCGAAGCCGGCCTCAATGGCCCGCGAGAAGGCCGAAAGGGTGTTCTCCCAGACCTCCTTGTTCATGTCGTGATAGCCCCGGTGGGCGACCGGGCGCTCAGTGATCCAGGCGAACTTGCTCATTCAGAAACTTCCATGATGGCTTCGATCTCGACGGCAAAGCCGAGCGGCAGTGCCGCAGTTCCAACCGCTGCGCGACTGTGCTTTCCGGCATCTCCCAGCACCTTGGCGAGGAAATCGGATGCGCCGTTGATGACAAGATGCTGCTCGGTGAAATCGGGCGTAGAGGCGACGAAGCCGGTCAGTTTCACAATGCGCTGGATGCGGTCGAGGCTTCCGAGCGCAGCCTTCGCCTGGGCAAGCAGGTTGATGGCGGTGAGCTCCGCAGCCTTCTGTCCGGTCGGAACGTCGACATCCCGGCCGAGATGTCCGCCGACGACCACCTTTCCGTCCACCATCGGTCCCTGACCGGAAATGAAGAGCAGATTGCCCGTCAGGACATAGGGAACATAGTTTGCCGCGGGTGCCGCGGCGGTGGGCAGGGTGACCCCCAGCTCCTTCAGGCGAGCCTCGATGGCGTCTGACATTTTCGTCTCCCGTTTTGTTGTAAGTTCTTCAAAAATCCTGCATCAAGGCTAAAATCTCGAAAGACAGCATTCAGCCTCGATTTGGCCGGAAGAGTTCTTATAACATCGCGTGCGAGTCCAACAGGAGATAATGAATGTTCCGTTCGAGTCTTGCCGCCGTCTTTCTCGCTGGCGTGAGCGCGAGCAGCTTGTCTGCCGCCGCCGCCAACGCGACCATCGCGAGCGGCCTGATACCTCATCGTGCAGTGTACGACCTCGAACTCAAGGACGCGACGGAACGCTCTGGCATTTCCGGCATGTTTGGGCGCATGGTTTATGAGTTCAACGGCTCCTATTGCGATGGCTTCACCACCAATTTCCGCTTCGTGACCCAGATCGATACCGGGGACGCGGTCCGCATGAGCGACCAGCAGACGAAGACCTTCGAGAACCTGGAGGCGCGCAAGTTCCAATTCGAGACGAAGTCCTTCACCGACGATCAGCTCGACAAGGAAGTTCAGGGATCGGCGGAAGATGTGGCTGCCGGCGTAAAGGTGGACCTCAGTCAACCGGCAAACCGGAAGCTCGAATTGGCCGAGAGCCGGTTCCCGACGGAACACATGCTCGACGTCATCGAGAATGCCAAGGCCGGCAGGAAGTTCTTTGAAGCCCGCGTCTTCGACGGCTCGGATGATGGCGACAAGACGCTTGTCACGACCACGGTCGTCGGAAAACAGGAAATGCCGGGACCGAGCGACGCCGACGCGGATAAGGCGGGCGCCTTTGCCAAGACGGCGTTCTGGCCGGTTACGATCGCCTACTTCAACGACAATGAAAAAAATGACGCGCTTCCGGTGTATCGCATGTCTTTCAAGCTCTACGAGAACGGCATCACCCGCGATCTGACGATGGACTACGGCGACTTCGTGCTGACTGGCAAGCTTTCCAATCTCGAGCTGCTCGACGCAAAGGCCGGGCAGAAGACCTGTCAATAAGCCGCGCCGGCGATTGCAATCTTTTTCCCCGCAGCCCTTGATTTTCTTGGCGAGTGGGGGTATGGCCAGCCGCATTCCACACGTAAGGCATGGGATCGTCCGGGAGAAATCCGGATTGTTCCGCCCGGTGGCATCTTCGAAGAGGATGCTGTTCGCCTTGCGGAGGTTCAACCGGAAAAGGATAACAAGGCATGGCATTGCCCGATTTTTCTATGCGCCAGCTTCTCGAAGCAGGCGTCCATTTCGGCCACCAGACTCACCGCTGGAACCCGAAGATGAAGCCGTACATTTTCGGCGATCGTAACAACATTCACATCATCGATCTGGCTCAGACCGTTCCGATGCTGTCGCGCGCCCTGCAGGTCGTCAGCGACACCGTTGCCCGTGGTGGTCGCGTGTTGTTCGTCGGCACCAAGCGCCAGGCCTCGGAGCTCATCGCTGATAGCGCCAAGCGTTCCGCTCAGTACTACGTCAACTCGCGTTGGCTCGGCGGCATGATGACGAACTGGAAGACGATCTCCAACTCGATCCAGCGCCTGCGCAAGCTCGACGAAATCCTCGGTGGCGATGCCCAGGGCTTCACCAAGAAGGAACGTCTGAACCTCGAGCGCGAACGTGAAAAGCTCGACAAGGCTCTCGGCGGTATCCGCGATATGGGCGGTACCCCGGACCTGATGTTCATCATCGACACGAACAAGGAAAAGATCGCGATCGACGAAGCCAAGCGCCTCGGCATTCCGGTCGTCGCCATCATCGATTCGAACTGCGATCCGGACCTGATCGACTACCCGATCCCGGGCAACGACGACGCTTCGCGCGCCATCGCACTTTACTGCGATCTCATCTCCCGCGCAGCGATCGATGGCATTGCCCGCCAGCAGAGCGCTTCCGGCCGTGACCTTGGTGCTTCGGAAGAAGCGCCTGTCGAGCCGGCGCTTGACGAGGCCGGCGCCTGATAGAAGGCGGGCGGATCGCGTATCCGCCTCGCTTGCCGAGATTGGACGAGGCCGCTCGCGACTTTCTGAAGTTACGGCGGCCTTGACCGTTTCAGGTGGTGCTCACGCCCCCTAGGGAATTTTGTTGTGACGCGTCTTCATAACGCTGTCATACATACAGGTACATTTCGTGCCTCAATCCGGTGCCGCGCCGCGATACTCGGCCCACCGTATAACCGACAAGAGGAAGCTTATGACCGAGATTACGGCTGCACTGGTGAAGGAACTGCGCGAAAAGTCCGGCGCAGGTATGATGGACTGCAAGAAGGCGCTGCTCGAAAACAACGGCGACATCGAAGCATCGATCGACTGGCTGCGCGCTAAGGGCATCTCCAAGGCCGACAAGAAGGCTGGCCGCGCCGCCGCTGAAGGCCTGATCGCCATTGCCGGCGCTGGCCACAAGGCTGTTGTCGTCGAGCTGAACTCCGAAACCGACTTCGTTGCCCGCAACGACGCCTTCCAGGATCTCGTCCGCGGCATCGCCAACGTTGCCCTGACGACCGATGGCACGGTTGAAGCCATTGCGGCTGCGACCTATCCGGCATCCGGCAAGCCGGTCGCCGACACCATCAAGGACGCGATCGCAACCATCGGCGAAAACATGACGCTCCGTCGCGCGGCCAAGCTCGAAGTCGAGCACGGCGTTGTTGCGACCTACATCCACAACGCTGCCGGCGACGGTATCGGCAAGCTCGGCGTGCTGGTTGCGCTGAAGTCGATCGGCGACAAGGCTGTCCTGACCTCGATCGGCCGCCAGGTCGCCATGCACATCGCTGCGACCAATCCGCTCGCCATTCGTGCCGAAGAAGTCGACGCCGCCGTTGCCGAACGCGAACGCAACGTCTTCATCGAGCAGGCCCGCGAATCCGGCAAGCCGGAAGCCATCATCGAAAAGATGGTGGACGGCCGTATGCGCAAGTTCTTCGAAGAAGTAGCCCTTCTGTCTCAGGCCTTCGTGATCAACCCCGATCTGACGGTCGGTGCTGCGATCAAGGAAGCTGAAAAGGAAGCCGGCGCTCCGATCGAAGTCACCGGCATGGCCCGTCTTCTTCTCGGCGAAGGCGTCGAAAAGGAAGAGACCGACTTCGCTGCCGAAGTCGCTGCTGTCGCCAAGGGTTGATCGCCCTTCACATGTTACTGGAAACCGAAGGGCATCGCGTGACAACGCGATGCCCTTCGTGTATCGGGCAAGCAAATCAACACGAGGAGTCACGATATTGTCCCAGCCTCTCTACAAGCGTGTCCTGCTCAAGGCGTCTGGCGAAGCCCTGATGGGCAGCCAGGGCTTCGGCATCGATGTCGAGGTTGCCGATCGCATTGCTTCCGATATTGCGGAAGCGCGGGAGATGGGGGTTGAGGTGGGCGTCGTCGTCGGCGGCGGCAATATCTTCAGAGGTGTCGCCGTGGCGTCGAAGGGCGGAGATCGGGTCACCGGCGACCATATGGGCATGCTCGGCACGATCATCAACGCGCTGGCGCTGGCAACGTCGCTGCGCAAGCTGAACATCGATACCGTCGTGCTTTCCGCCATCGCCATGCCCGAGATCTGCGAAAGCTTCTCCCAGCGCGCAGCGGTCTACCATCTGTCGCTCGGGCGCGTAGTGATTTTTGCCGGCGGCACCGGCAATCCGTTTTTCACCACCGACTCTGCCGCCGCGCTCCGCGCAGCCGAGATGGGCGCAGAGGCGATCTTCAAGGGCACGCAGGTCGACGGCATCTATTCGGCGGATCCGAAGAAGTATCCGGACGCCACGCGATTCGAGCATCTGACCCACAGCCAGGTCCTGGAAAAGGGACTGGCGGTGATGGATGTCGCTGCCGTGGCCCTCGCGCGTGAGAATTCCATTCCGATCGTCGTCTTTTCGATCCACGAGAAGGGCGGATTCGCGCAAATCTTGACCGGCGGCGGTCGTAAGACCATCGTATCCGACAATTGAGGGTCCTCGCGTCGCATTTCATGGCGCGGGGCGATATGAGACGGGAGTTTATGACATGAGTGATGGAACCGATCTGAAAGAACTGAAGCGCCGCATGGAAGGCGCTGTCGCCGCCTTCAAGCACGATATCGCCTCGCTTCGCACCGGGCGCGCGTCGGCCAACATCCTGGATCCGGTCATGGTGGAAGCCTACGGATCGCGCGTACCGCTGAACCAGGTCGCCAACATCACGGTGCCCGAGCCCCGCATGCTCTCGGTCTCGGTCTGGGACAAGCAGATGGTGGGCGCCGTCGATCGCGGCATTCGCGAATCGAACCTCGGCATGAACCCGATCGTCGACGGGCAGAGCCTGCGCATTCCGCTTCCCGAGCTCAACGAAGAGCGCCGCCGCTCGTTGGTCAAGGTTGCCCATGAGTATGCCGAGAAGGGCAAGGTTGCGGCCCGCCACGTGCGCCGCGACGGCATGGAAGCGCTGAAGAAGGCCGAGAAGGACGGAGTGGTCGGCCAGGATGAAAGCCGTGTCCAGTCGGACAAGGTCCAGAAAATGACCGATGAAACGATTTCCGAAATTGACCGCTTGCTAGCGGAGAAGGAAAAGGAAATCATGCAGGTTTGAGGGCAACCAGTGCTCGCAATCCTCCGTCGAAACCAACCGGAAGAGAAATGTCAGATTCGCTATTCGTGACCGTGCCGGAGCATGTTGCCATCATCATGGATGGCAACGGCCGATGGGCCAAGGGGCGCGGGCTTCCACGCACCATGGGGCACCGCAAGGGTGTCGAGGCCGTGCGTGAAACCGTCAGGACGGCGGGTGATATCGGTATCAAATACCTCACCCTCTTTGCCTTCTCCTCGGAAAACTGGCGTCGTCCCGAAGCCGAGGTGACGGATTTGCTTGGCCTGCTCAAGGCCTTCATCCGGCGGGACCTCGCGGAGCTGCACCGCCAGAACGTCCGTATCCGCGTGATCGGGGACCGACAAGGCCTGCGCAGCGACATCCTGAACCTTCTCATCGAGGCTGAGGAGACGACGCGCAGCAACACGGCACTTACCCTGGTGATCGCCTTCAACTACGGCTCCCGCGACGAAATCGCGCGCGCGGCGGCCAGTCTGGCGAAGGACGTGGAGGCTGGCCGTTTGCGGGCCCAAGACATCAGTCCTGAACTTATCAATTCCCGGCTCGATACGGCAGGGATCCCGGATCCCGACCTCATCATCAGAACGAGCGGCGAGGAACGTCTCTCGAACTTCCTGCTTTGGCAGGCCGCCTATTCGGAATTCATCTTCCTTCCGGAATACTGGCCCGACTTCAGCCGTGACTTGTTCCTGTCGGCCCTGGAGAAATACGCCTCGCGCGACCGACGTTTTGGCGGGCTTTCGGCCAAGGCCGCGGCAACGGGGTCTTGATGCAGCGGGAACTGCAGCTTCGTATCGTTTCCGGCGTAATTCTCGCCGCCGTGGTGCTGGCTGCGACCTGGTACGGCGGCTTTGTTTTTCGCCTGGTCGCATCGTTGATCGCCTTGCTCGTCTACTACGAGTGGACGTCGATCATCCGTCTTCATGAAAGAGATATCCAGGCGAACGCCATCGGCTGGCTGGGGCAGGTGGCGGTGGCCGCCGCGACCCTGGCCGGTGAGACGGGATACGCAGTCGGTCTTCTGGCGCTTTTTACGGTCGTTACGGTGGCGCGGTCCTTGTTCCGGGCGGGAACATGGTGGTCGCCGGTTGGCGTGGTCTATGCGGGGATGACCGGCATAGCGCTTGCCGAGATCAGAGGGGACGACGCTGTCGGCTTCGTGGCCATGCTCTTCATCTTCGCGGTGGTCTGGGCAACGGACATCCTCGCGTATTTCGTGGGGCGTAGCATCGGCGGCCCGAAGCTTGCGCCTGCCATATCGCCGGGCAAGACGTGGTCGGGCGCGATCGGTGGTGCTGTCTCGGCCGTCATTGCCGGAACGGCCGTCGCCTACGCCTTCTTTCCCAGCGTCGGTTGGGGTATCGCCCTTGTCGCTCTGCTGCTCTCCGTCTGCAGCCAGGCCGGCGATCTGTTCGAGTCATTCATCAAGCGGCGTTTCGGGGTAAAGGACTCCAGTCACCTCATCCCTGGTCATGGCGGCGTGATGGATCGGGTCGACGGCCTCATTTTTGCTTGTTTTGCAGCGTTTTTGCTTGCAATTGTGCTGGCGCTGGCAAAGAACGGTGATGCGGCGTCACTGAGCAGCCTATTGCTCGACGTCTGAAATTCATCGCAACGAAGGCGGTAGACATGGAAGGCTTGGCCGGCATTTTTGGTTTTCTGACGGGCTACATCGTTCCGTTCATCCTGGTCCTGTCACTTCTCGTCTTCGTGCATGAGATGGGCCACTATCTCGTCGGACGCTGGAGCGGCATCCGCATTCTCGCATTCTCGGTGGGCTTCGGGCCGGAGATTGCAGGCTTCACGGACGGGCACGGCACGCGGTGGAAGCTTTCCGCGATTCCCCTTGGCGGCTATGTCCGATTCTTCGGCGACGAGGACGCCTCTAGCAAGCCGGACATGGATCATGTCGCCGCAATGAGCGAGGAGGACAGGGCTCGCTCCTTCGCCGGCGCGAAACTCTGGAAGCGCGCGGCAACGGTCGCAGCCGGACCGATTGCCAACTTTCTCCTTGCGATCGTCATTTTCGCGATCCTTTTCAGCATTTACGGGCGGGCAGTCTCAGATCCCGTTGTTGCCGAGGTGCGGCCCGAAAGTGCTGCTGCCGAGGCCGGAATCCTGCCGGGAGACTTGCTTGTCGCCATCGACGGCAGCAAGGTCGCGACCTTCGACGACGTCCGTCGCTATGTGGGGATCCGGCCGGGCCGCCACATCGTCGTGACCGTAGAGCGCGACGGCAGAAGCGTGGACTTCCCCATGGTTCCCAAGGCGACCGAGGTGACCGACCAGTTCGGCAACAAGATGGAAGTGGGCATCATCGGCATCGTCACGAGCCAGGAAGCCGGGCATTTCCGCGTGCAGACCTTCACGCCGCTGCAGGCACTGCACGAGGGCGTCGTGCAGACCGGCCACATCGTTACCGGCACCTTCCAGTATATCGGCAACT
This sequence comes from Rhizobium sp. BK251, assembly GCF_004345245.1. GTDB lineage: Bacteria > Pseudomonadota > Alphaproteobacteria > Rhizobiales > Rhizobiaceae > Rhizobium. The sequence continues at coordinate 574,870 of NZ_SLUQ01000003.1, read as the reverse complement.
TGCTGACGGGATACATGAAGGCCGATCAGCTCGGCGGACCGATCCGCGTGGCGCAGGCCTCGGGCCAGATGGCCACGCTCGGCATCGCAGCGGTCCTTCAGCTCGCGGCTGTTCTTTCGGTTTCCATTGGGTTGTTGAATCTTATGCCGGTTCCGGTACTTGATGGCGGCCACTTGATGTTCTATGCGGTGGAAGCGGTGAGGGGAAAACCCCTCGGTGCAAGTGCTCAGGAGATCGCTTTCCGTATTGGATTGGCCATGGTGCTGTCGCTTATGGTCTTCGCAACGTGGAACGATATAAGTGCACTGATAGGTTAAGGCAGTTTTTGGGGAAGTTACTGTTTATTTACGCTGTTTCGAAGCTGTCGTGGCGAATGGGTCACGCTTGGAAATGAAGTAAACAGAAATTAACGTGCTGACTTGCTTGTATGTCAAAAGCGGGTAAAACGACACACGCGATCGGAGTCGGGGGCGCCCGGCATCGGTACTTAAGGAACAAAAGGTAAGATTTGAAATGAAGTCTGGTTCAAGATTTTTGAACGCGGTATCGGCGGTGGCGCTGTCTGCTGGTATCGTCGCTTCGGGAGCGGGCGCTCTGACTTTGATCTCCGTAACAGCAGCTGAGGCTGCAGTGATTCAGCGGATTGATGTACGTGGTGCAGGCCGTGTCGGTGCAGACGCTGTGCGCTCCAATCTTACCATTGTTCCAGGCAAGACCTTTTCGAATGCCGATATCGATGAATCGGTAAAGCAGCTGTATGCCACGGGCTACTTCTCAGATGTCAGCATCAACGTGTCGGGTGGCACGCTCGTTGTCTCCGTCAAGGAGAACGAGCTGATCAACCAGGTCGTCTTCAACGGCAACCGCAAGATCAAGGATGACAAGCTCGCGGGCATCGTCCAGACGCATTCGTCCGGTCCCTACAGCGACACGATGATCCAGGCGGACATCGCATCGATCAAGCAAGCCTATGCTGCGATCGGCCGGAGTGAGGTCGAGGTAACGACGCAGGTTGTCCCGGTTGGTGAGGGCCGCGTTAACCTCGCCTTCGTCATCAACGAGGGTGACCGCACCAAGATTTCTGCCATCAATTTCGTTGGCAACCAGGCCTACAGCAGCGGGCGCCTTGCATCCGTCATCAACACGAAGAAGTCGAACTTCCTCTCCTTCCTGACCCGGAAGGACGTCTACAACGACGAGAAGCTTCACGCTGACGAGGAAGCGCTGCGCCAGTTCTACTACAACCGCGGCTATGCGGATTTCCGCGTTGTGTCGGCTGACGCTACGCTCGATGAATCGACGAACGAATATGCGATCACCTTCACCCTCGACGAAGGTCCGCGCTACGACTTCGGTGACATCACCGTCGAGTCCACCGTCGAAGGCGTAACTGGCGACAGTCTGAAGGGGCTCGTCGTCACGCGTGCAGGCGACACCTACAGCGCCAAGGAAGTGCAGAAGTCGATCGAGGCGATCTCCGATCGTGTCGCGGCGGAAGGTTATCCGTTCGCCCGCGTCACGCCGCGCGGCAACCGCAATCTCGGCAACAACACCATCGGCGTGGAATATCTCGTCGACCAGGGCGAGCGCGCTTACGTCGAGCGCATCGAGATCCGCGGCAACACGCGTACGCGTGACTACGTCATTCGCCGCGAATTCGACGTCAGCGAAGGCGATGCGTTCAACCAGACCTTGATCACCCGTGCCAAGCGTCGTCTTGAGGCACTCGGCTACTTCTCGTCCGTGAACATTACGACCGCGCCAGGCACTTCGCCGGATCGCGTGGTGATCGTCGTTGACGTTCAGGATCAGCCCACGGGCTCCTTCGGTATCGGCGCGGGCTATGCGGCCGGCGGCGACGGCTTCCTGCTTGAGGCTTCGGTCGAAGAAAAGAACTTCCTCGGTCGCGGCCAGTACATCAGGATCGCGGCTGGTGGTGGTCAGGACGACTCGCAGACCTACAGCCTGTCCTTCACCGAGCCTTATTTCCTCGGCTATCGACTGGCGGCGGGCTTTGATCTGGCGCACAGCTCGACCGGCAGCAACGACGACTACGACTACGAAGAAACCACGTTCTCGGTACGCCTGACGGCGCCGATTACGGAGGATCTGGCAACGACGTTCCGTTACAACTTCCGGAGCATCGACTACTCGAATGCGTCGAGTGATCTTTCCGATACGTACCAGAACCTGGTCGACAACGGCCCGTGGGTGAAGTCGTCCGTTTCGCAGACGCTGACCTACAATACGCTCGACGACATGACCCTGCCGCGTGAGGGTATCTATGCCACCGCAACGCAGGAGCTCGCAGGCCTCGGCGGTGATTCACACTACTACAAGCTGAGCGGCAAGGCGCGCTATTACAAGCTGCTCTCGGATGATGCGGACATCATCGGTTCGGTCAGCGGTTCCGCCGGCCACGTATTCGGCTTCGGTTCGCTCAACGTCTTCGACCAGTTCATGGTCGGCGGCAATGAAATCCGCGGCTTTGAAAACCGCGGTATCGGTCCGCGCATCACGAACGGCGATCCACTTGGTGCCGAGACCTTCGTCGCTGCCTCGGCTGAAGCGAGTTTCCCGATGCCGGGCCTTCCGCGTGACTTCAACCTGCGCGGCGCCGTCTTCGCCGATGCCGGAACGGCATTCGGCAACGATGTCGATATTCTGGGCACCGACGTTGCCGAGGGCACTGGCAGTTCGCTGCGCGCCTCGGTGGGTGTAGGTGTCGTCTGGCTGTCGCCTTTTGGTGCACTCCGGGTCGATTACGCCGTTCCTGTCGCGAAGGAAGACTTCGACAAGACCCAGAATTTCCGGTTTGGCATAGCCAACCAATTCTGATATCGGCAGTCCAGAACCGCGGACTCGAATACTGTTCTGGAGCTCTTGCTGATGGAGTATAACCACTTTTTTCCGCCCCACGATGGCGTCAGCCTTTCTGCGCTGGCGCTTCATCTTGGAGCGGAGCTCGCTGATGCGAGCGTGGGTGATACGATCATCCGGTCTGTCTCGCCGGTCGCCCGGGCGGGCGAGGGTGATCTCTGTTATATCCTTTCCAGGCGTAGCAAGGAGGACCTGGCGACGTGCCGGGCTTCCGCAATCCTGTGCGATCCTGCGCTTAGGTCGATGATACCGGATCATATACCGGTCCTGCTTTCGTCCAATGCCCATACTGCCTTTGCCGTTGCCGGGGCATTGCTCCATCCCGACGCAATGCGCCCGCAGCGCCTGACCTCGGCCGCTCCCGGCATATCGCCGGCCGCGTTCGTGGATCCGACGGCACGTCTCGAGGCGGATGTCGACGTCGAACCGATGGCGATTATCGGTGCCGGAGCAGAGATCGGCGAGGGTACGCGGATCGGCGCAGGCGCGATCATCGGGCCAAATGTCAAGATCGGCCGCGGCTGCGTGATTGCCGGCGGCTCCAGCGTTCTCTGCGCTCTGGTGGGCAATGGCGTCATCATCCACAATGGCGCGCGCATCGGTCAGGACGGCTTCGGCTATGCTCCCGGGCCGCGCGGCATGATGAAGATCGTGCAGGTTGGTCGCGTCATCATCCAGGACAATGTCGAGATCGGAGCCAACACGACCATCGACCGTGGCGCGATGGATGACACCGTGATCGGCGAGGGCAGCAAGATCGATAACCAGGTCCAGATCGGACACAATGTGCGCATTGGACGGCATTGCGCGATCGTGAGCCAGGTGGGTATCGCAGGCAGCACGAGGCTCGGAGACGGCGTCCAGATCGGGGGGCAGGCTGGGCTCAATGGCCATATCACGATCGGCAACGGCGTTCAGATCGCAGCTATGAGCGGCGTGATCGGCGACATTCCTCCCGGCGAGCGCTACGGCGGCATCCCCGCGCGCCCATTGAAGGATTTTCTGCGCGACATAGCTGATATCGCGGCCCGTTCGGCCAACCGCTCGAAGAAATCTGGAGAAAAAAATGACTGAGGAAGCCAAGAGCACGCTATCTTCGGCAGACATTACCGAGATCATGACGCTTTTGCCGCATCGGTACCCTTTCCTGCTGGTGGACAGGATCATCGAGATCGACGATGACAATTCGGCAATCGGCATCAAGAACGTGACTGCCAACGAGCCGCACTTCACCGGCCACTTTCCCGGCGCTCCGATCATGCCCGGTGTGCTTCTGATCGAAGGAATGGCCCAGACAGCGGGTGCCATCTGTGCGCGCAAGGCGGGTCAGACGGGCAACCTCGTCTATTTCATGACGATCGACAACGCGCGTTTCCGCAAGCCCGTCGTCCCGGGTGATCGTGTCGAATTCCACGTGGTGAAGCAGAAGCAGCGCGGCAACATCTGGAAGTTCCATTGCGATGCCAAGGTTGATAACACGCTGGTCGCGGAGGCGGATATCGGCGCGATGATCGTAAACAGGGACGACGTATGAGCACTATTTCGAAGAGCGCCCTGATCCATCCCCTTGCGGTGGTGGAAGAGGGCGCGGTCGTCGGCGAAGACGTGAAGATTGGCCCGTTCTCTTATGTAGGCCCGCATGTGGTGCTGCATGACGGGGTCGAGCTTCTTCCGCATGCAATCGTGGCCGGCAGGACGACGATCGGGCGCGGCACGCGCATTTTTTCGATGGCGGTTGTCGGTGGCGATCCGCAAAGCGTTCATCACGGTGGCGAGGATACGACGCTCACCGTTGGTGAGAACTGCGTCATTCGCGAGGGTGTGACGATGAATACCGGCACCGCTGGCGGTGGCGGCAAGACGGTCGTCGGCGATAACAATCTGTTCCTCGCGAATTCTCACGTGGCGCACGATTGCCAGATTGGCAACAACGTCATCATGTCCAACAACGTCATGCTGGCAGGCCACGTCACCATCGAGGACCGCGTCATTCTCGGCGGCGGCTCAGCCGTGCATCAGTTTACCCGCGTCGGCCGCCAGGCGTTCGTCGGCGGGCTCTCGGCGGTCAGCTATGACGTCATCCCCTATGGCATGCTCAATGGGAACCCGGGCATCCTCGGCGGCCTGAATGTCGTCGGAATGACCCGAGCCGGCATGGAGCGATCCGTCATCCACACGGTGCGCCGGGCCTTCAAGGCGATCTTCGAGGGCTCGTCATCGATCCGCGACAATGCCGCTGCGATCCGTGATGAATATGCCGATTGCATGCCCGTGCAGGAAATTCTGGACTTCATCGCTGCAGAAAGTGACAGGGCACTGTCCTCGCCGAGCAGAGGTCAGAAAGGCTGATCCTGTGTCGCCTGGGGGACAGAATGCGCTGGGCCGCCTGGCGATCATCGCCGGAAGCGGCCTCTTGCCGTTCCATCTTGCGGCGGCGGCGCGCGTTGCCGGCGAGAACCCGGTCATCATAGCGCTGAAGAATGAGGCCGATCGCAGCTGGGAAGGCTATGACTACGCGGTCATCGGCGTCGGCGACTTCGCGGGGCTCGACGCACTTTTCCGCAAATATGGGGTTGATCGCGTTGTCCTGTCGGGGAGCGTCCGTCGCCGGCCGGAATGGCGCGAAGTGCGCCCCACCTTGAAGACGTTGATGGCGGTTCCGTTCGTCGTGAGGACATTGCTGTCCGGCGGCGACGACAGCGTTCTGCAGATGGTCATAAGGCTGATAGAGGCCAATGGGCGCCGTGTCATAGGTGCCCATGAGATTGCGCCGGATCTGCTCGCTACGGTCGGCCCGGTCGGCGCGCTTTCTCCTTCCGACGAGGACAGGCGCGATATCGTCCAGGCGACGCGGGCAGCCGAAGCTCTGGGGCTTCTCGACGTCGGCCAAGGCGCGATCAGCGTCGGCGGCCGCGTCGTCGCCCTCGAAGGGGCCGAAGGGACGGACCGGATGCTCGAGCGCGTGGCTGAACTGCGCGCTGAGGGAAGGATATCGGCGCGCCGGCGCGGCGTGCTGGTGAAACTCTGCAAGCCGCAGCAGGATATCCGCGCCGATTTGCCGTCGATCGGCGTCTCAACCGTGCTGAATGCGAAGCGGGCGGGTCTGGCGGGCATTGCCGTCGAGGCCGGTCGCGCGCTCGTGCTGGAACGCAATGCCGCCATCGAGGCGGCAGACGCCGCAGGCCTGTTCATCGTCGGACTCGACCGCGCTTTGCCGGCTGGAGGTTTCGAATGAGCGAAGCCGCCCTGAAAATCGCCGTCATCGCGGGTGAGGTGTCCGGCGATCTTCTCGGAGCCGATCTCATCGCGTCGCTGCGGCGCCTTATTCCGGGCCGTTCGCTGGAGCTTGTCGGCGTCGGCGGAGAGGGGCTGGAGGCGCAGGGCCTGAGATCGCTCTTCGACTTCTCCGAACTGTCGATCATGGGGATCACGCAGGTCCTCGCACGCCTTCCGAAGTTGGCGGCAAGGATCGGCCAGACGACAGCTGCCATCATTGAGGCACGGCCGGACATCCTGATCATCGTGGACAGCCCCGACTTTACCCATCGCGTCGCGAGCCGCGTGCGGCGCGCTCTGCCTTCGGTTCCGGTGGTCGACTATGTCTGCCCAAGTGTCTGGGCCTGGAAGGAGTACCGCGCGCAGCAAATGCTCGGCTATGTCGATCACGTGCTCGCAGTGCTTCCGTTCGAGCCTGAAATCATGAAACGCCTTGGTGGGCCGGCGACGAGCTATGTCGGGCACAGACTGGCCGCCGACCCGTCGCTCGTCGCCACGCGTGGGCAGCGGGCCGCGAGGCTGCCGACCGGGCCGGATGAGGAAAAGACGATCCTGCTGCTTCCGGGGTCCCGGTCGTCCGAGATCAATGCGCTGCTGCCGACATTCGGAGAGGCCGCCGCCTTGTTGGCCGATCGCAATCCTCACATGCGGTTCGTGCTGCCGACCATGGCTCGGCAGGAAGCAACTGTGCGCAATCTGGTCCGGGACTGGGCGATCAAGCCGGATGTCGTCGTGGGTGGCGAGGCGAAGTGGCGGGCTTTCGCAGCGGCCGATGCCGCCATGGCGGCGTCCGGGACGGTCTTGCTGGAACTGGCGCTGGCCGGCGTGCCGGTCATCTCCGCCTACAGGACCGACTGGATCATCCGCTTGCTGCATCACCGCATCAAGACCTGGAGCGCGGCCCTGCCAAACCTGATTGCCGACTACACGGTGGTGCCGGAAACAATCAACGAGATGGTGAGACCCGGCAATATCGCCCGGTGCGTCGAGCGGCTGGCAAGCGACACGATCGAGCGCCGGGCAATGCTGGAAGGTTTCGATCTCGTATGGCAGCGGGTCCAGACGCCGGTCCCACCCGGCGAGCGGGCCGCGGAGATCGTGCTCGACATCCTGGAAACAAAAAAAACCGGTCGTTTCTGACCGGTTTCTTTTTGTGTTATCGCGCCCCGCATGTCGGGACGACCGAAGCTTAACGCTTCGAAACGGGAACGTAGTCCCGGCGCGTCTCGCCGACATAAAGCTGGCGCGGGCGGCCGATGCGCTGTTCCGGGTCCTCGATCATCTCGTTCCACTGCGCGATCCAGCCCACGGTGCGGGCAAGCGCGAAGAGAACGGTGAACATCGTGGTGGGGAAGCCGAGCGCCTTCAGCGTGATGCCCGAGTAGAAGTCGATGTTCGGATAGAGCTTCTTCTCGATGAAGTACTCGTCAGTGAGCGCGATGCGCTCGAGTTCCATCGCGACCTCGAGCAGCGGATCGTCCTTGATGCCGAGCTCGCCCAAAACCTCGTGCGTCGTCTTCTGCATGATCTTGGCGCGCGGGTCGTAGTTCTTGTAGACGCGGTGACCGAAGCCCATGAGGCGGAAGGGATCATTCTTGTCCTTGGCGCGGGCGATATATTCCGGAATGCGCTCGACCGAGCCGATTTCCGTCAGCATGTTGAGGGCCGCCTCGTTCGCGCCCCCGTGAGCCGGGCCCCAGAGGCAGGCAATGCCGGCGGCGATGCATGCGAAGGGGTTCGCACCGGAAGAGCCGGCCAGGCGCACCGTCGACGTAGAGGCGTTCTGCTCGTGGTCGGCATGCAGGATGAAGATGCGGTCCATGGCGCGGGCAAGCACCGGATTGACCACATATTCCTCGCAAGGAACAGCAAAGCACATGCGCAGGAAGTTCGCGGCGTAGTCGAGATCGTTCTTCGGGTAAACGAAGGGCTGGCCGATATGGTACTTGTAGGCCATGGCGGCAAGCGTAGGCATCTTGGCGATCATGCGCAGGCTTGCGACCATGCGCTGGTGCGGATCGGTGATGTCGGTCGAGTCGTGATAGAAGGCCGACAGGGCGCCGACGCAGCCGCACATGACGGCCATCGGATGCGCGTCACGGCGGAAGCCGGTGAAGAAGCGCGACATCTGCTCGTGAACCATTGTGTGGTGGGTCACGCGGTAGTCGAAATCCTTCTTCTGGGCCGATGTCGGCAGTTCACCATACAGCAGCAGGTAGCAGACTTCGAGGAAGTCGCCGTGCTCCGCAAGCTGTTCGATCGGATATCCGCGATGCAGCAGCACGCCTTCGTCGCCGTCGATATAGGTGATCTTGGATTCGCAGGAAGCCGTCGAGGTAAAGCCGGGATCGTAGGTGAAAGCCGCGGTGTTCTTGTAGAGGGCACCAATGTCCAGGACACTCGGGCCGATGGTGCCGTCCTTGACAAGCAAGTCCACCTTCTTTTCGCCGAATGTCAGTGTAGCGCTGTGTTCCGTCATGCTGATCCTCCGAACTGGCAGGATGGCGCCATAAAAGCGCCATAAGATTTAGCGTCCTCCGTCTTGCTATATGATCCCGACGCCAATGCCAAGTTACTCTGGCGCCGAATTGTGCATTGCGAAATCAACTTTTAGGCACACCAGAACGGACGTTTCTGCATACCAGAAAACGCTTATATTGCCGGTTGTTTGGCACGGTTGCAGGTCGATTTTACTTTAGTAATTTAAGGTTGCTGTAATTCGCAAAACGTTCCATGTTTGGCCAGGTTTGTCCAACTGGAGAGCGAGATTTATGGCGCAGCTCGACACCAACGAGCGGCCGCTTGCTGGAGGCGAGACGCCTCTTGGAGCAGCCGGCGCCGAGGGTGCCGTTGCGTCTTTTCGTCGTCGCTTACCGCAGTCTCTGCGCACGCAGGCAGGCGTGCGATTGGGCCGGCGCTTGCGTGGCCTGTTCGACGATATCGGCTCCGGCATTGGTCGAATGGCCGCAGAAGAGGCGGCGCACGGGCGGGCGATCCTGTTCGTTCCGATCTGCCTCGGCCTGGGTGCCATTCTCTGGTTCGAGGCGGCGGGCGATCCGATGCTCTTGTCGCTTTTTCTCGGTCTTCTTCTGCTCGCAGGCTGCTTCCATCTTGCGCGCGGAACCACAAGCACTCTGCGACCAATCCTTGCCGCGTGCGCGCTGATCGTTGCGGGGATGCTTCTTGCTCAGCTCGAGACATTCCGCGCCGCTACTGTCGTCCTCGATTCGGCCGTCACGACGACCATCACGGGAAAGGTTGAGCGGCGTGAGGCGGATGGGGCAGGGCGCTGGCGCTATCTTCTCGCGGTCAAGAGCACCGAGGATCCGCGCCTGGGACGACCGCCGGAGAGGATCTCGCTTACCGTGCGCAGCGGTGCTGCCTTTGAAATCGGGGAGACCATGACGGGCCGTGCCCGCCTGTCTCCGCCCTCCGGACCGGCCCTGCCGCGACTCAACGACTTTGCATTCTCGGCCTATTTCGACGGCATCGGCGCTGTCGGCTACCTCTATGGCGCGCCAAAGCGCGTTCAGCCGGCAGGTGTCTCGACCGATCCCGAAGAGCAATGGGAGGAGGCCGTCGCGGACTGGCTCTATCGCCTGAGGAGCGGAATAGGCGATCGCATTCGCTCGGTCCTGCCGGGCGATACCGGCGCCTTTGCCGCCGCACTCGTCACCGACGAGAGGCGGGCGATCTCCGATGAAACCACGGAGGCACTGCGTCTCTCCGGCCTTGCGCATATCATCGCAATCTCGGGACTGAACATGGCCCTCTCCGCCGGTATCTTTTTTGTCGGCTTTCGTTCGCTTCTCAGCCTTTCTCCCTATGCGGCAGAAGCTCTTCCCGGCAAGAAGATCGCCGCCGCAGGAGCGCTTCTCGCCGTGACCGCCTATTTCCTGATCTCGGGCTTTGCCGTCTCGGCCGAGCGGGCATTCATCATGATGGCGATAATGCTGGCGGCGGTCTTCTTCGACCGTCCATCCCTCAGCCTGCGCAACGTGGCCCTTTCGGCGATCGTCATTGTCGCACTTGCCCCCTCGGAGGTCCTGGGTCCCAGCTTCCAGATGTCCTACGCCGCGACGCTTGCTCTCGTTGCCGGCTATGCCATCTGGAAAGAGCGGCCCGCGAACGAAAACGCCGTTGCGAAGATGATGGTGCTGCGCCCCTTTGTGCTGGCAATGCGATTTTTCGCCGGCATCCTGCTGACTTCGGTCATCGGCGGGCTTTCGACCGCGATCTTCTCCATCGAGCATTTTCATCGCCTGGCCGCTTATGGCCTTGCCGCCAACCTGGCGGCCATGCCCATCATCTCCTTCATCGTGATGCCAGCAGGCCTCGTGGCCATGCTGCTAATGCCTTTCGGCCTTGATAGCCTGCCGTGGCAGGTGACGGGGTTCGGCCTCGATCTCGTCATCCTTGTCGCAAAGACAGTCGCCGGCTGGGGCGGTAATGTCGGCATCGGTCGCCAGCCTGCCTGGTTCTTTTCGGTCGCGGTCGCAGGTTTCCTTGTCCTTACTCTGCTTCGCACGCGCCTGCGCTGGGCCGGAGCATTTCTCATGGCTGCGGCGGTCCTCGGCGTGGCCCTCGCACCGTCAGCGCCGCGCCCTGATATCGTGATCTCGGAAGACGGTCGCCTGGTCGCCCTAGTGCGCGACGAAGCGCTCCATTCCAACCGGGAGCGCCCGCCAAGCTTCATCTTCAGCCAATGGCAGCGCGCGCTCGCTCTCAACGAACATCGCCCGCCGAAGATAGTGGCGGCGTCATTACCCGCAGAGGACAGCGAACCCACTGCTCGCCGCGTCCTCGCACCCGAAGAAGGCGACCACGCCCGAAGCGCGCTCCGTGCGGCGCAGGCGGAGAGCAAAAACGGCGGCTTTGTCTGCGAGAAGAAGGCCTGGTGTACAGCCAGGCTGCAGGACGGCCGCAGCCTCACGGTAATCGATGACGTTGCCTATCTAGGGCCCGCCTGCGACACGGCCGACATTGTCGTGACAGCGGCACGACTGAGGCTTGATCGCTGCCGTTCGGGCGCGCTGCTGTTCACCGCGCAAACATTGCGGAGAACGGGCGCCATCGAAATTCGTTTCGTGAATGGTGAGCCCGAGATCACCACAGCTCTGGGCTCCTTGGCTCGACCTTGGCAGCGCCATCGCACCTATGACTGGCGCTCCGGGCAATTCCTCGAAGCGTCAGAGGTGGAAAACGATCTCGGTCCTAGTGATAACGACGAATGAGACCCACCAGCTTGCCCTGCACCCTGACCCGATCCGGCCCGAAGATGCGGGTCTCGTAGGCAGGGTTTGCCGCTTCGAGCGCAATCGATGCGCCCTTGCGGCGGAACCGCTTCAGCGTGGCCTCCTCGTCGTCCACGAGGGCGACGACGATATCGCCCGGGTTGGCGGTCGTCATATTGCGGATAATGACCGTGTCGCCATCGAAAATGCCGGCCTCGATCATGGAATCGCCTTTGACTTCCAGCGCGTAGTGGTCGCCATTGCCGAGCATGTCTGCGGGAACGACGATGTCGTGCGTGTTGTTCTGTATCGCCGAGATCGGAACACCGGCTGCGATGCGTCCCATGACCGGCACGGAAACGGAGCCGCCGTTGTCATCGCTCGAAGACTTCGCAGCGACGCTCGCCGCCGGCTGAGGCTTGCCCAGGCTGCCTTCAATGACGCTCGGCGAAAATCCGCGGCGCGGCTGCGCGGCCGGGTTGTAGGCCTCCGGCAGCTTGATGACCTCGAGTGCGCGGGCGCGGTTCGGTAAGCGGCGGATGAAACCCCTTTCCTCCAGCGCCGTGATAAGCCGGTGAATGCCCGACTTGGATGCTAGGTCGAGGGCGTCCTTCATCTCATCGAAGGAAGGCGGTACACCCGATTCCTTCATCCGCTCATGAATGAAGAGAAGCAGTTCCTGTTGTTTGCGCGTCAGCATTTTACGGGACACCCTCGGAGTTGAAACAAATCCAGAACGGACACTATATGTTCCATATGTGTTCCGCAAGTGCCTAAATTTTCGTGAAGGTTTTGAATTTACGGGAAATGTCACGGATTTTTGATCGCGCTCGTTCCTTTTGAGCATCGTGCGCATCGCATTACCGCCGTTTCGGCGAGAAAAGCCGGATATTTCAGGCTTGGCCTGTCCGCCGCGCGTGCGATTCGCCCTGATGCGGCGGCGACGCAATAGGTTGCGCGATGCCGGATGTGGCTTGCGGTGGTCTGGCTCAACTGAAGTTGGCCCCTATTTTGCCGGGATGGCAGATGAAGCTGCAACTACGCGAATGCTCCGCTTCAATCCGCCTTCAAGAAGTGAGGACGCCATGCGACTATTCATTGCAGCGATAGTTCTGACCTTTGCCGGCGCTGCCTGGGGCCATGATGCGCCGTCAGGTTTTGCTTACGAACCTTATTGTTGCAATGGAGACGGACACACCGGCGATTGCCAGATGATCCCGTCGAAGACCGTACGGATCGTGACGCAGGGTTTCCAGGTGACGCTGCTGCCTGGCGACCACAGGCTCGCCACGCACAAACACATCTTTTTCGTTCCCCAGAAAGAGACGATGGAATCGCCGGATGGCGCCTATCACCTCTGCCTCTTTCCCAATGAGAATACGGTGCGCTGCTTCTACGCGCCGCCCGTCGGCTTCTAGGCGCACCGCGTCTTCGATGCAGAGCCAACCTCCCGGCCGAGGCGGTTGCGGCCGGGACAGGCGATTGAGGAGGCCCGGTGTCTATGCAACATGGTCCGCCCGCCGGGCCTCCTGCCACGGCACGTGCAGGACGGCAGCGGCACACTGGTCTTCCACCCAGGCGAGCAAGCGGTCCATGCCCAAGCTGCGCCAGCGGTAACAAAGCCTTAATATCCACATACCCCCGAGCCGCACACTTGCCCCGCATCTTTGCCGAGCTTCTTCGCGACCGGCTTTCGTCAGGCGCGCTCGTACTTGTCTCTGATCTCGCTCACATAGAAGCTGCCGGGGGAGGCGGCGAGTTCCAGTCCGAGGACAACGCCCTCGGGCACATGGAGGAACTGACCCACATGGCCGTCCATGAAATAGACTGTCAGCCGCCTGCTGTCCCTGTCATAGGCGATGGCTTCTATGAGCGTAGACTTGAGCGGCTTCAGTTCCAAGCGGCGGTTCTCCCCTGCGTCGGAGGCGACCATGCATGCTTTGCCGCTTCCTCGTCAACGTCAGCATGGTGGAGAAGAGGCTTGCATTATCTACTTTTCCGCTCGCATCACCGAAAGAAGCTCCGCTTCCTCCCTGATGCCCTGCTTGTAGAGATGGATGATGGTGGCGGCGAGAAGATCGCCTTCCGGATGGCCGGCGTCAATCCTGCGCTCGACGCGGATCATGTCAAAGACGCGTTGGAGAAGTGCCATGTCTCTCGAAAATAGAGGCAAATCCAATGGATGAACGTGATGCTCGAACATGCTGCAACCCTAGCGAGCCGAATTCTTTGGTCAACCGCGATTGCCAGCGGTGCGCGTTCACACTTTAGTTATCGTTAATTGACTGCGCATCTCCGCGCAGGAGGGGGAACTAGAGTAATCCTTGTTTATTACCAGTGCCTTGGCGCAAGAAAATTCTGCGTTTTGCACATCGCGGGAATTGCCGCCTCTCGTGATCGGCGCGCAACCGCGACTCTGGGTACCCACAGGGCCGGGTTGCCGTGAGGAGCATCACGGCGACGAGGACCGGTAATTCCAGCATTACCGTTCGTTAAGCCGAAGCAGTTTACTCATGCCGGCGTCACCAGTCGAATCGCCGGAGTTGTTTGATGATTGTTGAGTTTCCCGCCGACAGGCGCCTTGCCGATGTAAGGCGTTGCGCGGCAAAGCTGATGCACCTGCACGGCGAGAGCGCAAACGAATATTGGCGGGCGGAGATGAAGGAGCTTGTCGCCCGTCTACGGAGGAGCGGGCAATCCGAGGAGGAGATAGCGCGTCAGGCTGCGGCATTCATGGCGGCTGTGCAGATGGAGCTTCAGATACTCTTCGCCGAGCTTCCCGCCGCCGACGGCGACGCCGCCTGAATTTCATTCGTGCTATCTGTTTGAACGATGCGCCTTCGATGCAACGATGGCAATCGATGGTCTTCAGTGATCCGAGCGAAGATTTCTCGCGAGTGAAGCGTGAACAAACCATCGCGCCCCGCAGCGGTCAATTCCCGGCGGAGCGCAAGTGTGGCCTAGTGAAATCGAGGCTCGGGTGATCGAGGCTTTTTGTGCGCGCCGTTTCCCGATGGCGCGAGCGTCAGGCTTCAGACGAACATGATATCGGCTTCGATCATCGCAGCCACGAAGGGTAGGCGTGAGCCATCCGGCGGTATCGCGTCGGCAAGGCTCTCCCGGCAGCGGCTCTCTGCCATCTTGTAGAACAGGCCATGCTTCTCGGGCCAGTGCCGCCTCATGAACCTGAGCGCATCGCCAGGACCACGCAAAATTTCATGCGTTCCGTGACCACCGCCCACGGCGATGGGCACTTTCCATTCCATTTTGTGCATTTTTATCTCCTCCCGAACGCGCATTAGAACCTTCTTATGTGTCAACGAGAAGTCAAAATTTTTGATCGGGGCTATTTTTTTCAGTGATCTGCCGCTTTCTTCGGCAAGCTGCATGTTTTTGGTGGGGCCTTTTGAGACGCAACTGCGGGCAGATCAGTGATCGCCGAATACGAGAAATGGAAATAAAACCAGTAAGATAGATGCCTCGTTGATAATGCCTGCGCCTCGACGGCAGGAGAGGGCGGCGCGACAAATTCGCGCGCTGCGATGCGAACGCCCGGAAATGCTGGCACATTGCTATCGTCTGTTAGGCACGACGTCCGACGACAATTCGGATGGGTTCACCGCTTCGGCTGTCGGTGTGCTCGGTCGCAGCCACGCATTCAACTCCGGCAGATCGCCGGCGCGAGTATCGGTTGGCGAGGCGCGCTCCAGCGCTTTCTTTCGGGCGCGGGCAAGCACTGTCATCAGTCGTGCGAGGTTTGCATGGGGCGTATCCTGCTGGCTGCTGAAGAGTTCGGCCTGGAAGGCGTCCAGTGCTTCCCTGCCGTCTGCGTCTCCATAGGCATCGAGCCAGTTGGAGACGCTGCGAATGCCGGCACGGCGTGCCCATCGATCAAGCGCGATTGCAGCGGCCTTGCGATCGCCGGTGCTGCAGGCTTGCCGGAGGCGCCCGAAATAGGCTGCCTCCGATTCCTGTCTCTCGACCCGCCGGCGTCGCCAGCGCGCAAGGAGGAGCGGTAGGCCGGCAGCGATGAAGCCACCGAGCAGCAGCACCGCCACAATGGCGATGGCGACGGGTAACAGCCTTCGCCAGTCGACCGGTGATCGGGCGCTCGGTTCCTCCTGTGCAGGAGGTGCGATGCCTTCCCCCGCTGCGGCCTCTTGCACGACCACTACGATCGCCGGAACCGAAGCCTCTTCGGTTGAACCGCTTTGCGGATCAAACCACGGAACATTCACAGCGGGCAGGGTGAAATGCCCCGGCCTGTCGAACCGATAGGTGACCGTGTCTGTCCGCGTGGCACCGGGTTCCACGCCGCGCGATCCTGGCCGATCCTCAAGCTTGGGATCGTGTCGGTAGATCCGCACACCTTCGGGGGCCGAAAATTCCGGCTCGGGGATCGCCATGGCCGACAATCCTTGCGCCTCGATCAGGATTGTGCGCACGAGCGTATCGCCGACCCTGACGGACTCCGCAGGACTGCCCGTGGATTGGCTGATGGTGACGCTTGCAGCTGCCATCTGCCCGCCGCTTTGCCCGCCGCCGGGGACCGGGAGGACGGTGAAGGCGACCTGGGGCATTGCCACGCTCCCTTCCGTCGCCTGGCCCGGAACTGCGGCATAGCGAAAGGTGATCGCGACCGCCGGCAGCGTGAAGTCGCCCGGCGCCTGTGCCGTAACCCTATAGGTCCGCCGAATGCCCGCGAAGGAATCGGTGCCCTGTGTCTCGGCGAGATTCAGCGCACCGGTGTCCGGGAGCAGCACGACCGCGTTCGGCAGGTTGAAGAGCGGAAACTGCGGAGACGACATGAAGAAGTTGGGCACGAAGACGTCGACGTCTATGTCTATCTGCTGGCCGACATAGAGCGTGCCTTCGGTCGCGACTTCGGCCCGGGCGAAGGGCTCTGCTGCCCGGGCGGCCCCCGATACGGCAATCAGGCAAAGGAGGACGCCTGGGAGCCGAAGAAGGAGTGCGGCGCTCTTGCTCATTGCGGCCCTCCCTGTGCCTCGACGGCAAACTTGCGCCTCAGCAGATCGGTCGGCGTCACCTGGATATTGCGCATCCACATTTCGGCGGTCTGTGCCGTCGCGGCCTCTACCAGTCCTTCCTTGCCCTTCTTGCCTTTGTCGTCGAACTGGACCTGATCTGGCTTTTCGTTCGGGTCCTGCTCCTCCTGGTCCTCGTCCTTCTGCTTCTCCGCGGCGGCAAGGCTCTGAGCGAGGGCGAGATTGTTCTTGGCGTTCTGCCAGTCGGGTTTCTTTGCCAGCGCCTGTTGATAGGCCTGTACTGCGTCGCCGGGCCGATTGAGCTGCATGAGTGCATTGCCCTGGTTGTAGTCGCCTTCGGCCGTATCGAGACGTGCAAAGGCATCCAGCGCTTCGCTGAATTTTCGGGCTCGGTAAAACGCGATCCCCTGCCAGGCGGGATCACCGAATTTCGTTGCTGCTTGCTCGTACTGCCCTCGTTCGAAGAAGAGCCGCCCCTGCTGATCCGGCGTGAGCCAGAGCGAGAGGAAGTCCCGATCGGCGGCCTGCGCGCCGTCCGGGCCGGTGAAGACGAAGAGCAGGAAGAGGGCGCCGGCCCACCGCACACGCAGACCCTTGCGGAAGCTGAAGGCTCCGAGAAGCGCAATCGGAATGGTCAGCCACCAGCCCACGTCGCGCCAGCGCGTGTTGCCCTCGGCGCTCCTCTGTTCGAAGGCGGTTTGTATATGGCGGACGATCCACGAGACGTCGCCGTCATCGAGCGTTGCCGTCGCCACCTGCACGGAGGTCTCTGCCTGGAGCGCCTTCAACGCTTCGATATCGAGCTTGCTCGAGACCCGCCGTCCGGCGGAGTCCGTCAGGTAGGTCCCCTCCGCAACCTTTACCGGGCCGCCCCCGCTCGTCCCGATACCGAGCACTATGATGTCGTTGCGCCCATGATAATCCTTGAACGCTGCAAAGGCGGGCTGCTCCACGCCGTCGGTCAGAAACAGGATCGTGCCGGGCGACTGTTCGCGCTCCAACCCGGCCTCGGCCGCGGCAAGCGCCTTCGTCGTGTCTTTTCCGGGGGTGGGCATGATGTTGGTTGCAAGAGCCGCGACGTAGGTGTTGACGAGCGCCGCATCCTCCGTCAGCGGCAGCACCATGTGCGCCGAGCCGGCATAGGCGAATATCGCCGTGCGCGCACCTTTTCGTTGCTCCAGTATATCGTGGACCTTGAGCTTTGCCCGCTCGAGACGGGAGGGCGAGACGTCGATTGCGTCCATGGTCTGTGAGAGATCGATTGCGATCACTAGCGGGGCCGTGTCCGCGACGAAGGGCGGCTGCTCGCGTTCCCATGTCGGTCCGGCGGCGGCTAGCGCGGCAAGCACGATCCATGCCGCCACAAGGTGAACCGGCCGCAGCCTCCGCCCGGCCGAGCGATCGATCAGAAGATGGTCGAGGAGATGCGGGGCGATGCTGTCACGCCACCTTGCCTTGACGTCCGTCTGGCGCGCGACTGCCCACACGAGGAGCGCTGCCGTCAGGATTGCGAAGAGCCACCATGGGCGCAAGAAGTGAAAGTCCCCGGTCATCGGCCGGTGTCCGCCTGCTCGCTCACTGGACGGCGGCGCAGCATGGCAAGGCTGCCCGCAACCAGATGATAAGCGATCAGGATTAACAGCGCCGCGCCGAGCGGATAGTGGAACAGCTCGATGCGCGGCCGCCACGAGAGCGTCTTCTGGTTTGCCGGCGTTATCGCGTCGAGCGTCGCATAGATCTGCGAAAGCTGGGTCTGGTCCTGACCGAAGAAATAGCGCCCGCCAGTGCTACTCGCGATCTGCTGGAGGGCTGCCTGGTCCAGCTTGTCCTCGCCGGTAGCCTCCGGATCGCCGATGCCGACAGTATGGATCCTGATCTTGTTGTCGCGGGCGATCTCGGCGGCCTTGTCCGGCGGCATCTTGCTCGCGGTGTCGTTGCCGTCGGTCAGCACCACCAGGACCTTCTCCGGCGCCGAACTGTCTTCGAACATCTTGATCGCAAGGCCGATCGCGTCGCCAAGCGCCGTGCGCGGACCTGCCATACCGGGCACAGTATCGGCCAGGACCGCCTGAACGGTCGTATGGTCGAGGGTGAACGGCACGAGGGGATAGGGGGCATCTCCGAATGCGATCAGCCCCACACGATCGGCGGGGCGGTGTGCGACGAAGTCGGCGACAACTTCCTTGACGGCAGCGACCCTTTCCTCGATGGCGCCAGATGGATTTGCGAAATCGCGCGTTTCCATGGACTGGGAAAAGTCGAGCGCCAGCATCAGATCGCGCTGCGGTTCGATCTTTTCGAGCGGTGGCTCGACATATTGCGGGCGGGCGAGGGCAATGACGATCAACGTCCAGCAGATGGGCGCGATGAGCTTCTGCGCCCAGTCCGATCGCGGGATGACGGATCCTTCGGTCGGTACGACGCCTGCCGCTTGCGTGATCTCGCTGAAGAAAGGCAGTCGCACCGACGCCGATGCTTCCCGGTAGGGCGGGAGCAGCCACCATATGATAACGGGCAATGGCAGCAGTACCAGCATCCATGGAAGGTCAAGCTGGTACATGGTGTCGCTCGATCCATCGACGCGCCGATGCCGCGATCGCCCGATACTCGTTCTCCGGGAGGGCCATCA
Organism: Rhizobium sp. BK251; assembly: GCF_004345245.1. GTDB lineage: Bacteria > Pseudomonadota > Alphaproteobacteria > Rhizobiales > Rhizobiaceae > Rhizobium. The sequence continues at coordinate 555,845 of NZ_SLUQ01000003.1, read as the reverse complement.
GTGCGGCGCGACCGCGATATTCGATATCTTGCAAGACATCGTGGATCCCCGTTGGGCGCCCGCCGAGGTCCCCGCTATGCTCCAGGAAGGCGCACCATTCCTGACCGCTCAGCGGCGCCACGGCCTCTCGTGGCCAGGCGGCAAGGGCGGTCCGTTTCAGGAGTGCCGGTATTTCGCAGAGTGCTTCCGGCCGCGTCTGCGGATCTGCGATGGCGGCCTCGAGCCTGGCGAGCTCGGCAAGCGCTTCACGACGGTATCGGTTGGCCCGGTAGCGTTTCAGCCACCGCCACCCCGCGTAGATAGCCATGAGCACAAGGATAAGCCCGACGAAGGCCCAGCCGATCGTCTGCGGCATCCAGGAGACAGGTGACGGAAGCGCGACATCGGCGAGCTGCTGCAGGATGGCACGGGCAGAGGGATCAAGGGCGGGTGCCGTCTCGTCCATGTCTACCGCCTCCTTCCGCGCCAGGCCAGCTGACCGAGCAGGCGGCGGAGTTGCGGGGCGACTTCCTCGGCAGCGGAAATCGGCAGCATCGGCAGCCCCATGTCTTGCTGCCAGGCGAGAAGCTCGCGTCCGCGTGTCCTCGCGAACTCCGAAATGCCGCTGCGCACGGGTGCTCGCCCGAAGGCAAGTTCAGCCTGCGAACTGCCGCCGCTCGCGACGATCTCGCCGGACTGCGGCAGTTGCAGCAGAAACGGGTCATAGACGAGAATGGCGATGACGTCGTTGGTGGCAGTCAGTCGCAGCAGCATGTCACGCGTCGACGTGCTGTAGCCATCGAAATCACTGACGACGATGACGAGATGATCATGGCGGGCGATCGTGGAAGCCATTGAGAGGACGCGGTCGAGCTGGCCCACCGTCCTTTCCTGCTGTGAGGTGGCGCTGAGTTCGCCGTTTTGCGTGGCGATTGCCGCGGCAAAAGCGATGACGGCTTCGCGGCTGCGATGGGGACGCAATTCGTCGACCCGGGCATCGTTGAAAACGAAGCCCCCAACGCGGTCTCCGAGGTTCAGGATCCGCCAGGCACAGAGCGCCGCCGCCTCCGCCGCCGCCACCGACTTCATCGACCTGCGGCTGCCGAAGAACATGTTGAGCCGCTGATCGACGAGGATCAGAGCAGGGCGGTCCTTCTCCTCGTCATAGACCCGGACGAACGGCTTGCCCGTCCGCGCCGTGACGCGCCAGTCGATCGTCCGGACGTCGTCGCCGGGGAAGTATTCGCGCAACTCTTCGAACGTCAGTCCGCGTCCGCGCATCCGGGACTCGTGGCGGCCCGAAAGCTGCCGGCTTACCGGCGATTTTCGCAGGAAACTGAAATCATGCGCGATGGCTTCCAGCGCTACGAGTTCCTCGATCGATGCGTAGGCACCGCCTGCGGACCCACTCGGCCCCGGAGGCTTGACTGAATTGCGCCTGGACCGCGCGAGCGCCGAAAATGAGCGAATCACCTCATCCTCCCTCACGCCACCGCGACGCGTTCGAGGATGCGGTCGATCGCCTGATCGGCAGTAACACCTGCTGCGTGCGCTTCGTAGGAAAGCATCAGCCGATGCCGGAAGACATCGTTGGCGATCGCCTTCACGTCGTCCGGCACGACATAGTCACGCCCCTTCATCCAGGCATAGGCCCTCGACACGCGGTCCAGACCGATGATGCCGCGAGGGCTCACGCCGACCTGGATCCATTTGCCGAGGTCGTCATCCAGCTTTGCGGGCGTGCGCGTAGCGAAGACCAATGCGACCATGTATTTCTCGACCGCGTCCGAGACGGTAACCTTCCCGACTTCGGTCCGTGCCTCGAAGATGGCCGACTGGGCAAGCTTCTCCTCCTGTTTTCCACCTTCGTGCGCTCTCGCTTCGTTCTCCTCCTCCCGATTCAGCCGCATGATCGCTCCTTCGGATGCCTCATCCGGGTAGCCGACCTGGACATGCATCAGGAAGCGGTCAAGCTGCGCTTCGGGGAGAGGATATGTACCCTCCTGCTCGACCGGATTCTGCGTCGCCATTACCAGGAAGAGATCGGGCAGCGGATAGGTCTTGCCGCCAACTGTCACCTGGCGTTCCTCCATCGCCTCCAGCAGCGCCGACTGTACCTTGGCCGGCGCACGGTTGATCTCGTCGGCCAGGATGAGATTGGCGAAGATCGGTCCCTGCTGGAATTTGAATTCACCCTTGCCGCCTTCGCTGAAATACATCTCCGACCCGGTGATATCCGCCGGAAGCAGGTCCGGCGTGAACTGGACGCGTGAAAGTTCGGAGTCAAGATTCTTCGCCAGGCTCTTGATTGCTCTGGTCTTTGCAAGCCCGGGCAGGCCCTCGACCAGCAGGTGGCCATTGGCAATCAGGCCCAACAGAAGGCGCTCCACCATCGCCTCCTGACCAATGATCGATTGGCCGATGCGCTTGCCCAGTTCGGCAATATCGTCAAGTGATGACATGTTGCTTCCCGTGTGGTGCCTAATGGGGATACGCCGGTGAGCGTATCCGATGTCCTGCTGAAGCGGTGCCCCTCGCGATCCTGCGCTGATTGCAGCTAGTTTGGCGCGCCGGGCGCGTTGTCCAAGGACTTCATCAATGCATCGACCATCTGGTCCACACTGAAGCTCGCGGGCCGCTGGCTTGGCGGATAGTCCTTGAACGTCTGGAGGAACGGCGCAACACGCCAGACACCGTACTGGATCAGGTAGGCGTTCTTGGCCAACCAGTCATAATATTGATCCGAGACGATGTCGGCGCGCTCATACGGATCCATCCGCAGATTGAACACTTTCGGCGCGCGCAGGCAGGTGAAGGGGTTCGCCCACACCTGGAACCCGCCGGGCTCGCGCTGTTCGCAGAATACGATTTTCCAGTTGCCATAGCGGTAAGCAACCAGTTCGCCGTCGTCATTGAAGTAGTAGAAATCTTCACGCGCCGACTTCGGCTGCGCACCTGTCAGGTACGGCAGCTGATTGTAGCCGTCGAGGTGCACCTTGAACGGCTTGCCATCGATGTCGCCTCCCTTGAGCAGGCGGTCCTTGATATCAGGGTCGCCCGCAGCCGCAAGCAGCGTCGGGAACCAGTCCAGGCCCGACACCATGTCGTTCGAAACTTCCCCTGCCTTGATCTTGCCCGGCCAGCGGATCATCGCCGGCGTGCGGAATGCGCCCTCCCAGTTGGTATCCTTTTCGCTCCGGAAGGACGTCGTGGCCGCATCCGGCCAGGACCACTGGTTTGGACCGTTGTCGGTCGTATAGACGACGATCGTGTTGTCGGCGATCTTGAGGTCGTCGAGAGCCTTGAGGAGCTTCCCGACGTCGCCGTCATGCTCGATCATGCCATCGGCATAGTCATTGCCCGGCATGCCGCTCTGGCCCTGCATGCTGGGGCGTACATGCGTGAATGCATGCATGCGCGTCGTGTTCATCCACGTAAAGAAGGGCTTTCCGGCCTGCGCCTGCTTCTGCATGAACGCGATCGCTGCATCCGTCGTTTCGTCGTCCACTGTCTCCATGCGCTTCACATTCAGCGGGCCGGTGTCCACGACCTTGCCGTCGGCATAGCTGTGCAATACGCCTCGCGGCGAGTTATCCTTCACGAAGGTCGCATCGTTCTTCGGATAGTAGGGCCGCTCTGGCTCCTCTTCGGCATTGAGGTGGTAAAGATTGCCGAAGAACTCGTCGAAGCCGTGCGCGGTCGGCAGGAATTCGTCGCGGTCGCCGAGATGGTTCTTGCCGAACTGGCCGGTCGCGTAGCCTAGCGGCTTGAGCGCCTGGGCGATCGTTATGTCACGTGGCTGCAGGCCAACGGTCGCGCCCGGAATGCCGACCTTGCAGAGCCCGGTCCGAAGGCAGACCTGACCGGTGATGAATGTGGAGCGTCCGGCGGTGCAGCTGTTCTCGGCATAGTAGTCCGTGAACATCATGCCTTCCTTGGCGATACGGTCGATATTCGGGGTCTTGTAGCCCATCACGCCGAAGGAGTAGGCGGAGATATTGGTCTGGCCGATGTCGTCGCCGAAGATGACGAGGATGTTCGGTTTGGCCGCGTCTTGGGCGTGTGCAGTGCCTGCACCCGACAGGGCACTCGTAGTGGCGAGTAGCAATCCGCCAAGCAATCCTCGCATTCGCATTGTCTGCCTCCCCGCATATGCGCCACGATGCTGTGCGCGTCGTCATGGCGTGGCCAGATGGTGCGGGAAGGATAGGTCGGCGGTTGCTGCATGGGTAAGTACGTTACGGTAACATCCGTAACCACTTAACGCATGGAGGGGCAGTCTGCGCCGCGGTCTCGCTTGGGTTCAACCGCCCTGGGTGGCAACGCGGATTTTCTCGGCGAAAGCCTTGACCGTGAAGCCGGCAGGCAGTTCGTCGATCAGGACGATGTCGGAGATGGCGTTGCGGGTGCGCAGCGGCAGGATCGCCTGATATTCGGCGGAGTTGTACCACGCCATGGCCGCTTCGCGATTGGGAAACTCCATAAGCACCACTGCACCGGGCCACGTGCCTTCCATGACGTCGGCAGGGCCTTGCGCCAGCCATTTCCCGCCGTGGGGAGCGACGGTCGCCTCGACGTTTTCCAGATAGGTCAGGCCCTCGGCGTTTGGAATGTCGCCGGGAACTCGCAGGTGATTGATGAGGTAGGTCTTCATTAAGAGCGCTCCTTGCTGGGATGTCTGATGCGATGAGGATCGAACTCGTCTCGAGCCCTTGGCGGCCATTGTCTTCCGGAAGGGGAGGCCGCCTTCCGGGAGGGAGAAGGCGGCCTTGGCGGATTGGGGTATCCGCGCGTTCGGTGGGAGGGGAGGACACCGAACGGAGTAACGTGGCAGGGGGGCCACGGGCCTCATTGGGGGATATGAGGCAACGCTAATAAGCTACCGCATGGCGGCCTTCGATAAAAGTATACTTAGGTTTGTGGTCATACGCACTGGAAGTATACGTTCGCTGACTTACCTTCTGCCATCGTCTCCCGAATTGCTGACCGGCGGGACCCTGGCGGTCGACCGCCTTGCTGACGCACAGCCTCAAGGAGAGAAACAATGGAAAAGCGCGCCGCCGCGGATCGGAAACTGCCGCTCGCCACGCCGACCGACCTCGGATCCAACGCAACAAGAGATATCGCCGCCGCGCTGACGGCGCTTCTTGCGGATGTCTTTGCCCTTTACCTGAAGACCAAGAACTTTCATTGGCATATGTCCGGTCCGCATTTTCGCGACTACCATCTGATGCTCGATGACCAGGGCGAGCAGCTCTTCGCGATGACGGATGACATTGCCGAGCGCGCCCGCAAGATCGGCGGAACGACCCTCCGCTCCATCGGCCACATATCGCGCCTCCAGCGCCTCCTCGACAACGACGCAGACTTTGTGACGCCTGATGACATGCTTGCCGAACTTCGCAACGACAACAAGCAACTCGTCGAGATTCTTCGGGAATTGCACAGTCTGACATCCGAATATGATGACCACGCCACGACGAGCCTGATCGAGAATTGGATTGACGAAACGGAGCGGCGCCACTGGTTCCTGTTCGAGACGACGCGTCGTACCTGATAGCGCCAGGCTCTTTGATACTCTGCGATGTGACGCGTCGAGGCTGGCGGGCGGAAGCTTGACGGCCTCAAATCCTTAGTTGCGATGTCGGAGCCATCGCAGGCGCGTCTCTGTTATGCCCAAACGCCTGAAGGGAGGCATCAATGTCCGAGGATCACACCGTCAAGCTGCAAGTTGCCAATACGCGGCCGCAGGATGCGGGCGGAAGCTTCGCGCGATTGAACGAGGCGGCGATGAGCGTGCTCGGAGTGAGGGAAGGTGCGATCGTCGAGATTATCGGCAAGCGCCACACGGCCGCGATCGCCATGCGGCCCTATCCCGACGACGAAGGATTGCAGATAGTTCGCCTCGACGGCCTCCAGCGTGTCAATGTCGGTGCCTCCAGCGGCGATCATGTCGAGGTCAGGAAGGCCGAAGTACGGGCCGCCACAAAGGTCGTACTTGCTCCGGCCCAGAAGAACCTGCGTTTGCAGGGTTCCGGCGAAGCGCTGCAGCGCACGTTCCTGCACCGGCCGATGGTCGCCGGCGACGTCATCTCGACCTCGGTTCATCAGAGGGTCAACCGCCCCGATCCCCGGATGTCCAACGAATCTTTCAGCGGTCTGTTCGATATGCCGGCCTATGGTCTGCAGGAGATCCGGCTGGTGGTCGTTTCGACCCAGCCCAGGGGCATCGTCCAGATGACGGAAAGTACCGTCGTCGAGCTCCGTCCACAGTTCGAAGAGCCGAAGGAAGCCCGCCGCGCCGATGTGACCTACGACGATATCGGTGGGCTGGGCTCGTCGGTCGACCAGGTCCGCGAGATGGTGGAATTGCCGCTGCGCCATCCTGAGCTGTTCCAGAGGCTTGGCATCGATCCGCCGAAGGGCGTCCTGCTCTACGGCCCACCCGGAACGGGCAAGACGCTTCTCGCACGGGCCGTCGCCAACGAGACAGAGGCGAATTTCTATCACATTGCCGGCCCGGAAATCATGGGGAGCCGCTACGGTGAGTCCGAGGAGCGGCTAAGGCAGGTCTTCCAGGAAGCCTCTCAAAATGCCCCCTCGATCATCTTCATCGACGAGATCGATTCCATCGCGCCGAAGCGCGAGCAGGTCACGGGCGAGGTCGAGCGCCGTATTGTCGCGCAGCTGCTCACGCTGATGGACGGCCTCGAGCCGAGGCAGAACATCGTCGTGATCGGCGCCACGAACCGGCGGGACGCCATCGACGAGGCACTGAGACGGCCCGGACGCTTCGACCGGGAGATCGTTATCGGCGTTCCGGACCAGGGCGGCAGGCGCGAGGTGCTCGCCATCCATACGCGCGGCATGCCCCTCGGCGAGGATGTCGATCTCGAGGAAATCGCCCGGACGACCTACGGCTTTGTAGGCGCGGACCTCGGTGCGCTCGTTCGCGAAGCGGCGATGGATGCCCTGCGGCGGGTCCTTCCGAACATAAACCTTCGTGATGGGATTCCCGCCGAAGTTCTTGAAAAGTTGATGGTTTGCCAGAATGATTTCATGTCCGCCCTGAAGCGTATCCAGCCCTCCGCGCTGCGCGAGATCATGATACAGGCCCCGAACGTCCGCTGGGACGATGTCGGCGGTCTGGACGAGGCGCAAAGCAAGTTGCGGGAAGGCGTCGAGCTTCCGCTGCGCTCTCCCCAGTCGTTCAAGCGGATGGGCATCAGGCCGGCGAAAGGGTTTCTGCTTTTCGGTCCGCCGGGCACGGGAAAGACCCTGCTTGCCAAGGCGGTCGCGCGGGAAGCCGAAGCGAATTTCGTCGCGACGAAGTCGTCCGATCTGCTTTCGAAGTGGTATGGCGAATCCGAGCAGCAAGTCTCGCGCCTGTTCGAGCGGGCGCGCCAGGTCGCGCCGACAGTCATCTTCATAGACGAGATCGATTCCCTTGCCCCGGCCAGGGGCGGCGGTCTCGGCGAGCCGGCTGTCACCGAGCGGGTGGTCAACACTTTGCTCGCCGAGATGGACGGCCTCGAGGAGATGCAGGGCGTCGTCGTGATGGCCGCAACCAACCGGCCGAACCTGCTCGATCCCGCGCTCCTGCGTCCCGGACGCTTCGACGAGCTCGTCTACGTGCCCGTGCCTGACACGAAGGGCCGCCGCAAGATCCTCGGCATCCACACCAAGAAGATGCCGCTTGCCGAAGACATCGATCTCGACGAGTTGGCCGAGCGGACGGAAAGGTTCACGGGTGCGGATCTGGAGGACCTGACGCGGCGCGCCGGTCTCGTGGCGCTTCGTGAATCGCTCGAGGCAAACGTCGTGAACAAGGAACACTTTGACAAGGCGCTGCAGGAAGTCCGCCCCTCCGTGACACCGGAGGTCGAGCGCGAATACGAGGATATGCTTCGCACGCTGAGACAGGAAGATCCCCAGCGCAAGAAGTTCGGCTTTACCGCGCTTTAGCCAAGGGTGGAGAAAGCGGGCGCCTGCGGCGAGCCTTCGGGCGCCATTGTTGTTGTCTATGCACATCTCGGGCGAGGGCGCTTGGCGTTCATCAGTGCGAGCCCGCCTTTGTGTAGACGGTCCGGCCTGGCTCGCCCCAGGCAGATGAGGGCCGGGCGCGGGGCCGCGCAATCTGTGGCGCCATCCTTTCCCTATGGGCCGCGCAGCATCCGTCCTCCACTTTTTCTCAAGGAGAGTCTCAGAAAAATGTCGGCACGTTGAGATCGCGTTCGTCCTCGGTCAGGAAGTCCTGTAAGACGAAGACATGAGGAGAAGCGAAAATGCGCGTTATGGTGATTGTAAAGGCGACAGGCGAAAGCGAAGCGGGGGTCATGCCATCGACTGAGCTGCTCCTAGCCATGGGAAAATACAATGAGGCACTGGTGGAGGCTGGCATCATGCTGGCCGGGGAAGGCCTTCATCCCTCGTCAAAGGGCAAGCGAATAGCGTTTGACGGCCCTAGCCGGCTCGTCATGGACGGCCCCTTTGCCGAGACCAAGGAGCTCATTGCCGGTTTCTGGCTGTGGCAGGTCAAGGACATGGAGGAAGCCATCGCATGGGTGAAGCGCTGCCCCAATCCGATGCCGGGTCCGAGTGAAATCGAAATCCGCCAGGTCTTCGAAGCCGCCGATTTTGGTGAGGCTCTCACCCCCGAAATCGCCGAAAGGGAAGAAAGGCTGCGCGACAAGATCGCAGGCGATCGCGTGGGAGGCTAGCCTTTCGGACAGAGGGTTGAGGCCGGTCGGCGCGTGCCTGAGTACGGCGTGACAATGCCCATTCTCCTGTTGTCAGGGCGCATCGCCCCGACAACATGATTGGGTGCGCAAAGACTGCCGGCGGCCTTCAGACGTTCTCGAGCTTGAGCACGGCGGCGGTTGCTGCGCGGACGTTTCGGCATGCATCGGCATCGGTCTTGAGATCGATCCCGTAGCTTGGAATGATCTGCTTCAGCTTCGGCAGCCAGGCGTCGTTGCCGAGTTCGCCGGCAAAGCATTTCTCCAGCACTTCCAGTGCGATGAAGGCCGCGGTTGAGGCGCCGGGGGAAGCGCCGAGCAGGGCAACGAGCGACTTGTCCTGTGCCGCGACGAGCTCGGTGCCGAATTCGAGCACGCCGCCCCGGTCCTTGTCGGGCTTGATGATTTGCACGCGCTGGCCGGCCACCGCCTCCGTCCAGTCGTGCCGCTTGGCGTTCGGGAAGAACTGCCGCAGTGTCTCCAACATGTGGCCGGAGGTCTGCAGGACCTGGCCGATCAGGTATTCGCTGAGCTGCCAATCATCGCGGGCAACGGCGAGCAGCGGCACGAGATTGCCAGGGCGGATCGACATGATGAGGTCGGCGAGCGAACCATGCTTGAGGAACCGGCTCGAGAAGCCGGCATAGGGACCGAATAGCAGGGAGCGCTTGCCGCCGATGATGCGGGTGTCGAGATGGGGCACCGACATGGGCGGCGAGCCGTGCGCGGCCTTGCCGTAGACCTTCGCATGCTGGCGCTCGCTGACCGCGTCGACATCGCAGCGCAGCCATATGCCGCTGACCGGGAAGCCGCCATAGCCGTGGCCTTCCGGTATGCCGGACTTCTGGAGCAGGGTGATCGCTCCGCCGCCGGCGCCGATGAACACGAACTTTGCCGTGGTGATCTCTATCTCGGAGGTCTCGGCATTCTCCACCTCGATCCGCCAGTGGCCCCTCTCGTCCCGGGCCAGGTCCCTGACGCGATATTTGTAGTGGACGGCAAAGCCCGGCTGATTGCACAACTGCGCGATCAGCAGGTGGGTCAGCGCGCCGTAGTCGACATCGGCGCCCGTCACGATGCGGGTTGCGGCAATCGGATCTCCCGGCTCGCGGCCCTCGATGATGAGCGGCGCCCATTTAGCGATCTGGGCGGGGTCTTCGCTGTATTCCATGCCGTGGTAGCAATGATGGGCGGACATTTCCTTGAAGCGGCGGCCCAGGAAGTCGACATTGTCCTTGCCCCAGACGAAGCTCATATGCGGGCAGGCATGGATGAAGGCGCCTGGATCGGGGATCGCCCCCTTGCCGACGAGATAGGCCCAGAGCTGGCGGGAGAGGTCGAACTCGGTGTTGACCTCGAGCGCCTTCGAGATGTCGACGCTTCCGTCCGGCCGCTGCGGCGTGTAGTTCAACTCGCAATTGGCGGCGTGGCCGGTGCCGGCATTGTTCCAAGCGCCCGAGCTCTCCTGGGCACAGTCCGCCAGAGTTTCGAACATGACGACATTGAGCGAGGGCTCGAGCTCCTTGAGAAGCGTGCCGAGCGTGGCGCTCATGATGCCGGCGCCGATAAGCGCGATGTCGGTCGTGGTGGTGATGGTCATGCTTTCTCCTCCTTCCTTGCGGGCTTGAAGCGGAGCTCCGTTCCGTTCTTGTAGACGACGTAGGCGCGCCGCCACGGCTCCTCGCCGATGAGCTTCCACTTGTGTCCGCTACCGCTGTTGTCCTGTGCGAGCAGGATGTCGCCGGGGCGGATCGTGAAGGTTGCCCCAGACTTGGTCTCGAACTCGAGCGTGCCCGAAAGCGTGATCACGAAACGAGGGACGGGGTCCTGGTGCCATTCGTAGGATCCGCCCGAGCGTGTCTCCTGGAACGAGAGTTCGGCGACCTGGATCGGCTCGCCGACGGAATCGCCGCGCATGCCCTCGGTGAGATCGACAGACCCTTCTTCGAACAGGGAGTTACCGTCCTCGCCTGTCCACATGCGTACACAGCGTATCATTGCAAGGTTCCTTTCAGTTCGATTGTGCCGGGGTGAAGTTCTTCAGCGGCGCGGCAAGCGCAACCGATAGGCCGATTGCGATCGCCGCGGTTACGAGAATGGCGGTGACGGCGAGCCCGATCGTGTTGCCGATGAGTGCCGGCGGCGCGTCGGCGCCGGCATGCATGATCGCCAGCCCGCCAATGCCCGCCCGGAATGCATAGGAACCGGGGATCATCGCCACGACGCCGGGAAAGGCGAAGGTGGAGGGCGGAACGCCGAAGTGGCGTGCCAGAAGGCGCGCGAGGAGTGCGGCGGCGAAGGCGCCGGCAAGTGAGCTCACCGTCAGGTCCAGGCCCAGATGCTCGAACGCGGTGCGCAGGCCGTGTCCTGTCATGGCGCATACGACACATGCCCAGGCAGCACGGGCCGGGACATTGAACAGCAAGGCGTAGCCTACTCCCGCCAATGCCGAGAAGGCAAAATCCTCGCCGATCGGGAGTAGGGGAACCGATCCCTCGACCGGCAGCATGGTACCGGCAAGGTCGGCAGCCAGAAAGAGACCCAGCGCGATTGACAGAACGGTCACCGTGCCCAGCAGAAGACGCGACACGCCTGTGCCGACGTGGCTGCCGAGCGTATCGCGCACGCCGTTGAGCAAAGGCACGCCGGGCACCAGGATCATGCCGGCCGCCACAAGGCACAGGGCAGGCGAGGCATCGGGAAAGGCCTTCATGACCAGGGCGCCGACAAGGCCGCCGCCAAAGGCCGCAAGAGCGGCCCCGGCGATCGGGTTCACCGAGGATCCCCCGAGGGACTGGCGAAGGAACTGGGTTGCGATACCGACAAGGAAGGACACGCTGACAACGGCCCAAACGCCGCCGAACAGGCGCGCCAGCGAAGCAGCGGTCACGCCCATGCCGAGCATGACGAGCCAGTGCGGGTAGCGATTTCCGGACCGCTCGACCGCATCCAGCTGCCGGTCGACCGCGAGGACGTCGGCCCCGGAGACCGCATCCTGCCGCAGAATATCCGCAAGTGCGGCAAGCGCGCCCATGTTCACAGCCATGCCGGCGATCGCCGGGCCAAGCTTGGTTCGGAAGCCCTGCTTGTTCTCGAGCGTCAGCAGCAGGCCCTCGGAGCAGACCGCCAGATGCGCGCCATAGCCGCGCCGTGCCGCAAACGCGCCGACAGCTTCCTGTACGTGTCCGGTGTCAGCCCCGTTGGCCAGCATGAGCCGGCCCAGCCGCAACGCGACATGGGCCACGTCGCTGGTTGCTGGATGGTCCATGAGCATCACGCGCCCGCCAGCCCCTTGCCGATCATGTCGAGCGGCTTGACGACGCTGTCGAACTGCTGCTGCGTGACCTTGCCGGAGGCAATCGCCGCCGCCTTCAGCGTCAGTCCCTCGGCGATCGCCTTTTCGGCAATATGGGCGGCGTTCTGGTAGCCGATGACCGGCGACAGTGCCGTCACCAGCATGACGCTGCCATCGACATATTGCTGGATCTTTTCCCGGTTGAGCTCCGTGCCCTCGACGGAGAAGACGCGGAACTTCTCGCAGCCGTCCGCCAGGATGCGGGCGGAATGCAGGAAGTTGCTGATGATCACCGGGCGCATCGCGTTCAGCTCGAAGTTGCCCTGGCTGCCGGCAAAGGCGACCGCCGTGTCGTTGCCCATCACCTGGATGGTGATCATCACCATCGCCTCGCACTGGGTCGGGTTGACCTTGCCAGGCATGATCGAGGAGCCGGGCTCGTTGGCCGGCAGCTGCAGCTCGGCAAACCCGCAGCGAGGGCCGGAGGCAAGCCAGCGCATGTCGTTGGCGATCTTCATCAGCGCAACGGCGAGCCCGCGAAAGGCCGCGTGCGCGCGCACCATCGCATCGAGCGAGCCCTGGGCGGCGAACTTGTTGGGCGCCGTGACGAAGGGCTTGCCGGTCATCTCGGCGATCTTGGCAGCGACGTCACTGGAAAAGCCCTTCGGCGCATTGAGGCCGGTGCCGACGGCGGTCCCCCCGACGGCGAGCTGGTATAGGCCGGCCCTGCTTGCCTCGATCTGCGCGATGGCATCGCGCATCTGCCCGGCCCATCCGTACCATTCCTGGCCGACCGTCAGCGGTACGGCATCCTCGAGATGGGTGCGGCCGATCTTGACGACATCCATCCAGCCGCCGGCCTTGCGCTCGATCGTGTCTGCGAGCTTCTTCACCTGCGGCAGCAGCTTCTCATCGATCGCCTCGACGGCGGCGATGTGCATCGCCGTCGGGAAGGTGTCGTTCGACGACTGGCCCATGTTGACATCGTCATTCGGCCCGACCGGCTGCTGCGAACCGAGCGTGCCTCCGAGAAGCTGGATCGCGCGGTTGGAGATCACCTCGTTGACGTTCATGTTGCTCTGGGTGCCCGATCCCGTCTGCCAGACGAAAAGCGGGAAGTGCTCGTCGAGCTTGCCTTCGATCGCTTCGGTGGCGGCGCGCACGATCGCCTCCTTCTTCCAGTCCGGCAGCCGGCCTGCCGCGTTGTTCACCAGGGCGCAGGCCTTCTTGACGACGCCATAGGCGTGGTAGACCTCTTTCGGCATGAGATCTCCGCCGATCGAGAAATGCTGCAGCGAGCGCTGCGTCTGGGCGCCCCAGTAGCGGTTGGCGGGCACCGCGACACGCCCCATGCTGTCGAACTCCTCGCGCTCGCCCGGCACGTCGAGGCCGATCGGGGTGGTCATCGAAGCGAGGTTGTAATCGGGGTTGGGCATGATTTGTCTCCGGAACTTTGGCCTGTCGCTCCCTTCGAACGACAGGGGAGGTGAAAGGGCATCCAGATGGGCGTTGCCGCCGAACTGCTCGTTATCTCATTGCATTGCCGGAATCGCCCCGGCGTCGGCCGGCCGGCAGCGCTGCGGCATGAAACGGGCAGCGCGCGGCCGTTTTTACAGATCAGTGGAACGCGTCGGCACGCACCATCTGGAAGAGATTGTGGTTGTCGCGATAATCCACGTGAACGCCGATGATGACGGGACCGGGTGTATCGAAGGCCTTCTTCAGTACAGGCGTAATCTCGCTTGCCTCTCGGATCATCATGCCCGTCGCACCGAATGCCTCGGCATATTTGACCGTATCGACCGGCCCGAAATCACAGCCGCTCGGCCGCCCGTATTTCAGGGTCTCCTGGACGGCGACCATGTCGTAGGTGCCGTCAATCCAGACCATGTGAACGATATTTGCCTTGAGACGCACTGCCGTCTCGAGCTCCATCGCCGAGAAGAGGAAGCCGCCGTCGCCGGAGATGGACAGGACCTTTTCGTGCGGCCTCACCACGCTTGCCGCAATTGCCCAGGGCAGCGCGACGCCGAGCGTCTGCTGGCCGTTCGATATCAGCACCTGCCGCGCGCGGAAGCTGTAGAGATGCCTGGCAAGCCACAGATGGAACGATCCCATGTCGAGGCACAGCGTCACGTCCGGTTCCAGGAATTTCTGCAGCTCGCAGACAAGGCGCATCGGATGGACCGGCGTGCCGTTGAGCTCTGCCGCCCTCTGGCTCAGCTGTGCCCGCTGTTCGGCAATCTCCTGGAGCATGTTCCTGGCCTCCGGCGATTTGCCTGAACGGTAAACCTGCCCGTTCAATGCGGCAAGCGTCTGCGCGATGTCGCCGATGAGCTCGACGGTCGGACAATAGTTGACGTCGAGGTCGGCTGCCTGGACGTCGACATGGATGATTGTCCGGTCCTTGCCGTTGTTCCAGATCGATGGATCATATTCCACCGGATCGTAGCCGACCGTGATGACGACGTCGGCGACTTCGAGAAGCTTGTCTCCCGGCTGGTTTGCGAGCTGGCCGACGCGGCCGCCGAAATTGTCGAAGAGGTGCGTGGCGACGGCGCCTGCCGCCTGGAACGTGCCGACCACGGGCGCGTCAAGCCGGGCGATGAAGTTCCCGAGTGCGCTGGCGTTGGCGGGCTTGCTGGCGAGCATTCCGAGAAGGATGACAGGGTTCTTGGCTGCGTTCACCAGCCGCGCGGCCTCCTTCAGGGCCGCCGCGTCGGCCTGTCCGTAGCCGGAGAAGGTCGGAAAGGGCAGGACTCTCGCCTGCGCCGGGGCGGCCATGATGTCCTTCGGCAGGCTCACGAAGGCGGCGCCCGCGCGTCCAGCTTCCGCTGCACGGAAGGCGTTCGAGAGCACTTCCGTCACCGCGTGTGGCGAGGCGGCCGTCGCGGCGAACTTTGTCACCGGCTTGCAGATGGAGACCGAGTCCATCGTCTGGTGGATCTGCTTCAGTTGCTCGTCGAGGGCAACGGCGCCGCCGAGCGCGACGACCGGGTCGCCTTCCGAGTTGGCGGTCGCAAGCCCGGTCACAAGGTTCGAAACGCCGGGGCCGGAGGTGGCGATCGCCACGCCGGCCTTGCCGGTCATCCGGCCGATGCCGCCGGCGATGAAGGCGGCATTCTGTTCGTGCCGGCAGACGACGGTCTGGATCTTGCTGTCGGCAAGCGCGTTGAAGACCGCGTCGATCTTCGCGCCGGGGATGCCGAAGACGTGGGTGACCCCTTGCGCTTCGAGCGTCTGGACAACCAGCTGTGCGCCGTTGAGTTGATCTGTATCCCGCATCTTTGTCATCGCGCGTCTCCTAGTGGGCTTGTTCGGCGTAGGCGAGTTCGCCGGCGGTGTTCTTCGAAAGGTCGGCCGCCAGGAAGTTCCTGCTTTCGGGTAGGGCGAGGTGGAAATCGGTGAGCGCTTCCATGCGCAGCCGCAGGCTGCTCGCGGCACAGTCGAGCAGATGGCCCCCGTGTTTGCGGTCGTCGGACAGGAAGTGGAAATGATAGCCGGGGACGCTGAAGGCGCTAGAGAAGCCGGGCGACCAGAGGCCGACGAGAGTGCCTCCAATGTCGCTAAAGTGGAATTCGCTCTGCGCCTTTGCGGCATCGATCAGCCGTGCTCCCGGCTGCTGCGGATTGACGGCGCGTGCCCGCACGCTGCTGAAATGGCCGTCGAGGCGGAAGGCATAGAATATGTTGCCGGATTTGCGCAGGGCGTCGCAGTGCGCTTCCAGTCCCTTCATGTCGCTGACGGCCTCGATGGAAGTATCGGACGTTGGACGCAGGCGCGTGACGACTGCAAAGGGCGCGCGCGCGTCGACGCCCGCGACCTCTACCCGCCCGTCGCCATGGACCTGGTGGGCCCGGCCGTCGAGAATGACCATCTCGCCGTCGAGGTTCGCGAAGGTTCCAAGCCCGAAATCGCCGTGGTCGAGGATCGAGCCGACGCTGAGGACGCCGTCATAGACACCAGCCACCAGTGCCCCCGAGGTCGATACCTGGAACAGCGTGTGGTAGCTCGTGCCGAGATATTGGGCCAGTGCCGCCGAGATGACGGAAGAGGTGTCGGTGCCGTCTCTTTCGGCTGTTTCTGTAAGCGTTGAAAGCAAGGATGCTGGGATATCGATGGACAATGTCGGCATGTCATTTTCCCATCTCTGAAAGTCATAGATTGCATTGGCTGACCGGCCGGCAGTCTGGCGGCGAGGGCCGCGGCACTTGCATCCATGTCGCTGCTCTGCCTCCGGCTTCGCTCGCGGACGGCACGTGCATTTCTTATCGTGAACACAACGGTGAATATTGTAGATTATCTGCTCGCTGCGGTGGAGCAGTCGTCAGTGCCGCAACAGCAGTCTATCAGGAAAGGGCGGGAGTGGGGATCTTGGACGACCGGCTTCCGCTGACGCGATGGTCTTTCGCGATCGGCGGCTTGAGCCTTTGTGGTCGGAAGCGTTCGGTGGGCGCCTATCTCGCTGAGATTTGCCCGCGCCGGATGTCAACTCGCCGCGTGTCGTGCCAATATCCCGGCGCGGCGGCCGATCACTCACGCTACCCTTGCCCACGATCTATCAACCGCGTCCCTTATAGGTTCTTGAAAACAGTGCAGGGCACGCCCGCGGCGCGTATCTCATCGCAAAGCTTCGTCGCGTCCAGGCGTGTTTCCTTGCCGATCCTTGCTGCGTAGCGAGGTCGATAGCCGAAGTTTCCGCCGCGTTGTCGCACGATCAACGCGCGCTCTGCGTTCAACGGAGACGGAAGCTTTGCGACCGAAGACGAAAACAGCCGGCCGGCCACCGCCGGGTTGTAGTGAGCGGCAAGCTGGACACCCCACGGTGCCCAGTCTGCGGAGCCTGCAAGGACGGGATCGTTCAGTTGCCTCGTCTCGGCCAGCCTGATGCAAGCGTCCGTGAAGGGCTTTCCTTCCTGAAGTTCGGGCGCCGCGATCTCGGGAGGATTGTCGCGCCAGGTCTCGACGAGCTGCCCCGTTATTGCGAACACATAATCTCGTGTTTCGATCGGCAGGCTCCCGGCAGCGAGGAAACGGTCGAGACCGCTTTCGCCTGCGTTGTAAGCTGCTGCCGCAAGGCCAAGATTGCCGAAACGGAGCCGAAGCTCGTTCAGATAGGTCGATGAGGCATGAAGCGCGCTGATGACATCGAAACTGTTTGCCAACCCTCTCCGGCGAGCGGTGGCGGGCATGAATTGCGCGATACCTTCAGCGCCCTTCGGGCTCACCGCTTCCGGCCTGAACAGGCTTTCGCGCCAAATCAGCCGTGCGAAGAATGCAGAGGGGATATTGCGCGCCGTCGCGAATTGATCGATGACCTCGCAGAGGTCGGCGTTGAAGTGCTCTTTCCGGATGCAGAAGGTTCGTCCTTCATCGGCACCCTGGTAAAGGCAAGTGCTGTCGCCATCGGCCGAAGCCGCCAGCGTAGTCTTCGCGTTCGTAACGGTAGACACCAGGACGAGCAGCGCAGTGACCGTCCGAAGGCCGCGGTCTCTGATCGAAGTCCTGGATGGAAGACCGGACATCGGCTCTTGTCCTTCGCACGTCTTGGAGTCCGGAACATAACCTTTCCGTCCGGATCAGTTCAACGCCTGACGAAATCCCACCCTTATCCCGATTCCCGATGAGCAAGCATCTTGGCGGCGTCGGTCCGGCGTGTCGATGCAGTCCTTGATCGCGTCAGTAGTGCGGCAACCATTCGCATTACTGCTCCGCGTGCGGTGCGATTGCCGGTTCACGCGTCCAAAAAGACAGCACCTTTGCCGCATAGGTGGCGGCGAACTAGTGCTGCACTTTAAGGAACGCGACCAAGTCCTCGATGTCGGAATTCCACAGTCCCCAGAACCGCATTTTCGTCCCGGGTATCGCTTTGGCCGGACTGTACAGGAACTCGCCCAGCGTCTGTTCATCCCACGATTTGCCGTCGGCCCCGGCCACCTTCATCGCAGGCGAGTAGTTGTAGTCGGGTAGCGATCCGATTCGACGGCCAAAGACACCCTTCAAGTATGGCCCGAAGGTGCTCCGGTCACGATCCAGCACATGGCAGGAGGCGCATGTCTGGAATATACGGCGGCCACGATCGAGGTCTGCGGTCACCGCGTCTCGCCCCGAGATGAACAGGAGCGCTATCGCGAGGATGGCTTTCGCGCGAGCGGTCATTGCAATACTCCAATCTTCTTCAAGCACGTCGCCTGCCGGATGGCGACCAAGGCCCCGGACATGATTTTGTGTGGCACAATGGCGATGCATGAGCAACGATCATGGTCGGCGCCAAAAACAGCGGCTTCCTGAGGGAGCAGTTGACGGCGGCGTATGGCCTTCCTCGACCATGGGCTTCCGAGGGGTTCTACCGGCGACCGAACGCCGACAAAAGTTAAGGGCGCCACAGGCGACGCAGTCGCACCCAGGTCTTGAGCACGCGGGCCAGGAAAGGCGAGGGGGTCCTTCGGTGATCGCCCACCGTGCCCTTCCTCGTAACCGGCGCACACGGGTCGAGCAGGAATGCGACAATCAGGCTCGGACTCATGGCCTCGACTGTAAGTCTGTCACCGGATATCAGCAGCCCTTGCTCCCCTTCTGTGAAAGTCTGTCCGCCGACGGCAACCGAACCGTTGAAGACGTAGAAATAGAGGTCTCGCCCTTGCATGTGCGGGAATTCCGCGCGCACACCTGCCTCCAGCCGGATGTCGAACAGGTCGACAGCGTTTCGCACGTGGAAGGGCGCGCTGCCGTCATCCGGACCGACGAGGTGCCGCCACCTGTTCGGCGCCGCTCTCGGAATCGGGCCGTACTGGACCTCGGGTTCGAGATCGATCGCGCGCGGCCGCACAAGGATCTGCAGCATGCGCAGCGGCGGATCTGTCGGCAAGGTTTCCTCTGAATGCCAGAAGCCGCGCCCGGCATTCATCACCATGAGATGGCTGGCATCGATCACAAGCCGGCCCGCAGTCTTATCCTCGTGGCGCATGATGCCGTCGGGCACCCACGAGATGATCTCATCGTTCCGGTGCTCGTGCATCGCGATGAGCCGACCGGGATGAAGAATGGATTCCACGACCATGGCAAGGGGACCATGCCCATGATCGGTAGGCGTCCGCTTCAGCCATCCGGGCAGGTTGACGTGAGCGACGAAGCCTCCCATGTCCCGTATGATGAATGTTCGCTCGCCCTTGAACAGCACAGCATCCTCCTGGAGCAGGAGCATGTCTTACTTAATAGACGGCTAATGCAGCGATCTGTAGCCTTTTCTGCTTTGAAGTGGAGGTGAACATGATCTTGCGTTTGGATGTGGATGGCCGATCGCTGAACAGCCTTGAGGCAGGCCATTATTCAGCGGCAACGAAAGCAGCGGTGAAATGCGCGCTCGAAGCAGCCTCAGGGTTTGACAGCACGCAAATCGTGGTCTCGACGCTTGGCGATTTCGTTGTGCTTGAAGGGTTTGTGCGATGTCGCGGGGATGACGCGCTGGCAGTGGATATAGTCGCCTCCATCGTCGGACCGGCGCATGTTCACAATCGGCTCCTCTGCCGCGGCTTCCCGAGGGACTCCCAATAGGGATCGAGGCCAAGCCTGCGAAGCTATCCCGGTTCTGTCTTTATCGGGTATCGTGTATTCTATCGGCAGTGACGAGGGCTTCTTCTGTCATTCGCCGATAGCCAGTGCAGTCGTTTTCCGACTGTGGCTATCGTGCCTGCCATGGCTTCATGCGGTGCAGGAGCGCACCGCGTATAAACGGAGGTTTGAGATTTGAGCACTGCCTTTGTCAAAGAGGAAAGTGCCGAAACTGCTGCGGAAACAGTGCTACCTGACCGTCCGATTTCGGCGCATCCGAACCTTGTTACGGAAGCGGGATTGAAGGCCTTGGAATTGCAGCTTCAACAGGCGCGCGAGGCCCATGGTGCTGCAAGTGCCATCGAAGACGTGAACGAACGCCGCCGACAGACTGCAAATCCGTTGCGCGACATGCGCTACTATGCGGCAAGACTTCGTACCGCCCAGCTTATGCCGCAACCGACGTCATCCGACATCGTTGCCTTTGGCAGCACAGTCACCTTCAGCCGGGACGATGGGCGCGTGCAGAAATATCGCATCGTCGGAGAGGACGAAGCCGACCCCAAAGCCGGAACGATCTCCTTCGCATCGCCGGTGGCGAGGATCCTCATGGGCAAAGCCGTCGGAGAAGCCGTCAGCGTCGGCGATCAGGAAATCGAAATCATCGCCATCTCCTAGAATGCCCATCGGGGCCGCCCAGTAATGCCTGCTCCCGGACTAGATAAGTCGGATCATGCCGATTGGAGGCGGCAAAGCGTGAGCGCGCCGGGAGGCGCGAGCCTCCGCGAGCATCGGGACGACAATGTGCGTATCGGAGACGTCAGCATGCCGCCAAGGGCGGGATGTGGGATCGACTGCCTCCGTCGAGGCGTTCCGTTCCTCAGCTCTGTTCGGCTGGCCTGTGTTGCTCTTGGCGCAATGCCGCGATGGAGAGCAGCGCGATTATCGAAAGTCCACCCAAGGCAGCCGTGATCCCGAGAGATGACGGTATGCCGATGTTCTCCATCGAGAAGGCAAGCACGAATGGCGCAAGAGCTGACAGGATCAGACGCGCTGCCATCATCTTCCCCTGCAGCCTGCCATAGCCGTCGCTCCCAAAGAGATGCAGAGGCAGCGTTCCAGTCACGATGCTCAACAGGCCGTTGCCCATGCCGAAGATGATTGCGAAGGCCATGGCGCCCGGCACGGAAGGAGCGGAGAACAGAAGCACGAGGACGCCGCCGGGGATGAGCACTGCTGCGATCATCGCCAGATGGAGTGCAGGCAGGTTCTTCCCAAAGACCATGTTGATGAGGCGACTGCCGACCTGCGACGGGCCGAATAGCGTTCCGACAAGGGCGGCGGTCGCGCCAAGCCCAAGGCCGGACAGCAATGGGACCAGGTGCACCAGAACTGCCGAGCTAACGAGCGACATCAGGGAGAAGCCCGTGACCATGATCGCGAAGCCAATACGGCGTCGTGCGGGAGGAAGCATGCCCTCGACACGAGGCGCAGCGGCGGATGCCTTCACGCGGCTGGAAGTCCCTTCGTGAGATAGCCACGTATGGATCGGCATGCAGACGAATAGGTTGAGCGCTGCGAAGACCAGATAGACGTTCTGCCAGCTCAGATGCGCATGGAGCGCTGTTGTGATCGGCCAGAAGATTGTCGAGGCGAACCCGGCGATCAATGTCAGGTAGGTGATGCTCCGGGAGGCGACTTGCGGGCGGATTTGCACGAGGAGCGCGAAGGCCGCGCCGTACTGGACGAGATTGGCCGAAGCTTCGACAGCAATGAGTGCTGCGACATATGCTGCCTTGTTGGGCGCAAGGGCGCAGACAGTCAGAGCCGCAGCAGCCACGAAGGACCCGATCGTCATCACGCGGGCGGCACCGATCCTGTCGAACAGCATACCCAGCCATGGAGCAGTCAGCCCCCCGACTAGGAGCGCGATGGACAGCGCACCGAACACCCACTCGCTGGACCAAGACAACTGCGCGGCCATGTCCGGTGCAAGGATGCTGAAGGAGTAATAGAGCGTGCCGTAACCGATGATCTGCGTCAGACCGAGGGCAAGCACGGCAAGAACGGGCACCCGCTCAGACAAGACGCTTCCCATCAGCGTCGAGGACCTTTTCGCCGTCTTCCTTGCTGAAGGCTCCCTTGTGACTGTCAGGAAGGATGTCGAGAACGGCTTCCGAAGGCCGGGCAAGGCGGGTCCCCACGGGAGTGATGACGAGCGGCCTGTTGATCAGAATCGGATCCTTCATCATCGCATCCAAGAGCTGCGCGTCGGTCAGGTTGGCGTTGTCGAGACCGATCTCCACATAGGGCGTGCCCTTCTCGCGGATTGCTTCACGGACAGTCAATCCGGCGTCGGCAATCATCTTCACGAGCTGGGCGCGCGTCGGCGGGTTCTTCAGGTACTCGATGACGGTCGGCTCGATTCCGGCATTGCGAATCATGGCCAGCGTGTTGCGGGACGTGCCACAGTCCGGATTGCGGTAGATGGTGACGTTCATGATGCTGTCTCCACGATTGGGGTCGGCCGAAGAAGCCAAGTGACCAGAGGGAAGGCGCATAGCGCGCCGATGAACTCTGCCACGACGAACCCCGGAAGATCGGCAGGTCGAATTCCGGAGAAGGTGTTCGTGAACGCGCGCGCGACCGCAACGGCGGGATTGGCGAATGATGTCGAGGACGTGAACCAGTAGGCCGCCGTGATGTAGAGGCCGACCGACCAGGGAGTCGCCTTTCGATCAAAGCGGATACCGAGGAGAATGACCGACACCAGCCCAAAGGTGGCGATCCATTCCGCAAACCACTGGCTCTCTCCGGAGCGCTCTTTCATGGACCATTCGAGGATGGGGAGCGCGAGCATCGCATGAGCCGTCATCGTACCCAAGACGCCGCCAACGATCTGAACAAGAATATAGGCGGCGAGGTCACGGCTAGGCAGCGCGCGCGACATTGCGAACACCAGCGACACGGCGGGATTGAAGTGCGCTCCCGATATCGGGCCAAGCACCGTGACGAGCACCACTAGGATCGCGCCCGTCGCCAACGTATTACCAAGCAGGGCCAGCGCTGTGTCCTGGGTCAGGGAGGATGCCATGATGCCAGAACCGACGACGGTCGCGACTAGCAAGGCGGTTCCTATGGCTTCGGCAGCCAGCCGCCGATGAAGATCGAACTCTTGCATCAGTTCGCCTTCTTCGACGTCGACGTCGCCCCGTCCGTCGTTGGCGTGCAGCATGCGGCAACGGCAGCAGCCGGCGCACAGATTTCAGGATGTCCCGCGCAGCAGTCTTCCATCAGGAACCGCACGAGTCCGCCGAGGGCATCGTAGGCGGCCGAATAAATGATCGAGCGGGACTCCCGCTGCTGATTGATAAGACCTGCCCGCTCCAGCTCCTTGAGATGGAACGACACGTTCGATGGCGAGACCTCTGCCTTCTCCGCGATCGCCCCTGCGGACATACCATCGGGTCCGGCGACCACGAGCATCCGGATGATCTGCAGGCGGGTCTCCTGCGACAGAGCACCAAACGATACCAGGGCTTGACGTTGATCCATATTTCAATAATCCTTTAAGCATTGAAACAAGGATTACCGGAAATGAACGCCGTCGACAACGGCAAAATGCTGACGGACGACATCAGCCTCGGCGATCTCGTCGCGATCCTCTCCGGAGCGAAGGATTCCCCGCTGGTATTCCACTACGACGGACATCCGGTGAAGCCCGGCTATCACGTCACAGAGGTCAAGGCGGGACAGTTCTCGGCTCTCGATTGCGGAGCGAACCCGGAGGCCTGGTCGGAGATATTCATCCAGCTCTGGGACATCGACGAAGACGATCGGACGCACATGGCTGCGGGCAAGTTCCATTCGATCATCCGGAAAGTGACCGAGCACGTGCAGCTCGACGGATCGGCGAAGCTCACCTTCGAGGTCAGCGACGGCGTGCGACCGATGCAGCTCTACTGCGCCTCTTTGCCGACGCTCCGAGGTGGAGCTGTCCATGTCGAACTGTTGGCGCGTCCAGCCAGCTGCAAGCCACGTGACCGCTGGCTTGCCGAGAACACGAAGGAGGCTGCTGCCTGCTGCGGACCAGCCGCCTCCAAAAGCGGTTGCTGCGCATAGCCTCGGATAGGACGAAAATTGACATGCGTGGGGCGGATTCTGCCGCCTCTTGTCGAACTGTCCGCTGCAGCAAGAATCGGGCGCTCCTGCAACACGTATGCAGTTGCAGCATTGTTGCAGGTAATCGTTGACAATGCTGCAGATCGACGCCGATCATTTCAACGAAAATTGCCAAACACTATCATATGGTTGTGGCGGAAGAGGTGGGATTCGAACCCACGGTACGGTTTCCCGCACGCCGGTTTTCAAGACCGGTTCCTTAAACCACTCGGACACTCTTCCGCGATCAGGCCCGCGCCGGGTGCCGGTGGGGACTTCGCTGGCTTTACAGCCGTTCGCCCCCCATCGTCAACCGGAGAGCGCAGGCGCTGAAAAAATGGGGAATGGTGCGTCTCGCTTGATGGGCGATGTCATCCTGCCGAGGGCCTGAAGGATCGGGGAGCGTTCTTGCATTTGATTTGCTTGCGTTGACGCGCCATACGCCCCAGTCGAGGCAAGTCTTCAGCCTGCCTCGCCGTTCGAAAATCGGCGCGCGCAGTCTTTGTACTGCTCGCGCATTTCCGCAGGGCCGGATTCAGTACCTCTCATTGAGCAACCGGCTGGCCTGCAGAATTTGCATTCGCGGTAAATTGTTACCGCGACCAGGTTCCGAAGAACATGCCCGCGTTTTACTGCGGTGTCGTCCCAGTGGACGGCGCGGGCGTCGCGGGTGCTGCAGGCGTCGCGCTATCTGCCGGTGGCGCCGGCGTCGCTGGCGCGGGCTGCGTCATCGGAGCCGTCGAAGCCGTTGTTCCAGGATCGGTGACTCGCGATCCCCATTGCATCCAGGCAAACGCGCCGACGACAATGATTGCAGCAATTGCTACCCAAACCGTCCAGAACGACGATTGCCGCCTCGTAACCGGCGTTGGGCGCAGATTGGGCTCCTGATTCGGGTCATAGCTCATGGTGTGCCTCCTCTTGCTAACGAGACGAACACTTCAGAAGCGGATTTGTTCCAATCGGCGGCGAGACAAGGCAAGCAAGGCGCCGCGTTGAAGGGGATCAAGGGCGACTGCGAGGAGATCCTCATCGACTGGCGCGTGGTTGCTAGATCCTGCTCGAGATCATTTCGGCTTCACCGGAACCGGGAAAGGCCACGATCATCGATTTCCGCGAAGTTCGCGCCGTGCTGGCGACTCAGCTTCCCGACCCGGAGATTGCGAGCGAGGGCGACCTTGCACCGGTGAGAACCGCATGGGCCATAGCCTCGGGGGTCGCGGCCGGAAGGCTCCTTCCATCCAGAAGCGTGATCACCTGATCGACCAGCGTCAGGACTTCGGGATGATGCGTGATCACCAGCGTCGTCCTGCCACGCATCAACGGCTTCAGCGCGCGAAGGACGAGTTGCTCCGATTGGACATCCAGTCCCTCGGTCGGCTCGTCGAGAAGCAGGACCGGCGCATTCTTGAGGTAGACCCGGGCAATTGTGATGCGCCGTGCCTGTCCGCCCGAAAGCCGCGCGCCGGCCTCTCCGACGTAGGTATCGAGCCCCCGCGGAAAGGCCATGACTTCGTCAAGCACCGCCGCCTGCCGCAGTGCAGCCTTGAGATCTTCCTCGCTTGCGGACGGACGGGCGAGAAGCAGGTTTTCCCGGATGCTGGCATTGAAGAGATGACTTTGCTGGGCCACGACGGCAAAGAGGCTCCGTGCCTCATCGCCACCAAGCGCGTCAAGAGGAACGCCGCCGATGGTCGCCTTGCCGTCTTGATAGTCCCAGAAGCGCAGCAGCACGTTGAAGATGGTGCTCTTGCCGGAGCCCGACGGACCCACGATTCCGAGAGCGCTTCCTTCGGGCACTCTCAGGTTCACCCTGTCGAGCGCCCACGGCCCATGGTCGGAGTAGCGCATTCGCAACGCGTCTATGTCGATGTCGAAGCGCGTCGGCGATGGCCCCGGCTGTACCGGATCGACCACATTCGGTTCGGCATCCGCGATCTCGAAGATACGCCGCGCTGCTGCAAGCGTCTCGCCGAGCGACTGGAAGGCGGCCGGCAGGGAGGCAATCGTATCGAAACTCGACAGGACGAAGAACGCGATCAAGGCGAGATGCGCAGGCGGAAGTGCTCCGGCATGGATGACCGGAATGATCATGATGACGGCAACCAACATGCTGGCCTGGGCCGCAAGAGTCGAAAGCCCCGAAAACAGACCCTTGATGCGGACTAGCTGGCGTTGGTCCGCAATCAGCGCCTGGCCCAGTTCGTCCAGATGCGCGCCCTGGCGGCCGACGGCGCCATAGACGCGCAATTCGCCCGAGCCGCGACAGCTGTCGGTCACACCAGCCCTGAGCGCGGCACGCGCCGTCACCAGACGCTCGCCCGGTCGCCTTCCGCTTCGCTGTGCAATGAGCGGCAGGACAAGGCCGGCCAGCAGCAGTCCGATCCCGTTGATGAGCGCGACGTTTACGCTGATCATCGACATGGCGGCCAGAAGGGCGACGACGCAAATCGCGGCCGATACGACCGGAGCCAGGATACGAAGATAGAAATTGTCCAGGCTGTCGACGTCAGCGCGGATCCGGCTCAGAAGATCGCTGCCGCGGTAGGCCTGAAGGCCGGCGGGCGCCAGCGGTTCGAGCCGCCCGTAGAACCAGACGCGAAGCGCTGAAAGCAGACGCAATGTCGCCTCATGCGTGACGATGCGCTCCAGATAGCGCGCGACGGTCCGCAGGATCGCAAGTCCGCGTATGGCGGCTGCCGGTGTGAAGAAGTTGAACATCTGGTTGCCAAGGCCGCTCAGCGCCATGGATGCGATGAACCAGCCCGAAAGCGCCAGCAGGGCCACGTTCGAAAGCGCGACGACGACGCTAAGGCCGATGCCGGCGGCGATCCAGGCGCGATAGGGACGAAAGAGACGGAGGAGGCGCAGGATATCCTTCATGGCAGGCGGACCTCCCTGAGCGGCATCGCGCGGCCTGCCTCGTCGACGATCCGGCCACGCTCGATCGTGATGATCCTGTCCGCCGTTCGGGCCGCCTCAAGGTCGTGGGTGATGAAGAGAACGGCGCTTTTCGAAGTCATCTGCCTGACCGAACCCATCAAGCGGGTCGCCGTCTGCCGGTCAAGCGCGCCGGTGGCCTCGTCGAGAATGATCAGATCGGCGTCCTTCAGGAAGGCGCGGGCGAGGGCGACGCGGCGGATCTCGCCGCCCGAAAGTCCCTGGCCGCCATCCCCAAGCAATGTCTCGTAGCCTGCGGGCAGTCGCTCGATGAAGCCATCGGCCTGCGCTTGCACGGCAGCAGCGCGGACGGCTTCCACGGAAGCCTCGGGCGCGCCGAGACGGATATTGTCGCCGATGCTGCCGTAGAACAGGGTCGGCTTCTGCGGCACCCAGGAGACGCGGCTCAGCCATTCGTTCTCGTCGAGATCGTAGAGGTCGACACCGTTGACGCGGATCTGCCCGGATTGTGGCCGAAGGAAGCCCAGCAGAAGCTGACCGATCGTCGTCTTGCCGGCACCGCTCGGGCCGACGAGCGCAACGCATTCGCCCTGCGACAGTGCAAAGCTTATATTCTGCAGTCCCTGCCCATCATCGTCGTGGGAAAAACAGACGCCTTCAAAATCGATGCGCAGCTTGCGGCGAAGCGGCAAGGGTAGCGGATTTGCCGGACGCTCCAGCAAGGCGGTCTGCAGGCAGCGGATGATGCTTTCGGACGCGGCAATCGCGGCCATGCGGGCGTGGTACTGTGCGCCCATGTCCCTCAGCGGGCGATAGAATTCCGGCGCGAGCAGCAGGACGAAGAAACCCGACAGGAAGTCCAGCTCGCGATAGTAGAGCCGGAAGCCGATGAATACCGCCGCCAGCGCGATGCTGACCGTCGAGAAGAACTCCAGGACGAGGGAAGAGAGGAAGGCGACGCGCAGGACGGACATGGTGCTGCTGCGGTATTCGTCTGAAATTCTCGCGACCACTTCTGCCTCGCGCCTGCTTGCATTGAAGAGCTTCAGCGTCGTCAGCCCTTCGATCACGTCGAAGAAATGCGCGCTCATACGCGAGAGCCTGCCCCACTGACGCTGGTTGAGGCTTTCGGCGCCCTTGCCGATGATGATCATGAAAAGAGGTATGAGCGGCGCTGTCACGAGGAAGATCAGACCCGAGACCCAATCGGCGGGGAAGGCCGCAAACAGGACGGCGAGCGGCAGGAGTGCCGCCAATGCTGTTTGCGGCAGGTAGTTTGCGTAGTATTTTTCGATCTCCTCCACGCCGTCGACGAGCGTGTTGGCGACCTCGCCGCTGCGCTGGCGTTGCATCCAGGCCGGACCCAGCGCGCTGATGTGGTCATAGAGACGACGACGCAGCCCGTGCTTGACCGTTGCAGCGGCCGAGAATGCGGCGATATCGACAAAGCTGCCGACAATGGCGCGCGCCACGATGACGCCGAGGAGCGGGGTGAGCCAATGCCACACTTCAGCAAGCCCTTGGCCCTCGATCGTGACCGCGTTGACGACGCATGCCAGCAGCCAGGCCTGCGCTATCATCAGGATGCCTGAGAGCGTTCCAGCCCCGACTGCCAGCGAAAGCGGGAACCGGACGTTGCGAATATAGCTGCGCAGCCAGGTTTCTTGCTGCC
Source organism: Rhizobium sp. BK251 (assembly GCF_004345245.1). Classification (GTDB taxonomy): domain Bacteria; phylum Pseudomonadota; class Alphaproteobacteria; order Rhizobiales; family Rhizobiaceae; genus Rhizobium. Next base: position 527,548 of record NZ_SLUQ01000003.1, on the reverse strand, counting down.
GCGCAGCGGATCGGTTCAGCATCTGCCGTGGTCCAGCCATTATCCTTGCCCCCGCTTTTGTTCAGTTCTCTGCCTTTCTCGCCGCCTCAATCGTGATAGGCGACGAGTTTGCTGATGCGCGCGCGGAAGACCCAGATCTGGTACCAGTTGTACATGAGCATAACCGGGAGGAATCCGCCCATCGTCAGCGTGAAGGTGATCAGGGAGACCTGCGGGCTGGCGCCGCTGTAGATTGTCCAGGTGTTCGGCACGAGCCAGGGAAACATGGTGGCGGCCAAGGCGACCCCCACGATGGCGACCGTCAGGTTGAACCACAGGATGGCGGCCAGATCGCGGTCGGCGTGGATTGCCCGACGCATTCGCATCGTCGCGTAGATGACTGCGATGAGCACCAGCGCCCAGATCCAGAAGTTCGATCCGAACCATTTCTGGGCCGCCCAGGGAAAGATCGTGGCGCACCAGATGATCGTGATGCCGGCGCAGGCGATCGATGTAACGAAGGCGAAGTTTGTCCAGCGGGCAACATGCTGCCGCAGCGGCTCGCTCCGCTCGAAGCGTGCGCGAATGAAGAGCCCGCCTGCCAGCATGACGATGAGAACGGCCCCGAACCCGGTCCAGACGCTGAAAGCACTGATGAACCGCGTTACTCCGCCGACATAGGTCGGAACCCTGCCTGGATCATCCGTCAAGGGAAAGCCTTGAAGGACAGCGCCGATCGCCACGCCCCCGAAGAATGTCGTGGCAAGGCTCGACAGTCCGAACGCATAGTCCGAGAAGCGGCGCCATTTGGGCTCCGCGAGGTGCCGGAACTCCAGCGCAACGGCGCGCGTCATGATTCCCCAGAGTACGAGAGCCAGCGGCAGCAGGAGATAGCTGAAGGCCGAGCCGTATACGAAGGGGAACGTTCCGAACAGGATGCCGCCTGCGACGACCAGCCAGGTTTCATTGGCATCCCACGTGCCGGCCATGGCCGACATGATCGCACCGCGTTCGTGCTCGTCCGGGACGAAGAGGGAGATAATCCCAGCCCCAAGGTCGGCACCGTCGAGCATGACGTAGAGCAGGATGCTCACGCACAACGCCATCCACCACGCGAAGGCGAGAAGCTGCTGAAGTTCGGTTAGCGTATCCATTGCCTGTACTCCTTGACCTTCGTCATGTTCTCGCGCGGGTGTCAGACGGGCCGGACATATTCCGGCTCGTTGTCGGCGCTGGACGGGCTGTCGGCGAGGTGGCCCAGATATTCATGGCCTTCGCCGACCACGGGGCTTTCCATGTCGGGACCCTGGCGGACCACCTTGGCGAGGAAGTACCAGGTGCCGGCCCATACCGTCAGTTCGAAGACCATGAAGCCCACCAGCCAGAAGACGGCTGCCGTGACCGACATGTTGCTTACGCCATCCTCGGTGCGCAGCAGGCCGTAGACCACCCAGGGCTGGCGCGAGGTCTCGCGCGTCCACCAGCCGGTCCAGACGGCGAGGTAGGGCAGGAAGCCGCTGAAGATGATCGCGCGCAGGAACCAGCGGTTTTCGGTGACGCGGGCGACCGACAGGCTGCCCTTCCATGCTAACCATCCGCCCCAGAATGCGACGAGCATGAGGAAACCGCCGATCGCCGCCATGATGCGGAACGAGTAGAAGGGGATGACCACGGGCGGGCGGTCTTCCGGCGCAAACTGATCCAGTCCCGGCACCGCCTGGTCGAACGTGTGGGTCTCGAGCAAGCTCAGCATGTGCGGGATCTGGATGGACCACGCATTGCCGTCACCGGCGGCGTTAGGCCAGGCGATGACATTCCAGGAAGTGTTGGGGCTGCCGTCGGGATTGAGAGTGTGGAAGTGGCCTTCCATGGCAGCAAGCGCGGCGGGCTGCGCGTCCGCGGTGACACGGCCCAGCGCATCGCCGATATAGACCTGGAGAGGAGCAATCACCACGAGGGCAAGTACCGAATACTTCAGCGAGCGCTGGAACAGCGCAACATGCTCGTTCTTCAGGAGATACCAGGCAGAAATGGCCGCGACGAAGCAGAGCGACAGTTCGAAGCTGGCGATAAGCATGTGCGGGAAGGCGGCAATGACATCCGGATTGAAGATGGCGGCGATCCAGTCGACGATCCGGAAGACACCGTCCTTGTATTCTACTCCGGCCGGTGCCTGCATCCAGGAATTCGCATCCATGATCCAAAATGCCGAAAGCGAGGAGGCGAGTGCCACGTTGAAGGTCGCAAAAAGATGCATTCCCCGACTGATCTTGCCCCAGCCGAAGATCATCAGTCCGATGAAGCCGGCCTCATACATGAAGGCGGTGATCGTTTCGTAGCCGAGTACCTGGCCGAAGAAGGGGCCGGCGGCTTGCGAGAAAGGTCCGTAGAGAATGCCGAAGGCCATTTCCATCGTCACGCCCGTTGCCACGCCCGCGCCGAAATTGACGACGAACAGCTTTTCGAAGAAACGACAGAGCCTGTACCAAGTCTCGTCATCCGTCCGAAGCCAGCGCCATTCCGAAAAAAACAGCATGGCGGCAAGACCGATCGTCAGCGGCGGATAGATGATGTGGAAGGTTGTGATCCACGCAAAGTCGAGCCGAGAGATCAGGGTCGACAACTCAATATCGGACATATCTTTTGCCTTCACGTTGCAAGAGGCATCGCGCCTTGTTGTCATCGACCAACGACTAGACGTGGTCCCTGCACGGCACCCGGCGACAGCCGTGCCGGTGCCGCGTTCAGGCCGTCTATCTATTGCTGCCTCGCCAGCGCTCTACGGAGCGGAGGCATTCTTCCGCCCGCCGCAACCGCTGGCCGGACGAACCGCTGTAATCAATGGACAGCCCGTAAAGGCCTTGAGCGAATGGTTGCGAATGAACGGGACTGGCTGCCCGGCTCTCCGGCTGACGCCCTGCGGCTTTCACGCAACAGCATGTGGACCAGACTGCGCGCGCGGCAAGGAGCCGACGGCGCTGGCCTGCCTCATTGTGGCAGAACGTTGCAAAAACAGCAGCAGTATCCTTATGAGCTTGTCATTCCTCGGAAATCGGGAGGCTGCCGACGCACCGTTGGGCTTACTCGATCATGGCGGCCGGAAGATCTGACGTGCGCTCTTCGACTATGATCGGATCGCCATCCTCAGGCGACAAGCGCCCCTTCTCAGAGGGCAAACGCAAGGCGTAAAACGCTAAAATTCCGGCCGCGAAACAAGCACGTCATTTCGGGACGAAGCGTACCTTTGGCAGGAGGGCAGGCGTTTCATATCGCGCCGGTTTTCAACGGCTTTGCCCCGGCTTCGGCTCACGCCCGCCGCGGAGGTCGTAAACCCTTCGTTAACCATAACTGTTAGAATTGTTTCTATTGCCGCGGATTTATTCGTAAATTTGACACGTTATCCACATGATTAAAACCTCGTTAGGCGGTTGATCGTAGTCGTTTGCCGAGAGGGCGGATGTGGCGATGGTTGCTTCGACCCAAGGAAATTTGTGTAGCGGCGTGGGACAAATGAAATTTGAGATCCGTTCGGCAGCCCTTGCGACTGGTTTGCGATGGTGCGCGATATCCTTGATGTGCGCGACCGCTGCCGCGTGCGGTACAACTGGCAGTGTGAAGCAGACCAAACGCCCGAAGGAGTATTTCTCCGAGAAGGAATATGGCGTGAAGGCGAGCCCCCGTGTCGCCACCGGCAACAACATCCCGAAGGGCGGTGGCCGTTACCTGGTTGGCCAGCCCTATCAGGTTAGGGGCAAGTGGTACTATCCGCGCGAGGACTTCTCATACGACAAGGCGGGCATTGCTTCATGGTACGGCTCGGCCTTCCATGGCCGACTTACGGCCAATGGCGAGGTCTATGACCAGATGCACCTATCGGCCGCTCATCCGACTTTTCCGCTGCCGAGCTATGCGCGCGTCACCAATCTTGAAAACGGTTCCTCCGTCATCGTTCGCGTGAACGACCGCGGGCCCTATCATGAGGGTCGCATCATAGACCTTTCCAACAAGACCGCCGACATGCTCGACCTCCAGCACAGCGGCACGGGCAGGGTACGGGTGCAGTATGCCGGGCGCGCGCGCATGGACGGTCACGACATGCCATTTCTCATGGCGTCCTACGTCAAGAAGGGCGACCGCTTCCCGAGGCTCAACCCCGAGGGCCAGATCGCTACCGGCGTGATGGTGGCTTCGAACCAGTCCATGGGTGACCAGCTCCAGAGCCTTGGCGGCAGCATGGCGCCCATTCCGCAGAATGTTCCGGTTCCAGCGCCGGCGCCGATCGCCGTCAGCACGGCCTATGCGGGTAAGACGCCGAGCGCGTCCTACACGCTCGTCGCTCCTGCTCCGATTCCGGCCGGCATCCAGGCCTTCGGCGAATTCGTCGTGTTGCCTGATATTGGCCCGGTCCCCTATGAGCGACCCTACTATTCTCCCGGCGCAGTCCCGATGGCGAGCAAGATGAGCCCGCTTGTGGCCGGCTATCAGGAAGAGCCGGTGAAGACTGTCTTCGTCGATCTGGCGTTTGATGCCGTCATGGTGCGTAACGATGGACTGACGCAGGAATCGATCCTGGCTTCTGCAAAGCGTCGCCACGGGGCGGGGGCCCAATCGCGCTGAGAGGCGCATTGCGTCCCTCCGCCGCTCTCTCTACTCTCTCCCTCATCTTTCGATTGACGGGATTCGCGATGCTGAAGCATCTGCTTTGTTTCCTTGGCGTTCTTGCCTTTCTGATGCCCGGCCTTGCCATGGCCGCGGCCGCGCAGGCCGGTTTCGAGACCAAGGCGGCGCAGGCCTTCATGATCGAAGCCGAAACCGGTACCGTGCTTCTTGCCAAGGACGAGGACAAGGCCTTCTCGCCGGCCTCGCTCGCCAAGCTGATGACTTTAGAGGTCGTCTTCGACGCGCTTGAAAGGGGCGAGATCAGCCTCGATACCGAATATCCCGTATCGGAATATGCATGGCGCAGGGGCGGAGCGCCGTCGCGCACGTCGACGATGTTCGCCGCGCTGAAATCGCGCATCCGCGTCCAGGATCTCATCCAGGGCGTGGCGGTCCAGGCTGCCAACGATGGCTGCATCATCCTGGCCGAGGGACTTTCCGGTAGCGAGGCGAGTTTCGCTGAGAGGATGACGAAGAGGGCGCGGGAGATCGGCCTGCCGCGGGCGACCTTCGCAAATTCGACAGGCCTGCCTGACCCGGGCAACAAGATCTCCGCCAGGGAGCTCGTGACACTCGCCCGGCGGCTGGAGACGAGCAATCGCGACCTCTACAGAAACTTCGCGCAGCCGGATTTCGAGTGGAACAAGATATTCCAGCGCAACCGCAATCCTCTGCTCGGCATGGATATCGGCGCGGACGGACTGGCGATCGGATTTGCAGAGGGCGAGGGTTATTCCATCGTCGCCTCGGTGGAGAAGAACGGCAGGCGCCTGTTCCTTGCTCTCGGCGGCCTTGCCTCCGACAAGGAGCGCAGCGAGGAGGCGAAGCGCGTGCTCGAATGGGGTCTGACTGCCTTCGAAGATCGCCAGATCTTCGCCAACGGCGAGGTCATCGGGGCGGCGAGCGTCTATGGCGGCACGGCCTCGACGGTCGACCTCGTCGCCAAGATGCCCGTGAATGTCTATTTGCCCGTCAACAATCCCGAGAGGCTGGCGGCGCGCATCGTCTATCGCTGGCCCCTGACGGCACCGGTCGAACGGGATGTCCAGGTAGGCACACTGCGCATCTTCCTGGGAGACCGGCTGCTGCGCGAGGTCCCGCTCTATACGGTGCAGTCGGTGGGGCAGGGGTCTCTTGGCCGCCGTGCGGTCGATGCGATTTTCGAACTCGGGGAATCGGTTTTTTTCTCTTGGCTGTGGGATAAGCTCGAGGGCACCTGAGGCCGGCGATCGGCGATGCCCTGTTCGCCGCGAATTTGGCGGGGAATGCGCCTGGCCGCGGCGCTGGCATGGTTTCGCCGGCGCTTATCTTGCGCTAAACAGAGCCTGATATATGCAGGCACGGCAGATGCAGGAAATAATCATTGTCGATCGGTAAGGGATTGTTCGTCAGCTTCGAAGGTGGCGAGGGCGCCGGAAAGTCCACGCAGATCCGGCGTCTCGCCGAGGCGCTGCGCAGGCACGGCTACGATGTCCTCGTGACGCGCGAACCGGGCGGCTCGCCCGGTGCCGAGGCCGTGCGGCATGTCCTTCTCTCGGGTGCTGCCGAAATGTTCGGAACGCGCATGGAGGCGATCCTTTTTGCCGCCGCCCGCAGCGACCATGTCGAGGAGGTCATCCGTCCGGCGCTTGTGCGCGGCGCGGTGGTCCTCTGCGACCGTTTCATGGATTCCTCGCGCGTCTACCAGGGAGTAACGGGCAATCTTGAACCGGAATTTATCGAGGCGCTGCAGCGCGTCGCCGTCAATGGCGTCGTTCCGGATTGCACGCTGATCCTCGACATCCCGGCATCCCTCGGCCTGGAGCGCGCGCGCCGGCGCGGTGTTGCGGTTTCTCCCACCGCCGGGCCCGATCGTTTCGAGAAGGAGAGGATCGAGACGCACGAGAAGCGCCGTGAGGCCTATCTCGATATCGCCGCTGCCGATCCCGAGCGCTGCCGCGTCATAGACGCCCAGCAGACGGAGGACGCGATCGCAGCAGAGATTCTTTCGATCGTGGAACAGCGCCTGCCGCCCGTCACCGAAACCTCGTCCACTTATCCGGAAACGGCGCAATGAGCGAGGAAAGGCTCGGTCTGCTCGACGGCGCCATTCCGCCGTCGGAAAACACCCGTCTCTTCGGCCATGAGGCGGCCGAGCGTTTCCTGGCGCGGTCCTATGCCGGCGGCAAGGGGCATCATGCGATCCTGATCGAAGGGCCGGAAGGCATCGGCAAGGCGACGCTCGCCTTCCGCTTCGCCAATCACGTGCTTTCCAATCCTGACCCGCTGACGGCGCCGGGCGAAATACGGGACCCGGATCCAGGTTCCGGCGTCAGCCGGCAGATCGCGTCTGGTGCATCGCACAATCTCCTTCACCTCACCCGACCGGTCGATGAGAAGACGGGCAGAGTGAAGTCCGCGATCACCGTCGACGAGGTGCGCCGCGCCGGCCGTTTCTTTTCCCAGACATCGGGCACCGGAAATTGGCGGATCGTCATCATCGATCCCGCCGACGACATGAACCGCAATGCCGCCAACGCCATTTTGAAGATCCTTGAAGAGCCGCCGAAGAGGGCGCTCTTCCTCGTGCTTTCCCATGCTCCAGGCAGGCTGCTCCCGACGATCCGCTCGCGCTGCCTGCCGCTGCGCCTTTCGCCGCTCGGCGACGAGGCGATCCGCAACGCGCTCGCAAACCTCGGAACGGAGGTGGACGGACCGGAGGCGGCAGGGCTCCTCGCCGCGGCAAAGGGCAGCGTCAGCCAGGCGTTGAAACTCCTGAACTATGGCGGTGGCGAGATCGTCGCGGCCTATGATCAAGTGATGTCCAGCGAGGGACCGGCGGCCCGCAAGGCCATGCATCGCCTTGCCGATGCGCTTTCCGCAAAGGACAGCGACACGATCTTCGAATTCTTCGTCGGCCATGTCGGCGACGACATCATGTCCCGCGCACGAGCTTCGGCAGAGGCCGGCGAACTCGCTGCGGCAGAGCGCCTGGCCCGGCTCCATTCGGAGATCACCCAGCGCCTCGCTGTCTCCCAGGCCTACAATCTCGATCGCAAGCAGACGATCCTCACCGTGCTCGGCGAACTGAAGCAGGCCGGAGTCTAGGACATCGACGCGCCGGCCCGCCGGCAATTTCGGTGGCCACGGACGCATGTCGCGCAAAAGTGTGCCGCGGTTTTGTAGCCACGACATGCATGGAACGCTAGTCTGAACCCTGCCGCTTGAATCTCTCTTCGCGCGGCAGGCTTTAGTGTTTCGCTTGGCGAGAACATGCGATAAGAGCGTGCGGTGCAACTGCGAACAGGCAAAGCGGACAAGAACCTGTCATGACCGAAAGAACTCCCTTCTACATCACCACAGCGATCGCTTACCCCAACGGCAAGCCGCATATCGGCCATGCCTACGAGCTGATTGCGACGGATGCCATGGCGCGTTTCCAGCGCCTGGACGGAAAGGACGTGTTCTTCCTGACGGGAACCGACGAGCATGGCCAGAAGATGCAGCAGACTGCGCGCGCAGAAGGCCTGACGGCGCAGCGGCTGGCGGATCGCAACTCCGCCGAATTCCTGTCGATGGGGAAGCTGCTCAACGCCTCCAACGATGATTTCATCCGCACCACCGAGGCTCGCCATCACGAGGCATCGAGGGATATCTGGAACCTGATGGCCGCAAACGGTGACATCTACAAGGATTCCTATGCGGGATGGTATTCGGTCCGCGACGAGGCCTATTACCAGGAGAACGAGACGGAACTGCGCGCCGATGGCGTGCGCTACGGCCCGCAGGGCACGCCGGTCGAATGGGTGCAGGAGGAAAGCTATTTCTTCAAGCTGTCCGAATACCAGGACCGGCTCCTGAAGCACTACGAGGAAAATCCTGACTTCATCGGCCCCGCCGAGCGCCGCAACGAGGTAATCTCCTTCGTGAAATCGGGGCTCAAGGACCTGTCTATCTCCCGCACTACCTTCGACTGGGGCATCAAGGTGCCGAACGATCCGGCGCACGTGATGTATGTCTGGGTCGACGCCCTCACGAACTACATCACCGCGACCGGCTACATCGAGGACAGGAACGGCCCCCGTGCCAAGTACTGGCCGGCCGACGTGCATATCATCGGCAAGGACATCATCCGCTTTCACGCGGTCTACTGGCCGGCATTCCTGATGTCGGCAAAGCTGCCGCTGCCGAAACGCGTCTATGCCCACGGCTTCGTGCTGAACAAGGGTGAGAAGATGTCGAAGTCGCTCGGCAACGTTGTCGATCCCTTCGAACTGCTGCAGCAATTCGGCCTCGACTACGTCCGTTTCTATCTGCTGCGGGATATTTCCTTCGGCCAGGACGGCAACTGCAACGACGAACTCATCGCGACCCGCGTCAATGCCGACCTTGCGAACGGCATCGGGAACCTTGCCAGCCGGTCGCTGTCGATGATCGTCAAGAACTGCGACGGCAAGGTGCCGGAATGCGGTCCGCTGACGGAGGAGGACAAGGCGATGCTGGCCCAGGCCGACGCGCTGCTCGCCTCCACCCGCGAGGACATGGGCAAGCAGCTGATCCACCGTGCGCTTGCCTCGATCATCGCCGTCGTCTCGGAGACCGACCGCTATTTTGCGGGCCAGGCACCCTGGGCGTTGAAAAAGACGGATCCAAAGCGCATGGGCACCGTGCTCTATGTCACGGCTGAAGTCGTGCGCCAGATCGCGATCCTGCTCCAGCCCTTCGTGCCGGAATCGGCCGACAAGCTTCTCGATCTGGTCGGTGCCCCTGCCGACAAGCGTGATTTCGCTGCGCTCGGCGAGGTCGGCCGCCTCGTTTCCGGAACGACGCTGGAGGCGCCGCAGCCGGTCTTCCCGCGCTATGTGGCGCCGGAATCCCAAAAGGTCTGATCATGTTGATCGATACGCATTGCCATCTGGATTTTGCCGATTTCGCCGAGGAGCGCGATGACATTGTCGCGCGCGCCCATCAGGCAGGCGTCGGACAGATGGTGACGATCTCGACGCGCGTCAGGAAGCTCGACGAACTGCTCGCCATTACCGAGCGCTATCCGTCCGTCTTCTGCTCGGTCGGCACCCATCCGAACAATGCGGACGAGGAGCTCGACATTCAGGTCGAGGATCTCGTCAGGCTCTCGAAGCACGCGAAGGTCGTGGCGATCGGAGAAGCGGGGCTCGATTACTTCTACGACAGCGTGAAGCCGGAAGACCAGAAGACGGGCTTTATCCGGCATATCGCGGCCGCCCGCGAAACCGGCCTGCCGCTCGTCATCCATAGCCGCAGCGCCGACGAGGATATGGCCGCGATCCTGACGGAAGAGGCGGAGAAGGGGGCTTTCCCGTTCATCCTTCATTGTTTTTCCTCGGGCGCCGCCCTGGCGCAAACCGGGGTGGAGCTTGGCGGCTACGTGTCCTTCTCGGGAATACTGACGTTCCCGAAATCCGAGGACCTGCGCGAGATCGCGCGGACCATTCCGCATGACCGACTGCTGGTCGAGACGGACGCGCCATACCTCGCGCCGAAGCGGTGGCGCGGCAAGCGCAATGAACCTTCCTACGTGGTCAACACCGCCGAGGTCCTGGCCGAGGCGATTGGTGTCGGCCGTGAAGAGATCGATACACTCACGACGGAAAACGCCTTCCGCATATTCTCGAAGATGCCGAAGGTGTGAGGGCGTGAGGTACCTCCAGCGCTTCACCATCCTCGGCTGCTCGTCCTCGCCAGGCGTGCCGCGCATCACCGGGGACTGGGGCGCATGCGATCCTACCAATCCGAAGAACCGGCGCACGCGCGCTGCCTTCATGGTGCAACAGACCGCTCCGGGCGGCGGCACCACGACTGTTGTCATCGACACCGGCCCGGATTTCCGCGAACAGGTGATTGCCGCGAAGGTCGATCATGTCGATGCGGTGCTGTATACCCACGCCCACGCCGACCATATCCACGGTATCGACGACCTGCGCGGCTTCTTCCATAACTCGCACCATCGCATTCCGATCCATGCGACGCGCTTTACCATGGACCGTATCCGCGAGGCGTTCCGCTATTGCCTTGAGACGCCGCCCGGCAGCAACTATCCGCCGATTGTCGAAGCAAACCTTATCGAAGAGCTCGACCGTTCCTTCCTGATCGAAGGGCCGGGCGGACCCATCCGCTTCATGCCGCTGCTGCAGCGCCACGGCGACATCGATTCCTTGGGATTCAGGATCGGCGACGTCGCCTATTGCAGCGATATAAGCGACTTTCCCCCCGAAACGGTGGAGAAGCTCCAGGGCCTCGATGTCCTGATCATCGACGCCCTCCAGTATCGCCCGCATCCGAGCCACCTGTCGCTGGAACAGTCGCTTGGCTGGATCGAGCGGCTGCGGCCGCAGAATGCGGTGCTCACCCACATGCACACGCCGCTCGACTACGAGACGGTCATGGCCGAGACGCCGCCGCATGTCGTGCCTGCGTTCGACCAGATGAGCTTCGAACGGGAAGTCGATTTCTAAAGCGGCAATCCGGCTTGTCGCGCAGATCGCAAAAAAGACCGGACGCTGGGAACGTCCGGCCTTGAATTACCCGAGCGACGAGGGGAGGAGATCGCTCAAGGTCTGGGAAGCTCTCAAAATACGCTGTGCTCTCTCTTGAAGGCCTTCTGGTCTTCGCTTTCACGCCGCAGAGCAGAGATCGTGGAGGCGACGGACACGACGAACATTATGCTGATGAGGGCGGTAAGCATCGTTAGAATCGTGAACATCGTGAACTCCTTCTCTCGCTCGATGGGCGCTCAAATCGCTTAGTACTGGCTTGCGATAACCTGCCTTGCCGAAGCAAACGGGCCGTAGACCTTGGAATGATCGGCCTGCCTGTCGTAAAGAGCGACGGTGGCCGTCAGCATGCCCGTGATCATTGCCATCCAAATTACGTTTATTATGCTGATCTTATCGGGCATGTTCTTGTTCCTTCCTGCTTCTTCTTTGCATATTCGTGTCGTTCGAGCGATGAACGCGGCCAACCGGACAATGGTTCCGCCGGATGCTGACGATGCGTTTATCAATAGCCATCTGAAGCGCCCTTGAATGCGTCGTTCATCTGGCGTTCAGATTCGCAGCATTGGCTTGCTGCGCTGCGAAGTGGCGCAGATCACCGCAGCCGTGCCGCGATTGTTCCAGTCGATTTCATAATTGTCGGCGAAATGGTGGGCCACGATTTCGAAGAGAATCGAGGCTGCGGCGGCGGTGCAGACGAGAACGACGAGCATCTGTGTGTTTCCTGCGGACTTGCTGGGGAGCATTCGGTGCGGCTGGTGTGCAAGCAATCAAACACAACGCGTCTGAAACGGCCTTGAACGCCGTGTTCATCCGCCGTTCAACCGGCGGGCGGCGCCCCCCGGGGCTGCGGCCTCAAATGACTTGCGGCAGGATCGCATCCGTGACAAAAGGCGAAAAACCGATCGGCCCGACAGTATGACGACAGCTTTCTATCCAGGGTCATTCGACCCGATCACGAACGGCCATCTGGATGTGCTCGTCCAGACCCTCAACGTCGCTTCCACCGTGATCGTCGCGATCGGCATTCATCCCGGAAAGAAGCCGCTCTTTTCGTTCGAGGAAAGGGCAGAGCTTATAAAGCGGGCGCTCGCTGAAGCGCTGCCAGCAAAGGCCGATGCCATTTCGGTCGTTTCGTTCGACAATCTCGTGGTGGATGCGGCGCGTTCCCATGGTGCGGGCCTACTTGTGCGTGGCCTGCGCGATGGCACGGACCTCGACTACGAAATGCAGATGGCGGGTATGAACCGCCAGATGGCGCCGGACATTCAGACGATCTTTCTTCCCGCGGGCACCGCCTCGCGGCCTATAACCGCCACATTGGTCCGCCAAATCGCCGCCATGGGCGGAGACGTGAGCGCCTTCGTTCCGTCCGCAGTGCTTCAAGCCCTCAATTCAAAGTTCAAGAGCTAGGCGAGCCGATCGCCAAACGGAGCTACTATGAAGTTCTTCTATCTCGCATTTGCAGCCGTGCTTTATATCGCGTCCTTCGCCGGCGACGTCTTCGCCCAGGGTGGCGACTTTCTAACGATCCAGTTGAAGGATGGCCCCGTCGTCATCCAGCTCATGCCGGATGTCGCGCCGAAGCATGTCGCCCAGATCGAGGCGCTTGCGAAGAAGGGCGAGTACAATGGCGTGGCCTTTCACCGAGTGATCGACGGCTTCATGGCACAGACCGGCGACGTCAAGTTCGGAAACCTTGACAAGGGCTACGATGCCAGCCGTGCCGGCACCGGCAGCTCCGACCTTCCGGACCTCCCGGCTGAATTCTCCAAGGCGCCCTTCACGCGTGGCACGGTCGGCATGGCCCGGGCTCAGGACCCGAACTCGGCCAATTCGCAGTTCTTCATCATGTTCGGCGATGGCGATTTCCTCAACGGCCAGTACACGGTCGTCGGCAAGGTCGTGTCAGGCATGGAGTTCGTCGACAAGATCAAGCGCGGCGAAGGCCAGAATGGCGAAGTGACCGATCCGGACCGCATGGTCAAGGTCACCGTCGGCAAGCAGTAACAACGGGCAGGAGCCCCAAGCCAGGAGAAAGAAAATGGCCGAAATCAAGGATCCGGAAAACACCATCATCCTGGAAACCACCAAGGGCAAGGTTGTCATCCAGCTGCTGCCCGAAGTGGCTCCGGAACACGTCGCGCGCATCAAGGAACTCGCTCGCGAGAAGGCCTATGACGGCGTTGTCTTCCACCGCGTCATCAACGACTTCATGGCCCAGACGGGCGACGTGAAGTTCGGCAAGAAGGGAAGCGAAAGCTTCAACCCCGGTCGCGCCGGCATGGGCGGCTCTGAAAAGCCGGACCTGAAGGCCGAATTCTCGGCGCTTAGCCATGTTCGTGGCACGTGCTCGATGGCACGCTCGCAGAACCCGAACTCGGCAAATTCGCAGTTCTTCATCTGCTTCACGGATTCTCCTTGGCTGAACAAGCAATACTCCGTCTGGGGCCAGGTGATCGAAGGCATGGAAAACATCGACAAGATCAAGAAGGGCGAGCCGGTCGTCGATCCGGACTCGATCGTCTCCATGCGGGTTGCCGCTGACGTCTGATTGTGATTTCTGCTGAAACCCGCCCGGCGCGCGAGCGCGGGGCGGGTTTCGCTTTGCTTGAAAGTGCATCTATGCGCGTGGATCTTTTCGATTTCGAGCTCCCGGAGGAGCGGATTGCGCTTCGCCCGGCGAACCCGCGCGATGCGGCGCGCCTGCTTGTCGTCGATTCTGCGGCGGCGCAGACGCTCTCGGATCATCGTGTCTCTGATCTGCCCTCCTTCCTGAAGGCGGGCGACGCCCTGGTCTTCAACGATACGAAGGTCATTCCGGCGCAGCTGGAGGGCATCCGGCATCGCGAAGGGGCGGGCGGCCAGCAGGTATCCGCGACATTGCACATGCGCGTCGGCGCCAACCGCTGGAAGGCCTTCGCAAGACCCGGCAAGCGCATCAAGCTCGGCGACCGCATCGCCTTTGGCCATAGTGCTGAAAGCTGCCTCCTCGGCCAGCTCGATTGCACCGTCGTGGAGAAGGGCGAGGCTGGCGAGGTCACGCTTGCTTTCGATCTCTCCGGACCTGCGCTCGACGAGGCAATCGCCTCCGTTGGCCACATACCTCTGCCGCCCTACATCGCCGCCAAGCGTCCCGAGGACGAGCGCGACCGCGCGGACTACCAGACGATCTACGCCCGCGAGGAGGGTGCGGTTGCCGCGCCCACCGCTGGCCTGCATTTCACGCCGGCGCTCTTCGAGGCTCTCGATCGGGCCGGCATCGAGCGCCATTTCGTGACCCTGCATGTCGGCGCCGGGACCTTCCTTCCGGTCAAGGCCGACGATACCGACGATCACAAGATGCATCTCGAAAGCGGCTATGTGAGTGCCGAGACAGCCGCAAGGCTCAATGCCGTGAAGGCGAGGGGCGGGCGCATCGTTTGCGTCGGCACAACCTCGCTGCGGTTGATCGAGAGTTCGGCCGCCGCTGACGGCAGCATACAGCCCTGGGCCGGTGCGACGGGCATCTTCATCACGCCCGGCTACCGCTTCAAGGCCGTGGACATGCTGATGACCAATTTCCACCTGCCGCGCTCGACGCTGTTCATGCTGGTCTCGGCCTTTGCCGGCCTCGAGACCATGCGGGCCGCCTACGACCACGCGATCGAAACCGGCTACCGCTTCTATTCCTATGGCGATGCCAGCCTTCTTTTCCGGAAAGACCCATGAGCGAGAATTTTGAATTCAATCTGAAGGCGACGGATGACGGGGCACGCCTCGGCGAGATTTCGATGCCGCGCGGCACGATCCGCACGCCGGCCTTCATGCCGGTCGGCACGGTCGGCACCGTGAAGGCGATGTATCTCGACCAGGTGCGCGACACCGGCGCCGACATCATCCTCGGCAATACCTATCATCTGATGCTGCGCCCGACTGCGGAGCGCGTCGCGCGCCTCGGCGGACTGCACGATTTCATCCGCTGGCAGGGCCCGATCCTCACCGATTCCGGCGGCTTCCAGGTCATGTCTCTCTCCGGGTTGCGCAAGCTTGATGAGGAGGGTGTCACCTTCAAGTCCCATGTCGACGGCAGCCTGCATCACATGTCGCCGGAGCGCTCGATCGAGATCCAGGGACTGCTCGACAGCGATATCCAGATGCAACTCGACGAGTGTGTCGCGCTGCCGGCGGAACCCAAGGACATCGAGCGTGCGATGGAGCTTTCGCTCCGCTGGGCCGAGCGCTGCAAGGTCGCCTTCGGCAACCAGCCCGGCAAGGCGATGTTCGGCATCGTCCAGGGCGGCGATATTCCGAAGCTGCGTGTTCGTTCCGCCGAGGCGCTCGCCGGGCTCGACCTCAAGGGATATGCCGTCGGTGGCCTTGCCGTCGGCGAGCCGCAGGACGTCATGCTGCAGATGCTGGAAACGACGCTTCCCTGCCTTCCTTCCGAGAAGCCGCGCTACCTGATGGGCGTCGGCACGCCGGACGATATCCTGAAGTCCGTTGCGCGCGGCACCGACATGTTCGATTGCGTTATGCCGACGCGATCGGGTCGTCATGGGTTGGCCTTCACCCGTCGCGGCAAGGTCAACATTCGCAACGCTCGGCACGCCGAGGACAAGCGCCCGCTCGACGAGGAGTCGAACTGCCCGGCCTCACGCGACTATTCTCGTGCCTACCTGCACCACCTCGTGCGCTCCAACGAGGCCCTCGGCGGCATGCTGCTCTCCTGGCACAATCTCGCTTATTATCAGGAGCTGATGCAGGGCATCCGCAAGGCGATCGCCGAGGGGCGCTTCGCCGATTTCATGGCCGAGACGCAGGAGAACTGGGCGCGGGGCGACCTCGAGCCGGTGTGAGGCTCAGATTCCCTTGCTCTCGGTATTCGGGATCATCTGCACGCCGTTGATCTTGTAGCTGCCGTCCGGCTGGCGCACGACCTGGTAGATCGCGGTCCAGTCCTTGCCGTCGCGGCCCGTAATCAGAACCTCGTGGTAGATCATCGCGCCGTCGTCGATCGAGCGGCTGCGCCCGAAAGCGTAGTTGCCGGGGTGGTAAACCGGTTCGTAGCTCTTCTTCACCATGGCGAAGAAGCGCTCCTTGTCGGGATACATCGCCTTGATCGCCGGTGCGGCGAAGGAATAGGCCGTATCGGCATCGTCGCGCAGAAACGCGATGATCTGCTGCTCGATCATGCTGCGCGTCGCGTCCGTGGGATCCTCTGCCCCTGCGGGCAGCGGGGCGATGACGGACGCGACACACAGAAAGAGGACTGCGAAGAAGGCGCGCATGGATTTTCTCCGGGATATCCAGAGAGACTAGGGCGTTTTGCGCCGGAGAAAAGTGGTGGTCATCCCCAGCGGCGGAAAAGTGCGGTCGCATTCACTCCGCCGAAGCCGAAGCCGTTCGAGATTGCATATTCCATGGCAAGCGGACGGGCCGAGCCACCGACAATATCGATGCCCTCGGCAATTGGATCCGGGTCTTCGAGGTTGCGCGTCGGCGGCGCGATCTGGTCGCGGAGCGCCATGATCGTGAAGACCGCCTCGAGCCCGCCGGCGGCACCAAGCAGATGACCTGTTGCCGCCTTGGTGGCGCTGACGGCGATCCCGCCGTCGCGGCCGAATACGCTGGCAATCGCCGCCAGCTCACCCCTGTCGCCAACCGGCGTCGAGGTGGCATGCGCGTTCAGGTGCCGGATCTCCGAAGCTGGAATCTTTGCCTGCCTGAGGGCCGCCTCCATGGCACGCCGCGCGCCGTCGCCATCCTCGGGGCCTGCCGTCATGTGATAGGCATCCGCCGAAGTGCCATAGCCCACGAGTTCGGCCAGCGGGATGGCGCCGCGGGCGAGCGCATGCTCAAGGCTCTCGATGACGAGAATACCTGCGCCTTCACCCATGACGAAACCGTCGCGTGCCGCGTCGAAGGGGCGCGAGGCACGCTCGGGCGTGTCGCTGAAGCCGGTGGAGAGCGCGCGTGCGGCGGCGAAGCCGCCAAGGCTCACCTTGTCGATGCAGGCTTCGGCGCCGCCGCAGATCGCGATATCGGCCTCACCGGCGCGGATGAGCCGGGCCGCATCGCCGATCGCCTGGACGCTCGCGGCGCAGGCAGTGACCGGCGCCCCGAGCGGCCCCTTGAAGCCATAACGGATGCTCACCTGACCAGCCGCCAGGTTGACGAGGAAGGAGGGGATGATGAAGGGCGAGAGGCGGCGAACGCCCCGCGCCTCGGCGAGGCGCACCGAATCGGCAATCGCCGGAAATCCGCCGACACCTGAAGCGATGATCGTCGCGGTCCTGATGCGCGCGTCTTCGCTTTCGGGTCTCCATCCTGCCTGGTTGACGGCTTCCTCCGTCGCGGCCATGGCAAACTGGATGAAGCGGTCCATCTTCTTCTGGTCCTTCGGCGGAATGTATCGGTCCGGATCGAAGCCGGCTTCGGAATCCTCCGCTAGGCTCGGGGCCACGCCCGCGACCTTGGCGGCGAGGTCGCTGACCATTTCGTCCGGAAGCAGCCGAAGACCGGAGCCGGCATCGAGAAGCCTTTTCCAGGCATTCCCCACGCCGGTCCCGAGAGGTGAGACAACTCCCATTCCGGTGACGACGATCCGTTCCATTGCATCATTCCTTTCTAGGCATCGAAGCCGAGGTAGTGGGCGCGAATGCGGGCGATCCGCTCGCGCGCTGCATCATCCGCCGCCGGACCGGCAATCAGTGTGGTGTTTTCCGGTTTCAGTTCCTCGCCCGTCTCGGCATCAACGAGGATCGGCTCGCGCGGCTTGCTGGAGGCCGCATCGGCAAGCAGGAAGGCGAGATCCTCTTCGGGAGCATGCCGGCTGCCCCATGCAAATAGGGCCATCAGTACGGGAAAGAAATCCCGCCCCCTTTCCGTCAGCACGTATTCGTGGCGGGCAGGGCGCTCGCTGTAGCGGCGGCGCTCGAAAAGGCCCTGATCGGTCAGATGTTTCAGCCGGCGCGTGAGGATGTTGGGTGCGACACCGAGGCTCTTCTGGAATTCGTCGAAACGGGAAAGCCCCTGGAAGGCGTCCCGGAGGATCAGGATGCTCCACCAGTCGCCGACGCTCTCCAGAGCGCGGGCCGCGGGGCATTGGAATTTGGCGAAGCTTGTCCGTTGCATTGGCGACGCATTAACCTAGTTACTATCATGATGCAAGTAACTGCATCGCGGTGGCGCTTTCATGCGCTCAGATAAGGTCACGTTTGCGCAAGCGGCGCTTGTCCGCCCTGAAAACAGCTCTTTATACTGCAGCGGCAATGTGCCGTTGCGATAACAATCAGGAACTTATGGGAATGTCTAAGGTCAAGATCGCTATTATCATCGGAAGCACGCGCATCAGGCGCTTTGCGGAACATCCTGCAAAATGGTTTGCGGAAATCGCGCGCCAGCGCGACGACATGGAAATCGAGGT
Source organism: Rhizobium sp. BK251 (assembly GCF_004345245.1). Lineage (GTDB taxonomy): Bacteria > Pseudomonadota > Alphaproteobacteria > Rhizobiales > Rhizobiaceae > Rhizobium. The sequence continues at coordinate 508,990 of NZ_SLUQ01000003.1, read as the reverse complement.
CCTCGACCTCCTGGACTATCCGATGCATTTCTTTGGCGAGCAGCGCGCCACGACAGCCGAAAGCGAAACCGCCGAGCGGTGGAAAAACAAGCTGCGCGAATTCGACGGCTACGTATTCACAGTCGCCGAATACAATCATGGGCCTACGGCGGTGCTGAAGAACGCGATCGACCTTGGCGAATTCGTCCGGAAGCCGGTTGCGTTCGTGGGCTACGGCAGCGTTGGCGGTGCACGGGCCATAGAGAACCTGCGGCTCGTCTTCGTCGAGATGGGCGCGGCATCGGTGAAAACCGGGATACACATCTCGTACCCAGAATATCTGAGTGTTGTCAAAGGCGAGAAGACGCTTTCCGACTATGCTCATCTCGGTGAAGCCGCAAAGAACCAGCTGGATCAACTTAGCTGGTGGGCGAAAGCGCTGAAGGCTGCTCGCGGCTGATTTGCGAAGGGGAGGCGGCCGGTCGCACCGGCCGCTTCACCGATAAGTGCGTGGTCCGTTGTTGCCATCGGCGCCCCTGGCTGGCAGATAGTCTCCGCCCGGCCGTTCAGCGGCCTTGCCTGCGTGCGCCGCAGGCGTCAATTTGCGCCTTCCCTCCACAGGATTCGCCCATGCCGCTTTCGCTAAGTCCCGCCGCCGTCTGGCCTGTCATCATGCTGCTTGCATCCAACGTCTTCATGACCTTTGCCTGGTACGGGCACCTGAAGCACAAGAGCAGCGCCATCTTCATCGCCATCCTCGCCAGCTGGGGCATCGCCTTCTTCGAGTATTGCCTGGCAGTGCCGGCAAACCGCATCGGCTCGGCCGTCTATACGACGGCGCAGCTGAAGACGATGCAGGAGGTCATCACCCTTCTCGTCTTTTCCGGCTTCTCCGTCTTCTTTCTGAAGGAAAGCCTCACCTGGAACCACGCCATCGGCTTCGCTCTGATCGCGGTCGGTGCGTCCTTTATTTTCCGGTCATAGGCATCTACAGTCCGCGCGACCCTTTCTGCAGACCTCGCGAGTTTCAATGAGCCTCCAGTCCGTCCGCGCCTTCTTTGCCACCCATGCTCCTGATGTCGCCGTCCTCGAGACGGAGGGGAGCTCATCGACCGTCGCACTTGCCGCCGAGGCCCATGGGGTGGAGCCGGCGCAGATCGCCAAGACGCTCTGCCTGCGGGCAGGCGACCAGGCAATGCTGATCGTCGCAAGCGGCATCGCACGGCTCGACAACCGAAAATTCCGTGACCACTTCGGCGCCAAGGCGAGGATGCTGGAGGCCGAGCAGGTGGTGGAACTCACCGGCCATCCGGTCGGCGGCGTGTGCCCGTTCGGCCTGCCGACGCCGCTTCCCGTTTATTGCGACCTCTCGCTGCGTGGCTTCGAAGAGGTCGTGCCGGCCGCCGGGGCCACCAATGCCGCCGTGCGCATATCGACCGAACGTCTCGTCAACCTCACGAACGCGGTCTGGGTGGACGTCTGCCAATAGCGGCCGCGCCGAGCGGTCCTAGGCGAGCACGTCGTAGGCGCGGAAGATAAAGCTCACCTGGTAGATCAGGCCCAGCGACACGAAGAGCGCGTGAAAGCGCCGGTTCGGCGTGTAGGCGGCAATCCCGCACAGGGCGATGTAGACGATGTTGCGCAGCGGATATTCCCAGCCGAGCGAGGCGATCCGGTCCTGGCCCTTGATGGCGGTATCGATGAGGTCGACCGCGTAGGTCAGCGCCAGGACGCCGAAGAACCACTTGCGGCGCGATATGAAGTATTCCTCGTAACCGCCGTATTCGTCGATGGAACTCGGAAACAGCAGCGCGCAAAGCAGGAAGAACAGGCAGCAGAAGCTGATGAGGAACAGATAGACGCCGAAATGGAGCGCCGGCAATGCATGCATCCAGTACTCCCACCACCAGATATGGATGATGAAGAGGAACAGCGACAGCGCCCAGCCGAGATGAACGAGATAGACTTTGCCCTTGCCGGGGTGCTGGATGATGCCGGCAATGCCGGTGAGCAGCCGGGCAAGGCTGAGGCTCAGCACCATGCCCATGACGACCTTGATATGCAGGAAGGCCTCGGCAGCGCTCGCCGGCTCCATTGCTATTCCTCGGTAGGTATCGGCTTGGGCGATCCATGCTCGTCGAGCGCGACCATGATGAAGGTTCCGGCCGTTACCTTCTCGAGCTTCTGGTAGCGGAAACGGTGCGCCCAGGCCTCGACGATCAGCGTCATCGAGGTGCGGCCCACGCGTTCGATCTCGGTATAGATGCTGAGCGTGTCGCCGATCTTGACCGGCAGCTGGAAAGCCATCTCCTTCACTGCAGCCGTGACGACACGCCCCTTGGCACGCTCAGCCGCACGGATGCCGCTCGCAAGGTCCATCTGCGCCATGACCCAGCCGCCGAAGATATCGCCTGCCGGATTGGCGTCGGAGGGCATGGCGAGCGTGCGAAGGGTCAGTTCGCCTTTCGGTTTGGCGGTGTCGTTCATCTCAGGCTCCAGCTTTTGCCGCGTCACGCGGTGTCGATTCCACCCGCTCCACCCTAAGGCAAACGTCCCCGGTTGGACAACGATTCGCAGTCTGCGAAATGGCGTCCAGGAATTCCGCATTGGGTGGGGGGAATGCACCGCCGGTAACGCGGAAAATCGTCTCTTCGCCTTTGGTATAATAACGCGTTCGAAAATTATTATAAATCAATTATATGAAGCATACTGAGGCATGCTCGCAAACATCATGACGTTACGTTATGTTAGTGCATGGTAATTGAGCTTCATGGACTGGTAACTGCTTTTCTCGACTATCGAAATGCAGTCAATTTTCCGGGGTCTCAGCCTTCCATGCAGAATGTGAAGATATCCACTCGTCTCTATTTCCTCGTCGCTCTCGCCCTTGGCATCCTTGTCGCGACGATGGTGTCTTTCCTCAACTACTCCTTTGCCGAGATAGAGGCGGAGCGCAAGGCAGGTCTTGCGCAGATGGACGCGACCGCCATCGCCATCTTCGAGAAATACCACAAGCTGGAAGAGGCGGGCACGCTAACCCGCGAGCAGGCACAGTCGGCTGCCAAGGAAGTCATCTCGGCCATGCGCTATGGAGACGCGGGCTACTTCTGGATCAACGACATGCATCCGACCATGGTGATGCATCCGATCAAGCCGGAACTGAACGGCACCGATCTTTCACAGAACAAGGATCCCAACGGCAAGTTCCTGTTCGTCGAATTCGTCAACACGGTGAAGGCGAACAAGCAGGGATTTGTCGACTATTACTGGCCGAAGCCGGGCGCCGCCCAGCCGGTGCTGAAGTATTCCCACGTCGTCGGTTTTGAGCCCTGGGGTTGGGTCGTCGGGACCGGTGTCTACGCCGACGATCTGGCCGCGCTCTATCGCCAGAACGCCATTTGGGCGGCTCTGTTCTGCCTCGCTGGTGCGGCGGTCATCATCGGTGTCGCCTGGGCAATCGTGCGCAGTGTCACGGCTCCCGTCGCGCGCCTGAGGGATGCGATGAGTGCGATCGCCGCGGAGCAGGGCTCTGTTGCGATCACCGACAGTGCGCGGCGTGATGAAATCGGCCAGATGGCCAAGGCCCTGATTGTCCTCCGTGACTCGGTGGACGAGCGGGTGCGCCTGCGTGAACGCGAGGATGAGCAGCAGCGGCTTCTGGAAGAAGAACGCCGCGGCAACGAGCGCCTCTCGCGCGCGGTTTCGGATCGGCAGGGCCATGCGATGCAGGCGCTCGGCGTCGGCCTGGAAAAGCTTGCTGCCGGCGACCTGACCGTATCGCTGGCCGATATCGGCGACGACTATGCCAAGCTGCGCAACGACTTCAACGCGGCCGTCGAAGCGCTGAACAGCGTCATCCATGCGATTGCGCTGTCGAGCCAGGTCGTCAACGACAGTGCCGCCAATATCAGCGACGCGACCGGCAACCTGTCGAAGCGCACGGAGCAACAGGCTGCAGCCCTGGAAGAAACGGCGGCGGCGCTTGACGAGATCACCGCGACCGTCAAGACCGCCTCCGAACGCGCAAACGAAGCCCGGGACATGGTGGCCGAGACAAAGGCGAGCGCCGGCAAGTCGGGAGACATCGTGCGCAACGCGGTGGCGGCGATGGGCCGGATCGAGGAATCCTCGAACCGTATCGGCCAGATCATCACGGTAATCGACGAGATTGCCTTCCAGACCAATCTGCTGGCGCTGAATGCCGGTGTCGAGGCGGCGCGCGCCGGCGAGGCGGGCAGGGGCTTTGCCGTCGTCGCCCAGGAGGTCCGCGAGCTTGCGCAGCGCTCCGCAAACGCTGCCAAGGAGATCAAGACGTTGATCAGCACGTCGGCTACCGAGGTCGATGGTGGCGTGGCACTGGTGCGCTCGACAGGCGACGCGCTGCTTGAGATCGAAAGCCTCGTGAACCGCGTCAACAGCCACGTCAATTCCATCGCTACCGCGGCGCGGGAGCAGGCGACGGGCCTTCACGAGATCAACACCTCCGTCAATCATATGGATCAGATGACCCAACAGAACGCCGCGATGGTCGAGGAGACGACCGCAGCAAGCCAGACGCTTGCCGAAGAGAGCGCACAGCTGCGCGCCCTGCTTTCCAATTTCCGTCTGGCGGCAGAGGCGAGCCGGGGCCGCGCTCCGTCGCGGGCCGCTGCCTAACGCAGCGGCAGGATAGAGCTGAAATCGAACCCGCCGACGTCATGCTCGGCGGGTTTTTCTTCTGGGGACTGACCCGCTTGATCGGGCGGGATCGCGCTTCCGGTAAGTTTTCGTTCACCGTTTTTATCTAAATTTGTCGGGAATTTCGCGACCCTTGCCGATGGCGGAAACGGATAGAAATATGGCGTTTGGTTCCTCTCTGCGGCGCTCGGCAATGCCCCTTCTCCTGTCAGTGTCGCTCGTCGCCTGCACGGCCGATGGCCTGGTTCCTCCGGTCGGAATCGACCGAGGCACGCGGGTGAGCGCCATTGCTCCGCAGCCCGCGCCGCCCCAGCCGGTGGGAATGGCGCCCGCGCAGGGCCAGCTTGCCTACCCGGCTGCGCCGGCTCCCGTCGGCAGCACGCAAGGGTCCGTCGATTACCTCGACACGCCGAACCTCGCCGGCACCGGTACTCCGCCCCAGACCCTTCGCGCGCCACCGGAAATGCAGCCCATGCCGGCCGCGACCAACGGCGCTCGCCGCCTGCCGATGATCGACAGCGACGAGGCGATGGGCGTCCAGCCGCTGACGATCCCCTCCGAAGGCGTCAACATGGACGCCGAGCTCGGGGCCGAGCCGATGCAGGGTGCTGCTGACGGCGGGCAGGGCATTGCAGAAGGCAATGCCAGCGAGCCGGTCGTCGATGGCATCGGCACCGACAATCCGATGCAGACGAACGAGCCGGCCCTGCCGCCGCCTGCTGCAGAGCGCGAGATCGCGCGCCAGTCGGTGTGGTCCGATGGCTCGCCGGTCAGGGCGCCGCAGCGCCTGCCGGAGGAGCAGGAAGTGGCGATGATCCCGCGCCCGGAGAACCCGATGGTCGACGCGCCACCGCCGGCCGCTCCGGATGTCATGCCGACCTCGGAACTTGCCTGCCGCCGCGAATTGAAGCGCATGGGCGTCATCTTCTCCGACAAGCCGCGCATCTCCAACGGCCCGTCCTGCGGCATTGACTACCCGATTTCGCTGCAGGGTCTCTCCGGCAATATCGGCGTCAGGCCCGCCGTGACGCTCAATTGCCAGGTGACGCTCGCTTTCGCGAAGTGGGTGAAGAACGAACTCGCGCCGTCCGCCCGTTACCGCTACTGGAGCGGCGTCCGCACCATCGTGCCCCTCGGCGGTTACTCCTGCCGGCGCATGAACAACAGCCGGCAGCGCTACAATCCCATGTCGGAGCACGCCCACGGCAATGCCATCGACGTCGGCAAGTTCGTGCTGAAGAACGGCCATGAGATCGACGTGCGCAAGAAGGGCCTTTTCTCCTTCCGCGAAGGCCGCCTGCTGAAGGCGGTTCGTTCGGACAGCTGCAGATATTTCAACACCGTGCTCGGCCCCGGCAGCAATCCGGAGCACTGGAATCACTTTCACTTCGACCTCCGCTCCCGCAAGTCCGGCCGGGCCTATTGTGGGTAGAGACACACCGGCGCATTCGACGCGGTTGATCTGGCCGCCTTGAATTCAAGAACGTTGTCGCCTATTTTGCGGCTCTTCGCAGTGCCAACAGGATGTGTGCATCAATGGATTTCATCTCGATCGCAAAGTCACCACGCCTTGCCAATCGGGATACCCATGTCCATGCCTGCCACCATCACTCTTTCCAGCCTTTCCTGGTCCACGCCTGACGGCCGGCCGCTTTTCTCCAACCTGGACCTGACCTTCGCTGCCGAGCGCATCGGGCTTGTTGGCCGTAACGGCGTCGGCAAGACGACCCTGCTGAAGCTTCTTTCCGGCGATCTCGCGGCTCAATCCGGCTCCATATCGCGAAGTGGCAGCGTCGGCGTCCTTCGCCAGCTCTTGCAGGTGGGGTCGGAGGAGACCATTTCCGATCTCTTCGGTGTATGCGAGGCGCTCGCCGTACTGCGACGGGCGGAAGCCGGCGAGGCGACGACCGAGGAACTTGCCTCTGCCGACTGGATGCTTGAGGCGCGCATGGCTGCCGCGCTCGATCGTGCCGGCCTCGATGCCGGCCCGGAGACGCGCCTTGCCACGCTTTCCGGCGGGCAGGGAACGCGCGCTGGCCTCGCAGCGCTCGTCTTCGCCGATCCCGATTTCCTGCTGATGGACGAGCCGACCAACAATCTCGATCGCGATGGCCGGCAGGCCGTGATCGAATTCCTCGCCGCCTGGCGGGGCGGGGCGATCATCGTCAGCCACGACCGCGAACTCCTGGAGACCGTCGACGCCATCGTCGAACTCACTTCGCTCGGCGCAACGCGCTATGGCGGCAACTGGAGCCAGTATCGCGAGCGCAAGGCCCTCGAGCTTGCCGCCGCCGAGCACGACCTTTCCGACGCGGAGCGCCGCGCCGCCGAGGCTGCCCGAAGCGCGCAGGCAAATGTCGAGCGCCAGGCGCGCCGCGATCGCGAAGGCCGCAAGAAGGCGGCGAGGGGAGACATGCCGCGTATCATCGCCGGCGGGCTCAAGGAACGCAGCGAGCTGACGAGCGGCGAGAATACGCGTCTCGCCGAGCGCCGTCGTGCGCAGGCGCTCGAGGACGTCACCGCCGCCCGGGAGAAGATCGAGGTCCTGCAGCCGCTTTCGGTCCGCCTGCCGCCGACCAGCCTGCCCGGAAGCAAGATCGTCCTGAGACTGGAAGGCGTTACCGCAGGCTATGCGCCCGGACGTGCCGTCATCCGGAACCTCTCCTTCGACATCATCGGCCCGGAGCGCATCGCCGTCACTGGCCCCAACGGCTCGGGCAAGACGACATTGCTCGCGCTGATCACCGGTGAACTGAAGCCCTGGGAGGGCAGCATCTCCGTCAGGACCGGCTTTGCCGTTCTCGACCAGCGCGTGAGCCTTCTCGACGCCTCCGCCTCGATCCGCGACAATTTCCGGCGCATCAACCCGCAATCGGATGAAAATGCCTGCCGGGCCGCGCTCGCCCGCTTCATGTTCAGGGCCGACGCGGCGCTGCAGCCGGTATCAACGCTGAGCGGCGGCCAGCTCCTGCGGGCGGGGCTTGCCTGCGCCCTCGGCGGTTCCGCCCCGCCGCCGCTGCTGATCCTCGATGAGCCGACTAATCATCTGGATATCGATTCCATCGCTACGGTGGAGGCGGGGCTGCGTGTCTATGACGGTGCACTGCTCGCCGTCAGCCATGACGAGACTTTCCTTGGGGGCATAGGCATCACGCGCAGGCTGGAAATGCTCCCGCTTCGGGCTGCGTCCGGGGGCGGCGAGGGCGGCCGCTGACGACAGCCGCCGATTATGACGTATGTCATCGAAGGCGCCGGGATTGGTAACCGTGCTGTCACCGAAAGACCTGAAATGATTGACTGATTGATCGACGCCTGACACTGCGCCGGTCGTGTTGTCGGATGCCCCGCCGAGATCGGGAAGCATCGTATGGTTTCAGGATTTGCCTCGACAGGCACGCGGCTGTGCGAGGCCCGCTGGGAGAATTATATTAATGAGCACTGGCTTTGATCGGCACGATGTGGAGACCTCGCACGGCCGCATCGCAGTAGAGGAAACACGCGGACGCGGGCTTCCCCTGCTTCTCATTCACGGCAATTCGTCCTGTCGCGAGGTCTTCCGCCACCAGCTTGATGCACCGCTTGCCGAGCGCCGGCGTGTGATCGCCTTCGACTTGCCGGGTCACGGCGAGTCGGGTGATGCACCGGATCCGATGCGCAGCTACACGCGCTCGGGTCTGGCCGACGCCGCCGTCGAGCTGCTGGAGCATCTGGGAGTCAGGGAAGCCGCCGTTTTCGGCTGGTCGCTCGGTGGCCATGTCGGCATCGACATGCTTTCCCGCTTCCCCGGCATGCGCGGCCTCATGATTTCCGGTTCGCCGCCGGTGCGCCGCAACAGGATGGCCGAAGGCTTCGTTGGCTCGCCTGGTTCGGGCCTCGCCGGAAAGGAGCACCTCACCGACGCCGAGGTCGAGGCCTTCGCGAAAGGCATGTTCGGCGAGCCCGTGGAACCGTTCCTCCGCGCTGCGATAGCGCGCACCGACGGCCGTTTCCGCAAGCGGCTCTTCGAGGTCGCCCGGACCGGCGAGGGTGAGGACCAGCGCGAGGCCGTCGAGGGCAGCCCGGTTCTTCTTGGCGTCGTGAACGGCGCGGCCGATCCAATGATCAATCTCGACTATATCGATAGCGTCGCCTACGCGCATCTGTGGGAGAGGCGTTGCCACCGCGTCGAGGGCGCCGGCCATGCCCCGCACTGGCGGGCGCCGGAGAAGTTCAACTCGCTCCTGGAGCGCTTCCTGCGCGATGTAGAGGACGGCGCATTCGGTTGATGGACATCTTGGGAACGTCAACCTGCCGTAAGATGATGCGCTTGAGGTAAATATTAGTAACGCCTTGGAAATGCGGCCCGTTCTAGCTTTGCGCGGGTAGGGCTCTTGTTGTCTGCGCGCAGCGTCAAAAAGAAAGGCCGGCTTCGCGCCGGCCGCAAGACTGGAGTGACGGATAAAGGGAAGCACCCGGCACTCCGCAGTAAAATTCCTGCAACGCAATAACAGACCGGCAATAATTCAAGGCAGCAGCAATATTCGTCAACAACGAGAGAAACCGGCGGTTGCCCAAGGGGTGGTCGCGGCGGTGAGGGCGAACCGTTGCTTGCCTCGGGTGGCATTTGAATGGAGGAAGGTCACGGTTTGATGACAGAATGACGGGCATCCTGTGGATTAGTGCTTCGGGTCGATCTTTCGGCGCTGCGGTTTTTCGGTTTTGAGCTTGGCCGAACACAGCGTTCGCCGTAGCGGGATGGCAAATCCTGCCCAACACGATATATAGCGGGCCGAATTCCAAGCGAAAGCCGAAGAACCCGCCAATGGCACCCATCATTTCCGTCCGCAATCTCACAAAGACCTATGCCAATGGCTTCCAGGCGCTGAAAGGTGTCGATCTCGACGTGGAGGAGGGGGAGATACTCGCCCTCCTCGGCCCGAATGGCGCCGGCAAGACCACGATGATCTCGATCATCTGCGGCATCGTGAACCCGAGCGGTGGCGAAGTGCTGGTCGATGGCCATGATATCGTCAAGGACTTCCGCGTGACTCGAGCGATGATCGGGCTCGTGCCGCAGGAACTGACGACCGACCAGTTCGAGACGGTCTGGAATACGGTCAGCTTCTCCCGCGGAGTACACGGAAAGAAGGCGAATCCAGCGCATATCGAGAAGGTGCTGCGCGATCTCTCATTGTGGGACAAACGCGACAACACGTTGCGCGAGCTTTCCGGTGGCATGAAACGGCGTGTCTTGATCGCCAAGGCGCTCTCGCACGAGCCGCGCATATTGTTTCTCGACGAGCCGACCGCCGGCGTCGACGTGACGCTGCGCCGGGACATGTGGAAGGTGGTCGAGAGCCTGCGGGCATCCGGCGTCACGATCATCCTGACGACGCACTACATCGAGGAAGCGGAAGAGATCGCCGACCGGGTCGGCGTGATCAACGGCGGCAGTCTGTTGCTTGTCGAGGAGAAGGACGAACTGATGGCGAAGCTCGGCCGCAAGCAGCTTATCCTCGATCTCGTCGAACCCCTCGCAAACCTGCCGCAGCGTTTCGCCGGCAATGGCCTGTCGCTGGAGCCCGACGGATTGCGTCTCGTCTATGATTTCGACAAGGACAGCGAGCAGGAAAGCATCGCGGGGCTGCTGACCCGGCTCGGGCAGGAGGGTATCCATTTCAAGGACCTCTCCACGCGCCAGACCTCGCTTGAGGATATCTTCGTTTCGCTTGTGGGAGGATCGAAATGAATTTCGAGGCGATCAGCTCGATCTACAGGTTCGAGATGGCGCGCATGCGCCGCACGCTGCTGCAGAGCGTCATTTCGCCGGTCATTTCGACCTCGCTCTACTTCATCGTCTTCGGGGCGGCCATCGGCACGCGCATCCAGGAGGTCGAGGGGGTTTCCTACGGTGCGTTCATCACACCGGGGCTGATCATGCTGACGCTGCTCGGCCAATGCATCGGCAATGGCTCCTTCGGCATCTATTTCCCGAAGTTCACCGGCACGATCTACGAGATTCTCTCTGCGCCCGTGGCGATGTCGGAAATCCTGATCGGATACGTCGGCGCGGCGGCGACGAAGGGCATCATCATCGGGCTCATCATTCTCCTGACGGCGAATTTCTTCGTCGACGTGCGCATCGAACATCCGTTCATGATGGCGTTGTTCTTCGTGCTGACGGCCGTCAGCTTCAGCCTTTTCGGCTTCATGATCGGCATTTGGGCGACCAATTTCGAACAGCTGAACCTGATCCCGATGCTCATCGTACCGCCGTTGACCTTCCTGGGCGGAAGCTTCTATTCGATCGGCATGCTGCCGCCGTTCTGGCAAGCCGTAAGTCATTTCAACCCGGTACTTTACCTGGTGAGCGGCTTCCGTTGGAGCTTCTACGGCATTGCCGACGTCGATCCGATGATAAGTCTGGCGATGATCGCATTGTTCCTGGTCGCGTGCCTTGCGACGCTCGGCTGGATATTCAAGACCGGATACCGGCTCCGCAACTGATTACACGGACGCCAGGTGCCGGCCGTGCCGACGGTCCTCGCGGCTCAGATGTCGTCCACGACATCGGCCGCGGGACGATCCTGGCCGGCGGCATGCTCGCTGTGCCATTCTCCGTCCGCTGTCTGGTATCTGATGGTCGTGTCCTGGCCCGCGAGCTGCTGGCGGCGAGCTGCGTTCCTGGCAGCGGCAAATGCTGCGTCGTGGCTGCGAAACGGCTCCGACCAGACGTCGTCCAGCCTGTAGGCGAAGCCTTCGTCATGAACACCGACGTGGTAGGTTATGTGCATCGTCACCGCTCCTCTATTTCCATGACGCCTCGCTTTCACCGGCCGCCGCCGGGTCGAGTGAGGTTTCGCCCTTGGCAGTCTGTTCTCTGTGAATGTCGGTTCCTGCCGTCATGCGCTGGTATGGAGGGAGAGCTCGGCGGGCCGCTAGCGACTGGCAACGATTGCCTCGGGCGCCGTCGGAACGAACACGCGGACCTGCTGCTTTGGCGGGTCGATCAGGCTCGCGGCCACGCCTAGGTAGACGACGATGAGAAGCATCGCGCCGCCGATGACGGTTAGCGGAAAGGCGGTCGAAAATTCGTCATTTCGGTGCTCGTCACGCTTCCGGCGCATCCTATGCTCCATCGCTTGGTATCTCGATGCGAACAGTTAAGCCGGCCGCAAGCCAGACGTATTGCGCATTCTGATCGGTCCTTGAATGTTCAGGCTCAGGACTTTTCAATCCGTCCAAAGCAGATAGCCTTGGTGATATTTTTGGCGCCGCGCGCGACATGCAATCGTACGCGCGGCGTGACGAAGATCGGGCATTGGCGGCGGATGGATGTTCGTCATCAGCTGCGCGCTCAGCAGCTTGTTTGAGCCGCGCTTCAATTGCGTATCGTTTGCAGCCCGGTATCTCGGTACCATCCCAGATGGTTCCATAATCTATCTTATGCGATATTTGTATGCCGAGGGGTGCATTCTATTTTCAAGTGCGACATGCCAATGATTTCAATGGCTTCACTTTGTCCGCCGGAACAGCCAGCCTTGTTCGCATCTTCGTCTGCAGCAAGGAAGATTATTGGTTTAGGCTCTTTAGCCGCGTCGTCGTACGCAGCACGCGACCACAGCTAGACCCGGCATCTAGTCCTCAAAAGGACCGTTGGGTGCGACCCCCGTTGTCGGATCGTAGTCGAATAACTCCAAGACCGTTCCGGACGTTGTTCCAAACTTGAATTGGTTCGAATCCACGGACCGCCTCTTTAGCTTGAGCAGTCTTTTGCCCGCCGACAAAATCCAGATGTCGCTGTACGCTGCATAGGGAAACAGATGCCACGTTGCCTTATACCGCTTTACCATTTTGCCGCGCTCTTTGAATTCGCCGAGGAACTCGCACGAACTGAATCTCGGACCGAAACGATCTAGTGTAGACCACTCAGTGCGGTCGAAGCGCCTCCATTTCGCTTTCCTCAGTTCTCGGTGGTATATCGTCTCGTCGTCAATACGCATTTCGGCAATCTGCTTGACAGAACCGTCCGACCGAAAATCGTAGAGCTTCTCGCTGTAGAACTTACTCGACCGAGTCGCGACATATGCGTAGTTGACATCGACACAGGAGGGATCCTCCTCGATGTCTAGAACAGCGAAAGCCGGCGCCGGGTTCACTAACGCAATCCACAGTCCAATGGAAATCGCAAGCTTAGGCAAATTCCCACTCCCGGCATTGCTATGGCTTTGGTTTGTTGTTTTGGCTACGTTATCGCGTATTTAAGCTAGATTCAACGAAAAGTAGAATTTTTGCCCGTGCCCGAGTCCGGAGATCTTCGAGCATTTCGTTTCCCTTTTGTACTCTTTGCCTCTTCCTTTTCGCACTGACTCTCTCCATATTCCGTCCATGGCCAGATCTCCGAAGAAATCCCCCGCCCCGAATGGCTTCGAGGAAGCCCCGCAATCGTCCTTTGAAGGCGCGCCGCTCGGCGGCTCCGTCGCCGATTGGGTGAAGCAGCTCGAGGCCGAGGCGGAAGCATCCGGCGTGGAGAGCCAGCGCGAAATCGCCTCCAAGGCGGGCCGGCATCGCAAGAAGGTGGAAAACGAGGCGCGCAAGCATACTGAGGCCGTCAGCGTCAACAAGAAGGCGACGGTCGGCAAGACCGCCCGAGGCGTTTCGATCGGCGGCTCGAGTGATCCGAAGACCCGCGCGGCGGCGGGCCTCAATCCGGTTGCCGGCCTCGACATTGCCCTGGAGGATGCCGCCAGCATTGCTCCTGGCGCCGTTACCGCCACGGTAGATGCCCTGGCGAAGCTCATCGAGAGCGGCAATCCGCTGCACAAGAACGGCAAGATCTGGACGCCGCATCGCCCTGCCCGCCCGGACAAATCCGAAGGCGGCATCGAGATCCGCATGGACAGCGAATATCAGCCGGCCGGCGACCAGCCGACGGCGATCCGCGACCTCGTCGATGGCCTGTCGAATGGCGACCGCTCGCAGGTCCTGCTCGGCGTCACCGGCTCCGGCAAGACCTTCACCATGGCGAAGGTGATAGAGGCTACCCAGCGTCCCGCGGTCATCCTCGCGCCGAACAAGACCCTGGCTGCACAGCTCTATTCCGAGTTCAAGAACTTCTTCCCGAACAACGCGGTCGAATATTTCGTTTCCTACTACGACTACTACCAGCCGGAAGCCTACGTGCCGCGCTCGGACACCTATATCGAGAAGGAATCCTCGATCAACGAGCAGATCGACCGCATGCGCCACTCCGCGACGCGCTCGCTGCTTGAGCGCGACGACTGCATCATCGTCGCCTCCGTCTCCTGCATCTACGGTATCGGCTCGGTCGAGACCTATACCGCCATGACCTTCCAGATGAATGTCGGCGACCGACTGGACCAGCGCCAGCTTTTGGCAGACCTCGTCGCCCAGCAATACAAGCGCCGCGACATGGACTTTACCCGCGGCTCCTTCCGCGTGCGCGGCGACACGATCGAGATCTTTCCGGCCCACCTTGAAGATGCCGCCTGGCGCGTCAGCATGTTCGGCGACGAGATCGACGCCATTACCGAATTCGACCCGCTCACCGGTCACAAGACTGGCGACCTGAAATCGGTGAAGATCTACGCCAACTCGCACTACGTTACCCCACGCCCGACGCTGAACGGCGCCATCAAGGCGATCAAGGAGGAGCTGAAGCTCCGCCTTGCCGAACTGGAAAAGGCCGGTCGCCTGCTGGAGGCGCAGCGCCTCGAGCAGCGCACCCGCTACGATGTCGAGATGCTGGAGGCGACCGGCTCCTGCCAGGGCATCGAGAACTATTCGCGCTATCTCACCGGCCGCGATCCCGGCGATCCGCCGCCGACGCTGTTCGAATACATCCCCGACAACGCCATCGTTTTCATCGACGAGAGCCACGTCACCGTGCCGCAGATCGGCGGCATGTACCGCGGCGACTTCCGCCGCAAGGCGACGCTTGCCGAATATGGCTTCCGCCTGCCCTCCTGCATGGACAACCGCCCACTCCGCTTCGAGGAATGGGATGCGATGCGCCCGGATACGATCGCCGTCTCCGCCACGCCCGGCAACTGGGAGATGGAGCAGTCCGGCGGCGTCTTCGCCGAACAGGTGATCCGCCCGACCGGCCTCATCGATCCGCCGGTCGAGGTCCGCTCCGCCCGCAGCCAGGTGGACGACGTCCTCGGCGAGATCCGCGAGACCGCCGCCGCCGGCTACCGCACCCTCGTCACCGTGCTCACCAAGCGCATGGCCGAGGACCTCACCGAATACCTGCATGAGCAGGGCGTGCGCGTCCGCTACATGCACAGTGACATCGACACGCTTGAACGTATCGAGATCATCCGCGACCTGCGCCTCGGCGCCTTCGACGTCCTCGTCGGCATCAACCTTTTGCGCGAAGGCCTCGACATTCCCGAATGCGGTTTCGTCGCCATCCTCGATGCCGACAAGGAAGGCTTCCTTCGCTCGGAGACCTCGCTCGTCCAGACCATCGGCCGTGCGGCGCGAAACGTCGACGGCAAGGTCATCCTCTACGCCGATACGATCACCGGCTCCATGCAGCGGGCGATGGACGAGACGAGCCGCCGCCGCGAGAAGCAGATGGCCTACAACCTGGAGAACGGGATCACGCCGGAGTCGGTCAAGGCGAAGATCTCCGACATCCTTGATTCGGTTTATGAGAAGGATCACGTAAGGGCCGATATCTCAGGCGTTTCCGGCAAGGGCTTCGCCGATGGCGGCCATCTCGTCGGCGGCAACCTGCAGGCGCATCTCAATGTGCTGGAAAAGCAGATGCGCGATGCCGCCGCCGACCTCGACTTCGAGAAGGCCGCCCGCCTGCGCGACGAGATCAAGCGCCTCAAGGCCGCCGAGCTCTCCGTCATGGACGATCCGCTGGCGCGTGAGGGTGAGAAGTGGTCTGCGGAGCAGACGAAACGATCCAGTGAATCGTTTCGAACGACGAACGCCCCGAGCCAAAGCGAAGGGCCGGTCTCGGCTGCGGCGAACGCAACCGCGGATCAATCGAAATCTCTTTTCCAACGCCCCAGTCTCGACGAAATGGGGCGCGACATCCAGGAACACGGTGGCCGTTCCCTCTTCCGCAAGAACGACCTGGACGAAATGACTGTCGGCCGCACGGAGAAGCCGGTCACGGGCAAGGTCCCGGACAAGCCGATCATCCGCGCCAAGCCCGGCGTCGGCTCCTACGAGGACCCGGTGGACGAGAAGCAGCGCAAGGGCCGCACCAAGGGCAAGACCGGCCGCCCCGGCCGCTAGCCGCCTCGACCTTTTCGGGATACCGGCGCCCCGCCTCCCCACCTCCGTCACCCCGGACCTGATCCGGGGTCCAGACACCGCGCGTCTGCGCGGTGAATGAATCGATTCCCGGCGGCTTAGGTTTTCCGCGCGATGGACATCGCGCCACTGGATGCCGGGTCAAGCCCGGCATGACGCAAAAATCCAAGCGACTGCAATCAGGAATTGCTCTGGCTCCGCATTTCCCGCATCATTCCTTCATGAAGGGCTACGTCTACATCCTTGCCTCGCAGCGCAACGGCACGCTCTATACCGGCGTGACGTCCGATTTGGCGCGCCGTCTCTACGAACATCAGAACGATCTCACTCCGGGCTTCACCAGCCGTTACGGCATCAAGACGCTCGTCTGGTTCGAGGAGCACGATCTCGTCACCGATGCGATCGCACGCGAAAAGACCATCAAGAACTGGCCGCGAAAGTGGAAGCTCGACCTCATCGAGGCGATGAACCCGGAATGGCAGGACATTGCCCATTTCCTGCACGGACTCTAACCCCGCACCTCCTCCACCTCCCCGTCACCCTTCCGCCTCTCCCGCCGTCACCGCCGCCAACCCGCGGTCTCGCCCTACCGTCCACGCTCCGCCTCTCCCTCCGTCACCCCGGACTTGATCCGGGGTCCAGTGCGCTCAAGTCCTTGAGCGCAAAAGACTCCCCTGCGCCGCGGACGCGGCGCGGCTGGATGCCGAATCAGGTCCGGCATGACGGGTGGCGGGAAGCCTCAGTCGAAGCGTTCGTCGATGTGCTGCACCTGCTCCGAAATCACGTTGTCGATCACCACATGCGACAACAGCACCGGCCCCACCGCCCATAGCTCGCGCATATGGTCGGTATCCTCGTGCCGGCGATGCGCCTCCTCGCTGGTGAATGCCTCCGCCAGCAGGATTCTGTCGGGATGGTCGGGCATCGGCACCAGTTCGATATAGAGGCAGTCCGGATCGAGCCGGCTCCTCTCCAGATGGTTCCGCGCCGCCGCGAGATATTCCTCCCGCTTCCCCGGCTTTGTCGTGAAATACCCGACGATCAGCTTCATGCATCCCTCCCCGCTGTGATCCGGGTCGAAGGTCACTCATGGTTGCGTGGAAGGCAAGAGGGCTCACATCTCTCTCCGTCACCCCGGACTTGATCCGCGGTGCAGCGCGCTCAAGTCCTTGAGCGCAAAAGACTCCCCTGCGCCGCAGACGCGGCGCCGCTGGATGCCGGATCTGGTCCGGCATGACGGGCGGCGGGAAGCCTCAGTCGAAGCTTTCGTCGATGTGCTGCACCTGCTCGGAAATTGCGTTGTCGATCACGACATGCGACGGCAGCCGCGGCCCTACCGCCCAGAGTTCACGCACATGGTCGGTATCCTCGTGCCGGCGATGCGCCTCCTCGCTGGTGAATGCCTCCGTGGCTGATTGAAGGGCAAGAGGGCTCAAGCCCGCCTCCGTCACCCCGGATTTGATCCGGGGTCCAGCGCGCTCAAGTCCTTGAGCGCCAAAGACTCCCTCGCGCCGCAGACGCGGCGCCGCTGGATGCCGGATCAGGTCCGGCATGACGGGTAGTGGGAAGCCTTCGGCAGAAGCATTCGTCGATGTGCTGCGCCTGCTTGGAGATGACGTTGTTGATCACGACATGCGACGGCAGTTGCGGCCCGACCGGGGGCGGAAAATAGCCTCCCTCCGCAGACGGCAACGCTACTCCGGCCTCTCCGCTTCCCCCTTGCCCCCCGCACCCCCTCTCCCCTAATCTCCGCCCCATGCGCCACCTCCTCCCCCTCGCCCTCCTCGCTCTCCCCACCCTCGCCCACGCCGCCGACTGGCAACCGGTCGAGCAAACCAAGACCTACCCCGTCACCGGCACCACCGGCATCGAGCTTTACCGCTCGATCGGCGAGCGCGGGCCGGCGGCGGGGACCGGCAGGGCGATCGCCCACACCACCTTCAAGCTCACCTGGACGCGTGACTACCGCCCGCAGCCGGACGGCGCCTGCGTGCTGGCCGTGGCGCGGCCGAAGCTCGTCATCACCTACACGCTGCCGAAAGCGCCGACGAACCTGCCGCCCGCCACGCGCGCCAAGTGGCAGAACTTTGTCGCCGGCATCGAGCGGCACGAGCGGGTGCATGGCGCGCACGTCATCGACATGGTGAAAGAGATCGAGGCCTTCAGCCTCGGCCTGTCGGCCCCCGCCGATCCGAAATGCCAGAAGGTCCGCGCCGTGCTGCAGGCCCGCCTCGGGGAGATCTCCAACGCAAAGGTCCGCCGCGACGCCGAGTTCGAGCGCAGCGAAATGGGCGCCGGCGGCAACGTCCAGCAACTGGTACTCGCCCTCGTCAACGGCTCCTAGCCTCCCGGCGCCGCCCGGTCGTCGCATTCCGCGCCGCTGTCCTCTGCGCCCCGCTGCGTTTCGTCATCCTCGCCCTTGAGGCGAGGTTTCAGGCGCAACCACTTGAAATCCGGATGCTCGGTGCGCAAGCATGACAGCGGGTGGAGGTGCGCGTCGCGGCATCTCCCGCACGGGGACGATCCCGCAACTCACACCCAGCAATCCCAATCGCTTGGGCGAATTCCCGTCCCCCTTCGTCCCCGCCCGGCAGACCCATGCCTACACTTGCCTCGTCCCGTCATCGGATACACCGGAAGGCGTTCCGGCGAGGCGGGGCCGGTGCCGCAGGTCGGGGACGGACGCAAGAGCCGGCCGGCGGGGTCCGCGGAACATGGTCTTCCCCTGGCGACACGGGGCGCAGGCGAAAGGGCGTCGGGCCGGCCCCTGCCTGCGGCTGCCCGTAACAGCGCGCCAGGCGCGCCTGTGTGGCGACGCAAGGTGGCAGGCCTCAAGGCTGCGTCGGATCGCATGTCCGACCGGATCTCGGGGTGCCGACGGCTATCAGCCGGACGGCCTGCCGCCGCAGAAGGACCGAAGTCGCGGGCACAAACAGCCGAAGCGGGGCACGTCAGGGTGTCACTCTTTATTCACTTGCCAGGCACTCGACGTGCTCCGGCCGAAACCTTTTCAAGCCACGGGCGGAGACGCCGCGTGAGAGCAAAGCCGTGCGTCGAGAGGAGAATCGCATGACCCAATCCGAAGACAATGAGCCCGACGAGGCGAAACACCGCCTGCTCATGGCGCGCACGGCCGACATGCTCGCGGTGCCGAGCCAAATCTGCCTGTGCCGCGCCTGCCACCGGGCCGGCAAGTGCTGCATGATCCTGGTGCGGAGCAGCGAGCCGGCCTGCCTCATTTTCCTGCTGCCGGAGGAGCGGCAGGCCTTCGACGAGTTGCTGGCGGAGGTCCGATCCGTCGAGGAGCGCATGGGGATACTGCCGCGCCAGCCGATGCCGGCCGATCCCGAGGCCTGCGCGCTGCAGGAGGCGGCGATCGAGATCATCGTCGCTGCGCTCGGCTCCCACCCGCTAAACCGCCCCCACCTCCGCCGCTGGCTTCGCCAGTTGCAGGCCCGCCCGACCGCCGGCATCGCGAAGGGCGAAGAGGTGGTCTCCGGCGATCGCATCGGACAAGGCACCGACGACCAAGGCCAGATCTCGCATCTTGCCTCGCCTCGCCCATGCCGCTAGCGTTCACCCCATGACACAGAAAACCGCGAACCCTGCCCCCGTCGTCGTCATCGACCTGCAGACGGGACTTCTTGATGGCGTCGCCGAGCCGGCGGTGCACGGCGCCGGCGGGCTCGTTGAGCGCGCCCGCGAAATCATTGGCTGGGCAAGGCAGGACGGCCGCAAGGTCGCCTTCGTTCGTCATGACGGGCCGGAGGGCGATACGCTGACGCCAGGAGCGCCAGGCTGGCCGGTTTCGCCGGCGCTCGGCCAGCGTGCCGACGAGCCAACATTTTCCAAGAGCGTCGGCGATGCCTTCAGCAACCCCGATTTCGCCGCCTGGGTGGCCGGTCAGGGCGCGGGCGAGGTCGTGCTGCTCGGCGCGCAGACGGACTTCTGCGTTGCCGCGACCGTCCGCGGCGCGATCGCTGCCGGGCTCGGCGTGACTGTTGTCTCCGATGCCCACAGCACCGTCGACGGTGAGCAGGAAACGGCGCCCGACATCATTGCCCGCCACAACGCAGAATTCGCCGCCGCCGGCGCAACGCTGAAGACGACCGGGGCGCTGACCGGAAAGTGACCGGATGCGCTCGATGGGCGCATCTAACCCTCCGGTGACGCAGCGAGCCTGCCGGAGGCAGTCTATTCCGCCGCCTCGCCTCGCGCCTCGATGAGTTCCAGCTCGTAGGAATAGCCTTCCAGCATCTTGTAGGCATGTTCGATCGCGTCGATCTGCCCCTCCGCCTTGCGGATCGCCTCGCCGATCGACTGGCTGCGGGCGCGCAGCATCGAGCCGAGCACGTCGGTCTCCGGCCGGCGGCCGAGCCGGTCGATGTGCTGGCGCACGCGGTTGCGGTGGCGCTCGAGCTCGAGGATGTGGAAGCGGTTCTTGACGATGTCGTCGGAAAGCTTGCGGCGCATGGCGGCGACGGGATCGAAGCTGCCGGGCTCCCGCTCGTCGAGGATGAACTCGTTGACGAGCGTCTCCAGCATCAGCGCCCCCTCGAGATCCTTCGGGTCGGCAAGCTGCGGGTCGTAGCCGGTGTCGTCATAGACCTTGCGGCGCACCGGATCCTGCAGCAGCTCGTAGGCGGTCTGCAGCCTTCCGAAATTCTCGGCATCCCCGCCGGAATCGGGATGGGCGGTCTTCACCGCCCTTCGCCAGGCGCGCCGGATGACTTCCCCGCCGGCGTCGCGCGCAATTCCAAGCATGACATAGGGATCGATCACACCGTCACCTGCCTTCCGCACTTCCCTCACGCTTCGACCTACCGCATTCGGCCGCGAATCGGAACTTCTTTTCGATTGGCCCACATGGCCCAGGCACCCGTCCATGGCACAATGTTTGACCGCAGTCGGGACGAAATTGTGGAGGGATCGGGTCCTCCCATGATTTCCACCGCATTGAAAACGGTCACCGCATGGTGACTTCAGGGTGCCGAAAACCCAAGATTCGCCACGAACGGCCCATCTCCGCGCCCCGATTCGAACGAATTCCGGCCTCGTAAACACATTAGTTACCATAACGCATCATCATTTGAGGGTGGTCGGCGGCGCGTCTGCGCAAGCCCACCGGTTTGCGTAGCGCGTTCAGAATGCGGGTATCATGACAGTTGCGATCGAGAGTTTGGGCGGCATCGGCCGCATGGGCCTGAATCTGCGGTTCGGGGGAACGCGCACCCTTCTCGCCGGTGCGGCGTTCATGACAGTCGCCCTGGCGGCTACCACGTGGCTGCTGGCAACCCTTGCGACGATGCAGACGGTCACCGTGCCGCTGGCACCCGGCGCGGCCGAGCTCCATGCCTTCCCGGAGCGGGAGCGCACACTGCGCCAGGTCACGCCGGCGCCGGAACGCCTCATCCACGTCTCGAAATTTTCCCGCCTTCCGCTGCCGGCGAGCATCGGCGAGCGCATGGCAGCGAAGGCGGCGCCTTCCCAAGGCAATGACAAGCTCGTCGCCATGCTTCGGGCAAAGGCAATGCCGGCTCCCGAGCCCGTTCAGGTCGCAGCCCTGCCGGCCGCGCCTCCCGGTTCCATTCATCCCGAAGCCGCCCCGGCGAAACCCGCTGCGAGCAGCCCGGTCGTTGCCATGGTCTCCCCGGCCCCGGTCGAGGCTCGCCCCTCGACTGCTGGCCCGCAGGTCGCAGCGACCGAAGCGGCCGCGCCCGCAAAGGCCGGCGACGGCGGCACGACGGCAAGCATCCCGGCCGGCAACAAGCCCGTGACGGTGGAAGTTGCCGAGGCAGTCACGAAGCCGGAGGCTTTCGACGATGCCTCACCCTTTGGCCTTGTGCTGGTCGAACCCTCCGAGGCGCCTGTCCCGACGACACGGCCGGCCATGCCGGCAAGGCCCGCCGCTACGCCGGCGTCTCGCCCGGCCGCTCCGGTGCTTGCCTATGCGCCGACGGTCGACGAGAACGATGACGACGAGGTTCCGCGCGCCGGCCGCTCGGGCGTGCCTGGCCTCGCCCGCGGCGTCGCTGTCTACGATATCGAAGCAGCAACGGTATACCTGCCGAGCGGCGAGCGGCTGGAGGCGCATTCCGGCCTTGGCAAGATGCGCGACCGGCCGAGCTATGCCAATCAGCGGATGCGCGGTCCGACACCGCCGCACACCTACGACCTCACCATGCGTGAAAGCCTGTTCCACGGCGTGGAGGCAATCAGGCTCACGCCGATCGGCGGCGAGGATGCGATCCACGGCCGCAACGGTCTGCTCGCACACACCTACATGCTCGGCAGGGGCGGCGATTCCAACGGCTGCGTCTCCTTCAGGGACTATCGCCGCTTTCTGGCCGCCTACAAGCGCGGCGAAGTACGCCGCCTGGTCGTCGTACCGCGCCTGCAAGCGACGCCTGCTTCGCGGTTCGCCTCCCTCTTTGGCCGGAGAAGCTAAGGATCGCCGCTCGGTTTCGGCACGGAATCCCGTTCCGATACAGTCTCGGCATGCCCTTGCTTACCATTTAGCAAGTCCCTGAATCTTTAAGGATTCCAGTATAGTGCCAGAATGTGCCACAATATTGTCGCTTGCCTTTTGCGCCGAAAGCTGTCACGAAGTGCGGTACTCGGGCATATGCATGCCGGTGACTGGACTGATGTGGTAATGTCTCCTTGGAGGAGACGGCGCGGGCGAATTCCGCGCGCGTAGACGTTCTTTCCCCGTACGTGACTTCTCGACTGGCCTGTCGCGCGAGCGAAGGCAAAGCCGTCCGCCTCCTCTCGAGGGTGCGGATACCTAACTGAACTAAGGGAAAAGGACTTCTCCCCATGGCCACCAAGGGCACCGTAAAATTCTTCAACCAGGACAAGGGTTTTGGTTTCATCACGCCGGACGGCGGCGCGAAGGACGTATTCGTTCACATCTCCGCGCTGCAGGCTTCGGGCATCCAGACGCTGCGCGAAGGCCAGATCGTCACGTTCGACACCGAGCCGGATCGCATGGGCAAGGGCCCGAAGGCTGTCAACATCCAGGCTGCCTGATAGAATTTCTGCGTAAGGCAGATGGACGGCGCTCCGCAAGGGGCGCCGTTTTCGTTTCAAGGCCTTGATGTCGTTGGGGTACCGGCGCCGATGGCGGACATTGGCTCGCTCAGGCGCTGACCGCCACATCGCCCTCGACGAATTCCACGGCGGCGAAGGCGGCAGCGATCACCTCTGGTCCCGCTCCGGGCCGGTTTGCGTCAGTGGACAGGATCTGTCGGTAGCGGCGGGAGCCCGGCAGGCCGGTAAACAGCCCCACCATGTGGCGGGTTACATGGCCGAGGCGACCGCCGGTGGCGATATGCTCGGCGGCATAGGCCATCATCCTGTCGCGGATATCGAACCAGTCGATCTCGATGGCCGGCGCGCCCGAGAAGCGGTGGTCGACATCGGCAAGGATGGACGCATTCTGGTAGGCCGCGCGCCCGAGCATGACGCCATCGACATGGTCGAGATGAGCTTCCGCCTCGTCCAGGGTCTTGATGCCGCCATTGATGCCGATGAAGACGTCCGGCCAGCGCTGCTTCATGCGATAGACGATCTCGTAGTCGAGCGGTGGGATCTCGCGGTTTTCCTTTGGTGACAGGCCCTTGAGCCAGGCCTTGCGCGCATGGACCCAGATCGCGTCGGCGCCACTGTCGAGCACCTGCGAAATCAGATCCGGCAGTGCCTGCTCGGGATCCTGCTCGTCGACACCGATGCGGCATTTGACCGTGACCGGCACGCGGGCGACCGCCTTCATCGCCGCGACGCTGCGCGCCACGGTCTCCGGCTCCAGCATCAGGCAGGCGCCGAACGTGCCTGATTGCACCCGGTCGGAGGGGCAGCCGACATTCAGGTTGATCTCGTCATAGCCAAAGGGTTCCGCGAGCCTGACGGCCTCGGCAAGCTTGCGCGGATCCGACCCGCCGAGCTGAAGCGCCACCGGATTCTCCGAAGCGTCGCGGGCAAGCAACCCGTCACGCGGGCCGTGGATGATCGCGTCCGCCACGACCATCTCGGTATAGAGCAGCGCCGTCCGGCTGATCTGGCGGTGAAAGAAACGGCAATGACGATCCGTCCAGTCGATCATCGGCGCGACGGCGAAAACCTTGTTTTTATGGTTATTTGGCAATTCTGCCCATCCAATCGTTCTGCTGCGGCTCTTGTTGCTCGTGAGTTCGCATTGCGCCTAGATAGTTTAGCGGCATCAAAATGAAAAGCCCGGGTGGGCGGCAACTGCGTCCCGGGCTGCTGGATCATACCTTGCCGACCTCTCTCGCGCGAGCGTCGCCTTGCGATCTACTGCCACTCGATCAACGGCGTGTCATATCCGAGCATCAGCGGATGCTTCGGATCTCCTGATCTGGTCTTGCCGAAGTGGAATAGCGGCTTGCCCGAGCGCATGAGCACCTGCAGCAGTTCGGCTGGTCGCTCGCGCTTTGACAGCGGCAGCTTTGAATTGCTGCCCCAGCAGGCAACCAGGATGTCAGCCTCGGCGATGATCTGCATGATGTGGCTCCAGTGGATGTCGTCGCAGTCCGGCACATCGCGGCCAAGCTCCCTGACATCCGTAGCCCGGTAGCTGAAGACGTTGCCGACTATGAATTTGCGCCCGCCGTTGCGGATCGTGAAGCCGCGCCATTTTCGGACAGTCGCGTCGTCCAGTTCATGGTCGGCCGTCGAAGGATTGATGCCGAAATAGGCAAACACCCTTCCCTCTCCCTGCACGTCGCGATCGAGGCGGTAACGGTATGCGCCGCAAGGCGAAAGGATTGCCTTCACCGCCTTCCCCTCGGTTGCGCATGTCTTTCGGGCCTTTCTCGAAACGAAAAGGAATGCAGCGGCAATGCTGTGCCGATCCGATCCGCATGCGTGTGGATATTAAGCTTCTGGAATGGGTGCATAGAGGTCAAGCTGGTGCGCATCGCAACGGGCTGTAGAGATTTGCCAGCCGTCTTGTGCGTGCCCTCGCGGGGGACGGCGGGAGAGATCCGGTCAGTGCCCAGCCCAGGAGGTCCGGATCTTCTCCAATTCCGATCAGGGACTCTACTTGGCCAGAGAAGGGCGGCCCGGGAAAGACATTTCCTCATGGCTCCAATTACGGCTAGGATTACTGGCGGAATCAAGACAACCGCCCAAAATCCCTAGCCTGGACAAGCCAAAAAAGATGCCCGAACCCATCGCTACCGTCATTCCCCTGCCGCAGCCAGCCCTCCTGCCCGTCGACGGCACAGCGGCGCTCTTTCCCGTGCGGCGCGTCTATTGCGTCGGCCGCAACTACGCCGACCACGCAATCGAAATGGGACATGATCCCAATCGCGAGCCGCCCTTCTTCTTCCAGAAAAACCCGGACAACCTGCTGTCGCAGGGCAATGACTTCCCCTACCCGCCGCTTTCGGCTGACGTTCACTATGAGGTCGAATGCGTGCTCGCGCTGAAGTCGGGAGGCGCCAACATACCGGCGGAAAAGGCGCTCGACTGCGTCTATGGATATGCCGTCGGCATCGATTTCACACGACGCGACCTGCAGGGCGAGGCCAAGAAGGCCGGGCGCCCCTGGGAAGTCGGCAAGGCCTTCGAATACTCGGCGCCGGTTTCGGTGATCGCGCCCGTCGAGCGCATCGGCCATGCCTCTTCCGGTGCGATCTGGCTCGATCTCAACGGCAAGCGCGTACAGGACGGCAATCTCGACCAGATGATCTGGAAAATTCCGGAGATCATAGCCGAGCTCTCGAAGCTCTTCGTCCTGGCACCGGGCGATGTCATCATGACCGGCACGCCGGCCGGCGTCGGCGCGGTCCGCAAGGGCGACAGCATTGCCTGTGGCGTGGAGGGCGTTGGCACGCTCTCGCTTTCGGTGGTCTGATCGAGGAGGACTAGGATGCCACTCTACTCATTGGGAGGCCTGCGGCCAAAGACGCCTGCGGCCGGTCTCTACTGGATCGCGCCGGATGTGCACATCATCGGCCAGGTGGTGATCGAGGAAGAGGTCGGCATCTGGTTTGGCGCGGTACTGCGTGGCGACAACGAGCCGATCACCATCGGCAGGGCCACGAACATACAGGAGGGCACGATGGTCCATACCGACCCCGGCTCCCCGGCAACGATCGGCGAAGGCTGCACGATCGGCCATCATGCGATCATCCATGGCTGCACCATCGGAGACAATTCCCTGATCGGCATGGGGGCGACGGTGCTGAACGGTGCGAGGATCGGCAACAACTGCCTTGTCGGCGCCAATGCGCTCGTTACCGAGGGCAAGGAGTTCCCGGATCGTTCGCTGATCGTAGGCTCACCGGCAAGGGTGATCCGCACGCTCGACGAGGAGGCAATCGAGGGGCTGCGCCGCTCCGCGAGGAGCTATGTCGCCAACTGGCACCGCTTCGCACGGGATTTAAGGGAGCTGTGACGCAGGGTCCCGCTCCCGCGAGTTCATCCGTCGATACGACGATATGGCCGTTCATGACAACGACGATCGCGCATGCCGAGACCGGCACCGGATCAGTTCGTTCCAAGGCAGCGGCTCACAAAAGCAAGGTGATCCCGGTGACGTTCCTGATGGCGCTCCTGAGCAACTGGAACACCGAGTTCAATATCTTCTGCGCAACTGTATAGGCCATGAAGGCGAACTCCCGTAGCGCGCTATTGAGATTGATCTCCAACAGATGAAGACTACCGTCCGCCTCTTTCCTGGTGATCTGCTTTTTGCTCAATTGCGCCATGACGGTCGCGGTCTTTTCAGCGATGAAGCTCAACTGATAGGTCATCTCGTTCCTAATCAGGTTCCATTGCCCTGCGGCGGTGTCTATCACCACCTGAAGAAGTCCGTTTCGCAGTTCGTCTACCGAAGTCGGCTTGAACGTCTCGAAGTTGATTGGCATGCATCTCCCCCTACTTGAGCATTCCTTCCATTGTTTTTGGAATTGCGCAGGTATTCCTGACGGTCGAGAGATCATCCAGCGTTCTCACCGCCTGACCACTTTCCTTGAAGGTCGTACGCGAAAACTCGATCGCCTCCCGGCAACTCTTGATATTGGCGGCACTCAAGCGAGCGGCCTCGGCGGATGGCTGGCCGCTCAGGTAGGCCGGCCTTCTGTCGGCAACATCCTGGGCCTCCCCGATTTCGGCCAATGCGTCGATGTAATAACCTTCCGCATCGGAGTAGCGGAGCTTGCCGGGCGCCTTTGTCTCGATGGCGGTTTCCAGTTTTGCCAGGCTTGAGTTTGCCGCAGAAAGCCTGTCATAGATCGTCGCGTCGAAGGTCGGCGCAAAGCTGACGCACGCAGCTATGGGCAAGGCAAGCACGAGTGCCAAGAGACTGCGAACCGCCATCGGAAGACCCTTCCCCAGGAGACAGCCAATAGTAGCATCGCAGATTGGAAATGCAATAATATAGTGTATTTATGGGATATGCGTATTAGGGGTTGTGACCGATTGCATAGCAAAAGTCCAGCGGGCCTCTGGCTTCCCG
Organism: Rhizobium sp. BK251; assembly: GCF_004345245.1. Lineage (GTDB taxonomy): Bacteria > Pseudomonadota > Alphaproteobacteria > Rhizobiales > Rhizobiaceae > Rhizobium. The sequence goes on along the minus strand of NZ_SLUQ01000003.1, from coordinate 481,572 downwards.
TTAATTTGACTTGCGCAATTGCTCAGGCGCAGGCGGCGCAACGGCCGCGGATCTCGATCGTTGCCTTCTCGGGCTTGAATTTCTGCCCGCGGACCCATGACATCAGGCGGTGGTCGAGTTCGTGGTCGTGAAATTCCGTAACCTGTCCGCATTTGTCGCAGATGGCGAAGGCCACCAGTCCGTGGCTGTGGCAATCCTCGCCCGGATGGGCGCAGGCCACGAAGGAGTTGATACTTTCCAGCCGGTGGACCACGCCATATTCCAGGAGCTTCTCCAGAGCCCGGTAGACCTGCAGCGGCGCGCGGAATCCGCGATCCCTCAGCCTGTCGAGTATCGTATAGGCGCTGAGCGGCCCGTCAGCGTGCGACAGGACGTCGAAGACGAGCGTCTGGTTCTTGGTCAGTTGCGGAATAGCGTTCATGGGCGTTGTCCTTGGGCCTCGGCGGCCTGCCTCGCCTGCCCTCGCGTGAAGGGCAGCAAGCTCAGAATAAAGAGGATAAGCGCGGCGACGACGATGGAGGGGCCAGACGGCGTGTCGTAGCGCAGCGAACCGAAGAGGCCGCCGGCGACGGCGATCGCGCCGATCAGCGAGGCGAGCACCGCCATCATTTCCGGGGTCGTGGAAAGGCGGCGCGCCGTGGCGGCCGGAATGATCAGCAGCGACGTGATGAGCATGATGCCGACGATCTTCATCGCGATCGCGATGACGACGGCCATCAGCAGCATGAAGAAGAGCCGCGCCCTCTCCGGCCGCAGCCCTTCGGCCTCGGCAAGCTCGGGATTGACGGTTGCAGCGAGCAGCGGCCGCCACAGATAGGCGATCGCGCCGAGGACGAGCACGCCGCCGCCCCAGATGAGGTCGATATCCGATTGCGTGACCGCAAGGATGTCGCCGAAGAGGAAGGCGATGAGATCGATGCGCACCCACGTCATGAAGGCGACCATGACAAGGCCGATCGCCAGCGTGGCATGCGAGAGAATGCCGAGCAGCGCATCCGCCGACAGTGCCTGTCGACGCTGCAGGAAGAGGAGCAGGATCGAGACGGTCGCGGCGACCACAAAGACGGCAATCGTGAGGTTGAACTGAAACAGCAGCGACAGCGCAACGCCGAGCAGCGCGGAATGGGCGATCGTATCCCCGAAATAGGCCATGCGCCGCCAGATGATGAAGCAACCAAGCGGGCCGGTGGTGAGCGCAAGGCCGACGCCGGCGATGACCGCGCGGGTGAAGAAATCGTCAAACATGGCGGTCGTCCCCGGGGCGTTCGCCCCTATCGGCTGTCACCTCCTCGATGCGGGGATGTGGCGTATGGTCATCGGCCGAAGAGGGGTCGGCGCCGTGCTGGTGGAGGGCGACCGCATGGCCATGGCTGTGATCGTGGCCGTCATGGTGATGTCCGTCGCCCGGGTGGCAATGGTCGGTTAGCGAGCCGTCCGCATGCAGTACGCGTCCGTCGGGCAGGTGGGTATGGTCATGGTGATGGCTGTAGACGGCAAGCGTCTGCGCGGCTCGCGTGCCGAAGAGCTGCACATATTCGGGGCTGCGGCTCACCGCCTGGGGCGTGCCGCGGCAGCAGACATGCCCGTTCAGGCAGATGACGGTATCGGTTTCCGCCATGACCACATGCAGGTCGTGCGAGATGAGCAGGATGCCGCAGCCGGACGAGTTGCGGATCGACTTGATGAGGTCGTAGAGCGCAATCTCGCCGCTGAAGTCGACACCCTGTACCGGCTCGTCGAGGACGAGCAGGTCCGGCTTGCGGGCGATCGCTCGGGCCAGGAGTGCGCGCTGAAACTCGCCGCCGGAAAGATTCTGAACCTCAGCGCCGGCCATATGGGCGATGCCGGCCGCATCCAGCGCGTCGGTTATCTCGCGCTCCGGCAGAGGCCTGGTAAGCGTCATCAACCGCCGCACGGTGAGTGGCAAGGTCCAATCGATGGAGAGCTTCTGCGGCACATAGCCGACCTTGAGCCCGGCAAGCCGTTCGACGCTCCCCTCGTCCGGCTTCAGCACGCCGATCGCGGCCTTGGCACTGGTGGACTTGCCCGAACCGTTGGGACCGATGAGGGTGACGATCTCGCCGCGGCGCACGGAAAAATCGACGCCGCGCACGAGCCAGCGGCCGTTGCGCCTGACGCCGACATTGGAGAGGGAAACGAGCGGCGATCCCTCGTCTCTTGCGGGAGCAAACATCAATTTTCCATTCGCGCTGTTGCGCACTGCTATCGCACACGTTATAGCGTTACGCAATCTATGTAATAACATAACATACTCAATACCAGCGGAGTTGCCGATGAACGTGTCGAAAATTGCCCTCCTTGCCGCAGTGGCAACGCTCGTTTCGACGGCGACTTCTGCGGCCGACGCGCCTGATGTCGTCGTCTCGATAAAGCCGCTGCACTCGCTCGTCGCCTCCATCATGCAGGGTGTCGGCGAGCCGGAGCTTATCGTCGACGGTGCGGCCTCTCCGCATACCTACAGCCTCAGGCCCTCGAATGCGCAGGCACTGGAGAAGGCCAAGGTGATCTTCTGGGCGGGTCCCGGCCTCGAGGCATTCCTGCAGAAGCCGCTGGAGGCGCTCGGAACCAATGCCCAGGTGGTGGAGCTCGACAACGCACCCGGTCTCGTCAAGCTTCCCTTCCGCGAGGGCGGTGCCTTCGAAGCCCATGATGACGGCGATCACGACCACGCCACTGAAGCCCACGAAGACGGTCACGATCATGACCACGGCGAATTCGATACGCATCTATGGCTCGACCCGATGAACGCCAAGGCGATGGCGCAGGAAATCACCATGACGCTCGTTGCCGCCGACCCGGCCAATGCCCTGACCTATGAGGCAAACGCCAAGGCGCTCGACGACAGGCTCGACGCGCTCGACACAAAGATTGTCGATGTCGTCAGCCCTGTCAAAGACAAGCCCTTCATCGTCTTCCACGATGCGTATCAATATTTCGAACACCGCTACGGCGTGCGGGTCGCCGGCTCGATCACCGTCAACCCTGAGACGATACCCGGCGCGGCGAGGATATCGGATATCCACGCGAAGGTCGCTGAACTCGGTGCCACCTGCGTCTTTGCCGAGCCGCAATTCGAGCCGCGGTTGATCAATGTAGTGATCGAGGGCACCCCGGCGAAGTCGGGCGTGCTCGACCCTGAGGCGGCGACCCTGAAGGCCGGGCCGGACCTCTATTTCGAGCTGATGCACGGCATCGCGCGGTCACTCAAGGACTGCCTCGCGCAGGAGAGCTGACGGATGAAGGCGGATCTGGGTGTCCGCCTTTTTCAGTACTCGACATGTAATATTATAACATTAACAAGGAGCGGTAATCGTGAAAGAAAAACTGCCTGTCACTGTGCTTTCCGGCTTCCTCGGCGCCGGTAAGACCACCCTGCTCAACCACGTTCTCGGCAATCGGCAAGGCATGCGCGTCGCCGTGATCGTCAACGACATGAGCGAGGTCAACATCGATGCCGCGCTGGTGCGCGATGGCGGCGCCAACCTCTCGCGGACGGAGGAGCAACTGGTGGAGATGACGAACGGATGCATCTGCTGCACGTTGCGCGATGACCTTCTGAAACAGGTGCGCGAACTCGCCGAACAAGAGCGCTTCGACTATCTGCTGATCGAATCGACAGGGGTCGCGGAACCCCTGCCCATCGCCACCACGTTCGAGTTCCGCGACGAGGACGGCAAGAGCCTCTCGGACGTCGCGCGGCTCGACACGATGGTGACTGTCGTCGATGCCGCCAATCTGCTCGCGGATTACGGCTCCGCCGACTTCCTCCGCGATCGCGGCGAGACGGCCGGCGATGGTGACGATCGCACGATCATCGATCTCCTCGTAGAGCAGATCGAATTCGCCGACGTGGTCGTGCTCAACAAGATCTGCACGGCAACGCCGGAGCAACGCCAAGCTGCTCGCAAGATCGTCGTTGGCCTCAATCCGGATGCACGGCTGACCGAGACCGATTTCGGCAGGGTGGAACTCGACGACGTCCTCGGAACCGGCCTCTTCGACATTGCCAGGGCCGAGACGCATCCGCTCTGGTACAAGGAACTGCACGGCTTCAAGGATCATGTGCCGGAGACGGAGGAATACGGCATCCGCTCCTTCGTCTATCGTGCGAAGCGCCCCTTCGACCCGATGAGGTTCCAGGCCTTCCTCGACCGGTCGTGGCCGGGCGTCGTGCGCGCCAAAGGCTTCTTCTGGCTGGCGACGCGGCCGGACCATGTCGGTGAGGTAAGCCAGGCGGGTGCCCTGGTCCGTACCGGCAGGATGGGCATCTGGTGGGCGGCCGTGCCGCGCGAGCAGTGGCCGCGCGATCCGGGTTTCACGAGGGCAATCGGCCCCTATCTCGATCCGGTCTGGGGCGACAGGCGCCAGGAGATCGTCTTCATCGGCGCTGATCCCATGGACGAGCGCCAAATCAGGCGCGATCTCGATGCCTGTCTCGTCGACGCAGATGCATTCACGCCGGCACGTTGGCGTAACCTTCCCGATCCCTTCGCAAGCTGGAGCAGGCAGGTCGCATGACGGAAGGTAAGCCGATCGCGTTCCGCTGCGTGTGCATAGAATGCGAGCTGGGGAGTTCCAGCCCGGCCGATGCGCCGGTCGACCTGAACCGAGAGGCCGGTCGGAGGCGACACAAGTCAGTGAGGATCAGGGTTGCTCGGGCCTCGGCTGGGGGATGGACGTGGAGAGTTGGCGCGACGGTTACGATCGCTGTCGCCACTTCTGTCGTTATTCTCGTCGTTGCCGCGCTTCGACTAAGAGGCGGATGACCAGGCTCGTTTGCGCGGCCAATCGGAGCGATATCTCGGGTCGACGGCAAGTGCGTTCGGCGGAATGCGCCATGGAGAGATTGAAACACGAAGGGAAAGAAGAAGGGCGGCCTCCGGGCCGCCCTCTTGCATTACCGGTTGGCGGCAATGAAGCTCGAAATGATGCCGCTGGTAATGCCTACCAGTAGGTAGTCGTTGTCGACGCGCACCCAGCGGTAGCCATGCGGCGGAGAGCGCAAGTGGTAGCGACGGTAGTCGTGAACGTCGGCCATGCGGCGGCGCTCGGCAGGGCTCAGACGATAGCCCTTCGACCAATGATGCCGCGTGACGACGACCTTCTTCTCAACGACGACCGGGTGATGCGGTGCAGCACTCGCCTGCGAGACCACGACCGGCGACAGCAGGAAGGAAGCGGAGAGAAGAGCGGCAAATATCTTTTTCATTGGGGTTCCTCGTGTTGACCACACGAGCAAACTAGGGCCGAAAAGATGAACCGAAACTGAAGGCAAGATTAAAGTTTCGTAATGAAGATAAGCACTTATGCCTATTATCTAATGTAGAGACATTAAAGAATCTTCGCCTAGCGGTAGATTAACGCCATGTCGACGGCATCCAGATAGCGGCCGTCGATGAAGACTGCATCGCGGGCGACGCCCTCGCGAACGAAGCCCACTCGTTCATAGAGCCGGATCGCCCGTTCGTTGTCCGAGTGGACACTGAGTTCTACGCGAATGACGCCCTTCTCCCGCGCACCCTCAAGAGTCCTGACGATCAGACGATGCCCAAGACCCTGTCGCGATGTGCCGCTGCGATACCCATTCCCAGAGTGCCACGATGCGAGTGCGTCGGCTGGAAATGCCGGCGGATATCGCACCAGCCGACCACCTCACCGTTCTTCAACGCGACGAACTGCGAATGCTTGTTCTTGATCATGTCGAGGACGAACTTGGTGGTGTCCTCGAGCGACGGGGCTTCGAGAAATGTCAGATATCGCCGTTCGCGTGCCACGGTGTCGAGAGCCCGGTGGTAGCTGTCAATATGCTGCACGCCGATCGGCTCGATGACGATATCCGATGACATCTATGAGCCCCCCGCTCAAAGCTCGTCGTAATTGAACCAGTCGAAGTCCGCGGTCTTTGCCCTGCCGGACGTATCGAAGGCGAAGACCCCCGCGAACGCGCCGGTGAAGGAGCCGTGCTCGCCGCGCCCTCCTTCATCGGAGACGACACCGGCGTCGAGCACCGGGCCGATCGGCTGCCAGGCGCCCTTGCCCTCGGTCTGCCAGAAGAACTGCAGGTCGTTGTCGCGTATCTCCATCGAAAGCTGGACGCGCCCCTCGGAGGAGATCGTGACACCGCTTTCCGCGGGGAAGCTCAAGCGGCCGTTCGGATAGTCGCCGTTGCAGGAGAGAATGGTGACGACACGGCCGAGCTTTTCATGCAGCGTCACGGCAGCGGCGTGGAACTTGTGGCGATTGTAGTAATGGGTCAGGCCGGCGACCTGCTGATAGGTATCCGGCTGGAACTCCACGACGGTCTCGGCCCTGAAGCTGTGATGCTCCTGTCGGCGCGCGACGAGCGCCTGTTCGAACCAGGAACCGATGCTCTCGCGGCCTATCAGGCGAAGATAGCCGGGGCGGTCGGTAAGATTGAAGATACGCTCCGGCTTCGGTGTGCGCAGCCATTGGAAGTCGTCGGGCAGCTTGCCTCCGTCGAAGCTGTATTCACTGCGTCGCGGCTTTGCTGTGGGCACGGCGCTGAAAAGGCCGGGCACTTCGACATCGGGAACGGTCGTGCCGTTTTCGAGATAGAGCCAGCCGTCCTCCCGCCAGACGCATTTCTGCAGCGCGGTCTCGCGCCCGAGCGTGCAGCGGCGCTTTGGTGGCAACGGCCGGCCGCAGAGATGGGTGTGGTAGAATTGGCCGTCCGGCGTTACGACATACTGCCCGTGTCCCGCCCTCTGCAGCGCCGCCTCGGGGTGATCTTTCGAAGTGATCAGATGCCGGTTCGGATGCAGCTCGTAGGGGCCGTCGATATTGCGCGAGCGCGCCATGGTGACGGCGTGGTCGTAGCCCGTGCCGCCTTCTGCAGTCGTCAGGTAATAATATCCGTTCCGCTTGAAGAGATGCGGCCCTTCGACGAGGCCGAGCGGGCTGCCGGCAAAGATGTTCTTGAGCGGTCCCTTCAGCGATTTCGTTACCGGATCCCACTCCTGCAGCAGGATGCCGTCGAAGGCCGGCGACTTCGGCGAGCCCCCGAAGCTCTCGGTGCGATGGTTCCACTGCATGTTGACGAACCACTTGCGGCCATCGTCGTCATGGAAGAGCGACGGATCGAAGCCTGAGGAATTGACGTAGACAGGCTCGGACCACTCGCCGTCGATCGTTGGCGAGGTGACGATGTAGTTATGCGCGTCCTTGAAGTTACCGTCGAAGCGCTTGACGTCGGTATAGACAAGCCAGAACTGCCCATCCGCGTAGGAAAGGCATGGCGCCCAGACGCCGCAACTATCGGGATTCCCACGCATGTCGAGCTGCGATTGGCGTTCGAGCGGACGGCGCACGAGCTTCCAGTTCACCAGGTCGCGCGAATGATGGATTTGCACGCCCGGATACCATTCGAAGGTGGACGTCGCGATATAGTAGTCGTCGCCGACGCGGCAGATGGACGGATCGGGATTGAAACCGGGAAGAATCGGGTTGCGGATCATGATAGCCACCTCCTCCAAAGGGCATGTGCGGCCTGCCGCACGTACATCAAATCATACCAGAAAAAACGCCCGGAAGTTTCCTCCCGGGCGTTTCGAACTCATTCGCGCTCTGCAGACTTTGCCCAGAGGTTGATGTCGGCTTCGCGAGCGTAGCCGTCGATTTCCTTGAGCTCTTCCGCCGTGAAATCGAGATTGTCGAGCGCCTTCACGCAATCGACGATCTGCGACGAACGGCTTGCGCCGATCAGAGCCGAGGTAACGCGACCACCTCGGAGAACCCAGGCGATTGCCATCTGTGCCAGCGTCTGGCCGCGGCGCTCGGCAATCTCGTTGAGCTTGCGGATATTGTCGATGATCGACGGGCGGATGAAGTCCTTCTTGAGGAAGTGGTTCTGCGCCGCGCGGCTGTCAGCGGGAATGCCGCCGAGATATTTCGTCGTCAGCATGCCCTGGGCGAGCGGCGAGAATACGATCGAGCCCATGCCGACCTCATCGAGCGCATCGAGGAGCTTGTCGTCCTCGACCCAGCGGTTCAGCATCGAATAGCTGGGCTGATGGATGAGGCATGGCGTACCGAGATCCTTGAGAATATTGGCCGCTTCGCGGGTGCGCTGCGAGTTGTAGGAGGAGATGCCGACATAAAGCGCCCTGCCCGAGCGAACGATATGGTCGAGCGCACCGCAGGTCTCCTCGAGCGGCGTATCGGGGTCGAAGCGATGTGAATAGAAGATATCGACGTAGTCGAGGCCCATGCGCTTCAGGCTCTGGTCGCATGAGGCGATCAGATACTTGCGGCTGCCCCACTCGCCATAGGGACCCGGCCACATGTCGTAGCCGGCCTTGGACGAGATAATCAGTTCATCGCGCAGACCCGCAAAATCCGTCTTGAGGATCTCGCCGAAAGCCGTCTCGGCGCTGCCGGGAGGCGGTCCGTAGTTGTTGGCAAGGTCGAAATGGGTGATGCCGAGATCGAACGCCGTACGACACATGTCGATCTTTCGGTCATGCGGCGTGTCGCCGCCGAAATTGTGCCACAGGCCGAGGGAGACGGCCGGGAGCTGCAGGCCGGAACGGCCCGTGCGATTGTACTTCATCTTCGAATAGCGGTCTTCAGCCGGTAGCCAGCCCATGATCCATAATCCCTTCATGCAAAAAGCGCGGGCTCGAGGCCCGCGCGGACAATAGACATTCGTACGTCTACTTCAAGAGCGCCTGGGCCTCTTCAATGCCGAGCGCCGCCGGCTGGGTACACGTCGTCGTGAGTTCGATGAAGCGACCCTCCTGGCCCGCCTTCAGGATCGACGTCATGACGTCAACGCCGTGCAGAGTGCGGTCGAGCGAGCATCGCGCGTCCCGTCCATCGATGAGCGCGGCGACCATGTCGGCGAGGCCGGCGGTGCGGTAGTTCGCACGCGGACCCTGAGGGCTCTCCTGGTTGAAGATGCCGAAGGGATGGTCCCAGGCCGCGAGCGGCTGGATGTTCTTGTCGCGGCCGCTTGCTTCAACGACGCCACCGAAGAAGTTCGGATCCGGAACGTAGAGCGATCCCTCGGTGCCGTAGAGTTCCATGTTGGCGTGGCGATGCGACCAGACATCCCAGCTTGCCGTCAGCGTCACCGTCGCGCCACTGACGAATTCCAGAAGCGCCTGGATGGTCGTCGGTGTCTTGACGGGGATAGTCTCGCCGCTGCGGGGCTGGCTGCTGATTGTGCGGGTTTCTGATGCCATGGAGGTCATGGCGCCGACGCGCTTCACCGGCCCGATCAGGTTGATGAGGTTGGCGATATAGTACGGGCCCATGTCGAGGATCGGACCGCCACCCGGCAGGAAGAAGAAGTCCGGGTTCGGATGCCACATCTCCATGCCGGGGCCCATGACGTAGCAGGCGCCGGAGGTGATGCGGCCGATGCCGCCCTCGTCCACATATTTACGGGCAAGCTGGTGCGCGCCGCCGAGGAAGGTATCAGGCGCGCAGCCGACCGAGAGCTTCTTGTCCTTGGCGATGCGCCGCAGCTCTTCGCCCTGTTCCAGGGTCAGCACGAGCGGCTTTTCGGAATAGACGTGCTTCCCGGCCTCGAGGATCGCCTTCGAGACGGGATAGTGCGCGTCCGGGATCGTCAGGTTGACGACGACGTCGATCTCGTCATTGGCGAGCAGTTCCTCGATCGTCTGCGCGACGACACCGTACTCCTCCGCGCGGGCCTTGGCGGCCTGCAGGTTGATATCGGCGCAGGCGAGTACCTTGAGGCCCTTGAAGAGCGGTGAGAGTGAAAAATAGGTGGTGGAAATATTGCCGCATCCAATGATGCCGACACCAAGTTCCTTAGTCATTCTATGCCTCTATCAGTATTTCTTGAAGGATGCGATGGAGCGCGTGATGTTCCGGTCGACGTCGTTCGGGTTGTCGTGCTCGACCACGAAGTGCTTGGCCTTCGTGCCGCGCAGGACCTTCATCAGACCTGGCCAATCGAGCGTCCCGTGGCCGACATCGGCCCAACCGCCTTCGTCCGTCGCCTGGCCGGCCGGCGCGATGTCCTTCACATGAACGGCCGTAATGCGGTTTCCGAGCTTTTCGATCCAGGCGAAGGGATCGCCGCCGCCGCGAACGACCCAGGCAATGTCCGCTTCCCAAGAAATGTCCGGCGCGCCTTCGAAGATACGCTCGATCGGCAGCGAACCGTCGGCGAGCTTCACGAATTCGAAGTCGTGGTTGTGCCAGCCGAACTCATAGCCGGCGTCCTTGTAGGGCTTGCTCATTTCGGCGAGCCGCTTGCCGAAGGCGAGCCAGCCGGCGCCGTCGGTGGGGCGCTCGTCCGCCGCAAGGTGCGGCGCATAGATGGAATCCATCCCGAGCGTCTTGGCGATAGCCAGCGACTTCTTGGCTTCCTTCTCCAGGAAGTCGGGGCTGAAATGGCCGGTCGCCATCGTCAGGCCGTTCTTGTCGAGGTCGGCACGCAGGCTCTTCAGGCTGCCATCGTCGAGGTCCGCATAGATACCGCCGAAGCCTTCGACTTCCGCATAGCCGGCCTTGCCGAGCTTCTCGAAGATCGCCGAATAAGGCTGGAAGTTGCGGGCGCTGTAGAGCTGGTAGCTGAGTTTCGTCATCATTTCCTCCTCGGGCCTCGTGCCCATTCTCATTTCGAATTCAGTCCACCGACTGGCAGGACTGCAGGTCGTAGAAGCGGAATTCCGGCAGCTTGCCGCCGGGAAGCGGGCTCGCCGGGGTGAAGGTGATGCGGCGGCTTTCGCCGGCGGCGAGATCGAAGGCGTTGTCGGAATATTTCCCGTCGGTGTCGGTCTCGATCATCACGAAGAGGGCGAGCCCCCTGGCGGTGATATTGATGTCGATGGCGCCGTTCTCCTCGACAAATTCGTGGGTGACCGCGAGTCCGGCTGGCTCGAGCTCAAGCGCCTTGTAGGTACCGTGGACATAGTGCCCCTCCCCGCCCATGCCGTTCGAGGCGGTGAAGCGCCAGGCGAGAAGCGTGCCTGCGGGGATATCGGAGACGTCGATCTCGGTCGCGGTGACGGCGGCATCCGGAGTGCACATGGCCATGATGTCCTTGAGATGCCGGCGCTCGCCCTTCATCGTCAGCACAGAGATCGAGATGTCGACGCTGACCTCCGCCGTCGTATCGTTGACCAGAGAGAAACGGATCGTCTTGCCGTCCTCCGACGGAATGGCGGCGACAGCGACCGGCTGGAAGAAGCGCTTGACCAGGTAGTGCATCGCCTTCCAGCGTCCGCCATAGTCGAGGCTCGACCAGGAGGCGACGGGCCATGTGTCGTTGAGCTGCCAGTAGATGGTGCCCATGCAATGCGGCTTCAGCGAGCGCCAGTATTCGACCGCCGTCTTGATGGCGAGACCCTGCTGGATCTGGCTGAGATAGACGAAGTTCGGAAAATCCTTCGGAAAGCGGAAATAGCGGAACATTGTGCCGGCGATGCGCTCGTTGCCGCCGGCATTCTTCTGGTGAAGCTCCATCACCGGCGAAGCGACGTTCATGTCCTTTTGATCCGCATAGGTCTTGATGACGGGAAGCGACGTATAGGACTGGAAGCCGAATTCGGAGCAGAAGCGCGGACGCACGGAGCGGTAATTGTCGAAGGACTTGTTCTCGTGCCAGACCGACCAGTAGTGCATGTCGCCGGAGCCGTCGGCGTGCCAGGCATCGCCGAAATCGAGATAACCGGAGGCCGGGCTCGAGGGCCACCAGATGGCATCGGGCGCCGCCTTCTTCATCGCCTGCTCGATCGTCCGATTCAGGCGATCGTAGGAGACGAGATAGCGGTCGCGATCCTTCTTCGACTCGTCGAACCATGTCAGCGCCCCGACAAGCTCGTTGTCGCCGCACCAGAGCGCGATCGACGGATGCGAGGACAGGCGCTTGACCTGATAGTCGACCTCGATCGCGACGTTGTCGAGGAAGTCCTCCGTCGAGGGATAGAGGTTGCAGGCGAACATGAAGTCCTGCCAGACCATGAGGCCGAGCCGGTCGCAGAGATCGTAGAAATAGTCCTGCTCGTAGAAGCCGCCGCCCCAGACGCGGATCATGTTCATGTTTGCGGCCTTGGCGGACTGCAGCAGGTCCTCGGTCTTCTCCGGGGACGAGAGCGAGAACAGGGCGTCGGCCGGAATCCAGTTCGCACCGCGGCAGAAGATCTCCCGACCGTTCACCTTGAAGGCGAAGCGGCTGCCGGCCTCGTCCTTGTCGGTGATGAGTTCGACGGTACGAAGGCCGATCTGCCTGGTGACCGAATCGGACGGCAGATCGACGGTCAGCGCATAAAGCGCCTGCTCGCCGCTGCCGGCCGGCCACCAAAGGCGAGGCTTGGCGATCTCGAAGACATGGTTGACGATCGTCTCGCCGGCATTGACGCCGACATCGAGCCGAACACGTTCGCCGTCGAGCGCAAAGTGAACCGGCACGATGCCCGGATCCTTGGAAAACAGTGTTGCGCTGACCTGCAGATCGACGGAACCGTCGACATTGTGAACCTGGCGCGTGGTGACGTGTTCGATGCGCGCCGTCTCGAGCTTGCGCAGCGCAATCGAGCCGTAAAGGCCGAGCGGCGCGATCGCGATGTTCCAGTCCCAGCCGAAATGGCACTGCGGCTTGCGCAGCATGTTGCCGTTGGCGATCGGCGAATTGCCGGGATGGTATGGAATGTAGAACGGTTGCTTGCCCTGGCGGACTTCACCGGCCGAGATGCTGGAATGCAGGACGATCCTGATCGTGTTCTCGCCCGACTTCAGCGCCTTCGAGACGTCCGGTCGATACCGCCGGAAGCAATTGTCGGCCTCCAGGACCTTTGTGCCATTCACGTAGACTGTCGCAACGGTGTCGAGATAGTCGATATCGAGGTAGAAGTTGCCCGCTATATCGATAAGGCTGAAGCTACGCTCAACCACCCAGTCGCGCTTCGCCACCCACTGGACCACCTCTTCGTTGCGCCCGAAATAAGGATCCGGGATGAGGCCTTCGGCATGGAGGGCGGAGTGGACGTCGCCCGGTATGGGCATGCTGGTCGTTACCTCTCCATCGGCGGAGGTAAGCCGCCAGGAACCGGCAAGATCGACATTGAAGGCGTTTCTGAGCGAGGACGTCATGACAATGATCCAGTAAAAGGGCGGACGACGCTTGTCCGTGCGGAAGAGGGAAATTTCCGCGCATCGTCCCGTTCAGTGGCGGCACGGCCACACAAGGCAGGCAAGCGAGCCGCTCCTGCGGCCCGCCCGTTCGGCGTTACTAGAGCCTCAGCTCCGACTTGGCGTCGAAGAGCGAGGCAAGCCCCATGTCGAAGCTGAGCTTCAGCGGCGTTCCCGGCTTGAAGCGGCGCGACCCGTTGATGCGAACCGACATCGTATGGCCCGCATGCTTCAGCCACAGCAGGTTGTCGGCGCCCATCGGCTCCTCGATATCGACGGTAGCATCGTGGACTTCAGCGCCGAGGTTCTCATTGACCTTCACATGCTCCGGACGGACGCCGAGGACGACCTGGCGGCCGGGCTTCAGCGGCTCGAGAGCCGAATAGCCGTCCAGCGAAAAGGTTACGCCGTTCGTCGCGAATGCCGGCTTGCCGTCCTTCTCGACCAGTTCGCCATGCAGGAAGTTCATCGACGGAGAGCCGATGAAGCCTGCGACGAAAAGGTTGCGCGGCTGGTTGTAGATCGTCGTCGGATCGTCGAGCTGCTGGATGATGCCGCTCTTCATGATGGCGATGCGATCGGCAAGCGTCAGCGCCTCGATCTGGTCGTGGGTGACGTAGATCATGGTGTTATTCAGCGATTGGTGCAGGCGCTTGATCTCGACGCGCAGTTCCGAGCGCAGCTTTGCATCGAGGTTGGAAAGCGGCTCGTCGAAGAGAAACACGTCGACATCGCGTACCAGTGCACGCCCGATCGCCACGCGCTGCCGCTGACCGCCCGAGAGGGCCGCCGGCTTGCGCTTCAGCAGCGACTGGATCTGCAGGATTTCAGAGGCACGCGCGATGCGCTTGTCGATCTCCGGCTGCGGCACTCCCGCCACCTTGAGGCCGAAGGACAGGTTCTTTTCGACCGACATCTGCGGATAGAGTGCGTAGGACTGGAACACCATGCCGATGCCGCGGTCCTTGGGTTCTTCCCAGGTGACGTTCTTGCCCTTGATGAATATCTGTCCGGCCGACACGTCCAGCAGGCCGGCAATGCAGTTCAGCAGCGTGGACTTGCCGCAGCCGGACGAGCCGAGCAAGACGAGGAATTCGCCGTCGTTGATCTCCAGGTTCAGGTTTTCGAGAACCGCGACCGAACCGAAATTCAGCGAGAGGTCTTTGATGGAAACACTTGAGGTCATGTATCAGCCTTTCACTGCGCCGGCGGCGATGCCGCGCACGAAGAGACGTCCGGAGATGAAGTAGACGATCAGCGGCACGAGACCCGTCAGGATCGTCGCGGCCATGTTGACGTTGTATTCCTTCACGCCCTGGACGGAATTGACGATGTTGTTGAGCTGCACGGTCATAGGATAGGTGTCGGGCCGGGTGAAGACGACGCCGAACAGGAAGTCGTTCCAGATGCCGGTCACCTGCAGGATCATCGCCACCACGAAGATCGGCAACGACATCGGCAGCATGATCTGCAGGAAGATCTGCCAGAACCCTGCTCCGTCGACGCGTGCCGCCTTAAACAATTCTTCCGGCAGCGACACGAAGTAGTTGCGGAAAAGCAGCGTCAGGATCGGCATGCCGAAGATCGAATGCACAATGACGAGACCGGTTAGCGTGCCATAGACGCCGATTTCGCGCAGCACGATGACGATCGGATAAATCATCACCTGATAGGGAATGAAGGCGCCGACGATGAGGATTGCGAAGAAGAGTTCCGATCCCTTGAAGCGCCAGTTTGCCAGCGCATAACCATTCACCGAGGCAATCGCGATCGAGATGATCACCGATGGCACGGTGATACGCACCGAATTCCAGAAGCCGCGCGACAGGCCATCGCAGTTGAGACCCGTGCAGGCCTCCGCCCAGGCCTTCACCCAGGGCTCGAAGGTGATTTCCATCGGCGGCGCGAAGATGTTGCCGAGGCGGATTTCCGGCATGCCCTTCAGCGAGGTCACGACCATAACGTAGAGGGGCAGCAGATAGTACAGCGCCGCGACGGTGAGCGCGCCGTAGAGGATGATGTTGCGCGACGACAGCATCGCGCGCGGCTTCGGGCCGCTCGGACCTTCCGCAAGTTTCGACGACACGGCGCCGATGCCGGCGGCGGTGGTGTTGGGGATTTCGATATTAGCCACGTTTGCGTTAGCCACGTTTGCGCCCTCCTCCGAATTCCAGATAGGCCCAGGGCACGATGATGATCGCGACCGTGATGAGCATCATGGTCGAAGCGGCAAAGCCCTGCCCCAGGTTCTGCGCCTGAAACATGTAGTCGTAGACGTATTTTGCTGGCACTTCCGATGAGATGCCAGGACCGCCCGACGTCTGGGCGACAACGAGATCGTAGACCTTGACAATGCCCGAAGCGATGATGACGAGCGTGGTAATGAAGACCGGCCGCATCATGGGAATGACAATAAAGAGATAGGTTTTCCACATCGGGATGCCGTCGACGCGCGCAGCCTTCCAGATGTCTTCATCGATACCGCGCAGGCCGGCAAGCATCAGGCACATGACGAGACCGGTGCCCTGCCACAGCGCAGCAATGAGGATGCCGTAGATGACGATGCTGGGCGTATAGAGCGGATTGAAGGTAAAGCTTGTCCAACCCAGCGAGCGGACGACCGCCTGGACACCGAACTCGGGGTTCAGGATCCACTGCCAGACAAGGCCCGTCACGATGAAGGACAGGGCGAAAGGATAAAGGAATATAGTACGGAACGTATTCTCGAAGCGGATCTTCTGATCCATCAGCGCCGCAAGCAGGAAGCCGATGACCAAGCTGAAGATCAGTGAAAGAATGCCGTAGACGGCAAGGTTCTCGATTGCCGTTATCCAGCGCGGTGCGGCCCAGAGGCGCTCGTATTGATCAAGGCCGACGAAGCTCAACCGCGGAAGGAGCTTCGAATTGGTGAAGGAGTAAAAGACAGTCCAGAGAGTGCCGCCGAGAAAGATCAACAGGGCTGTCAGGATCATCGGAATGGACGCAATCTTGGCATTCAGATTGCGTAGTAACTTGTTTGGCCGGCCTGCTTGCGCTTGACCCGTCATGAACACTTCTCCCTAAATCGCCATTGCGTCCCGTGACAAAACGGTAAGGCGTCTCTCGCCATCTCCAGTCCGAAAACCGCCAGGTCTGTCGGAGACACGCTGCCGGCTGCACGATCACCCGGAAGGGATCCGGCTCCCTCGGGAAGCCGGATCGCAAAGGCAGCAAATGCGCCGATCAGTCAGCTGAAGAGATGATCTCGGCAAACCGCTTCTGGGCGTCTTCTGGTGTCATCGATGCATTCGAGAAGAATTCAGAGAAGAGGTCTTCCTTCTGCTTCTGGCTGTCGGCCGAAAGCAGCTGGTCGGTCCAGTCGACGACGTTGCCCTTGGCAAGGATGTCGAGACCCTTCTTCATGCAGTCGTTGGCGGCGGCAAGATCGACATCGCCACGCACCGGCAGCGAACCCTTCTTCAGGTTGAAGGCAACCTGGGTCGTAGGATCGAGCAGCGTCTTTGCCAGAACCGCCTGCGCCTTGGACTTTTCCTCGTCCTTCAGCAGCGGGAAATAGAAGGCGTCGCCGCCTGTCGCGATCATGTCGGTAACACCAAGACCGGGAAGGCAGGTGTAATCCGTACCAGCCTTCAGCCCGGCAACCTGGAATTCGCCCTGCGCCCAGTCACCCATGATCTGGCCGCCGGCCTTGCCGTTGATGACCATGCTGGTGGCCTCGTTCCAATTCTGGACGTTGGTGCCCTTCGACATCCTGCGGGCATCGTCGGCAGCCTTGAAGACCTTGGCGATCTCGGGGCCTGCCGCGACTTCTGCGTCCTTGTCCTTGTAGACCTTGTAGAACGTATCCTTGCCGCCAAGCGCCAACAGCAGAACGTCGAATGCACCGGAGGACTGCCATGCCTGCCCGCCAACGGCGAGCGGAACGATACCGACCTTTTCCAGAGCCGGAGCGGCAGCGACAAACTCGTCCCAGTTCTTCGGAACCGCGACGCCGGCCTGCTTGAAGGCGGCGTTCGAGAGCCAGAGCCACTGCCAGGAGTGGATGTTCACGGGAGCACAATAAATCTTGCCGTCGATGGTGCAAGAGTCGAGCAGGTTCGACGGCCGGATGATGTCCTTCCAATGCTCAGCGGTGGCGACGTCGGTAAGATCGCGCATCAGACCCGCCTGAACGAGTTCCTCTGCCTGACGGCCATGGTTGAATTGGGTGGCGCCCATCGGATCGCCACCGGTGATGCGGCTGATCATGATCGGACGGGCTGTACTACCGGCGCCGGCGATGGCGCCGTCGACCCAGTGATTGCCGGTCGCATCGAATGCCTTTGCGAGCTCAGCGACGGCCGCGGCTTCGCCGCCGGATGTCCACCAATGGGTGACTTCGAGATCGGTCGCATTGGCCGCGCCGAGCGGAAGTGCCACGGACGCAGCAAGCGCTGCCGCGATAAAACGAAACTTCATGAGTTTTCCTCCCTCACTGAAACGTTGCCGGAAAAACTTAGAGCAATCGATTTTGGCACGCAACAGTCCCTCCGCAAATTTTTCCCTGGCGCTTCCTCATTTTCTACCTGAAGCATGTATTTTCGGCAGTGGTCAGAATTGCCTGCCTGCAATTTCAGCAGGTCATGCGTCAGCCGGTTTCAGGCTTAATACATTGAAAAATAAAGTCATAATCGATAATATTCACAAGCCGGAGAGTGCTGTCTTCTCGCAATCGCAAAAAACTCCGGCAACTTTCTCGACAACAATCTAAAGATGCGTCGCTTTGAAATCTAACTGAAAAAGTGCTCGACATTTGAACTGTATCGTTACAGATTATTGCGTTCAGGGGGAGCAAAACTCGGCGCAGCCGCGGCTTGCAGCTACCAAAAAAGCCAATATAAGCGGGTGAATCGCGAAGGACGGCGCAAGGGATGGACAACAAGGAAAATCGAGGCAGCGGCCTTTCGCCCTCGCCGATACGGGAGAGGCCGACGCTCAAGACGATCGCCTTCATGACGGGGCTCGGCGTCACCACTGTTTCGCGTGCGCTCAAGGATGCGCCGGATATTGGTGCTGAGACAAAAGAGCGGGTACGCATGGTCGCAAGCCAGCTCGGCTACCAACCGAACCGTGCCGGCGTGCGCCTGAGAACCGGGAAGACCAACGTCATCGCGCTCGTGTTGAGCATCGACGAAGAGATCATGGGCTTCAGCAGCCAGATGGTGTTCGGAATTTCCGAGGTGCTGACCGGCACGCCGTACCATATCGTCGTCACGCCGCATTCGCACAGCAAGGACCCCATGCTGCCGGTGCGTTATATCCTCGAGACAGGCTCGGCGGACGGCGTCATAATCTCCCGCATCGAGCCGGACGATCCGCGTGTGCGCCTTCTTACCGAAAGCAACATGCCTTTTGCCACGCACGGGCGGACGGATGCCGGCCTCACGCACCCTTTCCACGATTTCAACAACGAAGCCTTTGCCCATCAGGCCGTGGGAAAGCTCGTGGTCGAGAGGAATCGTCGGCGGATCGCGCTGTTGCAGCCGCCGAGCAAGCTCACCTACTACGCGCATACGCGCATCGGTTTCCAGACCGGTCTGCACGACTATGGCGCCGAGGAAGTGCCGCTGCGCGTCAACATCGACACTCCGCTCGAAGAGATCCGCAACGCGGTGGAGTTGATGATGCGCTCGCCGGGCGCCCCTGACGGTATCGTCTGCTCGGCCGGCAGTGCGGCGATTGCCGTCAACGCCGGTATCGAGGCTGCCGGCAAGAGGCTTGGTCGCGACCTCGACATGGTCTCGAAGGAATCTGCGCCAATCCTGAACTGGATCAGGCCGGAGATCATCACCGCCTACGAGGACGTGCGCCACGCCGGCCGCGAGATGGCCAAGGCCGTCATCGCCCGTATCGATGGTATCGATCCGCAGCTGCTTCAGAGCATCAGCCAGCCGATCTGGCCAGAAGGTCGCAGGTAGACCGATAGCCGGAGTCAAAAAAGCCCGGGCTAGACCCGGGCTTTTCTCTTTGATTGCTTCCGCAAACGTCAGAAGGTCGAAGCGCCGCTGCCCCAAGGGCCGTGGTGGAACTCCTTGCCGTCGATGCGGTCGAAGCCATGGGCGCCGAAGAAGTCGCGCTGGGCCTGGATGAGGTTTGCAGTACCCCTGCCCTGGCGATAGGCGTCGAAATAGGTCAGCGCCGAAGCGAGAGCCGGCACCGGGAGCCCTGCCGCAAGGGCAGCCGCAACGACGCGCCGGAGCGACGGGATCGATTCCTTGACCATCTCGGAGAAGGCCGGCGTGACGACGAGGTTGGCCGCATCGGGCGCCTTCGTGAATGCAGACGTGATCTCGTCCAGGAACTGGGAGCGAATGATGCAGCCGGCACGCCAGATCTTCGCGATCGTCGGCATGGGGAGCGACCAATTGTACTCCTTCGATGCCTCCGCCATCACTGCGAAGCCCTGCGCATAGGCGCCGATCTTGGCGGCGAAGAGCGCGAGCTCCAGGTCCTTGTCGAGTTCCGGGCCGTAGGCGAGCGAGAAATCGTATCTCGGCGTGCCGAAGATCTTCTCGGCAGCCTCGCGCTGCGACTTCATGGCCGAAAGGCTGCGCGCGGCAACGGCGGCCTCGATGGCGGTCGCCGGCACGCCCATGTTCTGCGCCTCGATGACGGACCACTTGCCGGTGCCCTTCTGGCCCGCCTTGTCGAGGATCATGTCGACCATCGGCCCGCCCGCTACCGGATCGGTTGCGGCGAGAACCTTCTCGGAGATTTCGATGAGATAGGAGTTCAGGCGGCCCTTGTTCCACTGCCCGAAGATGCCGCTGATGTCCTTGGCGCTCTTGCCTAGACCGTCCCGCAGGATGCCATAGATCTCGGCGATCATCTGCATGTCGGCATATTCGATGCCGTTGTGGATCGTCTTGACGAAGTGGCCGGCGCCGTCATTGCCGAGCCAGGCGACGCAGGGATCGCCCTTGTACTTGGCGGCGATTGAGGTCAGCACCTTCTCGACGCGCTTCCAGGAGTCTTCCGTGCCGCCGACCATGATCGAGGGGCCATGGCGCGCACCTTCCTCACCACCGGAAACGCCCATGCCGATGAAGGTCAGGCCGGTATCCTTGAGACGGTCGAACCGGGCGACGGTATCGCGGAAGTTCGCGTTGCCAGCGTCGATCATGATGTCGCCCTTGGAAAGGTGCGGACGCAGCGCTTCCATCTGCTGGTCGACGGCCTCGCCGGCCTTGATCATGATGATGATCGGCCGCGGCGGGCGGATCGCCTCGACGAATTCCTCTATCGTCTTGCAGGGAATGATCTGCTTCTTGAGATCACCAGCGCTTTCGTAGAATTCATCCGTTTTCTCAGGAGTACGGTTGAAAACCGCGATTCTGTTGCCTTTTTCTGCTATATTGAGCGCAAGGTTGGAGCCCATGACAGCAAGGCCGATCAATCCGATTTCTGCCTTTTCCACGACAAACCTCCGATGAGTCATTATCGACGGTGTTGTGGCACTGTATCATTCAAACGGCAAGCCTGCGCAGGGCCGAAATTGGCTTGACTCGGCGCTCGGGCCGCAATTTCGCGGCGCTCTCGTGGCGAATTAAAGCTGCAATCCGGCGCAAGCTGCCGAAGCAATTCAGTGACCACGAGACGGGAGCCGCCCCCATGCCAGCAGGATTGAAAGACGAAGGACGGCTCCTCGCGCCGCTCGCCGGGCGATATATCGAGTCGGCCCCCTCGGGCCTTCTGCAGCCACACATCCGATGCGCCTGGATCCACCAGCTACCGGATGAGATCGAGGGAGGAATCACCGTCGTTCCGGACTGCTGCAGCGATCTCATCTGGACCGGCGGGGAGCTTTGCATCGTCGGACCCGACAGGACAGCCGCTTTTCCGGATATCCCGGCCGGCAGCCGCCTGCTCGGTGTGCGGTTCGCGCCAGGCCGGGCCGGGCAATGGCTCAGGCTGCCCCTTTCCGACATCGTCGGTCGGACGGTGGCGCTCGGGGATATCGCGCCAGGCCTTGCGGCCGAGTTCGAGGACCGGATAGCCGAAGCCGGCAGCGACGATGAACGGATCGACTTGATGCTTCGTGCAGTCGACCGCGCCGGGACAGAGAAGCCAGCGGCCGCGGCTATGCAGTTCGTCCTTCGTCGCCTGGACAATGCCGTTGGCCGGCGCAGGAGCATGATCGACGACCTCACGGCCGAACTTGGCATAAGTGAGCGCAGTCTTCGCAGACGTTGTCATGAGGTTTTCGGCTATGGTGCAAGGACATTGGATCGTATCCTGCGCTTCCAGCGTTTCCTGCAGCAGGTTCGTGCCACGACGCCCTGTTCCCTCGCCTGGCTGGCCGCTGAAGCGGGCTATGCGGACCAGGCGCACATGACCCGGGAGGTCCGTGATATGTCGGGCCTGACGCCTGCCGCGGTCGTGCGCCAGTTCAAGGGCCCGCTGGCCGTTTCGTTCAATACCGGCGCTGTGCGGACGCCTTATCTTCCGCGCATGGAGGTCGAGCATGTCCACGATGACGGCAAGGATCGTTCATCTATCTGTTAGCCGCGACTGGCAGAGCGTCTATGACTTCGCAGGCGAGCCGGAAAACATGCCGCTCTGGGCATCGGGGCTTGCCTCCGGTCTCGAGCGGGACGGCGACAGTTGGATCGCGCGCGGGGTGCTCGGCACGGTGCGGGTGAGCTTCGTTCCGCGCAACGAATTCGGCGTGATAGACCATACCGTGACCATCGAATCGGGCCTCAGGGTTTACAACGCGCTGCGCGTCGTCCCGAATGGCGACGGCTGCGAGGTCATGTTCACGCTGTTCAGGATGCCTGGGATGAGTGACGAGCAGTTCAGCGCTGATGCCGACCATGTGCTCAAGGACCTCACCACATTGAAGACGTTGATGGAACGCTAGGGAGGATTCCGCGATGACGGGCGAAGGCAATGACAGCAAGATCGACTACATCGAGTTCAACGTCTCCGACATCGCCGCTGCAAAGGCCTTCTATGGCGCGGCGTTTCGATGGAGCTTCAAGGATTACGGACCCGAATATTGCGAGTTTGCCGACGGGCGACTGACCGGCGGCTTTACCACGCTCGGCCCGGTGACGCCGGGCGGTCCGCTCATTGTTCTCTACGCCGAGGATCTTGAGGCGACGGCCGCCCGCGTGGAGGCATCGGGCGGCAAGGTGGTCCGCCCGATCTACAGCTTCCCCGGGGGACGCCGTTTCCATTTCGCGGACAAGGACGGCTACGAACTCGCCGTCTGGTCTGCCCGCTAGCGGATCACGCCGCGAGCACGCCGAGCCGCACGCCGATGTCCTGCAGGACGATCAGCACGCCGATGATTTCGTTCTCGTTCGTACGCAGCGGCGTCATCCGGCAGCGCGCCGTCTTGCTCCTGCCGTCCGGAAGGTCGAGATCGTAGGTATAGTCCAGCTGCTCGCCCGCGAGGCATGCGTCCAGCTTTGCCTTGGCGCGTCGTTCGAACCGCTCTTCCCCAACGAACTCGACGACATGCCGGCCGATGAGCTCCACGGGCTTGCAGTTGAGATAGGTCGCATTGGCGGGGTTCGAATAGAGGTAGCGGTAATCCCTGGTGATCACCGCAACACGATCCGGGAGGCTGTCCAGGATGACGGCATTCAGGATGCTCGTGACGTCTGTCGATGTAGGCTTTTCCGACGCGGCCGATTGGGACAAGACGTCCTGGAACACCGTGTCCATGGCCCCTCCCTCGACGCCGAAATAGCGGTCAAGCAGGATCGACAGCGCCGCCGAATGGCGCAAGACGCAGGATCGATCATCCGCCTCGTGCCGTATCAGATGGCTGACGAACTGAAGCTGGGTATAGATCTCGACGATATTGCCCGCCTTGTGCGAAAGGATCTCGGCGATAAGCCGCTCCAGATCGCGATCCTTGGCACGCACCTGAGCGTCATCCCCGCTTTTGATCGCCCGTTGGAGATCCAAGCATTGCAGCGAAAACGCCTGAAAGAGTGACAGCAAGATGTCCTCCTAATAAATATTCTTCTTATATCTTGAAAAAGTCACCGGGCCGCCAGATACTCGACGAAATCAGCTGCCGCTGACTGCCCCCAAGCGGCAAATTCCTCTCAGTGACAGGGGCTTAACATGATTTCCCCTCACGTTCAATCTCAATCAAATTTTAGGGTAGAGCGCCGTCTACGCTGTTTGCCGTAGGTGATTATCGTGGCAGCGTGTGCTTGATGTTCCAGCGGTCGTGGTACCACAGCCACTGCTCGGGATTTTCCCTTACCCAGCTTTCGACTTTGTCGTTCAGCATCTGCGCGGTGGCGCGGACGTCGAGATTGCCGCGCTCGTCCCGCGGGAGTTCCATGCGCGGTTCAATCTCCAGCCGGTAACGATTGCCCGGGAGGCGGATGCAGCGTGCCGGGTAGACTTCGCAATTGAACTGCCGGGCAAGCTTTGCGAGCAACGGATTCGTCTTCACGTCTCGACCGAAGAATGTGGTCGTCAAACCCTTGGTGAACTTCTGGTCGACCAGGACACCGACGCCACCGCCGGACTCGAGCTGGCGGGCAAGCGCAAAAGAAGAGCCGGCATGCGACGGAACGAGATGGCCCATGCGGGCGCTGCGGAACTCAAAGACCTTTTCCGCGACATAGGGATTGTTTGGCGGACGGAAGAGGACGGTGACGTGCAGCCCGAACGCGGCGCCCGCGACGGGCAACAGCTCGAAATTGCCGGTGTGGCCGGTAAAGACGATGAAGGGCCGCGGATTGTCCTTGAGATCGATGAAGAGCGGGATTCCCGAGACCTCGATCCGTCCCTCCCCCTGCCTTTCGGGATCGAAGTCGAACAGCCGGTCGAGGAAGACATATTCGGCAGCCAGCCGACCCATATTGCCCCAGCTTGCGAGCGCAATCTCCTCGATCTCCGCATCGCTCTTCTCTGGAAAAGCGTTGCGCAGGTTGACGAGCATCAGCTTGTGGCGTCGCGTCTTCGGGCCGATGAGCCGCACGAAGCGGTCGGCGAAGTTCATTGCGCCATCGGCGGGAAAAAGCTTGAGGAAGTTCAGGAATCCGAACGCGATCTGCGCCACCAGCCACTGCTGGAAATGCCGAAGTGCGAGAACGATCCGGGTAATGAGGATCTTCAATGCTCAGTCCATCTTCAGGATGATCTTGCCGAAGATCTGGCGCGATTCCATGCGCTCCAGCGCACGGTCGATCTCACCGAAGCTGACTTCGGTGTCGATCACCGGATGGACGAGGCCGCGGCCCATCTTCTGCATGGCATTGGCCATGTTCTCCATGCGGCAGCCGAAGGAGCCGAGGAGCTTCAGCTGCTGCTGGAACAGCATCATCAGGTTCATTTCCGTCGAGACGCCCGAGGTGGAGCCGCAGGTGACAAGACGGCCGCCGCGCTTCAGGCAGAGCATCGACCCTGCCCAGGTGTCCTTGCCGACGTGTTCGAAGACGACGTCCACGCCCTTCTTCTTGCTGAGCTTGCGCACCACGCCCTCGAAGCGGTCGGTGCGGTAGTTGATGACATGGTCGGCACCGAGCGCCCTGGCCTTCTCGATCTTGTCGTCCGAGCCGACGGTCGTGATCACGGTGCAGCCTATCTTCTTGGCGAGCTGGATCGCCGCCGTGCCGATGCCTGAACCGCCGGCATGAACCAGAATGGTCTCGCCGGGTTCGAGCTTGGCATTGTCGAACAGCATGTGCTCGACGGTACCGAAGGTGACCGGAGCAACGGCCGCCGCCACGGCATCGACACCGGGCGGTGCGGGCACGAGCAGGCGCGCCGGCAGGTTCACCTTCTCCTGCGCGAAGCCGTCAAGATGGAAGCCGTGCACGCCGGAAACGTGTTCGCAGAGGTTGTCGCGGCCCTCTCGGCAGGGGCGGCAGAGACCGCAGGTTCGCGCGCCATAGATGGAGACCAGCTGGCCCGGAAGGACGTTTGCAACCCCAGGCCCGATCGCTTCCACCACTCCCGAGGCTTCGGCGCCGATGACGAGCGGCATCTTGCGCTTGGCGAATGCCATGCCACGCCAGCCCCACACGTCGATATGGTTGAGGGCAACCGCCTTGACACGCAACGTCACCTCGCCGGCGCCGGGTGCATCCGGTTCGGGGAGATCGGTGATCTCAAGCTTGCGGTCGTCAATCAGTTGCAAAGCGCGCATGGGAAAGTCCTTCGGAAGCGCAGCGGGCCCCCGCCCGGTGCGTAGCTGCAGGACCCGTCACGACCCTCACACATCCTGTAGGATGCGGGCGCGGCGGTACGTCCCTGTCTCGTTCAAATTTTTGTCGGGAACCGATTAAGCCGGTTCGAGCGACATGACAAGGCTGGCATTCTGGCCGCCGAAACCGAAGGAGTTCGAAAGCACGGCATTGACCTGCTTTTCCCGCTTCTTGTTCGGCACGACGTCGAGTGCGATCGACGGATCCGGATTGTTATAGTTGATCGTCGGCGGCAGTATCCCGGTCAGCATCGTCTGCAGCGAAAACACCGCCTCAACAGCACCCGCCGCCGTCAGCGTATGACCGATCATCGACTTGTTCGACGAAACCGGGATGCTCGCGAGCCCCTCGCCGAATACGGCAAACATCGAGCCATATTCCATCTTGTCATTCTCTGGCGTCGACGTGCCATGCGCGTTGATGTAGCCGATTGCGCCCTCGTCGATACCGGCATCGGCAAGAGCCGCGCGGATCGTCGCGATTGCCGGGGCTCCGTCGGGGGAAGACCGCGTGCGGTGGAAGGAGTCGGCCTTGTCGCCGGCACCGCGCATGATGCCCAGGATCTTTGCGCCGCGGGCGACAGCCGTCTCGAGCGATTCGAGCACCAGGGTCGCCGCACCTTCGGCGATGACGAAGCCGTCGCGATCCTTGCTGAAGGGCTTTGACGCCTTGGTCGGCGGGTCGTTCTGGGTCGAAAGGGCTGACAGGAGCGAGAAGCGGATCAGCGCTTCGGCGCTGAGCGAGCCGTCGGTCGCAACCGTCAGCGCCCGTGTGGTCCGGCCCTGGCGGATCGCCTCAACACCGAGCTGGATCGCCGTTACGCCGGAAGCGCATGCCGTCGAAAGCGTCACGGGCAGGCCTCGCGTGCCGAAGCGATCGGCAAGGCGCTCTGAGATGGCGCCAAAAAGAGAGGCCTCGTGAAATGCCGGATCCGGCCGCTGACGCATGGCCGCCAGGAAGCGCTCATAAGCGTCACCCGGGTGATCGGACGGCGGGGAGCGGTCGGCAAGGTCGAAGCGGGCGCTCCATTCAGGTTCGATCGGCGGGGCTGCGAGGAAGAGCGGCCCGTTGAAATCGCCGGACAGTCCCGCCTGGGCAAGTGCCTCGATCGTCGTCTCGCGTGCGAAGGCATAGGAGCGCTCGACGGCGTTCGGGACCGGGATGTCGATGAAATCGACCGTGCCGGCAATGCGGGTGGAAAGGCCGTCGGTGGGAAACCGGCTGATATTGTGAATGCCGGAGGTACCGGACGAAAGGGCGTTCCAATTGTCCTTGAGCCCCTGGCCTAGCGAAGTGATGATGCCCATGCCGGTGACGGCGACGATCGGGCGGCCGAGATGATCCTTGTAGGCGGATGTCGTCATCGAGTTTACTCCCTACGCTTCGGCGGAAAGAACGGCTACGCCCTCGCCGCGGACATGGCCGACCGTGGTGACGATCGCCTTGCTTGCCGCGGCCTTCATGGGCCTCTCGTGTGTCGGATCGAAAGCAGGCACCTTCGCCTCGCTCGCCAGGGCGAGTGCGGCGAAAGCAATGCCCAGGGGAAACTGGCTTTCGAGGCCATGGCCCGCGATGCCGCCGTAGCCGCGAATCGCGGCCGACGGAAACTTCTCATCGAGCAGTGCCTTCTCTCGTGACGCGAGCTCGAGGAAGCCGGTACTGCCGGAGAAGATAACGGTGCCTTCGGCCGGCGCATCGCCGGCAAGATCGAGAAGGCGCTCGAGACGCTTTTCAAGCCCGCCCTCTTCTCGCGAGCCGCGATCGCCCTCGACAGCATCAATGGCCGCATAGATGTGCGCGCCGCGCGCTTCTGCATGGGCGCGCGATTCGAGGACGAGAAATGCGCCAAGCGAGCCGCTGATCATGCCGCCGCCGTCTTCTGGCTTGCGCGACCAGAACGGGTGCCAATCACCAAGGGAATGGCCGTTGAGCGATTCGAACAAGAGGATCATGTCCGGCCGCTCGGCCGAGAAGGCGCCGCCGACCAGCGCATGGGTGGATTCGCCTGACTTGATGCGATGGAACGCCGTTTCGATGGCGGAGATGCCCGAGGCTTCTTCCCCCATGAAGGTGCGCGATGACCCGGTGACCTTGTGGACGATGGAGATATTACCGGCCAGCAGGTTCGAAAGCTGCGCCAGGAACAGCGTCGGCCGCAGTTCCGTCGTCAGCTTCTCGTTGAGGAGCAGCTCGCGATCGTTGCGCTTCAGCGCCTCGTCGACGATCAGTGTGTCGACGTTGATGTCGCGCTCGCCGCCGCCGGCGGCCACGATCATGTCCATGGTACCGCAGGCTTCCAGGTCGTCCTTGAAGCCCGCATCGTCAAGCGCGAGACCGGCGGTGAACACCCCGATGCGCTGCCAGTTTTCCATCTGCCGCTGATCGCCCCGCTTGGGAATCTGCTGCGACCAGTCGATCTCGGGCAGCGGGTGCACCGGGTAAGGCTTGAATTTTTCGGTCTCGATGATGGTTGCCGGTGCCTTGTCCGCCGTCAGCACGGCGACATGCGCCTCCTTGCCGACACCCTGACAGGTGACGATTCCAACACCGGTTATCACCACGTCGTTCTGAGACTTGCTCATCTGTCATCCTCTGAACTGTGCGACGCGCAAACTTAGGACGCACGGCGGCACAGCAACATTTCGCATGGGACGCACTGCCGTCCGGCAAACCCCTGCCGATCCTTCCCGGTTAGGCGCCGGCGGCGATTGCGTCAAGAAGCCCGACCTCTTCCGCCCTCTTCCTGACGATATCGGCGAGCGGTACCTCGTTGAAAGGCATCGTGCGCAGCTTGAGCTGCGCGTCGCACACCTTTTTGCCCGCAACGGCGATTCTTGCCTTCGTCACCGCAAATCCAGAGCCGTCGTGCTCCAGATGTGCCTCGATGTCGAGTACAGCTTCCGGCTCCACGAAGGTGCGCATTTTTGCGCCATCGACCGACATCAGGAACGGCATCGCGGCGAAATTCGTAACGGCAAGTACCAGCATGCCAGATGCCTGCGCCATCGTCTCGATGAGGAGCACGCCGGGCACCAGCGGCATTCCGGGAAAATGCCCCTCGAAAACCGGGCTCTTCGCAGGAACGATCGACTGCGCCTTGAGCACGCCGGCCCCGAGGTCCAGCGTCTCCACCCTGTCAATCATCTGGAAATATTCCAGCAGCATCGCTTTCTCCGGCGCGACCGGCCGCATTTCAACGTTGTTCCGGTCAGATAGGCCTATGCGGGAACGAAACCGCCCGGCCGCCATATTCCAGCGCGGCAGGGCGTTCGAAGAGAAACGGTATGGCTCAGCCCTTTGCGGCGCGCAACTCGTCGATCTTGGCACAGAGGTTTTTCAGCACGAAGTATTCTTCGGTCGAAACCTTGCCTTCGTTGACTTCCTGCGTCCATTGCTCGAGCGGGATCTTGATGCCGAATTCCTTGTCGATGGCGAAAACGATGTCAAGGAAGTCGAGGCTGTCGATGCCGAGATCGTCGATCGTGTGGCTTTCCGGCGTAATCGTCTCGCGATCGATTTCGCTCGTCTCAGCGATGATGTCGGCAACTTTGTCGAATGTAGCAGTCACGCCCATACCTCTTGAAATGATTATTCAATGCCCCTCATAGGCAAATCCATTCCAAAAGCCAATGGTTTCGGCCACGACGGCCGGCAATTTGCCGGACGACTGTTGCGCAAACAGCAATGGAACACAACCTCCGCGCCTTGGCGGCGGCCGGCTGCGCCATGCGATATATCAATACACTGTTGGCAATGCCTGCTATTGGCCGATCAGAGAAGGCAGAGGAAGAGAAGCAGCGCCGCAAGCGCAAGTGCCGTGCAGGCGGCGCGGAAGATCGAAATGGCGGACTCGATATCGCTCGCCATTGCAGTGTCACGGCCGGCGCCGTTGATCATCGGCTCGCTGACGAGAACGCCGGAATAGATCCGCGGTCCCGCGAGTTGGATGTCGAGCGCCCCGGCTATCGCCGCCTCAGGCCGCCCTGAGTTCGGCGAGCGATGCAATCCGCCATCGCGCAGGGCGACATCGATGGCGCGGATGGCCGCCGAAAGGCTGCTTCGAAGCAGTGCACCCACCGAAATCAGCAGGATGGAGAGGCGCGCCGCCGGCCAATTGGCGAGGTCGTCCAGCCGTGCGGATGCCCAGCCGAAGTCGACATAGGCCTCGGACTTGTGGCCGATCATGGAATCAGCGGTATTCAGCATCTTGTAGAGCAGAATCCCGGGAAGCCCGAAGACGGCATACCATAGCGCCGGTGCCACGACGCCGTCGGAGAAGTTCTCGGCAAGGCTCTCGATTGCGGCGCGGCAGACCCCTGGCTCGTCGAGCGTTTCCGGGTCGCGGCCGACGATCCTCGACACCGCCTCTCGTCCACCCGCGAGCCCATCCGTTCGCAAAGCGGCAGCGACCGTCCCGACATGATCGGCAAGGCTCTTCTGCGCCAGCAATACGGCAACACAGACGATTTCCGCAAGAATGCCGAGCGGTCCGAACAGGCCGAAGATGTATTCAAGGATCCAGCCCGCGGCGACGCTGAGGGAAAGGAGGGCCACGATGGAAAGCACGCCGTTTCGCCGCCGCACATGTCCCGGCAGGCCGCGACCGTTGAATCTCCTGTCGAACAGGGCGATCGCCTTGCCGAAGGCGACCACAGGATGTGGCAGGCGCGCCCATAGCCAGTCCGGATCGCCGACGATGCGGTCCAGCAAAAGCGCAAGGACGAGAATGAGCAGGTGTTCGTCAGCCATCATCTGCCAGGAGCTGCTAGTGCGTCGGCCAGTCGTCGGTCCGATTCGCCGCCCGGCGCAAGGCCAAAGCGCAGCCAATTCGGCGCATAGTCGAACTTGCGGACGAGGATGTGGTGCCGGCACAGATGTTCATGAATCGCTCCCGCCCGTCGGTCTTCGACGAGAGCAAAAAGTGCCGTGCCGCCTGCAACTCTGAGCCCTGCTCTCTCTAGGACAGCGGCAAGAGCGGCGCGGCGCTGAAGAATGCGTTCGCGCAGTTCGACCGTATCCCCAGCGAGCAACGAAGCCGCAAGCGAAAGCGCGGGACCGGAAACCGCCCAGGGACCAAGCCACTCCTCGAGGCGCTGGAGAATGTCCGGCCTTGCGATGACGAAGCCGAGCCGCAAACCGGCAAGGCCGAAGAACTTGCCGAAGGAGCGGAAGATGACCAGATTCGGCATCCGCGAAGCGAAAGGCGCAAGGCTGCGATCCGGCTCGGCATCGGCAAACGCCTCGTCAACAAGCAGCAGTCCGTTGCGCGCGACAAGCTCGGCATGCAGGTGCTCAAGCCTCTCTCTGGAAAGGATGCGGCCATCGGGATTGTTGGGGTTGACGGCGACGACGAGCCCGTGGCTCGGCCCCACGGCAGAGAGGTCGTCAACATGATCGACGGTAAAGCCCGCGGCCTGGAAGGCTCGTGAATATTCACCATAGGTCGGCGAAAGGATCGCGACGCGCCTGTCGGGCTCGACAAGCCGCGGTAGGAGCTGAATGACGGACTGGGTTCCCGGAACCGGCAGTGGCTGACGCTCGACGCTTCGATAGTAGGTGCGTGCCGCCTCGCGTGCGGCCTCCGCAAGGTAGGCGTCCGGCAGCCTGTGCCATGCCGACATGGCTATCTCAGGCAACGCGACGGGGTTCGGATTGATGCCTGTCGAAAGGTCGAGCCATTCGCCCGGCGTTCCGCCGTAGAGACGCGCCGCGGCAGTGATTCCGCCGCCATGCACGATCGCCGGACTCATGCTGCCTCCGAGGAGATATCGATGAGGTGCATGTAGGAGCCAGCCACCTTCCCTCGCCGCAAGCCCGCCTCTCCAAGATCGTTGCCGAGCGCATCCGTGACCTGGAACAGCCGCTCCACACCGGCTTCAGAGACGACGGTCGAATAGTGAAATTCATGCGCCGTCATCGGCTGGTCGAAGAAGGAGGCGTCAAGTGGAGTGATACGGCGATAACCGAGGTGGCGCTTGCGCCGTTCATAGCTCGTGACCACCGGCAGGAGCCCAAGCATCCTGTGTCGCTCGCCATCGGCATCCACCAACCCCTCGCCCAGAACCATATAGCCGCCGCATTCGCCATAAATGCGCGCTCCGCGTTCGACTGCGGCAGCCATGGCGCGCCGGAAGTTGCCTGCGTCGGCAATCCTGCCCGCATGGAGCTCCGGATATCCGCCGGGCAGATAGACGGCGTCCGCGCTTGCAGCGGGACCTTCGTCGCTCAGCGGCGAAAAGAAGGATATCTCGGCGCCGCGGCGACGCCAGCCGAGGAGCATGTGGTCGTAACAGAAGGCAAAGGCGATATCGCGAGCGACCGCGATGTGGCCGCCAAGCGGGGGCAGCCGGCCGATATTGGCGTCAGACGGCCTGTTCAGACCCTGCTGCGCCGCTCGCTGCAGGATGTCTAGATTCCACTCTCGCGAGACGGCGGACGCGGCGCGGTTGATGAAATCCTCGAGCGCCGCGTGCTCGCCGGCCTGCACCAGGCCAAGATGCCGCTCCGGCACCTCCAGGCTCTCGTCGGCACGCAGGACGGCGACGACGGGCATGCGGATGCGCTCGAGTGCCCCGCGCAACATGGTCTCGTGGCGCGCACTGCCCACCTTGTTGAGGATGACGCCGGCGATACGGACGTCCGCGCGGAAATTGGCATAGCCGCTGACAAGCGCGGCGATCGAATGCGACATGCGCGAGGCGTCGACGACAAACACCACCGAGAGCCCCAGCATGGCGGCAAGATCCGCCGGTGACCCGGTGCCGTCGGCGGCACCGTCGTAAAGGCCCATCATGGCCTCGACGACAAGCATCCGGTCTCCCATCCGGTGAAGGGCGGCGTTTGCGGAAATGAGCTCCGGACGCATCCCCCAGGCATCGAAATTCAGGCACGGAACGCCACTTGCGGCAGCATGAAAGGCCGGATCGATGTAATCAGGGCCAGCCTTGCCGGGAGCGACGGCAATATCCCGGTCGCGCAGTGCCCTGAGCAGTCCGAGCGTCACGGTCGTCTTGCCCGACCCGGAGGACGGTGCAGCTATCAGCAGGCCGCTCATGCCGTTACCTTGTTTGCCTTCCGGGCGAACGGGTCCGGCTGCAGTCTCCGCCCGGCCAATGCACCCAGCCAGTCGAGAGACGGCCGCAGCCTGATGACCTCGCCCACGACGACGATCGCCGGGGGCTCGAAGCGCGATTCCGCGACGGCGGCGGCCGCCTCGCCGAGGGTCGTTTCGAGCACCTTCTGCCCGTCGGTCGCCGCGTTGGAGACGAAAGCGACAGGCTCGTGAGGCGAACGTCCGGAAGCAATCAGCTTCGTGCTGATCTGCGCGATATGCTTCATTGCCATATACATGACGATGACAGGTGAGCCCTTCCCGATCGCCTCCCAGTTGATCGCATCCGGCACGACGCCCGAGGAATCGTGGCCCGTCAGAAACGTCACGGCATGGTTGATGTCCCGATGGGTGACGGGGATGCCGGCATAGGCAAGACCGCCGATGCCGGCCGTAATGCCGGGCACGATGCGGAACGGAATGTTGTATTCGACAAGCGTCAGCGCCTCTTCTCCGCCCCGTCCGAAGACGAAGGGATCGCCACCCTTCAGCCGCAGTACGCGCTGCCCTGCCCGAGCAAGCTCGACAAGGCGAAGGGAGATGTCGCGCTGCTTCGCCGACGGCTTGCCGCCACGCTTTCCGGCATATTCGAGCGCGGCGTCCTGTCGGGCGAGCTTGAGGCAGTCCTCGTTGACCAATGCGTCATAGACGACGATGTCCGCCTCGGCGAGGCCCTTGGCGGCGAGCAGCGTCAACAGGCCCGGATCACCCGGACCGGCCCCGACGAGCCAGACATTGCCCGGCTCCAGCACCGGCAGGTTCGAGAATGCAGTAGTGTTCATCCCTCTTGTCCTATGCCCGGGCGGGGTAAATTGCAATCTTGGAAGCCTCCTTGATGATAGTGGCGCTCGCGGGCCGAAACCCGCATATCCGCGAAGGATCGTTTCTTGCACGCGACAGTGCCGGAGGTTGTCAATCAAAGGCAAAGCAACATGTCGAGAGAGTGAGTTTATTTATTTAAGTATTTTACATAATAAATTGTTTTTATTCGAACATACAGCCATGAACGGGGCGACGCGGCAGCAACGGCCGCGTCGTGGATCCATCCATCAGGCCGAAAGCAGCGTCGAGCGAATGAGATCCAGCACCTTGACCGACTGTATCCCCGTGCAGACGATCTGGCTCGGATAGCCGTCCCAATCGCCGGGCGGAAATCGGCGGCCGTCCGGCTTCAGGATGGTCTGGCCGTCGGCGATGCCGCCGCAGACCACGCGCACTGCGCCCGACCGCGTCTCGAAGAGCTCCGGCGCCACTAGGTATACGCAGGCGCAGCTGTCGTGGACCATCATGGCCTCGTCGATGATATGGCCATAGAAGTCGATATAGGACTGCGAAAGCCGATCGAGCAGCTTGACCGGCGCATCGCCCGCAGCGGCCATTTCGGCAAGATAGCTGCGGGTCATGACCGTGACCGCCGTGACATCGAGCCCGACCACCACGACCTTCCAGGGTGCTGTTAGTACGATGTCGGCCGCTTCGGGGTCGCCATGGATGTTCGCCTCCGCCACCGGCGAAACATTGCCCGGCACATAGAAATTGCCGCCCATGATGATGACGCCCTTCACGAGGGAGGCGATCTCGGGATCATGGCGAAGGGCCAACGCCAGATTGGTCATTCGACCGACGGCTACAAGCGTCACCTCGCCCGGGTTCGCGCGTACCGTGTCGATGATGAACTGATGCGCCGGCCGCGAATCGAGCGGCAGGTCGATTGTTTCGGGGACATCGATGTCTCCCAGGCCATTGTGGCCGTGAACGACGGTGGGCCAAGGGCGATCCGGACGCGAAGGGTCGATGGTGACGCCTGCACCCTTTGCAACCGGTGCCGCTATGTCCCATTCGCGCTTGAGAAACAGTGCATTGCGCGTTGTTGTCTCGACAGAGGCGTTTCCGAACACGGTGGTGATGCCGAGGAGGTCGATCTCCGAATGCCGGTGCAGGAAGAGAAGCGCCATGGCATCGTCGACGCCGGGATCCGTGTCGTAAATGACTTTATGCATGATAATTCCTTGATGATCCTATCGACCGATTGACCCCAGGCGGGGCCGGTGCCGAAGCGGCCCACCATAAACTTCGGCTATTTTTCTGCAACATCCGGCGAGCCAATCCTGGCAATGGCCACCGTTGCCGATGCAGACTTGATCTTGCCGAGCACGAGTTCGCCAACCGGCCCGGCGACGGCAAGAGCGGCCGCTTCGGCGACACCATGACAGCCCACCCGGGCAAAGACACGCTCCGAGGGATTCAGGAGCCGCGGTGTCTCCTGCTCCAGCCTTGCCGCGTCGAATGTGGCGAGGGAAACGCCGAAGAGATCCGCGATCGCACGCACTGCCGGCTCGTTCAATCGACTGTCGATCGAAGCCAAAGCCGCAATGTCATGCGCGTCGATGCTTGCCAGTCTCATGGCCTGCCGGACGAGGAGGAGTGCCTCGTCGGGCTGCGTGCCGCGCTCGCAGCCCATGCCGAGCACAAACCTGCCCGGGCGGCTCTTCTGGGTGGCCACACTTGCAGACGCTAATTCCTTCATCGTGTGCAATTCGGGCTTTCTTTGATCGTAAGCGGTTCCATCAATGTGCTTGCGGCTATCAAATTTGCCGCACATGCAGCGGAGACGATTGCCTTGGCGAAGCCGGAATGCAAGAAGGCTCGCGATATATCAAGTCCCATCTCTCGAGTTCCTCCCTTGCCAGACCTCGCATTCCACTTGCTACTCCTGCTTTTCGCCGCCGCTTTCTTCGCTGGCTTCGTCGATTCCATCGCCGGCGGCGGCGGCCTCATCACGGTTCCGTCGATGCTTATCGTAGGCATTCCACCGCTGCAGACGCTCGGCACGAACAAGGTTCAGTCTGTCTTCGGGTCAGCCTCGGCGACGATCGCCTACGCGCGCAAGGGCCATGTCCGGTTGAAGGAGCAACTGCCCATGGCGCTGATGGCGGCGGTCGGCGGCTGCCTCGGGGCGGCGCTCGCGACGATCGTGCCGGGCGAACTGCTCCGCATCGTCATGCCCGTCCTGCTGATCGTCATCGCGCTCTACTTCGCCTTCAAGCCGAACCTCGATGATCTTGACCGGCATCGCCGCATGTCGCCCTTCCTCTTCGGGCTGACTGTGGTACCCCTGATCGGCTTCTACGATGGCGTCTTCGGTCCCGGGACCGGCTCTTTCCTCATGCTGTCCTTTGTCACGCTGGCGGGCTTCGGATTGCTCAAGGCCACCGCGCATACCAAGCTTCTGAATCTCGGCTCGAACATCGGAGCTCTGATCGTCTTCACATCCTATGGAGCGACGCTCTGGAAGATTGGTCTCCTCATGGGTGTTGGCCAATTCCTGGGTGCGCAGGCCGGCTCGCGTCTTGCGATGCGCAGCGGCGCGAAGATCATCAAACCGCTGCTGGTCGTCGTCTGCATCGCCTTTGCCATAAAGCTGCTCGCCGATCCGGCAAATCCCATCCATGTCTATATCTCGACATTGGTCGCGGGCATTCTATTACCTCAGGCGTAATTGATCGGACATTCCGCCTCCCGCAAGATCGCGCTGCCTGGAACGACCGGGCGATCGCAAGGAGATGACCCCGATGACCGACGCCAACATGAATGCAAAGCGCTACCTCGCCATCTGGAACGAGACCGATGCCGAGCACCGCCGCGGCCTTA
Source organism: Rhizobium sp. BK251 (assembly GCF_004345245.1). Lineage (GTDB taxonomy): Bacteria > Pseudomonadota > Alphaproteobacteria > Rhizobiales > Rhizobiaceae > Rhizobium. The sequence continues at coordinate 445,443 of NZ_SLUQ01000003.1, read as the reverse complement.
TCGCCGAATGCTGGACGGAAAACGCGACCTACATCGACCCGCTGATGCGTGGCGAGGGTCACGAGCAGATCAACGGCCTGGTGCAGGCCGTGCAGAACCGCTTTCCGGACTTTCGCTTCTCGCTGATCGGCGGGGCCGACGGCTTCGGCGACAATCTGCGCTTTTCCTGGGGGCTCGGCCCGGACGGCGGCGAGGCGGTGATCAAAGGCACGGATTTCGCCCTACTCGAAGGCGGGAGGCTGAAAGCCGTCCACGGCTTCATCGACCAGTTACCGGATGCTGCATGACGGCGCCCGCCCGCTCTCTCGGAGATCACCTGCGCATCTGGCGCCAGCGTCGGCACATGAGCCAGCTCGATCTGGCGCTGGAGGCCGAGATTTCGCAGCGCCATTTGAGCTTCATCGAGAGCGGGCGGTCGACCCCGAGCCGGGAGATGCTGCTGCACCTTGCCGAGCGGCTCGACGTGCCCCTGCGTGAACGCAATGGCCTTCTGCTTGCCGCCGGCTTCGCGCCGGTCTTCTCCGAACGACCGCTTTCCGACCCGGCGCTGGGGCCGGCCCGCAAAGCGATCGACATGGTGCTGAAGGGGCACGAACCTTTCCCGGCGCTTGCGATCGACCGGCACTGGACGCTCATTGCAGCAAACGCGGCACTACCACCGCTGCTTGAACTGGTCGAGGATGCTGTACTGCTTTCTCCACCCGTCAACGTATTGCGGCTCAGCCTTCATCCGAACGGGCTTGCAGGAAGCATCGCTAACCTGGCGGAATGGCGCGCTCATCTGCTCGACAGATTGCGCCACCAGATCGGGATTTCCGGTGACGACACGCTGGCAGGATTGCTGAACGAACTGCAGGCATATCCCTCGCCCGCCCCGGCTGTTCATGCGGTACAGGACTACGGCGGCATTGCCGTGCCGCTCAGGCTGCACACGAAGATCGGGATCTTGTCCTTCATATCTACGACGACCGTCTTCGGAACACCGATCGATGTCACGCTCTCCGAACTTGCCGTCGAATCCTTCTTTCCGGCGGACGATGAAACGGCCCGCATCCTGAGAGATATCGCGCGGTAACCGTCAGAACTCCAGGCTCGCCCTGATGCGGGAGCGGGTGGGGCTATTGATCAGTTGTGGCGCGATCAAAGGCTCCGCAAACTGTCCCAAAGTCTTAGACGCCGGTCGCGAATCTACGCTTTCTGGATGTGCCGTTATCCGTCGCTACCGATTTCGGTACCACCGAACCCAGCCTCTAGGCAATTCGTCCATATTATGCGCCGCATATGCCCATGTTACGGATTCCTTGCGTGCGACAAGAGGCTGTCTTCCTTCGAGGGACGCCGTCGCGGATGGCGGTGAAGCCGGCGTTGCGCGTACGGGTCATGGTTTGCGTTTTGGGGCAGGTCTATGGAGCATCGTCGCGAGATTGATGGACTGCGAGCGATTGCTGTCGTGCCTGTCGTCCTATCGCATGCAGGCTTCCCCATCTTCACAGGGGGCTTCGTCGGCGTCGACATCTTCTTTGTCATCTCGGGATTCCTCATAACGGGAATCATCATCGCGGAGCTCGACAAGGGCCGGTTCTCGCTGGCCCGTTTCTATGAACGCCGGGCGCGGCGTATCCTTCCTGCGCTTTTCGTCGTGATCCTCGCCTGCATCCCCTTCGCATGGCTGTGGATGCTGCCCGACATGATGGAGAACTTCGGGCAAAGCGTTGTTGCGACCATACTTTTCGCAAACAATCTCCTGCTTGCAAAAACGAGTGGCTATTGGGACCTCGAGGCGGAGTTCAAGCCCCTGCTGCATACGTGGAGCCTCGGGGTCGAGGAGCAGTACTACGTGCTCTTTCCGCTGCTCCTGGTCGGTCTTTGGCGTTGGGGGCGCAAGCCCACTCTCGTCGCCATCGGCGTGATCCTGGTTGCCAGCCTGATCATGTGCGAGATCGGCGGGCGCCTCTTTCCGCAGGCGAATTTCTATCTCACGACTTCGCGCGCCTGGGAGCTCCTCGTCGGGTCGATGTGCGCATTTGCAAGCTTCCGTCTAGAGCGGAAATACAACGAAGTGCTTGCGACGATCGGCATGCTCCTGATCGGCTTCTCAATATTCGTCTATGACAGCCACGTCCCCTTTCCATCACTCTATACGCTGGCGCCCGTCTTCGGCACGGCGTTGGTACTGCTTTTTGCAAGGGAGGGTACTGTCACCTGCCGTATCCTTTCGCTGTCACCGCTCGTCGGCATTGGGCTCATCAGCTACAGCGTCTATCTCTGGCACCAGCCGCTCTTCGCCTTTGCGCGAACCTACAGCCTGGATCCGCTTGGTCCGCTCGACATGCTTGGCCTTGTCGCGGCAACTTTCCTGCTCTCCTGGCTTACATGGAAATATGTCGAGACGCCTTTCCGCGATCGCTCCATCACGCCAATGCGCTTCCTCTCGACCGGGCTTGCCACGGCTGCAGCCCTCATGTTCGCGGTCGGTCTCGGCGCGCACCTGACACACGGCTTCCCGAGTCGCGTGTTCAATGGAGTAGACGAGCGCGAGATGTTCATTGCCTACAATTCCGGCGTCTTCCGCTTCAAGACAGACGATTTCCCCAAGAACGGAAAGAAGAACGTGCTCGTCATGGGCGACAGCACAGGGCGCGATTTCGTCAATGTCATCGAGGAGGCCGGACGGCAGCGCGACTACAACCTTATCTACCGCGACGACTATGTGTGCCCGGCACAATCTCCAGTCTCGCCCACGCTATCAAAGCTCTTCAGCGAAACGGACGTCTTTGTCCTGGTCTATATTGGCTCCAATTGTGCGGGCCAGTTGACGGCGGATATCGGCGCGGAGAACGCGAAGAAGCTGATCGTGATCGGGCCGAAACATTTCGGCTACAATCTCAACCCCTTCCTTCGAACGCCGCCCGATGAACGCGCGAGCGTGCGATCGAAAATCCTCCAGCCGATCCTCGACGAGAACAACCTCCAGCGCGCAACGCTTCCGCCTGGCGGCAAGTTTGTGGACCTGCTGCACCTGATCGGCAGGGACGGCACGACCATGCCGGTGTTCGACGAGAACGGCCTCTTCCTGTCGCAGGATCGGGTGCATCTGACGAAGCCGGGCGCTATCTATTTCGCAGAACGCATCTTCACCGACCCGGCTCTATCGGTCCTGCATTAGGAGCGGGACAGCAAGGTCGGGACGAGCCCTGCTCCATCAGAACTCGACGCCGGCCTGTCCCTTGATGCCTGATCGGAACGGATGCTTTATCAACTCCATCTCGGTCACGAGGTCTGCGATCTCGATCAATTCATCCTTGGCATTGCGGCCCGTCAGCACGACATGCGTCATAACCGGCTTTTCGGCCTTGAGGAACTCGATCACCTCGTTGACGTCGATATAGTCGTAGCGCAGCGCGATGTTGATCTCGTCGAGCAGGACCATCGAATTGCGCTCGTCGCGGATCAGCGCCTTCGCCGTCTCCCAGGCGGCGGTCGCCGCCGCTATGTCGCGGGCCCGGTCCTGCGTCTCCCAGGTGAAGCCTTCGCCCATCGTGTGGAACTGGCAGACATCCGAGAAATGCTTCTCGATGAGGTCACGCTCGCCCGTCCACATCGCGCCCTTGATGAACTGCACGACCGCGCAAGGCTTGCCATGGGCGATGTGGCGGAAAATCATGCCGAAGGCGGCCGAGGACTTGCCCTTGCCCTTTCCGGTATGGACGATGATCAGGCCCTTCTCACCCGTCTTCGTTGCCATGATCTTGTCGCGGGCGACTTTCTTCTTCGCCATCTTTTCGGAGTGGCGGGTTTCGTCGTCCCTGACCGGGTCGGTCGCCGCCTCTGTGGTTTCCTCGATCATCGTTTCTCCCCATGCATGATCTTGATGTTTGCGCCTTCGCCCTCGTGGGTCGACAGGTCGAAGCGCGCCGAGTTGCTCCGAGGCGACCAAAGCCGCCGGTCTATCGATTCCAAAAGCCGTTCCTTCATCTCGGCGAGCACTGCCGGATTTTTCTCGGCCATGAAATCCCGGACCTTGGGATCCGCCACAAAAGCCTGATACACCGCCTCGAAGTGATGACTGCGCACCGCCCCGGTCGTTGCGGCGAAGGCGAAGAGGTAGTCGACCGTCGCAGCGATCTCGACGGCACCCTTGTAACCGTGACGCATGACGCCCGCGATCCACTTCGGATTGACGACCCGGCCCCGCACCACGCGACCGATTTCCTCTTCGAGCGAGCGAATGATTGGCTTCTCCGGGCGCGAATGGTCGTTGTGGTAGATCGAAGGGCGGCTATTGCCGATATATTCGGCCGCGGCCGCCATGCCCCCTTCGAACTGGTAATATTCGTCGCTGTCGAGCAGGTCGTGCTCGCGATTGTCCTGGTTCTGGATCACCGCCTGGAGCGAACGGAGACGCTCCTCGAAGACGCTGCGTTCTGCGCGACCCTCCTCGCCCGCGCCATAGGCATAGCTGCCCCAGACGAGATAGGCCTCTGCGAGATCGGCGCGGCTTTCCCAGCCCTTCTCGTCGATCAGAGCCTGCAATCCGGCGCCGTAGGCACCCGGTTTCGAGCCGAAGATGCGATAGCCGGCTCGGCGCGTTGCCGTGGAAGCGTCAAGGCCAGCCGTCTCGAGCCGCCTCGCCTCGCCGCACATGCGCGCAGCGATCGGGTTGTCGTCCGCGTCCTCGTCGAGAGCGCCGACGGCACGGACTGCCCTGTCGAAAAGCGCAATCTGCTCGGGAAACGCATCGCGGAAAAAGCCGGAGATGCGCAGCGTGACATCGACGCGGGGTCGTCTGAGCAGTGCCGCCGGAACGATCTCGTAACCGGTCACGCGGCGCGAGGCCATATCCCAGAGCGGCTTGACGCCGATCAGGGCAAGGGCCTGCGCAATATCGTCACCGCCGGTGCGCATGTTGGACGTGCCCCACGCGGTGAGGCCGAACGAGACAGGCCATTCACCATGGTCCTGGACGTAGCGGCGGATCAGCAATTCGGCGGACTTCCGGCCGAGCTCGTAGGCCGCCGGTGTCGGCACGGCACGGCTATCGACGGAGTAGAAGTTGCGCCCGGTCGGCAGCACGTCGGGGCGGCCGCGGGTCGGCGCGCCGGACGGTCCCGGCTGCACGAACCTGCCGTCGAGACCCTTCATCAAGGCGTCGATCTCCGCGTCGCCGCATTGCAGGATCGAAGGCTTGAGCCGGGCCTCGATCTCGTCCAGTACCGAGAGCACGTTTGCCCAGGAGGCGGGGCACCGAACCGCGCCGGACACAAGGTTCGTCGCCAGCAGCTCGACCCGCTCGACCGAATCGCCCTGCGTGCGCCACGGATCAGGCGAGAGTTCCGCCAGGATCGTCGGCCGAGGCCCCGTCCACAGGGCAGCCATGTCGCAATCCAGGGGATCGAAGACGAGCTCCGCATCCTTTGCGATTGCCCGCTGCAGGCTCTGGTCTGCGCCCTCGCCCATGCCGCGCGGCACACGCGCCAGCGCAACGGTCAGGTCGGTCAGAAGTCGGCCCTCGGGCGACACACCGAAAATGTGCAGCCCGTCGCGGATCTGCATTTCCTTGAGGTCGCAAAGATAGGCGTCGAGCTTCTTCAGCGCCTCGTCCTCGCTCTCGTTCTTGGCGATGCCGGCGTCGGCATCGAGACCGATATCGACGACGAGATCGAGGATCTGCTTGCGCAGGAGCCGGATGCGGCGCGGATCCCCGCCGGAGGCCTCGTAGTACTCGTCGACCAGCGCTTCGAGATCCTTGAGCGGGCCGTAGCTTTCGGCCCTGGTCAGAGGCGGGGTCAGATGGTCGATGATGACGGCGCTCGCGCGCCGCTTTGCCTGCGTGCCCTCGCCCGGATCGTTGACTATGAAGGGATAGAGATGCGGAACCGGCCCGAGGATCGCTTCGGGATAGCACTCCTCCGAAAGAGCCAGCGCCTTGCCGGGCAGCCATTCCAGATTGCCATGCTTGCCCATGTGGATGACCGCATGGGCGCCGAATTCCGTCCGAAGGAAGGCATAGAAAGCCAGGTAGCCGTGTGGCGGCACAAGGTCCGGCGAGTGATAGCTGTCCTTCGGATCGACGTTGTAGCCGCGTGCCGGCTGGACGCCGACGAGCGTCTCGCCGAAACGGACGAGAGACAAGGCAAAGGCGCCCCCGCTGAAGCCGCGGTCGTCCTCCGGTGCGCCCCAGCGTGTCTTGATCTCGTCTTGAACCCTCTTGGGAAGCGATGCGAAGAAGGCATTGTAGGAATTGAGAGAAAGGGTCTCGCGGGTGACCCTGCCGAAAGAGCGGGCATTGGTAGGGCCCTCCACCAGATGCCGCATCAAAGCATCGCCATCAGCCGGAATGTCGGAGACGGCGTAACCCGCCGATTTCATCGCCCTGAGCACCTCGATCGTGCCGGCCGGCGTGTCGAGGCCGACGCCGTTGCCGAGCCGGCCATCACGATTCGGATAGTTGGCAAGCACCAGCGCGATGCGACGCGCATCAGCTGAGGTCTGCCGGAGCCGCGCCCAGTTGGCGGCGAGTTGCGCAGTAAAGCGCATGCGGCCCTCGTCGGGCTCGCTGCCGACGATGTTGGCTTCGACCCGGTCGTCATAGCGTGCCGCGGTCTTGAATGAGACGGCGCGTGCAAGCACACGTCCATCGACCTCCGGCAACGCGACGTTCATGCCGAGATCCCGTGCCGACAGACCTTGAGCCGATATCGACCACGCTTCCTTCGAAGAGGCCGACAGGATGGCTTGCAAGACCACAGGCTCTCCGGTTTCAAGCACTGTCGGCTCGCGGTCGGCGCCCGGCGCCGAAACGGCAAAGCCGGTCGTGTTGATCACGACCTCCGGCTTCAATTCGGTAAAGACGCTTTCAAGGATGGCTTTCGAAACCGGGTCCTTGAGGCTGTAGGCAAAGACCGGCAGCGCCCGCATGCCTTCGGCCGCAAGCGCCTCGATCACCGCTTCCACCGGCTTTGTCTCGCCGCTTTGCACGAGCGCGCGATAGAAGGCGATGGCGGCGACAGGCGCTTCAGGCTGTTGGGAGGCGAGGCCTCGCCACTCCTCCACGCCGATTGCACCGCGCCCCGGCCACCAGATCCCGGCTTTCATGAGAGGGACCGCCGGTGCAGGTTTCTCCGTACCCGCAAGCATGGCGGAGGCATAGGAGAGGAACGCCGCCGAATTCACGTCTCCCCCCTCGATCAGGTAGGACCACAGCGCATTGAGATCCTCCAGAGAGACATTGGAGAAGGGTGTCAGGCCTGGATCCGGCTTCGCGTCACCCGGAAGAACGGCGATCATCGCTCCTTGGCGGGCGGCACAGGCATGCAGCGCTTCCAGCGCATACTGGAAATAGCCGGCGCCGCCGAGGGCGCGCACGATGATGAGCTTAGCATGCCGAGCGGTCCGTTCGACATAGGTGTCTACGGACATCGGATGTCGGAGACTCATCAAGCTCGCAAGTCTCAGCGAATGCTTGCCCTCTCCGCGCCCGTGGGCCGAGGCGATCGCGGCGAGCTCCGTATCGGCCGCCGAAAGGAACAGGATATCGCCAGGCGACTGGCCGAGATCGACCGCCTCCTCGCCATCGCTTATCGTTCCCTTCTGGGCCAGGAGGAGGTGCATGATATCGCCTTAGACCAGTGCCTCGATGGCTTGGCGCACCTGCGCTTCGTCCATCTCGTGCAATCCGATGACCACAAGCCGCGTCTGCCGCGGCTCGCCCTGCGTCCAGGCCCGGTCGAAATACTGGTCGATGCGGGTTCCGACCGCCTGGATCTGCAGGCGCATTGGTTTGCCGGGAACATCCACGAAGCCCTTCAGCCGCAGAACGTCATGGGCGGCGATCACCTGCTTCAGGCCGTCGACAAAAGCCGAAGGGTCCGCAATGGGCCCAAGCTCTACGACAAAGCTGTCGAATTCGTCGTGATCGTGCGGCGTGCCGTCCTCGTGCTCCAGTTCGTGATGCGACTTGCGATTGGCTACCTCCGCTTCTGTTCCGACGCCGAGACCGAGCAGGATGGCGGTCGAAACCTCGCCGTTTCTTGCCTCGATCATCGTCGGCTTGCGGGCGATGCGGGAGGCCACCTCGTCGCGAACTCTCGCAAGCCCGTCCTCGTCGATCAGGTCTGTCTTGTTGAGAACGATCAGGTCGGCGCAGGTAAGCTGATCCTCGAAGAGTTCCTCGATCGGGCTCTCGTGATCGAGGGTTTCATCCTGCACGCGACGCGCATCGACCGCGTCATGGTCGTCCGCGAAACGGCCCGCGGCAACGGCTGCGCTGTCAACCACCGTTATCACGCCGTCAACCGTCACCTGGGTGCGAATGTCCGGCCAGTTGAAGGCGGCGACGAGCGGCTGCGGCAGCGCAAGGCCCGAAGTCTCGATGACGATGTGGTCGGGCCGCTGTTCGCGGTCCAGCAGCCGGGTCATGGTCGGGATGAAGTCGTCGGCGACGGTGCAGCAGATGCAGCCGTTGGTGAGCTCGATGATATCGTCCTCGGTGCAGTTCTCCGCGCCGCAGCCCTTCAGCACCTCGCCATCGACGCCGAGATCGCCGAACTCGTTGATGATGAGGGCGATCTTCTTCCCGCCGGCATTGGTGAGGAGGTTGCGGATCATCGTCGTCTTGCCCGCTCCCAGGAAGCCGGTGATGACAGTAGCGGGAATCTTCTGCTGGTTCATGCGATCAACCCTTCATTTTCAGCGGCAGTCCGGCCGCGACGAAATAGACTTCTGCCGCCGCAGCGGCGATCAATTGGTGGAGCCGGCCGGCATGGTCGCGGAAATCTCGCGCCATGCGGTTTTCCGGTACGATGCCGAGACCGACCTCGTTCGAGACGATAATTATCCGCGCCTTCGTGCGTGGCAGAAGCTCGGCAAGTGCGGCGAATTCCGCCGCCATGTCGCGTTCCGCCATCATCAGATTGGTAACCCAAAGCGTGAGGCAGTCGACGAGAATGCAGCGATCGGCTTGATCGGTCGCCCGAAGGCAACCCACGAGATCAAGCGGCACTTCATGGGTCGTCCAGGCGCCTCCGCGGTCCTCCCGGTGGCGGGCGATGCGATCGCGCATCTCCTCGTCCCAGGCACGGCCTGTCGCGACATAATGCCGTTCGAGGCCGGTCGCCGCGGCAAGCTCTTCTGAAAAGCGGGATTTGCCGGAACGCGCGCCACCCAGCACGAAGACGACGCCCGAATTGTTGTGCTCAGTCATGCACGGAACTCACGCGCCGAGACGCGAAGCGCGCGCTGATGCGAGCATTGCCGCACAATCCTGTGGCGGCAGGTAACCGAAAAATTTCACAGCCATGACAACCTCCGTGCTGGCAGCGGGATCACATCCCTAGTTGGTGGGCTTTTGCCCGGCACGCATGGCAGGTCTCCTGGCTCGCGGGTGCGGCGACACGATCAGGCTCCGCCCGAGGGCGGCGTACCTGATCGTGCGCCATCGGTTCTTCCTCGCCTTCCCGGACTCACCGGCATCGCGAAAGGGTGGACGATTCGTAGAAATGGAGGCGTCCGGCCCCGGCTGATCACGATGCCAATCCAGTGGCTTTTCCCCGCCCGTCTGCTGCTTGCCCGCCTGCACCATGCGGACTATCGGCAAGCATCATCCGAGCCAGGACGGAAGACCCTGACCGCTATACAGTCGCGGGGTCGGCTGCGATGAGGGCGCCCGACTTGGGTCCACCCCTTCACATTCCCTTTTCATCCCGGCCAGCGCATCGCTGTCCCGGAACCATCCGTTGCGACGATGATTAGGCCGATGCATCTGGCAAGTCAATCAACGGTCGGGAAAGCGCACAGCTGTGGCCCCGGGCCGTAAAATGCGCACCCATGCGGCTCTCCTGCTGCAAAGCTTTGACGATAGCGCCCCGGGGACTATAGATAGCCTTCACCACAACAAGCGCCGAACCCTCATTCTCCATGCTGCAGAAACTAGAATTCCGCCGCCTCGGTGCCCTTGCCGCCTTCCTTGACATCGGCAGGCTGAGGGCGCTTGCGAGACGAAGCGAGCTGGGGATGGCTTTCGCGGGCGCTGCGGTGGGCGTCTCGTCGGGCCTCGCGGTAACCGCGATGAGCGTGATATCGCGCAAGATGCACAGCCTGATCTTCGGAATCAGCGAGGCAGACCGGCTCAGCGGCGCCGAGATCGAGAGCAAGCTCCTCCTGCTTGCCGCGCCAGTCGCCGGCGGGATACTCCTCGGCATCATGCTCTTCTTCCTGGCTAGGACGCGCAAGAAGCCGATGGTCGACCCGATCGAGGCCAATGCCCTCCACGGCGGCCGGCTGTCGCTGACCGACAGCATCATCGTAGCGGTGCAGAACCTCGTCTCGAACGGCTTTGGCGCCTCGGTCGGCCTCGAGGCCGGATATACCCAAATCGCTGCGGGCATAGCCTCGAAATTCGGATACACGCTGAAGCTTCGCCGCTCCGACCTGCGCACGCTCGTTGGCTGTGGCGCCGCAGGAGCGATCGCCGCGGCCTTCAACGCGCCGTTGACCGGCTCTTTCTACGCTTTCGAGCTGATCATCGGCACCTACACGATCATGTCGCTGACGCCGGTCGTGGTCTCCGCCCTTGTCGCGACGATCGTTGCCCGCATGTTGGCCGGCAACGACATCATGATCGACGTAGGCACCGTCGGAAATGTCGCGCCGACGGACTACTTCCCTGCCCTTGTGCTCGGCGCGATCTGTGCCGGCGTCGGCATTCTCATCATGCAGGGCGTGACCTGGGTGGAGGAACTCGCCCGCAGGAGCTCGATTTCCCAGCCTTTCCGTCCTGCGCTCGGCGGCATCGTCGTTGGTCTCCTGGCGATGATATCGCCCCAGGTGCTCTCCGCCGGGCATGGCGCGCTGCACCTGAACCTTTCCCATGAGGTTGCGATTCCCGCTCTCATCGGCCTCTTCCTGATGAAGTCGTTCGCCTCCGCCGTCTCGATCGGCTCGGGCTTCAGGGGCGGCCTTTTCTTCGCTTCTCTTTTCATGGGTGTGCTCCTCGGCAAGCTCTTTGCCTATTGCACGCCCTATGTCTTCTCGGACGCGACGCTGACGCCTGTCATCTATGCCGTCGTCGGCATGAGTTCACTTGCGGTCGCGATCATCGGCGGGCCTCTGACGATGACGTTCCTTGCGCTGGAGATCACCGGCGACTTCCCGATCACGGCGCTGGTGCTCGCCGCCGTCATTACCTCCTCGCTCGTCGTCAGGACCACCTTCGGCTATTCCTTCGCCACGTGGCGCTTCCATTTGCGCGGGGAAAGCATTCGCAGCGCCCTCGACGTCGGCTGGATACGCAATCTCACGGTCGGCAGGCTCATGCGCTCCGACGTTCGCACGGCAAATGTCGGGATGGACATTGCAGAGTTCAGGAAGGATTTTCCCCTCGGCTCGACGCAGCGGGTCATCATCGTCGACGGGTCGGAAAAATATGTCGGCCTCGTCCTCGTCCCGGACGTCCATTCCGGCCTCGTGCACGAGAGCGGTGAGAGCGACAGCCTCGAAATCTACATTAGGCACAGGAACGACTTCCTGCAGGCACAGATGAACGCCAAGCAGGCGGCCGCCATCTTCGACAAGACCGAGAGCGAAGCGCTCGCGGTGGTCAACAACCTGATCGAACGCCGTGTCATCGGGTTGCTGACCGAGAGCCATACGCTGAGGCGCTATTCGGAAGAGCTCGACAGGCGGCGGCGCGAGATCTCGGGCGAGCTATGAGCGGCTAGCCTATCCGAGCAACCGGTTAAGCCAGTCGCGATCGAGCACGGTCTCGAGTTCGCCGGCAATCTCGTCGAGGGCCGTATCGACGCTTTGCCGGTAGCTCGTTCCTTCAGCCGAAATCCCAAAGCTGGCGAGAAGCTTGGAGCGATAGGCGTCGCTGGTGAAGAGGCCGTGGAGATAGGTTCCTATCACCATGCCGTCTGCCGAGATCGCTCCGTCGGGACGGCCGTCGATGATCGCTGATGGACGAGCGGTGTCGGGACCGGTCGTCACGCCCAGATGGATCTCGTAGCCGGAAAGCGCGACGTCGTGCTCGGTCGAGAGGGCGGTGCTGTTGCGCACGGTCTTTTCCGGTGCCATTTCCGTTTCGATGTCCAGGAGACCAAGACCCCGCTCCTGCAGCACGTTGCCTTCGATCCCTTGTGGATCCCGCACCGTCCGGCCGAGCATCTGATAACCGCCGCATATGCCGATGACGCGGCCGCCGCGGCGCGCGTGGGCGAGAACCTCCTGATCCCATCCTTGGGCTTTCAGATCCTGAAGATCGCCGATAGTCGATTTTGATCCCGGCAGGATGACGAGTGCCGCATCCGCCGGCAGCCTCTCGCCGGGGCGCACGAAGACCAGGTCCACATCCGGCTCCGCCCTGAGCGGATCAAGGTCGTCGAAATTGGCGATACGGGGAAGAACCGGCACCGCGATCCTGAGCGCGCCGGCCTTGCCGCGTGCCAAACGCTCCAGCACCACGGAATCTTCCGGCGGGAGGCGCCCGGCGGACTTCAGCCAAGGCACGACACCGAAGCACGGCCAGCCCGTGAAGCCTTGCACCGCCTTGATCCCGTCGTCGAAGAGGGTGACGTCGCCGCGGAACTTGTTGATCATGTAGCCGGCAATCATGGCGCGATCGGCTTCCGGCAGGATCGCGTGCGTACCGACCAGCGAGGCAATCACGCCGCCGCGGTCGATGTCGCCGATGAGGACGACGGGAACGCCCGCGCGTGTCGCAAAGCCCATATTGGCGATGTCGCCGGCTCGCAGGTTGATCTCGGCCGGCGAACCTGCGCCTTCGACGATGACGAGGTCGCTGTCCTTGCCGACCGCTGCGTAGCTCTCCATGACGAAGTCGAGAAGTTGCGGCTTCAGCCGCTGATAGTCTCGCCCCTTTGCCTGACCCCACACCCTGCCCTGCACGATGATCTGGCTTCCCGTCTCCGTCTGCGGCTTGAGGAGGACGGGATTCATGTGCACCGACGATGGAACGCGGGCGGCGAGCGACTGCAGCCATTGCGCGCGCCCGATCTCGCCGCCGTCGTCGGCGACCGCGGCGTTGTTCGACATGTTCTGCGGCTTGAATGGCCGAACGGAAAGGCCCTTGTTGGCAGCAAGGCGGCAAAGGCCGGCGACCAGTACCGTCTTTCCGACATCGGAGCCGGTGCCCTGGAGCATGATCGCCTTGTTCATTGCGCTGGTTCCTCCTCGTGAAAGGCCCGCTCGCATCGCCAGAGACCCTTGTTTTCCGGCCGATTGCCCAGGTTTTTCGTGACCTGAGCTGATGCTAAAATGCACCAAAAGAAGCGGTGGTCTGTTTGCGACATCTGATGGCGACTTCCTTCGTTGCGGACCCCGAGAAAGAGGATTATCTCCGCCGCAAAATCAAGGACGATAAGCCGCTTGGCCGGCGACGAGGAAACACCCATGCTCTATATCTTCAACAACAGGAATTCCATCCAGATCCTCTGGGGCTCGAAGGTCAGCAAGAACAAGGTGCAAAGCCGCGCCCAGCAACTCGATACCCGCTTCGGTCTGCTCGGATTCATCCGCACGTCAAACGTCGGCTGACAGTCCAGCGCAGGGTTCCCGCCGCCTGTTCGTCGAATGGGCGGCCTTTTCATGAAAGCGGATGGACGTCGGCTAGTTGGAAGCGCTGCCGCCATTCCTTAAACGCGAAAACCGCGCACGGCCAAAAATGACCGGCACGGTTTGCCGAAATACGCTGGCGCCTCTGCGGATACAACGCAGAACTCGCTTTCTCCGGGACGCAGAACCTGATCCGGAGAAGCAGCGGTTGTCCCCCGCCACGGCTCAACTGATAGCCGGACATTCTTACCGGAGTGTTATTGGGAAGGCTTGCGAGAACAAATTTTCCATTTTTCTTGAATTTTTTCGATATTTCCGGCATGGCCGCCCATCGCCGCGAACGGAACAGCCAACGTCTCTTTCAGGCGTGACTTTTCAACGCTTGTCGTTCCGCACTGCCGTGCAAGCGGCGCCTACGGCCATCGCTGCCCAAAATGCAGCCAGAAATGGCAGAAATTAGGCTAATTCAAGCAGTTATATAAGTGCCCGGAAACCGCTGCGTGGACAGGCTGCGGCGACAAGAGGTTGATTTCTCCGCCCGAATCCTTACGCTGAATTGACTGGCACCGCAAAAGGCGAGACTGCAACAGGGTTCTGCAGGACTCCACAAGAATTACGGGTACTGGGTATGGGGTGTCGGACAAGCGCGGGGAACGCAATTGACCGACAGAAAATTCACTGGGCTGAGAGGCTGGACGGACAGTTTGCCGTTCATCCGGATCTTTAACTGCAAGGATACTGGGAGATAAAGGACATGCAGAAGCTCATCGCTTCACTCTTCATCGCAGGGGGCATCTATGCCCTAGCCGGCGCGGCGCAAGCCGCGGAATGCGGTGACATCTCAATCGCCGAAATGAACTGGGCGTCGGCCGGTGTCGCCGCCCATGTCGACAAGATCATTCTGGAAAGCGGCTATGGCTGCACGGTGACGCTCGTCACGGGCGACACGCAGCCGACCTTCACCTCCATGGACGAAAAGGGTGAGCCGGACCTTGCACCCGAATTCTGGACCAACGCCGTTCGCACCGCCCTCGACAAGGCAGTTGCGAAAGGCCGCCTGATCGAAGCGGCGCCGCTGCTCAGCGACGGTGCGGTACAGGGCTGGTGGATTCCGAAGTTCCTGGCAGATGCCCATCCCGACATCAAGACGGTACAGGATGCGCTGAAGCATCCGGAACTGTTCCCCGCTCCGGAGGACCCGTCCAAGGGCGCCGTCTATAATTGCCCGTCGGGTTGGAATTGCCAGATTTCGACTGCCAACCTCTATAAGGCGCTCGGCGGCGAAAAGGCAGGATTCGATCTGGTTGACACCGGTTCGGGTGCAGGCCTTGATGGCTCGATTGCCAACGCCTTCGAAAAGAAGATCGGCTGGCTCGGCTACTATTGGGCTCCGACGGCTATTCTCGGCAAATACGAGATGTCGAAGCTTTCCTTCGGCGTACCGCTCGACAAGGCCGAATGGGACGCATGCACGGCAATCCCGGATTGCGCCAGCCCCAAGGTAAACGACTATCCGGAGACGGCCGTTTTCACGATCGTTACCAAGGGCTTTGCCGAAAAGGCTCCGGTTGCCATGGACTATGTCAAGACGCGCAAGTGGGACAATGCCACGGTCAACAAGGTGCTTGCCTGGATGACCGAGAACCAGGGCACGAACGAGGACGCAGCGAAGTATTTCCTGAAAACCTATCCGGACCTGTGGACCAAGTGGGTTGCACCTGACGTTGCGGAAAAGGTCAAGGGAACACTCTGACGGAATGCCTGGCGGCGGATCAATTTCCGCCGCCATTTAGTCCCGCCGCTGATGGCGGGCAGCCCGACGACGTGCCACGATGTCTTGGCGACATGGCACAAGGGCTATGGCGTCGCAAACGGCACGATGCGCGGCCGGCGATCGTCGTAAATGAATCCAGTGCGCCGGAACCCGTCCGGCCGCGCGCTCTCGGTCCCCGCCAGCAGGCCATCTGGGTTGACCGAAACCGTACAAAAAAGGGGAAAGCAGATGGCTCTGCAATGCACTTTTCTGCCGGATATACTGTGCAACTTTCCGGCAATCGACGATCAGATGATCCGCAATGCCCGCAAGACCATCGATGACGGCTTCAGGGCGCTCGTACGCAGCTATGTCGACCTGATCGATGCGATGGTCCAGCCGCTGCAGTGGTTTCTGAATTTCCTCGAGCGCCTTTTCGTGACCACACCATGGGTGATCGTGCTCCTGGTCATGCTCGCCGTCGTCTATCTTGCGAGCCGCAATCTCAAGATCGTCTTGGGCACCGCCATCTCGATGCTTCTCATCGGCTATGTCGGTCTTTGGAACGACACGATGATCACGCTTGCCATGGTCACGGTCTGTACCCTGATAGCGATCGTCATCGGCTTGCCAATCGGCATTCTCATGGCCCGTTCCGAGCGCCTCCAGTCGATCGTCAATCCGATTCTGGACGTGATGCAGACCATGCCGAGCTTCGTCTATCTCATTCCCGTCGTCGTCATCTTCGGGATCGGCAAGGTGCCGGGGTTGATCGCGGTCGTTATCTATGCGGTTCCGCCGATGATCCGTCTTACCAACCTCGGCATCCGCCTGGTCGACAAGGAAGTCCTCGAAGCGGCCGACGCCTTCGGTTCCTCGCACCGGCAAAAGCTGTTCAACGTGCAGATACCGCTCGCCCTTCCGACGATCATGGCGGGCATCAACCAGACGATCATGATGTCGCTCGCGATGGTCGTCGTCGCCTCCATGGTGGGCGTCGGCGGTCTCGGCAAGAATACGCTGCAGGCGATCAACAATCAGTTCTTCACCGTGGGGTTCCTCAACGGCTTCGCGCTGGTTGCGATCGCCATCATATTCGACCGCACGAGCCAGGCCTACGGCCGGCGGCTGCAGAAGCACTCGGAGGTCATCCATGGCTAGTCACGCGATCGATATCAAGAACCTCTACAAGATCTTCGGCCCTCGCGGACAAGACCATATCGACAAGGTCAAGGCGGGCATGAGCAAGGCCGAGCTCAACGAGACTTTTGGCCATGTTCTCGGGCTCCAGGACATCAATATCGCCATGCCTGCGGGTCAGATTACCGTCGTCATGGGCCTTTCCGGCTCGGGCAAGTCCACTCTGATCCGCCACATCAACCGGCTGATCGAACCGACGTCCGGCGAGGTCCTCTACGACGGCGTGGATGTCTGTCGGATGAACGAGGCCGAGCTTCGCGAATTCCGCCGCCACCGGACGGCAATGGTCTTCCAGAAGTTCGCGCTGCTGCCGCACCGCACGGTCATCGAGAATACGATCTACGGTCTGCAGATCCAGGGCGCCCCGCGTGCCGAAAGCGAGAAGAAGGGTCGCTACTGGATCGAGCGCGTCGGCCTCACGGGGTTCGAAAACCACTTCCCGAACCAGCTCTCCGGCGGCATGCAGCAGCGTGTCGGCCTCGCCCGGGCACTGACCAACGATGCCGACATCCTTTTGATGGACGAAGCCTATTCGGCGCTCGACCCGCTCATCCGCGTCGACATGCAGACCGTGCTCCTGGACCTCCAGAAGGAATTGAAGAAGACCGTCGTTTTCATCACCCATGATCTCGACGAGGCACTGCGGCTCGGTGACAAGATAGCCATCCTCCGGGACGGAAGCGTCGTCCAGCAGGGAAGCGGTCAGGACATCGTGCTCAAGCCGGCCGACGGCTACATTACGGCTTTCGTCAAGGAAGTGAACCGTGGCCGTGTGATTGAGGCGCAGACGGTGATGGGGCCACTGACGGGTGACGCCCACGGCCTGCCCATCAAGGGAACGGCGACCCTGGAGATCGCTGCGAAGCAAATGACCGAGGCTGGTCAGGCGACCGCGCTTGTCGTCGACGCCAACGGAAAGCCGATCGGCTCCCTTGACCTGCAGGCCATCATTTCCGCGATGGTCACGCCCACGACGCATTCAGCCGAGCAAATGGCGGCTGAATGACGCCTCTCTCGCCGATTGCAGCCTAAGTTGCAGGTGACTTTTTTCCTGTGTGACTTCGATTCCGGGCGTTTCAATCTTCTTCGTTCGGCATTGAAGTCATATAAGGATATCTTTATGAGTTTCTCACGATCATTGAGGAAACAGACATGGCACCTGCACGCAACCCCTTGACCGATCTTCTCGCCCGCAAGGGCGTTCTTCTGG
Source organism: Rhizobium sp. BK251 (assembly GCF_004345245.1). GTDB lineage: Bacteria > Pseudomonadota > Alphaproteobacteria > Rhizobiales > Rhizobiaceae > Rhizobium. Next base: position 427,711 of record NZ_SLUQ01000003.1, on the reverse strand, counting down.
CCGATGGAGCCACGGGCACCAATCTCTTCGCGGCGGGGCTCGAGGCGGGCGAGGCGCCGGAGATCTGGAACGAGGCGCACCCCGAGCGGATCACCAAGCTGCATCAGGATTTCGTCGATGCGGGTGCGGACATCATCCTAACCAACAGCTTTGGCGGCACCCGCCATCGCCTGAAACTGCATCACGCGCAGGATCGCGTCTTCGCCATCAACAAGGCGGCGGCCGAGATCGCACGCGCGGTCGCGGACAAGGCCGGACGCGAGGTGATCGTGGCAGGCTCCGTCGGCCCGACGGGCGAACTGCTGCTGCCGCTCGGCGCACTCTCCTACGAGGACGCTGTCGCTGCATTTGTGGAGCAGATGGAGGGCCTGAAGGCCGGCGGCGTGGATGTCGCCTGGATCGAGACGATGTCTTCGCCGGAGGAAATCCGGGCGGCCGCCGAGGCTGCCGTGAAGATCGGCCTGCCCTACACCTATACCGGCTCCTTCGACACGGCCGGCAAGACGATGATGGGTCTGGATCCCAAGGACATTCACGGCGTGGCCGCGGATATCGGTGCGGGGCCGGTCGCCGTCGGCGCCAATTGTGGCGTCGGGGCCTCCGACATCCTTTCGAGCCTCCTCGACATGACGAACGCCGATCCGAACGCGGTCGTCATCGTGAAGGGCAATTGCGGCATACCCGAATACCGCGGCGCCGAGATCTACTATTCCGGCACTCCGCCGCTGATGGCGGACTATGCACGTCTCGCCCGCGACGCCGGCGCAAAGATCATCGGCGGCTGCTGCGGCACCTCGTGCGACCATCTTGCGGCCATGCGCCAGGCCATCGACAGCTACACGCCCGGTCCGCGGCCGACGATCGAGACAATTGTCGAGCGGATCGGACCACTTCGCAACAAGACGGCCGCCGAAAGCGGGGCTGCACCTCCGCGCGAGCGTGGAAGGCGCCGTGGATGACGGCTGCTCCATTTCCCGATCGCGATACGGTCGCCGAGAAGCTTTCCAGCCTCGGCGATCAGGACAAGGCTTTCCTGCTTCTCATCATGGAAAATCCCGCTCAGGACGATAGCCTGGTCGAGGGCCTCCATCGTCATCTCGATGGCGCTGCCGCGACGCGCATCCTTAATACGCTGAAGCTCGAGAGGCTGGGCGAATGGCTTGGCACCGGTGCTCCGCCGCGCCTGCAGATAAGGCTGATGGAGGCGGCGCGTTCGAGCCAGCACCCTGCGTACACGGCCTTCAAGGCAGGTCTCATACGCTCCGGCGGGCTGGAACGGGCGTTCCCGAAATCCACAGTCTGAGCGGGCTCACTTGGCCACCGGCGCCACGACGGCGAAGATCGGACCGACTGGGAAGAGCCGGTCATGGCGATTGATCTCGGGCGCATAAAGGCTTGAGATCGAACCATCGAGAAACAGCGCATTGTCGCAGCCGAGAACGTCGCGGAAGAGCAGCGCGAAGTCATAAAACCGGATCGGATCTTCGGAAATTACCGCGTGGACGATGCCGTTCGCATCGACGCCGACACCGTTGCGGACGTTGAGGCTGTCGCTGTGCGGCAGGAAGCGCGGATGGATCTTGCCGTCTATGACGAGCATGGGGCCGGACTGGGTCGCAAAGCGCGGCTTTATCCCTGCATCGAGGTAGGCCCGGGTCTCCACTACGCCTGCCTTGCCCATGGCTAGATAGAAGACCCCGTTCGGAAGCAGGTGGAAATTGCCCCACCCCCTGCCGGTACTGATCTGCTGTTGCTCGACGCCACCCTCGACATAGAGACCGACAGCCGATAGGTCGGCGTGATACATGCCGGCATTCATCGCAAAGAGTATGTTTGTTCCGCCGGGCTCGATATCGTCGAGCATCGCCTGGAAGCTGCCATAGGGCTTTCCGGAGGCGTCGGCGTGATAGAGGCGCAACTCCTCGGCGGCCGGATCGAAACTGCAGACAATGTAATGGTGGCCGAGATGCGCGACGCGGCGGCAGTGATCGCCGGCAATGGCCGGATGGCCGGCAAGATACGAACCGAACATGGTGAGGAGCCCCAGCAGGAATCGCTTCATCGGTGTTCCCTTGGCCATTCCGCCTTCCGCCAATCTCACGCCCGTTCCGAATCAGACAACGACGTTGAATAGGGCAGAATGCCGGACTGCGCCACCTAGATCCACAGCGCTTCCATGTGAAAGCGCAGTTGCGCCGGAGGATAGCTATGGGCCGCACCCACCGGGCATGCGGCCCGGGCAAGGCAACCCGACTGCATGCAGCCTGCCTTGCCCTCTTCCGTCGGCAGATGGCTGCGACAGCGCGCGACCGAAAAGCCCAGTTCGGTCACCGCGTCAACCGGACAGGTGCGAAGGCAAGGCTTTTCAGCACATTCGTCGCACGGGTGCGGCGCATGAACGGCTGCTGGAGCGTGGTCAATTCGATCTTCAAAGCCGAGCGCGCCACGATAGCCGTGCCACAGGCCGTACTCGGAATGGATGAGTATTCCGAGGGGCGAGGCTATCAAGCCCTCTGCCATCGTCGCCCATTGCTGGAAAGGCTGCCATGGCGGCTCGGAGGGGAAATAGGCAGTGGCGCCGAGAGTTTCCGCAAGCGGTGCGATGAGTTCCTTCGACCAGTCGTCGAGCGGATCCGTCCGGTCCCGGTTCTCCGCGAGTTGACGCCAGTGGTCGAAACTCTGCCATATCGAGCCGCCGATATTGCCCAGCAACACGACGCTCGCGGCCGAGCCGCCTCCGTGCAGGGTGGGCCCACCGCCCCTCCCGCTGAAATCGGCTACGCCACGCGTAAAAATTCCGTGCGGTTCGAGAGCCGCACGGATTTCGGGTAGGACCGTCGTGGGGGCGGTCACGACTTAGCCCCCGGTTTGTAGTGCGGTCGCCAGACTTCCTTTTGAATCAGGTCGGCAACGCGCACTGCACCGCCTTGCTCCCTGGCGGCTTCGGGCTCGCTTCAGGTGAAGGCGTCGGGCATCGAGTCCTTGCGCTTCTGGATATAGGCAAGCAGAGCGTCGTCGATAGCCGGATCGAGAGCCGGTGCCTCGTAGTGTTCGAGCCAGGAGCGGCAAAGCGCGTTGGCACGCTGCTCGATGCGCTTCTCACCCTCGACCTCCCACTGCTCGTAAGAATTGTTGTCGGCAAGGGCCGAACGATAGAAGGCCGACTGGAAGTTGGCCTGTGTATGGGCGCAGCCGAGATAGTGGCTTCCCGGGCCGACCTCGCGGATGGCATCGAGCGCCTGACCGTTTTCCGAGAGGTCTATGCCTTCGGCCATCTTCTGCATCATGCCGAGCTGATCCTGGTCGATCATGAACTTCTCGTAGGAGCTGACGAGGCCGCCTTCGAGCCAGCCTGCGGCGTGGAGCACGAAGTTCGTCCCGGCAAGCAGCGTCATGTTGAGCGTGTTGGCCGATTCATGGGCGGCCTGGGCATCGGGCACCTTGGAGGCGCACAGTGATCCGCCGGTACGGAACGGCAGGCCGAGACGCCGCGCAAGCTGGGCCGCACCATAGGAGACCAGAGCCGGCTCGGGGGTACCGAAGGTCGGTGCACCGGACTGCATGGAAATCGAGGCGGCAAAGGTGCCGAAGAGCACCGGCGACCCCTTGCGTATAAGCTGGGTGAAGGAGGCGCCGGCGAGCACCTCCGCGAGAATCTGCGTCAGGGTGCCGGCAACGGTCACCGGGCTCATGGCACCGGAGAGGATGAATGGTGAAACCACCGACGCCTGATTGTGCCGGGCATAGACCTTCAGGGCGCCGAGCATCGTCTCGTCGAAGACCATCGGCGAGTTGGCGTTGATGAGGTTCAGCGTGACGCAATTGTTCTCGACGAATTCGTCGCCGAAGACCAGCTTTGCCATCGCCACCGTATCCTCGGCCCGCTCCGGAGCGGTCACCGAACCCATGAAAGGCTTGTCGGAATATTTGATGTGGCTGTAGACCATGTCGAGGTGGCGCTTGTTGACCGGAACATCGACTGGCTCGCAGACCGTGCCGCCGGACGAATGCATCGACGGCGCCATGTAGGAAAGCTTCACGAAATTGCGGAAGTCCTCGATCGTCGCGTAGCGGCGCTTGCCGTCGAGGTCGCGCACGAAAGGCGGTCCGTAGACGGGCGCAAAGACCGTCGCCTTGCCGCCGATATGGACGCTGCGCGCAGGGTTGCGGGCGTGCCAGGTGAATTCCTTCGGCGCGGTCTTGAGCAATTCCCGGCACAGCCCCTTGGGAAAGTGCACGCGCTGCCCCTTGATATCGGCACCCGCCTCCTTCCAGAGTGCAAGTGCTTCGGCATCGTCGCGAAACTCGATGCCGATCTCTTCGAGCACTGTGTCCGCGTTGCGTTCGATAAGGGAAAGCCCTTCTTCGTCGAGCACTTCATAGACGCCGATCTTGCGCGTGATGTAGGGAAGCGACGGGCCGGCGCCGCCACCGCTTCGCGAAGCACGACGCGCGGCCGCGCCCCGTCCCTCGCCTCTCGAGCGACGTCCGCCGCCATCGCCCGCGCCTGCTGTGTGTTCCGTCAAGTCGTCCATGATTGCTTCCTCATTCCTGGGCCGATGGCACTTCTTGTTGCATGCATGCTAGCCGATCCAACGACCGAAACGTTCCTTTATGCGCCAGTCAGTAGCAAAGGACAGACATTCGGGAGGTGCGACGGACGACCGTGCTGGTCGTTATTTATCCGGGCAACGTCGCATTCGAAAAGAGTTTTGTCATGGTTGAGGTTTAACTCTTGTTGAGGCAGTCTGCTCCAACCGCGTCATCAACGCATCGCACCAACGGGAACCCCATCATGTCGGACGACGAAATCATCCTTGCGGAACTCTCTGACGAAGAACTCGTGCAGCAGATGCATGACGACCTCTACGACGGACTGAAGGAAGAGATCGAAGAGGCCACGAATATCCTGCTGGAGCGCGGTTGGGCGCCCTACGACGTGCTGACTGAAGCCCTCGTTGAAGGCATGCGCATCGTCGGCATCGATTTCCGCGACGGCATCCTCTTCGTGCCGGAAGTGCTGCTTTCCGCCAATGCGATGAAGGCGGGCATGGCCATCCTTCGCCCGCTGCTGGCAGCGACCGGCGCGCCGAAGCAAGGCAAGCTGGTGATCGGCACCGTCAAGGGCGACATTCACGACATCGGCAAGAACCTCGTCGGCATGATGATGGAGGGCGCCGGTTTCGACGTCATCGATCTCGGAATCAACAATCCGGTCGAGAATTATCTGGAAGCGATCGAGCGCGAACAGCCCGATATCCTCGGCATGTCGGCGCTCCTGACAACGACCATGCCCTATATGAAGGTTGTCATCGACACGCTCAAGGAAAAGGGCATGCGCGACGACTATATCGTGCTTGTCGGCGGCGCACCGCTGAACGAGGAATTCGGCAAGGCGGTTGGTGCAGACGCCTATTGCCGCGATGCGGCGATCGCGGTGGAAACCGCCAAGGAGTTCATGAGGCGCAAGCACAACAGTCATGCGGCCAGCGCCTAAGGTCCGGCCGCAGACTCTATCGGACGCCCTTGCTAGTTAGCTGCTCGCGCGACGCTGCGGCCGGCGGCCTCGGTCGCATTGACGGTATTGGCCGCATCCCTGCCCACACCGCGAATGGTATTGGCGCAGGAGGCCAACATGAAAAGAGCGATGACGGCGGCACTTGCTTTCATCAGGGTCGATCGAGTCATGATCAGGAGTCCTTCGTGAAATGGGTTTTGACCGAAATGAGGCGGGAGTCCCCCTCCCGCATCCTGAACGCGCGAAACGGGAAAAAGTTCACGTAATTGCGTGCGGTGCAATCGCGCGCGAGATATTGGCGGTAAACCGTTTGAACGGCTTCGACCATATCGATCTTCACTGTCTGCCCGCCATCTATCATTCCTATCCACAGAAGATTGCTCCGGCCCTCGAGGAGGCGATTGCCGAGGCGCGCGCCGAGGGTTTCGAACGCATTTTCATCGGCTATGCGGATTGCGGGACCGGCGGCGCCATTGACGCGATCTGCAACCGGGAGGGCATCGCCCGGCTTTCCGGGCCGCACTGTTATTCCTTCTTTGCCGGGAACGAGGAATTCGCCGCGCGCGCTGACGAGGATTTTGACGCCTTCTTCCTGACCGACTTCCTTGCGCGCCAGTTCGACGCATTCGTCATTCAGCCGCTTGGCCTGGATCGTCACCCTGAGCTGAAGGAAATCTATTTCGGCAACTACCGGAAGCTCATCTATCTCTCGCAGGAAGAAGATCCGGCATTGCAGGAGAAGGCGAGGAATGCCGCCGGCTACCTCGGGCTCGACTATATCTATCGCTTCACCAGCTACGGCGACCTGGGCCGCGAACTGTCGGCCGTCTGATTACGACATGATTGTTAATGGCGGCCTCCGGTCGTCGCGAAATACGATGTCGCACGGCACTTCGTGCGCCAAAAGAATCCTTTGAAATTCCGGTGAAAATCGCCAGCTTCGCAGCAAACGACCGCAGGGCGGCTCAAATATGATCTGCCACAATCAGCCGCGTCGCTTTTTGGCGTGTGCCGCGTCGTGGCAAGCGCAGTCCCGGATGTTGCGGCGGTGCATTGTGCGGGCAAGAGGAGTGTATCGAATGGCGGATCGCATCATAGTCTACTGGCGGGATATTCCGGCGCAGGTCATCATTCGGCAGGGCCGAAAGACGGCAAAACGCGAGCTCAGCCTTCGCTTCACGGAGGCGATCGACATGTGCGCGATGCGTACAGGTGCAGCCGAGACCGACGACTATCTTGCCGAGTGGCGCAAGGCCGACCCGATGCCCGTATCCGACGATCTCGAGGCCGAAGCCGACAAGGCGGCCGCCGAGTTCGAAGCCGCCTATGACAGGGAACGTCTCGTCGCACTCGTCAAGGCCGGGGGACGCGAGAATGGCTGACGAAAAGCCGAAGCCGGGCAATGCCGCGCCCGCGGCGAAGGCCGCAAGCGGCGCCTATACGCCCGCCGACGTCTCACCCAATCGCCGTGCACGCCACAAATATACGGTTAGGCTCTGGGCCGTTCGCCACTCGCGCTTCCTCGAATGGTTCTATAGCCGCTTCGCCGACATGTTCCTCCTGTTGCATCCCCTGTGGAACGCGATCGGTTACGCTCGCGTCGAGCGCCCGGTCACCTTCGTCGAGCGCCATGTGAAGGGCTTTCTCTTCGACTGTCGAATGTGCGGCCAGTGCGCGCTTTCGTCGACCGGCATGTCCTGCCCGATGAACTGTCCCAAGCAGTTGCGCAACGGTCCGTGCGGCGGCGTTCGTGCCAATGGCAACTGCGAGGTGGAGCCGGATATGCCTTGTGTCTGGGTTCAGGCCTGGAATGGTTCCCGCAACATGGTGAAGGGCGATGCAATCATGAACGTGCAGAAGCCGGTGAACCAGTCGCTGCGGGAGACCTCCTCGTGGCTGCGCGTGACGGCGGAAGCGGCCGCGGCCCGCGCGCCCAAAAAGGAAGCCTGATATCCATGGCGCATATCGACGAAAATCCCCTTGGCGCCCACCTGCCGCTCGATCCCCTGCCCGGCCATTCATCCCACGGGCGGCTGGAACGTGTGCTCCGTCGCGGCGAATTCGCGGTGACTGCTGAACTGAACCCGCCGGACAGCGCCGATCCCGAGGACGTCTACGAGCGCGCTTCGATCTTCGACGGCTGGGTGGACGGCATCAACGCGGTCGACGCCTCCGGCGCCAATTGCCATATGTCGTCGGTCGGCATCTGCGCGCTGCTGACCCGCATGGGCTATGCACCGATCATGCAGATCGCCTGCCGGGACAAGAACCGTATAGCAATCCAGGGCGACGTGCTCGGCGCGGCCGCGATGGGCGTCTGCAACATCATGTGCCTGACCGGTGACGGCGTGCAGGCCGGCGACCAGCCGGGAGCGAAGCCGGTCTTCGACCTCGATTGCATGTCGCTGCTCGAAACCGTGCGCATCATGCGTGATAACGCGAAGTTCCTCTCCGGCCGAAAGCTGTCGACCCCGCCGAAGGTCTTCCTCGGTGCGGCGATCAATCCGTTTGCTCCGCCCTATGACTTCCGGCCTTATCGGCTTGCGAAGAAGATCGAGGCCGGTGCGCAATTCGTGCAGAGCCAATATTGCTATGACGTGCCGATGTTCCGCGAATACATGAAGAAGGTCCGCGACCTCGGCCTTCATGAACAATGCTTCATCCTTGTCGGTGTCGGCCCGCTTGCCTCCGCGCGCACGGCGCGCTGGATGCGCTCCAACGTGCCCGGCGTCCATATTCCGGACGCGGTCATCAAGCGCATCGAGGGAGCGCAGGACCAGAAGAAGGAAGGCAAGCAGCTCTGCATCGACATCATCAACGAGGTGAAGGAGATCGAGGGCGTTTCGGGCATCCATGTGATGGCCTACCGGCAGGAGGAATATGTAGCCGAGATGGTTCACGATTCAGGCGTTCTGGAGGGTCGAAAGCCCTGGAAGCGCGAGGCCAATCGTGATGATGAGCGTATCGTCGAGCGTCTGGAGCATCTTCGCGAAGGCAGGGAAGAAAATCAGCAGGAACTGGCCGAGATCGCCTCGCATCACACTCCGACGCATTGAAATTCCGGCAGGTGGCGGAGGAGCCGGCCTGCTTGTAACACCCATCGCGGCACGATAGACCAATCCGACCGCGCCCTTGACAGAGGATCACAAATGACGCGCACTATCGTTGCATCCGCTACCCGCGAAATCATCATCGGTTTCGACCAGCCCTTCTGCGTGATAGGCGAGCGCATCAACCCGACGGGCCGCAAGAAGCTTGCCGCCGAAATGGTCGTGGGCAATTTCGACACTGTCATCAAGGATGCTCTGGAGCAGGTGGCGGCCGGGGCGACCATGCTCGACGTCAATGCCGGCGTCACTTCCGTCAACCCGAATGAGACCGAGCCCGGGCTTCTCGTGCAGACGCTGGAGATCGTCCAGGGTCTTGTCGACGTGCCGCTGTCGATCGACAGCTCGGTCTCGGCCGCAATCGAGGCTGCGCTGAAGGTCGCCAAGGGGCGCCCGCTGGTCAATTCGGTCACCGGTGAGGAGGAGAAGCTGGAGGCCATCCTGCCGCTCGTCAAGAAATACGACGTGCCTGTTGTCGCCATCTCCAACGACGAGACCGGCATCTCAATGGATCCGGACGTCCGCTTCGCCGTTGCCAAGAAGATCGTCGAGCGCGCCATGGACTACGGCATCAAGCCGCACGACGTCGTCGTCGATCCTTTGGTCATGCCGATCGGCGCACTAGGTGATGCCGGTCGTCAGGTCTTCGCGCTCCTGCGCCGCCTGCGTGACGAGCTGAAGGTCAACACGACCTGCGGCCTCTCCAACATTTCCTTCGGCCTGCCGCACCGTCATGGCATCAATGCCGGCTTCATTCCCATGGTCATCGGCGCCGGAATGACGTCGGCGATCATGAACCCCTGCCGTCCGCAGGAAATGGAGGCCGTGCGCGCCGCCAACGTGCTGAATGGTACGGATGCGAACTGCACCAACTGGATCATGACCTACCGCGATTACAAGCCGGCCGAAGGCGGATCGGCCGCGGCTGCAGCCCCCGCCCCGGCTGCCGGCGGTGGTCGGCGTGGCGGACGTGCGGCGCGTGCCGGCGTGGGAGCGAGGACGGAATGAGGGCACCAATCAGGCCGGGCCTCGCCCGCGATCTTGCCAGCCTCTGGTTTCAGGCGCCCATGGTCATTGCCATGCGCAGCCAGGCGATGGGTATCGCCATGATGACCGGCAATACGAAAAACATGGCGGAATTCAATCGCATGGTGACGGAAAAGGCTGCGGCCGCCGTGGAGAGCGCGATGGCCGTCAATGCGGCTGTTGCCGGGCAGGCTATGACGGCAGCGGCGGCGATCGCGACCGGGCGCAAGCCGAAGTCCTCGGCAAAGGCGGCAGAGAAGATCGCCCATGCGGCGGTGAAACCATATAGCAAGCGGGTCCGATCCAACACGCGCCGCCTGTCGAAGAAGAAAGTCTGACCGTTGGCAGATGCTATCAACCCTCTCGTCCTGTTCATGCCATCTGGCAAGCGCGGCCGCTTTCCACCGGGAACGCCCGTGCTGGAGGCGGCGCGGCAGCTTGGCGTCTATGTCGAGAGCGTATGCGGCGGGCGGGCGACGTGCGGCCGGTGCCAGGTCTCGGTGCAGGAAGGCAATTTCGCCAAGCACAAGATCGTCTCCTCCAACGACCATCTCTCGTCGATCGGTCCGAAGGAGCAGCGCTATGCCTCGATACGCGAGCTGCCGGAGGGGCGCAGACTGTCGTGCTCGGCCCACATACTGGGCGATCTCGTCATCGATGTGCCGCAGGACACAGTCATCAATGCTCAGGTGGTCCGCAAGGATTCCGACGGACGTGTGATCGAGCGCGATGCGGCCGTCCACATGTGCTATGTCGAGGTCGAGGAGCCGGACATGCACAAGCCGCTCGGCGATCTCGACCGGCTGAAGGCGGCGATCGCCACGGACTGGAAATACGAAAATCTCGAGGTGGACTTCCACCTTAACCCCCGGGTGCAATCCGTCCTGCGCAAGGGCGACTGGAAGGTCACGGCCGCGATCCACAAGGACGAGGGAAGCGACCGTCCACGCCTCGTTGCGCTTTACCCCGGCCTGAAGAACGAGGCCTACGGCATCGCCTGCGATATCGGCTCGACGACGATCGCCATGCATCTTTCCTCCCTTCTCTCCGGCCGCACGGTCGCGTCGGCTGGCGCGTCCAACCCGCAGATCCGCTTCGGCGAGGACCTGATGAGCCGCGTTTCGTACGTGATGATGAACCCGGATGGTCGTGAGGGCATGACCAACGCGGTCCGCGAAGCGCTGAACGGCCTGATCGACAAGGTTTGCGCCGATGGCGGCGTGTCCCGCGAGGATATTCTCGAAGCGGTCTTCGTCGGCAATCCGATCATGCATCATCTCTTCCTGGGCATCGACCCGACCGAGCTCGGAGGCGCTCCGTTTGCACTCGCCGTCTCGGGTGCCGTTCACCTGAAGGCGTCGGAGATCGGCCTGCCGATGAATGCCGGCACCCGCGTCTATGTGCTTCCATGTATCGCCGGCCATGTCGGCGCAGATGCTGCCGCCGCGACGCTCAGCGAGGGGCCGCACCGGCAGGACGAGATGATGCTACTTGTCGACATCGGTACGAATGCCGAGATCGTGCTCGGCAACCGGCACCGGGTCGTCGCCGCCTCGTCGCCGACGGGCCCCGCGTTCGAGGGAGCAGAAATATCCTCGGGACAGCGCGCGGCGCCCGGCGCCATCGAGCGCGTACGCATCGATCCCGTGACACTCGAGCCCCGCTTCCGCGTGATCGGCATCGAGCCCTGGTCGGATGAGCCTGGCTTTGCCGAGGCCGCGGAAAAGGTTGGCGTCACCGGCATCTGCGGTTCCGGCATCATCGAGGTGATCGCCGAAATGTACCTTGCGGGCATCATCTCGGAGGACGGCGTTGTCGACGGTTCGCTTGCGGCGCGCTCGCCGCGAATCCTCCAGAACGGCCGGACCTTCTCCTACCTGATACAGCAAGGCGAGCCGCGCATCACCATCACGCAGAACGACGTGCGCGCCATCCAACTCGCCAAGGCCGCGCTTTACGCGGGCGTCAAGCTGCTGATGGACAAGCAGGGTATCGATCATGTCGATCGGATCGGCCTCGCTGGCGCCTTCGGTACTTTCATCGATCCGAAATACGCCATGGTTCTCGGCCTGATACCGGACTGCCCGCTCGACAAGGTGAAGTCGGTCGGCAATGCGGCCGGCACGGGTGCGCGGATGGCGCTGCTGAACCGTGGCTACCGGCGCGAGATCGAGGAAACAGTCAGAAAAATCGAGAAGATAGAGACGGCTCTTGAAGCGAAGTTTCAAGAGCACTTCGTCTATGCCATGGCCCTGCCGAACAAGGTCGATGCCTTTCCCGAACTTGCAAAGGTCGTCACGCTGCCTGAGCGCAAGATGTCGGCAGAAGGCTCGGGCGATGAGGGCACCGGCAGGAGACGTAGGCGAAACCGCGAGTGATCCGGGACGATCTGGGCCGCATCACGCGGCCCTCGCGAGCTCCGTGAAAGCGTGGCGGATGGTATCCGCTACCGCGCGAACCGGCCCCGCCGCATGCGGGCTTACCATCAGGCGGATATCGAATGATGTAAGTTCCGGAAGGCCTTCCTTTGCTCCCAGGATCACCATGTCTTCCGTAACGTAGGAGCGCGGGAACGGCGCAATCGCAAGGTCCGACACGACGGCGGCGCGTTGCGCCATCGTGTGAGCGCTGAGATAGGCGACGCGATAGGGACGCTTGGCCCTCTCGAGCTGCGCGATCGCGTCCATGCGCCAGATGCAGCCCTCCTCCCATATGGAAATCGGCAGTGGATCCCGCAGATGCGCGGTCCCGCATTTTGCACCGGCCCAGACGAGCCGCTCCGTATAGATCACCTCGCCGCCGCTCGGGAACGGCCGGGTTGCGCAATTGATCAGCGCCAGGTCGAGCCTCTGCTCCTCCATGCGCCGGCGCAGCGCCAGGCTCATATCGACCGTGACGTCGATCATGATGCCCGGATAGCTTTCCGCGAACCCCCGCAGGATGCTCGGCAGGAGCCGCTCGCCAATATCGTCAGGGGCACCGAGCCGCACGACACCACTGAGCTCCGGCATGATGAACCTGGACACGGCCTCGTTGGAGAGAGCCAGCATCCGCCGCGCATAGGAAAGCAGGATCTCACCGTGCTGCGTCAGCGTCACGGAACGTGCATCCCGCAGGAACAGCGTGGAGCCAAGCTGGTCCTCCAGCTTCTTGATCTGCATGGAAACGGCTGACGGCGTGCGGAAGACGGCCTCTGCGGCCGTCGAGAAATTTCCGGTCTCGGCAATCGCGACAAAGGTTCTGAGAACTTCGTTGTCCAGAAGCGGGATGGGACGGCGCAAGGGTGCATTCATCGTCGGATCCTTCAATAAAACTGAATTTAAGAACCATATCATTTCGTTTGTCTGAATGTCAACGAAGCACCATATTAGGTGCATCGAAAGCGAGGGCTGAAAAGGAGCCCGAAATGGTACATGAAACCTTCCGCGACGTATTCCGTAGTTTCCTTGTCTATCGTGCCCGCGAAGTACTGCGGACGACAAGACGTCGGACAGTACGGGAAATGACACGTCTGCCCGAGCATCTACTCGATGACGTGGACGCACGCAGTCTGCCGGCCGAGCCGGGATCGCCGCTTTCCCTGGGCCCGCATACGCGCTGGTAATCCATCAGCGCTTGTTATGGCAAATATCAAACCTATTCGCTTGATTGATATGTCGGCTACGCCCATATCTACACACAGGGGTGAATCTCGCCCCTACCAAAGGAACCGAAACATGACCACGATCAGCTACAGACAGACTGGAAAGGCGCACGGCTCCCACTTCTTCGGCGCGTCCTCCTACGCCCACATCTCCGACTTCGCCCACAAGCTTGCCGCGCGTTGGCACCGTTGGCAGACGGCTCGGGAGATTGAGTCCATGCCGTTCGATATCCGCAAGGACATTGGCTGGCCTGCCGCCGACATCAACGACGAGCCTAAGGCAATGCAATGATTGCGACATCGCCAACATTTCGGCGGCGGTACTCGTCCGTGAGACGTTCCGCCGCCGAAGTTTCGCTTGGCACTGAATATTTCCTTTTTATTTCATAGCCCTGCCGGGTGCGAGCGCAAACCGCCGGTTTCCTGGGCGCAGATATGGCAACAATGTGCTGGCGAATCTGCCATGTCGCTAAAATAATAGTTCCCCGACGCTAACTTCCATGCAAATGTCGTATTTGGACTATCGAGTTGACGGTTTCCCGGCGAGGAATATGGGACATCGTCGCGGAACATGGATTTGCGCTCATGAACAAGATGCAGACTAAGAAACGTTCGCTGGTTTTCTTCCTTGTTCCGCACTTTACGATATTGCCCTTCTCCGCCGCGATCGAAACGCTCCGTATAGCGAACCGTATGCTCGGCTATCCTGCCTATACATGGCGTCTCGCTTCCGCCGACGGGCAGAAGGTGTATTCGTCGAGCGGCATCGGCATTGAATGCAACTCTTCTCTGGCCGACGAGCGGCGCCACCTCAGCGGAGAGAATCGTCCGAGCATGGCGCTGGTCTGTTCCGGCATCTACGTCGAGGAATTCCATAACAAATCGGTCAACGCATGGCTGCGCGAGGCCTACAATCGCGGCGTTGCCGTGGGGAGCCTCTGTACGGGCGCGCATGTGCTCGCCCAGGCCGGCTTGCTCAACGGCAAGCGCTGTGCAATCCACTGGGAGAACCTGCCGGGCTTTGCCGAAGCCTTCCCGCAGGCTGAGGTCTATGCCGATCTCTACGAGGTGGACAGCAATATCTACACCTGCGCCGGCGGCACGGCGTCCTTGGACATGATGTTGAACCTGATCGGCCAGGATTTCGGCGAGAACCTCGTCAACCGCGTCTGCGAGCAGGCCCTGACAGACCGCGTCCGAAGCCCACACGATCGCCAGCGCCTCCCCCTGCGCGCACGCCTCGGTGTCCAGAACTCCAAGGTGCTCTCCATCATCGAACTCATGGAAAGCAACCTTGCCGAGCCCTTGTCGCTGCTGGATATCGCTGACGATGCCGGGCTTTCGCGCAGGCAAATCGAGCGGCTGTTCCGCCAGGAAATGGGCCGCTCTCCGGCACGCTACTATCTTGAAATCCGGCTCGATCGCGCCCGGCACCTACTGGTGCAGTCCTCCATGCCCGTAGTGGAGGTGGCCGTCGCCTGCGGTTTTGTCTCCGCCTCGCATTTCTCGAAGTGTTATCGCGAACTCTACAACCGCTCGCCACAGCAGGAGCGTGCCGAGCGGAAGCTCACCATGTCGACGGCTCGCACGGGCGTCGTCATCTGACGGCAAAGGCCCGAATGGGAAACAACGGAGGCGGCGCTTACTGCGCCGCCTCTTCTGTCATTCTGGCGTCTGAATAGACCTGGTTGCGGCCCTTGTGCTTGGCCATGTAGAGGAACTGGTCTGCGGCATGCAGATAGTTCTCGAAGGTCTCGTGGTCGGTGATTTCGGCGACGCCGATGGACACGGTTACCGATAGCTCTTCATCGTCCGCCGTCACCTTCACGCGCGAGAGGTCGGAGCGGATCTCGTCGCAGAGCTTCGTTGCCGCTTCCGAGTCCATCGCGCTGAAGAGAACCGCGAACTCCTCGCCGCCCAGACGCGACAGCAGGTTCTCGCTGCCCTCGAAGATCTTGTAGAGCCGATCCGCGACAGCCTTGAGCACGCGGTCGCCGATCTCATGGCCATAGGTGTCGTTGAGGCGCTTGAAGTGGTCGATGTCGAGGATCGCGATGGCGCTCGGCTTGCCGTTGCGCAGGCAGTCGCTGACGATCCTCGGCCCCTGGTCGTAGAAATGCCGGCGGTTGTAGAGACCCGTCAGGTAGTCGCAGGCCGCCGCGGCGCGCAACTGCTTCATCTGCATCAGTGTTTCGACATTGTTAGCGATGCGGCATTGCAGTTCTTCGGCCACGAAGGGCCGGTAGACGAAGTCGCTGGCGCCAGCCTTCAGGAAGCGCGCCGAGAGCATCCGGTCAGACGAGGACGAAACGCCGATGACGCGCATCCTGTCGGACCCGAAGCGCTGGCGGATGCGACGCGTCAGCTCGTAGCCGTCCATATCCGGCATATGGTGGTCCGTGACGATGAGCTCGATATCGCCGAACGTTTCGAGTGCTTGCAACGCTTCCAGCCCGGTTCCTGCCTGTGCCACCATGAATTGCTGTGCTGTCAGGAGCTCGATCAGCACCTGCCGCGCCGACGGGAGATCGTCCACGACGAGGACGCGCATCTTGCGGTTGGAGATCGACCGGCGCACCGCGGATACCAGCGCGTCCAACGCGAACTCGTTGCCCTTCACCACATAGTCGACGACGTTGCGCTCGAGGATCCGGTTGCGCACTGCCATGTCGAAGGAGGCGGTGAACACGATCGTCGGAATGTTGTGCTCGATCGTATGGTCCAGCGCCTCGCCATAAGGCGAGTCGGGCAGATTGAGATCGACCACCGCCATGGTGAAGGCGTGGCCGGGCTTCGCCAGTTCCTCCCGCAGCGCCCTCAGCGACGCGCAATGCGTGACGTTGAGGCCAAGCTCGGTTTGGAACCGGTGCGAGAGCACCGAGGAAAACATCCTCGAGTCTTCGACGAGAAGGATGTTCTGGCTTCCCAGGCGATGACCGTAGTCATCGCGGATCAACGCTGCGCCTGGTGTCATGGCTCAAAGCGCCCTTGGCGGCCGAATGCGGCACCACCTTGCACCGTGGGCCCTTCCCGCCTCGTCGCGATTTGGAAGTGCGTCACGCAACGGCGCGTTCCTTCCCAAGCGACTTGATCTGCAGCAGCGTGTCGAGGTTCTGGTTGACGCGGCAGTAGAATTCCTCGTCGATGAACGGGCGCAGGATGAAGTCGTTGCCACCGGCTTTGAGAAACCGGGCGGAGAGCAGGCGATCGACGGAAGACGAAACGCCGATGATACGCAGCTCATGCGAGCCGACGGTGGCGCGGATGCGCCGGGTCAGTTCGAAGCCGTCGATATCGGGCATATTGTAGTCGGTAATCATCAGGCTGATGTCGCGATGCTCCGCCAGGAGTTCGAGCGCCTTTGCTCCATTCTCGGCGACGCTGACGCGGAAGTTATAGCGCTTGAGTCGGCTCGTCAGCAGCGCCCTCGCCGTCGGGCTGTCGTCAACGATCAGGACGTGGTGGCGGTGATTTGTGAGAAAGCGGCAAACCGATTCGGCCAGCAGATCGACGGCAAAGACATTGTCCTTGACGATATAGTCGACGACTTCCTTGGCGAGCAGTTCGTCGCGAGTTTTCTGCTGAAAGGTCCCGGTGAAGACGATCGTCGGGATACTGAGATCCACAAGATATTCCAATGCCTCGCCGCGCTCGGCACCCGGCAGATTTATGTTCGAGATCGCAAGTCGAATAGGCTCGATGGATCTCTCATAGGCCATTTGCAGCTCTTCGAAGGTTCGGCAGACTTCGACGTCGACGTCGACCAGTTCCTTCAGCTTGCTGCTAATCATCGAAGTAAAAACGTTGGTATCCTCGGCAAGTATAATGCGCGCATCGGCAAAAGACCCCCCGGAATACGGCATTCCTGAAATTCCTAAGAAAGCCATGGCAAAACCTTTTGAAAAAGAACTGCTTCCCCGAGTGTCCTAATACCGGAAAGCCTTTGAGTATTTGTTAATCCATGCTTCACGCCGGGCACAAAAAAAGCGGCCGACGGCCGCCTTCCTTTTCATCGAGGTAAAGTCCTCTTAGGCACGCAGGGCGTTGTTCTCGGCGTCGTAGGGGCTCTCGCCGACTACCGTTGCATTATAGGTCGTTCCGAGAATCTTGATCTTCAGCTTCGTACCTTCCTTTGCATAGGCCGGCTTCAGCATGGCAAGCGCCAGCGACTTTCCGATTCGGAAGCCGTATGTGCCGTTGGTGGCACGTCCGACCAGTTCGCCAGCCTCGTTGTAGATTGCCTCGGAACCGCGGGCATCGACATCATTGCCTGTCTCGACGACGAGCGTGGCGAAGTTCCACTTCAGCCCTTTTTCCTTGTACGCGAGGAGCCCTTCCCGGCCGAGGAACGGCTTCTCCGGCTTGATGAAGCGGTCAAGCGCCGATTCATAGGCGTTGTATTCGATCGACATTTCGCGCGGGATCAGGCGATAGGATTTCTCCACCGACATGGCTAGCATCGCGCGGATGCCGAAAGGCTTGATACCGAACTCTGCACCGGCTTCCATCAACTGGTCGAAGATATAGTTCTGCATCTCGATGGGGTGATGCAGCTCCCAGCCGAGCTCCCCGACGAAATTGACGCGCAGCGCATGCGCGGAGGCGACACCGACGGAGATCTCCTTGCCCGAAAGCCAGGGGAAGTCCTTGTTCTCGAGACTGGTGCGGGTGAGCTTCTTCAGCACGTCCCGCGACTTCGGACCGGCGAGGACCAGCACGCCGAGCCTCTGAGTGATCTGCTGCAGCCGCACCGAGCCGTCGGTCGGTGCAAGCCGGCGCAGATAGTCGTGGTCGTGCGCCTCATAGGCGCCGGCCGACACGAGGTAGAAGCGACCCGGCGCCCATTCGTAGACGGTGAATTCGGCGCGCACTCCGCCTTCTTTCGTCAGCATGTGGCAGAGCGCGATGCGGCCGCGCTTCTTCGGGATCGCGTTGGCAAAGATGCTCTCAAGCCATTCGCGCGCGCCTGGACCGGAAACCTCCATCTTGGCGAAGGCGGACATGTCGAGCACGCCGACCTTCTTCTGCACGTTCAGGACCTCGTTGCCGACATGCTCGAAATAGTTTGATCGGCGGAAGGACCATTTCTCGACGATCCGGCCATCCTCCAGCGGTGAAGCATAGTTGTGGTTGGTGAGGACATCGACGCCGACGCCGAGCTGATCCTTCGGCAGATCGTAGCCTTCCGGCGCAAACCAGTTGGCGCGCTCCCAGCCATAGACGGAGCCGAACACGGCGCCGTGCTGCTTCAGGCGATCATAGACGGGTGTGGTCTTCAGCGGACGGGCGGCGGCGCGCTCCTCATCCGGGTAGTGCATCGTGAAGACGTTGGCATAGGCCTCCTCGTTCTTCGCAATGAGGTAGCCTTCGGTTGCGTAGGGACCGAACCGGCGCGGATCGACGCCCATCATGTCCACGGTGGGCTCGCCATCGACGATCCATTCGGCCAGCTGCCAGCCGGCGCCGCCGGCGGCGGTGATGCCAAAGGAATGGCCCTCGTTGAGCCAGAAATTCTTCAGCCCCGGCGCCGGGCCAACGATCGGGTTGCCGTCCGGTGTATACGCGATGGCGCCGTTGTAAACCTTCTTGATGCCGACCTCGCCAAAGGCAGGCACGCGGGTGATCGCTGTCTCGATATGCGGCATCAGGCGGTCGAGGTCTTCCTGGAAGAGCTCGTACTCGCTGTCGTCGGACGGACCGTTGACGTAGCAGACGGGTGCGCCGTGCTCGTAGGGGCCGAGCAGGAGCCCGCCATTTTCCTCACGCATGTACCAGGCACTGTCAGCTTCGCGCAGGACACCCATTTCCGGTAGACCCTTGGCCTTCCGCTCGACGATCGCCGGATGCGGCTCCGTGACGATGTACTGGTGCTCGACGGGAATGACGGGAATATTGATGCCGACCATTTCACCGGTCTTGCGAGCAAAGTTGCCGGTACAGCTGACGATATGTTCGGCGGTGATTTGGCCTTTGTCCGTCGTGATCTTCCAAAGCCCGTCCGATTGCTGCTCGATAGCAGTCACCGTCGTATTGCGATAAATCGTAGCGCCGCGGTCGCGCGCACCCTTCGCCAAGGCCTGCGTCAGGTCGGCGGGCTGGATATAGCCGTCGTCGGGATGCTGGATCGCACCGAGCAAACCGTCGGTCTCGCAGAGCGGCCAGATCTCCTTGACCTGTTCAGGCGTCAGGATGTTGACCTTTACGCCGATCGTCTCGGCGATGCCGGCATAGTACATGAACTCGTCCCAGCGATCCTTGGTGCGCGCAAGGCGGATGTTGGAGACTTGGCTGAAACCGACATTCATCCCGGTTTCCTGCTGCAGTTCCTGGTAGAACCTGACCGAGTATTTGTGAATCTGGCCGACCGAGTAACTCATGTTGAAAAGCGGCAGCAGGCCGGCGGCATGCCAGGTCGAACCGGAGGTCAGCTCCTTGCGTTCGATCAGGACGGAATCGTTCCAGCCCTTTCTGGCCAGATGATACAGCGTCGAAACGCCAACGACGCCACCTCCGATAACCACGGCCCGCGCATGTGTTTTCATGGAAAGATCACCCTCTTCTCGACGGAGTTGTCCGGCCCGGCCGGAAAAATCATCACTGCGACGGACTATGCAATTCCGGCCAATCCGCCAAACGCCTGATTACGACATGGGGCAAGCTTGCCGCGACGGCGGTGCGATAGACAAGTCTGAAAATGATCGAGGCCCAGCTTTCGCCTTCGGGTGCCTCAAGACGGTGTCTGAAAACGTGGGGATTGGGCGCCGGCCGCATTTCTCGCGGCCGTCGCATTGCCGGCGCCAAGTGACGCTTCGGACCTTATTTCTTGACGCTCGCGTCCGAGACTTTGCTACGCAACGGGCGGACCCGATCGTCGTCGGCCTTCGCCTCAGGCTCCTCGGCGTTGTCCGCCCGGGCTGCAGGCTTGCCTGACCCGAGGGCAGCGGCGGCGGCATCGGCCTGCCGATGGATGGTGAGGTCGCTTTGCGGCAACGGGATATCTATCCCCTCCTCCTGGAAGCGCCGCAGGATCGCCATCCGCAGGTTGTTTCGCACCGTCAGGCCGTCGCCCATGTCGGCAAGGAAGAAGCGCAGCTCGAAGTCCAGCGAATAGGTCCCGAAGCGCAGGAATTCGACGTGGGGGTCCGGATTTCGAAGAACGAGCGGCACGTCGTTCACCAGCTCCAGCAGGATGTCGATGACCTTCTGCGGGTTTGTATGGTAGGCAACAGAGACGGGGATCTCCGACCGGCCCATCTTGTTGCGATGAGTCCAGTTGCCGACGGAGGCATTTATGAGCTCGGAATTCGGCACGATGATCGACTGCTTGCGGAAGGTCTCGATTTCGGTGGCCCGCACCGAGATCCTCTTCACGATGCCTTCGGCCGTGCCGGAGATGATGTGGTCACCGACCTTGAAGGGGCGTTCGACGAGCAGGATGAGACCCGAAACGAAGTTCGAGACGATGTTCTGCAACCCGAAACCGATACCGACTGAGAGCGCGCTTGCGACGAGCGCCAGGCTTGAAAGATCGATCCCGGCTGCCGAGACGGCAAAGATTGCTGCGACGCCGACGCCAAGATAGCCAATGCCCGTCTTGACGGAGTTGCGCACACCGAGGTCGACGTGGCTGCGGGCCATGACGGTGCCGTCCAGCCAGCGCTGCAGCCAGCGCGTCGCAAGATAGCCGCCGGCAAAGAGGAGGATGCCAGTAAAGATGCCGAGGAGCGAGATACTGATGCCGCCGAGCCTCACCTCGGTGAAGAGGCGATAGGCGATCAACTGCAGGTCCTGGACGTGGAATCCCCAGAGCAGCAGGATGAGTGGCACACCGGTCAAGAGTGCCACGGCATAGATGCAGAGACCGGCCACCAGCCCCGCCTGGTCGACAGCGACAGGTCCGAGCTTCAGCCGTTTGCGCAGGAAGCCGCCGAGAAGACTTTCTCCGAAATCCTCCTGCCGCGAAACCGCCTTGCCGGAAAGAAGGCCGATATACATCGTAACGGCTATAGCGCCGGTGATGATGAGCTGCGTTGCCACGAAGCGCGCAAGACCGACATAGCCCGAAAGCGCCGTGATGATCAGACCGGCGCCGAGGACGCGCAGGATGATGGCCATGCCGCGCGGCCAGCGCCTGCCCGGCGAATCGGGATTTCCGTCGCGGGCCAGCATCGGCTTGCCAAAGGATGCTGCGATGAGAATGAGGCCGATGATGAGGGCCGCGATGAGGCTCTTGACGACTGTCAGCACGAGCGGCGAGCCCATGGCCTCGCTAATGCTTCCGAAGAAGTAATCCAGCGCATTGACGATTGCCATCGCAACCAGGCACGCGCCGATTGACCGCGCACCCAGGTTGGAGAGCTTCACGAGACGCCAATGCGGCTCGCGCGGTGCGAAAACCGCGTTCGTGAAACGGCCGACAAAATAGATCAGCCCGATCGCCCCGAAGAGTGCACCGATTATCGGCGCGATATCCGGCCTCAGAACATTGAAGCTCTGGAGGAAGAAATAGGAAGTGACCAGCAGCGCCGCGAGCGCCATCGTCCGAATGACCGTCGACCAGAAGGCGATCGAAAGTCGGCTGATATAGGACGGTTCTTCGATGGCCTCGTCGCGCCGGAGATAGGAGCCGAACAACCGGTAGCTGACGGAGAGGAGAATGAGTGCGGATGCACACGAAAGAAAAATAGCAGCGAAAAGCGGAAAACGTTTGAACTTCCAAACGAAAGTCAGCCAGCTCGCGAGCGCATCCTTGAATTCCGTTACTTCGACGGCAAACGTGCTCGCCGCCTCGCCGAGCACCGAGAAGGATACATCAGAGCGCCTGAGCAGCGTATCGGCGAAAAGCTGCCGCCGCATCTGGGCAATCTGGTTCGTTAGTTTGCCGACCGCACCCGTGAGATTCTCCACGTCGCCCGTGACGACATTGATCTGGGCGCGCTCAGCGGTCAGCGCATTGCGTTCCTTGGTAACGATGTCCGCCTCAGGAGGCTGTCCGTCTTTCGGCGGCTCGCCCAACTCCGCGAGCCTGTTTTTGATCTGCTCCAGCCGCGGTGCGAAATTCGCGGATATGCCACCGAGGGACCGACCGAGTTCGTCGGCGCTCGCGGCAAACTTGACCAACGCGTCGTCATCGTCTGCGCTGTTCTGCACGTTCTCTTGAAGCGCGGCAAAGGTCGACTTCGCCTTCTCAAGGTCCTTCGTGGCCTGATCGAGCGCGCTATTGGCGAGCGGTGCCTGATCGGTCTGCGCTGGCTGCTGCGCCTGCGCAAAGGCCACACTGCCCTGCAGTTGCCCGCCGGCGGCGAACAGCGCGAGCGTAACAATCGTCCGAAGTAGAAGGAGGTTCAGCCGCAAAATGCCCCCGCTGGATTCGCATCGTCGATATTAGCTCTGTGCTTTTATCGCAAAGAAAGGCGACAGAAAGGCGGGCGACCTGAAGTCTGGGTCAAAATCCGGAGCCCGGCCTTGAAATATACTCAAGCTCCTCCGCCGTAGATAGCCGCCCGAGGATCGCATTGCGGTGGGGAAATCGCCCGTACCGGGCAATAACATCCCTGTGGCGCTCGGCGAAATCGAGATACTCTTCATCGCCCAACGCCCCGAACAATTCGACCGACCTTTCCTGCTCGGCGATATCCTCGGAATGCTCGAACGGCATGTAGAAGAATGCCCGGCAATGCTGCGGTACCGCAAGATCGGCGCCTTGTTCAAGAGCAGCCTTCGCCTCCCGCAGGGCCAAGCCGTCAGTGGCGAATGCAAGCGGTGTGCCTCGATATATGTTGCGCGGGAACTGGTCGAAGAGGATGACCGCGGAAAGCATGCTCTCCGGGCTCCGGCGCCATGCCTCGGGGACGGCACCAGCGAGTATGCGGTGCGTATCCTGGAAACGCCTACCAATCTCCCGGTCGAGTTCTGCAGAGGAGCGAAACCAGTCCTCGCGCGAGCAGACTTGGAACCAGAAGGAAAAGACCTCTTCCGGCCCACAGATAGGCTTGTTCTCCCGCATATGTCCCCCTGTGGCGGCTCTCCGCCAACCCGATCAATCCAGCGCGAAGGTGAAGACGGCGCGTGTTCCCTGATGATCGGCATCATAGTTGATTTCCGATTTCAAGCTGCCTGCCATCGCGGTCAATATCTTGCCACCCAGGCCGGTCCCCTTTGGGGGCTTGGCGTGATCGAAACCGATGCCGTCATCTTCGACAGAGACGCGCATCTGGTCCTGTCCGACGGGTTCCAGTATGACGCGCACTTCGCCTGTCTGGCCCTCCGGATAGGCGTACTTGAATGCGTTCGTCACGAGTTCGCTGACGATCAGGCCGAGCGTGATGACCTTGTCGGTCGCAATAGTGAACGGCACCGATTTCAAGTTGATACGATGCGGCCGCTTTTCGTCGCGCATCGAGATCTCCAGTTCGCCCAGGAGGCTGCCGAGATACTCGTCGACCTGGACCGTACCCACACGGCGGTTCGTATAGAGGCGGCGATGGACAGCCGCGATCGCATTGATGCGCATCTGCGTTTCCTGAAGGGCATCGATGGCGACCTGGTCGGTCATGATCGAGGCCTGCATGCGAACCAGCGCTGCGGCGAGCCCGAGACTGTTTGCAATCCGGTGATTGACCTCCGCAAGCAACAGTTCGGCGTGGTCCCTCTGTTGGCGTATCACCTCCTGCGATTGCGCGGTCTCGCGTCGGAAACGCGCCCTCTCCAGCCCCTGCTCCAGCGCTGCCACGAGCAGGTCGAGCTCATCGCTGGAGGCGCCCTTCAGGATGTAGTCGTCCGCGCCAGCCTTGAGCGCAGCGACCGCAATCGATGTGTCGCCCGAGGCGGTTGCGTAGATCACCGGCGGATGGTCGCCCATCTCGATGATCCGCGGCAGGATATCCAGCCCCGTCTCCCCGCTGAAGAAGTGATCAAGGACGATGACGTCCACGCCACCCTGAGCAAGGCGCTCAAGCCCGATTGCTCCATCGGGGGCAAGCTCGACCAAATAGCCTCGCCGCTCGAGCCCCTTGCGCATGAGCACCCCGAGAGCCGGATCATCATCGATATAGAGAACGCGGATCGGGCGATCCGCGACGCGGCTGGGCTCGCTCATTCGGCCTCCGGAATTTTCATGACTGCGACGAACATGCCGAGCTGCTGGATTGCCTGCACGAACTTATCATATTGCATGGGCTTGCTGACATAGACGTTGGCGCCGAGATCGTAGCAGCGCGCGATCTCGCGCGGGTCATCCGTGGTCGTCAAGACGATCACCATGATGCGACGCGTGTGGATGTTGGCCTTCATCCGCTCCAGAACAGCCAGTCCGCTCATATCAGGCAGATTGAGGTCGAGGAGGACGAGGATCTGCTGTCCGCGGCAGGCTTCCCCCGCGCCGTCCGCACCGAGAAGATATGCAAGCGCATCGCTGCCTGTCTCGAAGGGAACAATCTCGTTGGTGACCCCGGCCCGCCTGATGTTCTTCTCGATCAGACGCGCGTGGCCGACATCGTCCTCGATCATCACGATCTTCACCGCTGCCGCCGCATCGCTCATACTACTTCTTCCCGTTTGAACTGCGACAGGTCGGCGGCGATCGCGATCTGAAAAGCCGTCCCCTCACCCAACACCGAGTGAACCTCGACATCGCCGCCTAGGCGCCGCGCAAGCGTCCGCACATGCGCGAGGCCTACACCATCGCCTGACCTGTCCTGCCGCCCCGAGCGCCGGAAGAGTTCGAAAATCCGCTCCAGGTCTTCCTCGGCAATGCCTCTGCCGTTGTCCTTGATTTCGAGAACGACGCGCCCGCCATTGCGCCAGCCGCGAACCGATATCTCTCCCTCTCGGGCCGGGTCCATGTATTTCACCGCATTGTCCAACAGGTTGCTGATAATCTGTTGCAGTGCAAGCCGGTCGGACAGAACCTCGGGCAGCGGCTCGCCGATTTTGACGGAAATGCCGGTCTCGTCCAGACCATGCTTCAGCGTCGCGAGGGCATCGTCAACGACGCTTCGTATTCGCACCGGCTGGGACAAAAGCTCTCGCTTCCCGGCGCGCGCGACGAGCAATATCTGGTTGATGAGATTGTCCATGCGTTGCGTCGAGGAGCGGATAAAGCCCAGAGCCTCCGGAATGTCCGACTCCACCGCCTCCGTCGCCGCTCTGCGGTCCGTGCTCGCCGCACTATCCTCGGTTCTCCGAAGATATTCCTTGAAGATGTTGCCGGCTCGCTCGAGTTCCTCGGTAAAGCCCACGATATTGACAAGCGGTGCTCGCAGGTCGTGGCCGACGATATAGGCATAGCTCTGCAATTCGTTGTTGGCCTGCTGGAGGCTGCGCGTTCGCTCCGTCACCCTCTCTTCCAGCGTCTCGTTCGCGAATGCGAGCTCGCGTCGGGCCTTGTCGATCTCGCGCGTCCGGTCGAGGCTGAGCTTGATTGCGCCGGCCGAGAGGAGCACGAGCAGCGCAGCGCTGAAGGAAATGAACGTGGAGAGCCAGGTGGTCGATGCCCGCAATGCCGAAACATGTCTCGCCGATTCCGATATTCCGCGCTGCTGTATGTCATCGACGATTTGTCGAATGCGGTCCATGTAGTTGATGCCAAGGTTGCTTCTCACCAGCTCGGTCGCGCCGGTCGTATCGCCTTGCTTCTGAAGCGCGATCGTCCGAGTCATCTCGTCGAGCTTCTTGGTCAGCAGTTCCTCGAGCTCGTCGATCGTCGTCTTCTGAACGCCGATATCGACAAGGGCTGGCGCCATCGACTTCGCCTCGGATGAAATGGTGCTGACCGACTCCTCGAAGGGTTTGAGATAGCGCTCCTCGCCCGTGATCAGATAGCCGCGCTGGCCCGTCTCGGCATCTTGCACGGCACTCAGCAGCTTGAGGACGCGCAGATTGAGCCGGCTGGCGCGAACGGCGGCTTCCGATTCGCGAGCGGCCTGCGTGGTGAAATAGAGGGCGCCAAGCACGATACCGAGCAAGATGATGGCGCCGGCCGTAAGAATGAAAGGAACAGACCTGAAAAGCGACCGATGACCACGACTCATAGCGGCAATAAAATCCATGCTGCCGGCCGCCGCCCTCCGACGCGCCGATTAAGATGCCCGCGATCTTCGCAATTTGCGCAAACCCCGCCAGAGTCACCAACGCATGAAGAGGCAGCAGGTTCCGGTGGGAGACGATTTTTTAGCCGCGCGATCGTTCAGAGCGGGGCGCGTGACCGGAAACCTCGGCGCCCGCTTGGGCAGGAAGCTGCAGGAAACGGATGGCGGATATCGCACCGATCGCACCGATGACGAAGAAAGCCGCGCGGAAGTCGGTAAGAGCTGCGAGCTCGTCGCCCCGCACGAGGCGCGTGACATTGAGAACCGCGGCCGCCACGGCAACGCCAAGCAGCATCGAAATCTGCTGCAGCATGCTGGAGAGAGTAGAGGCCGAGCTTCGCTGGGCAGCGTGAATATCGGCGAATGCCAGCGTGTTGAGCGCCGTGAATTGCATCGAGCGTGAAAGGCCGGCGACGAAGAGAAGAGCGAACGTGATCACCTCGGGCGTTTGTGGTGAAAGCAGCCCGCAGGCGGCGATCGCGAGCGCCGATATCAGCCCGTTAAGGACCAGTACGACGCGAAACCCGAACATGCGCAGGAGGGGCGTCGTGACCGTCTTCATGCCGAGATTGCCGGCGAAGTAGACAAGAAGATAGGTGCCAGCGGTGATTGCATTGGCGCCGAACGCGACCTGGAAGAGCAGCGGCAGCAGGAATGGCGTTGCATTGATGGAGATGCGGTTTGCCGTTCCGGCCGAGAGGGTCGACATGGAAAAGGTCTGGATTCTGAAGGCGGAAAGATCGAGCAGCGGATGCTCGGCCGTGAGGAAATGGCGAGTGGCGAGGACGGCAAAAACCACGCCTGCCAAACAAAGCAGGATTGCGGCGACGAGCCAGGAGCTCGCCTGCACGAACATTTCGAGCCCGGCAAGCAGCAGGGTCATTCCGGCCGCCGAGAGCAGGAAGCCGCGGACGTCCAGGCTTGCAGTGCTATCCTCCCGTTGGATCGGCACGAAGCGGAGAACGAGTCCCATGCCTATGATGCCGATCGGAATGTTGATCAGAAAGTTCCAGTGCCAGGTGAGATAGGTTGTAATGAAGCTGCCGAGGATCGGGCCGACCACGGGGGCGGTGAGTGCCGGCCATGTGATGAGCGCGATTGCATGGACGAGCTCTGATTTGCGGGCGTTCTTGAGGACGATGATGCGCCCGACCGGCGTCATGAGCGCGCCGCCGATACCCTGCACGGCGCGAGCCGCGATGAACTCGGCAAGGCTGCCCGAGAGCCCGCAGAAGAGCGAGGACAGGGTGAAGATTGCAATCGAGCACAGAAAGACGTTACGCGCCCCGAACCGATCGCCGAGCCATCCGGAGAGCGGAATGAACGCGGCAGTCGTCAGCATGTAGACGGTGATGCCGATGCTCATTGCAACCGGCTGCACGCCGAAGCTCTGGGCCATCTGCGGCAGGGAAGTTGCGACGATCGTGCCGTCGAGGATCTGCATGAAGAAGGAGACCGCCACGACCAATGCGACGATACGGGCCTGGCGCCCGCTTTCGACGCCCTCCCGGTTTTCGGTCGTTTGAACTGTAGTCATGCAATTCCCGACAACACAGAAGCTCCGGCACCGACCGCCGGAACAAGGCGGCAGATGCCGTCAAAGAAGGTAACAAATACCGAAAGAGCTACCTCGCATCGAGGACGCGAGCTTACTCGTCCCCGACCTGCATACGCCGGTTGCAAGACACGGGAAAGCCCAACTTCTCGCACTTTCGACCAGTTATCGCGAGAAAACGCGCTGTTCGAACCGGGGCGCCACTCGGGGCTTTTTCTCAGCGATCGAAGAAGTGATCAAAGATCTGCGTCGCCGGATAGGCATAGAAGCCACGATCGACGAATCGATAGCGGTAGAGGCAATTGCGCAGGATCGAGTTGTACTGAAGGCTGTACGGGTTGGTCGATCCCCTGGACCAGTTCACATCGCTCGCCTCAGGCACGCAGCGGCGCAGTGCGCTGTCGAACCTTGGCAAAACATTCGGATTATTGGCGACGGGAACACCGTCATAGGTCACGTAGTTTGACGGGGATTCGGCCGCCGAAATGCAAAACAGGGCAAGAGCGGCACCCAGGGCAGCAAGCACGCGCATCAATCGTCTCCTCTTTGGGACACAGGAACTTTCCAGGAAGAAGTATGTCGACGATCTCCACCCGCCGAGCGGCCGGCAAGGGCGGCGATGTTTCGCCAGCGTTTTCTAGGAGTTTAGCTGACAACGCGATCTTTTCAATCGCCGATTGGCCACACGAATGCTTCGTGGCGTGAAGAGCAAGCGCCATGCCGGGTCGGCAATGAAATATGTGGGCTACATGGCCGGAACCGCGCGTACACGGAGCGGTGTCGAAGCGTCACCAACAGATCCAGCCCGTCTATTTCACCGCGCCAGCCACCCACCATCCACAGGTAGAACCGTGCCGTGAACATAGTCGGACGCCTGCGATGCCAGGAAGACTGCCGCACCACCCAGTTCTGCGGGCGTTCCCCATCGCCCGGCAGGAATGCGGGACAGGATGCCGGCGCTGCGCTCGGGATCCTCGCGGAGTGCTGTCGTGTTGTTGGTGACGAAATAGCCGGGCGCGATGGCGTTGACATTGATGCCCTTTGCCGCCCACTCGCAGGCAAGGAGGCGTGTCAGTCCGGCAAGCCCGCTCTTCGATGCCGTGTAGGACGGAATGCGGATGCCCCCCTGGAAGGATAGCAGCGAGGCAATGTTGATGATCTTGCCGCCTCCCCGCTCCAGCATATGCCGGGCGGCAGCCTGCGAAAGGAAGAACGTCGTCTTCAGGTTGACATCCATGACCGCGTCCCAATCTTCCTCGGTGAAGTCGATCGAGTCGGCGCGGCGAATGATGCCGGCATTGTTGACGAGGATGTCGAGCTTGCCAAACGTGGATATCGTCTCGGCGACGATATTCTTGACCGGCTCAATCGAACCGAGATCGGCTTTGATGACATGAAAGCCGGCGCCCGCTGCGCGAACGGCTGATTCCGTTTCATCCATCGACGAACGCCCGACGGCGACGATGGAGGCGCCGGCATTGGCCAATGCGATGGCTATAGCCTGGCCTATGCCCGTATTCGCGCCGGTAACGACCGCCACGCGCCCGGAAAGATTGAATATGTCGGTCATCGGCCGTTCACTTCAGAAATTCGGCGCGATGCGGCGTGAAGGTATCGATCAGCCGACCTCGCTCGAGAGCCTTGACGCCATGGACGAGGTTGGGCGGAACGATGAAGCTTCCGCCCTGCGGCAGCGTTTCGGTCTTGCCGTCGATTGTCACCTCGAAGCTACCTTCGGCGACATAGCTTGCCTGGATATGGGGATGCGAATGCAGCGCACCGACGGCACCCTTCTCAAAGGCGACTTCGACCATCATCATCTCCGGCAGGTAAGCCATGATGCGGCGGGTCACGCCCGGCTCCGGGCTCACCCACGCCGCTCCCTGCGGCGATACGAAAAGTTCGCTCGATGTCATGTTCCCCTCCTCACTTCAGATCTTCGATCGCGACGAGATCGACGTCGGTATAGTCGATATTGTCACCTGCCATCGCCCAGATGAATGTATAGCTCGACGTGCCGGCTCCGGAATGGATCGACCAGCCCGGCGAAAGGATCGCCTCTTCGTTTTTCACGATGAGGTGCCGCGTCTCATGCGGCTCTCCCATCAGATGAATGACGCGGGCCTTTTCCGGAAGATCAAAATAAAGATACGCCTCCATGCGCCGATCGTGAACGTGGCATGGCATGGTGTTCCAGATGGATCCTGGCGCGAGCGTCGTCATGCCGACGACAAGCTGGCAGGTCTTGGCCCCTTCCGGATGGATGAACTGGAAGATAGAGCGCTCATTGCTCGTTGCCTGTGACCCAAGATCGACACGCTTGGCGTCAGCGATACCGATGCGCTTTGCCGGATGGCGGAAATGCGCCGGCGCGCTCAGAAGATAGAATTTGGCGGGCTCCTCCGCCGAGAGGGATTCGAACATCACAGATGCGCCGAGCCCGGCATAGACCATGTCGCGCGTGCCGGCCGAGAACCGTTCGCCGTCGACGATCACGGTGCCGGCCCCACCGATATTCACCGCGATCAACTCGCGCCGCGCCAGCAGCATGTCGGTGCCGGCTGGCTTGATCGTCTCCAGTTCGACAGCGCGCGACGTCGGCATGGCGCCGCCAACAATCATGCGATCGTAGTTGGTGTAGTGAAGCTGGATGCGCCCCGGCACGAAGAGCGCTGGCAGCAGAAAATTGTCGCGCAGTTCCGTGGTGTTGAAGCTGGCTGCGGTCTTCGGATCGACGGCAAAACGGTTGGTATAATCGGTATGGCTCATCGGCCTCCCCTTAAATTGTGGCCCCTGCCCGGTACGGGTCGTCGAACGGGTCGACGGCGCCGGTGGCGATCGTCATTTGCGGTGCGGCTCGATCAGCCTTTCGAGCATCGCGACTTCCTCGGACGTCAGGTCGGTCAATGGCGGACGCACGGGACCGGTGTCGAATCCCTGGAGGCGCACGCCGGCCTTGACCGCAGAAACAGCATAGCCCTTGCAGCGGTTGCGTATCTCCATGAACGGGAAGAAGAATTCGCGCAAGATGCGGTTCGTCGTCTCTGTTTCACCAGCGCGCAAAGCCTTGTAGAACCTCTGCGCGAGCGCCGGGACGAAGTTGAAAACGGCAGAGGAATAGGTCGTGACGCCGGCGCCGAGATATGCGTCGGCGAAGAGTTCCGCGGTGGGCATGCCGCCAAGATAGGTCAGCCTGTCGCCTATCGTTGCCGTAATCTGGCGGACAAGCCCGATCTCACCCGATCCGTCCTTGAACCCGACAAGGTTGGGGCATGCATCACAGAGCCTTGCAAGGGTCCCGGCGGACAGGATCGCGTTGTCCCGGTTGTATACCATGACGCCGATGCCAACAGCATCGCAAACGGCCTTTACATGCGCATAGAGGCCGTTCTGGCTGGCATCGATCAGATATTGCGGCAGAAGCAGGATGCCGTCTGCGCCGGCCTCTTCGGCCGATTTTGCGATCGCGACCGCCATGTTCGTGCCGTATCCGCATCCCGAAACGATCGGCGTTTTGCCGGCGGCCGCCTTGGCGGCCCGAACCACCTCCGGGATCTCGGCTGGTGTCAGCGAAAAGAATTCGCCTGTGCCGCCGGCAGCAAAGAGGACGCTCGCATCAAAGCCGGCCAGCCAGCCGACATGCTCTTCGTAGACGCGCCGGTTGAAGCGATCGTCAGCGGTAAAGGGAGTGACTGGAAAAGAAAGCAGGCCGGCGCCGAGCGCAGCCTTCAATGCAACAGGGTCCATCGCCATGGGTACTCTCCGGACAAATGAGGTTCGATGACAGAGAACCTACCAGAGATATTATGACTGTCAACAACTCATCATACATTTACCGGAGTCGCGTCAGCCCCGCTTGATAAAATGCCGGTATCGCTGCTGGCTTCCTTTGAGATGGAGTCGCATCGCTTCGCGCGCCGCGCCCTCGTCCTGATCCGATATTGCACGGGCGATCCGGAGGTGCTCGGCCTGGATTTGCAGCAGATACTCCTCCGACGAACGCTCGTTGTCGCCATCGGCCAACAGGCCGCGCGGGATCATCTGCTTGCCGATCAGCTGCAGAAACTCGCGAAAACGCGGATTGCTCGTGGAATCTGCGATCGCGAGATGGAAGGCTCGATCCGCCTCGACCGTAGGCTTGCCATCGCCTTTCAGCCGATCGATTTCGTCATAGGACTCAAGAATCGCCTCCTCCTGTGCCGGAGAACGCCGGATGGCGGCCAGGCCAGCTGCCTCGATTTCGATCGCCGCCCGCAGCTCCAGCATTTCCAGAAGCGATGAAATCTTGTTGGGATCGGCGCTCCTGAAGCCGTCGTAGGGACCAGCCTGCGGCGCCAGGACGAACACCCCGACTCCGTGGCGTGCCTCCACCAGTCCGTCGGCGCGAAGCGA
Organism: Rhizobium sp. BK251; assembly: GCF_004345245.1. Classification (GTDB taxonomy): domain Bacteria; phylum Pseudomonadota; class Alphaproteobacteria; order Rhizobiales; family Rhizobiaceae; genus Rhizobium. The sequence goes on along the minus strand of NZ_SLUQ01000003.1, from coordinate 395,382 downwards.
AGCAATCGCCTCGCGGATCACCGTGCGGCTGACATCATATTCCTGCGTCAGTCCGCCCTCTGTCGGAAGCCTGTCCCCGGGCTTCAATGTGCCGGATGAGATCGCCTCGCGCAGCCGGCGCGACACCATTTCAACCAGCGTTTCGCCGCTCTTTCGCTGCTCCGCGCCCACTCGCGCTCCGGACTGCTGAACCACACCACGCGCCATGCTTACCCCCGCTGCCTTGCGACCTAGACACTCTGAACGACGCCTGCCTGTCAAGGCAATTGCAGAAATCCTATTGACGGCAGCGCCTGAGTCATATTATGACATTATTGACGGTGTATTACAAGTCAATGTACGCCGCCCGTGATGAACGATGCCCAAGGGGCTGATGCCGAAGGCGCCGCTGGCGAAATCGACGTGAGGGGCTGCTCTGCGGAAAGCCCGACGGGCGCCGCGACGCCACCGCATTCTACACGACCGTCACGACACGCTACACGCCGGCACAGGGCGTTTGGCGCGGCGATCACACTCGAGATGGCCACGCCGAACGATCAGTGTCGGGCATTGACCGAAGCTGGAGGAGATTCAATTGAAAATTGTCGACGTTCACGTGCGTGTCTTCGCGCATACGACCTTTCGCCACGCCGATAGCGCCGGGCACGCGCATCCTGGTCCGGCACACAAGGTGAACCTCGCCTTGCTGACGATCGTCGCTGACGATGGAAGCGAAGGCTATTGCTTCGCACCGCCCGAGATCGTCCGCCAGCACGTGCTCGACAAGTTTATCAGGAAGGTGCTGATCGGCCAGGACGCGTTCGACCGTGAAAGGCTCTGGCAGGACCTCGCCCATTGGCAGCGCGGAAGTGCCGCGCAGTTGACCGATCGGACGCTTGCCATCGTAGACTGCGCCCTTTGGGATCTTGCCGGGCGGAAACTGAACATGCCCGTCCACAAGCTCATCGGAGGCTATCGCGACAAGGTGCCGGCCTATGGCTCGATCATGTGCGGCGACGAGCTCCAGGGAGGCCTCGCCACGCCCGAGGATTACGGGCGCTTTGCAGAAAAGCTCGTCAGGCGTGGTTACAAGGGGATCAAGCTCCATACATGGATGCCGCCGGTGTCTTGGGCTCCGGATGTGAAGATGGATCTGAAGGCGTGCGCTGCCGTTCGGGAAGCTGTCGGCCCGGACATTCACCTGATGATCGACGCCTTCCATTGGTACAGTCGCACCGAGGCGCTCGAACTCGGCAAAGGTTTGGAAAAGCTCGCTTTCGACTGGATCGAAGAGCCGATGGACGAACAGAGCTCGGCGTCCTACGCCTGGCTCGCCGCCAATCTCGACATTCCGGTTCTGGGGCCTGAAAGTGCCGGTGGCAAACACTTCAGCCGCGCCGAGTGGATCACCTCGGGCGCTTGCGACATCTTGCGGACCGGCGTGCACGACGTCGGCGGCATCAGCCCTGCGATGAAATCGATGCACCTCGCTGAATCATTTGGGATGAATTGCGAGATCCACGGCAACGGCGCCCCCAACCTCATCGTTGCCGCCTGCAGCAAGAATGCCAAATGGTACGAGCGCGGCTTGCTGCACCCCTTCCTGGAATATGACGATGGCTTCGAATACTTGAACGCGCTCGTCGATCCCATGGACGAGCAAGGCTATGTCCATCTCTCCGACAAGCCGGGTCTTGGCGAGGACATCAACTTCGACTTCGTCAACGCGAACCTGATCGCATAATGGATGACGGGGCTGGCGAAGCAAATGCGCTTCGTCAGCCCCGCAGCACCGCGCCGAGCCAGTCGATCGCTGCATCCTGTTCAGCGACCGGAAGACGGTGACCACCCTCCCAAATCCTTGTCGTCAGTTTTTGCTCCGCTCCGGCCGCGGCCCAAAGCTCGCACAGCCGCGCGAACGCATCCGCGACATCGGCCGGCGGGAAATGTGTGTCCTCGGACCCGCTGAGGAAATAGGCCGGCTTGGGCGCGGCAAGGCCGGCGAAATCGGGGTAGTCGAGCTTCCCGGCGATCTGCGGATGCAGCATGTAGAACGCGGATTGTCCGCGCAACTGATTGCCGCCGGTCTGCATAAGGCCCTTGAGCGTGCCCATCCAGCTCGCGGCAAAGAAGGCGCTGACATCACTTGAAAGTGCCGCGACCTGCCAGGCCCGATAGCCCCCGAAGGAAAAGCCGAAGCTCGCCACACGTTTGCTGTCGACCTGCGGAAGACTGGCGAGAAACCGCGCGGCGGCGACATCCTCCATGGCAACGACCGATGCAAGCGATACGCCGAATTGCATCAGGTTGGCGGCAAGTGCCTGCTGCGCCTCGTAGCCGTTACCGCAGCGGCTTCCCCAACCGAGGGCATCGACACACAGGACGACATAACCGAGGCGCGCCAGTTCCTCGCCGGGAAACCGTCCTCCGTAGAACCTCTGAGACCATGCGCGCGCCGCAGCATCCTTCGCATCATCCGCTGGCGGCGGGATCACCTTCTCCTTGCCGATATCGAAGGTTGCGCCGTGGTCGTGCAGGAGCAATACCGCCGGCGCCGGTGCCTGCCCATGCGGCTGGAGAAGGAAGGCCTGCGTGTTTTCGCCGTTTGAAAAACCCACGTCCAGACGGCTGGCATCATGGGAAGGGAGATGCCACCGTTCGACCGTCTTGACGCTATCCACGCTGCAGTTGCCTGCATCGATCAGCCGGGCGACTTGGACCAGCGTGTCTGAACGCCAGGCTTCAAACGACGACAGCGTAGGTTCAAAACCCAGGGAAAAACGTGATGCGTCGCGCAATCGTCTGGCGATGGCGGCCAGGTTGTCATGATCGATCATTGCCGTTCACCTGTCGCCTATCCGCAGCTGAATATTGGTGCGCCTGTCGAAATGGCTCCAGGTGAACCTCAAACCGCCTGATCGTATTCGACACTGGACCGGATCAATTCGCGCGCATAGGGGTCCGATGCCTCGCCAGTCGCCAGCACGGTGCGATCCATGATCTCAACGATGCGCCCATGCTGCATGACTGCAAGCCTCTCGCACATATGGTCGACTACCGCGAGGTCGTGGGAAACGAACAGGTAAGTCAAGCCTTTCCTTACCCTCAATTCGCTGAGGAGGTTCAGCACCTCGGCCTGAACCGAAACGTCCAGCGCCGAGGTCGGTTCGTCCAGCAGCAGTACCGATGGTTCGAGAATGAGAGCGCGCGCGATCGCCACGCGCTGCCGCTGCCCGCCGGACAGTTCGTGCGGATAACGCTGGAGGAAGTCCGGATTGAGCCCGACGTCGATCAACGCCTGCTCCATGCGCTCCTGGTGCATGTCCACGCGCTGGATGCGAAGAGGCTCCTGCAAGGCGGTTCGGATCGATTGACGCGGGTGGAGCGATCCATAGGGATCCTGGAAAACCATCTGTACGGCGCGGCAATATTCATGCGACGGCGTATCGCGCACGTTCCGCCCGTTGATCGCGATATTGCCGTCCCATGCGTTCAGGAGCCGGGCGACGCAGCGCAGGATCGTCGACTTGCCCGACCCGGATTCCCCTACAAGCCCGAAGGACTCGCCCTTTTCCACGCTGAACGTCACGCGATCGAGAATTGGCTTGCTGCGCGCGCCAAGTCCCAGCGATATGGAAACATTCTCAACTTGGATTGCCGTCATGGCGTGGCCTCCGTCGTCGCGACGCTGTTGGTCTGACCGCGGTTCAGCACCGGGAGCGGACCACGATTACCACCGATATGGGGCTGTGCGGCCAGCAATCCCCGTGTGTAAGGGTGCTCGGCGTTCTTGAGATCGCGCGCCTGCCTCTCCTCGACGAACTCCCCGGACCGCATGACGAGAACACGGTCGCAGAAGTTACGCACGAGATTCAGATCGTGGCTGATCATGATCAACCCGATACCCTTGCTGATCACCAGCTCGTCGAGGATCTTCAGGACCTGCATCCGAACGGTGACATCGAGCGCAGAGGTGGGTTCGTCTGCAATGATGATCTCCGGCTCGGGTATCAGCATCATTGCGATCATGATGCGCTGTCCCATCCCGCCCGAAACCTCATGGGGATAGAGGCCGAACACGCGCTCGGGATCACGAATCTGGACTGCCTCCAGCATCTCCAGGGTTCGCTGCTTCGCCGCTTTCGCCGAGGCATCGCTGTGCATGCGATAGGCCTCGGCAACCTGATCTCCGACGCGGTGGACGGGGTTCAATGAAAACTTGGGATCCTGAAGGATCATCGACATGCGGCGCCCACGCACGCGGAGCATGTCCTTCTCCCGACAGGTCAGCAGGTCCGTGCTGCCAAACTGCATCCGGTCCGCCGTGATCTTCGCCGTCGGCAACAGCTTCAGCAGTGCCCGGCCGACCGTCGACTTTCCCGATCCGGATTCACCGACGATACCCAGTCGCTCCCGGCCGAGCGAAAAGGAAATCCCCTTGACCACCGGGTTGTCGCCGCCCCGGCCACGGTAGCTCACATGCAGGTTGCGTATGTCGAGGAGGTTTTCCATCACATTCCTCACTTCTGCTTCGGATCGAGCGCGTCACGCAGACCGTCGCCCAACAGATTGAAGGCAAGGCTGACGAGCAAGATCGCTCCGCCGGGGAATGCCACCAGCCACCAGTTATCCAGCATGTAGCGTCGGCCGGTTGCGATCATCGCCCCCCACTCCGGCAAGGGCGGCTGTGCGCCCAGCCCGAGGAAGCCAAGGCCGGCCGCCGTGAGGATCACCGTTGCCATGCTCAGCGTGATGCGCACCAGCACCGAAGGCAGGCACATGGGCATGATGGACTTCACGATGATGCGCAGCGCCGAGGCGCCCTGCATGCGCGAGGCGGCGATATAGTCGGCTCCACGGAAGGTCAGCGTTTCCGCCCGCGCCAGTCGGGCAATCGGTGGCCAGGCGGTCAGCGCGATCGCGACGATCGCGTTCTCGAGGCCGGCGCCCAGTGCCGCCACGAAAGCAAGCGCCAGGATCAGGCTCGGGAACGACAGGAAAATATCAGTGATCCGCATCATCACCGTGTCGCACCAGCCACCGAAATATCCGGCCGTCGTCCCGACCAGCAGTCCGACCGGACCGACGATGACGGAGACGATCACAATGAAGGTCAGGCTGATCCGGGTTCCGTAGACGATGCGGCTGTAGATATCCCGCCCGAGCTCGTCCGTGCCGAACCAGTGCTGGCTGCTCGGCGGGCTCAGCGCATTGCCGAGGTCTATGACGTTCGGGTCGTGGCTGGCGAGGACCGGCGCAAGCAAGGCCGTCAGCAACAGAGCGACCACGACGATCAGTCCGAAAGCGGCAGTCGGGTTCGAGAGGAGCTCGCTCATGAGGGCGACAATGCGCCTTGCCGTCATGATCAGTGGTCCGGCGCGACGTTTGGTCGAAGCGAGATTGCCCATTTCAAGATGTCCCAGTGCCATGTCAGCGCGTCCTCGGATCGAAGATCTTGTAAAGTGCGTCCGAAAGGAGATTGAGCGCGATGAAGATGGTGCCGACCAGCAGCACGCAGGTCATCACCGCATTCATATCTCCAATGAGCATATTGTTCGTGATGTATTGCCCGAAGCCCGGCCAGGAAAAGACCGTCTCGATGAGGACGGCGCCCTCGAGAAGGCTGCCATAGGCAAGGGCGACGATGGTGATCAGCTGGACACGTATATTGGCGAAGGCATGGTGCCAGATCGTTCTGCTTTTCGAGAGGCCCTTGACCCGCGCCGTCGTGATGTACTCCTGCCCAAGCTGGTCGAGCATGAAGCTTCGAGTCATCCTCGTGATATAGGCCATCGACGAATAGCCGAGAATGCTGGCGGGAAGGATGAGATGGTTGAAGGCGTCGCCGAAAACCTCCCAATCTCCCGCTATCGCTGCGTCGATGAGCATGAACCCGGTGGTTTCCGGCACCATGCCGATATAGTAGTCCGAGATCCGGCCTCCACCGCCGACGAGCCCCAGCATCGCATAGAAAACGATCAGGCCGATCATGCCCGTCCAGAAGATGGGCATGGAGTGGCCGATCAGCGTCAGGAAACGAATGATGTGATCTGCCGGCCGGTTGCGGTTGATCGCGGCGAAGATGCCGAGCGGTATGCCGAATCCTGCACCGCCAAGTATGGCGAAGGTGGCAAGTTCGATCGTTGCCGGCATGACATGGGCGATATCGCTGATCACCGGCTGGCCCGTGCGGATGGAAACCCCGAAGTCGCCGTGCAGCACATCGCCGACATAGCGAATGAACTGGGTGTGGAGAGGCAGGTCGACACCGAGCCGTTGCGCAACCATCTCATATGTCGCGCGGTCAGCCTCCTCGCCCACGATCGCCCTTACAGGGTCCACCGGCATCAGGCGGCCGATGCAAAACGTCAGGACAAGCAGGCCGATCAGGGTCACAAGGATGGTGCCGATCTGCCGCACGAGAGCAAAGATGCGATCATGGCTCATTGCTGGGACTTCCACGTTCATTGAAGGGTCGATGCGACGGGCGTCGCCGTCGCATCGATTGGCTGCATCAGCGGTCCTTGGTGACCGTACGCAGTTGCGTTGACCAGGACGGGTTCAAGGCAAGCCCCTTGATGTCTGCGCGGACGCCGACCGTGTCAATCACTTCGGAAAAGGGCTGAATGGCCGGCACGAGATCCGCATAATAAGCCTGGATATCGCCGTAGAGCTTGGTCTGCACATTCTTGTCGCCCTCGACCTGCGCCGCATCCACCATCCCATTCAGCTTCTCGTCATAGAACGAGGTGCGCCAGCCTTGGAAGTTCGTCAGCTTCGCTTCATCCGAATTGTCGGGATTGTAGACGATGGCGCGCAGATTGGAGTCGGGGTGCGGTAGCTGGCCGCCGCCGCCGCGACCGACGATCAGCTCGAAATTCCGCTCGCGCATCGCACCGTAGATCTGGTCGCCCGACCCGGTTATGACCTCGGCACGGATGCCCGCCTGGGCAAGCGTCGCCTGCATCGCAGTCGCCAGATTGAGGAACGGCGCATCCGAAAGCGCGCGCAGCGTGGTCGAGAACCCGTCAGGATAACCCGCTTCAGCCAGCAGCGCCTTGGCCTTCTCGACGTCGAGATGGTAGCCGGCGTTCGGCAATGCGCCAAAGATGCCGCTTGGGATCGGCCGATCGCGAAGCTTGCCGAAATACGGTAGCACGGTCTTGTCGAGCCCCTCGTAGTCGATCAGATAGCGCAGCGCCTCGCGAACCTTGGGGTTCTTGAATTTCTCATCCTTCATCGACACGGCGAGATAATAGAATCCGCTGCCGCCGATCGTCTCGATGCTGACGTCCTTGTTCGCCTCGAGCGATTTGAGGTCGGCAGCCGACATCGAGAAGGCGATGTCGATGTCGCCCTTCTCCAGCATCAGGCGCTGGCTCTGCGACTCGGCCAGATGGCGCATGATGATGCGACGCATGGCGGGGGCGTCACCCCAGTAGTTGTCGTTTCGGTCGAGCACGACGCGTTCGTTCGAGCGCCACTCGCCCAGAACGAAAGGGCCGGATCCGGCGGAGTTGTTCGTCAGCCAGGCAGCTCCCTGGTCGCCGTCCTTTTCATGTTCCAGCACGGTCTTGCTGTCATAGATCGATCCCGGACCGACGATGCCGAGGGTCATGATGATGAGTTCCGGATCGACCTTCTTTGGAAGAGTGACAACCACGGTCTGCTCGTCCGGCGCGCTGAAGCTTGCCTCTGCATTGTCAGCGGTGAAGCCGTGGGTCTTCAGGAATGACGCCTGCGCAAGGTTGAGCGACATCAAGCGCTTCAGCGACCAGACGACATCGGCCGACGTGATCGGGTTGCCCGAGGCGAACGTCGCCCCTTCCCTGAGTTTGAATGTAATCTTGGACCTGTCATCGCTGATCGTCCAGCTTTCGGCAAGCTGCGGATTGACCTGTGACCTGTTCACGGGGTCGAGAGATACCAGGTTGTCATATATGTTGGCCAGGACCTGCACCGTCTCCTTGCCCGTAATCGCGGCAGGATCCAATGTCAGGATATTGTTCATGGAGAACCCGACAACAAGCATGTTTGGCGGCGTTTCCGCATAGAGAGGTGCGCCCCAACTTGCCGAACCGACAATGGCGGCGGCAACTATTCTTTTCCAGTGATTCATGAAAAATCCTCCTTCACCCGACTCCCGATCGGTTAGTGATATGATGAGACATATTATATCTTGCGTCAAGTCATATTATATTTGTCTCAGGCACGGTCGCTGAGCGCCGCGCGGCCTCTTCACACAGGTTCTTTGGTCCGGTTACTCCACGGCTCCTGCCATTCCCCTCGCCGCGGTGCTGGCTGCCGGCGCCCTTGAGCCATGGAGTTTTGCGGTGACGACCACGTTTATCGGGCTCTCTCTCCCACTCGCGAGCGCGGCTCCGGAGTGCGCCACCGATAGTGGTGGCGGGGCAAGGCGACGGCTGTTGGCGTGGGTTCCCAGCGGGTGTGGCCGATGGTGTTTCAGGGCGTGCAAGGCGCCTGCAGCGATGATCCCGTCCCCTGCCGCGGCGTCAGGCGACTGGGTTGAACACGATCATCTTGTCGCAGGCCATCTCCTCCATCGTATCAGGAATGCCGCCCACACCGTATCCAGACTGTCTTCGTCCGGCAAAGGGCATCCAGTCGGTCCGGAACGCAGTGTGGTCATTCACGAGAACGGCCGATGCATCCAGATGCTTCGCGGCTTTCAGAGCGACGGCTATGTCGGAGGAAAAGACGCTCGCCTGGAAGGCATACGGCAGCGAATTCGCAACGCGAATTGCCTCGTCGAGCTCGCCGTAACCATACACGCAGGTCAGTGGCCCGAAGACCTCAAGCCGCGAAACCTTGGCATCCGCGGAAGGGTTGAGCAGGATCGAAGGAAGAAGAGTGGTCTCCGACATTCGTCCTCCCCCGATCTGCCTGGTTCCGGCGTCCGTCGCTTCCTTGATCCAACTCGCAACACGTTCGGTCTCGCGTGGCAGGATTAGCGGTCCCACCTCTGTCTCTGCGAGCGTGGGATCACCGACATGAAGGGCAGCTACCTTGGCCGCGAGAGCCTCTGTGAGCCTGGACAAAATATCCTGGTGCACGAAGATACGCTGCACGGACACGCAGACCTGTCCGGCGTGATAGTAGCCGCCTTTGACAATAGGGCCGACGATCGCATCGACGTTCGCACTTCGATCAACGATGACGGGTGCCGCGCCGCCATGCTCCAGCGCGCATCGCGTGCCTGGCGGCAGCTTGCTCTTGAGGTACCAGCCTACTTTCGCGGAGCCGATGAAGCTCAGAAAGGCGACGCGCTGATCCGTAGCGAATGTCTCGGCAAGCGCATTGTCGTCCGTAATAAAGGTCTGGCACCACCGCTCGTCCAATCCGGCCTCCCAGAACAGCTTGACGATCTCGATGCAGGAAATGGGCGTGGTCGCCGCTGGCTTGATGATGACCGGGCAGCCGACAGCGACTGCTGGCGCTATCTGGTGGATGATGAGGTTGAGCGGATGGTTGAACGCCGATATCGCCGCCACCACTCCGATCGGCTCCTTGGTGGTGAAGGCCCATCGGTTCATGCTGGCCGCGGTCAGACCCATGGGGATTTCCTTGCCGCTGAAATTGCGGAGTTCGTCGGCGGCATTGACCAGGCCATCTATCGCGCGCGTCACTTCGATGATCGCATCCGTCAGCGGCTTGCCACCCTCGCGGGCGATCATCATGGCAAAACGGTCGCGGTGCTCCTGCAAAAGCTGCGCTACCCTCCTCAGGATAGCTATCCTCTGATGCACTGGCAGCCAAGCGTCGCGCTCGGCGAACGCCTTTGCCGCAACATCAAGCTTGTGATCGAGAGCGGAAGCGTCGTCTGCCGGGATTTCGGCGATGAGTTCGCGATCAAATGCCTGGTAGACCTTCAGGGCAAGTGGCATTTCAGCTCTCCAATATGGCAGGGAGCCGTTCACGCAGCTCCTTCACCAGCACGCGTTCATTTTCCGAGTAGTCGACCGGGACATTCACCAAATGGACACCGCCCCCGGAGAATGCGTCTTCGAGAGCCTGCTTGAATTGGCCAATGTCGTCGACTCTCGTTCCCCTTGCGCCATAGGATTCGGCATATGTTACAAAGTTCGGATTGCCAAACGTCATCCCGAAATCCGGGAAGTCGTCCACGGCCTGCTTCCAGCGGATCATTCCGTAAGCATTGTCCTCAATCACCAGGATGACGAGGTTCAGTTTGAGTCGGACGGCCGTCTCCAATTCCTGGGAGTTCATCATGAAGCCGCCATCGCCACAAATCGCCATTACGCGGCGCTCCGGGTATAGCATCGAGGCAGCCATCGCAGACGGCAGTCCCGCTCCCATCGTTGCAAGAGCGTTGTCGAGCAGCAACGTATTCGCCATCCGCGTCCGGTAATTCCGGGCGAACCATATCTTGTACATGCCGTTGTCGAGCGCAAGAATGCCGTCGCTCGGCACCACCTCCCGGATATCGTGGACCAGCCGCTGTGGCGTAAACCGATCCTCAGTCGCGCGCGCTGCGATACGCTCGAGAATGCGCTCACGCAGGTGAAGAAGAGTCTGTGCGTTCGGCAGCTTGCCTTCAAGGCGGTCTGCCAAGGCCTTGAGCGACGGGCCGATATCGCCGATGACCTCGGCTTGCGGGAAATAGACCTGTTCGACGGTCGCGGGCTGGTATCCGACATGAACCACCCGCGGACCGCCCTTACCCATGATGAAGGGCGGTTTCTCGATGGTATCATGACCGATGGTGATGATGAGGTCCGCCTGTTCGATCGCTTCGTGAACATAGTCCCGTTCGGACAACGCGGCGGTCCCCATATAGAGTTCCGTGCCGCCCGGCACCGTCCCCTTCCCCATTTGGGTCGTGAAGAACGGGATGCGAGTGCGTATCACAAACTGCGCAATGTCGGATGTCGAGCGGGGGCGCGAGGCCGCGGCCCCGAACATCAGAAGCGGACGCTTGGCCGCAATGATGAGCGCTGCGGCACGGTCGATTGCGGCGTCGCTTGCAATCGGCAGTTCGAGCTGATGCGGCGCAATAAGCGCCATTTCATCGCATTCTTCTGCTGCGATGTCTTCCGGCAGCTCGAGATGAACCGGTCCCGGTCTCTCCTCCTGCGCGATCCGGAACGCCTCCCTGACCATCGTGGGTATCATTTGCGGCGACACGATCTGCCGCGCCAGCTTGGTGAGCGGCTTCATCGAGGCGACAACGTCCACCACTTGGAACCGGGCCTGGCGAGACGAAAGGACGCCCTTCTGGCCCGTGATCATCACCATCGGCATCGCACCGAGTAGCGCATATGCCGCGCCCGTTGAAAGATTGAGAGCACCCGGACCGAGTGTCGTCAGACAAACACCCGGCTTTCCGGTCAGGCGACCGTAGGTCGCGGCCATGAACGCGGCCGCCTGTTCGTGCCGGGTAAGGACCAGTTGGATAGACGATTTGCGTATGGACTCCACGACGTCGAGGTTTTCTTCGCCGGGAATTCCGAAGACGCGGTCGACGCCCTCGTTCTCAAGTGCGGCCACTAGAAGATCAGAGCCTTTGGTCATGATGGATGCCCGTGCTGGTTGGCTTGTCGCTCAGGTGAGGCTTCCAGAACCGGAAGCCAGAACCGGAAGAATAGAACCTTGAACATATGTTCGTTGCAGCCTAGTCCAATCGTACCTTGCTGCCAATTCTCGCGGCGTCGTCTGGACAGCCTCGGCATTCAATCCTGGTCGCCGAGCGTTTGGACGAGGGATTTGCCGTACGGATAGAAAAGCTCCTTGCGGCCTTGTTGCCAAGCAGCCCGGAGTTCGGGCCCGGTGATGTCCCAATCCGCCCGGCACTTCATGCAGACTGCGCGCAGATCCTGGCGGAGTTCTTCCACCGTGGGTCGGCCGAAGAACCAGTATCCGTTGTAGACCGTGTGAATGACGAGGCCTGGCTCCAGCACGACCACGTGCGGGATCATGGGATCGTGCGCGGGATCGGTATATTCGGCGATGTCCAGATCCTTCTGGATGATGCGTCGCGGATCGGAAAGGAACGGCCAATGCGCGCCCACACCGGTGCGATATTCGTTCGTCTGGATGAGATTGTCGGTGGTGATTGTGACGAGCCGGCAATAGCCCACTTCCATCTCACGGTGCAATTGCAGCAGGCCCTCGGCTTGACGGCGATCTTTTGGACAGAAGCCGCCACGGCCTAGGACGAGCACCATCGGATCGAGCCCCTGCAGTTCGGAAAGTTTCCTACGCTTGGCCGTGTGGTCGCTCAGCTCATAGTCGGGAAAGACGGCGCCCGGTACGATGTCCGATCTCATTTGTGTCCTCCATTTTCGGCGCGGTTCGTGGCCGCATCCTCGCCCGTTACAAATCAATCACGATGTCGCTTGAGGGCTGCGAGCAGCAGATCAGCAGATTTCCGTCCGCTGCGGCATCGATCGGGCTCGGCTGGTAGGAGACAGATCCCGAAATCAATCCCGCTTCACAGGTGTGACAAACGCCGGTTCGACAGGACCATCGGACGGGAACGTCGCATGCCTCCGCCAATTCGAGCACGCTATGAAACATCGGATCCCATCGTACGGCGAGACCGGTGCGGGCGAACGAGACCAGTGCTCCCGATCCAGGCCGTCCCTCCGGCAAATGCGGCGGGCGGTGTTGGGAAGCGGCGATGCCCGGGGTGATGGACGGAGCGGCACCGAACATTTCGGTGTGAATTCGGTCTGGCGCGACGCCGAGGCCGGCAACCGCGGCAGTCAGGTCATTCATGAAGGCCGAAGGCCCGCAGACATAGAAATCGCCATTGCGTGGGAAGTCGAGGTGTTCGAGGGCCCGCCCATCCAAGCGACCGCGACTGTCGAAATCTATGCCTGGCCGATCCTCGGGATCAGGCGAGCTGTAGCAGATGTGGCTGTGTGCGTGGGCAAGCGCCTTGAGCAGTTCACTCGCCTCGCCGGCGAACGGATGTTCACGACCGTTGCGGGCTCCGTACAGCCACCAGATCTCCCTGGTGGATGCTTCGGCTGCCAATGCATGGAGCATTGCAAGCACCGGCGTCACACCGATCCCTGCACTCATCAAGATAACGGGCGTATCTCCCGGCCGCAGCGTAAAACTCCCGCGTGCGGCGCTTACCTGCACAACGTCGCCGACCTTCAGGTCCTCGTTGATATAGCCGCTCGCAGCGCCCTTCGCCTCACGCTTGACGCTCACGCGGTAGTGCATCGTGCTGGGCTCCCCCGACAGCGAATAGCTCCGCAATAGCGTTGGGACAGATGCGGACTCGAGCCGTAGCACCACGAACTGGCCAGGGAGAAAAGCGGCGACCGGCTGCCCGTCCGTCGGCTCGAGCACCAGAGAGGTCACATTATCGCTCTCACGCACCTTGCGCGAGACGCGAAGCGGACGGAAGCCACGCCAAGCCGGTGGCGAACCGATGGACCCAGTCAACCCGGCGTTTCCTGTCACCGCACCGCTATTTCCCGCCTGTGCCAGCAGCGTCTCAAAGGAGTTGCGCCAGCCGTCGCTTAACGCCGGGATCCGCAGAGCGCGCTCCAGCCGATCGCGCGGATGACCGGGCTTGTACAGCAGCGCATCGATCTCGGAGACGGTCATCCCCTCGGGGCCTGATGCCACCTGCGTGATTTCGTCGCCCGCCTGAACTTCTCCCTCCTCCAGCACGCGGAAATAGAAACCAGGTCTCCCATGCGCGACCACAAGTGACGCCATCTCCGGTTCGTTCATGCGTATTCCGAGGCGATAGCAGGTGACCCGCGGCTGCGTCACCTCAAACAGGGCGTTGCCAATTCGGTAGCGGTCTCCAATACACACTTCGGAGTCCGACAGCCCATCGACCGTGAAATTCTCTCCGAACTGACCGTAGACGAAGTCGTCTCGGCTCAACTGCTTCTGCCAATACAAGTAGGAATCGATCTGATAGACAAATACAGCGCGACGTTCGCCGCCGTGGCCCGCCAAGTCTCCTTGTCCATCGCCGCCTATGTTCAGCCGGCGGACCATGCGCGGGCCATTCACCGGCGCCTTCCAGATGGCGGTACTAACGGTCTTGCCCTGCCAAAGGACATCGCGCGGCAGGCCAACATTGACCGAAAGCAGGCGCCCCATCGTTTTACCGTCCATGATGATCACCGCGATTTGGAGGGCGACTGGTCCAGGTTTCGGTTGCCCTCGGAAATAGATCGCATTCCCCTCAAGGCAACCCTGAACGCGTCAAGCGCGCTTCCCTCGCCGGCTCCCGCTCGGTGCCGGCGATTTCAGATGGATGGGCGACCGAGCCTGTGCAGAAGGCTTGATCGCCCGCAGGATCAAGCTGCCGTCAAAGCAACGCCAGTAGCGCCTGTGCTGCGGCAGTCGAGGACGCCGGGTTCTGGCCGGTTATCAGCCGGCCATCGGTGATAGCGAAGCTCTCCCAGTCAGGGGCTTTTTCGAATTTTCCTCCAAGCCGCTTCAATTCATCCTCCACGAGGAAAGGAACCACGGTCGTCAAGTGGACCGCTTCCTCCTCGCTGTTTGCAAAGCCCGTGACACGCTTACCTTTGACGATAGGTTGGCCCTGATATTGCACATGATGAAGGACACCCGGCGCGTGGCAGACGGCGGCGACGGGCTTACCCGAATTGTAGAAATCTTCGATCAATGAGATCGACTTTTTGTCTTCCGCCAGGTCCCACATCGGGCCATGACCGCCGGAGTAGAAGACCGTATCGAAGTCGGCCGCATTGACGGTCGAGAGCTTGACCGTGCTAGCCAGCACTGCCTGGGCAGCCTTGTCGGATTTGAAGCGCGTCATTGCTGGCGTTTGGTTGCCGGGCTCATCGCTTTTGGGATCGATTGGCGGCTGTCCGCCTTTTGGCGAAGCTACCGTGATCTTGGCTCCGGCGTCCTGAAAGACGTAATAGGGCGCAGCAAATTCCTCGAGCCAGAATCCGGTCTTTCTCCCGGTGTTGCCCAGCTGGTCATGAGAGGTGACCACCATCAAGATATTTCTCATCGCTCTTCCTCCTAAGTTGGATTGCACACGTCCTGACTTGGACGACGCAATGCGCGCAAGGCAGTGGTTCTGGACATCGACGGATGGGAGCTCAAAGGCATATCGCTCTGCTTGCCAACGATCTTCCGCAGTCGATGGGATCAGCATGACCAAAGCTGAGGGGGGATTCTATTATACAATGGTGTCGCCAATCCTCGAACCTGCCGGCCTCCGACGCCGATACCATGGTACGATTAGGCACATGTGGCGGCCGCAGCATCGTGTCGGCATCGTGTCCCTCGGCGAAACATGATTCAGCAATCTTCAGATTCATGCCAAGGACTCTTCGGCGAGAAGCGAGCAGCATCGACGTCGTGAAGGGAGAGCGGGAAGGACGAATACGGCGCCACGCGCGCCTCTCCTTTCTGCCCAACAGGAGGACGACATGGAAAGCGCTCGTATGCACGTGATGAATGTCGGACATTCGGGAAAAATAGCGCCCGTCCAAACAGACAATCCTTCGGTTGTCGTCGTGGATGACCATGCAGACGATTGGACCTGCCTGGGGGCAATGCTCGAAGCATCCGGCGTCAGCATAAATGTTACGAGCGAGATGCCGGAGCATCTCCTGCTTGGGAGGTCGGAAGCCCTTCTCTGCCTTATCCTGGACGCCAAACCTGGTCGCGACGGCCTCGATTTCCAACGGCGTCTTAAGGCAGCCAAGGTGTTCGTTCCCATCATCTTCGTGACCGAGTTCGGGAATGTGCCGATGTCGGTGACGGCGATGAAGAATGGCGCGATCGACTTCCTCGACAGACCATGCCGCGACGAGGAACTGCTCGAGTCGATCGGGATCGGCTTGGCCAGAGACCATGCCTGGAATGAGGAGAGCCGGCGGCTGTCTTCCCTGATGGACCGGTATGACACCCTTACGCGGCGCGAGCGCCAGGTGATGGAGATGGTTGCGGCGGGCCGCCTGAACAAGCAGATAGCAGGCGATCTAGGTGTAAGCGAGATCACCGTGAAGGTTCACCGCGGTCAGGTGATGCGCAAGATGGAGGCCAGATCTTTGCCGGAGTTGGCCCGGATGGCCGACAAAGTCGCGCAAATCGTTCAACATCCGAGCATGCACATCGTCACTGCGTTCGACGCCCTCTCGTATCGAGCGTCAACGACGAGCGAGCTCTCCCCAGAACATGCCCAATTCGAGACCTGGAGCATCGTGAGGCCGTCTCACGGCCGAGGCCGACCGGACCTCGGAAAACGGCTCCTTGCTTCCTAAGCGTCATTACAGCAGCAGTCGCTTCATGGAAGACCGGACGTCCCCGGGCCTTCGGTAAACGGCCTTACAAGTTCCAGAGCAATGTTTGTCATCTTCGTTTTCGTAATGTGCATCTTGATAGAACGATACGTATCGTTTATATAAGCGACACAAACCTCCAACTGGCTAGGTGGATTCTGCGGCGCAAATCCTGAACGCACGCGCAGCCCTATCGCCGGTATCTCGGAAGCAGTGAGCGGAGTGAGCCGCAGGAACGATTTGTGGAACAGCGGACCTCGGGTCCTATGAAACGGATGAAGAAAATGGCCTGGTTGCGAAGCAAGAACCAAGTAAATGAACGATCTGGGACCAATGTTACGGCTCTGGTGCCGGGCGCCCAGGAAAACGCGGCTGCGCCTGCCCCCTCCGCCACGGCCTTGCCTAACAAGGCGTCGGCCTCCTCGTTCGTCGTGCCGGTAACCGCGATCGTAGTCGCGCTTTCGGCCGTCATCGGAGCCGGAGCGAATTGGGATTGGTGGGTCGCAGGCCGGCCGGTGCAGACGACCGACGATGCCGCAGTCTATGCGGACGTCTCCTCTGTCAGTACCCGCGTCAGCGGCACCATCGAAACGATCTCGGTTCGCGACTACGCTCACGTCAAGGCTGGCGACCTGTTGTTCTCGATCGACCGCAAGCCGTTTGAAGTAGCACTCCGAGCCGCGAAGGCAAAGCTTGACGCGGCTCGCGCGCAGCTGGAGGACAACGACACCCAGCGCACGTTCCAGCTTACCCAGATCGATGTGGCGGTCGCCCAACAGCAGGCCTCCGCAGCGGACGAAACCCAGGCGAGCAAAGAATTGGATCGCCAGACCAGGCTCGGCCTCGACGGCAGGGCAAGCTCGATTCAGACACTCGAAAGGGCCGCCGCCGCTCACGAACGGGCTCTCGCGAATTCGAAGATGACGCAGGCGTCCGTCGTTGCCCAGCGGGTCAAACTGGACGTGATCGCGAAACAGCGTGAGGTACTGAAGGCGAATGTCGACACGGCTGCTGCCGATGTCGCCGCGCGGGAACTCGAGCTCGGCTATGCAGATGTGCGCGCGCCGGTCGACGGCGTCGTCGCCAAAAGGAGCGCGCAGCTCGGAAACTACGTCGGTACCGGCACCAGCCTGATCTCCATCGTCCCCCTTCCTCGGGTCTATATCCTTGCAAACTACAAGGAAAACCAGTTGGCGCTCGTCCGCGAAGGACAGCCGGTCGACATATCAGTCGATCTGCTGCCGGGCGAAAACCTCCACGGCACCGTTTCGAATATATCGCCGGCGAGCGGATCGACTTTCGCGCTGCTGCCCCCCGACAATGCGACCGGCAACTTCACCAAGGTCGCTCAACGTCTGACGGTACGCATCGAGCTCGATCCGGACCAGCCGAACTTCGACCGCCTCCGTCCCGGCATGTCGGTCATAACCCGAATATCCACAAAGGCAGAGCGTCATGTCTAGGAGTGCTCATCCGAGCGACCTCCCCCGCCAGGGATATGTCGCGGTCGCCATGGTCATGGCGTCCATATTGACCGCCTTCGACGTCCGTACCGCAAGCATTGGCCTGGCGGATTTGCGCGGGGCCTTCGGCTTGAGCTTCGACGAGGGTGCCTGGCTGAGCACCTTCGCCACGGCACCACAGATTCTCGTGGCACCCAGTATCGGATGGTTGATCGCCGTGTTTGGCGTGAAGAGGGTGATGATCGCCCCGACCATCCTCTATTCGGGCATATCCATCGTCATTCCGTTCCTTCACGGTTTCGAGGCCTTGGCCGCGTTGCATGCGATCAGAGCGATGTTGCTGGGGATGTTTGTCGGGGCGACGCTCCTGACGGCCTTTCGCAACCTCGATCGGAAGTACTGGATCTTCGCTCTGGCCTTCTATGTCCTGAGAATTCCGTTCGCGCAGAATCTTGGCCTCTACACCGCCGGGAGCTACACCCAGACGCTCGGGTAGCAATGGCTGTATTGGCAGGGAGCGATCGTCGCCCCCGTGATCGGCATTCTCTTCTGGTACGGCGGCAAGCCGACACCAATCGACCGGGAACTTCTACGGCGTGGCGACTGCGGCGGGATGGCCATCTTCGGCGTGGCTTTGACAACGCTCTATTTTGCATTGGATCAGGGCAATCGTCTGGACTGGTTTCGATCCGGCCTCGTCGTGACGCTCCTTGCCGCGACTGGATTCCTCGTCTGCGTATTCCTGTGGCATGAGGCCCGCGTCAAAGAGCCGTGGGCGCACATCTCGATCCTGGCCTCGAGGAATATCGCATTGGGCTTCGCCGCGATTGCCTGTTTCATGACCGCAAGTCTGGGCAGCTCGCTTCTGGAGCCGAACTTCCTGGTGTCGGTCGCCCGGCTGCGCCCCGAGCAGATCGGCGACTTCACTGCACCGTACGCCATCCTCCTGCTTCTGGGTGCGACGGTCACTGCGGTTGCACTCGTCCGGACGGTCAAGCAGCGGGCCACGTTGACGATAGGTTTCACCTGTTTCGCTCTGTCGGCCTGGCTTGGCACGCAGTTGACCAACCTGTGGTCGCTGCCGGAGTTCCGGCTGATCGTGATCCTGCAGACGTTCGGAGAGGAAATCGTGTTCCTCGCCGCTGTCGCGACCTTATTCAGCAACGTAAATCCGGCCCGCGCGATATCCCTTACGGCCTACGTGCAGGTCATGCGCCTGATATGTTCGGAAACCGTCGCGACCTCGATGGCTACATGGGTACGTCAGCGCGAACAGTTGCACTCCTACCTCATCGGCCTTCATGTCACCGGCGCAACGCCGGGGTGGAATTCGATTCTGGCCCAACTTGGCTCGGTTCGACGCCTGGCGGGTCGCAGGCGGATGCCGTGAAGCGGGGTGTCGGCGTGCTGGCGACCATCGTGCAAAGGGAAGCCAATGTTCAGGCCTATATCGACGGCTTCTGGATCACCTTCATCGCGGCCATTGCCGGACTGATCGTCGTCTCCCTGATGAAACCCTCCCCGCCGCATCCGCTGACGACGCGATAAAGGCGAACACAAATGCCGCTGAGCTTTCGCCGAAATAGCCCACGAACCAGGAGAACTGCGGTGGATGACCACCAGGTCAAGGATATTGCCGCCCGGCTGCTGCAGACTGAACTACAGGGCCCGCCGGTGGCGGACCTCATCGCCGCCATCGTCCCGCCCTCGCAATCCGACGACCTGTGCTCGATCGGCGTGCACGTCCTTAGGGGGCGTCAATCGGTCTCAGGAGCTCTTTGCCATGTCTCCGGCGAGGCCCTTGCCAGGTGCCCCGGGAACGCCAATTGAATCGAGTGATCTTCGATGCATTGGTTCGGATATTTCGGCGCGGTGACGCCAACGTAGAAAAGGCCGCGGCAGCGTCCCGTTCTTACGACGTCGCCGCAGTTGGTTTGGCTCGTGCGCGCCGAGGAACGGTCGCGCCCGTGCAAGTCTTTGCTCTAAATCGAAGGAATTCGCACATGGAAGCCCCCGATATGCTTCGCTACAGAACGATCCCTCTCGCAAACGGCGCCGGCGCGATCCCCGCCGTCGGCTTCGGCACGCTCATTCCCGATCCGGGCGCGACCAGGCAGGCCGTGAAGACAGCGCTCTCGGTCGGATTCCGACATCTGGATTGCGCCGAACGATATCGCAACGAGGAAGCGGTAGGCGATGCGATGCAGGAAGCGATGGCGGCGGGAACTGTGAGCCGGGATCAGCTCTTCGTCACCACGAAGCTGTGGAATACGAATCATCGTCCGGAACGGGTGAAGCCTGCGTTCGAGGCGAGTTGCCGACGCCTGCAGGTCGAGTACGTCGACTGCTATCTCATCCATACTCCCTTCGCGTTTCTGCCCGGTGACGAGCAGGATCCGAGAGATGACCGTGGTCAGGTCCTCTACGATGCCGGCGTTAAGTTGGTCGACACGTGGCGCGCGCTCGAGCAGCTTGTGGATGGCGGCCGGTGTAGATCGATCGGGCTGTCGGACGTCACGCTGGAAAAGCTCAAGGAGATTGTCGAGGCTGCGCGGATCAAGCCGGCGGTGGTCCAAGTGGAGTCGCATCCATACCTCCCCGAGTGGGAACTGCTGGACTATTGCCGGGAGCAAGGAATTGTCCTCCTGGCATTTGCAGCCCTGGGGCATGGAATGGAGCCGAACCTCCTGGAGGACCCGGTCATCACCGCAATCGCGAATCGCCTGAACAAGACGCCGGCGCAGGTTGCGTTGGCATGGGCCGCACAGCGCGGCACCGCCTTCCTGACCACATCCGTTACAGCTCGCCGGATCGAGCAGAACTTCGATATTTCAGCCTTGCCTGAAGACGCGATGCAGCAGATTCGAGACCACATAGGGACGAACATACGGTTTAACAGCGTCGTCGAGACTGGTGTGCCGGGTTTCATTCCTCGGATAAGTCCACCACAAGGCGGCCGGTAAGATGAAGGACGCGCGCAGTGGATGGACGCGATCAAACAGGCCGAGACGCTCGGCGCGGCCGCGGCCTCAGAGGGGCTCCGTCTCATTCGCTGTTGATCGGCAGCGTCGAGTTGAGATACGCCTGATCCATGACCACGAAGACGAAGCCCGTCCCCGCCAAGAAACGAACGTCCATCGGATCGCGTCGCAGTCCGGAAGCCGAGGCCGCAGTCCTTGCTGCCGCAAGGGATCTGATTTCGGAGAAGGGCTACGCCGGATTCTCCGTCGATGAAGTCGCCCGTCGGGCCGGCGCGGGAAAGACGACCATCTATCGATGGTATCCCACCAAGGCCGACCTGTTCATCGCGATCTACACCGCCGAGCGGTCGGCTTTCGTGCCGGTTCCGGACACAGGGAACCTTGTCGATGAGCTCGTTCAGTACACGACGAGCCTATGGCGGTTTTGGGCGTCGCATCCAGCCGGAGCTGCGCTGAGGGGGCTGATTGCCGAAGCGCAGGGAACAACGGAAGCGTTGAATGCACTGCGAGACAGGTTTCTTCCCGACCGCACCGCGGATGTGAGACGAATGCTGACGAGTGCAGCGGCTCGCGGCGAATTGCGCCCTGAGGAGGTCGACGACAAGGTATCGCTCTGGGTGGGATTCAGCTGGTTCAAACTTCTGGTCGGCGAACTGCATCGAGAAAACGTCATTCAATCCGTGATGATGCAGATTGCAGGCGTTTCGAACGACGCTCGGTCCTGAAGCGGGAAGTCCGCGATCCGACGGCGAGTTCATCGCTCCCCGACAAGGTAGTGGACATGGGCGCGGTCATCGCTGCCGAGTGCCATGTCCTGATCTGAAAGAACTCATGGAGCGAGAGATGCCAATGTCGGCGGATGCCGGTCGCAGTGACGAACCAATGACGCAGGCTAAGGGGCTGTCCGACGTTCTCGCGCCCGGTCTTTCGGTTGTCTTCTGCGGACTGAACCCGGCCCTCTCGGCAGTTCGAGACGGGCACAATTTCTCGGCGCCGAGCAATCGCTTCTGGCGGGTATTGCATCTGGCTGGATTTACTCCGCGGTTGCTGCGGGCGGAGGAGGAACGCGAGCTGTTGCGGTACGGATGCGGCATCACGGCCGCGGTGTCGCGCGCAACCAGGAGCGCGGACGAGCTGATGCTGAATGACTATGTGGAGGCCGCGCCCGCATTGGAAGTCAAAATGCGAAAGATTGCACCAGCCAACCTGGCATTTCTGGGCAAGGCAGCATTCGCGGCCATCAGTGCTCGCGATTGCGACTGGGGCAAGCAGAGCGAAGTGTTTGCGGGGGCGACGACGTGGGTGCTGCCGAACCCGAGCGGACTCAACAGGGCGTTCAGCCTGGATCGTTTGACCGCGCACTACCGCGACCTGAAATCAACACTGTAGCTGGCGCAGAGCCCGGACGCACAAGCGCCCCGATCGATGCGTGGGCCGACTTCGCGGACAATAATCCGGGCCGAACAAAGATCGAGATAAGGCCTGGTGTCCGGGGCACCAGAACAGCCAGTGGTGCACGATCCCCGTCGGCTTTTCTGCCGCTCGCCAATCTGTCCCCGAATACGCCTTCCGGGATGTCACTTGGCGGCTTTTTTGAAGGATCGGCTTCTGTCATAATTGCACCTAGAGTTGTCCCTAGCCAGATGACAGCCTCAATGCCCACAGCGGATCCGCGACAAGACCGATGTCGCTGAGCAAAGCGCTGTACTTGACTTAATTTGACATCGGTAAAGCCGAAAATTGCACGAAATCGTATCGAAAAGCGAGCTTGGCCGATGTGGCCGATACTATCGGGGGTTTATTTCTCTGAGCGTATATAAATAGCGTCTACGCTAGTATAAAACTCTGAAATTCACCCGACACGAGATCTTGCGCGGGAGGGGCGATTGACGACGGCACTTGAGAATGTCGCGCAACGGCAGGCGGCACTGTCTGCAACAGCCAACGCGCTTAAAGCGACGCTGGACAGGACGCGCTGGACGACACTCGCGCTTTCCATCATTGGTGCGCTTCTAGCCACCATCGCTGCCCAGAGCGACGGGGACGTACGATGGTGGCTCGCCATGGTGGGCACGGTTGCACTAGCCACAGGTACCTTTCTGACAGCACGCCTGATGGGCAGTTCGCATACCGCCGAATGGGTACGCGTTCGCGCCGCTTCCGAGGCGCTGAAACGCGAAGGCTACAAATTCGTCGCACGCGCCGCGCCCTATGACGACGATGCCACTCGTGTCAGCCTTCTCAATGCCGAGCATATCAAGATCGAAGAGACCGTGCTTGATCTGATCAGCAAGGAGGTACAGCCGAGTGCTCCGGGTAGCATGCCGACAGCAGACATAACGCCTGATGAATATATCGATCGCCGTATCACAAGGCAGTGCGCCGGTTTCTTCGAACTCAAGGCCGAGAAATACCGACGCCTTGCTCAACAGCTCGGTTGGGCGGAATTCACGCTGGCGCTCGGAGCGACGGTAATCACAGCCGTTATCGGTGCGGCCGACAAGAATACACTACCGTTTCATTTCGACTTCGTTGCTCTGGCGGCTGTGCTGACGACAATCGGCGGAGCCATCGTCGCCCATGTCGAAGCTGCGCGCTACCAATTTCTAGTGACAAGCTACAGGGCAACCGCACGGCGGCTAAGGAACGAGTCGGCAATGATAACGCAGCCATTTGTAGCGCCGTCCCCCGAATGGTCGGCGTTTGTGACGCGTTGCGAGTCAATCCTCGCCGACGAGAACGGTGCCTGGCTGGCGAAATGGACGAAATAGCGGTCTGACGGATGTAGCGATACGGTGGAATCATAGTGCAACGTTAGCTCCCGCAAGCCGGATGCGCCGTATACCGCGCATCCTCCTCTCTCATTCGGGCCGCGATGACGAGGCGACCTTGCGGATGAAGGCCTGGTCCTCAGGGATGGCGAGTAGTTCACACAATCAGCATCTAGTGACGTGCACTCTTTTGAATGGGCTCTCCAGTCCATCCTCGATAATCGAGTTTGAGTCGGTACTGTCAAGAATCGGGGAAATTCAGATTCAGCGTATACTTGAGCGGGGTCGGTCCCAGATTGCCGAAACATGCGGTGGTGATCGACCAGTCGCCTTCCTTGGCGAACTGTTGCTCGGTCACGACGAATTCGAGCGACAGCGGCGATACGCCGTCCTCTCTGGCAAAATAGCCGACCTGGCCGGGTCCGTTCAGGATCAGGCTGAGTGGACAGTCCGTGGAAGTCCAAGTGAGAGTGGCTTCGATCGACCCCGGCTTCTTGATGGCAAAGCGCCGAACGTTCTTCGGCACCTGACCGTTCAAGATGCCGGTTGTGACGCCCGGCGATATGCGCTCAAGGTTGCGGCGCGCCTCCGACGCCTCGTACACTTGTGAAAGGGGTGTCCAAGGCTGTGCCTTGTGATCGGCGATCACATTGACGATCAGCGCCTTGCCGCTGTCACTCATCTGGTCGGTTGTCGTTTCAAAGCCCCAGAACAGGAAATTGCCCTGCCGGGCGACGGGCCAATGATTCTTGGAGCTTTGCCACCGCGCCAATCCATCGAAGCCGGCGATATCGGGAGAGCCCCCATCGTAGATGCCAACGACTTCTCCTGCCGCCCCAGCCTTGAAGACGTCGACCGAACGATCCGGTGCGCTTATCGCCAGGGGGCGTTCCAAAAGCGCAGCATCTTCGACAATCAGGTTGCCTTGATCATCATGCGCGATACCGGAGAGCTGCAGCCCCAGCACGCGGAAAAGCTCGTCGCCGGCGCTGCCGACGCCGATGACCTTGTAGCCTTCGAATATCTGTCTGAGTGCAGTTGGATCGTTGCTGGACCAGTGGGTGTCCGCGCCGACAATCACCATGTCGGGCTTTGCCTGCTGCAGCTTGGCCAACTCCGTCGTTCCGACGAAAGACAGCACCGCTCCCTGCTGCTCAAGGTAAGCGTAGTCGGGACGGGCAAGCTCCAGCCTGTCATCGACGACGGCAAGGCGCGTCGCAGCCAGTTGTCCGCGGGTCGGCCAGACCGGAAAATACCAAAGCGCCAATCCGAGAAGGGCGATCGCGACGACGAAGGCCACCAACGCCGTTGCGAAACCAAGTCTCAGGCGCTTCAATGACGACCGGGCGACATCCAGGAAGGCGGCCCCGAAGTGGCCCGACCCGGCCGGTCGCATGCGCAGGATGAGCTGCCGCACATCATAATCCCAACGGCGATCACTCAGTTCGCAGGCGTTGCGTCGCAAAAGTCCCTTGAGATCGTCCGGTAGGTCTTCGGCAGTAGGCAGTACCGCGCCGCCGACCAGCACAGGCACGACGCGGATGCCACGCCGCAACGCCGTCGCGATTTCCGTGCGCACCAGATCGTCTGGATCGTCCAGACGACGCGCGCCCGTCTTCTTGTCGGCAGCTGCCAGCCACCGCGGTCCGATCACGGCGAGCAGGACATCGACGCTGGCAAGCTTATTTTCGATGGCCTCTGTGAAGTCGATACCGGGCTCGATATCCGAGATGTCCTCGAACACCTCGTCCGCCCCCAGGCTTGCGCTGAGGTCGCGCGACAACCGGCCAGCCCATCCCGAGCTGTCGTCTCGGCGGTAGTTGACGAAGATGCCCGCCATCCCCTTCAGCCCTGCAACGGAGGTGTCGCCCGACTGCCTCTGCCCGAAGCGCGGTGATCCGAGAGAGACGCCGCGGCAATCTGCATGAGATTTCTAAGTCGCGCCCAGGTTGAGATTATCACGCTGGCTAGCGCTGGCAAGGGTTTCGTAATTGCTGATTGTCGCTCCGCGGCACTGATCAGCCTTACGCGCGGTGCGCCAAAGGCGATTGAGGATGGTGCGCCGTGAAGGTGGCAAAGCCTTGGGTGCATCGGTCTACCGCGCTCGTCCTCGTGGTGTCGGAATGTATTGCCCTCCGCGGAGCGTGGTTTCCGGCGCCTATCGCGCCGACGTCCCTCCCCGAGTTGCCGGTCGCACCTGCCGCCCACGTCCCGATGGCTGAGCGATGCGGCTTGTTAGGCTTGTCCACCTCAATCTTGTTGTCGAGCTATTTAGACAAGCAGCGCGCTTTCGGCTATGTTTTCTCTGTCTGGGAGCGACTCTGGGATCGCGATGTCTTCACTAGAAATCGACAGACCGCCGAACAACGTGGCGCTTTTCAGCGGCCACATGATAGACGCTCCCGATCGAAAAGTACCACGATTTCCTCCGCACAAGGAGGCTGCCGCCGCCGCTGCAATTGCAGGCGTGCTTTCTGATATTGGTGCCACCCGCGGTGATCTAGCCATTTGCGGAGGGGCATGCGGCGGCGACTTGCTGTTTGCCGAAGCATGCCTCGCGCGAGGCATGGTGGTCGAACTCTACATTCCATTCGCCGAGAAAACCTTCTTGGCAAACTCGGTCGATTTCGCCAACGCCGATTGGCGCGAACGCTTTCTTGCGGTCAAATCGAGGGCCATGCTGCATGTGATGCCCGAAGAGCTGGGGCCGCTTCCTGCCGGCGAAAATCCCTACGAGCGAAATAATCTATGGATGCTTCAATCCGCCGCTCGCTTTGGCGGCGAGAAGATTGCGTTTCTCGCCCTGTGGAATGGCGAGGGTGGCGATGGTCCCGGCGGAACGAAGCATTTCATGGACGAGGCGCGTCGCAAGACCGAGCGGATTTATTGGCTGGATACCCGAAAATTGTAAAATTGAAGGATCATCGACATGCCGCTGTGCTTCATGATCATGCCCTATGGCCGCAAGCCGACCCAGGCCGAAGCCGGCCACGGACCGGCTGAGATTGATTTTAACGCGCTGTGGGATCGAGGTTACGTTCCGGCTATCAAAGCGCTCGGTTATGAGCCGGTTCGCGCCGACCAGGACAATGGCGGACTGATCATCAGCCAGATGCTGGAACGGCTTTACTTCGCCGACCTCGTCCTGGCGGACATGACGATTGCGAACAGCAATGTCTACTATGAGGTTGGTATCCGCCACGCAGCACAAAGCACTGGCTGTGTTCTGCTCGCGGCCGACTGGTCGAAGCAGCTATTCGATGTCGCCCAGATGCGGACTGTCCGCTATCCGCTGCCCGAAGGGAACATCACCGACGACACCGCCGCCGGCTTGCAAACCAAGGTCAGGGATGGGATCGTGTCGCTACGAGACGGGATTTCGCCCATGCACCAATCGCTTCCCGGCTATCCAGCCAATGTCGATGCAAGCAAGGCGACAACGACCAGGGACCAACTGACGGAACAAGCGGCATTTCAGAGTCGCGTGCGTGCGGTGCGTTTGGCACCTGTGAAGGCACGAATGCCACTCGCACAAAAGCTGGTTGCGAGCGAGGGGGCTCCGCCCGCGACCTACCCGACAGCGCTCGCATTACTGCTACTGCTGCGTGATAGCGCCAATACGCCTGCCGACTGGAACATCGTGCTCGAGTTCGTACGCAGCCTTCCGGATAAGTTCGCGGACGAGCCTCAGATCCAGGAAAATCGTGCATTCGCCGCCGCCCAGGCCGGCGACGACGTTCAGGCCATTGCCGAGCTTGAAACGCTGATCCAGATGATGGGACCAACATCCGAACGCCTTGGCCTGATGGGTGGCCGCTACAAACGCATCGCCAAGGCCGCCGCGTCCGACTCGGAAAGGCGGCAAGCACTCTCCAAGGCGATCGACTATTATGAAGAGGGCATGGAGATCGATCTCAACGCCTATTACTGCTCCAGCAACCTGCCCCGCCTCTACCGAATGCGCGCGAGAGCGGGCGACGAGGAGCGCGCGCAAACAGCCTTGCGCCTCGCGATCGCGGCCTGTGAACGCGCGAGACGGCTTAATGTGGCGGATGAATGGCTCCGCCCAACTCTGCTCGCAGCAGCCTTCGATCTTGGCGATGCCGACAAGGCCGACGAACTGGCCGACGATGTGATGGCCGACGGCCCACCAGCCTGGAAGGTGACTACCGTGCTTGGCGACCTCGAGGCCAGCGTTTCGCAGGTAAGCGACGTCGCACAGCGCGCGCGGCTCTCTTCCGTCATCGATAGGATAAAGGTAGGTTGACGAACGGTGCGAGCGACAAGCTCGCCATTGGGCGAATGAAGCTGGCAACCCTGGAATTGCTCGGTGGGTTGCATGTCAAATCCACCATTTTTTCTCATATCAACGCGTTGACCAACCGACCGGAAGACAACTGTTGGCGGAATTATACTCTGCCGGAGCAGATGTTTGGTGAGCGTTTGTTCGATCTATTTTTTAGTCCAAATAGTTCCGCCAAAATTTCCCGTCTGAGATACAGCAATCAGACGAACGTTACTTTCAATCTTCAATCTAAGCTTGCCGCTGCTGTAGACAGCGTATCCGGGGAGGTCATGCCAATCCCCTTCGATATAACCCCGATCGGTTATCTGGCCATCGAACACATTTTCGAACAGAGGAGGATTGCCTCCTGTCCACGAGATCATGCGGCCATTTTGTTGGATAACATAGGTTGCCCCGTCGTTACCACTCCAGGTTCCATTCAACTTGCTGACTGTCGTTGCGGGCATGCCAACAAAAAGTGCGACCGACACCGCTAGAACCAATGCCAAGAGTGCGGCCATGAAACGTGGGCGACGCAAGACCTGCCACTTTGCGCCACTAGTTTCCCGCTGTTCACGCGACACCCCTTCTCTTTTCGGAGCGTTCGAAGGCAAGGCAACTTCGGCTACTTCCTCGCGACTGAGTGAATCAACGCTCAAGATTGCCTTTACTCTTTCAGCAATCGCTTCGAGGTGCCTCTCCAGCGGAGGCGTTAGCGCGTCCATCCAGTGAATATTCCCAAGGAAGTACTTGAAGGATTCCGTCGGAAGAATGTTCTCAATACGGAGCGGGACAATGGTCACGCCGCCGTCGGCTGCGATTTCAACTTCGCGTTTAATTTGCTTGGACTTGTTTGCGTTGGTCGAAAAGACCAACAGCATCACTCGCGACGCACGGATCGCCTTTACGATCGACTCGCCCCAATCCGCGCCAGGCATGATATCCCGCGGCGCGACCCAACAACGCACGCCATGGCTCTCCAGTATCGCGCACACCGCATCTGCCGCAGGCTTATCTTCCGTCGAATAACTGATAAATACGTCATGCGCCATAGTTGTTCCCCACCAAATTTCGCGCATACCGGGCAGTCGTAAGGATAGGAATTTTAAACTGCACGCCTTTTGAGGATTGAACGTTTGGCTCTGCAGGTCAACTGTAGCGGTGGCCGTGGGTGGCACATCTAGAACTGCCCACAGCCACCCCCAGCGATGTATGTCGGTCGCGTCACCTGCAACGAGGGTGTGCATGCAGCGCGGTGAGCATGGTTTCGCGCGTTGACCGCAGCTCAATCGACTCTTGCATCGAATAATTCACCAGTTGCGTTAGCCCCGACTGCAGGCTCAGACCCCCGCGCTCAACAGACACTGAACTGATGTGATGGATGCCCTCTTCCGCGGGCTACGCATGACGCCTGCCTAGCTCCAATACAACAACGCTTCAGTTGAGCCTTGGTGTCACAGTTGATGAAGGGCAGGACGACGGTTTCACATTCGACCTGATGTTCGAGAACTTCAACGAGGCCATATTCATGAAGGCTGTCGGCACAATCGGCCTTCTCACCACGTCAGCTGCGCTTTCCGTTATCTCAGCATTCTTCCGCAGCAACGATGCGACTGCTCGAAACGCCTTTCGCATAGCCCCCCGGATCAGGGACGCTTTCGGGTTACATCACCGTAGAAGGTTGGAGGGGCCGACATGAAGAAGCTCCTTGATAGCGTCGAGGTCGAAATGACCGACGAGGAAATTGCAGAGCTCGAGGCGCAGCGCGCGATATTCATCGAAACTGGTTCCCGAGAGCGTGTCAGTTCGCCAGTTCGGACTTCAGCTTCTTGCAGCAGGCTTGCTCGATGAGGTGGACGCGTGGGTGTCGGAGCAGGACCGGGCTACGCAGATCGCCTACGAATACAGTGGCACCTTCGTGAAGGACTCCCCGATGATGGCCGCTGGGTTTGCAGCCATGGGATTCACGGAAGAACACATCGACGCGTTCTTCACGGCGGTGTCTCTCTTGTAGACTTGGCGCAATCAGAACCGAAAACCTCTGGGTACTGGCAACCGATCCGGAATGCCCTGCACTTCTTGCGGCAATCCGGATCCTTGGTTCACGCCTGGCACCTCGTGCTGCGTCGGCGCCGTAGGCACCAAGTCGTACCGGACGGCGACAACAACTACCAAGGATAGTGTACCCAGAAGAACCAAAACCTTCAGAAAAAAGCCAAACAGGTTCCTAATCATCGTCGAATCCTGCCGTTAAAGGGGCAATTCTGCGCTCGCGATGTGTGAGTGGCGCTAACGCCCGTCAATTCTCAGATAGCGTCAACAAAGACCGTCTCAAGGGAAATCATGTGGACCAGTCGAAATTTTTCGACGCTGTTCGCCAATCGGTGTTCAGCCATCGCCTCTCTCGCCATCGGCGCCCGCAGACGATCCACTTATCGAAACCATTTAAGGACATCGGCAGGGAATGCGCGAGTTTGCGTAGTTGCGCGAACTATCGAGAATTGGAAAGCCGCTTATGACGTGATGAACGATGTCGAGCTTCGGCGACTGGCCCAGGAACCGAAGGTGGCGTGGGAATTCGAGCGCTCGCTAGTTTCGCAAGACGCAGAGGAACAAGCTTATGAGGCCGCCTACGAAGCCTGCAGCAAGCTCGTATCGCCGATCAAGGAAATTCAAGATCACACACTCGACGGTCTCAAGGCGAAAGCTGGCTATCTTCTGGTGCCATTCTGCCGACAAGATCGACTTCGAGACGGGAACGATAGACCTGCTACTGGCGGCGGATGTGATCAATGATCTGCTGGCAGCTTAAAGCGCAGAACATCCAGCCCGCCTCACGAGTGGAGCGGGCTTTTTTGTGCCGCCGTTACTCCAGGCGTTACCCAGGAAGGAAATATTAGCTCCGCGCCTAAAGAGGCGCTTCGCAAGCATTTGTCTTTTAAGGAAAAAATGGTGGGTGATGTAGGGCTCGAACCTACGACCCGCTGATTAAGAGTCAGCTGCTCTACCAACTGAGCTAATCACCCGTCCGCGCCGTCTTGCGCGGTGTGACGGGGCGTATAAACAGGATATTCCTGCTTGTCCAGCGGCCCAGGCCAAATTTCTTTGGCTAAGCGTCGAAAAAATTCTGGCGGGCCAAAGCGCAATGAAATCAGATGTCCAGAAAGCCGGTGGCGACACGCACGGCCTGGCCGCCGATACGCGCGTTCGAGATGTCGCCGCCGTCCACATCGATGTGAAGGTGGATGAAGGAGGGCCGCCCCATCTCTACGCCCTGCTCGATGACCATCGGATAGTGCCCGTCCGGCAGCGCGTCGAAATGGCGGATAGCCCCCGAGAGAGCGGCAACCGCAGAGCCGGTCGCAGGGTCTTCGACGATCCCCATGCCGGTCGCAAACATGCGGGCATGGAACTTCGCCGTATGATTGATCGCGCCGCGGCAATAGATATAGGCCGAGGCCAGGGCGCCGTCGACGAAGGGGACGGTCTTTTCCCAGAGCTGTGGGTCGAACTCGAGGCGCTCCGCGCAGCCGACATCATGGACCGGCACCAGTAGGAACGGCACGCCGGCGCTCCAGATCGACGGGACATGATTCTCGAAGCCGATTTCAGTGGCATTCAGGCTAAGCGCATCGGCAATGGCTGCTCGGTCGAGCGGCATGGCGATCTGCGCCGACTTCCGCGGCAGGTCGAATTCGGCAAAACTCGCCCGCCCTTCCCTAAGCCGCACGGCGCAGCGTACCGGGCCGACGGCCTCTTCCAGCACCGAGACGATATCCATCTCGCGGCTGCGGTCGCCATTGGCGCGCTCGGCAAGGGCGATCGCCGCGCCAACGGTCGGATGGCCGGCAAAAGGCAGCTCCCGTCCCGGCGTGAAGATACGCAGCCGCGCCGCGTGGGCAGGGTTTTCCGCAGGTTGGACGAACACCGTCTCAGAGAGGTTCAGCTCCTTGGCGATGTCCTGCATGGCCGCATCGCCCAGACCGTCGCCATCGAAGACGACGGCGAGCGGGTTGCCCGCGAGCTTGCTGTCGGTGAACACATCGTAGACGCTGTAGCTGCGAGCCACTTCTGCCTCCCTGAATCGGTCATCGAAGCGCAAAACTGCCCGAGCCAGCCCGCGAGTGCAAGGCGATAAAATCAGGCCCGCCTGTTGAAATACCAGTCGATGACCAGCTGCATCTCCGGGATATACGGATGGGCGTCTGGATCTGCGGACCAGATCGCAACTGCGCCGTCGATCTCCTTCTCCTCGTCGACCAGCATATGGGCGTGAATCCGCTCGATGAGCTCGTCCGCCGAGAGATCGAACCGGAAGACGCGCATGAGCGTTATTGCGCGTCGCATATGCAGGCCGAAGTAGTTCGGCTCCGCTGTTGCCTCCTCGAGGTCGAGGCCCGTCTCCTCCAGGACTTCACGCCGCATGTTGCCTGCGATGTCGCAGCGCCCGTCGACGATGTCGTGGGCGTCGAGCGATCCTGCCGCGCAATAGACCCGCCCGGCATTGGCCGTATGCTTCCCCATGCGGATCGCGACAATGGCGCCGTCGGAAGAAACGACCAGCGCGAACGCAAAGAGGTGAAAGGCAGTATTGGGCAATCTGCTCTTTCGCCACCAGAGAAACGTCGAGAACGGGACAAGATAGGCCTCGCCGCGAACGTGGCCGTCCCTCAGGGAAAGCCGGTGTTGAAGAACCATCTCCCCGTCGTAGAGCGCAGGCGTTGTCTGAAGCTCCTGCTGCCAGTTCCTGCGCGCAGCTTCTTGCTCGCGAAGATGATAGGGATGCTCTCCTTCCAGGACCCGCAGGTCGATGCTGCGGACCTGGAAAGCCACCTTCTTCGGCGGCCAGCTGGCCTCGTCGTCTTGAGAGATCGCATTCATGGGAGATCCAATGTCATGACGACCGGGCAGTGGTCGGAGGCCTTCGGCCGATCCCAGCCGATGCGCGGATAGCGTTCGACCTCCTGGCCCGGCGGGAAGACGGTGCGGAAGGGCTGGCCGGCGCGTATCACCTCCGGCACGCGCCCGGCATTGGCTTCGGCGAGTGCCGGTGAAAGCCAGAGATAGTCAAGCTGGCAGAGCCATTGCTCCGCCGGTCCGCGTGCGTGATAGAGCGTCCAGCGATCCAGCGGATCGCGCCTCAGCATCACATTCTCCGCGAAGCCGTCGCGGCTGAAGACGTCGAGTGCGCTTTCCGATTCCTGACGGTATTCGAACCGGTAGCCGCTGCGGCGGTCGCCGATCACGTTCACCTTCTCTTGATAGTCGTTCATGTCACCACAGATGACGAAATTGCTGGCAGAAGTACGCTCCATGCCGAAGCGTGTCTCGATGATATGACGCGCGGCAAGCGCCTCGGCCCTGCGAATCGGCAGCGTGCCCAGCCTTCCGTCGGCCCCTTCGCGACCATTTCCCATGGACTTGAAATGAACCACGAAAAGCGAAAGCGGCACTCCACCAATCTTGAGATCGAGCTCGATGCAGTCACGCTTGAATATCTTGTCCTCCCGGCGCAGCGTCGAACCCAATTCATCGTTGAAGAGGCCAAGATCGCCGTATGTGAGGGCCGCATGGCTGCGGATGTCGACCAGTTCGATCTTTTGGCCATCGCGCGTTTCCTCGCGCATCATCACCCCGACATCGATGCCTCTGCTGTCGTTGCCTTCCACGAGATATTTCTGCCGGTATCCGCTTCCGACCATACGGAAGAGATAGCCATACTCGAAGGCGTGCATGGCCGCGAGATTGTCGACCTCCTGCAGACAGATGATGTCCGCATCGGTGTCAGCGACGGCTAGCGCCGTCATCTGGCGGGTATCGTCCGTAAGCGAAATGACACGCGCCTGCTCCAGCTGCTGGTAGATGCCTTCGCTTCGGACGTCGAAAAGGCGGAGCACCCGGTCCTGTCGCAGCTGATTGCGGAATCCGGTGAAATCGAACCGCGTCAGCAGGTTTTCGATATTGAAGGTGGCGAGGCGAAATGACATGAGGCATTTCCGATTGGGCTGGACCATATCTAACCCGCAGCCGCGCAAATGCAAAATCCGGGCAGGCAAGGAAATATAACCTCCGCTAGAGCCTCCAGGCCGAGCGGATGATGACGGCCAGTTGGGCGCCGGGCGGCACGCTTTCGCGGCTATAGGCCCGCAGCACCTGCCCGTCGCGCAATGCAAGTCGCAGGGCGTAGCGCTCCCCCTCGAAAAGGACCGCCTCCACCCGGCAGGTGATCCCCGATGGATCGGCGATGACATCCTCCGGGCGCACCAGGACTTCGGCCTCCTCGCCGTCCAATCCCTCTGCCCTCAGCATGGGCTCGATCCCTGCCCAGTCGAACAAACGCGGCTCTCTGCGGGCGGACCGCAGCTTCAGGACCGTCCCACGCCCGATAAGGCCGCCGACCACCCGTCCCTCCGGGCGCGCGTAGATATCGGCCGGGGCTGCGATCTGCAAAAGGCGGCCATCAGCCATCACCGCGACATCGCTTGCGAGCGCCATGGCCTCGCTCTGGTCGTGAGTGACATAGATCATCGTGGCGCCGGAACGCTGGTGGAATTCGCGGAACGTTTCCTCCATCTCCTGCTTCAGGTGGCGGTCGAGATTGGCAAGCGGCTCGTCCAGAAGGACGACATCAGGCGATGTCACGAGACACCTCGCCAGTGCGACGCGCTGCCTCTGGCCTCCGGAAAGCTCCGCCGGACGCCGTTCGGCGTAGGCATCGAGCCTGACTGCCGCCAGCGCGTGCCGGACTTTTTCTTTGTAGGGTCTGCCAGTTACGCCGCGAACCTTCAGTGGATAGCCCACATTGTCTGCGACGCTCATATGCGGCCAAAGCGCATAGGACTGGAAGACCATCGCCATGTTGCGCCGCTCCGGCGGCAGGGACCGCGAGGCATCGGCAAGCAGGCGCTCGCCGAGATGGATGGAGCCGTCCGTCGGCTGCTCGAAACCGGCAATCATCCTGAGCACCGTCGTCTTGCCGCAGCCCGAGGGCCCGAGCAGAGCAAGGAAACCACCCTCCCGGACATCAAGCGAGAGCGAATTTACCGCTGGTCGGCCTGTGCCGAAATCCTTCGTCACTTGATTGAGCGTCAGTTTCGCCAAGGCACGACTCCTCTCGGCAGGCGCTTTGCGAGGAGTTCCAGCAGGACCATCATGAAGACGACCATGACGACCACCAGCACGGACATGGCGGAGGCAAGATCAGAGCTGCCGCTATCGTCGAGATTGTAGATCACCACACCGAGCGTTTGCGTCCCGGCTGACCAGAGCAGCGCCGAGATCGTGAGCTCGTTGCAGGCGATGAGAAACACGAGAATGACCGACGCACCCGCTGCGGGCGCGATGAGCGGCACCAGGATATCGCAAAGCCGGCGAAGAAAACCGGCACCCGAAAGCCTGGCTGCTTCCTCGAGCGCCGGATCGAGTTGCTGGAAGGCGCTGACGACCGGCTTGAGACTGACGGCAAAGAAACTCGAGAGATAAGCCAGGAGGATGAGCCAGATCGTGCCGTAGAGAGTCAGATTGAGTAGCGGAATCGGAGCCGCGAAGACGAGAATGAAGGAGACCGCGATCACGATCCCCGGCAACGAGTATGGAATTTCGATCAGCCCGGCGATCAGTCTTGCCACCACATTCTTGCGTAACGTGATGAGATACGCAGCGAGCACGGTCACGAAGATGAGGCAAACAGCAGTGGTTACTGAAAGAAAAAGAGAATTTGAAAATGCTGTCCGCGTGATCGGCTGTCGGAACAGGATCTCTTCAAAGGCATGGAAGGACATCGTGCGGAGCGTCAGCGGCACGCCGAAGGCAGGCACCAGCGCCCCGGCAAGCAGGGCCAGAAAGGGTGCGACGAGCATAACAAACAGAATTGCCCAGAGAAATATCTC
The DNA here is from genome assembly GCF_004345245.1 of Rhizobium sp. BK251. Taxonomy (GTDB): domain Bacteria; phylum Pseudomonadota; class Alphaproteobacteria; order Rhizobiales; family Rhizobiaceae; genus Rhizobium. The sequence goes on along the minus strand of NZ_SLUQ01000003.1, from coordinate 359,734 downwards.
GGCAGGCAAGCGCAATCGGCCGAGCGTGAGGACTGCGGAAGCTCCGGTCAGGCCGATCACGCGATAATCCCGACCCTTCAGGGCGCGTTCCTGTATCGCCAGACCTGCGACAGCAATCATGGCGATGATGGCCGAAATCAAAGCGACGTCTCCGAAGGTGCGGCTGCTGAAGGCGGCAAACTTCGTAAAGATCAGGGTCGGCAGCGTGTAGATGCCCGCCGGAATGCCGAGGATCGCCGGAATGCCGAAATTGCCGGTGGAGGAGACGAAGGCGATGGCGGCGCCCGCAATGATGCCGGGCATGGAAAGAGGCAGGATGATGTCGCGAAAGACCATCGAGCCAGAGGCGCCGGATAGCCTTGCCGCCTCCACGCCCTCGCGCGGCAGCGCCATCAGCCCTGCCCTCAACGCGAGATAGACAAGCGGCGCATGTTGGACGCCATAGAGAAGCGCGATGCCGCCGGCAGAATAGAGCGGTTGGGGGGAGCCGAGCGGCGGAGCCAGATGCAGCGCCTTGAGAAGCGGGCTCGATGGTCCAGACATCTGCACCCAGGCGAGTGCCGTCACCTGCGGCGGGATCATCATCGGCAGCACGAAGAGAAAGCTCAGCATCCCCTTGCCCCGCATGTCGGCGAGCGTCAGCAGGAAAGCGAAGATAGATCCAAGGATAACGGAGGCGATCGTACCCAGGACAGCGGTCGATATCGTGTACCAGGCCGCCTGCCAAAGCGAGGGATCAGTGAGGAGTGAGTAGGCACCATCCCGCGACAACGCCGCGATTCCGACCTGCGCCAATCGCCCGAGCGGCAGGACGCAGAGGAACAGCACCACGGTGACGACAAAAGGAAGCAGCCAGCTTGGCTGGCTGATTCCTGGGCGGGCATATCCGTTCATCGCGTATCAGTTCGATCCGTAGATGCCTGAGAAGGTCTTCAAGTCCTCATCCGTGTTCTTCAGGGCAGCCGCCGCGTTGATCGGCAGTACCTTGATGCTGTCGCGCGAGGGGAAGCCTTCCGGCAGCTTCATCCCGTTGCGTGCCGGGATGTAGCCGAGCTTGACGAAGCCCTCCTGACCTTGCTCGGAAAGCACATAGTCCACGAATTTCTCAGCGGCTTCGGCATTCTTGCTGCTGGCAAGGATGCCGACCGGCTCGGTGACGGCCGACACGCCCTCGGCCGGGAAGACGAACTCCACCGGAGCGCCCTTGGCTTTCTCACGGATCGGCATGTAGTCGACCACCATGCCATAGGCCTTCTCGCCTGACGCCACCGACTTCAGCACGGCGCCATTGCCGCCGGCAGCGGTCGCACCGTTTTCAGAAAGATGGCGATAGTAATCCCAGCCCAGACCATCGACGCCCGCAAGCGTCTGAGCATGGATGAGCGCAGCGCCGGACGTCAGCGGGCTCGGCATGGTAACGAGACCCTTGGCTTCCGGCTTTGCAAGGTCCTGCCAGCTCGTCGGCTTCAGCGATGCAGCGGTGTTGTAGACGATCCCGGTCGTGATCAGTTTCGTCGAATAATAGTAGCCGTCCGCATCATAGAGGGCGGCATCGTAGTTCGCAGCCTCGGGCGACTTGTAGGCAAGCAGCCTGCCCTCCTGCTTCAGGCGCTCCAGCGTCACCGTGTCTGCGATCAGCAGCACGTCGGCAACAGGGTTCCCGGCGGCGATTTCCGCCTGCAGCTTGGCGATGATTTTCGGCGTGCCATCGCGGACCCAATCGACCTTGATGTCAGGATTGGCGGCCATGAAACCGTCCACGGTCGCCTGCGCATCCTCGTTCGGCTGGCTGGTGTAGAGAACGAGATTGGCAGCATCGGCGGATGTGGCAAGCAGGCCGGCGGCGATAAGGGCGGTAAAGGCTGAGAGCAGCGTCTTCATAAGGTGATCCTTCCTCGCATGTGCGCGTCGGGATCGATGCATAGTGACGCCACTTAACATGAATGTGACAGGCTGCTTTTCGTCGGAAGGCTCCGTCGCGCACCTCAATAATGGGGTGGTCTGGTCACCGCAGGCGCTTCGAGCGACCGTTCCTCAAGTGTGAGGAAACGCTCGGTGAGCCGGTCAAGCTTGGCGCGCAACTGTTCGATCGTCTTCCATTGATCGGCGATCTGGTCGGATAGCTCCTCGATGGTCTTGGCCTGATGGGCGGCAAGCTCCTCAAGTTGCGTCATACGGTCCTGTTCGTTGGCCATTGTGCCGACCCCTTCTCTGTTCTAGCTTCACGTCGCATCATCCGCTTTTACGACTGGCTCACCGTCGGGCAAGAGCAAATTCCTCATCCTGCCCCTACCTTGGTGCGTCCCTCAAGCAATTTCATGGAGCAAAGTCATGGAGTATCGCCTGCTCGGCCGTTCGGGCCTGAAGATATCAACAATCACGATGGGCACGATGACGTTCGGCGGCGTCGGCTGGGCAAGGACTGTCGGGGACCTTGGTGTGTCGGAGGCACGCCGAATGATCGATCTCTGCCTCGACGCCGGGGTCAATCTGATCGACACGGCCAATGCCTATTCGGGTGGCGAGTCCGAGCGGATCATAGGCGAAGTGCTGAACGGCAAGCGGCCGAACGGCGTGCTGCTCGCCACCAAGGCTCGCTATGCCATGGGCGACGGACCGAACGACCGCGGCCTTTCGCGCTATCACCTGATCCGCGAATGCGAAGCAAGCCTCAAGCGAATGAAGACTGACGTCATCGACCTCTATCAGGTCCACGAATGGGACGCACAGACGCCGCTCGAAGAGACGATGGAAGCGCTCGACACGCTGATCAAGCAAGGCAAGGTGCGCTACGTCGGTTGCTCGAACTATTCAGGCTGGCACATCATGAAGGCGCTCGGCATTGCCAACGAACACAAGTACCAGCGCTTCGTGAGCCAGCAGATCCACTATACGCTCGAAGCCCGCGATGCCGAATACGAGCTTCTGCCGATCTCCGTGGACCAGGGTCTCGGCGTCCTCGTCTGGAGCCCGCTTGCGGGAGGCCTGCTCTCCGGCAAGCACCAGCGGAACAAGGCAGCGCCGGAAGGAACTCGACAGTTTGCCGGCTGGACGGAACCGCCGATTCGCGATGAGAACCGGCTCTGGGACATCGTCGAGACGCTGGTCGCGATCGGAAACGAGCGTGGCGTCTCGGCGGCGCAGGTCGCGCTCGCCTGGCTCATCGGCCGCAGTGCGGTGACCTCGGTCATCATCGGCGGGCGCACCGAAGCCCAGTTCAAGGACAATCTTGCCGCCGTGGAACTGAAGCTCTCCGACGAGGAACGCAAGCGGCTGGACGAAGTCAGCGCTCCGCCGGTCATCTATCCCTATTGGCACCAGCTGAACACGGCAAGCGATCGCCTCGGTGAGGCCGATATGCAGCTCTTTGGCCAATATCTTCGGGAGGGTTGATGGCCCAGCGCCGCGGCACCACGAAACGTTGAGCCGCGGCGCCTCCATGCCACAAAAGATGCATCTTTGAAGCTCATTCTGACACTTCCTAGCGCAACTGGGGGAGGATCGAAGATGCTCAGGAACTACAAGGTGCTGAAGGGGACGGCCTCGGATCTGGCTCTGGACGACGACAACGATCCGCACATCGAAATCCGCATCGAAGCCGCCGGCGTCAGCTATCGTATTGCGGTCAACGTTCGTTCCAAGGAGACACCGCACGACTTGCTCTACGCGAACGTGACGGACTTCCAGCATCCCATGATCGCAGCACTGGAAGCGCTGCCCATGGGCCTCACCGACATCCGCAGGGACCGGCCCGAACTCGCAATCGACTACGTCCGCGGCGGCATGATCGAGCGCGACGACATGGATGTTGCGCCTTTTCAGCTCTCGGGTCCGCGAAACGACCTGCGCGATTTTATCGAGCCGATCGTCCAGGAGGCCATATCCGACGATGCCATCCATTTCTACGCCTTCGGCGAAGCATGGGGACCGGAGCAAAACAAGCCGGACCAGTATTTCAACTTCAAGCCGGGAAACGGCATCCACGACATCCACATGAACCAGGGCGATGGCGGGAGTTTCAAGGCGACCAACGGGCCGAACCAGGATGGAGCACTGCTGATCCATTTCACCGACACGAACGAGTGGGTCGCAATCTTCCTCGGTTTTCAGACGCAGAACTGGAATACCGACCCCGTCACCGGCGACCCCGTATCCGCAGAGCGCGGTGGCCAGGGGCGTGGCGAAGGAACGCGTCGTCCGCAGCCCGTCGTCGCATCCTCCATCAGGATTGTCGCTGCCCTCATCAATCCTGTGAACGGACCGGGAGGCACGGAGGCTGAAACGGTCACCATCGCCAATCGCTCGGACATGGCCGCAGCGCTGGACGGTTGGCGCATCAGGGATGGTTCGGGCAAGAGCCAGACGTTGAACGGGACACTTGCCGCGGGCGAGTTTCGCACCATACCGCTCAATGGCGCTGCCGGCGGCCCGCAACTCGGCAACAAGGGCGGTGACATCATTCTCGTCAACGCCGAGGGTGCCGTGGCCGACCGGGTCGGCTACGGCAAGAGCGAAACGGCCAATGAAGGCTGGACGACGATCTTCTGATCGATCATCGAGGCCGGCGGCGCGTCAGCCGCCGATCTCGTCAGCGATCAGTCGGCCGAGGCGGCCGATGCCCTCTTCGATCATCTCGTCGTTCGCGCAGGAGAAACTGACGCGGAAGGTATTGGCGCCGCTACCATCGGCGAAGAATGCCTGGCCCGGCACGAATGCGACCTTCGCGGTCTCAAGCGATCGTGCCAGGAGCTTTGCCCCGTCCATCCCCTCGGGCAAGGTGATCCAGATGAACATGCCGCCTTCCGGCTTCGTCCAGGTCACGCCCTTCGGCATGTGCCTGGCAAGCGCGGCAAGCATACAGTCGCGGCGCTGGCTGTAGACTTCCTTGATCTTTGCGACCTGCGCATCGAATCCGCGTTCGGCAACGAGGTGGATCGCCATCTGATTGATGGTCGAGGAATGCAGGTCAGCCGCCTGCTTCATCAACACCAGCTTGCGGATTATCGGTGCATTGGCAACGATGAAGCCGACGCGCAGCCCCGGCGCGAGTGTCTTGGAGAAGCTGCCACAGTAAATGGTGCGGGTAGCCTCGATGTCGCCCTTGTGCGCGATCTCCAGCGCCAGGATCGGCGGGATTGCCTCGCCGTTGTAACGCAGCGACTGGTAGGCGGCGTCCTCGATGATCGCAATGTCCAGCTCGTCGGCAAGTTCGATCACCTTCTCGCGGCCTTCGCGATCGACGGTCTCGCCGGTCGGATTGGCGAAATCCACGGAAAGATAGGCAAACTTCACCTTGCCGCCCGCCTCCTCTGCCGTCGCGCGATAGGCTTCAGGGGTGCGGTTGCCGTTCGGCGACAACTGGTCATAGGTCGGCTCGTAGGCGTTGAATGCCTGCAGCGCCCCCAGATAGGTAGGCCAGGTAACGAGCGCGGTGTCCTTCGGCGACAGGAACAGCTTGCCGAGATAGTCGAGCCCCTGCTGCGAACCGGAAACGATGAAGACGTTGTCGACGGTGCAGGGGATGCCGAGTGCCGCCATCTGGCCCACCAGCCATTCACGGAGGGGCTTGTAACCTTCGCTCACCGAATATTGCAGCGCCGATCGTACTGCCGGCCCTGTAAAGATATCGGCATAGGCCGCCTTGAATTCGTCGTCGGGAAAAAGTGCGGGGTCCGGAATTCCGCCGGCGAAGGAGATGATCTCCGGCCGGTCGAGCAGTTTCAAGAGCTCGCGGATTTCCGAAGCGCGCATCCGGGACGAACGCGTCGCGAAAATATTCTCCCAGTTCAGCATGGGTTTCCTCGTTTCTTATGGTGTCCGCCAACACACCATGCGGCGGCATTTATGTCAACAATACTGACCTATTTTCCTGTCGCGGTGACAAGTTTCAGGTCTTGTATTCCAAAGGACCGTGATCGGCGACAGAAAAGGTTGAAAATCGCGGGAATTCCAACGAGGCGCCCGCCCAGCACCGCACATGTAGTCCAGAACGACGGAAGCCGGGGCTTGCACCCCGGCTTCCGCGTTCGTCGGTCTGGGGAGGACTTAGTTGACTGCCTTGTCGACGAGCTTGTTCTTGCCGATCCAGGGCATCATGCCGCGCAGCTTTGCGCCGACTTCCTCGATCTGGTGGCTGTCGTTCAAGCGACGGATGCCCTTGAAGCGTGCGAGGCCGGAACGGTATTCCTGCATCCATTCCGACGTGAACTTGCCCGTCTGGATGTCCTTCAGGACGCGCTTCATCTCGGCCTTCGTCTCGGCGGTGATGATGCGCGGACCGGAGACGTATTCGCCCCACTCGGCCGTGTTGGAGATCGAGTAGTTCATGTTGGCAATGCCGCCTTCATAGATCAGGTCGACGATCAGCTTCACTTCATGCAGGCACTCGAAGTAGGCCATCTCGGGCGCGTAGCCTGCTTCGACCAGCGTTTCAAAGCCGGCGCGGATAAGCTCGACAAGACCGCCGCAGAGAACGACCTGTTCGCCGAAGAGGTCGGTTTCGCACTCTTCGCGGAAGTTGGTTTCGATGATGCCGGAACGTCCGCCGCCGACGCCGCAGGCATAGGAGAGAGCGAGCTCAAGGGCATTGCCCGACGGATTCTGGTTGACGGCGACGAGGCAGGGAACGCCGCCGCCCTTCTGGTATTCGCCGCGAACCGTGTGGCCCGGGCCCTTCGGCGCGATCATGACGACGTCGACGGTCGCCTTCGGCTCGATAAGGCCGAAATGAACGTTGAGGCCGTGGGCGAAGGCGATTGCAGCGCCGTCACGGATGTTCGGAGCGATCTCGTTCTTGTAGATGTCGGCCTGCAGTTCGTCGGGCGTCGCCATCATCATGAGGTCCGCCCAGGCGGCAGCTTCGGCAACCGTCATGACCTTGAAGCCATCGGCTTCTGCCTTCTTGGCGGTGGCTGAACCGCTCTTGAGCGCGATCGCAACGTTCTGCGCGCCGCTGTCCTTGAGATTCAGCGCATGGGCACGGCCCTGCGACCCGTAGCCGATGATGGCGACCTTCTTGGCCTTGATCAGGTTGATGTCGGCATCACGATCGTAATAGACGCGCATAGTTTTTCCTTCCCTTTGCTTGTCTGTTGTCAGTTAAGAACCATCAGACGGCCGCTACTGCGTCCGTCGAAACCTTTTCCGTGCCATAAAGCCGGAGGAATGCCGTAACGGCCTTCTCTGCCTGCCGGCCGGTATCCTTGGGTCCGGCGTCTCCAAGCAGCATGCGCACATGCAGATCCGAAACGACGAGCCCGTAAAGCGTATGATACGCCTCGTCGGCATCCGCAAAGCGCAGCAGCCCGGCGCGTCTGCCGGCATCGATCAGGGCCATCGCCCGCCGGTCGATCTGACGTCGGCCGCGCTCTAGGAGCAGCTTGCCGAGCTTCGAGCCGTCCCGGTTGGACTGGCCAATCGCTAGCCTGTTGAGCGCCAGCGAGACATCCCCCGCCAACACCTCGAGAAGATCGCGTGCGAAGATTGCCAGGTGATCATGAAGGCTGGTTGCGGTCAGGCGTTCGCCATTGCGTTCGAAGGTGCGCACCTTGCTCGCCTGATAGGCGATCATCGCAGAAAGCAGGCCGTCGCGATCACCGAACCACTTGTAGAGGCTTTCCTTCGAGCAATTGGCGGCCCGCGCGACACCGGAGGTCGTCAGCGCCTTCTCGCCGCCATCGACGAGCAGCCTGAGAGCCTGCTCCAGAACCGCGTTCTGGCGGGGCGAAAACTCGCCTTGCTCTCCTGCAATATTCGGCATGACCGCCGCTCCTCGTTGTGCGTACCGTACCGTACGGTTCGTGAGCCTTATGGCGGATATTGATTCCGCCGTCAAGCGTGAATGACGAGGTTGGCATTGATGGGCAACGGTCGGGATCGGTCCCTGCCCCGCCCGATGTATCGCCGCCGAGAGCGATGTTCGCACTCATATGCTCCGGATCGCTTGAGGTCGCACGAAAAGACTGGCCGAAGGCCCTAGCCTTCGGCGGCGGAAAATTGTCCGCCTTTCGTTGCACGAAAATTGCCGACCGGGCGAACTCGTCTACATTTGTAGTCAAGCGAGGCGGACAAGGCTCGGTATCACGTCGCGAGAATCTTGGCCTGCCTCAGGCCTTGACGTTGGTGCGCTCGCGCTCGGAAGCGGCCTCGTCCCGCATGGTTTCCTTCTGGGTTATCAGCCGCGCGCTGTGCTGCCGGCTCAGAAAAATCCACAGCCAACTCCAGGCAACGGCAAGACGCCAGCGTGTTCCGATGAGGAAGTAGATATGGGCAAGGCCCCATATCCACCATGCGGTCGCGCCCCTGAGCTTGATCCACCCAAAGTCGATGATCGCCTCTCTATTTCCGATTGTCGCAAGGCTTCCCTGGTGACGGTAGCGGAAGGGTCCGGGAGATGTCTTTCCCGAGAGCCGCGCGCGGATGATCTTCGCGACATGGGCGCCCTGTTGCTTGGCGGCCGGCGCAATCCCTGGAACCGGCTTTCCATCCAAGGTCTGGACGGCGGCCGTATCGCCGATGACGAAGACATCGGGATTGCCGGGTGCGCTGAGATCCTTTTCGACGATGACGCGGCCCGCACGGTCGGCAGGTGCTTCGAGCCAACGGGCAGCGGGCGAGGCCTGCACGCCGGCGGCCCAGACGATGGTTCGGCATGGCAGGAAGCTGTCACCGATCGTCACGCCCTCGGCTGTGCAAGATGTTACGGGCGCACCGGTCACGACCTCGACACCGAGCTTCTTCAGCGCATCGCGGGCATATGCCGAAAGATCCTCGACGAAGCCCGGGAGGATGCGTGGCCCGGCTTCAATAAGCATGACCCGCGCGGCGTGCGTATCGATGCGGCGGAACTCCCTGGGAAGCGTCTCGTGCGCCAGTTCCGCGATGATGCCGGCAAGCTCGACGCCCGTTGGTCCCGCGCCGACGATCGCAAAGGTCAGCAGCGCCTCGCGAGCGGCCGGATCTTGCTCCAGTTCCGCCTGTTCAAATGCAAGCAGTGCCCGGCGGCGGATGGTCGTCGCATCTTCGAGGGTCTTCAGCCCCGGCGCCACCGGCTCCCATTCGTCATGGCCGAAATAGGCGTGGGTCGCGCCCGTCGCCAAAACCAGGGTGTCGTATTCGATGGCCTGCCCGTTGCGGAGCGATATCGTCTTTGCCTTGCTGTCGACGCCGTTGACCTCGGCAAGAAGCGTCGTGACCTCCCGCCGGTCGCGAAAGAGGTGGCGGATCGGCCATGCGATCTCGGATGTGGCAAGCAACGTCGTTGCGACCTGATAGAGAAGCGGCTGGAACAAGTGATGGTTTCGCCGGTCGATCAGCGTGACACGCACGGGCGCCCCCTTCAGCTTATGTATCAGCTCTATCCCCCCAAAGCCTCCTCCGACGACGACGACGTGATGATCTGGCATTGCCGTTCCTTCAGCCTTGATCCTGCGCGACGAGCCGACTGCCCGAACACTGGGTCTGCCGGGTCACGTTGCAGTGTAGATTTCCTTGTCCGCGCGCTATGCGGCTAATCCGCGTAGTTCACCGGAACACCGAGACCGCTTTTCAGCTCTTCCATGGAAATGGAGGCCGTCACGTCAAACAGCTCGACGCGGCGGACGATCTTCTTGTAGACGACGTCGTATTGCTCGACACGAGGCAGCACGATCTTTAGTATATAATCATGATTGCCCGTCAGCCGATGGGCCTCCACGATTTCCGGCACGTCGCCGATCGCCTTCCGGAAGACCTCCATCCAGTCGTCCGAATGATGCACGGTTTTGATGAGCGCGTAGACGGTGGTCGGCACGCCCATCTTGTTTCGGTCCAGGACGACGATCCGGCGGGCGATATGGCCGCTTTCCTCGAGGCGTTGGATGCGGCGCGAACAGGCGGATACCGAAAGCGCCACCTTGTCGGCCAGCTCGGTGACGGATATCCCCGCGTCAGTTTGTAACAGGTCTAGGATCTTGCGATCGCGTTCATCAAGCACGGTTGGCCTCACTGCATAGTCGCGCAAAAACTCAGCGCGTATTCTTATAATCACGCGACGCCTTGTGCGTATTGTAGAATATAGCGCAAAAAATGCAAAGAAGCGGCGTCGGTTTCTGGCATAATCACCGCAGATCCGGCACGGCATGGGAGAGAGGAACTGATATGCGCGTTATCGGCCTTATCGGCGGCATGAGTTTTGAAAGTTCGGCAGTCTATTATCGGCTTGTCAATGAAATGGTGCGTGAACGACGCGGCGGCCTCGCCTCGGCGGAGGTGCTGCTTCGTTCGGTGAACTTCGAGGAAATCGTCGCCCTGCAGAAGGCCGGACGATGGGACGACGCCGCGGCGCGGCTTGGCGATGCGGCGCTCAATCTGCAGATCGGCGGTGCAGGTTGCGTCCTCATCTGCACCAACACGATGCATCTCGTGGCGGAAGAGGTTGCTGCACGCATATCCGTGCTGTTGATCGACATCATCGACGAGACCGCTCGCGCCCTGAAGGCGGCTGGCCGCCATCGTCCCCTCCTGCTTGCCACGCGCTACACGATGGAGCACGGCTTCTATACCGACCGCATGGCAGAGCTTGGTATCGAGGTCATGGTTCCGGGCTCGGATGACCGGACAGTCGTCCACGATGTCATCTTCGAGGAACTCTGCGCCGGCCGAATTCTGGACACTTCGCGCGAAAAGCTGGTTGCGATTGTTGAGAGAGCCAAGGCTGCCGGCGCAGACAGCGTCATACTGGGCTGCACCGAGATCTGCCTTATACTCGACCCTGCGCGACTGCCCCTTCCCGGCTTCGATACCACCGCGATCCACGCCCGCGCGGCGGTGGACTTTTCGCTCGGCAAACAATCCGTTCGCGAAATGTGCGGTGTTTGATTTGTAATCGCTATTTAGTTGACGGAAGCAACTAAATAGCGGCATCGTCTTCCTATCCAAGGAGACGATATCCATGAGTTCCGTTTCAAGAGAAGCCCTCATCGACGCGGTGCGCGACTTCAACCGCTTCTATACGAATTGGCTGGGTGTGTTGGACAGGGCCTACCTCGCCTCGCCCTACACGCTGACCGAGGCACGCGCGCTCTTTGAGATCGGCACGCACGACACGACTGCCGCGGTCGATCTCGCCCGCGAGCTTCACGTCGATCCGGCCTATCTGAGCCGGATCCTGAAGCGCTTCCGCGGTGAAGGGTTGATCGACACGCGCCAGGACCAGGCCGACCGGCGCAGCCAGGTCATCAGCATCACCCAGAAGGGGCACACACTGCTCGACGAACTCGCCCGGCGCTCACGCGAGCGCATTGCCGAGCAATTTGCCGATCTCCCCCCAGGAGCGCCTGCGCGGATCGTCGATGCCATGGACAATATCCGCCTGGCGATCGATCCCGGGCGAGACGCCCTGCGCCCCGCGATTCTGCGCCCGCATCGCGCCGGCGATATTGGCTGGATCATAAGCAGCCAGTCGGAATTCTACACCTCTGAATTTGGCTGGGATCTGCGCTTCGAGGGGCTGATCGCTGAAGTGGCCGGGCATTTCCTCGCCAATTTCGATCGTGACCGCGAGTATTGCTGGATCGCTGAGCGTGACGGTATCAATGTCGGGTCTGCTCTGGTTGCCAATGGCGGCGGCGGCGTTGCCAGGCTGCGGCTTCTCTATGTCGACAAGGCCGCGGGCGGTCTCGGTATCGGCACGCTTCTTGTCAATGAGTGCATAGGGTTCGCCCGGCGCGCCGGCTACAGCCAGTTGTCGCTTTGGACAGACGAGGCTCTGACAACGGCGCGGAATATATACGCCAGAGCGGGATTCCGCCTTGTCTCGAGGGAGACTCAAGTCCTCTTCGGAGCGCCGATGAACGGTGAGACCTGGGTCCTCGATCTTTGATTTGACTGCAAGTGCGATGCGGTAGATTCTTCGCGGTGCAAAATTCCAATTGATTTGGAAACGATTATTCCCTAAATGGGAGGCATGACAAATGACCTCCCTTCTTCGACTGTAGCTTCCCGCCCCCGTGGGCGACCTCGCGAATTCGATCCGGACCAAGCCCTCGACAAGGCGCTGCTCGTCTTTTCAGAGCGCGGCTACCATGCTGCGTCAATCAGCGAGTTGACCGAGGCCATGGGGCTGACGCCCGGCAGCGTCTACAAGGCCTTCAAGGACAAGCGCGCCGTCTTCCTCGCGGCCTTCGACCGTTATCGGCGCGTGCGGCGGCGCGAGCTCGAGGAGCAGGTTGCCGCGGAGCCGAACGGCTGGGAAAAGATCCTTCGCACCCTTCTCTTCTACGCCGATTCCTCATGTGGCGCCGTCGGACGGCGGGGCTGCCTTGTGGTCGGTAGCGCGACGGAACTCGCGCTTTTCGACGAAGAGGTGTCGGATCGAGTGAATACCGCATTCGATGCCGATGAGCGGCTTCTTCGCGAGCTTATCCGGCTCGGCCAGTCCGACGGATCGATCCCGGCTCATGTCGACGTGGAGGCGGCCGCCCGTGCCCTGCTCTGCCTCACGAAGGGTATGCGCGTAGTTGGCAAGACCGGACGCAGTCCGGAGGAAATGGTTGCCGTCGCGAAGGCCGCGATGCGGCTAATTGTATGACATCGCTAATTTTTCCGAAATCATTGATAACTCCTACCCCCCTTTGGAGCCAGATATGACTGTATCGACCGCGACGCGGGAGACGACCATCGATCACGGGATTTCGCCGTGGATGACCTTTCTGCTTGCGGCGGCCTGCGGGCTCGTCGCTGCGAACCTCTACTACAGCCAGCCACTGGCCGGTCCAATCAGCACGACGCTCGGATTTTCCCCGGCCGCCACTGGCCTTATCGTGACGCTGACGCAGATCGGCTATGGCCTTGGCCTGCTTCTCATTGTGCCGCTCGGCGATCTTCTGGAGAATCGCCGTCTCGTGTTGACGCTCATCGTCATCTCGGCCGTTGCGCTTCTCGCAGCACCCGCCTCCGGCACTCCCGGCCTCTTTCTGCTCGCATCCCTCTGCATCGGCCTTGCATCGGTTGCGGTCCAGGTGCTTGTGCCCTACGCCGCTCACATGGCGCCTGACGCCCGCCGCGGCCAGGTGGTCGGCAATGTCATGAGTGGTCTGCTCTGCGGAATCATGCTCGCCCGACCCTTCGCGAGCTTCATCGCCGAGGCTTCGTCATGGCACGTCGTATACGTCGTTTCGGCCGCGATCATGGTCCTCCTTGCGGTCGTGTTGCGCATCACTTTGCCAAAGCGTGTGCCTCATACGAGGCTGAGCTACGCGGAGCTGCTCGCTTCGATGGGACGCCTTGCCCTCTACACGCCGATCCTTCAGCGCCGAGCGATCTATCAGGCCTGCATGTTCGGCGCCTTCAGCCTGTTCTGGACCACGACGCCACTGCTGCTTGCTGGGCCGCAGTTCAACATGAGCCAGAACGGCATTGCCCTTTTTGCCCTTGCCGGCGCGGCGGGTGCAATTGCCTCACCGATTGCCGGGAGGCTTGCTGATCGCGGCCTTACGAAGCGCGCAACCGCGCTCGCGATGACGCTCGGCGTCATTTCCTTTCTGATGGGTCATCTCGTGAATGACGGCTCGGCTCTCTCACTTGGCCTGCTCACCCTGTCGGCGATCCTGCTCGACTTCGGCGTGACGACCAACCTCGTCTGCGGCCAGCGTGCCATCTATGCGTTGAGCGCCGAGCATCGCAGCAGGTTGAACGGCCTCTACATGGCGACGTTCTTCGCCGGTGGGGCATTCGGCTCGGCGATTGGCGGCTGGGCCTATGCATCAGGCGGTTGGTCGTTTACTGCCTGGATCGGCTTCTGCTTTCCGGCCGTTGCCCTTCTGATCTTTGCGACCGAGCGCAGGCACTAAGCCGCAGCTCGCAGAAAAGACCGGCACGCCTCCTCAGGGAGGCGTCTGGTCGAACCGCGCTCGCGCCGCCCGCACGGCGTCATGATTGGCCTCGGCCCAGTCCAGAAGACGCGACAACGGCTCGAAGAGCGAGCGACCGAGATCGGTCATCCGATATTCCACGCTGGGCGGCTTCGTCGGAAACACCTCCCTTTCAATGTAGCCATCTCGCTGCAGATCCCTCAGGGTCTGTGTCAGCATGCGCTGGGAGATGTCCGGCACCATGCGTCTCAACGCGCCGAATCGATAGGGCTGCTGCGACAGAGCTTCCAGCAGCAGCGTCGACCACTTGCCGCCGATCTGCTGCATGACGTCGCGTACCGGGCAATTGCTGAAGTCCAGCTTGCTGATGTCTATCGCGCGCGCTGCACCTTCGGCCTTGTTCCGGAAGTTGACGACGGATCCCCGCATGGTGGTTTCCTTTCTGTGAGCTAGGCACGAAAAACTGCCTGCTTTACACGGCTTAGTCAATTCCTATTCTAGCGCTAGTCTCTTTTAGAGACCGACAAAGTTGCTAAGGAAGGAAAAAACCATGGGCCAGAAAATCCTTGTTACAGGCGCCGCGGGCCAGCTCGGCCGTCGCGTGATCCACCATCTGCTGGAGACCTACAAGGTACCCGCAGGCGACATCATTGGCGCGACCCGCAATCCGGAACAACTCGCCGAACTCGCAGCGCGCGGCATCACCACGCGCAGGGCCGACTTCGACGACGCCGCGTCGCTGGCCGCGGCCTTTGCCGGTGCCGATCGCCTTCTCATCATCAGCACGGATGCGCTGGCTCAGAAGGGACACCGCCTCGCCCAGCACAAGGCAGCGGTCGACGCTGCGGCAAAGGCCGGTGCCAAGCATCTTTTCTACACCTCGATGCCGGCACCGGATAACTCGCTCGTATCGTTCGCGCCCGACCACCTCGGCACGGAACAGGCGATCAAGGCGAGCGGTGTCGACTATACGATCTTCCGCAACGCCTGGTACTGGGACAATTTCCTGCACTCCCTCCCGCATAGCCTTCAGGAAGGAAAATGGTATTCCTCGAGCGGCGATGGCCGGTCCGCCAATATCTCCCGTGAGGACTGCGCGCTCGCCATCGCGGCCGGCCTTGCTTCGGCGACGGTAGAGCGCGGCATCCTCACCCTGACAGGACCGCAGTTGCTGACCACGGAGGAAATTGCAGCGCTCGCGGCCGAGATTGCCGGCAAGCAGCTTCAGGTCGTGCACATTGATGACAAGCAACTGGCGGGAGGCCTTGCATCCGCCGGCCTGCCCGGCTTCTTCGTGGATGTCCTCGTTTCCGCTGATGCCAACATCCGCGCAGGAAATTTTGCCTTCCTGACGGATGATTTCCGGAAGCTCACCGGCAAGGACCCGCAATCGGCACGCAGCTTCTTCGAAGCGCACAAGGCGGCACTAACCTCCTGATGAGGTTGCCGGCTGCCACGCGGCGGGCGCGGCAGCCGGTTTTCAGACTCTCTGGCCGCAGGCGCGGCGGAAGCGGCGCACTGTTTCCGCCATGCCGTATTCCAGCGCGTCCGCGGTCAATCCATGCCCGATGGAGACCTCGGCAAGTGCCGGGATGCGCTTCACGAGCGGTGGCAGGTTGCCGACGGTCAGGTCGTGCCCGGCGTTGACGGCAAGGCCCTGTGCGGCGGCTGCATCCGCCGTCTTGCCAAGAGCTTCGAGGATCGGCGCCGCCCGCTCCGGGGCTTCGTAGCAGCCGCCATATGGGCCTGTGTAAAGCTCGATCCGGTCTGCGCCAGTCGCCTTTGCGATCTCAATGGCGTCCGCGTTGCCATCGCCGTCGGCAAACAGTGAAACGCGGCAACCCAGTTTCTTGAGACGCCCGACCATCTCCGTCAGAAACGCCTGGTGCTTGCGGAAGTCCCAGCCGTGATCGGACGTCGCCTGCGACGGATCATCGGGCACGAGCGTGACCTGTTCGGGCTGTGCCGAAGCGCAGAGCGCCAGAAAGTCTTCGGTCGGATAACCTTCGATGTTGAATTCGGCTTGCGGAAACTCGTCGTCGATCAGGGCTCGAATCACCGGCAGGTCCGAAAAGCGGATATGTCGCTGGTCGGGCCGAGGGTGAACGGTAAGGCCGCTCGCCCCTGCCTGAAGCGCGATCCGGCCCAGTCCCTCCACGCTCGGCCACGGCAGGTCGCGGCGGTTCCGGAGCATCGCGATGGCGTTGAGATTGACGGAAAGCTTGGCTGGCATCTTGGCAGGTCCATTGGTGTTGGCGGGCAATACTTGCTTTTATGCCAGCCCCGGCGGCAAGGCCAATGAGTTTCGAGCATCGACGCATGCAAAAGATTGATGCTGGCGCGACGGTCTCCGCCTATGGGATTACGCCAAGTCTAGCAACCTGGAATAGTGCGTCGGCAGCGACCCTCGGCGAAGGGGAATTCTATGCCCGCTGTCCACAGGCATGAGCTTTTCCGCCACCAGGCGGCGTTGCTATCCCTTTCAAATGCGGTTATTTTTAGCATCTGCGTTTATACGAGTTCGCGCATAAGGTGAGTACGTTCCCAGTAGCTCCGCCGCGTAGCGTTTCCCATCGACAAGAAAAAGTCGGGTTCGAGGAGAGCCCAACACGCCGACCAGGGTGGCAATTGGCGGGACCTGTACAATATGAGGCGAGGAAGTGCAGATCAGATCATAGGAGGGGTTGATGGCAGATGGTTCCAAGCGCCTGTTTGCTGTGGCGAATACCGGATCCGATGCGCAGTTGAGATATCGTTTCCTGCCAACGACGACGTTGCCACCTGACTTGCCGGATGGACCGGTACCGATTGCAGACATGGCGAATGCCTTTGGGGTTACACACCGGACATTGCACTTCTACGAGGAGAAGCGCCTTCTCTCGGCCGATCGAATCGGCCTGATGCGGGTCTACGGCCAGGAGGACATCCACCGGATGGCCGTCATCAACACCTGCCGCGAAACAGGAATGCCGATCGCCGTCATCCAGGAGTTGATGGAGGAATTGAGCCGGTCCGGCACGCAGGAAGAGTCCGAGCGCACGTTTCGAAATGCCCTGCTGGTCAGAAAGCGCGAGCTCACCGCCGAAATGTCGACTCTCCACCGCCAGATCCAGCAGGTCAATGATCTGCTGGAGGACGAAGAGGAGGCCGATGTCCCACTGTTTGGCGACAGCGAAGAGAAAGCGAGCCTCACCGACGAGGAAAAACAATGCCTCGAACTGATGGCGGAAGGCTATTCGACACAACGGCTGGCCCGAGCTCTCGACCTCAAGCATGAAGAGACCGTCGCTCTCGAGGCCGAGCTCATCCGCAAGTTCAACGCCAACAACCGCTTCCAGGCCGTGGCCAAGGCCGTTCTCCTCGGCATCGTGCAGACCTGACGCGCCGAAAGGCTCTGTAGCAGAACAAGCAGGACCCGCTCTCGCGAGTCCTGCTCTTGCCTGTCTTGAAGGTGTCTTCCACGCACTATTCGGCGGCCGCGGCCGTGTCGGGATCTTCCTTTTTCTCCTTGTCCTTGCGGGTGAAATAGTTCTGGACCCGATCCAGGTAGAGGTAGACGACCGGCGTCGTATAGAGGGTCATCGCCTGGCTGAGGATCAGGCCGCCGACGATCGCGTAACCCAGCGGCTGGCGCAGCTCCGAGCCCGTGCCGTTTCCGAGCATTAGCGGCAGGCCGCTGAGCAGCGCCGCCATCGTCGTCATCATGATCGGACGGAAACGCAGAAGACACGCCTGCCGGATCGATTCCTCCGGCGTGAGCCCCTGCTCTCGCTCGGCAGCGATTGCAAAGTCGACGATCATGATACCGTTCTTCTTCACGATGCCGATAAGCAGGATGATGCCGATAAGCGCGATGAGCGTAAAGTCGAAACCGAACGCGTTCAGCATCACCAGCGCGCCGAGGCCCGCCGACGGTAGCGTCGAAAGGATCGTCAGCGGGTGCACGTAGCTTTCGTAGAGCATGCCGAGAATGATGTAGATTACGACCAGAGCCGCGAGAATCAGGAGAGGCTCGCTGGCAAGGGACTGCTGGAATGCCTGCGCGTTGCCCTGGAACGTGCCAATCAGCGTCGGGGGCGTTCCCAGTTCCTGCTGCACCTGGTGGATCGCAGCGACAGCCTGACTTAGGGCGGCGCCGGGCGCCAGGTTGAAGGACAGCGTAACCGACGGGAATTGGGACTGATGGTTGACCGCAAGAACGCTTGTGGGCTCCGTCGTTTGCTTGACCAGCTGGCTGAGCGGCACCTCCTGGTTGGTGAGCGGCGAGCGGATATAGAGACTGTTCAGCGCCAGCGGCGAATTCTGATCCTCCGGCAGCACCTCGAGAATCACGTGGTAGCTATTGAGGTCGGTGAAATATTGCGTCACCTGTCGCTGACCGAAGGCGTCGTTGAGTGTGTTGTCGATCGTTTCGGGTGTAATGCCGAAACGCGACGCCTGGTCACGATCGATCGTCAGGGTCAGTGTGGCACCATTGTTCTCCTGGTCGCTCGCGACGTCCGTCATCACCGGGATCGTCTTCATCTTCGCGAGCAGCTTCGGCGCCCATTCGTTGAGCTCGTCGGAATTGCCGTCCTGGAGCGTGTATTGGAACTCCGTACGCGAGACACGGCCGCCGACGGTGACGTCCTGGGAAGGCTGCAGAAAGAGTGCCGCACCCTCTACCTTGGCAAGCTTCGGCCGCAGGCGATTGATGACTTGAGTTGCCGAAACGTCGCGCTCGTCGCGCGGCTTCAGGGTGATGAACATTCGCCCGTCGTTCAGAGCCTGACCGCCGATCGAGCCCACGGCCATGCCCACCGTGTCGACGGCGGGATCGCTTGCGACCACCTTGCCGAGCTCGATCTGGTGCTTGGCCATGTCGGCGTAAGACGTGTCCTGCGCACCCTCCGAAACACCGACGATGAGTCCCGTGTCCTGGATCGGGAAAAAGCCCTTGGGGATGATGTAGAACAGGTACCCCGTTACGGCGATCGAGATCAGGAATACGGAAAAAGTGATCCGATGGTGGTGCAGGGCCACGTCGAGTGTCCTGCGGTAGCCGTCCAGCATCATATCGAAGCCATGCTCGAAGAGCAGGTAGAGGCGGCCATGCTTGATCTCACTCTCGTTCTTGAGGAACCGAGCGCACATCATCGGTGTCAGCGTCAACGAGACAAAGGCCGAAACCGCAATCGTCATCGTCACGGTGATTGCGAATTCACGGAAGAGGCGGCCGACGATGCCTCCCATCAGAAGCAGCGGAATGAAGACTGCGACCAGGGAAAGGCTGATGGACAGGATCGTGAAGCCGATCTCGCCCGCACCGTCCATCGCGGCCTGGAGCGGCGTCTTGCCCTGCTCCATGTGCCGGTGGATGTTCTCCAGCATGACGATTGCGTCGTCCACGACGAAGCCGACGGCGATCGCCAATCCCATGAGAGAGAGATTGTCGAGGCTGAAGCCCAGCACGTACATAAGCGCGAAAGTACAGATGATTGCGAGCGGCACGGTGACGCTCGGAATAATCGTCGCCCAAAGGCTCCTCAGAAAGACGAAGATAACCATGACGACCAGGCCGACCGTTATCAGCAGCGTTCTCTCGACATCAGCGACCGAGGCGCGGATGGTGACCGTTCGGTCGCTCAGAATGTCGATGTGAAGTGCCTTGGGCGCCAGGGCGCGCAGCTGTGGCAGAAGCGCCTTGATTTGATCGGCCGTGTCGATGACGTTGGCGCCGGGGAGCTTGAAGATAGGCAGGATGATCGCCGGCTTGCCGTTAGACCAGGCTTGTTCCTGCGTGTTTTCCGGCGCATCGATGGCCCTGCCTATATCGCTGATCCTGACAGGCGCACCGTTATGATAGGCGACGATTGCATCCCCCCACGGCGCAGCCGCCAGGAGCTGATCGTTGTCATAGACCGTATAGGTACGGGTCTCGCCCTGTATGGTGCCCTTTGCATCATCGACCGTATTTGCGGTGATGGCGGTCCGGATATCTTCCAGCGACAGGCCGAGCGATGCGATCTTCGCCGGGTCGATCTGGATGCGCACCGACGGCTTCTGCTCGCCGAAGATCGGCACCTGCCCAACACCGTCCACCTGGCTGATGCGCTGAACGAGAACGTTTTCCGCGAAATCATCGACCTGCGTAAGCGGCAGCGTGTCCGACGTAAGGGAAAGAACAATGATCGGCGGGTCGGCAGGGTTGACCTTGCGGTAGGTCGGCGGCGAGGGAAGATCCGTGGGCAGCTGCCCAGATGCCGCATTGATCGCCGTCTGCACGTCCTCAGCCGCGCCATCGATGTCGCGCGAGAGGTCGAACTGGAGGGTAATCGCACTCGCCCCCTCTGTGCTGACCGAGGTCATCTGCGTCACACCGGGAATTTCACCGAACTGGCGCTCAAGCGGCTGGGTCACCGCTGAGGCGATCGTCTGCGGGCTTGCGCCCGGCAGCTGCGTGCTGACCGAAATCGTCGGGAAGTCGACCTGGGGGAGCGGCGCAACCGGCAGGAAAGGATAAGCCGCGAGACCGACGGCCAGGAAGCCGAACATGAGCAGCGACGTGGCAATCGGCCTTTGGATAAAGTTCGAGGAAATGGACATCTAGCTCACCTTCTTGCTGTCGGTGGCTGGCGTCTGGCTTGAGTTGTCCTCCGGCATGACCTTGATGCCAGGCTCAAGTCGGTATTGCCCCGCCGTGACCACCGTCTCTCCGGCCTTGAGGCCGGTCTCTACGATGGCTACATTGTCCTCGATCTGGCCGACCTTGACTGGACGCGCGTCCACCGTGCTGTCCGGTTTGACGACATAGATGAAGTAGCCGTCGGAACCCCTTTGCACGGCGGCGGACGGAACGGTGACCACTCCCTTCTCGACCCTCTGCTGCACGCGAAGCTGAACGAATTCGCCCGGCCAGAGCGTCTCGTCTTCGTTGGGGAAGGTCGATTTCAGGCGGATCGTACCTGTCGTCTGGTCAATCTCGTTGTCCAGGACGGTGAGTGTCCCGCTGCCAAGGGCGGAGCCGCCGTCCTTTGTCAGGGCGGTCACTGTCACCGCTCCCGCCTTCATGGCTTCCTGTACCGCCGGAAGATCGGTCTCCGGCAAGGTGGATATCACGGAAATCGGCTTGGTTTGGGTGATGACCACCAATCCCGTCGTGTCGGTCGTCGTAATGACGTTGCCCTGGTCGAGCAGGCGGATGCCGGTGCGGCCGTCAAGCGGCGAAATGATCTGGGTGTAGGAAAGCTGGGTCTGCGCATCGGCAATCGCAGCGTTATCCTGGTTCACTTGCGCCTCGAGCTGATGGTAAGTGCTGCGCTGGTTGTCGACCGTCTGTTGTGTAACGCTTTGGTTGTCGAGCTTCAGATCCCGATCCAGTGTGACCTTGGCGTAATCGCGGTCAACTTCATCCTGTTTGAGCTTCGCAACCGCCTCGTCCAGGGTGTCCTGGAACGGCCTTGGGTCGATGACCGCGAGGACATCGCCTTTCTTGACCATCTGCCCTTCCTTGAAGCGGACATCGACGAGCGTGCCGTTGACCTGCGCCGTCACCGTGACGGTATTGAACGCCTGTACCGTCCCGAGGCCCGAAAGGTAGATCGGGACATCACCCTGGACGGACAGCGCGGTGGTCACCGGCACGCCCGGGTCCGGCGGAGTAGCAGCCGAGCTTTCGTCGTCATGACGCAGCCACAGGGTACCGCCGACGCCCACAACCAACACGATGAGAAGGAGGCTGACGCCAGTCCGCCTGACGCCGCGGCGGCGTGGCTTTTCGGAAATTTCTGGCTCGTTCATCGGAGTATCACCTTCACCTTGCACTACGCTACGTTCTGAAATCGAGGTAGGGTGCGCCGAATGCGGGCCGCTGGGTGCCACTGTGTTCCGCTGATCGCTTGAAACGCCTAACATTGCCCGCAAAACGCCAGCCCACAGCCTCAGAACGGCGCACTCTTTACCGTCTACAGGATGCTGCAGATCCGGGGCTTCGTCTTTCTGAAAAGCCGCATGCTTTTTCAATTCATACGGTCATCTTGTCGCGCGCAGGGTTTATCCGAGCGCGCGAGGCCCTAAATGCGACCAGTTGGACATGGGATGAAATTTGCGCGTGGTGCGTCGGCTAGCGAACGATCGTCAGCGTCTCGGCCGCGCGGGTGATCGCAGTATAGAGCCAGCGCTCACGGGTGTCGCGGAACGCCCAGCTCTCATCGAAGAGGACGACATTGTTCCACTGCGAGCCCTGCGCCTTGTGCACCGTCAGCGCATAGCCGTAGTCGAATTCGTCATAACGCTTGCGCGTCGACCACGGGATCTCGCCTTCGACATCCTCGAAGACCTGCTTCAGCAGCTTGATCTTGGCCGCGCCGCGATCCATGTCGTCGTCTTCCGGCCGGACGAGAAGGTTTATGCCGGGCTTCGTCGTCTCTCGCGACGACGTCATCACCTGCCAGAGGGATCCGTTGAGCAGACCCTTGGTGGGATCGTTTCGCAGGCACACGAGCTTGTCGCCCGCCTGCGGATAGTCCTTCGCAAACCCCTTCAATTCGCGCAGGCGCTGGTTGTAGCGCCGGCGGGTCCGGTTGGTCCCGACGAGCACCTGATCTGCCTCCAGCACCAGCGGCTGCGTCACCTCGTTCTTCGAGATCACCTGCGCGGTTCCATAGTCCCCGTGCATGACCTCCTTGCCCTCGCGCACCTGCATGGCGAGCTGGATGATCGGGTTGTCACGCGCCTGTCGGTGGATGTCGGTGAGCAGATAGTCGGGTTCCTCGTTGGTGAAGAACCCACCGCCCGAAACTGGCGGCAGCTGGCCCGGATCGCCGAGCACGAGGATGGGCGTGCCGAAACTCATCAGGTCCTTGCCGAGAGCCTCGTCCACCATGGAGCATTCGTCCACGATGATAAGCGCCGCCTTGGCAACCGGGCTCTGCCGGTTGATCGCAAACATTGGCGCGATCGAAGTCTTTCCAGTCTCCTCGTCCTCCACCGCCTCTTCGCCGCGCGGGCGATAGATGAGGGAATGGATGGTCTTGGCGTTACTGGCGCCACGGGAGCGCAGGACCTGCGCCGCCTTGCCCGTGAAGGCGGCAAACAGCACCTCGCCGTCGACATTTTCGGCGAAGTGGCGCGCAAGCGTCGTCTTCCCCGTTCCGGCATAGCCGAACAGGCGAAACAGGGGCGAGCGCCCTTCCTTCAGCCATCTCGAAACGGCCTTGAGCGCTTCGTCTTGTTGCGGGGCAAATTGCATCGGGCGAATTGGCAGGATTCGTCGCGGATAGGCAAGCTCAATTCCTCGGCCGTCCCGCCCGAAATCGTCAGCATCGAAAGCCTTGATACATCTCGCACCGCCCCGGATATTGTTTCAGGATCTTTGCCGCGTCGACCTGCGCGTCGCCCGAGGCCCATGATACGGGGGACTTTGCCTCTACTTCGACGGAGGTGCCGCTGTCCGGCCAGACGGATGCCTTGAGCGGTTCCTTGATGGACTTGAGCTTGCCGCCGACCACGAGATTGTCCTTCTCGCTGTTGTGAAGAGGCGCGCCGGGGTCGTCGTCGAGAATGTTGCGCAGTGCCGGATATCGCGCCGACCAGAGCTCGTCCTGGTAAGGCATACGCCTCAACCGACCCTCCAGATCGCCTCCGCGCCCCTCGCCGCGGTCGTAGAGCAAGATGCCTACATGGCCGCTGTGGAGGAAGGCATTCCCGCTGAAGACATTGTCCCGCCCGCCATGGACGGCAATCGGCCGGTCGACACGGAAAAACACGTTATCATCGACGCGATATCCGCTTGCCTGATCGTCCAGATAGATCGCGGTCACAAAGTTGCGGCCGACGACTGTCGCCGCGCCGCCGGGGGCTGGACCGCCGATATCGTGGAAGAAATTGCCGTGTATGACGGTGCCGCGCTCGCTCCAGTCGCGCCCCATATAGATGGCACCCGCGTCCTCGCCCTGCTCCACCACCTCGCCGATATCGTTGCCGCGAATGACATGGTCGTTGCCCTGCACGATGATCGCCGCGTGCGGGCCGTGCCGGAATGTGCATCGCTCTATCTTCTGACCGACGCCGGCAAGATGGACCCCGACCCGATAGGTGAATGAGGATTGGCCGAAGTCCGAAATGACGGAGTCGACGATGGAATGCGCGCCTGACGTCAGCGATGGGCGGTCGCCGCCACTTAGATAAACAGCCGTCTCGGCGACACTGTCGATCGTGCAGCGGGAGATGGTGACGCCCTTTCCGCCCTCGACATTGATGCCGCCGGCGCCGCTGTTGCGGACCGTGCAGCGGTCGATCGCCACGTTGTCGGCATCCTTGATGCGGATCGCCGTTCCGCGCGATTCCTCGAAGGAAAGATTCTCTATCCGAATGTTGCGCGCACCCTGGATCTGAAGCAGCGTTCCCGTGACCGACACATCGAACGCCTTCTCGCCGTCGAAGCCGATGGCGAATGCCCGGCGGCGGACTGGATCGAGGACGAACTCACCCGGCCGGGAAAGCGCACTGAAGGCATTGAAGGCAAAGTATGCCACGCCCTCCTGGATCGGTCCCTCCCGCCGTAGCGGCGCCATCCGCACCGCCTTTTCCACCGGCAGCATCTCCTGCACCGGGCTGGTCTCGTAGGCATAGCTCGCCGTCCAATATCCGCCGAGGAAAAGGTTCGGCTCTCCCTTCAGCAACTCAAATGCCTCATTGGGCAGGACAACCGTATCGGCCGCGCCGCTCGGCTTCGCGCGGCGGTCGTAACCATTCTCGGGCCACCGCGCCGGCGCGAAGCGAACCCCCTTCTGGAAGAACTCGAACCCGGATTCGTGAACGCCGACATAGGCGCCGCGCCGGCTGATCTCCGGCTTGCCCGCGCCGGCAATCCTGGCAAGATCGATGACGACGACATTACCCGCCACAGGGCTTCTCGAAACATGGGCCTGATCATCGGCCGTCGGCTCGCCTGCACGCACCTCGACCGACCCAAGGATGCGCGAACTGCCATCTGGCGCGCCCCTCAACACAAGCGGCGCATCCGGATAGGCGGTCGCGCGTTCGTCGAGGATGATCGGGCGCTGAATACGATGAACGCCCGGTGGGATTTCTATGACCACCGCCTCTCCGGGATCTTCCTTGAGACGAGCCTCCGCCTGCCTAAGGAGATCGTTGAACTGCCGGAAGAAAAAGTCGGTCTCGTCTTGCCCGGCGTCCGCAGCGCGCAGGATGATTTCCGCATGCGTCGGCACACCGGAAACGATCAGAGCCAGGAATGCGATGACAAGGCGAACGGTCCGCCGCTGGCATAGACGCATCCAGCGCTTGGTCTCCAAGGCTCGGCTCCCATTCGTCATGGCAAGCTCCTCGTTTGGTCTGCCATCGCACTATTGAACCTGGCCGAGCTTGAGTTTCTCTGCAAGAAACTGCGCAAGCGCCCTGTTCGTCGCAGGAGTCAGGTGAATTCCATCCTTCCGAAGGTCCGTTGGTACTGTGTCGACGGCCGTATCCTTGATACCTTGAGGCGAGAGCGTCAGGGACATCGCCCTCGGCGCCTCGTCTATCAGCCAGCGGCGCACATCGACATATTGGTCGGGATAGCGCTTTTCGATCTCCCCATTCAGGCGGGTGATCGCCTGATAGGCAGCGGTACCCCGCCCCTCGTCGACGCCGTCTATGATCGAGATGATATAGGCGGGCTGCCCTCGCTTCTTCCAAAGATCCATGGTGCGAAAGATGTCGCCGATGATGCCGGCCGTGTCCCTGTAGTTATTGCGTCCCGCCCAGAGCAGGAGCGTGCAGTCCTCGACGTCGGATGCATCGACAACGAAGGCAGACGAAGGACCCGCCGCCATCGCCGCTCCGGGCTTCGAACGCTGGAAGCTGTAGCCCTCTCCGCGCTGCCAGATCATGGTTCCCGATATCCCTGCAATCGCGCCGGAAAGCGTTGCCCGGTTGCCGGCGAAGGCCAGCAGCTCGGGCGCAATCCTGTCCACGGCGACAGTACCGGACGCGGGGATCGCGTTGCCGGCAAGCGTCACGCGGATCGGTCTTGCGCCGGCCCGCGCTGCGATGGATGGCGAAGCCTGACCACCAAGCCCGCCGTCGACGACGCGCCCGGCGCCGACGATCGCGGCAAGCTCCGGCGCATAGGCAGCCGTGAGGCTGTCGCCGAGGGCATAGATGCATGGCAGCTCGGTAGCTGACGCGATGTCATGCCAGCCGAGGAGCGTGAGAAGCACCACGAGTAGCCGGCGAAAGCAGGCGGAGGCGGATTGTGGCAGCAGCATCGCATCTCCCAGCATTGGGGCGTTGAACCGGCGGCTAGACCGCCAGCGCCACTCGCCTTTCGTGAAGGCGCAGGGCCAGCGCCGCATACTGATCCGCTGTCCGCTCGATCGCAAAGCGCGAGAGATCACGATCGAAGCGAGCGTTCAGCCGCAGCAGATCCTCCGCAGCACCGGCAACTCCGGCGACATCGTCACGGCCGACGATGCGGACGCCATCGAACTCGTCTGCAAAGGCGAAGGCCGGAATGTCCGAGGCAAGAACCGGCGCCCCGGCGGCAAGCGCCTCGATGATTGCGATGCTGTGCGCCTCGCGGGTCGAGGGCATCACGTAGAGGTCCGTCGCAGCCAGGAGATTGGGGACGTCGGACCGCGCGCCGAGAAAGTGCACTTTCTCGGCGACACCGAGTTCCAGAGCGATGGCGCGCAGCTGCCGTTCGTATTCCTCGTATTCCGTGAGACCCGCAAGCCAGAGTTCTGCGTCCTGTTCCTTCAAAAGTCTCTCAAGGGCGCGAATCGAGAGATCCTGCTGTTTTGCGGGAGCGAGCCTGCCCACCTGCAGGATCATCTTCCTCTGACCCTCGATCCCGAGCTCCTGCCGAGCGCGCGCCCTGTCGAGCTGTGTGAAGCGCTGGAGATCTATGCCGTTCTTGATGACGTCGACAGACGCACGTGGGCCGAAGCGCTTCGAATAGTTCTGCGCTCCTTCGTCGGAGACCGCCACGACGGAATCAACCAGCCACCTCGTTGCTCCCTCCAGCCGGCGCAGATAGCCGCCGTCAAAATCATCGTTGGATGCAGCGTGGAGAACCGTCACGAAGGCCGGCCGCTCCCGCATCAGTGCAAGCGGCAATCGACCATAGAGCGACGGCAGCACGGAATGGGCGAAGACGACATCGGGCTGGAATGCTCTGTAGACATCGCGGTAGTGGGCGCCACGACCGAACTTGCTGAGCATCGTTGAGGGGAAATACAGCGCGACTCCACTGTCCTGAAGCCGCCGCGCGTCACCTGCGAACTCGTCCAGAGGCGGGCAGAAGGATGCCATAGCGGAGACAATGCCGCTGTCCGTGTGGAGCAGGCACAAATCCCTGATGAGTGATTCCGCGCCCGAATGTCTCGGCGTGTGTGCGAGGTGCAGGATTCGCAGACCAGAATTTCCCTTCATCACATATCCCTCGCCGCTGTAGCGCTCACGTTCCAGCACTCGAAGAACGGAGGATGAAGCGCATGCCGGACCCGAGTTGCTCGGCAAATTTCTGCCAGGGCGGAATGAATGGAAGGCCGAAATGACGGCAGTTCATCAGCCAGGAGAAAAGCGCGCCGCCGCCAAGGCCAATCATGACGACGAGTACCGTGAAGCGCGGACCCAAAAGCGCCGCGAGGCCAAGAGCGATCAATGGGCCGGCAAAACTGGTGATCACATGACCAACGAGGTTCCAGCGCACGAAGCCGTGGCTGACGCCGAGGAGATAGGCGGGAATTGCCGCAAGATTGAGGAACCAGCCGAGGCAGCAGAATGCGGCGAATTCCACAAATGTAAGCTTCACGTCGCCGAGCCAGATCCAGCTGACAAGCGGCGAGACGATCGCAAGAGCCGAGAGCAGTATGCCGCCGGCGAGCACCGCATTCACCACCGCCTTCTGATAAAGGTCGGCAAGCCCGCGGGAATCGACCTCCTCCAGGTGGGCGAAGGCCGGCAGAAGCGTCTGTGTGGGTGCTGCGACGACATTGCGGACCTGCAGCGTCATGCGATAGGTCATCTCGAAAATGCCAAGCGCCTCCAAGCCGGCCGTTCCCGAAATGACGAACTTCATGAACGGCTCGAAGCAGAACGAAAGCAGGTTCGCCGCCTGCAGCTTCAGGCCAAATCCGAAGAGTTCCCGGAACGCTGGCCGCGAAAAGTGACGTGGGACGAGAACGGCGCTCTTCGCCTTGAGAAAGTGCCGGAACAGGACCCGCGCAACGACCGCCGCAAAGATGTACTGGGCAATCTGTCCCCAGGCCATCGCACGAAGACCGAAATGGGGAATGCAGGCGGCGACCACCGCGACCTGGACGAAGACGCTGCCGATCACGACCATGCTCTTCAGGTCGGCTCGCTGCTGGCCGATCAGCGCGGCGAGCATGACAGCATTGAGGTTCAGCAGCACGAATGACAGCATCGCATAGGGAAGGAGACTGCGCGCGTCCTCCAGAGCTTCCGCGGGCACCACCCAGGCAATGCCGTACCAGAGCGGCACGATGAGCACGATGCCAAGCCCGACAAACAGCGCGAGATTGAGAAGGAATGCGGTGTCGACGTAGGCCGACGCCTGCTCCCTGTCGTCACGCGCAAGGGCAATGGCGACAAAGCGGGAAAGAGCCGTTGCGGCCCCGAGATCGCCGAGCCGGGCAAGCGACGTCGTGGCAAGCACGAGTGCCCAGATGCCGAGCCCTTTGGGACCGAGGAAGAGAATGATGTATTTGTAGAGGACAAAAAGTGAAACGCCGGAAACGATGACCTCTGCCGCCGCCCAGAACGAATTTCGCTTCAAGTTCAGGTTTGTCATGACCGATCACACTTTATGCAAGCACGGCGGGCATCGGCTTTGCCTCCACATGTCGAGCCGTGTGACGAAAGCTCGCCCAACAATCACTTCCCGGTCTTTGCAAAGCCAACAGGAACGCTCCAAAATGTAACCCGACAGAAATTCGAATTATCAGTATGATGACAGATCAATATCGAAAGATAAATTCACAGGACAGACTTAGCCGCCCGGAACTTAGATTTGATTGCTTCGCATATCTTCTCGCGTGATGAAGTCTTATCGGCGCGAACTCTGGAGTCAAGAAAAGTTTGTGCATTGCAGCAGACGTGCGCCGGGCGTAAGCGAAGACGAGCTTGCTCGGAAAAAAACAGCCGCGCGCCACGGAATAAAGGGCGCCTTCCTCGTGTCTCATGTTCGGTATCGCAGACTTGCGTGCCAACGACACTCAAGGAGAGATGTTATGAAAACCGTGAAATTCCTGCCCCTCCTCGTCGGGACGGTGCTCGTTTCCACCGCCGCCCTGGCGGCTGAGCCGGTCAAGACCGTGGACACGGCGAAGGGCAAGGTCCTCGCCGGAGAAAACGGCATGACCCTCTACACCTTCAAGAAGGACACCAAGGGCGTATCCAATTGCTATGACAAGTGCGCCGCGAATTGGCCGCCGCTGGTCGTTCCGGCGAGCACCAAGGCCGAGGGCGCATATACGATCGTCGAGCGCAAGGACGGAAGCAAGCAGTTGGCGAAGGACGGCATGCCGCTTTATTTCTGGATCAAGGACAAGAAGATGGGCGATACCACCGGTGACGGCGTAGGCGACGTTTGGGATGTCGCGAAGCCCTGACGGAGGAGAGCGGAGCGCAGGGGCCGCCTCCCCTGCGCCCGGCAGTTTCGAGGCGCAGGTGCTCGCGCTCCTGCCCTCCTTGAGGCGCTATTCCAGAAGCCTGGCGCGTTCGGACGCAGACGGCGAGGACCTCCTTCAGGATTGCGTCGAGAAGGTCCTCAAGAGCCGCTCCCAGTGGCGCGGCCTGAATCTTCGCGGCTGGGTAATGACAATAATGACAAACCTTTATCGCAACGGCCTGCGTCGGCGAGGCCGTCACGCATTGGTCGATCTCGACGAGACCACGGAGATGCCCGCTCCCGAGGCGACTGGGGACCCGCTTGAGCGCACGCGCCTGCAAGGAGCGCTGAACAGCCTGTCGGAGGACAGCCGCGCAGTACTGATGCTCGTCGTCGTCGAAGGCTATAGCTACCAGGAAGTTGCCGTGATGCTGGATGTTCCGATCGGCACGGTCATGTCGCGGCTGTCGCGCGCCAGGCAGCGGCTCAGCGAGCGACTGAACGCGGAAAATGTGATCACGCTTCGGAGGCCGAAATGACAGACCAGAACCAAAGCGTGACCGAGGCGCAGCTCCACGCCTATGTCGATGACCTCCTGGAAATGGAAGAGCGGGCTCGCATCGAGAACTGGCTTGCGGAAAATCCCGAGCAGGCCGCGAAGGTTGCCGAATGGCTGGAACAAAACCGAGGCATCAAGGCCCTCTTTGCCGGATATGACAATCCCCGCGAAGCGGATGTGCTGATGGTCACGCGCCCGCCTCACGGGGCCGGCCGCGTGCAGGCACGCCGTCTGGCGAGCGCCGCCGCCGTTGTCGGCATATTTCTGCTGGGTGCTGCGACAGGTCACTACGGACCGCTCCTCGTCTCCCGGCCCGAGTTGCAGCTTGCCGGTGTCGAGACCTTGCCGCAGGAGGCGAGTACCGCCTTCTTGGTCTATGCGAGCGAGGTTCGTCATCCCGTCGAAGTGGGCGCGGATCAGGAGGCCCATCTAGCCACCTGGCTCGGCAAGCGCCTGAAAGTGCCGGACCTCAAGGTACCCAATCTCCAGTCCCTTGGTTTCCAGCTGGTAGGCGGCAGGCTTCTGCCGGTTGACGGTGCTCCGGGCGCACTCTTCATGTATGAGGACGGTGCCGGAGAGCGGCTGACGGTGATGATAGCGCGCAACCCGCAGAACAAGACGACGAGCTTCCGCTTCGCGACCGCTGGTTCGGTCGATACCTTCTACTGGATAGACGGAGAACTCGGCTATGCAGTCACCGGCGAAATATCGCGCGCGACGCTGCGCCAGGTCGCAGAGGAATGCTACCGGCAGTTCCCTTCCTGAGGCAGTGGCATCATCGTTGCGGGTCGTTCTCAAGCAGTATGGCTTTGCCGTGCGGCGTCGCCTCCGCCGCCCGCTGCCAGCTTTCCTGAAGGCTTGTGATGTCCTCGGCTTCCGCAATGCCGTTGGCAACAAGAAGGTCGCAGAGGGCCGCGACCCAGCAATCGAAGTAATCACTGCCATCGGCCGCCCGGCCCGGCTTATGGATTTCAGCCGAAAGGCTGGTGGCCCATTCGCCCCAGGTAAAGACCCGCTTCTCGTGCAGGTGCACAGTCAGGGCGAAGGCTTCCGCCGCCCAGGGCTCCGGAAAGACCGGAGCACCGTCGTCCGCCCTCGGCAGTTCCGGTGAATCCGTGACCGAACACGGCGTTTCATGCGCGTTCAAGGTAGCTCTCCCATGCATCGATGGAGACCGTCAGGGTGGGATCTGCGCCCTCGCCCCAGATCTCGCTGCCGTCGAAGACGACCGTATACAACCACTGAGGATTTTCGCCCTTGCGATGCGCGTTGTCGTCGGGAAAGACGTAGGAGCCCTGGATTGCTTCCACCCGGCCCGACTTGGCCCGGGCATAACGCGGCAGCCTGGTATGGGTGGTGGGGTTGAAATTCTTCGTCCGCACCCGATCACCCGCCGCAAAGCGCGGTGTGGTCTCAACCGGACGGTCGCAGGGGCCGCCGCCCGCAAGAACGGAAGGCACCATCTCGGCTTTCAGCACGCGTTTCGGCGTCGTACCCTCAACCTGCCTGTGGCCCGTATTTATTTCCTCGTCCGTCACGAAGCCGTGGCGCTTCAACAGCACCTCGAGCGCCCTCGTCCATATCTCGTAATAGCTGGCGGCCAGATAGTCCGCCGGCGGGATGTTTTCGCGGGCGTGGCGGCTCTCATCGATGCTCCAGGCACCGAAGGCGCCGGAAGAAAGCGTCATGCCGAGCACGCGCTTTTCCCATTCCGCATGAAAGCAGGGTTCGTCTTTCTCTGGGGCGACCGGGCCGAAGCCCATCTGCCCGCCAAGGTCATGAGGCCCGTTCATTGCGCTTCCTCCGGACGCTTCGCGATCGAGGTTCCGATCATGGCGTCGCGGCTCACGAGCGCCGCGAGTTCATCCTCGCTCAGGCCTTCGGTGCCATCGGGCCGTTCGGGGATGACGAGATAGCGAAGCTCGGCCGTCGAATCCCATACGCGGATATTCTTGTCCTCCGCCAGCACCACGCCGAACTCGGCGAGCACGCCACGCGGATCGATGACGGCACGCGAGCGATAGGCCGGCGCCTTGTACCAGACCGGCGGCAACCCGAGAACGGACCAAGGATAGCAGGAGCAGAGTGTACAGACGACGAGATTGTGCGTTTCCGGTGTGTTGAAGACCGCGCGCATGTGCTCGCCCTGGCGCCCGGTATAGCCAAGGCTCGCTATTGCCGCCGTCGCATCCCGCTTCAGCCACTCGGCGAATTCAGGCTCGCGCCAGGCCTTCGCGACGACATGGGCCCCGTTGCGCGGACCGATCTTGGTTTCATAGGTCTCCACGATGACATCGATCGCGGCCGGGTCGATGAGCCCCTTCTCCGTCAGCAATGTCTCGAGCGCCCTCACCCGAGCCTGCATGTCGGAATAGTGATTGTCGTGGTGGTGGTCGTCGTCGTGATGATGGTTCGCTGACATTGCTGCTCCTCCACAAGGGAAAGCTATTTTAGCATCGGCCACAGGCTTAAGACCAGCAGCGTGGCCATCGTAATGTTGAACCACTTCAGCCGCGCCGGCACCGACAGCCAGTCCCGGAGCGCCGAGCCGAAACCCGCCCAGGTCGACACGCTCGGCACGTTCACGATCGCGAATGCCAGGCTGACCAGCAGAACGCTCAACAGATACAAATCCGCGTTGGTATAGGTCGCGATCGCTGTGACCGCCATCACCCACGCTTTCGGGTTGACCCACTGGAACGCCGCCGCTCCGAAAAAGGTCATTGGCTCCGCGCCGGCCTTGCCTTCGGAAAGCGACCGCGACGAGGCGATCTTCCAGGCGATCCAGACGAGATAGGCACCGCCGGCAAACTTCAGCGCAATGTAGACGGTCGGCATCGCATGAAGGAGCGCACCGAGGCCGAGGCCGACGCCGAGCAGCAGCGAAAGGAAGCCGACGCCGATGCCGAGCATATGCGGGATGGTTCGGCGGAAGCCGAAGTTCACGCCGGATGCAAAGAGCATCATATTGTTCGGGCCTGGGGTGATCGACGTCGTGAAGGCGAAAAGGATGAGAGCCAGAAAGGTGTCGAACGGCATGCAGCCTCCATTGAACCGCCCCGACGCCGCGGGCCATAGAGCGGCCGGCGCTTCTTTCCGCGGTATAGCGGCGTGCCGCCCGGAAATCCACCAAGGTATTGTCATGGTGACAGGAAGGACGAAGACCGCCGCATTCGCGATGCAACTCATCATTCGGATGAAATGATGGTAGCCTGTCGGCACCGCCGCTCCCGGCGGAACCGGATAGCCTATAATCCTTCGACATTCACTGCAGGCGACCAGGCGCAGGAGCACCAAATGCTGGATTCTATCCCCACCGTTACGCTTCCCGCAGGCAATAGCGTTCCAGCCCTCGGACAGGGTACATGGAACATGGGCGAGATTGCCGCCCGAGCGAAGGACGAGATCGCGAGCCTCCAGGCCGGGATAGACCGTGGTATGACCGTCATCGACACGGCAGAGATGTATGCCGACGGCCGTTCCGAAAAGCTCGTCGGCAAGGCGATCGACGGGCGGCGAGCCGAGGTCTTCGTCGTCAGCAAGGTCTATCCCTGGAACGCCAGCCGCAAGGGCACGATAGAGGCTTGCGAGCGCAGCCTGCAGCGAATGAGGATCGAGCGCATCGATCTCTACCTGTTGCATTGGCGCGGCAACCATCCACTCGCCGAGACCGTGGAGGCGATGGAGAGCCTGCAGCTCTCAGGCATGATCGGCGCCTGGGGTGTGTCCAACTTCGACGTTGACGACATGGAGGAACTGCTGGCGGTCCCCGGCGGCAAGAATGTTGCCGCGAACCAGGTGCTCTACAATCTCGGCCGCCGCGGCATCGAATTCGACCTGCTGCCCTGGTGCCAGGAGCGAAACATCCCGGTGATGGCCTATTCCCCGATCGAGCAAGGGCGGTTGCTGCACCATCCGGAGGTCGTCAGGATCGCCAAGGCTTATCAGGCGACGCCCGCCCAGGTAGCGCTCGCATTCCTGCTCGAACGCACGGGCGTCATCGCAATTCCGAAGAGCGCCAGCGCGCAGAGAGTCGCCGAGAACCGCGATTGCGTCTCGCTGGATATCACCGAGGAGGATTGGAAGGCGCTTGACGCGGCCTTCCCGCCGCCTGACAACAAAAAGCCGCTCGAGATGATCTGATCTCTAGCGGCTTCCGATCTCGAGCGGCCTTGGCCGCAGAACAGCCTTACATCCCCTGGGGTCCGCGGTTCATCGCGGCTATGCCGGTGCGGCAGACCTCGGCGAGCCCAAGCGGCTTCATGATTGCCACGAACTGGTCGATCTTTGACGACTTGCCGGTGATCTCGAAAATGAAGTGCTCGACAGTCGCATCCACCACCTTGGCGTGGAAGGCATCCGCGAGGCGAAGCATCTCGGCTCGTGTCTCTCCGCCCCCGGTAAGCTTCACCAGCGCCACTTCCCGCTCGATCGGCCGCTCCTGGCCGAGTTCGCGG
The DNA here is from genome assembly GCF_004345245.1 of Rhizobium sp. BK251. Classification (GTDB taxonomy): domain Bacteria; phylum Pseudomonadota; class Alphaproteobacteria; order Rhizobiales; family Rhizobiaceae; genus Rhizobium. The sequence continues at coordinate 325,249 of NZ_SLUQ01000003.1, read as the reverse complement.
GCGCGCACCGTCAGATCGACGACGCGGTGGACCGGAACGATGCGCTCGAGTTGCGCCTTGATCTGCTCAAGCACCTGAGGCGTGCCGCGCGTCACGATGGTTATGCGCGAAAGATGAGCCTGGTGTTCCGTCTCGGAAACCGTCAGGCTTTCGATGTTATAGCCGCGGCCGGAGAACAGCCCGATGACGCGAGCGAGCACACCCGGCTCGTTGTCGACCAGGATCGAGAGCGTATGGCTCTCGACGGCGGCCGTCTCGGGAGAGATGAAATAGGCCGAACCGGTCGGCTGAAGATGTGCGTTCATTGTCATTCTCTCCTGATCAGACCAGCTGGCGGCCCTTGGCGTCGATGGCATTCGCGACGGCTTCGTCGGTTGCCTCGTCGGGCAGCAGCATTTCGTTGTGTGCCTTGCCCGAAGGAATCATCGGGAAGCAGTTGGCGAGGTTGGCGACGCGGCAGTCGAAGATGACCGGCTTCTTGACGTCGATCATTTCCTGAATGGCGCCATCAAGCTCGTCTGGCTTTTCGCAACGCAGGCCGACCGCACCATAGGCTTCGGCCAGCTTGACGAAGTCCGGCATGGCTTCCGTATAGGAATGGGAGAGTCGGTTGCCATGCAGCAACTGCTGCCATTGGCGAACCATGCCCATGTACTGGTTGTTCATGATGAAGATCTTGATCGGCGCATCGTGCTGGATCGCCGACGACATTTCCTGGATGCACATCTGGATGGAGGCATCGCCGGCGATGTCGATGACGAGGCTCTCCGGGTGCGCGATCTGAACGCCGAGCGCAGCCGGCAGGCCGTAGCCCATCGTGCCGAGGCCGCCCGAAGTCATCCAACGGTTCGGCTGCTCGAAGCCGTAGAACTGCGCAGCCCACATCTGGTGCTGGCCGACTTCCGTCGTGATGTAGGTGTCGCGGTCCTTCGTAAGTTCATAGAGACGCTCAAGCGCATATTGCGGCATGATGACGTCCTTGCTCTTCGTGTAGGCGAAGGAGTTGCGTGCCCGCCAGCGCTCGATGTTCGCCCACCATTCGGCAAGCTGGCCCTTCTCCGGCTTCTTCGGTAACGCGCGCCACAGGCGAACCATGTCTTCCAGAACATTGCCGACGTCGCCTCGGATTCCGATGTCGACATGGACGTTCTTGTTGATCGACGACGGATCGATGTCGATGTGGATCTTCTTGGAGTTGGGCGAAAAGGCGTTCAGGCGCCCGGTGATGCGGTCGTCGAAGCGCGCGCCGATACAGATCATGACGTCACAGTCATGCATCGCCATGTTGGCTTCGTAGGAGCCGTGCATGCCCAGCATCTTCAGCCAGTTCTTGCCCGATGCAGGATAAGCACCGAGGCCCATCAGCGTCGAGGTGATGGGAAAGTTGGTGAGCTCGACGAGCTCGCGCAGCAGATTTGACGCCTCCGGCCCGGAATTGACGACGCCGCCGCCGCTGTAGATGATCGGCCGTTTCGCAGTGGCCATCAGTTCGATCGCTGCATGGATCTGGTTGATGTCGCCCTGGATCTTCGGCTGGTAGCTCTTCTGGACCGCATGGCTTTCCGGCGCCGTGTAGGTGCCCGTCGCGAACTGGACATCCTTCGGAATGTCGACCACGACCGGACCCGGACGGCCGGACTGCGCAATGCGGAAAGCCTCATGGATGACGCGTGCCAGGTCGTTCACGTCCTTGACCAGCCAGTTGTGCTTGGTGCATGGCCGCGTGATGCCGACCGTATCGCATTCCTGGAAAGCGTCGGAGCCGATCAGGCTCGTTGGAACCTGACCCGTGATGCAGACAAGCGGGACGGAATCCATCAGCGCATCCTGCAACGGCGTGACCGCGTTCGTGGCGCCGGGACCGGAGGTTACCAGCATCACGCCGACCTTCCCCGTCGACCGTGCATAACCCTCGGCGGCATGGCCTGCGCCCTGCTCGTGGCGCACGAGAATGTGCTTGATCTCTTCCTGTTGGAAGATCTCGTCGTAGATCGGCAGCACCGCTCCGCCGGGATAGCCGAAGATGTGCTCTACGCCGTTGTCCTTCAGTGCCTGGAGAACGATCTCCGCGCCTGTCATCTTGTTCTCTGTGCCCGTCATGCCTTGGTTCCGTATAGCTCTTGATTTCCGGGAAGTGAGTAAGCCCTATCGGGCATAAAAAAAGGCCCCGTTTGGAGCCTGTTGTCTAGCGCATGGGGTGGCTGTCGCCGGATGGTTACACCATCCTGCCCATGCGCTTTCCCACCACGATAAGAACGATCGAGTTTTTCATGGGCGGAATTGATAGACAGAAAATTTCGTAGCGTCAACGCGTCAAGCAATAAAAAAACGCCACCGCCGACAACTCGCTGAACTCGTGCACGTTTTGTGGGTCATTAGTATGTGTCGTAGCGGAAGGGGTTTATTAATCGATCATTCCTATCCTCACACAAGGAGCAGGGAGTAGCCCTTTGCGAAACAACGACTTGCAGACGTCGAGTAAGGCCGGCGAACAGGATCGTCGTGATAGCCTGGCGCCCGGGAACCGCTTTCTCGGCCGCGTGGTCGCGTGTAGCGGCTCGCAGGCAACGATTGCCGCCACGGCAGAATCGGGCGGTACCGACCTTACCGAGCTCTGGTCGGTGGGGCGCCTTATTTCAATCAGCGTCGGCTCCAACCGCGTCGTCGCCCTAGTCTACTCCATGAATACCGGGAGCCACGCCTGGAGCGAAGGCCAGGACAACTATTTCCGTATCGAGACCGAGCTTCTCGGCGAGGTGCGCGTTCACCCCGATGGCCGCGAGGAGTTCTCGACCGGCATTTCGCGCTATCCTCATCTCGGCGCGATCGCTCACCGCATCCGCTCGTCCGACCTTATGCGCATCTACGATGCCGGCAAGGGCAGCACGTGCGTTATCGGCCGCCTCACCCAGGACGACACCATCGACGCCGCGATCCATATCCCCTCGATGCTTTCGAAGCATTTCGCGGTCGTTGGCTCGACCGGCGTCGGCAAGTCGACAGCCGTCTCGCTTCTCCTGCACAAGGCCATCGAAGCGGATCCGAAGCTCAGGGTTCTCATCCTCGATCCGCACAACGAATTTGCCGCCGCGTTTCCCGATCATGCGGTGGTCATCGATACCGAAACGCTCGACCTGCCTTTCTGGCTGATGCGCCTCGAGGAGTTCGCCGAAGTGATCTTCCGTGGTCGCCCCCCGGTGCCCGACGAACTCGACATGCTTCGCGATCTCCTGCCCGAGGCCAAGCGCGCCTTCCGCGGCACCGACGCGCCGTTGGTGCGCCGGCAGGCGGAAAAGAGCTCGGTAACGGCCGATACCCCGGTGCCTTATCGCATGGCAGATCTTCTGGCGCTGATCGACGAGCGCATCGGACGCCTTGAAGGGCGTGGAGAAAAGCCAGTCCTCCGCTCGCTGAAGATGCGCATCGTCGCAGCGATCAACGACCCGCGCTACCATTTCATGTTCTCCAACAACACGATCAGCGACACGATCATGGAGACAGTCGCGCAGATCTTCCGAATACCTGGCGACGACCGGCCCATCTGTACCTTCCAGCTCGCCGGCATTCCCTCGGAAGTCGTCAACTCAGTCGCATCGGTGCTTTGCCGGATGGCCTTCGAGATCGGCCTGTGGAGCGAAGGCGCCATCCATATGCTTGTCGTTTGCGAGGAAGCCCACCGCTATATCCCGTCCGATACGACCCTCGGCTTCCTGCCGACGCGCCAGGCGATCGCCCGCATCGCCAAGGAAGGGCGCAAATACGGCGTTTCGCTGGGCATCATCACGCAGCGGCCGGGTGAACTCGATCAGACGATCCTGTCGCAGTGCTCGACACTGTTCGCCATGCGTCTCGCCAACGACCGCGACCAGGATATCATCCGCTCGGCGATCCCGAACTCCTCGATTTCCACGACGAGCTTCCTCTCGTCGATCGGCAACGGCGAGGCGATCGCCTTCGGTGAGGCAATCATGGTGCCGATGCGTATGCGCTTCTCTCGTGTCGAGCAGAACCGCCTGCCAAAGGCGAATGGCGTGACGGTGCGTACATCCGAGGAAGATCCCGATACCGTCGACCTGCGCACCATCGTCACGCGCATGCGCTCCGTCAGCGGTCCCGACATCTCGTCGTTCCAGCAGAGCTACCTCAGTGCATCACACAACACCCGCCCGGGCATCCTTGACGAGATCGATGAGGCGCACCCCGCCACAATGCGCGAGGAAGCCCACGTACCCCATCATGCCCCGACCCAGCCTTCGGTAGAGCCTTACCGACCGGAGATGCTGCCCGGCGCTGCGGCCACGCCTGCACCGCTGTCTCACGCGCCTCGGAACAGCACCGACGACCGCTTCGAGTCGGTGCGGCGCGAGCTCTATGGCGATGACCGATCGTTTCACCGCACACCCACGGCCCCGCAGCCGGCCCCTGCGCCGACTCCGCCAACGCGCCGCGAACCGGGCATGTCTCTCAGGGAAAGCATCCTGAAGAAGCCGCTGAGCAGCCTTTATAACAAGGATTGATGCCGCGCATCGGTGCTACGGGCTTCTATAAGCCAGTGGATCGGCAACGAGGCCAAGTGGCTAGAGCGCATGGCGAGGAGGTCAATCCACGCAGGACGGCTACCCCCTAGATTGCCGCGTACCTCTCCCAGCTTTCGTCCATCTGGTTGCGGAACCACGTCATCTGGCGCTTGGCATACTGCCGGGTCGCCGCAGCACCGTTCTCGACCACCTCTTCTCGAGCCATCCGGCCATCGAGCATGGCCGCGATCTGCGAAACGCCGATCGCCTTCATGACGGGCATCTCGGGCGAAAGGCGCAGCTCGAGCAACGCCTTCACCTCTTCCTCCGCGCCGTGGTCCAGCATCTGCTCGAAGCGCCGGTTGATGCGGTCGTGAAGCACGGTACGGTCCGGCAGGACGACGATCTTGCGTGCGCGCTCCGGATCAACGATCACTGGGCCTGCCCTGCCCTGGAAGCTCGCGATGGATTGGCCGGTCGCCTCGATCACCTCGAGGGCGCGCAGGATCCGCTGGCCGTCCTGCGGACGGAGGACGGTCGCCACCGCCGGATCGCGCTCGCCGAGCTCCGCGTGCAACCGCGCCGGTCCTTCCTCCTCCAGCCGCCGGCGAAGCCTTGCCCGGACATCGGCGGGAATCGCGGGCATATCCGAAAGTCCGCCTGTCAGCGCCGTGAAATAAAGCCCTGTTCCCCCGACGAAAACGGGAATCCGCCCTTCGGCTCGCAGCCGCTCCATCAGCGCCGAAACGTCGCGGAGCCACGCTCCGGTCGAGTAAAGCTGGGAGGCCGGCACATGACCGTAGAGATGATGAGGAATGCCGTGCATTTCCTGCTCGGATGGCCGTGCCGTCAACACACGCAGCGTGTCGTAGACCTGCATGCTATCGGCATTGACCACCACGCCGCCGGTCTCCTTCGCCAGCCTCACGGCGAGTGCGGACTTGCCGCTTGCCGTTGGCCCGGTTATCAGGATCGCATCCGTACTTTCTGCAAGGTTCTTCGCCATGGCTCTCGTTGCCACGCTTGTTGCCAATCCGTCAAATCCTGTTCTTGTCCCTGCGATAGCCGAACGGGCGGCGGAGGCTGTCAACGCGTCCGGTCTCTATTGGCTTGCCGATGGCGTCGCCTGCGATATCGCGCTGCGCGACGGCGCGGGCCTGCAGGCTGCTGAGGCCGCGATCCTCGGCGTGATCGGTCCGAGCCCCATCGATCTCGTCGTCCAGGAGCAGGAGACGCGGCGCAAGAGGCTGCTGATCGCCGACATGGACTCCACGATGATCGGTCAGGAATGCATCGATGAGCTCGCGGCGGAAGTCGGTCTCAAGGAGAAGGTCGCCGCAATCACCGCCCGCGCCATGAACGGCGAGATCGCCTTCGAACCCGCACTGCGCGAGCGCGTGGCGCTTCTGAAGGGCTTGCCTGTCTCCGTTGTCGATGAGGTCATCGCGAAGCGTATCACGCTCACGCCGGGCGGACCGGAACTGATCGCGACGATGAAGGCGAAGGGTTTCCATACCGCGCTTGTCTCGGGCGGCTTCACGGTCTTTACCAATCCGATCGGCGCCAAGCTCGGCTTTCACGAAAACCGCGCGAACATTTTGCTGGAAGAAGGTGGACTGTTGAGCGGCTTCGTCGCCGAGCCGATTCTCGGGAAGCAGGCGAAGGTCGATGCTCTCAACGACATTTCCAGACGGCTCGGCATATCGGTGGAAGAGGCCATTGCAGTCGGGGATGGAGCCAACGACCTCGGCATGTTGCACCTGGCGGGATCTGGAGTCGCTCTCCACGCCAAGCCAGCCGTCGCGGCAGAGGCCAAGATGCGCGTGAACCATGGCGACCTTACCGCCCTTCTCTACATTCAGGGATACCGCAAGACCGATTTCGTAACGGAGAGCTGATGGTCATCCTCGAAACGGATCGCCTCGTCGTTCGAAACTGGCGCACGAGCGCGTCATGGAGTTCTTTCCCATGCGCCGCAGCCGCGAGGAAGCGGATGAACTCCTCGACCGCAACCGCGGCATCATCGACGAGACCGGCCTCGGCTTGTATGCGCTCGAATTGAAGACGACTGAAGAGGCGATCGGCTTCTGCGGGCTTACCCGCACCGATCTCGAACCGCATCTGCCGGATGGCACGGTCGAGATAGGCTGGCGGCTCGCCGAGCGCTTCTGGGGACAGGGCCACGTCACCGAGGCGGCGAAAGCTCTCCTCATCCACGCCTTCGACACGCTCGGCCTCGATGAGGTTGTCTCCTTTGCCGTGACCACCAATGTTCGCTCGACCTCCGTCATGCGGCGGATTGGCATGCGGCACGACCCGGTCCGAGATTTCAATCATCCGCGCGTACCGGACAGTCACCTCGCCCTTAAGCGACACGTGCTCTACAGCATTTCGCGTTCCGAATGGCAGGCGCTTGCGTCCCGTAATAGCTGAGGGAGGCCTACCTATTCCATTGGCACCGCGACGATCCGAAGGTCGCCATTCCCCGAGGCAATCATGAGCTGCGCGTTGCGGCGCCCCTGCTGCTTCAGCTTGGCGATCCTGGACTCTACCGCGTCGGGATTCTGCATGAACTCCTGACCAACCTGCACGATAACATCGCCGGCCTTCAGGCCCCTTTCAGCCGCCGTCGAATTGGGCGTCACCTCGGTGATGACGACGCCGTCAACGCTGTCGGCAATACCGAAAGTCTTCCGCGTTTCCGCGCTCAGGAGCGACAGCGAGAGGCCGAGCACATTCTTGGCGGATTTGGCATCGGGTGCCGGCGACTGCTGGGTCTGATCCTGCTGATCCGCGCCCGGGGCCTGGTCCTGTTCGCCGGTATCCGGGGAGTCCATATCGTTGTTCTCACCGTCGTCCGGGACGATGACATCGCCGCCGTCGCCCGAGCCGCCATCAGGCGCGGAGCTGTCGAGTGCTGCCTGGTCGCTGTCCTCGAGACGTCCGAGCGTCGCCTTGACGGTCTGCTCCTTGCCGTCGCGCAGGATCACGACATCCACTTCCTTGCCGACCGGGCTTTCGGCCACGACACGCGGCAGATCGCGCATCTCGTTGACCGGCTTGCCGTCGAACCTCAGAATGACGTCGCCCGCCTTGATGGCACCGTTGTCCACCGGGCCACCCTTGATGACGCCCGCGACGAGCGCGCCGCGCGCCGTATCGAGGCCAAGGCTGTCGGCAACATCGTCGGTCACCGGCTGGATCCGGACACCGAGCCAGCCGCGCCTGGTCTCCCCATATTCCATCAGCTGCTTCACGACGTTTTCAGCAAGCTCGGACGGAACCGAGAAGCCGATGCCGATGGAGCCGCCGCTCGGCGAAATGATCGCCGTGTTGATGCCTATGACCTCGCCCTTCATGTTGAAGAGCGGACCGCCGGAATTGCCCTTGTTGATGGCCGCATCCGTCTGGATGAAATTATCGTAGGGACCGGCATTGATGTTGCGGCCGCGCGCCGAGATGATGCCGACCGTCACGGAGCCGCCGAGGCCGAAGGGATTGCCGATCGCCATCACCCAGTCGCCGATACGCATGTTGCTCGAATCGCCGAACTTCACGGCCTTGAGCGGCTGCTTGGGCTCGACCTTCAGGACCGAAAGGTCCGTCTTCGTGTCCGTCCCGATCAGCTTGGCCTTCAACTTGGTGCCGTTCGGAAAGATGGCCTCGATATCGTCGGCGCCTTCGATGACGTGGTTATTGGTGACGATGTAGCCTGCCGGATCGATGACGAAGCCCGAGCCCAGCGAATTGACGTTGTGATCGGTGCGACCGCCACCCTGCCCCTTGAAGAAGTCATTGAAGAACTCCTGGAACGGCGAACCATCGGGTATGCGCGGCGCCGGTCCCGTGTCGTCGTCCTTCACCTTCTGCGAAGTGGAGATGTTGACGACTGCGTCGAGGAGCCCGCTCGCGAGATCTGCGACAGATGCGGGCCCGCCTGCTTGCGGCACGGCAATTTGGGGAGCAGCTGGCGCCACGCTTTCGCCGATCGACGGAGCTGGACCGCTGGCCGCGGGGGGCATGGCGGCCTGGGGGGCTGCTGGCGGTACACTTCCGTCGGTCGAAGGGGCTGGCGCGCTGACTGCGGGCGGAACCGCGGCGATGCTGCCCTCAGTGCCGCTCACAGCACCATTGTTGCCGGGTTCCTGCGACTGGGCGAAGGCGGGGCCGTTCGCCGAAATGCATGCTAGAAATGCCGCGCCTGCCATCAAGGCGACTGGTCGTCTAAAAGGCGATCGTATGCTGGTGGCCATCAGGCATCCCCGTTCTTCTGAGCTTTTTGAATACAGACGGTGAGCACAAGCATACGGCGGAATGATGGAGGGCGAAATCACCTTTTCGCGAATGGGCCGTCAGTTGCTAGGCGTCCATATTTGTCCGGTGCACGCACGCCGGCTGCGTACTTCGAGCACGATCCCGAAGCCGAAAAGCGTCGGGATCGTGAGAAGGCAAGCGACGTCTAATGCCATGCCGACAATGAGGTCGGCATGGCGTCAGAATGTCAGTTTGACGGTGCAGGTGCGGGTGAAGGCGTTGCCGGGGGCACCGCGGCCGGGACGGCTGGAGCCGCGGCAGTCGGCCCGCTGCCATTCGCATTGTCGAAGTACCGGAAGAACTCCGAATTCGGCGAAAGCACCATTGTCGTGCCAGAGGTGGCCAGCGCCTGGCCGTAGGCGGCCATCGAGCGATAGAACTCGAAGAAGCTCGGGTCACGCGTAAAGGCGTCGGCAAACACGCGGTTGCGTTCCGCATCACCCTGACCACGCAGGATTTCCGATTCGCGCTGCGCGTCGGCAACGATCTCGACGACCTGACGGTCGGCAATTGCCCGCCGCCGCTGGCCTTCCTCGGTACCCTCGGCGCGAAGCAGTTCGGCCTCGGCGAGGCGCTCGGCCCGCATGCGGTTATAAGTCTGCTGCGAAACGTCCTGCGTCAGATCCGTCCGGCGAATGCGAACGTCTTCGATATCGATACCGAGATTTTCGGCGTCGCGATGGAGGTCGTCACGAACCTCCGTCATCATCGACGCGCGCTCGTTGGAAAGAGCGGCATCGAAGCCCCTCAGACCGTAGACGCGACGCAAGGATGAATCGAGACGGGTACGAAGCCGAGACTCGGCCGCCTCGCGGTCGCCGGACACGGTTTCGCGGAAGCGCCGCGCGTCGCTGATCTTGTAGATGACGAAGGCATCCACGTCATAGAACGCACCGCCGGAAACCTGCACTCGGATATTGTCGAGGTCGAAGCGCAGTTCCTGCTTTTCGACATATTGGACGCGGTCGGCATCCATGAAGGCGAAGGGCAGCTTGAAGTATATGCCGGGCTCGGTTTTGACTGACTGAATCTGACCGAAGCGTACGACGACTGCCTGCTCGCGCGCGTTCACCACGAAGACCGACGAATAGACGATCAGCAGTACGACTGCCAGACCGATGAGAATTGCGGGAAGCCTGTTGGTCATCACTTGGCCTCCTGCTGCTGGGTTGCAGGCGTCTGGCTTGACGGCCGCGCGAGCTCGTTGAGCGGTAGGTAGGGAACGACTCCCTGGCCCTGCTTCTCATCGATGATTACCTTGTTGGATCCCTTCAGAACCGACTCCATAGTCTCCAGGAACAGACGCTTACGCGTCACATCCGGCGCCTTCTTGTATTCGTCGTAGACGGAAACGAAGCGCTGTGCCTCACCTTCCGCTTCCTTGACGACGCGGTCCTTATACGCAGCAGCCGCTTCGCGGATCTGCGCGGCATCGCCTCGTGCGCCACCGAGCTTCTGGTTGGCATATTGGTTCGCTTCTTCGACAAGACGCTGCTTGTCCTGGTCAGCGCGCTGTACTTCCTCGAAGGCGTCGGCCACTTCGCGCGGCGGTGCGACATCCTCGATGGTCAGTGCATTAATGGAAATGCCGGCGCCATAACGATCCATGGTGCCCTGGATGATGGCGCGAACCTCGGTGCCGATCTGCGCGCGCGCATCACGGAAAATATCCTGTGCCGGACGACGCCCGACCACTTCGCGCATCGCGCTTTCAGAGACCTGTTGCAGCGTCTCAGCCGGATTTTCGAGATTAAAGAGGAACGCCCTTGGATCGGTGACGGTGTAGAGCACCGAGAACTGCACGTTGACGATGTTCTGGTCACCGGAAAGCATGAGACCCGTGGACGAGTTCGCAGACGCGCGCCCGCCGATGTTCTGCTGTTGCTCCGTAACCTTCACGACTTCGACCGTGTCCATGGGCCAGAAATGGAAATGCAGGCCCGGCAGCGAAACTTCCTCGCGCGGCCTGCCGAAGCGCAGTTCGACACCACGTTCGTCCGGCTGGATCGTGTAGATGCACTGGATGAGCCAGAAGATCAGGACAACGGCGCCGAGAATAAGGAAAACGCCCCCGTTGAAGCCGCCCGGTACGACACTTCGCAACCGATCCTGTCCCCGCCGGATGATTTCTTCCAGATCGGGCGGCCCCCCTTTGCCACCGCTTCCGCGCGGCCTGTTCGGTCCCTGACCCCAGGGACCCTGATTACCACCACCGCCGCCGCCCCAAGGGCCGCCGCCGCCGTTTTGATTGCTCCAAGGCATCAAGACCTCATAAACTGTTGCTATTCCCGATGCCGCACAATTCCATGGGGGCAATGGCCTAGTGCGACTGTCACCGTTATAGGTATCGGCGCTGATGCTTTCAACGCAGCGTCAAGAGCTTCGCTCGATTTATTGAAAAATAGTTGATTTTTGGCCGTCTCGGCGTCTGTAAGTGGAAAAGCGGGTCGCGTAGCTGTCCTTCTCGCCAGCAGGAACGTGCGTTTCCTCGACGGCTTCCCACGTGGCAGGATCGATGGCCGGGAAGAAAGCGTCTCCTTCGACATCCGCCTCGACGTGGGTCACCTGCAACTGATCCACCTCGTCGAGTGCCTGGCGATAGATATCGCCTCCGCCGATGATACAGATCTCATCGCTGCCATTCGCCACCGCGAGCGCCGATGCCATCTCGATGGCCTCCGCGAGCGAGGAAGCGGCGCTTACGCCTTCGGCCGAGAAATCCTTGTTGCGCGTGACGACGACATTCGGCCTTCCAGGCAATGGACGACCAATCGATTCGAAGGTCTTTCGGCCCATCACGACGGGTTTGCCGAGAGTGAGTGCCTTGAACCGCTTCAGGTCCGTCGAAAGCCGCCAGGGCAAGCCTCCCTCGCGGCCGATCACGCCATTGCGGGCAATTGCAACGACAATGGTCTTGATGATCCCCGACATGATTGTCCTTCCTCCCCGCGCCACCGTTGCAGCATTGCGCCTGCCGGCGGCGCATATCTAGTCACACCACAACCAGGGACACACCTGGGACCGCTCGATGGCCGGCATCAAAAAAGGGCAGACATCTTATCGTCCGCCCTATCTTTCAGAACCGGCGCAGCGGCTACTCTCCGGAGCTTTCCGGCGTGTCGCCCGCTCCGGCTTCGCCCTCGGCAACACCTGCCTCGGGAGTTTCTCCCTCGTCCTCATCCTCGCCGTCCGGCTCGCTAATGCGCTCGACGGAAACGACCTTTTCGTCCTTTGCCGTGGAGAAGATCGTCACGCCCTTCGTCGCACGGCTCGCGATGCGAATGCCACCGACGGGCACGCGGATAAGCTGGCCGCCATCCGAGACCAGCATGATCTGGTCGCCATCTTCGACCGGGAAGGCAGCAACCAAGAGGCCGATCTCGGCCGTCTTCGACGTATCCGTCGCACGGATGCCCTTGCCGCCGCGTCCGGAGATACGGAAGTCGTAGGAAGAAGACCGCTTGCCGAAGCCCTTTTCGGAAACCGTCAGAACGAACTGTTCCTGCGTCTTGAGCTCCTCATAGCGCTCGTCCGTCAGCTGTCCCTCCTCGGTGACCTCCTCGCCGACAAGGGCGATATCGTCCTCGTCGATGCCCGTGGCGCGGCGTTCAGCAGCCGACCGCTTGAGATAGGCGGCGCGCTCCCACGGAGCGGCATCCACATGCCCGACGATCGTCATCGAGATGATGCTGTCGCCCTCGCCCAGATTGATGCCGCGCACCCCGATCGAGTTGCGGCCGGCAAAAACACGGACGTCATCGACCGGGAAGCGGATGCACTGGCCGAGTGCAGTCGTCAGAAGCACGTCGTCGTGCTCCGTACAGGTCTCGACCGAGAGGATTTCGTCGCCCTCTTCGTCGAGCTTCATCGCAATCTTGCCGTTACGGTTGACCTGGACGAAGTCCGACAGCTTGTTGCGGCGCACCGTGCCGCGCGTCGTCGAGAACATGACGTCGAGGTTGTCCCAGCTGTCCTCGTCCTCGGGCAGCGGAAGAATGGTGGTGATGCGCTCACCAGACTCCAGCGGAAGCATGTTGATCAGCGCCTTGCCGCGCGAGGTCGGGGTGCCGATCGGCAACCGCCAGACCTTCTCCTTGTAGACGATGCCGCGCGAGGAGAAGAACAGAACCGGCGTATGGGTATTGACTACGAATAGCCGACTAACGAAATCCTCGTCGCGGGTGGTCATGCCGGAGCGGCCCTTGCCGCCGCGGCGCTGCGCGCGGTACGTCGTCAGCGGCACGCGCTTGATGTAGCCGAGATGCGACACTGTGACGACCATGTCCTCGCGCGCGATAAGGTCCTCGTCGTCCATCTCGAGGCCGCCGTCGATGATCTCCGTACGACGCGGCGTCCCGAACTCGTCTCTGACTGCCGTAAGCTCGTCCTTGACGATGGTCTGGATACGAACGCGCGAAGAAAGGATCTCAAGGTAATCCTTAATTTCCTCGCCTATCTTATTGAGTTCGTCGCCTATTTCGTCGCGACCCAGTGCGGTCAGACGCGCCAGGCGCAGTTCGAGGATGGCGCGAGCCTGTTCCTCGGAAAGATTGTAGGTCTCGTCGTCATTAATCCGGTGACGCGGATCGTCGATCAGCCGGATCAGGCTCTCGACGTCCTCCGCCGGCCACCGGCGCGTCATCAATTCCTCGCGCGCCGACTGCGGATCGGGCGCCTGGCGGATGACGCGGATGACCTCGTCGATATTCGCTACAGCAATCGCCAGACCGACGAGGACGTGAGCGCGTTCGCGCGCCTTGCGGAGCAGGAATTTTGTTCGCCGGCTAACAACTTCTTCTCTGAACGAGACAAAGGCGCGCAGCATATCGAGGAGCGTCAGCTGTTCCGGCTTGCCGCCGTTGAGCGCCACCATGTTGCAGCCGAAGGACGTCTGCAGCGGCGTGTAGCGGTAGAGCTGATTCAGGATGACTTCTGCATTGGCGTCGCGCTTCAACTCGACGACGACGCGATAGCCCTGGCGATCGGACTCGTCGCGCAGATCGGAGATGCCCTCGATGCGCTTCTCGCGCACCAGCTCGGCCATCTTTTCGATCATCGTGGCCTTGTTCACCTGGTAGGGGATCTCGGTGATGATGATCTGCTCGCGATCGCCGCGCATCGGCTCGATCGTCGCCACGCCGCGCATCATGACCGAACCGCGGCCAGTCTCGTAGGCTGCCCTGATGCCGGAACGGCCGAGGATCATCGCCCCCGTCGGAAAGTCCGGTCCGGGAATGATCTTCATCAGTTCCGGCAGCTCGATCGCGGGATCATTGATAAGCGCGATGCAGGCGTCGATGACTTCGGAGAGATTGTGCGGCGGAATGTTGGTCGCCATGCCGACCGCGATGCCGCCGGCGCCATTGACCAGGAGGTTCGGGAATTTCGCGGGAACGACGACGGGCTCCGAGAGCGTGCCGTCATAGTTGTCGCGGAAATCGACAGTTTCCTTGTCGAGATCGTCGAGCAGCGAGTGCGCGGCCTTCTGCAGGCGGCACTCCGTGTAACGTTCCGCCGCCGGCGGATCGCCGTCGACCGAGCCGAAGTTGCCCTGCCCGTCGATCAGCGGCAGGCGCAGCGACCAGTCCTGCGCCATGCGCGCCAGTGCATCGTAAATCGCGGCATTGCCGTGCGGATGGAATTTACCCATCACGTCACCGGTCACGCGGGCGCACTTCACGTATTTCTTGTTCCAGTCGATGCCGAGCTCCGACATGCCGTAGAGGATACGCCGGTGCACCGGCTTCAGCCCGTCACGCACGTCAGGGAGGGCGCGGCTCACGATCACGCTCATGGCGTAGTCGAGATACGACCGCTGCATTTCCTCCATGATGGAAATTGGCTCAATGCCTGGCGGATACTTGCCGCCGCCGGTAGGTAGTTGCTCAGTCAAGACGGATCACGATCTCTTCTAGAATCACTGCGGAATTTATAGCCCAAAGGCCCGCGCCACGCCAATTTTGGTGGGTGCTTTTAAACAGACTTTTGCGTTCTAAAGACGGCAAACGAGGCGATTCCGGGGCAGGTCCGACAACAGGCCGACTAGTTGGCCTTTGCTAAACGCGAATCCTCGCATAACAATCATCTACACGGGAATTTTCCCGTCGCCGGGAGCGATCATGGCCACATCCGACGTGTTGATCAATGCCTTCACGACCCTGCTTGTCACCATCGATCCTCCGGGCCTCGCTCCGATATTCCTCGGGCTCACTGTCGGCATGAACCGGCCGGAGCGCAGGCAGGTGGCGATCCGCGGCACGATCATCGCCTTCTTCATTCTGGCCGTCTTTGCCCTTTTCGGAGCGAGCGTGCTCGGCGTGCTCGGGATTTCGATCGGCGCCTTCCGCATCGCGGGCGGCCTGCTTCTGTTCTGGATCGCCTTCGAGATGATTTTCGAGAAGCGGCAGGACAGGAAGGAAAAGACCACCGAGGTGGCCATTACCAAGGATCACATTCAGAATATCGCGGTCTTCCCGCTGGCGCTGCCGCTCATCGCGGGTCCCGGCGCGATCTCGGCAACGATCCTGCTTTCCGGCGCGCTCTCCTCCACCCTCGAGCGGGCGCAGCTCATCGGAGTCATCGCCGTCAACCTGCTGTTGATGCTCTTTGCGCTGCTTGTCGCCGATCGCATCGACCGCTTCCTCGGCGCTACGGGCCGGGCGATCCTGACGCGCCTTCTCGGCGTCATCCTTGCGGCGCTGGCCGCGCAGTTCGTCGTAGACGGCACCAAGTCAGCGCTGAACCTGATCAGCGCGACGCCGCACTAACGCAAAACGGCGCCCGAAGGCGCCGTCTACCACAGTCTCAATAGTCGATCAGAACGGAATATCGTCGTCGAGATCGCGCGAAAAGTTACCGCCGCCGCCACCTGCGGGCGCGCCGCCACCACGGCTCGACGACGGAGCCGATGAGCCGTAGTCGTCGCCGTAACCGCCGCCGCCGAAGTCGTTGTTGCCGCGACCACCGCCGGAGCTCGCACCGCCGCCCTCGCCACGCCCATCGAGCATGGTGAGCGTCGAGTTGAAGCCCTGCAGCACGATTTCCGTCGAATAGCGGTCCTGACCCTGCTGGTCCTGCCACTTGCGGGTCTGCAGCGCGCCTTCGATGTAGAGCTTGGCGCCCTTCTTCACATATTGCTCGACGACCTTGCACAGGCCCTCGTTGAAGACGACCACAGTGTGCCACTCGGTCTTCTCGCGGCGTTCACCGGAATTGCGGTCGCGCCAGGTTTCCGAAGTGGCTATGCGCAGATTTGCGATCGGCCGGCCGTCCTGCGTGCGACGGATTTCCGGGTCCGCGCCCACGTTTCCGATCAGAATTACCTTGTTTACGCTACCAGCCATGCGAATATCCTAACTGCCGCCCTGTCCGGCGGCGCTTGCCATTTCCTGCATCTTAAACGATCGCGGCCGCCATTACCGACCTGCGGCATTTAATCCACAAGGAATTTTGTTCTTTATTTGTTCTAGTTTATCGCTATGATCGTGTCAACAGAATCGAAAACCTTACTTGACCTGAAATTTTCCGCCTCGACTCGCTGGCCCGCATCACTAAATAAGGGCTGACATCACCGGACAGAAGCTAGACAAGATGAGCGAACTGAAGACGATCTCCATTCGTGGCGCGCGTGAACACAATCTCAAGGGCATTGATCTCGACCTGCCGCGCAACAAGCTTATCGTCATGACGGGGCTTTCTGGCTCGGGCAAATCGTCGCTCGCCTTCGATACGATCTATGCCGAGGGACAGCGACGTTATGTCGAGAGCCTGTCGGCCTATGCCCGCCAGTTTCTCGAGATGATGCAGAAGCCCGATGTCGACCAGATCGACGGGCTCTCGCCGGCGATTTCCATCGAGCAGAAGACCACCTCCCGCAACCCTCGCTCGACGGTCGGTACGGTCACGGAAATCTACGACTACATGCGCCTGCTCTTCGCGCGCGTCGGCGTTCCCTATTCGCCGGCGACGGGCCTGCCGATCGAGAGCCAGACGGTGAGCCAGATGGTCGACCGCATCCTCGACTTCGAGGAAGGCACGCGGCTTTATATCCTTGCGCCGCTCGTCCGGGGCCGCAAGGGCGAATACAAGAAGGAACTGGCGGAGCTGATGAAGAAGGGCTTCCAGCGCGTCAAGGTGGACGGCCAATTCTACGAGATCGCCGACGCGCCGGCGCTGGACAAGAAGTACAAGCACGACATCGACGTGGTCGTGGACCGCATCGTCGTGCGATCCGACGTATCGGCGCGTCTGGCCGACAGCCTCGAGACCTCCCTCAAGCTTGCCGATGGGCTGGCCGTCGCGGAATTCGCCGACAAGCCGCTACCGCCGGAGGAGACTGCCGCCGGAGGTTCCGCAAACAAATCGCTCAACGAGACGCATGAGCGCGTGCTCTTCTCGGAAAAATTCGCCTGCCCTGTTTCCGGCTTCACGATCCCGGAAATCGAGCCGCGGCTTTTCTCGTTCAACAATCCCTCCGGCGCCTGCCCTTCTTGCGATGGGCTGGGATCGCTGCAGAAGATCGATGCGGACCTCATCGTGCCGGAGCCGGAGCGCACCTTGCGAGATGGTGCCGTCGCACCCTGGGCGAAGTCGACCTCCCCGTACTATAACCAGACGCTCGAGGCGCTCGGCAAGCACCACGGCTTCAAGCTCGGCAGCCGCTGGAGCGATCTTTCGGAAAAGGCGAAGGACGTCATCCTCAACGGCACAGAGGAAAAGATCGAATTCCACTATGCCGATGGCGCGCGCTCCTACACGACGCACAAGAACTTCGAAGGCATCATTCCAAATCTCGAGCGGCGTTGGAAGGAAACGGATTCTGCCTGGGCGCGCGAGGAAATCGAACGCTTCATGTCGGCAGCACCCTGCCCGGCCTGCAATGGCTTCCGCTTGAAGCCCGAGGCGCTGGCCGTGAAGATCAACAAGCTCCATATCGGCGAAGTCACCAATATGTCGATCCGCGTCGCCCGCGACTGGTTCGAGGTACTGCCGGCCAACCTCAACGCCAAGCAGAACGAAATCGCGGTGCGCATTCTCAAGGAGATCCGTGACCGCCTTCGCTTCCTGAACGACGTTGGCCTCGAGTATCTGAGCCTCTCCCGCAATTCGGGGACGCTCTCCGGCGGCGAAAGCCAGCGCATCCGGCTCGCCTCGCAGATCGGCTCGGGTCTCACCGGTGTCCTCTATGTCTTGGACGAGCCGTCGATCGGCCTGCATCAGCGGGACAATGCCCGCCTGCTTGAAACGCTGAAACATCTTCGGGACATCGGCAACACTGTGATTGTCGTGGAGCATGACGAGGACGCGATCCTGTCGGCGGACGACGTTGTCGATATCGGCCCTGCTGCCGGCGTTCACGGCGGCCAGGTCGTCGCCCACGGCACGCCGCAGGACATCATGGCCAACCCGAAATCGCTGACCGGGAAATATCTTTCGGGCGAGCTCGGTGTTCCCGTGCCCACACAACGCCGCAAGGTAAAGAAGGGCAAGGAGATCCGGGTCGTCGGCGCCCGCGGCAACAATCTCAAGAATGTTACAGCAGCCATCCCGCTCGGGGTTTTCACCGCAGTGACCGGGGTTTCAGGCGGAGGGAAATCCACCTTCCTGATCGAGACCCTCTATAAGTCCGCCGCCCGCCGCGTCATGGGCGCGCGCGAAATACCGGCAGATCACGACCGTATCGACGGCTTCGAACATATCGACAAGGTCATCGACATCGACCAGTCGCCGATCGGCCGCACTCCGCGCTCGAACCCCGCCACCTATACCGGTGCCTTCACGCCGATCCGCGACTGGTTCGCCGGCCTGCCGGAGGCGAAGGCGCGGGGCTATCAGCCTGGCCGCTTCTCGTTCAACGTCAAGGGCGGGCGCTGCGAAGCCTGCCAGGGCGACGGCGTCATCAAGATCGAGATGCACTTCCTGCCTGACGTCTATGTCACTTGCGACGTCTGCCACGGCAAACGCTACAATCGCGAGACGCTGGATGTCACCTTCAAGGGCAAGTCGATTGCCGACGTGCTCGACATGACGGTCGAGGAAGGCGTGGAGTTCTTCACTGCCGTGCCGGCCGTGCGCGACAAGCTGCAGTCGCTCTTCGATGTCGGCCTCGGCTATATCAAGGTCGGCCAGCAGGCCAACACGCTTTCGGGCGGCGAGGCGCAGCGCGTCAAGCTCGCCAAGGAACTGTCGAAGCGCTCGACGGGCCGCACTCTATACATTCTGGACGAGCCGACGACAGGCCTGCATTTTCATGACGTCGCCAAGCTTCTCGAGATGCTTCACGAACTGGTCAATCAGGGCAATTCGGTCGTCGTCATCGAGCACAATCTGGAGGTCATCAAGACGGCCGACTGGGTCCTTGATTTCGGTCCCGAGGGCGGTGACGGTGGCGGCGAGATCGTTGCGACAGGCACGCCGGAAGACGTTGTCCGCGAGCCTCGTTCCTATACCGGCCACTTTCTCAAGGAGTTGCTGGAACGGCGTCCGATGAAGCGAGTGGTGGCGGCAGAATAAGCAGGGAAATAAAACGGGAGGGGAGATGACGAAATCTGGTGAGATTCGGATCGGCGTTGGCGGCTGGACCTTCGAGCCCTGGCGCGGCCATTTCTATCCGGCCGAGCTGAAGCAGAAGGACGAGCTGCATTATGCCAGCCGCAAGCTGAAGGTCATCGAAATCAACGGGACCTACTACAGTTCGCAGAAGCCCGAGACCTTTGCCAAGTGGGGTGCGGACGTGCCGGAAGGCTTCGTCTTCTCCCTCAAGGCCAGCCGCTTCGTCACCAACCGGCGCGTATTGGCTGAAGCAGGCGAATCCATGGAGAGGTTCCTGACACAGGGCCTGACGGAGCTCGGTCCGCACCTCGGACCGATCCTCTGGCAATTCGCGCCGACGAAGAAATTCGATCCCGATGATTTCGAGGCATTCCTGAGGCTCTTGCCGGACAAGCAGGATGGCCTGCCGCTCCGGCATGTCGTCGAGGTGCGCCACGACTCGTTCAAGGTACCGGAATTCGTGGAGCTTCTTGCCAAGTACGGTGTTGCGCCGGTTTGTGCCGAGCACTTCGACTATCCGATGATAGCCGATGTTACGGCCGATTTCGTCTATGCGCGGCTGCAGAAGGGTTCGGACGACATCAAGACCTGCTATCCGCCGGACGACCTCAAATCTTGGGCGAAGCGCCTGCACACTTGGTCCGAGGGCAAGGTTCCGGACGATCTCGAGCTGGTCGATCCAAAGCGCAAGGTCACGGCCGTTCCTCGCGAGGTCTTCGCTTTCATCATCCACGAGGGCAAGGTCAACGCGCCGCACGGCGCAATCGCCCTGCAGGAGAAGGTCGACCTGCCCGGCTGATCAGAGCGCCCTGACCTCGGCCACGAGATCCTCTGCCGTCAGCCCATGCCCTGCCCGCTGCCCGGCTTCGCCATGCAGGAACACGGCCGCCGCCGCGGCTTCGAAGGCCGGCATTCCCTGTGCGAGCAGGCCGCCGGTGATGCCGGCCAGCACGTCGCCTGACCCTGCTGTCGCAAGCCAAGGCGGCGCATTGGTATTGATCAATGCTCTGCCGTCCGGCGCTGCAATAACGGTGTCTGCTCCCTTGTAGATGACGACGGCATTGGATCGGGCGGCCGCGTCCCGTGCCTTTTCCACTTTGCTCGTCCCCTCGTTGGAGGCGATATCGGGGAAGAGCCGTGCAAACTCTCCCTCATGCGGGGTAAGGACAAGCCGGCACGCACCTCCGGCAAAGGCCCCGAAAAGCTCTTCACGTGCCTCCACGAAGGAACTGATGCCATCCGCGTCGAGCACCAGGCGGCGACCGCTCAGCGACCTTACATATTGCCGCGCCGTCTCGCCGATGCCAAAACCCGGCCCGAGCACGAAGGTCTGCAGTCGATCGTCGGCAAGCCATCGCGCCAGGGCCGCCTCGTCGGCGACAGCCCGAAGCATGATCGCGGTCAGGTGGGCGGCATTAGCGGAAAGTGCGGCCTCCGGCGAAGCGATCGTCACGAGCCCAGCCCCCGCCTTCAAACCCGCTCCGGCCGCGAGCCGCGCCGCCCCAGTAGCGGTGGCACCGCCGGAGAAGACGACAAGGTGGCCGCGCTTGTATTTGTGCGTATCCATCTGCGCGGAGGGTGACGCATCACGCCATTGAAGTGGCATGTTTGCAGCTATTCCACTGCGGGCCTCGGCGCGGACAATCCTCTGCGGAATGCCGATATCCACCACCTCGATTGTGCCGCAGAGTTCGCGCCCCGGCATCAGCAGGTGGCCAGGTTTGCGGGTCATGAACGTAACGGTATGAGCTGATCGGAATGCGGCTCCAAGGGGCACGCCCGCCCTGCCGTCGAGGCCCGATGGAAGATCGACCGCCAGTACGGGCACATTCGCACTTGCAACGCGGTGGATCACTTCCGCAAGGACTGGTGGCACGGTGCGGTCGAGCCCCGCGCCGAAGATCGCATCGATAACGACATCGCCTTCGTGCGGCGCGTATTCCTCGATGGGCAGCCCCGCGATCGGGCAAAGCCCATATGCCTTCGCAGCATCGCCCTTGAGCTTTTGGGTCTCGCCGAGCCGGAAGATGGCGACCTCGGCTCCGGCGTCATCCAATGCGCGGGCAGCCACGTATCCGTCGCCGCCGTTGTTGCCGGGTCCGCAAAGTACGACAAAGCGCAACGCCTCGGGAAAGTGGCGCAGGGCCGCGGCTGCGACCGCCCATCCCGCCTTCTGCATCAGGCCGAAGGAATCGATTCCGGACGCGGCGGCGGCCGCATCGACCTTGGCCATCTCGGATGGCAGGAGAAGCAAGTCTGAAAGTGCAATTTCCATGACGCCATTGAATTCAAAAACTGCGCGAAAAACAACCACGCTCTATCCGGCAAAAAGTGCGGTGAACTTATGCAGATGAATAAATAGTAGGCATATTGAGGTGAAATTAGGCGTTCCATTCGAACGGGGAGGCCTTCAGGTCTCCGCCACTTTTTGCGCCCTCTGGCGGTTTTTGGGTCAAATTGCATTCATTTTCATGTCGGAATCCCCACGAATTGGCGCTCTATCAGCAAAATCCGAAAGATTTTCGTGAAAGTTCTGTGTCGATTGGCACGATAACTGCATTGGCTAGGGCGAGCGGGTATATTCCTGCTTTAACGGGAGAAGCGGAGAGCATTTTCTCATGAAAAAGATCGAAGCGATCATAAAGCCTTTCAAGCTTGACGAGGTGAAGGAAGCCCTTCAAGAAGTCGGCCTGCAAGGCATCACAGTTACGGAAGCAAAAGGCTTCGGTCGTCAGAAAGGTCACACGGAGCTCTACCGTGGCGCCGAATACGTCGTCGATTTCCTGCCAAAGGTGAAAGTCGAAGTCGTCCTGGCGGACGAAAATGCGGAAGCCGTCATCGACGCTATCCGCAAGGCCGCACAGACCGGGCGCATTGGCGATGGAAAGATTTTCGTCTCCAATGTGGAAGAGGTCATTCGCATCCGCACCGGTGAAACAGGCATAGACGCCATCTAACCCGCCTCGCCGCTCCGGCGAAATTCGAAATCGTCATCCAAGTCAAGGGAAGCATTATGACGACCGCTAACGAAATTTTGAAGCAAATCAAGGACAACGAGGTCAAGTTCGTCGACCTGCGCTTTACGGACCCCAAGGGCAAGCTGCAGCACGTCACGATGGATGTTGGTTGCGTTGACGAAGACATGTTCGCCGATGGCGTCATGTTCGACGGCTCCTCGATTGTGGGCTGGAAGGCCATCAACGAGTCCGACATGGTGCTGATGCCCGATCCGGACACCGTTCACATGGACCCCTTCTTCGCCCAGTCGACGATGGTCATCCTCTGCGACATTCTTGATCCGGTTTCGGGCGAAGCCTACAACCGCGACCCGCGTGGCACCGCCAAGAAGGCCGAAGCCTACCTGAAGGCCTCAGGCATCGGCGACACCGTTTTCGTCGGCCCGGAAGCCGAATTCTTCGTCTTCGACGACGTGAAGTACAAGGCTGACCCCTATAACACTGGTTTCAAGCTCGATTCGTCCGAACTGCCGTCCAACGACGACACGGACTACGAGACGGGCAACCTCGGCCATCGCCCGCGCGTCAAGGGCGGCTACTTCCCGGTTCCTCCGATCGATTCCGTGCAGGACATGCGTTCGGAAATGCTGACCGTCCTGTCGGAGATGGGCGTCACCGTCGAAAAGCATCACCACGAAGTTGCTGCCGCTCAGCATGAGCTCGGCATCAAGTTCGACACGCTCGTGCGCAACGCCGACAAGATGCAGCTCTACAAGTATGTCGTCCACCAGGTCGCCAATGCTTACGGCAAGACGGCCACCTTCATGCCGAAGCCGATCTTCGGCGACAACGGCTCGGGCATGCACGTACACCAGTCGATCTGGAAGGGTGGCAAGCCGACCTTCGCCGGCGACGAATATGCAGGCCTTTCCGAAAGCTGCCTCTACTATATCGGCGGTATCATCAAGCACGCAAAGGCGATCAACGCCTTCACCAACCCGTCGACGAACTCCTACAAGCGTCTTGTCCCGGGCTATGAAGCACCGGTTCTGCTTGCCTATTCGGCACGTAATCGCTCGGCTTCCTGCCGCATTCCGTTCGGCTCGAACCCGAAGGCAAAGCGCGTCGAAGTCCGCTTCCCTGATCCGACGGCAAACCCGTACCTCGCGTTCGCTGCCATGCTGATGGCCGGCCTCGATGGTATCAAGAACAAGATCCATCCCGGCAAGGCGATGGACAAGGATCTCTACGATCTGCCGCCGAAGGAACTGAAGAAGATCCCGACGGTTTGCGGCTCGCTGCGCGAAGCGCTGGAAAGCCTCGACAAGGATCGCAAGTTCCTCACGGCCGGTGGCGTCTTCGACGACGACCAGATCGATGCCTTCATCGAGATCAAGATGGCGGAAGTCATGCGCTTCGAAATGACCCCGCATCCGGTCGAATTCGACATGTACTACTCGGCATAATGAAAAGAAAAGCCCCGGTTCGCCGGGGCTTTTTCGCAAAAGGGGGGTTCCGGGGTCCGAATCGGAGCCAGTTGGTGGCAAGGCTAATGTGACGGTTTCATGAACAATGGGGCCAGAAAGCCTTGATAAGCCCGGCTCCAATCACCAAATCTGGTGAGAAAGGAAGTCGTACCATGAAACAGCGTAATGCAAAGTTCAGTATTGGCGAGGTCGTCCGACATAGGGTCTTCCCGTTCCGCGGCGTGGTCTTTGACGTGGACCCGGAATTTGCCAATACCGAGGAGTGGTGGAACTCCATCCCTGCCGAGGTCCGCCCGAGCAAGGACCAGCCCTTCTATCACCTGCTCGCTGAAAACGACGAGAGCGAATACGTTGCCTACGTCTCCGAGCAGAACCTCATAACCGATGAAAGTGGTGAGCCGCTGCGCAATCCGCAAGTGGACCAGATTTTCGATCGCGCCCCGTCCGGCCAGTTCAGACCCAAGATGAGCTTCGCCCACTAAGCGCGATCCAACATTGAAGTTTCCAGGGATCCCGCCTCGCGCGGGATCTTTTGTTTAGGCGGGCGCGCAACGAGCAGCCGCACTATCAAACAAAAAGCCCGGCACGAGGGCCGGGCTTCGTCATTGCTAAAGGCGGAGTTTTTACTGAGCCTTGGCGGCCTTCTGGGCGTCCTCAAGCTTCTTGCGTGCTTCCTCGGCCTTCTTCTGCATGCCTTCCTGGAGGCTGCGCTGCGTCTCGGCGAGCTTCGATTCGGAAACCGGAGCGCCATCAAAGGCGCCCGTGAAGCCTTCGAGCGAGACCTTGATCGGGTTCGGAGCGCGGCGGAAGTTGATCGAGGTGAAGATGACTTCGCTGCCCTTCTTCAGGCTCGCGACCATTGCGTCCGTCAGCGGGATTTCAGCCGTGCACTTGTCCGGCAGGCAGATCGCGTAGTCGATCTTCTGGGGCTTGCCGCCATCGATCTGCATGCCGATGCCCGGTGCGATGAGACGCGCCGTGGGTACGGAAACCTGCAGAAGCTTGCGGTTCACCTTGCCCTCGACCGTGATCAGGCCGACGGCGGTAACGAGCTGTCCGCCATTGGCGACAACGAGGTTCTGAACGACGCAGATGTCGCTGTCTTCCTGCTTGCTGCAGGTCTTGTACCAACCCAGACGAGGCGCGGCCGGCGCAGCCGGCTGTGCACTGTCGGTCGGAGCCGCAGCGGCATCCTGTGCAAACGTAACGGCCGGAGCCGACGCAGCGCCGATCACCACGGCCAGTGCGGACAGAGCTGTCCGTATTTTCTTGTCTGACTTGAACATCATAACGAGATCCGTCTCCTGAAAGTCGCCCGGGGCAACGACCTGCTGCCCCTTTTCAAACGGTCGATTGGCCTCCACCTCACGGAAAATTAAGGCAAATGCGTGACCCGATGTCTTCCGACCACCTGTTACATCGCGTTGCAAACGATATCCAGCACTTCTTTGGCTTTTTCGCGGTCATCGCCAAGAAATCATGAGCAATTGTTGGATTCGACGGTCCCCATGATAAGCTTTTTGCGAATCAAGCCCTTTTGCCGGAAAGGATTTCCGTCGTGCTCCGGATCGCTCTTCCCTTTGTCTTCGCGCTTGTCGCCAGCGCCGCGATCGCCCAGCCGCTTCACGGCATTGCCATGCACGGGGACCCCGCGCTGCCGCCGGACTACACGCATTTCAGCTATGTCAATCCGGACGTGAAAAAAGGCGGAAAGATCACCTATGGAGTGGTCGGCACCTTCGACAACCTCAATCCCTTCATCCTCAAGAGCATGCGCACGACCGCGCGCGGCATGTGGGACCCGGAGTTCGGCAATCTCGTCTACGAATCCCTGATGCAGCGCTCGAGGGACGAGCCCTTCACCATGTACGGCCTGCTCGCCGAGAGCGTGGAGTGGGACGACGATCGCACCTTCATCCAGTTCAACATCAATCCGAAGGCGAAATGGCAGGACGGCCAGCCCGTTACGCCCGAAGACGTGATGTTCAGCTTCGAACTCCTGCGCGACAAGGGGCGCGTTCCCTTCGCCAGCCGCCTCAGCGTGGTGTCGAAGATGGAAAAGATCGGCGAGCACGGCGTACGATTCACCTTCAACGACAAGGCTGACAGGGAGACGCCGCTGATCTTTGCGCTCGCGCCGGTCCTGCCGAAACATGCCATTGATCCGGAAACCTTCGACCGCACCTCGCTCACGCCGCCAATGGGCTCCGGCCCCTACAAGGTAAAGTCGGTCAAGCCGGGAGAGAGCATCACTTACGAGCGGGACCCAAACTACTGGGGCAAGGACATTCCCGCCAAGGTGGGCTTCGACAACTACGACCAGCTTACCGTCCAGTATTTCCTGCAGGATACGACACTCTTCGAGGCCTTCAAGAAGGGCGATGTCGATGTATATCCGGACGGCAGCCCAGGGCATTGGGCGACGGCCTATAATTTTCCGGCGATCGCATCCGGCACGATCGTGAAGGACACGTTCAAGCCGAAGCTGCCGAGCGGGATGCTGGGCTTCGTCTTCAATACGCGCCGGCCGATGTTCGAGGACGCTAAGCTTCGCGAAGGGCTCTCCCTGGTTTTCGACTTCGAGTGGGCGAACAAGAATCTGTTCTCCAATGCCTACAAGCGCACGGAAAGCTTCTGGCAGAATTCCGATCTTTCCAGTTTCGGGGTCCCCGCGGACGAGCGGGAGTTGACGCTCCTCGGCCCGATCAAGCAGCGCATCCAGCCCGACATCCTGAACGGGACCTACAAGCTTCCGGTCACGGACGGCTCCGGCCGAGACCGCAACGTGCTGCGCCAGGCGGTTCAGCTGCTGAAGGAAGCCGGCTATTCGATCCAAGGCGGGAAAATGGTCGATGCCACTGGCAAGCACCTCGCATTCGAGATCATGACCCAGAACACGGATCAGGAAAAGCTCGCGGTGGTCTACCAGCGCTCGCTGCAGACGCT
This sequence comes from Rhizobium sp. BK251, assembly GCF_004345245.1. Taxonomy (GTDB): domain Bacteria; phylum Pseudomonadota; class Alphaproteobacteria; order Rhizobiales; family Rhizobiaceae; genus Rhizobium. Next base: position 298,477 of record NZ_SLUQ01000003.1, on the reverse strand, counting down.
CGGAATATCCGCCTCGATACGCACTGTCGACGATTCGCAATATCAAAGCCGTACCAATAGCTTCGACTACGACGTTATCATCAAGTCTTACCCGTCTTCGTTGTCTCCGGGCAGCGAGCAGCTCTCGTTCTGGTCGTCCGCATCGCGCGACCGCGAAGGGAGTTCGAACTTCGCCGGCGTCGCCGATCCGGACGTCGATACGCTGATCGATCATATACTGGCGGCGCGCTCGGCAGAGGATTTCACCGCGGCGGTACGGTCGCATGACCGGATGCTTCTTTCCGGCCATTATGTCCTGCCGCTCTATCATACCGACCAGCAATGGATTGCCCGCAACAAGCGGATCGGCCATCCTGATAGCGTGCCCCTCTACGGATATCAGCTGCCAACCTGGTGGGATGCCAGCGCTCAATAAGGTGGTTCCCTTTTTCTGCCTGGTTGCACTCCCGCCGGCAACGGCCTAGATGGCAGCCATTGCCGCAACCTTGAAGGAGAGCCCATGGAACGCATAACGATCGACGTCGTCTCGGATGTGGTCTGCCCCTGGTGCTACCTTGGCAAGGCGCGGCTCGAACTAGCCATCGCCGCCGTGCAGGACGAAATCGGCGTCGACATCAACTGGCGGCCCTATAGGCTCAATCCCGACTATCCGCCGGAAGGCGTCGATCAGAAGAAGGCGTTGGAGCAGAAGCTGGGCGGCGCTGAACGTGTTGCCCAGGGGCACAAGATGCTTAGCGATCTCGGCCGCGAAGTCGGCATCAACTTTGATTTCGAGGCGATCAAGATCGGTCCGAATACGATGGATGCGCACCGCCTTATCCATTGGGCGATGACCGAGAGCCGTGAGAAGCAGGACCGCGTCGTCGCCGCGCTGTTCAGGGCCAATTTCGAGGAAGGGCGCAATGTCGGCGACCACGCCGTCCTCCTCGACATTGCCGAGGCCGCCGGCCTCGATCGTGCCGTTACTACGTCGCTGCTCGCATCCGATGCCGATCGCGAGCTGATAGTCACGGAAATAGATGCCGCGCAGCAGATGGGCGTCAACGGCGTGCCCTTTTTCATCTTCGACCAGCAGTATGCCGTGAGCGGCGCGCAAACGCCTGAGGTGCTGGCCAACGCTCTGCGCGAGATCGCGGCGCTGAAGGCCGAAGCACGCGCCTCGCTGAACTAGGGTTCAGGCGAAGACCGGTTCACAGCGCACGTCGGTGGTAACCGAATTGGCGATGAAGCACGCGTCATGCGCTTCATGGTGCATGGCGCCGATCTCGGTCTTGGTTGGCAACTTGTCGCCACTGAAAACCACGCTGGGACGCAGCGTCACGACCGTCATCGCGAGCTTGCCTTCGGCATTCCTGGCGAGGATTCCCTCAGCAACGTCTTCATAGCTGTCGATGCAATGACCACGCTTGGCGGCAATCGACAGGAACCAGAGCATGTGGCAGCTCGAAAGCGAGGCGACGAACGCCTCCTCCGGATCAACAGCGTCCTCCACCGAATAGGGCAGCGGTACGACATGCGGTGAAGAAGAGGCGCGCAGCTCGATTCCACCGTCGAAGCGCCAGGTATGGGCGCGGCTGTAGCGATTGTCGGAAAAGCCCTCGTCCTTCTGCTCCCACGCGATCGTTGCCTTGTAGCTCGCCATTTTCCCCTCCTATTTCGCGAGTTCCGCGAGCTGCGTCATGACGACCGCTGCCCCCTGCAGCCGCTTTTCCGGCGTTGGCAGATCGCGTGTCAGGAACACGCTGTGATCAGGGCGAATCTTCGCCGTTGTCCCCTGCTTGGCGATATAGCCGACGAGTGCAGCTGGGTTCGGGAACTCCTTGTTGCGAAACTGTACCACGACGCCCTTGGGTCCGGCATCGAGCTTCTCGACATTAGCGATGCGGCAGAGGAGCTTGATGTAGACGATCTTCAGCAGATGCTGCACCTCGATCGGCAGCGGACCAAAGCGGTCGATCATCTCGGCACCGAACGAGTCAATCTCCTTGATATCGGCGAGTTCGCCGAGCCGGCGGTAGAGCGCCATGCGCAGGTGCAGGTCCGGCACGTAGTTGTCGGGAATCATGACCGGCGTCCCGACCGAGATCTGCGGCGACCAGCCGGTATCATGGATCTCGTCTTCGCCCTTCACCTCGGCCACCGCCTCTTCCAGCATCTGCTGGTAAAGCTCGAAGCCGACCTCCTTGATGTGGCCGGACTGCTCCTCGCCAAGCAGGTTGCCGGCGCCGCGAATGTCGAGATCGTGGCTTGCGAGCTGGAAGCCGGCGCCAAGCGTATCGAGGGACTGAAGCACCTTGAGCCGCCGCTCGGCAGTCGCGGTCAGCATCTTGTTCACCGGCAGGGTGAAAAGCGCGAAGGCCCGGACCTTCGAGCGGCCGACACGCCCGCGCAGCTGGTAGAGCTGCGCAAGCCCGAACATGTCGGCGCGATGAACGATCAACGTGTTGGCAGTCGGTACGTCGAGACCGGATTCCACGATCGTGGTCGACAGGAGCACATCATAGCGGCCCTCGTAGAAGGCGTTCATGATGTCCTCGAGCTCGCCCGCAGGCATCTGACCGTGCGCGACCGCGACCTTCAGTTCCGGCACGTCCGACTGCAGGAAGGCGTGGATATCGGCGAGGTCGGAAAGGCGCGGGCAGACGTAGAAGCTTTGGCCGCCGCGGTAGTGCTCGCGCATCAGCGTCTCGCGGATGACGAGTGAATCGAAAGGCGAGATGAAGGTCCGCACCGCCATGCGGTCGACCGGTGGCGTGGTGATCAGCGAGAGCTCCCGCACGCCGGTCATGGCGAGCTGTAGGGTCCGCGGGATCGGCGTCGCCGAAAGCGTCAACACGTGCACGTCGCTCTTCAGCTCCTTCAGCCGCTCCTTGTGCTTCACCCCGAAGTGCTGCTCCTCGTCGATAACAAGCAGGCCGAGATTCGCGAACTTGATGCCCGCGCCGAGCAGCGCATGCGTGCCGACGACGATGTCGGTCTTCCCGTCCGCGACCTCCTTCTTCGTCAGTGCGAGGTCCTTGGAGCCGACAAGCCGCGAGGCCTGCTGGATGCGGATCGGAAGTCCGCGGAAACGCTCCGAGAAGGTCTTGAAATGCTGGCGGGAGAGCAGGGTCGTTGGCACGACGACAGCGACCTGAACGCCATTCATCGCCGCGACGAACGCGGCCCGCAACGCCACCTCCGTCTTGCCGAAGCCGACATCGCCGCAGACCAGGCGATCCATCGGCCGCCCGGCCCCGAGATCCTCCCGAACGGCCTCGATGGCGGTCATCTGGTCCTCGGTTTCGTCATAGGGAAAGCGCGCGGAAAACTCGTCATAGAGCCCGTCCGGCGCGGTGAGGACTGGCGCATGCCGCGTCAGGCGCGCAGCCGCGATGCGGATGAGCCCGTCGGCCATGTCGAGCAGCCGCTTCTTGAGCTTGGCCTTGCGGGCCTGCCAGGCGCCGCCACCGAGCCGGTCAAGCTGTGCATCGCTCGCCTCCGAGCCGTAGCGCGACAGCAGCTCGATATTCTCCACTGGCAGGAAGAGCTTGGCCTCGTCGGCATATTGCAGTTCCAGGCAGGCATGGGGCGCGCCTGCCGCCTCGATGGTCCGAAGTCCGATAAAGCGGCCGATGCCATGTTCGGCGTGGACCACGATCGAGCCTTCGTCGAGGCCACCAACTTCGGATATGAAATCAGCCGCACGCTTGCGCCTCTTGGAGCGGCGCACCATGCGGTCGCCAAGGATGTCCTGCTCGCCGATGACGACGAAGTCGCCGCTTTCGAAACCCGCTTCGAGGCTGAGCACGGCCGCAGCCGCCTCGCCCCTTGCAAGGGAATCGATGTCCTTCAGCGCCTCGATCGGCTTGACGCGCTCCAGACCGTGTTCGTTGAGGACCTGCAGCAGCCGGTCCAGCGAACCCTCGGTCCAGGCCGTGATGAGGACCTTTCCGCCGCTCGCCCTGCGATCCGCCACGTATTTGACCGCGAGATCGAAGACATTGACGCGTTGTTCCGCCTCGATGCCTTCGCCGGCCGGCCGCGCCCAGCGCGGTCCCGGCCTTGCATCGAGATTGATGACACGGCGCGCTTCGCCTTCATGCTCGTTGAACGGCGAGATGCGGATGGTGTTCAATGCGTCGAGGATCTTCCCGAAGCCGCTGCCGTCGAGGTAGAGCTGGCCGGGCGAGACGGGTTTGTAGGGTGTGCCCTGGGCCATCTGCCCCTTCCGTTGCTCGCCGGAGCTGCGCCGTGCCTCATAGTAGTCGAGGACGAGCTTCGAACGCTCCTCCGCCGCCTCGCGCACTGTGTGGTCGGTAACGATGCGAAAGCCGCTCAGATAGTCGAATACGGTATCCAGCTTTTCGTAGAAGAGAGGCAGCCAATGCTCCATGCCTGCATAGCGGCGCCCTTCCGAAACCGCGACGTAGAGCGCGTCGTCGCGTGTCGCCGCGCCGAAGAGCGAGAGATAGTTCTTCCTGAACCGGCTGATCGTGTCGGGCGTCAGCGTCACTTCGCTCATGGGGTTGAGATCGAGCGAGCGCACCTGCCCGATCGTCCGCTGGCTTGCCGGATCGAAGCTGCGGATGCTTTCCAGCGTGTCGCCGAAGAAGTCGAGCCGCACCGGCTCCTCCGTGCCGGGCACGAAGACATCGAGAATGCCGCCACGTACGGCATATTCACCGACCTCGCGGACCGTTGCGACGCGATCGAATCCGTTTCGTTCTAGCCGGCCCACTAGATCGTCCATCCGCAGCTGGTTGCCGGGCCGGGCCGAGAAAGCGAGGCTCTCGATCACCTCCTGCGGGGCGACCTTCTGCAGCATCGCATTGACCGTTACCAGCGCGATCGCGGGATGCGGCTTCTTGTGATGCGCGATCAGCCCGCCCAGCGCCGCAAGACGGCGAGCCGAGGTATCGGCGCTCGGCGAGACGCGGTCGTAAGGCAGACAGTCCCAGGCAGGCAGCGTCAGAACGGGAATATCCGGCGCAACGAAACCGATCATCTGTTCGAGGTCGGCCATCCGCTGACCGTCGGAAAGGACATAGGCCACGGGCTGCCCGTTGCGGGCGAGTTCAGCGAGCAGGATGGCCTCGATGCCGGAGGGCGCGTTGCCAATCGTCAGCGGCTCCGCCGTGGCGGCGAGCCTCTTCGCATCAAAGCCCGAGATCATTCCGGCGTCCCGAAATATTCGCTGAACTTGCGGTCGAAATCAGGCTTGTAGGCCACGATCCTTTCAAACATCGGCGTGCGGAAGCGATCCGGCAGCGGCCAGGTCCCCATGACCCAGCGCAGCAGGTCATTGTCTTCTTCGGCCATGATGGCCTCCAGCTCGTCGAGCTCGACCTCCGAAAGGGTCGCAAGCTCGGCTTCGGCGAACTGCCCCAGGACCAGGTCCATTTCGCGAATGCCGCGATGCCAACAGCGAAACAAGATCCGCCTGCGGCGCGGATCGAGGTCGGCACTGCTGAGGGTTATGCCTGTCATCGAAGATACCTTCCTGTTGATGCGCCTCTATAAAACATTGGCGGAACAAGTGGGAACCGGTTTTTGCGAAAAAAGCGGCGAAGGCGGTCAAATACTCCGCTCAGGAAATCCTTGGATTTCACTGGTCGCGAGTCTTGCCAACGGACCGCCTCTCGTCGCATTTTGCCCGTATGCGCCCCGCCATCCTCGATCCGCTTTTCTCCTCCGTCGCGACGCTTCCAGGTGTCGGCCCGAAGGTCGCGGAATTTCTGGTCAAGCTGCTCGGGCGAGAAGGTCCGGAAGACTGCCGCGTCATCGACCTCCTGTTTCACGCGCCCCATTCTCTCATCGACCGGAGCCAGCAGCCTGGCATAGCACGCGCGCCACAGGGCGCGATCGTCACCATTACGGCGCGTGTCGACCGCCACCAGCCGCCACCGCGCGGCCGCAGCAACGTGCCCTACCGTGTGTTCCTCCATGACGACACCGGCGAACTGACGCTGGTCTTCTTCCGTGGGCAGGCGCAATGGCTGGAGAAGCAACTCCCCATCGACGAGACGGTAACCATCAGCGGCAAGATCGACTGGTTCAACGGTCGCGCCTCCATGGTTCACCCGGACTATATCGTCCGTCTTGAGGAAGGCGAGAACCTGCCTCTGATCGAACCGGTCTATCCGATGACCGCCGGCCTCTCGCCGAAATCGCTTCGCAAGATCATCGAGGCCGCACTCGCCCGCCTGCCGCAGCTTCCGGAATGGCTGGAGCCCTCGCTGCTGCAGCGGCATGGCTTTTCCTCGATCACGGAGAGCTTTCGCGCACTCCACGAGCCGCAAGAAGCGAGCGACATAGACCCGAATGCACCGGCCCGCAGACGCATCGCCTATGACGAATTCCTCGCCGGCCAGCTCTCATTGTCTCTGGTTCGCCAACGCCTGCGCAAGGTGCCGGGCCAGCCCGTCCACCCGACCGGCGCGGTGAGCCGCAGGATTCTCGAGGCGCTGCCGTTCTCGCCTACCGGAAGCCAAAACGAAGCGGTCGCCGATATCCTCCGGGACATGGCGGGTACGGAGCGGATGCTGCGCCTCCTGCAGGGCGATGTCGGCTCCGGCAAGACACTCGTCGCACTGATGGCCATTGCCGCCGTCATCGAAAGCGGCGGACAGGCGGTGCTGATGGCACCAACCGAAATCCTCGCCCGACAGCATTACGCAACGATATCGAAATATGCTGCGGATGCAGGTATTTCCGTGGAAGTGCTCACAGGCCGCGCGAAGGGCCGCGAGCGCGAGACGATTCTCGAGAGGATCGCATCCGGCGAAGCCCAGCTGGTCATCGGCACCCATGCACTATTCCAGGAGAGCGTCAGCTACGCCAACTTGATGCTCGCGGTCGTAGATGAGCAGCATCGCTTCGGCGTCCACCAGCGGCTGCGGCTGACAGCCAAGGGCATCTCGCCGCATATGCTCGTGATGACCGCGACACCGATCCCCCGCACCCTGGTCCTCGCCGCCTTCGGGGACATGGATGTCTCCAAGCTCACCGAGAAGCCCGCGGGCCGCAAGCCGATCCAGACGATCACCGTTCCCCAGGAGCGGACCGACGAGATCGTGACGCGGCTGAAGGGCGCGCTTGCCGAGGGCCGGAAGGCCTACTGGATCTGCCCGCTTGTCGAGGAGTCCGAGGAATCCGACCTGATGTCGGCGGAAGAACGCCACGCAACGCTCACACAGGCCCTCGGTCCTGGCGTCGGCCTCGTGCATGGCCGCATGGCCGGCCCCGAGAAGGACGCTGTCATGATGGCGTTCAAGAACGGAGAGCTGCGCCTTCTCGTCGCGACGACCGTCGTAGAGGTGGGCGTCGATGTACCGGATGCCACCATCATGGTCATCGAACATGCCGAGCGTTTCGGGCTCGCGCAGCTGCACCAGCTGCGCGGTCGCGTCGGGCGGGGCGACGAGGCTTCGAGCTGCATCCTGCTTTATCGCGGGCCATTGAGCGAGACTGGACATGCGCGCCTCTCGATCATGCGCGAGACCGAGGATGGGTTCCGCATCGCCGAGGAGGACCTGAGACTGCGCGGCGAAGGCGAATTGCTCGGTACACGGCAGTCCGGCACGCCGGGTTTCCGCATCGCGAGTCTCGAGGCCCATGCCGACCTGCTGGAGATCGCCCGCAAGGACGCGGCCTATGTCATTGACAGGGATCCGGAACTGACCGGGGAGCGCGGGGTGGCCCTGCGCACCCTCCTCTACCTCTTTCGCCGGGACGAAGCGATCCGCTTTCTCAGGGCAGGCTAGATCAATTCCAGCAAAAGTGCGAAGCGGTTTTGCGTACGGAATTGCGTAAAAACAAAGAGATAGAGCATTTCTGTGATTCGGAGAAAAAACGAAAATGCTCTAGTCGACGTTCGAGCCGACAAGCGTCTTCCTGATGATTTTTTCCTTGTGGTCGGGCACCACGAGGCCGCCGGAAATCAGCAGTTTTGCTGCGTCTTCCGGGGTCATGTCGAGCATGACGATCTTGTCGCGGGGAACGAAGATCAGGAATCCGGCCGTCGGTACGGGTGTTGGCGGCAGGAAGACGGTCACCATCTCCTTGCCCATGGCGTTGAACTTGGACGCCACCTCGCCTTTCGCATCCGTGGAAATGAAGACGAGGGACCATAGGCCAGCGCTCGGATACTCGATCAGTCCGACCTTCTTGAAGGAATTGGATTGCTCCTTCAGGACCGACTCGAAGATCTGCTTCAGGCTCTTGTAGATTGTCCGAACGAGCGGCATCCGGTGTACGATCGATTCCCCGAAGCGCACGATGCTCTGGCCGATGAGGTTCTTGCCGAGGAAGCCGACGAGCGTGATGAACACAACCGCAATCAGCAGGCCAAATCCGGGGATCGCGAAGTTCAGATACTGCTCGGGATTGTAGCGCGCAGGGATGTAGGGTCTGACCCAGCTGTCAGCCCAGTGAACGAACGTCCAGGTCAGCCATATGGTGATTGCCAGCGGGGCGCAGATGATGAGACCCGTTAGGAAATTGTTCCTGATCCGCGTCGCAAAGGACATTCGGTTCGGATTGTCCGTCATCGCTATTCGTCAACTCCACTGAGCCCTTCGGCCGGCCGATCTTGCGGCCTCCCCGAGCCAGCAGAGTTGACGTTGCCAGAAAACAAGGGCCCAGACAACCCGGACCTTTCGCAAGGTCAGGCTAGGCCAACGCACTGCCAATCAGGCGGTGGCAAACCAACGACAATCACTCGACCGTTACGGACTTTGCCAGGTTCCGCGGCTGGTCGACGTCGGTGCCCATGAAGACGGCGGTGTGGTAGGCAAGCAGCTGTATCGGCAGCGAGAAAATCATCGGCGCGATGATTTCATCGACATGCGGCAGGGCGATCGTCGCCATCGTCGGCAGCTTCGAGGCCGCGGCTCCCTTCTCGTCGGTGATGAAGATGATGCGACCGCCGCGCGCAGCGACTTCCTGCATGTTCGAGATCGTCTTCTCGAAAAACCGGTCATGCGGCGCGATGACGATGACCGGCATCTCTTCGTCGATCAGCGCGATCGGCCCATGCTTCAATTCTCCGGCCGCATAGCCTTCGGCGTGGATATAGGAAATCTCCTTAAGCTTGAGCGCGCCTTCCATCGCCAGCGGGAAACTCGTACCGCGCCCGAGGTAGAGCACGTCCTTGCACTTGGAGAGCTCGCGGGAAAGACTTTCCATCTGCGGCTGGACCGCGTTCAGTACCTGGCTCATCACCCGCGGCATCTCGGCGAGGTGGCGCACCAGCGCCTTCTCCTCCTCGACGCTCACCATGTCGCGGGCACGCCCTGCCCCGATCGCGAGTGCGGCAAGCACTGCGAGCTGGCAGGTAAAGGCCTTGGTGGATGCGACCCCGATTTCGGGACCGGCCATGATCGGATACACGGCGTCCGACTCGCGGGCTATCGTCGATTCCCTGACATTCACGACGGCGCCAATCTTCAGTCCCTGTTCGCGGCAGTAGCGCAGCGAGGCGAGCGTATCGGCAGTCTCGCCTGACTGCGAGATGAAAAGCGCTGCCTGCGATGGCGAGAGCGGCATTTCGCGGTAGCGGAATTCGGAAGCCACGTCGATCTCGACAGGGAGCCGCGCATAGCGCTCGAACCAGTATTTGCCGATCAGCCCCGCAAGATAGGCGGTGCCGCAGGCGGAGATCGCAAGGCTGGAGACCGATGCGAAGTCGATCTGCGACGCCATGCCGTTGACCCGATCGGTGGCAAAATCGACATACTGGCTAAGCGCGTGGGAGATGACCTCCGGCTGCTCATAGATTTCCTTCTCCATGAAGTGCCTGTGATTGCCCTTGTCGACCATGAAGGCCGTCGCCTGCGAGAGCTGCCGGGGCCGATCCACCCGGTTGCCCGAGAAATCGACGATCGTAGCGCCCTCCCGCGTGATCAGCGCGCAGTCGCCGTCGACGAGGTAGGTGATTTCATTCGTAAACGGCGCCAGCGCGATCGCATCGGAGCCGAGGAAGGTCTCGCCCTTGCCGAACCCGACGGCAAGCGGCGGGCCGGACCGCGCGGCGATGATGGTGCCGGGGTCGTCACGGAACATGACTGCCATCGCATAGGCGCCGGTCACGCGGTTCAGCATCTTGAGCATGGCTTCGGCGGGATCGAGGCCTTCGCGCAGATGGCGCGCCACGAGATGCGCGATGACCTCGGTGTCGGTCTGCGAATTGAAGACCGCGCCGTCGGCAACAAGCTCGTCACGCAACTCGGAGAAGTTTTCAATGATGCCGTTATGGACGACGGCGACGCCATCGACGAAATGCGGATGGGCATTGGCCTCGTTGGGCACGCCATGCGTCGCCCAGCGTGTGTGCGCGATACCGGTCGCTCCGGAAAGAGGCTCGGCGTCGAGCCGCTTCTCGAGGTTGAAGAGCTTCCCCTCGGCACGCCGCCGTTCCAGCCGCCCGTCATAGATCGTCGCTACGCCAGCCGAATCATAGCCGCGATACTCAAGACGCTTGAGCGCGTCGACCAGCCGGCCTGCAACGGGCTTGTTTCCGACAATACCTACGATACCGCACATGAACACCCCTCCGTCGGCCCCGAATTCGGGTCAGTCCTAGAGATTCTATCAGCTTTCGCAATTGCAGCGACGGTCACTTTCGGTTTCCTGCGGTAATGCAACCTCAACCTTTAGGCTTAGGACTTCTTCGCCGCCTTAATCGCAAGGCTACGTTCGCGAATGAGCTTTGCGCGTCCGGGCTTCACCTCCTGGCGCGCGCGGCCGAGAGCCAGCGCATCGTCGGGAACGTCTGATGTGATTACGCTGCCCGACGCGATGAAGGCATCATTTCCGATGCTGACAGGCGCCACGAGCACGGTGTTCGAACCGATGAAGGCCCGCTCGCCAATGTGGGTTTCGTGTTTGTTGACGCCGTCATAGTTGCCGGTGATCGTGCCTGCGCCGATATTGCTGCGCGCGCCGACGAAGGCGTCACCGATATAGGTCAGGTGGTTGACCTTGGCGCCCTCGCCGATCTCCGCCTTCTTGACCTCGCAGAAGTTGCCGACCTTCGACTTCGAACCAAGATTTGCGCCGGGCCGCAGGCGGGCAAACGGCCCGACTTCGGCGTGCGGTCCGATGCGGGCGCCCTCGAAATGCGAGAAGGAGTGGATGGTGGCGCCGCTCTCGATCGTCACACCCGGGCCGATGACGACATTAGGCTCGATCACCACATCCTGATCAATCACGGTATCGTAGGAAAGGAACACTGTCTCGGGCGCGATCATCGTGACGCCGGAGAGCATCAGTTCGTTGCGCCGCCGCTCCTGCCACATGCGTTCGATGACGGCGAGTTCTGCGCGGTTGTTGCAGCCGGTCAGTTCCGCCTCCGGCGCGTCGACCGCCGTGACCCTGCCGCCAAGCGACCGGGCGATCTCGACGACATCGGTCAGATAATACTCACCCTTGGCATTGCCATTCCCGATCCGCCGAAGGAAATCCAACGCCTTGCGGCCGTTGATTGCCATGAGCCCGCTGTTGCACCAGGTGACGGCCTTCTCTGCGTCGGAGGCATCCTTCTCCTCGCGGATCGCGACAAGCTCGCCGTTCTTGACGAGGAGGCGGCCATAGCCGGTCGGCCGGTCGGTATGGAAGCCGATGACCACGACGTCGCTGCCCTCGGCCAGTCCCTGCCGCGCTGCCCGCAAAGGCGCCTCGGTGATGAGGGGTACGTCGCCATAGGCCACAAGGACGTCGTCATAACCGCGCGCTATCGCCTCCTGCGCGGCAAGCACCGCGTGGCCGGTGCCGAGGCGCTCCTTCTGGATGAAGGCTTCGACCTCGATGCCGGGGACGCGCGCGGCTGCAGCAACCTCTTCCGCGTCCCGGCCGACGACCAGCGCTGCAGCAGAAACGCCGGCGCTTGCGACGGCCTGCATTACATGCGCGATCATGGGACGGTTTGCAACGCGATGAAGCACCTTCGAGACGTTGGACTTCATGCGGGTGCTGTCACCAGCCGCGAGAACGACAGCAAGGCAGGTGCGTTCCATTGTGTGCTCCGAGATAAGAATTGTTGCGTGGCCCTAGCCGCTTGCAGCCTCAATAACAGCAAGACGATATCGGAACCAAGTCCAAAATAAGGTGAGCTATCCGGCGTCGGCCATCGCCAAAAAGGCCCGGTGGACATGCCTGCGGCCATCCAGGATCACGAATTCCATCGCCCGGCGGGCGGCATCGGCATCACCGGCGCCCATCGCGTCGACGATACGCATATGGGTCTCGGAAATATCCCCGAACTCGCTTTTGGCTGTCGGCGTGCTCATCCGGAACATGCCGACAAGGGCAGCCTCTATCAAGCTGCTTAGCGTGCGCATGAAGGGATTGTGCGACACCTCTGCCACTGCAAGGTGGAAACGCAGATCGGCGCGGGCGAGACTTTCGACGCTGTGGTCCGGATCGCCCATCTCGCTGGCGAGCCGCCGCAGCAGCTCGATGTCGCGTGATGCGGCGCGCTCTGCGACAAGCGCAGCTGCGAAGGGCTCGAACGCCAGGCGGATGTCGTAGAGATGAAGGAGAAACTCTTCAGTAGGCCCGCATTCGAAATGCCACGTGATGATCTCCCGGTCGAACATGTTCCAGAGATCCTTGTCGGTCACCCGGGTGCCCACACGCGCCCTCGGGACGATCAGCCCCTTGGCGGCGAGCGTCTTCATCGCCTCGCGCAGGACTGTCCGCGAAACCTTGAAGCGCTGCGCGAGTTCGGCATCTCCCGGAAGGATGCTGCCGACCGGAAAAGCGCCCGCGACAATGGCCTTGCCGAGTTCGTGCACGACCTGGGCATGGCTCGTCCGCAGTTTTCCGGCGCCCACGGGCGCGTCCAGCATTCCACTAGGCAATCCGAATCTCCTCCTTGCCTGGATCGCAGGCGGCATCTTCCGATGCAGCAAGAAGGGCGCCGCAGGGGGCGCCCTCCCATATTCTAATACGGTTCAGCTCACTTCGGCAGCGTGTCGTCAACGCCTTCGATGTAGAAGTTCATGCCGAGAAGCGTCGCGTCGTCAGCCTTTTCGCCGGCCTTGAGCCAGGGCGTGCCGTCCTGCTTGTTGATCGGACCGGTGAACGGGTGCACCTCACCCGACTTGATCTTGGCCTCGGTGTCTTCGGCCATCTTCTTCACGTCGTCTGGCATGTTCGTATAGGGCGCCATGGTCAGGATACCATCCTTCAGGCCATCCCAGCTCTGCTCCGACTTCCAGGTACCGTCAAGCAAAGCCTTGACGCGCTTGACGTAGTAGTTGCCCCAGGTGTCGACGATCGCCGTCAGCTGCGTGTTCGGGCCGGCCTTGATCATGTCCGATGCCTGGCCGAAAGCCTTGATTCCGCGTTCTGCCGCAACCTGCATCGGCGCCGTCGTGTCGGTGTGCTGCGTCAGAATGTCGACGCCCTGGTCGATCATCGCCTTGGCGGCATCAGCTTCCTTGCCTGGGTCGAACCAGGTGTTGACCCAGATGACCTTGAGCTTGAAGTCAGGGTTGACCGAGCGCGCGCCCTGTTCGAAGGCGTTGATGCCCATGACCACTTCCGGGATCGGGAAGGAGGCGAGATAGCCTGCCGTACCCGTCTTCGACATCTTCGCCGCGATCTGGCCGGAGATATAGCGACCTTCATAGAAGCGCGAATTGTAGGTCGCGACGTTCGGGGCGGCCTTGAAACCGGTCGCATGCTCGAACTTCACGTTCGGGAACTTCTGCGCGACCTTCATCGTGGCATCCATGAAACCGAATGACGTCGTGAAGATCAGCGAGCAGCCCGAACGAGCCATGCGCTCGATCGCGCGCTCCGCATCAGGGCCTTCCGGAACGTTTTCGAGGAACGGCGCCTCGATCTTGTCGCCGAATTCCTTTTCGATTTGCTGGCGTCCGTTTTCGTGAGCCTGGGTCCAGCCGCCGTCCGTGCGCGATCCGACGTAGATGAAGCAGACCTTTGTCTTGTCCTGAGCCTCAGCTGCCGAACCGACGCTCAGGATCATGGCGGCGGTGGCGGCAAGTGCGAGTGCAAGTTTTTTCATTTTAGCCCCTGTTGGTTGGAAAGTCTTCGTGAACCCGTCGTTTTGTTATTGTGTCACCGGTCCGGCACGAAAGCCTTGCCGAGCGACGCCGGCGTATTGATCAACGTCGTGCGCCGATTATGAGAAATGATGATGAGAACGACAATAGTCGCCGCATAGGGAAGCATCGAGAGGAACTGCGAGGGAATGCCGATGCCAAAGGCCTGGGCGTGCAACTGCCCGATGGTGACCGCTCCGAAAAGATAGCCGCCGGCGAGCACCCGCCATGGCCGCCATGAAGCAAAGACGACGAGCGCAAGCGCAATCCAGCCGCGGCCCGCCGACATGTTCTCCACCCATTGCGGCGTGTAGACGAGCGACAGCTGCGCTCCCGCAAGACCGGCGCAGGCACCACCGAACATGACGGCGAGATAGCGCGTGCGAATAACCTCGACGCCGAGCGCGTGCGCGGAATCATGGCTGTCGCCGATCGCGCGTAACTTCAGGCCGGAGCGGCTGCGGAAAAGAAACCAGTTCACGCCAACGATGAGCGCGATCGACAGGTAGAAGACGAGGTCCTGGCGGAAAAGAACCGGTCCCAGGAAAGGAATCTCCGAGAGAAACGGAAAGACGATCGCCGGAAGCTTGATGCCCGGCGCGCCGACATGGCTCTCGCCCAGCATCCCCGATGCGCCGAGACCGAGAATGGTGAGCGCAAGACCGGTGGCCACCTGGTTGGCGACGAGCGTCAACGTCAGGAAGCCGAACAGAAGCGAGAACAGCGCGCCGACGAAGATTCCGGCAAGCAGCCCGATATAAGGAGATCCTGTCGCCTGTGCGGCGGCGAAGGCCCCCACGGCGCCCATGATCATCATACCCTCGACGCCAAGGTTCAGGACGCCCGAGCGCTCCGTCACCAGCTCGCCGACCGCGGCTATGACGAGTGGCGTCGCAGCAGTAATGATCGTCAGCAGAATGGCCTCGAAGATCATTGCGCCGCCCTTTCCACCAGATGCTTGGCGCGCGTCCAAACCACGCGGATGCGGTAGTAGATCAGCGTATCGCAGGAAAGCACGAAGAACAGCAGCAGCCCCTGGAAGACCCTTGTCACCTTGTCGGAAACGCCGATCGAAAGCTGCGCCGCCTCGCCTCCGAGATAGGTGAGTGCCAGCACGAAACCCGAGGCGATGATGCCGAGCGGATTGAGCCGTCCGAGGAATGCGACGATGATGGCCGTGAACCCGTAACCGGGAGAAATGGCCGGCTGCAGGTGTCCGATCGAGCCCGACACTTCGGAAATACCGGCAAGCCCGGCAAGGGCGCCGGAGAAGAGGAACGCAAACCACACCATCTTGCGCGACGAGAAGCCGCCGAAGCGCCCTGCCCGCTCAGACTGGCCGAGAACGACGATCTCGAACCCCCGCAGCGTGTAGCGCATCATGAACCAGACCAGGACTGCAGCAACGATGGCGAAGATGATGGCCCAGTGCGCCCGACCGGAGGCCTCCGCGATGGCCGGCAGCACCGCCTCAGGCGCGAAACTGCGGGTCTCCGGAAAATTGAAACCCTCTGGGTTGCGCCACGAGCCGCGCACCAGCCAGTCGAGGAAGAGCTGTGCGATGTAGACGAGCATCAGGCTGGTCAGGATCTCGTTGGTGTTGAAATGGGCCTTGAGCAGCGCCGGTATGGCAGCAAACAGAGCACCGCCGATTGCTCCCATGATCAGCATCAGCGGCAATACGAGCGGCGAATGCCATTCGTAGAACACGACCGGCAGGATCGAACCGGCGATCGCTCCCATGGTGAACTGGCCCTCGGCGCCGATATTCCAGTTGTTGGAGCGATAGCAGACGGAAAGTCCGACGGCGATGAGGATGAGCGGTGCGGCCTTGATCGCCAGCTCGTGCAGCGACCAGACCTCCAGGAGCGGCTCGATGAAGAAGCTGTAGAGTGCCGACGACGGGTCCTTGCCCAGAAGCGTAAACATCACGCCGCCAAGAACAAGGGTGAGCACCAGGGCGAGAAGCGGTGACACGAAGGCGAAGAGCCGAGAGACCTGCGGCCGCCTTTCGAGTTCAATGCGCATAAGCTGCTCCTGCCTGGGCCTTCGTCTCGTGCAGACCGCCCATCAGCAGACCGATCTTCTCGCGTGTCAGCTCGCCAGCCGGAAATGCGGAAGACAGGCGTCCCTCGGAGATCACTGCTATGTCGGTTGCGACTTCAAAGATCTCGTCGAGATCCTGGCTGATGACGAGAACTGCCGAACCGCTTCGTGCAAGATCGACAAGCGCCTGGCGGATGCGGCTTGCGGCCCCTGCATCGACGCCCCAGGTCGGCTGGTTGACGACGAGAATCTCCGGCTGGCGATCGAGCTCGCGCCCGACGATGAACTTCTGGAGGTTACCGCCCGAGAGCGATCCAGCCGCAGGATCGTCTCCGCTCTTGCGCACGTCCATTGCCTCGCAGATGCGCCTCGCAGCCTGCATCACCGCGCCCTTGCGGATGACATTGAAGAAACCGCCGCCGAGAAACGCCTTCCGGTCCGATTGGCTGCGCGCCAGAACGAGGTTGTCGGAGAGCTTCATCGCGCTCACGGCCGCATGGCCATGGCGTTCTTCCGGGACGAACCCGGCGCCCAGCAGCCGGCGCGCGGAGATGCCCTTGCGCCCCACGGAACGCCCGCGGATCTTGATCGTTTCATCGGCCGCGACCGGATATTCGCCCGACACCGCATCGAAGAGTTCGCTCTGGCCGTTGCCGGCGACACCAGCGATCGCCAGCACCTGTCCGGCACGGACCGTCAGCGAAACATTCTTGAGCGACATGGCAAAGGGCGTGCGCGGCGGGACCGACAGATCCGACACCTCGAATTGTACGCCTCCCGGCTCGCCGCGACCGATATGCGTGACGGTCGCTACGTCGCTTCCGACCATCATGCGCGCCAGCGAGGCGGCCGTCTCGCGGCGCGGATCGCACGAACCCGTCACCTTGCCGTGGCGCAGCACCGTCGCACGCTGACAGATGCGCTGCACCTCTTCGAGGCGGTGGCTGATATAGAGGACAGATCGCCCCTCGCTGCGGAGCTTGAACAGCGTCTCGAACAGGCGGTCGGCTTCCTGCGGCGTCAGGACGGAAGTCGGCTCGTCGAGGATGATGAGCTTCGGATTCTGGAGGAGTGCGCGCACGATCTCGATGCGCTGGCGCTCGCCGACGGAAAGGTCGGCCACGTGCGCGTTCGGATCAAGCGGCAGGCCATAGGCACGCGACAGGGACGCTGCCTCCTCCGCAATCCTGCCGATTGGAATGCTGTCGTCGAGGGAAAGCGCGATGTTTTCGGCGACCGTCAATGCCTCGAACAGCGAAAAATGCTGGAAGACCATGCCGATGCCGAGCTTGCGGGCCTCTCCCGGCGAGCCGATCGAGACCGGATTGCCCTGCCATAGGATATCGCCGTCGGAAGGTTCGAGGACGCCGAACAGCATTTTGACCAGAGTGGATTTTCCGGCGCCGTTTTCGCCCAGCAGGGCGTGTATCTCTCCCGGCTTCACGTCGAGATCGATGTCCCGGCAAGCAGCAAAGCTGCCGAAGAGCTTCGTCAGCTTTCGGACCGACAATAACGCGCCGGTTTCCGGCACATCCGATGACGACACGTTCCCCTCGTTTCTGCCCGCCGTCCTGTCCGTTCCGGATCTGTTACGGGATCAGCAGTGTAGTTCCTGTTGTTTTTCTTGTCTCCAGATCCGTGTGCGCGCGGCCTGCCTCACGCAACGGATAGGTCTGGTTGATATTGATACGCACTTTGTTGCTTCGTACAACATCAAATAGCGCATTTGCACAAGCGCGCAGTTCCGGCGGCGTGGCGATATAGGTGAAAAGCGACGGTCTCGTTGCGAAGAGTGAACCGCGCTGGGCAAGCATTCCCAGGCTGAAATTCTCGATTGCCCCGGACGATTGTCCAAATGCAACGAACATGCCGCGCGGCTTCAGACAGTCGAGCGACTGCGGAAAGGTGTCGCGCCCGATGGAGTCATAGACGACGTCGACACCGCGCCCGCCAGTGATCTCGCGCACACCCTCCAGGAAATTCTCGGTGCTGTAGTTGATAACGTGGTCGTAGCCGTGCTGCAGGGCGAGCCTAACCTTCTCGTCGGACCCGGCGGTCCCGATCACGGTTGCGCCCAGCGCCTTGGCCCATTGCCCCGCGATCAGCCCGACGCCACCTGCCGCCGCATGAAATAACAGAACGGTTTGCGGCCCGACCTTGAAAGTCTGGTTGAGGAGATATTGCGCAGTCATTCCCTTCAGCATCATGGCAGCGGCCGTCTCGAGCGATATCTCGTCAGGAACCTTTACCAGCACGCTCGGATCGATGTTCCGCTCGGCGCTGTAAGCGCCATCCGAGTTCGCATAGGCCACTCGGTCGCCGATCGCAAAATCCGTCACGGCCGAACCGACCGCAGTCACCGTTCCTGCTGCCTCCCTGCCGGTAATGAAGGGCAGATGCGGTGCCTTGTAGGCACCTGTGCGATAGTAGACGTCGAGAAAATTGAGGCCGACGGCGGCATGCCGGATCTGGACTTCGCCAGGGCCAGGCGGCGCAAGTTCCACGTCTTCGAACTTCAAGACCTCCGGTCCACCGATTTCGTGAAAGACCATCGCCTTTGTCGTCGTCATGATCGTCTCCTATTCCTTCCGTCCGAGCGCCGGGAAAAGCTGAAGCACGGCGCCGATGCAATATAGATAGAGACCGCAGACCGCGAAGACGATCTGTGCCCAGTGCGGCGTGCTGAAATGCATCAGAAGTGCGTACATTCCGAGTGCCGACCAAGCCAGGAACACGAGAAGATTGAGGCTTCTCAATCGCTTGACACGCACCGGATGGAGGAAGTTGATCGGCAGGAAGGTCAACACGACTGAGACGCCCACCACGATCATGGCGGTGGTCGCGCTCGCATCGATCACGAAGAGCGTGAAGACAATCATGTTCCAGACGACCGGGAATCCGGAGAAGAAATATTCCTCCGTCTTCATGCCCATGTCTGCGTAGTAGATGGCGCTCGACACGACGATCATGCCGGCCGCGGCGAAGGACCAGGGCTCGCCGATCATCCCGCTTTGATAAAGCGCAAAGGCAGGCAGCAGGACGTATGTTACGTAGTCGATGATATTGTCCAAGGTGTCGCCGGACCAGTTCGGCAGCACTTCCTTGACCTGCACCTGGCGGGCGATAGGCCCGTCTATGCCATCGACGAGGAGTGCCAGCCCCAGCCACCAGAACATATCGACAAAGCGATGCTCGGCGGCGGCGACGACACCGAGGAAGGCGAGGAAGGATCCGGATGCGGTCAGTATATGCACCGAGAACGCGCGCATTTCCGCGTACGGAACCCGTTTGTAATTGAAGATCTTCATGCTCCCCGCACCCGTGCTCGGACTGGTCCCGATGACGCCAATATGCATCCTTTGCAAGCGGTTGCCAGCATGAATGCACCCCGTGAACCCGGCAGACTAGCCATGGTCATTGTCATTTTCATCCTAGAGAGTGATTGATGCCATGGATTTCAACAGGCGAAGTGGCTAGATTCGACAAATCGAATAGCGAGACAGCAGAAATGAAGAAGTTCGACGTCGCAGTTGTGGGTGGAGGCCTTGCGGGCATGGTGGCGGCACTGGCGCTGGCGCGCGGTGGTCGGTCCGTAGCGCTTGTTTCTCCCGCCGCGGCGAATGCGGACAACAGGACGACCGCATTGATGGACCAGTCGATTCGTTTCCTGGAGCGCCTCGCGCTTTGGGAAAAGATCGCCCCGTCCGCAGCGCCCCTCGCCGTCATGCAGATCATCGACGGGACTAACCGGTTGCTCAGGGCCCCGCCCGTCACCTTCCGCTCTGCCGATGTCGGCCTGGATGCGTTCGGTTACAACATTCCAAATGCGGAACTCATCCGCGTCCTTCTCGCCGCAGTAGAGGCCGAAGGTAACATCACGGTCCTTGCCGCCGCCGCCAACAACATCGAAACCGACACGGACGGCGCAACGGTGTCGTTAGGCGATGGCAACGACGTCACTGCCTCCTTCGTGGTGGGTGCTGACGGCCGCAAATCCCGGATACGCGAAAGCGCCGGCATAGGCGCCAAGACCTGGTCCTACCCGCAGTCGGCCATGGTCCTGAACTTTACCCATTCCCTGCCTCATCGCGGCACGTCGACGGAATTCCACACCGGGAGTGGCCCTTTCACGCAGGTTCCCCTGCCCGGCAATCGCTCCAGCCTCGTCTGGGTGCAGAAGCCGACGGAAGCAGCCGCGAATGCCGAAAGGTCGCTTGCCGATCTCAGCCGCCTCGTAGAGGAACGCATGCAGTCGATGCTCGGCAAGGTCGCCGTCGAGGAGGGCGTGCAGGTCTGGCCACTGTCCGGCATGATGGCACACCGCTTCGGCAAGGGGCGTCTCGCTCTCATCGGCGAGGCAGCGCACGTCTTTCCGCCCATCGGCGCGCAAGGCCTGAACCTCGGTCTTCGCGACATCATGGCCCTCACGGATGTCCTCTGCGCGCGTCCTGATAGTCCGATCGGCGCCGATGCCGGCGATGCATACGACCGCAAGCGCCGTGCCGACATCTATACCCGCACGGCGAGCGTCGACCTGCTCAACCGCTCGCTGCTTTCCGATTTCCTGCCCGTCCAGATGCTGCGAGCCGTCGGCCTGCACCTGCTTTCCGCCATTCCGCCGCTGCGGAACGTCGCGATGCGCGAGGGCATAGAGCCCGGTCGCGGCTTCCGGGCGATGCCGTCCGTCCTCAAGGAAGCGCTACGACGCTAGATAGCCGGCGCGGATCAGCACGAGAACGACTGAAACGCTGAGAATAGAGAAAAGCGTCGTGATCAGGATAGTGGCCGAAGCCCGCTCCTGCCACACGTGATATTGCTGCGCGATGACGAAGACGTTCGTCGCCGTCGGCAGCGCCGCAAGCAGGACTGCGGCCTCGATCCAGATCGGATCGAAGCTCCCAAAGGTCGTCAGCGCGACAAAGACGACGAGTGGGTGCAGGATCAATTTTACGGGCACGATGTAGCCGATCTCGGCCGGAATGCGCTTGAGCGGCCTGAGCGCCAGGGTCACGCCCATGGCAAATAGCGCGCAGGGTGCCGCGGCCTGCGCCAGATAATCGATGAAGCGCTGGAACGCAACCGGCTGGTCGATCTGCATCGCCGCCACGGCAAACCCAAGCGCCGTCGATATGATGAAGGGATGGAACACCACCCTCCGGATGATGTCACCCGCGAGACGGCCGACACTACGCTTTTCATCGCCGGCGACCGCCATCAATGCTGGCGCCACGATGAAATGCAGCGCGTTCTCGAAGCAGACGATCAACGCAACCGGAGCAGCAGCCCTCTCCCCGAGCGCAAGCAGCGCAAGGCCGGGACCCATGTAGCCGATATTGCCATAGGCGCCTGCGAAGGACTGAATGGTGCAGTCGGCAAGCGAATTGCGGCGCAACAGCCAGCCGACGGCGAAAAGCAGGATAAAGATCGAATAGGTCGCGGCGACATCGATTGCGATGAAGTCGATCCGCGTCAGCTGCTCGATTGGCGTCTGCGAGACCAGCTTGAAGAAGAGAGCCGGAAGCGCCGCATAGATGATGAAGATGTTGAGCCAGCCGAGCGCCCCGACCGGCTGCCTGCCTTACCCGGCCCGCCGTATCGCCGATGAGGATGAGGCCGAAGAACGGCAGCAGCAGACCAATGATGTCGGACATGGCGCTTGTCCAGTTGGGCGGAGACGGCGGATCGGGCGAGACGTTCCGCCTTAGCCGATTTGCATCAGGATTGGAAAGGTCTGCTGGAACCAGATCGCCGTGTCGCTGATGAAGCCCATCATGAAAGCAAGACCTGTCAGGACAAGCAGCGCGCCCATCACCTTCTCGACCAGGCCGAGATGCCGACGGAAGCGCGCGACGAAATTCATGAATGCGCCGGAAAATCCGGCTGCGATCCAGAAGGGCACGGCAAGCCCGAGCGAATAGACCGCAAGCAGACCTGCCCCAGAGCCCACGGTCTCCCTCGAGGCAGCGACGCCGAGGATGGCGCCGAGCACGGGCCCGATGCAGGGTGTCCAGCCGAAAGCGAAGGCAAGGCCCATGATATACGCGCCGGTCACGGTGGCGGGCCTGCCGCCGCCCTGGAAGCGCGCCTCGCGGAACAGCAGGCCAAAGCGCAGGATCCCGAGAAAATTCAGGCCCATGACGATGATGATGAGGCCGCCGACCTTGGCAAGGACATCAAGATGCTGGCGCAGAAGCATGCCGACGCTCGAGGCGCCCGCACCAAGCGCAACGAAGATCGTCGCGAAACCGAGGGTGAAGAAGAGCGCCGAAAGCAGCACGCCCTTGCGGACGTCGGGTGCGACCGCAACCGCGGTCTCCCCACGAAACTGCTCGACGGAAATTCCGGCCATGTAACAGAGATAGGGAGGCACGAGCGGCAGTACGCAGGGCGACAGGAACGACAACGCCCCCGCGAGCAACGCGCTCCACAGCGAGATATCGGCAATCGACACAAGGCTCTCCGGTTATATGTTCTCGAAGCCGTCCTACTGGCATCAAGGTCTCCATGCCAATCACCTTTTCGCGTCCGATCAAGAAAAGTTGTAAGTGAATGGAATTCGGTTATTTTGTGGGTTGACCGCCCCGGGTCGCCTGCATATGTTCCGCGCACTTCCAGCCGGGGTGCGCATCACCCGCGGACGGGGAGAGCGTAGCTCAGCCGGTAGAGCAACTGACTTTTAATCAGTAGGTCTCGGGTTCGAACCCCGACGCTCTCACCATAAAATCGATTATTCGCGATAAACCCGGCCGCAACGTCTTGTCTTGGCATGGCTAGCGATGGATACCACTTACGTCAGGCGCATATAGTTGGCCCATGCCGCACAGTTGCCATAGCTGAAGCCGCTGACCAGCGGGCAGTAATACGAAAGCGACAGGGAGCGGCAATGCCGCTCTAAGCGTCGGTAGGATTATCTGTCGCCAGTAGTCGAAACGCCATGTGCGGCGTGCAACGCGCAGCTTGTCGATCACGATATAGAGACTCTGAATTCTGAGCAATATTCATCGTTGCAAAGAACTGCACGACTGCCACCTTTGATGGCGGCAACAGTCTGTGGAATATCAGGGTAATGCGACTTCGGGATCGCGGACACTGCCCACGGCTGCGGGGCCTCGAAAGCTGCCGCTCAACCCGAAGGGAGCGACCGCCGATCGCCCGATGCGGCGGCGGAGACGCGCAAAGGGCAATTTGAAATGGTTGAACACATCAATCGCACAGGTTGCATTTTATAAAGCTGCTTTACACTTGCTTATCGGCGATCGTTTATTTTGCGATCGCGTCGGCAGGAGCGAGGGTAAAGTGGCGAGACTTGCATTCATTTCTTTTCTGGTCGCCTATCTCGCGGATATTGCGATGAATGTCGTGCTGGCGGCGAACAACCTGCCCACAGTCATGACCGCTGCGAACGGATCGCTTATAGCTTTACTCGCCTGTTCTCTCGGGGAGGCGTTCATTCTTTGGGTTCATGGATTCATCGTTGGGGTCATATTTTTCTGGTTACGACGAAAATCAAAGAGCCAGTTCAGGGGTCTTGTCGCGTCGACGGTCTCGATTGCTCTTGTCGCGGCCGCTGCTACGGGTGGAGCCTTCCTTCAATCCGATCACAAATCTAACCCGCCGCCAGCACCCGTTCTCCGCAGTTCAATAGGTTGAAGCGCCCTTACTGCCAGGCAATGCAGTGGCGTGAGCGGCACGCCTTTCGATACGCCATGCGTTGATCCTTCAGGCGCCGCCGAGGCCACGATATGTGGTGCTGGCTGCAATGAAGGAAACCGCCCCAAAGCTTTGCAACTGGATCCTGGCCTTGTAGCTTCGAAGGTATCGATGTGATACGAATGGATCACATGCGTATGGGCGAATCTGTTGAGATCAGGAATATGCCTTCAGATCAATCCGTTACCGGACATCAGATCGCTGCGGCTCGCGCGCTGGCAGATCTCACTCAAAGGGACCTGGCGGAGAGGGCGAATATCTCGGTTCCCACAGTCAAGCGCATGGAAGGAACAAAAACAGCGGCAGCCGGTTCGACGAACAACGTGCGGGCCGTAGTTGCGGCCCTTGAATCTGCCGGGATTATTTTCCTGGACGGTGACTATTCCGGATCAGGCGGTCCTGGCGTTCGATTGACACGTCCTTCCGGATCGTCGATCGACGTCAACGAAGATGAGGTTATCCAGTACAAGGACGTCTACGAAAATGACGCGCCTGGGGGAGCGGGTGGATGATGGTCAAGAGCACAAAGAAGCCAAAGCTTGAGCACTCGGAATTTTCGGGCGAATTCGAGAACGACGGCGTGACGGTTCTCGTCGATATTTTCAGACCTGCGGGCAGCCAGGACGACTGGCAGATGGAGGTCATCAGCCAGGCCGAGATTGTGACATCCTGGGAAGAGCCTTTCGCCACGGACAAGGACGCTTGGGAAGAATTTTTGGCAACCATCGAACGCGACGGCATTCATTCCTTCCTCGACGACGAAAAGCCGGCAGTACATTGACCGAGGTCTCCGTGACGCTGTGCCGCGGCATGGCAGGGCTATGGCCACTTTTCGAGATTGACTAGCGCCGCCGGCATTTGGCCGCGCTGACCCGGCTCTGCCCGCCCTTCAACTCGCGTTCCCTCGGAAACTATTCTCGATCTTCCAGGTTCGGCGCCCTCGCCCGCCGCTTTCGTTCCCGCAGCCGATTAGCCGGTCGGCGATCCCGCTATCCGGCTAAGGCATTGCCCAACTTCCCCGTTCGGCAACCGACGTCCACCAAAAGGCGCAGAGCCCGGCGAAGCTCCACCAATCCGCGCATGAATTAGCTGGGACAAAATCAATCTATTGACATTACGTAACGTGACTTCTGCCGTAGTTTTGGCAGAATAGGCTGTTGGTGTCGAAATCGATCACAAAGATAGGAGCGAGGATTTACTCTTCATCGAAACCCATACCCAATGCGGCGTTAGTACCTATATTATAAAGAGAAGGGAAGTCGGCAATGATAAGGTGTGCTACGATGAGTCCAGCGACGCTTGAGGGCCTTGATTCGCCAGAAAGCGCTTCCGTCCCGGCAGTCAGGTCCGGAAGTGTCGACACGATCAGGCTCCGATCGTTTCGCGTACGGTTGCCGGTGAGCGTGCCAGAGAGCCGGTATCCGTCCGAATATCGCACCACGGGAGAACGCTATGCAGCCGCGTGAGTCCGACGTATTCAATCTGTTCGCAGAAATCTATACGAACGAAAAGCAGGAGGAGATGAGCCTCCAGCAATACCTGTTAGCATGCAGAGATAACCGTTTCATGTACGCCACGGCGGCCGAGCGCATGATGGATGCCATCGGCGAGCCGACACTGATCGATACCAGCAAGGACGAGCGGCTCGGCCGGATCTTTGCGAACAGGACCGTGAAGATCTATCCCGCTTTTGCCGATTTCTACGGGATGGAAGACACGATCGAACGGATCGTCAGCTATTTCCGCCACGCCGCGCAGGGGCTCGAGGAGCGCAAGCAGATCCTCTACCTTCTAGGCCCGGTCGGTGGCGGTAAGTCGTCGCTTGCCGAGCGGCTGAAGAAGCTGATGGAGCAGCGACCTATCTACACGCTGAAGGTCGGCGGCCAGGTCAGCCCCATATTCGAATCCCCTCTCGGTCTCTTCCATCCGGAGCGAATGGCCAATCTCCTCGAAGAGAAATACGGCATCGCACGCCGGCGGCTGACCGGCCTCATCTCACCGTGGGCGGCCAAGCGGCTCGACGAGTTGGGCGGCGACATCTCCAAGTTCAGCGTTGTCAAGCTGATGCCGTCGCGGTTGCGCCAGATCGGCATCGCCAAGACTGAGCCGGGCGACGAAAACAATCAGGACGTCTCGTCGCTGGTCGGCAAGGTGGATATCCGCCAGCTGGAGAATTTCAACCAGGCCGATCCTGACGCCTACTCCTACAGCGGCGGCCTGAACCGCACGACCCAGGGCCTTCTCGAATTCGTCGAGATGTTCAAGGCGCCGATCAAGGTGCTGCATCCGTTGCTGACGGCAACGCAGGAAGGCAACTACAACGGTACCGAGAACTTCGGCGCTTTCCCCTATCAGGGCATCGTGCTTGCGCACTCCAATGAGTCCGAGTGGCTGCAGTTCAAGAACAACCGCAACAATGAGGCCTTCCTCGACCGCATGCTGGTCGTGAAAGTTCCCTACTGCGTGCGCGTGACCGAGGAAAAGCGGATCTACGACAAGCTCCTGCGCGAAAGCGAGCTTTCGGAGAACCCATGCGCGCCGGAAGTGCTCGAGATCCTCAGCCGCTTTACGGTTTCCACGCGACTTGCCGAGCATGAGAACTCGCCTCTCTATACGAAGATGCGCGTCTATGACGGCGAGAACCTGAAGGACGTGGATCCCAAGGCCAAGTCCGTGCAGGAATATCGCGATGCGGCCGGCGTCGATGAAGGCATGAACGGGGTCAGCACGCGTTTCGCCTTCAAAGTGCTCTCGGAGACCTTCAACTACGATACCAACGAGATCGCCGCCGATCCCGTGCATCTCATGTATATCCTCGAGCAGGCGATCCGCCGCCAGCAGTTCCTGCCGGAGCTCGAAGCCAGCTATCTCGATTTCATCAAGTCCGAGCTTGCCCCGCGCTATGCGGAGTTCATCGGCCATGAAATCCAGAAGGCCTATCTCGAATCCTATAGCGAGTACGGCCAGAACCTCTTCGATCGCTACATCGCCTATGCCGATGCCTGGATCGAGGACCAGGACTACAAGGATCCGGATACCGGGCAGATCTTCAACCGCAGCATCCTCGATGCGGAACTCTCGCAGGTCGAAAAGCCCGCCGGTATCGCCAACCCGAAGGACTTTCGCAACGAAGTCGTCAAGTTTACGCTTCGGGCAAGGGCGAAGAACGACGGGCGCAATCCGTCGTGGACGAGCTATGAAAAACTGCGTAGGGTTATCGAAAAGCGCATGTTTGGCCAGGTGGAAGACCTCCTGCCGGTGATCAGCTTCGGATCAAAGAAGGACAGCGCGACGGAAAAGCAGCACAGCGAGTTTGTCCAGCGGATGGTCGAACGTGGCTATACCGAACGGCAGGTGCGCCGGCTTGTAGACTGGTACATGCGTGTCAACAAGGCTGGATAAAAAGCCTTGCTAGGAGAGGAAGCCGCATGCCGAACTTCATCGATCGGCGTCTCAATCCCAAGGACAAGAGCCTCGGGAATCGTCAGCGATTTCTAAAAAGAGTACGAGAAGAGCTTAAGCGCACCATCAATGAACAGATAATGAGCGGCAAGATCAGCGATGCTGATGGTGATCGGGCCGTTCCCATCCCCGCAAAGGGTACCAGCGAACCCAGTTTCCGGCACGCGCACGCAAGCGGTCGCCGGGAACAGGTTCTGCCTGGCAATAAGGAGTTCCGGTCGGGAGACAGGATCGCCAAGCCCCCGAGCGGTGGTGAGGGATCCGGCAAAGGCGCCTCAACGGGCGGCGGCGACGATTCCCAGGACGATTTCCGTTTCGTGCTCACGCGTGAAGAGGTTCTCGATCTCTTCTTCGAGGATCTCCAGCTGCCGGATCTGGTGAAACTCAATCTCAAGGAAGTGATTTCGTTCAAGTCCCGCAGGGCCGGCTACGCAATCACCGGCTCGCCGACAAATATCAATGTCGGGCAGACGATGCGCAACAGTTTCGGTCGCCGCATTGCGCTGCGTCGACCAAAACAGGGGCAGATCGATGCGATCCAGGAGGAGATATCCGCGCTGGAAGGAGCCGCGGAAATGACTGCCGCGAAACGCCGGCACCTGGAGGATCTGCGCGCGCAGCTCGATCTTCTGGAGCGGCGGCGCAAGCGCGTGCCCTATGTCGATCCCGTCGATATCCGCTTCAACCGGTTCGAGCCGCAGCCGCTGCCAAGCACCAACGCCGTGATGTTCTGCCTGATGGACGTCTCCGGCTCCATGGGCGAACGGGAAAAGGATCTCGCCAAGCGCTTTTTCGTGCTTCTCCACCTCTTCCTGAAGCGGCGCTACGAGCGGACCGAGATCGTCTTCATCCGTCACACGCACGAGGCACAGGAGGTCGACGAGGAGACCTTCTTCTATAGCACGCAGAGCGGCGGGACCGTCGTCTCCACCGCGCTCGAGGAAATGCGCCGCGTCATTCAGGAACGCTACCCGAGCCACGAGTGGAACATCTATGCGGCCCAGGCCTCCGACGGTGACAACGGTGCGGACGATTCGCAGAACTGCGTCCACTTGCTCGACAGGGAGGTAATGAAGCTCTGCCAGTACTATGCCTACGTCGAGATCATCGACGAGCGCGAGCGCGACATCTTCCGCACGACGGACAATGGAACGTCGCTGTGGAAGGCCTATCGCGAGGTCAGTGACAGATGGGCGAACTTCCAGATGACCCGCATTGCGCGCCCGGCCGACATCTATCCAGTGTTCCACAAGCTCTTCGCAAAGCAGCCGGAATTGGCGAAGAACAGCTCAGCAGCAGGCTAAGATGGATAATCGCACCGTTACTTCGGGCCTCCTGTTCGAGAGCTCCGACTGGAACTTCGACACCCTGTCGCGCACCTACGATGCGATCGAAGAGGTTGCGCTCAACGATCTCGGTCTCGACGTCTATCCGAACCAGATGGAGATAATCTCGTCCGAGCAGATGCTGGATGCCTATTCGTCGATCGGCATGCCGCTGATGTATCGCCACTGGTCCTTCGGCAAGCACTTCGTCCATGAGGAACAAGCCTACCGTACGGGCCGCCGCGGTCTCGCCTATGAGTTGGTCATCAACTCCAATCCCTGCATCAGCTATCTGATGGAAGAGAACACCATGGCGATGCAGGCCTTGGTGACTGCCCATGCCGCCTTTGGCCACAACCACTTCTTCAAGAACAATTACCTCTTCCAGCAATGGACGGATGCCGCCGCGATCCTGAACTACATGGAATTCGCCAAGGGCTACATCACCCGCTGCGAGGAGATGCATGGCTTGACCGCGGTAGAGGCCATTCTCGATTCCGCCCATGCGATCATGGACCAGAGCGTTTTCCGCTACAGGCGCCCTCCCCGCCTTTCGCTTGCCCGGGAGCGCGAACGCATCCGCGAGCGGCTCGAATATGAAGAGCGCACCTTCAATGACCTGTGGCGTACGCTTCCGCAGCGCAACGAGGCGAATTCCAGCGAGGTCGACCGCGAGCTTCTGGAGCGCAAGAAATCGCTTAATCTGCCCGAAGAGAACCTGCTCTACTTCCTCGAGAAGAACAGCCTGATCCTCGAACCATGGCAACGGGAGATCCTGCGCATCGTGCGCATCGTAGCTCAGTATTTCTACCCGCAGCGCCAGACGAAGGTGATGAACGAGGGATGCGCGACCTTCGTCCACTACACGATCATGAACACGCTCTTCGATCGCGGCCAGCTCAGTGAAGGCGCCATGCTGGAGATGCTGGCGAGCCATTCGAACGTCGTCTTCCAGCCGTCCTTCGACGATCCGCGTTTCTCGTCGATCAATCCTTATGCGCTCGGCTTTGCGATGATGCAGGATATCCAGCGCATCTGCACAGAGCCAACGTCCGAAGATCGCGACTGGTTTCCTGATATGGCGGGTAACGGCGATTGGCGCGGCACGCTGAAGGAAGCCTGGGCCAACCACCGCGACGAATCCTTTATCCTGCAGTATCTAAGCCCCGCTCTGATGCGCAAGATGCGCATGTTCGTGCTAGACGACGAGTCGAGCTCGAAGCACTATCAAGTCTCGGCGATCCACGATGAACGCGGTTATGAGAATGTTCGCGCCGTGCTTGCGGCAAACCTGGATGTCGGCGCCAACCAGCCGGACATTCAGGTCGCAGACGTCGACCTGCTCGGCGACCGGCATCTGCGGCTGCAGCACACCATTCACGATGGCGTCGTTCTATCCGAGGGCAGCCGCGATGCGACCATGCGCCATATCCGCCGGCTCTGGGGCTACGACGTCAGTCTCGCCGGCGTCGACGGCAGAAGCGGCCGGGTCGTCTACGAAGCGTCTATAGGTGAGCTGTAGGGTTGCGGGAACTCCTGCAGGTCGCCGTCTAACGCCGAACAGCCGGCCCTATCCGCCGTTTGTTCTCATGCATTCTGTGGGGTGGAGGGTTAATCATGGAAAATGGGGAAGTTGGCTGGATTGCCGCGATCATTATCGGCGGTCTGGCGGGATGGCTCGCTGAAAAGTTCATGAACAGCAATATGGGCGTGCTCATGAACATCCTTCTCGGGATCGTCGGGGCGGTTGTTGCGAACGCCATATTGTCGGTGTTGGGAGTGGCACTTGGCGGATGGCTTGGCTACCTGATTGCCGGTTTCGTGGGCGCCTGCCTTCTTATTGCGGTAGGCCGGGTGATACGGCGGTAGCTCCGGTTACTCCGGTCAAAAAGAGCAAGCGCCGCATGGGCGCTTGGTAAGTACGGGGGATGAGGAAGCGAGCCGGACGGGTCGAAAGCTCGGCTGCCATTTCGTTGCCCACCGGAAAGAAACGGCAAAATTCCCGCGTCCTTCCTTCCGCCGCGTCGGCTTTCCACGGCGCGCAACCGCGTTGCGCGAACGCGCCTTCGGCCCATTAGTTCCAATGATTTTTCGTGTTTTTTTCTCGCCTGTGGATTGGCGCGCCCGGACACGGGCCCTTCCCAAATGCCTGGTCCGCCCTAGCTTCCTGATCAGAAGCAGGAGGATAAAAATGACTGAGATCTCAACTCGGGGCCCCGCTCGGAAAATCATTCGCGGCCGGCCGTACAGCATTGCCGAATTTGCGCGAAAGTACCGTCTTGACGACCAGGAGGCCAAGCGCCTCTTTGAGAAATTCGGTCCCTCGGCCACAGAACTCGACCTGCTCATGGCGGCCAAGCGCCGGCCACCCACCATGCCGACAGGCATCGGCTATTGAGACGCCGGTGGGGTAGCCCCGACGAATGTTGAGGCTATCCGCGCGGGCGGTTGTCTCTGCGGGACGGTCGGATACGCAGTAGCGGGTAAGCCTCTTCGTGTCGGTCTCTGCCATTGTGCGGACGGCCGCAAGTCCAGCGGCTCCGCAGTTGTCTAGTTTGTGACCTGGTCGCGTGACACCTTCTCATCGGACGGCCAGACCGCGAATTTCGCGGGCAGTGGCTTCTGCCCCACTGCGGCTCGCAGCCTTTCTGCCTTCGGGAGAGTGAGGCCGAGGTCAGGCTCGGTACTGATGAGCCAGCAGGACTTGGCCCCAACCATGAAATATGGGTAAAGCGACGCGCGTATTGTCTCGCTCCACTTCTCGAAATCCCGCAGTTTCCGGAGGACGACTTCTGAAGGCGCAGGCAGGTGCGCGCGGAAGTCTTTTTGAGCGCGGCCGGGGTATCTGCGGCGATTGGCGCCCGCAATTGTAACAAAGATTTGCATTACCAATCTTTCATTACACAGGACGGCGCAAATCTGTCACCTCATGCTGACGGTCATCGCTGGTTCAGCTTCCGCGTGATTTTCTGAGCGGAGATTTCGCATCGCCTCCGCCGCGAATGGGACGGGCTGGCGGCGGCGCTACGCAAGGGAATACCGAGGAGATCGATGAACATTCTGAGTGATCCGCGCAAGACAGCACCGGCGACGGACGAATCCGCACAACTCGCTTCCATCCTGGCTGCCGCCGGGGTGCAGAAGAAGAGCCGCCATCGACGCAGCTGGGCGGTTGCCACTCTTGTCATCCTCGCCGTCGCCGGCGCGGGATCGTACTACTATCTTGGCAGAAGCGGAGCGGGATACGACTACACGACCCAGACCATCAAGCATGGCGACCTCACGGTGCTCGTGACAGCCACCGGCACGGTGCAGCCGACGGAACAGGTCGATATTTCGAGCGAGCTTTCCGGCACTGTGCGCGACGTCAACGTCGACTACAACAGCATCGTCAAGACGGGTGACGTCCTCGCAGTTCTCGATACCGACAAGCTGGAAGCCGACGTGAAGAGTTCGCGGGCAAAGGTGAATTCCGCGAAGGCAAATGTTGCAAAGGCAACGGCCGAGCTCGCTTCAGCCGAATCCTCGCTGACGCGACTGCGCAGCCTGGTCAAGAGCAACGTCTCCACGCTGCAGAGCCTGGAGGATTCGCAATACAAGTATGACTCCGCTCTTGCAGCCAAGGAGATAAACGAGGCGGAGGTGCTCGCCGCCGAAGCTGATCAGCGCCTTGCGGAAGTCAATCTCGACAAGGCTCGGATTATCTCCCCGATCGAAGGCGTCATCCTAACGCGCGCGGTCAATCCCGGCGCGACAGTCGCCGCTTCGCTTTCGGCTCCTGTTCTCTTTACCATCGCCGGCGATCTGAAGAAGATGGAGCTTCAGGTCGATGTCGACGAGGCTGACGTCGGCGGGATCGCCGTAGGGCAGAAGGCGACCTTCACCGTCGACGCCTATCCGGAGCGGACATTCCCGGCCGAGATCGAGCAGATCCGCTTCGCCCCGGAGACGACGAACAACGTCGTCACATACAAGGCCGTGCTTTCCGTCGACAACGCCGATCTTCTGCTGCGCCCCGGCATGACCGCGACTTCGGACATCGTCGTCAAGTCGATTGCTGATACGATCCTCGTTCCGAACGCAGCCTTGCGCTATACGCCGCAGGCGGCCGAGTCGCGTGGCAGCCGCAACATCTTCAGCCTCTTCCGCCCGCCGCGCATGGGCCCGCGCAATACGACCGCCCCGGCGCCGACTGGCCCGAACCGGACCATCTGGATTCTGAAGAGCGGCACCCCCTCCCCGGTTAACGTCCAGATCGGCTCGTCGGACGGACGTTTCACGCAGGTCCTCTCCGGTGAGTTAGAGGGCGGCGACGAAGTGATTACGGATGCGACGGCACGGGCACGCTAGCGATGGCCGATGTCATGACGAATCGACTGATCGAGTTCCGCAAAGTCTCCAGGGTCTACGGCTCCGGTGAAGCGGCCATCCTCGCGCTCGATTCCGTCGATCTTGCCATTCAACGGCATGAGTTCGTTGCGATCATGGGCCCCTCCGGTTCTGGCAAATCGACGGCGATGAACATCCTCGGCTGCCTCGACGTGCCGACATCAGGCGAATACCTGTTCCAGGGCGTGCCGACGAGCGGCCTCGACCGCTCCCACCACACGCTCCTGCGCCGCCACATGCTTGGTTTCGTCTTCCAGGGCTTCAACCTCCTGCCGAGGACGTCGGCGGTTGAGAATGTCGAACTGCCCCTCATCTACCGCGGCATGGCCAGCGTAGAGCGGCGTGAGCGCGCGATCGAAGCGCTCGCCCTCGTCGGCCTTTCCGGCCGCGAACACCACACGGCCCAGGAACTCTCCGGCGGGCAGCAGCAGCGCGTGGCGATAGCGAGGGCAATCGTTACCCATCCGGCCGTTCTGCTCGCCGACGAGCCGACCGGCAATCTCGATACCAAGACCAGCAACGAGATCATGGATCTGGTGACGCGCCTCAACCGCGAGCAGGGCATCACCGTCATCATGGTGACGCATGAAAACGACATCGCAGCCTATGCCGGGCGCGTATTGAGATTTGTCGACGGGAAGCTCGAGTCCGACGCCAAACGCGACATGGAGGCGGTCCATGCTCTATGAAACCGCAAAACTCGCCCTGCGGGCGATCAGCCGCAACATGCTGCGCTCCTTCCTCACCGTCCTCGGTGTCGTCATCGGGGTTGCCGCCGTCATCGCCCTCGTCACGATCGGCAACGGCACCACCGCGCAGGTCTCCTCGGAACTCTCGCGGCTCGGCACCAACATGCTCTTTGCCCGGCCCGGCCAGTTCGGCCCCGGGCGGCCAAGTTCGGAGGCCAAGCGCTTCAGCCTGAAGGACGTGGACGCCGTGCGCGATCAGATCAACGGCCTTCGCGCCGTCGCGCCGCTCAATCAGTCGACGGCGACCGTCATCTTCGGCGGCTTCAACCACTCGACCACGCTCTACGGCACGACGAACGACTACCTCGTCGCTCAGGACTGGCCGCTGGCCTTCGGCCGCAATTTTCTGCCCGCGGAAGAACGCGGCGGTCAGGCAAAATGCATCATCGGCGAGACGGTGCGCTCCGAGCTCTTTGGCACTGCCGACCCGACCGGCCAGCAGATCCGCGCCGGCAAGGTTGCCTGCGGCGTCATCGGCGTGCTCGCCAAGCGGGGTCAATCGGGAATGGGCAACGACCAGGATGACGTAGTCATCCTGCCGGTCAAGGTGTTCCAGCGCCGCATCGGCGGCAATGCCAACGTCTCGATGATCGTCATCTCCGCCCGCGACGGCGTGTCCACCACGAAGGTCCAGTCGGATGTGGCGAGCCTGCTGAGAGAGCGCCGGAAGATCGCGATCGGCCGGGAGGACGACTTCAATGTCAACGACATGACACAGATCGCCCAGGCCATGACGGGAACCACGACCCTGCTCACCGGCCTCCTGGGCGCCGTCGCCGCAGTGAGCCTGCTCGTCGGCGGTATCGGCATCATGAACATCATGCTCGTCTCGGTGACCGAGAGGACTCGCGAGATCGGCACGCGGCTTGCCATCGGCGCGTTGGAAAGTCAGGTGCTCATGCAATTCCTGGTCGAGGCCGTGGCGCTCTCCCTCTTCGGCGGCATAGCCGGAATCCTCCTCGGGCTCGGCCTCGCCTTCGGCACCGTCCAATTCCTCGGCGTGCCATTCGTTACCAGCCCATCCATGATCGTGATCGCCTTTCTATTTTCCGCCGCGATCGGAATGGTCTTCGGTTATTTTCCCGCGCGCCGGGCGGCCCAGCTCAATCCGATCGATGCGCTGCGCCATGAGTAGGTAGCCAGAACGGTTCGGGCCCAAAGGTACGCCTGCGCCGCCTCCAATAGCACGCCACAACACTCCCATATTTTTCTTCCCGCGCTAAGCATTGATATATCACGTATCCTTGCCATCTCCCGAACGGCGTGCGAATGATATATCAGGGGGAGATCACTCGGGATGCAGACGTCGCAAAGCCATCTGGCTTATCTCGCGCTGGAACATCTGATCGTCACACTGGCGCTCAAGCCGGGGACGCTCATCACCGAGAAGCAGCTCATAGAGCTCGCCGGCAGCGGCCGTACGCCCGTCCGCGAAGCAATCCAGAAGCTCTCATGGCAGGGCCTGATCAATGTAAGGCCGCGTGTCGGCTTACAGATCGCGCAGATCGGCGCCAATGACCACGCCAATGTCATGCAGGTTCGGCGTGAGCTCGAGCCAATAGCCGCCTCCCTAGCCGCCCTCCACGCCTCAGATTTGCAGCGCTCGCGCCTCAGCGAATGCGCCCGCCTGATGGCGGCCTGCGCCGTCAGCGGAGATCTTGCCGGCTTCTTTGCCGCCGACAAGGCCTTCGACGAGATACTGGAGGATTCCTGCCCGAACAGCTTCATCACTGTGGCGCTCGGACCGGTTCAGACCCACTCCCGCCGCCTCTGGTATTCGACGGCAACGCCGGAGCGCATGGACCGCTCGATTGCGCTGCATGTCGCCGTCATCCGCGCAATCCAGCAGGGCAATGCCGAGGAGGCGCGCGCGACAATGATATCCCTGATCGACTACCTCAGCAGCCAATGAAAAACGGCCCCGTTTCCGGAGCCGTTCCAATTCATCCAAGCTTTGAAGGCGCTCAGCCGACGAAGGCGCGTTCGATCACGAACTCTGCGGGCTTGCTGTTGGCGCCCTCTTCGAGGCCTGCCTTCTCCAGCAGTTCCTTCGTATCCTTCAGCATGGCCGAGGAACCGCAGATCATGCCGCGGTCGATGGCGGGATCGATGGGCGGCAGTCCGAGGTCGCTGAAGAGCTTGCCCGAGGAGATGAGGTCTGTGATGCGCCCCTGGTACTCGAAGTCCTCGCGAGTTACGGTCGCGTAGTGTCGCAGCTTTTCGCCGACGACCTCGCTCAGGATCTCGTCGTTACGGATCTCGTCGACCAGATCGAAGCCGTATTTCAGCTCTGCGACCTCGCGCGTCGTGTGGGTGAGGATCACTTCCTCGTACTTCTCGTAGGTCTCCGGATCGCGGATCAGGCTGGCGAAAGGCGCAATCCCTGTACCTGTCGAGAACATGTACAGCCGCTTGCCAGGCGTCAGCGCGTCGAGCACCAGCGTACCCGTCGGCTTCTTGCGCATCAGCACCTGGTCGCCCGGCTTGATGAGCTGCAGGTGGGAGGTCAGCGGACCATCCGGAACCTTGATCGAGAAGAACTCGAGCTCATCGGCCCAGGCCGGGCTGGCGATCGAATAGGCCCGGAAAACCGGCTTTCCCTCGACCATCAGGCCGATCATCGCAAATTCGCCCGAACGGAACCGGAAGCCCTGCGGCCGGGTCATCGTGAAGCGGAACAGGTGGTCGGTATAGTGCGTCACGCTCAACACGGTCTCGGCGAAAACACCGGCCGGTATGGAAGCGGCGAAATCCTCTGTCTTTGCTGGGGCGTTCATGCGGTATTCGATCCCGTCGTGCGTCTCTACTCGGTTCTGTCGCAGAGGCTGATATTACAAAACAGCCTCGATTTAAAGGCATTCCGTTCCATGCGACGCCGAGGCAGGGAAATATGCATGCCTTACTCAACATTCGACATCATCTGCCTGCATAGCGCCGGAAGCAAGGCAGAGCTTTCTGCCCCGCTCAACTTGTCGCGACCGGCTCCGCTCAAGCCGCCGGCTTCGACTGCCGACGCCAGCTATAACCCTTGCCACCCTCGGCGGCCCGAGCCGCCGGCTGATAGTGATGCGGGATAGAAGGAAGACGCCTCTCGGAAAGGCGCTTCAATGCCGTCTCGTTGGTGACGGCGAAACTGTCGATTCCGACGCGCTGCATCAGCGGAATCTGGTCGATCAGCACGTCGCCTA
Source organism: Rhizobium sp. BK251 (assembly GCF_004345245.1). Lineage (GTDB taxonomy): Bacteria > Pseudomonadota > Alphaproteobacteria > Rhizobiales > Rhizobiaceae > Rhizobium. Next base: position 261,557 of record NZ_SLUQ01000003.1, on the reverse strand, counting down.
CCGCGCGCAACTCATTGGTATAGCCGAGCCGCTGGCGCAGCAGCGAAGCATGGCTGAAGGCGCGACCGTCATTGAAGGCCGGGAAAGCCACCGCGACGATTTCCAGTCGATAGAGATAGGGCTCGAGCTTGCGTACGTCGTCGGCCGGCTTGATGAGCACGCCAAGGCCGACGTCGTTGCTCTCCTCGGCCTTGACGATCAGCTCGTCGAGGCTGAGCAGCGGCTTCTGCTCCTCCGTCGCCTTCACCTCGTCGGTCTCGATCACCCAGGGATCGCTGTCGACAAAACCGGTCTCTCTCCAAATCTGCGTCATCGTCCCCTCCTTATGCCGCTTCCGCTGCCGAGCCGTAGAGCGCATCCTTGAAGGGTTGCGGTCCGACGCGGCGATAGGCGGCCAGGAACGTTTCCGAGTGATCGAGCCGAAGGCCGAGATAGGTGTCGACAATCATCTCCACCGCATCCGTCACCTTATCAGGTTCGAAGCCGCGGCCAATGATTTCACCGATCGAGGTATGCTCGTCACCGGAACCTCCGAGCGTGATCTGATAGAGTTCCGCACCCTTCTTTTCCACGCCCAGAAGGCCGATATGGCCGACATGGTGATGGCCGCAAGCATTGATGCAGCCGGAAATCTTGATCTTGAGTTCGCCGATCTCGGCCTGGCGTGTCGGATCGCCAAAGCGCCTCGAGATCTCCTGCGCCAGCGGAATCGAGCGCGCATTGGCAAGCGCGCAGTAGTCCAGGCCGGGACAGGCAATGATGTCGGTGATGAGGCCGGCATTGGCTTCCGCCAGGTTGATGGCGACGAGGCCGCGATAGACGGCTTCGAGATCGGCAAGCGCCACATGCGGCAAGATCAGGTTCTGCTCATGGCTGACGCGGATCTCGTCGAAGGCATATTCCTCGGCGATGTCGGCGATTGCATCCATCTGGCTATCCGACGCATCGCCCGGAATGCCGCCGATTGGCTTCAGGGAGATCGTCACCATGCCATAGTCGGGATTCTTGTGGGGCTGGACATTCTGCTGCACCCAGCGGGCAAAGGCCGGATCAGCCTTCTTCCAGCGGGCGAGATTTTCCCAGCCTTCGGCACGCTCTGGCAGCGCGGGCGGCGCGAAATAGGCGGTGATCGCCTGCACGTCCTGCTCCGGCAGCTTCAGCTCGGTATCCTTGAGCTGGGCGAACTCGACCTCGACCTGGCGGGCGAGTTCTTCGGCACCCGTCTCATGGACGAGGATCTTGATGCGGGCCTTGTACTTGTTGTCGCGGCGGCCGTGCAGGTTGTACACGCGCATGATCGCGGTCGTGTAGGAGAGCAAGTCCTGTTCCGGCAGGAAGTCGCGGATCAACTTGGCGATCATCGGCGTGCGGCCCTGGCCACCGCCGACATAGACGGCAAAGCCGATCTCGCCCTTCTCGTTCTTCTTCAGGTGCAGGCCGATATCGTGGACCTGGATCGCGGCGCGGTCGCGCTCGGCGCCCGTCACGGCAATCTTGAACTTGCGCGGCAGGAACGAGAACTCCGGGTGGACGGAGGACCACTGACGCAGGATTTCCGCGTAGGGGCGCGGATCGGCGACTTCATCCGCGGCAGCGCCGGCGAAGTGGTCGGCCGTCACGTTGCGGATACAGTTACCCGACGTCTGCATGGCATGCATTTCGACGGTCGCGAGCTCAGCCAGCACATCCGGCATGTCGGAGAGCTTCGGCCAGTTGAACTGCAGGTTCTGGCGCGTCGTGAAGTGACCATAGCCGCGGTCGTAGGTGCGCGCGATGTGGGCAAGCTTGCGCAACTGCCGCGAGGAAAGCGTGCCGTAGGGGATCGCGATACGCAGCATGTATGCGTGAAGCTGGAGATAGACGCCGTTCATCAGGCGCAACGGCTTGAACGCATCCTCAGCCAACTCGCCGGAGAGGCGGCGCTGTACTTGGTCGCGGAACTGCTCGACGCGCTCGGCGACAAAGGCGTGGTCAAATTCGTCGTAACGGTACATCGTCTTCCTCAGACTGCAATGAATTCGGGATCGGCCGGCTTGTAGCCAGGCGCATATTCCATGGTCGGGCCCTGGGCGCGAATACGCTCACGCAGGCGCAGCGGCCAGAGCTGGCCGTTCGTTTCCTGCACATCGATAACCGTGACGTCCACGACCTCGTTGTTGGCGTAGGATCTCTTGCCGATCTCCTCGAGGGCAGTCACGGCCTCAGCATGTCGGGCGACAAGCGCATCCTGCAGCGAGGTCACCCACTGGCCATTGGCATCGAGCCAGACGGCGATGCCATCGGCCAGCCGGTTGGCGGTCAAAACCTTGTCGACCATGTTCAACTCCTTGCAAATTCCGGCGCGGTCGCCTCGCGGCGCACCAGCGGCTCGGATAGTTCAAAATTCGCGCCCGCGACAGCATCGCCGATAATGACCATCACCGGTCCCGTCAACTCGTCGCGATGCTGCAGATCCGGAAGATCGCGCAAGATGCCATGCAGGAGCCGTCGATCGGCGCGGCTCGCATTCTCGATCACGGCAACCGTGGTCTCGGGCGGCAGCCCTGCCTGCATCAGCCGCTCGGCGACGGACGCAGCCACCGTGCGGCCCATATAGACGGCGATGGTCGCACCCGAGACCGCAAGGCTCGCCCAGTCGGGCAGCACGTCGCCGGTCAGGTCATGGCCGGTCGTGAAGACCAGCGACGAGGCGACGCCGCGCAGCGTCAGCGGCAGCTCGAAATCGGCGGCCGCCGCGAAAGCGGAGGTGATGCCGGGCACGATCTCATAGGAAATACCGGCGGCACGCAAAGCTGCCATCTCTTCTCCCGCACGGCCATAGACCAGCGGATCGCCGCTCTTCAGCCGAACGACGCGCTTACCCTGGCGGCCAAGCTCGACCAGCAGATCGTTGATCTCTTCCTGCGATTTCGAATGGCAGCCCTTGCGCTTGCCGACCGAAAGCCGCTCCGCATCGCGGCGGCCCATATCGACGATCGCCTGGGGTACCAGGGCGTCATAGACGACAACATCGGCTTCCATCATAACGCGCTGCGCGCGCAGCGTAAGAAGGTCTTCCGCGCCCGGGCCTGCGCCGACAAGCCAGACACGACCCTCGACGCGATCCATCGAGCGCAGCAGGCCGTTGGCAGCGCGACGCGCCTGCGGCAGGTTGCCGTTGGCGACCGCATCCGAAACCGGACCGGAGAAGAAACGGCGCCAGAAGATTCGGCGTGCGACACCGCGTGACACCAGATGCTCGACGGCCTTGCGATAGCTCGTTGCAAGCTCGGCAAGACGGCCAAGCGATGGCGAAAGCAGTTGATCGATCTGCGCCCGGATCATCTGAGCGAGCACCGGTCCAGCGCCTTCCGTTCCGATTGCAACGGCAACCGGGGCGCGGTTCACGAGCGCAGGCGTGAAGAAATCGCAATAGTCGGGCTGGTCGACGGCATTGGCCGGGATCTTCGCGGCACGGGCGGCATCGACGATGCGACGGTCCTGCTCTGTGTCACCCGTCGCGGCGAAGACGAGCGTGGCGCCTTCCACTTGCTGCGGCACGAACACATTGCGGACAGTCTCGATACGATTGGCGATGAGAAAGGCGTGGTAATCCGCTTCCGGGCGATCGGCATAGGCGACCACGCGGGCTCGCGTGTTCAAAAGCAGCCGCACCTTCGCAAAGGCCTCGTCGCCATTGCCGAAGACGGCTGCGATCCGACCTTCCACGCGAAAGAAGGCTGGAAATACCGTAAGCTGTTCAGTCCTGGGAGGCATTCTCAATCCACTTCGAAGTAGCCGGAATATGCCCTTTTCCGCCAGCAGATTGAAGAAACAGGAATCCGAAAGCCCTCAGGCAAGCGTATTCTTTTGCTCGACACTTCCGTCATTTGAGCAAAACTCTCCGGTCACCGCCGTGTGATCTAAGTAGTAGAAATCTATAAATATTATCGACTTTTTTAGTCGAGACGCCGGATTCTTGGCTGTGGCAAACAGGCTAACCGCCGCATTTGCCCATTCTGCAGCCACGCAATTCCGGATAGAGTGGGCGCGAATTCCAGGAGCCTCCTCATGCCTTCCCAATCCATCGCCGCCCGCCTTCTCGACGTCATGGAAAAGGACATCCTTCCCCTGACGGAGCGCGGCGTTACCGCCGGCAACAAGGTTTTCGGCGCGGCAATCCTGCGCAAGTCAGACCACTCGCTCGTCATTGCCGAGACCAACAACGAGCTGGAAAATCCGCTCTGGCATGGCGAAGTGCATACACTTAAGCGCTTCTATGAGATGGGCGACAGGCCGGCGACCAGGGATCTCATCTTCCTTTCCACGCACGAACCCTGCACCATGTGCATGTCCGCCATCACCTGGGCGGGCTTTGACAATTTCTACTATTTCTTCAGCCACGAGGACTCCCGCGACAGCTTTGCCATTCCGCATGACCTGAAAATCCTCAAGGAAGTCTTCGATCTGGAACCCGGCGGTTACAGGCGGCAGAATGCCTTCTGGAACAGCTTTGCGATTGCAGATCTGGTGGCGACGGAGGACGATCCGCTGAGAGCCCAACTCAAGGCGCAGACCGCGCGCATCAAGTCGCGCTACGACACGCTATCCGAGACCTACCAGACCTCAAAGAGCGCCAACGACATCCCGCTGAACTGAGTGACCATGGAAGCCTCCAAAGACATTTCGCGCCTGATCGAGATCATGGCCGCACTGCGCAATCCCGAAACCGGCTGCCCCTGGGACATCGAGCAGGACTTCGAGACGATCAAGCCCTACACGATCGAGGAGGCCTATGAGGTCGCCGACGCGATCGAGCGCAAGGACATGGACGATCTTTGCGACGAACTGGGAGACCTGCTCCTCCAGGTCGTCTTCCACGCGCGGATGGCGGAGGAAGCCGGCGAGTTCTCCTTCGGCGATGTCGTCGAGGCCATTACTCGCAAGATGATCCGTCGGCATCCGCATGTCTTTGCCCGGTCCGATGCCGACACGCCGGAACGCGTCAAGAAACAGTGGGACGAGATCAAGCAGGCCGAAAAGCGCGAGCGCGCCGAGCGCCGCGCCAGGCATGGGAACAGCGAGGATTTCAAGGCCGGTTTCCTGGGTTCCGTACAGCGCAGCTTCCCTGCGCTGACCGAAGCGCTGAAGCTTCAGGAGCGCGGCGCCAAGGTCGGCTTCGACTGGTCGGCACCGGAGCCGATCCTCGACAAGATCGAGGAAGAAATCGGCGAGCTGCGCGTGGCGCTTGAGGAAGGCCAGCACGCGAAGGTCGTCGATGAACTTGGCGACCTGATCTTCGCCGTCGTCAATATCGGACGGCACGTGAAGGCCGATCCGGAGCAGGCCCTACGCGGGACGAACACAAAGTTCCGCCGCCGTTTCAATCACATCGAGCAGGTTCTTGAAGCTGAAGGCGAGACGCTGCAAGACGCGACGCTGGAGCGGATGGAGGAAATCTGGCAGGCCGCAAAGGCCATAGAACGCCAACTGGGCTAAGGAAATCAACGCCCGGCCGATCTCCGTCATCCGTCCTCAAGCCCAGTCCATGATGCAGAAGTAAATATCGCGGCGCCGTCCTCGGCTTCCGCCGTCACCGGTATCCCGAACCGGGCGCGATAATCATGAACCAGTTCCAACAGACTGGTGCTGCTGACCCGACGGCCGCTCACTTCCTCGCGCAGGCCCCATGTGGTGATCCGTAGATACCCGCCATTGTACGCACCGGATTGAATTTTCTCGAGAGAGGCTCGTGCTTGACCATTCAAGTCATCCCGGAAAGTTATCAGAACCTCTTGGCTGTATTTTCCGCCGATAAACGAGCGCTCGATCCAGGTCCATGGAACGGGCGCCGACGCATGGCTCGAGCAGATTATACCTTTCGGCGAAATAATGAGTTCGGTCGGCGAAGCAGCGGCGTGCCGGGCCAGCCAAAGCGTTGGCGCCAGGCATGCGATCAGCGCAAGCCCGCCCGCTACCCATCCCATACTTTGCGCCGCGGATATGGCAATGACAGTCGAGGCTAAAAACGCGGCAGCGAGATACGCCAGTCTCCCGTCGGCATAACGAAGCCGAATTTCGTCATCAGGCAGCGGAACTACCGTTCCCATCCTTCACGCTGCGGCTTGGGGCCATTGCCCATGCGCCGCTCCAGCTCGACGGCCTCGGTTTCCGTCAGGCGCACGTCGAGCGTGACTGACCCGTCTTCATTGTCCTCGCGGCTGTCGACGATTGCGTGGTCGTAAAGCCATGGCAGAAGCGCGAGTTTGTCGACCGCAAGCGTGATGGTGGTCTCGGTCAGCACGCCCGAGAGCCTGCGGTTGATCTCGCCCATCAGCCGGTCGACGCCCTCGCCGCTGATCGCGGAGACGGCAATGATGTTCTCGGCACCGGCAGTCTTCTGCAGCATCGCATCATGCGCCTCCGGCTCCAGCCGGTCGATCTTGTTCCAGACCTCGATGATGCGCTTGGCGCCCTCGGCCTCGTCGATGCCGAGATCGTTCAGGATGCGCATCACATCGGCGCTCTGCGCCTGGTTGTCAGGATCGGCCATGTCGCGGACATGCAGGATGAGGTCCGCCTCAAGCACCTCTTCCAGCGTCGCCCGGAAGGCGGCGACGAGATGCGTCGGCAGGTCTGAAATGAAGCCGACCGTATCGGAAAGGATGACCGTGCGCCCGTGCGGCAGTTTCATGCGCCGCAGCGTCGGATCCAGCGTCGCGAAAAGCATGTCCTCGGCAAGCACGCCCGCGCCGGTAAGGCGATTGAAGAGCGTGGACTTTCCGGCGTTCGTATAGCCGACCAGGGCGACGATCGGGTGCGGCACCTTGCGGCGCTTGGCCCGGTGCAGCTGGCGTGTGCGCACGACCTGCTCCAGCTCGCGCTCGAGCTTCACAATACGGTCCTGCAGCAGGCGCCGGTCCGCTTCGATCTGGGTTTCGCCCGGGCCACCCATGAAGCCGCCACCGCCGCGCTGGCGCTCAAGGTGGGTCCAGCTCCGTACCAGACGGCCTTTCTGGTAGTTCAGGTGCGCCAGATCGACCTGCAGCGTGCCCTCCTTCGTGGAGGCACGGCGGCCGAAGATCTCGAGGATCAGGCCCGTGCGGTCGATGACCTTGGCGTTCCACTCCTTCTCAAGATTTCGCTGCTGCACCGGGGTCAACGGATGGTCAACGATCACGAGGCCAGCGTCGAACTCGTCAAGCAGCGCCCGGATCTCCTGGATCTTGCCGGTGCCGAGCAGGGTGGCGGGCCGTGGATCGTTGATCGTAACGATCTGCCCGCTGACCACCTCCAGGTCGATTGCACGCGCAAGACCGATCGCCTCGTCGAGACGGCTTTCGGGCGAGCGGGAGGATGTCGTGCCTGCCTCTGGCTGGGCGCCGCGTCCGCGGGCCTGCTTGAGGACGGGAACGACCACGACGGCGCGCATATCATCCCGAAGCTTGTGCGTGTCCGGGATGATGGAGTCGCTCTTGGTATCGCGTGTTGTGATAGTCTCTGGCCTTGTTAGGACGCGGCTTCTTCGCTCTCGAACATCTGCATGGGCTGGCCCGGCATGATCGTCGAGATTGCGTGCTTATACACAAGTTGCGAATGGCCGTCACGGCGCAAGAGGACGCAGAAGTTATCGAAGGACGTGACGACGCCCGTCAGCTTCACGCCATTGATAAGGAAGATTGTGAGTGAGATCTTTTGCTTGCGAACAGTATTGAGAAACAGGTCCTGCAGGTTCTGAGAACGTTCCGCCATCGCGCCGATTCTTTCTTTATTGCCGGCCCTGAGAAAGCCGGTGGAAATATTGATCTAGCCTTTCGGCTTCCCAGGAGAGACCCCTCATCTCCCCCGCCTCCGCTGAACTTGGTATCAAATCGCAGTCTTTTCCGCAACGTCGAAAAAAGCTTCGCGAATATTCTGGGAGACGGTTCCCGGGTGGCCGTTGGCGATCGTCCGCCCATCGATGGAAACCACGGGAAAACAAATACTTGTGGCCGCGGTGATAAACACCTCGCGCGCGTTCATCATCTCCTCGACGGAGAAAAATCGCTCCGTCACAGGCAGCCCCAGCGTGCCGGCTACGTCGATTAGCGTAGTACGTGTAATGCCCCTCAGAATGCCGTGCTCGGACGGCCGTGTTACCAGCGTCCCCTGGGTGTCGACGATCCAGACGTTGGTGGCAGCTCCCTCTTTCACCATGCCGTCCGTATCGATGAAGATCGCCTCCTGGGCGCCCTCCTCCTTCGCCTTCTGGCGCGCAAGCGCATTCGGGAGCAGACCGACCGTCTTGATGTCGACGCGGTCCCAGCGATTGTCCGGAACCGTGATCGCCTTGATGCCCTTGGCGTTCTTGGCGGCAATGACCGATGGATCGGTGCTCTTGGCCGTCACGACGATCGACGGGCGCGTCCCTGCCGCCGGAAAGACGTGGTCGCGCCTTGCCACGCCGCGGGTCACCTGCAGATAGAAGAGGCCGTTGTGGACGTGGTTGCGGCGCAAGGTCTCTCGAATCACGTTCGTCAGCGCGCCTCTGCTCATCGGCCAGGCAATCTGCAGCTCCCCTAGCGACCGGCCAAGCCGGTCGAGATGGCGCGTCAAGTCGACGATGAAGCCATGGCGAACCTCGCAGACCTCGTAGACACCATCCGCGAACTGAAAGCCGCGATCCTCCACATGGACCATGGCATCGGAATGCTTCACGTAGCGACCATTCACATAGGCTATTCTTGGCATGGAAAACCTGATTTCGGGGAAATGAACAAAGGAAGGGAAGCCAGCGCGGCCCATGCCGCGCCGGGCAAATTCAGACGCCCAGCGACTTCAGCTTGCGGTGTAGCGCAGAGCGCTCCATGCCGACGAATTCGGCCGTGCGCGAGATATTGCCGCCGAAACGGTTGATCTGCGCAATCAGATAGTCTCGCTCGAACATCTCGCGAGCTTCGCGCAGCGGCAAGGTCATGATGTGGTAGTCGTTCTTGGCCGAAACCTTCGGCAGCATGTCGCCAAGGTCCGTTGGCAGCATGTCGGCCGTGATCGGTGCATCCGGACCGTCCGAGCGAGCAAGGATCATCAGCCGCTCGATATTGTTGCGCAGCTGGCGGATATTGCCCGGCCAGTCATGCGCCTGCAGGACAGCCATGGCGTCGTCGCCGATCTTGCGGGTGCGGATGCCGGCCTGCTCCGAGATTTGCCGCATCAGCTGGTCAACGAGAAAAGGAATGTCTTCGCGTCGCTCGGACAGTGCCGGCACCTTCACAGGGACAACGGCCAGGCGATGATAGAGGTCCTCGCGGAACCAGCCTTCGGCGATGCGATTTTCGAGATTGTAGGCCGTCGAGGAGATGATACGGACATCGACCTTGACCCGCTTCGAGCCGCCGACGCGCTCGAACTGCTGGTCGACCAGCACACGCAGGATCTTGTTTTGCGTCTCGCGGGGCATCTCGCCGACCTCATCGAGGTAGAGAATGCCGCGATGCGCCTCCTCCAGCGCCCCGATCTTCCTTGCCTGGCCGGGAGAGCCCTCGGTGCCGAAAAGCGCGATCTCCATCCGATCGGGCGTAATGTTTGCCGCGTTGAGGGCCACGAAGGGGCCGCCCGCCCGCGCCGACTTCTTGTGCATCATGCGCGCGACAAGTTCCTTGCCGGCGCCGGAGGGGCCAAGGATCATGACACGGCTGTTCGTCGGCGCCACCTTCTCGATCGTCTGACGCAACTGCGAAACAGCAACGGACGTGCCGATCAGTTCGACGGCGTCGCCTGCGCGCTTCTTCAGCTCGGATACTTCCCGCCTCAGCTTGAGGTTCTCAAGCGCCCGCTCGGCAATGAGAATAAGGCGATCGGCCTTGAAAGGCTTCTCGATGAAGTCGAATGCACCGCGCTTGATGGCAGAAACTGCAGTCTCGATGTTACCGTGGCCCGAAATCATCACGATCGGCAGTTCCGGGTGCCGCGTCTTGATCTCGTCGAGGAGCGACAGGCCGTCCAGCTTACTGCCCTGCATCCAGATGTCGAGAAAGATGAGCTTCGGCACGCGATCAGAAATGGCAGCCAGCGCGCTGTCGCTGTCGTGCGCGGTGCGCGTTTCATGCCCTTCGTCGGACAGGATGCCGGAAACGATTTCGCGGATGTCGTGCTCGTCATCCACCACCAGAATATCAGAGGCCATAGGCACTTTCCTTGTCGCTTCCTGCATGGGAGGGCGTGGCCGATTCACGGCGTGGCAGATGCACGCGGATCATTGCTCCCCTGCCCTGGTCAAAATCGGCGGGCGCGTCGTGCAGCTCGATCTGTCCGCCATGTTCCTCGATGATCTTCTTGACGATGGCGAGCCCGAGGCCCGTGCCCTTCTCGCGCATGGTCATGTAGGGCTCCAGTACGCTGTGACGGTTCTCGACCGGCAGCCCGCGCCCGTTGTCGATGACGTCGACCGTGAACCGGTCGCGGTCCGCTTCGAGATGCGCGCGTACCAAAATCCGTCGGTCGTCGCGCTTCTGGTCATTCGGCACCGCCTCGATAGCCTCGACGGCGTTCTTGATCAGGTTGCCGAAAGCCTGGCCGAGCATGCGGCTGTCGAACAGCCCCTGGAGCGGCTCGTCGCCGAACTCCTGGAGGAACTGCACATGGGTATTGCCCATCTCGCGCAGGAACATCGCGTCGCGCAGGATGGTGCGCAGGTCCGTCGGTTCCATGGTCGGCTTCGGCATGCGCGCGAAGGCGGAAAACTCGTCCACCATGCGGCCGATATCGCCGACCTGCCGCACGATCGTATCGGTGCACTGGTCGAAGATCGCGCGGTCCGACTCGTCGATCTGCTTGCCGTAGCGCCGCCGGATGCGCTCGGCGGAAAGCTGGATGGGCGTCAACGGGTTCTTGATCTCGTGCGCGATGCGCCGGGCGACGTCCGCCCAGGCAGTGGAGCGCTGCGCAATGACCAGATCTGTAATGTCATCGAGCGTGATGACGTAGGATTCCTTCGGGTCGCGTGCCTCCTCCCGCGTCACCTGCACGCTGAGCGTCCGTACCGTCCCGCCCCGAACAAGGCTGATCTGCTTGCGGAAATCGTTTCTGTACCGCGCAGTCGCCTCCGTGAGCACATGGTCCACTTCGGGCGCAATCTCGGTCAGCCGCTTGCCGATCAGCTGCTCGGCCGGAAGGCCGAGCAAGGTCTCGGCGGAGGTGTTGACGATGGTGATCCTCTGGTCGTGCTCGACGCCGATGACGGCCGCCGTCACGCCCGAAAGGACAGCCTCGATGAAGCGGCGGCGGTCGTCCACCTCGTCCTTCGCCTCCAGGATTTCGTCGCGCTGCGTCCGGATCTCGGAGATCATCTTGTTGAAGGTTCGCGACAGACTGCCGACGTCACCGTCCACGGCACGCACCGGAACGACGACGTCCATATTCCCCGATGCGACGTTGTCCGCTGCCGTGATCAGCAGCCGGATCGGGCGAACGATCCGATCGGCAACCGCAATTGCCGTCCAGATCGCGGCGAGCAGCACGATCAGGGCAAAGCCGATGTAGAGCACCGCAAAGGCGATCTGCAGCGATATCCGGCCGGCTTCCATCGCCTTGTACTCGGCCGTGTTTTCGTCCATGAGGCGCATCGCCGTCATGACCTTCGGATCGACGGCCCTCACCGTATAGAGGAAGGCGCTCGGAAGTGCGTCCAGCTTGATGATGGCGCCGACAAGGTTGGTGACGCCCGGCGGAATGAGCGTCGGCTGTCCGGCCGCTGAGCTTTCAAGCGCGTCCTTGGGGATCGCGGGCAGCGGCCTCTCGGTCTTGATGTCGGCCTGCACGATGACGGAGCCGTCGCTGCGCACCAGAAAAGCCCCAAGCAGCCCGCGACCGCGAGCCTGGCGCGTCATGAGGTTGCCAAAACCGGTCCTGTCGAGATTGAAGAGCGCGCGGTTGCGCTCCAGGTCGTTCGCCATGGAGACGGTCTGACCCTGAAGGTAGCTCGCGTTTTCCAGCATGTAGGCCTGCGCGACATTCCGCGAGGAACTGACGATCGATTGCGTCCTGATCGAGAACCAGCGGTCGAGGCCGACGTTGAGCGTGATGCTGGCGAATATCGCGACAAGGATCGCCGGCGTTATCGCCACGATCGAGAAGAGCACGACGATGCGTATATGCAGGCGCGCGGCGGCGCGTCCGCGGCTGCGCGCCTTCAGGAGTCGCGCAACCTCCCGCCCGATGAGGGCGATAAGGCCGAGCACGAAGAACGAATTGATGACGACGGACGTGATGACGACATGCGACGTCGGCTCAATCGGCGTGAGGCCGAGCAGGATGAACAACGTCAGCGTGGCGCACAGGAGCGCGCCGCCGGCGAGTATGAGTCCCGGAAACGCAAATGAGGCACGCCGGTCGGTTATGGTCGTCGCAGCCCCGTCGTTCGCCGTTGGCGACACCGCATCCTGCTTCATCCGGACTTGTCTCCCGCGACGGAAAGGCAAAGCCGCCCCGTCGAACTTCAAATCACGCCGCCATTGGACGAAACCGGTCTGCCGGATGAGGCGCCAAGAGCGCGGGTACATGCCCGCGAAGCGACCTCGTATTTGACCTGATCATGTCCTCACAGCGGGCCAATACCCTCGCTATGAACGGCTCGCATGCGAACCGCCCTGCGTGACCTTTAAGCAACGCATTGTGGCGAAAATGCAACGCGGCGCGTCACATTGTCAAGCGCTACGGGAGCTGCGGTAAACCGACACACCGAGTTCGCGGATCTTCTTGCGGAGCGTGTTGCGGTTGAGGCCGAGAAGGTCCGCAGCCTTGATCTGGTTGCCGCGTGTCGCTGTCAGGGCGGCCAGTATGAGAGGATACTCCATTTCCGTCAAAACGCGGTCGTAGAGACCCGGCGGCGGCAGATTTTCGCCGAAACTCGAGAAATAGCTGCGCATGTTCTCTTCCACAGCCTGCGCAATCGTCATGTTGCCGCTGCGCACCGGGCCCTTTTCGATCGGGCTATCCGGCACGTCGGAACGGAGCTCCGCGTCGATGATCTCTCGGGTGATGACGTCCTGTGGATAAAGTGCCATCAGGCGCCGGATGAGGTTCTCCAGCTCCCGTACATTGCCCGGCCAGGGATAGGCTTTCATCAGCTCCAGCGCTTCCTGGTCGAATCGCTTGGAGCCGAGGCCCTCTTTTTCCGCTTGCTGAATGAAATGGCGAACGAGGTCCGGAATGTCTTCCGCCCGATCGCGCAGCGGCGGCAGACGCAGCGGAACGACGTTGAGACGGTAGTAGAGATCCTCGCGGAAAAGGCCCTGATTGATTGCCTGCTTCAGGTCCTTGTTTGTCGCCGCGACGATGCGGACATCGGTGCGGATCGGGGTGCGTCCGCCGACGGTCGTGTATTCGCCCTGCTGGAGCACGCGCAACAGCCGTGTCTGCGCATCCATCGGCATGTCGCCGATTTCGTCGAGAAACAGCGTGCCTCCCTCTGCCTGCTCGAAGCGGCCGGTGGAGCGGGTCTGCGCGCCGGTAAAAGCACCCTTCTCATGGCCGAAAAGCTCGGACTCGATCAGGTCGCGCGGGATTGCGGCCATGTTGATGGCGACGAACGGCCCGTTGCGGCGCTTGCCGTAGTCGTGCAGAGCGCGGGCGACCAGTTCCTTGCCCGTGCCCGATTCGCCGGTGATCATCAGCGTCAGATCCGTCTGCATCAGACGCGCGAGCACGCGGTAGATTTCCTGCATGGCCGCCGAACGGCCGACCAGCGGCATCCCGTCCTGCATGTCCTCGTCCAGCTTGGCAGGCTTGCGCTTCGGCTCCGAGAGCGCCCGCCCGATGATCGCGATCAGCTCGGTCAGGTCGAAGGGCTTCGGCAGATAGTCATATGCCCCCTTCTCCGAGGCCTTGATTGCGGTCATGAACGTGTTCTGGGCGCTCATGACAAGGACGGGCAGTTCGGGCCGCGCCTTCTTGATCCGCGGCAGCAGGTCGAACGCATTCTCGTCGGGCATGACTACATCGGTCACGACCAGATCGCCCTCTCCGGCCGAAATCCACCGCCAGAGGGTGGCGGCGTTGGAGGTGATCCGGACGTCGTAGCCTGCGCGGCTCAGGGCCTGATTGAGTACGGTACGAATGGCCGCATCATCATCGGCGACGAGAATCGTGGCTGTCATCGAGAGGTTCCTGTGGTGTTCGGAGAAGCACTATCGTCGAGCGTGACGCCCTTGGACGCGGGCATCAGCACACGGAAAGTCGTACGATTGTTCTGGCTGTCGCATTCGACGATACCGCCGTGATCGCCGATAATCTTTGCGACGAGGGCAAGGCCGAGGCCCGTGCCGTTGGTCTTCGTCGTGATGAAGGGATCGAAAAGATGCGGCAACAGGTCCGTCGGGACGCCGGGTCCGTTGTCATGGACGCAGAACTCCAGCGGCAGGGAAATCTTCTCCCTGGTACCGGCGACCGAAAGACGGATACCGGGCCGATAGGCGGTCGTCAGGACGATTTCGCCATCCGGCCTGTCTGCGACCGCCTCGGCCGCGTTCTTCACGAGATTGAGGAACACCTGCACCAGCTGGTCGCGGTTCGCATAGACGGCCGGCAGCGACGGATCGTAATTCTCGGTAATGCGGATGTTCCGGGCAAAACCGGCCCTCGCCACGGCCTTCACATGGTCGAGCACCGAATGGATGTTGATCGGCATGCGATCCACCGGCCGCTCATCCGAAAAGACCTCCATCCGGTCGACAAGCGATACGATGCGGTCGGTCTCGTCGCAGATGAGACGCGTCAGCGCCCTGTCATCATCGATTACTGATTGTTCGAGAAGCTGTGCGGCGCCGCGTATGCCGGAAAGCGGATTCTTGATCTCGTGGGCCAGCATCGATGCCAGGCCCGTGACCGAGCGCGCGGCGGCGCGATGGGTCAGCTGGCGGTCGATCTTGTCGGCCATCGAGCGTTCCTGGAAGACCACCACCACCGAGCCTGGCTCGCTGATAACAGGCGCGACGTAGATGTCGACAAGCTTGTCCTGCCCGAGGCGAGGAGAACTCAGGTCCACGCGATATTCGTTGACGGGAGCCCTGCGCTCGCGCACCTGCTCGATCAGCGCCAGCAGCGGGCTCCCGAAGGGTATGAAGGTCGAAAGCCGATAGCGCGCGAGGTGCGAGGCGCTTGCTCCGAAGAATGCTTCCGCCTCCCAGTTCGCAAAGGCGATCAAGCCCGCATCGTTGACCATCACCACCGGGTTCTGGATGGCGTTCAGCACCGACATTGCCACCGTGCTTCCGGTGTGGTCGGCGGGGATCGACGTGATTTCGGAACTCATGCTGCCTCCTGCACGCGCGGCAGTGCCGAAGCATTTTCGCCAAGCGCCCCATGAAAGAGCGCAGCGACCTGCCGAGGATCCTTTGACGTCATGATCGTTGCCTTCTCCGCCCCTTCAATCGACGGGGCATAGCGCTCGAGATACCAGTTGAGGTGCTTGCGCGCGTGCCGGATGCCGGCAGCTTCGCCATAGAATTCCAGCATCATCTCGTAGTGCTCCAGGGCGATGTCGGCGATCTCGCCCGGCTTCGGGCCTGGATGCCCTGCCAGGACGCCGGCATGCCAGGGACGCCCTTGGCAGCCCCTGCCAACCATCACGGCATCGGCGCAGGAGCGGGCGAGAATCTCTTGCGCATCCTCCGGAGTGTCGACGTCGCCGTTGGCGACGAGCGGTACCTTGACGAGGTCGCGGACCGCCCGGATGGCGTCCCAATCAGCCCTGCCCTCGTAGAACTGCATGCGGGTGCGGCCATGGATGGTCACCAGCTGGATGCCCGCCTCCTCGGCACGCCGCGCGATGTCGGGCGCATTGATGGAATTTTCGTCCCAGCCGAGCCTCATTTTGAGCGTGACGGGAATGTCGACCGCCTTGACCGTTGCCTCGATCAGTTCGAGCGCATGATCAGGCTCACGCATGAGAGCCGAGCCGGAATAGCCGCCCGTCACCTTCTTTGCCGGACACCCCATGTTGATGTCGATGATATCGGCACCGTTCGCGGCCGCGATCTTCGCCGCCTCCGCCATCCAGTGGGCCTCTCGGCCGGCAAGCTGCACCATGTGCGGCCCGAGCCCCGCGCTCTTCAGCCGAGCCCAGGATTCCGCCCGGTCCAAAACCAATTCGCGGCTGGCAACCATCTCGGTCACGACAAGGCCCGCGCCGTACCGCCATGCAAGCTGCCTGAACGGCAGGTCGGTCACCCCCGACATCGGCGCCAGCACAACGCGGTTTCGCACCGAGACAGGCCCGATGTGAAATGGCGTCGCAAGGTCTTTCGGAATCAAATGATTATCTTTCGGGCAAGGCATGAAACTGCACGATTTTTAGCCAGTCTTTCGCCGCTTGCCAAGGGGGCTCAAGAGCCGCCTGATATTTTTTGGGCAAATGCTGGAAAATGATCTTCTGAGGCGATAGACGAGACTACCGAATTCGTTTCCCCCGGGATTTAGGTAACAAATGCATCCAGTGCAACCGATATCGGCCGGAATTGTCATCGTCGCGGCCGGCCGCGGCGAACGCGCAGGATCGCCGGAAGAAGGGCCGAAACAGTATCGGCCGATTGGCGGGAAGCCCGTCATAGCCCACACCATCGAGAAATTCACCGGATGGGAGCCCACAAAGCGGATCGTTGTCGTCATCCATCGCGACGACGGTGATCTCTTCACAGCCGCGCTGCATCATGTGAGCGACAGCAGCGCGGTCACCACTGTCGAAGGTGGTCCTACCCGCCAGCAATCGGTCCTTGCGGGCCTGCGGGCGCTCGAGGGTGCCGGCATCACGCATGTACTTATCCACGATGCCGTCCGTCCCTTCTTTGACCACGCCCTCCTCGATCGCATCGCAGGTAGGCTTGCGGAAGGCGCCGCGGCCGTGCTTCCGGCCACTCCGGTCGCCGACACGCTGAAGCGAGCCGATACCGCCGGCAGGGTTGCCGAAACCGTTCCGCGCGCCCATCTCCATGCAGCACAGACCCCGCAGGCTTTCGACTTTGCCGCAATTCTCGCCGCGCATGAAAAGGCCGCAGGCGAAGAGCGGACGGATTTCACGGACGATGCGGCTATCGCCGAGTGGGCCGGCATTCCGGTCATGCTCGTCGAGGGGCTGGTGGACAACGTAAAACTGACGGTGAAGCGGGATATCGCAATGGCCGATGAACGACTTTCTGCAATGCATCTGCCTGACGTGCGGACCGGCAACGGCTATGACGTCCACCAGCTCGAACCCGGCGACGGCGTAACGCTCTGCGGTGTCTTCATTCCCCATGACCAGAAGCTCAAGGGGCACTCCGATGCCGATGTCGCGTTGCATGCCCTGACGGACGCACTGCTTGCCACCTGTGGCGAGGGAGATATCGGCGATCATTTTCCGCCGTCCGACCCGCAATGGAAGGGCGCGCCGTCCAGGATATTCATCGAGCACGCGGCCAAGATCGTCCGCGAACGTGGCGGCACGATCATGAATGCGGACGTCTCGCTGATCGCCGAGGCGCCGAAGGTCGGCCCGCACCGCGAGGCCATGCGCAGGAACCTCTCCGAATTCCTCGGCATTGCCACGGAGCGCTGCTCGGTCAAGGCGACGACAAACGAGAGGATCGGCTTCGTCGGTCGACGCGAAGGGATCGCGGCAATCGCGACGGCAACGGTCGTCTACGGCGGAAGGAAGCCATGAGCAATTTTCCGGACGATATCCTCGCCCTCGCGCAGGCGATCATCACTGACTTCACCTCGCGGAAGCAGATGGTAGCGACCGCCGAATCCTGCACCGGCGGGCTGATTGCCGGAGCGTTGACCGAGATTTCCGGCTCGTCCGCAGTCGTCGACCGCGGCTTCGTGACCTACACGAACACCGCCAAGATCGAGATGCTCGGCGTGCAGGAAGGGACGCTCGATCTCGTCGGCGCCGTCTCGAAGGAGACCGCGCTGCAGATGGTGCATGGCGCCCTCTTCCGCTCGAGAGCGGACGTCGCGGTGGCCGTCACCGGCATCGCGGGCCCCTCAGGCGGTTCGCCCGACAAGCCGGTTGGCCTCGTGCATCTTGCCGCGAAGTCACGCTTGGGAGAGCTCATTCACCGCGAAATGCGCTATGGCGATATCGGCCGCGACAAGGTGCGGCTTGCCACGGTGAAGACGGCACTGGAAATGCTGCTGGACGTGGCTCACACGGCGTAGATCTTGTCGGCCCGCGTTTCGAAGGCCGATGTGAACATGCGGAACGCCCTGTCGAACATCGAGCCCATGACCGCGCCGAGGATGCGGCTCTTGAATTCGTAGTCGATGAAGAAATGGATAGCGCAGCCGCCATCCGCCGCTTCCTCGAAACTCCAGCGATTGGCCAGATACTTGAACGGTCCGTCGATATATTTGACGTCGATTATCCGCTCTGCCTTGTTGAGGAGCACCTGCGTCGTGAAGGTCTCGCGGATCGCCTTGTAGCCCACCGTCATGTCGGCAACGAGCAGAACCTTGCCATCGCGCTCCTTCCTGGTGCGCACGGTAAGTGCCTCGCAGAGCGGCAGGAATTCCGGATAGCGTTCGACATCGGCGACGAGGTCGAACATCTGTTCGGGTGTGTGATGGACGGAACGCTGCGTTTCGAATTGTGGCATGCAGCGCAGTTAAGCGGGAGCGCCGAGAAGATCAAGAAGAGCGCGCATGGAGCTGCGTGTTTTTATTTCGGCGACGGGAACATCGGGAGCGTATTCTGCAATCCGGTTCAGGATAAGAGCCGGAACCCGGCTCTCGAAGGTCCAGACATAATGCAGGAACTCCCAGTCGAGCTTTTCCGGGCAACCAGGTGCCATCTCGGGCCTCGGCCGTCCGCGCCACTTGAGCCACCGGCTGGTGATGCCCCACATGCAAGCGAGCCGCCGCATCCGGACCCAGATCACGAGTTCCGTTCTCGGCAGCCTTATGTCGAAGCTGGAAGTATTCGTCCCGTCCATGATCCAGCCCTCCTCGGCAACGAGACGCCCGATAATTGCCCGCTGCTCGCTCTTCGGCCGCTGCACCCAACCCGGCAGCCAGAAGACCTCGCGGTCCATCGAGATGTGGCGAAGCCCGAACCGGTCCGAAAGCGCATGGGAAAGCGTCGACTTGCCACCACCGGAGCAGCCGATGACCAGGATGCGCCTTGCGCTCTTCAGGACGGCTGTCGCCTCCTCGATCGTCACGGCATTGAACGGCGCAGTCGGTCTTACGATCTGTTCCACGGTCAACCTCGTTTTCGGATGCTCCTGGCAGGGAGGAATGCTTTTGGCGAAGGCGAGTTGCCTAATGGCTTTGCGTGATCTTCTGATGACAGGAATAGCCGGAGCCTCTCAGGCGGCCTGTACGGGCTCCGCGGGGCTCGAATCCTCGTCCATCTTGCTGCGATTGCGATAGCGTGTCGGCGGCATGCCATGATGCCTGCTGAAGGCGCGGCTGAAGGCGAACTCGGAGACATAGCCCACCTTTTCGCAGATCTGCCGGATATCCATGGCCTGATCCAGCATCTGCGCCGCGATGTTCATCCTCCAGCGTGTCAGATAGCCGAGCGGCGTGTCGCCAAGGCTGTTCTTGAAACGCCGCGCGAAAGCGGCGCGCGACAGCCCTGCGATCGATGCAAGCTGCTCGAGGTTCCAATGCCGGCCGGGCTGGTGGTGCATGCGATCGATTGCGCGCGCGAGGTAGGGATCGCCGAACGCCTTGATGAGGCAGGAGGTCTCAGGGAAGCGGCGATACCAATAGCGAATGATGTAGAGGAACAGTGCTTCGAAGAGATGGTTCGAGAGCAGTTCCCTGCCGCAGGTCTCGTTGCGGATCTCGCTGTCGAGCAGGGCCAGCGTGGCACTGATCTGCGGTTCCGCGCTGGCCTCAGACGCAGTGATGTGCAGGGTTGCGGGAAGAGCCCGGACGGTCGCGTGCAATGCCGTCGCACTGGTACTGAACGCCGCGCAAAGCATGGCGGCCGATGGCGATCCGGCTATGATGACCGGATCGTCGTCCGCACTGCAATTCCGATCGCCCTCGCCCGCACGCCCCTGCCGCTGAACAAAGTAAATGTCGCCCGGACCGAGAAACGTGCTACCGCGGTCGTCTGTCACCTCATAGGCGCCTTCGAGCACGCAATTGACGACGATGCTACCGCCGCAGGCAAATTCCAGTTGCTCGCCCGCTACCTGCCGCAACCTCGCTATGCCGGCGAGACTGGCCTCCGGCACGACGACCCAGTTCGATACTACCTCCGCCATCTCTCTCCCCTCGCTATGCGACGATCGGATATGCATTCAATCCGGCCTGTCATGGTGCGCGCCCTGCGCGCTGTCGTAGCCTTCTGCCGATCGAAAGGCTTCACCATGCACGAGAGGTTCCCATGAAAACCATGATCGCGGCACTTGCCGCCGCTACCCTGTTGGCATTCTCGCCGGCAGTCGCCGCCGACGAAACGCTCTTTCCGCGCATAGCCGACACATCCAAGGCAGCACCGGAAACCGCAAAATTCTTCGACGCATTCTTCACCGCGAAAAGCCGTCACGACGTCGATGCCACGATGTCGTTCTTCTCGCCTGATCTCGTAACCTATACCGACGCAATCCTCGGATGGCCACTCGACAACTACGAAACCCTCAAGGGCGTCTTCGCGTCCTATATGCCGAACTGGGGGAACGGCAGGTCCTACCCGTTCCGCATCATCGGCGGCCCCGACAGCGCAGTCGTGGCGTTCATCGACACGCCGGAACTCTTCGGTGGAGAAATCCGTCTCCTCGGCGCCATCGATTTCAAGGATGGCAAGATCGTGCGCTGGGTGGACTATTGGGACAGCACCGGCTTTCCGGCTGATGTCTACAACAAGGTCCGGACTCCAGCCGACAAATTTCCGACCGGCTTCAAGGAAAGTGCCATCCGCGACAACGCAGCCCCGGCGATCGTCAAGGTGGCAACGGACGTTCAAAAGGCGCTCGCAAACGGCGATGCCGAAGCCGTCGGCACGCACCTTTCCTACGATGTCGTCTACGAAGACCTCACCCTGCGCACGCAGATCCTCGGCGAGGCGGCGACACGACGCTATCTGAACAGGATCCTGCCGGCCGTGCCTTTCGGCAGGGGCGCCGAACTCATGCATGTCGTCGGTGGCGAAAAGGGCGGCGGTTTCGAATGGCGGAGCGCCGACGGGAAAATTCGTGGCGTCACGGCAATCGAACTCGATGGAAATGGCCTGGTCTCCCGCATCACGACGACCTATGACGGCCGTCTAGTGCCTGCCGATGCGCGCAAACAACTCGTTGCACTCTCCTCCGAGCCCTGAGCGCAGGATCATCGACTGGCCGCAGAAGACGCGGCCGAGCCCCTGCCTGGCCCACATTGCAAAATCGGCCGGATTTCTCCGGCCGATTTTGTTTGGAAAAGTATCTGGATCTAGCTATTCCGCTGCGATCAGCAGCTTCTTCTCGCGCGCTGCCCTCAGGCGGGCGAAGTCGTCGCCGGCATGGTGCGAAGAGCGTGTCAGTGGGCTCGACGCCACCATCAGGAAGCCCTTGGTATAGGCGACTGTCTCGTAGGACTTGAATTCCTCCGGCGTGACGAAGCTCATCACCTGGTGGTGCTTGCGGGTCGGCTGCAGGTACTGGCCGATCGTCAGGAAGTCGACGTCTGCGGTGCGCAGGTCGTCCATCAACTGCAGCACTTCGTTGCGCTCCTCGCCGAGGCCGACCATGATGCCGGACTTCGTGAACATGGTCGGGTCCAGTTCCTTCACCCGCTGGAGGAGGCGGATGGAGTGGAAGTAGCGGGCGCCGGGGCGAACCGTCAGGTAGTTGCCGGCCACGGTTTCCATGTTGTGGTTGAAGACGTCGGGCTTGGCCGCCACCACGCGCTCCAGCGCACCCGGCTTCTTCAGGAAGTCCGGTGTCAGGATCTCGATGGTCGTCATCGGCGATGCGGCGCGGATCGCCCAGATCACCTTCTCGAAGTGCTCGGCGCCGCCATCAGCCAGATCGTCGCGGTCGACGGAGGTGATGACGACGTGGCTGAGGCCCATTTCCTTGACGGCCTTGGCGACATTCTCGGGCTCCGCCATGTCGAGTGCGTTCGGCTTGCCTGTGGAGACATTGCAGAAGGCGCAGGCGCGGGTACAGATCTCGCCCATGATCATGAAGGTGGCGTGCTTCTTGTCCCAGCACTCGCCGATGTTCGGGCAGCCAGCCTCTTCGCAGACCGTGACGAGCTTGTGCTCCTTCACAATCGAGCGCGTCTCGGCGTAACCCTTGGATGTCGGCGCCTTGACCCGGATCCAGTCCGGCTTGCGCAAGACTTCCGTGTCCGGCTTATGCGCCTTCTCCGGGTGCCGCACCCGCTTTGCGTCGGGATTGATCGTGTCGAGTATAGTGACCATCAGTCTTAACCTTCCACCGCCCCGCGGGCGGCAACTCAGCGGCGTACGAGCCGCGCGAGGAATATCAGCAGGCAGGCGCCAAGGAAACCCGTGATGAAGTAGCCGAGCCGTCCGCCCGCCACCTCCAGGTGGAACTGAGCGAGGACAGCGGTCGCGACCACCGATCCGACGATGCCGAGAACGATGTTCAGCAGGAGGCCGTAGCGTGCCTCCATCAGCTTGCCTGCAAGCCAGCCCGCAAATCCGCCGATGATGATTGCCGCAATCCAGCCAACGCCTTCCATATTTGCCCTCGCCCTACGCTATTGCCCTTGCAACCAGCACCACGATGATGGCGCCGACCGTCGCATGTATGATCTGAACCACAAGCGCGTTCTCGATTCCCAGCGAAATCCCCAGCGCGCTGAACAGATACCCGCCAACGAATGCGCCGATGATGCCGCTCAGCAGGCACCGTATCAATCCGCCACCACCGACCACGAGGCTCGCGAGGAAACCCGCCACGAGCCCGATCAGCAGAAACACGACCCATGCCTGCGTGCTTAAAGACATGATGATTTCCTTTCGCTTTTTCCACCCCCGAGATAGAGGGCGAGCGGGGGAATTATCAAGCGTTCAAGACCCGGCCGTAGGCGTCCAGCACGGCTTCCTTCATCGTCTCCGAAACGGTCGGATGCGGGAAGATCGTATGCATCAGTTCTTCCTCGGTCGTCTCCAGGTTCATCGCCACGACGAAGCCCTGGATGAGTTCCGTGACCTCGGCGCCGACCATGTGTGCCCCGAGCAATTCGCCCGTCTTCTTGTCGAAGATCACCTTGCAGAGACCCTGGTCTTCGCCGAGAGCGATCGCCTTGCCGTTGGCAGAGAACGGGAAACGCCCGACGCGGATGTCGCGGCCCAGTTCCTTCGCCTTGGCTTCCGTGAGGCCCACCGAGGCGACCTGCGGCTGGCAATAGGTGCAGCCGGGAACCTTGCTCTTGTCGGTCGGATGCACGTTCGGCAGGCCTGCGATCTTCTCGATGCAGACGACACCTTCATGCTCGGCCTTGTGCGCGAGCATCGGCGGGCCAGCGACGTCGCCGATCGCATAGATGCCCGCAACGTTCGTCTTGCCATAGCCGTCGATGACGACGCAGCCGCGATCGGTCTTCACGCCGACCGCCTCGAGGCCGAGGTTCTCGATATTGCCCTGCACGCCGACGGCCGAGATCATGCGGTCTGCCGTGATCTGCTGCACCTTGCCGTCTGCTGTCTCGACATGCGCGGTAATGCTGTCGGCAGCCTTCTCGACCTTGGTCACCTTGGCGCTGGTGAAGATCTTCAGACCACGCTTCTCAAGCTGCTTGCGGGCGATCGCCGTCACTTCGGCGTCCTCGACCGGCATGATCGTCGGCATGACCTCGACGACGGTCACGTCGACGCCCATGGAGCGGTAGAAGCTGGCGAATTCGATGCCGATCGCGCCGGACCCCATTACGATCAGGGACTTCGGCAACGCTTCGGGCTTCAGCGCCTCGAAATAGGTCCAGATAAGCTTACCGTCCGGCTCGATCCCCGGCAGCGCGCGCGGGCGGGCGCCCGTCGCGATGATGATGTGCTTGGCCGCATAGGTGCCCTCGCCCTTGACGTTCTTCGGCACGGGATGCTGCGGCTCGACGACCGGCTTCGTGGACTTGCCGACGACGATCTCGCCGGGTTTGGTGATCTTTGCCTCGCCCCAGATGACGTCGACCTTGTTCTTCTTCATCAGGAAGCCGACGCCGGCATTGAGGCGTGCCGAAACGGCGCGCGAGCGGCCGACGACCGCCTTCGTATCCGCTGTCACCTTGCCCTCGAGCACCAGGCCGTAGTCCTTCAGGTGGTTGGAATGGTCGAGCACTTCGGCCGATCGCAGCAGTGCCTTGGTCGGAATGCAGCCCCAGTTGAGGCAGATGCCGCCGAGATGCTCGCGCTCAACGATCGCCGTCTTCAGGCCAAGCTGCCCGGCGCGCACAGCCGCAACATAGCCGCCGGGACCCGAACCGATGATGATGACGTCGTAATTCTCAGCCATGTGTTTCCTGCCCTTTCATTGGTGGCCGGGTGAAGCAGAATGCCGGCCTTTTTCCTTTAGACCCCGAGCATCATGCGCACGATCGGCTCGAGGCCGCGACCGAGCGCCCGGGTGTTTTCCGCATCGAGATGCACGCCGTCGAGAGGCGTTGTCCTGGCAACCGAATTGCCATCGAAGAAGCCGCAGCCGAGCTCGTCGGCAAGGTCGCGGTAAAGCGTCGGCAGCTTTGCCGATTCGGCAACGCCGCCAGCGAAGGAGGCTGCAAACGGTGCGTTCGCCGTCTCGGAGAGCGCCGGCGGAGCAACGATCAAAATGTCCGGCTCGTCGAGTTCGAACGGCCAGGCATGATTGCGGATCAGTCGGACAAGCCGACCGATCCCCTGGCAGGCAGCGAAGGCCGAGCCTGCGACCACCGGCTTCATGTCGTTCGTGCCGAGCAGAAGAATGACGAGGTCCAGCGGCGCATGCGTCTGCAGTATGGTCGGCAGCACGCGGGCGCCATTGCGATCGCAATCGGCGAGATGATCGTCGAAGGCGGTCGTGCGACCATTCAACCCTTCGGCGATCACCAGAGCCTCGCTGCCGAGCCCGTTTTGAAGGACGGTCGACCACCGGTCTTCATAGGCATGACGACCGATCGTCTCGGCGTCATAGCCCCAGGTCAGCGAGTCGCCGTAGCAAAGAACGGTCTTCGTCATTTCCGCCCCCGCCTCAAGTTCAAACAAGCATGCCCATCGGGTTCTCGATATAGCCCTTGAAGGCAGCGAGCAGTTCTGCGCCGAGCGCCCCGTCCACGCAGCGATGGTCGGTCGAAAGCGTGACGCTCATCACGGTCGCGACAGCCAGTGCCCCGTTCTTGACGACCGGGCGCTGCTCACCGGCGCCGACCGCAAGGATCGTCGCATGCGGCGGATTGATGACCGCGGAGAACGACTTGACGCCCATCATGCCCATGTTCGAGACCGAGCTGGTACCGCCCTGGTATTCCTCGGGCTTCAGCTTGCGCTCCTTGGCACGCTTGCCGAGGTCGCGCATTTCGTTAGAGATGACGGAGAGCGTCTTTTCCTCGGCCTTGCGGATGATCGGGGTGATCAGTCCGCCGGGGATCGAGACAGCAACGCCAACATCGGCATGCTTGTGCTTGACGGTGGCGCTCTCGGTCCAGGAGACATTCGCGTCCGGCACGTCACGCAGTGCAAGCGCCATGGCCTTGATGACCATGTCGTTGACCGAGAGCTTGTAGGCCGGTGCGCCGTCCTTGCGCCGAGCCGCATCGTTCAGCTGCGTGCGAAGGGCAAGCAGCGCATCGAGCTCGCAATCGACCGTCACATAGAAGTGGGGGATCGTCTGCTTGGATTCAACGAGGCGCTTTGCGATCGTCTTGCGCATGCCGTCATGCGGCACGAGTTCGTAGGAGCCGGGCTCGAAGAGCTTGAGAACGGCGTCATCCGATGCGCCCTTCGCGGCAACCGCCGGAGCAGGTGCAGCAGCCTGCGGTGCTGGAGCAGCGGCCGCAGCAGGAGCGGCCTTGGCGCCGCCTCCGGCCACAGCTGCCTCGATGTCGCTCTTGACGACGCGTCCATGCGGACCAGAACCGACGAGACCGGAGAGATTGATGCCGGCTTCCTTCGCCAGACGCCGCGCGAGCGGCGACGAGAAGACACGATCACCGCCCGAGGAAACGGCTGCCGGAGCGGCCGGCACGGGTGCAGCCGCAGGCGCCGATTGGGCAGGCTGTGCAGCAGGTGCGGCCTCGGCCTTTGGCGCCGGCGCCGCAGCAGGTGCAGCCGCGCCGTTCCCGGAGGAAGCGGCCGCCTTTACGTCCTCGCCATCGGCGGCAAGGATCGCGATCAGCGCGTTAACCTTGACCCCTTCGGTGCCGGCCGGCACGACGAGCTTGGCAACCGTGCCTTCATCGACGGCTTCGACTTCCATCGTCGCCTTGTCGGTCTCGATCTCGGCGATGACGTCACCGGACTTTACAGTATCGCCTTCCTTGACCAGCCATTTGGAGAGGTTGCCCTCCTCCATCGTCGGGGAAAGGGCGGGCATCGTGATATTGATCGGCATCGAAAGGCCCTCCCTTACTTATAGCAAACGGCTTTCACCGCATCGACCACTTCGGCGACGTTCGGCAGTGCGAGCTTCTCCAGGTTGGCCGCATAGGGCATGGGCACGTCCTTGCCTGCGATCGTCAGAACCGGGGCATCGAGATAATCAAAGGCCTGCTGCATAACGCGTGTGGCAATTTCCGCACCGACCGAGTTCTGAGGATAGCCCTCCTCGACGGTGACCAGACGACCGGTCTTCTTCACCGATTCGATAACGGTCGGAAGGTCCATCGGGCGGAGCGTGCGCAGATCGATCAGTTCGACGTCGATGCCGAGCTTTTCGAGTTCGGCAACTGCCTTCGTCGCATAGGTCATGCCGATGCCGAAGGAGACGACGGTAGCGTCCTTGCCTGTGCGATGAATGCGCGCCTTGCCGATCGGCAGCACGAAGTTGTCGAGCTTCGGCACATCGAAATGCTGGCCGTAGAGGATTTCGTTCTCGAGGAAGACAACCGGGTTCGGATCGCGGATGGCAGCCTTGAGCAGACCCTTGGCGTCGGCCGCCGTGTAGGGCATGACGACCTTGAGGCCCGGGATCTGGCTGTACCAGGACGCGTAGTCCTGGCTGTGCTGGGCGCCAACGCGCGCAGCCGCGCCGTTCGGGCCGCGGAAGACGATCGGAGCACCCATCTGTCCGCCGGACATATAGAGCGTCTTGGCAGCGGAGTTGATGATCTGGTCGATCGCCTGCATGGCGAAGTTGAAGGTCATGAACTCGACGATCGGCTTCAGGCCGGCCATCGCGGCACCAACGCCGACGCCGGCGAAGCCGTGCTCGGTGATCGGGGTATCGATGACGCGGCGCGCACCGAATTCCTGCAGCAGACCCTGGGTCACCTTGTACGCGCCCTGATACTCGGCAACTTCTTCGCCCATGACGAAAACGCTGTCGTCGGCGCGCATTTCTTCGGCCATGGCGTCACGCAGGGCTTCGCGAACGGTCATCGACACCATTTCGGTGCCCGCCGGAATTTCCGGATCGCTCGGAGCTGCCGCCTTTGGCGCGGCCGGAACCGGAGCTGCTGCCGGCTTCTCTTCCGCAACGACCTGCGGTGCCGCAGCCGGCGCCGGCTGGGCTGCCGGGGCAGACGTCGAAATGGCATCCGCGGATTCGCCGTCCTGCAGCAGGATTGCGATCTTGGCGTTGACCTTGACGCCTTCGGTTCCGGCATCGACCAGCAGCTTGCCGATCGTGCCTTCGTCGACGGCTTCGACTTCCATCGTCGCCTTGTCCGTTTCGATCTCTGCGATCACGTCGCCGGAGGTGACCTTGTCACCTTCCTTCTTGAGCCACTTGGAAAGCGTGCCTTCTTCCATCGTCGGAGAAAGGGCGGGCATGAGGATATCGATAGGCATGGGTTCCCTCCCCGATTAGAGCAGAATATCGGTATAGAGCTCGGATGCATCCGGCTCGGGATCGGCCTGGGCGAAGTCGGCGCTGTCGGCGACGATGTCGCGGACGTCCTTGTCGATCGCCTTGAGGTCGTCTTCCGAAGCCCAGCCCTTCTCGATCAGGCGATTGCGAACCTGCTCGATCGGGTCGGACTCGGAGCGCATCTTCTGCACTTCGTCCTTGGAGCGATACTTCGCCGGGTCGGACATGGAATGGCCGCGGTAGCGGTAAGTCAGCATCTCGAGGATGATCGGGCCCTTGCCGGAGCGGCAATATTCGAGCGCCTCATCGGCCGCAGCCTTGACGGCGCGCACGTCCATGCCGTCGACCTGGATGCCGGGAATGCCGAAACCGGAGCCGCGCAGCGAATAGTTCGACTGAGCCGTCGCGCGCGCCGTGGAGGTACCCATGGCGTAACGGTTGTTTTCGACGATATAGATGATCGGCAGCTTCCAGAGAGCAGCCATGTTGAAGCTCTCGTATACCTGGCCCTGGTTGGCAGCGCCGTCACCGAAATAGGCGACGCTTACCGAGTCATTGCCACGGTACTTGTTGGCGAATGCCAGGCCGGTGCCGAGCGAAACCTGGGCGCCGACGATGCCGTGACCACCATAGAAATGCTTCTCCTTGGAGAACATGTGCATGGAGCCGCCCTTCCCGTGGGAATAGCCATTGCGGCGTCCGGTCAGTTCGGCCATGACGCCACGCGCTTCCATGCCGGTGGCGAGCATGTGTCCGTGATCGCGATAGGCGGTGATGACCTGATCACCTTCCTTCTGCGCCATCTGCATGCCGACGACGACGGCCTCCTGGCCGATATAAAGGTGACAGAAACCGCCGATGAAGCCCATGCCGTAGAGCTGGCCGGCCTTCTCCTCGAAACGGCGGATAAGCAGCATCTCGCGATAGGCCTTCACCTCCTCATCGCGGGTGAAATCGGCCACCGGGCCGCCGTTCGATGCTTTCCCTGCAGTTTTTGCGCTGGTTTTGCGGCTGGAAACGGTCGCGGTTTTTCGCGGCGCCATTCAACCCTCCCTATGGGTTTGTCGGTTTGGTGGTTGGCGCGTACCATAGGGAAGAAATTTAGCCACAGCAATGCCATAAATGCATGGCACGTATTCTGGCCTAACTATATGATATTGCTAGATTAAATAGGATTAACCTGTTTCCGGTTAATTGAAGTAGGAATTGAAGATCACAACTTCATCGGCCCGCGATTCATTGAGTTGATAGCGAGCTCTTTCATCCAGCATGTCTTTTTCCATGGAGCCGTCGCTCATCAAGGCGACCTGCCGCTCCAGATGCTCACGCTTTGCTGTCAGGACAGCCAACTCCCTCTCGCGCTCCACGCGCTGGCGCTCGAAGACGTCCGTCGCCTTCAAGCCGTAATCTCCGTGGATGCAATGATAACCGAAATAGGAAAGGAAGGCGACGGTCATCGCCGGCAGTACGAAACGGCCCAGCTTTCTCTTCTTGTGATACTTTGTCCACATGCTCACACGCTCACGACGCTACACCCTGTGAAGGCGAGACTAGGATCGAGATGTTAACCGACCGTTGACTATGATCGTGTGCGAACAAAAAAGGCCCGCGCCTGAAAAGACGCGGGCCTCAATTCTTCTGAAATCAGCCTCTTAGGCGCGAAGGACCGAGCGGCCGGCGTACTGCGCCTGCGGGCCGAGACCTTCTTCGATGCGGATCAGCTGGTTGTACTTGGCCAGGCGGTCCGAGCGCGACAGCGAGCCGGTCTTGATCTGACCGCAGTTCGTCGCGACTGCCAGATCGGCAATCGTCGAATCTTCGGTTTCGCCCGAACGGTGCGACATGACCGCGGTGTAGGCCGCCTTGTGCGCGGTGTTGACGGCGTCCAGCGTCTCCGTCAGCGAGCCGATCTGGTTGACCTTGACGAGGATGGAGTTGGCAACACCCATACGGATGCCATCGCGCAGGCGGGCGGAGTTGGTGACGAACAGGTCGTCGCCGACGAGCTGCGTCTTGGCGCCGATCAGGTCGGTGAGCGCCTTCCAGCCGTCCCAGTCATCTTCCGCCATACCGTCCTCGATCGAGATGATCGGATACTTGCCGGCGAGCTCGGCGAGATATTCCGCCATTGCGCCCGGCTCCAGCGTGCGGCCTTCGCCTTCGAGCACGTACTTGCCGTTCTTGAAGAACTCCGTCGAAGCGCAGTCGAGACCGAGATACATGTCCTCGCCAGGCTTGTAGCCTGCCTTCTCGATCGACTTCATGATGAAATCGAGCGCTTCCGGCGCGCTCTTCAGGCCCGGCGCGAAGCCACCTTCGTCGCCGACATTGGTGTTGTGACCCTGTGCCGCCAATTCCTTCTTCAGGACGTGGAAGACTTCCGAACCCATGCGCACCGCATCGCGCAGCGTGTCGGCGCCAACAGGCATGATCATGAATTCCTGGAAGTCGATCGGGTTGTCCGCATGCGCGCCGCCGTTGATGATGTTCATCATCGGCACCGGCAGCAGGTGCGCGCTGGCGCCGCCGACATAGCGATAGAGCGGCAGGCCGGAAGCCTGCGCAGCAGCCTTCGCCACAGCAAGCGAAACGCCGAGGATGGCGTTGGCGCCGAGCCGCGACTTGTTGGGCGTGCCGTCAAGCTCGATCATGATCCTGTCGATCTGGATCTGGTTCTCCGCATCGAGACCGCCGATTGCGTCGAAGATCTCGGTGTTGGCCGCCTCGACCGCCTTCTCGACACCCTTGCCGAGATAGCGTGCACCGCCATCGCGCAGCTCGACCGCCTCATGGGCGCCAGTGGACGCGCCCGACGGTACCGCTGCGCGGCCCATGCTGCCATCTTCGAGATAGACATCGACTTCGACGGTGGGATTGCCACGGCTGTCGAGGATTTCACGGGCGATAATGTCGGTAATTGCAGTCATGATTGTTTCCTGCTCGCTGGGTGTAGAAACCTTTGATGGCCTGTCATAGTCGAAGGTGCGGAAATTACAATGCCGACACCGAATCCGCCCCAAGGCCCGTCCGCTGGCCTATAACAGAAAGGTGTCAGACTTTTGAAGCCGTCTCTGCGAGGGAGCAAATGACTACCTTCTCTTGGTAGGTCGCACCGTGCGCCGCAGGATGGTAGGCGGCGTCGCAAAGACCGCGGGCTTTACCCAATTTTGGTCCACGAGCGCGGACCGTGATTCACCACCCGGTAACCAGTTTCTTCTAATTTAATCAACTGAAACAAGGAGGCGCCGCGTAGGCAGCGAGGCATGATGCCGACCTCCTCTGCGGTTCAAGCCCGCCTGAGGAAGACCGGGCGCCGTCGAATGACCGCCCCATTCAGCGTCAAAGAGTGAACGCACAATTTTCGCAGCCGCCGGCGAAGGCATGCAGCTGGAATTCTGATGAGGGTCAGATGAAACTCAATATCGCACGTAGCCTGGCATTGTTCGGGGCGGTCGTCATTCTCGGCCTGGTCACTTCGATCGGCATTCAGAACTACGCATTCAACAAGCTCCGCGTGAACGGGCTCATGTACAAGCAGATCATCTACGGCAAGGATCTTGTCGCAGACATCCTGCCTCCGCCGCTCTATGTCATAGAGCCCTACATGCTGGCGCTCGAAGCAGTGCGGAACCCGGCGGTCGCGGAAGCCAACATGGAGCGGATCGCCACTGTTCTGAAGCCAGCCTACGAAGATCGGCGCAAATACTGGCATGAGACGGCACTCAGCGGAGACCTCAAGCAGAAGCTGCTGGAAGATGTCCTCGTCAAAGGCGACGAATTCTGGGACGTGATGAACGGTGAAGTCGCACCGGCCCTCCTTGCCGGCAACAGCGCCGCCATCCCTCCGGCCTTTGACAAGCTTGCCCGCGCCTTCCACAGCCACGAGAAAGCGGTGAACGAGCTGGTCCAGATGGCAAACAAATTCCAGGCAACTGCCGAGGGCAATGCTGCCGCGGAAACGGAATTCCTTTCGACGATCACGCTTTCCTCGGCCGCAGTCTCCTTCGTCCTCCTGGTGGGCGGTCTCTATATGTTGCGCCGGCGGGCTATCGTGCCGCTTTCGGCCATGCGGGATTACATGGCCGTCCTCGCCAGCGGCGATTATTCGCGAGAAGTCCCCTATGTGCGCCGATCGGACGAAATCGGCGAAATGGCGCAGGCGGTCACCGTATTCCGCGAATCGGCCGAGGAGCGAAACGAGATCCGGCGCAGGCAGGACAACACCCGCGAGGCGCAGGTTCGCGACGATGCGGCACGCGCCGCCGCCAAGGCCGAAGAAGACGAAGAACGCCAAAATGTCATCGCAAGTCTCGGCAAGGGACTGGAACGCCTGTCCGCCGGCGATCTCACCGTTCGTCTCGACGAACCTTTCACCGCTGCATACGAGATGCTGCGCGAGGAATTCAACACGAGCGTCGACATGCTCGCCGAAGCGATGACGGAAATCTCGGCTGCGACCGACACGGTTCGCACCGGCTCGAAGGAGATCGCGTCAGGTACCGACGACCTCGCCCAGAGAACCGAGCAGCAAGCCGCCTCGCTCGAGCAGGCGGCATCCGCCCTCGACGAGATCACCGTTACCGTCAAGACCTCCTCGGAACGCGCCCGCGAGGCGAGTGCGATGATGGCGCAGACCAAGGACAGCGCCGGCCGCTCCGCCGCCGTCGTCCGGGATGCAGTGATCGCGATGGAAAAAATCGAGGAATCCTCGACGCAGATCCGCAGCATCACCAACGTCATCGACGAGATCGCCTTCCAGACGAACCTGCTGGCCCTCAACGCAGGCGTCGAAGCTGCGCGCGCCGGCGAGGCTGGCAAGGGCTTCGCCGTCGTCGCCCAGGAAGTGCGGGATCTTGCCGGCCGTTCGGCGAACCTCGCCAAGGAGATCAACCACCTGATCGAGACGTCGTCGACCCAGGTCGCAGCCGGCGTGTCCCTCGTCAATCGCACGGGCGAGGCCCTCAACGAAATCGACGAGCAGGTGCGCAAGGTGACCGGGCTGGTCGAGGCGATCGTCAGGACATCCTCAGAACAGTCGACAGCGCTCAGCGAAGTCAACGCCGCCGTCAACCGCATGGATCAGGTAACGCAGCGCAACGCCGCGATGGTGCAGGAGACAAATGGCGCCTGCCGCGAACTGGGCGACGAGGCACTGTTGCTGAACAGGTTGCTTGCCCGCTTCCGCCTCGCAGAGGATGCTGCGAGGCGCTCGCTGCCGGCCGTCGCGGCACAGCGGAAAGCAGTTCGAGCCGCCTGATAGCCCATTCTCCGGAAGTCCCCAATCGGTGACTTCCGGATCTGGCAGCAATCAGTTCGCCTTGGCGATCGCGTCGAAGGCGAGCAGCTTTTCCAGCAGGCGCGGCATATCCTTCAGGTGAACCATGTTCGGCCCAT
The DNA here is from genome assembly GCF_004345245.1 of Rhizobium sp. BK251. GTDB lineage: Bacteria > Pseudomonadota > Alphaproteobacteria > Rhizobiales > Rhizobiaceae > Rhizobium. Next base: position 228,270 of record NZ_SLUQ01000003.1, on the reverse strand, counting down.
CGGACGGCGCATGATCGGGATCCTCATGGGTCTCGATGAACACGCCGGCAACGCCGACTGCCACGGCTGCGCGCGCAAGGGTTTCGACGAACTCCCGCTGGCCGCCGGTCGATCCGCCCTGCCCGCCAGGCTGCTGGACCGAATGCGTGGCGTCGAAGATCACCGGTGCTCCCATGGCCGCCATGATCGGCAGCGAGCGCATGTCGGAGACGAGCGTGTTGTAGCCGAAAGAGGCGCCGCGTTCGCAGAGAAGGATATTCGGGTTGCCGCTGTCGTTCAGCTTGGCAAGCACGTTCTTCATGTCCCAGGGCGCCAGGAACTGGCCCTTCTTGACGTTGATGACACGGCCAGTCTTGGCTGCCGCGACGAGGAGATCGGTCTGGCGGGACAGGAATGCCGGAATCTGGAGAACATCGATGACCTGCGCAACGATCGCGCACTGTTCCTCCGTGTGGATATCGGTCAGCACCGGAAAGCCGAACTCCCGCTTCAGGTCTGCAAAGACTTCGAGGGACTTCTCGAGCCCCATGCCACGCTCTCCCGACAGCGAGGTGCGGTTCGCCTTGTCGAAGGAGGACTTGTAGACAAGGCCGATTCCAAGCTTGCCGCAAAGCTCACTGAGCGCGCCCGCAATCATGAAGGCATGATCGCGGCTCTCCATCTGGCAGGGACCGGCAATCAGCGACAGCCGGCCGGAATTCGAAAAGACGACCTTGGATCGGCCGTCACCGACAACGACTTCGGAATTGGTGGGATTGCTCATCATGACTCCTCGAATGCGAATAGCGCGCCTTGGCCCGGCGCTGCTCTTGTCAGTATGCGATTGTTCTTTCGCGTGTATGTCACCGAGTTAGCAGCCAGAAGCGCTTCTGTCACGGCAATATCGGATACGCGGAAGACGATCGCCCGCCCCCTCAGCCCGTGTTCCACTTCGGGGACAGGAAGCTCGAAGAACGCCTCCATACCCTCCGGGTCTAGGACGCAAATCCGCATGTTTGCGGTGGCGACATGGATGCCGAACGAATGGCGGACGATGTCGTGTTGCCTTACAAGGCTGCCGAGGAACGCACCAAACGCCGCAGGCTCATGCGCCGAAAGCACGATTTCCTTGATCCCGGCGACACCATTGCCGTGCGTTTCCAGCGAACTGCGGTCCGCAGGCAGCGGGTCGATGCGCTGGCAGCAGAAGCCCAGGAAGTCCGGCGCACGAAGGTCGCCCGCGAAGGCAAGCCTGAAGGATGCCGTCGACGTCGATCCGTCCGATAGGCGCACCGGGCGCGAAAAATTGAGCATGTCGCCCGCCGACATCCCGCGCCGGCGGAAATATCCGTGATCGGCGGCCGCATCTTCGGTCCCGAGGGCAACGCCGCCAAAGCCGTCCTCACCGCAGCGAAAGCGGAAAGCCTGATCCCTTGCCGTAAACACGTTGCCGTCCTTGGCCGACGCCTCGGCCGCAGCACGATCGAAGACGCCAAGCGGCTCGAGATAGGTCTGGTCCGAGAAGAAAACGCAGGCGTTTTCCGTGCCGAATGGATGGCGCGCATCGGGCGCGACGGTGAAGCCGAGCTTGCCGAGCCGCTCGCGGGCGGCGAAAATCCCCGCGGTCGGAAGAACCAGATGATCCACCGGATGGGGAGACAAGGTCATGAACGGTGTCCTCCAGCCAACAGCCGTTCATGTGCGCTCTTAACCGGAGTTTTGCAAGGAGAAAGCGAGGCGCGGCCAAGCCCCGCATCCACCCGAATGCCCAGGTCCTGCTCCTTCTGCGGGGGCGGCCTATCGGCGGCTCAGAAGGCCCAGTACATAGGCAATGCCGGCGGTGACGGCGAGCGTGAAGATCGGTTCGTCGCGAACCTTCTCGCGCACCTTTTCCGTCATCATCGATGCTTCTTCCGCAACGGCGGTCTTCGCTCCTTGGCCGAGCGCGACAACGCTATCGGAAAGGCGTGCTAGGTCTTCACGCAACGCTGCCACCTGGGCGGCAAGGTCGTCCGCGGCAACTTCGGCCTGTGCGCGAGCGGCGGCAGACTGCGCGGAGGCGGTTTTCAGGTCAGCCATGATCAACTCCTCTTGATGGACGCTGCTTCAACGAAGTCTCGAAGCCAAAAGTTCCGTCAACCGGCCCCCATTTCTGCGCCGCACAACGGAAATTGCCCCCTAGTGTAAGCGCATCGTCGCGCAGAAAGGCTTTTCGCTCAATATGCCTTCAATTCCGGATCGGATTGTTCTAAGGAACGTCAATTGCTTCGCCCGCGTGCGGGCCAGAATACCTGCGAGGTTTGCGTACCGATGTTCGAATTGCTGAGAAAAGCCGCTCATACCTGGGTGGCAAAGGCACTCATGCTTCTCCTTGTCGCCTCCTTCGGCATATGGGGCATTTCCCGCGAGCTGGTCAGCGGCAGCAGCAACACCGTGATCTCGGTCGGCAGCCAGCACATCGACACCAACGAGTTCCGCCTCGCCTACCAGCGCCAAATCCAAAACCTCAGCCAGCAGGTCGGCATGCGGCTGACGCCCGATCAGGCGCGCGCCTTCGGCGTCGAGCAGCAGGTCTTTTCGCAGCTCGCTGCCGGTGCGGCGCTCGACCAGCTCGCCGACGACATGAATCTCGGCCTGTCCGAGGATCGCCTCGCCCAGCTGATCGCCGAGGATCCGGCCTTCAAGGCCGTCAACGGCCAGTTTGACCGCCAGCTCTTCTCCTCCCGCCTGCGCAACGCCGGCATCCGGGAAGACGACTACATCAAGGAACGCAGCAAGGTCGCCGTCCGCAGCCAGATCGTCGATGCGATCTCCGATGGCTTCACCGCCCCGAAGACGCTTGTCGACGCGCTCAAGCTCTATCGCGACGAGAGCCGTGCCGTCGAATACCTGATCCTGACGAATGCCAACATCGACCCGATCAAGGCGCCCGCCGAGGACGTGCTTGCCAAGTGGTTCGACGGCGTGAAGCAGCGCTATCGCGCCCCCGAATATCGCAAGATCGCCTATGTGAGGCTTCAGCCGGACGACATCGCCGACGCGGGCACGGTCAGCGACGAGCAGATCCGTGAGGAATTCGACAAGCGCAAGGACAGCTACAGCACGCCCGAAGTCCGCACCGTCGAGCAGCTGACATTCCCCGACAAGGAAACCGCCGATGCGGCCGAGGCTGCGCTGAAAAGCGGCACCACCTTCGATCAGCTGGTGAGCGATCAGGGCAAGTCCGCTTCCGACGTCCTTCTCGGCGACTTCACCAAGGACAAGGTGCCGGATCAACAGGTCGCGGACGCCGCCTTCGCTGTCACCGCCGATGGCGGCACGACCCCGGTCGTGCAGGGTGCATTCGGCCCCGTCATCCTGCGCATCAGCAACATCAAGCTCGCGACAACCAAGAACTTCGACGAGGTGAAGGAGGAAATCCGCCACCAACTCGCGCTTGCCAACGCCAGCGCCCAAATCCTCGACACCCATGATCGCTTCGAAGATCTCCGCGCCTCCGGCTCGACGCTCGAGCAGGCGGCCAACGAGATGAAGCTGAAGCTCGTCGTCCTTGATGGCGTCGACATCAGTGGCCTCGACAAGAACGGTGCCGAAATCAAGGACATCCCCGCCAAGCAGCAGCTGCTCAGCGAGGCCTTCAAGGCCGATGCCGGCGCTGAAACCTCCGCCCTCACCCTCGGCAATGACGGCTATGTCTGGTACGAGGTCGAGGACGTTACACCGGAACGCGATCGTCCGCTGAGCGAGGTCCATGACAAGGCCGTGGCTGACTGGACGGCCGAGCAGCAGAAAAGCGAGCTGGGCGCCAAGGCCACGGAACTGAAGCAGGAAGCCGAGAAGGGCAAATCGCTTGCCGACATCGCCGCGCCGCTGGGTATCGCGGTCGAGACCAAGAGCGGGATCACGCGCAACACCGACGATGCGGTGCTCGGCCGTGGCGGCGTTGGCGCTGCCTTCTCCGGCCCGGTCGGCGCTGTCGCCAGCGCCCAGGGAGCCGACGAAGGCACGCAGATCCTGCTGAAGGTCACCGAAGTCAATTCGCAGCCGACCACGGACGTCCTGAACAATCAGGACGCACAGGCGACCGCCATCGCCAATGCGGCAGGCGACGACATTCTCGACCAGATGGTGAACCAGCTGCAGTCGGAATATGGGGTGAACATCAACCAGACGCTCGCACAGCAGGTAACGGTTCGGTAGGGCGCAACCGGGGGGCACATGACCGAACTGAAACCGCTATTGAACAAGGTCGCCAGTCGCGAGTCGCTGACGCGCGAGGAGGCCCGCCAGGCTTTTGAAATCCTGATGTCGGGCCAGGCCACGCCGTCGCAGATCGGCGGCTTCCTCATGGCTTTGCGGGTGCGTGGCGAGACCGTAGACGAGATCGTCGGCGCAGTCAGCACCATGCGCGCCAAGATGCTGCCGGTCGAAGCGCCTGCCGATGCGATCGACATCGTCGGAACCGGCGGCGACGGCACCGGCACCTACAACATCTCGACGCTTGCGGCCCTGATCGTCGCAGGCGCGGGCGTCCCCGTTGCCAAACATGGCAACCGTGCGCTGAGCTCCAAGTCCGGCGCGGCCGACAGCCTTTCGGCACTCGGCGTCAATCTCGACATCGGTCCGGAACAGATCGCCCGCTGCATCCGGGAGGCTGGCGTCGGCTTCATGTTCGCCCAGATGCATCACTCGGCGATGCGTCATGTCGGCGCGTCGCGGGTGGAACTCGGCACGCGCACCATCTTCAACCTGCTTGGCCCCCTCTCCAATCCGGCGGGCGTGCGCAAGCAGCTCGTCGGCGTCTTTGCGCCGCAATGGGTTGTCCCGCTCGCGCAGGTGCTGAAGGATCTCGGATCAGAGAGCGTCTGGGTCGTCCACGGCGACGGGCTGGATGAAATTACCACCACGGGAATGACGACCGTCGCTGCCCTGGAAGGCGGCAGCATACGGACATTTGAATTGACGCCGGCCGATTTCGGGGTTCCAACCTGTAAGCTGGCCGACATCAAGGGCGGCGACGGCATCGTGAATGCGGCAGCACTTCGAGATGTTCTCGGCGGTGCGCGCAGCGCTTATCGCGATATCTCGCTTGTCAACGCGGCGGCCTCACTCGTCGTCGCCGGCAAGGCCGAGACGCTGGCCGAAGGAATGCGGATCGCTACCGAATCCCTGGATAGCGGCCGGACAGCGGCGGCGCTCGATAAACTGGTCGCCGTCTCGAACGAAAATGTTTGAAGGATGGCTGCGCCGTGAGCGATATCCTAAAGAAGATCGAAGCATACAAGCGCGAGGAAATTGCTGCCGCCAAGGCGCGCGTGCCGCTCGCCGAACTCAAGGCCATGCAGACGGGCCAAGGCGCGCCGCGCGGCTTCCTGAAGGCCCTGACGGCGAAACGTGATGCCGGCAACTTCGGCCTCATTGCCGAAATCAAGAAGGCGAGCCCTTCGAAGGGGTTGATCCGTCCCGATTTCGATCCTCCTGCCCTCGCCGCCGCATATGAGGCAGGCGGTGCCGCGTGCCTTTCCGTGCTGACGGACAAGCCGAGCTTCCAGGGCGCACCTGAATTTCTGACCGCAGCAAGGGCGGCTTGCAGGCTTCCCGCCCTGCGCAAGGATTTCATGTTCGACACCTACCAGGTGCACGAGGCGAGGGCCTGGGGTGCGGATTGCATTCTCCTCATCATGGCCTCCCTTTCCGACAGCGATGCGGAACGCCTCCAGGACGAAGCCTTCGCCCTCGGCATGGACGTGCTGGTTGAAGTTCACGATGCTGAAGAGATGGAACGAGCGCTGAAGCTCTCCTCCCCGCTGGTCGGCATCAACAACCGCAACCTCAGGAACTTTGAGGTGAGCCTTTCCGTCAGCGAGACGCTTGCCCCGATGGTCCCGGCGGATCGCCTCCTCGTCGGCGAAAGCGGCATCTTCACGACTGCCGATTGCACGCGCCTGAAGGCTGTGGGGATCACCACCTTCCTCGTCGGCGAGAGTCTGATGCGGCAGGACGATGTGGCGGCTGCAACGCGAACGCTTCTGACCGGAGGCGACCGCAGCATGGCGGCCGAATAGATGGCCGGCGGCAACCCCACATTGACCCACATCGCCGCCTCCGGCGAAGCGCACATGGTAGACGTCGGCGAGAAGGCCGAAACCGCGCGCAGCGCGACTGCAGAGGGTTATGTTCGGATGGCCCCCGCGACCTTGGCGCTGATCAGGGAAGGCAATGCCAAGAAGGGCGATGTCATCGGCACCGCCCGACTCGCCGGCATCATGGCCGCCAAGCAGACAGCCAGCCTCATTCCGCTCTGCCATCCGCTGATGTTGACGAAGGTGGCCGTCGATATTGTCGAGGATGACGCACTTCCCGGTCTGCGCGTTGAGGCGACCGCGAAGCTGACGGGTCGCACCGGTGTCGAAATGGAGGCGCTGACCGCCGTTTCCGTGGCCTGCCTCACCATATACGACATGGCCAAGGCCGCAGACCGGACGATGGAGATCGGCGGCATTCGCCTTCTCGAAAAGTCGGGCGGCAAGTCAGGTGACTTCACCCATCCGGAGCGAAAGAAATGAACCTTCTTCCCGTCGCCGATGCCCAGAGCCGCCTTCTCGATAGCGCTACACCACTTTCGTCCATAGAGACCGTGCCGCTGCACGAAGCGGCCGGCCGGGTTCTTGCCCATGATCTCAAGGCACGGTTGACGCAGCCCCCCTTCGACGCATCGGCGATGGACGGCTATGCGCTGCGGCGCGATGACGCTGGCGAGCTGGGCTCGGTCCTCAGGGTCATCGGAGCCTCCGCCGCGGGGCACGCCTTTGACGGAAGCGTCGGCAAGGGCGAGGCGGTTCGCATCTTCACGGGCGCACCGGTGCCGGCAGGCGCCGACAGCGTTCTCCTGCAGGAAGATGCCGAGCGCTTCGACGACGACATGCTGCGCACCACCTTTCCGGTTCGCCAGGGCCAGCATCTGCGTCCGCGCGGACAGGATTTCGAGGAAGGCGAGACCGTGCTCGCCAAGGGAACGGTGATGGAGTTCACCCGCTTGACGGTTGCCGCCGGCATGAACCACCCGAGCCTTGATGTTTTCCGCCGCCCGCTGGTCGCAATTCTCGCAACCGGCGATGAGCTCGTCGCGCCCGGCAATACGCCGGGGCCTGCACAGATCATCGCCTCCAACACCTTCGGCATCGCCACGCTCGCGCGTGAAGCAGGCGCCGAAGTCCTGGATCTCGGCATCGTCGGCGACGACCGCGCAGCAATCACCGCCGCGGTGGAGCGTGCCCGCGCCGCGAAGGCCGACGTCATCGTCACGCTTGGCGGTGCCTCGGTGGGAGACCATGATCTCGTGCAGTCGACACTGCTTGCCGCCGGCATGGTGCTCGACTTCTGGAAGATCGCCATGCGTCCCGGCAAACCCCTTATGGTCGGGCGTCTCGGCGACACGCATGTCCTCGGCCTGCCCGGCAACCCGGTCTCCAGCCTCGTCTGTGGCCTGCTTTTCCTCGAACCCCTGCTGCGCAAGATGGCGAACCTGCCGCCGTCCAGCCGTGAGAGCACCGCCAAGGCGGCCGTGAACCTTGCCCCCAACGACCGGCGGCAGGACTACGTGCGTGCGCGGCTGATACGCGCCGCTTCTGGCGAGTGGCTCGCCGAACCTGCCGCGAAGCAGGACTCCTCGATGATGAAGGTGCTTGCCCAGTCTGACTGCCTGATCGTGCGCCCGCCGCACGCGCCGGAACTGCCAGCCGGGACGGATTGCCCGGTCCTGCTTCTGCGGCCGGAACTGCCGCTTTCCTGAAACCATCTTATATGCCCAGAGCGTTGCGACCGTCTTGATCCCGAAGTCAGATACGGAAGTCGATGGCCGCGATCGCGACCAAGGCGGCGCGACGGCAGCAGGCCGGCAGTCTATCGACAGACCTCCCGTCGAACGCTATAGCAAGGAAAACCCAATCATCGTGGCGCTGGTTGGCGACACTGTCTCCCCGGCTCGTCAAGGCATTCAAGCAGAGCGTTGGATGCCACAGGCAACGCCCGGCGAGGGTAGCCGGCCGCCGTTGCAGCGCCAGCGAATTGAAGGAGAAGCTACGTGTCCAAGTCGCTCATTTCAGCCGTAGGTGCGGCACTGCTGGTCGTGCTCGCCCTTACCAGCTGCACCTTAGATGGCCGCCGGCCCATCAATGGCGGTGACGGCAACTACTTCTACGGACCGAACCGCCACTGACACGGCATCTTCTGCCGGCAATGCCGAACGGCCGCCGGCATTGCAACAAAACGCAATTTTCCGCCTGACGAGTGAGTGAAGGGCAACTGCCGGCCCGTGGGGCCGGCTCTGTTACCGCTGCTTGCCCTTGCCGTTGGGCTTCTTGCCCCAACCTTCCTTGGCATCACCCTTGGGTGACTTCTGCTTGGCAGGCTTCCCGCCCCACGGCTTTGCGCCTGCCTTCTCGTAGGCGCGGTCTGGCTGGTCGGATCCTGGACGATCAAACCTCTTCTTGGGCCTGTCGGCAGCACTTGCCCCGTCGTCGCTTCTGGCGGCAAAGGCCTTCTTCGACGGGCCAGGCTTTGCATAGGGCTGCTTCTCTTGCTTTCCACGCGGGGCGAATTCGGGCACGCCGTCGAGCCTCCTGACGCGGATGCCCTTCTCCAGCATCTTGTTCGGCCCAACCGAGGCAACGAAGCGATCGACGCAATCGCTGGCAAGCTCGACGAAGGTTTCCTCGAGCTGCATCTTGATCGCCCCGATATCTGCCTTCGTAAGTTGCCCGACGCGGCAAAGCATCGGTATCAGCCAGCGCGGCTCGGCATTCTGTTTCCGCCCGACAGAGAGCGAGAACCAGACGCTGTTGGTGAAATCCTCCCGCGGGGGCCTCGCGCTGTCACGGACCTCGCCTTCGCGGACGGCCCTCTTCCGCTCTGCGGCAACGGCAACCTCGATAAGATCTTCCGGCGCCGACCTTCCGGCGTGGTAGAGCCGCACGAAGGCAGCAGCCACCTGCTCGGCACCATGGCTCTGCAGCAGCTCCGCGACGAAAGCGCGTTCGCTCTCGGTGATCGGTTCGCTGAGCGCCGGGTCGGCCAGCAGCCGCTCGCCGTCGCGCCGCAGAATCTCGTCCGCCGTCGGCGGTTTTGCCCACTCGGGACGGATGCCGGCGTTCTCGAGGAGCCGTTCGGCGCGGCGACGTCCGTTGATGGGAACGATCATCGCGCTGACACCCTTGCGGCCTGCCCGCCCGGTACGACCGCTGCGATGGAGCAGCGTCTCGGGGTTCGTCGGCAGGTCTGCATGGATGACCAGCTCCAGGTTGGGCAGGTCGATGCCGCGCGCCGCGACATCCGTCGCGATGCAGACGCGGGCCCGGCCGTCACGCATGGCCTGCAGCGCATGCGTCCGCTCGTTCTGGCTGAGTTCGCCCGACAGGGCCACGACCGAAAAACCACGATTGTTGAAGCGGGAGGTCAGGTGATTGACAGCCGCGCGCGTGGAGCAGAAGACGATGGCGTTCCGAGCCTCGTAGAAGCGCAGGACGTTGATGATCGCGTTCTCGCGGTCGCTGGGCGAAACGACCAGGGCCCGGTATTCGATATCCACATGCTGCTTCTGTTCCGCCGCCGTCGCGATCCGCACCGCGTCGCGCTGATAGTTCTTGGCAAGAGTCGCGATGGCCCGCGGCACCGTCGCCGAGAACATCAGTGTGCGGCGCTCGCTGGGGGCAGTATCGAGGATGAACTCCAGATCCTCGCGGAACCCAAGGTCTAGCATTTCGTCGGCCTCATCGAGGACGACGGCCCTCAGCGCTGAAATGTCGAGAGCACCCCTGCGGATATGGTCGCAGATGCGCCCCGGCGTACCAACGACGATGTGCGCGCCGCGTTCCAGCGCCCGTCGCTCGTTGCGGATATCCATGCCTCCGACACAGGACGCAATCGTCGCGCCCGTCAGCTCATAGAGCCATTGCAGCTCTCGCTGCACCTGCATCGCGAGTTCGCGCGTCGGCGCCACCACGAGGGCAAGCGGCGTACCCGCAGCGCCGAAGCGCTCGGCACCCTTGAGCAGGGTCGGCGCGAGCGCCAGCCCGAAGGCAACCGTCTTTCCCGACCCTGTCTGGGCCGATACCAGCGCATCGGCATTTCCGAGCGCCGGGTCGACAACGGCCTTCTGAACGGGCGTCAACTCGGAATAGCCACGTCGGGTCAATGCCTCGGCAATCGCCGGGACGATACCTTCGAACTCTGTCATGCTTCTTCTTTCGGAATTAGTCCCGCCGCCCTTTGGGTTGTGCAGCGCGGAGGCACGGATCGGCAGGTCGGCTTAGGCGCGACCCCATTCGTTGGCGCGTTCATACTTCGCCGGCGCCGGATTGTACAGACCGGCAAAAGTGACCCTATTGCGGCAAGCCGTCCGGCCAGAGCCAGATTGCGAGCGTCCCGATCCTTCCGCGCAACTGCGTATCGAGCGGCCCGCTGAGCTTTCTGGACGCCAGGGCGGCCCTGCCCTGGCCTGCCGCGATCAGCAATTCGTCACTGAGTGCCAGTTCCATATGGTTGCTTGCGGCGACCTCCATCAAGCGGCTGGCGATATTGACGGTGTCGCCGGTCGCGGTGATCTGCTGGCGGCTGCCGCCGCCGAGACGCGAGGCGACGACCGTTCCGAAATGCGCGCCGACCTTGAAGCCGATGCGGGAGCCCATGGGCTTCGGCAGCGCCTCAAGCCAGTCGCGTGCGCGGTTGCAGAGGCGTGCACTGCAGCGCACGGCGTTGGCAGCGTCGCCCTCCGTCCGCTCCGGCAGGCCGAACAGTATCATGGCACCATCACCCATAAAGTTGATGATCGTGCCACCGCAGGCGGCGACTTCGTCGTCGATGAGCTGGTAGAAGCTGCTGAGCAGATCCCGCGTTGCCTCCGGACCGAACCTCTCGCTGAGCCCGGTGAAACCCGAAAGATCGATGAAGATCACCGCCGCATCCTGCTGGACCGGTTCGGCAAGGAAGCCAGGATTGGCGGCAAGCCATTGCGCAAGGCCGGGCGCCTGGATGCGCTGCAGCTGCTCGCTCTGCGCGGCAAAGACGCTCGCCTGTCGCCTGCCAAGCCAGAGTTGCGTTGCACCGAAAATGAGGACGGGCGGGATCGTCGCCGCCATCGGGAGTGCCGCGCTCAGCCATATGCCGTGGTTGAAGGCGGCGACGTTGATCTCGACCCAAATGATGATCACGAGCGCCATCATCGTCAGGCCGATGACGCTGCGCCGCCAGGCAAGCAAGCCGACAAGGATCATCGGCAGAACGATTGCGAAGCCGCAATCGACCAGGCGCACCGCCCTGTCGCGGACAATTCCGTCGCCTACCATCAGATGCGTGATCGCGGTCGCGATCACCTCCACTCCGGGCAATACTGGATCGAACGGCGTCGGGAAGACGTCGCCGCCGCCTGTCACGGTGGCGCCGAGGACAACGATATGATCGGTGATGCCTTCGGCCGGAAGATTGCCGTCGAGCGCCGCCTTCGCGCTGATCGTGTGGATCGTCCCGCGCGGGCCGTAGAATGTCAGCGGGAGTACGTGGCCGATATCGGTCGGTATCTCCCTGTTGCCAAGCGTAATCAGTCCGGACTGGATCTCGGGGTCGCTGCCCGTCGCAAGGGTGGCGACCCGCAGGGGAAACGAAGATTCGATGCGGTCACCGCTCCGGAACAGCATGGGCACGAAGCGCGGCGTGCCGCTGTCGTCGGTGGAGACGTTGACGACGCCGACCGCGGCCGCATCGGCCAGCGGCACGACCGGAAGCAGCAGCCGCTCGGCGTCGGGAACGGCCGAAAGAGGGCTGCCCTGGTCGTCTGGTATAAGCTGCTTTTCGGTGGAGAAGACGGCTGCCGCCGCAAGCACGCTCTTTGTCTGCCGCAGCGCCGTCGCAAGGGCCTGGTCGCCCGCTTCGGGCCCGGGATCTACGAGCAGCATGTCGACGGCGATGACCTTCGGCTTCAGCCGCGCGATGGCGTCGACGATGCGCGCAAGCGAGGCGCGGGAGAGTGGGTAACTGCCCTCCTGCTGGGCGGTGGCGTCATCGATGGCAACGATGGTGACGAGACTGGGCGCCGGAGTCTGGCCACGGACCAGCGACCGGACATCGGTCATGGTCGCTTCGACGCGTTCCAGAAACCACATATTGCCGCGGAGATGCTCGAAGCCGAGAAAGCCCCCCCACAGACCCGAGAGGACAAGCGCAATCAGGGTCTGTAGTTTCAGCCAGCGCATCGCAACTCACTGACCGAGGCGGGCCAACAATGCTGCTGCGCGGGGTGCCGGCCAGCGCCGTACCACCAATGGCTCGCTGCCGGAGGAGACATCCACCCCCTCGCCCGGACCAAGGAAGACGTTCGAACCGCCCGCGGACCGCCGGACCGCGACGCGTCCCCGGACCACGAGCACCGCGGTCACGCCCCCTTTGACATCGACGGCCCATTGCGTGCCGCGTACAGCGGCAACAGCCTGCGGCGTCACGACCTGGAAGCCCGTTCCGATCCGGCTGCCGTCCACATCCACCAGCACTGCCTTGTTACGCAGCGCAACACCGTCGACCCTGCCGTCATTGTTGCGGTCGATGAGGTTGAAGCGAGCGCCGCCCTCGGCGGTTACCGTCAACCCTTCCTCGCAGCGCAGGACCTGTCGGCCGGTCCCGGCCACCGCTTCCAGAGCGCAGCCGTTGCCGGCCGTTTGCGCATTTCCGACGTCTGCCTGGAGCGTGCCGATGGATACTGCAAGCACAACAAGGCATATTCTCGCCGTCCGGCTCATCGATCTCTCCGTGGTGCGTTGGTGATCACGCGCTGGCACTATAGCCAAGGTTAAGTTTCCCGTCCGATGACTCTGCAGGCGAACCTCTCGCCAATCCCCTGATAATTATGGGACGACACGTTGCCAGTCAAACCCGTGCGCCGCGCGCCGTGTCATTTGTAGCTCGCGACCATTTCGCCTCGAGGACGGCCCGTTATAGGCGCGCTTAATCGATACGGCGTCTGACGCCTCAAGGCCAGCAGGGCCACTCCTTTAACGAGACTGCCACGGCAAATCTGATGGCCGAGCGCCGCGCCAGGCGCGGAAATTTCCTCATCGATCCTGCATTCCTTGCCCGGCTCGTGTATCAAGGATTCCGAGAGTTCAGCAATCGGGGGATCCGCGCGCATGAGCATTCAGATCAAGCTACCTGTTGTGCCGGCAGCATACTTCGGGATGGTTCTCGGCCTTGCAGGCCTCGCCGCCGATTGGCGCCTGGCCAGTCGGCTGTGGAGCCTGCCGGCCATCGTCGGCGAAACCCTTGCCTTCATTGCCGTCTTCGTCTGGGCGCTGGTTGCCCTGTCCTACGGGCTCAAATGGATCCTCGCAAGGCAAGCTGCAACAACGGAGCTTAACCATCCGGTGCAGTGCTGCTTCATCGGTCTCGCGGGTGTTGCGACGATGCTCGCGGCCGGTTGCCTGCTGCCCTATGCGCGAACCCTCGCCGCAGCGTTGTTCACGCTCGGCGCCGTCTTCACACTCCTCTTCGCCATATGGCGGGCCGGCGGCCTCTGGCAGGGCGGAAGGGAGCCCGGCAGCAGCACGCCTGTCCTCTATCTCCCTGCGGTCGCGGGCAGCTTCGTCACTGCCGCAATCGCCTCTGCGCTCGGCTATCCGGAATGGGGCCAGCTTGCCTTTGGGGCCGGCTTCTTTTCGTGGCTCGCAATCGAATCCGTACTGCTCCATCGCCTGCTTACCGAGCCGCCGATGCCAGCGGCCCTGCGGCCCACGCTCGGCATCCAGCTCGCACCGTCCGTGGTCGGTGCGGTTGCATATCTCAGCGTCACCTCCGGTCCGCCGGATATCTTCGCGCATGCCTTGCTCGGCTACGGCATCCTGCAGGCCCTCATTCTGCTGAGGCTAGTCTTCTGGATCCGCCAGGAGCCGTTCGCGCCGTCCTACTGGGCCTTCACCTTCGGTGCCACTGCACTCGCCGCGGCACCCCTGCGCATGATCGAGCGCGGCGAAGGCGGCGCCGTGGCACTCATCGCCCCCGTCCTGTTCATCGCCGCAAACGTCGTCGTTCTGCTCATAGCCGCGGGCACGCTCTGGCTTGTCGTCCGTGGCCGGCTTCCGTTGAGCTATGTTGCCTTCCCCGCGGAACCGACTGACGGCGCCCGGCAACTGCCCTAGCAGCAGCAGTCGCTGCCAAGAAAAAACCCGGCTCGTGCCGGGTTCAATGGTCCCGAGGGCAATCGCCTATACCAGGCGGCTCTGCTCCGTCGCCGCCTCGATGAAGCTCGCGAACAGCGGGTGCGGATCCAGCGGGCGGCTCTTCAGCTCCGGATGGTACTGCACGCCGATGAACCAGGGATGGTCCGAGTATTCGATCGTTTCCGGCAGCACGCCATCCGGCGACATCCCGGAGAAGACGAGGCCGCAATCCTCGAGACGGTCCTTGTAGTCGATATTGACTTCGTACCGATGGCGATGGCGTTCGGAAATGTCGGCAGAGCCGTAGATTTCGGAAATCTTCGTGCCCTTCTTCAGAGCCGCCTTGTAGGCGCCGAGACGCATCGTGCCACCGAGATCGCCGGCCGCATTGCGCTTCTGAAGTTCATTGCCCTTCAGCCATTCCGTCATCAGGCCGACGACAGGCTCCTTGGTGGGGCCGAACTCCGTCGACGATGCAGCTTCCACGCCGGCAAGACTACGCGCAGCTTCGATCACTGCCATCTGCATGCCGAAGCAGATGCCGAAATACGGCACCTTGCGCTCGCGGGCAAAACGGGCGGCCAGGATCTTGCCTTCCGATCCGCGCTCGCCGAAGCCGCCCGGCACCAGGATGCCATGCACCTTTTCGAGATAGGGCGCCGGATCCTCCTTCTCGAAGACTTCCGACTCGATCCATTCGAGCTTGACCTTGACGCGGTTGGCAATGCCGCCGTGATGCAGCGCCTCGATCAGCGATTTGTATGCATCCTTGAGGCCGGTATACTTGCCCACGATCGCGATCGTCACCTCGCCTTCCGGCGTGCGGATACGGTTGCAGACCTCTTCCCAGGCTTCGAGCCGCGGCTTTGGCGCCGGTTCGATCCCGAAGGCGGCGAGAACCTCGTTGTCGAGGCCTTCCTTGTGATAGGCCATCGGCACGTCATAGATGTTCGCAACGTCGAGTGCCTGGATGACGGCCGAGGGGCGCACGTTGCAGAAGAGCGAGAGCTTGCGGCGCTCCGCTTCCGGAATTTCGCGGTCGGCGCGCACCAGCAGAATGTCCGGATGGATGCCGAGCGCCTGCAATTCCTTGACCGAATGCTGCGTCGGCTTCGTCTTGAGCTCGCCCGCCGCCGGAATATAGGGCATCAGCGTCAGGTGGACGTAGATCGCGGTGCCGCGCGGCAGATCGTTGCCGAGCTGGCGGATCGCTTCCATGAAGGGCATGGCCTCGATATCGCCAACCGTACCGCCGATCTCGCAGATGACGAAGTCGTAGTCGTCATTGCCCTCGATCACGAAATCCTTGATCTCGTTGGTGACGTGCGGAATGACCTGCACGGTCGCGCCGAGATAGTCGCCGCGGCGTTCCTTGTCGATGATGTTCTTGTAGATGCGGCCGGTGGTGATGTTGTCGGTCTTGGTTGCCGAACGCCCGGTGAAGCGCTCGTAATGGCCGAGATCGAGGTCCGTTTCCGCGCCGTCGTCGGTGACGAATACTTCGCCGTGCTGGGTCGGGCTCATCGTGCCCGGATCCACGTTCAAATAGGGGTCGAGCTTGCGAAGCCGCACCCGATAACCACGGGCCTGCAACAACGCTCCGAGAGCCGCGGCCGCAATTCCTTTTCCGAGAGAGGAAACCACGCCGCCAGTGATGAATACGTATCGCGCCATGGGAGTCACCGGATACCTTTTCAAAAACGATTCCACCAGCCCAAAAATTCTTTTCAAGAACTTTTGCGCGAGGTGCTGAATCTGGACAAAAGAAAACCGGCAGATCCGAGGACCTGCCGGAGGGTGATTTCTATGACCGGCTTACTGACCTGTCGGTACGCCGGAATTGCCTTGTGCCGGGGCCGCGGCTGCCGGGGGCTGGGCCACGGGCGCCGACTGTGTGGCGGGTGCCTGCGGGGTCGCAGGCGCAGCAGCACCACCACTCGGGACGCCGTTGTTTGCCGGAGCCTGGCCGCCGGCCGGAGCCTGCTGGCCGCCATTCGAGCCGCCACCAAGCGAATCGAGGATGCCGTTGCCCTGGCCGCTCGTTGCCGGAATGCGATCGAGAATGTCCGTCGGACGCCCTTCGAAGCGCGACAGGACATTCATGCCGAGCGCAAGCACGAAGAACAGCGCCGCAAGAATGGCCGTCGTCCGCGTAAGGGCGTTGGCCGTTCCGCGCGCCGACATGAAGCCGGATCCGCCGCCAATGCCGAGTCCGCCGCCTTCCGAGCGCTGGATCAGCACGACGCCGATCAAGGCGATGACAACCATGAGATAGATGACAAGCAATACGGTTTGCATGAGTCCAGTCCTGCCCGCGGGCGGGCACAAAGAAGATAAGCTGGCGGCTCTTTACATGAGGCTATCGCCTATTCCAAGCCCCTTCGCCACGGAATGGCGCGTGAAGCCGGATTTAAGCGAGCAGCTGCTCGTAGACCCGATAGATGGCGAGGAAGTCGGACGCTTTCAAGCTGGCGCCGCCGATCAATGCGCCGTCGACATTGTCAATTCCCATCAACTCGCCGGCATTGGAGGGCTTGACCGAACCGCCATAGAGGATGCGCATCTTTCGTCCGTCACTTCCGAAACGGCTGACGAGCTCGGCGCGCATGAAGGCATGTGCCTTCTCGACATCCTCGAGCGTGGGGGTGACCCCCGTGCCGATGGCCCATACGGGCTCGTAGGCAATCACGGTCGAAGCAGCAGTCGCACTTGCCGGAACCGACGAGGAAAGCTGGCGCTTCAGGATGTCGAGGGTCTGGCCGGCGCGGCGCTCGTCGGCGGTCTCGCCGACGCAGATGATCGCCGTCAGGCCGGCCTCATAGGCGGCTTCGGCCTTGGCGCGGACGAGGTGATCGGTCTCGGCATGGTCCGTGCGGCGCTCCGAATGGCCGACGATCACATGCGTGCCGAAGCAATCGGCAATCATTTCGCCCGAAATGTCGCCGGTGTGCGGGCCACTCTTGTTCTGGTGGCAATCCTGTGCGCCGATCAGCAGCGGACTGTCGTCGCAAAGGGCCGTGGCGACATAGAGCAGCGTCGCGGGCGGGCAGATCAGCGCTTCGACCTTCTCCGAAAGCGGGGTCTTCACCCCTTCCGCGATGGCCTTGATCTGGTCCAGGGAAGCGCGCGTCCCGTTCATTTTCCAGTTTCCCGCGACAAGCGGGCGTACATTCGGAGTCATTCCAACTTTCCACGAGAAGCTTCGACTGAGCGGCATTAGCAAAACCTTGCCGCAAAGGGAAGCTTTAAGCACGTCACCTTAGGGAAATCGGCCGCTCGCGCCGAAATATTGCTTGCCAGAGCGTGAAATTCTCAATTCTGGGCAAGAATCCAGTTCAAAACTCTTCGCCAATCGGTCATCCGCACCGGCGTCCCGTGGCTGCCGGTCTGGAACAGCGTGAAGCGCGCAGGATAGCCGACCTTGTAAAGGCCCTCGTAAAAAGCCTCCTGGCCGTCCGCGGCATAGACGGGATCTTCGCTGCCGTGCGTAAACCAGACGGGTAGCTTCGCCTTGAAGGCGGCGCTGGTGCGAAAGTCGTTGTCGGTCTCACCCCCGAGAATAGCCATGCCCTTCAATTGTTTGACGGTCTGAGCATCCCGGGCAATGCCCCAGCAGATGATGCTTCCCATCGAGGCGCAGCTGAGGATCACCGGCTGCCCCTGCGACTGGGCGCTGGCATAACGGACAAGCGCAGCGATGTCAGCGACGCCCTCACTGTCGAAGGTTCGCACGCTCGGTGAGTAATAAGTGCCGCCGTTCTGTGTCGCAAGATTCTTCAGCCGGTTGAAGTTTCCGCCGAACATGAAGTCGTTGGCGCCCAACCGGCGGTCCCCGCCTCGGCCGTGAATGAAGATGACGGTGAAGGCAGCGCCGGTTGCCGGTCCGACTCTGGTCACGTCTAGCTTCCGTCCGCCGAGCATGAGCGTTTCGTCATCCTGCTGACGCTTTACGCCGAGCGCGACATAGGCGGATTTGACACGCCGCTCAGGAACCTTGTCGCGACCGTAGAGGTCGCGCTGCTTCTGGTAATCGACAATTTCGAACGCGCCGTCGTCACGCTTGTCGAGCACCGTCTGACTCGAGAAGAGTTCGTCCTTGAAAGGCTTGAGCTCTTCGGCGGCAACAGGACGCGCCGCTACAGGCGACAGAATGGCCACAATTGCCGTGATAATTACCAAATGAACTGTGGACATTCTCATGCGGACGCTCTCTCCCAAGTGTCGCAGCTTGCCATTCGTTGCGTTAGGACGCACACCATTTCGCCAAGCAGGCCCGTCACATCGCTTCTTCGGGCGATTTCTGGCAAAATCGCGCTGATTCGAAAACGGGACGGCAATTGCGGTGATTTTGGGGTTCCGCCTCGCCCGAAATTCAAACCCCGACACAGGACCAGTATCTGAACACCCCCATGGACGATAGCAGCGACCTCTTTTCCGGCTTGCCCATTTCCCCCAAGAAGGATGCGACAGAAAAACCTGACGCGCCTGTTGAGAGGGCGGCGCAGCCGACTGCCGCGCGCCCCGCGCCGGCCGCATCGAACGGCGACGACTACGGCGCCTCCTCGATCCGCGTTCTAGAAGGTCTCGAACCGGTGCGCATGCGCCCCGGCATGTATATCGGCGGCACCGACGAGAAAGCGCTGCATCACCTTTTCGCCGAAGTGATCGACAACTCGATGGACGAGGCCGTCGCCGGCCATGCCAATTTCATCGAGGTTCATCTCGATCTTCAGGGCTACCTCACCGTCAGCGACAACGGCCGCGGCATTCCCGTGGAAAATCATCCGCAGGTACCCGGCAAATCGACCCTCGAAGTCATTATGACCAAGCTGCATGCGGGCGGCAAGTTCGACGGCAAGGCTTATGAGACCTCTGGCGGCCTGCATGGCGTCGGCGTCTCGGTGGTGAACGCGCTCTCCGATGTCCTCGAGGTCGAGGTCGCGCGCAACCGCAAGCTCTATCGCCAGCGCTTCTCCCGCGGCCTGCCCCAGGGCGGCCTCGAGGAACTGGGCGATGTCCACAATCGCCGCGGCACGAGGGTTCGCTTCCACCCAGATCCGCAGATATTCGGCGAGCATGCCAGGTTCGATCCTGCCCGCGTCTTCCGCATGGCCCGTTCCAAGGCCTATCTGTTCGGCGGCGTCGAGATCCGCTGGAGCTGCGACGAGGGCGTCCTGCCGCAGGGTTCCGAGATACCGGACAAGGCGGTCTTCCATTTCCCCGGCGGGCTGAAGGACTATCTCCAGGCCACCATGGGCAAGGAGTTCACCGTCACCCGCGAAATCTTCGCCGGAAAGTCGGAGAAGGCGAGCGGTCACGGCTCCATGGAATGGGCCATCACCTGGTACGGCGGCGATCAACAGATCCACTCCTACTGCAACACCATTCCGACGCCGGAGGGCGGCACGCACGAAGCGGGCCTGCGCCTTGCGCTCACGAAGGGTCTCAAGAACTACGCCGAACTCACGCAGAACAAGCGTGCGGCGGCCATCACGACCGACGACGTCATGATTTCGGCCGTCGGCATGCTCTCTGTCTTCATCCGCGAGCCGGAATTCGTCGGTCAGACCAAGGACAGGCTGGCGACGGTCGAAGCCCAGCGCATCGTGGAAAACGCCCTGCGCGATCCTTTCGACCACTATCTCGCCGACAATCCAGGCGAGGCCGAGAAGCTTCTCGATTGGGTGATCGAGCGCGCGGAGGAGCGTCTGCGCCGCCGCAAGGAGAAGGAAGTCAACCGCAAGACGGCGGTGCGCAAGCTTCGCCTGCCAGGAAAGCTCGCCGATTGTGCGCAGAACACCGCCGAGGGCGCCGAACTCTTCATCGTCGAGGGCGACTCGGCAGGCGGCTCGGCCAAGCAGGCGCGCAACCGCGCCAACCAGGCGATCCTTCCGCTGCGCGGCAAGATCCTCAACGTCGCAAGCGCCGGACGTGAAAAGCTCGGCGCAAACCAGCAGCTCAGCGATCTCGTCCAGGCGCTCGGCTGCGGCACGCGGTCGAAATACCGCGAGGAGGATCTGCGCTACGAACGCATCATCGTCATGACCGATGCCGACGTCGACGGCGCGCACATCGCCTCGCTGCTCATCACGTTCTTCTATCAGGAGATGCCGGAGCTCGTCCGGGGCGGCCACCTCTTCCTTGCCGTGCCGCCGCTTTACAAGCTGACGCAGGGAGCGAAATCCGCCTATGCCCGTGACGACGCGCACCGCCAGGAACTGATGGAGACCGAGTTCAAGGGCAAGAGCAAGGTCGAGGTAAGCCGGTTCAAGGGTCTCGGCGAAATGCTGCCCGCCCAGCTCAAGGAAACCACGATGGACCCGTCCAACCGCACCTTGCTGCGCGTCCTCATCGACGAGGTCGACTTCGAGGGAACGCGCGACGCCGTCGACAACCTCATGGGCACCAAGGCCGACGCTCGTTTCCGCTTCATCCAGGAACGTGCCGCCTTCGCGGAAAACCTCGACATCTAGTCTCGAGTCCTTCTTCGGGCGACGCTATTCCCACCCTCATTGGGGTCGGTTGGCGCCGCCCGCTACAGTTTTCATGGAAACGACGTGAAGTCGTAACGAATCCGTCAAAGAAGCAGTGCATGGAATCCTTCCCGGCAGGCTTGCACGCAAGGCATGCCGCGCTTTTCTGGCGCGGCGTTCAGGCTTGACCGTTCTGCTTCATGAAATTCCTTTAACTGCGGACATTGCCATGAAAAATTTCGTTCTGGCCGCAAGCATGGCGGTTACACTCCTTTCCGGCACCTCGCACGCGACCGATATCGGCGCGACGACCGACGTTCCCTGCCCCTTCGGCGATTGCAGCGCTGAATTCAGCCTTTCCTATCTCGGCGAATTCGTCATCCCGACCGGCCACACTGAGAACGACGTCGAATTCGGCGGTATCTCAGGCCTAGATTTTGATCCGGCCAGCGGCCACTACATCGCCATCAGCGACGACCGCTCCGAAAAGGCGGCAGCCCGCTTCTACGAACTCGATTTCGACCTGGACGCTACCGGCCTCAAGGGCGTGTCCGTCGTCAGGCAAGTGACCTTGAAGGACAAGAACGGAGAACCCTTCGCGGCACGCACTGTCGATCCGGAATCGATCCGCGTCGGCAGGGACGGCATCTACTGGAGCAGCGAAGGTGACGGGAAGGCCTTGCTTCCTCCCTTCGTCCGCGTCGCCGCGCCCGATGGCAGCTTCGTCAGGGAGTTTTCACTCCCCGAGGGCTTTGCGCCCACAGCGGACAAGACGAGCGGCATCCGAGACAACCTCGCCTTTGAAGCCCTGACCTTCCTGAAATCAGGTGACCTGCTCGTCGGTCTCGAGGCAGCGCTTTACCAGGACGGCGCCGCGGCGACGCTGACGGGCGGCAGCCTGTCCCGCATCATCCGCTACAATGCCGCCAACGGAGAGCCTGCCGCACAATATGTCTATCCCGTCTCCCTCATCCCGCAGGCAGCAACCAAGGCAAGTGGCGGCAATGACAACGGCATGTCCGAAATGCTGGCGCTCGATGACCGGCACGTGCTCGCGGTCGAACGCAGCTACGCCCAGGGCTTCGGCAACACCATCAGGGTGATGATGATGGACCTCGACGGCGCCACCGATGTCTCCTCCGTTCCGTCGCTGACCAAGACGGACGAGAGGATCGTGCCCGTGCGCAAGAGCCAGGTGCTCGACCTGCGCGCCATCGGTCTTGTCCCCGACAATATCGAGGCTATCTCCTTCGGTAAAGCGAAGGACGGAACTGACGTTCTCGTGCTGGCCTCCGACAATAATTTCAGCTCGAGCCAGAAGAGCCAGTTCTACGCTTTCAAGGTGCTCCGACGCCCGCAATGATCTCTCGGAGCCCTTGCCCGTCGCCCGATTGGCCGCCGGGCGACGGTTCATATACCCTTTCCGGGCAGCCCTCTTGAAACGGCCCTTATCATGGCTCATAAGCAATGATGGATATCAAAAGGCAAAGATAAATTGGGTGTTTTCGAACGTCGCCAGCCTAAAGACGAACCACGGTGGTTGAGTGCCTCAACCTCTGCAAGAATTCCGTTGATTCCGTCGATTTCCGCGGCTCGCTGGCTTTTGGTTCTGATCGCCGCGGCCGGCATCTACTTCTTCTACGGCTTTGTCGTGCCGGTGCTCGCCGCGCTGGTGATCGGCTTTGCAAGCTGGCCCCTCTATCGCGATCTGCTGCGCCGCGTCGGCGGTAACACCACGATTGCGGCGACGATCGCCATCATCATGATCGTCACCTTCCTCGTCATCCCGATTGCGCTTGCCGTCAGCTATACGAGCGGCGAGGTGCGCCAATGGGTCACCTGGGCGATCCATGCCAACCGCGCAGGCGCACCCACGCCCGCCTGGATGCTTGCCCTGCCCGGCGTCGGCGGCTGGGTCGACGAACAATGGACGAAATATATCGGCAGTCCCGGTGCGATCGGCGACCTGATCCAGGCGGTCAGCGGCGCCAACATCGGCAACATATACCGTGCCGTTCTCGCGGCCGGCGGTGGCGCCTTCCATATCGTGCTGACGCTGCTCTTCATGCTGATCGCGCTCTTCTTCGTCTATCGCGACGGTGCATCCTTCACCAGACAGATCGACCTCCTCGGCGAGCGGATCCTACCGAACCGCTGGGAACGCATTTCGCGGGTCGTGCCGGCAACGATCAGCTCGACCGTAATGGGCATGACGCTGATCGCCATCGGCGAAGGCATCGTGCTCGGCGTCGCCTACTGGATCGCCGGCGTGCCGTCACCCGTGACGCTCGGCGTCCTCACCGGCATCATGGCGCTCGTCCCCGGCGGCGCTCCCGCCTCCTTCACGCTGGTCTCGATCTACCTCGTGGCAAGCGGCTCGCATGTCGCCGGCATCGGCCTCTTCCTCTGGGGCACGATCGAGCTCTTCATCGTCGACAAGACCCTGAGGCCAAAGCTTGTTGGCGGCCCGATCAAGCTGCCCTTCCTTCCGACCTTTTTTGGGTTGGTCGGCGGCGTCAAGACCATGGGCTTTCTGGGCCTCTTCATCGGGCCGGTGCTGATGGCCCTCATCGTTGCCATCTGGCGCGAATGGATCCGCGAGATCCAGTCGGCGGAGGAGCACGCCGAGGCGACACCGCAAATCCTGATCGACGAACCGCCACCCCAGCGCGCAGTAGAACGCTGATCCCGGATCCGCGGCGCGGATCCGCTTTCACGCCAGGCGTTTCTCCATGAACAGACTAAGCGGATCGGGTTCGTATTCGCCGAAGGGGTCGATCTCGGCATAGCCGAACTTTCGGTAGAGGCTGATGGCTTCCGGCTGCCTGATGCCGGTCTCGAGACGCAGCGCAGAAAGGCCCTTCTGTTTCGCCTGATCTTCGAGTGCATCCATCAGTCGGCTCGCGACCTTCAATCCCCTCGCGTCGGTATCCACGAACATTCTCTTGATCTCGGCGGTCCCGTCGCCTGCCTCGACGAGCGCGCAGCAGCCGACGATACTCGAGCCGTTGCGGGCCACGAAGAAGGTCACGGACGGCTTCTCGAGCGATGTGAGATCGAGGAGATGATTGCTCTCGGGTGGATAGAGCGACTGCGCGTAGGCATCCGACAATTCAAGCAGGCGAATGACGCCATCCTGACGCGGCGCCTCGACGGATATTGTGACGGACAAGATGCCCTCCCTTTCAGACAGCATGCGAACCTGCGAAACCTTAGCGGCCCGATCAGGCGGCCGCTAGAGACGCATAGGCGCGTGCCTGCTGACGCCGCTCTGCAATGCTCAGCTTTTCCACCATGTCGAGCAGTTCGGCGACGACACCTGATCGCTCGCCCTTCCCGCGGAATTTGCCGAGGAGGCGCGTCGCGACATTCTCGCGGAGAGTTCCTGTCGCCTTCTTCGAGGTCTCGCGCCAAAGCAAGGTCGCCTCGACGAAGACGACGCTAATTTCGCGAGGCAGGCCGGCGGATTCGAAAAGAGCCCTCACCGCATGCATGCGCCCGCTCGCCATGATCGACCGCACGCGCCGCTCCTCGCAACCGGAGAGATTGACGATCGCGCCGGCGAAAAAGTCAACCTTTCCCGAGCAGAGCGCGTGCATGAGAAATGACGGCGTCAGCCGCCCGGACGTCCTCAGATGCTCGACGAGCGCCGGGATCTCCTCATGGAACACGCCGCCGGCGATCGCCACGGTGCCCGCCTCATTCGCCTCGCGAGTGACCCGTTCGAGCCGCGCCGCTCCGATCGCCGCCTGCGCGAGCCCGAGCGAGCCCAGTGCATTGCTGACATGCTGCATCAACAGGTGCCGCGCCTCCGAGGGCAGTCCGTTCCGCTCCAGCAGCCGGCAGCGAACCAGGCCAAGGTCGCCGAGACGTTCTGCGATACGCTTCAACGCAAGGCGGGATATGGAAGCGCCTTTGTTTTCAAGCAGGCAGAGCACCTCGTCTTCGTCCCCGATCTCGGCAAGTGCCGCGGCAACGGAATAGGAAACTGTCCGGCGCGCGGCAATCGCCACGCGGGTGGCACTGCTGCCGCGCGCCGCAAGATCGACGAGATCCGCATCCGTCAGCAGCGGCGAAAGCGCGATGACATGGCAGGCGATTTCCGGCTGGTCTTCCGCAAGGGGAAGAACGATGCTTCGCGGAATGCCGGCTGAATCGGATATCGCCTCGGCCAGCGCCAGCCTGACGCGAGGCGAAGGATCATCCAGAAGAAAGGTCATTGCCATCTCTGCGGCGCTGCGCTCCTCGGGGGCCATTCTTGACCGAAGGTAAGCTCGTCCCAGTGCATTTGCCGCCTTTGCCCTGTCTCCCGCCTTTGCAGTCTCGGCCCAACGAAGAAATGCTTCTACGATCAATGTAATGCCCCAGCACCGGCGGGATGATTCCACGCCCTGATTTCAATGCTCAGGCTAGCTCTGAAAAGTTTACGATTGGTTCACCAAGTCTGTTAACCTTCCGCCCATTCGCCGGACGAGACCCGTTGGCCGGCTGGCGCTTACGTTGGAAGATGCCGTTAGGGCAAGAACTGGCAGAACACCGGTGAAGGAGCGGCGTTTGAGACGATCATGGCATGTCGCTTCGGCGAGCGACACGAAGCAACTGGACGCAGCACTGATTGCTGGCGCCGACGCCTTCGTGATTGACCTGTCGCATGCCGGTCCCGAGGAAGCTGCACACCTCAGGGCCCAGGTCGCGGATTGGCTCGTGCGTCATCGGTCTCGCCTCGCCTCGGCGCTCTACGTCATGGTTCACGCTGCGTCGTCGGCGCTGCTCCAGGACGACATCATCGCGCTGACGCCCTTTGCACCGGATGGCTTCATTATCCCCGAATCGGCAGGTGGCGCCGACATCCAGAAGGTCGACGTCATGATCTCCGCGCAGGAAGCCGTTGCGGGAATTGCCGCAGGAAGCATGGGCATCGTCGCCCTTCCCGCCGATACATCGACCGGCGTCTTCGGGGGCATGACCTATGCCAGGAAGTCCACCCGCCTCCAGGCATTGGCCTGGTCCGCAGACCGCCTTGCGCAGCATCTGAAGCTTGAAGATTGGCAACTGCCGGATGGCAGGCTCGCCCCGCCTCTGGAAACGGCAAGGGACCACTGTCTCATTGGCGCGGCAGCAGCCTCGGTCGCCTCGATCGACCTTACTGCCCCGTCCGGCGACCCTGAGCATTTCACGGCTGAGTGCCGCAGGGCCAAGGCGATGGGCTTCTCCGGAAAGCTGGCCGCAAACGCCCGCCAGGTCGAAATCATCAATACCGTCTTCGCGCCCTAGCGCCGCGCTTCAAGCGATCAGGACCGCGGTGGGCGCTTGAGCTCGATCACGTCGCTGCCTTCGCTGTAGTCCATGTAGCCCATGCGAGCCATCGGCCGCGCGACGCTCATGTCGAGGCGTCCTTCCCTAATGATCGACTCGTCGATGTGGATGCCGACAACCTCGCCGAATACGACGACATTCCCAGAGGGCTCGCCGGAAAGCGTGTTCGGTTCGACCACCTGCGTCACCCGGCATTCGAGGACGGCGAGCGCCTCGCCGACATAGGGAGCGTCGACGAGCTGGGCCTGCCGCGCCGTCAGGCCGGCAAGCGCGAACTCGTCAATATGATAGGGCACGCTGGCAGACGACATGTTCATCGGTTCGAGCAGGTGACGGCTGACGAAACTGGTCGTGAACACGCCGGTCTCCTCCGCATTGTGGAGGCTGTCCTTCCGTCCGCTCGAAGAGAACATGACCATTTTCGGCCTGTCGGAAATAGCGTTGAAGTAGGAATAGGGAGAGAGATTAAGCGAACCGTCCTCCCCCTTGGTACCGATCCAGCCGATCGGGCGCGGCACCACGATCGCCTTGAAGGGATCGTGGGCCAGCCCGTGCCTGTTGGTATCCGTCGTGTAGAACATCAGGCGCCTTCTCCGCCAAGCCAGGTCACGGTCTCGCTGAGCTCTGGACGGGGACGCTCGACCGCCGGGAAAGTGGTCGACCCGATGTGGATGAAGCCTGCCGGCCGCTCGCCGGGCGCGATGCCCAGCAAGGGATAGGCACGTTCATCATATGAGTACCATTCGGTAAGCCAGTTCGAGACGTAGCCATGCGCATTAGCCGACATCAGCAGGTTGAGGCACAACGCGCCGGCCGACATCTGCTGCTCCCACTCCGGGATCTTGAAATGCGGTCCCGACTTGCTGACAACGGCGACGACGACAGGCGCGCGGGTGAAGCGGGTGCGCTCCACCTGGATCATCTCCTCGGACAGGTCGGGCTTTGCCTGCAGCGCCATTTTCAGGAGCTCCTCACCGATACGGACCCGTTCGTCGCCGCGATAGACGATGAAGCGCCAGGGAGCCAGCTTGCCATGGTCAGGTACGCGCGAGGCGAGTCGAAGAATCTCCTCTATCTCGGCCCTGCTCGGCCCCGGCTCGCACATCTGGAATGCCGGAATGGAGCGGCGGACGGTGAGGTAATCGAGGAGCTTGACGTCATTTTTCATAAGCGGAGGCTTTCATTTTGCTGCCTGAGGTACGTTACGTCTTGAATTTGCCATTGGATTGGTCTTGAAGTGGCCTCTGTCTCTCAGGAAGTCAATCGGTCCAGAAACCACATGTCAGGCATTTTGCCTCTAGCACGCATAGGCTTGGCCGCAGCCATGCTCTCAGTTACGCCGCTGGCGGCGGTGGCGGAAGACGCTTTCAAGAACTTCAAGCAGCTCGACAGCACGGCCAAGATGCCGAAGCTCAATGCATTTATCGCGCCGGGCAGCGCGGGTGCCGCCGCCCCCATGCTGCGCGACGTCAGCCTCGAGGCGAAACTGACGACCGACGGCGAGTCCGTCCAGGAGGGACTGTCCTGGTACGTCTTCAATCCGATTGCCGGTGCGGATGGCAAGCTGCCCCTGGTGGCCAGTGCCGAGGGCGGGCCGGCTGCCTTCCAGCTCGCGCCCGGGGACTATTTCGTCAATGTCTCCTTCGGTCGCGCCTTCGCGACCAAGAAGCTGCATGTGCCCGACAGTGGTGATATCGATAAGCAGGTGATGGTGCTGGACGCGGGAGGCATCGTCCTGAACGCGATTTCCGGCTCGGATTCGCGCATTCGCCCGGATGAGCTGAGCTTTTCCATCTATTCGTCCGACGTCAAGGAAGACGGCGAGCGCGGCCTCGTGATGGCCGACGTCAAGCCCGATACGGTTGTCCGGCTAAGTGCCGGCACTTACCATGTCGTCTCCGAATACGGCAACGTCAACGCAGTCATCCGCGCCGATATCCAGGTCGAGGCCGGCAAGCTGACGGAAGCGACGATCCAGCATCGTGCCGCGAAGATCACCTTCAAGCTGGTTTCCGAACAGGGCGGCGAGGCTATCGCCGACACGGCGTGGTCGATCCTGACGGCCTCGGGCGATATCGTCGGCGAAAGCGTGAGCGCTTTTCCGGAGATGGTGCTGGCCGAAGGCGAGTATTCAGCCGTCGCCCGCAACAAGGACAAGATCTACCAGCGCGACTTCACCGTGAAGGCCGGGGGCAACACCGATGTCGAAGTTCTGATGCAGGACCAGCAGGCCCAACCGGCCGACGACGGCAACCTCGACTGAGACTGCCGTCCGCCTTTTCTACCTTCAGACAGCGGCAGCGCGTATCTTGACGGGGATCGCCTTATAGGAAGGCGTGCCCGACCGCTTGTCGTAATGCGAAAGCGCGCACAGTACGTTCATCTCCGGATAGTAGCCGGCCGCCGAGCCGCGCGGAATGTTGTAGGCGACGGCCGTGAAACGCGGCAGGATCCTCGGCAGGCTGTCCGAGTCATCGGGAGCGGCCGCCGCTTCGATATCGACGAGATCGCCTTCCTTGAGGCCGTGATCCGCAAGGTCGTCCTTGTTGAGGAAGACGACGTCGCGGCGACCGAAGACGCCTCTGTAGCGGTCATTGAGGCCGTAGACAGTGGTATTATATTGGTCGTGGCTTCGGATCGTCGTCAAGGTCAGGGTGTCGGGCTGCAGGAGGCGAGGATCCTCGTTGACACCCTTGATGACCAGGAAGTTCGCCTTCTTGCTTGCAGTCCGCCACTCACGGCGGCTCGCGGCGACATCAAGACGGAAGCCGCCCGGCTCGCGAATCCGCTTGTTGAAATCAAAGAAGTCGGGGAAGACCACCTCGATCTTGTCGCGGATGCGGTCGTAATCGGCGATGAGCCAATCCCAATCTATCCCGTAGCGGTCTCCGATCGTGGCCTTCCCGATTCCGGCGATGATTGCCGGCTCCGAGAGCAGATTGTCGCTGGCCGGCTTCAGGAAGCCGCGCGACGCGTGCACCATCGACATCGAATCCTCGACTGTGAGCGATTGCGGACCGTTTGCCTGCACATCCAGCTCCGTCCTCGCGACAACAGGCAGGATGATCGTGTTCTTTGCGATCAAAAGGTGCGACCGATTGAGCTTGGTGGCCATCAACGCGGCCAGTTCAAGCTTGCGCATCGCGGCGAAGGTCCGTTCCGGATCCGACATGGCAACCGCGAAATTGCCGCCTAGGCAGATGAGCGCCTTGGAATGGCCCGCTTCGATCGCCTCGACGGACTCGATCGCGGCATTGCCCTTCTTCCCGGACGGGCGGAAGCCGAAAGCACGCTCCATTCCGTCCAGCATTGCGTCGTTCGGGATTTCGGTGATGCCGACGGTTCGGTTGCCTTGGACGTTGGAGTGGCCGCGAAGCGGGCATATGCCGGCACCCTCGCGACCCATGTTTCCACGCAGCAGCAGGAAGTTGACCATCTGCTGGACGTTCGCGGTGCCGTTGGCATGCTGTGTCAGCCCCATGCCGTAGGCGATGATGACCTTCTTTGCCTGGACATAGACGTCCGCGGCGCTCTCGATGTTCTCACGCGAGAGCCCGCTCTTGATGATGATATCGTCCCAACTCGTCCCATTGAGGTCCTCGACCAGTTCGTCGAAGCCGCTCGTATGCTCGGCAATGAATTCGAGATCCAGGACACCCGGGCCGCCAGCAAGCTTATCCTGCTCGTCGCGTTCCAATACGCGCTTCATCATGCCCTTGAAGACCGCGACATCGCCGCCTGGCCGGACCTGATAGTAGGCCGAGGCAATATTGGTCGACGAGAAGGTAGCCATCTCCACCGCGTGCTGTGGCGACGCGAATCGCTCGAGGGCGCGCTCCTTCAGCGGATTGAAGACAATGATCGGCACGCCTCTGCGCGATGCTTCCCACAGCGTCGCCATCATGCGCGGGTGATTTGTGCCCGGGTTGTGGCCGAAGCTGAAGATCGCGTCGCAATGATCGAAGTCTTCGAGGGTCACCGTGCCCTTGCCGACGCCGATCGACATCGGCAAGCCGACGCTGGTTGCCTCATGGCACATGTTGGAGCAGTCGGGAAAATTGCCCGACCCGTACGCGCGGGCAAGAAGCTGAAACAGGAAGGCCGCCTCGTTGGAGGCACGGCCGGAGGTGTAGAATTCCGCCATGTTCGGATCCGGAAGCGCATTCAGCACTTCGGCGATCTTGGCGAATGCCTCGTCCCATTCGATCGGCACATACCGGTCGGTCTTTGCGTCGTAAATGAGCGGATGGGTCAGCCTGCCCTGATTTTCGAGCTCGTAGTCGGACCACGTCCAGAGTTCGCTCACCGTATGCTGGGCGAAGAACTCGGGCGGCACCCGCTTTGCCGTCGTTTCCCAGGTGACGGCCTTGACGCCGTTCTCGCAGAATTCGAAGGACGAGGTGTGTTTCGGATCGGGCCAAGCGCAGCCGGGACAATCGAAGCCGTCCGGCTGGTTCTGCTTGAGGAGCGTCAACGGGCCCTGGGCGAGAACCTGCTGCTCCTTGATCGCCTTGGCCACGGCCTTGAGAGCGCCCCAGCCACCGGCCGGAGCATCATATTCCTCTATGCCTTCCGGCCGCTCATCACTCATCCAAATGTCCTTTCCCAAACAAAGTGCACGGAGGTTTTCTTCCGCGCGCCACACCCGACGTCAGAGACGCGAAGATATCGCCTCAAAACAGCCGAGGATTGGAAAAAAGGATCGCAATAGAGAGGTTGCTAATAGTGCGCCGGCCGGTCGCTCAGCCCAGAGCGCTTGCCTTCCTGAGGAACTGCCGCCGCGGCGGAGCCATGGAAAAGACTGCGCTGTAGAGCCGCGAAAGCACGTCCTTGCGATCGCTGCCGCTGCTGAGCGCCTCCCAGGAGATCACGTCGCCGACATAGGAGGTGATCGTGCTCCCCGAGAGCCTGCGGAACTCTCTCACCAGCAGCGAAAGGCGCAAGGTCAGGGAAACACGGCTGGCAAGGTGGAAGAGCCTGCCGTTCTGCCCCTGGAAATAGATCGGAATGACGCTCGCATGCGCCGACTGGACGAGCTTGGCGGGGAACATCTTCCAGGGCAGGTCCTCGGCTTTTCCGAAACCCTTCTTCGCCGTGGCGACGCCGCCCGCCGGAAAGATGATGATCGTCGTCCCTTCCTTTAGAAGCCGCAGGGCCTCATGGCGGGTGCGCATGTTGATCGCAAGCGCTTCCTTGGTTTCGTCGAAGGATACCGGCAGCGAATAATCCGCCATCTCCGGCACTTTCAGCAACTCGTTGTTGATCAGCACCCTGAACGGCCGGCCAAGCTGCTCGGCAAGCGCAAGCACCGCGATCCCGTCGCCGATCCCGAAGGGATGGTTGGCAACGATCACGACCGGCGTGTTGGCCTCGAGGTCACGCGGCGGCCAGGAGCCGCGGACGTCCATGCGCACGTCGATGAGGTCGAGCATCTTGCCGAAGACACGCTCGCTCTTGCCGACGATGTCGGAACGCCAGATGTCGTAGAGGCGCGCATAACGATCGCGACCGGAAAGGCCCTCGATGGAGCGGATGAGCCAGCGCTTGATGCGCGGGTCTCGCTCGTTGGCATAGGACAGTTCTTTGAAGTTCAAATTGCGTCGGGGCTGACCCGCTCCTCAATCAGTCAGGGCGCGTATATTTCAACTATGTGTCAGCCATCTGACAGCGCGGTGAAAAAAGCGCTGCCAGATGGCTTGCTGTTCAGGCTGCTTTCGCCTTCTTGGCTTCCGCCTTGCGGCGGACGTCGGGCGGCGTTGCCTCGAGTTCCAGCGCGGCGATCGCCTCGTCGAGCGGCATCGAAGTCTGCGCCTGCGAACCCAGGCGCCGGATGTTGACCGAGCGTTCCTCGGCTTCCTTCTTCCCGCAGACGATGATCACCGGCACCTTCGTGACCGAGTGCTCGCGGATCTTGTAGTTGATCTTCTCGTTGCGGAAGTCCGTCTCGACGTTGAGGCCCGCCTCGCGCAGCGCCTCGGCGACTTCGGCACCGTAGCCGTCCGCTTCAGAGGTGATCGTCGCGACCACGACCTGCAGCGGCGACACCCAAAGCGGCATGTGGCCCGCGTAGTTCTCGATCAGAATGCCGAGGAAGCGCTCCATCGAGCCGCAGATCGCCCGGTGAATCATGACGGGCTGCGTCTTCTCGGAATGCTGGTCGATGTAGAAGGCGCCGAAGCGCTCCGGCAGGTTGAAGTCGACCTGGGTCGTACCGCACTGCCATTCGCGGCCGATGGCGTCCTTCAGGGTGTATTCGAACTTCGGTCCGTAGAAGGCGCCTTCGCCCGGCAGGATGCCGGTCTTGATGCGCCCGCCCGACTGGGCCTCGATCGTCTTCAGCACATCCAGCATGACGCTTTCGGCACGGTCCCAAAGCTCGTCCGAGCCGACGCGTTTGTCCGGGCGGGTCGAGAGCTTGACCACGACTTCCTCGAAGCCGAAATCCTCGTAGACCGAAAGGATCAGGTCGTTGATCTTCAGGCACTCGGCGGCCATCTGCTCGTCGGTGCAGAAGATATGCGCGTCGTCCTGCGTGAAGCCGCGCACGCGCATCAGCCCATGCAGGGCACCCGAGGGCTCGTAGCGGTGCACGTTGCCGAATTCCGCAAGTCGGATCGGCAGTTCGCGGTAGGACTTCAGGCCGTGCTTGAAGATCTGGATATGGCCCGGGCAGTTCATCGGCTTCAGCGCGAAGACGCGGTCGTCGTCGGTATCGTCGCCGGCAACGGTCACCTTGAACATGTTGTCGCGGTACCAGCCCCAATGGCCCGAAGTCTCCCAGAGCGACTTGTCGAGCACCTGCGGCGCGTTGACTTCCTGGTAGTCGCCGGCGAGCCTGCGACGCATGTAGGAAACGAGCGTCTGGAACATGCGCCAGCCCTTGCCATGCCAGAAGACGACGCCTGGCCCCTCCTCCTGGAAATGGAACAGGTCCATTTCGCGGCCAAGGCGGCGATGGTCGCGCTTTTCGGCTTCCGCAAGGACATGCAGATAGTTGTCGAGGTCCGCCTGCTCCGCAAAGGCCGTGCCATAGATGCGGGTCAGCATCGGATTGTTGGAATCACCGCGCCAATAAGCACCGGCCACCTTCATCAGCTTGAAGGCGTTACCGATCTGGCCGGTCGAAGCCATGTGCGGACCGCGGCATAGATCGAACCAGTCGCCCTGGTAGTAGATCTTCAGGTCCTGCCCTTCCGGGATCGCGTCGACGAGTTCGACCTTGTACTGTTCGCCCTTGGCGGCAAACACTTCCTTTGCCTTTTCCCGCGACCAGACCTGCTTGGTGAAGGGCGCGTTGCGCTGGATGATCTCCCGCATCTTCTTTTCGATGACGGGAAGGTCGTCCGGGGTGAACGGCTCGTTCTTGGCAAAGTCGTAATAGAACCCGTTCTCGATGACCGGCCCGATCGTGACCTGGGTTCCGGGCCAGAGTTCCTGCACGGCCTCGGCCATGACATGCGCGGCATCGTGGCGGATAAGCTCCAGCGCACGCCCGTCGTTGCGGGTGATGATTTCGATGGCGCCCGGCGTCACCGGGTCGGAGAGATCGCGCACGTTGCCGTCGATCGCGATAGCGACGGCCTTCTTGGCAAGCGACTTCGAAATGGATTCGGCGACGTCGCGACCGGTCGTGCCGGCATCGTAGCTGCGAACGGAGCCATCGGGGAAAGTCAGGGAAACGGATTGGGACACAAATTTTCTCCTTGTCCAGTCCCGCCAACGAATGCGGGTGGTGTTAAAAAGGTCGAGGTGGCTGCCGAGGCCGGCCTCGCGCCGCCTGATAAAGGCTTTTCATGGCTTAGTAAAGGAAAAGACCCACCGGCCGGCGTTGCAGCTGGCCCCAATTGACTGCCGGCAAGCCACGCAAGGCCGCCCCTCTGGCGGTCTCTTCAGTCGGTCTCTGACAGCATTTTCGCAAGGCCGCGCACAGTGTTCCAGTTGCGCAGCGTGCCGACGCCGAGTCGCTTTGTCGTCAGCGCCGAAAGCAACCTCGATTCGCTCGGCCTGCCGCCGAAATCGATCCAGAGATCGCCGCTGGCAAGCGCGATGCGCTGCCCCTCTTTCACCAGCGGCTTGAGCGCCTCCATTCTCTCGGGAGAGATGGGTGCCCGGTTGACGCGCACGATAACCTGCGATCCTTCGCCGTCCTTGAATGGGTTTGCACTGGCGAGTGCCGCCCAGTTGGCACCATCCCGCACGACGATATCGACATGCTTGCCGAATCTCCGGCGAAAGCCTTCCTCCAGTTGTCTTTCGATCTCGTCCAGCCGCGCTCCTTCCGCCTCAAAGACAAGATTGCCCGTCGAGACCAGTGTGCGTGGCTTGCGATAGCCAAGGTCCTCCGCCAGATCGCGCAGATCCGCCATGACGACCCGCCGGCCGGGGCCGAGCACGATGCTGTGCAGAAGCGCGACGAACGTGCTCATGCGTGCCAGAAGTCCCTGGCCCCTTGCGGCAGCGTTGCGAGAAGCGCTTCAAACGCCGCCACGTCGACATTCTTTCTCAAGGCAGCCGCTACGTCGCTGATTGCCGTGTCCGGCGAGAGATTGTGATTGCCGCGCAGCGCCTGAACCTCCCTCGCCATGGCGGCACGGTCTTCGAATGGCAGCCGCGCCTCATCTGGATCCCAATCGGCAACGAAGATCGCCCTCAGGACCGGCGGCAGGACATCGGCGAAACGCAATGCGTCGCGCAGGTCGAGGCGCCGTCGGAAGACCTGCAGCACTCCCTGCACCATCGTGTAGGTCTGGTTGCGGGTTGCCAGCATGGAAATATCACGAGCATCGGCGAGGAATCGCTCAAAGTCCTGGGACGCCAGCTGATATTCCATCGGCATGATCATGGCTCCCTGCCCTTCCTGCCAATCAGGAAGTAGCGCCAGGGTGTCCACCAGTGGAAATGTGGTGCCAACGTCTCCGGCACGGGGTCAAGACCGCTGGTGCCGCCAGGTCCGCATCGTCCGACACGGAAGAGCGTCATCCAGCCGCCGGCCCACAAACCATGCCGCGCGATCGCCTCGTAGCCATATTCGGAGCATGTGGGTATATGCCGGCAGCCGTTACCGACGAAGCCTGACAATGTCAGTTGATAGAGCCGAATGAACCCGGTGCCGAAGATACGCCCGGGCGTCTTGCGAAAGGGTCCCGGCCAATTGCGGCCCCTATATTTCGGGCCCTCGTGTTTCAGGCCGCCGCCTTCATGGCTGCAGTCTGGCCGGCTGCACATCGATCATCCCACCGCCACCGCTTCATGGCGGGCGGCCTCGATCTGGTCGACAGCATCGACGACCGCGTCGAATGTCAGCATGGTCGAAGCGTGGCGTGCCTTGTAATCCTTCACGGGCTTAAGGTAGCGCATGTCCTCGAAGCGGCCGTCCGGACCCTCGCCGTCTGCCTTAAGCATGGCGAGCATGTCCTCGCGGGCGTGCCGCAATTCATCGGCCGTCGCGCCGACGACATGGCGCGCCATGATCGATGAAGAGGCCTGGCCGAGTGCGCATGCCTTTACATCGTGAGCAAAACCGGTGACCACGTCACCGTCCATCTTGAGCCAGATCTTGACGCGCGAACCGCAGAGTTTCGAGTGCGCCTGGGCCGTTGCATCGGCGTCCGGCATGCTGCCGATCAGGGGAATATTGCCTGCAAATTCAAGGATTTTGCTGTTGTAAATGTCGTCCATCATCGATTCTGCTCCAAAACGCCGACGGATTTGACCGATCCCGCGCCTGCGCGCATTGTATCATAACAAAAAACACACCGTGTCCATGTGGGCACTTTCACATCGACGGCGCCTTACTATATGTATGTCGTTCGAAGGCCATGGAATTGCAATGGTCTCGTGTAAGTTTGATTGGGAAACCGTGCCGGAAGGCATTGCCATCAAAGGCTTGTCTGAAAGCCCCGGAGCCCGCCAAAGGTACACATCCCTCGGTGTGACGAGGAATGCCAGTGGCGAGTCCGACTGAACAAGGATCCGCGTCGCGGACCAGGAGACCATGGAATATGGACGCCATTGTAAAGAATTTTCCTCAGACCGTTCGTGAATCCGACCGCCCCTCCCAGCAGGAGGTTGAAGAGGCGGTGCGCGTATTGCTGCGCTGGGCCGGTGACGATCCGAGCCGCGAGGGATTGCTTGACACACCGACACGCGTCGCCAAGTCCTATCGCGAGCTCTTTGCCGGCTACGACATGGACCCTGAAGACGTGCTTGGCCGCACCTTCGAGGAGGTTGCCGGCTATGACGACATGGTCGTCGTAAAGGATATTCCATTCTTCTCCCATTGCGAGCATCATATGGTTCCGATCATCGGCAAGGCTCACGTCGCCTATCTGCCGGACGGAAGGGTGCTCGGTCTCTCGAAGATCGCGCGTGCGGTCGAGATCTATGGACGCCGGCTCCAGACGCAGGAAGCCATGACGGCCCAGATCGCCAAGGCCATCGACGACACCCTTCGCCCGCGCGGCGTGGCCGTGATGCTCGAAGCTGAGCATATGTGCATGTCGATGCGTGGGGTGCAGAAGCAGGGTTCGACAACGCTCACGACGACCTTCACCGGGACGTTCAAGAGCGATCCGGCCGAGCAGGTCCGCTTCATGACAATGGTACGGGGCCGATAAGTCCGGCTCCAGAACAGGCCGCGACGATGAATCTGACCTTCAACGAGCCTTCCACCGACAAATACCAGCTGGAAGATGCGGGCGAGTTTACGCCGCGCTTCGACGATCGCGGCCTGATCACCGCGATCGTCACCGATGCTCGCGACGGCGAGCTGCTCATGGTCGCGCACATGAATGTCCAGGCGCTGGCGCTGACGATCCAGACCGGGACCGCCCATTACTTCAGCCGTTCGCGCGGAAAGATCTGGAAGAAGGGCGAGACCTCCGGCAACCTGCAGACGGTCAAGGAGATCCGCACGGACTGCGATCAGGACGCCATCTGGCTGAAGGTCGAGGTCGCCGGTCACGATGCGGCATGTCACACCGGCAGGCGTTCCTGCTTCTATCGCACGGTGACGCTCGAGGACGGCAAACCGGTGCTGACCATCGTTGATGACGAGAGACATTTCGATCCGAATGAAGTTTATGGTCATCCGGACAAGAAATGAGCGATTTTCAGCGAAATCGCACAAGAAAGCAGGTATAAATTGTTTAGAAACAGAAAAGGGACACTAATTGCGTAAGGGGTAATTTTCGCCCCGGAGGAAAGCGTGGCATGCTGACGTGGAGTTTGAATCGGCAGAATTCACAATCACCAGCCTCTGAGTCAGGCTTAGCACCCGCACAGGAAATTACCATCCCGCCGCCGACCGTTCCCGCTCAACCAAAAAAAGCCAAGATCGCCCTTGCGCTAGGCGGTGGTGCTGCCCGCGGCTGGGCTCATATCGGCGTCCTTCGCGCGCTTGATGAGGCCGGGATCGAAGTCGGGATGGTGGCGGGCACCTCGATCGGCGCGCTCGTCGGGGGATGCTATATCGCCGGCAAGCTGGACGAACTCGAAGACTTCGCCCGTTCGCTCACCATGCGGCGCATCGCCGGGCTCCTTGACCTCACGATCGGTGGTAGCGGCCTTTTCGGCGGCATGCGGCTGACCAAACGCATGCAGGAGCATCTCGAAGACCTCACCATCGAGGGCCTTGATCGGCCCTTCGTCGCCGTGGCGGCCGAGATCAATACCGGCCACGAAGTTTGGATCGCCAATGGTTCGCTGATTACGGCGCTCAGGGCATCCTACGCCCTGCCCGGCATCTTCGAGCCGGTCCGCAGCAACCAGCGCACGCTGGTCGACGGCGCGCTCGTCAATCCCGTTCCCGTCTCGGTCTGCCGCGCCTATGAGCAGCCGCTGGTCGTCGCGGTCAACCTCAATTATGACCTCTACGGGCGCTCGGCTGTCGTGAAGCACAATGCCGGCCTCTCCGCCGACGAGATCCAGCAGCAGCGCATGACCCCCTATGCGAAGATGGGGCTGACCGGTGTCATGGTGCAGGCGTTCAATATCATCCAGGACCGCATTTCGCGCGCACGTCTCGCCGGCGACCCTCCGGACATAGCTCTGCATCCACGGCTGAGCGACATCGGGCTCTCCGAGTTCCATCGCGCAGGCGAGGCTATCGATCGGGGATATGAGGAAACGCGCGCGCGGCTGGCCGAACTGAAGCGGCTGCAGGAAGCCTACGCCTTCTAGCGCGCTTGCGTGTCGGGTGAAAAACTTCGGGCGCACCGGTGCGGGTCCGCCCGTCTCCATCGATCCGGGATCAGCCGGCGATATAGGCCTTGATCTGTTCAGTCTCGAGTTCGATTTCCCGGATGCGTGACTTCACCACGTCACCGATCGAAATGATCCCGATAAGCTTGCCCTTGCTCTCCACCGGAACATGGCGGAACCGCCGTGCCGTCATGACTTCCATCAGTTCGTTGACGGTGGTCTCTTCCTTGCAGCGATAGACCTTTGAGGTCATCAGCGATCCGACCGTCTCGTCGAGACTGTCCTTGCCGAGGCGCGCAAGCGCATTGACTACATCGCGTTCAGTGAAGATGCCGCTGATACGACCTTCCATTCCAACGATCACGATGGCGCCGATGCGGTGCTCGCTGAGGGTGCGCGCTGCTTCGGCAAGCGTCGTGTCCGGGCCGGCCGTCACGACTTCATGGCCTTTGACATCGAGTATCGTCTTTACAGGCACAGACATTCATTCCTCCTTTTTTCGCGTGCACGCCCCCTTGGGAGCCCGGTTTTTACCGCGGAATTCCTCCTGCTTCTGCGGCAGATGATGGGCAAATGGTGCACCTCCCGGCCTGAGATTGCAATATCTGAGGGGGGACTTAATTAGTCCTCGCGCCTTACCTGTGGACGGTCGAACAGCGAGAAAAGAAGGAATCCGAACGCGAATCCGCCGATATGCGCATCCCAGGCAATCTCCTGGCTTCCGTCCCCGATCAGCGGGATTCCGACGGCGATCAGCGCGTTGCCGAGAAGCCAGAACAGGCCGAATACGATCACTGTCCTGCTGCGGAAGGACTGGAGAATCGAAAGGCGATCGTTGAGATGCGCCTCGCGGCTCTGTCCTCCACGACCGGGGAAGGCAAAGCGGCAGGCAGCGCCCATGAGCCCCGACACGACACCCGATGCGCCGATCAGCAGGGTCATGTCGCCCCAGTTCAGCGCCGCATGCAGGAAGGCGGATGCCGCCGCCGACAGGATCCAAAAGACGACGTAGCGCGACGTCCCGATGCGACGCACGACGGGCGCTCCGAAGGCCATCAGCCACAATCCGTTGAAAACGATGTGCTCCACGCTGCCGTGGAGAAGAGAATAGGTCACCGGCGTCCAGAGCCACTGCAGACCCTGTTCAGAAAACGGGACGACATAGCGAGCCGGAATGAAGCCGAAGTTGAAGAACAGCCAGTCGACCGCCCGCTCCGGCAGCAGGCTCTGGACAAAATAGATGGCGATAAGCAGCAGGAGGCTGGCGAGCAGCGCGGGCGGCAGGTTGAAGACCGGGTTGCGCGGCGGCTTTGGCTCATCGCCTTCCGGGGCGGCGCTCGTCAGCGCGGAATCTTCATCCATCTGTTACACGTCTCCTGTCGTGGTGGCCGCAAGGCATATAGGAGCCGTTGCCAAAAAAAAAGCCGCTCTGCCAGGCAGAGCGGCTCTGTTCCCGGATTGCCGCGTGATGCCTACCGCGCCAATCCGGAAAGTCTGTGCTCGAATCAAAACCTTCGTGAAGTCATGGAGAATTTTTCGCCCAGATCGGCGGCTAACGCAACGCAAACTGCGTCTTAACCCTAATGGACGCGACGTGGCATGAAATAAGCATGGCGATCACACGGGCCATGAACGGCCTCGGAAGATGAACCAGAATGAGACAAGCTGGTATGCCAATGCGTTTGAAGACAAGCATAGAGATATTCAATTATTGGGACCGCCTGCGCGGCGCTGATCCCGCCCCGTTGCGATCACAGATCGACCCCTCATCGATAAGACGAACCCTCCCCGAACTTTTCATCCTCGAAGCCGCCGACAAACCGTTTTTCCGGCTCGCGGGAACGCACGTCTGCGGCTTCTTCGGGCGCGAATTGCGGGATGCCGCCTTCGGTTCCCTCTGGGGCGACACCCAGGGTGAGGACGCCGAGAAGATCGCCGCCGGCGTCATGGCTCACGCCATGCCGACCCTGATCAACGCCACCGGCTATGGCAGCAGGGGCAACAGCATGGCCTTCGAGATCGTGCTGATGCCGCTGCGTTCCTCGGTTGACGCCTGCGACCGTCTGCTCGGCTCGATCGCGCCGGCGGGAAACAGCGTGTGGCTCGGTGCGGATCCGCTCGATTTCCTGGCGCTCGACCGCTCCCGCCTCCTCAATGATCGCGGTGCCATTCCCGCACAATCTGTCGAAGAACAGGACAGCGGCCGGTCCCTCTTCGCGACGAGGGGTGCGGAGCTTGGCCACATGGTGCGACGTGTCATGCATCTGAGGATTTTCGAGGGCGGGCGCGCCGGCTGAAAGTTCCCGTCGCCGCCTCTGCAGCGGCATGATCCATTCCAGCACAACCGCGGCCCACCGGGCTGCGGAACGCGCCTTCGCGCCCAAAGCTGAACAACCTTCTGTTAACGGATTGCGGCTAATGATTGTGGGGTAGGATATTAGCCAAGAAGCCCTTTGTGATGCACTCGTTTCAGCAAGCGCCCACAACACGGACTGCAATGCGGCCAGACCAGCGCACCTTTCAGCGCGTGCCGATCAATATGCAGGGCCGCCTCATGCTTGCGAACTACGAAGAATACGAGTGCACGGTGGTCGATATGTCGCCCGGCGACATGTATGTCACCTGCCTGGGACGTCCCCGCGCCAGCGAGCGTGTCGTCGCCTATATCGATCACCTTGGACGGGTCGAAGGCCAGGCAATCGCGCTAGACAATCGCGGCTTCACCATGTCCATCAACGCCACCGACCGCAAGCGCGAGAAGCTCGCCGCCCAGCTCACCTGGCTCGCCAACAAGCATGAACTCGGGCTGCCCGAAGACCGCCGCCACGACCGCCTGACCCCGCGCACGACGGTCAGCGAAATCACCCTCGAAGACGGCGCCCGCTACACATGCCGCATCATGGACCTGTCGCTTTCGGGCGCAGCCGTCGATGTCGAAGTCCGTCCAGCGATCGGAACGCCCCTGCGCCTCGGCAACATGCGCGGACGGGTCGTGCGGCATTTTGTCGAAGGCGTCGCGATCGAATTTCTCTCGCTGCAGTCACGAGAGACGCTCCGCGAATTCCTCTAGGGAGCTTCCGGCCACCTCGCCTGTCATCTTTTGGCAATGAAGTGGGACAATATAGCCAGCGTCAACGAAGCGCGTGGCGACGACATTGCTCTTTCCCGAAACCGAACCTTACGAGCACGGCCTCCTCGATACCGGCGACGGCAACCTGATCTATTGGGAGAGCTGCGGCAATCCGAAGGGCATGCCGGCACTCGTCCTGCATGGAGGACCGGGGTCGGGCACCTCCGCGACGGCACGACGCTATTTCGACCCTTCCGCCTGCCGCATCGTCCTTTTCGACCAGAGGAATTGCGGGCGCAGCCTGCCCAGCGCGGCGGACATCGCAACAGATCTTTCTCGCAATACGACCCGCCACCTGCTCGAAGACATCGAGCGTTTGCGCCTTCTCCTCGGCATCGACAACTGGCTTCTCTTCGGCAATTCCTGGGGGACAACGCTCGCACTCGCCTATGCCGAGGCGCATCCGGCGCGCGTTCGCGGGATGGTCCTCGCCGGCGTCACCATGACGCGGCGTTCGGAGATAGACTGGCTCTATCGCGGCATGGCGCCGCTCTTTCCCGAGGAGTGGCATCGCTTCAGCGAAGCGGTCCCGCCCCAACAACGCGGTGACGATATGGTCGGCACCTACTATCGGCTGCTGAACCATCCGGATCAGGTCGTACGACTGAAGGCGGCGCGCGACTGGCACGACTGGGAGAGCGCGTCGATCCTGCTTGCAGATCCGTCCGGTCGACCGCGCCGATGGGCCGATCCGCTCTATCTTCTGGCGCGGGCTCGTATCGTCACCCACTACTTCCATCACGGCGCATGGCTCGCAGACGGTGAACTGCTCAGGAACGTAGCGCGGCTCGCCGGGATACCGGGTATCATGATCCATGGGCGCCTCGACCTCGAGGCACCGCTGGTCACTGCCTGGGAGCTGGCACGGGCGTGGCCCGATGCCGAGCTCGTCGTGCTTCAGCGTGCCGCCCATTCCACGGCGCACCCCGACATCTCTGGCGCGATCGTCACTGCCACGAACAAATTTCGCGATCGGGCAAGAAAATAATCTGTGGCCGTCATCCGCGAATTCGGCCTTGATCCGTTGCCTGCGCCGGCGATTTCGCCGCTCCACGTGCGTCATCGCCACATCTCGCCACATTCGACAGCAGCGAAGATCTGCCGCGATCGCCGAAAATCGTTAACGCCCGCCCTCCCGCGATAGCCTTTTCAAGCAGAAAGCCTTCCCTCAATCGATAAAGTTTTAGTCGATCTTGAGTCGAATGCCATTTGAATTTTACGCGAATTCGACGCGTATTTTATTCGATATCGATGCGACTTTGAATCAACTAAACCATTATTTTTATTGCGTAATTTTGCGCGCAATAAAAACGTCTGTGTCAATGTCTCCTCACAAACGGGGACACGATAATGACATTGAATGCGCTTCTGAAGATTGGCCTCCTGGCCGCCATCGGGTGCCTTGCGATGGTGCAGGCGGCGGTTGCCACACCGGCAAGCATGAGCCTCGCGGGCAACGCCAGCCCGCCGATCGGCCACTATGAATTCTGCAAGGAAAATGCGGCCGACTGCGCCTATGCAGGCGGGGACGCCGGTCCTGCCATCCTCACCGAGGATCGCTGGAAGACGATCCTGAAGATCAACTATACGGTCAACTCCGCCATCCAGCCGATGA
Source organism: Rhizobium sp. BK251 (assembly GCF_004345245.1). Classification (GTDB taxonomy): domain Bacteria; phylum Pseudomonadota; class Alphaproteobacteria; order Rhizobiales; family Rhizobiaceae; genus Rhizobium. The sequence continues at coordinate 185,358 of NZ_SLUQ01000003.1, read as the reverse complement.
CCGACAAGGAGATCTTCGGTGTCGAGGAACGCTGGGCCTACCCGCGCACCGTGGGCGATTGCGAAGACTATGCGCTCCTTAAGCGCAAGATGCTGATCGATGCCGGCTTTTCTCCCTCCGACGTCCTGATGACCGTCGTCCTACAGCCGAATGGCGAGGGCCACGCGGTTCTGACGGTGCGTACGGACCACGGTGATTTCGTCCTCGACAATATGCGCGACAAGGTCATGCTCTGGTCGGATACCGAATACACCTACCTGAAGCGGGAATCCTCGGAAGATCCTGCCCGTTGGGTCAAGCTCCAGGATGGCCGTGCGGTTGCCGTCGGTAGCGTCAGGAAATAGCACGAATTTACCGCTGCCATAACGGGCGGCGGTCACGAGAAAGCCCGGTCTGTCTATCGCATCCCCGTCCCGACCGTGGCCCAAGCCGTTCCTGCTGTCCCGGGAGCGGCTTTTTTCTTTGCGTCACCACGACGCGCCTTGCGGGTCGCCCGCACTCGAATTCACCCTTCGTTAACCATCAATTGCCAATCATCTCCGCAAAGGAAGAGTCGGTCAGCTGCGGGCCTCCCATAGAGTTTCCCGGCACCGCGCAAACCGAAGGCAAGATGATGGCCAGCCATACGCCGCCCTCCTCCACCTATGAGGAAGCGCCGCTGATCTCGAACAGGTTCATCGTTCGGGCCACGATCGCGGTCGCCGTCCTCGCAGCCGTCACTATCGGGGTCAATCTCGCCGGGCGCTGGATCGGCCAAAGGCTCGAGCTTGCCGGCCATACGACAAGCACTGAGACTGTCGCAGTCGCGATCGGCGAAGATGCCCTTCGGCTTCCCGAAAATACGATCCGCTTTGCAAACCAGCGGCGCAACGGCCCGGCCGAAAGACTGGACCTCTATCTCGCCTGGCCGCGGATGCAGGGCTACAGCGAGGACGATCGCAGCCTCTTCAGCGACATTTCCCAATCGTCGGGACTGATCTTTCTCCAGGTCACCGAGAGCGTCATGTCGCGCGACATGTCCGGACGGCTGGAGCCGATCTATTCGCATCTGATCGAGGGCCCCGCGGGGAACGCCGGTCACGGCCTGACGCTGCATCGCCTGCGCGCCGACGCCGGCTATGGGGGTGAAGTGCTCCTCACCGCCGCCCGCCCCGGAATGGAGCAGTATGTGGTGCGCTGCATCCTGCCGTCAGCCCCGGACAAGGCAACGAGCGGAGACTGCCAGCGTGACATCGGGGTAGGGAAAGATCTCAGCGTCCTCTACCGCTTCTCAAGCGCTCATCTGGCCGATTGGGACCATATTGATGCCGCGATTATGACATTTGTGACCGACCACCTCGTTGTGCGCGCGGCAGCCTCGAATGCCGAGACCACAGGCGACACCGCCTCAAATGCCGCGAAATGACGAAACAAAAGATTCATCATAAACGGATTGGTAACGCCAAGCCCGTAATCTGCCCCTTACGTCACGGACGTGGTGCCTAGCGTCCGCACCGTCCAGATTTTGAATTGAAAAGCTAAAAGAGTGAAATAGTGTCAAGGTCCGTTTCCATCGCATCGTCGTCACGCTCAGGCAACTTCCTTAAAAGGGCGCTCATCGGTTGGGCCTTGGCCGCCGCGATGATATTGGCAGATTCTGTTTCGGCAGAGGCGGAAGCCGCCAATCCGAAATACGCCGGCATCGTCGTCGACGCGAAGACCGGCAACATCCTCTACAGCGAAAACCCGGACCGCTTGCAGTACCCGGCGTCGCTCACCAAGATGATGACGCTGTACATGACCTTCGAGGCACTCGAAGCCGGCCGCATCAGCCTTGATACCCGCGTCCCCTTCTCCACCCATGCCTCGGCCCAGGCGCCGACGAAGCTTGGCGTCAAGGCCGGCAACTCGATCAGCGTCGAGCAGGGCATCCTCGGGCTCGTCACCCTTTCCGCCAATGACGCGGCAACCGCGCTCGGCGAACTTCTCGGCGGCAGCGAGGATCGCTTCGCCCAGATGATGACGGCAAAGGCGCGCGCGCTCGGAATGACGCGCACGACCTACCGCAATGCCAACGGCCTTCCGAACACCGCCCAGATGACCACGGCACGCGACCAGGCCCGCCTCGGAATCGCACTTCGCCAGCATTTTCCGCAGTTTTACGGTTATTTCTCCACGCGCAGCTTTAAGTTCGGCAAGCGCGTAATCAACAGCCACAACCGCCTCGTCGGCTCCGTCCGTGGCGTGGACGGCATCAAGACCGGTTACACCCGCGCGGCCGGCTTCAATCTCGTCAGCTCCGTGCAGACCGACGGCCGTTCGATCGTTGGCGTCGTCATGGGTGGCGCCTCCACGCCCGCCCGCGACAACCAGATGCGCAAGCTCATCGCCACCTATCTGCCAAAGGCCTCTACGCGCGGCGGCCCGACCAACCTGATCGCCCAGGCTCCCGCATCTCAAGTTCCTGCTGTCGCTGCACCCAAGGTCGCAGCTGCAGACGTGGACCTTCCGCACAGCGGCCCCGTTCCCGATACCCGGTACGAAGTCGCCGCTGCTGCCGAGGTCGCGCCGACATCCGAGGTGGCCTATGCCGAGGCGCCCTCTTCCAAGTCTGCCAATCCGCTTCTTTCGGCGCGTGTCGTCGCCCCTGCGACCGAGAAGGTGGCGGCTGCAATTCCGACCCCGGCGCCGGCCTATGTCCCCGAAGAACAGGGCGACACCTCGGTCGACGACGTCACCACCGCTTCGACGAAGCAGTCGACCGTCGCAGGCGGCTGGGTCGTGCAGGTCGGCGTCTCGCCGAACCAAAAGGCCGCCATGGATCTTCTTGATGCCGCAAAGTCCAAGGGCGGCAAGGTACTTCGTTCCGCAAAGCCTTTCACCGTTGCTTTTGGTGATGGCGCAAATGCCGTCTACCGCGCCCGTTTCGGCGGCTTTGACGATCAGCGCGACGCGGTCAACGCCTGCAAGGCCCTCAAGAAGGCCGGCGTCAGCTGCTGGGCGAGCATGCAGTGATGATGCGGCGGGAGTAATCCGCCGCTCTTGGAATGACATGATCGGATACCGGTGTCGGCATCCGATCTCCGACCCGGCCAGGTCTTGTAGCCTCTATTGTATTGCGTAGTGAGGAAAACCAATGGCGATCAACGAGAACTTTCCAACTTTCTCGATTGACGAAGGAAGGAAGCAGAAGCGTAACCGCTTCGTCCGGCATCCTCTCCATGAAGCAGCGCTTCGGCTCGCGGATATCGGTCTCGGCCGTTCGCGTGCGAGCACGGCGAAGACGCGTGATCTGGTGGCGCTGCTTCTGTGCCACGGCGCACGCGCCTGGCGTTACTCCCAGCCGGAAGCGCGCATCCACCTGCACGTCACCTCTCCCTCGGGCAAGGCGCCGCTGCTGATACGCCTGCGCTGAAGCGCGGCGTCGCTCTTACAAGAGACCAAGTTCCGAGAGCTCTCGGCGCAATTCGGAGGGCATTTCCCCGACGCCATTACCCAGGCTCAGGAGATCGCGCGGCGCATCGTCCTCGGTGAGGTATCGCCATCCCTGGAATGCCCGCCGCGGTTGGCTCGCAGTCTCGATGACCTCGGGGCCAAGAACGAGGTCGCAACGGCCGATACCTTCGCCATCCGTGAACGTGCGGATGTCGAGAAGCTTCTGTCGCGCCTGTACCTGGCCCTTGATCACCCAGTAGAGCGAACCGCCGTCCAGGAGTTCCTCGACGCGCTTGGGAACCATGCGCGTCGTATGGGTGGTGTGCGGCTCCAGTCCCGCAGCGATCGCCGAGAGCGAACGGCTCGAAACCCAGTCTTGCAGATCCTCTAGTGAATCCGCGCCGACGCACAGTTTGATGAGATGCAAAGCCATGCTGCCGTTGAATTCCTTTTGGCCGGCAGCGTCAAGAGGCGAGGTTGCCGCTCCACAGCCTCAACATTCGACGACGTTGACGGCAAGGCCACCGGTCGAGGTCTCCTTGTACTTCTCGCTCATGTCATAGCCCGTCTGGCGCATCGTCTCGATACAGGCGTCGAGCGGCACGAAGTGCTGGCCGTCACCCTTGATGGCGAGCGACGCCGCGGTCACAGCCTTGACCGCGCCAAGTGCGTTGCGCTCGATGCAGGGCACCTGCACCAGCCCGGCGATGGGATCGCAGGTCATGCCGAGGTGATGCTCGAGGGCGATTTCCGCGGCATTCTCGATCTGCTCCGGCGTGCCGCCCATGACGGCGGCAAGGCCCGCCGCGGCCATGGCGGCCGCCGAACCCACCTCGCCCTGACAGCCGACTTCCGCACCGGAGATCGAGGCATTGTGCTTGATGATGCCTCCGACCGCCGCCGCCGTCAGCAGATAGTCGCGGATGCCGTGCTGATCGGCATCCTCGTGGAAGTGGAGATAGTAGCGGATCGTTGCCGGCACGACGCCGGCCGCACCGTTCGTCGGCGCAGTCACGACGCGACCGCCGGCCGCATTTTCCTCGTTGACAGCCATCGCATAGACGCTCAGCCAGTCATTGGCGAGCAGCGGATTGATGCGATTGCTGCGCCATTCCTCCTGCAGCTTGTCGTGGATCTGCCGGGCGCGACGACGAACCTTGAGGCCACCGGGCATGATGCCGTCATTCTTGAGGCCGCGGTCGATGCAGCCGTTCATCGCCTCCCAGAGGCGGTCGAGACCGGCGTCGAGCTCGGCCCGGCTCATGTGGCTCTCCTCGTTTGCCCGCTTCATCTGCGCGATTGTAAGGCCGGAGCGTTCAGCCATCTCCAGCATCTGCTTGGCCGTGGCGAAGGGAAACGGGATGCGCGCCGATCCCGCGGCCGACTTCTTCTTCGCGCGCATCTGTTCGAGTTCCGTATCGGTGACGACGAAGCCGCCGCCGACGGAATAATAGATGCGCTTGACGAGCAGGCGCTCGTCCTTGTCATAGGCGGAGAATGCCATGCCATTGGCGTGCCCAGGCAGCGGCACCTTCTTGTCGAAGATGAGATCGATCTTCGGCTGGAACCAGTAGGCCGGGTGGCCGGGCGGCGTCACCCGCCCCGAACGTTCGACGCCATCGATGATCGCATCCATCTTGTCTGGATCGACCTGATCCGGGTGTTCGCCCATCAGGCCGAGGACGACAGCCCTGCCCGTACCGTGGCCAATACCCGTATGGGCGAGCGAGCCGTGCAAGCTGACCTTGATCGCCGCAACATGGGCACCGGTCGAAGGGCGCGGCCATTCGTCGGAAAGCAACAGGTCGAGGAAACGGTTCGCCGCCGACATCGGTCCCATTGTGTGCGAACTCGATGGCCCGACGCCGATCTTGAAGACGTCGAAAACGGAAAGAAACATGGAACCTGCGTCCTCTGGCAAATTGATCGATGTGAAGGCTACGTCAATGGTGGTCAAGCCCAAGGCGACCGACCGACATCAGCTTTCATGCAAGCGACATTCATAGACGAAGCTTCGCCTGACCGATACAGCCAAACCGCTTCGTCGATGCTTGCACCTCCGATCTAAGCTGGGCATGGCTGCCACCCGGTTCAAGACCGGTGGACAGCCCGCCCACCGCGGTCCTGACGGTACGGAAGATTGTCCACCCCCGCTTTTCCGCGCCGCCATTGCGAGGCAGAAATCGGTGTGTAGACTGCCGCGATCCATAAGCGGAACATCCGATTCATGACCTCTGCCGATTATTTCGCGCTCGCCTTCTTCACCCTGCTTTGGGCCGCCTATTCATGGGCGCTCGGCGGCCCCCGCCTCTTTCAGCGTACAAGCCTGACCCATGCCATGATCGAGCGTCGTCGCGAGTGGCTATACAATTCGCTGCGGCGCGATCTCAAGATGATCGATACGCAGATCATGGCGGGTCTTCAGAATGGCACCGCCTTCTTCGCGTCCACGTCTATCCTGGCGATCGGCGGCTGCTTCGCGCTTCTCGGCGCGACCGACAAGGTCGATGCCGTGTTCAACGACCTTCCCTACGTCTTCCACAGCGGCCGCACCGCCTTCGAGTTGAAGGTCGGCGGCCTGACCGGCCTTTTCGGCTATGCCTTCTTCAAGTTCGGCTGGTCCTACCGGCTGTTCAACTACTGCACCATCCTGTTCGGCTCGATCCCGATGATGCGCGACACCGAGGCCGACATCATCGTGGCGGAGAGGTCTGTCGAGCGGGTGATCCGAATGAACGTCATCGCCGCCAGCCACTTCAATTCCGGCCTGCGCGCGATCTTCCTGTCGATCGGCTATCTCGGCTGGTTCGTCAGTCCCTATGTCTTCATGGTCACCACGACGCTCGTCATTGTCGTGCTCGCCCGGCGCCAGTTCTTCTCCGAGGCCCGGCTCGCCATCATGGACGTGGATCCGCCATCAAATCACCGCCTTTCCCCTGTTCGCACCGCCCCGTCGGGGGCGACCGATCTGTCGGAAGGAATCCAGTGAATGGCCGCTGTTGCTGAGGCGATCGACGTCGGTGAAAGACCGCCGCGTATCGGCATAATCGATACCGCCCGCGGCCTCGCGCTGCTTGCGATGGCGAGCTACCACTTCACGTGGGACCTTGAGTTTTTCGGCTATCTTATGCCGGGAACGGTAGAAACAGGCTGGCTGAGGATCTATGCCCGCGCGATCGCCGCGACATTCCTTTTCCTGGTGGGCGTGAGCCTTGTCCTTGCCAGCACGCCGGAGATCCGCTGGAACGCCTACCTGAAGCGCCTCGGCATGGTCGCCGGTGCCGCCGCGCTGATCACGATCGCCACGCGCATCGGCATGCCGGACGAATTCATCTTCTTCGGCATTCTGCACTGCATCGCCGCGGCGAGCATCATCGGTCTCCCCTTCCTGCGCCTACCGCTCGTCCTCGTCTGGCTCGCGGCAGCAGCCCTCCTCGGCGCCGTCGTCGTCGATGGCTGGCTTTATCCGAATATCCTCCAGTCGACATTTTTCGACAGTTGGTGGCTCTATTGGCTCGGCTTCTCGGCGACGCCGCCCCGCTCGAACGATTTCGTGCCGTTGTTTCCCTGGCTGACACCCTTCCTGCTGGGGCTCGCCATCGCGCGCACCGGCCTCTGGCTCGGCTGGTCGCGCCGGCTTGCCTCTCTCGGCACGGGTTCGAGCCTCGTTGCCAAGGCCGGCCGCCACAGCCTGATCATCTACCTCGTGCATCAGCCGTTTCTATTCGGCTGCGTCTACCTTCTGTCGCTCGTGGCTCCTGCGCCACCGCCCGATCCGGTCCAGAGCTATCTATATCAATGCCGTGCCTCCTGTATGATGCAGGAGGGCGAGCCGATCTGCCGTAGTTTCTGCCAATGCACGCTCGATAAACTTCAAGCACAGGATCTTTTCACGCCGCTCCAGTCTGGCGCAATCCAGGCGAACAATGATGAGAGAGTACAGTCCATAGCAGTTGAGTGCACCACAATCGCGCAATGACAGGATATTCCGATGAATGCCTATCGTTCGAAGCCGCTCAATTTCCCCTGGCCGCCAATTCTCTACGGCCTCGCAATCCTTGCCGCCCTCATCCTTGACCTTCTTCCCATCCCGCCCCTGCCCCATCTCCACTCCGGGCTGGGTTGGATGGTCGGTGCGGGACTCGTCGTCCTTGCCGTCTCGCTCGATATCTGGGCGGTCAAGACGCTTGTCGAAAGCCGCACGACGATCCTGCCGCATCGCTGCACGGCGCATCTCGTCACCCGCGGCCCGTTTCGCTATACGCGCAACCCCATCTATCTCGGCTATACGATCGCGACGATCGCCTTCGGCCTTCTCACAGGCAACTCATGGTTCTTCGTGACGGCGTTGTTCGCCGCGATAACCACGACGCTCGTCGCCATCAGGTGCGAGGAAATGCACCTGCTTTCCCGCTTCGGATGCGAGTTTGAATTCTACTGCAGGAAAACCCGGCGCTGGATCTGAGTTTTGGGCTCCGCTAGGTCCCGACGCCGATCTCGGCAAGCCGTGTCAGGCAGGCCTCCTCGATGTGGTCGAGTTCGGTGAGCGTATCGTCGATGTCCTTGCGCTTCTGGCGCAGGTCCTCGCGCTTCTCGTCGACGCGCTTCATGAGTAGCTTGAGCTGGCCGAGTTCACCGGGCGGTTCCTTGTAGACCTGGATGATCTCGCGGATCTCCGCGATCGTGAAGCCGATGCGGCGGCCGCGCAGTATTTCCTGGAGCAGGCGGCGATCTGCGGGGCGAAAGAGGCGCGTACGGCCCCGGCGCTCGGGCTGGATCAGCCCCTCGTCCTCATAGAAGCGCAAGGTGCGGGTCGAAACGCCGAACTCCCGCGTCAATTCCGTGATGGTGTAGTACTTGTTCACCTGCATGCTGCCCCCAAAGATTGGCGACAATCATATTGACTTTTACGTAATAGTCAATTTTCGAGCCGACTGTTCCCGCTAGATCTGGAACCACCATGTTGCGATGCCGAGAAAGGCGAAGAAGCCGGTGCAATCCGTCACCGTCGTGACGAAGACCGACGAGGCGATCGCCGGGTCGGCCCCCAGCTTGTCCAAGAGCAGCGGCAGGAGAATGCCGGCGAGCGCTGCCGCGAGCAGGTTGATCATCATCGCTGCAGCAATGACGATGCCGAGCTGGTAGTCGTGGAACCACGTGCCGGCGATCACGCCCATGATGCTTGCAAACATCAGGCCGTTCAGGATGCCGACGCCTGCCTCGCGGCGGATGATGCGCCCGGCATTGTAGATGTCGAGGTCGCGGGTCGCGAGCGCCCGCACCGTCACCGTCATCGTCTGCGTGCCCGCGTTGCCGCCCATCGACGCGACGATCGGCATCAGCACGGCAAGCGCGATCATCTTTTCAATCGATCCGTCGAACAGGCCGATGACGCTTGCCGAAAGCATGGCCGTACCGAGATTGATCAGCAGCCACAGGAAGCGCGAGCGCACGGTCGAAACGACGTTGTCCGAAAGCTCTTCGTCACCGACGCCGCCCAGACGCTTGATGTCTTCGTCGGCCTCCTCATGAATGACGTCGACCACGTCGTCGATGGTCAGCACGCCGACGAGCCGGTGATTCTCGTCGACGACGGCGGCTGAGAGAAGGTCGTATTGCTCGAAGAGCTGCGCGGCCTCTTCCTGGTCCATCTCGGCGGGAATCGGATGCGTCGTCTCCCGCATGATCGTCTCGACCTTCGTCTGCCGTTTGCTGCGCAGGAGCCGGTCGAGGTCGACGGCGCCAAGCAGCTTGAAGGTCGGGTCGATCACGAAGATCTGGGCAAAGGATTCGGGCAATTCCTCATCCTCGCGCATATAGTCGATCGTTTGCCCTACCGTCCAGAATGGCGGCACCGCCACGAACTCGGTCTGCATGCGCCGCCCGGCCGAGCTTTCGGGATAGTCCAGGGCCCGCCGCAGCCTCACCCGCTCGGTGAAAGGCAGTTGGGCAAGGATCTCCTCCTGGTCTTCCTGGTCGAGGTCCTCGAGAATGTAGACGGCGTCGTCCGAATCGAGCTCGCCGATCGCGGCCGCGATCTGCTCGTTCGGCATCTGGTCGACGATCTCGCGGCGAATGACCTCGTCGACCTCCGTCAGCGCCGTCATGTCGAAGTCGTCGCCAAGCAGCTCCACGAGCGCCAGCCGTTGGTCGGGCTGGATCGACTCGATCAGGTCGCCGAGTTCGGATTCGTGCAGGCGGGCAACGTTCTGTCGCAGGAAGAGGATATCGCGATCGGCGATAGCTGCGCCGACAAGCGCCAGGAAATCGGACCGGACGTTGCCGTCCTCGTCATAGATGTCGGCATCGCCCTCGCCCGGACGCTTGCGAATGCGGTCTTCTTCGCTGGTCGTCGTCATCTGCCGCCCTCGCAAATTTCTGGTATTGAACGACTCTCGAGTCGCTATGGAGAATGGCCGCGGAGAACGCAATGTCAACAACCGGATAGCCCGTCCGGAGCATGGCGGATCGACGCTGCCGAAAGCCTGCTCTAGGGTCTTTCCCGCCAACCGTCGAGTGCCTCGAACGAACAGGGGACCGAAGAAAGATCGCTATGCACAGCACCATGAAAATACCGGGCGGAGGATGCTGCCGGGCCACCGTTGCAAGGGAGTTGCGGCAGCCGTGACCGTCCGCCCGATTCTCCGCTTTCCACACGCTGGCCTCAAGACGCCCTGCGAGCCCGTGACCGTCTTCGATGAGGAGCTTCGGGCGCTCGCCGGCGACCTGCTCGATACGATGCGCGCCGCCCCCGGCGTCGGCATAACGGCGGCCCATATCGGCGACTTCCGTCGCGTCGTCGTCATCGAGCTCGACCGGAAAGACGGCGTTCGCACCTACATAAATCCGGAAATCGCCTTGTTTTCCGAGGAAACCATGCGCCACGTCGAGGGCAGCGTCTCCATGCCCGGAGCGACCGAAGAAGTCGTGCGGCCGAGGGCGATCCGTTTCCGCTATGCCGATCTCGATGGTATCCAGCACGAAGAGGCGGCCGAAGGCTTTCTCGCGATCTGCATCCAGCATGAGATCGACCAGCTCGACGGCGTCTTCTGGCTGCAGCGCCTTTCGCGCCTCAAGCGCGATCGCCTGGTGAAGAAGTGGGAAAGGACAGGCGCCTGATCGGCGCTTTCTCCAAGACAGGTACCTTTTTCTTGAACCAAGCTCGGCCTCAACCGTTCTAGGCTGCGAGACAGGGAAGGAGCCTGAGATGAGCCCCAAGGAAAAAGACCTCGCGCGCGAGGAAGAGTACCGCGATTTCGAGGCACGCGACCTCGAAGAAGGCTGGCCGTATGACGATGCGGCAGGCACCGGATCGCCTTCGCCCGAAAACCGGCCTTACGGCTCGACGGAAGCGAACTTCGACGAAGCGGGCAACAAGGGTTACACCGTCGTCGACGTAGACCAGGCCGGCGACCAGCAGCCCCAATCGGACCTGCCCATCTCCACGACACGGGGCCTCGAGAATGCCGACGACCTCGAAGAGCGTGTGACTGAAGCGCTGAGCCAGTTGAAGGACATCGATATCGACAGCATCGACGTCCGCGCCCACGGCCACACGATCATCCTCGAAGGCTCGGTCGAAACGATCCAGATGGCGCGACGCCTTGTTCTCTGCGCAGAGGCCGTCGATGGCGTCCACGACGTCAGGAACAAACTCGAGCTGACCGGCCTCGACGCCCATATGCCCGACGATGAAGACGATTGAGGCAGGACCGCATCGTCAACCTGTCGTCCAGAAGGCGGGGAACCCGCGGAAGCGGGTTTTGCCTGCGGGCGCATATCGGCCATACACTGCTTGCCGCCAGCGAAAATCCCTGTTTTCAGGACGGACAGCGCGACTTCCACTCGCGGTCACACTCAGAGACCGGACCGGCCATCAACTAGCACCTGTAGACACCAACGGCACAGCGTCGCACTGTTCGCCGGGCAACACCAGCCACGCTGACGGGTGTCAGCGGCCGGCCGACGATCGCCATCGCCGGACTAACAAAGCTGGGTATCGATATGGTTGGGACATCGCTCGCCAGATCGTCGATGCAAAGCACAGCCGCCAAGGTGAGGCAGATGATTCCCGCGCGTTTGTAGAAGGTCATTTTTCATCTCCCACTATGAAATGTCCCGGTAGTTCGCTGATGTTTTGCTTTAGGTCTTTCACATCGATCTTTTCGGCATTGGTCGCGTTCTTGAAAGCAAAGTCATCCGTCACGACGCCGTCCCCGGACTTCCAGTCCCTGATCTGGATGCTGTATTCCGGCTCTCCCATGACCTGACTTGATGTAATGACCAGCCGGCAGGGATACGGCTGTTCTCCCTGGGCGACCCAGATCTGGAAATCCACATCGTCCTTGCGGAAGGCAAGGGAATCACACTCGTGACCATTGATGACGCCGCTTCCCAGGTCCTTGGAATCGTAGACGCCCTCCATCAGCTCGTCATAGGCGTTGGTCATCAGCAAGTCGGCGCCCGGCAGGGGCAACCCCTGCTTGTCCTTCAGCTCGTCTATCAGTTGATCGACCGTGCCAGGGGTCTCGATCTGCGTGTACTTGTTGACATTCTTCCCCAGTAGCGTGAGCGTTTTTCCGTCGAATAGGGCCTCGGTATCGACAAACCCGCCTGAACGGGTCGCGCGCACCTTGTCGGGCCGGCTGAGGACCACTGTGCCTGAACTTGCCAGCCCAAGCTTCTGATCGGTATTGGTAACGACCTGGAGATTGGCATCATAGGCGAACGACAGGGCCTTCTGGGCGGCCAGATAGTCGGACATGGCCTTGAGCAGTTTCTTGGCTTCCGGCGAGTCGGCAATCCTCACGAGCTCGACGCGACGATTGAGAGCCTTTCCCTCCTCCGTGTCGTTGCTGGCGACTGGCCGGCTCTGCCCGGCGCCTTCGACCATAAGCCTGTCAGGCGCAATCCCCCGCTTAACCAGCGCTGCCTTGATCGTGTCGGCACGCTCGAGCGAAAGCCGCACGTTGGCTTCGGCACTGCCGGTTGCGTCGGTATGGCCGACAATTCTCAGGTGCCAATCCGGAAAATTCTTCAGCGCGGTCGCAATGTCATCGAGCAATGCTTCGCTACCGGGCTCAAGTGTCGACTTGTCGGCAGCGAAGCGCAAACCATGGACATCGTATTGCTCCCTGGTCTGCAGCGCCTGCTGCACCTCTTCCCTGCTAGACGGCTTGGCTGCCGTTCCCTGCGCCCAGGAGGGACCGCTCGCCATAGCAGCAAGGACAATTCCCGTGAATATTTCCACAGCGAGACGTCTGCGAATTGACATATTTCCGTTCGCCGTTCTTCCGACGCCTATGTATTCTCCGTGTCTGCACACCCTGGTTGCTACGCCAAACATCGTAAAAACCCCCTCGTTTTCTTGATGGTTAAATCGCAAAGCATTCTCAATGCCATGATGAGCGGATAATATTAGAACATAATAATACATCATCCCTGGAGCCAAGGGGCACTTAAATTGGTCGTTGATTTTGGCACGGAGCCGATCTTCCGGTTCAAGTGCCGCCCCGCGCTGGAAATGAGGCCGTTGCGAAGCTGCCTCGGATCGACTGCCGAGCAGTCTGCGCGGAAGGTCGGACCAAGCAATGGTCCGGCCGCTCTGTGCCTGCGTCCTTACCCAGGGGCGAGACCTGGCGGCACCACCAATCCTTCGCAACGCGCATCGTCCGTGGCGGCACGGCCCCGATCCGGGCCTTGTCATTGTCCGCCAGACCAAACGAATTCTGCCAACCATTGCGAGTAATCGCACATCGGCGCAGCTTGGCCACGATAATCAGAAGTTGTTACTTGCCGCGATGCGCGCATTCACCCAGAATGCGGCCGCGATGCCTTGTGCCAAGGCATGAGAGGACAGACTGACCCGCTTCAACTGACTATTCGAAGACGCCGCAGACGCCACGCCCATGGCGCTCTAGGAGGAATTCGAAATGAAACTGCACGGCTCCCTGAAAGCGCTGTTTGCCGCGGGGATTTCTGTTTCGATCGTCGGGTTCGCAAGAGCCCGCCTGAGGTCGAGCGAGGAATCAGCCATTCGTCCTGTCCAGAGCAGAATTTTCCCAATGACGCCAATTTCCGCGAGACGCCGGGCGTCAGCGCGAAGCCCGACAGCACGTGGTCGACCGGCCTGTCGCTTTCGCGCCGCATAGAGGACTCGCAGCAAATCTACTCGCCATTGCAAATGGCCTGGGGCGGCATCGGCACGGCCGAAACAAGGAGGAGAAATGAAATGAAAGCAGCATCAGGAACCTACATCGCAGCGGCGGTGATCGCAGGTCTTCTCGGCAGTACCACGATGGTCCAGGCTCAGGACCCGTCCAATATCACCAAATACGGCTCGGCGGGAGGCTGGGACATATTCGTAAGAAAGGACCTGGGTCCCGGCTGCCTGATCGCCAAGGTCGCGGACAACGGCATGCAGGTTCAGATGGGTATCGATGAGACATCCGGCATGCGCGGCTACATGGCGATCTATACGACCGCGGATGCACCGATTGCCCAGGGCGAAAAGCTCTCCGTGATATTCGACGTCGACGGTCAGCAATTCAGCGCCGAGCCGAGCGGTCAGACCTTCTCGGTGAGCCTTGACGGAACCGACGCCGCAATGCAGGCCCTGCGCGCCTGCCAGGCCGCCAACTAAAGCATTCAGGCTTCTCTTTTCGAGCGCAGGATCGCGCGCGTCTTACGTCTCGCGCAATTCCGAAAGCCAGGCAGCGGTATCCCAGTGCAGCGCGCGCGCTACATTGGGATACCGACCTGCGCACACGCTCACCACAAGTGCCAGCCACGGCAAGTGGACTATCTGCCTCGGGGTCGCGCGGCGATACATTCACATCTGCAGCGCAGATAGACGGAATCAGATTCCATCCCCCATGTCTCCCAGGCGGAAACCGCCGTATCGATTTCCAGCCGCGACGCCAGGTTCTTCGCGATGAGGTCGCCGGCAAGGCCGTGCAGGCTTCTTTTGGCATCGACCACCGTCTCAGCCCTGGCTGACGCGTCGGCACTATGGTTCACGTAGCTCCCGCCGGCCCATATCGGCTCGAATCCATGGGACCGCAGTATCGCACCCTGGCGTCGGCCGAAGGTGACGGCATCACCCGAGCTGTGCTCGTACCACCGCTGCCAAAGGTTGAGGGAAAGCCTGAGCCCTTCTGTCTCGGGATAAAGAATATTTCCTCCGGCATCCGTATCACGTGTGGCGATCAAACCACCGGGCTTCAACACCCGCCAGGCTTCCTCGAGGGTCGACTCGAGGACGACCGTGTTTTGGTGGTAGAGCACGGCGTGGAAGAAGACGACATCGAACGTCTCGTCGTCGAATGGCATGGCGACCATGTCTCCCTCGACAAACTGAAGGTTCGAATGGCCGCCGGCGTCACGCATCGCCGAGGCGGCTGCAATCGCCCTGCTCTCCACATCCAGCCCGATCACATCTCGGACGTGCGGGCAAAATGCAGCAGTGACGTGCCCCGGCCCGCAGCCGACGTCCAGGACAGCCATGTCCGAGTTCAGGAAAGGCAGAAGAAAAGCCATCGATTCCCCGCCCCGCTTCGCCTGGAATTGAAGAATCGCAGGATTGTAGCCCAGTCCCTGAATCGCCATCTTGTCGCCTCCCTGAGAACAGGGAGGCTAGTTCGATTCCGACACGGCTTTGCGACGTTGCTCACGCAGATGCAGCTTGGTTTAATCTTTGCGTTGATTTGAGGAGCATTGCGCGCTGGGATGCCAGACGCCGTCGATAGTTGAAGCCGTTCTGCAACAACAAACTATGAAGACCGGCGTTGGCAATGAGGGGCTGCTGCGGCAAGGGCCGGAGGCTTTTTGAAAAAGCCAGTAAGTTCAACCCTGTTTAGGGTAAATGGTGCGGTCGAGAAGACTCGAACTTCCACGGGTTGCCCCACAGCGACCTCAACGCTGCGCGTCTACCAATTCCGCCACGACCGCATCGTGGTAGGTGCCGAATTGCTCCGGCGCGGCTGCATGTAGCAAAAGCATCTGGGGTGCACAAGGGCAGTGTGACAGATTTTTTCAAAACAGATCACGGCATTTGAAGAGGCGCGCGTAAAGGTCCATATAAGCAGCCTGTTTGCCGCTCACGCCACCTCGGCGAGGTGACGAAAGGACTTCTGCCGTGCTGCGCACCGATCTCGAATACTCCATGTTTCCGCTAGCAGGCTCGCCGCCGGTGAGGTGGCGGATTGCCGATGGACTCGTGCCCTACGAGGAAGCGGTGGCGACCATGGAGCGTGAGGTCGCGGCGATCGCCGAAGGCAGCGCCGACGAACTGGTCTGGCTCGTCGAACATCCCCCGCTCTATACGGCCGGGACAAGCGCCAATGCCGCCGATCTCATCGATCCGGATCGCTTCCCGGTCTTCGCGACCGGCCGCGGCGGCGAATATACCTATCATGGCCCGGGCCAGCGCGTCGTCTACGTCATGCTGGATCTCAAGCGGCGCCGGCAGGACGTGCGCGCCTTCGTCGCCGCGATCGAGGACCTCGTCATCCACACCCTCGATTCAATGAATGTCCGCGGCGAGCACCGCGAGGACCGCGTCGGCGTCTGGGTGCGCCGGCCGGAAAAGCCAGTTCTTCCCGATGGCTCGCCAGCCGAGGACAAGATTGCGGCCATCGGCATCCGCCTGCGCAAGTGGGTGACCTTCCACGGCCTGTCGCTCAACGTGGATCCCGAACTCGACCATTTCGGCGGCATCGTGCCCTGCGGCATCTCCGGCTATGGAGTGACGAGCCTCGTCGATCTCGGCCTGCCGGTGATGATGCCCGATGTCGACATGCGTCTGCGCGATGCTTTCGAATCGATCTTCGGGGAGACGGCGACCGAGTGACCGGATTTAATGCGCGACATCGGTATTGAGGTTGCGCAGGCGAATCTGATGGTCCAGCCGCTCGACCTGCACCGCCGTCGCTTCGATCAGCCGACCCATTTCCTGGTAGACCGAAAGAAGGCGTGAAAGCTCGATCTTGACGGCCTCCAGCGCCCGCTCGTCGCTGATCTCGCCCGGTCCCTCGCCCATACCCGTCATCAGCCACATCGGCGAGATGCCGAGTATGCCGGCGAGTTTCAGCAGGCGCGAGGTGCGCGGTTCCGACCGGTCTGTCTCCCAGGCAAGAAGCGTGTCCTGTCGCACGCCGAGCTGGTTGGCCAGCGCTTCGACGCTGATGCCTGCCGCCTCCCGTGCTGCCGAAAGCCTTCCGCCAAGGGTATCGTCGGCACCTTCCGCCAGCACGATCGCTCCAAAATCCGTCTTGAGCATCCAGGGTTACTCCCTTTTCAAGCCATATGTCGCGTTGGCCGCGAACTCGGATATCGACACCTTCTAAAGGATTTCGCGGCCGCGAATAGGTCCCTTGGCGTCATGGCGCCACCCCATTGCGGCCTTTTGTGACAAATTTCCGGATGGCCCGCCAGTCTGCGAACCGCCACCATGACTTGCGACCTTGATCGTCCCATCGTCCTGTGCTTGGTGGCGGCACCTAGGAAGCGATCCGAAATGTCCCATACCGCCGCAGCCTCCACCTCCCAAAATCCCCTTCAGGGCATGCTCATCATGGCTGGCGCCATGGTCATCCTGCCGACGATGGATGCGATCGCCAAGTACATGGCGACCTTCGAGGCAATGTCGCCCGGCCAGATCACCTTCTACCGGTTCTTCTTCCAGCTCGTCTGCACATTGCCGCTGCTCTTTGCCGTCTTTGGTCTTTCGGCGCTCTCGGCCAAGCGGCCGTGGATGAACCTGCTGCGCGGGGCGCTCCACGGCGCGGCCAGCCTGCTTTTCTTCGTCGCCGTCAAGTACATGCCGCTCGCCGACGTCTTTGCCATCTATTTCGTCGAGCCGTTCATACTCACCGCGCTTTCAGCAGTCTTCCTAGGCGACCGCGTCGGCTGGCGCCGGTGGACGGCGATCGTCGTCGGTTTTGGCGGCGCCATGATCGTCATCCAGCCGAGCTTCGAGATCTTCGGGCTGAAGGCGCTTCTGCCGGTCGCCTGCGCCTTCCTCTTCGCGCTTTACCTCTTCCTGAACCGCGCCGTCGGTGAAGCCGACACGCCGCTTACGATGCAGACCATGGCCGGCATCGGGGGAACCCTGTTCATGAGTGTCGCCCTGCTTGCCGGCAACGGACTCGGAGAACCGAATTTCCAGATATCGCTTCCGGGCTCCTGGCTCGGCCTCGTGCTCCTTTTGATACTCGGCTCGATATCCGGCTATGCGCATCTCATGGTGGTCAAGGCCTTCCGGCTGGCACCGCTTTCGCTGCTTGCGCCCTTCCAATATTTCGAGATCATCTCCGCGACGGTGCTCGGCTACGCGCTTTTCGGCGACTTTCCGAACGCGTCTAAATGGCTCGGCATCCTCATCATCGTCGCCTCCGGCCTGTTCATCATATGGCGCGAAAGGCTCAATGCGCGATCGGCGGAATTCGAGTGAGTTTCTAAGGGTGCCGTTAACCTCCCTCGTTCAGGAATTTTCAATAGGCTCGCAATAGAAGGGCCGAAGTTTCATGATGAAACTGGAGAAAAGGATGAGCGATTATCGCCTCGCTTTCCCGGCATGTGTGATCGCCGGAAAGAATCGGCTGGAAGCCGAAGACGTAACCCTGCTGCGCAGTAGCACTTTTCCGGCCGGAATCCGTTCCGCCGAAGACGTCATCGTGCTCCTCACCCTCCAGAACTGCTGCCCGGAAAAAAGCCCGGAATGGGATTCGTTTTTCATCGAGGCGCTGACGGCTTTCATCGTCAACCACAGCTATCCGCAGGGCACGCTCGACGAGATCAACGTCGCCTGGCTCCGCCGCATCTTTGCCGCCGAAGGCGTGGTCCAGTCCACGGTCGAACTCGAGCTTCTGCTCCATGTCGTCGAAGTCTCGGCCCATGTACCCGACACACTGACGTCGCTGCTGCTCGACCAGCTGCGGCTCGCGATCACCGACGAGATCGGCGCCTATCATCTCTCGCGTATGCATGCCCGCAAGGGCGTGACCCGCCAGGACACCGAGTTTGTCCACCGTGTGCTTCGCCGCAAGCTGGAGAAGGGGCGCTTCCTGCTTTCGGCCGCCGAGATCGCCGTCCTGCGGCGCGTCGATGGGGGCATCGATCCCCTCTTCAACCATCCGCGCTGGTCCGAACTGATGAACGCCGTCGACATGCGCGAGGACGAGGACAGGCCACCCCGCCAGAGCCGCTGGCTGCGCGTCTCCGACGACATGCTGGCGTCCGATACCTCTGCCGCGTGAATGATCTTCATGCCACCTTCGTCGCATTCTAGACGAAAGTCTCCCCCGTACGCACCCGCCAGCCCTCGCCCCACGTTGTGTGCACCGGCGTTTTGTGACTAAAACGCTGGATTGGCTTTCAAAGCGGTGGAGCTCCGATGTTCAAGAAAATCCTGATCGCAAATCGCGGCGAAATCGCCTGCCGTGTGATCAAGACCGCGCGCCGCATGGGCATTGCGACGGTCGCCGTTTACTCCGATGCGGATCGGGATGCGCTCCACGTCGAAATGGCCGCCGAGGCGGTCCATATCGGTGCCGCTGCAGCCTCGGAAAGCTATCTCGTCGCCGACAAGATCATCGACGCCTGCAGGCAAACGGGCGCCGAGGCCGTCCATCCCGGTTACGGATTCCTTTCCGAGCGGGCGTCGTTCTGCGAGGCCCTCGAAAAGGCTGGCATCGTCTTCATCGGGCCGAAGGTACCGGCCATCACCGCCATGGGCGACAAGATCGAATCGAAGAAGTTCGCTAATGCCGCCAAGGTCTCCACTGTACCCGGCTATCTCGGCGTCATCGAGGATGGCGCCCATGCCGAGACGATCGCCGCCGAAATCGGCTATCCGGTGATGATCAAGGCCTCCGCCGGCGGTGGCGGCAAGGGCATGCGCATTGCCTGGAACAAGGGTGAGGTGCGCGATGGCTTCGAGCGTGCCCGCTCGGAGGCGAAGAGCTCGTTCGGCGACGACCGCGTCTTCATCGAGAAGTTCGTCGTCGATCCGCGCCATATCGAAATCCAGGTTCTCGCCGATGCCCACCGCAACGTCGTCTATCTCGGCGAGCGCGAATGCTCCATCCAGCGGCGCAACCAGAAGGTCGTCGAGGAGGCGCCCTCGCCCTTCCTCGACGAGAAGACCCGCCGCGCCATGGGCGAGCAGGCAATCGCGCTTGCCAGGGCCGTCGACTATCAGAGCGCCGGCACAGTCGAGTTCATCGTCGATCGGGACCGGAATTTCTACTTCCTGGAAATGAACACGCGCCTGCAGGTCGAGCATCCCGTCACCGAACTCGTGACCGGCATCGATCTCGTCGAGCAGATGATCAGGGTTGCCGCTGGCGAGGCCCTGCCCTTCGCGCAGGCGGACATAAAGCTGAATGGCTGGGCGATCGAGAGCCGGCTCTACGCCGAGGACCCCTATCGCAACTTCCTGCCCTCGATCGGCCGCCTGACGCGCTATCGCCCCCCAAGCGAGGGCAAGACGGCAGATCGTCTGGTGCGCAACGACACCGGCGTCTATGAGGGCGCCGAGATCTCGATGTATTACGACCCCATGATCGCCAAGCTCTGCACCTGGGCTCCGACGCGGCTCGAGGCGATCGATGCGATGGGCGAGGCGCTTGATGGCTTCATCGTCGACGGTATCGAGCACAACATGCCTTTCCTCGCCGCCCTGATGAAGCATCCCCGCTGGCGCGAGGGCCGGCTCTCGACAGGCTTCATCGCCGAGGAATATCCGGACGGGTTCGCCCCGATGACGCCCACAACGGACGAATCCGCGATCCTCGCCGCGGTTGCCCTCTCCTGCCTGCTGATCGACACCCACCGTCGCGCGCGCCTTGTCGACCGCCTGCGCCCGGTGAGCGGACCCCTGTGCCAGGAATGGGTCGTCAAGCTCGGCCCGGACTATATCCCGGTCAACCTCGTCGACGGTCAGGTCACCTCTCCCTTCGCCATGCCGATGGAGATCGACAAGAAGGTAGTCGCGGTATCGACGGAATGGCGTCCGGGCGACGCGATCTGGCGGGGAACCGTTGGCGGGCGCCGCGTCACCGCACAGGTCCGCCCGCTCGCCAGCGGCGTACTGCTGGACTGGCAGGGACTTTCCGTAACGTCAAGAGTATTCACGTTACGTCAGGCAGAACTCGACAGACTGATGCCGACCAAGCTTCCGCCTGATACCTCGAAACTGCTGCTCTGCCCGATGCCCGGGCTTGTCGTCGCGATCGCCGTTGCCGAGGGCCAGGAGGTCAAGGCAGGCGAAACCCTTGCCGTGGTCGAGGCGATGAAGATGGAGAACGTGCTTCGGGCCGAGCGCGATCTGACGATCGGCAAGATCAACGCGAAGGCCGGAGAGAGCCTTGCCGTCGATGCCGTGATCATGGAGTTCGCCTGAGAGCCACCTCGCTGGGGGACCCTGCCGTCGGTAAGCCCCTCCGCCACTCGCTGTAAGTTGGCGTCAAGCCGCAATTCTGCTTGAGCCTTGCGCTTTCGCCATGCGAAAGTCGCCGCGGCCAAATCACTAGGGAGATTTCAAAAGATGGATGTTCGCGCTGCCGTTGCCGTTCAGGCAGGAAAACCGTTGGAAATCATGACCGTGCAGCTGGACGGTCCGAAGGCGGGTGAAGTTCTTGTGGAGGTGAAGGCGACCGGATTGTGCCACACCGACGACTTCACGCTCTCCGGCGCCGATCCGGAAGGACTGTTCCCGGCAATTCTCGGCCATGAAGGCGCAGGCATCGTCGTCGATGTAGGCCCGGGCGTGACCTCGGTGAAAAAGGGTGACCACGTCATCCCGCTCTACACGCCGGAATGCCGTTCATGCCCGTCGTGCCTCAGCCGCAAGACCAATCTCTGCACGGCGATCCGCGCCACCCAGGGCCAGGGCCTGATGCCGGACGGCACCTCGCGCTTTTCGATCGGCAAGGACAGGATCCATCACTACATGGGCTGCTCGACCTTCGCGAACTATACGGTCCTGCCGGAAATCGCGGTTGCCAAGGTCAATCCCGACGCTCCTTTCGACAAGATCTGCTACATCGGCTGCGGGGTGACGACCGGCATCGGTGCGGTCATCAATACCGCGAAGGTCGAGGTCGGCGCGACTGCAATCGTCTTCGGTCTCGGCGGCATCGGACTCAACGTCATCCAGGGCCTCAAGCTCGCCGGCGCCGACATGATCATCGGCGTTGACCTCAACAACGACAAGAAGGCCTGGGGCGAGCGCTTCGGCATGACCCATTTCGTCAACCCGAAGGAAGTCGGCGACGACATCGTGCCCTACCTCGTCAACATGACGAAGCGCGGAGCCGACCAGATCGGCGGGGCCGACTACACCTTCGACTGCACCGGCAACACCAAGGTCATGCGTCAGGCGCTGGAAGCCAGCCATCGCGGCTGGGGCAAGTCGGTCATCATCGGCGTCGCCGGCGCCGGCCAGGAAATCTCCACCCGCCCCTTCCAGCTTGTCACCGGCCGCACCTGGATGGGCACGGCCTTCGGCGGCGCCCGCGGTCGCACCGACGTTCCGAAGATCGTCGACTGGTACATGGAGGGCAAGATCCAGATCGATCCGATGATCACCCACACCATGCCCCTCGAGGATATCAACCGGGGCTTCGAGCTGATGCATTCCGGCGAAAGCATCCGCAGCGTGGTTCTCTATTGATGCAAGGGCAGGTTTACAGGGTCGACGTGCGCGGCATGGAAGAGTTCTCCGCACGGGAACTCTACGATCTGCTGAGAATGCGCGTCGACGTCTTCGTGGTGGAGCAGAACTGCCCCTACCCCGAACTCGACGGCAAGGACCCCGCAGCGCTGCATCTGCGGCTGGTCGACGGCGACGAACTCCTGGCTGCGGCGCGGCTCTTCGAGCCACGCGAGCCGGGAGCCGCCGCAAAGATTGGCCGGGTGGTCGTCTCGCCTGCCCATCGCGGCAAGCGCCTCGGCGATGCGCTGATGAAGGAGGCGATCGCAGCCTGCGAGCGGCTTTTCCCTGATAGCCCCATCGCGCTCTCCGCCCAGAGCCACCTGCAGCGATTCTATGAATCGCTCGGCTTCACAGTGACCTCCGAGGAGTATCTGGAAGACGGTATTCCGCACGTCGACATGGTGCGCCAGATGTCGGCGCAGCCGGCATAGGGAACAGCGCCATGATCTACGTCGATGCAGATGCGTGCCCCGTGAAGCCGGAAATCCTGAAGGTCGCCGAGCGCCTCGGCATGGAGGTGACCTTCGTCGCCAATTCCGGCCTCCGGCCCTCGCGCGATCCGATGGTGCACAACGTCATAGTCTCGGCCTCCTTTGATGCCGCCGACAACTGGATTGCGGAACATGCTTCGGAGGGCGACGTCGTCGTGACCGCGGACGTGCCGCTCGCCGTACGCTGCGTCGCGACAGGCGCGCTGGTCTGCGGGCCCTCGGGCCGCGTCTTCGACGAGACCAATATCGGCATGGCGAGCGCGATGCGCGATCTTGGCGCCCATCTGAGGGAGACGGGCGAAAGCAAGGGCTACAACGCGGCCTTCGGCCCGAAGGATCGCTCGCGCTTTCTCGAAAGCTTCGACCGCCTCTGCCGCAGGGCAAAAAACACATCACAGACAAGTGGGGACTGACATGAAGATCATTTCGCAGGCAACCGCCTTCGGCGGCATGCAGGGCGTATTCAGCCACGAATCCGAGGCCTGCAGGTGCGAGATGACCTTTGCGGTCTACGTACCGCCACGGGCGATCAAGGAGCCCTGCCCGGTGCTCTGGTATCTCTCGGGGCTGACCTGCACACATGCCAATGTCATGGAAAAGGGCGAGTACCGCCGCATGGCCGCCGAGCTAGGCCTGATCATCGTCTGCCCGGATACCAGCCCGCGCGGCAACGACGTGCCCGACGAGCTCACCAACTGGCAGATGGGCAAGGGCGCCGGCTTCTATCTCGATGCGACCGAGACCCCCTGGTCCGAAAACTACCAGATGTACACCTACGTCACCGAAGAGCTTCCCGCGCTCGTCGCCGCGCAGTTTCGCGCCGACATGAGCCGCCAGGGTATCTTTGGCCATTCCATGGGCGGCCATGGCGCTATGACCATCGCACTGAAGAACCCTGAAAGCTTCAAGAGCTGCTCCGCCTTCGCCCCGATCGTCGAGCCCTCGACGGCCGACTGGTCCGCACCGGCCTTCGAAAAATATCTCGGCCCCGATCAGTCCGCATGGCGAGCCTACGATGCCTGCGCGCTCGTAAGGGACGGCGCACGCTTTCCCGAATTCCTGATCGACCAGGGCAAGGCGGACGGTTTCCTCGAAAACGGCCTGCGCCCCTGGCTCTTCGAAGAGGCGGTCAAGGATACCGGCATCGGCCTCACGCTGCGCATGCACGAGCGCTACGACCACTCCTATTACTTCATTTCGACCTTCATGGACGACCACCTGCGCTGGCACGCCGAAAGGCTCGGTTGAATCGTTGATGGACCGCCCCAAGCGATAGATATACAATAATTACGGGTATCGTCTGATAGGAAAGGAAGAACGATCTTCTGAAGCAGACATTCTGTTTCGGCTTCGAGAATTCGTCTCAAGACTACGGGTGGTTGACGCGTCGGACGATGAAGCCGCCATTGCGGCATGAAATTTCCTGTTCTCATTCACGGCCGTCCAGTTTGGCCGGTGAAGATGGCATTGCCAACGTAAGAACGACAAGGAGATGGTCATGACTAGTCGAGGGCAAGGTCTGGGGTTGATGGCGGGTTTTGCCGCCGCTGTCACAAGTGTATCCGCTTCTTTGGCTCACCTACGACATCTGAGCGCCTTGGTCTTCACGACCGTCGCCCTCGGGCTGGCGCTCGGCTTTGCCGAGGGCGCCGTCGCGCAAGATCAGGTGACGGCGATCGACATCGCGCTTGAACCGGACGCCACGATGGTTCAGCACGCGATGGAATGCAACGCGCTTCTGCGCAAGTCGTTTCCGAAGGGCTTTGCCCTGGATGAAACGCACCACCCGCACATTTCCATGCTGCAGCAGTTCGTGCGCACGGAGGATCTCGACAAGGTATACGCTGCGGCGAACGCGGTTATGACCAAGGAAAAGCCCACAACATGGAAGCTGAAAGCCTTCAAGTATTACTACATCCCTTCTCCGCCGGTGGGCCTTGCGGGAATTGTGGTCGAACCGACCAAGGACCTGCACCGCCTGCAGGATGAGCTGATTGCTGCCGTCAAACCCTATACCGTCAAGACGGGAACCCCGACTGCGTTCTTCAGCGAGGAGGATGGCCGCGACATTCAAAAGTCCCTCATCAAGTACGTCGCCAACTTCGTTACCGACGCGGCGGGCAAGCACTTCAATCCGCACGTGACGATCGGCGTCGCAACGGAAACCTATCTGAACAAGCTGCTGGCCGAACCATTCCCGTCGTTCACGTTCTCACCGAATGGAGCTTCGGTCTATCAGCTTGGTACCTTCGGTACAGCCCGCAAGGAGCTCAAGGCGTTGACACTGGCGCCGTGAGACGGGACTCCTTTGTTGACGATCCCTTGAGAGCCCGTTGGAAACGATGGAGCGCTGACGGGTGGCATGGCTGCCATGCCATTTCCCATCTTGAAGTCGGCCGCCCCATCGCGCATATACGCCTCATCGCAGACGACTGCGGCGCGCCCTGCGGGCGATCGCGGATATTGCGGGGACGGCCTCGCTCCTTCATGTGGAGAGCATAATGGCTTGGTTCCTGTTGTTTTTGGCTGGCCTTTTCGAAATTGGCTGGGCGATCGGCCTCAAATATACCGACGGCTTCACGCGCCCGCTCCCGACCGCTCTTACGGCAGCTTCGATGGTCGTCAGCGTCATCCTTCTCGGTCTCGCAGTGAAGAGCCTGCCCATCGGCACGGCCTACGCGGTCTGGACGGGCATCGGCACTGTCGGCACGGCGATCCTCGCCATGTGGCTGCTCGGCGATCCGGTCACGGTCCTGCGTATCTTCTTCATCGGGCTCATCGTTGCCGGCATTGCCGGCCTCAAGCTCGTGGCCTGACAAGATCGGGCCAAGGACGGCTGCCTCTCCGGCGGCCGCCCTACTGTCCACTCAACTGGAGCGGTTGTCGATCGCCCATGCGCCGGCACCGGCAAAGACCAGATAGAGGAAGATGAAGCAGAAGAGGACGGCACCATCCCCCTCGTTATTGGCCGGGAAGAAGCTGATCGGCACGTGTTCCATGAAATAGGCGAAAGCCATCTCGCCGCTCATGATGAAGGCCGCCGGACGCGTGAGGAAGCCGACGAGAACAAGCATGCCGCCGACAAGCTCGATGACGCCGGCGACGATGAAGAGCGTCGGCATGCCGCCCTCCCCGAAATTCGCCGGTGGAAAGCCGAAGAGCTTCTGCGTTCCGTGCTCTATGAAAAGAAGCGCCGTGACGATCCTGAGGATCGCCAGCGCATAGGGTTCGTATTCCTTGAGGCGTTCGACAGCCGACATCTGCTACTCCGTCCGTTGCGGGGCCACGGAGGATCATCCCCGCCATTGGGAATCGGGGCAATGTCCTTGCAGCCGTTTACCTGCGTGACACGATAGGGAACACGCGAGACACCGCTCCTATTCGTCAGAGTGGAATATTGTCATGCTTCTTCCAGGGATTGGCGAGATCCTTGTTGCGCAGCATCTTCAATCCGCGAGCAAGGCGCCGCCGCGTCGAATGCGGCATGATGACCTCGTCGATATAGCCGCGCTCGGCCGCAACGAACGGCGAGAGGAACCTGTCCTCATACATCTTCGTATGCGCAGCAATCTTCTCGGGGTCGGCTATGTCCTTGCGGAAGATGATCTCGACCGCGCCCTTCGCCCCCATGACCGCGATCTGTGCCGTCGGCCAGGCATAGTTCAGGTCGCCGCGCAGGTGCTTGGAGGCCATGACGTCATAGGCGCCGCCGAAGGCCTTGCGGGTGATGACGGTGAGCTTCGGCACCGTCGCCTCGGCATAGGCGAAGAGCAGCTTCGCCCCGTGCTTGATGAGCCCGCCATATTCCTGCGCCGTACCCGGCAGGAAGCCCGGCACGTCGACGAAGGTGACGATGGGAATGTTGAAGCAGTCGCAGAAGCGCACGAACCGCGCCGCCTTGCGGGAGGCATCGCTGTCGAGCACACCCGCAAGCACCATGGGCTGGTTGGCGACGAAGCCGACCGTCGAGCCTTCGATGCGGCCGAAACCGCAGACGATGTTCTTCGCAAAGCTCGCCTGGATCTCGAAAAAGTCGCCCTCGTCGGCGGTCTTCAGGATCAGTTCCTTGATGTCGTAGGGCTTGTTGGCATTGGCCGGCACCAGCGTGTCCAGCGACATGTCCATCTCAGTCACCGATTGGTGACATTCGATCTCCGGCAGCGGCGAGGTGTTGGAGAGCGGCAGGAAATCCACAAGCCGGCGCACCTGCAGCAGCGTGTCGACATCGTTGTCATATGCGCCGTCGGCGATCGAGGAACGCGTCGTATGCACCGACGCGCCGCCGAGCTCCTCCGCCGTCACCGTCTCGTTGGTCACAGTCTTGACGACGTCCGGGCCGGTCACGAACATGTAGGAGGTGTCGCGCACCATGAAAATGAAATCCGTCATGGCCGGCGAATAGACGTCGCCGCCGGCGCATGGGCCCATGATGACCGATATCTGCGGGATGACGCCGGAGGAAAGCACGTTGCGCTGGAAGACTTCGGCATAGCCGCCGAGTGCCGCCACACCCTCCTGGATGCGCGCTCCGCCGGCGTCGTAGATGCCGATGATAGGCGCGCGGTTCTTGAGCGCCATGTCCTGCACCTTCATGATCTTCTCGGCATGTGCTTCGGAAAGCGAGCCGCCGAAGACGGTGAAATCCTTGGCGAAGAGGAAGACGGTGCGGCCGTTGACCGTGCCCCAGCCGGTCACGACGCCGTCGCCGGCGATACGGCTCTTGTCCATGCCGAAGTCGGAACTTCTATGCTCGACGAACATGTCGAACTCTTCGAACGATCCCTCGTCGAGCAACAGTTCGATGCGCTCGCGCGCCGTCAGCTTGCCGCGCTTGTGCTGGGCGTCGATCCGCTCCTGGCCGCCGCCGAGCCTCGCGATTTCGCGCCGGCGCTCCAGTTCGTGAAGTATTTCCTTCATGGACGTTCCTCTCGTTTCATTTCGCTTACCACGCGTGGCAGCGCCTTTGAAGAGAGGGTCGATAGACCATTGGTCGAAGAAGGACTTACGCGCCGCCCCGCGGCATGTTGAGGCTGAAAGTGGAGCGGATGCGTGCCGCGATATCCTCGGCCATGATCTGGTCGGCGAGGTTCGGGTCGCGCGCAAAGGTCGTCACATCGAAGGAAGCGACCGCGACTACCTCGCCGCTATCGACGGACGCGGCATTGATACTGACCCTGGCGGAATTGCGGTCGGCCTGGTAGCCGAGCCCCTTCTGGACTTCGACAATGCGGACCGTCAGCACCACGCGCGGCAGCGCTTCTTCGTGCGTGGTGGCCGCGATCGCCGCATTGATCCGGCTGCCCGTCGCCGAGAGGAGTTCCGCGGGAATACCCGGTCCGGACAGCACGACGGCGCTGCGCACATCATACATCGGCGGCGGATCGGATTTCGCCGTGAGGCTCGCACATGCCCCCAACGCCAAGCAAGCTATCAGGCCAAGCCAAATACGCGACGGCAGCCAAAGCATGTTAAACGAATCCCGATCCCCATCTGAGCCGGGCACAGATTTCGCCAGAACCGTTTGTAACGCAACAGGAATCAGCTTCTCAAGGCTGAAAAAACATCCGCCGCGGCCTGAAACTCCTCAAAGCGCTTCGCCCACCTCTGTTCCGCTTCCTCGTCGCTGCCCCAGCGCTCGATCGTCCAGTCCTCGTCGAGATGGGCGAGCGACCAGGCCTCGTCGAGCGGAAGGCGCCCCTCGGCGAAAGCGAGCGCAAGCAACGCCGAGCCGGTAAGCGTCGTCATCGTGTGCAAGCTTGCGAGAGCCAGTGCAGTATCGTGCCTTCCGAGCGCCACGCCAAAGGCGGCGATCGCCTCGCGCGGCTGCTCCTGGTGCATGACGCCTTCGGCGAGGATGAAGCGAGCGCTAAGCTCGTTCGCCGCCCAGTCGAGGATCGGATCCCACCGCTCCGTCTGGCGCGCCACCAGGGCCATGGGGCTTTCGGCCCGGTAGCAGAGAAGGTCGGTCGCGGAAAACCGGAGGACATCCTCGAATACCGCCTGGCTTTCGGCGGCGACACCGTCGAGCGCGGTGTTGACCAGCCGCGTCACCGGCATGGTGCCCGGATCGATCACGTCCGCCTGCTTCTGCCATTCGGCAGCGATGAGCTGTGCGAGCGCCTTGGTCGGCACCGCAAGCGTCTGGCGCGCAGGCGTTTTCAGTTGCTTGCCGTCGAGCGTGATGGCGAAAAGGCCATCGTCGCTCTCGGCGATCCCGACATCCTTGTAGAAGCGCTTGGGCAGGGGCTTGCGCATCTGTATCTGCGCCCTGCGGGCCGGATCCGGATGGCTCAGGCCTTCGGAGATATCGTTCAGCAAGTCGCGCATGGCATCACCTCACAGAATATGGCTCAACAGGTCGTTCGGATGATGCGCGATGGCATCGGCGCCGGCAGCGAGCAAATCGTCGACCGTCGCATAGCCCCAGGAAACACCGATCGCCGTCGCACCGGCGGCCTTCGCCATCTGCATGTCGTAGATCGCATCGCCGATGACGATCGTGTCGCTGGTGCTCATGCCTGTCTCGTCACAGCACTCGGTCACCATGGCCGGGTGCGGCTTCGAAGGGCAATCATCCGCAGTCCTCGAAACAATAAAATGCGGGGCGAAGCCGTGGGTTTCAAGGATGTGCGTGAGACCACGCCTCGATTTCCCGGTAACCGCGCCGATGAGAAGCCCGTCGCGGGCGGCAAGCGTATCGATTACCGAGCGGATGCCTTCGAAAAGCGGCTCCGACATATCGGGTTCGGCGCGTACGCCCGCATAGATCGATTTGTAGTGCGCAGTCATGGCGATCGCCTCGTCGTCGACATGTGGCTTGTCCCGCATCCGGGCGATGGCAATGTCGAGCGTCAGCCCGATGATCGACTTCGTGCTCTCAATCGGCGGCCTCGCATGGCCAAAATCAACAAAGGTCCGGGACATGACTTCGTGGATGAGACGCGCGCTGTCGACCAGCGTCCCGTCGCAGTCAAAAAGGACAAGTTTCATTTCTTCTCGTGTTCCTTCGATCGCGGCTCTCTCCCGGCATCGCCGGGTCTGCGGGTCATTCCGCTTCGTCCGCGCTATTTTCGTCGAAGCCCAGCAGGTTCCAACTCTGGACCATGTGCGGCGGCAGCGGTGCCGTCACGCGTAGCCGGCCGCCGTTTGGATGCGGTATGTCGATATGGCGGGCATGGAGGTGCAGGCGCTTCTGCATGCCGCCCGGAAAATCCCAGTTCGGATCGTCGATGAAATATTTCGGATCGCCGATGATCGGATGACCGATGTGGAGCGCATGGACGCGAAGCTGGTGCGTGCGGCCCGTGTACGGCTCCATCTCCAGCCACGCCAGGCTCTGCGCAGCGGTCTCCACGACCCTGTAATAGGAAACGGCGTGGTCTGCGCCCTCCTCGCCGTGCTTGGCGATGCGCACGCGGTCACCGTCCGCGGTCGGTTCCTTGACCAGCCAGGTGGAAATCTTGTCCTCATGCTTGCGGGGAACGCCCTTGACGAGTGACCAGTAGGTCTTCTTCGTGTCGCGTTCGCGGAAGGCCGCCGTCAGCTTCTGGGCGGCACCGCGGGTGCGCGCCACCACCAGTACGCCGGACGTGTCGCGGTCGAGCCGGTGCACAAGCCGCGGCTTCTCGCCCTTCTGGCTCGTCCAGGCCTCGAGCATCTTGTCGATGTGCCGGCTGACGCCCGAACCGCCCTGCACTGCAAGGCCGGCGGGCTTGTTCAGGACGAAAACCTTGTCGTCCTCGTGCAGCAGCATCCTCGCCAGAAGCTCGGCATCGCCGGAGTGCTTCAGCTCCTTGCCGGCGATCGGCCCCGCCTTGATGCCCTTGGCGTCGACGTCGAGCGGCGGAATGCGCACCATCTGTCCGGGCTGCACTCTCGCATCCGTCTTGACGCGGCCGCCATCGACCCGCACTTGTCCCGAACGGAGCAGCTTCTGGAGCTGGCCGAATCCCAGGCCCGGAAAGTGCACCTTGAACCAGCGGTCGAGACGCATGCCGGCCTCGTCCAGGGCGACCTTGATATGTTCTATGCCAGCCATGAAGTTTCTTTCGCATATGCGGGTCGGCACCGGAACGGCCTGCCCTTGCGCTGGCTTTAGAGTATTTTTCGGAAAACGGAAACCGTCTTCGGATCAGGCGAGCGCACGCATGAGCGCAAGGCCCGCCACGACGCCGGCCATCGAGACGCCGAAGCTCGCGATGATGTAGATGCTGCCGGCGAACAACTGTCCGCGCTCGAAAAGCATGGCGGCATCGAGCGAGAACGAGGAGAAGGTGGTGAAGCCGCCAAGTATCCCGGTCATCAAAAGCAGGCGCAGTTCGATCGAGTTGTTGAAGCGCTGGGCGATCAGTTCGGCGAGCACACCGATCGCAAAGCAGCCAACCACGTTCACCGCCAGAGTACCCCACGGAAAGGCGGGCCCCATGAGCTTCGCCGCCCACTGGCCGACATAGTATCTGAGAACGGAGCCGATGGCCCCGCCAATCGCGACGAGAAGAGCATACATCATGGCTCCCCGATCTAACGCAGCCTCTACTCGTTTCCAAGCCGGATTGCCCGACTGCGGTACGGATTCAGCCCGATGGTTAAAATGCCGCCGGTTTTCTTCAGGGAGCATCAAACGGGGACCATGTATGAAGAAAGCTTGGATTAACCAGACTGAACCAACATGACACAGGTCGTTTCCGTTTCCGCATCGACAGCCGCGCTCGCCATCGAGGCCCTCAGGCCGCAGACGAAGGCTCCCGCTCCGGCGAGCATCGCCGCTCGCGAGGCGCGCAAGATCGCGGAGCGACGCGAGGGTCAGGACGAAGAACCCGCTGCCGCCGTGTCGGTCATCAGCTCGACCGAGGTGGCGCTCGATCTCCTGACGCTCGGCCACCGCCAGCCCCAGGCGGGCATGAAGCAGGCAATCGAATCCTACGAGGAATCGATCTAGGCGGTTGGAGGGAACCCAAGTTCCCTCCGCAGACGCCTCAGTTGCCCTTTGCCGACTTCACATCCAGGTCGATGCTCACCGAACCCGCCTTCTCGAAGGTCAGCGTCACCGGCACCTTCATGCCCTCCTTGAAGGGCTGCTTCACCTGCATGAACATCAGGTGAAGCCCGCCGGGAGCCAGCGCGACCGTCTGGCCGGCCGGAATGGCAAGGCCGTCGCTCAGCTCGCGCATCTTCATGACATTGTCCTGCATCTTCATCTCATGGATCTCGACGCGGCCCGCCGCAGGCGAGACTACCGAAACGAGCCGGTCGTCGCTGCCGCCATTGTGGATCGACATGAACCCACCGCCGACCGGCTGGCCGGGCAGCATCGCCTTGGCAAAAGCCCCGGAAACCTCGATCGCGCCGACCTTGGCCGTCGGGCCGGCGTCACCGGTGCCGGCCGTCCCGGCCATGCTCATCCCCGCCATGTCCATGCCGGCCATTCCGGCCATGTCGTGGTCCGCCCCATGCCCCTGGCCGGCAACGACCTCGAGGACCGGCGCAGGGTTCTTGAGCGAATGCGGATCCGCGCCCTCGGTTGCCACCTCGTCCCAGGTGACGGATGCGTCCGCGCCGCAGAGCTGGGTCACCGGAAAGGCAAGCGATCCGCCCGCCGCGACGCCGGAAACTTTACCCTGGATCACGAAGGTGTCGTAGAAATCGTCGGAGAGATTGCCGTTCTTCCAGCGGATCTCGAGCGGGCCGGATTTCACCGCGTCGCCGTGATTGTCATAGGTCCTCTGGTAATCGCCCTTGATGACTTCGAGCTCCCAGCCCGGCTTCGGCTGGGGCTTGGCGAAGACGAAGCCTTCCGGCAGCTTCACGCGCACTTCAGTCGTCGCCTTGCCGTCGCATCCATGCGGAATCTGCAAGGTCAGCAGGCTCGTGCGGTCTTGCGGCGCGTGGTTGTCGAGGAATGTCACATGCGCAAGGGATGCCGTCGTGGCACTCGCACAAATCAGGGCGCTCAGCCCCATGGTCCTGATGAATCTCATTCTAAATCTCCTGTCCGGTTGCCGCCCTCTCTTCGGCTGGCAGACCGCAAAGGCCGCTGGCGCGGCGCGTCGTGTTCCTGGGTTCTGGCTGGAGATCAGGCCAGTGCAGGCGGTCCGCGCGATTTCGGACCTTCGGTCGGGCCTTTCGAGAGTGTCTCGGCAGGCGGCATCGGCGGATTGAAGACCGACGCCATGTCGGAGCGCAGCCAACCATCCTGATCCGGCATCGGCAGGATGACCGAAGCGGCCAGCCGGCAGACCTCGCAGTTGGCAGGAAGCGTCTGCTTGCCGCGGTCATCGTCGCTGGTGATGCAGAGCGACGCATAGGTCCCGTCAGGAAGGGTAAACTCGGCGGAATTGTATGCGGCCGCCGCAGGGGCACGTGCGGCGTGATGGGCAAGGCCAAGCATGAGAAGGCCGATTGCGCAGAGCAAGCGCACAGCAATCGCCAATGTCGGACCCCTCCGCGTCATCCCCCGCTCCGCTCCTTGCAGTCAGGTTCTGCGATATTCCCTTTCCGGAAAAAATGCAAAACCAGATTTTCCCAGGCAGTGCGCGGATCCGGCCCGCGGGCACATTGCTCGCTTAGCTCAACGATTGCCCGCCGTCGACCACGATCGTTTGCCCGGTCACCCAACTCCCCAAGTCACTCGCCAGGAACAATACAACGTTTGCGATCTCCTCCGGCGTCCCGAACCGGCCCCAGGGTATGCTGTTGAGCGTGCGCTGGTAGAGTTGGGGATCCGATGCCTTGCGGTTATCCCACACGCCGCCCGGAAACTCGATCGAGCCGGGCGCGATGGCGTTTACCCGGATGCGCTTTGATGCAAGCGCCAGTCCCTGGCCCTTCGTGTAGTTGATGAGAGCCGCCTTGACCGCGGCGTAGGGCAGCGAACGCGGCACCGCCCTCAAGCCGGAAATCGACGAGATGTTGATGATAACGCCACCTCCCGCCTCTTCCATGAGCGGTATGGCCGCCTGCGTGGCGCGCATCGCCGCCATCAGGTCGACGTCGATGCTGGCGCGCCAGCCGGTCTCGTCATCCTTCATGCCGACACCGGACGCGTTGTTGATCAGGATGTCGATGCCATCAAGCGCGCTGGCGGCTCCTTCCACAAAGCGCGGGGCAGCAGCCGCATCGGCAAGATCGCATGGCATGGTGAAAACCTCGCCCCCATGCCGCTGCAGCTCGGCTTCAGCCGCCGCGAGGCCCTCTGCATTGCGCGCGCAGATCGCCACATCGGCGCCTTGCGCCGCAAATGCCAGCGCGATTGATCGGCCGATACCGCGACTGCCTCCCGCGACAGCAACCTTCTTGCCCTTGAAGGAGATTTGCATTGCAGAACTCCCAAGCTGATTCACGATTTTTCGAGGTGGATCGACAGTATATTGGATGATCAACGCGCGGTCGAGGAAAGTCGGATTCGAGAGAAATGGTCGGGCCGGCCGCGTTGCTGTCGCCCTAAGTCGAAGACGGCGCGACAAATTTTTGCTCGTCGGCGACATTTGGCTCTTGCCAAGTGATACCGCTGCCAGATAATGGCGACCAACCTTGTTGGGAGAAGCCGGCCTGCGCCGGTGCCGAAGGAGCAACCGCCCCGGAAACTCTCAGGCAAAAGGACCAGCAGGGGGCAGACGGAACTCTGGAGAGAAGCGCCGTTACAAGGCGTTCGCCGAAGGGATAACAATCTCAGGCAAAGGGACAGAGGGGGCTCATGATCCGGGCGCGACCGCGTCCGAAATTTGAGCCCGCGCTTTGGACGAAGCGCAAACCCCGGAGGCGTCGTTGGACGAAACTGCTGCCCTCAAGAAAACCCCATTGCACGATCTGCATCTGTCTCTCGGCGCCCGCATGGTTCCGTTCGCAGGCTACGACATGCCGGTGCAATATCCGCTCGGCGTACTGAAGGAACATCTCCACACCCGTGCCGGCGCCGGCCTGTTCGACGTCTCCCACATGGGCCAGGTGATCCTGCGCCCTCGCTCCGGCAAGTACGAAGATGCAGCACTGGCCCTTGAGAGCATCGTCCCTGTGGACATCGTCGGCCTCGCCGAAGGTCGCCAGCGTTACGGTTTCCTGACGGACGAGAACGGCGGTATCCTCGACGACCTGATGATCACCAATCGCGGCGACCACATCTTCGTCGTCGTCAACGCCGCCTGCAAGGATGCCGACGTCGCGCATCTTAAAAAGCACATCGGCGACCGCTGCGAGATCACCCTTCTCGACGACCACGCATTGGTCGCGCTCCAGGGCCCGCGTGCCGTCGAGGTTCTGGCGGAGCTCTGGGCCGATGTCGCGGCGATGCGCTTCATGGACGTGCGCCTGGTCAAGCTGCATGACGTGCCCTGCATCGTCTCGCGTTCCGGCTACAGCGGCGAGGACGGCTTCGAGATCTCCATCCCGGCAGACAAGGCCGAGGATGTCGCCAAGCGCCTGCTCGAGCATCCCGACGTGCAGCCGATCGGCCTCGGCGCCCGCGATTCGCTGCGCCTGGAAGCCGGGCTTTGTCTCTACGGCAACGACATCGACACAACGACCTCGCCCGTCGAGGCCGCGATCGAATGGGGCATCCAGAAGACTCGCCGCACGGGCGGCCTCCGCGCAGGCGGTTTCCCTGGCGCCAAACGCATTCTTTCCGAGCTCGACAATGGCGCCACGCGCCGCCGCGTCGGCCTGAAGCCGGAAGGCAAGGCGCCGGTGCGCGCCCATGCGAAGCTCTATGCGGACGCGGAAGGCAGGACCGAGATCGGCGAGGTTACCTCCGGCAGCTTCGGCCCGAGCGTCGAAAGTCCCGTCGCCATGGGCTACGTACCCGTCGCCAGCGCCGAACCCGGAACCCAGGTTTTCGCGGAAGTGCGCGGCAAATACCTGCCGCTCACGGTGACCGCCCTGCCTTTCGTCAAGCCCGCCTACAAACGCTGAACGTCAAATTTCCAGAGAGGACATCACAATGCTGAAATTCACCGAAGAACATGAGTGGCTGAAGATCGAGGGCGACGTGGCGACCGTCGGCATCACCACCTACGCCGTCGAGCAGCTCGGCGATCTCGTGTTCGTCGAACTGCCGGAAGTCGGCGCGACCTTTGCAAAGAACGACAACGCCGCAACCGTCGAATCCGTAAAGGCTGCTTCCGACGTCTATTGTCCGCTTGATGGCGAGATCACCGCCGTCAACGACGCGATTACGGCCGAACCGGCACTCGTCAACTCCGACCCGCAGGGTGCCGGCTGGTTCTTCAAGCTGAGGCTCAAGAATGTCGCCGATGCCGATGGCCTGCTTGACGAAGCGGCCTACAAGGAGCTCACCGCCTAATGACGACTCCCACCGAATTCCAGTTCACCGACTACCAGCCCTACGACTTCGCCAACCGCCGCCACATCGGCCCCTCGCCGGCCGAGATGGAGGAGATGCTGAAGGTCGTGGGCTATAAGAGCCTCGACAGCCTGATTGACGCCACCGTGCCGCCGGCGATCCGCCAGAAGGCGCCGCTCCTCTGGGGCGCGCCGATGACCGAGCGGGAGGCGCTCGACAAGCTGCGCGAGACCGCCAACAAGAACAAGGTGCTGACCTCGCTGATCGGCCAGGGTTACTACGGCACGATCACGCCGCCGGTCATCCAGCGCAACATCCTCGAAAACCCCGCCTGGTACACGGCCTATACGCCCTACCAGCCGGAGATCAGCCAGGGCCGCCTGGAAGCGCTCCTCAATTACCAGACGATGATCTGCGACCTGACCGGCCTCGACGTCGCCAATGCCTCGCTGCTCGACGAGGCGACCGCCGCCGCCGAAGCCATGGCCATGGCCGAACGCGTTTCGAAGTCGAAGGCGAAGGCTTTCTTCGTCGATGCCGAGTGCCACCCGCAGACGATCGCCCTCATCCAGACCCGCGCCGAACCGCTCGGCTGGACGGTCATAACAGGCAATCCCTTCACCGATCTCGACCCGACCGAAGTCTTCGGCGCGATCTTCCAGTATCCGGGCACGCACGGCCATGTGCATGATTTCTCCGGCCTGATCGCCCGCCTGCACCAGACCGGCGCGATTGCCGTCGTCGCCGCCGACATCCTGGCGCTGACGCTGCTGAAGTCCCCCGGCGAAATGGGTGCCGATATTGCCATCGGCTCCTCGCAGCGCTTCGGCGTTCCGGTGGGTTATGGTGGCCCGCATGCGGCCTACATGTCGGTCAAGGACGCGATCAAGCGCTCCATGCCCGGCCGCCTCGTCGGCGTTTCCGTCGATGCCCGTGGCAACCGCGCCTATCGCCTGTCGCTGCAGACGCGCGAACAGCATATCCGCCGCGAAAAGGCGACGTCGAACATCTGCACCGCGCAGGTTCTGCTCGCGGTCATGGCATCGATGTACGCCGTCTTCCACGGCCCGAAGGGCATCAAGGCGATCGCCCAGCAGGTCCACCAGAAGGCCGTGCTGATGGCGAAGGGCCTGGAAAAGCTCGGCTACACGGTTGAGCCGGAAACCTTCTTCGATACGATCACCGTCGAGGTCGGCCACATGCAGGGCCTGATCCTGCGGGCCGCCGTCGCCGAGGGCGTGAACCTTCGCAAGGTCGGCGAGACGAAGATCGGCATGAGTCTCGACGAGCGCACGCGCCCGGCGACGCTGGAAGCGGTATGGCGCGCCTTCGGCGGCAATTTCGCCATTGCCGATTTCGAGCCCGGCTATCGCCTGCCGAAAACTCTCTTGCGCACCAGCGAATACCTGACGCATCCGATCTTCCACATGAACCGCGCCGAAAGCGAGATGACCCGCTACATCCGCCGGCTCTCCGACCGCGATCTGGCGCTCGACCGCTCGATGATCCCGCTCGGCTCCTGCACGATGAAGCTCAACGCCACGGCGGAAATGCTGCCGATCACCTGGCCGGAATTCTCGGATATCCATCCCTACGTTCCGGCCGACCAGGCACTCGGCTATCGCGAGATGATCGATGATCTCATCGAGAAGCTCTGCGCCGTCACCGGCTACGACGCGTTCTCCATGCAGCCGAACTCCGGTGCGCAGGGCGAATATGCGGGGCTCTTGACGATCCGCAAGTACCATATCGCCAACGGCAACGGCCACCGCGATGTCTGCCTGATCCCGACCTCGGCCCATGGCACAAACCCGGCCTCCGCGCAGATGGTCGGCATGAAGGTGATCCCGGTCAAGGCAAAGGAAAACGGCGATATCGACCTCGACGATTTCCGCGCCAAGGCGGAAGAACATGCGGCAAATCTCTCCTGCTGCATGATCACCTACCCGTCGACCCACGGCGTCTTCGAGGAAACCGTCAAGGAGATCTGCGATATCGTGCACAAGCACGGTGGCCAGGTCTATCTCGACGGCGCCAACATGAACGCCATGGTCGGCCTGTCCCGCCCCGGTGACATCGGCTCCGACGTCTCCCACCTCAATCTGCACAAGACCTTCTGCATCCCGCATGGCGGCGGTGGACCGGGCATGGGCCCGATCGGCGTCAAGGCGCATCTGGCACCGTTCCTGCCGGGCGATCCTGATGCGGACAGCCGTTCCGGCGCGGTCTCGGCGGCGGTCTTCGGCTCGGCCTCCATCCTGCCGATCTCGTGGAGCTACTGCCTGATGATGGGCGGCGAGGGCCTGACGCAGGCGACCAAGGTGGCGATCCTCAACGCCAACTACATCGCAAGCCGCCTGAAGGGCGCTTACGATGTGCTCTACAAGTCGAAGACCGACCGCGTTGCGCATGAATGCATCATCGACACCCGCCCGCTGGTCGACAGCTCGGGCGTCACGGTCGACGACGTCGCCAAGCGCCTGATCGACTGCGGTTTCCATGCACCGACCATGAGCTGGCCGGTTGCCGGCACGCTGATGATCGAGCCGACGGAGTCCGAAACCAAAGCCGAACTCGACCGCTTCTGCGAAGCGATGCTGGCGATCCGTCAGGAAGCCCGCGACATCGAGGAAGGCCGCTCGGACAAGGCCAACAACCCGCTGAAGAACGCCCCGCACACGGTCGAAGACCTGGTCGGCGAATGGGATCGCCCCTATTCCCGCGAACAGGCCTGCTTCCCGCCCGGCGCCTTCCGCGTGGACAAGTACTGGTCCCCGGTCAACCGCGTCGACAACGTCTACGGCGACCGCAACCTCATCTGCACCTGCCCGCCGGTCGAGGCTTATGCGGAGGCAGCCGAATAAATGGCTCGCCCTCCTCGGACTTGAACCGAAACCTCGGTCTCAAACACCCGACCCGAAAACTTCAAGGCCCCTTCCGGAGGGGCCTTTTGATTCCGGAACCGATGATAGTGTGCGCCACGAACGCGCTGCTTAAAGCCGGCCGGAGGCTCAGCGCACCGTGCCTCGGCAGGCCCATGCAACGTTGGCGAAGGACCTCGGGCCATCGGGCCGACCTGCCTCGTAGGCGTCCCGTACCGCGGCTCTCAGACGCTCGCGCTCGGCGGCATCGAGCCCCGCCACATATTTGCCGAGCGGGCCTTCGCCCCCGGCGATCGGCGTCCAATAGTCGTCGAAGCCCTGGTATTCCATGCGGATCATGAGCTCGGTCTCGATGACATCCACGAGACCCTGCGCGATGAAGGCCCGCTTCATTTCGCCGGGCTGCATCATCGGCTGGAAGCAATAGCGGCTGCGAATCTGGCGCCCGCCCTCGTTCAGGACTGCGGCCGTGTCGATCAACATGCGCATGCCGGACATGCCGCCAAGATGGTCCCATACGGCTGCCGCGACCACACCGCCCGGCCGCACAACGCGTCGCATCTCCGAAATGGCCTTCTCGGCCTCCGGCACGAAGTGCAGCACCAGCAGCGCCAGCGCGCGATCGAAACTGTTGTCATTGAACGGCAAGGCGCAGGCATCCGCCTGCTGGACCTTGATGCGCGGGTTGGCGTTGCGTCGCGTTGTCTCCTCGACAAAGATCGGCGAATAGTCGGTCGCAACGATCTCTGCGAGGTCCGCGCTATCGGCAAGCGCAAAGGTCAAGCTGCCGGTACCGCAGCCCACTTCTAGAATCCTCTCCCCGTCGGCAAGCCCCGCGAAGTCGATGAAAGGTGGCGCCAGCCTCTTGCTCCAGCGGCCCATGATCTGCTCATAGCCGGCCGCCTCGTTCACGTTGAAACTTGACGTCATCGGAGCCTCCATCCGCCCTCGCGATGCTAGACCCTGGCGCGGCGCTTGCCAAGGCGACGCTATCATCGCGCCCTGCCCGGCCCCTGTCGACCGTCCGCGTAGTCCATCGAATGTGCATTACCCCTTGATTGGCATGGTTGATCGCTTCGCAGGTGGAGCTAATTTGCTCCCCTGTAGGGGTGCCCGCAGACCGCTTTCCCCGTGACGAAGGAAACCACGATGCCCACATTGAGCAATGGCAGTGAGCTTACCGTTTGGGAAGATGTGAATAACCAAAGCCCTGATGCGATCCTCTTCGACATCAAGGAAAAGGACGGCGACGTCCTCGGCCCGACAGGCGCTCATTCCGACTATCCATACGGATGGGTGGACGTCGCTTCGGTCGATGTGTTCGATGGCTTCTTCACCGTCACCACCTTCACCAATGACGGCAGGACCCAGCTGTTCACGACCGTCGAGACCATGGTGTTCGACAACGAGGGCAACTATATCCGCACGCTCTCGGCGCAGGCTGCCTATCTCTCGACGAAGATAGTCGCCGTGACCGCCGAAAGCCCCAACGACATAAAGATCACCTACCAGGGCGCGAACGAATATTTCACCGGCCAGAACACCCAGTATGGCGAGCATCAGATCATCCTGGAAAACGGCACCGTTCAGCCCGACACCTTCGTCAATCATGACCCCACCGTCGCCGACATGAACTTCACGCTCGCGCCGGGGCAGTCACTCGACGACATAAAGTTCAGCGCGGCCGATACCGATTTCGACCTTTTGAAATTCGTCATCGTCGATGGGCCCGATCATGGCACGGTGGAGCAGGAGACGCGCTACGAGGCCGGATATTATCCATTTCCCCAAGGCCAGTATGGCGGCAGCCTGCACTATCATCAGGACTACCTGAAGGGGAACCTCTTCGACTATACGCCGGCGGCCGGCTTCACCGGCACCGACACCTTCACCGTCTATGCCACCGACGGCCAGGGCAACAGCAAGCTCGCGACCATCACCATCACCATTGCGCCGCCGGCCGAGCACATAGATCTGACCGGCGGCAAGGATCATGTCAGCTACAAGGATTCCGATCATCCGGTCGCCGTAGCCGCGATGGGCGGCAACGACCGCGTCATCGGCAGCGCCTACAATGATTTTCTCGACGGCGGCGCGGGCAAGGATGTCCTGCGCGGGGGCGCGGGCAATGACGAGATCGCGGGAGGAGCCGGAAACGATCGCCTGCATGGCGGCGCCGGCAACGACATCATCAAGGGCGGTGCAGGACGCGACATGCTTTTCGGCGGGGCCGGCAGCGATACTTTCGTCTTCGACCTCAAGCCTGGACGGGCAAACGCCGACAGGATCCTCGATTTCTGCTCGAAGGACGACACGATCTCGTTGGACAGTTCGGTCTTTGCGGGCATGACTGCCGGCGCCCTCGACCCTGACGCCTTCGTCAAGGGCAAGGCCGCGCTGGATGCAGACGACCGCATCATTTACGACAAGGCGTCCGGCCATCTCCTGTACGACGCGGATGGCAGCGGTGACGCAGCCGCGGTGATCTTCGCAACCCTGAACCACGGAACAGCGCTGACTGCGGACGATTTCCGCTTCTTCTGACGCATATCTTCGAATGCGGGAATCGGTTTCGGATGGGAATATCTGCGCAAACAACACCTGAAGCGCGGCACGCGAATCTGAAAGATCGCAACGCGCTTCAGGTTGTTGGAGGTTGGGCGCTTCGCTTCCGGCCGTCCATGCCGAGGACTTATTTCTTTCCGCCCTTCGCGGCATCCCCCAGGGTTTGCTCCGTAGTCGACAAGATGCTTGGGACGAGCCGCTCGGAGAAGCCGGAAAGGAAGCACCAGATGGCGAGCAGAGCCAGGTCCGGGCTCGGCAGGATCTGGCGGACAGAACCAACGTCCTGCCCAAACGCGTTACCCACCCCAGGGACCGCATCGGACAAGAGAACCTTCCCCTCCATGACGCTCAATCGGGGAAAAGTCGGAAACAGCTTGCCGTCGACCATTCCCGAGCGGAGGAAGAAGAACACCACCAGCGCGCCACACATGCCGACGACGCCTCTGAGGAATATTGAGGTCAGCTCGCGTGCCGTCTTCAACTCTCCGACGGACATGTTGCCGGCATTTTTCTGAATATAAAGCAGCCGGCTGAAATATGCGCCGAACAGCCCCGCCGTAAGCGCGGTATAAAACGGGAGACCGACGAGAAAGTCCGTCGGTATCTTTTGGTCGGCGCGACTTATATAGATATCGACATAGATCCAGGCGTACGGAAGTACGAATAGGGCGAACGAGAAAACGCCGGCCCAGACGATCTTGCGGGTGGCCGATATCTGAATTGGACGCGCGAAGAATTTGCGCTGCGTCGTCCAATGTGTCTTCTCGAGAATCTCGAGCAGCAGTGCGCGAAGCATCGACTCTCCGTCCGGCTTGAGTTCCGGCGGGGACCTGGAGTTGTCGAATGCGTTGGCTTCCGCCATGGAGAGAGCGGTCCGCAGGCGCGGCTCGGCACTCACCCGCTCCGCCGAAGCCTCGTCCAATCGCAGGCGAATTTCGTAAAGTAGATTGTCGATTGGCTCGAGCAACGCCATCAGGCGCTCGAGACGATAGGCTTCCGTCCAGGCTTCGGAGTCGGTGTAGATGCCCGGTGAGGAATTCTCGAGCCGATCGCGACGCTTTATAACCTCCTCAAGAATGTACTTCTTGGCCTCGTCGAAGTTGCCGGCTCGGCTTTGAAACCAGCGCAGCCGGACGTCGATGATGCTCAGAAAGTACAACAAGATCGGATCGGTCTTTGCAGAATAGACATTGAAACGTTTGGCAAGCCAACGCCGACACCACTCCCACATCTCAGCCTCCCTCGAATGGCCCTAGGCCGTAACAAGCTTGCACAAAGCGCAGCGATCGGTCCGCGCCGCCGAAAAGCGCGAGGCCGCAAGAAGCACGAGGAATTTCGCTGTAACTCGGAAAATTTCTACAGTACAATTCTAGATATACATGATTTTAAACAATAATCCAACTCGAATAGGGACCGCGCAACCTCCACGCGATCTGCGTTGACTCCATTGTCTCCGAGCCAGCGCCCGGCTTACGAAACGAGGCACATGTGCCGTAATCCAGAAATGATGGCACGGGCCTAACGGCGACGCCGCCCTCGCCTCCCTTGCACTTCAACCAAACGGGCGCGGAGGTCACGGTCCCCGTTCTCCTGGAACGGTGCCCCGTGACCTCCGGCTCGTCAGAAGCCGTTTCATGGCAGTCCGGATCGGCCGCCTTGTCGAAATCCAGCATCGAGCTCAGGCGCTCTGGAAACACCGATATCGCGGGACATCCAGTCCGAGAGATCCGAGTACCCGTTTGGTCCCTGTCGACGTCTCCACAGGGTAGCCGCCAAGGCGCGCGTGGTTTCCCACACGCCGAATTCCGCGCAAAGCTCGTTGA
Organism: Rhizobium sp. BK251; assembly: GCF_004345245.1. GTDB lineage: Bacteria > Pseudomonadota > Alphaproteobacteria > Rhizobiales > Rhizobiaceae > Rhizobium. The sequence continues at coordinate 142,171 of NZ_SLUQ01000003.1, read as the reverse complement.
TCGCGGCGGTCAGTTTGTCGATGGCAAGTTCTTGTTCTTGTCTCATGGTTGCTCACGGCGCACCAGCGGGCAGCCGCGTCCTCTTTGAAGCTGAAATGGCGTGGCAACAGTGGTTCTCGGCGCAATATTGCCCGAGGCCATCAAGTTGCGTGCTGTAAATCTGGAAAACGCCAAACAGCGGCAGAGGTCGAACCTGAATGCGGTTCGCAACCTTCTGAGCTCAACCGACAACCAAAAAGGCTAGATTAGTTGGAGCCCTGCGACCAGAGTGGCGCGGAATACGGAAACGACTGTCATTACACGCCCTCCTTCTAAGGTTGCTGACGGCGGCAAACTACATGACACCGGCAGCATCCGCAAGTACCCCCTGCCCGATATCTCGCGTCCGCAGGTTACACCGCGGCAGTGCCGGCAGGCTTGATGTTCTGGTTGAGGCGAAACAGATTGTCTGGGTCGAGCCGCGCCTTGAGGCGTGCCAGGCGCTGGTATTTCTCCGTACCATAGGCTTCGCGCGCCACGTCCGCACCTGCGTCGCCGAGTTCGTTGACATAGTTGCCCTCCATCGACGGATCGGAGAGCGACCTGGCGGCGGCCCGGCCCCAGGCAAGACACGCCTCATCATCGGCGGGGTCGTCCCAAACCGGCTCCGAAAGCCAATAATATCCGGCATTTCTTCCGGTATAGGCCGTCGCCGCGTCCGATATGTCGCAAACGGCGCCTCCGAGCTGCACCGCAAAGATCTCGCAGTCCGGCGTCGGTGCCCTCGCGACCACGTCGACTATATGGGCTATCGCCTCGTCGCCGATGTCGCGCCAGAAACCGCCCTTTGCGTAGTAGCGCCGCGACGACGCGAAATGCTCGTCGTTGCGACTCTGCAGCTTGAGATATGGCATAGGCCCGATCGTCCCCGTCCCGGCGCCCGCCAGTTCACCGAGCGGTGACAGCATGGCATCCGCAAGCCTCTCATCGCCCAGCCAGACGGCCGCTACGCCGAGCCCGGACGCTGTCGCCGTCAATGTCACCGTGAAGTCCCGGGGCCGCTCGCGCGCCAGGTCGCGGAGGGTGCGAAGCGCCTGCGCAGTCCTCCCGAATTCGTAGTTCCATTGCCCGGCGACAATGGAGCCGAACGGATGCATCCTGAATTTGAAGCGCGTCACGACGCCGAAATTACCGCCGCCACCGCGAATGCCCCAGAAAAGCTCGGGATCGGATGTCCGGCTCGTCCAGATGCGATTGCCGTCGGCGGTAACGAGTTCCGCGCCTAGCAGGCTGTCGATGGTCAACCCGTATTTCCTGCTCGCCCAGCCCATTCCGCCACCGAGCGTCAGTCCCGCGACGCCGGTATGGGAGATCACGCCGGCAGGGACCACATAGCCAAGCGGTATTGTTGCCTGATCGAGGTCGCGAAGCAGCGCCCCGCCGCCCACCTCCACAGTCTGCGCCTCCTGGTCGACGACGACGTCATTGAGTTGCGCAAGGTCGAGGACCAGTCCGTCATCGCATGTCGAAAGCCCAGGGAGGCTGTGCCCACCGCCGCGTACTGCAAGCAGCGTTCGGGCTCTTGCTGCCGCAACCACCGCTTTTCTGACATCTTCCAGGCCACGCGCCCGGACAATCGCGGCCGGACGGCGATCCGCCACGCCGTTCCAGACCTTGCGATAGCGGTCATAGTCCTCGTGACCCGAAGTGATCACCGGGCAATCGAACGCAGCGACAGACAGTTCCCGCAGCAGCAAGTCGGACATGTGACACCCCCCAGCACCATGCCTAAGCGCTATAGCACACTTTGAGTTGAACCATCGGATCGATGGCGAGGATGACGCAAGCCCGTCCCGCGCAGCCCAGTAAATGCCCGGTCCGCAGGACCACCTCCCTCACCCAGACCCGACCTACCCGTCCTCGCGCCCGGCCTTCGCAGCACGCACCCGATCCGTCATCCCGTCGTGAGGACCGAGATCATGTGTCGGATGACCGTCCCACCAGCCAGGATGCAGGTTCCTGCGATCGAGATGGCGGGGGTAAAAGACGCGGTTCTCGGGCTTGGTACGTTCGCCGACGACGAGCAGCCGGACCTCTGCCTCGGTATTGTTGAGGAAGCTGTGCGCGAGCCCCGTGCCGGCCGGAAATCCGACGGCATCGCCCGGTTTCAGCCGATGAAGATGACCGTCCAGCCAGACGTCGGGCTCGCCTTCGATGACGAAGACGAATTCCTCGTCGGCGCTCTCGGCATGCGGAAAGGAGGTGCGCCGGCCGGGCGGCAATCTTTCATGATGAATACCGAGCTTCCCCAGGCGGAAATACCTGCCGAGAGACGCGCCAATGCTCATGAGCTCGTCATCTTCGTCATAATGCGTATCGTCCGGCTTTTCGATCTCGCTCCAATGAACGATGCAGGACGGACGCTTAGGCGTCGACATGATGATCCTCCGGCAAGCTGTTGGGATTGCCTATGAAGGTGCCTGTGTCTACGCGGCGCCGAACCCCCACGAAACTCGGCGCCGCCCTCGCAGCGACGCGCCCGTATCGCCTCGACCTGTCGATGCGGGCCGGAGGCTATCCGCCCGACTGCTCCTTGACCATGTATTCGGCATACCAGTCCGGCCAGCCATCGTCATGCTTGCCGATCTGCTTTTCGTACTCGCCATGGGCGGCGCCGGCGCGCCTCAGCGCTGCCGCCAGCTCCGCCGACGAGGTGAACTTGGTGACCTTCTCGTCCACGCGTCCAGGCAGGCGGGTCGTGATCTCCTGGAACAGCCAGCCATTGCCATCCGGATCGCTGAAGGAGGCGAAGGAGGCATAGCTGCCCCGCGCCGGATCCGGCCCGTCGAGGCGACCCTTCTCGCCGGCATGGTGGAAGATGCCGCCGACATCGTGGAACGGTCCGCTGACCTTGACACCGTGGCGGACGAGATCGGCGCAGGCCGCCTCGATATCGGAGACGATGAGATAATGGCCCTGTGCCGAGCCGGGCTTCGCAGAAGTGACGTCCGCGCCGAAAATGACCGAGCAGCCTGAGCCCGGCGGCGTGAACTGGATGACGCGGAAGCCGTCATCCCTGGCGAAATCCGCATCGAGCCGCCAGCCTAGGTCGCCGTAGAAGCGCTTGGCGCGATCGACATCGGAAACGGGGATAACCACGATCTCGAGCTTTGTGTCGAGTGCCTGCTTCCGTGGATTTTCGCCTGTTGTTTTGCTGTGCACCTCAGTATTGCCCATGACGGACTCCTTGGGTTCGGATGCCTTGAAAATGGCTGCACATTGCCCGGCGAGTGGAGCACAGCGGCGACACGCAGTCTAGTCAATTGTGGCTGTCGCCGCCTTCCACGACGGCCTCAAATGGCCGATCCGAACACGACCTCTTCAAGCCATGGATTCGAGAACTTCCGCTCCGGATCCATCCGATCGCGCAGCCGGGCAAACTCGGGAAGCATTTCGTATCTTGCGCCCACGGCCCGCGCCGCAAAGACCTTCCCCCAGTGCGGCAGGGCCCCGAACGGAGCAAGGACTTCCTCGATGTCGGCCACCGCAGCGTTCACGGCCTGCTGGTCGCGAATCCAGGTGAAATGAACGGAAAGTGTGTCCTGCCGGAATTGCGGGCTCATCCAGAGTTCGTCCGCGGCGACGGTTCTGAATTCGCTTGCCGGCGCTAGGTGGCGAAACCTGTCGCGGATGGAGACCAGCGCCTCGATCGCAGCTCTACGGTGCCGCCGCGGCACATGGAACTCGGACTGGATCTCTTCGCCGTTGCTGGGCGTGAAGCCCAGCTTGAAATGCGGCAGCCTGTCGGCCCAGCAACCGGGCACTCCGAGCTGCTCGGTCGCATTCTCGGGGCTCAGTCCGATCAGCGGATGGCGCTTGATGGTGGCGCGCTGGGCGCCGTAGAGCGCCTCCGGCCAGCCTTGCGCAGGCGTGGTTCGCTTTATCCAGAGCGTGCCGGCCTCGTCGCCCCATCGCGTGAACACGCTGACACTGTAGCCCGCAGCCATGATGTCATCGAAGTTGTCGAGCAGCGCCGCCCAGCGAAGGCCCTCGTAGACAGATTGCGCGACCTGAAATTCCGGCTGGACTTCCAGCGTTACCCGCGTGACGACGCCGAGTGCGCCGAGATGCACGACCATGCCGGGAAAGTCGGGATCACCGCGCTTCATCCGCACGATGCTTCCATCGCCCGTCACGAATTCGAGCGCCGATACCCCCGTTGCCAGATTTCCATTCTGGTCGCCGGAGCCGTGCGTTGCCGTGGCGATTGCTCCGGCGATCGAGATGTGAGGCAGGGAAGCGAGATTGTGAATCGCGAGCTCGTGGCGGTGCAGGAAATGCGCAAGCTCGCCATAGGTGGCGTGCCCGCCGATCGAGACCTGCCGCCCGTCGGCTTCGATCACAGGGTCGATCGGCAACTCGGTCAGCATCATCGCGACCTCGCCGTCGGGGATGGCATTGAACGAATGCCTCGAACCAAGGACCTTTATCTTCGGCGCCCGGGCGACGGCCTCGCACACCGCCTCCATCGATGTCGGATAGACGCAGTCGCGAAAGCCGTATCGAAAGCTTTCAGCCCAATTGAAACTCGGAACGCGGTTCATTCAAAAGACCTTCCGGAATGTTGCCATGACGGGGTAATGGCAGCCTGTGCAGCTCAATGGGTAACGGCAAATCTCCCGCGAAGCCAGAGGGCCTCGCTCCTTGCTCCCGCTCCTCGCATATCGGGACTGCCACCCGCCCATCGCAAGCATCTTGTCAGCGGCGGCAGGGTCGTCGTGCCACATCGGCACAGCTCGCCAGCCATCCGCTCGCAGGGTAACCGTCCGCTAACGCTGCGCCTTCACCGCTCCCTAAGCCCTTGCCGCTAGAAAGGATCGATCCATTGCTGGGAGAACGGCTGATGAGCATATCGGGCATCACGGCTACTGCCCTTTCGGGCATGTTCGCGCAGACACAGCGCGTCGGCGCGATCGCCAACAATCTCGCGAACGTCTCGTCGGCGAGCTATGGCCGCCTCGCGACCAGCCTGACGACTGCCCCCGGCGGTGTACAGGCCGTCGTCAGCCAGACCGATTCCGAAGTCGATCCAGCAACCGAACTTACCGATCTCATCGAGGCCGAGCAGAGCTACAAGGCCAACGCCGCAGTCTTCGAGACCGGCGCCGACCTCTGGGATATTCTTCTCGGCATCAAGCGCGACTGAAAGCTTTCGGAAGCGGCCACCGCTGCCGTCCGGCGGCGCTCTTCTCAGTTGTCCGAGACAAGACCGGCCCGGCAGAACTGGTAAGGGCGGGATCCTCCTCCGATCCCGGCATCGTATGTCCGGCAGGAGCCGCGATCGAGCGCAAAACCGCTCCGCGTCAAAACCGCCTCGGCCTCGTCCACGAGCGCACGGTTGCCGTCATCGATATTGACACGGTCACCTGCTCGCGGAACCACGCGGCAGCTCGCCGACCCATCCTCCACCGCCTCGATTTCCGCACGCAGCCGAAGCTTTCCGACGATGGCACGAAGTCTTGCGCAGCCCTCCGCCTCCTGCGTCAGGCCGAGGAAGCGAGCCACGTCGTTATAGACTGCCATCTTTGCCGCCCGGCGGTCGGTAGCACCACTTGTGATGACATAGATTGGCCCGCCTCTCTGTTGGGCCATCGCGCGCGCCCGCTCGACGAAAGCAGGCGTTGCGGGGAAACTGTTTTCCAGGCCGATGAAGCTCACCTCCGGCGGAAAGGAGGCCACCAGCCAGCCAAGCGGCGCATTCGCCTGCGAGGTAACAAGCAGTACGGTCGCCTTCCCGGGCTCGGAAATATCAGGCTCTTCGACGCGATAGAGGGGATTCGACCAGCTCTCGTGACCCCAGTTCGGCGTGCCGCTGACAATCATGAAGACAATGGCAAGCGAAAGTCCCCAGCCTGTAAGCCGGCGCGCATGGGCGTAGGAAACCAGCCGCGTCAGCAGGATGAAGATCGCGAGCGGCACCAGCATTTCCATCGCGACGACGTAGCGAATGATGCTGAATAGCTTCATCCACACCAGATAGCTGACGGCAATGAACGCAAGGAGAAAGAGCGTTCGGGGATCGAGCTTGGCAGCCGGATCTCGCCCCATTGCCCTCTTCCACAGAGAGCGGCCGGCCCAGGCGAAGAACAGGACGTAGACCGCCGGCCAGATCAGCTGATGGATCGAAAGTTCGCCGACCCGATGCACGTCGATCGTGAATAGGAAGGGCCAGGCGAGCACCTCCAACAGACCCTGCGGCAGCCACCGCGTGTCGCCGACCGCGATCGGCTGCGCAAGCGGATTGGGAAAGATCGCGCCGAACTGCGGAAAGAAGGGATTGCCGAACGCCTGCCACAGGCGAAACATCCAGTAACCGCCGGTCGCCGCGATACCGGCCAGGACACCGAGCCCGAACACGAAACCGAGGCGCAGTCGAAGCAAAAGTCCGCCGGGATAGCAGAGCACAAGTGCCGCACACAGCCCGACAGCAAATACCGCGTTGGTGAGCTTCAGCCCTACCCCGAGCCCGACGACCAATCCGCCGAACAGCAGCGCCGCCACCGCAGCCACGCTGACCTCCGCAAGGATCGCCCAGCGCGACAGCAAGAACCAGAGCGAGGCGAGCGTGAAGAGCGCCGTGAAGTTGTCTCCCATGCCGTTGCCGATGCCGGAGAGAAAGTTCGGCGTCAGGCAGCCGGCAACCGCCAGGAGCAGCGGTACACGGTAGGCATCGGCCTGCGGCAGCCCCGCAAGCACGATGCGCGCAATGCCGAGAACGATGACGAAGGCGAAACCGTGGAGCGCGCCCAACGCGAATCCCGCCATCCATGGCGGGAGAAGCAGGTTCAGCCAATAGGCAGGAAGGTCGAGGAACGGGTTGAAATAACCCTGCATCCCGGCAGGCGCGAGATCGATCCCGAGCTTGCCGTGAAGCAGGGCAAAGGCGTTGTAGCGATGATAGTTGTAGTTGTCCCAGTTGGTGTCGGCGCCGAGGATGACAGAAAACAGGCCGAACAGGGCGGGAACGACAAAAATGGCGGTGATCCATGTGCGCCGCGAATTGACCCATCCGCCGGGGCGCCCTTTCTCCACGGGAACGCTCAGGGAAACGTCCGCTTCCGAGCTCATTGCGCGGCGACTTGCCTTGCCGTCGTGTTCTCGGCAAAGCCGGTCTTCCAGGGCCCGGGGACAGCGAGATAGGCGAGCCGCTTCGCTTCCTTCCTGCCGCGCGTGACCGTATCGAGGATGATCCCGCAGATGAGGAACACGGTGCCGAAGAGCATCAGGGACGCACTGAGAAGTGCAGTCGGCAGACGCGGCACGAGACCGGTCTCCAGATAGGTTTCCAGCAGCGGCGCGGCGAGGCCGATGGAGGCCAGGGCGCATACGACGAAGCCGAGCGAGAAGAAAAGCAGCGGTCGCTCCCGCTTGAACAGACGCAGGATGGTGAGCAGTATCCGGAAACCGTCGCGGTAGGTGTTGAGCTTGCTGGCCGATCCCGTCGGCCTCACGCCATAGGCCGTCGAAAGCTCTCCGATCGGCATGCGCAGGCCAAGCGCGTGAACTGTAAGCTCGGTCTCGGTCTCGAAGCCGGACGATTCCGCCGGGAACGACTTCACGAAACGGCGCGAGAAAGCGCGATATCCGGACAGCATGTCGGAAAATGCACGGCCGAACAGAAACCGCACGCAGGAAGTCAGCATTCGATTGCCGAACCTGTGACCGCGTCGATAGGCCTCGCGTTCATCCGACTGGCGCGTCGCCACGACCATGTCGAGGCCGCCGGCCAAGAGTACGTTCACAAGCTCTCCCGCCCTTGCCGCATCATAGGTGTCGTCCCCGTCGACGAGCAGGTAGATATCCGCGTCAATATCGGCGAACATGCGCCGGACGACATTGCCTTTTCCCTGATCCGCGACCGTACGAACGACGGCGCCCGCCGCAAGGGCAGTCTCCCGGGTGCGATCGGTCGAATTGTTGTCGAAGACATAGACGACACAGCCCGGCAGCGATCGCTGAAAGTCTCCCACGACTTTGCGGACGGTCATCTCTTCATTGTAGCAGGGAATGAGAACGGCAACGCGCAGCGCGGTCGACGCGCCCGTCACCGCTGCAATCTCACCCGTCCGGGCATCGAAAGTCAAAGCATTGTCAATCAACGATCTCGATCCTCAGGCCCTAAAGCCTCGCCTCCCCAGCACCACGGAGGAAATCTGAGTGTTTTCGATCATTGTTTTTTTCACAACTGCGATACATCGGCAAGTCCGGAGCCACGCCTGTGCACCGCGGAGGATGATTAAGCCGTCCCAAGACGCGAATCCGGTTGCGAAAGCGCGCAAGAAATGGAGATCAGTATACTGGGGAAATTTCGGGCACTGTTATAAGAGCGTCTTGAATCGGACCTATGCCGTTGCTCACCACTGACGCAGATCGGTCCCATGCCCGAGTTTCAAGATTTCCTCCATATCGCCGGACGGACCGAACTGGATGCGACGCCGCTCGTGCTACTGCACGGCAGCGCCATGGACGAGCGCAGTCTCTTGACACTGGCCGACAGGGTCGGCCCGGACAGGCCCTATCTGGCGCTCAGGGGCGCGGTCGCATGGGAGGATGGTTTTGCCTTCTTTCGCAGGCATCCAGACCGCACGCTTGATTATGCCGACCTCCTGAGAGAGACCGTTCATCTTGGGGAGTTTCTACGCGCAGCATTGGAAAATGGCGTGCTGCGACAGCCGCCGGTCCTTCTCGGCTTCTCGAACGGCGCGATCATGGCCGCCTCGGTGATGCTCCACCGACCCGAAACCATAGCCGGAGCGATACTGTTGCGGCCGCTTTCGCCGGCTCCCGGCGCGAACTTCCCGGATCTACGCAACCATCGAGTCCTCGTCCTCGGCGGTGCATCCGACGAACGCCGGGCTCCGGAGGATTTCACGCTGGTCAGGGATCAGATCGAAAGAAGTGGTGCGAGGCTCACCGCGCGGCTGTTTCCCACCGGCCACGGGCTGCACGAGAATGAACCTGCGTTCGTGCATGACTGGCTGACGGTCAATTTCCCGTCAGCCTGAAAATTCGCGATATCAGGAATGCGCGGCTTCCGTCTGACGCTGCGCGGCAAGCGCTGCAAGGTCAGCGGGCTTCAGTTCCACCGACTCGCCGCAGCCGCAGGCAGAGGTCTGGTTGGGATTGGTGAAGGTGAAGCCGGAGCGCAGCGTCGTCGTCTCGAAATCCATTTCGGTCCCGAGCAGATAGAGAACTGCCGACGGTTCGACCCAGACCCGGACGCCGTCGCGCTCGACCAGGTCGTCCTTGGCGTTGGGCTCGGTCACCAGATCGATGGTGTATTCCATGCCCGCGCAGCCGCCCTTCTTGATGCCGACACGAACGCCCTTGGCTTCCGGTCCGGAATTCTCGACGATCGCCCTAACGCGCGCCGCGGCGGCTTCCGTCATGCTCATCACTGCAAAGCCCATGGGCTCATTCTCCTTCCGCAACCGGGGTCAAGATCCGGCGCTTCGAATCTAATGTAAAGCGGACGGCTTAAGGCTTCAATACCAGCCGACCGCCACCTGTGCCTCTTCGGACATGCGCTCGGGGGTCCACGGCGGATCGAATGTAATCTCGACCTCGACCCCGGAGACGCCTTCGATGGAGCCAACGGCATTCTCGACCCAGCCCGGCATTTCGCCTGCTACGGGGCAGCCCGGCGCCGTCAGCGTCATGATGATCTTGACGGCACGGTCGTCCTCGATGTCGATCTTGTAGATCAGACCCAGCTCGAAGATGTCGGCAGGGATTTCCGGATCATAGACCGTCTTCAGCGCCATGATGATGTCGTCGCTGAGGCGCGCGAGTTCGTCCTCGGGAATGCTGGAGTGCACGATCCCTTCGCGCACGTCGATCTTCTGTTCGCTTTCATCAAGGCTCATGGCATTTTCCTCAGGCAAAGAACTTGCGCGCATATTCCAAAGCGTCGGCCAGCGCATCTACCTCTGCCCGCGTATTATACAGGCCAAAGGATGCACGGCATGTGGAGGTGACGCCGAAGCGTTTCAAGAGCGGCATGGCGCAATGCGTGCCCGCGCGAACCGCAACGCCTTGGCGGTCGATCACCATGGAGACGTCATGGGCATGGATGCCGGCAAGTTCGAATGAGAAGATACCACCCTTGCCCGGCGCAGTCCCGAATACTCTCAGCGAATTGACCGACTGCAGCCGCTCGGCGGCATAGGCCGCAAGGTCCGCCTCATGGCGGGCAATCGCTTCGCGGCCGATCTTTTCCATGTAGTCGAGTGCGTAGCCAAGCCCGATCGCCTGGACGATCGGCGGCGTGCCGGCTTCGAAGCGATGCGGCGGATCGTTGTAGGTGACGATATCCTCCGTCACCTCGAAGATCATCTCGCCACCACCCTGGAACGGTCGCATTTCGCGCAGCCGATCTTTCTTGCCGTAGAGCACGCCGATGCCCGACGGCCCATAGAGCTTGTGGCCGGTCATCACATACCAGTCGCAATCGATATCCTGCACGTCGACCGGCAGGTGCACCGCACCCTGCGATCCGTCGATCAGGACGGGAATGCCGCGCTCGTGGGCGATGCGGCATACTTCCTTGACCGGCACGACCGTGCCGAGCGCATTCGACATATGGGTGATCGCGACGAGCTTGGTCTTCTCAGTCAGGCTCTTCTCGAAATCCTCGATATGGAAGGCGCCCTCGTCGTCCACCGGCACCCAGACGAGCTTGGCGCCCTGCCGCTCGCGGATGAAATGCCAGGGCACGATGTTGGAATGGTGCTCCATGATCGACACGACGATCTCGTCGCCCTCGCCGATCTTTGGCATTCCCCAGCCATAGGCGACCGTATTGATCGCCTCGGTCGAATTCTTGGTGAAGACGATATCGTCCACCGACGGCGCGTTCAGGAAGCGACGAACCTTTTCGCGCGCCGCTTCATAGGCCTCGGTCGCGGCGTTGGAGAGATAATGCAGGCCGCGATGCACATTGGCATATTCATGCGAATAGGCGTGCGAGATGGCGTCGATCACCACCTGAGGCTTCTGGGCCGAGGCGCCGTTGTCGAGATAGACCAACGGCTTGCCGTGCACCTTCTCCGCAAGGATCGGGAAATCCTTGCGGATGGCTTCGACATCATAGGCGCTTGCAGGAACCATATTGTCCATCTCGATCACTCCGCCCGAAGCCGGATGATTTCAGGTCGAAGCGACCTGAAATCATGATCCGCTCAGGAATCAAACAAATGAGAGCATGACGTCGTCCGAAAACCGTCTCGGCATAATGCTCTAGGCGTGGTTCTCCAGCCAGGCCGAGATGACGCCTTCCAGCGCCTCGACCAGGGCTTCGTCCTCAAGTTCCTCTACGATCTCGGCAACGAAGGCGTTGACCAGCATTGCCCGCGCCTTGTTCTTCGGAATGCCGCGCGCCATCATGTAGTAGAGGTGGTTTTCGTCGATATCGGCGACCGTCGCGCCGTGCCCGCACTGCACGTCGTCGGCGAAGATCTCGAGCTCCGGCTTGACCGAGAACTCGGCATCGTCTGACATCAGCAGCGTGTTGCAGGCCATCTTGGCATCGGTCTTCTGGGCATCCGGAGCAACCCGGATCATGCCCTGGAAGACGCCCTTGGCACGGTCGAACACGACGTTGCGGATGATTTCCGTCGAACCGGTGTGCGGGACGTCGTGGCCGAGCACCATGGTGACGTCCGTATGCGTGTCGCCGCCGAGCAGGTTGATGCCACGCACCGTCAGATCGGCACCCTCGCCGGTCACCTTCAGGTGCAGTTCCTGGCGAACGAGCTTGCCGCCGGTATTGATGACGAAGAGCTTCAGCTTGGCATCGGGGCCGAGATCGACGCGGATCTGGCCGAGATGCGTGTCTTCTGCGCCCTGCTGCTGCAGGATGATCCAGGTGAGCTCCGTGCCCTGCCCGACCGAGATGTCACTGACATGGGACACAAGCGCCGCATCGCCGGTCACCGACTGGTGACGTTCGATCACGGTCGCTTTCACGCCTGCCCCGAACGACACGGGAAGACGAGTGTGGGTCTGTCCGCCGGCATGGCGCAGCTGGATCTCCAGCGGAGCCTCGAGTTCGGTCCCCTCGGGAACGTCGACCACGTAGCCATCGCGGACAAAGCTGCCATTGATGCGGCCGACCGCATCGTCGCTGCCGAGCGCCACGAGGCCCGCAGCGGCCGTACCATCCAGGAGCTGTTCCGAATAGGCGCTGACGCCAAGCCCATCGATCGAGGCATTGTGATCGCTTGCGCCCTGCAGGACTGCAAGAACGGGCGAACCTTCGACCAGGGGTTCGCCTGCCTCCGTGCCGGCATCGCCCTGCAGCGACGGCACGTTGCGAAGCAAGCCCTTGAGGTCGGTGTAGTGCCAGGCTTCGACGCGACGGGTCGGCAGGCCGCCCTTTTTAAGGTCGTCGAGCAGGCGGTCGCGGATCGCCGTGACCGCGCCGTCGCCGGGCAGGTCGCCGATCTGGTCGTTGAAGGCCTCGATCAGCGCCGTCTCTGCCGCAGTGAGGCGGCTCGTCGTCTGCATGTTCATGAGACTCGTCCTTTCCGCCAAATCAGGCTGCAGCGTCAATGATGTCCGCATAGCCATTCGCCTCAAGCTCATGCGCAAGCGTCTTGTCGCCGGACTTGATGATCTGGCCCTTGTAGAGGACGTGGACGGTGTCCGGGACGATATAGTCGAGCAGGCGCTGGTAGTGCGTGATGACGATGACGGCGCGATCCGGGGAGCGCAGCGCGTTGACGCCATCGGCAACGATCTTCAGCGCATCGATGTCGAGGCCGGAGTCGGTCTCGTCCAGCACGCAGAGCTGCGGCTGCAGGAGCGCCATCTGGAGGATTTCCGCGCGCTTCTTCTCGCCGCCGGAAAAGCCGACGTTCAGCGGACGCTTCAGCATCTCGGTGTTGATGTGCAGCTTGCCGGCAGCGTCCTTGACGCGGCGCATGAAGTCCGGCGTCGTCAGCTCCTCTTCGCCGCGCGCCTTGCGCTGCTCGTTCATCGCGACCTTGAGGAACTGCATCGTGGCGACGCCGGGGATCTCGACCGGATACTGGAAGGCGAGGAAGATGCCCTTGGCGGCACGCTCGGCCGGATCGAGCTCGAGGATGCTCTCGCCGTTGTAGAGGATGTCCCCTTCAGTCACTTCATAGTCCTCGCGACCGGAAAGGATGTAGGAGAGCGTCGACTTGCCAGAGCCGTTCGGACCCATGATGGCGGCAACTTCGCCAGCCTTCACGGTGAGGTTCAGGCCACGGATGATCTCGGTGCCGTCTTCGGCGATGCGGGCGTGCAGGTTTCTGATTTCAAGCATTGTTCGTCTCAATCTTCCTTTGCCTCAGTCCTTCGAGGCCGGGTTCCTAAGGTTTGCTTCCTCGTTCCGCGAAGAGGCATTCGATCCGGAGCTTCCGAAGGGCAGGAAAACCAGAAGCTGGCCGATATCTGTAAACAGCAAGATCACGGCGGGAATAATTCCCATCCTTATCATCGCTATCCCCACGGTATTGACCGTTGCACTTCCAGCAATTCCTCCGGAAATCGCTATCACCATACCGAGGATGGTCAGGGTTCCCAGACAAACAAGCACGCAGGCAGCAATGCCATCAGCAAGTTTGCCTATCACCGGCTCATCCCCGCTTCAAACTAGCCAACCGAACCTTCGAGCGAGATGCTGATCAGCTTCTGCGCTTCGACGGCGAATTCCATCGGCAGTTCCTGCAGGACTTCCTTGACGAAGCCGTTGACGATCAGGGCGATCGCCGCTTCGGTCGGGATGCCGCGCTGCAGGCAGTAGAACAGCTGGTCCTCGGAAATCTTGGACGTCGTCGCCTCGTGCTCGAACTGCGCGGTCGAATTCTTGGCTTCGATGTACGGCACAGTATGCGCACCGCACTTGTCGCCAATCAGAAGCGAGTCGCACTGCGTGAAGTTACGGGCGTTCGATGCCTTGCGGTGGGCCGAAACCTGGCCGCGATAGGTATTCTGCGAAACGCCGGCAGCGATGCCCTTCGAGACAATACGGCTCGACGTGTTCTTGCCGAGATGGATCATCTTGGTGCCGCTGTCGATCTGCTGGTGGCCATTCGACACTGCGATCGAGTAGAACTCGCCGCGGCTGTCGTCGCCGCGCAAGATGCAGCTCGGATACTTCCAGGTAATGGCCGAGCCGGTCTCAACCTGAGTCCAGGAGATCTTGGAGCGATCACCGCGGCAATCGCCGCGCTTGGTGACGAAGTTGTAGATGCCACCCTTGCCTTCCTTGTCGCCCGGATACCAGTTCTGGACGGTGGAATACTTGATCTCGGCATCATCGAGCGCGACGAGCTCAACGACCGCAGCGTGCAGCTGGTTCTCGTCACGCTGGGGCGCCGTGCAGCCCTCGAGGTAGGACACGTAGGCGCCTTCCTCGGCGATGATCAGCGTGCGCTCGAACTGGCCGGTGTTCTTCTCATTGATGCGGAAGTAGGTGGAGAGCTCCATAGGGCAGCGAACACCCTTCGGCACGAAGACGAAGGAGCCGTCGGTGAAGACCGCGGAGTTCAGCGTCGCGTAATAATTGTCGGTCGTCGGAACGACGGATCCGAGATACTTCCGGACAAGATCGGGATGCTCGCGGATCGCCTCGGAGATCGACATGAAGATCACGCCGGCCTTCTTCAGCTCTTCCTTGAAGGTCGTGACGACGGAGACGGAATCGAAGACCGCATCGACGGCGATCTTCGGCCTTTCGACGCCGGCGAGGATTTCCTGCTCCTTGAGCGGAATGCCGAGCTTTTCGTAGACCTTGAGGATCTCTGGATCGACCTCGTCCAGCGACTTCGGACCCGGCGTGCTCTTCGGCGCGGCGTAGTAGTAGATGTCGTTGAAATTGATCTTCGGATAATCGACGCGCGCCCATGTGGGCTCTTCAAGCGTCAGCCAACGCCGGTAGGCCTCGAGACGCCATTCCAGCATCCATTCCGGCTCCTGCTTCTTGGCGGAGATGAAGCGGATGATATCTTCCGAAAGGCCCTTGGGAGCCTTGTCCATTTCGATGATGGTTTCAAAACCATACTTGTACTGGTCCACATCGATCAGACGAACCTGATCGATTGTTTCCTGCACAGCAGCCATTTCGCTCTCCAATCTCGCCGGATCCAAGGTCCGGCAGCTTGTCAACGTTCGAGCAAACCTATGTCTGCCCTTATGTAGGTGGCCAAGAGGGACTTTTCAGCCCAATTGGCAAGCGGAAAATTGCGCTTGCGCAAAATTCCGAAGCGGTCAGGCCGCCTGGCCCGCCGGCTTGCGCCGACCGGCTATCTTCGCGAAGGCTGCAATCGCGCCATCGACATCCTCTTCGGTGGTCGAAAATCCGAGCGAGATGCGCAGCGCGCCAAGCTTCGGATCACGCCCCATCGCCACGAGCACATGGCTGTCACCGACCTTGCCGGACGAGCAGGCAGAACCCGCCGAAAGTGCGACACCTTCAAGATCGAACGCGATCTGGCCGGTCTCGGCCTTCAATCCGGGCAAAGTAAAGAAGGAAGTATTCGGAACCCGTTTCTCGTCGACGCCGTAGATGATCACGTCGGGAGCCGAGCGGTGCATGCCCGCTTCCAATCGGTCCCTCAACAGGGAAATAGCCGCGTTGCGCGCGTCGAATTCCTCGACGGCTGCCGCGGCCGCGGCACCGAAACCGATCAACGCCAACGAATTTTCGGTTCCGGACCTGTGGCCCTTTTCCTGGCCGCCGCCGTGGATGAGAGGCGCCGGCATAAGCACCTCGCCCCGGGAAATGAGCGCACCGACGCCCTTCGGTCCGCCGATCTTATGCGACGATACTATCAGGAAATCGGCACCGATCTTGTTGATATCGACCGGCACGCGTCCCGCCGCCTGCACCGCATCGACGACGAAAATGCCGCCATGGGAACGCACGATCGAGGAAGCCTCTTCCACCGGCTGAAGGATGCCCGTCTCGTTGTTCGCGAGCATGATCGCGACCATCGGCAGGCCGCTCTCCTTGTCGTGAGAACCCAGCATCGCGTCTAGCGCGGCGAGATCGGCAACGCCGCCGGACGTGACGGGAATTTCGCTTGTATTCTCGCGGGCGAAGCGGCCGCCTTCGCGCAGCGCCGGGTGCTCGATCGCGGAACGATAGAGATGGCCGACCGCAACGGGCTTCCGGCCCATGCGGAAGTCCGGCGTGAGCACCGTGTTGGCCGCCTCGGTCGCACCGCTCGTAAACGTCACATGCGCCGGATCTGCGCCCACGAGCGCCGCGACCTGGCGGCGCGCCATCTCGATTGCCGCCCGCACGGCCCGGCCCTCGCCATGCACGGAAGACGGATTGCCAAACAGGTCGATGGCGCGCAGAAGCGCTGCACGCGCCGCCGGATGCAGCGGAGCAGTAGCGTTCCAGTCGAGATAAAGACGCGCGGTCGCCATCATTTCATACCTGCCCGAGAAAAGCCTCGCCGGGCCACGGCTCATTTTCCTTGAAATTTCCGTCGGGCTTGCCTTATGACACGTTCAACGTTGTGTGGCGTGCCATACAAGTTTCGAATTGTTCTAAACTGCGTTTTAGAAAAGCTGACAACCTTCGTCAAGTCAACTTGTTGTCTTGCGCAGCCCGAACAGCAAAAATAACTGCCGGAGTACCGATGCCCGAAGTCATATTCAACGGCCCCGCGGGTCGTCTTGAAGGCCGCTATCAGCCGTCCAAGGAAAAAAGCGCCCCTATTGCCCTGATCCTGCATCCGCATCCGCAGTTTGGCGGGACGATGAACAATCAGATCGTCTACCAGCTCTTCTACATGTTCCAGAAGCGCGGCTTTACGACGCTGCGCTTCAACTTTCGCGGAATCGGCCGCAGCCAGGGCGAATTCGACCACGGCGCCGGCGAGCTTTCGGACGCGGCCTCGGCCCTCGACTGGGTCCAGAGCCTCCACCCCGATTCGAAGACCTGCTGGGTAGCCGGCTATTCCTTCGGCGCCTGGATCGGCATGCAGCTCCTGATGCGCCGTCCGGAGATCGAGGGGTTCATGTCGATCGCCCCGCAGCCGAACATCTACGACTTCTCGTTCCTGGCGCCCTGCCCTTCATCGGGTCTCATCATCAACGGCGACTCCGACAAGGTGGCCCCGGAGAAGGACGTCAACGGCCTCGTCGAGAAGCTGAAGACGCAGAAGGGCATCCTTATCACCCACCGGACCGTGTCCGGCGCAAACCACTTCTTCAACGGGCAGGTGGAGCCGCTGATGGCCGAATGCGAGGATTACCTCGATCGCCGCCTCAACGGCGAACTGGTTCCGGAACCGGCGGCGAAGCGGATTCGGTAGATAGCTTCTTCCCTGCGGAGAGCTCGAATGTGGGACACCCTATCCCATCGATCAGCATCGGCATGCGGGAACGCATGCCGATTTTTGTTAGTACCCTTGGCGAAGCAATATTGTCCGGGTGCGTGAAGGCAATGAATTGCCGAGCGAAGCGGCACTCTAAGAACCAACTCGACAGCGCTCACGCGATTTCCGGCTCATCGCCGGGCGCGATCCTCGGCCCCGGCAAAGACGCCCCCGCTGACCGCCGTGCGAACACCGGTCGTCCCGGGATAGGTGAGCGGCAAGCCCTCGAGCGAGCGGACTGCGAGGTAGGCCCAGGCTTCGGCCTCCATCGCATCACCGTCGAAGCCCGCGTCCTCGGCGGTGACCACCTCGGTCATTTGCTGGCCAGCAAGGTCGGAGAGATCCTGCAGCAGCACCCGGTTCAGCCTACCGCCGCCGCAGACGATGTAGAGCGACGGCTTTTGCGGCAGGTGGCCGACCGATTTGATGATCGCAGCCGCGGCGACGTAGGCAAGCGTGCGCGCGCCATCGGCAAGCTCGGCTTCGCTGCCCGACGGTGGGAGGAAGTCGTTGCGGTCGAGCGAACGGCGCTTCTCGGCGGTGAAGAAGGGATTGTCGAGATAGCGCTCCGCAAGCTCCGAAACGATCCGTCCCTCGGATGCAATCATTCCACCCTGGTCGAAAGGAATGCCCGCATGTCCCTCGACCCACTGGTCGATGAGCGTATTCCCAGGCCCGCTGTCATAGGCAATGATCTCGCCGCCGGCACCGACATAGGTGATATTCGAGATGCCGCCGATATTGACGAAGCAGACCGGCAGCGTCGCGTCCTTCATGCCCTCGGCGAGTGCTGCGTGATACGCCGGCACGAGGGGTGCACCCTGACCGCCATGCACCATGTCGTTGGCGCGCATATCATAGACGACCGGTATCCCGCACTCCCGCGCCAGCAGCGCACCGTCGCCGATCTGTACCGTCAGGCCTTCGTCGGGCCGATGCAGGACCGTCTGCCCGTGGAAGCCGATGACGTCGATATCCGACGGCCTAAGGCCGTTTGCACTCAGAAATTCCCCAACGGCAGCCACATGACGTAACGTCAATTCGCGTTCGATTTCCGAGAGATCGCCCGGCCGCTCCTCGCGTTTGCGGATGGTCTTGGCCGTTTCCAGCGCCGATTTCAGGCGATTGCGGAACGCGGAATCATAGGCCGTGCCGGCGAAGGGTCCCCGTTCCACCAGGGCGTCTCCGTCTGTGCGCAGAAGCGCGACGTCTATACCGTCCATGGACGTGCCACTCATCAGCCCGATCGCCGTCCGTGCTTGCGTACCTGCCATATCTTCCCTCGCAAAAACATTCGGCGCCGAATAGTGCACTTTCCGCAAAACAGTGCTAAACGCGCCGCGACGTTTCAACAACCTCCATTCCCCGAAATAGGTCACCCGAAAGACGAAGGCCATGTCCGAGTTCAAATCCGATTTCCTCCGCACCATGAAAGAGCGCGGCTTCATTCATCAGATTTCAGATGAATCCGGCCTCGACGATCTTTTCCGGAAGGAAACGGTGACGGCCTATATCGGGTTCGATCCGACCGCACCGAGCCTGCACGCCGGCTCCCTCATCCAGATCATGATGCTGCACTGGCTGCAGGCGACGGGCCACCGCGCCATTTCGCTGATGGGCGGCGGCACCGGCATGGTGGGCGACCCGTCCTTCAAGGAAGAAGCCCGCCAGCTCATGACCATCGACACGATCGAGGCCAATATCGCCTCGATCAAGCGCGTCTTCTCGAACTACCTCACCTATGGTGAAGGTCCGAAGGACGCGCTGATGATCAACAACGCGGACTGGCTGCGTTCGATCAACTATCTCGAATTCCTACGCGATGTCGGCCGGCACTTCTCCGTCAACCGCATGCTGGCCTTCGACAGCGTCAAGACACGTCTCGACCGCGAACAGTCGCTTTCGTTCCTCGAATTCAACTACATGATCCTTCAGGCCTACGACTTCGTGGAACTGGCCAAGCGCTACGACTGCCGTCTGCAGATGGGTGGCTCCGACCAGTGGGGCAACATCGTCAACGGCATCGACCTCGGTCACCGGATGGGGACACAGCAGCTCTATGCGCTGACCTCGCCGCTGCTGACGACGTCGTCAGGTGCCAAGATGGGCAAGTCGGCGACCGGCGCAGTCTGGCTGAATGCCGACCTCTTGTCGGCCTATGATTTCTGGCAGTACTGGCGCAATACCGAGGACGCGGACGTCTCCCGATTCCTCAGGCTCTACACGACACTGCCGATGGCCGAGATCGAAAAGCTTTCTGCTCTGGCGGGCTCGGAAATCAACGAGGTGAAGAAGATCCTCGCGACGGAGGTCACAGCGATCCTCCACGGCCGCCAGGCAGCCGAGCAGGCAGCAGAAACGGCGCGCAAGACTTTCGAGGAAGGCGGGCTTGCCGAGGACCTTCCCTCGGTCGATGTCCCGTCCGCCGAACTCGACGCAGGCGTCGGTCTCCTGTCCCTGTTGGTGCGCGCCGGCCTCGCCGGTTCGAACGGTGAAGCCAGGCGCCACGTCCAGGGCGGAGCCGTTCGCGTCAACGACCAGTCGGTTAGCGACGAGCGAAAGCTGGTCGGCAGCGCCGAAGTCACGGCCGAAGGCGTCATCAAGCTTTCGCTCGGCAAGAAGAAGCACATCCTCGTCCGTCCCGCCTGATAGGGGCGCGACGGGAAATGCCCGAGGCCGGCGGAACACCCGCCGGCTTTTTTATTGGAACTCGAAGATCTGACGGAACACGCCGGGCGCGATGAGCGAGAGCGGATTGATCTGCAGGTACGGCGAATCGAACTTGCCGGTGAGCCTGAAGGTTATGCCGATCAGCCCCCGGTCCGAGCCGTTCCCGAGCAGCACACCAATGAACGGCAACTCGGCGAAAAGGCGATTCAGGCCGTAAGCCGGCATGAAGGTGCCCGTCATGTCCATGTTGCCGTTGCGATCGCGTATCGTGCCCTGGAAGGTGGCCCCGACCTGATCGCCGCGTGCCACGCCGTTCTCGATGGTGATCACACCTCCGCGCGATACGATCCTCGCAAACCCCCGCTGGAAGCGCTGGGCGCTTGTGTCGATGTCGCGCCTCACCGCGGAATTCAGGCTCCGCTGGTCGTCTCCGACGGGCGTGGAGACGATCGAGCGTAGGCGCTGCTCATTGACGAGCGCGAAGCGGCGGATATCCACCGACCCGCTCCAGTTGTCGCCGGCTCCCATGTTGATGGTGAGATTGAGCAGCCCGCCGTCCATGTGACGATAGAAGTCGGCGAACCGGGCCGTCGCGCCGGCGTCGCCGCTGGTGATGTAGATGGTCCCGTTTCCGCCATCGCCGGTCATCTTGGTCACGACTGCCTGGCCGCTGTCGGTCACGCCGGAAAAGTTGAGCGCCCTCAGACGCCCGCCGCGCGTCGAGTACAGCCCTTCGAAGTTGTCGATCGACTCATCGTTGAAGCCGACGATCCTGCCAAGCTTGATGCGAACCGCCACCGCGGCCGAACTGTCGCCATCACCGCCAGCAGGCCCCGCAGACTTGAGCCGCGCCAGGATGGGACGGGCATCAGCGGCGGCGCCCGACACGGAAACATCATAAGCGCCCTTGTTGCGGTCAACCGATACGGCGAAATCGTCGACTGATGACAGCTTGACGCTGGACAAGTCCGCTGAAACGAGCCCCCCTTTCCCGACCAGGAGCTCGCCGTCGGCGCCAAAACCGTCTCCCTTGAGCTGGAAATCCTTGATCGACGTCGCGTCAGGGGGACCGGATGCCTCGAATTCGGCGCTCGCCGCGATGCCGGCCCCCTTGGTCCAGCCCACCCAGGGCACGACCAGCGTCGCCTGGGTAAGGTCGACCTTCACCGCCTGGCGGTCATCATCGAGACGCGTCAGCTCGACCTTTATCGTCCCGTCGATGAGGCTCGAAAGGCCCGGCATCACCCCTTCCCGCTGGGAGTTGTTGAGGGTCATCGTAATGACCCGCTCCCTCGGCGTGCCTGAAGATGCGGAGGTCGGTTCCACGAGGCTGAGCTCCGCTGGAATGCCGTCGATCTGGGCCTTGCCGTCGATGCGGACAGATTGGGGGTCGGCGTCGAGTTCGCCTGCGAAATTCGTGATCTTGCGGCCCGCGATCTCCTTGCCGACATCGAGGTCGGTCAGGTGCATTGTCGCCTTCCAGTCCGGCGCCGGCGGATCTTGCGACTGGACGAGGCCAAAACGCGCCTCGACACTGGCCGTCACATTGCCACGCAGCTCGTCAGGCTGGAAACCCGTACGCTGCAACACCTGGATGGGTTTGTAGGTCAGGAGCTCGGCGATGGAATCGGCCGTGCCCGAAACATCGAGATTCAACTGAGCCATCAGCGGCTTTTCAAAGGTGGACGGAATCACGAAGCGGCCAGTGCCTACCGTTACCGAACGCCCCGACGCGAAGTAGGACGTGCCGCCCTTGATATCGACTGTCACGACCGACCCCGCCACGTCGACATGGCCGACGGTGTCGCGGATCGGCGGAATGGCGCCGGCGACGTTCATGCGCGTGTCGGCGATATCGAGAGTGATGTGCAGCTGTTGTTCAGTGAGCCGCAGACCACGACCAATGGCGGCGTCGAGCGCGCCGGCAGGAATGAAGACGGAAATCGAAGCGTTGCTGACAGTGCCGCCGAAAAGGTTCTGCTGCACCCAGTTCCTTGCCCGCGTCGCCATCCAGAATGGCCACAGCTGCTTGACCGCCGCAGTCTGTATCTGTTGCGACTGCCCGACGAAGCTGATCTCGGGAGAGCTGTCGCCAAGCTTGACGTGAAGCGAACCGTAGAGCGCGCCCAGGGGGCTCGACACCGTGAGACTGTTGAACTGCAGCTCGCGGCCGTCTGTCAGGTAGCGCCCCTCCGCATGGGCGTCGAATGCGAGCGCCGCCTCGCCGGAGGCCGCTGTCGCAGCCGTCCCTCCGCTGACGAGGAGGTCTACCCCGAAGCCCTTGCCCGCACTCGGGTCCAGCTTGTCCAGATCGATCAGCGCGCCCGTAAAGGGAATGTTCGTCGCCGCGAACTGGGCATTTGACTTCAGTATCTCCAGGGTTCCCGCAGCGCCGCTGTAGGCCAGATTGATTTCCGCACCCGACAGTTCCTGGCTGTTGCCATCCATGAAGAACTCGCCCGGCTTGACGGCGATCTCGGCGGTAAGCGACGGCGCGGGACCGGCATCCGCGCGCTTTGCCGAAACAGTCACGTCGGCGAGGCTGCTGATTCCCTGCCGGGGCTCGCCTGCGGCGTCCCTGCGCAGCATGAAGGGCGTAAGGTCTGCATTGGCAAGCGTCGCAGTCAGCGATGCCGCACGGCCGGCCACCTTCTGCGCAGTGACATTCAGCTGCGCGACAGCACCGTCGACGGCGATTTCACCTGAAAGCTGCAGCGTCTCCGGCGCCGTGCGGGCAAGGGAAAGGTTGTCGACGACCAGCGAAAGCGGCTTGCCATCGCCGCTATCGAACTTGAGGTCGAGCCCCGATATGCGCACCGAATCCGTACCGCTCCGCGCAACGAAATTGTCCAGTACGTCGAGGTTCGAGAACACGGATTCGAGCCCGGTCGGGATCGCGTCAACGCGCATGTCGGCCAAGGTCAAAGGATCGCCGGACGGCAGAAGCGCCGTATCGAGCGCAATGCCCTCCGCCTCGATGTCGGTCACGGAGATATGCCCCCGCAACAGGGCCAGGGGATCCAGCGCCATGCGCATGACGGCCGTCGTCGAAAGATGCTTCCCGCTTTCCTGGTCGACCAGATTGACGTTCCGCGCCTCGAGAGCGAGCCGAAGGCCGGAATCAAAACGGATAACGGTGGAACCGACCTCCGCCTTGTAGCGAGGGCCGATCGCCATATCGAGCGCCATCTGCGCGTTTCGCGAAAGCGGCGCATCGAACATCCCGCCTTCGACTGTCGCGACGAGCGCGCCGATAAGCAGCGCCAGGACAACGATGATCAGACCGCAGAATTTCGACAAGCGCCGGACGTGGGATGGCGACTCCGGGCAATGAACGATCAGAGGATCCTCGACCTGCGCTGACGGCAGGTGATGAAGGGAGACGATATCTTTCTTGCGAAATGTAACCTTTTCGCCTCGGATCACTCCCATTCGCTTCACTGGTCTCCTAAATATGGGATAAGCCCCTCGCCCCGACTGGACGACTACACCGTTCAATATATATGCGGGACGCTAATAGTCATCCGAAAACCCGGCAAAAGAAAGGTTTCCACATGGCCGAACCCGGCATTGGCGATGCTGCTCCGGATTTTGATCTGCCCCGCGACGGCGGTGGCCGCATCTCCCTTTCCCAGCTTCGGGGAAGCCCCATCGTCCTGTTTTTCTACCCCAAGGACGACACCGTCGGCTGCACGGCCGAATCCCTCGCCTTCACGGCACTCGATACCGAATTCAAGTCGGTCGGCGCAACTGTCATCGGCATGTCGCCCGACTCGGTCAAGAGCCACGACAAGTTCTGTAAGAAGCACGGCATCTCCGTCATCCTGGCCTCCGACGAGAGCACGGCAACGCTCCAGGCCTACGGTGTCTGGAAGGAGAAGAGCATGTATGGCCGACGCTTCATGGGCGTCGAGCGGACGACCTTCCTGCTCGCCCGCGACGGCTCGATCACCACCATCTGGCAGAAGGTCAGGGTTCCCGGCCACGCCGAGGCGGTGCTCGAAGCCGTAAGAAACCTCTGACGGACGTGACGTGATGGCGACAAGCGGCGACTCAGGAATCACCTCGCTGCGTGGCGGAGCGATCGACGCGATCCGGTCCTGCGATCTCGACCGCAAGACGGCCCTGGCGCAGGAGACGGCGAGCCGCTGGTTTGCCCGCTCGCTATCACTGCGCTCGCCGCTCGATGCCGTGATGCCCGATCGGCCGGGCCGTCCGGACCGACCGGTCCTGATTCCGCCGAAGCTGGTCGAGAAGCGGTCGCTTCATACGCAGAAGGGGCGCATCGCCCTGCTGCACGCCATTGCCCATATCGAGCTCAACGCCGTCGACCTCGCGCTCGACATCGTCGCGCGCTTCGCTACCGAGCCTGTTCCGAACTCGTTCTTCGATGGCTGGATGCAGGTTGCCTATGAGGAAGCCAAACACTTCCGGCTGGTGCGCCAGCGCCTGCGCGATCTCGGCGCCGACTATGGCGACCTGCCAGCCCATGACGGCCTCTGGCAGGCGGCCCATGCCACCCGCAACGACCTGACGGCGCGACTGGCAGTCGTGCCGCTCATTCTGGAGGCACGCGGGCTCGACGTGACCCCGGCACTCCAGGCAAGGATGCGCGAGACCGGCGATCTCGAGAGCGCGGCGATTCTCGACGTCATCTACAACGACGAAAAGGGCCATGTCGCGGTCGGCGCAAAGTGGTTCCGTTTTCTCTGCGCCCGCGAGAAGCGCGATCCCGCGCAGGCCTTCCGCGAGCTCGTGCGCGCCAACTTCCGCGGTCCACTGAAGCCGCCGTTCAACGATATCGCCCGTGCGGAGGCCGGCCTGACACCGTCCTTCTACCGCTCGCTGACGTCGACGAGCAACGGCTGAGCGGCCGGATTTCAAGCAATTATTAACCTTAACAGTGTGTAATCAACCCAAGGACGCAAAACGCATCATTGGGGGAAATTCCGTGGCCAACGGGCATCAGAACCGGCTTTTCGGAAAGCGGGCGCAGGAGCACATCATCATCCTCGCAAGCGGCGACAAGATCCGCCACATGACCGTCAAGCCGTGGATGGCCGCCCTCGTCTTCTGCTTCGTCGGCGTCGCCGTCATCGGCTACCTGCTGGCGACCTCCTATCTCGTGCTGCGCGACGACCTGATCGGCGCGACGATGGCGCGCCAGGCACGCATGCAGCATGACTACGAGGACAGGATCGCGGCGCTGCGCGCCCAGGTCGATCGCGTCACTTCCCGCCAGCTTCTGGACCAGCAGCTCGTCGAGGAGAAGGTGGACAAGCTCATGGAACAGCAGATGGCGCTTTCCTCGCGCCACGGAAAACTCGGCTCGCTCCTCGACCGGGCCGAAAGCTCCGGCCTCATGGACCGGAGCTCTCCGGTACAGTCCTATGCGCCCGAAGCGACGGGCAAGCGCGCATCGCTTTCGGGCGGCGTCAAGGCGATCGAAAACCTCCTTGCCGGCACTGCGCCAGCCGAAACGGCCGATGCAAGCACGCATGGCGACGTCGGCCTGCGCGAGACGATTGCGGACCACGCCGATCGCATCTTCTCCAAGGTCACGTCGTCGCTGAAGAACATCGAACAGGACCAGCGGATGCGAGTCGAGCAACTGACGGAAGATGCCGGAGAAACGGCGGATGCGATTGCCGGCGTACTGAAGCGCGTCGGCGTCAGGATGCCGGCCGCACCAGTTGCCGCATCCGACGACAGCGCCGTGGGTGGCCCGCTCCTTGCGCCGGAAAGCGAGGACCAGTTCGATGCCTCGCTTGCAAGGCTCGACGGCGCCCTCAATCGCCTCGACATGGCGCGCGACACCGTCGAGAAGCTTCCATTCCGCAATCCGGCGGCCGGCAAGGAGATCACCAGCCCCTTCGGGAACCGGATGGATCCCTTCATCGGTCGCCTCGCCCTGCATTCCGGCATGGATTTCCGTTTTGCGCCCGGAGAGAAGGTCTTGGCGACCGCGCCAGGCAGGGTGACCGCCGCCGGCTGGACCGGAGGCTACGGCAACATGGTCGAGGTCGACCACGGCGACGGCATCGCAACGCGCTATGGCCACCTCTCACAGATCCTCGTCAAGATTGGCGACACGGTCCAGACGAACGGCACCGTCGGCCTTGCCGGAAGCACAGGACGTTCAACAGGAACGCATCTGCACTATGAGGTCCGCAAGGACGGCGAACCGATCGACCCGATGCACTTCATCACGGCCGGGCTGAAGCTCGCGAGCTACATCCACTGACGCCGAGCGGGCGCCGCCTCGCGATATCCCGATCATCCTCACTCGGCCAAATTGACCCTCGCGCCCTTCGGCTCTAGACCTGACCATGCGGAAACGCATGAAGGATTCGGAGAGGCAGCAGATGCGGGACCGACCCGCTTTTCCGGGCAATGTCATGGTGTGCGGCCGGGCCGGGGTGGCGCTGGCACCGACGCTTGCATTTCTCCTGCTTCTTGCGGGTACGGGCGCGCGCGCCGACGACGCGGCGGCTCCGGCCTACGCCGACTCGGCGCTGACGGGCGATTGGGGCGGGTACAGGACGCGGCTCTACGACGCCGGCGTGGCCCTGACGATAAACCAGACCAGCGATTTCCTCGGCAATGTTTCCGGCGGACTGCAGCGCGGCACCGCCTATGACGGCCTGTTCGAACTCCAGGGTGATTTCGACATGGAGAGGCTCGTCGGCTGGGAGGGCGGCAAGATCCACGTTTCCGGCTATGCGATCCAGGGGCATGGCCTTTCCGAGAAGGACATCGGCAACCTCCTGACGGTCACATCGGTCGAGGCCGAGCCGGGCTTCCGGCTGGGCGAACTCTACATCCAGCAGGATCTCCTCGGTGACAAGGTGACGCTGAAGGTGGGGCAGATACTGGCGGACCAGAACTTTGCCATCAGCAACACCGCCAGCCTCTTCGTCAATTCGACCTTCGGCTGGCCGGGCCTCTTTGCCGTCGACCTGCCGGGCGGTGGTCCGGCCTACCCCTTCGCCGTCCCGGGCGCGCAGCTGATCGTCCGGCCCGATGACGCCTGGACCTTGCAGGCGGCGATCTTCAACGGCAATCCGACAGGTTCCGATCCAGACGGCAACGCCAACGGGCTCGGATTTCCGATCGGCGACGGGGTCCTTGCCATCGTCGAGGCCGCATACGCCTACACACCGGACAAGGGCGCGCCCGGCTTGCCGGGGACGTACAAGCTCGGCGCCTGGTATGATTCAGAGCAGTTCGACAGCCTTTCCACCGCGGCGAACGGCGTCTCGCTTGCGGACCCCGCCGCAAGCGGTGGTCCCGAGCGCCTGGATGGAAGCTTCGCAATATACGCCATCGCAGACCAGACGCTGTGGCAGGAGCCGGGAAGCACCGACAACGGCCTCAGCGGCTTCGCCCGGGTAGCAGTCGCGCCGCAGCAGGACCGCAACACCATCGGCTGGTATTTCGATGCAGGCCTCGCCTACAAAGGTCCGTTCAAGGGGCGCGACAACGACACGGTCGGGATAGCATTCGCCTATGCAAGCATGAGCGCGGACCTCGCCGACCAGGCCAGAGCCGAGAACAGCCTGTCCGGCACGCCAGGGCCGATACCCCAGTCAGAAGCGGTCATCGAGGCCTCCTACCAGGCCGCCGTCACGCCCTGGTTTTCGCTGCAGCCGTTCTTCCAGTATGTCATTCGGCCGGGCGGAAACGCGCCGGATCCGGACAGGCCGGGCTCGGCGATCAGGAATGCGGCGATCTTCGGATTCAGGACGGCCGCGACATTCTGAACAGCTCTGCGCACGCAGCAACCATACCGTGCAGCAGCCACCCTAAATATGAAAGGATGCCATTTCTTAACTGCTTCTGCTCCCAAAGCAGTTGGAACGACCCGATTTCCTTGACTTGCAGGCGTTTTCAGACTATGTCGCCCAGCATCGCGGCACCCAGATCGTGCCGACTCATAAGTGTTCGACCGAACCGGAACGGAAACAGATTTCCCTTTGACAACATTTGCTGACCTTGGCCTTAGCCAAAAAGTACTCTCCGCCGTTGAAGACGCAGGCTACACTACCCCCACCCCGATCCAGGCCGGCGCCATTCCGTTCGCCCTGCAGCGGCGCGACATCTGCGGCATAGCACAGACCGGAACCGGCAAGACGGCCTCTTTCGTTCTTCCCATGTTGTCGCTGCTGGAAAAGGGCCGCGCCCGCGCGCGCATGCCGCGCACGCTGATCCTGGAACCGACGCGCGAGCTCGCAGCGCAGGTTGCGGAAAACTTCGAGAAATATGGCAAAAACCACCGCCTGAACGTTGCCCTGCTGATCGGCGGCGTTTCCTTTGAGGACCAGGATCGCAAGCTCGAACGCGGCGCCGACGTCCTCATCTGCACGCCCGGCCGCCTGCTCGACCATTTCGAGCGCGGCAAGCTCCTGATGAGTGGCGTCGAGATCTTCGTCATCGACGAAGCCGACCGCATGCTCGACATGGGCTTCATCCCTGATATCGAACGCATCGCGAAGATGATCCCGTTCACGCGCCAGACGTTGTTCTTTTCGGCGACCATGCCGCCGGAGATCCAGAAGCTGGCCGACCGCTTCCTGCAGAATCCCGAACGCGTCGAGGTCGCCAAGCCGGCCTCCGCGGCCGAGACGGTCACTCAGCGTTTCGTCGCATCCCACGGCAAGGACTACGAAAAGCGCGCCACCCTGCGCGACCTCGTCCGTGCGCAGACCGACCTCAAGAATGCGATCATCTTCTGCAATCGCAAGAAGGACGTCGCGGACCTCTTCCGCTCGCTGGAGCGGCACGGCTTCTCCGTCGGCGCCCTGCACGGCGACATGGACCAGCGTTCGCGCACCCTGATGCTTCAGAGCTTCCGAGACGGTAACCTCCAACTGCTCGTCGCTTCGGATGTCGCGGCCCGCGGCCTCGACATTCCGGATGTGAGCCACGTCTTCAATTTCGACGTGCCGATCCACTCCGAGGACTATGTCCACCGCATCGGCCGCACCGGCCGTGCCGGCCGCTCGGGTGCCGCCTTCACGATCGTCACGAAGCGTGATGTCAAGTATGCCGACGCCATCGAGAAGCTCATCGGCCAGAAGGTCGAATGGCTGAATGGCGACCTCGCAGCCCTGCCGCCCGCCGAAGACAGCGGCGAGAGCGACCGTCCGCGCAGGGGCAAGGAGCGCGGCGACAGGGAGAGACCCCGCGGCCGCAGGGAAGCTTCGGGTCACAAATCTGATATCAAAACCAACGATATTGAAGCAGACACCAGGGAAGAAAAACCAGCAAGGGCAGATGGCGTGAAGAACGAGCGCAGAACAGAACAGAAGCCGCATAACGGAGCGCGCAACGCACGTCCCTACCCCGCCAACGATGACAACCGCGAGCGCCGCAGCCGCTACCACCGCGACCATGACGACGGCCCGACCCCGGTCGGCTTCGGCGACGACATTCCCGCCTTCATGCTGATCGTGGCCAACGCCAAGGCCTGATGGGCGCCCCCGGCATCGATTTTCCAGGCCTTGGAGTCGGTCTCGCCATACTGCGGGGCGGCAAGATTCTCCTCTACAAGCGCGTGAATGCGCCCGAGGCCGGCTTCTGGAACATCGTTGGCGGCAAGGTCGACCATATGGAACGGGCAGCAGACGCTGCCCGTCGCGAGGCAGAGGAAGAGACGGGCCTTGCCATCGGCAAGGTCGAAATGCTCTGCACAACTGAGCAGATCATTGCTGCCGACCACCAGCATTGGGTTTCGATGATCTACGTCGCCCGCGACGTCGAGGGTGAACCACGCCTGATGGAACCGGACAAGCTGTCGGACCTCGGCTGGTTCGGCCGCAACGATCTGCCCAGCCCGCTTTCGGCCTTCACGCAAGCGGCGATCGAACTTCTCTCCCCGGAAGACCTGAAATAGGGTGCTTAATTGGCGCGCAACGCTGCTTCATAGGCGAGCCGCACCCAGCCGGCCATGACATCCGGATCGTCGAAGGCATCGTCAGGGATCGACCAGTAAGGCATATTGACGGCTTTTCCCTTCTTGCCCTCATAGGCCCATTGCGTCGCGCCGGCGGCGGCAAATTCCCGCGCGCTCTGGTCGTCGGCCTTCAGCAGCATCTCGCCGCGCACTTCGACGGCAACGATCCTGCCCATGTGATAGATGCCCTTGCCCCCGAACATTCGCTTGATCGTCACCGGGCCGAGCGCCTGAAACATTTCCTCGATTGCCGCATTGTCCATCGCCGCCTACCCCTTCAGCACGCCGCCGGCGGCAATGATCGCTTCCGGCGTATCGACGTCGAGATGCGCTGCGTCGCCGATATCCACGTCTATGACCGGCAGTCCGGACGTCTCGACGATATGGCGTGCGCCGATGTCGCCTTCCAGACGCATCACCGCGTCGCGCAGGGATCGCGGCAGGATGACCGGATTGCCGCGCTTGCCGCGCGACACTGCCCGCACGACCGCCTCGCCATTTTCCTTGCGGAAGGCAGCCACAAGCAGTTTCAGGTCCTGGGCGGTCAGGCCCGGCATGTCCGCAAGCATGACCAGGATACCATCGGCGTCCTGAATTTTCGAGGAACCCACACCGGCAATCAGCGAACTTGCCATACCGCTCGCAAAATCGGGATTGTGCACGAGCTCGACCTTGAGCCCGGATAGCGTCGCGGCGATCTCCTCGCCGCGGTAGCCGGTCACGACGACCACATCGGCACTGCTTTTCAGAGCGGCCTCGGCGGAGCGGCGCACGAGCGGCACCCCGTCGAATTCCGCCAGCAGCTTGTGATGGCCGCCGTCGCCCATGCGGCTCGCCCGTCCCGCGGCCAGCAGGACAACGGCAACGGATAACGACTTCATCGGTTTCTCCACGGCATCACGCGGCCTCGGCCTGGTCTGGATCTCCATGAGAAGGCCGCCGACGCCCATCGCGCCGATCTCCTCCGCCGTCGGCAACTCGCCGGCGAGGATGCGATCCAGCACCCAATCGAAGCCGTTCTCCTTGGGGCTGCGTGCGCAGCCCGGAGCGCCGACGACCGGCACGCCTCCGACCTGACCGAGCACGAGCAGGTTGCCCGGATCGACCGGCATGCCGACCCTTATCACCTCGCCGCCCGCAAGCCTGATCGCATCGGGAATGACGTCGTCGGGATCGATGACCGCAGAGGCACCGAAGACCACGATGAGCCTGCGTGCATCGTCCTCTGCCTGCCTGGCGAAACGGATCGCGGTCGCGACCGGCGCGGCCCTGTGCGCAACCCGCTCCTCATGACTGACGACGCTGCCCGAAGCCTGCAGTCGCTGGGCAAGGATGCGCGCGGTCTTGTCCATGACGGACTGCTTGAGCGACGGAAGCTCAGTCGCGATGAGCGAGACCGAATGTGGCCGGAAGGGCCTGACCTCGAAAACCGTCGATTGCTCGAGGATCTCGACAGAACGCTCGATCTTCTCGGCCGGCACCGCAAGCGGGATGATCTTGAAGGTCGCCACCATGTCGCCGGCATGGACGGCCGCGTGATCGGCAAGACAAGCGAGCGTAATGGCGGGATCGACGCGATTCAGGCGGTCGACCGCCACCTTGTCGGCAACGAAGACACCGTTGACAGTGGAATAGACGTTGACCCGCCCAGTCGTGGCGTCCGAGAAACGCAGGTGATCCGGCGTGATGGCAGCGGCAAGACGGCGAGCCGCCTCGTCTTCCATAAGGTCGCCCCTTTCGAGGCGCGCGGTGATCACGCTCCGCAGCCCGGCCCGCAGAAGATGCTCGATATCGGCGCCTTCGAGAACATGTCCCTTGGCGAAGACGCCTTCCGGGAGCTTGACGGAATGCGCGAGAATAGCGCCCTCTGCCTGCTCGAGCGGGGTGTCGCCGAAGATCATGGTCTTGCGTCCCTTGCCCCGGAGACGTCGCGCGTGCGCAGACACTGGATGATCTCCGCCAGGATCGCCACTGCAATCTCGGCCGGACTTGCGGCCCCGATGGCAACGCCGATCGGGGCGTGGATGCGGGCGAGTTCGGCTTCGGCGAAACCGGCGGCCTTCAGGCGCTCGAGCCGGGTCGCGTGGGTCCTGCGGCTGCCGAGCGCTCCCACATAGAAGCACTCTTCCCGCAGTGCCTCCCCGATCGGAAAGTCGTCGATCTTCGGATCGTGCGTTACCGCGACAAGCGCCGTATAGCGATCCAGCGGTCGTTCCTTCAGCACGTCGACCGGCCAATCGGCAACGAGATCGATACCGGCGAAGCGCTCCGGCGTAGCAAAGGCGGTGCGCGGATCGATGATGCGGATATCGAAGCCGGCTACTCCGGCCATCTGCGCCAGCGCCTGGCTGATATGGACCGCACCGATCACCACGATATGGGGCGGCGGAAGATGGACGTTGAGGAAGAAGGATCCGCCGTCGGCCTCCACCATTCCAGACCTGCCAGAGCGAAATGCGGCGGCAACCGCCTCGCCGAGCGCTCCGTCGACGGGCTCTCCTTCGACGAGCACGCGATCCCCGCCGCCATCGATGTCGGTGATCAGCACGACGGCCATGCGCTCGCGCCGGGCGGCATTGAGCCGCTTCAGATCGGCGAGTTCCATCAGGCGAGCCTTTCAACAAAGACGCGGATGCGCCCGCCGCAAGAGAGGCCAACCCGCCAGGCGGTCTCGTCGGCGACGCCGAATTCGAGCATCTTCGACTGTCCGGAGCCAATGATATCAAGCGCTTCGGCGATCACGGCTCCCTCCACGCAACCTCCGGAGACGGAGCCCTCGAAATTGCCGTCCGCGTCGATGACGAGATGGCTGCCTGCCGGGCGCGGTGCCGAACCCCAGGTTTCCACGACGGTCGCGACCGCGACGTCACGGCCCTGCGCCTTCCAGTCCTCCGCGACATCAAGAGGATCAAGATTTGAGACTGTTTCTGTCATGAATGACCTCCCAGTTTACCCATATACCGGCGCGGATCGAAGTCGCCCGAACGGCCCGCCCCAAGCGCCGCTGCAAGATCCGCCAAGGATATCAGATTGTGTACGGGACGAAATTCGTCAACGTGCGGCAACATGGCGCGTACGCCACGGGCACGCGCCTCGAAGCCGTCGAAGCGCAAGAGCGGATTGAGCCAGATCAGGCGGCGGCAAGAGCGGTGCAGCCGATCCATCTCCTGCTGGAGAAGGTCGACGCCCTCGCGCTCGAGTCCGTCGGAAATGAGCAGGACCACCGCGCCCTGGCCGAGGACGCGGCGCGCCCAAAGCCGATTGAACTCCTTCAGCGTCTCGCCGATGCGTGTGCCGCCCGACCAGTCCTTGACGGCGGCGGCGCATTCCTCCAGCGCCTCGTCGGGATCCTTGTGGCGCATCTGGCGGGTGACATTGGTAAGCCGCGTGCCGAACAGGAATGTGTGCACGCGCCGCCGCTTCTCCGTCAGCACATGCAGGAAATGCAGGAATATGCGCGTGTATTGGCTCATGGACCCGGAGATATCTGCAAGCACGACCAGGGGCGGCTGCAACTCCTTCGCCTCGCGGTAGCGCGGCAGGATAAGCGAGCCGCCGGTGCGCAGGGCTGCCCGCATCGTTCCGCGCGGATCGACCTGGCGATGCACATGCGATCGGGCAAAGCGGCGTGTCGCGACCGTATCGAGCGGCAGCTGGAGCCGCGCAAGCTCACGCTTCGCCGCCGTGATCTCGGCAACCGACATCTGCGCAAAATCCATGCGCCGCAGCACCTCTGAGCCCGATGTCGTGAACCTCGCGTCCACTTCGATATCCGGTTCTTCGCGCGTCTTCCGCCTGTCCTGCCGATCGCTGACCAGCGCGTCGGAAACGCGCGCGTCGCCGGGCTTCGGCTTTTCCTTCTCGCGGTTGTCGGGAGCAATCGGCGACATCATCGCGATCATCTTCTGCACGAGATCACGCGACCGCCAGAAGAGGCGGAAGGCCTCGTCGAAGACAGCCTTGTCCTCATGGCGCTTGACGAAGACGGCAAAGAGCGCGGCGTGAAACTCCTCGCGAGAGCCGATGCCGATGGCACTGACGGCCTCGATGGCGTCGGCGACCGCCGCCGGACCGATCTTCAGCCCCGCCCGTCTCAATGCGCGGGCAAAGAAGACGATGTTGTCCGCAAGCCGCCCGTCTCCCGGCGGTATCGGCGGCACGATGGCACCATCTTGCGGAGCAATCCCGGCCATGGCTGTTATCCTGCCGCCTGGAAATCCGCCTTCACCTCGTCGAGCACGCGCCGCCCCTCGCCGCCTTGGATACGCGCGATGTCATCCTGGTATTTGAGCAGGGTGCCGAGCGTATCGGAGATGGTTTCGGGATCAAGCGCGAGGCGGTCGAGTTCGGTGAGCGCGGTCGCCCAGTCGATGGTTTCGGCAACGCCGGGGTTCTTGAAGAGATCGAGAGTCCGGAGCTTCTGCACATAGGCCACGATCTGCTGGGAAAGCATCGCGTTGCAGCCGGGAACCTTGCGGCGGATGATTTCGAGTTCCTGCGCCGCCTCCGGATAGTCGACCCAATGATAGAGACAGCGCCGCTTCAGCGCGTCGTGGATCTCGCGGGTCCGGTTCGTGGTGATGATGACGATCGGCGGTTCCGGCGCCTTGATGGTGCCGAGTTCCGGAATTGTCACCTGGAAATCCGAGAGCACCTCGAGCAGGAAGGCCTCGAACGCCTCGTCCGTGCGGTCCAGTTCATCGATTAGGAAGACCGGCGCTCGTCCATCGACCGGGGACAATGCCTGGAGCACAGGCCGGCGGATCAGGTAGCGCTCCGAGAATATGTCGGATTCGATGCGTCCGCGATCGGTGAGACCGGAAGCCTCCGCGAGCCGTATCTCGAGCATCTGCGCGGGATAGTTCCATTCGTAGACGGCCGAGGCGATATCGAGCCCCTCGTAGCATTGCAGCCGGATGAGGGGCCGTCCGAGGGAGGCGGACAGGACCTTCGCGATCTCCGTCTTTCCGACACCCGCCTCTCCCTCGAGGAAGAGCGGTCGCTGCATCTTCAGGGCGAGATAGATGACGGTGCCGAGAGCTCGTCCGGCCAGGTAGTCGTTGGCACCGAGCAATGCGATCGTCTCGTCGATCGAAGCCGGCAGCGAAGGTGCAGAATGATCCGGCATGTCTCCTCCTTCCGGGAGCTTTATAGCGTGTGGTAGTCCCGGTTCATATAAATGAGCGCGGGCCTGAGCTCGCCGTAGCGGACCCCGACGACCTCGCCGAAGATGACGTTATGCGTCGACATCTCCTTGATATCCGTCACCTTGCAGTCGAAGGCGGCGAGCGCATCCGAAAGCACCGGCGCGCCGGTGACGAGCGTCTCGAACCGGGCGGCAGCGAACCGCGCCGCCGCGTCGAGATGAGTGCGGCCGGAAAAGGCATCCGCCACATGCTGCTGGTGGGCACCGAGCGCATTCAGCGCGAAGATGCCGCTCTTGAAGAATACGTGGTTCTTCTCGTTACTGTTGTTGAGGCAGACGAGGACGGCGGCGGGATTGTCGGAGACCGAGCAGGCAGCCGTGATCGTGACACCGCGCTTCTCGTCACCAAGTATCGTCGTTACCAGTTGTACGTGGCCCGCGTAACGGCTCATTGCGTCGCGATAAAGCCCCGGGTCCACATGCTGTCTCTTCAACAAAATTCTCTCCTGGCCGACGGTATCATCGCGGTTTTATGTAGCCCGACGAATATGGCGATGCTCGATTCTCTTTTCTACAGCGGTTTTCCGGAAAAGTGCCGGTTTTTGTTGCTTTTTCTTTGACGATGTGGTGCAGCCGGATAAAAGGGCATGAAGGGTTTAGAAGGAAATTTCATTTCGAATGAAGGTTCTGCGCCTCATAGGTATCTCGGCGGCGCTGCTCCTGGCGGCGCAAGCGGGCCATGCTGCGGGCGTCGCGATCGGCGTAGTCGTGCCGCAGCAGGGACCCTATGCGGCCATCGGTGCACAGATATCCGCGGGCGCCGGCCTTGCGGCGGACCAGTCGAAAAATGCCATCATCACCGTCAACGAGCCCTGCGAGGATGGCAGCGGCCAGGCGGTGGCCGATGCCCTCGTCAATGCCAAGGTTCAGATCGCGATCGGCTTCGTCTGCACGGAGACGCTGGAAGGCGCGCTGCCGCGCCTGAAGGACGCCGGCATTCCGGCGATCACCGTCTCGGTGCGCTCCCGTATCCTGATGGAGGACGCCGTCAAGAACGGCTGGCCGCTTTTCCGGCTGGCACCGCCCGATGGTGCCGAGGCCCAGAAGATCATCGACGTCATCATCAAGGATTGGGCTGGCGAACCGATCGCGCTCGTGGAAGACGGCACGATCCATGGCCGCGAATTGACCGAAGCTGTCCGTGACGCGCTCGAGGACAAGGGCCTGAAACCGGTCTTCACGGATACCTACCGCCCCGGACAGGAGCAGCAGATTGCCCTCGTGCGCCGCCTCAAGCGGGCCGGCGCCACGCATGTCTTCATCGGCGGCGACAGGAGCGATGCGGCGATCATCGCCCGCGATGCGGCAGCGGAAAAGATTCCGCTGGTCGTCCTCGGCGGCGACGCACTGCGCGCGGCCGATCAGCCGGTCCCGCTTGCTGAAGGCGTACTTGCCGTGACCCTGCCGGACTATTCGCTGCTTCCCGCCGCGCAGGCGGTCGTGACAGCGTTGCGCGCCGCCGGCATTGAACCGGAGGGCTATGTCCTTCCCGCCTATGCCGCCGCGACGATTGCCGACCAGGCCGTGCAGAGTGCCGTCGCCCAAGGCAAGCCGGTCGCAGAAAAACTCATCGGCACCACCTTCCAGACGGTGCTCGGACCGCTGAGCTTCAATCCGGCGCACGAACTGGCCGAAAACCCCTATCAGCTCCTGGAGTGGCGGGCCAAGACCTTCCGCGCTCCCGGCTCTTCCACCGACTAACGTAGCGTAAGTCAGCTTGCCATAAGTCAGTGCAAAGGCTTGTGTCGCCTTTGCGGACACTTCGCCATTCTGTTGTCGCGTCCGGTCGGCGGTGATAAGGCAGTTCCAAGCATCAACAGTCGGAGTTCGTCGCCATGAGCCTGCCAATCCGGATCGCACCTTCGATTCTTGCCGCGGATTTCGCAAAGCTCGGCCAGGAGGTGCGCGACGTCACGGCCGCCGGCGCCGACTGGATCCATCTGGACGTCATGGACGGCCACTTCGTGCCGAACATCTCCTTCGGGCCTGACGTCATCGCATCGCTGCGATCCTATACACAGGCGACCTTCGACTGCCACCTGATGATCTCGCCGGCAGACCCCTACCTGGAAGCCTTCGCCAAGGCAGGCTGCGACCGCATCACTGTCCATGCGGAGGCTGGTCCGCACCTGCACCGCTCGCTGCAGACCATCCGCCATCTCGGCAAGAAGGTGGGCGTCACGATCAATCCCGCGACGCCGCTGAGCGCAGTCGAGAATGTGCTCGACGACGTCGACCTGATCCTGATCATGTCGGTCAATCCGGGCTTTGGTGGCCAGAAATTCATCCCGGCGATGGTCGACAAGATCCAGCAGGCGAAGTCACTGATCGGTGACCGGCCGATCGAGCTCGAGGTGGACGGCGGCGTGACCGTCGAGACGGCGCCTGCCATCGCCGCCGCCGGCGGAAACGTCTTCGTCGCCGGCTCGGCGATCTTCAAGGGCGGCGCGGCCGATCACTATCGCAAGGCGATCGCCGACCTGCGGGAAGCGGCCGAAGGAGGCCGTGTTGGATCAAGCTAACCCGCCTCGCCCGCTCATCCGCCGGCGACTTGCCGCAGCGCGACCGCAGTGGCAGGCTTACCTGATCGGCGCGCCCTGCTGGGGCGTGCAGATGGCCCTGTCGGCTGCGCTCGGCCTCTATCTGCGCGACGACCTGCAGACGAGCCATGCGCCCGAAGTTCTTCTTCTCTATTTCCTCGGCGGCCTGCTTTCCTGGCCCTTTGTCCTGCCGGTCGGACTTTTCTTCGCACATGGGCGGGCGCCGGAAACGCGGTTTGCTTCCTTCTTCGTCGTCCTGGCAGCAGGAACGGTCGCCATGACCGCATTCCTCTTTGCCCTCGACTACCGCTTCTTCTACGCGCGTTGGCACGCGCCCTTCGGTTCGATGGTCTGGATCTACCAGTTCCTGTTCACGAGTGCTTCGGCGGTTTATCAGTTTGCGGTACTGGGGGTTCGCCTGTTGCTGCCGCTGGGCCTCCTCTGCCTTTTCACGACCAGTTTCCTGCTGGCGAGACGCATGCGTTGAGATTGTCGGCCGTCTTTGCTACAGGGACGCCAGCCCCTTTTCAGTGACGAAAGCAAGAACCATGATCCCGCGTTATTCCCGGCCAGAAATGGTCGCCATCTGGTCGCCCGAAACCAAGTTCCGCATCTGGTTCGAGATCGAGGCCCATGCCTGCGACGCGCTCGCCGAGATCGGCGTGATTCCGAAATCTGCGGCCGCGACGATCTGGGAGAAGGGCGGCAAGGCGAACTTCGACGTCGCCCGCATCGACGAGATCGAGGCCGTCACCAAGCACGATGTGATCGCTTTCCTGACGCACCTTGCCGAGATCGTCGGGGCGGACGCCCGCTTCGTGCACCAGGGCATGACCTCCTCGGACGTGCTCGACACCACCTTCAACATCCAGCTCGTCCGCGCTGCCGATATCCTCCTCGCCGGCGTGGACCGCGTCCTTGCCGCGCTCAAGACGCGCGCCTTCGAATACAAGGACACGATCCGTATCGGACGCAGCCACGGCATCCATGCCGAGCCGACGACCATGGGCCTGACCTTTGCCCGCTTCTACGCCGAGATGAGCCGTAACCGGACGCGTCTGCTCGCGGCCCGTGCGGAAATCGCCACCGGTGCGATCTCGGGCGCGGTCGGGACCTTCGCCAATATCGATCCGCGCGTCGAGGAGCATGTCTGCGCGGCGCTCGGTCTCGTTCCTGAGCCGGTGTCGACGCAGGTCATACCGCGCGACCGCCACGCGATGTTCTTCGCAACGCTCGGCGTCATCGCATCCTCGATCGAGAACGTCGCGATCGAGATCCGGCATATGCAGCGAACCGAAGTGCTGGAGGCCGAGGAATTCTTCTCGCCCGGCCAGAAGGGTTCGTCCGCCATGCCCCACAAGCGCAATCCCGTGTTGACGGAAAACCTGACGGGCCTTGCCCGGCTTGTGCGCATGTCCGTCGTCCCGGCTCTCGAAAACGTGGCCCTTTGGCACGAGCGCGACATCAGCCATTCGAGCGTCGAGCGCGCTATCGGCCCGGATACGACGATCACGCTTGATTTTGCCCTGAACCGCTTGGCAGGCGTAGTCGAGAAGCTCGTAGTCTATCCGGAAAACATGCTGAAGAACTTGAACAAGTTCCGCGGGCTTGTTCACTCGCAACGCATGCTCCTGGCGCTCACGCAGGCCGGAGTGTCGCGCGAAGATGCTTACCGCCTCGTCCAGCGCAACGCCATGAAGGTCTGGGAACAGGGCAAGGACTTCCTCGAGGAACTGCTCGCCGATCCCGAAGTTCGCGCCGCACTGTCTGAAGCGGATATCCGCGAGAAATTCGACCTCGGCTACCACACCAAGCACGTGGACACGATTTTCCGCCGGGTATTCGGCCAGGCCTGAGGCCCGCGACGACGGGATTATCGACTGCCAAGGCGGCGCGCCTGAAATGCGCCGCCTTCATTTCCGGCGCCGCGCCTTGTCCCCCAACTTTTCGGACTTGATTGCCTGCACCTTGCTGGCGACCGTCGCCTTGCCGTTGCCGGCCTTCCTGGCTCCTTGCCCGCCGCCGCTTGCCTTTGCCGCCTTGGCGATGAGCCGGTCGAGATGCGCGAGATCCTCCTCGTCCAGCTTCTCGATGCCGATGAACCGGTTCTCGGCCTTGCTGGTCAGGATCAGTTCGTCGAGCTTCGCCTGTATCGCCCGCGTATCCCTGGTCTGGGCGTTCTGCAGCACGAAGACCATGAGAAAGGTGACGATCGTCGTCCCGGTATTGATGACGAGCTGCCAGGTCTCGGAATAGTCGAAGAGCGGACCGAGCGCCGCCCATATCACGACCGAGACCAGGGCAAGGATGAACGCAAGCGGCTTGCCCGCCCATTCCGAGGCTGTCGTGGCGAAACGGGTGAAGATATGCTCGCTCGCGGCCATGGGCTCCTCCACTCGGACAGCATCATAACGCTGCGCTGGACCGCGAGGTTCCCGAACATGCGAAGACCAGCCAGCGTTAGCCGGCTGGTCCTTCTGGCAGGCTTAGGCCTAGCTTACAGGCTGGGCCACGAGCTTCCGGTAGAGATGCCACGTGGCGTGGCCGAGGACCGGCATGATTACCGCGAGCCCGGCAAAGATCGGGATCGTTCCGACCACAAGCAGAACGGCGACGATGAGGCCCCACAGAGCCACCGGTATCGGATTGGCAAGTGCGGCCCTGATCGAGGTATCAATCGCAGCCGCTGCACCGCAATCCCTGTCGAGGAGCAGCGGAAAGGAGACCACCGTCGTGGCGAGCACGACGATCGCGAAGACGAAGCCGATCAGATTGCCCCACAATATGAGTTGCATGCCCGCTGGTGTCGTCAGAACCTCGGAAACGAAGCCCATGATCGAGTCAGGGGCGGCCGCTCCGAAAAAGTGGACATAGAGGAGCTGGGCCACGATGAGCCAGGCCACGAAGGCGCCGAGCAGGAAGATGCCGAGAGCGACGATCGACGGCATTGCCGACGAATGACGCACTTCGAGCGCATGATGCCAGGACGTGTCGAGCCCACGCTCGCGGCGGCGACTGATCTCATAAAGGCCAACGGCAGCGAGCGGACCGAGCAGCGCGAAGCCGGACATGAGAGGGAAAAGCAACGGCACCATCCTCTCGCCCGAACTCCAGGCGATCAGGAACACACCCGCGATCGGGTACATCAGACACAGAAAAACGTAATGGGATGGTTTTTCGCGAAAATCCTCGAGACCCCGGCGCAAAGCGTCGAAGACGTCCGCAATGCTGATCTTGCGGACAGCAGGGCGCACAAACGAACTACTGGCGCCTGCCCATACGTGAAATGCCGTCATGTTGTTCTCCTCCACAACCGAAAGCTACCGGCTGGCGGCGCGAAGACGTCCGACAAGCAATGGCCGAGGCGTTCAACCGCAGCCGGCGTAGGCGAACATTAGCAAATCCTCCAGCACTTGTCCTCTTTTCCCTTGACTCCACGCAAGCTCGCTCTCACATCGGCTCATCATGAAAGCATCGGAAGCAGATATCCTCATCATCCCCGGATACACCAACTCCGGGCCTAACCACTGGCAGACTCGCTGGGAGGCCAAGCTCGGTACGGCCCGGCGGGTCGAGCAGGCCGAGTGGTCGAAGCCCGTGCGCGAGCACTGGACGGCCCGCATCGCCGAGGAGGTCAACGCCTCGGAGCGACCGGTCGTCCTTGTCGCCCATTCGCTGGGCGTGCCCTCGGTCATCCATGCCATTCCGGATTTCCGCAAACCCATCGCGGGCGCATTCTTCGTGGCCCCGCCCGATGTGGCAAACCCGGCGATCCGCCCCAAGCACCTCATGACCTTCGGCCCTTATCCGCGCGATCCCCTTCCCTTTCCGTCGATCACCGTCGCAAGCCGCAACGACCCGTTCGGCAGCTTCGAGCATGCCGACGAAATCGCCAACTGCTGGGGTTCGCTTCTCGTGGATGCGGGCGAATCGGGCCATATCAACGCCGAATCCGGGCACGGCCCGTGGCCGGAGGGCACGATGGTCTTTGCACAGTTCCTCAGCCGGCTGCGTCCCTGACGCAAGAAAAACGAGTGCATCGCTTTTAAGAGCTATTTAATGTAGTGAAGCCAAAATGCCGGCAGTCGAGCGATGAGAGTGCGAATTGGGGCCGATCTGGACGAACAAACCGCCATTGCCCACCAATGGCACCGAGGAGAATGGCGAGCCGCAGGGTCTTATGCGGCTGGCCATTACGCTCTCGGACATGGCCGAAAGGGAGAGCCGCTGGAACTATGCGCTCGTAGGCTCCGGCCTCGGCGTCTGGGACCATAACCTCAGCCTCGGCAACTTCTACTACTCCGACACCTGGAAGGCGATCCGCGGCATGCGCCCCGGAGACGAGGTGAACGGCAACCTCGATGTCTGGATCCTCAACGTCCATCCCGACGACCGCGACCTCGTTCGAAACGCGATCGAGCGTCAGGCCGCCGGCGATCCGGAATTCGCCGTGTTCGAATACCGCGAGCGGCACAAGGATGGCCACTGGATCTGGATCGAGTGCCGCGGCGCATGCGTGGAATGGGACGAGACCGGCAAGACGACCCGCATCGTCGGCACCGATATCGACATCACCGACCGCAAGGAAGCCGAGGAAAAACTGGCCGATCTCTCGCGCCGCCTGGATCTTGCGCTCGACATATCAAGAATTGGCGTCTTCGAGGCCGACCTCGACGGCGAGCAGGTCGAATGGGACGAGCGCCTCCTCGCCATCTATGGCGTCGAGGGAACGGAGAAAGTCAAGCAGGGCGACTTCTGGGAAAGACTCCTTCATCCGGAGGACCGGGAACGCAGCACGCAGCGCGTTCGTGACCATATCGAAGAAAACAGCGCCTTCTCCCAGGA
Source organism: Rhizobium sp. BK251 (assembly GCF_004345245.1). Classification (GTDB taxonomy): domain Bacteria; phylum Pseudomonadota; class Alphaproteobacteria; order Rhizobiales; family Rhizobiaceae; genus Rhizobium. Next base: position 99,556 of record NZ_SLUQ01000003.1, on the reverse strand, counting down.
GTTTCGTATCCTGCGGGGCGATCGCGTCGAGCGCGTCATCCGTGCCCGCTCCGCCCCGTTTGTCGACAGCCGCGGCCGCAGGAAATTGATCGGAGCCAATTGGGACGTGACCGACGAAGTCGCGCTCAGGAACGAGCTGCAGCGCGCAAAGACACTTGCGGAGGCCCGCAACGCGCAGCTGGAGACCGCCAAGGAGCAGATCGAGCACATCGCGCTGCACGACCATCTGACCGGGCTTCCCAACCGCCGCTACCTCGACCGCATGCTGGAACTGAAATCCGCGGAGTGCCAGGTCGACGGTTCGATGCTCGCGATCCTCCACATCGATCTGGACCGCTTCAAGCAGATCAACGACACGCTCGGCCACCGCGCCGGCGACGCGATGCTGAGGCATGCCGCCCAGGTCCTGACGACAGGCGTGCGTTCGGAAGATTTCGTTGCCCGCATCGGTGGCGACGAGTTCGTCGTCCTCTGCGCAGCGGACACCTCGCTGAAGAAGATCTCCAACCTTGCCGGGCGCATCATCCGCGATTTGCGCAAGCCCATTAAATATGAGGGCCATGACTGCCGCTTTGGTGCCAGCATCGGCATCGCCTGCGGAAGTGGCCCCGACGTCGATGCCAAGCAGCTTCTGCTCAATGCCGACATCGCGCTTTACCGGGCAAAGGGCAGCGGAAGAAACAGGCATGAATTCTTCTCGCTCGACGCCCACCGCCAGATCATCACGGCAAAGAAGCTCTCGGACGAGATCCTGCTCGGCCTGGAACGCAACGAATTCATCCCCTACTATCAATTGCAGTTCTGCGCCCACAGCCATGACATCATCGGCGTGGAAACGCTTGCGCGCTGGCACCATCCGCAGCGCGGCATCCTGACACCCGACAAGTTCCTGAAATTCGCCGAGGACCTGGACGTCGTCTCGACGATCGACAGCATCATTCTGGAGAAGGCGCTTGAGGATCACGGCGGCTGGCTGGACGAGGGCGTGCAGATTCCGAAGGTCTCGGTCAACGTTTCCTATCGCCGCCTCGCGGATCCTTCACTGATCAAGAAGCTTCGTGCGCTGAAGATAGAGCCTGGGCAGATTTCCTTCGAGCTGCTGGAATCCATCTCCTTCGACGACGCCGCGGACGAGGTTGTCGAGAACCTGAACCAGCTTCGCAAGCTCGGGATCGATATCGAGGTCGACGACTTCGGCACCGGCCATGCCTCCATCGTGAGCCTGCTGAAACTCAGCCCTTCGAGACTGAAGATCGACCGCGAACTGATCAACAAGCTCCCGCAATCGGCCGAGCAGCGCAAGCTCGTCGGCTCGATCATCGAGATCGGCCACTCCCTGGATATCAAGGTGACTGCCGAAGGCGTCGAGACCATGGAGCACGCCCGCATCCTCGCCGCACTCGATTGCGATGGGCTGCAGGGCTATGCCTTTGCCCGCCCGATGCCCCCACAGAAGATCTCGGCCTTCGTGCGCGCGCAGAGTTGGCGCCACCAGGACGGCATCGACCGCCCGACCAGGGTCTCGCGCGCGCAACCCGCGGGCTGAGGAAGCCCCCGGCGCGGCCGAGCCTCTGCGTCGGTTCGCCCCCTTCACTTCGCTAATTTGGGATCAAACCTTTTTCCAAACCGACACATTGCCCATATAGGCTGCAGGCGGATCTTTGAGGGATTCGTTTCTCGCTGACAAAACCTGTAAAATAGCGGACGGAAGCTCTGATTCCCGTTCATTGCGTAATCCGATGGAATCCCAAGGAAGGAGCGGCAGCCGGATTGTGATATTGCTTCAATTCCGATATGGGGACGCCCAGATGTCGATCCACAAGCGCTGTCCCAAGAGCGCCAACAACAGAGAATAGTGCAGATGAACCGTCGCCGCCGTATTTACGAAGGCAAGGCCAAGATCCTTTATGAAGGACCTGAGCCGGGCACGCTGATCCAGTTCTTCAAAGACGATGCTACCGCCTTCAACAAGAAGAAGCATGAAGTCATCGATGGCAAGGGTGTCCTGAACAACCGCATATCCGAGTATATTTTCAGCCATCTCAACAAGATCGGCATTCCGACGCATTTCATCCGCCGGCTCAACATGCGCGAGCAGTTGATCAAGGAAGTGGAGATGATTCCGCTGGAGATCGTCGTGCGCAACGTCGCCGCCGGCTCGCTGGCCAAGCGTCTCGGCATCGACGAGGGCGTGGTCCTCCCGCGCTCGATCATCGAGTTCTACTACAAGTCCGATGCGCTGGAAGACCCGATGGTGTCGGAAGAGCACATCACCGCCTTCGGCTGGGCCAATCCGGCCGAACTCGATGACATCATGGCGCTTGCGATCCGCGTCAACGACTTCATGACCGGCCTCTTCCTCGGTGTCGGCATCCAGCTCGTGGATTTCAAGATCGAATGCGGCCGCCTTTTCGAAGGCGACATGATGCGCATCATCCTTGCCGATGAGATTTCGCCGGATTCCTGCCGCCTCTGGGACATTGCCACCCAGGAGAAAATGGACAAGGACAGGTTCCGTCGCGACATGGGCGGCCTTCTGGAAGCTTATTCGGAAGTTGCCCGCCGTCTCGGCATCATCAATGAAAATGAGCCTGTGCGCGGCACCGGCCCGGTTCTCGTCAAGTAACAGGGAAGACAAAGTGATCAAGGCTCGTGTAACCGTCACGCTGAAGAACGGCGTTCTCGATCCGCAGGGCAAGGCAATCGAGGGTGCGCTCAGCGCGCTCGGCTTCGACGGCGTCGGCCACGTCCGCCAGGGCAAGGTCTTCGACATCGAACTCGAAAGTGCCGACAAGACCAAGGCGGAAGCCGACCTGAAGGCGATGTGCGAAAAGCTCCTCGCAAACACGGTAATCGAAAACTACACCATTTCCCTCGGCTGAGGGCGGTGGAGAGGACGGGATGACTCGCGGAATTTGGCGAGCAGCATCCCGATCGCACTGAAAACCGTCTCGAACTTCGAGAACTGGCACAAGCAAACAAGGTTTGAACCGCACCCATGAAATCAGCCGTCGTCCAGCTCCCCGGTCTCAACCGCGATCGCGACATGATCGCCGCCCTGACGAAGATTTCCGGCCATGCGCCGGTCACGATCTGGCAAACGGAGACGGAGATTCCGGACGTCGACCTGATCGTCATTCCGGGCGGCTTCTCCTATGGCGACTATCTTCGTTGCGGCGCGATCGCCGCCCGCATGCCTGTCATGCAGGCGATCAAGGAAAAGGCTGACAAGGGCGTGAAGGTGCTCGGCGTCTGCAACGGCTTCCAGATCCTCGTTGAGGCCGGTCTGCTGCCCGGCGCGCTGATGCGTAATGCCTCGCTGAAGTTCGTTTGCCGCGAAATCAAGCTGGAAGTCGCGAATGCCGAGACCGACTTCACCCGCGCCTATGCCAACGGCCAGATCATCCGCTGCCCCGTCGCCCACCACGACGGCAACTATTTCGCCGACGCCGAGACGCTGCAGGCGATCGAAGGCAACGGCCAGGTCGTCTTCCGCTACGCCGAAGGCACCAATCCCAACGGCTCGATGAACGATATCGCGGCCGTCATCAACGAAAGGGGCAACGTGCTCGGCATGATGCCCCATCCGGAGAACCTGATCGAAGCCGCCCATGGCGGGTCCGACGGTCGCGGCCTTTTCGCTTCCGCCCTTGACGTGATCGCCGCCTGATTTCGGCGATCAGGAAGCCCCCTCGATCAGATTTCCGGAGAAGTTCATGCGCATATCCGCCACGAAGGCCGTCTTCAATGTGTTTGCCCTCGTGGCGCTCGGAGCCGTTGCTGTCGCCTGCCAGTCACGGCCGACGAGCACCTCTGCCGACAAGAGCGCACTCTCGACGATGGAGCGCGTCGCGCTTGGTGCCAACAGCTGCTGGTTCAAATCCGGCGACGCGGCCTTCACGGCCTACAAGCTCGCACCGGAACTGAACTCCTTCTCCGGCCGTCCGCGAATCCTGCTGGTCCACAAGGGAAGCCCGGAAAGCCGGCCTCTCCTCGTCGTGCAAGCGGAAGGAAATCCGGCGCGCCTGCAGGCCTTCGGCCCCATGATGGCCGAGCCGGTCGCAGGCCGTATCGCCGCGGACGTTAATCGCTGGTCCGGCGGCAGCAAGGCCTGCAGCTAAGCCATCAATCCCAGAAGAAGGACTTGCCGATCTCCCTGGCGACATCGGATTGCGAAAGTCCGATGTCATTCAGCTGCTCCGGCGAAAGCTGTCGCAATACGCGGCGCCCCTTGCGCTTCTCATGCCATAGCTCCAAGGCCACCCACATGCGTCTGAGGCGGACCTTGATTGATGCGCGACTGGAAGACATCAGCTTCCTGTCGATCGCGACAATTGATACAATCTGCTGCTTAGCGCTTGCCGGAACGGACATTGCTACGCTCCTGTGATAGCCATTGTTACAATTGCTACATAGGTTGACACCGCAAGGGTGACAATCTATTGTATTGTCACTATGACAACTTGGCTTCCGGACATCTCGCGGGGCATCGGCCCCATGTACATGCGGATCGCAGACAGCATCGAGGCTGCGATCTCCAACGGAGCCCTGCCCGCGGGAAGCAAATTGCCACCGCAACGCAATCTCGCCTACGACATCGGCGTGACGCTCGGCACGATCGGCCGGGCCTATGCGCTGGTGCACGAGCGGGGTCTCGTGGCCGGCGAGGTCGGGCGCGGCACATATGTGCTGGAAAGATCCGCCGACCAGCCGGCGCAACAGGCTGACGGACTGGCGGGTACGCGGCTTGTCGACGCACCGCCCGGCAAGGTCCGCTTCGATACGACCGCCGCGCCCGATATTGGACAGGGCGGGATCATCGGCCAGTTGCTCGCCGATATCAGCCGCGAGCATCCGGTGGAGATCGCCTCCTATTCACGCAGTTTTCCGCCGTCCTGGTACGAGGCAGGACGTCAATGGCTGTCCCGCAACGACTGGCTGCCGGCGGCCGAGAACATCGTGCCGACGCTCGGCGCCCATGCCGCGGCAATTGCGGTGATCTCGGCTATCTCACTGCCCGGTGACAAGATCGTCTTCGAAAACCTGACCTATACGCAGGTGAGCCGCAGCGCGCGCGCCCTCGGCAGGCGCATCCTGACGGTGGATTCGGACGAGCACGGCGTGATACCGGACGATTTCGAGCGGCTCTGCAGCCAGCAGCACCCTCGCCTCGCCTTCCTGATGCCGACGGCCCACAATCCGACCCTCGTAACGATGCCGGCGGACCGTCGCGAGCAGATCGCCGCGATTGCGCGCAAGCACGGCGTCTGGCTGATCGAGGACGACCTTTATGGCGGCATGTCAGGCGACACCAACCCGCTGCTCATTTCGTTGGCGCCAGAGCGCACCTTCCTCGTCAGCGGTCTTTCGAAATCCGTCGCGGCCGGCGTGCGCGGCGGCTGGGTTGCCTGCCCGCCGCATTTCGCGCAGCGAATAAAGGTCACGCACAAGATGATCACGGGCGGACTGCCCTTCATTCTCGCGGAGGCCGGTTCAAGGCTGGTACTCTCAGGCCAAGCGCACGCGATGCGGCGAAGAAGTGTCGAGGAGATTGCCGCACGCGAGAAATTGGCCCGCAGGCATCTCGCCGGCTTCGACTTCGCCTCCCACCCCCATGTGCCGTTCCTTTGGCTGAAGCTTCCGGAACCATGGCTTTCGGGAACGTTCAAGAATGCCGCCTTCCAGGAAGACGTGCTCGTCGATGACGAGGATGAGTTCAAGGCAGCACGCACCGAGAAGCCCTATTACCGTGTAAGAATTGCGTTTTCGTCGCCCGACAACCGCCAGGAAGTAGAGGACGGCTTCATGGTCGTGCGGCGATTGCTGGAGAACGGGCTCGCCTCCTATGACGGCGTGATTTAGCGCTGTTGCACATTTGTGCCATCACTCCGGAAATCGAGGAAATGACGCCCGCACGCTTTACCGGCATCGGTCAAATGTTACCAATTTAACGTGGCCTGCTGACGATTCGCCGTCGGCCCCGGGAGATTGTGCATGCCGAGCTGCATTTCGCCTGCCTTCCTTGCAAGTACACGCACTTTCTTCTTTTTGAGCGCAGCGCTTTTGGCGAGCGGCGGCCTGGCACACGCCGACGGCAGGATCTTCGACGAGTTGCGTTTCGGTGCGTCGGCATCGATTCAGGACGGCAACTCGCGCGAGAATGGCGTCTTCCCGGAATTCATGGTTCTGTTCGATCCCTTCGGATTTGACCAGGCGACGAACTGGAAGGAACAGCTCCTCCGTCCGCGGCTGCATCTTGGAACCTCGATCGGCACCGCCGGCGAGGCAACGCAGTTTTACGGCGGCTTCACCTGGACGGTGGACCTCAGCGAAAGGGCGTTCGCGGAAGCCGGCTTCGGCGGGACGATCCACACCGGTGATCTGCATGGCGACGACGGACCCGAGCTGGGATGCCGCGCGTTGTTCCGCGAATATCTCGGCGCCGGCTTCAAGCTCGACAACAAGTGGCGGGTGATGGCCCAGGTGGCCCATTCCTCGAACGCCAATCTCTGCGATGGGCCGAATGACGGCATGACGCGCGCGGGCGTGCTTCTGGGCTACAAATTCTGACCTATCCGGTCTCCCCGGGTGCCCCTGAAACCGGCGGGAACATTGCGACGCACGCTTTGTCCGAAGTGGGTCTTTTTTCTGTCGCGCATTCGCCCCACATAGGCTAAAGACAGCCTAAACCCCCATCCCGCACGGACTTTCGAGAGCCCATGACCATTCCCAACATACGCCCGATTACTCCGGAACTCATTGCAGCGCACGGCCTGAAGCCCGATGAGTATGCACGTATCCTGGAGTTGATTGGCCGCGAGCCGACCTTTACGGAACTCGGCATTTTCTCGGCGATGTGGAACGAGCACTGCTCGTACAAATCCTCCAAGAAATGGCTTCGCACGCTGCCGACGAAAGGCCCGCGCGTGATCCAGGGTCCGGGCGAAAACGCCGGCGTGGTGGACATCGACGACGGCGATTGCGTCGTCTTCAAGATGGAGAGCCACAACCATCCCTCCTACATCGAACCGTACCAGGGGGCGGCGACCGGCGTCGGCGGCATCCTGCGCGACGTCTTCACCATGGGCGCACGCCCGATCGCTGCAATGAACGCACTCCGTTTTGGTGAGCCCAGCCACCCGAAGACCCGTCACCTCGTCTCCGGTGTCGTCTCCGGCGTCGGCGGCTACGGCAATTCCTTCGGCGTCCCGACCGTCGGCGGCGAAGTCGAGTTCGACGCCCGCTACAACGGCAACATCCTGGTCAACGCCTTTGCCGCTGGCCTCGCCAAGTCCAATGCCATCTTCCTGTCCGAAGCCAAGGGCGTTGGCCTGCCCGTCGTCTATCTCGGCGCCAAGACCGGCCGCGACGGCGTCGGCGGGGCGACGATGGCCTCGGCCGAATTCGACGAGTCGATCGAAGAGAAGCGCCCGACCGTTCAGGTCGGCGACCCCTTCACCGAAAAGTGCCTGCTGGAAGCCTGCCTCGAACTGATGCAGACCGGCGCCGTTATCGCCATCCAGGACATGGGTGCCGCGGGCCTTACCTGCTCGGCGGTCGAGATGGGCGCCAAGGGCGACCTCGGCATCCTGCTCGATCTCGATGCCGTTCCCGTCCGCGAAGAGATGATGACCGCCTATGAGATGATGCTTTCCGAAAGTCAGGAACGCATGCTCATGGTTCTCGAACCCGAAAAGGAAGCCATCGCCAAGGCGATCTTCGTCAAGTGGGGCCTGGACTTCGCGATCGTCGGTAAGACGACGGACGACCTGCGCTTCCGCGTCATGCATCAGGGCGAGGAAGTCGCCAACCTGCCGATCAAGGATCTCGGCGACCAGGCACCGGAATATGACCGGCCATGGCGCGAATCCGACAAGCGTGCACCCCTGCCCGCCAATCTCGTTGCCGAGCCTGAAAATTACGGCGAAGCCCTGCTGAAGCTCGTCGGCTCTGCCAATCAGTCCAGCCGCCGCTGGGTCTATGAGCAGTACGATACACTGATCCAGGGCAACTCCCTGCAGCTTCCGGGCGGCGATGCCGGCGTCGTGCGCGTCGAGGGCCATCCGTCGAAGGCCCTTGCATTCTCCTCGGACGTGACCCCGCGCTATGTCGAGGCTGATCCCTTCGAAGGCGGCAAGCAGGCCGTTGCAGAATGCTGGCGCAACATCACGGCGACCGGCGCCGAGCCGCTGGCCGCGACCGACAACCTGAATTTCGGCAATCCCGAAAAGCCGGAAATCATGGGCCAGCTCGTTGGTGCAGTGAAGGGGATCGGCGAGGCCTGCCGGGCACTCGACTTCCCGATCGTTTCGGGCAACGTCTCGCTCTACAACGAGACCAACGGCGTCGCGATCCTGCCGACCCCGACGATTGCCGGCGTCGGCCTGCTCCCCGACTGGCGCAGCATGGCCCGCATCGGCAGCGCCTCGGAAGGCGACCATGTGATCATGATCGGCGTCGATGGCAGCCATCTCGGATCGTCGGTATACCTGCGTGACATCCTTGGCCTTTCCGACGGCCCTGCGCCTGCGGTCGATCTCTTCGCGGAACGCCGCAATGGCGACTTCGTCCGCTCGGCGATCCGCAACGGCCAGGTGAATGCCTGCCACGACATCTCCTCGGGTGGCCTCGCCATTACGCTTGCCGAAATGGCCATGTCCTCGGACAAGGGCATGAGCATCGATCTCGGCGAAGGCAGGGGTATGGCGCATGCGCTTCTCTTCGGTGAAGACCAGGCCCGCTACGTGATGGCCGTTCCGGCAGATGTCGCCAATTTCCTGTGCGCCAATGCGGAAGGGGCAGGCGTGCCCTTCCGCCGTCTGGGTACCGTTGGCGGCAGCGATCTATCCATCGAGGGTCTCCTGACCCTCCCAATTCAGCAATTGCGCGAGGCCCATGAATCGTGGTTCCCTGATTTCATGGATGACGGCGCTACGCTCGCCGCCGCCGAATGAAATGCAAGGAGTAAGCCGCCATGCCAATGAAGCCCGGCGATATTGAAGACATGATCAAGGCCGGAATTCCCGGCGCCAAGGTCACGATCCGCGACCTTGCGGGTGACGGTGATCACTATGCGGCAGAAGTCGTTGCGGAGGTGTTTCGCGGCAAGAGCCGCGTGCAGCAGCATCAGATGGTGTACGAGGCCTTGAAGGGAAACATGGGCGGCATCCTGCACGCCCTTGCCCTGCAGACCTCGGCACCCGACTGACCTTACAAAGACAATGCCCGGGCTCAGAGCACGGGCATCTTCGCGTGCGAGAACTCCGCAAAGGCGGCCGCCGGCAAGGGTCCGGCCGTCAGCAGCGTGAAGTCGAACGGAGCCCGGATATCGGGCCCCAGCACGTATTGGCGATGAACCCTCAGAAAATCCGTCTTGATGCGCCGATAGTGCTCGGCCGTGAGCATGTGCTTCATCCGGATGAAGATGATCCTGGGCTGCGGCGCATCCGCGTGGCCGGTCGCCGCCACCACCGGCACCTTGTAGAAATGGATTGAGTCGGTGAGGCAGTGAACGTCGAGCCACGTCACATCCCTGCAGCGCGCGATCAACCCTACCCTTGACCTCAGAACCGCGGCCGGACGCAGCAGCGCACATTGCAGGATGGCGCAGCCGAGCGTCGCAAACACGACGCGCTTGCCGGCAAACAGCTCCGGCTCGCGTTCGAGCAGCATACCGATCACATGGGCGGCGACGCTCGAGCCCATGCTGTGCGAGGTGATGACATATTCATCGGCCTCTTCGCGCAGCGCCACTCTCGCGCGCTGAGCACAGTCCTCCAGCCAGCGACAGATCTCATTGTTGTCCAGCCGGGCAAGCGCGACGGCAAGCTCCCAGTCGGCGAAGAGATGCAGCGTATGAAACCGTTCGGTAAACGGCAGGAACGCGCGCTTGAAAAGAAGGAAAGCCAACTGCAAGCTCCAGACGAGGTGCAGGAGCGGCAGACCGAAGAGCCAGGGCAGCGCGGCAAGAGCGCCGCAAGCCAGAAGCCCGAGCGCCATCAGCAGGAACGGAAACAGGAAGAACAGCCCGAACCGCCAGGCATGGCGAAAATAGCCGACAAGGCCACCGGAGATGGCGACCCGCCATGCGCTGAGGAAACCGTCGCTCAGGCGGCGCAGCAGCGTCTTGTCGACGAGAAGCCGCAACAGGTCGTTATGGTCGAGCATGTAGATGCGGCTCTGCGCGTGCCAGTCCGCGCCCGTCGCCTCCACATCGAAATACGGCGCCGGACCGGATTGCTGATCGCCTGTAGCAGCGAAGTAGCCCCAAACAGCGGCACTCTGCTTGGCGGAGCGCGCATAGCGGGCGTGGTGCGCCTTCGCATCAAGGGGTTCGAAACCGGGAAAATGCAAAACGACTCTTTTGGCAATACGATCCATCAATATCTTCCGTCGAGGAACGATGAACGCTTCCCCGCCATTCCGATGCTGCACTCCCCAGCATCGGCCGTCTGCAAAAACATCTCCCAACCACAAGGACCGCTTGCTAACTCAAAGCAGCAGGAATTCAATAGGAACATTCGCGCTTTTTGGCATTGGCGGCCGATTGTTACCGGGGGTTGGACATGGCGGATATCATGAAAGAGCTCGTTGGCGGCATTGTCGACAGCGTGCTCAAGGAGATCCTGAAGAAGACGGCGGGGCGGACCGCAACGAAACGGAAGAAGCGGCAATCCCGCTCATCCTCGACGGGTCAATTCACGAGCAAGCCATCGGCGTCCGCGCGCAAGCCGCCGAAGAAGCAGGTAAGCCGGCGCAAGACGGGAGCTTCGCGCAGCAGGCAGAAGCGCTCCTAGAGCACAGGGCGCGTCAATAGCGACGTACGGAGGACGCCGGTCGCGCCGCGGCCAGACCTCTTCCGGAGGCCGGACCGTAACGGCCGAGCAACAGCTCGATCACAACCTGCAATGAAGGTCGTTTTTTGATTTTCTCGGCTGGAATTCCACCGATTGGATTGCTACATAGCATGGACGATTGAACGGCGGGCCTTTAACCCGCATGTGAAAGGATTATTTCATGAGCGGAATTCACGAATTCATCGACAACGAAGTCAAGGGCAGCGACGTCGTTCTTTTCATGAAGGGCACACCGCAGTTTCCGCAGTGTGGCTTCTCCGGACAGGTCGTTCAGATCCTCGACCATCTCGGCGTCGACTATAAGGGCATCGACGTCCTCGCAGATTCGGAAATCCGCCAGGGTATCAAGGACTATTCCAACTGGCCGACGATTCCCCAGCTCTACGTGAAGGGCGAATTCATCGGCGGGTGTGATATCATTCGCGAAATGTTCCAGGCTGGCGAACTCCAGCAGCATCTTCAGGAAAGCGGCATCACGGTTCGCGGCGCCGCCTGACCGGGCACCGGGTTCGCCCGGTTTCCAGATTTATATTGATTATCAAGGCGCTGCGCTCCGCAGCGCCTTGACTTGTTCATGGGAAATTCATTGTGGCAAATTCTTCACAACTCGTGTCCGCGGGCGAATTGCCCATGGGCAAACGTGAGTTCATCGCGCTTGCAGCTCTCCTGATGGCCGTCAATTCGTTGGCGATCGACATCATGCTTCCCGCTCTCCAGCAAATCGGCCAGAGCCTCGGCGTCGAAAACGAAAACCACCGCCAATATATTGTCTCCGCCTATCTTCTCGGCTTTGGATCCGCCCAACTCTTCTATGGGCCGCTCTCCGACCGCTTTGGCCGGCGCCTGCCGCTCCTGATCGGCCTCGGCGTCTATATCTGTTCGGCCATCGGCATTGCCTTCGTTCCCTCCTTCGCCGGCCTGCTTCTCCTGCGCTTCATCCAGGGCCTCGGCGCGGCGGCAACCCGTGTCATCACGATCTCGATCGTTCGCGACATCTATGGCGGCCGGCAGATGGCGGAGGTCATGGCGCTCATCATGATGGTGTTCATGATCGTGCCTGTCATCGCGCCCGGCGCCGGCGAAGTCATCATGATGGTCGCCAACTGGCACATGATCTTCGTGTTTATCGCCGCCATCGCTGCGCTGGTCACGGTCTGGATGTATATGCGGCTGCCTGAGACCCTCAATCCGAAGGACGTGCGTCCCTTCACGCTGCGCTCGATCATCGGCGGCTTCGGCATCGTGCTCGGCAATCGCGTGGCTCTCTGCTATTGCCTCGCGACAACCTTCATCTTCGGCGCCCTGTTCGGCTTCATCAATTCAGCCCAGCAAATCTATGTCGGCATCTATGGTCTCGGCGTCTTTTTCCCGGTCGCCTTCGCCGGCGTCGCGATCTTCATGTCGCTGTCGTCCTTCCTCAATTCGCGCTTTGTCGGCAAGGTCGGCGTGCGGCGCCTCTCACATGGATCGCTCGTCGGCTTCGTTGCCATCACCTTCGTCTGGCTGATGGTCCAGGTCTTCAGCTCGCAGCCGATGCCGTTCGCCATTTTCATCACCCTCTTCGGCCTCGCGATGTTCCAGTTCGGCTGGATCGGCTCCAACTTCAATACGCTCGCGATGGAGCCGCTCGGCCACGTCGCAGGTACGGCCTCTTCCGTCCTTGGCTTCACCAGCACGATCGGCGGCGGGCTGATCGGCGCTGCGATCGGCCAGGCCTTCGACGGCACGGCGCTGCCGATGATCGCAGGCTATTTCATCGTCTCGGTAATCGGTCTGGTCTTCGTGCTGATCGCGGAGAAGGGAAAGCTGTTCCAGGTCCAACATCCTGCCGCTTGAGCGCCGAAAGGCCCTCAGTCCAAGTCATTCATGGGGTTCAAAAATGACGTCGACTCACACGCCTAAGCCCGCGCCCGCGGGCGCGGCCCGCATCAAGCTCGGCCTTGTGGAATTCATCATCACCATCGCCATCATGACCGCCAGCGTGGCCATGGGGATCGACAGCATGATCCCGGCCCTGCCGAGCATCGGGCACTCCCTCGGGGCGGGCAACATCAATGACGGCCAGTTGGTGATCGCCTCCTTCTTCCTGGGCTTCGGCCTTTCGCAGATCGTCTTCGGCAGCCTCTCGGACACCTATGGCCGCCGCAAGATCCTTCTGGGCGGCCTTGCCTTCTACGCTTGCGCGATGTTTGCGGCTGCGGCAGCCCATGACTTCAACACGCTGCTCCTGATGCGTTTCGTGCAGGGCATCGGCGCTGCGGCCGTGCGCATCACGACGATGGCGATCGTGCGCGACTGCTTTGGCGGCCGCGAGATGGCAAGGGTCATGTCCTATGTCATGATCGTTTTCATGATCGTGCCGATCATCGCGCCATCCATCGGCCAGCTCATCATCACCTATGCCGACTGGCACTGGATCTTCATCCTGCTCGGCGTCGTAGGCACGATCCTTTTCCTCTGGGCGCTTGCGCGCCTTAAGGAATCCTTGCCGGAGGAAGAAAGGTTGCCGCTCTCGGCCACATCGGTTGCTACCGGTTTCAAGACCGTCCTGACGAACCGTATCACCTGCGGCTACATGATCGGCCTCACGCTCTTCACCGGTGTGATCTGCGCCTATGTTGTCTCCGTCCAACAGGTATTCGGAGAGCTTTACGGGCTCGGCGACTGGCTGCCCATCGCCTTTGCGGCGACGGCAGGCGGTATCGCGGTGGCGAACTTCGCGAACGGCTCCTTCGTGCGCCGCTTCGGCATGCGCCGCATTTCGCATGCTGCCATGCTCCTGTTCACCATCCTGTCGATCTTTGGCTATGTGCATGCGCTGGGCGGCACGCCTCCCTTCGTCTTCAGCTATATCCTCTTCTCGATCCTGCTGATGTTCTTTGCGGTCATCGCCACGAACTTCACCGCGATCAGCCTGGAGCCCATGGGGCATCTGGCCGGTACTGCGACGGCCATCACGGGCTTCGTGTCGACCACGGGCGGCGCCCTTCTGGGCGGCGCTGTGGGACAGATGTTCAACGGTACGGTGCAGCCCCTCTTCGGCGGCTTTGCGCTGTTCGGCGCCATTACGGTCCTCGCCACCCTCTGGGCGGAAAAGGGAAAGCTCTTCACGCATCCGGGCGATGATCCGCAATTCGACCCCGGAAGTGCCCATATCTGAGTTGGGGACCTCCCAGCCGGCGCGCGCCTCAAACAAGGGCGCCGGCTGGCTATAGCAAAGAATGGACGGCCGTCGATCAAAGTCCTAGGATGAAGCGCTTCCGAAACGCCGAGAATTTCGGTAGGAGAGCCGAATGCCTATCTTCATGGACCGGCATGAACTCGCTGGAACGTCCGCCGCCGATATTGCCGAAGCACATCGCAAGGATGTCGCCATCCAGGATCAGTACGGCGTTAAATTCCTGACTTACTGGTTCGATCAGCGGCGCGGGACGACCTTTTGCCTCGTTGAAGCGCCCGACATGGAAACAGCCCAGTGCGTGCATCGAGAGGCGCATGGCTTCATCGCGACGGAAATTGTCGAAGTCGCCCTGTCGGCAGTCGAAGCGTTTCTCGGCCGCATCCATGATCCTGAGCTCGGCCCCGCGCCGGGGCCATCCTCGTCCGACATGGGGGCCGGCCACAGGGCGATCCTCTTTACCGACATCGTCGATTCGACCGCAATGACGTCCCGCCTTGGCGACCGGATGGCGACGGAAATGGTGAGGGCCCACGACGCAATCGTCCAGCCAATCGGCCGGCCGCGAGGTCAAGCATACCGGTGACGGCATCATGGCGACGTTCGCATCGACGACCGCAGCTGTCGATTGCGCCATGACGATCCAGAAGGAATTCAGACGCTACAATACCGGCAATCCGGAGCCGATGCATATCCGCATCGGGCTCGACTGCGGCGAGCCGGTCGAGGACAGCAACGATCTGTTCGGCCGCACGGTGCAGCTGGCGGCGCGATTGTGTGCCGCGGCTTCCATGGACCACATCCTGGTGTCGGAGAGCATCTTCCGGGAATACGGCTCCTCCAGCATCTTCGTCAACGCGGCGCGTCGGCGGTTGAAGGGCTTTGCGAAGCCGGTCCTGGCCTTCCAGTGCGACTGGGCTGCCAGCGTCGATCGGGAGGCTTCCTGAGTAGAGCAATTCCGCTTTTCTCCGAATCGCGGAAATGCTCTATCCCCTTGTTTTCACGCAGTTCCGGACGGAAAACCGGTTCCCACTTTTCCTGGAACTGCTTTAGACGGTGAAGACCTCGCGCCGGAGAATTTCCCAGGACGCCTTGTCGGGCGCAAGCAGGAGACCGCCCTCGACATGGTGCGGCAGATAGGCCGACCCGTCGAAGCGGGCGGCGAACGCGCCGGCCTCCTGCGAGATCAATGTCCCCGCCAGGTGATCCCAGGGCATCAGCTTGTTGTACATGAGATAATGCACGTGCCCGCCGGCGAAGGTGCGATACTCATGCGCCGCGCAGCGATAGTTGGTGATGAACCGCACCTTGGCGAGGTTGGCAAGGATTTCCGCGCGCTTTGCCTGCGGCAGGTAGCCGGTCGACGCCATGCCGACCATCTCGCCGAGCGCCACAGGCTTCGCAACGGAAAGTCGCTCCGCCGCGCCGTCCGGTCGCCGCTGCCAAGCGCCTGCGCCCTTCTCCGCCATCACCCAATCGTCTCCCATCGGATCGTAGATGATGCCCGCAACCGTCTCGCCCCGGACGACGACGGCGGCCATGACGCCGAAGGCCGGTATGCCGGAGGCGAAGTTGAAGGTTCCGTCGATCGGATCGACGATGATCGCAACATCGGCGCCGTTGATGCGCGGCAGCAGCGAAGGATCGGCAGCGACCGACTCCTCACCGACGAAGACCGCATCCGGGAGGAGCTCCGCGACCTCGGCCTTGATCATTCTCTCGGCGCGCTCGTCGGCCTCGGTCACGAGATCGGTCGCCTCGCTCTTGGAGCGGATATCGCCAACGTCCAACCGGCGAAATCGAGGCAGGATTTCGGCCTTGGCCGCGCGGCGCAACAAGTCGGCCAGAGCCGGCACATCAATCTTCGAGGTCATGTGAACATCCTGGGTATCTATTCGCTCGACGGAGCGGCGGCCACGAGGCCGGCAAAGTCGAACAGCTTGGGATCGAGAAGATGCGAAGGGTTTACGTGGGCGAGAGCGCGCAGCATCGTGTCCTTGCGGCCAGGCATGCGTCGCTCGATATCCGCCAGCATGTCCTTCATGGCATTGCGCTGCAGTCCGTCCTGCGAGCCGCAGAGGTCGCAAGGGATGATCGGAAACTCCATGGCCACAGCAAAGCGCGCGAGATCGTCTTCCGCGCAATAGGCGAGCGGCCGCAAGACCATCAGGTCGCCTTCGTCGTTGAGCAGCTTGGCCGGCATCGACGCGAGCCTGCCGCCATGAAAGAAATTCATGAAGAAGGTCTCGAGGATATCCTCGCGGTGATGGCCGAGAACCAGCGCGTCACAGCCCTCTTCACGGGCGATGCGGTACAGGTTGCCGCGGCGCAGCCGCGAACAGAGCGAGCAGTAGGTCGCGCCCTCCGGCACCTTCTCCTTCACGATGGAATAGGTGTCGCGGTATTCGATTCGATGCGTGACGCCGATCGACTTCAGGTAGTCCGGCAGGACATGCTTCGGGAAATTCGGCTGGCCTTGGTCGAGGTTGCAGGCGACGAGTTCGACCGGCAGGAGGCCACGCCATTGCAGATCGAGGAGAAGGGCGAGCAGGCCGTAGGAATCCTTGCCGCCGGAAAGCCCGATGAGCCAGCGCTTCTGACCTTTCAGCATCTGGAAGTCTTCGAGCGCCTGACGAACCTGACGCAACAGCCGCTTGCGCAGCTTGTTGAAAGAGACCGATCGCGGCACTTGTGCAAAGAGCGGATGCGAGGCTGCACCTTCGGCATCCACCAATTCGGCCACATCACCCACTATCGAAGCTGCAATATTCATCCTGTCATCCCGTCGGGCGCACGCGACTGCGCCACCGCTGCCATCTCCTTAGCAGAAGCCTGCCGGGAGAAACACCGTTTCAATCGCCAAAAACCGACCAGCCGGTGCGTGCCGCCAGCATCTCCAGCGCGACCGAGCCGAGCTGGGAATTGCCCACCTTGTTGAGGCCCGGCGACCAGACGGCAATCGATGCCGTTCCGGGCGCAATCGCGAGGATGCCGCCGCCGACGCCGCTCTTGCCCGGCAGGCCGACGCGATAGGCAAAATCCCCCGAGCCGTCGTAATGGCCGCATGTCAGCATCAGCGCGTTGATGCGCCGTGCCCGTCTCGCCGAGACGACGGAATGGCCGGTAGACGGGTTGCGGCCACGCGCAGCAAGGAAGAGCCCGGCCCTTGCCAACTGCAGGCAACTCATCGCGATGGCGCACTGATGGAAGTAGACGCCGAGCACATGATCGGCCGGATTGTCGAGATTGCGATAGGCCCGCATGAAATTGGCAAGCGCGATGTTGCGATAGCCCGTCTGCGTCTCCGATCGCGCAACCTTGTCATCGATGCCAATGGTTTCGTCATCGGCGAGATAGCGGACGAAGCGCAGGAGTTCGCCGATTGCTTCCCGCGGCGCGTGGCCGCCCAGGACCACGTCGCTGACGGCGAGCGCGCCGGCATTGATGAAGGGGTTGCGCGGAATGCCCTCCTCCAGCTCGAGCTGGACGATGGAATTGAAGGCCGTGCCCGAAGGCTCCCGCCCGACGCGCTTCCAGAGGCCCTCGCCTATCTTGCCGAGCGCGAGCGTCAGCATGAAGACCTTGGAGATGCTCTGGATCGAGAACGGCACTTTTGCATCGCCGGAGAGATAGACATCGCCGTCGACGGTCGCGATTGCCATCCCGAACTGCATCGGATCCACTTTCGCAAGCTCTGGAATGTAGCTCGCGACCTTGCCATCGCCGAGCTTCGGCGAAAGCTCGGCGTGGATATCGTCGAGAATGGTCTGAAGGTCAGGCATCAAACATCCAGTACGGCAATTGCTTCGGCCGGTCGGCTAAGGGCGCCCGGGCAAAGTCTCTTGCTCCATCGAGCCTGCCACCGCAAGACTGCTGCGGTCGAGAATGTTGAATGCCTGTGATTGTGCGAGCACCTCGAGCTCGGTTTTGCGGGGCTCAACCAGCCTGTCGCGGCCAATGAGCACGGTATCGATATCGCCCGGGTGGCACATGACGACAGCCCCCTCCGGCAGCTGCGGTCGCAGCGCCTTGAGCATCGAAGCGAAGTCATCGGCACCGGACCAGTCATAGAAGCCGGCAAGCGGCCCGACGACGTCATAGCCGACCGCACGCATCGCCTTGTCAAAGCCTGCACCGAGCAGGCAGATTGCCGTCACCTTCGATTTCACCACCAGGCCCTCAACCAGCGACACCGAGGGCTCGCCGCGCAGCCACGGCACGGCCTCGGCACCCATGAAGCGACCGATTCTCTTGGAGAACCAGGAGCGGACCGGGGGGAGGAAATGGACATGCTGGTGGCCGTCGATGTAATGCGGCATGTGGCCCATCACCGCGACGAACGCGTCGAGCTGCGCATCGAGCTCCTCATGGATCAGCGGCTCCAGGCTTTTCTGCAGGCAGCTCTGCACGACGACTGTCTTCACCGGCTGCATGCGCCCGTCCGGCGCAATCTCGCTTTCGCCGGTGAGCGGAGGGAAATCCGTCAGCGTCAGGTGAAGGCCGATGACGGCGTGGCCTATGTTCGTGCAGCTCTTGAGCAGGCGCGCCTCGTCCGGCCACTCGGGGAAGAGCGTCATGCACCCGGTACCGGAAATCCGCCGCGCGGCGATGAGCGATCGTATCCCCTCGCCGATGGCCGGCGAAAGGCCATAGTCGTCGGCGACGAGCCAGACTGGTTTCGACGCTTCTCTTGCAGGCGCGCTCATGTGCGGTCACTCGATTGGTGGAGTTTGCGGATGAGATAGAGCGGACGGTCCTTCGTCTCGCCCGTGTTGACCCAGAGATATTCACCGAGCAATCCGAGGAGTACGAGGTTCAGTCCTCCAAGGACCAGGACGGCAACCATCAGGCTCGGATAGCCGGGAACGCGAATGCCATCGAAAACCACCTCAAAAATGATCTTGATTCCATAGATCATGCCGAGCAATCCGGCCATGGCGCCGCAGAAGGAAACGACGCGCAGGGGCAAGGCGGAAAACGACGTCACTCCCTCGAGCGAGAGCGAAAGCAGGGCAAGACCGGACCACTTCGAAACGCCATTTGCGCGTTCGTCCGGTATGTAGTGAATACCCTTTTGCCGGAAGCCTGCCCAGGCGTAGAGCCCCTTGTTGAAGCGATGCTTGTCGCGGACCTTGAGAAATGCATCGACGACAGGGCGTCTCATGATCCGGAAATCCCCGGCATTTGCCGGGACGATGAAACGCTGGCGGAAATTGATGAGCCAGAAAAAGAACCGGCTGCCCACTGCCTTGCTGGGTGATTCCCGGACGCGATCGTCCCGCACGGAATAGACGACATCCAGTTCGGGATCGCCAAGGAGCCCGCTGACGAGCTTGATGCAGGTATCATAAGGGTGCTGCAGATCCGCATCCATCATCATCACATAGTCGCCGGCAGCAAGCTCAAGACCGGCAAAGAGCGCAATCTCCTTGCCGAAATTGCGGCTGAGCTCGGCGATCTTCCAGTTGCCCTCGATCAAGGACGCATACCGGGCAACGCTGTCATCCGTGCTGCCGTCATCCACCAGCACAATTTCCGTATCAAGGCCGAACCGGTCCCGCAATTCCAGGGTGAGCCTCTTTAGGAATCCGGCAAAAGCTGGCGCGGATTCACGCTCATCGAGGAAGGGTACGACGATCGACAAAAGTGGCATTGCGGTCTCCGCTTAGAAGGCTTGCCTCTGCTAAAGGCAGAGGTCTGCTCCGGCGACAAAACCATCGGCAGACGCCCTAGTTTGGCCCGGCATGCTTAAAAGCGATTGCAGAGACCGGCTGCAAATGCGAATAGAAGGCCTTAACGCGCCTTGCCATCAAGCCGATATCGATGCAACCCAATCGTTCATTGAAAAGCAAGCTCATCCGCTTCCTGACCGTGGGAGCCGCAAACACCGTCGTTGACTTCTCGGTCTTTGCCGCGCTGCTGACGCTGGAATTCAACGCTTTCGCGGCCAATGTCTGCGCCTGGATCGTCGCCGTCAGCTTTTCCTATTTCGCAAATTCCCGGTGGTCCTTCGAGGCGTCCAGCGAGTTGGGCGACCGCCGCTCGGCGCCGCGCTTCCTCGTGACCGGAGCCATCATCTCGCTCGGCGTCTCGACGCTGACGATCGCGCTCCTCTCCTCGTTCGTCCCGCTATGGGGGGCAAAGGTGATCGGCACCGGCATCGCGACCGTTCTCAACTTCTTCGCATCGAAGTGGTCGATCGAGGGCAGCCTCACGTGATCCCCGCTGCGGCGGCACCATCCAAACGGTAAAATGCCATTGAGACTGGCCGTCATAACCGGGCAGGTCGAAGCTCGCCCGCGTCGCACGGTCGATACCGACGAGATTGATGACATCGCTGCACGGCGCATCGGGCTCCATGCAGACCAGAATCAGACCGCGCTGCCTCAGTTTCTCCGCGCTGAGATATGCCTTTGAATACTCGACAGAATTTCCTTCGATGATCCTTGGCTTGTAGGCAGAGTAAAACGCAGCCGCATTGGCGGAGAAGACGTCTCCGGCCACATAAGGGTGAAGCGAGCCGCCTCCATATTGAAGCCACAGCGCGTCGAGCTTCGCGATCATCTGCTCGGTCGGTGCGGCGAAATGAGCATGGTTTTCATCCCGGGTCAGATATTTGATCAGGGGCGCGGTCACGACGATCACGGCGAGGAAGATAACGACTGCAATCGTCGACAAATGAACGCGGCTCTCAAGCGCTGTCCGGGGCACGAGAAGCGCGATCAGGATGGCAAGCGGCGTGAAGAACGGCAAAGCCCATACGGCGCTTAGCTCGGCATCGACCGCGAAACCGAGAAAGATCGTGACGACCGTCGGCAGGAAAGCGAAAGCCAGAAGCGCCCGGCCCTCCGCCGAACTCCACAAATTCTGAAGCGATATGAACGAGATCGACCCTCTCCGATGTCGCCCCATGCCGCGCATCAAGAAAACGATCAAGAGGGCCGGCAGCGAGTAGACCACGAGCGAGACAACAAAACGCGCCGTCGAGGACGCCGCGTCGGCGACGGATCCGTCCCCCTGCTCCGAAGCGTAGACGATCGGCAGGAACTCGTTGTTGGCGAGCCAGACCACATGCCCGGCAATCACGGCAAGGAAGGTGCCGAGCACGACGAGACCAAAGGTCGAAAGCAGGATCGGCCGAATCTCGCGATCAAAAAGCGCGTGCAGCAACAGCGCCATGAGCAACGCTGCCGAGTGATATTTCGTCAGCATCGCAATGCCGGCGAGAAGCCCCAGTATCGCGGCGTCAACGAGGCGCTGCCTCTCTATCCCCCGCAGATAGAAAAGGAAGAGTGCGCCCCAGATCGGGGTCATTGCAGAATTGGCGTTGTACTTGATCGCGAGGAACGTGAACGACGGCAGCACCATCGCGCAGAGCACCGCGAGCAGGCGGAATTTCGCGTCGCCATAGCGCGCGGCGATCCGCCAGAGCACGAAAAGCGCAAGACCGGCGTTGAGCGAGGAGAAGAGGAAATAGGCCCAGTCGCGGCGCGGGAAGATCTCGAACCATGCCGCCGTGAGCCAGCCGAAGAAGGGAGGATGCTTGTAGTAGCCCCACTGCCAGAGCACGCCCCAGGCGTAGTTCTCGACCATGTCGCCATACCGATCGAGATTGTTGCGCGACCAGTCGGCATGCAATGTCAGGGCAATAACGAAGAGGACGATCAGACCAATGAGGACGGCCGTCTCGCGCCGGCTGTCAGAAGTGGCTTTCCCTTGAAACATCGAGTCCGTCCGGGGCAGGCTATCTGCCGATAAACAAAAGCCGCCCAGATGAGCGGCTTTCGTCGTCGTAATGTGTCGCGCAGATTAACGCGAGTAGAATTCGACCACCAAATGCGGTTCCATGACGACCGCGTACGGCACGTCGCTCAGCGAAGGAACGCGGCCGAAGGTGGCAACCATCTTGTTGTGGTCGGCTTCGATGTACTCAGGAACGTCACGCTCGGCGAGCTGAACCGATTCCAGAACCGTGACCAGCTGCTTCGACTTCTGGCGGACTTCGATGACGTCGCCGGCCTTGCAACGGTAGGAACCGATGTTGACCTTCACGCCGTTGACGGTCACGTGACCGTGGTTGACGAACTGACGGGCAGCAAAGACCGTCGGAACGAACTTGGCGCGGTATACGATCGCGTCGAGGCGCGATTCCAGAAGGCCGATCAGGTTTTCCGAGGTGTCGCCCTTGCGGCGGTTGGCTTCATCGAAGATCGCGCGGAACTGCTTCTCGCGCAGGTCGCCGTAGTAGCCCTTGAGCTTCTGCTTGGCGCGCAGCTGCACACCGAAGTCCGAAAGCTTGCCCTTGCGGCGCTGGCCGTGCTGGCCCGGGCCGTATTCACGACGGTTCACCGGGGACTTCGGACGGCCCCAGATGTTTTCGCCCATACGGCGGTCAATCTTGTACTTGGACGATTCGCGCTTGCTCATCGCATTTCCTTTCAGTGTGTTGCGCCGGCCTGTTGCCAAGCCGGTCAAGGAAACACGCCCTCCTCTGAATGCCGTTTTAGGCGCTCTGACAGGTTCCTCACGTTACGCTAACGGATGGAGCCACGGGACATGTCAAATGAAACACCGGACATCTCTGCCCGGTGCTTGGCGGGGTCTTTAGAGGTGCGTCATGAAAATGTCAACAGCGCCGCGCGCGGACATGCGGCTTTATTCTGCGGCTTCCCGCGTATCGCCGCCATCCGGTCCATTCGCGTCGCCCGGCGCCGTCTGGCTGTTCATGTCGGGAAAGGCAACGATGCGCTTGCCCGAGAAGTCCGTATGAACAACGACGATGCCCTGCTCCTCGAAATAGCCGAGCAGGCGTCTGGCGCGCCGCGCCGAATGCGTGCCGTAAGCCCTCGCGATACGGGCGTCCGACGGGCACGGCTCACCGCAGACCGCGGCCTTGGCAAGCATTAGGAAAACGCCCTGCAGATCATCCGAGACGCCGGAGGAGAGCGCGAGGGCTGCAGCCCATGCCTCCGTCGCGGCCGTCTCGGCATCGACGCCGGAGCGCACGATCGCGACGCGCCGGCGGAACTCGCCGAGCGGCATCGGCGATCCGGGCACACGGCGCATGCGCAGCCGCACGAGAAATTCCTGGTAGAGCACGGAATCAGTGCGGAAGGCAGAACCCGGATCGTCCAGTATTTCGGTGAGCACGGCCGCGACCCGCGCCTCGCGCTCCTCGGCGGGCAGCTCCGGCTGCGGCACCCTCGCCTCTGGCTGAACCGATGTGGCCGCAGGCGCGGAGCGAGAAAGCTCGGCGAGAATATCGGTGGTCGGACGCGGCGCAGGCGGCGTGCGGCGCACGATCGGACGCTGGAATTCTTCCGGATCCGGCGTGAAGATGAGATCCTCGACGTCCTGCGGCGCATCCGGCAGCGGCATGAGCTTCGGGCTGGACGAGCGGGCAGACGTTTCCACAGTGCCGATCTGGATCGGCAGCGGCCGGCGCGACAGCGCAGGGCCGAGGGCGACGAAGTTCCCGCGCTTGAGGTCGCGGAACATCTCGGCCTGGCGCCGATCCATGCCCAGAAGATCGGCGGCGCGCGCCATGTCGATATCCAGGAAGGTGCGGCCCATCAGGAAGTTGGAGGCTTCCGCCGCCACGTTCTTGGCAAGCTTGGCGAGGCGCTGCGTGGCAATCACGCCGGCAAGCCCGCGCTTGCGGCCACGGCACATCAGGTTCGTCATCGCACCCAGCGACATCTTTCGGGCGTCTTCGGAGACGTCGCCGGCGACGGAAGGCGCGAACATCTGCGCTTCGTCGACCACGACAAGAACGGGATACCAGAACTCGCGATCGGCATCGAACATGCCGTTCAGGAAGGCCGCGGCAGCGCGCATCTGCTGTTCGACGTCCAGCCCCTCAAGCGTCAGCACGCAGGAAACGCGATGCTGGCGGATGCGGTTGGCGATGCCCGCGAGCTCAGCCTCGGTACGCTCGCCGTCGACGACGACGTGGCCGAACTTGTCGCTGAGCGTGACGAAGTCACCCTCGGGATCGATGATGACCTGCTGTACCCATTGCGCCGATTGCTCCAGGAGGCGCCTCAGGAGATGGGATTTGCCGGACCCGGAATTGCCCTGCACGAGGAGACGGGTCGCCAGCAGTTCCTCGATATCGAGCGTTGCCGAGCTGCCGCCGGTCGCCAATCCCATATCGATACCAACCTGCAATGCACTGCCTCTCGGGGGTAGATAGACTCAATTGCCAAAGCGCCATTCTTCCCGAACGGCTCGCCTCCGTCTATCAAAGAATGCCGTGGTTTTCAGTGGGCAGTCGCCGCAACTCACAGGCTAATGTTTGCCCATTTTCATGCGGCCCTGTCCCTGCGACGGTCGTCGCTAGACCCTCAGCCCGAAACCGTGCATCAGCCGGCGCGTCGCGAAATCCGGATTGCCCGAGGTGAAGACGGCAAAATCAGAGCCGTCCGGATGGACGGCATCGGCGAGATGCGGCACGAGGCTGCGGGCGCGGCGCGCGATCGCCTCGGCCGGGTCGAGCCAATCGACGGGCCAGGGCGCAAGGCGCCGAAAGAGATTGGCCATGAACGGATAGTGGGTGCAGGCAAGCACGACGATATCGGTCCTGCGCCCCTCCCTCTCGACGAAGCACTGCTCGATCTCCGCCATGACCGCTTCATCCGAGACGGTCTCCCCACGAATATAGGCCTCGGCCATGCGCGCCAGGTTCTCGGAGCCGACGAGCCTCACATGACATTGAGAGGCGAAGGACTGGATGAGGTCGCGGGTATAGGCACGCTTGACCGTGCCCGGTGTTGCCAGGACAGAAACGAGGCCGGAGCTGGTGCGCTCCGCGGCCGGCTTGATTGCCGGCACCGTGCCGACGAATGTCATGTGCGGAAAGGCGGCGCGCAGGTCCGCACCAACAAGCGTGAAGGCCGTGTTGCAGGCGATGACGCAGACCTGCGGTTCGTAGTCCTGGAGCAACTTCGCAAAGAGCGAGAGAATGCGCTCCTTCAGCGCCTGCTCCTCCCAGCCGCCGTAGGGAAAGCCGGCGTCGTCGGCGATGTAGATGAAGCCACGCTCAGGCATCAGCACCCGGGCCTCGCGCAGTACGGTCAGCCCGCCGATGCCGGAATCGAAGACGAGGACGGGTTTCAGCTCATTCGTCGGTGCTGTCATCGGGCAAAACGTCCTTGCCGGGGGAAGAGTCGCTGCTGCCATCCGGGCGCTGGCGCGGGAAGCGATCAAGGGAAGAGATCACGCCGCGCAGCACGCTGATTTCCTGTTCGGTGAAGGCCTGCCGCGAGAGGACGGCGCGCAGGTTGTCGACCATCTTCGGCTTCTTCGCCGCGGGATGGAAATAGTTGCGCGCCTCGAGGGCCTCCTCGACCTGGCCGAACAGCCCGAAGAGCTGCTCCTTCGTCGAGGGCCGTTGGCCTGTCGCCTGGAACGGCGTGGCGCCCAGATCCTCCATCCCCGACTTCATCCACTCATAGGACATCAGGAGCACGGCCTGTGCGATATTGAGCGAGGCGAAGGCCGGATTGACCGGGAAGGTCACGATCTCGTCGGCCAGCGCGACTTCCTCGTTGGTCAGGCCCCAGCGCTCGCGACCGAAGAGGATGCCTGTCGCCTCGCCTGCGGAAAACCTTTGCCGAAGAGTGGTCGCCGCAACGACGGGCGAACGGACGGGCTTGTAGCCGTATCGTTCTCTGGCGGTCGTCGCATAGACGAAGTTGAGGTCGGCGATCGCCTGTTCCAGCGTATCGAAAACCTTCGCGCCCTCGATCACGTGGTCGGCCTTGGAGGCGGCGGCCTGCGCCTTCTCGTTCGGCCAGCCATCACGCGGATTGACCAGGCGCAGTTCGGCCAGGCCGAAATTCGCCATGGCGCGCGCCACCATTCCGATGTTCTCGCCCATCTGAGGCTCGACCAGGACGATGACCGGACCTTCGGCAAGAAGTTGGCGCTCGCTGTTCGTGCCTGCCATAGAGCCTTTCCTCATGCGACGGTTGCCATGCTGATGCAGCCGGAATAGCCGCGCTCGAGGGAATCGGCAAGCTCTTTGCGCTAAGGATAGAGGCGAGCGAGCAACGAACCGATCATCTCCACCGCAAGCTTCGAGCCTTCACGGGAGACGGGCAAATGCCGGGGAACGGATTTCGCCGCTTTCCGCTCGACGAAAAAGCAATCGGAACCGCGGCCGGCGGCCATCTTGATCTGCTCGATATCCTCGCCAAAGGCATGCTGCAACTCGCCTGCTTCGGCGTGCACGTGGCTGCGCGCAAGAAGCCGCGCCCAATAAGTGATCCCAAGGAAGATCGCCAGCGTCTGGCGGATGTGCCCCGGGCGGGTCACGACCGACCAGAACGATCCGAAGGGCCGCGCCGCGACGGTGACGGCGCGATAGGCCGCCTCGAGTTTCTGCGATTGCATGACGAGCTCGGTGTTCGGCTTGCCGTTCCTTGCCGCCACGAGAAGGCCTTCGAGAGCGTCGAACCAGTTCTTCAAGGCCTCATCGAGGGCGCCGCGCGTTCGTGACGGAAAGAGGAAGAAGGAGACCCCCGCGCCCGCCACGGCCCCGATCAAGGTCTCCTCGATGCGCAGCCCGAGAAGTTCCAGCGTCAGCACCCCAGTCATGCCGTAGACGAGACAGAGCACGATCGAGATGAAGAAGGTCATCGTCGCATAGGACGTCTGGAGGAAATAGAAGGCGAGGAAGATGCATACGACGCATACGGCGACCGCAAGCACCAGATGAGCCGAAAGCAGCGTCGCAAGTCCAAGCCCGATTGCAATTCCGAACGCGGTGCCCAGCGACCGCTGCAGGGCCTTGATCGCCGTGTCGCCCCGAGAATTGGTATTGGTGAAGACGAGGAAGGACGTCAGCACCGCCCAGAACCAGCGATCACGGGAGAGCGCCAGCCCACCGATCATGGCGATGGTGGCAGCAAGCGTGATCTGCAGCGTCGAGCGCACTACAGGGTTGGCAAGCGAGAAATCGATCTTCGGCGGCGCGTCCGCCACGACGCTGCCTGCAATGCCGGCAAAGCCCGAGGCCTGCCCCAAGGCGATCACTCTGGAAAGCTCGCTTCGCGCCTTGCCGAGGTTGATGAGTGCCCACGCCGTTTCGGTATGCGGCCGCTCTTCGAGCCCCTCGAGCGCCGCTTCGTAGGCGGCAAGCGCCTTGTCATCACTCTCCACGACCGCATCGACCAGGGCAACCGGTGGCGGGCTCTGTATGCTGAGCACGATCGCGCTCTCGGCCGCGAGATGTGCGTCGAAGAGCCCGACGGCAAACTCCGCTGCGGGATCGGAGGCTGCATCGAAGACGCCACCTCGCGGACGCGGAATGAAGCTCTCAGCCATCATGACTGCATCCTTCAGCCGCTCCTCGAGCTGGCGCAGCTCATGCCGCTCGCTCTCTTCGACCATACCGTCCGCCGCTATCATACGCAGCTTGAAGAGGATCTGGTTGATGCGGCCGCGCACGCTTTCCAGCGATCGCAGCAGATCCTTGCGCCAGTTGTCGCCAAGGAGCACGGCTCGGACGACGTGGCCGACAAGAGCCGAAATGACCGGACCGATCGCCAGCAGCGGAAGCTCCGAAAGGTTCGGACGGAAATAGGCGCCGATGAAATAAGAGGAGAAGGCGAACATCCCGATGGCAAAACCGCGCGGCCCGAAAACGCGCGCCAGCGATGCGAAGAAGATGACGACCAGGAACACGAAGTCCGAGGCAAAGCGATAATCCTCCAGCACGGCCGCAAGCGCCACGACCGCCAGGCTGACGAGGCATCCGAAAAGCCGGGTCACCAATTGGGGCGTGCTGCCCTTGTCGCGCACTGCAACGCCTCCTTCGATCGACAGCACGATTCCGAGGCCGAAGGCGGCCATCGGCAGCGGCACGATGACCATGTGAATCGCGAGGAGAATCAAGAAGGCGATAACGATCGCCAGCGTCACGCGGACCGCCATCCGCAAACGCGAAAGCGCCGGATCGTTGGCGAGAAGCCAATCACGGAAATCAAATCCGGAAATCAAGACAGACATCCCCTTCGCATTGCTGCGAGTCACAGTCTCCCACTCCGCCAGTTATCCACCGGCGGGGAAAAATCAACCATCAAGCGCGGTTTCATTCGCCGCTGGCGATCACCACCATCGCCGCCTTGAGCGAGACTGGCGGCTGGCCCGGTTCAGCCTCGGTCAGGATATCGTCGATCACCAGGCTGTCGCCCTCGGCAATGACCTTGAAGCGCACCGTCGTGAAGTCCTGAGACTGGTCGTCTCCCTCGAAGCAGGTCGCCTTCTTGAAGCGCACGACGACCTCCGTTACTCCGTCTGCGGCCGGCTGCTCCTCGATCGATACCGCCTCCAGCGGGCATGCATCCTCGCCGTTGATGATCACGTCGTAGTCGAAGGGCGAAATCCCGTCATCGTCGACGGCGGGATGCTCCGCGGCCGCCTGGTATTTCGCGGCAAAATCCCGGCTGTAAAGGCGCACCAGCTTCTGGAGGTCGAAGATGTCGATCCAGTCGCTGTTGGTGCCGGCCCAGTTCTTCACCGTAGCATCCATGACCTCCTTGACGGGCGCTGTCGCGTCTTGAGCAAGGCCAAGGCCGGGCGAGGCAAGGAGGCAAAACAGCAGGAGGGCAGTCTTCTTCATGGCTATGTGTCCGGGCGGGGGAGCGTCGGCGCGAGACTAGTCATTTTGCGACCGAAGGCAATGGCCGCAAAAACATCACCGGCGGTCGCTAGCGGCTTTGCGTTCACCGCTCACAGTGCTATAGCGCTCCCGATTTTGTGTTCTCTCAACGGGACGTCCGTCCCCTAAAGCTCAGACGAGGCAGATACATGAAGAAGATCAAGGTCGCCAATCCCGTCGCCGATCTCGACGGCGATGAAATGACTCGCATCATTTGGCAGCTTATCAAGGACAAGCTGATCCATCCGTATCTCGACCTCGACATCGACTACTTCGACCTTTCCGTCGAAAACCGCGACGCAACCAACGACCAGGTGACGATCGACGCCGCCAACGCCATCAAGAAGTACGGCGTCGGCATCAAGTGCGCGACGATCACGCCCGATGAGGCGCGCGTCAAGGAATTCAACCTCAAGCAGATGTGGAAGAGCCCGAACGGCACGATCCGCAACATCCTCGGCGGCGTCATCTTCCGCGAGCCGATCATCTGCAAGAACGTTCCGCGCCTGGTTCCGGGCTGGACGCAGCCCATCGTCGTCGGCCGTCACGCGTTCGGCGACCAGTATCGCGCGACCGACTTCAAGTTCCCCGGCAAGGGCAAGCTGACCATCAAGTTCGTCGGCGAAGACGGCACGGTTATCGAGAAGGAAGTCTTCGACGCACCCGGCGCCGGCGTCGCCATGGCCATGTACAACCTCGACGAGTCGATCCGCGAGTTCGCGCGCGCCTCGATGATGTATGGTCTGATGCGCAAGTGGCCGGTCTACCTGTCGACCAAGAACACCATCCTCAAGGCCTATGACGGCCGCTTCAAGGACATCTTCGAGGAAGTCTACGAGACCGAATTCAAGGATCAGTTCAAGGAAGCCGGCATCACCTACGAACACCGCCTGATCGACGACATGGTCGCCTCGGCTCTGAAGTGGTCCGGCGGCTATGTCTGGGCCTGCAAGAACTACGACGGCGACGTCCAGTCCGACACCGTCGCGCAGGGCTTCGGCTCACTCGGCCTGATGACCTCTGTTCTGCTGACGCCTGATGGTAAGACGGTCGAAGCCGAAGCTGCACACGGCACGGTCACCCGCCACTATCGCCAGCACCAGAAGGGCCAGGAAACCTCGACGAACTCGATCGCATCGATCTTCGCCTGGACCCGCGGCCTCGCGCACCGCGCGAAGCTCGACGACAACAAGGAACTCGCCAAGTTCGCCACGACCCTCGAGAAGGTCTGCGTGGATACCGTCGAAGCCGGTTACATGACCAAGGACCTGGCGCTCCTCATCGGGCCCGATCAGCCTTGGCTCTCAACCACAGCCTTCCTCGACAAGATCGACGAGAACCTGCAGAAGGCGATGGCATAAGCCGCTGTCCTTCGGCTAGTATTTGGAACGGCGGGGCACTCCCCGCCGTTTTCTTTTGCCGAACGTTCATGGGAGAGATCGATGACGGCAACCGTGCGCCCGCTTATGCCATCCGACCGCGCGGCATGGGAGCCGCTCTGGGAGGCCTATCTGCGCTTCTACGAGACCGTCCTGCCGAAAGACCAATACGACATCACCTGGGCTCGCTTCCAAGATCCGGACGAGCAGATGCACGCACTCGGCGCCTTCGAAGATGATGGCAGGCTCGTCGGTATCGTCCATGCGGTCTTCCACCGCTCCTGCTGGCTGCCGCAATGGACGTGCTATCTTCAAGACCTATATGTCGAAGACAGTCAGCGTGGCCTCGGAACTGGCGGGGTACTGATCGAGGCCGTTGCCGATCTGGCGCGTGCTGGCGGAGCAGGCAGGCTCTATTGGATGACCCACGAGACCAATGCGACCGCGCGTCGCCTCTACGACCGCATCGCTGCGCGTTCGGGCTTCATCCAGTACCGCAAGCAGCTTTGACTGCTGCCGGGATCTGACAGCAGAGGGAGGTATCGTACCGCATCGCTGGAGGGCGATGACGGAATCTGCAGCAAGAGGAGGACTTGATGACAGACGAACTCGTTCTTTACACCAACCCCATGTCACGCGGCCGTATAGCCCGGTGGATGCTGGAAGAAACCGGCGTGCCCTATCGCACCGAGCTCAAGACGTTTGGCGGGACGATGAAGGCACCGGATTATCTCTCCGTCAATCCCATGGGCAAGGTCCCGGCCATCAGCCACGGCGACACGATCGTAACCGAATGCGCCGCAATCTGCGCCTATCTCGCAGACACGTTCCCGCACACCGAACTCGCCCCGAGACCAAATGAGCGCGCTCGCTACTATCGCTGGATGTTCTTTACCGCCGGGCCACTCGAAGCATCGGTGACGCTGCGCGCCCTCGGCTTCGAAATTCCCCAGGAGCGGATGAGGATGGCCGGCTGCGGCAGCTTCGGCGATGTGATGGGCACGCTCGAAAAGGCCGTCTCGGTCTCTGACTACATCGCAGGCGACCGTTTCACCGCCGCGGACGTCTATGTCGGATCGCATATCGGCTGGGGCATGAGCTTCGGTGGCATCGAGAAGCGACAGGCCTTCGTGGATTACTTCGGCCGCATCAGCGAACGCGAAGCCTACAAGCGTGCAACCGTGATCGACGAGGAAGCCGCAAAGCAGATGGAAGCCGCTTGAGGTTTCGCACGCCGGCCCCACACCCGGCGGACAGTCAGGAAAGCGGCAAATAGATATCGGTCAGGAGTTCGGTCGGCTGCACTTCGCGGGGGTTGTTGAGGTATTCCTCGAACATCACCGCCTCGCGCAGCCGGCGGCCGGATTGCGGGAGCCAGTGGCCATAAAGCCATTGATAGGCCTTGTGCATGTCCGCATAAGGTCCCTTGTGGCGCAGTACCGCATACTCCCCGCCGTCAAGTGATTGGCGGATAAGCGGAGCCTGGACCTCTACATCACCGCAACCGGCGACACAGGCAACCGAGCGCAGCTTTTCCGCCGGCACGATATCCGGATCGTCGAAATAGACGCCGATCATCCGCATGTCAGGCCTTGCGAGACCTCGGGCATAGACCGTGCCGAAAAGCGTCTCGAAGGCCTGGCCGATCTGCATGTAGGAGCCGCCATGCGGCACTCCGATCAACTCGACCGGTTCGATGGTGCGCAGCGAGACGTCGAACATGGCAGTATCCTCTCCTTGTGCCGGTGGTTCGAATACCCTGTGGCTTCCGCCATTCCGGTAGCGGGCGGGCGGCATGCCATAGGCGGATTTGAAGATGCGGTTGAAAGACTGCAGGTTTGGATAGCCCCAGCGCCTCGCAATCTCTGCGACGGGACGATCCGTCGCGACGATCTCGCCGGCGGCGCGATGAAGCCGCAGCCGCTTCACCGTCGAGGCAAGCGTCTCGCCATGGATGGCGCGGTAGATCCTGTGCCAGTGATAGCTGGACATGCAGGCAACCTCGGCAAGGCGATCCATGTCCAGCTCCTCATCCAGATTTTCGTGGATGAAGGCCGAGACGCGCCGCAGGCGGTCTTCATAGATGGCCCATGGCCGTGCCCCGCTCATATGCCCTACCTCGTTCAAACCGATGAAACGACAAGAGCATAACCGGATTTGACAAATCTTGCGGACTTTCGATCCGACGAAAAAAGAAGGCGGAGACATCGCCTCCGCCTTCTTCAATTCCCTGGGGAATTATGAGTTATCAGCCAGCCAGCGCACTCGCGACGGCTTCGATTGCCTCCTCGGCCTTGCTGCCGTCCGGGCCGCCGGCCTGTGCCATGTCAGGGCGGCCACCGCCACCCTTGCCGCCGAGAGCAGCAGACGCAACACGCACGAGATCCACCGCGCTGAAGCGATCGATGAGGTCAGGCGTCACGGCGACGACCGCGCTTGCCTTCCCGTCGTCGGAGACGCCGATCAACGTGACCACGCCCGAACCAAGGCTCGCCTTGCCGTCATCGGCAAGGCCCTTCAGGTCCTTGGGATCGACGCCGGTAACGGCCTTGCCGAGGAACTTGACGCCCGCGACGTCGCGTACTGCATCGGCCGAACCGGCCTGACCGCCGCCCATGGCAAGCTTGCGCTTGGCTTCCGATAGCTCGCGCTCCAGCTTGCGGCGCTCATCGACGAGAGCCTCGATACGAGACAACACCTCGGACGGCTGCACCTTGAGGGCGGCTGCAACCGTCTTCACGCGATCGTCCTGCTCGGCAAGATACTCGCGCGCCGATTCGCCCGTCAGCGCCTCGATGCGGCGCACACCCGCACCGACGGCGCTTTCCGACAGGATGCGCACGAGGCCGATCTGGCCCGTCGCCGCGACATGCGTGCCGCCACAGAGCTCGACCGAATAGGGCTTGCCGGCCTTGACGCCGCGCACGCCCTCACCCATCGAGACGACCCGCACCTCATCGCCGTACTTCTCGCCGAACAGCGCCATCGCGCCTTCAGCGATCGCATCGTCGACGCTCATCAGACGGGTAACGACCGGCGAGTTCTGCAGTATGATCTCGTTCGCCATCTCCTCGACGACCTTCAACTCCTCGGCCGACATCGGCTTCGGATGGGAGACGTCGAACCGAAGGCGATCGGGCGCAACCAGCGAGCCCTTCTGGGCCACGTGCGTTCCAAGCACTTCGCGCAGCGCCTCGTGCAGCAGATGCGTCGCCGAGTGGTTGGCGCGCAGCCGCGAGCGGCGCGCATGATCAACGGTCAGCACGACGGCGTCGCCGCTCTTGATCGTCCCGTTGGAAACCGTTGCCGAATGGACGAAGAGGCCCTCGCCCTTCTTCTGCGTGTCGCTGACATCCAGCTTGGCATGATCGGTGGCGATGACGCCTGCATCACCCATCTGGCCGCCGGACTCGCCGTAGAACGGAGTCTGGTTGACCACGATCTGCACCTTGTCGCCGGCAGACGCCGTCTCGACAACGGCGCCATCCTTGACGATCGCCTGGATCACACCTTCGGCGCTTTCCGTGTCGTAGCCCAGGAACTCGGTCGCGCCGTGCTTCTCCCTGAGCTCGAACCATACGGTCTCCGTCGCCTTCTCGCCTGAGCCCGCCCAGTGTGAACGAGCCTCGCCCTTCTGGCGCTGCATCGCATCGGTGAAGCCGCTGATGTCGACGCCAACGCCACGCGCACGCAGCGCATCCTGGGTCAAGTCGAGCGGGAAGCCGTAAGTGTCGTAAAGCTTGAAAGCCGTTTCGCCGTCCAGCATGTCGCCCTTGCCGAGCGACGACGTGGCATCGGAAAGCAGCGAAAGACCGCGCTCCAGCGTCTTGCGGAAACGCGTCTCCTCAAGCTTCAGCGTCTCGGAAGTCAGCGCCTCGGCGCGTACCAGCTCCGGATAGGCACGGCCCATCTGCTGGACGAGTACCGGCAGCAGCTTGTAGATCAGCGGCTCACGCGCGCCGAGCAGCTCGGCATGGCGCATGGCGCGGCGCATGATACGGCGAAGGACATAGCCACGGCCTTCGTTCGAAGGCAGAACACCGTCGGCGATCAGGAATGCGGACGAGCGCAGGTGGTCTGCGATGACGCGGTGGCTCGCGCGACGCTCGCCCTCCGCCTTGACACCCGTAGCCTCCTCGGAGGCAGAAATCAGAGCGCGGAAAAGGTCGATGTCGTAGTTGTCGTGCTGACCCTGCAGGACGGCCGCGACGCGCTCCAGGCCCATGCCGGTATCGATCGAAGGGCGCGGCAGGTTGACGCGCTCTTCCTTCGTCACCTGCTCGTACTGCATGAAGACGAGGTTCCAGATCTCGATGAAGCGATCGCCATCCTCTTCGGGCGAGCCGGGAGGACCGCCCCAGATATGATCGCCGTGATCGTAGAAGATCTCCGAACAGGGGCCGCAGGGACCCGTATCGCCCATCGCCCAGAAATTGTCGCTGGTCGCGATCCGGATGATCCTGTCGTCGGGGAGACCGGCGATCTTCTTCCAGAGATTAAAGGCCTCGTCATCGGTGTGATAGACCGTGACCAACAGCCGCTTGGCATCCAGCCCGAACTCCTTGGTGATCAGGTTCCAGGCAAGCTCGATCGCGCGGTCCTTGAAATAGTCGCCGAAGGAGAAGTTTCCGAGCATCTCGAAGAACGTGTGATGGCGCGCCGTATAGCCGACATTGTCGAGGTCGTTGTGCTTGCCGCCGGCGCGGACGCACTTCTGCGCCGTCGACGCCGTGCTGTAGGGACGCTGCTCAAGGCCGGTAAAGACGTTCTTGAACTGCACCATGCCCGCATTGGTGAACATCAACGTCGGGTCGTTGCGCGGGACGAGCGGGCTCGACGGCACGACTTCGTGCCCGTTCTTCTTGAAGTAGTCGAGAAAGGTCGACCGGATTTCGTTCACACCGCTCATCTTGGGCCCTTCGTTCTGCCGCAGGCAGGTCATCTGTCAAATCGTGTGGCTTTTATCGTTCGCTCCAGCCACTGTCCAGACGAACAAATAAAACCGGCCGCACATCTTGCAAGACGTGCGGCCGGCTTCAATCAATAAACTGCCGGGCTTAAATCGCCGGAGCCGACGGATCACATATCCGCAGCGCCGTCGCTATCTTGAGCCTCCGGTCCGCCGTTCTGCAGGAAGCGATCGGCGATAAGGCCAGCATTCTGGCGCAGCGCCGTCTCGATCTCCCGCGCCAGATCCGGATTTTCGCGCAGGAAGAGCTTTGCGTTTTCGCGTCCCTGACCCAGCCGCTGGCTGTTATAAGAGAACCAGGCGCCGGACTTCTCGACGATGCCGGCCTTGACGCCGAGATCGACGAGCTCACCGGTCTTCGAGACGCCTTCGCCATACATGATGTCGAATTCGACCTGCTTGAAGGGCGGCGCCATCTTGTTCTTGACGACCTTGACGCGTGTCTGGTTGCCGACGACCTCTTCGCGCTCCTTGACCGAGCCGATACGACGGATATCGAGGCGGACCGAGGCATAGAACTTCAGCGCGTTGCCGCCCGTCGTCGTCTCCGGCGAACCGAACATGACGCCGATCTTCATGCGGATCTGGTTGATGAAGATCACCATCGTATTCGACTTCGAGATCGAAGCCGTCAGCTTGCGGAGTGCCTGGCTCATCAGCCTGGCCTGCAGGCCCGGCAGGCTGTCACCCATCTCGCCCTCGATTTCCGCACGCGGCGTCAGAGCGGCAACGGAGTCGACGACGAGCACGTCGACGGCCCCCGAGCGAACCAGCGTATCGGTGATTTCGAGCGCCTGTTCACCCGTGTCCGGCTGCGAGATGAGCAGGTTCTGCAGGTCGACGCCCAGCTTGCGGGCATAGACCGGATCGAGCGCATGCTCGGCATCCACGAAGGCGCAGATGCCGCCCTTCTTCTGGGCTTCAGCGATCGTCTGCAGCGCAAGCGTCGTCTTGCCCGAGCTTTCCGGTCCGTAAATCTCGATGATACGGCCCTTCGGAAGCCCGCCGATACCGAGCGCAATGTCGAGGCTGAGCGAGCCGGTCGAGACCGTTTCCACCTCGATCACGTTCTCGTTCGAGCCGAGCTTCATGATAGAGCCCTTGCCGAACGACCGCTCGATCTGTGAAAGTGCTGCTTCCAGTGCCTTACTCTTGTCCACCGATTTGTCCTCTACAAGACGCAAAGAATTTTGTGACATCCGAACCACCTTTAGGTTATTGAAGCCGCACAGGCAATGAAAGCAGCGATGGAAAGTTTGTACTGCATTTGTTCTCGTCTCGCAAGGCCTCATCAAACGATTGAAAGAAAATGGTAAAATGAATTTCGTTCTGCGTTTGTTTTTTCCTTTCTTAGCAAGAGCTTACGGGATCGAAACGGGCAGCTGCAGTTCTCCACGGACGGCGGCGATTCGCATCGAAACACACTGAATCGGAATGACGATGGCGAAGAAGATTCTCGTGCTCGGCGGTGCCCATATCGACCGTCGCGGACGCGTCCTCGGCAAGACGGAGCCGGGCGCGAGCAACCCGGGAACATGGTTCGAGGAACCGGGTGGCGGCGGCTTCAACGCCGCCCGCAATTTGGTCCGTCTCGGCTTCGACGTTCGGCTTATCTCTCCGCGCGGCGGCGATTCCACCGGCGAGATCGTCTCGCAGGCAGCCCATGATGCCGGCATCGACGACCGTCCCTTCGTCTTCCTGGACCGCAAGACGCCGAGCTATACGGCGATCATCGAGCAGGACGGCAGCCTGGTCATCGGGCTTGCGGACATGGATCTCTACCGGCTCTTCGTCCCCAGAAGGCTTTCGATCCGGGCGGTGCGCGATGCATTCGACGAGACGGATCTCGTGCTTTGCGATGCGAACCTCCCCGAAGAAACGCTCCAGGCGATTGCTGCCCGCGCGCTTGCCGGCGGAAAGCCGCTTGCCGCTATCGCGATTTCCCCGGCAAAGGTCTCTCGGCTGCGCGGTTGCCTTGAAAGCATCGACTACCTGTTCATGAACGAGGCCGAGGCTGTGGCGCTGAGCGGCGAGCGGCCGGACGATGCCGGCGATTGGCCGCGCCACCTGCGTGCGCTCGGTCTCAAGGGCGGCGTGATCACGCGCGGACGCGACCAGCTCGTTGCGTTTTCGGGCGAGACGGCCGCCAGCCTCACACCACCCGTCGTCGAGGCAGTCGCCGATGTGACCGGTGCGGGCGATTCCCTCGCCGCCGGCACGCTTGCCGCCCTGCTCTCCGGCGAGACGATCGTCGAGGCCGTGCGTCACGGGGCCGCATGTGCGGCGATAACCGTGGCATCGCCGCAGGCAACGGCGGACAATCTTTCTCCCGAACTCATCAAGAGAATGCTTGCTCTCGTGCCCGAAGTTCAGATTCTGTCCTGAAGCACCGAAGCCCAATAAAATGGATGATCAAATGGCAAAACCCGTTTCGCCCCTTCTGCCGCTAGCCTATTCCAAGGAGGTCGCCGCCGCGAAGCTGCGAGGCGCGCCGCTGGTCGCGCTGGAGTCGACCATCATTACCCACGGCATGCCCTATCCGGGCAACATCGAGATGGCGCGCAGCGTTGAAGCCATCATCCGTGAGGAAGGCGCCGTGCCGGCCACGATCGCCGTTATCCATGGCACGTTGCATATCGGCCTGGAGCCCGAGGAACTCGAGAAGCTGGCGAAGACGACGGACGCCATGAAGGTTTCCCGCGCCGACCTCGCCTTCGCGATCGCCGAACGGCGGACGGGCGCCACCACGGTTGCCGCCACGATGATCGCCGCCGCACGCGCCGGGATCCGTGTCTTTGCAACCGGCGGCATCGGCGGCGTGCATAGGGGCGCGGAAGAAAGCTTTGATATCTCCGCCGACCTCGAGGAGCTCGCCCGCACCGGCGTCATTGTCGTCTGCGCCGGCGCGAAGGCCATCCTCGATATACCCAAGACGCTCGAAGTGCTGGAAACGCGCGGCGTTCCGGTCGTGACCTATGACAGCGACGAATTCCCCGCCTTCTGGTCGCGTTCATCGGGCCTGCCGAGCCCGCTTTCCCTGAACAGTCCGGCGGCAATAGCCAATTTC
This sequence comes from Rhizobium sp. BK251, assembly GCF_004345245.1. Lineage (GTDB taxonomy): Bacteria > Pseudomonadota > Alphaproteobacteria > Rhizobiales > Rhizobiaceae > Rhizobium. The sequence continues at coordinate 61,442 of NZ_SLUQ01000003.1, read as the reverse complement.
CAGACCGTGCGCGACCAGCTCGGCATCGATGGCGGCATGTTGATCGCAAATCCGGTACCGGAGGCCGACGAGATCCCGCGCGAGGAAATGGAGATCTATATCCGCCGCGCCCTCGACAGTGCCGAGCGCGACGAGATCGCCGGCAAGGCGGTAACGCCCTATCTCCTCGAAACGATCTTCCAGATCACCGACGGCCGCAGTCTCGCGACGAACATCGCCCTCGTCGAAAACAATGCGCGGCTCGCCGCGGAGATCGCCGTAGCCCTCGCCTGAGGGAGACTATAGGCTCCGCTGACGCTCGATACCGATCAGTTGTCGAGCGTCTCTCGAACGGCGACCGCGAGCTGCTTCAGCGAGAAGGGTTTAGGAAGGAAGCCGAACTTGGCGTCGGCCGGGAGATTGCGGGCAAACGCATCCTCGGCATAGCCGGACACGAAGATGAACTTCATGTCCGGATATTTCTTCCGCAGTTCCGTCAGCAGCGACGGCCCATCCATTTCCGGCATGACGACGTCGGAAACGACGATGTCGACCTTGCCGTCCAGTTCGTCCATGATCTCGAGCGCCTCGACACCGGAGCCCGCCTCGTGGACGGTATACCCGCGCGTCTCGAGCATGCGCTTTCCGCCCCGGCGAACCGCCTCCTCGTCTTCCACGAGCAGAACGACCGCAGACTTGCCGGTAAGATCGGCGGGCTCGGCGGCGACCACGACTTGTGGGGCAGCGTCCGCCGACATGGGTACGCCCTCGACCTGGTAGCCGTTGCTCTCCGTTGCAGCGGATGCCTCGACGATGTGCCGCGGCAGGAAGATGCGAAACGTCGTGCCCGAACCGACCTCCGATTCCGGATGGATATAGCCGCCGGACTGCTTGACGATGCCATAGACCATGGCAAGCCCCAGACCGGTGCCCTTGCCCACTTCCTTCGTGGTGAAGAACGGCTCGAAGATCTTGTCCATAATCTCCGGCGCGATGCCCGTGCCGCTGTCGGCAACCTCGATCAGCACCATGTCCTCATGCGGTAGGTCGGCATAGTTGAAGGCGGCAACGTCACCGGCCGGCAGGTTCCGCGTGCGGATGGTGAGCTTTCCGCCCTGCGGCATCGCATCACGCGCGTTGACGCACAGGTTGATGAGCACCTGCTCGAATTGCGAGAGGTCCGTCTTTACTGGCCAGAGATCGCGCCCGTATTCGACGTCGAGGCGTACGTTGGTTCCGGAAAGCAGCCTGTCGACCAGCATCCGCAGGTCGCCGACAACGTCGGTCAGGTTCAGGATGGCGGGCCGCATCGTCTGCTTGCGCGAAAAGGCGAGAAGCTGGCGAACCAGCACGGCGGCACGGTTGGCGTTGCGCTTGATTTCCATCAGGTCGGCAAAGCTCGCATCCGCCGGGCGCGCCTGCAGCAGCAGGTGGTCGGAGGAGAGCAGGATCGCTGTCAGCACGTTGTTGAAGTCATGCGCGATGCCACCGGCAAGGGTGCCGACGGCATTCAGCTTCTGCGTCTGCGCCATCTGCGTCTCGAGCGCCTTCTGCTCGGTCACCTCGACGGCATAGACGATCGCCGCCTCCTCCGGTGCCTCGTCGCTCTGGTCGATCACGGCATTCACGTAGAAGCGGAAGTGCCGGGTCTCGTCCCGCGGATTGCGGGAATCGATCGGCGGAATATCGCCCTGCCGGTCCTTCGCCTCGGCAAGCGCCTCCCGCACACGGGAACGATCAGCCTCGTGAACAATGGTTTCGAGCAGCGTGCCGCGCTCGACATCGTCGCGGGAGACTACGTCCGCGAAAAGCTTGAGGAATGGCGCATTTGTCTTCAGGATGCGGCCGTCGCCGTCGACGGAGGCAATCGCCATCGGCGTATTGTTGAAGAAGCGCGTGAAGCGCATCGAGGCGGCGGAAGCGGACTGATCAGCGTCATCGCCCTTCTGGCGGGCAAGCACGATGGTGCGGCTTTCGCCCGGCGCGCCGTCACGCATTGATGTGACGCTGTGGACGATGCGCACCGGCAGGCTTTGCCCGTTCCATTGGCGCAGGTCGAGATCGAGAGAAACAGTCTTCTTGAGGCCGGGTTCGGCCTGCACGGACTGAATCAGAGCCAGCCCCTCGCCCGCCACGAGATCGCCGATCATCATCGAGCCCGGAACGAATTTCGTGAGATCGAGGCCAAGCCATTCGGCCAGCGTCGCATTGAGATAGAATATCTCGCCCCGCCGTCCGGCCGAGAAGAAACCCGCCGGCGCATGATCGAGATAGTCGATCGCGTTCTGCAGTTCCTTGAAAAAGCGCTCCTGGTCGTCGCGCTCGGAGGTGATGTCGGTGATCTGCCAGATGAAAAGGCTTTCCCTGCGCTGCTCCGATGAAAGGACACGCGCCTTCAGCCGGTACCAGTGCGCACCCGATCCGCTGCTCCCGACAGGCCCGAGCGGCCGCAGCAGCCGGAACTCCTCGCGGCCCTCCCGCCCCTCTCGCAACCCGTTGACCAGCCGATAGAGCGCCTCATTGGACTCACGGTGGCGCGAAAGCAGCGTTTCGAGCGTCTGCACTTCCATCGCCTTGGTGGCACCCGTCAACTCGCCATAGGCTGCGTTGGCATAGATGACGCGGCCCTTCTCGTCGGTGATCAGCGTTCCGTCGGGATGGGTGTTGAGAAAGGAGCGCGCCAGGCTATCGGACTGCGTTTGCGGCATGACCTCGACGAAGCCGATCACCGAGGAGACCAGGAAGAAGATGCCGACCATGGCGAGAATGCCGAGAACGCCCAGCACCATCTCGTTGTCGAGCGAATTCTTGAAGACGACGAAGGCGACCGCAACCGCAATCAGCACGATCGCCAGCAGGATGATGCGCAAGGCTGTTCCTGAACGAACGCCCCGGTCGACCAGCGGTACATTGTAGTCGTCGGACTGGCGCAGTTTCGTCATGCATCCCTCGCATTGCGGTGCCGTTCCATCGCGGGCTTCGGCCAGGAATCGGAACCTTGCAACCTTCTTAGCAATTTGCAGCAGCGGCCAAAAGCGCCACAAGCCGCCAGCCGCCCATAAAGGCCGCTTGAATTCACAGAGAACAGCGCCAATTTTGCATGTGGGTAACAAGGTGCTGCGCCTCACGCCTGCGGGGATTGCGAAATCAGGCGAGGATGACGCCCGATCAGGCCGCCTTGGACAAAGTGAAGCTCTCTCTTGCCTAAGCGGATGAAAAGTCGTCTTGTCGCGGTGGTTGAGACAAATGGAGCGATCGAAAGATGCTTGACGAACTCGTTGCGGCCTATGGGAGCCGGCTTTTCATTGCCGCCGGTGGGGTTGGCATTGCGCTTCTCTGCCTCATCGCCGTGCTCTGGATTCTGCGTAGCCGCGCCCCGTCGCCCTTCGTGCGCGGCGGCAAGAACAGGCAGCCGCGCCTCCAGGTTCTGGATGCCGCCGCCGTTGATGCGCGCAGGCGGCTGGTCCTGCTGCGCCGCGACGATGTCGAGCATCTGATCATGATCGGAGGGCCGACGGATATCGTCATCGAAAGCCGGATATCGACTGCTGAGCCTACCGCAAGCGATGCCCTTCGCGCACCGGCCGCGCCAGAAATGTCGGTTGTGCCTGTCGCACGCGCGGAAGCTCCGGCTCCCCCTCGCCCGGCACCCGTCGCCCGTCCGTCCGAGCCCGATGAAACCTTTGTTGCCAGCGCGCCGATAGAGCCGATCCGCGACCGCCCGCAGCCGGTCGTCGCGCCGGTAGCGGTATCCGCACCCGAAACGCCGGTGAGACCGGTGGCTCCCGCCGTGCGCGAGCCCGTACAGGCCCGCGCGCCGGAGCGCCCTGTCGCCGTCGAAGCGCAGGCGTCGCAGGCGGCCGAGGTTCTCGAGGTCGCCCGCCAGCGCGTATTGCCGCCCCAGCCCGAGCGACCACTGCAAACTGCGCAGCCGCCCCGCAGCCCGGAGCCCGCGACGCCGCAAACGCCCCCGGTTATCGCCGAGCGTGTGCCACCTGTCGCGCCGGCACCCCAGCCGAAGGAGTTGGGCAACGACTTCCAACGCGTTCTTGAGGCGGAAATGTCGAGCAACCTGACCGCCGAGCGCATACTGCCGGGTGCTGCCCCCGCATCGCGACCGGCCCAGCCCGGCCAGATGCAGCGACGCGACCCCGAGATGGCGCCGATGACCGGCTCGGACGCAGCCCTCCAGAAGGAAGTCGCTCGCATCTTCGGCGAGATGAGCGTCAACCGGGACAAATAGCTCGTCCGGACGACGCCTGGTCGCATAAGGGGAAACCTGATCGCCCAAAAGCAAAGAGGTGCAACGACTGCTCGTTGCACCTCTGATATTTTCGATCTTCGATAGATTCTGCTATTCGTCCCGATAGACCTTTTCGCGACGCTCGTGGCGCTCCTGCGCCTCGATCGAGAGCGTAGCGATCGGTCTTGCGTCCAGCCGCTTCAGGCCGATCGGCTCACCGGTTTCCTCGCAATAGCCGTAGGTGCCGTCGTCGATGCGCTGCAGCGCCGCATCGATCTTGGAGATAAGCTTGCGCTGACGATCGCGCGCTCTGAGCTCAATTGCCCTGTCGGTTTCGGAGGATGCTCTGTCTGCCAGATCGGGGTGGTTTGCGCTTTCCTCGGCCAGGTGGTCCAGCGTTTCGCGCGCTTCTCTAAGGATATCATTTTTCCAGGCGACCAGTTTGGCCCTGAAGTATGCTCGCTGGTTTACGTTCATGAACTCCTCCTCTTCCGAGGGAACGTAACTGCTAAGATCGATCTTCTCACTCAACGCGATTCTCCTGAAGAACATCTCACATGGCCGGGTGTATATCCCAACCGTCGGTATTGATTCAAGCCAAATACGATAGGTAAACAGATTTTTAAATCTGTCATAAAATTCGGCTAAAGGTCTATTTTTTCATCACTTATTAGACATCGTAACTTCGGCTGCCACGTGGGAAGGACAAAGCTGCTTGCCGCTCCATTGCGCGAAGGAGGCGCAAGGCGCGGTTGACGGATCTGCGACAAAGAAGCTAGTGAATGACCTGTTTCATCCTCGGAACTCGCTCTATGGTAGACATCTCGCCTCCGCCACACCGGATTTATCTTCTGCGGCATGCGGAGGCAGGATGGGCCCAGCCCGGAGAACGCGATTTCGACCGTTCCCTCAACGAAAACGGCTATGCCGAGGCCGAACTCGTTGCAGACAGGGCCGCCGACAAAGGCTACCGTCCCGAGGTGGTCATCAGCTCGACGGCGGTTCGATGCCGCCAGACTGCGGACGCCGTTCGCCGCGCCATGGGATCCTCCGTCGACTTTCGATTCGTGGACGAACTCTACAACGCTCCGGTCGATGTCTATCTCGAAATCGTCCAATCCCAGGGCACACCTGAATCGATCATGCTCATCGGACATAATCCGACCATGGAACACGCGCTCGAGGCGCTGATCGGACACGACGCGCTTAGCGGCGCACTGCCGAACGGATTTCCAACGGGCGGGCTCGCGGTCGTCGAATATGTCGATGGTTCAGCCGGCACTGGCTGGGTCCTTGCCGATTTAATCGTCGAATAACGACGCTAGCCGGGGATGGTTCCCGGCAAGCGCTTCTTTCCACGACCGAATTGCATTCCTATATTGCCGGGGACTTTTCAGCTGGGATCCCGCTTTGCCGCCAAGCCTGACCTCCTTTACCGACGACGCCCTGATCGCCCTCGACAGCCTGGCCGCCCGCGCCACCGGCCTCGTCAATCCGACGATCCGCCTGGGGGTTACCGGCCTTTCGCGATCCGGCAAGACCGTCTTTATTTCCTCGCTCGTGCATAACCTGCTGCATGGCGGGCGCCTGCCGCTGTTTGAGCCCGCGCGTTCCGGCCGCATATCGTCGGCCCGCCTCGAACCGCAGCCCGATGATGCCGTCCCGCGTTTTCAATACGAGGATCATATCCGGGCGCTCGTGAAGGAGCGCATATGGCCCGATTCGACCCGCGCCATATCGGAACTGCGCCTGACGCTGGAATATCAGAGCGCAAGCGGCTGGAACCGGCTCTTTTCCGCAGGACGCCTTTCGATCGATATCGTCGACTATCCCGGAGAGTGGCTGCTCGACCTGCCCCTGCTTGCCAAGGATTACCGCACGTTCAGCGAGGAAACGCTCGCCCTTGCAAAAACCGGGACCAGGCACCGGCTGTCGCAGGATTGGCTTGCGCTTACGAGCTCCGTCGATGTCGACGCGCCGGCCGACGAAATGCTGACGCGCAAGCTGAGCACCGCCTTTGCCGACTACCTGAAGGCGTGCAAATCCGACGAGCGGTCCCTTTCGACGCTGCCTCCCGGCCGCTTCCTCCTGCCCGGCGACCTTGAGGGCTCACCCGCGCTTACCTTTGCGCCCTTGATGGGCATTCCCGGGACAAGGGCGCCGCGTGGCTCCTTGCGCGCGATGATGGAACGACGCTACGAGGCCTACAAGTCGGTCGTCGTGAAGCCGTTCTTCCGCGAGCACTTTGCGCGGCTCGACAGGCAGATCGTGCTCGTCGACGCGCTCCAGGCACTCAATCGCGGCCCGGAAGCCGTGCAGGATCTCGAGCGCGCCCTGACCGATGTGCTTGCGTGCTTCCGCCCGGGAACCAATTCCTTGTTCTCGTCCCTTCTCGGTCGCCGCATCGACCGGGTACTGGTGGCGGCGACGAAAGCCGACCATCTCCACCATGAGAGCCACGACCGGCTGGAGACGCTTACGCGCAGGCTCGTCGAGCGGGCTATCCAGCGCATCGGCATGGCCGGCGCTGGGATTGACGTGATGGCGCTCGCCTCCGTCCGCTCAACGCGTGAGGCCAGCGTGCAGCGCGACGGGCACACGCTTCCCGTCATTGTCGGCACGCCCATGGAGGGCGAGACCATCGGCAACGAGCGCTTCGACGGCATCCGCAAGACCGCGATCTTTCCGGGTGACCTGCCCGAAAACCCGCAATCCCTGTTCGAAGCGCTTGAAAACCACCCCGAGAACGTCCACCTGCCGGAGGTGAATGTCGTTCGCTTCCGCCCGCCTCCCCTCGAGGATACGGGCGGAGGAATCACCCTGTCGGTGCCGCACATACGGCTCGACCGGGCCATGCAGTTTCTGTTCGGGGATCGCCTTGCATGACCGGGAGCAATGAAGACCTGAACCAGCCCCGCCGCCCCGCAGCCTTCTCCCTTGAGATGGGTGCTGATGACGGGCAGGCATCCAAGGCCGCAGGGTCCAAGCCCTCGCGTCGCAAGCCGCAGAGCTTCGAAGGTGAAGTGACGCTTACGCCGGACGAGCAAGATCCCTTCATCGGGCCGCAATCCCTCGGATCGGACGGCGAGCCGCCGATTGCCGTGTCGAGGCGGCGGGGCTTTTCCTTTGCCCGGATCGCCTTTGGCGCCTTCGGCATCCTGTTTTCGCTGGCGATGGGGCTTTGGATCGACCGCCTCATCCGTGATCTCTTTGCCCGCACGGACTGGCTGGGCTACGCGGCGCTGACGGTTCTCGCAATCGGTGTTCTCGCGGTCATTGCCGTCATCATCCGTGAAACCGCCGGCATCATGCGGCTTGCGGCGGTCCAGTCGATCAAGGCGGAAGCCGAGGCGGCGGTTCTGGAGACACGCCCCGCCAGGGCACGCAGCCTGGTTCACCGGCTTTCCACGCTCCTGTCGTCCAAGCCAGAAACGGCCAGGGGTCGCGCCGCCCTCAAGGCGACCGAGGGCGAAATCATCGACCCGCCTCATCTGGTGGCACTCGCCGAGCGCGAGTTGCTGGCGCCGCTCGACCGGCAGGCCCGTGGTCTGATACTGGGCGCCTCGAAACGCGTTTCGATCGTGACCGCCGTCAGCCCGCGCGCGCTCGTCGATCTCCTCTACGTCCTCTACGAGGCCTTCCGGCTCATTCGCGCGATAGCGGAGCTCTATGGCGGAAGGCCGGGAACGCTCGGCATGCTCCGTCTCATGCGCGACGTGCTCGCCCACCTCGCCGTCACCGGCTCGATTGCCGCCGGCGACAGCCTCGTCCAGCAGGTGCTCGGGCATGGACTGGCATCGAAGCTTTCGGCGCGACTCGGCGAAGGGGTCATCAATGGGCTGATGACCGCGCGCATTGGAATCGCCGCGATGGATCTGTGCCGGCCCTTGCCCTTCAATGGCCTGAAACGCCCCGGAATTGGCGACTTCATCGGCGACCTGAGTCCCGGCATCGCCGGACGGGCCGCTACCCCGCGATCCACGAAGGATTCGGATGATTAATATGACGCTCCAGCGCCTCACGGAAAAGGTGGATGTTTTCCCGTGGTTTATCGGAGCCAGCGCAGATCTTGAATGCCTGCATTCCCTTGCGTCAGGCCCTGTTTTCGCGACCTTGGAAACCAGTCGTTAACCAATATTCGGCAAAACTTTGCCCCAGTTTTCGATGCGTTTCGCCAAGGAAAGCCCATGTACTCGCGCAAGTTTCTCTATGTTTGCGGCTTGGCCGCCGCGGCTGTCTGCACCCTGGTGGATGTATCCCCCAAGGCAAACGCGGCCTCCCGCGACAAGGCCTTCTTCCAATCCGTCGCCGGAACCTGGAAAGGTCCCGGTGAGATCGTGGCCGGTAAATACAAGGGCACGAAATTCAGCTGCAACCTGATCGGCGAACCGATGCTGGACCAAAGCGCCGGCATCAAGCTCGACGGCACCTGCCGGGTCGGCGTTTTCAAGCAGCCGATGTCGGCGGTGATCGCCCAGGTCGGCAACTCCTACAAGGGCCGTTTCCTCGATGGTGCGGCCGGCAAGGGCCTGGACATCGTTTCCGGCACGGTCAACGACGATACGGTCGTCGTCGGCATCAACCGGGCCAAGCTCAATGGCGCGATGATCGCCCGCGTGAACAACGACAAGGACATGAACGTCACGATCTCGGTCAAGGTGGAAGACCAGATGATCCCGGTCATCGGTCTCACGCTGAAGCGCCAGGTCGACGAAATGGCGGTCGGCTCGATCGAATAGCGATGGAAGCCTGAAGCGAGCCGGCGACACGCGTTTCGTTAGCCGCCGGCACTTCATTGGCGACAAATCAGTAGCGTTGCCACCATTTCGTGTCGCCATCGGCGACTTCTATTCCTGTCGTATCGATGGCCTCGAGCCATCCGGCGATCGTCTTTCCTGAGACCTCCAGATGCGGGGCGATATCCGCCAGCGGCATCAGCACGAACGCCCGCTCGATCATCCTGGGATGCGGTATTTCCAGCCGCGGCGCCTCCTGCACGACGTTGCCGAAGGTCAGGATGTCGATGTCCAGCGTCCTCGGCCCCCAGCGCTCGATGCGCTCGCGCTTCATTCGCCGTTCGATGTCAAGGCAAAGGTCGAGCAGCGCTTCCGGCGTGAGCCTTGTGTCCACGGCCGCGCAGGCGTTGAAGAAGAAGGATTGATCGATCTTGCCCCAAGGCGGCGTCTTGTAGAGGCGCGATACCGCAGCGACCCGGCAGTCGTCCCGGCCCTCCAGCTCCCGCAATGCCAGCGCCATGGCGTGCGCCGGCTCGCCGATATTGCCACCTAGCCCCAGGGTAGCGCGTTCCCATCTGCTCTCAGGCAAAATGCTCAACGCTCACCTGCACATGATCGAGAACGCCCGGCACAGGCGCGTTCGGCTTCCTGACCGTTATCTTGGCGCGTTTTATTTGCGGGAACCGCGCACAGAGCCCCTTGGCGACGTCAAGCGCAAGCGCCTCGATGAGATAGCGGCGGCGGCCTGTGACAATCTCCTCGATGACTGTGAAGGCAATCCCGTAATTGACTGTATCGCCAATGGAATCAGTCTCCAGGGCACCATGCGAGACGACATCGAGTTCGGCATCGACGAAGAAGCGCTGTCCCAGGAATTCCTCTTCGTCGTGAACGCCATGCCGGGCGAAGAACGCGCAGTTCTGCAAGGTGATCGTATAGTTGCTGCTCATGGTTTTTCTCCCAGCTCGAGGCGTTCGCGCACCGCAAGGATAGCATCGGCAACTGCCAGCGCGTCCCTGTTGATTGCGACATCGTGCACCCGGAAAACCGCTGCACCCTGAAGCCGCAATATTGCGCTCGTGGCCGCCGTCGCGGCATCCCGTTCGGAGGCTTCGCGCCCGCTGACCGCGCCAACGAAGCGCTTTCGCGAGGTTCCGGCCACAAGCGGCAGTCCCAGGCTCGCGAGCTCGCCGAAGCGGGTCATGAGTTCCAGGTTCTCCCCCGTATCCTTGGCAAAGCCGAAGCCCGGATCGATCACGATGTTTTCGATTCGCACGCCTGCCGCTTCAGCGGTTTCGAGCGATTTGCGTAGAAAGAGGAACTGGTCGTCGATTACGTCGGGAAGCTTCTGCCGGTCGCGGCCGGTATGCATGATGCAAAGCCCGGCACCGGTTTCGGCGGCGACGGTAGCAATGTCGGGCTCGCGCTGCAGGCCGAAGACGTCGTTGACGATATGGGCGCCCGCGCCGACGGCGAGCCATGCCGTCTCGGCACGAAAGGTATCAATGGAGATCAGCGCCTCGGTCCTTCCCCGCAACGCCTCGATGACCGGCAGTACGCGGCCCTGTTCCTCCGCGGCGCTGACCGACTCCGCTCCCGGCCGCGTCGATTCCCCGCCTATGTCGACGATCTCGGCGCCATCAGAAATACAGGCAAGCGCGTGTTCGACGGCCGCATCGACGTCCTCGTAGCGGCCGCCGTCGGAAAAGGAGTCCGGAGTGACATTGACGATCGCCATGATCGCGGCACGCGGCCCGAGCTCCAGCTTGCGCCCGTGCGCGACATGCCAGGAAATGTCGGCAGGTCTAGTCACGGACACCTCCTTGGAAAATGAAAAAAATCAGCAGGCAATATTGCGCTCGCCCCGCCTATGCCGCAAGGTTCGCGGAAGTTCAACCTGTTGGCACGACGAAATGTTCTCGCTATCGCGATATGTCCGAGTTCCGATTGCCCTTTTGCTTGTGTTCGGCACGTCGGGTTCGGCGATGTCCGAAGTGCTTGCGCAGAAGTCCTATTCGTATTTCTACATTCGCGGAAACACGGCCGGTGAACTGGACGCAGCGCTGACCAAGCACGGCCCCACGACCACAACCGCGAGCGGGCATCATCCCGGCGCCACGAAGATCCGCTTCGGCGGCAATGTGACCTATGTGCAGAAGGATGGCCGCTGCCGCGTTGGCGCTGTCCGCGTCACCGTCAGTGCACAACTCATCCTGCCTCGCTGGAGCAACAGGCGCCGCGCTGACAAGGACCTTTCGTTGATCTGGGATACCCTCTCGAGCGACATCAAGCGCCATGAGGAACGCCATGCCGAGATTGCCCGCATGAGCGCCCGCGACATGGAGCGAGCGCTCCGATCCCTGCCCCCGCAAAAGAACTGCGCTCTGATGCAGGCCAAGGTGGCGCAGAAGTCCACGGAACTGATGGAAGCGCACGACCGCGAGCAGGCACGGTTCGATCGTGTCGAGGCCGTCAACTTCGAAAGTCGCATGACGCGGCTGTTGACCTACCGTCTGAAAGCCATCGCCCGCGAAAAGTAGGACGACGTTTCTCGGCCTCCCGGGATCGAAGCTTGCACGAGGCTTATGCACACCCCAGTCAATGATCGATCATTTCTCGTTCTGGCAATCGGCGATGGAATCACTTAATATGAGAACATTCGAAAGTTAGGTGATTGTTGAATTTCATCGAACTTTCCTTCCTGGGTTCTCCTGGCGCATTCCGAAGCCGCGGGTGTTTCCTCCCTCTCCCGCAGGTAGTGCGCCCGCCTCGCCTCGCTCATCGGGTTCGACGAGCGAGGCCATTTTTTGGAGCCCTTCCCACGGCCTCCTAGATCCCTAGGCCTGCCGCTCCGGAACATGGACGACCAGCCCGTCGAGGGCCGGCGTCACCTTGATCTGACAGGAAAGGCGGGAGCTCGGGCGCACGTCGAAGGCGAAGTCCAGCATATCCTCTTCCATCGGTTCCGGCGGACCGACCCGGTCAGCCCATTCGCCGTCGACATAGACGTGACAGGTGGCGCAGGCGCATGCGCCGCCACACTCGGCCTCGATGCCCGGCACGGAGTTGCGGACTGCGTTTTCCATCACGGTCGAGCCGTTCGCAGCCTCGATGTCGAAGCGCGTGCCGTCGAAAGCAACGATGGTCAGTTTGGTCATATGGCTGATTTCCGGTATTCGTGGACGAGAAGGTTTACCGGTGTCTTCCAACAAATCCGAAAGCCAGTCAACATTTGCAGCGCCGCACTGAGCGCACGGCCGCAACGCACCGCCCGCTGGCCGGCAGCGTGCGCCTGCAACCATATGCCACTTCTTCGCTGTCCCGCTATGAGACAGCGAAGAAACGGCAGCTTATGTTCCTGCGTGAGACGCCGCGTTCAGCGGCATAGCTTGAGGACGAAGTTCTCGGCCTCTATGACGGCCGCGCCGACTGCTGCGATGGCAGCTGCATCGGCCTTGGTGGCCTCCTCGAGCGCGCTTGCGGCGTCGGCTGCCTTGAAGGCACCGACTGCTCGCGCTGCGCCCTTGAGCAGATGAGCGGCAGCCTTCATCTTCTCGGCGTCGCCGCTTGCTATCTCCTGCAGGCAGGCACGGGCCTGCCGGGCAAATATCTGAAGAACTTCCATTTCCAGCGCCTTGTCACCCATCGTCTGCTTGGCAAGGTGCACAAGGTCGATAGGACGCGCATTCGAGGGACACGGCCCCCTTGCGTTGTCCGGAGCGTCGAATGCGACATTCACTGCTGCCATGCGCCAAATCTCCCCTCGCTATATTCTGAGCCTGCCGCATGCTTGCGGCGCCGCGATGGCAATGGCGTTAAACTGGGGCCCATTCACGACTGAAATCTCGCGGTATGGTTAACAGATCCTAAATGGCGCTAATATATTGGTTTTTCAGCCCTCTCCGGCACTGAAAGATGTTAACAAACCCTTAACGGAGCCGCTTTCGAAAGGGGTAGTTAATTGTGTACCGTACCCGAATGTGTCACTACGATACCGGTATATCGGGTTAATGCTGTGTCTCTTTGCCCGGTCGGTGGATAGTGGTAATGTTTTGATACCATCCGTTTGAAAAAGCGGCTATCCACTCTGAAATGTCATGGTAAATCCGGCCCGGATCTTTCGGGGCGGCGATCAGGAGAGGCAATCACGGCTTTTTCCGGAAGGCGGCGGAAATCCGGAAACGCGCGACAGGCCAGACAATAAAGTAACGAGGCGTAACCGTATGGCGAACAACAAGCAGAGCGAGTCGATCGAGGACAAGGCGTTCAGGGCACTGGACGAAGCGCTGCAGATCGATTTCAGCAATGAAGGGGTGGAGTCTCGTCCGCCCGGTCGGACGCCTGACGCCCCTGAGGCGAAAGCGCCTCCGGCAGCAGCGCCACGCGCCAAGCAGCCAAAGGAAGAGACTGCCCGCAAGGCGCGGACGGCGCCCGCAAACCGGGCGGCCGAGCAGGCCCCCAAGGCACCGTCACTCGCCCCGGCGAATGACGCCAGCCGGGCGAGCCCCGCCGCCATTCTGAAATCCCTGGACACCGCGCCGGTCAAGCCTGCCGTGCGCAATGCCACCATCGTCTCGATACTCTGGATCATCGCCGGAACGGGACTACTCTCCCTCTTCTATTCGCCGCAGATCTGGCAGATCCGCTCCATCGCCGATCTTGCTGCGATGCCCGGCGTGATCGCCGGCGCCATCGGCATCGTGGTCCCCGTTCTGCTGTTCTACGCTTTCGCGATCATGATCGCCCGTGCGCACGAGATGCGGAATGCCGCCCGCTCCATGGCGGAGCTGGCGCTTCGCCTCGCCGAGCCGGAAACCATCGCGTCCGATCGCATCATGACGGTCGGCCAGGCCGTGCGTCGCGAAGTCTCCGCGATGAACGAAGGTATCGAACGCACGATCGCCCGCGCGACGGAGCTCGAGACGCTGGTCCACTCCGAAGTAAATGCGCTGGAGCGCAGCTACGCCGACAACGAATTGCGGGTTCGCAGCCTGGTCCATGAACTGGGCTCGGAGCGGGAATCCGTCGTCAATCATGCGGAGCGCATCCGCTCGTCGATCGCCGGCGTGCACGACCAGCTGAAGGAAGACCTGTCGCTCGCGACGGAAGAGATCGCCGTGCGCCTTGCGACCTCCGGCGAGGCGTTCGCCTCGATGATCGACACGCGCGCCGCGACCCTGATGGAAAAGTCGAATGCCGCAGCGCAGTCGCTGGGCACCCTGCTCGACGCCAAGGCGGATTCGCTGCTCCAGACGCTGACCTCGTCCGGCTTTGCGCTGGCGACCGAATTCGACACACGCCTTCAGACGCTGTCCGAAAGCCTGACCGAGCATGGCGAAAAGCTCCTCAGCCAGTTCGAGACGCGTGCCTCCACGCTCGACGCCGGGACGGAGAAGCTCAACGCCGCGCTCAACGAACGGGCGCGCCAGCTGAACGAGACGCTCGTCGCCCGCACGCGGGAAATCAACGAGAGCCTTACCGGCGGCCAGCGCGGCATCGTCGGCACGCTGGATGACGTGCTGTCCAAGCTCAACAACGCGCTGGACGAACGCGGTGCCTCCTTCCGCCAGAGCCTGCAGTCGACCGCGGACGACGCGATCATGGATCTCGACCTGCGCTCCGGCTTCTTCGAGGAGCGGCTGCAGTCGACCGTCGCCCAGATCTCAACAGCATTCGACGAGCGAGTGGCCGAGTTTACTTCGGCCTTCGACAGACGCGCCGGCTCGCTGGACAACAAGCTCATGGAAAGCCTGGCGCGCATCAACGAGACCCTGGCAGGCGGGTCCGACACGCTCGACAACATGCTGAATTCCAGCATTGAGCGCATTGGTTCGTCGCTTACCGAACAGTCACTTGCGCTCGCAACTGCACTCGATACAGGACACGAGGTTCTCGAAAATACACTCGGCACCAAGGTCAGCGAAATATCGGGCGCCATGCAGGCCCGCACCTCCGAGTTCACCACGGCGCTGCATTCCGCAACGTCCGAAATCTCCATCGCCCTTGCGGGTGGCACCAGCGAGCTCAACAGCTCGCTCGCCACGCATTCGGGAGAATTCACCACTGCGCTTCGCGACGCGACGGCGGAGATCTCCTCCGCACTCACGAGCGGCACCAGCGCGCTCACCGGCACGCTCGCTGCTCGCTCCGGCGAATTCACTTCGACGCTGCAGGCCGCGACGTCGGAAATCTCCGGTGCCCTTTCCGGGCGCACGAGCGAACTGAACGAGACTTTGGCGGCCCGCTCCAACGAGTTCACCGCCGCGCTCCAGACCGCGAAGTCCGAGATCTCCTCTGCACTTGCGGGCGGAGCGACCGAGCTCAACAATGCGCTCGCCGCACGCTCTAGCGAATTCACAGGCACACTGCGGGCAGCGACATCAGGAATTTCGTCCGCGCTTTCGAGCGGCACCGAAGAACTGACGGCAAGCTTCACCGGCCGCGCCGACGAACTGAGCCGGATGCTTTCGGCCCGTGCAGGCGAGATCGCCGAGACCTTCGGCAACGCGCACGAGCGGATCGAAGGCGTCCTGACCGACCGCACCGGCGCTCTGTTCAACGCGATCTCCGACAGCCAGTCGCGCTTCGAGCAGACGCTTGCCAACCGCTCGGAGACGATCATCAATGCGGTCGTCGGCAGCCATGAGCGTCTTTCCGACACGCTCGACGAAAAGACGATGGCGCTCGCCATTGCACTCGACGACAGCCAGGGTCGCTTTGACGGTGCCCTTTCGGCCCGCACCGACGCCATCATCGAGACGGTGGCCGGCGCGGAGGCGCGGATCGCGGAATCCTTCGGCTCGAAGGCAGATACCATCCGCGAAGCCTACAGTGCCAACCAGGAACGTTTCGAGCGCTCCCTCAGCACGCATGCCGAAATGCTGGCCTCCACGCTTGCCACCGGTGGCGACCGGGTCGAGAACCTCATCAGCGGTTCGGCCTTGCGGATCGAAGATGCGCTGTCCGACACCACCCGCCGTATCGAGGATACGCTCGGCGGCGGCGTCAGTAAGATCGAGGAAGGCCTGTTCACGGCGCATGATCGCATCCGCGAGACGCTTGACGACCGCACGAATGCGATCAACCTGACGCTTCGCGACGCGCATTCGCAGCTCCACGACACGCTGACCGACCATGCGACCAGCATCGGCACCTCGATCGCCACGAGCGCGAGCATGCTGGAAATGTCGCTCGAGGAGCGTGAAGTCTCCCTTCGCCAGACGATCGAAAACAGCACGAAGTTGCTGGAGGATCGCCTGGGTGACGGTGCCGGGCATATCGCTGCCCGCTTCCAGGAAGCCGCCGGCGAAATATCGAGCTCGGCAGAAACCTTCTCTGCTCGACTGGACCAGTCCATCGACGGCATGACGAACCGCTTCACCGAAACGGGCTCGCGCATCGAAGCCAGCCTTTCGGCAATCGAGAGCCGCATCGGCGACGGCGTCGGCGGTGTTGCCGAGCAGGTGGACGCCGTAAGCAACAGGCTTTCGGAGACCTTCTCTGACGGCATCTCCCGCTTCGACCGGGCAAGCGGCGATGCAGCCGAACGCATGACCGGCATCATCGATACTCGCGCCGCAAGCCTCGCCGACACGATCGAAAGCCGTGCGGCCGACTTTGCCAGCGCCATCGAGAACCGCACTGCGGGTCTCGCAGAGACCTTCGAAGGCCGCACTGCGAACCTCTCGCAGGCGATCGACGCCGGCAGCCAGCGTCTCGATGAGCGCCTGTCGACGATGGACCGCGCACTGACCGTCGGCCTCGATGCAGTCAACCGCACGATAGAGGGAAAGGCCGCAAGCCTTGCCACGACGCTGCGTACCGCCGTTGCCGAGGCCGCCCAGGGCATGGACAGCGAGGCCGCGCGCACCGCAGAGCTTCTGGAACGCACTGGCCAGCAATTCGCCGACCAGCTCGAGAATAAGGGCGGCGAGTTCACCCGCACCATCGGGACGAGCTCGGAGCAGATCGTCAGCCGGGTTTCCGAGGCGCAGAACCGCCTCGCAAGCCAGGCCGCCGCTGTCGCTCAGACCTTCTCGGAGGCGGGCAATGCAATCGTCAACAAGGTCGCCGAGGCCGAGGGTCTCGTCAGCAACCAGGTAAGCGCGATCTCGCAGGCACTGACCGACGCTGAGCGGTCCCTGGAAGAACGCGGCGCGTCGATCCGCTCGACCATCACCGGCAGCACGGAATCGATCACCTCGACCATGGCCGACGTCGACCGTGCCTTCGAGGAGCGCAGCAACGCGATCCGTACCAACCTCGAAGATCGTGCCCGTGAGATCGGCACGACGCTTGCCGACGTCGACAAGGCGTTGGAAGCCCGCGGCTCCTCCATCCGCACCGTTCTCGACGAGCGCACGCGCGAGCTCAACTCCATGCTGGCGGGCCGCTCTGCGGAACTGTCGCGCATCATCGAGGAGAAGGCTCTTCCGGTCATCGACCGCTACGCCGAGACCGGCCAGGCGGCCGCCGAGCGCATTGCCGCAGCGACTCAGGAAAGTGCCGATCGCCTGCGCAGCGAGAACGCCGCGCTCATCAGCGCCATCGCCTCGCGCACCAACGAGACGCTCGCTGCGATCACAGCACGCGCGGAGAACGCGGCCAACACCGTCTCCGTCATGGAAAACAGCCTGCTTTCCAGCGTCAACAGCCTGATCGAGCGGCTGGCCGAGAACAATTCGGCCATGGCCGCAATGATGGGCCGCGCCGCCGAAGACCTGACCGAGGTCGACAGCCGCCTGGGTGCCACGACCGGCCGGTTCACCGAATCTGCCGCAAAGGCGGCCGAAATGGTCTCGGCTTCGACGCGGCTCCTCGAAGGCAAGGTCGATCGTCTGTCGGATATTTCCGGCCAGACCCTGGCGCAGGTCGGCAGCATCATCGGACGCTTCGACGATCACTCGAAGGTTCTGGGACAGGCCTCGCAGCTGCTCTCGGCCGCCCAGTCCAACCTCGTCACGACGCTGGAGGAGCGCGAGACTGCGCTTCAAAGCCTCGCCGTCGGCCTGTTGCAGCGTTCCGAAGAGATCGAGACTACCATGCGCGGCCTGACCGGCGTGGTGGACGGTGCCTTCGACCGCGCCGAGCAGCGTTCTAACGACATCGCCGGCGCACTGCGCCAGAGCGTCCAGTCGTCCTTCTCGGATATCGGCCGCGTTCTGGGCGACACAGAGAAGCGTGCAACCGATGCTGCCAATACGATGCGCGACGCCGTCGCAAAGGCAGGCGAAGAGGCGGGCAAGGCACTGGATGGCGCCTTTGCCGAGGCCGAGCGCCGCTCCGGCGACCTCGCCAACCGTCTTCGCGGTGGCCTTACCGCCTCGCTTTCGGACGTGGAACGCATGCTGGGTGAAGCCGGACGGACCTCCGACAGTGCCGCCCAGCAGCTGCGGGAATCGCTGCGTCACGCCGTGGAAGAGGCAATCGGCCGCTTCTCCAGCGCGACGGAAGAGATCCGCCGCGCCGCTGGCGATATCCGCAAGGAACTCGACATGACGCGCACGGAACTGAAGCGCGGCGCGTTCGACCTTCCCGAAGAAGCAAAGGAAAGTGCTGCGGCGATGCGCCGTGCCGTCGCCGAGCAGATCAAGGCCCTGCAGGATATCTCGCAGATCGTCGGGCGCTCCACGCAGCACCTCGAGATCTCCGAGCCTGCCGCCCGCTCGCTCGCCGACGCACAGCCAGCCCCTCGCCCGAGCCAGCCGGCACCCCAGCCGCGCGCAGCTCAGCAACCATCGGAGCCGCCCGCCCTGCGTGGGAGCATCTCTCCGGCGGCCCAGCGCCCGGCCCCGAGCCAGCCGCGCACCGGTGAGATCGCGCCGCCCCGTTCGGAATCCGGCGGCTGGATCAGCGACCTTCTGAGAGGCGCCTCGCGCGACGAAGTGCCTGACGCGCCGGAGAACCGCCAGCCGGCCGCAAGGCCCGCCCCGGAGCCCGCAGCGCCGGCCCCGGCCCGCAGCAATGACAGCCGCAATCCGCGCCATGTCGTGGAGTCGCTGAACTCGCTCTCCGTCGACATCGCCCGCGCCATCGACCATGACGCGTCTGTCGAGCTGTGGCGCCGCTATCAGCGCGGCGAGCGCGATGTCTTCACGCGCCGGCTTTACACGCTGAAGGGCCAGCAGACATTCGACGAGATCAAGCGCAAGTACGAGCGCGAGGCCGAATTCCGCACCGCCGTCGATCGCTACATCGGCGACTTCGAGAAGCTGCTGGCCGACGTTGCCAAGACCGATCGCGACAAGACGATCACGCAGTCCTACCTCACGTCGGACACGGGCAAGGTCTACACCATGCTCGCCCACGCGGCCGGTCGCCTGAGCTGATCGATTGCCAGGGAAAGTCAAGAAAGGCCGCCCCCCAAGAAGGGCGGCCTTTTTGCTTTCGCCATGCCCACGGCAGCTCCCGCCGGCGCGCAGCGACCGGGCCTTAAGCCCGATGCACCATTACATTAGAGTATATTGATAATAGACCGGAAAACTTCGATTTTCCGGTCGATGGTCGTTCTGGCTCAGAGCGAGCGGAGCGACCAGCCGACGATGTCAGCGGTAACAGCGGCAAAGGCCCTGTCCAGTGCCCCGACATAGGCGGCACTGCCGCTGCCGCTTACGGGCACTTGCCTGCGGAAGACGTTCTGCGCCTTTACGGTGCCGTTCCTGTCGTTGAGTATCTTCACGGATATCTCGACGACTGCCGAACTGCCGTTGGTGGCGACGATGTCGAAGGAGCGGATGTCCGTGACGACCTGCTCATCGATCGCGAGGCCCTGCCCTGGCATGCCGACACCGCCCAGTTTCCCGGAATTCTCAAAGGCCTCGACGAGCTTCGACTGCACCATCCGCGGCAGGGCGTCGCTCCACTGCGATTTGGCAAGGTACTGGATTTCCGTCGGCGAAACACGAACGACGATCTGCTCGCTGTCGAGCGGCTTTACGGCTGTCGGCTGAGGAATGAGGATCTGCCTGCGACGCAGCGACGGACCATCGGCCGTCGCGTTCGCCGAAAGGTCGAAAGTGTCGTTCTTGGGAGCTGAACCGCATCCACTCAGCAGGATTGCCAGCAACGGTACGGCGACAACCGCACCCAAGGCGCCTGACCTGCGCAACGCGACCAACTCGACCATGAAGTCCTTTTCCCCTCAGATATCCCAGTTCAGCGCCGTGTGCGGCCGTCAAATTGCTTCACCGTATCCCCACCGAAGATGAGCCGCTGCGGATTCCGGTCGAAATTGCTTATCGCGTTGTTCAGGTTGTCAACGGTACGCCGCGCATCGTTGACAAGGCTCTGGACGTCTCCGAGACCGCTGCCCGAAAACTTCTGCAGATTATCCGCGATCGGGCCGATTCGAGTGTTCAGATTGTCGGCCACTTTCTTGAAAGACTCCAGTGTCTGGCGCGCTTCGGCAAACAACGATTGCGTGCTGTCGGAGCCGAGCAGTGAATCGAGCTTGACCAGGATGCCGTCCACGCGCGTCGATGCGGAGTTCAGCTTGCCCGCCATCTGCGAAACATCCTGGATGGTCTGATCGATCTGTGGCTGGCGATTGGCAATGCTGTTTGCAACATCCTTGATCGACGCGACGGCGCTGCGCGCATCGATGGTCGTCGCCGTGATGCCGTCGACCGTCTCTTTCACCTTGGCCGGGTCGACCTGTGCGATCAGCGTGTCAATGCGATCGAGCGAGCGCGTTGCGTCCTTGCCAAGTTGGTTGAAGGTATCCGCCGTCTGGTCGAAGCGCTCGATCGCACCCTTCAGGTCGCCCGAGGCGTTGGCTATATCGGTCGTGATCTTGTCCGCATTGCTGACGATGTGATTGATCTTTTGCGCATCGACCGCCTTCACAAGGTCCTCGACGGCGGCAAGCGTCGAGTCGAGGCGACCCGAAACCCGCTGCACCGTCTCCGAAAGCGCCCCGACGCTCTTCAGGAAGGCATCGATATTGCCCGAGTTGGCCGCAAGCGCGTTCGAGAAAGTCTCGGCGTTCTTGATCGTGTTCGTAAGTGGTCCGCGCGCGTCCTTGATGAACGCCTCGACCTGCTCGACGGCGTCATTGGCGCGTTCGAGTATCTTGTCAGCCGTCGCAAGGATGTTCGTCACGCTCGATTGGTCCGCGACGATCACGGGCCGCTTTCCTTCGGCTATGGCACGCTGCAGGATGTTCACCTCGCCGATGCGGCCGCCGGAGATTTCGATGTAGGCCGCCCCTGTCAGGCCCTGGATTTCAAGCACCGCGCGCGCCGACTCGTAGATCGGCGCATCCGCCCTCACCTCGGTGAAGGCAAGGGTATAGCGAGGGTCGTTGGCGTCGATCGAGAGGTTCTGCACCGAACCGATCTGGATGCCGTTGAAGCGCACCGGCGAACCGACGCTCAGGCCGTTTGCCGATCCCGGAATCCGGATGATGAGCTCGGTCAACGGGCCGCCTCGGCCGTATTCCGCCATCCAGTAGACGAATCCGAAGGCGGCTGCGATCACCAGAACAGTGAAAAATCCGACGATCGTGTAGTTGGCTTTGGTTTCCATGATTCCGGTCAGTTCCCGCCGATATCTTCCGCCTGTCGGCTTGCCTCGTGGTGATCCTCTTCATTCCTGACGATGGAGCGGGCTCGTTTTCCCCGAAAATAGGATTTCACCCAGGGATCGTTTGAGGCCAGCATGTCGTCGATCGTCCCTTCCACCAATACCCGCTTCTGTCCAAGCACAGCAATACGGTCACAGACGGAAAAAAGACTGTCGAGGTCGTGTGTTACCATATAGACCGTAAGGCCCAAAGTGTCGCGCAACCGTGCAATCAACTCGTCGAACTCGGCCGCGCCAATCGGATCGAGACCCGAAGTCGGCTCGTCGAGAAAAACGAGGTCCGGATCCAGCGCCAGCGCCCTTGCGAGAGCAGCGCGCTTGATCATGCCGCCAGACAACTCGGAGGGATACTTATCCGCTGCGTCTGACGCGAGGCCGACCATGCGGATCTTGAGGAGCGCGAGCTCGTCCATCAGCTTCTGGGGCAGGTCGAGATATTCGCGCATGGGGACCTGGATGTTTTCCATGACGGTGAGCGAAGAAAACAGCGCACCCTGCTGGAAGAGTACCCCGAGCCTCATGTCGAGCGCATTGCGCGCCGGCTCGTCCAGCTCGTCATAGTCCTCGCCGAGGATCTTGATCGTGCCGGAACGCCTCGGCAAGAGCCGCAGGACCGTGCGCATGAGCACGGACTTGCCCGTTCCGGACGCGCCGACGAAACCCAATATCTCGCCGCGGTAGATGTCCAGATTGAGCTTGTCGAGAACGATCTTGGACCCGAAGCCGACGGTAACGTCGCGCACCGACAGCACCACTTCAGTGCCCTTTGTGTCTTGCGTTTCCGATGTCGGACCGTTCACCTTGCCATTCCTCAAAAGTCGATCGCCGCATAGAATATGGCGAAAAGTCCGTCCATCAGGATTACGACGAAGATGGACTTCACCACGGAAGCCGTCACGTGCTGGCCAAGAGATTCGGCGCTGCCGCCGACTTTCAAGCCTTCCACAGCCGCGACAATGCCAATCACGAGAGCCATGAATGGCGCCTTTATCATCCCTGAAAGAACCGTCGAAAGGTTTACGGCCTCATGGAGCCGGGCAAGGAAGTTCGCGAAGGTGATCCCCGAATAGCCCCAGGCCACGCAGGCCGCACCGGCGAGCGAGGCAAAATTCGCGACGACCGTCAGCAGCGGCAGCGCAACAGTCAGCGCCACGAGTCGCGGGAAGATCAGAACGCCGATCGGGTTGAGGCCCATGACCTTCAGCGCGTCCACCTCCTCGCGCATCTTCATCGAACCGATTTCCGCCGTGATGGCGCTGCCCGACCGCCCGGCGATCATGATCGCGGTCAACAACACGCCAATCTCGCGGAGCTGCAGGATGCCCACAAGGTCGACGACGAAGACTTCCGCTCCGAAATAGCGCAGCTGGAAAGCGCCCTGCTGGGCAATGATCGCGCCGATGAGGAAGGACATGAGCAGGATGATGGGAACCGCTCTCGCGCCCATATGGTCGATCTGATTGACGATCGAAGCCGGCGAAACGCCGCTACCGCGCCCGAACTTCAACTGCGCCCCGCGTACCGCTGATCCGAGGATATACATCGCGGCGACAAGATTGTTCCATACTTCGAACACCATCTCGCCGATCGGCGCGAATACGAGCACAGCAATACTTTCGCGAGGCGGCTGTTCCGGCTCCGGCTCGTCCGGCTTCTCCGAAAAGGTGCCGAGCATCTCGTCGATATAGGGGTTGGAGCCGGTGATCGTCACCTTCCTGCCCTTGGCTTCCTCGCCCTCCTTCAGCCGGCTCACAATCCAGACGCCAGCGGTATCGATTTCCGATATCCCGGAAAGGTCGAGCGTCAGGTCGCCGTCGCGCCGGCGCGCGAGTTCGTCGACCTTCCTCAGGACACCGTGAATGTTGGCGCTACGCCAGCTACCCTCGAGACGGACATGCGTGCCCGGACCATCAGGCTGGCCATCGATCTGCAGGGACGCGGCATTGGACTTGGCTGAATTCAAAACTCTTGTGTCTCTCTAGGCTTGCGGCGGTCGGCGACTCAGGGATTCCTCGCTTTCGGCGCGGCGGGTTACTATAACCAAGCCAACGCCAATTTCCATGCGCTCGGAACAGCAAAAACATGCCTCGTCGTCTTGATACACAAATGACTTCCTTCCCGATCGCGGGAGCTTTCACCATCTCCCGTGGCGCGAAGACGCAGGCGGACGTGGTGACCTGCACGATTACGGAAAATGGCCTGCGCGGCCTCGGTGAATGCGTGCCCTATGGCCGTTACGGCGAAAGCATCGCGAGCGTAATCGCCGAGATCGATGCTGCCTCGGCAGAGATCCGGGCGGGCGCGACAAAGGTAGACCTGCTTGAGCACATGAAGCCCGGTGCAGCGCGCAACGCCGTCGATTGTGCACTCTGGGACCTCGAGGCAAAGCAATCAGGCGTGCCCGTGGCCGATCGCGTCGGCATTGCCCAGCCGAAACCGCTGACAACCGCCTACACGATATCGCTCGGCGAGCCGGAGACCATGGCGGCCAGAGCAGCCGAAAACGCCGGACGGGCCCTGCTCAAGGTCAAGGTAGGCACCGCGGACGACGAAAGCCGCATCCGGGCGGTACGGGCGGCTGCGCCTGACGCAGCAATCATCCTGGACGCGAACGAAGGCTGGACGGAAGACAACCTCGCCCACCATCTCCGTATCGCTGCAAAAGCGGGCATTGCCCTTGTCGAGCAGCCGCTGCCGGCCGGGAAGGACGAACTGCTTGCGACGATAGAGCGCCCCCTCCTCGTCTGCGCCGACGAGAGCGTGCACCACACCGGCGACCTCGCAAAGCTCCGCAGCCGCTACGATGCGATCAACATCAAGCTCGACAAGACCGGAGGCCTCACCGAGGCGCTTGCGATGAAGCGCGAGGCGCAGCGGCTGGGCTTCCGCATCATGGTCGGATGCATGGTCGGCACATCTCTCGCCATGGCGCCGGCCGTGCTACTCGCCCAGGATGCCGATTTCGCGGATCTCGACGGTCCGCTTCTGCTCGCCAGGGATCGCGAGCCGGGCCTGCGTTACGACGCTTCCCTGGTCTTCCCGCCGGAGAGAGCGCTCTGGGGCTGAAGATACCAGGCGAGGATGACGAGCAGCAGGCCGACCAGCGCGACGAGCGCCATGATGTAGAATCCGGCAAGGCCGATCCAGGCATAGATATAGCCGGAGGCAATCGTCATCAGTCCCAGGAACATGCCGTTGTAGAAGAAATAGGTGCCCTGCGCCGAGGATTCCTGCGATTCGTGCACGGTCTCGACGATGCGGCGCTGCACACCAGTATGCACGAATGCGTAGGTGAAGGAATGGAGGCATTGCAGGGCGAAATAGCCTGCAAAGCCGAGATTCATCGGAAAGAGGATCCAGCGGCAAACGCATACGGCACAGCCGAAGCGGATCATTGTCCAGGCGCTGAAACGGCGCGCGATGAAGCGCGACAGGAAGAACACCATCACCTCGGAGAACACGCCGGCACTCCAAAGTATGCCGACTTCGGTTCCGGAAAAGCCAAGCTTGTGCCAGTAGATCGAGGAGAAGGTGAAGAGCATTGCATGGCTGGACTGCTGGATCGCCACGCCCAGCAGCAGCACCAGCAGGTGGACCTGCCGCAGCGAACTGCCGTTCGGCATCGTCAGGTTGACGGGCTGGCCATGGCGGCGCGTCGGCCCGATCCGCGGACAGAAGAGAGCCATGCCGACGGTCGTCGCAAAGCCGAAGACCATCACGGGAAGCACCATCGCACCTCCCCACTTGCCGATCAGCTGGCCGCCGATGATCGTGGCGAAGATGAAGGCGACGGAGCCCCAGACACGCATCGAGCCATAGTCCAAGCCCCAGCGTCTCACGCCCGAAATGACGATCGATTCCACCACGGGGACATAGGGTGCAAATGTCGCGCCCTGCAGGCTGTAGATGATCAGGACCGGCCAGAAACCATTGGCCCAATAGAGGGCGATGGCCGTCAGCAGCGACAGTCCGCCCGACCAAAGGAGAACGTTCGCCCGTTCCTTCATCCGGTCGGCATACATGGCCACGATCGGCGCAACAATGACGCGAACAACCAAGGGAATGGCAAGGATGACGCCGATCTCGTGATCGCTGAAACGCAGCCCCTCCAGCCAGACCGGGAAGAAGGGCAGTGCGATGCCGTTGACGAGCAGCGGCGCGCAATACGAGAGGGCGCTGAGCAACTGGAAGCGCGGCGGCGCACCCTCGCCCCGAGAAGCGGTCTTTGCGGGAATCATTGATCGACCTGAAGGAAAACGAATCCGTGCCTATCACGTCAACCTAAGGGCGACTATGGCGAGAAATAGCCCCAGGCTCGGCCCTTCCGAAAAAAGCCTCGCCTGTCGTCAGCCTGCAACGTTTCAGCGTCGTCTCCGAGCCCAACCGCTAATCGGATTCCCGGTCAGTTTTCCTCGGCCTCGAACAGCCACAGGTCGCGGGTTGGCTGCGGGCCGTCGGCGCTGTCGATCATGCCGAGAAAGGCTGGCGCGCGGCGCTTCTGTTCCTCCGAGAGCGAGGCGACAAGGGGCTTGGCAGCAGCGACGAAAGACTTGATCTCCTGCGCACGCACCTTCTCCGCGTCCGCGATGCGATCGAGGACATCGAGGAAGTCAGAGGGAGGATCAAGCTTCTGGCGTTCCTGCGCGCGTTGCGCCGCCTTCGCCGCGATATCGCGGATCGCCGTCTCCACGGGTTGCCAGAGTTTCTCCTGGTCGGCATTGAGTTCCAGCACCGTCTTCAGTGCGATCAGCCGGGCATTGAGGACCGCTGCCGCGTCGGCTGCCGTATAGAGTTCGACGACCGGCAGATCGGGCGGACCTCCCGCCTCGTTCGTTTGGCCGGTCGCATTGGCCTGCTGGGCATGAGCGCCTTGTCCACCGGCGATCCAAAGCCCGATCACCGCGAATGCCGTCGTGAGCGTCAATCGTTTCATCTCTGTCGTCCCCGTTGAGCTGTCGCTTACTGCCACGAGCCGTTCGGCAGGCGGCCGTGATAAGGCGTATCGCGGCAATGGCCCCAGGGCCCGCGCCAATAGCCCACCGGGCATCCGTTGCCATAATAGCCCCAGCCACCCGGCGGAGGGCCGGCCCAGCCGCCTCCCGGAAGCGCGCCTCTATAGGGCGTGTTCCGGCAACCGCCCCACGGCCCGCGCCAGAAGCCCGGCCCGCAGCCCTGCGCCACCGGCACGATCTGCGTGTCGGCAGGAATATTCGGGCGATGAGGTATTTCAACCGCTGTTGCGGCTTGAGAGAAAATGCAGAGAGAAATTGTGGCGACCGGAATAGTCCAAAGTGTACGTCGCATGTACTCCTCCAATAGGCAGCCCATCCAGCCCAGAAGGAAGGCAGCATCACTCCCCCTGGCGTGCTATTCGACAAGTATATTCGGCACTATAGGAGCAACATATACGCCGCAAAAGCAAAAGCCAGAAAAACTTGAGCGCTGATTGCAAGAATTTTCATCACGCGGATAAAAGCGCGTCAAGCGTGCATAAGATTGCGCCTTCCAGCTTGATGGCCGCGGCGACGGCCGGCCGACGGCAGCGGAACCGGACGTCAGGCCGCCCTGACGCCGAGAGTGTCTCCAATGTGCTCGAGCGCCGGGAGAGCAGTCGTCGTGCTTTCCATCGTCCGCCAGGTCAGCAACTCGAAGGTGCCGTCATGATGTTCGGCAATCGCGGTGCAGCTCTCCACCCAGTCGCCGGTGTTGATGTAGCGCACCCCATCCATATCCTCGATCACGGCATGATGGATATGACCGCAGATGACGCCATCCGCACCGCTGCGGCGCGCTTCCTCGACCACGACACGCTGGAACTCACCGATGAAGTTCACCGCATGCTTCACCTGGAGCTTTGCCCAGGCGGAGAAGGACCAGTACGGCATGCCGAGGCGGCGGCGAATGGCGGCCAGCACGATATTGATGCGGACCGCCGTGTCGTAGGCCCAGTCGCCGAGATAGGCGAGCAATCGCGCATTACGCACCACGACGTCGAACTCGTCGCCATGCAGGACCAGGTACCTCTTGCCGTCCGCACCCTCGTGCATCATCCGCTCGGCGACTTCGATGCCACCGAAATGCATGCCGGGAAAGTCGCGCAGGAACTCGTCGTGATTGCCCGGAATATAGACGACGCGCGTGCCCTTGCGCGCCTTGCGAAGCAACTTCTGCACGACGTCATTGCAGTCCTGTGGCCAGTACCAGCTGCGTTTCAGGCGCCACCCATCAACGATATCGCCGACAAGGATGACCGTGTCGGCTTCGTGATAACGCAGGAAATCAAGAAGATAGTCCGCCTTGGCCGCCTTGGAGCCGAGATGGACGTCCGAAATAAACAATGTTCGGAAGTGTCGCGTGTCCATAGTTCCATCCACGAACGTCGGGCCGGTGCCCAAGCTTTAACCTGCCCTTCCAAAATCAGACTCTTGTTTCAGGAAGATGACATAGGCTGTGTGCAGAGGTTGTGGGCTGCTCAATCCGGCCGCGCGGCGATGGCGAGATCCGGCCGGTCGGTGGTGAAACTTGCGACGCCAAGCGCAAACATCGTCCGCGCAGCCTCCGTCGTATGAGCCGCCCAGCCATGGACGACCACGCCGTTTTCCTCGAACATCGCCATGACCGACGGATCGATCATTTCGGCACGCAGGCCGATTTCCCTGACAGGGTGGGCTGCCAGTGCGGCAAGCGTGCCCTTCCAACCGATATGGGCAACAATCGCCGGCGAGCAGAGCCACACGAGGCCGCGCGTTTCCTCCGGCTGCTCACCGTGCGTTTCGAGCGCCTCGACGAAGGTTTCAAGGCGGGAAAGCTGGAAGCTGGTGACCATCGATCGGGCCAGCATGCCGCTTGCGAGAAGCTCCCGCACGATGCGATCCTCCATGCCCTCGTAGGCGCGTCCGTCTTCGCGTGTCTTGATCTCGAGACGCAGGTCGACCTTGGACGGCTTGAAGATCGCGATGGTTTCGCCGAGCGTCGGGATCGTCTCGCCGCCGCTGCCGATGATGACGTGGCTCATCAGATCGTCATAGGCGAAGTCGCCGATCGGCCCCTTGCCGTCGGTCATGCGGTCGATCAATGCGTCGTGGTGCACGACAAGCACGTCGTCGCGAGTCTGATGCACGTCGAATTCCACGAGTTCGACATCGAGCTTGGTCGTTTCGTCGAAGGCGAGGCGCGAGTTCTCCGGCCAGAGATGCGTTCCGCCACGATGGGATGCTATGAGGGTCATTGCAATGATCACTTTCCTATTTGAGACCACCAAGGCCGGCACCACGAACCAGCTGCCGCTCGGCGAGAAAGAACATAAAGATACTGGGCAAGAGAACGACGCAGCTCGCCGAGAGGATGAGCGGCCAGTCAATGAATGGCTGCTCCCGCACGGTCGCCTGCAGACCCGCAAGCGCGATCTGCACCGTCTGGCTGTCGCCGCGCAGCACGATGAGCGGCCAGAGGTAGGAGTTCCACTGCGCAATGAATGAAAACAATGCCATGGAGGCGATCACGGGCCAGGTCATCGGCACGAGGATGTCGACGAGGATCCTGAAATGCCTGGCGCCATCAAGTCGCGCCGCCTCGTCGTACATCACCGGCACGCCGAGGAAATGCTGGCGCAGGAAGAACGTGGTGAAACCTGAGGCGAGCTGCGGGATGATTGCAGCCCAGATGCTCGGCACGAGCTTCAGCTTGGCCATGAGCAAGTAGTTCGGAATAATGCAGATGAGCTCGGGAACGGTGAGCGTGGCAAGCACCGCCCAGAAGAGCACCGTGCGGCCGGGGAACTCCATGCGCGTGAAGGCATAGGCCGCCAGGATCGACGTAACCATCGTGCCGACCATCGTCGCGGTCGCGATCAGGATCGAGTTCAGGAAATAGTGCCCGATCGACGTTTCGGTGAAGACGCGCATGAAGTTCGACGGGAAAAGCGGCCAGAAGCGCATGTCCTGGCTCATCACGTCGCTCGGCGCAAGCATCGCCGCCAGCACCCCGATGACGAAGGGGACGAACACGGCGATGGCGAGCGCCAGCGTCGCACCCCAGGCGATCAGCCGGAAAAGGCGGTCAGGCAAGGTCATAGTTCACCCGATCCTTGGCAAATGCGAGCTTGGCGAGCGTGATGGCGACAAGACCGAGGAAGAGAAGGATGGCAAGCGCCGAACCCGTCGATACATCGAAGGATATGAAACCAAGATAGTAGAGGTAGTACATCAGGACATTCGTTCCGTTGGCCGGACCGCCCTCGGTCATGACATCGACGATCGTGAATATCTGGAAGCTGTCGATGATGGAGACGATGAGCAGGAAGAGCGTCGTTGGCGCGACGAGCGGAAAGGTAATGTCCTTGAAGCGGCGCCAGCGCCCTGCCCGGTCGATCCTCGCCGCCTCGTAGTAATCCTCGGGAATGGTGTTGAGCCCCGCGATGAACAGGAGGATGTCGTAGCCGAGCTGCTTCCAGATCGAGACGATCGCGACCGCGATCACCGCCAGGTTGACGTCCTGGAACCACGGCAGGCGGCCAAGGCCCAGCAGCCCAAGCGCGCCGTTGACGAAGCCGATATCCGTATTGAACATCCAGCTCCATATGACCGAGATCGCGACCGAGCTCGTCACATAGGGGAGAAAATAGACACCCCTCAACATCCGCGCAAACCAGCTTGTCTCCCGCAGGAGATGCGCGAGAGCAAGCGCAAGCAGCAACCGCGGCGGCACGCTTATCAGCATCAGCAGGAACGTGACCCAGAGGGAGTGCCTGAATTCCGCGCCGCCAAGCAGATGCTGATAGTTCGCCAGGCCGACGAAGGTGGACTTGCCACTGAGTATGTTCGTCTTGTGCAGGCTGAGCCACGCCGAATAGAGAATTGGCCAATACACGAAGAGACCAAGAAGCGCGAGACAGGGAAGCAGATAGAGGTAGGGACGAAGCTTTCGTGTCATTTCGGTGGTCATTCGATTCCTTGCGTGGTCGGCTGTCTTATGCCCGCTCCATGAACGTCATGTGACGCTCGCATGCGTCATCGCTGTGTCATCCGTCCTCCCTATGTTCGCGCCGCCCCGGCGGCCCCATGTGGCCGCCGCACCCAAATGGCCCAAAAGGAGACCACCCGTGACATTCAAGTCTTTTTTGATCGGCGCATCCGCGGCGATCGCGCTTCTGGCTGGACAGGCCGCTCAGGCCCAGCCCGTCGATGTGACGTTCTGGCATTCGCTGTCGAACAACGGCACGGACGCCGTCAACGAGATCGTCGAGAAGTTCAACGCCTCCCAGTCCGACTACAAGGTCACGGCCGAGTTCACCGGCAACTACGACGACACGACCACGAAGCTGCAGGCAGCCCTGCCCGCCGGCACCGGACCAGACCTGATGATGCTCGAAGTCACCCGCTACGGCCTGTTCGCCGATTCCGGCGTGCTTGAGCCGCTCGATCCATATCTGGAGAAGGAAGGTCCTGCCTTCATCGACCAATATCAGTCCTTCGCTCTCGAAGGACCGAAATATCTCGGCAAGTCCTATGTCCTGCCCTTCAACGTCTCGACGCCGGTCATGTTCTACAACAAGGACTATTTCCGCGCCGCAGGCCTCGATCCTGAGAACCCGCCGAAGACCTGGGATGCGCTGCTCGAAGCGGCTCAGAAGCTCACGATCCGCAATGGCGCGGAAACCAAGCAGTGGGGCGTAACCGGCCTCGGCCAGTTCGTTCGCTGGGCCTTCGTCGCACAGGCCGGTGGCGAATGGGTCGACCCCAAGGACAACTCCGTCCTGATGGACAGCGAACCGACGGTCCGCGCGTACGGCTTCATGGCCGACCTGGTACGCAAGTACAAGGTTTCGCCTGAACCCACCGCCGTCGACGAGAAGCTCAACAACCAGTATTTCACCAGCGGCCAGTCGGCGATCGGCTTCGCCTCGACTGGCGACTTCGGCCAGCTTCGCAAGGCGGCGAAGTTTGAGCTGGGCGTGGCTGCTCTGCCATGCGACGCAAAATGCGCCGCACCGATCGGCGGTGCGACGATCGGCATCAATGCCGCATCGGACGAGGCACACAAGGCCGGCGCCTGGGCCTTCCTGAAATTCATCTCCAATCCCGAGATCAACGCCATCACCTTCGTCGAGACCGGCTACCTGCCGATCATGAAGGGAACGGCAGAGGTCCCGATGGCCAAGGAGGCGATCGCCAAGGAGCCCGGCTACTCGGTTGCGATCAAGCAGCTCGACGTCGCCTTCGTCCGTTCGCGCCCGCCGGCAATGCCTGCGATCCGCGCCAAGGAGCCTTCGGTCTGGCAGTCGATCGTGCTCGGACAAGCCCCGGAAGACGCCGCGCTGAAGACCTTCGCCGGCGAAATGCGCGGTATGCTGACGCAGTAAAAATACGTCAAAACATGCCTTTTCTGTCCCGCCGCCTGCGGCGGGACAGGTTTTCTTAACGAAGCTGTCCCGCTTTGATACACAAAGACGAATTCTTTGCGCTGCCGCAATTTCCGTACTGTGCAGTCCGGCTGATTGATGTATGCAGGTTCTTAGAATGCAGTGCTTGTGAATGGAGACAGCGTTATGGACAATGCCGAAAGATCGAAAGCGCAGAAGGATCTGACGGGCGGTAATCTCGACGAGCAAGCACTCTTCTTTCACCGCTACCCACGCCCTGGCAAGCTGGAAATCCAGGCCATCAAGCCTCTCGGCAACCAGCGCGACCTCGCGCTCGCCTATTCCCCCGGTGTTGCCGCACCCTGCCTTGCGATCCGTGACAATCCCGAGATGGCCGCGGACTACACGTCCCGCGCAAACCTTGTAGGTGTCGTATCGAACGGCACGGCGGTGCTCGGACTCGGCAATATCGGCCCTCTCGCCTCGAAGCCGGTCATGGAAGGCAAGGCCGTACTCTTCAAGAAGTTTGCCGGCGTCGATGTCTTCGACATCGAGGTCGATGCGCCGACCGTCGACGAGATGGTGGCCACGATCTCCTCGCTTGAACCGACGTTCGGAGGCATCAACCTCGAGGACATCAAGGCACCGGAGTGTTTCGAAGTCGAACGCCGCCTGCGGGAAAAGATGAAGATCCCGGTCTTCCATGACGACCAGCATGGAACCGCCATCATCGTCGCCGCGGCGATCCTCAACGGGCTGGAACTTGCCGGCAAGGACATCAGCCAGGTCAAGATCGTCGCCTCCGGAGCGGGTGCGGCCGCACTTGCCTGCCTGAACCTGCTGGTGATCCTCGGCGCGCGTCGAGAGAACATCTGGGTGAACGACATCGAGGGCCTTGTTTACGAGGGTCGTGTCGAGCTCATGGACGAATGGAAGTCCGTCTATGCCCAGAAGACAGACAAGCGGAACCTTGCCGAGACGATCACCGATGCGGACGTCTTCCTCGGCCTTTCTGCCGCCGGCGTCCTCAAGCCGGAACTCCTTGCTCAGATGGCGCCCAAGCCGCTGATCATGGCGCTCGCCAATCCGACGCCGGAGATCATGCCGGATCTCGCCCGTGCGGCCCGCCCGGACGCGATGATCTGTACCGGCCGTTCGGATTTCCCGAACCAGGTCAACAACGTCCTCTGCTTCCCCTATATCTTCCGCGGCGCGCTTGATTGCGGCGCCCAGACGATCAATGAAGAGATGAAGATGGCGGCGGTCCGCGCGATCGCCTCTCTCGCCCGCGAGGAGCCGTCTGACGTTGCCGCACGCGCCTATTCCGGCGATACGCCGATCTTCGGCCCGGATTACCTTATCCCTTCGCCCTTCGATCCGCGCCTCATCCTGCGCATCGCCCCGGCCGTCGCCAGGGCTGCCGCGGAAAGTGGTGTCGCGACCCGTCCGATCGCCGATTTCGACGCCTATCTCGACCAGCTGAACCGC
Source organism: Rhizobium sp. BK251 (assembly GCF_004345245.1). Lineage (GTDB taxonomy): Bacteria > Pseudomonadota > Alphaproteobacteria > Rhizobiales > Rhizobiaceae > Rhizobium. Next base: position 28,054 of record NZ_SLUQ01000003.1, on the reverse strand, counting down.
TTCGTCTTCCGTTCAGGCTTCGTCATGAAGCCGATCTTCGCATCCGCCAAGACAGCAGAACGCCAGCGTGTCGTCTTCTCGGAAGGCGAGGATGAGCGCGTGCTGCGTGCCGCGCAGGTGCTGCTCGAGGAAAAGATCGCAGTGCCGATCCTGATCGGCCGCCCGCAGGTCATCGAGACGCGCCTGAAGCGCTATGGCCTCAAGATCAGGCCCGGCTCCGATTTCGCCGTGATCAATCCGGAAGACGATCCGCGCTTCCGTGAATATGTCGACCTCTATTTCTCGCTGGTCGGCCGCCGCGGCGTCATCCCGGAAGCCGCGCGCACGATCGTTCGAACCAACGCCACCGTCATCGGCGCGCTTGCGCTGCGGCGCGGCGAGGCCGATGCGCTGATCTGCGGCCTGGAAGGCCGATACGAGAAACACCTGCGCGACGTGCGCCTGATCATCGGCAAGCGTGAAGACGTTCAGGATTTCTCCGCACTCAGCCTGCTGATCTCCCAGCGCGGCGCGACCTTCTTCACCGATACCTACGTGACCTTCGATCCCTCGGCCGAGGAGATCGCAGAATCCACGGTTCTCGCCGCCCAGGAAATCCAGCGTTTCGGTATCACGCCGCGGGCGGCCCTGGTCTCGCATTCGAATTTCGGATCGCGCGACTCTGTCAGCGCTACCAAGATGCGCGAAGCCCTTCGTCTCGTACGCGAGGCCGCCCCCGATCTGGAAGTCGACGGCGAAATGCATGGAGACAGCGCGATTTCCGAAGCTCTTCGCAGGCGTGTCATGCCGGACAGCACGTTGTCCGACGAGGCAAACCTGCTAGTCTTTCCCAATCTGGATGCCGCAAACATCACGCTCGGCGTCGTGAAGACAATGACAGACGGCCTGCATGTCGGACCCATTTTGCTCGGTGCCGCCATGCCCGCACATATTCTGTCGCCTTCCGTTACGTCGCGTGGCGTGGTGAATATGGCGGCACTCGCCGTGGTCGAAGCGTCTCATCCGGCCTGACGCCCCCTCTTCGGAGGGTCAAACTTCGGGCCGAGATGAACTCGGACCCTGTCGCGCCCCCCTTAAAAGGGGGCGTGCCCTGAAATGTTCTGGACGCCTAGACGAACGGAACCGATATTCATCCTTGTACGTCTTAGGGTTCACGATATGGCGACCAGACAGGGATATTTCGACTTGTTGGATTGGCTGGAAGGGCACAAGCCGATCGAACCGCACGAATTCTTCGCCCGAATGCGCGCGACCTACGGGATAGCGCATCTCTTCTACGCGGACGTGATACCCTTGGCGAAGTCGGTTCGCCTGCACCGGCTGCATCACACTCTGCCCCATTCCCACGAACGCGCTCTCGTCGAACTCGGTAACGGCGTCCTCCTTGCGGCCTTGCGAGTGATGCTGTCCTCGGTCCGCCCGCTGGAACATGGCGCGCTGCGCGAACGGATGCCGGTGCTCAAGCCCCTGTTCTCGCTTGCAACATTGCTCGATCTGCCGGTGCAGGGCATATCCTATCCGCTCGTCTCGCCTGCCGGGCGCGCGGCGGTGCTCTCCATCAGCGTACCCGTTCCGCAAGCCGATCTGCCGATCTATCTCCGTCACTACGGCCGCGACATACACACGCTATCCGCGCTTTTTCATGCCGCCCTCGTCGACTCCGAACAACTCGTGGACGACGTTTTCGAAGACGCACCCAGCCTGACACCGCGCGAACGCGAGGTGCTGCACTGGTCGGCGGCCGGCAAGAGCTACTGGGAGATCGCGACCATTCTCGGCATCTCCGAACGGACCGTCCGCTTCTTCATGGGCAATGCCCGTCGGAAGCTTGACGTAGTCTCCAATACCCAGGCAGTAGCAGAAGCAGTTTGGCGCGGCCTTATACCTCAAGCATAGCCAAAACAGTAACCATATACCAACTTATTGATGCAGCATAAACTGTCACTACCGACAGTTTAACAATGGGATATTCTTTTGTCAGTCTTCCGCCCGTACTCACCAACGGGAGACTGCAATGATCAAGCTCTTCAACGGAAGCAACCGCCGCCAACATCCCCGCGCCATGGACGACATGTTCCGCCTGCGCAAGCGCGTCTTCAACGACCTGCTGAAATGGGACGTGAACGTGCAGGACGAGTGGGAAATCGACGATTACGACCGCTCTAACCCCCTTTACGTCCTCTCCTATTCGCCCCAGACGGGCCGTCTGCGTGGCGCGTTGAGGCTTCTGCCTACGAACGGTCCCAACATGCTGGACGACACCTTTCCGATCCTCCTCGGCGACCATCCGAAGATCCGCAACCCCAGCATTTGGGAGTCCAGCCGCTTCTGCATCGATCCGGAAATCTCCCAGGACCGATCTTCGAACCAGGTCACGGTCGCAGCCGCCGAACTCATGTGCGGTGTGGGTGAGCTCGGCCTCTCTTCCGGCGTGTCCCATATCGTGACAGTGACGGACGTGTTCCTGGAGCGTATGTTCCGGCGCATGGGATGCCCCGGCGAACGCATCGGCGAGCCCCAGAGGATCGGCTCGGTGTACGCCGTAGCCATCGCCTGGGAAGTCAACGAGGCGCTTCTCGACAAGATGAAGGAGATCGCCGACATCCAGGGCAGCCTGCTCGAGCAAGACACGACACTGGAGCTGGCACGCGCCGCTTGATTGCGGAAAATGCAATCTATGGGCGAAGACGACATATTTTTGCCCAGTGCTATCATTCTCGCATGGCATCCTGCTAAAGTAGGCTGCCCTGCGAGGCTTTATGCTCTCCGCAACCCGCGAGATCATCAGGCCTTTCAACGGGCTCAGACAACCGACCGGTCGTGAAGGACCAACCCGTGAAACGCTGGAGCCTCTACCTTGTTTGCCTCGCGACGCTCGCGGCCACCTCTGCGACCGCACAGCCGCTCTCCATCTGCGAGGATCTGAGGCTGCGCCTTGCCGATATGCCGAGGATGGTCGGCGGCAGTCCCGAGGTACGAAAATATTCCAGCGCCATCACTCAGCAGAATCTCGAGATACGCAAGGCGCAGAACGACCTGCGCCGCTACCGCTGCGCCGACAACAGCATCGTCGTCGTAGACGGTGACACCGCCGGCTTCTGCCAGGAGCTCGCCACTTCGCTCGACCGGATGCGGGAGAATATCCGCAATCTGACCGCGATGAGAGACGACGCCGCCCGGTCAGGCATGGACGACGACCTTCGCGACCATCTGCTCGCCTCATTGGACGAAAACGGCTGTAACGATGAGGTTGCGGTCGCGCGCGATCCGGATTTTCCGGACCCGTACGGCAACAACCGCGGTATTTCGGGTGAGACTTTCATTCCCGCATTGAACGGATACCAATCCGACATGCGCGGTTACCCCTCCTATCGCGGCGCGCCAAGCAATATCAGCACTGTGTGTGTACGCACCTGCGATGGAGGCTTCTTCCCGCTCTCGTCCAGCGCCGCTCCGGAGGATTTCCAGCGGGATGCGGACAAGTGTGCCAGGATGTGCCCCGGCGTTGAGACCGAGCTCTTCTATCGCTTCCTCGGCGAACAGGAGACTGCGGATATGATTTCGGCCTCGACGGGCGCTCCATACAGCGCCATGCCGAACGCGTTCGTCTATCGAAACCGGCCGCCCGGCGAGAAATCTTCCTGCACCTGCAATCTCTCCGCCTATTATGAGCAGATGCGCGAAAAGCCGGCGCCGGCGCCGCAGCAGGGTTCGATCACCCGGATCGAGACCAAACCGCCGACATCTGCCGCCGCCGCACCTGTCGTCCCGCCGGCGGAAAAACCTTACGACCCCGCAAAGAGCACGGTGCGACAGGTCGGCCCGCAATTCCTCGCGAACGACCAGGGCAACATCGACCTGAAGAACCCCGCCGTGACCGGTCCACAGCCGCAGCAGCAATGAACGCCGTCAGCGCGACCGTTCGCCCCACTGCTCCGCAAAGACCAGTTCCTCGATCGGTAGCCTCTGCCGCCAGCCCTTCACCGCGAGTTCCGGCTCCTCGTAGAGTTCCTTCACGTAGCCGGCACAGAGCCAGGCGACGATTTCGACATGGTCGGGGATGCCGAATATCTCCTTGAGGTCGGTCTCGTGGTAGATGCTGACCCAGCCGATACCAATGCCTTCCGCGCGCGCGGCGAGCCATAGGTTCTGGATTGCACAGACGGTCGAATAGGAATCCATGCGCGGATTGTGCGTCCGGCCGAGCACGGCGCTGCCACCGCGCGTCGGATCGCAGGTCACGCATATGCCGAGGGGCGCCGTCATGATGCCTTCGAGCTTCAGCGAGCGGTATTTGTCCCGCCTCTCGCCTTCGAACATCAGCGCCGCCTCGCGGTTCGCACGATCGAAAGCGTTCCAGACCGCCCGCCTCTTCTCGGCGTCGCGCACGAGGATGAAGTTCCACGGCTGCATGAAACCCACGGAAGGCGCGTGATGGGCGGCCTCGAGCAGTCTTCCGACGACGTCCTCCGGCAACGGATCGGGCAGGAACTCATTGCGCACGTCGCGCCGCGTCGTGATCGCATGATAGACGGCCGCGCGCTCGTCTTCTGAAAAGGCGGATGCCGCTACGAGAGCGGCTTCATTCAAGGGTCGCATCGTCAAATCCCCAACAACGCAACCGCCCGCCGTCCGCGCGGGTCAGTCTATCTCGACAGGCCGGTCTTCTGACTTGGCTTCATCCGCCTGCTGCGGCCTTCCCGGCCGATGGCCAGTGGCGTTTCGATGCGGCGGGCGTCTGCCTTACAGCGTTGGGCACGTTCCGGTCTCGCACCGGATTCCCGATTCTCCTGCGGCGCAGGCACCTGACGTAAGTTCCTATGGCCTCAATCCGCGCCGATATCAAGCGGCGGGAAAGTAGCGGACATAGGCAAATTCGTTTCCGTCGGGCGACCAGTTCGGCACATTGATCGTGCCCTGCCCGCCGAAGAGTTCGAAAAGCGTCGTGAGGTTGCCGCCGTCCATATCCATCAGCCGCAGCCGCACGTGCAGGTCGCGGGGATGATCGAAGACGTCGGGATCGTAGGAGAGCAGCACGACATTGTCGTTCGTCGGCGACGGATGGGCAAACCAGTTGCCGTAGTTGTCGTCTGTCACCTGCTGGAGACCTGTGCCGTCCGGATGGATGCGCCAGATCTGCATGAGGTCCGTGCGGCTCGAATTGAAATAGATCCACTGCCCGTCGGCCGACCAGTCGGGACCGTCGTTGCGTCCCTCGCCGTGGGTCAACCGCGTCTCGTCGCCGCCGTCGATGGAGATCGTGTAGATGTCAAACACCTGATCGCGAATGCCGCAATAGGTAACGCGCTTCCCGTCCGGCGACCAGCCATGCCAGTACGAAGGCAGGTTTCGGGTGACTACGCGCGGCGTCCCGCCAGTTGCCGGCAGGATGTAGATGCAGGACTTGCCGAATTCCGTCTTGTCGGAAATGGCAATCAACGAACCATCAGGCGAAATACCGTGGTCGTTGTTGCATCGCGTGGCGAAGCCGGTGTCGACGTGCTGGATTTCGGTCTTGTCATCGAGTGCAATCCGGTAAAGAAGCCCGTCGCCGTTCACCAGCAGATAAGTCCCGTCCGGTGAGAAATTTGGCGCCTCTACAAGTCGCTCAGTCTGCCAGACGATCCGCGATTCACGGTTACGCACATTGAAGATTTCAACTGAACTACGCATTCAAACTCCGCCTGCCACAAGACGCGAGCCAAGGCCGCGCCCATACCGCTAGGGATTGGGACAGGCATCTCCTCCACCGTCCTCCCTGTCGTCCGCCGTACCCAAACGTCCAGAGAGGGGCATTTTTTAGGCACCCGCGAAAACACATGGGTTCTACGACTAAAGTAGTATGTAGATTTTCAAGCGTCACTTTGCAACCCATGGACGACGCGCAAAGACGCTTACCAATCAACGGTCTCTGAAGCGGTTGGTGATCGGATAGCGTCGGTCCCGGCCGAAATTCTTCTTGGTGATCTTTACGCCCGGCGCAGACTGGCGGCGCTTGTATTCGGCGAGATAGAGCAGATGCTCGACACGGTGGACGGTGGCAACGTCGTGGCCGCGCGCGACGATCTCCTCGACTGCCATCTCCTTCTCGACAAGGCATTCGAGGATGTCGTCGAGGGCCGGATAGGGGGGCAGCGAATCCTGGTCGGTTTGGTTCGGCCTGAGTTCGGCTGAGGGCGCCTTGTCGATGATGTTCTGTGGGATCACCACGCCCGAAGGCCCCATCGCGCCGGCTGGCACATGCTCGTTGCGCCAGCGCGACAGCGAATAGACCTGCATCTTGTAGAGGTCCTTGATCGGATTGAAGCCGCCGTTCATGTCGCCGTAGAGCGTCGCATAGCCGACCGACATTTCCGACTTGTTGCCGGTAGTGACGACCATCGAACCGAACTTGTTCGAGATCGCCATGAGGATGGTCCCGCGCGCGCGGCTCTGCAGGTTTTCTTCGGTGATCCCGCTTTCGGTTCCCTCGAAAAGGTCGGAAAGGGCCGAGCCGAAGCCTGTCACCGGCTCCTCGATCGGCACGATGTCATAACGGCAGCCAAGGGCCTTGGCGCAGTCGGCCGCATCCTTCAGCGAATCCTCGGAGGTGTAGCGGTAGGGCAGCATGACCGTGCGCACCCGCTCCGCTCCCAGTGCGTCTACGGCGATGGCCGCGCAGATTGCTGAATCGATGCCGCCCGACAAACCCAGCACGACGTTCTTGAAGCCGTTCTTGTTCACATAGTCGCGGAAGCCGAGCATGCATGCGCGGTAGTCCGCCTCCTCGTGCTCCGGAATGCGCATCATCGGGCCTTCCGCGCAGCGCCAGCCGCTCTCGCCGCGCTTCCATGTGGCAAGCGCTACCGAAGGCTCGAACTGGCCCATCTGAAACGCCAGCGACTTGTCACCGTTGAAGGCGAAGCTTGCGCCATCAAAGACGAGCTCGTCCTGGCCGCCGAGCTGGTTGGCAAAAATCAATGGCAATCCGGTTTCGATGACCTGCCGCAACGCCACCTGATGGCGAACATCGACCTTTCCCCGATAATAGGGCGAACCGTTCGGAACCAGCAGGATCTCGGCCCCACTTTCCGCCAGCGTCTCGCAAACGCCGAGATCGTTCCAGATCTCCTCGCAGATCGGCACGCCGAGCCGAACACCGCGGAAATTGACCGGCCCCGGCATGGAGCCTTCGGAAAAGACGCGCTTCTCGTCGAACTCCCCGTAGTTCGGCAGGTCGATCTTGTCGCGGAACACGAGGATCTTGCCGCCGTCGAGCACGGCAACCGAATTGTGCCGTCCCGCCTGGCCTTGCCGCGGGAACCCGACGATCACACCCGGGCCGCCGTCCGCCGTGTCGGCGGCGAGATCTTCGACGGCCTTCAGGCAGGCTTTCAGGAAGGCCGGCTTCAACACCAGATCTTCCGGCGGATAGCCGGAAATGAAAAGCTCCGTGAGCAGCAGCAAATGTGCGCCCTCGCGCGCCGCCGCGGCGCGCGCCTCACGCGCCTTGGCAAGGTTGCCGGCGACATCGCCTACCGTGGGATTGAGCTGCGCAACCGCAATGCGCAGCGTGTGCGTGATAGCGTTTTCCTCTGTCATGTCATCCATTTAATGCGCGCGGAAGCTTCTCGCAATCGCTCAAGGCGTCAAAACCTGCGTCCCACCCGACAAAGCATGCAGCGCAACACGACCGCCCGGCGGAAACCAAATGGTTCATCTAGCGTTCATGACGGTAATGTGACATTTGTGCAAAGTTTTTGTGACACCTTTGGAGAACTCGTTGGCTGCATCTGTTTCCCGGGCCGAATCTGTTCGCAGGATCGCAACATTTCGGCCTGCCATTGCCATTGATTACGCGCGTTCGCCTGCAGCGCGCGTAGCCTTGGGCCTCATAGTCTCGTTTCTTTTTGCAGTTCTCATCGTCTTTGCGGTCGAATGGATCGCGCGCGGTTCGCTGACGGATATCGTTGAGTTCCTCACCTCGCCTGCCCGCCCGGGCATGACGACGGCCGCCATCCTGATGCTCTTCATGCTGACGCTGGATGCCGTCTTCGGTCGAGTGGGCCAATCGGCGCTTATCGCCGTGCCCGCCGTCATCATCCCGGCATTCGTCTCAAGCGAGAAGCAGCACTACCTCTCCGACCCGCTCTATCCGTCTGATTTCCTTTTCGCCCGGCAGATCATGGAGCTCATGCCCGTCATCGTCCGGGATCGTCCCTGGGCCGCGGTCGGCCTGGCGTTGACCGTCATCCTGTCGATCGTCGGCCTGGTCCTCTTCTGGCGCTATGCCTGGCGCAATTTTCCCCGGCTTTCGCGGCGCGCTCGCCTGACAAGGCTCTCGCTCTGCCTGCCGCTGCTCGGCGCATTCGTCTCGCTGATGGACTATTCGCAATATTCCTGGATCCGGGACCGGCTGCAGGTCGTCCCGATGATGTGGGACCAGAAGGAAAACTATCGCAGCAACGGCTTCATCCTGGCCTTCTCCTTCAACTTGCCCATGGCGCATGTGAAGGCGCCGGCAGGCTTCGGCACGGAAGCACTGGATGCGATCCCTTCGCGCAACTACGGCTATCTCGCAGGTCCTGACGAGAAGCCGGACATCATCATGCTGATGAGCGAGTCCTTCTGGGATCCGACGCGGCTGACCGCATTGACGCTGAAGCCTGATCCGATGCCGAATGTCCGCACGATGCAGTCCGGCAACGTCTTCTCCCCAGAGTTCGGCGGCATGACGGCCAATGTCGAATTCGAGGCGCTTACCGGCTTCTCCAATGCTTTCCTGCCCTATGGCAGCATTCCCTACCAGCAATATGTCCGTCACCAGATGCCGTCGCTTGCGACATTCTTCCGCGGCGAAGGCTATGCGGCACGCTCCATCCATCCTTTCAGCGGCTGGTTCTGGAACCGCAACGAGGTCTACAAGGCCTTCGGCTTCGAGGAGTTCCGTACCGAGGAAACCCTGCCGCCTATGGAAAAACGAGGCATCTTTGCGTCCGACGACGCGCTGATGCGCGAGATCATCCGCGAGGGAGACGGCATGGACAAGCCCTTCTTCTTCTTCGCTGTCACCCTCCAGGGACATGGGCCCTATGAGGCTCATCGCTATGGCCGCAACACGATCGACGTCCAGGGCTACCTGCCCGAGGCTGACCGGGAGACGCTCGCTACTTACGCCCAGGGTGTAAAGGAAGCCGACAATAGCCTGAAGACACTGATGGATTGGGCTTCGAAGCGCGAAAAGGAGACGATCATCGTACTCTGGGGCGACCACCTGCCTCCGCTCGGCAGCGTCTACATGAACAGCGGCTACATGGCCGATCAGGTCGCCACCCGCAAGGCGCCGATCGAGATCATGAAGCAGCAGCACGAAACGCCGCTTGTCATCTGGTCGAGCAAGAAGGGCATCCGCAAGGACATCGGGACGATCAGCCCCGCCTTCCTGCCCTACCATCTGCTGAAATTCGCCGGCTACGAGCATCCCTACTACACCGGCTTCCTTGGCCGCGTGCAGAAGAAATACGGCATCATCGACCGCTACCAGCTTGTGGCGCGCGACAACCGGACCTCGCCCGACTGGGTGCTGAAGGAAAAGGAGCTCGATCCGCTCATTCGCGACTACCGCTACATCCAGCACGATATCATGTTCGGCAAGGAACAGACGCTGGAGCGCTTCTTCCCCAGCCACGCATGGATGACGAACGCCGGCACCTGAGCCGGCAACGTCACCGCAGCGAAACGGATTTGAGCAGGAATCGCATTGCAATGTGAAGTCATTACGGAATACTGGCTCCGACCAAAGGATACCGGAGCCCTTCATGTACAATATTCCCAATTTCCTTCACCAGCACTTGGACAAGAATATCGATGATCTTGGCGAGGCGGAGCGTCGCGTTCTGGAGAAGGCCAAGAACCGCAGGATCATCTCTACAGATGTAAACGCCGCCTTCTCCGCTGAGGCATCTGTTGGCGAACGCCTCGCCGACGACATTGCCCGCATTGGCGGCTCATGGACGTTCATCATCTCGTTTCTGGCTTTTCTGGCCATCTGGACAAGTCTGAATACGTTTATTCTTCTGACGCGGGCATTCGACCCCTATCCGTTCATCTTCCTCAATCTCATCCTGTCCATGATAGCGGCAATCCAGGCGCCGATCATCATGATGTCCCAGAACCGCCAGGCCGAACGGGATCGCTTCGAGGCAGCGAAGGATTACGAGGTCAATCTGAAGTCTGAGCTGGAGGTTTTATCCTTGCATCAGAAGATCGATATGCAGGTGCTGGCGGAACTCGCTGCGCTACGCGCAGACGTGACGCGTATTTCCAAGTCACTCGACGTCCAGGGCTGAGAGGCTTCATGCCAGGCCCGGATTCGAACCCGACGGAGACGGCCGCCCCTGCGGATAGTGGGGAAGATCGTCTTCGATTTCGTAGAAGTCGGCCTTGTCTGCGCAATAGATGTGATAGGCGAGCTTGAGAGGCGCCGACCGATCGAAGAGCCCCGCCATCACCGAAATGTGCCGCGCACCATCCCCCTTCCAGAACAGGGCCGATCCGCAGCTGCGACAGAAGCCGCGCTGGGCAGAGGAACTGGCACGATACCAGGAGATGTTCTCCTCGCCCTCGATCTGCAGGTCCTCGTCAGCGATATCAGTCGCCGCATAGTAAAGCCCGGTCTGGCGACGGCACTGCGAGCAATGGCAGGCGACGACCTCCGTCAGTTGCCCGCGCGCCCGAAGCCTTACGGCGCCGCAAAGGCATGCTCCGGTGTATTCCTCTTCCATCGTAAAACGCCCCCATCGTCGAATCCCTAAAGCCGGAGCGTTTCACGGCAGCTGCACCGGGGTCAAATCCGAAAAGCTGAAGTGTCGTTTCAACGAAATTGACCACAAAGAAAAACCGGGCCGTCTTTCGACGACCCGATTCGATGTCATTGCATTGGATCTAGTCCGCAGGCCTTCAGCCGTTGGCCGCCAGCCGCTTCTCGTCGCGACCGCCCTTCATGCGCTCGGCAAGAAGGAAGGCGAGTTCCAGCGCCTGGTCGGCATTGAGCCGCGGGTCGCAATGGGTGTGGTAGCGGTCCTGCAGGTCGTCAGCCGTCACGGCGCGCGCGCCACCCGTGCATTCCGTCACGTCCTTGCCGGTCATCTCGATATGGATGCCGCCCGGATGCGTGCCTTCGGCGCGGTGAATCTGGAAGAAGCTTTCGACTTCCGACAGGATGCGCTCGAACGGACGGGTCTTGTAGTTGTTGAGCGTGATCGTGTTGCCGTGCATCGGGTCGCAGGACCAGACCACCTTGCGGCCCTCGCGCTCGACGGCGCGGATGAGCTTCGGCAAGGATTCCGCTACCTTGTCGTGGCCGAACCGGCAGATCAGCGTCAATCGACCGGCCTCGTTGGCCGGATTCAGGACGTCGATCAGCTCGATCAGGTTATCGGGCGTCAGCGACGGACCGCACTTCAGCCCGATCGGGTTCTTGATGCCGCGGAAATACTCCACATGCGCATGGTCGACCTGGCGCGTGCGGTCGCCGATCCAGATCATGTGGCCTGACGTCGCATACCAGTCGCCGGACGTGGAATCGACGCGGGTCAGCGCCTCTTCATAGCCCAGAAGCAGCGCCTCGTGGCTGGTGAAGAAATCCGTCTCGCGAAGGCTCGGATTGTTGTCGGCGGTGATGCCCACCGCCTTCATGAAGTCCATCGTCTCGCTGATGCGGTCAGCGAGTTTGCGGTAGCGCTCACCCTGCGGGCTGTCCTTGACGAAGCCCAGCATCCACTGGTGCACGTTTTCCAGGTTGGCGTAGCCACCCATGGCGAAGGCGCGCAGCAGGTTCAGCGTAGCCGCAGACTGGCGGTAGGCCATGATCTGCCGCTCCGGATTGGGCGTGCGAGACTCTTCGGTGAACTCCGTGCCATTGACGATGTCGCCGCGGTAGGTCAGCAGCGTCTGGTCGCCCTGCTTCTCGAAGGCCGAGCTGCGCGGCTTCGCGAACTGGCCGGCGATGCGGCCGACCTTGACGACCGGCAGCTGGGCGCCGAACGTCAGAACGACGGCCATCTGCAGGAAGGCGCGGAAGAAGTCGCGGATCGTGTCGGCGCCGTGTTCGGCGAAGCTCTCGGCACAATCGCCGCCCTGTAGCAGGAAGCCCTTGCCTTCCGAGACATTTGCCAACGCCTTCTTCAGGCGGCGTGCTTCACCGGCAAAGACGAGCGGCGGATAGGTCGCGAGCTGTGCCTCGGTGGCCGCAAGGGCCGCCTTGTCCGGATATTCCGGCACCTGCTGGATCGGTTTGTGCCGCCAACTGCTCGGGTTCCAATTCTGTGCCATCTCGCTCACCTGTTCTGCACCCGGTTCACGGCCGGATGTCCCGTCATCGATAAATAACGGCGGCTTATAACGCCTTGCCGCCCGCTTGCATAGCACCCCGAAGAGCGCCTGCGTCTTTTGTCCAGGCCGCCTGAACGCGACCTCAAAGCCACTTTTCGTCAGTCCTCGAAGAGCCTGCTCTCCACTGCCTGATTTCCGGCGGATCTGCAGCCGCCGGCTGTCAGGCCTTGCCGATGCGTTTGCTCATGTTGAACCCGGTCGTGCGAAATCCGCAGTGCCGGTAGACATGCTGTGCACGCTCGTTGTCGGCGGCCACGCGCAACCGGATATGTTCAACACCCGCATCGGAAAGCTCCGCCTCCAGGGCATTCAGCGCGCTCTTCCCATAACCCTTGCCCTGATGTGCCGCAAAGATATGGAAGTCATTGATGAAGACAAAGCCCAAATCCTCGCTGCGGCGATACCAGAGATAACCGACGACATCGTCATCTCCGCTCTCGTCGTCGGTTATGCAGAGCAGCGTATGCCCGTGTGTCTGCGTGCCATCGGGGAGATCGTCGACGATTTCGCGCTTGGCCTGCGCAAGAGCTTCAGCGTCGGACAGACCATAGTTCGCAGAAATCTCCACCGCGTATTCCGGGATGAAATAATCCAGATACCCCGGGAATTCGCTGCTACGCATCGGCCTGAATGCAATCATGGGCGACTCCCCCCTGGTCGGCTCCAGCTATCACCGAACAGCCAGAAGCGCAGATCGACGATTCCGCATCACACCCGCTCACCATTGCGGATGCGGTAGCTCGGAGAATACATCGTCACCAGTTCCTCCGCCGCCGTCGGGTGAACTGCCATCGTCCGGTCGAAGTCGTCCTTGGTGCAGCCGGCCTTCAAGGTAATGCCGAGAAGCTGCGCCATCTCGCCGGCGTCATGGCCGAGGATATGGGCGCCGACAACCTTCCGGTCTTCGGCATTGACGATCAGCTTCATGATCATCTTCTCGGCACGCCCCGAGAGCGTCGCCTTCATCGGTCGGAATTCGGCACGATAGACCTCGATCTCCCTGAAGCGCTTGGCGGCGTCTTCCTCGGTCAGGCCGACGGTGCCGATCTCCGGCTGCGAGAACACCGCCGTCGCGATCGTGTCATGATCGGGCTTCGTCGGGTTGTTCTTGTAGACCGTCTCGACAAAGCACATCGCCTCATGGATGGCGACCGGCGTCAGCTGTACCCGATCGGTGACATCGCCGAGCGCATAGATGTTGTCGACGGTGGTGCGCGAATATTCATCGACGACGACCGCGCCGCGCTCGTCGAGCTTGACGCCTGCGGCCTCGAGGCCCAGCCCCTTTGTGTTCGGGTCTCGCCCGAGCGCCAGCATCACCGTGCCGACGTCGAGCACCTTTCCGTTCTTCGTCCGTGCGCGCAGCCCCTCTTCCGTCTTCGTCACCTCTTCGATGATGTCGTGGCAGAGAATACGGATACCCTTCGCTTCCATTGCGGCATGCAGGCCACGGCGAAGATCTTGGTCGAAGCGCGAAAGAATCTCGGAGCCACGATAGATCAGCGTCGTCTCCACGCCGAGCCCGTGGAATATGTTGGCGAACTCGACGGCGATATAGCCGCCGCCCGCGATCAGGATCGCCTTGGGCAACGCCTTCAGGTGGAAAGCCTCGTTCGAGGAAATGCAGTATTCATGCCCCGGCAGCGCGTTATGCGGATTGGGAGCACCGCCGGTCGCGATCACAATCGTCTTGGCAGTTACCGTCCTGCCGGCCCTCACCAGATGCACCGTATGGGCGTCCACCAGTTCGGCACGGGTATCGAAGATGTCCGCCTTGGCATTATCAAGGCCCTTGCGGTAGATGCCTTCGAGCCGCGCAATTTCCTTGTCCTTGGCCTCGATGAGCTTGTTCCAGTCGAAAGTGCTCTCGCCAACGGTCCAGCCGAAGCCCGCCGCATCCTCGAAATGCTCGTGGTACTGCGAGGCATAGACGAACAGCTTCTTCGGCACGCAACCGCGGATGACGCAGGTGCCGCCATAGCGGTATTCCTCAGCGATCCCGACGCGCTTCCCAAGCGATGCCGCGACGCGAGCGGCGCGAACGCCCCCCGAACCACCGCCAATTACAAACAGATCGTAGTCAAAGGAAGACATGGAAAGCTCCTGCAGGCCTCAGCGCCGGGGCGCGCAGCCTCATATAGTGTTTGGGATCGCAAAAAGAAAAGCCCGGCAGCGTGTCCGGGCTTTCGAATCTGTCAGACGGCAGGATTACTGCTGAGGCGTCGGCGCGGGAGTGACGCTGCCCGGCGTTGCAAGATCGTCGCCGATGCTCGGCAGCGGCTCCTTGATGACCGCACTGAGCGCCTTGTTGCTCTGCGCTGCGAGATCGCGCGAGATGCCGGCAGACCAGATGTTTGCAGCCTTGATCAGTTCACGCGAAGCGATCGGGCCGTCCTTGAGGAGCTTCTGGCCAGCCGGGGAGCCGTAGAAGGCGGCAATGGCCTTCAGCTCATCTACGGTGAAGGTCTTTGCATAGATGGTAGCGGATTCACGCTCCAGGTCGGCGCGGCGAGAAGCAAGCGACAATGCCTGCTGGTCGACTGCGGACGAAATCTGCTCGCCGTAATTGGGCGAAGCCTGGATCATGCTGCCCTTCAGACGCTCGGCCAGATTCGGCAGGATATTGTCGAACTGGTTGGTCACGCCGAGCGAATCGATGGCGGCCCGCGCCGCCTTCAGCTGCTCCTCGGAAACCTCCTGCGCGCCCGCGGACGAGCCAAGCGAGACGCCGGAAAGGACGACAGCCGCAACGGCAAGACGACCAAGACCCGCAAGTTTCATCATGAGTTCAATGCTCCTGTTATCTTTTCGCTTCAAGCGTCCGCGCCCCTGCCGCTCCGGCAATGATCGCAAGCGTCGCCATGTTAATGAAGAGTCCGTGTTCCACAACTCCGGGGATGGAATTCAGCTCAATAGAAAGCGCCTCTGCATCAGGAATACGGCCAAAAGATGCATCAATAATATAGTGGCCGCCGTCCGTCGTGAATGCTCCGTCGCCGGATTGCCGCAGGCGCAAGTCGCCGGTGAGGCCGAGACGGGAGGCCACCCTTTCGATTGCGAGCCGGGTCGTGACCAGACCGAACGGATTGACCTCGATCGGCAGCGGAAATGCGCCAAGCGTCGCGACGACCTTGCTCTCGTCGGCAATGACGATCATCCGCGTCGAGGCACTCGCAACGATCTTCTCGCGCAGGAGAGCGCCGCCCCCACCCTTGATGAGGCGCAAATGCTCGTCCACCTCGTCGGCGCCGTCGATGGTCAGGTCGAGTTCCGGCAGCTCGTCCAGGGATTTCAAGGACACGCCAAGCTCGACGCAAAGCCGTGCGGTCCGTTCCGAAGTCGGAACGCCTTCGACTTTCAGCCCGCCGGCAACCTTCTCGGCCAACAGCCTGACAAACTCCTCCGCCGTGCTGCCCGTTCCGATGCCGAGGCGCATGCCGTCCTCGACATAGGCCAGCGCGGCCTCAGCCGCCTTGATCTTCATTTCGCGGGCGTCCATACGCCGCATGCTCCCGACCGTTTCGTTGGAGTGCTGTTTACACGGCCCGTGTTACAAACGAAAGCCAAAATAGCAGCGCGAAAATGGAAAACCGGCTTCGAAACCCCGTCCTTCCAACCAGCCGGTCGGAACGACATTGCGTTTCCCGCCGCAATCCCCTACTCGAGTTACCGCATAGCCCTATTGCCGGAAAGGCCCACGATTGAAGCCCGCACTCGTCGTATTCGATCTCGATGGAACCCTGGTCGACACAGCTCCCGATCTCGTCGCCAGCCTCAACCACACCATAGCCGCCCTCGACCTTGCGCCCGTCACCTATGACGACCTCACCCATCTCGTCGGGCACGGCGCCCAGGCGATGATCGAGCGCGCTTGCCGGCTGCGTGGCCACACGCTGAACCGGGAAGAACTGCCGCCTCTGCTGGAGCGCTTCATCGACTTCTACACGCAGACGATGCCTGGCGACAGCACGCCCTACGAAGGTGTCGTCGCTGCGATGGACAAGATGAAGGCGGAAGGCTTCAAGCTCGCCGTCTGCACGAACAAGCTTGAATCACTCGCGGTCACTTTGATCGAGCGCCTCAGCCTGACCGGGTACTTCGACGCGATCACTGGTGGTGATACCTTCGCCGTGCGCAAGCCCGAGGCAGCCCATCTCGCCGGCACCGTCGAGCGCGCCGGTGGGGATCTTTCCCGCACCGTGATGGTCGGCGACAGCATCAACGACATTCTGGTCGCCCGCAATGCCGGCGTTCCTTCCATCGCAGTGCCGTTCGGCTATTCGGACGTGCCGGTCGACACGCTCGGCCCGGATCGCCTGATCAGCCACTTCCGCGAGCTGACGCCGGCACTCGTGGAAAACCTCCTCTCGCCCTCGCAGCAGCGCAAATCGCTCGCCTGAAACGCCAAAAGGCGGCCAATGGCCGTCTCTTTTGACTGCTGACAAACCTCTTGTGGATCGACACACCTTGATCCTCCGTCATTCCGGCCTTGAGCCGGAATCCAGCCCGCCGCGCGTCTGCGCGGCGAAAGAGTCTTTCGCGATCAAGGTCTTGATCGCGCTGGATACCGGCTCAAGGCCGGTATGACGGCTGGGTGTTTGGCTGCGCTCCAAGCGATCAATCGGGTTGATGGCTTTGTCAGCAGTTTAAAGAGGCGGCCGATGGCCGCCTCTTTTCGATGGCGTGCAGGGTGCGCCGCGTCAGATCTGCGCTTCGCGAGACTTCGTCGTGATGTCGAAGGCCTTCTCGACATAGCTGTCGCGGTCGTAGACATCGTTGAAGTACTCGATGACACCGTCCTTGTTCGGCCAGGCCGTGAAGTAGGACACGTAGACTGGTATCCGCTGCGGGACCTGCTGCGCATGGTTCTGGCCCGTCGCAATCTCCTTGCCGATCTGATCGACCGTCGTGTTCAGCACGGCCGCTGCCATTGCACGCGGCTCGGCAAGGCGCACGCATCCGTGGCTGAGCGCACGCATGTCTTTCTTGAAGAAGCTCTTGGACGGCGTGTCATGCATGTAGATCGCATGTGAGTTCGGGAAGAGGATCTTCAGTTCGCCGAGAGCGTTGTCGTCACTCGGCGGCTGGCGAACGGAGATTGCCTTCGTGGAGCCGTACCAGTCGACGCTGGAGGAAGAGACTGCGCGCCCATTGACCGCCACTTCGTATCCCATCCGGTCCAGATAGCCCGGGTCGGAACGCAGCTTCGGCAGCATCTCGTTGATGATGATGGACTGCGGAACGCCCCAGAACGGATTGAACTCGACCGTCTCGATCTGGTCCTGGAAGAAGAAGGTCTGGTGCGTCTTCTGGCCGACCACGGCGCGCATCGAAAGCTGCTGCTTACCGTCGTTGTAGTAGTAGACCATAAAGGCCGGCTGGTTGATGAAGACGTAGCGCGACCCGAGATCTTCCGGCAGCCAGCGCGCCTGTTCCATCGCGACGACAAGCTTCTCGATCTTGGCCGCGTTGCTCTCGCCGACCATGGCGCGAACCGTCGACTGGCCGATAACGCCGTCAGGCTTCAGGCCCTTTTCCTTCTGGAAACCCTCTACCAGCGCCACGAGCTCCGGCGTGTATTCCGGTGCCTGCGCGTAGGAGGCAAGTGTCGCAGCGTGTTCGGCCTTCAGCGCCGGCGAACCGTGCTTGTCGATCGCCTTGACGACGTTTGCCATTTCCGGCGAGCTCTCGCCGGGGCGCAGCAGCGACGTCAGCGAAATCGTGATCTGGTTGCCGTCGGCGGCATCCGCTGCCCTGAGCTTGGCAAGCTCCGCCTTGAGCGCGACGAACTGGATGCCGTCGGGACTGCGGCTGCCGAGATAGGCGGCAACATCAGGGCTCATGCGGATGAGCTTGAGGACCGGAACGAGATTGACGTCCTTGCGCTTGAAGTCGTGGTAGCCGGAAATCCGGTTGGGATCGACGCGCCCGCGGATTGTATCCTGCACATAGGTCAGCACATTTGCGGAAAGCTGCAGCTCGAACTGCATCAGCGCGCGGCTGCGCGCGGACGTATCGGGGTTGGCCGGGTCAAGGACGGGCGGCTGGACAGCATAATCGGCCGGATCAAGGCCGACCGTACCGACATCGGCAAGAAACGCGAGCGCGGCCTTTGCCTTGTCGTTGATTTCCGTGCCGGAGACCCACACGAGCGGGCGGCTGTTGTCGGAATAATAGGCTTCGACAGCCTTGGCGACGTCATTGTTCGCCTTGACGTGAGCCTCGATCAGGAAGCGGCGTTCGTCGACCGGTGTCGTGTCGGCGAGCGGGCCTGCAGTCGCGACTGCCCCTGTAACCACCGGGTCCGCGAACTTCTCCGTATCGATGAAACGAAGCGCGTCGGCACTGTAGGTGTAGTAGCGCGGCGAGCTGACGGTCGGCAGCGGCGTCGGATCCTGCGGTGCGCGCAACAGCCGCCCCCCCTGCGAAGGATCGATGATCGTGCTCTCGCCACGGCTCTTCGGACCGCCTCGGATGAAATCCAGCAACGTGATCGCATGAGCCGGCGTTGCGTCCATCACTGCCATGCCACAGGAGAGAGCCAGCGCCGAAACGGCGCCTTTCGTGAGAAAATTCATGCTTTTTCCAGTTCGTATCGTGCGGTTGCCTTCATAGGCGAAATTCACAGTCCGGTCGCGCGCGGGAAATCTTGCGGCGCTCGGTCTATCAAACCGAACGTACGCGCGGCCACAAGTGCCGGAAACACAACCTTGCGTGAGGCGGCAGCTTGTTCCGACGACTGCCAATTCACACAAAATTATGAAATTATTAGTTAATTTTTTACGGAATTTTCTACCGCAAGGACAGGCGAGAAATGCCGCCGGGGCGATTAAATCAAGGGCGTGTCATAAAAGGCACGGCACCCTGTGAAGACCCGCCTTCAGGGCAGTTCTCCAGCGGCCCGCGCCTCTCGGAAAAGCCGGCGATTCCCCCGCGCGGAAATCCTGATAACGGCATTCATAAATGGCTCGCAAGAGAGTTTTCTTGGCGGCCAATCATGCCTATAAATGCCCATCTCCTCATCGCGCCCAAGCGCGGCATCACCCAAGGAAAGGCATGACAATGACATCGACTCGCACGGAGACCGATACGTTCGGCCCGATCGAAGTGGCAAGCGACCGCTATTGGGGCGCGCAGGCGCAGCGTTCGCTCGGCAATTTCAAGATCGGCTGGGAAAAGCAGCCGCTGTCGATCGTCCGCGCCCTCGGCATCGTCAAGCAGGCGGCAGCACGCGTGAACGTGGAACTCGGCCAGCTCGACCCGGAGATCGGCAAGGCGATCGTCGAGGCAGCGCAGGAGGTGATCGACGGCAAGCTCAATGACCATTTTCCGCTGGTCGTCTGGCAGACGGGCTCCGGCACGCAGTCGAACATGAATGCCAACGAGGTCATTTCAAACCGCGCAATCGAGATGCTCGGCGGCGTCATGGGTTCCAAGAAGCCGGTGCATCCGAACGACCATGTCAACATGAGCCAGTCGTCGAACGACACCTATCCGACGGCAATGCACATCGCCTGCGCCGAGCAGATCGTCCACCATCTCCTGCCGGCGCTACGCCACCTGCATTCCGCGCTGGAAAAAAAGGTCCGCGATTTCGCCCACATCATCAAGATCGGCCGGACGCACACTCAGGACGCCACCCCCCTCACCCTCGGCCAGGAATTCTCCGGCTACTCGGCCCAGGTTGCATCCGCCATCAAGCGCATCGAGATGACCCTGCCCGGCCTCAGCGAACTCGCACAGGGCGGCACGGCGGTCGGCACCGGGCTGAACGCCCCGGTCGGCTTTGCCGAGAAAGTCGCTTCTGAAATCGCGCACATCACCGGCCTGCCCTTCGTTACGGCACCCAACAAGTTCGAAGCGCTTGCCGGCCATGACTCGATGGTCTTCAGCCATGGCGCCGTCAATGCGGCTGCAGCGGCGCTCTTCAAGATCGCCAACGACATCCGCCTCCTCGGCTCGGGCCCGCGCGCCGGCCTCGGCGAGCTTTCGCTGCCCGAAAACGAACCTGGCTCCTCGATCATGCCCGGCAAGGTGAACCCGACGCAGTGCGAGGCGATGACCCAGGTCTGCGCCCATGTCTTCGGCAACCACGCAGCGCTGACCTTCGCTGGCAGCCAGGGCCATTTCGAGCTCAACGTCTACAATCCCATGATGGCCTACAACTTCCTGCAGTCGGTCCAGCTCCTCGGCGACGCCGCCGTCTCGTTCACCGACAATTGCGTCGTCGGCATCGAGGCGCGCGAGGACAACATCAAGGCCGGGCTCGAACGCTCGCTGATGCTGGTCACCGCGCTGGCGCCGAAGATTGGCTACGACAACGCCGCCAAGATCGCAAAGACGGCGCACAAGAACGGCACGACCCTGAAGGAAGAGGCACTCGCCAGCGGCCTCGTCTCGGCTGAAGAATACGACGCCATCGTGCGACCTGAGACCATGATCGGGCCAAAGTAACCGACCCTTCAGGTCCGACCGAACCAAGCCTCGCTCATCCGCCATGTGAGCGAGGCTTTTCTATGCACGCCACTCGAATCTGCCCAATCGTTGTGCAGCGCACAATCTGCACAAAAAAGCGCTTGACGGCGAAACAAAATTGAATTGCATTGAACCAATACGAAATTGGTTCGGACCATTTTAGCAACATGTCAGATGGCGGCTCTCAGGAAAATTCTAACTACGCGCTGGAGAAGCTGCGCGGCCTGCTGAACTCCGGGAGCCTCGAAGCCGACGGCAAGCTGCCGACCGAGCGCGCGCTCTCGGAAACCTTCGGCGTCAGCCGCCGCGCCATTCGTCGTGCCCTAGAAGTCCTGGAAGCCGAGGACCGCATCTGGCGCCGGCAGGGGTCGGGCACCTTCGCCGGCCCGCGCCCCGATGGCTGGAGCAACCACGTCGACTCCATCGTCGCCGGCACGGACCTGATGGAGATCATGGAGGTTCGCCTGCGCATCGAGCCGCAGCTTGCCCAGCTCGCAGCCATGCGCGCCAAGGCCGCGGACGTCGAGCGGATGTACGAACTGGTCGGCAAGATCTTCGACAGCAGCGACGCCGACGGCCGCGAATTGTGGGATGGCGCGCTCCACCGCCAGATCGCTCAATGCGCCGGAAATCATTTCTTCCTGACGATCTTCGACGTCATCAACCGCGTCCGGCAGGACGAGGCCTGGCAGACGATCCGCGAGCGGGCGCGCAACGCCAGCAGGACGCGGACGGTTACCTACGGCCAGCACACTGCGATCGTGGATGCCATCGCAGCCCGCGACCCCGCCAGGGCGGGAGAGGCGATGCGCCAGCATCTTCTCACCCTCCAGGAAAGCCTGATCCGTGTGACATCGCTCGATCACGCCGACCCCAACGCCAGGGAGGAGCTGACCTGAATTTTGACTTTCGCCTCAGGGCGCAACGACAGGCGCGGGGAAGCAACAAACCCGCCCGATAAAAACAAACGACAATAAAGAACCATAAGAGGAGAACTTGATGAAGACCGCCAAATTCATGACAACGCTGCTTGCCGGAGCGTTGCTCGCATTCCCCAGCCTCGCCGTCGAACTGAAGATCGGTCTCCAGGATGATGCCGATGTCCTCGATCCTGCCCAGTCGCGCACCTTCGTTGGCCGCATCGTCTATACGGCAATGTGCGACAAGCTCGTCGACGTGACGCCGGACCTGAAGATCGTGCCGCAGCTTGCCACCGAGTGGAATTGGTCCGCTGATGGCAAGGCGCTCACCATGAAGCTTCGCGAAGGCGTGAAGTTCCATGACGAGACGCCCTTCAATGCGGAAGCCGTCGTCGCCACCATCGAACGCAACCTGACGCTTCCGGAATCGCGCCGCAAGAGCGAATTGACCTCCGTCGAGAAGGTCGAGGCGACCGGTGAATACGAGGTGAAATTCACGTTGAAGAGCCCAGACGTGACGCTTCTCGCCCAGCTTTCCGACCGCGCCGGGATGATCGTTTCCCCGAAGGCGGCCAAGGAACTCGGCGCCAGCTTCGGCGATCATCCTGTCTGCGCTGGTCCCTTCAAGTTCGTCGAGCGCGTCCAGCAGGACCGCATCGTGCTCGAGAAGTTCCAGGACTATTGGAACAAGGACAATGTCTTCGTCGACAAGATCATCTACCTGCCGATACCAGACACCACCGTGCGCCTTGCCAACCTGCGCTCCGGCGATCTTGACATGATCGAGCGCCTGGCCGCCACTGACGCCGAAACCGTCAAGGGCGATCCCAACCTGACCTATGCCGATGCCGTCGGCACCGGCTATATGGCGATCTACGCCAACGTCGGAAATGGTCCGCGCGCCGACAACCCCTTCGGCAAGGACAAGCGACTGCGCCAGGCCTTCTCGCTCGCCATTGATCGCGATGCGGCAAACCAGGTGGTCTTCGAGGGCACGGCCGTTGCCGGAAACCAGCCCTTCCCGCCGAACAGCCCGTGGTTCGACAAGGACATCCCCATCCCTGCACGCGACGTGGACAAGGCAAAGGCACTCATGAAGGAGGCCGGATTCGACCGGTTCCCGCTCGAGATACAGGTCTCCAACAG
Source organism: Rhizobium sp. BK251 (assembly GCF_004345245.1). Taxonomy (GTDB): domain Bacteria; phylum Pseudomonadota; class Alphaproteobacteria; order Rhizobiales; family Rhizobiaceae; genus Rhizobium. The sequence goes on along the minus strand of NZ_SLUQ01000003.1, from coordinate 5,141 downwards.
CCCGATCGTCATGCAGATGATGCAGGTAATCCAGGCGATGGTCGCCGAGGCCGGGTTCGACGTGACCCTGAAGACGACGGAATTCGCGACGCTGCTCAGCGAGCAGACCGCCGGCAACTATCAGTTCAGCCGTTCGGACTGGTCGGGCCGCGTCGATCCCGATGGCAATCTCCACCAGTTCGTCACCTGCAAGGGCGGTATCAACGACACGAAGTACTGCAGCCCGGAAGTGGACAAGCTGCTGAACGAGGCCCGGCAGTCGACGGACAATGCGGTGCGCAAGCAGAAGTATGACGCCGCCGCGGTGATCCTGAACGAAGACCTGCCGATCATCTACATCGGCCACCAGTCGTGGATCTGGGCGCTGAACAAGAGCGTTACCGGCTTTGTCCCGTCGCCGGATGGCATGATCCGCCTCGTCGGCGTCAAGAAAAGCTCCTGACCCCAGCGTAGGCCATGCGGGGTGAGGCCAGCCGAGCCCCGCATGGTCTCCTTTCGACCGTCGAAACGATCGCCGCACAGGATTGCCCATGTATAGCTACGTTGGAAAACGGCTGCTTGTCGCCATACCGACGCTTCTGATCATATCGGTCTTCGTCTTCTCGCTGCAGAAGCTGCTGCCCGGTGATCCGATCCTCGCCATGGCTGGCGAGGAGCGCGATCCCCAGGTGCTGGACTTCCTGCGTGAAAAGTACCGGCTGAATGATCCGGTGGTCTATCAGTATGTCTATTGGCTGGGGTCAGTCCTGAAGGGCGATCTCGGCATTTCGCTGAGAACCAATCAGCCGGTGCTGACGCTGGTCGCCGAGAAGCTGCCCGTCACCATCCAGCTTGCGATCATGTCGATGATCTTCGCTTTCGTGATCGGCGTGCCGATGGGCATCCTGGCTGCCGTGAAGAAAAACACGATGATCGACTATCTCGCCAATCTCGTCGCCCTTTCGGGCCTGTCGGTCCCGAACTTCTGGCTGGGCATCATGCTCATCCTGCTCGTTTCGGTGAACCTCGGCTGGCTCCCCGCCTCCGGCTACGAGCCGTTCTTTGCCGATCCCCTGCGCTCGATAGAGACAATGATCATGCCCTCCTTCGTGCTGGGCAATGCGCTTGCCGCGACGCTGATGCGCCACACCCGGTCTTCGATGCTGAGCGTTCTCAGCGCCGACTATATCCGCACCGCTCGCGCCAAGGGGCTTTCGGAGGCCGTGGTCGTGCTCTCCCACAGCTTCCGCAACGCCGTCCTGCCGATCGTGACGCTGAGCGCCCTCCTCTTCGGCGAGCTTCTCGCGGGAGCCGTGCTCACCGAGCAGATCTTCACCATCCCCGGCTTCGGCAAGCTCATCGTCGATGCCGTCTTCAACCGCGACTATGCGGTCGTGCAAGGCGTGGTGCTTTGCACCGCCTTCGGCTTTATCCTGATGAACCTCGTCGCCGACATACTCTACGTCCTGCTGAACCCGCGCATGAGGGCCGCCCTATGACGACGCTCGACCAGACCCAGGCCGTCCCGATCGCCACCGCGCAACGCTCACCGAGCCGCGCCTGGCGCAAGATGCGAGCCAACAAGGGGGCAGTCGCCGGCCTCGTCATCATCCTGTTCTTTGCGCTGCTTGCCCTTTCGGCGCCTCTGCTGCCGATCCCCGATCCGCTGGCGACGAGCTGGTCGGCGATCCGCAAGGCGCCGTCGGCCGCCCATTGGCTCGGCACCGACGATATCGGCCGCGACATCCTCTCGCGCATGATATGGGGCGCCCAGGCATCACTGATGGCGGGTGTCTTCTCGGTGGCGATCGCCGTCTTCGTCGGCGTGCCGTTCGGGCTCATTGCCGGTTATTTCGGCGGCTGGGCGGACATGATCATCTCGCGCGTCACCGAAGCCTTCCTCGCCATGCCCTTCCTGATTACGGCAATCGCGCTCGCTGCCTTTCTCGGGCCGAGCCTTACCAATGCAATGATCGCGATCGGGCTCTCGGCCATGCCGGTATTCGTGCGGCTGACGCGCGGCCAGGTGTTGGCGGTGAAGACGGAGGAATATGTCGAAGGCGCCCGCTCGATCGGCCTTCGCCATTTCAGCATCATCACCCGCTACATCCTGCCGAACGTCTTCGCGCCGATCCTCGTGCAGGCGACGCTGACGATCGCGACCGCCATCATCGCCGAGGCAAGCCTCTCCTTTCTCGGCCTCGGCCAGCAGCCGCCGGCGCCGAGCTGGGGCTCGATGCTGAACGTCGCCAAGAACTTCCTCAGCCAGGCGCCATGGATGGCGATGTGGCCAGGTGCTGCGATCTTCCTCGTCGTCATCGGCTTCAATCTTCTCGGCGACGGGCTGCGCGACGCGCTCGACCCGCGTGAAGTATAAATATCGAAAAGGAAATACGTCATGACCGCTTTCACGACCCGTCCCGAAATTCTCGGCACCTTCGGCGTCGTCACCTCGACCCACTGGATCGCGTCCGCCGTCGGCATGAGCATCCTTGAAAAGGGCGGCAATGCCTTCGACGCGGCGGTCGCTGCCGGCTTCGTGCTGCAGATCGTCGAACCGCATCTCTGTGGACCCGGCGGCGACATGCCGGCCATCATCTATTCGAAGAAGAAGAACAAGGTCGAAGTCATCTGTGCTCAAGGCCCGACCCCGGCCGGCGCCACGATCGAGCACTATACGGGCGACGGTCTCTCGATCATCCCTGGCGACGGCCTGCTCGCCACGGTCATTCCGGGTGCGTTCGACGGCTGGATGCTGATGCTGCGCGACTATGGCAGCCTTTCCGTCCGCGAGGTGCTGGAGCCCGCCATCTATTATGCCGAGAACGGCCATCCGTTGCTGCCGCGCGTTGCAGCCACCATCAAGGGTCTAGGCGACTTCTTCCAGAAGGAATGGCCGACCTCGTACGAAACCTGGCTGCCGGGCGGCTCTGCACCGGAGCCACATTCCAACTTCAGGAATCCGGTCCTCGCCGAGACCTGGAAGCGCATCATTGCCGAAGCGGAGGCCAAGAGCGGTCGCGAGGCGCAGATCGATGCAGCCCGCGACGCCTTCTACCGCGGCTTCGTCGCCGAGGCGATCGACAAGTATCTGCAGACAGCCGAGGTCATGGATGCCAGCGGCAGCCGTCACAAGGGCGTGCTCTCTGCTGACGACATGGCCGGCTGGCAGGCCACGATCGAGGCACCCCTCACCTACGACTACCACGGTTGGACCGTTGCCAAGACCGGGCCGTGGGGCCAGGGACCGGTATTCCTGCAGACGCTCTCCCTGCTCAAGGGCTTCGATCTAAGCGCAATGGATCCGGCCGGCGCCGACTTCGTCCACACGGTGGTCGAGGCGATGAAGCTCGCCTTCGCCGATCGCGAGGTCTACTACGGCGATCCGAGCTTCACGGACGTGCCCGTCGCCCACCTACTTTCGGATGCCTATGCCGGGGAACGGCGGAAGCTGATCGGACCCCAGGCTTCCTTCGACCTCAGGCCCGGCAAGATTCCCAGCTTCGAGGGCCAGCATGACCTGACCATGGCGATGCTGGAAACGCCCGAGGCGAAGGCCGGCGCTGTCTACGAGCCGACCATGGCGCATCTGACGGAAAAACGCGGCGACACGGTCCATGTCGACGTCATCGATCGCGAGGGCAACATGGTGTCGGTCACGCCGTCAGGCGGCTGGTTGCAATCCTCGCCGATCGTCCCCGGCCTCGGCTTCTGCCTCAACTCGCGGGCGCAGATGTTCTGGCTGAAACCCGGCCTGCCCTCCTCGCTCGCCCCCGGCAAGCGCCCGCGCACGACGCTGACGCCGTCGATCGCGCTTTATGAGGGCCGTCCGACACTTGCCTTCGGCACGCCGGGCGGCGACCAGCAGGACCAGTGGCAGCTCGCCTTCTTCCTGCGTTATGTCCATCATGGGCTGAACCTGCAGGCGGCGATCGACCAACCGCTGTTCCACACGACCCATTTCCCGAGTTCCTTCTATCCGCGCACGCGCCAGCCGGGCAGCCTCATGGCCGAGGCGAATTTCGGCGCCGAGGTCCTTGATGCGCTCCGCCGGAAGGGCCACGAACTGACGGTCGCCGATCCGTGGACAGTCGGTCGCCTGACCGCCGCTCGCCGCGACGCCGATGGCCTGATGCGCGCCGCCGCTACGCCGCGACTCATGCAGGCCTATGCGGTGGGGAGATAGCCGATGACCTGGTCGATCGTCGCACGCTGCCCCGAGACAGGCCACCTCGGCATCGCCGTCGCCAGCCGCTTCTTCGCGGTCGGTAGCGTCGTGCCGCATATAAGGGGCAGGGTCGGCGCGATCGCCACCCAGGCCTTCGTGAGCCCACTTTACGGCACCGACGGGCTGGTGATGCTGACTGCCGGCCATTCGCCGGAGGAGATCGTCTCGCGCCTCAGCGGCCGCGACGATGGCCGCGAGCAGCGCCAGTTCCACATGATCGACGCGCAGGGCCGCAATGCCGCCTTCACCGGTTCCAAGTGCATCGACTGGGCCGGGCACCTTGTCGACCACAATATCTCGGTCGCCGGCAACATGCTGGCCGGCCCGCAGGTCATCGAGACGACGCTTGCGGTCTACCAGAAATCATCTGGCAAGCCGCTTGTCGAAAGGCTGCTGGACGCCATGCAGGCCGGCGAAGACGCCGGCGGAGACAAGCGCGGGAAACAGTCTGCCGCTCTCGTCGTCTACCGCGACCAGGATTACGCCTGGCTGAATATCCGCGCCGATGACCACTCCGATCCGCTGGAAGAGCTGCGTCGCCTCCATGCCGTCGCCCGGGAGCGCTACCTGCATGTCGCCGAAACCATGCCGACGCGTCAGAACCCGAGCGGGCTGACGGACAGGAGCGAGATCGACAACAAAATCGCGGCGCTCGAAGCGACGCGGATCGCCGAAGGGCGCCCCTCGCCCTCCTTCGCCACGCCCCTCAAGCTCTGAGGCTCGACAGCGGTGGTTGATCCCAGGAAGATGGAAGACGAAACAAAGGCAATGCAATGACCATCGAAGCAGCCATGATGAACGACCGCGCGCCCGCGACCCCCGTCCTGTCCGTGTCGCACCTGACGACGTCGTTCCTGGTGGACGGGGAGTGGCGGCCGGTGGTGAGGGACGTGTCGTTTGCGGTGATGCCGGGCGAGACGGTGGCGATCGTCGG
>NZ_SLUQ01000002.1 GCF_004345245.1 Rhizobium sp. BK251 | reverse complement strand
GTCTTCGAAAATCCCCAGCATCCCTATACCAAGAAGCTGATGGCCGCCGTCCCCGTCCCCGATCCCGCTCGCCGCGGCATCCGCAGAAACCTCACAGCCGACGAACTCAAGAGCCCCGTCCGGCCAGCCGGATACGTCCCGGAGAAACGATCATACCGGCAGATCGAAAACGGCCACTTCGTCATGGCATGAGCATCGTTTTTCTTGAGGAAAACCAGCAGGTTTTAGAGTGATTGCAATTGCCTGGTGGCGCGAATAGAGCAGGTGCGACTTTCTTTTCCGGCCCGCACGAAAGGTCCATTCGATGGCTGATGATCTCTTCCCTCTCGCCAAGGACAGCACGCCCTATCGCAAGATCAGCGGCGATTTCGTATCCGTCGATACCTTCAAGGGACAGGAGATCCTGACCGTCGAGCCCGAGGGAATGCGGCTGCTGGCGGAAACCGCTTTCGCCGACATCAACCATCTCCTGCGCCCCGGCCACCTGAAGCAGCTGGCCGCGATCCTCGATGACCCCGAAGCGACCGAGAACGACCGTTTCGTCGCCTACGACCTCCTGAAGAACGCCAATATTGCCGCGGGCGGCGTGCTGCCCATGTGCCAGGATACGGGTACGGCGATCATCATGGCGAAGAAAGGTCGACGCGTCTGGACTGAGGGTGGCGACTATTCGGCGCTCGCCAGCGGCGTTCTCGATGCCTACGAGAAGAAGAACCTGCGCTATTCGCAGCTCGCACCGATCAAGATGTTCGAGGAGAAGAACACCAAGAACAACCTGCCGGCCCAGATCGACATCTACGAGGAAGGCACGGACAGCTATGACTTCCTCTTCGTCGCCAAGGGTGGCGGCTCGGCCAACAAGACCTTCCTTTACCAGGGCACGCCCTCGCTCCTGACCCATGACCGCATGCTGGACTTCCTCAAGGAGAAGATCCTCACCTTGGGTACAGCGGCCTGTCCCCCCTACCATCTTGCGATCGTGATCGGCGGCACCTCGGCGGAGATGAACCTGAAGACCGTCAAGCTCGCCTCGACGCGCTACCTCGACGACCTGCCGACCGAAGGTTCGGAGAACGGCCATGCCTTCCGCGACGTCGAGATGGAGAAGGAAATCCACAAGCTGACGCAGAGCCTCGGCGTCGGCGCCCAGTTCGGCGGCAAGTATTTCTGTCATGATGTGCGCGTTATCCGCCTGCCCCGCCACGGCGCCTCGCTGCCGATCGGCCTCGGCGTTTCCTGTTCCGCCGACCGCCAGGCCAAAGGCAGGATCACCCGCGACGGCATCTTCATCGAGCAGCTCGAGACCGATCCTTCGAAATACATGCCCGAGATCGACGAAGCGAAACTGTCGGAATCGATGGTCCGTGTCGACCTCAACCAGCCGATGAGCGAGATATTGGCCGAGCTCTCGAGGCATGCAGTGAAGACGCGCCTCTCGCTCTCCGGTACCATCATCGTCGCCCGCGACCTAGCCCATGCCAAGATCCGCGAGCGGCTGGAAAGAGGCGAAGGCATGCCGGACTACATGAAGAACCATCCGGTCTACTACGCAGGCCCGGCCAAGACGCCGGCCGGTTACGCCTCCGGCTCATTCGGCCCGACGACCGCCGGCCGCATGGATAGCTATGTCGACCAGTTCCAGTCCTTCGGCGGCTCCATGGTGATGCTCGCCAAGGGCAACCGCTCGCGCGCCGTGCGCGAGGCCTGCAAGACGCATGGCGGCTTCTATCTCGGCTCGATCGGCGGCCCGGCCGCGCGTCTCGCCCAGGACTGCATCAAGAAGGTGGAAGTGCTTGAGTATGCGGAGCTCGGCATGGAGGCCGTCTGGAAGATAGAGGTCGAGGATTTCCCGGCCTTCATCGTCATCGACGACAAGGGCAACGACTTCTTCCAGGAGCTCAATCTCGGCTGACGCGTCGGGCCGCAGGGGGACGGCCGGACAGTGCGGGTGACTGCAGGCGGCTATCGGATTGAAGAGGTCAGATTGGGGTCGGTCTTGGCAAGCGAGGAAACCTGTCCGGTTGCGTCGACACCATCAGGGAAGAGGACGTCGTCGGAAGTCAGCGTTGCCAGGATCTTCGTCTGGAACGCACCCTTGAAGGCCCCGATATGGACCAGCATGTATCCCGACGCCGCCACCATGACGAGGAGCAGAATCAGCGGAGAAATATGGCGAGACTTATCCATTGTCTTCTGCCTTTTCCTGACGGTTCGATGCCGGCATCGGCACCAGCGGCTCGCCGACTCGAATCGTCACGGCGAGATGATGTCCTATTCCTGTTGTCCCGGCCGATCTTGCCGAAACCGAGCGCTACTTGAGGCAAAATGCCGTGGCTGGCATGCCAATGCGACAGGCAACCCGAGGGCTGTGCGCGCGATGGCAATGCCCCACCGGGCTCGCCTCGAAACTCCCCAACAAAGTAAGGTCGTCTGCGCTGAACAATAAGAGCGAACTTTGCGAACCGATTGTCAACGCTGCGTTGACGGTCATCTCGTCGCATGATTACCATAGGTTGCAATCACAGGAAGGAAATAGCCTAGTGATTTATTTAGCCATCGCTTGGGCACGAAGCCAAGGAAATAACGTTGCAAAATCATGAGATTACACGCGAGTCCTGTCGGACGGACATGTTGCATGTGATCTTTGGTAATGCTGCCTTTAATCTTTTTCAAAGAATTTTACGCTACGAAAAGTGAGGTTGTCTTTGAATTTGACGGGGAGTTCGCCGAATGAGTACGGTCGTTGCGCCAAAGGCGCCGGTTCCGGACGTGGCAGGTCAGATTACCTATGCCATGAGGACCATGGGCGTCGCGCCGATCCCGCGCAACTACGAACTCTTCTATGAAGCCTATATCGGCGCCAATCCGACGCTCACCCGCGAACTGGCGGCCCTTGGCGGCCACGCGACCCAGGAAGAACTGGACGCAATCAGCGCCCAGCATTTCAACCACAATCCCGGCCGGATCTTCGATGATGCCCATTCGCGCATCATTACCGAACTCGACGGCGTGCTGCGTGTCCTCAGGCAGGAACAGACATCTCTCGAAAGCTACAACAAGCTTCTCGGTGAGACGTTCAAGCGCATCAGCTCGAAAAGCCACTCCAGCGCCGACCTCCTCCAGAATGCCATCGCGATCCTGACCGAGGCGACGGGCGACACGATGGCCCACGGCGAACGCACGGTCGAGGACATGACCCAGCGCTCGCAGGAGATGGACCAGGTCCGCAAGGAACTCGACGAGTACAAGCGCATCGCCAATACCGACTCGCTGACCCGCCTGGCCAACCGCCGTGCCTTCGACGACCGGCTTGCAGCCATCTACAACAATCCCATCACGCTGCCCGTCGCGGCACTCGTGCTGGTCGATATCGACCACTTCAAGAAGGTCAACGACACCTACGGCCATCCGGTCGGCGACAAGATTCTAGCGACCGTCGCATCCGTGATCCGCGCCAATGTGCGTCGCGAAGTCTTCGTCGCACGCACCGGCGGCGAGGAATTCGCGCTGATCTTCGAGGGCAACACGCTCGAGGAGATCCAGGCGCTTTGCGAGCGCATCCGCCGCACGCTCGAGACGACGCCGTTCAAGAACTCGCGTACCCGCGTCAACTACGGCCCGATCACCATCTCGCTCGGCATCTGCATGGCCTCGACCGCCGGTGACCCCGGCGAGCTCTACAGCAAGGCCGATATCGCCCTCTATTGCGCGAAGAATGCCGGCCGCAACTGCACAGTCGTCTATCAGGACGGCATGCAGAAGGATTTCACCAAGAGCTGGCTGATCTACAAGTCATAGCGCCGCGCGAAGCGTCGCCTTTACCACATGGTCTTTGCAGCACGCTGCTGCCATTCGCGGTCGTAGGTCTCCTGGTCGAAGTCCTCCTTCGCCGCTTTCAGCAGCAGGCCGGGTGTCGGCAGGCTTGACGGATCCACGAACCGGTCGGCATTCCACAGCTCCGCACGCATGACGGCGCGGGCGCACTGGAAATAGACCTCATCGATAGTGATCACTACGACGCTGCGCGGATGCTTCCCATCCATCTCGAAGCTCAAGAGCACCTCGTCATCGATCGCAACGACCGCACGGGCGTTTATGCGCATCGTCGTGTTCGAGCCGGGAATAAGGAACATCAGGGCGATGCGCGGATCGCGCACGATGTTGGCAAGCGAGTCGACCCGGTTGTTGCCGCGCCAGTCAGGCAGGTGGAGCGTCTTTTCGTCGATCACCCGGACGACGCCGCCTATGTCACCGCGCGGTGAGCAATCGAGCCCCTCGGGTCCGACGGTCGCCAGCGCCATGAACGGCGACGTTTCGATCATCTGGCGATAGAGCGGCGTCAGGGTCTTCGTCACCTTGGCGACGGACGCTTCGGTCACGCCGCCATAGCGCTCGTTGAGTTCTTCGACGGATGTGATCAGCCGCATAATTTCTGGCCCTTTACAGAAGATGAAGTGCGCCCGGTACAGGCGCTTGATGACGTTACGATGACAGACACCCGAACGATAGCCGGGACAACAACAGTGCGGTCGGGCCCTTTCGCCGGCAGGCGTGGCGGCTCTCAGCTCTCAACAATCACGTCCGTCGTGCGGCGCAGGGATACATATTCCCAGAGTGCCACGACCAGAAGCGCGGCCGTCGCCAGAAAAGCCAACTGGTAGAGCTCGAGTACCGGAATCAGGAACGCCAGCAGGACAAACAGGAGCAGACCGAGGAAATGTGAAAGCGGCGGCCTCGGGCTCGTCGCGCCTTTGAACCACAGATTGCCGGCAAGGAAGAGTGCCGGCCCTCCCAGAATGGCAATCGCGGCCGCCGGATCGACCGGATTATGCGGGTGGGAAAAAGTGAACTCGTCGGCCACTGCGTTGAGGATTATGCCGGCAAGAATGGGGAGATGGGCATAGGTAAAGGCCTGGCGGCCCAGGCTTCCCGGAGTCTGCGCATGTTCTATGCGCTGCGCCGCGCGCTCGTGCCCCGCATGGAAATAGAGCCACCACATCGCAACGCTGCCGATGAAGCTGATCGCGAACACGACGCTTGTCAGCGACGACACGGGTAGCTCGGCGAAGGTGCGGCCCGAGACGATGATCGTCTCTCCCAGGCAGATGATGATGAAGAGCGCGCTGCGCTCGGCGAGATGCGCGCCCGAAATATCCCAGTCTGCTGCGCTCGATCTGCCTATCGACGGCACCCAGAAGCCGGCGGCGGGGCCCGCATATTCGATAGCCACGGCGATCGCCCAAAGCAGAATCCGCGTCTCGTGCTCGGCAAGGCCACCGGCAATCCAGAACACGCCCGACACAATGAGCCAGCAGCTGATGCGCACGAAGGTGAGATGGCTCGATTGGTTGGCCTTCTTTAGCGCGAAGAGGGTGAAAAGCGAGCGGCCGACCTGCATGAAGACGTAGGCGCCTGCGAAAATCAGCCCCTTCTCTGCGTACGCTTCGGGAATGGATGCAGACATGATGAGCGCCGCAAGCATCAGCACCAGCAGCATGAAACGGACCGGCATCTTCTCCGGATCAAGCCAGTTCGTCACCCAAGCGGTGAATATCCAGACCCACCAGATGGCGAAGACGAGCAGGGCTGCCTCGATCGCGCCAAGAAAGGTGAAATGGGCGGCGAGCGTATGGGCGAGCTGTGAGACGGAAAAGACGAAGACCAGGTCAAAGAACAGCTCGAGGAAGGAGACCTTGCTCTCCGCAGAGCTCCCCCTTTCGCGTAGCCAGTGACGTCTCGTCTTCGTCTCCATGTATTCCGTCCCCTTCTTTGCCATTTTCACTTGCTCAGCGTGTGGTGGTTGGGGCATCGCGGCTCATGCCCTTCTCCTTGAGGTCCTCTTCATAGGCAGCGAAAAGCTCGCCTCCGTGCTCGCCAAGTTCCCGCAGGTAAACCCAGGTGAAGATGCCGGTATCGTGCATGTCGTCGAAGCCGATGCGCACTGCATAATTGCCCGTGGGTGTCATCGATATGATGCCGACATTGCGCTTGCCAGGCACGGTCACCTTCTGGCCGGGGCCGTGACCTTGCACCTCGGCCGACGGCGATAGGACACGCAGCATCTCGGCCGGAAGCTCGAAACTTGCTCCGTCGTTGAAGGTGACTTTGAGTCGGTGGCGATCCTTGGAAACTCTAAGTTCGCTTGGCCAAATATCGCTCATTTTTGCATCCGTCCGCTGTTTTCCGAAACGCGAGCCTTGCTCACGCGGTACCAAGGGGTATTTTAGCTTATCTGATGGTGGTTTGCCTTGACGCTGCAATCACATATACACACATAAGATAGGGGTTTGGAGGTCTTCGTGAATAGCAATATCGGTTCCATTGGCAGAGCGACGCCGATCGACGCGGATGCTGCGCCGATGATCGACCCGTTCGGGCGGGCGGTAACCTATCTGCGCGTGTCGGTGACCGATCGCTGCGACTTCCGTTGCACCTACTGCATGGCCGAGAACATGACCTTCCTGCCCAAGAAGGACCTTCTGACGCTGGAAGAGCTGAACCGCCTCTGTTCGGCCTTCATCGCGAAGGGTGTCCGCAAGATTCGGCTTACGGGCGGCGAACCGCTGGTGCGCAAGAACATCATGTTCCTGTTTCGCGAACTCGGGAAACAGATAGGCTCCGGCCTCGACGAGCTGACGGTGACGACGAATGGCTCACAGCTCGCCCGCCACGCCGAAGAGCTCTACGATTGCGGCGTTCGTCGCATCAACGTTTCTCTCGATACGCTTGACCCGGACAAGTTCCGGGCGATTACGCGATGGGGCGACCTTGCCAAGGTGATGGAAGGCATCGACGCCGCACAGCGGGCCGGCCTGAAGATCAAGCTCAATGCCGTCGCGCTCAAGGGCTTCAACGAGGCGGAAATTCCGGACCTGATGCGCTTCGCGCACGGCCGGGGCATGGATCTCACCGTCATAGAGACCATGCCGATGGGCGAGATCGACGAAGACCGCACCGACAAATACCTGCCGCTTTCGAAGCTGCGCGCCGACCTTGAACGTGATTTCACGCTGACCGACATTCCCTACAAGACCGGTGGCCCGGCGCGCTATGTCGAGGTTTCCGAAACCGGCGGACGCCTCGGCTTCATCACGCCGCTCACCCATAATTTCTGCGAAAGCTGCAACCGCGTCAGGCTGACCTGCACCGGCACGCTCTACATGTGCCTCGGGCAAAACGACGCCGCAGACCTGCGGACGGCGCTGCGCGCTTCCGAAGACAATGGCTTCCTTCATGCCGCGATAGATGAGGCGATCACGCGCAAGCCGAAGGGCCACGATTTCATCATCGACCGCACCCACAATCGCCCCGCCGTTGCCCGCCACATGAGCGTCACCGGTGGGTGACATATGCGCGCCGTGCGCATAGTGCCACGCCCCGGCTATTTCTTTTCAAACCCTCCGGAAATGATTCCAATTGGTCGCGAACCGCTCTAAGAAGGCGCGCGATACCAACCGGAACTCTACCAGATGGCACAGTCGAAGAACTCGCAAGGCGCGATCTACATGGCGCTCGCGATGTTTGGCTTCTCCTGCAGCGACGCACTTTCCAAGTCCGTGATCTTCCAGATGAACGCCGGCGAGATCATGTTCCTGCGCGGCCTCTTCACCAGCCTCTTGGTCTACCTGATCGCGCGGCACATGGGCGCCCTGCGATCCTGGCGCGTCATGCTCCAGCCGATGATCATCCTGCGCATCATCTGCGAGATCATCGCGGCGATCACCTATATAACCGCCCTCGGCATGATGCCGATAGCAAATGCCTCCGCGATCCTGCAGGCGCTTCCGCTGGCAGTTACGCTGGGCGGCGCTCTCTTCCTTCATGAGCCGGTCGGCTGGCGTCGCTGGACGGCGATCATCGTCGGCTTCTTCGGCGTGCTCATCATTATCCGCCCCGGCCCCGAAGGCTTCACGACGGCCGCTTTGCTCGTCGTCGCAAGCGTGTTTGCGACCGCGGGACGCGATCTCGCCACGCGCCGAATAAAGGCGGAGGTGCCCTCGCTCATGGTGACCGTCGTCACCGCGATCTCGATCTCCATATTCGGTGCGCTCAGCGTCGCGCCTCTCGGCGGCTGGCAACCGGTCACGCTCACCTCCTTCTCGCACCTGCTGCTCGCCTCGGTGCTCGTGCTCGTCGGTTATCAGTCGGTCATCATGGCGATGCGCACCGGCGAAATCTCGTTCGTGGCGCCCTTCCGCTATACGAGCCTGATTTTCTCGGCACTGCTCGGCATGCTGTTCTTCGCAGAAGTTCCCGATCTCTGGACGATCCTCGGTTCGGCGATTGTCATCGGCTCCGGGCTCTATACTTTCTATCGGGAAAGCAAGCGCCGCGCCGCCGCGCATGTTGTACAGGAACCGGTGGCGAAGGCGACCGTCTGAGGAGCATCGCCGATGACATCAAACCCGCCTCCGATACCAGGGGTCATTCTGGCCGGCGGGCGCTCGCGGCGTATGGGTTCCGACAAGGCGCTCGTCAGGCTTGGCGGCATCAGCCTGCTCGATCGCGCCGTTGCGCGCTTCGCCCCGCAGGTCTCCTCCCTGGCACTCAATGCCGACGAGGAGCGGCCCGGCCATGAGGCGCTGCCGCTGGTCCCGGATGAAATTCCCGGAAAGGCTGGCCCCCTCGCCGGCGTCCTTGCCGCGATGCGCTACGCCGCCGGTGGAGAGGCGTCCCATGTGGCCACCGTCCCCATCGATAGTCCGTTTTTTCCACGCGATTTGATTAGTCGGCTATCGAATAATATGCAGGCTTCGCGTTCGATCATCATCGCGACCTGCCAGGGCCGAGAGCATCCCGTTTTCGGGCTTTGGTCCACCGCGTTGGCCGATGACCTCGCGACATGGCTCGAAAATGGCGAAAACCGACGCGTCCGAGACTTCCTTTTACGTCATGACGTTAGGGAAGTATCATTTCCCTTGATCGAAACGAGGCTTGGTCAACTCGATCCGTTCTTCAACGTCAACAATCCGCAGGACCTTGCGGACGCAGAGAAATGGTTGGAGGTTATTGAATGACGCGACCCAAGGTATTCGGCATTGCGGGATGGAAGAACTCTGGCAAGACCGGGCTCGCCGTTAGCCTGGTTACGGAATTCACCCGCCGCGGCTACCGCATCTCCACTATCAAGCATGCCCACCACGATTTCGACATCGACAAAGTCGGTGCCGACAGCTATCGCCACCGCCAGGCCGGTGCCCATGAGGTGACGATCGTTTCCGGCACGCGCTATGCGATCATGCACGAACTGCGCGGCGAGCCGGAGCCGGCCTTCGAGGAAATCCTTGCCCGCCTCGCCCCATGCGATCTCGTTCTGATCGAGGGCTACAAGCGCGAGCCGATCCCGAAGATCGAGGCCCGGCGCCTCGAGGCCGCCAGGCGTGATCCGCTTGCGCCGGAGGATCCGCACATCGTCGCCATCGCCGCCGACCATCCGGTAGACGACACGGGTCTGCCGGTCTTCGACCTTAACGATATCAATGCCATTGCCGACTTTATCGCCGGCGTCGTCGGGCTTGACGCGAAGTAGGTTCGCGGCCAGCGGTGGCAAGGGAGCTCCCTCCCATCAAGGAAGGGAGCCCGGCTTTCATCGATTGGCTGCGACGGGACGAACCAGCGCCGTGACGCGGCGGACGGTGACACGGCGGTTCGCCTGCTCCGCTGCGGCGGTGTTGACCTTCAGGTACTGCTCGCCATAGCCCTGCGTCGCAAGGTTCTCCGGAGGAATGCCGTAGACGTCGGTCAGTACGTTGGCGACCGATTCCGCACGCATGTCCGAGAGCACGAGGTTGCTCTGTGCCGATCCCACCGCATCGGTGTGCCCCTCGATCAGGAAGGTCTCGCTCGGATCGCGTTCGAGAACCTCGTTGATCGCATCGGCGACCTTGCGGAGCGTCCTTGCCTGGCTCATCGGGATCTCGGAACTTCCCGTGGCAAAGGTCACCGTGTCGAGGTCGATGCGGCGGACCTTGTCGCGTATGCGGGCCGAGTACTTCACCTCGTTCAGCGAGTAGACGCGTTCTACCGGCTCGACCGGCGGCTGGCTCAGGAAGTCGTAATAGTCCCTGTCCGGATCGCTGCTGGTGTCGATGATGTAGTCGCGAACCGGAATACGCAGGCGCATCGGCGGCAGGTCCTCAGCCGGATCGCGGAAGTAATCGCGGTCGGGATCCTCATAGAGCTCAGGCGAATAGTAGAGCACATACTCGCGCCCGCGGCTGTCGATGCGTGAACGCTGGATGATGTCGCCGTAGCGATTGCGCACGGTCACGATGCGATAGCCGTCCGGCCGGTCGATCGTCTCGCGATAGCGGTCGCGCGAAAGCTGTTCGTAGATCGGCCGCTCGCCGTCACGCAGGAAACGCCTGTCGTCGTCGCTGCGGACATAGACGTCGTCGCCATACTGCATGATGACCCGGTTGTCGCGCGCCTCGCCGAAACGAGCGCCTTCGGGCCGGGTGAAGTCGGGACGCTGGCGTAGGCGGCGCCCTTCCTCCCCGGTCGCAGCCTCGATCCGCACCGGCGGGCGTTGCTGGCCCTGCGGGGCGACCTGGGCATCGGCATCCGACGTCGGCACCCTCACCTCCCGCTCCTGCGAGCGCTGGCGATCACGCTCACCACGGCCGTTTCGTCCGCCACGCCGCTCCGCTTCCTTGTCGCTATCGAGCACGGCTGCGCCATTCTCGACTGGAAGGATGACGGTTTCGCTGCTCTTCGAGGGATCCTCGGCGATCTCTTTGCGGCGCTCGAGTTCCTCGGGCGTGATCTGCTCCGGCGCCGGTATCGGCTGCTCGACGCGCTCGCCGCCTTCGGCGGGCACGCCCTGCGGAACGGGATCGCCCCCCTGCGCCGGCGCGGCGCTGCCGCTGCCCTGCTGTTCGGCGGGTGGGGTCTGCGGCGATGGCGCGCCACCATCCGGCTGTGCCTGCTGATCAGCGGGCTGCCCGCCCTGGGCAGGCTGTGCCGGAGCCGGCTCACCGCTGGCTGGAGGAGCCGCCTCGGGAGCCGGGGCGGCTTGTCCCTCCTGTGGTGGCTGCCCGCCGGCGGGCTGTTCTGCGGCGGGCTGGGGCTCGGCCTGCGGCGCCGACTGTTCCGCGGCAGGCGGCGCCGGCTCGGGCGCCGGAGCTTCCGGCGCGGGGGCGGCAGCCTCGGGTTCCGGAGCAGGCGGTGCGGGTTCCGGCGCTGCTTCGGCAGCCGGGGCAGGCTGTTCCTGCGGTTGCTCGGCGGGTGCTTCCGGCTGCGGTTCCGGCGCTGGCGCCTCGGCCTGCGGCTCGGCCACTGGTGCCTCCGCCTGGGGTTCCGGCGCGGGTGCCGGCTGCTCGGGCTCGGCTTGTGGCGCCTGCTCGCTCTGGCGTTTCAGCAATTCTTCTTCCGAGGGTGCCGCATCCTGCGCGACCTCGAAGGCGCCATCGGAAGCCGCGCCATGATGCATGACGGCCGTCTGCCCATCGGCCGCCACCGTTCCTGCCGACGCCATGACCGCGGCGGGATGGAAGGTCAGCGACAGCGAAAGCAGCGGGAAGGCTGCACTGGCAAACAGTCTCGATTTCATTCCCATTCGGGTTTCCTCATTTCAGTTTCTATCTTGCAGCCGCGGTTCTTGCGGCCAAACCCGACGCTTCTATGGTCGGATCGGCGCACAAGCCGACGCGCGGCGATATGTCAGGGAGTGTTAGGAAGGGGGAATGAACATGGTATGAACATGGCTGTGGAGCGCCACTTGCCTTGCTCCGCCTGATGCCTTCGGGCGGGTGCAGATGCCGCACCGCACTACTCCCAGCGATTCCTGTTGCATTTTGCGAAAAAAAAGTTTGATTATCCCCCCAAGCTTGGTCCATGCCTTGCTACATTTCGGCCGATCGCGAGAACAAAGAACATCCGACGGCCACCAACAGAGAGGATCCTCATGCGCAATTCCACACGTTTCCTGGCCGCGGCTTCGATCGCCGCGATGTCTCTTTTTGCCGGTTCGGCCATGGCCGACGGTGAAAAGTATGTCATCGGCACGGATTCGACCTACCCACCCTTCGAGTTCGTCGACGCGAGCGGCACCATCCAGGGCTTCGACATCGATATCGCAAAGGCACTTTGCGAGGAGATGAAGGCCGAGTGCAGCTTCGTCAGCGCTGACTGGGACGGCATCATTCCGGCACTCCAGGCCAAGAAGTTCGACATGATCGTTTCGTCCATGTCGATCACGCCTGAGCGCCTGAAGCTCGTAGACTTCTCCAACAAGTACTACAACACGCCGCCGGCAGTCGCCATTCCGAAGGACTCGACGATCACCGACGTCGAAGGCCTGAAGGGCAAGACGATCGGCGCTCAGACGTCTACGACCCATGCCAACTATGCCGAAAAGCACCTCGCCGACACCGAACTGAAGCTCTATCCGACCGCTGACGAGTACAAGCTCGACATCTCCAGCGGCCGCGTCGACGCCGTCATCGACGACGTCGTCGTTCTGTCGGAATGGGTCAAGTCCGAAGCCGGTGCATGCTGCAAGATCCTGACGACCCTTCCGGTCGACAAGGAAATCAACGGTGAAGGCGCCGGCATCGCCATCCGTCAGGGCGACCCGCTCCGCGAGAAGCTCAACACGGCGATCGCTGCCATCCGCGCCAGCGGCAAGTACAAGGAAATCCAGGACAAGTACTTCGATTTCGACGTCTACGGCGACTGAGAAATCCCCTAATTTCCGGGAGTTAATGGCGGAAGGCTTGCTCTTCCGCCATTTTTGTTTGACAAGGATCAAAACGGCAAGGCGGCAAAAGCCGCAAGGGGAAGTTTGGCATGGGCGGATTGTCTTCGGCGCTTGGTTCGCTTTGGGCCTGGCTGTCGCATCTTCTCGATCCGCTCTGCGGGCCTGTCGGCATTTTCACCTGGTTTGCCCGTTCGACGATTCTCGCATGCGGCGATACCGGCTGGGGCGATGAGATCGCGCTCGGCCTGCAGGTCACCGTCTCGGTCGCGCTCACAACGCTGCCCATCGGCCTTGTCATCGGCTTCTTCGTTGCCCTTGGCCAGCAATCGCAGGAAAAGTCGCTCCGGCTTGCCTCCGGCATCTACACCACGATTTTTCGCGGCCTGCCGGAACTGCTGACGCTGTTCATCATCTATTACGGCATGCAGATCCTGATCCAGTCGGCCCTCGCCTCCCTTGGCTATGAAGGTCGCATCGAGATCAACGCCTATGTTGCCGGCATGATCGCGCTTGCCGTGGTGTTTTCTGCCTATTGCGCGGAAGTCCTGCTATCCGCCTTCCGCGCTATCCCCAACGGGCAGTATGAGGCCGGCGACGCACTCGGCCTCCATCGAGGCCGCACGATGCGGCTCATCATTCTGCCGCAACTCGTGAGGATCGCCCTTCCCGGCCTTACGAATCTCTGGATGATCCTGCTGAAGGACACATCCTATGTCTCGATCATCGGACTTGCCGACATCCTGCGGCAGACCGGCGTCGCGGTCAGGGTCACTAAGGAGGCCTTCTTCTTCTACATGCTGGCCTGCGTCCTCTATCTCGTGCTTGCGGTCCTTTCTTCTGCAGTGCTCAGCTATGTAGATCGCTGGGCGGCGCGCTCGGAGATCCGCCGATGAGCTACGCCGAAACGCTTATACCACCGCGCCCCGCCCCCGCGGAGACGACCCGGCAAGTGACCGGCGCGCGAATCGCCGGTTATGGTCTGCTCGCCATCTGGGCCATCCTCGGGATATCGCTCCTCGCCATGGTCATCACCGGATGGGATCCCGAAAAGTTCGCGCGCTACGGCCCGCGTTACCTGCACGGCCTGTTCACGACGCTGACGCTGGTTGCGGTCTCGTTCACCTGTGGCGCCGTGCTGTCGCTGCCGCTGGCCTTCGCCCGCCTGTCGAAGAACCCCGTACTGAACGGCCTCGCCTATTGCTACGTCTATGTCTTCCGCGGCACGCCGCTCCTTGCCCAACTCTTCCTCGTCTACTACGGCCTCGGCACGTTCCGCCCGCAGCTTGAGGCCGTGGGTCTCTGGTGGTTTTTCCGTGACGCGTGGTATTGCGGCCTCTTTGCGATGACCATCAACACGGCCGCCTATCAGGCCGAAATTCTGAGAGGCGCCATCCAGAGCGTGCCGCACGGCCAGATAGAGGCTGCCGCCGCGCTTGGCCTGCACAAGGTCATCGCCTTCCGCAAGATCATCCTGCCGCAGGCGCTCATCGTCGCGCTGCGCCCCTACGGCAACGAGATCGTCCTGCTGGTCAAGGGATCGGCGGTGGTTGCGATCATAACCGTCCTCGATCTCATGGGCGAGACGCGCTATGCCTTCTCCCGCACCTTCGACTACCAGACCTACCTGTGGGCGGCGATCTTCTACCTCGCCATCGTCGAGACGCTGCGCCACGTCTGGGGATGGATCGAACGGCGCTTGACCCGGCATCTCAAACGCTGACGCATTCCGCCGCAGACGGCTGGCAGCACTCCGTACCGCTCGCTGCTAACATATTGAATATAGTGAATAAATATCCGCCCAAGGTCGAAGTGTAAAGCTTCGGTCAACCATGTCATGCTTCCATTTTAGCGACCGCGCAAAGACGGTCGGCTTCGAGTGGGAACAAAGGACGGAAGCAGCATGCACAAAGACATGGAAATGCAGCTCAAAGGCTACGGCCTGACGACGGCACAGATTTTCTACCACCTGCCGGATCATCCGGCGATCCTGCAGACCTATGTCTGGCAGGACTACGACCTTGCCCCCAGCTTCCCCGAAATGCATGGCTTCCTGCAATTCTGGCAGGAGAAACTCGACGGGCCGCTGCATTCGGTGCGTTATGTCCACCGCAGGCTTGTCTCAGCCACAGAATGGAGGGCACTGCGCGGTGAACTGATACTGCACTGACGCCCCTCGCCGCTCACACGTGGACTTCGCCGAAGGCGAACTCGCCCTCGTCGCGCTCCCGGTAAAGGACGCCATACAGGATCACGAGATAGAACGCGGCTACGGCAGCGATGACGAGCCAACCCGGCACGGGTCCGAGTGCAGCGTTCTCTGCCAGTCGCGTCCAGGTGTGAACCTCGGCCGGCGGCGCACCTGCGTCCTGCAGATGTGGTGTCGAGATCTTCAAGGCCCAAGCCAGAAGCAGGATGAAATACATCCAGCAGTAATTCCTCTTGAGCCTCCGTAGCAGCGCCTGGCGATAGCTCATGAGGAAAGCCGGCTTGCGCAGGCTCTTCGCAATCGCGCCGGCCCAATCCGGCGTCAACTCTGCCTCTGGCGCCAGCACCTGGGCGAAGTAGCTGCGCTCCATTTGCCGGACACGCGCCCGATAGACGTCAAAGAACCGGTACCGCCGCGCCTCGATGAGCAGCAGCAGCGTGATCAGCAGCATGGCGAACACGACGACCCCGTGATGCGAGGTCGACGTTGAGAGCGAGACCGAGAGCAATGCCGCAACCATTGTAATTGCCCAGTTCGAGGTCCGGTCGATCCGGTCACGCCAGCTGGTCATGCGGCCCAGCTCGCCGCGATAGTAGTGACAGAGCGTATTGGTGATCTCTCCGGGTGTGGAAGGAAGCGGCGACCGACGCCCCTCGGTCTTGCCGTCGTCGAGGGCGACCTTGCTGAGTTCGGCAACCATGATGAAACCTCCCCATTTTCTTTTCTTGGTAAGGCACATCATACTCCCTTTGTTCCGCTTTGCCCGCAGCCATTGCCAAATGCCTCGCAGGGCCGTAGAGCCTGCGCATCAATTTCAAGGACGGCAGAGATGACCAGCAAGAAGATCGACGAGGAAGCTCTGGCGGAAGCCTACGACCGCGCACTCGCTCTGGAAAAGGCGGGCGATATCGACGCTGCCGTGGAAGCATACCGTGAGGTTCTGGCACTGGATCCCGAGGACCATGGCGGCGCGGCCGTCCGCATCGCGTCCATGGGACGTGGCGAAACCCCGCCGAAGGCGCCGGATGCATATGTCGAGACCCTTTTCGACCAGCACGCCGAAGTATTCGAGGACGTCCTCGTCGAACAACTCGGCTATCATGTCCCGGTCCTCGCGCGCCAGCGCCTGCAGGCGCTTTCCCTCGGGCCGTTCAAGCGCATGCTGGATATTGGCTGCGGCACGGGCCTAACCGGCGGCACGCTTCGCGACGTCGTCGACGATATCACCGGCATCGACATTTCCGAGAAGATGGTCGAGATCGCCCACGAGAAGGACCTCTATGAGACGCTCTTCGTGGCGGAAGCCGAGGATTTCCTCGACGACAACGACGAGGATCCTTTCGACCTCGTGACGGCAACGGACGTGCTGCCCTATCTCGGCGCGCTGGAGCCGCTTTTCTTCGGCGTAGCCGAAAATATGGTGGCAGGCGGCATCTTCGTCTTTTCCTCGGAATTGCTGCAGGAAGGCAGCAATGCCTATGTCGTCGGCCCGCACCAGCGCTTTCTGCACGCGGAAGCCTATATACGCGAGCGGCTTACCGCGACGGGCTTCGAGCTTGTCGAAATCACCGATATCAACGTCCGCATGCAAAATGGCGAACCGTCGCCCGGCCAGTTGGTGATAGCAAGGTTGATCTAGCTTATCCTCGCAGGGACGCTATCATCGCGAACACGAAGGGGAATTTCCCGATCATCGGCAGGTAGCCGATGATCGCTGAGGTGTAACTGGGAGTTGCGGCTTTCGCCGCAAATTGGTAATTCACCATCACAAGGTTGCTCAGACGAAACAGACCACCGGCAGGGAGAAAGCCGCATGTCACTCGTTCTCTATATGCATCCCCTCGCCTCGTTCTGTCACAAGGTCCTGATCGCACTCTACGAGAACGGCACTGCGTTCGAAAACCGCCTGGTCGATCTGGCGGACGCAGCTTCGAGCGCGGAGATCGAGCGTCTCTGGCCGGTCGGAAAGATGCCCGTGCTGAGGGACGAGGCGCGCGACAGCACCATTCCCGAGACCAGCATCATCATCGAATATCTCGACCGCCATTATCCGGGCGAGATTCCGCTTCTGCCGCAGGTCCCCAGCGAGGCCCTGCAGGTAAGGCTCTGGGATCGCTTCTTCGATCTCTATGTCCAGGTTCCGATGCAGAAGATTGTCATCGACCGGCTGCGCCCTGAAGGCATGAATGATCCGCATGGCGTTGAAGAAGCGCAGACGCTGCTGCGCACCGCTTACTCGATGATCGAAAAGCAACTCGGCGAGAACCGCTGGATCACCGGCGAAGCCTTCACCATGGCCGACTGTGCGGCCGCGCCGGCGCTCTTCTACGCCGAGACCCTCGTGCCGTTCGACGACAAGCTCCCGAAGCTCAAGGAATATTACGATCGACTGATCGAAAGACCCTCCTTCGCCCGCGTCCTGCAGGAGGCCAGACCCTATTTCATGTTCTACCCCTACCGCGAGAACCTTCCGGCACGCTTCAGAGGGTAGGCATCCCCACAACGGGACAATAGCACGACCGCAGGCGCTACAATCAGTAGGCGTGCCTGATTGGTGGACGACAGGCTCAGATTGAGCAATCGTCTCCAATCGGGTCGGGGGACGTCGACGTGGATATCCGGGAGTTTCTCAGGGAAGGACTGGTGGGTGTGCTCGAGAAGCTGGGGCACGCCTTTGCTGGCGCGAACTGGATCGCGTTGGTTGTTGCGTTTCTCGTGCCAATTCTCATCATCTCCGCACGCAACGAAATCAGAAACCGCCGGCTGCGCGACATACAGGATTTCATCACGGCCTATCCGGCAACAGACCAGCCGCAAAAGGGTGACGCTGCGGACAGGAACCCATCGCTGGAGTTCGTGGTGTCGAAATACACCTCCAGCGTACGCCTCTCAGCCAAAGACTATCTGAGATTGAGCAACGCCAGCGCCAGCAAACGTATCGAGGAATTCATCCGATCCGCGTACCGATTTGGAAGTCATGGTGACGGCCAGATATTCATAGCCTCTATCGGTTTGATAATCCTGACCTATTACGGATTCT
This sequence comes from Rhizobium sp. BK251, assembly GCF_004345245.1. GTDB lineage: Bacteria > Pseudomonadota > Alphaproteobacteria > Rhizobiales > Rhizobiaceae > Rhizobium. The sequence continues at coordinate 652,158 of NZ_SLUQ01000002.1, read as the reverse complement.
CCAATCTTATGGCTGTTCTGGCGGCAGGCTTCGAAACGCCGAAGGTGGCTTGCCCATCAGGCACCAGCGCGAATGCCTGCTGTGCAGCCAACGTCTTCTACAGCAAAATCCTGATCGTCGGATCGCTCGCCTTCGCAGGCGCGTTCCTGGCAGCGCTTGGAATCTTTGTCCGCAGCCTCGCAGTGTTTGACGTCTCGGCTTACACCGTGCTGCGGCAGAGCTTCGAAATGCTCGCGTCGATCCTGATCGTCATCTTCCTCTTCAGCGCATTTGCGGACCCAACCAAACCATTCGAGACCCTGATCGTTGGGGGCCCCGCCGCGCGCGATCCTTGTGCCGAAATATCCTGGGTGTGGTTGGCGCTGGCGCCGGTGCTGGGGCTCCTGCCACAAAGCTCCACGCGCTTTCTCCTGGTGCGAATGCGGTCGATCGTGAGCTGGATCAAGCTTGACGACGACCGTTTCAATGGCGTCACCCGCATCGTGCCGCTCGATGTGATAGACGGGATCGACTACTGGACGCGTTTCCGTCTGGAGGAATGCGGCATCGCTGATGTCCAGAACCTTGCGACCTACAACCCCATTCTGCTGCACATCGAGACGCCATATACCATCTACCGATCGATAGATTGGGTGGCACAGGCGCAGCTCTGCCATATCGTTGGCCTTGATCGTTTCCTTCTGCTGCGGGAGCTGAATATCAAGTCGATCTTCGATCTGGAGCGCGCGATCGACTACCAGACAGGCAAGACCTCGACAAATATCGGCTTTTCCAGTCCGGACGAATTCGATGCGATATTGGCCGGCATTCTCTTTGCGCCGACGAGGACGATGCGGGATGTCGGCACCATAAGTGGGGTGAGACCGCTAATCATGAAGAAGGACCCTGCGACCGGCGCTACAAGCTGGCAGCCGGTGGACGTCGATACCTACTGCGTATGGGCCCGCGAGCTCATAAGCAGCGACGACAAAAGGACCAAGATCTGTGTCGAGCACATCATGTCCTGGATCTCGGACGACCTGCATGTCCGCCGGCTGAGACGCATCTGGCAGGAGATGTCCGATAGCCTCGGTGAGCGATCCGCCCGGCTCGACAATCCCGCGACCAAAACAACGGTCGGTGACGCCGCGGCCTCGACCGACAGTCAGGGCTCCGGCACACGCACGCCAGCCAAAGAAAGCTCCGCGAAAACTTCGGAAGAACCGGTGCTGTAGGTGGCTAGGCCACCACCTAGCTCTTCCCCAGGATCGCGCCGAGCAGGCGTCCTTCCAGCTCGGCAAGCGCCGGATTGCCATGCCTGCGCGGGTGCGGATAGGGGATGGGAAGGTCGAGCGCGATGCGGCCTTCGTCAAGCACGATGACACGGTCGGCGAGATGCACCGCCTCGCTGACGTCATGGGTGACGAGGACGGTGGTAAAGCCGAGTTCGCGCCATACGCGGTTCAAGAGCTCCTGCATGCTGATTCGGGTCAGGGCATCGAGAGCGCCGAGCGGCTCGTCGAGGGCAAGCACGCCGGGCGTGCTGACAAGGGCGCGCGCCAGCGCGACGCGCTGCCTCTGCCCGCCGGAGAGCCGGGCCGGCCATTCCCTCGCCTTTTCGGAAAGCTGCACCTCCGAGAGCGCGTCGAGTGCCTGCGCGTGGGCCTCAGCCTTTGGGACACCCTCGCCGAGGCCGACCACGACATTTTCCGCGACGCTCAGCCACGGCAGCAACCTCGGCTCCTGAAAGACGATGCGCGCATTCGGCGCCACCGCCTCGCCCTCCGCATCCTCGAAGCCCAGACTGCCGCCCGTCGGCTGGTCGAGACCCATGAGAATGCGCAACAGCGTGCTCTTGCCGCAGCCGCTCTTGCCGATCACCGCAACGAATTGTCCGGCCGGTACGAAGAGGTCGATGCCGCGCAGCACGCGGTTGCCACCGAAGCTCTTCTCAAGCCCCTTGAGGCGAATGGATGCTGCTCCCGGCGCGGGGCGCGAGGCATTGTCCTCGTGCTCCTGTTCGAAACCGGCGGAATGGAAGCGTTCGTCGGTAATGACGGTCATGGCTTTCCTCCTCACCGCTGGTAGACCGGGTTCCAGGCGAGCGCCTTGCGCTCCAGCGCCCTTGCGGTGACGTCGGCGAGCTTGCCGAGCAGCGCGTAAATCAGGAGCGCCAGCACGACCACGTCGGTCATCATGAACTCGCGTGCGTTGTTGGCCATGTGGCCGATCCCCGACGAGGCGGCGATGGATTCCGAGACGATCAGCGTCAGCCACATGATGCCGAGCGCATAGCGCAGGCCGACGAAGATGGAGGGCAAGGCGCCTGGAAGGATCACCTTGCGAAAGAGCGTCCAGCTTCCCATGCCGTAGACCCTGCCCATCTCGATCAGGTCGCGATCGACACTGCGCACGCCATGATAGGTATTCAGATAGACCGGAAACAGCACGCCGAGCGATGTGAGGAACAGCTTGGATTCCTCACCGATGCCGAACCAGAGGATCACCAGCGGGATCATGGCGAGATGCGGAATGGTGCGAAGCATCTGCAGCGTCGTATCCGTCAGCTGCTCGGAAAGCTTCGATACGCCATTCGCTATGCCGAGCAGAAAGCCGATCGAGCCGCCGACAAGGAGGCCACCGAGGGCGCGGCCGGCGCTGACGAGAATGTCGTGCGGCAGCTGTCCGGACGCAGTCGTCGACCAGAAGGCCCGCGCCACATCGACAGGCGAAGGCATAATGCGAGAGGATATCCAGCCAGCGGATGAGCCGAGCTGCCAAAGCGCGATGATTGCAACCGGCACGAGATAGGGCAGCAGCGCCTCGCGGCTCGGCAGGGAAAGGCGAGCGCCCGCCTCTCCTGTCGTTCTTCCGGCGGCCGCGGTCCGCGCAAGCGGGGTATCGAATGCAGACATCAATAAATCCTCTTCTCTCCCTGCCGGATCAGGAGCCGGAAACCACCTTCAGGTTTCCGCCATGGCTGCCACCGCCGAAAACCTGACGCTTGCCGAAATCGCTCCGGAAGCCGTGGCGCTGTTCTTCGCGCGTGATGCCGAGTTCGGGGAAAAGCAGTTCTGCAACGCGATAGGCCTCCTCGAGATGCGGATAGCCGGAACCGATCACCGTATCGATGCCGATTTCCTGGTACTCGCGCAGCCTTGCGGCGACCGTCTTCGGCGAGCCGACAAGCGCGGTGCCCGCACCGGCGCGCACAAGACCAACGCCCGCCCAGAGATTGGGCGAGACTTCGAGCTTGTCGCGGCGCCCTCCGTGAAGCGCTGCCATGCGCTTCTGGCCGACGGAATCGGACTCCTTCACGAAGCGCTCCTGCGCCTCGCGGATCGTCTCGTCGTCGAGCTGGGAGATCAGCCGATCGGCCGCCGCCCAGGCCTCGTCGTCCGTTTCGCGAACAATGAAGTGGAGGCGAATGCCGAAGCTGACCTCGCGGCCCCGCTGTGCGGCGGCGGCCCGCACCTTCTCGACCTTTTCGGCGACCTGTGCGGGCGGTTCGCCCCAGGTCAGGTACTTGTCGACGCGGCCGACGGAGAAATCGATGCCGGCATCCGACGAGCCGCCGAAATAGAGCGGCGGACGCGGGTTCTGTACCGAGGGGAAGCCAAGCCGTGCGCCTGTCGCCTTGATGTACTTGCCGTCAAAGGTCGCCGTCCCCTTCTCCAGCAGCTCTTCGAAGACCGTGAAGAACTCCTCCGCATGGGCGTAGCGCTCGTCATGCTCGAGGTGGATGCCGTCGCCTGCAAGTTCCGCAGGGCTGCCGCCCACCACGATGTTGAGCAACAGGCGGCCGTTCGAGATGCGGTCGAGCGTCGTCGTCAGTCGGGCATAGTAGGCGGGAGAGGCCGTGCCGGGACGGATGGCGACAAGAAACTGCAGCTTCTCGGTCTTGGCCGCAAGAGCGGCTGCCGTGACGAAGGATTCCTCACAGGCCACGCCCGTCGGCAGCAGCACGCCGGAATAGCCGAGCCGATCGACGGCCTGGGCGATCTGCGTCAGATAGCCGATCTCCGGAGCGCGGTTGAGCTCCGCGGAGCCGAGATAGGTTCCATCGCCCGATGTCGGAATGAACCACAGGAAGTTGATGGGTTGGGTGTCGGCGGTCATGGGAGATATCCTGTTCTGTGGTCGATCGAAGTGGATCAGCTGGCCTTCGGGCGCCAGACGATATCGTTGATGGTGAGCTGCTTGGGCACGATGCCGAGCTTGTAGAAATCGTCGGCGAGCGCCTGCTGGTAGGTGAGCGCGGCGTCGGGGAAGAGCGAGACCTTGCCGAGGTCGGCCTGGCTGCGCGTCAGGGTGACGCGAGTGATAGCAGGCGGCACACCGGTGATCTCGGATAGTGCGGTTACCGTGCCATCGAGATCGGCCTGCGCCGCAGCCCCCACCTTTGCGAGCTCGTCGATGACGTCTGCGATCACCTCGGGATTGGCGGCCGTGAAGGTGCCGTTGCCGAGGAAGTAGCCCCAGTTGTCGACGATCCCGTCGGAGGTCGTCAGCACACGGGTCTGCGGATCAGCCTCGGCCACCGCGAAGAAGGGATCCCATATCGCCCAGGCATCGATGCTGCCGTTCTTGAAGGCTGCGGCGGCATCCGGCGGCGCGAGATCGACCTCGGTGATGTCACCGAGACCAAGACCGGCCTTCGCGAGAGCCTTGATCGCAAAGTTATGGGCGCTGGAACCGCGCTTGTAGGCAAGCTTCTTGCCCTTCAGCTCTTCCAGCGAATTGATCGGTGCGTCCTTGTTGACCAGAAGCCCGTGGAAGGCAGCCGGACCCTTGTAGGCACCGACATAGAGAAGATTGCCGCCCGCGGCCTGGGCGAAGAGTGGAGGCACGTCGCCGGTCACCCCGAAATCCAGCGCGTCGGCACCGACGGCCTCCAGGAGCGGCGGGCCGGACGTGAATTCGTTCCACTCGACTGTCACGCCCTTGCCTGCCAGCCTCTCTTCCAGCACGCCCTTGCGCTTGGCAAGCGCCAGGACACCGAATTTCTGCCAGCCGATCCGCAACGTCGTCGCGCCCTGGGCTCTCGCACCGCGGACCTGCGGCAGCATTGCTGCCGAAGCGGCTGCTCCGATCAACCCAAGTGTCTGTCTGCGCGTAAACATGGAATGCCCTCTCCTGCGTCAGCTGTGGCGGCGCCGAGTGGTCTCTGTCGAAACCAGTGCCCGCGCCGGCGAAATCATCCGCATAGTGGCATAGACTACTCATTATATCGACAATACCAATTTTCTATTCTATTCCGGCAGGAGGAATATTTTTCTCGCCACGACGCTCCGCGCAGGCAGAGACGACGGCACGAGCCGGCGATCACCGTATGTCGATGATGCGCCGGACCCGCGCCATCTGCTCCCGCGTCAGCTCGCCTTGGGTCTCCAGACGATGTCGCTGATCGTTAGCTGCTTCGGCAGAATTCCAAGCCCGAGGAATTCGTCGGCGAGCGCCTGCTGGTAGGCGACTGCGGCGTCGGAGATCGTGGCAACGCTGCCGAGATTTGCGCCGGGTCGCGTGAGCGTGACCCGCGTCACCTCGGCGGGAACCCCGGTAATCTCCGAAAGGGCAGCGACTGTGTCGTCGAGATTGGTCTGGGCGACTGTCCCGACATTGTGAAGCTCATAGATGACGTCCTGGACGACAGCCGGATTGCCAGTGGTGAAGTCGGCGTTTGCCAGGAAGAAGCTCCAGGAATCGACGATCCCCTCAGCGGTGGAGAGTATCCGTGTTTCCGGATCGGCCTCGGCAATTGCGAGATAGGGATCCCAGATCGACCATGCGTCGATGCTGCCGTTCTTGAAGGCAGCCGCAGCATCCGGCGGCGCAAGGTCGATGGCCTCGACATCCGCAGGCGTAAGCCCTGCGGAACGCAGTGCCTTTACCGTGACGTTATGCGCGCTAGACCCGCGCTTGAATGCCACCTTCTTGCCCTTCAGGTCCGCAAGCGACTGTATCGCCGAATCCTTGCGCACCAGGATTGCCGAGCCTGCCGCGCTGCCCCTGTAAGTCCCCACATAGTAGAGGTTTCCGCCTGCGGCCTGCGCAAAGAGCGGCGGAACGTCGCCGGTCGCGCCGAAATCGAGAGCCCCTGCCCCAAGCGCCTCGAGCAGCGGCGGCCCGGAGGTGAACTCCGACCAGGTGACGGTGATGCCGCGGTCGGCCAGCCGTTGCTCGATTGCGCCGCGCCGCTTGGCGAGCGCAAGCACGCCGTTCTTCTGCCAGCCGATCCGGAATTCCGTCGATGCGGCCGCACGGCGTGTTGCAGGCAGGAACGCTGCCGCTGCGGCGGCGCCGATCAGGCCGAGTGTCTGTCTGCGCGAAATCATGAGAATTTCCCCTCCTTGAGATGATGTCCCGCCTTGGAAGGCGTCGCCGCCGATGATCGACAACAGGGAAATCATCAGTAATCCAGTATTTTTATCGACAATATAAGTTGCAAATTGACGGGCCTTTTCTGAATTTCCATTCCGCGAATCCCGGCGGCATCGGGATTTTCTTCCATCACTAGCAAAGTGGTGATCGTTCCGGCCGGACTCCGACCTTTCCCCGCCCTTGGCTTTCCGTTAATTCTCGAAGCTCGGTCTCAAGAAGGAAATTCGGAAATGGCGAAAGTCGCGTTTATCGGTCTCGGCGTAATGGGATACCCGATGGCGGGTCATCTGAAGGTCAAGGGCGGCCATGATGTTACCGTCTACAATCGGACGTCAGCGAAGGCTGAGGATTGGGTTTCCCGCTTTGGCGGAAAGAGCGCGGCCACGCCGGCCGCGGCTGCCGAGGGGGCGGATTTCGTTTTCACCTGCGTCGGCAATGACGACGACCTTCGTTCGGTCACGACCGGAAAGGATGGCGTCTTCCAGGGCATGAAGGCTGGGGCGGTTCTCATCGACAACACGACCGCGAGCGCCGAGGTAGCGCGCGAACTCGATGAAGCGGCCACGGCGAAGCGCTGCCACTTCATCGATGCCCCCGTTTCCGGGGGCCAGGCTGGCGCCGAGAATGGCGTGCTGACGGTCATGTGCGGTGGCGACGAAGCCGTTTTCGAAAAAGCGCGGCCGGTCATCGATGCCTATGCGCGCATGGTCGGCCTCATGGGGCCGGCGGGCGCGGGCCAGCTGACGAAGATGATGAACCAGATCTGCATCGCGGGCCTCGTGCAGGGGTTGGCGGAAGCCGTTCATTTCGGCAAGAAAGCCGGTCTCGACATCGAGAAGGTCGTCGAGGTGATCTCGAAGGGCGCTGCCGGATCCTGGCAGATGGAGAACCGCCACAAGACTATGAACCAGGGCAAATACGACTTCGGTTTTGCGGTCGACTGGATGCGCAAGGATCTTGACATCGTGCTCACCGAAGCCCGCCGCAACGGCGCCAAGCTGCCTGTCACCGCGCTCGTGGATCAATTCTACGCCGAGGTACAGGCCATGGGCGGCAAGCGTTGGGATACATCCTCGCTTCTGGCTCGCCTCGAACGCTGATGATCGGCCCCTCCTCTGACGCAGCCGAGCTTGTCGCTCATCTGCGCACGTTGCGCTCGGAGGAGAACGTCGCCGGCATGGCGCGTTTCGGCATCGTCACGGAGACGGCGCTCGGCATATCCAACCCCGACATTCAGAAGATCGCCCGCCTTGTGAAACGCAAACACGAGCGGGCGAAGGAACTCTGGGAGAGCGGCATCCGCGAGGCGCGCGTGCTGGCGCTCTACACCGCCGAACCGAAGAAGCTTACTCCCGACGAAGCGCGCCGCCTGGCCGACGACTTCGCTTCCTGGGAGATTGTCGATACGGCCGCCGACCTCTTTGTCGAGGCGCGGCTCGAGCAGACCCTCGTCCCGGAATTTGCTGCCGACGAGCGCGAATTCGTTCGCCGCACGGCATTTGCGATGATCGCCGGAGCCGCCGTCCATCTGAAGAAGGAACCGGATGAAACCCTCCTGGGGTGGCTGCCTCTGATCGCGGCCCACGCCATGGACTCGCGTAATTTCGTGAAGAAGGCGGTGAACTGGGCGCTTCGCAATATCGGCAAGCGCAATTTGGCCTGCCATGGGCCCGCCCTCCGACTGGCGGAGCGTCTTGCCGCAAGCGAGGACAGAACCGCGCGCTGGATCGGCAAGGATGCCGTTCGCGAACTCGCCGACGAGAAGGTGCTCGCTCGACTTAACAAAAAGAGCCCGGCCACGCCTTGAGCGTAACCGGGCCGATTGCATGCCCGACGGAAACCGGGCTGGAAATCACTCAGGCATGATCCCGGGATCGTTGGTCGGCCACTTGGCGATCTCGTTCACCGGAATGTTGAAGTGCTGGGAAACCAACGCCGGCGGCGTATGCGTCAGCCAGTCCGAGAGGCCGATCTCCTGGTATTCGTCCGCCCGGAAGACTGCCACGAAGACCAGATCCTCATCGCCGGTATTCTGGATGATATGCCCCTGCTGCTTCTTCACATAGCCGATGTCGCCGGCATGGAAGTCGGCCGTCTGCGCCCGCGGACCGGCGTCGAACACCGTCATGCGGCCCTGGCCCTTGATCCAGTATTGCCATTCATCGGCATTGGGATGCCAGTGCATCTCGCGCACTGCGCCAGGTTTGATCGTCTCGATTGCCGAGGCGACGTTCTTTGCGACGTTGAAGGTCGTGCTATCGGCGAGCTTGATATTGCCCGACTTGGTTTCCTTGAACGGCTTGGCCGCGCCGAGCCGGAAGGTGAAGGGGAAAGGCGGAAGGCCGCCGGAGGCTACGGCCTCCTGGTCGGCCGACAGCGGCCCAGGCTCCTCGCCCTGGAAAATCCAGAGATCATGAAGCGGAATGTTCTTGAATACATCCTTCGAGACGCCGAAGTTCGCTGCGAGCAGGTCGGGCTCCGTATGCGCGAGCCAGTCGCTCACCAGCAGCGTGCCGTATTCGGACTGGTTTCCGTCATCGAATGCGAGAACGAATTCGGCGCCATCAGGCCCGAGGCCCTGCAGCGAGTGAGGATAGCCCGCCGGGAAATACCAGAGATCGCCTTCGCCGACGTCCTGCACGTAGGCACGACCCTTGGGGTCGAGCACCGTGATGCGGCAACGGCCGTTCGTCATGATCGCCCATTCGGCCGCCCGGTGCCAGTGCAGCTCGCGGATACCGCCGGGGCCGAGGCGCATGTTGACGCCGGCAATGGTATTGGAGATCGGGAAACTCTCCTGGGTGACCTGCCGCGCCCAGCCACCGTTCTGGATGCGCTTCGGCGCATTGTTGAACGAGGCCCAGAAAAGCTGCATGTTGCCGACGTCGGTCGCCGGCGGGCTTTCGAAGGACGGGAACTGGCTGTCAAGGGTCGGGTCCTGCGGTCCCGGATCCGAGAGACCGCCGGGGTTGGCATTGATTGCGCCTTCCGCCGGCTCGTCGGGATTTCCGAAAGTCGCGGCCTGAACCGCACCGGTTGCAATCGCGGTGCCGCCGAGGGCCCCCAGCGCGAGCATTGTACGACGTGAAATAGGATCCATGGCGAGCTTCCTCAAAGCGGTCTGTTCAAGAGGTCGACCCGACCGAAGCGGCAGCTTGATGTGCTGTACGCGGCGATCGGTTGTCCCAGCGGGACAGTCGCCGAAACCATCGACCAATGGCATTGCCCGGGAACATCTCGGTCCGGCAGGCAGGCCAGTTACGATTGGGCGCCGTCTAGTTCGGCGTCTGTTCGGGATAGGCGATCGGTTTGGCGACTTCGACATATGTAATATGACGCGCTTCGGCCAAACTCTTGGATATTCCAGCGCTTCGCGCGCAGAAATCAGCTGTGAAATTACAACTAAAACGCCTGCTCGCGCAAAAAATGCGCAAACGGGCCAACGACAATGACAGCGGTAAAGTGTGAGGTCAGTCCTCGTTCGACTTCGCGTTTTCCAGCAGCATGTAGTCGAGCGGCAGCTGCGTCGAATACTTGATCTGCTCCATGGCGAAGACTGAGGAAACGTCGCGGATCTCGATTTTCGAGATCAGTCGCTTGTAGAATGCGTCGTAAGCCCCGATGTCCGGCACGACGACTCTCAGGAGATAGTCGACGTTACCGCTCATGCGGTAAAATTCCACGACCTCCGGAAACTCCGTCACGACCTCCGAAAAACGCTTCAGCCATTCGATCGAGTGGCTGCTGGTGCGAATGGAAACGAACACGGTGACTTTCGTGTTCACCTTCTCCGGATCGAGGATCGCGACGCGGCGCTTGATGACACCATCTTCCTCCATTTTCTGGATACGGCGCCAGCAGGGCGTTGTCGAAAGCCCGACCTTTTTCGCGAGATCGGCGACGGCAAGCGTGGAATCCTCCTGCAGAAGGCGCAGTATCTTTCGGTCGAGGCGATCCATTCCAGAGTCCTTTCGAATTATTTTCCATGTATACCCCGATTCCGCCGAACGAAAAGAAACTTATTTCACATTTTGAGTAGTTTCACTCGTTCACGCAGTACCGGCAGCAGTTCCGCCTCGAACCACGGATTCTTCTTCAACCACCCGCTGTTGCGCCAGCTCGGATGCGGCAGCGGCAATACGGCCGGAAAGCGCTCGACCGAGAGATAGCTTCGCCAGTTGCGAACCGTTTCCGTCATCGAGGGCGCGCGCGCTCTGCCCAGATGCCACGTCTGGGCGTATTGTCCGATCGCCAGCACGAGCTCGATCTGCGGCATGGCCGCGATCACCCTTGCCCGCCAGAGCGGCGCGCATTCGCGTCTCGGCGGCAGGTCGCCGCCATGCCCGTCATATCCCGGAAAACAGAAGCCCATCGGCACGATGGCAAAGCGATCGGGATCGTAGAATTCGTCGCGATCGACAGCCAGCCATTGCCGCAGCCGATCACCCGACGCGTCGTTGAAGGGGATCCCGGTTTCATGAACCCTTAGGCCCGGGGCTTGGCCGGCGATAAGGATGCGCGCGCTCGAGGAGAGCACCGGAACCGGCCGGGGCTCGTGCGGCAGCCGGTCCCGCGGCCCGCGCGCCGGGGCATCGCGGCAGACGCGACAAGCGGTGATCGTGTCGCGCAACGCCTGCAGCGCCTCTTCCCGATCCCTCTGAATCTCACTCATTTCAATGTCGTCCGCAATTCGAGCGTCATCCTCGGCTCAGTGCCATCCTGCGATTTGCCTGACGAAATCCACTGCATCCGAAAGCCGACTGCTGTACATCCCTTCAGGATGATGCCGAACGTCCTGCGGCATTTCGAAGGCGCCCGCCCAGAGCCCTGCCCGCTCGCTTCGGGCCATTTCCTCTTCCGCCCGGTAGCCACCATAGGAGACGGCAAGGCCCTCACGCACCATGTCCGCGTTGATGTCTTCTCCACCCGCCATGCAGACCACCAGCAACCGATCATAGCGGTCGCGTCTGTCGCCGCGGCACTGCGCATTCTGTTGCAGGATCAGTTGCTCGAGCAGCAGCCTCGCCTCAAGGCCGCAGGCCCATGTCCGACCTTCCCGTTCGCAGGACTGGCTGTATTCAGGTGCGTCGATACCCTTCAGTCGCAGGCGCTCGCCATTCCGGGAGAGCGTATCGCCGTCGACTGCGACGAAGCCGCCGGCATGGACCATCTGCGGCGTGTCCTGCAGCTTCTGCGCAATCAGCCAGATGAAGGCAAGCAGCGCAAATGCAGTCACTCCATCGCGGAAGAGCCGCCCGAAACGCGTCACCCTTTCGCCTCCTTCAAGAACAATTCCTTGGCAAAGATGGCAAACAAATCATTTCTCCAGCAGCATCTTCTTAAGAATTGCCCGCTAGGCTGTAACCTATCCGCGGAACAAGTTTCAACCTGCTCATGAGTACCGGCGTCAGCACATCGACAGATAAGATCATCGTCGACAGATCGCGCAGTCACCGCAACAAGGCCGTCTCCAAGGCCGTGCGGAAGACGCGCGAGCGACTGCAATCGGGCCATTCTCCGACGCACGCCTTCGACCGCGACATGCTGATGATGCATGTGAACGCAATTCTGCAGAGCGCATCCGTCACGCCGATCTTCGTGATCACCATTGCTGCGATCGGCGGCTATTTCACGCGCGATGCGCAGTTCTTCCTCTGGGCGCTGCTGACGCTTTCGGCGCACGCCGTGAACATGCTTCTCGGGCGCCGGGCCCGAAAGCACGAGATCACGGTCGAGAGCACTCGCAAGTGGCGCGGCATCCTCGTTCTCGGGCAGGTCATGATCGGCTGCTGCTGGGCAGTCTTTGCGCTCCAGGAATGTGCGAACTGCAGTCCGGAGAGTTTCATTCTTTATAAGGGAGCGACGCTCCTGATCGCGCTCTCCTTGACCGCGATGTCGAACTTCATGCTGCCGCGGGCCGTTCTCATGGCCTTCGCGCCGGCAATCGTCGCGCTTGCGATCAAGGCCACGGTCTCGCGCGACCTCCTGGAACTCAGCTTCACGGCCGTCTTTGCGGTGACGGTCGTTTTCTTCTCCTATGTCGCCGACCGCTTGTTTCAATCGAACCTCAAGATACTCTTCTTCCAGTCGGAGAAGGACGACCTCATCGCCGAGCTGGAAGTCGCCAAGTCGATGTCGGACGAGGCCCGCCGCCGCGCCGAGGAGGCCAATCTCGCCAAGTCGCGCTTCCTTGCCTCCATGTCGCACGAGCTGCGCACGCCGCTTAACGCCATTCTTGGCTTTTCCGAGGTCATGTCGGCGGAGGTCATGGGTCCGCTCAACAACCCGACATACAAGGAATATACGGGCGACATCCACCGCTCCGGCCAGCACCTCTTGAACCTCATCAACGAGATTCTCGACCTCTCGAGGATCGAGGCTGGCAAATATGAACTCAGCGAAGAATCCGTATCTGTCCTGGACATCGCCGAGGATTGCATCGGCATGGTGCAGTTGCGCGCCCGCGACAAGAACATCTCGATCTCGGAGCAGTTCGAACCCGAATTGCCGGCGGTCTGGGTGGACGAGAAATCCATGCGCCAGGTCGTCCTGAACCTCCTGTCAAACGCCGTGAAATTCACGCCCAAGGGCGGCGAAATCCGCGTCAAGGTCGGCTGGACCGCCGGCGGCGGCCAGTACATATCGATCAAGGACAACGGGCCGGGTATTCCCGAGGAAGAGATCCCGGTCGTGCTCTCGGCCTTCGGTCAGGGTTCGATCGCCATCAAGAGCGCCGAACAGGGTACCGGCCTCGGCCTGCCGATCGTCCAGGCCATCCTTGCCAAGCACGACGGCCAGTTCGTCTTGAAATCCAAGCTTCGCGAAGGCACCGAGGCAATCGCGATCCTGCCGGCAAAGCGGGTTCTCCAGAGCCTTCCCGCCGTCGAGGATGCCCATGCGGTCGAGCGACGCCGCAGAAGCTTCGCCTAAATCGCCCGAAGAACCCAAGTCACACGAAGAAAAGGTGGCGGCAGGCCGTGAAGAGGAAATGCAGGCCACAGGCAGCGATCATGCAGGCGACTGCGAAGGAGCCAAGGTCCTTGGCATGCTTGCCGACCATCGAGATCTCCGGGGAGATGCGGTCGATTACTTCCTCGACTGCCGTATTCATCGCCTCTATGGCGAAGAGACCGAGGAAAAGCAGCACGGAGATACCGATCTCCGCGGCAGACGCGCCAACGAGGAAGAGCAGGACGAGCGCGATCACGCAGAATGTGAGTTCCTGACGAAAGGCGGCCTCTTTCAGCAGGCGGAGAAATCCGCCCCAGGAATAACCAGCTGCTGCGATGAGATGTCTTATCCCCCGTTCCTTGGTCACGACCGGCTTCGTCAATTCGTCCTTAATCCCCTGTCAGCGCTCGATGCAATTCGTGCGGATGCCTAAAATTAGCGACTATGCGCATACAGGCTGACGCCATGTCGCGCAAGACGGGCACGAAACCTCTTGCGTGGCTCCGGCCGCTCTCAATGCTGGTTGCTAACGCCGGCGCTCGCAAATGTCGCCATGCCGGAGTGACACGCCGCCGCGGCCTTGACGATACCGGCCGCCAACGCAGCACCTGTGCCCTCGCCGAGCCGCATGCCGAGTGCGAGGAGCGGCGTCTTGCCGAGCTTCTCGATGGCATTGAGATGCCCGGGCTCTGCCGAGACGTGCCCGATCAGGCAATGGTCAAGCGCGGAGGGGTTTGCAGCCTTCAGGATCGAAGCCGCTGCCGTTGCCACATAGCCGTCGATGATAACAGGAATTCTCTCGACGCGTGCGGCAAGGATCGCACCCGCCATCGCGGCGACTTCACGTCCGCCGAGGCGGCGCAGGATTTCCAGCGGATCGCTGAGATGCTCGCTGTGAAGGGCGACCGCCTTTTCCACGGCCGCGATCTTCCTCTCCAGCATCTCCCCGTGAGCGCCCGTGCCCGGTCCGACCCATTCGCGTGCCGTTCCGCCGTAAAGTGCGTAGTTGATCGCGGCGGCAATCGTGGTGTTGCCGATGCCCATTTCGCCGATGCAGAGGAGGTCTGTGCCGCCCGCGATCGCTTCCATGCCAAAGGCCATCGTGGCGGCGCAATCGCGCTCCGAAAGGGCGGCCTCTTCGGTGATGTCGCCCGTCGGATAATCGAGAGCAAGGTCGAAAACCTTGAGGCCGAGATCATAGGCGACACAGATCTGGTTGATCGCCGCACCGCCGGCCGCGAAATTCTCGACCATCTGCTGCGTCACCGTCGGCGGAAAGGGCGTGATCCCCTGTCGTGTGACACCATGATTGCCGGCGAAGATCGCCACGAGCGGACGATTTACCGCCGGCGATCGTCCAGTCCAGGCCGCGAGCCAGAAAGCGATCTCCTCGAGCCGGCCGAGGGCGCCGGGTGGCTTCGTCAGCTGCGCATCACGTTCGCGTGCAGCCGCCAGGGCACGGGAGTCCGGTCCCGGCAGTTCGCGCAGCAGCGCGCGGAAATCGTCGAACGGCAGGCCTGAAACGCTCATGGAGGCGGCTTCCTTGTAATTTCGGTCCAAATCAGCTTCTTTGCGTGGCGACTCTATTAGAGCGCCGAGGACGCCCGAACAACTCCAAAAGCGTCCGATGCTGTCGCGGACCACGGGGGATCTCATGAACGTCAGGGACTATGCGGGCGATGTCGCTCGCGCCGTTGGCTTCCTCAGCCGCATTCCCGTGCCGCAGCGTTTCTTCGCAGACCATGACGGCAGGATGACGCGTGTTGCTGGCGCCTTCCCCCTCGCGGGCGTCGTCATCGCCATTCCTCCTGCCCTCGCCTTCTGGATGCTGCTTGCACTCCATGCCGACCCGATGCTTGCCGCGCTCATTGCTCTCGCCATCCAGGCCGTGGTCACCGGCCTCCTGCATGAGGATGGTCTGTGCGACACCGCCGACGGCCTCGGCGGTGGGCGCGACCGGGAGCACGCGCTCTCCATCATGCGCGATAGCCGGATCGGCACCTATGGCGCTGCAGCGCTCATATTTTCCTTTGGTCTGAGGGCCGCCGCGCTTGCCGCCATTGCGCGCGGCCTGCCGCCGGCCGCGGCCGCCCTTTGTATACCGGCCGCAGGCGCACTCAGCCGCGGCGGCCTCGTCTGGCACTGGTTCGCGCTGCCGTCTGCCCGTTCGGATGGCGTCGCCGCCGCCGCCGGCAAGCCGGATGAAGCCGCAGTACAGGTCGCAATCGTCAGCGCCGGCCTGCTTTCCGCCTTCCTGCTCTGGCCAGCCTTCCCTCTTCCACCGGTCGTTGCCGGGCTTCTCGTCACCGCCGTTTGCTCGCAGTTGGCGACCATACAGGTGCGACGGCGGCTTTCCGGTCACACTGGCGATACTTTGGGAGCGACCCAGCAGATTTGCGAGATCGCGGCCCTCTGCACCCTTGCCATGGCTGTTTGAAACACCGATATATTTGCCATGCAAACACCCTGCATTCTTGTCTGCTCGATCGATATCGCGACCGCTTATTGCTTCGGCTGTGGCCGCACGCGGGAGGAGATCGGGGCATGGATGGGGTATTCCGACGAGGAGCGGCATCGCATCATGGCAGTCTTGCCCGACAGGCTGGCAACCGTGGAGCGTCGGCCAAGGCGCGAAACGCGGCGCCAGCGTCTCGCTCGAGAGCGTGGGATGGCATGAATCGCCTTACCATCTTTCTTGCCGTCATCGGCATTGGCCTCGGCCTGCTTCTCTTCAATCACGATACCGGCCGCACCTTCGGCATGGACAACGACGATTTCGGGCGTTTCATCTATCTGCTGCCGATAGCGCTCATGCTGAGCGCCGCCGTCTGGGCGCGGCGCACGTCCCTGAGCGAGATGGTTCGGAATCTGATGGCCTGGCTGGTCATCATACTGGCGCTCGCCACCGCCTATCTTTATCGCCACGACCTCGAAGGCGTCGGACAGCGCCTCGTCTCCGGGCTGATGCCTGGCCACGCCGTCGTGGTCACCACCAGCGAGGGCGGCCAGGAGATCATCCTTCACAAGCTGCTGAACGGCCATTTCGAGGCCGACGTCTCGGTGAACGGCCAGATGATCGAAATGCTCGTGGATACAGGAGCGAGCCTCGTGACGCTTTCCCACGAGGATGCTGAGCGCGCCGGCATCATTCCCGAAAACCTCACCTATTCGATGACCGTCATGACGGCCAACGGCCGCGCCCGCGCCGCGCCGGTGCGGCTTGCCGATGTCTCCATCGGCCCGATTGCCCGCACCAATGTCGCCGCAAGCGTCGCCGAGAAAGGCAGGCTCGACCAGAGCCTCCTCGGCATGAGTTTTCTCGAGACGCTCGGCTCCATGCAGATGCAGACCGACGAGCTGAGGCTGCGCGACTAGGGAAAATCCAGCAAAAGTGCGAAGCGATCTTGCGTCTAGAATGGTGCAAAAACAAAGCGATAGAGCATTTCCGTGACTCGAACGTGCGAAAATGCTCCAAGCAGCCGGGGCGAGGTCAGCCGCCGCCGATCTCGTGGAGCCGCTCATGCAGCGCAAGCTTGTCCAGTGACGTCATCGGCAGGCTCGTGAAGATCAAAATCCTGTTGTGGAGCATGCGATAGGTTTCGGCGAAGGCGAAATGCCTTTCCGCTTCGGCCCCCTCCGCCGCCGCAGGATCCGGCACGCCCCAATGGGCGATCATCGGCTCGCCCGGCAGCGACGGATAGCTCTGCACCTCATCGCAGACCGTGAACACGAAATCCATGTGGGGAGCGCCGGCCGCAGTAAATTCCTCGAGCCCCTTGGGCCGTGCCCACGACGTTTCGTAATTCAGCCCCTTGAGCAGTTGCAGCGCATAGGGATGCACCTCCCCCTTGGGGTGCAATCCGGCCGAGAAAGACCTGAATTTTCCGATCCCCTCGCGGCGCAGGATGGCCTCGGCAATGATCGAGCGGGCTGTGTTGCCCGAGCCGAGGAAGAGGACATCGAATGGCTTGTGCTCCATGGCTGTCCCTCCCAGTCAATGACGGGCGGCCTGGCCGCCTGTTCGTGGCTGCAGTCCGTCAGAAAAGCAACACCTGCGCCACCTGCGAAACGAAACGCCCCTCTCGGACCCGTTCTGCACGGGGACGCGGGCTCGGTAATATTTCAGTATTTACTCATGATGACAGATGGATGACGACCAAGCCAGCCCATCCCGGCGTCATACCGCGACATCGGCCTTGATCGCGGGATAAGGATCGTAGCCTTCAACCTCGAAATCGTCGATGTGATAGTCGTCGATCGATGTCGCCCGGCGCTTCAGCCGCAGCTTCGGCATCGGCCGCGGGGTTCTGGAAAGCTGTTCGCGCGCCGGATCTAGGTGGTTGAGATAGAGGTGGACGTCGCCGCCCATCCACACCAGGTCGCCAACTTCCATGCCGACCTGCTGCGCGACCATCGCCTGCAAGGCCGCACCGCCGACGAGATTGAATGGCAACCCCAGCATGACGTCGCAGCTTCTCTGGTAGATCGCCATGCTGAGATGCTGCTTCCGGTCGTCGGCGGATTGAGCGGCTCCATCATGTCTCCGGCTGGAGACATGGAACTGGTAAACCATGTGACAGGGATGGAGAGCCATCTGCGGCAGTTCCGGCACGTTCCAGGCGTGGAACAGCATTCTCCGGCTCGTCGGATTGCTCTTGAGCGTGGCGATCACCTCCGCCACCTGGTCATATTCACGCCCGTCGGCGCCGGCCCATCGCCGCCACTGCTTGCCATAGACAGGGCCCAACTCGCCCCATTCGGCGGCGAACGCCTCGTCCTCGAGGATCCGTGCCTCGAAACTCTCCTGCGAAATGTCGCTTCCCGCGGCCTTGCGGTATTTCGCGAGCGGCCAGTCCGTCCAGATCCTGACGTTTTCCTGGAGCAGGTCGCGAATATTGGTGCCGCCGGTCAGGAACCAGAGCATCTCCTTGACCGCGGCCTTCCAGAAGACCTTCTTCGTGGTGATGACGGGGAACGAGCCGTCCGAGAGATCAAAGCGCATCATCGCGCCCAGGGTGGAGCGCGTGCCGACGCCGGTTCTGTCGATGCGCTCGTCGCCGTTGCGCAGCAGCTGGTCCATGAGGTCGAGATATTGCTGTTCAGGCTGGGTCTTCATGATGCCGTTGCTCTCGGTGATTCGGCGGTACCCTAGAACATAGCGCTTCGCGAATGAATGGCCGAGGGACGCGGCCCGAAATTGATCCACAGCGACGCGCCGACCGGAGCGGCAAATTGGCGTCCTCGCACGGTCCAGAGGTGGTGCCACCCGCCCGACCGCGCGGACCGGCCAATTTGCCTGCTCGCCAGGGCAGGTATTTGCGATCAATGCCCTTTTCAGGACGCGCGGAAGGCACTATATCCCTATTGCCGGTCTTCGGGTCGGCTATGGCGATAAACGGGCGATGGAATAAACCTATTGGACCCGGGGGCGGTACCCGGCGCCTCCACCAAAAACTGGCCAGCAGGCCGGCTTTTGATGGGGGCGAAACAGGATCGACAAGGGTGTAAAGATCGACTTTTCGCTCGGCATTGTACCACCGTTATCGGGCTAAAATTGTAGTTGCAAACGACAACTATGCGGAAGCTCGTCTCGCTGCCTAATGGCGGTGTGACACTTCAAATAAAGTCCTGACGGTTCGCACCGGCAGGCGGGGTTCGAAGGCACCTGGCAACAGAAGCCTTCACCTTCTCCGCCCAATCGAAATCATGTATCATCAGCCGACTATGACTCGGCTCCGGTCTTTTCCATGGGGCCATGGCGTGGCATATAGCCTTGCGAAAAGACTTCGAAACCAACAAGAGACAGGACAAGCATGGGGCAGGACCATATCCGCTACGACATTCTCGCACAGGACGCGCTTCGCGGTGTGATCCGTAAGGTTTTGTCCGAGGTTGCCGCGACCGGCAGCCTGCCCGGTGATCATCATTTTTTCATCACCTTCCTGACCGGCGCCCCCGGAGTGCGGATTTCGCAGCACCTCAAGGCAAAGTATCCCGAGCAGATGACGATCGTCATCCAGCACCAGTTCTGGGAACTCAAGATCACCGAGGCTCATTTCGAGATCGGCCTCTCCTTCTCCGATGTCCCTGAGAAGCTTTCGATCCCGTTCAATGCCATCCGCGGCTTCTATGATCCGTCCGTCAATTTCGAGCTCGAATTCGACGTACCGCTGAGCGGCGAGGAAGAGGAAACCGAAGGCGAGATCACCGCCTATCCCGTCGCCCCGGCGGAGAAGGCCGAGGACGAGGCGCAGGCAAAGAGCGCCGGTGACGAAAAGAAGGAGGGCTCTGTCGTTTCGCTCGACGCCTTCCGCAAGAAGCAATAACCCACGAGGCAGATCCCCTCCCCACGACAGCAGGGATTTTTGATGAGCGCCGAAATCGTCAATCTGCGCCAATTCCGCAAGAAGCAGGCCCGCTCCGAAAAGGAGCGGCAAGCCGAACAGAATCGCATCAGCTTCGGCCGCACCAAGGCCGAGAAGAAGCTGACCGAAGCGCTCAATGAAAAGGCCGAGAAGAGCCACGGCCAGGGCCGCCTGGAAAAGGACGGGAAGGACGACTGACCGGGCAATGCCCCCAGTCCTCCCGCCTCAGCGCTTCCTCCCCCCACGCAATGAAGGCAGCCGGAGATGATCCGAAAGCACTCCGCCACGCTCCATGGGCATCGCACCAGCTTCTCGCTGGAAGATGCCTTCTGGGAAGAACTCAAGGCGATTGCCGGCATTCGGTCCATGCCGCTGGCCGCACTGCTCTCCGAAATAGACGATCGGCGGCCCGGCGAGAGCAATCTCTCCTCGGCGCTGAGGCTCTACGTGCTGGAATGGCTGAAGCAGCGCGTCGGCCGCCCGTCATAACCGGGATTTATTGCTGGATACCCGGCATTCCCTCGAAATTAAGCGGTCGCCCCACCGGGGGCAGGTCGCCCCGGATAACTTCGTCGCTATCACCAGGGGAAGAGGGGTTGGCACCCCCGGACTGCCTGTCTTCGGCACGGCGTCGCGCTTCGGCCTCCGCCTTGGCGCGGGCTTCCGCTTCTGCCTTGGCCTTGGCGGCTGCTTCCGCCTTCTTGCGCGCGTCCGCCTCCGCCGCAAGCTGTCGCAGCCGCTGCTCTTCGGCCTGCCGCTGCCGCTCGATCTCGGCCACCCTCTGGCGCTCCGCCTCGCGCTCGGCTTCATTGAATTTGTAGAGCGCCACCTCGCGGCGCAGCCGCTGCTTTTCCAGGACGTTCGCCTGCAGGCGCTCGACCCGCCGCCTTTCACGCTCGAAGGCCCGCAGCGACAGGAAATTCGTCACATCGGTTACGTCCAGCGTTCGGCCGGGCGTCTCCAACTGACCGGCGAAATCGAGCCGCAGTGCCGGTTCGGCGCCGCTCAGCGCTTCGTCGCCGGCCACCAGATTGACGCCGAGCGATGCCTTGATCCGCTCTTCGGGCAGGTTGATCTCGGCATCGGCCGAAAGCTGAGCAAGGTTGCTCGAGGTAGCAAGGTTCTGGATTCGCACCACGCCCTGGGTGATATTGAAAGGGATGTTCAACGGCGGCAGCTTTGCCTCGCCATTGTTCAGCAACGTCTCGATGATCGGCTGCACCTTCTGCGCCGTGATGTCGCCCTGCATCTGGTCGGTCGCGGCAAGAAGCGGCGGCAGGATCGCCAGGTTGAGGCCGCGGACGCTCGCTTCGCCGAGCTGGATCTCGCCAGAGCCGTTCGCGGACGAGGCGATCTCCGCCGGGCTCTTGCCGCTTGCCTCCATGGTAAGCGACAGGCCGAAGCGGCCGCCGGCGACGGGCGCGCCGTCGCGCTGCCACGAGATGCCGGCAATGTCGGCGTTGGTAAGCTGCAGCTTGGTCTGGAAGAAGCCCGCGCCTTCACTGTTGTTCATCACCACGCTGCCGCCGATCGTGCCGCCGTCCCAGCCGCCTGCCAGATCGTTCAACTGCAATTCGTCGCCCTTGTAGATGACGTTCGTCGTGAAGTCCGTAATCGGCCCGGCGATCTCGGGCCAGAATTCCTTTGCCGAGAGCTTCAGATTGACGTCCATGCCCTTGAACACCGGAAGGCCGAGCGCCGCGGTCGAGAAGTTTCCGGTCGCAGGATCAGTCAAAGGCCCGTAGACCGCCTCACCCAGCCAGGCGAGATCGGCCTTGGTAAGCGCAAGCTCGCCCATCGCCTTCACGTTCGGAGCCGTCCGGTCAAAGGTCAGTGCGCCGGAAAACGCATTGTCGGCAAGCTGCCCCTGCAGGCCGGAAAGGGCGATCTTGCTCGGATCGACCGTAAGCGTCGCCTGCATCTTTCCGGGCATGCCGGTACCCATCTGCGGCAACCCGATGCCGTTCATGACGAAGTAGGGATCCAGATCGGCACTCTCCAGAGAGAGCGCGATATCGCCATTCATGAAAGTGTCGGGCCTGACATCGACCTTGCCGGTCGCCGTAAACGAGGTCCGGTCGGTCGCAAAGGTGAGAGACGCATCCGCGGGATCGGCTCCGCTCGCCTGCACCTTCAATGACAGCCGGCCGTTCGTATCAGCCTCGACCGGAAGCGGATCGAGCCCCGCCTGGCCGAAGAGGATGGAAGTCACCGCGTTCTCGAGCGTTGCCTCGAGGCTCACCGTTCCCTTGCCGAAGAGACCGAGCAGATCGGACATCCGATAGTCGAGATTGACACGGCTGCCGTTCGACACGCCGGCGAGCGTCACGGCGACGCCGTCGTCCTGGTCGCCGCCGAGCGTAACAACGCCGCGCAGTGCCGTATTGCCGTACCAGGAGGCGTTGCGCACCAGCCGGTCGAGGACGGGATGATGCGGCAGCTGCGCGCGCAGCATCGCGAAGAAGGGCCCGGGATCGGCGGATTTGAACGTGATCTCGCCGGAACCCTTGTAATCGAGGAGCGAACCCTCGGTGCGGCCGGTCGCCGTGAATTCCGCGCCGGCAAGATCACGAATGAAGAGCCGGTCGAGAGCCAGCGACCCATCGGCGATCGTGAAGACCGTCTCGACATTCTGCGCAGTCACGCCGAAAGCGGTAAACTTGTCGGCCTTCAGCTGGGCCGCGATGCTGTGATCCAGCAAGTTGTTCCCGGCGTCTTCGCCGGTGAAGAGCCCGGCGAGCGCCCGGAGCGCGTCAAGGTCCAGCTCGTTGCCGGCAAGATCGACCGAAAGGTTCGGCGTATGGTCGGACACCGACTGCCGCTCCAGCCGTCCCTTCAGGGTTGCGCTGCCGATCGCGATCTCGAGGTTTTCGAAGCGCTGCAACTCGTGGGTCAGGCTGACATTCGCAGAGAAGCCCGCCGCCTTCAGTCGCCGAATTGCCGGGTCGACGGATCCGGTGAGCCAGGAGGCAAGGCCAGAGGGCTGGTTGGAGGCCACAACCACGTTGCCGGTAAAGCTCGGATCGCCCTGTAGGCGCAGGCTGCCCTTGGCCTCCACCTGGGTGCGGCCAGGCAGGAGGCCGACCGCGTTGTCTATCGTCCAGCCGGCGCCGGCCGGTTCGAGATCGAGCTGCACGTCACGGATCGTCGTGTCGCCCGCGACAATCGCCGGCAGCTTTAGCGTGGCTCGGCCCGGCACCTGCGGCACCGGGATCGCAGCGGCAATCTCGATCAGCGAGTTGAGCCGCTGGCGCGCCGACACACTCGGATCGCGCATGGTCTTGCCGCCGGGGCCCTGGTTGCCGATGCGGTTGACGTCGATCTGCTGCCCCTCTGCGGTCAGCAGGAATTCCGGGGCATTGCCCGTATCGAGCGTCGCTTCTCCGGTTACGACATAGGGATCATTGAGTGGCCCTACCTCTAGCCGATAGTCGGGCACGCGAACGCGATCGTTCGTCAGCTCGAAGTGGCCTTTCAGGCGCGGCTCGGCCTGCTTGTCCTGATCGGCGGAACGGCTGCCATCGCGCTGTTCGATCGCCGCGGAGAAGAGGCCCTGATAGTTCGGCTTCCGGTCGACGAGCTTGAGTTCGCCATCGAGATCGATGCTGAGAGGATGGCGATCGGGCTGCAGGCGGGTGCGTACGCGCAGCACGCCGTTGTCGTCCGGCTGGCCGCTGGTGATCGAGAAGTTGCCATGCTCGCCATCGACTGAGCCGTCGCCGTCGATGCGCCAGGGACCAGCAAGCGACTTCGCCGACATCTGGGCCGTAAGCCCCGTGACATGCCGCGTGCGGCCGGTCTGCTCGTCGATGAATTCGATCTCGCCGCCATCGACATGCACGCTTTCGAGCACGACGGTCTTCGCGGGAATTTCCGGCCTGCTTCCGCGCATCCAGTCGAGCGTACCGTCATTGAGAAGCCGGAGCCGCACCTTGGGCTTTACGATGCGCATGTCGAAGATGAGGGCCTCGCCACTCAGGAAAGGCGCCAGCTCGGCATCCATCGAGAATTGCTCGATCTGGACGACCGGAGTCCCATCGCTTTCCTGGCCGACCCGCACGTCGTGCAACGTCACGGAGGGAAAGGGCAAGAGTCGTGCGTCGACCGTGCCGTGCACGGTAACCTTCTTGCCGATGATGCGGCTCGCCTGATCCTCGAAATTCACACGGAAATCGGTCCAGTCGATGAAGAGCGGCGCTAGCAGCGCCACGAATAGCACTACGACCAGTAGCCCGCCCAAAAAGACCAGAAACCGTCCTAGCAACCTGTGAATTCTCCATGCGTCAGTCTGTAGAGACAGTACCGACATTCGTGTCCTGAGCAAGCCGGGAACATGGCAATATTCGGTTTTCAGCCCATGCGGAAGATCTTGCCGGGATTGAGTATATTGTCGGGGTCGAGGCTTGCCTTGAGCTGTCGCATCAGATCGACGGCACCGCCGAGTTCCTGTTCGAGAAAGCCGATCTTGCCCTGCCCTATTCCATGCTCGCCGGTGCAGGTTCCGTCCATGGCCAAGGCACGTGCAGTGAGACGGGAGACGAACGCCTCGATCCCGGCCACGCTATCGGCAGCGGTGTCGTCGAACAACAGGAGTACATGGAAGTTTCCATCGCCGGCATGGCCGACGATCGTCGCAAGCAGGCCGTGCGCCTCGAGATCGGCCTGGGTCTCGGAAACGCAATCCGCCAGTCGGGAGATCGGGACGCAGACATCCGTAGACAAGGCGGCAAGCGTCGGCGCGAGCGCCCGCGAAGCCCAGTAGGCGTCGTGGCGCGCCTTCCAGAGCTTGGTGCGCTCCTCGGCATTGGCCGTCCAGAGAAACTCGCCGCCTCCACATTCCGCGGCGATCTCGCCGAACTGGGCCGATTGAAGCGCGACCGTTTCGTCCGAGCCGTGGAATTCGAGAAAGAGCGTCGGCCGCTCGTCATAGGACAGCCCCGAATAGTTGTTGCAGGCCTTAATCTGCGCCGCATCGAGAATTTCGATGCGCGCCACCGGCACGCCCATCTGGATCGTCATGATCACTGCATCGCAGGCAGCCTTCACGCTGGGGAAGCCGCAGACGCCGCCGACGATCTTCTGCGGTATGCCCTGCAGTTTCAGCGTGATCGACGTGAGGATGCCGAGCGTTCCCTCCGCCCCGACGAGGAGCCGCGTCAGGTCATAACCGGCAGACGACTTGCGCGCCCGCCGCGCCGTGCGGATCTCCTCGCCCTTTGCCGTGACGGCCGTTACCGCAAGGACATTCTCCTTCATCGTGCCATAGCGGACGGCATTGGTGCCGGAGGCGCGGGTCGAGGCCATGCCGCCTATGGACGCGTTGGCGCCGGGGTCGATCGGAAAGAACAGACCCGTATCGCGCAGATAGGTGTTGAGTTGCTCGCGCGTAACTCCTGGTTCAACGGTGCAATCGAGATCCTCGGCATTGACTTCAAGAATTCGATTCATCCTGCTGAAATCGAGGCTAATTCCGCCGTTGGGTGCATTCACCTGGCCCTCCAGCGAGGAGCCGGTGCCGAAAGCGATGACGGGCACCTTGTGCTCCGCGCAGGTCCTGACGGCAGCCTTCACGTCGTCGGCGCCTTCCACGAACAACACGCCGTCCGGAAACTGCGCTGGAATATAGGTTGTCGTATGGGCGTGCTGCGCCCGATATGCGACGCCCGTCTGGAACCTCTCGCCGAAAGCTTGCTTCAAAATGCCGATGACGGCGGCAATTCCCGCTTCGTTGCGGCGGCCCACCCTCGCGTCCTCCAGAGCCATCCCCTTGATACCTCCCAGTTTTTGCCGATCATCATTTCGGCTCTTTACCGTTCTATGGGACAAGCCACCGGCGCTGTCCAGTACCAGAATCCGCATATGAGGATGGCGTGCCAAATGCGTGACCCTCTAGCGACAGAACCGGGCTAACCGGCTGCCGGAGAACGGCAAGGCGAGATCTGGCAATTGACCGACGGCATTCCCGCCTCCTATTTTACTCTCGATATGCCACGCAGCATTCGCTCCTGTTTGACCCCTTTTCCAGGTTTTCCATTGTCCCGCCAAAACATATCGATTGCGACGCCGACCCTCTGTATGCGGCGGACCGCCTCTGCCAGACGTGGGACGGACCGATGCTTCTGAAGGAAATCCGCCGCGGCTTTGGCCTCGGGCCTCGCGCAGGCCTGCCGCAATGGGTCGTGCTGCTTGTTCTTTCCATCGCTATCGTTGTCGTTCTGGAGCAGTTCGCACTGCCGGCATCCCTGCTGATCGGGCCGATGGCCGCGGCCATCGCCCTCGCCTTGCTGAGCCAGCAGCGCTCGGTGGCCGTGCCGCGCTGGCCACTCCTCTTTTCGCAAAGCCTCGTCGGTTTCATGATGGCGCGCAGCATCACGCCTGACATCATTGGCACGATGGCTGCGGATGCACCTCTCTTCCTGACAATGGTGATTGCCGTCATCCTCGTCAGCGCCACTCTCGGCTGGCTGCTCACTCGCTGGCAGGTTCTGCCCGGTACGACGGCGGTATGGGGTTCCTCACCCGGCGCTGCGTCGGCAATGGTCATCATGGCGGAGGCCTATGGGGCGGATGCCCGGCTCGTCGCATTCATGCAATATCTGCGCGTCGTATTCGTCGCCGTCGCCGCCTCGCTGGTTGCCCGCCTCTGGGCGGAAGCAGACGGCGTGGAACCGCCGCCGCTCATTCTGTTTCCTGCGGTTCAGTGGGGCGCATTTGCCGCCACGGTCTCGCTGACCGCCCTCTGCGCGTTCGTTGCGACACGCTTCCGGATACAGGGCGGCACGATCATCCTGCCGCTGGTTATCGGTTCATTGCTTCAGGGCTTCGGCCTGCTGACCATCGAATTGCCGATGTGGCTTCTGGCAGCGAGCTATGCGTTGATCGGCTGGAGCATCGGCCTGCGCTTCACGCGCCCGATCCTGATGCATGCGGCCCGCGCCCTGCCCCGCGTGGCCGGATCGACGCTGCTCCTGATGTCGCTGTGCGGCTGCATGGCCTTCGTGCTGACGAAGGTCGCCGGTGTCGATCCGCTGACCGCCTATCTTGCGACCAGCCCCGGCGGCGCCGATTCGGTCGCCATCATCGCCGCCTCCAGCGATGTGGACCTGCCCTTCGTCATGGCGATGCAGACGGGAAGGTTCCTGATCATCCTCTTCACCGGCCCCATGCTTGCGCGCTTTATCGCCAGGCGGACGGGGCTTGTGGAAAGCCCCGCCTGAGCGCGAGCCAGTGGCCGGGCGTCATGCCGTAGGCCTTCTTGAAATGGCGGTTGAGGTGGCTCTGGTCCGCAAAGCCGGTCGCGAAGGCGATCTCCGCCAGCGGCTCGCCCAGGCCCATCATCGTCCTTGCCCGCTGCAGCCGCCGCATCAGCTGGAAACGATGCGGGCTCGTGGCAAAGGCGACGCGAAAATGCCGTGACAGCATGAAGCGATCGAGCCCCGCGACATCCTCCAGTTCCCTCGAGGAAACGGCGCGCGTCGCGTGGGTGTCGAGGTAGTCTCGCGCCCTGCGCACCTGCCGCCAGGCAACGGCGCCAAGCGGACGCTGCGGAATACGGGCGTGCCGCGTCAGGCCTTCGGCGAGCTGCGAGACAAAATCGTCGACGAAGAGCGGCTCCAGGGCGCTGTCGAGTTCGCCGAGGGCAGCCGCAAGCAGACCTGCCAGCGCCTTGTCCTGGATCACCGGCGTGTCGATGAAGGGCAGGCCGATGCCTTTCCCCTCCAGGCATTCGGTCAGCAGCGCCGGCTCCAGATAAAGCATCCGATATTGCAGCCCCTCCTCCGTGCCGGCACCGCCGTCGTGCTCCTCGTCCGGATGCAGCACGATCACCTGCCCGGGCAGGCTGAAGCGGCGCTCGCCTCGATAGGAGAATGTCTGAACCCCCTTCATGGTGAGACCGAGCCCGTAGGTGTCGTGGCGATGCGGCTCGAATGCGTTGCCGCTGAAGTTCGCTTGCATGCGCTCGATGCCGGGAAACTCCGGCGCGGTGACGATGCCGCTTGCGCCGGGCGTGACGCACAAACGTTCAAGACCCTCGAAGGCACGGCTGTTTAGATCCTGGCTCAACCGCCTTGTGCATCCCGCATGAAAGAAACCGGAATGTTTGATACCAAAATTGCAATCGTCTTGCGAAACAATCTTGCCACCTGGCAGAAGCTGAACGTCACCGCCTTCCTGATGAGCGGCATCGTCGGGCAAAGCCCGCAGATCATCGGCGAAGCCTATCGGGATCGCGCAGGCAATCTTTTCAACGCGCTGTCGATCCAGCCCGTCATCGTGCTTGCCGCCGACGAGGCCGCAATCGCGACGATCCACCGCCGCGCGCTGGAGCGCGAGGTACCGGCTTCCGTTTTCATCGAGGAAATGTTCGCAACCGGCCATGACGTTGCCAATCGCGCGGTCTTCGCCGAATACGCACCGGAGGATGCCAAGGTCGTCGGGATCGCGCTGCGCACGGAGAAGAAGATTGTCGACAAGATCATGAAGGGCGCAACACCTCACCCCTGAAACACGAAAGGCCCCGCGTGGGGCCTTGTCGATTGGCAGATATAGTTTTCCGACCAGAAATGCATGAAAACAACGACTTGGGCAGCTCCTTTCTTCTGGAAGGAACCACCCGTCTGCCGCAAGAGCAGATCAGCTCTGGGTGATCGGGGCAATCTGGATCTCGACGCGGCGGTTCTGCGCGCGTCCGGCCTCGGTCGAATTCGAGGCGATCGGCTGCGACGGGCCGAAGCCGACGGCCGACATGCGGCGCTGGTCGATTCCCTGTCCGCCCAGATAGCCGGCGACGGAATAGGCGCGGCGCTGCGATAGGTCCTGGTTATGCTGCACGCTGCCCGTGGAATCGGTGAAGCCGTTGACGTCGATCAGCGTGCGGTTGAACTTCCGCAGCACGATGGCGACCGAATTGAGCGTCGGATAGAAGCCCGGCTTCACTGCGTCCTGGTCGACGTCGAAGGTGATGTTCGACGGCATGTTGAGAATGATCCGATCGCCGACGCGCGTAACCGAAATGCCCGTTCCCTCGAGCTGCGCACGAAGCTCGGCTTCCTGCTGGTCCATGTAGTTGCCGATCGCGCCGCCTGCGAGCGCACCGACGCCTGCGCCGATCAGCGCCGCATTACGCCGTCCCACCGGAGAACCGCCCACTGCAAGACCGACGAGCGCGCCGCCGACGGCGCCGAGCGCGGCTCCACCTGCCGTATTCGATACCTTCTGCTGACCGGTATAGGGGTCAGTGGTCGTGCAGGCGCTGAGATAGCTGGTCGCAAGCGCGAGCAGGATGAATTTCTTGATCATGGAATCGATTGTCTCCGTTCGGGGCCCATGCGAGGAAATATCAAGGATTGCGGCAACAAGATGAACGATGTTCATCCGATATCGCAAAACTTCGGAAATGGACACACTGTGCTTGCGTTAAGGCAGGGATATCACCAAATTCCTTGTGGTCGACGGGGAGCCGATGCTTTTTCGCAAGACGATACTCGATCGCATCGAGACCGGGGAAATCACGCTGGCCTTCCGGGTATGGAAGCGCCCGACGGTGCGCGCAGGAGGAAGCCTGAGAACATCTGTCGGCGTTCTCGCGATTACAGAGCTGGCGGAGGTCACATGGGCCGAGATTACGCAGCAAGAATTCCGCCAGGCGGGCTACGCCTCGGAACAGGAGGCAAAGGCCGAGCTCATTCCCAAGCCCGACGCACGCCTATTTCGCATCCGGTTCCATCGTGAAGGAAACGATCCGCGTCTCACCCTGCGCGAGCAGGACGCAATCTCGAACGCCGAAATGGAGAGTATCGGAGCAAAGCTGGATCGGCTCGACCGTACCGCAGGCCTGAGATGGACAAGACCGGCTCTGGCGATCATCGCGTCGAACGAGGGATTGGCCGCCACCCAGATCGCAGCGAGGCTCGGCCTTGCAAAGGACAGGTTGAAGGCCGGTCTCCGCCAGGTGAAGGAGCTTGGTCTCACTGAAAGCCTCACCACCGGCTACCGGCTTTCGCCCCGAGGCCACGTCTATCTCCGAATGGCGGGCGTGCCGGAAGCCGCTGACGCCGGCGCTTCCCTCCGGCGATCCTAGATATTCTGGAACAGCTGCCGGATCGTGTCGTAGCTCGCATTGGCGATCTGCAGCGACTGGAGGCCGAGCTGCTTCTGCGTCTGCAGCGCCGTCAGCTTGGTCGATTCCGCCTCCATGTCGGCGTCGACCAAGCGGCCGATACCGGAGGTGTAGGAATCGGAGAGGTTCTTGGCGAATTCGCTCTGCAGGTCGATGCGCCTTTCAAGGGCGCCGAAGGCGGACCCCACCGACGTCATCTGCCGCAGCACCGCGTCGGCAATGCTGATCATCTCGTCGATCTCGCTGTCGCTCGTCGTTGCAGTGAGCCCGATTTCGACCTGGCCCGTCGTATTGCCGCCCTTGCTTAGAATCATCACGTAGTTCTTCGACGCGCCGAGTTCCGTCGCAAAATGATCCGACGTCAAGGCACCGTATTCGCCGGTCCCGCCGCTGCGATCATCGACCATGTAGCGCGCATCCTGCGATGTCGTCACGCCGGTCGAAGGAAGGTCGATGTGGTAGGAAAGCGTGTCGATCGATACCGTGCCGTCGGCTGCGCGAATGTAGGAAGCCGGGATCTGCTTCGGTCGCGTCGGATTGTCCTCATCCGTCAGGACGACCCAATTGTCACCGTTGAAACTCGCAGACTCTGACACCGTACGCAGCTGCGCCTTGAGCTGCGTAATCTCCGCGTCGATCTTTTCCTTGTCGATACCATCCTCGGTCGCCGCCACCAGCTTCGCCTTGATCGCGGAGACAAGGTCGCTTGCGGCGGCCACTGCCGTGTACGCCGTGCCCATGGTTGCAGCGGCGATCCCAAGCGCGTCCTGGATGGCGGCATGCGCCTTGTTATCCGAACGTGCGGTCGTGGCGACCGCCCAGTAGGCAGCGTTGTCGCGGGCCTTCTCGACGCGCAGTCCGGTCGACACCCGGTTTTGCGTCTGCGTCAGATTTCGGTTGATATCGCGCACGATATGCAGCGCCGCATCGACCGATGTGCGTTGAAAGATACTCACGGGACTGAAACTCCGAACACAACTATACGCAACAAACTGACAATGACCGGTCCGCGAAACATCATGTCCGGGCGCTGGGAGCAGCGGAAAATCGATCCTCCGAAACGCTGGAGGCTCTTTCGGTCACAGTGCAATCATTGCGTTTTACACTTAAGAAACAGCTAACAATCAGGATCGGTTTACGCTGTTTCGCAATTCCCCGTTGACCATGCAGAGCGCGCCGCCGAACGGAGGAACAGCGGCGCTGCTGCGACTTAAAGGTCTAGAATTATTCCGCCGCCTCGAGATGACCGGGATCCGGCACCGGCCTCGGGCGAGTCGCAACTGACATCTCCTCGTGCAGCCGCGCTTCCTCGTGGGATTGCGGCTTGGCGAAGCGCGCGATCAGCAGATAGGCAACCGGCGTGATGAACAATGTCACGAGCGTTGCAAATCCGAGCCCGCCCACGATGACCCATCCGAGCGCAACTCGCGCCTCCGCGCCGGCACCATGCGCGAACACCAGCGGAACGCCGCCCAGGATGGTGGCGATCATCGTCATCATTACCGGACGCAGGCGCAGCGCGCAGGCCTTCTCGATGGCCGAGCGCACGCCCTCGCCCCGGTCGCGCAGCTGGTTTGCGAATTCGACGATGAGGATGCCATTCTTCGCCATCACACCGACAAGCAGCACGAGGCCGATCTGGCTGTAGATGTTGAGGCTCGAGCCCGTGATGATCAGCGCAAAGACAGCACAGGCAAGCCCGAGCGGCACCGTCGACATGATGATCACCGAGGAAAGAACGCTCTCGAATTGCGCCGCCAGGACGAGGAAGATAATGACGATGGCAAAGCCGAAGGTCAGCGCCATGCCGCTCGAATTCTCCTCCAGCGTCGCTGCCTCGGCGAGCGGTATCAGCCGGGCGCCGGGCGGAAGGAGCGGCTGCGCAAGCTCTGTCACCTGCTTGACGGCATCGCCAAGCGACATTCCGGGCTTCAGGCCCGCGGTTATCGCGACGGAGGCGAGCTGCTGTTCTCGGTTAAGCTGTGGTGCGACGGCGCCTTCCTTGAGGCTCGCGATCACCGACATCGGCACGATCTTGCCGTCGCCCGTCTTCAGGAAGACGTTCTCGAGATCGGTCGGATCGTCGATCGGCCGGGTCGTGGAAGCCAGGAGGACGGGATATGCTTCGCCGGCCACGAAGACATCGACGACCGACCGGCCCTCGAGAAGCGATTGCATGGCCGTCGAGAGGCCGGTGATGTCGATCCCGAGATCGGAGGCGCGTTCGCGATCTATGGCGACGGAAACCTGCGCCTGCGTCGGCTCGTTGGTCAGCCGCGGCGTGTCGTATTGGCCGGTGGCATCGATCGCCTGGACGAGCTTCGCGGCCGCGGCCGTGAGTGCCTCGTGGTCGTTGCCGACCAGCGCCATCTGCAAGCCGTTGCCCGCCCCGCGGATGCGAAGGCTGTTGGAGGAGATCGCGTTGCCGCGTAGCGCCGGCACACGATAGGCGGCCCGGTTGATATCGGCAACGATCTCGGCCTGCGTCCGATCGCGTTCGCTCCAGGGGGCAAGCGTCAGCACCATGAAGCCGCTATTGGCGGAGCCTCCCTGGCCGGAGATCGAGAAGATGTTGCGGATATCACCGCTGTCGACGAGGGGCTGCAGGTATTCCTCGACGCGCTGGAGCTGGTCGCGCGTGTAATCGAGGCTCGAGCCCTGCGGCGCCGTCAGCCGCATCATGACCATCGCCCGGTCCTCGTTCGGCGTCAGCTCACTCTTCACCGTCGTGAATGCGAAAACCGCCGCCGCCCCGAACAGGGTCGATGCGACGATGACGACGAGAGGCGCATTGAGGCATGCCCTGAGCGACCACTGGTAGAGGCTGGCGAAGGCTTCGCCGAAGCGTCCGAGAGCGCCGTGATCCTCCAACATTTCCCTGGTCAACATGCGCGAGGCGAGCATCGGGCAAAGCGTCAGGGCGACCAGCGACGACAGGCCGACCGAGAAGGCAAGCACGAAACCGAACTCGCGGAAGAGGCCACCGACCTGCCCCGGCAGGAATGAAAGCGGAATGAATACCGCGGCAAGCGTCGCCGTGGTCGCAATCACCGCGAAGAAGACCTCGCGCGTGCCGAGAACCGCCGCGGCGCGCGGCCCCATGCCTTCCGAGCGGCGACGCACGATATTCTCCAGGACGACGATCGCGTCGTCGACGACGAGGCCGGTTGCAAGCACGATTGCAAGCAGCGTCAGGATGTTGATCGAGAAACCGACCATGTAGATAGCCGCCAGCGTGCCGATCAGGGCGACCGGCATCGTTACCGCCGGAATGAGCGTCGCCCGCCAGTCTCGCAGGAACAGGTAGATGACGCCAATGACGATGACCGCAGCGAGAACGAGTGCCAGGACGACTTCATGGATGGCGCCCTGAATGAAGACGGCGTCGTCGCTGGTGATCGCGATCCGCGTGCCCTCCGGCAGCGTCTTCGAAAGCTGTGCCACGGCCGCCTTTACGCCGTTCGAAATGTTGAGCGTATTGGATTGCGCCTGGCGGATAATGCCGAGCCCGATGCCGGGCACGCCATTCGAGCGCAGCGCCGTCGTCCCGTCCCTCGGCCCGAGGGTGACAGTCGCCACGTCGCCCAGCCGCACCTTGTCGTCGACGATGAGGTTCGAGAAATCCTCGGGCTTCTGCAGGTTGGCGGTCGCCCGCACCACGATGTCCTGCGTCGTGCTCTTGAGCGAGCCGGCCGGTACATCGAGCGCCGAGCTGGAAAGCGCCTCGGTCAGGTCGCCGATCGTCAGGCCGCGGCTTGCAAGCGCGCCCTGGTCCACGTCAACGCGAAAGACCTTTTCCTGGTCGCCATAGGTTTCGACATCGGCCACGCCCTCGACGGAAGCAAGACGGTCGATGATCTCGTTGTCGACGAGCAGCGTGAGATCGTCCATCGAGAGTTTGCTGGACGTTACGGCAAGCCGCATGATCGGCTGCGAATCCGAATCGGCCTTGACGATCTGCGGCGGGTCGGCTTCGTCGGGCAGCTGGCCGCTGATGCGGCCGATCGCGTCCCGCACGTCATTGGCGGCAACGGCGAGATCGGTGGCGTCGGAAAATTCGATTGTCACCCGGCTGGAGCCGAACTGCGAGCTGGAGGAAATCGACTTCAGGCCACTGACGCGCGCTACCGCGCCTTCGATCACCTTCGTCAACTCCTGGTCGATCGTCTGCGGCGATGCGCCGTCGAATGTCGTACGCACCGTCACGACCGGCCGGTCGACGTCGGGAAGCTCGCGAACCTCGACGCCGAAATAGGCCGCGAGGCCAGCGACGACGAGAAGCGTGTTGAAGACCAGCGCCAAGATGGGGCGACGAACGAAGAGTGCGGTAAAGGTCTGCTTGCCGGAGGCCGGCTGGGGATGAGGCTCGCCGGTTGCGCTCATTGTGTCGCGACCCCGGCATTCTCTGCGAGTTCACTGGCGACCCGGACGTTGCCGCCCACGCGCACCCGCTGCAGTCCCTCGGTGACGATGGCGTCACCATCCTGGAGGTCGCCCGCCACGAGCACGCGGTCGGGATTGCGCTGGACGATCGTCACGCGCACCTTCTCCGACTTGCCGTCCTTCACCTGCCAGACGAAAGAACCTTCCGAATCCCACTGCACGGACAGGGGATCGACGGCCGGATAGCTCTGCCCTGCAAAACGCATGGTAACGTTGAACGACATGCCGGCACGCAGCTCGTCGGCCTTGTTGTCGATGCGCGCCCTGATATGCATCGTGCGGCTTGCAGCATCGATGCGGTTGTCGATCGCTTCGACGACGCCCTTAAAGACCTGGCCCGGCCGCGCCACCGACGTCGCTTCCACCGGAAGTCCTACTTCGATCGTATTCGCGAAACGCTCCGGCACCCAGTAATCGACCAGCACTTCGGACCGGTCGTCCAGCGTCACGATGCTGGTCGTCGTGGTGACGTTGTCACCGATATTGACGGGAACGATGCCGACGATGCCGTCGATCGGGGCGACGATGTCGCGCCGTGCGAGGTTGAGTTCGGCGGCCTGGAGCTGCAGCCGCGCGCCCTGCTCGGCGATCTCCGCATCGAAGACATCCATGCGCGAAACGCTGGACTTGATGTTGTGGTAGAGCTGCGACTTCTCGACGGCGCTCTTCAGCGCCACCTCTGCCTGGCCGCGGGAAATGATCTGTTCCTCGCTGTCGAGCTTGGCAAGCACCTGGCCGTGCTTCACCCGGTCACCCGACTTGATGAGGATTTCGCGGATCGTGCCTGTTGCCTGCGGCGTAACCGCCACGGAACGGATCGCGTCGCCCGTGCCGATTGCACTCAGTCGGTCGTTGACGACGCCGCGCACCACGGCCTGGGTTACGACCATTGGCGCCGCGTTGCGCCCGCCTTCACGGCGTCCCTGCCCTTGCCCGCCGGCACCTTCGCCCGCCGTCTCGGCACCCTTGGGCGCGACAAGGCCGACCAGCCGCGCTGGCACACCTATCTTTTCCAGCCCTTCGCCTGCCCCGGGCACAAAGGCCACCCAGCCGGCCACACCGGCCAACAGGACAACAACGGACAGGACAGACTGCTTCCAAACTTGCATTCACGTCTCCGGAAGGAC
The DNA here is from genome assembly GCF_004345245.1 of Rhizobium sp. BK251. Taxonomy (GTDB): domain Bacteria; phylum Pseudomonadota; class Alphaproteobacteria; order Rhizobiales; family Rhizobiaceae; genus Rhizobium. The sequence continues at coordinate 616,792 of NZ_SLUQ01000002.1, read as the reverse complement.
CTGAAAAAGGAACATATGGAGGCGGAACAAGCCGCGATTCCCACTCGTATCGCGCAATATCCTTCTTTTGCAGATACCCGGCAAGCTTTGCATGACAAGATGACATAAATGTAATCTTGACATCCTTTCAGGAGACGCGCCCGCCCCGGAACCGGATTGCAGCGCCTTGCCGAAGTCGCCTTCGACGGGCAGGCCTCCCTTTCGCCGCAGAGCCAAAGGATATAGGAATGAAAGCAGAACATCTTTTCTGGTCTTTCCACCCCGAATCACTACATTACGCCGCATGACCATCGGAAATGACGATATTCCCTTCTTCGACGAGGAGCCTGCGCCGCGCGGGCCCGTCGCTTCCGCCGCACCGGTTGCCGGTGGCATAGCCGCCCGGGCCATGGCGGCCCGCGATACCGGAAACAGGCCCGATTATCTGGCGGGACTTAACCCAGAACAGCGCGAAGCCGTCGAAACGATCGAGGGTCCGGTGCTGGTTCTCGCCGGCGCCGGCACCGGAAAGACGCGCGTGCTGACCACGCGTATCGCCCATATCCTTGCCAGCGGGCGCGCCTTTCCCTCTCAGATCCTCGCCGTCACCTTCACGAACAAGGCCGCTCGTGAAATGAAGGAACGCATCGCGCTCCTCGTCGGCGGTGCGGTCGAAGGCATGCCGTGGCTCGGCACCTTCCACTCGATCGGCGTCAAGCTCCTGCGTCGCCACGCCGAGCTTGTCGGCCTGCGCTCGGACTTCACCATCCTTGATACCGACGATGTCGTGCGCCTCATCAAGCAGCTGATCCAGGCGGAAGGCCTCGATGACAAGCGCTGGCCGGCCAAGCAGTTCGCCGGAATGATCGACACCTGGAAGAACAAGGGCCTCGGTCCGGCGGACATTCCCGAGGGCGACGCCCGCGCTTTTGCCAACGGCAAGGGCCGCGAACTCTATTTCGCCTATCAGGCACGCCTGACGACGCTGAACGCCTGCGACTTCGGCGATCTGCTGATGCACCCGATCCATATCCTCCGGAAGAACCCGGATCTGCTGAAGGAATATCACGCCCGGTTCCGCTACATCCTCGTCGACGAGTACCAGGACACCAACACTGCGCAGTACATGTGGCTGCGCCTGCTTGCGCAGCGGCCGAAGGGCGAATTGCAGAATGTCTGCTGCGTCGGCGACGACGACCAGTCGATTTACGGCTGGCGCGGTGCGGAGGTGGACAACATCCTGCGCTTCGAAAAGGATTTCCCGGGCGCCAAGGTCATCAAGCTGGAGCGCAACTACCGCTCTACCGAGCATATTCTGGGTGCCGCGGCGCATCTCATCGCCCACAACGAGGGCCGGCTCGGCAAGACCCTGTTCACCGACCGCACCGATCCCGAAGACGACCGGGTGCAGGTGCATGCCTCCTGGGATTCCGAAGAGGAAGCCCGCGCCATCGGCGAGGAGATCGAGCGGCTCCAGCGCGGCGATGCCGACGGCAAGAAGCACGCCCTCAACGACATGGCCATCCTGGTGCGCGCCTCCTTCCAGATGCGCGAATTCGAAGACCGTTTCGTCACGCTCGGCCTGAATTACCGCGTCGTCGGCGGTCCACGATTCTATGAGCGCCTCGAAATCCGGGATGCCATGGCCTATTTCCGCCTCGTCGCCCAGCCGGCCGACGACCTCGCCTTCGAACGCATAATCAACACGCCGAAGCGCGGTCTCGGGGACACGACCGTCCGGGCGCTGCATGACTATGCTCGCGCCCGCGACATTCCGATGCTTGCCGCTGCCGCCGACATCATCGAGACCGACGAGCTGAAACCCAAGGCGCGCAAGGCCTTGTTCGATGTGATTCAATCTTTCCGCCGATGGCAGGAAATGCTTGAAAAGACTCCGCATACCGAGCTCGCCGAACAGATCCTCGAAGAGTCGGGCTACACCGACATGTGGAAGAACGACAAGAGTGCCGAAGCACCGGGTCGCCTCGACAACCTCAAGGAACTGATCCGCTCGATGGAGAGCTTCGAGTCGATGCGCGGCTTCCTGGAGCACGTCTCGCTGGTCATGGACGCCGAGCAGAACGAGAACCTCGACGCCGTCTCCATCATGACGCTGCATTCTGCCAAGGGCCTGGAATTCGACACCGTCTTCCTGCCCGGCTGGGAGGAGGGCCTGTTCCCTCACCAGCGCTCGCTCGACGAGAGCGGTCGCGCGGGACTGGAGGAAGAGCGCCGTCTTGCGTATGTCGGCATCACCCGCGCCAAGCGGCGCTGCCACATCTGGTTCGTGTCGAACCGGCGCATCCACGGCCTGTGGCAATCGACGATGCCGTCACGTTTTCTCGACGAGCTGCCGGAACCCCATGTCGAGGTCGCCGAGATGGAGCAGAGCTACGGCGGGTACGGCCGCGGCGGATACGGCCAGTCACGCTTCGACAAGACCGAGCCCTTCGCCAACTCCTATTCGACGCCAGGCTGGAAGCGCGCCCAGCAAAACAAGACCGATGCCACGCGCGACAACTGGGGAACGCGTTCAGGGCATGCCGTCGAGCGGATAGGTTATGGTGAAAGCGGACCGAAGGGGCGCACGATCGAAGGCGAACTCGTTGCGCGCTCGACCTCCAATGAACCGTCGCGTTTCACGGTCGGAGACCGCGTCTTCCACATGAAGTTCGGAAACGGCAATATCGCCGCCATCGACGGCAACAAACTCACGATCGATTTCGACAAGGCTGGCCAGAAGCGGGTGCTGGAAGGCTTCGTGGAGCGGGCATGAAGCTAAACAGCTGCCCGCTCAGCGCTTGATCAGCACTCCCGGCCCGGAAACGGCGAGACGTCGCTGCAGCGGCTATGACCCGGAAAGGTCGGACGGGGAGTCTCGGCCACAGGCTCCATGCGGATGGAACCGGTCGTCTGCGGCGAGGTGCCGGGCTCCGTCATATAGCCTGCAACGCCGACGCCGGCGATAAGTGCCAGCACGCAGAAAACAATGACACGCTCGCCAATGGAGAGACTCAGCGTGCGGAGATGATCGAAATACTCATGTTCGCCTTCGCCCCTGTTTTCCGTCGTATCCCGGGCAGCCCGGCGGCGAGACTCGTCAAAATCGTAATCCGTCATATCAAATCCCTCCCGCGACCGGTGAGCGCAGGTTTTCACAAATAGCCCCTAAAAGGCGATGTGAGGTTTCGCAGCAAGAAATTAAAGGGTCGCTAAGCAAACGCACTGTTCGGAAAAAATGACTAATCGACGTAGGCGGTCGTTTCCTGTACGTCGTTCGGAGGTGTCTGCCCTGCACAGCAAGGCTTTTCGTAGCTTTTCCCCAGCCGTAGCCCGCAGAAACCGGGAGCTTTAAAATAAACGTGATCGTCACTACATTTGCAATGCAGCATTGGCACGAGAACACGCTGGAGAATCGCTCGTGAAAGCCCTTCTTCTCATCGATATTCAGAACGGCTTTTGCCCCGGAGGTAATCTGCCGGTGGCGGACGGCCATGCCATCGTGCCGATTGCAAATGCCCTGATCGACAGCGGCAGATACGATCTGATCGTCGCCTCCCAGGATTGGCATCCGCCCGGCCACGGCAGCTTTGCGTCCATGCACCCCGACAAGGAGCCCTTTGAGATGGGCGTGCTTTCCGGCAAGCCGCAGATGTTGTGGCCCGACCATTGCGTGCGCGGCACGCCGGACGCCGAGCTTCATCCGGATCTGAAGGTCGAGGAGATAGATCTGATCCAGCTCAAGGGCGAGAGCCACGGAGTCGACAGCTATTCGGCCTTTCGCGACAACGACAAGGATGCGCTGACCGGGCTTTCGCAATTCATGAAGGACCAAGGGGTCACCGAGCTCGATATCTGCGGGCTGGCGACCGACTATTGCGTCAAGTTCTCGGCCCTGGATGCGATCGAGATGCTGCCGGAGGCGACGATTCGCGTCATCGAGGACGCCAGCCGCGGCATTACGCCGGAAGGCGTCAGCGCCGCGATCGAAGAAATGCGCGAGAATGGAATTGCCATCATCTCCAGCCGGGACGCAATCGCCGCCTGAAGCCTCCCGAAGGCGAATTGCCTTTTTGAACGGCGCGGGTTAGGTAACCCCGCCGTTTGAGGGGCGGCCCAAAGCCGAAGTCTGGAGGAGCCGGCGTGAAAACGATCAGAACCGTCGCAGAACTGCGCGCAAGCCTCGCGGCATATCGCAAGGCGGGCCAGAGCATCGGTTTTGTTCCGACGATGGGCTATCTCCATGCCGGACATATGGAACTCGTCGCCCGTGCCAAGGCGGAAAACCACGTCACGGCCGTCTCCATTTTCGTCAATCCGCTGCAGTTCGGCGCGAACGAGGATCTCTCCAGATATCCGCGCGATCTCGCCCGCGACAGTGCGATGCTTGAAGCAGCAGGCGTCGATATCCTCTTTGCCCCGGACATGCAGGAAATGTATCCCCGCCCCATGCAGACAGTCGTGGACGTCCCGACGCTGGGGAGCGAGCTTGAAGGTGCCGTACGACCCGGCCACTTTGCTGGCGTCGCAACCGTTGTGACCAAGCTCTTCAACCTCGTGCAGCCGGACGCCGCCTATTTCGGCGAGAAGGACTACCAGCAGGTGGCGATCATCCGTCGCATGGTGGAGGACCTGGCGCAGCCCGTGCGCGTCGTCCCCGTGCCCACCGTGCGGGAAGCCGATGGTCTCGCCCTCTCCTCCCGGAACGTCTATCTCTCCAACGAGGAGCGCGCCGCCGCCGTCATTGTGCCGAAGGCCCTTGCCGAGGCCGAGCGACTTTATGCCCAGGGGGTTACTGATCCCGCGGCCTTCGAGGCGGCCTTGCGGAAATACATCGAAGCAGAGCCGCTTGCGGTTCCGGAGGTCGTCGCGGTGCGCGATCCCGAGACACTTGAGCCGCTCGCGTCGTTGGCCGAGCGCGCGATCCTGATCGCCCTCTTCGTGCGCATCGGTTCCACACGGCTGCTTGATAACCGCGTCATTGGCGAGAAACCAGCGAAGGCCTGACCATGAGTACTCCCACCCGGACCAAGCGCACGACGCCCGCCATGATCGAAGCGATGAAAGGCAAGCAGCCCATCGTTTCCTTGACCGCCTACACAACGCCAATCGCGCGCCTGATCGATGCACATTGCGACCTTCTGCTCGTCGGCGATTCGCTTGGCATGGTGCTTTACGGCATGGAATCGACGGTCGGTGTGACGCTGGAAATGATGATTGCCCATGGGCAGGGCGTGATGCGCGGCGTGAAGAATGCTTGTGTCATCGTCGACCTCCCCTTCGGCTCCTACCAGGAATCGAAGGAGCAGGCCTTCCGCAACGCTGCCCGCATCCTCAAGGAGACAGGCTGCGACGGCGTCAAGCTCGAAGGCGGCGAGGAAATGGCCGAGACGGTCTCCTTCCTCACCTCGCGCGGAATTCCGGTTTTCGGCCATGTCGGGCTGATGCCGCAGCAGGTGAACACGACGGGCGGCTACCGCTCGCTCGGCCGTTCGGACAAGGAGGCGGACAAGATCCGTCGCGACGCCAGGGCGATCGACAATGCCGGCGCCTTTGCCGTCGTCATCGAGGGCACCATCGAGCCGCTGGCGCGCGAGATCACTGCCGCGCTTTCGATCCCGACGATCGGCATTGGCGCCTCGCCCGCCTGCGACGGGCAGATTCTGGTCTCCGACGACATGCTTGGCCTTTTCAACGAATTCAAGCCTCGCTTCGTCAAGCATTTCGCAGAACTTGCACCCATCGTCTCGAAGGCTGCGGAGGATTACGCGGCTGAGGTCAGGGCGCGGACATTTCCGGGCATGGAGCACACCTTCCAGCCGAAGCGCTGATGGCTAGCCCTTTTCATGCGGCTCGCGCTCGAGAAGGTAGATCGCCTCACCGAGATCCTCCATCTTCCTGACCAGCGCGGCGTGGGCATCGCGCAGGCCCTGATTGTAGTAGTAGCGCCCTATCTCGGCGGCGAAAAAGTCGAGCAGGAATTCTGCCGGCAGCCGGCCGATCGTCTGGTCCAGCTCGTCTGAGAAATATTGCTGGATCCGGTCGATGGCTGCCGACCGCTCATCCTTTTCGAGCACGATCTTCTTCATTCGCTTCCTTCCCGTCGCCGTTTGCAGCGCAGACAGTTCAGCGAAATCAATTGACTGATCAAGTAAATTCAGTTGCCGCGGCGCCCCGTGGACCTTACGGAGGTCCTCTGTTGTCAGGAAGGACGAAGGCTCATGAAACGAGCGGATTTTTTTGAGGGCCTGCGTGGCGGTTCCGCCGTCGCCCTCGCCTCGGCACCGTTCGCGGCACTCTTCGGCGCGCTAGCCGCGGATAACGGCATGACGCTCGGTGAAATCACCCTTATGAGCGCCAGCATCTACGCTGGCGCAAGCCAGATGGTCGGACTGGAACTCTTCGGTCACAATATCCAGGCTTGGGTAATCGTTGCCTCGATCGTGGCCGTCAACTTCCGCCATGTGCTCTATTCCGCAGCGATCGCGCCGCACATCAAGCACTTCTCGGCGCTCCAGAAGTTCTTCACCTTCTTCCTGCTGGTGGATCCGCAATTTGCGGAAACGGTCAAGCGCGGAGAGTCAGGCCGACCCGTCACCTTTGCCTGGTATCTCGGCTTTGGCATCATCATCTACATACCCTGGGTCATTGTCAGCCTGCTTGGCGGCACGCTCGGCAGCTTTATCGGTGATCCGAAGTCGATCGGTCTCGATATCCTTCTGCCGACATATTTTCTGGGCATCGTCCTCGACTTCCGCCATCGTGACAACTTCCTGCCCGTGGCCTCCGTCAGCGCCGTCGCGTCGATCATCGCCTACCACTACGTCGGTTCGCCCTGGCATGTGAGCCTGGGTGCTGCCGCCGGCATCGTCCTCGCAACCCTGTTTCCGCCCCCGCCGCACGAACAGGAACTCGAATCCGACCTGCACGAGGTATGACGATGACCTTCGATCTTCACATGGTTCTCATCATCCTCGCCGGCGCTGTCGCGACCTATGGAACCCGCATCGGCGGTTATATCCTCATAACCACGATGAAACGGATTCCGCCGCGCATGGAGGCTGCTCTGGCCGCCGTGCCGGCAGCCGTCCTGACCACGCTCGTCGCGCCGGCTTTCTTTGCCGGCGGCTGGGAATCGAAATTGGCCCTTTTGGCCGCGCTTCTGGTCGGCCTGCGCTTTTCGCACACATGGATGCTGGTCGCCGCCTGGGCGGTCGTCATGACCGCCCGTCACTTGCCCATCAGTGGCTGAGCGGCAGCGTCGCGTTTTCGAGCCATGCCCTGACATCGTGATCGTGGATCAGCGGCATCAGCGCCTCGCGCGTGCGGTCGTGATAGTCGTTGAGCCAGTTCAATTCCTCATGGGTGAGCAGGCCGGTGACGACGAGGCTGCGGTCGATCGGGCAATAGGTCAGCGTCTCGAAGCCGTACATCGGCAGGTCGCCACCCTCGATCTCCTCCGCCTCGCGGATGTAGACAAGGTTTTCGATGCGGATGCCGAAGCTTCCGGGACGATAGTAGCCGGGTTCGTTTGAGAGGATCATACCGGGCAGAAACTCCTGCGTCGAAAGGCGGGAAATGCGCTGCGGCCCCTCGTGGACAGAAAGATACGAACCGACGCCGTGGCCGGTGCCATGCGCAAAATCGGCCCCCGCCTTCCACAGCGCGATTCGCGCCAGCGGATCGAGGTCGCATCCGCGTGAACCCTTCGGGAAACGAGCAAGGCTGATCGCGATCATTCCCTTCAATACCAGCGTGAAGAAGCGCTTCTGGTCTTCCGGAACCGCACCGATACCGACCGTGCGGGTGATGTCCGTCGTGCCATTGATATATTGAGCGCCGGAATCGACGAGGAAGAGTTCGCCCGGCTGGATCAGCCGATCGGTCTCCGTCGTCACCCGGTAGTGCATGATCGCGGCATGCTCCCCCGCCCCGGCGATCGTATCGAAGGATATGTCCTTCAGCGGGTTCTGCATGCTTTGGCCGACACGCGCCCGCACGCCTTCCAATTGCTTCGTTGCCGCGATCTCGGTGATCGTCCCCGGCTTCGTCTGGTCGAGCCAGCATAGGAACTCGACCATGGCAGCGCCATCCTGCAGGTGCGCTGCGGCAGAGCCGTTGATCTCCACGGCATTCTTCACGGCACGCGGCAGCTTGGCCGGATCGGCTCCTTCGACCACCTCGCCCCAGGCGCGGCTGATGAGTTCGGTCAGCGCGTAGGGCGTCACATCCGGATCGACGAGAATGCGCCCGTCCTTCGAGACAGCCTCCAGGCGTTCCGAAAGCTCGGCCGGCGGACGCTGTGTGCAGATCTGCGCCAGATAGGCTTCTGCCTCGATACCGGTCTTGCGCTTGTCGAGGAAAAGCTCGGCATTTCCAGAGGCGTCAATGATTGCGCGCGCAAGGGGATGCGGCGTATGCGGCACATCGGCACCGCGGATATTGAAGATCCAGGCTATCGAAGACGGATCGGCGACCAGTACGGCGGTAAGATTCTTCTTTCCGAGGTCGGCGGCAATAGCCGCGATCTTGTCCTTCGCAAGCACGCCTGCCTGTGCGATGTTCTGGATGGCCACTGCGCCGAGCGGCTCGGCCGGGCGATCCGTCCACAGGCGGTCGAGCGGATTGTGCGGCAGGAAGACGAGCGTGCCCCCGACGTCACCGAGCGCCTTCTCAAGCCGGCGCACTTCGGCCCCGGCGTGCAGCCAAGGATCGATGCCGAGGCGCAGGCCCTTCTGGCCGTGGCGGCTGATCCACAGATGCGGCGGCTCGTTGACGAGGTCGCCGCCGGTGAAGACGGTACCATCCACCTGCTCAACAAGCTGCGTCACATAGCGTCCATCGACGAAGACGATCGCCTGCGACTGCGTCACCAGCGCGACGCCGGCAGAGCCCGTGAAGCCCGTCAGCCAGGAGAGACGCTCGGAGCACTTCGGGACGTACTCGCCCTGATATTCGTCGGCGCGCGGCACCAGGAAGGCGTCGATCTCGAGATCGGCGAAGCTTGCGCGCAGCGCGGCAACGCGCTCTTTTCCGAATTGCGGGGTGGAGGTGACTTCGAAGGACTGAAACATGCTGAAAACCCGAATGATTTGAAGTGAATCCACTAGTTGGCTGAACGCCATGTTAGCCGAATTTCCCACCGTTTGGCGATGCGCTGGATCATATTTCCTGGGCTCGCTGTTCATCAGTTAGGCACAAATGCGGCTGGTTGGCGGCAATTTGGCATGCTTCATGCATGCAGCGCATGGCTCCCATGAAAGAAACCCCCTGCCAGAGTTTTCGCAAATAGCTATATAGGCGCCATCAACAGCGTCGGGAACGAACCCGACACGAAAAGGAAATGAAAATGACTGCCTCACTCTCGCGTTTCGCTTACAAGAGCCCGATGCAGGCTGGCGAGCGCCGGACCGTGCGTCATGTAATTGGCTCGCGTGCCCTCGCGGAAGACAGCGTCCGCATGCTCGGCACGACCGGCAAGGAAATTCGCCGCAACGGCGCAAACAGCTACGCGTTCTGATCTTAAGCACCCGTCCGGTCTCTCCTCCTCCCTCACCCGGACACGGTGTTCAGAACAAGTAGGCCCACTTGAGCGCTCCTCCTCCTTAAGCTCGTGGGCGATCAGCTAAACTGATCAGCAGGCGGTGCCATTGGCACCGCCTTTTGCTTTTCTGCTGTCTGTAAACCTTCGTTATGGCCGGTCGAGATGAATGGTGACCCAGCCATTGCGCCAGATCGTGCCCACATGCCGGAGCTTGGCACCGTTATAGGCGGCGAGCACTTTCCAGCGCTGCGCGGCGAGGATACCGGAGAGTATGACCGAGCCGCCCGGCGCCAGATGCGAAACGAGCTGCGGAGCCATCCTTATCAGCGGGCGGGCAAGAATATTGGCGATGATGAGGTCGAATGGCCCATGCGTGGCGAAGGCCGTCGAATGGAATCCGGCCGCCGTCTGAGTCGTGAGGCCTGAGGGAATGCCGTTGCGACGGACATTCTCGCGCGCGACGCGTACTGCAATCGGATCGATGTCGGTTGCAAGGACCGGAATGTTCTTGAGCTTGCGCACAGCGATCGCCAGCACGCCGCTGCCGGTGCCGAGATCGAGCGCATTGCGCACGCGCCGCGCCCGCACGACTTTCTCGATCGTCTCAAGGCAGCCGGCCGTCGTTCCATGATGTCCAGTGCCGAAGGCCTGACCGGCGTCGATCTCGATGGCGATGTCGTTCGGCTGCACCTTGTCGCGGTCATGGGACCCATGGACAAGGAAGCGTCCCGCCCTCACCGGCTTCAGGCCCTCGAGGGATTTCGCAATCCAGTCGATGTCGGGAATGATTTCCCTTTGGATCGCCAGATCCGAAAAGGCAGGCTTCAGCAGCGCATCGAAGCGAAGGTGGACTTCATCCTCCTCGGCGGCCGCGAGATAGATGGACGCTTCCCATATGTCCCTCTTCTCGTCGACTTCCGTGGTCGCGATCGCCAGGTCGTCTTCTTCGAAGGCGTCGGTCATCAGGTCGAGGATCTGCTCGGCCTTCTTTTCGGTCGTGGATACGTAGAGGCGAATTTCACTCACGGTCTGGAACCCTCGGCAAGCAGGAGGCGGCTAAGCCAAAAAAGAAGCGCTGTTCAGGCGCTAACCCTTGCTGATCAGGTTTTCCAGCTTTTTCACGGCGGTGTCGGGATTTTCCCCATAGGCGATCGTCCCGGCGAAGCGGCCGGCCGAATCGAGCAGGAAGACCGAGGCCGTATGGTCCATGGTGTAGTCGCCATTGGGTTGCTTCTCATCGACCGGCACCTTCTTGGCGTAGACCCTGAAGCCCTTGATGACCTCGGCGACCTTGTCCGGCGGGCCCGAAATGCCCGTGATGCGCTTCGATACGTTGGAAACATATTCATTCATCAGTTCCGGTGTATCGCGCTCTGGATCGACGGTCACGAAATAGGCGCGCAGCTTCGTGCCGTCCGGATCTACCTTCTCCATCCAGCCGTTCAGCTCGAAGAGTGTCGTCGGGCAGACCTCTGGGCAATGCGTGAAGCCGAAGAAGACGGCGGACGGCTTGCCGCGCAGCGCGTTCTCGGTGATCGGCTGGCCATCCTGCGCCACGAGCGTGAATGGAACGCCATAGGGAGCTTCCGAGGCGATTTCCTTCGTCTTCGTAATGTCGAGCGTAAGCCAGCCAAGCACGCCTGCCATCAGCAGCACCGCAACCCAGACAGCTATCCGGAACGTTTTCATAAGTCGGCATCCCGATTCGCGAGAAGATCGCTCCGGCCCGCACCGGAGTCTGTCGCCTGATACAGCCTCGACGCCATCAAGGCAATTCAACATCACGTTTGCGGGCCTACCGCGATGATTTGTCTCGCAGTTCGAATAACCAGACATGCGCCGAATGCAGCATATCGGGCGGCCGATACAGTACAGCCCGCGATTTTAAAGCTTATTCAATCTGCCGCCCGCGATTTTAAACCTATCGTAACCTCTGCACGCGAATTTTAGAGTAGCAACGCAACCGCTCGGACAAACGCGCCGCCCGCGGCTACCAACTGGAAGAGTTTTGACCATGACGAATGCCATCAAGCAGTCGGGCGCTTATCTGGAAATCGTGTCCTTTCACCTTGGCGATCAGGAATTCTGCATCGACATCATGGCCATCCGCGAAATCCGCGGCTGGGCGCCGGTGACGCCGATGCCGCATACGCCGCCCTATGTGCTCGGCCTTATCAACCTGCGCGGCGCGGTGATCCCGGTCATCGACATGGCCTGCCGCCTCGGCATGAAGATGACCGAACCGTCCGAGCGCTCTGCAATCATCGTTACAGACATCGCCGGCAAGCTGGTCGGCCTGCTGGTCGAGCAGGTTTCCGACATGATGACGATCCGCGGCGAGGATCTGCAGCCGCCGCCGGAGATTATCCCGGAAGCCCAGCGCGCCTTCTGCCGCGGCATCGTAGCGCTGGAAAAGACCATGGTTTGCTTCCTGAACCTCGACACGGTCATCGCCGACGAGCTCGCGCAGGCAGCCTAAGTCAGCGTTTCAATCTTCGTTCGACAGGCACGGCGCTCACGCCGTGCCTTTTCTTTTTGGGCTTCGCCTGCGCCCGACGCGATTTCCATTTGCGTCCGGATGCAACTTTTCCGCCTCGGCTGTCGTTCAACTGACATGCAACGCAACAGCGATGCGAAGGGACGGGAAACAGATGGAAGAGGAGAACGACATGAAGACCCCGATGAGGATCACGTTGAGCGCGACAATCCTTGCTGGCGCGATGGCGATTTCCGGAGCCGCCTTTGCCGCTCCGGGCGACGGCGAATACTATCAGGGCGCCGAGCGCGGCCCTGTGATGCGCCACTACGGCTGGCAGTATCCCGGCCGGGCCCAGCCCGATACCGGTGACTATTACAGCGGCGCCGGGCGCAATACAGGCGGCTTGGACATGAACAGCACGGGCAGCATCCGCGGCGGATATTACTACGCGCCGCGTCCGCGCTACTATTACGACGACCGCTACTGAGCCGGATCGATCATGCCGAAGAAAAGCCCTGGAACCGGGAAGTTCCAGGGCTTTAGAATGACACGGTGTAGACGATCTTGGGGTGTTTCGCCGACACCGTTGGCAAGTCATCGAACAAGAGGCGAAGCAGAGCCTCTCCTCATGTGCGCCGCAAAATTGCCCTAAAAATTCGGGGGGCGAAAGGTCCAACTGCGGCAAAGCAGTTCTGAGACAGGCTCATTTTCGGACTATTTTTGGGGGCTTCCGGCAAACACACATTTTTTGGCGAAAATTCCGGGAGCCGGCGCGGGGCGCCCCTAGGGTTTGCCATTCTTCCACACGACGTCCTGGCCGTAGAGCGGGATCGTCGAGATCGACATCTTCGCTGAGCCCTCCGTAAGCTCGCGCGAATGAGCGAGGTAGATCAGCGTGTTATTGTCCTTGTCATAGATACGGTTGACGACGAGCGTCTTCCAGATCAGCGACATCCCCTCGCGAAAAACCTCCTGCCCGTCTGCGGAGAGGTCGATGTTGTCGATCTCGATGGGTCCCGTTTGGCGGCAGGCGATGGAGTTGTTCGACGGGTCCTCAAACCATTTGCCGTTCTTGAGCCGGTCGATAAGGCTGCGGTCGAAATAGGTGACGTGGCAGGTGACACCCTTCACCTCCGGGTCGGAGACCGCCTCGATGATGATGTCGTTGCCGATCCAATCGACCCCGACCTTGCCGACGACTTCGGCAGAAGTGGTGCCCGCGGAAGCCGCGACGAAGACGCCGGCGGCAAGGAACAGATTTCGAAGCTTGGACATGACGATCCCCTGAATGATCCCGAAACTTAGATAAGAATCGCCACGGCCTTTGCAAGCAAGCGAGTCAGGCCCTGCGGCAGGTACAGGGCTCGTATCCACGAGACGTCAGCCTGCCGGGCTTCATACCGATCACCGCCGGAATGGAGGCTACCGTCGAGGCCTTGACGACCCTCGCCATCTCGATGGCTGCGGCCGCGCAGACAGCCGCGTCCTCCGCGGCATTGTGATGGACGAAACGCAGGCCGAGATGTTCGGCGATTAGGTTCAGCCGGTGTGAAAGGAAATGCGGCCAGATGCGCTGCGCCATCTTCAGGCTGCAGAGGTAGGTGAGCTCGGGATAGGATTGCCGGTAGAGATCGAGGCTCGCTCGCCAGACGCTGAAGTCGAAGGCTGCATTGTGGGCGATCATCGTCGCATCGCGGAAATCATCATGGAACTCGTCCATCACCTCCGGAAATTCCGGCGCGTCCTCCACATCTTCCGGCCGGATGCCGTGGATGGCGATGTTCATTCCGGAAAAGCGCATGTCTTTCGGGCGGATAAGCCGCTCCTCGACGCGCGTCACGCGGCCGTCCTCGATCCAGGCGAGACCGACCGAACAAGCGCTGCCGCGCTGCTCGTTGGCCGTCTCGAAATCAATGGCAATCGTCTTCAATCCGCAGCTCCGAATCTGTCCACCTCCAGCAATAGCGAGCCGGGGCCGTCCAGGCAAACTTCTCGGGGTGGTTGACTTTTTCGCTCGGACAACGAAACTGCGCGACCATGATCGGCTCGATGACCATTGCAACGCTTATGCACGTTACCACGACCCTTGAAGGGTACGCGGGAGCGATGGCGCGTCAATAGCGATCCGATCATTCCCGAGAACCCTGCCGAGGCGAGCAGGGTTCGGGAACTCTGCTCTCCTCCTCCAAAACCAAGGAGAGCGTTTTGAAATTTTCAGATGAAGATCAATTGCGAAGTCGGCCGTCTGTCGAGGGCCTGACCGTGCGCGCGATGCGCCCGTCCGATGTCGAGGCGGTGACGACGCTCCTCAACATGCCGGGCTTTCGCTTCGGCACCCTCCGCCTGCCGCACCAGACCGTCGAGGAAACGAGGAAGCGCCTGGAGATGGCGCAGCCGGGCAGCATAAGCCTTGTCGCGGTGATCGGCGACATGATCGTCGGCGATGCGGGCATGACACGCCTTCAGGGGCGGCGCAGTCACGCCGCCAGTCTCGGAATGGGTGTCCACGACGCCTACGCCGGCCGAGGCATAGGCAGTGCACTGCTCGGCGAGTTGGTCGACATGGCGGACAACTGGCTGGATCTGAAGCGCCTGGAACTGACAGTCTACACGGACAACGCAGCCGCGATCGGCCTCTACCAGAAGTTTGGCTTCGAAAAGGAAGGACAACTCAAGGCCTTCGGCTTCCGGGCCGGTCAATATGTCGACGCCTACACGATGGCGCGGCTGAAGATCTAAAGCCTGGAGGCAGCCGGCGCGAATGCCGGCTGCCTCCTTGACCCGTTCGCTAGCCGCTGATGAGCGCCAGCCACTCGTCCTCGTCCATCGTCTGCACGCCGAGTTCACGCGCCTTGTCCAGCTTGGAGCCGGCGCCGGGTCCGGCGACGACGATATCCGTCTTCTTGGAGACGGAGCCGGCGACCTTGGCTCCCAGGCTTTCGGCCCTCGCCTTTGCCTCGTCGCGGGTGAACTTCTCGAGCGAGCCCGTGAAGACGACCGTCTTGCCTGCGACCGGACTGCCCGTGGTTACCGGCTGTTCGGCCTCCTGCGGCGTCACTTCCTGCAGCAGGCGGCCGATCACCTCGATGTTGCGCGGCTCCTTGTAGAACTCGACAATTGCGCGCGCGACGATCTCGCCTATGCCTTCGATCGCGTTGAGGTCGTTCCAGGCATCGCCGGAAAGGGGTGCAGCATCCCTCATTGCCGTCGCGAAGGCCTCGTATGTGCCATAGGACCGCGCCAGAAGCCTCGCCGTCGTCTCGCCGACGTGGCGGATGCCAAGCGCATAGATGAAGCGTGGGAGCGCGATGCTGCGCCGCTCGTTGATGGCGGCATAGAGCTTGGCCACGCTGACCTTGCCGAAGCCCTCGATGTTTTCCAGCTTCGTCAGCGAATCGTTCTGTCGCCTTTCGAGCGTGAATATGTCGGGCGCGGTGCGGATCTGAAGTGCCGGATCCTCACTCTCGAAGAAGAAATCCACCTGCTTCGAGCCGAGGCCCTCGATGTCGAAAGCGTTGCGGGAGACGAAGTGCTTCAGGTGCTCCGTCGCCTGTGCCCGGCAGATGAAGCCGCCGGTGCAGCGGGTAACCGAATCGAGCTTGCCGGTCTTCTCGTTCTTCTCGCGCACGGCATGGCTGCCGCAGACCGGGCACTTCTTCGGAAACTCGTAGGGCACGGCATCGGCAGGACGCCTCTCCATCACCACGTCCAGCACCTGCGGAATGACATCACCCGCACGCTGCACGATCACCGTATCGCCGATGCGGATGTCGTGGTCATCATCGCGGATGCGCTCGCCGCTATTGCCGATGCCTTTGATATAGTCCTCGTTATGAAGCGTCGCGTTGGTGACGACGACACCGCCGACGGTGATCGGCTTCAGGCGGGCGACGGGCGTCAGCGCCCCGGTGCGGCCCACCTGGATATCGATGCTCTCCACCTCGGTGAAGGCCTGCTCGGCAGGGAACTTGTGCGCAGTCGCCCAGCGCGGGCTGCGCGAACGAAAGCCGAGGCGGGCCTGCAGCTCGAGACTGTCGACCTTGTAGACAACACCGTCGATATCGTAGTCGAGATCGGGGCGTTCGAGCCCGATCTCATCGTAATGCGCAAGGATATCTTCCACAGAGTTCAGGCGCTTCATCAGCGGATTGACCGGGAAGCCCCAGCTCTTGAAGACCTCGACCATGCCGAGCTGCGTGTCGGCCGGCATCGCCGACATCTCGCCCCAGGCATACGCGAAGAACTTCAGCTTGCGGCTCGCCGTCACCTTCGCATCGAGCTGGCGCAGCGAACCGGCAGCCGTGTTGCGCGGATTGACGTAGGTCTGCTTGCCCTCGGCCTCCATCTGCGCGTTCAGCGCCATGAAGTCGCTCTTGGCCATGTAGACCTCACCACGCACCTCGACGACAGCGGGCGCGCCCTTCGGCAGCTCGTTGGGAATTTCCTTGATGGTGCGGATATTGGCCGTCACGTTCTCGCCGGTCGTGCCGTCGCCGCGCGTGGCACCCGTCACAAGCTTGCCGTTCTCGTAGCGGATCGACATGGAAAGCCCGTCGATCTTCGGCTCGGCGGTAAAGGCGATCGAATTGTCCGGCAGGCGACCGAGGAAGCGGTAGACGCTGGCGACGAAATCCCTGACATCCTCCTGCGAGAAGGTATTGTCGAGCGACAGCATGGGGCGTGCGTGAACGACCTGCGCGAAGGTTACCGATGGTGCCACGCCGACCCGGCGCGAGGGACTGTCGTCACGGACAAGCTCCGGAAACCGCGCCTCGATCGCGTCGTTGCGCCGCTTCAGCGCGTCATATTCCGCATCGGATATCTTCGGTTGGTCCTTGCCGTGATAGAGCTCGTCATTGCTGGCGATCTCCTTCGCCAGCCGCTCGAGCTCCGCAGCGGCATCTTCAAGTGTCAGGTCCTCAACGGCAACGGACTGTGTCGACATGCGGCTTCACTCCCAGAGAATCTGGAATGTTTTTAGAGCAAAATTCCGCGATTGAAAGACGGACCGAGCGTAGTTCCGAGGCAAAGGAGCGTTGACGCCAGCGAGTGACCCGCTCCGCGGGGCGGCTAACCGTTGCCGGCGAGCAGGCGCTTGGCTGCCGCCCGCGCCTCTTCCGTGACCGAAGCGCCGGCGAGCATGCGGGCAATCTCCTCGGTGCGGTCGGAAGGCGCCATCGTCGCGACCCGTGTGGCGATCTTGTCCCCGCCGGTCGTCGAAGGCCCCTTGGAGATAAGGAGATGCGTCGCCGCCCGCGCAGCGACCTGCGGGGCATGGGTAACGGAAAGTACCTGAACACGCTCGGAAAGCCGCTTCAGGCGCTGGCCGATCGCATCCGCCACCGCTCCGCCGACGCCGGTATCGATCTCGTCGAAGACGAGGGTCGGCGCCGAGCCCCGATCCGCAAGCGCCACCTTGAGTGCCAGCAGGAAGCGCGACAGCTCGCCGCCGGAGGCAACCTTCATGATCGGGCCTGGACGCGTGCCAGGGTTCGTCTGCACATGGAACTCGACGACGTCGATGCCATCCGCCGTCGCCTCTTCCTGATTCGTGGTGATTTCGACCATGAACCGCGCACGCTCGAGCTTCAGCGCCGGCAACTCTGCCATGACGGCGCTCGTGAGCGCCTCGGAGGCATGATGGCGCTTCTGCGAAAGCGACAGTGCAGCCGTGCCGTAGCTGGCCTTTGCCAGCGCAACTTCCTTATCCAGCCGCAGAAGCCTCTCCTCGCCGGCATCGAGATCGGCAAGATCGGAGATCATGCGCACGGCAAGAGCCGGAAGCTCGCTCACCGGAACGGAGTATTTCCGCGAAGCGCCGCGGAGAGCGAAAAGCCGCTCCTCGACTCGCTCCAGCTCTTTCGGATCGTACTCTGTCTTGCGCAGTGCCGCCTCGACTTCCATCTGCGCATTCGAAAGCTGGTCCAGCGCCGCATCGAGCAGCGCCACCGTGTCTTCGAGAAGGCCGGGCGCCTCGTGGCTCTTGCGCTCCAGACGGCGAACCAGCGACGCGATATGGGGCACGGGCGAAGCGTTGCCGTTCAGGAACTCTGAGGCCTCGGCGATGTCGCCGGCGATTCGCTCGGCCTTCATCATCCGCGCGCGGCGCTCGGCAAGCTCGTCCTCTTCCCCGTCCTGCGGCGACAGTTTTTCGAGCTCCTCGACAGAGGATCGCAGGTAGTCGGCCTCGCGTGCGGCGCTCTCCACCTTCTCGCGATGCTTCTTCAGCGCCCGTTCGCTGTCCTTCCAGGTGCGGTAGAGCTGCTCCACCGACGAAGCCTCCTCGGCAAGCGACGCAAAGGCATCAAGAAGCGTACGATGAGCATGGATATCGACGAGCGCCCGGTCGTCGTGCTGGCCATGGATCTCGACCAGCATCTGGCCGGCCTGGCGCATCAGTTGCACGCTGAGCGGCTGGTCGTTGACATAGGCCTTGGTGCGGCCGTCCGAGGATTGCTGGCGACGGAAGATCAGGTCGCCTTCGTCATCGATGCCGTTCTCCTGCAGCAGCCTGCGCACTGCATGATCGGGCTCGACGTCGAAGACTGCCGTTACCTGCCCTTTTTCCTCGCCATGGCGAACGAGCCCGCCATCGCCGCGCCCACCGAGCGCAAGCGATAGACTGTCGAGAAGGATGGATTTGCCGGCACCCGTCTCCCCGGTCAGAACGGAAAGCCCGGTCTCGAAGGCAAGATCCAGCCGCTCGATCAGGACGATATCGCGGATCGAAAGCTGGATCAGCATTTTCCTCAGGTACCAAGAAGCAGTTTCTGGCCGGCCCGGGCAATCCACGAGCCCTTGTTTTCGCGCGGCTCCGTGCCGCCGGTCTGCAAGAGCTTGTAGGAGTCCGCGTACCACTGGCTGTCGGGATAGTTATGCCCGAGCACCGCGGCCGCAGTCTGCGCCTCCTCGACGATGCCCATTGCATAATAGGCCTCGGTGAGTCGCGCCAGCGCCTCCTCGATTTGGTTGGTGTTCGGGTACTTCTCGACTACGGTCCGGAAACGAGAGATCGCGGCGAGATATTCCTTCCGCTCCAGATAGTAGCGGCCGATCTGCATTTCCTTGCCGGCGAGCTGATCTCGGGCAAAACGGATCTTTGCCTGAGCATCGTCGACATATTCGGAGTCAGGATAATTGTCGACGACAGCCTGCATGGCGTCGATCGTGCGCTGCGCCGCACGCTGGTCCTGCGTGACGTTGCTGATCTGCTTGGAATAGGACAGGCCGATGAGGTACTGCACATAAGCGGCATCCGCAGAGCGCGGATACTGGTTCATATAGCGCGTTCCGGCCTGCACTGCATCGTCGTAGCGCCCCTGGCGCTGCTTGACGAAGGTGACCATGACAAGCGCCTTGCGGCCCCATTCGGAGAAGGGATGTTCGCGGTCCACGGCCTCGAACTTGCGTCCGGCCTCGGTAATGTTTCCGGCCTTGAGGTTGGCCAGGCCCTGGTTATAGAGGAGTTCCGGTGGATCGGAATCGAGCGGCAGCTTGCTGATGTCGATATCGGGATCCGACTGGCAGCTGGAAATCGCAACACCCGCGCCCAGCACCATCATCACCGCGAGCAGCGCCCGCGCTGTCTTCATCATCCTGTCAGACCTTGCATAACCCATAGAATCATCCCAACTGTCGCCTATATGGGCGACCACCCTCGCAGGCGTTTCTAGCCATAAACGCACCGTGAGAGCAACGCAATGATGATGCAATAACGCATTTTTGTGGCAGCGGCGGCTCTATGTCGGGCTTATCCAACGCCTGATGCGTCGGGACCCCTCGCCGAGGCGAATCGATCGGGCTATTGCGAGAATCGAACGTGCGGCTAAAAAAATGCCGCCTCCCGGAAGAGGCGGCCCTGGCCTTAGAGAATACTGGAGGTCAGGCCGACCAGGGAGCGAATTCCGGAGCGTTCACGGGGATGAATTCCCTGACCGCGACACGCTGGCGAGGAGCCGACGTTTCCACGACTTCATAGGCAGTGGGATCGCTGAGCAGCGCCTTCAGTGCATTGGCGTTCATCTTGTGACCACCGCGGTAGGATCGATAGCAACCGATGAACTGGGCACCAGCAAGCGCAAGGTCGCCGACCGCATCCAAGGTCTTGTGGCGAACGAATTCGTCGCCCGAATAACGCAGGCCCTCGACATTGATGACCGTGTTGTCGTCGGAAATGACGACGGAATTCTCAAGCGAAGAGCCCAGTGCATGACCGGACGCCCAGAGGCGCTCGACGTCCCGCATGAAGCCGAAAGTGCGAGCTCGCGAAAGCTCCGTCTTGAAGGTCGACGCCGTCAGGTCGCCTTCCCACTTCTGGCGGCCGATCAACGGGCAATCGAAGTCGATCTCAACCTCAAAGCGCGTGCCGTCATAGGGACGAAATTCGCTCCAGGAACCGCCTGCCTCGAAGCGCACCGGCTTGACCACGCGGATGTAGCGGCGCTTCACGCCGAGCGAAACGATGCCGGCCTGTTCGATGGCATCGATAAAGGGAATCGAGCTTCCGTCCATGATCGGCATCTCGGCGCCGTTGACCTCGACGGTGACATTGTCGAGACCGGATGCATAGATCGCCGCCATGACATGCTCGACGGTTGCGACAGAGCGTGCCGGGGAAAAGCCGAGCACCGTGCAGAGGTCCGTGTTGCCGACCTGCGACGAAACCGCCTTCAGTTCCGTGATCTCGCCGTTCTCGTGCATACGCTGGAAAACGACGCCGCTTTCGGCCTCCGCCGGGTAGAAGGTTATCGAGACGTCTACGCCCGAATGAACGCCGATGCCCGAAAGCGTAACCGGCTGTGCGATAGTCGTCTGGAACCCTAGCAAACCAATTGCCATGTAAACTCTGCCTTCACTCTCTGCAGCTGGGGCCGAGGCGCCTGCCCATGAAAATGGCGCTTCGATGCCGACCCTGCTGTAACACCCTTGCCGGATTTCCTTTTAGCCAAAAGATTCCCGGTACTTCGGTTACATTCATACGTGCGGGGGCCGCGCATTCCAAATCACTGTTTCTTTCGCTTTGTAACGAAGCCAGCCCTTTGATTAACCTCACCAATTAGCGCTTTCTGCACCACCCTGAAAACAGGAACGCCCGGGGTGAAGCCCCGGGCGTCCACAACTTTGATTCTACGTCGCTCAGTTGGATTGCCGGCGCAGGAAGGCCGGGATTTCCAGCTGGTCGTCCTCGTGCGTCATGCGTGCCTGCGGCACTGCGCGACCCTGATCGTCAAGCTGGCCGCGACGCGGTGCGTAGAGGCTCGCCTCCGGTGAGAGCGGGCGGCGCTGCTGGGAGGCAGCCGCCGGTGCCGAGGTCATTTCCGGAGCCACTTCCTCTTCGCGGCGGCCGAGCGAATTGGTGATTCGCTTCAGCAGACCCATCGGGCCGCGCTCCTCGACGTGCGGCGCCGGCTGGGCACGGTGGTCCATCTCGGCCTGCACGACGGGCGGGAAGTCTTCCACCTTGGGCATCCGGACCTGTTCGACGACCTGGCGGATGATCGGCTGCTGCAGCGGGGCGGCAGGCTGGCTGACCATCTGCTGGACCGGCTGGCTTGCAACCGGAGCTGTCTGGACCGGAGCTACACGAACCGGTGCGGGAGCTTCTGCCGGGGCGCCGGCGAAGATCCTGCTCTGCGGACGGAAAGTGTCGTCACGCATCGGCTGTTGCTGCACCGGAGCGGCCGCACGCTGGGACGGGATCTCGAGTTCGCGCTCAAGATCGGCTTCCGCCTGGCGGATGGTCTGGGCGATCGGATCCACCACAGCCTTCGGTGCCTGCGCTACGGGTGCAGGCTGAACAGCGGCCGCTGCCGGAGCAACGGCCGCGGCGGGACGCACAGCCGGCCTGCTGACCGGACGGAAGTCCATGTTCTTGTCAGCCGCTTGGTTGAGGGCCCGATCGATACCGGTTGCGACCACCGACACGCGGATGATGCCCTCGAGCGATTCGTCGAAGGTAGCACCGAGAATGATGTTTGCGTCCGGATCGACTTCCTCGCGGATGCGGGTTGCCGCTTCGTCGACTTCGAAGAGGGTCAGGTCGCGACCGCCGGTGATGGAGATCAGGAGGCCCTGCGCACCCTTCATCGAGGTCTCGTCGAGCAGCGGATTGGCGATCGCCGCTTCCGCAGCCTGCATCGCACGGCCCTGGCCGGAAGCCTCGCCCGTACCCATCATCGCACGACCCATTTCACGCATGACCGAGCGGACGTCGGCGAAGTCGAGGTTGATGAGACCTTCCTTCACCATCAGGTCGGTGATGCAGGCAACGCCCGAATAGAGAACCTGGTCGGCCATCGCGAAGGCGTCGGCGAAGGTCGTCTTGTCGTTGGCAATGCGGAAGAGGTTCTGATTCGGGATGACGATCAGCGTGTCGACCGACTTCTGCAGTTCCTGGATGCCCATTTCGGCGAGGCGCATGCGCCGGCCGCCTTCGAAATGGAACGGCTTGGTCACGACGCCCACCGTTAGGATACCCTTATTGCGGGCTGCCTGCGCGACGACCGGAGCCGCGCCCGTGCCGGTGCCGCCGCCCATGCCGGCGGTGACGAAGCACATGTGGGTACCGTTCAGATGATCGACGATTTCGTCGATGCATTCTTCAGCGGCTGCGCGACCGACTTCCGGCTGAGAACCGGCGCCGAGGCCTTCGGTGACATTGACGCCGAGCTGGATGATGCGCTCGGCCTTGGTCATCGTCAGTGCCTGTGCGTCCGTATTGGCGACGACGAAATCGACGCCCTGGAGGCCGGCCGTGATCATGTTGTTGACGGCGTTGCCGCCACCGCCGCCGACGCCGAACACGGTGATGCGGGGCTTCAGCTCAGTGATATCTGGCTTCTGCAGCTTGATTGTCATGGTACCCGTTCCTTCTCTTTATGGCCGCATCGCCACGCCGGCCAATTCACTCGATTTTCATCGCCTTGTCCGAAAACCGCCGCAGCGGCCGGGCTCATGCGACTAAAAACTCTCCTTCAGCCAGTGCCCGACGCGGGCAATCCGACTGCTACTTCCCCCAAGCGACGAGAGCAGACCGCTTCCCGCCGCATGTGTCTCCATGTCCGCGACCTGCGGATAAATCATCAGGCCGACCGCAGTTGAAAATGCCGGACCCTTCGCCGCCGTCGGCAGGCCCGAAACGCCCATCGGGCGACCGATCCGGACATTGCGGGCCAGGATGCGGCGCGCCACTTCCGGCAGGCCGGTCAACTGGCTTGCACCGCCCGTCAGCACGACGCGCTTGCCGACGATCGGGCTGAAACCGGAGCGCTGGATGCGGTCGCGGATCAGTTCAAGCGTCTCCTCAATGCGGGCGCGCACGATCCGCGAGACAAGCGCCTTGGGCACCTGCGACGGCTGATCGCGATCGTCCTCGCCGATCGGCGGAATGGAAATCAGCTCGCGCTCATCGGAGGAATTCGGCAGCGCTGAGGCATGGACCGCCTTCAGTCGCTCCGCGTCCTCGATACGCGTCGAAAGTCCGCGCGCAAGGTCGGTGGTCACATGATGCCCGCCGAGACCGACGGCGTCCGTGTGCACCAGCTTTCCCTCGGCGAAGACGGAGATCGTCGTCGTGCCGCCGCCCATATCGATTGCGGCGCATCCGAGTTCGACTTCATCGTCGACAAGCGCTGCAAGGCCGCTTGCATAAGGCGTCGCGACCATGCCCTCGACGGACAGATGTGCCCGGTTGACGCTGAGCTCCAGGTTCTTGAGCGCGGCCCGCTCCGCGGTGACCACATGCATGTCCACGCCGAGAACGTCGCCGAACATCGCCAGCGGATCGCGGATGCCGCGCTCGCCGTCGAGCGAATAACCTGTCGCCAGCGAATGCAGTACGGCGCGGTCCTGGCGCAGCGACTGATGGCATGCGGCTGACAGCACCTTCTTGAGGTCGTTGCTCTCGACTTCCTGGCCGCCGAGATCGATGGTCGCGGTATAGACGTCGCTGCCGAGCCGGCCGGCCGAAACGTTGACGATCAGGCTCTCGACCGTCAGGCCGGCCATGCGTTCGGCCGCGTCGACCGCAAGGCGAATGACGCCTTCGACTGCATCGAGGTCGGCGATGACGCCGGTCTTGATGCCGCGGGAGCGCTGATGGCCGATGCCGATGACCTCGATATTGTGCGTGCGGCCCGGAAGAATCTGGCTTTCCTCGCGGGGCGTCAGCCGGCCGATCATGCAGACGACCTTGGTGGAACCGATATCGAGGACAGAAACGATATGTGACCGCTTCGACGAAAGAGGTTTCAGTCGGGGCAGTCCGAAATGCGACGAACCAAATATGCTCATATATTCTGCCCCGCCTTCTTTAAGGCCTTTGTTCTTGCCTCGAGAGCCGCCTGGCGGCGCTCCAGCGCCTCCGGCGTCAGCTGAATGGTCGTACGGTCATCGAGGCGAAGATCGACGGCAGCGATGTCGCGTTGCAGAAGATTTTCCTCCCTGTCGAGCCTCGACAGCAGGGAGAGAGCATGGTCGATATTGTCTTCCGGCAGCTTGACGACGATGCCGTTGTCGAGATGCAGGTCCCAGCGGCGGCTGGCGACCCGGACGTAGGCCTTCACCCGCGCCCGGATATCGGGCCAGTTGGCGAACTGATCCTCGAAGGAGGCCGCAGCCGTTTCGGCATCCCGGCCGACGAAGAGCGGCAGGGACGAGAACTTGTTATCGCGAAGAGGAGCAATGACGCTGCCGTTCTTCTCGATGAGGGAGAGTTCCGAGCCATGCTGCCAGATTGCAAAAGCCTGCCTCTCCTTCAGATTCACCTCGATCGTCTTCGGATAGATCTTCCGGACTTCGACGCTTTCCACCCAGGGAAGCTTGGCAATCTTCTGGCGCGCCGCGTCGATATCGAGAGCGACGAGCGAGGTCGTGCCGTCGAGGCCAATCAACTGCAGGATTTCGATCTCGGAAGTCTCGGCGTTGCCCGAGACCTTGACGTCCTCGATCGCAAAACCGGCAGCAGCCGTCGTCGCCTGGGCAACGACATCCGTGTGCCCGCCGAGCGACATGCCGTAAAGACCCGTAGCCGCAAGGAAAGCGACGGCAGACACCGTGCCGACATGCGGCGGAATATCGATGCGGCCCGTTCCGAGCCCGACCAGAAAGCGCACGATTCGACGCATCGGACGCGGCAGGACGAACAGGTCGTCAGCTTCGTCCAGGGACGCGACGGCGCGATGGCGGCTGCGCACCATCCTCTTGACCGTCAACGCGAACATGATGCGTCCTCCACCATCCACCGGAGAAATTCACCAAACGAATAGCCGGCATGCGCGGCCATTTCAGGCGCAAGGGAGGTTGGGGTCATACCCGGCTGCGTATTGATTTCCAGCCAGATGACTCCATCTTCGGACAGGCGATCGTCAAAACGAAAGTCAGATCGACTAACCCCGCGACAACCGATTGCTTGATGCGCCCTTAACGCTATTGTTTGTATTTTTTGGTAAATATTCGGTGAAATTTTCGCCGGAAGATCGTGCCTCGAGCCGCCTTTGACATACTTTGCGTCATAGTCGTAGAAACTGTGGTCGAGCGGCACAATCTCGATGACGCCAAGCGCCACATCGCCCATCACCGCACAGGTCAGCTCGCGACCAGGGATATAGCGCTCGACGATTACCTCGTCGCCATAGAGCCATTCCGGGGAACTGACGATCTGGGGCGGATGCGACTGATCCTCCTGCACGATCACCACGCCGAAGCTCGACCCCTCGCGCACCGGCTTCACCACATAGGGAGGCTTCATGGGATGCTCGGAGGTAAACGAGAATCGGCTCATCACGATGGATTCGGCGACAGGAATGCCCGCCGCGGCGGCAACGAGCTTGGCCCGCGACTTGTCCATCGCCAGCGCCGAGGCAAGAACGCCCGAATGCGTATAGGGAATCTGGAGATATTCCAGCACGCCCTGAATCGTCCCGTCCTCTCCAAACGGACCATGCAGGGCATTGAAGACCACGTCGGGCTTCAGCACCGCAAGCTGGGAAGAAACATCGCGGTCGACATCCACCCGCGTGACCCTGAAACCCTCAGCCTCAAGGGCATCCGCGCAAGCCTTTCCCGAAGAAAGGCTCACGGGCCTCTCCGAGGAAAATCCGCCCAATAGAACGGCTACATGCTTGCCACTCATCAACACCCCCAAAGGATAAACCGGAACTCTGCAACTCGACGCTTGCGCCAGACTTGTAGGCCGCGAATCCGGCCTCAGTGCGCTTGACCCATTAGAACAACATTATGGTTAATGAAGCGTTTACTTTCGTTAACCGCCAACCGGCTTGTCGGGCACGACCTTGCATGCGAATCAGGATTAACTCATGGAATCAGAGAGTTGCCTGAATGGCAAGACAAAAGAGATGAGCGCGCTCCGCAACGCGTCTTCCGGGGTCGCCACCTTTCGCGGCGTAATAGCGGCCTTCAGGTCTGTGTTCACGTAGCGTCAGTTGACGCCTCCACACACTTTAGGATGATGGCAAGAATCGCCACGCGGACCATAGGACTGAGCGATCCCGAACGACCGATTTTGATTACTTTCTTGCGGATTTTGCGGTTGCGCCGAACGAAAATTGCGTTAAGACCGGCCGAGCCTCCCAAGGCGCCGTTAATATCCTGAATGGAATGAACATGTCAGACGCGATATCTCCCGTATCGCCGAGCCCAGCCTCTTCGAACGATGCGCAAGTGAATTCGCCGGCGCGCGTCCTGATAGCGAGCCTGGTCGGCACCACCATCGAATTCTTCGATTTCTACGTCTACGCGACCGCCGCAGTCATCGTCTTCCCGCATCTCTTCTTCCCGGCAAGCGATCCGACCTCGGCAACGCTGCAGTCTTTTGCGACCTTTTCGATCGCCTTCTTCGCCCGCCCCTTCGGCGCGCTCGTCTTCGGTCATTTCGGCGACAGGATCGGCCGCAAGGCAACGCTTGTAGCCGCGCTCATGACCATGGGCCTCTCGACCGTCTTCATCGGAATGTTGCCCGGCTATGATGCGATCGGCGTGGCCGCTCCCCTGCTCCTCGCACTGTGCCGCTTCGGCCAGGGCCTCGGGCTTGGCGGCGAATGGGGCGGCGCCGTGCTGCTCGCCACGGAGAACGCGCCTCCCGGCAAGCGCAGCTGGTATGCGATGTTCCCGCAGCTCGGCGCGCCGATCGGCTTCATCCTGTCGGCCGGCTTCTTCCTGATTCTCACGGAGACGATGAGCAACGAGGCTTTCCTTGACTACGGCTGGCGCATTCCCTTCGTTGCGAGCCTGGCGCTCGTTGCGGTCGGCCTCTATGTCCGCCTCAGGATCACCGAGACGCCGGAATTCCAGCGGGCGATCGACAAGCATGAACGCGTTTCCGTTCCGATCGCCGTCATCTTCAGGTCGCATCTGCGCAGCCTCATCCTCGGCACCTTCATTGCCGTGGCGACCTTCGTGCTCTTCTACCTCATGACGGTATTCACCCTATCCTGGGGAACGACGAAGCTCGGCTACTCGCGCGAACAGTTCCTTGTGGTGCAGCTCGTCGGCGTCGTCTTCTTCGGACTGACGATCCCGTTGTCCGGATGGCTCTCCGACCTTTACTCGCGTCGCGTCATCCTCAGCCTGACGACCATCGCGATCGCGATCTTCGGTTTCTTCTACGCGTCGTTGCTGACGGCGGGGCTGCTGGGTGCATTCCTTTGCTCGATCATCGGTCTTGCGCTGATGGGCTTCACCTATGGTCCGATCGGCGCGGCACTCGCCGCCCCCTTCCCGACCACGGTCCGCTATACGGGCGCCTCGATGACCTTCAACCTCGGCGGGATCTTCGGCGCTTCGCTGGCGCCTTACATAGCCACCTGGCTCGCCACGAACTACAGCCTCACCTATGTCGGCTACTATCTCGCCGCCGCGGCCCTGATCTCACTGATATGCATCCTGCTGTCCGGGCGCGAGGAAGTCTGAGTCGCTGACCGGCACACCCTGAAAATCTCGAAGCCGCGGATGAAAATCCGCGGCTTTGTCATATCTGAGCGGCAATTCGTTGCGCCCTGCTGACGGCGCTTCTACCATCGTGCGAATGGAGTGGAGGAAACGGATGCCGGTCACGAGACGTTCTTTCATGCGAGGCGGCCTAGGCACCGGCCTCGCCTTTGCATGGCCCTTCGGCGCCAGGGCGGACCGACCGGCAACGGATGCGACGTTCCTTGTCATCAATGACGTACACGCCTGCCGCATGGACGACGGCCTCAGCCCCAATTGCGAGGCGGAAGGCAAGACGAACGCAAATCTCCTGCGCCACATTGCGGCTCTCAACAACATCCCGGAGCAACGCTGGCCAACGGAGATAGGCGGCAAGCCGACCGGCCTCACCCGAGCCGGGCAGCCTATCGGCAGGCCGCGCGGGGTGATCGTCTGTGGCGATGTCACGGATGACGGCGGCGGACAGACCGCCGAACCGCGCGAGGGCACGCAGCTCCTGCAATTCTCGCACCGCTACCAACAGGGCCAGAGCGCCAACCATATCCACTATCCAGTCTATGTCGGGCTCGGCAATCATGACCTCGACCAGGACGGCCATCCACCGCAGATCGACTGGTATCGTGACGAACTGCGGGACTATGTCCGACTCAATCACAAGCCGAGCGTCTTCTTCAAGCCGCTGGTGCCGGTCGACAGCTACGACACCTTGTCCGACAGCTATTCGTGGAACTGGGGCGGCCTGCATCTTGTCCAGCTGCATCGCTACGGTGGGGATACCAACAAGCGCGCCGCAAGCGGCCTCGAATGGCTCAGGCGGGATCTCGCGCTCTATGCCTCCGATGGGCGGCCGGTGGTGATGTTCCAGCACTACGGGTGGGACCCGTTCTCGCTGGAGCGCTGGGATCCGGCCAACAGGACGTTCAGCGACACCGGCAGCGGTACGCCCCACTGGTGGGACGACGCCGAGCGTGACGCACTCTTCGGCATCATCCGTGGCTATAACGTGGTCGGCATTTTCCACGGGCACGAACACGACACGCCGATGGCCTATCAGGTCAACGGCATCGACATCATCAAGGCAAAGGCGGCCTTCATGGGCGGGTTTGTGCTAGCACGCGCCACGGACACGACCATGGATGTCGTGCTGGGAGAGGCAATCGACGACCGCGGTGGCGTCAAGTTCACCACCGCATTCGCGAAGACCTTCAAGTGACCGCTATTCCGACGTCACGCCC
Organism: Rhizobium sp. BK251; assembly: GCF_004345245.1. Lineage (GTDB taxonomy): Bacteria > Pseudomonadota > Alphaproteobacteria > Rhizobiales > Rhizobiaceae > Rhizobium. The sequence continues at coordinate 587,610 of NZ_SLUQ01000002.1, read as the reverse complement.
TGGAAGGGACGCACCTCGCGGCCAGGCATGAAAAGACCGAGGCGCTTGATCTCCCATTCCAGCTTGATGCCGGAATGCTCGAACACGCTCTGGCGCACCGTCTCGCCGAGATATTCGAGGTCGTAGCCGGTCGCCTGCCCCATGTTGATCATGAAATTGCAGTGCAGCGACGACATCTGCGCCCCGCCAATGACGAGCCCGCGGCATCCGGCCTCGTCGATCACCTTCCATGCGGAATTGCCGGCCGGGTTCTTGAAGGTCGAGCCGCCGGTCTTCTCGCGGATCGGCTGCACGGTCTCGCGATGGTTTCGCACCGCGTCCATGTCTGCGCGGATCTTCGCCCGGTCCTCGGGATAGCCTTCGAAGATGACGTGGGTGAAGATCAGGTCTTCCGCCGCCGAGGAATGGCGATAGCTGTAGCCCATGTCGGCATTGGAAAGGATGTGCCGGTTGCCCTGTCGGTCGACGGCATGCACCTCGACGAGCCTATCGCGCGTTTCCGAGCCGTTGGCGCCTGCATTCATGCGCGCCGCGCCGCCGATGGCACCCGGAATACCGTAGAAGAAGTGAAAGCCGCCGATGCCGTTATCCATCGCCATCGCCGCCACGTGCTTGTCAGGGCAGATGGCCCCGGCAACGATGCGGTTCTCGCCCGCAAGCTCCACCGAGCCGAAGCCCTTGGCCGAAAGCCGCAGCACGATGCCAGGAATGCCGCCGTCGCGAACCAGGATATTGGATCCCATGCCGACCACGGTCAGCGGCACTTCGGCCGGCAATATCTTCAGGAACGCGACGAGATCCTCGACGTCGTGAGGCTGGAACATGAGCTCCGCCAGTCCGCCGGCGCGAAACCAGGTAACGCGGTCCATCGGGGCATCCGGCGTCAGCCGGCCCCGTATGTCCTTTACGCCCTCTCCCAGAGACGCGAGAAGCTTTTCCCCATTCACCTGTTTCATTCAGACTTTCCCGAAAGGGCTTCCAGTTCCTTTGGCAGCGCCGCCGCCCAATATGTGATGCTCCCAGCCCCCAACAGAACCACAAAATCCCCCGGTTGTGCAATCTCTGCAATCATTGGTGCCAAAAGATCTGGCGATGCAAGGTAGCGAGCATCGCGATGGCCACCGGATTTGATGCGCGCAACCAGTGCCTCGGAATCGGCCCCCTCGATCGGATCTTCCCCTGCCGCGTAGACCGGCGCGAGAAAAATGCTGTCGGCGTCGTTGAAGCAGGCGGCGAATTCTTCGAAGAGGCTCGCAAGCCGGGTAAAGCGATGCGGCTGGTGGACGGCGATGATGCGGCCGCCGCAGGCCTCGCGCGCCGCCTTCAATACAGCCTTGATCTCGACCGGGTGATGGCCGTAGTCGTCGAATATTTTGACGCCGTTCCATTCGCCCGTCAGCGTGAAGCGGCGCTTGACGCCGCCGAAGGAAGCAAGGCCCTTCGCGATGGCCTCATTGGAAATGCCGAGGCGGTTGGCGACGGCGACAGCGGCGGTCGCGTTAGAGATGTTGTGGCGACCCGGCATCGGCATCACCAGGTCCTTGAGCTTGATGACCTGCCCGGTGCGACGCCTGCGGATCTCTACGTCGAAGAGCGACGTTGTGCCGTCAATGCGGACATTCATGAAGCGCACGTCGGCCTGCGGATTCTCGCCATAGGTGATCACCTTGCGGTCCTCGATGCGGGAAACGAGCGCCTGCACCTCGGGATGATCGAGGCAGAGCACGCCGAAGCCATAGAACGGCACGTTCTCGACGAACTGCCGGAAGGCGGCACGCACCGCATCGAAACTGCCGTAATGATCGAGATGCTCGGGATCGATATTGGTGATGACCGCCACGTCGGCGGGAAGCTTGAGGAAGGTACCGTCGGACTCATCCGCCTCGACTACCATCCACTCGCCCTCGCCCATGCGCGCATTGGTGCCGTAAGCGTTGATGATGCCGCCATTGATGACGGTCGGGTCGAGACCGCCGGCCTCGAGAAGCGTGGCAACCAGTGACGTCGTCGTCGTCTTGCCATGCGTGCCGCCGATCGCGATCGCATTGCGGAAGCGCATGAGCTCGGCCAGCATTTCCGCGCGACGCACGACTGGAAGCAGTTTTTCGCGCGCTGCGGCGAGCTCCGGGTTCTTCGGCTTGATCGCCGTCGAGACCACCACCACCTCTGCATCCCCGAGATTTTCCGCCTTATGGCCGACGAAGACCTCGATGCCCTTGTCCCTCAACCGCTGCACGTTGGCGCTGTCGGATTGGTCCGAGCCCTGCACGCGATGACCGAGATTATGCAGCACCTCCGCGATGCCGCTCATGCCGATGCCGCCGATGCCGATGAAGTGAACAAGGCCGATTGCCTTCGGCATTTTCATGCGCGTGTCCCCTTGAAGTCTGAAATTGAACGCTTCGCCGCAATAGCTTCAACCATGTCGGCAAGCAAGCTCGCAGCTTCCGGTCTCCCCGCCTGCTTTGCCGCAGCAGCCATCTGGGCGAGCCGCTCCGGCTCGGTCATCGCCGTGCGCAGAATGGCTGAAAGCTTCTCCGGCGTCAGGTCGGCCTGGGGGATGACCTTCGCGCCCCCGGTCGCCGCCAGCGCCGCCGCATTGGCCGCCTGGTCGTGATCTAGAGCATGGGGATAGGGCACGAGGATGGCCGGGCGCCCGATTACGGAGATCTCCGATACCGTCGAAGCCCCGGAACGGCAGACGACGAGATGCGCGGCAGCGATGCGATCCGCCATATCGTTGAAGAAGGGCGCGATCTCTGCCCCCATCTCGAGCTGGCGCACGCAGGCCCCGACCATCTCCATGTCCTCCGGCCGGGCCTGCTGCGTCACCCGCAGCCGCTTCCGATATTCATCGTCGAGCAGGCTGATCGCGGTCGGGACGGCCGTGGAAAAATACTGCGCGCCCTGGCTGCCGCCGAAGACGACGAGGTTGAACGGCTCGCCTGGGCCAGAGGGTACGTACGGCCGTTCAGCCGCAGCGATCACGGCCGGACGAACCGGGTTCCCGGTTATCACGGTCTTCTCGGGAAATGGGCCGCCACTCTCGGGCAGGAACCCGCCGGCGATCGCCTGGACACGGGGCGCAAGCGCCTTGTTGGCGCGACCCATGACGGCATTCTGCTCATGGATCATCGAGGGCACGCCCATGCGCGTTGCTGCCAGCAGCGGCGGAATGGTCGGATAGCCACCGAAGCCGACGACGACATCGGGTTTCAGCCGGCCGATCAGCCGGCGCGCCACCCGGATGCCGCTCCACAGGCGCCAGAGAGACCGGGCGATCTTGATCGGGTTCTTGCCGCCGATGGTGGCCGACGGGACGATGTGGATCTCATCGGCGGGAAACTTCCCTGCAAAGCGCTCCGCCCTGCTGTCGGTGACGAGGTGCACGGAAAAGCCGCGCTCGCGCAGCTTGTAGCCCAGCGCCTCCGCCGGAAAGACATGGCCGCCGGTACCCCCGGCGGCAAGCAGGATGATGCCCTTGGCCATTTTGCCCTACTCCGCCGGCACGCCGTGCGAAACGCGGAAGACGCTCCGGTCCTGCGCACGCTTTTCCGGCCGGTGGCGCGTCAAGGCCAGAATGAAGCCTGCCGTCACGCAGATGGCGATTATAGAGGAACCACCATAGGAAATCAGCGGCAGCGTCATGCCCTTGGCCGGCAACAGTTCGAGATTGACGCCGACATTGATGATCGACTGCATGCCGATCTGAAGCACGAGCCCCGCAACGGCGAAGCGGTTGAAGTCGTTCCGCTCGCGATATGCATGCGAGAGGCCGCGCAGCACGAGAACGGCAAACAGCGTCACCAGCGCCATGCAGAAGATGACGCCGAATTCCTCGGCAGCGACCGAAAAGATGAAGTCGGTATGCGCGTCAGGAATGATACGCTTGACGATGCCCTCGCCCGGTCCCTGGCCGAACCAGTCGCCGCGGATGATCGCCTCGCGGGCAGTATCGACCTGGAAAGTATCGCCCTCGCCGGTCATGAAGCGATCGATACGTCCCGCCACGTGCGGGAAGATGTAATAGGCACTGATGAAGCCGCCGACCCCGAGCCCGCCGAGCACGATGATCCAGAGCCACGGCATGCCGGCCATGAAGAACATGCTGCCCCAGACAGCGCTGGTGAGGATGGTCTGGCCAAGGTCGGGCTGTGCGACGAGCAGCGCGCCGACGATGCCGAAGAGGATGATGGCGAAGAGATTGCCCGGGATCTCCGGCTGGCGCGCATGCTCGGCAAAGAGCCAGGCGCACACCACGACGAAGGCGGGCTTCATGAATTCGGACGGCTGGATCGAAAGCCCTGCGAGCGTCACCCACCGGCGTGAGCCCTTTACCTCCACACCGAAGAAGAGCGCGAGCAGCATCATGGCGAGCGATACGACGAGGAGCACCATGGCCGTGCGGCGCACCTGGCGCGGCGTGAGGAAGGAGAGTCCGATCATCACGCCGAGAGCCGGCAGCAGGAATGCGGCATGACGCTTGACGAAGTGGAAGGGTTCTAGCCCGATGCGCTCCGCAACCGCCGGCGAGGCAGCGAAGGAAAGCATGAAGCCGATGCCCATGAGCAATATGAACAATGCCAGGAAGAACCGGTCGATCGTCCAGAACCAATCGGCCAGGGGTCCACGTTCCGCGCGACTTACCATGTCATTTGTCCCCCGTTGCCGAGTCGATCAGCATAGTGATTCCGTCCAGCGCCGCCACGTGGCTCACGAAGGCGTCGCCCCTGACTTCAAAGTTCTTGTACTGGTCGAAGCTTGCGCAAGCCGGGGAAAGCATCACCGCGGAAAGCGGGCTATCGTCCTTTGAGGCGTCGTCCGCCGCGTGCATGACTGCCCGTTCAAGCACGCCGGAAATCTCGTAAGGCACGGCATCGCCAAGCGTCGCGGCAAATGCGGGCGCCGCCTCCCCGATCAGATAGGCCTTGGCGATGCGCGGAAAGAGCGGCGCAAGAGAGGTGATCCCCCCTTCCTTCGGCAGACCGCCGGCAATCCAGTAGATGCGGTCGTAGCTGGAGAGCGCGGGAGCAGCGGCATCGGCATTCGTGGCCTTGGAATCGTTGACGAAGACGACCCGTCCCCGGCGGCCAACAGGCTGCATGCGGTGCTTGAGCCCGGGAAAGGACTTCAATCCGGCAGTGATCTCGGCAGCCGAAACGCCAACGGCAAGGCAGGCGGCAATCGCAGCGGCGGCATTCTGGGCATTATGCGAGCCGCGCAGGGTCTGGATTCCGTCGAGATTGGCGATCTCGGAGCCTGTGCCGCCCCGCGCCATGATGATCCGGCTGCCCTCCGCATAGAAGCCATTCGCGAGGACCTGCCGGCGTGAAATCCGGGTCACCTTGCTGCCGGCCCGCTCCAGCCGATCGGCAATCAGTGCGCCGAAGCTGTCGTCGACGCCGACGATGGCGATATCGCTGCCCGCAACCAGCCGCTCCTTGATGTGGGCATAGTGCTGCATCGTCCCATGCCGGTCGAGATGGTCGGGCGTCAGGTTGAGCAGGATGCCCGCCGAGGGATTGAGCGTTGGAGCGAGATCGATCTGGTAGGACGAGCATTCGACCACGTAGAAGCGGCCCGCCTTTGGCGGTTCCAGCGTGAGGATCGCCGTGCCGATATTGCCGCCGAGTTGCGCATCGCGCCCGCTCGACCTGAGGATATGGGCGACAAGCGCCGTCGTCGTCGACTTGCCATTGGTGCCGGTGATCGCGATGAACGGGCAACCGGGCGCGTGAGCCCGCCGCTCGCGAACGAAAAGCTCGACGTCGCCGATGATGTCGATACCCGCCGCATGGGCAAGGTCGACGGTCCAGTGTGGCCGGGGATGGGTGAGCGGCACGCCGGGCGACAGCACCAGCACCGAAATGACGCTCCAGTCTATCTGGCGCAGATCCGCGGTCGGGATCCCCTCCGCGGCCGCCTTCATCACGCTGTCGGGATTGTCGTCCCACGCGGTCACGTCCGCACCGCCCGCCATCAGCGCCCGCGCGGTCGCAAAGCCCGATCCGCCGAGCCCGAACAGCGCGACCTTCTTGTCCCTGAGCGTGGTGACCGGAATCATGCCCGTCTCACCTCAGTTTCAGCGTTGAAAGGCCAACCATAGCGAGGATCACCGCAACGATCCAGAAACGGATAACGACCTGGCTTTCCGTCCATCCTTTTTTCTCGAAATGGTGGTGGATCGGCGCCATCAGGAAGACGCGCCGGCCAGTCATTTTGAAGAAGCCGACCTGGATGATGACCGACAGCGTCTCGATGACGAAGAGGCCGCCGATGATCGCCATGACGATCTCGTGCTTCGTGGCAACCGCTACCGTGCCAATCATGCCGCCGAGCGCCAGCGAGCCCGTATCGCCCATGAAGATAGCTGCCGGCGGTGCGTTGAACCACAGGAAGCCGAGGCCGGCGCCGATGACCGCGCCCATGACGACGGCGAGCTCGCCCGTGCCGGGAACGAAGTTGATCTGCAGATAGTTCGAGAACACGGCGTTACCCGCCAGGTAGGCGATAACGCCAAAGGAAGCCGCCGCAATCATCACCGGAACGATCGCAAGCCCATCGAGGCCGTCTGTCAAGTTCACCGCATTGCCCGCCGCGACGATGACGAAGCCACCGAAGAGAACGAAGAAGATGCCGATGTTGATCATGAAGTCCTTGAAGAAAGGAAATGCGATCGAGGATCCGAAGGTCGAGCCCGCAGGCCCGGATGCCAGCGCCGTGCGCATCATGAAATAGACGGCGATACCGGCAATGATGAATTCGATGGCAAGCCGCGCCTTGCCCGAAAAGCCCTTGTGACTCTGCTTCGTCACCTTGAGATAATCGTCGTAAAATCCGATCGCGCCGAAGCCGAGCGTCACGAGAAGCGCGCAGACCACATAGACGCTCGACAGGTCGGCCCACAGAAGCGACGAGACGACGATGCCGGCAAGAATCATCAGGCCGCCCATGGTAGGCGTGCCGGCCTTCTTGAAGTGAGTCTGCGGCCCTTCGGCGCGGATCGGCTGGCCCTTGCCCTGCCGAACGCGCAGCGACGATATGATGCGCGGTCCGAAGAGGAAGACGATCATGGCTGACGTAAACAGCGAGGCCCCGGTGCGGAACGTTATATACCTGAAAAGGTTGAAGAATTTAAAATAGTCAGACAGTTCCACAAGCCAGATTAGCATACGAGCCCTTTCTCAGCTCTGACGATTGGTTACCGCCCCGTGTCGGGAAACGCCGGATACTTGTCAAGCAACCCCGCGACGATCTTCCCGAAACCGGTACCCAAAGACGATTTGATCATGAGAACATCGCCCGGACCGACCGAAGCAACCGCGAAATCGGCAAGCTCCCCGGTGGTCTCGCGATATTCGACGTGAATATTCTCCGGCAGCGCGTCCTTCAGCGCCGCCATCTCAGGCCCTGCAAGCCAAACGTGCTCGATTCCGGCGGCAACAAGCGGCGCCGCGAGATCGGCATGCATCTTCTGCGCATGGTCGCCCATTTCCAGCATATCTCCGAGAACGGCGATGCGCCTGCCTTTGCCCTCCGGCGACGAAGCCGCAAGCAGCGAGATCGCCGCAGCCATCGAGGTCGGATTGGCGTTGTAGCTTTCGTCGATCAGCGTGAAATGGCGTCCGCCAATAGTCAGCTTGTGGCGCCGCCCCCTGCCCTTTTCCGGCTGCAAGGTGGCAAGGGCCGCAATCGCCTTTTCGAGATCGGCGCCGACCAATGTCACCGCACCCAGCGCCGCAAGCGCGTTCTCGGCGATGTGACGCCCCGGGGCGCCGATCGCAGCTTCCAGCGTCTCGCCGCCGATCGTGAGCCACAGGGTGGAACTCTCGCCGGAACCATTAAACTCGACGAGACGATAGTCGGCCCGCGCGTGCTGGCCGAAGGAGTGGACGTGCTCCACACCGGCCGCCTTCGCTGCTGACTCGAGGAAATCGTACTGGTCGTTGTCGCGATTGAGAACGACGTGCCCGCCCGGAACCAACCCTTCGAATATCTCGGCCTTGGCGGCGGCAATCTCCCTGATGTCGGAGAAGTTGCCGAGGTGCGCTGGCGCGATCGTCGTGATGATCGCGACATGCGGCTGGATCATCGTCACCAGCGGCCGAATTTCGCCGGGATGGTTCATGCCGACCTCGAAGACGCCGAATTCGGTATCATGCGGCATGCGCGCCAGCGTCAGAGGCACGCCCCAATGATTGTTGAAGGAGGCAGCCGAGGCGTGAACATTGCCGGAAGGCGAAAGCACGTGCCGCAGCATTTCCTTGGTGGTCGTCTTGCCGACAGAGCCCGTGACAGCGACGATCTTCGCATGGGTGCGCTGCCGCGCGGCCGCGCCCAGGCGACCGAGGCCGGCCAGCACGTCCTCCACCACGATCATCGGCACCGTGAGCCGACCCATGGCCGGCAGCCGCGCCTCGCTGACGATGAGAAGCGCAGCACCGTGCGCCATGGCCATGCTGGCAAAATCATGGCCGTCGAAGCGATCGCCCCGGATGGCGAAGAAAGCCTCACCCGGCTTGATCGAGCGGCTATCGATGGAAATGCCGGTCACGCCCTCGGGCAGCGTCCCGAACGGACGGCCACCCATGGCTGCAATCATATCTTTCGATGTCCAAAGCAGGCTCACGTCTTCATCTCCTCCATCGCCTTGCGGACTTCCGCATGATCGGAGAAAGGCAAAGTAACACTCCCAACCGTCTGGCCTTCCTCATGGCCCTTGCCGGCGACAATCAGCGTGTCGCCGGAGGCAAGCATCGCCACGGCATGACGGATCGCCGATGCGCGGTCGCCGATCTCCGTGGCGCAGCGCGCTGCCGCCATGATCTCGGCGCGGATGGCGGCCGGCTCCTCGGACCGCGGATTGTCGTCGGTCACGATGACGACGTCGGCCAGGCGGCAGGCAATCTCGCCCATGATCGGCCGCTTGCCACGGTCGCGGTCGCCGCCGCAGCCGAAGACCACGATCACGCGTCCGGTCGTGAACGGCCGCACCGATTCGAGCACGTTCTGTAGCGCATCGGGCTTGTGCGCGTAGTCAACATAGGCGAGCGCGCCGTCCTTGCTATGTCCGACTAGCTCAAGCCGCCCCGAGGCTCCCTGCAGCTTTTCGAGCGCAGCCATGGCGACTGCAGCCGGCACGCCTGTCGAAATGGCAAGCCCGGCGGCGACGAGCGCGTTGGCGACCTGGAAATCACCGGCGAGCGGAATGTCCACCTCGAAGATATCGCCGGCATGATGCACCTCGGCCACCTGCTTGTGGCGGAAATGCTCGACGCGCTTCAATGAGAGGAAATCGCCCTTGCGGCCGACCGTGCGGACGTCGCGCCCGGCAGCCCGCGCGACCGCGATCGCCTTTTCGGACCAGGCATCGTCTGCAAAGATCACGGCCGGCGCGCCCTTGGGCAGCAGCGTATCGAACAGCCGCATCTTGGCCGCCATATAGGATTCGACCGTCGGATGGTAATCCATGTGATCGCGGCCGAGATTTGTGAAGGCCGCTGCGGCAAGCCTCACGCCGTCGAGGCGGAACTGGTCGAGGCCATGGCTGGAGGCCTCCATCGCCGCATGGGTGACACCCTCGCCGGCAAGCTCGGCGAGCAGTTCGTGCAGCGATACCGGATCCGGCGTCGTCAGCGAACCGTACTCGTTGCGTGTCGGCGAAATCACGCCGGTCGTGCCGATCATCGCAGCCGGATGGCCTGCCTGGGCCCAGATCTGCCGCGTGAACGAGGCGACGGAAGTCTTGCCTGCCGTGCCGGTAACGGCAACCATTGTGTCCGGCTGGCGACCATAGAAATGCGCCGCGGCAACGGCGAGGAACCGGCGCGGCTGCGAGACGGCGAGCACCGGGATCGTGGAAGAAGCCTGCGCATGCCCCGAGACGACCACTGCCGCACCACGGGCCGCAGCGTCGGCGATGAAGCCCGCGCCATCAGCCTTCGTGCCCGCAACGGCGACGAAGACATTGCCCGGCACAACCTTGCGGCTGTCGGAGGAAAGTCCCGTGATCTCCAGGTCGCCTGCTGTCCCGCCAAGCTGTGCGTTGAGTTCCGGAAATTCGCTTCCGGCTATATCTCGCAATTTCATCGAAGGTACTTTTTCTCGTTCAAGGCGGTCGCCCCTCGCGAATCGCCTCTCATATTCATTCACATTCAATAAGACACCAGCAAGGCGGAACCGTCCTCACCGAACTTGGGTTCCACACCGAGAATCGGCGCTGCGCGGCTCACGATGTTCTTGATCATCGGCGCTGCCGTATAGGCCGCGATGTTCTGGCCCTTCTCGCCGTTATGGGGCTCGTCGCAGAAGCTGAGGACCACATATTGCGGATTGTCGATCGGGAAGGCTGCGATGAAGGCATTGAAGTTCAGATTGTGCGCATAGCGGCCGTTGACGACCTTGTCGGCTGTTCCGGTCTTGCCGCCGACGTTGAATCCGGGGACGTCGGCGTTGCGGCCCGAACCCTTGATACCGTTCAGCTTGAAGAGATAGCGGATGTCGTCGCTCGTGCTCTTCTTGACCACGACCTCCGCGACATCGTCGGCCTGCTCGCGCGTCCGCGGCAGGAAAGTCGGCTCGATCAGCTTGCCGCCGTTGACCAGCGCCGCGCCGGCAACCGCCGTCTGCAGCGGCGTCGTGGAAACGCCGTGACCGAAGGAAATCGTGATCGAGTTGATCTTCTTCCAGACCTTCGGCTGGCTCGGCGTCTTGATCTCGGGCAGCTCGGTCTGGAGCTTCGTGAGAAGGCCAAGACGGGTCAGATATTCCTTCTGCAGATCCATGCCGACGAGGTCGATCATCCTCGCCGTACCGATGTTGGAGGAATATTCGAAGATTTCCGGCACGGTCAGCCAGCGGCGCTGCCCGTGAAAGTCGTGGATGGTGAAGCCGCCGATGCGGATCGGCTGGCTCGCGTCGAAACTGCTGTTCAGCGTCACCTTGCCACTGTCGAGCGCCATTGCGGTACTGAAGGTCTTGAAGGTCGAGCCCATTTCGAACGTGCCGTTCGACATGCGGTTCAACCAGCCGTCCTTGGCCCCTTCCTGGGGATTGTTCGGATCGAAGTCCGGAGCCGAAGCCATGGCGAGGACCTCGCCGGTATGGATGTCGAGCACGACAGCGCCGGCACCCTTCGCCTCGTAGTTCTTAACCGCGTTGACGACGACGTCACGCACGATGCTCTGGACGCGAAGATCGATCGAAAGCTTTACCGGCTCGAGAGGCTGGTCGCTCGTCATCCCGACCGAGGCAAGATCGGCAAGCCCCTGGTCGTCGATGTACTTCTCCATGCCGGCGACGCCGCGATTGTCGATGTTGACATAGCCGAGGATGTGGGCGGCGGTCGGGCCACCGGGATAGAAGCGGCGCTTCTCCGGACGGAATCCGATGCCGGGGATGCCGAGGGCCAGGATCTGGCTCTGCTGCTTCGGCGTCAGCTGTCGGCGCAGCCACGCGAAGTGCGAGCTCTTGGCGGAGAGCTTCCGGTAGGTGCCCTTCACGTCCAGGTCCGGCAGAACGGAGGCAAGCTTCTCGACCGCCTCATCGGCATCGACGACCTTGTTCGGCTCCGCGTAAAGCGAAACCGTACGAATATCGGTCGCGAGCACCTCGCCGTTGCGGTCGAGGATATCGGGGCGCGAGGCCATCAACCGGTCGGCGGGCATGATGCTGGAGACGGTGTCCGGCTGCGCCATCCCGTATTCGGCCAGGCGTCCGCCGATCACGCAGTAGACGGCGGCGAAGCTCGCGATGATCAGCGCGACGCGGCTCTTGGCCTGGTTCGCCCTCCTCTTGCGCGACCCTTCGAAAGTCTTGTTGTTGGCCGCCCCGCCAAACCGGTTGTAGACGCCAGCGGAGAAATGCGCCTGGCTCTTCAACACCATGATGCGTGAGAGAAAAGACATCAGTCCTCCACCGATCCCGTTGAGATCATGTCTGTTTCCTCGCCGCCCCTCGGCACGGGCAGCGGCATCGTCTTCGCCTTCGCTTCGGCGGCGGCGGCAGGCGGCACTGCCTTGGACTTGCCGTCCTTTGCTTCCAGCTCGTCAGGCTGCGGCAGCTGCGAACGCAGCATCGGCAGCTCGGAGGGATGGACGAGCGAGGTCGATAAGGTGGGCTGCAGTTTCAACTCGGCGCCATAGACATCGGCCAGTCGCTGCAGGCGGTTCGGCTGCGTCAGAAGCGCCCAGTCCGCCCGCAGGAGGTCGATCGTATCCTTCTCGAGCTTGATCTCCGCCTCCAGGCGGTGGACCTCCTCGAGTTTCAGCTCCGCCCGGTGCTTGATCGTGTAGGTCAGTGCCGCCGTAGCGGTCATGACGCCGACAAGGACTATGTCGAAAGTTCTTAGCATGTCAGTTCCCGAGCCTTTCCAGACTGGCGAGATTCGGAAGATCGAAGATGGAAAAATCCGCCGCTTCCGCCGGAGCTGCGGTCCGGACAGCCGCCCGCAGCTTGGCCGAGCGTGCCCTCGGATTGGCCTCCGCCTCCGCTTCGCTAGCAGCCACCATTGGCTTGCCCGCGAATTCGAATGTCGCCGCGCGCTCATGAACCATCGGCATATGGCGCGAACCTGACGCCTTGCCCGACCGGTCAGCGAAGAACTTCTTGACGATCCGGTCCTCGAGCGAATGGAAGGTAACGACGACAAGGCGCCCGCCGGGTTTCAACGCGCGCTCGGCGGCAAAAAGCGCCTGCGCGAGTTCGCCGAGTTCGTCGTTGACGAAGACGCGAAGCGCCTGGAAGACGCGCGTTGCCGGATGGATCTTGTCCTTGGCCTTGCGTGGAGTGACGACCTCGATCAGTCCGGCAAGATCGCGCGTGGTTTCGAAGGGCCGCTCGAGCCGCCGCTTCTCTATGGCATGGGCTATGCGTGTTGCCTGTTTTTCCTCGCCTAGGAAAACGAAGATGCGAATGAGGTCGCCGAGCTTGGCGCGATTGACGACGTCTGCAGCAGAGACCCCGGCGCCCGACATACGCATGTCGAGCGGGCCATTCTTCTGGAAGGAGAAACCGCGCTCCGCCTCGTCGATCTGCATGGAGGAAACGCCGATGTCGAGCACCACGCCATCGAGGCCATCTGTCGGCGCATGATCGGCCAATCGGGAAAATTGGGAGTGGACGAGCCTCAGTCGGCCGCCGCTGTTCGCGACCAGCGCCTCGCCGGCCGCAATCGCCCCGGGATCGCGATCGAGCGCGATGACATCGGCGCCGCGCGCGAGGATCGCCGAGGTGTAGCCGCCGGCCCCAAAGGTGCCATCGAGGATGAGCTTGCCGGGCGCCGGCTCAAGCGCGGCAAGGACCTCGTCGAGAAGAACCGGAATGTGGCGAACCGGTCCGCCATCGGCATCAGAAGAACCTCCGCCAAGATTCGCCGCCATTCCGTTCCCTCGTGTTATCAGGAGCGCGAGCCCGCCAGCTTTCGCTCCTCCCTTGCCTGCGCCTGAGCGGCCTGGAATGCTTCCGGCCGCCAGAGCTGAAAGTGATCCGCCCTGCCGACGAAGGTCACCTCGTTGGTGATGCCGGTGAAGTCGCGGATGAAATCCGTGACCATCAGCCGCCCTTCGGCGTCGAACTTCATAAAGACCCCGCCCCCGTGAATCAGGAGCGACATCTGGTTCGCATCCGGCGCAAACGGATCCGCCGCGCCGATCTGCCGCTCGAATCTCTCGAGCAACTCCGGCCCTCCGGCGCTGATCGCCGGAAACACAAAGTCCTGGAAGCAGTATAGCTCCTGGATATTGCGTCGCGCCAACACGGAGCGGAACGCAGCCGGGACGGATACGCGTCCCTTCGCATCGATCCTGTTGGTCGCATTCGACAGGAAGCGGTCCATCACGCCGTACATCCGTTTCCAAAGACGCCGGCACACCCATCCGCCGGCAGACGCACCCGAAATCAGTCACGAATACGCACGCCGGACGGAACGATCTCCATCCGGCTCTTCCACAAAGGAAGCCGCCAGAACTTTGCGATGATCGGGCCGTGAATTGCCCTAGTGCAGTGTGCTTCTGGGATAGCATGGGACCGTATGGGCGTCAATGGGAACGGCCGCCTGAGAATGGCCGCTGCATCCGATAATTTATGGACTGTTAAGTTTAACAAAGAGTTAGGATCGGGCGTCGGCGCCATGCCAAACGGCCCCGCGAGCATCCCGAAAAGTCATCGGTCAGATTTTCTGGAGATCGAAAAAGAAGCGCCTTTTCAGCAATTTGGAACCGCCCTGCCCGATCGCGATGATCGCTCGTCGGGCATAAAGCGCCAGTTGGCCTGTAAGCCGGGTTCTGTATGGCTCCGGCTTGCGCCGGAACGTGGCAGCCATTCATCTGGGACAGCGCTTACGCACTGCCTCACGCAACCCACCCGGATGACTGGCCCGGAAACAGGCCGGACGGCTTTCGCCGTCCGCGTCATCCCTATTCGGTCTTGCTCCCGGTGGGGTTTACCGTGCCGTTCCTGTTGCCAGGCCCGCGGTGGGCTCTTACCCCACCCTTTCACCCTTACCCCGCCAACTTTTCCGTCGCATTGCTCGCGGCGGAAAAGCAGGCGGGGCGGTTTGCTTTCTGTGGCACTTTCCCTGAGGTCGCCCTCGCCGGACGTTATCCGGCACCGTACTTCCGTGGAGCCCGGACTTTCCTCACCCTACCGCCTTTCGGCATTGGTAAAGCGCGGCTGCCCAGCCAACTGGCAGGGGGTCAATAGCCGAGACTGCCGAGAAATTCCAATAAAATATTCGCCTCGGCGGCGCGACCGTCCTACTGGCGAAAATAGGCTGCAAAATCCGCAGCGTACCCGGCGTCCTTGATTCCACCTCTGAGAAGCAGTTCCGCACCGAGGCGGCCGATCTCGTCGGAACTCTTGGCGGCCGTGCCGCACCCGCCGGTAAGCACCGCGATCCGCGGCGAGGACGTATAGCCGATCATCGGATATCCGCTCGGCGTATAGGAGACGACGCGGCGCCCGTCGTTTCGTGGACGCCTTCGCTACCGGTCGGAAAGGAGAAAAAAGGAAAACGCGCGCTCAGCGCATGGTCGTCCAGGACGCCAGCCTCGACACCCAGCGCCTTGGCGGCCGTCGTCGTGCGCTCGATGAAGTCGCCCTGCCCGCCGCGCTTCGCACCGACGATGAGGCAGCCCGCCGGCTGGTAGAAATCGATCCCGCTCTCGCGGGCGATCTCGTCGTAGCGAGCGATCGAGCGGTTGGCGAGGAGCGCCCAGTCGGCATCCGGATCGATCGTCCGGGTGATGCGACCCTCGTCATAGTGGCTGGCAAAGACCCCGTCGTGGCTCTTGCGGTCGAGGGGTTCATCGGGTCCGATGACACCGACGCCATCCGCCTGCTTCGCCAGATGCCGGGCCGCAGCCGCGCCCATCATTCCTCGTCCAACGACCAGATACTTGAAATCCGCTGCCATGGCCAACCTCGTGCACTATCACGCAGTCGATAGTGCACTATTCGATTGGCCGCAAGCATGCGACATCTTGGCCGTCCAATCCTCAGTCGAGGAGCGCCAGCACCTTGCCGCAATAGGTCTTGGAAACGGGGTTCATGCGTGTGGCGGCATGGCCGGCATTGTACTTGAGGATCGTGTCGCACGTCTCGCCACCGCCGAGTTCATGCGCCGCGGCGAGGTACTTCATGCCGTACTTGATGTTGGTTTCGGGATCGTAGAGGCCCTTGGCCTTCCCGGAATAGCCCATCATGCGTGCCGTGGCCGGCTTGATCTGCATCAGCCCGATCTCGCCATGGCTGCCGCGGGCATTGGGATTGAACCTGCTCTCGACCTGTACGACGGCGGTCGCCAATTCCACCGGGACGCCGTACTGGCCGGCATATTTCGAAATCAGAACAGAGTAAGGATTGTTCATGATATTGGACTGCTCTTCCGAAGCATTCGGCAGAGAATAGCTGACGTTGCGTGTCACCGTCGGCAGTGCTTTCATTTCACCCTCAGCGCCCTTCGGCCCTGCAAATGCGCAATCGTATCCCGTCAGCAGCACGCTCACGCATGCCGCAGCAGCAACAATCATATTTTTCATGTAGTCTTTTGTCTCCGGCCAGAAGGCTTCCTGAGAACGCAAAGCGTCTTTTGTCACGGCCACGCAAACGATATTGCCCCGCGTGCCGCAACTGCCCTCATCGTTTCATTTCACGACCGGTCTCTCACAAACAAACAGGGGAGCATTCGGTCGCCGTTCAGCGGGCGCCGTTAGACCATCGCAATTGGGAGATAATATGGAAATGCTGTGGCGGGCCGATTTCAGGAATATTTTTCTGAATTCACGCCACACAAAGCGAAATTTAAGGAAGATTTCGCTAGGAGTATTGTGGAAGTGCCGTGAGCAGCCGATGCAGCGTGTCGATCGTCGAAAAATCGGCGATTCCGTCGACTCGCTCCTGACGGAAATGACGCTGGAAGGCGGCGACGTCGCCTTCGGTCTCCGGGGAAAACTCTCCCGTTATTTCAGTGCCATAGCCATAGATCGACAGCATTGACTGCAGAGCCTCGACCGGTTGGCCGGCATCGCCCCGCTGGAAGAATCGCCCACCCGCAATCGGCGTCGGCTCGACCCAATGCCCGACCCCTGCCCGATGCAATCTGCCCCAGGGAAATTTCTCGCCCGGATCCACCTTGCGGATCGGTGCCACGTCGGAATGGGCGAGCACCCTTTCCGGCGCGATGGCCCAACGCTGGCCGCAATCGAGACACAATCCGATGACCGCCTCGATCTGCCTGTCAGGGAAGTCCGGAAGGCCGCCGGGATGGCCGGCATTGGCGATCTCTATGCCGATCGACGAAGAGTTGATGTCGCGCTCGCCCTTCCACACGCTTTTGCCCGCATGCCAGGCACGCCGCGCCTCGGGCACGAGCTGCACGACCGTACCGTCCTCGTTGACGAAGTAATGGCTGGAGACCTGGCTCTCGTCCCGACAGAGCCAGGAAAGCGCTCCCTCGGCCGAGGGCATGCCGGTATAGTGAAGGATGATCATGTCCGGCTTGCCGTCGCCCGCGCGCTCGCCGTGATTGGGCGAAGGCTGCACCAACGCTGCGGAGAAATCCGCCGTGAAGGCACTCATGCTGCGCGGCGTTCCTTTTCGATCGCCTCGTATGCTGCGTTCAGCGCAGCCATGCGCTCATTGGCGATCGTCTGGAACTCCTCCGGAACGCCACGCGAGACCAGTCGGTCCGGATGGTTCTCATAGACGAGACCATGGTAGCGGCGGCGGATGGTCGGGAAGTCGTCGTTGCGCGAAACGCCGAGCACCTTGTAGGGGTCCCGGCCATCAATGAAGACGTGCCGGGCACCGATCTGCTCGAACCGTTCCTCGGTCATGCCGAAAATCTCGGCTATGCGGGCCAGAAACGCCATTTCCTTTTCGTGGATCATCCCGTCGGCCTTGGCGATATGGAAAAGACCGTCCAGCACGTCCTCGAGCACAGGGCAATTGGCCGCGCAGGTCACGCAGAGCGACGACAGCTTTTCCGCATATGCCTCAAACCCCGCCACGTCCTGTCGGGCGAGATTGTAGAGACGTGCAACGTTCTTGGCCTGATCAGGCGGAAATTCGAAGATTTCGCGGAATGCCTCGACTTCCTTTTCCGTCACGATGCCGTCGACCTTTGCCATCTTGGCGGAAAGAGCGATTATCGCGACCGAGAAGGCAACCTTCCTGCGGGTCTCCGGATCGCCTTCGAAAAGCGTGCGCACTGCCTCCACCACCGCCGACAAAGCATTGCCGGCCGCTCCACTGACGGCATTGAGCAGTTTTTCCCAGAACGACATCTAAAGGCTCGCAGTTCTAAATCACACATCAACCTTGACCATTTAATCCGCCCCTTTGCAAGCTGGCGATTGATCGCAAACTCGAAAACACTTTTCACAATTCTGTAATGGTTGAACACCGACTGAGCTTCGCGAAAGGCTCCCGGTCGAGCGTGCTGTGCAGTTTTTCTCCATGCTTGCCTTTTCCACAGTCCTTCTCGGCGAGCATGTCGACGTTGAAACGATTATATTCGCGATAGGCGTCGCATCTGCCGTCCGGCCCGGGCAAAAGCCGCGCTTTTCGTAAATTCTTTACTTTACAGCCCTCCTTCCCTGTCGCATCCATGCTGCGAATGGGCAGTTCGTAATGACGCTTTGATGCGCAAGGAGGAAACATGGCCAAGCAGAAAGTCGCAATGCTGACCGCCGGAGGCCTCGCACCCTGTTTGTCTTCGGCAGTAGGCGGGCTCATAGAGCGCTACAGCGACATCGCGCCGGAACTCGAGCTGATCGCATACCGCTCCGGCTATCAGGGCGTCCTGCTTGGAGAAAAGATCGCGATCAACAGCCGGATGCGCGAGCAGGCCCACCTGCTGCACCGCTACGGCGGTTCGCCGATCGGAAACAGTCGCGTCAAGCTGACGAATGCCGCAGATTGCGTGAAGCGCGGCCTGGTCAAGGAAGGCGAAAATCCGCTGCGCGTCGCAGCCGACAAGCTGGCCGAAGACGGAGTGACCATCCTGCATACGATCGGCGGCGACGACACCAATACCACTGCGGCCGACCTGGCCGCCTATCTCGGCGCGAACGGCTATGACCTTACCGTCGTCGGCCTGCCGAAGACTGTCGACAATGACATCGTGCCGATCCGCCAGTCGCTCGGCGCGTGGACGGCTGCCGAGGTCGGCGCGCATTTCTTCGACAACGTCAGCAACGAACAGAGCGCAGCGCCGCGCACCCTCGTCGTCCACGAGGTGATGGGCCGGCATTGCGGCTGGCTGACCGCCGCCACTGCCAAGGCCTATGTCGAGAAGACCCGCGGCAACGAATATGTCGACGGCATGATGATGAGCGCCGAGATGAAGGGCATCGACGGCATCTACCTGCCGGAGATGGCATTCGACATCGACGAGGAAGCCGAGCGCCTGAAAGAGATCATGGAGCGGGTCGGCTACGTCACGCTCTTCGTCTCGGAAGGCGCCTGCCTTGACGCCATCGTTGCGGAACGGGAAGCCGCAGGCGAGACCATCAAGCGCGACGCCTTCGGCCACGTGAAGATCGATACCATCAATGTCGGCAACTGGTTCCAGAAGCAGTTCGCAGCCATCCTCGGCGCGGAACGCTCGATGGTCCAGAAATCAGGCTATTTTGCCCGTTCGGCGCCAGCAAATGACAAGGACCTGCGCCTCATCCAGGGCATGGTGGATCTTGCCGTGGAGAGCGCGCTCAACAAGGTCTCCGGCGTCACCGGTCATGACGAGGGGCAGAACGGCAAGCTGAGGACGATCGAATTTCCCCGCATCAAGGGCGGGAAGCATTTCGACATATCCGTCAAATGGTTCGCCGAAGTGATGGATGGCATTGGCCAAAAATACCGGGAGGCATGATTGACGGATGGCAAAGACGGTGTCTTTGCTTTGCGTCGAAACGTTGGACTCGGGTCGGGGCCGCGCGCTTCGGCCCCTTCGCCGGTTCCTTGGGACGGAGGCCGGCCGGAGGATATCAGGCGAACCTAGCCCAGCGGGTTGCAGTGCATCGTTGCCGTAGGCCTTGCCGGAGCGGATTAGGAGGAGATTCCATGACCATCGAGACGTGGCTCGCGTTCGTTGTCGCATCCGCGATCATGCTGGCAATTCCCGGCCCGACAATTCTTCTTGTCGTCTCCTATGCGCTCAGCCACGGACGGAAGGCCACCCTCGCCACAGTCACCGGCGTCGCGCTGGGCGACTTCACCGCGATGACGGCTTCTCTCCTCGGTCTCGGCGCCATCCTCGCTGCCTCCTCGGCCCTTTTCACAGTCCTGAAATGGATCGGCGGCGCCTACCTCATTTGGCTCGGAATCAAGCTCTGGCGCGCGCCGGTCATTTCGGGACCGATCGGCGACAACGACAACGTGCCGGAAAGCAGGTCGCTGCGGATTTTCGCCCACGCGTTCACCGTCACGGCTCTCAATCCGAAGAGCATCGTCTTCTTCGTCGCCTTCGTTCCGCAATTCCTCGACCCGCATAAAGCCTTCCTTGGCCAGATGCTTGTTTTCGAAGCGACATTCCTCGTCCTGGCGATGGTCAACGCAACCGCCTACGGACTTCTCGCCGACGCGGCGCGCGGCCTGATCCGCAAGGCGAGCGTCCAGCGCGCAGTCAACCGGACCGGCGGAACATTGCTGATTGCAGCGGGTGCGGTGACCGCCGGATATAGGCGCATTGCCGCTTGAAACGCCACAGCTTGCGGCATAGGGGCGAATAGGTTAATTGGGAATCCAGGACTTAAGGTTCCTTAAGGGGATTTGCGCAGCAGGGCAGCGCAATTTTCGAAAGTGGCAGAATGATAGCAATCGGCTTTTCCCGCCTTAGAAGCGGCGTTGCCTTGGGGGCGATTCTGTGCGGCCTGCTCGCAGGATGCCAGAGTGCCGAGCAAGCTTCGAAAGCCGATCTTAAGGCAACGACAGCCGTTGCCTCCACGCCGACACCTGCAACGGACGCCACCGGAAATCCGATAGCTTCCACCGAAGCCGCCCCCTCCCAGATTGCAACTTCTGCAGCAACGGTTGCGCAGCCGGCTACCGGCGTTGAGACGACCACGAGCCAGTTGCCGGGTGTCGAGGCACCAGCCGTGCCGGGTCAACAGCCTGCCGCACCGACGGCGCCGATGATGGCTGCCGTGCCCGTGGCCACGGAAAATACGGCATCCGCACAGACCGCGTTCGCCGCGATCGACCAGCAGACGGGCGCCACGCTCGCCGCCGTCGCGATCCCGCTTCCCAATCCCAATCGCCCTGGCGCCGAGCCGACGCCGCTCGCGACCCCGGTCAATGCCTACAGCGCGATCCCGCTGACGCCCGAGATGACGGCGATGCAGTCGGTGGTTCCGACGCCGCGTCCGAAGAGCGACGGCTATCCGCCGGTTACCGAAGTGGCATTTGCCGCCTCGCCGCAGATCACTGCGCTTGCCGCCCTTTCCGGCATGGACGGCCCGCCGGCGCTCGATTTCAACTTCGACGAATCCGGGCCGACGGAAGTACCCGACCTGGATGACGATTCTGCCCCGACTGCCGAAAAGGGCTATGTTACGCGGCTGATAACCAAGTATTCGAAGATCTACGGTGTGCCGGAGTCGCTGCTTCACCGCGTCGTCCATCGCGAGAGCCGCTACAATTCCAAGGCCTTCAATCGCCGCGGCTACTTTGGCCTCATGCAGATCAAGTACAATACGGCCAAGGCAATGGGCTATGACGGGCCTGCAAACGGCCTCTTCGACGCCGAGACCAACATCAAATATGCCGGCAAGTACCTGCGCGGCGCATGGCTCGTTTCCGATAGCAAGGAAGAAGACGCCGTTCGCCTTTACGCCCGCGGCTATTATTACGACGCCAAGCGCAAGGGCATGGACGACGTAGCCAACGGCAACTACTGACGTCTACGGGGCAGCGACGGCCGCCACGATCTCCTTCAGCAGCGCCTGCGGACGATAGCCCTGCCGGAGCGGCGTCAGGCCGAGGCGAACGACGACAAGGCCAGCCGACGGAACGATCGCCACGCTCTGCCCGTCATGCCCCTGAAGCCAGAACGTATCTTCCGGCAAGCCGGTTTGCGCGCTTGAACTGCCACCGGGGCCTGCAAGCCACGCCTGGACCTGCGTAAAGCGTCCGTTCGATGCCTGCGTCGGCGTGCGCATTGCACCGACAAATCCTTCCGGCAGAAGCCGCTTGCCGTTCCAGACCCCGTCCTGCAGCAGGAAAAGGCCAAAGCGGGCCCAATCCCGTGCAGTCGCGTAGAGGTAGGAACTGCCCACGAAAGTGCCCCTCTCGTCAGCCTCCAGGACGGCGCTCGTCATGCCGAGGGGAGCAAACAGAGCCTCATGCGGATAGGCGAGCGCCGTGCTCTCATCCTTGAGGCGGTTCATCCATATCCGGGCGAGAAGGATCGCCGTGCCGCTCGAGTATCGAAAACGCGCGCCCGGCTGCGCTTCCAGCGGCGCGTTTTCGGGAAGGCTGGCCATGTCCGGTTCCAGATAGAGCATGCGCGTCACGTCGGCGACCGTGCCGTAGTTCTCGTTGAAGGCAAGCCCGCTCTCCATGCTGAGCAGGTCGCTGAGGCGGATGCGCGCGCGGGCATCCCATTCCCATAGCGGCAGGAGATTGGCATCGTCGAAGGACATGCGGCCCTCCTGCATCAGCCGCCCGATGACGGCCGCATTGACCGTCTTCGTCATCGACCAGCCGAGCAGCGGTGTATCGGCAGAAAAGCCCTCCCCGTAGTTCTCGGCAATGATGCGCCCGTCATGGACAACCACGATGGCGCGCATCCCCGGCCCCGCAAGCGACTGGTCGGCAACGAGCGCGGCAATACGGCCTTGCCGGTCGAGTTCGACGCGGTCACCCTCGGGCCATGGTTCCTCGCCGGCGACCGCCTTCGTCGCATCCGGTGCGGGCGCCGCGTTGCGGGCTGCCGTCAGATCACCATCGGGAACCGAAACGCAGCCGAGCTCGCCGCGGTAAAGAGCGTAACCCGGAGCAAACAGGCCGAGGACCCGCGCCGTGACGGTTCCCTGATCCCTGTCGACCGATACCCGGATAAGCCTCAGCAACGGATTGCCGGGCGCCTGGACATCTTCGCCAAGCACCTTCTGCGCGTCGCGCCCCGCGATGAAGACGTTCGAGCAGACGATCTTCGCAGCATAGCCGTCGCCGATCCGCAGCAACTCCGGAGGAAAGACCGCTAGCCATGCCAAGCCGCCCGCAACCGCGACGACGACTGCAGCCGCGAGCCCCTTGGCCAGCTTGACGATCAGCCTCATGCCCGAACCCTCCACCGCCCGGAATGAAGCAGTAAACGCTGTCACACGGAAGCTCCACAAAATAACCAATCCGCCTGTTTCCGCTCAATTTTTCGAGAAGCGGCGATGGATGACGCGCAAAGTGCGTCCGCAGGCGCCCTCCGGTTGCCAACAGCCCACGTCATTAAACTGTAGCAGTGGCGCGCTACACGCGCTGAACGTTAAAAAACGGTGAGTGACAGACTCAGATGACGGACATTGCAAGGGATGCCGGCTTCCGCAAGAACCGGAAACTCAAGGACGCCCTCCTCCGCCACAAGGCTCTCTCCAAGGACGGTCTGTCCGAGCGGCTGTTCGGCCTGCTCTTCTCCGGCCTCGTCTATCCCCAGATCTGGGAAGATCCGGATGTCGACATGCAGGCGATGGAGCTCCAGCCTCATCATCGCATCGTCACGATCGGCTCCGGCGGCTGCAACATGCTGGCCTACCTGTCGCAAGGCCCGGCATCGATCGATGTCGTGGACCTCAACCCGCATCATATCGCGCTGAACCGGCTGAAGCTCGCTGCCTATCGCCGTCTCCCGACCCATGCGGAGCTCGTGCGGTTCCTGGCGACGCCCCGCCTGCCCGGCAACAGCCGTTCCTTCGACCAGTTCCTCCGGCCCCATCTCGATGAGGCAACGGCTGCCTATTGGAATGGTCGTGACTATCTTGGACGCCGCCGCATCAGCGTCTTCAATCGGAATCTGTATGAGACGGGTCTTCTCGGCCGTTTCATCGGTGCTGCCCACCTTCTCGCCCGCCTCCACGGCGTCGACCTGCGCGAGATGACACGCGCCCAGTCCATCCGCGAGCAGCGACAGTTCTTCGATGCGAAGGTCGCCCCGCTCTTCGAAAAGCCGGTCGTTCGCTGGATCACCGGACGCAAGAGCTCGCTCTTCGGCCTCGGCATTCCTCCGCAGCAATATGACGAGCTCGCGAGCCTGGCCGGCGGCGACTCGATCGCGCCGGTCCTCAAGCACCGCCTCGAAAAGCTCGCCTGCCATTTCCCGATGCGGGAGAACTATTTTGCCTGGCAGGCCTTTGCGCGCCGCTACCCGATGGCGGAAGAGGGTCCGTTGCCGACCTATCTCAAGCCGGAGCACTACCTGACGATCCGGGCAAACGTCGACCGCGTCCAGGTACACCACGCTAACTTTACCGAGTTGCTCGCCGGCAAGTCCGCCTCCTCCATGGACCGCTACGTCCTGCTCGATGCACAGGACTGGATGACGGACGAGCAGATGAACGATCTCTGGGCCGAGATCACCCGCACCGCGCGCGAGGGTGCACGCGTCATTTTCCGCACGGCGGCAGAGAAGAGCGTCATCGAGGATCGGCTCTCGCCGGCTATTCGCGAGCAGTGGGTCTATTTCGGCGAGCGTTCCAATGAGCTCACCGTTCAGGACCGCTCTGCGATCTATGGCGCCTTCCACATCTACGGGAAGAAGGCGTGAGCCGGGTGGACGCAGCCACGCAGGCGACCACGGACGGTCACGCCGGCCTGATGGACCGGATGTACCGCTACCAGCGGCATATCTACGACATCACGCGCAAGTACTACCTGCTCGGCCGCGACCGGACTATCAGCAAGCTCGATGTGCCGGATGGCGGAGCGCTTCTCGAGGTGGGCTGCGGCACGGGCCGGAACCTGTTCCTCGCCTATCGTCGCTACCCGAAGGCACGCCTTTACGGTCTTGATATCTCGCAGGAAATGCTGATTTCGGCAAAAGCGACATTCCGTTACGTGATCCCCGTACCGGAATTCCGCGTCGCCGACGCGACGAACTTCAATTCGCGCGAATTCGGCGTGGACGGCTTCGAGCGCGTCCTTATTTCCTACGCACTTTCGATGATCCCGAACTGGCAGGGCGCGGTCGATGCTTCGCTGGCTTCCCTTCGACCCGGTGGCTCGCTGCACATCGTCGATTTCGGTCAGCAGGAGCGTTTGCCAGCCGCTTTCAGGAACCTCCTCGGGGGATGGCTCAGGCGCTTTCACGTCACTCCCCGCGCCGATTTGCGCGAATTTCTCGAAGAGCGGGCGAAGGCACGGAATGCCGATCTGACCTTCGAATCCATCGGCGGCGGCTATGCCTGGCGGGCATGTATTATCACGCGCAGCTAATATTTCGCTTGAAACTAACGGATTTTTTACGTTGATATGGTGAAAGGGAGGTTCTCCTCCCTTGCCGGGTCGCCATCTCACGAAAGCTATCCTGTGGGGAACAGACGTCAATCGCTTCGATATGGGACATCCATGCGCCGGCTTTTGTTCTGCGTTCTGCCGTTGGTTATGATGCTAGGTGGCTGCACGTCATCTGGATATGATTTCCTGGAAACCGCATCGGTAAAGCCCAAGTTCAAGGACACCGATCCGCAGGATTTCGGGGCCAACCACCCACAGAGACATGCCGTTCACGGCATCGACGTGTCCAAGTGGCAGGGCGATATCCAATGGGAGAAGGTGAAAGCCTCCGGCGTTTCCTTCGCCTTCATCAAGGCGACCGAAGGCA
This sequence comes from Rhizobium sp. BK251, assembly GCF_004345245.1. Classification (GTDB taxonomy): domain Bacteria; phylum Pseudomonadota; class Alphaproteobacteria; order Rhizobiales; family Rhizobiaceae; genus Rhizobium. The sequence continues at coordinate 562,301 of NZ_SLUQ01000002.1, read as the reverse complement.
AGGACCGCGTCGATAACCGCTTCAACGAATACTGGCAGCGCGCCCGCGCGGTCGGCATCCCCCATGCCCCCTACCATTTCTACTATTTCTGCTCCTCGGCAGACGAGCAGGCCGACTGGTTCATCCGCAATGTGCCGCGGGAGTCGATGCGTCTGCCGCCGGTGCTCGACGTCGAGTGGAACGGCGAATCGAAAACCTGCCGCTTCCGTCCCGACCCGGTGACGGTGCGCGCCGCCATGCAGCGTTTCATGGACCGCCTGGAGGCCTATTACGGCAAGCGCCCGATCATCTACACCTCGGTTGATTTCCACCGCGACAACCTGGCCGGCTATTTCCAGAACTACCACTTCTGGGTCCGCTCGGTCGCCAAGCATCCACAGGTGACCTATACCGACCGCCGCTGGGCCTTCTGGCAATACACCTCGACGGGCGTTATCCCGGGGATCAAGGGCCCGGCGGACATCAATGTCTTTGCCGGCAACGCCAAGAACTGGCAAAACTGGGTCGCGTCCGTTTCCAGGCCCAGTGCCGCCGCCGCACCCCAGATCGCCGTCCAGCAGGCTCCGACGCCGGAGGCCGTGACCCCGCCCGCGATCGCGCCCGCTGCCATGATGCCGGTCAATCCGCCGGTCTCTCCCCCGGTGTCGCTGGGCGCGGTGCCGCCTGCCGACCTGCCCCCGGCCGATCGCAGCTGACCCGAAAACCGACTCCACTTTCTCGGATGATGCGTTAACCTCCGCCGGATTTTCTTGCTTCGGTCACAATCTTCTGTGAAAGCGAAGTAATTCACCAATCAAGGGACCACCCAATGCGCCTGCCCGCCAGCTGCACCGCACTCGCTCTCGTTTTCACCTCCATGATCGCCACCGGTGCCGCGGCCCAGCAGCAGCCGGCCTGCGGCGGTGACCTCTCCGCATTTCTCGATGGCGTGAAGCAGGAGGCGATTGCTGCCGGCGTCCCGGCCGAGGCCGCCGACAGGGCGCTTGCCGGTGCGCAGATCGATCCCAAGGTGCTGAGCCGCGACCGCGCGCAGGGCGTCTTCAAGCAGACCTTCCTCGAATTCTCGCAGCGGACCGTCAGCCAGGCGCGCCTCGATATCGGCCGCAAAAAGATGGACCAGTATGCGGATGTCTTCGCCAAGGCAGAGCAGGATTATGGCGTACCGCCGGGCGTGATTACCGCCTTCTGGGCAATGGAGACCGACTTCGGCGCGGTCCAGGGCGATTTCAACACGCGCAATGCGCTGGTGACGCTCGCCCACGACTGCCGCCGCCCAGAGCTTTTCCGCCCGCAGTTGATCGCCTTGATCGAGATGGTGCAGCACGGCGACCTCGACCCGGCGACGAACACCGGCGCATGGGCCGGTGAAATCGGCCAGGTGCAGATGCTCCCTCGCGATATCATCGCCTATGGTGTGGACGGCGACGGTGACGGTCACGTGCGCCTGAAGCAGAGCAGCCCGGACGCGATCCTGACTGCAGCCAAGTTCATCCAGCATCTCGGCTTCCGCCGCGGCGAGCCGTGGCTGCAGGAAGTTACCCTGCCGGAGACCCTGCCCTGGGAAAAATCCGGCCTTGGCAGCGACATGAAGGCAGGCGACTGGTTTGCCCTTGGCGTAAAGCCGCGTGACGGCGATACGCGCTTCGCCGAGCTGCAGGGCTCGCTCATCCTGCCGCAGGGCCGCATGGGAGCGGCCTTCATCGCCTATCCCAATTTCCAGATCTATCTGGAATGGAACAAGTCCTTCATCTACACGACCTCTGCCGCCTATTTCGGTACGCGGCTTTCCGGCGCCCCGCCCTATCTCAAGGGTACTCCCGAGCAGGGACTGGCGAATGACGACATGAAGGCGCTGCAGACCAAGCTTCAGTCGCTCGGCCACGACGTCGGCGAAATCGATGGCATCCTCGGTTCCGGTACGCGTGTTGCGATCCAGAAGGAGCAGCAGCGCCTCGGCATGCCGGCCGACGGCTGGGCCACGCCTTCGCTGCTGGGCGCTCTCTAGCCGGCTATTGGCGGGGGCGATCCCGCCTCGCCGCCTTTCGATGATAGATTGCCAGCCGCACCGCGCGGTAGCGCACCCGCATCCCGTGGAGGATACGGGCGATCGCGTCACGGCCACGGTTGACTTCATGGATCTCGTGTGAGTAGGCGACGGCAAGTGCCTGCCGGTAGGTCTGGAGCCCCTCGCTCGCCATATTGTCCAGCCGGTGCATGACGCCGACCCAGATCGGCGAGCCAAGAAGCGAGACGGCGGTCACGGCGATTGCAAGCCGATAGAGATCATAGCCGAGGCCACCCACGGAAAGGCCCGCGGCAGCCAGCACGAATGAGAACTCCCCGATCTGCGCCATGGAGAGGCCGGCCACGAGCGCCGTCTGCGGCGGCGAGCCCGTCTTCCTCAGGAGGAAGATGTTGAGCACCGTCTTTGCGGCAAGCACCATCAGCGAGACCGCGAGCACGGCCCACAGATGGTCCCAGATGAAGCGCAGGTCGATCAGCAGGCCGATCGAGAGGAAGAACACGACGAGTAGCACGCTCTGGATCGGCTCGATGACCGGAATGACGCGGCTGCGCAATGTCGAATTGCCGACCAGAATACCCGCCAGGAATGCGCCATAGACCGGCGACAGGCCGGCCAGGCCCGAGACAGCCGCCGCGCCGAAGCAGACGGCGAGCGACCCCAGCGCCAGGATCTCGACCTTGTCCTCCACCTTCTCCGCGAAGGGAACCTTCAGTTTGCCTCGACGGCCGAGCCAGGCCATCAGCCCACCCATCAGGGCAACGGCGGCGACGACCTTGGCGAAAACGGCGCCTGCATTGACCTCCCCTCCGCCAAGGCTTGCGACGAAGATCAACATCGGGATCACCGCAATGTCTTGCGCAATGAGGACGCCGACCGCCACGCGCCCCGCCTCGCCGCGCAGCGAATCCATCTCCTCGAGCATCTTCATCGCGACGACCGTCGAGGACATGCCGATGATGAAGCCGAGAATGATTGCCTCCGACGACGAAGCGCCGGCAACGAGTGCAATGATGATTGCAAGCGCCATGGACGCCAGTAATTGCCCGCACATGACGAGCAGGGCCTGGCGCAACGACAGGACGAAGGCCTTGATCGAAAGCTCCATGCCGATGAAGAAGAGCAGCACGACCACGCCCATCTCGGCGAGCAGGGAAACATTGCCGGAGCTCGCGACGATCCCCGCGCCCGTCGGCCCCAAAGCCACGCCCGCCAGGATGAAGCCTACGAGCGGTGGCTGGCGCAACCACAGGAAACCGAGCCCGAGGATTGCGGCGACGGCGATCACGACCGCGATCGGCACGAGAGCATTGGCGTCCCCGGCGGCCTCGATCGACCCTGTCATGAGTGTGTCCAGCACCACATCTTTCCAATCGAATCGCTGCCTTTCATGATGCATGCGCGGATTCGGGTGGCAATCGGCGAATCTGCCGCTAAGACAAGAAGAAAAGCATGGAGGCGACGATGGGGGGAAGGCAAGAAACCGGCATGGGCGCGCTGGCCTGGGGGCTGTTGCTGCTCCTCGGGCTGATCTGGGGCGGGTCCTTCTTCTTCGCGCGTGTCGCGGTGCAGTACGTGCCGCCGATCACACTCGTCTTCCTGCGCCTGTCGCTCGCAGCGGTCGCTCTGCACGTCTATATCCGCGGGCGCTTCGACATCGTCGGCACCCTGCGCCTACGCTGGCGCGAATTCCTAGTGCTGGGTCTGATAAACAACGCCCTTCCGCACGCGCTGATCTTCTTCGGCCAGAAGCAGATGGGGGCCGGGCTCGCCGCAATCCTGAACGCGACGACGCCGATGTGGACCGTCCTGATCACCAACCACTTCACGGATGACGAGAAGCTCTCCTCCGCCAAGATCGCGGGCTGTCTTGTCGGACTGGCAGGCACGGCAGTCCTGATCGGGCCGAGCGCAATAACCCCGGGCGAAGTTCCGCTCTGGGCACTGCTTCTGCCCGTGCTGGCCGCCGTCTCCTACGGCTTTGCCGCGACCTATGCCAAGCGCTTCAAGGGAACGCCCGCGCCAGTCATCGCAGCCGGCCAGCTCACCGCCTCGTCGCTCGTGATGCTGCCGGTCTCGCTTCTCGTCGACCGGCCATGGACGCTTCCCATGCCGCCGCTCGGGCCGATCCTCGCCATCCTCGGCCTTGCGCTGCTCTCGACAGCCTTTGCCTATATTCTCTTCTTCCGCATCATGGCGCTCGCCGGCGCGACCAATGCGTCGCTCGTCACCCTGCTGGTGCCGCCGAGCGCCATCCTGCTCGGCTTCCTCTTTCTCGGCGAACGGCTCGGCCCTCTTCAACTGTCCGGCATGCTTCTCATCGGCGCGGGGCTGGTGATCCTCGACGGGCGCCTCTACCATCGGCTGCTGAGTACTACCTAAGTTCGATTTTCGCGCCCTGAATTGTGGCAGAGGCGATCGCCGCTCTCCATAATCGTTAAGCCGCCTCCGGATTGTTAACGCGCCATTAAAATGTGTGAACTATCCACAGGCAAATTTTACATAATATAATCAGATATTTATGGATCGAGAGAAGACCAGCTTTTCCTCGCTCTTCGGCACCGCAGCATAGAATGTGCTTTTCAAGTGACACATTTCCGACATACTATCGCACGGTTTACGCGAGGAGGCAGACATGGGACTTACTCAATCCTTGAATGTCCTTTTGGTCAGTGCTGCGTTCGTGTTCGTTGTGACAATGCTTTTCATCTGAGCAGCGAACCTCCTAACTGAAATGCCTAGACTCCTGGAAAACACTACTTCAACCCATTCATAAAAAAGCGCATCCCTCTTCAGGGATGCGCTTTTCCTTATCTCGCAGGGGCTTGTCGCGGGCTCAGGCGGCAGCGCCGGCCCGTCGCCCGGCCTTGCGCTCAAGGCCCAGGCGCTCGAGCACTGCCGAAACCAGGGGCGCGCGGTTCATCGTATAAAGGTGGAATTCGTGGACGCCGCGTCGTGCGAGATCCTCGATCTGCTCCGCAGCAACATCGGCCGCCACCTTGGCCCGCTCCTCAGGCATGTCGTCCAGCCCGGCAAACCTCTCGTCGAGCCAGCCCGGTATGCTCGCGCCGCAAGCTCCGGCAAAGCGCTTGAGCTGCGTCAGGTTCTGGATCGGCATGATCCCCGGCACCACGGGAATGGAGATGCCCGAAGCGCGCACGCGATCGTGGTAGCGCTCGAAGGTGTCGTTATCAAAAAAGAACTGGGTCAGCGCCCGTGTCGCGCCGCTGTCGGCCTTCGCTTTCAGCATGTCGATATCGGCTGCCGTGTCGCGGCTTTCCGGATGCTTCTCCGGATAGGCCGAGACCGATATCTCGAAATCGCCGAGATCGCGCAGCCCTGCGACGAGTTCCGCTGCATTGGCGTATCCGCCGGGATGCGGCTGATAGGCGGTGCCGACGCCGCCTGCCGGGTCGCCGCGTAGCGCGACGAAGTGTCGGACGCCCGTCGCACAGAGTTCCTCGACGACGCGATGGGTATCCTCGCGCGTCGCGCCGACACAGGTCAGGTGCGAGGCGGTGGCGAGCGGCGTCTCGGCAATCAGCCGGCCGACCGTAGTCAGCGTCGGCGCCTTCGTCGAGCCGCCGGCGCCATAGGTCACGGATACGAAATCCGGATCCCAAGCCTGCAGGTCGGCGACGGTCGACCAGAGCTGCGCTTCCATCTCCTCCGACTTCGGCGGAAAGAACTCGAAAGATACGCGGATGTCGCCGCGGCCGTTGACGCCCTTCAAAGCCATATCAACTGTTCCCCGCAAGAATTGATGTAGACGCTTCGTTCCGGCCGCCGGCGATCAGCAGCCGCGGATCGCGCGCGAGCCAGATTGTAACAGTCAGGGCCTGACTGCCCTGTTTTTCGGAGTGAAGGTCGGTAACCTGCTCGACGTCTAGGCCGGCCTTCACGAGCCACTCGCCCATGGTCTGGTGCGAGAAGCCGAGCCGCAGATGCGCATGCTCGTTCCGCAGATATTCGAGAGCATGCGGTGCAAGGTCGACGATCACGAGCCGCCCGCCCGGCCGCAGCATGCGTGACGCTTCGGCCAGCGCCGCCTCCGGCTCGTAGAGGAAGTGCAGCACCTGGTGAATGATGACGAGGTCGAAATCCTGCGCATCGAGCGGCAGGTTCAGGATATCCCCCTGACGGACGGTTGCCTTGGTGATCCCCGACTTGTCGAGATTGGCGCGCGCGACCGCCAGCATGTCGCGGCTGGCGTCGATGCCGATGGCGCGTCGATAAACCCCGGAAAGCAGGAGTAGCATCCGGCCGGTGCCGGTGCCGAGATCGAGGAACGCGTCGACCGGCTGGGAGCCCACGAGCTTGACGATTGCCGCTTCGACATCCTCGTCGGATGCATGCAGGCGGCGAAGCTCGTCCCATTCGGCAGCGTTGCGGCTGAAATAGGCCTGCGCCCTCTCGGCCCGCTGGCGCTTTACCGCTGCGAGGCGCTCGCCATCACGCAGGATGACCGGGTCGTTTTCCGAAGCGTGCCGCAGCAGTGTGCGTGCCAGCGTCACGGCCCGTCCTTCCTGCTTCAGCCGGAAATAGGCCCATGCGCCTTCCTGGTAGCGGTCGATGAGCGCGGCTTCACCGAGGAGTTTCAGATGCCGCGAAATACGTGGCTGCGATTGGCCGAGAATTTCGGTAAGATCGGTAACGGTGAGGTCCCCCGCCGCAAGCAGGGCCAGAAGCCTGAGCCGCGTTGGCTCAGCGGCCGCCTTGAGCACGTCCACCAGTTCGTCGATCCCGAATTTCACCAGGTTGGCCATCCGTCACCCAATCAAGATATAAACATATCTTTATGTGATTTGCCGCGCGATTGCAAGTCTGAAGTGGGTCCGGACCGATCCGGCCGTTCCTGCCCGGCACCGCGCCGCAGAAAGGCAATCACCCAAGTCGGCGTGGCCTTGAGTTCCAACGCCTTCGGCCGCCGATCATTGCCGACGCCGATGCCGTCACGGATGGCCGCAAGGAACGATTGCCCAGGCGGCGGCCCGCAGCACGCAAGCAAAAACCCCGAGCTCGGCCCGGGGTTTGCAGTACTCGGCAGCCTGTCTCGCTTTAGCGAGTCAAGCGCTTGTAGGTCACACGCCTCGGGTTGACGCTGTCGGCGCCGAGGCGGCGGATCTTGTCCTGTTCGTAATCCTCGAAGTTACCCTCGAACCACTCGACGTGGCTGTCGCCCTCGAAGGCGAGGATGTGCGTGGCCAGACGGTCGAGGAACATGCGATCGTGGCTGATGATGACCGCGCAACCAGCGAAGTTCTCGAGCGCATCTTCGAGTGCGGCGAGCGTCTCGGTATCGAGGTCGTTCGTCGGTTCGTCGAGGAGGATGACGTTGCCGCCGGCCTTCAGCATCTTGGCAAGGTGCACGCGGTTACGCTGGCCGCCCGAAAGCGTCCCGACCTTCTGCTGCTGGTCGCCGCCCTTGAAGTTGAAGGCGCCGCAATAGGCACGCGAGTTCACCTCGTGCTTGCCGAGCTTGATGATGTCGTTGCCGCCTGAAATCTCCTCCCAGACCGTCTTGTTGCCGTCGAGCGAGTCACGGCTCTGGTCGACATAACCCAGATCTACGGTATCGCCGACGCGGATGCTGCCGCTGTCGGGCTTCTCCTGGCCGGTGATCATGCGGAAGAGCGTCGACTTGCCGGCGCCGTTCGGGCCGATGACGCCGACGATGCCGCCGGGCGGGAGCTTGAAGTTCAGGCCGTCGATGAGAAGCTGGTCGCCATAGCCCTTAGAGAGGTTCTCGACCTCGATGACCACCTGGCCGAGACGCTCGCCGACGGGAATGACGATCTGCGCGTCGCCAGGACGGCGCTGGTCGGCTGCCTGCACCAATTCGTCATAGGCACGGATACGGGCCTTGGACTTGGCCTGCCGCGCCTTCGGGCTCGATGCGATCCACTCCTGTTCGCGGCTGAGCGCCTTCTGGCGGGAGGCCTCTTCGCGGCCCTCCTGGGCCATGCGCTTGGCCTTAGCCTGCAGGTAGGCAGAGTAATTGCCCTCGTAGGGAATGCCGCGGCCGCGGTCGAGCTCGAGGATCCAGCCCGTGACGTTGTCGAGGAAGTAGCGGTCGTGGGTGATCATCAGGACCGAGCCGGGATATTCGCGCAGGTGCTTTTCGAGCCAGGCGATCGTCTCGGCGTCCAGATGGTTGGTCGGTTCGTCGAGGAGCAGCAGGTCGGGCTGCGCGAGCAGCAGCCTGCAGAGCGCGACGCGACGCTTCTCGCCGCCCGAAAGGGATGTCACCTCGGATTCGCCGGGCGGGCAGCGTAGCGCATCCATTGCCATCTCAACCTGGCTTTCGAGATCCCAGAGGTTCTGGCTGTCGATGATATCCTGCAGCTTCGCGCCCTCTTCCGCCGTCTCGTCGGAATAGTTCATCATCAGCTCGTTGTAGCGGTCGAGGATCGCCTTCTTGGAGGCCACGCCCTCCATGACGTTTTCCAGAACCGTCTTCGAGGCATCAAGCTGCGGTTCCTGCGCCAGATAGCCGAGCGTTGCTCCTTCGGCGAGCCATGCCTCGCCGGTATATTCCTTGTCGAGACCCGCCATGATACGCAGCACCGTCGACTTACCGGCGCCGTTCGGGCCGAGAATGCCGATCTTGGCGTCGGGATAGAAGGAGAGGTGGATGTTTTCCAGGACCTTCTTATTGCCATAGGCCTTGTTGAGGCCGGCCATATGATAGATGAACTGACGTGCCATTGATGCAGTGCTCCGGACGGAAAAGGTAAAGTCGTGGCGCTATGTAGGCGAAACACCGCCTCTCGGCAACGTCGAAACCCCTCCCTCACTCCATTTGTCTGCCGTCCGCCGTGCGGCTTTTAGAAGCCGGCCGCGTCGACGATGCCTTCGTTGCACCCAAATCGCGTCGAGCCGGCCCCCTGCATCAGCGTGGCGAGCCGCGGCCCGTCCGCCTTGGCGGACAGGGCGTCTGCGGAAAGACCGATCGTCAACTCGCTGATGATGCGGCTGTCGCCCATCCTGCGGCAACTCATCCGGACGCGATCACCCGCCCCCTTTGCCGAAGCTCTCGTCGAAGGCTCGCTTTATCGTCGCCTCGTCCAGCGGCTTGCCGATGTTCGCCGCAAAGAGGGCTTGCACCGCCGAGCCGTTCAGCTCGTCAAGCAATTCGACGGACAGCCTGAAATAGTCGTCGGCCGAAAGCCCCGTGCAGCTGCCATGCTTGACCCACTCATGGCGGTCGAGCGACGATTGCGTGCCCGGCATCACCTTTTCAAGCTCGAGCCGCGTCCCCTCGGAAATTTGGACGGTCGGCAGGCTCTCCCATTGCCCTTCCTTATCCGCCTCGCGGATGCCGGCATCGATGCCGCAATAATCCTTCCGCATCGGCCAGAGCCCATGCAAGGAGAAGTTCCGCGCGTCGAAGCGATCCTCCGTCTGGCTCCTGCATTCGGCTTTCTGCCGGTTCGTCGCGCAGAACGCCGGTTGCCAGCTTGCCGCGAGGATAAAGCGCGTCGCCCCTCCTCCGCCTGCATCCTGCGCTGACGCCCCGCCGCCAAGCAGCGTCAGGCCGACCAGCCCCGCTAGAAGATTTCCAAGCCATTGCCTCATTCCCCACCCCCAACAAGAACAAAACTGGAACAAATATGTACCCGCCGCCGAATATTGCAACCCTGAATCGAAAGCGTGCAGCAACTTTATCCCTTGCATAACAAAGGCGGCCCATTGCCATCGCCATTGGAATGGCATTTCTTCCGCACGGGGAAGGACGTTATCATGTTCAGCGACACGATGAGGATGGAAGGCGCAGCGGGCGCGTTGATCGCTGGTCATCACGAGCCGGCGCGCGGAACGCCGCGGGGTATTCTCATCATTTGCCACGGCCTTGTGGAGCACGCCCGCCGCTATCAGCGCGTTGCCGAGGCAATGTCAGCCCGCGGCTACCATGTCTACGCGCACGACCATCGCGGCCACGGCGAGACGACGGCACCCGACGCGCCACTCGGCCGTTTCGCGCGACGGGACGGCGTTGCAGCCGTGGTCGGGGACGTCCTGATGGTTCGCGAGCGAGCAGCGGCCAGACATCCCGGGCTTCCGATCATCCTGTTCGGCCATTCGATGGGCGGCCTCGTCAGCCTGAATGCCGCCGTGTCCCATCCGGAGAAGTTCGATGCGATTGCCGTGTGGAACACGAATTTCCATGTCGCGCTGGCAGGACGCCTGGCACAACTCATCCTGCTTGCGGAGCGCATGCTGAAAGGCTCGGACGTTCCGAGCGGCCTCCTGCCGAGGCTGACATTTGATGCCTGGGGCAGATCGATCCCCGACCACCGGACCGATTTCGACTGGCTGTCGCGTGATCCGGCCGAGGTCGACAAGTACATCGCCGACCCGCTCTGCGGTTTCGACGCCTCGGTCTCGCTGTGGCTGGACATCTTCGAGTTGACCTTTCGGGCGCCGAAAAAGGAACACCTTGACCGGATACCGAAAGATCGCCCGATCCTCCTCGTCGGCGGCGGAAAGGACCCCGCAACGGACTATGGAAAAGCCATCCTCTGGCTCTCAAACCATTTGAAACGCCATGGCTTCTCCCATATCACCACCGAGATATATCAGGACATGCGGCACGAGACGCTGAACGAGATCGGCGCGGCAGCGGCCATTTCCGCCCTTGCCGATTGGTGCGATCGCGCCATCGCACGGTCCTGATCCGAGGACACGACATGACGACCGCATCAACCACGAAGAATGCCGCATCTGAAGTAACAATGGGCCTCCTGCTCATGTTCCTTTCCGTACTCGTTTCGCCGGTGATCGACGTTTTCGCCAAGCTCGCAATCACGACGATCCCGTCCGGCCAAATAACGCTCGCCCGCTTCGTCGTTCAGGCGCTCTGCATGTTGCCGATCGTGATCTGGCGCCGTACATGGACCGCCTTCACCTGGCGCCAGAGCATCCATCACGTCATACGCGGCGGCATCATCACCATTTCCATGATCAGCTTCGTGACCACGCTGAAATACATGTCGGTGGCGGATGCGATCGCCATCTTCTTCGTCGAGCCGATCATCCTTACGATCCTTTCGAGCCTCTTCCTCAAGGAGACGATCGGCTGGCGGCGCTATACGGCCTGCGGCGTAGGCTTCTTCGGCGCCCTGCTCATCATCCAGCCGAGCTTCGAGGAAGTCGGCTTCGTGGCACTGCTGCCTGTCGTCAGTGCCTTCTGCATCGCCATCTTCGCGATGATGACCCGCGTGCTTTCGCACAGGGAAGATCCCTGGGCCATGCAGTTTCAGACCGGCATCTGGGGCATGGTCTTCTGCATCATCCTGCTTGCCCTCGGTCGTGGCAGCGGCTCGGATATCCTCGACCCGGTGGTTCCCTCGGGCACCGCGCTCTTCTATCTCGGCGGCGTCGGCGTGACCGCCGCGATCGCAGGCATTCTCGGGGTCTATGCCTATCGCTCGGCACCCGCCTCGACCCTCGCGCCGCTACAGTATTTCGAGATCGTCTCGGCAACGATCTTCGCTTGGCTGGTCTTCGGCGATTTTCCGGATGCCATCAAATGGCTCGGCATCCTCATCATCGTCGCCTCCGGCCTCTACATCATCTGGCGCGAGCGGCGCTTTGCTTCGAAGCCCGTATCCGATACATCTGAAGCCACACGGGCGCCGTGATCCGTTCTCGGGAGGAACATGACGGTCAACAACAAGAAGCCGCCGCTTTCCGGCATTCGCGTCATCGAGCTTGCCCGCGTCCTTGCCGGGCCGTGGGCTGGGCAGATGCTGGCCGATCTCGGCGCCGACGTCATCAAGGTTGAAAACCCCGAAGGCGGAGACGAGACGCGCCATTGGGGCCCTCCCTTCGTCGAGGGAGAGGACGGCGCGAACCTGTCCGCCGCCTATTATCACGCGACCAACCGCGGCAAGCGCTCCATCACCGCGGACTTCAGGGACCCGGAGGGGCAGGAGCTCGTCCGTCGCCTCACGGCCACCGCAGATGTCGTCATCGAGAATTTCAAGGTCGGTGGCCTCGCCAAATACGGGCTCGACTACGAGAGCCTGAGCCAGGTCAATCCGAAGCTCGTCTATTGCTCCATCACCGGCTTCGGCCAGACCGGACCCTATGCCGGCCTTGCGGGCTATGACTACATCGTCCAGGGCATGTCGGGCTTCATGTCGGTCACCGGCGAGCCGGACGGCCAGCCGATGAAGGCAGGTGTGGCCATCGCGGACATCTTCACCGGCATCTATGCAGTGAGTGCCATCGAGGCCGCCCTCATTCACGCGCTGAAGACGGGCGAAGGCCAGCATATCGACATGGCGCTTCTTGATGTCCAGGCGGCCGTGCTCGCCAACCAGAACATGAACTATCTCGTCTCAGGACGTGCGCCCCAGCGCCTCGGCAATGCGCATCCGAACATCTCGCCCTACGAGGTGGTGCCCACAGCCGACGGCTTTATCATCCTCGCCGTCGGCAATGACGGCCAGTTCCGCAGGCTCTGCGCGCTCCTTGGCATTTCGAGCCTTGCCGATGACGAGCGGTTTGCGACGAACAAGGCGCGGGTCGCCCATCGTGACGAGGTTCGTACCGCCGTCTCGGCCGAAACGGCCCATTGGCAAAAGGCGGTGCTCCTGAAGGCCTGCGAGCAGAATGCCGTGCCTGCCGGCGCAATCAACACGATCGAGGAAATGTTTGCCGATCCGCAGGTCAAGGCGCGTGGAATGCGGATAGACCTTGCCGACGCGGCCGGCACCATGATCCCAGGCGTACGCAGCCCGGTCGTCCTTTCGCAGACGCCGCTGCGCTACGAGCGCCCGAGCCCGCGGCTCGGCGAGCATCAGGAGGAAGTTCTGGCCGAACTCACCGAACTGGAGCGGAGGATGCGCAAATGAGGAAGACAGGCGGCCAGCTCATTGTCGATGCGCTGAAGGCGAACGGCGTCAAGCGCCTGTCCTGTGTGCCGGGCGAGAGCTTCCTTGCGGTTCTCGACGCCCTCCACGACAGCGACATAGATGTGCTTGTCTGCCGGCAGGAAGGCGGCGCGGCGATGATGGCTGATTGCTGGGGCAGGCTGACGGGTGAGCCCGGCATTTGCATGGTCACCCGCGGCCCCGGCGCAACCAACGCCTCGGCCGGCCTCCACGTCGCACGCCAGGACTCCATCCCGATGATCCTTTTCATCGGCCAGGTGCAGCGCGATGCGCGCGAGCGCGAGGCCTTCCAGGAGGTCGAGTTCCGCCGCGCCTTCACCGAATTCGCCAAATGGGTCGGCGAGATCGACGACGCCGCGCGCATCCCCGAATTCGTCACCCGCGCCTTCTCGGTCGCGACCTCCGGCCGCCCCGGTCCGGTCGTCCTTACATTGCCGGAAGACATGCTGCGCGATGAGGTCGAAGTGCCTCATCCGCGCCACTACACCCGGGTGGAAGCCCATCCGGGCCGCAGCCAGATCGACGATCTATATCTGCGCCTCCTCGCTGCCGAGCGGCCGATGGTCGTCCTTGGCGGCACGCGCTGGGACAAAGACGCGGTTGCGGACTTCCAGGATTTCGCGGAGCGCTTCAGGCTGCCCGTCGGCTGCTCCTTCCGTCGGCAGATGCTGTTCGACCACCTTCATCCCTGTTACGTCGGCGATGTTGGCATCGGCATCAATCCCGCGCTCGCAAGGGAGATCCGCGAGGCCGACCTCGTCATCCTCGTCGGGGGCCGCTTCTCGGAGATGCCCTCCTCAGGCTATACGCTCCTCGACATTCCCTATCCGGCGCAGAAGCTCGTCCACGTCCATCCGGACCCCTCCGAACTTGGTCGCGTCTATCGCCCCGATCTCGCGATCTGCGCGAGCCCGGCGGATTTCGTCGCCGCCCTCACGGAGATCGAAGCTCCGGCGGAAGCCCGCTGGGCCGAACGCACGACGCGCATGCACGAAGCCTATCTTGCCTGGTCGACACCGCCAAAGACGGGTCCCGGCATGGTCCAGATGGGACCGATCATGGAATGGCTCGAGGAAAATACGGCAAGCGACACGATCTTCACCAATGGCGCCGGCAACTATTCCACATGGCTGCACCGCTTCCACCGCTTCCGCAGGTTCAATACGCAGGCTGCCCCCGCCTCCGGCTCGATGGGCTACGGCCTGCCGGCAGCGGTCGCAGCCAAGCGGCTCTTTCCGGAGCGAGAGGTCATCTGCTTTGCGGGTGACGGCTGCTTCCTCATGCACGGCCAGGAATTCGCAACAGCCGTGCGCTACGACCTGCCGCTCATCGCGGTCGTCATCAACAACGGCATGTACGGCACCATCCGCATGCATCAGGAGCGTGACTATCCGGGCCGCGTCAGCGCGACCGATCTGACCAATCCGGATTTCGCTGCACTAGCCCGTGCATACGGCGGCCACGGCGAGCGCGTGGAGAGGACCGAGGAGTTCGCGCCTGCCTTCGAGCGCGCACGCGCCAGCCGCAAGCCGGCGATCATCGAGGTCACGCTCGACCCGGAAGCGATCACGCCGACACGCACCCTCAGCGAAATCGCCCAAACAAAAAGCCGGTGAGCCTTCGCCCACCGACAGGTCACCAAGAAATCGCATCTGTGGCGGCTTGAGACACGGCATCCAATCCACCCGTCATTCCGGCCTTGAGCCGGAATCCAGCCGGCGAACGTCTGTGAGCCGAAAAGACGCGTATACTTGGGAGTCTTGCGCACCGCAGACGCGGCGCTGCTGGACCCCGGATCAAGTCCGGGGTGACGGCGCGAAACAGCTCAGCCTTGTGACAATGCCCTTACTGACAGAATAGGCCGGTGAGCTTTCGCCCACCGGCCCTCAGGCATAGCCCAGGCCTCGATCAGTCGATCGCCGCCGTGACGGTGAATTCCACCTTGTACTTCGGCGCGGCAAGCTTGGCTTCGCTCGTTGCACGCGCCGGCGTATTCTTCGGATCGACCCATGCTTCCCACACAGCGTTCATTTCCGCGAAGTAGGACATGTCCGAGAGGTAGATCAGCGTCTGCAGGATCTTGGACTTGTCGGTGCCGGCAGCCGCCAGGAGGCGGTCCACTTCGGCAAGAGCGAACTTGGACTGTTCGGTGACGCTTTCGCCTTCGCCGACCTGGCCAGCCAGGTAAACCGTGTTGCCGTGGATGACGGCGCCGCTCATGCGTGAGCCGACTTCGATGCGCTTGATAGCCATTTCTCTCTCCTGAAGCTGTTTTGAGACAACGAACAAATCAAAAAGCGCAGCCTCCGCCGCGCTTTCGAATGGTGATGATCCAACCGTGCTAGGCGCGGATATGATGGGTCTTCTGGTAGATCGCGGTGGAACGCGCTCCCGACCGGCAGTAGCCGAGCATCGGCCGCGGAAACTCGTCGAGCGCGTCGACCATGCCCTGCACCGCTTCCTCGGTCACACCCATGGGTCCGACCGGCACGTGTGCGATCTCGAGGCCGAGTTCCTTGGCGCGTGCCTCGATTGTCGCAAACTCCGGCTGATCCGGGCTCTCGTGATCGGGGCGATGGCAGACGATCGACTTGAAGCCCAACGCCTTGATCTCATCGAGGTCTTCGAGCGTGATCTGGCCGGAGACCGAGTATTCGTCATCGATCGGGCGAATGTCCATGTCGCATTCCTCTCTAGAATAGTAGACTAAGCTCTACGCCGCACCCGACAGGGCGTCAACCTTGGCGAAACAACCAAAATCATCGGATCAGACGAAGGCGAAAGTGAGTGCAAAGCTGCGGCTCTCGCCGGGCTTCAGCAGATTGAATTCGCCCGCCTGCTCGAGTTCCGCCCGCGGCACCCAACGGTGCGAAACCGGCTCGATGCCGAGCACATTTGCGGGGGCTTTCTGGTTGCGCCACATCTGCAGGAAGGGCAGCGTATCGCTTCGAAAGCGGACCCTCAGCGTCCTGCCGCCGGTAGCGGCAATCGGGCCTAGCCTCAGCTCTGCCCACTCCCCGCCAGCGATGCCTGCCGGTACGCAAAAGACGCTGCCCGGCTCTTCGCCGAAATTCCATGGCGATCCGCCATTCTCCAGCATGGCGCCGGCAAGGCGCACGCCATCGTCGAACCACTTCGCTCCGACATTCATGTGGTACATGAGGAACACCGGCATCGTCTCGCCGCTCGTATTGACGACACGGTCGGCAAGCTGCACCTCGCCGCTTTCGCCATCGATTCGCCAGTGGCGCTCCAGCCTCGCGCTTCGTCCCTCGACCGTCACGAGCGGCACGTCGGCCCGGCACTCGGCATTCCCATCCTCGAATCGGGTCCACAACACCTCGGCCGGATTGGCGGAGAAGGATCCGTGCAGCGGATATTTCTGACCGTCCGCGGCGCCCGGCATCGGCTCGACATGGCGGATATGATCCGGCCCGCAGGTGAAGAGGAAACCCTCGAGCGAATGGTCGATGCGGGGATCGCCGTCATCCGGGATCGCACGGCCCGGCGCAAGGTTGACGCCCTCGACATAACAGGCGCCGATGTCCATGACCGAACTTTCGTCCAGCATGAGCCGTGGGCCTTTCGCAGCCGCAAATTCCAGCATTCGATATCGTCCTCCAGATATGTGGCGCTTGCCGACAAACCGCGCGCACCCTCGAATCCCCTGCACTCCCCGCGGAAATCCCATTGAGGGCTTAGGTCCGACGCCCCCGTTCGTCAATCTCAAAGGCAACCGTCGCAGTCGCCCGGACCCGCCTGAAAAACAGCGGAAACAATTCGAATGCATATGCGTTTTAGAAAGCATTCAAATAGCGGAAATTTTTATGTTTTATTCACCATGGCTTCATAAATTCCACATTAGCGTCAAGATTTGCATGTGTGTGTCGGCCAAGTCACTGTTTGAGGACGAGAAGACGTGAATCGCTATAGCAAAATCAGCTTCGCCTTGGCGCTCCTCGCAGCGTCCTCAGTCATGCCTGAAGCGCAGGCCCAGGAGGGCTACGGCCGCCGGCATAACGACGTGGTCTTCGTCACCCCGAATGGTGAAATTCTCGACTACATCCCGGATAGCCGCGACGTCATCTATGCACGCGATCCCCGTGGCCAGCGCGTGCTGATCGACCATTACGGCAACCTGGTTGCCACCGAAATGCGGTCGGACCGCTATTTCCCGCAACGTCCGCGTGACGCCTATGGCAACGACGGCGCCTACGACAACTACGGCGATACGCGCTACTTGGAACGCGGCGCGGTTACCGGTTCGATTTCACGCTATGGCACTGTTGAGCGCGAGCCGCTCCCCGATCAGTCCTATCCAGATGATAGCGCCGCCCAGCCCTATCCGCAGGACGACAATACCTATGCCTCGATCGAGCCGGAGCAGCAGTCACCCTCGGTGATCGAGCGGAACACGACGCCCAACGAGCCGGTCATAACGCTGAATAACAAGTCGAAGCCCGAGATCGTCGCGTTGCAGGTGTTCCTTGATCGCAAGGGCGCCTCGCCGGGTGTCATCGACGGTCACATGGGCTCGAACGTCACCAAGGCGATCTATGCCTACGAGCAGATGACCGGCGAGAAGCTCGATCCCAACAACACCGAGGCCATCCTCGAAGACCTGCGCATGTCCGGTGGTCTGCCGGTCGTCAACTACACGATCACGCCGGCCGACGTCGCGGGTCCCTATGTCGCCGAGATCCCGGAAGACTACTCGCAGAAGGCGCTGCTGCCCGGCCTCAACTACACCTCGACGACTGAGATGTTTGCCGAGCGATTCCACATGGACGAGAACTTCCTGAAGGAGATGAATCCGGGCGTGGACTTCACTGTTCCCGGCACGGTCATCAAGGTCGTCAATCCGGGTGATCCGAAGGCCGGCAGCGTGGCGCGCATCATCGCCGACAAGGCCCGCAAGCAGGTGTTCGCGTATGACGCCACCGGCGCGTTGATCGCCGCCTATCCGGCGAGCATCGGCTCGAGTGACACGCCCTCGCCTTCTGGCACGGTCACCGTCGAGCGCGTCGCCCTCAATCCGGGCTACACCTACAATCCGAAGATCAACTTCCAGCAGGGCGCGAACGACAAGATCCTGAACATCCCGCCAGGCCCGAACGGTCCGGTTGGCACCGTCTGGATGGCGCTCTCCAAGCCCACCTACGGCATCCACGGAACACCCGAGCCCTCCAAGATCGGCCGCACCCAAAGTCATGGCTGCGTACGCCTGACGAACTGGGATGCAACCGAGCTTGCCAAGATGGTCAAGCCCGGTGTCGTGGTCGAATTTGCTGATTGATGACTGCCCTGCCTGCCGCCTCAGTCGACAGGCTCCGCATTGATAAGCTTCAGGCTGCCGAACGGATATTTTCCGCCAGGTCATTGCGTGCCGAGGCTGGCAGTCTCACCGGGACGATCCCCATCATTTCCTCACAGAAGGCGCGGGCATTCTCCTGCGCCTTTCCGAGATTGCTGACCCGGTTCGCGTCCATCCCGTAGAGCGTGCCGCCGCAGTCGAAGATGTCGCGAAAGGCCGAGCGCTCGATGATCGCGGTATCGAGTACCGGAACCTGGCGCTCGTTCAGGAGCGCCTTCACCGTCTGCAACGCCCGCGTCGTGACCAGCGAATTGACGCGGGTCAGCACCACGGAATAGCCGATCCTGATGCCGGCCTTGTCCTCGAGATATTGCAGGAGTTCGAGCACCTGTGCCCCGCCTCGCGCATCCATGGCGCAACCCTGGATCGGGATTAGGACGTGATCCGAAAGACCGATCGCGGTGGCAAGCAGCGGATTGCGCGCCCCGGGGAGGTCGACGATGAAATAATCGGTACAGTGCCTGTTCTCGCTGAGGTGCTGTGGCAGCGATGCCGTTGTCACGAAATTGATGACCGAGATGTTCTCGACGGCGCCGGAGATCTCGTACCAGCGGGTGATCCAGTGCTGCGGATCGGCATCGAGGATGGTGACCCGATATCCCTTGCGTGCAAGCTCGGTGGCGAGAAGGAGAACGGCCGTAGTCTTGCCCGCCCCTCCCTTGGTGTTGGCAAAAGTGATGACTGCCATTGTGTCGTCCTCGCGGGGATGGCGAGCGCCCAGGATCGCTCTTAAACTACGCACCGGCGCGTTCATGGTGCGGTTAACGCATCCTTTCCCAGTATGGTTAACAAAGCCTTAATCCGAGGGCCGGCTGGACCCGCGACAGCCCGCGCGGATAAGAAAAACCCGGGAAGCGTTGGCTCCCCGGGCAAGTCTGACGGTCCGCCTTTTATGGTTCAGAAGCAGTCGCGGAAAAGCGCCTTGGTATTTTCAAGCGTCATCGGTACCGGGTTGCCGCCCGCGCTCGGGTCCTCGATCGCCATCGCCGACAGTTCGTCGATTCGGTCCGGCGTGATTCCCATTGCGGTCAGGTTGTCAGGCACGCCGAGTTCGGCGCGCAGTTTCAGCACGTAGTCGTAGAAGCCGTCGAAGCCGCCGGAAATGCCGAGATAGGCTGCCGCACGGCCGATCTTCTCCTCTATGGGCTTCCGGTTGAAGCGCAGCACGGCCGGCATGACGACGGCATTCGTCATGCCGTGATGGGTGTTGTAGACGGCGCCGATCGGATGCGACAGCGCATGGATTGCGCCGAGCCCCTTCTGGAAGGCGACGGCACCCATCGCGGCTGCCGACATCATGTTGGCACGGGCCTCGAGGTCGGTGCCTTCCTTGTAGGCGCGCGGCAGGAATTCCTTGACGAGCCGCATCCCCTCAAGCGCGATGCCCGCGGACATCGGATGATAGAAGGGAGAGCAATAGGCTTCGAGGCAGTGGGCGAAGGCATCCATGCCGGTGCCGGCGGTGATGATCTTCGGCATGCCGACCGTCAGCTCCGGATCGGCGATGACGACGCCCGGCAGGAACTTCGGGTGAAAGATGATCTTCTTCACATGCGTCGCCGAATTGGTGATGACACTGGCACGGCCGACCTCCGAGCCGGTACCGGCGGTCGTCGGCACGGCAACGATCGGCGCAATGCCCTGGACGCTCGCGCGCGTCCACCAGTCGCCGATGTCCTCGAAGTCCCAGACCGGCCGTGTCTGCCCCGCCATAAAGGCAATGCACTTGCCGAGGTCGAGACCGGAGCCACCGCCGAAGGCGACGACGCCGTCATGTCCGCCATCCTTGAAGGCCTTCACGCCCGCATCGAGGTTCTTCTCGTTCGGGTTCGGATCGACATCGGCGAAGATCGCGCGGCCAAGGCCAGCCTCTTCCAGAATGTCGAGCGCATTCTTCGTGATCGCCATGGAGGCAAGTCCCCGGTCGGTGACGAGGAGTGGCTTCTTCATGCCGAGACTCTTGCACGCGTCCGCCAGTTCCTTGATGCGACCTCGGCCGAGCTTGAAGGCGGTCGGATAGCTCCAGTTTGCGGTGATGTTGCTGCTGCTCATGCTGTGACTTTCTTGAGATGGAAGGATTTCGGGCGCGTCAGGTTGTGGAGGCCGATGATGGAGAGCGAGCCGCCGCGGCCGGTTTCCTTGACGCCGGTCCAGCAAAGCGCCGGATCGAGATAGTCGGCGCGGTTCATGAAGACGGTGCCGGTCTCGATCTCCCGGCCGAGCCGCCCTGCCCGCTCCGGATCCTTGGTCCACAGCGAGGCCGTTAGCCCGTACTGGCTGTCGTTCATCAGCCCCAGCGCCTCTTCGTCGCTCTTCACCTTCATGATCCCGACGGCGGGACCAAAGGTTTCCTCGCGCATGAAGGGCATGGAGTGATCGACATTGACGAGGATCTGCGGGGCGAGATAGGCGCCGCCGTCATCGGCCGGGAAGAGCTTGGGGTCGACGAGCGCCTTGGCGCCCTTGGAGACGGCATCGGCGACCTGTTCGCGCACCACCTTGGCGAAGCGCTTGTTTGCCATCGGGCCGAGCGTGGTCTCCGGGTCGAGCGGATTGCCGAGCTTGTAGTTGGAAACCCAGGCGACCGACTTCTCGACGAAGGCGTCGTAGAGCGATTCATGCACATAGATGCGCTCGATGCCGCAGCAGCATTGGCCGGAATTGTAGGTTGCCCCGTCCATCAGCGTATCGACGGCGGCGTCGAGGTCGGCATCCTCCATCACATAGCCCGGATCCTTGCCGCCGAGCTCGAGCCCGAGGCCGGTGAAGGTGCCGGCGGCTGCCCGCTCCATCGTCCGGCCGCCCTCGACCGAGCCGGTGAAGTTGATGAAGTTGAAGCTGCCGGCGGCAATCAGCGCCGAAGTCGTGTCATGATCGAGGAAGACGTTCTGGAAGACATCCTCCGGAACGCCCGCCTCGACGAAGGCCTGCACCAGCCGTTCGCCGACGAGCAGCGTCTGGCTCGCATGCTTCAGCACCACGGTATTGCCGGCCATCAGCGCCGGGGCGACCGTGTTGATCGCCGTCATGTAGGGATAGTTCCATGGCGCGATGACGAAGACGACGCCATGCGGCTCCCGCTCGATGCGGCGCTCGAAGCTGGCGCTGTTCTCGACGATCATCGGCGACAGCGCATCGGCGGCAATCGAGGCGACATAATTCGAGCGTTCGTTGAAGCCACGATACTCGCCGCCATACTTGATCGGACGCCCCATCTGCCACGCGAGCTCCGGCACGACGACATCGGACATCTCGTTCAGGCGTGCGACACCCTTGAGGACGAGCTGCACCCGCTCTTCCAGAGGTCGCTTCGCCCAGGTCTTCTGCGCCTTGCGGGCACGCGCCACCGCATCCTTGGCGGCTTCCAGCGAAAGCGCCGGACGCTCGGCGTAGACCTCCCCGTTTACCGGGGAAACACATGTGATCATGCTCATGATCGAAATCCTGTCGTTCTATTCGTTCAATTTGATCCGGCAACGGCCGGAAATGCGCCGTGCGGACACCCATCCGCCGCCGTCCGTTGTGACAGGAAAAGGGGCGGGATTGCCGCCACCCTTACGCCCTTTCGAATCCTCTCGCCACCTCCCAGTCGGTCACGCGGCGATCATATTCCTCCTGTTCCCATTCCGCGGCGCGGGTGTAGTGATCGATCACCTCGTCGCCGAAGGCGGCGCGCAGCATCTTCGAGCCGGTCATTGCCTCGGTCGCGGAGCGCAGCGTGCGCGGAATCTCGCGGATATCCTTGCCGTAATAGGCGTCGCCGACGAAAGGCGCCTCGAGCTCCATCTTGTTCTCGATGCCGTCGATGCCCGCCGCAAGCAACGCTGCAAATGCGAGATACGGATTGAGGTCGGAGCCGCCGACGCGGCATTCGATGCGGATTCCCTTGGTCTCCTCGCCGCAGAGACGATAGCCGGCGGTGCGGTTATCCTTGCTCCAGATTGCCTTGGTCGGCGCGAAGGTGCCGGCCATGAAGCGCTTGTAGGAGTTAATGTAAGGCGCCAGGAAATAGGTGATTTCACTTGCGTGGCTGAGAAGCCCGGCCACGTAGTTCTGCATAAGCGGCGACATGCCGTACTTGCCGGTGTGGTCGAAGAACAGCGGCTTCTCCTCCAGGCTCCACAGCGATTGATGGATATGGGAGGAGCTTCCTGCGGCCGTATAGCTCCACTTGGCAAGGAAGGTGATGGCCTTGCCCTTCGACCAGGCGATTTCCTTGCAACCGTTCTTGATGATCGCGTGCCGGTCCGCCATGGCGAGCGCGTCGGCATAGCGCACGTTGATCTCTTCCTGCCCGGCGGATGCCTCGCCCTTGGAATTCTCGACCGGGATCCCGGCGCCCTGCAGCCCGGTGCGGATCGCCCGCATCACCTCTTCCTCCTTGGTCGTCTGGAAGATGTGGTAGTCCTCGTTATAGGCGCTGGCGAGCTTGAGGTTGCGGTAGCCGGAAGCCTGCGCCGTCTCATAGCTCTGGTCGAAGAGGAAGAACTCGAGTTCGGAGGCCATGTAGGCCTTCATGCCCATCGCCTCCAGGCGCTTGACCTGCTTCTTCAAGATGGCGCGCGGTGAATGCGGCACCTCCTCATGGGTGTGGTGGTCGAGGAGATCGCACAGCACAAGCGCCGTGCCTTCGAGCCAGGGGATGCGTCGGAGCGTCGAAAGATCCGGCTTCATCGTGTAGTCGCCATAGCCCTTCTCCCAGCTCGTTGCCTTGTAGCCGGATACCGTCTCCATCTCCATGTCGGTGGCGACGAGATAGTTGCAGCTATGGGTCTCCTTCCAGGCGCTTTCGATGAAATATTCGGCCTGGAAGCGCTTGCCCATCAGCCGGCCCTGCATGTCGACCTGACACGCCAGGACCGTATCGATGCGCCCCTCGGCAACATCCTTTTTGAGATCGTCGAAAGTATAGCTGGTGCTCATGTTTGATCCGCCAATTCGCTGAGTCCGTCGAGGGCCGCGGCTTCGCGGCCCTCGGATCGATCAATGCCGTTTACTTCTCGCCTACCGCATGCTCGGCAGCGGCAATCTCCGCCTGGCGCCTCGCAATAGCGTCGCCGATCGGCGGACCCTGGAAGCGGCGGCTTTCGAAGCCGAACCAGACGATACCCGTCAGCACGAGGAAGCCGACCGTGATGTAGAGCGCCCAGTCGTTCGGCGGCTGGATGCCGAGCACGAAGATCAGGATCATCGCGATGATCGACAGGACAGCGAAGAGCTTGAAGACGCCTTCGCCCAGGTTCCACGGACCCATCTTGTCCCACTTCGAGGTTCCCCAGGCGAACAGGCCGAGCGTGATCGGGATCGCAAAGGAGAAGAAGAGGAAGATGACGGTGCACGAAACGACGATCGAATAGACCGGCGTCTCGCCGATCGAGACGAGCGAAGAGCCCCATACGAAGAGCACCGAGAGGATCGAGCCCGTCCAGATCGCGGCAACCGGTGTGCGGTGCTTCGGGCTGACCTTCGCGAGCGCCTTGGAGGCCGGCAGGCCGCCGTCACGCGAGAAAGCGAAGATCATGCGCGAGACCGAGGTCACCGTCGCGAGACCGCACAGCCACTGGCTGATGAAGATCGCGAAGTAGAGCAGGTCCTTGACGACCGGGTGCACCTGAGCATCCATGGCCCAGAAGAAAACGTTCCAGCCCTGCTGGGCCGCGTCGTCCATGTTCGGGATCATGAGCACGAAGGCGCACAGCATGATGTAGCCGAACAGAGCGGACCACAGAACCGACGCGACCATGCCGCGCGGCACGGAATGCGCTGCCTTGACTGTCTCTTCGGAAGTATGCGCCGAAGCGTCATAGCCGGTGATCGTGTAGATCGGCAGCAGCAGGCCGAGCAGGAAGACCCAGGCACCCGAGGTCGACGGCCAGACGCCACCGCCCGCATCACCCGAGTAGTTGGAGAAGGTGAAGAGCCGGCCGAACTCGTAGGAAGGTGCTGCAAGCAGGCACACCGCCGCAAGAACGATCGCCGTTGCGAAGATCAGATAGCCGGAGAAGTCCGTGAGCTTCGCCGTCAAGCCGATACCCATGTGGTTCACCAGCGCCTGAAGCCCGGTGATGATCACGAGGAAAACGATGCGCGTCAGCGTCGTGTCCACGAGGCCGAGATAGGTCGTCCCGAAGGCACCCATGAAGAAATAGTATGTACCGACGTTGATGGCGCCGAGAACCGTGACGAGACCCAGCAGGTTGAACCATGCGGTCAGCCAGCCGGTGAACCGGTTGCCGAGGATCGAGCCCCAGTGATAGAGGCCGCCGGCCGTGGGATAGGCGGAGCCGATCTGTGCCATCGCTACCGCAAATACCAGGGAAACGAAGCATCCGAGCGGCCAGCCGATGCCGATCGCGGCACCGCCCGCGCCCGATGTCGCCTGCGCCAGCGAGTTGATGCCGCCCGACAGGATGCAAATGATGGAGAACGACACTGCGAAGTTGGAGAACTGACTCATTCGTCGCTCCAACTCCTGGGCATAGCCCATGGAATGCAGGACCTGCATGTCCTGCTTTTTGTCTGTTTCTGAATAGTCCGACATGACTTCCCCCTGTAACCGATCATCCGCGGAATTGCGGATCATCCCGTGCAAGCGGCCCGCGGCGTTTTTTCACCGATGGCCTGAACGCAGCTAAACTGCTCCCTGGGGTCTTTCTGTTTTAAGCTTCGAGACTCTTCTGAAGGAGTCCCGTGAGATAGTCGGCCACGACCCCTTGGCCGACCTTGTCTCCGATGAGGTCGTTGCGGACCTCGATCATCACGTTGCGCAGACCGTTTTCGAGTCCATGGAGCCGCAGCGTGTGGGTAACGCCGTCCGTCGGCCCGTAAGGCTCGTTGCGTTCTGTCCTGTAAAGCGGTGCATCTGCTGCCGCTTCGAGCATCCGGTTTGCCAGCCGGTCGTCCGTATCGTGCAATATGCCGAGTTCCACCAGTCTCGGCTTGCCGTTGTAGACGGGCGTAAAGCTGTGCATCGTCATGATGACGCTGTCCTGTCCGCGCGCGCTGCGCTCGCCGATGATTGAGCGTATGCGTTGGTGGAAAGGAATGTAGATCGCTTCGGTGCGCGCCGTCTTCTCCTCGTCGGAGAGGCCCTGATTTCCGGGCACGGCGTAGATTTCGCTCATCTCCGGCATGGCGCCCGGTGATTCGGGCGGCCGGTTGCAGTCGTAGATCAGACGGCTGAAGCGCTGATGTATCAGTGTGGCGTCCAGCGCAGCCGAAATCCCCTGCGCTACCGCAAGCGCACCCGGGTCCCAGGCGATATGGCTGGAAAGCGCCTCTTCGGAAAGCCCGAGATCGCCGAAGCGGATGGGTATGCGGTTGGAGGCATGTTCGCAGATAAGCAGGACCGGGCTCTTGCCATCGGGCCTTTCGACACCGACGCAGTCCCCTTCCGCCTCCGTCAAAACCGTCTGCCGAACCAGCATCGGCCCCCTGCCAGCCTTAATAAAATATTTATAAGAAAAGAATTCTTCAGCTTTCGGGAAGTGTCAAGCGCACTCTGAAAATTTCTTTTCATGACAACAGTTGACATGGATTGTGACAGCGTTGTTAACTTTCAGTGGGAAAGTGGCATCTGCGCGCTGAGGAAAGCGCGAGGAACAAAACAAGCCAATCCCGGGGAGCAATTAGGGTGACAACTGCGTCGAAGACAGTGTCTGACGTAATCCATGCGCATTTCGACGCGTTGACCCGCGCCGAGAGGCAGTTGGCTGAAAGCCTCCTGGACAACTATCCGGTTTCCGGTCTCGGCAGCATCACGACGGTGGCGGAAAACGCCGGCGTCTCGACGCCCACCGTCGCCCGCATGGTCCAGAAGCTCGGCTTCAAGGGCTACCCCGACTTCCAGGCGCGCCTCCACCAGGAGGTCGAAGCCACCATCTCCAATCCGATTGCCAAGCACGACCGCTGGGCCTCGAACGCTCCGGGAACGCACATCCTCAACCGCTTCGCCGACGCGATCATCGGCAACCTGCGCCAGACGCTCTCCGATCTCGATACCGCGACCTTCGACAGCGTCGCAGCACTCCTTTCCGATCGCAAGCGCGGCCTCTATTTCGTCGGCGGCCGCATCACCGGGGCGCTCGCCGAATATTTCTTCACGCACATGCAGGTCATCCGGCCGAGTACGACGCTGCTGTCGCCGAATTCCAGCTCATGGCCGCAATACGCGCTCAATATGAATGCGGCCGACATTCTGATCATCTTCGACATCCGTCGCTACGAGCATGAGATCGTCAGCCTTGCCGCCGCCGCCCGCAAGCGCGGCGCCGAGATCATCGTCTTCACGGATCAATGGGCATCGCCTGCCGCCAAGCACGCAAGGCATACGTTTCGCGTGCAGATCGAGGCGCCGTCCGCCTGGGATTCATCCGTCGTCACGATGTTTATCGTCGAGGCCCTCATCGAGGCCGTGCAGAACTCGATGTGGGACGAGACAAAGGAGCGCATGAAGACATTGGAGGGTCTGTTCGAACAGTCGCAGCTCTTCCGCAAGCTGGGGTAGGAGGAAAAAGAGTTCAGTCAAATCACCGCGACGTTTCGCGCAATCGTTGCGAGTGTCGCAAATGAAACATTGAGTACAAATGCTTGCGGCTCATAGATAAATTATCGTCATCTATCTGTCACACAAGCTTCACGTTAGGTCAGTAACAGCATCGCCAGACACTGAAACCCGAAGGAGAACAACAGTGATCTCTAACATTTCCAAAATGCTCTCGCTCTCTACTGCGATGATCGTGGCCTCGACCGCGATCGCCGCTGCTGAGCCGAGCGCAGAACTGATCGCGGCCGCCAAGAAGGAAGGCACGCTGACGACCATCGCACTGCCCCACGACTGGTGCGGCTACGGCGACGTCATCGCAGGCTTCAAGGCCAAGTATGGTCTCGAAGTCAACGAACTGAACCCGGATGCCGGTTCGGGCGACGAAATCGAAGCGATCAAGGCCAACAAGGGCAACACCGGCCCGCAGGCTCCTGACGTTATCGACGTCGGCCTCTCCTTCGGCCCCTCTGCAAAGGCCGATGGCCTGATCCAGCCCTACAAGGTCTCCACCTGGGATTCCATTCCGGATAGCGCCAAGGATGCAGACGGCTACTGGTACGGCGACTACTACGGCGTCCTCTCCTTCCTGGTGAACAAGGACCTCGTCAAGGAATCGCCGGCTGACTGGCCGGATCTCCAGAAGAGCGACTATGCCAACATGGTAGCACTCGCAGGCGACCCGCGTACCGCCAACCAGGCCGTACAGGGCGTTTACGCTGCAGGCCTCTCCGCTTCGGGCGGCGACGCCGCAAAGGCCGGCGAAGCTGGTCTGCAGTTCTTCGCGGAACTCAACAAGAAGGGCAATTTCGTGCCCGTCACCGGCAAGGCTGCTCCGTTTGCACAGGGTTCCACGCCGATCATCATCGCCTGGGACTACAACGCCCTGTCCTGGGGCTCCGGCCTGAAGGGCAACCCGCCGTTTGAAGTCGTCGTTCCGAAGACCGGCGTCGTTGCCGGCGTTTACGTCCAGGCGATCTCGGCATTTGCCCCGCACCCGAACGCTGCGAAGCTCTGGATGGAATACCTCTATTCGGACGAAGGTCAGCTCGGCTGGCTGAAGGGCTATTGCCACCCGATCCGCTTCAACGATCTTGCCAAGAACAACAAGATCCCGAAGGACCTCCTCGACGCGCTGCCGCCGGCCGCTGCCTACGAAAAGGCCGTGTTCCCGACGCTCGAAGAGCAGGCAGCAGGCAAGCAAGCCATCACGACGAGCTGGGACTCCGTCGTCGGAGCCAACGTTCAGTAAGACCTGACCCGACCTCCCCGCCGAAAGGCGGGGAGGTTTTTTTCCTCGCCAACGCCCCCTTGGATGAGCTTGATGAGCACTGTTTCAACACCAATGGCTAATACGGCGCCGATGATCAACAAGGACCGCGTGATCGACTGGCTGGGCATCCTGCCCTTCACCATCTTCGCGCTGCTTTTTCTCATCGTTCCGACCCTTTATCTCGTTGCCGGCGCCTTTCTGACGCCTGAGGGCGATTTTACCCTGAAGAATATCGGGGACCTTTTTACGCCATCCATTATGGGTGCTTACTGGATCAGTATTCGTGTCTCGGTCGCGTCTGCGGTCGGCGGCGCGGTGATCGGCTTTTTCCTAGCCTGGGCGATCGTTCTCGGCGGTCTTCCGTCGTGGGTGCGCTCGTCGCTGCTCACTTTTTCCGGTGTCGCCTCCAATTTCGCCGGCGTTCCGCTGGCCTTTGCCTTCCTCGCCACACTCGGACGCACGGGCCTCGTGACGCTGTTTCTGCGCGACTGGTTCGGCTTCAATCTCTACGGCACCGGCTTCAACCTGCTGAGCTTCTTCGGCCTCACCATCACCTACATCTATTTCCAGATCCCGCTGATGGTGCTGATCCTGACGCCGGCGCTCGACGGCATGAAGAAGGAGTGGCGCGAAGCCGCGGAAATCCTCGGCGCAACCAACCGCCAGTACTGGACGATGGTTGCCCTGCCTATCCTCTGGCCGAGCCTGCTCGGCACGACACTGCTCCTGTTTGCAAACGCCTTCGGCGCCATCGCGACAGCCTACGCCTTGACCGGCAGTTCACTGAACATCGTCCCGATCCTGCTTTATGCGCAGATCCGCGGCGACGTTCTCCACAACGCCAATCTTGGCTATGCGATCGCGCTCGGCATGATCGTCATCACCGGTGTCTCCAACGTCCTTTATCTCATGCTGCGCATGCGCGCTGAACGGTGGCAAAAATGAAGGCACAACGTCTCGGCGCCTGGATCGCCATAATCCTGGGCGCATCCTATTTCGTCATTCCTCTCATCGGCACGATCGAGTTCTCGCTGCGTATGCGGCGCGGCACCTACAGCTTCGACGCTTACCGGTCGGTCTTTTCCGAGGCCCAGTTCCGCGAGACCTTCGGCTATTCGATGTTGATGGCGCTGCTTACCATCATCTTCGGCATGCTGCTCGTCGTGCCCACGGCCTATTGGGTGCGGCTACGCCTGCCGCAGATGCGCCAGGTCGTGGAGTTCATCACCCTCCTGCCTCTGGTTATCCCGGCAATCGTCATCGTCTTCGGGTATTTGCGCCTGTACAACTCGTCGTCGATCCTGCCGCTCACGGGCTACACGACCGGCACGAACATCCTTCTCGTGTGCTCGTACATCACGCTCTCGCTGCCCTACATGTACCGCGCCGTCGACACCGCCATGCGCGCCATCGACGTCCGCACGCTAACGGAAGCCGCCGAGAGCCTGGGCGCAAGCTGGACGACAATCATGGTTCGCTGCATCTTCCCCAATGTCATGAGCGGTGTTCTCTCGGGCGCCTTCATCACGCTCGCGATCGTCATGGGCGAATTCACCATGGCCGCGCTCCTCAACCGCCCCGCCTTCGGTCCCTATCTGCAGCTTGTCGGCGCCAACAGGGCTTACGAGCCTTCGGCGCTCGCGGTCATCGCTTTTGCGATCACATGGCTCAGCATGGGCCTGCTCAACCTCGTTTCCCGCTTCGGCAAAGCCGCCCCGGCAAAGGCTTAAGGTATTCGGCTCATGTCTTTTCTTACACTCAGCAACATCCAGAAGTCCTTCGGCCAGGTCCAGGTCGTCAAAAACTTCAACATGAACATCGAAAAAGGCGAGTTCGTCTCGTTCCTCGGCCCGTCTGGCTGCGGCAAGACGACGGTCCTGCGCATGATCGCCGGCTTCGAAACGCCGACCGGCGGCACGCTCACCATCAACGGCAAGGACCAACGTCCGCTGAAGCCGAACCAGCGCAACATCGGCATGGTGTTCCAGGCCTACGCGCTCTTTCCGAACATGACGGTGCACGACAACGTCGCCTTCGGCCTCAAGGTCGCCGGCACTCCGAAGACGGAGATCGACGCCCGCGTCAAGGAAATGCTCGGCCTCATCAAGCTCGACCATCTGGCGGACCGCTATCCCTACCAGATGTCAGGCGGCCAGCAGCAGCGCGTGGCCCTCGCCCGTGCGCTTGCCGTCAAGCCGCAGGTCCTGCTCCTCGACGAGCCGCTCTCGGCGCTCGACGCCAAGATCCGCGTATCGCTGCGCGAGGAAATCCGTGCGATCCAGCGGCAGCTGGGCATCACCACCGTCTTCGTCACCCACGACCAGGAAGAAGCGCTCTCGATCTCCGACCGCATCGTCGTCATGAATGCCGGCAAGGCGGACCAGATCGGCTCGCCCTTCGAGATCTACAACACGCCGGCCACGCGTTTCGTCGCCTCGTTCGTCGGCACGCTGAACCTCATCGAGGCGAAGGTGGTCGACCCGGCCGCAAACCGCATCCAGATCGGCAACCAGGGCGTGACGCTGAGGCAGTCGGTGCAGACCTACAAGGCGGGAGACACGGTCCAGCTGGCGCTGCGTCCGGAAGCGGGCTCGCTATCGGAAGACATCAAGAGCGATACGGCGCTGACCGGTGAGGTCGTCTCCGCCCACTTCCTCGGCTCGGTCATCCGCACCCGGATGAATGTCGGCGGCAACGTCATTTCCTTCGACATGTTCAACAGCCCCGGCGTCACCCCGCCGCAGGCTGGGGAAACCGTGACCCTGCGCTTCATGGCAGCCGATCTGCTCGTTATCCGCGATTGAGTTGAAGTCCCATCAACACAAGAGGCGCCGCTGGACGGCGCCTCACGCTGCGGACAAAGCCCTCAACTCGATTGATTGTTTGGAGAGCAGCAGAATACCCACCGCCGTCATACCGGCCTCGCGCCGGTATCCAGCGCGATCAAGTCCTTGATCGCGAAAGACTCTTTTGCCGCGCAGACGCGCGGCTGGCTGGATTCCGGCTCAAGGCCGGAATGACGGAGAAGCAAGCTGTGCCGGAGCCGATTAGATTTGCAGCTCAACGCGACCTGCAATCTCCTCCGGCTCTCAGCGGATCGCCCGGTCATTCGCGTCGAAGCGATGCATATGCCCCCGATCAGGCGTCGCATGAACGATCTCGTCCGGCTCGTACTTGTGCTCGCCGAAGAGACGCACCGTGATCAGGCCGCACTGTTCGGATTCGAGGTAGATGATCGTGTCGGCGCCGAGATGCTCGACGTGGACGACCTTGGCAGCCCATGTTCCCCCTTCGCGCGACAGCGTTATGTGCTCGGGACGGATGCCGATCGTCTTGGCGCTGGCGTCATCGAGCTTGTCGGCCGGAATGAAATTCATCTGCGGCGAGCCGATGAAGCCGGCGACGAAGGTGTTGGCCGGACGGTTGTAGAGCTCCATCGGCGAGCCGATCTGCTCGATCGCGCCGGCATTCAGCACCACGATCTTGTCGGCGAGCGTCATCGCCTCCACCTGGTCGTGCGTGACGTAGATCATCGTCGCCTTCAGGCTCCGGTGCAGGCGGGCGATCTCGAGGCGGGTCTGGACGCGCAACGCCGCATCGAGGTTCGACAGCGGCTCGTCGAAGAGGAAAAGATCCGGCTCGCGCACGATGGAGCGGCCGATCGCAACGCGCTGGCGCTGGCCGCCGGAAAGCTCGGCCGGCCGCCGGGCGAGATAGGGCGCAAGCGACAGCATGTTCGATGCCTTCGTCACCCGCTTGTCGATCTCCTCCTTGGCCGTCCCGGCCTGCTTCAGCCCGAGGCCCATATTGTCCTTGACCGTCAGGTGCGGATAGAGCGCGTAGGATTGGAACACCATGGCGATGCCGCGCTTGGCAGGCGGCGTCACCGTCACGTCCTTGCCGTTGATGACGACGGCGCCGGAGGTCACGTCTTCGAGCCCCGCGATGCTACGCAGAAGGGTCGACTTGCCGCAGCCGGAGGGTCCGACGAAGATGACGAATTCGCCGTCCTTCACTTCGAGGTCGATGCCCTTCAGCACCTCGTGCGTGCCATAGGCCTTGCGGATGGATTTGAGTTGAAGCGATCCCACTATTCCTAACCCTTACAGTTTGACCGGCCCGTCACAGCTTGACGGGTTTGCCGGTGCGCACGCTCTCGTCGGCGGCAAGGCAGATGCGAAGCGACTGGACCGCATCCGCCATGTGGCGGCCGAGGTCCAGGTCCTCGCGGATGGCCTTCAGCATGAAAGCCTGCTCGAGGTCGCAGAGCTCCTGGTGGCCCGGCTCTCCGTCCATTCTCATGTCCTGGTCCGGGCGGATGAACTTGCCGTCGGGCCCGGTTTCCGCCGTATGCAGCCGGATCACCGAGGTCTTCGTATGCGTGTCGATGTCGTCGGACTTTGCATTGGGGTCCATGACGATCGAAACCGCGCCGTTCGGCGACATGACGTCCTTCACGAAGAAGGCCGTCTCCGAGATCATCGGCCCCCAGGCGGCCTCATACCAGCCGACCGATCCGTCTTCGAACATCACCTGCAGATGGCCGTAGTTGTACATGTCCGGCGCGATCTCTTGCGACATGCGCAGGCCCATGCCGCGCACCTCGACAGGCTTGGCATCGGTGATCTGACACATGACGTCGACATAATGCACGCCGCAATCGACGATCGGCGATGTCGTCTTCATCAGCGACTTGTGCGTTTCCCAGGTCGGCCCGCTCGACTGCTGGTTCAGGTTCATGCGGAAGACATAGGGGCCGCCGAGCTTGCGGGCTTCCGCGATCAGCCGCACCCATGAGGGGTGGTGACGCAGGATATAGCCAATCACCAGCTTGCGCCCTGCCGCCTTCGCTGCGGCAACCACGCGCTCTGCGTCGGCAACCGTCGTCGCCAGCGGCTTTTCGACAAACACGTCGCATCCGGCCTCGAAGGCGGCAACCGCATAGTCGGCATGGCTGTCGGAATAGGTGTTGATCGAGCAGAGGTCCGGCTTCAGCTCGGCAAGCGCCTTCCTGAAGTCGGGATGGATCTCGTAGCCGGAAAGCTCCGGCGCCAGCACGGGCTTCGAACGATTGACGAGGCCGACGATCTCGAAGCCCGGATTGTTGTGATAGGCGAGCGCGTGGCTGCGGCCCATGTTGCCGAGTCCGGCGACGAGAACGCGGATCGGCTTTTCGGATGAACTCACTTGACCGCTCCTGAAGTGATGCCGCGGATAAGCTGCCGCGAGAAGATGACGTAGAGGACGAGGACCGGAAGGATCGCCAGCGAAAGGGCCGCGAGCACCGCGTTCCAGTTGGTGACGAACTGGCCGATGAAAATCTGCGAACCGAGGGTCACGGTTTTCGTCGATTCGCCCGGCGCGAGGATCAGCGGGAACCACAGGTCGTTCCAGATCGGGATCATGGTGAAGACCGCAACCGTCGCCATGGCGGGCCGCACGAGCGGCAGCACCAGCCGGAAGAAGATCGCATATTCGGAAAGTCCGTCGATGCGCCCGGCATTCTTCAGGTCGTCGGAAACGGTCCGCATGAATTCCGAAAGGATGAAGATCGCAAGCGGAATGCCCTGCGCCGTATAGACGAGGATCAGCGCCGTCAGCGTATTGACGAGGCCGGCCGCGACCATGCCCTGCAGGATCGCGACGGTGCCGAGGCGGATCGGGATCATGATACCGATCGCAAGGTAGAGCCCCATCATCAGGTTGCCGCGGAAGCGATATTCCGAAAGCGCGAAGGCGGCCATTGCGCCGAAGAGCAGCACGAAGAAGATCGAGGCGACGGTGACGATGACGCTATTCTGGAAATAGGTGGCAAAGTCACCCTGCCCCAGCACCGTCTGATAGCCGATGAGGCTGAAGGAGGATGGCGTCGGCACCGTCATCGGCGACCGGAAGATCGAGTTGCGGTCCTTGAAGGAATTGATGATCGTCAGGAACACCGGAAACAGCGCGATGAGCGTATAGGCAATCAGCGCCAGATGCACGAAGCCGGAGCGGACGAGAGATGTGCGTGCCTGGGACATGACCGTCCTCCCCTCAGAACTGGTAGCGGCGGATGCGCCGCTGGATGATGAAGAGATAAAGCGAAACGCCGGCGAGGATGATGAGGAACATGACCGTCGCCACCGTCGCGCCCATGGAGCGATCTCCAAGCTGCAACTGGAAGCCGAAGAACGTGCGGTAAAGCAGCGTACCGAGGATGTCGGTGGACATGTCAGGTCCGGCAAGCGCGCCCTGCACCGTGTAGACCAGGTCGAAGGCGTTGAAGTTGCCCACGAAGGTCAGGATCGAGATGATGCCGATCGCCGGCAGCACCAGCGGCAGCTTGATCTTCCAGAACTGGCTCCAGCCGGTGATGCCGTCGCATTCAGCAGCCTCGATGACCTCCTCCGGAATGTTGAGAAGCGCCGCATAGATCAGCATCATAGGAATGCCGACATATTGCCAGACCGAGATCAGCGACACCGCGATGAGCGCGCTGCCCGGCCTTCCGAGCCAGGGCGCAAACAGCGACTTCATGCCGACGAGATCCATCATCCATGGCGCAACGCCCCAGATCGGCGACAGGATCAGCTTCCAGATGAAACCAACGATAACGAAGGAAAGCAGTGTCGGCAGGAAGATCGCCGTCCGGTAGAAGGTCACGAAACGCAGCTTAGGAATGGAAAGCATCGCCGCAAGCGCAACGCCGATCGGGTTCTGCACGCACATGTGGATGATGAAGAAGATCACGTTGTTCTTCAGCGCGTTCCAGAAGTCATGCGCCCAGCGGGCGTCACCGAACAGGACCTTGTAATTTGCAAGGCCGACGAAAGCCGGCTGCCCGTCGACCGTGTTGTAGAACGAAAGCCGAAGTGTCTCGATCAGCGGCAGGATCATCACGGCCGAATAGACGATGAAGGCCGGCAGAAGGAAAACGACGATGTGCCAGCGCATTTGGCGCTTGATCGGAGTCACGTCGATCGCGGCGTTTTCGGCTTCGTTCATGGCTCTTGCCTGTTGTTGTTGGCCGTCGCAGGCACGGCGCAGAAATATCATGGACAGGAAAGAGAAGCCCTTTCTCCGTCCTTTCGGACATTTTCCCCGCAGTCGAGAAAAGGGCGCCCCCGGAAACCTTCCGTGCGATGCTGGCGATTGCCAGATCCCTCTCCCCAATCGTGGGGAGAGGGTTGCAGTTTCGAACCGACCACGGACCGTGGCCCGTGGCGGGTCTTCTTACTTCGCCGGCTTGTACCAGCCGTCGAGACCCTTCTGCAGCTTGTCGGCGGCTACGTCCGGCGCGTCGGTGCCGTTGATGACGTTTGCCGATTCAACCCAGGTCTCGTTTTCGAGGTTCGGGGTGCCGCGCGACAGAATCTGGTAGGTCGAGCGGATGGTCGGCTTGCACTTCTCGCGCCAGGAAACGAATTCCTGCGCCAGCGGGTCGTTCATCTTCACCGGCGTCGAGTTCAGGCTGAAGAAGCCCGGCAGCGAGTTGGCATAGATTTCGGCGAATTCCGGCGAGGCAACCCAGGTGAGGAACTTCTTGGCTTCCTCGGAATGGGTGCTCTTCGTATTCAGGCCGATGCCGATGTCGTTGTGGTCGGAGATGTAGCAGCTGTCGCCTGCGGTCTTCACCGGTGGCGGGAAGGCGCCCATCTTGAATTGGGCCTGCGTGTTGAACAGGCCGATTTCCCACGAGCCGGCCGGATAGATGGCGGCGCGGCCGAGGGTGAAGAGGTTCTGGCTGTCGGCATAGGTCTGTGCCTCGAAGCCGTCACCGAGATAGTCCTTCCACTTGGCGAGAACTTCGTAAGGCTCGACCCACGGCTTGTCGGTCAGCTTCTGCTCGCCCTTGATGAGGGCAGCACGGCCTTCCTCGCCCTTCCAGTAGGTCGGGCCGATGTTCTGGTAGCCCATGGTCGCGGCTTCCCAGAGGTCCTTCGTGCCCATGGCCATCGGAATGTAGGTGCCGTCGGCCTTGATCTTGTCGAGGGCGGCGAAGAACTCCGCTTCCGTCGTCGGGATCGCGATGCCGAGCTTGTCGAAGGCATCCTTGTTGTAGATGAAGCCGTGGATGACCGAGGCCATCGGCACGCAGAAGGTCGTCTTGCCGTCGTCCGTGGTCCAGGCCGACTTGGCGACCGGTGAGAAATTCTCCATGCCCGGCAAGTCGTTCAGGCCGGCAATGTTGCCCTTCTCAAAGAGAGCCAGCGACTTGTCGAAGGGACGGCAAGTGATCAGATCGCCAGCGGTACCCGCAGCGAGCTTGGCGTCCGTTGCTGCGTCATATTCCGTCGGCGCGGTCGGCGCGAATACGATCTTGATGCCCGGGTTCTTGGCTTCGAACGCAGGGATGATCTTTTCCTGCCAGATCGACAGGTCGTCGTTGCGCCAGCTGTCGATCGTCAGCGTCACATCCTCCGCATGGGCAAGACCTGCCGATGCAAGGATGCTCGATGCGAGGAGCAAGCCTTTCAGAGCACTATTCTTCATTTCCCTCTCCTGTTTTAAGCGCCTTTGCAGCGCTGTCTTCGGTCTGAAACAAGCAATTGCGGTGCTCGAGAAAACACGCAACGCTCCGGAGGGGCCGCCAGGACTGCCGACCCCGAAAGCTCCACGTCCGCCTCGAGGCAAGCCTCCGCTGCGTCCGCATGTTCGCGCCTTGCCGGCAAAGCCGCAGGCGCGTGCATTCATCGAGGGAACCCAGATCGATAGCTGTTGCGACACGAACGGACTACCGTCCGCACGTCGAAACGCAGCGGCCGAAGTCCGCTACCCTTCATCAGGCATCCGGCTTTTTCTTGTCCGCCGGTTTTGTCATGCCCGTTCGCTCTGTTCCCTGTATCGAATTAAGTCCAAAAAAATACCAATTGTCCAGTCGAATTTAACTCTTTCACCCCTCAAAAGTTATGAAAACTTTTTTAGCGCACAAAATCAATGTGATAGAGAGGCCGCAAAAAACGCTGATTGTCTATTGGTAAATGGTATTTTTTTGGTATGGTAATAAAAAACCAACGGGACGGCGGCATTTCGGAGGCTCCGATGACGGAATTTGCAATCGGCATTGACGGCGGCGGCTCGAGCTGCCGCGCCGCGATTGCCGACAGGATGGGCAAGATCATCGGCCGCGGCAAGGCCGGTGCAGCCAACATCCTTTCCGATCAGGAAACATCGCTTGTCAATATCATTCAGTCTGCGCGGGAGGCCTGCCGTGACGCCGGTCTCGATCCGCAGGTGGTGGCTTCGGTTTCCGCTGTCGTCGGCGTTGCCGGTGCCAATGTCGGCGACTACGGCAAGCGCGTCCAGGCAGCACTCCCCTTCGCTCGCGCGCAGGTCGTCACCGATGCGCTGATCGCCCTCCAGGGGGCGCTCGGCGATGGCGACGGCGTCGTCGGGGCCTTCGGCACCGGCTCCGTCTATGGCGTGCGGCGCGATGGCAAGACGCGGGAGATCGGCGGCTGGGGCCTTATCGTCGGCGATCAGGCAAGCGGCGCACGCCTCGGGCGCGATCTTCTGGAGGCCGCGCTTCTTTCCCATGACGGCGTGCGCCCCGCATCGGTATTGACGAAGAAGATCATGGCCGAGTTCGGCAATGATCCCGAGCAGGTCGTCGAATTCGCCCATGTTTCCAAGCCGAAGGATTTCGCGCGCTACGCGCCGGTGATCTTTGAACATGCCGAACAAGGCGACACGGTGGCCGTCGCCATTGTCCGCACGGCTGCGCTTTCCATCGGCGAGAGCCTTGATGCCCTCCTCTGGCCGGAGTGCCGGACGATCTGCCTGCTCGGCGGACTTGCCCCCGCCTACCGCAACTGGCTCGATCCGAAATATGCCGGCATGCTCTCCGAACCGAAGGGAGACAATCTTCAGGGCGCGGTCTCCTTTGCGGTCCAGCTTGCACAAGGCAAGGGGGCGGCCGCATGACGGAGGATCTCACCCTCATCTTCTCTCCCGAGCGGCTGCAGACCGGCGGCACCGGCCCGCTCTACGTCAAGCTGCGCCGCACACTGGAAGAGGCGATGAAGGCCGGCACCCTGAAACAGGGCGACGCCCTGCCCCCGGAACGCGACATCGCCGAATATGCGGCCGTCAGCCGTGTAACCGTCCGCAAGGCGATCGACGATCTTGTAGCCGACGGTCTTCTCGTCCGCCGGCATGGGTCGGGCACTTTCGTCACGCGGCCCGTATCGAAGGTCGAGCAGAGCCTGTCGCAGCTCACTTCCTTCACCGAGGACATGGCCCGGCGCGGCATGAAGGCCCGCTCAGAGTGGCTGCACAAGGGCGTCCACACCCCCTCGCCCGACGAGATGATGATCCTCGGCCTCGCCGCCGGCACCAAGGTCTCGCGCCTCAGCCGCCTGCGCATTGCCGACAACGAACCGCTCGCGATCGAGCATGCCAGCGTCTCCGGCGAATTCCTGCCCGATCCCTCGGCGGTCGGCACCTCTCTCTATGCCGAACTCGAAAGGCGGCAGGTGCGCCCCGTCCGCGCGGTCCAGCGCATCTCGGCCACGAACATGAAGGAAGCCGACGCCCATCTGCTCGGCGTTCCGGCAGGCTCCGCCGGCCTCTCCATAGAGCGCATCTCCTACCTGGCTTCCGGCCGCGCAGTGGAGTTCACCCGCTCACTTTACCGCGGCGACGCCTATGACTTCGTTGCGGAACTGACGATCGGGGCGAGCTGAACCTACCAGAGTCGGGCAACCCAGCCGTCACGCCCGGCGAGCATGTCGAAAACCATGTCGGCCGAGACGAGGGGCACTCGGTTGTCGATCGCCGTTGCGGCAAGCAGCCTGTCAAACGGATCGCGGTGGGCCCAATCAAGCAGTGCTGCGTTCAGGCATATCTCGGGCGTCAGTGCCGCCGTCCGTCCGCCCTGTTCCTCGAGGAGTTGCGGGAGATGGCCCACGAATGGCTCCATCTCGGGCCATTTGCCGATCCGCACTTTCTGTGCGACCTCGAATAGGCTGATGGGACTTATGAAGACGGCCTCGGCCTGTTCGATCAGTCCGATCGCATTGGCTGAAAGTCGCTTATCGCCCGTGAGCGACCATGCCCAGACATGCGTGTCAAGCAGAAGGGAATTCAATCGACACCTTCCCAAAGCCCCAGATCACCTGATTCCATCGGCTCGAAGAAATCAGGTCCCTTCCCGGTAACCTTCCCTTTCAGGAGGCCGATGGTAAAAGTCGACTGAGCGATAGGTACGATCTTCGCGACCGGCTTCTTGCCCTTCGCAATAACCACTTCCTCGCCGGACAACGCCGCATCGATGAGCTTCGACAGGTTTGTCTTTGCCGCATGAATGGTGACCTGCATCACAATGCTCCACTTAGCTAACTTAGCCATATGTAGCGCATTGTCACCGACTTTTCCAGACCGGCGAAAGCGGCAGGATATGAACCTCGATCCCGCCAACAGCGTATTTTATGCTGCGTCCTCGACCGCGTCGTTGCCCTTAGCCGGCACGTAATTCAGCACCGGGCCCAGCCAGCGCTCGACTTCAGCAACCGACATGCCCTTGCGCGCCGCGTAGTCCTGAACCTGGTCGCGCTCGACCTTGGCGACGCCGAAGTAGTAGCTTTCGGGATGGCCGATGTAGAGGCCGGAGACGGACGATCCCGGCCACATCGCATAGCTTTCCGTGAGCTTCACGCCGGCCGCAGCCTCCGCATCGAGCAGCCGGAACAAGGTCGCCTTCTCCGTGTGGTCGGGCTGCGCCGGATAGCCGGGCGCCGGGCGGATCCCGGCGTAGGCTTCCGAAAGCAGATCTTCGCCGCTCAGGTTCTCGTCCTTGGCATAGCCCCAGAACTCGCGGCGCACCCGCTCGTGCATCCGCTCGGCAAACGCTTCCGCGAAACGGTCGGCGAGCGCCTTGACGAGGATCGAGGAATAGTCGTCGTTCGCCCGCTCGAAACGCTCGGCGATCGCCACTTCCTCGATGCCGGCCGTCACCACGAAGCCGCCGACATAGTCCTGTACGCCGCTTGAAACCGGCGCCACGAAATCCGAAAGCGCCACGTTCGCGCGGCCGTCACGCTTCGAAAGCTGCTGGCGCAAGGTGTAGAAGGTCGCAAGCTCTCGCGCCCGGCTGTCATCGGTGAAGAGACGGATATCGTCGCCCACCGCTCCTGCCGGCCAGAAGCCGATCACGGCGCGCGGCCGGAACCACTTTTCCGCAATGATCTTGTCCAGCATCGCCTGCGCGTCGGCATAGAGCTGGCGCGCCGCCTCGCCCTGCTTCTCGTCCTCGAGGATCGCCGGGAAACGGCCCTTCAACTCCCAGGTCTGGAAGAAGGGCGTCCAGTCGATGTACCCGGCAAGTTCCGCCAGGTCGTAGTTCTCGAATACCTTGGTGCCGAAGAACTGCGGCTTTACCGGCTGGTGCGACGACCAATCGATCTTGTGGGCATTCTCCCTTGCGCGGGCGAGCGGCAGGCGAACTTTCTCCGCCTCGCTGCGGGCATGCGCTGCCGCGACCTTGGCATATTCGGCGCGGATCGTATCGACATAGCCGCTCTTGGCATCGGGCGAAAGGAGCGCCGAGACAACGCCGACGGCGCGGGACGCATCGGTCACATAGACCGTCTGCCCCTTCTCGTAGCTCGGGTGGATCTTCACCGCCGTGTGCACCCGGCTCGTCGTCGCCCCGCCGATCAGGAGCGGAATGTCGAAACCCTGCCGCTCCATCTCGGCGGCGACATGAACCATCTCGTCGAGCGAGGGCGTGATCAGGCCCGAAAGGCCGATGATGTCCACCTTCTCCTTGACCGCCGTCTCGAGGATCTTGGTTGCCGGCACCATGACGCCGAGGTCGATGATCTCGTAGTTGTTGCAGGCGAGCACGACGCCGACGATGTTCTTGCCGATGTCATGCACGTCGCCCTTGACGGTCGCCATCAGCACCTTGCCGGCAGCCTGGCGCTCGCCGCTGCCGCCATTGGCAAGCTTTTCCGCCTCCATGTAGGGCAGGAGCACGGCGACCGCCTGCTTCATGACGCGGGCAGACTTCACCACCTGCGGCAGGAACATCTTGCCGGAACCGAAGAGGTCGCCGACCACGTTCATCCCGGCCATCAGCGGTCCTTCGATGACGTGCAGGGGCCGGTCGGCCTTCTGCCGCGCCTCCTCCGTATCGGCCTCGATATATTCGGTAATGCCGTTGACGAGCGCGTGCTCCAGACGCTTCTCGACCGGCCATTCGCGCCAGGCGAGATCCTGTACCTTGGCTTCCCTGGTGCCGGCGCCGCGGAAACGCTCCGCAACCTCCAGCAGCCGCTCGGTGCCATCGGGACGCCGATTGAGCACGACGTCCTCGCAGGCCTCGCGCAGTTCCGGATCGATCTGGTCGTAGACCGCAAGCTGGCCGGCATTGACGATGCCCATGTCCATGCCCGCCTGGATGGCGTGATACAGGAACACCGCATGCATCGCCTCACGCACCGGCTCGTTGCCTCGGAACGAGAAGGAAAGGTTCGACACACCGCCCGAAATATGGACAAGCGGCATGGTCTGCCGGATCGTCCGCGTCGCTTCGATGAAGTCGACGCCGTAGTTGTTGTGTTCTTCGATGCCGGTCGCGACCGCGAAGATGTTCGGATCGAAGATGATGTCCTCAGGCGCAAGCCCCGCATCCTCGGTCAGAAGCTTGTAGGCGCGGCTGCAGATCTCGACTTTGCGCTGATACGTATCGGCCTGGCCCTGCTCGTCGAAGGCCATGACGACGACGGCTGCGCCATAGTTGCGCAGCAGCCGTGCCTGCTTCAGGAAATTCTCCTCGCCTTCCTTGAGCGAGATCGAATTGACGATCGGCTTGCCCTGCACGCACTTCAGCCCGGCCTCGATGATCGAGAATTTCGACGAGTCGATCATGACAGGCACGCGGGCGATATCCGGCTCGGCGGCGATCAGGTTGAGGAACTCGACCATCGCCTTCTCGGAATCGATCAGGCCCTCGTCCATGTTGATGTCGATCACCTGCGCGCCGTTCTCGACCTGGTCGCGGGCGACATCGAGCGCGGCCGTGTAATCCGCGTTGGTGATCAGCTTGCGAAACCTTGCCGAGCCGGTGACGTTGGTGCGTTCGCCGACATTGACGAAGGGAATATCCTTGGTCAGCTCGAATGGCTCGAGGCCCGACAGCGACATGAACGGGCGATGCTCGGGAAGCGCGCGCGGCTTGTGTTTCGAGACCGCCTCGGCGATCGCGGCAATATGCTCCGGCGTCGAACCGCAGCAGCCGCCAACGATATTGACGAGCCCCTCGCGGGCAAATTCCTCGACCTGCTTGGCCATCATTTCCGGCGTTTCGTCGTACTGGCCGAATTCATTCGGCAGACCAGCATTCGGATAGGCGCAGATGAACGTGTCGGATACCCCGGAGAGTTCCTGCAAGTGCGGACGCATCGCGTTCGCGCCGAGCGCGCAGTTGAGGCCGATGGTGAACGGCCTGGCGTGGCGCACGGAATTCCAGAAGGCGGTCGGCGTCTGGCCGGAAAGCGTGCGGCCGGAAAGGTCGGTGATCGTACCGGAGATCATCACCGGCAGGCGGGTGCCCTTCGCCTCGAAGCGTTCCTCGCACGCAAAGATCGCCGCTTTGGCGTTCAGCGTGTCGAAGATCGTCTCGATCAGGATGATGTCGGCGCCGCCGTCGATCAGCCCGTCAATCTGCTCGCCATAGGCAAGGCGCAGGTCGTCGAATGTCACCGCCCGGTAACCGGGATTGTTCACGTCCGGAGAGATCGAGGCCGTGCGGTTCGTCGGGCCGATGGCGCCGGCGATGAAGCGGCGCTTGCCGTCCTCGCGTTCGGCGCGAATGGCTGCGCGGCGCGCGACTTCCGCACCTTCCTTGTTGAGATCGTAGACCGCGCCTTCCATCTGGTAGTCGGCCTGGGCGATGCGCGTCGAAGAAAACGTATTTGTTTCAAGGATGTCCGCGCCCGCCTTCGCGTAGCGATAGTGGACCTCCTCGATCGCATCCGGTTGCGTCAGGATCAGCAGGTCGTTGTTGCCCTTCTGGTGACAGGCGCAACCGATGAAACGGGACCCGCGGAAATGGTCCTCGTCGAAACCAAGCCCCTGGATCTGCGTGCCCATCGCACCGTCCAGAATGAGGATACGTTCGCTGGCGGCCTTGCGCAGGGCGGCAAAGACGTCTCTGCCATCTCGTCCTGCCGCCTCGGGTCCGAAGAGTTCATCAAACACGAGCGAATTCCTTTGTCTTGATTGCGACCTAGCACAGATCACATAAAGATATCTTTATGTCAACATATGTTTCATTGCAAACGCAATTGCGGGCGGAGGGGGCACTGCGCCCGTGACAGGTCGAGCCCTGCCCTATATAGGATTGGCGGCAAAAGCATCCAGGAATCGGAGGAATACGGGTGATGAATATCGAGGCTGAATCGCCAAATCTCGGCAACTGGAGCACGCGCTCCTATCACCGGCGCTGGCTTCTCGATCAGGCGGACGCCCTCTTCAATTTCTTC
The DNA here is from genome assembly GCF_004345245.1 of Rhizobium sp. BK251. Classification (GTDB taxonomy): domain Bacteria; phylum Pseudomonadota; class Alphaproteobacteria; order Rhizobiales; family Rhizobiaceae; genus Rhizobium. The sequence goes on along the minus strand of NZ_SLUQ01000002.1, from coordinate 518,718 downwards.
CAGCTGAATTCACTGAATCCCAAGGGTGGCTTCTACGACATGGACGATCTCGGCCGTCCGCTTGATGCCGAGGGCCAGGTCCGCGGCATCCATATCGCCGCCCGCGCCGTGCACTGCTTTTCGATCGGCACGCTTCTCGGTCGCCCCGGAGCATCCGATATCGTCGACCACGGGATGGACTATCTCTGGAACCACCATCGCGACAGGAAGAACGGCGGCTACTTCTGGTCGTTGAACAATGCCGGCCCTGTCGATTCCAACAAGCAGGGCTATGGCCACGCCTTCGTGCTTCTCGCAGCCTCATCGGCCAAGACGATCGGCCATCCGCTGGCCGATGGCATGCTGGCGGATATCACCGAAGTGCTGAACACCAAGTTCTGGGAGCCGCGCCATGGCGCAATTGCCGAGGAGTTCACTGCCGACTGGCAGCCGCTCGAAGGCGGCGCCTATCGTGGCCAGAATTCCAACATGCACCTGACCGAGGCCCTAATGGCCGCCTTCGAGGCGACAGGCGACAAGAACTATCTTTCGAAGGCGGAAAGCATCGCCGACCTCATCATCCGCCGTTCGGCCGGTTCCGTGGACTGGCGCGTCGCCGAGCATTTCGATGCCGACTGGAACCTCGACAAGGCCTACTACCATCCGAACGAGATGTTCCGCCCCGCCGGCACCACGCCGGGACACTGGCTGGAATGGGCGCGCCTGCTGCTGCAGCTTTGGTCGCTCGGCGGCAAGCGCCACGACTGGATGCCGGACGCGGCGAAGGCGCTCTTTGCCCAGTCCATGTCACTGGGTTGGGACGATGAGAAAGGCGGATTCTTCTATACGCTGGATTGGGAAGACGTGCCGGCCAAGCGCAACAAGCTTTGGTGGCCTGCCTGCGAGGGCGCCGCGGCCGCACACTTCCTCAACGAGCATGTGCCGAGCGATTTCCACGAGGAGAGCTACCGCAAGATCTGGAATGTCATCGGCCGCTTCTTCATCGACCACCGCAATGGCGGCTGGCACGAGGAACTGACCGAAGACCTCGTTCCCTCGCACACGCTGTTCCCCGGCAAGGGCGATATTTACCACGCCCTTCAGGCCTGCCTCATTCCGCTCTTCCCGGCCACCGGCAGCCTGACCAAGGTCATCCCAGAGGCCGGCGGGAAGATCTAAGCGGCTTCTCAAACGAGCCAGCGCCGCAAGCACCGATCATGCGCCTGTTCCCGCCTTCGACGCGGGAACAGGCGCTAACCATCGAACCTCAAACCAGCCGCAGCGTATCGAGATCCTTGGCGAGCATGAGCGCCAGCGCCTCGACGACGAGGTTATGATCATCACGCTGGGGAAGTCCGGAAACGGTTACAGCACCGATGCAGCCGGTTCCCTTAACGTTGATCGGAAAGCTTCCGCCGTGCGACGCAAAGTCGGCGCCGGAAAGACCATTGTCCTCAACCGTCTTGCCGTCTTTCCTCAACCTGAGGCCGGAGGCATAGCTGCTGCGGAAATAGCGGAACACCATATTGCGCTTGCGCCTGACCCAATGGGCATTATCGGGCTTGGAGCCGGGAAGCGCCGCGTAGAAGGCAGGCATGGAATGCAGCGTCACGTCGATGGCGACCGGCAGGTCGCGATCCGTCGCAAGCTCCTGCAGCAGTCTGCCGAGCTGCAATGCCGTCGAGAGATCGAAGGCGTCGAAGCGCAAGGCCTCTTCCTGTTCCTCAAGACGGCTGAGATCCTCATCGATCAACATGGTGTGCCCCTCCCATTCCATTATTTCGAACGGCAGCGAACATCTTCATCCGAGACTGGAATGTAAAGAGAAATCTTGCCGACCACCCGCATGGCGCGCGGAGGCATATAAGCATCTGCGCGCGCTCTCGGCTCTGGATGCTTCCCGGGAAGGCGCCGAGGTCAGAGTGCGTCACGGCTGGCAGACTGCCCATTGCTGTCCTGCTTGGCGGGCACGTTTCCGTTTCTCTCGGCGCGGTCGCGATGCAGGGCCGCGCGGGCAAGCAGCATGAAGGTTATCGGCGTCGTCACGGTAACGAAGATGCCGATCAGGATTTCGTGGACAACCGGCCGCGACGACGCGGCGGAAAAGTAGATCATCGAAGCGAGCATCACGCCGCCGATGCCCCAGCTCGTCCCAAGCGTCGGCGCATGGATGCGCTCGTAGAAGGTTGGCAAGCGGAGGAAGCCGATCGAGCCGATCAGCGCCAGCGATGCGCCAACCAGAAGGAAGAAGGCGACGGAGAAGGCCGCCCAAAGTGGAATGTCGGCCGCAATCTGCATCATTCGATCACCTCACCGCGCATCAGGAACTTGGCAAGCGCCACGGTGGCCACAAAGCCCAGCATGCCGATTACCAGCGCTGCCTCGAAATAGACCACCCTCCCCGTTCCTATCCCGAAGATCACGAGCAGGAGCATGGCATTGATGTAGAGGGTGTCGAGGCCGATGATCCGGTCCTGCGCGCGAGGCCCCCGGAACATGCGTATCGACGCGATCGCCATCGCCGCCACGATCATCAGCTGAGCGATCGAAACGGCCGTGTAGAGAATGATGGCACTCATGCGAATATCTCCATCAGCAGTCTCTCGTATCGGTTCTTGACCGTGTCGCGCCATGCGGCCTCGTTGTCGATGTCGAGAACATGGAGGAGCACGGTATTGTCGTTGGAATCATATTCCAGCCAGGCCGAACCCGGCGTGCTCGTCAGCACGACGGCCAGTATGGCGATTGCAAACTGGTTTCGGATCTCCAGATGGATCGTCAGGAAGCCGGGATTGTGCCGCCGCGCCCCGCTCCTCAGGATGATGCCCGCAACGGCGATGTTCGACTTCACGATGTCGTAGAGCACGATGAAGAAAAGCTTCGGCAGCAGATACCACTTCGAAAGGCGCGGCTTTTCCGGGCGCAGCGATGCCATGGCCCAGGAGGCGAAGACCGCAACCAGGATGCCGAGGACGAGTTGGCCGAGGCTGAAGCCGTTCAGCAGCAGCCACATGATGACGAGGGAAAGCGTGAGGAGCGGATAGGGCAACATCACTCGCTCCTCGTCCCATCGGCAGACGTGCCGTCATGGTCGGGAACCACGGCTGCCCCCTGCACTGCGTCAATATAGATCTTCGGCGTGCTCAGCATCCGGATGGTCGTGTCCATGTATTGCATGGTCGGGCCGGCCTGCACCGTAAGCCCCAGCGTCAATGCTATCAGGAACATGACGGGGACGATCTCGATGACCAGGACTCGCGGAACCGTTCCCTCGATGGAGCTCCAGAAGGTGCGAATGCCGGCGCGCGTCATCGATATCAGCGCCGCAATCCCCGAGAGGATCACCAGGAAGATCAACGTCCAGACGGCGGCGTCGGGCGGCACTCCGATCGCTCCCGTGCCCATCATTGCCGACAGCATGGCAAACTTCGCGATGAACCCGGAGAGAGGCGGCAGGCCGGAGAGAAGGATGCCGCAGGCGGCAAAGCAGGTACCGAGAACTGCCATCGTCCCCGGCATGGCCACGCCGGCATCGCCCTCCTCGGGCTCGTCCTCATCCGCGTCGCCATAGGCCTCCATGGTAACTGCGAGAACGTTGGCGCCGGCGTCCTGGCCGCGCTCGACCAGCTCGATCAGCATGAAAAATGCACTGATCGTCAGCGTGGAACTAACGAGGTAGAGCAGTGCGCCCGAGGATATCGCCCCGTCATTGATGCCTAGCACCATCAGCAGCGTTCCCGAGGAGACCAGCACCGAAAAGCCCGCAAGGCGGCCGAGCGCCTGCGAAGCAAGGACGCCTATGGTACCGAATATCAACGTTGCCATTCCGCCATAGAGCAGGAAATCGGACCCGAAACCCGCCGATGGCCCCTCTCCGAAGAGCAGCATGGTCAGACGCAGGATGACATAGATCCCAAGCTTGCTGAGGATCGCGAACATGCCGGCGACCGGAGCGGAGGCGGCGCTATAGGCTGTCGGCAGCCAGAAGCAGAGCGGCCACATGCCTGCCTTGATCAGGAAGGCGACACCGAGCACGCCGGCGCCCGCCTCCATCAGCATGCGTCGATCCGCCGGCATATCGTTGAGGCGGGCGGCGAGATCGGCCATGTTGAGTGTCCCCGCCGTGCCGTAGATCAGGCTGACCCCGATGAGGAAGAGAAGTGCTGCAGCAAGGTTGACGGCGATGTAGTGCATGCCCGCCTTGACGCGCAGCGGGCCGGAACCGTGCAGCAGCAGCCCATAGGAAGCAGCAAGCATCACCTCGAAGAAGACGAACAGGTTGAAGAGGTCCCCGGTCAGGAACGCACCGTTCACCCCCATCAGCAGCAGCTGGAACATGGTGTGGAAATGGGCACCCACCGTGTGCCAGCGGGCAAGCGAATAGACGAGCGCCGCTAACGCTACCACGGCTGTCAGCATCAGCATCAGGGCCGACAGCGCGTCGAGGACCAGCACGATCCCGAATGGCGCTTTCCAGTTGCCGAGCAGATAGGCACCTTCAAATCCGTTGGGCGCGCTTTCGATCCGGAACAGGATGAAGGCGACGGCAGCCAGCAGGATCGTCGCCGCGAGGCTGATCATCGCCTTGGCCACGCGCTGGCGCTCATCGACGAAAAGCAGGAGCGCCGCCGCGACGAGGGGGATGAGGATCGGCGCAATGATCAGGTGATGCGTCCAGCCCATCATTTCCGATCGCTCCTGCCATCGACATGGTCGGTGCCCGTCAGCCCGCGCGAGGCAAGCAGAACGACCAGAAACAGCGCGGTTGTCGCGAAGCCGATGACGATTGCCGTCAGGACCAGCGCCTGTGGGACCGGGTCGGCAAAGGTCGAAATGGCAACGCCGTCCTCGAGGATGGGCGGGACATTCGTCTTCACCCCACCGACGCCGAAGATGAACAGGTTCACGGCATAAGACAGGAGCGAGAGCCCGACGATGACCTGATAGGTGCGCGGGCGAAGGATAAGCCACACGCCGCAGCTGGTCATCACGCCGACTGCGATGGACAGGACAATCTCCATCAGTCTGCCCTCGCCTTCTCGGCCTCGATCGCACGCAGGCGGTTGATGCGGATGGATTGGTGCGCAAGCGCGACGAGAATGAGCACGGTGGATCCGACCACCAACAGGAAGACGCCGAGATCGAAGAGCAATGCGGATGCCGCGGGCACCTTTCCGATAAGAGGCAGCTCCAGATACCGGAAATGGGAGGTAAGGAACGGATAACCGAGGAACCAGGCGCCAGCCCCCGTCGCCGTCGCCGTCAAGAGCCCGGCCCCCATCCAGCGCAGCGGCAGGATGCGTATGCGATCCTCCGCCCAGCGCGTGCCGCCGGCCAGATATTGCAGCAGGAAGGCGATCGAAAGCGTCAACCCCGCCGAAAAACCGCCGCCGGGAAGGTCATGGCCACGCATGAAGATATAGACGGAAAAGGTGATGATGACCGGGAACATCCATTGCATGATGACCGATGGCACGAGCAGGTAGTCGCGCACCGTATCCCCGGCCGATCGTTCCGGCCGCTCCTCGTCAAAGCGGTTCTGTATCTTCTGCTGCTCGGGCATATCCATACTGTCCGGAGCCGGGCGAAAACGCCGCAGCAGCGCATAGACGGTAAGCGCCACCACGCCCAGGACCGCGATCTCGCCGAGCGTGTCAAAGCCGCGGAAATCGACGAGAATGACATTGACGACGTTGCGCCCGCCCCCCTCGGAATAGGCGTTCTCGAGGAAGTAGTTGGCGATGGCATCGGGCACGGGCATCGTCATCACCGCGTAGGCAACGAAAGTCATTCCGATGCCGCAGATGACCGCAAGCGCCAGGTCGCGGAAGCGGCGGAAACGCGCGCGCAACGTAATCTTGTCGTCGATTCCTTCCGTCCGCTTCGGCAGCCAGCGCAATCCGAGCAGAATGAGGACGGTGGTGACGATTTCGACCAGAAGCTGGGTGATCGCAAGATCGGGTGCGGAAAGCCAGACGAAGGTGACGCAAACGATGAGGCCGACACCGCCCAACATTACCAGCGATGCAAGCCGGTGGTATTTCGCAAGATAGGCAGTGCCGAAGGCCAGGCTTATCCCCAGCAGCCAGATGAACGCGAAAGCAGGATCGACGCCGGTGAAGACGAACGGTCGCGGCTGGAAGCCGGAGAGATAGAGCGGCAGCAGCCCGGCCATGAAGCCGGTCACGACAACCCAGCGAAGCTGCGGCTGGAGACTGCGGGTGCCGAGCCGCTGTTCGGCCATGCGCGCCCAGCGCCACGAGACCTCGACGATCACGCGCTCGAATATGCGCTGCCCCTTCAGCCTCCGTATCAGCGGAGGGCCATCCTCGCATCGTGCAAGATAGTCCTTGAACAGGAAGTAGAAGACAGTCCCGCCGACCAAGGCGATCGCGCTCATGATCAGCGGCAGGTTGACCCCATGCCAGAGCGAGAGGCTGTATTCCGGCGTATCCGCATGAAGGACGCTGACGACGGCGGTGTGGAGGAACGGACCGACTGATATCGCGGGAACTACGCCGACGATCAGGCAGAGGACGACGAGAAACTCGATGGGGAAGCGCATCCAGCGCGGCGGTTCGTGCGGCTTTTCGATCGGCAGGTCGGTGGGCGGCGGGCCGAAGAAGACCGTGTGGATGAAACGCAGCGAGTAGGTCACGCTGAAGGCGCTCGCGAGCGTCGCAACGTATGGCAGGATGCGGTCGAGGATCGAATCCGCGTGTGTTTCCACCGCCTCAGCAAAGAACATTTCCTTCGACAGGAAGCCATTGAGAAGCGGAACGCCGGCCATTGCCGCGCTGGCAACGATCGCCAGCGTCCCAGTAAACGGAAGGTAGCGAAACAGCCCGCTCAGGCGTCGCATGTCGCGCGTGCCCGTCTCGTGATCGATGATCCCGGCGGCCATGAAAAGCGACGCCTTGAACAGGGCGTGGTTCAGCATGTGGAAAATCGCCGCGACCGTCGCCAGCGGGCTGCCGAGGCTCAGCAATGTCGTGATCAGGCCGAGGTGACCGATCGTCGAATAGGCGAGCAGCCCCTTCAGGTCCTGCTGGAACATCGCGAAATAGGAGCCCAGCAGCAGCGTGATCATGCCGGCCGCACCCACGAGCCAGAACCACTCATAGGTCCCCGACAGGACCGGCCAGAAGCGCGCCAGCAGGAAGACGCCGGCTTTGACCATGGTTGCGGAGTGCAGCAGGGCCGAAACCGGCGTCGGCGCTGCCATGGCATTCGGAAGCCAGAAGTGGAAGGGGAACTGGGCGCTTTTCGTCAACGCGCCGAGCAGGATGAAGATCAGCGCCGGCAGATACAGCGAATGCCCGCGGATGATGTCGCCGGATTCCAGGATCTTGTCGAGGTCATAGCTGCCGACAATGTTGCCGAGCAGAAGCAGGCCGATCAGCAGGCAGAAACCGCCTATACCGGTGATCGTCAATGCCATGCGAGCGCCGTCTCGCGCTGCTGCGCTGTGGTGCCAATAGCTGATCAGCAGGAACGAGAAGATGCTGGTGAGTTCCCAGAACACCGAAAGCAGGATGACGTTGCCGGAGATGACGATGCCGAGCATCGCGCCCATGAACGCCAGCAGGAAGCAAAAGAACCGCGGCACGGGATCGTCTTCCGACATGTAGTATCGCGCATAGAGCACGACGAGGAAGCCGATCGCGGTGATGATCATAGAGAACATCCATGCGAACCCGTCCATCCTCAGCGTGAAGTTCAGGCCGAATTGCGGAAGCCACTCGACGCTGTATCGAAGGACCCCGCCAGAGGTGACGGACGGATAGAAACTGGCGGCAAGCAGGCACGAAAGGAAAGTCACGGAGCCGGCGATCGCGGCAGGCAAGCGACGCGACCGTGTGTTCAGCAGGAACACGGACAGGAGGCTTCCGAAAAATGGCAGGACCAGCAGTAGAAGGAGAAAAATCGGTCCGCTCGTTATCCCAACGCCCTAACCCTTTCAGTTCAAGTGCCAATTACCCAATTGTCCGCTTCTTGGAGCGGGAGCTAGGAAATGAAGCAAATTTGCCATATATGATGAATAATGACCAATATGGGTAGATTTGCGGGATGGGTCAAGGCAGCAAATTCGGGATTTTGACACCGGCCCTTTGCCGGGCAGCACGCGGATTGCTGGATTGGACACAAGCCGATCTCGCCGACGAATCCGGCGTCTCGCGAAGCACGATCCGCGACTACGAAGGCGACCGGCACGACATTCACCGCGCCACAGAATCGCAGCTGCGCCTCGCCTTCGAGAGAGGCGGCGTGGATTTCATCGCGATGGCGGACGATCGCATCGCTGTCTGCGTCGGCGCGCCGCCGCTTTCTCCCCCGTGACCTGCGAACAGGCGTGGATTGGCACTCGCGGCCCTGTAGAGCCTGACAAGGCGGGGCAGCAAATAACAGAGAGCTTCCTGACGAAATGCTGACGATCGGGCTCAGCGCCCTGTCAGTGGCCATCGGCCATCCTGTCTTCGTCCAATCGAGACGAGAAAGGAAAGGCCATGCCAATTCGTATCAGCAAGGTTGTTCTCACATCCGCGGCCGCACTCGCACTTACCGTCGCCCTCCCCGCCCTGCAGCCGACGGGCTCCTCCATCCTGTCGTCCGCAGCCTTTGCGCGCGGCGGAAGCGATGACGGCGGCGGCAACTCCGGTCGAGGCGGCGGAGACAATTCCCGCAGCGACGACCACGGCGGTGATAGTCGCGGCGACGACGGCGGCCGCAGCAGTGATGATGGCCGGACCGATAGTTACGACCGCGGCGGCGACGACAATGGCGGACACCGCCACGGCAGCGACAGGCGGGATGACGCCCGGGACGATCGCGATGACCGTCGTCCTCGCAACGACGATCGCGCCGAGCGTCCCCGAACGACTCTCGACGTCTCCCAGGATCGGCTCGACGGCCTTCTGAACGGTTCGCTGGTTGCAACCGACCAGCTTGGTCGTCGCCTTGAGATCGAGGTCGAGTTCGAGCACGGCACGCGGACCGTCGAAGCGAAAGTCCATCGCTCCGACGCCATCCGCAACCCCGGCCCGATCGGCAGCATCACCATCACGCCGGCCTCGGCGCGCTGACGTGAAGGGTCTTTCCGTTCGCGATCAAGCACGGAGGTTCGGCCACAAGATGACCCGGCCTCAGTCACGCGCGTGAGTTCGTCGGCGGATTGCCGCAACAGGCGGGGAGCCAGGTCCTGTGGCGCGCCATGTCTCCGGCCCCGCGCCCTGCCCGTCTCTCCCGGTCTTGTGTCGCAGGATCGAAGCGTTCAGTCTGTTCGTTGTGCATGCCGTACGGGGTATCCATGGGTCCAACCCGCCGCAGGTTTCTTGCTCTTCTGTTCTCGGCCGCCTGCCTGGCCGTGACGGGCTCGCTCGCCTCCCCGGCCGCGGCCAAGGACGGCGGCAGCAACAGCGGATCTGGAAGCAGCGGCTCGGGTAGCGGCAGCGGTTCGGGTGGCGGCTCCTCCGGTTCTGGTTCGAATTCCGGCAGCTCCGGCCATGGTGGAGGCGACGACGACCACAGCGGTCATGGCGGCGGGGGTGACGATGCCGGCAACGACGATCACGGCGGAACCAGTGGCAGTGGTAGCGGCTCAGGTCGTGCGGACTACGACCGTGCGCGCGACGCCGTCCGCGACGGCCGCATCCTGCCGTTGAAGTCGGTGCTGCAGAAGATCGACACCCGACGCTACGGTCGGGTCATCGACGTCGATCTCAACCGTTCTCTCCTTCGCGACGTCTATCAATTGAAGTTGCGCGACAGCAGCGGCACGATCCGCACCCTGCGCGTCGACGCCCGCAGCGGCGCGCTGCTCGGAGGCGATTGATCCATGAAGATCCTGCTCGCCGAGGATGATGCCAATATCGCAGCCCATGTCACCGAGAAGCTCGAGCGCGAGGGCTATCGCGTCGAAGTGCTTTCGGCCGGACCCAAGGTCTGGGAACAGGGCGAGACCGGTGACTACGCCGCCATCATCCTCGACCTCGGCCTGCCGGGGATGGATGGGCTGTCGATCCTGAAGCGCTGGCGTGCCGCAGGCCTCGATACGCCGATATTGGTACTCACCGCCCGCGGTTCCTGGATGGAGCGGGTCGACGGCTTTGACGCCGGCGCCGACGACTACCTGCCCAAGCCATTCCGCAGCGAGGAACTCGTCGCGCGCCTGCGCGCCCTCCTGCGACGTTCCGGGAAGGTCGAGGCGCGGGTAAGGTCGGCCGATCGCTTCACGCTAGACGAGCGGTCCCGCCGCGTCACCTTCGACGGGCGGGAACTGGACCTCAGTCCCCTCGAATACCGCATGATCTCGCTGTTCATCGAGCGGCCCGGCGCCGTCCTCAGCCCTGCTGAGCTGGCGAGCCAGGTCCAGGGTCGTGACGACGACGCGGCCAAGAATGCCGTCGAGGCGATGGTCGCCCGCTTGCGCAAGAAGACCGACAGCGACGCGATCGAGACCCGCCGCGGCTTTGGCTACGTCCTGCCGGAGAAACGGCGATGACCTCGTCACTGCGCTTCCGGCTGGCGGCCGGCGCGCTGGTCGCGATTGCGCTTGCGCTGTCACTCGTCTGGCTCGTTCTCGGCCATCTGTTCGAGGACTATGTTGCCGATCAGTATGCCAGCGAAATGACCGCCATCGCCGACGCGCTTGGCGCCCGGCTGACGGTGGAAGACAGCGGGCTCTCCCTTGCGAGCGAGCCTTCCGACCCGCGCTTTCAGATTCCGGCGGGGGGCCGCTATTGGCAGATATCCCCGCAAGGCGCACAGCAGCCACTTCGCTCGCGATCCCTGTGGGACGAGGAACTGACAAGGGACGCGCTCTCGAAGGATCTCTACTGCGGCTTCCACGAGGCGGAAGGCCCGGATGGCAACGCGATCCTCGTCTCGGCCAAGACCATGTCGATCGGCGCCGGCACCGAACAGAAGCATTTCACCATCTACACCGCCTTCTCCAAGAGCGAGATGGAAACTGCCCTTGAAAGCTATCACCGGCCCTTGCGATTGATGCTGGTGGCGACGGGCGCGCTTCTGCTGTTCGCCGCATTTCTGCAGGGCGTCATCGGCCTCAGGCCACTTGGTCGCCTGCGCAACGACGTGGCAAGGATCCGCGCCGGCGCTGGCGCATACATGGCCACCGATGGCCCGAGCGAAGTCAAGCCGCTTGTGAGCGAGATCAATCTTCTCCTGGCCGAGCGTGAAAAGGCCGTCGAGCGAGCCAGGGCGCGCGCAAGCGACCTCGCACATGGGCTCAAGACGCCGCTGACCGTGCTTTCTCATCTGGTCGAGGGGCTGCCTGAGCAAAAGCGCGAGACGGCACTCCAACAGATCGAGCTCGTTCGCCAGCGCGCGGACCGGCAATTGCAGGCCGCACGGATGGGCGTGGAGCAGATGGCGACGACCTCCGTGCTCGGAATCTCCGGCAAGCTCGTCGGCGTGCTGGCGCCGGTCACCGAAGGCAGGGGCATCGACTGGCGCGTCGACATCGATCCGGCTCTGACGGTCCAGGCCGATCCGGCGGACGTGGCCGAGGCGATCGGCAACATTCTCGACAACGCCGTGCGCTTTGCTCGCCGGCGCATCGAACTCAGCGCCCAAAGGGACGGCGAAACCATCAAGGTTCGTGTCGGCGACGATGGCCCGGGCGCAAGGCCCGATGACTACGCCTCGATGCTCGAACGCGGCGTGAGCGGCGGGGACGACACCGCCAACTCAGGCCTCGGGTTGGCGATTTCCGGCGATATTGCAGCGGCTTATGGCGGCAAGCTCAGCTTGGGAAGATCGGCGCTCGGCGGTCTGGAAGCCGTACTTTCCCTGCCAGCCGCATGTTGAAAGCTCCGGCTTGCGCTCCGCCTCAGCTCTGCAGAATGTGCTGGCGCACCAGCTCCTTCAGCGTCTCGGCTTCTTTCTTCTCGATCGCCTCGACCATCAGATGGTGTTCGCGCCCGGACCGCTCCACGCGGGCCCGCGTCCGCCATTGGGAAACCGGCGCCGAGGATGTGCGCTGACGGATTTCCGTGATGAGGTCGACGAGTTCCTGGTTCCCCCCCAGCACGAGCAGCTGGCGATGGAAGGCGAGATTGGCCTCGTAAAGCTCCAGCATCGTGCCATTGAGGACCATCAGGTCGAAATGCGCGGCCAGCGTCTTGAGGGCGGCGATATCGGCTGCCGACGCGTTTTCGACGATCGTGTCTGCAACCGCCGTCTCCAGGATGACACGAATCTCGCTGACTTCCCGCGCCCGCCGCCCGTCCGGCTCATAGACGTGATAGCCGCGGTTCGGCACATGTTCGACGAGCCGCTTCTGCGCCAGGCGATCGAGCGCGCGCCGCACTTCGGGACGCGTGCACTTGTAGCGCCGCTCGAGATCGATCTGCTTCAGCCAGGTACCGGGCAACAGCACGCCCGCCAGGATCTCCTGCAGGACGAGATCTGTCACGTCGCGGGCATCAACGGGCTCATGCTTCGAATCCATCACGACGTCAGCCATTCCAACTCCCTTTTTCGCAACCGATATCACGGCATGTCAAATTTATGTAGGCGGCCAAACCGGTTAGCAGTGGCGCAAATTTATTCATGCACAAGGATTGCGCAAAATAAGCTTGTATCCTAAATTGGCGCCAATTTTGGATACTATGCGAAATGAAGCAGCTTTGAAAGCCATGAAAAACTCGGACGCCGTGTGGGATATCGTCGAAGCCAAGCGCGAGGCCTTCTTTGCGCTCAGCGACCGCATCTGGGATATGCCGGAGACGAATTATGAGGAATACCGCTCGGCCGAAGAACATGCGCGCCAGCTGGAAGCCGAGGGCTTTCGTGTCGAGCGCGGCGTCGCGGGCCTGCCCACGGCCGTCATGGGCGAAGCTGGCGAAGGCGGCCCGGTCATCGCCATCCTCGGCGAATTCGACGCCCTGCCCGGCCTGAGCCAGGAGGCCGGTCTTGCCGAGAAGCGCGAAGCGGTCACGAACGGCAACGGCCATGGCTGCGGCCACAACATGCTCGGCGCGGGCTCCATGCTGGCCGCGGCAGCCGTCAAGGACTTCCTTGCCGAGAACGGGATGAAGGGCCGCGTGCGCTACTATGGCTGCCCGGCAGAGGAAGGCGGCTCGTCAAAAGGATTCATGGTCCGCGCCGGCGTCTTCGACGATGTCGATATCGCCATCTCATGGCATCCGGCTGCCTTTGCCGGCGTCAACAATCCCGTCTCGCTTGCCTGCAACGAGCTGAACTTCCACTTCACCGGCCGGGCCTCACATGCCTCGGCGACGCCGCATCTCGGGCGCAGCGCACTCGACGCCGTCGAACTGATGAATGTCGGCGTGAACTATATGCGCGAGCACATGCCCTCCTCGGCGCGCGTCCACTATGCGGTGACGGATACCGGCGGTGCGGCACCGAACGTGGTGCAGGCGCGTGCGACGGTGCGTTATCTCATCCGCGCCCGCAATCTTCCGGAGCTGATCGCCCTGGTCAATCGGGTGAAGAAGGTCGCCGAAGGCGCTGCTTTGATGACGGAAACCTCCGTTCGCAGCGAAGTGATCACCGGCGATGCCAACCTCGTCGGCAATGCCGTTCTGGAAGAGGCGATGTTCGCCAACCTGCAGCGCCTCGGAGCTCCCGTCTTCGATGAAACCGATCGCGAGACCGCCCGCAAGTTCCAGCAGACCATGAGCGCCGAAGATATCGCCTCCTCCTATGCGCGGTTCGGGCTAAAGCCGAAGAAGGACCAGCCGCTTTGCGCGGAAATATTCCCGCTCTACGCCGGCGACAGCTCGATCGTCGGGTCCACGGACGTCGGCAGTGTCAGCTGGGTGGTGCCCACCGTGCAGATGCGCGGCGCGACCTATGCGATCGGCACGCCGGGACATTCCTGGCAACTGGTGGCGCAGGGCAAGCTTCCGGCTGCCCACAAGGGAACCGAGCACGCGGCAAAGGTGATGGCGAGCACCGCCATCGACCTTATCCGCGATCCGGCGCTCATCGAGGCGGCCAAGGCGGATCTCAAGGCTCGCCTCGATGGAACGCCCTTCGTCAATCCGATCCCCGATGACGTGCAGCCGCCGCTGCCCGAAAGGCAGGGTCAATGAACCAGCCCGGCATCCTCGAGCTTGTAAGCTTCGGCCCCGATGGTTGGGGCAAGGCGCTGCTTGCCGGCGCGTGGATGACGGTTCTGATCGCTCTTGCCGGCTATTCGATCGGTGCCGTGATCGGCTCTTTCGGAGCCTGGGCCAAGATCTCCGGCGGACGGGCGCTGCGCATCGCGGCAGACGCCTACACGACGGTCCTGCGCGGTATTCCCGACCTGCTGGTGATCTATCTCTTCTATTTCGGCGGCAGCGCGGTGGTGACCGCCGTGGGCAGGCTCTTCGGTGCCGAGGGCTTCGTCGGCTTTCCCGGGTTTCTCGCCGGATCGCTTGCCGTTGGCGTGACGTCTGGCGCGCAGTTCACCGAGGTCTTCCGCGGCGCCTTCAAGGCGGTCCATGCCGGCGAGATCGAGGCCGCGATCGCTTGCGGCATGGGGCGCTCTCTGCGGTTCCGCCGGATCATCGCACCGCTGACGCTTCGCCATGCCTTGCCGGGTCTCGGAAACGTCTGGCAGGTCGTGCTCAAGGAATCGGCCCTCGTATCGATCACCGGCGTCGCCGAGCTGCTGCGCCAGACCCAGGTCGCGGCAGGTTCGACCGGATTGCCCTTTGATTTCTATCTGATCGCCGGGGCCATCTACCTCGTCATCTCGACCGGATCCGGGCTCTTTCTGCGGCGTGCGGAACGCCACTTCTCCCGTGGCGTGAGGAGGGGCTGATGGATTGGCAATTTCTGCTCGAGACATTCGCCAGTCTCATCTCGGCGATCCCGCTGACGCTGGAGCTCGCCGCGACCTCCATCGCGCTCGGCGCGGTCCTCGCCCTGGCCATCGCCCTTTCCCGGCTCTCCGGCATCTTCGTGCTCGAATGGTTAGCGCGCACCTACGTCTTCGTCTTCCGCGGCACGCCGCTGCTCGTCCAGATATTCCTGATCTACTACGGTCTCGGCCAGTTCCCCGCGATCCGCCACAGTTTCCTCTGGCCGCTCCTGCGCGAGCCCTATTGGTGTGCCGTGCTTGCACTGACGATGAATACGGCCGCCTATGCCAGCGAGATCATCCGCGGCGGGCTGCTCTCCGTGCCTTTCGGTCAGGTCGAGGCGGCCCGCGCCTGCGGTATGCCGCGCCTCATGCAGTTCCGCCGCATCGTCCTGCCCCTGGCAATCCGCCAGGCGCTGCCCGGATACAGCAACGAGATGATCTCGATGGTCAAGGCGACATCGCTTGCCTCGATCATCACCCTGATGGAAGTAACGGGCGTTGCAGCACGGATCATCTCGGAGACATACCGCGCGATCGAGGTCTTCATCGTGGCCGGTGCGATCTATCTCGCGATCAATTTCCTGCTGACGCGCCTCGTCCATCTCGTCGAATATTGGCTGAGCCCGCATCTGCGCCAGCCCGTTCCCCATTATTCGGCGGCCCCGGCCGCTGCAGCACTTGAAGGAGACGCCCGATGATTGCGGCGAACGCCTCCCCTTCCCCGATCGCGCTCAGCGTCAAGGATCTCCACAAGAGCTTCGGGCCGGTCGAGGTGCTGAAGGGCATCTCGCTCGATGCGCATGAGGGCGATGTCGTTTCGATCCTTGGCTCGTCCGGCTCCGGCAAGTCGACGTTCCTGCGCTGCATCAATCTGCTGGAAACGCCGAATTCCGGCGAAGTCACAGTTGGCGGCGAAACCATTCGCATGGTGTCGGACGGCAGGAACGGCAGCCGCCCGGCCGACCGCAAGCAGGTCGATCGCATCCGCTCCCAGCTCGGCATGGTGTTCCAGAGCTTCAATCTCTGGTCCCACAAGACGGTTCTGGAGAACGTCATCGAGGCACCGGTGCATGTGCAGGGACGCAACCGCGCCGAATGCATCGAAGAGGCCGAAGCGCTGCTTGCCAAGGTCGGCATCGCCGAGAAACGCAACTTCTATCCCGCCCACCTGTCCGGCGGCCAGCAGCAGCGCGCGGCGATCGCCCGTGCGCTGGCGATGCGGCCGAGGGTGATGCTGTTCGACGAGCCGACATCGGCGCTCGATCCGGAGCTTGTCGGCGAGGTTCTCCGCGTCATGCGCGCACTTGCCGAGGAGGGCCGCACCATGCTGGTCGTCACGCACGAGATGGGATTTGCGCGCGACGTCTCCAGCCGCGTCGTCTTCCTGCACCAGGGCGTCGTCGAGGCAGACGGCAAGCCGCAGGACCTCTTTGCCAATTCGACGTCGGAGCGCTTCCGGCAGTTCATCAGCAAATAATCACTTCAGCCCAAACCAAGAAAAGGGGAGCCTACAATGAAATTTTTCTCGAGCATCCTGACGGCAATGTCCGCCACTGCTCTGCTTGCTGCAGCAACCACCGCACATGCGGAAGGCAAGAAGTGGACGACGGTTACGATCGCCACCGAAGGCGCGTTCAAGCCCTACAACTTCACCAAGCCGGACGGCACGCTCGACGGCTACGAGATCGAGCTGACGAAATATCTCTGCGACCATATGAAGGTGGAGTGCAAGGTTGTCGTCCAGAACTTCGACGGCATGATCCCGGCGCTCAATGCCGGCAAGTTCGACGCCATCATCTCCGGCATGTCCGCGACGGCAAAGCGCGAGGAAGTCATCGCCTTCAGCGATTCCTACGGGTCCACCGGCCAGGCATTTGCCACGTCCAAGTCGGGTGATCTCGCCAACCTGCCGGAAAAGGGCCAGGTCTTCTCGCTCGCCAGTGATGAACCCGGCGCGATCTCCGAGATCGACAAGATCAAGCCTGCGCTCCAGGGCAAGACGATCGGCGTCCAGACCGCTTCGACGGCCGCCGCTTTCGTCGACAAGTATCTCAAGGGCGTCGTTGACGTTCGCGAGTACAAGACGACTGAAGAGCACGACCTCGACCTGAAGTCGGGCCGCGTCGACCTCGTCATGGCATCCATGGCTTACCTCACGACCGCTTCGCAGAAGCCGGGCAACGAAGACATGGCGACGACTGGCCCGCGCTTCCAGGGCGGCTTCCTCGGCCGCGGCAGCTCGGTCGGCCTGCGCAAGGACGACACCGAACTGAAGGCGATGTTCAACGACGCAATCGCCGCCGCCAAGGCCGACGGCACCATCAAGACCCTCTCCGAAAAGTGGTTCGGCTTCGACGTCACCCCCAAGTGACCGCCTGATCCCTCCAGAAAAGCCCGGTCGCGTTTCCGCAGCCGGGCTTTTCTTTTTCCGCCTGTACTTCGTCGTTGCCCCGCTTCACGCGGCGTGAGGGCTGTCTGGGAGGATCAGTTCTGGTGTGCGTACTCGGTCATGTTCTTGGGCGTGACGAGTTCGAAAGGCACCCAGACTTCCTTTTCGACGCTCTTGCCCTGCGCCAGCGCGACGGCGGCATCGACGGCATTGGCCGACTGCCCCTTGGCGTTCTGGAATACCGTCACATCCAGATCACCCGCCGCCATCGAGGCAAGGGCATCCTGCGTCGCATCGATGCCGACAACGGTCACATCGCCCATCGATACGCCTGCAGCTTTAAGCGCCTGGATTGCCCCGATCGCCATTTCGTCGTTGTTGGCGAATACCACATCGATCGGGCGACCGGCCGTGATCCAGTTTGTGGTGAGATCCATCGCGTTCGTGCGCGTCCACGCCGCCGACTGTTCGTCGGCGATGGTCACGCCCTTGCAGTCGCCTGCCGCCAGCGTCTCCTTGACGGACGAGGTGCGATCGCGCGACGCCTGATGAGCCAGGTCGCCCATCAGGATATACGCCTGCGCATCACCGGCATTTCCCTTTTCCTTCAACAGCGCGCAGGCCGCCTCGGCGCCAAGCCTGCCGGAGTCGGTCTCCTTCGAACCGACATAGGCCTCGTTCTTGGGCAGTTGGGCGATGTTGTCCGGTTCGAGATTGAGATAGACGAGTGGAATTCCTGCCCGCTCCGCCGCCTCGGTAATGCCGGGAGCCGCCGACGTATCTGCGAGTGTCACGATGATTGCGTCGACACCGGCCGCGATGAAGTTGTTGACCTGATTGAGTTGCTTGGAGACGTCGGTCTGCGCATCCTCGATCTGGAGGGTGACGCCATCCATCTCGGACGCTCTGGCGCTGAGCCCCTCGCGAAGCAGCGTCTGGAAATTGTTGTCGAAACTCTGCATCGATACGCCGATTGTCGCGGCCGAGGCAGCACTTCCCATCAAGGCGGCCGCAACGGCCGCCAGGCACAGAGATCTCATGTCATCCTCCCAAATGGGTGCCGGTCCACCCGCTCGCATTCCGGAGGCCCTCCTGGCCCGCTGCTGCTGCGTTGCCCTAGCCGAGGGCGACGCGGACTTCTCCGTCGATCACTTCGGCCGGATAGGTCTTCAGATTCTCACAAGCGGGGAGCCTGAGCGCCTCGCCCGTGCGGTAGTCGTAGGCGCCGGAATGCTTGGGACACTCCACTTCGAAATCCATGACCAATCCCTCCGCGAGATGGACCGCCTCGTGTGTGCAAAGGCCCGCGGTGCAGTAGACGCTGTCGTCCGGCGCCCGGTAGATCGCATAAGTGCGACCGCCGTGGTCGAAGCGAATGGCGCCTTCCTCTTCGATGTCATCGAGCTTACAGGCCGATACCCAGGTCATTCGGCAGCCCCCCGCACTTCAGCGCGAGCTTTTTGGGCTGCGAGCTTTTCCTTCCGCCTGCGATAGCGTTCTTGCATCTGCGCCTCGCCTTCCGCTGAGCCGTCGTGCCACGTACCGAACCACTTATCGAGCGGGATCAGCGCGTCGCCGTAGTTCACCTCGAAATACTTGTGGTGCAGGTAATGAGCATAGGCGTGGCTGTCGACCAGCTTGTCCTCGCCGACCTCGACCTTGTCGAAACCCACATGGCCGGGGATCGCACCGAAGCCCGCATAGTGAAGCTGATAGAGCATGATGACGGGGTTGGACGGCAAAATCAGGTGATAGAAGGCCGTTCCAAAGTACAGCAGGTGCTCGACCGGATGCATCGAGAGCGATGACCATGGCGAAGGATTCACCGAATTGTGGTGGACCGAATGTACCCATTTGTAGAGCAGCGGCGTGTGGATGAGCCTGTGAATGCAAAAGAAGTGGAATTCGTGGATAACCGGCACGACGAGGGCAACGATTGCCAGTGTCCACGGGTTCTCTGCAAAGCCGAGCCAGGGCGCATAGCCGTTGGCGTAGGCCCAGAGCATCGCCACCTCGACCGCGGTCCAGATCGTCACGCCGGACAGGAAGGTCCGCAGGATGTTGTCGATGTTCTGGCTCTCGAACCAGAACGCCTTGCTCTTCTGGTCCGCCGGGAACTTTCCGTTGTACTTGAAGCGATTGTCCTGCCGCTTCAGCACATAGAGATGAAGTTCGAAGGCGCCGTAGAAGAGAAACACGCAGACTGCATTGACAGCATAGAGCCAGGCGACCCAGCCGATCCCGAGCGTTCGCATTGTCTCGACCGGCGGAATAACCCATGCCCAGTACGCGACTGCCGACGCCGCGAAGATCAGGTTCCACGGAAGAAAATAGTGGGGCAACCATTTCAGGACCGCGATCAGCCGCGGCGGAAACAGAAAAAGCGGCGCGTACGCAACTGGCTGGTTCGGCGCCCAGTCTCCGCGCTTGTTGCGCGTTCCATACTTCAGATCGTCCATGGCGCTCTCCTTCGGTCGATGCAGAGCATTCGAACCCACGCTATTTCCCCGATGAATGGAGAGTGCCAGGGCGCCTTCGTCCGGACCGCCCCTTCGAAGCGCCCGCTCTCCTCCTGACTTCGAAAATAGCAGGAGATCTCCCATGCGCCGAAAGCTCATTTGATCAAAATAGATCAAACCGTGGTCCGCAACGGCATCGAGCCGCTGCTCCCTCGCAGAAGGAACCTTCCACTGGCAGAAGATGTATGCCCACGGCACAATCATGGGTACACAAGATTTACGGGAGGACGATCAGGTTCTTTCGCGTTATGAAGAGTGAATAGATCGCGCCCATTAGACACCGAGGTTTCTTACATGGCTTTGAAAGTCCTTTTCATTGGCGGAACCGGCCAAATCTCTTTTCCATGCGTCGAGCGTGCCGTTGCCCAGGGTCATCATGTCAGCATCTACAACCGCGGCTTGAGAGGCGACCCGTTGCCTGCGGGGGTGACCTCGATCGTCGGCGAACTTGGATCGGCGGCCTATGCGGATCTCGCCAAGGCCAATTACGACGTCGTATGCCAGTTCATCGCCTTCACGCCTGATCAGATTGCGCGCGACATCGAGCTGTTTACGGGCAATTGCGGCCAGTACATTTTCATCTCTTCGGCCTCGGTCTATGAAAAGCCGCCTCGCCACTATGTGATTACCGAGGAGACACCCGCGATCAATCCGTACTGGCCCTACAGCCAGGCGAAGATTGCCTGCGAGGAGTTGCTCAAGACGTGCAAGGATCTGGCCTGGACGATCGTCCGCCCGAGCCACACCGTTCGCACTGGCCTGCCCATCATGGTGGGCGACAGCGACGTCGTGGCCAGACGCATGCTGGATGGCGAGCCCATTATCGTGGCGGGCGATGGGCATACGCCCTGGACACTGACCCGCTCGGTCGATCTCGCAGTGCCTTTCGTCGGCCTTTTCGGCAAGGAGGCGGCGCTTGGCGAGATTTTCCATATCACCTCCGATCGCGCCCACATCTGGAACGATATCCAAAAGACGATCGCCAGATTGCTGGGCGTAGAGGCCAAGATCGTACATGTGCCGACGGATACCCTGATCAAATACAATCCGGATTGGGTCGGCCCGCTGATCGGCGACAAAGCCTGGAGCGCGATCTTCGACAATTCGAAGGTCAAGCGCGTAGCAGGCGACTTCACCTGCGCCGAGAGCCTGGATGAAATCCTGGCTGAATCGATCATGCACCTGAAGCAGCGCCTCGCCAAAAATCGTCCGCCAAGGGGTGAACTCGATGCTCTGATCGACAGGATCTGCGCTGCGCAAAGCGCTCTCGGCTAGAGAAATTGTCAGCCCTGGACGTCCCGGAGACGCAAATGATCAAGCTTGAGCCACCGCTACGATTTGCGAGCGAAGCAGATGCGAAGGAATTGGCTGACCTCGTCAACTTTGCTGGTGAGGGTATGCCTCTGTACATTTGGGAGGGACTTGCAAAGGACGGTCAGAATCCCTGGGAGATTGGCCGCGCTCGGCAAATAGAAAGGGTGCGCGAAGGCCAAATCGTGGTCGTGGACTTTGGCGACGGTGCCGTGGCCAGTCTGACTGGCTATCCGATCGGCTCAGAGCCCAACCCAATTGGCGATGACTTCCCCGCCCTGTTTCGGCCGCTTCAAGAACTGGAGAACAAGGCCCTCGAAAGCTGGTATGTCAACGTGCTGGCCTGCTATCCCGAGTACCGAGGCCAAGGACTTGGTTCACGCCTGCTCGATCTGGCAGAACAAATAGCCCGGGATGAGAAGCTGCCGCGGATGAGCGTCATCGTCGCCAGCAACAATGCAGGCGCAAGACGACTATACGAGCGACATGGCTATGAGGAAGTCGCAGCCCTCCCCTGTGTGAAGGAAGGCTGGGAAACCGATACAGAGCACTGGGTGCTTCTGATTAAGCCGCTTTAGTCTACTGGATCACCGCTAAATCCCTTTCCGACTATCGGGCCATGACCCGATGGAGCGCCAGCAAAGCTCGACCTGTTCCCCGATCCCGGCGTCCTCGCCTTGCGATGGACTCCCCTGCAGAGCCCTAGTACAATCTGCGGTACCTGCATTTTTCCGAAAGCAATCAGACCAATGGCCGAGGAACGCGTCCAACGGCGGCTTTCTGCGATCCTGGCAATCGATGTGGTCGGTTACAGCCGTCTCATGGGCGTTGACGAGGCTGCTACGTTGGCTGCGCTCAAAGCCCATCGCGCCGAATTGGTCGACGCCAGGATCTCCGAGCACCAGGGCCGCATTGTCAAGCTGATCGGAGACGGCATGCTGGTAGAGTTTACGAGCGTGGTCAATGCGGTCGCCTGCGCTGCCGAGATTCAAAACAGGATGCGGGAGCGCAATGCCGGCGTGCCGGAGAAACGGCGGATCGAGTTCCGAATGGGCATCAACGTCGGCGATATCATTGTTGACGGGAACGACATCTACGGCGACGGCGTAAATGTAGCTGCGCGTCTGGAAAGTATCGCCAGTCCCGGGGGCATTTCCGTCTCAGCGTCGGTTCGCGAGCATGTCGGCAACCGGCTGGACATCGTTTTCGAGGACGCCGGCGAACAGACCCTGAGGAACATCTCGCGTCCGGTTCGGGTCTATCACGTCGTGCTTGGGCCTCCTGCGGCAACTCACGCCACGGCAGCCGAGGCGACCGCTCCTGAGTGTTCCGTACGCGAAAAACCATCGATCGCGGTGCTCCCATTCAGCTGTCTGGGCGGCGATCCCGAGCAGGACTACTTCGCCGACGGCATCACCGGCGACATCATCACCGACCTGTCGCAGGTCTCCGGTCTCTCGGTGGTCGCCCGAAACTCGGTCTTCACCTACAAGGGCAAGTCTGTCACCGCCGGAGAGGTCGGCAAACGGTTCAACGTCGCAACGATTCTGGAAGGAAACGTTCGAAAAGTCGGAAATCGCGTCCGTATCAGCGCACAGCTCATCAACACCAGGGACGGAATGCAGCTCTGGGCCGACCGCTATGATCGCGACCTGACCGACATCTTCGCAATCCAGGATGAAATCGCCCACAGCATAGTGGCTGCCCTGAAGGTGCGGCTCCTTCCGCAGGAAAGTCAGGCGATCCGCAGGATCAGGACTGCGAACATCGAGGCCTATCAGTTCTATCTGCGGGGGCGTCAGTACCTCAGCCGTCACTCCACCAAGTCGTACGAGCTTGCCCGCCGGATGTTCCAGAGGGCGATCGAGCTCGATCCCGACTATGCTCAGGCCTATGCGGGCGTCGCCGATTGCGACGCGTTCTGCTGGATCATGTATAGCGAGATGTCGCTTGAACGTATAATTGCGGCCAGCAGCAAAGCCCTGGACCTCGATCCGGAGCTGGCTGAAGCGCACGCCTCCCGCGGTCTCGCGCTTTCGCTTAGCGAAGAATATGAGCTTGCCTCATCTGAGTTCGAACGGGCAATTCGCCTTGATCCGGGCTTGTATGAAGGCCACTATTTCTACGCGCGAAGCTGCGTGTTGCAGGGCAACCACGAAGAAGCTGCCAAACACTACGAGCGCGCTGTCGAAGTCGCTCCGGACGACTTCCAGGCGATAGGCGAATTAGCCCAAGAATACCATGCTCTGGGGCGTGAAGGCGACGCACTTCTGGCGGAGCGCCGCAGCTTCGAGCTTGCAGAACGTGAGCTGGAGCGTCACCCCGACAACGTGCATGCCGCTTGCTACGGAGCCATGGCGCTGACTTTCTTGGGAGATCTGGCACGCGCAAAGGAATGGGCGGAGAGAGCATTGTGGCTCGATCCGGACGACACTCAGGTCCTGTATAGCGTCGCCTGCGTATACGCCCGGCTTGGAGCCCGGGATGAGGCGCTGGATTTGCTTGCCAAAGCCCTGCAACGCATGCACCCACGCATGGCAGCATGGGCACGGCACGACGACGATTTGGCGTCGCTGCGCCAAGATTCCAGATTCGAGGCCTTGCTCGACATCGCCCAGCAGCGTCGTCCGGATGGCGACTGACCGAGATGGAACCCGATCTGACCGGCGGGCGCTGCTGGATCGGCGGACAATCTAGGCCGTGTGCTATCGCTTGCTTGCGTCCCGGTCAGTCTCGGGCATCCAGCCGCGCGTGATGCCACGGCTAAGAAAGAGGCTCGCGGTCTCAAGCTGGGTGCGCAAATGACCACAGTCCCGGAGAAGCGTCTCGATCGTCGCTCGCGCATCTCCATCGTGCCAAGCCAAGGCAAGGTCCACCGGGTCAAGGGATTCAGCGATCTTCTTTTCTGCAAGCATAGTTTCCAACCCCTTTCGGGAAGTGCGCATGGTGCGGTTGTCGTGGGAACATGCTCATTCAATCGCACGCGCTGCATGGCGTCCGTCGCCGGAGGGCTTGCTTCGGCTTTCCGAAGGGTAGCTATCGAACCGAGTCGCATCAACAGTCAGCTGGACATCCTTCTGCAATGGCCGAAGAAGGGCCTCGTTTGCCTTCAGGAGCTCAAGACCGGAGACGCCACGTTTCCCAGAAAAGAGATCGTGTTCAGGAGTGCAGGCGACGCCAGGCTGTCGGCGTCTGTCCCGTCTCGCGCCGGAAGGCGACGCCGAACGCACTCTGATTGGCGAAGCCGACTGTGGCGGCGATCTCGGCCACGCTCAGGTGACCGTCGTGAAGCAGCGTCTTTGCCCGATCGATTCTCTGCCGGCGCAGCCAGGCATGCGGTGCAATCCCTGTCGATCGCTTGAAGGCAAATGAGAAATGACCATTGGACAGACCACCGATCTTCGCCACCTCGGAAAGCGTGATATCGTCGGCAAGGCGACTTGCCATATACTCGCAAACGCGGCTCAGCACCGCCGGTGACAGTCCACCGCGTTCGAAGAACCTGGGCACGCTCCTGCGATTGGAGAGCGTTCCGACGACGTGCAGCGCCAGGAGCGTGATCGCAGACTCCGAATAGAGCAGCCCCTGACGTCCGTCGTTCTGGCACTCGTGGTAGATCGCCTCGGCCAGGTGCCACGGCAGCGGGTGCTCGTGCTCCCAGGTCTCGGCGACCTCCATGCCCTGGATATGCTGAAGCTCGGCCACCTTGAGGACATAGGACATGTCAAACTCTATGCTGACGAACCTGTAGTTGGATTTTTCCTGGATATTGAATTCGACTTCGGAGCCAGCCGGCAGAATGAGACCGTAACGTGATCTGTTTTCGTATCTCCGAAGAAGTCGCCCGCACTGCGCTGTGGCGTCTGCGCGGCCACGGTTCCAGGAGAATTGCAGTTCGAGCCTCCGCGTTCGAATTCCGGCTGCGCCCGAGGCCTTCTCGATCTTGTGGGCGGCGGCCAGCCCTCCCGGCCAGATGATCTGCCGTGAACGGTCAACCCTTCCGTTCACTTCCGACCAGAGCGTATCCGCATGGCCGGGCGCGCTGAACATCGCCACAGGCGGGATGTTAGCGGGTTCCAATGATGCTGACATTTCACCACCTAAAGACGGCATTCAAGTCATTGACGTTACTGTCATATTTTCAATTGCGCATGCTGCCTTCGTCTTCTTATGGCACCTATGTAGCTCTTTGAAATGTTCCGATCGGTTGGGATTTCAAGGCCGCCGGCACATTCCGGACAAGCCTTTGACGGCAGGTCGATCGCACCCAGGGACATTCGGTGATCCGGGCTCTGTCCCGGCATATGTCCCTCCCGCCATGGCGGCGGAATATCTTGTTCTCACGACAAACGCCGTTGTTTGCAAAGAGACGATGGCTCCGTCCGTCTGATACCCTCGGCCTTATCGCCGGGGTAATCGATAACACCAAGCGATGGAGAGCATAGGATGCAGCAATTCGCCCGCGTACTGACAGGTCAGGGCGCCGTTCCCGTCATTTTGAAAGGCAACGTGCACCTTGATCTGCGGCCGATCGTGTCGGACATCACCCCGGACACGATAGCCGGCGGCGCCTTGACCGAAGTCGACACCTCACGTCTCGTCCCCGTCAACGGCGATTTCACCTACCTGGCGCCGATCAATGGCGTTCGGCAGATCGCCGCAACAGGCTTCAACTACAAGAAGCACATCGAGGAATTCAAGATGAAGCCGCCCACGGAACCCGAAGTGTTCCTGAAGGCGATCAGTTCGCTGACTGGGCCGCTCGACCCGATCTTTCGCGGCCCCAATCAGGGCGTCAAGCTCGACTGGGAGGCGGAGTTGGCGATCGTGGTCGGGCGGGAGGCGCGGGATATCACGGCGGCCGAAGCGGACGACTACATCTTCGGCTATGTCTGCATCAACGACATTTCCGACCGCACGACACAGGTCGATGCAGAGGGCCAGCAGCATCTCGTTCGCGCCAAGTCGCGGCCCAGCTATTCGCCGATAGGGCCGTACCTGACCACCGGCATCGACGGCATGAAGCTCGACGTCTGGAGCAGGCTGAACGGAGAGTACGAGCAGCGCGGCAATACCAGCGACATGCTCTTCAGCGTCCACGAGATGCTCGCCTATTTCTCGTCGCACATGGCCTTGCTGCCCGGCGACATCCTGGCGACCGGTACGCCGCCCGGCGTCGGCTTCGGCAAGAACCGCTACATGGCGGTGGGCGACGTGCTGGAATGCGGCATCACCGACCTCGGCGCCCAGAGACACGAGATCCGGAGATGAAGGCAACAGAGCAACGCAATTATCGTCGCGTGACCATACCGCGAGCGTCCGCATGCAGACGCCGCAATCCGAGACATTCCAAAATCACCAAATATCCATAGAAATCAACGGTAGAAACCTGGCCGGTTTGAACGTATCGTCCACGCGACCTCCGAATTCCCCGGTCGGCTCCGCCAAATAGCCGACCATTGCCCCGGCGCGTTTGCAGTCACCGCCGGGGCTTCTTTTTTTCTCGGTTGGATACGCACCGTGCCCATCCAGCCTCGCAAGGTGGGGCGTGAACGAAGTGCCTCCGTCTGGATTGCGACGAGCACGTTCGGCCTCCATTGCGGGAAGCAGACTGGTCAGGGTTGGAATCGATGGCATTTGGCTCTGCCAGCCCAAAGGCCATTCGCCGCTGGGGTTTGCGGGAAAGTTCGCCACCGATCGCAAGGAGATAGACGCAGCCTACACCCAGGTAGGCTGTGGCAAGCTCCGGCTACGCAGGCAGGGATCCCGCGCCCAATTCGAAGCAGAGGTTCGTGCGTGGGCAGGCGCAAGGGAGCAGCGGCAATGCTCCAGGGCGTTTCGTCACGTCCTTTCGATCTTGTCTTGCGTCTTCGTATCGAAGTCGGAGGCGTCGTGGCGCTCGTGCAGCTGCTCGGAGGGATCACCCGTCACGCGATTGACCATGCGACCGCGTTGGACCGCCGGACGCGCGGCTATCTCAGCCGTCCAGCGCTGGACATTCCTGTAGCTCGCGACATCCAGGAACGTGCCGGCATCGCCATAGACCTTGCCTTGGGCAAGAACCCCATACCAGGGCCAGATTGCCATGTCTGCGATGGTATATTCATTGCCGGCCATGTACTCGTTGTCGGCAAGGTGACGGTCGAGAACGTCGAGGTGGCGCTTCACCTCCATCGAGAAGCGATCGACAGCATATTTGATGTGCATCGGCGCATAGGCGTAGAAGTGGCCAAAGCCGCCGCCGAGGTAGGGAGCCGATGCCATCTGCCAAAACAGCCAGTTGATGGTCTCCGTATGCGCCCTGTGCTCCCTGGGCAGAAACGCCCCGAACTTGTTGGCAAGGTAAAGGAGGATAGAACCACTTTCGAAAACGCGCGTCGGCACCGGCGTGGAGCGGTCCATCAGTGCTGGAATCTTCGAGTTCGGATTGACGTCGACGAAGCCGGAGCCGAACTGTTCACCCTGCCCGATCCTGATCAGCCAGGCATCGTACTCGGCGCCTTCGTGACCGGCAGCCAAGAGTTCTTCGAGCATGATCCCGACCTTCACGCCATTCGGCGTCGCCAGCGAATAGAGCTGCAAAGGATGCCGGCCGACGGGCAGTTCCTTCTCATGCGTGGGACCGGCGATGGGTCGGTTGATGTTGGCAAATTCGCCGCCATTTCCCTTCTCCCAGGTCCAAACCTCGGGAAGCTCGTATCCGGCAGGGAAATTGTTGGCAGGGGATTTCTCGGTCATGAAAATCTGACTTTATCCAGGGGATGAACAATAGACGAAGGGACTGCCCACGCCGTCTTCGCAGGAAGGGGTCTGTTCTCAGGTCACTTTGTCCGTATTGCCACGGACAATATCCAAAGGCTCATGAATTCACAACCGGTGCACGACTGAAGCTCCTACTTCGGTCTTTCTGCCAGCTCGATAAGAATACCGTCGGGATCCCGCAGGAAGGCGACCTTGTGCAGCACCTCGCGGTTGACAGCAAGGCGCGGTCGCTCCTTGATCTCGACGCCGGCCTTTTCAAGTTTCGTGAAGGTCTCGTCGATGTTCTCGAAGAGAAAGGTCAGATGCCTGAGGCCGGACGTGCCCTCCGGAACGTCGACGGCCCTGGCTGCCCCGTTTGCGGGCGCGAAGATCTCCAGCATCCCGCCGCCGGCATCGAGAAAGGCGATGTGAGAGCCGTCGGCCGCCATCTTGCGCAGATGCAGGCGCAGACCGAGAAGGGTGCAATAGAATTCGATGGCGCGGTCCATGTCGTTGACCGTCATGCCGATATGCTCGAAGGATTTCAGCATTCTCAGGTATCTTTCTTCTCGTCGGGTTGCGTGATGTCCGGCGGAAACCGGCCGCGCTCGTCGGCGTCCACCAGCTCGTCGCTCACATTGCGGATTTGGCGGACGGCCGGCGCAGATCCTAACGCAAAGGGCCGGCTGAAACAGCCGGCCCTTTTCATTGTCAGGACATGCGCGGTGTCAGAGGCCGTTGTCCTTCATGATTTGGCCGGCATTTTCCTTTGTCACCTTGAGGGTCGGCAATACGACGTTCTTTTCGACTTTCTCGCCGCCGAGATACTTGATCGCCTGGCGCAGGCCCTCCGCCCCCGGCGTTGCATAGAGGAAGGTCGCACTGAGCTCGCCGTTGTTCACCCAGGTCACGCCTTCTCCGGGCAGCGCATCGATACCGATGAACTTGATGTCCTTCTCACGGCCGGCATCCTTGGCGGCAAGGTAGGCGCCGTAGGCCATCGGATCGTTGTGGCCATAGACGAGGTCGATCTTCTCGTTGTTGCGCAGCGCGGTGGCCATGAGGTTGTAGGCCTGGTCCTGCTTCCAGTCGCCTGACTGCTGGTCGAGCAGGTTCTTGATGCCGGGCTCCTTGTCGGTGAATTCATGGAAGCCGTCATGCCGGTCATGCGCCGGCTGGGTTCCCATGCCGCCCCAGATCTCAACGATATTGCCGCTCGCCTTGCCCGGTCCGCCGAGCAGTTCGACGGCATATTCGCCCGCCGCACGACCGATAAGCTTGTTGTCGCCGCCCACGAACTGCACGTATTTGTCGGTATCGACGTTGCGGTCCAGCACGAAGACCGGGATCTTGGCATCGATCGCCTGCTGGACGACGCCGGTGAGGCCGGCAGATTCCTTGGGCGAGATCAGCAGCGCATTGACCTCCTGACGGATCAGGTTCTCGACATCAGCCACCTGCTTTTCGGTCTTGTCCTCACCGTCGGTGATGATCAGCTCGACTTCGGGATGCTTTGCTGCTTCCGCGATGATGTCCTTGTTGAACTGCGCCCGCCAGGGCTCGATTGTGGTCGCCTGGGAGAACCCGATACGCCACTTCTTGTCTTGCGCCGGCGCGTCATGCACAGCGAAAAGGGATGTGGTGGTGAAAAGTGCGGCAGTAACGGCCGCGAGCTTCAGCATGTCACGACGTTTCATTTCCGTTTCCTCCAGTGTTGAGAGACATTGCCTCCTTGCGCGGACGCTCCTCCCCGGATGCCTCCGATCTCGCGGGCCGTGGCAATGTCAGCCGCAACCGCGCCAGAATATCGCGGGCATTGCGCTCCTGAACGAGCACGGTGCCGATGATGATCAGTCCCTTCAGCACCAGCTGAAGGTTGGAATTGATGTTGTGGAGCTGCAGAATATTCGACAGCAGCCCGAAGATCAGCACGCCGCAAAAGGTTCCGGCAAGGCTGCCGCGTCCTCCCATCAGGCTCGTGCCGCCGATCACCACGGCCGCGATGGCGTCGAGCTCCAGCCCGGCCCCGGCATCAGGCTTGCCTTGGCGATACTGCGCGACATAGAGGATCGCGGCAATGCCCGCGAGCAGGCCGGAGACGGCATAGGTGGCGATCTTGACCCGTCCGCTGTCGATGCCCGAAAGCCGCGCCGCCTCCTCGTTGCCGCCGATCGCATAGACGAAACGTCCGAACGGCGTGAACTTGAGGACAACCGCGTAGATGACGATCGCCACGATGAAAAAGATACCGGGCATGGGGATCACGCCGAAGACGAGCGAGCGGAGGATATCGAAATCGGCCGTGGCGTTGGAGCCGGTATAGACGGGCAGAACCGCATTGTTCTGCCCCGCCGTCAGCCGGGCTATGCCGAGCGCGGTCACCATCATCGCCAGCGTGACGATGAAGGGTTGCAGGCGGCCGACAACGATGATGATGCCGTTGATGGCGCCAAACAAAAGCCCAACGGCCGGCACGACAAGCAGCACACCCAACACCCCGAACTTGCTCTCGCGCTGCGGCACGATATAGAAGAGCAGCACGATGCAGAGCGCAATAGCGACAAGCGCCGGGACATAGATGCCTCGCGTTCGGTCCAGCGTCACGTCGCGACTGTGCCCCAAGCCGGAGCTGCGCTTTTCGAGATTGGAAAAGATGAACCGTGTCACGGCAGCCCCGATGACGACCACGGCGAGCAGCACCGACGGCACCCCGAGCAGGAAGGCGGGCGTGTCCCCCTGAACCGTCAGCAACATGGCGCAGACGACACTGCAGATCGCCATCAGCGAACCGACCGACAGGTCGATGCCGCCGGTGATGATGACGGCTGTCATGCCGGTTGCGATAAGACCCGTCGTCGAGACCTGACGCAGCACGTCGAGCAGGTTGCCGCTGGAAAGGAATATGTTCTTGCCAGATGACGTCACTGGCGACAAGGCGACGCCGATCAGGAAAATCGCGATGAGGCCCCAGTAGAGTTTCGTGCGGGAAACAAGCTTTATGACGGTCATGCGGATGCCTTCTCGTGCCTGATGCTGGATCGCGGTGCCGCCAATTGCATGATCCGCTCCTCCGTCGCCGTCGCGCGGTTCAGGATACCGGTCTGGCGCCCTTCGGACATGACAAGGATGCGGTCCGAAAGATGCAGGAGTTCCGGCATTTCCGAACTCACGAAGACGATCGACATACCCTCTTCGGCCAGACGGAAGATCAGGTCGTAGATGTCGCTCTTTGCCCCCACGTCGATGCCGCGGGTCGGCTCGTCGAGCAGCAGGATGCGCGGGGTCGTCGCCAGGCATTTGCCGATCACGACCTTCTGCTGGTTTCCGCCGGACAGGGTCGCCGC
Organism: Rhizobium sp. BK251; assembly: GCF_004345245.1. Lineage (GTDB taxonomy): Bacteria > Pseudomonadota > Alphaproteobacteria > Rhizobiales > Rhizobiaceae > Rhizobium. The sequence continues at coordinate 487,593 of NZ_SLUQ01000002.1, read as the reverse complement.
GACCTGTTCAACGCCCGAGGCACGAATGCCCAACGTCTTGATGGCGTCGGTGGCAACCGCCGCTTCCGCCGCAAAGTCGCGCAGGCCGAAGAGCGCCAGCCGGCTGACGAGCGGCAGCGCGACGTTGTCCGTGATCGTATCGTGCAGGTGCAGCCCTTGCGTCTTGCGGTCCTCGGTGACGAAGGCAATGCCAAGCCGGCGGGCGTCTGCCGGCGAGCGGATCGTGACCGCCTGCCCGTCTATCAGGATCTCACCGCCGGCCTCACCATTGGTGGCACCCGTGATCGCCTGCAGGATCTCCGTGCGCCCTGCCCCGAGCAGGCCGCCGATGCCCAGGATCTCTCCCCGGGCGACATCGAAATTGACGCCGGTCAGCACCTGTTTCCAGCCGTGCCGGTTGGCCACGGACAATGAAAGATCCCGCACCGACAGCACGACACCGCCGACAGCGGTCGCTTCGTGCCTGAAGGTCTCGACACGGCTGAGATTGCGGCCAACCATGGCGGCGATGACCATGTCCTCGTCGATCTCCGACTTCGGCCTGGTCCAGACGTGTCGACCGTCCCGGAACACGGTGACGCGATCGCTGAGTTGCATCACCTCGTCGATCCGGTGCGAGATATAGATGATGCCCACGCCCTCGGACGCAAGCTGGCGCATGATGGCAAAAAGCCGCTTGCATTCGTTTGGCGACAGCGCCGATGTCGGCTCGTCCATGATGAGCATCCGGGTGTCGAGCGACAGCGCCTTTGCGATCTCGACGAGCTGCTGTTCGCCGATCCTGAGCGACGAAACCCGTGCTTCGGGATCAAGGTCGATACCGAGCCGCGAGAGCAAGGTCCGGGCGGCGTTCAGACTTCTCCGGCGATCGACAAACAGCCCGGCGATCAAGGGCTCCCTTCCGAGAAAGATATTGTCGGCGATCGACAGTTCGGGAACGAGATTGAGTTCCTGGTGGATGATGGCCACGCCGGCGATCTCTGCGTCGCGCACCGTTGCGAAGCGAACCGGAGCTTGGTCGATGATGATCGCGCCGTCGTAGTCGGCGTAGACGCCGGAGAGGATTTTCACCAGGGTCGATTTGCCGGCGCCGTTCTCTCCCATCAGCGAGTGGATCTCTCCGGCAAACAGATCGAACTTGACGTGATTGAGCGCAGCAATTCCACCGAACGACTTCGAGATGTCGACCGCTTCCAGCACGGGCGCGGTGGACGGAGGTGGCCCGTCGGCGCGCGAAGGTGAATGGTTCACTTCTTCCTGCATGACAATGACGGCCTCCCTTCCATCTTTGTCTCGCGGCTGTAAGCGACAGTAGAAGCTAATCTAAACGTTTCGAATATGTCAAGGGATCAGCCCCGTCGCAACGCTTTGATCTTGCTAAGAACTTGCCATTCTCGTAACATCTTCGACAGGCTATCGATCTAAACGTTTTGAATTATGGACCGGATTTCCTCCAAAGGACGAAAATCCCAGCCGACCATGCTGGACGTTGCTGCGACGGCAGGGGTGTCGGTCGCCACGGTCTCGGCAGCCGTTAACGGCACCGCGCCGGTCAGTTCCGAATTGCGTGGCAGGATCGAGAACGCGATTGCGGCCATCGGCTATAAACGCAACGCCGTTGCCCGCAGCCTCAAGACGGGCGCCACCAAGACGATCGGGCTCGTCATCGCAGATATTACCAACCCCTTCTTCACTGATGTCGTCGCAGTAATCCAGGACGTGCTGCATCGGGCGGGCTACGCCGTGATGCTTTGCTGCACAGATGAAGACCCCGAGCAGCAGGAGGAGCAGATCTCGCTTCTCTTGGACAGGATGGTGGACGGACTGATCATTGCGCCGGCCGGCAACGACCATGCCCTCGAGCGCGTGCTCCAGCGCGCCGGCATCCCGACCGTGCTGATCGATCGCATCAGCCACGGCATTGCGGCGGATGCCGTCGTGCTCGACAACCAACGCGCCGTGCAGGACGCGATCGACTATCTCGTCGGTCTCGGCCATCGGCGGATCGGTTACATCTCGGGTTCGCTCGACACCTCTACCGGCCTTGGTCGGCTGGCCGGCTATTGCGGCGCGCTGGAGAATGCCGGCATCCAGCACGACGACGCATTGGTGCGCATTGGAAATTTTCGCGAGAAGGACGCCTACAATGCCGCCATGCAGCTGCTCGTGATGCCGGAACGGCCAAGCGCCATCTTCTCGGCGAACAACCTGATGGTCATCGGCGTAATGAAGGCGATCCGAGACATGGGGCTGCGTTGCCCGGACGACATCTCCGTGTCGAGCTTCGACGATTTTCCGTGGGCGGATGTCTTCCAGCCGAATCTGACGACCATCGCCCAGCCGGTACAGGCCATTGGCGAACACGCAGCCCAGCTCATCCTCGACCGCCTTGCCGATCGCTCGGACCGGCCTCCACGGCAGATCGTGCTCGCGGGCCGCCTGACGATCCGCGCGTCCTGCCGACCTTTCTCTGCGCCTGAAGCAAGGTAGTTGTAAAGCGATCCGAGATAAGTGGACCGAGTTCGAAATTCTCGAAGCGGGCCGAAGACCCCTGTTCTACCCCTCCGCCGCGTTCCGGTCCGGTTGATATTCCAATGTGAAGCAGAAACAAAAAAAGCTCCTCGACGCTTACGCGGAGGAGCTTCGGTGCCAAGAGCGGTCCGCGCGGCATTCGCCGGGCAAATCAGTTGACCTGGGTGTAAGTCTCACGATTCTTGTAGGCATTCATCATCACGATGCCTTGCTCCAAGAGAAGTTCGGCTGCGCGAAGATTGCCTCCGGATAAGTCACCGCAGCCCCGGATGGTGCATGCGATCGCAAGCGAATTCGCGGCAAACTTGGCATCACCTGCCCCTTCAGCCTCCTCTGCGAATGCTTCGAGGCTCTCGACGACGATATCGGCAAAATTGACCCGTTCTTCATGCGTCATACCTGAGAGGGTCTGTGGCGTGTTGGACATGTGATCTCCTTCTGGTGCGCACGCGGTGCCGGACGGCCGATGGACGCGGCGATGGGCGCAAACTGTTGGGTGGATATTTTCAACAGCTCATATGGCCGCACCAATCTGAGGTCGCAACCGATCACCCATGCTAATTCAGAAGGCCAGCATAGTGCATGGCGCAAGGCCGCGAGCCCGAGACGACGTGAACCGCTGTGCGTCGATGCGGCAACCCGGTCCCTGCTTCCCATGATTTCCGCAGAGGAATCCGACGGCCTCATCATCCCACCTGGCCGCGTCAGCAGCGAAAAGCGCATAGCCGATGGCGAGTTTGAGAGCTGGAACACGATTGCCCTCGCAACGTTCCTTTTCGAAGGAGAATGTCATGGCAACATCCCCAACCCAGTCGACGGTCTCCGCCCCCTTTACTCCGACACCCGGCGTCCCCGATCGCACACAAGCTGTTTCGACGATTGTTGCACTGGGCGTGCGTTGCTGGCGAAAGCCATCGATGAAGCTAAGGGCACCGCGGCCGACTGTCCTGACCACTGAGCCGTGTTTCAGGCGTCGAGCGGCAGCTCTCCCGACGCGCAATTGTTAAAGCCACGTTTATCGAAACCGCTTATCACTAGTCGTATGAGTTTCGAGGCATATAACCGATAGCTGCGAGAGGTAGTCCGATGCGGATTAGCACTATCACCAACTGGGCATACGGCATAACGGTCGCCCTGACGCTGTTGTCCGGCGGTGCCTTCATCATCGCGGCCCAGAGCGCCGACCGGGAACGTGACGCCGCAGAAGCCGCCTGGAAACTTGACGATGTCGTCGAGCGCCTCGAAAGGGCCGCCGAACAGACGACCGAAGACGCGCGCCTCTATGTGATGAAGGGTGAGGAGCGGTTTCTGAGGGCATTCCAAGCCGCCGACGCGGAAGAACGGACAAGGGAGCAGACCGTCAAGCAGCTCAAGGCAGTGAAACTCACTGCACAGGAGATCGCTGCTCTACGTGAGATCGAAACAGACGCCGAACTGCTTGATGCGCTCGAGGAGCAGGCCGTCAAGGATTTCGAGGGTGGTGAAGCCGACAAGGCCCGCGCGGCGCTGTTCTCACCCGAACACGAGGACGCCCAGACCGGCCTGCTGGCAAGCGTTGCCCATTTCGCGGACCTCGTTGCGACGAGAACACAGGACGAGCTCCGTGAGGCAAAGGCGAAAGCCGATCTGTGGGGAGCAATCGCAAAATCGCTTCTGGTCCTGACGGCGCTTGTCTTCCTGAGTGTTCTCTACTTCGTCCTCAAGCGGCGTGTCGCGCGGCCCCTCCTCCAGATGAGCGGCATCGTCCAGAGGCTGGCAAAGCAGGACTACGACGTCGAGGTCCTGACCGACGCCCGTCGCGACGAGATCGGCGACATGAACGAGGCGATCCAGGTCTTCCGCGACAATGGCCTCGAGCGTGAACGCCTGGACGCAGAGCGCCGGAAGGATCAGCATATAAAGGATCTGATCCTCCAGCTGATGCATCGGCTTCAGGCCTGTCACGAAGAGGCCGAGCTCGGCCCTGTCGTGTCGCTCTACGCATCGCAGATCTTCCCCCGCCTGGGCGGACATCTGCTTGTGATGAACGACGGTCGCAACGCGCTCACCACGACAAGCACATGGGGAGCGCCCGTTCGTTCGACGCAGGAATTCCCCTCCGTTCAATGCTGGGGACTGCGCCGGGGCCGTCCGCATCTGAGCGGCGACCGTCACGATGACGTTGCGTGTCAGCATCTGGACGAGAGCGGCCATGAGGAGAGCCTGTGCATCCCCCTCGCCGCCCACGGCGACACCGTCGGCATGCTCTACTTCGAAGGTGAGCGTGACGGTGCCGAGCTCATCGAGGCGCGCGTCTACATCGAACTCATCGCGGAGAACCTCGCACTGGCGATCGCCAACCTTCAACTGAGAGACCGCTTGACCAACCTCGCGGTCAAGGACCCGTTGACTGGACTGCTGAACAGACGCTCTCTCGACGAGAATCTGAACCGGCTGCGACGGGAGGACACCGATCTCCCTGCTGCCCTGATGATGATCGACATCGACCACTTCAAGCACTTCAATGACGAATTCGGCCATGACGCTGGAGACTTCGTCATGAGGCAGGTGGCTGCAATCATGACGGACGTCGTCGGCCGCGCCGGGATCGTTCACCGCTTCGGCGGTGAGGAGTTCGCCGTCATCATGCGGAGTGTCGACAAGGACGCGACATCCAATTTGGCGGAAGCTATTCGACGTGCGATCGAAAAGGCCCCTATCAACTACCTCGGTCGCCCGTTGGGTACCGTGACGGTCTCGATCGGTCTGGCGTCGACGGCGGACGGCGAGCCGCCTGCTACCCTGATGCTGCGGGCGGACGCCGCTCTCCTGCGGGCGAAGTCGCGTGGCAGGAATGCTACGGTCGCAGACTGGGCAGATGGGTCCGGAAGCGGACGGTTGCTCGCCGGCTGAACGTTCCCCCGACGTGTGGACGAGGACGGAAGATCAGGCGGTTTCCGGAGCCTTGGCACGCGCCAGCTCATCCAGGAACCGGTCCATCAGCGGCCGGTCGCCGAACCTGCGATAAGCGCGCTCCCTTTCGAGGGAAAAACTCGGATGCGCCGCGATCAGGTTCGCCATGGTCAGCTGTGCCGCTTCTATCTTTCCGCTTCCACTCTGCAGGGCCGTCTGTATCAGCAGGCAGTTGGCGTCCCGAGGCGCCCTCAGAAGACACTCCGAGATGACGGCGGCCGCCTCGTCTCGACGGTCCGCGGCGTAAAGAGCCTGACCATGCACATAGGAATAGTACTCCGGCGCCATGGGGTGAAGGCGACGCGCCCGCTCGGCGTTGTCAACGGCATCCGCATATTGACCGAACCGAACCTGGGCCTTCGCCAGCGCCATCATGCTGTCCGGATCGTTCGGGTTGAGTTCTACCGCGCGTTTTGCGGCCTGCAGCGCGCCGGCATACTCCGCCTGGACGGCCAGTCCGAAGCTGACCACCTGATAACCGAGCGCGAGATTGGGATCGAGGCGCACGGCCTGGCGCGCTTCACTGAGACCGGTATCCAGTTCATGTCCGCCGGTTTGGCCGTCTGGCCGCTGCGCCACTTCAGCGATGTAGGTCAGCGCCAGGCCCGCACGAGCGGCGGCATAGGCCGGGTCCATCTCCAGCGCGCGCTGATAAAGGGTGCGTGCCTCCTGAAGGCTCTTGGCATCGTCGGCGCCGTGTCGGTAACGATCGCGAGCCTGCAGCACAAGATCATAGGCCTTCGGATTGTCTGTCGGGCGCTGTGCAGCGGCGGCTGCTTCACTCTTCCTGATATATGGCGCGAGTTGGGCGACGATTTCCGTTGTCAGTTCGCTTTGGACGGCAAAGACATCCGCAACCTGCCTGTCGAAACTGCGCGACCAAAGATGCGTGCCCGTCCTGACGTCAATCAGTTGCGCCGAGACGCGGAGCCGATCACCCTCGCGCCGGGCACTGCCTTCGACCAGGTAGGAAACCCCCAGCTTCGCCCCCAGCTCTCGCACATCGCTATCCTGCCCGCGCACCGCGTAGGTGGAGTCGCGCGCGATCACCTGAAGTTCCGAGTTTCGGGCGAGCGCTGTGGTCACATCCTCCGTCAATCCGTCGGCAAAGTATGGCTGGTCTCCCCCGTCGCTCATGGCGGCGAACGGCATGACTGCAACCGACGGCCTCGGGTCCGCGCGAGTCTGGTCCACGGAGAGCGCGGCCGGAATGAGGCTGACCATTGCCGCCAGCGGAAGCGGCTGGATTTGAGTGCCGATGAGAATGAGTGCTACGGCAGCGACACCGTAAGACCAGCGAGTGCCGCGAAGAACGCGTGGCAGTCTCCCCCAGGCTGACAACGGCGAATCCGTGCGGCGCACGCGGTAGACGTCGAGAAGCTCCGGAATGTTCTTTGCACGCCGGCGGCCCACGCGAGCGAAGATATTGGCGCGATTGCGGTCTGCCGCCATCACCACGGCACCGCTGACGAATATCTGACCCGGTTCGGTCATGGCTTCAAGACGGGCGGCGACGTTGACGCCATCGCCATACATATCGCCATTGTCCTCGATGACGTCGCCGAGATTGATGCCTATACGCAGTTTGAAGGGCCCTTTGTCGAAACCTCGCTGGATGGCAAGGCCGGCATCAACGGCCTCATTGACGCTTGGAAACATCACAAGGAAGCCGTCCCCGGTCGTTTTGAAAGTACGGCCGCCGTGCCGCACAATCGTGGGCTCGACCAGATCATCGAACACCTTGCGCAGATCCGCATATGTGGACGCCTCGTTTTCAGCCATCAGCAGACTGTAGCCGACAATGTCACCGGCCATGATCGCGGCAAGCTTGCGTTCCATCATCGGTCTCCCGGAGAAGGGGTCAGGGCACAGAGCTGGCATTACGGGCATTTGATGTCAGGCAGCACAGGCAGCACATTAGACCTACTAAGAGGGATGCGGCTATCAACCCGGCTCACAACTGCGTGAACTGACAAGCGATCCGGCGGGAGGTGCTGCGCAAAATCCGGGTTCTCTCCGTCGCCAGCCCCACACGCGGGTGACCGCACCGCGGGCGAAGGGCCTCGGGACAATCGTCCCGGAAGCTGCTATAAGTGCCGCATCCCCACATACATGTTTCGGAGCAGCCGAACGTGACGTACTGGAATGTAGAGTTTCAGCTACCCCAATCGCGGGCCATACGTTACGGATTTGCCGCGGCTTTGGTGGCGGTCTCGACTGCCGTCGCGCTCGCATTCCGGCAATATCATTTGAATGACGTGGCGTTGCCGGTTCTCGTGCTCGCTGTCGGTGTTATAACCTGGTACGCGGGCTCCGGGCCTGCCGTGCTGGCGGTTCTGTTGTCCTCGGCAATATTCAACTACCTGTTTGCAGAACCTCTCTACACCTTCTACGTTTCGGCCGGAGATCTCCCCTACTTCTTTGTTTTCATTTGCTCGGCGATCATGATTTCCTCGTTCAGCGCCGTTCGACGCCGCATCGAGGAGAACCTTCGCCATGCACGCGACCGGCTTCAGGTCGAGCTCGAACACCGTGAGCAGCGTGAGGCCGAAATCCGCAAGCTGAACCAGGAGCTCGTGCTGCGGGCTACGGAACTCGAAGCGGCCAACAAGGAACTTGAATCATTTGCCTATTCCGTATCACACGACCTGCGGGCACCCCTGCGCCATCTGGTCGGCTATTCGGAGCTGCTGCAAAAACACGCATCGAGTTCGCTGGACACCCAGGGTCAAAGATACCTGCAGACGATTCTGGAATCAGGGAAAAGAATGGGCAACCTGATCGATGATCTGCTGGCGTTTTCTCGAATCGGGCGGGTTGAAAGCCGGCAAGCGGCCGTGGACCTCCAGCAGGTGGTCAACGAGGTAGCAGCCGAGATCGGGCAGACGAAGGGACAAGAGATCTCCTGGACGATTGGTGCACTTCCGCCCTGTCATGGCGACCGTTCCCTGCTAAAGTTGGTTTTCGTCAATCTGCTTTCCAATGCGGTCAAATTCTCAGGCATGCGCCGCCCCGCCAAAATCGAGATTGGCTCTGTGGACCTGAATGGAGACCAGCTGGAAATCTTCGTGAGGGACAACGGTGTCGGTTTCGATATGCAGTATGTCAACAAGCTGTTCGGTGTATTTCAACGCCTGCACCGGGCTGACGAGTTCGAAGGTACCGGGATAGGATTGGCAACCGTTCAACGCATCGTTCATCGCCACGGCGGGACAGTGCGAGCCGAATCGAAGGTCGATCAGGGCGCCACCTTCTACTTCTCATTGCCCAAGGCCAAACATTTCATGGAAAGGACGGTGAGCGTGCCATGAGCGAACTCGGACGCATTCTACTCGTTGAGGACGATCCAAGGGATGTCGAGCTCACGCTTACGGCTCTCGACGAGTATAAGCTCGCCAACGAGGTTTTCCTTGTCCGAGACGGCAAGGAAGCTCTCGACTATCTGTATTGTCGAGAACAATTCGCGTCGCGCCTGGACGAGAGTCCTGCGGTTATTCTGCTGGATCTGAAGCTGCCGAAGATCAATGGATTGGAGGTCTTGCAGCAAATCAGATCCGACGAGCGGCTCAAGATGATCCCGGTTGTCATTCTGACTTCATCGCATGAAGAAAAGGACATGTTGGCCAGCTACCAGCTAGGGGTAAACGCATATGTCGTGAAGCCGGTCGATTTCCATGACTTTGTCAATGCGGTCAAGGAGTTGGGCATATTCTGGGCGGTCATAAATCAACCGCCCCCGGGAAGCGCGAAGAGGGCGCAATGAGTGCGTCTGGCCGAATTCTGCTGCTGGAGGATGATCCAGACGACGCGCGGCTCATAGAGGATCTTCTTCAAGCCGACCAACTATCCAGCAGCATCGTCTGCGTTCAGAGTCGTGCCGAGTTCGTGGCAGCCCTCAGAGACGACGACTTTGACCTTATCCTGTCGGACCATTCACTTCCTTCATTCGACGGCCTTTCTGCATTGAGCGTTGCCCTGAGTATCCGCCCGGACCTGCCCTTTATCTTTGTTTCCGGCACGATTGGCGAAGAGGTCGCCATTGATGCGTTGAAGCTCGGGGCCACTGATTATGTCCTGAAGAGCCGGCTCTCGAGGTTGGTTCCGGCCGTGCGCCGGGCCTTGCGCGAGGCAAGCGATCGAGCTTCGCGCCAAAAAGCCGAGGATGCCCTGCGTCGGAGGGAAAAGGAACTTCGGGATGTCGTTGAGGCGATACCTGCCATAGCGTTTACCACGCAGCCCGACGGCAGCAGCGTTTGGATAAACCGACAGTGGGAGGAATTTTCAGGATTGTCTCTGGAAGACACTTCGAGATCGGGTTGGCAATGTGCGATTCATCCCGACGACCTTGTTGAGAACGCGGCCAAGTGGCGTCATTCGATGACAAGTGGTGAGCCGTTCGAAAACGAGGCGCGGCACCGCAGTGCCGGAGGGGAATACCGGTGGTTCCTGGTGCGGGCGGTGCCGCTACGCGATGAACAGGGCAAGATTCTCAACTGGTACGGCGTTCTGACGGACATCACCGAGCGCAAGCGCGCAGAAGAGCACCTCCGCGTGCAGCACATCGTCGCGCATATATTGGCGGAAGCGGCCACGATCGAAGAGGCTACTCCGAGAATACTGCGGGCCATGGGCGAATGCCTGGGATGGGACGTGGGCGCGCTCTGGCGCGTGGACCGGCTGGCCGGCGCGCTGCGCTGTGTCGAGCTCTGGCATGGACCATCGATGGAAGTCCCGGAATTTGCGAGAGCCAGCCGCGAGGCCGCTTTCGGTCCGGGCTTGGGACTACCAGGCCGGGTGTGGTCCAGCCTTGAGGCCGAATACGTTCCCGATGTCGTTCCCGATGAAAACTGCCCGCGCGCATCCGTGGCCGAACGGGAGGATCTGCACGCGGCCCTGGCCTTTCCCATCCTGCTCGGCGGTGCGGCCTTGGGCGTGATCGAGTTTTTCAGCCGCGAGATCAGGCGACCTGATCAGGAGCTGCTCAAGGTGCTGGCTACCATCGGCAGCCAGATTGGTCAGTTCATCGAGCGCGAGCGCGCCCAAGCGGATTTGCGCAAGTCGGAACAGAATTACCGCATGCTGTTCGAATCGATTGACGAGGGTTTCTGCACGATTGAAGTCTTGTTTGACGGAAACGAAAAGCCCGTCGACTATCGTTTCCTGCAAATCAGCCCGTCGTTTGAACGGCAGACTGGAATCAAGGATGCCGTTGGCAGACGGATGCGCGAAATCGCGCCCCTGCACGAAGAACATTGGTTCGAGATCTACGGCAGGATCGCCCTGACAGGCGAGCCGATGCGCTTTGAAAATGAAGCCAGGCAACTCGGACGTCGGTACGACGTTTACGCCTTTCGGATCGGCGACCCCGGGCGCAGACGCGTCGGAATCCTTTTCAGCGACATCACCGAGCGCAAGCGGGCGGAAGAGACGTTGCGCGAGACGCAAATGGAGCTGGCGCATGTTAGTCGCGTGACGACCCTGGGGCAGATGACGGCCTCGATTGCGCATGAGGTCGCCCAGCCACTCGCAGCAGCACTCATCAATGCCAATACCGGGCTGCGCTGGCTCGGTTCTGACCCGCCCGACGTGGAGGGGGCCAAGAAGGCCCTCGGCCGCATCGTCCAGAACACAGGCCTCGCCCGCGACATCCTCGACCGCATCCGCGCTCTCGTCCGGAAATCACCCCCACGCCAGGATCGGTTCGACCTCACCGACGCCGTCCTCGATGTCATCGCCCTGTCCCGGAGTGCAGCGCAAAAGCACGGCGTCTCGCTGCGGACCGAACTCGCGCCGGACCTGCCCGCCGTGGGCGGCGACCGCGTCCAGGTGCAGCAGGTGATGCTCAACCTGATCCTCAATGCGGTCGAGGCGATGAGCGGTCTCGACGACGGCGCGCGGGAGGTGCTGGTCAGTACCAAGACGGATGCTTCGGGCCAGGTTGGCGTCGTGGTGCGCGATACCGGTCCCGGCCTCGAGCCGCAGGCGGCCGCGCGCGTGTTCGAGGCCTTCTACACGACCAAGCCCGAGGGCCTCGGCATGGGCCTGTCGATCTGCCGGTCGATCATCGAGGCGCATGGAGGACAATTGTGGGGCTCCCCGAATGAACCTCGCGGTGCCGTCTTCCAGTTCACCCTGCCTCCGGAACGCGACGAGACCCTCCCCGCCGAACATGCCGACCGACCGTCTGTCGCGTGAGGCGCAGGTCCGGCGGAACTTCTGTGGCGCAACCCAACGGCAAGGCTTTCCTCATGCCTGAAGATCGTCCAGGGAGATTGACCGATGAACACACCCGCCAGACCACCGATAACCGAGACCCTTTCGCCGCTGGAGCGCGAATTGCTGGGTTACGTCGAGACGTTGATGAACACCTTGCAGAGCGGAACCGCGCAATTCGAGGCGCTGGAGAAACGCTCGACCGACATGATCGAACGCCGGCAAGCGGCTTTGGAAGGATCGCTGAAATCGCTCATCGCGTCACAGGCTACCTTCATGAACGCTTGGCTCGCCTCCGGCAATCATTCCAGCGACACGGCCTCGACCGAGCTGGCGGAAGCGTTCGCCCTGCTGGAGCAAGCCGATGCGATGCTGGAGACGGTCGCGCCGCAGATGTGACAGGCCGACCGACCGCGACCGATCGTGGCCATGTCTGATCTTTATTTCCGTCCGGAGTTTCGATCCATGAATTTGATCATTCAGCCCTATCGTTATGCCCTTTCGATTGCCGTCATTGCGGCAGGTTTCCTGCTAATGGAAACCGCACCGTTGTTCTGGCCACCCATTTACCAGAACGCGCGCGCCGCGATCCTGGTTATGTTTCTCGGGTTTGCGCTGCTGACCTTGGCGGGAGACACCCAGGGCCGCATCCGCAGCGCGTCGGGCTTAGCTGTGGGGGCTGCCCTCCTTGCCGCGTCTGCTCTCGCCTTTACCGACCCGGCCATTGCGGCAAGCGTCCTGCTCGACAGCTTCAAGGCTTGGCGAAATGCCGGTTATGCCGGAATCGAGAGCATCCGAGGTATGGTTTCGACATGGGATCGCTTTACCGAGGCGCAAAAGCTGGGTTTACAGACCAGCCTTGCCATCGGCCTGCCTGTGCCGTTGTTCCTCATTCTGTGGGGGATTTCGATTGCGGCCCCAGCATCATCCAGCCGGGTTTCCAAACAAGGACCATGGCGCGCCCGTTGGATGAACCGGAGCGAGTTGCGCCAGCTCCGCCACAACGATACCGGCTTGCCGCTCGGCCTCTCCGGCGGCGCAATGCTGCGCTACCGCCCTAACCCGAAGACCGGATGGCGGGCCGCCATCATGTCGCCATCGCCGGCACACGAGCCGGGAAAGGCGTGTCCGTCGTCATTCCCGCCATCATTGACCATGACGGTCCGGTCGCCGTCCTCGATATCAAGGGCGAAAACTTCGCCGTGACGCGCAGATATCGGCAGTCGCTCGGCCGTCAGGTCGTGGTTCTCAATCCCTTCGGCGTCATCGAGCCGTCGAAGGATCGCTTCAACCCGCTCGACTATATCAGGCAAGCACACCTGGTCCGCGACATCGAGGTCATTGCCGAAGGGCTTGTTCGACCGGAAGGCGGAAACGGCGCACATTTCGCCGAAATGGCGAAATCGATGATTGCCGCCGTGATCGAGGTAGTCATGACCAGGCGCGTGGAATCCGATCGCAACCTGATTACCGTCATGGACCTGCTGTTTTCCGCCAGCTTTGAAAAGACACTGACGGAATGGGCGACATCGCCCGAGACATTCGGCACCCGCCCGGCCGCCGCCGCCGCGACGTTACTTGCAGCCGGGGAAAACAAGCGCGGCGCGATCGAGACGACGATCAAGAAGGCTTTCGATTGGGCGCGTTCCGACGAACTGCGCAGTTTCCTCAGCGCTTCCACGTGCTCGCTCGAAAACCTGTTCGAAGGCCGCGCCGACCTCTTTATGGTCGTGCCGCTCGACCAGGTGGACGCCCAGGCCGTGTTTCTCCGGCTGCTGACGAACACCATTCTCGGCATGGCCGTGCGCCTTGAGGGTGCCAGGAAGCCGAAAAGGAACGTGCTGCTCGTGCTGGACGAATTTGTTCGTCTCGGCCGCATGGAGAAGCTTATCAACATCGCCAACGTCGCCGCCGGCTGCGGAATCGAGGCGCTGTTCATCACTCATGACAAGGGCCAGATCGAAAGCGTCTATGGCAAGGGCGACGCCGCCAGCATTCTCGGCTCCTGCGTCACTACCCGCATTTTCGGTCTAGGCCGAGCCGAGTTCGAAACGGCCAACTGGGCCGCGAACGCGCTCGGCGATCAGACGGTGCTCACCCGCACCAAACAATCAGCCGCCAAGTTCGGCGAGAGCCGCAAGACCTCTACCGCCGAGCAGCGCTAGAAACTCATGACCGCCGATCAGATCCTGGAAATGAAGACGGGTAAGATGCTGCTGCTGACGGGTTCGAAACCGCCCGCGCTTGTGGACGCGATCGTTTCGCACAGGCATCCGGTGTATCGGGGGAAGCTGGACCGGAATCCGATGCTTTGAGGCGTGTGCCAAGGCTTTATGAAGCGCAAGCATTGTGATCGTTCCCAATCAGCCGAACTTTGTCTTACAGTCAACGTTCGAATGAATTTCCCGATCGGGAAATTTGTGCTCGACAAGAGGCCGATCCCGTCGATAGTTTCCCGAGCGGGAAGATCATGATGCCAAAATAAGTCAGAACGTGAGTCGATATCGGAGCCCTGGTCCGAAGCGCGCGCAAGGAGCAAAACCTGCGGCAGGATCAGCTGGCCGGCGTCTCCGGCGTCGGTGTCAGATTCATTGTGGATCTCGAAGCAGGCAAGCCAACAGCCCAAATTCGAAAAGTCCTGCATGTTCTTCGGATGCTCGGCTGCTCTGTCGATATTCTGTCCCCTGGCGAACGCCGCCGATGACGAATGCAGGTTGGCGCAAGTGTATTCTCACAAGTGTGGATGGTGTAGCGCTGACCGTCGAATCTGTCTGGACTAGGCATCGTGAAGATGGTTTAGCGCACTCGCGCAAGAGGGCAGCATGCAACAACTTTGGTTTAACATCGATGGCGACGTTCAGGAATTTTATGTTCCAAACCACGTCGAAGAAGTTATGCCCGGAGTCAAATGGGGCGCGCCTGATGAGTTTTTCACGCCATCGTTCTGGAAATATCAATCAGAAGCCCAAGTGCGTAGACGGCGATATGGAAAACACCGGCTTGGTAATACGCTGCTGGAAGAAATAGCTGTTTGTCTGCTTGGCGGCTATGGCATCCCAGCGGAGATGGGAATGGCCGCATTCCAACGCCTCAGATCCTATGGAACTCTTACTGGCCATGCTACAGAGCAAGAGCTGCTGTTCTTGCTCTCACAGCCATTTGAGATCGGAGGCAAATCACGCCGTTATCGTTTTGCGGCGCAGAAGGCTTCTTATCTCGCCCGGTCTCTTGGTCTAGCCAGGGACCTGGACCTTGCACTTAGTCACCGTCAATTGCGCGATCGGCTCCTGGAGCTACCGGGGATCGGTCCAAAGACCGCTTCTTGGATTGTTAGAAATTATCTCGACGCCGATGATGTCGCTATAATCGATGTGCACCTTCACCGGGCTTGCGTCATGATGAATGTTTTCGAGGCCAAGTCTGACCCGGCCAAGGAGTACTTCAAACTTGAGGACCTTTTCCTCAAATTTGCGAAGGCGATCAAGGTAAGAGCGAGCATTCTGGACGCCATCATATGGGACTTCATGCGGCGCATGGGCCCAACCGCGCGGACATCAGCACCAGTGATAAAGCCAGCGCAATTGCTGCTAGGCTTCTGAGGGAAGGCCAAGCGCCACCACCCCTACCGCCACCAGATCATTTGCGTCCGCGCGTATCGCTCCGACAATCTCGTGGCCTAGTATGCCGAGTGGGCAGAACGCTAGATCGAAGGCCTCCGCGATCATTGCCATCGTTTGAATGGCGGCGCCCGCATCACGCCAGAGCAGCGCTTCATAGTCTGAATACATTCTCGCGAGATCTTTGCAGTCTGCAATCAATGCTACCCAGTGCCCTTTGGCATTTGGAAGGACTTTGCTGCAGTGAGAATGAAAAGACCGAAAGCAGTCTTGGTCGAGTACAGGTAGCGCCAAAAATCGGTCCAATCCGTCGTCGTAATATAGCGGCAGCTCATCCGGCGAGATGATAACGGCTTTAACAGGGTGGAGAGCACCGGCCGAGACGACCGCTTTGCGCTTCTGTCCCTCCCTTTCTTCGGCGCCGATGAAGTCAGCTTTCAGAGTTTCGCGCACGACCGCTGCGACGACCTTAGTACTGGCGGGTAGTATCATCCTGACTGATCGTCTTGATCGCAGAACGCTGTCGAATGTTCTGTCGCCGGTGGGCATCGGTATTGGGTCGAATGTGACTTCACGAGAGTCTGACCATTTGACGCGCTCCCCAAGCGCTCGGGCCCCTACACGAGGGTGCGGATCAATAGGGGCCAACGCCAATAGCCTCCATCGTCACATAATGCTTCTGGCAACCGCGGCAGTATCCGCAGGAATACTCATTCGTATGGCAGGAGTGCGACCAGGCTAATATCTCTATCGGAGTACCGGAAGCCTTCACCAGTTCCTCGGCACTGTAGGCTGCAGCAGGGGCCTCTAGCCTTAGGCCACCTTCCTGCATAGACAATAGGGCGCTCAGGGCCTCAACGAACTCCCGGCGTCCATCGACATGAAATCCGTCAGTGCGAAGCGCGCCGACCTCCAACACGTCGATTCCATGCTTGATGCATTCCATCGCGGCTATGGTGGCGAGCATCTGGTTTCGGTAAGGCCACCATTCACTCGCGGGCGCATTGGGATCTGCCGGTTTGCCCGCCATATCACCACTTCCGAGAGCCGACAGATCGCAACGAATTATCCGATGCTCGATGCCCAAATGTCGGCAGATCGCCGTCGCTGCCCGGATTTCGCCTTCGGCGGCTTTGTGGCCGTAGTCAATTGTTATAGCGAGATCAGGTCGTCTCCAATAAGCAAGACAAGTTGAATCCATGCCTCCGGAAAGCAACAATGCTCTTCTCATGATCGCCACGCGATCTGATGCAGGGCGCTAACGTAGTCGTCATGGATAAACGCACCGGACCCTCTCGGAAGCTTAATATCAACATCCCTCATATTCTGGGCGACGCAAAACACTGGCTTGTTCAGAGCAGTGGCGAAGCCAACTTCAAAGACAGTTCCCGGACTACTACCGTTTAGGATTGCGAAAACAGCGTCACATTCTCGTACCGCAGCAAGATCGCGATGAACAACAAGGTCGGCCGAGCCTGGGCCGATGTCATGGATTGGACTGAACACACTCATTCCGAGTGATCGGAGGTGCGAGCGCGCATCGTTGATCAACATCCGTTGCCCGGTCTCCCGGAATGGCCCCGCGAGATAGATCATACCACCGGCCTTCCTCACGACCTCTCGCGTCTTGATGTTCGGTGATCCGGGTGGCTCAATCTTCGTAGACCGCGTTTCCAGGTACTCCGCAACAGATCGGCTGGCAAATTCAGCTGTCTCGAATGGGCTCATGCCAGCGACGGCCCAACCGTAAGCGAATGCAGAGACAAACATGTCTCCAGATCCTAGCGAGAACACATTCCGAGTTTTGTAGGCCGGAACGTGGTGGTAGCTTCCGCTAGCGTATACGTGGGCACCCTCAATGCCATCCTTCACAACGATGACCTCGACGTTTTGTGTCGATTGTAATGCCCCAATGGCATCGTCAACAGTTTTCGCGCCGCTCATGCTCAATATCTCGCCTTTGTTGGCAACAATTGCCAGATGCTCGGCAGTCGAGCCGTTTCTCGAAAACGAGACAGGCTTAAAGGCAGATTGGGGATCATAAATGGCGAATGTTGCGCGGACGATCGGATCAGCTTCCATCATCCCGAACTTGACTACTACATAGCCTTGCACGTCCGGCATCGACACGGGTGCCGCATTCCAATCCCGATATATCTTCGGAACTGCCAGTGTATGAACGTAGTCGAACTCGACTGGCTCGGATCTCCGCGTGACCTGCAAGTCAATTCCGACACCTCGAAACTGGGCGTCACCTACAATTTCTTCACGTTCTGAAAGGCAAGTGTGTAGGCGGACCGTATCGACCAGGCCGTTCAGCGCCAGCGCACTTCTTCCGGCCGAACCTATAAGTTCGTCCCAGTAGGGGAACGCTACACGTTCGCGGTATACGCCACCAACGATATCGATTTCTGTCATACCGGATAGATTTCCACCGTGATTGCGCCGCCATTTATTGCGACGACACGAGCGTCATAGCGCTGTCCCGCACTCATGCATTGAACGAAGTCTGCTAGCCGTGCAGACGTAATCGATCCGGCTGGATTCGATCCACTCATTACCAGCACTCGGTTTTGCTGAAGTGAGAGGGATAGTATGGACCCGACCGCGAGCGTGCCTGCCACGGCCGCATTCGGCGACGAGATATTTGTCACTTCCGTAAAGTGACACGGATTTATTCCGCCGCCACCTCCGCCACCCGAACCAGCGCCTGGTTTAGTTGTTGGCACGATCGTTGAAGTCGGCCGCCAGTCACTATCGTTCCCGCCACCACCTGACATGATTCCCTCCTGGTTGTATTTTCGATGTTATTTCGCCTTACATCCAAGTCAATTGATCCGTATCGGATAATAGCCCATCAACGCTGATAAAGTTGGGGACGGCAACGGTCACAACGTTGTCATCCGCTTTTGCAAATTGCTTTTCGGTTGCCTATCGTGGAATTGGTAGCGGGTTGAGACTTGTTGTATGAAGCGTGAGAGAAGGGCCCGCAGCTTGACCAATAATCGAGGCGATGCCCCAGAAGCCCACATGGTCCCCGATTTTCGCAAGGACTATAAGCTCGACCGGCTTGCCGAGCGCTTTAACGTGGCGCAATTTGTAAGCTTCGCTCCTTCGTTCGGCGAGCCGCTGCTTCAATATTCTAGGCTTGTGCATTTTCCTCCTAATTCTTCTTTCGACTCGTTAGAGGATGCTCTTCGGGCGTTGTTCGAGCGAAGTGCGGAAGGCACTGTGAACATCCGCAGTTTCAGTGAGGTGCAATCGCAAAGTCGCGAGTTTCTCTATGCTCTGCGTACCGTCGAGGATGCGGCCCAAGCGATCCGACGTCTCTCTTCTGAGGGGGCATTCACGATTGCCAATGAGACGATCGACGTGTCGGATGGAGGTGTCTCCGGCGTCGCCATGGGCGGACTCGTCGAATTTCGCCCAGATTCCACGCCGCGGGGCGTAGAGCGTCCCGGTTTTGCAACCTTACCTACAGTGTGGGCAACCAAGCTCTTCAAGACGGTCTATGGCTTCGATCCAGGCTTGGAAGAGAGCGAGAAAGCGCGAATAGAGTTTAGCTTGCACCCTAGGCCACGAGGGTGGCGTCAGACGAACGTGATACTTTGGGAGTACGGTAAGGTGGATCATTTCGACCGTACGGCCCACGTTGCGTGGCCGAATGATTTCAGCCAAATGATCGGAGACAAGGTTTTTGGACTTCTAATCGCTGAACTCGCTGGCCTGCCAGTACCCCGGACGGTTGTCATTCCTCGACGTGTCGCACCGTTTTCCTTCGGGATGGAGACCGGTTCGGCCGAGCAATGGATACGGACCAGCCCCATCGTTCAGGTCCCAGGAAAGTTTACTACCGCCAGAGGTTGGCAGGATCCGTTCAAACTCGTTCAGACCGAGGATCCGGAGGGAGTCGCTCTCGCGTCGGTAATTGCCCAGCACTCTGTAATTGCCGACTATTCGGGGGCCGTGATTGAGTCGTCCGAGGGCGAACTAATCATTGAAGGAACGAGGGGCAGTGGCGAAGGCTTTATGTTGGGTAGTGTCGTGCCACAGCAGCTTCCTGTGGCGGTAATCGACGCTGTTCGCGCAGCCCATGCTTCGCTGCAGCAGGTACTTGGAAGTGTTCGCTTCGAGTGGGTGTTTGATGGTTCAAAGGCCTGGGTCGTTCAGCTACACGTTGGTATCAGTCAGTCATCCGGTTTGACGCTTGTGCCCGGTGAGCCTGACGATTGGGTCACCTTCGATGTAACCAGTGGCCTTGAGGCATTAAGACAGCTTGTGGCAAGCTTACCGACGAATATGGGCATCAAGCTAATCGGAAATGTTGGTCGAACGAGTCATATTGCAGATGTTGTCAGAAAAGCGAACATACCGACTCGTTTGATAATCGACTGCAACGATTAAAGGGATGGCTCTCAGTAGGCAATTCGCCGCTTGTGTCAGGCGAGAAATTGAGGGGCCAATTCTAGACATCGAAATTAAATGTGAACGAAACGGAAACGAATTTCGTTTATGTGAAGTAGGGGGACTCACGTCGAGTCTTCGCCAATCGTACTAAGGAGGGTCAAGATGGCATACACAGCAGTTCTGGAAGCCAGAGAAATTGCATCCAAGAAGATGGGTACGTTCAGAGAGGCGATGAGGCTTCGTGAAGAGCGAAAGGCGAAGGAAAAGGCTGACGAAGAGAATCGACGTAAACGTGAAGAAATCAAAACTCAGTCTAAGTGACCGGCCATCCATGTACGTCGAGAACGACTACGAGCGGCCCGTCGTCAGCACCGACCACCAGGGCAAAGACTGGCGAAAGCCATTCTTGCGAGACTACGGGCGCATCATACACAGCGCCAGTTTTAGGCGACAACAGGGGAAGACACAGGTTTTTCCCGGCCATGAGTCAGACTTCTTCCGTAATCGTCTCACACATTCACTCGAAGTCGCGCAGATCGCGGAAGGAATAGCTGATAGGCTAAATTGGGAGAATAAAGACCGCCCAGAGCAGCAAATCGATAGTCGGTTGTGCGCGATTGCGGGCTTGGTACACGATATCGGGCATCCACCATTTGGTCACAATGGCGAGCGCGCGCTTGATGACCAGATGAAAAAATTGGGTGGCTTCGAAGGAAATGCGCAAACATTACGCATTCTGTGCCGATTAGAAAAGAAAGCCCGCTATGACAAACCAGTCAGCGGCGACGACAGGGCTGGTTTAAATCTCTGCTTTCGTACCTTGGCTGCCATTCTTAAATATGACCGGCCAATCTCGGCGGTAAGAGACAAAGGGAGCAAAGTAGCCAAGGGTTACTATCTGTCAGAAAAGCCGATCGTTGACGAAATCAAGAGGAAGGTGTTGCGCGGTAAAGCGCCACCCAAGGCAGGTGATTTCAAAACTGTTGAATGCGCAATCATGGATATCGCAGACGATATTGCGTACTCTGTCTACGACTTAGAGGATTGCTTAAAGGCGGGATTTCTCACGCCTGCCATCATACTTGCGTCCGACGACAAATTGCTGGACTCGGTCGTGGACGCTGTCAACGCACAAATCGATGATAAGATCACGAAAAATGAAATCATCGACACGTTTGCGGATATTTTCGATGGGATGATTCCGGACGAAGGGGAAGAAAACCCTCTTACGGTCTTTATGGCTGCCACGCGTGCGTCATATGAGTTGAGCAGCAATGCGTACGTCCGCACAAAGCTCTCGTCGGCCTTGGTACACGAATTTATTAACGGCGTAGAATTCGAGTTTAACGCCGAAAATCCGGCCTTATCTAAGGTGAAATTGAATCAAGAAGTAAAGAGAAAAGTTGAGATACTTAAGCAATACACATTCAATGCGGTTATTTACTCTTCCCGCGTAAAATTGGGAGAGTACCGCGGGACAGAAATAGTGACAGACATATTCAAGGCGCTAAACGCCGAAAAGGGTCACCTACTTATGCCGGATGATGTTCGCGAATTATATCTGGAGGCGAAGGATTATCCAAGTAAGGCGCGGATCATCTGTGACTTCGTTGCCGGCATGACTGATCGCTACGCCGTCGAGTTCTGGGCCAGATTAAGATCGGATGGCGCCGAGAGTATATTTAAATCAGTTTAAGAGCAAAGATGAATTTCCGCCAAGCGATTTTCACGTATTGAGTACTGCGGTTTATTCTGGAAATAGAGAAATTCATTGTCATATATTAGCGATTATCCTGTTGATGAGGCACGTGACCTCGTGCGTAATCTGCTTACGAAGCAACTGGTTATACTCGAGGCGACGGTTAGCGCAGCCGCGACCCAGGCTGAATCCCTCGACGGAAACGAACGAGAAATGCTTCGCGTTATTTGGGTCTTGATGCGAGGCATTGCGACATCAACGCGTTCTGTGCTGATACTAACAGCTGAATTCAGTATGGGTATCAGGGACTGCTATGGGATCGGGCGATCGATTTTTGAGAGTGCAGTTAATGTTGCCTACATCACGGCGGCCGGACCAGAGGTCGCACTTAAGGCTCGTCGGCATGCCATGCAAAAAGCCTATCGGAATCTGCTTCGCGAGGATCCTGCGGGACTGAACTTGCCGCGGCGAGCGCCGCCAACCCCGGCGGAAGACATCGCAGGAATGGTGGAAGCGCTAGGTGAATTCACGCAAAAGAATGGATCCGAGATCACGGATTGGGCCGGGGCGAGCGTGCATCGAAAACTAGATGCAATTTATTCTGGTTATCCCGGCGTTCAGCTTTCCATGTCGGTCGCAGTTGCAAGCATTTATCGCGATGCCTCAGAAATCCTGCACGGGACATTTTACGGGGTGGAACTGTTTTGGGAGCAATCGCTTGATGAAAACGGATCGCCAAGAAATTTTGACGACTCCTTTGTTTACAACCATCTAATTACATTATTCACCGCGATTTTTGGCTCTATCAATGGAATGCTCGAAGTTGTGGGGCAGAGGTATGCGACGTTGAAAACTATGGAGCTGGTCCTCCCGTTGCTGAAAGAAGCCGCCGGTCTTCTGAGCGAAAGCTACAGTAAACATTAGCGATTCGTTCAGCAAACAAGACGAAACGAATGTCGGGACGCAACAAATTTGCTTGGTACTTGGCATTCGACAGGAGACGCTTCTGGATTGAATACTATAACCTACGTTTTTACATGCGATCCCGCGTCCCCAAGCCGAGGAACAAAGCCAACAGCAAAGCCGAATAACCGACCAATCTTTTCTAGAGTTTCCAGTGTAGGATTGGCCGTTCCTGCTTCCATTTCTGCAACTTGGCGCCTGGAGAGCCCAAGCGTTTTGGCGAACTCCTCTTGGGTCATGCCGAAACCTTTTCGGATATCCGCAACGGCTCCGGGCAGCCTTAAGTCACCGGTTCGAGCACGCTCTGCCAGTGCTCGGCGGTTCTCAAGAATCTCTTCTTTCGTAGGTTTCTTCCAGCGAGCCATTTAGCTTTCCTCTGGCATCACTGGCACCCCGTAAGAACACTGTCTGTTATCTCTATGCAGCGCCCCATCGCACGTTCCAGAATTTCCGAAGACGCCCCCATATCTTTCGCCATGTCCGGTGCAAGCCGCAGGTGTCCGGCGAATGCGTAAAGCGCAGATACTAGAGCTTTCTGCTCATCAGGATTTGGCATCAGTTCGGCGCAAATGCGCTTCCAATCGGGAAGATGATCGAGACCACCGTCACGCATCATCGCCCAGCGGGTGGAGCGAACGATCCCCTCTTTGGCAAGCCGCATTGGTGCGAAATCAAAGAGCGGAGATAGACGGATCTTGCCGTCCGGATGCTTGCTAAGAGCCGAATTTCGGCCGTGATTATCGGGATTGCCGAGCGCCAGGTTGGCGATGTCACGCTTCAAATATTCAAAGGTATCCGCGAAAGGATCGCCCGAATATTGGCGCAGAACGTCGATATACGCCTCGTGGGTGCCTACATGGCCGAAATCGGCAACACCGATGGCGGACACGAGGCTTTCCTGGCCCAACCGGACGGTTCCGCCGCCTTCTCTCTTCTTCCGGTCGAAACGGGGAATGATCAGGACACCTTCGGCATAGATCGAGGGTTCGCTGACATTCAGACCGATCTCTTGAGCTATCCGCGAGTAGAGGGCTTCGCCTTCGAGAATAAGGCGGTCCACAGGTTCGTTGCTGCGCACCAGCTTGACAATGACGTGACGCACGGCCTCATCATCGGTCACGAAGCTGTCGGGATAATATAGCCCGTCATTCGCCTGGGTCATCGAGACCTTCGGCCATTCGCCTTGCAGGCCGCTTGATCCAGACGCGAGCATTCCAAAGCGATCGGCGACTTCCATGAAGCGATCCGACCGCTCAAGGATTTCCGCTTCTGTCACGCCTTGCCGCTCAACACCGCGCAGCCGTTCCGCTTCGGCCTCTGCTGCTTCCTTGATCCGGATATTGCCAATGCCGCCTGTGGCCGATCGCAGAAGCAGCGGGAGATCGGAAGCGCGCGCGCCTTCAGCAAGGCCGAGGTGTTCGGCAAGCTTCCGCCTTGCATGACCCTGGGGCATGAGATCCAGAAGGAACGGCGGCCAGCTGCGGCTATATCGATTTTCGAGATCAACGGGATAACGGACTGACAAGGCCCGATGGTCGCGGACCGTCTTTCCGGCCGAAAATTCCGCCGATGCCACAGGGACGAAATAGTCGAGATCGTAATCGACGATGGACGCGCCCTGAAAGCCGGCCGCATCGTCCTTGAGTTCTAGCGTCGCGGCGTGATGCCACTCACCATCAAAATGGGTTTGGAGCGTAAGGCGCATTAACTGACCCTTTCAATGGTTCAATTAATGCATTTTTTAAAGTTATTCAACCCATCAAAGTGGGTTAAATAACTTCCGTCAGAATTGCCAGCTACCGAAACGGCTATGGAAGCATTTGATCCGGCTGACCATCCTTCGGCCTTTCAACGCAATGCCAGACGCGAACAGCAACATTGAAAAGCTAAGCACGGGCGTCAACCAAGCAGCGGAACCGATTCTTGCATCAAACAGGATGAGCGAGACGGCTCCCATCGCCGCGAAAAAGACCATCCCGAAATCGTATTGCTTCGAAAGGCTCGATAGGCGGGCCGAATGTTGGGCATAGCGCAACCGTCTTGCTAATTTTCGCTTTTCGGATGCCAGTTGATCGCGCTGGCGTCCCAGAACATATACCCCCTGCATTACTTGCTCTTCGAAGCTCGATTTACTCATATCGCTGACCTCAGATATTTTTCTGCGATTTCCTCTGTGAATTCGCCGTGTTGTTCGGCGTAGTCGATCAGGAATCGGATGAGCTTCAAGCGCTTCTCCGGTTGCACCTGACAGTTTTCCCTTGCGATGAATGCGTCAACCGCCCCAGTGACATGGTGATACAAGTCGACCTTGTCCCGATTGTAAGGGCTTCCTTCTCCTGTCAGCATCCACGCGGGATTCACGTTGAATTTCACATGCAGGAGGCGGAGAAGCTTCGCGGGCATCTCGCGATTTCCGCGCTCGTAACTGTTGTAAGCGCTTTGCGACACCTCAAGCGCTTCGGCAAAGGGTACTTGCTTGAGCCCGGAGTCCTTCCGGATTTTCCCGAGCCTTTGCCCCATCGCTTCCAAAAATCCGTCTTGCATCAAAATATCTCGAATGCGATAAACATGTTGCGACTAACGCGATTATATGATTCGTTCTGTCTTGTGTCGAATTATCTCTATGGAGTTGGGCAGTTATGCAATCTCAGCTTTTATCACCCAAACAGCTCGCAGATCGCTCCGGATGGCCGATCGCACGCATTCGCAACTTGATTGCGAAGCAGGAAATCCGGCATGTCCGGATCGGAGGAAGTCTGTTTCTGCCGGAAAACGCCGTGGATGAGTACCTGGCGGCGAATATGGTCGAGCCCAAGCAGAAGGCTTTGGCGCTTACCGATAGCGCTTCCAGAACGTGAGGAACGGCATATGAAGCAGCAAGCTGAAGCGGCGACCCCACGTTCAATTTACAAGGTCGCGGTGAGCCGCGTCCGTGCGGCGGAACTTCTCGACGTGTCACCGGGCACCTTTGACGATTGGGTGCGCCGTGGGTTGATGCCGAAAGGTGTGAAGATCGGCGCTTTGCGCCGCTGGGATGCCGAGGAAATCCGCGCGTCCTGGTACGACATCAAAGAACAGGGATTGAGCGGAGACGAAGACGATGGTGAAAACCCGTTTGATTACGCGGTCGGGTAATCAGCGCGTCCCCTTCAAATATTGCTCACGGGATATCGACCGGCACGGCAACGAGCGGTTCTATCTCCGCCTTCCAGGCATGCCGAAGTACCGGATGACGTCCGCCTATCTGGACGAGGCCGGCAGCGTCACCCAGGCGTTTACGGAAGAGTATCACCGCGTTCTCGCTGGCGATCGTGGCGAGAAAACTGTCCCGATTTCCCGACGGGAGCCAGGCTCGGTTCGCTGGCTGGTCGAGACCTATTATCGGTCCAAGGCATTTCAAAGCCAGTCGCCGGCCACGCAGAAGGACAAAAAGAGCGTTCTCAATCGCTATTGCAGCAATGTGGGCGAGTTACCCTTCAAGAAGATCCGCAAATCCGACATCGAAGCCAGTCAGATGAAGCGCAGCGACACGCCGGGCGCGGCCGACAAGCTGGTGAAGTATCTGAAGGCGCTGTTCAATTGGGCCATCAGCGCCGAACTTGCGACCTTCAACCCTGCGAATGGCGTCACCAAAATCCACAATTCGCCCGGCTTCCACACCTGGAGTGAAGCGGAGTTGGCGCGCTATCGCGCAGCCTATTCGCTGGGCTCCATGGCCCGGCTTGCAATGGAACTGATGCTGAATTTGAGCGTCAGACGTTCGGATCTGGTCAAGCTCGGCTGGCGGAATCTGGTCGGGGACAGAATCGAATTCATGCCGGAGAAGGGCTCGGGCAAATATGCGCAGTCGCTTAGCCTGCCCGTCACAGACGAGCTTCGCGAGGCGCTGGACGCGATCACACATGATCAGCCGACCTTCCTTGTCACCGAATACGGCAAGGCGTTCAGCGGGAACGGGTTCGGCAACAAGATGCGCCAGTGGTGCAATGATGCTGATTTGCCGGAATGTTCGTCGCACGGCCTCAGAAAGGCGTCCGCGACGATCCTCGCCGAGGCCGGCGCTACCGAACATCAGTTGATGGCGATCTTCGGCTGGTCTGATTCCAAGATGGCGCAGCACTACACCAAAGCCGCACAGTCAAAGCGCATCATCGATGCCGGTTTCGAGCGCCGCAAAACCTACGTGGCCCGCAAAAATGTCCAACTTTCACCGAAGCGGAATTCCGGTGAGACAAATCGAGGAAAAAACGATGGAAAAACAACGTCCGAAGACAGAAATGGTGGGCCCGGAGGGACTCGAACCCCCAACCAAGCGGTTATGAGCCGCCGGCTCTAACCATTGAGCTACAGGCCCGGCGGGGGCAGATGACGGGCCCGCGCTTAGGCTCCGGAGCAATGGCTCTCCGGAGTGCGTTTCGCTCTAGCCCAATTTGCCATAAGCTACAAGCCGTCGCCGTAATAGCTTCACAATCAATAGACAAAAGCGTTTCGGGAAACGTCAACCAAGGAACGAATCATGACATTGACACGAACCAGGGATTTCGCTCGGACCGCACTTCTGGGCGGCCTTCTTCTCGCCGCTGCCGGGGGCGCAGCCATGGCGCAGGAGACGAAGCCGCGCGAGGCCATCATCATGGTGACCGGCGAAGGGGAATCGGTCATGGCGCCCGACATGGCGGTGGTCAATCTCTCTGTCGTGCGTCAGGCAAAGACGGCGCGCGAGGCGCTGGACGAGAACAACAAGGCGATGACGGACGTGCTCGCGGCGCTCAAGGCCGGCGGCATCGAAGACCGCGACCTGCAGACGTCGGGCTTCTCGATCCAGCCGCAATACAGCTATCCGCAGAGCAATGACGGCCAGCCGCAACAGCCGCAGCTCATCGGCTACCAGGCAACGAACACGTTGACGGTCAGGATCCGCGACCTTACCAAGCTCGGGGCGATCATCGACCAGTCGGTGACCCTCGGCGTCAACCAGGGCGGCGACATCCAGTTCACCAACGACAAGCCGGAAGGCGCATTCGAAGAGGCGCGCAAGATCGCCGTCACCAATGCGGCCGCCAAGGCCAAGACGCTCGCGGAAGCGGCCGGCGTCAAGCTCGGCCGCATCATCGAGATCAGCGAGAACCAGCTCCGCCCGATCCCGCAGCCTGTCTATCGCGCCGCGATGATGAAGGAAGCCTCCGATGCCGGCGCGCCTCCGGTCGCAGGCGGCGAGAACAGCTACAACATCACCGTCAACGTGACCTTCGCCCTCGAGCAGTAAGGCACCCTCGGGCGTTAGGCGGGGCATCCGCCAAACTTTGCGCCGCCGGCAGGTTCTGCCGGCGGCGCTTTTTTGTGGGGTCGAGGAAAAAAGAAACCGCCCCAGGTCGCCTCCGAGGAGGGACAAGGGACGGTTGCTTCATTGCGGACCGAAAAGTGCGCCTTAGCGGCGCACGACCGGGCAGCCTCGGACATTGGCGAAGTACATGCGGTCCGGGCCGCGGCGCCCGAAGCCGGAAACCACGACATTGCGCGGCGATACGTCGACGACGTGGGCACGGCGCAGGCCGTAGTCGCGCGCGATGTCCTCGGCGAGCTGCGGATCGCATCCTCGCGGGCGGCCGTAGCCGCGCGGCGGCGGACGGTCATAGTCCGGGCCCGGCGGACGGTAATAGCCATAACCCGGAGGCGGCGGCGGTGGGCGGCGATCCGGGCCGTCGAGATAGATGTCGACGCCAACCTGCGCCGAAGCCGGAATGACCGAACCCGCCAGGGTTCCGGCGACAAGCATCGCCGCCATGCCGACCTTTGCAATGTAATTGATCATTTGAACTCCATGGTAGAGAAACCGGAAACTCGCATCGTAAGCCGCGCTTCTGTCGATCGACGCGAGATTGGACGGATGAAACTGAACCGCGACAGAATCAACCGGCCCAGCGTGGTTCATACAGAACCGAGGCGAATTGGGGGCAAGATAGCCGATTCTCGTGGAGCGGAGATGAAAGCCGTCCCCCATTTTCGGGGGGAACGGCGCACTTGGTGCTTCGCAAGCCCGCTCAGTGCGCGCGGATCAGGGGGCAGCCGCTGACATTGGCGAAGACCACGCGGCCCCAGCCGTAGCGGCCCCTGCCCTCGACGACAACGCGGCGCGGAGAGATGTCGGAGATGTGGGCGCGGTTCATGCCGTGCCAGCGCGCTTTCTGGACCGCCTGGACCGGCGAGCAAGCCCGGCGCGGGCCGTCCCAGTCGCGGCGGCTGTCGTGGCCCATCTGGTAACCGCCGTTGTTGCGCTCCCAGCCGGCGGCCGAGGCTGCGGGTATGGTGGCGGAAAGGCCGCCGAGGGCGATCAGGGCTGCGATACCGGCTTTTGCGAAAATGCTCTTCATCGGGTGTCTCCGTGGGTCATGGATTTCGATCTCGTCTCCCTCAGGGGATTGATCGGACCATAACTGCTTGAAACTGAACGGCGTTCGAACCGGCCATTCAGAATCCGTTCATGACGGGGAAACGGATCAGGCGCCGAGATGCAACACGATTTCGCGCCGGTGCGGCCGGTCGCGATGCTCGAAGAGGTAGATCCCCTGCCAGGTGCCGAGCACCAGCCTGCCGCCTGTCACGGGAATGCCGATCGACACCTGGGTCAGCGCCGCCTTGATATGGGCAGGCATGTCGTCGGGGCCTTCCGTGGTGTGGATGACCCAGCGCATCGCGGGGTCATCGGCGGCGGGAACAAGCCGCCGGAAGAAGGCGTCGAGATCGCGCCGGACATCCGGATCGGCATTTTCCTGGATGAGAAGCGAGCACGAGGTGTGGCACACGAAAACGGTGAGAAGCCCCTCGCCCACGCCGGCCGCCCGCACGAAATCGACCGCCCGATCGGTGAACTCGTAAAGTCCCTGTCCGTCGGTGCGGATGGAAAGGATGGTCTGGGGCATCGGGTCTTCTCCGGCTGCTGCGCACGGGTGAGGTCGCGCGCAGCGCCGGCAAAGTCAAGTACGGCCGTCAGCGGGCACGGTGCTCGACAAATGTCTGGAAGCCGCCATAGATCATCCGCTTGCCGTCGAAGGGCATCACCATGTTCTCGCCGCTGATGCGCGGATCGACCATGACCTTGGCCATGATGGCATCCCGCTGCTCGCGGTTTTCGTAGACGATCCAGGAGAAGATGACCACTTCGTCCTCCTTGGCCTGCACCGCCCGCGGAAATGAGGTGAGCTCGCCATAGGGCACGTCGTCGCCGATGCATTCGGCATATTCAAGCGCGCCAAATTCCATCCAGACTTCGCCGGCCTTGCGGGCCATCTCCTTGTAGGCCTCGATATTCTCCTTCGGAACGGCGAGAACAAAGCCATCAGCATAGGTCATGACAATCCTCCTGGTTATGTCGTGCCCCTCAAGGACGTGCGAGCCCCTGCCCGTCCGACAGCCGGGTTGCACTTCCTGCGCAGAACTTGCCGCGAGCATCCATATCGCGCCAAAGCGGCCCGGCATGAACCGCCCGGCGCGGTAATTTCGCGGAATTCGGTAGCAAGTGCCACCAGCCGTGAACGCTCAGCTACGGCCGCTTCGCGCCAAGGCTGTCACGAAGGCCCTGCGATGTGTTCGACAAGGCGGGGCGCCTCCTCGCCGATTGCCAATATTATGCCTGACTTGCGTGTGGAGGCAAAATCCAACCCGGCGAAGTAGAGGCCCGGCAGGGCGGCCACGCCATCCTCGTGGACCGGCTGTCCCGCCGCATCGAGCGCACCGGGAAGCCTCATCCAGCTGAAATCGCCCTTGAAGCCCGTGCACCACACCACGGTCGTTATACCGGACCGGGCAAGATCAAGCGAAGCAATCGCCGGGTTCGGTTGTCGCATCGCGACCGTCTCCGCCGGGTCGGGTTCCGAAGCGGGCGCATCGATGCCAGCGCGGCTGATATAGTCGTCGATATGGCGTTTGATGTTGTCGGAGGCTTCATCCGCAAAGCGAGCATTCGCTTCGAGATCGTCGGCGAACGAGAGGCCGGCGCCATCCTCGACGCCAGTCAATCGCCCAAGAAGCACGATACCCTGGGCGCTGAGCGCTTGAAGGCTTATCGTGTGCAGCGAGCCAAGCACGCCGCGGGGCGGGATGCGTCCCGCAAGTCGAATGACCTCCTCCCGCCGCACGTCGAGAAACCCGCATTCGAGGAGCCAGACCATGATGTCGCGGCCCCGGTAGCGCCGCGGGAGCCGTCCGACACGACTGGTGGCAAGGAAGACTGTTCGGCCTGCTTGCGCCAACTCCTCGGCGATCTGCACGCCCGACTGGCCGCTGCCGACCACCAGCACCGCGCCATCGGGGAGATCCGCAGCGCTGCGGTAGCCGGAAGCGTCGATCTGGCGAAGGCCGGGCGGTAACGCAGCGGCGCAAGCGGGGCGCACCGGGCAATTCAGGCTGCCGCTTGCGACGATCACGTTCCGCGCCAAAAGCGTGCCGCGTGCGGTGGTCAGCCGATACGCGTCATTCTCGTGCGTGAGTTCGCTCACCGCAGTATCCGGTTCGATCGGCAGCGCGTTGCGTCTGGCGAAGTCCTCGAGGAGAGCGACGAACTGGTCGCGCGTCAGGGCACCGGATGGATCGTCGCCGTCATAGCGGTCGCCAGGCATGACGGTCTGCACGTTGGGGGTATTCATCCGAAAGGAATCCCATCGCTGCGTGCGCCAGGTCTCTCCTATGCGGCCCCGTTCCAGGACGCTATGGCGCAGGCCTCTCCGTGCCAGCCAATAGCTGACGCCGAGGCCCGCCCAGCCGGCCCCGACGACGACAGCATCGAGAACATCGGCACTGCCATTCACTTGCCACGGTGATCTCATGATCGGCAGCCCCCCAGCCATCCCCGCGCGGCATTAAGCCTTGTTCACGGCGATTAGTCCAGCGTCGCGGATCGCGACCCGACTGGCCGAGCGCACCTGATTTTCCAGCCCCGTAACCTCATGAAACTGCGCCGCAGCGCGCTCGCCAAACCGGAAAGCAAGGTCGGCTTTTGACGACGATCGCGGCCTTGGCTGTGCCTGGGAACGTCCCTTCGAAACGAAAGCACCCGTGGGAAAATCGTTTATCCAGCCTCGGCGGCAAGCCAGGCTCGTCCGAGAAGGGTCGAAAGAACCGCATGAAGGCCGACCGCCGGCCACAGGAGCGGACCCGCCATCCCGTCCCAAAGGCCGAGATAGGCAAGATACAGCGTGACGAGAACGCCGTAGGTCAACATGCCCAAGAGCGGCGAGTTGCGCCAGCAGGCGACCGCAAGCGCAATGAGGGCTATGCCCGCCACCCGGGCGGCGGCTGCCGCCATTCCGGTGAGCGCGCCTCCGAGGAGCAATTCCCCGACCAGCGACGGGACGACGAGCAGTGCTGCTCCGGTGGCCACTTCCAGGGCGGCGGCAATCGCAAGCACTCTCGTCATCGCGCCGGCCTCCTTAGGTCACTGTGCCGGGCGGAGGCCGCATCTCAACTACCTCAGTAGCACGGAGGCAGCGGATAGTAGCCGCACGCCGGCGGGCCGTAGTAAGGATGATAGTAGGGATGGTAGTAGGCGCCCGCGGCTGCCGCACCAACTGCCGCGGCACCGGCTGCGCCATACCAGGCTCCCCGATATGCGGTGCGGCGCGCGGCGCCGGCAAACGAGAGAGGCGTGCGCGGCATGCCGATGATGTCGATGAAGATCGAGGCCGGCCCGTCTGCCTTGCTGAGGCTGCCCTCGAGCACATCCACCTTGAAGGTCAGGTTGGCGCCTTCCATCTTCGGCGCCTTCAGCACGACGACCGCGTCTTCGACGTCCGAGGCGTCCTTGTTGAGAACCGAGACGGTGGCATTGGGTGGATCCTTCTCGAAGCCGCCGCCCTCTGCCCATTCCTCCAGCAGATGCGCGGTGAGCGCGTGGCCCGCGGAGCGGACCGGGCGATCGGCAAACAGGATCGAGTTGTTGGAGATCCCCGTGAGCGTCAGCGTGTCACCGCTGAGCGTGGCGCCGGCCGAGTTCATGACGATCAGGGAGGGGACGAGCTCGCTCTTCTGCGTGCTCGTCGTGCCTATGTTCTTGCTCGCAGGCGCCTTGATCGCATTTTGGGCCGTCGAAGCCGACGGCGCGAGAACGGCGCCCAACGCGACTATCGCGACGGCGCATATGATGTGCTTTCCCCTCATTGATCTCTCCTAGTGCAGGTTGAAAGTCAGTTGGTCGATCTTGCCGGCAAACTTGAATGGTGTGTCGTAGCGATATTCGAGCAATGCCACGCCGGTCCGCGTGTCCTGGCCGACGTCGAAGGTCTCATCCTCGGGAAAGGTGATCGGAATCCCGTGTTCCATGGAGTTCGTGGCCACTTCCTGGCCGTCGACGGAAAGTATCCCCGTACCCCCCTTGCCCAGGCCGGGACCGTCGGACTTGTAGTCGAAGACGATCGTATGCTTGCCGGGATCGAGCTCCGGCCCCTCCCACATCGTGCGCTTCAGATCGAGGAGGTTGTAGAGGAACACCACCCTGCCCCGGTCGACGCCGAACTCGCCCTTGCTGAGAAACAGCCCGTAGCCGCCGAACCGCCCGCCCTGCGTGACGATCATGCCTTCCGCACCGCCACTGGGTATCTCTACCTCCGCGGTGATCGTATAGGACTTGTTGAGCGTGCTTGGCGCCGCACTTGCCGGCACGCCGGTCAGCCCGCCCGTATAGGTGAACACGCTCCGCCCGGCGGTGAGGCTCGGCCGCGGCGTATTCCAGCGGGCGAGCGTCGTATTGTCGAGCGGCAGCACGTTGTATTTCTTCGCTTCTGAATAGAAGAGAGCCTGCATCTCCGTCAACTTGTCGGGCATCTTGGCGGCGAGGTCATTGGATTGGGTCGGGTCCTCGGCGACGTTGTAGAGTTCCCAGTTGTAGCCGGTGATCACGTCCGGGGGCGTCTTCGTGCTCAGCTCCCAGGGCAGCGTTGCCGGCGTCGTTGCGGCCACCCACCCGTCGTGAAAGATCGCGCGATTGCCGAGCATCTCGAAATACTGGGTCTTGTGCGTGGTCGGGGCGTTGGCGTTCGCCTTGTCCCATGTGTACTTCATGCTGACGCCTTCGATGGGCTCCTGTTGGATGCCGTTGATCGCCTCCGGCTGTACAATGCCGGCGGCATCGAGAATGGTCGGCACGACGTCGATGAAATGGTGAAACTGCCGGCGAATGCCGCCAACGTCGGTAATGTGGCCCGGCCAGGACATGACCATGCCCTGTGCGGTTCCGCCGAAGTGCGACGGCACCTGCTTGACCCACTTGAACGGTGTATCCATCGCCCAGGCCCAGCCGGCCGCATAGTGCGGGAACGTCCGCTCCGAGCCCCAGAACGGATACCAGAGGAACTGGTCCTTCACCGGAACCTCGACGCCGTTGAAGGTGGTGAACTCGTTCGGCGTGCCATTGACCATGCCCTCGGCGCTCGCACCGTTGTCGCCGCCGATATAGATGATCAGGGTATTGTCGAGCTCGCCGAGGTCTTCGACCGCCTGGATCACCCGGCCGATTTCGTTGTCGGCATAGGCAAGGTAGGCGCCGTAGACATCTGCCTGCCGGACGAAGAGCTTCTTCTCCTCGATGCTGAGCGTATCCCATTCCGGCAGCCCCTTTGGCCACGGCGTCAGCTGGGCGCTTTCCGGCATGATTCCGAGGCGCTTCTGGTTGGCGAAGATCTTCTCGCGCACCTTGTTCCAGCCCTCGTCGAAGAGGTGCATGTCGGAGACTTTCTTCACCCACTCCGATGTCGGATGGTG
Source organism: Rhizobium sp. BK251 (assembly GCF_004345245.1). GTDB lineage: Bacteria > Pseudomonadota > Alphaproteobacteria > Rhizobiales > Rhizobiaceae > Rhizobium. Next base: position 453,459 of record NZ_SLUQ01000002.1, on the reverse strand, counting down.
CGGCGCATGGGTGGCGCCCGGCACGTAATAGACGAGCCAGGGCTTGCCGGGAGCGACCTCCTTCAGCTGCCTGATATAGCCGATCGCCTCGTCGGCCATGGCAGTCTCCAGATTCCAGCCGGGATTGCCCTCGAACGGATAGATGGCGGTCGTGTTGCGGAACAGGTTGGGCTGCCATTGGCTGGCGTCGCCGCCGACGAAGCCGTAGAAATATTCGAAGCCCATGCCGTTCGGCCACTGGTGGAACGGTCCCGCCTGGCTCGACTGGTAGGAGGGCGTGTTATGGTCCTTGCCGAACCACGACGTGGCGTAGCCGTTGTCACGAAGGATCGTGCCAATCGTGCCCTTCTCGATCGGGATGATCGAATCGTAGCCCGGAAAGCCGGTCGCGATTTCACCGACGACCCCGAAGCCGACCGAATGATGGTTGCGCCCGGTAATCAGTGCGGCGCGTGACGGCGAACACAGCGACGTGGAGTGGAAATTTGTAAAGCGCAGGCCCTGGTTGGCAATGCGATCCATGGCGGGCGTCGGAATGACGCCGCCGAACGTGCTTGGGGCGCCGAATCCCTGGTCGTCCGTCATGATCAGCAGCACGTTGGGCGCGCCCTTGGGCGGCACGACACGCGGCGCCCACCAGGGCGTCGATTCGGAAGCCTTTTCGTTGATCACCCCGCCGAATTTCGGATCGGGCGGCGGAAGCTGCTTTCCGTCGATCGTCGTGGTGGCCCCCGGCGCACCTGGCGCGCCGGTCACCTGCTGAGCCCATCCCGAGACACAACCAAGCGCGAAAAAAGCCGCGCCCGCAAACATGCAGCGACCAATTTTCATGGCTGAAAGCCCCCCGGCTCGAAGAAACGCCAATTTATATAACGATATTCTAAAATATAGAGGGCCGACAATGACGCAAGTCAAAGATTCGCTGCAACGCCAGCTACCCCCGGCTTCCGGAAGAACAGGTGCCTCGCTTCGCGTTCGGCCGAGCTAGCCCGTGATGCGGAACCCGGTCGGCACCTCGGAAAGTGCCACGGGTTCCGTATGCACATCAGAGACGACAGCGGCAGGGGGCCCATCCCAGAAGCGCTTGACCATTTTCGAGATCGCCTCACCCGGCCCCGCGATGACGGCGACGACACTTCCGTCTGCCTCGTTGCGTACCCAACCCGCAAGGCCCAGCCGCTCGGCTTCGCCCTGCGTCCACCAACGGAAACTGACACCCTGCACCCGGCCGCTGATGCGGACCTGCACGGCTTCAATGTCATTGGCCATGACCGCTCCTCCGATCAATCGATGACAGCAAGAATGGGAAGACGCGCCGGCGAATGCAAGCGCTCTTGACGGCGACCGTCGCATGCAAGCCGCTCGGACGTTCGCCTGAACCTTCCGCCTTCAAATCCCTTTCGAAGCGACGTAGACTCTCGCCGATGCATCGCAGAGCACGGGCTCCGTGCGCTGGAGGCCCCGAGTGATAGGAGCGGATTGGACGGGCGGCCATGAATGAGGCGACCGGCAACCTGCGCGACAGTTCGGCTGCAGTGGTGCGGCCACCATTCGCCTGGGTGATTGCGGTGATTGCCGGGCTGGTGCTCGACCGGCTCCATCCCCTGCCGTTCGTTCCCGCAGGCCTGCCGACATCCTGGCTTGGCGGCGTCGTGTTCCTCGCCGGGTTGGGGCTGCTGGTCTGGGCGGCGACGACCCTCCGCCGCGCGGGGACGCAGATCCAGACCACCCAGCCGACGGCGACGATCGTCGACAACGGCCCCTACCGCTTCACGCGCAACCCGATCTATATCGGCATGTTCCTCGGCCTCACCGGCCTCGCCCTTGCCTTCGACAGCCTGTGGCTCATCGTCCTGCTTGTGCCGTTCTACCTCGTCATTCGCTATGGCGTGGTCGCCCGCGAGGAGGCCTATCTCGAGCGGAAATTCGGCGGCGTCTATCTCGCCTACAAGGCCCGGGTCCGCCGCTGGCTGTAGCCGGACCGGCCATCAGCCTGCACTTGCTCTCGTCTGCGCGTCTTGTCAGGCTGCATCTAATGGCGGCAGAAGCCTGCGGGAAGTATCCCTGCCCTACTGCAGGACCGTATCGAGCAGATTGGCGATATCGAAGGTCGGCCGCGTTCCGAGATCGTCGCTATGGTCGGCGAGAAACTGCTCCATGCTTGCGCGGCCATCGTCTCTCAGCATCGTCAGGAACGCCCATTCGGCATTGAGCTTGGAGGACGCGTTGAGCTCGATCATGCGTGGCGTGGTGATACGGTGAAGCCGTACCTCGGCCCAGTCCTTGGCCCAGGCGAGTTCGTGCGGCGCCTGTCCGCTATCAGCCAGTGTCCGCTGAAACACCGCAATTGCCCGCAATTCCTTCTTGAGGCTCGCGTTGAACGAGATCTCGTTCATTCGATTGAGGATTTCGCGTGCCGTCTTCGGCACGCCGCCACGCTCGATGGGATTGACCTGGACGAGCAGCACGTCGCGCGCGACGCTCTCGGCAACGAGCGGGCCAAGCAGCGGATTTCCGGAAAAGCCGCCGTCCCAGTAGGGATCGCCATCGATCTCGATGGCCTGATGGAGCAGTGGCAGGCAGGCCGAGGCCAAGATGACATCCGCACTCAGATCGGCGTTGCGGAAGACCCTAGGCAGCCCCGTACGCACGTTGGTGGCATTGATGAACAGCTTGATCGGCGAGCGTTTCAGGACCTCGAAGTCGATGCTCTCGATCAGGATGTCTCGCAGGGGATTGATGTTCGCCGGATTGATTTCGTAGGGCGAAAAGAGCCGGCTCATCAGGTCGAAAAAGACATAGGCCGACGAATTGTCGAGTGACCAGTTTCCCGTCATCACATCGAGCGGCGTGCGTTGGAACGGGCTGTAGCGCGCCGCATCGCTCACGCGGCGCCAGAAGGTTTCGAGCGCCGCGGTGGCGCCGGCAACACCATCCAGCGTGTAGCCGTAGGCGAGAACCACCGCGTTCATCGCACCGGCCGATGTGCCGCTGATGCTTTCCACGGAGAGCCAGGGTTCTTCCAGAACGCGTTCGATGACGCCCCAGGTAAACGCGCCGTGGGCACCGCCACCTTGCAAGGCAAGGTCGATTGCAAGCGGCGATCGCGTGTCGTCCGATGCGCCGGTCTTCCTGCGTTGCTGCACGGCCATAACAGTCCCTCCCGATTTCGCGGTCGCGATAGTCTGTCGCAGTGCAGCAATCTAAGATCGAAAACAGGGCCGGTGGCAAGTCTTGATTTTCAGACGCGAAAGAAGATGCCCAATGTGTCGTGCGTCACCATCTGCCCGCGTCCGCGGAAAGTAGTCGCAACTGCCAGCTCGTTTCGCGAAGTGAGATTGGCCGTATTGCACCAATTGCGGTCATCACCGGGGCTCTGGTGACCTATAGCCGCAGGTTCCAGCGGCTCGCGTCGCCGCCTAGATTCGCGGGTTTAGACACCGCCGAGAGAATGCAGTTCTCGACGTCGTCTTCGCCCGTTTTCTTTAGATAGCTGACCAACTCAAGAAATTCCTTGTCGGGAAGGCCGGTCAAAACCTTCGGATGTTCATTTACTATCCATTTTTGCATTTGAGCGGAAATAGCGGCCTTATCCGCTCCCTCTTTTCTCAGATGGAGCAAGTGCACATAGAGCGGTGCGATGACACTCCTGGTAAAACTCATGCCAACACGGCTTTGCGCGATACCCGGCACGCATTCTAGGATTGCAGTCTCTATGCTAAGCAGTGTCGCCTTCGGATCGGCCTGATAGCTGGCGAGTACCTGTTGCTGGCCCGCGGTGTTGGGTACTTTGAATGTAGCAACTGTGCCGCCGATCACGGCTGCCGCTGCCCCAATAACGATCAAGATGCGCATCTTCACCCCCGATGATTGCGGGGGATTATCGGTTGCAAGTATCAAAAAAACATTGCGTTAGCGTTAGTTTTATCAAATCGAACCTACTCGTTTTGCACCGAGGACCGCAAAGCGCCGGCCGCGGTCATTGGCGTTCCTCCACAATGCGCCGGCAGCCGTCGCGGCGGCTATTTGACCTTCTCCAGGTCGCCCGGTTTCCAACTGTAGTTGATCGCGGCTTCTTCCGGACCGTAGAGGCGAAGGATCGCGAAAAAGCCGCGTTCCGGCGCGGTGGGAAGCCAGTTCGTCTGCTTGCCATCCGGCGCTTTTGGTCCGACGTAGAGGTCTGTTGTTCCGTCGGCGTTTTGCACGGGCTTGTCCCTGGAGCCGAGCGAGGGGAACCGTCGCGCCTCGGTCGCCAGGCCCGAGGCGTTTTCCGCTTCGTAGAGGGTCAACGACCAGAACAGCTTGGCAGGTACATTGGCAGGCAGGGTGAGCTTATACGAGCCATCCCCTCTCAGCGGCTCGCCGTCCGCGTCATTGAAGGTGATCTGGTACGCGGCCCCCCGGCCTGGCGTCTGCGACACCATCCCGGGGCTGATCGAGTAGTAGTCGGTGGAGAACCATGCGCGCGGCACGACCTCGGTGAAACCCGCCTTCCTGTTGCGGAAACTAAGGTCCATGGATTTTTCCGGACCCGGCTCCGTGGCGTTGTTGACAGGGTTCAGCCACTGTCGGTCATTCCACACCCGATAGTCGCGACCGTTGACGACGGGCATCCTGCCAATCGCGCGGCTCATCTTGTAGCCCGTCTTCGCTGCTGCATCGAGGATGGCTTTGGTTTCCGCATCCGGGGTGAAGGGCTGCGCGGCAACCAGTCCGGCATTGGCGAGGATGCCCAGGCCGTCAGCGTCGGCGAGGTTGCGGCCCTCGCTGTCCACCAGCCACTTGAGCTGTTCGAACGCGGAGATGTCGGCGCGCGGCAACATGTTGGCAGCAACGCCGGATGCATTCGGGAACTGCATCGGCTTGCGTTCGGCCGCAGGCAGGTTCAGCGGATAGACTTTTGCCTGCTCCATCAACGAAACCGCAGGCTGTAGATCATTCGGGTCGTTATAGAATGCTCGCAGGAAGATGAAGAGGTTGTTGGTTCCGGAGCGGTAGACGTAGTAGCCATCAGGCACGTCTCCCGCGTATCCGGGCGGCAGGACGAGAAACTTGCCGCCCTTGCCTGCGTCCGGTCCCGGCAGGCCGACGTCGCCTGCGAATTTTCCGCCATCGACCGGGATCGGCCGCTGCCAGAAGTCGAGAAGTATGCCCTGCAGATTCGGCGGCGCTTCGAACACCACCGGTCCGGTCTCGCCCATGTCCACATAACTCATGGCGTAGATGACGTCGGAGTTCGGCGTCGTGACCAGCGTCTTGGGGTCGAGGCGCTCCTTCCAGACAGGCAGGACGTTGTATCCCGCTCCGAAGGTCGCTTCGGAGCCGTACTTCATCCCCAGTGTGTTGATCAGCGGCAGCGCCCACAGGTAAGCCTGGGTGGCCTGCTGGAACTTCAGTTCGGACAGCAGGGCAGCAGCTGTTTCGGGAGTCGGACGGTTCTGCTCAAAGGGAAGATCGGCGAGACTGTCAAAACGCGCCTGGTCGGCCACGACTGGGTTGGATGCTCCGAATACGAAGGCAATGGCAGTCGCGGATAGCAGGAAAAGCGTGCTTTTCATGGAGGTGACCTCTCACTTCGCGATTTGCATGCGTGAATACCTCATATCACGCCTCGCAATTTGACACGCAAAGTGAAACCGATCCAGCCGGCAGGGCTGACGAGGCAACGAATCGACCGAGTGCACGTGACGTCGGGTCCGCAGCATCAAATAGCAACTGCCTGCTCAAGGCAGTCTGCGGAAGCTTGGCGACACACAGGCTCTTTGAAGTCTTTGCGGCCTCAGCCCGAAACACACGCTCGTGTTGACAATGCTTGGCTGTGATGATTGTTGTGATTCAGGTTGCGGGAACCTGCCGCCTGCAGACGCAAGTCACGGTAAAGCCCGGCACACATAGACCCTTCTCACCCTCGAAGCATTTCGTCGGTGGGCAATGCAGGCCCCCCATCATAGTCGAAATGCCTCTTTGGAGGAGTGAGTGATGTCTTTGCGACAGTCACCCGACAATCGTTTTCTGACTGCCCCCTCGGGCAGGATCTTTGCCGCGACCGCACTGCCCATGGTTGTCATCATGGTGATGAACGGCATGCTCGGCATCGTAGACGCAGTTTTTCTTGGGCACTTCGTCGGGGCGGGGGCCATGGCGGCGGTCGGCATCGCCTTTCCGGTGCTGATGTTGACCATCGCGCTTTCGGCCCTTGTCAGCGGGGGGATGTCCAGCCTGCTGGCTCGCCAGCTTGGCGCGGGCTCCAGTGAGGCCGCCGCCGCGACATTCGCCGGTGCTCACGGTCTTGCCGTGATGATCGCTTCGTCGCTGATCCTGATCTTCCTTGCCGGGGGGTGGAATTTCGCCCTGGGCGTTGCTGGACCCGATGGTCCGGTCGCCGGGATGGTCTGGATCTTCGTCGCGATCACCGTCTTTTCCACACCGGTACAATTCCTGTTGGGAATTCACGCCGATGCCTGGAGAAACGAGGGGCGAGCCGGGTTGATGGCCCTCATGTCCCTTGCGGTGACGCTCATCAATATTGTGCTGAACTACGTCTTGATCGTGCTGCTGGAACTCGGTGTTGCAGGGTCGGCCCTCGGCACGGCCCTGGCGCAGGGGCTGGGACTGGCGCTTCTGGCCGGGCTGCGTCGGCACGTCGCGGGCATGATGCCGCTCGGCAGCCTTTGGCGCAACCGCTGGACCAGCGGCTGGGGACGCATGGCCGCGCTGGGCGCCCCCGTCAACCTGGGCTTCGTCGGAATGGCGCTTTCGGCCGCAAGCGTGGTTGTGGCGCTGCGTCTTGCGGGCAGCGCAGATCACACCCAGACCATCGCCGCTTACGGGATTGCGACACGGATTTTTGGCTTTGCTTTCCTGCCGGTCATGGCTGTTGCAATGGCCATGCAGAGCATCGTCGGCAACAATGTTGGAGCGCGTCTCTACGCCCGCTCGGACAATGTCCTGCGGATCGCCGTTGCAACCGCGTTGTTCTACGGTCTTGCCGTGGAAATTTTGCTCCTGAGCCAAGGGACTGTCCTCGGAGCAGCCTTTGTCACGGACCCTGATGTGGTCGGCGAGGTCGGGCGGCTCTTCCGTCCCATGGCGGCACTATATCTGCTGTCGGGGCCGGTATTCGTGCTCGGGCTCTATTTCCAGGCCATCGGCCGACCAGCCCGTGCAGCTCTTCTGACCATGGCAAAGCCCTTCGTACTGCTTCCAACTCTGGTCACGCTCATTGCGGCGATCTGGGGCGCCGATGCAATCTGGTTCGCCTACCCGCTGGCCGATGGCTTGACCGCAACGATCGGAACCCTTGTGCTTGCTGCCTCCCTGAAGGCGCGGGGAGCGGCAGCAGGTATCGGGCTGAAGGTCATGGAGGGCCTGCCCTGACCGTCAGAAACATTTGCGGAAGCGAAGGCGCAACCCGGACTCTCTGAAGCACGCACCCACCGCCGAGGCACGGTGATATGTCATCCCCAGGCGCTGGAACTGATCCCCCGACAGAATGGCGCCCGCGATTGGAACACCATGTCAGCACTTCCTCGAGGAGAAAAAGGAAGCTCACCTCAACAAAACCAACGGTTTAAGCCCTCCAACGTCCCCGCCTTCGCGTCCAATGCCTATACTTTCCCCGCCCTGCCCTCGGATACACCGGTGAGCGTCACCGGCGAGGCGGGGCCGGCGCCTTGCGGTTGGTCCTGACGCAGACCGGCCGCCAAGGGGTTCGCAGAAAATGGTCCCCCTCTCGCCTGCAACATGGCGGGGCGTGCCTGTGCGGCACACATGAATGGACCGGCGACTGGCGAAGGCCTTCGGGCCGGAAGCCTTTCGCGGCGCCGCGGGAAAATCCGTCGAGCGTCGCCCTGTAAAAGGTGCCGATCATCCGCGCAGAGGGACCGCAGTTGCGGGCAAAAACCGCCGAACGGGGCGCCGGAAGGTGTCACCAAATTCTAACTTACGAGGCAGCTTCCGCCGCCCCGTCCGTTCGATGCCGCAAAACCGGAGGGTCTCTGCCCGTCCGGTCGTTGGGCATGTTCTTTGACCTCCCGGAAAACCAGCGGCAAGCCGGCGGCGCGACGCCCTCAGCCGAAATGCCGCGACAGCCGCAGCGCGAGTGCGGCGAGCGTGCGCACCGGGTTAGCCGCCGAGCTGAACGGCATGACCGACATGTCGCAGACATAGAGGTTCTGCGTGCCGGCGACGCGCAGGTCCTCGTCCACGACCGAGGCGAAGTCGAAGTTCGCACCGAGGCTCGGTCGGTAGGGCATGCGCAGGCTCCCGGCCGAATGATGGACCGTTCCCCATCCGAAACCCTTGCCCTGCTGGCCGAACCACGCCTCGCCCTCCGGCCGCGCCGGCTGGCCATCGATCTGGAATTGGGAGAATATCCGGTGGGTCACGTCGTTCATGACCGCGAATATCTCGTCGAAATTCTTGTGCCACCCGGCAACGGCGGGAAAGCGCGATCCGGCAAGATAGTCCATCCAGCTCATGTTGCGGAAGGCGATCTCCGGGACGTAGCCGAATGGCGGAGCGGGCTTCACTTCGTTCACGTCGTCCAGCGGGTTTCCGAAGCTGAACTTGATGTCGAGGCGGGAGGGCCCAGCAAGGCCGCCCGGGGGCGGATCCGCCGAATCCGGGGAGTTCGGATCGTTCTCGCGCAGGTGCCAGTATTCGTGGTTGATGTTCATTTCCACGTTGAAGGGAAAGCGGATCTGGCCGCCATCGCGCAGCCCTCGCGAATAGAAGATGATCTTGGCATGATCGGTGCGCGGGATCGCCACATTGCCGATGTTGGTCACGAAGGTATTGACCTCGTTGGAGGTCGGATGGTCGGTGAGCCCCCGCCCGATCAGCGCCTTGGCATGGTCCGGAAACCAGGGGAACATGCTCGACCGGCGCAGGAGCTTGGGGCTCTCCAGCGAGCCCGCGGCAAGCACGACCGTCACGGCCTTGAAGAAGCGGATCTGGCCGGTCAGCGTGTTGCGCGTCACGAGCTCGAAATGGTCGCCGTGGTTCTGCACGTCCTCGACGTAGCTGTTGAGCAGCAGCTGCAGGCCGGGACCATCGCCATGGCTGACGCCCGGCGTGAGCCCGAGCTGGTTGATGAGGAGCTCGGCGGTATTGAAGACGCCGGTGGGTTCGGTGAAGAACTCGTTCTTCGGCGTGCCGTCGGGTTCGAGATAGGGCTGGTGCAGGGCGCGCGGTGTTTCCTCGATCACAAAGTCGTTTGCAAGCGGACTCTGCCGCAGCTTCGCGACGACCGCGGCAGCCGTCGCACCCAGCGTGCGCGACTCGTTCATCGTCTCGCCCGCCTCGTCGAGAAGGCCTGCGGCAAGGTCGCCCCTCACCCGCGGCGGAAAGAATTCGAGCTCCCAGGGCTGGATCGACGGGATCAGGCCGGACCAGAAGATCGACCGCCCGCCGAGATTGAGCTGCGGTTTCTCGCCGATGTAGTTCTGCGACGAGGAATCCCCCGGCTGCCAGAAGGTGTCGCAGCCGAAATGCCTGGCGACGCTCGCATTGGAAAAGCGGCAGAGATTGTAGACATGCGTCGGGTAGACGAAGGAACCGGCCTCGAGCACGAGGATCCGCTTGTTGTGCCCGAGCCGATCGGCGAGGTCATCTGCAAGTATGCCGCCGCCCATGCCCGAGCCGACGATGATGATGTCGAAGTCGTCCCTCGGTCCGATATAGCGCAGGAAAAGCCGCTGTTCGGCGGCGCCGGTTTCCGAAACGAAATTGACATAGGTCGAGGCACTGAAGGTCATGGTGTCCCTACATGGCTGATGCTCGACAGAAGGTTGCGAATGTCTCAGATATTCGCGCCGGCGTCCAGCCGCACGGCCGCGGTTCGGGCCTACCAGAGGCCGGGAAAAAGCCGATACCTGACCCGGCTGCGATACTCGGCATAGCCCGGCAGGTCGCGTGCGAGATGCTTCTCCTCGTCCAGGAGCCGCGCGACGAGGCCGGCGACGAACAGCGGCACCCCGACAAGCCCCCACCAGGAGCCAAGCGCGAGCGGAAGGCCTACTGCAAGCGGAAATGCCGCGGCATACATCGGATGGCGCACGATGCCGTAGAGCCCGTCCGAGATCACCCTCTGGCCTTCGACGATCTGGACGGTCGCCGACGCAAAGGAATTCTGCCGCAGCACGACGAAGAAGCCCAGAAAGGCGATGGCGATAAGGAGGTTGCCGGCAATCACCGCCACCCATGGCACGTCCGACCAGCCGAAACGCCGGTCGAGCGCAGAGACCACGAAAAGGACCATCATGACGAGGACGTTGAAGAGCTGGATCCGCTTCTGCGCCGGCTCGCGCTCGGCGGTCGGGCCGACCCTCATCCGCCGCTCGAGAAGTGCGCGATCGTGCCGGTAGAAATAGAGCGTCGTCGCAATGCTCCAGCCGCAGAAGTTGGCAAGGAAAAGCCAGCCTTGCCACCAGGCGAGCGTGCCAGCGCAGGCAAAGAGAAGGACAGCAAGAAAGGCCATGAACTTGAGCGTTGCCCAAGCGGCTCTTTTTCCGAGATCGTCCGGACCTGCCTGCATCCTGTCTTCCATCACCTCCCATGCGGCGCGAATTTCTCGCGCCGCAGAGTTTATCGACCGGTCGGCGCCGGCACCAGAAGCTAGTAGGAGAGCTTCGGATACCAATGCGGCTCACGCCCCTGCGGCGTCGTGTCGAGCACGGTCCAGATCGGCATCAGGTCCGGCGCACCGCGGGGATCCTGGCCGGGATCGGCGGTAACGCCTCCCATCTCCCCGCCCCAGAAGTGCCGGATGGCACCGTCGCGCCGCGTGAAGACATTGAAGGCGGCATCATCGCCGTCGTCCTCGCCGATGGCGTGGTAGTCGCGGCTGAATTCGCCGGTCGTGTCGCTGTAAAGCGGAAGATAGCGCCAGCCGCGTTCCTTCTTGAAGGCGAGCAGCCTTTCGATCGGGGAGCGCGCGACAACGGCGAGGCCGACCTGCTGCAGCATGTCCGGCACCTCGCCGTCCCACGCCGAAAGGAGCGACGTGCACATCGGGCATGGCCGTTCGCGCTGCGGTCCGTACATGTAGCTGTAGACGACCAGCGTGTCCTTGTCGCCGAAGAGGTCCGCGAAGGATGCATGGCCCTGCTCACCCTCGAAGCGGTAGTCCTTCTTAACCTCGCCACCCGGCGGAAGGGCCCGACGCTGCTCGGCAACGCGTTCGATGTGCCGGCGAAGCTCGATTTCCTCGGCGAGCAGCGCATCACGCGCACGGCGATATTCCTCGCTTTCATTCGGGTAGCGGACGCCGTTCTTGCGGGCAAGCTCCGCTGCCGGAGCCAGATATTGCTTGTCCATGCCGATATCCTCCTTGTTTCAGGCGGCGGTCGAAGCGGCCCTTCCCGCCATTGCCGTAGCAAAGCCGGCATCCGGGGAATGGTTCCGATGCCAGGGCGCGAAAGGCCGTCGCCGAAACAAAGGACGATCCGGAAGCTCCGGGATCGACACCGGTGCGAGGAAAAATGCGAACGGGGGCGGGCCAGAATGCAAAAAGGGCGCTCGACCCCTGCGGGGGAGCGCCCTCATCCTGTCGGACACCGCGCAGCTCGACGATCATCGAAACCAGGCGAATCCATTTTTCAGGCAGACCCGATATATGTGCCCCCTCCCCCTCGATTTCAAGGGGCATTTCGGGCTTTTTCCCCAGCTGTAGCGATCGCGGCCAGTTGCGCCCTTTGCGCAACAATCTGCGCGGCCGTTGTCGGGATCCTGCTGCATGGATCGTCCTAGGGCCGTTCGTTATTCGAAGGAGGAAAAGCCATGCAGAAGATCACGCCGTTTCTCTGGTTCGATACCCAGCTCGAGGAAGCGGTCACATTCTACACGTCCATCTTCAAGGACGCGCGGGTGACATATCGGAAGAACGGTCCCGACGGAAAGCTCTTCACCGCAAGCTTCGAACTCGCGGGCCAGGAATTCATGGGGCTGAACGGCGGGCCGCACTACACCTTCTCCCCGGCGGTCTCCTTCTTCGTCAAATGCCGCGACCAGACCGAGGTCGACTATTACTGGGAGCGCCTGCTTGAGGGCGGCAAGGAGCAGCAATGCGGCTGGCTGCAGGACCGCTTCGGCCTCTGCTGGCAAATCATCCCCGATGCATTGATGCGCTACCTCGGTGACGAGGACCCCGCCAAGGCCGGGCGCGTCATGCAGGCCATGATGAAGATGATCAAGATCGATGTCGCGGAACTCGACCGCGCCTATGCCGGATAGACGCGGCCCCTGGCGCGGCGAGAAGTTAGGAGGGGCCGCTGGTTCAGTCGGCCCGCCCTGACACGTTGTGGCTGGTCGTCAGCCGAGTTCGGCCTGGAGCTCGTTCAGCGAGCGCTCGAAGATGTCGAAGATATCGTTGACCTGGCTTTCCGTGATGATGAGCGGCGGGCAGAGCGCTAGGGAATCGCCGATGGCGCGCGAGATGAGGCCGTTCTTCTGCAGGAGGCCGAAGAGCTTCGGTCCGAGGGCACCCGTGGCAAAACCTTCCCGCGGGGCAAGCTCCAGCGCGCCGATGAGCCCCTTGCCGCGCGCCTCGATGGCCAGCGGATGGCTTTCGAGCGCCTTCAACCGCCCCAGGAACAGCCCGCTCAGATCGCGGACATTGCCGACAAGATCCCTCTCCTCGATGATCGCGAGGTTTTCGAGCGCAACGGCCGCGGCGACCGGATGGCCGCTCGCCGTATAGCCGTGGCCAAAGGTGCCGATCGTCTTCGATTCATCGGCGATGGGCTGGTAGACGCGATCGTTGACGAGAAGCGCGGAGATCGGCTGGTAGGACGAGGATATCTGCTTCGACAGCGTGATGAAATCCGGCCGCATGCCGAAGGTCTGGGTGCCGAACATGCGGCCCGTGCGACCGAAGCCGCAGATGACCTCGTCGGCAATCAGCAGCACGTCGTACTTGTCGAGCACCGCCTGGATCGCCTGCCAGTAGCCCTCGGGAGGGACGATGACGCCACCGGCCCCCATCAGCGGTTCGCCGATGAAGGCGGCGACCGTCTCCGGTCCCTCGGCAAGGATCATGGCTTCCAGCTCGGCAGCAAGACGCGCCGAAAAGGCGATTTCGCTCTCGCCCTGCTGCGCGAAGAGGCGGTAGTGCGGGCAGGTCGTGTGAAGGATCCCCGGCATCGGCAGGTCGAAGGAGCGGTGATTGTTCGGCAGGCCGGTCAGACTGGCGCTTGCCAGCGTCACGCCGTGGTAGCCCTTGATGCGCGATATGATCTTCTTCTTTTCAGGCTTGCCGAGCGCATTCGACCGGTAGCGGACCATCTTGACGACCGTGTCGTTGGCCTCGGAGCCGGAATTGGTGAAATAGGCCTTCGACATCGGCACCGGCGCCATGCGCACCAGCTTCTCGGCGAGATCGATGGAGGGGCCGTGCGCCTTCTGCGTGAAGGTATGGTAGTAGGGCAGCTTCTCCATCTGGCGAACGGCGGCGTCGACGAGGCGCTTCTCGCCAAAACCGACGGCGACGCTCCAGAGTCCTGCCATGCCTTCGATGTATTTCTTGCCGGTATTGTCGAAGACGTAGATCCCCTCGCCGCGCTCGATCACCAGCGGGCCCTCCTCCTCGTTCTTGCGAAGGTTCGTATAGGAATGGAGGTGGTAGGCAGCGTCACGCGCTTCGGTGGAATTCGGCTGGTAGGTCACGTCTTTCTCCTGCTGGGACTTGCCGGTTCGAGAGGCGATTTCATCCGCCGCCTGCATGCGCCGACGCTGAAACTTGTCACAGACGACGCGCCGCCGATAGCTCGTTTCCGACCTGTTTTTCACATGATCGACCAAAAGATCGTGAAACGGCGCCGTTCCGCTGCTGCGCCGGCAGCGACACACCGAATAGTCCGGGAATTTAGCTCTGGGTCGACCCGATGGAATGGTTATCCGCTCTTATGCAAAGAAATGTTTGCAAATATTTCTTTGTGATATTAGACTTGGAGAATGAAAACACCTCGACACCAGCCTGAACCACCCGCGACCGGCACCCGCAATATCAGCCGGATCGTTCCCGATCCAACGGCGCTGAAAGCGCTGGCGCACCCGGTTCGCTTGCGCATGCTGGGCATGCTCCGCGTCGATGGCCCCGCCACGGCGACGCAGCTGGCGACGCGCCTCGGCCTCAATAGCGGCGCGACCAGCTATCACCTCCGCCAGCTGGCCCAGTATGGCTTCATCGAGGATGCGCCGGGGCCGTCGCGCCGCGATCGCTGGTGGCGTGCCAGCCATGAACTTACGTCCGTTCCTGCCACGGAATCCGAGGGCGAGGCATTGGACCTCGGCGTTGCCTTCACGCAGGCGGCGCTGTCCCTTCAGGTCAGCCAGATGCAGCAGGCATCCGAAGAATATGCCGAACTGCCGGCCGAATGGCGCAAGGCGAGCACGGCAAGCGACGTCATCATCCCGATGACTGCGGCGCAGGCAGAGGCCCTGACGAACCGGCTGACCGAGATCATGCTGGAAACAATGCGGGAAGCGCCGCCCCTCGGCGAACCGCTCCCCGCGGGCATGGCACCCTTTACGGTCATGTTGCATGCCTTTCCCTATCCCGGACGCGTGCCACACCGCGAGGAGGATGCAGGGTCATGAGCACGCGCGCACCCTTCTTCGCACTGGCCGTCGCCGAGACGCTTTCTCTCTCCGGAACAAGGCTGTCGACGATCGCCATTCCCTGGCTGGTGCTGAGCACGACGGGCAGTCCCGTGCTGACCGGCCTCGTGGCAATGGCGGAGATGCTGCCCTACGTCGTCGCCAAGGCGCTCGGCGGCCCGCTGATCGATCGCGTCGGCCCGAAACGCATCGCGATCGCCTGCGACGCGGCTTCGGTCGTCACAGTCGGTCTCGTGCCGCTCCTGCATCTGCTCGACATGCTGACAATCTCGATCCTGCTGCCGATCGTCTTCGTCATGGGCGTCCTGCGTGGGCCCTCCGATGCGGCCAAGCAAGCGATGGTCCCCGACGTTGCCGAACTCGCAGGCGTCCCGCTCGAACGAGTAACCGGCGTCGTCAGCGCCATCGAGCGGCTCGCCTCGACCGCGGGAGCTGCCGGCGCTGGTGCGCTGATCGCCATGATTGGTCCGGCCCAGGCGCTCATCGTCAATGCCGTCACCTTCGCTGCTGCCGCAGCGGTCATCGGAACAGGCATCCGCCTACCGAGCCGCATCTCACCGGCCCATGCTGCCGGGCCTGTGTCCTACGGCAGCGAGCTACTGGAAGGCTGGCGCTTTCTGCGCAGGGACGCGGTGCTGGTGAGCATCGTCGTCATGGTGGCGATCACCAATCTCCTGGACCAGGCCTTCCATGCCGTCCTGCTGCCCGTCTGGACGAAGGATGCGGGTCACGGCCCCGAATTGCTGGGAGCGATGGTGGCAGCCTTCTCCGGCGCCTCGATCATCGGTGCCGCAATTGCCGCCTCCATCGGCGAGCGAATGCCGCGCCTCATGATCTATACCGTTGCATTCCTCGTGACCGGATTTCCGCGCTTCCTCGTCTTTGCGGTCGACGCGCCGCTCACCCTTGCTTTCGCCACCATGGCTATCGGCGGATTTGCATCCGGCTTTCTCAATCCGATCCTGTCTGCCGTGATCTTCGAGCGGATACCCAAGGCCCTGGTCGGTCGTGTCAGTTCGATGAACGCGGCGCTCTGCTGGGCGCTCATACCGTTCGGCGGCGTGCTCGGTGGTGCCTTGATCAGTTTGACGGGCCTTTCCGCGGCGCTGCTGATAACCGGCCTCGCTTACCTCCTGGTGACACTCCTCCCGCTGGCACGCCGAAGCTTCCGCGGCTTCGAGAGGAGGCAGCCTGCCGAGGCGTAGCTACCCGGTGGCCGCCGGCTGACCGCGCGCTGGAGCGCAGGCAGTTAGCCCTGCTCTCTCCTATGCCTCCCCGCGGATGACGGCTTCAGCCGCAAGCGCGACCGAAAGCAGCGCCTCGTCGCGATTGGCGGTTGCTGACAACAGGAAGCCGACCGGCATGCCGGCATCTCCGGTGCCGCACGGAATAGAGACACCGCACCAGTCGAGGAAATTGCCGATCGATGTGTTGCGCAGCGTACGCCCGTTGGTCGCGAAGAAGAGATCGTCGTCAGCGATGAGCGGCTCCAGAGGCGGCGCCACATGCGCGACCGTCGGGAAAGCGATGAGCCGGTCGCCGACGAGACGCTCGACATCAGCGACGAGGCGGGCGCGCGCTTCGAGAAGCGCGACGTAGCCCGGCACCGTCGTCTTCTCGCCGAGGCGCGTGCGAGCAACGACGCGCGGATCCATGGACGCCGCCTCGGGGCCGGCCAGACGCTCTCGATGGAGCGCATGGGCTTCCGCGGTCACCAGCGGGCCATGCTGGCCTGCCAGAGCGAATATCTCCTCGAAAGCCGGGATGGAAACACGCGTAACGACCGCGCCCGTCGCCGACAAGCGTTCTACCGCCGCTTCGAAGGCGGCGACGACCCCGGCTTCCGCGCCGTCGAAGACGACCTCCGCGGGAACGACGATCTCGAGGCCCCGGATCGGTCGGCGAGCGATCGACGGCGTCGAGAAACCTCGCATGGCGGCGTCGACCCAGATCGTGTCCTGTACCGTGCGGCAGAGCGGCCCGAGGGAATCGAGGCTGCCGGCAAGGGGGAATACGCCCGACATGGAATAGCGCCCGCGCGTCGCCTTGTAGCCGACGATGCCGTTCAGCGCGGCGGGGATGCGGACCGAGCCGCCTGTATCGGTACCCATCGCGACCGGGACGAGCCCCGCGGCGACCGCCACGCCGGCACCGGAGGAAGAACCGCCGGGTATGCGCGCGACATCGGTGCTACGCGGATTCTTCGGCGTGCCGTAATGCGGGTTGATGCCGAGCCCCGAAAAGGCGAACTCGCTCATGTTGGTACGCCCGACCGTGACCATGCCGGCACTCTGCAGCGCGGCGACGACGTCAGCATCACTGGCCGCCGGCGCCGCGGGCGCCAGCACCTTCGAACCGGCCGTCGTCGTGACGCCCTCGGTGTCGAAGAGATCCTTCCAGGCAAGCGGAATGCCATCGAGCAGACCGAGCGAGCGGCCCTCCTTCAGGCGCTTCGAGGCAGCAGCAGCCTCCTGCCGGGCGCGATCTTCGAGGAGGGTGACGAAAACTGCCTTGTCGGCGTAGTTCGCAATCGCCTCGAGAACGGCGTCGGTCACCTCCACCGGATCTGCAGCACCGGACTGGATGAGCGCCGAAAGCTGCGCCACAGACATTGCCCCGAAATTCTTCGCCATTCCAAATATCCCCATTGCCTCGCCAATGCGGTTGCCGGCGGCACCGCAGCCCGTCCAAGTTCATCCCCTATCACAGCGCCTTCGGCAATCGGATTTTGAAGATCGCGGCCGATTGTCCACCCACCCTGCGGGTTGCAGACGCGAAGCGAGGCGGGCGCATGTTGACTAGTGCCGACCGGCCATTCCCGAAAATAGAAAATGTAACCGAGTTCACCAGTCTCGTAACCGACCGGCAACGCGACTCGCCGAATCTATACTTCCATAACGCAAGAATTATCGAGAAACTATTCAGTGGATGGCGCGGGGCCATTGGGTTACATTTCGCGTCATTCGAAACGGAGAGATGATGTCCGATCTTATCGAAAGAACACTTTCCCGACTCGATGAAAAACTCGTGGGGCATGTGTCGCTGCCAGGCAGCGACGATTATGCCGCCGCAACCGCGATCTGGGCCCGCCCGATCGGTCGCATCCCACAGGCCATCGCCCATTGCGTGACAGCCGAAGACGTGAGCGCGGCAATCCTCGCTGCCCGCGAATGCTACCTGCCTATATCGGTGCGCGGTGGCGGCCATGACTGGGCCGGACGTGCCCTCTGCGAAGGCATCGTCATCGACATGCGCGACATGAAGCAGGTCGTCCTGCACGCCGACAAGCGCAGCATGCGCATCGCCGGTGGCGCGCTCGCGAAGGATGTCGTGGGCGTGACAGACCTCTTCGGTCTCGCGGCTGTCACCGGCTCTGTCGGCGTGGTCGGCATGGCTGGCCTGACGCTCGGCGGTGGCTACGGCCCGCTGATCGGCCGTTTCGGGCTTGCGCTCGACAATATGCTCGCCGCGGAAGTCGTGCTTTCCGACGGCCGCGTTGTGGTGGCAAGCCAGGACAGCGAGGAAGAGCTCTTCTGGTCGCTGCGCGGCGGCGGCGGCAATTTTGGCGTCGTGACGGCCATGCGCCACAGGCTGCACGAGCTTCCGAGCGTTCGATCGGGCATGGTCGCCTATCCATTCGCCGAAGCGCGCGCGGTGCTCGAACACTGTGCGGAAATTGCGGCGACTGCGCCGGATGCGCTGACCGTGCAGGTCGGCGTCGCGGCAGGACCCGACGGACAGCCTTTCGTGCTTGTTGTACCGACCTGGTGCGGCGTCGAGGCTGAAGGCGAGGCACGTGTCGCCCCCTTCCTCAAGCTCGGCACGCTGCTCTTCGGAGAGCTCAGGTCCCAGCCCTACGGTGCCTCGCTGAAGCTCTTCGATGCGCATCTGGTCAATGGCCGGCGGACCTTCATGGAGACTTGCTGGATGCCCGAACTCAATGGCGGCGGCATCGAGGCGATCATCCGGGCGGCGGAGACGATGGTCTCCCCCGGCTGCGCGCTCCTGACCCATGAGTTCAGGGGTGCGGCGTCCCGGGTTGCCGTGGAGGCGACCGCCTTTGCCCTGCGCGAGGACCATGTCCTCGTCGAGATCATCGCAAGCTGCGCACCCGCCGACGACGTCGAGGAGCAGAAGCATCGCAACTGGGCGCGCACGGCGCGCATGGGCTTCGACGCCGTGGCACTTTCGGGCGGCTATCCGAACCTTCTCGCAGACGGCGACGCGCTCCGCGCGACCGAAAGCTACGGCCGCAATGCCAACCGCCTCGTCGCGGCCAAGAGGCGATACGATCCCGACAACGTCTTCGCCTCCGCCATCCCCCTGCCTCTCGACCGGCAGCGCCACGCGCCGCTGCAGCTCGTGCGGATGTAGTCCTCCCTCCCGCTGAAGGCAGGCATTCGAAGGCGGCGCCCGAAGCGCCGCCTTCATGCTTTCCGGCCGCTCGATTTCTTCTGTTACAACCGCAACCCGCCCAGCCTCCGCCTGTCATCGAAGCGAAACCAGGTCTCGCCAAAGTCGTGGACGGAAGACGATTCGAGTCATGCGCCGGACACCGTGGTGACCTTGATCGCGCATCCTCACCTTCGTTCCAGTCGCCTTCCGCAAATTGGAGTGATGACCATGGAAAACATGAGCAGTGGGCCGCAGCCCTCGAATGCCCCCGGCCCGGTAGGAGCCGGCGAGCCGAAATTCCAGATGTCGCGAAAGCTAGGCGAATGGATCGTCTGGATCGAGAACGAGTTACGCGTCCACCGCGCCGTCAACAGGCTCTCCGGCCTTAGCGACGACATGCTCTCCGATATCGGCGCGCACCGCGGCGACATCGAGCATCTGGCGCGTCATGGCAGGGAAGTGGATCACTCCTGATCCCTGCCTCTCCCGCATGCTGAGGATCGGCGTACCGACAGGGTCGCCGATCCTTTAAACGCTTTCAGCTCATGCCTATATTACGTTTGCAACCGTTCGTGACCGTTCTGTAATACGGACGGAACGGCCGTTGTGTGTATACGGTCAGGATGGATTCGGCGCTTGGTCGGAAGATTCCAAAGGCAGGCCGGGGCGGCATAGGTGTTGCGATACTGAGATCGTGAACCGAGACCGAAGCCACGCCCCAACGGAACCTTTCTCCCGCTACGGCAATTCCGCAGGAATATACAAGACGCGACGGCGACAGAAGCTCTTCCGTTGTCTCATGGCATTCCTGACCTTACGGAAGGGTAGCGCCTTGAATGCCGGCGAGGATGCGTCTGCGGATCAAGCAGACGATGCGCTAATTCTCGCACTGGTCACGAAGGCTTGAAGCAAAGGCACCTTATGTTGACGGCAGAGAACGGGGACACGGCTTTCCATGGGCCTTCGCTCATGGCATCGAAGGACCCCGGTGGAGAACCGGATGCTGGAGCCGTATCGTGGCGCTGACTGGGACCTTGACTTTTCCATGACGGCCCATGCCTCGAAGCGCCGCGACGGATTGTATGGCAAACCCTGGGGTATCGTATTCGCGATACTTTGTGCGGTGCTTTTTGCCGTGCTTGCCTTTGCGCGCGGCCCGGATCGGGAAGCGCACACGGCCATACTGACCACGCTCCGCGCCGTCGACCTCAACCACGCCTCGCTGCAACGCGACGTCCTGAAGGCGCGTGCCGGCCTTATCCGCAACTATGACCCGCTCGTCGATTCCGTCGTCTATCTTCACGACGACCTGACCAAGCTGCGCTCTTTGCTGTCGCAGGCCGATGTCGACGACAATGGCGACCTGAGGGCGCTTCTGAGAAGCCTCGCCTATTCGGTTGATCGCGACGAGGCGCTGGTTGAGGAGTTCAAGACCGAAAACGCCCTCCTGCAGAATTCGCTCGGCATCTTCAGCCAGGTTCTCGGCAGTCTGCACCGCAGCCCCTATCAGGAAACGCAGCGGGCGGTCATGGCATCCGACGACCTCGGCAACATGATGATGCGCTTTTCGATCCAGCCGAACGAGGCATTGGCGCAGCAGATCCGTTTCGAGCTCGATGGTCTGCTGCAGTCGAATGCGGCAGTGGTGCCGGAGCTCGGCACGCTCGTCACGCACGGCCGGATGATCCTCGTCACCCTGCCCCCGGTCGATGACAAGGTCCTGGCGATCCAGGCCTCGGACACCTCCTCGCGCGCCCAGGACCTGCAGCGCAAATATCTCGAGGCCTACGACGTGGTCAGCTCGCGCTCCACATTGAGCCGGATGTTCCTGGGCTCGGTCTCGGTGACCCTTTGCGGCTACATAGCGCTTCTGGTCTACCGGCTGCGCCTCCAGACCGAGCGGCTGAAGCGCCGGCTCGACTTCGAGAGCATGCTGAACGAGATCAAGTCCTGCTTCAACAGCCACCCGCTGCAGGACTGCCGGCCCGCCGTCGAGGAATCCCTTGACGCCATCGCGCTCTTCTTCGGTGCCGACAACCATGAACTGGTGCTTCTCAATCCCGAAACCGGGGAGCGCGAAGAAGTCTACGACTCCGCCGGCACCAGAATACCGCTCGCCGATGCGCTCGTGGCGGAATTCCTGCGCGAGACACGCCGCGAGCATCCGGCTTCGGCCGAGGCCGGGCAACGCTTCTTCTTCAGGAACCTGCAACGACGCGACGATCTCGCGTTCACCCGCGATGCGACCAGCGCAGGCGTCGGGATCGGCCTGGAGATCTCGGCGCAGTGCTCCGGCGTCCTGATCCTCGAATTCGCCGAGTCGAGAAAGAAGGCGAACGCCGACGAGATCGTGCTGATGAAGGGTGCGACCGAGATGGTGATGCGCAGCATCGACGATCGGCGCAGACGCCTGGACAGAAGGACGCTCGAGCGCCGCCTCGAACACGCAGAGCGGCTGCAGGCGGTGGGAACGCTCGCGGGCGGCATCGCCCACGAATTCAACAACATCCTCGCCGCGATACTTGGCTACGGCGAAATGGCGCTGCAGATCCTGCGCCGTCCCTCGCTCACCAAGCACTACGTCCAGGAGATGGTTTCGACAGGCGAAAGAGCGACCCAGATCATTGACCAGATCCTGGCGCTCAGCCGCAAGAGCGAGCGGACAAGCAAGCCCTTCAGCATCGTGGAGGCGGTGTCCGACATCGTGCCGCTTCTGAAGATCTCGCTGCCTGACACTTTCGATCTTACGGTCAACCTCTCGGAGAAGCCCTCGGTCATCCTCGGAAGCCCGATCGAGATCCAGCAGATCCTGATGAACCTCTGCAAGAACGCGGCCGAGGCTTCCGGCGGCACCGGCAAGGCGGAAATCGAGGTCGTCCCCATCGACATCAGATCGCGACGGACGCTTTCGCACGGCGAGCTGCCAACCGGCAACTACATCCTCATGAGCGTCGCAGACAATGGCGGCGGCATTCCCGAATCGGTGCTTCCCCACATCTTCGAGCCCTTCTTCACCACCAAGTCGCGTTCCGGCGGAACGGGCCTCGGGCTTGCTGCCGTGCACGGCAACATCGTCGGCCTCGCCGGCAAGATCAATGTGGAGAGCCGCATCGGTGAAGGCACGCGTTTCGAGCTTTATTTCCCGGTCTCCCGTCAGGCGCCCATCCCGCTGCGGCAATTCTTCAACGAACAGTCAGTGCCGCTTGGCGAGGGCCAGTTGGTCGTCATCCTCGAGGGCGAAGCAGCATTGCTGCCCATGTACGAGGAGAAGCTCGCCGCCCTCGGATACGAGCCGGTCGGCTTCTCGGACCTCGACGCAATCCTCTCCTGGCTGAAGACCAGCGGACGGCGCCCGGACCTGATCATGCTCGACGTAGAGTCCCTCGAATCCAACGTCACGACGTCCGACCTCGACAGACTGTTCGGAGGAATCCCCTACCTCCTCGTCGCCGATCAGTTCACCGGCGGCCACATCGGCGAACACCGCCTGAGGCGCGCCGGTATCCTCAAGAAACCTGTGAGCTCCAAGAGCATGGCGAGCGCAATCTACAAGAAAATAAATACGGCAGCCTGAAGGATGCATTTCGCGGGTCGTGCCGGAGGCATCCCGCCCAAGGCATCTGTCCCCTGCGACGCTCCCGCGATCGCGGGCGGGTGTCGTCGGCCGCTGTTTCATTTGTAGCCGAATTCGCGCCTCATGACATATTGCACAATTTCCATTGCAATATTTTCGGGCATTATCAGTGTGGCATACAACCAGAGCCACCGGGCCAGGCGCTAGAAATGCCTTAATCATAAGCAGGGTGATATCGTGGGTCTATTATCCGGACCGATCAATCGTTTTTCGTCGCCGGTCGCGTCCGCAGAGACCAGAATCAAGCTGACTCCGACGGATTTCCGCATACTCGTCCTTGCGTCTCTCGGCGGGGCGCTTGAGTTTTATGATTTCATTATTTTCGTTTTCTTTGCGACCGTGATCGGCAAGCTGTTCTTCCCGCCGGACGTGCCGGAATGGCTGGTATTGATCCAGACCTTCGGTATTTTCGCCGCCGGCTATCTGGTGCGGCCTCTCGGAGGCATCGTGCTTGCGCATTTCGGCGACCTCTTCGGCCGCAAGCGGATATTCGCCTTTTCCATCCTGCTGATGGCGCTGTCGACACTCGGCATGGCGATGATCCCGACCTATGCGTCGATCGGAGTCGCCGCTCCGCTTCTCCTGATCATGATGCGTATCCTGCAGGGTGCGGCGATCGGTGGTGAAGTGCCCGGCGCATGGACCTTTGTCGCCGAGCACGTACCCTTTCGCAACGTGGGCTTCGCCTGCGGCTTCCTTTGCTTCGGCCTGACAATCGGGATCCTGCTCGGCTCCGTCATTGCCGCCGGCATCAACTCGCTGTTCACGCCGACCGCCTTCGTCGATTATGCATGGCGCTTCCCGTTCCTGCTCGGCGGCGTTTTCGGCCTCATTGCCGTCTATCTGCGCAGGTGGCTGCAGGAAACGCCGATCTTCTCCGCGATGGAGCGCAGCCGCCTCCTGGTTCCGGAATTGCCACTGCGTGCCGTCATCCGGGACTACCCGATCAGCATCCTCATCTCCATCGTGCTCACCTGGATCCTTTCGGCCGGCATCGTCGTAACGACTCTGATGAACCCGACCCTCCTTCAGAAGCTCTACGGCTATTCGGCCGAGGAATCGCTCCTGGCGACCGGCATCGGCACTTTGTTCCTCGCCATCGGCGCGGTATGCGCAGGCGCCATCATCGACCGCGTCAATTCAGGCAAGTTCTTCGTCGTCGGCAGCCTCTTCTTCGGCACGTCGACCTATGCGTTCTATACCTATGCGGCCGTGTCGCCGGTCCATCTCATCGTACTCCATGCGATCATGGGCCTTGCCGTCGGCATGGTCGGAGCAGTTCCCTACGTCATGGTCCGCGCCTTTCCGGCGCGGGTTCGTTTTACGGGTGTGTCATTCTCCTATAATTTGTCCTACGCATTCTTCGGCGGGCTGACACCGGTCGTGGTCGCCTCGCTTGTGCCGCTGAGCTCGATGGCGCAGGCCTATTACCTGCTCTTCATTGCAGGACTGACCTTCCTTGTCGGCATCTACCTGATGGCAAAGGGCGACGAAATGCAGTCCTACACGGGGATCGAGGAGCTCGACACGCTTCAGCGGAAGGGCGATACGCGCCAACGCGACGACGAGTTTCATCGCGAGGACTGAACGTTGCAATTCCAGATGATGTTGAGGCCGGAGGGAGCTCGCTTCCTCCGGCGAAAGCATGTCGCGGCCCTCGTGCCGGGCGGCCGGGCGACGCTCTGAAGCGCTTCGGCGGCTGAAGGGTAAACGCTTGATCGAATGGCCGGCGTACCGCCGATCCGGCTCCTTCATCAGGAACACTTCAGGCTAAGTGGAAACACTCCGCCCTTCCCCAATTGGGTGGCAGCGAGCGCGGGTCAAAGCCACGCGCTCGCTGCCAGTCCGCCCGGGCAGGCGCGGGCAATGGGGCGGCAAGCCAGCGCCTATTTTCCGCCCGGGGGAACAGTAACGTTGAGGGGCCTTCCCTTGTATTCACCCGTCAGGGTCTTGAGGAAGGCAACGATGGAAGCGACGTCACGGTCGTCGACTGTGAGGCCGAGCTGGCTTCGCGCCATGATCTTGACAGCCTCCGGCAATGTCCCGACGCGTCCGTCGTGGAAATAGGGTGCGGTGACCTCGACATTGCGCAGGCTCGGAACGCGGAAGACGCCCCTGTCGGTATCCCTGCCGGTTATCGTCCACCGGCCGAGATTACCGTCGTTTCCGGCATCGCTGTTGACGGGCATCGCCTCGGCAAAGATCCCGAACTTCTGGAAGATATTGCCGCCGACGTTCGAGCCCTGGTGGCAGGAAATGCAGCCGTAGCTTTTGAAGAGCGCGTAGCCCCGCGCCTCATCCGCAGTGATCGCATTGCGGTCTCCCCGCAGGAACTGGTCGAAACGGGCGTTCGGCGTCACCAGGGAACGCTGGAATGTAGTAAGGGCGTCGAGGAGACTCTGCCGGTCGATTTCGCGGCCGTAGACCCGCTGGAACTCCGGGCCATAGCTCTTGGAGTCGCGCAGCTTCGGAAGCAACGTCTTCCATTCGCTCGCCATCAGGTTAGGGTCGAGAAGAACGGCCTCGTTCTGCTCCTCGAGCGAGGTAAAGTTGCCGCGCCAGCCGAGCCGGTAATTGTTGGCGACGTTGAAGATGGTCGGCGCGTTGAAGCGGTGCATCTTGCCGTTGTAGCCGATCGTGCGCTTCAGGCTGACCGTCCCTCCGGCATTGAGATCGTGGCAGGACGAGCAGGCAAGCTCATTCTTGCTGGAGAGGATCGGATCGGAGAAAAGGCGCTCGCCGAGCGCGACCTTCGCCGGATCGAGCGGCGGCGGGTCGGCAAGCGGCGTGATCGGCTCGAACTGGCTGTCGGAACTGGACCTGTCGCCAATCCCGTAGACCGTCTCCCCGACCGCCGCCACTGCTGTAAGACATACTGCGAAAAGCCCGGAGACGAGCACCATCTTCGCCCCGAGACCGCGTGATGGCATCAGGATGCCATCCTTCTGCTATGCTCCGTTGTCACGTCCGCATCGAAGAAATAGCCGACTCCGCGCTCCGTCTTGATGATCTCCGGATTGGAGGAGTCCTTTTCCAGCTTGCGCCGCAGCCGCAGGATCAGCACGTCGATGCTGCGGTCGTAGATCTCTTCCTCATGGACGCGGCTCGCAGACAGCAGCTGCTCGCGCGAAAGCACCTGACGCGGGGCGTTCAGGAACGCGACAAGCAGGTTGAATTCGCCAACCGTGAGCTTGATCTCCTCGTTGCTGTCGGAGAGGAGCCTGCGCTGCTTGAGGCTCAGGATCCATCCCTTGAAGGCATAGGACTTCCGATCCTTGGCCACTGGCCGCAAGGGCTTTTCCCTGAGTGCGGCGCGCACGCGGGCAAGGAACTCCCGCATGCCGAACGGCTTGCTCACATAGTCCGTGGCTCCAAGCTCGAGCCCGACGACCTTGTCGGCTTCTTCTAGCCTGTCGCCACTAATGATGATGATTGGCGCGTCGGACTTGCTCGACAGGTTGCGTACGATCTCAAGACCGTCTTCATGACCTAGATTCAAGTCGACCACGACAAGATCAACAGCTTCGGTCGCCAAAATGCGTGCCATCTGCTGACTGTCGCCAACAGCACTTACCTTGAAGGCATGCTGTGAAAGATAGTCAATCAGAAGATGGCGCATGGCGGTATCGTCATCGACCACCAGAACGTGTTTCAAGTGCCACCTTTACAAATTGTAACCGGGGCAAGCCTCGCCCCGCGGCCCTTCGGGCCTGAACAACTCATTCCTGTCACGCTGCGACATACACCCAGCACAAATCATCACGCAGTGACAACTGACTTGTCTTACAAATAAGTTGTCGACATGTTTCAAACAAACAGCCGTTGATTACAATTGAAACATGGAAAAAATCGGGCTGAACGCCCTTCGGGCCGGCATTTGCGGAAGATTCCCGTTGCGGTCCAGGCCCTTCGTTTGAAAGACGTCCGCCGAGACACACTCCGATACGGGGCATCTCAGGCGGACGTCCTGGCCTATCGCTTCAGCATCTCGTCGTTGTACCGGGAGAAGTACTCGCTGTCTCCTCTCCTGAGCGGATTGACATCCGACAGGCCGATGTCGCGCTGGAGGTGCGGCGACAGGTCCTCGACGCTCACGTGCCGTGCGACCAGCCGTTCGCAAACAGAGACAACCGTCTGCCGACGCCTATCCAGGAAGGCTGCAAGCGAGCTTCTGGCCTTGACAGGCGAAGCATGGCGCGGCCCCTTGTTTCGGTTCGTCGGCTCGAGTTTTCCGGGGCGATAGATATCATTGATACTGATGCTCATCGTTTTTCTCCTTGACGACAACGCCAGAATGCCGGTCTCAAGTTCTGCCGCCATTTCAAACACTCCCTTTCGGGCTACCGCCGTAATCAAGGAAAACATATTTTGTAACCGCCGGCCGGGCTCCTCGCTGATGTGCCCGGCCGGCCGCCGAAGGCTGCTGTCAGGTCCTCATCGCATTGCCGAGAAAAGCGAGCAGATGCGTGTTGACGTCCTGTGGCGCCTCCAGCGCTGACATGTGGCCGGCATCCGGCACCTCGACGAAGAGGCAGTTGAGCGCATCGGCCATTTCGCGTCCCTCGTCGACGGGCCGCGAGATATCCTTCTCCCCGGTCATCACCAGGGAAGGAAGCGTAAGCTCCCTGAGGTCGGTCATCGCGTCTCGGCGCCCGAATGTAAGGCGCCCGATCGGCACGATCGAATCGACGATGCGCTCACTCGGTGCCTGTCGCAGGTTCTCGCGGAACTCGTCGGCGAATTGCGGCGACTTCTCGATTGTCTCTTGCGAGAAGACCATCGGCACCAGTGCCTCGACCATGGGATCAGGCACGCTGCCCAGCGCCTCGACCGTCGCGAGCATCGAGAGATAGAGGGTCACCTTCTCCTTGGGCTCGGCGCCTAGGTAGGTGTCGAGCAGCGCAAGCGCCTTCACCCGCTCCGGCGCCGTCATGGCTATTTCGGCGCCCCACATTCCGCCGACCGACATACCCACAAGCCCGAACTTGTCGATCTTCAGGTGATCGAGCAATGCAAGGTGCTGGCGGGCGACGTCCTGCATGTCCTTCGTACCGGCCGGCAGGGCGCCGCTTTTGCCGTGGCCCCAAAGCTCCGGCACGATTAGCCGGTAGCGATGCGAAAGGGCTTCGATCTGGTAGCGCCACATGGAAGCATCGAACAGATAGGAATGGCCAAGCACGACAACAGGCCCCTGCCCCACGTCGATGTAGCTCATGGTCGAATTGGCGATCGCGGCGGAGTGCCGGTTCTCGTCGAACTGCAGGGTCATTTTTCCTCTTTCCGCCGATTGCTGGATTTTCGTGAGTTGGTCGATGTCGCTGAGCTCCAGGTGCAGGCCGCAGAGACCCCACGGAGGCATCGGCGATGCCGATGGCCGGTCCACAGCACCGGGCTTCGGTTGCTTGGAGGGTGGGTGGGGCATGCTAGACCGTTCCTGCAAGTATGCCGCCGGGATCATATTTCCGGCGCAGCGCCTCTTGCTGGGTGTATCCGTCCGACAGTGGCGGCCGCAGTGGCGCGAGCGTCCAGAACAGGCAGTCGGTTTCCCGCTCGCCTTCGTCGCGCGGCGGCCTTTGCCGGCACGCGGTAACCTCCAGGAAGAAGCTGTTGTCGGATGCCTGACCGGCGGATCCGTTTTCGTAGGAGCCGAGGAGATGGTCGAGAAGGCTGGACGAATGCAGTTCGCCCGCCGTGGCGCCGACGACGACGCGCTCCACGAGATCCTCGGTGATCAGGGGCAGTCGATACCGGCGCTTGCCGAAGGTCCGCTCGCCGCCGAAATGCGTGTCATGCAGTTCGAGGATGCTGGCAAGAGGTCCTCGCACGATCCGCTTCGAGATCGGCGTGCCAAGCGCGCAGACCGCTGCGATCACGGCTTCACCTTCACCGCGCTCGCCGGTCCAGCAGGGCACGAGGACGAATTGCGGTTCGCCCGAGGGGTCCTGGAGAACGCCGGCTGCGATGGCAAGCCGGGGCGAAGCGGCGGCGACCATCTTCGTGTAGCCGGAAAGCACCTTTTGCATCTGCGACAGGGGGAAAGTCACAACAGCGGCGAGATGGTTGCGCTGCGGGCCGAGGCGCAGCCTCAGGGATGCGATGATGCCGGCGTTGAAGCTGCCCCACCGGATGGACCGGAAGATGTCTTCGTGCGCCGACGGTGATACGTCGGCAACGCGCTGGTCCATCAGCACGACCTGGGCGGCGGCAAGCGACGCAGATGAGGTCAGGAAGCTTCCTACCGGCGATCCGGTGCCACCGGTCACTATGAGGTTGCAAAGCTCCGCAGGCGCGATGTCGCCGGCAGCCGGCTCCAGACCGTATTCAGCGGTCGACGCAATGATGTCGCGCATGCGGATGCCGCTGCTGCAGGTCGCAACCTGCCCGTCCGGATCGACGATGAGAAGACGCATCGTCTGCAGGTCGGCGATGATGCCACGGCTGAGCCGCGCCTCCTCGGGAATGGCCGTCTGCGGCGCCCGGCGGAAATCCAGCCGGATGTCCCTGCCGTCCTGTGGCGGGTCCCAAGCCATGGAGTCGTAGCGCACGGAAAGCGGAAGGACGGACTGCTGCGCAAGCGCAACCACCGAAACGATATCGAGTGTCGATCCGCAGGCGCAGACGAGCGAAGACAAGTAGTCGGCGGGGTCGCTGACGATGTCGATCATCCGGCCCATGGCGCGACCATCCGGAAAGGCCCCGCTCGCCGCCATCCGCGCGCGAAACTGTTCGGCGAGATGGCTGAGGGACCGTAGTTCCAGATGTCTCAGCATGCAATCAACTCCTCGTCGCTCGTCGCCTCCCGATACGGGGCGAACCGCCTCAGATGGCATCCCGCCCGGTTTCGCCGGTTCGGATGCGGACGACCTTTTCGACGCTGGAGACGAAGATCTTTCCGTCGCCCGCGCCGCCGGTAGTAGCCGCCTGGCGGATGGCCTCGACCACCGCCCCGGACGCCCCGTCGTCGAGCGTGACCTCAATCTTGACTGCCGGGATGAAATCGAGGTCATACCCAACGCCGCGGTAAAACTCTGTGCGTGCGTTCTTCGGACCGAAGCCCTTCGCTTCCGTGACGGTCAGGCCCATCACGTCGAATGCGAGCAGGGCCTGCTTCACTTCGTCCAGCTTGAACGGCTTGATGATGGCTTCGATCTTCTTCATCGACAGATCTTTCTGAAGAAAGGCGGGGGCCACGCGGCCAGCCCAAGGGTGTCGCCGCGAACCGGGTCAATCTCTCGGTCTCGATTTCCGCAGAAGACGATCGAGATTGGAGCGCTCCATGCCGATATCTCGCAAGAGATAGCCATCGAGGCTCGACAGATGCTCGAGTGCGCGGGCGACTTCCCGCTCATGGCGCCAGTCGGCGACCATGCGCGTGGCACGCTCCTTGAGCTGGGCAAACCAGCCGGCAGGCTCCGGAGGACTGGAGCGCCAGGCTGCCGCTGCCGCGCGCTGCGCCTCGCCGGCAGCCGAGCCTGTGTCTACTGCCATGTGAAGGGGAAAGGTCGCAAAATCGGAGACCGAATAAACCGAAGCCGCACCGAAGGCGATGTCGTCGGCGAGAGTCGCGACCAGGGATCGCTTCGGGCGATACACATCGGGCTTCGGCTGCGCTGCAGCCGCACTCGCCTGCACGGGAGCCGCGGAAGGGCTCCTCGGATCGCGCCTCGCCCGGTCGATGGCCGCGGCCGGCCTGTCTGAACTTGCAACCAGTTGAAGATGAATCTTACCGGCCCTGGTGGGGGCCTGCTTGTCTTTCAGCATCGGAATCTCCCGAACGGTTACGGTTGGGAAGAAATTCCAATGGCCATATTACATCCGCGTCACCGGCGGCCGCGATCTGCCTACAGCTGTAATGACTGGATTTCAGGGTAAAACCTTCACAGTGCAGGAAAAGTTGGGCGCCACTGCCGTTCTTCAAGGCCCCTTCCGCATCCCGCATTACCTGACGTCACCAGTGGGGCCGGCATTGGGAAAATGCGCGCCTACCGGGCGAAGCTGCGGCGATGAAACTTCAAAAATGACAATTGTAGGCAAGACGAAGCACGGCTGAAACAGCATGGTAGCAGCCGGCTCCTACTCCTCAAGGCACAGGCAACGACAGCCGTCGCGTGCCGGGAGCTACCGCGGATGGCTCCAAGGAGCTGCACCAGTCCTGCCGCGGCAGAATCACCAAATAGCTGCCATCCTATCCGGTGGCCTGGAGATCAAACATGTCATTGAGTCTGGCCCAGCCCCCTCGGGAAGAGGAGAGAAAGGACCTGCGCGTCTGCATTGCGGGCGCAGGCGCGATCGGAATAACGCTGGGAGCGAGAATTGCCCTCGGCGGCTATCCCGTAAGCATGCTTGCGCGCGGCAAGAGCCTCTCGGCGATCAAGGAGCGGGGCCTCCGCCTGGTGGATATGACGGGCGACCACAGCCCGCGCGTCATTGCCGGAGAGCCGGCCGACCTTCCTGAAGCGGACGTCATCTTCCTCTGCCCCAAGTCCCAGGATCTCCCCGCCCTTGCGGAAGCGTCCCAGCGCATCATCGGCCCGCGGACCTTGATCGTGCCCGTCGTGAACGGCATTCCCTGGTGGTACTTCGATGGCATCAACACGCGCTTCTATGGCCGCGACGTGAAGGCCGTCGATCCCGAGGGGCGCCTGAAACAACTCCTGCCTTCCGACCGCGTGATCGGCGCTGTGACGACCATCACTGCCGAGCGTGTCGCACCGGGATTTGCCTGCAGCGTCAATCCGCTGCGCTTCGTGCTGGGCGAGATCGATCACAGCATCAGTGACAGGGTGGAGCAGCTTGGCGCAATGCTGAATGCCAGCGGCATCACCACGAGAGTCACCGACAAGATCCGCGATTCTCTCTGGACGAAGGTCATTGCCAATCTTGTCTCCAACCCTCTGTCGGTAGTCTCGGGCGCGGTGCTGCGTGATATCGGGGGGCATCCGTCCCTGTCCCAGGTCACCCGGGCGCTCGTCAACGAGGTCCTTCCCGTCGCCGCAGCCTATGGCGCACGCGTGGAGCTCGACCCGGAAGCGCTGCTGGAACTGCCGGCGGGTCTGGGAGACATCCGGACATCCATGCTGCAGGATTTCGAAAAGCATATGCCGCTCGAGACTGCAGCTATCTGCGATGCCGTCATCGAACTCGCGGAGCTCCGCGGGCTGCAGATGCCAATGACCAAGGCAATCGGCATCCTGGCGAACTACCGCAGTGCCCAGTCACGTGAGGCACGGCCGCAGCCGATTTTTTCCTGATGCCCCGCGGCCAAATCGATCCCTTGTCACAGCGAGGGATCGAAAGAGATCTTCATTGCACTTCCATGGAGATTGGCGCGGGATACTTTTCCACGTCAGCCACCGTCGCGATCCGATCGGCGCAAAGCTTGCCGGCTCGCGCCGGATCCCGGGCTTCGATCGCCGCCATGATTGCTCCAAGCTCCCTCAGCGTGGCGCCCTGCCCGGCGCGCCGCCCCAGGGAAAGCCGCCGGAGCATCGCAATGCGGTTGTTGATCTGGGTCAGCATGTCGCCCGCAAGTCTGTTGCCGCAGCCATCGAGCATGATCGAGAAGAACTCGCTCTCCGCACGCACGATATCGTTCGCGCCGTCCGGCTGGGCCATGCGCTCGAGATGGGCTCGCAGTCGCGCGACCTGGGCATCGGAAGCATTGCGCGCGAAACCCTGTGCCACGAGAGGCTCCAATGCCTTCCGCACCTCCTGGATCTCCCTCGCCTCCTCTTCTCCCATGGCGGCAACAGAACGACCCTTGCGCGGCAAGTTCACGATAAGGCCCTCCGCATGAAGGTGCTGGAGCGCCTCGCGCAGGATCGTTCGGCTGATCCGCAATTCCTCGCAAAGCTCGCGTTCCACAAGCTTCTGGCCCGGGTGCAACCCTCCGGAAAGGATGGCTTCGCGAAGGCTGTCGGTGACCTGCTCGCGAAGAGACATCTCCCGGGGAACGCTCAATCCGAGACGCGTCATGGCCGAATTCCTGTCATTACACTTTCTTCCTCCTGGGCGGAGCGCCTCGGCAGGCACGCCACTCCGGGCTGGAATCGTCGGATTCATCGTTATATTTGCATGGATATAACGTCAAGCATGACCGTCCGTCATGTGATCGGCGATGCCGTCAATTTCAGCGCGCAATATTTCCACGGACATATCGATGTGCCATAGATGTGACGGCATATTCCCCGGGAATACAATCATCAAAGGAGCCTGCCGATGCTGAAGACGATCTGGGCGTTCACGGTGCTCCTCGTGGTGGGATTTGGGGCAACGGCAGAAGCCCGCCCCTTCACCGACGCGGCCGGGCGCACCGTCGAGATACCGGACAAGGTCCAGCGGGTGCTGACGGCCGGGCCTCCGGCTTCGGTACTGATCTATTCGCTGGCGCCGGAAAAGCTTGTCGGTTGGGTACGTGAGCCGAGCGCAGCCGAGAAGCCCTACCTCTTGCCCGCCGTCCGCGATCTGCCTGCCTATGGGCGCCTCACCGGCAAGGGCGGCACAGCCAATATCGAGGCCGTGCTCGCGGCAAAACCGGATCTCATCATCGATGTCGGCACCGTCGATGCGACTTACGCCTCGCTTGCCGACAAGGTGCAGCAACAGACCGGGATTCCCTATGTGCTGATCGACGGCAGCTTTGCGAAGACGCCGGAAACGCTGAAGCAGGTGGGTGAGCTGATCGGCGCTTCGGCGCGCGCCGGCGAGCTTGCCGCCTATGCCGAAACCACGTTGAAGGAGCTCAACGAGAAGCTTGCCACGATCCCCGAGGACCGGCGCCCGCGGGTCTATTACGGACGTGGCGCCGAGGGACTGGAAACGGGCCTTGCCGGCTCCATCAACCTGGAAATCCTTGGTGCGGCGGGCGCCGTGAATGTTGCGGCAGCAGCCGGCAAGGGCGGCCTCACCAATGTATCGCTGGAGCAGGTGCTGCAATGGGACCCGAGCATCATCCTTGCCGCCGATGCCAAGTTTGCGGAAAAGGTCAGGACCGATCCGCTCTGGAGCGGCGTGACGGCCGTCAAGGAAGGGCGGGTCGTGCAAACCCCTTCTCTTCCCTTCGGCTGGTTCGATTCCCCGCCTGGCATCAACCGCCTCGTCGGTATCCGCTGGTTGGAGCACCTTTTCTATCCGGCCGATTTCAAGGGCGATCTTTCGACCGAGGTGCACGATTTCTACAAGCTTTTCTATCAGGTGGACCTAACTGACGAGCAGCTCGACGCTCTCCTGAGAACCGCAACAGTCAAGACGCAATGAACGACTATGCCGCCCGCACGACGCGCATCCCTCGCTCGAAGACGGGCGGGTTCTGGCTTGCGGCCGTGGGTCTGGCGGCTCTAGCGCTGCTTTCGATGATGGTCGGTAAATATGCGATCGGTCCGCGGCAGGTCATTGAAGTGCTCTTCGGCGGCAGCGGGACCGATCCCATCCTGACGACCGTCATCTGGAATGTACGCCTGCCTCGCGTTGCGGCAGGGCTCCTCGTCGGCGGCGCACTTGCAGCCGCGGGCGCAACCTATCAGGGCCTCTTCCGCAATCCGCTGGTGTCGCCGGATATTCTTGGCGTGTCGGCGGGCGCGAGCCTCGGCGCTGTCATGGGCATATTCCTTTCTCTTCCGGTCTTCGCCATACAGCTGATGAGCTTTGCCGGAGGCCTGCTTACCGTGGGCGCGGTCTATGCGATCGGTTCCGCGATCAGGGGGCGAGACCCGGTGCTCGTCCTCGTTCTCGCCGGGGTCGCAATCGGCTCGCTCGTCGGTGCCGGCATTTCGCTCGTCAAGGTTCTCGCCGATCCCTACGACCAGCTGCCTTCGATTACCTACTGGCTGCTCGGCAGCTTGACGGCCGTTACGCGCAGCGACGTCCTTTCCATTCTCCCGGCGCTCCTGATCGGCATCGTGCCGCTTGTACTCCTGCGCTGGCGGATCAACCTCATGTCGCTCGGCGATGAAGAGGCGCGCACGCTCGGCATCGACACGAGGCGGCTGCGGATCCTGCTTGTCGGCTCCGCCACCCTGATTACCGCCGCGACCGTGTCCATCACCGGCGTCGTCGGCTGGATCGGGCTCGTGATCCCCCATATCGCCCGCCTGCTCGTCGGCCCGGATTTCCGGCGGCTGCTGCCGGCCGCGATGCTCCTTGGCGCCGCCTACCTGCTCGTGGTCGACATGCTCGCCCGCACCATTGCGCTGACCGAAGTACCGCTCGGCATCCTGACGGCAGTGGTCGGCGCGCCGTTCTTCCTCTGGCTGCTCGCCTCCGGGCGGAGGGGCTGGCAATGAAGCTTTCGGTCGAGAATCTGGACTTCGGTTATGGCGGTACCGCAATCGGACGCAATGTCAGCTTCGGCCTTGCCGGCGGCGAAGTGCTGTGCCTGCTCGGCCCAAACGGCGCCGGCAAGACCACGCTCTTCAAGACAGTCCTCGGCCTCATTCCCGCCCAGGGCGGTCGCGTCACGCTCGACGGAAACGCGATCGGTGCGCTTTCCAACCGCGAGCGCGCGCAGTGCATGGGCTATGTGCCGCAGGCCCATGCCGCGCTCTTCCCATTCTCCGTCAGGGATATCGTGCTGATGGGTCGCGCCGCACGGCTTAGCGCGCTTGAAGCTCCCGGCGCGCGTGATCATGAAGCCGCTCAGACGGCGCTTGCCGCGCTCGGCGTGGCAGAGCTTGCCGAGCGCCCCTATACCGAAATCAGCGGCGGCGAACGGCAGATCGTGCTCATCGCCCGCGCCCTTGCCCAGGAGCCTCAACTCCTGGTGATGGACGAGCCCACGGCGAGCCTCGACTACGGCAACCAGATGCGCGTGCTCGCCCATATCCGGCGCCTCGCGGAGCGCGGCATCGCCGTCATCATCTCTACCCACAATCCGGACCACGCCTTCCTTTGCGCCGACCATGTTGCCCTTCTCCACGACGGGCGCATGGAAGCCTTTGGTGCGCCCGAGGAAGTGCTGACGACCGCAGCGCTTAAAAAGCTCTATGATATAGACGTCGTCATAGGCACCGTCGATGGAAGCAGCGCGAAGGTCTGCGCGCCGATCCTCGGCGAGAACTTGAAAACGGCAGCACGAAAGCAGGAGATAGCCCACGATGGTCCGTGAGAACGAAATTCGTGAAAACGAGGTTGGCGTCACGCCGCCTGAGCCCGTCGATGCCGGCCTGACCTTCATCGGCCGCATCTCGACGCCATGGACGTCGCGGCTCGACTGCCCGCGCCAAGGCCGCCACGACGGACCGCTCTGCCGCATCGAGATCTTCGAGCCCTGGGTCGCCGCACTTGCCGGCGTCGAAGCCTTCGAGCGGCTGGAAATTCTCTACTGGCTGGATCGGTCCCGCCGGGACCTCGTCCTGCAGAGCCCTGCCAGCAACGGCAAGGTGCACGGCACCTTTTCCCTGCGCTCCCCGGTTCGGCCGAATCCGATCGGCACCTCGATCGTCAAGCTGGAGGCCGTCGAAGGTCCGGTCCTGCTGGTTCGCGGACTGGACTGCCTCGACGGCACGCCCCTCATCGATCTGAAGCCGGATCGCACGCTGTTCAAGCCGATCGCCCCGCCGCAGCCGGGCGATTTCGAGACAGGCGATACCGGAACCGCGCATTATTGCCAGAAGGCTTGATATGCCTCAGTCGACGGCGACCATGACGTCAGAGGACTTGATGACCGCATAGGCCTGTGCGCCGACCTTGAGGCCCAGGTCGTCGACGGCACCATTGGTGATGGAAGAGGTCACGATGACGCCGCCGCCGATATCGATGCGCACATGCGCGGTCGTGGCGCCCTTGACGACTTCAACGATCTTTCCCTTGAGGAGGTTGCGTGCGCTGATCTTCATGAATGTCTCCCAGATGTTGTTGGATTCGCCAGCGAGCCATCGATATCACATCTGGAATACAACGCGAAGCCACGCCGCGGTCCCGCCAAGGACCGCAGCCACCGATGCCTGCCACTGGGCTCACGGCGCTATCCGAGCGAGTTGATGATTTCGCGATAGGCAGTCTCCGGGAATGCCTTCAGCGTGCGCGTGCGCAC
The DNA here is from genome assembly GCF_004345245.1 of Rhizobium sp. BK251. Lineage (GTDB taxonomy): Bacteria > Pseudomonadota > Alphaproteobacteria > Rhizobiales > Rhizobiaceae > Rhizobium. Next base: position 416,782 of record NZ_SLUQ01000002.1, on the reverse strand, counting down.
ATTGCCCTGCATGCCGAGCGCCAGGGTAAAGCGTGCGGCGACGGCGTCGTCCGGAGCCTCGCAGACCGCCACCATGTCGTAGTCGCCCATGGTCAGATAGAAATCCTTGAATGACCCGGCCATTTCGCCGAGCAGCTTCTTTGCCGCGTCAAGTCTCTTCGGTGAATCCCGAACGTTCTTGACGCCTTGGTCGGTCCAGTTGATGAGCACGATATATGTGGTCATGTCACACCTCCCCCTGAGGGCGACCAGCGTCGGGCCCACGGAAGTGCCATCACTCCGTAATTGCTCTTGGGTCCCCTCGCGCTGCAAACTATAGACCTGTCACCGGGTAGGGACAAGGCGACAGGGACCTTCGCGATGGACACGCCGGCCTGCCATTTGGTAGTCTTTGCGAACCGGGAGGTTGGCTGATGATACGCCGGCGGGCAGCGATCTTGGATGCGGATGTCGTCGGCTACAGTCGCCTTATGGGTTTCGACGAGGCGGGCACCTTCGCCGCGTTGAAAGCGCACCGCAGGGAGCTTCTTTTCCCCGAAATCGCCAAGCACAACGGCAGGGTCTTCAAGCTCGTAGGCGATGGCACCGTGGCGGAATTCGTCGCCGCCGCCGATGCGGTCGCATGTGCGATGGCGATCCAGCATGTGATGGCGACGCGCAACGAGGCAATAGACGCCAGCCGGCGGATGGTGTTCCGCATCGGCGTGCACTTCGGCGACGTAACGGTCGAGGACGAAGACCTCTTCGGTGAAGGCGTGGACGTCGCCGGCCGCCTCCAGCGGATCGGTCCGCCCGGCGGGATCTGCCTCTCGCAGCAGGTGCATGACGAGCTTGTGGCCGCCGGGATCGAAATCGATGCAACGGACCTCGGATGCTCCACCTTCGCGGACGTACCGAATCCGGTGGGAATCTGGGCGTGGTCACCTACCGGTGATGTCGTCGCAAATCCGACCCCCACGCCCGAACCAACCCTGCCATCGAGCCGCGGGCGGCCGTCGATTGCGATCCTGCCCTTCATCAACATGTCGAATGATCCTGAACAGGAGCATTTTGCGGACGGCTTCACCGAGGAACTGACCGCGACACTTGCGCGCTGCCGCTGGCTCGTCGTCGCCTCGCGAAACTCTTCCTTCACATACAAAGGCAAGCCCTTCGACATGCGTCAAATCGCAAGGGAGCTCGAGGTCAGGTACCTGATCGAAGGCAGCATCAGGCGATCCGGCAACCGCATTCGCATCACCGCCCAGTTGCTTGCGGGCGCCGACGGCGACCTTCTCTGGGCCGAGCGATATGACCGGATGCTGGACGATGTCTTCAAGGTGCAGGACGAGATCGCCACGCAGATAACGGGCACCGTCGAGCCCGAACTGGGTGTCATCGAATTTGCCGCGTTGAGAGGGCGGACGTCCTCCGATCTCGATGCCTGGGACATCTACCTGAAAGGCCTCTGGCACCTCTACAACTTCAAGCTGGAAGACCTCAAGATTGCCAAGCAACTGCTCGAACAGGCGATCGCCATGGATCCCTCCTTCGTGCAGGCCCATGCCCGGCTGGCCTATGTGCATATTCAGCTCGGCTGGTATGGGCCGCTCGAGGAACGTGCCGCAAGGCTCGCCGATGCGTTCAAGCTTTCGGAGCGCGCGATTGCGCTCGACGACCGCGAGCCGGCGGCCTTTCTGGCGCTCGGACGCGCCTTCGCGCTCAGCGGGCGGCCCGAAAGGGGAATAGAGCACCTGCGCCACGCGCTGAGCCTCGATTCAAGCTTCGCACAGGCTCACTTCGGACTGGGCCAGGCGCTGTGCTACATCGAACGGCAGGAAGAGGGTATTCCGGAAATCCTCGAGGCCTTTCGCCTGAGCCCCTGCGATCCCCACCTCTGGACCTTCTGCAACATGCTCGCGATCGCCCACTACCAGGCCGGCCGCATGGACGAGGCCGCCAAGGCCGCACGCACGGGGCTGCAGCAGCCGAACGTCACCTTCTGGCCGGCCATGGTTCTCGTGGCCGTGCTTGGAAGCCAGGGCAAGACGGCGGAGGCGCGGCAGGCAGTTAAAGAGCTTCAACGCTTCCGGCCGGGCCTGACCAGCAGGAGCGCACGCAAGGAATTCTATTTCGGTCAAAACTCCGCCATGCCGGAGCACTTCATCAACCGCTTCGTCGTCGACCTGCTAAAAGGCGGGCTTCCGGAATGAAGCGCAGGGCCGGATCGCCCTGCCAGACTGCCGACAAACCTCTTGTGGTTCGGCACACCGTGTTTCTCCGTCATTCCGGCCTTGAGCCGGAATCCAGGCCGCCGCACCTCTGCGCGGCGAAAGAGTCTTTCTCGATCGAGGGCTCGATCGCGCTGGATACCGGCACGAGGCCGGTATGGTGGTGGCGGGTATTTTGCCGCTTTCAAAGCGATCAATCGCGTTGGCGGCTTCGTCAGCAGTCTGGCAGGCCGTGGCCGCCCTGCCCTTGCCGTCGGCTAGTTGCTACTTCTTCTCGGCGTGGCCGCCGAACTCGCTGCGCATCGCCGAGAGAATCTTGTTGGCGAAATCCGCATTGCCGCGCGAGCTGAAGCGCTCCTGCAGCGCGGCGCTCAGGACCGGCGTCGGCACGCCCTCATCGATTGCCGCAATCGCCGTCCAGCGCCCCTCGCCCGAATCCGAGACGCGCCCGGCGAACTTCTGCAGCCCCGGATCCTCGTAGAGCGCGTCGGCCGTGAGATCCAGGAGCCACGAGCTGATGACGCTGCCGCGCCGCCAGACCTCGGTCACCTCCGGGAGGTCGAATTCATACTGGTAATGTTCCGGATGCAGGAGCGGTGCGGTCTCAGCATCGACCGCATGCGTCTGTGCACCGATATTGGCGTTCCTGAGGATGTTGAGGCCTTCGGCATAGGCCGCCATCATGCCGTATTCGATGCCGTTGTGGACCATCTTCACGAAGTGGCCTGCGCCGTGGTTTCCGCAATGGAGATAGCCGAGCTCGGCAGTGCTATCGCGGGCATTCTCGACGCGGCTCTGCGTGCGCGGAATGCTACCCATGCCTGGTGCAAGTGCTGCAAACAGCGGCGAAAGATGCTGGACGGTTTCCTTCTCGCCGCCAATCATCAGGCAATAGCCGCGCTCGAGACCGAAGACGCCACCGCTCGTGCCGACATCGACATAGTGCAGGCCCTTCGGCTTCAATTCGCCGGCGCGCCGGATATCGTCGTGATAGTAGGAGTTGCCGCCATCGATGAGAATATCGCCCTTTTCGAGCAGGGGAACGAGCTTGGCAAGTACGGGATCGACGACGGCGGCCGGCAGCATCAGCCATATCGCCCGCGGCCGTGCCAGGAGCGAGACGAACTCCTCGAGCGAGGTGCTGCCCTTGGCGCCCTGGGTCTGCAGATCCGCCATGCTTTCCGGACGCGTGTCATAGACCACGCAATCATGGCCGTGCTTCATCAGCCGCTGCACCATGTTGTTGCCCATGCGTCCCAAGCCGATCATACCAAGCTGCATGTCAATTCTCCCTGAGGTCCACGACGGTTGCCGTCCGGTTTCCGAAAGCATCTCGCTGCAAGGTAGGCGGGCGGGGCGCGGCGCGCAAGCGAGGGATGAAGGGCATGCCACGTATGCGCTTACACACCAGGAGAGCTGCGCAACGCCGTATGACCAGGACCGGATCCGGAACATCAAAAGCATCACTCAACGATACGCCGGTAGCAGCGGGCCCAGGTTTAGCTACTCGAAGATTCCGCGACTCCTCCATTTACTCTTGGGAAGGGGGCCTCGGACCTTAAATGCGAAAGATAAAACCTTCATCGCATCAGAATCGACTTCACATCTAAAACTCAGGTCGTACCAGCCCAGTCTGTCGAGAAACGCTCCGCTGTTCACCTGGAGGACGGTTCCACTTTGCAGTCGATAAGCGGGCATTCTCACGGGATCGTAGGCCGGAGACGCATGCCTGAGCTGCTCTTGCAATTCACTACCGCAAAGCTCGTCAAAGCGGACACTTCGCGGCAAATTGCCCATAGCGGTCATTGCGACGGGATCATCGGTTACAGCCCTCGAAAAAAGCGTCTTTGCTTCGGTCAGTTCGCCCGGTTCCATAGGCTTTGCAGATACTGATGCTTCCTTAGAATCTGGCTTCGTTTGCTTGGGCGGCTCTGCCAGCTCAAAGGTCGTCTTGGCGTCATTCGCCGTTTGCGCCGCCAATCCATCTTTTCCCAGAGCGGCACCGGCCGTTTCGACTTCCGGCACCTTGACATCCTGCGGCACCGGGTTCGCCGGTGGCTCCTTCACCGTCCCCGCCGTTCCTATAGGCGGCGGAGGCGCTGGTGGCTCCGGCGCTGCGTGGGGCTTTGGCGCGCTCGTGGCGGGCCTTGCCTCACCCTGCGACGAGTTGCCGCCATCGGCCTTCTCAGGGCCGGTGTCTTTTTCGCCGAACTGGAAGACTCGCCGCAGCGCCGGGATCGACGGCGGTGGAGGCGGCTCCTTCTTCGCCTGCTCTTCCTTCTTCTCCGCCGGTGGAGGCGGCGGCGGTGGCGCGGGCCCTTCCTTCTTCGCCTGCTCTTCCGGCTTCTTTTCTTCCGGTTTCGGCGGCTCGGGCTTCTTTTCCTCCGGCGGCGGCACGAGCTGGACGTTGACGGTCTCTTCCTTCTCCGCCTTCGGCAGGTCCGGCAATTCGAGGAAGAAGGCCGCGAAAAAGGCGAGATGCAGCGCGACCGAGGCGACGAGGCCCCAGTTGATCCCTTCCCGCATCTCGGCAATCTTTTTCCAGTTCACGGAACGATGCTCTCCGACCATCTACCGATGTGGCCTTTTAAAAGCCTGCCATCAAGTCACAAAGATGAAAAATGCACAGCCAACCGAATGCACTGGCGCCGGCAAGAAAAAACCCGGCCAGCGTGGCTGACCGGGCTTCAACTTCAATGGCGTCTCGACGCGTCAGCTGTCCAGGAAGCTCCTGAGCTTTCTGGAACGGCTCGGATGCTTCAGCTTCCTGAGCGCCTTCGCCTCGATCTGACGAATACGCTCGCGGGTGACCGAGAACTGCTGGCCGACTTCCTCGAGCGTATGGTCCGTGTTCATGCCGATGCCGAAGCGCATGCGCAGCACGCGTTCTTCGCGCGGCGTCAGCGAGGCCAGAACGCGGGTTGTCGTCTCGCGCAGGTTCGCCTGGATGGCGGCGTCGATCGGCAGCAGCGCGTTCTTGTCCTCGATGAAATCACCGAGATGCGAATCTTCTTCGTCACCAACAGGGGTTTCGAGCGAGATCGGCTCCTTGGCAATCTTCAGGACCTTGCGGACCTTTTCGAGCGGCATGGCCAGCTTTTCGGCCAGTTCTTCCGGCGTCGGCTCGCGGCCGATCTCGTGCAGCATCTGGCGCGAGGTACGGACGATCTTGTTGATCGTCTCGATCATGTGCACCGGAATACGGATCGTACGGGCCTGGTCGGCGATCGAACGGGTGATCGCCTGCCTGATCCACCATGTGGCATAGGTCGAGAACTTGTAGCCGCGGCGGTATTCGAACTTGTCGACCGCCTTCATCAGGCCGATGTTGCCTTCCTGGATCAGGTCGAGGAACTGCAGGCCGCGGTTCGTGTACTTCTTGGCGATGGAGATGACGAGACGAAGGTTCGCTTCGACCATTTCCTTCTTGGCGATGCGCGCTTCGCGCTCGCCCTTCTGCACCATGTGCACGATACGGCGGAATTCAGAGATCGAGATGCCGGTTTCCGTTGCGAGATTCTGGATCTCCTGGCGAATGTCGCGGATCGTCGTGTTCTCGTTCTTGGCGAATTCCTTCCAGCCGCGGGCGGCAAGGTTGCCGATCGACTTCATCCAGTTCGGATCGAGCTCGGCGCCCTGGTACTGCTCGAGGAACGAATCGCGCTTGACGCCATAGGATTCGGCAAGGCGCAGCAGGCGGCCTTCGTTCTGCACGAGGCGCTTGTTGATGTCATAGAGCTGCTCGACGAGTGCATCGATGCGGTTCTGGTTGAGCGACAGCGACTTGACCGCCTTGATGAGTTCGTCCTTGAGCTCCTTGTAGCGGCGCTCCTGGGCGGACGACAGCGTGCCGGAAGCCGACAGGCGCTGCTCGACCTGCTGGTCCTGCAGCTTGCGCAGCTTCTTGTAGGTCTCGGCGATCAGGTCGAGCGTTTCCATGACCTGCGGCCGCAGTTCGGCTTCCATGGCCGCCAGCGACAGGTTGGATTCGTCCTCGTCCTCTTCCTCCTCTTCCGGAGGCAGGCCTTCGCCGCCGACATCGGTGATGTCATCGTCGCCGGTGCGTGCCCGGCGCGTCTTTTCCTTCTCCTCGGCAGCCTTGCGGTCGGCCTCGATCTTCTCGGGGCTCTGGAACTGGGGGGCGGCCTTGGCCTCGGGGCCGGAGTAGGTCGTTTCGAGGTCGATGATCTCGCGCAGCAGCGTCGTGCCTTCGTTGAGCTCGTCGCGCCAGATGATCAGTGCCTGGAAGGTCAGCGGGCTCTCACAGAGACCCGCGATCATCGTCTCGCGGCCGGCCTCGATGCGCTTGGCAATGGCGATTTCGCCTTCGCGGGAGAGCAGCTCGACCGAGCCCATCTCGCGCAGGTACATGCGCACGGGGTCGTCGGTGCGGTCGGTCGGCTCTTTCTTCTTGGCGGTCGCAAGTGCGGTACCGCTCGACGGCGCAAGCTCGCCGCCCTCGCCCTCCTCGTCGCCGCCGGCGTCGTCGTCATCGCCGCCAGCCATGCCGGCTTCTTCAGCTTCTTCGTCTTCCACGACGTTGATGCCCATGTCGGAAAGCATCGCCATCGTGTCTTCGATCTGCTCGGAAGTCACCTCTTCCGACGGCAGGACGGCGTTGAGCTCGTCCATGGTCACATAGCCGCGCTTCTTGGCGGCCTTGATCATCTTCTTGACCGCGTCATCCGAAAGGTCGAGAAGCGGACCATCGGCTGCGCCGTCGCGTTCGACTTCTGCTTCTTCGTTTTCTTTGACCTTGGTTGCCATCTATATCGTCGCTTTCCCTGACGCTTGGAATTTGCTGAGGTGAACGGACCGTCTAGGCCGGGCGCCTGTGCGCCTGCCGCAAATCACCTGAACCTACCTAACGGAATGACCTCTAATGCCTTATTAACCACGATCGCCGGCATTCGACAGCAGCGCTGGATCGCATTTGAAATTCCGGCCATGGTTTTAAGTGATCCGCCTTGACCCAGTTCACCGTTTCGATTCAAACGGTGATTCCCACAATTTTTCTTCCCGTCAAGCTTTTCCAGCAAAAAAAGCCGAGAAATCCCGGAAAAGGCCTTTTCCACAGGCCTTCACCGGGGAACAATTGCCCTCCTAATTTAGGAGCGGGCTTTCGATTGACAAGGGCGGCCGGGTGATACGGCCGATCTTTGTTCAATTGTGGCGCGAATTGGGGTTACATCCAATCCATCACTACCTTGCCGGAATTGCCGGAGCGCATCGCCTCGAAACCGTCGCGGAACTCGTCGATCTTGATGCGATGGGTGATGACCGGCGCAAGATCGAGCCCGCCCTGCACGAAGGCGATCATCTTGTACCAGGTCTCGAACATCTCGCGGCCGTAGATGCCCTTGAGATTGAGCATCTTGAAGATGACCTTGTTCCAGTCGATCTCAAAGCCGGCCGGCGCGATGCCGAGGATGGCGATCTTGCCACCATTGTTCATCTTGTCGATCATGTCGCGGAAGGCAGGCGCCGCGCCTGACATCTCCAGCCCGACGTCGAAGCCCTCGGTCATGCCGATCGCCTTCATGACATCGGCGAGATTTTCCTTCGAGGCATCGACGACGTAGTCGATGCCGAGTTCGCGAGCGAGCTCCAGCCGCTTCGGATTGATGTCGGTGATGACGACCTTGCGGGCGCCGGAGCGCTTTGCGACCAGGGCGCCCATGATGCCGATCGGGCCGGCGCCGGTGACGAGCACGTCCTCACCGACGAGATCGAAGGAGAGCGCGGTATGCACGGCGTTGCCGAAGGGGTCGAAGATCGCGGCGATCTCATCCGGGATGTCGTCCGGGATCGGCACGACGTTCGATTCCGGAATGCAGAGGAACTCGCCGAAGGAGCCCGGCCGGTTGACGCCGACGCCGAGTGTATTGCGGCACAGATGACCGCGGCCGGCGCGACAGTTGCGGCATTTGCCGCAGACGATGTGCCCCTCGCCGGAGACGCGTTCGCCGACCTTGTATTTGGTGACCGCTGAACCGATCTCGGCAATCTCGCCGCAGAATTCATGGCCGACGACCATCGGCACGGGGATGGTCTTCTGCGCCCATTGGTCCCAGTTCCAGATATGAACGTCCGTTCCGCAGATCGCCGACTTCTTTACCCGGATGAGCACGTCGTTCGGGCCAACCTCGGGGACGGGCACATTCTCCATCCAGAGACCGACCTCCGGCTTCGATTTGACGAGCGCCTTCATCATGTTGGACATGATATTATTCCTTCAAGCCTTTCAAATTACGCCAAGTTCACGGCCGGCTTCCGCAAAGGCGGCAATCGTCCGCTCCACATCTGCCCGGGAATGCGCAGCCGACATCTGCGTGCGGATGCGCGCCTGCCCCTTCGGTACAACGGGGAAAGAGAAGCCGATGACATAGACGCCCTTCTTGAGCATGAGCGCCGCCATGTCCTGCGCCAACTTCGCATCGCCGAGCATGACCGGAATGATCGGGTGCCCCTCGCCGGCCAGCGTGAAGCCGAGCTTCGTCATTTCGGTGCGGAAGAGGCTCGCATTGGCGGAAAGCCGCTCGCGTAGCGCGTCGCCGTTTTCGATGAGGTCGAAGACCTTCAGCGAAGCGGACGCGATGACTGGGGCCAGGGTGTTCGAGAAGAGGTAGGGACGCGAACGCTGGCGCAGCCATTCGACAACCTCGGCCTTTGCCGATGTGTACCCGCCGGAGGCACCGCCGAGCGCCTTGCCGAGCGTGCCCGTAATGATGTCGACGCGGCCCTCAACGCCGCAATACTCGGCCGAGCCGCGACCATGCTTGCCGACGAAGCCGACCGCATGGCTGTCGTCCACCATGACCATCGCGCCGTATTTCTCGGCGAGATCGCAGACGCCCTGGAGATTGGCGATGATGCCATCCATCGAGAACACGCCGTCGGTGGCGATCAACTTGAAACGGCTGCCTTCGGCCTTCTTCAGCTCTTCTTCCAGCGCCGCCATGTCGTTGTTGGCGTAGCGGAAGCGCTTCGCCTTCGACAGCCGCACGCCGTCGATGATCGACGCGTGGTTCAGCGCGTCGGAGATGATTGCGTCCTCCTCGCCGAGCAGCGTCTCGAAGAGACCGCCATTTGCATCGAAGCAGGAGGAATAGAGGATCGTGTCTTCCATGCCGAGGAAGGAGGAAATGCGGGCCTCGAGCTGCTTGTGCTCCTCCTGCGTGCCGCAGATGAAGCGGACGGATGCCATGCCGTAACCGTAGCGGTCGAGCGCCTTCTTGCCGGCTTCGGCGAGCTCTTCGTTGTCGGCGAGGCCGAGATAGTTGTTGGCACAGAAATTGAGAACCCGTTCGCCGGAGGCGATGGCGATCTCGCCGGCCTGCTTCGAGGTGATGACGCGCTCGGACTTGTAAAGGCCGGCCTCCTTGAGAGCGGCGAGTTCCGTGCGCATGTGCGACAGAAATGGCGAGGTCATTGGCGGCCCTTCTCTTGTTCTTTCCCGTTGGCTCGTCGAGTTATCACATCGCCATTGGCTTGTCTTGCCCGCTTGGGGCCAGCCTTGCGTCGCAATCAGAAAGACAGCGGGCCGGCGGCTCGGCCGCAACCACCTCAACCCCGGCACTGCGTCCAATCGGGCTCAAACGAAGGCATGAGATCTATGTAGGTATCGTGTCGACGTCGTTCTACTCGAGGCTCAGGCGCGCTTCATTCCCATGAGGTGCTGCGGCCTAGTCGTCGTGGGCCAGGATGATATCGAGAAACGCGTCTCCGTAGCGCTCCAGTTTCGCCTGGCCGACGCCGGATATGCCGAGCAGTTCCTTGCGGCTGCGTGGCCGCTCGCTTGCAAAGGCGATCAGCGTCGTATCAGGGAAGACGACATAGGGCGGCACGCCGAGGGATCTTGCAATCGCTGTGCGTTCGGCACGAAGCGCTTCGAACAGCGTGCCGTCGGCGCCGGAAAGGCCCGACCGTCGCTCCGAACGCTCGGTCTTCTTCGTCCGCCGCTCCGAGCGCGTCGGGTCCTTGCGGAAGAAAACCTGCCGCTCATGCTTGAAGACCGCACGCGCCTCCGGTTCCAGCTTCAAGGCACCGAAGGCATCATGATCGACGCGAATAAGCCCCATGGCGAGGAGCTGGCGGCAGACGGACTGCCAGGTGCGGGCGGGAATATCCTTGCCGGCACCGAAGACGGGCATCGTCGTATGGCCGAAGCGCTCCGTTTTCTCGTTGGCGTTACCGACGAGCACATCGATGACGTGGCCGGTGCCGAAGCGCTCTCCCGTGCGATAGATGGCGGCAAGCGCCTTGATCGCAGCGTCCGTGCCGTCCCAGGTTTCCACCGGCTTCTGGCAGGTATCGCAGTTGCCGCAACCGCCGCCATGCGCTTCGCCGAAATGCGCGAGAATCGCCTGGCGTCGGCATGACGCGGTTTCGCAGATGGCAAGCAGCGCGTTGAGCTTGGTGCGCTCGATACGCTTTATGTCTTCCGGCGAGTTACCCTCGTCGATCATCCGCCGCCGCTGGATGACGTCGGCCATGCCGTAGGCCATCCAGACCTCAGACGGCAGGCCATCGCGCCCGGCGCGGCCGGTCTCCTGATAGTAGGCTTCGACGGAACCCGGCAGGTCGAGATGGGCGACATAGCGGACGTTCGGCTTGTCGATGCCCATGCCGAAAGCGACGGTCGCCACGAGGCACAATTCGTCCTCCTTCAGGAAGGCATCCTGGTTGGCGTCGCGCACGGCCCGGTCCATGCCGGCGTGGTAGGCGAGCGCGCGGATCCCCTGCCCGTTCAGCCATTCCGCCGTGTCCTCGACCTTCGCGCGCGACAGGCAGTAGACGATGCCGCTGTTGCCCTTGTGACCCGAGAGAAAGCGCAAGAGCTGCTGGCGCGGCTGGTCACGCTCGACGATCTCGTAGGCGATGTTCGGCCGGTCGAAGCTGGTGGTGAAAACCCTGCCCCGACCGAGCGCCAGCCGCTCGATGATGTCTTCGCGCGTGTGGGGATCGGCCGTTGCCGTCAGGGCAATGCGCGGCACGTCCGGATAGAGCTCGGCCAGCCTGCCGAGCTCGCGGTACTCCGGGCGGAAGTCGTGGCCCCACTGCGACACGCAATGGGCCTCGTCTATGGCAAAGAGGGCAATCCTCGCATTGCCGATCGTTTCGCGAAAGCCGTCCGTGGCGATCCGTTCGGGCGTTACATAAAGGAGATCCAGTTCGCCTCCGGCCAGTGCACGGCGCACATTGACGAACTCCTCGCGCGTCAATGACGAGTTGAGAGCGGCCGCCCGGATGCCGAGTTGCTTCAAGGCTTCCACCTGGTCGCGCATCAGCGCGATGAGCGGCGAGACAACGATGCCGACGCCTTCACGGCAGAGCGCGGGAACCTGGAAGCAGAGGGACTTTCCGGCGCCGGTCGGAAAAAGCACGACGGCATCGCCACCAGCGACGACATGCTCCACCACCTGTTGTTGCTTGCCTCGAAAAGCGGGAAAGCCGTAGACGTTCTTGAGCACATCGAGCGGCTCCAGGCTCGATTGCCGCTGGCCGAAAAGCGTCTCCGCGGCCGAAAACCTTGCGCCATCGCGCTCCGTCAGCGACATCAGCTCTTCGCCGCTCCCTTGATCCGGCCGGACATGATGCCGAAACCATCGATAATCGCTTCCTGGTTTTCGAGACGCAGGCCTTCGAGGTGCACCTGCTGCAAGGCGAGCATCAGTTGCTCCACACGCTCGCTGTCGCCCTCCTCCGTAACTTCGGCAATCTCGCGCTCAAGTTCCACCTTCTGCCAGCGCAGCGCCTTGGTGCGTTTGTGCAGCGCAAGCGCCTGGCGGTATCCTTCGCGGGCATCCTCCATGGCCGCCTCCTCGGTCGCAGTCCAAAGGCGCGCATTGCGGATCTGCTGGTCGAGCCCTTTGAGGAGGGCCGCAAAGCCTTGCTGCTCGAGCCGCTCGAGAAGGTGCGCGCCCGTCAGATGCGGAGCGGCGGTCGCCGCCGCCGTGCCGAGCATTGCCGACCAGAGTCGCTGCAGCTCGCGGCTCTCGTAGTCGATCGCGGCAATCTCGTCATAATCGTCCTGCAGCAGCTGTGGATGGTTGACGACGGTAAGCGCCAGTACGCTCTCGCGCAGCGGCGGCATCTCCTGGTGACCCTTGATCATGCCGGAACGCACCAGCCGGTCGGACGCGGCAGGCGGGCGAGACGATTTACGGGCGCCCTGGCCTTCGCTGCGGGAGCCGAATGATCGCCCACCGTTGCGCTCGAAGCCACCACCCTGGGCATTGCGGCTTGCAAACTGCGGCTGGAAGAAAGCGTTCAGGCGGTCTCGAATATCCTGCTGGTAGTGACGACGCACATTCTCGTCCGCGATGACGCCGACCATTTGTTTCAGCCGCGCTTCCAGCTCGGCGCGGGCTTCCGGCGTGTCGAACTTGCCCGTGTTGATTTCCCGATCCCAGAGCATCTCCGAAAGTGGCTTGGCCTGTGCAAGCACCTTGTCGAACGGCGCACGGCCCTCGTGGCGAACGAGGTCATCAGGATCCTTGCCGTCCGGCAACAACGCGAAGCGCACCGACCGGCCGGGCTTCAGATGCGGCAAGGCCAGGTCGGCGCCGCGGTTGGCCGCGCGGATGCCGGCGCCGTCTCCATCGAAGCAGAGCACCGGCTGCGGCGTCATCTTCCAGAGCAGTTCCAGCTGATCCTCGGTGAGCGCCGTACCAAGCGGCGCGACCGCGTTTTCCACGCCCGCCTGGTTCAAGGCGATCACGTCCATATAGCCTTCCACGGCGATGATGGTGCCGGCGCCGTCGGCACCCTGGATGGCACGGCGCGCCCTAGCGAAATTGTAGAGCACGCGCCCTTTGTGAAAGAGCTCGGTCTCGTTGGAATTGAGGTATTTTGCCGGCGCATCGGGCGACATGGCCCGGCCCCCGAAGGCAATCACCTTTTCCCGGGACGACAGGATCGGAAACATGATGCGATCGCGGAACCGGTCATAGGAGACGGGCACGTTCTCGTGCACTACCAAGCCGCAGGCCTCGATCTGTTCCTTGGTGACGCCCTTGCCGGCCAGGAACTCCTTGAGCGCATTGCGGCTCTCCGGCGCATAGCCCAGCCGGAAGGTTTCGATCGTCCGGCCGGTCAGGCCGCGATCGCGCAGATAGGCCCTTGCCCGTGCACCGTTCGCCGTCTGCAATTGGTCCTGGAAGAACTTCGTCGCCATCTCCATGACGTCGATGAGCGAGCCTCGCTCCTTCTCGCGCCTTTCCATCTGCGGATCGGCGACAGGCATCGCGACGCCCGCCATGTCAGCGATCTGCTGCACTGCTTCGGGAAAGTTCAGGCCCTCGAGATCAGTCAGGAAACGGAAGTGGTCTCCGGTGACCCCGCAGCCGAAGCAATGATAGCGTCCCTTCCGGTCCTCGCAGTGGAAGCTCGGGGATTTCTCGCCGTGAAACGGGCAGCATGCCCAGTAGTCGCCGCGCGAGACATTGGTCTTGCGTCGATCCCACGTCACGCGACGGCCGATCACATCGGATATCGGAACGCGGTCGCGGATCTCGTCGAGAAACGTATTGGAAAATCGCATGGAAACCTCTGGCTCGTCCCATATAAGCAGGATGGCGGGCCATTGCCACGACACTTATGCGTCGCGCCCGCTATTCACAGGGTCTCGTATTGGACTGGAAGCCGCAGCGTCGTCGCAGGCAAGGGCGAGGCAGCGCCACGATGTCGAAAATGGCCGCGACTCCTCGTCGCAGTGCCGGCAATTAAACCGTGTCCAATTCAATTGGATGGTGGCGTATTTACGGCGAATCCCTGCTACCAAAAATTATATTTTTGTAATTTGAACCGGCCTGTCCGCGGCCATATTCTGACTGCGATGATGATCCCCGAGCGAGGCACCATCCCTACCCCCGGCGCCGCCTCGCAAGGGTGCCTTTGCATCAAGGAGCCTGATTTGGGCTCGGCCCTGCGTCATCAGGTGACGGCAAAGTGCAAGAAGGCAGGAGCGCCCCCAGCTCCTGCCTTCTTATCTGTCGGGCCCGGCGCAATTATTGGGCCGTCTCATCACGAATATTTCAGCATCTTTTGATAGAATTTTATTGACAGCATATTAGCTGACGGCGATTGATTTGGTCTAATCTCCGGAAGCATTCATGCCGCTCAGCGCCGAAGACCTTGTTTCAAACAGCATCTTCCCGACAGCCGTCATTCGCTGCGCAACTGAACTCATCGAGATTTATAGCGAGAATCCCCGCATGGCGTCCGTTTTTGCCGCGCGGCAGCGTTGGCTGATGGCCCAGGCCGGCATCGCGCTCTATCACGGGCATCCGGACGGCCTCCAGGCGGCTCTCTATTCCGAGCGTTTCGTTGACTTCGTAGTCGAGCACCGGATCGCAAGCCGCAACACCGCCGCGGCCTTCATGAGGGAGATGCTGACCTACCGGTTCCTGCGCCTCGTCCCTGATCTCGCCAATCGTCGCACGCGCCTGGTGGAACCCACCAGCATGGCGAAGGACCACATATGGCGCTGGCTTCACCTACATCTCCAAGTACTCGACCATCTCGATGGAAAGGACCGAAGCGATAGGCTTTCGGCCGATCCGGCCGCCTTCGAGCACATCCAGCCACGGATTGCGCTCCGGATCCTCAACAGTGCATCTATCAGGAACCCCGGCGAAACCTTCGACATATTCAACTCCGCCAATTCCGGCGGCGTCGTGATGGACTATCTGATCTCACAGATCGACAGCCTAGACCCGGCAGCCGACAAGGTCCTGATCGGGCGCATCTCGCTGCGCGAGATACACCAGCAGTTCCTGATCTCGAACACGCATCTGAAACGGCTGGTGAGCCATGCCTCGAAGCTCGGGAGCCTCGGCTGGACAGAGGCTCCAGGCAGAAGCAGCATGTGGATTTCGCGCGGCTTCATCGCCGAATACCTGCACTACCAGGCTGAGAAGCTCGCAATCATAGATGCGGCGGTGGAAGCAGTCTTCACGGAGCGGGAAGCGATAGAAGCGGCCGCGCAGATGCAGGCATGCTGAAGCTCAGCCGAGGAGAGTCTTCAGCACGCCCGATGCCTTGGCGAAATCCATCTGACCGGCGTAGCGCTCTTTCAGCACCGCCATGCACTTGCCCATGTCCTTGATGCCCTGGGCGCCGATTTCGGCAATGACGGCAGCGCAAATTTCGCGGATCTTGTCGTCTGAGAGCTGCGCCGGCATGAAGCCCTGGATGACGGTAATCTCCTCCCTCTCCTTTGCAGAGAGTTCGGGCCGTCCGCCCTCGTCGTAGATCTTCGCCGATTCCTCGCGCTGCTTGACCATCTTGGAGAGGATCTGGAGGATATCGTCGTCGCTGGCGGCCTCCTTGCCGGCGCCGCGATTTGCAATGTCCCGATCCTTGATGGCGGCAAGAATGAGCCTGACGGTCGATAGCCGCGCGGCTTCCTTGGCCTTCATCGCGTCCTTCTGGGCGTTGGCGAGGGTTTCGCGGATCATTTGTCTTACTCCTTCGATTGCAGCGTGTCTTAGACCGGGCGGCGGTAAACAATCAATCCGAAATAGTGAACCGCACGTGTCGCAAATTCCACCTATATATGCGGCGGAATGATTGACCCGCAGGCGGCGTTTGGCTATTGGTCGGCGCCTGCACGAAAACTAGATTTCAGGGCCGCAAGCCGCGACATTTGCGTCGCGCGCTTTTCCGCGGCGCAAAATGGCGAAGGCGCCGGGTCATTGAACGGCCACGGCAAGCGCCGGAAACGGGATGAAAATGACAGCTACACTTCCATGGACCACCGAGAAACCGACTGCCTTGCTCGTTCTGGCGGATGGTACCGTCATCGAGGGCAAGGGCATCGGCGCGACCGGCAAGGTCCAGGCCGAAGTCTGCTTCAACACGGCGCTGACCGGCTATGAAGAGATCCTGACTGATCCTTCCTATCTCGACCAGATCGTCACCTTCACCTTTCCGCACATCGGCAATGTCGGCACCAATGACGAAGACATCGAGGATCTGACGCCCGCCGCCCGCCACGGCGCCGTCGGCGTGATCTTCAAGGCCGATATCACCGATCCCTCAAGCTACCGAGCCGTCCGTCATCTCGACGCGTGGCTGAAGGCACGCGGCATCATCGGCATGTGCGGCATCGACACGCGCGCGCTCACCGCCTGGATCCGCCAGAACGGCATGCCGAACGCCGTCATCGCCCATGACCCCAGCAGTGTTTTCGATCTCGAAACGTTGAGGGCCGAAGCCAAGGCATGGAGTGGCCTAGTGGGCCTCGACCTCGCCAAGGCTGCCACATCAGGCCAGTCCTCGCAGTGGACGCAGACGCCCTGGATCTGGAACGAGGGCTATGGCGAACTCGACCCGAACGCCGCCAAGTTCCATATCGTCTGCATGGACTACGGCGTGAAGCGCAATATCCTTCGCCTCTTCTCCGGTCTCGACTGCAAGGTTACCGTGCTTCCCGCGACCGCAAGCGCCGACGACGTGCTCGGCCTGAAGCCGGACGGCATCTTCCTCTCCAACGGTCCGGGCGATCCCGCTGCGACCGGCGAATATGCGGTTCCCGTCATCAAGGAACTGATCAAGACGGACATCCCGGTTTTCGGCATCTGCCTCGGCCACCAGATGCTGGGCCTCGCACTCGGCGCCAAGACCGCCAAGATGCACCAGGGACACCATGGCGCGAACCATCCCGTCAAGGACTACACCACCGGCAAGGTGGAGATCGTCTCGATGAACCACGGTTTCGCAGTCGACACGAACTCCCTGCCGGAAGGCGTTGAGGAGACTCACGTTTCGCTGTTCGACGGCAGCAACTGCGGCCTGCGCGTCGCCGGCCGTCCCGTCTTCTCGGTACAGCATCACCCGGAGGCTTCGCCCGGCCCGCAGGACAGCCACTATCTGTTCCGCCGCTTCATCAACCTCGTGCGCGAAAAGAAGGGCGAGCCTGCCATCGCGGAACGGTGATCTTTCGGCCATCGCAACCGGCCTTGACCGGCGCCCGATGGCCGCAGGCGCACATCAGCATCGCCTTAACAGTGCTTTAAACCCCTGACGTTAGCCTTCCCCGCGGGTCGATCGCCGGGGAAGGACATGAACAATACGCAGCATATCGCCAGCCTTGACGGCTTGCGCGGGGTGGCGGCAATCGTCGTCGTCGTCTCGCATATCGGCCTGGTGTTTCCGTCCCTTCACCAGCTGACCTTCGCCGATATCGGCAGTACCGCCGTCGCGCTCTTCTTCGCGCTCAGCGGCTTCCTGATGGCGTATCTTTACTCAGGCCACCCGCCGACCCGGAAGGATGCCGCGGACTTTCTCGTCAGCCGGCTCGCGCGCATCTACCCCGCCTACCTGCTGGCCATTGTCGTGGCAGCGATACTCTCTGCCATTCCGGGGCTCGACTACGTGCATCCGATTTCAGGGCCTGTCGAGATCGCCCGGCATGTACTGATGCTCGGCTCAAGCGGCGTCCTCTGGTCGATCCCGCCGGAAATTCAGTTCTACATGCTGTTCCCGCTGGTCTGGCTTTGCCTTGCGCGACCGCTCGCCCACGCGAACATCCTCGCCGCCATCGGAGCCACCCTTGCAGTCGCCGCCCTGCTCGGCTTTCCCGGCCCCGGCATCCTCCTGACCTCGAAACTGCACTTCTTCCTGTTCGGCGCCATTGCGGGCCGCCTGCATCAGTACGTGCCGAAGCAGAGCGCCGGCCCGGTGATCGGCGTCCTCGCGCTCGCGCTTCCGGTGGTGATACTGATCTACCGGCAATGGTTTTCGCTGGAGAGCCCGTGGGGCATGGCTCCGGCCTTCGCCGCGGCACTGATTGTCTGGCTTGTCGCGATGGAGCACCCGATCTCGGCGCGCCTCTTTGCCGCGGCACCGCTCCGTTTTGCGGGAAATATCAGCTTCTCGCTCTATCTCCTGCACGTGCCGGTGCTTTTCCTGACCTACCGCATTCTCGACGGCATGCTTCCCGTCACGGTAATTCTTGCGCTCGGGCTGTGCCTGGCCTTCGTCGTGGCCTATGGCAGCTATCGCCTGGTCGAAGTGCCTTCACGCCGCGCGTTGCGATCGCTCTGGCAGCGATATGGCGCGACTGCGGCGCGCGTGGAGACGGCGGGTCAGGCGCCCGCCATCTCGCCATTGCGGCGGACGAGCATGTAGAAGCGTCCGCAGAGCATCACGGCCGCGGCGAGCAGGCCGAGAAGGAAGCCGTACCAGATCCCGATGCCGCCGAAGCCGAGCGGGAACGCCAGCGCCCAGGCGAGGAAGAAGCCGATGGGCCAATAGGCGATCAGCGCCAGGATCATCGGCACGCGCGTGTCCTTGATGCCGCGCAGCAGCCCGTTTGCGATCACCTGCAGGCCGTCGACGAGCTGGAACAGGCCTGCAACGACGATCAACGGACCGGCATAGGCGAGCACCTGCGGCGCGTCGGACGAGCTCACATCGAGGAACCAGCTTCCCAGGAACTCCGGTATCGTTGCGAAGACGAGGCTGCCGATCGCGGCCGCGAGCGTCGCGATGATGACCGCTGCGACCGAGGCGCGCACGAGCCCGGCGCGATCGCCCTGCCCCTGGGCAAGCCCCACCCGCACCGTTGCCGCCTGCGACAGGCCGAGCGGAATCATGAAGGCGATCGACGCCCATTGCAGGGCGATGCCATGGGCGGCAAGCTCGATGGTGCCGATACGCCCCATCATCAACGTAGCCACCGTGAACAGGCTGACTTCGGCTAGGATGGTGACGCTGATCGGCAGGCCGAGGCGAACCACCTCGCCGAACGCATGCCAGTCGGGGCGCCAGAAGCGGACGAAGATTTCGAAGCGGCGTGTGTCCGCCCTGCTCTGCATATAGGCGACGAGAAATGCGAGGCCGGCGATCTGCACCGCGACGGAAACGGCAGCCGCACCCGGCAGGCCCATCACCGGCAGACCGAAATGGCCGAGCACGATCGGATAGGCAAGCGCGGCATTGAGCACCAGCATCGCCAGCGTGACATAGAGGATCACGCCAGCCCTGCCGATGGCGCTGACAAGAGCGCGCAGGACATTGTAGAGCAGTCCGGGCAGCACGCCGAACTGGCCGATCATGATGTAGCTGTGGGCAAGCCGCGCCACCTCGGGTTCCTGGCCGGCCCAGAGCAGGATGGCTTCGGAGTTGAAGAAGGCCGGCTGCATGATCACCCAGTAGGCGATCACGACCCAGAGGCCCATCCTGATCGAACGGCGGACGGAAACGACGTCGTCGCGGCCGAAGGCCTGCGCGACCATCGGGATGACGGCGATCGAAAAGCCCGAGCCGAAGACCAGGATCGTGAAGATGAACTGCGCGGACAGCACCATGGCGGCGAGATGTTCGGCGCCGAGGCGGCCGACGATCATCACGTCGGTTGTGCCGATGCCAAGCTGCGCCAGCTGCGCACCGATCAGCGGAATGCCGAGCGAAAGCGTGGCGCGGAAATGCGCAGGCCAGGAATTGTCCTTCTTCTGCGCAGGCATGCGCATGTTCAGGGGCGTGTCCATGTCCGAAGTCTCAAGTTAAGGTTGCGCCACATGGCGCCATCGCATCTGGGCGAGCGACCGGCATTATCGCAGTCGGCCGAAAAAGGCCAGTCTGAAACGCTAAAATGATAAAGAATTCATCACATCATCAAAAAATCTGATGATTTTTTAAGCGGCCCCCAGCGCTTCGCCTGAGCGTGGGACCTTGACCCGGCCGACGAAGACGAGAGCGGCGATCAGGATGAAGATGGCGGCGACAAGATAGGGCGCGCCGGCGAAGGTGATCGGCGCATCGGGCGCGGTGAAGTGGCCGAACAGCTGGGTGAAGATCAGCGGCCCGATGATGGTCGTGATGCTGCTGAGGCTTGCGAGCGCCCCCTGGAGCTCGCCCTGCGCCGACGGAGGCACCTTGCCGGCCGCAATGCTGCGCAGCGGCGCATCGGCAACATTCTCGATCACGGTCGCCACGATCACGACATAGACGACCCAGCCCTCCCAGGCGAAGGCATAGCCGGTCAGGCCCGCGCAGGAGAAGGCAAGCCCAAGGACGGCTGTGCGCCACTCGCCGAGAACCGGCACGATGCGCGGCAGGATGACGCCCATCACGAACGCCGCGCCTATGCCGTAGATGCCAAGCGACAGGCCGATCTGGCCCTCGCTCCAGCGGTAGCGGAAGACCGACACAAAGGACCAGACCGCGGGATAGACGGCATGAGCAAGCCAGTAGAGGAACATCACCACGCAGACCCAGCCGATGCCGGGATAGTTGCGCATCTGCTTCAGCGCGCCGAGAGGATTGGCCCTGCTCCATTCGAAGCGGCGTCGGTTCTTGGCTTCCAGCGTCTCGGGCAGCAGGAAGCAGGCGGCCACGAAATTGACGAAGGAAAGCGCAGCAGCGCCCAGGAAGGGTACGCGCGGGCCGAACTCGCCGAGGACGCCGCCGATGACAGGGCCGAGCGTGAAGCCGACGCCGAAGGCGATGCCGATGAGCCCGAAATTCTTGGCGCGGTTCTCCTCCGTGCTGATGTCGGCGATATAGGCCGAGCATGTCGCGAAGCTGCCACCGCTGATACCGGCCAGAACGCGACCGACAAAGAGCATCCAGAAGCTGGTGGCAACGGCACAGATGAAGTTGTCGATCGCAAAGGTGAGCACCGAGGCAAGCAGGATAGGCCGGCGGCCGTAGCGATCGCTGAGGTTGCCGATGAAGGGCGCAAAGAGGAACTGCATCCCGGCATAGACGAGCAGCAGCCAGCCGCCATCGATGGCCGCCTCGCTCACCGTCCCTCCGGTCAGTTCCTCAAGGAAGGCGGGCAGCACCGGCATGATGATGGCAATGCCGATGACGTCGAGAAAAAGAATCATGAAGACCAGGAAAAGGCCGCGGCGGACGAACTTGGGATCGAGCATCGAAAGGCCCCTTGCTTGCCTGTCTTTGGTCATAGATACAAATGAGGAACGTCGCACAACGGGACTTGCCTACCCCAAGTATTGAGGGGAAACAATCAGGGAACAAGTGAATGTTTCAAATGGAACAAACACGGAAATTGATTGGAATCAAGCCCTTATGCAAGACTTTCCTGGTTTCTTCCATCCGGCGGGCGCCTCTGTTCGGCGCGCAGGAAGTCGACGAAGGCCCTGAGTGGAGCCGGCATGTGCCTGCGGCTGGCGTAGTATAGAAACGGCCCCGGGAACACGCTGTCCCACTCCTCCAGGACGCTCACGAGCCTGCCGGCCGCAATCGAGGGGGTCAGAAATTCCTCGAAGCTGCGCAGGATTCCGAGGCCATCGATGGCTGCCGCGACCTGCAGGTCATTCGAATCGCCAACGATGGTGGCCGGCGGAGAAATGTTGATCACTTCCCTGCCCTTCTCGAACTCCCATACCGGCATGACCCCGCTTCGGAACCTGTGGCGGATGCATCGGTGGTCGAGGACGTCACGGGGATGGCGCGGAACGCCGTGCGCTTCGAGATAGGTCGGCGACGCCGCGCAGATAAATCGCTGGCGGCGAGGCCCAATGGGCACTGCGATCATGTCGCGCGCCAACCGCTCATCATACCTGATCCCGGCATCGAAGCCCGCTGCAATGACGTCGATGAACGTATCTTCGGCGGCGACCTCCAGCCTAACGCCCGGATAGCGGAGGAGGAACCGGTTGACGATCGGCGGCAGGATGAACCGCGCCACGACCGAGGGCACGTTGAGCCGCAGCGTACCGGCGGGGCTATCCTGTGAGCTGCTGATCTGGTCGAGCGCTGAGGCGATTTCGCCGATAGCGGGCGTCAGCCGCTCGAGCAGCTTCTCGCCTGCTTCCGTCAGCGTCACGCTTCGCGTCGTCCGGTTGAGGAGCCTGACGTCTAGTCTCTGCTCCAGGCGGCGCAGGGCCTCGCTGAGCGACGAGGCGGACACACCCCGCTTGGCGGCCGCGGTCCTGAAGCTTCGTTCGCGCGCGACCGCCGTGAAGGCGTCAAGATCGGCAAGGGGCAGACTATCCATTGTGCGAAATCCCGTACAACTCGTTCTTCGATATCCGGATTATCGCACAAAGCGCCATGGGATAAAACAGCTCTCGAAGGCGCATGGAGGCGCCCGACGAAGGAGAGAAAAGATGCAACGCTATCGCCTCGGAAATACCGGTCCTGAAGTATCGGCGATCGGTCTCGGCTGCATGGGCATGTCCGGCATGTACGGGCCTGCCGACCGCGCGGAAAGCATCGCAACCATCCACGCGGCGCTCGACGCCGGCATAAACCTGCTCGACACGGGCGACTTCTACGGGATGGGCCACAACGAGATGCTGATCAGCGAGGCCCTGAAAGGCCACAAGCGCGAAGACGCCCTCGTGAGCGTGAAGTTCGGGGCACTTCGCGATCCCAAGGGCGGATGGGGCGGCTACGATTGCCGGCCTGTCGCGGTAAAGAACTTCCTCACCTATACCCTGCAGCGGCTGGGCGTGGATTATATCGACATCTATCGTCCCGCCCGGCTGGATCCGGCTGTGCCGGTCGAGGACACGATCGGCGCCATCGCCGACATGGTCACGGCCGGTTACGTCCGCCACATAGGACTATCGGAGGTCGGAGCCGATACGATCCGCCGCGCCGCGGCCGTCCATCCGATCTCCGATCTGCAGATCGAATATTCGCTCATCTCGCGCGGAATTGAAGACACGATCTTGCCTGTCTGCCGCGAGCTCGGGATCGGCGTTACGGCTTATGGCGTCTTGTCCCGCGGCCTGATCAGCGGCCACTGGCAGAGGGCCTCCACCGGCGCCGGCGACTTCCGCACGATGAGCCCGCGCTTCCAGCAGGGCAATGTCGAGAAGAACCTCGAACTGGTGGAGGCTCTCAGGCAGGTTGCGGACGCCAAGGGCGCGACCGTCGCCCAGATCGCAATCGCCTGGGTGGCCGCCCAGGGCAAAGACATCGTCCCGGTGATCGGCGCAC
This sequence comes from Rhizobium sp. BK251, assembly GCF_004345245.1. Classification (GTDB taxonomy): domain Bacteria; phylum Pseudomonadota; class Alphaproteobacteria; order Rhizobiales; family Rhizobiaceae; genus Rhizobium. Next base: position 393,647 of record NZ_SLUQ01000002.1, on the reverse strand, counting down.
GCCGCCGCGACAGGCTGGCCGAAGCACTCGGCGCCCAGAACCTGACGCTCTCCGCGCAGGATTTGGCGGCTATCGAAGGCGCGGTGCCGAAGAACGCCGCCGCAGGCGCCCGCTACGCCGAAACGCAGCTCGCCCATATGGACAGCGAGCGGTAAGCGCGCTCCGACACACGCTTCCCAAGAAAAGAGGCTTTTCCCGCTGAACCGGAGGGAAGCCTCTTCTTTTTGAGGCACGGGAACTCTCGCGGCAGCAGCCGCAGTCAGCTCTCCAGATCGCGCTTCAGGCGATCAAGCATATTCACCGCCTGGACGGCATAGGCGCCGATCCAGCGATCATGGATCTCCTTGATCGGCAGGGGATTGAGATGGTTCCAGCGCTCGCGCCCTGCCCTGCGCACGATCACCAGGTCCGCATCCTCGAGAACCCTCAGATGCTGCATCACGGTGCAACGGTCGAGTTGCGAGAAGCGCTCACAGAGCGCGCCTGTCGTCTGCGGACTGTCCTTCAGCTCATCCAGAATCGATCGGCGAAGAGGCGCCGCCAACGCCTTGAAAATCTTGTCGTTTTTCTCTGATGTTGACATGTTATGTTTTTATAACATAATTGGCACCACAGCAAGGGAGAAGGACCATGGAACTGAAGTTCAGCGTGTCGGGCCGCATCGCGAGGCCCGTGGGAGAGGTTTTCGAGGCCGTCGTCGATCCGGCAAGGCTGTCGCGCTATTTCACCACCGGCGGCGCAAAGGGTCGGATCGAGACGGGAGCCAACGTCTATTGGGACTTCCACGACTTTCCCGGAGCCTTTCCGGTCCATATCGTCAAGGTCGAGAAGGACCGCGAGATCGTCCTCCGCTGGGAAGCTTCGGACGGGGTGGCCGGCGCCGGCTATGACACGACGGTCACCATGCAGTTCGAGGCGCTCGACGACGGCCGAACCCTGGTGACGATCTCAGAGGAAGGCTGGCGCGACGGGCCACAAGGCCTGAAATCCTCCTACGGCAATTGCCAGGGATGGATGCAGATGCTCTGCGCCATGAAGGCCTATATCGAATATGGGATCAATCTCCGCGAGGGCATGTTCAAGTAGCCCTCGCCGCCGTTTCGACAGGCCTGGCGGTCAGACCGGATTCGAGAAGGTGTCGCAGTCGCCGACCCGTCCGCTGTCGAACCCGCGCTTGAACCATCGCATGCGCTGCGCGGATGTTCCGTGGTTGAAGCTCTCCGGCACGACATAGCCCTGGGAGCGCCGCTGCAGCGTGTCGTCGCCGATCTGTTGCGCAGCGTTCAGCGCCTCTTCGAGATCACCGGCTTCGAGGATGCCTTTCTGCTCGGTGAACTTGCCCCAGATGCCAGCAAAGCAATCGGCCTGGAGCTCCACGCGCACCGACATCTGGTTTGCCTCGGCCTCGGTCATGTGTTGGCGGGCCTGGTTGAATTTCGGCAGGATACCGGTGAGGTTCTGCACATGATGGCCAACCTCGTGCGCAACGACGTAGGCCTCGGCGAAATCGCCGGATGCGCCGAACTTCTGGGAAAGCTCATTGAAGAATTCCGTGTCGAGATAGACCTTGCGATCGCCCGGGCAATAGAACGGGCCCGAAGCCGCCGAGGCGAAACCGCAGGCAGACTCCGTCTGCCCGGAAAAGAGCACGAGCGTCGGCTCCTGATAGGTCTGGCCCGCCGCCTGGAAGATGCCGTTCCAGGTGTCTTCCGTTTCGGCGAGTACGGTTCGCACGAACGCCGTCATCTCGTCATTGGCAGGCGTGCGCGTGCCGGATTCGCTCTGCTCGTAGCCCGAGCCGCCCGTGGTGCTGCCGCCGCCATCGAGGACCTGCAGCATATCGATGCCCATGGCCTTGAGGATGAGGTACATCACGACAAGAAAAATGATGGTCCCGATGCTGAGGCCACCGCCTGCCCGGCGCATTCCGCCGCCGCCGCTCGGAAAGCCCAGGCCGCGACCAAAGGGATTGCGGCCAACTCCGCCACCAGGCGACATGTCGCGCCTGTCCTCGATGTTGTCCGACTGACGCCGTCCTCTCCACTCCATGGCCCGATCTCCCCGTCTAAGCCCGCGAGACGATGCTCGTCTACTGACGTAATTATATATCCGGCCGACCAGGGAATTCCAGTTACCATCTCTGCGGTGGGTATTATGCGTCCTCAGGCGGTACAGGCGCTTTTCCTGTCGATTCCCAAAATAGAGGGTTCCGTTTGGAAAAACATTTGCCTATAAGCCCCTTCTAGCCTGAAAAGACCCTCAATGCGCGCCCGGCCGGTGATCTCCCACCCTGGCCGGTTTTTCGCGCAGCTAGACAATGGATATTGCCCATGCCGAAGCGCCAAGACATCAAATCGATCCTCATCATCGGCGCGGGTCCGATCGTCATTGGCCAGGCATGCGAATTCGACTATTCCGGCACCCAGGCCTGCAAGGCGCTGAAGGAGGAAGGCTACCGCGTCATCCTCGTCAACTCCAACCCCGCGACGATCATGACGGACCCAGGGCTGGCCGACGCGACCTATGTCGAGCCGATCACGCCGGAAGTGGTTGCCAAGATCATCGCCAAGGAGCGGCCGGATGCTCTGCTGCCCACCATGGGCGGCCAGACGGCACTGAACACGGCGCTCTCGCTGAAGCGCATGGGCGTCCTCGACCGCTACAATGTCGAGATGATCGGCGCCAAGCCCGCCGCGATCGACATGGCCGAAGACCGCGCCCTCTTCCGCGAGGCGATGGCGCGCATCGGCCTCGAAACCCCGCGCTCGATGCTGGCGAACGCCACCGACATCAAGGACACAGACCGCAAGACGCACGAGGCCGAGCGCGCCAAGCTGCGCGAAAGCCTTTCAGGGGCCGAGCTCGACAAGGCGCTGGACGAGCTGGAAAACCAGTGGAACCTCGGTGAGAGCGACCGCAAGCAGCGTTACATGAGCCACGCCATGGCGATCGCTGTCCAGGCGCTCGACCATGTCGGGCTGCCCGCCATCATCCGCCCCTCCTTCACGCTCGGCGGCACCGGCGGCGGCATCGCCTATAACCGGTCGGAATTCTTCGAGATCGTCGGTGGCGGCCTCGATGCTTCGCCGACGACCGAAGTGCTGGTCGAGGAGTCGGTGCTCGGCTGGAAGGAATATGAAATGGAGGTCGTCCGCGACAAGGCGGACAACTGCATCATCATCTGCTCGATCGAAAACATCGATCCGATGGGCGTCCACACCGGCGACAGCATCACCGTCGCCCCGGCGCTGACGCTGACGGACAAGGAATACCAGATCATGCGCAACGCTTCGATCGCGGTGCTGCGCGAGATCGGGGTGGAGACCGGCGGCTCGAATGTGCAGTTCGCCGTCAACCCGGCCGACGGGCGCCTCGTCGTCATCGAAATGAACCCGCGCGTCTCGCGCTCCTCGGCGCTTGCATCGAAGGCAACCGGCTTCCCGATCGCCAAGGTCGCAGCAAAGCTCGCGATCGGCTATACGCTCGACGAACTGGAAAACGACATTACCGGCGGCGCGACGCCCGCATCGTTCGAACCTTCGATCGACTATGTCGTGACGAAGATCCCCCGCTTCGCCTTCGAGAAATTCCCCGGCGCTTCCCCGGTGCTGACGACGGCGATGAAGTCCGTCGGCGAAGTGATGGCGATCGGCCGTACCTTCGCGGAATCGCTGCAGAAGGCATTGCGCGGCCTCGAAACCGGCCTGACTGGACTCGACGAGATCGAGATCCCCGATTACGAGGAAGGTGAATCCAGCCAGAACGCCATCCGCGCCGCAATCGGCACGCCGACACCGGATCGCCTCCGCATGGTCGCCCAGGCGCTGCGCCAGGGCTTGAGCATCGCGGAAGTGCACGAAGGCTGCAAGATCGACCCCTGGTTCCTCGCCCAGTTGAAGAACATCGTCGACATGGAGGCCCGCATCCGCGAGCACGGCCTGCCGACCGATGCTGCCAACCTGCGTATGCTGAAGGCCATGGGCTTCTCCGATGCGCGCCTGGCGACGCTGACGCACAAGCGCCCGAAGGAAGTTGCCGAACTGCGCAACAGCCTCAACGTGCGCCCCGTCTTCAAGCGCATCGACACCTGCGCCGCCGAATTCGCCTCGCCGACCGCCTACATGTACTCGACCTACGAGACGCCCTTCGTTGGTGCCGCGCGCTCCGAGGCTGAGGTTTCAGACCGCAAGAAGGTCGTGATCCTCGGTGGCGGACCGAACCGCATCGGCCAGGGCATCGAGTTCGACTATTGCTGCTGCCATGCCGCCTTCGCGTTGAAGGATGCGGGCTATGAAGCGATCATGATCAACTGCAATCCGGAAACGGTCTCCACGGACTACGACACTTCGGACCGCCTCTATTTCGAGCCGCTGACGGCCGAGGACGTGATAGAGATCCTGCGCGCCGAGCAGGAAAAGGGTGAAGTGGTCGGCGTCATCGTGCAGTTCGGCGGCCAGACCCCGCTCAAGCTTGCCGAGGCACTCGAAAAGAACGGCATCCCGATCCTCGGCACCGCCCCGGATGCGATCGACCTCGCCGAAGACCGCGACCGCTTCCAGAAGCTCTTGATGAAGCTCGACCTCAACCAGCCGAACAACGGGATCGCCTATTCCGTGGAGCAGGCCCGGCTCGTCGCCGCAGAGATCGGCTTCCCGCTCGTCGTGCGCCCCTCCTACGTGCTCGGCGGCCGCGCCATGCAGATCCTGCATTCCGAAGGCCAGTTGCAGACCTACCTGCTGGATACCGTTCCGGAACTCGTGCCGGAAGACATCAAGGCGCGCTACCCCAACGACAAGACGGGTCAGATCAACACCCTGCTCGGCAAGAATCCGCTACTCTTCGACAGCTACCTGACAAACGCGATCGAGGTCGACGTCGACTGCCTTTCGGATGGAAAGGACGTCTACGTCGCCGGCATCATGGAGCATATCGAGGAGGCAGGCATCCATTCGGGCGACAGCGCCTGCTCCCTGCCGCCGCGCTCGCTGTCCAACGGTCTTCTCGACGAGTTGGAGCGCCAGGCAAAGGCCATGGCAAAGGCGCTGAATGTCGGCGGCCTGATGAACGTGCAGTTCGCCATCCAGGACGGCACGGTCTATGTGCTTGAGGTCAATCCGCGCGCCTCCCGCACCGTTCCCTTCGTGGCCAAGACCATTGGCGCGCCAATCGCCAAGATCGCAGCCCGCGTGATGGCCGGCGAACAGCTGGACGAGGCGTTCGCGGCCTATGGCGACAAGCCGGATCCGCGCAAGCTGAAGCACATCGCAGTCAAGGAAGCCGTCTTCCCCTTCGCGCGCTTCCCCGGCGTCGACATCCTGCTCGGGCCGGAAATGCGCTCGACGGGCGAGGTCATCGGCCTCGACACGGATTTCGCGCTCGCCTTCGCCAAGTCGCAGCTCGGCGCCGGCGTCGAGCTGCCACGCGAGGGCACCGTCTTCGTCTCGGTCCGCGACGAGGACAAGCCGCGTGTCGTGCCCGCAATCCGCCTGCTCGTGGAGTTGGGCTTCAAGGTGCTGGCGACCGGCGGCACCGCGCGCTTCCTTGCCGAACAGGGCATTACCGCGGCGAAGATCAACAAGGTGCTCGAAGGCCGCCCGCATATCGAGGATGCGATCCGCAACCGCCAGGTCCAGCTCGTCATCAACACGACCGACGGCAACAAGGCGATCTCGGATTCGAAGTCGCTGCGCCGTGCGACGCTGATGCAGAAGGTGCCTTACTATACGACAATGGCCGGCGCCGAAGCCGCCGCTCAGGCAATCAAGGCGCTGAAGGCTGGCAACCTCGAAGTCAGACCCCTGCAGAGCTACTTTTCCGCCGGCAATTGACTGCCGACACCATGAGCTTCGCCTCCGTGCCCATGGCACGGGGCGAGGCGTTCATCTTGTCCACAGCCGTGCCTTGCTGAACTGTCCGGGCATGGGACAATTCGCTCCAGATTACAACCTGTTATAACCGGTAGTTGCGTCCGTTTAAGGAAGCCTTTACCGTCAACACATGGTTAACGCGACATCGTGTCGCCAGCGCCTAGGTTTGCCCCCGTGCGAAGGCGATTCTGGAGGCTGCCGATGACGACGCGAATGAAGTATCTCATTCTCGCCGGCGTTGTTTCCCTGTTGATGTGGGTCGGCATCTTCGCGGGCATCGGCTGGATCTGGAGCACGGTCTCGATGAATGTTTGAAGCCTCGCCGCTGCCGCGCGTGCCGGTAGGCTCGTGCCGTGCAGATGGCCCATCGGCCGGCGTCACGGGGAGTTTCAAGGACGTATCGGCCCTGCCCTTTGCGGTCCTTTTGCCTCATTCGAATTCTCTGGAAACCGGCGACGCTAATCTGCTATAAGCGGCAAAACATCACTATTGCACGGTTCCGAGGTTTCCCTTCGGGACCTGTTTTCTTTTGTGTCTGCTCGTAACGCGACATAGGGAGTGAAGGACGAGAAAATGGTTGAAAAGGTACCGATGACGCAGAGCGGGTTCGCTAAGCTGCAGGAAGAGCTGCGCTGGCGTCAGCAAGAAGAACGCCCGCGAATCATCGAGGCAATTTCTGAAGCACGCTCGCACGGCGACCTGTCGGAAAATGCCGAGTACCATGCTGCGAAGGAAGCCCAGAGCCACAACGAGGGTCGCATTGCCGAGGTGGAAGACCTGGTCGCTCGCGCGGAGGTCATCGATCTTTCCAAGATGTCTGGCGACAAGATCAAGTTCGGCGCCCGGGTGAAACTCGTCGACGAGGACACCGAAGAGGAAAAGACCTACCAGATCGTCGGCGATCAGGAGGCGGACGTTAAGGCTGGGCGCATCTCGATTTCGTCACCGATCGCCAGGGCCCTCATCGGCAAGGAAGTCGGCGATTCCATCGAGGTCAACGCGCCCGGCGGCTCCAAGGCCTACGAAATCCTTTCCGTTTCCTGGGGTTGATCGTCTGTGCGCAATCGCGACGATTCGCATCTGAGCGATGTGCGCGAGATCGAAGTCATCGCGCCAAACTTCAAGCGCCGCCTCTCGGGCGTCACATCCACAATCGTGCAGCTGATACCGAAGCAGATTGAGCTCGGCTGCCGGATCGTGACGCTCGGACCGGGCCTGCCCGCCGATCTGCCGAGCCTTGGCTGGAGCCGGCTTCCCCTCCTCTGGGGACGCCCGCGCCGGCACCGGATTCGCGTATGGCATGCCCGTCGCAACAACGAGATGCTTGCCGGCCTTCTGCTGAAGGGCGTATTGCGCATGCCGCTAAAGCTGCTCTTTACCTCCGCGGCGCAGCGGCGCCACTCGCGCTATACGCGTTGGCTGATCCGGCGCATGGACGCGGTGATCGCCACCAGCACCCGTTCCGGCAGCTTCCTGCGGGTGACGCATACGGTGATCCAGCACGGCGTCGACCTGAAGCTCTTTCATCCGCCCGAGATCGCCGACGACCGGATGGCCGCCACCGACCTGCCCGGGAAATATCTCGTAGGCTGCTTCGGCCGCGTTCGCCGCCAGAAGGGCACGGATCTCTTCGTCAAGGCGATGATCGAACTGCTGCCGCAACATCCCGACTGGACGGCCGTTGTCTGCGGGCGGGTGACCACCGAACATCGCGGCTTCGCCGACGAGCTGCAAAAGGCTGTCGCGGAAGCCGGCCTTTCCGATCGCATACGCTTCCTGGGCGAGGTCGCCGACATCCGTCCGTGGTATCGCCGCGCGACGCTCTATGTGGCGCCGTCGCGCAACGAGGGATTCGGCCTTACGCCACTGGAGGCGATGGCGTCCCAGACGGCCGTGGTCGCCTCGGATGCCGGCGCCTATGCGGAGATGATCGTGCCGGGCGAAACCGGCACCGTGGTGCCGGCGGGCGACGGTGCAGCACTCACGAAGGCGATCGCCACCTATCTCGCCGATCCCTCAGCGACGCTTCGCCAGGGCGAGAATGCGGTCCGCCATGTTCGGCTGAATTTCGCCCTCGAGAAGGAAGCGACCGCGATCGGCGATATCTACGAGACACTGCTTGGCCCTCGCACCGCCGACTATCGCTGACGCGATGCCCAGCCTCGATATGAGATCTAGACGGCTGGCGGACAGACCTGAAGCGCCGATTTACTAGAGCTCGACCAAGCCGAGCTTCTTTACCTGCCGGATCGTCAGCATGGTGCGAACCGTGTCGACGTGTTCGTTCGCGGTCAAAACCTCGATGACGAAATCCTGGAAGCGCGTGAGGTTTTCCGCCACGCAATGGAGCAGGAAGTCGCTGTCGCCGGAAACCATCCAGGCCTGCCGCACCAGCGGCCACTCGGCGGTCGCAGCGGCGAATGCCTTCAGGTTGGCCTCCGACTGATGCTTCAATCCCACCATGCAGAAAGCCACCAGGTCGAAGCCGAGCTTGGGGCTGTTCAGCATGGCGTGATAGCCCTCGATGATACCCGCCTCCTCCAGCTTGCGCACGCGGCGCAGGCATGGCGGCGCCGATATTCCCACGCGGTCCGCGAGCTCGACATTGGTCATGCGCCCGTCGCGCTGCAGCTCCCGCAAAATTCTGATATCGATGGCGTCCAGTTCTGCGCGCAACACTTTCATTGCCTTCCTTTAATTTCCCCGCGCAAGCTTCTATATAATGCAGTGAAATTCGCAAGAAAGTTTCGCTGGGGTAATCGAATATTACGCCAACGTGATTTGCCTTGTTGGTAATGCAAGGCTGCCCTTGAATAAACGCATGCACCGACCATAAATGGAAGGCACGTCGCGAAACCGCACTGTTCGCGCTACGAGAGCGCTGTTTCGCCAGCCTGCAATCGAAAGGAAATGAGTAGATGTCCGCCCGCCACACCAAGGTACTGATCATCGGCTCGGGCCCTGCCGGCTACACCGCCGCGGTCTACGCCGCGCGCGCCCTGCTGAAGCCGGTGCTGATCGCCGGCCTGGAACAGGGCGGCCAGTTGATGATCACCACGGACGTCGAGAACTATCCGGGCTTTGCCGATCCGATCCAGGGCCCCTGGCTGATGGAGCAGATGCTGCAGCAGGCCACTCATGTCGGCGCCGAGATCGTCAACGATCTCGTGACGGAGGTCGACATGTCGATCCGTCCCTTCGTCGTGCACACCGATTCCGGTCAGGTCTGGACCGCCGACACGCTGATCATCTCAACCGGTGCCAAGGCCAAGTGGCTCGGTATCGAGAGCGAACAGCATTTCCAGGGCTTCGGCGTTTCGGCCTGTGCTACCTGCGACGGTTTCTTCTATCGCAACAAGGATGTGATCGTGGTCGGCGGCGGCAACAGCGCCGTCGAGGAAGCGCTCTACCTTTCGAACATCGCGAAGTCCGTGACGGTCGTCCATCGCCGTGATTCCTTCCGCGGCGAGAAGATCCTGCAGGAACGCCTCTTCGCCAAGGAAAACGTCAAGGTGCTGTGGAACACCGAAATCGCCGAGATCACCGGTACGCCGGCCAAGCCGCCGATGCCGCCATCGGTCTCCGGCACGAAGCTGCGCGACACGTTGACCGGCAAGATCACCGATATGCCGATCGACGGCGTCTTCGTCGCAATCGGCCATGCACCGGCAACCGAACTCTTCAAGGGCAAGCTGAAACTCAAGTCCAACGGCTATCTCTGGACGGCGCCCGATTCGACGGCGACCGACGTCGAGGGCGTCTATGCGGCCGGCGACGTGACCGACGACACGTTCCGTCAGGCGGTCACCGCCGCCGGAATGGGCTGCATGGCCGCGCTTGAGGCCGAACGCTATCTGGCCGGGCAGCTGCCCGTTGCCATCGCTGCGGAGTGAAGCTGCCAATGAGGGGTGGGGGCATGCCATTGGACTGGGACAAGCTGCGTATTTTTCACGCAGCTGCCGAAGCTGGGTCATTCACGCATGCCGCAGACAAGCTACATCTCTCCCAGTCAGCGATCAGCCGCCAGGTCAGCGCGCTGGAGCAGGACGTCGGGATAAAGCTTTTCCACCGGCACGCCCGCGGCCTCATTCTCACCGAGCAGGGCGAGCTTCTCTATCGCACGGCGCATGACGTTCTCCTGAAGCTCGAGACCGTCAAGATGCAGCTGACCGAAACGACGGAGAAGCCGAGCGGCAAGCTGCGCGTGACGACGACGGTCGGCCTCGGCCAGGGATGGCTGACGGACAAGATACAGGAGTTCCTGCAGCTCTATCCGGACGTGCAGATCCAGCTCATCCTCGACAACGAGGAAGTCGACGTGAACATGCGCCATGCCGACTGCGCTATCCGCCTTCGCCAGCCGCTGCAGTCCGACCTCATCCAGCGCAAGCTGTTCACCGTGCACATGCACGTCTACGCCGCCCCCTCCTACATCAACAGGCACGGCGAGCCGCAGGCGGTGGAGGATCTCGACAGCCACAGGATCATCACCTTTGGCGAGCCGGCACCGAGCTACCTGCTCGACGTCAACTGGCTGGAGATTGCCGGCCGCTCATCGGACAACAAGCGCATCCCGCACCTGCAGATCAACAGCCAGACGTCGATCAAACGCGCCTGCCTGCTCGGCATCGGAATCGCCTGCCTTCCGGACTATATCGTCGGGCGCGACCCGGGGCTGATTCAGCTCGCGATCAATGCCGACGTGCCGTCCTTCGACACCTATTTCTGCTATCCCGACGAAATGAAGAACGCCGCCAAGCTGAAGGCATTCCGCGATTTCATCGTCAGCAAAGCCAGAAATTGGAACTTCTGACCCTGATTTGTGTTTTTGCACTGCAAAATCACAGTGTATGCAATTCACGCATAACTGGCATGCACAAAAAAGAGTTGCCTACTGCCTAACGAAACACCATATCCCACTCAGCTGATGCACATGGTGGCTCTTCCTCCCAGTTCCACCGCAGCAGCTGTTCCCCTCTGGAGGTTTTTACCTTCACACCTATAAGGGCCCTGGTTTACTCCGGCGGCCCTCTTTTTTTGCCTTGCAACCAATTTCATCTGAAATCTGCTTAAACGCATATCTGACATGCACAAAAAAGCATTGCGCACTGCACAAAAAAGGATCATACCGCACATAGCTGATGCACATGGTGGCTTTTCCTCCCAGTTCCACCGCAGCAGCTGTTCCCCTCTGGAGGTTTTTACCTTCACACCTATAAGGGCCCTGGTTCATTCCGGCGGCCCTCTTTTTTTGCTCAAAATTCAGGCAATTCCCACAACTGCCTTCATCGAGGCAAGTCGTCTTTTATGCTGCGGCGCAGCAACATCCTCACGGTTTAGTGAATTGATATATCGTGATGCGACGATACATGTATCGAGATAGATCGATACGGGACTACCAAAAAGAAAATGGACAGGGACGAAATTCTCAAGGCACTGAGTCACCCCGCAAGGCTGGATATCCTGAATTGGCTCAAGAACCCGGAGCAATATTTCACCGGGCAGGAGCACCCTTTTGAAATGGGTGTCTGCGCGAGCCAGTTCGAACGCTGTGGTCTTTCGCAATCGACGGTCTCTGCCCATCTGGGCACCCTGCACCGCGCTGGGCTCGTGACGACGAAGCGCGTCGGACAATGGGTCTTCTACAAGCGCAACGAAGAGACGATCGCGGCATTCCTGGCCTGCCTGAACAAGGAACTCTAGAATGCCCATTGCACTTATCGTGCTTGCCCTTAGCTCGTTTGCGATAGGGACGACGGAATTCGTCATCATGGGACTGCTTCCGGAGGTCGCACATGACCTTTCGGTATCGATTCCACAGGCAGGCTGGCTGGTGACGGGCTACGCGCTTGCGGTTGCCGTCGGCGCGCCGATCATGGCGGTTTCGACCGCCAAGCTTAAGCGGCGCTCTGCACTGATATTGCTGATGGCCTTCTTCATCGCCGGCAATCTTCTCTGCGCCGTCGCGCCGAATTACTGGGTGCTGATGGTCGCCCGCGTCGTCACCGCGCTGTGCCACGGCGCCTTCTTCGGCATCGGCTCGGTCGTTGCCGCGAATCTGGTGACCGAAGACCGCAGGGCGCGCGCCGTCGCACTGATGTTCACGGGTCTTACCCTCGCCAACGTGCTCGGTGTGCCGGCAGGCACTGCGATCGGCCAGGCATTCGGTTGGCGCGCTGCCTTCTGGGCAGTTACCGTTATCGGAGTGGTTACGATCACGGGCCTCTACCTGGTTCTTCCGAGGGACCACAGCGAAAAGGCAAGCAGCATCATGCGCGAGGTATCCGCGCTGGCCAACCGCCGCCTCTGGCTGTCGCTGCTCACGACCGTCTTCTTCTCCGCCTCCATGTTTACGCTCTTCACCTATATCGCACCGCTCCTGCGCGATGTGACCGGCGTTTCGCCGGAGGGTGTCACCTGGACGCTCTTCCTGATCGGCATCGGCCTCACGATCGGCAATCTTGTCGGTGGCAAGCTCGCCGACTGGCGTCTCGACGCAACGCTTGCCGCCGTGTTCGGTGCGATTGCGGTCACCTCTGCCATCTTCGGCGTGACGAGCGCCTTCTTCATCCCGGCGGAGATAACGCTCTTCCTCTGGGCGATGGCGACCTTTGCGGCCGTCCCTGCCCTGCAGATCGGCGTTGTGCGCTTCGGCAAGGAAGCGCCGAACCTCGTCTCGACCATCAATATCGGTGCATTCAACACAGGCAACGCACTCGGCGCCTGGGTCGGCGGCATTGTCATTGACTCGGGCTTCTCTCTGGCCCGCGTCCCTCTCGCCGCGGCGGCAATGGCCATCATCGGCCTTGCCGTCGTCGCCCTCAACCATCTCTCCGGCAGGGCACAACCCGCGCCGGCTGCCGCGGAGTAGACACTGAAAAGCTAAGGAAGTTTTCATGGGCAAACTTTTCGAACCGACCCTGGTCGGCGATATCGCCGTCAGGAACCGCATTGTCATGGCACCTTTGACGCGCAATCGCTCGCCGGGCGCCATTCCCAACGACCTCAACGTTGAATACTACCGCCAGCGCGCGAGCGCCGGCCTGATCATCACCGAAGGCACGGCCATCACCCAGCAGGGCCAGGGCTATGCCGATGTTCCCGGCCTCTACAAACCGGAAGCTCTCGACGGCTGGAAGCGCGTGACCAAGGCCGTGCATGAAGCCGGCGGCAAGATCGTCGTTCAGCTGTGGCATGTGGGCCGAGTCTCCCATACCAGCCTGCAGCCGAATGGCGCCAAGCCGGTCTCTTCGACGTCCACGATTGCCAAGACGCGGACCTACGTCATCAATGCCGACGGCACCGGTACATTTACCGAAACCTCGGAACCCCGCGCGCTCGACACCGCCGAGATCGCAGGGATCGTCGAGGACTTCCGTAGGGCCGCGCGCGATGCAATCGACGCCGGCTTCGACGGCGTGGAAATCCACGGCGCCAACGGCTACCTGATCGACCAGTTCCTGCGTAGCGGCGTCAACGACCGCACCGACCAGTATGGCGGCTCGATCGAAAACCGCGCTCGCTTCCTCTTCGAGGTCGTCGATGCGGTAACCAAGGAAGTCGGCGCAGGTCGCACGGCCATCCGCCTTTCGCCGGTGACGCCGTCGAACGACTCCACGGATGCCGATCCGCAATCGATCTTCACCTACGTCGTCGAAGGGCTGGCCAAGTACAAGCTCGCCTTTATCCACGTCGTCGAGGGCCAGACCGGAGGCGATCGCAACTTCCAGCAAGGCGACAAGCCATTCGACTACAAGGCGCTTCACCTCGCCTACAGGAAAGCCGGCGGCCAGTCCGACTGGTTGGTCAACAACGGTTACGACCGCCAGGCGGCAATCGACGCCGTCGAAAGCGGCCGTGCCGATCTTGTCTCCTTCGGCAAGCCCTTCATCGCCAATCCGGATCTCGTCGAGCGCCTGCAGAAGGACCTGCCGCTCAACAGGCCGGACCAGGCCACCTTCTATGGCGGCGGCAGCAATGGCTACACGGACTATCCGGCTCTCGAAGAAGAAGCAGCCTGAGAACTCCATCGAGCTTTCGAAACGAGGATCCCGCCGTCAATCGGCGGGATTTTCTTTTGGCGAAGAGGCGCTACAGTGCGCCGATGTTCGATCCCTATCTTGAGCGCTGGTCGCTTGTTGCCGACGGCGCGCCTCTCTCCACCCATTCAAGCGATCTCCTTCCCGTTCTATGGCAGGGCATGCCCGCGATCCTGAAGGTTGCGAGGGAAAAGGAGGAAAGGTTCGGCGCCTTCCTGATGGAATGGTGGAATGGCGATGGCGCGGCAAGGGTCTATGGCCGCGAAGGCGACGCACTGCTGCTCGAAAGGGCAACGGGCGAACGCTCGTTGCTCGCGATGGCGATGAACGGAGAGGATGACGAAGCGAGCCGTATCATGTGCCGCACGGCCGCGAGACTGCACGAGCCACGCCGCGAGCCGCTTCCAGAACTCGTCACGCTCGAGGACTGGTTCCGCGAACTGGAGCCGGCAGCGCGAACCCATGGCGACACGCTGGCCGATTGTGCCGCAACCGCCGCATACCTGCTCTCCGAGCCTCGCGAGATCACCGTGCTGCACGGCGATATTCACCACGGCAACATCCTCGACTTCAGGCGGCGCGGCTGGCTCGCCATCGATCCCAAGCGGCTGCGCGGCGAGCGCGGCTTCGACTATGCCAACATCTTTGCGAACGAAGACCTGCCGACAATCACCGAGCCTCAGCGCCTGCGGCGCCAGCTCGCCGTCGTTTCCGAGGCGGCCGCGATCGAGCCGCGCCGGCTGTTGCAATGGATCGCCGCCTATTCGGGGCTTTCCGCCGCCTGGTTCCTCGGCGACGGCAACGAGGCGGCAGGCGAATTGGCACTGACGGTCGCCCGCATCGCGCTCAACGAGTTGCAGGCGAGCTGAGGGGCTGGCAAGCAGCGGCCATCTCCTGCTTCATTTCTGGAAGGCACCCGAAGGAGGCAAGCGTCGATCGCACCGCCTCGTCGATCGGCGTGCGCGGTTCTTCTCCGAGCATCGAGACAAGCTTTGCGTTGCTCATGCGCAGCGGCACCTGCCAGAGATAGCGCATCTCCCGCAACTCTCGTAGCACCGTCACGAACAGGCCGCCGACGGGCAGCAGCCACCAAGGAAACGACCTTACCTTGAGTCTTCCCCCGACGGCACGTTCGGTCGCGGTGATCATCTGGCCGCCGTCGAAGTCCCAGAAGCCATCCATGTGATAGACCGCGAAATCCTCCAGTTCTTCGCCACGCTCGATGAGGCGGATCATCGTCTCGGCCACGTCGGGCAGATAGGCCCATTGGTGGCCGACGCCTGCCCTGCCGGGATAAGTGGTGGAGCTCGGCACCTTTCCCGGCTTCACCAGACTTTGTGTGAACCAGTTGTTCGCCGCGCCGGGACCAAAGAAATCGCCGGCCCGGACGATGAGTACCTTTGTACCCTTCCGCGCAGCCTCCTTGAGACGACGCTCCATCTCCTTCCGGATGGCGCCCTTGCGCGTCCGCGGGTTCTGCCGGCTCTGCTCGGTGAGCAGCGGGAAGGCGTCCGGCCCGAAATTGTAGACCGTGCCGGGCAGGACGATGCGTGCGCCGACGGCAGTCGCGGCGGCAATGGTATTTTCCAGCATCGGCAGGACGAGCTTTTCCCAATCCTTGTAGCCGGGAGGATTGACGGCATGGACTATCAGCTGCACGCCTTCGGCCGCCTTGCGCACGTCCGCCGCGTTCATGGCATCGCCTCTGACCCACTCAACCGAGGGCTCACCCTGCCCCGTCCGTCCGCCGTTGCGGCTCAGTGCCCGCACATGCCAGCCGCGGGCGGCAAGTTCTCGCGCCATCGCGCCTCCTATTCCGCCGGTCGCGCCGAGCACGAGTGCAAGGTTTTCTGTTGTCGTCTGCATGGTCATCATCCGTCTCCATCACTTCGATGGGCAGACATTCGCGCGATTTCCGCATAAACAAAATTGTCAAAATACGTGGATCGGCTATACATATTTTAATGAGCACGAACGAACCGAGCTGGGATCTTTACCGCACATTTCTCGCCGTGCTTCAGCACGGATCGCTCTCGGCTGCTGCGCGCGAACTCGGACTGACGCAGCCGACGATCGGCCGCCATGTCGACGCGCTGGAGCAGGCCGTGGGCCACGAACTCTTCACAAGGTCACCGAACGGCCTCCTTCCCACAGAAGCCGCCCTTGACCTGAGGCCCTATGCGGAAACGCTGGCTGCGACATCCGCCGCGCTGGTCCGGGCGGCATCCGGCCGCGGCAACAGGATCGAAGGCGTGGTTCGCATCAGTGCCAGCGAAGTGATCGGCGTGGAGGTGCTGCCGCCAATTCTCCGCGAGTTGCAGGAACAATATCCCGCCCTCGTCATCGAACTCTCCTCGTCCGATGCCGTCGAGGACCTGCTGCAGCGCGAGGCAGACATTGCGGTTCGAATGGTGGAACCTTCACAGGAGGCGCTTCTGGTGCGCCGCATCGGTGATCTCGCCGTCGGCTTCTTCGCGCACAGCAGCTATCTCGAGCGTCATGGCCGGCCGGAAACCTTGGCCGGTCTTGCCGGCCACCGCGTCATCGGCTTTGACCGCCACACCGGCTACATTCGGGCGATGACGAAGCGCTATCCGCAGCTCAACGGGATTGGCTTTTCCTTCAAGGCGGACAGCAATCTTGCCCAGCTCGCTGCAATTCGGGCCGGCCTCGGCATAGGAATGTGCCAGGCAGGCTTGGCGAGGCGCGACCCCGCTCTCGTCAGAGTGCTACCGCAGGCATTCGAGGTGCCGCTCGATACCTGGGTCGCCATGCACGAAAACCTGAAGTCCTCGCCGCGCTGCCGTGTCACCTTCGATGCATTGGTGGAGGGACTTCTGGATTATCGCAGACGGCAGAACGAAGCCCAGCAAGCGTAAACGGCAAGAACAGATGGACAGAGCCGTTGGAGGAGACCCTCGTCGGAGCCTGGAAATTGTCCGCGGCATATATACCGGATGGTTCTATGTCCTTGGCGAGGCGGAAGCCGGGGATACCCTCCATTGGGCATCGACGACCTCGGTTTCCGGGCGGTCGCCGCCGTCGGTATATTCCTCGCGCCACTTGCCCTTCTCGTCCTGATAGCTGATTTCCGCGGGCTCCCCGCCGACCTGCTGCTCGGCCGCAACGATCCTTGCCGCCTCGAGGGCTTCGGCATGAGAGGGAAAAGCTTCGGAATAGACGTCGCCCAGTCGGTAAGCCCAGCCGCCGTCATGCGGCACGACCTCGTAAATGACCTTGACCATGCGATACCTCCTCTGCGTTTCCAAGGCCGCGGGTTCTCCGGATTTCTCCGGCTGGATCGCGGATCGCCTTGAATTCGCTCTATGAGGACGCCGCGACTTTCATTCTTGCTGACCGATGGAACGTCAGTATTCCATTAAATGCGCGGAACTGCAAATTGAGGGGAAATCGCACATGTTTGACGCATGAAAGGGGAGCCATATCTGAGATGGGGACAGGATCCGGGACGGAACATGGGCACCTTATCTTTCATTGGACGCGAGAGGCTGTTGATCCTCGCTGCGGCGGTTGCGGCTCTCGCCTATTTTTCGGAACACGCCCTTCTGGCCGCTGGCCAGGCGGGATCGCTCCTGGTGGCTTGCCTGCTTGTGGCGACGATCGTGCTCGCCTCGATCCGCATTGCCCATCACGCCGAGATTCTCGCCATCAAGGCGGGCGATCCTTACGGCACGATGATCCTTACGCTCTCGGCTGTCGCGGTGGAGGTCATCATCCTGGCGATCCTGATGAGCGACGAAGGTTCGCCGACGCTGGTGCGCGACACGATCTACTCGGCGGTGATGCTGGATATCAACGGCATCCTGGGCCTTGCGGCGCTGCTCGGCGGCCTGAAGCACGGCGAGCAGCCCTATAACGACGATTCCGGCAAGACCTATGGCGTGATGATCCTGACCGCGATGGGCATCTCGATGATCGTGCCGGAGTTCATCCCCGAGGAGAAGTGGCGCTACTACTCGGCCTTCACCATCTGCGCGATGGTAGCCCTCTATGCGCTCTTCCTGCGCATGCAGGTCGGGCAACACAGCTATTTCTTCAGCTACAGCTATCCGCGCACGAAGAAGAAGGAAACGCCGCAGGAAGAGCACAGCGAGGAATCCACCTCGCTTTCGATCGTCACCATTCTCATCGGCGTCGTCATCGTCGGCGTGCTGGCCGAGCTGATGTCGTCCTTCCTGAATACGGGCCTGAAGGATACCGGCGCACCGATCGCGCTCACCGCCATTCTTGTTGCTGCGATCTCCGCCGCACCTGAAATCCTGACCGCGCTGCGCGCGGCTCTGCGCAACCGCATGCAGGCGACTGTCAACATCGCGATGGGTGCGTCTCTGTCCACCGTCATCCTCACCGTGCCCGTGATGGAGGCGATCGCGCTCTACACGGGCCAGCCGTTCGTCATGGCGATGTCACCGGCGCAGACGGTCATGGTCGCGATCACCCTCGTCGCGGCCGCCATCAACCTCAATGACGGCCAGACAAACGCGATCGAGGGCATGACGCATTTCATCCTCTTCGCCACGTTCATCATGCTCTCCGCCCTCGGACTTTGATCCGGATTTCAAGAGCTTGGAGCAAAAGGCGGAATCGAATTGCGAGGCTATTGAATCAGAACCTGAAGGCGAGCCGGTGATCGGCCAGCGCTCGATCGACGGTGACTAGTTGCAGCCCTTCCACCAGGCACTGCGCCAGAAGAAGGCGATCGAATGGATCACGTGTCTCCGGCTCGGGCTCTGCTGCGGTGATGACGTGGGGAACGTCAATCGTCAGAATGCTTAGTCCGGACGCCTGAAGATAATCGGGGATGACGTCGAGCGGAAGGCGCGGCGTAAGTTTGCCAAGGCGGGTCTTGATTGCCATTTCCCACAAGCTAGCGACACTGACAAAGACCTCCGAGGAGGCCTCCGACAATACCGTCTCTATCACCGGAAATCGTACGCCCAATTCCCTCTGGACGATGGCAAGCACAACGTGAGTATCGAGCAAAAACCGCATCTCAATAAGACGATGGCCTGATCAGAAAGTCCTCAGGCAGCTGATCGTCAAAATCGTCGGCGATCAAGCCTTCCGTCCGATCAATGCCGTGAGCCTTGAGATAGGCTTCACCAGCCTTCAGGTCGATGCCGCCGCGCTTCTGGTGCGGTACGAGATCGAGGATCGGCCGCCCATTGCGGGTGATGACAATGGTCTCCCCGTTCTCGACCTCTCGGGCGAGTTCTGTCAGGCGATTCTTCGCATCCCGGATCGAAACAGTCTTCATGACAACAATGTAGCCACATGCAGCTACATCGTCAATTGCCAACAAAAAAGCCCGCCGTCGTCGGCGCGCCCAGACTGCTGACGAAGCCGCCAACGCGATTGATTGTTTGGAGAGCGGCAAAATACCCGCCACCGCTATACCGGCCTCGTGCCGGTATCCAGCGCGATCAAGTCCTTGATCGCGAAAGACTCTTTCGCCGCGCAGACGCGCAGCTGGCTGGATTCCGGCTCAAGGCCGGAATGACGGAGTATCAGGGTGTTCGAACCACAAGAGGTTTGTCAGCAGTCTGAGCCCGCCGTCGCCGGCGGGCCTTCGCGTAGGATGTCTATGCGTGCTTACCTGCAGGCAGCGCAGAAGCGCTGGATGCGGCGGCAGGCTTCCTCGAGCAGTTCTTCGGAAGTCGCGTAGGAGATGCGGAAGTTCGGGCCAAGGCCGAAAGCCGAGCCGTGGACGACCGCAACGCCTTCGCTCTCCAGCAGCTCCGAAACGAAGTCTTCGTCCGTCTCGATGACCTTGCCTGACGGCGCAGTCTTGCCGATGAGGCCGGCGCAGGACGGATAGACGTAGAAGGCGCCTTCCGGCACGGGGCAAACGAGGCCCTTCGCCTGGTTCAGCATCGATACGACGAGGTCGCGGCGGCCTTCGAAGATCTTCTTGTTCTTCGGGATGAAATCCTGCGTGCCGTTCAGGGCCTCGACGGCCGCCCACTGGGCAATGGAGGTCGCGCCGGAGGTCTGCTGGCCCTGGATCATGTCCATGGCCTTGATGAGCTGCAGCGGCCCGGCCGCATAGCCGATACGCCAGCCAGTCATCGCATAGGCCTTCGAGACGCCATTCATGGTCAGCGTACGATCGTACAGCTTCGGTTCCACCTCGACGGGCGTGACGAACTTGAAGTCGCCGTAGGTCAGGTGCTCGTACATGTCGTCGGTGAGGATCCAGACATGCGGGTGCTTCAGCAGGACGTCGGTCAGCGCCTTGAGTTCGGCATGGGTATAGGCCGCGCCGGTCGGGTTGGACGGCGAGTTGAAGACAAGCCACTTGGTCTTCGGCGTGATCGCCTTATCGAGGTCGGCCGGCTGGAGCTTGAAATTATGCTCCTGAGTGGCCGAAACGAAGACGGGCGTGCCGCCGCAGAGCGCCACCATTTCTGGATAGGAAACCCAGTAGGGCGCCGGAATGACGACTTCGTCACCAGGATTCAGCGTCGCCATGAAGGCGTTGAAAAGAATCTGCTTTCCGCCGGTGCCGACGATCGTCTGCTCGGGGGTGTATTCGAGGCCGTTCTCGCGCTTGAACTTTGCGGCGATCGCCTTGCGCAACTCCGGAATGCCGGAGACCGGCGTGTACTTCGTCTCGCCGCGATTGATCGCGTCGATGGCGGCCTTCTTGATATTGTCGGGCGTATCGAAATCAGGTTCGCCGGCGCCGAGCCCGATCACATCGCGGCCCTTGGCTTTGAGTTCCCGGGCTTTCTGGGAGACGGCGATGGTGGCGGAGGGCTTTACGCGGGAAAGTGCGTCGGCAAGAAAGGCCATGGCGATCGGTCCTGTTCGGTTGAATTCAGCAGAAAGCTGTTGGACCAGATTTCTGCGGTTAGCTCTATGTCGAATGTGGGGCAATGTTTCAAGCTTAAACGCGTCATGGCCGCATGATTTATCGTGATGAATCGCTTGCCGGACGGCACTTTCAGCGATCCTCACCCCTCCCCGATGTGGCCCTCTCGACCGGATCAAAGTTGCGTCAGCCCGGATCGTTTCTGCGGGCGGGTCGATCGCGCCCGAAAATCAGAGACATCGGCGTATATCTTGATTGCCATGAATTAGCCCAGACAAATACTCTCCGCTGCCGCAATTCGGTCGCGAAGGCGTCCATTTAAAGGATTCTTCTGCGCGCACTGTGCAGACAAAGGTAAGCAATGTTTCTTGACGACGAAAATGCCACCAGGCGATTGCGTTCTCGCAACCGCCTCTCCTTCGTGTGGCTTGCAGCAATCATCCTTGTCGCCTGCGTCGTCATGTTGCTCGGGGTGATTTCGACGGTTCATGCGGAAAGCATGCTCGGCTAGAGCGCCGCCGTGCCGCAGCATTTCGCCGAACACGATCACGTTATCGGCGGCATTTTGCCGGCCGTCTGGCCTTGAACGGTCTCGCCCGTCTCTCCAACTTGCCAGTAAGAGGCAGGAACAAAGGGAACGCAAATGGGCAGCAGGGTGGACCGCAGCACGTATGTGCGTGCCGGCATAATTGCGATCGCCGCCGCTCTGGCAGGCGGCGCAAGCTGGGCTGATACGCCAGAAGACGTCCCCACCAAGAAGACGACCGTCCACGTCGAAACCGTCGCCGACGGTCTCGAACATCCATGGGCCGTCGAGGTGCTGCCGGACGGCGCCTACCTCGTCACCGAACGCCCGGGCCGGATGCGCGTCATCCGCGACGGCAGGCTCTCGCCACCTCTGAGCGGCGTGCCGCAAGTCAGCGCACGCGGACAGGGCGGCCTGATGGATGTTGCACTGGACCCGGCATTCGCGACGAACCGCAAGATCTACTTTACGGCCGCGCTCCGCCGTGGCGGTGGCTCCGGAACGGTAGTCTTCAGCGCCGCCCTTTCCCCGGACGAACGCAGCCTGGCTAACGTCACCGAGATCTTTGCAATGAAGCGCTTCACGGGCGGCAACATCCAGTACGGCTCGCGCATCGCAATCGACAAGGACGGCAGCCTTTTCGTCAGCATCGGTGACCGCGGAAACCGGGACCGCTCGCAGGACTGGCGGGACGATGCCGGCTCGATCATCCACATCAATCCCGATGGCAGCATTCCGGCCTCCAATCCCGACCGGACCGGCGCCAGGGGCTTGCCGGAGATCTGGTCCAAGGGTCACAGGAATCCGCAGGGCATTACCTTCGACGCGGCCGATGGCAGGCTCTACACGGTCGAGCATGGCGCTCGCGGCGGCGACGAGATAAATGCGCCGGAGCCCGGCAAGAATTACGGATGGCCGATCATCACCTATGGACGGGATTATTCCGGCGCCGAGATCGGGGAAGGCACGGCGAAGGAGGGCCTTGAACAGCCCCTCTACTATTGGGACCCGTCGATTGCCCCCGGCGCCATCGCAGTCTACCGCGGCAAGATGTTTCCGGAGTGGGATGGTGATGTCCTGATCGCAGCGCTGAAATTCCAGCTACTCTCCCGCATGGAACGGGACAGCAGCGGCGCATTTGTCGCCGAGGAGCGGATGTTCGCAGGATCCTACGGACGCATCCGCGATGTCGTCGTGGCGCCGGATGGTGCGATCCTGATGCTGACCGACAAGGACAACGGCGAACTCCTTCGCGTCTCGAGGGCGGACAAGCCTCAGGGTTGATTGCCTTGTAATGGCGCAAGGCCGAACCCAAGATCCCGCGCGCTTGCCTCGGCCGGCTTCAACTGCTAACGGTCCGGCTGAAACACGGCCGATCCGGCCGGCCCTCCCCGCATCCCTTCCCTACAAGGTGCACATGACGCGCGTTCAGGCGAATCTTGTTCTGTTGCTGGCAGCAGCGATCTGGGGCGGCGGCTTTGTCGCGCAATCGACAGCGATGAAGGCGATCGGCCCGTTCTGGTTCATAGGGCTGCGCTTTGCAGTTGCAACCCTGGTCGTGCTCCCCTTCGTCTGGCTGGAAGCCCGCAAGGCCGCCCGACCGCTGACCAATAGCAACAGGCTGGCTTTCCTTCTCGTGGGCCTCGCCCTCTTCTGCGGTGCGGCCTCGCAACAGATCGGCCTCCTGACGACGACGGTCACCAATTCGAGCTTCATCACCGGGCTCTATGTAATCTTCGTTCCGCTGATTGCCGTGGTCTTCCTGCGTCGCGCGCCGCATTGGATCATATGGCCTGGCGCGTTGCTGGCGCTGTCAGGCATATTCCTTCTCTCCGGCGGCCAGCTCTCGCAGCTGACAAAAGGCGACGGCCTGACCGTGATCTGCGCCGTCTTCTGGGCGATCCAGATTACGCTGGCGGGTATCGCGGTAAGCAAGACTGGCCGCCCCCTTGCGCTCTCTGCGACGCAGTTCGCCGTCACGGCAGTGGCAGCCCTTGCAGTGGCAGTGGCAGTCGAGCCCATCAGCTTTGAAATCATCCGCGCAGCAGCCGGAGAGATCCTCTATGTCGGTGTCTTCTCCTCCGCCCTGGCCTTCGTCCTGCAGGTTATCGCCCAACGCTATACTACGGCGTCCCAGGCCGCGATCTTCCTTTCTTCGGAGGCGTTGTTCGGCTCGGCGCTTGCTGCGATCTTTCTTGGCGAGACCATGCCGTCGCTCGGCTATACTGGATGCGCGATCATGCTTGCGGCAATGTTGATTGTCGAACTGGTGCCCGAACTGGACCGTCGGCGGGCTTCGGCGGCCTAGTGACCTGCATTTGAGGCGCTGCTTCATGAAGTATTTCGGCCGGGCGCGCGCATTTTTTTAGAACCGCGTCATATATGCCGCCATCGGGCGACTTTTGGCAAAATCACCCCAAAATTATATTGCAGACGATACAAAAACCGTGTCCGCGCGGTAACGGGCGCCAAAAATTCGTGAATTTGGCTACTGCGACGCGATCACGCGAGCCCGTTCCGAAGAAGACGTTAAAAAACTTTTGCTTGCCAATTATAAATAAACACAGCACTCTCAGTATTGTTCGGGCATTTTGCGAGCACGGGAAGTCCTTATAAAGCATGCGCGCCGGAGACGCTGATAATCCGGCCAGCCAGGTCAGAGAACGATGCGAGAGAGTCGTTTTAGGATCCCGGCGGAGTAGCGGGACCTTTTCCTTACAATTCAAGAACTGCCTGCTCACGCCCCCTCAGGGCAATACTACAATGCTGCCCGTGTGGATGGCGGGCAGAGACAAAAGGACCTGACGCATGGCCGAGACTGGCACTGTAAAATTCTTCAATACCGACAAGGGCTTCGGGTTTATCAAGCCCGACAAAGGTGGCGCCGACATCTTTGTCCATATTTCTGCAGTTCAGGCCTCCGGCCTGGCAGGACTCTCCGAAAACCAGAAGGTAAGCTTTGACACGGAACCTGATCGCCGTGGCAAGGGGCCGAAGGCTGTCAATCTTCAGATCGCTGGCTAAAGCACTGTAAAAGCTTCCAAAATCAAGCTAAAGCCCGGCAGAAATGCCGGGTTTTATCGTTCAGCCTGCATTCAGCTTGTCCCGAATAAGTTTGGATCATTGCTGCATACGGACGGATTGCCCGCCCGCCATCAAGGACAGGACACGATGAACAGGCTCGTCAAATCCATTATTCTTTCCGCCGCCACTGCCGCGCTCGCGCTGTCTTCGGTCGCGACTGCCTCTGCCGGCGATCGCTATTGGCGCCATCACAACAATAACAATAACGACGCGCTTGTCGGCGGTGCCATCGGCCTTGCAACCGGCCTCATCGTAGGCTCCGCGATCGCCAACAGCGGCCCGCGTTATGTCGAGCCCGCTCCGGTCTATGTCGAACCCGAATATGATCCGGTGCCGGTCTATCGCGTTCCGCGCCGCGCCTATGTCGAGGACGACTACTATGGTGCCCCCCCGGCGCGCTATGTCAGCGACGACCTGCGTCCCTGGTCGCCGCAGTGGATGCGCTATTGCTCTTACCGCTACCGCAGCTTTGACGGCCGCAGCGGCACTTATGTCGGCTACGACGGCATGCGCCACTTCTGCACCGCCGGCTGATAGACTGCTACAGCCGAGGAGTTTCAAAGCGCCGCTCACAAGCGGCGCTTTTTGATTCAGATGCCGCGCAGGAAGGGATTGTTCCGGCGCTCCTCGCCGATGCGACCGCCAGGTCCATGTCCGCAGATGAAGCCGACATCGTCGCCAAGCGGCAGGACCCTGTCACGGATCGATGCCAGAAGCTGCTGGTGGTTGCCCCCCGGCAGATCGGTGCGGCCGATCGAGCCGTTGAAGAGCACGTCGCCGAGATGGGCGAAGTTCTGAGCACGGTTGAAGTAGATCACGTGGCCAGGGGC
The DNA here is from genome assembly GCF_004345245.1 of Rhizobium sp. BK251. Lineage (GTDB taxonomy): Bacteria > Pseudomonadota > Alphaproteobacteria > Rhizobiales > Rhizobiaceae > Rhizobium. The sequence continues at coordinate 368,466 of NZ_SLUQ01000002.1, read as the reverse complement.
ATGTCCCGGACAATGATAGACTTCAAATTCGTGGTCGCCGAAGGAAACCTTGTCGCCGTCCTTCAGCCAGCGATCCGGCATGACGTTGCGCACCTTCATCGGCACGTTGAACATCGCGGCCTGCTTTTCGAGACCCTGCAGCAGCGGCAGGTCGTCCTCATGTGGACCGACGATCGTGACACCGAGCGCATCCTTCAGGTCCTGCGCACCGCCTGCATGATCGATATGACCATGCGTGAGCCAGATCTCCTTGAGCGTGATGCCGTTTTCCTTGACGGTCTGGAGTATGACGTCGATGTCGCCGCCGGGATCCACCACGACCCCTTCCCTGGTATCCGGATCGAACAGGATGGTGCAGTTCTGCTGGAAGGGTGTGACCGGAATGATGCCGGCCTGGAGCATACCCATGAATGCCTCGCATTGCTTGCCTTTGCGTCCTCCATATAGCGAGAGCTGCCCCCGGAGAAGCCTCAAAGTGCATTCGCCCTCAATTCGCGATGTCGCAACCTCCGGGCGACGCGGATTTGCATTGCATTTCACCGCGTCACATCCCGTGAAGGAACATCGCCGGGAGGCACGCGTTACCTGCCCATCGACAACAACGGAGAAATCAGATGACCGTGAAAACCAATATCATCCTTGCCGGCGCCTTGCTGCTAGCCAGCACGGGGCTCGCACGGGCAGAGATGGTCGCGACCACGATCAACGATCTCAACATCCGTTCCGGCCCCGGCCCGCAATATCCCTCAGCTGGGCTCGCGACGCGCGGCTCCACTGCAGTTCTCGGTGGTTGCATCGAAGGCAGCCGCTGGTGCCGCATCGATGTCAACGGTGTTCGCGGCTGGGCCTATGCGCAGTATCTGGAAGTTCAGCAGAACGGCGCCCCCATGATCGTCGAAGAGCACCGCGCCGACCTTGGCGTCCCCTCAGTCACCTATGAGCAGCCGGATGGCATGATCGTCAGCAGCGTCCAGCCTCCTGTGCAGCCGAGCCCCGACGACGATTTGATCGGTCCGGTGGAAGAGGTCGATCCCATTACACCACCGACCACCGTACGCACCTACATCGACGAGAACCCCGTCGACGCGGTCCGTCTAAACGGTGACGTGGTGGTTGGCGCAACGGTTCCGCAGACAGTCACGGTCCGCACGATACCGGACTACCAGTACAGCTATATGCGCGTGAACGATCGCCCCGTGTTGGTCGATCCCGGCACGCGTCGCATCGTCTATGTCTACAACTGACCTGATGCCAACAGAAACCTGAACGAGGCGGCCCGCGGGCCGCCTTTTTCGTTTCCGGGCGCGCGTTTACCATAAGTGCAAGCTCTCCCGTTTGAGTTGCTTTTTCCCTGCCGTCGCCCCTTGAATATGATAAAATGCTAATTATCGACGCGCCATTCCTCGCCAATACCGGCGGGGGCGGAAACGCGGGTCGACCCGCCGCATCATCTCTTGCATCGGGCCGACGTGACGGTGGAATTCCGTCGGGAGGAGAAGGTCATGGAAGCCCTTATGCCACTCATAACCCAGGCAATCGCGGGCGCGGTTGGCGGCAATGCTGCGAGCGCGGCCCTCAAGCAGACCGCAATCGCCGTCGTCGCGCGCACCATAGCGGGCGCAATCGGCGGCATTGGCGGCGGTATGCTGCTGCACATGGTAGGCGGGGAAGCTGCGTTGACCGGACTGGTCGCGGATGCGATCGGCGGCCTGATCGGCGGCGGCATTCTTTCGTCGATCGTCGGCGGCGTAATGGCCCGCGCTCGATAATACAACATCGAAACGGCGACCGGCGCCGATGAAACGCGCCTGATCGCCGAGACGAGTTCGACCCTATTACGCGGCGGCGACAGCTGCCGGGTAAACTTCCTTGACGTAGTCGTTCATCAGGGTTTCGGAGATCTTGCCGGGCGTGAAGCGATATGGGCCGATTTCCGAAACAGGAGTTACCTCCGCCGCAGAGCCGGTCAGGAAGCATTCGCTGAAGCTGTCGAGCTCCTCCGGCATGATCGCGCGTTCGACGACTTGGAGGCCGCGTCTGCATGCAAGCTCGATCACGGTCTGGCGGGTGATGCCGTTCAGGAAGCAGTCCGGGGTCGGAGTGTGGATCACTCCGTCCTTGATGAAGAAGATGTTGGCACCGGTCGCCTCGGCCACCTGCCCGCGATAGTCCAGCATCATCGCGTCCGCATATCCCTTTGCTTCTGCGGCATGCTTGGAGATCGTGCAGATCATGTAGAGACCCGCGGCCTTCGATGCCACCGGCGCCGTCTTCGGATCGGGGCGACGGTATTCGGCGATATCGAGGCGGATGCCCTTGAGCTTCTCGGCCGGATTGAAATAGCTGCCCCACTGCCAGAGCGCGATCGCGACATTGATGCGGTTGTTCTGGGCAGAAACGCCCATCATCTCGCTGCCGCGCCAGGCGATCGGGCGCACATAGGCATCGGAGAAGCCCTGCCGCTGCAAGAGCTCGATCGTCGCCGCATCGAGCTCGGCAACGGAATAGGGAATCTTGAAGCCCAGGATTTCGGCCGAGCGATGGAGCCGCTCGTTGTGCTCTGTCAGCTTGAAGACGCGCCCCCCATAGGCCCGTTCGCCTTCGAAAACCGCGCTGGCATAGTGGAGGCCGTGTGTCAGCACGTGAATCTTCGCCTCCTTCCAGGCGACGAACTCACCATTGAACCAGATCTCTCCATCCAGTTGATCGAAAGGAACTGAAGCCATTTGCCTATCCTCCGGCGCCGAGGCGCCATGCCTGTTGATTATTGTCCCAATTACGCTCTATCCACTGAGGCAAGAGGGAAACACGCAGTATGCTGAAGTTTCACGAAGCCGGGCCCGGTTTGCCGGCCAGACCGCCACTGGGCACAGCTTCGGAAAGTTCGCGGAAGCTATCAATGACGTAAAAATATGTCAACAAAGCTGACATATTTTTACGATAATTTCCCGCGAGACGCAGAACAAGAAAGGAAATGCCGAGGTGCCACGACAGACCAGCCCGAAAGCAGCCAGGCCGGAGCCGCTGGCGACACCCATGAGCAATACCGATACCATCGATTTCGAGATCATCGAACTGTTCTTTTTCGCCTACCGGGACTTCGTCTCCGATCCGGATGCAATCCTTGCCGGGAGCGGCTTTGGACGGGCGCACCACCGCGTGGTACATTTCGTTAACCGCGAACCCGGCATGACCGTTGCCGATCTTCTGGATACATTGAAAATAACCAAGCAAAGCCTTGCGAGGGTCCTCAAACAGCTGATTGATTCAGGCTATATTCGGCAGGTTGCAGGCCCGGAGGATCGGCGGCAGAGGAAGCTCTATCCGACACAGGCGGGTCGGGAGCTCGCGCTTGCCTTGGCAGGGCCGCAATCGCGCCGCATTGAACGCGCATTCGAAAGCGCATCTCCGCAGGAGCGCGAAAGCGTCAGGCGGTTCCTGAGGGGAATGCGGGACCAGCAAAGATCGGAACCGGCTGAGAGATGATGATGAAGACGATGATTTCGGATGACGCGGCTCACCTCCTCGTGGTGGACGACGATACCCGTATTCGTGCACTTCTAAACCGCTATCTCACTGAAAACGGCTTCCGCGTCACGGTTGCCGCCGACGGCGGCGAAGCGAGGCGCAAGCTGCAGGGGCTGGATTTCGACCTGATCATCATGGACGTGATGATGCCCGGCGAAACCGGTATAGAACTCACCCAGGTGCTGCGCACGATCAAGAGCGTGCCGATCATCATGCTGACGGCGCTGACTGAGGCTAACTCACGCGTCGAGGGCCTGGAGGCTGGAGCCGATGATTATCTGGCCAAGCCCTTCGACCCGCGCGAACTCGTCTTGCGTATCAACAACATCCTGCGGCGCAACACTTCCCCCGAAGCGCCCAAGATCGAGCAGATCATGTTCGGCCCGTTTACCTTCTCGCTTGTTCGCAAGGAACTGAAGAAGGCGTCCGAACTCATCCGCCTGACGGATCGCGAGCAGGAGATCATGCTTCTCTTCGCGAGGCGCGCCGGAGACACGATCCCGCGTCACGAGTTGATCGGCGACGATGCGGAGGTGGGCGAACGAACGATCGATGTCCAGATAAACCGGCTGCGCCGCAAGATCGAGGACGATCCGGCCAATCCGGTCTGGCTGCAGACTGTGCGGGGAATTGGTTATCGGCTGAGCATCGACTGAGCGACACATGGCGAACTCCGGCAGGATCGGCAATCTGACAGCGATACTTGACTCCTTTCGGCGCGATCAGGAGCGATCGGTCACGCCACCCTTGCGTTCGTTCGGCAGGTGGATGCGCCGCCAGCTTCCGACTGGCCTCTATGCCCGTTCGCTGTTGATCATCATCATTCCAATGATCCTGCTCCAGTCCGTCGTCGCAGCCGTCTTCATGGAACGGCACTGGCAGATGGTGACCCAGCGGCTCTCGATGGCCGTCACCCGCGACATCGCCGGGATCATCGATATCATCGAGACCTACCCGCAGGACGCCGACTACAGCGAGATCATTCGCATCGCTCGCGAGAAGCTCAACCTCAATATCTCGATCGAGCCCTATGGCGACCTGCCGCCTCCCCGTGCCAAGCCATTCTTCTCGATCCTCGACGGTATCCTGAGCGACGAGATCAGCGACCAGATCCGCCGGCCCTTCTGGCTCGACACGCTTGGCGATTCCAGCCTGATCGAGATCCGGATCCAGCTCGACGACAAGATATTGCGAGTGCTCGCGCGGCGCAGCCAGGCCTATGCCTCGAATACCCATATCTTCCTGCTCTGGATGATCGGCACCTCGCTGGTCCTGATCGGCATCTCGATCCTCTTCCTTCGCGGGCAGATCCGGCCGATCCTCTCGCTCGCCAAAGCCGCCGAAAGCTTCGGCAAGGGGCAGAAGCCGGACGATTTCCTGCCCCGAGGCGCCGACGAGGTACGCCGCGCCGGCCTTGCCTTCATTCTCATGCGCGAGCGCATCGAACGGCAGATCGAACAGCGCACGACCATGCTCTCCGGCGTCAGCCACGACCTGCGCACCGTTCTCACCCGTTTCAAGCTGCAGTTGGCGCTCGCCGGCGACAATCCGGACCTGCAGAACATGAACGAGGACGTCCAGGACATGCAGACCATGCTGGAAGGCTACATGGCCTTCGCCCGCGGCGAGACGGAGGAGGATGTCGGCAACCTCAGCCTTAACGAAGTCTTCGAGAGACTCGAGGCTGACTTCTCCCTCCATGGCAAGGAACTGAGTTACGCCATCGATGGCGACGACAGCATTCTGGTGCGGCCGAACGCCTTCACGCGGCTAGTCACCAACCTCGCCTCGAACGCCCGCCGATATGCTAACAAGCTGCGGATCGAGGCAAAGCATGGCACCAAGTGGCTGACCGTTACCTTCGACGACGACGGTCCCGGCATTCCGGAGAACGCGCGAGACGACGTCTTCAAGCCGTTCTTTCGTCTCGATTCAGCACGCAACCTCGATGATTCCGGCACCGGGCTGGGCCTCGCGATCGTGCGCGACATCGCCCGCAGCCATGGCGGCAATGTCACGCTCGGCGACAGCCCGCTCGGCGGCCTGAGAGCCACGATCCGCATCCCCGCCTGAACAGGAAACCCAGGGAAGCCCCATGACGATCGATATCAGCGCCATGAAATGGCTGAATCCTCCGCCGAGCGCCGAGGTGCGCAACGGGCGCCTACACGTGGTCACTGGCGAAAAGACTGATTTCTGGCAGGGAACCTATTACGGCTTCCACCGCGACGACGGTCATTTCCTGCACGCGCAGCGCAAGGGAGACTTCACCGCGACCGTCACGTTCACCGGCCGTTACGAGGAACTCTACGACCAGGCGGGGCTGATGATCCGCGCGGATGCCGGGCACTGGATGAAATGCGGCATCGAATATACCGATGGCGCGAAGCATTTCAGCGTCGTCGTGACCAACCGCAATTCCGATTGGTCCGCCTTCCGGCTCGATCATGATTTCGACGAGATGTCCGTGCGCGTGACCCGCAATGGCGACGCGCTCTTCATTCAATATTGCACGGACCGGCAGCCGGACTGGCGCATGGCGCGCCTCGCCTACTTCGATCCGTCGATGCAGGACATCATGGTCGGCCCTGCCTTCTGCTCGCCGCAGCGTAAGGGATTCGAGGCCGAGTTTATCGATTTCACGCTGACGGATCCGGTTTCCCGCGACATCCACTGAGGCGCCGACGCGCCTACATTAGCTTCCTGCCATCAGGTACCGGCTGCCCCACGCCGGCAAGCACGATCGCGCCGGTCTCGTCCTCGAAGCCGAGCGTCAGAACCTCCGAGCGGAAGGGACCGATCTGGCGGGGCGGAAAGTTGACGACGCCGAGCACCTGCCGGCCAACCAGCTCTTCCGGCGTATAATGGACCGTGATCTGCGCGGAGGATTTCTTCACCCCGATCTCGGGGCCGAAATCGATCATGAGCTTGTAGGCGGGCTTGCGCGCTTCCGGAAAGGGCTTCACTTCGATGATGGTGCCGACGCGAACGTCGACGCGCTCGAAATCCGCATAGGTGATCTCTTCGGACATTCCCTCTCCCCGCTCAGCCGGCCAGTTCCTCGGCCCGCTTGCGGGCGGCGGCGATCGCCGCATCGAAAAGCGGCTGCATCCCGTTCTCGGCCATGAGGATGGCGAGAGCGGCGGCGGTCGTACCGCCGGGAGACGTCACGTTCTGGCGCAGGCGCGAGGCGTCATCGGGGGACTGGTGCAGAAGTTCACCAGCCCCCGAGACGGTTTCCCGTGCAAGACGCATGGCGAGGTCCGCCGGCAGGCCGAGTTTGCGTCCTGCCTCTGCCATGCATTCGACGAGATAGAAGACATAGGCCGGCCCGCTGCCCGAAACGGCCGTCACGGCATCGATATCCGCTTCCGTGGCAACCCACTCCAGAGGACCGGATACCTTCAGGAGATTGAAGACCCGGTCGCGCTGTGCGGCCGTCACCCGTTCATTGGCATAGGCGCCCGTGATGCCCCGCCCGATCATCGCAGGCGTATTCGGCATGGCGCGCACCATCGCAGCTTCACCGAGATGTTTCTCCAGGGAAGCGAGCGTCTTGCCGGCGGCGACCGATACGACGACCGTTTCCTTACTCACGCAGGTCCTGACCGAAGGCAATACGGCCTCCATCACCTGCGGCTTGACGGCAAGAAAGAGAACCCCGGCCTTCAACGTGTCGGGGACGGCCTGCACGTGCCTTGCGCCCGCATCGGCGATCAGCGAAAGCATGGCCTCCGAAGGGCCAGGATCGACCACGACGACGGAGGAGCCGAAAACGCCGCTCTTCAACCAGCCCGACAGCATCGCGCCGCCCATGTTCCCGGCGCCGACCAGGACGATAGGATTGTCGGACGATGACTGGTCTGGCTTCATTTCACGCTTCACCCACGGTTTCGAAGAGCACGGCATCCAGGGCGCGCTTGGCATCCATGCCCGACCAGACGACGAACTGGAAAGCCTGGTAATAGGCCTCGCTGCTGTCGAGAGCATTTGAAAGCAGTGCCTCGACCTGCTGGTTCGTCGCTTCCGCGCCGCCGGAAAGAAGCAGAGACTGCCGGAAAATAACGACATCTTCTTGGCGCCACAGGTCGAAATGTCCCATGAGCACTTGCGCATTGATCAGGGAAAGCAGCCGGATCACCTCGTTCAGGCGAGCGTCCGGAACCTTGACGTCGAATGCGCAGCCGAGATGCAGCGCCTCGAAGTCCTCCATCCAGGAGAAGGAAAGATGATAATCGGCCCACCGTCCCTCGACGGTCATAGCAATCTCGTCCTCGCCGGAGCGCTCAAACGACCAGTCGTTGGTCGCCGCGACAAATTCGATCGTATCGACCGGGTTGGAATGACGTTGAAATTCCATTTCCATCAGGCTCATGCAACACCTTTTCGACCGGATTGAATGCGATCACTTCGTGTACAGACACAGAAAAAACACACTCTACTACCGGAAATCACCACTTCGAATGATCGTCGAACGGTTGCCAGACTAACACCGTCACCCTGCCTGGGGCTTACCAAGTCCGTCTCGAATCATCATTTAAAATCAGTGTATAATGACCCGGCGGACCTGCCAGCCCTCAATTGGGAATTTGGGAACCGACTCTGTGGAAAGCTTCTGGAACTTGGATTCACGAGGGCGCCATAACCGACTCTGGCGACTGGCTTTTTTGGCAGTGTCCACAGGTTGAAAAAAAGGCACGCAAATTTCTGGGATAACAGGAGGCGGCAGATCCGCCGCCTCCGTGGAAGAGATTATTTGCCCGCTGAGGAAAGCTTTGCTTCCAGCGCTTCAATTCTTGCGAGCAGCGCCTCGTTCTCGTCGCGCGCCTTGACGGCCATCTCGCGCACCGCCTCGAATTCCTCGCGCTTGACGATATCCATGCTGTTGAGCCAGCGCTCGGCCTGAGCATTGAAGGCGGTTTCGATCTCACGGCGCACGCCCTGCGCGGCGCCCGCGGCGTCCGTCATCAGCTTCGCGAATTCGTCCATGATTCGATTCGGTCCAGTCGACATGATGATTTTTCTCCCTTCGCGCCGTGGCCCGGGGCCATGTCCGGCATATACAGATGAGGTAGGGCTTCGGCTCCTCTGATGCAAGCGCTGCCGCGCATACTGCGCTTGCCTAAATCATGCTCGCCGCACAATCGACTTGACCGCTTTCTCGCGCAGAGCCATCTTCCGCGCACATCAACGGACGGAATAACTTGCAGACAGCCGCCAACCTTCTCGCCATACTTCCCTTCCCGGAGATAGATCCGGTTGCCTTCTCCATCGGCCCTGTTGCGGTCCACTGGTATGGCCTCGCCTATGTGGCGGGCATTCTTCTTGGCTGGCTCTATGCACGCCAACTGGTCGCGAACGACAGGCTTTGGATTGGCAACGCAGCGCCGATGACCAAGACACATCTTGACGACTTCATCGTCTGGGTGGCGCTCGGCATCGTTCTTGGCGGTCGTATCGGCTACATCCTGTTCTATGACCTGCCGTCCGTTCTTGAAAATCCTGTGCGGGCGATCGAGATATGGAATGGCGGCATGTCTTTCCATGGCGGGCTGATCGGCACGACGATCGCGATGATTCTCTTCGCCCGCCGCAACGCCATTCCGGTCTGGAGCCTCTTCGACATCGTGGCTGCGGTGGTGCCTTTCGGCCTCTTCTTCGGGCGCATCGCGAATTTCGTGAACGGTGAACTTTGGGGCCGCATCAGCGATGTGCCCTGGGCAATGGAATTTCCGACCGGCGGCCCCTTCACGCGCCATCCGAGCCAGCTTTACGAGGCGGGCCTCGAAGGAATTGCCCTTCTCCTTTTCCTGCGGTTGCTTACCCACCGCATGCTGGCACTGAAGACGCCCGGCTTCGTTGCGGGCGCCTTCATCTGCGGCTACGGGCTTTGCCGCATTCTCGTGGAGTTCTTCCGCGAGCCGGACGCGCAGATCGGCTACCTCGCCGGGACGAACTGGCTGACGATGGGCATGGTGCTTTCCTCGCCGATGCTCCTGCTCGGCATTTGGGCGATGATCCGCGCCCGCCGCGCGCAGCCCGTCTCGCACGGGCAGGTTTGAGAGTCGAGAGCCCATGATGACCACCGCTCTCGCAGAAAAGATGAAAGCGCTCATCCAGGCGAACGGTCCGATCAGCGTGACCGACTATTTCTCTCTCTGCCTGGCCGATCCCGAGCATGGGTACTACAAGACGCGCGATCCCTTCGGTCGCGCCGGCGACTTCGTGACCGCGCCGGAGATCAGCCAGCTTTTCGGCGAGATGATCGGCGTGTTCATGGTTCACGCCTGGCAGCGTCACGGCACGCCCGCCGAGGTTCGCCTCGTGGAGGTCGGTCCCGGCCGCGGCACGATGATGGCGGACATGCTGCGCGTCGTCGCACGTCTCGCACCGCCTCTTTATGAGGGGCTGAGCGTCCATCTCGTGGAGACGAGCCCCCGGCTCCAGGAAGTCCAGCGCCAGACGCTCTCCGAGCAGGACGGCAGGGTCGCCTGGCATTCGGATTTCGATGACGTCCCGGCCGGCTTCACGCTGCTTGCCGCCAACGAGCTTTTCGATGCGATACCGCTTCGCCAGTTCGTGCGAACTCCGACCGGTTTTCGCGAACGCATGATCGGCCTCGATGCGGAGGGAAGGCTCGCTTTTGCCGCCGGCATGGCGGGTATCGACCCTTCGCTTCTGCCCGCCCCGGTGCAGGATGTGCCCCCCGGCACGATCTTCGAGGCTGCGCCCGCCCGGGAAGCGGTGATGACGAAGATCTGCAACCGGCTGAACGACCATGGCGGCACCGCCCTGATCATCGACTACGGCCACATGGTCTCAGGGTTCGGCGACACGCTCCAGGCGGTCCGGATGCACGAATTCGATCCTCCCCTCAGCCATCCGGGCGAAGCCGACCTGACGAGCCATGTCGACTTCCAGGCTCTTGCCGAGACCGCGATTGCCGCGCGCATCCACGTCAACGGATGCGTCCACCAGGGCGATTTCCTGATCGGCCTTGGCTTGATGGAACGAGCCGGGGCACTTGGTCGCGATAAGACCGAATATGTGCGGCAAGGCATCCAGGCCGCCGTCGAGCGGCTCGCGGGCGCCGGCGAAGGCAAGATGGGCGAGCTTTTCAAGGTCCTTGCCGTTTCGGCGCCGGCCGTCGACCTCATGCCGTTCCGCGCGGTGGATTGACATGCCGCTGCCGGCTGAGCCAACATCGCACCCAATCGGGACGCGTCGCTCTGGCGACGTGTCGTAACATTCAACTTCACTGAAAATCGGACGCACGCCATGAAGAACGAAGCACTTCCAGCTCCGATCGAAAGCGTCCTGCTGAAGGAAGCGACCGGCGATCGCATTCGCCACGGCTACTTCACGCGCACGGGTGGTGTATCCGAAGGGCTCTATCGCGGCCTCAATGTGGGCCTCGGCTCCAATGACGAGAGAGAAAACGTGATCGAGAACCGTGCCCGCGTGGCGCGCTGGTTCGACTTGCCGCCTGAAAGGCTGGCGACCGTCCACCAGGTGCATTCGCCGGACGTGGTGACGGTCGATGCGCGCTATGACGGTTCGCGCCCCGAAGCGGATGCGATGGTCACCGCAACTCCTGGCATCGTGATCGGCGTCCTGAGTGCCGATTGCGGCCCCATCCTCTTTGCCGACCCTGAGCGAAGGATCGTTGGCGCAGCTCATGCCGGCTGGAAGGGAGCGCTGACGGGCGTCCTCGAAAACACGGTAGAAGCCATGGTCAATCTCGGGGCGGAGCGCGATGCGATCATCGCCTGCCTCGGCCCTTCGATCTCCCAGGCGAACTACGAGGTCGGCCCTGAGTTCATCGACCGTTTCCTGGCGAGTAACCCGCTTTACGAGGGTTACTTCGTCCCGTCGCCGAAGCCCGGCCACGCGATGTTCGACCTCCAGGGCCTCACGGTGCAACGCCTGCGGAATGCCGGCGTGCAGGCCGAGAGCCTCGATCTTTGCACCTACCCCGATACCGACCGTTTCTTTTCATATCGCCGCACCACCCATGCCGGGGAACCGGACTACGGGCGGCAGATTTCAGCAATTGCAATTGTGGAGGCCTGATCGACATGGCACTGCATTTCGAACCCGACGAATTCGCCAACCGCCTCCAGATGCTGACCGCGAAAATGGCCGAGGAGAAGCTTGATGCTCTCCTCCTGTTCGCGCAGGAGAGCATGTACTGGCTGACCGGCTACGACACCTTCGGCTACTGCTTCTTCCAGACCCTTGTCGTCAAGGCGGACGGGACCATGGCGCTGCTGACCCGCTCCGCAGACCTGCGCCAGGCCCGGCACACCTCTATCCTCGAGAACATCCACATCTGGGTCGACCGCGTGAACGCGGACCCGACCATGGACCTCAAGGATCTGCTCGACGAAATGGATCTGCTCGGCGCCCGCATCGGCGTGGAGTACGACACGCATGGCATGACCGGCCGCGTGGCACGCCTCCTCGACGCCCAGCTTTCGACCTTCGGACAGATGAGCGATGCGTCCTACCTCGTCAGCCGCCTGCGGCTGGTGAAGAGCCCGACGGAAGTCGCCTATGTCGAGCGCGCCGCAAGCCTTGCGGACGATGCATTCGATGCGGCGCTTGCGCTGACGGGTCCCGGAGCCAGCGAGGCCGATATCCTTGCCGCGATGCAGGGCGCAGTCTTCTCTGGCGGCGGCGACTACCCGGCCAACGAATTCATCATCGGTTCCGGCGCCGACGCCTTGCTGTGCCGCTACAAGGCCGGACGCCGCAAGCTCGAGGCCACCGACCAGCTGACGCTCGAATGGGCCGGCGCTTACGCGCACTACCACGCAGGGATGATGCGCACGATCGTTGTCGGCGAACCGACGCATCGCCACCGCGAACTCTACAGTGCCGCCCGCGAGACAATCCAGGCGATCGAAACGGTCTTGCGGCCGGGGCACACTTTCGGCGACGTCTTCGACATGCATGCCAAGATCATGGACGAACGCGGCCTTGCCCGCCATCGCCTGAACGCATGCGGCTATTCGCTCGGCGCGCGGTTCTCGCCTTCCTGGATGGAGCACCAGATGTTCCATGTCGGCAATCCGCAGGAGATCGAGGCGAACATGTCGCTCTTCGTGCACATGATCATCATGGATTCCGACACCGGCACCGCCATGACGCTCGGCCAGACCTATCTGACGACGACCGATGCGCCGCGCGCCCTTTCGCGCCACTCGCTCGATTTCGTTAACAAATAACCGTCGCAGCCGCCGTCATAATCTGGAATTGACACAGGCACGGGCCCGAAACCATACTCCCCCCGGAGCGGCGGAGAATGAGAGGGTAGTCGCGGCATGGCGAAATCCGGAAAAACGGCGACAGTGCTTGGGCTTCTGGTGCTTCTTTCCGGCTGCAACACGACCGATGCCCTGGTGCCGCGCGTCGATATCGGCAGCAGCACGACGGGTTTCAGCTCCTCTCCCGTAACGCAAAGCCAGACGGCGCAGATGGCGGGTGCCCCGCAACAGCAACCCTTTGCGTCGCCGCCCCAGGCCGGCGGTTATCATCCCGCCTACGGTCAGGGCGCGGTTCCGGCTCAGCCGACCTACCAGGCAGGCACCGGGGCACCACCCACATCGCTCCAGGAACAGGCAGACCGGCTTTCCGGCGCCACGTCCGCACCTTCCGCTACCGCATCGGTCGAGGCGGAGACGCTACCCCCTGCCACCGGTAATGAACCCGCAGCACCGGCTGAGAACCAGCAAGCTGCCCTGACACCGTCCTCGGGGGGCGACAGCATCCGCTTCCTGCCTATCATCGGCGCGCCGGTACAGGCGGTCACCCCGCTGTCGCGACAGCTCGGTGCCGAGGCACGCTCGCACGGGCTGACGATCAGGAGCGCCGGCGACGCGAGCAGCAGCTATATCCTCAAGGGCTATCTCTCCGCCTTCAGCGATGGCCCCTCCGTCACCGTGGTCTATGTCTGGGACGTCCTCGACAACAGCGGCTCGCGACTGCACCGCATCCAGGGACAGGAGAACGTGCCTTCGTCTGCGGCCGATCCCTGGGCAGCGGTGCCTGCGTCCGTCATGCAGCAGATCGCATCGAAAACGATCGACGAGTTCTCGTCCTGGCGCCAGCAGCGCGGCGGTTAGCCACAATCTTTTCAGAAATATAAAAGCATATGACGCCTTGGCCCTTGCATTCAGAAGCAAGCTGGCTAAAAAGCGCGGCTATCAGGCGGTTATAGGCGGACCAACATGAAGGTTTTCGCAGGCAATTCGAACCGGCACCTTGCCGAAGCGATCTGCAGCTATCTCAATGTTCCCTTGGGCAAGGCCAGTGTCCGGAGATTTGCGGACCAGGAAATCTTCGTAGAAATACAGGAAAACGTGCGAGGCGAGGATGTCTTCGTCGTCCAGTCCACGTCCTTTCCGGCAAATGACCATTTGATGGAACTGCTGATCATGATCGACGCAATGCGTCGCTCTTCAGCACGCCGCATCACAGCTGTTCTTCCCTATTTCGGCTACGCCCGCCAGGACAGAAAACCCGGTCCGCGCACGCCGATCTCGGCCAAGCTCGTCGCAAACCTCATTACCGAGGCCGGTGCGGATCGCGTGCTGACGCTGGACCTGCATGCCGGCCAGATCCAGGGTTTCTTCGACATCCCGACGGACAATCTCTATGCCGTGCCGATCCTGACACGCGACATCAAGGCGAATTACGACCTTAGCAACGTCATGGTCGTCTCTCCTGACGTCGGCGGCGTCGTGCGCGCCCGTTCACTGGCCAAGCGGCTGGACTGTCTCCTGGCGATCGTCGACAAGCGCCGGGACCGTCCCGGCGAATCCGAAGTCATGAACGTGATCGGCGACGTGACCGGCAAGGACTGCATCCTGATCGACGACATCGTCGATTCCGGCGGCACGCTCGTCAATGCTGCGGAAGCGCTCCTGAAGCATGGCGCAACCAGCGTGACGGCCTACATCACCCATGGCGTTCTCTCGGGCGGCGCGGTAACACGCGTAACCTCGTCGAAGCTGCGCGAGCTCGTCATCACCGACTCGATCCAGCCGACCACCGGCGTGCAGTCGGCCCACAATATCCGCGTCATCACCACCGCCAACCTGATCGGCGAAGCCATCAACCGCACGAGCCAGGAAGAGTCCGTCTCCAGCCTGTTCGACTGAGACGCACCGGCGGTGCGGTCTATTGGGCTTGGATCACGGAAGCGAATGCGAGGCTTCATGTCGCACCCGACTTCGGCTAGGTTTTCGCGACCGCAACGGCTTGGAGGAGCATACGCGTGGTCAGGACAGATGAAAGCAGATCGCGGAAATTGCTGATCGTTGCGCGAATCGCGGCCGCCCTGCTGTTCCCCATTCTGTCCGCATGCACCGTTGAGACGGGTCCCGTCTACTCGCCCCCACCGTCAAACCCGCGGCCACCGCAGATATGCACGATGGAATATGCCCCGGTTTGCGGCGAGCGGGGCGGCCGCAGCCAGACCTTCCCGAACGCGTGCCAGGCTCGCGCCAGCGGTTTCATGATTGTTGGCCGCGGCGAGTGCCGGCCCACGCGGCCGCCTCCACCGCCACCCTCCCCCGGTCCGCAGATATGTACGCGGGAATACGTTCCGGTCTGTGGCGAGCGCGCCGGACGTACCCGAACCTTCCCGAACGCCTGCGAAGCTCGCAGGGACGGTTTCCGGGTCGTTGCTCAGGGCGAATGCCGCGCCGCACCTCCCCCGCCGCCCCCATCACCCGGCCCGCAGATGTGCACCATGGAATATGCACCTGTCTGCGGCGAGCGAGGCGGTCGAGTGCAGACCTTCCCGAACGCTTGCGAGGCACGGAACGGCGGCTTCCGCATCGTTGCTCAGGGCGAATGCCGGCGCTGACAGGGCAAGCCGACGCATGGGCGACGCCTCAAGCGCCGTTCAGCGTTGCCTTCATGACGGTCATTCCCCCTCGGGCCGCGTACCCCCGGCGCGCCGGATTTCGTCCGGCACGTCGAGCCGCATGTTCCAGAACTTCTCGTAGTGGCGCATCCACTCGACGCCGGCATGCATCGGCCTCACGTCGAGCCTGCAGATGTGAGTTCTCCCGCGCACCTCACGCTGAACGAGGCCCGCCCCTTCGAGCACCTTGATATGCTTGGACGCCGCTGCCAGCGATATGTCGAACGGCTCGGCAAGCTCCCCCACCTTCTGCTCGCCTTCCGCGAGGCGTCGCAACATTGCCCGCCGGGTGGGATCCGACAGGGCATGAAAGACCGCATCAAGCATTGGATCGCCATACTCAACCATAGTGTTGAATATAACGATCCGCCGCCTGTCGGCCAACCGAGCGGTTGATTATTTTACTGCCGGGGAGAAAGGAACGAGAAGATGTCGTCACGCATCGGCGGGCCGGTGATGACGGTGCCGAAGGTCTCTGTGAGTGCGGCCAACTCGTCCTGTGATGCTCCCGCCATGATGGCACGGAACATGTCCTCGACGTGTCCGGGCGAGAAGATGATCAACATGCGGACGGGCGCATCCGAGATATTGCACCAGGCATGTGAGACGCCCTTGCGGACGGTGACGGTCGAACCGGCAGGCGCATCCAGCTTCACGTCCCCCTTGGCGAAGTGAAGCGTACCCTCCAGGATGACGAAGTGCTCGTCCTCGTTCGTGTGGATATGGACAGGCACGCCATTGAGCGGCTGCGCGACCACCTCCAGCATCGTATACGCTCCATTCGTGTCCGCAGCGGATGTGCGTATCTTGCCGATCTCGCCCGGAGTGATCACGTACCAACCGTCCTCTCCAAGTTGACGGTCTATCTGAGCTGTTTGCGAAGAGTTCACTATTGCCATGTCGGAATGACTCCCTTTGGTGAACAACGCAAAGGCGGTGCCGAGAATCAGTCCCTGAGCCCCCCGAGCGCACCCTTGAGGCTAGGGAGCCCCGGTTTCGGGCGCGTGGCATTTCGACATTGAAAGGCTACGTTCGTAACCCGAAATGAGGCAGCATCTCCGGGGAAGACTTCAGCGATTCCGCAAGCGGAAGGGTTTGCGACGCTCAGGCAGCCCTATCAGCGCCATCTGCCGGCTCGGTCGCCTCGGCGGCGACAGGCACCTTCGCTTCATCCACCATGGCAAGCGGGGCAACCATCTGGTTGACGATGTCCTCGATTTCCTTGCGCGGCGCCGGCCTGCCGAAAAGGAAGCCCTGCACCTGCAAGCAACCTTCCTTGCGCAGGAACTCGATATGGTCCTCGTTCTCCACACCCTCGGCAAGGACGGGGATATCAAGGCTTGCGGCGAGGATCAGGGTCGAGCGCACGATCGCTGCCGACTGCTTGTTGGTAACAACGCCATCGACGAATGCACGATCGATCTTGATCTTGTCGAAAGGAAAGGTCTGCAGCGTCGAGAGAGAGGAATAGCCGGTGCCGTAGTCGTCCATCGCGATCCGGACGCCAAGCGCCTTCAGCCGGCGGATGATGTGCAGGGCGTGCTGGTGGTCGGCGATGATGCCGGACTCAGTGATCTCGAGTTCCAGACGCGCCGCGGAAAGGCCTGTTTCGAGGAGCACCTGATGCACGACCTCAGGTAGACGGTTATCGGCCAGCTGCTGCGGCGCGACGTTCACCGCAATGCGCAGTGGGTTCCTCCACATCGCCGCCTCGGCACAGGCCGTTCGCAGTACCCATTCGCCGAGTTCGAGGATGAAGCCGGTCTTTTCCGCGATCGGGATGAAATCTGAGGGCGGGATCATGCCACGCGTCGGATGTTGCCAGCGCAGCAACGCCTCGAAGCCGATCACGGCGCGAGTGGCCGTATCGTTCTGCTGCTGGTAGAACAGCTCGAACTCACCATTGCGGATTCCCTCGCGCATCTCGATCGCAAGCGCGCTTCGTTCACGGGCTGCCTCGTCCATCGATGGATCGTAGAAGCAGATCGTGTTCGTCGCCGTCGACTTGGCGCGGTACATCGCGACATCGGCCTGCGAGAGGAGGTCGTCCATGTTCCGTGCATAACCGGGGGACGTAGAAATGCCGATGCTGGAGCCGACGGCAAGTGAATGGCCCTGCCAGTCGACGGGCTTGGTGATTTCCTCCAGAACCCGCTGCGCGAGTTCCCGCGCGTCGGACTGCATGAAATAGTCGTACATAACCGCGACGAATTCGTCGCCGCCGACGCGGGCTACGAACTGCCCTTCCCCCATGATCCCACTGAGGCGCTCGGCAATCGTCCGCAACACAACGTCACCAGCGGAATGGCCGTGCACGTCGTTTATCTCCTTGAAGCGATCAAGATCGAAGGAAAGCACCGCCAGGCGCGCCACCATGCCCTGCTGCCGGTTCATCAGCGACGCGAGGTGCTCGTTGAAGGCGGCGCGATTTGGCAAATTGGTCAGTGGGTCATGAAGCGAGAGATGGCGGTAGCGCTCGACCGCCGCCTGCGTGGACTGGATATCGATGACGTAGGTGGAGGCGCCGAGCGCCAGAATGACGGCCATGACCGCGGAGACCAGTCCCGTCATGACGCCATCGGAAATGATGTCAGGCGAAACGACGGCCGTTGGCTCAGCGAGGACCGTGAGCGCGGACATTCCGGTAAAATGGGTCAAGACGATAGCAAGGATCAGTGCGAGCGCCGCCTCGTATTTTCGGAACCGCGTCCTGGAACGCACCGCGCGATTGGTCGCGGCTGCGCCCAGGATAGCGGCGAGGACCAGCGAGACGGCGACATAGGACCTGCTCCACTCCAGCGTTCCCTCGAGCTGGTACGCAGCCATGCCCGTATAATGCATAGCGGCGATGCCGAGCCCGAGGATCACACCGCCGGCCTCGACCATGGTCCCCTTCCGACCCATGGCCGCTATGATGAAACCGGTCATCGTCGAACCGATGCCGAGGACTAGCGAGGCGAGCGTGAGCAGCACATCATAGCCATCGCTCACCGGCGTTCGATATCCGAGGATCGAGACGAAATGTGTCGTCCAGATCGTGGCCCCTCCGATGAACCCGCAGAGGAACAGCCAGTTGACCCTCTGCAGTCCCTGTGCCCGCCTGGCGCGCGAGAACAGGCGCATCGCGAGCAGCGAACCAAGCACACATATGATGGTCGCGAAGACCAGGTGCATGGGGCTGTGCTGGACTGTGATGCAGGAGAGGACTTTCAACATTGGCTCACCCGGAAGATTGACGCGCCTCCTCTCTATTCGGCCGAACCTTAGTATTGATTGAACTGGGATGGGCTTCGTGTTTGATAGTTAAGGCTTCGAAACGGTTCGCAACCGGGAAGTCGCAGCAGCGCCGGCACGGCCCGGCATGATTGTCCCGGCTGCCGATTTCATGCCGTTTCTTCGAAACTTGCCATCCTGCTTCATTTATATTATAGGCCACGCGTCCGCGCAGACACCCTTGGAGGCAACGCGGATGAGGTTGGGCTTCGCCCGCCTCCGGTTCGACGGCACAAGGCTTTCAGCCGCCGCCGGGCTCTCCAAATAACCTCGAAAGGAATAGCCATGAGCCACGAAACTTACGAGCTCAAGGCCGAGGCGCGCGAACGGGTTGGTAAGGGGTCCTCCCGTGAACTTCGCCGCAACGGTTTGATTCCTGCTGTCATCTACGGTGACAAGCAGTCCCCCGTTTCTATTGTGCTGAACACCAATGAGGTGACGAAGCGCATCCACGCTGGTGGCTTCATGACCACCATTGCAACGATCGACGTGGACGGCAAGAAGATCAAGGTCCTGCCGAAGGACTATCAGCTTGATCCGGTCCGCGACTTCACGATGCATGTGGATTTCCTGCGCGTGTCGGGCAATACCCAGGTAACCGTGGAAATCCCGGTTCACTTCGTCAATGAAGGCAAGTCCCCGGGCCTCAAGTCCGGCGGCGTCCTGAACATCGTCCGTCACGAAGTGGAAGTCCACTGCCCGGCCGATGCGATCCCGGAAGCGATCACTGTCGATCTGAACGGCCTGAAGGTCGGCGACAGCGTCCACATCTCCGCAGTCACCCTGCCGAAGAACGTCACGCCGGTCATCGCCGATCGTGACTTCACGATCGCCACGATCGTTGCTCCGGCCGGCGGTGTCTCCGAAACGGAAGCTGAAGCCGAAGGAACGCCGGAAGCATAAGCTTTCCCGCGATCTTCGAACGATCAACCCGTCTCTCGCAAGGGAGGCGGGTTTTTCTTTGTCCGCGTGCCGGCCGCCGAATACCAGCATTTGCGGAGCGAACTCGTCCCTCGCGCTTCAGCAACCATTAATAGATTCATGAAAGCATATACGTGGTTGTTCAGACGGAACCTGCCCGACAAGACGGCAGGTCTGTGCACTGACGCGGGAGAAAAGACGGAACAATGAACCATTCCGTTGAGAACAGGTTTTTTGCAATAGTATGCGGGGCGCTGCTGATCTTCGTGGCGCCGCTGTTCGTGCTTTTCCTCTTCCTCTCGTCCGAGCGCGCAGACAAGGAAATCCGCGACCACATATCGGTTCTTCTGGCCGCCAACGCCCAGGCGCTCGCCAAGCCGATCTGGGATCTCGACGAGGAGAGCATCACCCAGATCAGCGCCACGATCGTGTCCGAGGGGGCGATCGTCAAGGTGAACGTCCGCGACCTGTCGGGCAAGCTGGACATCACGCAGTCGACCATCCCGCGATCCTTCCAGGGCGCGCTAGAGACGGTTTCGCGGTCGATCGTCTACAATACGATCGACGGCCGCAAGAACCTGGGAACCATCGCTGTCTCCTATCCCGCGATCGGCCTCTTTTCGGGCCTCAAGCAGGAGGAGATCGTCTTTGTCTCGATCTTCATTTTTGCGGTCCTCACCGTCTTTGCGACGTCGCTCATCGGCAACCGCATCTTCGTCATCCAGCCGCTGATGCGACTTACCGCCGCCATCGAGGGTACGCGGTGGCTCGGCTCCCGCCACCATGTAGACTGGAAGTCGAACGACGAGATGGGCAGGCTGGCGCAGAGCTTCAACGAGATGCAGATCAAGCTGGAGCGCGAGGAACGGGAACTGAAGATCGCGCACCGGCGAACGACAGACATATACAACCTGACCCCGGCAATGCTCTTCTCGCTCGACGAAGACGATCGGATCACGGCCGTCAGCGATTATTGGCTCGTGGCGACAGGCTACGACCGGGCGCAGGTCATCGGCCGCCCCTTCGCGAATCTCGTGCTCGCTGAATCAAGGGCCAAGTTCATCCGCCGCAAGGAGCGCGTCGAAGAAAGCGGAGCGGCACTCGACGTCACCGTGAAGTTCGTGTGCCGCAATGGCGAGGTGATGGACGTGCTGATCCTGGAGTCGCGCGCGCCGTCCGCCAATGGTGCGGATCTTGCGCTATCCGTCATGACCGACGTGACCGAGCTCAAGCAGTCCGAGGCCCGCAACCTTCGCCAGGCCATCACTGACCACCTGACGGGGCTGCTCAACCGGCAGGGCTTCGAAACCGCGCTCGACGCCAAGATCGGCGAGGCCGACCACGACGCGCGCGAACTCGCCTGCCTCTTCATCGACCTCGATCGTTTCAAGTGGATCAACGACAACATGGGCCACGCAGCCGGCGATGCGGCGCTGCGCGAACTGGTCGAACGGTTGCAGACGAGCCTTGAGGACGGCGATATCGCGGCCCGCCTCGGTGGCGACGAGTTTGCCGTGCTGCTTCCCGCCGACGATGCGGAGAGGCGCGCCTACCAGATGTGCGAGAAGATCGCGGCCATCTTCGCGACACCCTTTGGCGGCGAGGCACGGCTCAGCGCCAGTATCGGCATTGCGATCTATCCACGCCAAGCGCGCAATGCAGCCGAGCTGCTGCAGAAGTCAGACATGGCCATGTATGCGAGGAAGCGCGACGGCAAGAACGGCGCGCAGATATTCGACAGTTCCATACTCGACGAGACCCGCCGCCGCGCCGAGATCGAAAGCTTCATCGAGACGGGTCTCGCGGAGGACTGGTTCGAGGCCCATCTGCAACCGATTGTCAATCTGGACGATCGCTCGATCCGCGGCTTCGAGGCGCTGATGCGCCTGCAGCACCCGGAAAAAGGCGTCCTGCCGCCGGCCCAGATCGTGAACGTGGCGGAGGAAACCGGCTCGATCGTCGGCATCGGCAACGTCATCATGGACAAGGCAATCGGTCATCTCGCGCGCATATCGGAACTGCCGGGAATGAAGGATGCCTATCTGGCGATCAACTTCTCGCCCCTCCAGTTCGAGATGGGGCTGCCCACCCGCCTGGCGAGCCTTCTCGGGCGTCATGACATTCGCCCGAACCGCATTGTCGTCGAGATCACCGAAGCGGTACTGATGAACGACAATCCGCAAATCCGCACGATCATCAACGAGATATGCGGTTTCGGATGCCGCATTGCGCTTGACGACTTCGGCACAGGCTTCTCCTCGCTCAGCTACCTGAACCGTTTCCCCGTCGACATCATCAAGATCGACCAGTCCTTCACCCGCGCGATCGACGACAGCTCGCCCGAGGTTCGCCGCAAGAGCAGGATGCTCGTCGAGGGCATCACGACGCTCTCCCACAAGATGAACTGCACCGTCATTGCCGAAGGCATCGAGACCGAGGAGGAGTGCCTTGTGCTCCGCCAGATGGGCCTCGACTGCGGCCAGGGCTACCTGTTCCACAGGCCGCAGGCGGCCACTGCACTCATCGAGACGCTGACCCGTGGCGGACCTCTGCCCGCCTGGCCCTCGGCCCGTGCCTCATAAAAGGGAGCAAACCTTGCAGGTGAACGTGACCGGGAAGCTTCTGTTCATTGCCCTGCTGGGTTTCTCCACATTTGCCCGGGCGGAGACCATCGCCTTCACCTCCGAGGAATATGCGCCTTTCAACTACCGCGACGGCCGCCAGCCGCGCGGCACGAGCGTCGAGCAGGTACAGGCGCTGATGGCGGACGCCGGAATCGACTACACGATCGAGTTCATGCCGTGGGCGCGCGCGATCGACCGCGCGCAAACCACGCCCATGACCTGCATCTTCACAACGGCACGCAATCCCGAGCGCGAGAACCGTTTTAAATGGGTCGAGCCCCTGCTCGTCGATCGAAACATCCTGGTCGCCAAAAAAGGTTCGGGCGTCTCCGCCCGAAACCTGGAGGAGGCAAAGCGATATGTCGTCGGCACGCAGCGTGGGGACTACACTGAGACGATGCTGAGAGAAAACGGCTTCTCCCGGCTCGACGTTGCCAGCGATTTCAAACTGACGTTGAAAAAGCTCATGAACGACCGGATAGACCTGATGCCGATCTCGGAGATGTATTACGAGAAGATGCGCAAGGATGGCATCGCAGTGGAGTACGTGGCCGTGCTTTCCGAGCAGCGGCTCGGCATCGCCTGCAACAGGGATTTCCCCGACAGCCTGATCACGAGAATGCAGGGTTCGCTCGACGCATTGATCGCGCGCGGAGAGCAGCAGAAGATCTACCACAAATATGGCCTTCAGCCGGCAAGGTGAGGCAGGCTTGCTCGTCCATGCGTCGCTTTTCAGCTTGACTTTGAAGGCAATTCGCGGTCGTGAAACGGGTGGTCTCTCCCAAGGGCTGGAAAACTCATGCTCATCATTGCAGGTCTCGGCAATCCCGGCGCCAAATATGCCGGAAACCGGCACAACGTAGGCTTCATGGCCGTCGACGCGATCCAGCGCCGCCACAACTTCTCCCCCTGGTCGCGGAAGTTCAAGGCCGAGATATCCGAAGGCGAACTGGATGGCGTGAAGGTGCTGCTCATCAAGCCCCAGACCTTCATGAACCTTTCAGGCGAGTCCGTCGGCGAGGCGATGCGTTTCTACAAGCTGCAGCCGGCCGATCTTGTCGCAATCTATGACGAACTCGACCTGCCGGCCGGAAAGGCGCGGCTGAAGACCGGCGGCGGCCATGGCGGCCACAACGGCATCAAGTCGCTCGACGCTCATTGCGGCAGGGAGTACCGGCGCCTTCGTCTGGGCATCGGTCACCCGGGTGTGAAGGAACTGGTGCAGAACCATGTTCTCGGCGACTTCGCAAAGGCTGACCGCTCCTGGCTGGAACCGCTCCTGGATGCGCTCGCCGACAATGCCGGCATGCTGGTGCGCAACGAGGATTCGCAACTCATGAACAAGCTGGCGCTTGCTCTTGGAGGCAAGGGCGAGGAAGCCGAGCGGCCCGAGAAGAAGCCTGCCGGGCAGTCCCATATCCGCCAGGCACGCGGCCACAATGCGCCGAAGCTGCCGACGACCGGCCCGATGGCCGAGATGCTGAAGAAGATGTTCGGTAACAAGGGCGACTAACATGGAAGCCGCGGCAGATTTCGCCATCCGTCCGGCCTGCATTGAGGACCTTCCTGGCTTCCTTGCGCTGTTCCGGCATTTGATCCCGGACGACGACGTGCTGCCGGAGGCAGTCGCCCGCGAGCGATTCCTCGCGGTGCTTCAGCATCCCGGCCTGACCGTCTTCGGCGCGTTCGTTGATGGGCGACCGGTTTCCTCGGTCACGCTGATCGTGGTGCCCAATCTTCTGCGCGGCGGCGCTTCCTATGCCATGATAGAAAACGTCGTTACCCATGCAGACCACCGCAAGCGCGGCTATGGGCGTGCCCTGCTGCGGCGTGCGACGGAAACCGCCTGGTCCGCGGGCTGCTACAAGGTCATGGTGATGGTCGGCTCGAAGGATCCCGCAACGCTGCGGTTCTACGAGGAGAGCGGCTTTGCGAAGCTCAAGACAGGCTTCGAGGCCAGGCGCATTCCGCCGCGCTGATTGCCGCGCGTGACGGACGCGCCGACACGGCGATCGAGGCAAGGCAAGTGCCCCTACTCCTCGGGCTCTGCCGTAAACATCAGCGGATAACCCGCCTCCTTGCCGAAATCCATCGCCTCCTTGGCTTTGGTCTCGGCAATGTCCTTGGTGCAGACGACCACGACGCAGGAGCCGAGCTTGTGCGCCGTCATCATGACGCGATATCCCGCCTCCTCGCTCATGCGGAAGACGGCCTTCAGCACCACGATCACAAACTCGCGCGGCGTAAAGTCGTCGTTAAAAAGGATGACCTTGTAGAGCTTCGGCTTGTCGAGCTTCGGCTTCGTTTTGGTCTTCGGCTTTAGGGCAACATCGTTGTCACTCATCGGATTCTTATCCCGTGATGACATGGAAAGAACGGGAGGAAATCCCGTAGGTACTATATTGCACTGCACGCGGCGCAGTTCAACAACCGAGTGCGGTTCATTCGAAAAGAGGCCGGAAGCCCTGTCGTTTGGGCAAGAAAGGCACCCGCGTCGTCGCGGACCCTTGACCCGCAGCGGCCATTCCCCCATAGGCAGGGGCAAAAGTTTTCACGGATATGGACATCAGCCATGGGCTTCAAATGCGGTATCGTCGGCCTGCCGAATGTAGGCAAGTCGACCCTCTTCAACGCTCTCACCAAGACGGCCGCCGCGCAGGCGGCAAACTACCCGTTCTGCACTATCGAGCCAAACACCGGTGAAGTGGCTGTCCCCGACCCGCGCATGAAGAAGCTCGCGGACATCGCCAAGTCCAAGGAAATCATTCCGACGAGGATCTCCTTCGTCGATATCGCCGGCCTCGTGCGTGGCGCTTCCAAGGGCGAAGGTCTGGGCAACCAGTTCCTCGCCAACATCCGCGAGGTCGATGCCATCGTGCACGTGCTGCGCTGTTTCGAGGATAGCGACATCACCCATGTCGAGGGCCGCATCGATCCCGTTGCCGATGCCGAGACGATCGAGACCGAGCTGATGCTCGCCGACCTGGAAAGCCTGGAACGCCGCACCGAACAGACCCGCAAGCGCGCCACCGGCAAGGACAAGGATTCCATGGCGGCCCTGCCGATCATGGAATCTTCGCTGAAGCTGCTCAACGAAGGCAAGCCGGTGCGCACGATGCGCGCCTCGCTCGATGCGGAGGAACTGCGTATCCTCAACAGCCTCAACCTGCTGACATCGCATCCGGTCCTCTATGTCTGCAACGTCGCGGAAGCCGACGCGGCGACCGGCAATGAATACACGAAGGCCGTCGAGGAGATGGCCAAGGCACAGGGCGCGGAAACCGTCGTCATCTCGGCGGCGATCGAATCCGAGGTCGCCCAGTTGCCGGACGACGAGGCCAAGGAATTCCTCTCCGCCCTCGGCCTTGATGAGGCAGGCCTCGACCGGCTGATCCGCGCCGGCTACAAGCTCCTCCATCTCATCACCTATTTTACGGTCGGCCCCAAGGAGACGCGTGCCTGGACGATCGAACGGGGCACGAAGGCGCCGCAGGCGGCCGGCGTCATCCATTCGGATTTCGAACGCGGTTTCATCCGCGCGAACACGATCGCCTATGACGACTACATCCAGTTCGGCGGCGAAGTCGGTGCCAAGGAAGCCGGCAAGGCGCGCGACGAAGGCAAGGAATATATCGTGCAGGACGGCGACGTCATCCATTTCCGCTTCAACACCTGATGACGACGCGGACCAGCCCCATGGATGACGGGATGCTTACCTATGAGGATTACCCGCCGGGCCGGCAGTTTTCGCTCGGGCCCAAGCTGGTACGTGCCGAGGAGATCATTGAGTTCGCCCGCGAATTCGACCCTCAGCCGATGCATCTCGACGAGGAAGCTGGACGCGAGAGCATCCTTGGCGGCCTTGCTGCATCGGGCTGGCATACCTGCGCCATGCTGATGCGCATGATGACCGACAGCCATTTGCTCGCTTCCCATGCTCAGGGAGCACCCGGCATCGACTTCATGGAGTGGCGAAAGCCGGTCCTTGCCGGCGACACTCTTTCTGGCAATTCCACGGTGCTGGAAGCGCGCGCGATGCGCTCGCGGCCGGGGCTCGGCATCGTCAAGATGCGCCATGAACTGAAGAACCAGAATGGCGACCTCGTCTGCTTTGGCGAGAATTCCGTCATGCTCCAGATGCGCTCCGGACCGGAGATCGCCGCATGAGGATGATCGACCGATACGCAATCGGTGAACGCACCGAGACCGGCACCTATCATTTCACCAGGGAAAACATCCTGCGCTTCGCCACCCGCTTCGATCCGCAGCGTTTCCACGTGGACGAGGAGGAAGCCAGACACTCGCTCTTCGGCGGTCTTTGCGCTTCCGGCTGGCATACAAGCGCCGCCTGGATGCGGACCTTCCTCGACTACTGGGCGCGGGAAACGGCCCGAATCGAGGCGACCGGAGCCAGCGCGCCGAAGCTCGGACCATCCGGAGGGTTCAGGCAGTTGCAGTGGCTGCGGCCGGTCTATGTCGACGACCGCATCACCTATTCCGTGACGATCCTGGCCAGCCGACCGCTTGCCTCGCGGCCCGGGCGGATCATGAACACAATCCTCTGCGAAGGCGCCAACCAGGACGGCACCACGGTCATACGCTTCGAAAGCGACGTGCTGGAATTCGAATAGCAGCGGCTCAGTGGCCGCTGAATTCCACGAGCGTGTGAACGTCGACGCCCAGCGCCTCGAGCTTCTTGCGCCCGCCGAGATCCGGCAGGTCGATGACGAAGCAGGCCGACACGACTTCGGCCCCGATCTGACGCAGCAACTTCACTGCACCAACGGCCGTGCCGCCCGTCGCGATCAGGTCGTCGACGAGGATGACCTTCTCGCCGGGATGCACCGCATCTCGGTGCATCTCCATTTCATCGACGCCATATTCGAGACTGTAGGCAATTCGCACGGTCTCATGCGGCAGCTTCCCCTTCTTGCGGATCGGCACGAAGCCGGAGGAAAGCTGGTGCGCCACGGCGCCGCCGAGGATGAAGCCCCTCGCCTCCATGCCCGCGATCTTGTCGATCTTCGTCCCTGCATAGGGTTGCACGAGTTCGTCGACAGCGCGCCGAAATGCCCTCGGATTGCCGAGCAAGGTCGTGATGTCGCGGAAGATGATGCCTGGCTTCGGATAGTCCGGGATGGAGCGGATGCTGGCCGCAAGCTCCGATCTGATATTGGCCATTGAAGTCCAAATTCCTGTAAGGCGCAGTACCGACGCACCCTATCAATTGTCGGGGGCGGCACAAACAAAAAAGCGGCCCGAAGGCCGCCTTCCGCGCTCATTTGAAGTCACTCAGTGATCTTTTCTCGCGTAGATCGATCTCTTGGTCAGATAGATCAGAACCGTGAAAATCAGCAGGAACACCATGACCATGAAGCCGGTGCGCTTGCGCGCTTCGAGATGCGGCTCGGCGGTCCACATCAGGAATGCCGAGACGTCACGGGCGTACTGGTCCACCGTCTCCGGCGAGCCGTCGTCGTAGGTCACCTGGCCGTCCGAGAGCGGCTTCGGCATGGCAAGAACCGCTGCAGCATCGAAATAGGGGTTGTAGTGCCCGTTCGGCGGCACCTGGAAACCAGCCGGCGGCTCCTCGTAGCCGGTCAGCAGCGAGTAGATGTAATCCGGCCCGCCTTCCTGGTACTGCGTGAAGATGTCGAAGACGAACTGCGGGAAGCCGCGCTCCACTTCACGCGCTTTGGCAATCAGCGAGAAGTCCGGGGGAGCGGCACCGTTGTTGGAAGCTGCCGCGGCCTGGGCGTTGGCGAACGGCGACGGGAAATGGTCGGACGGGATGGCCTTGCGGGTGAACATGTCACCGTTGGCGTCCGGACCGTCCTGCACTTCGTAATTCGCCGCGAAGGCTTTCACCTGACCATCGTTATAGCCAAGGTCCGACAGCGTGCGGAAGGCGACGAGGTTCATCGAGTGGCAGGCGGAACAGACTTCGGTATAGACCTTCAGGCCGCGCTGCAGCTGGCCCTTGTCGTAGTGGCCGAACGGACCGGCGAAGGTCCAGTCGACTTCCCTCGGTTCCTTCAGCGGATAATGCGGCGTTTCGCTTTCCCCATGGGCGGCCGGCTCTCCATTGGCAGGAGCATGCTCCTGCGCATAGGCTGCGCCCGAAAGTCCGCCAACGACAGCGAGCGACAGAATGCTTGCAACAAGCTTTTTCATTTCTCTATTCCCCTTCCGTCGCCCATTCATGCCTTGACCGCAGCCGCAGTCTGGCCGTTCTTTTCGAGCACCGCCTCGGTGATCGAATTCGGTATGCGTCTTGGTGTTTCGACGATGCCGAGAACCGGCATGACGACGAGGAAGAAGGCGAAGTAGAAGAGCGTGCAGAACTGCGAGATCGTGGTGTAGAGGCCCTCAGCAGGCTGGGAACCGAGCCAGCCGAGCACGATCGCATTGATCACGAACAGCCAGAAGAACAGCTTGTACCAGGGGCGGTAGACCGCCGAGCGCACCTTGGAGGTGTCGAGCCAGGGCAGGAAGAACAGCACGATGATGGCGCCGAACATCACGAGGACGCCGCCGAGCTTGGAGTCGATCGGCCCGATGTTGAAGGTGATGGAGCGCAGCATCGCGTAGAACGGCAGGAAGTACCATTCAGGAACGATGTGGGCCGGCGTCTTCAGCGGGTCGGCGGGGATGTAGTTGTCGGCATGGCCGAGGAAGTTCGGCAGGTAGAAGACGAAGTAGGCGTAGACGATCAGGAAGATCGAAACACCGAGTGCGTCCTTCATCGTTGCATAGGGCGTGAAACGAACCGTGTCGGTCTTCGACTTCACTTCGACGCCCGTCGGATTGGTCTGCCCGGTGACGTGCAGGGCCCAGATGTGCAGCACGACAACGCCCGCAATGACGAAGGGCAGCAGGTAGTGCAGCGAGAAGAAGCGGTTCAGCGTCGGGTTTTCGACGGCGAAGCCGCCGAGCAGGAACTGCTGCACCCATTCGCCGACCAGCGGAAAGGCCGAGAAGAAGCCGGTGATGACAGTCGCACCCCAGAAGGACATCTGGCCCCAGGGAAGAACGTAACCCATGAAGCCCGTCGCCATCATCAGCAGGTAGATCAGCACGCCGAGGATCCAGAGGATTTCGCGGGGTGCCTTGTAGGAGCCATAGTAGAGGCCGCGGGCGATATGCAGGTAGACGGCAACGAAGAAGAAGGACGCACCGTTCGCATGCATGTAGCGCAGCAGCCAGCCGTGGTTGACGTCGCGCATGATCTTTTCGACCGACGTGAAGGCGATATTAGCCTCCGCGGCGTAGTGCATGGCGAGCACGACGCCGGTCAGGATTTGCACCACCAGCATCACGGCAAGCATGGCGCCGAATGTATAGGCGTAATTCAGGTTACGCGGCACCGGATATGCGACGAAGCTATCGTAGACCATCCGCGGCAGAGGCAGACGCGCGTCGATCCACTTTTCGAGACCGGTTGACGGCTCGTAGCTGGAATGCCCACTCATGAATCAGTCTCCCCTCAACCGATCTTGATGACTTTGTCGGAAACGAACGAAAAGGTCGGGACCGCAAGGTTCTGCGGCGCCGGACCCTTGCGGATACGGCCGGCGGTGTCATAGACCGACCCGTGGCAGGGACAGAACCAACCGTTGTACTCGCCGGCCTGCCCGAGCGGCACGCAGCCGAGATGGGTGCAGGAGCCGATCATGACGATCCAGTTCTCCTTGCCGTCGCCTGCGGAGCGGGCGACGTCTGTCGCCTGCGCATCGGCTGCGAGGTTGGCGTTACGGGCAACCGGGTCCTTGAGATCGGCAATCGGAACGGCCTTGGCCTCGTCGATTTCCTGCTGGGTGCGGTTGCGGATGAAGATCGGCTTGCCGCGCCACTTTGCGGTCAGCGACATCCCCGGCTCAAGGCTTGAAACGTCCACCTCGATCGAGGCAAGAGCCAGCGTCGAAGCATCGGGACGCATCTGGTCGATGAAGGGCCACGCAACAGAAACCGCTCCCACCCCTGCTGCCATTCCAGTCGTCAGATAAAGGAAATCACGGCGAGTAGGCCCGCCCAAGGTTTCGCTTTTCAAGTCGTGTTCGCTCACCGCTAAGCCATCCTCTCCGCAAATTTCTGCGTAAAACCGAAATTGCCCCTCACACCAGCGAATCTTACAAGACACAATTCGGCCATAGATTCCCCGGTAATCGGGCGCGTTCTATGCTTGATCGCAAATTATGTCCAGCCTTGACAAGGGGATATGGGCACAATGTCGCGGGAAAACTCGGCGCTTTAGAATAGCGGAAAGCCGAACCGCGCTCGTGTTGCGTTGCAACATTAGCAATCGCATGATAGTCGCAATTATCAACCCGCGCCCAAGCGAGCACGCGCCCATGAGAGACACCCTATTTTGTGTTCTGAGCGTCCTGGTCTCGCTCGCCTTGGCTATCGTTTCCCTGCGATATGTTACCGACTACTGGCTGCTGGCCTTCGTCTACAGCTTCCAGATCCACATCGCGCTTGCCTGCCTTGCCGTCGCGCTGCTGGCGCTTCTTGTCAAACGACATTGGTACGGAATGTTTCTCGTCGCCACCTGCCTTGTGCTCGCCGGACACGGCATCTTCATGCTTAGGCAGTTCGCGAATGGGTCCGCGCCGCTTTTTGCGCGCACTGCGGTCGCGGCCGATAGTGGGCACTCCTACCGGCTGGTGTCGTTCAATATCTGGAATACGAACCTCGAGAACGGCGCGAAGATCGCCGATGCGATCATTGCCTCCAAGGCCGACGTAGTCTTCGTCCTGGAATCGATGCCGCTCCTCGGCGAGCTGTCGCGGATTTCGCAGACCTATCCCTATCGCATCGGCTGCGGCGTGGAGATGAGCAACTGTGACCTGATGATGCTGTCCAAACGGCCATTCCTGACGAAGAGCGTGCAGACGCTCGGCGGCATCTGGTCGGATCGCTTCATCCTCACGTCCGTGGATCTCGACGGCCAGCCGGTGAATTTCGCCGCCGCTCACCTCACGAAGCCCTACTTCGACGAATTCCATACCGTCGAGCTGGAGAGGCTGTCCGGCATCCTCAGCGAAACGAAGGGTCCGCTCATTCTCGCCGGCGATTTCAATTCGTCGATCCTCGCGCCTGACATGCAGAACTTCCTGCGAACCGACGGTCTCCGTAACGCGTTCCCCGAACCGGCGACCTGGCCGATCGAGGCCGGACGCTTCGGCATCGCCATCGACCACGTCTTCGCCCGTCCTCCCGTCACGCTGAAATCGGTAAGCCGGATCGACAATATGGGATCGAACCACTACGGGCTGGTTGCGGATTTCACGATCGCAGGCGAAACGCCTGTCGCCTCGCTCAGCCAGCCTCGGCTGCGATGAAGCCGCCGGACTGCCGCGCCCAGAGGTCTGCATAGAGCCCGCCCCGCGCCAGCAGCGCCGCATGCGATCCCTCCTCGATGATCCTGCCCTTGTCGACGACGATCAGGCGGTCGAGTGCCGCAATCGTTGAAAGACGATGGGCAATCGCAAGCACGGTCTTGCCGTGCATCAGATCGTCGAGATGGGACTGGATGATCGCCTCGACCTCGGAGTCGAGCGCGGAAGTCGCCTCGTCGAGCACAAGGATCGGCGCGTCCTTCAGCATCACGCGGGCAATCGCGATGCGCTGGCGTTGGCCGCCGGAGAGTTTCACGCCGCGTTCGCCGACATGCGCCTCGAAGCCCCGGCGTCCTTGTTGGTCCCGCAGGGTCTCAATGAAGCCGAGCGCTTCCGCCTTGCGTGCGGCATCGCGCAGCTGCTGCTCGTTCGCATCGGGCCTGCCGAAAAGGATGTTGTCGCGGATCGATCGGTGCAGGAGCGCGGTATCCTGGCTCACCATTCCGATCTGCGCCCGCAGCGACTCCTGCGTGACCGCAGAAATGTCCTGGCCGTCGATCAGGATGCGCCCACCCTCGAGGTCGTAGAAGCGCAGCAGCAGGTTCACGAGCGTCGACTTGCCGGCGCCGGAGCGGCCGACAATGCCGACCTTCTCACCCGGGCGAATGGCGAGCGACAGGTCGTCGATGACGCCGCCCTCCCTGCCATAATGGAAGCGGACATGCTCGAAGCGGATCTCGGGACGACGGACGCGAAGTTCCGGGGCTCCTGGCCGATCGACCAGCTTGATCGGCTGCGACACGAGCTCGGCTGAGTTCTGCACCGTTCCGATGTTGCGCATGATCGCATTGAACTGCGTCATGAGGCGCCCGAGCAGGAAATTGAGCCGCAGGACGAGCGCGAGCGTGAAGGCGACCGCACCGGAGCTGACCTGCCCTGCGAGCCAGAGATGTATGCTGAGCCCGGACATCGTCACGATCATGATGCCCGAAAGCAGCGCCATCGAGGCGCGTACGCCGGTGATGAAGCGGGTGAACCTCAGCTGCGTCTCGTGGTAGATGTCGAAGCCCTGCCGCATGTAGCGGTCGTTCTCTTCCGCGCGCGCGAAGAGCTTCAGTGTCTGGATGTTGCTGTAGGCATCCACCATTCGCCCGCTCAGCATCGAGGCGGCCTCGGCCGTCGCGCGCGAGTGGCTGCGGATCCTCGGCACGAAGAAGCGGGCGAGCACGCCGAAGACCCCGAGCCAGACGAGGACGGCAACGGCAAGCGACAGGTCGAGTTGCCCGATCAGGAATAGCGTCGACAGCGCGTAGATGCAGACAAACCAGACGCTGTCCATGAGGGCGGTGACGAGATCGCCTGTCGCCTGTGCGCCCGACCAGACCTTTGTGACGATGCGGCCGGAAAAATCGTTCTGGAAGAAGGAAAGCGATTGGCGCGAGACATGCAGGTAGGACTGCCAGCGCACCAGGTTGTAGAAGCCGGGAGTGACAACCTGCTGGTCGACCAGCGCCATCAGCATGGCAACCACGAAGCGGATCATGCCGATCAGCACCAGCATGACGAAAAGCTCGCCGCCATGCGCTGCGAGAAGCCCGCTCCACCCATCTGCCGGTCGCACGGTCGCGAGGATATCGACGATACGGCCAACGAACCAGAACAATGAGGCCTCGATCGCCGCCGTCGCCCCGCCGAGAAGCAGCATCGCGACAAAGGCAAGCTTCGCCTGGCCGACGTAGAACCAGATGAAGGGGATGAGTTTTTCCGGCGGACGCAACTCGTCGCGCGGCTCGAACGGCCGGATCCAACTTTCGAAGGCGGCAAGCAGCGGGCTGAGGATCATGCAGCCGATATAGACGGATTCCCGCGAAGGGCAAAGACAAGGTGGCTGGCGCAGCGGCACATTCGCGCAATCTGCGGTAACATCATCGTGTTGACGAAGGCCA
The DNA here is from genome assembly GCF_004345245.1 of Rhizobium sp. BK251. Classification (GTDB taxonomy): domain Bacteria; phylum Pseudomonadota; class Alphaproteobacteria; order Rhizobiales; family Rhizobiaceae; genus Rhizobium. The sequence continues at coordinate 334,898 of NZ_SLUQ01000002.1, read as the reverse complement.
CTCCCCCGGACCTGCCCCGGGGGAGTGGTGCATCTTTTACTGTGCGGCCGCTTCGGCCGCCTCCTCGTGATCGGCCAGGAAGCCGCCGGACTGGCGGGTCCACAGGTCGGCATAGACGCCGCCATTGGCCACGAGCTCCTCGTGGGTGCCGACCTCGATGATGCGGCCCTTGTCGAGGACGACGAGCCGGTCCATCTCGGTCAGCGTCGACAAACGATGGGCGATGGCGATCACCGTCTTGCCCTCCATGAGCGCGAACAGGTTCTCCTGGATCGCCGCCTCGACTTCGGAATCGAGCGCCGAGGTCGCCTCGTCGAGCACCAGGATCGGCGCATCCTTGAGGAAGACGCGGGCGATCGCGATACGCTGGCGCTGGCCGCCGGAAAGCTTCACGCCGCGTTCGCCGACCTGCGCATCCAGCCCCTTGCGGCCCTGCATGTCGACAAGCCCTTCGACGAACTCCCACGCATTCGCCCGTTTCGCAGCCTCGATCGCTTCCTCGTCGGTCGCGTCAGGGCGGCCGTAAGCGATGTTGTCGCGGATCGAGCGGTGCAGCAGAGAGGTATCCTGCGTCACCACGCCGATCAGCGAGCGCAAGCTTTCCTGCGAGACACCCGCGATGTCCTGCCCATCTATGGTGATGCGGCCGGCCTCCAGATCGTAGAAGCGCAGCAGCAGGTTCATCAGCGTCGTCTTGCCAGCGCCCGAACGGCCAACCAGACCCACCTTCTCGCCAGCCTTGATGTCAAGCGAGAGATTGTCGATGACGCCTTGGCTCTTACCATAGTGGAAGCGGATGCGGTCGTAATGGATCGCACCCTTGTGCGCCTTCATGTCGGGCGCGCCGGGCTTGTCGACGATGTCGTGGCGCTTGCTCATCATCTCCATGCCGTCATAGACCGTGCCGATATTCTCGAACAATGCCGAGACTTCCCACATGATCCATTGCGACATGCCGTTGACGCGCATGGCAAGACCGATGGCGATGGCAATGGCGCCGACCGAGATCGCCCCGTTCAGCCAGAACCAGATCGACATGCCTGATACGACGAACAGCGCAACGCAGTTGTTCACGTAGACGCTGATGTGGAAAAGCGTCACCCTGCGCATCTGCCTGTGAACGGTCTGCAGGAACTCGTCCATGCCCTCCTTGGCATAGACCTCCTCGCGGCCCGCATGTGAGAACAGCTTGACCGTCGCGATGTTCGTATAGCTGTCGACCACGCGCCCCGTCATCATCGAGCGAGCATCGGCCTGCTGAGCCGCGATCTTGCGCAGCCGCGGCACGAAATAGGAGACGATGACGATATAGACGCCGAGCCAGACGAGGATCGGGATCATCAGCCGCCAGTCGGCAGCCGCGATCACGATGATCATCGTCAGGAAGTAGGTGACGACATAGACGAAGACATCGAGGATCTTCATCACCGTTTCGCGCACGGCAAGCGAGGTCTGCATCACCTTGGTCGCGACGCGTCCGGCAAACTCGTTTGCGAAGAAGGTCATGCTGTGACGCAGCAGGAAGCGGTGCATCTGCCAGCGCGCGATCATCGGATAGTTGCCAAGCATCATCTGGTGCATGATGAGCGAATCCAGCCCCGCCGCGAGCGGCAGGCCGACCAGCACCAGTGCAGCCATCCAGAAGAGCTTGTGGCCCTCCGTCTGCAGGAAGGTCGCTCGGTCTGCTTTGGTCAGCCAGTCGACGATATCGCCGAGAAACTGAAAAAGCGCCACTTCGCCGACGGCAATCAGGGCCGTCAGCACGGCCATCAGACCAAGCCACGGCGCTGCCGGCTTGCTGTAGTGCCAGCAGAAGGCAAAAAGGCCCTTGGGAGGAGCAACCGGCTCCTCGCTGGGAAAGGGATTGAGGCGCTGCTCGAACCAGCCAAACATGAAAAGCTCCGAAACTCAGCGTTCCGGCCCCCGGCTTCGCGCGATGGCGCGCTGTCAGCACATATGGGAACCCGACGTTCAAAGGGCGAGGCCATGACAGCCGCACAATGGATCAAAAAGGGGATTAGGAAGGTGAGCGCGTCAGGCGCGCCAAATGTCAGCCGGTGGCATCACGCGTCGGAGGCGGACGTACAGCAATATTTTCATCTGAGCCTCCCTGCTGACGATTGAAGTCGCGCACGAATAACCCAAATACGAGTATTTTTCCAGTCCCCATTCAACGAAAATTGAACTTGCGTGGTCAAAAAAACGCCATTCAAAGCGAAATCGCGCCGCTGCGATCCGGCGGCCACGACAGTCTGAATAGAAGCGAAAAGCGATGACCGACCTCAGAATTGCTCTCTACCAGCCCGACATCCCCGGCAACACCGGTACCATCCTGCGCCTTGCCGCGTGCCTCGGCCTGGCGGTCGACATTATAGAACCGGCGGGCTTCGACATTTCCGACCGAAACCTCAAGCGCGCCGGCATGGACTACCTCGCCTCGGTCACGCTGGCGCGGCACGTCAACTGGGAAAAGTTCGAAGCGTGGCGCGCTGAGGCCGACCGGCGCCTTATCCTCGCCTCTACCAAGGCCGCCGAACGCTATACCGACTTCACCTTCAGGCCGAACGATATCGTGCTTTTCGGCCGGGAGAGCGCAGGCGTGCCCGACCTTGTGCACGCGCGGGCGGACGGACGCATCCTCATTCCAATGGTCGCCGGACAGCGATCGATAAATCTCGCGATGTCCGTCGCGATGGTGGCCGGAGAAGCCATGCGTCAGACCGCCTGGCTTTGAATGCAGTGCACAATGATTGCGGTTGGCAGGCCATATATTTTGTGCAAATCTAAATTAGGCAATACCGGCGAGGTGACCAATGTTCCAGACGGCCTTCACGCTGAACCTAACCCAGTTTGCGCGTACCTTGAGCCTTCCCGAACGCCTTCAGAGGACGCCGGGGCGAAACCTTGCGCTCGAGACGCTACGCCTGCGCAATACCGCGCTCGACGCGATCTACTACGACGTCAAGTCCATCACGCCCGAGGAAGCTTTCTACATCAGCGATTCACTAGCCGCGGAAGGTTCGATCATGATCGTGCCGCCGACAGGCGCGGGTCCCCTGACCCTCTGCGACACGCTGGAGGAGTTCATCGTGCGAGGCGGGCAGAATGTGCACGTGCTCGCGGTGGCGGGCGTCGGCAGTTCGGCCCTCGGCGCGGCGGCCTTCGCGCGCAACGTTGCCGACGCAGCGGGTGAGCCGGTCGCGGTCGTCGTTTCCGGCTATGGCTTTTCCGATGTCGTTACGGAAGCCTGCGGCGGGAACTTCCTTTTCGGCTATCTGAACGGATTGCGGCATACATTTGAGCTGCTTGATGAATTTTCCGGCCGGCCGAAGCTTGGCGCTGCCAACTACAGTAACGGTGGGGCAGTCAGCCGTATCAGCCTCGACACGAAGACGACAAAGGCGATCCTCGCAGACCCGCGCCTCTCGTTCCATTTGGTCGTCGGGCATTCCAAGGGAAATTTCGTGATCTCCGAAGCGCTCTACGACCTGCAGAAGGCCGAGCGCGCCCGCGTCCAGGTCCTCGCCGGCATGGTCAAGATCGTCACCTTCGGCGGACGGATCGCCATGCCGCCCGTCTTTACCGACGTGATCGACGTGCTGGGAGAATGGGACTGGTTCGGGGAAATAAACTCCCGCCCCTCCATCGCGACCGATCGCCGCGTCGCCAGTGCCGGCCACCACACGAACACGGAACTCGTCGGCCATCTGCCGGTGACAGCCGTGCTGCGCGAAGTGCTTGCCGAGGTTGCGAAGACCAGCGAGCAGGTGGAGGCAAATGCGGTGCCTGCGCTCGTCGAGCCACCGCAGTCCGAGAACGCCGTGGGCGAGAAGGCCCCTGTGGGCGCTGCAGCAAAGCCGAAGAAGAAACGCGCTCCGCGCAAGGCCGCCTCGGTGAAGGCGAGCACTGCGCCCATCGCCATCCCCCGCGACGTCAGTCCCCAGAGCGCCAACGTCGTCTCCTTCGCCGGCGCCGGGCCACGCAAGACGCACTGACGGCAAAGACGGCCGAAAAACCCGCGGCAGCGTTTCGCGCTGGGAGCAGCACAGCCGTTAGATCTGCCTAAACGGTGGCAGCGATGTCGCACGCAGCATCGTGAACGTGCCCGGGAGCTCCTATAATTCTTAGCCGGATAACCAAGTATGCCTCTTTCTGCTTGAATTTTCAGTGGTTTGATAAGACCATGCCGGTTGCCCGCGACTGAGATAGTGCTATTTTTCGCCACTTGTGGTGAACGTCAAATACAGAAGAATGCCATGGAATCCACAATTGTCATGATCAACCTGTTCGGCGCCGTAGCTTTGCTGCTCTTCGGGCTGGCGCAGGTCAAGGATGGTGTAACACGTGCCTTTGGAGCGAAACTCCGGAGCGGCCTTGCCAGCGGCACGCGGGACGGCTTCCGATCGTTTTTTTCGGGCCTTCTCGCGACCATCGCACTGCAGAGTTCGACGGCAACGGCCCTGACGGTCTCCTCTTTCGTCGAGCGTGATCTCATCAAGCCGCGAATGGCGCAGATCGTCCTGCTGGGGGCCAATGTCGGCACGGCGATCACGGCATGGATCGTGGCGCGGGGCATCGAATGGCTTTCGCCCCTCATCATCCTCGTCGGTATCGTCCTCTACCGCAGCTCCTCGACGAACCGGCAGGGGGGCGGCACCGCCCTTATCGGCGTTGGCCTGATGCTTCTGTCGCTGCACCTTCTGAGCAGCGCCACCGATCCGATACGGCAATCCCCCGCCCTCGCCTCCTTCATCGCCCTTCTGGACGGCGCGTGGCCGGTGGCAATGATCTTTTCGGCGGTCCTCGCCTTTGCATCCTCGTCCAGCCTTGCCGTCGTCGTCCTTATCCTCTCTATCTCGGCGACCGGCATTCTCTCGCCGGGGCTGATCGTCGTGCTCGTACTCGGCGCCAACCTTGGCGGCGCCATACCGCCGGTCGTGGCGACGCTGTCGGGGCCTGCGTCCGCGCGCCGTGTCACGCTCGGCAATCTCATCGTACGCACGATAGGCTGCCTTATCATGCTCCCGCTTGCGCAATATGCCGCCGATGTGCTGGTGCGCATCTCGCCATCGCCGGGCAAGCTGCCCGTTGATGCACACCTCCTCTTCAACATAACCCTCGTGATCGTCGCCTGGCCGCTGTCCGGCTTGCTTTCCAACCTCATGGCCAGGATCGTTCCCAACGACGCAAAACCGGAGACCGGGCCGCGCTACCTCGACAGGAGCGCCATGTCGACGCCGATCGTCGCCCTTGCAAGTGCAACGCGCGAGGTGCTCGGCGTCGGCGATCTCATCGAGAAGATGCTGATGCGTACGGCCGACGCCTTCGAGCGCAACGATCTGGCGCTCCTGAAGGAGATTGACGCCCTCGAGAGGCAGGTCGACCTGATCCAGCAGGAAGTGAAGATCTACCTGTCGGAGCTCGGCCGCCATGGCCTCAGCCACGAGGATTCCCAGCGCTCGATCGTCATCATCGACTACGCCATCAATCTCGAACACATCGGCGACATCATCGAAAAGGGCCTGTTCGAGCAGGTGACGAAGAAAGTCAGCCTCGGCCTGAAATTCTCGGAAGACGGCTTCCAGGAGATCAAGGGCCTGTTTCACCTGACGATCGACAACCTGCGTGTCGCGCAGACCATCCTGGTGACCCGCGACTTCAACCTCGCCCGTCAGCTGATGGAGGTGAAGGTGAGCGTCCGGCGACTGGAGAAGCAGTCATCCGAGCGCCATCTGGAGCGGCTGCGCGACGGGCGTACCGACAGCATCCAGACAAGCACGCTGCATCTCGACATGCTGCGCGACCTGAAGCGCATCAACGCCCACATCATCTCCGTCGCCTACCCCATCATGGATGAAAGCGGCCTGTTGATTGAAAGCCGGATGAAGAGCGTACAATAGGCGCGCGGTCCGCGCGCTCCTGCGGCAGCGATAAACATCGGTCACATTGAAAGCGCAGGATAGGCGCGTTGGTATCGTTCAATGGCGGAACGGGAGGAGAGCGCCATGCAACTGACCCCCTATCTCATATTCGACGGCGATTGCCGGCGGGCCTTTGAATTCTATCAGAAATGCCTCGGCGGCGAAATCGTCGCCATGATCGACCACAGCATCCCCGAGGTAGCCGACCACGTGCCCGCGGATTTTCGCAGCAAGATCATGCATGCGCGGCTGGTAACGAAAGGCGCAATCCTCATGGGTTCCGACAATCGGCCCGGAGAAACCAGCAGCAAGGGCGGCTTCTCCGTTTCGGTTCAGATCGAGACGCCCGGCGAAGCCGAGCGCATATTCCAGGCACTGTCGGAGGGCGGCAAGGTGACGATGCCGATGGCGGAAACCTTCTGGGCAAGCCGCTTCGGCATGCTCGTCGATCGCCATGGCGTGCCGTGGATGGTCAATTGCGAGAAGTCTGCGGCCTGAGGCTCGAGCGTATCAATCGGCCGATGGCAGGCGGCGCATTGTGAACTCGATGCGGTCGCCATCGAGCTGCCGCCAGCTTTCGACCTCGGTCCAGTATGCCGCCTTGGGAAAAGCATCGAACCATTCGCGTGCCTTGGCGCGCGCTTCCGGGCGGTTGAGACAATAAGTCTCACGTACGAAAACGCCCCCGCTGCGCGCCGGTTTTTCCTGCCGATGCTTTTCAATTCTGCGCTTAAGCCCGTCAAATGACGGCGGTCCGGGTATTTTCGCCATGAGACCTTACCTCTGAAGGGAAACGTAATGTCGGCGAAGCGAATTTGCGAGTCGAATCTGGCCGGATTTGTCGCACCCCCAAAACTGGTGGCGACCCGGACTGCCTGATAGACAAAAGCGCGTTGAAAACGAGAAAGAGTCGCGCCGGAGTGGAATGCCGGCGCTCGGAGAAAGACAATGGAAAGACCTGAATTGCCCGTCGGCCTGCCCGCGGATATCGAGGAGAAGAAGAATACGGCGCGCGCCTGGTTCGAGGGGCTGCGCGACACGATCTGCGCCGAGCTCGAGACCCTGGAAGACGAACTGACCGGTCCGCATTCGGACCTTGAGCCGGGTCGCTTCGTCGGTAAGGACTGGCAGCGGGAGGAAGGAAACGGCGGCGGTGGCCGCATGTCGATGCTGGCGGGACGAGTCTTTGAGAAGGCCGGCGTCCACACCTCGACCGTCTTCGGCGAATTCAGCGGCGATCTTCGCGCCCAGATGCCCGGCGCCAAAGACGATCCGCGCTTCTGGGCATCCGGCATTTCGCTGATCATCCATCCGGTCAACCCAAATGTTCCGACAGTGCACATGAACACGCGCATGGTGGTCACGGCCAGCCATTGGTTCGGCGGCGGCGCCGACCTGACGCCGGTTCTGGATCGCCGCCGCACGCAGACCGATCCGGACAGCGTGCTCTTCCATCGCGCCATGGAGCGCGCCTGCGAACCGCACGAGGTCGCGGATTACGCCCGATACAAGGAATGGTGCGACGAGTACTTCTTCCTCAAGCATCGCAACGAACCGCGCGGCATCGGCGGCATCTTCTTCGACTGGCTGCATTCCGCGGAAAAGCTCGGCGGCTGGGGAGCCGATTTTGCCTTCGTGCAGGATGTCGGACGCGCCTTTGCCGACGTCTATCCCAAAATCGTGCGCGCAAATTTCAACAGCCCATGGAGTGAACAGGACCGTGACGAACAATTGATCCGTCGTGGCCGTTATGTGGAGTTCAATTTGCTATACGATAGGGGTACAATCTTCGGGCTTAAGACTGGAGGGAACGTGGAATCGATTCTGTCGTCCCTACCGCCAGTCGTCCGTTGGCCGTAGAAGACGCGTGAAATGAGCAGCGGTGCCCTTCACCTAATGGGGAAGAGTACTACTTTGTTGGTATGTGCGTTTCAATCGGAGGAGGATTGTCATGCCGGTACAGAGCGGCTTAGCCGTCGCAGCAAAGCTGGAAGAATCTTCGTATTCAGGCGATACGCCGGAATTCGTCACACGCATAGCCGAAGAAATCAGGGCAAGCAGCGGATCCGATCTTCCGCTGTCCTGCTTCGTTCAGCAGGTAAAGCTTCAACTCGCGGCTGGTAAGTCAGTCGAGGAGCTGAAGGAGAAGTGGCATCGCGGTTCCAAGAACAGCGCCGCCACGCAATACCAGTCGTCGGATTGCTTCAAGTCCTGGGCGATGCCGGATTAGGTTGGGGACCTTCGTCAACCTGGAACTATCGGGGTCGGGCGGGAGTTTAGGAGCACCCGGCTCCACCGTTCGCCGGGACCTTGCGGGCGCAGCCCGCGAACAACCTCACGGAGGAGGTAGACATGCGACTTTTCGAATGTGGTACCCTCGTTCCGGGCTGCCAGTGGCATACCCGGGCAGACAATGACGCCGAGGTCGTCCGCCGTGCCGTAGAGCACATGAAGGCGGCGCATGGCGAGACCGTCATCCGCGAAAACATGGTCGACAACATCAAGGCTCGGATCCGCAACGAGGCGAACGCGGCCTGAGGCCCGGCTATTTCGTCAGATCCTTCAGCCGGGCGAGAAGCGTCGCCCGGTCATCGATGAAATTGCCTTCAATCCACTGATTTTCGATATCGGCAAGCAGTTCGCCCACGCGCGGACCGGCCTCTATGCCGGCCGCGATGACGTCTGCCCCGCTGAGACCGAAGACAGGCTTCTTCCAGTTCGTCGCCCTGTCGAGGAGCTTGCTCAAGCGCGCTGTCCGCGCCATTTCCTCGAAATCGAGCTCGGCCTTGCCACGGGCCAAAGCAAGGGCAAGCTTGAGGCGTACGATGATGCCCTCCGACCCATGCCGATAGAGAAGCTGGTCCAAGGCAGCGACGGACTTGTCGTCGCGGATATCGGGGCTTTTCGCCCAGGCATTCAGATAGGCAGCTTCGGCGTTGGCGAGGCGCAGCCGCACGGCAAGCTTTGCAAGCCTCTCTGCATCGGGCGGGACAATTCCGGCAAGTCTCAGCAATGGCTCCGGGCTCCAGCCAAGTCCCCGTTCGGTTGCGATCAGGGCCGGCACGAGATCGATGCCCCATTTTTCCGTTTCCGGTAGGACCTCGGTCAGGATACCCGCCTGGCGCATCCAGAGCAGCGCGCGCCCCGGATCCGGCGCTGACAGCAGCTTCTTCGTCTCCGACCAGACGCGCTCCGCCGACAGCGACTTCAGGTTCGACCGCGCCGCCGCCGCGGCGCGCAGCCCATCGGCATCCGGCCTGCCCGAGCCGTAATAGGCGAAGAAACGGAAGAAGCGCAGAATGCGCAGATAATCCTCGGCGATCCGGGTCGCGGCGTTGCCGATGAAGCGGACCGTCTTCGTTTCTATGTCGGGCAATCCTCCGACGAGATCGATCACTTCGCCGTCGGCCTTCGCGTAAAGTGCGTTGATCGTGAGGTCGCGCCGCTCGGCATCCACCTGCCAGTCCGTGCCGAAAGCGACCTGGGCGCGCCTGCCGTCCGTCTCCACGTCCCGTCGGAGTGTCGTTACCTCGAAGGGCCTGCCCTCCAATACCAGCGTCACCGTGCCATGGGCGACACCCGTCGGCACGGCCTTGATGCGAGCCGCCGCGGCGCGCTCGATCACCGTCTGCGGCGGCAATGTCGTCGCCATGTCGATGTCGCTGACCGGTAGCCCCATCAGGCTGTTGCGCACGGCGCCGCCTACGATCCGCCCTTCGCCGCCATCGGCGTTGAGAAGCGCGAAGACCCTCGTCAGCGCGGGATCCTTGAACCATGCTTGGCCGGCCAGGCTGGTCATGCATAAAGCCTTTCATAGAGCGTGCGGACGATGCCCGCCGTAATTCCCCAGATCATGTGCGTTCCGTAAGGTATGCGGTAGAAGTGCCTTTCGATGCCTTCCCAGATTCGGCTGTCGCGGCCGTGGTGATCCGGATCCATGAGGAAGGAAAGCGGCACCTCGAAGACGTCCTCGACCTCGTCCGGATTGGGCTGCAATTCGAATCCGCGACGCACGACGCCGAGAACCGGTGTGATGCGGAAACCCGTGGCCGCGAAATAGTTCGGCAACCGCCCGACCGTCTCCACATAGGCGCCGCCCAGCCCGATCTCCTCTTCGGTTTCCCGCAACGCCGCCATTTCAGGGGAAATGTCGCCGGGATCGATGGCGCCGCCGGGAAAGGCGATCTGTCCCGAATGCTTGCGCAGCGTCGACGTCCGCGTGGTGAAGATGACGCTCGCTTCCTCGCCGTCATCGACGACCGGCACCAGGACGGCCGCGTCCCGCAGGGCGATGTTCTCGACCCGTGCGACGATATCAGGGTTGAGGATGTGGTCGCCGTGGTCGCGCCAGGCGTGATCGATCGGGGCGCCGACCTGGTTGAGGGCGCGGCGGCGGAATTCGGCGGCGGAAAAAAGTGGATAGTCTGTCATCGGGCAAGCGCATCCAATTCGGCTGCCGGCATGACCGGGAAGACCGCGCCCGCCGACCGTATACAGAATGTCGCAACGCCGGCGATCTCGATCACCTCGCCGAGTTCCACGATGTCGTACATCACGGCGCGCGCTACCAATGCCTCGAGCCTGCCCCGCACATGCAGGTAGGGCTTGAGCTCGTTGTTTTCGCCGTGGATCACGAAGCGCAGGGGATGGTCGCCACCCGCCTCCACCACATCGCCGACATTCGTTCGGAATGTGAGTACCTGAAGGCCGTCACGCTCGGTCACGCTCATCTCGACTGCGACGAATGGCGCGTCCACGACGCGTATGCCGACCTTCTCCACGGGCGTGACGAGGTAGGTGGCCCCATCCTCGTCCTTGCGCAGCACGGTCGAAAAAAGCCGCACGAGCGGCGCCCGGCCTATCGGCGTTCCCATGTAGAACCAGGTGCCATCGGCCCGGATTTCCATGTCGATATCGCCGCAAAATGGCGGATTCCACCTATCGACGGGTGGCGGCCCTTTCTTCTGGCCCTCCGTCTGACTGGCGGCGCGTGAAATCAGCGCAGCAAGACCGGCGGCGTCCGCAGTGGCCCTAATTTCCTCGCCTGCCATTCTTCCGTCCGGTTTGTTCTTAACCATTGTCGGTCACGACATAGTCATTATGCAAGGTTCTTGCCAGCACGCATCATGGGGATAAGTTGTATTGTCTATGAAGCAAATGTGTACGAAACGCGATAGCCTGTGAACATCTTGAGCCGCGGGAGATACTTATGGGATTGATGAAGTCGACCGAAGACAGCCTTGACGAGAAGGCGATCATCGCAGCGGCCGAGCGTGCGCTCGCCGATATCGCCTCGATCCGCGAGGAGGTTTCAAAGGTGATTTTCGGTCAGGAGAGCGTGGTCGAGAACACGCTGCTCGCAGTCCTGTCCGGCGGCCATGCGCTTCTTGTCGGCGTTCCGGGCCTTGCCAAGACGAAGCTGGTCACGACCCTTGGCGATGTTCTCGGCCTCGGCGCCAACCGCATCCAGTTCACGCCCGACCTGATGCCCTCCGATATCCTGGGCTCGGAGGTGATGGACCAGGACGCAAGCGGTCGCCGCTCGTTCCGTTTCGTCAAGGGACCGGTCTTCGCCCAGCTGCTGATGGCTGACGAAATCAACCGCGCATCTCCGCGCACCCAGTCGGCCCTGCTGCAGTCCATGCAGGAATACCACATCACCGTCGCCGGCCAGCGCTATGACCTGCCGAGCCCATTCCATGTTCTTGCGACCCAGAACCCGCTTGAGCAGGAAGGGACCTATCCGCTTCCCGAAGCACAGCTCGACCGCTTTCTTCTCCAGGTCGACGTCGACTATCCGGAGCTTGCCGCCGAACGCAGGATCCTTCTGGAGACGACCGGCCTCAGCGAGACGAAGCCGGAGGCGGTCATCGATGCCGACCGGCTGCTGGAAATCCAGCGGCTGATCCGCCAGATGCCCGTCAGCGACACCGTCGTCGATGCGATCCTCTCGCTGGTGCGTTCCGCGCGCCCCGGACAGGGCAACGCTTCCACGGACAAGAATGTTGCCTGGGGCCCCGGCCCGCGCGCCGGCCAGGCGATGATGCTCTGCGCACGCGCCCGGGCGCTCTACGAGGGACGCCTTGCTCCGTCTCTCGATGACATCTATGCCCTGGCCGAACCGGTGCTTGAACACCGCATGGCACTGACCTTCGCCGCCCGCGCCGAGGGCATGTCCGTGCGCAGCGTCATTGCCGGGTTGGTGAAGCAAGCCAGGGCTTGAGGAGCAAGTAACGCGTGGCGCCAATCGGACAGATCGTATCACCAACACCCGGCAGTGAAGCTCTCTCCCGCGCCCGCAGCCGCGCCGTCCTCATACCCGACTGTCTGGTAGAGGCGAAGCGCATCGCCAACACCGTGATCGCCGGCTGGCATGGCCGGCGCAAGCGCGGCATCGGCGAGAATTTCTGGCAGTTCCGGCCCTATACGGATGGCGAAAGCCTGTCGCGCATCGACTGGCGCCGTTCGGCGCGCGATGACCACACCTATGTCCGCGACCGGGAATGGGAGGCAGCGCACACGATCTGGCTCTGGGCGGACATGTCGCCGTCCATGATGTACAAGTCGAGCTTCGGCTCGGTCTCGAAGGAAAGCCGTGCGCTCGTCATCATGCTGGCGCTTGCAGAAATCCTCGCCCGCTCCGGCGAACGCATCGGCTGCCCCGGCGTGATGGAGCCTGTTTCGGCACGAAATGCTGCCGAAAGGCTCGCAACCGCACTGGCTCACGCGCCGCTGACCAGCGGCCTTCCGGATACGCGGATGATCCGCGGATGGAGCGATATCGTCCTGATCGGCGATTTCCTCGACGATGTCGACAAGATCATGGAACGGCTCGGTCCGCTCGCCCAGCGTGGGCTGCGCGGCTATGTGGTCGAGGTCGCTGATCCTGCAGAGGAACTCTTTCCGTACGACGGCCGAACCGAATTTACCGATCCCGAAACGGGGGCAAAGCTGGTTTCAGGCCGCGCCGAAAACGTTCGAGAGGCCTATACGCGCGCCTACCTTGCACGTCGCGAAAATCTTGGTGAGACCCTGCGTCACCTCGGCTGGAACTTCGTCAGCCACCGCACCGATCATCTGGCTTCTGAAGCGCTCGTCGCCATCCATATGTATCTCTCCGGCATGCCTGCCAAGGCAACTCACGGAGGACAGCTATGAGCGCCCTGCCCTTTGCCTTCGCCTATCCCGTGGTTCTTGGCGCGCTGGTGGCCTTGCCGCTTATCTGGTGGCTGCTGCGCCTCACGCCGCCCAGGCCGAAGAGCGAAGTGTTCCCGCCACTGAGGATTCTCGCGAGCGTCCTGAAGCGCGAAGAAACGCCGGCCAAGAGCCCGTGGTGGCTGACGCTCCTTCGAATGCTGCTTGCCGCCGCCGTCATCCTGGCGATCGCCGATCCGGTCTTCAATCCCCGCACGAGCTCGCTCGCTGCCGGCGGTCCCTTGCTTCTGCTCGTCGACAATGGCTGGGCATCGGCTTCCGATTGGGACAAGCGCGTGCAGACGGCCGAAGCGCTGATCGACGATGCCGAGGCCAGCGGCATGCCGATCGCAATCGCCTTCACAGCAGACCCGAGTCATGAATCACTGCCTGGCACGGCCCTGGCAGCGCGCGACAAGCTGCGCGCCGCCCAGCCCAAGCCGCTCGTCCCGGACCGTGAACGGACGATAGCGGCCGTGAAGTCCGCGCTGAATGGTACGCATCCCGGCACGATAGCCTTTCTCTCGGACGGCATCGCCGCAAAGGACAACGATGCGACGATAAGGCAACTTGCCGACCTGCAACCGGGCGAACTTCGCCTGATAGAAGGCGACAGCGACCAGGCAGTTGCCCTGACGGCAGCCTCCAACGCAGCCGACGCCATGACGGTAACGGCAACCCGCCTGAACGCTTCTTCGGGCGCGTCCTTCGCCCTGAGCGCGCAGGATGGCCAGGGTCGCGCGATCGCCTCGGGGAACGTCGCCTTTGCCGCCGGCCAGACAATAGCCACCGGCTCGATCTCTGCCCCATTCGAAATGCGCAACGATTTTGCCCGCGTGAGCCTCGACGATCACGCGACCGCGGGTTCCGTGCACCTGCTCGATGACGGCTTCAAACGCCGTCGCGTCGTGTTGCTTTCGGGAGCAGCCGGCGACGAATTCCAGCCGCTGCTTTCCCCGCTCTACTATATCCAGCGTGCGCTCCAGCCTTACGCCGATCTCATGGAGCCCAACGAGCCCGACCTCGCTGTTGCTATCCCGCAGCTGCTCACGAGCAATCCGTCGGTGATCATCATGGCCGACATCGGCCGTCTGCCACAGGAGACTTATCAGCCGCTCCAGCGCTGGCTCGCCAATGGCGGCACACTGATCCGCTTCGCCGGGCCGCGCCTTGCGGCAGCACCGTCCGATGACCCGCTCGTTCCCGTTATTCTGCGACAGGGCGAACGTGCCCTCGGCGGCTCGCTTTCCTGGGCGGAGCCTCAGCCGCTTGCGGATTTCCCGACCTTCGGCCCGTTCGCCGGGATGGGGCGTCCGACCGACGTCCTCGTCAAGCGGCAGGTGCTGGCCGAACCGACGCCCGATCTTGCTGAACGTACATGGGCAAGCCTTGCCGACGGCACGCCGCTCGTCACGGAAAAGCAGATGGGCGCTGGCCGCATCGTGCTCTTCCACGTCAGCGCCGAAGCCACATGGTCCGACCTGCCGATCTCCGGCAGCTTCGTCGAGATGCTCCGTCGTGTCGTGCAGCTCTCGAGATCCGGCGGCGTCACGTCCGAAGCAGGCGGTGGCGCAAGCACGGCCGATGCACTGCCCCCCTTCCGCCTTCTCACGGCAAAGGGCGTGCTGACGGCCGAGACCGGCACCGCCCGGCCCCTGATCCCCTCCGCAAAGGCAGAACCCGTGGCGAACTTCGACAATCCCCCGGGACTCTATGGCTCCGAAGATGGCTTCACCGCGCTCAACGTCCTGCCGCAGGGCGCCGAATTGAAGCCGCTCGACACGGCCGGTGCCACCGTGATCAGAGAAGGCCTGATCGGTGGTGAGGCATGGTCGGCAAAACCGTCGCTCTTCCTGATCGCCTTCCTCCTGCTCGTTTCCGATAGCATCATCGTGCTCTTCATGAACGGGGCCTTCTCACGCTTGCGGCCGGCAACGCGCGCGGCTGCCGTCATCGCGGTCGCGATGAGCGCAGCCTTCATCCATCCGGGCGATCTGCGCGCCGACGATTCCAAGCCCGGTGACGACCAGATCTTCGAGCACCTGGACAATACGCACCTCGCCTACGTCGTGACCGGCGAGGCCGATGTCGATCGCATTTCAGAGCGCGGTCTCGAAGGGCTCAGCCAATTCCTGACCTATCGCACGACCCTGGAGCCGGCAGCGCCCGTGGGACTAGACATCAGCAAGGATGAGCTTGCGTTTTATCCGATCATCTACTGGCCGATTTCAGCGAGCGCGCCGATGCCCTCGCAGACCTCGATCAACCGCATCGACGCCTTCATGCGCAGCGGCGGGACCGTGCTCTTCGACACCCGCGACCAATTCAGCTCTCTCAACGACAGCAGTGCACCGAGCGCGAACGGCGAACGTCTGCAGGCGATCCTCGCAAATCTCGATATACCGCCGCTCGAGCCGGTGCCGCCCGATCACGTTCTCACGAAATCCTTCTATCTGCTTTCGAGCTTTCCGGGCCGCTATAGCGGCAGCCCGCTCTGGATCGAGGCCCGGCAGGACAACAACCGCGCGAGCGACAACAAGCCCGCCGTTTCGGCGGATGGCGTTTCACCGATACTGATAACGGGCAACGACTTCGCCGGAGCGTGGGCAGTGGACGACAACGGCGCACCGATGCTGCCGACGGTCCCGCAGGATGAAACACAGCGCGAATACGCCTACCGCGCGGGCGTCAACATCATGATGTATATGCTCACCGGCAACTACAAGACCGACCAGGTGCATGTCCCTGCCCTGCTTGAGCGCCTGGGGCAATAGCATGACAGTCGAATTCTCCCCTTTCCTCCCCTGGACCGTGCTCGCAATCATGGCCGTCGCGGCGGCCGTCATATCCGCCTATGCCATCTGGCGCGGCGTGCGCGGCGCCTGGGTCAGATCACTTGCCGCACTTGCGCTCCTTGCCGCGCTCGTAAATCCCCTCCTTCTGCAGGAAGATCGCGACCAGCTTTCGACCATCGTTCCGGTCGTCGTTGACCGCAGCCAAAGCCAGCAGACGCCCGAGCGGATCAAGATGACCGACGAGGCGCTTGCTGCGCTGAAGGACAGGCTCTCCCGCTTCCCGAACATCGAGGCGCGCTATGTGGACTCGACGGAGCCCGAGGACACGGATGCGCCCTCCACGCGCCTCTTCTCCACGCTTTCGACAGCCGTGGCAGACGTTCCGCCGGCACGCATCGGCGGTGCGATCTTCCTGACCGACGGCGAGGTTCACGACGTGCCTGCGGCCAATCAGTCGCTCGGCTTCGACGCACCGATCCATGGCCTGATCACCGGCAAGGCGAACGAATTCGACCGCCGCATAGAGGTCATCCGCGCACCGCGCTTCGGCATCGTCGGCGAGGAACAGCAACTCGTGATGCGTGTCATCGACGATGGGCCAAGCCCCGGCGGCACGGCGACCGTTACGGCGAAACTGAACGGCAACGAGATCGCAACGCTGCAGGCCACGCCCGGCCAGGACACGCCGTTCAGCTTCAAGGTGCCGCGTGGCGGCAACAACGTGCTGGAATTCAGCGTCGCCGAGCTTCCCGGCGAAGTGACGGCCGCAAACAACCGCGCCGTTCACCTGATCGAGGGCATCCGCGAGAACCTGCGCGTCCTGCTCGTCTCCGGCGAGCCGCATTCGGGCGAGCGCGCCTGGCGCAACCTGCTGAAGTCCGACGCCTCCGTGGACCTCGTCCACTTCACCATTCTGCGTCCGCCGGAGAAGCAGGATGGCACGCCGATCAATGAGCTCTCGCTGATCGCATTTCCGACCCGTGAACTCTTCGTCGACAAGATTAACGATTTCGATCTCATCATCTTCGATCGCTACCAGCACCGCGGCGTCCTGCCGATCCTCTACTACGACTATATCGCCCAGTACGTGCAGAATGGCGGTGCGCTGCTGATTGCCGCCGGCCCCGAGCACGCCGGCCAGGATTCGATCGCGCTCACGCCGCTCTCCACAGTGCTGCCAGCCGCGCCGACTGGCCAGATGATCGAGAAGGCCTTTTACCCGCGCCTGTCGGAAGAGGGCCGCAAGCATCCCGTCACCCGCGGCCTCGATGGCTCCGGCGACGAGCCACCCCATTGGGGACGCTGGTTCCGCAGCGTCGATGTCGAGCAGCCGCAGGGGCAGACCGTCATGGTTGGTGCGGACAACCACCCGCTGCTGGTACTGAACCGCGCCGGCCAGGGCCGCGTCGCGATGCTGCTCTCCGACCAGGGCTGGCTCTGGGCGCGCGGCTTCGAAGGTGGCGGCCCGCATGTCTCGCTCTATCGCCGCATCGCGCACTGGCTGATGAAGGAGCCGGCGCTCGAAGAGGAAGCACTGACGGCCCGCGCCGCCGGGCGTACCCTCGAGATCACGCGCCAGACGATCGGCGGCGACCCGGGCAACGCCACGATCCGCTCTCCTTCCGGCAAGACGGAAACCGTGCAGCTGTCGCCATCGGAACCCGGCCTCTACCGCGCCGAGAAGCGCATGGACGAGATCGGCCTCTTCGAGATCACCAATGGCGACCTGTCCACGCTCGTCCATGTCGGCGCTGTCGACGCACCGGAATTCAAGGCAATGATTTCGACGCCCGACGCCATGAAGCCGGTTGCGGACAGGACCAAGGGCCTAGTCACGCGCGTTGCCGACGCACGCGGCTCCGTGACCGTGCCGCCGATCCTGCCTGTCCGCGGACCGGTGCGGATTGCCGACGACGACCGCATGACGATCCGCATGACGGACGAGACCGTGCTGAAGGGTATCAACACGCTGCCGCTTTTTGCCGGCTTTGCAGGTGTCTCCGTTCTGCTCTTTGCCTTTGCCGCCATGTGGTGGCGCGAAGGACGATAGCCGCATGCCTCTACTTGACCTGACGGACGAACCCTCGGAATCCGACCTTTCGGTGATCTCGGACGGTATCGCCCACTTCAACGACGAGGATATCCGCCCTTCGGAACGCAGACCGCTCGCGGTGCTGATCCGCGACGACGACGGAAAGGTAATCGGCGGACTTTCGGGCCGCACCGCCTGGGGCTGGCTTTTCGTGCAGCTTCTTTTCGTGCCCGAGGCCCTGCGCGGCCAGGGCATGGCGGGCCGGCTCCTTGCGAAGGCAGAAGACGAAGCCCGCGCACGCGGATGTCAGGGCGCCTGGATCGACACTTTCAATCCGCCGGCGCTGCGCGCCTATCTTCGCCAGGGCTACGAGGTCTTCGGCGAACTGCCGGATTATCCGCCCGGCCGCACCCGCAGCTTCCTGCGCAAGCGCCTTTAGCCACGGTTCCCGAAATCCAGATGCCCCGCCGTCGTTGGTAACGGCGGGGCATCGTGTCTTTCACTCGTCAGACGGCGATCTTGCCGCCACCGATCTTGGTGATGGCCACGACCGCCGGACGTACCGGCATGTCGTCGTTGAAATCCGGCCAGCGGGTCGACAGGTCCTCGTAGTAGGACGGGCGGCCATGGCCCGACCAATCGTCGCCGCCGTCGCCCGGATGCTGGACGGCAACGAACGCCGTCTGGTCGTCGGGCAGAAAAAGTGGACCGCAGAGTTCGCCGCCGACCGGCACGCGGTAGAACAGTTTCGAGGTCGCCCGCGCGTCGCCTTCCGTATCGACGGCCCAGAGGCCGTCCGTGCGTCCGGTCGCCTTGTTGTTGTTGCCATCGGTCGCCACCCAGAGGCGGCCGGCGGCATCGATGGAACAGTTGTCCGGCATGCCGAACCAGCCGTTCTTCGTCGTCTCGGTCGAGAAGGAGGCGCCGACATCCGCAACGGAGGGATCGCCGCACTTCAGCAGCACTTCCCACTTGCCCGAGGTCGCACCGAAGGCGCCGCCATCCTCGCTGATCTCGATGATGTGGCCGAAGGAGTTTTTCGCACGCGGATTGGCGGCGTCCACCTGCTCGGGCTTGCGGTTCGAGTTGTTGGTCAGCATGACATAGACCTTGCCATTAACGGCATTGGGCTCGATGTCTTCCGGCCGGTCCATCTTTGTCGCTCCGAGCAGATCGGCGGCGCGGCGGGTCTCGATCAACAAATCCGCCTGGCTGGCAAAGCCGTTCTCCGCCGTCAGCGGACCCTGACCGTGGGTGAGCGGCAACCACTGCAGCGTGCCGTCCTCGGAGAACTTGGCGACGTAAAGCGTGCCTTCGTCGAGCAGGTTCATGTTGGCTGCGCGGTCGTTGGCGTTGTAGGTGCCGGACGTCACGAACTTGTAGACATAGTCGAAACGCTCGTCGTCGCCGAGGTAGAAGACCACGCGGCCGTCCTTGTCGACGATCGAGGCAGCACCCTCGTGCTTCGTGCGGCCGAGCGCGCTGCGCTTCTTCGGGGTCGAGGTCGGGTCGAAGGCATCGACTTCGACGATCCAGCCGAAGCGGTTCGGCTCGTTCGGCTCCTTGGCGAGGTCGAAGCGATCATAGAAGTTCGCCCATTCATAGGCGCCTTCCGGTACGCCGTAGCGCTTGTAGTTGGCGGCTTCCTTGTGATCGGCCGGCAGTTCGCCGGAGAAATAGCCGTGGAAGTTCTCTTCGGCCATGATGTAGGTGCCCCAGGGCGTCACGCCGCCGGCACAGTTGTTGAGCGTGCCGATCACCTTCGTTCCGGTCGCATCAGCGGAAGTCTTCACGCGGTCGTGGCCGGCGACGGGACCGGTCAGTTCCATCTCCGTGTTGGAGGTCACGCGACGATTGTACTTGCTGTCAGGCACGACCTGCCATTTGCCGTCGACCTTGCGGATTTCGACGATCGTGCCGCCGTGAGCGGCCATTTCGATGTCCACCTGTTCCTTGCTGAGCGGCGCCTGCTTGATCTTGCCGTCGGCGATCGTCACGATGCCGGGGAACATCAGGTGCGGGTTCGTATACTCGTGATTGACGACGAGCAGGCCGTGCTCCGCCGAACCGTCGATCGGGATATAGCCGACATAGTCGTTGTTGTATCCGAACTGGCGGCTCTGGGCTGCAGCCGACTGGCTCTTGGGGTCAAAGGCCGGGGAGTCCGGGAAAAGGGCGTCGCCCCAGCGCAGCAGGATATCGGCATTGTAGCCGTCGGCGACGTGATGATCGGCATCGACCCCAGCTTCAACTTCGGTGAAGGAGAAAGCCGACCCGCCTGCCGCACGCGCCTTCTCGGCGCTGAGAAGCGCGATCGGGCTGACGGTCGCCGCGATCGCCGATACGGCGAGCGATCCCTGCAGGAAGCCGCGGCGCGAGAAGCGCCTGCCGATGATCTCCCCCATCGTCGGATTGTCACTGCGGTTGTGGCCCTCGCCATCCGCGCCCTCGAGCTGGCTGGTCGGGAAGATTTCCTTTTGCGAAATATGTTCGGTCATCGAATTACCCCCATAATATTGACCTTTACGCTCCACTTTAGAGCGTTTCCAAAGTTTAGGGACTGCGCGTGACAGTCCTGTGATCAACCAAATTTGAAGTGGGGATAGCGTAATCTCGAAGGGTCGGAAGGGCCGACCCTTGGGGGCCGTCAGCAGGCGGCAGCGCGGACCGGCTCGATATGGGAGACACCGGAGATGTCCGCCGCCTGGTCCCGCCAGGCGATGGTCCCCTTCAGCCGCGCATGGATGTCTTCGCCGATCGGGACGACAAGCACGCGACCGGGATCGACCGGCCCGGGGAAGGTCAGCGCGCCATAGGCGACACGTTCGAAGCCGAGCGGACCGTAATATGGTGGGTCGCCGACCAGGATGACGGCTTCCGATCCCCTGCGCCGTGCCGCTTCGACCGCGATCCGAACGAGCTCCCGGCCGATGCCCTGGTTCTTGTGCGATGGCCGAACCGCGAGCGGACCGAGCAGATGCCCCTTCACCGCGCCGGCAAGCACCGGCGTCATGCGCACAGATGCGATGGTCTCGCCATCGTCGGCGCAGACATAGGAGAGTGTCCGGTCGTGCGGTCCCTGCTCGCGGATACGCGCCGCGGCACGGACGAACCGGCCCGGACCGAATGCTTCTTCGTTTATATGTTCGATGACCGCGTCATGGGACGCGTCCTCAGTGAGGTAGACCAGATCGTGCTTGTGCATGAGACGACAAAAACCGCGTGGACAAAATAGATGGTTCTCGAAAACGCCGTCGGGCGTTCGGGATCATCGGCGTCGTCGCAGGTTTCTGAAAGCAGCCATTAATCGGTTTCCAAATGTGACGACGCGGATAGCAGGAAAAATTTCGGACGTCCAATGCTATTTTTCCTGGAGGCTCGCCCGTCCGTGACGGACTGTTCACCCATTGCCCTCTCGAAATTGCCCTCACGTGTCCGTATGTTCCGCCTAACACCGCGAAAGGAACAGAGAAAATGGGCATGCTGGTTGATGGCGTCTGGCATGACGTCTGGTACGACACCAAGGAAACCAAGGGGCGTTTCAAGCGTGCGGCCTCCCAGTTCCGCAACTGGATCACCGCCGACGGAGAACCCGGGCCGAGCGGCACCGGCGGCTTCAAGGCGGAGGCCGGTCGCTATCATCTCTACGTCTCCTATGCCTGCCCATGGGCGCATCGCACGCTGATCTTCCGCTCGCTCAAGAAGCTCGAAAACCTCATCTCGGTCTCGGTCGTCGATCCGCTGATGCTCGCCAACGGTTGGGAATTCCACGAGCGCGATGGCGCCACGAAAGACCATCTCTTCGGCTCGAACGCGCTCTGGCAGGTCTATGTAAAGGCAGACCCGCACTATTCCGGCCGCGTGACGGTGCCTGTCCTCTGGGACAAGAAGACGGGAACGATCGTCAACAACGAATCTTCTGAAATCATCCGCATGTTCAACAGCGCCTTCGACGCGCTGACGGGCTCTACCGACGACTACTATCCCGAAGATCTGCGCGGCGAAATCGATACTCTCAATGATCGCATCTACGACACCGTCAATAACGGCGTCTACAAGACCGGTTTCGCCACCACGCAGGAAGCCTACGAGGAGAATGTCGTCCCGCTCTTCGAAACGCTCGACCTGCTGGACAGGCGCCTTGCCACGAGGCGCTATCTCCTCGGGGATCAGGTGACGGAGGCAGACTGGCGGTTGTTCACGACGCTGCTGCGCTTCGATCCGGTCTATGTCGGCCACTTCAAGTGCAATATCCGCCGCATCGAGGACTACAGCAACCTGCCGGGATACCTGCGCGACCTCTACCAGACGCCCGGCGTGCGCGAGACCGTCAACATGGCGCACATCAAGGACCACTACTATCGCAGCCACCGGACGATCAATCCGACCGGCATCGTCCCCGTCGGACCCGAGCTCGATTTCGACCGGCCGCATGGCCGCGGGCAACTGCCGGCCGCCGCCTGATATCTGCTTACCAGTGGTTCGCCGGCGAAGCCTCCCCACGCAGCTCGGCAAGGCGCCTTAGCGTGGCGGGGGTCGTACCCACCGGCAGCTTGTCCATGGGAAAGAAACCGCATTCCACGATCTCGCGATCGGGCGCGCGCGGCGAGGTCTGCTCGACATCCACGCGATAGAAGAGCACGTGGTCGCGATTGCTTGCCGCCTTGTTGAAGTAGACGTGGAAAAGCTGGGGACGGCCGAGAATGGCGAGATTGCCCTCCTCGCGCAATTCCTTGGAAAGCGCATCGGCGGCGGTCTCGCGCCGCTCCAGTCCGCCGCCCGGCATATGCCACCCCGGCACATAGGAATGCTTGACGAGGAACACCCTGCCTTCGGCATCGAAGCAGGCGGCACGAACGCCGATCGTCATGCCCCGCGCGACTGCGAAATAGCTGTGCGCCAGACGCCCGATCAGCTTTGCCTTCCATCCGGCAATATCCGGAGGAGAACCATCGCTCATTGCATTTCTCCTTTTGCCGCCGATGCCGGCCGCCCTTCATGGCCTGTAGCACCACAACCCGATGCGGCGGAAGTATTTTGACTTGAAATCATAGTGGGCTATGTCTGCAACCATGTTCAAGCTTGCGCATATTTCCGATATCCACCTGGGGCCTTTGCCCCAGCTTTCAATCCGTGAACTGGCCTCCAAGCGCATCACCGGTTTCGTGAACTGGCACCGCAATCGGCGCAAGCACCTTTTCGGCGGCACACTCGACCTGCTGCTGGATGACATCCGCGCAAGGCAGGCCGATCACCTTGCCATGACCGGCGACCTCGTCAATCTCGCAAGCAATACGGAAATTCTCGGCGCGGCAGAATGGCTGCGTAGTGTCGGCGATCCTGCTGACGTCTCGGTCGTGCCCGGCAATCACGATGCCTATGTGCCGGGCGCCTACGAAAAGTCGGTGCGCAGCTGGTACGATTACGTGCGGGGCGATCGCTCGCCGAAGTCATGGGAGAAGAACAAGCACGT
This sequence comes from Rhizobium sp. BK251, assembly GCF_004345245.1. Taxonomy (GTDB): domain Bacteria; phylum Pseudomonadota; class Alphaproteobacteria; order Rhizobiales; family Rhizobiaceae; genus Rhizobium. The sequence continues at coordinate 311,483 of NZ_SLUQ01000002.1, read as the reverse complement.
CTTTCCCTATCTGAGGATACGCGAACGGGTCGCAATCATCGGCTGCTCGACGGCGGTCGCCACGCCGCCCTTCGCGGCCAGCGGCTATTTCAGCGCGAGACAGGCCCGCGAAACGGTCAACATGCTGCGGGCAACCGGAGAAGCCGGGCTCTTTCGCGTCGTGCTGATCCACCACCCACCCATTCGCGGGGCAACGCCTTTCCACAAGCGCATGATCGGCATACGCCGCTTCGCCGCCGTGGTTTCGACGGGCGGCGCCGAACTCGTGCTGCACGGCCACACCCATCTCAATACACTCCACTGGCTGCGGGGTCAGACCGGGCCGGTACCGGTCGTCGGCATTGCATCCGCCTCCCAGGGCCCCGGCGGCATAAAGCCGCGCGCCGCCTACAATTTCTTCAGCATCTCCGGCTCGCCGAAAGCATGGGAGATTCGCGGCGAGCGCTTCAGCCTGAATGACGCAGGCGATGGAATTTCAGAGAAAAGCGTCGATATTTTCGCGCGTTAGCGGGCCTTTCTGATTCAGTTTCGCATCGATCGCCGGCGGGCGCCGACAAGTCGGGTCGTCGGACCTCGACAAAATTCCGCATCTGCGAAACGCGGCTGACCGTGGCGTTTTGCGCCGCGTCGGATTACAATCGCATCTACCAGATTTGTCACACGGAGGTGCAGCATGTCCGCATGGATGAACTCGGCTTCAATTCGTCGCGCAGCCCTGACCGCAGGCATCGTCGTCGGGCTTTCGGCGCCGGCCTTTGCCGTGGGTTCTCAATCCGATGAGACGAGCCCTCCCCCCAAGACGAAAACCACGACGACCTGCAAGCGCGGCCAGGTCTGGGACCAGGCAAGAAAGAAGTGCGTCGACCCTAAGAAGAGCGAGCTCAACGACGATCAGATCTTCGATGCAGCGCGCGAATTCGCCTATGACGGGCAGTATGAGAACGCCATCAAGGTGCTCAATCTCGCAAAGAACCAGAACGATCCGCGCATCCTCAACTATCTCGGCTATGCCAACCGCAAGGCCGGCAGGATGGAACTGGGCATGTCCTATTACCACAAGGCGCTGGACATCGACTCCAACTACATCCTCGCCCGCTCCTACATGGGTCAGGCGCTTGTCGAGGAAGGCGACGTCCAGGGCGCACGCGTCCAGTTGATCGAGATTCGCGACCGCGGCGGCGAGGATACCTGGGCCTATCGCGCCCTCCTGCAGTCGCTTCACGGCTACCGCAACTACTAAAGTGCAAAGGGCGACGTCACCCGCCCACCCTCACCAACGAAAACCGGCGAAGAAGACCTGCGTCTCCCGTAATCTTCATCGCCGGACTCTTGCAGAACCGCATGAATTTGCTCCATAACGAAATATGCAAACTCGCCATTGGCAATCCCATTCCGCGCGTCCGGCTGCGGTACGGGGAAAGCCTTTCCCGGCGGGCGCGCGCCGATCTTGTGCCCGACCGACCATGAACGCCTCCTTGGGAAAACTATGCGCCAACCGGTAACCGCGATAGACATCAGACGAGATCTGGTCGGTCTCCTTCCGAAGCTTCGCCGTTTTGCCATGGCGCTCACCGGCGACGCGGCCAGCGCCGACGATCTCCTTCTCGCCGTCTGTCAGAGGGCGATCACGAGAAGCCATCTCTGGAATGGCGAGGGACGGCTCGAAAGCTGGATCTATACAATGGCGCGGCACCAGTGGGTTGACGAGGCCCGCAAGCGGAAGGTGCGCGCCAACGCCGGCAAGGGCAGCGTCGTCGAGCATATGGCGCATGATGCCGCCCATGAGAAATCCGTCGATGCCGGCGAAATCCACGAGATGATTGCCTCGATGCCGGAAGGGCTCGCATGCACCTTCATTCTCGTCGATGTCGAAGGCCATGACTACAAGCACACAGCCGAGATTCTGGGCGTCTCGATCGGCACTGTGGCGTCGCAGTTGGCAGCAGCCCGCGCACTGCTTGCGAAAATTGCGGAAGAGAGCCCGGCTCGGAGATATTGAGAATTGCAAGACCTGAAGAAAATGCCGCTTGAAGTCCAGCTTTCCGCCTTCCTGAACGGAGAGACGACGCCGGAGCAGAAAAACGAGCTGGAGCATCTGCTTGCCACCGATGCCGAAGCTCGCGAAGTCTACGAGAAGCTCAGGCATGGCACGGAATTCGGCCGCAAACGCTTCGATGAATTGCTGAAGGAGCCGGTGCCTCTCTCCATGGTCCGCTCGATCAAAAGCGCTCAGCCGCCGAAGAAACCGGTCGCGCCGCGGTTCAGCCGTCCATCCCTGAAGATCGCGCCCACCGGGCCGCAGGCGCTTGCCGCCGGGCTTATCCTCTTTGCACTCGGCTGCGGTCTTGGCTATTTCGCCGGCGTGGGTCCGGCCGCGCATTCGCCGCAGCAGACGGCCGTTGCGGCTACGTCGCCAGGCTCGTGGCTCGACGATATTGCCTCCTACCAGCGCATCTACTCGCGCCAGCAGCGCCATCTCGTCGAGGTTCCGGCAACAGATTCCGAAGAGATCGTCGCCTGGCTGACGACCAATGTCGGCGTTCGTTTCAATATCCTCGATCTGACTGCAGACGGCCTGGTGTTTCAGGGCGCGCGCCTCCTCGTTGCGAATGGCAAGCCGGTCGGCCAACTGGTCTACAGGAACGAGGAGAACGACGTCATCTCGATCTGCTTCATGAGGGATGCCATCTCTCCCGATACCGACGAGGTCAGGGAGATCATCAAGGACGATATCGGCCTCGTCTCCTGGCATCGTGCCGGCGCTTCCTATGTGGTCGCAGGCCCCTCCTCCGAGGCGTCGCTCGACGATCTCGCAGAAAAGGTCGCGGCGGCGATCTGATCGCCTGCCGCCAAATGAAAACGGCAGCGTCACCGCTGCCGTCCAATCTTCCGACTATCGCATTTTCTACCTGGTCTCGATGACCCGGTTCGCAGCCGATACGATCGCCTCCAGCGAGGCGGCGACGATATTGGTATTTATCCCCGCCCCGAAGAGCTTCCCGCCCGGATAGGATGTCTCGACATAGGAAATGGCCGCGGCATTCGAGCCGTGCTGAAGCGAGTGCTCCGAATAGTCCTCGACGGTCATCGGAACATCGAGGTAGATCGAAAGCGCATTGATGAAGCCGTCGATCGGGCCGTTGCCTCGACCTTCAATGCGCTTGAGCTCACCATTGTCGGTGATCTCCGCGGCGACGATGCGCTGTCCCTTTCTCTCCGGATCGGCAAAGGTGTGGTGGTCCACGAACCTCAGCCGTCCTTCGGGCTGCGTCACGTAGCGTTCGATGAAGCGATCGTAGATGCGGCGCGACGGAAGCTCCTTGCCTTCTTCATCGGTGATGCGCTGGATGTCCTCGCGGAACTCCACCTGCAGGTTGCGCGGCAGGTTGAGGCCGTAGTCCTGATGCAGGATATAGGCGATGCCGCCCTTGCCGGACTGCGAGTTGATGCGGATGATCGCCTCGTAGGTCCGCCCGACGTCCTGCGGATCGATCGGCAGGTAGGGAACCTCCCAGACCGGATGATTGGCGACCTTGATCGCCTTCATCCCCTTGTTGATCGCGTCCTGGTGCGATCCGGAGAAAGCGGTGTAGACGAGCTCGCCGACATAGGGGTGCCGCTCGCCGATAGCCATCTGGTTGGAATACTCGAAGACTTCCTTCATGCGCTCGATGTCGGAGCAGTCGATCTCGGGATCCACCCCCTGCGTGAACATGTTGAGCGCCATCGTCACGACGTCGACATTGCCGGTACGCTCTCCATTGCCGAAAAGCGTACCTTCGACGCGATCGGCGCCGGCCATCAGGCCGAGTTCGGCGGCAGCGATGCCGGTACCGCGATCATTATGCGGATGCAGCGAGATGATCAGGTTCTCGCGATTGTCGAGGTTGCGGCACATCCATTCGATCTGGTCGGCATAGACGTTCGGCGTCGCCATTTCCACTGTCGACGGCAGGTTGATGATCAGCTTGTTGTCGGGCGTCGGCTTCACGACCTCGATGACGGCGTTGCAGATCTCCAGCGCCACTTCCAGCTCCGTGCCGGTGAAGCTCTCCGGTGAGTATTCGAAGCGATATCCGCCGCCGGCCTGGGCGGCCATGTCGGTGATCATCTTGGCCGCATCCACTGCAATCTGCTTGATGCCGGGAACGTCCTTGGCAAAGACGACGCGGCGCTGCAATTCGCTGGTTGAATTGTAGAAATGCACGATCGGTCGGTTGGCGCCTTCCAACGCTTCGAAGGTGCGTGTGATCAGCTCCGGGCGGCACTGCACCAGCACCTGCAGGGAAACGTCGTCGGGCACATTGCCCTGTTCGACGCACCAGCGGGCAAAATCGAAGTCCGTCTGCGATGCGGAAGGAAATCCGATCTCGATTTCCTTGAAACCGATGTCGAGCAGAAGCTGGAACATGCGCGCCTTGCGGTCGTGTCCCATGGGGTCGACGAGCGCCTGATTGCCGTCGCGCAGGTCCACCGAGCACCAGACCGGCGCCTTGGCGATCGTCTTCGAAGGCCAGGTGCGGTCCGGAATGTTCACCTGCGGATAGGCGCGGTATTTGACGGCCGCGTCGGGCATGCCTTTGGCCTGGGCCGAGCCGTTTGCAGAGGATTGGGGTTTCGCGTCCATTGTCTCGTCTCTCCTCGTCCAGGCACTTGTCCGCGTCTTAGCCGATCACATGCGGCTTGGCGATAACAAATGCGGACCTTGATCGGTCATTGGTCAAATTGGGAAATCAATCGCGAGGAGCGCTTGCCGGGCGGGCTTTCGGCCGCCGGGCGCTCCTCAAAGGACCCGGCAACCGCGCGTAAGGCCGAGAAGGAGAAGCGACTTGAAGGCGCGCGAGCTGTCACGCAAGGCCATGCGGCTGCGTGCGATTTGCTCGGAAATGGTTGCGCCCTTCAACTTCATGGCGTCGCTTATAGCTTCAGGCAGGAAATGTGGCAACCCCTCGTGCGGCTTTTGGTCTCTGCGACCTTGACGAACCATGGCGCGTGGCGATGATCGATGTGATCCGGGGGAAAGCCATAGGTGGGTCATGATAGAAGGTTCGTGCCATTGCGGCCTGATCTGTCTCGAGATTGAGACCGCGCCGACGACCGTCACCGACTGCAATTGTTCGATCTGCCGCTGCTACGGCACGCTCTGGGCATATTATTCGCCGGGGAGTGTCCGCATCCGATCGAAAGGTGAAGAGACGCATACCTACATGTGCAACGACCACATGCTTGCATTCCATCGCTGTCCGAATTGCGGTTGCGTCACCCATTGGGCAGCGACTGACCCCGCTCTCGACCGCATGGGGGTCAACGCCCGGCTGCTACCCGCGGAAATCGTCGAGACCGCCACGATCCGCCGCTTCGACGGCGCCAGCACCTTTAGCTACCGCGACTGAAGAGGAAGGCTGCCGACGCCCTACCGCTTTGCCATCGCGACAAAGCGCGACAGCGCCAGCATGAGTCCGCCGGCGATCAGGCCCCAGAATGCGCCGGAAATGCCCGCGAAGGAAACGCCGGAGGCAGTGACCAGAAAGGTGATCGCTGCAGCCTCGCGCGATTCCGGCGCCTGGAACGCCGCCATCGCCGACCCGGAAAATGCGCCGACGAGCGCAAGCCCCGCCACGGCCTGGATCAGGACGGGCGGTGCCAGGGCGACAAAGGCGGTAACCGCACCGGCAAGGAGGCCGAGCACCACATAGGCGATGCCGGAAACCAAAGCCGCCCAGTAGCGCCGCGAGGGATCGGCATGGGCATCCTGGCCGGCACACATGGCGGCGGTGATTGCGGCCAGGTTGACGGCATGCCCTCCGAATGGCGCCGCAAGCACGGAGAACAGCCCGGTCGCGGCGAAAAGCCCTCCGGGTTTCGGATGGTAAGCGTTGACCTTCAGAACCGCGATGCCCGGAATGTTCTGCGATGCCATCGTTACGATGAACAGCGGCAGGGCGATCGAGACGAAGCCGGCGAAGCTGAATACGGGGTTCACGATCTCGACCGGCGGAACGAGAGACTGTTCGAGCGACGCCAGCGCGCCCGGCTGAATGTCCACCCCAAAGGCAAGCACAAGCGCGAAGGCGAGAAGTGCAGCCGGTACGGCCCAAAGCCGTTTGAAGGCGCCAACGACGATCCAGGCCAGCACGATCGGCAGACCGAGCAGCGGATTGAAGGCGACGGCCTTCACCGGCGCGAAGCAGAGACCGATTAGGACGCCTGACAGCATGGCATTGGCAAGCGGCGCGGGGATGGAAGCGACGGCGCGGCCAAGCGGCCGGAAGAGCCCGGCAATGATGATCAGGACACCACAGAGAATGAAAGCGCCGACAGCAGCCGGAAACCCGCCCTCGATTGCGCCGGTGCTGGCCAGGAGCGCCGCACCCGGTGTTGACCAGGCGACGCTGATCGGCTGGCGCGTCACAGCGCTGAGGATGATGCCGCACACCCCCATCGCGACCGAAAGCGCCATCAGGCCAGACGCAGCCTCGCTGTCCGTCGCACCGACCGCCAGAAGCCCGTGCAGCACGACGGCAAAAGAACTGGCAAATCCGACGAAGGCCGTCAGCAGGCCCATGAAGAGACTTTGGACCGAGAAGTCTTTGAGCATTCCACGCAAATCCCTGGCTGCGAGAGACGCGCATGGAGCATCATGTGCAATGGTCGCGCAAGTGCAGATTGGGCTGTGCCGGTTCGCCTGACAGGCGGCCTGGGGAGGAATTCCAGCCCTCTCGACAAAAAAACGCCCTCGCTGGCATCAAGCAAGCGAGGGCGCATGTTCTGTCGGGGGAATCAGATCTCGGCTTGCGAGGTCACGATGCGCGAAACGAGGCCGTAGGCCTTCGCATCTTCGGCAGACAGCCAATAGTCACGGTCGGTGTCCTTGGCGATCTTTTCGATCGGCTGGCCGGTGGCCGCCGCGAAAATCCTGTTGAGGCGCTCGTTCATCTTGATGATTTCACGCGCCTGGATCTCGATGTCGGACGCCATGCCCCGCGTGCCGCCGGAGGGCTGATGCAGCAGGAAACGCGTGTTCGGCAGGCAAAGCCGCTGTTCCTTCGGAGCCGCGACGTAGATCAGCGCACCGGCGGAAGCGACCCAGCCGGTACCGATCATCCAGACCTTCGGCTTGATGAACTTGATCATGTCATGGATCGAGTCGCCGGATTCCACGTGGCCGCCGGGCGAATTGACGTAGATGCGGATGTCATCGTCGTTCGCGGCGGAGAGCGCCACCAACTGGGTGCAGACCTTCTGCGCCAGTTCCTGGGTGATCGGCCCGTAGATGAAGATGGAACGCGACTTGAAAAGATTCGCCTCCGTTTCCTTGCCGAGCGAGAGTTCCTTCGTCTTGTCGTCCTGTTCTTCTTCGTCGTTCATTCGAACTTCTCCGCGATGATTTCTCGTCTACCGCACATAGTGCGACTCAATGCGTAAAACAATGCGGGAAAAAGAGGAAGGTATCGAAGACGTAAAGACATGCAGGTGACAACGCGCCGATGTGGCCGCATCTTCCAAAATAACCGGGAGGAACAAATATGACGTCATCGCTGCTGCGCGCCGCGATCAGCAACAATGCGCACTGGTGCGACGCCGTCTGTGCAGTCCACGGCTCGCCGGGGGAGTTTGCCTCGGCGCTCTGGTTTCATCGCCATGGTACACCCCCGTTCTATCCCGACATCGTGACGCTGACGGATGTGGCGACGAAGGCCGAGCAGGAAGAGGCGATCGCAGCGTTCGTCGGTCGCGAGGATCGCACCTGGACGGTGAAGGACAGTTTCGCCGCGCTCGATCTCAGGCCGCTTGGCTTCAACATCCTCTTCGAGGCGCAGTGGATAGGGTTGGAAAAGCCGGCAAGCATGAAGCCAACGGAGGACGTCACCTGGCGCGTGATGCGCGAAGACACTGATCTCGTATTCTGGGAACGTACCTGGGCCGAGGGTAATCCACCTGCGGCAATGCCGCGGATATTCCGCGACAAGTTGTTGCAGGGTCCCGACATCGCCTTCGTTCTCGTCCTCGAAGGCGAACAGCCGATCGGTGGCGGTATTCTCAACCGGGCTTCCGGGGTCGTCGGTGTTTCCAACGTCTTTGCCCGAGAGCACCGGGGGAAGGACATATGGCGAGCCGTGCTTGCCGAAGCGGCCGCTCGTTTCCCGGAACAATCTGTCGTCGGCTATGAGCACGGGGACGAGCTCTATGTTGCTATCGATGTCGGTTTTCAGCCCCTCGGCTATCTCCGCATCTGGCAGAAGGCCGCCTAAGCTAACGAAAATGTAAGCTGCGCGAGGCTTTGAAAAGCCGGGGGGCCTCCCTAACTCAAGGCTCATGCGGCACGAGCCGCGCGGCATCAAAGGAGATTGCCATGTCACCGGAAGAACGCCAGATGCTCTCCGATCTTTTCACCCGCGTCAAATCCGCCGCCGCGACCCCACGCGACAGCGACGCCGAGACGCTCATCAATCAATCCATCCGAGACCAGCCCTATGCGCCCTACTTTCTGGCGCAGGCAGTCATCGTCCAGGACCACGGCCTGCAGGCGGCAGCCGAACGCATCAAGCAACTCGAGGCAAGGGTAAACGAACTGGAACAGGCGCCCAGCAACAGTCAATCGCAGAGCAGCGGTGGCTTCCTGGGCGGCCTCGGCTCACTCTTTGGCGCCGGCTCGGCCGCACCGGCAGAGCAGCCCCGCGCTTCTGCGGCGCCCGCCGGCGGTCCCTGGCAGAACGGCGGCCAGCAAGGCCGGCTTGCGGATGACTATGCGAGAAGCATGCCCCCTCAGCCGCAGCAGCCGGTTGGTCCGTGGAACCCTCAGCCCGGCGCGCCCTCGATGGGCGGCAGCTTCCTGCGCGGTGCGCTCGGCACGGCGGCTGGCGTGGCAGGCGGCGTATTGCTTGCCGACTCGCTGAGCAGCCTGTTCAGCCCCCACATGTCCGGCCTCGGCATGGGTGGCCTCGGAGCGGGCGGTTCGCCGTTCGGGCTCGGCGGCACGCCTGAAGCGCCCGTCGAAGAAACGGTGATCAACAACAACTATTTCGGCAACGATGGTGATCGCGACAACAACGATCAGCAGCAGGACGATCAGCAGGACGTCAGCGACGACCAGGACTATGACGATTCCGACGACAACAACGACGGCAGTTTCGACGTCTAGTCGCCGCCCTCGGCTCAGCCGCGCCCGCGATAGGGCGCGACCCCCTGCTCCGGCAGCCAGACGCCTTCGGGAGGCGCGCCTGTCTGCCAGAAGACATCGATCGGAATTCCGCCGCGAGGATACCAGTAGGCGCCGATCCTGAGCCACTTGGGCTGCAAGAGATCGACGATCCTCTTGGCGATGTAGATCGAGCAATCCTCGTGGAAAGCGCCGTGATTGCGGAAGGAATGCAGGAAGAGCTTCAATGACTTGGATTCGACCAGCCATTCGTCCGGTATGTAGTCGATGACGATATGAGCGAAGTCCGGCTGCCCGGTCATCGGGCAGAGTGAGGTGAATTCCGGCGCGGTGAAGCGCACGACATAGTTGGTGCCGCCGTGGCCGGCCGGAACTCGCTCGAGTACCGCCTCTTCGGGCGTTTTCGGCGCTTCGGTATTCGTGCCGAGCATCGTCAAGCCGGAAACATCGGTATTGGGCATTCAAGCCTCCTTGATGACTTTGACGCGGATGCCATGGGCCTTCTCGCCCTCCGGCTCCACGTGAATGGTGATCCTGGCGCCCGCATGGATCTCCCCTATGGCATCTTCAAGGCGATCGCAGATGTCATGCGCCTGGCGCACCGACATGCCGGCCGGCACGACAAGGTGGAAATCGACGAAGGTCACCGCCCCTGCCCGGCGTGTTTTCAGATCGTGAACACCGAGCGAGCCGTTGGCATGGGTCGCAATCGCTTGCTTGATCACCTCTTCCTCATCCGGCGTGACCGCCTGGTCCATCAGCCCCCCGATCGAATGGGAAATGACTTTCCAGCCCTGGAACAGGATATTGATGGCGACCAGGATCGCGAGCACCGGATCGAAGATCGCGTAGCCTGTCGCAATCGCGAGCAGCAGGCCTATAAGCACGCCGACCGACGTGACGACGTCCGACATGATGTGCTGCCCATCGGCCGAGAGCGCCGGAGAGCGGTGCGCCTTGCCTGCGCGGATCAGAAGCAGTGCCCAGACGGCATTGATTACGCCGGCAACGAAATTGATGCCGAGGCCGAGCACCGGCGCGTCAAGCATTCGCGGCGCGTAGAGATGACTGATCGCCTCCTGGACGATCAGGAGTGCGGCGACGACGATCAGGATACCTTCCGTGACCGCCGAAAGATATTCGGCCTTGTGGTGTCCGAAGGGGTGATCGTGATCGGCAGGCCTCTGGGCGTAGCGGATCACGAAGAAGGCGATGAAGGCCGCCGCGACGTTCACCACGGACTCCAGACCGTCGGACAGCAGCGCCACAGATCCGGTTACCCACCAGGCGGCCATCTTCAGTCCCAGGACGCCAAGCGACAGGGGGATGCCCCAAAGCGCGAGCTTGCGGACCGCAAGATTGCTCTCTTCGTTCATGTCGTCTCCCTGCGGATGCGAACGAGTTGCATAAGTTGCGCCATTTAAACGCAAAACCGCCCGCGCGGAGTTCGCGCTGGCGGCATTATTAAGGCTCATATGGGGGAACGCGAACCTTTTGTCAAAGGCAGTTGCTCGCTCTCGATGCGCATTGACTCTGAACCCATAAGCATTTATATAACACGTTATGTAAATTGGAGATTTCCGGTGGTTGAAGATGTCGTTCGAACGCTGGGCTTCCTCTGCCTCGGCAGCCGCTTCCGCCGCATTGGCGAGCGCCTGCAGGCCGATACCCAGCAGATCATCGCGGAACTCGGCGTATCGATACAGCCGGCCCAATATCCCTTCCTTGCAGCCCTCGACAGGGCCGGACCGCTGACCATCGGGGAACTGGCGCAAGCCGTCGGCATCACCCAACCGGGCGCGACCCGCACCGTCGCCCAGCTCCTCGAGCTGGGTTTCATCGACATGCAGCCCTCGGCCGAGGACCAACGCCGCAGGCTGGTCTCGCTGACGACGCAGGGACAGGAACTCGTCGACTTTTCGAAACGGGCGGTATGGCCCCATATCTCGGCCGCGGTGGCCGATCTTTGCGGCGATCTCGATGGGCCGCTTCTCGAACAACTCGCAACAATGGAAGAAAGACTCGCCGAAGCACCCTTGGTCCGGCGCAGCGGCCTTACAAAGGAAGAAGTATCATGAGTCACATCCTTGACCGGCCGATCTGGAACGCACTGCGGACCGCTCACGCAAACCTTGCCCAAGGTGGAGAACGCGCCCGTCGATACCCGCCTTCGATCGTGCCGTTCGCAGCCACTGTCGACAACACGCCAGAGAGCCTTGAAGCCCTGGAAAGCCTGCCGGGCGCAGAAGAGGCCATGGCGCTCATCGAGGCGGGCCCTATCGTCGTGCCACAAGGGCTGGAGATCATCCTGGAAGGGATGCTGGTGCAGATGATTGCCGAACGGCCCTATGAGAGGATCTCGGATAGTCGAATCGAGCCGCTGACTGAAGCCGACGCAGAAGACATGCTGGCGCTGGCGACCTTGACCAAGCCCGGTCCGTTCACGCTGCGCGCACAAAGCCTTGGCACCTTCTGGGGCATCAAGAGCGACGGCCGCCTGATTGCGATGGCCGGCCAGCGGCTGCGCGCGCCCGGATTTGGGGAACTGAGCGGGCTCTGCACCCATCCCGATTTCCAGGGCCGCGGTCTCGCCACCCTCCTCTTTCGCTTCGTCGCCGGAGAGATTTCGGCCCGCGGCGAAACCGTCTTTCTGCACGCCTTCTCGACCAACACACCGGCCATCTCGCTCTACAAGTCGATAGGTTTCCGCCTGAGGGCCGAGATGAACCTGCGCGTCGTCAAACGCGCGGCCTGACGGAACCGGCCGGCCCCATTGGACCGGCCGAATGCATGACAATCACGCCGCCTTCGTCTTCGCCCTTCTCGCAAGATGCGCCACGACGTTCTCGATCATCCGCATCCCGGCGTCACCGCCGAGCGTCATGATCGATTCGGGGTGAAACTGGACGGCAGCGATCGGCTCCTTGACGTGCTCGATACCCATGATCGTGCCGTCCTCGCTTTCGGCGGTGATCATGAAGTCGCGCGGCAGCGTGGCCGGATCAGCGAAGATCGAGTGATAGCGGCCGACCGTCACCTCCTTGCCGAGACCGGAGAACACGATGCCAGGTTCCAGCACGCGGATGCGCGAGGGCTTGCCATGCATCGGCAGCGCCAGATGACGCAGTTCGCCGCCATAGGCTTCGGCGAGCGCCTGCAATCCGAGGCAGACTCCGAAGATCGGCAGCTCGCGTGCCCGTGCCCTTTTGATCGTCGCCTTGCAGTCGAAATCCTTCGGATTGCCGGGACCCGGCGACAACACGACCAGATCGGGTTTCAGCCGGTCGAAGATCTCCTCCGGTACCGGCGTGCGCACGGTCGAGACAGTCGCACCGGTCTGGCGGAAATAGTTGGCAAGCGTGTGGACGAAGCTGTCCTCATGGTCGACGAGCAGGATGTTGACGCCCTTGCCCACGCAAGCGACATCCCGGCTCGCCTTGCCGGAATTTCCTGTCCTTGCGTCACGGATGGCGGAGAGCATGGCGGAGGCCTTCAGTTCGGTTTCGGCTTCTTCTTCCTCTGGGATGGAATCGTTGAGTAGCGTCGCGCCGGCGCGCACTTCGGCAATGCCGTCCTTGATGCGCACCGTGCGCAGCGTCAGCCCGGTATTCATGTCGCCGTTGAAGCTGACCATGCCGATTGCGCCACCATACCACGCCCGCGGGCTCTTCTCATGGCTTTCGATAAAGCGCATCGCCCAAAGCTTCGGTGCGCCCGTGACTGTGACCGCCCAGGCATGGGACAGGAAGCCGTCGAAGGCGTCCATGTCGTCGCGCAACCTTCCCTCGATATGGTCGACGGTGTGGATGAGGCGCGAATACATCTCGATCTGCCGGCGGCCGATCACCTTGACGGAGCCCGGCTCGCACACGCGGCTCTTGTCGTTGCGATCGACGTCCGAGCACATCGTAAGCTCGGATTCGTCCTTCTTCGAGTTGAGCAGCTTCAGGATCTGTTCGCTGTCGGCAATTGGGTCGTCGCCGCGCTTGATCGTTCCCGAAATCGGGCAGGTCTCGATGCGGCGCCCGGACACGCGCACGAACATCTCCGGCGAGGCGCCGACGAGATATTCCTGGTTTCCGAGATTGATGAAGAAGGAATAGGGCGAAGGATTGATCGCCTTCAGGCGCTTGGAGATGGCAGACGGCCTGCTTTCGCAACGCTCCATGAACTTCTGCCCCGGCACGACCTCGAAGAGGTCGCCCTTGCGGAAACTCTCCTTTGCCTTGACGACGAGCTGGGCATATTCGCCGGGGCGATGATCGCTCTTCGGCGGAATGGAATCGGTCTGCTTGAAGGGCTCCGGAGCGATCTCCTCGGCCTTGCCCTCGGTCGACTTGCCGTCCCTGGCGAAGTCGTAGCGATCGACCCAGGCCTTGGCTGCGTAGTTGTCCACGACGAGGATCTCGTCCGGCAGGTAGAGAACCATGTCGCGCTGGTCGGACGGGCGCTCCAGCTTCAGGTCGATCGCGTCGAACTGGAAGGCGAGATCGTAGCCGAAGGCGCCGTAGAGGCCGAGGTTCGAATCCGCCTGCGAGTAGAAGAGATCGGTCACGGCGCGCAGGACGGTGAAGACCGTCGGTATCTTCGAGCGCTCTTCCTCGGTGAAAACGCGATTCGGCATGTTGACCGCAAGCTCGAGCCTCTTGTTCGTCAAGGCGCCGAGCGTGAGATCGGCCACATCCTTCAGCCTCTCCGCGATGAAATCCAGGAGAACTTCGCCGCGTCCGTTGTACGCCTCGATCCAGACGTTTCGGCCAAAGCAGGAAATGCCGAGCGGCGGATCGACGATGGCCGTATCCCAGCGGGTGTAGCGGCCTGGATACTCATAGTTGGAGGAGAAGACTGCGCCGCGCCGTTCGTCGAGCTTGTCGACGTAGGACGATACGGCGTCGCCATAAGGAATTGCACGACGCTGCCGGGTGACGGTGATGCCGCCCTTCGTCTCGTAAATTTCCGCACCATCATCCCGAAGGATCGTTACCATTGTTCCTCACTCCGTTATCGGGCCCGGACGACAGGCGGCTCTTCCAAACAAAAAAGCCGCCTCGAAGTTTCGGGCGGCTCACTCGTCGTCTTAAGACACGATTGGTCGAGGCCGCCTCAGCGAGCCCACCACCAAACTGCAATGTTCTTAGACGTGTTCATGGGCGAAATTGTTAGCGTGAGACCGCCGCCAGCGCAAGCGCTAATCAGCCGCAGGCGGAATGGAAAAGGCGGCCCTCGCAGGCCGCCCCCTCCGCCGCATTTCCTGTCGCTTAGAACTTCGCTCGCGCCGTGACCATGAAGGTGCGGCCGCGCCCCGTGTCGATCGTGTTGCCGGCAATCGTGCTCGAAGCCGGCGTATAGGTCTTGTCGAACACGTTCGTCACGCTTGCCGTCAACTCGAAGCCCTTCTCGAACTTGTAGTTGGCGAAGAGATCGACGAGGCCGTAGCCCGGCTGGTAGGGCTCCTGTCCCGCGGCGGCGTTCACCTCGCCGATAAAGGCGTTGCTGACCGCGTAGAGACGGGAACCAACCGTCAGGCGCTGATCCTCGAGGAAGCGGCCGCCGATCGTCGCGCTGAAGATGTTGTCCGGCAGGTAGCTCTGCACGCCGAAACCGTTGACCTGCGATGGAAGGTCCGTGCTGGTATAGGTGTATGCGAGCTGCCCGAAGACGAAGCCGGCATCGTAGGCGGCTTCGATTTCGATACCGTCGACGTGTGACGTCCCTGGATTGTTGATGAAGAAGATCTGCCGGCCGCCGCCTGCCATCGCCGCGGTAATGTAGTTGTCGATCCGGTCGTTGAAGTAGTTGGCCTTGAGGCGGAAATTGTCGCCCGCATCAAAGAGGCCGTCGACCTTGATGTTTGCACCGATTTCCCAGCCCTTGGAGGTTTCCGGCTCGAGGAAGGGGTTCGGGAAGAAGGACTGACCGCTCGAACCGGGGTGGCTGCCGCCGGCAAAGATTTCGTTGACGGTCGGCGGACGCGAGGCCTCGGCATAGGTGATGTAAGGCTGCAGCCACTCCGTCGGGTTGAGGGCAACCGTCACGCTCGGATTGAGCCGCCCTTCTGAATTGTCGACCGTATAGGGACCGGTCGGCAAGCCGAGGGGATCGTTTGCGACCACGGAGCCCGAGCCGTCGATGTTGAAGTGGTCGTAGCGCAGGCCGAGCGTCAGGTCGGCGATGCCGTAGCTCAGCGTCGTGGATTCGAAGATGCCGAGACTGCCGTTCTTGCCGCTGCCGTTGACGCCGCCTTGCGGCTGCGTCCTGCTGTTGATGACGTCGTAGTTGTCGTGGAAATATTCGACGCCGTAGGTCGACGTTACGGCAACCTCGCCGAGGTCGAATTGGGATGTGTTGTAGACGTCGAAGCCGATGCCCGTGTCGGTGATACGGCGTCCCGCAGCAGAACCGCCGCCGGTGATGTTGGCGTCATACTGCATCTTCAGGCGGTTGTAGTAGAAGTTCGTGTGGAAATCGATCAGCGGGTCATCCGGCGTGTAGGCGTAGCCGGCCGTAAAGGTCTGGTTCTTGATGTTCTGGAAATACGAGTTCGCGAAGAAGTCGTTGTCATAGGTGATGCCGCCGAACTTGATCGTGTTATCGGCATCCGGCGTGATCTCGGCCTTCAGTATCCCGGAGATCAGGTCCTCCTCCGTGAAGGGGACCACGACTCCGTTGCCATTCTCGTAGTTGCCCGGATCGGCCTTGCTGATACCACCGAGAACGGAGAAGACATCATTGAAGCGGTAGGCGCCGATGGCCGATTCCGACCAGCCCGTCTCGTTGCTGCCATAGGTGACGGAGCCGATGCCGCCGTAGTTCTTGCCGGGATCGATCAGGTCGTCGACATTGTAGGTTTCGAAGTTGACCGAGCCGGCGAGCGCGCCGCCACCAATGCCGGTGACCGCGCCGCGGGTCACGTCGATGCCGCGCAGGAAGGCGGGATCGATATAGGTGAAGCCCTGCGCCTCATGGCCGGTAAAGCGGAAGTTCTGCCTGACGCCGTCGATCATCATGTTGACGCGGCCGGAGCCCTCGAAGCCGCGGATGTTGACCGCAACGCCCGGGTTCTGCGGGTTATTGGCGGTGGAGGTGCCCGGCACGTTGCGCAGGATGTCGTCCGTGCTCAGGCCGGTCTGGAGATCAATCTCGTCCGGCGTCACGAAGCTCGAGGGACCCGGCTTGTTATAGGGGTCGCTCGCCGCATAGCGGCTCCCCTTCACAATGATGGGCGACAGGAAGGTATCGCCCGTTTGTGCCTGTGTCTGTGCCTTATCCGCCTCGGCCGGAGGCGGCGTCTGACTTGTGGCCGGCGCAGTCTGCGCGCGGGCGGAAATAGGCAAAAGAATAGCAAGCGCCGTGCAGGCCAAAAGAACCGAGCGCGAATGCCGGACAATCATGAAACCAACCCTCTTGAATGAATGAACCGGGCTGGCTGGTCGCGGCGCAATACGCTCGAGGGGCTGGCTAGGCTGTGCTTCGGGCGGAGCAATTTCCGCCTTCTTTCTGCCGCATAAAAAACATGACTTTTTTTGTCAATATACGGCCGTGGATAAATTATGATTTAAACAATCAAGTTTATTCTGGCCCAGACCTCGTTGCTAAATTGCAACGAAATTGCCCGCCGAGCGTTTGTCCTCCCACATGTGGCTGCAAACGGACCAGAGCATGCGGAAACTATGGGCGACCGGAATTACCATCACCTGCACGTTGATTCTCTTGGGAGCCACCCTGCCCCAGCGTGGGCCGTTGCCGTCGGAAAAACCGCCGGAGAAGCAGACCGCAGTCCCCTCGCCTGACGCCGTGCCCGTCCCCACGCAGGCGCCGCAATCCTCTCCGGTCGAGGCCCCGCTACCGGCCGAGAAGCCGAAGACCGAGGAGCGTGGTGTCTATGGCCCGGTCGCGCCGCCGGGCGCCCTTCCTCCTTCGCCCTCCACTCCCGAGGAACCGAAGTCTCTCGCTGAACAACATCTGACCATCGAGCCCGAAAGCGATGCCGAGCACGCCGCCTGCCTGAAGGATTTGCAGGCGATGGGGACAACCTTCCGTGAAATCAAGCGCATCGACGACGGCAATGGCTGCGGCATCGACAAGCCGATCGCGGTGAGCGAGGTGCTGCCGGGCATCAAGCTGCTGCCCGAGGGGCAGATGCGATGCGAGGCTGCGCTTTCTCTTGCCCACTGGCTGCGGGAAAGCGTAATTCCAGCGGCATCCGTGGCGCTCAAGGACAAGGGCGATATCGTCGCCGTCAACCAGGCATCATCCTATATCTGCCGCCTGCGCAACGGCGCCGAGGCAGGCAAGATCTCGGAGCATGCGCGCGGCAACGCGATCGACATAGCCAGCTTCACCCTGAAGAAGGGCAAGCAGGTCGCCGTTGAACCCCGCAGGGAGGACTCCACCCTGACGGGCGCCTTCCAACGCGCGGTCAGCGCTTCGGCATGCCTCTATTTCACCACCGTCCTCGATCCGGAAAGCGATGCCGCTCACGAGAACCACTTCCATCTCGACGTGATCGACCGGAAGGGTGGGTATCGGTATTGCCACTAGCCTTTTCAATAAGTTGCGGCCAAGACTTGAATCTAGCCGTAAGATACTGTCAATCGACCCGGATTTCGAGAAACGACAGCAACGCGATCTGATCGAGCGGTTCGCCAAGCCATCCCTGGCTCAGAACAACCCCTCCACATAGCCCTGGTCATTGAGGTAGATCCGCTCCGCCGAAGGCGATTTTGGAAGGCCGGGCATGGTCATGATTTCGCCGGTGATCGCTACGACGAAGCCGGCGCCCGCAGACAGGCGGACCTCGCGGACGGGAACGATGTGCCCCTCCGGCGCACCCCTCAGGTTAGGATCGGTCGAGAAGGAATACTGCGTCTTCGCCATGCAGACCGGCAGGTCGCCATAGCCCTGCTCCTCCCAGGCCCGCAACTGGTCGCGAACCGCCTTGTCGGCAGTCACCTCCCCTGCATGATAGATCTTCGATGCAACGATCTCGATCTTCTCGAAGAGCGGCAGGTGATCGGGATAGAGCGGCTGAAACCGGGCCTGGCCCGACTCCGCGAGTTCCACCACCTTGTAGGCGAG
Source organism: Rhizobium sp. BK251 (assembly GCF_004345245.1). Taxonomy (GTDB): domain Bacteria; phylum Pseudomonadota; class Alphaproteobacteria; order Rhizobiales; family Rhizobiaceae; genus Rhizobium. Next base: position 293,245 of record NZ_SLUQ01000002.1, on the reverse strand, counting down.
CTCCTCGATGCCGGCGGAACCCTCGGCCCAGTGCCGGCAGACGATTGCATCGGCGCCAAGGCGGGAGACGTACTCCTGCACGGCGCGGATCTCGGCGGGGGTATCCGAAATGAAGTGATTGATCGCAACCACGACGGGCACCCCGAACTTGCGGACATTCGCGACATGCCGCCCGAGATTGGAACAGCCCTTCACGAGCGCTGCGACATTCTCGCTCCCGAGATCGTCCTTCTTCACGCCGCCATTCATCTTCAGGGCGCGCACGGTCGCCACGATGACCGCGGCGTCCGGCGAAAGCCCGGCCTTTCGGCACTTGATGTCGAAGAACTTCTCCGCGCCGAGATCGGCACCGAAACCGGCTTCGGTCACGACGTAATCCCCGAGCTTCAGCGCCGTCTCGGTCGCTACCACCGAATTGCAGCCGTGGGCGATATTGGCAAAGGGGCCGCCATGGACGAAGGCGGGATTGTTTTCGATCGTCTGCACGAGGTTGGGCTGCATGGCGTCCTTGAGCAATACGGCCATCGCGCCGTCCGCCTTCAGGTCGCGGGCGTAAACCGGGCTGCGATCGCGCCGATAGCCCACGATGATGTCACCGAGGCGGTTTTCGAGGTCCTTGAGGTCCTTCGCCAGGCAGAGGATCGCCATCACTTCCGAGGCGACCGTGATGTCGAAACCGCCTTCGCGCGGATAGCCGTTCGCCGCGCCCCCGAGCGAGGAAACGATATTGCGTAGCGCCCTGTCGTTCATGTCCATGACACGCCGCCAGGTGACGCGCCGCAGATCGATATTCAGCTCGTTGCCCCAGTAGATGTGGTTGTCGATCAGCGCCGCGAGCAGGTTGTGGGCCGAGGTGACGGCATGGAAATCACCGGTGAAGTGCAGGTTTATGTCCTCCATCGGGATGACCTGCGCATATCCACCGCCCGCGGCACCGCCTTTCACGCCGAAGCATGGGCCGAGCGAGGCTTCCCGGATACAGACGATCGCCTTCTTCCCGATGCGGTTCAAACCGTCGCCCAGCCCGACGGTGGTCGTGGTCTTGCCCTCGCCGGCGGGCGTCGGGTTGATCGCCGTAACGAGGATCAGCCTGCCCTTCTTCCTGCCCGCGAGCCCGGAAATGAACTCCGCGCTGACCTTCGCCTTGTCATGGCCGTAGGGCATCAGCTGGTGCGCCGGAATGCCCAGCTTCTCGCCGATCTCCCAGATCGACATCTTCTTGGCCGCTCGCGCAATCTCGATATCCGACTTTACAGCTGACACGGGCATTTCCTCTCGGCAAATGTCTTTTTCGATTCAGGGACATTGACCTCATTACCGGTCCGAATTCAAGGCGTCCGTTAGAACAGGCACGCATGCTGCTCTCGTTTGCGCCCCACACACAACTCAACCAGAAGAGGTGTAATTATTGACGCCAACGCGATAGTGTGTTGTCGTCATCACCGGTGACACTGGGGGATTACGCCATGAATCTCATCGTCTGCAGCGACGGCACCTGGAACACGCCGGACGAAATGGAAGCCGGCCTGCCGAGCCCCACGAATGTCGTAAAGCTCTACAACGCGCTCGGCGCCGCCGACAAGGACGGCGAGCAGCAGAAAAGCTACTACCACCCTGGCGTCGGAACCGACGGAACATGGTGGGACAAGGCGCTCGGCGGAGGCACGGGCAAGGGCCTCGACCAGAACATCATGAGCGCCTATTTCTGGCTGGCGAGGAACTACAGCCCCGGCGACAGGATCTGGCTCTTTGGTTTCAGCCGCGGCGCCTACACGGTGCGCAGCCTCGGCGGCATGATCTCCAAATGCGGCCTGCTGAAGCTCGGGGCAGCCGGCTCGACGGACACGAAGGACTGGAATGCGGTCGACACGGTCTTTCAGGCATATCGCGCGTCCGGACCGAGCAAGATCGTCGCGACAAGGGCCATGCCCTTCCACAATACGGACGTCGGAAATCTGCCCAGCAAGCAGACACCGCTCCATTTCATCGGAGTGTGGGACACGGTGGGCTCCCTCGGCATTCCAGACGATCTCGTATTTCTCAACCTGCTCGACAATCCGAACGATCATCGTTTCCACGATACCAAGCTCAGCGACATCGTGGTCCATGCGCGCCATGCCGTGGCCTTGGACGAAATCCGCCAGAGCTTCATTCCGACGTTATGGGAGGGCAACGCCACCAGCGACCTGAAGCAGCTCTGGTTCCCGGGCGCCCATGGCGATGTCGGTGGCGGCTACGGGCATTGCGGACTCTCCGACGGCGCCCTCTACTGGATGATCGAGGAGGCGACCGCCGCCGGACTCTTCTTCCGGCAGAATGTCCTGCAGCAGCTTAAGCCTGATGCCCGCGGCCTGCTGCACAACTCCGTCAACGGCGTCTTCAAGGCCCTGAAGACGCGCCCGCGCGCCGCGCCGGTGATCGACGCCCAGATGAAATCGCCCGGTGTGCACGCCTCGGCGATGGATCGGCACGTGAACTCACCGCTCGACCAGGGCCGCTTCTGGCCGCTGAAGACCCTACCGGTTACGGTCGATGTCTATGCGCGCGACAAGTGGAATTACACCGGCATCTTCCTGAAAAAAGGCAAGAATTACAAATTGACGGCGAAAGGCCAGTGGATGGACGGCTCGATCGCCTGCGGCCCTGCCGGCACGCGCGACGGCAACTTCCAGGCGTCGGAAATCGCCCACATCGCCTCTTCCGTCCTTGGAAGTGTCGAGACCATCGTAAAGAAAGTGACGCGGAACCAACAGGTCGATTTCTGGTGGACGCGTCGCGAGGAAGACATCGACTGGCTGGCGCTTGTCGGGCTGGTTGCCAACGACGTCCCACCTCCGAAGAAGAAAGCGAGCGACAAGTCGGTCGAACGCCTGCCCCACGAGGTCTTCGTGATCGGAGACGGTTGCACGTTCACGCCAAAGGGCGACGGTTACCTCTATTGCTTCGCAAACGACGCCTGGCACGCCTACGACAACAACAGGGGTAGCATCCGCTTGACGATCGAGGAGGCCTGAAGCGGAGAACGCGTTAACAGGGCAATGGCTCGACCGAGCCGTGCCACGCGTCTAATCTGCAGCGGATGACCATCATGCCTTGCCGCAAGGACGGAGCCCAGCCTATTTTGGCTTTCGAATCGCACGAAAGATGATGGGAGAGCCCGCGCAATGAAATCACTGGAACTGCTTGTCGAGCGCATCATTCTCTCAAGCCGGTGGCTTCTTGTCGTCTTCTATCTCGGGCTTGTGGCCGCGCTTGCGGTCTACGCAGTCTCCTTCGCCTTCAAGTTCCTGAAGGTTGCGAAGGGTGTCTTCGAACTCGACGAGGCCGAGATGATCCTCGCGATGCTCGGATTGATCGACGCGGCGCTGGTCGCGAGCCTCATCGTGATGGTGATGATATCCGGCTACGAGAACTTCGTCAGCCGCTTCGACGAGGCCGAGGGTGAGGTGTCCTTCCTGGGCAAGCTCGATTCCGGCAGCCTGAAGATCAAGGTCGCCTCGTCGATCGTCGCGATCTCGTCGATCCATCTGCTGCAGGTCTTCCTCAACGTCGACCAGTATACGGACGGCAAGATGATGTGGCTGACGCTGATGCACCTGACCTTCGTCGTCTCGGCCGTCATGCTCGGCTTCCTCGAAGGCATCATGGCCAAGCTGAAGCCCGCCGCGAAGAAGTGAGCGGGCCGCCCGAGGCGGCCCTTGCTCCTACCCCTTAGCCCTCGCCCATTGCGATCAGGCTGGCATTGCCGCCGGCGGCCGCCGTGTTGACCGAAATGACCTGCTCCTGCGCGAAACGCTGCAGATAGGCCGGGCCGCCGGCCTTGAAACCGGTGCCTGAGAGACCCGAGCCGCCGAAGGGCTGGGTGCCGACGACGGCGCCGATCATGTTGCGGTTCACGTAGACATTGCCTGTATCCAGCGCATCGACAACCTTGCGGATCGTCGCCTCGATGCGGCTGTGCACGCCGAGCGTCAGGCCATATCCGGATGCAGCGATCTCGGCGATGACCTTGTCGAGCTCCCTGGCCTTCCATTTCACGATATGCAGCACGGGACCGAAGACTTCCTTGGTCAGCGCACCGGACTTGTCGAGCTCGACGATGTGCGGGGCAAAGAACGTGCCCGCCGACGGCGCCTTCCCGGCATAGCGGACCTTCTGCGTCTTCGACATGTCGGCGATATGCGCCTCAAGCATCGCCTTCTGCTTCTCATCGATGATCGGGCCGACATCAGTCGTCTGGAGCGCCGGATCACCGAGCGCAAGCTCGCGTGCAGCACCCTCGATCATCTGCGTCATGTTCTCGGCAACGTCCTCTTGCAGGAAGAGAAGCCGGAGCGCCGAGCAGCGCTGCCCAGCCGAGCGGAAGGCAGACGTTACCACGTCATCCGCCACCTGTTCGGGAAGCGCCGTCGCATCGACGATCATCGCGTTCAGGCCGCCGGTTTCGGCTATCAGCGGCACGATGGGACCATCCTTGGCTGCAAGCGCGCGGTTGATCGACCATGCCGTCTTCGTCGAGCCTGTGAAGGCAACGCCCGCCAACGCCGGGTGCGCGGTAATGGCAGCACCCACCTCCGGGCCACCGGGGACGAACAGCAGCGCATCCTCTGGTACGCCGGCGCGATGGAAAAGCCTTACGGCCTCGTAGGCGATCAATGGCGTCTGCGGCGCAGGCTTTGCAATCACCGCATTTCCGGCGACGAGTGCTGCAGAAATCTGTCCGAGGAAGATCGCAAGCGGGAAATTCCACGGCGAGATGCAGGCAAAAACGCCCCGTCCGCGCCAGAGGTAGCGGTTGTCTTCACCGGTCGGGCCCGGCATCTTCGCCAAATCGCCGAAGAGCCTGCGTGCCTCGGCCGCATAGTAGCGGCAGAAGTCCACCGCCTCGCGAATTTCTGCAATGCCGTCGTCCAGCGTCTTGCCCGCCTCGGCGGCAAGCAGCGTGAGCAGCCGGTCGCGGTCTTCCTCCATCAGGTCGGCCATGCGCTCCAGCGCCGCCGCACGTTCTTCGACGGACTTGCGCGACCAGCTCCGGAAGCCCTTGGCGCCGACGCCGAAGGCCTTGTCGACATCGGCAGCCGTGGCATTCAGCACCGTGCCGACTTTCCGGCGGTGATCGACGGGCGAGAGGACGGCGGTTTCCTTGCCATTCGGCGAAGCGCCGGGGATCAGCGGCGTGGCAGCAATTGATGGGATGCCATTGGCGACGCCGGACATCAGCTTTTCGAGGCTCTGGCGGTGGCCGAACTCGAGGCCGGCACTGTTCTTCCGCTTGCCGTAAAGATCGGCCGGCATCGGGATCTTGCGGTTGCGCGCGCTGGTGCCATGGTCGAGCCCGAGTTTCTCGGCCGGACGCTCCAGGAGCGTCTTTATCGCCACGTTCTTGTCGCCGGCGAGCGCGACGAACGAGGAGTTCGCCCCGTTCTCGAGCAGTCGGCGCACGAGATAGGCCAGCAGATCGCGGTAGCCGCCGACCGGTGCATAGATCCGGCAGGCTATGCGGTCGTTGCCGGAGAGCAGGTGATCATAAAGCGTCTCCCCCATTCCATGCAGGCGCTGGAACTCGAAGCCCGAGCGATCGTTGCCCGCAAGCTCGATGATCGTCGAGACCGTCAGTGCGTTGTGGGTCGCAAACTGCGGAAAAATGCGCGCCCGCTTCGTCAGCAGCTGGCTGGCGCAGGCAAGATAGGACAGGTCGGTCGCCTGCTTGCGCGTCCAGACCGGATAGTCCTCAAGCCCGCGTTCCTGCGCACGCTTGACCTCGGTATCCCAATAGGCGCCCTTGACGAGCCGAACCATCATCCGCCGGCCATGCGCCTCGCAAAGCCTGTCGATATAGTCGATGACCGCCGTTGCCCGCTTCTGATAGGCCTGGATAGCAAGACCGAAGCCATCCCATCCCGCAAGCGAAGGATCGGCGAAGACTGCCGCGATCACGTCCAGCGAAAGTTCCAGCCTGTCGGCCTCTTCCGCGTCCACGGTGAAGTTCAGTTGGTGCTCCTTCGCCATCTGCGCAAGCTTCAGCAGATCGGGCACCAGCTCGGCGAGCACGCGATCGCGATGAGTCGCGAGATAACGAGGATGCAGTGCCGAAAGCTTGACGGAAATACCCATCCGATCCGGCAATTGCTTGCCCTTGGCATTCTTCTGGCTCCAGGCGCCGATCGCCTCGATCGCCGCCGCATAGGACTGGAAATAGCGCTTGGCATCTTCCGCCGTGCGGGCGCCCTCACCCAGCATGTCGAAGGAGTGGCGGTAGCCCTTCTCCTCGCTCTTTGCGGCGCGGCTGAGTGCGTCCTTGATTGTTTCGCCCAGGACAAAATGATGGCCGAGGAAGCGCATGGCCTGCTTGGTCGCGTTGCGGACAGTGGGCAGGCCAAGCCTCTTGAGAAGGCCTCGAACTACGCCTTCCGGCGTGTCACCCGGACGGAGGATGCGCGCCGAGAGACCGAGCGCCCAGGCGGAAGCCGAAACGAACCAGCTCTCGCCGCGCCCTTCGTGCTCGCTCCAGCCGCCTTCCTTCAGCTTGTCCTCGATCAGCTTGTCCTGCGTCAGCGCATCGGGAACGCGAAGCAACGCCTCCGCTAGCACCATCAGCGCAAGGCCCTCGCGCGTTGACAGGCCATATTCGCGCAGGAAGTCCTCGACGCCGCCGATCGAGCCGGAATTGCCGCGGATCGCCTCGATCATGCGCGTGGCGCGCTTATCGATCGCCGCGTCGTGCGACGCAGTGAAGCTCAGCCGGCCGGCGAGGCCGTGCAGCAACCGGTCGTCGTCGCCGGCGAAGGGCGCGTTGAATTGGGGAATATTCGATAGAATCTTGGTGTCCATTGACCCTCTCCGTGATATCCGCAACATAGCTGTTCCTTTGTGGCGTTTTTCACCGAAATGCGATATGCGTCCAGCATATTCGGCTATAGAAATGGGAAAGCGCGGCGATTTATGAAAGATCTGGACAGGCTCGACCGCAAGATTCTCCGGGCCTTGCAGAAGGAAGGCCGCCTCTCGAATATCGAACTGGCCGAACGCGTCAGCCTGTCACCGACAGCGACCGCCGAGCGCGTCAAGAGATTGACCCGCGACGGCTATATTACCGGATACATGGCCATCCTCTCCCCGCAGATGCTCGGGCGCACCTTGCTCGTATTCGTGCAGGTGAAGCTGGATCGTACGACCCCTGACGTATTCGATTCCTTTGCCGCGGCGGTCAAGCGAAGCGATGATGTGATGGAGTGCCACATGGTCGCCGGCGGCTTCGACTATCTCGTCAAGGCTCGCGTCGCAGGCATGGAGGCTTATCGCCAGTTTCTCTCCGAAGTCATACTCCCCTTGCCGGGTGTAAGGGAGACTCATACTTACGCAGTCATGGAAGAGGTAAAGGGAACGGCGATGCTCCCCGTTTAGGATGTGCCCAAAATGCGAACAGCGATGATTAAATGTTCAGAAAATGAATTAATCAGTGCTCATCATCTCGAATTAAGCTAGCATCCCCGCTAGTTTCAGTATTTGCTAACGATAGCAAAAAAGGCCCGTTTAGTTCGTTCCATGTCGTATATGACCGCCTCTGAAAGACAGTCAGCGCTCACCTCCGAGTTGGTGTCCGCCCGCACGAGTAGCTTGTTCGCACAGGCGCTGGATCATGTCGCAGCGGCTTTCGGCTATGGGCATTTCACCCTGGCCAATGCGCCGGCGCCCGAGGATGTGCTGCTGGCGCCTCTGGTCATAGAGACTACCCTGCCCACGCCCTTTCTGCGCGAATTCGACAAGGCGCATCTCTTGCGCGATTGCCCGATCCTGCCGCGCACACGCGAATCCGCGCTACCACAGCACTGGCATCTCAGCGACAAGAGCCTGCCGGCCGGTCTTCCCATCCTCGGGGAACTGCGCGCGCTCCTGCTGCGTCAACGCCTTCCCATGGGAAGCGTGTTCCCGTTGAACGCGATGGACGGCCAGAGGCTGGTCTTCTGGTTCAACGGCAACCGCAATCCGCTCAGCCAGTCGGAGATCAACGAGCTGGCGATGATCATGGTGCAGGCTCTTGATACGCACAACAGCCTGAAGCGGAACGACGCGGGTAACCTCAACATGCTTTCCGCCCGCGAACTCGAGGTCGTCCGCTGGACGGCCCAGGGCAAGACCTCGGTCGAGATCGGCCAGATCCTTTCCCTCTCGGATCACACGGTCAACGCGTATATGACCAATGCCATCAAGAAACTCGATTGCGTGAATCGCACGCAGTTGGTAGCTAAAGCCATCAGGCTGAAGCTGATCAACTGACGACTCGGGGGTCAACGGCAGCGTAACATCCTCATCCCAGGAGGATTTGTGCCTCTTCGCTTTGAATTGTCTTCAACTGCCAAGAAGCCCCAGGATCGATCGCACATACGCATTTCCGATGCTGAGATCGTGGAGTTGTCTTCCGCTTACCGCCTTTACGGCTGTTGGCGATGGGAGATCGACACCGGCCATTTCTTCGCGAGCGAGGATGTCTATGAGATCTTCGGCATGACCTTCTCGAAGGGACCGATGAACCTCGTCGAGGTCATGTCCCGCATCCACGAGGACGACAAGTCGATCATGGCCGAGACCTACGAGCAGGCAAGCCTTCACAAGCTCGGCTTTCACTTCATCTACCGCGTCGGGACTGCCGATGAAGGCTTCAGGTATGTCCGCAGCGTCGGCAAATTTCGCAACGACGATAACTCGGGCGGCGAGATCATTGGCATCACCTATGAACTCCTCGAGCGCATGCGCACCGTCGGCTTCGGTGAAGAAGCCTAGAGCCGGTTTAGACCGATGGTAAGCGCCACCTGTCGTCCGGCTCGCCTCATCGGTCGAGCACGGAGCGAACCTCGACGAGGTTGGAGCGAACGCGAAGTATGTAGAAGCCCATCGTCGCGAGATGGCTAGGCATAATCCAGCCGTCCTCGCGTCCGTTCGAGATGATCGCCGGCTGGATGCGCAGCGCCGCCTGGAACTGCTTCAACGTCCCCGCGAAGATCGCGCTCAGGTTACGCTCGGCGACGACCTGCGAGAAATCCGCCTGTGTTGCCGCCAGGATTGCGTAGTAGCCGTAGAGCTGGCCGTAGGCGAACCAGAAGCGATCATCGGCGCGCGTGTCGAACCAGCCGCGATTGTGGTTCTCCGAACGCTCGGCAAGGATATCGGATGTGCCGCCGAGATCGTTGGCGATCCGGTCAATGAACTGGACAAGATTGTCGGCGCGACCATCGAACGTCGCGTTGCAGGCGGCAAGATCCGTATTGAACTTGCGCAGGCTGCCGATCGCCGAACGGTAATAGGCAGGTGTCGGCGTCTTGGGCCCGAACGGGTTGAGCCCGAAATACCAGCTGTATTCGTCGAACTGCAGGTTGCCGCGCGCGCTCTGCAGGTCGCTGTTGATGCCGGATGTGCCACGCACGCGCCCGAGCGTGTCGACGAGCTCCGCCGTGGTACGTCGCACCGCCTGGTTGACGCCGCGCTGGAACGACGCCTTGTTGTCGAGGAAGGGCGTGTGGTCCCAGTCGAGACCGAACAATCCGGCCTTGTAGAGCAGCATGGACGAGATCCATGCGTTCTGGTTGACGTTGAAATCGGTGAGATCGGCCGCGACCTCGACGATCGCCGAAGGCTGGCACTTCCGGGCCGTCCCGTCACCCGTCGCCGGCAGTTCCTGTCCGGCCGGTACTGTGCGTTCGGAAAGCTTGTAGCCGTCGACGAAATTCGGGTTGAAGCCCGTCCAGATTTGCGTCTGCCAGAAGAAATAGCCGTAGAGCCCGATCATCAGCACGAGAAAGAGCAGGATCGGTATCTTGATTATCCAGCTACGCTGCACGTACCAGCCGCGAGTAGCAAGAAAGGGCCAGCCAAGCCAGGCAAAGATCATGCCCGCCAACCAGCGGACCGCTCCAAACAGTCGCCTGAAGAACGCAGTGACCCATTCAAGCATCGTCTACTCCCATGTCGTCGCGGCGATTGCCGAAGTGCCCTGACCCAGCAGATATGCGTTCGCGCGGTCAGGCACAACATCAAGGCAGCATTTTTCGCGGCGCGCCGGCCCCCACAAGCGCTGCATTCTTGTCGGCCGTCGCCGCGGTAGCGTCCACATCCGCGTTCTCGCGGTTGAGCCAACGAGTGAAGGCCTCGTCCGCCGCCTGCCGCCGCCGGGCGTCGTCATGCGCCGCCAGCATGTGCCGCGCACGCCGTTCGAGGAGACCGGAGATATGGCGGAAGGACGACGCTTCGATGTCGACCATCGCCTTGTCGTTCACGGCTTCGATCTGCGCCATGCAGAGGGCGATCCACCGCTCGGCATCGATTGTCAGCTTGTTGATGAGGACGTTGCGCGCGGCAATCTGGCTGTTGAGCGCATCGACGAAGGTCTCGAACATGTCGATATGCCGCTCCCTGAGCTTGAATTCGCCGAGAAGCCGGTTCTCCTTCTCCGTCACCTGCGAATATTCTGAAACGACCTCCTCATGCTCGCCTGCCAGTTCCTCGCGGGACCGCGGATCCTTCTCCGTGTCGAGCCGCTTCATCAGGTCTCGGCGCTTGGGGACAAGCTGCTTCAGCCGGAACTGCGCGCCGTCAATTGCCTCGAGCATCGCCTTGTGTTGCTCAATGATCGCGACAAGGCTTGCCTCGCAAGCGCGGTGGTCCGCGGTCAGGGCCGTACGCTGCCCCTTCAATATTCCGAGCAGCCTGTCAGCGTGGAAAAGCAGCTCCTGGAACTCTTTTGCCAGCGGTGCGCGCTGCATCCTCTCCTCTTGCATGCGCTGCATCCGCGCCGCCGAGAAGAAACCGGCAAATCTCTCGCGAAGCGTGTACTGCTTCAGGCGTCCGATGCGGTCGGAAAAGGTGCGTGCGCCGCTCTCCAGGCCCGTCACCAGCGCCGCAAGTCTTTCCTCAAGCGACCGCTGCCGTTCCACGAGTTCCCGCAACCGCCGGTCCTCGACCTCCGCAGGGCCGCCCGCCACGTCCGGTGTCTCGCCGCCGCAACGCTCGAGAAAGCCCCGGATCTGCTCGCTTCCTGCGTTCACTTCCGCGGCGAGCGTGAACACGCCTTCGAGATCGCCCTCCAGCCGCTGAAGTTCACTCATTCGCCGCCCCTTGAAATCCATTCCGTACCCGCTCCGGCAGCAACCTATCTGCTTCGTGCGACAAAACAATCCCGGTCGGCCATCTGTAGCGGCAAGTCGATCTCTAAGCGATCCGAGAGACTTTTGCGGCGCTCCATCGGGCGCCGCCAACGATGCGAGATCGGTGCACACGTAATCCGCGACATCGTACTAAGTGATTAGCCAATATTATACAAAATGGGGTAGAACGGATTGCATAGCGATTGAAACAACCTTAACGATAATCACGTGGCTTCCCAGTGGGAGTTTTGGGAAAGCGCAGGAGGATATCGCTGGGATGCAGCGTTTTGTTCCAGAGATCGGAACCCATATTCGCCTCACGGCGGACTGGAGCTTTTGCTTTCAGGATGAATATCGCAACCGCGATGTCTGGAAGGCGTTGAAGCTCGACCAAAATCCGACCGTTCTCGCCCAGAAGAAGACGATGGAGATGAATGTCGCCGAGCGCGACAGGCTCGCCCAGATTGTACCGTTGAAGGACCCGGACATGGTGGCGCAGTTGCGCGAACTCACCGAGGCGACGAACTGGCACAGGAGGGTTCTCACCGCCCCCGTGACCCTGCCGAAGGAAACGCTCCTCAGCGTCGATCGTACCGACCTGGGCGGGCACGCAAGCGACCTTTCCTCAATTACCTTCCGGATCGACGAGACCTCGTATCGCGAACTCATGCCGGCGGTGCGTGGCGGCCTTTTCAGGCGCAGGGGCTATCGCTTCTGGGTCGGCCTCGGCGATCTCAACACGATGCAGTTCAAGGTCGAGCCCCGGGCTCGATAAACGGGCGCCGCCCTCCCCGCGCGGTGTGCGACAAGGGCACAGTTCAGCCGCCGTTCATCGTCTCCTCCCAGTGCCGGCGGCAGAGCGAAACGTATTTTTCGTTGCCACCGATCTCGAACTGAGCGCCTTCGTGCGCGACGGCGCCGCTGCTGTCGAGGCGTACGACCATCGTAGCCTTCCGCCCGCAATGGCAGATCGTCCTGACCTCGCGCAGCTCGTCTGCGATCGCAAGGAGCTCCTGCGAAGCGGGAAAGAGCTTTCCCTGGAAATCGGTGCGCAGGCCATAGGCCATGACGGGAATGCCAAGCCTGTCAACGACATGGGCCAGCTGCCACACATGCTCGCGTGTCATGAAATGCGCCTCGTCGACGAAGACGCAGGCGATCGACTGCTCCTTGTTCAGGTCCTCGACGATGGCAAAGAGATCGTCTGTGCCTTCAAACGGAGTGGCCTCCGCCGAGAGGCCGATGCGCGAGGAAATCCTGCCGCGCCCCGCCCGGTCGTCGAAGGCGGCGATCAGCGCGACCGTGTGCATGCCGCGCTCCTGATAGTTGTAGGACGCCTGCAGGAGCAGGGTCGTTTTACCCGCGTTCATCGTCGAGTAGTTGAAATAGAGCTTGGCCATGACGTTCTCCTTGACTGCTTCATGAAATCCGCGAGCGGCAAAGGAAAGTCCCGACTTGCGAAAGTCACAGGAAATCCTCGTCGTCCTGCACGCGACAGCAGAGAAAGTGAAGGCGTCGCAATCGGACCTTCCAAACCGGCGCAAACGCACCGGAAGCGCTTGAAAATATCGGATATTGGTGATTGGCTTGGAACGTCAGACTGGGAGTCAAAAAATGACAACAAGAAGTATACTGAAATTCACCGCCGCGGCAGCCCTTTCGGTGCTGTCGATGAGTGCATCCGCCTTCGCCGCAGATCCGGATAGCTGTGCCACCGTCCACTTCTCCGATGTCGGCTGGACGGACATTACCGCAACCACCGCCATCTCCTCAGTCATCCTGAAGAACCTCGGCTACGAGGCTGATGTCAAGGTTCTTTCCGTGCCTGTCACCTACACGTCGCTGAAGAACAAGGACATCGACGTTTTCCTCGGCAACTGGATGCCGACGATGGAAAACGACATCAAGCCCTACCGCGACGACAAGTCAGTTGAAACCGTTCGCGAAAACCTGGAAGGCGCAAAGTACACGCTCACCACCAACACCAAGGGCGCGGAACTCGGCATCAGGGACTTCAAGGACATCGCCGCCCACAAGGACGATCTCGACGGAAAGATCTATGGCATCGAGCCCGGCAATGACGGCAATCGCCTGATCATCGACATGGTGGACAAGGACACCTTCGGCCTCAAGGGCTTCGAGGTTGTCGAATCCTCCGAGCAGGGAATGCTTGCGCAGGTTGCGCGCGCCGAGAAGGAGGGCAAACCGATCGTCTTCCTCGGCTGGGAGCCGCATCCGATGAACGCGAACTTCAAGCTCACCTACCTCACCGGCGGTGACGACATCTTCGGCAAGGATCTCGGCGGCGCCACGATCTACACGAACGTCCGTGCCGGCTACACGCAGGAATGCCCGAATGTCGGCGCCTTCCTCAAGAACCTGAAGTTCACCCTCCCGATGGAAAACGAGCTGATGGGCAAGATCCTCAACGACGGCGAAGAGCCCGAGGCTGCGGCGACCGAATGGCTGAAGGCTAATCCGTCCGTCCTCGATGCATGGCTCGCCGGCGTGACGACGCGCGACGGCGGCGACGCTGTTGCAGCCATCAAGTCCGGCCTCGGCCTCTGATGACCGGATGGGGCAGCCTGTGCTGCCCTTTTCGTTCTACTCATATTTTGGGCATTTTCATCATAGGCTGGCGACGTGAACTGGATAACCGAAGCTAAGATTCCCATCGGTCCGTGGGCCAAGGCCTTCGTCGACTGGCTGACCACGAACGGCGAATGGTTCTTCAATGAGCTCGCTGCCCTGCTCACGCATGTCATCGACGCATTGCTGTTTGTATTGCAAACACCGCACCCGCTCATCGTGCTCGTGGTCATCACCGCGATCGCCTACTGGCTTCGGCGCTCCGTCGGCATCGCCGCCTTCACCTTCTTCGGCCTCCTGTTGATCATGAACCAGGGCTACTGGAAGGAGACCACGGAGACGCTTGCGCTGGTGCTGGCATCGACCTTCGTCAGCATGATCATAGGCATTCCGCTCGGCATCGCCGCCGCCCGGCGCGCCTGGATCTATTCGATCATGCGGCCGATTCTGGACCTCATGCAGACCATTCCGACTTTCGTCTATCTGATTCCGGCGCTTATACTTTTCGGCCTCGGCATGGTGCCCGGCCTGATCGCGACGGTGATCTTTGCGATCCCCGCTCCGATCCGCCTGACGCGTCTCGGCATCATCTCGACGCCACCCTCGCTCGTCGAGGCGGCCGAGTCCTTCGGCGCGACACCACTTCAGGTGCTGCGCAAGGTCGAGCTTCCCTATGCCATGCCGCAGATCATGGCAGGCCTGACGCAAACGATCATGCTCTCGCTGTCGATGGTCGTCATCGCCGCCCTCGTTGGGGCGAATGGGCTTGGCGTGCCGGTCGTGCGTGCGCTGAACACGGTCAACGTGGCCCGCGGCTTCGAAGCGGGGCTCTGTATTGTCATTCTCGCGATCATTCTCGATCGCATGTTCCGGACGTCGGATGCAGGAGACGGGGCATGAGCGCGGCGGTCAAGTTCAACAACGTCAATATCATTTTCGGTGACCGTCCCGAGAACGCCCTTGCCCTTGTCGATCAGGGCAAGTCGCGCGACGAGATCGGCGCCGAAACCGGCCTCGTCCTCGGCGTGGCAAACGCCTCGCTCGAGATCGAGGAAGGCGAGATCCTGGTGCTCATGGGCCTTTCCGGCTCCGGCAAGTCGACCCTTCTGCGGGCCGTCAACGGCCTTGCGCCCGTCGTACGCGGCGAGGTCTCCGTCGTCACCAAGAGCGGCATCGTCAATCCCTACAAATCGACGGCCAAGGCATTGCGCGACCTGCGCATGCACACGGTCTCCATGGTCTTCCAGCAGTTCGCGCTGCTGCCGTGGCGGACGGTGGCCGACAATGTCGGCTTCGGCCTCGAGCTTGCCGGCGTCGCTGACGCCGAGCGGCGCAAGCGCGTGGAAGAGCAGCTCGAGCTCGTCAACCTTACGAAATGGGCGGGACGCAAGGTCAACGAACTGTCCGGCGGCATGCAGCAGCGCGTGGGCCTCGCCCGCGCTTTTGCGACCGGCGCTCCGATCCTGCTGATGGACGAGCCCTTCTCCGCGCTCGATCCCCTCATCCGCACGCGCCTGCAGGACGAACTCCTGGAGTTCCAGCGCCGGCTGAAGAAGACCATTCTGTTCGTCAGCCATGATCTGGACGAGGCCTTCCGCATCGGCAACCGCATCGCCATCATGGAGGGCGGGCGGATCATCCAGTGCGGCACCCCGCAGGATATCGTCAAGAATCCTGCCGACCAGTATGTGGCGGACTTCGTGCAGCACATGAATCCGATCACCATGCTGACGGCACAGGATGTGATGCAGCCGGGGCTTGGCCACGCGGCGGCCGGAAGCAGCGTCAGCGGCACGGCACGCGCCTCCACTCCGCTCGTGGACATTCTGGATGCGCTCTCGCGCCAGCCGGGCAGCATCGGCGTGGTTGACAACGGTGCCGTTATCGGGACGATTTCGGCGCAGGATATAGTGGCCGGGCTGACGCAACACCGGCGGAAATGACGATGGGCCTGCCCACGGGCAGGCTTGCAAGGGGATGCGAATGAAGGATCAGGCCTCGGTTCTGCGGGAAACGGATGACGAGGCCCGCAGGCAGGCCCGCGTGTTGTTGCGTTCGGCCCGCTATGGCGCGCTGGCGGTGCTCGATCCGGAAACGGGTTTCCCCTCGGCGAGCCGCGTTCTCCTCGGAACCGATATCGATGCAGTGCCCGTCATCCTGGTTTCCGGGCTGTCGGCCCACACCCGGGCGCTCACCGCCGATCCACGATCATCGCTGCTCGTCGGCGAGCCCGGAAAGGGCGACCCCCTCGCCTATCCGCGCCTCTCCGTGCAATGCCTTGCCGAGAGGATCGATCGGCAGGCGTCGCACCACGCCCATCTCCGGACGCGTTTTCTCGACCGGCACGCCAAAGCGAAGCTCTATGTCGACTTCCCCGATTTCTGCTTTTTCCGGCTGGTTCCACAGTCGGCCGGCCTCAATGGCGGCTTCGCGAGAGCCTATGTCCTGCCGGGTTCGGACCTGGCGATTCGAGCGCCCCTCGCCGAGGCGTTCGCACGGCAGGCTTCAAAAGCAGTGCGAGAATTAGTAGGATTGCATCCCGGCATAGCAGACGATTTGGCTGCTAAAATAAGCGGCAGATCGGAAGCCGGCTGGCGAGTATGTGGCCTTGATCCTGCGGGTTTGGACCTCGTTTCGGGGGATAACCTCCTCCGTTTCGAATTTGACGACCCCCTCCCCGAAGAGGCGCATATAATTTCACACATATCTAAAATAGCATACTCAATACCTTAAATTTAGGTATATACAATCTTTGGCCACTCTTGTTAGGTTTTAGGATCAGTTACATTCCCCGACTGATGACCTGTGCCCGGTACTGACGTACGATCCGCATTAGGAATTAAAAAAATGAAAGCAACAGAATTGTCCGACCACTCCGCCGTGGCGGCCGCCCTCTTGTCTGCAATGGCAAATCCCAAGCGACTCATGATTCTCTGCAGCCTTGTAAAGGGCGAAGTTCCGGTTGGCGTCCTCGCCAATCAGGTGGGTCTCAGCCAGTCGGCCCTCTCCCAGCACCTTTCCAAGTTGCGCGCTCAAAAGCTGGTCAAGACCCGCCGTGACGCTCAGACGATCTACTATTCCAGTTCGTCCGAGTCCGTCATCAAGGTTCTTGCAACCTTGGAAGACATTTATTGCGAGCCGGAGAGAAGCAAGACGGCTGCGTAAATGATAGCGCTGACATAACGTCATCGTAGAAAACCGTTCCACGCCCGGGATGACCCCAGAGCGTGGGATTAAGCAGGTTTTTATCACCAGATGCATATTGTCTTGGCCGGCAAATCCTCGATTTGCCGGCTTTTCCTATGCATGCTGACAGGCTGTCTCCGACTGCTGACGGCAAGAGTGTCTGGCGGCGGAAGGAACTTCCACCGCCAGCACCAACTCAGCTTCCGACGACGCCATTGGCCGAACGGCTGAGAACGACGAGCGAAGGGCGCGCCGGCATTCCCGGCTTGAAATCCGGCCAGTTCGTGCCCGCATCCTCCATCGACGTCGCATCCTCATTGTCGGCCATCCGCAGTTCGCCCGGATGCTGTACCGACATGAAGACGCTGGAGCCGTCCGGCGTAAACGTCGGCGAACAGGTCTCCGAGCCGACCGGCGCGATGTAGATGAGCTTCGGCAGCGCCCGACCCGGCCCTTCCGTATCCATCACATAGACCGAGTCCGCGATGCCCTCCGGCGGCGGGCCGTCGGTCGTGACCCAGAGGCGGCCGCTAGGGTCGACGGCGAGATTGTCCGGATCGGTGAACCAGCCCGACGACGTCGTGGCCGGGTGGAACATCGCTTGGTCTTCCGGCTTGGCCGGATCGCCGCAGAGGATGAAGACGTCCCACTTGAAGCTCTCGGCCGCATAATCCGGCTTCTCCGGACCGCCTGGCGCGGCAAGCTCCAGCAGATGCCCGTGCGGATTGGGGCCACGCGGATTAGCAACGTTGACCTGCTCCTTCTCGTCGTCTCCCTCGCCCGTCGGCAGGCGATCCTCGTTTTCGGTCATGGCGACATAGAGCTTGCCGGTGCCGAGATGCGGGATAAAGCCTTCCGGGCCGTCCATCGGTGTTGCGCCAACGAGGTCGGCGGCAGCGCGCGTCGCCAGAACGACGTCGGCCTGCGTCTTGAAGCCGGCTTCCGCCGTCAGCGGGCCCTCGCCGGCGATGAGCGGAATCCAATGCAGCGTTCCATCGCTGTCGAAGCGCGCGACCGAAAGCGTTCCGTTGTCGAGCAGGTCCTTGTTGGCGGCGCGGTCGTTGGGGTTCCACGGATCGCGGGTCACGAAGCGATAGATATATTCGAAGTCGTCGTCGTCACCCATGAAGACCACCACGCGACCGTCGGGCGCGCCGCAACACTGGGCGCCCTCGTGCGTCATGCGGCCGAGCGACGTGCGCTTCACCGGCCTGGCCGTCGGATCGAACGGGTCGATCTCGACCACCCAGTCAAAGCGCATCCATTCGTTCGGCTCTTCCTCGAACTTGAAGCGCGGCTCCACGCGGCTCACCGAATAGATGTCGTTCTCGTCCTCGTCCCAGCCCTGGCGTTCGACGAGCTCCTGGTTCGGCAGCGTCTTGTAGTCTCCCGCGAAGACGTCCATTGCGCCTTCCTCGCCCGAGAGCATCGTGCCCCACGGCGTGATGCCGCCGTTGCAGTTGGAGATCGTCCCGAAGACGATCGTGCCGGTCGGATCGGCCCTGGTCTTGAGACGGTCGTCGCCCGCGGCCGGACCGGAAATGCCGATTTCGGTGCTCATGTGGATGCGACGGTTGTACTTGCCGTCCTTGACGATCTCCCACTTGCCGTCGGTCTTCTTGACTTCGAAGACCGAAACGCCGAGCGCAGCCATGATGGCGCGGATCTGGTCGTCCGCCAGCTTCTCGCGATAGTCCTCGTCCGTCAGTCCCGGGAACATCAGGAAGGGCGTTGCATATTCGTGGCTGACGACCATCAGGCCGCGATCCGAGGTCTTCTCGCCCCAAGGCAACGGCAGGAACTGCGTGAAATCGTTGTTGTAGCCGAACTGGCGTTCGGCGGCCTTGCCGGTCAGTGTCGCGGCGTCGAATTCGGGACTGTCGGGAAAGAGCGCGTCGCCCCAACGTGCCAGGATCTGCCGTTCATAGCCTTCCGGCCAATGGTCGGCCGTGTCCCGCACGCGCTTGAGTTCCGGAAAGGTGAGCGTGGAATCCTCGGCTCGTGCCTGTTCCGGGCCGAGCGCCGGCGCGAGGGCTGCAGCGCCCAGCGTGGCGAGGAAGCCCTTGAGGACGGTGCGGCGGCGCACTCCCTCCTCGAGAATGGCGCCATAGCTTGGCGCGAATGCATGGCGTGGCGTAGGCCGCGCCCTGGTCTTCTGGCGGTCCGACATCGTTACCTCCGGGGTCGAAATGCGTTGAATGACAGGAGAATGATTTATCCTGATCTTGGGCCAATGGCCGCCCATTGCCCTAGCAATGACAAGCGAAGGATTGATGACGCAGCCAGGGCGCCTTCCCCTTGCATCGCGCGATCTGCGCCTGGTTCCGGCCCCGCAGGGAAAAAGGGGCGACAAAACGCGTCGTGAACTGTCTCGTCGATGTCTTGACGCCTCCCGGCGCGCTGATAGTTTGACCAGACAGTAAAAAAATCCGGCACAACACTGCCGGAATCGACGGGAACCGACGAAATGAATGGGAGACTGCAATGTCCAACCGCTTGAACGCAACGCCGAATGACCTCAGGGCCTTCTGGATGCCCTTTACCGCGAACCGCCAGTTCAAGAAGGAGCCGCGCCTCTTCGTCGGCGCCAAGGACATGTACTATACGACCCATGACGGCCGTCAGGTGCTGGACGGAACGGCCGGTCTCTGGTGCGTGAACGCCGGTCACTGCCGGCCGAAGATCACCGAGGCGATCCGCGAACAGGCAGGCGAACTCGACTATGCACCGGCCTTCCAGCTCGCCCATCCGAAGGCTTTCGAACTTGCAAACCGACTCGTCGACATCGCGCCCGAGGGCCTCGACCACGTCCTTTACACCAATTCCGGCTCCGAATCGGTCGAAACCGCGCTGAAGGTCGCGCTCGCCTATCATCGCGTGAAGGGCAACGGCTCGCGCTTTCGCCTGATCGGCCGCGAGCGCGGCTATCACGGCGTCAATTTCGGTGGCATCTCCGTTGGCGGCATCGTCTCCAACCGCAAGATGTTCGGCACGCTGCTGACAGGCGTCGACCACATGCCGCACACGCATCAGCCCGGCAAGAACGCTTTTACCCGCGGCGAGCCGGAACATGGCGGCGATATCGCTTCCGAATTGGAGCGCATCGTCACGCTGCACGACGCTTCGACCATCGCCGCAGTGATCGTCGAGCCCGTCGCCGGCTCGACGGGCGTTCTGATCCCGCCGAAGGGCTACCTGCAGAAGCTGCGCGAGATCTGCACGAAGCACGGCATCCTGCTGATCTTCGACGAAGTCATCACCGGCTTCGGCCGTCTGGGCGCCCCCTTCGCTGCTCAATACTTCGACGTCAAGCCGGACATGATTGTCACCGCCAAGGGCCTGACGAACGGCGTCATCCCGATGGGCGCGGTGTTCGTGACCTCTGAGATCCATGACGCCTTCATGACCGGTCCCGAGCACATGATCGAGTTCTTCCACGGCTACACCTATTCGGGCAATCCGATGGCGTGCGCCGCCGCCCTCGCCACGCTCGACACCTACAAGGAAGAAGGCCTGCTGACGCGAGCCGCAGAACTTGCCGGCTACTGGGCCGACGGACTGCATTCGCTGAGAGACTGCCCGAACGTCATCGACATCAGAAACACCGGCCTGATCGGCGCGGTCGAACTCGATCCGATCGCCGGCGAGCCAACGAAGCGCGCCTTCACCGCCTTCCTGAAGGCCTACGAGAAGGGCCTCCTGATCCGCACCACGGGCGACATCATCGCGCTCTCGCCGCCGCTCATCATCGAGAAGCGCCAGATCGACGAACTGTTCGGCAAGCTCCGCGAAGTGCTGCAGAACAACATCTGAGTTCGATCATCCTATTTGGGATATCGGGGCGAGGCGCTGGCCTCGCCCTTTTTCGTTGCCGCGATGGCGACCTTGATCGCGTTATCGGTCTCAGAACTCCGTGATGTCTGGCAGGAAGGGAATGCCATCCCACGGAGATCATCATGCTGAGACCTACTCTCGCCCTCCTCCTGCTTTTCATCTCGTTCGCGCCCTCTGCCTATGCCAAGACCGGCTTCCGCGAAATCAACGTGCCCGAGAAGGAAGGTGACCGCCCGATGCACGTCAGCATCTGGTATCCGACCGCATCGGACATCAATCCGGTTCTGCTTGGAGAGACGCCGGCCTTCATCGGCCAGCCGGTCATCAAGGATGCCGCGCCCGTTGCAGGCCCGCATCCGCTGGTGGTTATTTCCCACGGCTACGGCGGCAGTTGGCGCAATCTCTCCTGGCTCGCGGCCGACCTAGTGAGCAGGGGCTACGTCGTTGCCGCACCCGACCACCCGGGCACCACCACCTTCGACATGCTCAAGCCCGATACCGTGGCGCTGTGGAATCGTCCGGGCGATCTCAGCCGTACCATCGACGCTCTCATCGCCCAGCCCGACTTGACCGGCGGCATCGCAGCCGGCCGCATCGCAGCCATCGGCCATTCGCTCGGCGGCTGGACCGTCGTCGAACTGGCAGGGGGCCGGTTCGATACGGTGGCGGTGACGGAAAATTGCATGGCCGACTTCGGCCCCCTCTACTGCAAGATCTTCGAGGCATTGGGCATCGGTCGCGATGCCGCCAACGCGGCAGCCCTCGGCGCCGATCTCAGCGATTCCCGCATCAGGGCCGTCATCACGCTCGATCTCGGTCCCGGCCGCGGCTTCACGCCTGAAAGCCTCGCCGCCGTCCAAATTCCGATGATGGTGCTGGCGGCAGCCGAAGACGTGGACAAGGACAGCGCCGAAAAGGCCAACATCGCCGCCACCAACAAGGACTCCGCCTATCTCGCAAGTCATCTGCCAGCCGCCACGACCGTCTATATCCCCGTTCCGGGAACCCTGCACTTCAGCTTCATGCAGCTCTGCAAGCCGGGTGCGGCAGGACTGATCGAAGAGGAGGCACCCGGTGAAAGCATCGTCTGCCGCGACGGTAGCGGAGGCAATCGCGACACGATCCACGGACAGGTCGCGGACATGATCGGCGAGTTCCTCGATAAAACGCTCGTGTCGCATTAGCATCTGTTTCGGAACCGGGCGCGGCAGGCTGCGCGACGTGCTCGTCGCCCGCGGGCGCCTCAGGTGAAATTCCTTCGGCAAAGCGCAGTTTGCTGATATCATTGCGGTATTGAGGCGCTCGGCAGGTGGCAGGGGGTGCGCCTCGGGAGTGCCCGAGATGCTGGAGCAAGTAAAGCAGACACTGACCTACGGCGACGAACCGGGCCTGCGGTTTGCCCTGTTGCTCGATGGACGCGGCGGTTGCTCGAAACTCAACATGGACCGCATGTGCGACTGGAAGCCGGAAGATGGTATCGTCTGGTTTCACTTCGAGCGCGACCATCCCGCGACCGCCGAATGGGTGACGAAAAAGGGCGGCTTCGATCCCCTGGTTGCAGAAGCGCTGCTGGCGGAAGATTCCCGGCCGCGCGTCGAGCCTGTCGGCGATGCCTTGCTGATCATCCTCAGGGGTGTTTGCGCGGCACCTCCGGAGGAAGAGGAAAACCCTTCCGAGGACATCGATCTCGTACCGCTACACGCCTGGGTCGATGAACGGCGTCTCGTCACGTTTCGTGACAGCGGCCACTACATAACGGCCCTGCGGGATATTCGCCTCGCGCTCGAGAAGGGAAACGGGCCGAAGCAGACGGGAGAACTGCTCGCTCTCGTCAGTGACAAGCTCGTCCGCGATCTCGAGCCGGTCCTCGACGAGATGGACGAGGAAGTGGATGAACTGGACGAAATGATCTTTCAAGGGGACGCCGGCGAGGTTCGCCAGCGCCTGAAGCTCTTGCGCAGGCGGTCGGTCCAACTTCGCCGCTATCTCGCACCTCAGCGCGATGCGCTCAACCGGATCGAGCATGACGATGCGTCCTGGCTCTCCGAGCGCGACAAGCTGCGTTTTCGGGAGGTGATCGACAAGCTGATGCGGTTCATCGAATATCTCGACTCCATTCGCGACCGCACGGCAATCCTGCATGACGACCTCTCGACGGTCATCAGCGAGCGGATTGCCCGCAACTCCAATCGCCTTTCGGCGCTCGCCGCGTTGCTCCTTCCGCCAAGCCTTGTCGCGGGGCTATTCGGAATGAATGTCGGTGGCATCCCCGGTGTAAACGATACCTGGGCCTTCGTAGTCATCGTCGCCCTCGTGTCCATCACTTCGGCGGTGACGCTCGTCATTCTCAAACGAATAAACTGGCTTTGAGCAGCGGTCACCGGTGCTCAGCCAACTCCCAGAGTCGCATCGAGCCAATCCAGTGCGCGCCGGTTCAGCAGCGACCGATTTCCCATTTCGCAGTGATCTCCCGCTCCCTCGGCGGTCGCGAAGCGAAGCAGGGTCTTCGGGCAGCGAAGCCTGTCGAAGAAGGTCAAAGCCTCCTCTGACAGCGGATCGCTCTCCGCCTGCGTGACCAGCGTCAGGCAGGTCATGGTCTCGATCCGATCCTCCATCGTGAACTGTTCGGCGGATCGCAGGTAGTCGCGCAAGTTGTCGACACCATGAACCCAGTAGCCGCGCTGAACGAACGTCCAGTACAGCTTGCGGTTCGAGGAGACCACCTCCATCATCCGGTCCAGAACCTGCTGGTCCAGATCGCTCGGGCGGCTCCCGACTGCGGCGGTGATGCCCAGCCTGGCGAGAAACCCTCCGAAGGAAGTGGCGATGCCCATCCTGCCGGGATCGGCAATGCAGGCGGCAAGCCGCGGTTCACCCGACGCTGCCCGCGGCGCAAGATAGCCGCCAAGGCTCCCGCCGCTGAGTGCGATCCGCGACGCATCAACCCCAGGAAGCCCGAGCGCGAAATCGACGACGGCCTTCACCACCGTCTCCCAGTCAGGTCTGAGATGTATCCCCCGCTCGTAGAGCATCGCCCCCTGGCCCGGACCGTCGAACATCAGGCAATGGTAGCCGCGACGCGACGCCGCCGCGGCGGAAGCGAAATACATGTCCGTGATCGTTGCATCATATCCGTTCGTCAGGATCAGCAGGGGACGGACACGATCCGCAGCCCCGCTGGCCGGGATGAAGTAGGCGGGCATGGGCGTGCCCTCGAACGGAATCTTCAGCGCTCGCACCGGCGGGTCGAAAAGGGCGAAGCCCTTGTCCAGCACGTCGGTCTGCTTGCGGAAGGCCGCGAGCAGGCGCGGATCGACCGGAAAGCCGTAGAGCGGATGATAGGACGCCGAATAGAAGGTGCTGGCACGCAGATAGAGTTCGCGCGCACTCACCAGCCGTCCGGTCCGCTCACACTCGGCAGCCTCCGCGGCCAGCCTGTCGCCGGCGGAGACCCACGCATTGTGGAAGGCGCCGTCGTCGCCATCGCCGACCGCCCGGGCCACGGCAAGAATTTCGCCGAAGTCAGCGCCGCCATACGGAATATAGGCAAGTGGCCAGCTTCCAAATTCGTTATGCAGTTCGTCTTCGAAGAGAGATGCCACCGCTGTTCCTCCAGCCCGCATCGACAATATTTCGCAATTCTAATAATTGCGTGACGGCGACCCTCCTTGCAACCCGCAGAGCAAGACCGCCAGCCGATTGCGGCTGGCGCCGTGGCCTCCCATTTTCGCGATAGTGCCGAGACGGCAAGAAACGCCGCAAAACTCGACAATCCAGGGTCCGATCGACCGATCTCGACAAAAATCGCGGTCCGTTTGTTATCTTCTTGCGGAATCCCGGCAAAATTCCTAGAAATCTTGCCACACGCCTTTCGAGCCAAACATGGCCGCAAGGTGCGTTGATTGTGCCGCCGGCGATCGTCCTTGGCATGGCCCGATGGGGTCTTGAGCGATCCAGAATGGCCGGCGCGTCACCCAACTTGGGCCGCATGGCCCAACCCAAGGAGAAAGAAAATGACTCTTAAGACTTTGACGGCGACCCTCGTCGCCTCGATTGCGTTCGCGCCACTGGCACATGCCGATATCGTCATCGGCCTGATTTCGCCGCTGACTGGCCCCGTCGCCGCCTATGGCGACCAGGTAAAGAACGGCGCGCAAACCGCCGTCGACGAGATCAACAAGAACGGCGGCATCCTCGGCGAGAAGGTCGTGCTCAAGCTTGCTGACGATGCAGGCGAACCGAAGCAGGGTGTCTCCGCCGCAAACCAGATTGTCGGCGAAGGCATCCACTTCGTCGTCGGCCCGGTTACATCGGGCGTCGCCATCCCGGTTTCCGACGTATTGGCCGAAAACGGCGTGCTGATGGTTACCCCGACGGCAACTGCGCCGGACCTCACCAAGCGCGGCCTCACCAACGTGCTGCGTACCTGCGGACGCGACGACCAGCAGGCCGAAGTCGCCGCCAAGTATGTTCTTGCGAACCTCAAGGACAAGCGCGTCGCGATCGTCAACGACAAGGGCGCCTACGGCAAGGGCCTGGCCGATGCCTTCAAGGCGACCCTGAATGCCGGCGGCGTCAACGAAGTCATCGATGATGCGATCACACCCGGCGACAAGGATTTCAGTGCCCTCACCACCCGCATGAAGGCAGAGAAGGTCGACCTCCTCTATTTCGGCGGCTATCACCCGGAAGGCGGCCTGCTCGCGCGCCAGCTGCATGACCTTTCCGTCAACGCCCAGATCATCGGCGGCGACGGCCTCTCCAACTCCGAGTTCTGGACGATCGGCACCGATGCAGCCGGCGGCACGCTCTTCACCAATGCGTCTGACGCGACGAAGAGCCCGGATTCCAAGGCCGCCGCTGATGCGCTCGCCGCCAAGAACATCCCGGCCGAGGCCTTCACCCTCAACGCCTATGCCGCCGTCGAAGTGCTGAAGGCTGGCATCGAAAAGGCCGGCAGCGCCGAGGATGCCGAAGCGGTCGCCGCCGCGCTGAAGGGCGGCGAAGCGATCCCGACCGCGATAGGCAAGCTCACCTACGGCGAAACCGGCGACCTGACCTCGCAGAGCTTCTCGCTCTACAAGTGGGACGCCGGCAAGATCGTCGCCGCCGAGTAAGCAAGGCGAACCACAGTGCTACTTACCACCGGGTGCCCAAAAGGCACCCGGCTCTGCTCGAGGCATCCGTTTTGCAGCGGTTGCGCTCTTCGAGCCCGAAAACCACCCAGGGATTTCAGATTTCTGCAATCGGCATGGTGACATCGCCGGCTCGCCGCACTATAACGGCGTCGCGAAACATGAAGAGGGTTCGAACGATGAGAAATTTCGGCACATCACAACGCTGACCGGCGGTGCCGAATGCGGGCTGCCTGATCAGTCCGTCTTCATCGAATGATCGACCTTTTCCGCCCTTGGAGGGCATTCATGTTACGCCGCTTTTTCTCCTATTACGCGCGCTACAAGACGTTGTTCGCCCTCGATTTCGGCTGCGCCGTTCTCGCCGGCCTGCTTGAGCTTGGCTTTCCGCTTGCTGTCAAGCTCTTCGTCGACGACCTCCTGCCGAGCCGCAACCTGTCTCTGATCGCGCTGACTGTCGCCTTGCTGCTCGCTGTCTATGCCCTCAACACAGGCCTGATGGCGATCGTCAACTACTGGGGCCATGCGCTTGGAATCTCGATTGAATCCGACATGCGGCGCCAGGCCTTCGACCATATCCAGAAGCTGTCGTTCCGCTATTTCGACAACACCAAGACGGGCCATCTGATCGCCCACGTCACCAAGGACCTCGAGGAAGTGGGCGAGGTCGCCCATCACGGCCCCGAGGACGTCTTCATCGCCATCATGACCTTCATCGGGGCCTTCATCCTGATGTTCACGGTGCACTGGAAGCTCGCCCTGCTGACAACAATCATCGTGCCTTTCCTGACGTGGCTCGTCAGCCGCTACGGCGCCAGGATGACGCTTAACTGGCGCAGCCTCTTTGCCAAGGTGGGCGACTTCAACACGCGCATTCAAGAAAGCGTCGGTGGCATTCGCGTCGTGAAGGCCTTCGCCAACGAGGACTATGAAAGCCAGCTTTTCGCCCGCAACAACGAGAGCTACAAGGCAACCAAGCTCAACGCCTATGCCTATATGACGGCGAGCATGACGCTCAGCTATCTCAGCACGCGGCTGGTGCAGCTCCTCATCATGATTGCGGGTACCTGGTTCGTGATGACGGGCGAACTGACCTATGGCGGCTTCGTCAGCTTCCTGCTCCTCGTCAACGTCTTCTTCCACCCGATCGACAAGATCACCTCTGTTCTGGAGATGTATCCGAAGGGCTTTGCCGGCTTCCGCCGCTTCCTCGATCTGATCGACACCCAGCCCGATCTCGCCGATCGACCGGGCGCACTTGCGGTCCGGCACCTCAGGGGCGACATCGTCTATCGTGACGTCAGCTTTGCCTATTCCGAGCAAGGCAGCATCTTCGAACACCTGGATCTCTCGATCGCCGCCGGCGAGACCGTCGCCTTTGTCGGTCCGTCCGGCACGGGCAAGACAACGGTGTGCTCGCTGCTGCCGCGTTTCTATGACGTCACCTCGGGGGCTATCACCATCGACGGCATCGACATTCGCGACATGACGCAGTCCTCGCTGCGCAGCCAGATCGGCATCGTCCAGCAGGACGTCTTCCTGTTCGGTTCGACGATCCGCGAGAACATCGCCTACGGGCGGCTCGGTGCCACCGACGAGGAAATCATCGAGGCGCTGCGTCGCTCCGCCCTCGACGATTTCATACTGTCGCTGCCGCAGGGCCTCGACACGCCGATCGGTGAGAGGGGCGTCAAGCTCTCGGGCGGCCAGAAGCAGCGCCTCGCCATTGCGCGCATCTTCCTGAAGAACCCGCCGATCCTGATCCTCGATGAAGCGACATCGGCGCTCGATTCCGCAACGGAGGTTGCGATCCAGCAATCGCTCGCCGAACTCGCGCGCGGCCGCACGACGCTTGTCGTCGCCCATCGCCTGGCAACGATCCGCAACGCCGACCGCATCGTGGTGATGGGGCCTGATGGCATCGTCGAAGAGGGCACGCATTCGGCGCTTCTGGCTTCGCGCGGTGCCTATGCGCGCCTTTACGAAGCACAGTTCGGGGCCGTGGCTTGATCCGATCGAGAACTGGAGGGACGGAGGCAGATGCCTCCGTCCCTCCAGACTTGAAACGCCGGCGCGACCACCCCAAAAGCTCGCGCATTCCCCTGCCAGCGATACGGCGGTAGACTTCCCCAGGATTCGCGAGGGAAAAGAATGACAACCAAACTCGAACGGATGATCGACCAGGGCACCGGCCGCGAGCCAGCCGACATCGTGCTGAAGGGCGGCCGCTTCTTCGATCTAGTCACCGGGGAGCTGGTCGAATCGGACATCGCCATCTGCGCGGATCGCATTGTCGGCACCGGCGAAACCTACCAGGGAAAGGTGGAGATCGACATATCCGGCAAGGTCGTCGTGCCGGGCTTCATCGATACCCACCTCCATATCGAATCCTCGCTTGTGACGCCGCTGGAATTCGACCGCTGCGTTCTACCCTACGGCGTGACGACGGTGATCTGCGATCCGCACGAAATTGCCAACGTGCTCGGCGACGAAGGGATCCGCTACTTTCTCGACTGCGCGGCAGAAACGATCATGGATATCCGCATCCAGCTGTCATCCTGCGTGCCGGCGACCCATCTGGAAACGTCCGGCGCAGACCTGCCGATCGAAAAGCTCCTGCCCTTTCGCGACCATCCGAAGGTGATCGGGCTTGCCGAGTTCATGAATTTCCCGGGCGTCGTCCACAAGGACCCGGTCTGCATGGCGAAGCTGGAGGCCTTCCAGGGCGGGCATATCGACGGACACGCGCCGCTGCTCTCCGGCTACGACCTGAACGGCTATCTCTCGGCCGGCATCCGAACCGAGCACGAATCCACGACCGCCGCCGAAGCGCTCGAAAAGATCCGCAAGGGCATGCACATCCTCGTGCGCGAGGGTTCCGTCTCGAAGGATCTCCACGCGCTGATGCCGATCATCACGCAGCGGCTCTCGCCCTTCATCGCCCTCTGCACCGACGACCGCAACCCGCTCGATATCGCCGAACAGGGCCACCTCGATCATATGATCCGTACCGCGATCGCCCATGGCGTGGAGCCTCTCGCGATCTACCGCGCGGCCTCCATCTCTGCGGCGCGCGCCTTCGGACTTCGCGATCGCGGCCTCGTGGCGCCCGGCTGGCGCGCCGATCTTGTGGTACTGGACAGTCTCGAAGGTTGCCGGGCGGAGAAGGTCTTTGCCGCGGGCCAGCTTGTCACCGACGCATTGTTCGCAAAGAGAAAGCAAGTTGCCCCGGTGGGCCTCAACAGTGTCAAGGCACGCGCGGTCAGTGCGGCCGATTTCGGCGTCCCGGTCACCGAAGGCGAAACACCGGTCATCGGCGTGGTACCCGGCAAGATCATCACGCAGCACCTGCGCTATCGCCTGCCGGCCAGGGGCAATCAGACGACCGTCGATCTCGGAAACGACATCATCAAGGTTGCCGTCATCGAGCGCCACGGCAAGAACGGCAATCACGCCAACGGTTTCGTCCGGGGCTTCGGGCTCAAGAAGGGTGCCATCGCCTCCACCGTCGGCCATGACAGCCACAACATCTGCGTCGTCGGCGTCAGCGAGGATGACATGGCGCTTGCCGCCAACCGGCTCGGTGAGATCGGCGGCGGCTTCGTCGTCGTCGAGGACGGGAGGATCACAGGCGAAATTCCGCTTCCGATTGCCGGCCTGATCAGCCTTGAACCTTATGAAGTGGTGCGCGATACGCTTCATCATCTGCGCAAGGCCGCCTATGCGCTCGGCACGACACTGGAAGAGCCGTTCCTGCAGGTCGCATTCCTGCCCCTGCCCGTCATCCCGCATCTGAAGATCTCCGACAAGGGCATGGTCGACGTGGATGCCTTCACGCTGATCAGCTGACGGGTCCCGCGCAATGAAAGAGGTTGCAATCATCGGCGGCGGTCCCGCGGGCCTCATGGCAGCGGAGGTTCTTTCGCTCACCGGACATTCGGTCACCGTCTATGAGGCGATGCCCACTGTCGCCCGCAAGTTCCTGCTGGCCGGCAAGTCCGGGCTCAACATCACCCATGCCGAGGACTATGCAGTCTTTGCAACGCGCTTCGGCGCCGCCTCGCCGCGGCTGCGTGCGGCACTCGACGCTTTCACGCCAACCGACGTGCGCAATTGGGCCGATGACCTCGGCGCCGAGACATTCACCGGCTCTTCGGGTCGTGTCTTCCCAAAGGCAATGAAGGCGTCGCCGCTCCTGCGCGCATGGCTGAAGCGGCTGGAGGCACGGGGCGTGCGCATCCTCACCCGTCATCACTGGTCGGGCTTCGCCGGCGACGGCTATGCGATCGAGACCCCAACCGGGCAAAGGATCATCCGCCCCGACGCCGCCTTGCTGGCGCTCGGCGGTGCGAGCTGGCCCCGGCTCGGATCGGACGGGGGATGGATCCCTCTGCTCCGGGAGAGAGGTGTTGCGGTCGAGGATTTCAAACCCGCCAATTGTGGCTTCGACGTCGAATGGAGCGACTTCTTCGTGGAGCGCTTCGCGGGCGAGCCGGTGAAGTCGGTCGTCGCGACCTCCGATGACGGCTCCTCCCAAGGTGAATTCGTCGTCACGCGAAACGGCATAGAGGGCAGCCTCGTCTACGCCCATGCGGCAAGCCTGCGTGACCGGCTGGATGCGGAGGGAAAGGCAGCACTCACGCTCGATCTCGCGCCCGGCCGCACCGAGACACGCCTTGCCCGCGATCTTGCGCGGCAGGATGCGAAGGCAAGCTTTTCCGGCCGCCTGCGCAAGGGCGCCGGCCTCGACGGGGTCAAGGCGGCGCTGGTGCGCGAACTTGGCGGGCAAGCCGACCGGACAAATCCGGAGCGCCTCGCGGCCACGATCAAGTCCCTACCCGTGCCTTTGCTTCGTCCGCGCCCCATTGCCGAAGCCATCTCTTCGGCGGGCGGCATCCGTTGGGAGGCCGTGGATGAGGCCCTCATGCTGAGCGCACTGCCGGGTCTGTTCGTCGCGGGCGAAATGCTCGATTGGGAGGCGCCGACCGGCGGCTACCTTCTCACCGCCTGCTTCGCGATGGGCCGCGCCGCCGCGCGAGGCATCGACGCCTGGCTGACGCGACCCGCAAATACCTGACGCCACGGCCCGGATATCATAGCCGCGCGCAGAACGCGTCCAGTGCATCGAGCGAAATGCCGGAGGTTGCCTGCGCCGGCACGAAACCCGGTATCGACAGGATCTCCTTGACGGCGATCCCCTTTGGCAGTGCCACCTTTACCGGCACACGCGTCAGATTGAAGACAAACAGGAGCGTCTCGCCGCCCTTGTGCCGGGTGAAGGCAAGCACGTCCTTACCCGTCTCCACGAAGGTCAGGTCGCCATCGAGAAGCGAGGAATGCTGCCTGCGGAAGGAAAGCGTGCGCCGGTAATGGTGCAGGACGGAGTTGTCGTCCGCCTCCTGAACGTCGACCGAAAGCGCCGCCTGCTCGTAGGGAACCGGCAGCCAGCTCTTTTCCGCCGAGGTGAAGCCGGCATGAACCTTGGCCGCCTCCCAGGGCATGGGGGTACGGCAACCGTCGCGGCCTTTGAAGGCCGGCCAGAAGCGGATGCCGTAGGGATCGCGGAGGTCCTCGAAGGCCAGTTCCGCCTCCGGCAGACCGAGTTCCTCCCCCTGGTAGAGGCAGATCGAGCCGCGAAGGCTCGCGAGCACCGAGATGGCAAGCTTTGCAATCCGCGGGCGCTCCTCTTCCGTCAACGCGAACCTGCTCACATGCCGCATCACGTCATGATTGGAGAAGGCCCAGCAGACCCAGCCGTCTGTGACGGCCTCCTGGAAGGCGCTGACGCAACGGCGAATGTGCTTTGCAGAAAACTCAGGTCCGAGAAAGTCGAAGGTATAGCACATGTTGAGCTTGTCACCGCCGCTCGTATAGGCGGCCACAGTCTTCAGCGATCGCGCGCCATCACCGACCTCGCCCACGGTTGCCCGTCCCCCGTATCGATCAAGAAGAGCCCGGAACCTTTTGAGGAAGCTGATGTTTTCCGGCTGCGTCTTGTCATAGAGGTGGTGCTGCATCCCGTAGGGGTTGGTCTCCGGCGCATCGAGGCCGGCAATGTCCTCGTCGGGGATCGCCGGCGGATTGTCCCGCAGGAGCTTGTCGCAGAAATAATAGTTCACCGTGTCGAGGCGAAAACCGTCCACGCCCCTTTCCAGCCAGAACTTGACCGCATCCAGCACCGCGTCCTGGACCTCAGGATTGTGGAAGTTCAGGTCAGGCTGCGAGGTCAGGAAGTTGTGCTGGTAGTATTGCCGGCGCACGCCGTCCCATTCCCAGCCCGGGCCGCCGAAGATCGACAGCCAGTTGTTCGGCGCCGTGCCGTCAGGCTTGGGATTGGCCCATACATACCAGTCCGCCTTCGGGTTGACCCGGCTCGAGCGGCTCTCGACGAACCACGGATGCCGGTCGGCCGTGTGCGAGATCACCTGGTCGATGATGACCTTGAGGCCCAGGCGGTGCGCCTCGGACATCATCTCGTCGAAGTCGGCGAGCGTGCCGAAGATCGGGTCGACATCGCAATAGTCGGATACGTCATAGCCCATGTCGGCCATCGGCGACGTGAAGAAGGGCGCGAGCCATATGGCATCGACGCCGAGCGAGGCGATGTAGCCCAGATGGCGGGTGATCCCCTTGAGGTCGCCGAGCCCGTCGCCGTTCGTATCCTGGAAGGAGCGCGGATAGACCTGATAGATCACCGCGCCACGCCACCAGCCATCGACTGCACCCGACTTTTCGTTTTCCACAGCCATCTGGCCCGACCTCGCGCAAATAAGTGTTGCGTGAACACTAAATGCCGAAACGGAAAAGACAATCCGCGATACGCGAAACCTTCGGCGATTGTCGCCGCGGGCCATGACGCAAAGAGACGCGGGGGCGGCGCTTATAAAGCCAGTACAGCCTGTGATCCATAGCCAGCTTTAGGGGTTGCAAGGCTAAATCTTTGCGATAATGTGCGCGCTGGCCTGCATATAGCCAGGCCAAACCGGGAACAAATGTCCAAAAAACAAGGCAAAAAGCCTAGAAAGGTGGACCCACCATGAACCATTTCACGAAAAAATTTCTAGCGTCAGCGATGCTTGGCACGTTGCTGGCCTTTTCGGCGCACGCGGCCACAATCAATATTCACAATGGCGGCGATACAACGTCGCTTGACCCGCAGAAAATCTCCGGCGACTGGGAAGACCGCATCGCCGGCGACATCTTCGAAGGCCTCGTAACCGAAGACGCCAAGGCCGATCCGATCCCCGGCCAGGCAGAAAGCTGGACCATCTCGGACGACGGCCTCGTCTACACCTTCAAGCTGCGCGACGGCATCAAGTGGTCAGACGGCCACCCTGTAACGGCCGGCGATTTCGTCTTCGCCTTCCAGCGTCTCCTCGATCCGAAGAACGCCGCCGATTACGCCTACCTCCAGTTCACGATCAAGAACGCCGAGAAGATCAACAAGGGCGAGATCACCGATCTCAACCAGCTGGGCGTCAAGGCGATCGACGACAAGACGCTCGAAATCACGCTCGAGAATCCGACCCCCTACTTCATCAACGCGCTGACGCACTACACGGCCTATCCGCTGCCGAAGCACGTCATCGACGCCAAGGGTGCTGACTGGGTCAAGATCGGCAACATCGTCACCAACGGTCCGTACAAGCCAGTCGAATGGGTCCCCGGCTCGCACGTCACGACCGCCAAGAACGATCAGTGGTACGGCGCCAAGGATCTGAAGATCGACGGTGCGAAGTTCTTCACGCTCGAAGACCAGGAAGCCGCGCTGAAGCGCTACCGCGCCGGCGAGTTCGACGTCCTGACGGACTTCCCGAAGGATCAGTACGAGTGGATCAAGACAAACCTGCCGGGTCAGGCGCACGTCGTGCCGTTCCTTGGCACCTACTATTATGTCGTCAACTCCACCAAGCCGCCCTTCAACGACAAGCGCGTCCGCCAGGCGCTCTCCATGGCAGTCAACCGCGAAGTCATCGGTCCGAGCATTCTCGGTACCGGCGAGCTTCCGTCCTACTCCTGGGTTCCGCCGGGCACGGCGAACTACGGCGAGCCGGCTTATGCCACCTGGAAGGACCTGCCGTACAATGAGAAGGTCGCAGAAGCCAAGAAGCTGCTTACTGAAGCCGGCTTCGGCCCTGACCATCCGCTGAAGGCACAGCTGCGCTACAACACCAACGACAACCACAAGCGCATCGCGGTCGCGATTGCCTCCATGTGGAAGCCACTCGGAGTTGAAGTCGAACTGTACAACACCGAGACCAAGGTCCACTATGACGAAATGCAGCGTGGCCAGGTCGAGATCGGCCGTGCTGGATGGCTTGCAGACTATGACGATCCGGACAACTTCCTGAGCCTGCTCGTTACCGGCGTTCCGAACAACTACGGTCGTTGGAGCAATGCGGAATACGACAAGCTCATCAAGGAAGGCAACAACACGAGGGACCTGAAGGCTCGCGCCGAACTCCTGAAGAAGGCAGAGCAGATCGCCCTCGACGAAAGCGCAGCTATCCCGATCTACTACTACGTCTCCGAAAACATCGTCTCTCCGAAGGTTCAGGGCTTCGAAGACAACGTTACGGACAAGCACCGCACACGCTGGCTGTCCTTCAAGGAATAAGGCCCAACGGCTCTTCCCGGCCCTGCCGGGAAGAGCTGGCTCAAGATCATGATCAATTACGCACTCCGTCGATTGCTGTCGACAATCCCCGTCTTGTGGATTGCCGTAACAGTGTGCTTTTTTGTTTTGCGCCTTGCCCCCGGCGGCCCCTTCGATGGCGAAAGGCCATTGCCGCCGGCCATCATGAAGAACCTCGCAGCCCACTACAACCTCGACAAGCCGCTCGTCGAGCAGTACGTCATCTATGTCGGCGACCTGCTGAAAGGCGACCTTGGTCCCTCATTCGCCAGTGAGGACTTCACGGTCACGCAGCAGATCATGATCGGGCTGCCCTATACCTTCACGATCGGCTCTGCGGCCTTCGTGCTTGCGATCATCGTCGGCGTGGCAGCAGGCTGTCTTGGGGCGCTTTACCAGAACAAGGCGCCGGATTATTGGCTTGGCACCATCGTGCTCGTGGGAGTCGTGCTCCCGAACTTTCTCATCGCCCCCATCCTGCAACTCATCTTCGGCATCCATCTCGGGTGGCTGCCCGTCGGCGGTTGGGGTAACGGCTCCATCAAGTATCTCATCCTGCCGGTCATTGTTCTGGCGCTGCCGCATGCCGGGCGCATCTCGCGCATCACCCGCGGTTCGATGATCGAGGTCATGAATCAGAACTTCATACGCACGGCCAAGGCCAAGGGCATCGGCGCGCGGCTGACGGTCATGCGCCATGCGTTGAAACCCGCCATGATGCCGGTCGTCTCCTATCTTGGTCCGGCAGCAAGTTACCTTCTCACCGGCTCGCTCGTCGTCGAGAGCATCTTCGGATTGCCCGGCATCGGCCGCTATTTCATCAACGCAGCGCTGAACCGCGACTACGGCATGGTTCTCGGCACGGTCATCTTCTACATGGTGCTGATCGTCTTCCTGAACCTTCTCGTCGACATCGCCTATGCGTGGCTCGATCCGAAAGTGAGAAACAGATGATCCTCAACCCTGCAAAGAGAGAACTGCTCGCCGCAGAGCTGCTGGAGGCCGAAGGCCTTGCGCCGGAAGGACGCTCGCTGACCAAGGACGCGCTCCGCCGTCTTTCGCGCAACAAGGCTGCCGTCATCTCCATAGTCGTGTTGGCGCTCCTCATCCTCGTCGCCTTCATCGGCCCCTGGTTCATTCCCTTCGGCTATGAGGATCCGGACTGGGCCGCCTTCCGCGTGCCGCCGTCCATCGAGAGCGGCCACTATTTCGGCACAGATCCAAACGGCCGTGACCTGCTGGCTCGAGTGCTCTACGGCACCCGCGTCTCGCTCGCCGTGGCAGTGACCGCAACCCTTGTCTCCGTCGTCATCGGCGTGCTCTACGGCGCGATCTCCGGCTATATGGGCGGCAAGGTGGACGCGGTCATGATGCGTTTCGTCGACATCATGTATGCCCTGCCCTACATCCTTTTCGTCATCCTGCTGATGGTGATCTTCGGGCGCAACGTCTACCTGCTCTTCGCCGCGATCGGCGCGCTCGAATGGCTGACCATGGCCCGCATCGTGCGCGGCCAGACGCTGTCCATCAAGCAGCGCGAATTCATCGAGGCAGCCCGCGCGTCCGGCCAAAAGCCGTTCAAGATCATCATCAAGCACGTCATTCCGAACCTCGTCGGCCCGGTCGTGATCTTCGCGGCGCTGACCGTTCCCGAGATCATCGCCACGGAGAGCTTCCTTTCCTATCTCGGTTTCGGCGTTCAGGAACCGCTGACCTCGCTCGGCACGCTGATCGCGGAAGGAACCAACGCGATGGAAAGCATGCCGTGGCTGCTGGTCTTCCCGGCAATCTTCCTCGTCGCACTGCTGCTCGGCCTGCTCTTCATCGGCGACGGCCTGCGCGACGCGTTCGACCCGAAGGATCGCTGACATGTCCCAGCAAACAACAGACGATGCCCTTCTCGAACTGAAGGACTACTCGATCACCTTCGACACGCCGGATGGCCAGGTGAAGGCGGTTTCGAACATGAACCTGTCGATCAAGCGCGGCGAACGCGTCGCGATCGTCGGTGAATCCGGATCGGGCAAGAGCCAGACGTTCCTCGGCCTCATGGGCCTGCTCGCCAAGAACGGAAAGACCACCGGCAAGGCGCTGCTGGGAGGCAAGGACGTGCTTGCGCTCAAGCCGCGGGAACTCGACCAGGTTCGCGGCAAGGACATGGCCATGGTGTTCCAGGACCCCATGACGGCCCTGAATCCATCTCTGAGGATTTCGCGGCAACTCACTGAACAGCTTGAGGTTCATCGCGGCTTTACGGCCCGCGCCGCCTCTGCGGAAGCGCTCGACATGCTGAAGCGGGTCGGCATTCCCGACCCCACCCGGCGCTTCAGCCTCTACCCGCACGAGCTTTCGGGCGGCATGCGCCAGCGTATCGTCATTGCCATGGCTCTCCTCACGAAGCCGAAGCTCCTGATTGCGGACGAGCCGACAACCGCCCTCGACGTCACGATCCAGGCACAGATACTCGATCTCTTCAACGATCTGACTGCGGAGATGAACACAGCGCTCGTGATGATCACCCACGACCTCGGCGTCGTGGCCGGCCTCGCCGATCGTGTCGCCGTCATGTACGCCGGCCGCATCGTCGAAGAAGCGCCGGTGGACGAGCTCTTCGAAAACCCGGCACATCCCTATACGGCGGCGCTCCATGCTTCGATCCCGCGTCCCGACCAGGATGTCGACGACCTTGCCGTCATCCCTGGCCGGCCGCCGAACCTGCAGCACCTACCCAGGGGCTGCAGCTTCTCGCCGCGCTGTTCGATGGTGCAGGACGACTGTCTCGAGAAACCCCCGCAGCTTGAGGTTCTGGCGTCGCGCCACTGTGCCGCCTGCTTCCATCCGTTCCCGCGCCGCGAGGAGTTGCTGAGCCATGGCTGAACGATCGCTTCTCAGGGTCGAGCGACTGACGACCCAGTTCGAGATCCCGTCGAAATCATTCTTCAAGGGTCCGTCGCTGCTTACGGCGGTCAACGACGTCTCCTTCGAACTCAACGAAGGGCGCACGCTCGGGATCGTCGGCGAGTCCGGTTGTGGAAAGTCCACACTCGGCCGCTCGATCCTGCGCCTGCTGAAGTCGCAGAAGGGCCGCATCCTCTGGCAGGGGCGCAATCTTCTCGATCTCACGGACGAGGAAATGCGAGCCACCCGCCGCGACATGCAGATCATCTTCCAGGATCCGATCGCCTCGCTCGATCCCCGCATGACTGTCGGCGATATCATTGCCGAACCGCTCACGGTCTTCGAGCCGAAGCTCTCCCGCGCCCAGCGGCAGGACCGCGTGCGCGAGATCATGGCCGCCGTCGGCCTGGTGCCGGAGATGATCAACCGCTACCCGCACGAATTCTCGGGCGGCCAGGCACAGCGCATCGGCATCGCCCGTGCGGTGGTGACGAAGCCGAAGCTGATCATCTGCGACGAGCCGGTCTCCGCCCTCGACGTGTCCATCCAGGGTCAGGTCATCACGCTTCTGCGGCAGTTGCGCAAGGAGTTTGGACTGACGCTGATCTTCATCAGCCACGACCTCTCCGTCGTGCGTCTGATTTCGGACGACGTTCTGGTGCTCTATCTCGGCAAGGTCGTCGAGGCCGGCGACTGCGCCACGGTCTTCGATCGTCCTGCGCACCCCTATACGCAGGCGCTCTTCTCCGCGGCTCCGATCCCGGACCCGAAGCTTGCCCGCCTGCGCACTCGCATCCGTCTGCAGGGCGATCCGCCCTCGCCGCTCAATCCACCGCCGGGCTGCGTCTTCTCGCCCCGCTGCTGGAAGGCGACAGACGTCTGCAAGACGGCGATGCCGCCGACCGAGCAGGTACGTCCCGGCCAGTCGGCCGCCTGCTACCACATGGATCGGCCATAGAAATCCTGCTCTTTGGGGCATCCAGCAACGGCAGCAAGTCATTGCCGCCGTTGTTCTTTTCAGAGTCTTCACCACATGATGACGCGCCCGGCACCCCGCCCCTCTCGGAACCTTTCCCTTACCGGCGCAGTTCCTCCACCGTCAAAGACTAACAAGCGGCGGGATCAGAAACGGACATCGTACTCTTCCGCCGCACCATGGAGGTAAGCATGTTGAAGCTTCTTTCGACGACCGGCCTGGCGGCGACATTGGCGATCGGCTCTATGATAGTCCCGGCCGGTATCGCTCATGCCCAGGATGTGCAGTTGCAGATCGGCCCGGATGGCCTTCGCGTCTATGATGGAAACCGCGACCGTGACGACAACCGCTATCGCGAGGTCCGACGCGGCTGCGACGCCGAAGACGCAGAGGATGCTGCTCGCGATGCCGGCCTGCGCCGCGCCCATGTCGTGTCCATGACGCGACGCGCCGTCGTCGTTGAAGGCATGACGCGTGGCGGCCCTGACCGGATCGTCTTCGCCAACGTTCGCGGCTGCCCGGAAATCGGCTAAGCGCGCGCTTCGGAAGGCCCCGCCGTAACGGTGGGGTCTCGCTTTTCCCATCACTGATGCGTTAGCATCGACCTCCCTGCCTTGTCTCAATCCGCCGAGCCCGCTATCAGCAAGAGGTGGCAACGGAGGAGAGAGTAGTGGCTGGACGTTTCCTATCGATCGGCGAATGCATGGTCGAGCTGTCGCAGGCCGGCGATGGACTGCTGCGCAAGGGTTTTGCCGGGGATACATTCAATACCGCCTGGTATGCGCGCGCCTGCCTGCCCGCCGACTGGCAGGTGGATTATTTCACCGCGCTTGGCGACGATCAGATGTCTGCCGAAATGCTTGCCTTCATGGAAGCTGCCGGCATCGGCACCGCCGCTATCCGCCGCATCCGCGGCAAGACGCCGGGTCTTTACATGATAAACCTGAAGGACGGCGAACGCTCCTTCAGCTATTGGCGCGAGAGCTCTTCCGCGCGCCAGCTTGCTGCCGATGGCGATCGCCTGCGCGAGGCGATCGAAGCGGCCGACGTCGTCTATTTCTCGGGCATCACGCTTGCGATCCTGCCCCGCGAGGATGTCGACACGCTGCTTTCCGAACTTCGCCGCGCCAAGGCGGCCGGCAAGACCGTCGCCTTCGACCCAAATATTCGCCCCCGCCTTTGGCTTAGCCTCGATGTGATGCACACCACGATCAGCGAAGGCGCGCGCGCCTCGACCCTCGTCATGCCGAGCTTTGATGACGAAGCCGCGCATTTCGGAGACGATTCCATCGACAGGACGATCCTGCGCTATCGTGGCCTCGGCGCCATGAACGTGGTCGTCAAGAATGGCGCGGACGGCGTTACCCTCAACTTCGACGGCGAGCAGAGCTTCGTACCCGCCGCAAAGGTGAAGAAGGTCGTCGACACGACGAGCGCCGGCGACAGCTTCAACGGTGCCTTTCTCGCGCGCTACCTACAGGATGGCGATGCCCAGGCCGCGGCGCGTTTCGCGGTCAGGATCGCTGCCCGCGTGGTCAGCGAGCACGGCGCGCTTGTGGATCCGGAGAAGCTCCGGATCGCCTGACTGGAGCTGTAATATTTCCATCATATAAGCCCTTCAAAATACGGCCATGCGGGAATCGTCCCCACGATTTCCGTCTGGGGGTTGCGCCATCCGCATCGACGGTGGATGGCGCTGATGGAAATCGGAACATGCTTCAACGTCCGACGCATACCTATCAAGGCCAGAGCTGGGCCAATGCGACCGCTGCAGGTCTGCTGCCCGAGCGCCTGGTCATCGTGACCGACGCCTGGCATCCCCAGGTCAACGGTGTCGTGCGCTCGATCGAAAACACCAATCGCGAATTGGCGAAGATCGGTGTCGAAGTCTCGATGGTCACGCCGGAGCGTTTCAGCAGCATTCCCTGCCCGACCTATCCGGAAATTCGGCTTTCGATTGCCGGATACAGGCGTGTCGCCGCGGAGATCGAAAAGAGCAACCCTTCTTATGTCCATATCGCGACGGAAGGCCCGCTTGGCCTGACCGCGCGGCGCTGGTGCCTCAGGAACGGCATGCCGTTCACGACCAGCTACCATACGCGCTTCCCCGAATATGTCGCCGCGCGCCTGCCGGTGCCGAAGAGCTGGCTCTATGCCTTCGTCAGATGGTTTCACAATGGTGGCTCCGGATGCATGGTCGCCACGCAGAGCCTCGCGAACGAACTGAGGAACAAGGGCATCCGCAACCTCATGTCCTGGAGCCGGGGGATCGACGCGGAGCAGTTCAAGCCTGAACCGCTTGAGGAGAAGCCCTTTGGCCTGCAGCGCCCGATCTTCATGACCATCGGCCGCGTCGCGCTGGAAAAGAACCTGCCGGCTTTCCTCGATCTGGACCTGCCCGGATCGAAGGTGGTGGTCGGTGACGGCCCGGCGCGGGCGGAACTCGAGGCGCGATATCCGGATGTGTTGTTCACCGGCCCCAAGTTCGGCGCTGAGCTCGCCCATGCCTATGCGCAGGCCGACGTCTTTGTCTTCCCATCCCTGACCGATACCTTCGGAAACACGATATTGGAAGCGCTTGCCTCCGGCGTGCCGGTCGCCGCCTACCCCGTCACGGGGCCGCTCGACATCGTCGGACCCAATGCCAGCGTGGGCGTTCTGGACGAAGACCTGCGCAAGGCCTGCCTCGCCGCCCTCTCCCGCTCTCGTGAGGATGCACGGGAATTGGCGCTGACCTATTCCTGGGAAGCCGCGAGCCTTCAGTTCATCACCAATATTCGCGTCGCGAACGGGCGCCTCAAGCCGGTTAGGGCGGCATGGCGGAACGTGCGCCTTAAATGGAAAGGTCCGCGCGGAAGGCTCCGCCCGGACCTCTGATACTTCGCGCCTGCCTTCCGCTCTTACTCGGCGAATGTTTCCCGGAGAGTTTCGTTGGCGACCTTGACCGCGCCGCGAACGGCCGGGGTCTCGGCAATGGCATTCAGTAGCACAAAGTCGTGGATGGTGCCGTTAAAGCGCATGGAGGTAACCTTCACGCCCGCCTGGCTGAGCTTGCGGGCATAGGCCTCGCCCTCGTCACGCAGCACGTCATTCTCGTCGACGATGATCAGTGCCGGCGGCAGGCCGTTCAACTGTTCCAGCGAGGCCTGCAACGGAGAGGCTGTCGGCTCGTTCCGCCTGGATGCGTCCGGCAGATATGCGTCCCAGAACCATTTCATCGCAGCCTTGGTCAGCCACGGGCCATCGGCAAACTGGTTATAGGATCCCGTTTCGAAATTGGCGTCGGTGACGGGATAGAAGAGCACCTGCTGATCGATGGCCGGGCCACCGCGTTCCTTCGCAAGCAGGGTTACGGCCGCGGTCATGTTGCCGCCGACGCTATCGCCGACGACCGCGAGGCGGCTGGCATCGACGTTGAACTCGCTTGCATGCTCGGCCACATATTTCGTGGCGGCATAGGCCTGCTCGATAGCGATCGGATAGCGCGCCTCAGGCGAACGCTCGTAGTCGACAAAGATCACGGCGGCGTTTGCGCCATTTGCAATCTCGCGGACAAGCCGGTCATGCGTGTCGGCGTCACCGAGCACCCAGCCACCGCCGTGAAAATACATGACGACGGGAAGCGTACCCTCGGCATGGTCCGGGCGAATGATGCGGAGCTTGACGCTACCGGTCGGTCCGACCTTGATGACCTTGTTCTCGATTGAAGCGGGTAGCTTGTTCACGTCGATCTTCTGTGCGCCGGCGAGGACGTCGCGGGCATCGGCGGGCGACAGCGTGTAGATCGGTTTACCGCCGGCCAGCGAGTCGATGAACTTCTGCGTCGTCGGCTCCAGGACCGGCTCAGCTGCTGCGCTGACAGCGGAGACTGCCAGGATCGTTGCGGCGGAAAGCATGCTCTTGATCGGGGACATCGTCGGGTTTCCTTTTCTGTTGGTTTCGTCGTGAACACGTAATTTGTATCGCGCACGATAATTTATTTTGCGATATATTATTTCGCATGGCCGCTATGCGTTAATAGCGTCTACGATTATTTATCGCACGATGTATATTGCCGTGTTCGGACGCGCACCGTTGGTGCATGCGATGCTGCGGACTGACATTGGTTCTCTTTTCGGAACCGGATCATGCGCCAGGAACCATGACCATGAGTGACGACCCGCTTGGACTCGACAGTTTCCTCTGCTTCGCGATCTATTCGGTGACCCACGCATTGAACCGGGTCTACAAGCCGATCCTCGATGAGCTCGGGCTCACCTATCCTCAATACCTGGTGATGGTCGCGCTTTGGGAAAAAGACTGGCAGACCGTCGGTGGCATCGGCGAAAGGCTCTTTCTGGAGTCCAGCACCCTGACGCCACTCCTTAAGCGCCTCGAGGCAGCCGACCTCATCAGGCGCGAGCGGAGCAAGCAGGACGAGCGCCAGGTCCTGATCCGGCTGACACCACAGGGCAAGGCTCTCAGAGACAAGGCCGTTAATGTGCCTGCCTGCATCGTCGAGGCGTCCGGCACGACGGCCGAGAACGTTCAGCGCCTCAAGTCGGAGCTCGTCGCTCTGCGCAACGCCTTCGACAAGTCGGCGACGTGATGATGCGATCCGGCTTCAATTCGCCGGAACCGGGCCGGGAAATTACCGCTTCTTCTTCGTCTCGTAAGGATTGTCCGGCGAGCGGAAGTGAATGCGGATCGGCACCGACGGCATGGCGAAGTCCTCGCGCAGGCCGTTGATGAGATAGCGCACGTAGGACTCCGGCAATGCGCCGGCGCGCGTGCTCGAAATCATGAAGGCCGGCGGGCGCGTCTTGACCTGGGTCATGTACTTGAGGCGGATGCGGCGACCCGAGACGGCTGGAGGCGGATGCTGGACCTGCTTGGAATCCAGCCAGCGATTGAGCTTTGCCGTCGAGATACGCTTGTTCCAGACCCGGTCCGTGTCGACGATCGCCTGCATCAGCCGGTCCAGCCCGTCGCCGGTCTGGCCCGAGATCGGCACCGCACGGATACCACGCGCCTGCGGCAGCAGCCGGTCGGTCTTTTCGCGAAGATCTGCCAGAACCGCCTGGCGGTCCTCGATCAGGTCCCACTTGTTGAAAGCAAGGACCGCCGCACGCCCCTCGCGCAGCACGAGGTCCACGATATGCAGATCCTGCTTCTCGAAGGGTATGGTGGCATCGAAGACGATCACCACCGTCTCGGCAAAGCGAATGGCGCGCAGCCCGTCGGCGACGGAAAGCTTCTCCAGCTTCTCCACCACCTTTGCCCTGCGGCGCATGCCTGCA
Organism: Rhizobium sp. BK251; assembly: GCF_004345245.1. GTDB lineage: Bacteria > Pseudomonadota > Alphaproteobacteria > Rhizobiales > Rhizobiaceae > Rhizobium. Next base: position 249,575 of record NZ_SLUQ01000002.1, on the reverse strand, counting down.
GTGTCAAACATCTTGATCGTGCGCCCACGCCAGGCCCACTCCACGGAGATGGAGTCGCGCGTGATACCCGCCTCGGGGCCGGTCAGCAGCCGGTCCTCGCCGAGGAAGCGGTTGATGAGTGTCGACTTGCCGGCATTCGGACGGCCGACGATCGCAACGCGCAGCGGCTTCGTCTCGTCGTAGGCCGGTTCTTCCTCGTCGTCCTCTCCCAGTTCGTCGATCTCGCCGGATTGAGGAATGTCGACATCGGTTTCCGCAACGTCATCCCGTTGCGGAAAGGCACGATCCTCGCCGAGCGCCTCGACGATCGCGTCGCGCAGGTCGAGCATTCCCTCGCCATGTTCGGCCGAGATCGGGCAAGGTTCGCCGAGCCCGAGCGTGAAGGCATCGTAGAAGCCACTGTCGGAGCCCCGTGCCTCGGCCTTGTTGGCAACGAGCACCACCTTCTTGCCATGCCGGCGCAGCATCTCGGCAAGCGTCTGGTCGACAGGCGTCAGGCCAGACTTGGCATCGACGACAAAGAGCGTCAGGTCCGCCTCGTCGATCGCCGCCTCGGTCTGCGCGCGCATGCGCCCCTGCAACGTCTCTTCCGCGGCCTCTTCCAGGCCTGCGGTGTCGATGATGCGGAATTTGAGGTCGATGAGACGCGCGTCTCCCGGCCGCCGGTCTCGGGTCACGCCGGGCGTGTCGTCTACCAGCGCCAGCTTCTTGCCGACCAGCCGGTTGAAAAGCGTCGACTTGCCGACATTCGGACGACCGACGATGGCGACCGTGAAACTCATCCAGTTTTCCTTCAGGTTCAGCCCTGCGCGACGGGCGCCTTGCCGGATGCCGTGATGATATCAAGCATCATCTGTGCACGGTTGGCAACATTGCGCGGCGCCTGCGGATCGTCGACGATCTGCTGGAACCACTGACGAGCCTTTACCGCGTCGCCGGCCTTGTAGGCCGCAAGGCCGAGGGCCTCCCGGGCGGAGTGGCGAAGCGCGTTCTGGGGAACGGCCATTTCCTCGACTTCGGCGGAAACCTGCTCATAGGTGCCGTTGTCGACGAGCAGCCAGCCTGCACGAAGGCGGGCTGCCTCCCGCACGGCGGCAGGGATAGCCGTATCCTTGCCGATCTCGGTGAAGGCCGCGACTGCGGCAGCGGTATCGCCCTTTTCCGCCTGCAGCGTGGCCGCGCGCATGCGAGCCAGCACCGGATAGGCGCCATGGCCATCCTTCTCGAGCTGGGCAAGCGCAGCGAGGGCCTCGTCGGTCTTCTTCTCGTCGGCGAGCTTCAGGGCGGCCAGGAACTTGTCGCCCGCTCCGGAAGAACGATGGTCCTGCCAGTATTCGTAGCCGCGGTAACCGGCAGTGGCGAGGACGAGTAGAACGGCAGCCCCGACGACGTAGCCGCCGAAGCGCCGCCACACGTTCCGGGCGTGGTCGGAGCGTAGCTCCTCGTTGACCTCACGGATAAAGCTGTCGTCGTTGAATGCCATTCTCGTCTCCGCCCCTGAAAAAACAGGTTCGCGCCCGCGCGCAACACATAGTGTGGCGCCTTCTACTCCATTTTGCGGCCGTTGTAAGGGGGAAGCGCAGAAATCGTCACATGACGAGCGGCGAAACCCCGATCAACCACACATGGAGCCTCCAGATGATGAGCGCCCAGGCAACTACACCTATGATGATCGCATAAATATCGTATTTCGCCGAGACGAACGGACGCAGCTTGATCTCGCCCGCGCGCTCGCGCCGCTTCAGCGAAATGCGCAGGATCACGCCCCAGGCCAGAAACGCCGCAAACAGCAGGACAGCAGAGGTCTCCCCGTTCGCAAGCAGATGCGCAAGGGCCCAGATCTTCACGGAAAGCACCATCGGATGCTTGGCCCTCACCGCGATATGCCCCGCCGGCAGCAGCGAGGCGGCAAGACAGATCATCGCAAGCAGCATCAGCGTCAAGGCGATATGCGCCATCCAGATCGGAGGCGTATAGAGGATTCCGGTCTGCAGGCGAGCCTGGCCGAAGGCATAGATCAGGAAAACGAGCGTTGCGATGCTGGCGAGCGAGTAGATGCCCTTCCAGCCGTTCTCACCCAATGTCGCGATCATCGACTGGCGGAAGCCGGGCACGAAGACCCGGATCAGGTGAATGCCCAGGAAGAGAATAAGGCTGACAATCAGTAATCCCATGAATGAAACCCCGTTTACGTGCTGTTATCCAATAACGGCCGGAATGCGTTGAAAAATTGCGATCCACCCCAGCTTCGCCGCATTCCTGCAACAAGGAGCTTTCGAAGCAGATTGCCACGGTCCCCATGTTTCGAGTCATTTCGCTCTTTTCTATCGTTCTTTCCTTCGTCGTGCCAGCGAGCGTCAGCGCCGCCGAGAAACCAAAGCAGCTGCTGCTGATTTCGTTCGACGGCGCCCATGACAACGCGCTGTGGGCGAAGAGCCGCGAGATTGCCGCGCGCAACGGAGCGCACTTCACCTATTTCCTCTCCTGCACGTTCCTGATGAATCAGGATGCGAAGAAGGCCTACCAAGCCCCTCACCAGAAACGCGGAAGGTCGAATGTCGGCTTCGCGCAGAGCGATGACGAAATCCGCCTGCGGCTTGGCAATATCTGGCACGCCCACCTCGAAGGCCATGACATCGGCAGCCATGCCTGCGGCCACTTCGACGGCAGGGAGTGGTCGCAGGCCGACTGGTCGCATGAATTCGCGACCTTCCACGTCACGCTGACCAACGCCTGGAAGAGCGTCGACCTGCAAGCGCCTGATGGCTGGCGCGAGCTCGTGGACCACGGCATCAAGGGCTTTCGCGCGCCCTACCTTTCGACGAGCGAAGGCGACGGCCTGATCGCGGCAGAGAAGGCCGCGGGTTTCGGCTACGATGCCAGCCTCGTCACGAAGGGGCCGGCACTTCCGGTCGACAGGGACGGTATCGTCGGCTTCGGCCTGCCATTGATCCCTGAGGGGCCGCAGCACCGGCCGGTGATCGGCATGGACTACAACCTCTTCGTCCGCCATTCGATGGGCGTCGAGAACAAGACCAATTCGGCAGCTTTCGAAGAGCGCGCCTACGACGCCTTCAAGGCCGCCTTCGACAAGCAGTATGACGGCGAGCGCATTCCGCTGCAACTCGGGTTCCACTTCGTGGAGATGAACGGCGGCGCCTACTGGCGCGCCCTCGACCGGCTGGTGAGCGACGTCTGTCACAGGCAGGACGTCGCCTGCGTCAGCTATTCGGAAGCGATCCCCCTCATCGCAGCCCGCAAGACCCAGCAAGCCTCGGGCCTCTGAACCCTCCCCGCAGCGCGGCAACCGGCCCCACGCAACGCGCAGGCAACTGCGCTGTTGCGCGCATTCTTTCCACACGCCGCTTGTGATAACCTCCCGAGGTGCTTCGGGATGATCCGAGCACGAGCAACGGGGAAGCCGGATGTCGAAGGTCGATGCGGGAATGGATGCATTGGCGGACATGGCCTTCCTGATCCGGGCGCTCCAGATGTCGAGAATGATCGAGGTCATCTGTTCGCTCGGCCTGCCGGACCATCTGGGCGAAGGACCAAGGCCGTTGGACGAGCTGGCGGCGGAGTGCGGCGCTGATCCGCAGGCGCTGCTGCGCCTGTGCCGGGCGCTTGCGGCCTTCAAGATTTTCAGCCTCGATGAAGCTGGCAATATCAGCCATACCGAGCGCTCGCATCTGCTTCGCGCCAATGCCAGCCCCACGCTCCATCATGCCGCCCGCTACTGGGGAATGCGGAGCACCTGGTCCGTCTGGGGCCATCTGGAACAGGCAATCCGCACCGGCAACGCCCCCTTCGAAGCCATCTACGGCATCCCCTTTTTCGAATACCTGAAGGCGCACCCGGCCGAATCCGATGTCTTCAACAGCTTCATGCAGCATAGCCCCGATGACCGTCATGCGGCGGTGGTCGAGGCCTACGATTTTTCCACTGCCGGCGTGGTGGTCGACATCGGCGGCGGCAGCGGCGCACTGCTGAACGCCATACTTTCAGCAAATCCGCGCGCCGAAGGGATATTGTTTGACCAGGAGGCCGTCGTCGCGCTCGCAGACGGCGTGCTCGGGACTGTGGCGGAGCGCTGCAAGACGCATGCAGGCAGCTTTTTCGACAGCGTGCCGAGCGGCGGCGACGTCTACACCCTCTCGCAGATACTCCACGATTGGAGCGACGAGCACTGCCTGACGATCCTCAAGAACTGTCGCGCAGCCATGCACAACGACGCGCGGCTGCTGGTTGTAGAGCGGATTCTCGAAACGGCGCCGGATCGCGCCAATCCGCTGAACTTCCTCTCCGACATTCACATGATGATGCTCTTTCCGGGCGCCAAGGAGCGCACGCCGGCGGAATTCACAAAGCTCTTTCGCGAAGCGGGTCTTGCCGATCCGCGCATCATCGCGACCCGTTCCGCCTTCTGCATCATCGAGACACGCGTACGCGGCTGATCGGGCCGCCGCTCGGCGCAGCGGCCCGCAGATGACGCATTGACGACAAGCGTCGGATCAGGCGTCGACGTTTTCCTTCATCGCCTGCCGCTCGAGGAAGTGCCGGTCGATGGACGGGAGCGGTTCGTCGTCGATCGCCGATTCAAAGGCGCGAAGGCGTTTGTAGATGGAGAGCAGCTCGACGATCGTCGACCAGGAGTTCACGAGGTACTGGAAGGATTCGCGCACCTGACCGAAGACGTTCAGGATCTGGTTCATCACGCCGAGCGTCAGCTTGCCCGCGACGATCGAGGGGACGAGAACGAAGGTGCCGAACAGGTTGTCCGCCTGCAGGTAGAAGATGCGGGCGACGTTGAAATACATGTAGTGGAAATAGAGGCGGAAGTAGTTCTTGCGGACGTTGGCGAAGAGTTCGGCGACCGAAATCGGATCGGCGCGGTTGGGATTGTCCTCGCCATAGACGAGTTCCTTGCGGTAGGCGGCCTCGACGCGCTGGTTGCGGAATTCGAGACCCGGCAGCTTGATGCCGACCACCGCGAGAAACACGGTACCGAAGATCGACCAGAGCACAGCCGCCCAGACCAGCGCATGCGGCACCGTGCCGATGAACGGCAGATCGGTCACCTGGTTCGAGAAGTTGAAGAGGACTGGAAGAAAGGCGATCAGCGTCATGACTGAGCTTACGAGGTTGACGCCGAGGCTCTCGACGGTCGTCGAAAAGCGCATCGTATCTTCCTGCACGCGCTGGGATGCACCCTCGATGTAGCGCAGCTTCGGCCAGTGGGTCATGTAGTACTGGTTCATCGCCGTGCGCCAGCGGAAAATCCAGTGGCTGACGAAGAACAGATTGAGCACGCCGATGGTCACCGCCACGAAAGCAATGCCGGCAAAGCCGATCATGCCCGAGTAGAGCTGCCCCGCCGTCACCGGCGCCGTCTTGGCAAGCGCCTGCTGGATGAGGTCGTAGAAGGGACCATACCACGCGTTGATCGCGACGCTCACCTGGACCGAGAAGTAGGTGTTGAAGATGATGAGAGCCGTTCCGAGCACCGACCAGTATTGCCAAGGATGGGGCCTGAACCGAAACCAGAACGCCGCAAAGATCGCCACGACGATGGCGTAGTAGATGTAGAACCACAGGAACGGCGGCGACCAGAATACCGACACGCCGATGGTCGGCTCCTGTCCCGGCGGAAGCGGTGGTAACCCGATCGCCGAGCCTGCACTATACCCACCGAGATACCATACGATCACGGCAACAAGGGTCCAGGCGATGGCAGAAGGAAAGAACAGTTTCGGCTTGGGAAAGTAAGATTGGAACACGGAGGCGTGGCTTTCTTCGACGGGGGCTGCGCAGCGCGAAGCAGTTGACTGCCGCGAAACTAAGGCAGTTCCCACAATGCGGCAATGGCATCACCCCATTGTTACGCATTTGTAACTGCGCCGGGCCTCCGGCCTGCACACCATCTGGTGCCTGTTGGAAAGGACCGTCTTCAGTGTCCGTGACGAAGTCTCGTCATGACCGGCACGACCAGAGCGACGCATAGGGCAAGCACCACCGCAGCGATCATTGTCGGCAGTTCGAAGCTGCCGGTCGCCTGCGCGATCCATCCGGCAACGATCGGCCCGATGATCTGGCCAAGCCCGAAGGCCGCGGTCATCGTCGCCAAAGCCCGACGCGGACTTGCCGGTGAAAGCCGGCGCCCGAGCTGAAGCCCGTAGGCCGTGATCGCCAGAAACGTGACGCCGAAAAGCGCGCCGCCGACGAGTGGCGCGACCGAACGCGGCAGCAGCACCGTTGCGAGTACACCAACAATCTCGACCAGCATCGCCGCGACATAGGTACCGCCCAGATCGAGCGAGCGAACCAACGGCTTCCAGAGGAAGAGCGAAACGGAGGCCGCGATGCCCGCGATGAACCAGCAGAGAAACTCTACCGTCTGGCCGGCCGCTGCCATGCGCGCGATCGTCACCAGGAAGGTCGCGGTGATCACGTAACCGAAGCCGAAGAGCCCGTAGGAGGTGGTGAGCAATACCATCGGCCGTGTCCAGCGCAGCGGCGGCTCCTTCTCTGCATGCGCGGAACGAACGGGGCCTGCCGGCAGCAGATACCAGACAGCGACGAGAGCAACGGCCGCGATCACGGCGCCGCCAAACCAATCGAGACGCCAGCCGCCTGCTCCGTCATGGAAGAAGAAACCGATCAGCGCGACCATTACCGATGAGAGCGCGATGCCTGCGCCCGGCCCGCCGAAATGGGCTGCCTGCACATGGTCGTTTCCGGCGGCCGCACCGTGGCTGAGGACGATCGAGGAGGTGAAGATCATGGCAAAGGCGCTCGCGACGCCGGCCAGAAAGCGGATGACCGCGAAGGCGGCGACACTCGCCGTCATGCCCATCGCCGCTAGGAGCACAGCGGTGGCAAGCAGCGAAAGCAGCGCCACGAGCCTCTCCCGTCCAGCCGCCCAGCCATAGGCGGCAAGGACCGCCCCGACGAGATAGCCGACGAAGTTCGCCGAGGCGACGAAGCCCGCATCCGCCGCCGAAAGCGGAATTCCGCTCATCATACCGGGCAGGATCGGCGTGAAGGAAAATCGACCAAAACCCATTGCGGAAGCCATCGCGATGGCGCCTGCGGCAGCTGTGAAGAAGAGATCGGTGGGAGAATTTTCGACGCGAACGAGCATGGCCCTGTATCGCGCTGCAGCATCGCAGGGACAACCGACTAATTCTGATTGATCGATCAATTCCGCAAAAGCATCACGGCACTTGCAACGTTATATCTTACGATATATGTTTTACGACATATCCAACGATGCATCTAACGATGAAGGAGTAAACTATGAGAGGTTTCAAAGGTGGAATGTTCGGAGAAGCGGTACGCATGGGCATGGGGCGAAAGTTCTCGGCCGGCGACCTGCAGCTCGTGCTGCTTGCGCTGCTCGATGAGCGGCCGCGACACGGCTACGAACTGATCAAGACGCTGGAGGAGCGTTCCGGGGGGTTCTACGTGCCGAGCCCCGGCGTCATCTATCCGGCGCTGACTTATCTCGAGGAGACGGGTCTGGCGGAGGTGGAGAACGAGGGCACGAAGAAGCTCTACAAAATCACCGAGAGCGGCAGGCAGCGGGTCGAGGAGAACCGGCAGATGATCGAGCACACGTTGAGCAAGCTTGAGCGCATGGGCGAGAAGATGGCCTTCGTCAACCGCATGTTCGACCCTCAGCAGCATGGTCGCCACCGGGAGAACGACGAGGACGAGGAGTTCATGCGCGACAATGGAGACATCCGCGCCGCGCGGCAGTTGCTGCGTTCGGCGCTGAGGATGCGCTATCCGTGGTCGCCAACGGAAGCCGCCCGGATTTCCGGAATTCTCGAACGCGCTGCGATGGAAATCCTGCAAGGCGGCAAGCCCGATCCGCAGGCCTGAGCACGGTCCCTGCCCTCGATGGGCCTGGATATCAGCTGCGGTCGTCCGGCAGCGTCAGGATGATGGGTCCGCTGCTGGTCGCGACGACCGTATGCTCGAACTGCACCGTCGGCGCGCGCGGATCGCTGTAAAGCGTCCAGGCATCGTCGCCGCCGTCGGCCCAGGTTGCGCCGAGCGACAGGAACGGCTCGACTGTGAAGACAAGCCCGTCAGTCATGATGCGCTTCTCGCTTGGATCCGCCCAGGTCGAAAGCTCGGACGGCTCCTCGTGCAGCGAACGGCCGATACCATGGCTCGCGAGGTTGGTAACGAGCGTATAGCGGTTCTTCTGGGCGAAGGCGCCGACGGCCTGGCCGATCTTGGCCAGCGGCTGGTTGCTGCGTACCTGGTTGAGACCGACCCACAGCGCGCGCTTGCCGTCACGACATAGCTTCTCGATCTTCGGCTTGACCGGCGCCACCGCAAATGAGGCGCCGGTATCGGAAAAGAAGCCGTCCTTCTCTGCCGAGACGTCGAGATTGACCAGATCGCCAGGCTGGATGACCCGTGTACCGGGTATGCCGTGGGCGACCTCCTCGTTGACGCTGATGCAGGTTGCGCCCGGAAACTGGTAGCACAGCTCCGGCGCAGAACGCGCGCCGGCATCCTCCAGCACCTTGCGGCCGATATTGTCGAGCTCGATCGTCGTGATGCCTGGCCTAAGCGCAGCCGCCATGGCCTGCAAGGCATTGGCACAAATGCGGCCAATCTCCTTGAGCTTGGCCAGTTCGTCGTCGTTGCTGACAATCATGAAGGGTTTCCGGCGATCATCTGGGCAGCGGAAGCCGCTGCAGCTACGCCGAGGCTTTGGCGTCTTCCTCCGCCCCAGTCAACGCCTTTCTGACGAGTGGCGCGACTTTCGTGCCGTAGAGCTCGATACCGCGCATGATCTGGTCATGCGGCATCAGCCCGATTGCCATCTGCAGCAGGAAACGGTCGTTCCTGAACAGCCGGTGATGCGCGATGATCTTCTCCGCGACCGTCTCCGGGTCACCGACGAACAGCGCTCCGTTCGGGCCACGAGACATGTCGAAATGCGCCCGGCTCGTCGGACCCCAGCCACGTTCACGGCCGATGCGGTTCATCACCTCGGCCTGCGGGCCATAGAACTGGTTCGCGGCGACGGCGGTCGTATCGGCGATGAAGCCGTGGACGTTGATGCTGGTCTTCAGCTTTGCAGCGTCTTGTCCGGCGCGGCGTGCCGCCTCACGATAGAGATCGAAGAGCGGCGCAAATCGCCGCGGCTCCCCGCCGATGATGGCAAGTGCGACCGGAAGGCCAAGCGCGCCGGCACGGGCGACCGATTGCGGCGTGCCGCCGACTGCGATCCAGACGGGAAGCGGATCCTGCAACGGACGCGGATAGACACCGCGATCATGGATCGGCGCGCGGAGCTCTCCCTCCTCCCAGTTCACAGTCTCGCTTTCCCTCAGCGCCAGGAGCAGATCGAGCTTTTCCTCGAAGAGCTGATCGTAATCCTCGAGCTTGTAGCCGAAGAGCGGGAAGGATTCGATGAAGGAGCCACGGCCCGCCATGATTTCCGCGCGCCCGTTGGACAACAGGTCGAGCGTCGAGAACTGCTGGAAGACACGCACCGGATCATCCGAAGAAAGCACGGTGACGGCACTTGTGAGGCGGATGTTCTTCGTCTTCACCGCGGCAGCAGCAAGGGCAACGGCCGGCGCCGAAACGGCATAGTCGGGACGGTGATGCTCGCCGAGCCCAAAGACGTCGAGGCCGACCTGGTCGGCAAGCTCGATTTCCTCGATCAGTTCCTTCAGCCGGCGCGCACCCGCAGGACCCTTGCCGCCTGCAGGATTCGGATCGACATCCGCAAATGTATAAAGTCCAAGCTCCATCGGCCTTCATCCCGTTCAATCTGCAGAAGGAGATAAGGATGCGACGTATCTGTGGCAAATATAAATTCTGGAATGAATTGTTCGAGAATGTCGATGGGCTGCCGCGCCAACTTGCGCGGCAGCTAAAATGAAATGCCGTTCAATCACTTCAGAGCTTGAACGGAATCATTCTTCGAACCGCCTCATAGCGGAGATACAGCCCGCCCCACGCCATAAGGCCGAGATAGACCCCGAAGAGCAGGTGCGAGAAGACAGGGCTTCCAACTCTCAGATGCGTCGCAATCGCTCCCCCGAGCAACCCCGTCAGGAGGATGGCCCCGAGGACGGACGTCCTCGGAATGGCATAAAGGACCGCGCAGGCGAGCGTGATGACGCCGAGCGCGCGGGCAAGCACCGGATCGCCGGAATAGCCAAGCGCCGTCAATGTGTCCGTCACCGGCGCGATCGGCACCAGCTTGATCGCTCCATCGAAGATGAGAAAGACGACGATCAGCCCGCTGAGCACGGTACCTGTAATCGTCTGCCAGCGCGGCAGCGGCGTTGAATCGATGACATAGGACATCGCTCTATCCTCCCGTTTCGACTCTGGAATTCACAGCTTGGCGACGACCGCGGCCAGCTGATCGGCAGCCGTGCCCCAGCCCTCGTGGAAGCCCATCTTTTCGTGGGCCTCCTTGTCCTCGGCCGTCCAGTGCAGTGCCTTGGCCGTGTAGCGCGTGCGGCCGCCCGGAAGTTCCTCCAGAAGCACGACTGCGGTCATGAACGGCTTTTCCGAGGGAACCCAGGCGCTCGTATATGCATCGGTCAGCACGATCTTCCTGTTTTCCACGACCTCCAGATAGACGCCGTAGTTGGGGATCTTCTCCCCCTCGGGACCTTCCATGAGCACATAATTGTTGCCACCGGTGCGCACGTCGAGCTTTGCGTCAGTCACCTTCCAGGGCAGCGGGCAGAACCATTGCTTCAGGAGTTCGGGATCCGTCCAGGCCCTGAAGATCTTCGCGGGCGACGCGTCGAACTCGCGGACGAGTACCAATTCATGCTGCGTATTCGTAGTCATCGTCTGTTCTTCCTCTCAATTTGAACAGTGCTTCTCTGCGTGTGCCCCAAGGACGGCGGCGACCTGGTCGCACCGACAGTGCATTGAAAATTTTCTGGATTATCTCGCGTCTGGGGCTGACGCATCCGCCTTCAGACGGTCGAGCTGCATGCGGATATGGGCTGCCTCCGCCGACGACTTGGCGAGAGCGATCGCACAATCGAACGCCTCGCGCGCTTCGGCGTTGCGCCCGATCTGCATCAGGAGATTGCCGCGCAGCCCATGATAGTAAAAGTAGCTGTCCAGCTTTTCGCCAAGAGGTTCCACGATCGCCAGAGCTTCCTCCGGCCCCTTGAGTTTGGATATCGCCACCGCCCGGTTCAAGGTGATGACCGGTGAAGGCTGAATGCGTTCCAGCGTGCGATAGAGAAGCTCGATCTGCTCCCAGTCCGTGTCTTCCGCCCGTTTGGCCCGCCCATGCAGCGCGGCGATTGCGGCCTGGATCTGGTAGGGACCGGGTTGGCGATGTCGGATCGCCTTGTCCAGCAGAGCCAGTGCCTCGTCGATCATCTCCCGGTTCCATTGAGAGCGATCCTGATCCTCCAGCAGCACGATCTGCCCATTCTCATCGAAGCGCGCGCTTTCTCGCGAATTTTGCAGCAGCATCAGGGCGAGAAGCCCCATGATCTCCGGCTCTGCAGGAAAGATATGCAGCAGCAGCCGCGCGAGCCTGATCGCCTCGCCGGCGAATGCACAGCTGTCGCGCTTGGGATCGCTCGAGGAATAGCCTTCGTTGAAGACGAGGTAGACCATGGCGCCGACCACCGACAAACGCTCCGCCCTTTCGTCCGCCCCCGGTGCCTCGAAAGGCACGCCGGCCTTTGCGACACGCGCCTTGGCACGGGTGATCCGCTGTTCCATCGCACTTTCCGAAACGAGGAAGGCGCGCGCGATCTGCTGGACCGAAAGGCCGGAGACGATCCTGAGCGCCAGCGCGATCTGCTGCGTCGCCGGCAGATCCGGATGACAGCAGATGAACAGCAGCCGAAGTATGTCGTCGCGATAATTCGAACCATCCAGCCGCTCGGCGAGATTGGCCTCGGCATCGCCGGTATCGGATATGAGCTCCTCGTCAGGCAGGGCCTGCGTTTTTGCCTGACGGCGCACGGCGTCGATACCGCTGTTGCGCCCGACGAAGATCAGCCAGGCGACCGGATCGCGCGGCGGACCCTTGTCCGGCCACGTCCGAAGGGCACGCAGGCAGGCTTCCTGGAAGGCCTCTTCCGCGATGTCGAGATCACGGAAGTAACGCAGGAGAGCACCGAGCGCCTTTGGTCGGGCGGAGGCAAGCGCAACGTCGATCCAGGCGATATCCGTCATGGGGACGCATTCCCCGACATGAAGACGTAAAACGGCCGGATCTCGTACCCCGCAGAACCGGCATTGGCGGCGGAGAGCTCTTTTGTGAAGTTGATTGCCTCGTCGAGCGTTTCGAAATCCACCACGTAGAAGCCGAGAAGCTGCTCCTTGGTCTCGGTGAAAGGGCCGTCGAGGATCAACGGTTCCTCCTTCCCCTTTCTCACCGTCGTGGCCGCGGTCGTCGGCATCAACCGCCCGACCGGGCCAAGCTTGCCTGCCTTGGCAACCGGCTCCTGCACGGCGTAGAGCCGTGCCATCGCTGCCGCCTCTTCCTCCTTGGACCAGGCAAAGACGGTTTCCTCATTCGCGTAGCAAAGAATTGCGTAAAGCATCTGTTACTCCTCCTCTTAATGACGAAGGAGTAACGCGCCCACCGACAGGAAGCACCAGAAAAATACGGACCGGAGAACGAGTGCTCCCGATGGTTGACCAGATGCAAGTCGTCGAGGCGTGGCAGCCGATCGGCGGTCAGCTTGCCCAGTGCGAGCGACGGATGACGTTGCAGAAATTGCCGCGATGGAAATGCGGCTCCTTGTCCGCCAGCACGTCCGCCTTCACATTGCCGAAAGTCGTCTCCGGCTTGTGCCAGATGCCGTCGTAGAATGCCTGGATGATGTTCTCCTTGAAGTGATCACCACGCGGATGGGTCTGCACGACGGCCTCGCGCACGGCATCGTCATATTCGTCGTAGGCGATGCCCAGGACGTCCATTTCCACGCCCGCCGTCACCAGTGCCACGACCGGATGCATGTGTTGCGGGATGCCCGGCGTCGTATGCAGCGCAATCGCCGTCCACACGGTGTCGATATCGGCCTGGGCAATGCCACGACCCTCAAGGAAGTCTCGCGCGGCGTTGGCGCCATCGACTTCGAAGCGTTCGCACGGACTGCTGTGCTGGTGCATGAGGCCCATGTCGTGGAACATCGCGCCGGCATAAAGCAGTTCCGGATCGAACTTCAGCCCGCGACGCTTTCCCGCGAGCGCACCGAAATAATAGACGCGGCTGGAATGGTGGAAGAGCAGCGGCGATTCCGTGTCGCGCACCAGTTCGGTCACCTCGCGGGCGAGTTTGCTGTCGGGGATGCTGATGCCTTCTATCGAAAATGTCATGGCCTTTCTCCTTGTATCTGGGACACCACAAGGGTAAAAGGCGGCGAACATGGCAGCAATCGACGCCACACGTCATTTTCTGCCAATCACGGCGGAAGACGGACATGGAGTGCCGGCATGAAAGCAAAGGTCATCGCCATTCTTGCCGTGCCGGGCGTGCAGCTGCTCGATGTGTCCGGGCCGCTCGACGTGTTTGCCGAGGCCAATATCCAGGCCGGAAGGGAAATCTATGCGCCCCTGGTCATCGCGGCAAAGCACGGCCATATCCGCAGTTCGTCAGGCGTCCGCCTGGTGGCGGACCACGTCGTCGGCGAGACGTTGCCCGCGATCGACACGCTGCTCGTCGCCGGATGCCCGAACGCGACCGAGATAAGTCTCGGCGATGACCTTCTCGACTGGCTGAGGTCGACTGCGCCGAAGGCCCGGCGCTATGGGTCGGTCTGCAGCGGCGCCTTTCTGCTCGCGGCGTCAGGCCTGCTCGACGGCCATCGCGTCACGACCCATTGGGCTGTCGCCGAGGCACTCGCGGCCCGACATCCCGCCGTCACGGTTGAAAAGGACGCAATTCACGTCAGGGACGGCCGGCTGCGCACGGCAGCGGGCGTGACAGCCGGGCTCGACCTCTCGCTATCGCTCGTCGAGGAGGATCTCGGCCGCGACATCGCCATGAAGGTTGCAAGCCAGCTGGTGATGTTCTTCACGCGCCCGGGCGGGCAGATGCAGTTCAGCCGCGGCGGCGAGGCAGCGCCGGCAGGACGTTCAGCACTTCAGGAGATCCAGCGGTGGATAGCCGCAAATCCTGCGGCCGACCATAGCGTCGCGGCTCTCGCAAAACGCATGGATGTCAGCCCGCGGCACTTTGCGCGGCTCTTCCGTGAGGAGGTCGGCACCACCCCCGCCGTCTGGGTGGAGGCGGCGCGCATCTCCGCAGTACGGCGCCGGCTGGAGGACGGGCAGGCGCCGAAACAGGTCGCCAGCGAATGCGGTTTTGCGGATGTGGATACGCTGCGGCGGGCCTTCACACGCCATGTCGGCATCACGCCCGCAGAATACCGCAGGCACCATTGGCGAATTGACGAAGCCTGATGCCTGGGCCCGCGTTAACCGGTCAAAGCGCTCCCCGTTAACGATGCCGTCAGCCGCTCGGCAAGCCGCCACGGAGTTGCCTTCTTCGCCCCGGATGGGTGTCGCGGCGGAATTCTTGCCGCAGACATCAGCACATTCGATTTTCAGGACGAACATGAAGACCCTCGTAGCCCTGGCCCTCATCGCACTTGCCGCCCTCTCCGTCCCTGCCCGCGCTGCATCAGATGCGCCGCAGAACTTCATCTATACAAGCTCCGGCAATCTGGCCGGCGCCAAAACGCTTCTCGCGCGACCGGATATCGGCGGCGCCCAGGTCGTCTATAACTGGAAGAGCCTAGAGCCGGCGAAGGGCGAATACGACTTCTCCGCGATCGAGCAGGATCTCGCCCTTGCCCAAAGCCTCGGCAAGAAACTCTTCATCCAGGTGCAGGACCGCTTCTTCAGTCCGAAGGCAAGAAACATTCCCGACTATCTGCTGACGGAGCCCGAATATGATGGCGGGCTTACCGCCCAGTTCGACAATCCCGGCGAGAACAAGCCGGTCGGCTCCGGATGGGTGGCGCAGCAGTGGAATCCGGCGGTCCGCGAACGCTACCAGGCGCTGCTGAAGGCCCTCGCGGAGAAGTTCGACGGCAAGGTCTACGGCATCAATCTGCCTGAGACGGCGATCGACCTCGACCCCAAGAACGAGCCGAAGGGCTACAGCTGCGACGCATACTTCGAAGGTGAGATGGCAAACCTCGCTTTCGCCCGCAAGGCCTTCCTGAAGTCGCAGGTGGTGCAATACGTCAACTTCTGGCCCTGCGAGTGGGAAAATGACCACAACTACATGGGCCGGCTCTTCAAGTTCGCGGCGGAGTACAATGTCGGTCTCGGCGGTCCCGACATCGTGCCGAACCGCAAGGCGCAGATGAAGAACTCCTACCCCTTCTTCAACCAGTACAAGGGCAAGCTCGCCTATGTCGGCATGGCGGTGCAGGAACCGACGCTGACCTACAAGAACCCGACGACGAAGAAGCCCTTCACCAAGGAAGAGTTCACCGCCTTCGCGCAGGATTACCTCGGCGCTAGCGTCATCTTCTGGAGCGTCCGCTCGCCCTGGCTGAAACAATAGCGTCACCATGCCATGGCCGGCGGGATTGCCTTGCCAATCCCGGCCGGCTCTAGGCCTTGCCCGGAGCCGTCTCGACTTCGACCCGCGCATCGCCCGCGACGGCGGCAAGCTTCGTGCCGGGTTTCTCGCGCTTGAAGACCATCTTGATCGCGCCACGCCCTCCGGCCTTGCCGCCGGTGCCGAGGATGCTGATCTGGCCTTCGGAGCTGATCTCGACGGAGAGCTCCAGTTGGTCGAGCGACAGCGCCGAGCGCTCCATGGTCTGGTCGAAGGCATACTGGACGACTTCCAGCAGGTTGGAGACCTGATTGCGCAATCCTTCGGCGCTAAGGCTCACCATTCGGAATGCCCCGCTCTCCTGGCGGGAGCCGAAGCCGCCACCGACATCATCGCCGCTGCGGGCTCCGTCCCTCGATACCGGATCGGCATCGGTGATGACCTTTATCTGCCTGTCCATCGTCATCCTCATCTCGGTTTGAATCAAACTTCGCAAACGACCCTTAGCCCTATGCGCCCCTCCCAGCCGCGATTTGTCTCGCTGATGCTTTCGCGGTAGGCGGAACGGCAGATCGCCGGGTTGTGAGACCACGAGCCGCCGCGCAGCACGTGTAGATCCGGCCGGCCGCCGACATACGCGCTGCCGTCGCCGGGTATGTCGGCGAGACGGGCCGTCCAGTTGTCCAGGCAATGTTCCCAGACGTTGCCGTGCATCTCGAACATGCCAAAACGGTTCTGCGGATAGGTGCGCACCGGCTTGGTCGAGCCATTGAAGACGCCCTCCGGCCCCAGCGCATAGGAGCCGTTCTCATAGGCAATGCCGTCATATTCGAGGCTCGCGACGTCCTTCCCGAAGCTCGTGCCGCAGACGGCGCCGCCCGTGCCGCAATAATTGGCAAGATCGGAAGTCAGCGTCGGGCCGAAGTGGAACGGCGTCGTCGTCCTCGCCCTGCAGGCATATTCCCACTCCGCCTGGCTCGGCAGGCGGCAGACGAGGCCGGTCAATGCTGAGAGCCTCGCGCAAAACTCCCAGGCCTGCTGCCAGTTGATCGTCTCGACTGGCAGTTCGTCGCCCTTGAAGGAGGATGGATCGATCGGCAGAGCCCAGCGCTTCGCCTGCGGCTGGGCGACAACGAGCGCGCGCCATTGCGCCTGTGTTATCGCCGTCCGGCTCATGGCGAACTGCCGCAGGCGCATGAAGACGGGTCCTTCGTTGTCACGACGAAGATCCTCGCCCATCGGTGAACCCATCGAAAATTCACCGGCGGGCACCATGCTGAAGTCGATGGCGTTGCGGTCGTCTATGTATTGCGTGAAATAGGAGACTTCCTGCCAGTCGGCCGGCAGGCTCGCGCCGAGGGTATCCACGCTCTGCACCGAGACCATTTCGGTTCGAACAGCCGGTAGGGCACTCTTCATGAAACGCGAGTAGATGTAGAAACCGGTATTGCCGAGCAGTGCGGTCGCGGCAATACCGGCGAACACCTTGCGGCGTGAAAACCGCCAGCCCAGCTCCTTGTTCTCGTGCTTCTCCTCCTCCTTGCCCTGCTCTGCCGCCCCCCCCTCTTTCTCCGGCTTCGTCGGCTTCTTGTCGCCGTCCTCATCCTCATGGCCTTCCGGCAACGGCTCGTCACCACCGTCCAGTTCGTCGCCTTCGATCTTCTTGTGGCGTTCGTGTTCGGCAATACGCTCCAGCTTGGCGGCGATGCGCCGGATCGCCTCCCGCGATTGGGCGTCGGTCGGAGACACGGCGTTGATGCGCCACCAGAGCTGCTCTGCAAGCGCGAGATCACCGATCGCTTCCGCCTGCAGCGCCTCTATCTTCAGCGGCTCCAGATCTTCCGGCAGCGCGGCGGAAGGAAGTAGGATGAAATGCCGCTTCGAGAGCGGCTCTGCGAATGTACAGGGCGTCTGCCGTGGCTTGCCGTGCATGCGGCAGATTTCCGGAACCCTTGTCTGCAGGTAGCCGTCCAGTCGCTCGACCGTGGCACAGTTCTGCTCGCCATGGAGCTTCAGCCCTTCCAAGAGGCCATAGGTGAAAGCGCCATGCCCGAGATCGCTGATTTCGTAGGAGAACTCGGCCGGACTGCACGAACTGACGGTAACGGTGCCTTTCTGCCGCTCCAGCCCCACCCCCTGCCCGTCGCGCGCGCCCTCGTTGCGGCATGCATCGAGAAGCAGGATCACGTTTTCCGCGCCGCTCTTGCGTAGCCTTTCGGCCACATAGCGGACCGGAATCCCGGTTTCTTCCACATTGCCGGGGTCGGCGTCGAGCGGCAGCAGATAGTCCTGGTCGCGCTCACGTCGGCCATGACCGGCGAAGAAGAACCAGAGATTGTCGCTTGGCTCCATGAAGGGCTGCTCGAAGCGGACACGCAGGAACCGCATGAGGTTGCCGAAGGTCGGCCTCGACTGTAGCGGCTGACCGTAGTCCGACTTGAGCGGTGGCGCATCCTCGGCAAGGAAATAGACGTCCTTGAAACCTGCCTCCTTGCTGAAGAACGAACTGACAGCCTCGGCATCCTGGCGCGCATAGTCGAGCGGTTTCAGGTTGTCATACCTGTTGATCCCGATGCAAACGGCCAAGTTCTGGCTCATTGTGGCAAGTCGCCCCCTAGCAAGGAATTCCGATTTCAAGATCGCAAGGACAGAGCCCGGACGCTACATGCCGCCGCCGTCGCCGCCATCACCGCCCATGCCGCCGCCGCCGTCGCCGCCACCCATTCCGCCGCCGGTGTCACCGCCACCGGAGTTGCCGCCGCTGTCGGATGAATTCGAACTGCGCCCGCTGTCGCCTCGGTCCTGCTTGTCGGAACGCTCATAGTTAGGGCTGTTGCGCGCCGCCTGCGTCGGGCAGGCCCAAAGCGTCCGGCTGCCCATCTCGACAATCCGGCAGTTGGAGTAAGGCCTTCTGGTCTGCCTCCCCGATGTCGTCTTCGTCGCGAAGTACATGATCCGCTCGGCCGTCTGCGCCTCTGAGGCGAAATCGCCCCACGCCAGACTTGCAAGAAGGATAACTGCAATCGACACCAGGCGTAGTCCGCGCATTGCTTCCTGCCCTCCGGATGCATGGCGCTAATTATAGATCGCTGATTTAGCAACTTCTACAAGAATATAGCCCATGCGGCCGCATCCGGCAGGGCTTTGGTCGCAGCCAGCCGCAAGCCTGTCAGGCTGTTGCGATTGCCACGGGAATGCCGTTTCGCAGCGAATTGCTCACCATGCAGGTGGCCTTTGCCCTCTCGATGACGCGTGATGGATCAGATCCATTCAATGTCTCGCAGGCGACGGTCACTCTAGCGGCCTTGGTCAGGAGCGGATCGCCTTCGAGGTCAATGGTGACGGAGATAGAAATCTTGCCGAGCCCGACACCCATCTCATAGGCAGCATAGCGCAGGTCGTTGCAGAAGCAGCCGCCGAGCGCCAGCGCAAGCAGCTGTGCACCATTGAAGCCGAGACCCATTCCGCCCGCCTTGCCTTCCGGGCGGTCCACGATGATGGTGTGCGCTCCGGCCCAGCCCATCGCCGCCTCGGTGCTTTCCACATTGCGCAATTCCACTGTCGTCGAGCCCATCGTCCACCTCCTTCGCGGCCGGTCGAACGAAGCTTAAATGACAGCGTCCTTTAGCGAAAGACAATATACCTATGCCTCGCTCAACGTCCGCTTGACGGCATTCTTCCAGCCCTTGAGCTTGGCCGCCCGCGTCTTCTCGTCCATCGCAGGTTCGAAGCGGCGATCGCGCTTCCAGGAGCGTGCGAAGTCCTTGCGGTCGGCCCAGACTCCGGCGCGACTGCCGGCAAGCCATGCGGCACCGAGCGCCGTCGTCTCCAGTATGGCCGGACGATCAACCGGCGCTTCGAGGAGATCGGCAAGCCGTTGCATGGTCCAGTCGGAAGCGACCATCCCCCCATCGACGCGCAGCACGGTCTCCTCGCCGTCACTCTTCCAGTCCTTGCGCATCGCCTCCAGCAGGTCGCGGGTCTGGTAGCAGACGGATTCGAGCGCCGCGCGGGCAAACTCCGCCGGGCCGGTGTTGCGCGTGAGGCCAAAGATCGCGCCGCGTGCCTTGGGATCCCAGTGCGGCGCGCCGAGCCCGGTGAAGGCCGGCACGAGATAGACCTCCTGCGTCGAGTCAGCCCTGGCTGCCAGTTCACCGCTCTGCTCGGCCTTGCGAATGACGCCGAGCCCGTCGCGCAGCCATTGCACCGCCGCACCCGCGATGAAAATCGAACCCTCCAACGCGTAGGTCGTCTCACCCTCGAGCCGGTAGGCGATGGTGGTCAGCAGCCGGCTCTTCGAGCGGACCATGTCGGCGCCGGTATTGAGCAGGGCGAAGCATCCCGTACCATAGGTCGATTTCAGCATGCCCGGCTCGAAGCAGGCCTGGCCGATCGTCGCAGCCTGCTGGTCACCGGCCACGCCGAGGATCGGGATAGCAACGCCGAAAATGCCCGGATCGGTGACGCCGAAATCGGCGGCGCAATCCTTCACTTCGGGCAGCATCGCCGCCGGCACGCGCAGGATTTCGAGGAGATCCTCGTCCCATTCGTTGGTGCCGATATTGAACATCAGCGTGCGCGAAGCATTGGTGGCGTCCGTCACGAAGCTCTTGCCACCCGTCAGCCGCCAGATGAGGAAGGTGTCGATCGTGCCGAAGCAGAGATCGCCCTTCGCCGCGCGGGCCCGCGCACCCTTCACGTTGGCGAGCATCCAGGAAAGCTTGGTGCCGGAGAAGTAGGGATCGAGCAGCAGGCCGGTCTTCCTGGTGAAGAGCTTTTCGAGATCCTGGCGCTTGAGATTGTCGCAGTAATTGGCAGTCCGACGGTCCTGCCAGACGATGGCGTTCTGTATTGGCCGGCCGGTTTCCCGTTCCCACACGACGACGGTCTCGCGCTGGTTGGTGATGCCAAGCGCCGCAATCTCCCTCGCCTCGATCTTTGCCTGCCGCAGCGCCATCCGGACGGTCGAGATGACGGAAACCCAGATTTCCTCCGGATCATGCTCCACCCAACCTGAGCGCGGATAGATCTGGGTGAATTCCTTCTGGCCCATTCCCGCGACCTTCATGTCGCCATCGAAAACGATCGCCCGCGTCGACGTCGTTCCCTGATCGATCGCCAGCACATATCCACCCATGCCGTTCCTCCCGGTCGGTTTTTCTGCAAGGAAATCAATATGGCAACGCGGGAGCCGAGGAAAGAGGATAAATGTTCGCCGATCTTGCGTCGGGGCATTCTACCCCTACGGATGTAGCGGAGTAGCAATTGCCAGCCGCATCGATTTGGGCATAACGTCATAACCAAAGCCGCGGTGCAGCATTGCGCGTTCCGGCTCCGTCTTCCCGCCGGCGATGCAAGGCAGGAGACCAGCGGTAAGCGGTCCATTGACGCGACGCGGACTGCGGCATAACGATTCAAGGTTAAAGCGAGACTAGCAAGGAACATCATGACCGACAGCATCCGCTTCATCCTCAACGGCGAAGATGTGTCGCTCTCTGTTGTCCGCCCCACTGAGACGCTTCTCGACTACCTGCGCCTTAGGCGGCGGCTGACCGGCCCCAAGGAAGGATGTGCCGAGGGCGACTGCGGCGCCTGCACGGTACTGGTTGGGCGGCTCATCGACGGATCTCTTCATTATGAGAGTGTGAATGCCTGCATCCGTTTCCTCGGCTCGCTGCACGGAACGCATGTCGTTACCGTAGAGCACCTGGCAGCCAAGGACGGAACGCTTCATCCCGTCCAGCAGGCGCTTGTCGATTGTCATGGCTCGCAATGCGGCTTCTGCACACCGGGCTTTGTCATGTCGCTCTATGGCCTGTGGCTCTCGACCGACAAACCCAGCCGCGCGCAGATCGAAAAGGCGTTGCAGGGCAATCTCTGTCGCTGCACCGGCTACGAGCCGATCGTCAAGGCTGCCGAGCAGGTGAGCGCGGCGCGCCCGAGCGCGCTCTTCGATCCGCTGGAAAAAAGCCGCGCTGATATCATCGGGCGGCTCTGGTCGATGCAGACGGATGAGACGATCGTTGTCGTCAGCGGCAAGGAGCGGCTGCTTGTTCCTGGCTCGGTGGCAGCGCTTGCCGATCTTCTCGCCGAAGAGGAGGACGCCACCGTCATTGCCGGCTCGACCGACGTCGGCCTCTGGGTGACCAAGCAGATGCGCCCGCTCAATCCGGTGATCTTCATCAATCACCTGAAGGAGCTGCAGACGATCACGGCAGGCGAGACCGGCTTCACGATCGGGTCCGGCGTCACCTACAGCCGCGCCTTCTCCGCCCTTGCCGCAAAGGTGCCGGCGCTTGGCCGTCTGATCGACCGCATCGGCGGCGACCAGGTGCGAAACA
Source organism: Rhizobium sp. BK251 (assembly GCF_004345245.1). Taxonomy (GTDB): domain Bacteria; phylum Pseudomonadota; class Alphaproteobacteria; order Rhizobiales; family Rhizobiaceae; genus Rhizobium. The sequence goes on along the minus strand of NZ_SLUQ01000002.1, from coordinate 227,687 downwards.
TGGGCACGATCGGCGGCAACATCGCCAACGGTTCGCCGATCGGCGACACGCCCCCACCGCTGATGGCTCTTGGCGCGACCGTCAAACTGCGCTCCATAGAGGGCTTGCGGGCGGTGCCGCTCGAGGACTTCTTTATCGCCTATGGCAAGCAGGACCGCCGGCCGAGCGAGTTTGTGGAGAGCATCTTCGTGCCCTACCCGTTGGAAGGCAGCCACTTCGCAATCTACAAGATCACCAAGCGTCGCGACGAGGATATTTCCGCTCTTCTCGGCGCCTTCCACCTGAAGCTGGACGACGCGGGCAACGTCGCCGACGTCCGCATCGCTTTCGGCGGCATGGCGGGAACGCCCAAGCGCGCCCGCACGGTGGAGGTCAAACTGCTGGGCAAGCCATGGACGGAAGCAACGGTGGAGGCCGCCCGCCCCGCCTTCGACGCCGACTTCCAGCCGTTGACCGACTGGCGCGCTACCGCTGGATACCGGCAACTGACGGCCAAGAACCTGCTGCTGCGCTTCTATCTGGAGACAGCCGGAGCGCCGCAGGAACTCAGGCGTTTCGCTGAGGCGGAGGTGTAGGAATGGACAAGTCCACCTTCGAGGAACGCAAGATCATCAACGGCTCCGTACACGGCTCGCTGCGCCACGATTCGGCGCACAAGCACGTGACGGGCACCGCCGACTATATCGATGACATTCCGGAGCCTGCCGGGCTGCTCCACGGTGCGCTCGGCCTTTCCGATCGTGCCCATGCCGAAATCCTCAGCATGGACCTCTCCGCGGTAGCCGCCTCCCCAGGCGTCGTCTGGGTCTTCACCGGCAAGGACGTGCCGGGCGTCAACGACGTCAGCCCGGCCGGCCGTCATGACGAGCCGTTGCTCGCCGAAACGCTGGTCGAATTCCACAACCAGCCGATCTTCGCCGTGATCGCCGAGACCCGGGACGCCGCGCGCCGCGCTGCCCGAAAGGCGAAGATTGAGTACCGCGACCTGCCGCACTGGAGCGACATCAACGGCGCGCTGACGAACGGCAGTCCGCTCGTCGTCGAACCGATGACGCTGAAGCGCGGTGAACCGGAAACGGAAATGGCGAAAGCGCCGCACCGGCTGAAGGGCCAGATGCGTATCGGCGGCCAGGAGCATTTCTACCTCGAGAGCCACATCGCGATGGCGATTCCAGGCGAGGACGATGAGGTCGCAGTCTGGTCCTCGACACAGCATCCGAGCGAGATCCAGCATATGGTTGGCCATGTGCTCAACATCCCCTCCAATGCGGTGACCGTCTATATACGGCGCATGGGAGGCGGCTTCGGCGGCAAGGAAACCCAGGGCAACCAGTTCGCAGCCCTGGCCGCGATCGCTGCAAAGAAGCTCGGCCGAGCGATCAAGTTCCGCCCCGACCGCGACGAGGACATGGCAGCGACCGGCAAGCGCCACGATTTTCTCGTCGACTACGAGGTCGGCTTCGACGAGGAAGGGCGGATCCACGCTGTCGACGCGACCTATGCGGCCCGCTGCGGCTTTTCCGCCGATCTCTCGGGGCCAGTGACCGACCGCGCACTCTTCCATGCGGATTCGAGCTACTTCTACCCGCATGTGCACCTGACCTCGAAGCCGCTCAAGACCCATACCGTTTCAAACACGGCTTTCCGTGGCTTTGGCGGCCCGCAGGGCATGCTGGGGGCCGAGCGCTTCATCGAAGAGATCGCCTACGCCGTCGGCAAGGACCCTCTCGATATCCGCAGGCTGAATTTCTACGGCGCCAAGGGCTCCGAGCGGGTGTTGACGCCCTATCATCAGGAGGTTGAGGACAACATCATCGCACGCGTGGTCGATGAGCTGGAAGAGTCTGCCGACTACCAGGCCCGCCGCCGGGCGATCATCGAGTTCAATCGCTCGAGCCGCTTTATCCGCAAGGGCATTGCGCTGACCCCGGTCAAGTTCGGCATATCCTTCACGATGACCGCCTTCAACCAGGCGGGCGCGCTCGTCCATGTCTATCAGGACGGCTCGATCCATCTCAATCACGGCGGCACGGAGATGGGCCAGGGCCTCTACACGAAAGTGGCGCAGGTTCTCGCCGATGCCTTCCAGGTCGATATCGAACGGGTGAAGATCACCGCGACGACGACCGGCAAGGTTCCGAACACCTCCGCGACGGCCGCCTCCTCCGGCTCCGATCTCAACGGCATGGCCGCCTTCGACGCCGCCCGGCAGATCAAGGAAAGGCTCGTCGCCTTCGCCGCAGAGAAATGGGGCGTCGACCCCTCTCTTGTCGTGTTCCTGCCGAACCGTGTGCGTATCGGCGATGCCGAGATACCCTTCCCCGATCTGATCAAGCAGGCTTACTTCGCCCGCGTCCAGCTTTCGGCCGCCGGCTTCTACAAGACGCCGAAGATCCACTGGGACCGCCAGGCCGGGCGCGGCAGGCCTTTCTATTACTTCGCCTATGGCGCGGCCTGCTCGGAGGTGTCGATCGACACGCTGACGGGCGAATATCAGGTGGAGCGTGCCGACATCCTCCACGACGTTGGCCGCTCGCTCAACCCGGCCATCGACCTCGGCCAGGTGGAAGGCGCCTTTGTACAGGGCATGGGTTGGCTTACGACCGAGGAGTTGTGGTGGGACAGCAAGGGACGGCTGCGCACGCATGCGCCATCGACCTACAAGATCCCTCTCGCGTCCGACCGGCCGAAGATCTTCAACGTTCGCCTCGCCGAATGGTCCGAAAACGCCGAGGCGTCGATCGGGCGTTCCAAGGCGGTGGGAGAACCGCCTTTCATGCTGGCGATTTCGGTGCTGGAGGCCATTTCCATGGCCGTTGCGAGCGTCGCCGACTATAAGGTCTGCCCGAAACTCGATGCTCCGGCCACGCCGGAGCGCGTCCTGATGGCAGTCGAGAGGTTGAGGCAGGTGTGATATGTCGCGGCGCGAGATCCTGTCCGGGTTCATTCCCAAGAGCGACTTTCGCGTTTTCCTCGCGACGCGTCCGGACGTCATCCTCGTAGAAATCGTCGGCACGCAAGGCTCGACGCCGCGCGAGGCAGGCACCTTCATGCTCGTTGCCGAGAATGCCATGTGGGGCACGATCGGCGGCGGCCAGTTCGAATTCCTCGCCATCCGCAACGCCCGCGAACTTCTTTCGGGCGCGGGCGGAGCGGAAACGATGGATATTCCGCTCGGCCCCGAAATCGGGCAGTGCTGTGGTGGCCGCACGCAATTGCGCTTCCGGCGCGTGACGGACCCGATCGTCAGCGAACTGGAAGGCCGGCGGCGCGGCGAGGCGGACCAACTACCGGAGGTCTACCTCTTCGGGGCGGGCCATGTAGGGCGTGCGCTTGCGGCCGCCCTCGCCCCACTTCCCGTCTCCGTCACCGTCGTCGAGACGCGCAAGGATGAACTCGCCAATCTGCCCGCGGAAATGAAGACCCTGCTGGTGCCGATGCCGGAGGCGATCGCGAGGGAGATACCGGCAGGTGCGGCCGTGGTGATCCTGACGCACGACCACGCGCTCGACTTTCTCATCGCGCAGGAAGCCCTTGCCCGCACCGACCTTGCCTATATCGGCATGATCGGCTCGGCAACCAAGCGGGCGACCTTCGCCAGCTGGCTCGTTCGTGAAGTTGGCGGCGATCCGTCCTGGCTCGGCCGCCTCACCCTTCCGATCGGCGGATCGACGGTCAGAGACAAGCGGCCGGAAGTCATCGCCGCCATGACAGCGGCCGAAATCCTGACGGCGCTCTCAGCCTACCATCCTTCGTAGGGCGGGTCGCGCCCGTCCAGAAATCCGAGATCCCGCTTCACCCTGTCCGGCATCGCTTCGAGATCGAGCCGCGAGGAATGGACGAACGTGCGATTGAACCAGGCCTGGAGGCGCGAACCGAGCGTCGGCAGCGATAGATCGACATGGCCTTCAGTCCGTTCGATGGTTGAGCAATCCATGATGGTCACCTGCACTCCGTTGATGATGTACTTGCAGTGTGGGCCAGAAAATGCTGCAATTCCAATCGAACAACCGTCTGCATGCATAAAGAGAGCTTATCCATGAAGCTATCGAGGCAGTTTCCGCTGAACGCGCTGCGCGTCTTCGACGCCGTGGCGCGGCTTGGCAGTTTCACCAAGGCTGGAGAAGAGCTGGGCATGACCCAGACGGCCGTCAGCTATCAGGTGAAGCTGCTCGAAGAGAACGTCGGTGAACCGCTCTTCCTGCGCCGCCCGCGGCAGATCAGCCTGACGGAAACCGGTGAGCGGCTGGCGCCACAGGTCGCCGAGGCCTTCGAGATGTTGCAGCTTGCCATGGCCGAGGCGCGCGGCGAAACGGAAGTGATGCTGCAGATCACCTGTCTGGCGACATTCGCGTCCCAATGGCTCGCGCGCAAACTTGGCAATTTCCAGCTCGCCAATCCGAATATTGCGGTGCGTCTCAGCACCTCCGATACACTGGTCGATTTCGCCCGTGAAGCAGTCGATGTCGGCATCCGTTCGGGCAAGGGAGATTGGCCCGGGCTGCGCGCCGACAAGCTGATGGACGTCCATTTCACGCCGATGCTAAGCCCGGCGCTTGCCGAGAGCATTGGTGGCGTCCATGAGCCCGCGGACCTCCTGAAGCTCCGGATTTTTGATCTCACCGATCCCTGGTGGCACCAATGGCTCGAAGCAGCCGGTGTGTCCACCGCGGGCTTGGGGACGCGGACCACCAGCTTTTATGGCGCCCAGGCCTACGAGGCAGCCGCTGCTGTCGCAGGCCAGGGCGTGGCCATTCTGACACCTGATTTCTATCCGGAAGAACTCGCGACCGGAAAGCTGTTCCGGCCGTTCGAACTCCAATGCACCGATGGCCGCGGATACTGGCTCGCCTATCCGGAGAACCGCCGCAACGTTCCGAAGATCAAGGCGTTTCGCAACTGGATACTGAACGAGATGCCGGGCGGCAACACGCAGCCTCAGAATCCCATGTCAGGAGCATAGAAACAGCGTGGAGTATTTTCGTCCGGGAACAGGCAGAGGTGGTATTCGCTGTCCTGCGACCGTCTGGCGGTCTGCTGCGGCAGCTTGAAGACATGACTCCGTGTGACGAGCCTGTGATCGCCCGGAGCAAGCGTGACCTGATATCCACCCTGGACTATCCTCACGCTCTTGGTTGGTATCATCTGGCAATCACCGGTGTGGTTGTTGCCGTTGCAGCAGTAAGGTTCGTATTTCCAACCCGACTGTGCATCATGGGCATTGGCGCATGACACGTACGCAAACATCGTCGACATCACGGCAATCATTGCAATCATTGCATTGCGCATGGGCTATTCTCCGTTGATGAATGCCCCGCCGTTGCTGCGGTTTCCACCTCATCCCGGCGGCCTTGCAATACAAATGTAACAGAAGCTTCACATTTCCAGTACGATTATTTTGCAGTGCAGCAAAATTCGTCGGCTTGCGCGCTTTCTCTTTCCTCCTGTCGGAACATTTTGCATGCTAGTGAATCGGAGGAAGAACAGGGGTTAGTGATGTATGAGTATGCCATTGCGTGGGAGTGGCTGGCCTTTGCGGCCCGCTGGTTTCACGTCGTTACAGCGATCGCCTGGATCGGCTCGTCCTTTTATTTCATTGCCCTCGACCTCGGCCTTGTGAAGCGCCCGCATCTTCCCGAAGGCGTCCATGGCGAGGAATGGCAGGTCCATGGCGGCGGCTTCTACCATATCCAGAAATACCTCGTGGCGCCGGCCCAGATGCCGGAGCACCTGACCTGGTTCAAATACGAGAGCTATTTCACCTGGCTCTCCGGCTTCCTGATGCTCTGCATCGTTTATTACGGCGGCGCCGATCTGTTCCTGATCGATCGCCATGTGCTCGACATCAACGCCCCCACCGCGATCCTGATCTCGCTCGCCTCCCTCGCCGTCGGCTGGATCGTCTACGACCTGCTCTGCAAGTCGCCGCTGGGCAACAACACCTGGGGCCTGATGATCGTGCTTTACGCGGTTCTCGTCTTCATGGCCTGGGGCTATACACAGGTCTTCACCGGCCGCGCCGCCTTCCTGCATCTCGGCGCCTTTACGGCCACAATCATGTCGGCCAACGTCTTCATGATCATCATCCCGAACCAGAAGATCGTGGTTGCCGACCTTATCGCTGGGCGCACGCCGGATCCGAAGTACGGCCAGATCGCCAAGCAGCGCTCGCTCCACAACAACTACCTGACGCTGCCCGTCATCTTCTTCATGCTGTCGAACCACTATCCGCTGGCCTTCGGCACCGCCTACAACTGGGTAATCGCTACGCTCGTCTTCCTGATGGGCGTGACCATCCGGCACTGGTTCAACACCACCCATGCCCGCAAGGGGCGGCCGACCTGGACATGGATCGTCACGGTCATCCTTTTCATCATCATCATGTGGCTTTCGACCGTGCCGAAGGTGCTGACCGGCGGCGATCAGGCTTCCGTCGCTCCCGCCTTCCAGCAATTCGCCGGCGATCCGCACTTCCCGGCGGTCAAGGAACTCATCTCCACGCGCTGTTCCATGTGCCATGCCGCCGAGCCCGTCTATGAGGGGTTGGCCCGGCCACCGAAGAACGTCATCCTCGAAAACGATGCCGAAATCGCCGCCCATGCGCGCGAGATCTATATACAGGCGGGCCGCAGCCACGCCATGCCGCCCGGCAACGTCACGGACATCACGCCGGACGAGCGTAAGCTGCTGGTCGCCTGGTTCGAAAGCGCAGTTCAAGGCAAGAGCCAATGACGAAGACACTTCTGCGCGGGCGCCTGCTCTCCTTCAGGCGCGCGCCACTCAGCCTGACCGACACCGAAAGCTACCTCTACGAGGAAGACGGCGGCTTGCTGATCGAGGACGGCCTGATCGCCGCAATCGGCCCCTACGCGGACATCAAGGCCGAGGCGCCCGAAAGCATCGCCGAGATCGATCATCGCCCGCATCTGATCATGCCGGGCTTCATCGACATGCACCTGCACTTCCCGCAGATGCAGGTAATCGCCTCCTATGCCGCAAACCTGCTGGAATGGCTGAATACCTACACCTTTCCCGAAGAATGCCGGTTCGTGGAGACTGCCCATGCGCAAAGGATCGCGGGGCATTTCTATGACGAACTGATCCGCCACGGCACGACGACGGCGGTCGCCTATTGCTCGGTGCACAAGACCTCCGCAGACGCCTTCTTCGCGGAGGCCGTGAAGCGCAACATGCGCATGGTGGGCGGCAAGGTGATGATGGATCGCAACGCCCCGCAAGGCCTGCTCGACACGCCTGAGATGGGCTATGACGAAACCCGCCAGGTGATTGCGGACTGGCACGGCAAAGGGCGCAACCACGTTGCCATCACGCCGCGCTTTGCGATCACCTCTACGCCGGCGCAGATGGAAGCGGCGGGAGCGCTTGCCCGCGAGTTTCCGGACCTGCACATCCAGACTCATCTCTCGGAAAACCACGACGAGATCAAATATACCTGCGAGCTCTATCCCGAAGCGGCCGACTACACCGACATCTACGCCCACTACGGCCTGCTCGGCGACAGGACGCTCTTCGGCCACTGCATCCACCTCTCCGAGCGCGAGGCCGACGCGATGAGCGAGGCGGGCTCCATTGCCGTCCATTGCCCGACCTCCAACCTCTTCCTCGGCTCCGGCCTCTTCCCGATGAAGGCGCTGGTGCGCCGGGAGAAGCCGGTCCGGATCGGCGTTGCCACCGATATCGGCGGCGGCTCGAGTTATTCCATGCTGCGCACCATGGACGAGGCCTACAAGATCCAGCAATTGCTCGGCGAACGGCTGAACCCGCTGGACAGCTATTACCACATGACGCTCGGCAACGCCGAAGCGCTGTCGCTCGAGGACCGTATCGGCACGCTTGAGCCGGGAACGGACGCCGACCTCGTCGTTCTCGACGCCGCCGCGACACCGGCGATGGCGCTCAAGATGGAGGTGGTAAAGACGCTGCCGGAAGAGCTGTTCCTCCTCCAGACCATGGGCGACGACCGCGCCATCGCCGAAAGCTATGTGGCCGGAGTGGCGGCAAAGGCAAACTTGTCGAACAAGCAGAGAGAGACCGCGCGATAACCTCAAGGCAACATGGGAAATCAATGCCAGGACGCCATAAAGCGTGCTATTTTTGTAATATTTGGCAGATCTGAAAGATTGCGGATGGGCACGCCTCTTACTATTGCCGACCTCAAGAAACGCGCGCGGCGGCGCGTGCCGAAGATGTTCTTCGACTATGCGGATTCCGGCGCCTGGACCGAGCAGACCTATCGGGCGAATGAAAGCGACTTCGGCCAGATAAAGTTGCGCCAGCGTGTTATGGTCGACATGGACAACCGGACGCTTGAAACGACCATGGTCGGCCAGAAAGCATCCATGCCGGTGGCGCTCGCCCCGACCGGCATGACCGGCATGCAGCACGCCGACGGCGAGATGCTGGCGGCCCGTGCAGCGGAGGAATTCGGCATCCCCTTCACGCTGTCGACGATGAGCATCTGCTCGATCGAGGACGTTGCCTCGGTGACGACGAAACCCTTCTGGTTCCAGCTTTACGTCATGCGCGACAGGGACTTCGTGCTGAGCCTCATCAACCGCGCCAAGGCGGCCAAGTGCTCCGCCCTGGTGCTGACGGCCGACCTCCAGATCCTTGCCCAGCGGCACAAGGATCTGCGTAACGGCCTCTCCGCCCCCCCGAAATTGACGCCAAAGCATCTCTGGCAGATGGCGGCCCGGCCGTTCTGGTGCCTCGAGATGCTGAAGACGAGGCGGCACAGCTTCGGCAACATCATCGGCCATGCGAAGAACGTCTCCAGCATCTCCTCCCTCTCCACTTGGACGTCCGAGCAGTTCGACCCGCGGCTTTCCTGGAGCGACGTTGCCTGGATCAAGGAGCAATGGGGCGGTCCGCTGATCATCAAGGGCATCCTCGACCCGGAAGACGCAAGAGCCGCCGCCGACACGGGTGCGGACGCCATCATCGTCTCCAATCATGGGGGCCGCCAGCTTGACGGCGCCTCATCCACGATCGGCATGCTGCCGAAGATCGTCGACGCGGTGGGCGATCGCATCGAGATCCATCTCGATGGCGGCATCCGATCGGGCCAGGATGTGCTGAAGGCAGTCGCGCTCGGCGCCACGGGCACCTATATCGGCCGCCCCTTCCTCTACGGCCTGGGCGCCATGGGCAAGCAAGGCGTAACGCTCGCGCTTGAAATCATCCGCAAGGAAATGGACCTCACCATGGCGCTCTGCGGCAAGCGCGACATAAAGGACATAAACTCCTCGATCATCGTCGGCCGTCAGTAGCGTCCGTTCGCCACTCCTTGTCGTTATTCCGCAATGGCGAGCTATCAATGCCAGCAATCAGGCGTTGTTAACTATCGAAGATTCTTTTTTAGGCATCCCTTGAAAGCACCAAAGCGGTACTTTATGTTGTGCTCATGGTATCGTCGACAAAAGCATCTCCACAATCCACGCTGCGCTACATGTTGGCGCCGTCGGATGATGCGCGCGTTGCGATAGATGAAACGATCGCCGCGTATAACCGGATGGCCGCTATCGTAGGGGGTATCGTGTCCGAGAAGGCTGGTGCCAATCTCGTGGTCCTGCACGAGCTTGCCTACGAGAAGGTGCGTGAACAGACCGGCCTGCCAGCGCGTCTTGTGACGCTGGGCCTGCGCGACTTTGCGTCAAATCGCGCACCGGCCGGCAGCATAAACCATCTACCGCTGGATGAAAAACTCTTCGCCATCAAGGGGCCCTCCGATCTGACGATCGCGACGGTCAGCGGCCGGGTAGCGGTGCCATTCGATGTCGCGGGCTACTCGTCGGGATGGGTCAATATCTTCCCGGCATTTCTCGTCGTCACGGGAGGCCGCTATGAAATCCACATCGGCGTCACGCCGAATTCGCCACGGATGGAGGAAAGCATGAATGAGGGTGTTCTTTCGCGAATGGGCCGCCTGATCGCGGGCGTTGCAAACGCCGCCATCGACAAGGCCGAAGGCGCGAACAAGCTCGCGATCATCGAGCAGGCGATCCGAGAGATTGATTCTGCGGCCGAGGAAGCACGAACCGATCTCGGTAGGGCGCGCGCCGAGGAATATCGCATCACAGGCCGCCGTACCGAGATAGACGAAGACATAAGCGCCCTGGATGGAAAGATCCGTCTCGCGGTGTCGTCCGGGCGCGATGACCTCGCAAAGGCTGGCGTTTCGAGGCAGATCGATCTCGAAGCCCAGATTGCTGCCCTCGACAAGGCGCTTGCCGACGCAAAGGAACATGTGGACGAGGGCCAGAAGGCACTTCAGGCGGTGCTTGCCACCCGAAGGGAAGCCGAGGCCCGCCTCTCCGACTACAAGCGCAGCCTTGCACAGCATGCATCGAAATCGTCGCCTGGTGGCGCCCGCGCGCAACCCGGCGCCAGCGCAGCAAAGGCAGCGGCGGCGGTCTCGCGGGTAACAGGCGTACCGTTAGGAGAAGTTGCCAGCGGCATCGAACTCGATGAACTCGACCGTTTGCACCGTGAGAAGGCAATCGAGGCAAGGCTCGCGCGTTTCAAGGTGGGTAGCCAATAATCTCATGAACCTCCTCTTCGCCCCAGAGTGCGCCCCCTTTGCGGCCGCGGCCCTCATGATGGCCGGCCTGACCGCAATCGAAGTTCTCGCCATGCTGCTCGGCTTCTCCTTCGGCGAGATGATCGACAAGCCGCACACTGATGGACATGAGGGGATTGCGGGTCTCCTGTCCTGGCTGAATGTCGGCGGCGTCCCTATTCTTGTCTTGATACTGATGGCGCTCGGCCTCTTTTCGATTGCCGGTTTCGTCATACAGGCCATTTCCAATGCCCTATGGACGCCGCTGCCCGCACTGGCGGCAACTGTCCCCGCGATTGTGCTGGCTGTGCCGCTGGTCCGCGCGTCAAGCCGGACCGTGGCTCGCATCGTACCGCGCGACGAAACCTATGCCGTCGATCTTTCGGATTTTGTAGGACGAACAGCGGAAGTGACTATCGGACCACTCAATCAAGGACTTCCCGGTCGCATCCGCCTCAAGGATGCGCATGGCAACTGGCACAGCCTTCGAGCGAAAGCGGCAAAGGACGAGCGTCCCCTCGCCGTTGGCGCGAGGATCCTGCTCGTCGATCGCAGGGCGGATATATTCATTGCAGTTTCGGCTCCGGACGAGCTCATCGCACCGGGCAATTTATCTTTGGGAGAGAATTCATGATTTACGACGTCATTCTGCCTGCGAGCATAGGGATTGTCCTCATTCTGGGCATCGGCTTTGTGCTCGCCTCGCTCTATACCCGCTCGAGCCGCGATGAAGCCTATGTGCGCACCGGCCTTGGCGGGCAGAAAGTCGTACTCGACGGCGGTTCGGTCGTGCTGCCCATCTTCCACTCCATCGCCCGCGTCAATCTCAAGACCCTGCGCCTGGAGGTGCGGCGTGGCGAGGGCGATGCCCTGATCACAAAGGATCGCATGCGCGTCGATATCGGTGCCGAATTCTATGTGCGCGTCAAGCCGGACGCCTCGTCGATCGCGCTTGCCGCTCAGACGCTGGGCAATCGCACAAACGATGCCGAAGAGTTGCGTGTGTTGATCGAAGCGAAGTTCGTCGATGGTTTGCGCTCTGTCGCCGCAACGATGAACCTCGACGCGCTGCAGGAGCAGCGCATGGATTTCGTCAAGGCCGTCCAGGAGGCCGTCGGCTCGGACCTGCAATCGAACGGTCTCGAGCTGGAATCGGTCTCCCTGACGCGTCTTGACCAGACCGATATAAAGCACTTCAACGCCAATAACTTCTTCGACGCACAGGGCCTTGCCGCGTTGACGCGGATTACCGAAAGCCGCAAGAAGGAGCGAAACGAGATCGTGCGCGACACCGAAGTCGCCATCGCCCAGAAGGATCTCGAGGCCCGCCAGCAGTCGCTCGCCATCGAACGCACTAAGCGCGAGGCCGAGCTCAGCCAGGAACGCGACATCGCCAACAAATCAGCGGCAACGCGCGCCGAGACGGCTCAGCAGGAACAGGCTGCGAAAAGGGCGGAAGAAGAAGCTCGCATCGCATCGCAGCAGGCGATCGCGGAACGTGAGGCTGCCGCAAAGCAGGCGCGTGAAAGCGCCAATATCGACGCAACACGCGCCGTCCAGCAACGCGACACGGAAGCCAAGCGCGACCTCCAGATCGTGGCGCAGGAAAGCGCGATCGCTGTCGCCAACAAAAGCCGCGAGGAATCCGAAGCGAAGGCTACCGCCGAAGCAGCTCGTGCACTCGCCATAGCTGCCGAAGAAAAGGTCGAAACTGCCAAGGCCGTCGAAATCGCGGAGCGTGAAAAGCAGATCGCGGTCATTGATGCGCGCAAGAAAGCCGAGACGGAGGCAACTGCCGTCACTGTCGGAGCCGAAGCCGAAAAGCAGGCGGCACTCGATCAGGCCGAGGCGATCAAGACCCTCGCTACCGCCGAGGCCGATGCCGCCATCATCAAAGCAAAGGGCATATTGGAGACGGGCAAGGCAGAAGCCGAGAGCGAAGCACTGCTCAACGACGCCCGCAACAAGCTCAGCGCAGCGATCATCGAGTTCGAAATCACCCGCGAGCGGATTCGCATCATCCCGTCCGCGCTCGCCGAGGCCGTCAAGCCGATCGAAAAGATCTCCGACATCCGCATATTCGACACCGGCGGCATGCTCGGCCGTGGTGGAGGTGTGGGCAGCAACGGCTCGGGCATCGGCATGGGAGAAGGCCTCGCCGGGCAGCTTCTTGCGTACCAGGCAAACAAGCCGATCCTGGACAAACTGATGAGGGAAGCGGGCTTTGATGGCGAGAATGCGGTCTCGTCGCTGCTTGCAAATCTCGATAGCCCGAAACCGAAGGCCGCCACCGCGGGACCGATTCTGGTAAATGCCCCCGGATCGGCACCGGCTCCCGCCCCCAAGGATGCTTCCGAAAGCTAAAGCGAACTTCCGCTCTCACACCCGTCCCGTCGCCAACGCGGCCGCCCATTCCGGGCGGCCGTTTTTCGTTGCCCGCTTCGACATCGCCATGTGGTCGTAGGGGACGGTGCGAAAATATGCGGCCCAGCCAGCCGTTGTCTTCTCCAATATAGCGTAGCTTGCCATCGGATGCCCCGTCTCAACCTTGTGCTGATAGGGCCTGTCGTCCTCATAGGCCGGGCAGCCGACGCTGCCGGGATTGACGAGCAGACGTCCGCCCGAGAGCCGCACGATGCGCGGAAGATGCGTATGGCCGCAGAGGATCAACGGCAGGTCGACGCCCGCAGCCAGCGTCTCGATCTCCGGCTGCGGCCGCAACGATACCCGCCCGTCCTCGGCCACGGTTTCCATCCAGTAGAGACAGTCGTTTCGCGGCGTCGCGTGGCAGAGATAGGCCTCTCCCCTATGACAAGTTCGGTCGGAAGCTTTCGCAGCCATTCGAGATGGGCGTTGGCCAGCTGGCGGAAAGCAGTAGCGTCCGAAGCATGCATTTCGTCTAGCGCCTGAGTGATCAAGTACCGGTCGTGATTGCCGCGGACTGTCGGCAGATTCAGTTCAAGAAGCCGGTCTGCCGTCTTTCCCGCCTCCAGCGGACCGCTGAAGCAATCCCCGAGATCGACAATGTCCGAGATGCCTTCAGCGCGGATATCGGCAAGCACTGCGTCAAGCGCCAGGCAGTTGCCGTGAATGTCAGCGATTGCCGCAAAGCGCATGCCTAGCTGCCGCGATAGGTGGAATAGCCGTAGGGCGAGATCAGGAGCGGCACATGGTAGTGCGCCGAGGTGTCTGCGATGCCGAAACGGATCGGCACGAGATCGAGGAAAGCCGGGTGCGGCAGGGCTGCACCCGAGGCCCGCAGATAGTCACCGGCATGAAAGAGGAGCTCGTAGTACCCAGCCCTGAACTCCTCTCCATGAAGAAGCGGGCCTCCGTCCACCCGGCCGTCAGCGTTTGTCTCGAACGTCTTCAGATGGGTGCGATAATCGTTGTCGACGCGGAAGAGCTCGATCCTCAGCCCTTGGGCGGGCCTGCCGAGAGCTGTGTCGAGTACGTGGGTCGTCAGTCCTGTCATAGGGCCGGTTCTCTGATGATGAACGGGGTTTCGAAGAAGAATTCCTCAAGATTATTGCCAGGGCCGTCGCGATCGACAACTAGGAAATCGGAGGCTTCGCCAAGCGCCATCAGCGGATGGTGCCAGACGTTGCGGTGATAGTTCACGCCCTGACCACCTCGTGCCAGAAATGCCTGCGGCCGCCCCGGCTGCCCCCCCTCGTCGGACGACACGACCACAAGAAACGGCCTGTTCGATAGCGGCGAGAAACTCTGGCTGCCGAAGGGATGCCGCTCCATCATGACGACCGCGTGGGGGAAGACCCGCGGCTGGCCGCGGAAGATGTTGATGATCACGCGCGCGCCCTCGCCTGCGGCTTCTGCTGCTGCGAGTGCATGGAAGCGCTCCGTCGTGCCATTGTTGATGAGGCGTACCGTCGTGGGATCGGCCTCGATGACGTCGCCGAAAGGCCCGAAGGCGGATTTGGTGAGCGGCTTGATGTCGAGATATTCGGACATGCTATTCGCCTTGGGCTCGCCAGTTGCGGAGCGTGTAGATGTTCGCAACCATATCTGGAGCCTCGAAACGAGCGGTATCCCATACCTTGTCGAGGTCGATTTCAAAATAGCCATGAGCTATCCGGTTGCGCATGCCTCGTATTGAACTCCAGGGAAGCTCCGGGTGCTCGGCAACAAACTCTGGATACTTCTCCATGATCTGCGTTGCCGCTTCAGCGGCCATCAAAAGGCTCATTCCGACTGCGCGCTGCAGCACGACATCCGCCTTGAATGCCTCCCTATCCATGCCGTCTGTAAAACGATTGGCGTCAGATGCCGCCTGCAGCATGCGATCAAGATTGAGGCGAAGACGATCTGAATTCATATGGGCTTGGCTTCCGCAAGAACACGTGAGCGAACGTGCTCGGGGAAGTCCCCCGGCGTCAGCAGATGAATTGGCGTGCCGAGCATCATTTGTTCAAGGGCATCCTGAAGTCCCCCCAACGTCAGAAGGGTCGATCCCGGCAGCGCATCCACGAGAATATCCAGATCGCTATCCGCCTTGTCCTCGCCCCGGGCCACCGATCCGAAGACGCGCGGGTTCGCCGCGTTGAAGCGTTTCGTCGCTTCACGGATCGCCTTCCTGTTCTTTTCCAGCACTTCAGAAGGTCTCATGCGGCATCACTCCCGATGCCGCAAATATAGGCGAGCCGCCATGAAGAAGGAAGCGCTCAAGCCTTCACCCCGTAGAGCCTCAGCCGCATCGTGCCGCCGTCCGGATGCATGGCATAGCGCACATGCGTCACGGGCCCGATATCGGCGATCGCGCCGGCGCCATATTCATGGGTGTGGTCCGCCTGCAGCTTGCTGCGCGACAGGATCGGCTTCCAGGTCTCCGAAGCCGCGATATCGGCCTCGGAAAGCGTATCGCCCAGCTCCGGCAGGTAGGCGCCGAGCAATTCGCAGGTGTCGGGGAAATTGCCCTTGTAGAAGGCGGTATCGACGACGATGCGTTTCAGCACGCCCGGATGACCAAGGCGGATGATCGCCCAGTCATGACCGGGGCCGCGACGGCGCTTGGTCTCCCAACCGTCGCCCATGTTGATGCCGCGGCCGGGTCCAAGCATCTTGTCGGGATGGCCGTAATGGGCATCCGACCAGGCAAGCGATTTCGCACCGTTGAAGATATAGCCGAGGTCGACTTCCTCGCCCGCGCCGACCTTTGTCCAGTCGAAATAGGCAGAGCCATAGACGCGAAGACGCGCCACGCCGCCGTCGGGATAGATGTGCAACCGCAGATGCGTCCAGATCTTTTCTCTGTCGGCATTTTCGAAGAAGTGCTGGGCGCTGGGGCCGAGCGGCGATTTCGCCAGGATCTCCGTCCATTGCGTCGCATCGGTCGGGTCACCGCTCTCGACGAAGGCTGCCTCGATCGAGCAGTGCGGCGGGTAGTTGCCGGTGAAATAGCTGGTATCGACGTCGAAGCCGAAGATGCGGCCCGGCATCGCGAGCTTCACGATGGCCCAGTCGTGGCCGGAAACGCGCTTGCGCCGGCTTTCCCAGCCATCCATGTACTTGCCGTTGTCGTCATAGAGGTCCGGGTCGAAGCTTGCCGGCACGTCCTGCAGCATGCGCTCAAGCGGAGCGAAGAACTCGTCCGTCGCGTAGATGCCCTTTGCGCCGAGCCGGGCTGAAGCGAGATTGATGGCGCCGGTGGCAAAAGATGGCAGGCTCGATGCGGTATTCTCGGTCATTCATTTCTCCGGAAGCATGGATGTCAGGCGCAGAAGCGCAATCTTTTCGACCTGCGTGGTCGCTGCCGCGAATTCCTCCTCACGGCTATTTTTGATCCGCCTTTCGAAGGCGGCGAGGATGTCGTTCTTGTCGAGCCCCTTCACCGCGATGATGAAGGGAAAGCCGAATTTCTCGACATAGGCGTTGTTGAGTTCGGTGAAGCGCGCATGCTCGGCAGCGCTCAGGCGATCGAGGCCCGCGCCGGCCTGTTCCTGCCTGCTGTCTTCCGTCAACTCGCCGGCAATCGCCAGCCGTCCGGCAAGATCGGGATGGGCGCGCAGAACGCCGAGACGCTCCTCTTCGCTCGCCGCCCGGAAGATTGCCACGAGCGCTGTATGCACGCGATCGACCGTCAGAGCCTCGCCGATGAAGCCATCATGATAGGCACGCTCGGCGATGAAGGGGGAATGTTCGAAGACGCCGCCGAAGCGAGATACGAACTCATCGCGAGAGATCATCAGATTGCTTCCGGCTTGTGGTGCTCGTGCCAGTGACGAGCGATCTCGATGCGCTTCGGGATCCACACCTTGTCGTGCTTCAGAACATACTCAACGAAGCGGCGCAGCGCCGCGGCCCGGCCCGGTCGCCCGACGAGGCGGCAATGCAGGCCGACGGACATCATCTTCGGACTGCCTTCCCGGCCCTCTTCGTAAAGAGTGTCGAACGCATCCTTCAGATAGGTGAAGAACTGATCGCCGGAGTTGAAACCCTGTGGCGTCGCAAAGCGCATGTCGTTCGTATCGAGCGTATAGGGGATGATGAGGAATGGCTCGGCATCGACACCCTTCACCCAATATGGCAGATCATCGGCGTAAGAGTCCGAGGAATAAAGGAAACCGCCCTCCTCCATCACCAGCCGCAGCGTATTGTCGGAGGGTTTGCCCTGATACATCCCGTAGGGCCGCTCGCCGGTGAGTTCGGTGTGGAGCCGTACCGCTTCCAGAATATGCTTGCGTTCCACGTCCTCGGGAAAATCCTTGTACTCCAGCCAGCGATAGCCATGGCTGGCGATCTCCCAGCCGGCCTCCTTCATCGCCGCGACCGCCTCCGGATTGCGTGCCATCGCAAGTGTCACGCCATAGACCGTGACCGGGACCTTGAGACCGGTGAACATGCGCCAGAGCCGCCAGAAGCCGGCGCGCGAACCATACTCGTAGATCGATTCCATGTTCAGGTTGCGCTGACCTGGCCACGGTGCCGCACCGACGATCTCCGAAAGCAGATTCTCCGAAGCGGGATCGCCATCAAGGATAGAACTCTCCCCGCCTTCCTCGTAGTTGAGAACGAACTGAACCGCTACGCGCGCGTCGCCCGGCCACTTCGGATCAGGAGTGCTGCGGCCGTAGCCGACAAGATTGCGGGCATAGGTCTCGGATACCATCGGATCACCTTCTCGAATACCTGGAGACGGTAAGCACGGATGGCCTGCTTGTCGAGACTGAAAGTACGGAAGCGAGTTTTGCCTCGCGGGCACAAGGGTTTAACGCGGGTCGCTCAGGCGAACTTGCGGGCGCTCACCTTGCCCATCGGATGCAGCGAATGCACCCGGAACGGCCCGCCGTTTCCCTCTTCCATCAGCAAAGCGATATTGGAGACGGGGATCGGATCGGCCAGCACCGGTTCGAAGAAGCTGCGCAACGCCTGCTCGAGACGGGGCATGTCCGCCGAGTTCACAGGCCCCGTCAGCATCATATGGAAACGGAATTCGTCCATCACGTAAGGATGGCCCCAGCGATGCAGATTGGAGAACTGGGCGGCCGACAGGCCGTCGGGATCGCTGCGCTCGATCTCGGCTTCAGACAGCGGTGCCCGGAAGCAATCGAACTGCTGCACCAGGGCCGATGCGAGGTGCTCGAGAGACTCGCAGCGGTGGGAGGGAACGAGACCGTAGAAATTACCGAGCCGGGCGATCTCCAGGCAGGGAATCGTGAAAGGCAGGAGCGTGCCGGAAAAGCGCATGAGTTCCCGCAGCAGGGCTGCTTCCGAGACGTCCGGCGCGAGGCGGAAAGGCGCCTTCAACCCTCCATGAAACCCGTACCGGCGCGGCAGCGCCGTGTGAAAGGCGACCTCATGGATGCCAAGGCCGCGGATGCCGGGCGGTTCGACCATCTCGCCGGAATAGACGTTCCGGCCCAGCCAATTGGCCCCCGCAAACGTCAGCGGATCGCTCGCCGAGGGCGTAAAGCAGATAGCGTAGCGCATGCGGCCTCCTCCGTAGGCGTCTGCCGGCGCGTATTTTAGCCGACGGCGAAGGAGATAGGTGATTTGCGTGACAGATTGACGAAGCGCAGCAACCTTGCCGCTCACGATTTGTGTGATGCGACCGCAATATGGTTCGCTAGCGAGAAGCTCCGTGGCAGGGCGACTGCATCGGGTTCGTCGCGGGCCAGGCCAATGGCTGCCGCGGCGAGCCGGTGCGCAAGACCGAAGCTGACCTTGAACCCGCCGGTCAACGCAATCAGCCCTGGGTTGTCGGGATGCGGCCCGACCATGGGATCTCGATCGATCGCCTTCGGCCTCAATCCCGCCCAGCGTTCCACCACGGTCGCGTGACCGAGACATGGCGCCAGAGCCCGGGCCGCTGCGACAAGGGCGTCCAGACGCTCATCGGTCGTGAAGGGCTCTGCAAAGCTGTCCTCGCTGGTGCTGCCGACCGCGACATGCCCGCCCTCATGCGGCACGATATACAGCCCGTCCCTGAACATGACGGGCAGATCAGGATCGACCTCCGCTTTCAGAAGCGCCGCCTGCCCCTTCACCGGTTGGCCGAGTGGTACTTGAAGACCGGGAGTCATGGCATCGAGCAGCGGAAACGACCGGTAGCCGGCAGCAACAATGCAGCGTCCGAAACGGATATCGCCCGTGCTTGTCCTCGCAATGCCCTGCCCTGCGTCAAGCGCCAGCACTTCCGTCCCTTCGACGATGCGTACATGTCGGGCGTTGCGCAGGAAGGCAGCAAGAACCGCAGTCAGCGAACGTGGCGCCACGCGTGCGGCAAGCGTGTCATGGACAAAGCCACTTTCGCCCGACGCGGGATCGACCCATTCGCCTACCGGGGCCTCGTCGCGGAGATGCCAGTGAAAACGTCTCTCGCCATGGCGCCAATGGGCCTCAGCGTCACGAGAATGACCCTCGGCGATGCGACGCAGATGCGGCTTCGGCAAGGGCACGATCCGTCCCGAACGCCGATACCCGGCGCTAAGGCCGGTGGCGGCCTCCAGGGCAGCAATCTCGGCCTCAAGTGAGACCAGTGCCTCGAACTGGAACTGCTTCTTCTCCGACCAGCGGTCCGGCATGTGAGGCATAAGCGCGCCGAGAAGCCCGCCGCTCGCTCCGCTCCCGAGCGCCGCCGCATCGAAAAGCACGGTATTCAAGCCCGCACGCTCCGCATGGACGGCGGCCCAGAGCCCCATGATTCCGCCGCCGACGATCAGCAGATCGATCGACGATTGACCCGGCGGCGCTGCGGGATTATCCGCTCGTTCCATGACAGATACTCATTCCCGTGAGACCGGCGGCCCGATGCAACTCGAATGGCGCGATGGCGATATGCCCTATTCGACGGCCTTTGGCGACCACTTTTATTGCCAGACGGACGGGCGTCTGGAATGTGGGCACGTCTTCCTGAACGGCAACGGTCTCCCGGAGCGCTGGCGGGGCCGGCAATCCTTCCTGATCGGCGAACTGGGCTTCGGCACCGGCCTCAATTTCTGCGAGACCTGGCGCCAATGGAAGCTGGTTCGCGAGGCGGGTTCGACGTTGCACTTTGTCTCGTTCGAGCTTTTCCCGATGCGGGGCGACGACATAGACCGCGCGCTAGCGCACTGGCCGGAAATTGACGCCGAGCGCAAGGCTCTCGTTGCTGCCTGGCCCGACCCCGCATCCGGCACTGCAAGTCTGGAGCTTGATGGACAGACCCGCCTCAGCGTCGTCTGTGGCCCGGCGTTCGAAGGCGTCGCCGCGTCAAGCGAGGTGTTCGACGCATGGTATCTGGATGGCTTCGCGCCTTCGCGCAACGGTGACATGTGGTCGGCCGAATTGATGCAGCTTGTCCATGACAGGACCCGGGAAGGCGGCAGCTTCGCGACCTATGCCGCGGCGGGCTTCGTGCGGCGCAATCTTCAGGCTGCGGGCTTCGCCGTCGAAAGGCGCAAGGGCTTTGCGGGCAAACGCGAGATGCTTTGCGGCCTGAAGCCGGCCTCAGAGGCCTGACCGTCCCGAACGGACGAATGCCGAGCCGAGCCATCGCGAAATCTTCGCTTCGAGCAGTTCCGGACTGATGGGCTTCGATATGTAGTCGTCCATCCCCGCTTCGAGGCACAGATCCCGGTCGCTCTCCATCGCATGCGACGTGACGCCGACGATGGGCACGTGCCGGCCCTGGCATTCGGCAAGCTCGCGCGAACGGATCGCACGGGTCGCCTCATGGCCGTTCATCACCGGCATGGAGACATCCATCATCACCAACCGGGGGCGATACCTATCCCACGCATCGATTGCTTTGAGGCCATTGTCGACCACGAGGAAGCTGAGGCCGGTCGCCTGCAGGATCTGGGTAAAGACGATCTGGTTGACCTCGTTATCCTCGGCCACGAGCACGTCGAGGATTCCGGTAGGCGCCACGGCGCCAGCGAGCGGCTGCCGCTCTTTCTCGGGTTCGACGACAATGGGGGTTCTCTCCCCTGCCGCATTGCCTGCGATCGGAGCCGCAGTCGGCGGCATTCGCGCAGCCCGCACGACCTCCACGATCGTGTTGCGCAGCACGTTGGCACGCGCCGGCTTCATGAGATGTGCCTGGCCGTTCAGGGCGGCGAACTCCCGGTCCGCTCCCGCAATGTCCATGGACGTGAGGAAGATGATCGGAATGGCGTTGAAGCGACTGTCGGCGCGGATGAGCTGCGAAACCTCGGCCCCATTCATCACCGGCATCTGATAGTCGAGAACGACGGCATCGATCGTCAGTCCGAGGGCAAGCGCCTCCTCGATGATCGCGAGCCCCGTCGCGCCGTCCTCTGCGGCAAAGCCGTCGAAGCCCCAGCCCTGAAGCTGCTCCGTCACGATCCGACGGTTGATCTCGTTGTCATCGATGACGAGAATGCGGGCGCCCTTGACGTTCACCGGCAGAAACCGGGGATCGCCGCGCGCCGCTGCGGGCTTGAACGGCAGATGCACGGTGAAGACCGAGCCCTGGGCAAGCTCGCTTTCGACCTCGATATGGCCGCCGAAGAGATTGACAAGGCCGGCGGTGATCGCAAGGCCGAGGCCGGTGCCCTCGTGCCGGCGGGTGGAGGAAGAATCGGCCTGCGAGAATTTCTCGAAGATGATGTCGAGCTTGTCGACGGAAATGCCGATGCCCGTATCCTCGACCCGAAGGCTGAGCGTGGTCTCTTCGTCCTCGCCCGGCCGGCAATCCATCTCGACGAGAACATGTCCCCGTTCCGTGAACTTCACTGCATTGCCGACGAGATTCGTAACGATCTGCCGAAAGCGGCCCGCATCGCCTGTCACCATGGACGGCAATGTCGGCGCAAGGCGAACGAGGAGCTCCACGTCCTTTTCTGCGGCCGCCGATGACAACAGGGATGCGACATCCTCCACCGCCTCGGCCGGATCGAAGGGAGCTGGGCGCAGCGTCATTTGCCCGGCATCGATCTTGGAGAAGTCGAGCACGTCGTTGATGATCGTCAGCAGGGCATTGCCGGACTTGGCGATCACATCGACGAAGGTTTTCTGGCGGGCGTCGAGATCGGTCTTTGCGAGCAGTTCCGCCATGCCGAGCACACCGTTCATCGGCGTGCGAATCTCATGGCTCATATTGGCTAGGAATTCGGACTTGGCACGATCGGCGGCCTCGGCCCTGGCGAGAAGCCGCTGCAGCTCGCTTGCGCGCTCCTTGAGCTCCGTCACATCGACCCGCAAGCCTATGAGGCTGCCATCCGGCAGGCGCTTGTTGATCATCCGCAGCCAGCGGCCGCTCAGCGTCTTTTCGACCGTTTCGTGGAAAGGGTGGGAGAAGTTCTCCAGCCACTCGCCGATCCAGCTCTCGCGATCGGCATTCGGCAAGCCTTTCTGCGCGGCCAATTCGCTGCGGAAGGCGTAGAGGCGTTCCAGGACTGTGCGCAGATCCGTGCCGATGTCGATTTCGCCGATCAGCGGACGATAGAACTCCCGCCACGGCGCGTTCGCATAGGCGAGGCGATTGTCCGGATCGTAGACGCAGACGCCGACGTCGATCAGGTCGAACGCGCCTTCGGCAAGGCTGGAGGAGAGCTCGGCTCCGGGGTCCGGTGCGCGCGAAGAGGAAGCCGGGGCCGGCGCAGCGGAACTGTCGTCCTCGCCGGCACGGTACGCCGCATTCGCGACGATCGTTCGCCCGTCATCGGCAAAAATGCCCAGCGGATAGGGAACGGTTTCCAGCGCCTCTTGAATCCGCTCGAGGTCCGCGTTGCGGTTAGCATTGGACGGCTGCCCTTCCCCGATCGCCCGCCCGGCGATTTTCTCGTGCACCAGGCCGAGAATGTAAGCGCGGTCTTGCGAAGGGATGAAGCTTTCGATCTGGAACTCGAAACGCTCGCTGCCGGAGGGATCGAGGCAGGACGCCAACTCTTCTGTCCCGAACACGAGCGCCCGGCGCTCCTTGTCCTCCCGGTCCCTTGCCTCTGCGCCGGCGAACATTTCGCTCGTGCGGCGGCCGATGAAATCCGAGATATCGAGGCCGAAGAAATGGGCATAGGGCTCGTTGACCGCCACATAGCGCAATTCGCTGTTCTTGACATAGGCGGGCCGATCCAGATCGGCGATCCGGCCACATGCCATTTCAAGCAACTCTTCCCGCCGCTTCAAAACTATCTCACACTTCGCGACAATCGGCCTTACAGGGAATCAGTTGTAACGCCTCTCATTTTAACAGGACCTTAACCATAGGAGTATCGGTCGTCGGTATGATCCACGAAGGTTTTCACTCGACCGCTATCCCAGAAAAGTCGGGCACCCGTCGCAAATGACAGAGGCATCACGGGACGAATTCTGCAAGGAATCCGGAGCGATGAATCGAGTGGATGGACATGACGGACGCGACAAAATCCCTGCATGAAACCGACACATCAGAGCCTCTGCCGGAGCGCCGCAGGCGCAGCGGCGGACGGTCGGCCGAAAGGGTTCGCAAGTCCGGTACCTCCAAATATCTCAACATCGTCAACAATCTCGCCAGGACCGAACTCCTCTCGCCAGAAGCACTGGAGGATATCCACAACGCTTCGCTGACGATTCTCGAAGAAATCGGCATGGATATCATCCTGCCGGAGGCGCGCGAACGGATGAAGGCGGCGGGCGCGGATGTGACGCCGGGCACGGAACGCGTGCGCTTCGATCGCGCCATGATCACGGAGCTGATATCGACGGTTCCATCCACCTTCACGCTGCATGCGCGCAATCCGCAGCGCAACGTCCAGATCGGCGGCAGGAACCTCGTTTTCGCCCAGGTCGCCTCCGCGCCGTTCGTCTCCGACCGCGAGGGCGGCCGCCGGGCTGGCAACCAGGAAGATTTCCGCAAGCTGATCAAGCTCGCCCAGTCCTACGACGTCATCCACATGACTGGCGGCTATCCGGTTGAGCCGATCGATATCCATGCCTCGGTGCGCCATCTGGATTGCCTCTCCGACATCGTCAAGCTGACCGACAAGGCCTTCCACTGCTACTCGCTTGGCCAGCAGCGCAATCTGGACGCCCTCGAGATCGCGCGCATCGGCCGCGGCATCAGCATGGAGCAGATGGAGGCCGAACCCTCCCTCTTCACGGTCATCAACTCGTCTTCGCCGCTGCGCCTTGACGGCCCCATGCTGCAAGGCATCATCGAAATGTCTTCGCGCAACCAGGTCGTCATCATGACGCCGTTCACGCTTGCGGGCGCCATGGCGCCGGTCACGATCGCGGGCGCGCTCGTCCAGCAGAATGCAGAGGCGCTGTGCGGCATCGCCTTCACGCAGATGGTGCGCAAGGGTGCGCCGGTGATGTATGGCGGTTTCACCTCGAATGTCGACATGAAGACCGGCGCTCCCGCCTTCGGCACGCCGGAATACATGAAGGCCGTCGTCGCCGGCGGCCAGCTCGCCCGCCGCTACGGCTTTCCCTACCGCACCTCCAACACCAACGCCTCCAACACCATCGATGCGCAGTCGGCCTATGAGTCCGCCCTATCTTTGTGGGCACTGACGCAGGGCGGCGGTAACTTCGTGCTGCATTCGGCGGGCTGGACTGAGGGCGGCCTGACCGCATCCTTCGAGAAATTCATCCTCGATGTCGATATGCTGCAGATGGTCGCGGAGTTCCTCACGCCGCTCGATGTCAGCCAGGATGCGCTTGCGCTGGACGCCGTGCGCGACGTCGGTCCGGGAGGTCATTATTTCGGCACTCAGCACACGCTTGACCGATACGAGACGGCTTTCTATTCGCCGATCCTGTCCGACTGGCGCAACTTCGAGACCTGGACGGAAGCCGGACGGCCAACGACCTATGATCATGCCAACCGCATCTTCAAGGAGACGCTGAACCGCTACGAGAGCCCGCCTCTCGACCCGGCGATCCGCGAGGAACTGGACGCTTTCGTCGCCCGACGCAAGGCCGAAGGCGGCGTCGCAACTGACTTTTGAAACCGTTTCCGAGACAGATGAAACCCATTCACGCGTCCAGTCGCGGGAAGGTTTGCAGTCGCGATCAAACGTGAGCGCAAAGTGACTAAACCGAGCAGAATTCGGCAAGGCTAAGGCGCTGTTCGACACCATATTTCCTTTTGGCTCCAACACGAGCCCAGACACCAAAAAGGAATATGTCATGTCCAAGCTTCGCACTATCCTCGCGACGGGTCTCGTCGCGCTGACGATGGCGGGCGCATCCATCGCATTCTCGACACCGGCCGAAGCTCACGGCGGTGGAGGCGGTCACGGTGGAGGCGGCCACGGCGGCGGCTTCGGTGGTGGTCATTTCGGAGGCGGTCACTTCGGCGGTGGTCACTTCGGCGGTGGTCGTTTCGGCGACCACGGCGACTTCCGCGGCAGGCCGATCTTCTTCGCGCACGGTCACCGCTTCCACGACCGCTTCGATCGCTTCCCATTTTTCCTGGGTAACGACGACGATGATCCGTTTCCGTACTCCTATGCCTACTATCCCTACTACGACAACTGCCATCCCGGCTGGAGCCGCGACCGGGCAGGTCATCTTCACCGCGTGGAGATCTGCGAGTGAGGAAGTCTGACGAGCAGGCTCGACGATCGGGTTTTGACGGGCTCCGGAAAACCTCCGTGGTTTCCAGCAACGCCCTTGCAGCTATCGGTCGGTCGGCGGCGAAAATCGGCCGCAGAACGTTGAATTCCGGCATTAAATGATGAACGAAATTTAACCTCGTTTTGCGCTCACCCGACATTGCGGCGCCCCGATTAAGGCACAATCTGGCAATGGCTTAGATAAGCCGGAATTTCGAAAGGAAATGAAATGCATACGCTTCGCAACATGATGGCCACTGGCCTGATAGCGCTGACAGTCGCCGGAGCTTCAATTGCAGTCGCCTCCCCGGCAGATGCCGCACCCAATTTCGGCGGTGGCCGTGTTGGCGGTGGTCATTTTGACGGTGGCCATTTCGGTGGCGGTGGACGGTTTGCAGGCGGCGCGGCTGCCGGCCTTGCCGGCGGTTTCCTGCTTTCGCAGATCGCACGCCCCTATCCGTATCAGGCATACTCCTACGGGTCTGACACCGCCTATTGCCACATAGAACTGGTGCGCGGTGAATCGGGCCGGCTGCACCGCGTGGATGTCTGCCCGCAGTAAGCCGCGCGACACTCGGTGACCTCATCTATCCTCCCTGACCACGACAGTGAAATCTGACAGCGCCGCATTCCCGAAAGCGGCGCTGCCGCACAAGAGCCCCTGAACCCTTCCCATCCTGCGCGCCTCGCGACAGCGTCATTGACCGCCTCCCCTTGACTTTGGCCGCGAATTGTCCCAAATGCACGCCAGCTTTCACCTTTCGGCCGCCGCGTGAGCGAGCCCTGCGAGACAAGAAAATCGCAAGAGAAGGACAAAAGCGCCTTTAAAATGAGATTGCCACCCCTTTGGCAGTCGGATGCGCAGGAAAGCTTTTTCCAACTTACAAGTTCCCACTTCACGCGGGGTTCTTGACGCCAGAATGACGCCGGACCGCATGGTGCGACCCGGCCGTTCGTCTTGGCGCCCCCGAAAGGTATTGAATTGACAAATTTCGAATCGCTTGGCGTTTCCAAGCCGGTTGTAGCGACCCTCTTGCAGCTCGGCATCGAGACGCCTACGCCGATCCAGGAGCAGGCCATTCCGCTCCTTCTTCAGGGCCGCGACCTCATCGGCCTCGCCCAGACCGGCACCGGCAAGACCGCAGCCTTCGGCCTGCCCCTTATTGAGAAGCTGATTCCGGAAGAGCGCCGCCCGGATAACCGCACCACGCGCACGCTGATCCTGGCGCCGACCCGCGAGCTGGTGAACCAGATCGCCACCAATCTGAAGAACTTCCTTCGCAAGTCGCACCTGCGCATCAACGTCGTCGTCGGCGGCGTCTCGATCAACAAGCAGCAGCTGCAGCTCGAAAAAGGCACCGACATCCTGGTCGCCACGCCCGGCCGCCTGCTCGACCTGATCAATCGCCGCGCCATCGGCCTGACGGCCGTGCGTTACCTCGTGCTCGACGAAGCCGACCAGATGCTCGACCTCGGTTTCGTGCACGACCTGCGCAAGATCGCCAAAATGGTGCCGAAAAAGCGCCAGACGATGCTTTTCTCG
Source organism: Rhizobium sp. BK251 (assembly GCF_004345245.1). GTDB lineage: Bacteria > Pseudomonadota > Alphaproteobacteria > Rhizobiales > Rhizobiaceae > Rhizobium. The sequence goes on along the minus strand of NZ_SLUQ01000002.1, from coordinate 200,563 downwards.
GCCACGATGCCGAAGGCCATCGCCGACCTCGCTGCCGACTTCCTGACCGACCCGGCCAAGGTCGAAGTGACGCCTCCGGGCAAGGCTGCCGACAAGGTCGAGCAGTACGTGCACTTCACTGGCGGCAAGAACGACAAGACCGACCTTCTGAAGAAGTCGCTCTCCGAGAATCCCGACGGCCGCGCCATCGTCTTCCTGCGCACCAAGCATGGTGCCGAGAAGCTGATGAAGCATCTGGAACATGTCGGCTACTCGGTCGCCTCGATCCACGGCAACAAGAGCCAGGGCCAGCGCGAGCGCGCCCTCAAGGCCTTCAAGGACGGCGACATCAAGACGCTGATCGCCACCGATGTCGCCGCCCGCGGCATCGACATCCCGGCCGTCAGCCACGTCTACAACTACGACCTGCCTGAAGTTGCCGAAGCCTATGTCCACCGCATCGGCCGTACGGCCCGTGCCGGTCGAGACGGCATCGCGATCGCCTTCTGCGCGCCTGACGAAACGCGCCTTCTGCGCGACATCGAGCGCCTGATGAGCATCCAGATCACTGTTGCAAGCGGCGAAGCGCCGGCCAACATGAATGCGACACCCCGCCGCGCCAACGGCAACGGCCAGAACCGCAACCGCAATGGCGGCCAGGGTCGTGGCGAGAACCGTGGCGGCGAGCAGCGTTCCGGCCAACGCCAGGACCGTCGTCCACGCCGCGAAGGCGAACAGGCTGAAGGTCGCGCCCGTGGCGAAGCCCGCGGTCATGGTGAAGGCCGGGGCCACGGTGGCGAAGAGCGTCGTGACCGTCCGGCGCGCGATGCGCGTCCGCAGCGGGAAAACCGCCGCAACGAGGACTTCCGTGGCCAGCGCCGTGGCGAAGCCACACCGCAGGGTGCCGATAACGATCTCGCTTCGACGTCGGATTTCCGTCCAGCCAACAAGCCGCATCGCAGCGGTCCCGCCAACGCAAATGGCGGTGCTGCCCATGACGGCGCCCATCGTGGCCCCCGTCACGCCCATGGCCGGCCGTCCGGCCGTCATGGCGAGGAGCGCGGCCACCAGGGCCAAAATCACGGCGGTGAGCGCCAGGACGCCAATGGCGGCATGAAGCGCCGCGGCCCCCGCAACGGCGGTGGCGGCGGCCAGCGTCGCGAACGCGCCTGATTTGAAAAAGAAAAAGGGGCCGGATGAAAATCCGGCCCTTTGCGCTTGAACGCGCTGTTGATCACGGTGCGCGGCGCGCGTTCGTGCCTGGCACTTCTGGGTTGCCGGCCTTGTAACTCGCAACGCTTACCGATAATCTCCGGCCAAATGCCGATGTTTCTCTCGCTGGGCTGAGGGGCCCTCACTGTTCCAACTGCGGCGCGGACCAAGGCCGACCACACAATGCGGTTGACGATTGAAAACGCCAATGCAGTGCCGGCTGGTCTGAAACATCTATCTGACACAGACCGACCTTATTGAACCTGTAGAGACGACAACTTACCTGTGGCCGACAGAAAGTCCGGCGCCTGCATTCGAGGCCATCGCCTCTCACGCGAAAGATCCACTTTGTCAAATGCTTCAGAGACTGCCCGCAAGCGCTTCCAGCTCGTCCTAGTCAAGCCGTCGCACTATGACGACGACGGATATGTGATCCGCTGGTGGCGGGCCATGATCCCTTCGAATTCCCTTGCCGCCATCTACGGGATCGCGAAGGACTGCGCGGAGCGGCAGGTTCTCGGAGCCGATGTCGAAATCGACATCACGGTCATCGACGAGACCAACACCCGCGTGAATACCAAGGCGATCCTGGAACAATTCCGCAAGCACGACAATTTCGGCATGATCTTCCTGATCGGGGTCCAGTCGAACCAGTATCCCCGCGCGCTCGACATCGCCCGACCATTCCGCAAGGCGAACCTTCCCGTCTCCATGGGCGGCTTCCATATCTCGGGTTGCCTGTCGATGCTCGACGGGACCGCGATCGAACTCGATGCCTGCCGCGACATGGGAATATCCATGTTTGCCGGCGAGGCCGAGGGCCGGCTGGAAATGGTGTTGCGTGACGCGGTCGCCGGCGAACTGAAGCCACTCTACAATTTCATGAACGACCTTCCGGGCATTGGTGGAACGCCGGTTCCCTTCCTGCCCAAGGACAATATCCAGCACACGCTCGGTCTCAGCACCAGCTTCGATGCCGGCCGCGGCTGCCCCTACCAGTGCTCGTTCTGCACCATCATCAACGTCCAGGGCCGCAAATCGCGCTTCCGCACGGCCGACGACGTGGAACAGCTGGTCCGGATGAACTGGGCGCAGGGCATCCACAAGTTCTTCATCACCGACGACAATTTCGCACGCAACAAGGACTGGGAGGCGATTTTCGACCGCCTGATCGAACTCAGGGAAAGGGACGGCATTCCGCTCGGTCTGATGATCCAGGTCGACACGCTCTGCCACAAGATCCCGAACTTCATCGAGAAGTCCAAGCGCGCCGGCGTCACCCGCGTCTTCATCGGCCTGGAAAACGTCAATCCGGACAATCTGACCGCCGCCAAGAAGAATCAGAACAAGATCACCGAATATCGCAAGATGCTGCTCGCCTGGAAGGCGCAGGGCATCATGACGCTCGCGGGATATATCCTCGGCTTCCCTGCCGATACGCCCGAATCGATCCGCCGCGACATCAGGATCATCCAGGAAGAACTGCCGCTCGACGTCATCGAATTCTTCGTGCTGACGCCGCTTCCCGGCTCCGAGGACCATCAGGTTCTCTGGAAGAAGGGCGTCGAGATGGATCCCGACCTCAACATCTACGATGTCGAGCATGTCTGCACCGCCCATCCCAGGATGAGCAAGGCGGAGTGGGAAGGCATCTATCAGGAAGCCTGGTCGCTCTACTATTCCAAGGAGCACATGAAGACGCTGCTGCGCCGCGCGATCGCCACCGGCGTTCCGCTGGCAAGCCTCGTCAAGGTGCTGGTATCCTTCGCGACGACCGTGCCGCTGGAAAACGTGCATCCGCTGCAGAGCGGCCTGCTGCGCCTCAAGCATCCGTCGGAGCGCCGTCCGGGCCTCAAGCAGGAGAGCCCCCTGCTCTTCTGGCCCCGCTTTGTCACGGAAACCGTCGTCAAGCATGTGAAGCTGGCCGGTGTCATCGGCAAGCTCGCGGTCGCTGCCTATTTCATCGCCAAGGACCCGGCGTCGAAGACCTATATGGACAAGGCCCTGACGCCGGTCGCCGATGACGACGACGAGAAGCTCGCGCTCTTCACCAAGACGGCGGGCGGCACCGCTGCCGTGACGCATGTCAAGAAGATCGCCCGCCTGACGCATCCGGATCTTGCCAGCTGACCAATAGTTAGCCCGCCAGCGCGCAAAATGATCATCTGCTGCTGTTTTCACCAACGGCAGCAGATCGGTGGCACTGCCATGTGCCCGGCCCCGCGCGAAATGACGGTCTTTTCGGCGGTTTCCCCTATCCGCGCCGATTTCACAATTCTTCGCTGCAAACTGTGCACGCTTCTTGCATTGCAATAAGCGTTGTATTCAAATGAGCAAAAATGGGGATCGCAGCTTTGGCATTTGATGAAATGATAACTGCGGGTGAAAGTCCGCGCGAGCCTTATCAGCAGTATTATGAGTGGTATTCCGGCCAAGATCGAACGCATCTGATCTCCAAGTCCCGCGACGCGGAAAACATCTTCCGCAAGACCGGAATCACTTTCGCGGTCTACGGACATGCGGATTCTTCCGAAAAGCTCATTCCCTTCGACATCATTCCCCGCATCATTTCCGGCCGTGAATGGCGCAAGCTCGCCCAAGGCATCGAACAGCGCGTCATCGCGCTCAACGCCTTCCTTGACGACATCTACCACAAGCAGGAGATCATCCGTGCAGGACGCGTTCCGCGCGAACTGATCGAAAGGAACGATGCCTTTCTCCCCGAGATGATCGGATTCCGTCCGCCGGGCGGCGTCTATACCCATATCGTCGGCACCGATATCGTGCGCACCGGCGAGGACCAGTTCTACGTGCTCGAGGATAATGCCCGCACACCCTCCGGCGTCAGCTACATGCTGGAGAACCGGGAGACGATGATGCAGATGTTCCCGGAGCTGTTCCACCTGAACAAGGTCCGGCCCGTGGAAGACTATCCGCTGCTGCTGCGCCAGAGCCTTGCCTCCCTGGCGCCCCCCGGCTGCGAGGGCAAGCCGCGCATCGCGGTGCTGACCCCCGGCATCTACAACTCCGCCTATTACGAGCACTCCTTCCTCGCCGACATGATGGGTGTAGAGCTTGTCGAGGGCTCGGACCTGCGCGTCATCGACGGCAAGGTACAGATGCGCACGACGCGCGGCTACCAGGCGATCGACGTCCTTTACCGCCGCGTCGACGACGACTTCCTCGATCCCCTCACCTTCCGGGCGGATTCGGCCCTCGGCATCCCCGGCATCATGGACGTCTACCGCGCCGGCAACATCACCATCGCCAACGCTCCCGGCACCGGCATTTCCGATGACAAGGCGATCTATTCCTACATGCCGGAGATCATCGAATTCTATACCGGCCGCAAGCCGATACTGGAGAACGTGCCGACCTGGCGCTGTTCGGAGCCCGGAAGCCTGAAATACGTGCTCGAACGGCTGGACGAGCTCGTGGTCAAGGAGGTTCACGGTTCCGGCGGTTACGGCATGCTGGTGGGGCCGACGGCCACGAAGAAGGAGCGCGCCGATTTCGCCGAGAAGCTGAAGCTGAAGCCGGGCAACTACATCGCCCAGCCGACGCTGTCGCTCTCGACGGTTCCGATCCTCGTCAACAAGGGCATCGCGCCGCGCCACGTCGATCTCCGGCCCTATGTGCTCGTCTCCGACAAGGTGCAGATCATACCGGGCGGGCTTACCCGCGTGGCGCTGAAGCAGGGATCGCTGGTGGTCAATTCCAGCCAGGGCGGCGGCACCAAGGATACCTGGGTACTGGAGGACTGAGACGCGATGCTGGGAAGAACTGCCAACGGGCTCTACTGGATGTTCCGGTACATCGAGCGGGCGGAAAACATAGCGCGTCTCATCGATGCCGGCCTGCGCATGTCGCTGACGCGCAGCGGCTCGGGAGACGAGGACTGGGACGGCGTGCTGCAGAGCGCCGGCGTGCGCGAAGCCTACGACCAGGCGCATGGCAAGCTGACCACCGCCGATGCCGTGGACTACCTTCTGCGTGACCGCTCGAATCCCTCGAGCGTAATGTCCTGCGTCGACTTCGGTCGCAACAATGCCCGCATGGTGCGCACGGCCCTGACGCGCGAGACATGGGAAGCGACGAACGAATGCTGGATCGAGCTGAAGGCATTGCTCGCCCGACGGCTTAGACCTCCCGAATTGCCCGAGGCGATCGACGTCATCAAGCGCCGCGCGGGTCTCATCCGCGGCGCCTTCCACGGATCGATGCTACGCAACGAGATATACAATTTCGCGCGTATCGGAACCTTCATCGAGCGGGCCGACAATACCAGCCGCATTCTCGACGTGAAATATTACGTGCTGCTCCCTTCGGTCTCGGCCGTCGGCTCGTCGCTCGACAACGCCCAGTGGGAATCCATCCTGCGTTCGGTGTCAGCCCATCGCTCCTACGGCTGGGTCTACGAGGCCGAATACAGGCCGGCCAACATTGCGGATTTCCTGATACTGAACGTGCAGATGCCGCGCTCCCTCGCCTACAGCTATGAAAAGATCGTGAGCAACCTGGGCTATCTCGCCCATGACTACGGCGAGCGGCTTGCGGCCCACGACACGGCCGACGCGATCCGCACGACGCTGCAGACGCGCCGGGTCAGGGATATCATGGATCAGGGCCTGCATGAGTTCCTCGAGGATTTCGTCTCGCGGAACAACAAGCTGAGCCAGGAAATTTCAGACGGCTATCGCTTCTACCAGTGAGCGGGCACGGGGGTGCGGACATGCGACTGAAAATCGATCACATCACCGAGTACAAGTACGAGGAGCCCGTGCAATTCTCATTGCAGCGGCTGCGACTTACGCCACGCGACACGCCCGGCCAGCGTGTCATCAACTGGACGGTCGATGTCGGCGAGGCCCATAGCGAAGTGGAGTATGACGACCAGTTCGACAATCTGGTGAATCTGGTCTCCGTGTATGGCGAGCGTGAGGGCACGCGCATCGTTGCCTCCGGCGAGGTGGAGACGGAAGACCTGACCGGCGTCGTCGGCCCTCATACGGGCTTTTGCCCGCTCTGGCTCTTCCTGCGCGAGACATCGCGGACGAAGCCCGGAAAAATGACGCGTGAGCTGATCCGCCGCGCAGAGGGCGACAGCGAGCTCGCCAGGATGCATGCACTGATGGATGCCATCCACGAGCAAGTCGAATACAGGCCCGGATCGAGCAACACGGAAACGACCGCCGAGCAGGCCCTCGAGGCGCGAAGCGGCGTCTGCCAGGACCACGCCCATATCTTCGTCACCGCCGCCCGGGCATTGCAGATCCCAGCCCGCTACGTCTCCGGCTATCTGATGATGGAGGGCAAGGCGGAGCAGGCGGCGACGCATGCCTGGGGTGAGGCGCATATACCGAGCCTCGGCTGGGTGGGCTTCGACCCCGCCAACAACATCTGCCCCGACGACCGGTATGTGCGGATCTCGTCCGGCCTCTGCTACCGGGACGCCGCACCGGTTTCCGGGATGCGCATCGGCACGCCCGGCGAAAAGCTGTCCGTGACGGTAACGGTCAAGGGTCAAGAACAGGTACAGAGCCAGAGTTGACGACGGCCCGGGCCTCGGTCATCGAACGGTCTTATGTCGCGATCTCCTCGGTGACCACCGAGAACTCGGCGAGTTCCGCAGGACCGAAGGCGGTCGACAAGGCGACGTCGGTGGCATCTCGGCCGGTCGCCATCAGTATCCGGCCGATGCGCGGAACATTGTGGCGAGCATCGGCCGTATGCCAATGGCCGCCAAGGAACACCTCGAACCAGGCGCTGAAGTCCATGGGTGCAGGATCGGGCGGCACACCGATATCGCCGAGGTAGCCGGTGCAATAGCGCGCGGGAATGTTCATGCAGCGGCAGAGCGTAATGGCGAGATGGGCAAAGTCCCTGCAGACGCCGGTCCTGTCGACATAACCGCCGTGGGCCGTGCGAAGCGCATCGGCCTTCTGGTAGTCGAAGGTTATGTGATTGTTCACGAAATCGCAGATCGCCTGAACCCGCGCCCAGCCGAGCGGCGTATCAGAGAACGTCTTCCAGGCAAAATCGCCCAGCCGGTCGGTATCGCAGTACCGGCTTCCCAGCAGAAAGACGAGAACATCGTCCGGCAGATCCTTGATTTCGTGCTGCACGGCATCGACCGGAACGGTATCAGGCTGGCCGCTGTCGTAGATCTCGAATTCCGTTGAAATCGTCATCAGGCCGCCGGGCGCCATGATGCGCGTGCACGAATTGCCGAACGTATCGATATAGTTCCAGGCGTCGATGGGCTGGCTGAAGCTGAGAACCTGAGCGGTCAGAAGATCGGTGCGGCGCGAAGGATGAATGTTCAAGACCAGCAGCATCGGGGTCGGATGCGCACATTTGTACCCGATAGTGAAACCAGCCCGAATCTTCATTGATACTCCCCGTCAACGACGCTGCCTCCGGTTTGGAGGCTAGGGTGAACGCCGCCGATGCGCGAACGTTCCAAAGTCGCCGGGGAATTCTCTAGAGTCCTTGTTCGACCGGCGCCTCGGTAGTGACATTCACCTGCACCATCATGTCGTCGAAGTCCTCGGCTTCGCCGTCATAGCTTCCCGAAAGCGGAATGGCCTGCCGGGGATCGCGCGCGACGCCGACCCGGATGAGATCGCGGTTGCCGACGATGCCGTTTGTGGGATCGAACTCGACCCATCCGGCTCCCGGGAGATAGACCTGGCACCAGGCATGGGTCGATCCGCCGCCGAGCGTGGTCGAGCCGTCGCGATCCGGAACATAGATGTAGCCGGTGACGAAGCGGGCGGCCAGGCCAAGGGAGCGCGCGGCCTCCATCATCAGCAGCGCAAAGTCGCGGCAGGTACCCTGGCGTCGCTGTAAGGTTTGGGTCGGCGTCTGCGTGCCGCGCTCCGAGCGCCGGGCATAGACGAAGCTTTCGCGAATGGCATAGCACAGCGTCATCAGCAGGTGACCGGTCTGCACGGTCTTGCCGGAAGGCACGAACTGCCTCGCCCAGCGCGCCACTTCCTCATCCGGGTCGGCATAGTGGCGGACCATCGTGCAAGCGAGATCCGCCTCCTCATCGGCATCGTAGGAAAACGGATAGATCAATGCCTCATGATCGATCTCGAGATCAAGGGAGACCTGCGGCGTATGCTCCAGACGGATATGCGTCTCAAACCGAAGTTCGCGCGCCGGACTGGCGATATCGATGAGCGCGATGCAATTGCCGAAAACGTCATGGATCCACCGGATCTGGCTCGGCTCCGGCTCGACCTTGATCTTCGCATCCAGAAGCCGTTGATCGAAACTATCGCGCGGCCGGAACATCACCCGATGCTCGCCGAAGGCGACGGGCCGCTTATAAAGATACTGGGTGATATGCTTCACTGAAAAAACGGTCATTGCTTAACCCGGAAAACAGGCTTGGAAAGGTCGAGGCGCCGACGTCGATGGCGAACGGCGGAGTTTCGCTGGTCAAATTCCCGCCCCTGCGCAGAGCGGAATGAGAAGAGGAATTGACCGCACTCGCCCACCGGCGGGACCCGCCTCGCAGATCGAGGCGACTGAACCGGCATAGTCATTGACGAGGGTTTGCGCAACGCAAATCGCCGTGCCCTGTCTTTTCGCGTTGTGCGGGCTGAGGGCCCCGATTTGTCCCCTTAGAGGCTCCATCACGAGAATGCGTCGCCGAAACTTTCCGTCATCTCCAGATGCCAGTTCCATGATATCCTCGCCGTCGGAATGCAGCTCAACACCTGATATCCGGGGGGAACAGGCCATGTCAGCAGTGCAGACCGATACCTATTATCTTCTGGGAATTCTTCTCCGCTTCCTCGCGCGAAGCCCGGAAACGGGCGACACCTTCAGCCTCGTGGAAGCCACCGTTGCGCCCGGCGCCGGCCCGCCGCTGAACCGTCATCCCGATGACGACGAATCCTTTTATGTCCTGGAGGGAACCTTCGAGTTCATCCTCGAGGGCAGCGCGAGGCTCGTCTCCACGGGAAGTTTCGTGAAGGTGCCCAGGGGCGCGGTACACGCCTTTACAAATGTGAGCGACGCACCCGCGCGCATGTTGATCATCAATGTGCCCGGCAAGGTGCACGACACCTTCTTCTCGGAAGCCGGCCGACCAATGCCGCCCGGAACACGTGAGCTGCCCCCGCCGGACGGCGAGGCGCCGGATATTCCGCGCCTGATCGAAATCGGCCAGCGCGCTGGCATCGAGTTCGTATTGCCGAAGGAAGCGGCAGCCGAATAGCGGTCAAAGAAAAGGCGGAGCTTACGCCCCGCCTCATCGTCGATTTGCAGTTCGGATGCGCCCAGCCTTAGTGGCTGTCCTTACCGACCGCGTTTCCACGACATCCCTTGAGGAAGTCGAGGTCGGCGCCGGTATCGGCTCCCTGGACGTGCTGCTGATGCAGCCAGGCGTAGCCGGACGTCGGCAGATCATGGTTCGGCTGCCATTCGGCAAGCCGGCGCGCCATTTCCTCGTCGGAAATGTCGACATGCAGGCGGCGGTTAGGCACGTCGAGCTCGATTATGTCGCCGTTCTTCACCACGGCGAGCGGCCCGCCGACAGCGGCTTCCGGCGACGTGTGCAGCACGACCGTACCGTAAGCCGTGCCGGACATGCGGGCGTCGGAGATGCGCACCATGTCGGTGATGCCCTTCTTCAACACCTTGGGCGGAAGGCCCATGTTGCCGACCTCGGCCATGCCCGGGTAGCCCTTCGGCCCACAGTTCTTCATGACCATGACGCAGGTCTCGTCGATGTCGAGATTGTCGTCGTTGATCTTGGCCTTGTAGTCGTCGATGTCCTCGAACACCACGGCGCGGCCACGATGCGTCAACAGATGCGGCGAAGCGGCAGACGGCTTCAGCACCGCACCCTTCGGCGCGAGATTGCCACGCAGCACGACAATGCCGCCCGACTGCGTCAGCGCCCTTTCGGCCGGGAGGATCACGTCCTCGTTCCAGTTGACGACGTCCTTGACCTCGTCCCACACGGTTTCGCCGGAGACCGTCAGCGCGTCCTTGTGCAGGAGACCCGCCTCGCCGAGGCGCTTCAGCACCACCGGCAAACCGCCAGCGTAGAAGAACTCTTCCATCAGGTACTTGCCCGACGGCATCAGGTTGACGATCGTCGGCACGTCGCGGCCACAGCGATCCCAGTCGTCCAGCGTCAGGTCGATGCCGACGCGGCCGGCCATGGCGAGCAGGTGGATGACGGCGTTGGTCGATCCGCCGATCGCCGCATTGGTGCGGATGGCGTTCTCGAAGGCCTGCTTCGTCATGATGTCGGAGGGCGTCAGGTCGTCCTTGACCATCTGCACGATGCGGCGACCGGTAAGCTGCGCCATGACCTTGCGGCGAGAGTCGACGCCCGGGATCGCGGCGTTGCCGGACAGCGCCATACCGAGCGCTTCAGCCATGGAGGCCATGGTGGAGGCGGTGCCCATGGTGTTGCAGGTGCCCGACGAGCGGCTCATCGAGGCTTCAGCTTCCAGGAACTCGGCCTGCGTCATCTCGCCGGCCTTCACCATCTCGGAAAACTTCCAAAGATGCGTGCCGGAGCCGACGCGTTCACCGCGGAAATAGCCGTTCAGCATCGGGCCGCCGGTGACGACGATCGAAGGCAGATTGACGGAAGCGGCTCCCATGATCAGCGACGGCGTAGTCTTGTCGCAGCCGACCAGCAGCACGCAGCCATCCATGGGCTGGCCGCGGATCGCCTCCTCCACCGCGAGAGCGGCAAGGTTGCGGTACATCATCGCGGTCGGACGGAAGGTGTTTTCCGACGCCGAGAACACCGGCACCTCAAGCGGGAAGCCGCCGGCCTCCCATACGCCCGCCTTCACCTTCTCCGCGAGTTCTCGCAGATGGCCGTTGCACGGCGTCATATCCGACCAGGTGTTGAGGATGCCGATAACCGGACGCCCGTCGAACAGGTCGTGCGGATACCCCTGGTTCTTCAGCCAACCGCGGTGATAGATCACGTCGCGGCTCGTACCGCCGTACCATTCCTGCGACCTCAGCTTCCGCGGCCACTCGGCTTTCTTCTTCATAATCTTCTATCCTTCAGGCGATGACCGAGCCTGCTCTCGAGGCCCGGGTCATCGCAAATGCCTCAAGCCAGCGTGTAGCTGGTCTTGACGGTGGTGTAGAACTCTGCGGCGTACTTGCCCTGCTCGCGCGGGCCATAGGACGAGCCCTTGCGGCCCCCGAACGGCACATGGAAGTCGACGCCTGCGGTCGGCAGGTTGACCATCACCATGCCGGCCTCAACGTTGCGCTTGAAATGCGTCGCGTGCTTGAGGCTGGTGGTGGCGATGCCGGCCGAGAGGCCGAAGGGCGTGTCGTTGGCGGTTGCCAGCGCCTCGTCGTAGTCCTTGACCCGGATAAGAGACACGACCGGCCCGAAGATTTCCTCGCGAGAGATGCGCATCTGGTTGGTCGCCTCGGTAAACAGCGTCGGCTGCAGGTAGAAGCCGGGCGTCTCGCGCGTGACAAGTTCGCCGCCGAAGGCGAGCTTGGCGCCTTCCTTCTTGCCGATCTCGATGTAGTCGGTATCGGTCTTCAGCTGCCGCTCGTCCACGACCGGGCCGATGTGCGTGGTCGGCTTCATCGCATCATCGACGACCAGCGTCTTCAGCTTTTCGGTGAGCGCCGCTACGAACTTGTCGTGGATGCCTTCCGTAACGATCAGACGCGAGGAAGCCGTGCAGCGCTGGCCGGTCGAGAAGAAGCCGGAATTGGCGGCCGCTTCGACAGCAACGGTGAGGTCGGCGTCGTCAAGCACGACCATCGGGTTCTTGCCGCCCATTTCGAGCTGGAACTTGCGGTTATGCTCGAGCGATGCAACGGCGACGCGCTTGCCCGTGCCGGTCGAGCCGGTGAAGGTGATACCGGCAAGATCGGGGCTGTCGAGCATCGCCTGGCCAACCACCGAGCCCTTGCCCATGACAAGGTTCAGGACGCCTTTCGGCAAGCCGGCGCGATGCAGGATGTCGACGATCGCCCAGGAGCAGCCGGGCACCAGTTCGGCCGGCTTGAAGACGACGGTGTTGCCGTAGCAGAGCGCCGGCGCGATCTTCCAGGCGGGAATGGCGATCGGGAAGTTCCAGGGCGTGATGATGCCGATGACGCCGAGCGGGTCGCGGGTGATCTCGACGCCGATGTTCGGGCGCACCGAGGGGATGATCTCACCCGCAAGCCGCAGCGCCTCGCCGGCGAAGAATTCGAAGATCTGCGAAGCACGGATGGTCTCGCCGATCGCCTCGGGCAACGTCTTGCCCTCCTCGCGGGCGAGCAGCGCGCCGAGTTCGTCCTTGCGCGCCATGATCTCATCGCCGGCCTTCTTCAGGATGACGTGGCGCTCCCAGATTCCCGAACGCGACCAGGCCGGAAACGCAGCCTTCGCCGCAGCAATCGCTGCCTTCGTGTCGGTGGCGCTGCCGTTGGCGTAGAGACCGACGACTTCCTTGGTGTTGGACGGATTGATGTTCTCGGTTGCGTCCGAGCCGACCCATTCGCCGGCGATCAGGTTTTGATAAATGGTCATGGGCCTTACAAGCCTCCTTTACCGTTCACAAATAGCGACTCGGCCATGAAGCGGCCGGGCCTCGAAACTCAAAGCTGCTTGACAGCGATCTCTTCTTCAGCCGCAACCTTCAGCGGGTTCTTCAGCGGCAGCCCGAAATCGGCGACTTCGATTTCGAAGACATCCCCCTCTTCCGTCTTGACGCCATCCGCGAAGGAAAGGGTCGCCGTGCCGAACATGTGCACATGCACGTCGCCGGGCACTCGGAACAGGCCATACTTGAAGTGATGGTACTCCAGATTGGCGAAGGTATGGGACATGTTCGCCTCACCCGACAGGAAGGGCTTCTCGAAGATCACCTTGTCGCCGCGGCGGATGCGCGAGGTGCCGCGGATGTCCTCAGGTGCCACGCCGATGCGGATTTCGGGGCCGAAGCTCGCCGGACGCAGCTTGGAATGGGCGAGATAGAGGTAGTTGATCCGCTCGGTGACGTGGTCGGAAAACTCGTTGGAAAGCGCAAAGCCGATGCGGAAGGGTGCACCGTCCTTGGCGATCACATAGATCCCCGCCATTTCCGGTTCCTCACCGCCGTCGAGGGCAAAGGAGGGCGAAACCAGCGGCTGACCAGGAGCGACGGCGCCGTAGCCATTGCCCTTGTAGAACCATTCGGGCTGCACACCCTTCTCTCCGGCTTTCGGCTTGCCGCCCTCGATGCCCATCTTGAACATCTTCATCGAGTCGGTGAGCGTTTCTTCAGCCGCCTCGGTGGTCTTCTTGTGCATGGAGTCACGGGTTGCGGCCGAGCCGAGATGGGTCAGGCCGGTACCGGTCAGGTGCAGGTGCGCCGCGTCGGGATGAGTAACCGGCGGAAGGAAACGACCTTCTGCATAGGCCTTTTCGAGGTCGATCGCGTCGCCGAAACCGTGAGCCTCGATTACCGAGACCAGCGACTTGCCGTGGTCTGCCGCTTCAAGCGCCAGCCTGTAGACGCTGCCCGCATTCTTGACGACCTTGGCGGAGCCGCCCGGCTCGCGCACGGCAACGATGATCTCTCCGTTCGAACCCTTGATCTGAGAAATAAGCACGGCTTTCTTCCTTTTCCTGTAAGGCGGCGACGGCGGCAATGCTCCGCCTTTCCGGCTCCCGCTGGAGCCGGAATACGCCTATCGCCTGACTGCAAATCGAAGCTGATCTTCTGGGATCAGCCCTTGTTCTTGTTGTAGACGTCGAAGAATACGGCAGCGAGAAGAACGCCGCCCTTGACCATCTGCTGGAAATCGATGCCGAGACCGATGATCGACATACCGTTGTTCATCACGCCCATGATGAAGGCGCCGATGACCGCACCCGTGATCTTGCCTACACCGCCGGAAGCGGATGCGCCGCCGATGAAGCAGGCTGCGATCACGTCGAGTTCGAAGCCGGCGCCGGCCTTCGGCGTCGCCGAATTCAGGCGGGCAGCAACAATCATGCCGGCAAGACCGGCGAGAACGCCCATGTTGACGAAGGTGTAGAAGCTCAGCCGCTCGGTGTTGATACCCGAGAGCTTGGTCGCCTTTTCATTGCCGCCCATCGCATAGATGCGGCGGCCGATCGTCGTGCGACGCGTCACGAAAGCGTAGGCCGCAATGAGCACCAGCATGACGATCAGGACGTTGGGAAGGCCCTTGTAGGACGACAGATTGTAGCCAAGGAACAGGATGGCGGCTGCAACGACGAGGTTCTGTACCAGGAAGAAGCCGAAGGGCTCGACGTCGATGCCGTGGCTCTCGTTCACCTTGCGGCGGCGCCATGCCATGTAGAACAGCACCGCCGGGATGATGACTGTCAGCACGATGGACGTCGAGTGGATTGCACCCATGTCGACGAAATCGGGGATGAAGCCGGTGCTGATGAGCTGGAATTCCTTCGGGAACGGGCCGATGTTCTTGCCGTTCAGCACGAAGAGCGTGAGGCCGCGGAAGACCAGCATGCCGGCCAGCGTCACGATGAAGGACGGGATGCGGTGATAGGCAACCCAATAGCCCTGCGCGGCACCTATAAGCCCGCCGATCGCAAGGCATATGATCATCGCCAGCGCGAAGTTCATCTGCCATTGCACGGTCAGGATAGCCGCGATCGCGCCGATAAAGCCGACGATCGAACCGACCGACAGGTCGATGTGACCGGCGACGATGACCAGCAGCATGCCGAGCGCCATGATGACGATGAACGAGTTCTGCAGAACGAGGTTCGTCAGGTTGACCGGCTTGAACAGGATGCCGCCCGTGTAGAGCTGGAAGAACACCATGATCACGACGAGCGCGATCAGCATGCCATATTCGCGGATATTGCCACGGACGTAGTCGATGACGGAGACGACGTTGCGCTCTTCAGTGGCTGGGTTAACCGGAGTCATTGCTTCTTCTCCCCTGAGCGCATGATAGCGCGCATGATGGTTTCCTGGCTCGCCTCTCCCTTCGGCAGTTCCGCAACGATGCGTCCTTCGTTCATGACGTAGATGCGATCGCACGTACCGAGGAGTTCGGGCATTTCCGATGAGATCATCAGAACGCCCTTCCCGTCAGCGGCGAGCTGGTTGATGATAGTATAGATTTCGTATTTGGCGCCAACATCGATGCCGCGCGTCGGCTCGTCGAGGATCAGCACCTCCGGATCGGAGAACAGCCATTTCGACAGCACGACCTTCTGCTGGTTGCCGCCGGAGAGATTGACCGCTTCCTGAAAGATGCTGGACGAGCGGATACGCAGCTTGGAGCGATAGTCCGTGGCGACCTTCATCTCCTTGATGTCGTCGATCACGCTTGCGTTCGAGACGTCCTCGAGATTGGCAAGCGTAGTGTTGTGCAGAATGGTGTCATTGAGCACGAGGCCGAGCTGCTTGCGGTCTTCCGTCACATAGGCAAGGCCCGCGTCGATCGCCTTGCGCACGGTCGAGACGTCGACCGGCTTGCCGCCGACCAGCACCTCTCCGGAAATCTTGTGGCCGTAGGCACGGCCGAAGACGCTCATCGCGAATTCGGTGCGGCCTGCGCCCATGAGCCCGGCGATGCCGACGACCTCGCCCTTGCGGACGTTGATGTTGATGTCGTGGAGGATCTGACGATCGCGGTGCTGCTGGTGGAAGGCGTTCCAGTTCTTGACCTCGAGGATCGTCCCCCCGACGGGAACCGAACGAGGCGGATAGCGATCGGCCAGCTCGCGGCCGACCATGTTGCGAATGATGATGTCTTCGCTGATCTCTTCCTTATGACAGTCGAGCGTCTTGACCGTCATGCCATCGCGCAGGACCGTGATCTGGTCGGCGACCTTGCGGACTTCGTTCAGCTTGTGGGTGATGATGATCGAGGTGATGCCCTGCCGGCGGAATTCCATGAGCAGGTTGAGCAACGCATCGGAGTCCGTCTCGTTGAGCGAGGCGGTCGGCTCATCGAGAATGAGCAGCTTCACGCTCTTGGACAGCGCCTTGGCAATCTCGACGAGCTGCTGCTTGCCGACGCCGATGTCGGTGACCAGCGTGTTCGGAGATTCCTTCAGGCCGACCTTGCTGAGAAGCTGCTTCGTGCGGTTGAAGGTTTCATGCCAGTTGATGACGCCTTTTTCGGCCATCTCGTTGCCGAGGAAGATGTTCTCGGCGATCGACAGCAGCGGTACGAGCGCAAGCTCCTGGTGGATGATGACGATGCCGATCTCTTCGGAATCCTTCAGGACCTTGAAGTTTCTGACATCGTTTTCGAAGACGATGTCGCCTTCGTAAGTGCCGGTGGGATAGACGCCCGAGAGGACTTTCATCAGGGTGGACTTGCCGGCCCCGTTCTCCCCCACCAATGCATGAATTTCACCCTGGCGAACCTTGAGGTTCACGTTTTCGAGCGCCTTAACACCCGGAAACGTCTTGGTGATGTTCCGCATTTCGAGGATAGTATTTTCCATATTCGGTATCCAACGCCGGCGATCCCGCGGGAACGGCCGGGCGATCACAAGATTGAAATCAGGGCCTGCGGAACCGCGGGCCCTGACAGACTTATATTACTTAAGCTGGTCTTCGGTATAGTAGCCGCCGTCGACCAGAACCTGCTTGTAGTTGTTCTTGTCAACTGCAACCGGCTTCAGGAGGTAGGACGGAACAACCTTGACGCCGTTGTCGTAGGTCTTGGTGTCGTTGACTTCCGGCTCCTTGCCTTCCATCAGCGCATTGACCATGGCAACGGTCACCTTGGCGAGATCGCGGGTGTCCTTGAAGATCGTGGAGTGCTGCTCGCCGGCAATGATCGACTTGACCGAGGGAACTTCCGCATCCTGGCCGGAGATGACCGGCATCGGCTGTTCGGCAGTGCCATAGCCTACGCCCTTGAGCGAGGAGATGATGCCGATCGAAAGACCGTCGTAAGGCGACAGGACGGCGTCAACGCGGGCGTCCGTGTAGTTGGCCGAAAGCAGGTTATCCATGCGAGCCTGGGCAACAGCACCGTCCCAACGCAGCGTGCCGACCTGGTCCATGCCGGTCTGGCCGGACTTCACGACCAGCTTGCCGCTGTCGATGTAGGGCTGCAGGACAGACATTGCGCCGTCATAGAAGAAGAAGGCGTTGTTGTCGTCCGGCGAACCGCCGAAGAGTTCGATGTTGAACGGGCCCTTGCCGTCCTTGACGCCGAGCGCGTCAACGATCGAAGTCGCCTGCAGGACGCCAACCTGGAAGTTGTCGAAGGTGGCGTAGTAGTCGACGTTCGGGCTGTTGCGGATCAGGCGGTCGTAGGCAATGACCTTGATGCCGGCATCATGAGCCTGCTGCAGGACGTCCGACAGGGTCGTTCCGTCGATCGAGGCGACGACGAGAACCTTGACGCCCTTCGTGACCATGTTCTCGATCTGCGAGAGCTGGTTCGGGATATCGTCGTCGGCGTACTGGAGGTCGGTTGCGTAACCGGCATCCTGCAGCTGCTTGACGATGTTGTTGCCGTCGTCGATCCAGCGCGCAGAGGACTTGGTCGGCATTGCAATGCCAACGGTACCCTTGTCCTGCGCCAGAGCGGGCGCCACGAAAGACGCTACACCGAAGGCAGCAGCGGCCATCAATGAGATAATGGATTTCACTTCTCTCTCCCTTGCTATTGAGAAGGCGGACGCGAAAACGCCCGCCTGGTAATGTGGCAGGTTGCGCAGATTGGATCGTTACTTCAGATGGTGAGAAACGAAGTAGGTCTCCTCCACGGTCTCACACGCGTTGAGTGCCAGCACACGGCGCGCAAACTGGTATGAATCCCTATAACTGTCAAATAGAATAAGTGGCAGACAGCATTACAAAATTGTTATATCGTTAAAAAGTAGTACTTTTTGGTGAGTAGGGAGGATTGTCTGCAACCATGGCGCAAGAATTGGGGCCGTTTTCGCTCGAAAAAATTGATATTCACTCCGAAAATTTCGAATCGGAAGGACTTTTGCGGTCCCGGCTGAAGCTCAATCACCTTCGCATGATCGTCGCAATTGAGGATACCGGACAGATTTCGGCGGCCGCGGAGGTGCTCAACATGTCGCAGCCGGCCGCTTCGCGCATGCTTTCGGAGATGGAATCGATCGTCAAGACTCCCCTCTATGAGAGGGTCGCACGCGGGGTCCTTCTCACAACCTTCGGTGCGGCCCTCGCCCGGCGGGCGCGCAAGATATTGCTCGAACTGAGGGAGGCAAGCCGCGAGATCGCCGAGCTGCGAACCGGCAAGGGAGGTTCTGTCTTCATCGGTGCGGTAACCGCCCCGGCCATGAGCCTCGTCGTTCCAGCCATTCGCCAGGTGACCGCGGCTTATCCGGGCATCGAGATCAATATCCAGGTCGAGACGAGCAACGTGCTCGCCCGCGAGCTGCTGGCGGCACGCCATGATTTCATCCTGAGCCGAATTCCCGACGACCTCAATCCACGGCTCTTTCACGTTCACGAGATCGGCGTTGAAAGGGCGTGCCTGATCGTACGCGAGGGGCACCCCCTCTTCCAAAAGCCGGTTGCGAGCCTCGAGGACCTGCCGGGATACGACTGGGTCTTCCAGCCGCCAGGTACGCTGCTCCGCCGCACGCTGGAGGATGTGTTCCTGTCCAAGGGCGTGCCTCTGCCCGACAATATCGTCAATACCTCGTCGCTGTTGCTGACGCTTGCGATCGTCTGCAGCACGAATGCGATCGCGCCGATCGCGCTTGAGATGGCACAGTTCCTCGCAGGCCAGACCTCCAAGGCCGGCGAGGCGCGCATCCTTCCCATCGATTTCGAGATCAATGTCAGGCCCTACAGCCTTATTACAGCACGCGAGCGGGCACTCCCGCCAAGCGCAAGGCTGCTCTATGACATGATACTGGAACAAAGCCGCGCGCTCGCCCCATGACAAGCCCGGCACCATCCAGCTCTGCTCAACTGCGGCAATGTTATTTGGCCAGTCATTGTTCCAGTCGGTTCTGGAGAGATTGAATGCAGGCGACGAACTCCCGGAGGAACCCGCGGAGGCGCCTTCCCATCGCGTGCGCGGGCTGAACACAGGCTTTGCGGCAAACGTTCTCGATGGCGTCTCGGTCGGCTCGCAGCGGCCGGACCAGGCCTATCTCGACAATATCGAGACCGCGCCGCCGGAACTTCCCCTTACGGAAGAACATATCGTTGCGGAAGAGCCGCCGGCGCCTCCCCCGATGCCCGAGCATCTGGCGCGTGTCGCCCCGGACGAAATCGCAGCCGAACTGGCTATCTCGGCTGCCGACACCATGCAGAGCCTCGGAGCGAAGCGACGGGCCTTCGCGCGCGCCAATCACCCCGATGGCGTCGCCCTTCCCTATCGTCATGACGCTACGGTGCGCATGATGATCGCCAACCGGCTGATCGACGAGGCGATCCGCCGCCTCACTCGAAAGATATGAGAAGGATTATTCCCGCTCCTTGCGCTCCGGAGCCTCGTCTGCCCTCGGCGCTTCCGCAGGCTCGTCCTCCTCGGGCTCGTCGTCGGGTCTGACGGCTTCCGTCTCCGGCGGCTTCGGATCGAAGTTCAGGAGAAGCATATAGGCGGAATAGGCGCCCGCCCCGCCTGCAAGCACGGCCCAGAAGGGATCGCCGGTCGCCAGTTCCAGCCCGGCCCAGCCGAAGCAAACCGCGACGATCAGCAGCCGCACCCACAAGGGCCGGTACACCGGATGGTTCGGATCGATCAGTTGCATCTTGCCTTCCTGCGCTCGCCATGGTCTCGCCATGTCTTTAAGATGGATTTCCGAATTGTGAAAGGCCCTCGGGCTTGACGGGCGACACGGAAAATGGAATGAAAATTCCACTTAGATCACAATTCGGTTTATTTGTTCCGAATTCAGGGAGGTAGCGATGACTGTAAGATTTGGACTTCTGGGTGCCGGCCGGATCGGCAAGGTTCATGCGAAGGCGGTCAGCGGCGACCCGAACGCGAAGCTTGTTGCGGTTGCCGATGCGTTCCCCGCCGCGGCCGAGGCAATCGCGACCGGTTACGGATGCGAAGTCCGCACCATCGAGGCGATCGAAACAGCCAAGGATATCGATGCAGTCGTCATCTGCACCCCGACCGACACGCACGCGGATCTGATCGAGCGCTTTGCCCGCGCCGGCAAGGCGATCTTCTGCGAAAAGCCGATCGATCTCGATGTCAGCCGCGTAAAGGCCTGCATCAAGGTTGTCGAGCAGACGGGCGCAAAGCTGATGGTCGGCTTCAACCGCCGCTTCGATCCGCATTTCATGGCGGTGAGGAAGACGATCGACGAAGGCCGCATCGGTGAGGTCGAAATGGTGACGATCACCTCCCGCGATCCCGGCGCGCCGCCTGTGGACTATATCAAGCGTTCCGGCGGCATCTTCCGCGACATGACCATCCACGACTTCGACATGGCCCGCTTCCTGCTTGGCGAGGAACCCGTCAGCGTGACGGCGACCGCGGCCGTCCTCGTCGACAAGGCGATCGGCGATGCGGGCGACTATGACAGCGTCTCCGTCATCCTGCAGACGAAGTCGGGCAAGCAGGCGATCATTTCGAATTCCCGCCGGGCCACCTATGGCTATGACCAGCGCATCGAGGTGCACGGCTCGAAGGGCATGGTCGCTGCCGAGAACCAGCGTCCCGTCTCCATCGAGGTCGCAAACGGTGACGGCTATACCCGTCCGCCGCTGCATGATTTCTTCATGACCCGCTACACGGAAGCCTACGCAAACGAGATCGCGGGCTTCATCGCCGCAATCGAAAAGGGCAGCAAGGTCGCTCCCTCCGGCGCCGACGGACTTGCCGCGCTCGCGCTTGCGGACGCTGCGTTGCAGTCGGTGAAGGAAGGCCGACTGGTCAAGGTCGGCTGAAGCCGGATACTCAAGCAGACTTCGTCACCTCAGGCCGGTAGTGGCATGCCTGAGGTGACAATATCTTGGTCGATGACCGAAAGTGCCCGGTTGAGATGCCCCTCGAAAACGAGGTTCTGCTCGTCGGCCACGACCCTTAGCTCCGGCATTCCGTTCATGCGCACGGCAGAGGATTGCCCGAGCCCCTCCTCTATCCCCTGGCGAAGCAGGTCATAGTAGCGTGTTCCCGGACCGGTGACGGCGATGGGCATGCGCTCGTGAAGGCTTACGAGGCGCGAAAGCCCGTTGCCGAGGGCGAGACCGGCCTGCCGGAAGGCAAAGCTCGACATGCGATTTCCCTGCCGCGCCTGGGCGGCGATCTTGTCGAGTTCGGCGACAGGCACGAACTTTGCCGGAATCGTATCAGGCGGCACCTCGAACGCAGCGCGCAGGATCGCGTAGAACCCGGCATAGGCCTCGATGCAGCCCCGCGTGCCGCAACGACAAAGCCCGCCGTTTGCGACGTGCAGCATGTGGCCGAAATTCGGGGCGGTTATGTCGTATTCGCCCTGGCTCGTCTGGTGGACGACGCCGAGGCCGATACTGTGCCCGAGCGACAGTGCGGCAAGCGCCCGAAAGCTCGGTCCCCTTTCCTTCTCCTCGCGCAGGCCGAGCGCGGCGGCGACGAGCAAAGTCTCGTTGCCGAGGATGATCTTGGCTTGCCATTCCGACCTCAGGATCGCGCCGAAGTCGATCTGCTCGCCGCCGAAGATCGGAGACCAGACGAGGATCGGATCGACGGGATCGACGATGCCCTTGCTGCTGATCGAGATGGCGAGCACGTCGTCGCGCGCCAGCCGCGAGCGCTCTATGATGCGCTCGAGCCCGCTGCGAATTGCCGCCGCAAATAGCCCTGCCCCCGCCGGATCATGCGAACGGCCTTCGTGAAAGCGGTCGATCAGCTTTCCGGCGTAGTCCACAAGCGAATACTGCACGGCATCCGAGGAAATCACGACGACAATCAGGTAGCCGCAATCGCGTCGTTGGCGAAAGAGCACGCGTGGCCGCCCGCGCCCGCTTGCGGCCTGTTGCTCCGACTTCTCGATCACCTCTGCCTTTTCGAGGTCGGCGGTGATGGCCGAAACCGTGGCCGAGGAAAGCTTGGTGAAATCCGATATTTCGGTATGCGCGAGCGGGCCGTGCCGCCTGAGCGCAGTCAGCACGAGCACACTGTTCCTTTGACGGACCAGTTCCGCGCTCGATTTGGTCAGCATCAACGCCGTCCCCCGACTTGTTCCCACCCCTGCCACCGGCATCTTCGGCGGTTGAAATTAAGCCGATAGTGCGGTGTTGACAGTTTTCAAAATCTCTGACAGTTAATTTCTCGACTGTCGAGAAAAAAATCCAACGGTTTTCTCGACAGCGCTATCGCTGCGACCGACGGGAGCTTTGGGTACGTGCGGTCGCATCCACTCGGGAGGATAATTATGAAAGCTATTGTGAAGCTGATGGCCGGCGCGGCTATCCTTGTGACGCTGCAGACCGCTGCCATGGCTGCCGATATGGTCGTGGGCGTTTCCTGGTCGAACTTCCAGGAAGAGCGCTGGAAGACCGACGAAGCTGCCATCAAGAAGGCTCTTGAAGCGGCCGGCGCAAAGTACATCTCTGCCGATGCCCAGTCTTCTGCGGCAAAGCAGCTTACCGACGTTGAATCGCTGATTTCCCAGGGCGCCAACGCCCTCATCGTTCTGGCCCAGGACTCTGACGCCATCGCGCCTGCCATCGAAAAGGCAGCTGCTGAAGGCATTCCGGTCGTCGGCTACGACCGCCTGATCGAAAATCCGGCAACCTTCTACATCACCTTCGACAACAAGGAAGTGGGCCGCCTGCAGGCTTCCGAAGTGTTCAAGGTCAAGCCGGAAGGCAACTACGTCTTCATCAAGGGCTCTTCTTCCGACCCGAATGCTGACTTCCTCTTCTCCGGTCAGATGGAAGTGCTGAAGGCTGCCATCGACGCCGGCAAGATCAAGGATGTCGGCCAGGCCTATACAGACGGCTGGAAGCCGGAAAACGCCCAGCGCAACATGGAGCAGTTCCTGACGGCAAACGACAACAAGGTTGACGCCGTTGTCGCTTCCAACGACGGCACCGCCGGCGGCGCGATTGCTGCGCTCGATGCGCAGGGCCTCGCAGGTTCCGTTCCGGTTTCGGGTCAGGACGCAGACAAGGCGGCGCTGAACCGCGTGGCCCAGGGTACGCAGACCGTATCGGTCTGGAAGGACAGCCGCGAACTCGGCAAGCGCGCCGCAGAAATCGCGCTCGAACTCGCCGGTGGCAAGACCATGGAGCAGGTCGAAGGCGTCCAGACCTTCAACGGCGGCCCGAAGGGCGTCGCCATGCAGTCGGTCTTCCTGAAGCCGCTTCCGATCACCAAGGACAACCTGAACGTCGTCATCGATGCAGGCTGGATCTCCAAGGCGGAAGCCTGCCAGGGCGTGAAGGCCGGCTCGGTCGCAGCCTGCAACTAACGCCATTCGGGCAAGCCTGAATTTCGGCGCCGCAACGACAACCGTTGCGGCGCCGGATGCGGATGGGGCCATCGGGCGATGCCCTCTTCCGCCTACCGCACCGTCGGGCGCCCAGATTCCCTGCCGGAGGCACGCCGAGACTCATAATCGGCCGCATCCCGGAAATCGCGCGACGGTAAAACTGAAGAACGGGGCGACAGACGCCGGACGCGGCCTCACGGCCAGCCGAGGCGCCTGCCCAACAGATGGGGGAACGGCAAACCCATGGCCGAAACGCTACACTCCACAACGTCAAAGGGACCGCGCGACGCCGAAGCTAATCTGGTGACGCGCTTCTTCCGCGCGACCGAGATCGACACCAGGCTTCTCGGCATGATCGGCGCGCTGCTGATCATCTGGCTCGGCTTCCAGATCATGACCGGCGGGCTCTTCCTGACCCCGCGCAACCTCTGGAACCTGTCGGTTCAAACCGCCTATGTCGCCGTCATGGCGACCGGCATGGTGCTCATCATCGTCACCCGCAACATCGATCTGTCGGTCGGCTCCGTGCTCGGCTTCTGCGGCATGATCATGGGCGTCACGCAGGCGCAGATCCTGCCGCAGTATCTCGGCTTCGACAATCCGGCGACATGGATCATCACGCTGATCGTCGGCCTGATCGTCGGCGGCCTCATCGGCACGCTGCACGGCATGATCATCGCGTTCCTCAACGTCCCCTCCTTCATCGTCACCCTCGGCGGGCTGCTCGTCTGGCGCGGCGCGACATGGTTCGTCACAAGCGGCCAGACGGTCGCCCCGATGGATGTCAATTTCCGCATCATGGGCGGCGGCACGGAGGGCTCGATCGGCGCCACATGGAGCTGGATCGTCGGCATCATTGCCTGCCTGGCCATCGTCGCCAGCATCATAAACTCCCGGCGCCAGCGCAAACGCTTCGGCTTTCCGCGCCGTCCCCTCTGGGCCGAATATTTCCTTTCCGCCCTCGGCTGCTTCCTCGTCCTCGGCGCGATCGCGATTGCCAACAATTACTACTGGCCGACGAACATCGCGAAACGATATGCCGAGGCCAACAGCATCGCATGGCCCGAGGCCGGTCTGCAGATCCCCTATGGCATCGCCGTACCCGTGCTGATCGCCGTCATGGTCGGCGCCATCGTGACCTTCATCGCAACGCGCCTGCGCTTCGGCAGATACGTCTTCGCAATCGGTGGAAATCCTGAAGCGGCGGAACTCGCCGGCATCAAGACCCGCTGGGTCACCGTGCGCATCTTCGCGCTGATGGGCGTTCTCTGTGCCATCGCGGCGGCAATTTCGACTGCCCGCCTCAATGCAGCCACCAACGCCCAGGGCGAGCTCGACGAGCTCTACACGATCGCCGCGGCCGTTATCGGCGGCACGTCCCTTGCGGGCGGCACCGGAACGATTGCCGGCGCCATGCTCGGTGCGCTCGTCATGCAGTCGCTGCAATCCGGCATGGTGCTGCTCGGCATCGATTCGCCGCTGCAGAGGATCGTCGTCGGCGCCGTTCTCGTCATCGCGGTCTGGCTGGACACGGTCTACCGCTCGCGTGCCAAGTAAGAGGAGTTCGAACAATGACTGATCAACGCACTCCCCTTGTGGAAATGAAGAATATTTCCATCTCCTTCGGGGGCATCCATGCCGTCGACAACGCTTCCGTCGACCTCTTTCCGGGCGAGGTCGTCGCGCTCCTCGGCCACAACGGCGCAGGCAAGTCGACCCTCATCAAGATCCTCTCCGGCGCCTACAAGCGCGACAGCGGCGACATCCTGATCAACGGCGAATCGGCGGACATCCGAAATCCGCGCGACGCCAAGAAATACGGTATCGAGACGATCTACCAGACGCTCGCTGTTGCCGACAATGTCGACGCCGCCGCAAACCTCTATCTCGGCCGCGAGATCCGCACGAAATGGGGCACGCTCGACGATGTCGCCATGGAGGCTTCCGCGCGCGAGGTGATGGGGCGCCTGAATCCCAACTTCAAGCGCTTCAAGGAGCCGGTGAAGGCGCTTTCGGGCGGCCAGCGGCAGTCGGTGGCGATCGCACGCGCGATCCTCTTCAACGCGCGCATCCTGATCATGGACGAGCCGACCGCCGCACTTGGCCCACAAGAGACGGCTCAGGTCGGCGAGCTTATCAAGCAGCTGAAGCGCGAAGGCATCGGCATCTTCCTGATCAGCCACGACATCCACGACGTCTTCGACCTCGCCGACCGCGTTTCGGTGATGAAGAACGGCCAGGTTGTCGGCCATGCCCGCACCGAGGATGTGACCAAGGACGAAGTCCTCGGCATGATCATCCTCGGCAAGGTACCGCCCAAGGCCATCCCCGGGCCCGGCGCGATGCAGGCCTGACGGTCCGAGCGGCCATGCGATGGCCGCTTCCAGGCTCCGTGTTGGCATTGCGGTAAGATGGACGAAAAACGGGGCATTTGCCCCCGCTAAGGAGAGGCCGTGGAATCGCAACGCCGCGGCCTTTCGTATTTCTCGGCGCGGATCGCCCTTCGTGCATTTTCCGCATTGAAGACGCCGCGCACCTGGGTTAAGAACCAGCCATCGGATCAGGGCGATTCAACCCGCCCCAGGCATGCACCCGTAGCTCAGCTGGATAGAGTGTTGGATTCCGATTCCAAAGGTCACAGGTTCGAATCCTGTCGGGTGCGCCATTCTTCCCCATTTCTTTGTCACCATATAAGCGTGAATCGCACGTGCAAATTCGCGCTTATATGGTGACAAAGATTGCCGCCGTCCATTGATCGGCTCCAATGCAAGGGAGAGAAACCATGTCGACCGTAAAGCTTCTAACTGACCGGGAGGCCGACGCCATTCCCGCCGTCAAGGCTGTATTCGACGATATCCGCGCCACGCGCAAATCCGAGTTTATCAACAATTTCTGGCGCGGCCTCGCCAATGATCCGGCTCTTCTGAAGCGCACCTGGGAGGGGCTGAAGGCCGTGATGACCGTCGAAGGCGCGCTCGATCCGCTGGTACGCGAGATGGTCTACATCGCTGTCTCCACCGCCAACGGCTGCTCCTACTGCGTCCATTCCCACACGGCCGCAGCGAGGGCGCGGGGCATGACGGAGGCGCAGCATGCCGAGCTCCTCGCGGTCATCGGTCTTGCGGGTCAGACAAACCATCTGGTGACGGCAATGCAGATCCCTGTCGATCCGGAATTCGACGTCAGTGCGAACTGAGTGAGTACAAGTGGTCGCGCGCGCTCGCCTCGTTCGGCTCAGCGGTGGGCGGACCACGGTACGAAGATTCGCTCGATCAAGCGCGCGAGGATTTCCAGAAGGAAAGCGATTGCCGCTATGACGATGATCCCGCCGATGACGATATCGGTGACAAGGAATTGCGCCGCGGACTGGATCATGAAGCCGAGCCCCTGGCTTGCTGCGACGAGTTCGGCCGCCACCAGCGTCGACCAGCCGGCGCCCAATGCAATGCGGGTTCCCGTCAGGATCGAAGGAACCGTACTTGGCAGGATGACACGGCCAAGCACCTGCCAGCGCGTGGCCCCGAAGGATCGTGCGGCATTGATGAAATCCGCGGGCACGGATTTGACGCCGGCCGCGGTCGAGAGGATGATGGGCGGCAGCATGGCGAGAGATATGACGGTAATTTTCGAAGCTTCGCCGATGCCGACCCAGATGATGATCAGCGGCAGATAGGCAAGCGGAGGCAGCGGCCGAAGAAACTCGACGATCGGATCGAGTATCCCCTTCCCTACGCGGCTCGTCGCGAGTGCGAGCCCTGCGGGTACGCCAATCGCAAGCGAGGCGGTGAGCGCCGCGAAGATGCGCAGGAGGCTCGCCAGCGTGTGCTCTGCCAGCGTTGAATCGACGAAGCCGTTGACCGCTACATTGTAGAGGGACCTCGCGACCACGAGCGGCGAAGGCAGGAATACCGGAGACACTGCCCCATAGGCTGAGGCCAGGCTCCAGGCGGTGATGATGACCGCAACCGTCAGGAGCGAAATCGCCAGCGTGCCACGCCGCTTCGCGCGGACCTCAGCAACCGGTTGCCCGGGCATTGCTGTCGGCAGTATTTCGGTTTCGACGCTCATGCCGCGATCTCCTCGTCGTCGGCATGGATCAGCGCCGTCAATTCGTCATGCAGGCTCTTGAAGCCTGCAAGCGCCTTCACATCCTTCGCGCTTCGACCACCGAGCAATGCTTGACCGAACTCGGCCGGGATATCGGCAATGACTCGTCCCGGAGCCGGCGCCAGCACGATGATGCGGGTCGCCAGAAGCAAGGCCTCGTCTATGCTGTGGGTAATCAGCAACGCCCCGGTGCCGCTCCGCGACCAGACATCAAGCAGAAACAGCTGCATGCGCGCGCGCGTCAGAGCGTCGAGCGCACCCAGCGGCTCGTCGAGCAACAGGAAGCGCGGATCGGAGGCGAGCGCACGGGCGATGCCGACGCGCTGGCGCATGCCGCCCGACAGCTCGCAGATGTTCTTTCGACCGGCACCTTCCAGCCCGACCTTGACCAATAGTTCTTCAGCGCGCTGGAGCCGTTCGGCTTTCGGTAGCCCGCGGAGCTTGAGCGGAAAGGCGATGTTGTCGGCGGCATTGAGCCATGGATAGAGGGCGTCGTCCTGGAAGACGACAGCGCGGTCGGCGCCGGGGCCATCGATGTCCCTGCCGTCGACGAGGACGCGGCCTTCGCTCGGCTGGGTGAAGCCCGCCGCCAGATTGAGAAGGCTGGTCTTGCCCGAGCCGGATCGCCCGATCACCACCACGAACTCGTCGGATGCGATGTGCAGGTTTATCCCGTCGAGCACGCGTCTTGCCGTGCCGCCGCGGGCATCGGCATAGTCGAGCGACAGGGATTGCAGTGAAAGAATGCTCATGGGCGACGCCTGTTCATGCAAAAACCCGGTGCGGCAGAAGAACTGCCGCACCGGGACCTTGGGAGGATTAAAGACCGGCCTTCTCGGCCTCCTTGACCCAGCGATCGGAAACATATGGGCTGTAGTCGCTAAGGACAGCCGGGATCTTCCCCTGTTCCAGCAAGAATGCGGAGGTCTGGGCAACCGCCTTGGTCGTGGCGCCACCAAGGAGTTCGGCCGAAGCCTGTTCCTTGAGCGTCGGGAAGTAGTAGCCTTTCAGCAGCTCCGGCACTTCCTCCACCTTGGCGCCTGTCAGCTTGGCGATCTTCTCCGCCTCCGGCGACTGCGCGTTCCAGGATGCCGGATCCTTGCGATAAGCATCGTAGGCAGCGCCGGTGACCTTGACGAAGCCGGTCACGATTTCGGGATGCTTGGAGGCGAACGTCTTGCTGACGATCCAGGCATCGAAAGTCGGGCCGCCCCATTTCGCCACATCGGCCGAAGTGGCGAGAACCGTGCCGCTCTTCTTCAGTTGGGCGAGCACCGGATCCCAGACATAGGCGCCGTCGATATCGCCACGCTCCCAGGCAGCCGCAATTTCCGGCGGCCGCAGGTTAAGGATCTGCAGCGACTTCGGATCGACATTCCAGTGCTTCAGCGCCGTCAAAAGGCTGTAGTGCGCGGTCGAAACGAAGGGCGTTGCTATCTTCTTGCCCTTGAGATCCTCCGGCTTGTCGATGTTCTTGACGGCCAATGCTTCCGCCTCGCTGATGAGGCCGACGACATAGATCGTCTCGATCGGCAGTTCGCGGCTGGCGCCGGCGGCAAGCGGTGACGAGCCGACGTAGCCGATGTCGATCGAGCCGGAGGCAATCGCGGCGATGACATCAGCGCCCGAGTCACATTTCTGCCAGTTGATCTTGGCGCCCGTTTGCTTCTCGTAGGTGCCATCTGCCTGCGGCACGCGCGATGGCTCTACGATCGGCTGGTAGCCGATGTTGACGGTAACCTCGGCCGCATGGGCGAAGCTGGCGGTGAGGCTGAATGCTGCGGCGGCGGCAGCGGCCAGCAGGTGGCGACGGTCTATCTTCATGTCCCTCTCTCCGGCTATGGATCCCTAGACGTCTTCCGGCGGACGATCCGAGGAAGAGAATTCCATCATCTTAAAATCGATAGAAATGATAGAGATATAAAAGTGCCAAGTTCGAAGAGTCCGGACAATTTGCTTCTCTTTTTTCGCCGATAACCGGATGGATAGATTTCGTATCGCCTAAAATAACGATCCGCCGGCTATGCCTGAAGTGACAAGGCAGTACGGTCGAGTATGTGCTCGACCGAGCCCTTCGCCATCATGGCCACTCGATCGCACATATGGGCAACGACGCCGGGATCGTGGCTGACCAAGATGAAGGTCATGCCATGCGAGGCCTTCAGATCGTTCAGCAGGTTAAGGATTCCCGCCTGCACCGAAACATCGAGTGCCGAAGTCGGCTCGTCCAGAAGCAGAAAGCTGGGTTTCAGCAGCAAAGCTCGCGCAATCGCCACACGCTGGCGCTGTCCGCCGGAGAGTTGGTGCGGATAG
The DNA here is from genome assembly GCF_004345245.1 of Rhizobium sp. BK251. GTDB lineage: Bacteria > Pseudomonadota > Alphaproteobacteria > Rhizobiales > Rhizobiaceae > Rhizobium. The sequence continues at coordinate 170,574 of NZ_SLUQ01000002.1, read as the reverse complement.
CGCTGTGCAACGGCTGCCTGCAGGCCTACCTGGTCGAGCGCGGCATGCACACGCTCTGTGACATTCGGTATGCGTCGGATCGACAGCGGCTCGCCGAGAATTCGTGCGATATGGTGACGAGGATGCAGCGACGAATATGGATCCTGGAAGACCATCTGAATGTCTTCCCGCATGGAACCGACGATCTTTTGGCCGGGTACCAATTGCGCGCCGGAAACGGAAATCTCGCCCTGCCAGTTCGTATTGAGCCCTGCAATGGCGCGCAGCACCGTCGTCTTGCCGCAGCCGGAGGGTCCGATCAGCCCAAATGTCTCGCCAGCGGCAACCTCGAAGCTCACGCCGCGCACCGCGGTAAAGCCTTTGGAGCCGCCCTGGAAGGTGACGGAGAGATCTTTTACGGACAGCGCGCTCACGGTTCGCCCCCATAGACCGGCAGGCGCGTCCCATAGGTCGCGGCCGACGGCCGGGCAGCCCATAGCGCACGGGTGTAAGGTGATCGAGCTTGGGAGAGATCGGTCGCCGCCATCTCTTCCTCGATACGCCCCCGTCGCATCACCAGGACTCGGTCAGCATAGCGGGCGACCTGCTGCAGGTCATGGCTGATGAGCAGCAGGCCCATGCCAAACTCCTCTGTCAGTGAGCGTAGCAGCGTCAGGATCTGATCCTGGAGGTCGCGATCGAGAGCCGAGGTCGGCTCGTCGGCAATCAGAAGCTTCGGCCGGTTGATGAGCATTGCAGCAATCATGACGCGCTGCCCCATGCCGCCCGAGAGCGCCGCGGGATAGCTCGCGTAAACGCGCTTTGGATCCGGCAGCCCAACTTTGTCCAGCATGTCGAGCGCCCGCTCCCGGCGCTCCGCGCTTGAAAGTCTGGTGTGCAGGAGCAGCGCCTCCTCCACCTGCCGGCCGACCCGGTGCGCCGGGTTCAGCGAATATCTCGGGTCCTGGAGGATAAGTCCCATGCCCGTCCCACGCAGTGCGTTCCACCCGGACGCCGAAATTGCGCGCAGATCCTGCCCGTCAAAGACCAGGCGTTTGGCCCGCATCTCCGCGCCGCGCGGCAAGAGGCCCATGAGCGCCCGCCCCGTCATCGACTTGCCGGAACCGGATTCGCCGACGAGCGCCAGGACCTCGCGGCCAATGGAAAAGGAAATACCATCGACGGCGGCGGTGCGGCCGGCATCAGACGGGAAGGAGATCAAAAGCTCCTCGGCCGAAAGAAGCAGCTCACCCATGGCGCGGATCCAGTATGTCGCGCAGGCCGTCGGCCAGCAAATTGAAGGCGAGCGATGTCACAAGGATCGCAAGACCCGGCACGGCCGCTACCCACCATTGATCGAAAATCACCTGTGTGCCTTCCGCCACCATCGATCCCCATTCCGCCGTCGGCGGGCGGACGCCAAGCCCCAGAAAACCAAGGCCGGCGGCGGCAAGGATGATGCCTGAAAGATCGAGCGCGAGCCGGATGATGGCCGATGGCAGCACCAGCGGCAGGACATGGCCCCAGAGCAGCCGGACGCCCCTGATACCGACCATCTCGGCCGCCGCCAGATAGTCGCTTCGTCTGAGGATCGCCGTCTCGACGCGAGCCTGACGCGCATAGGCGGGCCAGCTTGTCAGCGCCAGCGCCAGCGCGCCATTGATCAGTCCCGGCCCCATGATCGCCACGAAGGCGAAGGCCAGCAACAGCCGTGGGAAGGACATGACGATGTCGGTCACCCGCATCAGGATGCGTTCGATCGTGCTGCCGAAGAAACCGGCGAAGATCCCGACCGCGATACCGAGCGGCGCCATTAAAAGTACGACGACAAGCACCAGGAGCAGCGTGGGCCGCGCACCGAAGACCAGCCGCGAAAGGATATCGCGCCCGAAGCCGTCCGTTCCCAGCCAATGCGCAGCACTCGGCGGCATGAGCCGGTTGGCAGTCTCCTGGAGGTTCGGATCGTAGGGGACGATAAACGGAGCCAGTAACGCGGCCGCGAGGATGAAGAGCACGACGACGCTACCCGCTGCTGCCGAGGGCGAGTGGAGGACTCGCCGGGCAAACGACCGTCCACCGATCGGCACTTGTTCGACCGCGCTCATCGCTGCCTCCCCCTTTCCAGGCGTGCGACGCCGAGATCGGTCAGCGCATTGAGCAGCACGAAGGAGGCGCCGACCACAAGCGTGGCACTCAGGATCGCCGGCATGTCGCCGGCAAACATGGCGGTTGTCAGGTAACGGCCGATGCCCGGCCATGCGAAGACCGTCTCGGTCAGGACGGCGCCCTCGAGCAGGCTCGCATAGGAAAGCGCAATCACGGTCAGAACGGTCCCGGAAATGTTCGGCAGGATATGAATGAAGACGATCCGTCGCAGGCTTGCGCCTTTGGCACGTGCGGTCGTCACGTACTCCTGACCGAGCTCGGTGAGGATCGCCGCCCGCGTCAACCGTGAGATCGCTGCGAGGGCGTGGAAGGCGAGCACGATCGCCGGCAATGCCAGATGCGCCAACGCATCGCGGAAGGCGCCGGGCTTGCCGGAGATCCATGTGTCGATCAGTGCGAAACCGGTGGCGGGCTTGACCGTATACTGGAAGACCACGTCCGCCCTGCCCGGCCCCGGCGCCCAATGCAGCCGGGCATAGAAGAGCAGCAGCATGAGGAGGCCGAGCCAGAAGATGGGCACCGAATAGCCGAAAAGCGAGATGAAGCGAACAAGACTGTCGACCCACGTCCCATGTCGCATGGCGGCAGCGATGCCCAGCGCGAGGCCGATCGCCGCGCCCAGGATGATTGCCGTCGTCGCCAGTTCGATCGTCGCCGGGAAAGTGCGGGCGATATCCCTGGCAACGGGCTGTCCCGTGGAGATCGACTGGCCGAAATTACCCGAAAGCGCGGTCTCGAGATATCGCAGGAACTGCACCGGCAGCGGCTGGTCGAGGCCAAGCTGAAGCCGGGCCTGCGCATAGGTCGACTGGCTGGCATGGTCGCCGACGAGCTGCAACGCCGGATCGATCGGTGAAAGCCGCGTCATGGCAAAGGTCACGAGCGCCAGCCCGAAGAGCGTCAGCGCAAAGGACCATAGCCACTTGAGCAGCGGCGAGACGAACGACAACTCCCGCCAGGCCTTCAGCTGGCGGGAGTTGTTCATGTCGGCGTCGGGGTTTGTTGCCGCTTGCGGCACTTATTTTTCTACCTTGTCGTAATAGACCTGGTCTGCGTTCAGGCCCTGGGCATAGTTCTTCACCTTGTCGCTTAGCACGACCTGGTCGTTGCCCTGAAGCATGAATACGAAGGGCGAGCTCGCCTGGATCTTTTTCTGCAGATCCTGATAGAGCGCGACACGCTTGGCCGGATCCTGCTCCTTGACGGCAGCGAGCGTCTCGTCGGTCAATTCCGGGATCACCCAGCCGGCATATTTCGCGGCCGTGTTGGTGGAATTATCGCGGTTGATCGCAAAGGCGCTGGCGTTGGAATGCGGGTCGAAATAATCCGGGATCCAGTAGCGCAGCGTCATCTCGAACTTGCCGGAGCGACCGCGGGCATAGATGTCGCTGGCAACACCGGGCTGGATGTCGAGCTCGATGCCGGCCTTGGCGAAGGTCGACTGCAGCGACTGGGCGATCGACAGGAAGGGCTGGTCGTTGAAGACGATGAACTCGACCTTGAACGGCGTCTTGATACCGGCATCGGCGAGGATCTTCTTGGCCTTTTCGACATCGAGCTTGAAGGGCGTATCGGTCAGCGCGCCGGGGAAGCCGACCGGCAGGAAGGCCTGGTGCACACTGCTCTGGCCGCGCAGCAGATCCTTGGCGATGCCGTCATAGTCGACGAGATAGCGGGCGGCGTCCCAGAAGGCCGGTTTGCCGAGCGTTTCGTTCGCCTTGGTGTTGAGCAGGATGTAGTCGGTGCGGGCTGACGGAACGGAAAGCACCTTGATGCCGCTCTTGTCTTTCAGCGCCTCGATCTGGTCGGCAGAGAGGCCGCGGGCGATATCGGCATCGCCCTGCTCGACCAGCAGCCGGCGGGCGCCGACGTCCGGCACGTTGCGGACGATGACGCTTTCGAGCTTCGGCTTGTCGGAGGAATTGGCGTTGGCCTGCAGCACCAGCGCCTCGTGTGGTGTGTAGGTGGCGATCGCGAAGGCGCCGCTGCCGGCGGAATTGGTCTTCAGCCAGCCGTTGCCGAAATCGTTATCCTTGACCTGCGCCGACACGGTCTGCTCGTCGACGATCGAGGCGATCGGCGCCGTCAGGAGAGACAGCGCGAAGCCGGAGCCGACATCGGCGTTCCAGGAGAGCTTGACATGCTTGTCGTCGACCTTGGTGACGGCGGCATCGACATTGTCGGCCGACCAGCCAAGCTCGTTCAGGATGAAGGCCGGGGCCTTGTTGAGCTTCACTGCACGCGTCAGCGAGAAGATGACGTCCTCCGGGCGCACCGGATTGCCGGAGGCGAACTTCGCGTCAGCCAGTTCGAAGGTCAGGCTCTTGCCGTCGCTGCCGGCATCCCACGACGCGGCGAGCGCCGGCTCGATCTTGGTGCCGTCATCGCGGTTCGATTGTACGAGGCGCTGGTAGAGATTGTTGAAGGACTGCACGGTCGTCAACTCGAAGCCCTCGGCGGGGTCGAAGCTGACGGCATCATCGATCGATTGTGCGACGACGAGAACATTCGGCGGCGTCTCGGCGTGAGCGGCCGGCGAGCCAACCAAAAGCCCCAGGCTGAAAACGGAACCGAGCAATTTCGAACGGCCAAAGGCGAAGTTCATGTATGTATCTCCACGAGGTAATGTGCTTAGCGCGGCAATCTGGCTGGGGCCGCCTAGCCTCCACTTGCGATCCGCAAAATAGCGAAGCGCTCGACCGCCACGAGGCTCGATCGTTCCATTTTTCCGCTCAGCAATGGAAAATCCTTCCGACGACCGCCGAGCCGGCAAGCTTCCTTGCGGGGAGCAGCAGATGGATGGAGGGCCCCGCGTTTGGCGGCGTCTCTTCCGGCTATCCCTGCAATCGGCGCAGAAGCGCGCCCAGCCGCTCTTCTGATGGGCAATCCTCGACGTCCGATCGAATTGGGATGCCGCCTCCGCCTCGGTGCCTCACCTCGCTCGGGCTGTCACCGAAGGCCCGCTTGAACGCGCGGCTGAACTCCGCGCCGTCGCTGAAACCGCGCTCCTCGGCGATCTGGAATATGAGGCGCCGATCGTTGGGATCCGTCAGCGCTGCATAGGCGCTGTGGAGCCGACGGTGCTGGATATAATGCATTACCCCGCCAAACGGCTCGAATAGGTTGTACAGCCGCGTGCGCGAGATAGCGAGTTCCCGTCGCAGCAGGTCGGACCCGAGTTTCGGGTCGAGCAGCCGGCTTTGTATGAGTTGCCGCGCCCTTTCGAGAAGGACATTGGCGATCGGCCCCTCGGCCGCGTCGATATGGTCGGCGGATGGCGACACGCATGCGAGGATCATCGCGCGTGTGGCGGCAGCAAGTCCAGGCAGATCGGCCTGGGTAAGCATCGGCAAACGATTGGCCACATCGACAAGGTAATCCGAGAACAACCGTCCCATGCCGGTGCCAAGCGTGGAAAACTCAGCCGAGCCAAGGATGGCCGCCGTCTCGAGCGAAAGATCACGCGGCACAAAGAGCATGATCATCTCGCTTCTGTCGACGACGCCGGTAAAGGAGCGACCAAGCGAATGAATCTGCACCTCGCCCGGACCCGCCGCAAACCGATTCCTTGCTGCATCGGTCCGGATCGATCCGGATAGCAGAACGGTCATCGTCCAGTGATCGACCGGATCCCGTCGAGCATGTGCGGGGAGGCTAGAAAATGCGAGGCTATCAGTGCTGATTTGTGCAAAGACAAGACTTCCAAGATCCCAGAGCTTCTGTCGGCCGCTGAACTCGGTTGTCGTTGGGTCGATCTCGGCTAGTTCAAGCATGGGCGCGAAGCTATTGCGCCACGAAGCAAACTGGTCCGATCGCGGCAGTCCTGCCGTCGAAAATTCAAAGGACGGCAAAACCGATGCCCTCCCCGTTACTGATATCGTGCCTACTGCTTCGTAAGCCGAGGTCTCGAGACTATCGTCGTCAAATTGCCGCTCAAGCATCGTGGTATGCGTTAGGACATCTTCATCTGTCATCGCATCACCTCCAGTGGGCCGATGGCAGGACGCAATCGGCCGCTGAGTGTCGAAAAGCTCTCGCCTACGGAAAATGGCGGGCCTCTACGCCGCGCGCGGGGACCTGTGTGCAGCAGCCCTGCCCAACGCGCGCGATGAGCGGCAGCTCACCGTCGAGCGCAGCGTACCTACCAAGCATGTTGCAGTCACTTGCCGCTTACTATGCCGTGGTCATGGGGCAAGCGATTTGTTTTCCGTAGGTGTCTAAGGCGACGTTTCATTGTCCACGACAGATATCACCGCCGGGAGCTCCACTGCCGTTCTTTCTGTGTGTTGCGACTTGCCCCTTCTCGCAGCCGCCTTATCCCTAACGCGCAATCTAGCCTTTTCGACTTCGTTTCTCAACCGTCAGATGCACTTACGGTAATTTAGCAATATCACAGGTCGCTCGCGCTCCGCGGGCCCATTTCAAGACCCGTTATCCAGCTCGACCTTTGAACCACCCGACAGCAATGTCGCGATCCACTTTCCCGATGGCGTGGCGGCGCAATAGACGATGAACGCGATCAGTATTGGCACTCCGATGAAAGCACCCGAGATGCCCCACATGAAACTCCAGAAAAATACTGCAAAAATAACGGCAAACGGGGATATTGCCAACGAAGCTCCCGTCAGTCGCGGCTCCAGGTAACTGCCGATGATGAACTGGATGACGTTGAGGCTAGTGAAGATGACGACCGCCGTCTGCCACGAGTCGAATTGGGCAATGGCGAACAGTGTCGGAAGTGCCGTCGCAACAAACGGCCCGAGAAACGGGATGTAGTTGAGGGCGAAGGCAATCGCACCCCACGCCCCGGCAAGCTCGAGTCCCGCCCCCAACGCAAATACCCAGACCACCAGTCCAGTGAGAACGCTGGCGAAAGTCCGGACAATCATGAATCGGCGCAGCTTTGCTCCGATCACTCGGTTGGCAGCGAGGATGCGCATTCCGTAAGGCTGGGCGGCAGGCGCAAGAAGGCGCGTATTGAAATCTTCAACCTCCAGCAGGCCGAGCATGACGAAGATGAAGACCAGCAAGGCGAAACCGGCGAAGCTGTTTAACCGCCCTGCCATTCCCTGCACGAAGCCAACCAGCCAGGAAACATCGAAACGGTCTGCCAAGGGGCCCGCGACAGCGACGCCGTGCCCTTCCAGCCAGTTTGTCCACTCGACATAGATCGTCTGGAAGCGCTCAGCGTTGACGAAGAGCCATTGCGCAAGCTTGCCGAACCCCCACGCAACTGCCGACCCGATGGCGACAATGACGACCATGGTCACGATTAGCGTGATCAGAAGTGCCAGGAGCTTTGGCAGCCAGCGCTGCAAAGCGGCCTGACACGGCCAGACCAGCGCAATAACGAATAAGGAGAAGATAAGCGGCGCAAAGATCGATTGTGCAACATAGAGCAAAGCGACCACGAGGATACCGGTCGTGACCGAACCGATCATGCGACTGCCGCCTGCTTCGACCATACCCGCCCCTGGAGTTTTTTACCGTTTTCCGAGCTCCGCCCCATGAGATCGGAGCTTGACTTGCCGTCGCACGAAACAGCGGCCGTTCCGGTCTAGGCCGGCACGGACCGCCCGATACGCCTGATCATTGGAAACTAGCCGGCCGCGGTTGTCTTCTGCAGCGCGTCACGCAAGACCTCTTCCTTCGTTTCATCGAGCGATGTCTTGAGCACGACGCCGCCATAGGGCGATATTTCCTTGAGCACCTTGTCCGCGGTCATCTCCTTGATCAGCACGAACAAAGCTCCGTTGCCCGGCTGAAGATTGGCGGCGAGATCCTTCATGAAGGCATCGTTGATGCCGACGTCGGTCAAGGCGCCGCCGATGGCGCCCGATGCGGCACCCACCGCCACGCCCAACAGCGGATTGAGAAACAGAACGCCGATCAGCAGACCCCAAAAGCTGCCGGACGCAGCGCCGGCGGCCGTGGTGTTGACCATCTGATTCAATTTGATCTTCCCGCCTTCGGTCTTCGTGGCGATGACGGCATCTCCGACCTTGATCAGGTATTCCTTCTGCAAATCGAACAAGCGCTGGCGCACTTCCTCGGCTTTGGCTTCGGTAGGATAAACAATTGCAATCAGATCAGACATTGTTACTCCCCCTTGGACAGGACTTTGAACAGAAGCACCGGCATGAAATCATAGCCGGGAATGTACTGATGGAATTAGCGAGGAATCCCGCGGCTTGGCATTGCGTCTCTTTCTGTTGCCCGAAAGCCGTCACCTCCCGACCGCGGCCGGTTCCGGCGCAGTAGCATCGGCCTTGGTGGGCTCGGCCTCGGCGGGAATGCGGAACCACAGCACATAGAGCACCGGCAGGAAGATCAGTGTCAGCGCCGCGGCCACCACCAGACCGCCGATGACGGTAAAGGCAAGGGGCGACCAGAACGGATCGCGGATGATCGGCAGCATGCCGAGAACAGTCGATCCCGCCGTCAGAAAAACCGGCCGCAGACGCTGCGCCGTGACGTCGATCACGCTCCGCCACGTCCGGCCCTTCTCTTCGATGGCAAGGTCGATCTGGTCGATCAGCACCACTGAGTTTCGCGTGATCATGCCAATCAGCGCGATCATCCCGAGAACAGCGATGAAGCCCACCGGCGTATTGGTCATCAGCATGATCAGCACCACGCCGATCAGCCCCAGGGGTACGACGCTGATGACGAGCAGTAGCCGCTGTACGCTCTGCAGCTGGAACATGAGCACGATGAGGATGACGATCGCCATCACCGGAAGCATCTCGACGACCGCGGCAAGCCCATCCTCTGCGCCTTCGACCGCACCGCCGACCTCGATCGGGTAGCGCGGGTTGGCCTGGCGCAGCTCATCGATCTTGGCGGCGGCAGCTTCAACGACGCTGGCGGCCATCACACCCTCCGCTGTGTCCGCCTGGACTGTGATGGTGGTTGAGCCGTCACGACGCCAGATGACAGGTTGCGTCGTCTGGTATTCGATCGTGGCGATGCTGGAAAGCGGCACCGTATTGTTGGAGCCGACCGGGATCTGCAACGAGCGGATCGTTCCGACGTCCACGCGCTGCTCCGCGGTTGCCCTGGCAACGACGTTGATGAGGTAGATCGAGTCCCGAACCTGCGTGATCGGAAGGCCGGACGCGGTCGCAAACAGCGTCTGGGCAATCACGGACGAGTTGAGCCCCACCAGTCTGGCGCGATCCTGGTCGACATTGATGACGATCTTTCGGATCGGTTCGCTCCAATCCAGATTCGGCTGGAGGACGCCCGGCACCTTGTTGATCGCATCAGCCACCTGCCAGGCGACATTGCGGACTCCCGGGATATCCGGTCCGCTCACTCGGTATTGGACAGGCCAGCCGACGGGCGGCCCCATCTCGAGCGGCGAGACGCGCACGATGTCGTCCGGAAACCTTTCGTCGAGAGCCTTCTGCAGGCGTGCCTGCAGCGCGTCGCGTGCGCCGACACTTTTCGCAATCACCACCGCCTGGGCGCGGGATGGCGCGGGAGCCTGAAGATCCATCGACAGATAGAAGCGTACCGGATCGGAGCCTATGTAGAAGCTCCAGTCGGCCACATCCTCGTCAGCGGCGAGAACCTCTTCGACTTTCGACACATGGGCAGCAGTGGCTTCCTGAGATGCACTCTGCGGCAGGGTCAGCTGCAAGATAAGCTCCGGCCGGTCGGACGCCGGAAAGAACTGCCGCTTCATGGCGGACGATCCGAGAAGCGCTGCCGCAAACATCGCAGCGGTGGCAAGGACCACCACCAGGCGCATCCGCATGCAGGCACGAAGGAAATTCTTGAAGCCGCGGATCAGCGCGCCGTCCGGCTTGGGACCCGTTGCGCTACCCGATTTGAGGACGGCGAGACCGACGATCGGCGTCAGCAGCACCGCCACCAGCCAGGACACGATGAGCGCAAAGCCGATCACCAGGAACAGCGAGCGCGCATATTCGCCCGAAGAACTGCTTGCGAAGCCGACCGGAATGAAGCCGGCAATCGTCACCAGCGTGCCTGCGAGCATCGGAAATGCGGTTGACGTATAGGCATGCGAGGCCGCCTGGATGCGATCGTAGCCCTGCTCTAGCTTCGCCATCATCGTCTCGACGGTGACCATCGTGTCATCGATCATCAGCGTCAACGCGATAATCAGCGCACCGAGCGAGACACGCTGCAGGGCGATGCCCGTGATGTCCATGAACAGGAAGGTCAATGCAAGAACAAGCGGAATGGAGACGGCAACCGCGATACCGGCGCGCAGCCCGAGTGCAAGGAAACTGACACCAAGGACGATGACGACCGCCTGACCCAGCGACGTCGTGAACCCACGAATCGCCGTCTTGACCACCGCCGGCTGGCTCGCCACGTGCGACAGGTTGATGCCGATCGGCAGGTCGTCTTCCAGCTTCTGCATCGTCGCGTCGATGTTTTGGCCGAGTTGCAGGATGTCACCGCCCGAGGCCATGGAAACGGCGATGCCGATCGCCGGCTTGCCCCTGACGCGGAAGCGTGGCTGGGGCGGGTCCACCGTCCCCCTTACCACGCTGGCTATGTCGCCCAGGCGCACGAAACCGGATGTGGTGGGAATGTTCAGCTGCTTGATGGTAGCCTCGTCCGAAAGGCTGCCGGATACTTGCAGGATGGTCCGATCCTGCGCGGAAGTTATGAGACCGGCTGGCAGGACTGCGTTCTGCGCCTGTATGGTGCTGATCACCGTTGCAGCGCTAAGGCCGAGGCTGGCCAGCCGCTCGGTAGAGAATTCGATATAGATCGTCTCATCCTGCGTGCCGATAAGCTGAATTTTGCCGATATTGCCGAGCTTGAGCAGGCGGTTGCGCGCCTCGTAGGCCCAATCGCGCACCTCACGATCGCTGAATCCGTCGGAAGTGAAAGCGTAGATAATGCCGAACGTGTCGCCGAAATCGTCGTTGAAGAATGGCCCACGCACACCTTGGGGCAACGTCGAGACCATATCGCCGACCTTCTTGCGGGCCTGATACCAGGATTCGCCCACCTGATCAGGCGGCGTCGCATCGTCGAGCGTGACGTAGACGATCGATTGCCCCGCCGTCGTCAGGCTGCGCAGGTTGTCGAGATTTGGCACTTCCTCGAGCGTCCGCTCGAGACGGTCGGTAATCTGATCGGTGGTCTGCTCGATCGTCCCACCCGGCCATCCTGCGGAGACGATCATCGTCTTGAATGTAAACTCCGGGTCTTCGTCACGCCCCAGGTTGAAATAGGCAATAACGCCTGCAATGGCGCTCAGAAGTACGAGGAAGAGAACCAGGCTCTGCCGTTTAATCGCCCAGCCCGATAGGTTGAAGCCCTCGTTCATTCTGCGCTTCCTTCAAGCAAGCGGACAGGCATGCCGGGACGAAGCTGCTGCACCCCGGCGACGACGACGTTGTCTCCGCTTGAAAGCCCCTTGGTGACGAGGAAATCCATCGCGTCGAAGCGATGCACCTCGACCGGCACGAGCTTGGTCGTGCTGTTGGCCGCATCGACGATCCAGACGGCGCTCTGGTCGCCCTGGCTGAACAACGCCGCGATCGGCAGCCGCGCCGCCGGCTCGCCAGAAAACTGGATCGTACCGCGTACGGCACTGCCGAAACGGAATTCGTCCGGCGCCGTGTCGAGCCCGACGCGCACCGTGAAGTTGCGGGTGATCGGATCGGCCGTCGGCGAGATCTCCCGGACCGTTCCCGTCGCCTTGATGTTCGGGTTGCTGAGAAGCTGCACGTCGACGCGCGCATCGCCGCCGGTGGTCTGGATCGTGGCTTCGGGAACCTGGAAGACGGCGTCTCGGGTTCCAAGCTGTGCAACGCGCACCACCATCTGACCGCCACCGACAACCTGCCCGACCTCGCCGCCGATCGCGGTGACGACACCGGCGGCGTTTGCCTTCAGGACGCGGTTGTCGAGATTGGTCTGGGCGATCCGGAGGCCGGCTTGGGCTGCGTCGACACCAGCCTGCGCCATGCTCGCCTGAGCGGTGGCGGCCTCGAGGGCCTGGCGAGTCGAGGTGCGCGGGTAAAGCTGCTGTTGCCGTGCCCGCTCGGTCTCGGCGTTCTGGGACTGGGCCTGCGCCGAAAACAGATTCGCCTCGGCCTTGCGCACAGCGTCCTGCGCATCCTCGGCGTCAAGACGCGCGAGAACGGTTCCGACTTCGACAAGATCGCCGACCTCGACGTCGCGCTCCCGGATCTCGCCGCCCTGCCGAAAACTGAAGCTGGTTTCGGTGCGTGGCCGAATCTCACCGACAAGCGATCCGTACGTATCGTCGGGGTTGAACGAAACAGCAACCGTCCTGACGGGCCTCGGCGGCCGCTCCTCGGCTTCATCCTCGCCCTGGCAGCCGATCAGGAAGAAGGCCGCGAGCACGGCCGCGGACACGCCGAACGCAGCGCGAGATCTCGATGCAGCAAGGCGTATGGTCATGGTTGATTTCCCCGAATGCTTTACCGGCACGACGGTTCGACGCCACGCGTGGATGATTGAAGAAATGAAGTAACGTCAATAGGATAGCGCCGCCGCATAGGACTTGACGCGTCATGTCGCACTAGGCGGGCGATGAATGCCATTGACGGCACGGGAGCACTCGCGAAGGAACGCGGCGGCGAGAAAATGCGCCCGTCATTCATCGAAGCGTCTGTCACGGTGATCAAGGCGAACGGTGGAAGTCGTGAGTAGGAACCCAAGTGATGATGCTCCCCTAAACGCCCGCATCAGCTTGCCCGCTGTCCCGGGAACCCGAAGGCGCGGTGCTCCGCCGAGAACTATAGTGCGCTTCAAGAAGCGAAGTGATCAGCATAGAATCCCGCAAACACGCCTGCAGTCCAGATTTTCGCAGTCGATTGCGGAGAACAGCTCTCTCCATGCAGGATTGGCGCATTGTAGTTTTGTCGCCTGAAAGACACGAAACTCCAGATACGACGAATACACCCGGAACTCATCTTCCGCACCCGCCGCGGATAGCTTAAAACTGCGAAATGCTTCGCCTAATGCGGGTAATCCGGGTGATAGCGATCCGAACCGATTGTCTGCGAGGCGCTCTGCTGTTCACGGATTTGAAGAGCTTGCCAGGGAATTGAGCCGAGTCATGCCCTCAGTCCGAGTGTCCGTCATTGTGATCATGCTGCTGGCTCTCGTCGGCTGTGGCGGACCACGCGCGGTGCTCGGCCTTCCCGGGACATCATCGTCAGGAGCGGAGCCGGAGGCAATCGTTCCGATATTCGTCGCGACCACGCGCGCACGATCCGACAATCTTTCACTGCCCTTTTCGGCCGAGCGGTCGAAGACGCTGAATTTCGCGAAGCTCGACATCGGAATCCCGCAAAACCATGTCACCGGACGCGTCGAGAAAACCGGCCGCGTCCCGGATCCGAGTAGGCATTTTTCGGCGATTACGTTCCAACCGATCGATCGGAGACAGGAGTTCATCAGGCAGTTGAACGCGGCCCTTGCGCAGCGCGCACCCGAAAATCGCGAGATCTTCATCTTCGTCCACGGTTACAACAACAACTTCGCCGACAGCGTCTTCCGCAATGCTCAGATCGTCTACGACTACAACATAAAGTCGGTGTCGCTCCACTACGCCTGGCCGTCGGGAGCGTCGATTCCTCTCTACGTGTTCGATCGCGATAGCGCCCTGGTCGGCCGGCGGGGACTTGCCGAGACGATCGAGATTGCCGCACAGACCAATGCGAAGAGAATAATCCTGGTCGGTCATTCGATGGGTGCCTATGTCGTCACCGAGGCCTTGCGCGACCTGGCCCTCAGAGGCCGCACCAAGACTCTGGAGCGCTTGGGTGGCGTGGTCCTCGCGAGCCCTGACATCGACGTCGACGTGTTCCAGAGCCAGATTGAGGACATCGGCGACATCCCTCGACCGTTCACGATCGTCGTTTCACGCCGCGATCGCGCTCTCGGGATTTCCCGGCGCCTGGCGGGTGGCCATCCGCGCGTCGGCAGCGGCTCCGATATCGCGATGCTGCAGGAAAGAGAGATCGGCGTTATCGACGTCTCGGACGTCGACGGCGGCCGGCACAGCGTCTTTGCCACTTCGCAGACGCTGATGGATGTCGTGAACAACGATGCCCTGATGCGCAGCGTACTCAGGGAGGATGAAGCCCCGGCGGGACAGACGATGCTCGCCGACGGTGCATCCGTTGTCGAGGGAGCGGCAAGGCTGGTGATCTTCCTTCCGGGTCGCATTCTGGGCGGAATGGCGCAAGCCGTCGCCGGGCAATAACCGGACTTTGCACAGTTGAGCCGAGGCAGGCCGCCTTATGGGCAGCAAGGCCTCGCCGCCCCTCAGCCCGCGGTGAATCTCAACGTACCGAGCAAATATATCGCAATCGCATAGTAGAGCACGTGGAGCGCATAGGTCTGGCCGTTGCCGGTGTAGATTCTGCGTACCAGTCCCGCCGCGCCGACGGTCAGATCGCAGACGCCGTCCCAGACGAAGTTGGCAACCGGTGTAACGAGCGGCGCGAAGACGGACCGATAGAAGCGGTAGAAATGCGTTGTACTCACCGGAAGGGAGCGACCCCGCCCGGCTCTGTAGATCAACAGGGACAGCCCGAGCAGAACGGCGGCAGCCGCCACGCTGAAGGCCATGACGGGAATGGGATTCCAGTAGCCATAGATGGTCTCGAGCGACATGCCCTGCCAAACCAGCGTCGAAGCGAAATAGGGGTCGATCGCGGCTGAAACGGGATCCATCACCAGCTTCGGGAAGAAAGACAGCACAAGAATTGCCAGAACCAGGACGAACTGCGAGGCGAGCAACGGCAAAGGCGCCTCCCTCACCTCTTCGTGGCCCGGCCGTCGTGGTCCCATGAAGATCGAATAGGCAAAGCGAAACATGTAGAGGAAGCCGATGAACGTCGCCAGCACGCCAACGATCGCGAGGCCGTACCACCCCCTGTCCGTCATCGCACTCAACAGCAACCACTTGCCGCCAAAGCCGGCGAGCGGCGGCAGGCCGGACATCGAGATCAGAGCAACGACAACGGCCGCAAAGGTAAGCGGCATTTTTCCGGCAAGGCCGCCCGTCTGATCAAACAACCTGGTGCCGGTTCGCAGGATGACGCCGGCCGCAGCGAGAAACAGGATACCCTTCACCATCAGGTGGTTGGCGACGAGATAGAACGCCGTCACCCAGCCGAGGTGGCTCATCAGCGCGATCGCCGTGATGATGTAGCCGATCTGACTCATGCTGGAATAGCCGAGCATGCGTTTGATGTCGCTCTGCTGAAATGCCATCACGGCACCGGCAATCGTCGTCAAGAGCCCTATCCAACCCATCACATGCGCCATCTCGAGCCCGACCTCGGAGCGAATGGCGAGATAGGTGACCATGAAAAGCCCAAAGACCGCGACCTTGCTGATGACGGCGGAGAGCATGGCCGACAGATCGTCGTCGGCCTCGGCATAGGCTCCCGGCAGCCAGACATGAACACCGACGGCGCCGGCCTTGATCAGAAAGCCGATCGCCAGGAACATGAAGGCCGGAGCTGCTTCCGGTCCGGCAGTGACAAATGCCGCGAGCGCAGTCGTGCCGTTGGCGGTGGTGGCAATGCCGAAGCCTGCAAGCAGGCAGAAGGCCGACACCAGCGAAAACAGCAGGAACTGCAGCACATAGGGATGGGCACCGGGCCGCTGCGCGATCAGGAAATAGGAAGAAAGGGTTATCATCTCCCAGTGGAAGAAGAATTCCAGACTGGTGGTAGCGCGCAGCAGGCTGGCAATCGACAGCAAGAGGATCGCCATCATCGGGTAGAAACCGCGGCGAGGATCGGAGCGATAGAAGCTGGCGAAAGCAATGACTAGCCCGCCGGCAAGGAGGAGCACCGCAAACAGCCGACGCAAACCTTCGATATCATGAATGATCCACAGACCGGCAAAGAGCACAGCCAACAGCATCAGCGCGCACTTGATCCGTCCGGGAAGCCAATCCAGGATGCAGAGACCCGCGCCCACGACAAGCGGTGCGGCGAGCAGCGGCGATGCCGCGCCAGCCAGGCTTGCTGCGCCATAGCCGCTCACGAACAGCAGAGCGGCACAGGCGACCACGGGCACAAGCCTACCCGGTGTCGGGCTGATCGTCGTTCTATCAGGCAGCGGGCGCGTTGCATGCTTGAACCAGCTGAACATATAAGCTGCCTCGAGCAACGACCCGACTAGGATGACGGCAATCCAGATGTTCCGCCCGCCCGCCGCGGCCTGCATCACGAGTTCCCATTTCGCAAAGAAGCCGGGAAATGGCGGCAAGCCGGCAATCGCGACCAGGAACACCGCAAGGATGGAAAGCACGAGGGGATTGCCCGCGACATCGGACCAACTGTTGGTCTCACGGCGGCCGACGATCCCGGCGAGCCAGAACAGGCCCGCCTTGGCGAGGAGATGGTTGGTGAAGAGCCCACCGACGACCAATGGCAGCGCCTGCTCGGCGTCGAGCTGGTGCAGCAGGGCAAGCGCGAGCATGAGAAGCCCCATCTGCGCGATCGAGGAGTAACCGAGCATCCGTTGCACGCTGGTCTGCCTCAGCCCGACAAGATTGGAGAAGAGGAAAGTTATCCCGCCCGAAATGGCGAGGATGCTGAGATAATCTTCAAAAAGCGGCAGCAGCTTGAAGAGCGCGAAGAACACACCGGCCGACACCCCGACAGAGACAAGCGCGGCGATCCCGCTCGTTGCCGTCTCATAGACATCGAGCCCCCAGCCGTTTGCCGGGAATGGCTTCAGCTCGGGCACAAGGCAGGAGAGGACAAACAGCAGCGCCGTCACGCCGATGGGGCCGGCGATCAGAACCCGGGTCGTGATTATGTCGTCGATATTGAGCGTGCCGGTCACATGGTAGAGCAGGCCCGCACCAAGCAGGAAGAAGGACGAGGCAAGCACGGTCGCCATGATGTACTTGAAGCTGGCCGCAAGCGCCGCGGGGGTCCGCTCCAACCCGAGGAGCCCGTAAGTGCCGATCGAGACGATCTCCAGGAAAACGAACTGGTTGAACAGATCGCGGGTCATGACCATGCCGTTGATGCCCATTGTCAGGATCAGGTACAGCAGCAGCGCCGGATAGCTCGGGCGCAGACGCTCCCAAAGGTGCCACGCGCCGAGCACCGCGACGACATTGACGCAGACTGAGAAAAAGCCTTCCCAGAGGCCGAAACGCATGTTGATCGAGAACGGCGGCACGCTGCCTGCGGTCAGCACCTCTATGGTCGATCCGTCATGATGGACTTGCCACAGGCAGACGCCTGAAACGACAGTCATTCCCAAAAGGGCGATGATGAATCCTGCGGCCGGCAGCGGCTTGGCGATTTTAGACAGCAAGGGAATGAGAAAGCCGCCGCCGAGGCCAAGCAGAAAAATGTTCAGTGGCTGGAGAAGGCTATCTACCATCTCGACTCCGTCAGCGCGTCGATCGAAAGGGTCTTTCGGGTAGCGTGGAGCCGGATCGCGAAGGACAGCATGATCGCGGTCACCGAAAAGCCGATGACGATGGCGGTCACGACTAGGGCCGCGGGAATTGGATCGACCGCGCGCGTGGCGGCCTCCGTTACGCCGAGCGCCTCATCGATGATCGGCGCGGTGCCGCCCGTAACGTAGCCGGTCGCCACCAGAACAATATGCATGCCGGTATCGATCAGCGAAAAGCCAATGATGATGCGCAGGATGTTACGATGCCGCAGCATGCCCCAAAAGCCGATGAGCACGAGGAGAAATCCTGTCGTGAGAAGTATCTGTGAGATCGGCAGTCCCATGGTGATCCCCTGTCTCCCCGCGGCTCAACTGCGGAAGCGGTCGATGATGACACTCAATTCCGCGCCGACCTTGATGCCGAGCAGGGTTGATATCAGCGGGATGGCCCCAGCGCTGAACAGCGTCCCGAAGTTGCCGCGCGGCAGAATATGGCTGTCGAGAAAGCCGCCGGCGAAGACCATGCCCAGGATGCCGATGGAGACATAGAAGACGCCGGCGAGCGTTTCCGTGATGGTGAGAAAACCATGGTGGATCGGCCCAGTGGGATAGGCGAGCATCAGGAGCATGACGCCCGAAGCAACGACCGCGCCTCCCTGGAAGCCGCCGCCAGCCGAGAGGTGGCCATTCATGATCACATAGATGCCGAAAAGGAAGATAAGCGGAAGCACCACCTCGGCGCCGTTGCGCACCAACTCGCTCGGCCCCTGCCCTTCGTCGCCCATTGCCGAGAGCAAACGCGGTTTTTCACCCGGTTCGCTTGCGAGAAGAACGCCGACGCTCGCCGCCACCATGAAAAGCACCGCGACCTCTCCCAGCGTATCGAAGCCGCGAAACGAGATCAGGATGCCGGTCACGACATTGGGGGCACCGAGGTTGGCCGGAACCTCGATCAGGTAATACGTGGCCAGAGCCGACAAGGTCTGGCGCTCACCATAGCCGCCGACAATCCCGGCAAAGATGACGCCGAACGCCACGACAGCGAGCAGGTTGAACACGCGCCTCATGAGGAGCCCTCTCCGGCAGAGGCGCCATCCTCCTCGCGCAGAGCGTCAACGACGGTTGTCCCAGCCATAGGCGTGCGGATCGCATGGGCGGCGCGTGACAGCGCATGCGAAGACAGCGGATTGGTCATCAGAACGAAGTACGCGACGATGAGCAACTTGAGGGACCAATCCGGGTGATAGATGCCGAGACCGGCAAGAACCAGAATGTTGCCCAGGGTCGAGGCCTTCGTCCCCGCCTGGATACGAGTGAAAACATCCGGCATGCGCAACAGGCCGAGGCCTGCCGAAAACAGGAAAAACGCGCCGACAAGAATGACGATACTGCCGATCAGCTCACTCATCCGTCATGTCCTCCGCTGGTCTTGCGGATCGCGTAGAGGAAGATCAGCGTGGCCAAGCCCGAGCCGATGGCAGCCTCGGCCATGGCGACATCGGGCGCGGCAAGCAAAACATAGGAGGCAGCCGCAAACAGGCTTGCGAGCCCGGCGCTGACCATCGCCGCCATGAGGTTGTTGAGCGTCACGGCAAGGACGCCACTCACCAGAATGCTGCCGCACACCAACAGGATCAGCAATTCCAGCATGATGGTCAGGGCCCCTTTTCCAGAAAGCGAGCAATGGCGAGGACCGCCAGAAAGCTGAGCAACCCATAGACAAGGGCGACGTCGAGATAGACGAACCGGCCGGATATGTGCGCATACAGCGCGATCAAGGCGATCGTCACGACCGTCAGCATGTCGATGGCCACCACGCGATCGATCGCGGTCCGGCCGATGACGAGCCGCAGCACGCCGAAGACGATGCTGAAGAAAATCAGGACGACGGCGATCTGCAGGATGATCTCAGCCAAAAACCGCCCCCAGATGCTTCTCGAACGGCCCAATGATCATCCGGGTCGCCTCCTCCGGATCGGTGGTCTTGACGTCGAGCCAATGGATGAACAGCGCTTCGCCCCTGAGGTCCATGACCAGCGAGCCGGGCGTCAGCGCAATCGAATTTGCCAAGGCCAAGCGGCCGATCGGTGACTTGAGCGGCATCCTGACCTTGACGATGCCGGGGCGAATGTCGATGCGCGGGGCGTAGACATAACCCAGCATGCTGATGTTCGCTTTCACCAGCTCGACCAGGAAGACGCCGGTATAAGCGAGGAAATGGAAGACCTTGCGCGGCGTCAGCCCGATCCGCCAGACGTCGCCGCGGCGCACGAATATCCCAGCCACAGCGAGTGAGGCCAGCGCGCCGGTTGCGATGATCGGCGGTTCGACCGAAGAATTGACCACAAGCCAGACAACAAACAAAAAGCCCCAGAGAACAATCAGACTCTGCGGCAATCCCGCTACGTGTCGTTGCGTTGTTCCGTGGTCTTCTGGCATCGCCCAGGCTTTCGGCAGGTGACGAAGGAATGATAGCGCGCACTCAAGGCAGGCAAGCCTGACTCATGCCCCCGGCCGACCTCATTCCGATGCGGCGCATGAGCCGATCCGGATGGGCACTGATGCATTGTGGCGATACATTAGCATCGCCTGTGTTGAGCTGTGATCGGCACTGAATCCGGAAACTTTGCTTCAGGTCCGATATGTCGCGGCATCATCCCGCTTTTCGACGCCGACGAGCCTTGCGACAGGCGGCACTATTGACCTGTCGTCAAAACGGGGAAATCAATCGCTGTTTGCTTCGCCTGTCTAGGCGCTGTCTGCCTTGCGGCGAAACGGCATTGTGGACAGGATCGGAGCGGGCGCGATCGCAGAGGGAAAGATGGCATGACCAGACCCGCCTCTATTACCCGCCAACCGGAACTTGGATCCGGGAAGACATCAGGCGCAATCGGCCCGCAAAAGTCTGCAAGTGGGGCCAGGCGGATGCAGGGCCCATGAACGAGAAAGCACCGGAAACCGGATCTGTCGTTGCCATCGCTGCCAGCCTTGCCGGTTTCCGGCCTCTCAGTGCCGCCGAGGCCAAGGTTGTGGCGCATCTGCAGCTGGGCGATTTTGACAGGTTGGGTGACGGCTTGCGTCCCGAGCGGGAAGACCCCGAGCGAACCGTGCGCGCCGAACTTCTGCGCCTTCTCATTCTTGGCAGCGACGGCTACCGGTTGCACGAGAAGGGGCTGAGGCTGAGCGGAGCCTGGATAACCGGTATTCTAGACCTGGAGGGGTGCCGGATTCCGCGCGACATCGGTCTCAAGGACTGCCACTTCGAAGCCTCGCCGGTGCTGCGCTCCGCCATCATCGACAATCTGTTCCTGGACGGCTCGGCTTTACCCGGATTGCAGGCCGAACGGCTCGAAGCGCGTGGTTGCCTCTCGCTCCGCAGCGCGAAGGTAAGCGGCGAAATCCGGCTTCCGGGCGCCCGCCTGGGCGGCGGCATCGAGGCGGACGGCGTGTCGATCACCTCGCCCGGCGGCATCGCGCTTGATGCCGACGGATTGGAAACCGGAGGCGGCATTCTATTGCGCGGCGCGGATGTGCGCGGCGGCATCGATCTTTCGGCGGCTCGCCTCACCCGCGACGTCAACGCAGTGGGCGCGCGCATCGAGCGCCCGGGCGAAGTTGCCTTGAACGGCGACGGGATCGTGGCAGGAGGCGACCTCGCCTTGCGAGGGGCGACCATTGTCGGCGAAGTCCGCGTGCTGGGCGCCCGCTTCGGCGGAGACGTCGATTGCACTTCGGCATCGCTCTCGCAGCCAGAGGGCTACGCACTGAGGCTCAACCGCACGACGATAGATGGCGCCTTCTTCCTGCGGCAGAACGCGTCGGTCATCGGTACGCTCGACCTGACGGCCACGACGATGGGGGCGATCGACGACGAACAAGCGAGCTGGCCAAGGAGCGGCGATCTGCTGCTGAACCGTTGCCAATACGGCGCCTTCATCGGCGGGCCGGTCGATGCGGAAAGCCGGCTTGACTGGCTCTCACGGCAAACCCCGGATCGATGGAAGGCGGATTTCTGGCCGCAGCCTTACGAACAGCTTTCCATGGTGCTGCGCGAGATGGGCCACGACGAGGATGCCCGCGCGGTCCTGATTGCCAAGGAACGGCTGCAGCGGCGCGCAAGACGCGCTCGTGCAGGAAATCCGGTGTTGCGCTTCGCCCTGGCGACTATGGACGGCATTCTCGCGATAACCCTTCGCTATGGACGCCAGCCCCTTCTTGCGCTGGTCTGGCTCCTGCTGTTCTGGGCAATCGGCACGGGCGTATTCGCCATAGCCTATCGGACTGGTGCGATGAAACCGAACAGCCCTGTCGTCCTGCGTTCACCTGAATGGACGATGTGCGACCTTGAGCGGACCGAAAGCCGGTTTATGCCGTCGAGCGGACAGGTCCTGACTGGGCGCGCGGACGTCGGACAGAACCAACTCTCGTGCTTCCGCAATCAGCCGGAGGCTTCCGGCTATCCGGAGTTCAGTCCAGTGATGTATTCGTTGGACGTTCTCTTGCCGGTGCTGTCGATCGGGCAGAAGGAGTATTGGCGACCGGACTCGATGAAGCCCAACGGAACATTCACCTTGAAATACTATTTCCTTCAATCAGTCATCGGCTGGGCCCTAAGCCTGCTGGCGGTTGCCGGGTTCTCGGGGCTGGTCAAATCGACATAGCCCGCGTCCTGAGCGCCGAAGTCTATCGGTACCCTTAGAAGCGCCAGATCAGCGGCACGATGAACACAGAGACGACAAAGAACCAGATCAGCAGCGGCAATCCAAGCTTCCAATAGTCGTTGAAAGCGTAGCCACCCGGCCCCATCACCATCAGGTTCGTCGGCGTTGCTATCGGCGTGAGGAACGCGCCGGCAGCCGCCACCGCAGTGCTCATCAGCACCGGACGCGGAGAGACGCCCATGGCAGTCGCCGCCGCCACGCCGATCGGGATGACGATCAGCGCGGTTGCGGTGTTACTGATCAGCTGCCCCATGATCGCCGTCAGGACGAACAACCCGGCGAGCAGCGCGACAGGGCCGGCATCGCCGACAAGGTTCACCAAGTGCTCCGCCATCAGCTTGGCCGCACCCGTCTCCACCATGGCAGTGGAGAGCGGCATCATCGCGCCGACAAGGATCACCGTCGTCCAGCCGACGGCGCGATAGGCCTGCTCGACATCCATGATCCCCGACAGGATGATGGCACCGGCAGCAAGCAAGCCGGCGACCGCCGGCGGCACGATGCCGGTGGCGAGCAGCAGGACCATCGCAATCAGGATGATCACAGCCTGCCGCGCACCGGGGCCCATCGGCACAGCTTGGCGACGAACGAGTTCGGGCGAATTGACGACCAGAACGTTCGGGTCGTTCAGATGAATGTCGAGGGCCTTCCAGGTGCCCTGCAGCAACATGGTGTCGCCAGCCTGCAGCACAATGCCGCCGGCATCCTTGGTTGCCCTTTCGGCTGCAATCTGCGTACCCGCTCGCTGTACCGCCAGGACAATCAGGTCGCCGCTATCGGTGACCATGCCGGGGAAAACGGCTTCGCCGATGAGGCCGGAACGCGGCGGGATGACGACCTCTGCGAGGCCCGAGCTGCGATTGAACAACGTCTCCTCGCCTTGACCATTCGCCTTCTCGTCACGAAAGGCGAGATGCATCTGGGCGGCAAATGCAGCTGCGGTTTCCGCCTCGCCGCGAACCAGGAGATGGTCACCCTCAGCCAATAGCGGTCTGCGGAGCGGCCCCGCTGTTTCGCCCTCCTGAATGGCAACAAGCTGCAGCCCTGGATGCGCGGAGAGATCCATCACGGACGACGATCCGCCGACCAATGGCGAACTTGCGCGCACGCGCATCTGATAGATTCCACTCGCAAGCCCATACTGCTCGACAAGCGTCTTCGCGTGCTGGCTGAAATCGGCAGGCATGGTTGCGCCATTGCGTTCGGGCAGAAGCTGCTTTCCGAACAGCACGATGATCGCCATGGTCCCCAGGAGGAGCGGGATACCCACAAGCGCGAACTCGAAGAAGCCAAAACCACCGACGCCCGCATCGATGCCTGCTTCCGACACCAGCACGTTTACGGGCGTTCCAGTCAGCGCGAGCATGGAGCCGGCGTGCGCGGAAAAGACGAGTGGCATCAGAAGCTGCGAAGAATTCCGCTTGAGGCGAACGGCGATGACGACCACGACGGGCAGAAGCGCTGCAACGGCGCCGTTGACGCTGATCAGCGCAGTCAGGAGCGAGACAAGCGCCATCGTCAGGACGAGAAGGCGCGTGCGGCTCTCTTGGCCAGCGCCGCGGATCAGCAGTTGCCCGGCCCAGGCTGTAACGCCGGTGACCTCGAGCCCCGAGCTGACGACGAAGAGCGACGCGATAAAGATGACGGCAGGATCACCGAAGCCGCCAAGCGCCTGGCCAAGCGTGAGGACGCCGCTCGCCCACAGCCCCAATGCGGTCAGCATGGCCACGAAGACGACGGGCAATTTGTTCCAGACGAACAGAACGACGGCAACGACGATGATGGTGGCTGTGTACGCTATCGGACTCAATCGATCTGCTCCTCATTTGGCCCATCCGGACCGTCCAAACCACACAGCCGCGCTGACCACGCAACGTCGCCTTACCCCACGCTTCCGGTGAACTCGCCTCGATCCATCACGCGGCTCCGCAAAGGGCGCGCTGAACGCGGGCGGGTCGGAGATGGATCGCAGGGACGCCCTCGCCCACAGACGGGTGGTCTCGCCAAGCCGCTAGTCATCCATGGTCGCCATGAGGATGCCCAAGCGGCAACCCTTCTCGTACTCCTTGAGATTCACATATTCCTTGATGGTATGAATTTCGGCCTGGCCTGCGCCGATGGTGATGGTGGGCACGCCATGCTTATCGAGCCAATTGGCGTCCAGGCCACCATTGGAGAAGATGTAGACAGGCTCGATACCGAGGATCCCCAGCGCCTTGGTGGCGCGCTTCACGACCGGCGTGTCCTTGCCCAGTTCGAACGGCGGATAAGACGCGACGTGGCTGAATTTCACCTCGGCCTTGTCGCCCTCGTCGGTCGTCACCTCGCTTTGCGCTTTGGCGAAGGCTTCCTTGTAGCCGTTGGCGATTTTCGTCGCGAAAGCCGCCTCGGGGCTGCGCGCCTCGCCTTTGAGATAGGCGTAGTCAGTGACGACATTGGTGGCGTCACCGGCCGGCGTGTTGTCCTTGCCGCCGAAGATGCCGACATTGCTGGTACCCCGGCCGTCCGGTTTCACCACTTTGCCGAACCAGCCATTGCGTCGCGCTTCGGCCAGGCCCATGGCGCCGACCATGGTCGCAGAGATGCCCTTCTCCGGCGCAACGCCTGCATGAGACGCCCTGCCCGTGATCGCGACTTCCCAATTTTCCTGCCCGACTGCGCCGACGATCAGGTCCGCAGCCAGTTGGCCATCGACATTGATGCACATCACCGGACCCTTGAGCTCAGCGGGATTGAGTTCCCGTGCGCCATGCAGCCCGCTCTCTTCGCGCACCGTAAACAGCAGCGTGATCGGCGGGTGCGGCAGCTTGTGCTTGATCAGTGTCTCGGCGACAACCACAAGAAGGGCGACGCCGGTGCGAGCATCGCCGCCAAGCGCGGTCGTACCATCCGAGACGATACGGTCGCCCTCTCGTCGCGGCTTGGCGCCGGCGCACAGTGGCACGGTATCGAGGTGCGTCGAAAAGAGCAGGCGTGGTCCGGGCCGCGTTCCCGGGATATCCACGATCAGATTGCCCGTTTCCGTCGGCAGCGGAATGCGTTTGTTGACGTCGTCAAACCGAATGGCAGACTCCGGCACGCCGATTTTCTTCAGCGCGTCGCAAACGGCAAGGCCGATGTTCTTCTCCTGTCCGGTAACGCCCTCCACCGAGAGGAACCGTATTAGATGTTCTTCCGCCGCGGCGACGTCGAGAGGAATAGAGGTGTTGCTCATGATATCCATCCGATTATCTGCGTGTTGAACCGTTCAGACCAGTCGTGGCGACCCTCAGAGACCCCACGGCAGGCCGAGAGCCTTCCAGACAGCGAAGAGACCCGTCCACAGCACGAAGATCAGCACGACATAGGGAAGCATCAGAGAAACGATCGTGCCGACACCCGCTGACCTGTCGTATTTCTGGGCGAAGCCGACGACGAGCGCGAAGTAGGCGTTGAGCGGGGTGATGGCATTCATCGGCGAGTCGCCGACGCGATATGCGGCCAGGACCGCTTCCGGCTCCACGCCAAGTTTCATCAGGAGCGGCACGAAGACGGGCGCGAAGATCGCCCATTTCGCGATCGCGCCGGTCAGCAGCAAGTCGATGATCGCCACGACAACGATGAAGCCGATCAGCAGCGGCAGAGCGCCGATATTGGCAGCCTGCAGCACGCCCGAAAGGCTAAGCGCCATGACCGTACCGATATTGGTATAGGTGAAATAGGCCACGAACTGGCTGAGAACGAAGAACAGGAAGATGGTTCCGCCCATGTTCTTGATGGACTTTTCGATCGCTGCGATCACCTCCGCAAGCGTCTTCAGCGTGCCAGCGCCGACGCCGTAGGCCCAACCGGTCACCAGGAAGATCAGCATGATGAGCGCGATCAGGCCGTTCATGAAGGGCGAATTGCCGATCAGCTCGCCAGTGGTCGGATTGCGAAGCGGCGCACCGCTTGGGACGGTCAAGAGCAGGAAGACCACGAGAAGACCGATGAGCCCGTAGAGGGCGTACCGCAACCCACGCGACTCCCGATCGGAGAGTGTCGCCCCCTGCCCCTGGACATCGCCTTCGGCCGCTGCAGGATTATACTCTCCCAGGCGCGGCGCGATCATGCGATCGGTGATGAAGGCGATCACGACCGTCAGGAACAGCACTGAGGCGATGGAAAACCAGACGTTCGACGCCAGGCCGATCGACCGTCCAGGATCGACGAGATGCGCCGCGTCATTGGTGAACTCGACAAGCACGGCATCGAGCGGCTTGATCAGCATGTTGACTGTGAAGGCAGCCGCCACTGCAGCGAAGCCAAGTGCAAGACCCGCGAGCGGATGCCGCCCGACGGCCAGATAGGCGACGCCGGCAAGAGGTATCAGCACAAGATAACCGGCGTCAGCCGCGATGCTTGCAATGATGCCGACGAAAGCCAGGATGTAGGTCAGCGCCCAGCGCGGCGAGACGATAACGAGCTTGTGGATCAGCGCCGTAACCAGTCCGGATTCCTCGGCGACGCCCGCGCCGATCATCGCCGCGATCATCAGACCCACGGCGGTAAAGCTCATGAAATTGGGAATGAGCGACGAATACAGGAACCGGATGCCCTCGATGTTGAGCAAACTGCGGATTTCGGTCGACGCCTGTTCGATCTCGTGCGTATCCGGGTTGATCCGCTCGTAGCTGACGGCCGCTCCGAAAGCGCCGAGCACGGCCGACAGAACGATGACAATGCCGATGAGGATCAGGAAGATGACCACAGGATGGGGAACCATGTTTCCCACTTTCTCGACGCCGTCGAGAAATCTCTGCATCGTGGTCTTTGGTGCGGCAGTGGCAGTGGCCATGTCTTGCCTCCGTTAAGTCAAAGAATGCGCCCGAGAAGGACGCTGGAATTGACGTTCGGGTGGATGCGCTTTCCAGACGGTGGCCGGACACCGAATTGACATCACCCCTGGTGCGCTGTCGGCCTGACGTCTTCTCCGGCCAACCCGGACCCGGAGACTATCATTCAACACCAATCGCTTTTCAGAGGAGCGGACGAAAGGAGCAGCGAAGAGAAAATCCGCGTCACACAACCCACCTGAACGGCCATAGGCGCATTGGGCGCTGGCGCGGAACACATCAATCGTGATTGCGTGTAGCGCTCCGGTTCAGCTTGGGCAGGGCGCAACATATTGACGACCGGTATTGCGATCCCGGAACTGGCATTGGCCTGGCTGGCCTACCACATGGCCGATCATGGCTCCGCCCGCGCCGCCGATTGCAGCGCCAACCGCTGCACCGCGGACATCGTTCCTGATGGCACCGCCAACGACAGCACCCGTTGCAGCACCCATGCCGGCACCCTGTTGAGTCGGCGAACAACCGGAAAGCGCGAGACCTGCCAAGAAGCACAGCACTAACTGCTTCATCACTCTCCCCCTATGTGAAGCTCAACGGTCCTGAAGGCCGCAGGAGAAGCCACACGCACCATCTCCTAAGTATTATGTCGCTCAACACTGCCTGTGATCGGCATAGAATCCCAAAACCACGCTCTGAGTTCAAATCTCCTCACTCAAGCGCAGCCAGCAAAGCCCGGATACTGCAGGAAATTGTGCGCAAGAGAGGCAATCTCGTATTCCGCCCCGCATGACCGAATCCCGGATTGTGTGTCTCCGGACCTTGCCGAACGACACAGCAAGATTGCAGCCCCCAACATGAACCCGCGGAAATCTTGCAACCTTGCGAGGTTAGGAACATGTTGTGGCGCAAGATGCGGCGAATTTATTGTGACTGATGTGCATTCCGTTGTTCCAACGCAGTTTTCAAATCACAAAGGGCCCCCAATCATGCCGGACAAACCCAAGCAAGGTCTCGATCGCCGCGACTTCATGATCGCATCCATCGCCACAATGGGCGCTTCAACTGTCCTCGCCGCCAACGCTGGCCCTGCGAAGGCCCAGGGGACCGCAGCATCCTCCGGAGCCACGTCGGGAACGGTCTATACCGGCGATGTCGTCGACGGGAAGAAAGTCGTGAGCGCGCTCGACGTCAACGACCTGGAGCCCGGCAAGAAGCACTTCCTGTATTTTCAGGGGGTCGAAATGCCAACCGGCCAACACTGGCTTGTGTCGGTGACCGTCGCCAAGGGAGCAAATCCGGGCAAGCGCGGCGTGCTAACCAGTGGCGTGCATGGCGACGAGATGAGTTCCATTCACACCGTCCATACCGTGATGAACCAGCTCGATCCCGCGCAGATGTCGGGCAGCGTGACGGCGGTGACGGACATTTCTCGCCCGGCCCTTGAGAGCATGCAGCGCCGATGGCCCAATTCGGGCAGGGGCATCGACCTGATCGACATGAACCGGGAATGGCCCGGTAACGAGAATGGCTTCACTGCGCCCAGCCGACACGCCGGGCTGGTGTTCAACCGGCTGCTCAAGCCAAACGCCGACTTCGCGATCGACTTCCACACCGGAACGACAGGTTTCGAGGTCACTGCATTCAATATTGCCGAGATGGACATACCCGAAATCAAGGCCATGGTGGACCTCTATCCCGTGGGCCAGATCTTCGATAACCCCACCTATCCCAGTGTCCTCCACAACGCGTTCAACGCCGCGGGCATCCCCTCCTTCTGCCCGGAGATCGGGGCTGCCCGCCACCTGGACCTCGAGATGATCTCGCTGTTCGTGGAAGGCACGATGAACGTCCTCAAGCATCACGGCATCCTGGCCGGGCCTGTTGGGCGCACGGGCAAGGACGTGACCGTCTTTGTCGGCAACAGTTCGTTCCCGATCCTGGCCACCGCGGGTGGGATCGTCGAGCATCTGGTCAAGCTCAACGACAAGGTCGAACCCGGGCAGAAGGTTGCGGTCCAGCGCAACAGCTTCGGCGAGGTGGTTGCGGAGTACACGAGCGGCGTGGCCGGAGAGATAACCGGCCAGCGCAGCGATGTGTTGTCGGAGCCCGGCAACCCCTTGGTATTCATCCTTTTCCACCAGGCGGCGCCAGAGGCTAATGAGACTTATCCCGAATAACCCAACCGCATGGGCGATCTGACAGAAACCGTCTTTCGGTCGTCGAGATTGCCTAAAGCCTGTCGCTGAAACTTGCCGCCGTGCCATTCCCTGATCATTGGCGTGGCGGCAACCCGTTCACTCGAAGTCGACGACCTCGTTGTTCAGTGGCAGCTGCGCGGCGTGGTCGCCGACGAGCCGGGCGTCGATGACGGCCTGCTTGCCGTCCTGGATTGCATCGTCGGAGCCCGGCGCAAGCACACCGCGGCTGGAAAAACGCGTGAAGGCAAAGGGCAGTCCATTTGCATCCAGCGGCATCGGCCCGTCCATTACGTGAAAATGCAGGTGCGGCGCCGTGGAATTGCCGGTGTTGCCGAGAAGACCGATCACCTGCCCTGCCTTCACGCGGTCGCCGAGTTTCACTTTCAGGCTCCCTTTCTGCATATGCGCATAGAAGGTGAAGACACCGCCGCCGATGTCGATGACCAGCATGTTGCCGCCGATGTTTTCGAGATTGATGCCCTTGGCATTCGCGCCCGGCACTTGCTCACCCGCCTCATCATAGAGATTGACGACGGTGCCATCGGCAGCGGCATGGATCGGCGTTCCGTAGTAGGCGTAGCTTGAGAGTTGCGAGACATCGCCGGTAAAGAGCCGTCCCTGGTCATCCAGTTTCACCCAGTCGATGGCAAAGCGTTCCGGCACGCGCAGCTGACCATTGAAGGCCATCACGGCGCCGCGATGGGAGGTGATGCTGTCACAACATCCGTTGACCGCGACCCAGCCCTGCCCCTCGAGCGGAGGCTCGAGGACGACGGCAGGTCGGCCGACTGCCGTCGAGGCGCCGGTGAAAGTGAATGTCGAGGGAATCGGGCTGTCCTTCGGCATCGGCACTGGCTTGCCGTCCTCGCCGGCACTCTGGCGAGTGGCCGTGACGCGCGCCGAAACCTGGGACGGCACCTTTTCGCCTTCGCTGAGGCTCACATCCATCAGGACCGCCACGCTGCCCCCTGGCGACAGCAGGCGACCAGTGCCACCGAATGCAATGGTCAACGCCGCCAAGCCATCACCGTCGACCGTCCAAAGGCCGCGTCCCTCACTGTCGAGTGCCTCTACCTTGTCCAGTGTCACGAACAGCTTGCTCGGATTGACGACCATAAGCTCGTAGGCAAGGTGCGTGCGCCCGTCTGCGCCAATGACCGGATTGGGTTCGCTGATAGGCCTGAGCGCAATCGAACTATAAACGTCGTCCGTCTTCAGGGCTTCGCCCAGCGCCATTGGCGCAGCAAGAAGCGCCGCCCAAGCGGCAAGCATCGGCAACATGCGCATGACCCACCTCGGCAACTTCATGCCGCCGGCGCGGCGGCCCGTCATGATAGCCCGCTGAGTTCACCGCATGTCAAGGGACCGACGCCCCACCCTCTCCTGCGGAGCTTCGTAAGCCCGTGCGCCGCCTTGCAGAATTCCGAGCGGCATGGAGCAAATTCCAGCGGCAGTGTACCGGCATGAATACTTCCCGTCTTATTCTTCCATTGCGTAAATTAGACTTTCAAAGGATTGGTTTTTGAACGATAGTTGTCTGCCGCGCAGGAGTGCGTCCAGCCGGCAAATACTTCCCCATCGTTCAGGGGCATTTCGGAAAAGAGAAGGATCCAGAAACCGCAAGGCAAGGGGTTGCGTATGCCGGGCGAAGATTGGGTCAATAAGCCAAGGCAATCGAAGAGGCGGCCGCGGGGGAGCGGGCGCTCGTCAACGCTTGCCGGCGAACGGCAGATCGTGACCGCGCTTTGCTACGATCTCGTTGGATCGACCAATCTCTTCCACAGCCTCGACATTGAAGACTACCAGGAATTGATCGACACATTCCAGCAGGCGGCCAAGCAATCGGTCTCCATGCACTCCGGTCTCATGCGGGTCGAGGCCGGCGATGGCGGCGTGGCACTGTTTCCGGTCGAGCTCGGTGCGCGGGACGCCGCCACGCTGGCCATCCAGGCCGGCTTCGCCATCATCGAAGCCTGCAAACGCATCGGCCAGGAGACCCGGCACGACCTTCATGTCCGCATCGGAATCGCCACCTCCGTCGCGCTTGTCCAGGAGCGATCCGAAAAGGACGCGTCCTCCGAACCCGTCGCCGGAGCCGCGCTCGCCATGGCAACCCGGCTCGAAGCGGTCGCCGCTCCGGACAGCATCCTCGTCTCCCAGCAAACACGCAACCTGGCGGGCAGATCGCACGCCTTCGCGTTCGAGGGCGTCAGGACGCTCAAAGGTTTTGCCGAGCCAGAAAGGGTCTGGCGTGCGCTCGGGCATCGAAAGAAGGTCGGCCGGTTCTATGCCTTTGGCAGGCTCGGCGGGCCATTCATCGGCCGCAGGCACGAACTGGAGACGATAGCCGATGTCTGGAAGGATACCCTTTCTGGCCGCGGTCAGGTGCTGGCGATCGAAGGCGATGCTGGGATTGGAAAATCGCGCCTGCTGCGCGAGATCCGCAGGATGACGCGTGAGAGCTGCGCCGGATCCTTCCTCTTCCAATGTCTGCCGGGCAGCTCCCGTTCAACGCTTCATCCGATGGTGAACGGATTTCCCGGCGTGCTGCAGGCTGGCAAGCAGCTGCCGCTGACTGCCTCGACCGTGACAAGCACATTTCGGCGCCACGGCATCGTTGACGAGGAAATAATCGAGATATTCGCTTATCTGCTGGGCGCGACCGGCAGGAACGAGAACCTGTCGCGCAGCGATCCCAAGACAATAAAGGAAAAAGCCTACCTCGCCCTCTCCCGCATACTCGAGACCGTCTGCAAGCGCGGACCTGTCGTACTTGCCGTCGAAGACATACACTGGATCGATCCGACGTCGCGAGACCTGCTGGCCGAGACCGCGCGGGTCGTGCGCCGGTTGCCGGTTCTCCTCGTGGTGACGACCCGCCGCGGCGTCCCCACTGAGTGGCTCGAGGATGCCGCTCCCACAAGGATGGCGCTGCAGCCCCTCGATCAGGAAGAGACGAAACTCGCGATAGAGGCGAAATGGCCGGAGCATCGCAGAGCCGTGCTTCCCGATTTCCTCGAAGCGAGCGAGCGGGTGTCGGGTGGCGTGCCGCTCTTCATCGAGGAGATCTGCCAATGGGCTGCGGAAAACGCCGGCGCTGACGCGATGAGTGTTTCCTCGACGGTGCCGCGCACGCATGTATCCGCATTCGAGGGCATTCTCGATGCGCGTCTCGCCCAGCTCGGACCGATCCGCGAGGTGGCGCGCGCTGCATCGATTGCCGGCTCTCGCTTCACGCTGCCGCTGCTGCGCGAACTGCTCCCGGATCTCAGCAGGAAATTCCTCGTCAATGCTGCCGAGACCCTTTGCGAAACCGGGTTTCTGACGCGACTCAGGGCCTCGGGGCCTCCTGCGTATGGCTTCCGCCACGCCCTGATACAGGAAACGATCTACAATGCGCTCCTGAGAAAGCAGCGCCAGTTGCTGCATCGAAGGCTATTCAACGCGGTCAGTGCCAAGCGCGAGATCGCACGCTGGATCGACACCGGTGTGCTTGCCGAGCATGCGGAGCGTTGCGGGCAGGTCGAAAATGCGGTCCACTTGCTGATGCAGGCGCAGGAAGAGAGTGCCGGCCGCTCCGCAATGATAGAAGCGCGTCATCACGTGGAGCACGCCTTGGCGCTTTGCGATTCCATGCAAGAGGGCACGACCGCGGACGTTCTTCGGCTTTCGGCGATCAGTGCGCTTGGCCCGATCCTGACCGGAACGGTCGGGCTCAACTCGCCGGCAGCGCGACAACTCTACGAGGAGGGCATGGCAATCGCCCGCCGCCAGCCTCGCGAGGACCAGCCAAGGTGGTTCCCCATATACTGGGGTTGGTGGCTGACCGGGGAAGATTTCCTCGTCATGCACGACCGCGCCTTGCAGGTGCAGGCGATTTTGGCCGAAGTGGACGATCCCGAAATTCAGTTGCAGGTCAACCATTGCATCTGGGCGATCGATTTCGACCTCGGCTGGCACAAGGAGACGCAGGCAGCGATAGTCTCGGGACTGGCCCTCTATGACGAGCAATCCGCGAAGACGGCCAGGACGCTTTACGGCGGCCACGACGCCAAGGTCTGCGGCCTGGGACAGTTTGCACTCTCGCTCTGGATGACCGGGCAGACAAAGGCATCCGACGAGGCTCTCGCCGAAATGATCGCCTTCGTTGATCGGATAGCGCATATTCCGAGCAAGGCTCATTCGCTCGATACCGAGGCCGTGTCGGCGTTCTACCGGGACGACTACGTGCAGCTCGCGGAGGTTTCCGCAAGGATGATGGAGTTCTCGCGAAAATATGAGATGCAATCGCTGGCGGGCCTTTCGCTACTGTTTGGCGGCTGGGCGACTGCCCATCGGGGAAATCTCGGCCGCGGCCACGACATGTTTCGCGAGGGCCTGTCACTGCTGAGGCGACTTGGCGCTGTCGCGGACCTTCCCCTCTATCTTTGCATGCAGGCGACTATATTAGGGCTCGAAGGCAGCCACAGCGTCGCGGTCCAGGTCGCGACCGATGCCATCTCGGAAGCAAAGCAGACCGGACATGCCTACTGGCTTGCCGAGCTTTATCGATGCCGGGCGGTGCTTCGCGCCAAAGGCAATGCCCCGAGAGACTTGGTCGTGGCGGACTTTCAAGAAGCGATAACAATTGCAAGGGGTCAGGGTGCAACGGCTTTGCTTGAACGCGCGGTGCATTCGATCGAGGAGCTGAAGGTTGCCATCAAGATCTGAGATCATTGGCGACAATGGTGGCAGCAGCGACGGCGGCGCCTCGGATTTTCGTGCTTCGATCATGTCGCAGCTTCATGCCGAATTTCCGTCGCGCGCCGGGAATGCGGATCTTGAGCAGTTCTATCGCCGTCTCCTCCCGCTCAGCCGTCGTGCCTGCATCACGCGGATCGGCGACATCACGGGGCTCGACCGCCTCGGTCTTCCGGTTGTCCAGACAGTTCGTCCTGCCGCCCAATCCGAGGTGACATCGCTTGGTCGTGGCTTCTCTATTGCCGAAGCGGCGATAGGCGCGATCATGGAATCGCTCGAGCGCTTCTATTCGGAGTCGATATCGCCGGACCGCGTCTATCTTGCCGCGGCCAAGGATCTCGGCATCGAAGACGGTCTATTCGATAACCTGCTGGCCGCCGGCCAGACGGATAGCTGGCGAGGAAAGGCGACCGCCTGGATCAACGGAATCGACATGGCTACGGGGGCAGTCCAACCCGTGCCGCTGGAACTGGTCCATACATCTTATACCGATCCGCCACCGAGCCACGACGGCATCTTTCTCCGCACCACCACCGGTCTTGCCTGTCACGCGAACGGCTACGAAGCATTCCTTCATGGACTGTTCGAGTGCATCGAACGTGACGCGATTGCGCGCGCCTTCGCGACCCATGGCTTCTTTGATCGGGCCAGGCTTGATGAAGCAAGTCTGGGCGGGAAGGTAAGCGAGCTCTTGTCGCTGGCTGGGCAGCACGGCATCGTCTTTGGTTTGTGGCACGCACCCTCGCCCGCCGGCGTTCCGGTAGTCTGGTGCCAGTCGATCGAAACCGGCCGTGGCGAGCCGATCCTCGCATTGCCGACCGAGGGCTATTCCGCAGGCACGAACATCGAGGCCGCAGCTGTGAATGCCATGCTGGAGGCGCTCGCGGCGCGTGCCGGCGCGATCTCTGGTGCGCGCGACGACCAAACGATTGGGCACTACCGCAGAAGCACCGATGCCATCGTTAGCGATGCCGTTCGGCTGATCGTCAGCAATGGCCCGAAGCTGCGACCCGGCGACAAGAATTCCCAGCCGATTTCCAGCCTGAGTGCCCTGATCGACAGCGTCCTGTCTGCTGGATTAGGCCCCGTGATCGCCGTCCCCGTCGCCTTCGACATGGCAACGGGCGTTTGCTGCGTCAGGACCATCCTGCCCGGCGCATGGCCACTGACCGTAATCCGTTGAGGGTTTCACATGACCGCATCGAGCGATAGCCGTCCGATCCTGGCCTTCATCGGCCCGACGCTGCGGCTGGCTGAGGCCGAGGCAGCCCTCGACGCCATCTACCTGCATCCCGTCTCGCAGGGCGACATCATTCTCGCAGCCCACGCATTCCGCCCGCGCGCAATGGTGTTGATCGACGGACAATTCGAGGAGAGGCCGTCCGTCAGGCACAAGGAGATACTCTGGGCGATGGCCCAGGGTATCACGATGATCGGTGCAGCCAGCATGGGCGCGCTGCGGGCCGCCGAATTGGATAGTTTCGGAATGATCGGCATCGGCCTCATCTATCGTTGGTATCGACGCTTCGCGCTCACGCCGGACGATGCTGTCGCTGTCCATTCGGGCCCCGCTGAGCTCGGCTTCCTGCCCTTGACGGATGCGCTGGTAGACCTTCAGCGCTCATTGGCAAAATTGCAGCGGAGGGGCCTGATTTCCGTCGGCGAGCGGCGTCTCCTTGCCGAGGCGGCACATGTGGCCAACTTTCGCGATCGCACCATGGAAGCCGTTCTAACGGGTGCCGGACTGCCGGAGACCAGAATAGAGGCGCTACGACGTGAGGTGGTAAGGCAGAAGAAGGCCGACGCACTGGAGGCGCTACTCCTCGCCCCGGGCATTGCTGCCCGGAATGCCGGAATTCAAGGCAAGGAATCCTGGATTGCAACGAACACTTTCATGCGCGATCTGGAGGCATCGGGGATTGACATTAAATTAGTATTTTCTTATAAATAAAACCTATTGGTGTCTTCTTTAGACGCGAGGGGCGGTTTCTTGCGATGCGTCCGTTTGAGAACACCGTACTTGATACTGGCGACTCGCGCATAGGCACGCGCTTCTGGATATTCCCCCAGCCTCCCTTCATTCCTGGCTACGAGCAGCCTGACCGCGTTTGGCTTTCGATCCCGCCCGACGAGATCGGAGAGGGCCCAAGCGACAGGCTGATGTACGTCGTCGACCCGCTGATCAACAAGGAGCCGTACGGGCTCACGCAGCTCCCTCCCTTCGAGGGCACGATTCATCCACCCGCGCGATCAGGACCGGACGGCAACTTCGACAATCTGGACCCGACTTCGCGCGCATTCCTCGGCGCCCACGCCTATGCCTGCGTGCATTTCACTCTCGACGTATGGCAAAACTATCTCGGCCATCCGATCCGGTGGTTCTTCAGCGAGGTCTATCCGCGGCTCGAGATCATTCCTTTCGTGGACTGGGACAATGCGCAGGCCGGCTACGGCTTCTTGGAGCTCGGAGCTTGCGAGGTCGGCAAGGTATTGTGGCCCTATGCGCTGAACTTCGATTGCATCGCCCATGAAGTCGGGCATCTCATCAGCTTCTCGGAAATCGGCTTCCCTGTGAATGCCGCGGCGGATGCAGACTACTTCCCCTACTCCGAAGCGTTTGCCGACAGCATATCGCTGGTCTCGATGCTTCACTTCGAATCCGCGATCGATCGCCTCCTGCGGCGCACCAGGGGCGATCTGCTGCTACAGAACGAACTCAATCGTTTTGCCGAAAAAAGCCCGGAGACCCAGATCCGCCTTGCCAGCAATACACGGCGGATGTCGGAGGTCAGCCGCGAACCGCACGACAGGTCGCTCCCATTTCTTGGCGCGATCTTCGACAGCCTCGTCGAGCTCTACCACGGTGCGCTTGTTGCGAGCGGCTGTGCCAGTCCGCGGCTGCTGCAGGTCGATATCCGCGATCTCGAGCTCGATGAGTTCGACAAACTGCGGGCGGAAATTGCGGATGCGTTCCGGCTCAAGCCTGGCTACTTCAACATCGCCCTCGCCACGGCGCGTGACCAAATCGGCCAGGCGCTTGCCAATTCGCTCAAGCGGATTGACCCGGACACCCTGCGCCTTGAGCAAGCTGCCGCTGCCATTATCGCCGCCGCGGACGCGAAGGCCGCAGCTCAGCTGGAAGAGAATTTTGCATGGCGTGAGATCATCAGATGAAACGCGAGGGAGAGGACAATGAGCGACTGTTGCGCGAATCCGAAAGTGGGCAAAAGCCTCGAGAAGTGCAAGGAACCAGCTTCGCCGAAATGTGCAGACCTTGAATACGACTGCGCATACAACCCCACGGAAGTGAGGCTGTATGGTCGTCCTGTGGAGCCAGAAGCAAAGGAGTGCTTCACATTTGAAGATATCGAAGCCAGAAAGGAAATTATCGAAGGCAACGAAGACTTTCAGAACAACTTCGGCGCTAACAAGGAGGCATTTTGGAGGACTATTCAGTCTATTTACGGGGTCGGCCTCGCCAATACCGAATCAG
The DNA here is from genome assembly GCF_004345245.1 of Rhizobium sp. BK251. GTDB lineage: Bacteria > Pseudomonadota > Alphaproteobacteria > Rhizobiales > Rhizobiaceae > Rhizobium. The sequence goes on along the minus strand of NZ_SLUQ01000002.1, from coordinate 133,055 downwards.
ATAAAGAATGCGGCTGCAGTGATAGCGACTCATGCAAGGAAGACTGCTGCGAGGACGATTGCAAAGGACACCACAAATCTGGAAAAATCAGAGTGTCCATTGAGAGATGTGGGAAAACCATCTCTCTTCCAATAACGTTTGGTGATAGATACAAACAGAAAAGGATGAGGAGCATCGGAATTATCTATGGCTACGCTTACGAGGGACATTGCTACAAGCTTCCCAAGCCTAAGATCATGATTCTTCCGACATGCCCCAGATGTATTGTCCATGGCGATTGTGGCTGCGATTGTGGCTACGACCCCGCGCTGGGTTACGCAGTGTGGGAAATTGACAAATTGCAGCGTGTCGTGGCCCTTGATGTGCGTGCCGACGACCTCAAGACACTGGTCTTGGACGAGAACATGCCGGGCAATCGCTCGCCGCTGGCCTATTCCCAGCATATGGTGACGGCGCCACAGCGGCCACGCGAATATTGAACTATTGGCGGATCGTCAGTCGCGAACGGCCTGCGGATGGGCAGACCGCGGGCTTCGATGCTAGGGTTACGTGCCCAGGTGGCATAGCCCGGAAGAGTTCTGTTCGCCCAGCCCGACATTTCCCAAAGAGGCATCGATGACTGACGCAAAGACATTGCTAGGCACATGGAAGATGATCTCCTGGACGCGAACCGTCGTCTCAACCGGCGAAGTCAGCAATGCGATGGGTGCCGATCCGATCGGCTATATTGCCTATCATGCCGACGGGCGGATGATGGCGTTTGTTGCCAACCGGCAGCGCCCCAAGTCGAACGGCACGGCTCTCTCCACACAGCAGAAGGCCGATCTATTTGACACGATGCTCGCCTATGCGGCCACCTACACACTCGAGGACGGCAGGCTCATCCATCACGTCGAGGCGGCCTGGAACCCTGCCTGGCAGATCGACCTCATCCGGCCCTTTGCCTTCAACGGCGAGACGCTCGTCATCAGTGACGCGCCCGGCAATGATCCGGTCACCGGCGAAGAGGTTATCTATCGGCTCGAGTTTCGGAAGCTTTGAAGCGGGAGCGACGCCCCCCATTCCGAACCCTCTCCCAGGCTACGCTCCATGGAGACGGCACGAGGCACGATCTCGGGCAGTTCCTTCGCCAGTGACAGCCGATCGAAGACGCCACCGGCAGGGGGCCAATTCCGGCGTGCCCTACCCCGCCTTGCCCGGGCGGTTCCTCAGCGCTTCCGCCTCGGCATAGAAGCGCTTTTCCCATTCCTTGTGGTTGTCCAGCCCTTCACGGATGAAGGGAGTGAAGACCGCCAGGTTCATCAACAGCCAATTGATGAAATTCGCAGGAAATTTCAATGGCTTGACGAAATCGACAAACAGGACGACGCGCGTCTTGTCGGTATGATTCCACGCCTCGTGCTCATAGGCATCGTCGAAGATCAGAACCTTGCCTTCCTTCCAGTGGCATATCTGGTCGTTGACGCGGATGGCAAGCTGGTCTGCAGGTTCGGGCACGATCAGACCTAGATGCAGCCGCAGCACGCCGTTGTAGGGACCGCGATGTGCCGGCAGATGCTTTCCGGGCTCGAATATGGAAAACATCGCCGTCTTCAGGCCCGGTATCCCCTGCAGGGCTCGCCAGGTCTGTGGGCAGGCATGGATGTTTTGTTCCGATTTTATGCCGAACCCCAGCAGGAAGAAGGTTTTCCAGCGGCTATCGGTGGAAATGGTCTTCACGTCGGTTGAGATGTCCTGAAATGTCGGCAACTCGCTCTGGCGAAGAAGTATATGGTCGAGTTCGGCGCGTATTACCGGCCATTCCTTTTCAATCTCTGCGGCCCATGGAAAGGTCGCGTTATCGTAGACCGGCGGGTTGCCGAGCTTCGCATATCTGAAGTTAAGCCGCTCTACCCAGGCGACGATGCCCATGAAGAAGCGCGTGACAGCGCTGGGGCGGTTCATCGGGGCGATGCCATCTGTGCCAAACGTCTGGTCGGGGGAAGAGGATTCCCGCTTCATGGGAGCGATTACGGTCACGATACTCTCCGTCATTTCTCTCGACATCTCGAATCGCATTCGGAGGAAGGTCTCGGCGGCGATGCGCAAGCGTTGACTCATGCCTCGACCCCACAGTCCATCACCAAGAGGCTGCAAAATCAATGCTATACAATGTCACATTCGCTGTGCTTGGAAAGTCCCCCTGCGTTCTGCGGAGGCGATGGCGACTACTCGCGGACTGCGAGAACCAGCCGCACGAGAGCCGGCAGCGATTTCGCTCCCGTCTTCTTCATGATGACGGCGCGATGATTTTCAACAGTGCGCTGGCTGATGCCGAGGTTGGCCGCGATGATCTTGCTGGGCTGACCTGCAAGAACCAGCTCCATGATCTCCTGCTGCCGGGGAGTAAGGCTCGCCAGCTGCTTGCGGATCATATCGTGACTTGAGACCTGCTTGTGCGTATCACGAAACTGCCCGACCGCCCGTTCGACGCTGGCAATGAGGTCGTTGTAGCCGATTGGCTTCTCGATAAAATCAGATGCCCCGGCCTTCATCGCCTTTACCGCCATCTGGACGTCGCTGTTGCCGGTGATCATGATGGCCGGCGGCCGGCGCCCAGCCTCCTCGAGTATGCCGAGTAGCTCGAGGCCGCTCATGCCCGGCAGATACGCATCGACAAGCAGGCAACCTTCCCGGTCCGGCTCGTACGCATCGAGAAACGCCTCGCACGTTTCGTAGGTCTCAACGCTCCACCCCTGCCCCTCGAAAATGTCTCGAATGCTGTCGCGTATGCTGCGGTCGTCGTCGACGACGAAGAGCAGCCCCGCAATGCTCTCCACTGCCGCCTTCTCCAGCACCTCCTGGCGCTGCGCCTCCCGCGTTGGCGCTTTCTTCAGAAGCTGCTGGATCGTCTCGGTCACCTCCCGCAGCCGAACCGGCTTGCTAAGATGGACGAGATCGTGATTGGCGAGCCTCTGAAGGGCGCCGGTCGTAATGTCGCCGGTGAGGATGATCGCCGGCAGCTCGCGGTGCAGCGCCTCGCGGAACTTCATGATCGTTTGCAGGCCATCCATGCCCTGCGAGAGATTGTAGTCGGCCAGAATGAGCCCCGGCCTCGCCACCCCGCGCCGCAGGAGATCGAGCGCCTCGAAGCCATTGGAAACGGCCATTACGCGGTGGCCCTGATCCTCCAGCGCGATCTTCAACAGGTCGCGAACGTCGGGCTCGTCTTCGATCAGGAGGATCGACGTCACGGAAGGTATGACGCCGATATCGCCAAAGGCGTGCTCGATCGCTGCAGGCGCCGGGGCAGGCGTGGCGGCCTCCCGCTGCGCGAGGGCTGCCTCGATGGCGAATACCGACCCCTTTCCAAGCTGCGAACGGACGAATATCCCGTGCCCGAGCAGGTCTCCGAGCCGCTTGACGATCGAAAGGCCAAGCCCGAGGCTATGGCCATGTTCGCCGGCTCCCGCGTTGAGCTGGTGATACTCGGCAAAGATGGCGTCGAGCTCGTTGCTTGGTATGCCGATGCCGGTATCCCACACCTCGATGGTGAGGCTTTCCTTGTGCCTGCGGCAGCCGAGGAGGATGCTGCCGCTCTTCGTATATTTCATGGCGTTGGAGAGGAGATTGCGAACCATCTGCTCGAAGAGGCGCGGATCGGTGCGGACCGCAAGGCTGGAGCCCACCACGTGCAGCGACAGACCCTGCGCATGCGCCGCATAGGCAAATTCCTTGCGCATCCGCAGAAGCAGGTCATTGACCGGAAAGTCCGTCAGCTCGACGCGCAGCGTCCCGGCCTCGATCTGGTTGATGTCGAGAAGTGCGTCGAGGATGCCCGACATGGATACCAGCGTTTCCTCGAAGCGGGATAGGAGCGTACGCGCCCGCTCGCCTTCGATGGTCACCTCGAGAAGCCCGTGAAGGAGCTTCAGCGTCTGAAGCGGCTGCCTCAGATCATGGCTAGCTGCCGCAAGGAAGCGGGATTTGGCGGCATTGGCAAGCTCTGCCTCGCGTTTGGCGACCTCCTGTGCTTCTGCGGCCTTCATCTGCTCGGTATTGTCGATGAAGGTGATGACAACGCCGGCTATGGCGCCGTCCGGTGTTCGATAGGGGAGCATGCGTTGGATGTACCATGCTCCGCTGCGCGCGTTGATGTAGCGCTCCGGCGCCTTGCCCCGGCCGAGGACGGCGCGGGCATCGGCAAGCAGGGTGTCGGCGATCGCGGGTGAGCTCAAGTCGGCAATGGGTCGGCCCACATCGCCAGGCAGGATGTTGAACAACGACCGGATCGCCGGCGTGAAGGAGCGTATGTTCAGCTCGCTGTCGAGAAACAGCATCGCGACATCGGTACTATAGAGCACGTTCTGGAGATCGTTCGACATTGCCCGCTGCCGCTCCAGGCTCTCCTGAAGCTGCGCATTGAGGGCCGTCAATTCTTCATTGAGGGACTGCAGTTCCTCCTTGGAGGTTACCAGTTGCTCGTTGGTGGACTGGTATTCCTCGTTGAGGGAGAGGGCTTCAGCGGCAATGGCCTTTTGCTCGTCGCTCGCTATTTCCAGGTCGCGGATCGCCCCCTGCAGCTCCGTTCTCGTCTCGTCGAGCTCGCGCTCCAGCTCGGCCACCCGGGTCGCCTCGGCTGGCAGCAGCGGCCGCGCAGACTTTTCTTCACGCTTCGGCTCGTTCACGAAGCAGATCAGGAACAGTTCCTCGCCTTCCAGGGACAAGGGTTCGACATGGATGTTGAAGCTGACGGCGACGCCGCCATGCTCCACACGTCCGCCGCGGGCAACGATCGGTTTCCTCTCCTCGGTCGCCCGATGGACCGCGGACCTGACCTTGCTGCCGAGCGCCTTGGGAATCATGGCAAACAGATCATGGGTGGCATGACCCGGTGCCACTTGCAGATACCGGTAAGCGGGCCCGAGCGCGTAGAGGAACTCGTATGCGCGGTTGACCAGGACCGCGGCCGGCGCATAATTCTCCAGCACGATGCGCTTTGAAAGGTCCGCCAGCGTGTCCTGCCTCAGCACTCCCGCACCGCGCACAGGCGCCGAGCCCACTTTCACGGTAGCCGGTGGCGGGTTGGCTGCGAACTCCAGCCCCGCCGGGCGCCGCTGGCCGACACGACGGTATATCCGCGCCGCCCGCGAAATGGGGTCGAAATGATCCTCGAGGTTGCCTACCGTCTCGCCGCTACCGAGTACCAGGACACCGTCATGGCGCAGGGCGAACCCGAAGAGCGAGATGACCCTCTCCTGGGCCTCCGGCGCCAGATAGATGAGGACATTGCGGCAGGAGAGCAGATCGACGCGCGAAAAGGGAGGATCCGAGAGCACGTTCTGCACGGTGAAGATCACCGAGGCGCGCAACTCCGGAAGCACCCGCCAACCCTTGCCCTCTCTCGTGAAGAATCGCTCGAGTCGCGCCGGCGAGACGGTCTCCTCTATGCTCTCTGAGTAGAGTCCCTCCCTCGCGAAGGCCACGGCCTGTTCATCCGCGTCGGAGGCGAAGACATGCAGCTCCATCTTCACGTTCGCTTCGGCAATCTTTTCGCGAAAAAGCATGGCGAGTGAGTAGGCTTCCTCGCCGGTACTGCAACCGGCGACCCACACACGGATCGCCCGGTCGGGTGAATGCTTACGGATAAGTTCCGGGACGATCCTTGCACTCAGCAACTCGAAGACGGCTGCATCACGGAAGAAGCTGGTGACGTTGATCAGCAGATCCCGGGCCAGAAGGTCGAGCTCCTCACTGTCCTTTCGTAGTAGATCAAGGTATCGCGACATCTCGCTGACCGGGGGCACGAGCGTCGCCATCCGCCTTTCAATACGGCGGTTGAGGGTCCCACGCTTGTAGAGCGAAAAGTCGTTCGTCGTCGCGACGTGCAGCAGCTCGATGATCTCTGAGAGAGGATCGCGGGCCTTCACCTCCGCCGAACCGTTCTTCCTGTCCCGGCCAAGACTCTCGCCATGACGAACAAGGCTTTCGGCAATCTCCCCCACCGGCAGGACGAAATGCGCAGCGCCGGTCATGATCACGTTTCGCGGCATCGCTTGATGTGCCGCTTCCTCGGGATCCTGGGCGACGACGAGGCCGCCAGCCTGCCGCACCGACATGACGCCAAGGCTTCCGTCCGCTCCGTTGCCCGAAAGTGCCACGGCCACAGCACGTTCGCCATATTCGGACGCGATCGCCCGCAACAGGAAATCGAATGGCAAACGCGTTCTATGGTGAATTGCCCGCGTCGACAGATGCAACGCGCCGCCCTTGATGGACGGATAGGCGCCGGCAGGCACCACATAAAGGTGATCGGGCTCGATAGGGAGGCCATCCGCGGCCTCCAGCACCGTCATCGTGGCGCCGAGAGCCAAGGTTTGCGCGCCCATGCCTTCGCGGCTGGCGTCCGGATGCAGGATCACGATGAAGGCCATGCCGCTCTTTTCCGGAAGCGCGGCGAGTAGCTTTCCACACGCTTCGGCCCCGCCGGCCGAAGCACAAACTCCTACGACTGGGAAATCGGCTGCAGCCAAGGACTTGCTTCGGGCCGAAAACTCACCCCCAGCAAGCTGCGACCGATCCGCCTTGACGTTTCGCGGACGGCTTTCCGTCATTTAGCCTACTCTCACAAAAGTCCTCCTCGCAGGAGGCTCCAGCGGTCGTTCCTGCTATATTACGCGGCATCTGCTGTATGGTTACCTGTCGGCCCCAATCGACACCCCGACACCGGCGGCTTATCCAATAGTATACAAGCGACTGATAGCGGCTACTAGGGATAACCCCCTTATCGTTATGGTTATTGCCCTGTTTTTCTATTGTAGATTGCATAAAATTCGCGGAAAATCAATAATACCTCCCGCAATCGGCAACAGGAGATTGAAAGCGGGTTGAACAGGACGATGCAAAGAAAAGCCCGATCTATATTAGACGCCATCAGCGAATTTCGTTGAATAACGGAGTATATCCTCAAATTTACGTTGCGTTAACTATTTTGAGAACCGGCGAGCTGATGTATATTTTCATGCAAAGAAGCGCCGCGACGCAAGTCTTAAACCGGGCCAGAACAAGGTCACCCAAGCATCTTCTGGTTGCTGTGAGCCCGCTGTACCAAGCAATCACCCTCGCGACGTAGGCGAAGTTAAGTGCTACTCCCGTAGCCTATATTTGGTACTCGCTATACTTATTTGGTCGGTTGCCGCAATACATGGAACAAACTACAACCTATCATGGATATTGATCAGGACGGAGGTAATTGGACAGAGTCGGTAGAAGTAGTGAGTAGATTCCGAGTCTACCGTCCAAGAATTGCTCATATATAGATTTACTAACAAGAAATCCCTCATTCGAACGATGAATGAAGCATTTCTGCAGTACGAAGACTTCAGGGGGAGTAAAAAACAACTACAACCTCGGACGTAAGGGGTCCTGCGGTATCTTGCCGCAGTGCCGGGTGTACCGTGGGGAGACGTGCGCTAACCACTATCAAGTCAGCTGAAATTTGATGGCAACAGACGCGATTGTTCTGTGTTCACCGCCTGTAAGAAAAACGCACCATCATGAGGCCTTATTGATTGGCGTGCGTAGGAGTTCGGTCAAGGTCACGGAGTTAAGAGGATGAAAATCCCGGCAACAGCGAATAGCCAGACTTATTACCATCACGACTTCATATCGAAGTCGCCACCGTTTCATCTCATTCCACGGCAGGACGACGCCCCCCTCCCAGGGGAATTCGAACAGCCGAACACGCTGGCAATCATCGACGAGCGAGCGCTTGATCGGGAATGCCTCGCGCAGAGCCTGCTTTCGCATGGCCTGGACATGGACATCACGCTCTTCGGCTCCATCGAAATGTGGAAGAGGTCGTTCAGCCCGAAGTTCTGCGGTATCCTCATCAATGTTGGTAACCGCGACTTTCAGGAACAGATGATTGCCGACGAGATCCGCCAGCTGATCGCGGAATATCCCGATGTGCCGGTCGTCATTCTCTCCAACAATCACGACCTGAAGCAGATCCTCGCAGCGCTGGAAATCGGCGTGAAGGGATACATCCCTTCAGCGATCGGGCTCACCGTGTGCGTCGAGGCCATCTCGCTTGCACTCGCCGGCGGCATCTTCATTTCGGCCGAGAGCCTCACCGACCTGCAGCGGATGCTGGTCGCGGCAGGCCAAAAGGAGCGGCGGCGCGCCGAGATGTTCACTCCGCGCGAGGAGGACGTTATCGAAGCGCTTCGCCGCGGCAAGGCAAACAAGATCATCGCCTACGAGCTCAACCTGCGTGAGAGCACGGTGAAGGTCCATATTCGCAACATCATGAAGAAACTGAAAGCTCGCAACCGCACGGAAGTGATCTTCAAGATCAACAACATGTTCGGTTGACACTGCCAGTCGCCGCTGCGTTCACGATTGTATCAGCGTAACCCGTGCCGCAGCAAATGGATGGCGTAATAAAGATGATCCGGTCAGGCCCGTAAAATCGGCCTGGCCGGATCGTCGTTTCAGCGGGGGGCTGCCTGCGCTGAGTTCTCAAGCGGACCCGCCTCGCCGCCAATGACCTTCTATAGGCGCCTTGCCTTTGCCGAAAGGCGCCGGTGCAGTTGCACATCGTGAACAGCGATCCAACCTTGTCAGTTCCGCCCGCTTTTCCATTGGTGGAGACGGCTCCGTCGAGCGCGTCAAACCGCCCTGACCGGATTGTTGTTTCAGTTGGTGGCTGTCTGCAGCTGGGTTCTCGAACGGACCGCTTCGCCGCGAATGATATCGAGAAGGATGTCCTCCTGAACTGCGAGGCGCCGACGAAGTTCCACGTCGTGGACTGCGATCCGGTCCGTCAGTTCAGCACGCCGTTCGATCAGCCAGACGAACTGCGCCTTGAGTGCTTCGACGTCAAAGGTTTCGACGTGCTGGCAGAACTCATCGAGCCCGGCATCAGCCATAAGCGCATGGTTTTTCGTCGAATATTCCAGCGAGACGACGGGCCTCGAAAGCTTCAGCGAGCAGACCAGGTTGTGATAGCGGGTGACCACGGTGACGTCAGTCCGGGCGATGTCGGCCATGACATCTTGAAGCGTGCTTCCGCGGACAGCGGTGATGCGCTCTTCTGAAAGGACGCGGTCCGGGTGCAGCGCAATCATCTCCGCCTTGAGGTCCTCGATCGCCTTCCAGTCGCCGCCGTCTCCGGTCAGAAGGCGGATATTGTAGCCGCGCTCAAGGAGCCAGCTGATGAATTCGTCGAGCTTCCTGAGGTATGGCCGATAGATCGTTGCATCCGCATCTCCGGCTGGCGCCCAGCCGAAATAGGACATGACGCCGACACCGATCGTCAGCGGGTCATGCTCGCGCTTCTCCTGCTTTGGTACCGGCAGGCTGAAGACGATATCCGGATAGACCTCGTCGGCACGCGTGTCGATGCCAAGTTTCGTCATGAACGTTTTCGAAGCCTTGTCCCTGTAAGACCTGTAGCTTGCCGTTCTTGCAGCAGCCTTCATGAAGAAGCGGCTGAGCCAGTGTCGTATCGGCCCAGCCCCGATGCTGACGAGCAGCACCTTGCGACGAGCAAGCCATGCGGATCCAAGCCATTTCAGCACGCCGAACGGCCAGCCGAAGGGCGTGTCGCTGAAGTCGTCGAGAAAGCCGGTTCCCGGAACGATGATGATATCGAAGGTGCGCACCAGCAGGAATGCGTGAAGGATGCCGGCGACGCGGCGCGGAATGTGCAGCAGCACGCGGTCGAATGCCAGGCCGAGCCGGCTTCCGTAGATGGGTGGGTTGCTGGCAATTGCATCTACGCCGAGTCCCTGGCGCACCACATCCGGAGCCGGACAAATGCATGTCAACTCCGCGTCCGGACAGGCACGGCGCAGAAACAGCACCATCGCTTCCAGTGAGGCATCGTTTCCGCTGTTGCCGCAGCCAAAGAGCCCAAACAGTCCAATCTTCATTTACAGCAGTCTCCGACCACGGCTGGGGAGTTTCGCCGCATACTGTCCTCTTGTCCCAGGGTCGAACAGCTATCCTTTAGAGGGAGCATGGTGCGCCGCAATACCAACACGCCCACCATCTGCGCTCCCTGCTCGTCGCTACCCCGCATGACCGGCGGCTACCTCCAATTGCTGCATTCTCGCGGAGGTTGGATGTGGTAGTTTTTCGCCAATGCCATCCGAGGAGTGCCTGAAACCATGCAGCAAGTCCGCCGCGCATTTGTGATGGCTACGCTAGGCCAATATCTTCGCCTGGTGATCGGCTTTGCGATGATTGCCGCCGTCTCTCGGTTAATGACGCCTGCTGAAGTCGGTCTGTCTGCCATTGGCCTCGGCGTGTCGATGATCGTCTTCTCCCTTCGGGAGTTCGTCAGCTGCGACTTTCTCATTCAGCTCGATCGCGTGGAACGGGAGGATGTCCGCACGGCGATGACGGTCATGGTCGGCTTCACGATCACGCTGTCGCTGGCTCTCCTCATCACGTCCCCGTGGATCACCCATTTCTACGGTGAGATAGAATTGCAGGATTTTCTGCTCGTCGCGATCGCCGCCGCTCTCGCCGAGTGCATTTCCCTGCCTCACATATCGCTGCTGCGTCGCGACATGCAGTTCGGCATGGTCACCCTTGTCGATACGGCACGCACGACCGCCGCTGCCGTCGCCACCATTCTCTTTGCATGGTACGGATGGAGTGCGATGAGCTTTGCGATAGGCAGTCTCATCGGCAGCGTTGCAGCCACCGGCCTCGCCATCTTCCTGCGCCAGTGCTGGTGGAGCTTCAAGCCTTCCCTGCAATCGCTACCCGCCATCATCGAGTTCGGCCGGTACAGGGGTGCCACGTCCGTGGCCGACCGCGCCTATGACTCCCTGCCGCCGATCATTCTTGGTGCTGTCATGCCCTCTGCAGGCGTGGGTAGCTACAATCGCGCCATTGCGGTTTCGAACCTGCCCGATCGACTGATCCTGGGTTCGGTTTTTGCCGTCTCCTTCCCCGCACTCGCTGCTGGCGTTCGGGCGGGACTTGATCTCAGGAAGTCCTATCTGCGCGCGCTTAGCTTCATAACGGTTATCTATTGGCCGGCCCTGGTCCTCGTAGCGATCCTGGTGAGACCGATCGTTGACCTTGTCCTCGGCGGCAACTGGGACGACGTCGTCCCGATAGCGCGCATCCTGACGTTAGCCTCTATCTTCTGGTTTCCTGTCATCCTCACTTCGCCGCTGCTTATTGCGCTCGGCGCCAATCGGTCCGCCTTCCTCTACAATGTCGTTTCACGCGCCATTTCTGCCGTGATCCTCGGCATCGCGAGCTTCTTTGGCCTGATCGCGGTCGCGCTGAGCCAGTTCATTACCCTGCCTTTCCAGTCGGTACTCGCTGTGCTCTTCGTCCGGCGCTACGTGACATTCGGCTGGCGCGACATGGGGAAGGCCGTGTTGCCGAGCGCGCTCGTGACACTCGCCTCGGCCGTCGGCCCGCTTGCCATCGCCGCGGATAACGGATTCAGTTTCGAGTTCTCCCCAGGCGAGGCCGCAATTTCGGTAGGTCTCGCAATCGTTGGCTGGTTCGCCGGCCTCAAGCTGACGAACCATCCCTTCCTGAACGAGATCACCGGCTTTGTGGGTGACAGCCTTCGGGGAATGCGCCTTGGCACGCGTGGCCACGCCAGCGCAGAATAGGAGCCCGGGCCATGGCCAGGATCGATATCGCAATTCCGAACTACAATTACGCACGCTATCTTCGCCAATGCGTCGATAGCATCGCCAGGCAAGGAATTGACGACCTGCGCATTCTCATCATCGACAACGCGTCCACCGATGACAGCGCCGACGTTGCACGCGAGATCGCTGCTTCCGATCTTCGCGTCGAATTGCGCCTGCGGCCAATGAATCTCGGCCCCCACGCCTCCTTCAACGAGGCGATCGACTGGGCCCGATCTGACTACTTCGTCATCCTCTGTGCTGATGATTTCTTGCCGGATGGCGCGCTGCGCCGCGCGATCACGGCGCTCGACCGGCATCCCGACGCGCATCTTGCGTTTGGCGAAACGCTGTTCCTGCACAGCGAGGACGAACTTCCGTCACCGCGATCGGCCGACGGCAGTGCCGATTGGCGATACATTTCCGGTGACGCGTTCCTCGAAGAATTCTGCCGGACCGGCCGAAATCCGGTCGGCGGCCCGATGGCCGTCGTCAGGACGAGTACGCAGAAGTCTATCGGCCACTACCGCCCTGAACTCCCGCACACGGATGATGTCGAGATGTGGATGCGCTTCGCCGCACGTGGCGCCGCCGTCCAGATTGCCGATGTGCAGGCCGTCGCCCGTGTGCATGGCGCAAACCAGCATGCCGCCTTGTCGAATATTCACCTCTGGAATCTCGAATCGGAGGCTGCCTTCGAAACCTTTTTTGCCGGTGACGGGAAGACGGTCGAGGATGCAGCCAGGCTGATGCGCATCGCGAGACGCAGCCTGAGCGACAGGGCCTATTGGTGTGCCGTCTCGCACCTCTTGCGCGGCGATCCCGGCGTGCGCGACCTCTTGGCCTTCGCCGTAAGGCTGCGTCCTCTCAGCGCTTTCCTGCCTCCTCTCGGCTACGTGCTCTGGCGGCGGCCAGACGCGAAGGAGCGAATGAAGGCACTGTTCTCCCGTAGCGGTCGCCGCACCGCACCGGCCTCGGTTGGCCCCTCGGCGCTGCCGACGAACTGACAACCTGGAGCAGGCGTCCGATCGCACCGGAGTTCAACAATGAAAGCATATTCCCGGGAGTCTGGTCGCGGTCAGCTTCGCGGCGAAGTTGCGGCGCAGTACCCGGGCCGTAGGGCAGCTTGGCTCCTTCCGCGAATAGTTTGCCCGTCGCGGATGCGCTTATGGTTTTGGTTTCTTGCTGCGTTTTTGGCCGGCACTATCATGGCAAAGGCGCAGGATGCGTCCTTTCCGTTGCATGTCGCTGCCGACGGTCGCCATCTGGAGGATGCTGGTGGCCGCCCCTTTCTTGTCACTGGCGATGCAGCCTGGTCCCTGATCGCCGAACTCACCCGCGAGGAAGCCGAGGAATACCTTCAGCAACGACGGCGCCAGGGTTTCAACACGCTGCTTGTTTCGCTTCTGGAGCACAAGTTCAGCCGCAAGGCGCCGAGAAACATCTATGGCGACGCCCCCTTTTTGGCCGGCAAGGAATTTGAAGAGCCGAACGAGGCCTACTTCAAGCACGCAGACTGGGTTCTTCAGCGCGCCAACGAACTGGGATTTCTCGTATTGCTGACCCCGGCCTATCTTGGCTCGCAAGGCGGCGACGAGGGCTGGTACCAGGCGATGAAGCGGGTGGGCGTTCCCACCCTCCACGCATATGGTGAGTATCTCGGCCGGCGCTATGCTCGTCTTCCCAACATCGTCTGGGTTAACGGCGGCGACTATGATCCGGCCAATCGAGCATTGGTCGCCGCGGTCGCGAGCGGGCTTGCCTCTACGAACCCAAGTGCGCTGCAAACCGCCCACGGCGATCCGGAGACCTCGATCGACGAATTCTGGGGCGGCGCCAAGTGGCTCAGCTTCGACACCGTCTACACCTACCGGGACGTCGCTCAGGAGTCGCTCCGCCGTTATCTGAGGGGAACAAAGATGCCCTTCGTCCTCATCGAAAGCCGTTATGAAAACGAGGGAGCCGACGAGGAGAAAATCAGGCAGATTGCCTACGGCGCGTTGCTGTCCGGTGCCGCCGGCCAAGTGTTCGGCAATAGTCCGGTCTGGCACTTCAGCGGACCCGGCGTGCAGGGCAACTTCGGCGATTGGCGCGCGGCCCTCGGAAGCCCCGGCGCTCGAAGTATCTCCTATCTGAAGAAGCTCTTCGACACCCTGTCCTGGTGGAAGCTGGTGCCGGACCAAGGCAAGCTGGCCGGCCGCGGCGAAAATGTCGTCTGCGCACGCGCCGATGACGGTTCCTTTGCACTCGTCTACATCACGGGCGACAAGGCCGTTTCCCTGGATCTCGAAGCGATTTCAACATCGACGTTGAAGGCCAGATGGTACGATCCGTCGTCCGGAACCTATACCGGGGCGTCCGCGATGCTGGAGACGTCAGGCACGACAAGGTTCGAGGTTCCTGCCCCTAAGAACAAGGCGGGCTATTCGGACTGGGTGCTCGTGGTCGGAGGCGCCGGTTAACGTTGCGTCATATCCTGCCGAAATGCCGATGGCGCACGCCCAAAGACCTTGCCGGAGAACCGTGTTTGTCCGTCTTTGCGTCCGAGCACGTTACCGCCTCCCCCATGGCAGATGTCGCCCGCCGACAAACATCCGGCTCTTTGGAAGAACGGAAATGATCCAAAAGGCTTAGCTGGGCGTCGCTTAACGCGCCGAAATGCTGGGGTGTGTGCCATCAAGAAGCACTCAAGGGCGATGATCCCTTGCACTATGATCCAGTTCGTCGGTTCGCGCCGTTAGCGCTAGAGCGCGCCATTGAGTTGGCCGGCTCGATGGTATCGATCGGATTTTGGGGAGAATTCGATGAAGTTTGCATATTTCGTCTTTCCGCATATTGGCGGGACCTACTCGGTCTTCAAGCAATTGCGTAAGGGACTGGCAGAGTACGGAATCGAGGTGTGCTGGCTGAGCGTTGGAGCAGTCAACCTTCGCGAAGATCCGCAATGGACCTCCGAGATGGCATACGGCACGCACGTCGAAGCCGCAGCCGACCTGACCGAACGCGAGCGGGCCAAATTGCTTGCCAAGGAGATCGAGACGGGAGGATATGACGGGCTGTTCGTCAGCGTGCTCGGCGACAGGATCGAGACGAACATCGTCCGCTATCTGCCGAAGAACATCCTTCGCATCATGATCGTCCACAATATCACGCCTGGCACCTATGCGGCGGCAGCGGCGATCCGGGACCATGTCCATGCAACTGTCGGTGTCTCGCGGCGTTGTCGCAGCGACCTCGTGGCCAAGTTCGGCTTTCCGGCGGCCCGTACCTTCTCGATCGCCAACGCCGTCGATACCCGCGGATCGAGGACGATCGAGCGATTGCCGCGCACCCAGCCCGACCTGAGAGCTATCTATCTCGGGCGCATCGAGGATGTCTCCAAGGGCGTCTTCTGGCTGCCGGCGATCCTCGATGGCGTCTCGCGCAACATATCGCTCACGATTGCAGGAGACGGGCCGGATCTGCCGGCACTGCGCACCAAGTTCGCACCGCAGGGTGACCGCGTTCGTTTCCTTGGTTTCGTCGACCCGAGCGACGTCTTCAGCCTGCTGCTGAACCACGATGTCCTCATCATGCCATCGCGCTTCGAGGGTTTTGGCCTGACGATAATCGAAGCGATGGCAGCCGGATGCGTGCCCGTGGTTTCGCGTCTGGAAGGGGTCACGGACACGATCGTGGACCACGGCGTCAACGGTTTTCTCTTCCCCGTGGGTACGGTCCGCGGCGCCATCGAAAGCATCTCGGCACTCGATAGGGCTGATGTCTGGCAGGGCATGTCGCAGGCGGCACGAACAAAGGCCGAGACGGCCTTCACCGTCGAGCGCATGGCCGCCCGCTACAGCGAAGTAATTCGCGACCTCCAGCACACCAAGCCGTCGATCGCGGCTCCCCTCGACCTTTCCACCTGGTCGATGCCAAAGGGCCTGCGTTCCGGCTTCAGGGCCTTCGTACCCCGACCGGTGAAGAACTGGTTGCGCGTGGCCAAGGAGCGTATCTGACTAAGCCTTTTGATGGGCCCGGCCCGCCAAATTACCGGCGTGAACTCGCTCCTCCGGCTCGTCATAGTTTTTGTTGTCATGAACGACGTAGGATTTGGGCATGAGCGCTTTCATCGGGAATTTTGAGGAATCCAACAGGCTTCGCGAGCGGGCAAGGGATCTGATTCCCGGAGGCGCTCATACCTATGCCAAGGGCGACGACCAGTATCCGATCCTCTCGCCGGGCTTCATCGCCCGCGGCCAGGGCTGCCATGTGTGGGACGTCGATGGCAACGAGTACATCGAATATGGCATGGGAAACCGCGCAGTTGGCCTCGGCCATGCCTATGCTCCCGTCCTGGATGCCGTGAGAAAGGAGCTCGAGTATGGCTGCAATTTCACGCGTCCGGCAAGCATCGAGGTTGAGTGCGCGGAAACCTTCCTTGAGATGGTCCGCGGCGCCGATATGGTCAAGTTCTCCAAGAACGGCTCCGACGCCACCTCGGGCGCGATAAAGCTCGCCAGGGCAGTGACCGGACGCGAAATGATCGCCCGCTGCTCGGATCATCCCTTCTTCTCGGTGGATGACTGGTTCATCGGGACGACCGAAATGAACACCGGCATACCGGAGGCGATCCGCCAGCTGACCCTCGGCTTCAAGTACAACGATATCGAAAGCCTACGCAGCCTCTTCAGGCTCCATCCGGGCAAGATCGCGGCCGTGATCCTTGAAGCAACGCGTGGCGAGCATCCCAAGGATCGCTTCCTTCACAAGGCAATGGAGCTTTGCAGGAGCAACGGCGCCCTTTTCATCCTCGACGAGATGATCACCGGGTTCCGCTGGCATAGCGGCGGCGCCCAGGAGCTCTACAACATCGAGCCCGATCTTTCGTGTTTCGGCAAGGCGCTCGGCAACGGTTTTTCCGTTTCCGCGCTTGCGGGAAAGCGGGAATTCATGGAACGCGGCGGCCTGGAGCAGACGGCTCACCCGCGCGTCTTCCTTCTGTCGACGACGCACGGCGCAGAGACCCATGCTCTGGCGGCGGCAATAGCCACAATGCGCATCTATCGGGACGAGCCGGTGATCGAGCACCTCTATCGGCAGGGAGAAGCCCTGCAGGTCGGCATCGGCCAGGCGATCACGCGACATGGACTGCAGGATCACTTCTATCTCACCGGGCAACCCTGCTGCCTCGCCTTCGCCACGCTCGACCGCAACCTGAAGCCATCGCAGGCATTTCGAACGCTGTTCCTTCAGGAAACCATCCGGCGTGGCATTCTCGCCCCCTCGCTGGTCGTCAGTTACACCCATGGTGACGAAGATATCGAACGCACGGTCGAGGCATTCGACGGCGCGCTCGGCGTCTACAAGCTCGCCCTCGAGCGTGGCGTTGGGCACTACCTGGTCGGACGGCCGTCCGATTTGGTGTTCCGGCGCTTCAACAGGCCGCCGCTGCCGGCGGACGAGGTTCTTGTTGCGAACAATGGCTGACTATGCCCGTCGCTCGCTACAGGCACTTCTGCTGACGGCGGCGGTTTTCACCTCCGGGCCCGCCATGTCGGGCGCGGACGTCTTCCCACTCCATGTTTCCACCGACGGCCGGCATCTGAACGACATCTTCGACCGGCCCTTCCTCGTCACCGGCGACACGGCATCATCGCTACTCGGCGACCTCTCCCAGGAGGAGATCGAACTTTACCTGCGGCAACGCCAACGTCTCGGCTTCAACGCACTTCTCGTCAACATGATCGAGCACCGCTTCAGCCGTAGACCGCCGTCCAACTTCTACGGCGAGCCGCCCTTTAGGGATGGGCGAGACTTCGCGGCACCTAACGATTCTTACTTTGACCATGTGGAATGGTTTCTGAGGCGCGCCCGCGCTCACGGCTTCCTGGTTTTCCTGGCGCCTGCCTACATGGGCGTCAGCGGTGGCCCCGAAGGCTGGTATCAGAAAATGACCGCTGCCGGGCCCGGCGCTCTGAAAGCCTACGGCGAATATCTTGGCAGACGCTTTGGCGGCTTTCCGAATATCGTCTGGGTGCATGGCGGCGATTACGACCCGCCCGACAAGGCGCTCGTCGAGGCCGTAGTCGCCGGCCTCATGGCCGCCGCCCCCAATGCTCTGCAGACGGTGCACGGGGCAATTGGAAGCCGTGTTCGGCAAACCTGGTATGACGCCTCCTGGATCGATATCGACACGCTCTATACCCACGAGGACACGGCCGTGCGTGCCGAAGATCTGTACCGTATCAACCCGCCCAAGCCCTTCGTGTTGTTGGAAGGCCGATACGAGAACGAGGCGGATACCAACGCGGCGAAGGTTCGAGCACAGGCTTATGGAAGCCTGCTCTCCGGTGCGACCGGCCAGTTCTTTGGCAACAATCCCGTCTGGCATTTCGCCGGACCTGGTGTCTTTGCAGCCAATAGCCGCTGGCAGGACGCCCTCGACAGCCCCGGCGCGCAAAGCATGGCTTATCTGGATGCGCTGTTCGCGAAGATCGACTGGTGGGCTCTCGAACCAGACCCGTCGATCCTGGCTACCGAAGGCGGCCTTCCCGTCAACGACATGACAATCCCCGCCGCGGCCAAGGACAGGTCTTTCGCCATTGTCTACGTGACCGACGTTGCCGTCGTGCGCATTCGCCGCGATGCCCTGCCGCCAACAGTGATGAACCGCGCCCGGTGGTTCGACCCCTCCTCCGGCGCTTCCATGGAAGCCGCGCCGATCGAGAGCCCGCGAAGCGTGGGATTCCGTGTTCCCGCCATCGCGAACGCCGCCGGCGACAGCGACTGGCTGCTCCTCCTCGGCCAGACGGAAGCTGCGGTCGCACACCAGCAACAGGCGAATGGCAGCCTCCGATAAAAGGCGTATGGCCGCGACCGGAACTACGGCCTTAGGCTTCGTTTTTCACCAATCTCCTCAATCGCAGCTTTGCCGATGCGGCTGTAGCTTCTGCACGAACGCTAATATCCGGGAGAAGGGCTAGAGCGATGAAAGTACTCGTGACGGGGCATAGGGGCTACATTGGTTCGGTCATGGTGCCGATCCTGCAGAAGGCGGGACATGAGGTACATGGCTACGATAGCGAGCTTTACCGGCGCTGCCACTATGCACCGGGTGGGGCCATGCCCGAAGTTCCCGGCTTCCGCAAGGACGTCCGCGACGTCACCGCGGCCGACCTGAAGGGTTTCGACGCCGTCATCCATCTCGCAGCGCTTTCGAACGATCCGCTCGGCAACCTCAATCCGGACATCACCTACGAGATCAACTACAAGGGCAGCGTCAAGATGGCCGCGGCGGCGAAGGAAGCCGGCGTCGGCCGCTTCCTGCTGGCATCCTCGTGCAGCAATTATGGCCTTGCCGACGAGGACATGATCTCGGAGACCGGCAAGCTCAACCCCGTGACGGCATATGGGCGCTCCAAGGTGCTCGCCGAACAGGAAATCTCCACGCTGGCCGACGACAGCTTCTGCCCGGTCTATATGCGCCCGGCAACGGCCTACGGCCTCTCGCCGATGCTGCGCTTCGACATCGTGCTCAACAACCTCGTCGCATGGGCCGTCACCCAGGGCGTCATCCTGCTCAAATCCGACGGCACGCCCTGGCGACCGATCGTCCATATCGCGGATATCTCGGCCGCGTTCCTTGCAGCGATGGAAGCACCGCGGGAGGCCGTCTACAACGAAGCCTTCAACGTCGGCCAGACCGCGCACAACTACCAGATCCGCGACATCGCCGAAGTCGTTGCGGCGACGGTGCCCGGTTGCCGCCTCGACTATGCGAGCGACGCCGGACCGGACACCCGTTCATACCGCGTCGACTTCAGCAAGATCGCCCGCGCGCTGCCGGCCTTCAAGCCGCAGTGGGATGCAAAGGCCGGCGCCGAGCAGGTCTACGCCGCCTACAAGAGCTCCGGCCTGACCCTCGCCGAATTCGAAGGGCCGCGCTACCAGCGCATCGCCCATATCCGGCACCTGATGAGCGACGGCAACCTGGACGAAGACCTGCGCTGGGCGCAGCCGGAGGCCGCTCGCCCGCTTGCAGAGGCTGCGATCTGAGGACGGTCCGGACATGAATGCGCGTGAGATCCCCCCGGGGCGGTTTGCGGAGCGCGATGACACGGATATCGGCCAGCACATTTATGCGCTGGCCAGCCGTCTCTTCCCGATCTGCCGGAGCATCACCGGCAACGGCGTTCGGGACACGCTGGGCATCCTGCAGGAATATGTCGGCCTTGAGCGCCACGAGGTCCCGACCGGCACCCAGGCTTTCGACTGGACGGTGCCGCGGGAATGGAACATCCGCAACGCCTATGTGAAGGATGCCTCCGGCCGCAAGGTCATCGACCTTGCCGAGTCCAGCCTTCACGTGATGAGCTACAGCACGAATGTTGCGCGCACGATGCCGCTCGACGAGCTGAAGACGCATATTCATACCCTGCCGGAACAGCCGGACCTGATACCCTACAAGACCGCCTACTACACCGAGGAATGGGGCCTGTGCATGTCTCACAATCGGTTCCTGGCGCTCGAGGATGGGGACTACGAGGTCCTGATCGACACCGAAAAGACCGATGGACACCTCTCCTACGGGGAATATTTCCATCCCGGCACCACGGACAGGGAAGTCCTGTTCTCCGCCCACATCTGCCACCCGTCCCTCGCCAACGACAATTGTTCGGGCCTCTCCGTGCTTGCCTTCATCGCGCAAGCGCTGAAGGGTCGCGATACGAGATACGGATACCGATTCCTGTTCGCACCGGGCACGATCGGTTCGCTGACATGGCTTTCACGTAACGAGGATCGGCTCGATCGCATCGATCACGGTCTCGTCGTCTCCTGCGTCGGCGACGCCGGCGGCCCTAACTACAAGCGCAGCCGCCGCGGCAATGCCTTCATCGACCGCGCGGTCGCCTCCGTGCTCTGTGATGGTCGCAAGCCCAACATGCTCGACTTCAGCCCCTACGGCTATGACGAGCGGCAATTCTGCTCGCCGGGCTTCAATCTTCCGGTCGGCCTGCTGCAGCGAAGCGTCTTCGGCACCTTCCCCGAATACCACACCTCCGCCGACAATCTCGATTTCATACGGCCGCAGCACCTCGGAGCATCCCACCGGATGGTCATGGACATCATCGATGTCCTCGAAAACGATTGGGTTCCTTTCAACCTCTATGGGAAGGGAGAGCCGCAGCTCGGACGTAGGGGGCTCTACTCCAAGATCGGCGGACACACGTCCACGGGCATGACGATCATGTCCTATCTCTGGGTGCTGAATCTTGCGGACGGAGAGCACTCGCTGCTCGACATCGCCGAGCGGTCGGGCATGCCCTTTTCCGCAATAGCCCGCGCCGCCCAGCTGCTCAAGGAATCCGGCCTTCTTTCAGACGTAACTGCCGGCGAGGCAAAATCCTAGCCGTCCTCGCGGGACGGCCAGGGTGAAAAACTCCATATTTTCCAGATAATTATACCCGCACCCTCAGACGCGACCGGCGGATCTCGCGTCAGGCGGCTTCGAGCTGCATCAGCGGCCAGCTCATGTCCTTGTCGGACATGACCGATGGCTTGGCCGGCCAGCTCACCGAAATCGCCGGATCGTCATAGCGCACCCCTGTCGAGGCAGCGGGAGAATAAGGTGCGGAGATCAGGTAGTTCACGACCGAATCGTCGCGCAACGACTGAAAACCGTGGGCGAACCCCTTCGGGATATAGAACTGTGCCCGATTGTCCTCCGAAAGCACCGCGCCGGTCCATCGAAGGTAGGTCGGCGAGCCGGGCCTCAGATCGACGGCCACGTCCCATATGGCGCCGCGCAGGCAGGAGACCAGCTTGTCCTCCTGGTGCGGCGCCTTCTGGAAGTGCAGCCCACGCAGCGTGTGCTTCATCACCGAGTGCGACATGCTGTGCTGAACGAAGCTCGTCACCAGCCCATGCTCTTCGAATTCCTGCGTGCAGAAGGTCCTGGCAAAGGACCCGCGGCTATCTCCGCTCGCGACCGGCTCCACAAGCCACACGCCGGTCAATCCGGTCTCGGTGAAACGCATTTCTCTACCCTCTTCACACTGCCGCAGCCCGCGGCCTTTCTGAGGTTGATTCTCTCAGAAAACGCCGGGATCGAAAGTCGATCATAAGTCGTAGACGCTGTCGGGCCTCAAAAAGCGCTCCGCGGAAAAGAGCTTGCCGATCAGGCTCTCCGAGGTGGTAACCCGATAGGCAAATAAGAGTTACCTTATACAGCTTTTGGACGAAGCGAGTGAACGCTTTGCGGTATCGCCTCTCGCCGCGGCGATGCGTAAGCTCCTGTTATGAAAAGTGGATCGAAGGGCAAAGACGCGATCCATTCAGGTTTGTAGCAAAGCGTAGGGGCGTTTTCATGAATGTACAACCGGATCAGCTTCTGACACGGGCGGCGCTGGGCGAAAAAGCTCGTCCATGCCGCCTTTGTGGCTCGCAGCTTACCCATACCTTCGTCGATCTCGGAATGTCGCCTCCCTGCGAGAGCTTCGTTCCGGCAAGCCGCTTGGGCGATATGGAGCCCTACTATCCGCTCCACGCCTTCGTCTGCAGCGAGTGCCTCCTGGTGCAGCTGGAAGAGGAAGTGAGCCCCGAAGCGATCTTCGAGGAATACGCCTATTTCTCCTCCTTCTCGGACAGCTGGGTCGCGCATGCCAAGCGCTATTGCGACCAGATCGCCGAGCGCCTCGGGCTGGACGGCAACAGTTTCGTCGTGGAGCTGGCCAGCAACGACGGCTATCTCCTGCAGCATTTCGTGGCACAGAAAATACCGGTTCTCGGCGTCGAGCCCGCAATCAACGTTGCAAAGGTCGCCGTGGAAAAGGGCGTGCCGACCAAAGTCACGTTC
Organism: Rhizobium sp. BK251; assembly: GCF_004345245.1. Taxonomy (GTDB): domain Bacteria; phylum Pseudomonadota; class Alphaproteobacteria; order Rhizobiales; family Rhizobiaceae; genus Rhizobium. The sequence continues at coordinate 110,567 of NZ_SLUQ01000002.1, read as the reverse complement.
TTCGGCAAGGAAGTCGCGCAGCAGATGCGCGATGAAGGCCAGGATGCGGACCTTATCATCGGCAACAACGTGCTGGCGCAGGTGCCTGATCTCAATGACTTTGTCGCGGGCATGAAGGTGCTGCTGAAGCCGGAGGGTGTCATTACCCTCGAGTTTCCGCACATCGCCACCCTGATCGCGCAGAACCAGTACGACACGATCTACCACGAGCACTTCTCCTACTTCTCGATGCTGACGATCGAGATGATGGCGCAGCGCCATGGCCTGCGCGTATTCGATGTCGACGAGGTCCCGACGCATGGCGGCTCGCTTCGCGTCTACCTGACCCATGACGACAGCGCCTGGCAGCGCAGCACGAACGTGGACGAACTCGTGAAGCGTGAACGCGAAGCAGGGCTCGATGTGATCGACACCTACACCTCGTTCGCGCAGGCCGCGCGCAGGGCCAAGCGCAACCTGCTTTCCTTCCTCATCGAACTCAAGGAACAGGGCAAGTCGGTCTGCGGCTACGGCGCACCGGGCAAGGGCAATACCCTGCTCAACTACTGCGCCATCGGCACCGATTTCCTCGACTTCACGGTCGACCGCAATCCTTACAAGCACGGCCGTTACACGCCGGGAATGCACATTCCGATCGAGACGGTAGACGCCATCGATCAGAGGAAGCCGGACTACATCCTTATCCTGCCCTGGAACCTGAAGGACGAAATCGTGGCCCAGATGCGCCACGTCGGCGAATGGGGGGCAAAGTTCATCATTCCGATCCCTGAAGTCCAGGTGATCGATCCGAGGGAGCTGAAACTATGAAGGTCGTTCTCTTTTGCGGCGGTTTGGGCACCCGCATCCGGGAATACTCCGAGAGCATTCCGAAGCCTATGATACCGCTCGGCTCGCAGCCGATCATGCGCCATGTCATGCAGTATTATTCCGACTACGGCCATGACGAGTTCATCCTGTGCCTCGGCTACAAGGCGAACATAATCAAGGACTTCTTCCTGAATGCTAAGCCGCAGGCGTTCTCCGACTGCGTGGTGTCGGGCGGCGGCCACGTCGAACTCCTGGGCGAGGCCCAGAAGGACTGGCGCGTCACGCTGATCGATACCGGCATCTGGCGCAACATCGGCGAGAGACTCTGGGCCGTGCGTGACCACGTGAAGAACGAGCGCATGTTCATCGCCAACTACAGCGATGGCCTGACGGATGTGAACCTCGACGACATGATCGAAAAGTTCGAGGCAAGCGGCAAGATCGCATGCTTCCTCGCCGTGCGCCCGCCGCTCACCTATCATCTCGCCGATATCGACGATGACGGTCGTGTGAAGGAATTCCGCAGCTCCAATCGATCCGACATCTGGATCAACGGCGGCTACTTCCTGATGCGCGGCGAGATCTTCGACTACATGCGCGAGCGGGAAGAGCTCGTCCTCGAGCCCTTCGAGCGGCTGATCAAGGACGACATGCTGATGGCCTACAAGCACGAGGGCTTTTGGCGGTCCATGGACACCCTGCGCGACTGGCAGTCGTTGGAGGAGATGGTCGAACGCGGCGACATGCCGTGGACGCACCACTCGGCGAACGGCCAGCCCCAGGGCCTGCGGATGGCGAAGCTGCCATGAGATCGCTGTCGCTGGCAACAGGCGGAGAGCGCCTTTCGATCCTATGTCTCGGAGCACATTCCGACGACATCGAGATCGGCGTCGGCGGCACGATCCTAGGTCTCATCGCCCGCGGCGTGCGCCTCGATGTCCATTGGTGCGTACTGAGCGCTCCGGGCGCAAGGGCGATGGAGGCCCACGGTTCGGCCCAGGCCTTCCTTCGCGGCGCCTCGTCGCATTCGATCGAACTCGGCGACTTCGAGGACAGCTTTTTCCCGAGCCAGAACCGGGAGATCAAGAACTGGCTGATCTCGCTGCGCGAGAGAGTCGATCCGGATGTCATCTTCACGCACAGCCGTGACGACGAGCATCAGGACCACCGCGAGGTCAACCGGCTGACGACCAACGTATTCCGCAACCACCTGGTGCTGGAATACGAGATCCCGAAGTGGGACGGCGACCTCGACCGGCGCAACACCTACGTGCCCCTGTCGACGGACGTCATGGACACGAAGATCGCCCTGCTTCTCGAGCATTTCGCGACGCAGCGGTCCAAGGATTGGTTCGATGCAGAAACGTTTCGCAGCCTGGCGCGGCTGCGGGGAATGGAATGCAGGGCTCCGGCGCGTTTCGCCGAGGCCTTCACGATAAGGAAGCTTTCACTGGGCTGAAGCTTTCCTTGGTTAAGCATCAATTAACTTTAGCATTGCGTAACGTTAGTACATTCGAATAATACGAAATGCAGTCATGCCGGAATACGGGAATTCGACAGTGTAACGCGTATCAAGGGGTCGTAAGGTCATGAACGAGGGGCGCATCAATAACCACCGCATTGAACTGGGGACGCAGGAATCGAAGGAGCCGTCAGAGCTTCTGCTGACGAACGTGCGTTCGCGCGGCCACCAGCCGCACAAATACGGCGAAAACGACTATGTCGCGCTGATCGACAGGCGGACGCTGGAGCGTCAGTGCCTCGCACAGGGGCTGAGCAGCCACAATATCGGGATGAAGGTGTTCACCTTCGGCAGCCTCGAAGAGTGGCAGCAAGCGAGGGAGCGTCTCGGCACGCTGCGTGCAGTTCTCTATAATGCCGGCAATGGCGATATTGCCCATGGCAGCCTCGAGAGCGAAATCGCCGACATGGTGGCAACCTTCGATCCCGCAGCCGTGATCGTGCTCTCGGAAAACCAGGAGCTTTCCGCGGTCCTCCACGCGATCGGGCTTGGCGTACGAGGCTACATCCCGACATCGGTCAGCATCGACGTCTGCATCCAGGCGATCGGGCTCGCCATCGCCGGCGGCAAGTTCGTGCCGGCAAGCAGCGTCCTGGCCATGCGCGGCCTTCTCGGCGTCAGCAGCACCGCGAAGCCGCAGATCACGTCCTCCTTCACCGCGCGCCAGTCGGCAGTGGCCGAAGCGTTGCGCCGCGGCAAGGCCAACAAGGTAATCGCATCCGAACTAGACCTCTGCGAAAGCACCGTGAAGGTTCATATCCGCAACATCATGAAGAAGCTCGGAGCAACGAACCGCACGGAAGTCGCGTACAAGATCGGTGACATGATTTCCGATCAGCCGCACGCGTAAGGCGACCAGAGCAAGAAGACTCATAACAAAGTTCAGGAAACGCCAACATGATCTGGTCGCAAGAAACGCGCGCAAGCGAAGCAATCGCCATGCCGAGGCTCGTCTCTATCCTGCTTGAGAGAAAGATGACCGTTGCCTTCTGCATCCTGGTCGGTTTCTGCCTGGCTGCTGTCGGTTACCTCTATTCGCCCAAGCGCTACCAGGCAGAAGCAATTCTCGCCCTTGACGTGCGCAAGCTTCAGGCACTTCCGTCTGAATCGGTCGTCTCGTCATTGCCGCAGGAGAGCCCGGCCCTGCGGACCGAGCTCGACATCATCGGCTCGAGAATGATGGCCGAGCGTGTTGTTCGGCTGCTGAAGGACAAGGATGCATCCAGGGGAGTGACGGCTGGCGTTTCCGACACTCCTGCTCCGCTTCCGGCTCAGAATTCGCTTTCCGCCGATGACCAGGAGACGCGTGATCGCGAGATGATCAACGATCTCATATCGCATGTCGGGATATCGAACGATGGGCGCTCGCTGACGATCTACATATCATTCAAGGCCGACACGCCTGAGTACGCAGCCCTCGTCGCCAATGCCTATGGCGAGGCTTATATCGACTACCAGATCGACCTGAAGACCTCGGCGACGCGCAGGGTCAGCGAATGGCTGGGCGACAGCCTTGTCAACCTGCGTACGAAGCTCGAGCAGTCCGAAAGGCTTGCGACGGATTTCCGCGAAAAGGCAGGTATCGTCAAGATCGGCAACACCACGCTCAAGGCGGAACAGATCGCCGGTCTGAACAATGAATTGACGACGCTGCGCGCCCGACTGGCTGGTTCCGAGGCACGGCTGGCGACTGCTTTAGACACCGAAAGGGGCGATGACAATCTGGCACTGGCCGAGGTTCTCGCCTCGCCCACGATCCAGGCATTGCGGACCGAAGAGGCGCGCACGAAGCGCGCGATCAGCGAGATCGACGAAAGCGGGGCGATCATGAACCCGCAGCTGCCGCAACTGAAATCCCAGCTCGCGTCACTGAAGACGCAGATCAACGCTGAAATCGAGCAGATCATCGACAGCCTCCGCAACGAGATCGTCTCCATGAAGCGGCAGGAGGCCGGCATCGAGACGAACCTCAGGAAGATGCAGGAGGAGATGTCCGAGACGAACCAGGCGCTCGTCCATGCCGACCAGCTGGACCGTGAGGCAAGTGCAAACCGCTCGATCTACGAGAGCTATCTGACACGCTACAAGCAAACGATCGAGCAGGACGGCATCGTCACGGCCGAAGCCCGGATGATCTCCCGCGCCATACCGCCCGGCGCGCCGACGAGCCCGAACCTGAAATTCTGGATTCTCCTCGGCCTCGTTACCGGCAGTGCCGCTGGTGTCGCCGCCGCCTTCCTTCTGGATCGCAGCGACAAATCCGTGCGCTCGGCCGAAGCACTCGAAACGAGAACGGGCCTTGCTGTCATTGGCAGGATCCCGAAGCTGTCGGCCCGCGAACGTGCAGATACCATCGGAATGGTTCGCGACGGCAAGTCGAACTTCGGCCAGGCGCTCGCTGACCTCCAGGCCCAACTCAGACTCGGAACCGACTCCGCACCGTCCCGCGTCGTCGCGGTTGGCTCGGCGATCGACCGGGAAGGCAAGACGCTGATCGCGGCCAACCTGGCGCGCTCGCTTGCGGCGACTGGCGTCAAGACGATCGTCATCGACGCCAATCTCAGAAGTCCGTCAATCGATCAGGAGTTCGGAGCCAAGTCTCCCAATCACCTGGAGCAAGTCATCTTTCGTGGGCTGGCACTCGAAAAGGCCATCCAGAACGATCCGGTGTCCGGCGTGGACTTCATCGCAGCGCGCGAGAGCGCCGTACCGACGGAGTTCCTCCTCGGCAACCGCCAGTTCGCATGCGTCATCGGAGAGTTGAGGCAGCGCTACGAGCTCATCATCATCGACACGCCCGCGATCGCCGCCGGCCAGGATCTGATGCGCATAGCCTCGCTCGCCGATACGACGGCCCTCGTCGTGCGCTGGGAAGCGACCGACATGAAGCAACTGCAACTGTCCGTCAAGAAACTGCGCGCTGCCCGCCGCAACATCTGCGGCATCATCCTCAACGGATCTCCGCGACAGGGAAAGTTGCCAAATCAACCGGCCTTCTACCGCCTCAGTCCGAACCGGACCGCAGCACAGACGCCAGCCATCAAGAAGCCAATTCCAGTCGCCGTGAAAGCGTGAGGTGGAGCATGTTCAGTAATCTCTTTGGCGAACGAAGCAATGGGGCATTCCGCACCCGGTTCGCACACCTCATGGCGGCGATCCTGCTGCTTCTCTCATCCGGCCTTCTGTCCGCTGCCAGGGCCGAGGCCTACAGGGTCGTACCGGGCGATGTATTGTCGATCACGGTCTACGGCAATCAGGATCTCACTGGCGTGTTCCCGGTCAGCGCCGACGGCACAATTGGCTACCCGATCCTCGGCAACGTCACCGTGACCGAGGCAACGCCGACCGAAATCGCCGACAGGATAGGCAAATCGCTCAGCCAGCATCTCGCGAATCTTTCCGTGGCGGTCACGGTCAAGGAATACGCGCCGGTCTTCGTCGTCGGCGATATCCAGAAGGCCGGGAAATTCGAGTTCCGACCGGGAATGATCATGCTCGAGCTCTTCGCGCTGGCGGGCGGCCTCCGGCAGGCATCAAGCCAGACGGACACTGCCGGCATGCAGCTCGTGACCGCCCGACAGGAATATGAGGACATGGGCCTGCAGCTGCTGTCTCTGGACGTCAGGCGCACACGGTTCGAGGCAGAGTACAACGACAAGACCTTCGACTACAATTTCGATCCGGCGATGGGATTGACGGATGCGACCTCCGCACAACGCATCATCCAGTCCGAACGGAATATCTTCGACCTGCGCCGCGCCGGGGTCGACGAACAGCGCCGAAGCCTCGAGACCCAGCGACAGAACTTTATCGAGGAGATCGCCTCTCTGGAGAAGAGTTCCGAGTTGAGGGGCCAGGAATATCAGCTTCTCCAGCAGGACGTTGATGCCTCTCGCGGACTTTTCGAGCGCGGCGTTACCTCCGAGTCGGCATTGCGGGAAAAAAAGAGAGAAATGCTCGCGATGAACCGCAATACGGTCGAGGCAGGCTCGTTCCTCGCCCGCGCCAAGCAGAACAGGGATCTGATCGATCAGAAGCTCCAGGATCTGCAGGGCGAGCGCCGCAACGACGCGGCAAAGGGTCTGGGAGACATAAGCCTCGAGATCCTGAGGTTGCGAAAGAAGATGGAATTCAGCCTTCAGAAGATGGCCGAAATCAGCGCGAGCGCAGGACGCGCAGCAACGCTCGAGCAGAGCATGAAGACGGTCTTTTCAACCGTGCGGCTCGTCGACGGACAATACAAGGAAACGGTCGTCGAGGAGCATACGCCGATCCGGGCGGGTGACATCGTCCGCGTGAAGCTGATGCCGATCGCCGAGACCATGACCAGCAGCGTCAACTGACGCGATGCCGTTGGCGCCACGAGCGCCAAAGAGGGAGCACAGATTCGCCTTTTGGTGGAACCGGACTAGCGGAGGAGCCGCGGCCTATTGCCTTTGACCAGCTTGTGGTCCGGTACTGGCTTGCGAAAATCGAGACGACTTATCGCTCGTGCCTGGTTGCACGGGGGACACCTGGGGAGACTTCAGCATGAAAATCATCCTGGTAAACCGCTACTTCTTGCCGGACCAGTCCGCGACGAGCCGCGTCATTTCCTCGCTTGCCGATGCCCTCACCCGCAATGGGTTCGAGATCGTCGCGCTGACGAGCCGCACGCTGCACAATCAGAAGAATGTCTCCCTGCCTGCGGAGGAAATGGTCGGCGACGTCACGGTCAAGCGTCTCGGAACCTCGCATTTCGGCCGGCACAACATTGTGGGAAGGGCATTTGACTATCTTTCCTTCCATGTCCTTGCCTTCTTCTGGCTGCTGCGCCACGTCTCGCGCGGTGATGTCTGCATTGTCTGCACCGATCCGCCGCTGCTCTCCGTCACCTGTGCGTTGCCGATAAGGCTGCGCGGCGCGCGAATGGTCAATTGGATCATGGATCTTTTTCCCGAGGTCGCGATGGAGCTCGGCATGCTGAAGGCGGCAAGCGTCGGCGGCCGGCTCGCAATATGGCTGCGCAACTGGTCCCTGAAAAGCTCTGCGCTCGTCGTCTGCCCAACAAGAACGATGGCCGACTATATCCGCGAACTCGGCATTCCCCGCGATCGCCTGGTCGTTCTGCCTCATTGGTCTGACGAGAAGGAGATCTATCCGGTACCACGCGAGAAGAACGGCTTGCGTGAGCAGTGGGGGCTGGCCGATACTTTCGTCGTCGGTTACTCGGGTAATTTCGGCCGCGCCCACGAGTTCGGCACACTCATCGAGGCGGCGACCCGTCTCAAGGATCGCGACGACATACGCTTTCTCATGATCGGGGCCGGCCAGCAGCACGCCCCCGTGCAGGCCGAGGTCAGCGCGCGCGGACTGGGCAACGTCATCTTCAAGCCGTTGCAGCCGGCAGAACAACTGGCGGAAAGCCTGAGCGCCGCCGACGTGCATATCGTCTCCCTGCTGCCGCATCTCGAACATTGCATCATTCCGAGCAAGTTCTACGGCATCATGGCCGCCGGACGTCCGACGCTGTTCATCGGCGACAAGATGGGAGAAGTGGCGAGGGTTATCGCCGAAACCTCTTGCGGCCAGGCGGTTACGATCGGCGACAGCGAGGGCCTGGTTTCAACCATAAGCGCACTGCAGGAAGCTCCAGATCGCTGCATGGAAATGGGACGCATCGCTCGCCAGGTTCTCGAAACCGAATACGCACGAGAAAAGGCGATCGCGTCATGGTGCGCGCTCATCGCCCGTCTCGACCGGCACGCCGCGTCCGTGGCACGCAACGCTCTGCAGAGGCAATCATGATGAACGGAAGCGTCGTCGTCAGCCAACTTGGTGCCCGGATGCATTATGCGGTGCCCCAGATTCTCGCCTCTGAAGGAAAGCTCGCGCATTTCTATACCGACATATGTGCCACGAAGGGCTGGCCACGTGCGCTGCGCCTCATTCCGACGTCGGTAATGCCAGCATCGATACGGCGGCTCGCCGGCCGCGTGCCCAGAAATATTCCGAGCTCCCTGACCACGGTGTTCCCGTTGTTCGGCGTGCGTTCGGCCATACGTCGACAGCGAATGAAGGGCTTTGCGGAAGAGATGGACCACACGCTCTGGGCAGGCGAGGAATTCTCGCGTCTGGTTGCCCGCAGCGGCTTTCACGGCGCGACCGGTCTCTACGCCTTTGCCGGCGACGCTCTGGAGCAGATGCGTGCTGCTAAGAGAGAGGGGATGTGGACCGCGGTCGAACAGATGGTGGCACCGCGCGAAGTCCTGGAGCAGCTTCTGAGCGAAGAGATGGACAGCTTTCCGGACTGGATGGGACCGTCCGCCGTCAACCCCTTCGCCCACCCCTTCGCCGAGCGCGAAAAAGCCGAGTGGGATCTTGCCGACCTGATCGTCTGCCCGTCCGAATTCGTTCGGCGGCATGTCGTTGCCTGCGGCGGTATCGCGGAGCGCTGCGTTGTCGTTCCCTACGGCGTCAATGGGCGCTTCACCGCCGAGCGCCCGCCGCGCGCACCTGGGCCGCTTCGCGTATTGGTCGTCGGCGAAGTCGGCTTGCGCAAGGGCTCGCCCTATGTCGCCGAAGCGGCGCGGCTCCTGCGCGGATCAGCGAAGTTTCGCATGGCCGGTCCATCCTGGCTGCCGGAGCGAAAGAAGGAGGAACTGTCGCTTTCGGTTGAATTGAGGGGAGTCGTGCCGCGCGCGGCAATGGCCGAGGAATACCAGTGGGCGGATATCTTCCTTCTGCCATCGATCTGCGAGGGTTCGGCGACGGCAGTCTACGAGGCGCTGGCCGCCGGCTTGCCTGTGATCACGACGGAAAACACCGGCAGCGTGGTGCGCCACGGCATCGATGGCCTGATCGTGCCACCACGCGACAGCCAGGCGATTGCCGAAGCGGTTACCATGCTTGCCGACAATGTAGCGGTGAGAACCGAGATGGCCGCCAGCGCCCGCAAGAGATCGACCGAGTTCACGGTCGAGCGATACGGCGCGCGCCTGCTTGCGGCTCTCTCCACGCTGCCCGCCGAGCGGACCTCGAGATGGGGCCTCTATCACTCGGACAATGGCGCCGATCGGCTTTTTCCGGTGCAACGGCATCCGACGGCACACGCAGGGTAAATTGGCGGAGCGGAACACAATGAAGATCGTCCATGTCATCTCGCATATAGATCCCAAGAACGGCGGCCCCCAGGCCGTGGTCATGCGGATCGCCGCCGCCCAATCCGCCTTGGGACACGATGTCCATATCGTCAGCTACGGCGACGGCGAGGCACGCGACCAAGCCTTTGAGGCCGGGCGCGCCATACCCGACTTCTCGCGGATCCATTGGCATGTCCTTCCGGAACCCGGGCTCACCGAAAAACTCTTCTGCTTCGACGGTCGGAAACTCCTACGCAAGGTCCTGCCGTCCGCGGCCTTTGTTCATCTCCACGGCGTGTGGGAGCCGATACTGCCCTGTGCGGCCGCGGTGGCGAGAAGCGCGGGCGTGCCCTATTGCCTCTGCCCTGCCGGAATGCTGGATAAATGGAGCATGCAGCAGCGCCCGCTGAAGAAGCGGCTGGCACTCGCACTGGGCTACAAGAGGATGCTCGACGAAGCCAAATTCATCCACGCGCTGAATGTGGACGAGGCCGATCTGATGGCGCCCTTGGCCCTCAAGGCACCCAAGGTCATCATCCCGAACGGCGTCTTTCCGCAGGAATTCGATCCCTTGCCCGACGCCGGCGCCTTTCGCGACAAGATCGCGCTCAGAGACGGGCGACGCTACATCCTCTTTCTCTCCAGGCTTCACTTCAAGAAGGGCCTCGATATTCTGGCGCGGGCGTTCCACCTGATCGCCGACAAATACCCTGACGTCGACCTGGTGGTGGCAGGCCCGGCCGCCGGCGCCGAAGATGAGTTCATGTCCCTGATCCGGCAATTCGCACTGGAAGACAGAGTGCACCTGACCGGCCCGATCTACGGGCAGGCCAAGCTGGATGCCTTCATCGATGCCGCCTGCTTCTGCCTGCCGAGCAGGCAGGAAGGCTTCAGCATCGCGATCACCGAGGCGCTCGCCTGCGAAACGCCTGTTGTCATCACCGATGCATGCCATTTCCCCGAAGTCGCGACCGCCGAGGCTGGCCTCGTTGTACCGCTCGATCCATCGGCGGTGGCCAAGGGACTTGCCGCCGTCCTGCGCGATCACTCCATGGCCCAGCAGATGGGAAAGAACGGTCGTCGCCTGGTGATGGAGCACTTTACCTGGCCGGCAATAGCCGAGCTGGCGATCCGCAACTACGACGTCGCAGTTTAGCTCGCCGCCGCAGCCCTGTTGCGGACGCCGACCGGCTTGGCCGGATTGCCGACATAGACCGTCCAGGCCCGAAGCGGCTTTGCCGCAACGCCACGGGCACCCAGTACGGCGCCCTCCCCGACAGTCACGTTCGGCCCGACGAAGGCTTCCGCCGCAACCCAGCAATTCGCTTCGAGCGTGATGGGGCCGCTGACAAGCGGGAAACCGGGGTCCTGTATGTCATGCGATCCCGTGCAAAGATGTGCCCGCTGGGAAACGATGGCGAAGTCGCCGATCGTGACCGGGGCAAGATTGTAGCAGATCGCGCCGGGACCGATGGAGGCATACTTGCCCATTTCTAGATTGCCCGGCCACCAGACCGTGGCTCGCGCATGCACCGTCGCGGTTGGATGAAGCCTGGCGCCGAAGCGCCGCAGCAGCCAGTTCCGCCACCGTGTCAGGGGTGGCGGAGTCCAGGCTGCAAGGCCGGACCAGGCCACCGCCCAGAGCAGACGCTGGATGCGGAATTTTAGAGAATAGGTCGGCCCGCCGAAACGGGGCAACGCACTTCCGGCGTGATCGAACTGCGGATCCTCGTACCGTGCACGCATCTCAAGACCCCTCCCTAGCTGCAGTCGTCTGGTCCATCAACGCGAGGACGAAACTGCTCAGATCGTACCATGGCAGCTTTATGTATTCCTTGAATATCTGAATCCCCAGTGTGTCGAAGGCCAGTGCCAGGGAAGACATTGGCGGCTCGGCAGGAACCGACATCCATCTGATGTCGCTCGAAGACGCAGCGAAGGTGGCAAGCGCTCTGCGCGAATGGAACCAGCTTGTGACCAACACCGCCTCGCGGACGTTGTGTCGCTTCAGGATGGGCCCTGAGAATGCTGCATTTTCCCTGGTGTTTCTAGACAGACACTCGACCTCGATCGCATCCCCGTCGACGCCGCGCTCAATCATTGCCCGACGGATGTAGTTGCAATCGCCATCACCGCTGACGAGAACCCGAGGCGCTACCCCCTCATTCCAGAGAGCCGCCGCGCGCGCAGCGCGCGGCGGACCGTCGCCCCCCAGCACGACAATTATGTCCGCCTTGGCGACGGGGTCACGAACGCTGAGCAAACGATCCGCACCTGCCAGCGCCGCTAGATAGACGCAGAACGACACGCTTACAAACAGAAGGGGCAACACCCACAGAAGCGCGCGTGCGCGCCTCGTCACGATCCAACGCCTTTCCTTCTGCCTTACTACCGTCCCTTCGGAGCGACTCACACCGGTAGTCCACGCTCGCGCCGCCGAAGCTCCATTGTCTTGATGACGATCATGTACTCATAGGCGGCAAGCAGGCGGCAATAGTGGTACCCCTGCATGCCATCGAGGAAACCAAACCGCAGGAAGTACATGTAGACGAAGCGCGCCGTCGCGCGGAACGGCACATGCATTGAAAGCTCCTTCAGGCCGCGGCGGCGTACTTCCGCACGGCTGCTGAATACCTCGCCCCAGGGGATGCGCCGCTCGCGCAGGCTGACAGCCGTCTCCTTCGCCTCCGAAGAGGAATAGCGATTGTGTTTGTCGTACCAGGCCTTCATGCCCTTGTTGAAGCTGTAGTGGATGAAGTGCGAGTTGAGGCGTCCCTCCGGCCCAAGGCCGTTGCAACGCAGATGAACCTCACGGTCGAACCCGAGTATCCGATCAGGGCGGAAAAGGCGCGGGATCCATGACGGATAGAGGCTGCTGTGCTTGATCCATCGGCCCATGAACATGTTCTTGAAGCGGATCCGGAAGAAAGATTCGGGCCGGCTCGCGTCGGCCGCAATGGCCAGCATCTCGTCACGCAGCTCCGAGGGAGTGATCTCGTCCGCATCCGGCATGTAAACCCAAGGATATTTGTAGTTGATCTGCTTGAGGGCATATAGGCGCTGTGTGTGCTCGCCGTCATAGGCACGCTGGTAGACGCGTGCGCCCGCCGCCCTCGCAATCTCGACCGTGCGGTCGGTACTGTAGGAGTCAATGACCACGATATCATCGCACCAGGAGAGCGTGGCCAGGCACGCAGGAAGGTTCTCTTCCTCGTTCAAGGTCAGGATGCACACAGATATCGACAAGTTACACCTCCTGCAGAGACCGATCCAAGCATACTCAGGCTTCGATACCGGTCTTTTTCGCCACTATGGATTTGCCGTAGTCACCGTCGCTGCTCCGCAGGACGGCAACCTCAGGCGTTGGTTGAGACAATATCTGCTGGCGCAGTCCGAGCGCCCGCGCCCAGGTCGGAGCATGGCCGCTTGCCAGAAGCACGAAGACGGTGTGGGCCCCCACTGGCAGGATCAGGCTGAAGGCCATGACGCCGGCGGGAACCTCGGCACGCGCGCCTATAAAGCCGATCGCACCGCAGATCGCCGAGGCGAGCATGATCATCCCGGTTGTGCCGGCAGGCGAGAACCCGTTGTCCAGGAAAAGATGGTGGAGATGCCAGCGGTCGGCCGACATCGGGCTGCGCCGAGCAAGAATGCGCCGGGTCATCAGGCTAAGCGTGTCGACGACCGGGATAATGACGATCCACAGGAGCGCCGGAAACGTGACGGCCGATTCGAGCGTCGAGAGAATGACGATCAGATAGGCGATGGTCAGGCCAAGAGCCGTACTGCCCGCATCCCCGAGGAAGACGCTCGCCCGTGCCCGCCAGGGGCTGCGCATGTTGAAGGCGAGGAAGCCGCAGATCGCAGCCACCAGGGTCTCGATCGGAAAGACGAGGCCGGGCACGGCTTTGAAATCCGCAATGATCAGGAGCCACATCAGCGCGACCGCAGCCGAGCCGCCCGCCAGCCCGTCAACGCCGTCCATCATGTTCCAGGCATTGATGAGACCCGCTACGAAGAGGATCGCAATCAGGAACAGGAACGGCGGATGGGCCGCTATTTCCGCAGGCAGCAGCGCTCCGAAGGAGAAAAAGGAAATATGGACGCCGCTCACAAGGATGATGGCGGCGGCGAGCTGGGCTGCAAGCCTTACGGTCGCAGGCAAGGGACGCTTGTCGTCGATGACACCGACGGCGACCACAATGAAGAGCGCCAGCCAGTAGTTCGCCCCGAGCGCCGACAGATTGCCGACAAGCAGGGAAATGGCTGCAAAGGTCAGGAAAATCCCGATGCCGCCGCAAAGCGGAATGACACCGTCGTGCCGCTTGCGATGATCCGGATGATCGATCAGCGAGAGCGCACGCGAAACCCTCTTGAGTACCGCGATGAGAAACGCACTCATCGTCAAGGTAAACAGACTGTCGACTGCCAGTACGAACATGCCCAGAACCCCCGTCCCGATGCCATGACCATGCCTCCGGCGGCCGGGCCAGAGATCGCTGCTCATGTCTTGCCTGAAGGATAGGAGTCGGCCTGTGGGTTCGATACGTGGGAAAAAGGCGAACCCCTTCCCCCTTAGGTGGGTATCTGTTGGCTTCGTTTACCGCCCTCGGTTCCATTGGGACGAGGTTCACCGTCTATCGGCTGAGCCAAAAGGCACTGAGGCGGCCCGCAGGCTGGAAAGACTGACGTTTTGCGCGCCCCGTCGAGCGCGGTCACGCGGATGGTCATTGAGACTGCATCTGGAATAAATCTTTAAAAACAGGCAATTACCAGCCAGCCATTCGCCTGACTTGGTTGTGGCGCATTCCCACCGCCCGGCACCGGCGGCAGCAGCAAAAGGATGATGCAGGGTCGCATGAAGTGCCCTGCTCTAAGCCTATCGGTGGATGGTTTGGGCTTGACCTAAGATGATTGACCGAGCCGGGCTTGCGAATCGTCGTGCTGGCATTTCCAGCGGTTTTAGATCAGATGGTCGTCGGAGGTACTTCTCATACGCGGCCGTCCCGTTTTGCGGGCGCAAGCGGGTGAAGCGCTCGTGACGACCAGGGGAGATAAGGTCCGGTCCGATGCTGATGGCGAAAACGCAGGAACACAGATCCGACTATCTGACGGCCCGCCGGCTGGCCAAGATATTGGCGCTCGACGATTTCGAGGGCGTGGCAAGGCGGCACCTGCCGCGACCGCTTTTCGGCTATATCGCTGGTGCAAGTGAAACCAATGCCTCGCTCAGAGACAACCGAAACGCATTTGCGGAGTTTGGCTTCCGCCCGCATACACTGCGGGACGTATCGCTTCGCTCGACGGCGACCACGATCTTGGGAACCCGCTATGCCGCGCCTTTCGGGATTGCGCCGATGGGCATCAGTGCCCTGATGGCCTATCGCGGCGACATCGTTCTCGCACGTGCAGCCGCCGAAGCCGACATTCCGATGATCATGAGCGGCTCGTCGCTTATCCCTCTCGAAGAGGTGGCGAAGGCGGCGCCGCATTCCTGGTTCCAGGCCTATCTTCCGGGCGAGCCCGACCGGATCGACGCGCTTCTCGATCGCGTCGCCGCGGCTGGCTTCGGCACCCTGCTGCTAACGGTCGACGTCGCCATTCTGCCCAACCGCGAGAACAATGTGCGTGCTGGCTTTTCGACGCCGCTGCGCCCAAGCCTGCGCCTCGCCTGGCAGGGACTCACCCACCCCTCATGGACTGTGGGCACATTTGCGCGCACGCTCCTGAACCACGGCATGCCCCATTTCGAGAATTCCTACGCGACGCGTGGCGCACCGATCATCGCCCGATCCGTCTCGCGCGATTTCGGCAAGCGCGATCACCTGAACTGGGAGCATCTCGAACAGATCCGCCGCCGCTGGAAGGGCCGACTCGTCGTCAAGGGGATCATGCGTGCGGACGATGCGCTAAGGGCCGCGGAATACGGCGTCGACGGCATCATCGTCTCCAATCACGGCGGCCGACAGCTCGACGGCACCTTGGCGCCGCTGCGTGTCCTGCCGCGCATTGCCGAGGCTGCCGGCGACAAAACGACGGTAATGCTCGATGGTGGCGTGCGGCGCGGGACCGACGTCCTGAAGGCGCTAGCGCTTGGCGCGAAGTTCGTCTTCGTCGGGCGCCCGTTCCTTTATGCTGCGGCGGTTGGCGGCCATGCCGGCGTGATGAAGGCCGCCAACATTCTCAGTGAGGAAATCTGGCGCGACATGGCGCTCCTCGGGATCAACTCCATCGAGGAGCTGACCACCGACTATATCGAACGTCTGCGCGGGGATTGAAGAGCAGCAAGGTGCGGCTCAGACCTTCGATTCCTTGCGTTCACGTTCGGTGACCATCGCCAGATCGAGAACCTTTTGAAGGTTTGCGGCGTGGCGGAAATTGGGATCCGGCTGGACACCCGTCGCCACCGCCTCCACGAAGCGCTCGTAGTTCGTCGGCACAGGCGCAACTTCGATCGTCTTCCATACGGCGCTTTCCGCGTCGTCGCCAACGCAGCCACGCAGTTCGGATTCGCCGGTGCGATGCATGACTTCGAGGCCACCCCTCTCGCCATAGATACGCAGCTTCAGTTCGTTGAGGTGGCCGGTCGCCCAGCGGCTCGCATGGATCACACCGAGCGCGCCGTTGGCGAAATCGACCGACATGGCGAAGCTGTCGTTGGCATCGAGCATATATTCGCCGATTTGGCCGCCAGGCGCCTTGTTGAACGTCTTCAACCGGGCAAAGACGTGGTCGATATCGGTCGCTGCGCCATAGGCAGCAAAATCGAGAATGTGGATGCCGACATCGCCCAGAACGCCGTTCGACCCATGGCCGGTCGAAAGCCGCCAGAGCCAGGTCGATTCGGTGCGCCAATCGCCCCAGGCCTTGGAAACCAGCCAGCTCTGCAGATAGGACGCCTCGACATGCTTGACCGTGCCGATCTCGCCGGCAAGCACCATCTGCCGCGCCCGTTGCAGCGGCGCGACGTTGCGGTAGGTCAGGTTCACCATGTTGATGACGCCCGCCCTCTCGGCCGCCTCGGTCATCTCGAGGGCCTTTTCATAGTTTTCGGCCAGCGGCTTCTCGCAGAAGACATGCTTGCCCGCTGCAATGAGGGCAAGGGTAGTGGGATGATGGACCCGGTCGGGCGTGACATTCGAGGCGGCATCGAAATCTCCCCAGGCGATTGCCTCGTCCAGAGAGAGAAAGCGCTTCTCGATGCCCCACTTGTCGGCAAAGGCCGCAAGCCGGTTTGCATCGCTGTCGACCGCGCCGACGACTTCGACGCCGTCAATGCGCGTGAAATGGTCGAGCTGATTCTTTGCCATCACGCCCGTGCCAACAATGATAAGACGCATGCTATACCTCAGCGGTAACCGGCTTCGCCGGCCTGGTGCAGTTTCGGTCCGCGTTCGACGATCGGCTCCAGGGCCTTCTCGACGGGAACATTTGGCGCATCGTGAATCGCAGTCAACGCCCCCTCGGGGTTGTGGGCCCACTTGACCGCGTTGGACAGCACCTTCTTCACGTTGGCATCGTGATAACTCGGATAGGTCTCGTGTCCGGGGCGGAAATAGAAGATGTTGCCCGCGCCGCGCCGCCAAGTCATGCCGGACCTGAACACCTCGCCGCCCTGGAACCAGGAGATGAAGACCGTCTCCAGCGGTTCAGGCACGGAGAACTGCTCGCCATACATCTCCTCGTTCTCCAGGACGAAATTGTCGTCGAGACCGGCAGCGATCGGATGGCGCGGATTGATGACCCAGAGCCTCTCGCGCTCGCCCGCCTCACGCCACTTCAGCGCGCATGGCGTTCCCATCAGGCGCTTGAAGATCTTCGAGAAGTGGCCGGAGTGGAGCACGATGAGACCCATACCCTCCCACACCCTTTTCGCCACGCGCTCGACGATCTCGTCGTCGACGGCACCGTGATCCTTGTGGCCCCACCAGAGCAGCACGTCGGTCTCTGCCAGCCGCGCCTCGTTAAGGCCGTGCTCGGGCTCCTGCAGCGTGGCCGTCGTCGCCCTGATTGCCGGATCGGCATTGAGCGCGTTGGCAATCGTGGTGTGCATCCCATCTGGATAGATTTCGGCGACGACCTTGTTGGTGCGCTCGTGGATATTCTCCCCCCAGACAACGGTGCGGATGGTCATAACTATCTTACTCCTCTGCGGAATTTGTAATCGCGGCAATCATCCAAAGCGCTTTGGACGAAGCGTACTCCTCTGCTCCGCCAGCTGCCCGCGCTCCAGCAACACATAGAGGCTTCGCAGAGTTTGACAAAGAGGAAAGTGAGGAGATCCTCACCCGTTTTAGTGAGAGACAGACTTCGAAAACAGGTTGACGACGACCACGCCGGCGATGATGAGGCCGAGCCCGATAACAGCAGCCAGATCGAGCTTCTGCTTGAAGAAGACAAGGCCGACGGAGGAGATCAGCACGATGCCGAGCGCGCTCCAGATCGCGTAGGCGACCCCGACCGGTATGCTGCGCAAGGTCAAGGATAGGCAATAGAAGGCACCCGCATAGCACGCAATGACCGCGAGAGTGGGCCAGAGGCGCGTGAACTGTTGCGACATCTGCAGGGCGGTCGTGCCGACCACCTCGAGCACGATGGCGACGAAGAGCATTGCGTAGACTGCAGTTATGTTCATGGCTGGTTCCTGGGGCCTTAGAGGCTGGCGAGTTCTGCGAGGCGCTCGAGCATTGCCTGCCGTTCGGCGGCGTCGAGCTCATGGCTCCCCAGCATGTCCGCGAGCCAGAGCCCGTCGGCGGCAAGGCGAACGATCTGCGCATTCACCGAGGAATCTGTGCCGACATACTCCTCCTCGCGCAGCCTGACCCATTCACGCCACCGGTGGCGGAGGCGCGGCTCGGCAAGCAGAGCCATGGTGATCTGCGTCCAGCCGCTGGACTCGGCCGGCCGGTCGCGGAGGCTGGCGCAGATACTGAGATAGGCGCGCGTAAACCGCCCATGCGGAACGGGATCGTTGCGCATCACCTCTTCGATCTCGGCGCTGAACCTCTCGGAAAGACTGTCGAAAAGCGCGTCGAGAAGGGCATTCTTGTTCGGGAAATGATGCAGCAAGCCGCCCTTGCTGACGCCCGAGGCGCCGGAGACGGCGTCGAGTGTCACCGCCGTCATCCCCTGCTCTGCGGCAAGGCGCGCCGCGACCTCCAGCAATTGCCGGCGGACGAGAACAGGTTGCTTTCTACGGTGGTGCGCTTCTGACATGGCCTCTAAAGATACCGTCCGGACGGTTCTGTCAAGAATTAACCCGGGCTACTCCTGCGAAGCACAAAGGCAAAATCCGGCGCCATTTATCCGTGACGCCAAATGCCGCACACACATATTGTTGCACGAGGGATCGACGCAGGGCATGAAGGAACAATTATAGTCCGAAAGGCGGTTCATGACAGGGGAAGCCATCACGTTGTACGAGGCGATCGGCGGTGAGAACACCGTGCGGGCGCTCGTGCACCGCTTCTACGAACTGATGGACACGCTTCCGGAAGCAAGCCATGTCCGCGCCATCCATCCGCCAAGCCTCACCGGCAGCGAGGAAAAGCTTTACGAATACCTCACCGGATATCTCGGCGGGCCGCCCCTCTACGTCGAGAAGCGCGGGCACCCGATGTTGCGTCGGCGCCATTTCGTGGCCAGCATCGGACCGGTCGAACGCGACGAGTGGCTGCTCTGTTTCCGGCGCGCGATGGAAGAGACTATAGCCAACGAAAAACTGCGCGCCATCATCTGGGAGCCAGTCGAACGGCTCGCCTACCACATGCAGAACCGGGAATAGGACTGATCATGAGCCTCAACGACCGCCTGGTGCCGTTCTTCTACCTGCTTGCCGGCCTCCTGGGCTTTGCCGGTGTCGCGCTTGCTGCCGTGGCGGCCCATGGCGGCGGTGACGCTCAACTGCCGGCTTCGGCTTCGGCCATGTGCCTGGCCCATGCCCCTGCCCTTCTGGCGCTTGCGATCGGTGCAAGTAAGATCAGGATCGCCTGGCTCGCCGGCTTGCTGATCGGTGTCGGTACGCTCCTCTTTGCAGGCGATCTCGTTTCCTTGCGCTTTGCCGGTTCCGGCCTCTTTCCCCTGGCGGCACCGACTGGCGGCTTTACCATGATGTTCGGCTGGCTCGCGGTTGCCGCCGGGAGCGTCATGCGCCGCTAAGCCAACGATCGAGGAGCAGGGATGATGCCCGTCGACGAGAGATACCCGCATATCCCCACGAGGCTTGCGCGCTTCGACGAACTCGACGAGCTGACGGTCATCGAGATGGACGCCGCCGAGGCACTGATCGAGGCCGGTGTTCCCTTTCCGGACGAACCGCATCCGCTTGCGCACGACCAGCTCGCCGCCTGTCTGTCAGAAGGATTGCTTTTCGTTGCCGTGGACGAAAGCGACCGGCCAATCGGCTTTCTCGCCGCCGAGGAGATCGACGGCAGGCTCTATATCGCGGAGATCGACGTTCTGCGCCGCTATCAGCGCCGTGGGATCGGTCGTGGCCTGATCGGTACTGCGCTCGACGCTGCGCGAAGGCGCGGCTTTTCCGCCGCGATGCTGACGACGGATCGCTTCGTGCCGTTCAATTATCCGTTCTATGCATCGCTGGGCTTCCATGAGCCCGGTCCCAAGGCGGCGCCGGCCGCCCTCAAGGCAATTCTCGACAAGGAAATTGCAAGCGGCATGGGTGCCGACCGCCGGGCCGGCATGGTGCTCAAGTTTCGGACCGAAGAGTAAAGCTCGTCGGAGGCCTGTTCAGACGTTTTCGACGGCGTTGAAACCTTCGAACACCGGCGGGCCTAAATACATGGTCCGGTTCTCGCCGGCATTGCGATGGGCCGCGCGGAAATTCTCGGACTTCGTCCAGTTAAGAAAGTCCTCTTCGCTGCGCCAGATCGTATGGGAGGCAAACAGCGTGTAGCCTTCCTCCTCGTTGGCCCTGCCCCGCAGCAGGTGGAACTCGACGAAACCGGGAACCTGCGAAAGGCTGGAATCGCGCTTGCGCCACACGTCCTCGAAAGTCGCTTCGGATCCGGTGGCCACCTTGAAGCGGTTCATCGCGATATACATGTCAACCTCAGCTTCTTTTCTTTTCCGCCGAAGTTTCGCCCGTTCGAGCCGGGAAAGCAATCACGTTGCCGCCGTTTGCCGCGTCTTCGGCAATCGGAAGCGCCGGCTGCTCGCCTGGCATGCGGGCTTCCCAGACCGGGAACTGCGCTACGTTTGGCTGGTTCATCTGGCGCTCGGCATTGCGAGCCAGGAGTTCATAGAGTTCAGGCACGAGGCCATCGCCATTCTGCGAGGCGAGCTTGTGCAGGCCTATCATCATAAACCCGTCAGGGCGTTCATTGCTCATATGGAATTGTTCCGTTCATTCATCGTGTGGAGCGCACGCTCCAGGCTAGACTTGCTGCCGTTCCGCAGCGGAATGAAAGCCTTGCCGAACTTCTTGCAGCCCGTCTTCACCCGCAAGCAGGCATCGTGGCTGATACAGTCGATAGGGCAGAAGACACAATCGACGGACGGTAAGACCGTGTCGATCCGCGAAACCGCTTCGCGCAACCCGCCGTCATGATGGATGAGTTCGGCGCCGAAGCTGCTGGCGATTTCGCGCAGATGCGCCACCTGGCAATCACGACCACCAACATAAAGGAAGCTGCGGCCATCAAGCTTGGATTTTCCGGCTGCATTTTCCTTCTGCGCCGGAGCGGCCTCGCGGTTCGCGCGCTTCGCTTCCTTCTTCGCCTTTTTTGCCATGCCCCACCCGTTCGCTGGTTGCTCTCACACCGTCGATTCCGACCGGCGCGAACGGGACCTTATTAAACTTGATTTTTAGAGTAAAGTATAAAGTTGATTGTGATTGTCATATTTTATCGACCGGTAACCTGGACTTCCTGCGTGAAGGACCAGCTCGGCCTTCCCCATTCCGCCGGCAACGGCGGGAAGGGCGATGCACGGCGCACGCCTTCGATAACCGCCTGATCCAACGCAGGTATTCCGGAGCTGCGCGCCACGGAAAGACCGCTGAGCGACCCGCCGGACTCGATGGTAAGCCGCACACGCACCGTCGTCGACGCACTCATGCGCTTGTATTCGGAAGGCACGCGGACGGAGCGACGGATGCGTGATTGCACTTTGCCGGGATAGTTGGCGACAGCAGCACTGCCCGCCCCGGAATTGTTGCCGGCGCTGCGGGAGTTGCGATCCGACTGGGCAACTTCCTCGCCGTCCGAGCTTCCCCTTTTCGAATCCTGCTTGTTTTCGCCACCGGACCCAGCCTTGGTCTTGGCCGCCTTCTTCGGCGGCTCCTTCTTGGTGGTTTCCTTCGGCTTCTCAACCGGCTGCATGGCCTCGGGCTTCGGCGCGGGCGTGGCCACCTCTTCAGGCGGCACCGGCTCAGGCAATGCCTCGGCGACCGCCGCGGTCTCCGTCGGCTTGATCTCCTCCGGCACCGTCGCGGCCATGGGCTGCACGACAGAGGTCTCCGCCGGCGCCGTGGTCGTCAGCACTTCCGGCTCGGGCGTTGCGACCGTCTGAGGGGAAGCGGTTTGCACCGGCTGGGCAGCCTCGACAGGTGCGGCCTCTTGCACCGGCTCGGGCGCAACGGCCTGCGTCTGCTGGGGCTGGATCTCTGTGGGCTGGGTTTCCGCCTGCTGCACCGGCTGGGCTTCTGTCGGCTGCAGCGTCTTCGGCTGCACGGCCTCCGCGACGATCTCCTGCGGCGGCTCTTCCTTCTGCTCGCCGGCAGAGGCCTGGTCGGCATCCGAGTCGCCGAGAATGACGACGCTGATGGCGTCCCCGGCCTCCTCCTGCGACTCCTCATGCGTTGCCACAAGACCCATCGCGAGAATTGCCACGAGCCCGATATGGAAGAAGGCGGAACCGAGGCAGGCGAAGGTCACTCGCTTCCCGGCAGGCTTTGCCCCCGGCATCGGTTTCTCGGGCTCGGCATTCATCGCCGGCGCATCGGCCTTGGCGACAGGCTCGCCGTGATGCGCGTGAACGGGGAAAGAACCGATATGGGCGAAACGGGCATAGAGGACGACTGCTTCGCCGGCCGGCTGGCGAGGCACCCCTTCCAGATCCGACAACTCATGCCCGGGATGAATTCCGGGCACATTGTCGTTCACGCTTTTTCCGGCATGGGGATCGGTCACGAAAGCACCCACGGGTCTGGACTTCGCTGAAATTCTCATGCCTGCGCCTCGCAACTACTGAACCGGTGCGACCTTCCCCGACCTCAGCCCTCGAACGGGACAGAGATCTGGGAGCGGGTCACAAGCCCCTTCATGCAGGCGCCGGCTGCCGGTCCGTCACAGACAGGCGTGTCGTTGATCAGGATGCGGCTCACGTCCTCGCACTTCACATTCGGCATGTCGAACTGGCGCACCCGCTTCTTGCCGAGCGGCAGGTCGCGGAAGTCGAGCACCGTGATGCGGTCGACGGTGTTCTTTCCGTTGAAGAAGGCGAGTTCGAACGAAATCTTGTTGACCGGGGCTTCGAGATTGTTCTCGGCCACGAAGGTCATCATGCAGCCCTTCTGGGACGGTGCCAGGGCATTGAGCTCAACATTCAGCGTGGCACCCGCGGGAGCCGCCGCATCCTGGGCCAAACCGACATTCGCGGAAAAGGCGAATACGCCCGCACACAGCGGGCCCAGCGTCTTTCTCATCAACATCAAACACACCTCTTGGAGGCGTCCATCGACCAATGCGGAGTGAAACTGCAGGCGTCCGACGGGCGGCTCAAAAACAAAGTTGACTGTAATTGTCTTCTATTGCGTCTTTAAAAAAGTATGAGTATGAAAGTCAAGATAATTATCCCCTCAGCGGGATCGGGATCCCCTGCATTCTTGCGGAAAAATCAAACTGAAATGGTGGCTGAAAAGCTGGATACACATAAGCATTTGCCGGCGCGGACGGCAGAACCCGCGGCAGAGGTCAGGGTGCTCGAAAGCACCGACATCTTTCGCGGCCAAAGCGAAATCATGATTCGACACGAAGGCGCCGTCTACCGGATGAAGATCACCCGGCAGGGCAAGCTCATTCTCAACAAATAGGCATCGACATGACTGAAAAGACCAGACCCTCCCCGGCCGAGATCCGCGCGTTCCGTGCGGAAAACCCGAAGATGCGCGAGCGCGATATCGCTGCCCAGTTGGGCGTCTCGGAAGGTGCGCTTGTCGCCGCCGAAGTCGGGCTGACAGCGACGCGTGTCGACGCCGATGCCAACCGCTTCCTTGGCCGAGTTGCAGAGCTCGGAACCGTCATGGCCCTGTCTCGCAATGAGAGCGCAGTCCACGAAAAGATCGGCGTCTACGAAGGCATCGAGACCGGCGTACATGCCTCGATCGTGCTCGGCGAAAACATCGACCTGCGCATTTTCCCGAGCCGCTGGGCGCATGGTTTTGCGGTCGTCAAGAAGGATGGCGAACAGGATCGTCTCAGCCTTCAGTTCTTCGACAAGGCCGGCAACGCTGTCCACAAGGTGCATCTGCGGCCGGAGTCGAACATCGACGCCTATCATTCGATCGTTGCCGATTTCCGCCTCGAGGATCAGTCCCAGGAGTTCGTCGAGGTCGCGCTCGCCAACAGCGCTGCCGATGAAGAAGGCAACGTCAGCCGCGACGAGCTGCGCGACAGCTGGAGCCGGATGACCGACACCCACGAGTTTTTCGGCATGCTGAAGAGGCTGAAGATCGGCCGCCAGGCGGCGGTTCGCTCCGTCGGGGACGACTATGCGTGGCTGCTAGAGAACTCGGCGGTCGCCGACATGATGCATGCATCTGTCGCCGTGGGCCTGCCGATCATGTGCTTTGTTGCCAACAACGGCATTGTCCAAATCCACTCCGGCCCCATCTTTAACGTCCAGCCGATGGGTCCGTGGATCAATGTGCTCGATCCGACCTTCCATCTGCACCTGCGCCAGGACCACATCGCCGAGGTATGGGCGGTGCGCAAGCCGACCAAGGATGGTCACGTCACGTCGCTCGAGGCCTATGATGCCCATGGCGAGATGATCATCCAGTTCTTTGGCAAGCGGAAGGAAGGCTCCGGCGAGCGCGAGGATTGGCGCGATATTGTAGAAAATCTGCCGAGAAACGGTGCGAGCGTGGCGGCATAAGGAGCGAACCGATGAGCTCTTCAACAACAAGGCGGCGTGCGACCAGGCTTCTTGCCGTTGCAGCCCTGGCAGCGGCCGCTGCCTCTCCGATGCTTCCGGCCGGCAGCCTGTTCGGCTTGGTTCGGCCGGCGCTCGCCGATGAAGCCAAGAAGCTGGATACGTCCCGCCTCGTCAGCATCGGCGGCGACATTACCGAGATCGTCTATGCGCTCGGCGAAGAAAACAAACTGATCGCACGCGATTCCACCAGCCTTTACCCGGAAGCAGCCACGAAGCTGCCTGACGTCGGCTACATGCGGGCACTCTCGCCGGAAGGCATTCTCGCCGTCAATCCGACCGCGATCATAGCGGTCGAGGGATCCGGTCCGCCGGAAGCACTGAGCGTGCTGCGTAATGCGAGCATTCCCTTCGAGACCGTGCCCGGCAAGTTCGACCGGGATGGCATTCTGGCCAAGATCGACAGGGTCGGAACCCTGCTCGGCGTCGAGGACAAGGCAAAGGTGCTGGAACGGCAGGTGGCGACCGATCTCGATGCGGCAACCGCCCACGCGGAGAAGCGCCCGGAGGCCGAGCGCAAGCGTGTGCTTTTCATACTGAGCACCCAAGGCGGCAAGATCCTCGCCTCCGGCACGGGAACAGCCGCGGACGGTATCATCAAGCTGGCCGGCGCCACCAACGCCGTCGGCGATTTTCCCGGCTATAAAGCTCTCGCCGATGAAGCTATCATCGAGGCCAAGCCGGACGTCATCCTGATGATGGACCGCGGCGGTCCCGCCGCGACGACGGATGCCGAACTCTTGGGACAGCCCGCCATCGCCCTGACGCCGGCCGGAGAGAACAAGGCAGTCATCCGCATGGATGGGCTGCATCTTCTCGGCTTCGGCCCGAGGACGGCCAGTGCCGTGCGCGAATTGAACGCCGCCATTTACGGGGGCTGAGAATGGTCATGCATACAGCCATGCGGGGGCAGCGGCGTTCGCTGCCGTCGCTGGCATATATTCGGGAACGTCATCGCCAGGGCGACCGTTCGCTGCTCGCGCTCATCGTGATCGCGGCCTTGATCGTCGGCGCCCTGTTTTCACTGGCCTTCTCGATCACGACTGGTGCGTCGGATGCCTCCGCGCTCGATGTGTTCAGGGAGGTCATGGGCGCGGGAGGAACCGAATCCGCCCTCAGCGCGCGCGACCGGATCATCATCTTCGACATCCGTCTTCCCCGCGCGATCCTCGGCTTTCTGATCGGCGCCTCGCTTGCCGTGTCCGGCACGGTCATGCAGGGCCTGTTCCGCAATCCATTGGCCGACCCGGGCCTTATCGGCGTCACGTCCGGATCGAGCCTCGGAGCGGTCACGATGATCGTGCTCGGCGGCACCGTTGCCGCGCCGATCTATGCGCTTTTCGGCATCTTCGCGCTGCCCATCGCGGCGTTTGTCGGCGGGCTTGTCGTCACCATCCTTCTCTACCGCGTCGCCACGCGACATGGTCAGACATCGGTCGCGACCATGCTTCTCGCCGGTATCGCGCTCGGAGCGCTCGCGCTCGCCTTCACCGGCATTCTCATCTACATGGCCGACGACAAGCAGCTGCGCGACCTGACCTTCTGGAGCATGGGTTCGCTCGCCGGTTCTACATGGGTGAAGGTCGCGGCCGTCGGGCCGATCATGTTCCTCTCGTTCCTCGCCCTTCCCTTCATGGCGCGGGGTCTCAACGCCATCACGCTCGGCGAGGCGGCGGCCTTTCACATGGGAGTGCCGGTGCAACGCCTGAAGAACGTGGCGATCGTCGCCGTCGCGGCTGCGACCGGCGCATCGGTCGCCGTCAGCGGCGGCATCGGCTTCGTCGGCATCGTGGTTCCCCATATTCTTCGCATGCTGATTGGTCCGGACCACCGCTTCCTGTTGCCGGCCGCTGCCCTGCTGGGCGGGTCACTGCTGATTTTTGCGGATGTCTTCGCGAGAACCATCGTAGCCCCGGCGGAGTTGCCGATCGGCATCATCACCGCTGCCGTCGGAGGTCCCTTCTTCCTCTGGATCCTTCTCCGCCAGCGCTCGCGCCTCAGCCTCTGAGTTTTCCCATGATCGAAGTTTCCGGCCTATCCGTTCGCCTGTCGGGCAAGAGCATATTGCACGATGTTTCGTTTGCGGCCCGGCCCGGCGCGTTGACGGCAATCGCCGGACCCAACGGTTCCGGCAAGACGACAACGATGAAGGCGATCGCCGGCGAGCTTTCCTACGATGGCTCCGCGCGGATCAATGGACATGAGATCACCGGAATGGCGCCCTGGCGGCTGGCGGCCATGCGCGGCGTCCTTCCCCAGTCGAGCGCGATCTCCTTTCCCTTCACCGTGCGCGAGATCGTCCGCATGGGACTGACATCGGGTATCAACAGCCGCCCGCAGGACGCCGAGAGCGTCGCCGCGGAAGCGCTGGAGGCAGTCGACCTCTCCGGTTTCGAAGGTCGCTTCTATCAGGAACTTTCCGGCGGCGAACAACAGCGCGTCCAGCTCGCGCGCGTCCTTTGCCAGATCCCGGAACCGATCGTGGACGGGCAGCCCTGCTGGCTGCTGCTGGACGAGCCCGTCTCAAGCCTCGACATCAGTCACCAGCTGACCATCATGAAGCTCGCACGCGACTTCTGCGAGCGCGGCGGCGGCGTCATAGCCGTGATGCACGATCTCAACCTCACGGCGCTCTTCGCCGACCGGATGGTCCTGATGAAGGGCGGCGAACTTTCGGCAGCCGGCACGGTGACGGATGTCCTGACCGACGAGCACATGCTGTCGGTCTTCGGCTGCCCGCTCAGGGTCAATCGCGTCCCCGCAGGCGACACTCCCTTCGTCCTTGCCCACAGCGCGCTGGAGCGCTGAACGTCGGGATCGTAGGCGTCGGCGCCTATTCGGCCTACCCGACGACAGGGAACTTTCGATGCGCGCACGCGTTGTGGCATCATACTGGCGGAGGCTGTCCGTTAGCGGGGGTGATCTGTTTGCTTTCGATCAATGCGAGCTTCGCTTCCCCGTGCAAAACTTGGACCTCTTTCGTTCCTGATCGCGAACGGCGCCGTCGGCGCCCAAAAAGGGAGAAGATCATGGCCAATTCCATACTCCACTCCGTCCGGGGCAAGCGCAACGGCGGCACGTTGCACGACATCGAAACCGGCATCGAAGAGCAGATCGAGCACCTGCGCGCGGAGATCGCGAGCCTGACCAAGCTCGTCGGCAAGAGCAGCGCTGGAAGCGGTGAAAAGCTGCGGCATCAGGCCGAGGCAGGCTTTGAGGATCTCGTGGCGCGCAGCGAGGAGCTTCTGCGGGATATCCACAGCGGTTACGTTCGCGGCGCACGTGAAGTGCGCGCCACCGTGCGCAGCCACCCTGCCGCAACAGTTGCAGCCGCCGCGGCCCTCGGCCTCGTCATTGCGCTGCTTGCTCGCCGCTGAGGGACCTGGATGCTCCTTCCGCTCGTCAGCATGCTACTTACGGGTACGGTGCAGAGGCGCGTTGCGCGGGTCCAGCGCAACGCCATCTTTATTGCGATCGCCGCCCTGTTTCTCCTTAGCGCCTACGCGCTGGCCGTGGTGGCCGCGGGCATATGGCTGGCCGGCATCTATGGCGCGCCTGGAGCTGCCCTTTTCCTCGCCGCCGCCGCGTTGCTTCTTGGTCTTATCGTCCTGACGATCATGTTGATCATGAACGCGCAGGAAGCCCGGCGCGCTCGCGAACGGCGGCTCGCCATCGAATCGATCGCGGCGACCGGCATCGGCCTGTTTCGCGCCCAGCCTATGTTGACCGCAGCCATCGTGGTCGCTTTGCTGGCGTCGAATTTCATCGGATCGAAGAAGGACGCGGATTGACCTGTCCGCCAGAAAGCAGAAAACCGACACGGGAAACCGTGTCGGCTTTTTGATGCGTGCATATTTATGTTTGATCAGAAGGCGAAGGCCCGCGACGTAAGCGGAGAGGAAGTCGCATCCGGGCCGAAATCTGCCTCGCCCGAAACCTGAAGCAGTTCCTGCAGTCGCTGGCGCGCACGGTTCACGCGGCTCTTGATGGTGCCGACCGCGCATCCGCAGATTTCGGCAGCCTCCTCATAGGAAAACCCTGAAGCACCCACGAGGATGATTGCCTCGCGCTGGTCGGACGGGAGCTGCTCGAGCGCCTTGCGAAAATCCTGAAGGTCGAGCGCGCCATATTGGGCTGGATGGGTTGCCATCGATTCCGTGAAGATGCCGTCGCTGTCCTGTACTTCGCGGCCAGCCTTGCGCATCTGGCTGTAGAGCTCGTTGCGAAGGATGGTGAACAGCCACGCCTTCATGTTGGTGCCCATCTCGAAATGATCCTGCTTCGCCCAGGCCTTCATGATGGTGTCCTGGACGAGATCGTCGGCACGGTCGTGGCGGCCGATCAAGGAGATGGCAAATGCGCGAAGGCTTGGCAGCGCAGCCAGCAGTTCACGCTTGAAACTTGGTTGCGTCTTTTCCATGGGAGCTCGCCTACTCCGCCATCTTTGCCGAAGCCATCTGCTCGGCTTGGTCGAGCTTCTCAAGGAGGTCCAGAAAACGCTCGGGGATAGCCTCTTCCTGAACCGCGGCATAGAGCGAACGCAGCTTCATGCCGATCTGGTTGTTGGGGTCGAGTATATCGCGCGCCTTCCGATCCGGCCGCTGCTGATCCGCTGCTTCAGGGTTTTGTGTTGTCATCAAACTCATCACTTCTCGCATAAGATTTCATTCATAGGCCATTTTTCCGAACGAACCGCGGATGAACTTGGTTCCGCAGGTCGCTTGCCAAAGGTCTGAGGAACGGGTGAAACCCATCATGCGCCGGCCAGAACAACGCGTGCTCCTCAAAAAAGTTCCGGTGGGCGGGGAACTTTTGTTCGAAGGCTACGTTACTCCAGCCATTAGAGCCCATACGGCTTACTGACGGGAGTTTTTTATGACACTTTCAACTCGGATCGCGCCGCACCTTCCCTACCTGCGTCGCTATTCCCGTGCTCTCACCGGAACACAGACCTCTGGCGACGCCTATGTCGCCGCCGTACTGGAAGCAATCATTTCCGACATATCCATTTTCCCGGATACCGAGAATGATCGTGTTGCACTCTACAAACTGTTTTCCAAACTCTTTGGTTCCGCCTCAATCCAAATTCCCGAGCCTATTTCGCCCTTTGCTTGGGAACAGCGTGCCTCCGTCAATCTCGCCAAGGTTTCGCCTGTCGCACGTCAGGCGTTTATCCTGGCATCGGTCGAGAATTTCCGCCTCCCGGAAATCGCCAACATTCTTGAGGTCGAAGATGAAGAAGTCGCAAGGCTTCTCGAGACTGCATCGCAGGAGATCTCCCGGCAGGTAGCGACCAACATCATGATCATCGAGGACGAGCCGCTGATCGCGATGGACATCGAGCAGATGGTCGAAAGCCTCGGCCATACAGTGACCGGCATTGCCCGCACGCACACCGAAGCCGTAGCGCTCTATAACAAGACGAAGCCCAGCATGGTGCTTGCCGACATTCAGCTGGCGGACGGAAGTTCCGGCATCGATGCGGTGAACGACATACTGAAGACGTCAAGCATACCGGTCATCTTCATCACCGCGTTCCCCGAGCGGTTGCTGACTGGCGAGCGGCCCGAGCCGACATTCCTGGTGACCAAGCCTTTCAACCCGGACATGGTGAAGGCCTTGATCAGCCAGGCGCTCTTCTTCAACGAATCGACGAGGGTCGCCGCCTGAGGCGACTCGATCCTTTCGCGTAAGAGGGAGGAACCGGCGCTCCGGCCGCCACCGGAGCGCTTAACGATCCGTATAGTCGCGTCATAGTATGATCGGCAGCAAGCTTTTCGCATAAAGACACTTCTTGCCGGCGGCATCCTGAGGAATCGAAGGTGAGGCAGCTTCGTGAAGACGACTGAACCATTATCGGGTGCGCCCTTCTCCATGGAGGGCAAGGCCGTAATGATGGAACGGGCCCTGGCGAGCGCCGGCATCTCGATCCTCTACCAGGATTCCGCGCTCGCAATCCGCTATGCGGAGAACCTGCCGGAGCATCTCAAGCCCCCGTTCAAAACCGGTACCGATGATCTGCGCCTGTTCGGCGAGAAGAACGGCGAGCAGCTGAAGAACCTGAAGGTTGCCGTGCTGGCGACCGGGCGTCCGGCGAGCATCGAGGTCGAGATCGCGGCGGGAAGCGAAGCTCGCATCTACGAGTTCAAGATCGAACGCGTTGGCCCGAAGTCCTCGCCTGGCATCCTTTCCGTCATCTCTGAGGTAACGGAATCCCGTCATCGCGAGAAGGTCCTGAAATCCCTCCTGCGCGAACTCTCGCATCGGTCAAAGAACCTGCTGGCCATCATCCAGGGCATCGCGACCCAGACGGCGCGTCACACGCTCTCTGTGGATGGCTTCCTGGTAAAGTTTCGTGGCCGGCTGCAGTCGCTGTCGAACTCCCAGGACCTGATCACGGATTCGAGCTGGAGAGGCGCGTTCCTGTTCGAGCTGGCGCAAAAGCAGTTTGCGCCCTACTGGCCGGATTCGACCGGCGCGATGCCCATCTACGGTATCAACGCCCATCTGACGCCCAATGCCGCCGTCCATCTGGGGCTTGCCCTGCACGAACTCATCGTCAACTCCGCATCCCATGGGGCAATCGCGGCCGGAGCTACCGCCATCCGCCTCGACTGTGTCGAGACCACGCTCGATGGCAGGGGCGCAATAGAAGTTAAATGGACCGAGCGGGTCCTGGCGACCGATGCCGGAGTGGACCTTGAAGACAACAGCTTCGGACGCACGGTGCTCGAGCGCGTCGTGCCGACGTCGATGAATGGACGCGCTTCGTTTCTCAACGAACCGGGTTACATCGAATACCGGTTGGTAATTCCCGAAACCGAATACGAGATCCTCAGACGATAGCGACCTGTCAGACGAAAAATAGCCAGTGCGAGGGCGGCGCACTGGCTGTTTTCACTCATCGGGAGGGGACCGTGAGTTATATCCGGAGATGATTGGGGGCGCGCATGCTGGGTCGATGCGTCATCTCCTAGATAGGCTGATAACGGGAAGTTGCCGCAAAAGTTCCAAAGAAATTAAGAAAACTTGATTTTTTCGGGAGCACCCAAGAAGCCTCGTCGAAGCACCGCATTTCGTGTCCGGACAAACGGCCTGCGGCGGAAGAACTCAGGCTCCCGAGAGCCGCGCGCACCACGACAAAAAACCAATGAAATTATAAGCTTACGTCACAGGTCTTCGGGAAGATTTTCGCGCCAAAGGTCCCAACGTTCCCAGGTGGCCGACCTAGAAATTTTACCATTTGATAAATTTTTTATCCTGAGTTACCGTCTTTATATCAGGCGTTTACAATAAAGAGGGAACTTCAATGGAACGACTGAAAAATGGGATTCGTTCCGGCCGGCTTTCGTCCGCCGAGTACGATGCTAATTTTTCCGATCTACATCCGCGCCTCGACAACCACGAAGCGCTGGTCGCGGCCGACCGCTGTTATTTCTGCTACGACGCGCCGTGCATGACGGCCTGTCCCACCTCCATCGACATCCCGCTCTTTATCCGCCAGATATCGACCGGCAATCCACTGGGCTCGGCAAAGACGATCTTCGACCAGAATATCCTGGGCGGCATGTGCGCCCGCGTCTGTCCCACCGAAGAGCTTTGCGAGGAGGCCTGCGTACGCAATACCGCAGAGGAACGGCCGGTCGAAATCGGTCGCCTGCAGCGCTACGCCACTGATGCCGCCATTCAGGCGGGCAAGCAGTTCTACGCGCGTGCCGCCTCCACCGGAAGGAAAGTCGCTGTCGTCGGCGCTGGACCGGCAGGGCTTGCCTGCGCTCACCGGCTTGCGGTCAAAGGCCATGCGGTCGTTATCCTCGACGCGCGTGAGAAATCAGGCGGCCTCAACGAATACGGCATCGCGACCTACAAGGCGGTCGACGATTTCGCCCAGAGCGAGGTCGAATACGTGCTGTCGATCGGCGGCATCGAAGTCCGCCACGGCCAGATGCTCGGTCGCGATTTCACGCTTGCCGACCTTACCTCTCAGTATGATGCGGTCTTCCTCGGGCTTGGCCTTGCCGGCGTCAATGCACTTGGAATCGCCGATGAGGATCTTGCCGGCGTGGATGATGCCGTGACCTTCATCGCCGGGCTCCGCCAGGCAGCAGACAAGGCCGCTGTCGCGATAGGAAGACGCGTCGTCGTCCTCGGCGGCGGCATGACCGCCATCGACGCGGCCGTGCAGGCGAAATTGCTCGGCGCCGAGGAAGTGACGATCTGTTATCGCCGCGGCAAGGAACACATGAACGCCTCGGAATTCGAGCAGGACCTCGCGACCTCCAAGGGCGTCATCATCCGCCATTGGATGGCGCCTAAGTCCATCATCTCCGACGCCGGCAAGGTCGCCGGTCTCGAGGTGGAATACACGGCGATCACTGATGGCAAGCTCGCTGGCACCGGCGAAACGGGCGTCATCGCGGCCGACCAGATCTTCAAGGCGATCGGCCAGACCTTCGACGGTTCCGTCCTCGGCGGGCTCAAGCTCTCCTCCGGCCGCATCGTCATTGATGGCGAAGGTCACACCTCGCTCGAACGCGTCTGGGCAGGTGGCGACTGTGTGCTTGGCGGTGACGACCTGACGGTCTCTGCCGTTGCCCAGGGTCGCGATGCGGCCGAATCCATCAACCGCGTGCTCGCTGCCGGTCAGCGGCCCGCCACAGCCGTTGCCTGAAGGAGGATAAGTCATGGCCGATCTCAGGAATAATTTCGTCGGTATCAAGTCGCCGAACCCGTTTTGGCTGGCTTCCGCGCCACCGACAGACAAGGCCTACAATGTCGAGCGTGCCTTCAAGGCAGGCTGGGGCGGCGTCGTGTGGAAAACGCTTGGCGAGGAGGGCCCGCCGGTCGTCAACGTCAATGGCCCGCGCTATGGCGCTATCTGGGGCGCCGACCGCCGTCTGCTCGGTCTCAACAACATCGAGCTCATCACTGACCGGGACCTCTATACCAACCTGCGCGAAATGAAGCAGGTAAAGATGAATTGGCCGGATCGGGCGCTCATCGCCTCGATCATGGTTCCCTGCGAGGAAAATGCCTGGAAGGCGATCCTGCCGCTGGTCGAAGAGACGGGCGCCGACGGCATCGAACTCAATTTCGGCTGTCCGCATGGCATGTCGGAACGCGGCATGGGCTCCGCGGTCGGACAGGTGCCGGAATACATCGAGATGGTCGTGCGCTGGTGCAAGCAGTACACCCGAATGCCGGTCATTACCAAGCTTACGCCCAACATTACCGACATTCGCAAGCCGGCCCGCGCCGCAAAGGCCGGCGGCACCGATGCCGTATCGCTGATCAACACGATCAACTCGATCGTGTCCGTCGACCTCGACAATTTCGCGCCGAACCCGACGGTCGGCGGCAAGGGCAGCCACGGCGGCTATTGCGGCCCGGCGGTCAAGCCGATCGCACTCAACATGGTGGCCGAGATCGCCCGCGACCCGGAAACATACGGCCTGCCGATCTCCGGCATCGGCGGCATCACCACTTGGCGCGACGCTGCCGAATTCATGGCGCTCGGCGCCGGCAACGTCCAGGTCTGCACCGCAGCCATGACCTACGGCTTCAAGATCGTCCAGGAGATGATCACCGGCCTTTCCGACTGGATGGATGAAAAGGGCCACCGCAATCTCGATGACATCACGGGCCGCGCCGTGCCGAATGTCTCCGACTGGCAGTATCTGAACCTCAACTATATCGCCAAGGCGAAGATCGATCAGGAAGCCTGCATCAAGTGCGGCCGCTGCTACATTGCCTGCGAGGACACATCGCACCAGGCGATCACCAACTTCGTCGATGGCGTCAGGCATTTCGAGGTCAAGGATGAGGAATGCGTCGGCTGCAATCTCTGCGTCAGCGTCTGTCCTGTCGAGAACTGCATCACCATGGAGGAACTGCCAGCCGGCAGCCTCGACAAGCGCACCGGCAAGGTGGTCGACCCCAACTACGCGAACTGGACCACCCATCCGAACAACCCGATGGCCCGCCAGGCCGCGGAGTGATCCCGGGCACCCCTCGCGGCGGCTTGTCCGCTGCGAGGGCCCGCCGCTATTCAATCAGCAAATCCTTCTCACAGCCCTGTTTCGACGGAGCTGCCCACTGCTGCATAAAAAAAGCGCCCCGAAGGGCGCTTATGAGCCGTGGCAGCGTCGGGTCGAACGCGCCACGGTAAAATGAGGCGGACGGGATTGGCTGGGATTCCGGCCCTGCCCTTGCGGCAGCCATTCCCCTCCCTTGTCGTGTCCGCCGTTGCCGGCGCCCTCCCCGCCGGAACTTAAATGGCCAGTTCCACGGCTCGCGCGGCGATCTTGCCGTATGCTTCTTCGATCGGATCGCGCTGCCGCATTAAGCGCGGCGTCGCAAGCCGAAGAAGAGCCTTCAGATGCGCATGCCCGCCTTCGTAGCCGACGACCGGCGCGAAGGGCTCCATCGTGGAACGCGCTTCCGCAGGGTAGAGCCGCTCGTACTCGGCAAAATTCGCAAAGGTTTCGTGATTGGCGCCACGCACGAGGAAAGTCTCGGCAGGCACGCCTTCGGCGAGAATGACCTGATGCGTATCGAGCAGGATGTTGAAGTATTCGATTTCTCCGGTTTCTTCCGGAAGTGCCTGCGCAATCGAGCTACCGTTGACGAGTTCCTTGACGCGAATGAGGACGCCATCGAGGTAGAGCGCGTGGTTCGCAGAGAGATAGAGATCGGCGTGCGGGGCTTGCTGGCCGAGCGCGTTGCGAGAAACACGAACCGGCATCACGCCGTCCTGCCAAGCCGAACCGGTCTTCCTGTAGTGCTGGCGGCCGATCCATTTGATGGCAACGGTCTTGCCATGCGCGGTCTTCACAAGGTCGCCAATACGCAGATCCTCGATGCGCACCTCGCCCTCGGGGGTCGCAATGCAGGTGCCGCGCAGAAAGCAACCGGCATCGCTGCCCGAGCCACCGCCGCCGTTGCTGCCGCCTCCACTTTCACCACCTCCATTTTCGCCGCCACCGCCATTGTTGCCGCCGCGACGCCCCCTGCCCCACAATATCCCCGAGGCACGGCTCGGCGTCGAGAGTGCCGCCATGGTGACACTGGCGGCAGCAGCGATCTTGGCACCTGTAACAGCAGTAAGACCAAGGAAGTGACGCCTCGTCCTATTCGCGGGCAGAGGCCGGTCCTTATCTGGCGACATAACTTTCTCCTTTTGTTTCTTGTTATGGTGTTGCGCATTTTTTCCATCGGGGATTGCCATTGATAATAGCGAAGTCCATCGGGGCTAACTCTTCGGAATTTATGCTTCTCCCTTGCTGAAATAGACGTATAGATCGCTATGAAAGGCGTAGATCGCGATAATCGTTCTTCTCTAGCGGGAGGATACAGCCTGAACGTGCGATGGAGGGCATATTCGGGCGACGCGTCAGGCGCCGATTTCCAGTACCCATGCGCGAGTAAATTATGTCGACTGCAATCCGAGTCGTGACATCTGCAACCAATTATCCGGACGCCCGACGTTGTCCGGCAAGGCAAAAGGTGCAGACTTCGGTGGTTACAAACCCCTTTCACGACAAGAGGTATGCAGCCATGCTGGCAATCAACGAAATAGCACCGGATTTCACCGTTGAGACGACCGAAGGCGAGATTCGCTTTCACGACTGGATCGGTGATTCATGGGCGGTGCTTTTCTCGCACCCCAAGGACTTCACGCCCGTCTGCACAACCGAGCTCGGCTACATGGCACGGATGAAGCCGGAGTTCGACAAGCGCGGCGTAAAGATCATCGGCTTGTCGGTCGATCCACTGGACCGCCACGCCGGCTGGGCGAGCGACATCGAGGAGACCCAGGGCTTCGCTCCCAACTATCCCATGATCGCCGACGTCGACTACACCGTTTCCAAGCTTTACGGCATGCTGCCCGCGCCGGTTTCCGGCGATCCAACGAAACGCACCCCTGCCGACAACCAGACCGTGCGGAATGTCTTCGTCATCGGCCCCGACAAGAAGATCAAGCTGGTCATGATCTATCCGATGACCACAGGTCGCAATTTCGATGAGATCCTGCGCGTGGTAGACTCGCTGCAGCTTACCGCTCGCCACAAGGTCGCAACCCCGGTCAACTGGCAGCAAGGCGAGGACGTGATCATCGCCGGCAGTGTCAGCGACGAGGAAGCGAAAAAACAATATCCGGAGGGCTGGCGCGCACCGAAGCCTTATATCAGGATCGTTCCCCAGCCGAAGGGCTAGGGTCATGGGTCATCGCCCCGCCAGTCCAACGCAAGGGAGGCATAAATGATTTTCCGTCAGCTTTTCGACAGCGTTTCCGGCACTTACACCTACCTGATTGCCAGCAGGCGGGGCGGCGAGGCGCTCATCATCGATCCGGTGCTCGAAAAGGTCGATCGCTACCTCAAGCTGGTCGAGGAGCTCGACCTCAAGCTGGTGAAGGCGGTCGACACGCATCTGCATGCCGATCACATCACCGGGCTCGGCGCTCTGCGCGACCGCACGCACTGCGTGACCGTGATGGGGGAGCAGACCCTTGCCGACGTCGTCTCCATGCGGGTCGCCGAAGGAGATCGTATCGCCATCGAGGGACTGAGCCTAGACGTGCTCTATACCCCCGGTCACACGGATGACTCCTACTCCTTCCTCATGGAAGGGAGAGTCTTTACCGGCGATACGCTTCTTATCCGCGGCACGGGCCGAACCGACTTCCAGAATGGCAACCCGCGCCAGCAATATGATTCGATCTTCAACAAGCTGCTGAGGCTGCCAGACGAAACCCTGCTCTATCCCGCCCACGACTATAAGGGCGACACTGTTTCCACGATCGGCGAGGAGCGGCTCTTCAATCCGAGACTGAAAGTCCAATCGATCGACGAATATGTCGACCTCATGAACAACCTGAACCTGCCTAACCCGAAGATGATGGATGTTGCCGTACCC
Source organism: Rhizobium sp. BK251 (assembly GCF_004345245.1). Taxonomy (GTDB): domain Bacteria; phylum Pseudomonadota; class Alphaproteobacteria; order Rhizobiales; family Rhizobiaceae; genus Rhizobium. Next base: position 73,028 of record NZ_SLUQ01000002.1, on the reverse strand, counting down.
GCCAACATCCATGTCGGCCTACATCAGGACTTGATTGCCTTGAATGGATGGGCGCTCTCCGCGACGGATGCCATGGCGATACGCGGCCGTTCCGATGTAGCCATCGTGGACCTGCGCGAAAGAAGCGAGCGCGAAAAATACGGGGTCATTCCCGGTTCGCTGCACGCACCCTATGCGGATCTGCAGGAAAACATCAGCGCAGGCGGCATGCTGCACGAATTGGCGGCAGCGACCGGCAAGCGGATCGTCTTCTACTGCGCCTTCGGCGAACGATCCGCGATGGCGGTACAGGCCGCCCAGGACGCGGGCCTCGTGACGGCCTGCCACATTCAGGGTGGTATCGATGCCTGGAAGAAGGCCGACGGGCCGATCGCCCACTGACGGCGAATATCCGGGGAATGCAAAAGCGCCGCCCTCAGGGCGGCGCTTTGATGTTCGGAGAAGAGTTTCGGGTGCGACCTATTCCGCCGCAGCGGGCGAGAGGCGGCGTCGACCGATCGTCGCCTGCGTAAGGATGAACGCGGCTACGGCGCAAAGCGCTACACCGGCGGCCATCGGCACGGCAGTGCCGTCAAAGAAGATACCGGCCACCAGCATGGCGATTGCCGCCGTAACGAACTGCAGCGTCCCCATGAGCGCCGAGGCGGTGCCGGCGATTTCACCATGGTCCTCGAGCGCGAGTACGCCAGTCGTCGGAATGACAAGGCCGAGGAAGCCGTAGCCGACGAAGAGGAAAGCCGCCATCACGGGTAGCTGGCTGAAGCCCAGGCTCATGACGATGACCATCACGGCCATGGTGAGAGCGAAGAAGGTCACCGCCGTGCGCATGACGCGCACCAGACCGAAGCGTTCGCCGAGCCAGCCTGTCGCCTGCGATACGGCAAAGAACGACACGGCATTGATCGAGAACGCAAAGCTGTACTCGGTCGGCGTCAGCCCGTAGTGGTCAATCAGCACGAAGGGTGAGTTTGCGAGATAGACGAGGAAGGACGAGATGCCGAGCCCGCCGATGAAGGTGAGCGTCAGGAAGTTGCGATCGCCGAGCAGCAAACGATAGGCCGCCATGGCGCTGCGGAGGCCGCTTTCCGAGCGATCCTCCTTCGGGCGCGTCTCATGCAACTGCGTCGCCAGCAGGATCAACCCGATTAAGGCTGCGATCATCACGGCCCAGAAGACGCCGCGCCAGCCATAAAAGGCAATGACGCCGCTGCCGGTGAGCGGTGCAAGGATCGGCGAAATGCTGAAGACGAGCATCAGCAGCGACATTAGCCGCGCCGCCTGGACGCCCGTATGCATGTCACGCACGATCGCCCGCGGAATGACCATGCCTGCCGCCCCGCCGATGCCCTGCAGGAAGCGAAAGGCGATGAGGGTCTCGATGTTCTGCGCCAGTGCGCAGCCCACGCTTGCCACGGCGAAGAGGCCGATGCCGAGATAGAGCGGCAGCTTGCGGCCCCACATGTCCGAAAGCGGACCATAGAATAGCTGGAAGACCGCAAATGGGATGAAGAAGAAAAGCAGGCTTAGCTGGACGAGGCTGTTCTCGGCGGAGAGATCCTGGCCGATCGAAGGCAGGGCCGGGAGATACATGTCGATTGCGAAGGGGCCGATGGCAGAGAGAAGACCAAGTATGAGCGCCATGCGAAAGAAGGAAGCCGTCATAGGGAAATCTTTCAAAACAGCGGTGCACGAAACCGAGCGCCTGCACACCGCGTCGCTCTTGAGGGTTTGAAGGAATTGGCGGTCATCGACATGATCGCGTGCTTGGGAGGATCACGCGGATGCGTCGATAACCGGTGTCAACAAATTTGGACACTAATGTAAAATTAGACACCATTGTCTAATCCGTCAAGACGCATTACCTTTGTGGTATGAAAAGTCGCAAGCAGCCCGCAGCGAAGAATACCGGCCACACCCAACGCGGTCAGTGCGTTAAGCGCGTCTCAATCGTTGAGGCCGCAGCAGAGGTCTTCTGCCGCGAGGGTTTTTCGGGCGCAAGCATCGATGAGATTGCCGCCGAGGCCTGCGTCTCCCGCCAGACAATATATAATCACTATCGGGAAAAGGAGACGCTGTTTGTCGCAGTCGTCGAAGAAGTGATGAGCCGCGCCAATGCGAGGCTCTTCTCGATACTTTCGACCTTTCCCGATAGCGACGACAATCTGGAAGACGACCTCACGGCCTTTGCCGTCAGCCTGACGCGCAACTGCATATGCAATCAGGACGGCAAGTTCCTTCGCAAGCTGGTGCAGAGCGAGGGCGAGCGCTATCCGCATCTCTTTGAGACGTGGCGCCAGCACGGACCGGGCAAGACGGGCACGGCGCTTGCTGCACTTTTCTCGCGTCTCGCCCACAAAGGCGCCCTGCAGATCGATGACTTCGATCTCGCCGCCCGGCAATTCCTGGCTCTCATCAATGCCGACCTGCAGATCATCAGCCTGTTTGGAGAGGCGCTGACCGACGAGCAACTGGAAAGCTCTTCCCGCGCCGCCGTCCAGACTTTCCTGCGCGCTTATGGAAAGCCAGCGACTCGAAGGTCGCAACTGGCGCTCGAAGAGGCGAATCTCTAACGCCCACGGCCGCTCTGCGCCTTGGACAACAACGTCCAACGGTGCGCAATGGCACGCCCTATCCGGCCTTCACCGCATGCCGGACACCCAGCCCACCGATGAAGAGCTGCTCGAGAAAACGGGCAGCATCCTCGAAGCGCCCTTCCCCCGCATGTTCCTGGCCGAGTACGGCGCGCACCTGCACGTCGAAGTCCGCATAGTGCTGGGTTGTGGACCAGATGGAGAAGATCAGGTGATAGGGATCGCATTTGGCGATCTTGCCCGCCCGCGCCCAGGCGCGGATCACCTCCGCCTTCTCGTCGACAAGGCTCTTTAGAGGTCCCTTCAACTCGTCTTCCACATGCGGTGCGCCCTGCAGCATCTCGTTGGCAAAAAGTCGGCTTTCCCGCGGATAGTCGCGCGCCATTTCCAGCTTGCGGCGGATGTAGCTGCGGATTTCGCTTTCGGGATCACCCTCGGCATCGAAGGCCCGCAACGGCTCCAGCCAGGTGTCGAGCACCCGGTCGATAAGGGCGCGGTGCATCGCCTCCTTGGTACGGAAATAATAGAGCAGATTGGGCTTCGACATGCCCGCAACTTCGGCGATCTGGTCAATCGTCGAGCCACGGAAGCCATGGACCGAAAACACGTCCAGGGCTGCCTCAAGTATCTGCTCTTCCTTTTCTTCCTGGATGCGTGTGCGGCGCTGTGTCCTTGCTGCGCGCGGGATGCCCATGTCCTCGTTTTCCCCCTTGAAAATCAGAGCCTTGGTCAGGCATGCAAATCCTGCAAAGGTTGCCGGCAATTTCAGCAGCTGCCTGTAATTTTGTCTGTATTTTTTGTGTTTTTCGTCTTGAGCGCCGCGATGGAAGTTGTAATGTTTACCAAACGGTCAAATTATCGTCCACTTGTCAAGTAAAGACAACTGTCGATTCTCCGGCGAAAGAGAAACAAAAATCGCGCCGGCCAGTGACCACGGGAACAGACGGGAATGCCAACGGCAGGACCGCGACAAGAACTGGTGAGGACGCAAAATGGTGGCAGCACCTGGCGAAAACATGCGCGTGAACGGCGATCGCCTGTGGGATAGTCTCATGGAGATGGCCAAGATAGGCCCGGGCGTTGCGGGCGGCAACAACCGTCAGACCCTGACGGACTCCGACGCCGAGGGGCGCAATCTCTTCAAATCCTGGTGCGAGAAAGCCGGCCTGACGCTCGGCATCGACAAGATGGGCACGATGTTCGCGACCCGTCCCGGCACCGACCCGGATGCGCTGCCCGTCTATGTCGGCTCGCACCTCGACACCCAGCCGACCGGCGGCAAGTACGACGGCGTGCTCGGCGTGCTGGGCGCCCTTGAAGTGGTCCGCACCATGAACGACCTCGGCATCAGGACCAAGCACCCGATCGTCGTCACCAACTGGACGAACGAAGAAGGCGCGCGCTTTGCACCGGCCATGCTCGCCTCCGGCGTCTTTGCCGGCGTCCATTCGCTGGAATATGCCTATGAACGCAAGGATCCCGAAGGCAAGACCTTCGGCGAGGAACTGAAGCGCATCGGCTGGCTGGGCGACGAGGAAGTCGGCGCCCGCAAGATGCACGCCTATTTCGAGTATCACATCGAACAGGGGCCGATCCTCGAAGCCGAAGAGAAGCAGATCGGCGTCGTCACGCACTGTCAGGGCTTGTGGTGGCTGGAATTCACGCTGACCGGTAGGGAGGCTCATACCGGCTCCACGCCGATGAACATGCGCGTGAATGCCGGGCTTGCCATGTCGCGCATCCTTGAGATGGTCCAGGGCGTGGCGATGGGCGAGCAGCCGGGTGCGGTCGGCGGCGTCGGCCAGGTCTTCTTCTCGCCGAACTCCCGCAACGTCCTGCCGGGCAAGGTCGTCTTCACCGTCGATATCCGCTCGCCGGACAAGGCGAAGCTCGACCGCATGCGGGCGAAAATCGAGGCAGAAGCGCCAAAGATCTGCGAAGCACTCGGCGTTGGCTGTTCCATTGAGCCAATCGGCCATTTCGCGCCGGTGACCTTCGATCCGACGCTCGTCACTGCCGTGCGCAACGCAGCCGAGAGGCTGGGCTACAGCCACATGAACATCATTTCCGGCGCCGGTCACGATGCTTGCTGGGCTGCCAAGGTCGCGCCGGCAACCATGGTCATGTGCCCATGTGTCGGCGGCCTTTCGCACAACGAGGCCGAGGATATCTCCAAGGAATGGGCAACGGCCGGCGCCGACGTGCTCTTCCATGCCGTGGTCGAGACGGCGGGCATCGTCGCATAGCCGCCACGGCAGAGCATCGCTCGAAACGACAACACAAAATCGGGAACAGATGTCATGAGCACAGTCATCAAGGGTGGAACCATCGTCACGGCCGACCTGACCTACAAGGCGGACGTGAAGATCGAGGGCGGCAAGATCATCGAGATCGGACCCAACCTTTCCGGAACAGAGACGCTGGACGCCACCGGGTGCTACATCATGCCGGGCGGCATCGATCCGCACACCCATCTCGAAATGCCATTCATGGGCACCTATTCGTCAGACGATTTCGAGAGCGGCACGCGGGCGGCCCTTGCCGGCGGCACGACGATGGTCGTCGATTTCGCGCTCCCCTCACCCGGCCAGTCGATGCTGGAAGCGCTGCAGATGTGGGACAACAAGTCGACGCGCGCCAATTGCGACTACTCCTTCCACATGGCGATTACCTGGTGGAGCGAGCAGGTCTTCAACGAGATGGAGACGGTCGTCAAGGAAAAGGGCATCAACACCTTCAAGCACTTCATGGCCTACAAGGGCGCGCTGATGGTGGACGACGACGAGATGTTCTCCTCGTTCCAGCGCTGCGCCGCTCTCGGAGCCCTGCCCCTCGTCCACGCCGAAAACGGAGACGTGGTGGCGCAGATGCAGGCAAAGCTGCTCGCCGAGGGCAACAACGGCCCGGAGGCGCATGCCTATTCGCGACCAGCCGAGGTGGAGGGCGAGGCTACGAACCGCGCCATCATGATCGCCGACATGGCAGGATGCCCCGTCTATATCGTCCACACCTCCTGTGAGCAGGCACATGAGGCGATCCGCCGGGCCCGGCAGAAGGGCATGCGCGTCTATGGCGAGCCCCTTATCCAGCACCTGACGCTGGATGAGACCGAATATTTCGACAAGGACTGGGATCACGCCGCACGCCGGGTCATGAGCCCACCCTTCCGCAGCAAGCTTCACCAGGACTCACTCTGGGCAGGTCTTGCCTCCGGCTCATTGCAGGTCGTCGCGACCGACCACTGCGCCTTCACCACGGCGCAGAAGCGTTTCGGCGTCGGCGATTTCACCAAGATCCCCAACGGGACCGGCGGTCTCGAGGATCGCATGCCGATGCTCTGGACGCATGGGGTGGCAACCGGCCGCCTGACGATGAACGAGTTCGTCGCCGTCACCTCGACCAATATCGCCAAGATCCTCAACATCTATCCGAAGAAGGGGGCGGTCCTCGTCGGCGCCGACGCCGACCTCGTCGTCTGGGATCCGAAGCGCTCCAAGACGATTGCGGCAAAGACCCAGCAATCCGCCATCGACTACAATGTCTTCGAGGGCAAGACGGTGACCGGGCTGCCGCGCTACACGCTGACGCGCGGCGTCGTGGCAATCGAGGAGAATACGGTCAAGACGCAGCAGGGCCATGGCGAATTCGTCCGCCGCGATCCCTTCCCCGCCGTCAGCACGGCACTCTCCACCTGGAAGGAAATCACCTCGCCGCGCAAGGTCGAGCGCAGCGGCATTCCCGCAAGCGGGGTGTGAGGCTTGCTCACAGCACTACGAAATGCGTCATTGCGGCACCAGCGCATCGAGTTCCGGCAGGAGGACGACGCTCTCCTGTTCGTTCGGATCGGTGCGCGCGATGATCGCGGTGCAGGGCGTACTGCTGAGGTTCGCAGGCAGGTGCGGCACGCCGGCGGGAATGTAGAAGAGCTCGCCGGCATGGACGACGATATGGTTTTCCAGTCGGTCGCCATACCAGGTATGTGCCTCGCCGGAGAGCATGTAGATCGCGGTCTCGTGCGCCTCGTGGAGATGGGCCTTGGCCCGCGCGCCGGGCGGTATCGTCAGGATATGCATGCAGATGGCATTCGAACCGACGGTCTCGGCGGCGATGCCTTCGAAATAGCTGAGCCCCTGCTTTCCGCCGTAGGTGTGATGCGGCTTGACCAGATGGCAGGTGGGTTTTGACTTCGCGTCCATCGCTCTTCTCCACAGGAATTGTCGCCGGGGTTTCCATCCCTTGTTCTTACGCGACCTTCACAACAAGAATAACATGCAACATGCTGTCGCCCTTATGCAAAACATGACTGGTATCCCTTGATGAATTCTCAGAGCGCCTCCGTCGTCTCCGCCAAGGACCTCTGTCTGACCTTTCAGACCAATGACGGTCCCGTGCATGCCCTGACGAATGTCGATCTCGACGTACGCAAGGGTGACTTTGTCTCGTTCATCGGTCCATCCGGTTGCGGCAAGACCACCTTCCTGCGCGTCATCGCCGACCTCGAACGGAAAACGTCGGGCACGATTACCGTCAACGGCATGACACCCGACGAAGCGCGCAAGGCGCGCTCCTACGGCTATGTCTTCCAGGCGGCCGCGCTTTATCCCTGGCGCACGATCGAGAAGAACATTGCGCTGCCTCTGGAGATCATGGGTTATTCCTCCGCCGAGCAAAAGAAACGCATCGAGCAGACGCTGGAACTCGTCAACCTCACGGGCTTCGCCCACAAATATCCCTGGCAGCTTTCGGGCGGCATGCAGCAGCGCGCCTCGATCGCCCGCGCGCTCGCCTTCGACGCCGACCTGCTCCTGATGGACGAGCCTTTCGGCGCACTCGACGAGATCGTCCGCGACCACCTGAACGAGGAGCTTCTGAAGCTCTGGAAGCGAACGAACAAGACAATCTGCTTCGTGACGCACTCGATTCCGGAGGCGGTCTATCTCTCGACGAAGATCGTGGTCATGTCGCCGCGGCCGGGCCGTGTTACCGACATCATCGAATCGACGCTGCCGGCAGAACGCCCGCTCGGCATCCGCGAAACCCCGGAGTTCCTCGAAATTGCCCATCGCGTCCGCGAGGGCTTGCGCGCGGGACATAGCTATGAGGAATAGGAGCCGCCGATGAAAGCCCAGTTCATCCTCTGGCTCGCCGCTGCCATGGTCGTGTTCCTCAGCGCCGCCACCGCCTCGCGCGCCTATGTCTCGAACAGCAACCTTCTCGTCCTCGTCCTCTCCCTTGCCCTCTACTGTGTCGGCAACCTGATGATGGTGCGCCTGATGCGCGAAGGCGGGCTTGGCCTTGCCATTTCGGCCTCGGCCATCGCGCAACTGCTCCTCATCAACGTCATCGCCTTCGTGATTTTCGGCGAGCGGCTCAACAATCTGCAGATCGCGGGCGTCGGGCTGGGCGTTGTCTCGATGGTGCTGATGCTTTTGCCGCTGCAGGGGAAGGCGTGATGATGGAAAAGGAGCAGTTCTTCAGACATCGCTTCCTGCCCGTCACGACAATCGTGCTTGCGTTGATCGTCATCTGGTATGTCTTCGCGGTAATCCTCAACGCGCCGTTCCAGCGCGACATGGACACGCGCGCCAATGAAACGCCCGGCTCGGTGGAGTTCATCGGGAGAACCCTGTCCCAGCCAAAGCCGGTGCTGCCCGCCCCGCACCAGGTGGCGCAGAACGTCTTCGAGAACACCTTCATGCGAAGGCTCTCAAGCAACCGCAGCCTCGTCTATCACAGCTGGGTAACGCTCTCGTCCACCATGCTCGGCTTCGGCTTCGGCACGCTGCTTGGCATCGTGATTGCGGTCGGCATCGTGCATATCCGGGCGCTCGACCGCAGCCTGATGCCCTGGATCATCGCCTCACAGACCGTGCCGATCCTCGCCATCGCGCCAATGGTGATCGTCGTGCTCGGGGCGATCAACATCACCGGGCTCATTCCGAAGGCGCTGATATCCACCTATCTGTCCTTCTTCCCTGTCGCCGTGGGGATGGTGAAGGGCCTGCGCTCCCCCGAGGTCATGCATCTCGACCTGATGCGGACCTACAATGCCACGGCCGCCCAGACCTTCTGGAAGCTGCGGGTGCCGGCCTCCGTCCCGTTTCTCTTCACCTCGATGAAGGTGGCGATCGCCGCAAGCCTCGTCGGCGCGATCGTCGGCGAGCTGCCGACCGGCGCCGTCGCCGGCATCGGCTCGAAGCTGCTGGCCGGATCCTATTACAGCCAGACGATCGATATCTGGGCAGCTCTGGTCGCCGGCTCGGTGCTGGCCGCCCTGCTCGTCACCATCGTTGGTCTGGTGGCCAAGGTCGTCGACCGCTCCATGGGCGGGAGGGCGGCATGACGCGCCTCGATTTCTCATGGCAGGGCATTCTGAGCCTTCTGCTCTGCGTCGCCGCCATCGCAACGCTCCCGCTCGTTGCCGAGGGAGCCGCTGCACCGTTCAGTGCGACAGATACGGCGATTATCCTTCTGTTCCTTGCGGTTGCAGCACTTCTCTCCTTCGTGAATATGCCGGCCGTGTTTTCGGCGGCGATACTCTTCGTCGGCTCCCACTATGCGGCATGGCTACTCCTGAGCGACATCGCGGGCAACGAGGGCAAGGCGCGGATTTCTTTCTTCATCCTGCTTGCGGCCAGCTGGCTCTTTGCCTGGCGCTGCGTGGTCGTACTCTCGGGCATGACGTCGCGAACGAGCATGGGAAACCTGTGCCTCCGGCTCATCATCCCGGCAATCTTCGGCGCCTGGATCCTCATCATCTGGGAAGCGGTGACGCGCGGAGCAGGCATTCCCTTCGTCCTACTGCCCCCGCCGAGCTCGATCGGCGCGCGCATTGCCGGCTCCATCCCGATCCTGGCCGCCGACGTGCGGCAGACAATCTTCAAGGCTGTGCTGATCGGCTATGCCATCGGCTGCGCCAGCGGCTTCATCGTTGCGATTCTCGCCGATCGCATCGCCTTCCTGCGGCGCGGCCTGCTGCCGATCGGCAACATGGTCTCGGCCCTGCCGATCATCGGCGTTGCGCCGATCATGGTCATGTGGTTCGGCTTCGACTGGCCCTCCAAGGCCGCCGTCGTCGTCGTCATGACCTTCTTCCCCATGCTGGTGAACACCGTTGCGGGACTTTCGGCATCGGGAGCAATGGAGCGCGACCTGATGCGTACCTACGCCTCCGACTACTGGCAGACGCTCCTGAAGCTGCGCCTGCCCGCCGCCATGCCATTCATCTTCAACGCCCTCAAGATCAATTCCACGCTCGCGCTGATCGGGGCGATCGTCGCCGAATTCTTCGGTACGCCAATTGTCGGCATGGGCTTCCGGATATCGACAGAGATAGGCCGCATGAACGTTGACATGGTGTGGGCCGAAATCGCGGTTGCAGCGCTCGCGGGTTCGGTCTTCTATGGCGTTGTCGCGCTCCTGGAGAGGGCAACGACTTTCTGGCATCCGTCTGTCCGTGGTGGGTAGGCTGAGTCCTGGGCCGGCAACGGTGCAAGGGCATAACTTCAGAGGGAAAAGGAAGAAAAAAATGAAAAGAATGATGATTGCATTGATGGCGGGGGCCATGTCTCTCGCAGCGGCGCAGGCGATGGCGGCCGACAAGGTGACGCTGCAACTCAAGTGGGTCACCCAGAGCCAGTTCGCGGGCTACTACGTCGCCAAGGAAAAGGGCTATTACGAGGAAGAGGGTCTCGACGTCGACATCAAGCCGGGCGGTCCGGACATTGCACCGGAGCAGGTCATCGCCGGCGGCGGCGCCGACGTGATCGTCGACTGGATGGGCGGCGCATTGGTGGCGCGCGAAAAGGGCGTTCCGCTCGTCAACATCGCCCAGCCCTTCCAGAAGTCAGGCATGGAAATGATCTGCCGCAAGGACGGCCCGATCAAGACCGAAGCCGACTTCAAGGGCCATACGCTCGGCGTCTGGTTCTTCGGCAACGAGTATCCCTTCTTCGCCTGGATGAACAAGATCGGCCTCAAGACCGACGGCGGCGCGGACGGCGTCACCGTTCTCAAGCAGAGCTTCGACGTACAGCCGCTGCTGCAGAAGCAGGCCGACTGCATCTCCGTCATGACCTATAACGAATACTGGCAGGCGATCGATGCCGGCCTGAAGCCGGAAGACCTGGTCGTCTTCAACTATACGGCCATGGGCAACGACCTCCTGGAAGACGGCCTCTACGCTTCGGAAGAGAAGCTGAAGGACCCGGCCTTCAAGGAAAAGATGGTCAAGTTCGTCAAGGCTTCGATGAAGGGCTGGAAGTATGCCGTCGACAATCCTGACGAAGCGGCCGAAATCGTGGTGGACAACGGCGGCCAGGACGAGAACCATCAGAAGCGCATGATGGGTGAAGTTGCCAAGCTGATCGGCGACGGCACCGGCAAGCTCGACACGACGCTCTATGACCGCACGGCCAAGGCCTTGCTCGACCAGAAGATCATCAACAAGGAACCGTCGGGCGCCTGGACCCACGACGTCACCGACGCCGCCCTGCAGTAGCAGCCAGCGTACTTAACGAACGGCAAACGCGTCGGAGCCATCCGGCGCGTTTTTTCATTTTGTAACAAACTGCTAAAAAGACTGGCGATCTGCTGTCGGATAATTAAAACCTCGTTCGTCTTAATGCCGAGGATCAAAGATCGTCATGCTTGCATAAGCGAAGGGTGATTGATTTGGCATGGACGCAGAACTAAGACTTGAACAGCGGGAATTGTTTTCTACCGCTCTTGTACGCTGCGCAAATCAATACCACGTTTGAAAAGATCTTTGCCGCATGAGGGAATTTACAACATGGAAACGGCAATTGAGACCGGCAGGCAGCCGCTTGGATATTAGTCGATAGCAGCGCATCTCGCGGGCGCCGAACAAGTGCCGCGAATTTGGATTATCCTATCATAAAGATGGAATAGGACGCATGGCTCTGATGCCAAACAGAACTCTTCGTGCTTCGGCTCTCCTGCTCGCGATGCTTGCAGCTTCAACTGCGCTCGCGCAGGAAAAACCCATCACCGACGCGCCCCAGAACCTGCCGGCGATCGTCGTCACCGGCGCCACTGCGCGCGACATGGTAGACCGTGTCGTTGCCACGGGCACCATCAAGCCCGTTGAGGAGATCTACATTCAGCCGCAGATCGAAGGGCTCTCGATCCGCACGCTGAATGTCGACGTCGGAGACAAGGTCAAGGCGGACAGCACGCTTGCGGTCCTCAACGACGACGCGCTGCTTCTGCAGAAAAGCCAGATGCAGGCGACCAAGTCGAAGGGCGAAGCAACGCTCGCCCAGCTTCGCGCGCAGCTGAGCGAAATGCAGGCGAACGCCGAGCAGGCCGAGCAGCAGCGACAGCGCGCTGAGGCGATGGTAACCAGGGGCACGACACCCATTTCGCAACTCGAGCAGGCAAATGCCCTTGCCGCAGCCACGAGGGCGCGTGTCAGATCCGGCGAGCAGGCGATCATCGTGGCCGAGGCTGACCTTAAGGTCGTCGACAGCCAGATTGCCGACACGGACCTCAAACTTGCCCGGACCGACGTGAAGTCGCCGGTCGATGGCACGATTTCTGCCAAGAACGCCAAGGTCGGGGCCATTGCCAGGGCGGCCAGCGATCCGCTGTTTACCGTCATTCGCGACAGCGCCGTCGAACTGGTCGCCGAAGTTCCCGAAAATGAGATCGTCAAGGTCAAGGCCGGCCAAGTGGCAACGATCTCGCTCGCCGGTGGCATCGACAAGCTTGCTGGATCCGTGCGTCTCGTCTCCCCGACAGTCGATCCGGTGACGCGGCTTGGCCTCGTCCGCATATCGATCGACGACGATGCCCGTGCGCTTAGCGGCATGTATGGCAGCGCCGAAATCATAGTCCAGAAGACGCGCGGCGTTTCGCTGCCGCTGACCGCCGTGAACACCGACAGCGAGGGGTCTTCCGTCCGCAAGGTCGAGGACAATGTCGTAAAATACGTGACGGTGCAGACCGGCATTCAGGACGGCCCATATGTCGAGATCGTCAAGGGGCTGAAGGACGGCGACCAAGTGGTCGCCAAGGCGGGTGCCTATGTTCGCGACGGCGACCGTATTTCACCCGTGCGTGACGCATCCGCCGTGTCCAACTGAGGAATTTTAGCACCATGAACTTCTCAGCCTGGTCAATTCGAAATCCGATCGCTCCCCTGCTGGCATTCTTCCTTCTGGTCGTCGTAGGCATCCAGTCCTTCAACAGCCTGCCGATCACCCGTTTCCCGAATATCGACGTCCCGCTTGTCGCTATTACCGTGACGCAGAGCGGCGCTTCGCCGGCCGAGCTGGAAATGCAGGTGACGAAGGAGATCGAGGATGCTGTTGCCTCAATCAACGGCATCGATGAAATCCAGTCGACCGTGACCGACGGTCAGTCGCAGACCGTCGTGATGTTCCGCATGGAAGTACCGACGGAACAGGCGGTCCAGGACACCAAGGACGCAATCGACCGAATCCGCAGCGACCTTCCGGCGAACGTCGAGGAACCGATCGTCTCCAAGATCGATGTCGAGGGACAGGCGATCCAGACCTTTGCCGTCTCATCGCCGAACATGACGCTGGAAGAGCTCTCCTGGTTCGTCGACGACACGGTCAAGCGCGCGCTCCAGGGACAGGCCGGCATCGGCCGCGTTGACCGCTATGGCGGCGCCGATCGCGAGGTTCGCATCGAGCTCAATCCCGACAAGCTGAACGCCTATGGGATTACGGCTGCCAGCGTCAACCAGCAGCTGCGCGGCACCAACGTGGACCTCGGATCCGGCCGTGGCCAGGTCGGCGGCAGCGAGCAGGCGATCCGCGTGCTCGGTGATGCGCGCAACGTCACCGAGCTGACCGACACGACGATTGCGTTGCCCAACGGCCGCTTCGTGAAGCTCTCGGATCTCGGCACCATCAAGGACACCTACGAGGAGCCGAAGTCCTTCTCGCGCTTCAACGACACGCCCGTGGTCACCTTCGGCGTCTTCCGCTCCAAGGGCGCAAGTGAAGTAAGCGTCGCCGAGACGGTCGCGGAGAGCCTGAACAAGGTGCGGGCGGACAATCCGGGCGTCACGATCGAGCTCATCAGTGACTCGGTCTACTTCACCTATGGCAACTACGAAGCCGCCATGCATACGCTGCTTGAAGGCGCGCTTCTCGCGATCATCGTGGTCTTCCTTTTCCTGCGCAACTGGCGGGCGACGCTGATTTCAGCCATTGCCCTGCCGCTTTCGGCGATCCCCACCTTCTGGATCATGGACATGATGGGGTTCTCGCTGAACCTTGTCAGCTTCCTGGCACTGACGCTTGCGACCGGTATTCTCGTCGATGACGCAATCGTAGAGATCGAGAACATCGCCCGCCATATCAAGATGGGCAAGACGCCATATCGCGCCGCGATCGAGGCGGCCGACGAGATCGGTCTTGCCGTCATCGCGACCACGTTCACGATCATCGCCGTCTTTGTGCCCGTCTCCTTCATGCCCGGCATACCGGGGCAGTATTTCATCCAGTTCGGCCTGACGGTGGCCTTCTCGGTGTTCTTCTCATTGATGGTGGCTCGACTCATCACACCGATGATGGCCGCCTATCTCATGCGCGCCGAAGACGGCATGGAAGACCACCACGACAACGACAGCCGGCTGATGAAGGGCTATACCGGCCTGATCCGTGTGACGACGCGGTGGCGCTATACGACGCTGCTCGCCGCCATCGGCTTCCTCGTCGGGTCCCTCTACTTCCTCTTTCAGGTCCCGGGAAGTTTTCTGCCGCCGGAAGATGCCTCGCGCATTGTCCTCTCGGTGGAGCTGCCCCCGAACGCGACGCTCGAGGACACGGAAAAGACCACCGACATCATCTATGACCGTGTGAAGGATATCGGCGGCGTCGAGAGCGTCTTCGTCCTCGGCGGCGCATCCCCCAAGGGCGACCTCGAGCTTCGCCGCGCGACGGTTACGCTAGCGCTCGACAAGCTGGATCATTCGCTTGTTAAGATGCTCGTCAACAACTTCCTGGGCTCCATTCCGGTCATCGGCCAGTACCTGCCGAAGGTCGAGGTGCATGGCCGCGAGACGCCGCAATGGGAGATCGAGAAGGAAGTCTTCGCCCGGGTCCGTTCTATCCCCGATGTCCGCATCCTGAAGCTCAACGACCGTGGCGAACGCGATCTGTCGTTCAACTTCCTCTCCAAGAATGAGAAGGACCTGAGCGACGCGGTCGGCATTCTGGAGGCCAAGCTGCGCGCCGATCCGCTGCTCGCCAACGTCAGCGCCGACGGAGCCCTGCCCCGGCCGGAACTGCAGATTCGCCCGCGCAAGGACCAGGCCGCCCGCCTCGGCATCACGCCGCAGGAGATTTCGGAAACCGTGCGCGTGGCAACCATCGGCGATGTCGACGCGGCACTCGCAAAGATCTCTCTGGACGACCGGCAGATTCCGATCCGCGTACAGGCCTCCTATGACATGCGCCGCGATCTCGGCGCCATCCGCTCGCTGAAGATCCGTACGGCAAGCGGCGGCACCGTGCCGCTGTCGACGGTGGCCGACATCAACTACTCGGAAGGCCCGAGCTCGATCAAGCGCAACAATCGCAATCGCGTTGTCACGATCGGCTCTGACCTGCCGCAGGGTGTCGCGCTGAACACGGCTTCCGACAGGTTCCGCCAGATCGTGCGCGAGGCGGACATCCCGTCGACCGTCCGGCTCGTCGAAAGCGGTGACACGAAGGTGCAGAACGAGATGCAGCAGAGCTTCGTCAACGCCATGTTGATGGGCCTGATGCTGGTGCTGACAGTGCTGATCCTGCTCTTCAAGGACGTCATCCAGCCCTTCACCATCTTGTTCTCGCTGCCGCTGGCCATCGGTGGTGTCGCGGCCGCACTGATCATCACCAACAACCCACTGTCGATGCCCGTCCTGATCGGCATCCTCATGCTGATGGGTATCGTCACGAAGAACGCCATCCTGCTCGTCGATTTCGCGATCGAAATGATGCATCACGGGATGCCGCGCATCCCGGCCATGATCGAGGCGGGCCGCAAGCGCGCGCGCCCGATCATCATGACCTCGATCGCCATGTCTGCGGGCATGCTGCCCTCCGCACTCGGCGTCGGCGAAGGTGGCTCGTTCCGCGCCCCGATGGCCATCGCGGTTATCGGCGGCATCATCGTCTCGACGGTGCTGTCGCTCGTCGTCGTGCCCTCGTTCTTCCTCATCATGGACGATCTCTCGCGCCTGCTTGCCTGGATCTTCGGCCGCATGGTCGGAAAGAAGGAAAAGGAAGAGGAAGCCCTCACCCCCGAGGAGCTGACGAAGGCCGTGGACGAGAATGCGAAGTCGCTCGTCGCTCTCGACGAACGTCTGGAGGCGATCGAGAAGCCGGAGAGCAAGAAGCGCGTGGCAGGTGGCAGCGAAACGAACGTCCTTCGCCTGCCGCCCTTCGCCGCAGAGTAGCAGAGTCCACTGACGCAAAAGAAAAGCCGGGCAAAGCGCCCGGCTTTTTTATGCCTTCAAGGCAAAGGTCAGAGGCCGCCCTGCTCCTTGAGGAAACTGACGATCGTACCGATGCCGTCGCCGCGTTTCATGTCCGAGAAGACGAAGGGGCGGGCTGCGCGCATCCGGGTTGCGTCGCGATCCATGACGTCGAGGTCGGCACCGACATAGGGCGCAAGGTCCTTCTTGTTGATGACCAGGAGATCCGACCGGGTGATGCCCGGCCCGCCCTTGCGCGGAATTTCCTCGCCCTGGCAGACGGAGATGACATAGATCGTGATATCGGCGAGGTCGGGAGAAAATGTCGCGGCCAGGTTGTCGCCGCCGGATTCGATGAAGACCACGTCGAGATCCGGAATGCGCTCGTTCAGTGCGGCGATGGCCTGCAGGTTGATCGTTGCATCCTCGCGGATCGCCGTGTGCGGGCAACCGCCGGTCTCCACGCCCACGATGCGGTCGGAGGAAAGCGCCTGCATGCGCACCAGCGCCTCCGCATCCTCCGTCGTGTAGATGTCGTTCGTCACGACGGCGACAGAGTATTCCTCGCGCATCGCCTTGCAGAGCTTTTCGGTAAGCGCCGTCTTGCCCGAGCCCACCGGGCCACCAATGCCAACGCGCAAAGGTCCATTTCTCGATTTCATGTCTGAAACTCCAATAAAGCGGCATGATAGCCAAGCCTACATGCCAAGCACAGCGGCGAATGACGTAGAGGTCTCCGCTCCCGCATCATTTCCCTCACGAACGGAAGAGCCGGGTCGTCTGCGTCTCGTGGCGAAGGCTCGCAATGTCCGCCTGGATAGCTGCAGCGCCGAGGTCATCGATGCTTGACCCAGCTGCCCGATGGGCAAGGCGTGCAATCAATTCTTCGACACCCGCAAGGATGGTCACGCCGTCACGCTGACCAGCCACGCCGAGACGGATGCCGGCAGAGATGCCCTGCGACGCGACTGCGTGCAGGAAGGCGGCGATCGCTTTCTCGCAGTGCAGTTCGTGGGCGCCTGCGACGGCACCTACCGCCACCGGATAGGCAGTCCGCTCGGGGAGGATCGAAAGGACCGGATGAGGCCATGCGTGCGCTGCCGTCAGAAAGGCTTCGCCGAGCAGCATCGTCTCCTGGTGCCTTTCGCGCGAACCGGCAAGCGCCTCGGCGAGATCCGCGACGGCTGCGAGTTTCTCGGCGTCGGCGTGGGCGCGATGGGCCTCCGCAAGAAGCACTGCGTCGTTCCAAATGGAGCCATGCGCAAGCAGCGTCTCGATCCAGGCGCGCAACCCTGCCGCGTCGGTGACGAGCCCATCGTGAACAGCCCGCTCCAGACCCCCGGAATAGCTGAACGACCCCACCGGGAAAGCCGGCGAGAGCCAGGCCATCAGCCGCAGAAGGGCCTGGAGTTCTCTATCCTCGCTCATGGGCGCTCAATCGTGGGAGTGATGATGCCCGTGGTCGTGCCCATCGTGATCATGACCGTCGTGATCGTGACCATCGTGATCATGGTCGTGGTGGTCATGCCCATGGGAATGGCCGCCGTGGGCGTGATAGGCTCCGCGTGCAGGCTGGAATGGCTCGGTCACTTCACTGACTGTTGCCCCTAGCCCCTGCAGCATGGCACGGATGACATGATCGCGCAGGATGAGGATGCGCTCATCCTCGATCTGCGCCGAAAGATGCCGGTTGCCGAGATGCCAGGCAAGTTCGATAAGATGGCGGCTGTCCCTGCCCTTGATCTCGAAGAGTTTCTCCTCGGCAGCGACGATCTCGATGAGTTCGCCATCTTCGAGCACCAGGAGGTCACCGCTCGCAAAGAGCACAGGCTCCTTGAGGTCGAGCATGACCATGTCGCCATTTTCGAGATGAAGCACCTTTCGGCGCAGATGACGCAGGTCATGCGGAAGCACGACTTTGTCGACGGGGTTGGATGATGGTGTGCCCGCAGGCAGATAGGAGGTGATGCGCTGCATGATGAATCCGCTAGATCAGAACTGACCGCGCACGATAGACCCCTACCCGGCAAGCTCCAAGGCGAAATCTGCTGTTCGGGATCATATTCCGCCGAAGCCGTATCGCGGGTCCACCTCGAGCAGTTCGTCGGCGGCGCCTGCCCTGTCTTCGCCCTGCATCGCGCGGATATGCTTCAATCCCTCGCTTTCATGTACGACGCGATTGCGGCCCAGCGCCTTGGCGAGATAGAGCGCCTTGTCCGCCGCCGCATAGACCGCGTCCTTGCCGGTGCCTGTCCAGATATCCGCAATGCCCGCCGAAATCGTAATCGCGACCTCGGAGCCGCCGGCATGGACCGCCCGGGCGCCGATGGCCGCCCTCACCTTCTCGATGCGGGCGATCCTGTCCTGGATGCTGCCGCCGCGGACGATGACGCCAAACTCCTCTCCCCCCAGCCGCGCAACGGTATGCGAACCGCCAAACGTATCCGCAAGGATAAGCGATACCGCGACGATGACAGCGTCGCCGCAGGCGTGGCCGTACCTGTCGTTGATCGACTTGAACCGATCGACGTCGAAGATGACGAGCGAGGCCCCGTTCTCGGTCGCATCGAGCGCCTCGGTGAAGGCGCGTCGATTGAGGAGGCCGGAAAGCATGTCCGTGCGGCTAAGCTTCTCGAATTCGGCGCGTGAGACGGCAAGCTCGTGAAGGGCATGTCCTGCGAGCAGCGCAAGCACGCCGGAAACCAGACCGCAGACCAGCCAGGAGAGGACGACGCCGAACTGGATCGCATGCGCCAGGGGCAACGGAAGGAAACCTATGAAGTCGAGCGTCGGCAGCATCGCGGCAATGGCAAAGCCGGAAAGGATGACAGCGAGAAAGCTCATCTTTAGCGCGAACACGTAAACGGTGCGCCTGTGCTGGAATTTACCGAGCTCCGCGTGGAGTGAAATCCATCTTTTCATTTGATCGACCTCCCCAGGCCCCTGCAATACCACATGATTAAAGGGCCATTTACTTCCAACGACCTAAGACGGTCATTAAAATGCCAGCCATCCCAAGCTTGTGAACGCCAATTTCCACAGAATTGCAGTTGCGGCGAATGCATGTTTTGGTTGTGCAAATATCCCTAAAAAAGAAGGGCGCGGCAAAAATGCCGCGCCCCTATGCTCTCACCCGTAATTTCCGGCCTGTCAGGCGGCCTGCTTGACCGACTTCAGGGCCTCGAGAATGTTCTGCGGCGAGGAAACGCCATAGGGGTCCGAATCGCAATTGTCGGAATAGCCTTCTTCCTCGAACCACTGCTCGACGACGCCATTGCTGACGACCGCAGCATAGCGCCAGGAACGCATGCCAAAGCCGAGATTATCCTTGGCGACCAGCATGCCCATCTTGCGGGTGAATTCGCCCGAACCGTCCGGGATAAGCTTCACGTTTTCGAGGTTCTGCGACTTGCCCCAGGCATTCATGACAAATGCGTCGTTGACCGAGATGCAGTAAATCTCGTCGATGCCTTCAGCGCCGAACTCGGCGGTGAGCTTTTCGAAGTCCGGCAGCTGGTAGGTCGAGCAGGTGGGCGTGAAGGCGCCCGGCAGCGAGAAGAGAACGACGCGCTTGCCGGCAAAGTAGTCGGCGGTCGTCTTGTCTTCCCAGCGGAACGGATTGGGGCCGCCGACGGCTTCGTCGCGGACGCGCGTGCGGAAGGTTACTGCGGGCACTTTCCTGCCGAGCATTTCGATCTCCTTCGTGTTGGAAGGGACCGCAGCAAGTCTTGGGAAAATCCGCGGCCCCGAAAATGGAAGCCCCTCACTAGCGAAGATTCTGCTGCGGCGCAGCACGAAAGAGCGGCCGCATGGCAGCTATACCGGAATTGCATAACCGGACCAAAGACTTCGGCTAATTTTCAGGCAGCCGCCCTCGCCAATTGAGCACCTCGCGTGTCAAAAGAGGAAATATCGCTGTGCCATCGGCAGCACCGTCGCCGGCTCGCAGGTCAGAAGCTCGCCGTCGGCGCGCACCTCGTAGGTCTCGGGGTCGACTTCGACATGCGGCGTCAGGCTGTTGTGAACCATCGAAGCCTTGGAGATGCCGCCGCGCGTATTCTTGACCGCCAGAAGCTTCTTCGCGACGCCGAGCCGCTGCGCAAGACCGCCGTCGAGCGAAGCCTGGCTGACGAAGGTGACGGAGGAGTTCGTGCGCAGCTTGCCGAAGGCGGCAAACATCGGCCGGTAGTGCATCGGCTGCGGCGTGGGGATCGAGGCATTCGGATCGCCCATCGGGGCTGCCGCGATCGAGCCGCCCAGAAGCACCATTTCCGGCTTCACGCCGAAAAAGGCCGGGCTCCAGAGAACGAGGTCGGCGCGCTTGCCCACCTCGACCGAACCGATCTCGTGGGAAAGGCCGTGTGCAATCGCCGGGTTGATCGTGTATTTGGCGATGTAGCGGCGTACGCGGAAATTGTCGTTCTCGCCGGTCTCTTCCTTCAGGCGGCCGCGCTGGCGCTTCATCTTGTCCGCCGTCTGCCACGTGCGGATCGCGACTTCGCCGACGCGGCCCATCGCCTGGCTGTCCGAGGAGATGATCGAGAAGGCACCGATATCGTGGAGAATATCTTCGGCCGCAATGGTCTCCTTGCGGATGCGGCTTTCGGCAAAGGCGATGTCTTCCGGGATCGACGACGAAAGGTGGTGGCAGACCATCAGCATATCCAGGTGCTCGGCGATGGTGTTGACCGTATAGGGCCGCGTCGGATTGGTGGACGACGGAATGACGTTCGGCTGGCCGCAGATCTTGATGATGTCAGGCGCATGTCCACCGCCGGCACCTTCGGTATGGAAGGCGTGGATCGTCCTGCCCTTGATGGCGCCGATCGTATCCTCGACGAAGCCGCTTTCGTTCAGCGTATCCGTGTGGATCATCACCTGCACGTCGTAGGCATCGGCGACCGAAAGGCAGTTGTCGATAGCAGCCGGCGTCGTGCCCCAGTCCTCGTGCAGCTTCAGGCTGGACGCACCGGCAAGGATCATTTCCTCCAGCGGTGCTGGAAGCGAGGCATTGCCCTTGCCGGCAAGAGCGAGGTTCATCGGGAAGGCATCGAAACTCTCAATCATCCGCTCGATATGCCAGGCGCCGGTGCAGGTGGTCGCAAGCGTGCCGTGAGCGGGACCCGTGCCGCCGCCCAGCATGCAGGTGATACCCGACATCAGCGCCTCTTCGATCTGCTGCGGGCAGATGAAATGGATGTGCGCATCCATGCCCCCGGCCGTCACGATCTTGCCCTCGCCGGCGATCGCTTCGGTGGACGGGCCGACGATGATGGTCACGCCCGGCTGGGTATCCGGATTGCCCGCCTTCCCGATGCCGGCGATGCGGCCGTCCTTGAGGCCGATATCGGCCTTGTAGATGCCTGTGTGATCAAGGATCAGCGCATTGGTGATGACGGTATCGACAGCCCCCTCGGCGCGCGTCGCCTGGCTCTGGCCCATGCCGTCGCGAATGACCTTGCCGCCGCCGAACTTCACTTCCTCGCCGTAGACGGTGAAATCCTTCTCGACCTCGATGAACAGCTCCGTATCGGCGAGGCGGACCTTGTCGCCGACGGTCGGGCCGAACATGCCGGCATAGGCAGCGCGGGAAATCTTGTAGGGCATATGTCAGGCTCCTTGCGAGGGAAGGGTCTTGCTGCTTTCGTCAATGCGTCTGAGGCGGCCTTCGGAAACATATCGATCGACGAGCTTCCTCTCTGCGGCGAAGGGATGCCACTCCCAGCCGGAATGGCCGAAGCCGGCGAGCGCAACATCAGCTCCAGGATACTTGTCGAGGACTTCAGCAATCACGATCATGCCGCTGCTCGGAACGACGTAGGGCGCCGGATCATAGGCGCTCAGCGCGGCGTCGACGCCTTCATGAATCAATTTGTCAACGACCACATGTGCCTTGCCAGCTTCTGCGCAGAACTCATTGAACTGACTCGTATAGTCGTCGCAGAGATCGTCGAGTTCCGGATGCGAGATCGCAAGCTGTGGGCGCAGCTCGGCAAACTTCTCCGGATCGCGCACGCTCCAGATGGCGGAGGCCTCGCGCACGGCCGGATGCTCCCGCCAGGCCTCTGATCCGAGCATGGCCTTTGCCGGTCGGCCGGTGTTGCAGACGGCGACGACATCGGTTCGCCCCGGACTTGCCTCGTAGGACCGGCATTCGTTGAAGCGGATGACGAGGTCAGCGGTCGCGATCTCCGCAACCGCGGCCTCCGCAATCGGACCGTTGCCGACGATGATGATCTTCTGCCGGGTGCTCAACTCAATTCCCCAGTCCTTGAGCGAGATCCTTGAGTTCCTTCGTGCGGGCCCGCGTCAGCGTCGCCAGGCAACTGGAGACCAGAAACGGCTCCAGGCTGCCGCCCCGCGCCTGAAAGCCCTCGGCCGCGCATTCGGCATCCCTGTAGGCGATCCACGCGCGCTGAGCCGCAAGCAGTGCTTTCTCGGCACCCTTCAGGTTTTCGCTGAGATCCTTATCCCACTCCACCATCCTGGCCTTGGTCTGGCGGTATTGCTCGTTCAGCTCCTTGTCGGCTGCCTCATAATCCTTCTGGGCACAGATGTTCATATCGGCCTGTGCGTTCTGGTCGCCGCAGTTGTTTGCCGATTCCTGGGCAAGCGCGGAGCCTCCCGCCATCATCACAGCCAGCAACACGCCCGCCGGCAGAAAATTCCTATGCATAATCATCGTATACTGCCTCAGAGCTTTCCCATGACGAGCTGGCGAAAGCCGTAGACCTCGCGCTTGCCGGAAAGCGGGATTAGGGTCACGGAACGCGTCTGACCCGGCTCGAAGCGCACGGCGGTGCCAGCCGGGATGTCGAGCCGCATGCCATGGGCCTTGTCGCGTTCGAAGGAGAGGCCGGCATTGGTTTCAGCGAAATGGTAGTGGCTGCCGACCTGCACCGGCCGGTCGCCGGTATTGGCAACTTCCAGCGTTATGGTCGGCGCGCCCGCATTCAGTTCGATCTCGCCGCTCGCGGCAATGATTTCGCCTGGTATCATCTCTTCTTCCTTTTCTCAGGCCACCCTCGCCGGTCCGCAGCCCTCGGCCTTGAGGACGCGTCTCGTCGAAGCCGGATTCTTCGCGAGCATGGCCGCCGGCCGGATCGGGCGGGTGACGAGGTTGCCACCGCAATTCGGGCAGACGCCCTTCAGGACATTGTCGGCGCAATCCGCACAGAATGTGCATTCGAAGGTACAGATCCTGGCCTCCTGGCTCTCCGCCGGCAGATCCTTGTCGCAGCATTCGCAGTTGGGCCTCAGTTCCAGCATCGTCTTCCTCAGCGGATCGGTTCGTGCACCGTCACAAGTTTCGTTCCATCCGGAAAGGTCGCCTCCACCTGCACGTCGTGGATCATTTCGGCGACCCCTTCCATGACCTGCTCGCGCGAGATCACATGCGCACCCGCCTCCATCAGTTCGGCAACCGGCCGCCCGTCGCGGGCACCCTCGACGACGAAATCGGTGATTAGCGCGATTGCCTCGGGATGATTGAGCTTCACGCCGCGCTCCAAACGCCGCCGTGCCACGACTGCCGCCATGGAAATCAATAGCTTGTCTTTTTCTCTTGGAGTGAGATTCATCGTCTACCTATCTGCTTGACCGATGTATGATGCCGAAAAATGCGGAGCGGTTTTCGGAGAAAATTGTGCATGTGCTTGAACTCATAGATGCCAGACTTTCGGCACCGGTGCACCATTGCGCAAGGCGGAAATCACTGGGATCAGGATTTTTCTGAGAGCGAAGCCATCGGCCGCAGCAAGGCGCAGCACGAGCTTGCCCTGCCACTGGCTGGCACCGCCCATCGTTCCTTCGATCAGACCTCGGACCTTCGAAAGGTGACCTTCCGCCAAGGGCCCGGTGTAGAGCACGGTCGCGAAGGCGACCTGACCGCTGAGTACGGCATTCCTGGCCCCGATCCCCGCGACATCGCCTTCGAGCCGCAGGTCCTCGCCGTGGATTAGCTTTCCTGCCCGGTAAATGCGCCAGCGATCGCGAAAAAGCCCGGTCTCCACCGTCTCGCCCATTGCCTTCCGGCCGAGCAGGATGGCCTCTACGGCCAGGAATTCAGCACTTTCTGAAAGCCGCACGTCGAGAGTTCGGCTGAGAGATGCCCGATCGAAGAGGATGGTTTCCTGCGGCAGCCAATCGACGCGGCTACCCTCCCCGACTTCGATCGTCGTCGTCACGGCGGCCGTTCCCGCTGATGCCTTGTAGATCTTCTCGCAGGCCTGCGTCGTCACGTCGACGCGGGTTCTCGGCCCGGCGACGACGCGCCAATCCATCCGGTCGCCGCCGGTAAGCCCGCCGGCAGTATTGATGAGGACGGCTTCCATCGAGGCGTCGAATGTATCGGGAAGGCGGATTTTTGCCGCTCCCTCCTGGTAGAGTTCGCGTATGCGCGTGCGCCCATCAAGCGCCTTTGCCGCCAGGTGGCCGCGTCCCTCGGCTCTTTGTGGTCTCGTCGCTGCGAGCACGCTCGTCATCCGTTCGTCTTCCCACTTCTTGCCGGCGCACCGGGCTTTACAAGCCTCGGCGCGTTCAAGGCATTGAAAGGAAGCAATTTCCATGCCTCCCGCTGCCGAAAGAGATGCAAAGCTGCGCCGGCTCCCGGAAGGCGGGGCGCCGTCGCCTGGTTGCCGCCTATTTGGGCAACAGATGAATAACCCGGCAGATGGGCACTAGACGGTCAGGTGACGCCGCGCTTCCGCGGTATCGAGCGTCTCGGCCAGCCCCTCGTGGACGATCTCGCCGCGATCCATGATGTAGACGTAGTCGGCGAGTTCACGACAAAAATCGAGATACTGTTCGACGAGCAGGATCGCCATGCCGGTGGAGTCGCGCAGGTAGCGGATCGCCCGGCCGATATCCTTGATGATCGAGGGCTGGATGCCCTCCGTCGGCTCGTCGAGGACGAGGATTTTCGGCCGCGTCACCATGGCCCGGCCGATTGCGAGCTGCTGTTGCTGACCGCCGGAAAGATCGCCGCCGCGACGGGACAACATCGACTTCAGCACCGGGAAGAGACTGAAGATATCATCGGGGACGTTGCGGTCGCGGCGGCCAAGCGGAGCAAAGCCGGTTTCGAGGTTTTCCTTGACAGTCAGCAGCGGGAATATCTCCCGACCCTGCGGCACATAGCCGACACCATGCCTGGCGCGCGCAAAAGGCGCCATGCCATCCAGCTTCGTGCCGTTGAAGGACACGGTGCCGGCAGAGAGTGCATGCTGACCCGTGACCGCGCGCAGCAACGAACTCTTGCCGACACCATTGCGCCCCAGCACGCAAGTGATCTTTCCCATCTCGGCAGTGATGGAGATGCCGCGCAGCGCCTGTGCCGCGCCATAGTGCAGATTGGCGTTTTCGACGCTCAGCATGGTCGTGCATCCTCCTCTGCAACAGTGTCTTCTGTCGGCCTCGCCAGTATCTCCAGTGAAAGGGAGGTCGGCAGGACACGGCCCGCTCGCGCGCCTATCGCGAAGATTGCGAAATCGAGCAGACGCCGCAGGCGGCCGGCGCGATCTCCGCCGTCTTCGCGAGCATGCCTCGCTGCGACGAGGGAATGCATTCCCGATACGCTCCAATCCAAGAACATCGATCGCATCATCACCGCCCCAGATAGTTCTCGATGACCTTCGGGTCGTTGCTGACGAAGTCGATCGTGCCTTCGGCCAGCACCGAGCCTTCCGCAAGGCATGTGACCTTCACCCCGAGATCGCGCACGAAACCCATGTCGTGCTCAACGACGATTACCGAACGCGTCTTGGCGATATCCTTGAGCAGGATTGCCGTCTCCGTCGTCTCGGCGTCCGTCATGCCGGCGACCGGCTCATCCACCAGGAGAAGCTTTGGTTCCTGCGCCAGCAGCATGCCGATCTCCAGCCACTGCTTCTGGCCGTGCGACAGGCTTGCCGCCAGTTCGTCCCGCCGGTGGCGCAGGCGCACGATCTCAAGAATCTCCTCGATGCGGTCGCGATCCTCGCCGCTCAGTCGATAGAAGAGCGTCGGGAAAACGCCGCGCGGCCGGTTCAAGGCGAGTTCCAGATTATCCCAGACCGTGTGGCTCTCGAAGACCGTCGGCTTCTGGAATTTCCGGCCGATTCCAAGCTGGGCGATGTCGGCCTCGTCCTTCTTCGTCAGGTCGATTGTTCCGTTGAAGAAGACCTCACCCTCGTCCGGGCGCGTCTTGCCGGTGATGATGTCCATCATCGTCGTCTTGCCGGCTCCGTTCGGCCCGATGATGGCGCGAAGCTCTCCCGGTTCGACGACGAGCGAGAGCGAATTCAGCGCCTTGAACCCGTCGAAGGAAACGGAGACACCGTCGAGGTAGAGCATGCTGGTGGGCTTGATGTCTGGAATCATGAACTCACTCCGCAGCCTGGATTTTCACGTCGGATTCGCCCATCTCCACGTCCGCAGGCGGTGCCTTGCTGGGACGGCGCGCCTTGCCGAGATATTGCGCGACCGTGCCGACGATGCCCTTCGGCAGCAAGAGGGTCACGGCAACGAAGAGACCGCCCAGCGCAAACAGCCAGAACTCCGGGAAAAGCCCTGTAAAGAGCGTCTTGCCACCGTTTACGAGGACTGCTCCGATGATCGGGCCGATGAGCGTCGCGCGGCCGCCGACGGCGGTCCAGATCACGACTTCGATGGAGTTCGCCGGCGCAAATTCGCCCGGGTTGATGATGCCGACCTGCGGCACGTAGAGCGCTCCCGCGATCCCAGCCATCATCGCCGAGACTGTGAAGGTGAAGAGCTTGACGTGCTCGACGCGGTAGCCGAGGAAGCGCGTCCGGCTTTCGGCATCGCGCACACCGACCAGCACCTTGCCGAACTTGGACCGTACGATCGCAGAGGCGAGGACCAGCGAAAGGGCGAGGAAGATCGCGGTCACTGCAAAGAGGGCCGCGCGCGTGCCGTCGGCCTGAATGTTGAAGCCGAGGATATCCTTGAAGTCGGTCAGCCCGTTATTGCCGCCGAAACCCATGTCGTTGCGGAAGAAGGCGAGCAACAACGCATAGGTCATGGCCTGGGTGATAATCGACAGGTACACGCCGTTGACGCGCGAGCGGAAGGCGAACCAGCCGAAGACGAAGGCGAGGAGCCCGGGCACGAGCAGTACCATCAGGGCCGCAAACCAGAAATGGTCGAAGCCGTGCCAGAACCAGGGCAGTTCCTTCCAGTTGAGGAAGACCATGAAGTCCGGCAGGAGGGGATTGCCATAGACGCCGCGGGTGCCGATCTGCCGCATCAGGTACATGCCCATGGCATAGCCGCCGAGCGCGAAGAAGGCCGCGTGGCCGAGCGAGAGTATCCCGCAGAAGCCCCATACGAGATCGAGCGCCAAGGCAAGAAGCGCATAGGTCAGGTACTTCCCGAACAGCGAGACGAGGTAGGTCGGCACGTGCAGCGGATTGCTCTCGTCGAGCAGAAGGTTCGACACGGGAACGAGGATGGCGATCGCCAGCAGGATCGCGATGGCTATGCTGATCTTGCGGTCCAGCGAGCGGAGGATAAAGGCGGTGATCATGCTTCCACCGCCCTTCCCTTGAGTGCGAACAGCCCGCGAGGACGCTTCTGGATGAAAAGGATGATGAGGACGAGAACGAGGATCTTGCCGAGCACCGCACCGGCATAGGGCTCCAGGAACTTGTTGAGGATGCCGAGCGAGAAGGCGCCGACCAGCGTCCCCCACAGATTGCCGACGCCGCCGAAGACGACGACCATGAAGCTGTCGATGATATAGCTCTGGCCGAGGTTGGGCGAGACGTTGTCGATCTGCGAAAGTGCGACGCCGGCCATGCCCGCAATGGAGGAACCGAGTGCAAAGGTGAAGGCATCGACCCAGGGGGTGCGGATGCCCATGGAGGACGCCATGCGCCGGTTCTGCGTCACTGCGCGCATCTGCAGGCCGAAGGCGGAGCGCTTCAGCAGCATCAGCAGCGCGAAGAAGACAGCGAGTGCAAAGACGATAATCCAGAGACGGTTCCAGGTGATGGTGAGGCCACCGAGTTCGAACGCGCCGGACATCCAGGATGGGTTGCCGACCTCCTGGTTGGTCGGCCCGAAGATGGTGCGCACCGCCTGCTGCAGGATGAGCGAGATGCCCCAGGTGGCAAGCAGCGTCTCCAGTGGCCGGCCATAGAGGAAGCGAATGACGCCGCGTTCGATGACGAGACCGACGGCGCCGGTGACGAGGATGGCGACCGGCAGCGCGATTGCGAGCGACCAGTCGAAGAGCGACGGATAGGAGGTGCGGATGATGTTCTGCACCACGAAGGTGGAATAGGCGCCAAGCATGACCATTTCGCCATGCGCCATGTTGATGATGCCCATGACGCCGAAGGTGATGGCGAGGCCGATCGCCGCAAGCAGCAGCACCGAACCGAGCGACAGGCCGTACCAGACGTTCTGCGCGGCATCGGCAAAGACGAGCGAACTCTCGATGCTGGCGATGGCCGCATCGATATCCGGCCTCAGGCTCTCGTCGACGGAACCGGCGACGGACGACAGGATGCCGATCGCGTCGCGCCCACCCTTGACCTTGATGGTCTCGATCGCGGCTTTCTTGTCCTCGACGGAACGGTCGGAGTTCAGGATGGATACCGCGCGCGCCTCTTCCAGAACCCCTCGGACCTCCGGATCCTTTTCGGCGGCGATCGCCGCGTCCAGCGGTTCGAGCGAATCTGCGCTCGGCGATTTCAGCACCGATTCAGCCGCGGCAAGACGTACACCGCGGTCCGGGCTCATCAGTGTCAACCCGCCGATAGCCGCACGGATGGAGCGACGGAGATTGTTGTTGACCTTGACCTTGGTCATTGCGCCCTTGGCTTCCTCACCGGTCGTTTCTCCGGTGACGGGATCGATAAGCGCGAGGTTCGAACCTGCTGATTTCGTGATGAAAACCTGATTGTCCGACTTGCGGACATAAAGATCGCCGGCGGCAAAGGCCTCAAGCCCGGGCACCACTTTCGGATCACCCGTCTTGGCGATGCCCTTCACGATCTCATCGGCCTGCTGAAAATTGGCCGAACCCAGTCCATTGAAAAGCGCCTTCACATCGTCCTGCGCCCGCGCAGTGCCGGCCAGCAGCATCAGGATGAGGAAGAACCCCGCGACGGTCGTCCCGAGAATGCGGTAGGAAAATCTGTCAAGCATAACCATGTCCCCTCATGGGATCGCGGGCGAAGCAGCCCGCCCGCGATCTTCGTCAGACGTGGGACGGCAAATCAGGAGCCCTTGCCGCCGCACTTACCGGTGGCAACATTGAAGTTGCCGCAGTTCATCGGCAGACGCCAATCGGAGATCAGGTCCTTGGAGTCCGGCAGGAAATCGGACCACTCGTCGCCGACGATCAGGCCAGGCGTCTGGCTGACGATGTCGAACTGACCGTCTTCCTGGATTTCGCCGATCAGCACCGGCTTGGTGATGTGGTGGTTCGGCATCATCGTGGAGAAGCCGCCCGACAGGTTAGGAACGGATACGCCGATCATAGCGTCGATCACCTTGTCCGGCTCGGTGGTTCCGGCCTTCTCTACAGCCTTAACCCACATGTTGAAGCCGATGTAATGGGCTTCCATCGGGTCGTTGGTGACGCGCTTGTCGTTCTTGGTGAAGGCGTGCCACTGCTCGATGAATTCGGCATTGGCAGGCGTGTCGACGGATTCGAAGTAGTTCCAGGCAGCCAGATGGCCGACGAGCGGCTTCGTGTCGATGCCGGCGAGCTCTTCCTCGCCAACTGAGAAGGCCACGACCGGAATGTCTTCGGCCTTGATGCCCTGGTTGCCGAGTTCCTTGTAGAACGGAACGTTCGCGTCGCCGTTGATGGTCGAGACGACGGCGGTCTTCTTGCCGGCGGAACCGAACTTCTTGATCGAGGAAACCTCGGTCTGCCAGTCGGAGAAGCCGAACGGCGTGTAATTGGTCATGATGTCCTCGGGCTTGACACCCTTGGCGATCAGATAGGCTTCGAGGATCTTGTTGGTCGTGCGCGGATAGACATAGTCCGTGCCTTCGAGAACCCAGCGTTCGACGCCTTCGTTCTCCATCAGGTAGTCGACGGCCGGGATCGCCTGCTGGTTCGGCGCAGCACCCGTATAGAAGACGTTACGCTCGGACTCTTCGCCTTCATACTGGACGGGGTAGAAAAGGATGTTGTCGAGTTCCTTGAAGACCGGCAGGACCGACTTGCGCGAAACCGAGGTCCAGCAACCGAAGACGGCCGCAACCTTGTCCTTCTCGACCAGTTCGCGTGCCTTCTCGGCAAAGAGCGGCCAGTCGGAAGCCGGATCGACGACGACAGCCTCGAGCTTCTTGCCCAGTACGCCGCCCTTCTTGTTCTGCTCGTCGATGAGCATCAGCATGGCGTCCTTGAGCGTTGTCTCGGAGATGGCCATGGTGCCCGAAAGCGAGTGGAGAATACCGATCTTGATGGTGTCGTCGGCTGCGAAAGCGCCGTGGAACGCGGTCGTCGACAGGATGGCGCCAAGCAGCGCGCCGGTGACGTGTGCCTTCAGTTTCATTTGAGTGAACCCCTCTTCTAGTTCCGCAACAGCGGTAAATTAACCGTTGCTTAAGGGACTATCGGGCGCTGCACTGCAAAAACGTATACGCAATATAACGTAGGCATGGGGGCGAAATGTGCAGATATATGCGCTGCAGCATCTTAAGCGCCAAAACGATCCGTGTTACGAAACAATGACAAGGGGAACTTAAAGACCGATAGGAGAGGCATGGCGGCGCGGCAACGCATCATCCCGGTCAGACGTGAATATAACCGATGGGTCGCCAACCAGACCCTGGAAGACTATGCGTTGCGTTTCACCGCAAAGAGCGCCAGGCAATTTTCCTCGCAACGCATCTCGCACACGGCGATCGGCGCCATCTCCTTCCTCGCGCTCGAAGCGATCGGCGGCGCGATCACGCTTTCCTACGGCACGACCAACGCATTCTTCGCGATTGTGGTGGCCTCGATCGCCATGCTAGCAATCGGCCTGCCGATCAGCCGCTACGCGATCCGCCACGGCGTCGACATCGATCTTCTGACGCGCGGCGCGAGCTTCGGCTATATCGGCTCGACAATCACCTCGCTGATCTATGCGAGCTTCACCTTCATGCTGTTCGCGATCGAGGCTTCGATCATGTCGGGGGCGCTGGAGCTGACGCTCGGCATCCCCTTGTGGATCGGCTACATCATCAGCGCCGTGATGGTGATCCCGCTCGTCACCCACGGCGTACGGCTGATCAGCAAGTTCCAGCTCATCACCCAGCCGTTCTGGATCGTTCTCAACATCCTTCCCTTCATCTTCATTGCCTTCCTCGACTGGGAGAAGTTTGATCTCTGGCGCGCCTTCGCGGGCATCAGCCATGCCTCCGGCCCGCCGGGTACCGTTGCGCCCTTCGACGTCGTCGAATTCGGCGCCGCCTCTGCGGTGATCCTCGCACTCATGTCCCAGATCGGCGAACAGGCCGACTTCCTGCGCTTCCTGCCGCCCGACGGCCAGCGCAAGTGGCGCCACCGGCTCGCCGTCTTCCTCGCCGGCCCGGGCTGGGTCGTCATCGGTGCTCCGAAGCTGCTAGCGGGCTCCTTCCTCGTGGTGCTCACCTTCACGTCCGGCGTACCCGTCGATCGCGCAGCCGATCCGGCGCAGATGTACCTCACTGCCTTCGGCTACATGATACCGTGGCACAATGCGGCACTTCTGCTGATGGCGGCCTTCGTCGTCGTCTCGCAGCTGAAGATCAACGTGATGAACGCCTATGCGGGGTCGCTTGCCTGGTCGAACTTCTTCTCGCGGCTGACGCACAGCCATCCTGGCCGCGTGATCTGGCTCGTCTTCAACGTTGCGATCGCTCTCCTGCTGATGGAACTCGGCATCTACCGGCTGCTCGAGGAGACGCTCGGCATCTTCTCGATCATCGCCATGGCCTGGCTCTGCACGATTTCCGCCGATCTTTTCATCAACAAGCCGCTCGGCCTCGCCCCTCCCGGCATCGAATTCAAACGTGCCCATCTCTACGACATCAATCCGGTCGGCCTCGGGGCGATGACGCTGTCGGCAACGATATCGCTCATCGCCCATTTCGGCGCCTTCGGCGAAATCGCGGCCTCGCTCGCGCCGTACATTACGCTCGTGGTGGCCCTCATCGCCTCTCCTGCCATCGCCTGGGCCACGAAGGGCCGGTTCTACCTGGCCCGCAAACCCCGGGCGAAATGGCGCGAGAGCGCGACGATCACCTGCTCGATCTGCGAGCATCCCTTTGAGCCAGAGGACATGGCATGGTGCCCGGCCTATGCCGCGCCGATCTGCTCGCTCTGCTGTTCGCTGGACAGCCGCTGCCACGACATGTGCAAGCCGAAGGCACGCTTCAACACACAGGTGGGCACCGTTGCGCGCGCCGTCCTGCCGGAGACGGTCGTCACCAAGCTCAAGACGCGACTGGGGCGCTACGGCATTGCGGTCGTGCTGGCCCTGACCGCCATTGGCGCGATCCTTGCCATGATCGCGCATCAGGTTGCTTCGGCCTCGCCCGAGACGGCAGAGGTCGTCAACCGCACCATCTTCATCGTCTTCTTCGTCTTCTCCGTCATCGCCGGTGTCGTCTGCTGGTTTTATGTGCTCGCCCATGACAGCCGCGTCGTGGCCGAGGAGGAATCCTCGCGCCAGAACACGCTGCTCCTCAAGGAGATCGCCGCCCACAAGAAGACCGATGCGGCCCTGCAGAACGCCAAGGAGACCGCGGAAGCGGCAAACCGGGCCAAAAGCCGCTATGTCGTCGGCCTCAGCCACGAACTGCGCACGCCGCTGAACGCCGTGCTCGGATACGCGCAGATCCTCGAGCGCGACGACACCATTCCGACACCGCGACAGTCCTCGATCAAGGTGATCCGCCGCAGCGCCGAGCATCTTTCCGGCCTGATCGACGGTTTGCTCGATATTTCGAAGATCGAAGCCGGCCGCCTGCAGGTCTATTCCAACGAGATCAACATCCAGGACTTCCTCGACCAGATCGTCGACATGTTCCGGCCGCAGGCACTGGCAAAGGGCCTCGCGTTCATTCACGAGCGCTCTCCCGCGCTGCCGCAATATGTGCGCACTGACGAGAAGCGGCTTCGGCAGATCCTGGTCAACCTGCTTTCCAATGCCATCAAGTTCACAGACGAGGGGCGCGTCACCTTCGAGATCGGTTATCGCAACCAGGTGGCAACCTTCACCGTCGCCGACACCGGCCGCGGCATCGCCGAGAAGGACCTCGGCCGCATCTACGAACCCTTTCAGCGCGGCGAGGCGGACAGCATACGGCCGATGCCGGGTCTTGGCCTCGGGCTCACCATTACCCAGTTGCTGACCAACACGCTCGGTGGCGAAATCTCCGCGAGCAGCGAGAAGGACAGAGGCTCGACCTTCAGGGTGCGCCTGATGCTTTCGGCTGTGCTGCGCCAGAACCTGTCGCCGCCGCAGGAGCAGAGGATCCTGACCTACGAAGGCCCGCGGCGCACTATCGTCGTCGTCGACGACAACGAGGACCACCGCGAGCTGATGCGCGAGGTGCTGACACCGCTCGATTTCGTCGTGCTGACGGCCATGAGCGGTCCGGAGTGCCTGACGCTGATCGAAGGGATCGAACCGGACCTTTTCCTCATCGACATCCTGATGCCCGGCATGAACGGTTGGCAGCTGGCATCGCGCCTGCGCGAGAACGGGCTGGCCGCACCGATCGTAATGCTGTCCGCCAATATCGGCGATGCCGCAGCCATGGCCGAAAGCGACGACAGCCATGACGATGCGATCGGGAAGCCGGTGGATATCCGGCAGCTGCGCGACAGGCTTGCGCTTCATCTCAATCTCCAGTGGATCTATGCCGACAATGGCGGCGCACCTGCGGCCAAGCCTGTGGGCCAGCAGAGGAATCCTGACGGCGAACACGTGCAGGAACTCCTGCGCCTGACCGAGATCGGCTATATCCGCGGGATCGAAGCGAAGCTGGAAGAGTTGGAGAATTCCGGACAGCATGGCTTGTTTGTCGAGAGGGCGCGCAGCTTTTCCCGTGCCTTCGATCTGGCGGGCCTGACGGGATTTCTGAACACATGCATGAATGAAAAGGTGGAATCCGTTGGCTGAGTCATCCCTGCCCCGCGACATCATACTGCTGGTGGATGATTCACCCGAAGCCCTCGGATTTCTCACCGATGCGCTGGAGCAATCGGGCTTCTCGGTGCTGATCGCCACATCGGGAACTGCCGCGCTCAACATCGTCGAACGCATCACGCCCGATCTCATCCTGCTGGATGCGGTCATGCCGGCCATGGATGGCTTCGAGACCTGCCGCCGCCTCAAGGCGACCGCGGTTGTCGGCCAGGTGCCCGTCATTTTCATGACGGGGCTCACGGAGACTGAGCATGTGGTCCACGCGCTGGAATCCGGCGGCGTCGACTACCTGACGAAGCCGATCAATATCGACGAACTGCGCGCCCGCATCCGCGTGCATCTGCGCAATGCCCGCTCGGCCCAGAGCGCTCGCGTCGCGCTCGATGCCACCGGCCGGCATCTGCTCGCCGTCAAAAGCGACGGAACGGTGCAGTGGTCGACGCCGCAGGCCGCGCGATTGGTCAACGCCGCGACGGGCAGCGACGACGGCCTCGATATCGTCGTCAGGCACATCGCCGCCTGGATGGCCGATCGCGCTCCGACGAGCGCCGCACGCGACAATGTGCTTCCCGTCACCCATGCCGGGCAGGCGGCACTTCAACTCGCCTTCCTCGGCACGATCGGTCCGGAGGAATATCTGTTTCGACTGACCGCCGCCAACCGGCGCAGCGAGGATGAGGTCCTGCGCCAGCATTTCACCCTCACCCAGCGCGAGTCCGAAGTCCTGATGTGGATATCCAAGGGCAAGGCCAACCGCGATATCGGCGAGATCCTCGGGCTTTCGGCCCGCACGGTGAACAAGCATCTCGAGCAGATCTACGTGAAGCTCGGCGTCGAAAACCGTGCATCGGCTGCGGTAAAGGCCGCGCATGTTTTGCACGAGATATAATAGACGGCGCGGCGCGAATGCGCCGTTTCCTATAAGCCGGCATGTTTCATCTGTAGCCTCGAAGACCCTTTTCGAAATCAAGCGATGCGCGATCCGCGGCATTGTGCGTTATCATTTCCAAACGGGACCTACCTCAACATGGACACTCAACTCCTGTCGCCGCTTGCCGATCTTGAGCGCGCGGAAGCCGAAGCCCTGCTCGATTTCTACGACGCGGCGCCGGATGACTTCGTCAAGAGCGATGCATCGGCGTTTTCGCGGCTCGGCAACAGCGTAGCGATCGGCCTTCCAAGCATTCCGATGACCGAGTTCAATCGCTGCCTCGAAGCGAGAACCATCGAAGATCTATCCTCGGCGCAGAATTGGCTCGATGCGCATGCCAAGAGCTGGGCAATCCAGATTCCGACACCGGAGATTTCCAACCGCATCCAGACCTGGCTGCGAAAAAATGCACTGCGGCCGCGGGGCAATGGCTGGGCCAAGTTCCACCGCGATGCGAGGCCGCTTGCTCCGTCGGCCTATGAGAGCCGGCTGCGGGTAAGGATCGCAGCGAAGGAAGACGCAGAGCTCTTCAGCAGGCTCGTACGCGAAGGCTTCAACATGCCTCCCCAGACTGCCGAATGGTTTGCCGCGCTTGTCCGCCGTCCAAGATGGAACGCCTATCTGGCCTTCGATGGCGATGTCCCGATCGCTTCGGCGGCAATGTTCATCCACGGCAGGACCGCTTGGCTGGGATTCGGCTCTACGTTGGCTGAACACAGGAAAAAGGGCGCCCAGACCGCCCTGGTCCGCGCACGCGTGACCGACGGGATTGCGATGGGCCTGCAGAGCTTCTCGGTCGAGACCGGCCAGCCGGATCCCGGCAAGGAGGCGAGCCACGCCTCCTATTCGAACATGAGGCGTGCCGGTTTCGAGCAGGCATATGTGCGCGTGAACTACGCCCGGCTCCAGCCGTAGGACAAGCTTCCCGCCCGATGCGCCACGCAGCGGGCAGGTCCTTGCTCAGGCGACCCGATTCGGAAGTTCCCTGCCGTCGAAGAAGGCGGTCACGTTCTCCACGACCTTCATGCCCATCGCCGTGCGCGTCTCCTCGGTAGCGCTGCCGAGGTGCGGCAGGAGGACGACGTTCTCCAGCCGCTTCAGCCCCTCGGGCACCTGGGGCTCGGCTTCGTAGACATCGAGACCGGCACCGCGAATCGTTCCTCCTTCAAGAGCGTCGATCAGCGCCGCCTCGTCCACCACGTCGCCGCGCGCCGTGTTGATGAGGAAGGCACCCGGCTTCATGGCGGCAAAGCGCGTGGCATTCATGAGATGCCGGTTCTCGGCGCCACCGGGGCAATGGAGCGAAACGAAGTCGGAAACAGCCAGCACCTCCTCGACGGACGGCAATTGCTCGGCACCATAGCGTTGGGCTTCATGCGGATCGATCGGCGACCTGTTGTAGAAGACGACATCCATGCCGAAGCCAAAATGGCATCGCTGGGCGAAAGCCCGGCCAATGCGGCCGAAGCCGATGATGCCGACAGTCTTGCCGGCGACCTTGCTGCCGACCATGTGTGTCGGGCTCCATCCGGTCCACTCGCCTGCACGCAACTGCCGCTCGCCCTCCCCGCCACGGCGGGCGACTGAAAGCAGAAGCAGCATTGCGATATCGGCGGTGCAATCGGTAAGAACGCCGGGCGTGTTCGTCACCACGATGCCACGCGCCTTTGCCGCGGCGATATCGATATGGTTGAAGCCGACGCCGAAATTGCCGAGGATCTTCGTTCGTACCGACGCCCCCTCGAAGACCGAGGACGGCAACTTGTCCGAAACCGTTGGAAGCACTGCGTCATATTCGCCGAGCGCTCGACCGAGTTGCTCGAGCGTCAGGGGAACATCATCCCGGTTGAAATCCACGTCAAAACGTTCGGCGAGCGCGGCTTCCGCGGCGACGGGCCAGCGGCGCGTGACAAGAATGCGAGGTCTGGGCATCGGAATTCAAAATCTGTTGGCGGATACGAAGACTTACGGCACCAGTGCGATGAAGGGAATGTGGTTTCTGGCTTCGTTCGAGCGTAGGCAACGAAACGCTGGCGCAGGGCATCACCACCGGCCAGAAAAAGGAAGCCCGGCAAGAGCCGGGCTTCGAGGAGCGGCATTCGCGCCGAAATATTGTGATCAGAAGACCTTAGTCAGCCTTCTGGAAGTAGCTGTACTTGCCGTCGTCGCCCTTCTTCCACTCGTACATGACGTAGCCGGGAAGCTTCGGGTCGCCCTTCTCGTCGAAGGAGATATCGCCGAGCGCCGTCGGGAACGGGCCCTTTTCCTTCATCGCGGTTGCGACAGCTTCTGCTTCGAGCGAGCCGGCAGCCTTGGCGGCGGCGGCGATCGACTGCAGGGCAGCGTAGGAGTAGAGCGTGTAAGCTTCCGGGTTGAAGCCGGCAGCCTTGAACTTCTCGACGAGTTCCTTGTTGGCCGGGTTCAGGGTCGGATCGGGGCCGAAGGTGTTCAGCGTGCCCGCGACAGCGTCGCCGGCGATCGATGCCAGTTCGTTCGAAACGATGCCGTCACCCGAAACGAGGGTTGCCTTCAGGCCCTGGTCAGCCGACTGGCGGATGATGAGACCGGCTTCGGTGTGCAGACCGCCCCAATAGATGATCGAAACGCCAGCTTCCTTCATCTTGGCGATGAGGGCCGAGAAGTCCTTGTCGCCAACGTTGACGCCTTCATAGACGACTTCGGTCACGCCGGCAGCGTTCATTGCCTTCTTGGTTTCGTCGGCAAGGCCCTGACCATAGGGGGTCTTGTCATGGATGACGGCAATCTTGGCGTCCTTGAACTTGTCGGCCAGGTAGGCGCCGGCAATTGCACCCTGCTGGTCGTCACGGCCGCAGGTGCGGAACGTGTTCCAGAGGCCGCGCTCGGTGAACTGCGGGTTCGTTGCAGCCGGGGTGATCTCGAGGATGCCGTTTTCGGCATAGACTTCGGAAGCCGGGATCGAAACGCCCGAGTTGAAGTGGCCAATGACGAACTTGACGCCGTCAGCAACGAACTTGTTGGCGACCGAGATGCCCTGCTTCGGGTCGGAAACGTCGTCGCCGAGCTCGATCTTGATCTGCTCGCCGTTGATGCCGCCTGCAGCATTGATGTCGGCGGCTGCCTGTTCGGCACCCTTCTGGAGCTGAGCGCCGAACGCAGCGTTCGGGCCGGTCAGCGGACCAGCAACACCAATGACAATGTCGGCCCATGCGTTGCCACTAAAGGCAACCATTGCCGTCAGAGCCACTGCCGACAGAAGAGACTTCTTCATATTATTACTCCCAATTTTTGGGCGGGTTTAGTTCAAAGACCTAGCGCGTTACCCACCATTGACTACGCCAGGGAAGCTGTTCCACTCCGGAGGCAATCTGTGCCTAGTTTCAACGGGCTGTCAATGTTTCTCCTTCCATGAAAAGGCAGAAGTCTTTTCGTACAGCCAGTAGTAATTATTCACCATTTGGTTAGTACGGCGATAGCGGTAGCCTGCCGTCGCAAAGATGAGCAGAAGCACGAAATCTATGCTGTAGTAGAAAGCGCTGAGGACCGGTCCATCGAAGAGCGCGTGGTGCAGGAATTGCATCGCGGCGGCCAGAAGAACCGTATAGGCGATTACCAGAGGATAGTTGCTCCAGCCCTCTGCGGCGGCCCTGCCGGCGCGCCAGGCGGTCCAGAAACCGATCAGCATGACGATGCCGCGGATGACAAGGCGCACGCCGGTGTCCTGTTCGAAGAAAAGCCCTTGCATGTCAAATTCCCCCGTCCATCGTCCTCAGTGCCGCCCGCCTTCAAGATAGGCTGCACGCACTTCCGGATTGGCGAGCAACTCCTTGCCCGAGCCGCCCATCGTCACCTTGCCGTTCACCAACACATAGGCGCGGTCCGAAAGCTTCAGCGCGGCAAATGCATTCTGCTCGACAAGGAACACCGTCAGCCCCTCGTCCTTGTTCAGCTTCTTGATCGCCTCGAAAATGCCCTTCACGATCAGCGGCGCGAGGCCGAGCGAGGGCTCGTCGAGAAGGAGGAGCTTGGGGCGCGCCATCAGCGCGCGTCCGATCGACAGCATTTGCTGCTCGCCGCCCGAAAGCGTCCCGCCGCGCTGGTTCTGGCGCTCCTTGAGACGCGGAAACAGCGTGAATATCTTCTCCACGTCCTCGGAGAAGTATTTCAGGTTGTCCAGCCCCGCGCCCATCTGCAGGTTTTCCGTGACTGTCATGCGCGGGAAAATGCGCCGGCCCTCCGGCGACTGGGCAATCCTCAGCCGCGCGATCTCGTGCGTCGGCAGCCGCGTGATGTCGCGACCATCGAAGATGACCGAGCCGGTCCGAGCCTGCGGGCTGCCGCAGATGGTCATCATCAGTGTCGATTTGCCGGCGCCGTTGGCGCCGATCAGGCTGACGATCTCGCCCTTGTTCACCTCGACATCGATGCCGGCAAGGGCGCGGATGTTCCCGTAGTAGGTCTCGACGCCCTGTACCTTGAGAAGAGTTTCACCGGCCATCAGTTCTTGCCCCCTTCGAGCTGCTCGACGGTAGCGATCACCTCTTCCACTTCCTCATCCTCGACACCCAGGTAAGCCGCAATGACGCGCGGGTCGTTCTTGACGTGCTCCGGCGTGCCATCGGAAATCTTCTGCCCGTACTCCAGCACGACGACGTGGTCGGAAATTTCCATGACGACCGACATGTCGTGCTCGATGAGCAGGATCGACGTGTTGTTCTCCGCGCGGATGCTGCGCAGCAGAGCGTTCAGCGCAGCCGATTCGCGCGGGTTGAGGCCCGCTGCCGGCTCGTCCAGGCACAGAAGTTCCGGCTCGGTACACATGGCACGCGCGATCTCCAGCCGCCGCTGCGCCCCGTAGGGCAAGTCGCCCGCCGGATCGTCGGCGCGGTCGATCAGATCGGCCTTCTCCAGCCAGTAGCGCGCACGCTCGATGGCGGCGGCGGCCTCTGTCCTGTACGGACCGATGCCGACAAGACCGAGGACCGTATAGCCCGACGCCTTCATCAGCCTGTTGTGCTGGGCGACGAGCAGGTTCTCGAGAACCGTCAGACCCGAAAACAGCCGGATGTTCTGGAAGGTACGCGCCACCTTGGCTTCCCTGGTGATACGGAAGTCCGGCAGCCGCTCCAGCAGGTACTGCTTGCCGCTCTGCTGCTGCAGGGTGATCATGCCCATCGTCGGCTTGTAGAAGCCGGTGATGCAGTTGAAGACGGTCGTCTTGCCTGCTCCATTCGGGCCGATCAGCGCGGTGATGTCGCCACGCTTGGCCTCGAAGGAGAAGTCGTTGATGGCCATGAGGCCGCCGAACTTCATCGAAAGGTGCTCGACCTTCAGGAGGACGTCGTTGGCCATTGCCTGAGTTACGGGGGTCATCAGCCGTGGCCCTCCTTGGTGAAGCTTCCGGAGACTGCCTTGCGCATCTTGAGGAAGGCAGTTGGTTCTCGCGATCCGACGAAACCGCGCGGCTTGAACAGCATGACCACGACCATGGCGAGGCCGAAGAGCAGCATACGGTAAAGTTCCGGTGTGAAGTCAGGCCCGAAGATCATCTTCAGGAAGGACATCTCGCGAAGCGCCTCCGTGCCGCCCACCATGACGATCGCGGCGATCGCGATGCCGGTAAGCGAGCCCATGCCGCCGAGGACGACGATCGCGAGGATGACGGCGGATTCGAGGAAGACGAAGGATTCCGGCGAAACGAAACCTTGGCGGGCAGCGAAGAACGAACCCGCGAAACCGCCGAACATCGCCCCCGTCGCGAAGGCGGTGAGCTTCG
Source organism: Rhizobium sp. BK251 (assembly GCF_004345245.1). Taxonomy (GTDB): domain Bacteria; phylum Pseudomonadota; class Alphaproteobacteria; order Rhizobiales; family Rhizobiaceae; genus Rhizobium. Next base: position 32,149 of record NZ_SLUQ01000002.1, on the reverse strand, counting down.
TCGTAACCGTATTGATGCCAAGCGAGCGGCAAGCAATCTCGTCCTCGCGCAGGGCCTCCCACGCGCGGCCGATCGGCATGCGGCGCAGGCGGATTGTGACGTAAGCCGTCAGCATGCACAGCGCGAGGATGACGTAGAAGAGGAAGATCTTGTAATAGGCCGAAGACATCGGCAGGCCGAAGGATTTGGCGAAGTTGTTCGCCGCACCGACGTCAAAGCTCCAGATGCCGAAGATCGAGGCCTTGGCGATGCCCGAAATGCCGAAGGTGCCCTTCGTCACGTCCGTCCAGTTGATGAGGACGAGGCGAATGATTTCACCGAAAGCGAGCGTCACGATCGCAAGATAGTCCCCGCGCAGGCGAAGTACCGGAAATCCGAGAATAATACCCCAGAAGGCGGCCAGAATTCCCGAAAGCGGCAGCAGCAGCCAAAAGGAAAGCCCGAAATGACTGGAAAGCAGCGCGTAGGAATAGGCTCCGACCGCGTAGAACGCGACATAGCCGAGGTCCAGCAGGCCGGCGAGCCCGACGACGATGTTGAGGCCCCAGGCGAGCATCACGTAGATGAGGATCTGGATGCCGAAGTTGTCGACCCATTTCAGGGCGCCCTGCGGGCCGAGCATCGTCGTGACGAAAACGGGATACAGCAGCAGGGCAATGAGAGCGATCTTCAGGAAGTGCCTGTGAAAGAAGCTCTTTTCCGTCGAGATGTCGAGTTCGCCTGACTTGGCCTTCGCAAGCTTGCGTCGGTCGATATGCGGGCCGATGAAGACGATCATGACGAACCGGCCGACGGCGGCGACGGCGACGAAGATCGCGAGTAGCCCCCAGCGCTGTACGATGATGAGCTCGTTGCTGATGTTCTGATCGGTCTTCAGACCGACATAGAGAACAAACATCCCGAACGAAATGAGTGCGGCGAAGAAGGCTTCCGTAAGGCCCTTCTGGACAAGACCGGGCGCCGGCTTGCCTTCAGCAATGCTTGGATTTGCCATGGCGTTATACCTTCTCGACTTCCGGCCGCCCCAGGATACCTGTCGGCTTGAAAATCAGGACGAAAGCGAGGATGGCGAATGTCGCGACATCCTTGTAGGCGATCGTGAAATAGGCCGACCACAGCGACTCGATCAGGCCGATCAGCAATCCGCCGAGAACGGCGCCGGGCAGCGAACCGATGCCGCCAAGAACGGCCGCCGTGAACGCCTTGACGCCCGGCGTGAAGCCGTCGTTGAAGGAGGCAACGCCATAATACATCAGGTACATGGTTCCGGCCACCGCAGCCAGTGCCGCACCCATGATGAAGGTGATCGAGATCGTCCGGTCGACGTTGACGCCGAGGAGAGCCGCCATCTTGCGGTCCTGTTCGGTCGCACGCTGTGCACGACCAAGCGCGGTGTGGTTGACGATGTACCAGAACACCGTAAGCAGCACCGCCGTGATGATGATGATGATGATCTGCTTCAGCGATATCGACAGTCCACCGACCGTGTAGACAGTGCTCACCAGCGGCGGGATCGGCTTGTTGCGCGGACCCTGGGTGACCTGGATGAAGTTGGACAGCGTGATCGACATGCCGATCGCCGTAATCAGCGGCGCAAGGCGGAAGGATCCGCGCAGCGGCCGATAGGCGATGCGCTCGATCGTCCAGTTCCACAGGCTCGTCATCAGCATGGCGACGACAAGCATCACCAGGAGCAGCACTGCCACGGGCAGGCCGACAAAGACGGAAACGAGAACGAGATAGACGATGAGGGCGGCGAAACCGCCAAGCATGAAAATGTCGCCATGTGCGAAATTGATCATGCCGATAATGCCGTAAACCATCGTATAGCCAATAGCCACAAGGCCATAGATGGATCCGAGAGTCAGCCCATTAATGAGCTGCTGGACAAAATACTCCATATATCATTTCCCCTGGATACAGCCTGAAACCGACCGCATCTCATTTTTGATTTTATAGTGCCCGAAGCCAAGGCCCCCATATTGCGCAATCCATACCGCTTTCCGCGAAAATGTGAAGACCAAAAGGTTTTTGTGTTTCAGATTCTTGTCAATACAAACAAAAGTGACGCAATTGAAACCAAACCCACCAGAAAAACGGCATTGGCTGGCAATAATTTAGCCAGCCAATGCCACGCAATGAACTAAAGTCTAAGTGGAAACCTGCCGAGCTATTCCCGCCCTGCGGTCAAGACCGCATGCGTAAGCCATCGGCATCGAAAAGCGGTTGCGGCTGGAGGCGTGCCGGAAGTAGGTCGCCCAGAAGCTCGACATGCCAGCCTTCCGCTTCGTCGGCGATCTCCCTTGGCACATACCCGATCGCGACCGAGACGCCGGAGGCGTGGGCATAACCGCCGGAAGTAACCCAGCCGCGCACTTCGCCATTGTGGTAGATCGGTTCGTCGCCGATCACGTCGGCGTCGCCTGCTACGATGATGAACGTGCGCAGACGAAGCGCGCCGCCTTCCGCCTTTTCCCTTGCAGCCGCCTGCTTGCCGATAAAGTCGGCCTCCTTGGACAACGCCACGAAGCGGCCGAGGCCGGCCTCGTAGGGTCCGTAGAGCGGACGATATTCCCGCGCCCAGCTGCCGTAAGACTTGTCGAGCCGCAGCGCGTTCAGCGCCCGGAGGCCAAACAGCTTGATTCGGTGTTCCGCACCGGCTTCCATGATAAGGTCGAAGAGATAACGCTGGTATTCCGGCTTCATCCAGATTTCGTAGCCGAGATCGCCGGTATAGGAGACGCGCCCCACGATCGCCGGCGCCATGCCGAGATCCATGCGGCGGATTGACATGAAGGGAAACGCCTTGTCCGTCAGATCCTGATGCGTCAGCTTTTCCATCAGCTTGCGCGCATTCGGACCGGCAACCGAGAGGCCGAGAAGCGCAACGCCGAGCGCCGTCAGTTCGACGGAGCCGTCAGCCGGAAGATGCTTCTCGAACCAGCGCATGTGATAAGACTCGGCGATACCGGAGCCTATCAGAAGGAAATCCCCCTCGCCCAGCTTGGCGAGCGTGAAGTCGCCGATCAGCTTGCCGTCTTCCTTCAGCATCGGCGCCAAGGTCATGCGGCCGATCGCAGGGATGCGGCAGGTGAGCATCCGGTCGAGCCAGGCTTCTGCACCCTTGCCCTTGATCGTGTACTTGGCAAAGCCCGAGGTCTCCATCAGGCCGACGCTGTCGCGCACCGCCTTGGCTTCTGCGCCAACGACGTCGAAATCATTCGAGCGCCGCCACGAGAACTTGTCCTCCTCGCCCTCAGGAGCGAACCACAGCGCCTGCTCCAGGCCATAGGACGCGCCGAACACCGCGCCGGCCGCCTTCAGCTTGTCGTAGATCGGCGTGGTCATCAGCGGCCGCCCGGCCGGCAGTTCCTCGTTCGGATAGCGGATCGAGAATCGGCGCTGGTAGTTCTCGCGCACCTTGGCATTGGTGTAGGCAAGCGTCGCATAGTCGCCATAGCGCGACACATCCATGGCAAAGACGTCGAAGCCGGGATCGCCATGGATCATCCAGTTGGCAAGAGCGAGCCCGACGCCGCCGCCCTGGCTGAAGCCGGCCATGACCGCGCAGGCCGACCAGTAGTTGGTGAGACCGCGCACCGGGCCTACCAACGGATTGCCGTCCGGCGAGAAAGTGAAGGGGCCGTTGATAATCTTCTTGATGCCGGCATTGTTGAAGGCGGGGAAGTGGCGAAAGCCGACTTCCAACTCTGGGGTGATGCGCTCGATGTCTTCCGCCAGCAGCTCGTGGCCGAAATCCCAGGGTGTATTAAGCGGCGACCACGGGCGGCAGGCCTTTTCATAGGTACCCATGAGCATACCCTGCCGTTCCTGCCGCAGGTAGATCTCACCGTCGAAGTCGACGCAGTGCATCAGCTCCTTGCCGGTTGCCGCGTTGAAATCGGTCACTTCCTTCATGTCCTCGGTGATGAGGTACATGTGCTCCATGGCAAGAACCGGCAGCTCAAGCCCAACCATGCGGCCGACTTCGCGCGCCCAGAGGCCACCGCAATTGACGACGTGCTCGGCGATGATTTCGCCCTGGTTGGTGATGACGCGCCAGGCGCCATCCTCGCGCTGCACCAGGTCCTCGACCTTGGTGTGCAAATAGATCTCGGCACCATTCTTCTTCGCCGACTTGGCGTATGCATGTGTCGTGCCGTAGGGGTCGAGATGGCCTTCGACCGGGTCGTAGAGCGCGCCAACGAACTGATCGGGATCGAGAAGCGGCATCATCTCATGCGCTTCCTTCGGCGACAGCAGCGTCGCTTCGAGACCGTTGTAACGGCCCTTGGCGAGGATCGACTTCAGCCAATCGAAGCGCTGCGTGGTCGCGGCCAGCATCAGGCCGGAGGTCATGTGCAGGCCCACATCCTGGCCGGAATACTCCTCGATCTCCTTGTAGAGCTCGACCGTGTACTTCTGCAGCTTGGCGACGTTGGGATCACCGTTGATCGTATGCATGCCGCCGGCCGCGTGCCAGGTCGAACCCGAGGTCAGTTCGGAACGCTCGAGTAGTACCACGTCCTTCCAGCCGAATTTTGTCAGATGGTAGAGAACCGAGCATCCGACGACGCCTCCGCCGATGACGACGACCCTGGCATGGCTTTTCATGTGAACTCTCCGGTTGTTGGCCCGCTGGGGACACTATCGCTCTGACAAAGGAAAAGGTCGACGCAAGCCACCGGACGGTCTCCATACCTTTGAAATCAGCTGGAAATTCCGCCTGGATCGGCAAGATCTGGAAGCAGCCTAGTGGCTATTTTCCTGGGCACATAGAGCGAACTGCGAAGCCGATATTCCTGTTTGCGCCATCACGATTGTCCGGATCGCGCCATCGCCTCAATCGGAAAAACCGGCCGTCAGCGCAAATTCGCGCCCCATCTCCATGATCTCCTCGAAGACCGAGCCCGCATAGGAGCGCATGACGACGATTTCGAAGGAATCCGTGCCGAAACGGGCGACATTCGCACTGACGTGGCAGCACAGCATGTTCGCCGATCGCCCCTCGGCAAACACCAATGGATGGAGATCGACGGCAACGCATTTGGCGAGAATGCGACGGACGTTGGGCCCGCTGATGCGCAACACGGCGCGGCCGTCGCTCTGGTCGACTATGGATAGCGGCCATTCGATCGCCGAAATCTCGCGCGCAAGAGTCTCCGCACCGACAGTCTCCGAAATGACGAGCCATTCGCCCGGCGATGCGTTTCGTACGACGGCATCCGGCAGCGCCTTCAGCGCGGCATCGGCCTGATCCGTCTCGCCGCCATGCGCGAGAACCGAGAAGATCGCGGGGCGCCGCAGGATCGCGAGGTGATCGGGGCTCGTCCGATTGTCGAAACCGGACACATGATCTTCCAGCGGGTGCGTGTTCTGGAACGTCGGGGTCATCCAGCAATCCTCAAAGATGCAGCTTGGCGTTTTCGGGATCGACGAAGATGGGGCTGCAGACCTCCGCAAGCACCTCTTCGCCTCTCAGGCCATCCCAGACGACGATCCTTTCGCCGTAACGCTCACGACCGGACTTTAGGAAGGCGAGCGCGATGAAATGGCCAAGCGTCGGCGAGAAGCAGGCAGACGACACATGTCCCTGGTCGTTAGCGGTCGAGGGCTTTGCCCCCTCCTTCAGCAGATGCGCACCCGCCCGGATCTCCTTTGCCGCCTCAACCGGCTTCAAACCGACAAGCTGGATGCGATCGGCAGCCGTCAGGCCGAACCGGCTCGAAAGCCGCTTGCCGATGAAGTCCGTCTTCTGTGTCGACAACATTTTCCCCAGCCCGACATCATCAGGGGTCGTGCGGCCATCGAGTTCGCTATGGGTGACGTGGCCCTTTTCGATGCGGAGCACGTTCAGCGCCTCGACACCGTAGGCGCAGATGCTATGATCCTTGCCGGAATCCATCAGCGCATCCGCGACAGCTTCGCCGTAACCCGAGGGAATGCCGATCTCATAGGCCAGTTCCCCGGAGAAGGAGATGCGGAAAAGGCGTGCCTTCAACCCGCCCTTGAGCGTCACCTGTCCGGCCGAAAGATAGGGAAAGGCCTCGTTGGAAATGTCGTCCTCGACGATCTGCTGTAGGATCACGCGTGCCTTCGGCCCGGCGAGCGACATCTGTGCCCACTGGTCGGAAGAAGAGACGAAGCGGACATCGAGCTGCGGCCAGAGCGCTTGCGCGCAGAACTCCATGTGCGACATGACCTCCGCCGCATAGGCCGTCGTGGTGGTCACGAAGAAATGCTCGTCCCCCAGGCGGCTTGCGGTTCCGTCGTCGAAGACCATGCCGTCCTCGCGCAGCATCAGCCCGTAGCGCGCCCTGCCGACAGGCAGCTTGAGAAACGGGTTGCTGTATATCCGGTTCAGGAATTCCGCCGCGTCCTTGCCGAAGACCTCGATCTTGCCGAGGGTCGACACGTCGCAGAGACCGGCATTCTCGCGAACATTCCTCACTTCACGGTCGACGCTTTCGCGCAGGGTCTTCTCTTCGCCCCGCGGAAACCAGGCGGAACGATACCAGAGCCCGGCCTCGAGGAAGGTCGCCCCATTCCTCTTGGCCCATCCATGCAGCGGCGATTGACGCACCGGAGCAGCATGTTTGCCGCGCGCCGTGCCTGCCAGCGCCCCGAACGAAACCGGCGTATAGAAGGGCCGGAATGTCGTCGTGCCGACGGTGGCCGGATTGACGCCCCGCATGCCGGCCATGATGCCTGTCGCATTGACATTGCCGAGCTTGCCCTGATCCGTCGCCATGCCGCTCGTCGTGTAGCGTTTGGCGTGCTCGATGTGGCCGAAACCTTCGCGCAACGCCAAGCCGAGATCCTTGACATGAACGTCGTTCTGGAAGTCGACGAAGGCTTTGTCCTTCGCCCCCGGGATATGCCAGATCGCCGCAAAGGCAGGATCGTATTCGCCCTCCACCTGGGGCAGATTCGCCTCGTAGGCCGCATAGCCGAGACTGAGCGCTGCCGTCTTTGCCTTCTGCATCCCGTCGGCGAGGCAGGCGGAAACACTTTCCACGCCCGCAGCGGAACCTGCCGCGACGAACCTCCCTCCGACATCAGGCGCCAGGAAGGCCTGCTTCTCATCGGACCAGACCGGCTTTCCGCCGCGCTGGCAGAGAAGGTGAACGACCGGCGACCAGCCGCCGGACATGGCGAGAGCGTCACAGGCGATCGTCTCTTCGAAGCCGGAACGGTCGGTGATGACACCGGAGAGCCGCCGGCGCCCTTTCGTCGCAACGATCGTACCATTGTAAATGACGCGCGCGCCTTCCGGCGCCCTGTCGCTGCCTCCGCCGCGTGTGTCGATGATCGCGCTGATCTCGATGCCCTGCGCAGCAAGATCACTCGCCGTGCGGTATCCCGAGCCGCCATTGGTGAAGACCGCAACCTTCTTTCCGGCCGCCACGGCATAGCGGTTGAGATAGGTGCGCATCGCGCCCGCCATCATGACGCCCGGCCTGTCATTGCCGCCGAAAACGAGCGGCCGCTCCTCGGCGCCGGAGGCGAGGATCGCCCGCTTGGCTGCAATGCGCCAAAGCCGTTCCACCGGCAGGCTGCCGCTCGGCACCGCCACATGCTTCTGCACTTTCTCGACTGCGCCGAACACGTTGTCGTCGTACCAGCCGAAAACGGTCGTCCGTGGCATCAGCGTCACGTTCTCGAAGCTCTGGAGCTCATCGATCAGGCTCCGCGCGAAGGCATCGCCGGCAAGCCCTCCGACCACGACCTTCTCGGACAGCAGCGATCCGCCGAGCCTGAAGCCCTCATCCGCAAGGATGACCCGAAGCCCGGCGCGCGCCGCGGTCAACGCGGCCATCAGCCCCGCGGGCCCCGAGCCGATGACCAGCAGTTCGCAATGCGCCCAGGCCTTTTCGTAGCGGTCCGGATCGGCCTGCATCGCGGCGCGGCCAAGCCCCGCCGCGCGGCGGATGAACGGCTCGTAGACCTTCTCCCAGAAAGCCGCCGGCCACATGAAGGTCTTGTAGTAGAACCCCGCCCCGAGAAACGGCGACAGGATGCTGTTCAACGCGCCGATGTCATGGGAAAGCGACGGCCAGCGGTTCTGGCTTGCAGCTGTGAGGCCCTGGTAGAGCTCAGCGACGGTCGCGCGGGTATTCGGCTCGGTGCGCGCGTCTCGACCTATGGCAACGAGGGCGTTCGGCTCCGAAGACCCCGCCGTCACGATGCCGCGCGGGCGGTGATACTTGAAGCTGCGGCCGACCAGAAGCTCGTCATTGGCAAGGAGCGCGGAGGCAAGCGTGTCGCCCTCGAAGCCGCGCATGCGCTTGCCGTCGAAGGTGAAGGACAATCCGCTCTCGCGGTCGACAAGACCGCCGGAGGCAAGGCGATAGGCTGTCATGCCGCATCCCCTTTGACCTTCGCCGCCGCATCGGTAACGGCAAAGACCTCGTGGGTAAGGTTGTCGCGATCAACCACCAGCCAGCGGCGGCAGCCGGCGGCATGGTGCCAATATTCCTTGTAGCGGCCGCGCGGGTTGTCCCGGACATAGACGTAGCGGTGCCAGTCCTCGTCCGGTGCTGCCGGCGAAGGACGCTCGATGGAGGCATCGCCGCGAATGGAGAATTCCTCCTTGGGACGAATGCCGCAATGCGGACAATGTATCAGGCTCGCCATGTCGGGTGTCTCAATGCAGGTTCGGTTGCGGACCCTTGCCGCCTTCGTCGATCGGGAAGCCGCGCTCGAAGCGATCGAGGCGCATGAAGCGGCTGACGTCGTGTGATTCGTTCTTCGCGATCAGGTGCGCGAAGCAGAAGCCGGAAGCGGGCGTCGCCTTGAAGCCGCCATAGCACCAGCCGCAGTTCAGGTAGAGATTGTCGATCGGCGTGCGGTCGATGATCGGCGAGCCGTCCATGCTCATGTCCATGACGCCGCCCCAGGCCCGCAGCACCCGTGCACGCGAAAGCCCGGGAATGAGGGAGACGCCCTCCTCGATCGTGTGCTCGACCGTCGCCAGGTTTCCGCGCTGGGCGTAGGAGCTGTAGTAGTCGATGTCCGCGCCGAAGACGAGCCCGCCCTTGTCGGACTGCGAGATGTAGAAGTGTCCGGCGCCATAGGTGATGACATTGTCGATGACCGGCTTCAGCCCTTCCGAGACGAAGGCCTGCAGCACGTGCGTCTCGATCGGCAGTTCGAGATCGGCCATGCGCCCGACCGTCGTTGTATTGCCGGCGGCCGCGAGCGCGAGCTTGTTGCAGCCTATGAAGCCTCTCGTCGTCTCCACGCCCGTAACCACGCCGTTTTCACGACGGATACCCGTCACCTCGCAGTGCTGGATCAGGTCGACGCCGCGGCTGTCGGCACCGCGCGCATAGCCCCAGGCGACCGCATCGTGCCGAGCGGTGCCGCCGCGCCGTTGCAGCAGGCCGCCGAGGATCGGGAAGCGGGCATGGTCGAAATTGAGGTAAGGCATCATCGCCCTCACCTCATCGCGATCGAGCAGTTCGGCGTCGACGCCGTGCATGCGCATCGCGTTACCGCGGCGGGTATATTCGTCCTTCTGTCCGTCGGAATGGAAAAGGTTGATGATCCCGCGCTGCGAGACCATGGCATTGTAGTTGAAGTCCTGCTCCAGTCCCTCCCAGAGCTTCATCGAGAACTCGTAAAAGGGCTCGTTGCCGGGCAGCAGATAGTTGGAGCGGATGATCGTCGTGTTGCGGCCGACATTGCCGGAGCCGAGGTAGCCCTTCTCCAGAACCGCCACGTTGGTAATGCCGAATTCCTTCGCGAGATAGTAGGCAGTCGAAAGACCGTGCCCGCCGCCACCGACAATGATGACATCATAATGCGGCTTCGGCTGCGGTTCACGCCACACCGGCGTCCAGTCACGATTTCCTGAAAAAGCTTGTTTTAAAATGGAAAATGCCGAATAGCGCATGCCGTCGCCCAAGATGAGATGGCCGCACATTCGCATACGCATCGCAAACGGCAAGCCCGTAAAGGGCGCGGAAATGACGCAAACCGGACATGATGTTTTTTTCACACAGCCGCGAGCACATTTGCCGCCGGTTGATGTTGATGGGGACTTTCGTGCAACCCATCTATGAAGAAGATGATATTCAAGAGTGGCTGTCGCAGCGTAGGATCGTGGTCGCGCGCAGCCAAGGGCAACCATCCCACGACGACCAGCGAAATGCTCCGGACTTTTGAAAAAGCAGCACTTGAGGCGGGAGAAGCCATTATCGAGGTCTTCCGCGCCGGTTGCTGTGTGGCCTTCAAGGCCGACGCAAGCCCCGTCACCATCGCCGACGAGCGGGCTGAACGCATCATCCTCAGCCATCTTGCAGCGGCATTTCCCGAAGTACCTGTCATCGCAGAGGAGGCCGTGGCCGCCGGCCACATTCCGGATATTGCCGGCAAACCCTTCTTCCTCGTCGACCCGCTCGACGGCACCCGGGAATTCGTCGACAGGCGCAAGGAGTTCACCGTCAACATCGCTTTCATCGAAGGCGGCATACCGACGGCAGGCATCGTCTACGCACCGGCCCTTCATGTCGCCTTCGTCTGCGAATCAGGCAAGGCGGAAAAGCTCGCGGTCGACGACAAGTTCGAGATTGTCGAGCGGCGCCCGATCACTGTCCGCGCGCAGCCGGAGAGCCGCGTTGCGCTTGCCAGCCGCAGCCATGACAGCCCGCGTACTCGCGCCTTTCTGGACGAGCACTCGATCTCGGAGTGCACGAATATCGGCTCTTCGCTGAAATTCTGCCTGATCGCGGAAGGCATGGCCGACATTTACCCACGCTTCACCCGGACGATGCAGTGGGACACGGCGGCCGGCGACGCTGTTCTTCGCGCGGCGGGCGGTTCGACGCTGACGCTCGACGGCACGCCGCTGCACTATGGTGAAGGGGCAAATGCCGACTTCTCCAACCCTCACTTCATCTCCTGGGGCAACGCCAAGCGCAGCTGAGCGGGGACGGCAAAGCCAAGAAGCATTGAGATTTCAATGCAACGCCCATCGCTTCGTCCCCACAACCAACCCTGCACCTAAGATTTCGGACAGATCACGCTGCCGGCAGCACCCCGACTCGCTCGGGATGTGCCCGGCCGCGCAACCGGAGAAGAACCGTGTCCGAAGAAACCGCAAACCTCTCTCTTCCCTATATCCTTCCCTCCCAGGCGCAGAAGCACGTGACCCACAACGAGGCACTGCAACGCCTGGACGCCATCGTGCAATTGACGATCGAAGCCGAACTCGCGACACCGCCGGAGTTGCCTGCCGAAGGATGCTGCTATCTCATCGGCGCGTCGGCGACCGGACCCTGGTCTGGAAAATCCGGCAGGATCGCGTTTCGCCAGGACGGCGCCTGGCTCTACCTCACACCACTCGATGGCTGGCGCGCCTTCTTCCTTGCCGATGACAGGCTGCGCATACATCAGGCCGGCGCTTGGCATGAGCCGGCTCTTCCCGCTGAAGGTTCGTTTGCTACGTTGGGGATCAGCACCGGCGCCGACGCGTTCAACAGGCTCGCGGTCTCCTCCCCCGCGTCGCTCTTCAACCATGCAGGCAACGGCCATCAGCTGAAGATCAACAAGGCAGGCGCTGCGGATACGGCGAGCCTTCTCTTCCAGTCGGCATGGTCAGGGCGTGCCGAGATGGGTCTCGCAGGCAACGACGAGTTTGCAATCAAGGTGAGCGCCGACGGCAGCGATTGGCGCACGGCCCTTTCCGTCTCCGGAGGTGGGATTGCGAGCATGCCGAATCGCCCCGCCGTTCGTGCATCGCTTGCCGCCGCCACCCTGTCGCCGGCAAACGGCAGCCAGACCGGGTTCAATGACCTGCACATCAGCCAAGGCGGTTTTGCGCTCGGCACGGCCGTTGCCGGCGGCACCGGCAACAATCTCGTCGTTCCGGCGGCCGGCATCTATCTTCTCGCCCTTAGTGTCAGCGCGCTGTCGAGCTCCGGCCATGGTGTCACCGTCCTGGCAAACGGGGCGACGACCTTGGCAACCGTCACCGCCCCTTCAGCAAGCACAGCAACGCGGCAGTCAGCCATCGGACTGGCATTTCTTGACGCGGGAAACCGGATTTCTCTTCGCCACAGCGGAAGCGGAAGTATCGAGTTCGGCAGCGGCAAAACCGAGATAACGCTCATCAGACTATAAATAACCGACAGGCGATCAATCTTGCGCATTACCTGTCGATGCAAAGTATTTCTGGTTAAACTATCTGCTCGACGGGGTCAGTGAGGATTGACACTCGATTCCTCAAGCTTTCCGGACTGCCGCTATTTCAGGCATAGAAAGCAATTACTAAAATACAGCCATGCGCTGTGCGCATGGCAGATTTGCGGCAATGCCGGCTCTTTTCAGCAGCCGTCAATCCAATTGGTGAAATACATCGAAAAATTTCAGTATTTTAACGCAGTTGCGAAGGTATATGCGCTGCAACGCGGCATTTTTTATTGGACACATGAGTTCAATTAGATCAAATTATCATTCAATAGGCTTAACGGTTCGTTAAGAAGGTTGATGACAAGCGCCAAACGATAGCCTATGGAGTAACGCCCATAGACTTCCTGTCTCTTAACTGTTTTGAGAGTGGACGATTTTGAGCATCACGGACCTACATCACAGTATTACGCGCGGTGCTTTTAACGTCGGGCCAAAGGGTCTTTTCGGCGGACGGATCAATACGCATCTGTTTGTGGGGCACGGAAACGGCCGGAAGGCCCTGCAGCTCTTTGCAAAGCGCATGCTCGATATCGTCATTGCATCGAGCGCTCTGGTTGTACTTCTGCCTTTTCTACTGGCGGTCGCGATAATGATCAGGGTCGACAGCCGCGGCCCGGTTCTCTTCTACCAGACCCGCTGGGGCAAGAATTGCCGGAAGATCAGGGTCTACAAGTTCCGATCGATGTACACGAATCTCGGTGACCGCTCGGGCGTGGCGCAGACGGTAAGGAACGACCCGCGGATCACCCGGGTAGGCCGCATTCTTCGTCGCACGAACATCGACGAATTGCCCCAGCTCTTGAATGTTCTGAAAGGCGACATGTCGCTTGTCGGGCCGCGCTGCCATGCACTCGGCATGCGCGCCGGCGGGACACTATACGAGGATCTCGTGCCGCAATATCATCGCCGGCATATGATGAAGCCGGGGATGACCGGCCTGGCGCAGATGCGCGGGCTGCGCGGACCGACCGACAAAGCGGCCAAGGCGAAGGCACGCATCAAGAGCGACCTGCACTATATCGAGAACTTCTCCGTGTTGCTGGACATCAAGATCATCGTCGGCACGGTCATCTGCGAGCTGAGGGGCGGAAGGGGCTTCTGATCCCCAAGCCAGCCTTCAGCAGAATCCCTACCCTTTTTTCTCAGAGCAACCGGTAGCGATAGGCCCGCGCCACCGCCTGCATTCGATTGACCGAATCGAGCTTGCGCATCGCGCTCTTGAGATAGCCGGCGACGGTATGGGTGGACAGTTCGAGGATGATGGCGATCTCTTCGCTGCTCTTGCCCGCCGCCGACCAGCGAAGACACTCGATCTCGCGGCGGGTCAGCCGTTCTGCCGGTCCAAGGTCCTTACCTTTCTCGAAGACAAGGTTCTCGAGCACCTCGGCGGACTTGTAATGCAAATCGGCGCTCTGCTTCCGGGAGGGCGCCAATCCTCGGCCGGAGAAGGCGAAGATGTATTGCTGGAGGTCGGCATCGTGGAGCGTGAAGGCAACCGTGCTGGATAGCCCGTGACCGTGAAACGCCGAATTCAGCCGCGCGCTTTCCTGGTTTGCGGCAGCACTACCGAACGGAACCCCGTCGGAAAAAACCGGCAGAATGGTATTCTTGAGGCTGGCGACCAGCTTGCTGTGGTGAAACACATCGCAGCCGCTATAAAAATCCAGCAACTCCTGCGGCCAGTTGGACGCCAGGCAATTGCCGGAAAAGCCGGTCTTGTCGCCGCGCGGGAATGCGGCAAGGAGGAAGTATTCAAAGCCCGCTAGCTGTGCGAGCCCGGTAAGCGACTCCAGGTGCGCATTCGTCTCGGACTCGTCGGTCGACTGTGCAGAAAGCAAGCTGCCATCGACGGCGCCCCAGCGGATCGCGCTGTTTCGCTCTTTCATAACTGGCACTCCTCAAGGCGCGCCGGCTTTCAATTACGTCTTCGGTCGGGCAGGAGTATCCGCGCGGGCTCAAGCCTGGAAACGGAAGAAGCACCAGCCTTGGAACCCAAGGCGGGCCAATCTGACTACAGAACTTCCGGATGACGAATTGCGCTGCCGGAAACGCCGCGCTCGATTAAATTTTGCATGCTTATAATTTAGATCTGACGCGGATTATAACATTTATTGCGCATGGCTCCCATGCAGCCAGTTCAGGTTTACCAATTGGTAAAATATTGCACCTGCGAAAGCTTCCCCGGGCAAGCCCTTAAAATTGTTATCAAACTGTTACTAGGCGCTTAGGCAAATTTTAAATGTGGCAAGCTAGAGTGCCTGCCGTGGTCTTGAGTAGTGTAGAGAGTCCAATGACCGAAATGATACGTCCCCGAGTAAAATATGTCATCGGCCCCGATGGCAGCCCGCTGACCATTGCGGACCTGCCACCGCCCAACACGCGTCGTTGGGTGATCCGCCGCAAGGCCGAGGTTGTCGCCGCCGTCCGCGGCGGCCTGTTGAGCTTGGAAGAAGCATGCGAGCGCTATACGCTCACCGTCGAAGAGTTCCTGTCCTGGCAGGCGTCGATCAATAGCCACGGTCTCGCCGGGCTGCGCACGACCCGGATCCAGCAGTATCGTCACTGACGGGGCCGATGGATCGCCTTTCGCCTGCGCGGACATAACCTGGATTATTTCGGGCCCTTTTCTTCCCCGTCTGTGGAAGAGAGGGCCCGAAATCATTCTGGGCGATCCCATCGCCGTCTGCCGCAGCCCCGTGAATGAAGGACAATCGCCTTCTTGGCATGGGCTGCCCGGCATGCGAACCTTGGTAAACCCGCATCGCTCTTCAAGGAACGCAGATGGAAATCAGCAACGAGGAATCCGGATCAGGCGGCCGCTACGTCGCCGTCGTCGAGGGCCATGAGGCCGAGATGACCTATTCCCGCACATCGCCGAAGATGATCATCATCGATCACACGGCAGTCCCCGACGCGCTGCGCGGCAAGGGCGTCGGCCAGGCACTTGCCCTTCATGCTGTCGAGGAAGCCCGCAGCAATGGCTGGAGGATCTTTCCGCTCTGCCCCTTCTTCAAGGCACAGGCGTAACGCCATCCGGAATGGAGCGACGTGGTCGGCTCCTAGGCTCGCGGCACCTGTCCGATCGGCTACCTGGCCCCGCGGCAAGAGGCGACGCCATTCACCGATAGGCTTGCGGTCAGGCAGAAGCACCGACATGCCAAAAGCCATGTATAACAGGCCGCTTCGAGGCCGGTCATACATGGCTCTTGCAGGAACTGACGGCGGGATCGTCCGCCGTGGACTTTCGGCTCAGGCGCGAATCCTGGCCACCCCGTCCCGCTCCTCGAGTGCGGCGGCCTTGTCATATTCGGCCTGCATTTCTTCCAGTGCCAGTTCGAGCGATTCTTCCTGCATTTTGAGCTCCCGGATGGAAACCTGCAGGTTGTCGGCTCGCTGGCGGGCCGCCTTCGCGAAAGTCGGATAGGCGAAATGTCCCGGATCGGAAATCCCGGACTTCTTTTCCTCGGCCACGATCTGGCTTTCCAGATCCTTCGTCATCCGTTCGAATTCGGACAACATCATCTGCAACTGCTGCAGCTGACGACGTTTTTCGTTCACCTGAAACTCTTTCAGGCGCACTAGGCTCTCACGCGACTTCATACGCAATACTCCCGTGATGCGAGACCCCGGCTCCACATTACAAATGCGCCCAACGCACCGCTTTGACACGGCTTTGCGAAAAATTTCCCGGCGGTGTTAACAAAAACCTACCGCTGGTAACCTTTCGTTTACGGGCATCGTTAATGATAGTGGCGATCATTTAAGGGTCGGTAAATGCCGAGGCCTGATTTCCGGACTAAGGCATTAATGAGTCGGATGAATCACTTGGCGCACTTTCTTAATGTGAAAGTTGAGAGCAGGCGTGCCGAATTTCTTTATGGAAAACAGTGGAATGGAAAAATTATTTAATATTTCCGATAGACCTTGCCAGAGGGAATCAGAATTTGTTAACCATTCCGTGGCAGCTTCCAAATCAGGTAGTGACTGGATCGGGTATCGCGTTGGGGGCAAGACGACCTTTCGGCGGCGGTAAAGGGGATTAAAATGCGGGTTCTACTCATTGAAGACGATAGTGCGACAGCACAGAGTATCGAGCTTATGCTCAAGTCGGAGAGCTTCAACGTATACACGACCGATCTTGGCGAAGAAGGCGTGGATCTCGGCAAGCTCTATGACTACGACATCATTCTGCTCGACCTGAACCTTCCCGACATGTCGGGATACGAGGTGTTGCGCACGCTGCGCCTCTCGAAGGTCAAGACACCCATCCTGATCCTCTCCGGCATGGCCGGCATCGAGGACAAGGTTCGCGGTCTCGGCTTCGGTGCCGACGACTACATGACGAAGCCCTTCCACAAGGACGAACTGGTAGCGCGCATCCACGCGATCGTGCGTCGCTCGAAGGGACACGCCCAGTCGGTCATCATTACCGGCGAGCTGATCGTCAATCTCGATGCCAAGACCGTCGAAGTCGGCGGCCAGCGCGTGCACCTGACCGGCAAGGAATACCAGATGCTGGAGCTGCTCTCGCTCCGCAAGGGTACGACGCTGACCAAGGAAATGTTCCTGAACCACCTTTATGGCGGCATGGACGAGCCGGAACTGAAGATCATCGACGTCTTCATCTGCAAGCTGCGCAAGAAGCTGGCCAATGCCGCCGGCGGAGCAAACTACATCGAGACTGTCTGGGGCCGCGGCTATGTGCTGCGTGAACCCGAGGGTAATGACTACCTGGAAAGCGCATAAGCCGCAGATCCCCGCGGTCGGTCTAAAAAAATCCCGCTGAAAAGCGGGATTTTTTATTTTGTCCGGTTCGGCAATCGGCTGACGCGAATGTGCAGCACGCAAGCCGCGCCCTACGCGGCGGCGACCGTGCGATTTCCAAAGATGGCGGTCAGGATCTTCCGGTCGAAGGGCTTGAGAAGGAAATCCGTCGCCCCTGCCCTCTTCCCCTGCATCAGTTTCTTGAGGTCGGCCTCGATGACGCAGTAGTAGATCTTGACGTTCTTTCCGTCCGGCATGCCACGGATGGTCGCAATGAGCTCGAGTGCGCCTTCCATGCCGGAATCGACGATAAGATAATCCGGAAGCTGGGTCTGGCAGTGCGCGAAGGCCTCATGCGCGCTGGAAGCTTCACTGACGAGAAAATCGAGTTCTGAGAGAATGCGTTTGCCCACCTTCCGAACAACGTCCGAGGCGTCAGTAATCATAAATCTTTGCATTGGCATGCTCCTTGATACCCGCGGGGTGAGCACGAGCACAATCCTTACCCGCCCACGATAGGGGACGGGGGCCTAAGGAAACGTTACGTAGCAACACAAAATTAAGCGAATGCAACCAAAGGTCACATGGATTTCATCGCTGCACTGAAGACAATTTCCTCGCCAGTCGCAATGTATTTCAGCTCCATTCCGCTCTCGTCGGCGAGCAGGACGGTGTAGTAGGGCTGGATCGAATGCGCGTCGACCGCCTCTTCCAGCGAACCCGAGCAGATCTCCGCGAACTTCGGCGGAACGCGCATCATCCTGCCCTTCGCAGTGATGCTGAACTTCGAGTCGCCCTCGGGATCCTCGAGCACGATATCGAGCGTGCCGCCCTTCGGGATCGAGCCATAGGCGACGAGGAAGAGATTGAGCAGCAGCTTTACGCGGTTCTTGGCGATGATCACGCGCGGGCCGGTCCAGGTGACCTCCGTCTTTTTCTCCGCAGCGGCAAAGTCCTTGGCAGCCCGCTCCGCCTCGCCCGTGTCGATGGACGCACCAACGGAACCCGAGGCGCCAAAGGCAAGGCGCGCAAACTTCAGGCGCACGGAAGCGTTGAGGGCGCTCGTCCGGATCAGGTCCATGGCGTCTTCGTCCGCACCGCCCTCGTCCAGGAGTTCCAGCCCGTTGTTGATGGCGCCAACCGGAGATATGACATCATGGCAGACGCGGCTGCACAGAAGCGCGGCCAGATCCGGACCGGATAGCGTGAGATTCGGATTTTTCGTCATCATTTTCTCCTGAAGCTGGCGATGGCCGTCCTGCGCATTCTGATCCATCAAAATTGCATGAAAGTTACGGCCGCAGCGCGCCATAATGACACCATATTTGGTAAACCGATTGTTAAGACAACGGCGGAATGTCGCGGTAAATTCTCCGTGAGGCCCATAAACGGAAATTCCGTAATGTAAAGAGGTCTTTACATGGAATCCGACAATTTACTAATATAAGCAACGAACCAAGAACATCGAAACCCCTATAGTCTAGATGACTTGTAGATAACTTGTATTTCTGGCCCTTAAAAACGATACTGGGCGCCTGCCTCGGAGCCATCAAAATGCGAAAGCCCACCAACCTGCTAACGCCGGAATACATTCGCTCGCTTACGGGAACCCGATGCCAAAAAGTCGACGCCGAACGGAACGACCTATCTATCGTGATGCCGGCCATGACCTGGCAGATGCGCAACGCGGAAGGGAAGCGGGTTAAGATCCCTGGCCCGGTGCACAACGCGGCCAAGTATGATCGCGAGGCGGCGCTGAGGGCCATAGACAAGCTGACCCGCCCACCAGAGGCGGAGCTAGAACCCCTGCCCGCCCCCGACGGCGTTATCACGCTGGGCTATGCAATGGCGGCCTGGAAGCAGCGACGGTTCGCCATGTCGAAAGCGAAGAAGCTACGTGACAGCAGCAAGGACACTTATGGATATTGGCTCAAGCACATCGAGAACTGGACGATAGAAGGACGCCCAGCCACCAGCAAACCGCTGGATGATATCACCCCCGTCGACGTTGATGACCTACAGGAGGAATTGTCAGACCGTTCCACGACCGCGAACAAAGTCATCTTCGTGATACTGAGCGCTGTCTACAAGTTCGCAAAGGGAAAGCGGTGGACCGTGTACAATCCGACCGAGGGGCTTGAGCGACTACCCACCGACCCCTTCCAGCCGATCTTGTCCAAGGCCGAGTTTGCGCAGCTATATGAGGCGGCTTGGCGGGTATCCAATTCCGATCCCGCCGCGTGGCCCCTGCTCCTGATTTGCAACACCGGATCGCGCACCGCAGAAGCGGCCAATATCCCCATCAGCGAGATCGACGGTAACAAATGGGCTATCGCTGCGACCCGCGCCAAGGCCAAGAAGGCCCACGTCTATGCACTGGAATCATCGCAACAAGTATTTATAGCGCGCAGGGCAGCAGGCTGGAAAACTGACGTAGACAAGACCAACGCCGTTCGCCACCTCTACCAGAAGCTACTCAAACAGCTTGGCATCCCGAAATCTGGCGTCCACGCCATTCGTCGTCACATCGCCAGCGTCATCGCTGAGAAATACGGCATCGAGGCCGCAAGCGCCCATCTCGGCCATGCTTCCGTTACACAGACCGCTCAGTATGTGAAGGTCTGGAAGGAGAAGCGGCAGGAGGTTGCCGAGGATATCGCCACGATGCTGTTTCGTGCCGCTGAGGTTGGCTGATTGCTGGCGTCAGGCAGTTGAGGGCACGCGCGTGACAGAGAGCAAAGAACGCGCATAGTTCAGCGCTTGTCGCTGGTTGCCGTGCCATGCTCTGGAGAAGGGTACCAGCAGCCCTTCCGCTCAGAGTTGACGACCTCAGTCGTCGCTAGTCAGGTAGTCTTGAATGTCTTCCGACGAAGCATCGAAGTTTGACCCAAGCACAACCGCATTTCTATCGTTTACCAGCATATACAGTCCGTAATTGTAGGAACTGTAGTCCTTGCGCGACTTGATTACGCGAAAGCCTTGCTTTTTGGCCAGTCGCCTGACCATACTTTCTGATACCAACCTAAACACCCCCTTTCCGTGGCAGTAGCTTACAGAGTCAGTAATACCACATGGCGAGGGGTGGACTATCGCCTTTTTCACGCATGCTGCAACTAGCAGGGGAAGGCCCTTACAAAAGCTTTCTCGATGGTCGTGCCAAGGTCCATCTCGGACTTTTCATCAGCGCGATACTGATTCAGGACAGTGATCAGATATTCCGCCGTCACTGGATCAGCGTCATCCTTGGGTCTGCAGATTGCGCCCTTATGAACCAGAACAGCAAATGCGCCTTCCAAGAAGCCTTGGCAGTAGCCATCAATTTTTTCGCCGACCCGCTTGCCTTGAGCACTAAAGACGAGTGTCTTCTGCCCGCATGCCTTGATGACTTGATCTATCGATGGTTCGGCGGCGGCTGGGCCAACAGTGAACGCCGCAACCAACATGGCCGCGAATAGAGGACCTACCGGTTTACGCATTTCGGAACCCCGCACGGATCCAGGCGACTGTCTTGCCCAGAGCGTAGATGATTGCCGACCCCAGAACCACCATCACCAAATAGATGCCCACCAATATGCCGATGTTTTGCCACCTATCGACCAGCCGGTCATGGTAATAGAGATCCATTGTGAGAGGTTGATTTAGATCGCTCCGATAGCGTCTATGGGTGAAAATGTGCCAGCAGCTTCCCCCTTCCGAAGTGAAAGCAGGCTCTGCCAATTCACTGAACGGCTTCGTTGCGATATCGCGGCAGGCGGGATTCTCGAAATCCTTGCGTATAGCTGATGCGTAAATCCACGAGCTGTCATCCCGCCCAGCTTGAACTAGGCCGGTGATAGCCGCGATAATCACTGCTAGGGCAGTCAAGGCAAGCCATAACCTCCGCCAACCATTCAACGAACGCGTCAACCTTCACCCTCCTGTCGGTTACTTTTCGGAGCGGCAGGTTTATCCCCCTTCGCCTCCCCGAACAGCGCAACAAGAATAGCGCCCATAAGTAAAGAGAACGCGCTCAGGATACCCAAAGTAATCAGCGACGAAACGTCCCTTACATCTGGGTGCGCCGTCACGAACTCATTCAATTTGATAGCACTGGTCGGAATTGGAAAGTCGTATTGATGGTGTGCTACCGCAGCCCAAACCTCATACTTCAAGGTTCGGTAAAGTCCGCTAAACCCGACACCGCCGAATGTAGCTATCCATCCAATGCACTTGAGCGCGGTATTACGTTTCAATGTTGCCCCCGACTACTACGCTGGCTTTTCTCACCTGCCATGTAGGAAGCTACCACAACCGATGTTTGTGCGCCGCTGCCATTCGCTTGTTGTAAGCTGCCAAAATAGACCGCACGATCAGGTCGAGCTTGCTTCAGCAGCAGGAGCATGACAGCCGAGTTCCGAGCAACAACAAGGGAAGTGGTTTACACATGAGAAAGGCCCTCATCATTGGAGCCGTCCTTCTGGGCAGCACCGCCCTCGCGCATGCCGACATGCTTAATGATTTCAAGCTAAGTCGGCAGATCGCGTTCGATTGCAAGCTTTCTCGCGACGATACGGTTGCCACGCTGCGCATGGTATTCATTGGCCACGTGCACGACGGTGCCAAGTTGAAGGATGCAATAGCCGCGATGAACCACGCCATGCAAGAAACTATCAAACCCCAGAAGCAACCCGAAGGTATGTGCGACCAAGGTGCCCCGCTTATGATCCGCGTTGGCCGCGCTCTGGAAGCATCCACCAGTGACGTCAAGATTATTTTCGATGCCATTGTCGCTGAGCGCTGAACTGCGCGCTGCAGATTAATGGAAAATCCCAAATCATGGTCTCATAAACCCCACAACTGGAATTCTTCGAGGTAAACGATCATGAATTCGAGGTCTTTGAGTCTTTGGGCGCGGGCGAGCTTTGAATCGGCGACCCTTTTTGCAATCGCTGCGGTTGTATCTACCTCCGGAAAATTTTGGTGGACGGTTTTTTGGCTGCATGTCGGCTGGTACGGGGTGACTTTGGCGATCGGGGTATACACCGCCATCAGAGACGCGATTGTTTTTCGAGTTGTAAGGAGCCTTGTGGTCGAAGAGACTGTACGAAATCTGTCGATGGCAGGTTTGCCGACCCTGAGCTCGTTCTACGATGGCTCGTCGTATTACGGCGGCTTTGAGAATGGCGGCAGCACCCTCGAATATTACGCTGACTATACGTTGAACGATCCCACGGTGCCCGACAAAGCAAAGTTCCAGCTTGGTGCTATGTTGGGGGTACACGCGTTTCTGAAAGGTCAGGGTAGTTGGCTTGCCGCAGACCGCTTGGAGTCGGTCTTTAGTGACGCAGTGCAACAGCTGCACAAGCAAGCACGCCAAAACCATGAGGCTAAGCAGTACAAACTGCAAATTCCAAGTTGAATACACCTAACTAGTCACAAGATGAGAATTCATTGTCACATAGTAGCGCGCAACAGCCACATCCATCTCCGCTATTACTAGCTTGTAGAGTAGCTCCGCACTCTTCGCTCCATGATCTGCTGCAGCGAGCGTTAGATCGATTATTTCCTTTGGAGCATTGCCCATGCGCAAGGTAGGCGTAACAATCTGGTTGTAACCAAATCCGTCCCATTCGGTATCCGGCTTATGCTCTGCCTTGGTTATGTCCCGTTCTTTTTCGAACTCGATACGTTCCTTCGCCTCCACAAGTTTAGCCAGAAGGCTCTCGAGATCGGTCTGGGTAATGACTTCCTCGCGCTTGCGAAGGCGCGCCTTTGCGTATTTTGCAATGTCTTCCAGTTCGCGCAAAGCATTCATGGCCGCACCGACAGCCGCTCCGAATTCCTTGCCCGGAATTCGGAGGAGTTCAGACGGTTTTGATGATTTGCGACGCAGGAATCCCAACATGGGATACAGTATATCACCGCTGCTCGGATTTTTCAGTACACGCAGCCCGATCGCGTTTTTGGGTTGCCAAATTCTACGAAACGTATTGTTTCCGTTTTGGACATCGACATCTTGCTTCGAAGAAGATCGTGTACTGCTTGCTCCTTGGTTGTCGGAACGATCAGCGGTCGCCCATCGCTATCGAGATAGATACGTTCGATGCCGTACTCATCCTCAATGAGGACGATACAAAGTTCGGTGATCGGATTCTTGGCTGTTGCTGTTTTATTTTTCATCGTGACTTTCCTGCGCTGAAAGTGGCCACGGGTCGTCAATTGAACCCATAATAACCAAGCAATGCCTTTTCCAGCAACGCGCCACCCGCACCGAGGCCTACACCCCAGGCTCCTGACACCGCCTTGCCCATCATGTCGCCAACCCACTTGGTGACCTTCGGACCAAACTTCTTGTTCTCGATCTTGTGCTCTTCCTTCAGCGCGGCTTCCAATAGAGCGAAGTCTTCAGCCGTAACGCCATGTTGCGTTAGGTTCGTTCTGAGGTCCTGGAGATTGCCATGATTCACCGTAACGGTCACAGTCGATGCAGTCGCACCGCCAATAACACCGGCATTGCCATTAGTAATAGTTGTGTTGAATACTTGGCTCACCGTTGCTGCTCCACTCACTTGGCTCTTGATCCACTCCACGTCATCTGCATTCGGATATCGTTTTTGTAGGGCAATCGTAAATTCGAGGACTTTGTTGCGCACGGCATCCAAGATCCCGTTGACTTTGGCCGCAGGCATTTCGGCCCAAAACCTCAGCACGTCCCAACTCTTGTCAACTATCTTGCCGCTGACGACTAGAGCGTAGTTGTCCATGTTCAATACCAAGACGTCTTTCTCAGCATCCTTGTAGTCGATCGTGCCAATGGCCTGCCGGCATTCGAAGGTATCGATGTCGTCTCGGCCCGTTGCCTGCTTCACAAGATATTGGGCAATCGGAGCATTGTTGTGCATGTAGAAGCCGTTGCTAACGCTGGCCTTGAAGTTGAGAGGAATTCTCCGATAATGAGGAACTGGCACATCGTTGGGATAGCCACTAAGTTCGTGCTTCACCCAATCCTCAAGGACGCCGCTGTCCAACTTGTGCGCCAGTAGCATAACTTTTCGCAACAGACCGTTGACCGCAACAGTATCCGAAATTGCGTCATTCTGAATTTCCGTGAGCAGTCCCATTCACGCCATCCGATTCACTTCTGACGTGCACTATCCACCAATACGGGTAGGTGGCACCACTCCCTGTCACAGGTAATCCCTTGGAATTTTGAGATAGCCGCTCATTGCAGCGCAAGGCGATTGAGTATCGCAGGAGCCGCGACCTTACGGTTCGGTAAATCAATCGACCTTGTCGCACTCACCAATGCCTATGTATTCGGGATCGTCGGGCACCCCAATTGTCCAGACGAAATCGCCCTTCCCCTGCACTCTGTATCGCTTATTTCGTAAATCTATCTGATAGTCTGCGCCGTCAGCACCACAATAGACAGTATCGCTCACGAAACCATGTAGTATGATCTCTTCCATGCCGTAGTGACGTGGTTCACGTGACCAGCATTTTTTCGTCTCTGCATCGCTGAATTGCTTCAGGCCAGCATGGTAAATACGAGACTTGTAACCTCCGTCATCTTCCTCAATACGGCCTGTATCCGTCAGTTTTAGCAAGAAGTCAGAGTTGTCCACGTTGAAGACCTTGGGTTCCCATGCGTGTGTCTGCTTATTGAATTCAAGCCCGACTTTAGCGGTTGGTCGACAGTGATAAATTCCCGATTCGTCTCTCGGCACTTGTTGAGCGTTAGCTTGAGACGCCACCAACATGCTTACCGCTACCGCAAATACCCGCATGTCATCCCTCCAAAACACGGCACCCACATTGTTATTCTGTGCAAATTCAAAGGACAAGTCGGGCGTAGGGAAGGAGCGGGTTAACTTTAGGGCGGGTACACCACCGCGTCGGTTTCCGTCGTATCAATGCCGTTGTCGGCGGCCGATAATGGCTTGAGATGAACGTGACTTGCTTAGAGTTCAGCGCGGGCGACAGCGCCAAGGCCTGTACCAAAATCCACGGGTCAGGCTCCTTACCAGTTGCCGCCCGTCAGCCACTGCACACGACCGCTGACTGACATCCCGTAAGCCACATCGGCAATCAGGCGCACGCACGTCAGATCAGCTTGGAAGGCGGAAGTGGTGGGAGTTCCGCGTGTACCTGCGGGCGCTGTGACTGCGGTTGGATCATCCCGCGCAACCAGCGTCGCCTCGCGGCTGACGTCGATCTGAAATGCTGATGGATCCTCGACGCTGAAGAAGTGCGCGGCATCAATCGCGGCCAGCGACTTCGGAGCCATTGTCGGTGAGGCGATCAAGCTTGATGCCATGCTCGGCGAATATGAAATCAGGCGCGGCCAGTCAGCGGTGCTGCAAACATACAGCAGGTCAATCGGCATCGAGATTCCAGATGCCAAGTTGCCGAGGTCGGCGGCGAAGTTCTCAGCAGGACTGCCGCCCGTAGCTGGCGGTGTTGGGACGACGCCATTGAACAGTCCGGGGGGCGATACGCCCGCCACTCCCGCGTTACCGCTCAACAGTTGGCTATCGATCGAGATTGCGGCATCGAGCGCTAGCTGCTGGCGGATGACATCCTCGATATTCGGCGTGGAATATTTTCCCAACGCGCCTGAGAAATACGAAATGGTAGCGCCCTTGTAAGGCGTAGCGGTTGCGCCTGAGAGGTTGAGGCTGACAACAGGTATAGGCTGGCCCTCGCCAATCCAAAATCCGGGGATCGACTTTGGTACGCGACCTGGCACCACCGTGGTTCCGACGCCCGCGAACGAAACTGAGACGCCACGAGCCGAAAGCTCGGCATAGGCACTGATCGGCGCTGACAGTGCCGCGAGCATGCCAGCGGCTCCGCGTCCGACAAGTTCTGCGGCCCAACCGGCGACGGTGGTTTGGGCGGGGCTGGTCGTGGCCTTCTGGACTTGCTGCTTGCGAAGCCATCCAGACAAATCAAGGCTCGCTAGGATGACCTGCGGCTGGCCGGGATAGATATCCTTGCAGGCAGTGTTGACATCGGTCTTGCGCTCGATGGCGACGACATGCGCCGCCAGCGTCTTGACAACGGTATCAAGGACAGGAGGACGTTCAGGCAGAGTAAGGGCGTTCATCGGTCACTCCTTTCGAGGGCGAGAATCAGGCGAGAAGGCGGCGTACAGTGGCGAAGTGTCTGTCTCTGGCATGTCACTGGCGAGCGCATGAGGCGTGCTGTCAGCGGCGACAATCACGCGCATGTCAGGCACACCCCAAAGGCCCTCGCTATCATAGGGGGCCATCAGCAATGTCCTCACCAACAGCTTTAGGTCGCCGACGCCGAACTCGCTCACGATGCCCTCCGCGAGCCGCAACGCTTCCTCGACGTCGGCCGGAGGGGCTAGGCCCTTGACGACAAACTGGCCGGTCGTGACGAACACTGCCGCTTGCAGGCCGCACATTTCAGCCAACGGGTTCGGCTCCATCAAAACAGAGACCGGAGTCGGGTTCTCGCTCACCAACGGAATGCCAAGACCTCCCGCAATGATGTGATCTGGAATCGCGCTCAGAACCGCTGTCGGCTTCAAGCGCAGACGCCATGCCGCAATCAATCGACCGGCGACGGAACCTGCTGAAAAAACCCGGCCTATGTCGTTGCCGGTCATTGCCATGAAATACCGGACGGCCATCGTGTCACGCATCGGCTTGACCTCCCAGATACTTCAGCCGGAAGGGCTGGCCCGCAACGTAGCGCGCAGCACATTCGCCGTATCGGTCATGCACGGAGGCAGGAGATGGCAATGGAGTGTCGGACTTTTGGAGGTGAGCGGCATGCGCCTCGCGGTATGCGGTTCGCCCGAACTTGATGGCAGCAGCTTCCCACTGGTCTGCGGCAGCTTCCAAAGTCGTGATGACGTGTCTCAGGCGACGTTCAAGGAGACGGATGGCGGTGGTATCAGCGCCCATTGCAGATGCTTCAGAGAGCAGGCTGCAAAAGCGGGCGGTGACGGGGGAACCTAATGGATGATCGCGCAAGCCATCCGAGAACGCACGGAGGCGTTCGGCTTTCGCGAATAAGAACAAGTGGCTTGCAGATGATTCCAAGATGGCGGCAGGGTCATGCTTGTTCAGCGCAACCACGCGGCTGATATCGACGGAGCCTTTGACAAGTCTGCCACGCAGGATCGGGGTTCCACAAATCCTCTCGACCTCGACTAGGTGCAAGAACCTCAACCGGTCAAAACGTTGCGCTTGCTTCTCGGCCATCAGCGCTGAGCCGTTCGGCAACTCCAACGGTACTGAGAATGGCAGGCCTGTCGCGAAGTAGTATTCACTCAGCGCGTCACCCAGCGGCTGCGCATAATGGCGCTCGCAGTAGGCCGCGCAGTCCATGCCGTCGATGGTGATCTCAAGGCCGAGGGCGTCCAGTCCGCGCCGAACGCTATTCAAGTGACGTTCGATGGCGACTGAGGGAATGCCGAGGCGGATTTCGTCAAGCTGTGCTTGGAGTGCACCGATGCGACGGCCTACGGCTTCAATGATCTGTTTTGCTTCATGGTCGGCCATTGCACAGCGCCCCAAAGTTGCACCGACAACAATGCGCGCATCAACTCAGGATTGCAACCGGCCATATCGTCAGCGTCCCCTGCCATGTCGGGCGGTGGCATCGTTGATGGACTTGACGATACCGCCGAGCTTGTACAGGTCGCCGGAATGTATCAGCTTCCTGCCAGTTGATTTGGCGATCTTGTGGTAAGCGGCGCGCACTGCCACCGTGCTCCAGTCTGACAAGCGTTGTCCGTCCGCGAGGGTCAGCCCTCCGCTAATCAGACCGTGGAACAATTGATCCCTCTTGCTGTCTTTCTCGAATCTGGTTCCGTCAGGCATGGGCGTTGCTCCCTCGTTGCGATACGGGAAGCGTACAACCTGTCGGCGGTCATGCAAAAGCCCGGTTTGCGAACGTTCGCAGACCGGGCTTTTGTTACTCTGCGAACGTTCGCAGAGTAGAGTTCAGGCGAGGCGATAGGTTTCGCCGTCGCGGGTGAGCTTCTTGCGCGAAAGCCTGCCGATCTCCCAAAGCTCCGAGGAGCAGACACTCCGCGACCAGCCCAACATCTCGACGGCGGCGGCGAGCGTCAGACCTTCCGGCCGGAGCAAAGCAGCATAAGCCATGCCTCTCTTGCTCGTGGCACTGGGGTTGAAAGGCCTCGGCTCGGATGACTTGGCGGGCTTCTCCTTGGGCGGGGACTTGGCGATGGGTGCAGGCTGCTTCTTCGCCTTGGCAGGCTTGGCTTCGGCGGGGGCAGTTTCAGCGGGTGCAGACGGCTCGGCAATCAGCGACATGACCGTCTCGAACCCAAGGTCGGTGAAGCTGACGGTTGCCTCCTTGCCAGTGCCATCGCAGACGATCATGTTCTTCTGGGCGAGGTTGGAGAGCAACGCCTTTTTGCCTTTGGTGGCCTTCACAGCGCCGCCGTCCCAGTTCTCGACGGCCGACCAGGTGTCCAAGTCCTGACGGGTCTGTGCGAGCTTCGGGTTGCCATTGACGGCAGACATTTCGTCGTGGGCGATAGCGAGGAGCATTGCGGTTTCATTAGCGGTGAGCGGGGTCATATGGTTGTTCCTATCGGTAGTAGTTACGCAACTCCTGGTTGCTTATCAATACGTATAGCGGTGCAACCAATGGGTTGTAAAGACATCTTTACATGACGAGCAAAAAGAGTGGTCTGCTTACGTAAGCACGCCAGATTTAGTTGACGATCTTCGGCTTTCCGCGACGGGGGATCAGGTCGTCCTGCTCATGTCGAGGGCGGAGGCGCTGGATGAGCGGGTCGTCAGCGGCATGCTCTTCACGCTGCTTGGCGAAGCGCTCGGCAATTCTGGCATGCTTTCTGTCTGTAGCATTTCCCGCCTCGACGTCGAAGTGGAGCCTGGACTCGTACCTAAGCACCATCGAGCGGAGGCTGTTGACTATGCCTGCACGTGGATTGGCTACCAGACCGCCTTTAGGTCCGGTGACAACGGTGCCCTCCTTGCGGAGCAGATAAGTTTCACGGTCCAACTCGCACATCGTCTTGGCAAGGGTAACAGCCAGATGGAGGTCAATGCCGCATGCCCATTCTTTTGCCGAGCGGGCGTTGATGATGTCGTCGTACTTGCTGCGCTCTTTGACGCTGAGGGGGACAGGAGGCCTCAAGTCCATGTTAACGCGGTCAGCGAGTTCTTGGGCAGTGTTGGATGAGCGGATATCGTTTCCCATAGCGCAATTGTGCGCGGATTGAATTGCAATCGCAAGTGGTGAGCGGTTGGCGTTTGGATGTCGCCGGATACGAGAGGAGACTATAGGGTGGAGC
Source organism: Rhizobium sp. BK251 (assembly GCF_004345245.1). GTDB lineage: Bacteria > Pseudomonadota > Alphaproteobacteria > Rhizobiales > Rhizobiaceae > Rhizobium. The sequence continues at coordinate 2,886 of NZ_SLUQ01000002.1, read as the reverse complement.
GGGCATGCTCGGCGGTTAGGTTTTGTGAGTATTAGGTTAAAACAGCCCAAGCCGCTCGCCCGTCTGGTGGGGGGCCGACCCTGAAAACCCTCCCCCCGGCCCCCTCGCGGTGCGTCCCGCGTGGTTCATTCCGCTAGCTCAAGCTGATCCATACCAGACAGCCTTGCTTTGGTCCTTGGCGGTGGACTTGGAACCATCCTCGATTGGTTGCCTGCATCGACAAATCCGCAACCGTCTCCTTGACGACCTTGCGCGGTATCAACGTGCGTTCCTCGATAGCGTCGTAGCTCATCGGACTGTCTAGCAGTGCCGCATATATGCGTCCGCGATAGCTGTCAGCGCTGAACGGCTGTGCCAGTGTTGGTATGTGGCGCTTGGTGGATGGGGGGCTAGGCGGGCGGGGCTTAGGCGGTGTGGCGGTAGGCGTGACACGCTTGATGATGTTGCTGCGTGGCTGCGATGCATAGAAGGGTGATGTGTCCTGCGCTGGACGATAGGCGATACGGCAATGCGATTGGCAGTAGCTCCTAGCTGTCTGTCTATCGGCATTACAGAACAGATGCGGCACGTCATTGTTGATAGGATACCTGCATCCAGTGCAGTCTGTCAGCGGCACACCTTCAACTGCTACAGGCACAGGAGCATCAGCTGTGGGTATCAGGTAAGCCACACCCATCGATAATCGTGGCGCAAGCTGAGGGGAGACGAGAGAGGGCGGAAGCAATGGGGCGACACGGACTGCCGCCGGCGACGTATCAAGCCTTTTGCTCCACATGTGCCGCCCTCCCGTCAGCGGCAGTGTAGCGCTGGACGGTAAGTGCATGCAACCTGAGGGTGATGTTGGGGCTTTGAGGGGTTGCCTGCGGTAGTAACAGGAGTAACAGGATAGTAACAGGATCCAAACCCCATCCTGTTACTACCAATCACGCAATAAATTCAATAACTTATATTAAATTAGTAACACAGTAACATGTATATACGAAGAAAATCTACGTGCGTGCGCGCGTACGTGTACCCTCTCTCCTGGGTTGGTCCTGTTACTATGTTACTATCTGGTGGCAAACCACTGAGGGTGCTGAGCAATTCATAGTAACAGGATGGATTTTTATCCTGTTACTATCCTGTTACTCCTGTTACTATCTCCCCGCTTAAGCTGCTGAATTTGCTCGCTTTGTATTCACGCACGTCTTGCCCACACATGCAACCCCTAATGGAGCTTGTCGGGCGACATGACGCCTGTGACGGCGCCGTCAAGTAGCTCGGGCTTGTCCTTCGCAGCACTGCCGTTCCCCGCCTCAGCGCTGCCGTTCGGCGTCGTTGTCCCAGGGTGATTAACGTCAGCACCTTCCCTGAACGCCGCCTCATAGCCCAGCCCGCCATAGTCCCAATAGAACTGTTGCGCGCTTCTGTAGTCCTTCTCCTTCAGTTCAGGGCCCAACCACTCACGGTGCAGTACCTTCCTGCCGTCGACATAGCCGTGTGCCTTCTGCCCTGTGCGGGTGAAGCCAAACCGCCTCATCGTTTCCGAAATTTGATGGTTGTTGGGACGCCTGTTGTGCGCAGTCATCCACTTCGCCAATTCGGTATCGTGGAACCACCCACCGCTTTTAATCACTGGCTTGAGGTCACCTAGAAGCTGCACCTCCCAAGTCTCAATCGCCACATGCCTGTCATTGTCCTCCTTGATTGCCTTCAAGTCTTCATCAGAGAGACGCAAGCTCCCTTTCCACTCAAGCTCGTCGTGGGCGATAGCCGACAGCACCGCATAGTTCTCTATCAGCCACTTAATGTTCAGCTTGAAGAGTTCAGGCTTGCCCTTATTGCGCAGCGTTTCAAATACTGCCGAGTCGTTGACATTGCTTACCAGCCACCGCCGCCATGCGTGCTTCCAGTTAAGGGGTTGGAAGTCCTCAGTCGTCATCACCATCATGTAGCGACGGAAGTAGGTCACCTGCTTGTTGAGGAACTTCGGATCGAAGCGGAACTCACCTCTGTCAATTTCTGCTTTGTTGTCGTCGGCATCGCGGGCAAAGCCCAAGCCCTCCTTGACCTCCGCCACGAGAGCAGACGAGCCGACACGGTAAAAGCGGGTTCGGTCATCCATCTTGGTAAAGTCAAACTTGGCGCAGCATAGGTCACGACCGAAGCGAGATTCCGTGTTGTCCATATCGCCGTTCGCCATCACGTAGATGAGCAAGCTTTTGCCAACCCCGCCGTATCCAGACAGGATAACCATGCCCTGAGGCTTCACCGCTCGGTTCTGCGTGGGGGGCACAAACTGATAAGCAAGGAAGTCCCGCCACAGCATGCGCGAGGAGGCTGACAGCACAGGTGTCTGCTTCATGCGCAGCACTTTCGCGAGCATCTGGTCCAGGAGCGCCAGATCGATATCGCCGCCACGACGCGCTATCTCTGCCCGCCCCTCAAGCACCAGTTCAACACGCTGCTCGTAGAACAAGTCGAAGCGCGCCCTGTCGGCAATCTCGGTCAGGTACTTGCACAGGCGCGATGGCTCGATAGTAATGCCATCTGGACCCTCGCTCAGTATCGCCCAAACCGCTTCCATCGTCGGGTTGCCACTCAGTGTCGGGCGAAATGAAAAACTGACCCCCTAACGAAGCGAAGAACAGACCCCTCGTGTAAAAACGAGGAGGAATGGATGACGAGCGCGATCTTATCGCATCCTGCATTGTCGCGAACGATGCAGGGCGGGGATATGCTTCAGGCTGACGAGGTGGTGGCAATGCTGCGGCTGCACGAGCTTGGTTGGGGTAGCAAACGTCTATCGAAGGAATTTGGATGCGCGCGGAATACCGTTCGCCGATATCTTCGAGAGGGCGGAGCTGTACCGTTTAGACAGCCTGCTCGTCGCAGTGCGTTCGACGG
>NZ_SLUQ01000001.1 GCF_004345245.1 Rhizobium sp. BK251 | reverse complement strand
GATATGATTACCATCGACGCGCATCGCAGGCTGCTTCAGCTTGAGGTGGAAGAGGACGAAATCGTGCGGCGGCGGGCTCTTTGGAGACAACCCAAGCCCAGGTACACCAAAGGGGTGCTCGCAAAATTTGCGGCGCTCGCCAGACCGGCTAACGAAGGCGCGATTACAGGGTAATTTCTGTTGCTAGGGCACTCGTGTATTGGGCCAAAACGCTCACTGCCCTAGCGCGCAATGAGACTGGTGGGCATTCATTAGCTTGCCCCATGTTTCCGGACAGGTTGTTTAACCTAACAAGCTGGTGACCGCCTCTGGCGCATAGTTGCCGCAGCGCCTCACAACTCGCGGCATCCCAATACCCCATCCCGCAAATTTCTGCTGGGCCATGTCGACCTACGCCATTCCGGTTCGTCTTTATTCGACAGCACTTGCTGAAGTATGATGAGAACCGAGGTGGAATGGGAGGCTGGAATGGCTAAGAAAGTGCTTATACTGGTCGGCACCAAGAAGGGTGCCTTCATCCTCGAGAGCAGCGCGGAGCGTTCCGACTGGAAGCTCAAGGGTCCCTATTGTGCGACCTGGCCGATCAACCATGTCGTGGGCGATCCGAAGACCGGCAAGATCTATGCGGGCGGTGGCAATGAATGGTTCGGCGGGGCCGTCTGGCAGAGCGCGGACCTCGGCGAAAACTGGACCCACTCCAGCGAGGGTCTCAACTACGAGAGCGGCGACACGCCGATCAAAGCGGTGTGGTCGCTTGCCGTGGCCCATGACCGTGTGAACGTCGGCGTCGAGCCGGCTGGTCTTTTCCGCAGCTTCGACGGTGGTCAAACCTTCATGCATGTCGAGGGATTGCAGAAGCATCCCTCTCGCGAACACTGGACGCCTGGTGGCGGCGGGCTGATCCTCCACTCGCTGGTGCCTCATCCGGATGATCCCGACCAGCTCTGGGTCGGGATTTCGGCGGCCGGCGTCTTCTATACCGCCGATGGCGGCAAGACCTGGGAAACGAGAAACAGGGGCACGCGCGCCGACTTTCTTCCCGAGGGGCAGAACTACCCGGAATTCGGTCAATGCGTGCATTGTCTCGTGATGGGCGCCGGCCGACCGGACCGGCTCTACCAGCAGAACCATTGCGGCATGTACCGATGCGATGACGGGGCGAAGCAATGGGAGAGCATCGAGGAAGGACTGCCATCGACCTTCGGCTTTCCGGCCGCCGCCCATCCGCGCGATCCGGACGTGCTTTACCTCCTGCCGCTCAACAGCGATATCGGCGGGCGCTTCGTGCCCGAGGGCAAGACGGCGGTCTGGCGGACGCGTGACGCGGGCAAGACCTGGCAAAGCCTGAGAAACGGCCTGCCGCAACAGGACGTCTACTTCAATGTGCTGAGGCAGGCACTGGCGACGGACACGATGGATTCGGCCGGGATTTATTTTGGCACGAGTTCCGGCGAGCTTTACGCCAGCGCCGACGAAGGCGAGAATTGGCAGCGCATCGCCGAGCACCTTCCCGCCGTCTATTCGGTCGAGACCATGGTGCTCGACGGCTAGGAACGACGCCATGGAACTGCAGGAGAAGCATCATCATCTCGTAGCACCGGTGCAGGTCCGTCTGCCCGGTGTTCTTGTCGATCTCTTTCCGGGTTCGGTGCGGCGGCTCGACCTTCATGTCGCGACCGTCAACGAGATGATCGACGCGCTGGACGAGCGGTGGCCGGGCATGGCGGATCGCATCCGCGATTCCCGGCCTTCGGTGCGCAAGCATATCAACATCTTCGTGGACGGCGAGCGGGCAACGCTGAAGACGTCCCTTCCGCCGGGCGCCGAAGTCTTCGTGCTGACCGCGATCAGTGGCGGCTGACGAGCCCCGCCCCGCTGCGCCGACAGGCTCAATCTTCTCCCTTTCCGCATCGGGATTGCTGATGTAGCAATGCCGCAGGGATGGAAATACAGGGACGAAAGACATGAGCGATCACCACGCCACAACGCCGGAAGAGGCGCGCGCACGCATGGCTGACTTCGTATGGGAGGATCCGTTCCTCCTCGAGGACCAACTGACGGACGAGGAGCGGATGATCCGCGATACGGCACGGGCCTATGCGCAGGAGAAGCTTGCGACCCGTGTGCTGGAGGCCAATCGCCACGAGATCTTCCACCGCGAGATCATGACGGAGATGGGAGAACTCGGGCTCCTTGGCCCGACGATACCGGAGGAATTCGGAGGCGTCGGCGCCAACTACGTCTCCTACGGGCTCGTCGCGCGCGAGGTGGAACGGGTCGATTCCGGCTATCGTTCCGCCATGTCGGTGCAGTCGTCGCTCGTCATGCATCCGATCTTCGCCTACGGCACGGACGAACAGCGCGCCAAATACCTGCCGAAGCTTGCGAGCGGCGAATGGGTCGGCTGCTTTGGCCTGACCGAGCCGGACCATGGCTCTGACCCCTCCTCGATGATCACGCGCGCGAAGAAGGTCGATGGCGGCTACAGCGTTTCCGGCGCCAAGAACTGGATCACCAATTCGCCGATCGCGGACGTCGCCGTCGTCTGGGCGAAGTCGGATGGCCATGACGGCAAGATCAAGGGCTTCATTCTCGAACGCGGCATGAAGGGACTGGAAACGCCCAAGATCGAAGGCAAGTTCTCGCTGCGCGCCTCCGTCACCGGCATGATCCAGATGCAGGATGTCTTCGTGCCCGAAGAAAACCTCCTGCCGCATGTATCCGGTCTTGCCGGTCCCTTCGGTTGCCTCAACCGCGCCCGCTACGGCATCGCCTGGGGCGCGATGGGGGCTGCGGAATTCTGCTGGCATGCGGCGCGCCAATATACGCTCGACCGCAAGCAGTTCGGCAAACCGCTCGCCGCCAACCAGCTGATCCAGAAGAAGCTCGCCGACATGGAAACCGAGATCGCACTCGGACTGCAGGGCGCGTTGCGTCTCGGCCGCCTTTTTGACGAGCACCGTGTCGCCGCCGAGCTTATTTCACTCATGAAACGCAACAATTGCGGCAAGGCGCTCGACATCGCCCGCACGGCCCGCGACATGCACGGCGGCAACGGCGTCTCCGACGAATATGGCGTGATCCGGCACGTGATGAACCTGGAAGCCGTCAATACCTATGAGGGTACGCACGACATCCATGCGCTGATCCTGGGCCGGGCGCAGACGGGCATCCAGGCATTTCAGTAAGGCCTTATGGCCGCGAAAGGGTCGCATCCTGAGCCGGACGCGACCCTTCCTGATCTAGCGGGAGATCAAAGCTCCAGCACGAGATGCGGCAGACCGTTCGACGTCTTCCTCGGCGAGACGCCCTTCGCATCGATCTGCGCCGTGATGCGGCGCCGGAACGCGGAGAAGCTTTCGAAGGTCACCACGTCGACCGGCTCGTCGAAATGGATCACGATCTTGTACTGTTCTCCGCCGGGAAGCGCGGCCAGCGACAGCACCTTCCCTGCAAAGGGCCGGTTGAGATAGCGCCCGCGAACGCGATCGCCAACGGTAACCGGCGGGCCGGCTATCGTGGCTGGCTCGCGGGGAGCCATCGCCGAGAGCGTGTTCCAGTCGCGCGCGCCGTGTTGCTGGGCAACCAGTTCGAGGGCCGCGCCGTGCGGTATTGCCGTGCCACGCTCCGCCATGGCATGGCGCAGCCGCTTGGCATACATCTTCAGTTCGCCGACTGTCGGCAAAGATATCGTCATTGGATCAAGCCTTTCAGGGGCATGCATTTTGCGACAACGGAAGGGGCTCGCATTACCAGCAGTCAGCATGCGCTGATTGGCCTTAACTGAAAGAGGACTTCACCATAGCTTTCGCTTGCGAGCGGCAGGCGCCTCGACCGGCCGTTGATATGGGGGGCGACGGCGATGCTGTCAAGCGCGCATGAGAGCGGCCAGACTGGCCGAAAACGGGACGGTCGGGGCACGTGTGGGGCGGAATTGCTTGCAATTGACCCACCTCGTTCAGAATTTGTCAGCTTTCCGGCGCTATCTTCAGGTTGTAGGAACAATGGAGGGTAAGATGCCCTTGCAGACGCACCTCGACAAGCACGGCGACCAGCCGGAGCGCAACTACCGGGAATTCGGCATCGACCGGCCTGGCAAGATCATTTTCGTTGGCCACCACCTCAGCACCAAGACGCAGGTGCGTTGCCTGATCCGCTCGATAACGCTTGCCGGCGCCGTGCTGGAAGTGACGCCCGGCCTCGAAGTGCCCAACCATTTCTTTCTGGAGATTCTCGGCATTCGCGACGAGATCGGCTGCACGCTGGTAAAGCGCGACGGCGAACTCGTCACGATCAGCTTCAACATGCTGATCAACCAGGAATTCCTTCATCATGTGCTGCGACTGAGCTTCGAGGCCGAGCTCTAAGGTCCGAACGGACATCGGCCGAGCTGCCAGCTATGCGCTGAGATGCCGTTCGATGGCGTCCACGGGCAGGTTCGTCAGATCCTTGGGGATCTCGGCGGTGACCGCCGCCTGCACGCTGGCCCTGATATGCGGCCTCAGGAAGCCGAGAGCGGTCGGCGGCGCGACGAGGATGATCCGCTTTGCCTCCCTTTCCTCGACCAGTTGATCCATCTTGTTCGCGATCTTCTTCAGGAACTCCTCCTCGGCCTGCGATTTCCAGTCGGTCTCCTCGACGGCGCTGCCGCCCATGCCGTCCGCCTGATGCGTGCGCCCCGGCTTGCCCGTGCCGAGTTCCCGGTCGGGAATGCTCGGCTGGACCAGCGTCTCGTAGACTCTGAGGTTGATCAACTCCGCATCTCCGGCATTCTGCATAATCAAGGCCTTGCCGCCGTCACACACGACGACCCAGGCCTCCCATGGTATTTTGATATCGGTCATCTTTCCCTTCCTCGTTGTTGCACCCGTTTGACAAACGTCGCCGGCTTGAAAGAGTTCGAAAGAAATCGACCTATTGCGCCTGTGATGGAAGTTCCCGGAGCGATTGCTAAAATTGGCGATATGCCCTTGACGATTGTGCAAGACATTCGTGCCAATGTTCCAGATGTCCCAGTCCAGAATGATTCAGGGCGGTTCAAACCGGGGAATAGCAATGTCCATGCTGAATGCGACGCATCTGGCTACAGTCAAGTCCGAGGTCTACGACCGCCGGTGGGAGCGCTTCTTCGTCAGACGCCCCGCGCGGATCATTGCTGTCCGGCCCTGCCTGAACGGCCTCTCCATGCGCAGCTGCGAGATCGTGGATATTTCCCAGGGCGGCGCTGCATTCACCGTGGCGACTACGATCGGCATGCCGCTTCACTACTATCTCAACATCCTCGGCCTCGCCTACCGCATCGGCTGCGCCGAGGTTTATCGAAACGACTCGCGCGTCGGCGTCAAATTCATCAATCTCATCGATCCCGAAACATTGAGACGGATTGTGCGCGCGGATTTCATGATCGGGAATACCGAGGCGCTCGCCGCCACCCGCTCGTCCCGCGCGCCGAACCCAACTTGGCCCTCGCTTCAGAAATAGGCGCAGCCTCGTTCTCCTGACTATTGATTAAGCAGGGTCGCCGGCTATGGTGAGTGAATTCTCACCCCTCAATGCCGGAAGACGATCGGATAATGCCTGGATTTTCGCGCTTCACGCCCCTGGTCAATTCCCTGCCCTCCACGATTCCCTTTGTCGGCCCGGAGGCGATCGAGCGGCAACGCGGCCTCGCCGTCAAGGCACGCATCGGTGCCAATGAAAGCGGCTTCGGCCCTGCCCCCTCCGTCATCCAGGCAATGCGTGAAGAAGCGGGCGATATCTGGAAATACAACGATCCGGAAAACCATGCCCTTAAGGCTGCGCTCGCCGCGCATCTCGGCACGGGGCCCGCCAACATCGCCATCGGCGAAGGCATAGACGGGCTGCTCGGCATGATCGTCCGCATGGTGGTCGAGCCCGGCACGCCGGTCGTCAGTTCGTTCGGCGGCTATCCTACCTTCAACTATCATGTCGCGGGTTACGGCGGGCGGCTCGTCGCCGTGCCCTATGTCGAGGACCGGGAAGACCTGAACGGCCTTCTGGAAGCGGTCAAACGGCAAAATGCACCTCTCGTCTATTTCGCCAATCCCGATAATCCCATGGGGAGCTGGTGGGATGCGCGGGAAGTCGTGGCCTTCGCAAAGGCATTGCCCGAGACCTGCCTTCTCATCCTCGACGAAGCCTATAGCGAAACAGGACCAGCAAGCTCGCTTCCCTCCGTGGACGCTCTGATCGACATGCCGAATGTCATGCGCACCCGCACCTTCTCGAAAGCCTACGGGCTTGCGGGCGCCCGCGTCGGCTATGTCATCAGCACGCCGGAGACCGCGCAGTCCTTCGACAAGATCCGGAATCATTTCGGGATGAACCGGCTGGCGACCGTCGCGGCACTCGCGGCGCTGAAGGACCAGTCCTATCTTCGGGACGTTATCGACAAGATCCACGCTTCACGCGAGAGGATATCAGAGGTGGCGCGCAACAGCGGGCTGGCACCCCTGCCCTCGGCGACCAATTTCGTCACGATCGATTGCCGCAGGGACGGCACCCACGCCCGGGCGATCGTCGATGGCCTGATGCAGCACGGCGTGTTTATCCGCATGCCGGGCGTGGCACCTCTCAATCGCTGCATCCGGGTCAGCACCGGACTGGAAGCAGACATGGAGCTTTTTGCCGAGGCGCTGCCGAAAGTCCTCAATACGGTCGGCGGACCCTGAGGCAATAGCCAAACGCGGCGAAACCGCGTCGGTCTTGCCGGACGCGGTTTCGCATTCATGCCTTTGCGGCTCGCTGGCCTACGGCCTCGTCATGAGGCCGGCGGCCCGTCTTTCAGCACCGGCGCTACGGCCGTCAGTGCATCGTCATCCATTCGCGTGCGGCGCGAAGCGCCTCCGCAAGCTCCATCTTGCTCATCGTCGCGGCGACATCCGCCCGCAGTTCAGCGGCTCGATCGCAGCCCTTGATGGCCGCGATGTTCAGCCACTTGTGGGCTGCAATGAGGTTGATGCTGCAGCCGCGGCCGGTCGCATACATCAGACCCATCTCACAGAAGATGTCGGCGTGAGCCTCGCCACCCATGGTGGCCATTTCAGCATTCTGCATTTCGAAGCGTGCCATCGGTTTTATCCCTGTTTCAGCCTGTTGAACTTGCCCTGTTTTTCCTTCGAGATCGGTCCGTCTCTTGCGGCTTTTGATCTTTCCGGCCGGCGGGTTTGCCCCGCTCGTTTGATGGGTTCACTATGCCAAACGGCTTTCAAGAAGCGCTTAAAATGCATGATTAATTTGACACAAACAAAGTCCAAACGCTTGGTAAACTTGGGATTTCGTTAAACATGGGATCGCCTGAGAATTAAGGATTTCGCGGTTCTGTTAACGGAAAATTCAGAACTGAAACTAAACCCTTTCTTCACCACGAAATCAGCAAGCCTCGGAAAAATTCCGGCGACTCGTCACCGCGCAGGCTGCCCAAGGGCCCCTGAATCGGCGCTGACGTATTGCCGTTCGTCTCGAAAACACACGCAAACGAATGCGGATTGCCGCCCTCCGAAGACCGTCTGCGGTGATTTCAAAATTCTGAACGATATTGAAAAGCCAGGGACCGGCGCCTACGTCATATTTCTGTAACATTGTATGCTTCATGCAATCTTTCGGTGCATTAACTCGCCTCACCTCTACTAACCAACTAATCGTACTGCATATTTCCCGGTTGCAGACACAGCCGTGGCCGCCTTCCCGGCTGCCGAATGGCCTTATTGTTCACAAAATGGTTGTGAGCTGATCCCGCAGCTTCAATTGTTCGTGAATCATTGACACTCGATTCATAAATCCCGCCCTTCTGGCTTCATTACGACTGGCTCATATCAAAAGGGCGCAGGGGGCGACGCCGCCTGCAATGCTCAACAGCAGCCAAGCCAGATGAAGGGAACCTCTCCCATTTCCATCGTCAGGCTTCCTGCTCGGAGGCGAGAGGGGCCAAGCCGAAGACCAGGTGGGTCACGGCCGGCTTTGACCAGAAATCATTCCGCAGACGCAAGACGGCACTGCGGCACCCACAAGAGGAAATAAAATGAGCAAGATCGCAAACATCACCGTGGCCGGTGCGCTCCTGGCGACCACGGTCCTGGGCGCCTCGGCAGCATTCGCCGGCGGCAGCTACTACAAGGGCGCGTCTTCGACGCCGATCAACCAGGGTCACGACGCTGCCCGCGGCAATGTCGACCACAGCGCCCGTACCGGCGCCGTTGGTGGCCAGGACGTTGCCGGCCCCGCCGCCGCTCCGCGCAAGACGCCGCCGCGCCGCGGCGACTACTACAAGGGCACGAGCCGCCCGACCTACTAAACAACATACGCAGACGACGCCGCCGCGCACTGCCGGCGGCGTCGAAAAGTAAAGCTGCCTACCTCCGGGCGGCGTCCGCCATTCGGTGTCGAAACTCCGCCTCGTACCGGCAATCCCTTCCCCATCGGCATCTCCCTCATCCCAGAAGCGTCGAATCGTGCGCAAAGAGACGTGCGACTTCCGGTCGGCAATTTGCCTTATTTGCCTTATTTCGCACGCGTGGGCGTCACAAATGGCGCCATATTTTGCCTCAAAGCCCTGATGTGGGCTTCATGAAATATTTGTAATAAATCCGGTTTTGCCCTTGGGACTTCATTTTGATCCATGCGAGCGATGCGCAACCTCCGGATGCGCCTGGACATTTTTCCCCCGACCTTTGCTGCAATATCTTATAAATGCTCGATTTTCAGCCGCCGTTAAAATGCCGGCGCGCTGCACTGCACTCGCAAATCCTGTCGGCGGCGAAAATCCGGTTGCATTCGGGAATCCGGTAAAGACCGACTTCACATCTTGTTGACGGCCAGATGACACCTCGGCCCCTTTTTTCGCTCGATTGGCGGAACATATTTCTTCTGGTGAGCTACGTTTTCGGCTCATGCAAAAGACAGTTTAGGTCATTGGGAAAGCTGGGTTTTTTGTTCGCTTCTCCCGAAGGGCTTGCTGTGGCGACAGAGATGTCGAGGGCAAATGGCCCGCAATTGAAACGGCTGCCGATGCACAGGTCGCAAACTCAGGTGCAAGGCAACTAAATTGAAGGAACAGGACAATGAGCAGGATCACCAACATCACCATGGCTGCTGCCATCGCTGCCACCGCCGTCTTTGGCACTGCCGCGTCGGCCTTCGCCAACAACGACGACCGCGGTTACTACCCGGGCGCCTTCCCGACGCAGCAGCACTACAACAACACGGGTGAATTCCAGCAGTCGGGCGGAATTCTGGGCGGTCTGTTCGGACTCGACCGTAACGCGAACGTCGATACCAACTCGACCGGCAGCATCTCCAATCGGCCAGTGCGCGTTCATCGCGAACAGTCGATCTTCCCGATGGGCCAGGAAAGCCAGCCGGACGCCGGCTCCTATTCCCCGAGCCCGTTCTGAGCCGAAGCACTCGGTGTGAAACAATATTGGCCGACGCAGGACTACGGCCTGCGTCGGCCCTTCGACCGGAGGCAGGGCAATAAGCAGCATCACGAAGAGAGCGGTGGCGTTCGCCATCGGGATTGAAGGCATCTCTTCGCGGGTATGTGCCTAATCCTTTCATGAGTTCCTGCGCCACGGCGCAGGGTAGACGGGTGCCGACACGCAGGTCGCAAACGGCGTGGCGTCACAGAGCAACCAGTAGGAGTATAGATAATGGGCAATATTGTAAGGGTTCATATCGCAGCAGCAGTGCTTGCTTCCTTCGCATTGGGAGGCGCGGCCTCTGCTTTCGCAGACAGCTACTATCAGGGTGCAGATCCCAACCCCACGTATATCAACCAGGTTCGCCAACATGACGGTCAGGTCGACCACAGCAGCCGCACGGGCAGCGTGGGTAGCGACCAGACGATGAACTCCGGGGCATCCGGTTCCATCGTGCCGACCGACCGTGTTCCCGACCGCGGCGATTACTATACGGGTGCCAATCGCCCCTAAGACGGCAGCCATCGCTACACGCGAGAGCGAGATCGTCAGGAGCTTTCCCGAGGCCGCCCAGCTGTAGAAATGCAGCATGGTCCGTGCGGGCAGTTCCATCCCAAAAACCGGCTAGATCGAAACTCCCATCTCTCCCGGATGCTGGTGTTTCGCAGGTGGACTAACCTGGCGGGCAAATCTGCCGGGGAACCTTCCTGTAAGTTCTGAGCCGAAATATTCCGGCGTTCCCCCGCGCCTGGAAAACCGTGCCTGTGCGCAACCGATGTCCGCGCACCGGCACCCAACAACGAAGGAGCAATGCCACATGAGCAAGATTGCAAAAATCCAGCTCGCATCAGTAATTCTCGCATCCGTCGCGGTCGGCGGTGCAACTTCAGCATTTGCAGGCGGTGACTACTATAAAGGCGGTGAGCCGAATCCGACCTACGTCAACAAGGTCCGTCAGCTCGACGGCCACGCTGACAACATGCATACCGCCGGCATCCCCAACACGACCAAGACTGTGCCTGTTATGCACCACGCCAAGGTTCACCACGTGCCTGTGCAGGGCTGATCTCTAGCAATTCCAGCCTCAAGCACTCGCAAACGAAGGAACAAGACCAGATGGGCAAGATTGCAAAAATTCAGGTAGCAGCAGTAGTTCTCGCATCCGTCGCGGTCGGCGGTGCGGCTTCTGCCTTCGCAGACAGCTACTACCAGGGAGCTGATCCGAACCCCACATATGTCAACAAGGTTCGCCAGCTCGATGGTCACATCGACCATGCAAGGACCTCCAGCGTCGCCGTCTCCACGGCGGCTGCGCCGGCGGCACCGGTAAAGCACCACACCAAGCTTCACCGCGTGCCGGCCCAGGGCTGAAAGGCTCAAGGCCGCCTGTCCGTACGAAGGACATGGCAGCACTTTGAAACAGGATTGCCGGCAGGCAGGTCGCAAGTTCGCGTGCCGGCAATCCAACTGAAAGGACAATCACATGCCTAAGACGATGAGTATCGCCATGACGGCGGCGATCGTCGTAGCCGCCCTTGCCGGCGGGACGGCGTCCGCCTTTGCCCGCAACGACGGTGACTACTATCAGGGTGCCTTTCCTACGAACCAGACCTACAACGACGTGGGCGAGTTCCAGCAGGGACGACTTCGCACCCATCAGCCCGGCCAGAGCATGACGACTGGCAGCACCTCCAACACGACGAATGCCCCGATGATGCACCACCGGAGCGTACGCAAGCCGACTCGGTAGCAAGGGCGGTTTGCGAACTACAAAGGACGCAGTACCCTCGAATCTGCGCATTATCCTCACCGAAAATCGATCGTGGTCTTCGCGGTTGTGCGCTCTGCACAGGGCATGAATTGCGCCCGAAGCAACCGTTGCCAATGCTCATCTCCCAACGAGCATCGGCACGCAGAGGAAACTCCAATGACCAAGATGACACTCGTAAGCATCGGCGGCGCAATGATTATTGCCGCCTCCACCCTCTTCGGCTCCCAAGCAGCATTCGCCGCAAGCGCCGACCAACCCACGATGACATCGACAATGCATACAAAGCGCATCATGCACAGGCACGTCGCCCAGAACCGCCACATCGACCGGAATATCCAAACCGGCAGCATTCGCAGCGCTCCGGTGGCCGGCGTGCCCGACAGGCCGGTCATCTCAGTTCCGGGACAAGCGGTTCCCCGCCGAGGAGACTACTATACGGGACCCGACCGCATGCACGGGTTCAATTGGCCGGCATGGCCCGTCGAACCGGAAAACAACAGCATATACTGATTTGACTGATTAGAGACCCAGTCGTCTAGCGTGGACCGGCCGTTTTTGGGAGCGAAAACCAACACGCCCAGCGCGGCCGGAACCTGGCTGGGTCATCACGCATAAGTGCGAGCATCCCGCAGATATCACCATGGGCATGTGACATACTTAGGGCGGAGCGCTTCGCATAGACATAAAATAAGCCGGTACGTTCTTTCATAAGCGTATCGGCAATTTCTTACGACATTATATTGAGGCCGGCGGGTCGCAATCGCCGCCTCAATGGCTGATCGGAATAGGACCGGATCATCCAAAAAATTCCCGGATAATCCACGTTTCAGCACGAAAATCTATACCAGAGTATAATAGACGGTGTCAACGCGTATAGCCTGGCGCGGGCTGCGGTCGCGGCTCGTTGGTACGCGATAGGTACGACACAATTTGCCGACGCCCCCCCGGGAAGCCAACAGCACGAGGCGCCGGGAATCCGATGCGTTTCCCGGTATTCGCGCAAGTGGAGAACCGGCTGCCCCGTCTTCCGCATCCAGTCCACCGCCCGTCACGACAGGCGGTGGACTGATGCTGAGGGCTGTTACCGCGCCGTCTGACCGAAAAGGATCTTCTGCGCTTCCTTGTCCTCGGAGAGCGGCTTCTGCCTGGCACGGACATCCTTGCCGACTTCCAGACCACGCTGCACGGCCGGCCGAGCGCTCAGCGTCTCGAACCAGCGCTTGAGGTTCGGAAAATCATTCAGGTCCTGCCCGGCATTCTCGTACTGCCGCGCCCAGCCGAAGCTTGCCATGTCGGCGATCGAATATTCGCCCGCCAGGAATTCCCGGTCCGCCAGGCGCCGGTTCATCACGCCGTAGAGCCTGTTGACCTCGTTGGTATAGCGCTTGATGCCGTATTCGATCTTCTCGGGCGCATAGTGACGGAAGTGGTTCGCCTGCCCTGCCATCGGTCCGAGACCGCCCATCTGCCAAAAGAGCCACTGGTCCACGTCCACCCGCTTGCGCTCGTCCGGGGGATAGAACCTGCCGAACTTGCGGCCGAGATATTGCAGGATGGCGCCGGACTCGAAGACGGAGATCGGCTCTCCTCCGGGGCCGTCCGGATCGATGATGGCCGGCATGCGATTGTTGGGAGCAATCTTGAGAAATTCCGGGGCGAACTGCTCGCCCTTGCCGATGTCCACATATTTCACGTCGTAGGGAATACCCAGCTCTTCCAACATGATGGTTATCTTCCACCCGTTGGGGGTCGGCCAATAATAAAGTTCGATCGGTGCCGCCATGGCTGAATTCCTTTCTCTTTCAAATGACATAAACGAACGCCGCCGCCATTGCTTTCCTGAACGACCGATGAACCGGTAAATCAGGCGCCATTCAGCCGCCCTGTGGCAAAACAAGACCATCGGTGGGAATGAACGACGGAACGATCCTAAGGGGAACGGCAATGGCAATACTGGCACGGCGTTTCACCATTATTACACTTGTAGCAGCGGTCTTCGCGATCACTTTCTCGGCAGTGGTCGAACGTGCCGCACGCGAGAATGCGCACATCTCGTATGGCGCCATGTTCGGCTGCGTTCAGCCTGCGGGCGGCCACTGCGCGCAGACCCTCTGAAGGCAGATGGCGTTTTAGGCGCAGGACTGTCGCCAAAGGCGTGCTTTGCGCCGCACGCGTCGTTTGCTTGTTAAAAACAACCATCTATAATGCCGCATGAGCAAACGAATCTCTCCTTTGTCACCCCCCGAGATCACCTCCCCGCCGCCCTACGAGCCGCAAAGTTTCGACGATCCGGTCCAGGCAGTCGACGCGCTGACAGCGCTCTACGATCGCAATACGGCCTTCCTGATCGAGAGCTTTTCACGTCTTGCAAGGGGCGCCCCAGCAACCTCCCGTTTCCGCGCCTACTATCCGCAGGTCAGCATCGAGACCACCAGCTTCGGCCACGTGGATTCGCGCCTTTCCTATGGCCATGTCACGGCTCCCGGCGTCTATACGACGACCGTCACCCGGCCCCAGCTCTTCCGCCACTACCTGAAGCAGCAGCTCGGCCTCCTGATGCGCAACCACAATGTCTCGGTTGTCGTCTCCGAATCGGCCACGCCCATTCCGCTGCACTTCGCCTTCGGCGAGGAAGGCCATGTGGAGGCCTCGGCCGCCGCCTTCGTCGACGTTCCGCTTCGCGACCTTTTCGACGCGCCCGATCTCAACACGACCGATGACGAGATCGCCAACGGCGAATTCGAGCCGGCGCCGGGCGAACCGCTGCCGCTGGCTCCCTTTACGGCGCAGCGCATCGATTATTCGCTGGCCCGCCTTGCGCACTACACGGCGACAAGCGCCACACATTTCCAGAACTTCGTCCTGTTCACGAACTACCAGTTCTACATGGATGAATTCTGTGCCTGGGCGCGTGAGCTCATGGCACGGGGTGGCGACGGCTACACCGCCTTCGTCGAGCCCGGCAACATCATCACGCATGCGGGATCGAGCCGTCCAGAGACCGACGCCCAGTCCGTGCGCATGCCGCAGATGCCGGCCTACCACCTCAAGAAGAAGGGCCACGCCGGCATCACCATGATCAACATCGGCGTCGGTCCGTCCAACGCCAAGACGATCACCGACCATGTCGCGGTGTTGAGACCGCATGCCTGGCTGATGCTCGGCCATTGCGCAGGCCTGCGCAACAGCCAGCGCCTCGGCGACTACGTCCTGGCCCATGCCTATATGCGCGAGGACCACGTGCTCGACGACGACCTGCCCGTCTGGGTGCCCATTCCGGCGCTCGCCGAGGTGCAGGTCGCGCTCGAGGCCGCCGTCGAAGAAGTCACCGGGTACGAGGGGTTCGAGCTGAAGCGCATCATGCGCACCGGAACCGTGGGCACGATCGACAACCGCAACTGGGAACTGCGCGACCAGCGCGGACCGGTCAAGCGTCTTTCCCAGGCGCGCGCGATCGCTCTCGACATGGAATCGGCCACGATCGCCGCCAACGGCTTCCGCTTCCGAGTGCCTTACGGCACTCTGCTCTGCGTTTCCGACAAACCGCTGCATGGCGAGCTCAAGCTTCCGGGCATGGCGACCGCCTTCTACCGCACGCAGGTCAACCAGCATCTGAAGATTGGCATTCGTGCCATACAGAAGCTTGCCGCCATGCCACCCGAAGCGCTGCATTCGCGCAAGCTCAGGAGCTTCTTCGAGACGGCTTTCCAGTAAGGCAGCCGCCTCTCAATAGTCACCCCTGACGATCGGCGGGGCGGCGCCTGCCGCTTCCGTTGTCGTGTCTTGCGAGACCACCTGCAATGCGGCAACCATCGCCGCGGCGATGAGCAGCGTGGCCGCCGTCCGCACTGCGAGCCAGCCAATACTCATAGTCTCGTCCTCGACCAGCCCCTTCTCCCACCGGCTCGCCCAGAGCCGGCTTGCGACCGCAATCTCAAAAATGCTCATGACCGTCTCTCCTCAATTCATGTGACGGTCCTTGTCGAAGAGGATTCCCCCTTTTCGACATCGCGTTCATGGTCGAAGATATTTTTCATCCGCCTGTCGAATTCGGCTCCGTCGGTTCGTCAACAGGGCATCGAATGAAGTGAGGAGAGACGCAGACATGAAATATCTTTGCCAGGTCTGGTTCGAAAGCTCGATGCTGGACGGAATGTCGAAGGAGGCGAAGCAGAGGCTGGACGAGGAGGCGCTTGCCTATAACGTGCAGCTCGTCGCAAGCGGCCACATGATCGTTGCCGAAGCCCTGCAGTCTCCGAGCGCGGCCGCAACCGTGCGCGTGCGAGGTGATGACTTGTCGGTCACTGATGGCCCCTATGCCGAGACGAAGGAACAGCTCGGCGGCTTTATCCTGATCAACGCAAGCGACCTCAACGAGGCTATTCGCGTGGCAGCGAGAATTCCGCTTGCCAAGCTCGGTTCGGTCGAGGTCCGGCCGATCCATGATTGCGGTATTCGCTGAGGAGCGGACGATGAAATATCTTTGCCAGGTCTGGTTCGACACCGACAAGATCCGCGCCATCACCGCCGAGGAGGGAGCGGCGCTTACAAGGGAGTCGATCGAAAACGACGAGCGACTGCGCGAAAGTGGCCATCTGCTGGTCGCGCTCGCGCTCAGGGAGCCCGAGACCGGGGTGACCGTGCGGGTGCGCGGCGATAACATCACGGCGACTGACGGTCCCTTCGCCGAAATCAAGGAACATCTCGGCGGCTTCGTGCTGGTCGAGGCAAGCGGCATCGAGGAAGCCAAGCAGATCGCCGCCAGCTTCCCTGTCGCCAGATATGGAGCCATCGAAGTGCGGGAGGCCTACCCGATCAAGGAGTAGCACTAGGCAATGCGCTTTCTCTGCCTGATCTACAATTCCGCCGATACGGACGGCACACTTACGCCACGGGAGACCGACGAAATCGTCCGTGCGCATTTCGCCTTCGACGAAGACCTGCGCCGCGAGGGCACGATGATCCATACCCACGCGCTGGAGCCGCCCGAGAGCGCAACAGTCATTCGCGTACGCGGCGCCACCGTCTCTGCGACCGATGGCCCTTTTATCGAAACGAAGGAGCATCTTGCAGGCTTCTACGTCATCGAGGCGTCTGACCTTGCAGCCGCGACGGAGATCGCCGCAAGGATACCGTCAGCCCACGTTGGCGCCATCGAGGTGCGGCCAATCAGGATACTGACCCTTCCGGAGTGAGGAGTAGGCTTGGAACGGCTGATCGAAGACATCTATCGCTCCCATTCGCGCCGGGTGCTGGCGACGCTGATCCGACTGCTTGGGGATTTCGATCGCGCCGAGGAGGCCTTGCACGACGCCTTCGCCGCCGCAGCCGGCAAATGGCCGGAGACCGGCGTGCCGGACAATCCGGTCGCGTGGCTCGTCTCGGCCGGGCGCTACAGGGCCATCGACAATCTTCGCCGCCGCGCACGCTTCGATGCCTCGCTCGGCGACATAGCCGCAAGCCTGCATCCCGAAGACGAACCGTGGGAAATCGGAGACGCCGAACTGATCGAGGACGACATGCTGCGCCTGATCTTCACCTGCTGCCACCCTCTTCTGCCTGTTGATGCGCAGATGGCGATGGCCTTGCGGGAGGTGTGCGGGCTGACGACGGAGGAAATCGCTCACGCATTCCTCGTTCCCGCGCCCACGGTGGCACAGAGGATCGTGCGGGCGAAGAATCGCATTCGGACGGCCGTAATCCCTTATGAGGTACCCGCCAAGAACGAGCTGCCGGACCGCCTGCAGCAGGTCCTTCACGTCATCTACCTCGTGTTCAACGAGGGCTATTCCGCTTCTTCGGGTGCCGAGATCGTTCGTACCAACTTGACGGCCGAGGCGATCAGGCTTGCCCGGACGCTCGACCGCCTGCTGCCGGATCCGGACATTCGCGGATTGCTGGGGCTGATGCTCCTCCAGGATTCGCGCAAAGCCGCTCGCGCCGGCGATGCGGGCGAGATCGTCCTGCTTGCCGACCAGAATCGCGCGCAATGGGATCGGGCCAAGATCGACGAGGGTCTCGCGCTCGTTGCTGCTTCGATGCGCGAAGGCACCGTCGGCGTCTACACGCTGCAGGCGGCGATTGCCGCAGAGCATGCGCGGGCGGAGCGGGCAGAGGAAACCGATTGGCGAAGGATCGCGTGGTACTACGGCCTTCTCGCAGCCGCGCACCCCTCCCCGGTGGTCGAGCTCAACAGAGCAGTTGCCGTCGCGATGTGCGATGGCCCGGCGGCGGGACTGGCGCTCGTTGATGCGATCCTCGCGAAGGGAGAATTGAAGGCCTATCATCTGGCGCATGCGGCACGCGCCGATTTCCTGCGCCAACTCGAGCGTTTCCTTGAGGCGCGCGACGCCTACGAGGCCGCGCTGGCGCTCTGCCGGCAAGCGCCCGAACAGGCTTTCCTGCGGAAGCGGATTTCCGAACTGCCGCCGTTACCCGCGACCTGACCGAAAAGGCCGGGGCAGTCGACCTCAGGCCGGCCGTTTCTCGCGAGCAATCAGGAGAGAAAGGGCGGTTCCCGTCAACGCCGATACGATAATCAGCAGGTGGGCGTTGACGCTTGCCCGCGCGAGATCGGCAACTGCCGCCTTGCTTCCGCCGGCCCCGAAGGCCAGCGCGCCGGCCGTGATGCCCGCCGGATAGGTGCCGACGCCACCCGGCGCGTGCATCGGCAGGATCGATGACAGCTCGCCGCCGAGCGCGCCGCCAAAGCTTGCGCCAAGCGGAAGGACGCCCATCAGGCCGAGCGCCCAGGCGAGCACCAGAACCTTGACGAACCAGTTGATGATCGTCATCGCCCAGGCCCGTCCGAAGGCGCCTACATTTGACGGAAGGCCGTTTTCGATCTCATGTATGAACTTCTGTCCCACCTGCGGAACAGCTTTTGCAGCAAACCTCAGAAGCGGCCGGCGCGCGGCAAAGGCGACGACGGGAACAAGCAGGAACATCAGCCAGAGCGGCCAGGCGAGCATGGGCGACGGTGCCTCCACGGCAAGACCAAATCCGGCGGCGGCAAGAAGGGCATGCAGATCGAGGAGCCGCATCACGAGCAGCGCCGACGTTCCACGGGCGAGCGGAATGCCGAATTCGGTCTTCATCAGCACCGGGAAGCTGGTTTCGCCGGCGCGGAAGGGCAGCATGACGTTCAGAAGGTTGTGAAGCTGGGTGACGCGGAAGAGACTGAGGAAGCGGCCGGTCGTCTCTCGCGGAAAATAGTCGTAGATGCGCCACGTTCTCAGGAAATAGGTGCTGGTGAGCAGTGCCAGGGCACCGAGGATGGGAACCACTCCCACCTCCCCCCACTGGGCAATGATCACGTGCCAACCCCACAGCCATTGCACGAAGACGGCATAGGCCGCGACGACCGCGATGGTGAACAGCGTCATGCGCTGGCGCAAAAACCAGGATTGTCGGCTGGCAACAATCGGCGTCTTCATGTAGTAGGCATCCCTAGCAGCATTGTGGCTTGAGACATTGACTTAGGCGGCCGCTAGTGCGGCCGGTCTCGCCGGCCTTTTAGGAGAAAGAAGAATTGCAGACAACTGCAGAGTCAATCCGCGAGGTGGGTAGGCCAGCGCCAGCGATCGAGCTTTCGCTCGTTGTGCCCGTTTTCAACGAGGAAGAGAGCGTCGGTCCGCTGATCGACCGCATCTGTACAGCCATGGGCGACTTTACCGCACCGTGGGAACTCATCCTGATCGATGACGGCAGCACGGATGCCACGCTCGTGAACGCCCGGAAGTCGATCGAGCGTCAGGGTCTCGCGCTCAAGATCGTCGAGCTCCAGCGCAATTTCGGCCAGACCGCCGCCATGCAGGCCGGTATCGATGCCGCCAGCGGCCGCCTGATCGCCACGATGGATGGCGACCTGCAGAACGATCCCAAGGACATTCCGGCCATGGTCGCCGAGCTCGAGCGGCGTGGACTCGACCTTCTCGTCGGATGGCGCAAGAACCGCCAGGACGGCCTCTTCCTCCGCAAGATCCCTTCCTGGTGCGCCAACTACCTGATAGGCCGGATTACCGGCGTGAAGCTTCACGACTATGGCTGCAGCCTGAAGATTTATCGCAGCGCCATCATCAAGCAGGTCAAGCTGATGGGCGAGATGCACCGCTTCATCCCGGCCTGGGTTGCCGGCGTCGTGCCGAGCTCGCGCATCGGCGAAATGGTGGTCACCCACCACGCGCGCCAGCATGGGGTGTCCAAGTATGGTATTTCGCGCACGTTCCGCGTGATCCTGGACCTTCTTTCGGTCATGTTCTTCATGCGCTACAAGGCGCGGCCGGGCCATTTCTTCGGCTCGCTCGGGCTTGGCCTTGGCGCGTTGTCGGCGTTGATCCTCGCCTATCTCTTCGTCGACAAGTTCATCCTCGGCAATGACATCGGCACGCGCCCGCTGTTGTTCGTAGGCGTCATGCTGTTCCTGTCTTCGGTGCAGCTCATCACTACGGGCATACTGTCGGAAATGCTGGCAAGAACCTATTACCGAGATGACGATTCACCCAACTACATCGTCCGCTCCATTATCGAACGGGAAAGCTGAGATGCCGCAGACGGCGGCGGTGCGGCTGAAAGGCGCCGTGGCGCTGGTTGCCTGCTATTTTGTCTTGAACATCTGCCTTCGCCTCGTGCTGCCGGACTCGTTGGAACTCGACGAGGCGGAGCAGGCGTTTTCGTCTCAGTTCCTGTTGGCGGGCTACGGTCCGCAGCCGCCCTTCTATGACTGGATCCAGTATGCCCTCGTGGCCGTCACTGGCATTTCCCTCCTGTCGCTGACGGTCCTGAAGAACGCGATCCTGTTTCTCGGCTATCTGTTCTATGGCCTGGCGGCGCGCATCGTGCTGAAGGACCGATCGATGGCGGGCATTGTCATGCTCAGCCTCATCACCCTGCCTCAGGTCGCATTCATGGCGCAGCGCGACCTGACGCACACCGTCGCAGTCATCTTCGCGGCCTCGCTCTTCCTCTACGGACTGTTCAGGCTTCTGGACCGTGGCGACACCGGCTCCTACCTTATCGTCGGCATCGCAACCGGCATCGGCCTGATATCGAAGTACAATTTCGCGCTGCTTCCGCTCTCGGCGTTCCTTGCCGTCCTGCTCGATCCGGACTTTCGCAGGCGCCTGCTTGATTTCCGGCTGCTGATCGTGATCGTCATTGCAGCCATGATCGTGCTGCCGCACGCGATCTGGCTCTTGGGAAACCTCGAATTGGCGTCCGCGGGGACGCTCGAAAAGATGGTCGATGCGCGCCAGATGAGCTGGTTCGCCGTTACGGGCAAAGGCTTGCTTTCGCTCGTCGTTGCCGTCCTCGCCTTCTCGGCGCTGACCGTTGCACTGCTGTTTGCAGCCTTTCGAGGCGACTTCCTCCGCGCGATCAAGGCAGAGACCCGTTGGACGCGGCTGATCGGACGCATGATGCTGATCTCGCTGATAGCAGTCGTCATCATCATCCTCGCCACCAATGCCACTCACATTCGCGAGCGCTGGCTGACGCCGTTCCTGATGGTGCTGCCGCTTTACATCTTCCTCAAGATCGAGGCGTCGGGCATCGACATGACGGCGGGCTTGCGTCGCTTTTTCGTTGTCGTTCCCGTGCTGATGGCTGTCGTGCTGCTCAGCCTCTATGTCCGCACCGCCGGCGGCAGCTGGATCGGAGAATACACGAAGCTCAACGTGCCTTTTGCCGCCTTCGCGCGGTCGGCCACGGCGGAACGGAAACCGGGCCTCATCATCGCAGCGGATCAATACACGGCCGGCAACATGCGTATTCAGTTGCCCGATATTCCGATCATCACGCCGCGCGCGCCGAGCAAGACGGCGCCGGCCGGGCTGGCGAGCCTTGGTCCGGTCCTCGTGGTCTGGGCAGCCGACGAAGGCGCCGATCCAACAATGCCGGAAGAACTCGCCGACTTTCTGCGGACAGCCGGGATTACCCCGGAATCACTTACTCAGCACAGCCTCGCCCTGCCCTACTACTATGGACGGGCGGGTGACGTTCGTGGCTTCGGCTATTTGTGGCTTCCGGCGAGCTAACGCCCCGGAAGCTCGGAAAAACCATCAGGAACAGCAATCGACCTATGCCTGCCCTACTTCACAGACGCCCCAATCTTCTCCTCGTCGTCCTGGCGGGGTATTTTCTCCTTCAGTTCGTCGCCCGGCTGTGCATGCCGCATTCGCTGGAACTGGATGAGGCGGAACAGACGCTGCTCGCACAGTGGCTTTCTGCGGGCTACAATTCGCAGCCGCCGTTCTACAACTGGCTGCAGTACGGCGTTACGAGCCTGCTCGGCGTTTCCCTCGTATCGCTGGCTCTCCTCAAGAACCTGCTGCTGTTCGGCTCCTATCTCTTCTATTGGCTGACGGCACGGATGCTGTTGAAGAACCGCGACCTCGCCACGATCGCGACGCTTTCGCTTCTGGCCATCCCGCAGGTCTCTTTCGAAGCGCAACGCGACCTGACCCATACCGTCGCGGTGATTTTCTGCGCTTGCCTGTTTCTCTACGGAATGTTCCGGACCCTGAAGAGGCAGGACACTCTTGCCTACGTCATCACGGGGATAGCGCTCGGTGCCGGGCTGATTTCGAAGTATAACTTCGCGCTTCTGCCGGCCGCCGCCTTCGGCGCGCTCCTGCTCGACCGCGAGGACCGCAAGGTCCTGTTCAACTGGCGCCTGCTTCTGACGGCCGCCGTGTCCATCGTCATCGTCCTCCCGCACGCACTCTGGTTTGCCGAGAATTACGCTCTGGCGACAAGCCGGACCTTTACCAAAATGTACGGAACAGGAGACGACAGCGCCCTGGCGCAGATTTGGTCCGGCCTGCTCTCGCTCCTCACGGCGGTGCCGAGCTTTGCGGGTCTGGCCGTCGCGATATTCTTCCTGATGTTCGGTAAACGGCTGTTCGGAACGCTGGGGGCCACCAGCCGCTGGACCCGGGTTGTCGAGCGGCTGCTGTTGCTGGAGCTTGGCGCTCTTCTGTTTCTCATCGTCTTCGCGGGCGTGGAAAACATCAGGGACCGTTGGATGACGCCGCTCCTCATGGTGGTTCCGTTGTACATCTGCCTGAAGATCGATGCCGCCGAGATCGACCTGAAGAAGGCCCTGCGCATCAGCGTGGCGACGGCCGCGACCATCATGGTTGCCGTCATCGCCATTCTGTCCACCCGCATGCTCATCGGCCCGCTAGTGGGCGACTACCAGCGCCTCAACATCCCCTACAGGGCCCTCGCAGAGATCATTAGCCGCGAAGTCGGCGCTTCCCCGGCAGCTATCGTCAGCATCGATCCCCATCTCGCGGGAAACATGCGGCTGCAGATGCCCGACGCACCCGTGATGTCGCCGATCTACTCAGACTTCCAGCCCAGCTTTCAATGGGACGCGACGCATCCGGTCGTCTTCGTCTGGCGCGAGCGATATGGCGGACCGCCGCCTGCCCTGCCCGGTGAATTCCAGACCTGGCTCGACAGCAGGATCGGACCGGGCGTCACGCCGGAAACGCGGATCGTCAGCCTGCCCTATATCTATGGGCGCCCCGGCGATACCTACCAATTCGCCTACGCCCTGATCTATCCGCGGTAGCCTGTCTGCAGTTAGGTCGCCGAACTGCGACGGCGATCCTGATCGACCTCTTCGGCGACCCCTCGCCGGACCAGAACCTTCAGTTCGCCCGCATGCAGCTTCAGGCTTACATCGCGCTCCAGCGGCAGGAGTTCGCCGTCCATCACGCAATTGGCCTTTGCGCGCAGCGCCGGGAAATGCAGGTTCACCTCCGGCGTATGCAGCTCCATCACATCGGCATTCTCGCGGAATTTTCCGCGCAGCATGTCGATTGCGAGCAATGCGACACCGAAAGGCCGCAGGGGCTTCGCCGTGTAGAAGCCGAGTTCGCCGCCGCGCAGATCGTCGGCATAGAGAAGCGCGTTTTCGCCGAACGGGTTGTTGGAAACGGATATCGCCGAAACGTGGCGTCGCTCGCGCACGCCCGCCACATCGAATTCGACTTCGAACTCCGGCGGATTGAAGACCACGCCCAGCGCAGCCCGGGTGCTCGCGCGCATCTTGCCGAAGCGGGAGCGATATGTGTAGGCGTTGCGGTACCGCACCATGCGGGCATGCAGCCCGGCGGAAAACTGATGGATGAAGGGTTTTCCATTGGCGCTTGCGATGTCGACATTGTCGACCTCGCCGAACGCGAGCGCATCCAGCGCGTCCCAAATGTCGAGAGGCACGCGCAGCGACCGGGCGAAGAGGTTCATGGTGCCGGCAGGGATGACACCGAGCACCACCCCATTCTTCCAGGCGATCGATGCCGCCGCTGCGATCGTGCCGTCGCCACCGCCGGCGACGATGCCGTCGATGTCGTCGCGCCGTGCAGCCCGCTCCATTGCCGGCACGATCTCCTTGCCTGAAAAGACGATCGCTTCGAAATCATGTCCCGCGCCGCGGAATATTGCCTCGGCCCTCCGTTCGTAGACGTCCATGTCGGTCGTCCTGAAAGTACCGCCGTCGCGGTTGAAAAAGCCCACAAGCTTCATGGCAAATCCCTAACTGTTCCCGCCACAGCTGAAGATGAGTGCCGGAGCCCTGGAAAGAGATGGTTTGTGCGGGCGCGATTTCAAGTTCGTGAACGTGGACCGCAGGTGTCGACACCCGCTCGCTGCGACTGCGACATATGCATCAACGCCTATCCTGCACTGCAAAAAATGCACTCGACGGGCGACCGCGCTGCCGACCATAAATAAAGAATCTATTCTCGCATTTTCCTACCCGTCCGTCGTCCCTGGCCGAGATTCCGCCAGTCGGACGCCACCACATCACATTACTGGGCGACGCCCAATTCCGAGGAGTGCCCGTGAGCAACGTTGCCGCGATCGAAACCGCCGATTCCCGGAATCTGTCCGAACTGCCATCCACACTTACCGTCGCCTTGGTGCAGCTTGCGCTCGCAGTCGGTGGCTTCGGCATCGGAACAGGCGAATTCGCGATCATGGGCCTGCTGCCGAATGTCGCCGAGACCTTTTCCGTCACGACCCCGCAGGCCGGCTATGTGATCAGCGCCTACGCGCTCGGCGTCGTCATCGGCGCACCGGTGATCGCTGTGATGGCGGCCAAGATGGCGCGGCGCTCACTCCTCCTGCTGCTCATGCTCGTCTTCGCCGCAGGCAATATCCTCAGCGCGCTTGCCCCGACCTTCGAATCCTTCTGGTTGCTGCGCTTCATCACCGGCCTGCCGCATGGCGCTTATTTCGGCGTTGCGGCGCTCGTGGCCGCGTCGATGGTGCCTGTGCATCGCCGAGCCCGTGCAGTCGGCAGGGTCATGCTCGGCCTGACCGTGGCCACGCTGCTGGGAACCCCGGTGACAACCCTCTTCGGACAGTCGCTCGATTGGCAGGTCGCGTTCCTCTCGGTCGGCGTTGTCGGGCTTGTTGCCGTCCTCTTGATCTGGATCTACGTGCCGAAGGACGAGGTGGCGGAGGGCGCCAGCTTCATGCGCGAACTCGGTGCATTCCGGCGGCCGCAGGTGTGGCTCACGCTCGCCATTGCCGCCGTCGGCTATGGCGGCATGTTCGCCATGTTCAGCTATATCGCATCGACGACGACGAAGGTTGCTTTGCTTTCCGAGAGCGCGGTGCCGATCATGCTCGTCATTTTCGGAATCGGCATGAATACCGGTAATTTCGTGGGTTCCTGGCTCGCCGACAAGTCTCTGATGGGCACGATCGGCGGGTCGCTGGTCTACAATATGGTGGTACTGACGACTTTCGCGCTGACGGCTTCCAATCCCTATATGCTGGGCCTTTGCGTCTTTCTCGTCGGCTGCGGATTTGCCGCGGGACCGGCGCTGCAGACGCGGCTGATGGACGTCGCCGCCGACGCACAGACGCTGGCCGCCGCCTCAAACCATTCGGCCTTCAACATTGCCAATGCGCTCGGTGCCTGGCTCGGCGGACTTGTCATCGCCTGGGGCCTGGGCTTTGCGGCAACCGGCTATGTCGGTGCGATCCTGTCCTTCCTAGGCCTCTTCGTCTTTGCCGCATCGCTGCGGCTCGAGCGCCGGGGCCACCGGGCCGCCTGACGGGACGCCAGTCGCCTATTTGTTACCGGAGCGAGGGAAGCAATTCTTGCACGGCCTCGCGCCGAGGAGCATCTACATTCGTGCAACGAATTTCGGAGCTTTCCCCATGCGCGCTGTTGCCTACAAGACCCCCCAACCCATTTCCGCCGAAACGTCGCTGATCGATGTCGAGCTTCCGGTGCCGGAAGCCAAGGGCCGCGATCTCCTGGTCGAGATAAGGGCAGTTTCCGTCAATCCGGTGGACGCGAAGGTGCGTGCCGGCGTAGCGCCAGAACCCGGTCAACTCAGGGTGATCGGCTGGGACGCAGCCGGTATCGTCAAGGCGGTCGGCCCCGACGCCAAGCTGTTCAAGCCGGGCGATGAGGTCTTCTATTCCGGCACACTGAATCGGCAGGGTTCCAATGCCGAATTCCAGCTCGTGGACGAGCGCATCGTCGGCCCAAAGCCGAAGAGCCTCGACTTCGCGGCGGCTGCCGCCTTGCCTCTTACCTCGGTCACGGCCTACGAGACGCTTTTCGACCGCCTGAAGGTGCAGGAGCCGGTTGCCGGAGCGGCCAACGCCATCGTCATCATCGGCGGCGCTGGCGGCGTGGGTTCCATCGCGATCCAGCTTGCCCGCGTGCTGGGCGACCTGACGGTGATCGCGACCGCCTCGAGGCCCGAAACGAAGGACTGGGTCAAGGAACTCGGCGCGCATCACGTCATCGACCACTCGCAGCCGCTTGCGCCGCAGATTGCGGCGCTCGGGCTCGGCGCACCGGCCTTCATCTTCTCTACGACGAATACCACTGACCATGTCGCGGCTGTGGTCGAAGCGATTGCACCGCAGGGTCGCTTTGCGCTGATCGACGATCCAAAGACGCTCGACGCAGTTCCCTTCAAGTTCAAGTCGATCTCAATCCACTGGGAGCTGATGTTCACGCGGTCGATCTACGACACTGCCGATGTCGAGGCGCAGCACCGGATTCTCGACAGGGTTTCGCGGCTTGTCGACGATGGCAAGATCCGCACGACGCTGGCCGAAACGGTGGGCACGATCAACGCAGCAAACCTCAAAAAGGCGCATGCCATGATCGAAAGCGGCAAGACAAAAGGCAAGCTGGTCCTCGCCGGGTTCTGACCGGATCATCCGCAACGTCAATTGTGCGGCAAGGGTGCGACAATATCGCCCTAAACGCCTCTCCCGCTTGACTTTTCGGGCGCTCGACGCCATCTACACCTCACATGGACGACATAGCGCGTCCATGACGATCAACGGAGCCATCAAACCGATGTCAAGCGACAGTAGCAGTCGATTGCCTTTGCCGAACGCGGCTTTCGTGCTCTGACCGACTCTGTCGGCTCGCCACGATCTGCCGCGAACGGCGGATCGACGGAAAGGCGAGCAAATGAACATCAACCGCTTCCCCCTTCGGGCCGGTCATGCCGCCCGTTTTCTTACCAGTGACAGCCTCGGGGCAATCACGACTGCAGAACGTGTCGAGCGGCTCAATGCCCTTGGCATCGACGAGGCAGCAGGCATTCTTGCCGCGCTGCCGCAGCACAAGGCTGTCCGCGTCCTTCGCCGGCCGGAACTGAACAACGCAGCTGCCATCCTGACCAGAATGCCGCAAGAAGATGCGGCGCGGCTCCTCAACGCAACGGCAAACGACCGCGTTGCCGACATCCTGCTGGAAATGGGCGAGGATGTGCGCGGCGCGCTGGTCGCGAGGCTGGACCATACGACGCGCATCGCCATCCAGCACCTGATGGGATATCCGCCGCGCACCGCCGGCGGCATCATGACGACCGAGTTCGTCAGCGTTCCCAATACCTGGACTGTTGGGCAAGTGCTGGATCACGTGCGTCAGGTCGAGCGCTCGCGCGAGACCATTTACGCCATCTATGTCCTCGATGCCGAGACGCGCGCGCTGGTCCAGATCGTGACGCTGCGCAAGCTGATCACCGGCGATCCGAAGGACTCGATCGTCTCCGTCGCCCACTACGGCCCGCTCGTCACCGCAACGCCGCTGATGAAGCAGGAGGATGTGGCACGCCTCATCCGCAAGCACAATCTTCTTGCCCTGCCCGTCGTCAACGATGAATGCCGGATGCTCGGGATCGTCACCGTGGACGACGTGATCGACACGATGATCGCCGACACGACCGAGGACGCGCAGAAGTACGGCGGCATGGAGGCACTCGGCAAGCCCTACATGAAGATCGGCCTCGGCGGGATGATCCGCAAGCGCGCCGGCTGGCTCGCAGCGCTCTTCCTCGGCGAAATGCTGACGGCAAGCGCCATGCAGCATTTCGAGGGAGAACTGGAAAAGGCGATC
This sequence comes from Rhizobium sp. BK251, assembly GCF_004345245.1. Classification (GTDB taxonomy): domain Bacteria; phylum Pseudomonadota; class Alphaproteobacteria; order Rhizobiales; family Rhizobiaceae; genus Rhizobium. The sequence continues at coordinate 786,160 of NZ_SLUQ01000001.1, read as the reverse complement.
GTGCTGACGCTGTTCATTCCGCTGATCATGAGCTCCGGAGGCAACTCCGGCTCGCAGGCGACGTCGCTGATCATCAGGGCCTTGGCACTCGGGGAACTGAAGCTCTCCGACTGGTGGCGGGTCATGCTTCGCGAACTGCCGACAGGTGTCGTGCTCGGCGCGATCCTGGGCATGGTCGGTTTCGTCCGTATTGCACTGTGGCAGTCACTCGGCCTCTACGACTACGGCCCGCACTGGGAACTGGTCGGCCTGACGGTCTTTGCGGCACTGATCGGCATCGTCACCTTCGGCTCGCTCAGTGGCTCGATGCTGCCCTTCCTGCTGCAGAAGCTGCGGTTCGATCCGGCAAGCGCCTCCGCACCGTTCGTCGCCACGCTCGTCGACGTCAGCGGGCTCGTGATCTACTTCTCGGTCGCGATGCTGATCCTCAGCGGTACACTGCTCTAACCAATATCGACGGGGCCCTCGTGGCCCCGTTTTCATTTCGCCTCTGGAAGCTTGAGCACGCCGCTCGTCTTCATCGTGCGGATAGCGAAATTGGAGCGGATGTCGGTGACGCCCGGCAGCGCCAACAGCGTCTCCGTCAACAGCCTCTCATAGGCCGACAGGTCCTCCACGACCACCTCCGCAAGAAAATCCGCATTGCCCGAGATCAGGAAGCACGAGACCACCTCCGGAATTGCCAGCAGCGCCTCCTGTTGCAGGCGCGCATTTTCCTGGCTGTGCTGGCCGACCTTGATCTCGACGAAGACCGTGAGACCGAGACCAACCTCCTTGCGGTCGATGTCTGCCCGATAACCGCGCAGGATGCCGGCCTTTTCCAGATTGCGAATGCGCCTGAGGCAGGGCGACGGCGAGAGATTCACCTTTTCGGCAATCTCGACATTGGTGGCGCGCGCATCCTCCTGCAGGCACCTCAGGATGGCGATATCGAATTTATCGAGACTTGGCATATTCCATAACATCTTCTGTCAGTATTGGCACGATGTTGCGCATCATAGCCATTCGGCGCCACATATAGCAAGGACATGCCCCGCGCTCCGGCGCTATCGTTTCTTATCGCGACGAACCCCGCATGATAGGAAGGATAGACCTATGACCGCCATCACCCTACCCTCGCGCAAATGCACCTCGCCTGCCGTCGGCTATGCCGGCGCGGCCGTCACGGTGCTGATCTGGGCCACCTGGATCCTCGCGACGCGTCACAGCGCTGCGACTGCACTCGGCACGATCGACATAGGCCTTATTCGCTATGGCGTTCCGGCACTCGTCCTTGCACCGGTCTGGTGGCGGACAGGCCTCCTGCCGAGAGGTGTACCGCCGCACCTCCTCCTCATCATGGTCGCGGGCGCCGGCGCGGTCTTCTTCCAGCTGACGACCTCCGCCCTTCATGCGACAGCCGCCGGCCCGGCAGCCATCCTGCTCGGCGGCTCAATGCCGCTCGCGACCGCGCTGATCGGCGTGCTGGTATTCCACGAGCGGCTGGACCGAACGCGGTGGCTTGGGCTGGCCGCGATCGTCGTCGGCATCGCCACGCTCCTCATCTGCAGCCTGTCCAACAGCGGAATTTCGTGGACCGGGGTCACCCTGCTGCCGCTCGGCGCCGTGCTCTGGGCGAGCTACACGCATGCGTTCCGCCGTTCCGGCCTTAGCGCCATCCAGGCGAGCGCCCTGATCGCGATCTGGTCCTTCCTGATCCATCTGTGGCTTGCGGCGATCTTCGGAACGTCGCTCATGACCGCACCACTGCCCGAACTCGGACTGCAGGTATTGAGCCAGGGGCTGCTTTCCGGGCTTGCGGCGACGATTGCATACGGCATCGCCGTACAGGCTCTCGGGGGCACACAGGCAGCAGCCTTCACGGCGATCACACCGGCCCTTGCCACGCTGGGCGGCGGCCTCCTGCTTGGCGAGACGGTCGGCGTCGCGGAATTTGCGGCTGCCGCGATCACGGGGCTTGGGGTCGCGCTTTCCACGGGGCTCCTGGCAAGGAAGCGCTGAGCTATATTCGGTGCGCAGGCCGGCGGGCAACCAGCTCAGCCGGCCTTGCTGCGTCTATAATAGCGGGCGACACGCATTCGGTTGCCGCACCTCGCGGCAGAACACCAGCGGCGGCGCGCATTGGTCTGGACGAAGAGCATGACGCAATCGTCTGCCTCGCACTGGTGCAGCGGGCCGGCCTGCGGACTTCCCGCGAGTTCGGCGACGGATTCGGCAAGGCAGGCCGCTAACTGGTTGCCTGGCGGCCCGCTGCGGCTGGCGCGCATGGCAACGGACGGCTCCTCCCATACCAGGCCGCCGACCGTTGGCGAGGCACGCATTGCGGCATTGAGGCCGTCCAATGCCGCCTGTGGCGGCTTCTCCGCATTCGTCAGGCACGTCATCAGAGTAGTAGCGTGTTCACGCACGGCGTGGACAGGAGCGAGGTCGGAATCGGAAAGCGTCTCTGCCGCCTGCTGCAACGCCGCGGGCAGACGATCCGCTTCGAGGCCGAGCCACGCCTTCAAACCCTCGAGATCCCCGATCAAGTCGACGCGGCCCTCCGGCGTCGCCGGGCGGGTATTGACGAGGTCGAGGCCAAGCGGCTCCCCGACGAAAGGTACCAGATCGGTCATGAACAATCCTAATGCTTGTTTTTCATGTTTACACATTATTCCTCTTCGTGCAATGTAATGCATAAATCGGCAAATGAGGAGTGTGAAATGGCTGTTCATATCCCGGCAACCATCGTCCATCGCAAGGTCCAGGTGGACGGTCTCGATATCTTCTATCGCGAGACCCGGCCACAGGCCGGAGCCGGCGAAGCGCCGGTCGTCCTGCTCCTGCACGGGTTTCCATCGGCATCCCATCAGTACCGCCGCCTGATGGAGACGCTCGGCAATGATTTCCGCATGATCGCGCCCGACCATCCGGGCTCGGGTCACAGCTCGGCACCAAAATCGGCGAACCAGGGCGGCACGTTCACCTACAGCTTCGACACGCTGTCCGAGGTCATGGAAGGCTTCGTGGACGCCCTCGGCCTGAAGCGTTTCATGCTCTACGTCTTCGATTTCGGCGCACCGGTCGGCCTGAGGCTCGCCAGCCGCAGGCCCGAGCTTGTCGCCGGGTTGATCGTCCAGAACGGCAACGCCTATGACGAGGGCCTGTCGCCCGTCATGCATGGCTTGATACCGCTTACGCCGGACACCGAGGGTGCGAAGGAGGAACTCGAGAAGCAGCTGACACTGGGAGTAACGAGAAGCCAGTACGAGGGGGGAACAACCGATCCCTCGCTCGTCGCGCCGGACGGATGGATTCTTGACCAGTACTTTCTCGACCAGCCCGCCCAGAGGCAGGCGCAGGTCGATCTCCTCTTCGACTACAAGAGCAACCCGCCACGCTATCCCGAATGGCAGAGATGGCTGCGCGAGGCGGCTCCTCCGGTGCTGATCACCTGGGGCAGGAACGATCCATTCTTCTCCGAGGCAGGGGCAAGAGCCTATCTGCGCGATGCGCCGAAGGCGGAGTTGCACCTCTTCGACACCGGCCATTTCGCACTGGAAGAATGCCTGCCGCAGATCGCGCCCCTCATCGGCGATTTCGTCAAACGCCGTTGGCGATGACGGGCGTCCGTCTCTAGAACCAGCAATCCCTGCGCTCTCCGAATTGCCCGCGGGCGTCGCATCAGGCGCCGGCGGCCGCGACAGCGGCCTTCCGCTTCGCCCGGTCGGACGAAGCGCCGACCTTGAAAAATCTCTGCAGCGAGAGATACATCGGGCGCTCCACGAACCTGAATATCGGTACGGCACAAGCGCTGCATACGATGAACGCTACCGGGATGAAGAGGAAGCCGGGATCTCCGATCAAGATCCGCCATGCCTTTGAAAGGCCGTAGAGAACGAAGACATGGGAGAGGTACAGGCTGTACGAGGAGTCGCCGAGATGCTCAAACAGCCTGACGCTTTCACATCCGTGGGCCTGCTGGCCCGGCGAGACGCTGATAAGCACAGCCAGAGAGCAGAACGACCAGAACAGCATCCGCCAGGGCAACTCCTGGAATGGCGGCTTCCAGACGACGTAGATCGTGATGGAGATCGCCAGAAGGGCAAGGATCTTCAGGAGCGTATGCTCGACACGAAGCGCATGTCCCCGAGCGGCGAACTCCCCGGCGACTATCCCGACTACGAATAGCACGAGATAGGGCGCCAGGAAGAAGGACAGCCCTGTCGCCGGATCCAATCCCTCCATCACCGGGTTCAAGGCGTTTCCGCAGGCGACGGCGAAAAGCAGGAGAGCTGCAGCCAGGGCCGTGCCGAGCCTTCTTGGAAAGAGCATGCAGAAGGCAAAGACGGCGTAGAAGGCCATTTCGTAGTTCAGCGTCCATCCCTGGCCCAGCAGCGGCCGCATGGGTCCATCGCCGTAGGGAATGAAGAACAGCGACGGCAGCAAATCAGCGATGTGGACGCTGCGCCCGCTCAACCACAGTCCCGATGCGATCAGGGATGCGGCAAGAACGGTGAAAATCCAGTAGAGCGGTATCACGCGGATCATCCGGCGGAGCAGAAATCTCGCCGCGCTCCTCGGACTGCCGAAGTCGTTCTTCGTCGTGTAGGCCATGATGAAGCCGCTGATGACGAAGAATATCGCAACCCCCTGCTCGCCCAGAAACCAGCCGAACTGCTTGAACCACGCAGGGGTGCCGGCGGTACCCATGATCTGCGCCGAGGCATGATCCGCGACCACAAGCAGGGCCGCAATGGCCCTGAGTGCCTGGAGGTAGTGAAGCTTCCGGCCGCCTGGAACCGACCCGACATCTGCCTGCATTGGCGTCCCCGTAGCAGCCTAGCCGACGCCAAGAGGCCATAGCGCGGCAAAGAATGCAACTGCATGGCTTCGATCCTGCGCCTTGCGACGCGGACGCGCCGCTATTCATCCGCAGTGCGGGCAGAACCTTGTCAGCCCCGCTTCACATGTTCGGGTAGACCGGACCTTCGCCGCCCTGCGGCGGGACCCAGTTGATGTTCTGGTTGGGATCCTTGATATCGCAGGTCTTGCAGTGCACGCAGTTCTGCGCGTTGATGACGAAGGTCGGCTTGCCGTCCTTTTCCACCCATTCGTAGACCGCGGCGGGACAGTAGCGCGACGAAGGGCCGGCATAGACATCGTGCTCGGAGTTCTTCTGCAGCGCCATATCGCCCACCTTGAGATGGACCGGCTGGTCCTCCTCGTGGTTGGTATTCGACAGGAACACCGAGGAAAGCCGGTCGAAGGTGAGCACGCCGTCCGGCTTCGGATAGTCGATCTTCTTGTGCTGGGCAGCCGGCTCCAGCGAGGCCGCATCGGTCTTCCCGTGCTTCAGCGTGCCGAAAAGCGAAAGGCCGAAGAGCTGGTTCGTCCACATGTCGAGGCCGCCAAGCGCGACGCCGAGGACCGTGCCGAGCTTCGACCAGAGCGGCTTGACGTTGCGGACCCTCTTCAGGTCGCGTCCGATATCGGAGGCGCGCCAGTCGTTCTCGATCTCGATCGGCTCGTCATGCGCCCGCCCAGCCGCGATCGCCTCGGCGATGCGGTCGGCCGCGAGCAGTCCGGAAAGAACCGCGTTGTGGCTGCCCTTGATGCGCGGCACGTTGACGAAGCCCGCCGAGCAGCCGATCAGGGCGCCGCCCGGGAAGGTGAGCTTCGGCACGGACTGATACCCGCCCTCCGTGATGGCACGAGCGCCGTAGGAAATCCGTTTGCCGCCTTCGAAGGTACCGCGGATCGCTGGATGGGTCTTGAAACGCTGAAACTCGTCGAAGGGAGACAGATAGGGGTTCTTGTAGTTCAGGTGGATGACGAAGCCGACGGCGACGAGGTTATCCTCCAGATGGTAGAGGAAGGATCCGCCGCCGGTCGACATGCCGAGCGGCCAGCCGAAGGAGTGTTGCACCAGACCTCGTCTGTGGTGCTCGGGCTTGACCTCCCAGAGCTCCTTGATGCCGATGCCGAACTTCTGCGGTTCGCGCCCGCGCTGAAGATCGAACTTGGCGATGAGCTGCTTGGCGAGCGAGCCGCGCGCACCTTCCGCGATCAGCAGATATTTGCCGAGCAATTCCATGCCGCGCGTGTAGCTCGGGCCCGGTTCGCCGTTTTTCTCGATGCCCATGTCGCCGGTCGCGACGCCGATAACGGCGCCCTCCTCGTCATAGAGCACTTCTGCCGCGGCAAACCCGGGATAGATCTCCACGCCGAGCGCTTCGGCGCGGCCGGCGAGCCAGCGACAGACATTTCCGAGCGACACGATGTAGTTGCCGTGATTGTTCATCAATGGCGGCATCATGAAGTTCGGCAGTCGCACCGAGCCCGCGGGACCCAGCAGCAGGAAGTGGTCGTCCGTCACTTCCGTCTTGAAGGGGTGATCATCCTCCTTGCGCCAGCCCGGCAACAGCCGGTCGATGCCGATCGGATCGACGACGGCGCCCGACAGAATATGCGCGCCGACTTCGGCTCCCTTCTCCAGGACGACTACGGAGAGCTCCGGATTGACCTGCTTGAGACGGATCGCGGCAGAAAGCCCGGCGGGCCCTGCTCCGACGATCACGACGTCGAATTCCATGCTTTCGCGTTCCGGAAGTTCGGTATCAGAGGTCATTCACTTTCTCCGCACGGCAGCCGTCACCGCCAAATCCCCATTTTTGCTTATGTCTTGTCAAAATGGCCGCCGGTTGTCGAGCCGGGAAACGACAGCCGATCCTCCAATTTGCACCGCATCGCATTTCTCCCCAGTCAATTGGCCCCGGTTGTTGCCCATCGATGAAATCGGTGCTTTGCACTTCTTCAAAATCGTGGGCTGAGGCAATATAAGGATCGCGGCATACCTGCCTGCCAAAGAAAAAGAATACGAGGGGTACATCATGGATCTCGGCATCAAGGGCAAGCGCGCCCTCATTCTCGCTTCGTCACGCGGTCTCGGACACGGGATAGCCGTCGCTCTCGCCCGTGAAGGCGTCGACGTGCTCCTCTGTGGGCGCAACGGTGAGCGGCTCGCGGCAAACTGCGCGGCCATCAATGCCGAAGGAAAGGGACGCGCGGATTGGATCTGGGCCGATCTTTCCGAAGACAACTTCGTGGAAATGACAACGGCAGCGGTCGAGGAGAAGCTCGGCGGCATCGACATCCTCGTCAACAATAGCGGTGGGCCGCCGCCCGGAGGCAGCGAGGACATGACGCCTGTCAGGCTGGAGACTTACTTCCAGTCGATGGTGCTCAGCATTATATCGCTGACGAATGCCCTGCTGCCGGGCATGAAGGAGCAAGGCTGGGGCCGCATATTGACCGTCGCCTCCTCCGGCGTGGTCGAGCCGCTCGCCAATCTCGCGCTTTCCAACACGCTAAGGGCCGCTCTTGCCGGATGGTCGAAGACGCTTGCGACCGAAGTCGCGGCGCGCGGGATCACCTCGAACCTGCTTCTGCCCGGCACCATCCACACCGACCGAACCGACGATCTCGACGGCGCCACCGCGAAGCGAACCGGACGAAGTCTCGAAGAGGTGCGTGCAGAAAAGCGAGCGCGAATTCCTGTAGGGCGCTATGGCAACGTCGAAGAATTCGCGGCAACGGCCGCGTTCCTCTGCAGCGCGCCTGCGAGCTTCATCACGGGCTCGATGATTCGATGCGACGGCGGGGTTGCCCGCTCCCTGTAAGAAGCGCCAACCCGCAGTTCGGTTCGCTCGACGGTCACCAGACGCAGTGCCCTGCTACTGGGGCGCTAGGCGTTGTTTTTGCTCGCTTCAGGCGAGCTCTGAAGCACTTCATTACAAAGATTTAACCCGTTGTAACTCCTTAGTGAATGCACCGGCAGGAATCTGTCTTTTTTGCGCCGCAATAGAGGCAGTTCAATCAAGCGTGAATTTGGGCGCAACCGTTTGACCGGTCTTTCATATGAAGAAATTTTGGATCCTGGCGAGCATCGTCATCGTCGCGGTCGCAGCGTGGGAGCTGCGTGATCGCCTTCCTTTCGTTTCACAATTCGTAAAACAGGCCTCTGCCGAGACAGAGGGCAACGGAAATAGCGGCCAGCGTCGGCGCGGCGGGGGTGCCCCCGTCATGGTCAAGACGGTGGAGGCCAATCGCGCTCCGCTCGCCATGGATGTCACCGCGACCGGTGCGGCGGATGCGGACGACAACACGACGATAGCCGCACAGGAACAGGGTCTGGTCATCAGCATCACGGCGACGGACGGCGCCACCGTGAAGGCCGGAGACCTCATCGCCAAGTTGGACGATCGAACGGCAAAAGCCACGGTCGACAAGGACAAGGCGATGCTCGTGCGCGACCAGGCGACGCTTGCGCAGGCGCAGACCGCCCTGCAGCGCGCCGAGGACCTCGTCCAGCGCAACGCCGGGACGCAGCAGACCGCCGATCAGGCCCAGGAGGCAAGGGATACGGCCGCGGCGACGGCCGATGGTGACAAGGCCGCCCTTGCGGCCGACCAGGTCGTCCTCGAGCATACCGAGATCCGCGCCCCGTTCGATGGGCGGCTCGGCGACATAGCCGTCAGCCCCGGCGCCTTCGTCAGCGCCGGAGCGGCAATCGTCACGATCGAGAAATACAATCCGATCTATGTGAAGTTCCACCTGCCGGAAGCCTATCTCGGCCAGCTGAAGACGGGTTTCGATGCGGGTGCAGTCGCTGTCGATGCAGTGCCCGATATCGCCCAGGCTCCCACGATCCGGGGGCAGTTGAGCTTCTTCGACAACACGGTCGATCCGGCTTCAGGCACGATTCTCGCGAAAGCCAAGTTCGACAATCCGACGGGTGCCCTCTGGCCGGGTCAGTCGGTCAATGTCACGCTCCATTTCGCAAGCAGCGGGAAGGATATCGTCGTACCCACGGTCGCGATCAGCCCCGGCGCGGATAGCCCCTTCGTCTACACTGTCGGCGGCGACAAGAAAGTCCATGTAACACCGGTGAAGGTGTCCCGCTCCAACGGTGACGACAGCGCGATCACGGAAGGGCTCGCCGAGGGCGCGCATGTGGTCGTCGAGGGCCAGGTCCAGCTGATCGACGGGCAGACCGTTACCGAGGAATTCAACGACGCATCCCCCGACAAGCAGGCGAACACGGATGCAGCACCCCAACCCGTCGTGGTGGGGGTTGCGCAATGATTCCTCAGTTCTGTATCCGCCGCCCGGTTGCCACCACCCTCCTTGCCATCGGTGCCGTCCTTGCGGGGCTGGCAGGTTACCGCTACGTCCCCGTCGCCGCCCTGCCACAGGTCGACTTTCCGACCATCAACGTCTCCGCCGCACTGACGGGTGCTTCGCCCCAGACGATGGCGACGTCAGTCTCCACGCCGCTGATCAAGCAGTTCGAGACGATCCCCGGAATCAGCGAAATCAGCGCGACGAATTCGCTGGGCAACACGAACATCGTTCTTCAGTTCGACCTCAATCGCGACATCGATGCGGCGGCGGCCGACGTCCAGGCGGCGATTTCGCATGCGACACGCCAGTTGCCGGACAACATGACGACGCCGCCGAGCTATCGCAAGTCGAACCCGGCGGATGCGCCAATCCTGCTCCTTGCGGTCAGAAGCGATACGCTGCCGCGCAGCAAGATCGATGAAATCGCCGAAGATATTCTTTCGCCTTCGCTTTCCACCCTGCCCGGCGTGGCGGAGGTTTCGGTCTTCGGTGCGCAGACCTATGCCGTCCGCGTCGAGGTCGACCCATCCAAGCTGCAGGCCCGCAATCTCGGCGTCGACAACGTGACCGATGCGATCGCGAACGCCAACAGCCAGACACCGGTCGGTTCGCTCGAAAACAGCAGCCAGCGGCTGACGATCAACGCCGACACCCAGCGCACCAATGCAGACCAGTTCAAATCGCTGGTCATCGCCTCGCCGAACGGAGCACCGATCCATCTCGGCGACGTTGCCGAAGTCCAGGACAGCGTTGAAAACCTCGACGCCGGAAGCTGGTACGACGACAAGCAGGCGATCATCCTGGCCGTGCAGCGCCAGCCCGATGCAAACACGGTGGACGTGGTCGACGCGATCAACGCCAAGCTGCCAGCGCTTTCGGCGGAGCTGCCGCCGTCCGTCTCCATCAACGTGATGAACGATTCCTCGACCGCGATCCGCGATTCGATTGCCGACGTGAAATTCACGCTGATGCTGACGATCGGCCTTGTCGTACTCGTCATCTATCTCTTCACCGGCCAGCTTGCCGCGACCGTCATTCCCGGCCTTGCCGTGCCGCTCTCGCTGATCACCACCTTCGGCGCGATGTATGTGCTCGGCTACAGTATCGACAACATCTCGCTGCTCGGATTGACGCTTTCCGTGGGCCTCGTGGTCGACGATGCGATCGTGATGCTGGAAAACATCATGCGGCATGTCGAGCACGGCATGCCGGTACGGGAGGCTGCCATCAAGGGTGCCTCGGAGGTCAGCTACACCATCGTCTCAATGTCGGTCTCGCTGGTTGCCGTCTTCATTCCCATCCTGCTCATGGGCGGCGTCGTCGGGCGCCTGTTCAACGAGTTCGGAATGGTCGTCACGCTTGCCATCGTGGCGTCGGCGATCGTCTCGCTGACCGTCACGCCGATGCTCGGTTCACGGCTATCCGGCGCCACGAACAATCCCGGGCTGATGGTGCGCGTGTTCGACGCCGGCTTTAGCCGGACGCTGACAGGATATGACCGCGCCGTCGGGTGGTGTCTGCGGCATCGCTTCACCATCCTGGCGCTCTTCTTCGCCTCGGTCGGGTCATCCATCTATCTTTTCGAGACGTTGCCTTCCAGCTTCTTCCCGACCGAGGATATCGGCCGATTGACGATCTCCACCCAGGCGCGCGAGGACATCTCCTATTCAGCGATGCGCGACCTGCAGACCCAGGTAGCAACTGCGGTCAGGGCCAATCCCGCCGTCAACCACGTGACCTCGATCATCGGCAGCAATGGCCGCAGCCCCCTCAACAACGGTACGATATGGGTAGAGCTCAAGGATCGTGACGCCCGGCCGCCGCTTGCCCAGACCCTGCGCCAATTGCGACAGAGCCTCGCGAAGATCGCCGGCATCAAGACATTTATTACACCGCAGCAAAGCCTGCGCTTCGGTGGCCGAAACACGGCAAGCCAGTATCAGCTCGTCGTGCAGGCGCTCGATGCGGCCCGTACGAACGAGTGGGCCGGCAAGATCGAAGACGCGATGCGCGGCGACCGGCAGCACTTCACCGACGTGACCTCCGACGCGCAGAACGCGGCAATCGAAGCGAACATCAAGGTCGATCCGGAAAAGGCCGCGAACTACGGCATTACCGACGACGAGCTGCGCAAGACGCTGGAGATGGCCTTTGGCGGCTACACCGCCGCGCAGATCCAGTCGACCGGCGACAGCTACGACGTCATCACAGAGTTCGACAACACCAAGCCCTGGAACGACCAGATGCTGAAAGACGTGCGCGTCCTTTCAAGCAATGGCAGCCTTGTGCCGCTGTCGAACTTCGCCCAGGTGGAGCGCAGGACGGCGCCGGTTACGATCAACCAGACGGGCCAGCTCGTTTCGACGACGATCTCGTTCAACCTGCCGTCGGGTGTCGCGCTCGGCGACGCGACTGCGGCGATCGACGGCATCAAGTCGCAACTGCAGATGCCGAACGATGTCTTCACCTCCTATGGCGGCACGGCCGCGATCTTCCAGCAGTCGCAGGGCAATGAAGGGATGCTCATCCTTGCTGCGGTCTTGACGATCTATGTGGTCCTCGGCGTCCTCTATGAGAGCTTCATCCATCCGTTGACCATCCTCTCGGGCCTGCCGGCGGCGGCGTTCGGGGCACTGCTGGCACTCAAGCTCTTCGGTTTCGACCTTTCGATCATCGCTCTCATCGGCCTGCTGATGCTGATCGGCATCGTGAAGAAGAACGCGATCATGATGATCGACGTGGCAGTCGATACAATGCGCACGACGAGTACGAGTGCTTCTGCAGCAATCCATGAGGCCTGCGTGAGGCGTTTCCGGCCGATCATGATGACGACCTTCTGCGCCCTGCTCGGCGCCCTGCCGATCGCGCTTGGCACGGGGGCAAGCTCTGAGCTTCGCCAGCCGCTCGGCGTGGCTGTCGTCGGCGGCCTTATCGTCTCGCAGGCACTGACGCTCTTCATCACACCCGTCATCTTCGTGGAGATGGATCGCCTCGGCCGCTTCCTGCATCGCCTGCTCGCCAAGCGGAAGGCGAAGCAGGAGGAGGATATCCCGACTGCGATCGCCGCCGAATAGGATGCGGCAGCAATCCCGATGAGCGACCTCCGCAGGGAGGTCGCCCAAGGCCACGAATGGGACGATCAGAACCCTTCGGCCAGTTTCGGGAAGTCGTCGATCAGGGAGTCGCGCACCACGTAGCTGATCGGGTCGTCGGGATAGCGCTTTGTATCGACCAGCAGCCTCGCGAAGATGACGCGGTGCTCGCCCTTCGTCGCCCAGCCGACGAACCAGCCGAGAGGCCGGTCGTAGTCCGTCTTGCCCGCCTTGTCGCGCAGCCAGCCTGCGCCGGTCTTGCCCTGGATGTTCCAGCCATCGCACGCCTCGAAATGCGGAATGATCGCTAGCGTCATGTCGGCCGCATGGTCGGAAATCGGCAGGCCGCCCGTCAGGAAGCGTCGGATGAACCTGACCTGCTCATCCGGCGATATCTTGAGCGAGGACATCAGCCAGGATTCAGTAAGCCCGTCCGTGTTGCCCGGGCCACCGGAAACATCGCGGTTGCCATAGCCGAAGCGCTGGACGTAGTCGGCAAAGACGCGCTTGCCGAGCTTGCGGGTAAGCTCCTGCGAATACCAGACGATGGAGTCCTTTTCCCAGATGAGCGGATCGGTGTCCTTGCGCACCCTCTCCGGCCCCTTGAACTTTGCCTGGTACTTCCAGCGCGGGTTCTCGGCGTCGACAAGGACGCCGGCGTCAAAGCCCATCATGGCCAAAGGCAGCTTGAAGGTCGATTGAGGGTAGAAGGCCTGGTCACAGCTGCCCTGGCGGTAGAGCGTCTCGCCGGTATCCTCGTCGATGATGACGGTGCAGCGGATCGGCTCGGCTGCGCTGAGCGGCGCGCTGTCAACGAGGAAAGCTGATATTGCTAGAGAAAAGGCTAAAATAAAGGGATTTTTGAAAGCCATCGATGTCCTCCGAATGGTTCGACGTGGCTTTTCTAGGTCGGCTTGTCAGCCCCAATCAAACGATGATATCTGCGGTCAGGCATAAATTAAACTAGGCCATATCAATGGTTCGACCTTATTTGCCACTGAATGCATTGCGCGCCTTCGAGGCCGCTGCACGACACCTCTCCTTCACGTGTGCGGCGATCGAACTCTGCGTTACGCAGGCTGCCGTCAGCCATCAGGTGAAGCTCCTCGAGCAGCGGCTCGGCGTAACCCTATTCCGCCGCCTGCCGCGTGGACTGATGATCACCGAAGAGGGGCTCGCTCTCCTGCCATCGCTTCAGGAGGCCTTCGACCGCATGGCGGACATGCTGGAGCGCTTCGAGGGCGGTCATGTGCGCGAGGTCCTGAAGCTCGGGGCCGTCGGCACGCTCGCGGTCGGCTGGCTCCTGCCGCGGCTTCAGGACTTTCAAGAAAGACATCCGTTCGTGGACCTCAGGCTTTCCACGAACAACAATCGCGTCGACATCGCCGCCGAGGGGCTCGACTATACGATCAAGTTCGGCAATGGCGCGTGGCACGACATCGAGGCAGACGCGCTGTTCGAAGCGCCTCTCTCCGTGCTCTGCATTCCCTCAATCGCGCGGCAGCTCAAGTCCTTGGGCGACGTTGCCCACCAGACGCTTCTGCGCTCCTATCGCGCCGACGAATGGCCGAGATGGTTCGAGACCGCGGGCGTTCTTCCGCCACCGATCCGCGGCCTCGTCTTCGATTCCTCCGTATTGATGGTCGAGGCCGCGCTGCAGGGCGCCGGCATCGCGCTTGCCCCTCCGCTGATGTTCTCCCGCCAGCTTGCGGCCGGCGCACTTGTCCAACCCTTCCCGATCCATATTTCCAAGGGAAGCTATTGGCTGACGCGGCTCAAATCCCGCTCGATCACCCCTGCCATGCAGATGTTCCGCAACTGGCTGCTCGACATGGCGGCACAGATGCCGCAACCGGCCGAAAACTAAGGGCTGCGGGGTTGCCATTCCGCCGGCCCTGTGCCATCACGCGCGCTCTCAAAAAACTCGGGGCGCGCGCGGTTGAGCGCCTTTTCGCGTTTGGGGGCGCAGCGCCCCGCGGTTCAACTACCTTCAGTGTATTCAAAGGAGCACGGCATGGCACGGGCGCTCGGGCTTGATTTTGGCACGACGAATACTGTTCTGGCGTTGGCCGACGGCGGCGCCGCCACGCATTCCATGTCTTTCACCAGCAGTGCCGGCGTGACCGACACGATGCGCACCGCGCTCTCCTTCATGAAGGATCCGGTCCTCGGCGCCTCGGCGCTGAAGGTGGAGGCCGGCCAGGCCGCGATCCGCCAGTTCATCGACAATCCCGGTGACTGCCGTTTCCTCCAATCCATCAAGACCTTTGCGGCGAGCGCCCTCTTTCAGGGAACGCTGATCTTTGCAAAGCGCCACAATTTTGAAGATCTGATGGAGATCTTCGTGCGGCGGCTGCGGACCTACGCGGGTGAAGCCTGGCCGTCCGAGACACGCCGGATCGTCGCCGGCCGCCCCGTGCATTTCGCCGGAGCCAACCCCGATCCTGCACTCGCGACCGAGCGCTACAATGCGGCACTCTCCCGCCTCGGCTTTGCGGAGATACACTATGTCTACGAGCCGGTGGCCGCCGCCTTCTATTTCGCCCAGACGCTGAAGTCCGATGCGACCGTACTCGTTGCCGACTTCGGCGGCGGCACGACCGACTATTCCCTCATCCGTTTCGAGACCAGTGCCGGCAAGCTCACCGCCACACCGATCGGCCATTCAGGTGTTGGCGTTGCCGGTGATCATTTCGACTACCGCATGATCGACAACATCGTGGCGCCTCAGATCGGCAAGGGCAGCTATTTCAAGAGCTTCGACAAAGTGCTGGAAGTGCCTTCGAGCTATTACGCGAGCTTTGGCCGCTGGAACCAGCTCTCGATCTTCAAGACCTCGCGCGAATTCACCGAACTGAAAAAGCTGGTGCGGACCAGCCTGGACCCGGACAAGCTTGAGAAATTCGTGGACCTCGTCGATCACGACGAAGGCTATCCACTCTATCAGGCGATTTCGGCGACGAAGATGGCACTATCTTCCAGCGAGGAGGCAGAGTTCAACTTTCCGCCGCTCGGAGCAGCAGGCCGGCGAACGGTTCGTCGCGCCGATTTCGAAAGCTGGATAGCCGACGACCTCGCGCGCATCGAAGGCGCGCTCGACGAGATCCTGACATCGACCGGGACTGCCCCGGGTGAAATCGACAAGATATTCCTGACAGGCGGCACGTCGTTCGTACCCGCGGTGCGTCGCATCTTCACGAGGCGTTTCGAGTCGAGCCGTATCGAAAGCGGCGGCGAACTCCTCTCGATCGCCCACGGCCTCGCGCTGATCGGGGAGCGCGACGACATAGCACAGTGGACGGCGTGAAATGATTGCGGCGCGGCGACTGCAAGGCTCGTCTCACGCCCTTCCCCCCGCCCGTGCCATTCGATAAAGTCTCGACATGATCGCCGCCAAGGACCTCTCCCCCGCAGAGCTTGCCGCCCTCCTGCACTTCCATGCAGACGCCGGCGTCGAGTGGCTGCTCGAGGAGGAGGCGGTCGACCGCTTCGCCGAATTCGAGAAGATGAAGGCGGCCCGGCGCGCTCCTTCTGCCCAGGCTGAGCCGACTGCCGGGGCATCGCTATCCACACCTGCCGCCCGGCGTCCGCAGCAGCCGGCCGCCCCGGCCGTGGAACGGCAAGCCCCGCGAGCACTGACTATCCCCGACGATCAGGCTGTCGAGCAGGCCCGTTTCGCGGCCGACAGCGCCCGTTCGCTTGCCGAACTGAAGACCGCCCTTGAAGCTTTCAACGGATGCAATCTGAAAAGCAGCGCGCGCTCGACGATATTTGCAAGCGGCGACGCCGCGTCCGGCATCCTGATCGTGGGGCCGATGCCAAGCGCAGACGACGACCGCGAAGGCGCGGCTTTTTCCGGGCGGGCGGGGCAGATGCTCGACAGGATGCTGGCCTCGATCGGACTTGAGCGTTCGCGTATCCTGCTGACCAACGTCATACCTTGGCGCCCACCGGGAAACCGCATGCCTTCGCCGGCAGAGGCGGATATTTGCCGCCCCTTTATCGAGCGGCAGATCATGCTTGCCGAACCGCGGCTGATCCTTCTTCTCGGGAATTTCACCGCGCGCTTCTTCTTCGGCGGGACGGACGCTATTCACGGCCATAGAGGCCAATGGAGAGATTTGCCGGTCGCTGGCCGCAACATCCCGGCGCTCGCGAGCCTTCACCCCCAGGAACTGCTCACAGCGCCGATCAACAAGCGCCTGGCATGGAGCGATCTGCTCACCTTCAAGCTGCGGGCTGAAGCAGACAACTCTGCACAATAATTGTTCAATGTTAAATATATGTGAAATAAGCCATGCGCCCCTCGCATGGCAGCGTAGCGGTGCGACCCATTGTAGAATCAGTGCTGCACTGCAATATAAGACATGTCTTGGGAGGAATTTGTAACAGGAACCAAGGCTATGAACGCCCCCTTTCGTCCTATCCATTGCGGATTTGAAACTCTTCGCCTCGCGAACGACCCGATCCGCATGTCACAGGGCTACTATCGTCGCGGATTTGCAGCGAACGAGCAGATGATCGCTCGTGGCACGGGTGTCTCCACCCGCAAGGCGCGCCCGGCCGACATCTTCGCCGATTTTCGCACTTACTGACCGATCCGGCTGCGCGACCTCGCTCAGAGCGCGAGGCGCATGGCAGCCTTTCGACTTTGTGCATTGCAACAGAAACGCAGCCGGGCCATGCTTGGGGGAATTTCTTGCATCTGTCGGAATTCGCGCAAATGCCCTCCAGATTTAAACCGCTTCTGTCATTCTTCGAGGCTGCCAGCCATGTCGCTTGCGCGGTAAGGGCGGCCGAAGAATTCGACCGCGCAGTCAATGCGAGGATAGATCGCTCGCCGCCGGCCTGCGATCCTGCAACATCAGGCGTTCCACTTTAGAATTTCAAGCGGGCAGATCTTGCCCGCTTTTCTTTTGAGTTTTCAGAAGACCTTTTCATGAAGATCAGCGCCGGGCACTTCCCCGGCGCTTTTTCTTTCGGGCCCGCCCTCTTCCGCCCGGCAGCACCGCTTAGCCATATTCCCGTTGCAGTTCCGCCTTGGCCCAATGAAAGGCCTCGTCGACGAGCGCGAATTTCACTGCCTGCCACCGGCAATAATCTCGAAGGAAATCGGCAGAGAGCGAGACGTACGTTCGCTTGCTGCCCTCTCGCCAGCTCAGGCAGCCGCTGTCGACTGCCTTGGCAAACAGCCGCTGCAGGTGAGTTCGCGAGATCAGCAACTCGTTCGCCATCCTGCGGACGTTTACCGGCCCGCTTTCGATGCGGCCTTCATCTTTGTTCGACAGGTCGAGCTTCGCCACAAGCTCGTCCACCACCATACCGCCCGCCTCCGTCCACATGAACAGGCCCACATGCGCCGGCGGATCGCGCCATTCTGCGCTCTCGAGGCAGTTGCGGGCAATCCGGGGCTGGGCCAATGGCATGATGCCGGGATTTGCCGCGAGCGTCGCAGCGCGGCCACCGCCGTCGAGAAGATCGAGCGCGGAAAGGTTTGCGCCAAGCCATTTGAACATCGCGGCGTGACTGACCTGCGCCGCCTCGAAGCGGCGGGGTCGCCGCCTCATGTCGCCAGAGCGTATCGTGATGAAGCGGTAGGTCAGCAGTTCGTCGAGAAAGCTCAGTACCGTATTGCGGCTGGCGATACGATGGCTAGTGATCGCATCGGTCAGCCGCGCAACCGTCAGGCCCGAGGACGGGTCCGACGGATCATAATCGAGATGAAGGGCGTAGGCGGTCTGCGTCATCAGCCAGCGCTGGTGCGAAGCGAGCAGGCGAGCCAGGCGCGGCCCGGCATCAAAAACGCCACGTAACTCGAGAGCAAGCTGACGCAAGCTCTCTATAAAATCCGGATGGCGGGCAAGTTGCTCCGCGGAAAATGTCAATTGCGGCCTCCCGAAAGCGTACACGAGCCAGCATTCGACATGAGAGCCGACAGAGTATCAGCTCTTGGCGGCGAGGCAATTCTGACAGATGTGGCGTGATAGAAGTGAGACTTGATCACTTTGCTTTCACCACATTTTTTGACACTCCGAAACCACAAGAACTCACCAATGAGTTTCTTGCATTGCGGCATTTCCACCGCGGCCGGGATGCCGGCTCGCTCGAGGCGATGGCGTGCTAACCCGGCGGGGGACTAGCCTTCCTTGCGGCCTGGCGCGCGAGCCCCAGTTGGTGCTCGCGATAGATGATGAATATGCCTGCCGCCACCACGATCGCGGTGCCGATCAGCATCGACACCGTCGGAACATCCCCAAAAAGCACGAACGCGACAATGGTTCCAAGCAGGATCGACGTGTATTCGAAAGGCGCGATCGTCGAGACGTCGGCGTGCCTGTAGCTCTCCGTCAGCAGGATCTGGGCAACGCCGCCGCAGAAGCCTGCAAGCACGAGGAGGATAAGGGACCGCGGGGGCAACTCGTTCCAGCCGAAGGGAAGCGTCACCAGCGAGAACAGCGAAGCGGTCAGGGAAAAGTAGAGGACGATCGTCGCGGTCTTCTCCTCCTCCACTAGGCGCCTGACCTGGATCATCGCCAAGGCCGCGAGGACCGAGGAAAGGAGGACGGTGGCGGCGCCAAGCGCCTGCTCCGATCCGAGGCCGCCTTCGCGAAACAGCGTCAGCTTCGGCCACGTGATAATCACGACGCCGATCATTCCCACGAAGACCGCCGACCAGCGGTAGACGCGCACCTTCTCGCCAAGGAAGATCGCGGCGCACATGACAGCCATCAGGGGCGTCGCATAGCCGATGGCGATGGCCTCCGGCAGGGGCAGGTGCACGAGTCCGTAGAAACCGAGCCCCATGGAAATGATGCCGAGCGTCCCGCGCTTCAGGTGGCCAAGCGGGTTCTTCGTGTAGAAGGCGCCGCGAAGCTGCCTGCGGTAAGCGAGGAACGCCATGATCGGAATGATGGCGAAGGCGGAACGGTAGAAGGTGACCTGGCCGGGCGCCATCTCGGTTCCGGCAAGCTTGATGCAGGTCTGCATGACCAGAAAGACGCACACCGACAAGACCTTGAGCACAATGCCCCGCATCGGGTTTTGTAGTAGCACGTCCATTCGATGAGACTCTTGCTGCGCATGCGCAGAGGGAGGGATGTTGGGCTGCCCTGTCGACTCGAAGTGGCAAGGGCGATGTCTCATCCTAACCGGACCATGACGCACGTGGCAAAGAAAACGCGTCCTTCGGCAGGCATTTCTCGAAAAGGTGCAGATTTGCGGCCAAATGGCCACAAAGTTTTGCGTTTCGGCCGCAATTTTATGTATTTCCTTGTCGAAATCACCAAAACTTGACGAATGTCGCTCCGGTTTTACAGCGCCATCATGATGCACGCTCCGGCTGCTGCAGTACTGCGAAATATAGATCGCAAGTTCTATTGTTCTTCATTCGTGGGTTAACGCTTTTAAAACCATGAATTAGTAGGCTCATTCATATTTTCAGAGGCAGATCGCGGCGTTGGCGGACACTCCGGCGCGCCGCTGGCCAGCCGTATCATTTTCAGGATGAACTTGATGTCTTCGATTAGAGCCGAGAACCAGAACCAGAACCAATCAATGCCGGCGGCAACGCCGCGGTCCATGCGGGTGATCACCGACGGCATCGGCACTGATCTTGAGCGTTTCAGCGCCGACAACACGCATATCGTCAAGCAGATCAAGCTTCTGGCCATCAACGCGCTGATCGAGGCGGCTCGCGCCGGTGAAACCGGCAAGGGCTTTGCGGTCGTCGCAAACGAGGTGCAACGGCTTGCGCAGATCGCAAGCGACATCGCCGGCAGGTTCCAGGACAACGTGCTCGGCCGCATCGGGCTCAGCCGGTCGATGGCCGAATCGCTGGTTTCCGAAATGGAGGGCGTGCGTCTCAGCGACCTCGCCCAGACGCTCGTCCAGCTCATCGTTCGCAATCTCTTCGAACGCACCGCCGACGTGCGCTGGTGGGCGACCGACACGGCGCTGTGGGAAGCGTTGCAGGATCCGCAGCCTGCGCGCATCGCATTTGCCGCCGAAAGGCTTGGCGTCATCAACCGCTTCTATACGGTCTACCTGGATCTCGTCGTGACGGACCTCTCGGGCCGCGTGATCGCCTCGGCAAATCCGCAATTCCAGCGGAAGCTTGCCGGCGCTTCTCTTTCCATGGACTCGTGGTTTAAGTCGGCCGCTGGCTGCTCGTCGGGCGACGAGTACATCGTCGACGAAGTCAAGCCGAGCCCGTTTCACAACGATCGCAACGTGCTCGTCTACGCCACCGGCATTCGCGAGGGAGGCAAGCTCGACGGCAAGCTTCTGGGCACGCTCGGCGTCTATTTCGACTGGCAAAACCAGGGTCAGGCAATCGTCGACAAAGAAGCCAACCTGCCTCCGCAAATCGCGGAAAAGACCACCATCATGCTGCTCGACGGGAAGAGCCGCGTGATCGCGGCCAGCAATCCCGCCCTGCTCTTCACCCAGTTCGCGCTCAGCAATCCCAACCACCAGATGCGGGGCAGCTACTACGACAACAACGGCTCGATCGTCGCGTTCGCCAAGACTCTGGGCTACGAGGACTATGACGGGCTCGGCTGGTATGGCGTCGTAGTCCAGCAAACGGAAAACGAAACGGCCATAAGGGCCGCGCTTAACCTCAAGTAGCAGCCTCGAAGGTCTCCTCCAATGCCAGCGTCGCCGCGCGACGGCCCATCCGCCCGCGCGGTTTTTGCACGGGTGAGGACGATCTAAGTGACTCGTTCACCGTGGCAAATGCTTCCTTCCGGAACACAAAAATGCTTTAACGTTGGTTCAGAATTTGATGCAACTATGCCGCAGCACATTCTCCGCAGATGGCGTCCCCGCAGGGATGCCGCGTCTGTACCGTCCACGCAGAACAGCCTCACAGCGCCTCATCAGGAAACACCATGCGAACAGACCAAGGCCAGGTCGTCAATCTGGCAGATTACCGCCCCACCGACTTCGTTCTGGAAAGGGTGGACCTGACCTTCGAGCTGGATCCTACGGCAACGAAAGTGGAGGCCCGCCTGATCTTCCACAGGCGCGAGGGGTCTGATCTCAAGGCCTCGCTGGTCCTCGATGGCGACGAACTGAGCCTCGCAGGCCTGTTGCTGGATCAGGTCGAGATGCCGGCCGAACAGTATACGGCAACGGCCGACAGCCTTACGGTGCGCGACCTGCCCGCTGCCGCTCCGTTCGAACTGACGATAACGACGATCATCAATCCCGAAGCCAATACGCAGTTGATGGGGCTCTACCGCACCGGCGGCGTCTACTGCACCCAATGCGAGGCCGAGGGCTTCCGCCGCATCACCTATTTCCCCGATCGACCGGACGTGCTTGCGCCCTACACGGTCAACATCATCGCCGACAAGGCTGCCAATCCGCTGCTGCTTTCCAACGGCAACTTCCTGGGCGGTGCCGGCTATGGCGAAGGCAAGCATTTCGCCGCCTGGTTCGATCCGCACCCGAAACCGAGCTATCTCTTTGCGCTCGTTGCCGGCGATCTCGGCGTCGTGGAAGACACGTTCACGACCATGTCCGGCCGCGAGGTAGCTCTCAAGATCTATGTCGAGCACGGCAAGGAGCCGCGCGCGACCTATGCCATGGACGCGCTGAAGCGCTCGATGAAGTGGGACGAGGAGGTCTTCGGCCGCGAATACGATCTCGACATCTTCATGATCGTCGCAGTGTCGGACTTCAACATGGGGGCGATGGAGAACAAGGGCCTCAACATCTTCAACGACAAGTACGTGCTTGCCGATCCCGAGACGGCCACCGATGCCGACTACGCCAATATCGAGGCGATCATCGCGCATGAATACTTCCACAACTGGACCGGCAATCGCATAACCTGCCGGGACTGGTTCCAGCTCTGCCTCAAGGAAGGCCTGACGGTCTATCGCGACCAGGAATTCTCCTCCGACCAGCGTTCACGCGCGGTACAGCGCATCGCCGATGTCCGGCACCTGAAATCGGAGCAGTTCCCCGAGGACGGCGGCCCGCTCGCTCATCCGGTTCGCCCGACAAAATATCGTGAAATCAACAACTTCTACACCCGCACCGTCTATGAGAAGGGCGCCGAGGTGACGCGCATGATCGCGACGCTCGTCGGTGCGCAGACCTTCCGGAAAGGCATGGACATCTATTTTGATCGCCATGACGGCCAGGCGGTCACGATCGAGGATTTCGTCAAGTGCTTCGAGGATGCGAGCGGCCGCGATCTCACGCAGTTCTCCCTCTGGTATCACCAGGCCGGCACGCCGCTCGTTACCGCCTCGGGGTCCTATGACGCGGCCGCATCCACCTTCAGCCTCTCGCTTGAACAGATGGTGCCGGCCACGCCCGGCCAGCCGACCAAGGAGCCGCTGCACATCCCGCTGAGGATCGCGCTGCTCGGCCACAACGGCTCGCAGTTCGCCACCAAGACGGTCACCGGTGCCGAGATAACGGGCGATGTCCTTCATCTGATCGGCCGCAGCCAGACAGCCGTCTTCCATGGAATCTCGTCGCGCCCCGTCGTTTCCATCAATCGCAGCTTTTCGGCTCCCATCAACCTGCAGTTCGATCAGAGCGAGGCCGACCTTGCTCTCATCGCGCACCACGAGACCGACAACTTCGCGCGGTGGCAGGCGCTGACCGACCTTGCCCTGCCGAACCTTCTCCAGGCGGCGCGCGATGCCCGCGTCGAAAAGCAGGTCACCTGCGATGCGACTTTCATCGATGCTCTTCTCGCTGCCGCGCAGGATGACAGCCTGGAGCCGGCTTTCCGCACCCAGGCGCTTGCACTGCCGGGCGAGGCCGACATCGCCCGCGAACTCGGCAGCAACAACGATCCGGACGCCATCCACGCCGGAAGACAGGCCGTGCTGTCGCTGATCGCAGCCGCCGGCATGGATGTCTTCGAAACGCTGCACAAGGCCATGGCGACGCCCGGCGAGTTCCGCCCCGCTGCGGCGGACGCAGGCCGGCGCGCGCTGCGCAATGCCGCGCTTACCTTCCTCTCTTACGCCGACAACGCACCGGGACGCGCGAAAGCCGCCTTCGATAACGCGACGAACATGACCGACCTCGGGCATGCATTGTCGATTCTTGCACATCGCTTCCCCGATTCGGCAGAGGCCGCCTATGCGCTCGACGCCTTCCGTGATCGTTTTGCGGACAATGCCCTTGTGATCGACAAATGGTTTGCAATCCAGGCCGGCACGCCAGGTGCGGCGACCCTCGACCGCGTGCTGAAGCTCATGGAGAACCCCTCGTTTAAGCGGAGCAATCCAAACCGCGTGCGCGCCCTGGTCGGTACCTTCGCCTTCACCAACTCCACGGGCTTCAACCGTGCCGATGGTGCGGGTTATCGCCTCCTCGCCAAGGAGATCCTGGATATCGACCCACGCAACCCGCAGCTAGCCGCCCGCCTCCTTACGGCGATGCGCTCCTGGCGGTCGCTGGAGCCTGTCCGCGCGGATCACGCGCGCTCCGCGCTCATGGAGATCGAACGGGCCAACGGCCTTTCGACGGATGTGCGCGATATCGTGGAGCGTGTTCTGAAGGGCTGATTTCGGCCCTTCCGCAGCGGATGCGGCCAACAGAAAATCGCGGTTGAACGTTCTTTCCTGAGAACTAAACGTCCAACCGCGGTTGTGATATATGGTCAGGGGAGTTCTTGGGGAGGAGCTGCGCGGACGGGGATGCGACATCGCACGAAAACACGTATGGCGATAAGCGGCGTGATCGCGCTGCTGGTAGCCTATCTGGCTGTTGCCTATTTCCTTGTCCCCGAGATCTGGATCCTTCATGACTCCAGCCGGGTCTCCGAGCTCAAGATGGTAACGACGACCGCGCAGGACATTCCCGGCGATCCTATCAATGTCGGTCTTGTCGGTTCGAAGGAACAGGTCATCCGGGCATTTGCGGCCGCCCGATGGGACCCTGCCGACAAGATTACATTGCGCACATCGGCGGAAATCGGATTGAGCGTCGTGCTCGACCGACCGGATCTCGATGCGCCGGTGAGCCCGCTGTTCTTTGAAGGCCGCAAACAGGATCTGGCATTCGAAAAGGCCGTTGGCAGAAGCGCGGATGAGCGGAACCACGTGCGGTTCTGGCTGACCGATAGGACGGGCAAGGACGGGCGCCCGCTCTGGCTTGGCTCGGCGAGCTTTGACCGCGGCGTGGGCCTGAGCCACGACACCGGCCAGATCACGCATCACATCGGGCCGGATGTAGACGCGGAACGGGATCTCATGATCGGCGATCTCCTCAAGGCCGGACAGCTCTCGTCGACATATGAAATCCCGGGCATCGGAGCGACCAAGGACGGTCGCAACGGTGGCGGCGATCCGTATTTCACCGATGGAAAGGCACTGGTCGGGGTGCTTCGCGATCCCAACCTTCCTCAATAGGTGGGGCCAGCGGCGCGGCTAATGCTGGCACCCTTGACATGAGTCGCGCGAAAAATCAGGACTCACAATTAGTTAACAAAGTTTTCCCGACCCTCTGGACAACGCGAATCACCTTTGATTCATTAAGGCAGATTCGGGCGAGCGGCGTAGCGAATCACACGAGGGACAATATCAGATGGCGAACGTGCGGCAGGCAACTGCGGCCGGTGGACGGCTGCGTGTCGATTTTGGCGGGCTCAGGGCCTGGCACGAAAGCTTTTCGGACAATTCGGGCATACGGGCCGAATTGGTATCCCGGCACTTTCCGAGGGTGGAGGCGATCCTCAAGCGCGTCATTCCCGTCCTGATCGTCGCATTTCTCTTTGTCGTGGCCGCCGCGCATGTCTTCGGGATGCTGATGGAACACAGCCGCATGTCGGCTTCGGCGCGGCATGCCACGGCACTTGCGGCTGCAGCGGCTTCCGCAGCCTTTGCCGGCGACCCGACAATCCTCGATACAGGCAATCGTGCCGCAGCCGAACAACGCATCGCCACTTACCTGCCGCAGGACCGGCTCGATTCCGAAGCCTTCGTGCTGCTGGTCCAGCCGAGCGGCAGGGTCTTCGGCGCCTCCGCAGCAGGCTTTACCTTTGTCGGCCAGAATATCTCCGACTTTTTCCCCGAGGTCTCGGCGATCCGCCGCTTCGGTGACCAGCAGGGCGTCATCGAGACGACGATCGACGGCGAGGCCGCTTACGCGGAGATCTCGCTGGTTGGCGGCAAGGGCAGCTTCATCGTAACAGCAACGTCTCAGAGACAGATCGATGCGCTGTGGCGCGACGAGCTGACGCTGAACGTCACGCTCTTTGCCGGGATATCCTCGATCCTTCTCGTCATCCTCTATGCCTACTACACGCAGGTTAATCGGGCGCGCAGCGCCGACGAGATCTTCCTTGAATCCAACCTTCGCGTTGAAACGGCTCTGTCGCGTGGTCGCTGCGGGCTCTGGGATTTCGATTTCTCAAGCCGGGAATTCTTCTGGTCACGGTCAATGTACAGCATGCTCGGACTGCCGGCCGCCGACAAGACGCTGACCTTTGCCGATGCAGCCCGCCTGATCCATCCGGACGATGGCGGCCTGCACCAGCTCGCGCGGGCGGTTGCAAGGGGCAATGCCGGCCAGGTCGACCAGGTTTTCCGCATGCGCCATGCAGCGGGCCACTATGTCTGGATGCGGGCACGCGCGCAGGTCATCCGCGCCAATTCTGGCCGCCTGCACATGATCGGCATCGCCATGGACGTTACCGAGCAGCGCCGCCTCGCGCAGCGCTACGCCGAAGCCGACCAGCGCCTTGCAGACGCCATCGAGTGCACGTCGGAAGCCTTCGTGCTGTGGGACAAGAATGACCGTCTGGTCATGTGCAACGCCCACTTCCAGCAGGCTTACGGCCTGCCAGACCGGGTGCTGGTGCCCGGCACGGAGCGCAGCGTCGTCAACGCCGCCGCCGCCCGCCCGGTCATCGAACGGCGCGTCGCCGACGTGGGCGGCTCGGGCTATTCGCGCACGACCGAGGTGCAGCTTGCCGATGAGCGCTGGCTGCAGATCAACGAGCGGCGTACGCGCGACGGCGGCATGGTCTCTGTCGGTACCGACATTAGCCTGCTCAAGCGCCACCAGGAGCGGTTGCGCGAATCCGAGCGGCGCCTGATGGCAACGATCAACGATCTCTCCGCCTCGCGCCAGACGCTCGAGCGGCAAAAGGCCGAGCTCTCGACCGCGAACTCGAACTATCTCGCCGAAAAGGAACGCGCCGAGGCCGCGAACAGGGCCAAGTCGGAATTCCTGGCCAACATGTCCCACGAACTGCGGACGCCGCTGAACGCCATCCTCGGCTTTTCCGAGATCCTGCAGGACCAGATGTTCGGTCCGCTCGGATCCTCGAAATACAACGAATACTCCAAAGACATCCATGACAGCGGCAAGCACCTGCTGAACGTCATCAACGACATCCTCGACATGTCGAAGATCGAGGCGGGCCACATGAAGCTCACCTGCGAGAAGATCGATCTGGCCCCTCTGATCGAGGAGAGCCTCCGGTTCACGGCGGTCACGGCCGCCCAGAAGGATATCGTCGTCGAGCAGCGCGTAAACGACGGCATCAGCCTTCTCGCCGACAGGCGTGCAATGAAGCAGATTCTGCTCAACCTTCTCTCCAACGCCGTGAAGTTCACGGATGAAGGCGGCCATATCGCCGTTCGCGCACGCCAGGTCAGGCACGGCGTCGTCCTCACGATCGCCGATACCGGCATCGGCATCCCGAAGGCCGCGCTCGGAAAGATCGGCCAGCCCTTCGAGCAGGTGCAGAGCCAGTATGCCAAGAGCAAGGGAGGCTCCGGCCTTGGCCTCGCCATCTCCCGCTCGCTGACCCTGCTCCATGGCGGCAGGATGAACATCCGCTCGCGTGAGGGCGTCGGAACCGTCGTGTCACTCCTCATCCCGAATAGGCGCTAACGCCCTTCAGGCATCCACGACGGTCAGGAAGACCTTGCGCACAGCCTTGGAAAGCCGCTTCACTTCTGACTCTAGCGTCTTGATGTCGGGGCAGTCGCCGGCCCTGCAGACAAGCTCGATCAGCCCGGAAGGCGCTTCCTTCGGGTCGAACTTGCCGTCTATGCAGAGACGGATGAGCTGGGAAAGCTCCGTGTAAAGTGCCAGCGCCTCAAGGCAGATATCGAGATCAGGCAGGTAGATAAGCTTCTCGCCGAGGCATTTCAGTGTCTCGCCGGTGTTGAGCCCGCGCGGCGCTTCGTGCACGCCCTCGGCGGGCGCGATCAGCGCGAGATACTGGGCGATGAATTCGATGTCGATCAGCCCGCCCGGGATCAGCTTGAGATCCCATATGTCGGCCGGTGGCTTCTCGCGCTCGATAAGCGCCCGCATTTCTGAGACATCGCTGGTGATCTTCGCGACATTGCGCTTTGCCGAGAGAACAGATGCGATGATCTGCTCCGCCTCGGTGATCAACCCGGCATCGCCGCAGAGGAGCCGGGAGCGACTGAGTGCCATGTGCTCCCACGTCCAGGCCTCCTCGCGTTGGTATTTTGCGAATGAATTGATACGCGTCGCAACCGGCCCCTTGTTGCCGGATGGACGCAGGCGCATGTCCACCTCGTAGAGCACGCCCTCGGCCGTCGGCGCCGACAGGGCCGATATCAGCCGCTGGGTCACGCGCGTGAAGTAGCGCGTCGCATCGAGCGGCTTTGCACCGTCGGACTCGCCGGCATTGCCGTCATAGTCGTACAGAAGGATGAGGTCGACGTCCGAGCCCGCCGTCAGCTCGAAGCTGCCGAGCTTGCCCATGCCTGCGACTGCGATGCGCCCGCCCGGGAAGTCGCCGTGGTTCGCCTTCATCTCCTTCATGACCGCGTCCAACGCCGCCTCGATGACGAGATCGGCCAGATAAGTGAAAGCGCGGGCGGCCATCGCCCCGCTGATCGCGCCGGTCAACAGGCGAATGCCGATGAGAAATTTCTGTTCGGATGCGAAAATCCGGAGCCGGTCCAGCACCTCCTCGTAATGCCGTGCCGCCGCCAGGAAGGCCGTGATGCGCTCGGCGAGATAGTCGCGTGTCGGCAATTGCGCCATCAGGCTGGGATCGAGCATCCCGTCGAAGACGTGGGGCTTGGCGGCAATGATGTCGGCGAGCCGCGGCGCCGATGACATGATGTTGACGATCAGGAAGAGCAGCGCCTGATTGTTGCCGAGCAGCGAGAAGAGCTGGATGCCGGACGGAAGGCCGGAGAGGAAATGGTCGAAGCGCAGCAGCGCCTCGTCCGCCCTCTTGCTCTCGCCGAAGACACGCAGCAGCTGGGGCGCGAGCTCCGTGAGCCGCTCTCGCGCCTCGACCGATTGCGTCGCCTTGTAGCGGCCGTAGTGCCAGGTCCGGATGACGCGCGAGATGTCGGAAGGACGCTCGAAGCCCAGTTTGCGCAGGGTCTCCAGCGTATCCGGGTCGTCGCCCTGACCGGTGAAGACAAGGTTTCCCGTTTCCGTCGAAAGCCTCGCCTCCTGTTCGAACAGCCGCGCATAGCGTTTCTCGACGGTCTTGAGGACGGATACCAGCGCCGCGGAAAAACTCGTCGTGTCTTCGTAGCCGAGCATGAAGGCGATCCGCTTCATGTCCGCGTCGCTCTCCGGAAGCAGGTGCGTCTGCTCGTCGCGCACCATCTGGATGCGGTGCTCGACATCGCGCAGGAACCAGTAGGCCTCCACCAGCTCGTCGCGAATCGCCTCATCGATCCATTTTGCCTTCGTCAGCTCGTTGAGTGCCGCCTCCGTCCCGCGGCAGCGCAGCGCCGGCGTTCGTCCGCCGGCGATCAACTGCTGCGTCTGGACGAAGAATTCGATCTCGCGGATGCCGCCGCGGCCGAGCTTTACGTTGTGACCCTTGACTGCGATTGCGCCATGGCCCTTGTGCGCGTGGATCTGCCGCTTGATCGAGTGGATATCCGCGATCGCCGCATAGTCGAGGTATTTGCGGAATACGAATGGCACGAGGTCGCGTATGAAGGCCGCACCTGCCTCAAGGTCACCCGCGACCGCGCGTGCCTTGATGAATGCTGCGCGCTCCCAGTTCTGTCCCCTGCCCTCATAGTAGATCATGGCAGCGTCAACAGGGATGGCGAGCGGGGTGGAACCGGGGTCCGGGCGCAGGCGCAGATCCGCACGGAAGACATAGCCGTCGGCCGTGCGCTCCTGAAGGATGCGTACCAGCCGCCGCATCAGCCGGGGGAAGATGTCGATTGCATCGCTGGGATCGGGGACGATGCCCGCCTCCGGGTCGAAGAAGATGACCAGATCGATGTCGGAGGAATAGTTCAGCTCCTCGGCGCCGAGCTTGCCCATGCCCAGTACGATGAGGCCGGAGCCTTCGCTCGGCGCAGCGGGATTGCGCAGCTGCAGCTTGCCGCTCTCGTGCGAGGAGGCGAGAAGATGATCGATCGCCGCGGAGACCGCCGCCTGCGCGAACGCGCTCAAGCACCGCGTCGTCGTGCGCGCGTCGAAGATGCGGGCGAGATCGGCCAGCGCGACGAGGAAAGCAATCCGGCGCTTTGCGACGCGAAGGCGGCTCATGACTTCGAGCTCCGATGGCGCTCCGTCATCTCCCCTCCAGGCAAACCTGGCCTCCTGGATGATCCTCTCCACCTCCTGCCCGATCGGCTTGGAAATCGCTGTCGTCACGAGTGTCCGATCGACCATCGCCAGTTCCCGCAGATAGGGGGAGAGCGTCAGGGCCGCCGTGATGAATTCCTTGAGCGGGCCGTCGCCCGCCAGCATCTCGGCGACCGGCGGTTGGTCGCTGGCAATTTCCTTCAGATCGGCGAGAGCAGACTTCAACTCGGCCTGGTTGAGCGGACGGAGAAGGCCCGGCGCCACATCTCTCAGGCTCTGGTCGAAATTCGACGTCATACGGTCCTCCCCGACCGAAACAGAATTGCGCCGATCCCGCGCAAGAATCGCAAGCCTCGGACGGGCTTAAACTAGGGCGCTTCGGCGTGAAATGGAATCGTTTACGGAGGGGGATTTTTCAAGCGACCATCCGGTCGGGACGGCTGTGGCTTGCGCGGTCACCGCCCTCACTTTTTCTGGGCGGGGAAGACCATGCTGACGGTGAGACCGGGCGGGCAACCGTCCTTTGCGTCGGTATCGGAGAGTTCCAGCTGACCGCCGTGCAGTTCCATTACGGCCTCCACGAGCGAAAGGCCTAGACCGGTTCCGGGCTTGGAGCGGCTTTCGTCCAGCCGATAGAAGCGCTTGATCACTTCCTCGCGCTTGTCGGCCGGAACGCCCGGTCCCTGGTCCGAAACGGAGAGGCAGATGCCGTCGTCGCGCCGATGGAGCTTGAGGACCACGTCCTTCGCATGCGGCGCACCGGAGGAATACTTGATGGCATTGTCGATGAGGTTGAAGATCGCCTGCCCGATAAGTTCACGGTTTCCCTGCACCTCGATGCCAGGCTCGATGTCGCCGCTCATCGTCAGCCCGGCCTCCTCGGCCACGGGCTCGTAGAGTTCGACACTGTCCGCGACGATTGCAGAGAGATCGACAGGCGACATCTCGGCGGCAACGGAACCTGCCTCGACGCGCGAGATCATCAGCAGCGCGTTGAAGGTGCGGATCAGCTGGTCGGACTCGCCGATAATGCCTTCGAGACCGAGCCGGCGTGCCTCCGCGTCCGGGCTGTCGAGCGCGTCGGTGGCCTTGTTCCTAAGGCGGGTCAGCGGCGTCTTCAGGTCATGGGCGATGTTGTCGGAAACCTGCCGCAACCCCTCGTTCAGCTTTTCTATGCGCTCCAGCATGTTATTCAGCGAAACGGACATGCGGTCGAATTCGTCACCGGATCCGCCGACGGGAAGGCGCTGCGAGAGATCGCCCGCCATGATCTTCTTGCTCGCGGCCGACATGCGGTCGATGCGCTTCAGCGCATTGCGGCCGATGCCGAACCAGATGACGATTGCGCCGAGGCCCATGATGGCCAATGCGATCATCAGCGCCTGGCGCACGAGAACGCGGAAGCGCTCCGGCTCGCCCAGGTCGCGACCGATCAGGATGCGCAATCCGTTGTCCAGCCTGAAGATATTGGCAATTGCCAGATGCCGCCGCTCGGGTCCGCTGTCGGTGTAGCGATCGTAGCTGAACGGAAGGGATGTCCAGCCGTCTTCCTCGAACACGCCGGGCTGGACGGAAGCGACGTTGCCGGCAAGTATTTCGCCAGTCGGGCCGGCAATGACGTAAAGGTTCGCACCGGGCTGGCGCGCGCGACGCTCCATGGTGCGCAGCAAGAGGTTGATGCCGCCCGCGTCATAGGCACGCTTCACCTGGTCAACTTCCTGCTGGACCGCATCGCGGATCTGGTCGGTCAACAGGCGCTCTGACATCGACGTCACGTAGAAGACGAGCGTCGCGGCGCAAAGGGCGAACAACAGGATGTAAAGGGCGGAAAGGCGGACTGCAGTCGACTTGAAGAGAACCAGAAAGCGGCTCATCCGTCGTCCTTGATCATGTAGCCCGCACCGCGAATGGTCTTCAGCAGCGGCTGGCTAAAATCCTTCTCGATCTTGGAGCGCAGGCGCGAGACATGCACGTCGATCACGTTGGTCTGCGGATCGAAATGGTAGTCCCATACGTTTTCGAGCAGCATGGTGCGCGTCACCACCTGGCCCGCATTCTTCATGAGATATTCGAGCAACCGGAATTCTCGCGGCTGCAGGGGAATTTCCTTGCCGCCCCTGCGCACCTCATGTGCCAACCGGTCGAGCTCCAGGTCCCCAACGCGATAGACCACGTCCTGGTCGGGCGTGCCCTTGCGGCGGCCAAGCACTTCCACTCGGGCCAACAATTCGCTGAAAGCATAGGGTTTCGGGAGATAGTCGTCGCCGCCGGCACGAAGCCCGGTCACGCGGTCGTCCACCTGCCCGAGTGCCGAGAGGATGAGAACCGGCGTATGGATGCCCTTGCGGCGCAGCTCGCTGATGACCGAAAGTCCGTCGCGGCGCGGCAGCATCCGGTCGATGACGATCACGTCGTAGCTGTTTTCGCTGCCCATGAAGAGACCGCTCTCACCGTCGCTCGCGTGGTCCGCCACGATCCCGGCCTCGCGAAAAGCCTTGGTCAGGTAGGCAGCGGCCTCCAGGTCGTCTTCGATGATCAGAATCTTCATGTGGGAGACATTACCGTCCGCCCACTCTTCCACACAACCGGAATCCGAAGGGTTCAAAGTCTGTTGAGCACCGTTCTTCATGTTTCAACCCACCCATGTGGCTGTCGCACGGGAGCCGCGCAAGCCGTCGGCCTGCGCGGCTCCCAATCAATTCATCCGGCGAGGACGATCAGCCTTCGTTGATGGGAAGAGCCACGAAACGGCTTCCCTGGTCGGACTGGATCTGGAAGAGCGCCCGCGTGCGGCCGTCCTTCTTCGCCTGGTTGATGATCTTCATGATGTCGTCCGCGTTGGCGACCTCGTGATTGTTGACCGAGGTGATCTTCTCGCCTTCCTTCAGCCCCTTGTCGGCGGCATCGGAGTTGGGATCGATCTGGGTGATGGCGAGCCCCTTGCCGTCTTCGGCTGGCGCCACGGTTATTCCGAGGTCGGCCAGGGCCTTTTCGGACGCAGGCTGCTGCGGCTCGGGCTGCTGGTTGCTGTCATCGGCCGAAGCTTGCTGCTCTGCCGGAAGAGTGCCGAGGTCGACGGTGACGGACTCCGCCTTGCCGTTGCGCCACAGCGAAACTTCCACCTTGGAGCCAGGCGCCATCGCGCCGATGCGGCGGGCAAGGTCGCGCGGGTCCTTTACGGTTTCTCCGTTGACTGCCGTCACGACATCACCGTTCTTGATGCCGGCCTTGGCACCCGGCGAGCCGTCCTGCGGCGAGACGACCAGGGCACCGCTTGCCTCGGACAGGCCGAGAGAGTCGGCGATGTCCTTGGTCACGGGCTGGATCTGTACGCCGAGCCAACCGCGGGAGACGTTGCCGTCCTTGATCAGGTCGGCGACGACGTCCTTCGCTGTAGAGGCGGGGATAGCAAACGCAATACCAACGCTACCGCCCGACGGCGAGAAGATCGCCGTATTGATGCCTACGACCTCACCATTCTGGTTAAAGGTCGGGCCACCCGAGTTGCCGCGGTTCACCGGCGCATCGAGCTGAATGAAGTCGTCATAAGGACCGGAGCCGATGTCGCGGCCGCGAGCCGAAACGATACCGGCCGTAACCGTACCGCCAAGGCCGAACGGGTTGCCGACTGCAACGACCCAGTCGCCGACGCGGACCTTGCTGTCATCCGCCCAGTTGACGTAGGTGAACTTGCGGCCCTTCGGATCCACCTTCAGGACTGCGAGGTCGGTGCGCGGATCCTTGCCGATCAGCTTCGCGTCAAGCTCGGTACCGTCGTCCATGACGACCACGTAGGCCGAGCCATCTGAAACGACATGGTTGTTGGTAACGATGTAGCCGTCTTCCGAAATGAAGAAGCCGGAGCCCTGAGCGACCGGACGCAGACGACCCTGTTCGTCACCGCCGCGCGGCCCCTGCCGCTGCCCCTGCTGCGGACCACCCTGCTGCGGGCCGCCCTGCTGGCCGAACTGCTTGAAGAAGCGCTTCAACGGATGGTCGTCCGGAAGGTCGTCGAAGCCGCGGCCGTTGAAGTCGAAGGAATTGGTGGCACCATCGTCGGAAACCGGCTTGATGCGCGATTCGACGCGGACGGAAACAACGGCCGGAGAAACGGCCGAAACCACGTTGGCAAAGCTCGGTACCTGCGGTCCCTGGACATTGACGGGTTCGGCAAAGGAGCGGCTGATCTCGAGGGGTATGCCGGTGGCGAGCACCGCGACCGCAATGCCTCCCACGGCCGAGATTTTCAGGGCGGTACTGCGGGACAGGCGCTCTTTCACGTTTCTGAACATTTGTGTCTACCTTCTTTTTCTTCGGGCGGCTTGGCCGACGACCGGCGTGAATCGGTGAATAACCAAGATATAGGGTGCGATAAGTTACGGCGAACTGTCCGGAGGATGAAAATTTCGTAATGTAGCGAATTGCTTCATATATGGGCGAATTATTCCAAAAAGTCCCCATTCCGGGGATTATTTGCTATTCGCCGAGGATCCGATCCAGACGTGCGCGCTCGTCGTCGGTGAGCGCGCTGCCGGTCGGTCTGCCCACCCGCCGACGGGCGAAAAGGAGCAGCGAAAGCCCCCCAGCAAGGATGAGGAGGACGGGTGTGGCCCAGAGGAGAATCGTCCTCGCACTGAACCGCGGCTTGAGGAGAACGAACTCCCCGTAGCGGGAGACGATATAGTCGAGCACCTGCCGGTCGCTGTCGCCGTCCACGAGGCGCTCGCGCACGAGCAGCCGAAGGTCTTTTGCGAGGTCCGCATTGGAATCGTCGATCGACTGGTTCTGGCAGACCATGCAGCGCAGTTGCGCCGAGAGCGTCCGGGCCCGCGCTTCCAGCGCCGGGTCGGAGAGAACCTCGTCCGGGTTGACCGCCAGCGCAGGAGCCGCAGCGGCAAGGATAAGCGCCAGGACGAGAAGCAGCCGCTTGATCACTCTGCCGGCTCCATCGCCTGCGGCGCCGGCCGCGACCTTCTGCTCGGCGCGCCGACCCGCAGCCGTCGGTCACTGAGGGAAACCAGGCCGCCGAGCATCATGACGAGAGCACCACCCCAGATGCAGATGATGAAAGGCTTCCACCAGATGCGCACGACGATCCCGCCATCGTCCATCGGGTCGCCGAGGGAGACATAGAGCTGGCTGAGGCCGAAGGAGAGAATGCCGGCCTCCGTGGTCGGCATGCGCCGGGCGGTATAGAGCCGCTTGGACGACCAGACATCCGCAACAGCGACGCCGCCACGGCTCACCGTGAAGTGCCCGCGGTCCTCGGTGTAGTTCGGGCCGAGCGCAGGCTGGAGACCATCGAAGCGCAGCGAGTAGCCGCCGGCCTCCACGCTCCCGCCCGGTTTCATCTCGACGACGTGCTCGGTCTGGAATGTGGTCACCGCCACGATGCCGAGCACTGTTATGCCGAGGCCGGCATGGGCAAGAGCCGTACCGAAGGCCGAGCGCGGCAGGCCGACCAATCTGCGCCAGGCGACCGGGGCTGCCACCTTGCCGATCCCCGCGCGATACCAAAGGTCGGCAAGAGAGCCGAAAACCATGAACAGGCCGGCCGCAAGCCCTAGGATCGCGAGCACCGGACCACCATGCTCGATATAGAAGAAGAAGACGGCCGCGGCAAAGGCGAGGCCGGCAGCCACATAGAGCCGCTGCAGGGCGCCGAGGAGATCGCCACGCTTCCACGCAAGCATCGGACCGAATGGCATCGCTACCAGCAGCGGTACCATCAGCAGTCCGAACGTCATGTTGAAGAAGGGCGGGCCGACGGAAATCTTGTCGCCGGTGAGCGTCTCGAGCACTAGCGGATAGAGCGTCCCGGTCAGGACCGTGCCGGTGGCAACGGTGAGGATGAGATTGTTCAGCACGAGTGCGCCCTCGCGCGAAATCGGCGCGAACAAACCGCCGGCGCTGAGCAGGGGTGCACGATAGGCGAAGAGCGAAAGGGCGCCGCCGATGAAGATCAGCAGGATGCAGAGAATGAAGATGCCGCGGGTCGGATCACTCGCGAAACTGTGGACGGAGGTGAGCACGCCGGAGCGAACGAGGAAGGTGCCGAGAAGCGAGAGCGAGAAGGTCAGGATCGCCAGAAGCACCGTCCAGATCTTCAGCGCCTCGCGCTTTTCCATCACAAGCGCCGAATGAAGGAGTGCCGTGCCCGCGAGCCAGGGCATGAAGGACGCATTCTCGACGGGGTCCCAGAACCACCAGCCGCCCCAGCCGAGTTCGTAGTAGGCCCAATAGGAGCCCATCGCGATGCCGGCCGTCAGGAAGGTCCAGGCTGCAAGCGTCCACGGCCGCACCCAGCGAGCCCAGGCCGCGTCGATGCGCCCCTCGATCAGCGCCGCGACGGCAAAGGAGAAGCAGACGGAAAAGCCGACATAGCCGAGATAGAGGAGCGGCGGGTGGATCGCGAGGCCGATGTCCTGCAGCACCGGATTGAGGTCCTTCCCCTCTGCAGGGGCAGGATCCAGCCGGGCGAAGGGATTCGACGTCAGGAGTATGAAGAGCGTAAAGGCGACGGAAATCCAGGCCTGGACGGAAAGAACCGTCGCGCGCAGCGTGTCCGGCAGGTTACGGCCGAAGAGGGCAACGAGCGCGCTGAACAGCGTCAGTATCAGGAGCCAGAGCAGCATTGAGCCTTCGTGGTTGCCCCATACGCCTGAATATTTGTAGATCAGCGGCACGAGTGAATGGGAGTTCTCCCAGACATTCGCCACCGAGAAGTCGGAAACGACATGGGCATAGGTTAGCACACCGAACGAGAAGGCAACCAGTCCGAACAGGACGAACGATCCGGTCGGCGCCAACTCCATCATCGCCTCGTCCAGCCGGCGCACGCCGACCAGCGGCACGACGGAGACAATGATCCCCGCGGCGAGTGCCAGCACCAGCGCGTAGTGGCCGATCTCGATGATCATTGCGTCGCCCCGCCTTCCTTCCAGAGTCCTTGGGCCTTCAGCCGGTCCGCGACCTCTTTCGGCATGTAGTTCTCATCGTGCTTGGCCAGCACCGTATCGGCCATGAAGATGTTGCTTCCAGCCGCGAACTTGCCTTCGGTCACTACGCCCTGCCCCTCGCGGAAGAGGTCCGGCAGGAGACCCGTATAGTGCACCTTCACCGCATCATTGCCATCGGTGACGGCAAATTCCACCGTCGAGCCCGCGCCCCTGACGACCGATCCCTGGCCGACAAGCCCCCCGAGACGGATGCGTGTCTCCGGCGCCACCGGTGTCTTGGCGAGGTCGGCCGGCATGTAGAAATAGGCAACCGACTGGCTGAAGGCGAACATGACGAGCAGCACGGCGGCGATGATGAAGCTCATCCCTCCGGCGATCACTGCGAGGCGCTTACCCT
The DNA here is from genome assembly GCF_004345245.1 of Rhizobium sp. BK251. Lineage (GTDB taxonomy): Bacteria > Pseudomonadota > Alphaproteobacteria > Rhizobiales > Rhizobiaceae > Rhizobium. Next base: position 749,009 of record NZ_SLUQ01000001.1, on the reverse strand, counting down.
TGCGCGTCATTGCTGGGCGCCCTCCGTCGACAGGCCGAGTTCGCGGGCCAGAGCCACCAGCTGCTTGCCCTCCACCCCTTGCGGCGGAAACGCCGCAAGGCCGCGCCGCAGTGCGTCCGTTGCTCTGTCCTTGTCATTCAGCACGGCATAGGAGCGGACCAGCCGCATCCAGCCCTCGAAATTGTTCGGATCAGCGCTGAGCTTGGCGTCAAGACTATCGACCATGCCGCGGATCATCTCCTGCCGGCCGCCGGCATCCATGTTCTCGGCCGCGGCTACGTCGGCCTCACTCGGATTTCCAGGTGCCCCGCTATCGACCGACGCGTTCGGCGTGTCGCCGCCGTTCTTGGCGATGTGCTCGCTGACCAGCGCCAGCCAGGGAGCGCCGGCCGGCGATTTCTTCGCCAGCGCCTCGAAGGCCTCGCGCGCCTCGTCGGATTTGCCGTCCTGCTCGAGGGCGAGCGCCAGATAATACTGCGCGCGCGGATTGTTGGGATCGAACGTGAGGGATTGGAGGAGCGAGTCACGAGCCTCGGACGTCACAACGCCGTCGCTCTCCGCCATCAGTGTCTCGGCAAGCCCGTCGAGCCGGGCCGGGTTCGGGCCCAAGAGGCGGATTGCGTTACGGTAGGCAGTTTCCGCATCGTCAAGCCGCATCGTCTTGAAATATATCGGAGCCAACACGTCCCAGCCGTGCCCATCCTGCGGGTTCTGCGCAAGATGCCGCTCCGCCTTGGTGACGAGGATACCCATGTCGTTGCCCGGATTTTCGAGGCGGGCGGCCAGCGGCTGCGAAGGCAGATCGGGGCTTCCCGTCTGCAGATAAAGACAGAGGCCGATGGCTGGCGGGACCGCTAGAACGAATGCCTCGACCAGGCGACGGCGCCTCGGAGTGGCCTTCTCGCCGGACGGCTCGTTCCCGGATGGCTCCTCCTTTGCGAGGGCGAGCAGGCGGCGGCCGATCTCGGCGCGCGCATATTCCGCCTCGCCTGCGGAGATCAGCCCGCCCGCGAGATCCCGGTCGAGTTCGCCGAGCTGGTCGCGGTAGACGGCCGCCTCGCCGGCACGGACTTCCCTTATCCCCCTAGCCTCTCGCAGGAGGGGGTAGAGCAGGATGGCGGCAACGCCCGCCGTCAGAGTGGCCACGAGAATCCAGAACAGCATTAGCGCCAATTACTTCATGCAGGCCGGCATTCCAACTGCGAAACCCCAAATGACGAAGATTTGAGACATTTAGCCTCGGCACCCCAGCAAAGTCGATCCGGGCAAAGCGATGTCATGATCGGCCCCAACCGCGACGAAATCGAGGCAAGTAAAGTCCGTCAGGTAAGCGGCGACCAGCTGCCGTCGCCGTTGCGGCATGCAGCCCCGCGCGCGACGGCCTGCTTGCCGCCAGAGGTGACCGTGTGGGTGTATTGCCGGCAGTTCTGCGAACCTACCTGGTAGGGAGCGGCTGCAACCACTTGCCCGCTCACGCCGCCGCTGCCCTGCCATGTGATGGCCTGCCCGCTACGCGCACCCTCCAGGGCGCGGTATTCCGCTTCGAGCGCCCGCTGTCGATCGTTGGCGCTGAGTTCGACGCCACTGCGGCCGACGATGCCCCCCTGCAGCGCCGTGATATAGGGTGCCGAGGGCGATGACTGCCCGCCGAGATGCAGCAGGCCGCGCGTGCCGGAAGAACCGCTGTTGGTTGTACAGCCGGACAAGGCAATGGCGCATGCGAGGGAGAAGGCAAAGAGACCTGGAGTGCGAAGCTTCATTCAATCGAACCAGAATTAGCCTTGGGAATCTGATGTCAGTGTTCGGTTGTGGCCACAATACACGGCAGGAGTCGGGGACCGGCCCCTTTCTGACATCATGCAGTTCCTCACGCAACATCCTTTGTGACACCCGGCAGGATCAGGCTCGCCCTGAGCCCGCCCCAACTGCCGCGGGAAAGTTCGAGGCGACCCTGGTATTCGCTGGTGATCTCGCTGACGATCGAAAGCCCGAGCCCCGTACCCGGCTTGCTCTCGTCCAGCCTGCGGCCGCGCTTCATCGCCTCGCGGATCTCGTCCGGCTCGAGACCGGGTCCATCGTCTTCGACCACGAGCTCGACCCAGTGGCGGCGCGCTGCGTCCGTGCCCTTGACGTCGTCAGGCGCCTCTCCGGCGACCACGCGCACCTTGTGGCCGGCAAAGCGCGCCGCGTTTTCGAGAAGGTTGCCGACTGTTTCCTCCAGGTCCTGCTGCTCCATCGCAACCGCCAGGTTATTCGGCGAGACCGAAAGCTCGAATTCCTTCTCGACATTCAGGCGCCGCATGACGCGCACGAGGCGTTCAAGCGCAGGTTCCGCCTCGGTGCGGGCGAGCACCGAGTCCCTCTGGGCGGCAATGCGGGCGCGGTTGAGGTAAGACTGCACCTGTCCCTGCATGGCCTCCGCCTGCATTCGCACGAGGTCGCCATGCGAGCGCTCGAGAACCCGGGCTTCGTTGAGCAGCACGGCAATCGGCGTCTTCAGGGAATGGGCGAGGTTTCCGACTTGCATGCGCGCACGCTCTATGATGCGGCGATTGCTCTCGATGAGGGCATTGACCTCATTGGCAAGCGGCAGGATTTCGCGCGGAAATTCGCCCTGCAGCTTCTCGCTCTCGCCGGTGCGGATGCGCTCCAGCGCGGCGCGCGCCTTGTCGAGCGGTTTCAGGCCATAAAGGATCGCAAGCGCGTTGACGATCAGGCTGCCAAGCCCGAAGCCGGCAAGCGCAAGGTAGAGGCTGTGGGAGAAAGCGCGCACGTCGTCCTCGACGACGTTGATATTGCCCGTGACGCGAAAACGCGCCGCCCGGCCGTCGGTATCGAGCACGACCTCGGTCTCGGCCACCTGGACATGGTTGCCGAACTCGTCCGTCACGCCATAGTAGCGCTCGTAGCTCTTGTCGAAGGGCGCCTCCAGAACGGAAAGTACTGGCAGGCTCGAGACGCCGAGCGATGGGGAGACGAGCGGTGCGCTGGTGTAGGTGCCGAGCGGCTCGACCAGCCAGTACCAGCCGGTCTTCGGCTGGGCAAAGCGCAGGTCGCCGAGCTGCGGGCTTCCAGCGAGAGCGCCCTGGTCGCCGATCGTGACGGAGTTGATGACGTTATAGAGCTGGGCGCGCAGCAGGTCCTCGAAGCTGCGTTCCGCACTCTTGCGGTAGAGAGTCGAGATCACCAGGCCGATCACGACAAGCGCGACGGTCGACCAGATCGTGGTCAGAAGCAGAACGCGGGCTGTAAGCGACTTAATTCGCATTGGTCGGCGCTTGGATCCGGTACCCGAGCCCGCGCACGGTCTCGATCAGATCGACCCCCATCTTCTTGCGAAGGCGGCCGATGAACACCTCGATGGTGTTCGAATCGCGATCGAAATCCTGATCGTAAAGGTGCTCGACGAGTTCGGTGCGGGATACCACCTCCCCCATGTGATGCATCAGATAGGAAAGCAGACGGTACTCGTGCGAGGTCAGCTTGAGTGCCTTGCCGTTCACCATCGCCTTGGAGCTCTTTGTGTCGAGCCGGACCGGGCCGCAGGTGATCTCGGAGGAGGCATGACCCGCGGCGCGGCGAATGAGGGCGCGGATGCGGGCGAGCACTTCCTCCACATGGAATGGCTTGGCCACATAGTCGTCGGCGCCCGCGTCGATGCCGGCCACCTTGTCGCTCCAGCGGTCGCGTGCGGTCAGGATAAGCACCGGCGTGGTGCGCCCGGCACTGCGCCACTTCTCGAGAGCGGTGATGCCGTCCATCTCCGGCAGGCCGATGTCGAGGATGATCGCGTCATAGGGCTCCGTATCGCCGAGAAAATGCCCTTCCTCGCCGTCGAAGGCCTGATCGACCACATAGCCAGCCTCCTTCAGCGTCTCGGTGAGCTGCCGGTTGAGGTTGAGATCGTCTTCAACTACCAGAATGCGCATCGGTCTGTTCTGTCCCGTTCCTGCCGCGCCGTCTCTCCCTTCCGGGCTGCACGGCGACACTTCGAAATGGCGCATGCCTTCCCGCGGGAATCGCCTCCAGCCTAGGACATGCATGCGTTGGAATTCATACCCTCATGGAGGCAGGTCGAACAGTCTCTTTACATCGGCACCTTGACGGTCACTTTGCGCGGCCGCTGGCCGTTGCCCTGAACGAGGACGGTGATGATGCAGGAGTCGCCTGCCGGCTGCGCGGAGAGAAGCTGCCCGCCGGTTTGCGCCACCACCTGCGCGGCAGCGGCGCTGCAATCGCCCCCGACTCGTACGACATATGTCAACGAGCCGTCATGTGGCGGCGCCGAAACCGCCAACAGGGCGGTCAGTGCTGCGACGCTCGAAGGAAATGCCATGTGCCATGCTTTCACGATTATACTAACTTGGTCGAATAGTTACTCAATGCGACCTGAATGGCAAATGAATGGGGTGTAATTTTCACCCCTCCGGCGTACCCGCCGAGTATTGTTGCCGGTTCTACAATAGAGGCTGCGAAAGGAACATGACGATGATGGACGGGGCGCGGTTCGACTCGTCCATCATCGTGTTATTCACTGGTTAATGGCCGTTTTCGCAGTCAAACGGCCATAGACCGCAAGCAACCCGCCGATGGCGCCCGCGATCGAAACCGCCGAATCGGCGATCACCATCTGATCGCCGGGGCTCACCTCGACGCCCGTGAATTGCACAAGCGATGCACCCACCGCGAGCAGTGCACCCCAAATAGTCTTCGAACGGTACCAGTCCTTCGATTCGTCCATTGCCTTCTCCTTCTGTGGTGATTCTAGATTGAAAGTGTCGCCAGCGCCGCGATGCCGAGCGGCACCTTGCGGCCCTTTTGCCGCAACCGGACGCGCAGTTCGGACTGCGGCAGGCCGAAATCTTCGATCTCCTCGGCGGGCGGATAGATCCAGGTGCTCGCGCCGACCTCCACCTGCCGCAGGGTCGTCTCGCCATCGAGGATTTCGAGCAGGTAGCCTTCCGCGGCTTCGTCGAGCGGTATCTCCGCCGCTGTCCAGTTGTCGGCGTCGAGGCGGGATCGTCGTATCCAGGTCAGGACGGTGGCTCCCTCCATGTTTCGATGCACGCGCAGATGCACCGGCGAGAGCGGCGTTTCGGCCCGAACGCCACCCTCGAAAACGAAAGGCCCCGCCCTTGAAGGCGTGCGGCCGGTCGCTTCCGCCATCCAGTTCAGCCTTAGCCCCATCTCCTCTGCGGTCAGCCCGAGCGGCTTGACCGCCTCGTCGAGCATCACGATCGGAGCGCCGAGCTTTGCCCCGGCCGTCATGGCGTCCTCGGTTCCGGCAAGTCCGCGCAGCAGCCCGCCGAGACGCCAGCGGTTTGCCGCAATCTCCTCGGCCTCCAGGAATGCTGCAATCTCCCAGTCGCCGCTGTCGCAACGCACGGCCAGCCGATTGACCCCGTTCAGCACCGATAGCGCCGGAGCAGAGGAAACGCTGCCATAAGCAAGATCGAACTCGATTGTCTGCGACCGGTCGAAGCGGCCACTTACCCCTGCCCCAAGCGGCGCCCGCAGGGTTCCGATCCTGGCCGGGCGTTCGAACAGTGCGCGCGCCCGATATCCCTCGCCCGTCGCCGATGAGGAAAGCCCGGTCACGCGCCACGGCCGTGCCAGTAGCGCCGCCCGGGCGAAGCTTGCGGCCTCGCCCGCCTCGAAGCGCGGAAGGTCCATCAGGTGGACGACTGGGGCGAAGAGGTTCGAGGCACCCTCGCCGGTCTGCTTGCCGCCATCGTTCATCGGCTGGAAGCCGCTGGCTTCGGCGACGAATTCCCGCGCCTCGATCTTCCGGGCCGCACCGTCCTCGATCCGCGAAACGAGGAAGCGGCCCTCCGGCCCGCCCGGCAGTGAGATGACATCGCCGGCCTGGATCCTCAGTTCGCCGGGGCCGGTGGCAAATCTCACGGAGCGTCGGGCACTCCGGTTGTCGCGCAGCAGCGCTTCGGCGGCGCCAAGTGCCGCCTCCTCCGGCAGCACGGCGGCGAGATCCTGGCGCAGGACCCGGCTCGTTGCGGCCGCGACGCGGCGTGAGCGCGCGCTCGCCTGCTCATAATCATTGTCCGGATTGTAGAATGTGACGATCGCTTCGGCCGCAAAGTCGCTGTCGTGGCCGCGCGTCTCCTGCCAGAGCGGCTCGTCCTCGAGGTCGGCGAGAACCGGCAGAGGCGTGGCGGGAAGGCTCGCCCGCCCGCGTGACCGAAACCGCAGAACGCCGTCCTCGATGACATCCACCTGAAAGGTGTCGAGCAGCGGCTCGATCAGCCCGCGCGCCGAGACGACGTCTGCCTGCACATAGCCTGTCAGGTCGCCAGTCACGGCGGAAACGTCGAAATCCTCGAAGCCGTGGTCGCGCAGGATCGCTGCGATCGCCTCGGCAAGCGTCGCAGAACCGAGCCTGCCGTTCAGCCAGTGGCCGGTGCGCCAGTTTGTGCCGTCGCTCCAGAGCGATGCATTCGCGGGAAAGGCGGGAAAGGGCCGCGCATCCCAGGTCCAGATGAAGACATGGTTCGGATCGACCATGCCGGCCGGCGCAGCCGGTGAATTCCACTTGTCGTTATGGGCTTCGAGGAAGCGCCGCTGCATGCTGTCGGCCCGCGTGCGGTGGGAGAAGTATGGCGCCGCACTCTCGGAAGATTTCGGGTCGGAAAAGACGTTCGGCTGGTTGGCGCCCTTGTCGATTGCCGGGCAGCCGAGTTCGGTAAACCAGATCGGCTTCCCGCGAGGCACCCATGCGGTCGGCGCTGCATGCTCGGCACCACCTGTCCGTTCATGGTGCGGATTGGCCCACCAGCTTTCGATGTCCTTGTAGCGAAACACCCATGGCTTGCCGGCGAGCCCGTCCGTAATCGGACTGCGCTTGCGGGCCGCGCGGTCGGAAGGGCTTGCATAGTACCAGTCATAGCCCTCGCCTGCGGTGATTGCCTCCGTCATAGCGGCAACGTCGTCGGCAATGGCAAAGCCGTCGGGATTCGCTTCGGAGACATCACCGTCGCGCCAGTCGGCAAGCGGCATGTAGTTGTCGATGCCGACGGCGTCGATCGCCGGCGAAGCCCAGAGCGGATCGAGATTGTAGAAGACGTCGCCGCTGCCATCCGCCGGGTGATAGCCGAAATACTCGCTCCAGTCGGCGCCGTAGGTGAGTTTCGTTCCTGCGCCGAGGATCGCTCGAACGTCGCCGGCAAGCGTGGCTAGCGTCGCGACGAAGGGAAAGCGACCGCTCTCGTCTCGGACCTGCGTTAAACCGCGAAGCTCCGATCCGATGATGAAACCGTCGACACCGCCCGCAGCCTTTGCCAGCAGCGCATAGTGCAGCACGAGCCTGCGGTAGCCCTCGTCATTGCCGCGATAGGCGACGGACTGGTCATCGATATCGAAATCGACTGCCCGCGCCGACCCTGCAAAGGCCCCCAGTTGCGTCCTCGCGGCCGCCGTCCTGTCGACAGTGCCGCTCTGGCCGGCCGCAGGGAAGCACGTGATCCGCCCACGCCAGGGATAGGCCGCCTGCGTGGTACCGGCATGTGGATCGGGCAAGACATTGCCGTGCGGAATGTCCATCATCAGAAAGGGATAGAGATAGACCTTCAGCCCGCGCGCCTTGAGATCGGCGATCGCGGAAACGACGCTCGCATCGTCCGGCGTTCCGCCATAGGCCGGTCCGCCCTGATTGCTGCTGATGAGATGTGCCTCGCCGCGTCCCACGCCGGAGACAGACCAGGGGCTGCTCTCCTCCTCGCGCTGCAGCGTCTCGACGCCCGGCACTATCCGGCAGTTGCCGGCTCGCAGATCGGTGCCGAACCAGGACACGACGAGCGCAACGCTCGTGAGATTGGGGCAGATCGCCGTCAGCTCGTCGATCGAGACGTCCCAGTCGGTTGCGCCCTGCAGGCTGTTACGGTTCATGATGCGTCCGCTGCCCTCGCCGGTCCTTTCCGTCACGGCAACCGTCCGATAGCCATGCTCGGTCGCGCCGGGGATCAGCGTCACCGCACGGATCTGCTTTTCCAGCCGGCCGATCGGCCGCACGACCTCGAACTGCAGGAGCGGGATGCGGTTGCCGAAACTGTCGAGCGGCAACCGCTCGAAGACGACATAGGCAAGGCCGCGATAGGCCGGCGCCATACCGGCGCCCTGCTTCGCCTCGATCAGCGGATCGGGCAGCTGCGTCGCCGTGCCTATATGGACGCGCATCTGGACACCCGTCAGGTCGATCTCGCGGCCGTCGGCCCATACCCGGCGAACGGTTGCGATCTGCCCCTCGCAAAGCCCGACGGCGAAATTGGCGTAGTAGCGGAAGTTTTCGACGCGCGGACCGGAAGCGGCCTTGCTACCCGAACGCTCGACCGTCACCTCCTCCTCGAAACGCGTCGCCCAGATCAGCGTGCCGCCGATCCGCGCCGTCCCATAAAGCCGGCTGACAGCCGTGCCCTCGTCAGCGCCGGGGATACGCGCCGTCGAAAGCCTTGCGCCCGAGACCGTCGAGCCGCCGCCGATCAGCGCGCGGTCGACCATGCTGCCCGCGATCGCGCCCGCCGCGCGCCCGATGATCGCACCGACAGGCCCGAAGACGCCGCCCAGCGCCGCGCCCGCCGCCTGCAAGAGAAGAGTTGCCATGGATACCTCTATGGGAGTTTTCAGCGCCTCGCTTCATTGCTCTAGAGACGTCTTCCTTTGTCAGACGGGGCCGTCTGCGATCGTCGGAACCTCCGGACGCGCCGGAAACCGGAACACGCCAGCGATCCGCCGTCGCCAGGATGGCACCAGTGCCGAGCGGACTACGGCCGCTTGCTCATAGGCATGGATGAAATGCTCCTGCCCGCAGAGTATGCCCGCATGCTTGGCGGCATGGTCCGGCCGCCAGCGGAAGAGCAGGAGATCGCCCGCATCAGCCTCGTCGATGGCGATCGGCGGCCCGAAGTGACGAAGCGCCGCCACCATCAGCCGGTCCCGGCCGCCCCGCTCCGCCCAGTCGGGCGCATAGGGCGGCGGCAGTTCCGGTTCATGGCCGTAGATCTCACGCCAAACGCCGCGCACCAGGCCCAGGCAATCGCAGCCGACGCCCTTGGTCGAACCCTGATGCCGGTAGGGCGTTCCGATCCATCCTTCGGCAGCGGCCAGCACATCTTGGCGAATATCGTTCATGGGAAGAGCGGCCTCCCGTCATGCACGGTTTCGCCGTCGGCATAGGAATAAGCGAAGTCCGATCCGGGCATATGCGGAAAGCCCTGAAAATTGAGCCCGTTGCCGAACTTGGCCCGGCAGGTGGAAAAGGCCTTGTCGCAACCCGCCGTCAGAAGCACGCGGTCGCCTTCATCCGGTGGCCTGGCCAAGGGGAGCCATAGCGTGATCTCCGTTCGCCCGTCAGCATCGGCATGGGCGTCGATGTCCGCCCGCTCGCCTGTATTCGGGCCGGTCAGGAAAGTAAGAAAGCCATGCCGGAAGAAACCTTCGCCGAAACCCGTCGCACCTGAAAGCACCAGCCGCGTCGCGTCGACAGCTGACGCTACGTGAGCTTCCGTAAGGTACTGCCCTTGCGTCAGGTCGACACCACAACGGCCGTCGCCAAGCACGGCGTCACAGCGCCGGTTGTAGATCCGCCCCTGCGGCTGGCCGAGACGGTGCGCGAAGCTCCTGAGCTCTGCGCGGAACTGCCCGGCATCGCGCGTGACTTCTCCGATCTCCTGAACCCTGAGCAGAAGATGCTGCGCAGGATCGGCCCAGTTGACGAGAAAGACTTCCACCCTCGCCCCGTCGTAACGGCCGCGGCTCAAATCGTCTTCGGTGATCGCCTCGCTCGCAAAGCCACCCGCCACCTCGCTCGAGGCGGCCGGCAGGCCGGTCTGTTCCTCAGTCTCGCTCGCGGAAAAACCGCTTGCTGCCTGGAACTGCGTGCCCGCGAAGGAAAGATCGCGATCGTGTTCGCTAAAGCCGAGCACGCGCCCGTCGCGCCGCGTCACCCGCCAGGCATGGCATACGGTTGTCGCGTCCCCCGCAAGATGCGCCTCGAGTGCCGGATCGATCGTCCTCATGGCAATATCTCCAGAAGCGGAATGGAAGGGATGCGCCCCGCATTGAAGGACGCGAGATTGACCTCGATGCGCCCCGTCCCGAAGCGCACGGGCACGTCGAATTCGAAGCCCGCGGTCACCGCCATGCCCTCGGCGGGGATCGCGCCGGCGGCAAAGGTAACGATGCCGGTTGCAGCGTCGCAGGTGAAATCAGATGATGGAACCATCGCCCCGTTGATCGCGACGACCACCGTCCCCGCGACCGGCTTCGAGATGCGCCGCGTGCTGCCCGCGGCCGCGTCGCCATAGGTCTTGGCCAGCGCGAAGGCGGCGGCTTCGCCGTCGCCGGTGCCAATGGCCTGGTCCATCACCGTCACCGGCGCTTCCGGCCGCCCCGACTTCCAGTCGAAGGGATCGCGGAAACGGAAGCCGTAGAGTTCGCCGCGCCGCGCCTCGAAGAATTCAAGCACCTCGTAGAGATCGGCGATCGAGCGGACGCCCGATCCGGCATCGTAGCTGCGGCGTGCGTCGCGCCAGCGGCTGTTGCGGCTTTCGCGACCGTTGGAGAGATTGACGATATCCGTCCGCCTCACCGGGCCGCCGCTCGTCGCGAGCGACAGCCGCAGCGGAAAGCGTACCTCGTGAAATCCAGTCATCGCGAGCTCACAGGTTGCGCCGGCCGCGCATCGCGGTGCGTGCCAGCATGGTGGAGATCTGCGCCTCGCTCTTCTGGAAGCTCGAGGCATCGGTCGCCGTCACGTTGAAGATGATCTGCGTCGGCGCGCCGCTTGCCGCGGCAACGCCGAGCGCGCCGTCGGCACCGCGCTTCAGCGGCAGGATCGCCTCGCTGCCCGCCTCCCCCATCAGCCCCGTATTTCCGCCCATCGGGAAATAGGTTGGCGCCGATACGACGCCGCCATCGGCAAAGGCAAAGAGCTTGCCGAACCCGTCGGTCAGCCCCGAGGCGGCGTTGCCCAGCGCGTTCCCGAGCGGACGCAGGCCCGCCGTCAATGCGATGTCGGTCAGCCGGTTGCCGAGGCTCTTCAGCACGTCCTCCAGCCCCTTGCCGCCTGCCGTTGCCGAGCGCAGCGCGCCCGTGAGTGCCGAGCCGAAGGAGCGCGAGCGCCCGTCGAGATCGTCGAGCACGCGCCGCAGCGCCTCCGCCTGCACCGTCGCGGTGCCAAGGTCGTTCTCGTCCTCTTCCATGTTCCCCTCCGATGTTGCCTATGCCGCGCTTCATCTTTGAAACGAGGTCACTTGGTCGGGATGAAGCTGCATCAGGGCGTCGAGCCCTGTCCGATCGATTGCGGCTGCGCGCGGCGAGAGCCCGCCCGTCATCGCGTGGAATTCGGCTGGCGTCAGCGCCCAGAATGTCTGCGGATCGAGCCGCAGCAGACAGAGCCCGGCATGCATGACGCGGCCCCAGGGAAAGGGCTCCCGTCGGCCGGCCTTGATGCCTGCTGCGGCTAAAGGGGGCGGAGGGAGGTCTCGTCCCCCGCCCCCGGACTTACCCCAGGGCCGGCAAATGTCACGGTAAGAAGATCGCGCACGAGCGCCGCATAACCGGCGATCCCGCCCTCGACGCTCGCGCCCGCCACGTCCTCGTCGGAATAGACGTTGCCGCCGCCGCGCAGGCCGGCGCCGATAATGCGGATCATATCGACAGCCCGTAGCCTGCCCGCGGAAAAGCGTTCGGCGAGCCCGGCGAGATTGTCGGTCGCAAATGCGCTCTCCAGTTCGGCAAGCGCGCCCAGTGTGAGGCAAAGGATGCGGCGCTCGCCGTCGATCACCGCATCCACCTCGCCCCTGTGGCGGTTTGCCCTCGCCCCGGTCACGGGCCGCGCCATCACAGCGCCCCGAAGTTCAGCGCACCCGCCGATTCCAGCGCCAGCTCGAACGTCACCTCGCCGTCGTGCTGGCCGGAATATTCGAGTGCGGTTGCCTGGAAGGGACCGCTTACCGTTCCGAAGCCGGGAATGACGATCTGCCAATCGAGGATCGCCCCATTGAAGAAGGCGGCACGCACCAGCGCGTCGGTTGCCGCATCCTTGAATATGCCGGTGCCCGAAACCGACGCCCGCTGCACGCCCGCCCCGCCCAGCAGCTCGCGCCAGCGCCCGGCGCTTTCTGCATCCGTGACGTTCACCGTCTCGGCATTGAAGGCAAGCCGCTTCGAACGCAGCCCCGCCACCGTCTCGTAGGCCGTTCCGTTATGCACCTTCAGCAGGAGATCCTTACCCTTCTGCGCCACCATATGCTTACCCTTTCATTGAAAACGGCGCCATGCGGCGCCCCACGCTGCTGACAAACCTCTTGTGGCTCGGCACACCTTGATTCTCCGTCATTCCGGCCCTGAGCCGGATCCAGCGAGCCGCGTGTCTGCGCGGCGAATGAGTCTTTCGCGATCAAGGACTTGATCGCGCTGGATACCGGCACGAAGCCGGTATGACGGGGGTGGGTATCTTGCCGCTCACTAAGCAATCAATCGCGTTGACTGCTTTGTCATCAGTCTGAGGCACCGTGCGGCGCCCACAGGTTGTCTGCAAAGTCCGATATCACAGGACCGCGCTGCCTCGTCCCGTCACCCCGGACTAGATCCGGGGTCCAGCGGCGGCGCGTCGGCGGCGCACAAGACTCCCCCAGAGAGTCACCTTTCGGCTCGCAGATGTTCGCCGACTGGATTCCGGCCCAAGGCCGGAATGACGGCAGGATGGGGCACCGCGCTAGGACTTCGGCCCATGCCATCTTGCAACGGCCTGAAGGCGCCATACAGCTTCCTATCGATCGCCCATGCGAATAGTCGCAATTCCTCGTCCGCGATCGGCGTGCTATGTCCGTTCCGCCCCGCTTCTCTCGCCGCGATTCCAGCCCCGATGCCCAAGACCATTTCCATCCGCACCGCCCGGACGGTCGCCGTCCTTGCCGTCACCCAGCTCATCGGCTGGGGCACCAGCTTCGACATGCTTGGCGTCATGGGCCGCATCATCGCGCCGGATCTCGGCCTCTCGAACGAGATCGCCTTTGCGGGATTGACGGTGATGATGATCGTGAGCGCGCTCGCCGGTCCGGCGACGGGACGGTGGCTCGGACGCTTCGGCGCCGCCCGTGTCCTTGCCGCCTCCTCCGTTATCTTCGCACTCGGCCTTGTCTTGCTTTCAGCGGCAAACGGGATCGTGCTCTATGCGCTTGCCTGGTGCGTCATCGGCCTCGGCGGCGCCCTTGGCCTCTCGGCTCCGGCCTATACCGCTGTCGTCGAGCGCGAGGGCGTAAACGGCAAACGCGTCATCGCCATCCTGATGCTCTTCACCGGGCTTTCGAGCGCCATCTTCTGGCCAATCCTCAGCCTGCTGGAGGCGAGCGTCGGCTGGCGCCTCACCTTCCTCGTCTGCGCCGGCCTGCAGTTCTTCATCTGCCTGCCGCTTCATCTCTTCGCCCTGCCGAAGCCGATCGTCGTCTCCACGGTCAACGGGACCGGCGAGCCGCCGCCCATCGCGCTCAGCGCCTCGCAGCGGCGCTATGCCTTCGCGCTCATCGCGGCTGCGACGACGATCTCGACCTTCGTGACCTTCGGCCTGTCGCCCTCGCTCCTCGAGATCCTGCGCCAGTCCGGCGCGTCGCCGGCTTTCGCGCTGCAGCTCGCATCGCTGCGCGGCGTCCTCGGCATCTCGGCACGCTTCCTCGATATGCTGCTCGGCAAGCGCGGCAACCCGGTGCTGAGCGCCGTCATGGGCGTCGGCCTGATGTTGATCAGCTTCTTTCTGATGCTTGCAGTCGCTCCGTCGGCGCCGATGCTCGTCGCCTTCATCGCGCTTTACGGTTTCGGCTCCGGCGTCATGACCGTCGCGCGCGCGCTGCTCCCGCTGGCGATCTTCTCGCCCCAGGAATACGGCCTGCAGTCGGCCCGTCTTTCGCTGCCGCAGAACCTTGCCAATGCCATCGCGCCGGTCGCTTTCACCGCGATCCTCGACCGCGCGGGCACCGGCATGGCGATCGCCGCCTGCCTTGCCCTCGTCGCATGCTCGCTGGTCTTCGTGCTGATGCTGGCTTTGCTGGTACGCAAGGCGTCTGTCGAGCCGGCAACTTCTGCCGAAGCGAGCGCCTGATCCTGCCACGCTCGCGCTGCTTCTTGGTAATCAGGACGCCGAGTTCCGCGCCTTGATCAACGACCTCACCACCTCTGCATCCTCCGGCGTCGCCGGATTGTAGACGACCATGCCGAGATCGGGCCGGCCGTCGACGATGAAGGCCGAAAATTCCAGTGCGATCAGCCCGGCAACCGGGTGATGCATATGTTTCGTGCCCTCGCCATAGGCCACGACATCGTTTTCACGCCACATCGCTGCAAATTCCGGGCTCAAGCCGCAGAGCTCGTCGACGAAGGCCCGCACGTTTTCCGCAGCCCCGGCGCGGGCCACGTCCGCACGGAATGCCGCCACCACGAAGCGGGCGACGCTCTCCCAATCGACCTGCCTGGCGCGAATGCGCGGATCGCAGAAGATGAGCCGCAATATATTGCGTTGGTCGGGCGGCAAGGTCCCGTAGTCGGTCAGCACAGCCGCGGCGGCACGGTTCCAGGCCACGACATCCCAGGTCGGTGTCTTGATGAAAGCCGGGCTGAGTTCCAGCGCGTCGAGAACATGCTGCAGGCGCGGCGTTACGCCCTCTGCCGCGTGGTAGCGCACTTCGGGGGGCCGGCCGAGGCCGAGCAGGAAAAGATGCTCGCGTTCGATATCGGTCAGCATCAGCGCCCGGGCGATGCGGTCGAGCACATCGGCCGAGGGGGCGCCACCGCGCCCCTGCTCCAGCCAGGTATACCAGGTCGCGCTCACATTGGCGCGCTGCGCCACTTCCTCGCGCCGCAGCCCGGCCGTTCGCCGGCGTTTCAGGGAGAAGCCGAACGTCGCCGGATCGAGCTTCGTGCGACGATCCCTCAGGAATGTTCCAAGCAGGTTGTCGTCGGTGACCGCCATGCGCGTCCTGTTAGCAATTATACCTGTATAAGGTCACTACTTTACCCGGATAATTAGCGCCCCGATAGTGACCCTCGTCAAGTCCTTCATCTGAATTCGGGGAATTTCTCATGCGTGTTTTCGTTACCGGCGCGAGCGGCTTCGTCGGCTCCGCCATTGTCCGGGAATTGATCGAAGCGGGCCACAGCGTCCTCGGCCTTGCCCGCTCTGATGCTTCCGCCGCGTCCGTTGCCGCGGCAGGCGCCGACGTCCACCGCGCTTCGCTCGAGGATCCGGAAGGCATTGCCGAGGGCGCACGAACCTGCGACGGCGTCATCCACACCGCCTTCAACCACGACTTTTCGAAGTTCAAGCAAAACTGCGAAACCGACAGGACCGTAATCGAAACCCTCGGCTCGGCACTTGCCGGCTCCGACCGCCCCCTGATCATCACGTCAGGCACAGGTCTCCTTGCATCCGGGCAGCTTTCGTCCAGCCGCCTTGCGACCGAGGCGGATACGCCCGCGACTGCGTCCACGTCGATCCCGCGCGTTGCCTCGGAAGAGGCCGCAGCCTCTGTTGCCGCGCGGCGTGTTGCTGTCTCTCTCGTACGCCTGCCTCCCAGCGTCCATGGCGATGGCGATCACGGTTTCGTCCCCCTCCTCATCGGCATCGCGCGTGAAAAGGGTATTTCCGCCTATCCTGGCGACGGGCGCAACCTCTGGCCCTCCGTCCACCGGCTCGATGCCGCCCGTCTCTTCAGGCTGGCGCTCGAGAAGGGCACCGCTGGCGCACGCTATCACGCGGTCGCCGAAGAGGGCGTGCCGCTCCGGGATATCGCCGAGGTCATCGGCCGGCAGCTCGGCGTGCCGGTCGCCGCGAAACCTCCCGAAGACGCCGCTGACCATTTCGGCTGGTTCGCCCATTTCGCAGCGCTCCACAATCCGACGTCCAGTGCATGGACGAGAGAGAAGCTCGGCTGGCAGCCGGAGCAGCCGGACCTCATCACCGATCTCGATCGGCCCGGCTATTTCGCTTCCTGAATACCCGCGCCGATACCGTGCAGGCTCCCGCATTTACGGTTGCGTACTTCCGAAGCCTATAATTTACGCGCAGCCTTCCCCCGCAAGGTTACAAATCTCGGGAAGGAACATGCGATGACTGACGTCGAACGCGACAACCCCAAAGATGCGGGCATTCCGCTAAGCCGGCGCGATATACTTCTTGGCGGCAGTTCACTCGCCATCACTGCCCTCGCGGTTGCCTCATCAGTGGAAGGCGCGAGGGCGCAAACGCAACAAGCCGCACCGAGCGATAGCAGCGGCGCAGGCAAGCCACCGAATATCCTCGTCATCTTCGGCGACGACATCGGCATCCCGCAGATCAGCGCCTACACCATGGGGCTCATGGGCTACCGCACGCCGAACATCGACCGGATCGCGGCGGAGGGTGCAATCTTCACGGACTCCTACGGTCAGCAGAGCTGCACGGCCGGCCGCGCCTCCTTCATCCTCGGCCAGGAGCCGTTCCGCACCGGGCTGCTCACGATCGGCATGCCGGGCGACCCGCATGGCATCCAGGACTGGATGCCGACGATCGCCGACGTCATGAAGACGAAGGGTTATGCGACCGGCCAGTTCGGCAAGAACCATCTGGGCGACCATGACGAGCATCTGCCGACCAACCACGGCTTCGACGAGTTCTTCGGCAATCTATATCATTTGAACGCAGAGGAAGAACCGGAAGGCTACTTCTATCCGAAGGATCCCGAGTTCAAGAAGAAGTACGGGCCCCGTGGGGTCATTCACTCCTATGCCGACGGCAAGATCGAGGACACCGGCGCCCTCAACACCAAGCGCATGGAGACGGTCGACGAGGAGTTCCTGGGTGCGGCCAAGGACTTCATCAAGCGACAGCACGATGCCGACAAGCCATTCTTCGTCTGGTTCAACTCGACACGCATGCACGTTTTCACTCACCTGAAACCGGATTCGCTCGGCAAGACCGGCAAGGGCATCCATGCCGATGGCATGGTCGAGCATGACGGCCACGTCGGGCAACTCCTGCAGCAGCTCGACGACCTCGGCATCGCCGACAATACGATCGTGCTCTACACGACCGACAATGGCGCGGAACTCGCGCTTTGGCCGGATGGCGCCCAGACAATGTTCCACGGCGAAAAGGGCACGACCTGGGAAGGCGGCTTCCGCATCCCGATGATGGTCCGCTGGCCGGGCGTCGTGAAGCCCGGCACGCAAATCAACGAGCCCGTAACGCTCATGGACTGGATGCCGACATTTGCAACGGCGATTGGCGTTCCCGATCTGAAGGACCAGATGAAGCAGGGTTTCCAGGCGGGAAGCAAGACCTTCAAGGTTCATCTCGACGGTTACGACCTGACGGATCTCCTCAAGGGTTCGGCGGAACAGCCTCCGCGCGACGTGGTCTACTATTTCGACCAGGGCGGCAACCTCAATGCCATCCGCTGGAACGACTGGAAGCTGAGCTTCGCGACCGCCAGCCACGGAAACATCGCCACCGCAACCCGCGAGGTACCGAGCTGGGCTCTCATCGCGAACCTGCGCATGGATCCCTATGAAAGGGGGATGGAAGAAGGCGGAGGAGCAATCGACTTCCTCGCCCGCAACATCTGGCTGCTGGTTCCCATCCAGGGAAAGATCAAGGAGTTTTTCGCGGACTTCGAGCAGTATCCGTTCCAGACGGGCAGTTCGCTGAACGCAGGCGGCATCAACTATGCCTGGCTGCAACAGCAGGCGGCGCTCAAGCGCTTGAATGAGCTCGAAACTCTGACGCCGCGCTGATAGTCCCAGGATAACCTCAACCGATCCGGCGCCGCCCACCGCCGGATCGGTCGATTACTCTACGACGCTGTTCGCCTCCGCGGCATCGCCGTAACCGATCACTCCGTCACCGCCCGAAAACGCATCTCAGCCACGAAGAGCTTCGTCTTCGGCTCCCGTCGCGTCCGCGTCGAGCAGTGTTGCAGGCTGACGAGCGCGTATCCTTCAAGCTCGAGCGCCGCATCGTCGAGCAGCGTTCGCACCATCACCGCGATCTCCTGCGCCTCGCGCCGCCCGCCGCCGTCGGACCAGGCCTCCAGCGTCAGGAAATGCTCCTCCCCCGCCTCGCTCGCCGTCGAATAGTCGTTGCTCGCGACTTCGCCGATGACGACGCAGGGCATGCGCCTGTCGCTCACCAGCCGGTCGCGTACACCGTCGGGGCCGACCAGCGCAGACAAAGCGGCATCACCTGCAAGCAGCGCGTGGATCGCCTTCAGCAGTTCGTTCGCCGCGCTCATCGTCCCTCCTCCTCGCACAGGCAGACGAGGTAGCGGCCCGTCTCGTCGGGGTCGCGCCAGGCGCGGATCGCAAAACTCCTCATCCCCTTGCGCAACTGCATGCCGGCGCGGATGTCGGTGCGGAAGCGCAGCCAGATCCGGTGCGTGAGCGTGAATATCTCCGAGCCGGCCCGTTCCTCACGTATCTCGCTCACCGGTTCGATGCGCGCCCAGAGGGACGCCTTGACCTCGTAGGCGATCGCCGCGCCTCCCTGCCCGTCCGGCGTTTCGACGGGTGCCATCAGCTCCAGCCGCGCCGTCATCTGGCCGGGATCGAAAAAGACCGAGCGCATGGTCAGAGCCTCCGCATCCGGAAGGGCGCGACGAGCCCGCTCGTAGCCGGTGGGAACATCCGCCGCCGGCTGGGCATCCGCCGCCAGGACGCCGCGGAGTTCGAACATCTGCGCGACATGCATCAGCATCGCGCGCTTCAAGACGTCCGGCACCTCGGCGCCGGTCGTGCCGAAGCCGGCCCTCAGGTCGATCTCGATGCCGTTGATTGCCCGGCCCGCAACCTCTCTTTGCCTCAGGAAAAGTCGCGCCGGCCGGGTGACGCCATCCAGCACGTGGCCGTCGAGCGACAGCAGCCGTGGCGTGCCGGCCCCGTCGTAAACCGTCACGCTTTCAATGGCTTGAATCGGGCTCTTCGCAAGCTGAATCACGCCGTCTTCAGGTATCGAATCAAGATAGTGCCGCCAGCCCTGCGCGATCAGGCAGAGGTCGAGACTGCGTTCGAGATGTTCACGCGCGGTGCGGATCAGCGCGGTGAGGAGCCCATCCTCCTCGCTGCCGTCAAGCCGCAGATGCGCCTTCGCCTCGGCGAGCGTCAGCGCTTCCGCCGACGGCGCAACGATCAATGCATAGGTCATGGATTGTCCTTTGGTGGAATGGCCCTCGCCAAAGCCCTCACCGGCTCCGCGGCCGGTCAGGTCCTCGCCGCGCTGGAGAAGATGCGGGGCGGGAGGCAACCCTCACCCCGCACCCTGCGGCTCAGTTCGCGGCGAACTTGACGAGCTTGATTGCCTCGAAGTTCTGAACCCCGCCGCCGACACGCTTGGTCGTGTAGAACAGCACGTATGGCTTGGCGGAATAGGGATCGCGCAGGATGCGCACGCCGGTCCGGTCGACGACCAGATAGCCCGCCTGGAAATCGCCGAAGGCGATCGAGAGCGAGCCCGCGCCGATATCCGGCATGTCCTCGGCCTCCGCCACCGGGAAGCCCATCAGCGAGGCCGGCCGCCCTGAGCCTACCGGCGGCTGCCACAGATAGTTGCCGTCTGCGTCCTTGAACTTGCGGATCTCGCGCTGCGTGCCGCGGTTCATCACGAAATTGGCGTTCTGGCGGTGGCCGGCCTTCAGCGCATAGATCGCGTCGACCAGCGTGTCGGAAGGACCCGCCGCCTTGAAGGCCCCGGCATTGCCGGTCGCGATGTAGCCGAGATTGCCCCAGCTCCAGGCACTGTCGGCCACCGCGGTATAGGCAAGGAAACCCTTCGGCTTGTTGACGCCGTCGCCGGCGACGAAGGCCGTTCCCTCCTGCTCGGCAAAGACCGTATCCACTTCCGCGGAAATCCAGGCCTCGACATCGACCGCGGCGTCGTCGAGCAGCGCCTGCGTCGCCGCCGGCATGGCGTAGAGCTCCATCGTCGGGAAGGAAAGCTCGGCGAGCTGCGGCGTGTTCGTCTGCGGCCGTGCCGCAGTCTCGGCGACCCAGCCGGACGCCATGCCGGCAATGGCGAACGGCTTCTTCAGCACTGCGCCCGAGACCTGCCGCACCGTCGCAAGCGCACGGATCGGCGAGACCACCGAGAGCCGACGACCGATCTCGTTGTCGGTCTCCGGCGGCACGAGGTAGCCGCCGTCCGGGCTCGATCCGATAGAAAACGCCTTCGCCTCCAGCTCCCGGAGCCCGGCGTCCTCGCCGCGGCGAATATAACTCTCGAAGGCCGCCTTGTGTTCGGCGGCGTCGAGCGTCAGCCCCTGCGAACGTTCGAGCGGCGGGCGGGCCTTCTTCAGCACCAGCTGGTCGAGAAGCCGCTTCTGCTCGTCCATGGCCCGGTTGACGCGGTCCATCTTCTCGCGCGTCACCACGTCGGCTGTAAGCTTCTGCTCGATCTCCCCGAGGCGCCGGTCGTTGACGTCCTTGAAAGCCTCGAAGGCCTCCATGAAGTCCTCGAAGGCGGCGTTCATCGTCTCCGGCACGGCCTTGATCTCCGGCGCGGGCTTTGCACTTGCTTCGGTCATCGCATCATCCTTGTCTGAAGGTGGTTTTCATCATCATCCGCGCCGCCCGCCGCATGGTGCGGACAAGCTCGGTCTCCTTGTCGCGGAACCACCGCGCATTCTTCACGTTCGAAACCCGTGCCGAGGGCAGCATCGGAAAGGTCACGACGGAAATCTCCCAGAGGTCCGCCTCCAGGATGCGGCGCACGCCGGTCTTGGCGTCCGTCTTCGCCCGCACCGTGCGGAAGCCGATCGAAAGCCCGTCGAGCGCGCCGTTCTTCATCAGGTCGTGCACTTCGCGAGCCCGGGCTACGCCCGGTGCCAGTAGTCCCTCGACATAGAGCCCGCGACTGTCCTCGCGGATCGCCTTCCAGGCGCCGATCGGCTCGGATGGGTCATGCTGGAAAAGCATGCGCACACCCGTCGCGCCACGCTCGGCGAGCGATTTCTGGAAGGCGCCGCGTTCTATCGTGTCCTTGCCGAGATCGACCTCGCCGAAGAGGCTCGCATAGCCGGAAAAGCTTCCGTCGCTCCTCAGCCCCCTCAGTTCCAGATTGGCGAATTTGCGCGTGTCGGCGCCCGCAAAGACGGGTCGCCGCGCCAGCGTGCCGGCTGCGGTCATGGTCCTGTTCTCCTGATTGTCGGGAATGATCGGTGCTAGAGCAGTTCCAGGAAAAGTGGGAACCGGTTTTCCGTCCGGAACTGCGTGAAAACAAGGAGATAGAGCACTTCCGTGACTCGAAGAAAAACGGAAACGCTCTAGCGTCCCGGCCGGGTGCCATAGCGGTTGGCGAGCCGGGAGAGGATGCCGAGCACCCACCAGGCGCCGAGGCTTGCCGCGGCAGAGCCGGACAGCATCACCTCGGAAACCGAGAGCGTGTCGGCGAGCCCCAGCCGCTCGGCCATCCATATTCCGGTCGGGCTGCCGAAGATGATCCCGCAGGAGAGCCCGGTCAGAAAGCGGCTTGCCGCCTCCCGCCTGCTCTTCGGCAGGAGATAGATCAGCGACACGGCCGCGCCCGCAGACGCCCCGATCGCCCTGGTCACCCAGAAGCCGGCATCGTTCGTGAAATCAGCCATTGTTGACGCCTCCCTTCCCTTGCCGCTGGCGCTGCTCGCCCGAGGGCCTTGTTCCGTGAGTCAAATGAATCGCTTGCACCGGTTTCCCGCGAAAACAGGTCCAGCCTCTCGGAGATTGAATCCGGCCGCCACCACAGGCATTTGAAATCCTTGGGACTACCCGCATGGCGCGGGCAGCGGCCCGATGCTATATTCCAAAGAACTCATAGGCAGGAGGAGCCGGCATGAAGGAGCGCTGGCCGCAGGCCCTGATCATGATGACCGGCCTCATGCTGGTCGTCCTCGGCGTCCTCGCGATCGGCGCGCAACTGCTGAACGAGTTCTACTATCCGCTCGACTATGCACCCCAGCGGCAGGAGATGATCGTCTCCCCCGACGAGTTGCAGGCTGGAACGCGCTTCGTCGGCATCGAGCTCATCCTCGTCGGCGCTCTCCTCGAAATCGTCGGCTATCTCGCGACCTCTCCCTGGAGGGGTATGAAGGCGGTCAAGGGCCGCGACGTCCGGGAAACCTGAGCGTCCCATTCGCTCGCCCTCAGTAGCCCACGGCCTGCCGCTTCTCCTCGTCGGTCAGGAAGTCGGCGTTCCCGACCCGCGTCCAGAGCTCGCTTCGTTCGGCCGCGAGCCCCGCCGCCTTGTCGAGATCCGGCTCCAGCCGCAGACCTTCGCCGAGCCCCGCGGAAAGCCAGCCCGTCAGCGCCGCAGCGGTGCGCGAGAGGAGTGGCAGCACCGTCAGGCGATAGAAGGCGCGGTTGGCCTCGAGATAGTTGGCATAGGTATTGTCGCCGGGAATGCCGAGCAGCATCGGTGGCACGCCAAAGGCGAGCGCGATGTCGCGCGCCGCGCCGTTCCTCGCCTCGACGAAATCCATGTCCTTCGGCGAAAGCCCCATCGATTTCCAGTCGAGCCCGCCTTCGAGCAGCAGCGGCCGTCCCGCGCGCATCGGCCCGGAATAGCCCTCGTCGAGCTCGTGCTTCAGCCGCTCGTACTGGTCGGCGGAAAGATTGCCGCCCTCCTTCGGCTGGTAGACCAGCGCGCCTGATGGCCTGGCAGAATTGTCGAGGAGCGCTTTGTTCCAGGTCGCCGCCGCATTGTGCAGGTCGAGTGCGACCTGGGCCGCGGCAAGCGGCGGGAAGCCGAGGTGATCGTCGAGCGGATGGAAGAGCTTCAGGTGAAGCAGCGTCATTCCTTCGGCTTCCACCGCGAAACGCCGCACCATCCCGCCGACGCGATATTCATAGGCTTCCGGCCAGCCGTCACGGCCCTCGATGACGCTCACCCGGTCCGGGCGCAGCAGGTGCAGCTCGCGCAGCTCCCCGCCGATCGCGAGCGGCTCGACATAGGCATTGCCCGAGAGCAGCAGATGGCCATAGAGCGCCTCGAAGAAATCTGGCCCACCCATCCGCCCGTTCGGCTGGCGCATCAGCCCGGCCAGCGGGTGCCCGGCCAGTTCGCGGTCGCCCTCGTAGATCAGCCAGGGCACGCAGGCCGCCGCCTCGGCGACCAGCCGCACGCAGCGATGCCCCACGGGATTGCGCATGAAGCCCTCGCGGGCAAGCGCGGCATAGGAGCGCCCGGTCCACCGGGCCTGCCCGTCCGCGGTCAGGCTCACGAAACCGCCGGCCGCCTTGCGTTCGGGCATGTTACCTTCGGGCACGGGTCTGCGCTCCGCCGGGCCGCGCCACGGCAGACGAAAAGGGATTTTCATCCTCTTGTGTCCTCTGTTGTTCAGTTCGAGATCAATGCCCGCGACGGGCAGCTCGGCCCGTCACGCTCCGGCGCCTCGGCACGGTCATCGGGATCTAGATCGGATCCCGCGCGGCGGTCGTCGTGTCATAGTCGGCGGCGATGCGCATCTCGCGCAGCGGCCGCACCAGTTCGATGGACTTCTGGTAGTTCGGATGCGCCTTGTAGGCGGCAAGTGCGGCCTCGTCGTCGAACTCGCCGTAGACCACCAGGTCCACCTCGGTGCCGAGCTGGTCGGTCTTGACGTTGGTGCCGATTTCCAGGAGCCGCGAATGCGGAATTTCGGTCAGGATCGAAAGCCCGGCGCGCACCCGTTCTAGGTTTTCACGGTCCGGCACGGTGAAGAAGACGATATGGCGGATCACGCGGCAACTCCCTGCTGCGCCCGCGCGCTCGGCGGCGCGGAAGGAACGCAGTGACATTTCCTGCCGCGCGATATCATGCCGCCGGGAAGAGTTCAACGCGACAAGGCCGCCCAGGGGGCCGCTGCCGCGTCGTTACGGCCCGCCCACCCCTGCCGTCTGTTGCGCGACCACCGCGTGGACCTGCACCGGCACAGTCGTCGTATAGCTCAGCGCCGCATAATAGGCCTTGGCGTAGCGCGCTATATCCTCGGCCCGGTCGAGCCGGTTGATGATCCTCCGGGCGTTCACCCAGTCGGCTTCCTCGCCGTGGAAATAGTCCTCAAGCTTCTTGCCGGTGAATCGCCCATGCGTCATGCCGTCGAAGAGGATATGCGTGGCCTTTGCCGGGTCGAGGGCCGCCCCCGGATCGTTCTCGATCCCGTATTTCCTGTAGTTCGTCCGGCCGGTGATCTGCACGAAGCCACGCCCCCTGAACTTCCAGCCATCGCCGCTGGACTCGTCGCCGTTGCCCAGGCGATTGGCATAGGCACGGTTGGCAATCCTTTCGGGCTGGCGCGCGTAGGCGACCGCCTGTGTCGGCGTGAAATAATCGCGAAACGTGTTCAGCAGCCCCTGTGCGCTGTAGTTCAGGTTCTCCTCGATCGGCTGAATCTTCCTATCCGTCTCGTGATAGACCGTCGCCAGCATGTAGGCGAGCCAGCGGTCGTCCTCGTCGGCCATGGTTCGCTCCCACTCGTCGAGGATCGCGTTATGCCCGCTCACCTGGGAAGGCTTGAGGCCGTTCTTGTAGAGCGTGTCGTCGAGATGCGACAAGAAGAATGTGCGATTGATTTTTGCCATAGATTTTCTCCCTCGGGCCCCCACTTCAGGCACGGCGGATCGATCCGTTCGCGCGGATCATCCGCCCGCGCGAACGGCCACCGATGAACGAAAAGTCGCATCGGCCCCCGGCCCCTTCAAAGCCCTTGCAGAGTTAAGCACACTATATCAATGATTGCATCATTATAAAAATACAACCAAAATCAACTGGACGTTTGCTCTCTTCCGCATACTCGGCGCATCTGAGTCGCCAGGTTTTCCACAGCCCGATTTCCCCGCCCCTGCCCATCTGGGGGCTTTTGCCGCTGCCGTGAAAAAACCTCGGGAAGTTAATCGTTTTAAACGAATTTAATCGTTTAAAGTGTTTAACCCGATGATTTACAATTCATTTACGGTGTGGAAGCATCCCCTCGCTAGCAAGTCGCCAAGTTAGCCACCAAGCAAAGAGAGGACCGTATGCAGACCCCAACGATCCCCCAGCCTGTTTTGGATCGCCTCGAAAATGAATGGCGCCAGGTGCGCCCCACCCCCCAGGGCGCCCCTCGCCCGCAGACGCCGCAGCCCAAGCAGCAATAAGGCCCCAGGCAGGGCGGGGCGGCCTCATACGCCCCTCACTCTTGGTTCCGAATTCACGTCCAGCATCAATGCCGTCAACGCCCAGACCAGCGCATCCAGCCGGTCGGGCGAACGGCCTGATGTCAGCCCTTCGGGGCCGAAATCGCACATCTGGTCCTCGAGCGCGGCGAAGCGGCCCGCATGGGCCACCCGTCCCTGCTCGTAGAGTGCCGCCACGGGTTCCGCCCGCAGGAATTTCCCCCTCGTCGCCCTCACCGTCGTTACCGGAAGGTCGGCGTCGATGCTTCGCAGCATCGCGCTCACCATGTCGCCGCCCTGGTTGATCTCGGCGACGATCCGGTCGGCGGCGAAGCGCCGGTAGGCCTTGGCGACAGCGCCCGCCCAGCCGGCAGGGCTTGCCCCCTCGACCGAGCAGTCCGCCAGCACCACGCCGCGGCCCGAGGCCTCGATCCCCGCCACGACGATGCCGCAGCAGGATTTCGGACCGGCCGTTGCCGGCGGATCGACCGCCACCACGACGCGCCGCAGCGCGCCGGTGAAGCGGATCGTCGCCGCCTCGATTGCCTCGCGCTTCCAGAGCCCGTCCTCGCGGTCCTCGATCAGCTCGCCGTCGAGTTCCTGTCGCCCCAGCCGCGTGCCGCCGTAGCGGGTCGAGAGCGCATCGAAGAAGCCGGGCGCCAGGTTCTTCCTGTTCTCCAGCGTACTGATCCGCGTCAGCGCCGTCGCCGGGTCAACCATCAGCCTCTTCAGCAGCGGCACCGGCCTCGGCGTCGTCGTCACCAGCTGGCGCGGCGCGGCTCCGAGCCGCAGGCCGAACTGCAGCATGTCGAAGGTCTCCTCGCCGTGTTTCCATTTGGCGAGCTCGTCGCACCAGGCATAGTGGAATTGCGGTCCGCGCAGGCTCTCCGGGTCCTCGGAGGAAAAGATCTGCGCCACCGCGCCGTTCGGCCAGATCAGCCTGCGCCGCGATATCTCGAATTCCGGTCGCCTGTTTCGCGCGATCCGGCAGATGCCGGAAACGCCGTCGATCATCACCTCACGGGCATCGCCCAAGGTTTCGGCGACGAGCGCGATGCGCAGCTCGGAGCGTTCGCTGCTGCTTGCGAGCCCATGCACCCATTCGGCGCCGGCCCGCGTCTTGCCGGAGCCGCGTCCGCCGATCAGCAGCCAGGTCCGCCAGTCGCCTGCCGGCGGCTTCTGCTCGTCGCGTCCGCGAATGTCCCAGCTCGCGAGGAGATCGGGCCAGAGGCCGTGGGCGTCCGCCCTCTCCTCGATGCTCGTCGCACCCGCCGGCATTGCCGGCATCGGCGGTTGACCGAGCGCCGATTGCCCGAGCGCCGATTGCCTCGGCTCCGGCCGATCCCGCGCCGGCGGTTCGCCTGCCTCAGCGTCAGGCGCCAGCGGCTCGGCCTCATCGCCCTCACCACTGCCCGTTCCTTCCGCCGCCCGCGCCGCTGCCCCGGCCGCAATCGCGCCGCCCAGGCGCATGCAGTTCGTGCGCGCTTGCTCGAGTGCGGCGCGCGTCTGGGAGTGCCGGTCCACGATCGCCTCCATCCCCGCCGCGTGCTTCTTCATTTCTTTGGCCGCGCTCCTTGACGTTGACTTGGCGAGGCGCCGCTCAGCCCGGGTCTGCGTCCTCTCCGGCACTTTCCAATCGGCCCGCAGTGCCGGGAGGAGCGCCATCGCGCTTCCATGTCTCAAAGAGCGTTCGCGCGCGCTCATCGGCCCTCTCCTCGATCAGCTGCAGGAAATGCGCCTTGATCTCGTCGTAGCCTGCGGCCACGCCGCGGCTCTCGACCTCCAGCTCTCGGTCGCGGGCGAGCTGGCGCTGCAGCCCATCCACCTTCTCGAGCGTCCGCACGATCAGCGACATGGCATCGGTCGCAGCCTTGACGTCGGCGCGGGCAAGCTTGCCTGCCGCCTCGTCGCCATCGTCCACGAGACTTGCGGCCGCCGCCCTCAGGTCACGGAAATAGTCGAACTGGCCGCGCATCTCGCGCGTCATGTCGTTGAGCAGCACGCGCAGCTCTTCCTGCGGCGCGACCTCCCCGGATTTCGTCTCGAGGAAGAAAGCGTCCACCGCCTCCTGCGTCTGCGCCTCGCTCCAACCCTCGCGGGCAGGCGCCGCCCCATAGACGGCCTCCTTCGGCCAGAGCCCGAAGAGCCCCGGATCGAACATCTCGAAATCATCCATGGAAAACCCCGGCAATAAAAAAGCCGCCCCGCCCAAAGGACAGCAACGGCCACACCGATCAAAAAAGCCCGCAAGCCGGACAACCCGAAAAGCCCACCAAGCCACCGCCCGGCCGCAACTTTCCGACCATGCCAGAACCCTACCAAACCACCGTCACGCCGTCAAGGATTATTTTCCTATTTTTTTGAATGCAGGCACTATTGGCCACCGCTGCCATATCGCCCAAGGGCCATTAACGTCGAGACCAGTATTCCTCGTGGAGTTTTGCCGCCTCGTCGGCAAGCATGGGGCCGACGACTTCCGTTGGGCGCTGGCCGGCGGCGAACACGATGTGGCAGGGCAGATCAAGCGTCGGATTTTCCTGGCTAGCGCCGATCTGCTGCTTCATCTCTTTCTCGGAGAGGCCAAAGACGACGCGCCCTATGCCTGCCCAATAGATCGCGCCCGAGCACATGGCGCATGGCGCATGGCTCCGCGGATGTGTACATCGTGCATTCGGCAAGAAAATCCAAGCCGTAGGCCTTGCCGGCGCGCGTGGCGAGAAGCCGCTCCGCGTGGGCCGTGCGGTCGCCACCTTCCGAACTGTAGCCATTGCGCTGTTCCAGCAAGACATTGCCATCACGATCGGCGAGGAGTGAACCAAACGGGTGGTCCCCGCCTTCCCGCGAACGCCGCGCCACATCGAAGGCCTTCCGCAGGAGTGCCTCGTCATAGGACCGTTTGCTGCCTGCCATTTTGTGAGCCCTCAGAATTGTCGTGGTTTTTCTACATCTTTGATGCGTATTTTCTTCCCGTCTTGTGCAGTGCCGAATGAATTCCTCACTTGCCCGTCAAGCGCATTCGGACGGCCTCCGCCACGAAAGCCACCCGAGCAATCACTTCGGGAAGAGGAATGTCAAGACGAGGCGAAATCCAAGGCCGTCCGGACCGCTCTCGGGCGACGCCGCCCAGTAGCGAACGCCCGCGGTGAGGCTGATGTGCTGCTTGTCGACCTCGAAGAGCTTGGCGACCGTGAAGTCGATCGGCACGGACCAGTCGTTGTTCTCCCAGTCGTATGTCGATTCGGTATTCAGCGTGAATGTCCAGGCGTCATGCGTCGTATAGGCGACGAACGGCTGCAGGAACGTGGCGTTGACATCCTCCCTGTTGCTTTGGCCCGCGAACGACCAGATGTGGTTTGCAAGAATGCCGTAGGTCCAGGGGCCCTCCTGCTTGAGCGCGACAGCTGTCGGCCCGGCCCCCCATTTGCCGCTTCCAAGAAAACTGTCCGTCCCGGTCGGCAGGAGAAAGGCGGGACCCACACCCCAGATGATGCCGCTCGCGGTCAGTTTTGCGGGCGAGAGGAAAAAGCTCTGAGTCGTATCGCCCAGTCCGAACTGCTCTCCCGACGGTCCCGCGATGTCGTTCTGCCATGTTACCGGAAGGATCGTTCGGGAAATGAGGTTCCATTGCTCGTTCAGCGAAAACGGGATGACGGGCTGGATGTTGAGCGTGGCGTTGTCGCCGTCCTCGCTTCCGTATCCGCGGTCGTAGTTGAACTGCAGGGGAACGCTGATCAGCGAGGCGACCGGATTCGAGAGTTGCTTGGCAAGGTCCTCGCTGGACGCCTCCTGAGCCGTAGCTGCGCCGCCGCCACCAGCCGCCAGGGCGGCAACAAGAATAAACCGACCGTAACCCCATGTCATTGCTGCACTCCCCCCATTTTCGAAGAAGCCGTCCGAAACTTGAGTCGTCGAAAAGTTGCGCCGGATCGGCTCGCGTGGAAAGTGCATTTAAGCAACACCTAATTGAAATCGGGCCTGCATCGAAAGATGCGTTTTCGGCCCTGAAACAGTCACTCGCGCCGGAAGCCGCGTGTGAGATCGATCGCCGCGGCAATGCAGAAAAAGGCGCGCCGCTACATCTGTGACGTGTATTTTCTTTCAATTTTGTGCACTGCCACATAAATTTCCCTTTTGCCCGTCAAGGGCATTCGGGTCCGCATTCGCGGGCGCCGGGATCGGGGAGAAACGTGCCTGCCGAAGGACGCCGCCGTTGGTTGTCCGGGCGACAGGTTCCGGGGCTCCCCGCGAAAGCTCGACATGAGCTGGCCTGCCCGCAACGGGCAGAAGCCAGTGCCGCCCGGCGAACAAGCCGTTTATTTGCCACTCGCCCGGGACCGGTTGAGGCGAGCCAAGCAGGGGGATGCCGATGCGTTATGTGAAGGAGTTCGAGGGGCTTCGCGGCCTGCTTGCCCTTTGGGTGCTGTTCGGCCATGCGGCCTCGGCCGTCGATATTCACAACCGCCTGTTCGAGGCGAAGTTCTACAATGTCCAGGCCGTCACCGTCTTCGTGATCCTCAGCGGCTTTGCGATCACGGCGCTCATCGACAAGCGGCCGGAGAGCTATTCCTACTACATTGCGCGCCGCGCGCTGCGCATCTTCCCGGTCTACCTGCTCTATTTCGTGCTCTCGGTTCTTGCGGCGCGCTTCGCGCTCGAAACCTGGCTTGCCGCGCCCGAAGGCTCGATGCGCGCGGCCCGCATTGCGCTTGCCGAGGACAGCCTCGCCTATTTCCCCTGGCACATTCTCGCCCATCTGCCGGCGCTGCACGGGCTCGTGCCGCCGCGCATCCTGCCCTCGACCGATTTCGCCTTCCTCGGCCAGGGCTGGAGCATATCGCTCGAATGGCAGTTCTATCTCGTGGCACCCCTCCTGATCGCCTTCCTGACGGGCCGCATGACGGCGGGCAGGATCGCGATCGTCGCCATTCTCGCGCTCGTCGCCGCTGCCATCCTCCCCAAGATGCCGGTCGGCTTCCTCGGCCGCTGGCTTCTCGATTTCGGCATCGGCATCGGCAGCTTCTACCTCATGAAGGCTTCGGACCATGCCCTGTTCAGCCGCGACAATATCGTGCGCGTATTCATCGTCGCCTTCTGCCTGCTGGTGCTGACCCGCAGCATCGGCGTGCTCCCCTATGTCGTCTGGCTGACGGTCATCGCCCTCGTCCTGCTCTCCCAGAAGCAGGCCGGGCCGATCTCCGCCGCCTTCAGCCGCTTCTTCTGCTCGCCGCCGATGCTGTGGGTCGGCAACATGGCCTATTCGGTCTATCTCTCGCACATGCTGGTGCTGATCGTCGTGCTGCGCGCGCTCCAGTCGGCGGGCGTGACGGCGCCCTATACGCAGTTCGCGCTGCTGAGCGTCTTCACGCTGGCCATCACGCTCGTCGTCTCGCGGCTTTCCTACCGCTTCGTCGAACTTCCATTCCACAATTACGGACGGCGCCTCGGTTCGGGCAGCGCAAGCGGCGAGCCGCGCCGCCAGGCCGCTTCCGCCTCGCAGGGCAGCTAGCCAGACCCGCTCCTCCGCCCGCACGGGCGGGGAGCGTTCTAATTCGTTTGCTGTAATTGTTCACCGGTTTTGCGCCTGTTACCTTCCCGCGTCTTGTTCCAAGGGGGGCCACACATGCATACCGCGATGAAGTACGCAGCCTTTGTTTCGTTTCTCTGTCCTCTGCTCCATTCCATCCCGTCCGCCGCCGCGGACGAGGCCGTGGAAAGGGGCAAATATCTCGCCACGATCGGCGGCTGCAACGATTGCCACACGCCCGGCTATTTCTTCGGCAAGCCCGACATGGGGCGCGTGCTCGGCGGCTCGGATGTCGGCTTCCAGACACCGGCCGGGACCTTCGTCGGGCCGAACCTGACGCCGGACGATGAAACCGGGCTCGGCAAGTGGACGAACGAGGAGATCGTCACGGCGATCCGCACCGGCGTGAAGCCCGACGGGCGCATGCTCGCCGACATCATGCCCTGGCGCGGCCTCTCGCATCTGACCGACCAGGATGCAGCGGCGATCGCCGCCTATCTGAAGAGCCTGCCGCCGGTCAAGAACAAGGTGCCGGGTCCGCTCGGCGCGGGCGAGAAGCCGCAATTCCCGGTCCTGACCATGGTAATGCCGCAATAGAGGGCATGCGGGCGCCGGACCGGATATCTCGGGAGACGTGCCATGACCGAAGACGAACTGGTGGCTTTCGCGCTCGGCCTGCCCGAAGCCGCGGAGGCCTCGCATTTCGGCACGCGGGATTTTCGCGTGCGTGGGAAAATATTCCTGGCCTTGCCGTCGCGGGAATTCGGCGTCATCAAGCTGACGCCAGACCAGCAGCGGCTCACGCTCGAGACTGCCGCCGGCACGGTCACGGCCGTGCCCGGCGGCTGGGGCCTGCGCGGCTGGACACGGGTTCACTTCCTCGAAGCGGGAGACGATGTGGTGCGCCATCTCGTTCGCCGCGCCTGGACGAACGTCGCGCCGAAGGCATTGAGGGAGAAGGAGCCCTGACCATCTCAGGCGCTTGCGCTCAGCGATATCCGCTGGCGTCCGCCGGCTTGCCGGGCTCCTGGATCTCCGCCATGTAGCGCCAGCAGTCCGGCCGGGAACCGTCGACGTCGTCGAAACCGTAGATCTTGGCGAGACCGCCGCTCGAGAGCGATTGGCCGTTCCATCGTCCCCGCTCCGGATCGGCGGCGAGCGCTGCGACAGCACGGCCCGTGAAGCGCGGCGTCTCGGATATCACGAAATGCGGCTGGACCTTCGTCGCATCGTGCCAGTTCTCCTCCCTGACCCCATAATGCTCC
The DNA here is from genome assembly GCF_004345245.1 of Rhizobium sp. BK251. Taxonomy (GTDB): domain Bacteria; phylum Pseudomonadota; class Alphaproteobacteria; order Rhizobiales; family Rhizobiaceae; genus Rhizobium. The sequence continues at coordinate 717,083 of NZ_SLUQ01000001.1, read as the reverse complement.
AGCATCATTTCCGAGCGCATCCAGCCCGGCGAGATCGAGACCGCTGTTGCCCCGTACGGCGCCAGGTCCTGGGCGTGCGCCCATGCCATGCGGGTCGTGCCGGTCTTCACGAGGTCGTAGTACGGGTTCAGCCGATAGTGGACGGCGTTGTATTCCGCCGTGCCGTCGGTCATCTCCACAAGCAGGCCGCCCGGATTTTCGATCATCAGCGCCAGCGCGTAGCGGGCGGTGATCAGGTGAGTGTCGAGCGCCAGCCGCAGGATGCGTAGGCCCTTGTCCAGCGAGTGCTGCCAGACCGGCTTGTCCCATTCGGTCAGGTTCTCGCCGCCCCATATGTCGTTGACGAGAATGTCGAGCCGCCCCTCCTCGGCGCGGACGCGGGCGACCAGGGCTTCCACCTGTTCCGGCTGCAGATGGTCCACCTGCACGGCGATGCCTGTGCCGCCGGCCTCCGTCACCATTTCCGCCGTTTCCTCGATCGTCTCCGGCCGCTGGTATTCGGATTGATGTTGCCGCGTCGTCCTGCCGGTCACATAGACCGTCGCGCCCGCCGCGCCGAGTTCGACCGCGATGCCGCGTCCGGCACCGCGCGTGGCACCCGCTACCAGCGCCACTCGCCCATTCAGCTTGCCTGTCACTTCGCTCTCCCTAGCGTTAGGACTGTCGCCCCTATCGCGGAATCGATGCCGCAATGGTAGAATTATAAACGAACGTTTGTTCATATAAAAGTCTTCGCTGGAGAATCCATGCCCCGCGCACGTACGCTATCCGACGAACAGGTGCTGGACCTGGCGCTCGCCCTCATCCATCGCGAAGGACCGGATGCCGCGACGTTTGCCGCGGTCGCCAAGGTGAGCGGTCTTTCCGCCTCGACGCTGGTGCAGCGCTTCGGCAGCAAGGCGGCGATGCTGCGGGCTGCTCTTCTTCGTGCCTGGGACAGGCTGGACGCCGAAACTGTGCGTCTTGCCGAAGAGTGCCCGAAAACGCCTGGGGGAGCAGTGATGCTGCTTGCCGGCCTCTCCAAGGACTACGGCAGCGACCCGGCGGCCTATGCCGAGGGCCTGCTTCTCCTGCGGGAGGACCTGCGCGATCCGGCGCTGCGCGCGCGTGGCGCGGAATGGGGAAAGCTGCTTGCAGCCGCCGTCGCGGAGAGGCTGAAGGGCATCGACGGAGCGTCCGCCGATATCGGCTTGCTCGCCATCTCGCAATGGCAGGGCGCACTCATCTGGTGGGGTTTCGATCCGCGGGGCAGCCTCGTGGATCATGTCTCGAACCATCTCCACCGCTTCCTGGAAGCCGTGTCAAACCCGCGCTGAGCGCTCCTTCTCGTCCGCTTCCTCGTCGCCGACCGTCAGCGGCCAGTCGACCACGTATTCCTCGAAATCGTCGAGATCGATGCCCTCCTCGCTGACTGTGCGTCCGCGTGCGGAAATGCCGGCGGCATGCACGGTCTCCCTATCGCCGGAGACCAGCGGATGCCACCAGTAGAGGTCGCGGCCCTCGCCCACCAGCCGGTAAGCGCAGGTCGGCGGCAGCCATTCGATCTCGGGCACCGTCTCCGGCGTCAGCTGCACGCAGTCCGGCACGAAGTCCCAGCGGTTCTCGTAGCTCGAGCAGCGACAGCTCTCGCCGTCGAGCAGCTTGCAGCGGATCGAGGTGAAATAGACATCGCCGGTGTCCCATTCCTCGATCTTGTTGAGGCAACAGAGTCCGCAGCCGTCACAGAGGCTTTCCCACTCGGTGGGGCTCATCTCGACCAGGGTCTTGCGCTTCCAGAACGGTGTCTCGTCCATGGCCGGTTATCCTTGCAACATGTCGCCAAAATCGCCGTCGGCGACGCTCATCGCTCTTATTCTTCCCTCGTAAATCAACCAATTATTTATCATAGTACGGTTATCAGATCTGCTTGGGGCGGGTACAAACCATTGCTCTGGCCCCTGGCGGTCGCCGCGTCAAGCATAGCCGGACGGGAAAACGAAACGTGCAGGAACCGTCACCTCCAGAACAGCGGCCCCACAGGAAACGCCACCTGCTGCTGCGGATCGATTCCTGGATCGATTCCACCGTCTGGAACCTCGGCTTCCGCGCCGGCGAACTCTGGGAAGACATCACCATCTTCTTCCGCCGCTTCCGCGCCCGCGGCTGGAAGCGCATCCTGTTCGAGCTTCTGGGCGAAGGTTTGACGCTCGGCGCCTTCGGCTCGGTCCTGATGCTGATGCTCGCCCTTCCCGCCTTCGAGGAAACGAAGGGCGACTGGCGCAACCGGGGCGATTTCGCCGTCACCTTCCTCGACCGCTACGGCAATGTCATCGGCCATCGCGGCATCATCCACGAGAACTCGGTGCCGATCGACCAGCTGCCGGACTATTTCGTCAAGGCGGTGCTGGCGACCGAGGACCGCCGCTTCTTCGACCATTTCGGCATCGATGTCGTCGGGCTCTTCCGCGCCATGACGGTCAACGCCCAGGCCGGCAGCGTCGTGCAGGGCGGTTCGACGCTGACCCAGCAGCTCGCGAAGAACCTTTTCCTGTCGAACGAGCGCTCCATCGACCGCAAGATCAAGGAAGCCTTCCTCGCGCTCTGGCTCGAGGCGAACCTCTCCAAGAAGGAGATCCTGAGGCTTTATCTCGACCGCACCTACATGGGTGGCGGCACCTTCGGCGCGGCCGCTGCCGCACAGTTCTACTTCGGCAAGAACGTCACCGACGTGAACCTCGCCGAATCCGCCATGCTCGCCGGCCTCTTCAAGGCACCGGCCAAGTATGCCCCGCACGTCAACCTGCCGGCGGCACGCGCCCGCGCCAACGAGGTCCTGACCAACCTCGTCCAGAGCGGTCTCATGACCGAGGGACAGGTCATCGCCGCGCGGCGCAACCCCGCGACGGTCATCGACCGGGCACAGACGGATTCGCCCGATTTCTTCCTCGACTGGGCCTTCGACGAGGTCCAGAGGCTTGCAACGCGCTTTCCCGAACATTCGCTGATCGTGCGCACCACCATCGACATGGGCATCCAGAAGGCGGCGGAAGAATCCGTCGAAGCTTCGCTGCGCGAATATGGCGATGCCTACAAGGTCAAGCAGGGCGCCCTCGTGATGGTCGAAAACGGCGGCTCCGTGCGCGCCATGGTCGGCGGCCGCGACTACGGCGAAAGCCAGTTCAACCGCGCGACGAAGGCGCTGAGGCAGCCGGGCTCCTCCTTCAAGGTCTATACCTATTCTGTTGCGATGGAGAGCGGCATGACCCCGCAGACGACCATCGTCGACGCGCCGATCTATTGGGGCAACTGGAGCCCGCACAATTACGAGAACCGCTATGCCGGCCGCGTGACGCTGGCGACAGCGATCGCCAAGTCGATCAACACCGTGCCGGTGCGCCTCGCCAAGGAGAAGCTCGGCATCGACCCGATCATCGCCAAGGCGAAGGAAATGGGCATCGAGACCCCGATCCGAAAGGACGTGACGATCCCGATCGGCACCTCGGAAGTCACGGTGCTCGACCAGGCGACTGCTTATGCGGTCTTCCCGGCCGGCGGCCTTCAGTCGCGACGCCACGGCATCAGCCAGATCCTGACCTATGGCGGCAAGGTGCTCTATGATTTCGAGCACGATGAACCGGCCCCGAAGCGCGTGCTGACCGAGCAGGCCGATACCTACATGAACCAGATGCTGACGCAGATCCCCTATATCGGCACCGCGCGCAAGGCAGCACTCGACAACGGCATCCTTACCGGCGGCAAGACCGGCACGACGCAGGCCTATCGCGATGCATGGTTCATCGGCTTTACCGGCAACTACACCTGCGCCGTCTGGTTCGGTAACGACGACTACACGTCCAGCAACAAGATGACCGGCGGTTCGCTGCCCGCCATGACCTTCAAGCGGGTTATGGACTATGCCCACCAGGGCGTCGTGCTGCGGGCGATCCCGGGCGTAGACAACCCCTTCCCCGAGAAGCCGGCGGCCGCCCAGGTCGCGGCGAAGAAACCGGCCGAGTCGACCGAGACCGGCCTGCCGCCGCTCGTCCGTCCGCGTTCGCTTTCGGTCGAGTCGACGCAGATCCTCCGCGATATCGGAGAGAAGCTGCGGGATGCCGCACCGCTCAACGCCGAAAAGGTGGCAAGCGCCAACTAGGCCACGTTTCAATCCCGCGCCCCGCAGCGTCGCTCGCGGGCCTCCGCCTCGATATTGACGCGCCTGATCAAAAGGCGCACAACGATTGCGAGAAGTAAGCCATGCCTGCAATTTGACACTTCATGGAGGTCGTCATGATGGCATCGAGATGCGGTTGCTTCATTATCCCAAGGTCAGTGATCGATCGATTTGCCGAGGACGAAACGCTGCCCGAGTCGACCCGGCAGGCGTTTGTCGACACCGCGGCAATCGAGCCGAACTGGCGGCACATACGGCAGGCTCACAACACGACGCCGATATCGGGTGCCCAGCTTGCCGTCAGCGCGGCCACGACACTTACGCCATCGCTGCTGGTCTTCGACTGCAAGGGCACGACGTCGCTGCCGGGCAACCCTGTCAGCAATCCCAAGTCATCGGCCGACCAGACAGCCAGGCGGGCCTTCGAAGTCACGAAGGATGTCGCCCGCTTCTACGCCAAGTGTTTCGGGCGCAACTCGGTCGACGGAAAGGGCATGAGCCTGCTGTCGTCAATCCACTACGGCGTCAAGTACAACAACGCCTTCTGGGACGGCTCGCAGATGACCTACGGCGATGGCGACGGCCGTATCTTCATCGACTTCACCGGATCCGACGATGTCATCGCGCATGAACTGACCCATGGGGTCACGCAGTTCACCGCCGCCCTGAAATATACGAACGAACCCGGAGGGCTGAACGAGAGCATTTCCGACGTCTTCGGCACGATCTTCCGGCAATGGCGGGCAAAACAGGAAGTCGACGCCGCCGACTGGCTGATCGGTGCGGAAATCCTCGGCCCGGCCGCCAGGACGAAGGGCTTTCGCTGCCTTAGAGACCTTTCCGACCCCGGCGGAAAGCACTGCCTGAGCCCGCAGCCCGCGCACTACAGCCAATACAAGCCGGGAAGCGATCCGCACGACAGCAGCGGCATACCCAACCATGCCTTCTACCTCGCTGCGAAAGGCATCGGCGGGCGGTCGTGGACCACCGCCGGCAAGATCTGGTACGCGGCGCTCACCAGCCCGAAGGCAACGAAGGGCATGTCGTTTTCCAAGTTCGCGACTTTGACGCGGCAGGCCGCCAAAACGTTGTCCTCCGGCTCCTCCGATGTCTATAATGCCGTCGATGACGCCTGGACGCAGGTCGGGCTCTAGCAAATGAGCAGCGACGGCAAGTGCCGTCCTGAAAGGAGCCGCCCATGGCGACGCTGCAAATCATTCGTCGTGGCGGTTTCGCGGGACTGAAGGCCGAAGGAACGGTCGACATCGACAGCCTGGCCGAGACTGACCGGGCACAGATCCTCTCGCTTTTCGCAAAGAAGCAGCATCGCCCGGCACCGGGAAACGACCGCTATATCTACCAGCTCACTCTCGAGGACGGCGGGGTCCTGAAGCAGACCGAGGTGCCGGAAACCGCGGTGCCGAGCAGCGTGGCAAACGCCGTCGAATTCAAGCTCTAGGGTCCTTGCCCTTCGTGGCGAGACGCGTTCCCGCCAGTTCTCCGATAGTCGAGAAAATCGACGACGCCCCGTCTTGAATTGATCGCCGGTGGCATGCCCCGTTACGATCGTAAGAAAAGCGGCCTCTCCTGAAACTGCCGCGTAGCGGGAGAACTGCTCACTTGTCCTGCAATACAACCTCTCGACAGGGCCGTCCGGCTCATCGCGGATCCGGCTGCCCCTAACAGATTGCAGGAGCCATCCATGAACGTCACTCCAAGCATGCCGGGGCTGCAAGGCCGCAGCGAGGCCGACAAGAACCTCGTTGCAACCGCCTCCTCACTCATTCCGGTCCTGCGTTCGCGCAGTGCCGAGACGGAGAAGCTGGGCAGGCTTCCCGATTCGACGATCGCCAACATGCAGGCCGCGCGCTTCTTCGACATGGTCGTGCCGAAGGCCTATGGCGGCCTGCAGAGTTCGTTCCACACGATGATGGACGTGGTGGTGGAGATCGCCCGCGGCGATGGCTCCGCTGCCTGGACGCTGATGTTGCTTTCCGGCGCGGCCTGGATGACCGCCGCGGTCTATCCCCGGCACGTGGTCGACAGCGTGTTCGGCACGGGCCAGCCGGCGCGTGCGGCCATGGTCATGACGCCGCGCAAGTCGAAGACCCGTCGCGTCAAGGGCGGCATCATCATCGAGGAAGGCCTCTGGAGCTTCAACAGCGGCATCTACCACTCCCAATGGGATCTGCTGGGCATCCCCTATCCCGATGACAGCGGCACGGTGGTCGACAGCGCGGCGGCACTGATCCCCGTATCGGAGATAACGACCCTCAACGATTGGGAAACGATGGGCCTGCGCGGCACCGGCAGCACCAGTGTCGCGGTGAGGGACGTCTTTGTCCCGGACGAGCGACTTGCAATGTACAGCCGCCTGATAAAGGGCGACTATGCCGCGACCCACAAGAACGACGAGGCCCTCTACCGTCTCGACGCCATGCCCTACATGGCGACCAAGCTCGTCTTCCCGACCCTCGGCATAGCAAAGGGGGCGCTGGATTATTTCATCGACAAATCTTCGCAGAAGCCCATCGCCTTCCTGTTCTACGAAAAGCAGGACGAAGCCGCCGTCACCCACCTCCAGATCTCGGAAGCCTCCGCCAAGATCGACGCAGCCGAGTTGCTCCTGCGGCGCTCCGTCGACCACCTCGATGCCTATGCGGCGGCGGGTACGCGCATGAGCGTTCCCGAACGGGCACGCATCTGGCGTGATGCCGGCTTTGCAAACCAAATGATCCGCGAGGCGATCGACCTGCTTGCCGGCGCTTCCGGCGGCTCGCTCGCATTCTCCGAGAATATCATGAACCGCTACTGGCGGGATGCGCGGGTCTGCAGCATGCATGGCGGCGTCGTGCCCGAGACGACCTTCGAGATATACGGCCGGGTCGCATGCGGAAAAGACCCGAAGACCCCGCTCGTCAACTGAGCCTCGCTCCGACACCGACCTTGCGGCGCGCACCGGACGCGCCGCAATGGTTCTGCCGGAACACCACGTTGAAATCCTGACCGGACGTGCAGGCGCGCCACCCACCTCTTTGCCGCCGACCAGAATCAGTGTTACCCCTTTGGTCCGATTTGTTACAAGGTTGGCCAAGTGTTCCGGGTTCCGCTTCTTGTCGCGCTCTGCCTGACGATCGCCTTTGGAGGCGGCATCCTTTTCACGCTGTCCGCGCTCGACGCGACGGCGGGTTTCGGTGCGATCAAGCTCGGCGCATGGGAGGCCTTTCCCGCTCTGCAGACGGCCGATGCCGACCCCTATGCGAAGTCTCACCGCGCCCGCGCCGGCAAGCTGCTCTATGGCACCGCAGAGGGCCTCACCTTCTCCGCCACGGTCGACGATGCGGGCGAAAGGCTCTCGGCCGCGTGCAGCTATCGGCTGACCGGCCAGACGCCACCGGCGCGACTCTGGACCTTGTTCACGGCCGATGCGCGGGGCGAGCCGCTCGAGGCGGGCACCGGCCTTCCCTCGGCGCTCAATTCCTGGACGGTGCTACGCAATCCCGACAGCAGCTTTACCGTGATGCTGTCTCGGCAGGCGCGGTCGGGAAACTGGCTGGCGCTGCCGAGCTCAGACAGTTTCCGGCTGGTGCTGACGCTCTTCGACACGCCGACGGCCGGCAGCTCCGGCCTGATCGACCTCACCATGCCGCAGCTCGAAAAGACCGGGTGCGGCAATGCTTAGGGTCGTTTTCGCCGTCCTCGCCGGCATTTTCGGCGCCGCACTTCTGCATCTCGTGATCATCCTGGCGCTGCCGCACTTCACCGGTCGCGACGCCTATACGCGCGTCGAGGCGGAGGGCGACCTCAACGAGTTTCACCTGCTCGACGGAAAACCGGATTCGAGCGGCCTCTCAAATGGTGATCCCTACGTGAAGACCGCGGTCTGCGCCTTCGATCTCGAGGAGACGCCGATGCGCTTCAGCGCCAAGGGCAACGTGCCCTTCTGGTCGCTGGCGATCTACGACAGCGCTTCGAACGAGGTTTTCAGCATGAACGACCGGACGTCGGTCGGCGGTATCGTCGACGTGCTGGTCGGCTCGCCGGTGCAACTGACGACGCTTCGAAAAGCCCTGCCGCAATCACTACAGCAGACGATCCTCGTGGAGATGGCACGGCCGGATGGCTATGCCGTGCTGCGGACGCTTGCGCCGCAGGCTAGTTTTGACGACGCGGCCAAAGCATTTCTCGCTGAAGCGGGATGCAGCGAATTCGGCGGGGAGTAGTCGCGTCGCCGCCTTTCAATGCTTCTTCTTCGCCTGGAAAGCGGAGTTGGCACTGCGAGTTGTCGGCTCGTCGAGGCGTTCATAGCGAACGCCGGTGAAAAGAAGGATCTTGGCCTCGACAGGGCCCTTCATGGGGCGGCGCGGCATTTGAGACTGCCTGTCCGCCAGTTCTACAACAATTGCCATTCTCGTCTCCATCTAGGCCCGAGACGGATGAAGTTGCGATTAATCTCATCCTGCCCGCCTTCTGCGGGCCGGTGCGTCTTCCTTGAGGGGCTCGTCCCCCGGGAAGCATTCGCACCTTTCTCACGGCTCTCACATTGCGTTAGATACCGTGGCGCGGATTCTATTTCTTGTATCCGCGTGAACTTTCGACAATAGAAGCGTACAAATCGCACCTTCCTCCGCATAGAGACACAGCATAGTTAACACATTGCTAATCCAACGCGATGTCGGCAGTCATCACGCCGTAACGAGACATAAACGCGGCAGGAAGCACTTTGGTTTCGCGATGCCGATTTCGTGAACGGCGTGGAATCCAGGGGCGCAACTGCGCGAGATGCGCGGCTAGCCAGGCGTCAGGCCGGCGGCCGGACCAATGCGCCGCAGATAAACAAATTGCGCGCCGGTCAAACAAGCGTATGGTGTCCTTGGCTGTAGGGTTTTCATGGCGATGAGCGCCGGAGGGATCATACGGGCTCTTTCTTCGGAGGGCTGATGATGTCTTTGCTTTTTCCTTCTCCTTTCGCACCTGAGGACGTGGACATCCTGCGTGGAGTCCTTGCGTCGTGGTGCGTCGAAAGGCGGATCGACCCGAACAGCACGGAAGCGAATTTCGCCGCCTCCACCGCGATCGATCTCTATCAGTCCGGCTTCAATACGAGCGAGAAACTGCTGGGCGCATTGCGGTCTCACAAGGCGCTCTGAGCGCGTTATCCAGCCTCCCGAATTCCTCATCCTAGCCATCCGCCGGTGACTTTTGCCGCCGTGCCCTCGGCGTTCGTCGGCCCCAACGCGGACCCGCAGGATTTTGCTGGGCGATACACGTCAAGATTGCTTTCCACAGACCCTCACAATGCCACGCACTGGCCGCCCATGCCTGCGAGGCGGCGGAACTGCCGCGCGGCCATCGCACGCAGAACGGGCAAGTTTTATTTGGATTTTAATAAAATCTAAACGAAGCATTAACCCTCCCCGCCTTACGCTTCCAGCCAGCCAGATTGGACGAATATTTCCGCATGAACGCGGATTCGAGCGGGACAGTTTCGGAGACCAAAGTTCGGGGACCTGTCTTTGCATCACTGCCGGGGTGTCTGACCGTCAGTACATCTTCCTGAGGTTGGTTTGCCGTCTTTGTTTCGCGTTTGATGGGTGTTCACGTGACTGACCAATTTCGAGAGCTTGAGGGACCTGCGGCTGTCCGGAAGAAGGATGTGGTGTTGATGGCGACGGTGAGTAGTTTTGAGGGGATCGCCTATCCTTCAAAATCGCAGCTGCGCCAGTTCGCCGAACTCTTCACGCCGCTCTTCCAGGCCTCCACCGACGAGGCCAAGCGCCAGGCAGTGGCCGCCCTTTCGCAGTGCCCGCATGTGCCGCCGGCAGTCGCGCTTTTCATCGGCAGCCAGCCGATCGAAATCGCGGCCCCCTTCCTTGCTGGTCCCCAGGCAATCGACGACGAGGTGCTCATCACCATCGCCCGCACCCAGGGTGCTGCCCATGCCCGCGCGATCGTCAGCCGGGATTCGCTTTCGCCGAAGGTCATCGATGCGCTCGTCGGCATCAACCAGGCGGAACTGCGCCGGGTGGCAGCCGGAGAGCCGGAAATGGAGTCGCCTGCCATGACACCCGCGCCATCGCCGGCCCGCGACGAGGCCGAAGCCCTGCGGCTTGCAAACGAAGAGACGCTGCGGCGCAGGATCAAGCAGATCGCGCACCAGCTTGCCGAGCACGACGACGATCGGCTGGGGCTGCGCAGCCTCTCCGACGTGCAGTCGGCGCTTCTCGTGCGCTTCGCGCGCCTGCGCGACGCGACCCAGTTTTCCGTAGCACTTGCCGATGCGCTTTCCACGAGCCGCTGGCTTGCCGATCGCGTCATGCTGGACCTTTCCGGCCAGCAGCTCGCCGCCACCCTGACGAGCCTCGGCATGGATTTCCTCGATGCCGTCTTCGTGCTGGAACGCTTCTATCCGCACCTGGTGGAACTGCAGGGCGAAGTGAGCCGGGCCTGGCTGCTCATGGAAGCAGCCGATCCCGCCGAATGCGAAGCGCGGGTCGAGGCCTGGCGCCGCGCCGACAACTATACCTACCGGCCGGCAGAGCCTGCCGAACAGCCGTCGCCGTCCACCATTGCCGCAACTCCCGAGCAGCAGAACCTTTCGAGGCAGGCGTCCGTCGTGCGCCGGATGCGGGCGAATTCCCGGCTCTTCGGCCGCCGATAACTCCTCCGCCAGCGCTCCGGTCCACGCATCGGCGGACGATGTTCGATGGTGCCGAAGTGCGTCCTACTTCGGCTTGACGGCACAGATCGCATAGCGATCCTGCACCAGTCGCTCGAGGCCGCGAAGGAACGGCATCTTGCGCGCTTGCGCCCAGTGGATGTCGGAAAGCTTGCGATCGACCGTGACCTTCTCGAAGCCGGCCTTGTGCAGCAGGTCGACGACGGCCTGCGCCGGCATCTGGTCGGAGAAATAGACGCGCGAGCGAATATTCTGGTGCCGCGCCATCATTGCCGGCGTCATGTGGCTTGCCGGCTGATTGCCGCTTACCTTCGTCCAGAGCTTCTGCGGGCCCTTGACCCAGGTCTCCTTGCCCATGTTGCCGTCGACGATCAGCACCTTGCCGCCGGGCTTCAATACCGAAAACCACTCCGCAAATGCCTTCGGCGGATCGACCAGCGTCCAGACCAGGTGGCGGTTGGTGATCACGTCGTAGCTTTCCTTCGGCTCCATGGTGTTTTCGGCGTCACCGGAAACAAAGCGGATGTCCGTGCCGCGCTTCTTCGCCTTGGCGCGCGCCTGCGAGAGCATGGCGTCCGACCAGTCGAGCCCCGTCACCTTGAAGCCGGTGTCGTGCATCAGGTGCGAGATCACCGCAGTGCCGCAGGCAAGATCGAGTGCGTCGCGCCCCTGCCCCTCGCCGAGGTGCTTGCGGATCAGCCGGCGCCAACCATTCCGCTCTGCCTCGGAAAAGATTTCGTGGCCGACGCTCTCGTCGAACGTCGCCGCGCGATCCGACCAGAAGTCCCGGATTTCATCGCGAATGGAATAGTTGGAGTTCATCGAATTCATACTGGTGCCCCGGCAATCCGAATAGTTTGGAAAGTCTCTAAAACATAAAACTTGATTCACAAAGTCATATTTCTTATGCCTGCGGACATTATCAGGCACCGGGGGAGTTTCCAGATGAATCTTGTAAAACGGCTTGCAACTTCAGCATTCCTGCTCGCGACGCTTCTGTCCGCACCGGTCATGGCGCAGTCCTTCACCATTACCGACGTCGCCGGCCGCGAGGTCACCTTCGACAAGCCTGTCGAGCGCGTCATCCTGGGTGAAGGCCGGATGCTCTATGCCGTCGCACCGATCGAGAAGGAGGATCCCTTCGCCAAGATCGTCGGCTGGCGCAATGACCTCTGGACGACCGACAAGGACGGCTTCGAGACCTATGTTGCGAAGTTCCCGAAAGGCAAGGAGCTGCCCTTCCTCGGCAACCTGACCGACGGCACGCTGCAGACGGAGACGGTTGTCACGCTGCATCCGGACGTCATGCTCCTGCCCATCGGTAACAAGGCGGCTGCCGACGAGGTCAAGCTCGAGGACATGCTGAGCGGCATCGGCGTCAAGATCGTCTACATCGATTTCCGGGAGCACATTCTCGCCAACACCGAGCCGAGCCTGAAGATCCTCGGCAAGATCTTCGGCCATGAGGATCGCGCCGAAGCCGTCGCCGCCTACTGGAAGGAGCAGATGGCGCGCGTGACCGACAAGCTGAAGGAAGCCAATCCGCCGAAGCCGAATGTCTTCATGTACCGCGCGGCCGGCCTCGTCGAGTGCTGTGGCACCTTCGGCCCCGACAATTTCGGCCTGATGGTGGACTGGGCCGGCGGCCACAATCTCGGCTCCGATTTCCTTCCCGGCTACACCGGTTCGATCAATGCCGAGCAGGTCGTCGCCTCCAACCCGGATATCATCGTCGCCACCGGCTCCAACTGGAGCCAGACCAAGGACGCCAAGAACTACGTCAATGTCGGCCCGGCCGCGGCTGCGACCGCCGACGACAGCCGCAAGGCGCTGAACGCGCTGGTCGAGGCGCCGGCCTTCACCGGCTCCAAGGCAGTCGCGAACGGCAACGTGCACGCGATCTGGCACCAGTTCTATACGAGCCCCTACCAGTTCGTCGCCGTGCAGCAGATGGCGAAGTGGTTCCACCCCGAGCTGTTTGCCGATCTCGATCCTGATGCGACCTTCAAGGAGTTCCACGAGAAGTTCCTGCCGGTCGCCTACCAGCCAGGCTACTGGGTCGACGCCCAGGTCGGCGAGTAAGGGCAGATGGCCGAAGTGGCCGCGACACCGATCGACGCCGAGGCCGGGCGGGAGCGCTATCGCGCCCTTGCCCGGCGCAAGCTCGTCATCCTCGCCGCCATGGCGGCTGCGCTCTGTCTGTCCTTTGCGGTAGACCTTGCCTGGGGACCGGCGCGATACGGCCTCGGGGAAGTGGTCTCGGCGCTCCTCGACCCCTCCTCCGTCTCTCCGCAGGTGCAGGCGGTCGTCTGGAACATCCGCATGCCGGTCGCCGTGATGGCGATCGTCGTGGGTGCGGCCCTTTCGGTCGCCGGCGCGCAGATGCAGACCATCCTCGCCAATCCGCTTGCGAGCCCCTTCACGCTCGGCATCTCGGCGGCGGCGAGCTTCGGCGCGGCGCTCGCGATCGTCACCAGCGTACCGCTGCTGCCGGTCGCCGCCGGCATGCTCGTGCCCGTCAATGCCTTCATCATGGCGCTGGTCGCGACGCTCTTCATCCATTTCATCTCGCAGGCGCGCGGCGTCTCGGTCCAGACCGTCATCCTGCTCGGCATCGCGCTGGTCTTCACCTTCAACGCGTTGCTTGCCTTCGTGCAGTACCTCGCTTCCGAGCAGGCGCTGTCGGCCGTCGTCTTCTGGACGATGGGCAGCCTTACCAAGGCCACCTGGCCGAAGATCGGGGTGACGCTTGCGGTGCTCCTGATCGCGCTGCCGCTCTTTGCCCGCCATGCCTGGGCGCTGACCGCAATCCGTCTCGGCGAGGACAAGGCGGCAAGCTTCGGCGTCAATGTCCGGCGCATCCGGCTGGAAACCATGCTGATCATCTCGCTGCTCGCTGCCGTGCCGGTGAGCTTCGTCGGCACCATCGGCTTCGTCGGCCTCGTCGGCCCGCATATCGCCCGGATGATCCTCGGGGAGGACCAGCGCTTCTTCCTGCCCGGCTCGATCCTGTCAGGTGCGCTGCTGCTCTCGCTCACTTCGATCGTGTCGAAGTCGATCATTCCGGGCGTCGTCTTCCCGATCGGCATCATCACGGCACTTGTCGGCGTACCCTTCTTCTTCTCGCTGATCCTCTCGAACCGGAGCCGCTCATGGTAGCGCTGCAACTGCAATCGGTCGGCGCCTATCACGGCCGCAAGCTCTTCGTAGAGGACGTGACGACCCCGGTGATGACGTCGGGCGAACTGATTGCCGTCATCGGTCCGAATGCTGCCGGCAAGTCGACGCTCTTCAAGCGCATCACCGGCCTGCTGCGCGGCCCCGGGGAAGTGGTCGTCGAGGGCACGAGCGCGAAAAACGCCATCAGCTACATGCCGCAGGACACCTCCGCCAACGCCGTTCTGACCGTCTACGAATCCATCCTGCTTGCCCGCAAGCAGGGGCAGTCCTGGGCCGTCAGCGACGGCGACCTGCGCCTGATCGACGAGATCATGAAAGCGCTCAACATCACTTCGATCGCCTTTCGCGATCTCGGCGCGCTGTCCGGTGGCCAGCGCCAGCTGGTCTCTATCGCCCAGGCACTGGTGCGCGAGCCGGAAATCATGCTGATGGACGAGCCGACAAGCGCGCTCGACCTTCACCGGCAGGTCGAGGTGCTCGACTTCATGCGGCGGCAGGCGCGTACCAGAGGCATGATCGTGCTGATCGCCATCCACGACATCAACCAGGCGCTCCGCTTCGCCGACAAGGTGCTGGTGATCGCCAACGGCCGGATGCGGGCCTGCGGCGAGCCGCGCGAGGTGGTGACCGTCGAGATGCTGCGCGAGGTCTACAAGGTCCATGCCCGCATCGAAAAATGCTCGATGGACCACGACCACGTCATCGTGGACGGCACGGCGCACTAACCGGGTGCCCGCGCCCTCTGGCGGCAAACCCCTCGAAAGAGGGGTAAACTGGAACTCTCGAAACGGATCTCGCATCCCCCCTCTTTCGAGGGTGGACTAGCGCATATTAGATTTTACTATGGAAGCTTAAGAAAAGGCACCGAGGCAACATCACTCGGCCAGGTATTGTCGCCTGAAGACACTACCAAAGAGCCAAGTCTTGCCGCGAATCCTCGTTCTGCCAGAAGGTGACGCAAGATGAGTTCCATCAAGCCAGACATGCTTTGCGACTTGCTCGACGCCGAGGTCTATGACGGCTCGCGCGACCTGTTCGGAGCACTGGGCCAGATCGAAGGCAACCAGAGCGGCGCCGATGCCATTCGCTTGCACGGCATCCAGCTGTCTACGGAAGATTTGCAGGACATAAGCCGCCTCGTCGGCATCATCTGCATCGGCGTGCATGCAAATTTCAATTGGCTCAATGCCAGGGAACCAGATGCGGAAGCCGCGAAGCTGACGGCCACCAGATTGATTGCACAGACCCGAGCCTTGCGCGAACTGGTGGGCAAGCTCGGCCCCAGTCCATCTGACCGATAGCATTCCCTATGTCGCCAATGCCCTCAGACCGAGTTTCGGAGCCGCGCATCGAAGGGTGGCGCGGCGTCCTGCCTGACCTGCCGTCGACGGTCAGGGCGCTCTCGGGGGGCGCCAAGGCATTGCTCCGGACTGCTTTCTGCGCGGTGCTCCTCGTCATCCCCGTCATGCTTTCCAGCCCGACCATGGCGCAGGAGAAGCCTGCCGTCATTGTGGCCGCGGTCGATCCGGAGATCGTCGACATTCCGGTGCAGGACGGAAACGACATCAGGTTCCGCAAGCTCAGCCTTTCCCAGGGACTGTCGCAGACGCGCGTCTCGCACATCGTCCAGGACAATGACGGCTATCTCTGGTTCGGCACGCAGCACGGCGTGAACCGCTACGACGGCTACGGCTTTCGCGTCTTCAAGCACGAGCAAGGACAGCCCGACAGCCTGAGCGGCATCTTCATCTATTCGCTGTTCAAGGACCGGTCGGGGACGATCTGGGTCGGCAGCGACCAGTTCCTCGATGCCTTCGACAAGGCGACCGAAACCTTCCGGCATTACTCCTTCGATCCGGCAAACCCGACCGTCATCCATATCAGCGAGGACCGGCAGGGAAACCTCTGGCTTTCGACCGGACGCGGGCTCTACCGCCTCGATCCGAAAAGCGGAAAGGCCGTGCGGTTCGGCCATGATCCCAAGGATCCGGCGAGCCTTTCGAGCGACGACGTGAAGTCCTCCGGTGAGGACCGCGAAGGGACATTCTGGGTCGCCACCAGCGCGGGGCTCGAGGCATTCGACCGGGCGACCGGCAAGGTGACCAGGCGCATAACGCTGCGCGAGGAGGTGCGGGAATTTTCCTTCCACGAGGACAGGCACGGCACTTTCTGGGTGATCTACGGCTCCGGAAACGGCCTTGCCGTCTACGACCGCAAGGAAAACAAGCTCATACGCTATGCCTTCGCGGGGCAGGACGGCGGCAAGAGCCTGACCGGCGTCTACGCTATCCTCGAGGCCAGCGACGGCAACATCTGGCTGGCGACGATGGGCGCGGGCCTTCTTCGCTTCGATCGCGACAACATGCGGTTCATTCGCTACAAGAATGATCCGAACGATCCTCAGAGCCTTTCCGAGAACCGCGTGATCGCGCTGTTCGAGGATGCCGAGGGCAATATCTGGACCGGCCTGCACGCAACGCCGCCCAACAGCTTCCCCACGGACGCCGCCCCATTTCGCACGCTCTGGCCCTCGCCCGGCCACGTCGACAAGCTCGGCGAGGCGCTCGTCAACACGATCTACGAGGACCGCTCGGGCGCGATCTGGCTCGGTGCCGGCGGCGCGCTGAACCGGCTCGACCCCCAGACCCGGACCGTGGAGGTCTTCACGCCCGCCGGGCCGAATGCATCGATCGAAGTCCTCGCCATCGCCGAAGACTCCAATGGCACGCTGTGGATCGGCAGCCTCGGCGGCGGCCTTTATGCCTTCGACCCGGCAACGCGGCAATTCAAGGCATATCGCTACGATGCCGCAAATCCGCAGGGTATCAGCAGCGACATCGTTACTCGGATCCTCGTCGACAGGTCAGGCGAGCTCTGGCTTGCGACCTGGAACGGCATCAACCGTTTTGACCCCGCGACGGGGGATTTCACGACCTACAAGCAGGATCCCTCGGCAAGTGCCGAAGCGTATTTTTCGATCGTCGAGGACGAGAACGGCCGGTTCTGGCTCGGAACAACCGCCGGACTGGTGAGCTTCAATCCGCGCGACGCGACGTTCACCGCCTACAAGCACGATGCCAACGACCCGCAAAGCCTGAGCAACAACGTCGTCAATTCGGTCTACGCACCCGGCGGCGGAGTCATATGGCTCGGCACGCAGAACGGCCTCAACCGGCTGAACGTGGAGAGCGGAAAATTCGACGTGTTCTACGAACGCGACGGGCTTGCCGGGAACGCCGTCAGCTGCCTGCTCGGCGGCAATGACGGCCAGCTCTGGATGAGCACCAACCGCGGCATTTCCAGGATGAACGTCAACCAGCGGAGCTTCGACAGCTACACCACGGCGGACGGGCTCCCCGGCAACGACCTCACCGGGTGGAACGCTTGCAATTCCGGGCGATCGGGCAAGATGTACTTCGGCGGCTTTGCGGGAGCGACCGTCAACAATGCAGGCGCCCTGGGCCATGACGAATTCGTGCCTCCCGTCGTCTTCACCGACCTGCAAGTGGGGACACCGCCGAATGCGGTGCCGCCCAAGTTCACGCATGCGAGTGGCGATCAGCCTGCGGCGGTTACGGTTCCCTATGACGAGAGGGACATGACCGTATCCTTCTCGGCGCTCAGCTATCGCAGCCCGGAAACGACGCGCTACCGCTACAAGCTCATGGGCTACGACAGCGAATGGCATGCGGCGACCAGTGACCAGCGCACGATCAGCTATGCGGCACTCCCCGCCGGCAGCTTCACGCTGCGCGTCCAGGCTGCCACCACGCGCGGCAACTGGAACATGCCGGGCGCCAGCATGCAGATCGTCGTGCTGCCTCCGTGGTGGCAGAGCTGGTGGGCGCGGCTGACGGTCATCGGCATTCTCCTGGCCGGCCTCGTCTCGCTTTACCGCTACCGCGTGGCCAAGGTTGCCGCCCAATACAACATCCTCCTCCAGGAGAGGATAAGCGAACGCAACCGGCTGGCGCGGGACCTGCACGATACCTTGTTGCAAAGCTTCCAGGGCCTCATCTACAGACTTCAGGCGGTGCGCCATTCCCTCCCCCACCAGCCCGCGGCGGCCGCAGCGATGCTCGATGTCGTTCTCGACAAGAGCGACGAGGCCATCATCGAAGGAAGAAACGCAGTCCAGGCGCTCCGCGATTCCACGCACGCGGATTTCGACATCGTCGCAGCGGTCAGAAGCGAGGCCGACGAACTGGCAAAACTGAATCCCGGCAATGCGGCGAGCTTCAAGCTCGATGTCCACGGCCAGCCCTTCGACCTCGACCCCAAGGTCAGGGACGACGTCTATCGCATCGTCCTCGAGGCCTTGAGGAATGCGTTCAGGCATGCGGGCGCATCTTCCATCGACTGCGAGTTCATCTTCACCGATACGGACCTGCGCATCCAGGTGCAGGACAATGGCAGCGGCATCCGCACCGGCGCCGGAGAAGACGGCGCGTCCGGCAAACGGTGGGGCCTAGCGGGCATGAAGGAGAGGGCCGAGAAGATCGGCGCGCATCTGCTGATCGAAAGCCACTCCGGCAAGGGAACGAAGATCGAGCTTGTGGTAAAGGGCTCCCGCGGGGGCTGGGGACGGAATCTCAGGGCATGACGGCGCGCGAACCGATCAAAGTGCTTGTGGTCGACGATCACCACCTGATCAGGGAGGGCATCGCCGCGCTTCTGGCAAGCCAGGACGATATCCTCATCGTCGGCGAGGCGGCGGACGGGCACGAAGCGATCAGCCAGTTCGAGGCATTGATGCCGGATGTAATGCTTCTCGACCTGCAGATGCCCGGTCTCGGCGGACTGGAGGCGCTTGCGGTGATCAAGAGCCGCCATCCTTCCGCACGGATCATCGTGCTGACGACCTATGACGGCGACCAGTTGGCAAGCCGGGCCATCAACGCCGGAGCGCAGGCCTATATCCTCAAGAGCTCGGTTCGGCGCGAACTGCTGGACACGATCAGGGCGGTGCAGCGAGGCCAGAAATATGTCGGGGCCACGGTTGCGGCAAAGCTCTCCGACCATGCGGGCGAGGACACGCTGACAGCCCGCGAGATGTCCGTTCTTTCGCTGATCGCCGGCGGAAACTCGAACCGGGTGATCGGCGAGAAGCTGTCGATAAGCGAGGAGACGGTCAAGGGACACGTCAAGAGCATCCTTGCGAAGCTGCATGCCAAGGATCGAACGCACGCCGTCGCACTCGGGATAAAGCGCGGAATCATCGACCTCTAGGTCGCGAAAGCCGCAACCGGCTGCAGCGCATTGCGCGTCTGCAAAGGTTCTTCCTCAATCGAGGATTTCACATAAACTATTATAATTGCTTGCTATTTTATGCGCTTTCGCTCTGCCGCTGCACGCGCGAGACGACGCTTGGCTGTTCCAAGCCTCACCTCCCTCTCCTCGATTTCCATGCACGCGCGCGCCCATAGCCGTGCATGGGCAACATTTCCCTGTTGACAGCGGGAGATGAGGCGATAGTCTATTATAAAGACTTATATAACACAATAGTGGAACAAATAGAAACCGGGAGTACCTTATGAAGAAGACCCTTGTCGCATTCCTTCTCGGCACCGCTCTCATTGCCCTGCCATCCACCATGATGGCCCAGGAAAAGGGCGGCGTCATCAATGTCGCGACGATCGGCGAGCCGCCGACGCTCGACCCGATGTCGTCCACTGCCGATCTCGTCGGCATCGTCACCCAGCACATCTTCGAGACGCTCTACACCTTCGACAAGGGCTGGAAGGTAACGCCCCTTCTCGCTGAAAACCTGCCCGAGATCAGCGCCGACGGCAAAACCTATACCATCAAGCTGCGCACCGGCATCAAGTTCCACGACAATAGCGACATGACCTCCGAGGACGTGGTCGCCTCGCTGACGCGCTGGACGAAGCTCGCCTCGCGCGGCAAGCAGGCCGGAGGCTTCATCGAATCCATCGCCGCTGTCGATCCGGCCACCGTGAAGATCACGCTGAAGCAGCCATACGCGCCGCTGACCTCGCTACTCGCCTTCAACAATTCGGCCGCGATCATCATTCCCTCCGAGAAGCAGGACGAGCCGATGAAGGAGTTCATCGGCACCGGCCCGTACATGCTGAAGGAGCGCAAGGCCGACCAGTATATCCAGCTCGTACGCTTCGACGGCTACAAGTCCCGCGACGGCGAGAGCGATGGCTACGGCGGCGCGCGCCACCAGTATCTCGACGAGATCCGTTTCGTGCCGGTTCCCGATCCCAACACCCGCGTCGAGGCCGCGGTCTCCGGCCAGTACGACTATGTCGATTCCATCCCTGTCGAATCCTTCGACAAGCTGAAGGGATCGACGGCGTCGCAGCCGGTGATGCTGAAGCCCTTCGGCTATCCGGTCTTCGTCTTCAACACCAAGGAAGGCGTGGCCCAGAACGTCGAGGTCCGCAAGGCGATCCGCCAGGCGCTGAGCATGGAAGACATGATGGCAGCCGCCTTCGGCAGCACGGATTTCTACGCGCTCGACGGCGACATCTATCCGGAGCCCTATGCCTGGCACACGGATGCGGGCGTCGAGGGCGCATACAACCTCGCCGACCCGGAAGGGGCTGCCGAGGCCCTGAAGAAGGCTGGCTACAACGGCGAGCCACTGCGCATCCTGACGAGCCGCCAGTACGAGTTCCACTACAAGATGGCGCAGGTGGCGGCCGAATACCTGAAGCTCGCCGGCTTCAACGTCGACATGCAGGTGGTCGACTGGGCGACACTGACCCAGCGCCGCACCGACCCCAAGCTCTGGGACATCTACATCACCCACAGCCCCTTCCTGCCGGAACCGGCGCTGATCGGCTCGCTTTCGCCGAGTTCGCCCGGCTGGTGGGATACGCCGGCACGAAAGAGCGTCGTCGATGCGTTCACGTCCGAGGTGGATCCGGCCAAGCGCGCGGAGCTCTGGGCCAATGTCCAGAAGACGGTCTATGACGAAGCCCCCTTCATGAAGATCGGCGACTTCAATGCCGTCGCGGCGAAGTCGACCAAGCTTGAAGGCGTTGATCCGGCTCCGTGGCCGTACTTCTGGAACGCTTCGATCAAGAAGTAACCATCCGCCAGGCTGGATACCGGCCCTGACCGGCCGGTATCCTTCATTTTTCATGCGCGCCGCCTCAGGCAATCGGATCGGGCACTCATGATACGCTACATTCTCCAGCGCCTCTTCGGCATGATCGTCGTGATGTTCCTCGTCGTCACGATCGTCTTCATCATCGTGCGCGTGACGCCGGGCGACCCGGCCGCCGTCATGCTCGGACCCGATGCGACACCGCAGGACATCGCGGAGCTGCGCACCCGTCTCGGCCTCGACCAGTCGCTCGGCCTGCAATATGCCTATTACATCGGGTCGTTGCTGAAGGGCGATCTCGGCCAGTCGATCTTCCTCAACATGCCGGTGACCTCGGCGCTGCTTGACCGCGCCGAGCCGACCTTCTTCCTCACTCTGTTCTCGCTGCTCATCGCAAGCGCGATCGCGCTGCCGATCGGCATCTATGCCGCCCATCGACGTGGCTCCCTCGTCGACCAGGCGGCAACGACGCTCGCCATGCTGGCGGCGAGCATTCCAAGCTTCTGGCTCGGCCTCATCCTGATGCAGGTCTTCGCGGTGCGCTTCAACCTCTTCCCGGTCTCGGGCTATGGCGGCCCCGGCTCGACGTTCCTGGAGCGGATGTATCATCTCAGCCTGCCGGCCATCGCGCTCGGCATCGTCTCCTCGGCGCTCATCCTGCGCTTCACGCGTGCCTCGATGCTCGACGTGCTCGGCGACGACTATATCCGTACGGCGCGGGCCAAGGGTCTCGTCGAGCGCCGCGTGGTGCTGAAGCACGCGCTGAAGAACGCGCTCATCCCGATCCTGACCGTGCTCGGGCTGACGGCGGCGGTGCTGATCTCCGGGGCGGTCGTCACCGAGACCGTCTTCGGCCTTCCGGGCGTCGGCAGCCTCGTCGTCTCGGCCGTGCTGCGCCGCGACTACCCGGTCATCCAGGGCGCGCTTCTGGTGATCGCCGCGCTCTACGTGCTGATCAATTTTGCGATCGACATGCTCTATCTGCTCGTGGATCCGAGGGTGCGCTACTGATGACAGCCATCGTTTCCAAACCCGTCCAAAGCGACCGCAGCAAGTTCCTCCGCCGTCTCCTGAAGCGCAAGACGGTCGCCCTCGGCCTGCTGATCCTGACGATCTTCGTGCTGCTTGCCGTCTTCGCGCCGCTGGTGGCGCCCTATTCGCCGTCGAAGCTTTCGATCGTCAACCGGCTGAAGCCGCCGAGCGGCACGTTCTTCTTCGGCACCGACGAGTTCGGCCGCGACGTCTTCTCGCGTACCATCTATGCAGGGCGGCTGTCGCTCATGGTCGGCATTGCGGTCGTGACGCTCTCAGCAGTGATCGGCGTCACGCTCGGCCTTCTCGCCGGCTTCTTCCAGCGGCTCGACACGCCGATCGCGCGCCTGATCGACGCGATGATGGCATTCCCGGACATCCTTCTAGCGATTGCGCTGGTCGCCGCCCTTGGCCCATCGCTCGCGACGGTCATCATCGCGCTTTCGATCGTCTATGCGCCGCGCCTTGCCCGCGTCGTGCGCGCCTCGACGCTGGTGATCCGCGAACTGCCCTATGTGGAGGCGGCGCGCGCGCTCGGCATATCGACGCCGCACATCCTCACGCGACACGTGCTGCGCAACCTGCTTTCGCCGATCCTGGTGCAGGGCACCTTCCTCTTCGCCAATGCGATGCTCGCCGAAGCGGGTCTCTCGTTCCTCGGCCTCGGCGTCAGCCCCGAAATTCCGACCTGGGGAACGATGATCGCCGCCGGCCGGCAATATGTCGGCCAGGCCGACTGGATGACGCTGTTTCCCGGCTTCGCCATCATTCTTTCCGTGCTCTCGCTCCAGATGGTGGGCGACGGGCTCAGGGACATTCTCGACCCAAGACTTCGAAAGGACCTTTAAATGACCGGTGAAAAAGCGGGCAAGCCGCTCCTGCTCACCAATGTGAAGCCCATGGCGTTCGGCGCAGCGGCCCCCACCGCCCCGATCGACATTCTCGTCGACGCGGACGGCCGCATTGCGGACTTCGGCCCTGCGCTTGCCGTTTCGACCGACGTCACCCGCATCGACGGCAAGGGCGCATGGATCTCGCCAGGCTGGACCGACCTCCACGTCCACATCTGGCACGGCGGCACCGACATCTCGATCCGCCCGTCCGAATGCGGCGCCGAGCGCGGCGTGACGACGCTGGTCGACGCGGGCTCTGCCGGCGAGGCCAATTTCCACGGCTTCCGCGAATACATCATCGAGCCGTCGCGCGAGCGCATCAAGGCGTTCCTGAACCTCGGTTCGATCGGCCTCGTCGCCTGCAACCGGGTCACCGAGCTGCGCGACATCCGTGATATCGACCTCGACCGCATCCTCGAATGCTATGCCGAAAACAGCGAGCACATCGTCGGCCTGAAGGTGCGCGCCAGCCACGTCATCACCGGCTCCTGGGGTGTGACCCCGGTCAAGCTCGGCAAGAAGATCGCCAAGATCCTCAAGGTGCCGATGATGGTGCATGTCGGCGAGCCGCCGGCGCTCTACGACGAGGTGCTGGAAATCCTCGGCCCTGGCGACGTCGTTACCCATTGCTTCAACGGCAAGGCCGGTTCGAGCATCCTGGAGGACGAGGACCTCTTCAACCTCGCTGAACGCTGCGCCGGCGAAGGCATCCGCCTCGACATCGGCCATGGCGGGGCATCCTTCTCCTTCAAGGTGGCGGAAGCCGCGATCCAGCGGGGCCTCCTGCCCTTCTCGATCTCGACGGACCTGCACGGCCACTCGATGAACTTCCCGGTCTGGGATCTTGCGACCACCATGTCGAAGCTGCTGTCGGTCGGCATGCCTTTCGACGCGGTCGTCAATGCCGTCACCCATGCGCCGGCCTCGGTCATCAAGCTTTCGATGGAAGACCGGCTGTCGAAGGGCGCGCGCGCGGACTTCACGATCTTCGACGTCGTCGATTCCGACCTGGAGGCAACGGATTCCAACGGCGATGTTTTGGTGCTGAAGCGTCTTTTCGAACCGCGCTACGCGGTGATCGGCCATGAGGCTATCGCGGCAAGCCGGTACGTGCCCCGCGCCCGCAAGCTCGTTCGCCACAGCCACGGTTATTCCTACCGGTAGCACCCTGCCGGTCGCCAACAATTTCGCATGACAGGAGTTTGCGTGAACACGTCTTCAGCAACAACGGGAAGGGCGCCGAATTCGCCCTATGAGAGGCTCGCGGAGCTCGGCATCGAGCTTCCCGCCTCGCCGCCGCCGATCGCCAATTTCGTGACGCATGTGCGCGAGGGCAATATCCTCTATCTTTCCGGCCAGGGACCGAGGGAAGCCGACGGGTTCATGCACTCGGGCAAGGTCGGCGCCGAAGTTGCCGTCGAGGAGGCCTACCGGCATGCGAGGCTTACCGGCATCAACCTGCTTGCCGTCATGCACGAGGCGCTCGGCGACCTTTCAAGGGTCAAGCGCGTCGTCAAGCTGCTCGGCATGGTGAACGCGACGCCGACCTTCGGCGACCATCCGAGCGTCATCAACGGCTGCTCGGACCTGATGGTCGCGGTCTTCGGCGAGGCGGGAAAACACGCCCGCTCGGCCGTCGGCTTCGGCTCCCTGCCCGGCAACATCACCGTCGAGATCGAAGCGATCGTGGCGCTGCAGGATTGACGAAGGGGATTTCAGTGGTTGCGCCAGCCCATCAGGCTCTCGATCTTTTCCGCGGAGGCCATCACACGCTTCGTGTAGCCGCCTTCGTCGGCGAAGGCCTTCTGCTCCGGCAGGACGATGGAAATGGTCGCAATGCACTTGCCTTCGCTGTCGCAGATCGGGGATGCGATGCAGGCGACCGCATAGTCGGACTCCCCTGCCTGGATCGACAGACGCGCCTCGAAGGCACGCGCGGCGGCAGAAGAAAGGGTGTCCGGATCGACATCCGCCCGACCCGTCGGCGAGGAACGGGCGCAGCGCTTGAAAAGATCGATGCGGTCACCTTCCGACAGGTGCCCGACCAGCAGCCGGCCGGAGGCGGTCCAATTGAGCGGGACGCGCGTCCCGACACGGGAGGTGACCTGGAAATGGCTGGGACCATCCGCCATGGCGAGCACCAGCATGTGGTCGCCGTCGCGTCCGCAGAGCTGGACGGTCTCCCCGGACTGGCGGCAGAGATCGTGCATTTCGTGGGTGGCGACGCTCATGAAATCCAGCGAGCGGGCATAGGCGAGGCCATAGTGGTAAAGCCTCGAGCCGAGCCAGATCGTGCCGTCGCTGTTGCGGGTCAGCATGTTCTTCTCGACGAGGTCGTCGACGATGACATAGATGGTCGACAGCGGCGCCTTCACGGCCTTGGCGATGGCATAGCCACCGGCCGGCGCGCCAGTCTCGTAGAGATAATCGATGATCTGCAGGGCACGATCGATGCCGCTGACGCGGGAACGGCGCGCACCCTTGACCTCGATCCCCTCGCTGGCGTCCTCTCCATCGGAGTAACCGGTCGATGATGTCTTCGCTTCCAATTCAACGCTCCCGTTTCGAACTTGCGAGCCTATTACATTACTATGGCATAGCGATGGACGAGGCAAAACTCAACCATTCTCTTTGCAGAACAAAATATCCTGGAGATTACAATGGCAGATGACATTCGCACCACGATCGGCCTTCGTCCGGTCATCAATGTTTCGGGCACGATGACGAGCCTTGGCGCGTCGATCGTCGTTCCCGAGGCGATCGCCGCAATGTCGGCGATCCTGCCGCAGTTCGTGGAGATCAACGACCTGCAGCGCAAGGCAAGTGCCGTGATCGCCCGGCTGACGGGCGGCGAGGCAGGCTTCGTCACGGCCTCCTGCTCGGCCGGCATCAGCCTTGCGGTCGCGGGTGCGATCACCGGCAACAACCTGCTCGCGATCGAAAAGCTGCCGGACGCAACACCGGAGAAGAACGAGGTCATCGTTCAGATGGGCCATGTCGTGAGCTACGGCGCGCCCGTCGACCAGGCGATCCGGCTTGCCGGCGGCAAGGTCGTCCTCGTCGGCCAGGCGACCTCGACACACCGCTTCCATATGGAGAACGCCATTACCGAGAAGACGGCCGCCGCGGTCTATGTCGTGTCGCATCATGTCGTCGACTACGGCCTGCTGAACCTCATCGAGTTCGTCGAGATCGCGCATGCCAAGGGCGTTCCTGTTATCGTCGACGCGGCTTCCGAATATGATCTCAAGCTCTTCCTGGCGCAGGGGGCGGACATCGCGCTTTACTCGGGCCACAAGTTCCTGGGCGGCCCGACCTCCGGCATCGTCGCCGGAAACAAGGAACTGGTGCGCAGCGCCTTCCTGCAGAACATGGGCATCGGCCGCGGCATGAAGGTCGGCAAGGAAAGCGTCTACGGCGTCATGGCGGCACTGGAAGCCTGGGAAAAGCGCGACCACGCCGGCATCCGCGAGCGCGAGACCGGCTACCTGAACCTCTGGAAGCGGACGCTCGACGGCCGGCCGGGCGTGACTGCGCTGATCGAGCCCGATCCGACCAACAATCCGCTCGACCGCATGCGCGTAATCATCTCGGCCGCGGAAGCCCACATCACCGCATGGGATCTTGCCACCGCCCTCGCCCGCGGCGAACAGCCGGTGATCGTGCGCGACCACGAGGTGGAGCACCACTACTTCTACCTCGATCCCTGCAACCTGCATCCGGGCCAGGAGACCATCGTGGCACGCCGCCTTGCCGAGGAACTGGACAGGGCGCGGGCATCCAACGAGATCATCGCGACCCCCTTCGAAAACCGCAGCAAGCATCGCTTCGACAGCGTCCTGCGCTGGCCGGACTGAGCCCCGGCCGCAACAACGACAAGAAGAAGGGAACGATCATGAGCGCCACAGAGGCAAGAGCCATCCAGACCGCCGAGCCGGTTCTGTCCGTTCAGAACCTCACCACCTCCTTCCTGGTGGACGGGGAATGGAAACCGGTGGTGCGTGACGTTTCCTTCTCGGTTGCGCCGGGGGAAACGGTTGCGATCGTCGGTGAGAGCGGCTCCGGCAAGAGCGTCACCTCGCTGTCGATCATGCGGCTGCTCGCTGCCGATTCCAGCCGCATCGATGGGCGCGTGATGCTGGGCGGCCGCGATCTGCTGCAGCTTCCCGAAGCGGAAATGCGCAAGGTCCGCGGCAATGATGTCGCCATGATCTTCCAGGAGCCGATGACGAGCCTCAACCCGCTCTTCACCATCGGCGACCAGATTTCGGAAGCACTGCTCTGCCATTCGCCGATGAGCAAGGCGGAGGCGCGCGCCGAGACGATCCGGCTGCTGGAAAAGGTCCGCATTCCGTCGGCCGCCTCGCGCTTCGACGAATACCCTCACCGCTTCTCGGGCGGCATGCGCCAGCGCGTGATGATTGCCATGGCGCTCGCCTCCAGGCCGAAGCTGCTGATCGCCGACGAGCCGACGACGGCGCTCGACGTCACCATCCAGGGCCAGATCCTCGACCTCATCAAGACGCTGCAGGACGAGGAAGGCACCTCCGTTCTCTTCATCACCCACGACATGGGTGTCGTCGCCGAAATCGCCGACCGCACCGTCGTGATGTATCGCGGCGAGCAGGTGGAAACCGGGGAGACCAGCGACATCTTCTTCCGGGCAAAGCATCCCTATACGCGGGCGCTGCTCTCGGCCGTGCCGGTGCTGGGCTCGATGGCGGGGCGCAAGCGGCCGCTTCGCTTCCCCGTCGTGGATACGGCGACCGGCAAGTCCGACGTGCCGGTAGAGGTCGCCGACACGGTGGCTGTCAACAAGCGCCCGGTGCTGGAAGTCAGGAACCTGACCAAGCGCTTCGACATCCATTCCGGCCTGTTCGGCCGGCTGACCGGCCGGGTGCATGCGGTGGAGAACGTGTCCTTCGATCTTCATGCCGGCGAGACGCTGTCGCTTGTCGGCGAGAGCGGTTGCGGCAAGTCGACGACGGGACGCGCGATCATGCGATTGATCGACGCCCAGAGCGGCTCGGTGCGCGTCGACGGCGAGGAAGTCCTCTCCCTCGACAAGAAGGGATTGCGCGAGATGCGCAAGACCGTGCAGATGATCTTCCAGGATCCGTTTGCGAGCCTCAATCCGCGCATCCGCATCGGGGCGGCGATTGCCGAACCCTATCTCGAGCACAAGATGGGAACGGCCCAGCAGGCCCGCGTAAAGGTTGCCGACCTCCTGGAGAAGGTCGGGCTTTCGCCGGACATGGCATCCCGCTTCCCGCATGAATTCTCAGGCGGCCAGCGCCAGCGCATCTGCATCGCCCGCGCGCTTGCCCTCGACCCCAAGGTGATCGTCGCCGACGAGAGCGTCTCGGCGCTCGACGTTTCGATCAAGGCGCAGGTGATCAACCTGCTGCTCGACCTGCAGCAGAGCATGAACCTCGCCTTCCTGTTCATCTCCCATGACATGGCGGTTGTCGAGCGTGTCAGCCACCGCGTCGCCGTCATGTATCTCGGCGAGATCGTCGAGATCGGGCCGCGCGAAGCCGTCTTCAGCAACCCGAAGCACGACTACACGAAGAAGCTGATATCGGCCGTGCCTGTTCCCGATCCGGACCGCCGGCGCACAAGGGGCGGATCTGCGAACGAGGAGATCAAGAGCCCGATCCGGCCCGTAGACTACCGGATCCAGCCGCTCGACTATCGCGAGGTCTCGCCGGGACATCTGGTGGCGATCAACTAGCTCTCACGGCGTACTGAACCTCGACTCCAGCAGGTCTACCTCGCGGACTAGCTTGCGGGTGGTCTCCTCCGGCAGCTTTCCTGAGCGGGCAATGCGATAGAGTTCGGCGCGTTCGGCGTGAAGCGCCACGAGCCGCAGACTGCGCTCGATTTCCTCGTCCTTTCGGGACGCATCGGCCTCCTCGCCGGTTTTCGAGCGCGCCTCGATACGCTGGCGGTAAAGCACCATGATCCGCGAAGCGACGCCCATGTAGAGATCGGCATCCTGGCGGCCGGCTCCCATCTCCCGGAGGCGGCGGTCGATCGCTTCGATCGCAGCCTGGGCAGCGGCAACGCGCGCGGCGTCCTCCTCCTTCTGGCTCGAGGCCTCGGGCGGGAGCTTTGCGTGGCGGATCAGATACGGCAAGCCGACATTTGCCGCGACGAGCGAGACGACGATGACGCCAGCGGCCAGGAAGATGGCAAGATCGCGGGCCGGAAAGGGCGAACCGTCCTGGAGGGTAAAGGGTAGCGTCAGGACACCAGCCAGGGTGATCGCGCCGCGTACGCCCGCGAGCGAGGTGGCCGCGATCAAGCTCCAGCCCGGCGCCTGGACCGTCTGGCGTTTGCGGGCCGCGCGGAAGAGGATGAGGGCAAGCGAGGCCCATACCCACAGAAAGCGCAAGGCGGCCAGCGCGCAGGCGATACCCAGCACATAGGCAAGCAGCCACAACACTTCCTGTTGACCAGCCTCGCGCGCGACCCGCGCGGCACCGGCGACTATGCTCGGCAGTTGCTCCCCCAGCAGCACGAAGATCATCCCGTTGCCGGCAAAGGCGACCGCATCCCACACGGCGGCGCGGCGCACGCGCGTTGTGGCGAGCGCCCGGCCGGACTTCTCTTCGTAGCCCATAACGATGCCGGCGGCGACGGCGGCAAGAATGCCGGAGGCCTGAATGGATTCGGCCGCGACATAGGCGCCGAAGGGAATGAGCAGACTGATCAGGATCTGGGAGCCTGTCTCCTCGCCGAAGCGCTGCGACACCCAGTCCTTAGCCCTTGCGGCCGACCAGGTGATGAGGACGCCGACCCCGATGCCGCCGGCAGCCAGCCAGAGGAACACCCCGGAAGCTTCGACGAGGGAGAAGCCTCCGGTGAGCGCCGCCACGACGGCAAAGCGCATGCAGACAAGGCCCGAGGCATCGTTCAGCAGCGACTCGCCTTCGAGGATATGCATCAGCCGCTTCGGGAACGGCGTTCGGGCGGCGATCGCGGACACACCCACCGCATCGGTCGGCGAGAGCGTGGCGGCAAGTGCAAAGGCAACGGCAAGCGGCATGGCCGGGATCATCCAATGGATGAAATAGCCGGCACCGATCACCGTGAAGACGACGAGGCCGAGCGCCAGCGCAATGATGGTGCCCTTGTCGCGGAGCAGGCCTTCCTTCGGGATGCGCCAGCCATCGAGGAAGAGCAGCGGCGGCAGGAACGCCAGGAAAAAGATATCGGGCTGCAAGACAACGTGGAAATCGAAGGTCCAGGCAACAAGGGCGCCGAGTGCGATCTGCACGAGGGGCAGCGGCACGGGCATTGGCGACATGCGCGCAAGGGCGCTGCTCGCCACGACGGCAAGCATGAGAAGCAGGGTTATGCTGATGGCCTCCACGGCGCACTCCGGAAAAAGGTTGATCCCAGCGGGATGGCGGCGGGGCGGAGCGGTGTTCGGGGCAACCGGCAGCCGACGCCGGGAATATCCTGTCAGCAATGCGACGACAGGCAAGAGTGCACGCTGTCGCCCCGCAATGAATTGGGCGCGATTCAAAAAATCGCCGGGCAATCCGCCAAACAAGCATCACGATTGCGTAAACGGAACTCGCCACGCCCAGGTTTTGCGGACGCATTTTGCCGGGAGAGACAGGATTCGCCGCCGCACTGCCGCTTTGGCGACGTTGCCGGTTTCGAGGCGTCAGTGCTGCTCGATGGCTGCCGGCAGCAAGTTGCTGCGGCGTAAAGATAGGATTCAGCTTTTTCTAGTAATTCTCCGTTAGCAATTCCGATCAATGGTTTCCGGCGGCAAGCATTCCGCCAGTGAGGTGTTTCCGGGTGCGGGTTACGAAGCGTCTATCGGCTGTGCCGGCAATCTTTCTCGCCTGTCTTTCATTGTCGGGCTGCACGTCCAGTTCCGGGCCGGATAGCCTTCTGACCGGGCTGCCGTCACGAGAGACCACGAGCTCCGTAGCTCAGCCTGCCCGCCCCGTGCCGGCCGCCGCCGTGCCCGCCGCGCCGGTGCCCGTTGCGGACATGGGCGGAGCGGCCCCGCAACCCGCCCCGCCGCAGGAAGTTCTCGCCTGGGCAGGAGCGGTTCCGACGCCGCAGGCCTTTACGCCGGCCGCCGGAGCAACGACCACGCCACTTCCGGCCGAAAGACCCGTCGCGCTGCAGATGCCCGCCGCTCCCCAGCCCCGGACGAAGGCTCCCTCGCGCTCCCAGATCTACGCGCATCGCTTCCGCGACGCCAAACCCATCAATTTCGGTTCCGTCTCGCCGAGAAAGCTTGCCGTGCACGGCGTCGACGTATCCCGCTGGCAGGGTGACATCGACTGGGAAAAGCTGCGCACGCAGGGGGCGAACTTCGCCTACATCAAGGCGACGGACGGCGGCGACCATCTCGACCCGATGTTCCGCACGAACTGGCGCGCGGCCAAGCAGGCCGGCATGAAACGTGGCGCCTATCATTTCTTCTATTGGTGCCGGACGGCCGGCGAACAGGCAGACTGGTTCATCCGCAACGTTCCGAAGGAGGCCGATGCGCTTCCGCCGGTCATCGACGTCGAATACAATGGCGAGTCCGCCTGCAAGCGGCGCATTTCGCGTGCGAAGGTTCTGGAAAAAATCCAGGTCTTTGCGGACAAGCTGGAACGGCATTACGGGCAGCGCCCGATCATCTATACCGCTCCCGACTTCTATCGCGACAACCTCAAGGGCGAGTTCCTGGACTATCCTTTCTGGCTGCGTTCGGTCGCCGCCCATCCCTCCAAGATCTATGCCGGAAGAAAGTGGCTGTTCTGGCAATATTCGGGCTCAGGGCTTTCCCACGGCGTCGAGGGCAAGATCGATCTCAACGCTTTCCATGGCAGCGAGGACGACTGGCACGACTGGGTCGCGGGCCGCTCGACCTGAGACCGGACGGGCACGCCCCGGGCCACCGCGACACGGCGGCCCGGGGGCGGCGACCGGGCTAGCCGCGAGACAATTTCCGCATAATTTGCTATGATAAGTGCCGTGTTCATCCTTCGGCCCGTCGTGAGGGGGGAAGCCGATGCGTTCGAACCTGCTTCTCCTGTTGACGTGTCTCTGTCTCATCCCGCTGACATCCCGCGCCGCGCCCATTCACGACGCAGCGAAGAAGGGCGACGTCGCGGCAATCACGGCAGCGCTTGATGCAGGCGCCGATGTAAACGAGACGGACGGGTCCGCACCGCCGCTCTTCTTCGCGGTCAGGAGGATGCACCTTGCGGCGGCCAAGCTCCTCATCGACCGCGGTGCCGATGTCAATGCCCAGACGCAGTGGGGTCCTGCGCTGATGCCGGCGGTGACAAAGGGCAAGATCGACCTGATCAACCTGCTGCTGGCGAATGGCGCAAATCCAAATTCGAACTGGGATGGCGAAGCCGTCCTTCACATCGCCGCCAAGCAGGGTTGCCTTACCTGCGTGAAGGCATTGGTCGAGGCGGGCGCGGACGTGAACGCGCAAACCAAGGACAAGAAGACGCCTCTTCATCTGGCAAAGCTGCGTGGGCATGGCGACGTCGCCGACTATCTCGTTGCGCACGGCGTGGTCTTCCCGAAACCGGGCCCGATATCACCCCGGCTGGCGGCCGCAGATGTCGAGAAGGGCAAGACCTACTTCACCGGTATCTGTGCCGGTTGCCACAGCATCGAACCGCAGGGGCGCGTCAAAATCGGACCGACCCTTTGGGCCGTCGTCGGGCGCGACAAGGCATCCCTGACGCAGATGAGTTACTCGGAGACCTTGCGAGCCTGGGGTGGTGAGTGGACCTATGAGGACCTGAACATCTATCTTTACGGTCCCATGCTTACGACGCCAGGGGTCTACATGGAGACACCCGGCGTTCCGAACGACAGCGAACGGGCCAATCTGATCGCCTACCTGCGCACCCTCAGTGACAAGCCGATACCGCTACCCTGAGCATCACACCTTGGCACCAGCCCGAGGCGACAGGGCGTCAAAGCGGGTTCTTCCGCTCCTCGGCCAATGGCACGATGCCGTCGAGGTCGTCCGCCTCCAGTTCCACAATCCACAGGTCGGGATCGAACTTCGCCTCCCGCGACAGCATCTCGCGGATTTTTTCCGAGTCGGCGCGACCGAGACGGATTTCGAAGAGGCGCTCGCCGCTCTGCTCGTCGTCGAAGAAGCTCTGGGGCGCCGGAGCGTAAAGCGTTTCCTGCCCGTCGCGGTGGCGCTGGCGCAGGAAGATCGCGCCTGCCTCCTCCGCGCCCCTGCGCTCGACCGCCGCAAAATCGCCCCGTGCAAAGAGGCGGCGAACAATGGCCGAGACGAAGATATCGGTTCGCAATCTCATGGAATGGCTATAGAGGGTTTCATCGCCAAAAGGAAACACCGCGGCCTGACCAAAGGGCGGCGCAAGGCGGGCACGGCGCTCAAAGCGCGCCGATCTCGCGCAGCTTCTTCAAGACTGCCTGGTCCGGCTCGCCGGTCTCAGGCAGGCGGTAGTGTTTCTGGAAGTGGCGGATCGCGGCCCGGGTCTGCTCGCCGGCCACGCCATCGATGCCGACATTGGCGTAGGCGATATTGCTCAGCCCCTTCTGGATCTGCATCACGAGATCGTTGCTGGCCACCTTGCCCGTCACCTCGGCCTTGCGGGTTGTCGCGGTCTTGACGGGCCTTTCCGCTTCGAGGATCGCCGCGGCAACGGGATCGACTGCGGCAGCCGGCGAATGTAGGTCTTCCGCGGGCCGTTCGGCGGGCACCGTCGACGGCCCCATGCCATCGGTCCTCAGCGCCGCAAGCAACTCCGGCGTTGCCTCGCCGGTCTGGCTCATGCCGACCGTTTCCTCGAAGAAGAGGATGGCGGCACTGGTGCGCGGGCCGATGACGCCATCGGCAGCGCCGTTGTAGAGGCCTCGGCGGGCGAGCTCCTTCTGGACGTCCATGACGACAGGTGATGGCTGGACCGCCGCCGCGGCGGGGACGGTCGCCGTCCCGGTCACCGCCGTTTCGTCGTCCGAGCGCTCGATCTTGAAGGTCGTGACATTGCCGGCCTGCTCTCCCGGCAGCTTGTAGAACTTGCGTCCGGTCAGCGTCTCGGGCGACTGCGGATCACGGGTACGGAAGATCGGCGACGGATGCTCGCCGCGCTGGTACCAGAGGGCGTTGGCGGCGACGAAGCTGAAGACGACGACGAAGACGGCAGTGCCGCCGGCAATCGAAGGATGGCGCGCGACCATGGTGCCCAGCGCCCCAAGGCCATTCACGCAGAGGCCACCCAGAGCCACCGCGCTGCGGGCGGCAAGGCTCGGCTTGCGGCGCGAGCCTCTTTTCTCAGGCGATTTTCGCTTGCGCGCGGCCATGGGCAACTCCCTCCTTGCGCTCGGCGACCGGCTCGGCCGGTGCCTTCAGGCGCGGTGGAAACTCGACCGCCTCCTTCCAGACGGCTCCCTCTTCGACGGGTACGGCACCCGACCCGTCGGCCGGCACGGAGATGGTGATGACAGTACCCTCGCCGGGGACGCTTGCAATGGCGAAGCTGCCGCCGTGCAGCGCGACCAATCCCTTGACCAGCGAAAGACCGAGGCCGGTGCCTTCGTATCGGCGGGTGTAATCGTTCTGGACCTGCACGAAGGGCTGGCCGAGCATGGCAAGCTTGTCGGTTTCTATGCCGATGCCGGTATCGCTGACGCTGAGCGTGAGGATGCCGTCGCAGGCCGACGCATCGATGGAGACGACGCCGCCTTTCTCGGTGAACTTGACGGCGTTGCCGACGAGATTGATCAGGACCTGCTGGACGGCGCGCTGATCGGCGACGATTTCCGTCAGGCCGCGCTGGATGCGCGTCGTCAGCGTCACGCCTTTCTCCTTGGCCTGCAGGCCGAGCATGGCTTCGCAGGCACGGACAGAATCGGCAATGGAGAATGGCTCAAGGACCAGCTCGTAGCGGCCTGCCTCGATCTTGCTCACGTCGAGCATGGTGTTGACGACGGAAAGGAGATGGGCGCCGGACTGGCGGATCAACTGGACATATTCGCGCTGGCGATCGTTTTCGAGCCTGCCGAAATATTCGCCGCCTAGGATATCGGAAAAGCCGAGAATGGCATTGAGCGGCGTGCGCAGTTCGTGGCTGACGGCGGCGAGGAACCGCGACTTGGCGTCGTTTGCCTGCTCGGCCTCGGTGGTGCGCCGCACGGCCTCGGCCCGCAACTGATGCTCGTGCGAGATGTCACGCAGCTGGGCGACGACGGCTCCAAGCTCGCCGTCGGCATCCCGGCGCGCGATCATGTCGATGCGGACATGTGCGAACTGGCGCATATCCTGCGCGCCCGCGGGGCGCTCGAGGCGCAAGTCGACGGTGAGACCAGGCCTGCCCTGACGCAGCATATCCACGGCCTGCAGGAAGAGGATGCGGTCCGAGACGTGGACCTGCTCGATGAAGCCGCGCCCACGCGGGCTGCGCATCCAGGAAAGAAACTCGCCCTGGTCGCGGCCGCCGACCGTGGTGACGTTGCCCTGCGGATCGAGAAAGAGGACAAGACCGCTTGCGGACAGGAACGCATCCTCTACCGGCTGGGCGGGAAGCGCGGGCTGCACCTTCTGGCGCGAGAGCGCGATGCTGCCGACGGCGGAAAACAGGAAGCCGGCGCAGACGACGGCTGCACCCGCGGGAAGAGCCACGGCGGGGCTCGTGATGGCGGAAAGCGCGGCTGGAACGGCAAAGAGAGCAGCCGACGACAGAAGCACGAGGCGGCGCAGAATCCGCAGCTCTTCGGCACGGACGTGCTCACTGCCCCCGGTTCCGGCAAGCCAGCTTCCTGCTGCCCGGTCCACGAGGGCTATCGCCCTGTTGCCAATGTCACTCAATACTCGCACGCCAACACTCGCACAAACGGCTTTTACGGCTCTTAGAATAGGCCCCCGCGGCTTAAGGAAAGGATAAGGGATAAATCGCCCAAAGCGCCCTAAAGCGGGAAAATTCCCATTTTGAAGCACCGCCAAACGGCATTGTATTTTGTGGTTAACGGCGGGTAAGCGGCGGATTTTCCTTGCTTTTCAGAAATTCGTTAACCTCTGTGGCAAGGCTTCAAAGCGCAAGTGCCCGCTTTTGCAGGCGAAGGCCGAAGACATGCTTAACGGCGATCGCTACAATTTGACGGAAATGCGTTTCAAATGCGGAAAGATCAAATTTGAATCGAATTTGACGCAAATGCGCGCGAGTTTCGAAAAGCGCTATTCGCATCCCGGGCGTAGGCTTCGAGCATACCGGACAAACCGGACCGATTCGGCATCAAGACCGGACCTGGAACAGGATGGGCAGAACAATGTACTTTCTTATCAGAACGGCCTTCTGGTTTTCGCTGGTGCTCGTGGCGCTGCCGCTCTTCAGCACGCAGAGCACGGAAAGGCTAGAAAACGACCCGAAGGTGGAATTCTCCGATGCCTTCTCCGCCGCTTCCGGCGCCTATGACTATCTGAGCGGCATGTGCAGCGAGAAGCCTGACGTCTGCATCAAGGGCGCGGAAACCTTCACCGCACTCGGCTACCGTGCCCGCGAAGGTGCGCGGCTTGCCTATGAATTCCTCGACAGCCAGTTCGGCGACAAGCTCGACGACGGGCAGCCGGCAAAGAAGGCGGCAGCGCTGCAGCAGCCGATGCCGCCCATGCCCGCAGAGCCCATTGCCGGCCAGCATGCCGACAATGTCGTGACCGGCACGGTCGCCACCGGCGTTCCTGTGCCGCTGCCGAAGCCCGCCATCTGACCCTGATCTTGCCGGGGCGCCGCGAGCGGCGTCCGGCCTGACGTGCCTGCCCTGTAACTTCCAGCAGACCTAACGTTCCGCTGCGCCGCGAGAGAGCCCATCTCTGGCGGCGTTCTTTTTTAGAATGGGTTCAAATCCGGCCCCATTTGACCTATATGCGCAGTATAGGAACATAACGGACTGCATGATGAGCGCTCTCGACCAGATCATTGACGATTTTGCCTTCCTCGACGACTGGGAGGATCGCTACCGCTACGTCATCGAACTCGGCAAGGCACTGCCCGACCTGCCCGAGGAGAAGCGCACGTCCGCCAACAAAGTTCAGGGCTGCGCCAGCCAGGTCTGGCTCGTAACTCATATTTCCGGCAGCCCCGAAGATCCGGTCATGACCTTCGAGGGCGATTCCGATGCGCATATCGTGCGCGGGCTGGTGGCGATCGTTCTCGCCACCTATTCCGGCAAGCATGCGTCTGAAATCGCCTTGCTCGACGCGATCGACGTCTTCAACAAGATCGGGCTGGTGGAACACCTGTCCACGCAGCGGGCCAACGGCCTTCGCTCGATGATCCGCCGTATCCGCGAAGAGGCGAAGATTCGGGTCGCCGCCTAGAGTTATCAGGGCATCTCTAAGGCAACAGGCGTCCGGCCTTTCAAAGCTCGGGACGGAAGCCTTCCGCGCCCCAATGACGCGTCGGCGTCGATGAAGGGCTGCGCGGCGGATCATAATGCCGCGAGAGCGCAAGAAGTGCCGTACGCAGCATGAGCTTGGCCGAACGCGCCGGCCATTGCCTTTCGCGCTCCACCGTTTCCAGCCCCTTCATGAAGCAGCATATGTCGAGCGCCACGCCGGCAAGTTCCGGCCCCATGGCCTCGATCGCGCGATTGACCGAGAGCCGGGCCGCAACGGCGCTGTCTGTCAGTTCGGCCATTCCGCCACGCTGGCCTTGCGCACGGCTTGCCAGGCGCGGCTCCCAGGATGAGGTGACGCGCGGCTGCAGCTGGCCGCGCGTGAAATCGGCAAGCAGCCGTTCGCCGGCGGCGAGCGCCCGTTCCGGCAGGAAGGGGTCGCCCTTGCGGTCCTTGATGCGCGCCAGCGCGCCGAGCGGCGATTCCGCCAGGTTGAGGCGTGCCATGCTCTTCTCGTCGCCGACCTCGATGGCCGCAGCGGCAATTTCGCCATGCTGGACAAGATATTCCTCCTCGCGCTCGGCCATCGCCCGGCGCAGGAAGGATCGGGCGGCCGGCTCGGGCATCAGCCGCGCGCCGTTTCGCCCGAGAAGCCCGAGGGAGACGGAGACTTCGACGACCGCCGCGGGAAAGGATTGCATGCTGCCTTCCGTCGTCTCGACCTCGACCGTCAGCCCATCGCCGCGGGGCGCAGCCGTCGCACCCGCCGGCGGAACGAAGCGGAGCAGCCTGACCAGGACCTTGCCTGCCTTGACCTGTGCTTCATTCATGGCTGCCGAGCTCCACCGCGGAGAAGGCGGAAGTCGCTATGCGCTCGACCGCAGACACGAAATCGTCGAAGGCGGGATCGTCGCGCCGGTCCTCCACGACGTGACATGCATGGCCGACGGACGTGCGATCACGCCCGAAGGCCCTGCCGATTTCGGCAAAGGGGATGCGCAGCGCCACATGGCAGACATACATGGCAATCTGGCGGACATGACACAGTTCGCGGCGGCGATCCCGCCGTTGCAGCACGCGATGCGCATTCAGCGCCACCATCTCGCCCGTCATCTGGGCGACAGCGCGGCAGACCGTGCGGATGGGAAGGGCGGCCGGCGGCGGGACATAGCCGAAGGTCGGGTCGACCCCGGCGACCGGTGCGCCGGCAGGGCGCGGAAGCGAGGCGTGCGTCGGGGGCAATGAGGGATCTTTGGCAACAGGCATATGAATACTCCTATGATATAGGAAATAATTCATACACCCTAGAGCAAGAGCGGGGATGAAGAAAAGAGCCTTGTTGCACGTTCGCATTGTTTTTGCTCTTATATCCTGAAACCCCATCAGAAGTTATGGGATTATTTTCCTCGCGCCTTCCCCGGATTGGTCGAAGGAAGAGGGATGGCGACGGGGCAATGCAGGGTCATGGGAAGCTCGGAAGGCGTCGCAGGCGCACGCGCCCTACGGAGCACGGACGCCAAGGGCGGACACCAACGCAGGGGCATTGCAGTTACGGGACTGTCCGTCGCCAAAGGCGAAACGAAAAACCCCGCCCTCCGCCGGTGCGGAAAGACGGGGATTTGCGAATACAAAACCGAACACCAGGGTCCGGCCTGCCGATACCGATCGGAGCCGAGTTAGCGGCCGCGCTTGCGGCGCTGGCCGAGACCCATTTCCTTCGCGAGACGCGAACGCGCCTCTGCATAGGCCGGAGCGACCATCGGATAGTCGCTGGGCAGGTCCCATTTCTCGCGATATTCTTCCGGTGCCAGATTGTGATGGGTCATCAGGTGCCGCTTCAGCGACTTGAAATTACCACCGCATTCCAGACAGGTGATCTGGTCATCCTGGACCGACTTGCGCACGGAAACGGCCGGCTTCTGCTTTTCGACGACCGTAACGGCCGGCGCAGGAGCAGACGTGTGGCTGAGCGCCGAATGCACGTCGGAAATGAGGTTCGCAAGGTCGCTGACGGGAACCACGTGATTGCTGACATAGGCTGCAACAATATCGGCCGTGAGTTCCACAAGTAGGTCGGGGCCGTTACCAAGCGCCGAGTCTGTCATCTTATTTCTCCTGTTCATATGCTTGCCTGGGATAGTCGTTACTGGAACGAACCGCCCTATTCGTAGGAGCCAACAGCATAAAAACAGGCATTCTCAGCCTTGTTGCGTACAACGCGAAATCCACCCCTAGATTCCGAGCGGCGAAACCTGCTCTTATACCGCCCAACGCCTTGTCGGAAATCATCGCCCGCTAGCTTCGAACTGAAGCGAAGAAGCAACCTCTGCTCGTATTATTAGAAAATTCAAAGCATCTGGCGCTTCACAGCCGGACGAGTCTAACTCAGCGTCAGAACTCTACTTGAATCTGCATTAGCATTCTTTTGCCAAAAGTCCAATTATTAATTCTGCTATTTCTTGGCAAAAAATCTCACATATGAAAAATAAGTAATTAAGCGAAGTTTGCACTACCAAACATCATGATCACAAAACCGTCACACGAAACTATACACGCCCGGGCGGCCGCCTTCGACCAGGATTTTCAAGTTCATCGCGCACCGAAAGGCCGGATAGACGATGGCCGGTCTGATGCGCTGCTTTAGCCAGAAGATGGGCGGAAATTGGCGCAGTCAAGATGAAGAAGGCAAAGCCTGCCAGCGCGCGCAATAATATTGGTGTGTCCTGCGCATGCAACCCCAAAGCTAAAAGAAGTAGACCCGAACCCACAGTTCCCGCCTTCGACGCCGCATGCATGCGCGTGTAGAGGTCCGGAAGACGAACGACGCCGATGGCCGCCGCGAGCGTGAAGAAGGCACCCATGAGAAGAAGAGCGGCAACAACGAGAGCGAGGACATAGTCGATCATTTCTCGCCGCGCCCCTTCGCCTGCTTGCCGGACTGCTTCTTCTTGCCGCCTTTACCAGCCTTCGCTGCCTTGCCCGACGCGGCGCCGGCACCGGCAAGTGCCGCCTCGCCCGCGCCAGGCGCCGGCGTGCCGCGCGACAGGATGAAGCGGGCGAACGCGACTGTCGCCAGGAAGCCGACGAGCCCGAGCGATATGGCGATGTCGACATAGAGCGTGAAGCCGGTCTTGACCGCGATCACGGCGATGAAGCCGATTGCGATCGCCACCAGCATGTCGAGCGCAAGCACCCTGTCGGCGAGCGTCGGGCCTGCGAGGACGCGCCAGGTGACGACGAGGAAAGCGAGTGCGAGGACGACGAGCGCCAGGTTTGCCGCGGCCGAAACGATGACAAGCGGACCCATCAGCGGAAGGCCTCCATGATCCTGCGTTCGAAGCCCGCGGCGATGTTGCGCTTGGCCGCCTCCGGATCGGAGCAGTCGAGTGCATGCACATAGAGCGTCTTGCGATCCTCTGAGACGTCGACGGAGAGCGTGCCCGGCGTCAGGGTGATGAGATTGGCGAGCAGCGTGATCTCGAAATCACGATCCACCGTCAGCGGAAAGGCGAAGATGCCGGGCTTCAGGTCCATGTGCGGTCTCAGCACCATCAGCGCCACGCGCCAGGCGGATATGGCGAGC
Source organism: Rhizobium sp. BK251 (assembly GCF_004345245.1). Taxonomy (GTDB): domain Bacteria; phylum Pseudomonadota; class Alphaproteobacteria; order Rhizobiales; family Rhizobiaceae; genus Rhizobium. The sequence continues at coordinate 676,133 of NZ_SLUQ01000001.1, read as the reverse complement.
TCGCGCAGGAAAAGGCCGGCGAGAAGGAGCAGGCGCCGTGTTCGGTCGAGATAGACCGCGCTTCCGAAGGGTTCGCGAACAATGGTGAGCGCCAGCGCGGCGAGCACGAAGCCGAGGATCAAATTGGGGAAGGACGCGTTGCCGGTGATCGCGATCCAGACGACGGCAAGAAGCAGGTTGAATGCAAAGAGCGTCATTCCCCTCCCCCCGGGAAAACGGACTGCAGATAGGCTTGCGGATCCTGAAGCCCGGCGGCGGCCGATCCGGTCAGGCGCAGCAGGCCTTCGGGAAACAGGCCGAAGCCAACGACGATCGCCGCGAGGATAGCAAGGGGCAATGCCGCGCTCAAACGAATCGCCGGCGCTTCCCCAGAATCTGCACCCGCGGCGGCAAGCGGTCGTGGCCGCCAGTAAGCGAGTAGGAAGACCCGGGCAAAGGCGATCGTGGTCAGGAAGCCGGCGAGCAGGATCGCGCCCGCCAGCCACCAGGCGCCGACATCGAGCGATGCCTTGACGAGCACGACTTTCGGCCAGAAGCCGGAAAAGGGCGGAAGGCCGGAGACGGCGAAGAAGAGAACGAGCGAGAGGCCTGCGAACGCACCATTCTGCCGGTAGAGCCCGCCGAGGGCGCGCAGCGAAAAACTGCCGGCGAGTTTCGCCGCCTCGCCGGCGACGAAATAGAGCGCGGTCATGACCACCATCGAATGCAATGCGTAGAAGATCGCGCCGCTGATGCCGGCGGGGCTGCCGAGCGCGAGGCCGGCCAGCATGGCGCCGACACCGGAAATGACTGCATAGCCGAGCAGGCGGCGGATATCGGACTGCGCCAGCGCCCCGAGCGCGGCGATGATCATGGTCAGCGCCCCCAGGAGCGCGATCAGAAGGCTGAGTTCCTCGCGCTCGACCGGCAGCATCATGCCCATGACACGGATCATGGCATAGACGCCGACCTTGGTGAGGAGGCCGGCAAAGAGGGCGGAAACGACGACGCGCGGCGTATGGTAGGAGGCCGGCAGCCAGAAATTCACGGGGAACGCCGCCGCCTTCATGCCGAAGGCGAGCAGGAAGAGGGCCGAGATCGTGATCAGCGGCGCCGACGCGCCGAGGCCCGCCGACTTGCCGGCGATATCGGCCATGTTGAGCGTGCCGAAGACGGCGTAGGCATAGCCGACCGCGACGAGGAACAGCGTCGTGGCGACGAGATTAAGGACGGCATATTTCAGCGCTCCGTCGATCTGCTCGCTCTCGGAGCCGAGCACGAGGAGACCGAAGGAGGAAATGAGGAGCACCTCGAACCAGACATAGAGGTTGAAGAGGTCGCCGGTGAGGAATGCGCCGCTGACGCCTGCCATCAGCAGCAGGAGAAAGGGGAAGAAGCCGTATCGCCTGCCGACCAATGGCACGTCGCCGAGCGCATAGAGGCCGGCCGCGAGCGCCACGATGCCGGCCGCAAGGGTCATCATCGCGCCGAGCAGATCGACGGTGAAGGCAATGCCGAATGGCGGCAGCCAGCGCCCCATGACCATCGTAACCGGCCCGTCGGTAGCCACCTTCCACAGGAGAAGCGCATCGACAAGCACGAGCAGGGCCAGGCCGGGAATTGCGACATAGGCGTGGAGCGAAACGCGGCCGCGCAGCATGAGAAGAACCGCGCCAAGCGCGATGCAGAGGGCAACGGGCAGCACGACCAGCCAATTACCGGCGGGCACGGGCGTCATCACCAATGCGGAAGCAAGATCGACGATCTTATCGGTCGGCACAGCCATTCCTCAACGGCCCCCGCTCAATAGCCGAGCGGCGGCAACGGCCGCTCCACGGGCTCCGCCACGCGCATCTCGTCAGTGTTGTCGGTCTTCAGGTCCTGGTAGGCGCGGTAGGTGAGCACGAGGAGAAAGGCCAGAAGCGAGAAGGAAATCACGATTGCGGTCAGGATAAGCGCCTGCGGCAGCGGATTGGCGGTGCCGGCCGGAAGCGCATCGAGATTGGCCGGGATGATCGGCGGCACGTCGCGCGTCAGCCGCCCGGCCGTGAAGATGAGCAGGTTCACCGCATTTCCGAGGATCGCGATGCCGAGCATGATGCGGATCGAGAACTTCGACAACATCAGATAGATGGCGGCCGCGAAGAACAGGCCGACGAGGACGGCGAAAAGAGGCTCCATCACTCGACCTCCCTTTCCTCGAGCGCCAGCGCTATCGAGCCAATGGCGCCGACGACGACGAGATAGACCCCGATGTCGAAGAACGTCACCGTCGAGAGAGGAACCTCGACGCCGAAGATATGCGGGTAAACCCAGAGGCCCGTCATGAAGGGAACGGCGAAAAAGACGGAGAGCAGACCCGCGCCGCAGGAGAGCAGCAGGCCGGCTCCAGCAATCGCCACCGGATGAAACCGTATGGCCCGACGCACCGCCTCGACGCCGCGGGCAATGCCATAGATGGCAAGCGCGGAAGCCGCGATGAGGCCGCCGGTGAAGCCGCCGCCCGGCTCGTTATGGCCGCGCAGCAGCACGAAGATCGAGAAGAGCAGCATGAGCGCGGTCAGGAAGGGAGCGGCGGTGCGGAAGATGACGGTATTCATGGGCGCTCCACCCCGAGGTTTTCCGGATGGTCGGGGTCATTGGGCGCAAGGTTGCGCACGGTTCCCGAGCGCATGCGGATAAGCGCAAGGATTGCAAGTCCGGCAACGGCAACAACCGCGATCTCGCCAAGCGTGTCCGTGCCGCGGAAGTCGACGATGATGACGTTCACGACGTTGGCGCCGTGGGCGATCGTCTTTGAATAGAGGTTGAAGAATTCCGTCAGCCGGCCGTCGAAGGGAACTTCGGTCGCCCGCATCAGGAGAAGGCCGAAGCCGAGGCCGGAGGCGATCGCGATCATGGCATCGAAGAGCACCTGCCCGATCGGGCGACGATCGGAGGGGGTCAGCCGCAGCCGGGTCATCACGAGCGCGAGGATGACGACCGACAGCGTCTCCACCATGAACTGCGTGAAGGCGAGGTCCGGGGCGCCGAAAAGCAGGAAGATGAGTGCTACCGCGAAGCCCTGGAGCCCGAGCGAGACGATGGCGGTCAGCCGGTCGCGGGCAATGAGCACGGCAAGAAGGCCGATGATCGCAAGCGCGAAGACGGCCCATTCGTGCAATTGCACATCCCGCGGCCATGCGGGCGCCGACGGCAGCTCGCCATAGAGGAATGCGGGAACGAGCAGGATTGCCGCGACGCAGAGGAAGGTAACGGTCAGGTAGAGCTCCAGCCGGCCCGGCTGCAGGATGCCCGTGACGCGATGGGAAAACCGCACGAGGCCGGCGACAAACTGATCGAAGAGCTGGTCCGGCCCCGACCCGATGGCACGCAGCAGCACGGCCATGAGGAAACGGGCACGCTCGAGCTGCCAATAAACGCCGATGCCGAGCAGGATCGTCAGCGCCGAGAGCATCAGCGGCGCGCCGAAATGCGGCACGAGCGAGATGGAGATCACGGACGGCGAGCCAGCGACAGCGGTCGCGGCCGGCGAGGAGAAAAGGCCGTGGGTGGCACCTGAAAAGAGCGCGGCAAGCAGGCCGAGCGCGGAAAGCACCGCCGGGCCGAGCCAGAGGAGTGCGGGCGCCTCATGCGGATCCTTCGGCGTCGCGGCCGGTGTGCCGATGAAGGGTTTCAGGCCGACCGCAAAGGCGATCGCGAACATCAGCGCATTGCCGATGACGGCAACCGCGGTGAAGACGATGGCGCGCAGGTCGGCGCCGGCGAGCGCGGTATAGATCTCCTCCTTGGCGAGGAAGCCGAAGAAGGGCGGCAGGCCAGCCATGGAGAAGGCGGCGGCAAGTGCGATCGCAAATGTCAGCGGCATGCCGGAGCGCAGGCCGCGCAGCCGGGTGATGTCGCGCGTGCCGGTTTCGTGGTCGACGATGCCGGCGACCATGAAGAGCGCACCCTTGAAGAGCGAATGGGCGATGAGATAGAGCACCGCCGCCTCGACCGCATAAGGCGAACCGAAACCGGTCAGCATGACAAGGAGGCCGAGCGAAGAGACTGTCGTATAGGCGAGCTTCAGCTTCAGGTCGGTCTGCCGCACGGCAAGCGCCGTACCGGCGAGGAGCGTCACCCCGCCAAAGAGGGGCAGCAGGGTTTGCCAGGCGGGCGTTGCGCCGAGGACGGGATTGAGCCGCATCAGCAGGTACACGCCGGCCTTCACCATGGTTGCCGAATGCAGGTAGGCGGAAACCGGCGTCGGCGCCTCCATGGCGTTCGGCAGCCAGAAGTGAAACGGAAACTGCGCCGACTTGGTGAAGGCGCCGCCGAGCACCAGGACGAGCACGGCGAGATAGAAGGGGCTGGCGCGCAGATCGTCGCCGAACGGCATGAGCAGCGACATCTGCGTGACGCCGGTCACGTTCCAGATCATCAGGAGGCCGGCGAGCAGGGCAAGACCACCCCCACCGGTAACGACCAACGCCTGCAAGGCGGCGCGGCGGGCCGGCTCGCGTTCGTGATCGAAGCCGATCAGCAGGAAGGAGGTGATCGAGGTCAACTCCCAGAAGACGAAGAGCATCAGGAAGCTGTCGGAGACGACGAGGCCGAGCATTGCTCCCATGAAGAGGAACATGAACGAAAGGAAGCGTCCCTGGTCGCGGTGGCCCTTCAGGTAGCCGCCCGAATAGAGAATGATCAGGATGCCAATGCCGGTGATGAGAAGGGCGAAGGTGAGCGACAGGCCGTCGAGGAACCAGGAGAAGCTGAGATCGTAGCTCGGCACCCATGAATAGCCGGCGGTGACGACTTCGCCGCGCGCGATTTCGGGCACGAAGCCTAGGAAATGCAGGAAGGCGATTGCGGGTGCGAGGGCGAGCAGCCAGGCGGAATTTGCACCGAGGATCCGAACAGCCATCGGTGCCAGGATTGCACCCAGAAAAGGCATACACAGGGCCAGGAATGTAAGACCCGCGGCGCCGGCCATCTTTTCTCCTGCGGGCGATTGGAACGGGAAAAATGACTAAGTCGAAAAGCCCATCCCAAATAGGCCAAACGGATAGGCGCCTCAAGGGTAAAAGAATTCAAGTCACAGTTTAAGATCAGCGCACAAACATAAAGAGGCCGCTAAGCCCGTGTAACCATGAGTCGCCGCCGTAATACATCACCTGTCATACTGATTGTATAAACTCATACACTCACGCAGGAGCGGATTCACCATGCGGGACGCACAAGCAGATGGGGCCATGAAGGCCCTGGCGGTAGCAGGTAATTACGTGGTGCTCCTCGGCTGGGACCTGCCCCAGGATCAGATAAGATCGGAGAAAATCCTCGGCTTTGCGATCCAGCGCAAGCGCAAGCGCGATGGCGAGGTCATCTGGCTCGGCGGCATGAAGACCTTCGAGGCAATAGAGCCGCATCCGGCGCAGGGCGTGATGTTCTCCTCGTTCGATCACCCCTTCCAGACCTTTCAATGGGCGGACTATTCCGTCTCTCCCGACCAGAAATATACTTTTCGCATCGTCGCCATGGGAGGTGAGCCGGGCGACCTTGAGCCGAAGTTCGAGGTGACTCTGAAGGTCAAGACCGAGCGTGTGACGAAGGGCAAGCACGCCGTCTTCTTCAATCGCGGCGCAATCGCCTCGCAGGAATATGCCCGCCGCTTCCAGAACAAGAAGCCGAGCGAGATAGGCCCGGCCGCCTATGAATGGCTTTCACGCGGTCTCATCGAGGGGCTCGAGAGCTACATCGACCAGACCAAGGCGGGCGACAGGCTGCGCGGCGCTTTCTACGAGTTCCAGAACACGCGGATCTTCGATCGCCTGGAGGCGGCGCGCGGGCGCGGCGTCGACGTGAAGATCCTCTATGACGGCGACAGCGCCGGCGAGCAGAATACCGAAGCGCTGGAAAACCAGGCGATCGCGCCGGTCACCAAGCCGCGCGAGCATTCGGGCGGCTTCGCCCACAACAAGTTTCTCGTCTTCATCCGCGACGAGGAGGCAAAGCAGGTCTGGACCGGCTCGACCAACCTTACGGAGAACGGAATCTTCGGCCATTCCAACAATGCCCACATCGTGCGCGACGAGACGCTTGCGGGCCAATATCTCGCCTATTGGAACCTCCTTGACCGGGACCTCACACTTTCGCCCACGGCAACGCAGGTGGAACTGCAGAACCTGCTGCCCGTGTTGCCCGAGAATACCGATACGGAGACGGTGTTTTCGCCGCGCTCCTCCCTAACGGCGCTCGACTGGTATGCAGACCTTGCGGCAAGCGCGGAGCGCGGGCTCTTCATGACCTTCGCCTTCGGCATGAACGGCCGTTTCGTGAAGACCTACGACCAGATCGACAACGTGTTGCGCTTCGCACTGATGGAAAAGAAGGGCAACGGACGGCAATACAAGAAACAGGCAGCCGAGATCGACCGGATCAGGCGTCACCCGAACATTGTCGTTTCCGTCGGCGCGCGCGTGGCCCTGAACAACTTCGACCGGTGGCTGGCGGAAACGGCGCAGGTGAGCGACGATGCACATGTGCTCTACGTGCACACGAAGTACATGCTGGTCGACCCGCTCGGCCCCTCGCCCACCCTCGTCGTCGGATCGGCCAACTTCTCCGAAGGATCGACGAACAAGAACGACGAGAACATGCTGATCATCCGCGGCAACGGGCCGGTCGCCGACATCTATCTCGGAGAGTTCATGCGGCTCTTCACCCACTATTCCTTTCGCGAGGCACTGGCGCGACAAACCGCCGGAACACCCCCGCAAACCTGGAAGCCGAATTTCCTCGTCCCCTCGCCGGCCTGGATCGACGGCTTCGGCCCGGGCTCGAGCTACTACAACCCGGGCACGGACCGCTTTCTGAGGCGGCTCTATTTTTCCGGCCAGTAGCGCTGCTGCGGCGCACCCGGCCCGCGCGCCGATAGTTGTCTCCGCCCCGGATCGATCTTATTTTATTAGCTGACCCGACCGGCGCAGGAGGGAAGCCCCATGGCTGAAACGACCAAGACGCGGGTGCGCAAGAGCGAGGCCGATTGGCGCAGGCAGCTGACGCCAGAGCAATTCCGCGTCACCCGCCAGCACGAAACGGAGCGCGCGTTCACCGGTCCCTACTGGGATTCCTTCGAGACCGGGCTCTACCGCTGCGTCTGCTGCGCCGCGCCGCTCTTTCGCTCCGACACGAAATTCGACGCCGGCTGCGGCTGGCCGAGCTATTTCGAGCCGGTCTCTCCCTACGCCGTCACCGAACATCGCGATACGTCCTACGGCATGGTGCGCACGGAGATCCGCTGCGGCACCTGCGAGGCTCATCTGGGCCATGTCTTCCCCGACGGTCCGCCGCCTACCGGCCTGCGCTACTGCATCAACGGTCATGCGATGCTGTTCGAACCGGACAGATAATAAGCGTCGCGCGGGCGTCAGCGGGCGCGCGTCCCGCCTGCGGGATAGACGGCCTCCACCATTGCTTCGACTGCCGCCGCCCGCTCCAGGCGGGCGTCCTGCGTCAGGGTGCGCCATGTGGAGTAGCTCAGCGCGACGAGCAGCATGGCGTGCGGCGTGGCCGCCAGGCCCTCGCCAAGCACCTGCCTGTGGGCCGAAAAATACGGCCCGAACCTCATGCCGGCAATTTCCCTTGTGAGGTCGTGGAATTCGGCATCGCGCAGCACGCAGGACGCCAATTCGGCGTTGCGCTCGTACCAGCCATAGAGCGCATTCAACCCGACGCGGAGGCGCTCATGCCGATCCTCGATTGCCCGCCACGGGTCGGCGTCCGGCAGCGGATCGCGCTCCATATGGAGACCCGAGCAGGCGAGCAGCAGGCTGCGCTCATCCGGGAAATGCGCATAGAGGGTATGGCGTTGAACACCTGCGTGCTCCGCGACCATGCTGAACGTCGTCTGCGCCGGACCGACCGTGCTGTGCAGGCCGATCGCCGTATCGACGATTCGCAACCTTGTCTGCGCCTGCTGCTCAGCGCGGCGCCTGAGTGTGTAGGTTCGGCTCATCTCGATTTAACTACACAAATATGTGCATCCATTATTGACAAGTCCGCCAATTCGAATTTCAATACACGCTAATGTACCATGAAAACATAGCAGAGGTCCACTGCCGGAGAGGCGACGGTGGCGCGGCATTCAGCCCTCGAACGGATGGAGGAATTCATGGAAACGAAGATCAGCGAAATCGCCGACGGCATCTACCGGCTTTCCACCTATGTGCCCGATATCGTGCCGCCCGCCGGTTTCACCTTCAACCAGTTCCTCGTCCTCGGCGACGAGCCGCTGATGTTCCACACCGGCCTCAGGAAGATGTTCGCGCTCAACCATGAAGCCCTGAGCCGCATCATCTCCCCGGCGCAGCTGCGCTGGATCGCCTTCGGTCATTTCGAGGCCGACGAATGCGGGGCGATGAACGAATGGCTGGCGGCAGCGCCTCAGGCCACGCCCGCGCAGGGCCAGACCTGTTGCATGGTCTCGCTCAGCGATTTTTCCGACCGCGAGCCGCGCCAATTGAAGGACGGAGAGGTGGTCGAACTCGGCGGCGGCAAGAGGGTGCGCTTCATCGACACGCCCCATACCCCGCACGGGTGGGACGCCGGCGTGCTCTACGAGGAATCGACCGGCACGCTGATGTGCGGCGACCTCTTCACGCAGCTCGGCAACGACCGAGCGCTGACCGAGGGCGATATCGTCGGCCCAGCGGTCATGGCCGAGGACATCTTCAAATATTCCTGCCTGAACCCAGCCATGGGCACGACGATCCGCAGTCTCGCAGGACTCGCCCCGCGCACGCTGGCGCTGATGCACGGGCCGTCTTTTACGGGCGACGGAGCGGCTGCCCTGCGCGACCTCGCAGACGATTATGACCGGCGAATTTCAGAGGCGACACATTGACGGTGGATGGGTGGGCGGATCAGGCCGCCCCGTTTTCCGGCACCCTGAGCTCCATGCAGGTCAGGTCCAGCCAGCGGCCGAACTTGGTGCCGACCTCGCGAAAGGTGCCGGCGACGCGGAAGCCGAGCTTTTCGTGAAGGCGGATGGAGGCGGTGTTCTCCGCCTCGATGCCGGCGATCATGACATGGATGCCGCCGGTGGAGGCGCGCACGATCAGCGCGCGCATCAGGAGTTCTCCGATGCCGTGGCCGCGGCAATCCTTGTCGACATAGACCGAATGCTCGACCGTGTGGCGATAGCCATCGAAGGCGCGCCAATCGCCATAGGAAGCGTAGCCGGCGACTTTGCCGTCCTTCTCCGCCACGATCACGGGAAAGCCCCTGCCCTTGCGCATCCGGAACCATTCGATCCGGTTGTCGAGATCGACCAGCGTCTCGTTCCAGATCGCGGTCGTATGCTCGACGGCGTGGTTGTAGATCTCGCGGATGGCGGGAAGATCGGCTTCGGTGGCGTCACGCACCAGCACGGCTTGGTCCATTGAAAAAGGTCCGGTTGGGATTCATCGTCGGCGAGCGGCATAGCGCCGGCACATGGCGATGTAAACTGCGACGCTACGAAGCTGGACGGAATTCTCTCAAAGCGCTGCAGGCGGCAGGCTGAAGCAGGTCATGACCGCGGAATAGTGCACCGCTGCGGCGGCGATGACGAAGCCGTGCCAGATCGCATTCTGGAAGCGCAGCTTTTCCCACACGTGGAAGACCACGCCGGCCGAATAGATGACGCCGCCGATGACGATCAGGAGCATGGAGGCGGAAGGAATGTGCAGCGAGACGGGTCCGGCAACGAAGATGCCGCTCCAGCCCATGCCGAGGTAGAGGAGGATCGTCAGCCGGTCATAACGGCCCGGAAAGAAGCATTTCAGGCCGATACCGAGTGCCGCGACCACCCAGATGGCGATCAGCATTGCGAAGAGCACCGGATCGTCGGCGCCACGCTCCAGAAAGGGCGTGTAGGTGGCGGCGATCAGAATGAAGATCGAGGAATGGTCGAAGCGGCGCAGGATCCATTTGGTGCGCGAGACCGGCCAGAGATTGTAGGAGAAGGACACCGCCAGTGCCAGGACAAGGCCGACGCCGTAGATCCAGGCGGCGGCGAGCTCGCCATGGGTGCTCCAGACCGTTGCGTAGAAGATCAGCACGGTTGCGCCGATCAGAGCGAAAACGAGGCCCACACCCTGCACGATGCCGTCCGCGATCAACTCGTATCTGTCATAAGCCCAGCGTATGCCGTTGAACTCGCCCATGTACAAACCGCCTCAATACCGGCCCTGATGGTCGCATCTCCGCAGCCGCAGCGCAACCTGCCTAAAGGTGGGTAGCGGTAATTCGCCACGCATGGCGTTAAAGGCGGATGGAGGAACTACCTTCCGCGGATGCAATCCTCGCAGAGGGGCGCATAGGGCACGGCGGCAAGGCGCTCGGCAGAAATCGGCTGGCCGCAGCGAACGCAGGTTCCGAACGTGCCCTTGGCGATACGCTCGAGAGCCGCGTTAATCGCCCGCAGCTCGTCCTGCCCGACCTGGCCCAATTCCTCGAGCACCTCGTCGTTTTCGCCTTCCGTGACGCGCTCGGCGCTATCGGCATTCTTCGTGCGGCCGAGATCCGCATCGATCTTGTAAAGGCGCGAGTTGATCTCGCTTTGACGCAGCCGCAGGATCTCCTCGTATTTATGCACGTCCATGACGACCTCCCCTTTCTCCCTTTTCACTTCTTTTCAGGCCAGCGGTCGACCAGCACCGAGCATTTTGCGTGGCGTACCACCCGGTCGGCGGTCGCGCCGATGAAGTAGTTCGAGTAGTCCGGGACGTGCGACGCAACGATGATGAGATCCGCCTCATGTTCCTGCGCGGTGGCGATGATGTTGCTTGCCGGCGGACCACGGCGAATCTCGACGCTGGCGGTCACGCCCACTCGCACGCACATCGCCTCGAGCTTGGCGCGGCCGTCCAGGATCGCATTCTCGATCAGGTCCGGCGGCAGGTCTATGGTCATGTAGCCGGGCACGTCCTCCACGACATTGAGCAAGACGATCTTCCCTCCGTCATCAAGCAGCGTCATGGCCTTGCGCAGGCTGCGCTCTCCCCTTTCCAAGGCGCCGATTTCGATAGGAACGATGATCTTCTTATACATGTCGCTCTCCCGCCTGATTTCGACCTGTGCGGCCGATCAATTATGGCCGGACAATGAAGCGGAGACAATCACCACGCTTTGATCCAAATCAACAGCTCCAGGGCATTGTCAATCTATGGCGAACGCTGAATTGTCAAAATGCGGTCTTCTGTGAACAATCGAAATCCGGCATATAGTGAGGCAAGTACAGCGGCCAGGAAAATCAGGAAGGCGCAGAACCGGCGCGTAAGACCTGGCATCGCTTCAAGGCGGCTCGAATGCCGCCAGCGCCGGTGCCTTTGATGCGGAGGGAGGACCACAAGATGAGCAAGACCCCGATCTCTTACGCGCTGACCCGGCCTGCCTATGTCGACCGTTCGCATCTGGTCGTGGAAGACCTGCCCCTCGTTTCCGGATTCTACCAGAAAATGCTGGGCCTCAAGGTCATCGAGAAAAGCCCGAGCGGCGAAGTGCTCGGCGTCGACGGCGTCCCGTTGCTGACGCTGACGACGGATGGCGAGGCTCGCCGTGCGCCGCGCAATGCTGCCGGTCTCTTCCACACGGCATTCCTGATGCCGAACCGCACGGAACTCTCCCGCTGGCTGCGGCATGCCGCGCAGAACAATGTGATGCTGGACGGCGCCTCCGACCATCTCGTCAGCGAAGCGATCTATCTTTCCGACCCCGAAGGCAACGGCATCGAGGTCTACGCCGACAGGCCGCACGAGGAATGGAAGTTCCATCCCGACGGCATGGTCCAGATAGCGACGCTGCAGCTCGACCTCCAGGGGCTCTATGACAGCGCGCCGAACGATCGCTGGGACGGCCTGACGACGGGTTCGGCAATCGGCCATATCCATCTCCAGGTCGGTGACATACCGCAGGCCGACACCTTTTATCGCGACGTGCTGGGCCTGAAGCTGATGGCGAAATATCCTGGCGCCAGCTTCTTTGGCTCGGGCAGCTATCACCACCATCTCGCCGCCAATATCTGGAACAGTCGCGGCGCCGGAACCCGCGACGAGCGCATGACCGGTCTTTCCGACTACACGCTGCGCTTCAACGACACGGCCGCACTCGACAAAGCCGTTTCCAAGCTCGACGAACTCGAGATCAAGACCGAGAAGCGCGACGGCGGCATCTTCCTCAGGGATCCCTGGGGCATCGGCCTGACACTTACCACCTGATATTCAGACCACTCCTCCCAAGGACGCAAGCCCCGACCGGAACTCCGGCGGGGTATTGCGCGTTGTTGAGCGACGCAATCGGGGACATTTCAGCCATGGGCATCGCCAACGGGATTCGCAAGCAAGCAAGGAAGATCTCAAGCGTGTCGGAGCCGAGGATCGGCAGTTGGGCTGAGACATTGAGGAAATCCACCGAGGAAATGGATCCAGCGCCTGTGAGACGGCTGGAAAAGGACGGGCTGGACATCTCGATGGCCTGGGCAGTGATCGGCATCTTCACGATACTCGGTCTCTACGCGGTCTACCTGATGTCGATGATCCTCATCCCGATCACGCTCGCCGTTGTCGTCGGCATGATCCTAGGCCTGGTTGCAGAGAAACTCTCCAGCCTGGGTGTGCCGCGCATCACCAATGCGGTGCTGCTTTCGAGCTCGGTCACGCTCATCATCGTGCTCCTCGTCAATACGCTTGCCGGACCGCTTACAACGCTGGCCCAGGAAGGGCCTGACTTCGTCGAACGATCGATCAATCGCTTCATGCCGTTCCTCGAGCGCATCGAATGGCTGCACATTACGCCCGCCACCTTCCAGAGTGGTCCGATGTCGATGGACAAGCTTCTCGAAAACACAGGTAACGTGCTGCATGTGGTCACGACCAACCTGACGCCGGCGATCGTCCAGGGCATGATCTTCTTTGCCGCGCTGCTGCTCTTCCTTGCCGGGCGCGTCAACCTGCGCAAGACGATCATCATGACCTTCCGCAGGCGGCCGCAACGCCTGGCGGCGATCCGCGTCATCAATGCGGTGGAACAGGTGCTCGGCTTCTATTTCGCCACCGCTTCGCTGATCTATGCCGGGCTTGGCGTGATCATGACGATCATCGCCTATTTCGGCGGACTCAGCATGCCGGCCCTCTGGGGGGTGTTCGCATTCCTCTCGAGTTTCGTCCCGTTCCTCGGCATTACCCTGATGACGGCCGCGGTCGCGATCGCCGGCATCCTCACCCATGACGGTCTGATCCTCGGTCTTGCGCCGGCCGTCGCCTTCTTCACCGTCCACCTGCTGATGGAGAACCTCATCTTTCCGGCCGTCATGGGAAGACGCCTGGAAATCAACCCTTTCGTCGTCTTCGTCGCAATCATTTTCTGGACCTGGATGTGGGGTGCCGTGGGCGCCATGCTGGCGCTTCCGCTCTCCCTGATCGCGATGGCGATCATCAATGAACTCTTCGTGGAAGAAAAAGTGCTTCCGCAACTGCCGAAATAAAGGCAAGATTCGTTTCGGGGACGGAGATTCGGGATGGCATCCGATCTGACGCTGAATGAATCAGACCACGACCAGCTCGTAAGCGGCCGTTCGCCGTGGGGCGGGACATCAATTCGGCCGCCCTACAAATCCCTTTCCGACAGCTTTCATATCGATGTCGCGGTGATCGGCGGTGGCATCACCGGCGCGCTCGCGGCGGAGGTCCTGACTGCGCGGGGCCTTTCCGTCTGCATCATCGATCGGGAGCAACCCGGCCTCGGCAGCACGGCGGCAAGCACGGCCATGCTGCAATGGGAGATCGACCGGCAGCTCTCCGAGCTCGAGGAGTTCTACGGCTTCGAGCGGGCCTCCGCCACCTATCGGCGCAGCGTCATCGCTGTGCATGGCCTTGCTGACCTCATTACCACCCATGGCATCGCGTGCCAGTTCCAGCCGCGTTCCTCGCTCTATATCACCAGCGGGCCGACCGGCGCCCATGAACTCGCCTATGAATATGACTTGCGGCGGCGCGCCGGCCTGCAGGGACGTCTCCTGGAACACCCCGACCTGATGGCGGAATTCGATATCGACCGCGACGGCGCGATCCTTTCGCCGGGCTCGGCCGAGGTCGATCCGCTTCTCCTCACCTGGGGGCTGCTTGATATCGGCATCAAGCGCGGCGCGAGGCTGGTCAATGCCTCGGCGGTGCGGCTGCATGCCGGAGGCGCGCATGTGACGATCGAGACCGACGGCCCCTACGAGATCGAAGCCGACAACGTCGTGCTTGCGACCGGCTACTCCATGCCGGGCATCGACATGCCGAAGCTCCACCGCACGTTATCGAGCTACGCGATCGCGACCGCGCCGCAAGCGCCCGAAACGCTCTGGCGGGACGGCCTGCTTCTGTGGGAGGACACGCACCCCTATCTTTACGCCCGCACCACTGCGGATCACCGGATCGTCGCAGGCGGCGAGGACGACGAGACGATCGATCCGCAAGAAAGAGACAGCAAGCTTCCCGCCAAGATCGCCGCGATCCGCGAGAAGCTGCGGCTCATCTGGCCGGAGGCGGACATGCGCGTCGACTACGCCTGGTGCGGCACTTTCGGGGAGACCGTCGACGGCCTGCCGCTGATCGGGCCGGTGCCCGGGGTGCCGCGCGTCTACGCCGCGTACGGCTACGGCGGCAACGGCATCACCTTTTCCTACATGGCGGCGCAGATGATCGGCGCGATGATCTCCGGTGTCCGCCGCGACTGGTTCGACGACTTTGCCCTCGACCGCGATGGGCCGCCTTCGAAATTCACATGGGAAGCGGAGGAGAGGATCGTCACCCCGCCTCCCCTCGACGTCACTCAGGACGGCGACATCGAAAGCGTCGTGCCGTCATCGCCGGTGTCTTCCACATCCTGAAGCCGGACGAACTGCGCGCCACGCGCCTTGAGATCGAGGATGCCACGGGCCACGCCTTCGCCGGCAGCGTGCGTCGGCTGGTTGATGTGGGCGATGATGACATCGCCATCCCTGGCGGCGGCGAAATGCTTTTCCGTGACGGCGGCGCCAAACAGCGATCCGCCATCGCCATTCACCGAATAGCCGGCGATGCGGTAGCCCATCGACCTTATCTGCTCTATGGCGGACAGGCTGTACTTTGCCGTCGCGCCGCGGAACCAGTGCGGTTGCGGAATGTGGTCGGCAATCATGGCATCGGCACCGCCCTGCACCTCCTGGCGAACCGCCTCCGGCGAACCGGCAGCGGCAATGCCATAGACCGCGACGGGCCGGTCGACGGCCGGAATGTGGTTCAGGCCGTGGTTTTCGAGCTCGAAGAGATCGGGATGGGCAAGCAGCGTCGCCGTTGCCTGCGGATTATGCTTCAGCCAGCGGGCCGTGACGAAGATCGTGGCCGGGATCTTTTCCTGGACGAGGACCGAAAGGATGCGCTCGTCGGCCTTGCCCATGCAGGCATCGAAGGTGAGCGCCACGCGGGGCTGCGCGGCGCCGGAGCGCGTCACGTGCAGATGCGGCTCGACGAGCCGGCCGTCCGCGGGGGCCGCAGGCGATGCGACAGCGGTGGAGGTGATCGCAAGGAGACCGGCGGACGCCAACAGGAAACGCTTCATCAAACAGGTACCAGGGAAACTCGGGAAGAACCGGAATGGATGTTGGGCGAAAGGCCGACAAGAGGAATGCGCCCGATTGTCGCTGCGCGAGGGATCGGCGATCAAGGCGCCCGAAATGTGGCATCCCCCTTCACAACTTGCTGATCGGCCGCCGCCGGCTTCGGGCGGGGAAAGCGGCAATGGCGACGAGGCACCGGTGTGATCAATCGTAGAGATAGTACTCGCCCCACTGATTGCGCGGCACCTTTTCGCCGATGCGGTAGCTGAGCGAGCGGACATTGACGTGCTGCGGGCCGGTGGTGCACTCGTAGGACAGGCGGTACCACTCGCCCTTGCTGCGGAAGACCGCGCCGGGCGCCCTTATCGAATCTTCCTTCACGATGGGATCACCGAAGGTGTAGGCGATGACCTTGTCGGCGCTGAACTTGTCCTTGTCCTTACTGATTCGCGACATGGCCTCGGTATCGCAGGTCTGTTCCATGCGCTCGGCCGGATCGAGCGCCAGCAACTGCTTCTTGATCCTCGCATCCACCGCAAGTGCCGGAAAAGCCAGGCAAACGGCCGAAACGAGCACGGCAAAAATCCTCAGCATTACGAATAAATCCTCTGCATTCACATCCCGGAGCTCCATGAAAACCCGAGCTCCCGGCAGGCCGCTCACGGCGGACGTACCCATCGCAACGCTAGCGGTCATTCGGAAACAATGTGGTGACTTCAAGGCAACGCGCCGGCGGGTTCTGCTCGTGCACAGCAGCGGCCGCGCCGCCCGGCGCAATGGCGAATGCGGTTCGCTATCGCGTCTTCACCGCTTGATCCCTTCCGGCATGCTCTCTATCTCTGACAGACCTTCAGCCTCACCGGAGAGCAACCGCCCGTGCCCGTCTTCAAAGATCTTCCCGCCGCCCCCATCGCCTCCAAGAAGCCTGCGACCGACACGCGTCACGGCATCACCCGCACCGACGACTATGCCTGGCTGAGGGCCGACAACTGGCAGGCGATGTTCAAGGATCCGTCGATCCTCGATCCGGCGATCCGCCAGCATCTGGAGGCCGAGAACACCTACATGAATGCGGCCATGGAAGACACCAAGGCGGTGCAGAAGACCCTCTTTGCCGAGATGCGCGGCCGCATCAAGGAAGACGACATCTCCGTGCCGGTGAAGGACGGGCCTTATGCTTACGGCACCTTCTTCGTGACCGGCGGCGAGCAGCCGCACTATTTCCGCACGCCGCGCGACGGCGGCGAACGCCACGTGCTGCTCGACGGCGACAAGGAGAACGAGGGCAAGTCCTATTTCCGGCTCGCCGGCATCGACCATTCCTCCGACCACAAGCGCGGCATCTGGGGCTATGACGACAAGGGATCGGAATATTTCACGCTGAAGGTGCGCGACCTGGAGACCGGCGAGGATCTTTCCGACGTCATCGACAACACGGGAGGCGGCGGCGTCTGGGCGCCGGACGGCAAGAGCTTCTTCTACACGCTGCAGGACGAGAACCACCGGCCCTCGAAGATCTACCACCACATCATCGGTACGCCGCAATCTTCCGACCGGCTCGTCTACGAGGAGGAGGATGCCGGCTTCTTCATGGGCGTCGGCGGATCGCTGCTCGACGACTTCGTCTACATCGACATCCACGACCACGAGACCAGCGAATACCGGCTGCTTTCGACCAAGGACCTGACCGCGGAGCCGAAGATCGTGGCGGTCCGCGAGACCGGCATCGAATATTCCATGACGGAAGGCGGCGAGGTCTTCTACATCCTCACCAACGACGGCGGCGCCAAGGATTTCAAGATCATGGAGACGCCGGTCGACAAGCCGGAGAAGGAAAACTGGCGCGAGGTGGTTGCCCACAAGCCGGGTACGCTGATCCTTTCCCACATGGCTTATGCCCGCCACCTGCTCTGGCTGGAGCGCAAGGAAGGCCTGCCGCAGATCATGATCCGCGACCGCAGGACCGGCGAGGAACACGCGATCGCATTCGAGGAGGAGGCCTATTCGCTGGGGCTTTCGGGCGCGGCGGAATACGACACCGACGTCATCCGCTTCTCCTATTCATCGATGACCACGCCGTCGCAGCTCTACGACTACAACATGGTCACGCGCGAGCGCACGCTGCTCAAGACCCAGGAAGTGCCCTCGGGCCACAATCCGGACGACTACGTGACCCGCCGCGTCTTTGCGCCCGCTTGGGATGGCGAAACGGTGCCGGTTACCCTGCTCTATCGCAAGGATACGCCGCTCGACGGCACGGCGCCCTGCCTGCTCTACGGCTACGGCGCCTACGGCATCACCATTCCGGCAGGCTTCAATACCAACTGCCTGTCTCTCGCCGACCGCGGCTTCGTCTATGCCATCGCCCATATCCGCGGCGGCAAGGACAAGGGCTTTGCCTGGTACGAAAACGGCAAGATGGGAAAGAAGACAAATACCTTCAAGGACTTCGTCGCCGCCGCTGACTATTTGAATCAGGAGAAGTTCACCTCCTACGACAGGATCGTCGCCGAAGGCGGATCGGCCGGCGGCATGCTGATGGGCGCGGTCGCCAACATGGCGCCGGAGAAATTTGCGGGCATCATCGCCGCCGTTCCCTTCGTCGATGTCTTGAACACCATGCTCGACGACACGCTGCCGCTGACGCCGCCCGAATGGCCGGAATGGGGCAACCCGATCGAGAGCAAGGAAGACTACGACCACATTGCCGGCTACAGCCCCTATGACAATGTCGGCGCGAAGCCCTATCCGCCGATCCTCGCGCTCGGTGGCCTGACCGACCCGCGCGTGACCTATTGGGAGCCGGCCAAGTGGGTGGCGAGGCTGCGCGAAAAGACCACGGGTTCGGCGCCGATCCTGCTGCGCACCAACATGGACGCCGGCCACGGCGGAGCCTCGGGACGCTTCCAGCGCCTCGAGGAGATTGCCTTCGAATATGCGTTTGCGCTCAAGGTCGTCGGCAAGATGTAACCAAGGATCGGGGGGAGCCGATGCCGGTCTATGTCGCCCTGCTCAGGGCCGTCAATGTCGGGGGCAACAGTTCGCTGCCGATGGTGGAGCTGAAGGCGATCTGCGAAGGCATCGGCTTCAGCGAGGTCAAGACCTATATCCAGAGCGGCAACGTGCTCTTCCGCTCGGACGAGAAGGAAGAGCGTGTCGCGGAGATGCTCGACGTGGCGCTTGAAGGAAGGTTCGGAAGGATGCCGGGGGTGATGGTGCGTGGCCGCAGGGAACTCGACGAGATCGTCGAGCGGGCGCCCTTCCCCGACGCGAAGCCGAATTTCCTGCTCGTCCACTTCCTGCCTGAGGCGGCGCCGAAGGACGCGCTCGATAAGATGATCGCGCCCGACGGCGAGGAAGCCCAGGTCGGCGCGCGAGAAATCTACGTCCACTATCCGAACGGTTCGGGCAAATCGCGCCTGAAGCTTCCGGCGCTCAAAAGCGGCACGTCGCGTAACCTCAACACGGTTCGCAAGCTTGCCGAGATGGCAGCAGAAATCGAGGCCGGCTAGCCTCCACCTGCCTTTTGGCGGGATCGTTGCTCAGGCGTCGCGGAAGTGACGGCGGGCGCTTTTAAGCAGTTCCGCAGGATCGACCGGGCAGGTCTCGCCATTGGTCGCACCCTCCTTGAGAAACCGCCGCAGCGCCGCGATATCGCCCGACATCGTCTCGCGCTTCGCAAGCCAATCGTCCAGCGCCTCGCCGAGTATGTCGCTTGCGCCTCCGTACCGCCCGGAGGCGGCGACGCGGCGCAGGGCGTCGGCCTGTCTTCCGTCCAGTTCAATGTTCAGCTTCTCGCTCATGGGCTTTCATCCTCCCTGAAGCAGAGCTTGTAGATTTTAACATCTCAGCCTGCCGCCAACAAGGAAAGCGGCGTCACTTCGGCTTGAACGGGGGCTTGGGGAAGCGGCGGAAGACGAGGGTCCGCACCGCCCGGCCGATGAGCCGTTCCGGCGGCTTGAGCATGGCGATACTGCCCGCGAGCACGGACGAGAAGTAAGCTCGGAAAAGTTGTGGAATTGCAACTTTTCGGGGCGAAAAGAGACCTCGAGCAAAAGTCGAGGTGGTTCACGGTGCCCTCTCCTGTCCTGGCTGCCTATCTGGGCCCCGATCCGTCCGTTGCCAGATATCTGGCGCGAATGGCAAGGTCGCTGAGACAGGTCGACATCGTCGACCAGCGGGCGCTCAAGCCCGGGCACGGCGCGGAAATCGTCATCGTCGATTGCCGTTTGTCGAGGCATCATGAGGCGAAACTGGCCGAGGCCGTCTCACCTGGCCTCATGCAACTCGCCCTCGTCCCGGAGGGCGATCTTTACCGCGCCGGTATATTTGCAGCCGGCTACTTCGACTACCTCTTATGGCCGTTGATCGAGCAGGAGGTGCTGAGCCGCCTCAGGGCCTGCGTGGCGGAAGTCGAGCGCCGCTCCGCCGCATCGTTCTTTTCCGTCGATCCTATCGTGCAGCGATCCTGCGACTTGCTGGCACACCGGATCGAGCACCAGGTCAGCCTCAGCGAACTGGCTCGCCTCGTCGGAACGAACAGGACGACGCTGGTCGATCGCTTCGAGGCCTCGTTCGGCTGCGGGCCGATGACGTGGCTGAGGCACTATCGAATGGTCGAGGCCGCGATGCGGCTGCGCGGCAGCCATCAGAGCATCGCCGAGATTGCTCGGACGGTGGGCTACGAGAACAGCAACAACTTCGCGACGTCCTTCAAGGCGATCCACGGCCTCTCCCCGCTGCGTTACCGCAAGATGGCCGTGCGCAGAGAAAAGCCTGTCTAAGTCAAAGGTCTTACGCAAATCGATCTGATATACATCTAATGGGGGCGGAAATTAGTAAACGCTCCCAGAAGTTTCACAACCTTTAGCTTCATGACATTTCCAACCTGTTTGAGCTTTCAACACTGGAGGACAATCCATGTCGACCGCATCCGCAGTGAACATGCAGCAGTACGAGGCGCAGCAATCGACCAAGAATTACGACGCCGCCAACAACTTCTTTCTTGCCAAGCCGCTCACCCTGGCGCAGCCGAATGCCGCGCCGCCGAGCGACGACACCATCGCCAACAGCGAAGGAACGGTGCAGTTCCATCTCATAGGCCAGAAGACCACCGACCCTGCCTACAGCGACATCATGAACGAGAACCAGGACAATCTTCTGGGCATCGGCGGTCTCGTGCACGACTACATGCACACCCACTACCCGACGATCGACTCGACGAAGCTCGACATCAACACCTGGACCAACGTCGTCGGCAACATTCCCGACCTCGCGGTCGGGGGCCAGAAGCAGAAAAGCTACTCGAACAAGATTGTCGGCACGTCCGTCTCCGGCACCTTCCTGTCGCTGATCGCCAAGGCCATAATCACCGACGGAGCGTCGCTGCTGACCGACTTCCAATCCTTCCTCAACGAAATGGGGAACCTGACGTTCAGCGCCAACAGCAAGGCCGAGACCTACAAGGCCTTGACCTGCACCTACCAGAGCTATCTCGTCGAGAACGGTGCGGGTGGATATTACGACTATGGCGCGATTGTGCTCAGGCAGATCCAGTTCAAGCAGTATTTCCTTGAGATGAAGTCGTCCTGCGCATCGGCGCAATACGTCAACATCGACATGGATTACACCGAGGTCACCAACCTGATCCAGACGCGCCGCATCCGCAAGGGCGGCACCGACTACACCGCCTTCCAGAGCCTCCTGAACAAGAATTCGACGCAGCAATTCGCCAACGCGAAGAACTTCTTCAACGGCGGCTCGACACCCCAGCAGGACATCAAGCCGCAGGTCTGATCGCCGCCCCACGGAGGCGGCATGCACCATGCCGCCTCCATAAATCCCGAAAGGAACGAACATGAATCCATTCGCGAAAACGGCATCTGGTCTCTTTGTGGTCATCGGTCCGAAGACCACAAGCCCGCTTCAGGCGGAGCAAGTATGCGCGGCAATCATCGACAAGCTCAACAGCGATCCGGCAACCAATCTCGCCGCCCAGAATTGGCAGAATGCCGTGGAGATGATCCCCAACCAGGTGGAAAACCTCATCAGCAACCGGACGCAGCAATACGCCGCGCCTGATGAGCTGTCCGCGACGCTAGCAAAGATCTGTTCCGTCTCAGCAAAAGACGGGCAGGCACCGGCCGACCTAGCGACGCCGCTCGTGGCCTACCTGAACCGCTACGGCGAACCAACGTCGTTCAACTGCCTGATTCTCGATCAGTCCAATCCGGTTCAGATCGACCTTCGCCTGACATGCCTGAACGTCACTGATGCGCCGGGCAATGGCAAAAACAACTTCGCCATCGCCTCCACCATGCTGTTGGCATCGCTGAACCTGTCGAACAAGCCGACGGCAACCAACCTGCAGCAGATCTTCGGCGGTTATGCCCCGCCAGCGGACGCCCCCTACTACCTGCGCATCGTTCGCTGATCTGCTTCCCTGACCCACCCAGCCAAGAGAGGAGAAGTTTCGATGATTATTGCTGCCTGCACAGACGATCCGATGGTCGAAGACATCGCCCGCACGGCCTCCGAGGGCAATCACGCAACGTTCGGAGATTGGTACAAGGTGTTCGACAAGCACATTCCCGATCTGGGAGTGAGGGAAAACCTGTTCATCGTCGCCCACGGCGCGGCCTTCGGCGACGAGAACCAGCCGGTCATCGGTAGCAAGTCCAATGACTTCTACCTGACCGCGCGCGACCTGAACGCCAACCTGAAGATCTTTCCGAAGGACTATTCCGGCGGCGTCTTTGTCTATGCCTGCCTTTCGGCCGTTCCGGGCGCCGGCGGCCTGAGCTTCGTCCAGGCCTACAAGAAGATCATCGGGCCGAGCTTTCCGCACCTGACGGCATGGGGCCAGACGGGCAAGCCCAAGGGGCCGCTGCCCGGGCCTTCCGACAAGTCGTGGACCCGCGCCTGAGGAACGGGCGGCAACGCGTACATCGACCCTGCCGGCATCCGGCAGGGTCTTTTGCCGTGCTCATTTCGGCTTGAACAGCATCTTCACGAAGCTGCGGAAGACGAGGATCTGTTCGGCGAGGCCAGTCGGCTCCCGCAGCGCCTTGGATATGACGATGCCGCCCTCGATGACGGTCGAGACCATATCGGCAAGCTGGTCGACATCGAGATCCACGCGCGGCTCGTAGACGGCCATGATCTCCTCGAACATGCCGCGGAAACGGCGGCGCCACGTCAGGGCCGCCTCGCGGTTTATCTCCTGGATCTCGCGATCGAAGGCGCGCTCGTGGACGCAGATGACCGCGACGAGGCAGCCCGGATGGCCGTTCGGAAGATCGGCCAGCAATTCCGACAACAGCTTCAGGCCGAGCAGGAAGGATTGCAGCGGATCATCCATGAGCTCGCGGGCGCGGCCGAAGATCTCGTCGTAGATCCTGTTGTCGTTTTCGATGTAGCGCTCGAGGAGCGCCTTCGCGAGCTCGTTCTTGTCATGGAAGTGATAGAAGAAGCCGCTCTTCGTAATGCCTGTTTCCGCGATCAGCTCGTCGATCGAGGTGCCGCCGAACCCCTTGGAGAGCACCGCCGCCTCGGCGACATCGAGTATCCTGACGCGGGTCTCTTCGCCCTTTCGCATTGTCCCTCCTGTACCGGCAGTACAGTTTTCGGAGCCGCCTGGAACGCCCGTCTTATCCGCAAGCCCAGACAACTGACTGATTTAAAAGGAAAAAGCTCACTTTCAGCCAAGTATACCGCAAACCACCTATATTAGAAGGCGCGAATGCGTCAAAAATCCACCTGCGCCGCATCGATTGGGAGATGCGGACCGCATCAAAAGGGTGGAGACCAGAATGCTCAAGTACAGACACAATCTGCCGCAGCTGAATGGCGGGACCTTTCTGAGCGACGGCGGGATGGAAACGACGCTCATCTTCCATCACGGACTGGAATTGCCGCATTTCGCTTCGTTCGTGCTTCTTGCGACGCAGGAAGGGCGCGAGCAGATCAAGAACTACTATCGCGACTACCTGAATGTCGCCCGCCGGCATGGCACGGGCTTCGTGCTCGACACGGCGACCTGGCGCGCAAATCCGGACTGGGGCGAAAAGCTCGGATACAGCCCGCAGGCGCTGAAGGCGGCAAACGAGGAGGCCGTGGATGTCGTGGCCGAGTTGCGCGAGGAATACGAGCAGCCAGGACGACCGATCGTCATCGGCGGCGCAATCGGACCGCGCGGCGACGGCTACAAGGCCGGCAGCATGGATGCCTGGGAGGCGGAAGACTATCACGCCCCGCAGATCGCCACCTTCGCGGGCACGGCTGCCGACATGGTCGCGGCCTACACGCTGACCAACATCGACGAGGCAATCGGGATCGCCCGCGCGGCGCAGCGGCTCGGAATGCCGACCGCCATCGCGTTCACGGTCGAGACGGATGGCAAGATCGTCACCGGTCGGAGTATCCAGGAGGCAATCGAAGGCGTCGATGCGGCGACGGGAGGCTATCCCGCCTACTACATCGTCAACTGCGCGCACCCGAGCCACTTCGAAGGCGCGTTCGACCACAACAGCGGATGGATCAAGCGGATTGCCGGCCTCAAGGCCAATGCCTCGATGATGAGCCATCAGGAACTCGACAACAGCGAGACGCTGGACGCCGGCGACCCCGTCGATCTCGGGCTGCGCTACAGGGCGCTGACCCGCCAGATGCCTCAGGTACGCGTGCTCGGTGGCTGCTGCGGAACGGATCATCGCCACATCGCGGCGATCTGCGAAGCCTGCCTGCCGACACAGAGTGCCGCCTGAGCCATCGGGATTATCAGGATAGGAACACGACGATGACACGGATCGAGGAAGGACGCGCGAGAAGGCGGAACCTTCTGGCGTACATACGCAAAGCCTTCGGGCGCAAGCTCAGGGAGGACGAAAGTGGGCTTACCGATTTCGACCTTCTTCCAATCGAAGGCCTGAACGATCATCTGGAGTGGGGCATCGGCTATCGCCGGCCCAGATATCGGGAAGAGGTCCCGAACTACAGATTCTGAACCAGGTTCGGGCCGGGAAACCGGCCCGAAGCCATTCTAGCCTAGGCCGCTTCCTTGCGTGGCGCACCGGCTTCCTTGTGGCCGCTGATGTCGGAACCGGCCGTGCGCGAAAAGCTGGCGTTCCAGATGGTCGCCATGATCGAGATGGCGGTAACGACGAGGAAGGCGACCGAGAAATCACCGAGCTGCGGCGTCGTATTGCCTTCCAATAGCATTGAGCCATGCAGCGCCAACGCCCCGACGCAGATGCCGAGCGAAAGCGTCAACTGCTGGAAGGTCGTATAGAAGCTCGTCGCCGAGCTCATGCGGGCGGGATCGATCTTGTCGTAGGCCACCGTGTTGTAGGCGGTGAACTGGAACGACATGAAGAAGCCGCAGAGCATGAGGATCACGAAGATAAGCGCCAGCGGCCAGTCCGGCCGGAAGGCGGCGCACAGCACATAGCCGAAGGTCGCGATGATGCCGTTGACGAGCAGGCTCGTGCGGAAGCCGAAGCGGCGCAGGATGCGCGGCGCGAATGCCTTCATCGCCATGGATCCGAGTGCCACGCCGATCACCAGCTGGCCCGCCTTCGCGGCCGAAAGCCCGAAGCCGAGCTGGAAGAGAAGCGGCAGCAGGAAGGGCTGTGCGCCCTGGGTGATGCGCGTCAGCGAACCTGCGATGACAGACGTGCCGAAGCTCGGAACCTTCATCAGCGAGAAGTCCATGATCGGCGACGGATGATGGCGGGCGTGGCGCAGGTAGGCGATGCCGAAGAGCAGGCCGACGGCAATGAGCATGATCGCAAAGGAGCCCTCGCCCTCGCGGCTCGACATCTCGAAGCCGAAGAGCAGCGAGCCTAGCGAGATGCCGGACAGGACGAAGCCCACCGTATCGAAGGGGCCGCTCGCCTTGCCCTTGATGTTCTCGATGAAGATCGAGACGAGGATGAAGCCGATGATGCCGATGGGCACGTTGATGTAGAAGATCCAGCGCCAGTCGAGGTAGGTCACGATGAAGCCGCCGACGGGCGGACCGAGGATCGGACCGACGAGCGCCGGCACCAGCAGCCACGACATCGCATTGACCATGTCCTTGCGGGCGACGCTGCGCAGGAGCACGAGGCGGCCCACCGGCATCATCATCGCCCCACCCATGCCCTGCAGGAGGCGCGACAGCACCAGACAGAGAAGGTTGGGTGAAAGCGCACAGAAGACCGAGCCCGCCAGGAAGACGAGGATCGCCGAGCGGAAGACGGTGCGCGAGCCGAAGCGGTCGGCCACAAGGCCGCTTGCCGGAATGAAGATCGCAAGGCTGAGCAGGTAGGACGTGAGCGCGATCGACATCGACGGGGCGTTGACGCCGAAGTCCCGGGCCATCGTGGGCAGCGCCGTCGCAAGCACGGTTGCGTCCAGCTGCTCCATGAACATGGCGCTAGCAACAATCATCGCGATCACGCGAAAATTGGGAGCGGCGCGCCGGACCTGGGCCGCCTGATAGATCTGATCCGACATCGACAGGGATCGCTCGACAATGGAACGGCCGGGCGCAGGGGACCCGGCCGCAATTCTGAATGGCTAACGCCATAGTGGAGGTCTTTTCTTTATACGCCTGCCGTGACGTCGGCGTTATGCTTTTATGGCACGGCTGACCTGAGCAATCCGAATACCTAACGTTATGTTTGCACTGCACAAAATCTCGAGAGATGCCTCACCTAGCGTCATGCTGATCGCGATCCTTTAAAAAGCCGGGCTTCGGCAAGCTGCTTGCGCCACGAGACGGGCCGCCCTACCTATGAGGAATGACATCGGTTTCTCAAGACAAGTCGCGGCCTGCTGCACCCTTTGCCTTCGACAACAGCTATGCGCGGTTGCCGCAGCAGTTCCATGCGCCGCAGACGCCCTCGACCGCCAGCGAGCCCTGGCTCATCAAGCTGAACGAACCGCTTGCGGAAGAGCTGGGCCTCGATGTCGAGACACTCCGGCGCGACGGCGCTGCCATCTTTTCGGGGAACCTCGTGCCCGAGGGTGCGGAGCCGCTGGCGATGGCCTATGCGGGCCATCAGTTCGGCAGTTTCGTGCCGACGCTCGGTGACGGCAGGGCTATCCTTCTTGGCGAAGTGATCGACAGCCACGGACGCCGGCGCGATATCCAGCTCAAGGGCGCGGGGCAGACACCCTTCTCGCGCCGAGGCGACGGCCGGGCGGCTCTCGGGCCGGTGCTGCGCGAATATATCGTCAGCGAGGCGATGCAAGCGCTCGGCATTCCGACGACACGGGCGCTTGCGGCCGTGACCACGGGACTGCCTGTTTATCGCGAGGATGTCCTGCCAGGTGCCGTTTTCGCGCGTGTTGCGGCAAGCCATATCCGCGTCGGGACCTTCCAGTACTTCACGGCCCGCGGCGACGCAGACGCGGTTCGCCAACTGGCCGACTATGTGATCGACCGGCACTATCCGGAATTGAAGGACGCCGGGAACCCCTATCTCGCGCTCTATGAGGCAATTTGCGAGCGGCAGGCGGCCCTGATCGCCCGATGGCTGCATGTCGGATTCATCCACGGCGTGATGAACACCGACAACATGACGATCTCCGGCGAGACGATCGACTTCGGCCCGTGTGCCTTCATGGATACCTACGACCCCGGCACGGTCTTCAGCTCCATCGACCAGCACGGCCGCTATGCCTATGCCAACCAGCCCGGCATCGGCCAATGGAACCTCGCGCGGCTCGGCGAGACATTGCTGCCGCTGATCGATGCCGACAGCGAGAAGGCAGTGGAGTTGGCGAATACGGTGATCACCGGCTATGGCGAACGCTTCCAGGGGCATTGGCTTGCCGGCATGCGCGCCAAGATCGGACTGGCGACGGAAGAGGGAGGCGACCTTGCCCTCGTCCAATCCCTGCTGGCGCTGATGCAGGAGGGCAAGGCGGATTTCACGCTCACCTTCCGGCGGCTTTCCGATCTTGCCGGAGACGACGGCCTCGAAGGCGCTTTCGCCGCGAGCTTCGAGAACCCGGAAGCCCCTGCCGCATGGCTTGCCGACTGGCGCGCCCGGCTCACCCGCGAGGACCGGTCGCCGCAGGAGCGGGCCGACGCGATGCGCCGGGTCAATCCGGCCTTCATCCCGCGCAACCACCGTATCGAGCAGGCGATCACCGCCGCCGTCGAGGACGCGGATTTCTCCCTGTTCGCGGCCCTGCTCGCCGTGCTTTCGAAACCCTACGAAGACCAGCCGGCATACGCCCCCTATGCCGATCCGCCACAGCCGAGCGAGCGGGTGCTGCAGACCTTCTGCGGCACGTAGCCTGCGGCGCAAGGAGCCTGCATCGGGCGACGTTGCTCAAGCGGCAGCGCAGCGCAAACGGTGACATTTCCCGGTGCGCCGGAGCCGCCGGAGGGAATCTCGCGCACCGCGCGAATTACTCCTAAATTAGTGATTTCTTAATTATATCTTCGTGCTATCTTCCCGCGCGGGCAGTCGCTGGGACGTTGCCCTGGCATTGAAAACCTTCAACCGTCGTCGGTGCCAAGCGCACCATGACGGCCATCGTTCAGGGGATATGTATGGTTTCTCGTCGTAACTTTACCATTGCCGGATTGAGTATTCTTGCAGCGAGCGGTCTCGGCTCGAAGGCAGTCGCCTTCGACAGGTTGGCGGCCGACCTGATCGAGGGTACCGATCAGTTTGCACTCGCCGTCGACGCCTATGTCTACGGATACCCTCTCGTGACGATGGAGATGACCCGTCGCGTCGTTACCAACGTCGTGGAGCCGGTAGGCACCAAGGCCCCGATGGGCCAGCTTATCAAACTGCGCGAGTATCCGAACGCCAAGTTCCGCGACGTGACGGCTCCCAATGCCGATACGCTCTATACGACCGCATTCTTCGACGTCGGCGAAGAGCCCTGGGTGGTCAGCCTGCCGGCCATGGGCGACCGCTATGCGCTCTTCCCGTTCCTCGACGGCTGGACGACCGTGTTCCAGGTGCCCGGCAAGCGCACGACGGGAACCGGCGCGCAGAAATATGCGATCACCGGCCCCGGATGGGAGGGAGAGCTTCCGGAGGGCGTGGTCCAATACAAGTCGCCGACGAGCATGGTCTGGCTTCTCGGCCGCATCTACTGCACCGGCACGCCGGAGGACTACAAGGCCGTGCACGCCCTACAGGATGAGGTCAAGCTCGTGCCGCTGAGCGCCTACGGGAAGGAATGGAAGCCGCCGAAGGGCAAGGTGGATCCTGCAATCGACACCAAGACCGCCGTGCGCGACCAGGTGAACCGCATGGACGCGGTCGAGTATTTCACGCTTCTCAGCGAACTGCTCAAGACCAATCCTCCCAGCCAGGCAGACATGCCGACGGTCGAACGGTTCGCCGACATCGGCATCGTTCCGGGCAACGCCTTCGACAAGAGCCGCTTCGACCCCTCGTTCGTGAAGCGTGTGCCGCAGGTCGCATTCGACCGCATCATGCTGCACTACAAGCGCAGCGACGGCGACATGAAGGACGTCAACGGCTGGGGCTTCACCACCAAGACCGGCATCTACGGTACAGACTACCTGCAGCGTGCGCTCGTCACCGCAATCGGCCTCGGCGCCAACCGGCCGCAGGACGCCGTCTACCCGGTCTCCACCCAATATGAGGGCGAGATGATCAAGCGAGCCTATGATGGCTCCGAAAAATATGTCCTCAAGTTCGACAAGGGCATGCTGCCGCCGGTCGGCGGGTTCTGGTCGCTCACCATGTATGACGAGCACTATTTCTTCGTCGACAACCCGATCAACCGCTACTCCATCAGCGAACGGCAGGATCTCAAGACGAATGCCGACGGCTCCGTCGACCTCCTGATCCAGAACGAATCGCCCGGGAAGGACAAGGAATCAAACTGGCTTCCCGCCCCCAAGGGCAAGTTCGTCCTCATGATGCGACTATACTGGCCGAACGAGAGCGATCCGTCGCTGCTCGACGGCACATGGAGCATACCGCCGGTGCAGAAGGCAAGCTGAGCGGCAACGGTCGCCGGCGCCCGGGCCGCATGGCACGGGACCGTGCCAGGGACACAGTGGCGCGTGGATGGCAAGGTCCATCCCGCGCCATTTCTTCGGGAGCGTTTTCCGATCGTGACAATCATGAAAGCGCAAGCCACGCGCAGGTTCCGCTGAGCATTCTCCCGCCACCATAACGGGAGAAAATCATGAAAATCGGTGACAGCATATCCAGCTACTACGGGCTCACCGGCCGTTTCGGCCAGCAATCCGGACGCGGGCAGAGCGGATCGATCAACGACACCGCCGGCGTGGCGCGCCAGAGCGGCCCTTCGCTCCAAAGCAGCGGCATCCCCTCTTCGATCTCCAGCGCCATGTGGCTTTCCCAGG
The DNA here is from genome assembly GCF_004345245.1 of Rhizobium sp. BK251. Taxonomy (GTDB): domain Bacteria; phylum Pseudomonadota; class Alphaproteobacteria; order Rhizobiales; family Rhizobiaceae; genus Rhizobium. The sequence continues at coordinate 646,191 of NZ_SLUQ01000001.1, read as the reverse complement.
CAGAAGACGAGACGACGGTCAGCGGCAAGCCGGCAACGGACGCCAACGACGCCCTGTACGAGGAATTCTCCAAGTGGGCGAAGATGACGCCCGCGGAAAAGATCCGCGCTCAGGTCCTCGAAAGCATGGGGCTGACGGAAGAGTCGCTGCAGGCGATGCAGCCGGAAGAGCGCGCCGCCGTCGAAAAGCAGATCGCCGAAGAGATCAAGCGCCAGCTCGGCGGCAATGACGGCAAGAGCGATGACGAGACGCCGCCCGTCGATTCCTTGCCGGTCTAGAAGGCTGCGAAACCGCTTTAGCGCGATGCGGCGGAGATTCACGTTCCCGCCGCAAGCGCTTGATTTCCGATTCTTTCCCCGGCGGGCGGGTTCGCCTACACGACCATTCCCGCAACGATCCGGCCGACTTCGGCAAAGACCGGATTGACCTGATCGATCGGCACCGTTGCCTCGGCGACATAGGTCGTCACCAGGATCGGGCCTCGTCCCGGCGGCCAGACGACGGCGATATCGGCGGCAGCGCCGTTCCTTCCCGTTCCAGTCTTGTCGCCCACCTTCCACTCCTTCGGAATGCCGGCGCGCAGGCGGGCATCGCCGGTTCTGTTGGAGACCAGCCAGCCGGTCAGACGCTCGCGCGAGGCTTCGGACAGAACAGTGCCGATCGCCAGATTGCCGAGGGTATCGAGCATGGCGTCCGGCGTCGTCGTGTCGCGCGGATCGTCCTTCTTCGCCTCGTTAAGGGCCGTCTCGGTGCGATCGAGGCGGGTCGAGGCGTCGCCGATCGTCCGCAGGCGCTTCGTGAAGCCTTGCGGACCGTCGAGACTTTCGAGCAGCAGATTGCCGGCGGTGTTGTCGGAAAGCGTGACGGCTGCCTCGCAGACTTCCGCAAGCGTCATGCCCTCACCGCCGGTCTGCTTCTCGGTGATCGGGGAATAGGTGACGAGCGCCTCCTTGTCGAAAACGATGCGGCGCTCGAGCGATTCCTCGCCCTTGTCCACCTTCTGGAGGATCAGGGCTGCGGCCAATGCCTTGTAGGTGCTGCAGATCGCGAAGCGTTCGGTTTCGCGGTAGCCGAGCGTGATGTTGGTTTCCGTGTCGAAGACGGACACGCCGAGGCGCCCGCCGGTGCGTTTCTCCAGTTCGGCAAGCTGCTGATCCACGTCGCGCTCCGCCTGCTGCGCGGCGGCCGGCATCGGCGCAAGCGCGAGCGAGGGCAGAAGCAGCGCCGACCCGGCAAGAAGCCGGCGGCGGGTAAAGGCAAAGCGCATGTCTACCTCCAGCAGAATCACGAAAGAAAAGAGCTAGAGGCAGATTGTGGCGTGGCTCTGACCGCTTCGACCGCGGCTAGGCGGCCCTCAGCGGCGTTACCTCGATGGTAACGTGCGAGAGGTCGACCAGCGCGCTGAGCTTCTGCTTGTAGAAGGCGGGCTCATGCGGCTCCGGCGTGACGAGGGCGACGATTGCAGCGTGATGGCCGGGGCCGACCTGCCACACATGCAGATCCGTGATCCGGTCCGTCCCGGTCTCGATGGCGGCGCGGATCTCTTCCGGCAGTTCCTCATCGGACGGGACGACGTCGAGCAGCACCGTGCCGGTCGCCTTCAGCAAACCCCAGGACCAGCGCGCGATGACGATCCCGCCGACGATGCCCATGAGCGGATCGAGCCAGATCCAGCCGTAGAGGCTGCCGAGCGCAAGCGCGGCAATCGCAAGCACCGAGGTCAGCGCATCGGCAAGGACGTGCACATAGGCGGCGCGCAGATTGTTGTCGGTATGCCTCTGCCCGGGCGAAGCGTGGTCGTGGGGATGACCGTGATCGTGGTCGTGGTCATGATGGTCGTGATGGCCATGGTGATGGTGGTGGTCATCCTTCAGCAGCCAGGCGCTCACGAGGTTGACGGCCAGGCCGACGACGGCGACCAGGATCGCCTGCGAGAAATCGATCGAGACCGGTCGCGCGAGCCGGAAGGCGCTCTCGGCGGCCACCAGAATGGCGATCAGCGCTAGAATGATCGCGCTTGCGAAACCGGCAAGATCGCCAAGTTTTCCCGTGCCGAAGGTGAAGCGCGGATTGCGCGCCTGCCGGCGGGCAAAGACATAAGCGAGGGCGGCAACGAGAAGCGCGCTCGCATGGGTCGACATGTGCCAGCCATCAGCGACGAGGGCCATGGAGCCATAGATGCTGCCGGCGCCGATCTCGGCAACCATCATGACGGCCGTCAACGCGACGACGAGCCAGATTCGGCGCTCGTTGCGCGCATGCCTGTCGCCCAGAAAGACATGCTCGTGGGACATTGAATCGGGACGCGACTTCATTGCGCTCTCCTTCTGGCGTCGGGCTTCCGGCAGCTTCAGCGAATATAGGTTCTCAGCACTTCGGCGATTTCGGCGACCGCTTCGCTGCGGGCGGCCTCGCTTTCGGCCTGCAGCACATGCTCGTGCAGGTGATCTTCCAGGACTTCGCCGGTCAGCCCGTTCAGCGCGCCGCGGATGGAGGCAAGGAGCTGGAGCACTTCCCCGCACGGGCGCTCGGCCTCGAGCGCGCGCTCCACGGCCTCGATCTGGCCCTTCAGGCGGCGGACGCGCGACAGAAGCTTCTTCTGGTCCCGGAGTGTGTGCGACATGCTTTGGCTTCCTGCGATATAGTATAGGGGGGTATACTATATTGATGTCGTGATTGAAAGCGACGCGGTGACGCAGGTTTCAATCGCCGAACCGCTGACCAACTTGCGCTACCGGCGAGCGACCCCATATAATTCCTCCAGTGACTATAGATTTATGAGGCAACGATGCTTTCGATCGGAGATCTTTCCAAGCGGACCGGCGTGAAGGTGCCGACCATCCGCTATTACGAGCAGATGGGGCTCATTTCCTCACCGGAGCGCACCGACGGCAACCAGCGGCGTTATGGCCGGGGCGACCTGGAGCGGCTGGCCTTCATTCGCCACGGACGCGACCTCGGGCTGACGATCGAGGCGATCAAGGAACTGATTTCGCTCAGCCAGCATCCGGAGCGCCCCTGCGTCGGCGCCGACCGCATCGCACGCGAGCATCTGGACGACGTGCGCGGCAAGATCGCCCGGCTGAAGAAGCTTGAGCACGAGCTGGAGCGCATCGTTTCTCACTGCGACGGTCACAGCATCGAGGACTGCTATGTGATCAGGTCGCTTTCCGACCACGGACTGTGCGAAGAAGAACACTGAACGGCTACCCGGGTGCAATGGCATCCGCGAGGGACCTGCGGTAATATAAGACCTTCAGCATATTACCCCCGGATCGAACGGGCATGGAACGTCGTCTTGCAGCAGTCATGATTGCGGATGTCGTCGGTTACAGCCGCCTGAGCGAAATCGACGAAGAGGGTACGCGCGTCCGCTTCCAGGCGGACCTGACCGACGTGTTCCAGCCGCGGATCGCCGAACATCACGGCCGCCTGGTGAAGACCATGGGCGACGGCATCCTCATGGAATTCCAGAGCGTCGTCGACGCGCTGAACTGTGCCGTCGCGCTGCAGAAGGAAAAGGCAGAGCGCAACGCGTCCGTGCCGCTCTACCAGCGCATCATCTTCCGGATCGGCGTCAATCTCGGCGACATCATCGTCGAAGGCAGCGACATCCATGGCGAGGGCGTCAACATCGCCGACCGGATGCAGGCCCTTGCCGAGCCGGGCGGGATCGCGATTTCCGGCACCACCTACGATCAGGTGAAATCGAAGCTCCAGGTGGGCTACGTTTCGCTCGGCAAGCAGAAGGTCAAGAGCATAGCCGAGCCGATCCGTGTCTACCGCATCGCGCTCGATCCCGGTGCCGCAGGCAGGACGGTTGCCGGCATCAAGGACAGGCGCCGGTGGCGCCGCATTGCTGCGCTTGCCGCCGTCGTTGCGATGCTTGTGCTCGGCCCGCTCGCCTGGTGGCAGCCATGGACCCATTTTGACGGGTCCAACGAGAAAGCGCGCTTTGCCTATCCCCTGCCCGAGCGCCCTTCGGTTGCCGTGCTGCCTTTCATCAATGTCGGAGGCGATACCGAGCACGACCATCTTGCCGAGGGCCTGACGGATGACCTCATCACCGAGCTTTCGAAGGTATCGGGGCTCTTCGTCATCGCACGCCATTCCGTCTTCGCAATCAAGGACACCGCCGGCAAGATACAGGACGTCGCCTCCGAACTCGGCGTTCACTACGTGCTCGAGGGTTCCCTGCAACGGGCCGGGCCGCGGCTCAGGATCAATGTCAAGCTGATCGACGCCCTGAGCGGCCTCTCGCTGTGGGCGGAGCGCTATGACAGGCAATATGCGGATCTCTTCGCGGTCCAGGACGACGTCATCGGCAAGATCATCTCGGCGCTCTCCATCAAGCTCAGCGAGGGGGAGCGAACGCAGCTCGCCCGTATCCCGACGGAGAGCCTGGAGGCCTACGACTATTACATGCGCGCCGAGCAGGAAGGGCACCTCTACGGCGATGTGGACACCTATCGCCGGACGCTTTCCTATTACCAGAAGGCGATCGATCTCGATCCCAATTTTGCCGACGCGCATGCCGGCATCGCGCGGGTGGCGGTCGACGTCTGGCGCAACGACTACAACTATCTCTGGTCGGGAGCGGTGGCCCGCAAGATCGCCTATGACGCAGCCGGACAGGCGCTGAAGCTCGATCCGAACAACGCCCGCGCCCACACCGTGCTCGCCCTGCTGCAATTCGTCGACGGGCGCGAAACGGAGGCAAGGGTTTCAGCCAACCGCGCCGTGACGGCGCAGCCGAACGACGCGGAGGCCGCCGCCAACCTGGCGCTGATCCTCGTCCATACTGGCGACCACGACGGAGCGATCACGGAGATCGGGAAGGCGCTGCGGCTCGACCCCTCGCCCTCCCCCAGCCTGCAATTGCTTGCCGGCATCGTCTACTACACGGCGCACGACAACGAGCGGGCGATACCGCTGATCGAGGCGGCGCGCGGTGCGCTGCCCAATGCGGAAGCGGTCCGCGAATATCTCGCGGCGGCCTATGCCCAGCAGGGTAGCGAAGACGAGGCGGCGATGGAGAAGGCAAGGCTGCTCGCGCTCTTTCCCGACAGCAACCTGACCTACTACACCTATCTCTACGACTACTGGCGTTCAGACGACCTGAGCTATCACCTCGTCGGCCTCAAGGAAGCAGGCATTCCGCGATGGCCGTTCGGATTTGAAGGCGACGAGGCCGATCGTCTCGGGCAGCAGGCGCTGACCGACATCACCAACGACAAGACCTGGGCGGGAAAACACCGGAACGGCACGGATTTCATGCAGTTCTTCGACGCCGCCGGCAATACCGCCTATCGCAGCGCGAACACCAACATCACCGGCAAGGTGGAGGTACGCGGCAACCAGCTCTGCGAGAAATTCGGCGGCTACTTCCTCGACCGCATGGTGTGCGGCTACGTCTACCGCAACACGACAGCCGTGCAGCCGGACGCGGACTATGTCCACGTCACGCCGCAGGCATTGAAATTCTTCTCAATCGCCCAGTGAAGGGGCCGCAAGGCAGGCCGCCGCAGATCAATCGGCGGAGGCCTGGTGCCAGTCCTTGCTGATCTTGTCGGTGATCAGCGTGTGCTGCACCTCGGACCAATGCTTCTGCGAATCCACAACCTTCGTCGGATTTTTCTCGAAGCCTTCGGCCGCGCCCGGATCGTAGCTGATATAGAGCTTTCCATCGATGATGCGCCAGGCCTTCGGGTCCACATTGGTCGTCACCGTGCCGAAGGAGACGCCGTCGGCGCAGTAGCCGCCATATTGCGGAGCGTATTTCGACGGATCGGCCTTGAAGAGGTCGCGGTTCTTGGCGCTGGCGAACTGCCAGGTGGCGCCCAGCCAGCGATAGGAGTAATCGGACTTGCCCTCGACCGCGTCGTTCTGGGTGAAATAGGCGACCGGGTCATAGCCCTTGATAGCGACGTCGCCGAAGTAGCCGGTATTGACCGTATCCTCGGCGGCGGCTTCCGCAGCCAGGAGCACGATGGCGGCTGCAGCCACAGCGGCCGCAATCCCGATCCCGCGATTTCGTCCATGCACAGACATAGGTATTCCTCCGTTTGCGGCTGCGCCCGAGAGCGCATCATTTCCGCTTGGTGCATTCCTCGAAGAGCCACGGGCCGACGAGAGCGGCATCCTGGCAGACGGCGCCGGCCTTCAGCAGCAGTTCGGCCGAATCCCAATGGGAGCGCCATCCCGCCTGTGTCAGAGGCGTGTAGCCGTTACGCTCCTTCGCTTCGATGTTGGCGTCATGGGCGATTAGGAAAGCCACGACATCCGCATGTCCCTCCTCGGCGGCCGCATGCAGCGGCGACATGTGATAAAAATTCTTGTCGTCGTTTACGACCGCGCCCTTCTCGACGAGCAGTTCGATCACATCGAGATGACCGCCATAGGCTGCCGCATGAAGCGGCGTCAGCCCGCCCTTGTTGCGAATCTCGATGTCGGCGCCCCGGTCAAGAAGAAGTGCAACGACCTCCTTCTTTCCCGCCAGGGACGCGATGACGAGGGCCGGCTCTCCGGAAGCATCGGGCTCCGCAATGTCCGAACCGTTGTCGAGAAGCGTTTTGGTCTGTCCGACATCTCCCTGCCGCACGGCATCGTGCAACGGCCCCGCCAATACTGACGAGAAACCGAATATAAAGCTAAGGACAACGACACCAGAAAAGTTCATCGCATGCCTCTTGCCACCGGCTTGGCTCTGCAGGTGCGGAACAAATTTAAGCTATCACGAATATGCAACCGAGATCAACAACGCGTGACCCGGGAGGAATTCATCGTGGCCTTCGCGATAGAACTGTGCCAGCATCGCCATGAAAGTCGTCGATCTGCAGACCGACTGTGCCGCCGATAGCGGCAAGGGCGAACGTTCAAAAAAACTACAAGAAACAAAGCCAAGATGACGGGCCGCGATCCGGGACGCCCGAAAGCCAACGGACGCAATCGTCTTGATCCGGCAACTTCGCCTGAACTTTGGCGAAGGCAGCGCATTATCCAACCGAAACAGTGCCCCAAGGCATCACAGAGGAATGGAAGATGAGCAAGATCAAGTACATCACGGTGGCAGCGGCCATTCTTCTTTCAACCGGGCTCGGCGGGGTGATTTCCGGTTGCGTCGGCGACAACGACCCGAGAAGCAGCATGAACATGGACCGCTCGATAGACCCCAACAATAGCAGGAACTATCCGCCCCGCCGCGGCGACTACTACCCGGGCGCCATGCGCAAGTGGTGAGCCCGGCCCTGATCGTCGGGTGACGGAGATATGCGCGGAATTAGGTAGCAAATGCCACTAAGATTTCCGGCGCAAAAATTGTTACCTCCAGCTCGCTCCCGTAACCATCCCGCCCTCACACCAGGTGGCATGGCGGGAGTCGATCGGAGTGAACAGATATGGTTTATGCGCTAGATGCAGGCCCCATTGAGGTTTTGATCGCAACATCATCTTCATTGTTGGCAGGTGGATATGACCCGCCCGTTAGTTTAACCTCGTTGAGGTCCAGTTGCATTGGCACCCAGCTATCGGAGAACGGATCGTACGCCTCTCCGGATACGATCATGCCCGCGCAATCGATGTTTCGTATCCAGTCCCACGAAACCCGTGGGCTACGCCAAAGTGTTCGGTCACCATCGAAACACTCGAAACCCAAACCATCCGAAAAAACTACGGCGTGCAGCTCGGGTTGATACCAGCATTGATCAATGTGTCCATCGATCTCGCGAAGAAGTCTGCGCTCCTCGCAGTCAATGACATACCCCGCGCCACCGGCAACAACGACCACTGTTTTGGGACCAAACTCCTGGTAGACCGCACAAAAACCGTCCGAACGTGGCATTGCAAAGTTGGCAACCCATGCCTCTCCATCGCCGTTGGTGAACTCCAACACAAAACCTTCCCGATGGGCATGCATCTTCGGGAAAGAGAGAGCGGGAGGCCCATAGGGTGGGAGACCAGAAAGAACGCGGATCATCAACATCCTCAGAGGCTACTTTCGGATTGACTTAAGCGTCAAGGTCAACTTCTCACAGCTATCGCGAGGCTCTCCGCGACTTGTCGCAGGCCATCTAGATTGAAGGTTCAGATTTAGTGGCATTTGCTACCTAAATTCCGGATATGCGCCCACGTCGGACGCCGCGACTTTGACCATTGACAAGACGCGGCGTTTCAAGGCATCTAGCCGGCATGATCAAGAACGTGCACCACACCAGCTCGTATTTTTGGCTGTACCTGTAAGGGGCGGCCGGACAGATCATATTGTCAACAAGCCGCCGTCAGGCGGCTTTGTTGTATCAGCAGCGTCCTGACGGCATCTATCTCCAGAAGGGACGCGAAGACCGTGATTGAAGATACCGATATTTCACTGACAAGACCGCCCGTCGTGACGATCCGGGCTGCGAAGCCGCGCGACCTGCCGGAACTCAACGAAATGATCCTGCTGCTTGCCGCGCACCACGGCGATGCTGCGGGCATCACGCCCGAGCAGCTGGAGCGAGATCTCTTCGGTCCCCTGCCGTGGATCACCGCACTGGTGGCGGAATCCGATGACGGCCTGCTCGGCTACGCGATTCTGGTACCGCTCTACAGGGCGCAGGAGGGAACGCGCGGCATGGACCTGCACCATCTCTTCGTGCGCGACGGCCACCGCGGCCACGGCATAGGCCAGCATCTCGTCGACCGCGCGCGAGACACCGCCCGCAAGGCCGGTTGCGGCTACCTCTCGGTCAGCGCCGCCACCGGCAATTTCCAGGCACACCGTTTCTACGAGAACATGAATTTCGTTCCGCGTCCGGTCACCGGCATGCGCTATCTGCAGGCGCTCGCCTGAGGACGGCGTCGATTTCCCTGCTCTGGCATGGCCGGCAATGGTTCCTGTCGGCAGGGCGTTGCGCTATCCTCGGCACGCAACAGGGAGGCGAGGAGATGACAAGACTGGCGGTGGTTTTGACGGAAGGGTTCGCGGACTGGGAGGTCTCGCAACTGACGGCCTCGGCCCGCACCCATTTCGGCTTCGGGCTGGTGATCGCCACGCCGGGCGGCACTGCCGTAACATCCATGGGCGGCATGACCGTTGCCGCCAACGCCTCCGTCGAGGCGTTGCAGCCTGCCGATTTCGACGGTCTTATTCTCTGCGGCGGAACGATTTGGGAGACGGACGATGCGCCTGATCTGCGGGCGCTCGTCGAGGGCTTCATCGCAGCCGACAAGCTCGTCGCGGCAATCTGCGGCGCGACCCTGGCGCTTGCGCGCGCCGGAACTCTGAACAACGTAGCGCATACCAGCAACGCACCGGACTTCCTTAACAATGCGGCGGGCTACACCGGGCGCGCGCACTATCGGGACGTGCCGCAGGCGGTGAGCGAGGGCAAGATCGTCACTGCGCCTGGTTCGGCACCGATCACCTTTACAGCCGAGGTCTATCGCGCGCTCGGCTTCGGCGGCGAGGAACTGGACCAGTACGTCGCTCTCTTCGGCGCGGAGCATCTGTCGCGCGCCGCATAGAACCGCTCACGGCAATCAGCGGGCAATTGCGGGAAGCTGCCGGGAAACGTCGCGGCTGTTGAGGTGGAAATTGCGGCCGCGCGGCAGGTTCTGCGCCTCGATCTTGGCGCTTGCCGCCGCCTCGAAGGCGGCTGCGTGATCGGCGAAATAGCTGAGACAGTCGTCCGGCCGGGGGGCAAAGCCGAGCAGTCGGCGGAAGGCCAGGCGGTGGATCATGCAAACGCCGCCGTTACCGGCGGCGTTGAATTGCAGGGCGTCGATATCCTCGCGCCATTCGGCGGCAAGGTCCGCCAAGATCAGGCCTCGAAGCGCCGCAGGAACGTGCCGCTCAGCGAGCCAAGCAGAGCCCAGAACAGCAGGCTGGTCAGGACCGCCGCGATGACGAACTGATGCTCCAGCGCTTCCGGCGCCAGCGCCTGCTCGCCTTCCGGGGCTGCCGGCGCACCGATCAGATGCGGAGCAGCGATCAGAACGATCGCCAGCGCCGCCGCCCAGGGCTTGCGCTGGAAGGCAATGAGCGCGATGCCGGCGGCCGTCGCGACGGCAGTGCCGATCCACCAGACCTGACGTTCGCCGAGCGGTGCTGCGGGCGTGCCCGGAAGTTCCGGCGGCAGGCCGAGCATCGGCGCGATCATGACGCAGGCAAAGCCGGCGAGACCCCACAGGAGCCCCTCACGCCAGGTGACGGGCTTGCTGCGAAACGCGATCAACCCGGTCAGCACCAGCGAATAGCCGATGGCGGTCAGGATGTTGGCGGCAACGGTGAAGGCATTGCGCTCGAGACCGTCAGCAGGCTCCCAGCCGCCCTCCTCATGCTCATGGGCGGCCATGGCGGAATGATCGTCGGTGGCCGGCGCTGCCGCATCATGGCTGTGACCAGCGGGCGCGACGGCGTCGGGAGCGGTGGCCTCACCTGCCTTCTCGAAGACTTCCGCCTTGAGAATGAGCTGGCTCGTCCCGACAAACTGGACGGCGCTCACGGCGACGCCGACGATCAACCCGGCGAGAACCGAGGTGAAGACGATCGAACGGAAAAGCGACATGTCTCTATCCGATCAATGGCAGGGGAAGGCGTTCGCGTGGCGCGTGTCGTGCGCGGCGTTGTGAACGACCTCAAGATGAGAAAAGCCGACAAAGCCGACGATGATGAGGCCAAAGCAGACGGCCATTGCCGATTGCAAAAGCTTGCCGGCCTTGACGTCGGTGGAAGTGGTGGAAGTCGAAGCGACTTGCGGTGCAGCCATGAAATTATTCCCTCTCTCGATGCAGACTGGAGACGAGAAGCCGGCCGTCTGCGCGCAGCGACAGCTCCCGATCCGAAACATCCATGCCTTTTTTGGGGGGAACGAAGCGCCCGATCAACGAACTTCCGCAGGCGCGGGATCTCGCTCGATCGGTTTCGCATCCGGAACACCCCGTCCGGCCTGAACGTCGCGTGATGGCAGGTCTCCTGGCTCGCGGGTCATCATCCCGGACCTCGCCTTCCCGGTAAACACCAGTGGCATGATCGGTCCTCGGACTCGCCGCTTACAGTTGCGGGGGCAGCCACGAATCGGGCCCCTTATGGGTCGTCCCTATCGTGTTCCCTTTTCATCCCCGAAGCTTGGCTACGGGGAACCATCGACATGCGGACTATCGCCCGCGGGCGCGTGCCTTGTCAATAGAATGCGACGGTTATGCCCATTGGCCGAGCCGGCCCGCCTACTTCGGCGGGATGGCCTTCAGATAGGCGGCGATCGCCTCGATGTCGGGGGCCGGCAGGTGGGCAATGTTCTGCTGGACATCGACCATCGAGCCCCCGACGGAATCGAAATCCGGGGTGAAGCCGGTCTGCAGATAAGTGGTGATGTCGCCTGCGCTCCAGGCGCCGACGGCCTGGGACCCCGGCGTGATATCAGGGATGCGGCCGCGCCCTTCCGGATTGGGCGCGCCGGCAAGCCACTCATCTTTCAGGAAGCCGCCGAGCGAATCGCGCGGGGTATGGCATTCGCCGCAATGTCCGAGACCCTCGACGAGGTACTGGCCGCGCTTGACCGTGTCGTCGGGATTGGCAAGCGCAACGCGAGGCTGGTCGTTGAAATAGAGGAACTTCCAGCCCCCGAGCGCGAGACGGATATTATAGGGGAACCGAAGCTCGTGCGGCGGGACGATGTTACTGCTTGTCGGCAGGGTCTTCAGGAAGCCCCAGAGATCGTTGATGTCCTTGTCGCTGACGCGCGAATAGGAGCCGTAGGGGAAGGAAGGGTAGAGGTGCTCGCCATTGCGGCCGACGCCGCGCTTCATGGCATTGCCGAACTCGGCGAGCGTCCAGGACCCGAGGCCCGCCTTCTCGTCCGGCGAGATGTTGGGGACATGAAAGGTGCCGAAGGGGCTCGTCAGCGCGAGGCCGCCGGCAAGAACGAGCTTGGCATCGCCCTGGGCGCCCGGTGCGGCATGGCAACTGTCGCAGCCGCCCGCCCAGAAGACCATTTCACCATTCTTCAGGTCCGGTGCGCCGAGATTGGCCCAATGGGACTCCGGCAACGGATCGGGTGCGGTTATGAAATAGAAGCCGGCCGCGCCCAGGACCACGAGGCCGACAAGACAAAGCAGGATTCGGATCAATCTGGCCATCATGCGGCACTCCCGGCGGCTTGACGAATATGCCACTCACATAAAGCCTCCGCGCCGGAAGCAAAGGCCGGCGCGGTGACAAAAGGATTTTTGTGGGAAACGGCCTACTGCTTCACATTGATGCGGTAGGCCTGATGACAGGCTCCGCAATCCGCGCCAAGCGTCTTCAGGGCATTGCCGACACCCGCGGCATCAGTTGGAAGCTGGGCAATCAAGGTATTGGCGTTGGATTCCAGCTTGGCGGCCTTGGCCTTGAAGTCATCCATGTTCTCCCAGATCTTCGGGCTCGCTGCCGGATCGCCGGTCTCTGTGCCCGGGCCGAACTGGGCGGGGAAGACCTTGGCAGTTTCCGACATGGTCGTCAGCGCCGCCTTGACCGCGTCGGCATCATAGGGCTTCTCGCCCTTGGCGATGGCCGTCAGCGCTCCTGCCGCACCGCCCATCTTTTTCATCAGCGCAGAGCGCGAATCGTGGGTCCCGTCCGCTGCAATTGCCAAGCCCGCCCCCAAGCCGGCAACAAGCACCGCGGCCATGATCGCTTTCACCTTCATCTTCTCTCTCCATGTTGTGTTCGAGATCGCGGGAGCGGCCCGGCGCCCGCCGACGCGGGCATGATTGCAAATTTCGGTCGGCACTGTGGTAACAAGATGGTGATAGTTGAACTAAATCAGTGCCATATGAAATCGGCCTTACATGCCCGCGTCAACTATAGCTTACTAAAGTAATGATTTGACGGCGGAAAGGTGCTCCGCCGCCGGCCTGGCACGCCCCGCAGCGCCATCACCACTTCCGCATCCTCGCAAACCGATTCCTGAAACGCCTCTTCGGCCTTGAAAGGAAAGGCTTTTCCAATCCTCGTTCAGGCGCTTTTCCAGCCATGCCAGACGCTGAGGGTGGAAACGAGGATGAGCAAGAGACCGGCGACCCGCCCTGCCATTGCCGTTGCAGCCGGGTTGGCTACGAGAAGGTCCCGGCTTCGCCCTGCCGTCAGCGCGAGCGCACCGTAGACGGCGAACTGCGTCGCGACCGTCATCAGGCCCATCACCAATCCCTGCAGCCAGATCGGTCCGTAGGCCGGCTTCAGGAACTGCGGATAGACGGCCAGCATGAAGAGGTAGGCCTTGGGATTGATGAGGCAGGTGAGCGCGCCCTGCCGGAAGGCGCGCCATACGGTGCGTGCGCTGCCCGGCCCGACCGAGCCGACGGCAATCGAGCTCCTTACCAGGCCAAAACCGATCCAGGCCATGTAGGCCGCGCCGGCAAAAAGCAGCGGGTTGAAGAGCGCCGGCAGCAGGCTGGCGAGCAGGCCGACGCCAATCGCGCCATAGAGCGAGTGCACGGCGCCGCCTGCCATGATGCCGGCTGTTGCCGCAAGCCCCGTGCGCCGCCCGCCGGTCAGCGCGTTGGCGAGCACGAAAAGCATATCCATGCCCGGCACGATGATGATGCCGAACAGAAGGGTGAAGAAAAGCCAGAGATTTTCGCTGTAGGTCATGTCAGTTACTTTGTGCCCCATGAGACGTCTCACCATGAGACGTCGTTGTTTTTCAATTTGATGCGGGGCATGATACGAAAACCCAACTGACAGGGTTCTGTCAGGAGCGTTGCTGGCCAAGAGCGGAATTACTATGCGCAAGGCGTCCCGCCTGTTCGAGATCATCCAGATCCTGCGGCTTGCCACGCGGCCGGTGACGGCAGCCTCCATGGCGGCGACCCTCGAGGTGACGGTCCGCTCGGTCTATCGCGATATCGCGGCACTGCAGGCCATGCGCGTGCCGATCGAAGGCGGACGCGGCATCGGCTATATCCTGCGGCCGGGCTTCGACCTGCCGCCGCTGATGTTCTCGATCGAGGAGATGGAGGCGATCGTGCTGGCGCTGGCGCTGCTCGAGCGGACCGGGGACGGCGAGCTGAAGCAGGCGGCGAAGCGCGTGAACCAGAAGATCGCCGGAGCCGTGCCGCAACCGCTGCGGCAGGCGCTTGACACGAAGGCGCTGCATGCCTGGGGTTCGGCAATCCAGCCGCCGACGGCCGTCGACCTCGCCCTCGTGCGCCGCGCCATCCGCGACGAACGCAAGCTCCTCCTCGACTATCGCGACGAGCTCGGCCGGGCGACCGAGCGCACGGTGCGCCCGATCGCACTGATCTACTATTCGCGGACCGCCAATATCGTTGCATGGTGCGAACTGAGGCAAGCGATCCGGAATTTCCGCAGCGACCGCGTCGAGAATTGCGAAGCCGTGGACGCCTCCTTCAAGGGCGAAGGCGACACGCTGCGACAGCTGTGGATCGAAGGTTGGGAGACCGCGGCGGCTCAGAGCGCGTGAACCGGCCGGCAGCCCGACGACAAAAGAAAACCCCGGCGCAAGGCCGGGGTTCGTGTGTCAATTCGAAAGCGATGGCTTACTTCGTGGCGGCTTCGTAGCGCTCCAGGACGTAGTCCCAGTTTACCAGGCTGTCGATGAAGGCCTCGAGGTACTTCGGCCGGGCGTTGCGATAGTCGATGTAGTAGGAGTGTTCCCACACGTCGACGCCGAGGATCGGCGTTGCGCCATGGACCAGCGGGTTTTCGCCGTTCGGGGTCTTGGAGATTTCGAGCTTGCCATTCTTGACGGAAACCCAGGCCCAGCCGGAGCCGAACTGGGTGGCGCCGGCATTGGCGAAATCGGCCTTGAACTTGTCATAGCCGCCGAGATCGGACTTGAAGGCCGCTTCCAGCTTGGCCGGCAGCTTGTTGCCGCCGCCGCCCTTCTTCATCCACTTCCAGAAATGGATGTGGTTGTAGTGCTGGGCAGCGTTGTTGAAGAGGCCGGGATTGGTGCCAAAGGACTTCTTGACGACTTCCTCGACGGAGAGGTCGCCGAGCCCTGCCTCGGCCGCAAGCTTGTTGCCGTTGTCGACATACGCTTTGTGGTGCTTGTCGTGGTGAAATTCGAGCGTCTCCTTCGACATGAAGGGGGAAAGCGCTTCGTAATCATAGGGAAGTGCAGGCAATTCGAAAGCCATGGTCAGATCTCCTCTTGGCAATAGATTGCGTATTTGGCAGGTGAGCGGAACATAGGAGCGGAAGCAGGTCGAGGCAACCTGGGAAATGTCAAAAAATGGCGCCTCCAAGGAAAATTTGCCTCCATTTCGCCACCGGACATCATTTAGGAAATACAAGGGCTTTTCGCCATTTCCAACAGCGCGCCGACGTCGCTCACGCCGCTTCCGGCGAGCCGAAACGAACAGGATTTCCGATGCACAGGAAAAAAATCCGCGTTGCCGCAACTGTCGCTTTCTTACTCTTCGGAGCCGCCGCACACGCCTCTTCCGACGACGCATGGAAGCAGTTTGCCGCCGATGTCGAATCCAAGTGCAGGAAGGCGGCCGCCGGCCCGCTGGAGAATGCCCGCGCCGTCGTCGACCCCTTTGGCAGCGAGCATTACGGACTGGCTCTCCTGACCGGAAAGCCGAAGGGCGCCAAGGGCACGATCTCCTTCCTCTGCGTCTACGACAAGAAGACGAAGGTGGCCGAAATCGGCAGCGAACTCGGCAAGGACCTGGTGGACGTCCGCCTGCCACGGAAGACCGGCAAGTAGCCCAACGAGGGACGCGCCGCGGATCGAAGATCGTGGCTGGAAACGGGCCAAAGACGCCCTACTCTCTCAACCAGGGAGAAGGTAACGCCATTCGCCGCGCGTTCGCCGCCAGGGGGTAGCCGGCGCGAAGCAACTTTCTCCGTCGATTGCAGGAACCGGACGCCGCCCTTGGGAGTTGAGAGGCGGCGCCGAGCCTTCGAGGGGGGGAACCATGCCTTTCACGCGCCTGAACGACACAGCCGAGCACCAGCGCGCGGTCTATCGGCGCTGGGCGCCGATCTACGACCATGTCTATCGTGGCCTCCTGCGCGACACTCATCGCAGGGTGGCGGAGGCGGCTTCCCGTACCGGACGACGCATTCTCGAAGTGGGCGTCGGCACGGGCCTCGTGCTGCCTCACTATCCCAGCAATTGCCGTGTGACCGGCATCGACATTTCCGAACACATGATCGCGCGGGCGCACCTCAAGGTCGCCCGCGAGGGCCTGCGCCATGTCGAAGCGCTGCGCGTCATGGATGCGCGCCGCCTCGCCTTTGCCGACCGCACCTTCGATGCCGTGTGCCTGCCCTTCGTCATCACGCTGATCCCCGAGCCGGAACGGGCGCTCGACGAGTGTGCACGGGTGCTGCGCAACGGCGGGGAGATCATCCTTGCCAGCAAGATCAGCGAAGGAACCGGGCTGCAGACGGCAATCGAGGAGGCGATCGCGCCCCTCGTCCACCGCGTCGGATGGAGTTCCGCCTTCCGCATGGAGCAGATCACCGGCTGGGCACGGACGCGCGGCGATTTCCAGGTCGTCGACATCCAGCCGCTCTTTCCCGGCGGCTTCTTCAAGATCGTCCGGCTGCGGCAACGCGGCTACTCGTCCTAGGCGGTACAACGCGCCGGCGTCGGGAAAGCAGGGCGGCTGACCGCGCCATCAACGGTAGAAAAGCAGGACTGCGCCGACACCGAACGCTTTTGCCCCGAACCGTCCTTGGCAGCCTCTTTTGTGGGGCGTAGATTTGCGCCTCCTCAAACAGGCTGCATCGAGACCCCGACATGACCGAGACACAGATGGACGCGACGGATGTTGCGGCCGGGTCAGTTCATTGGAAACGCAACCTGGTGATCGCGCTTGTCGGCTCGTTCACCACCATCGTCGCCATGACGCTGCTCCTGCCCTTCCTGCCGCTCTATGTCGAGGAGCTCGGTGTGAGCGACCATGCGGCGATCGTGCAATGGTCGGGGATCGCCTATGGCGCAACCTTCTTTGCGGCGGCGATCGTCGCCCCGCTCTGGGGGCGGCTCGGAGACATCTACGGCCGCAAGCTGATGCTGGTGCGGGCAAGCCTCGGCATGACGGTCGCCATCTCGCTGATGGGCATGGCGGGAAGCGTCTGGCAGCTCGTCGCGCTCAGGCTCTTCGTCGGCCTTGCGGGCGGTTATGCCTCCGGTTCGATGGTGCTGGTCGCGACGCAGACGCCGAAGGATCGATCGGCCTGGGCGCTCGGCATGCTTTCCTCCGGCATCATGGCGGGCAACCTCGTCGGACCGCTGATTGGCGGCGCGCTGCCGCCCATCATCGGCATCCGCAATACCTTCCTTGCGGCGGGCGGGGTCATCTTCCTGACCTTCCTTGCGACCACCTTCCTCATACGCGAGGAAAAGTCGCCGGCGCGCAAGCAGGCGGCGAAGGCGTCCGGCGGCTGGAAGTCCATCCCGGACAAGCGCCCGGTCGTCGCGATGCTTGCGACGGGATTGCTGCTGATGCTCGCCAACATGTCGATCGAGCCGATCATTACCGTCTACGTCGCCCAGATCGTCGCCGACCTCGGCCATGTGACGATGGTCGCCGGCATCGTGATGTCGGCAGCGGCACTCGGCAGCATCCTGTCAGCCTCCTATCTCGGCAAGCTTGCCGACCGCATCGGCCACTGGCCCGTCATCGCCGGGGCGCTTGCTGCGGCTGCACTGCTGCTCATCCCACAGGCTTTCGTCACGGCTTCCTGGCAGCTTATCGTGCTGCGCTTCCTGATGGGCGTTGCGCTTGGCGGTCTCCTGCCCTGCATCTCGGCCGTCATCCGCCACAGCGTGCCCGACAGCGCGGCGGGCAGCATTCTCGGCCTTTCCATTTCCTCGCAGTATGTGGGACAAGTCGCGGGGCCGGTGCTCGGCGGCTTCGTCGGCGGCCATATCGGCATGCGGGCGGTCTTCCTCGGCACGTGCATCCTGCTTCTCGCGGGGGCCGCCTATTCCTGGCTGGTCCGCCCGAGGGAAGATCAGGAGCGCTGAACGGTCTCCGCAATCACATGAGCAGGTAGTCCACCGGCATGGGCAGTGGAGGCAGGTCGGTCTCGCCCATCGCCTCGCGCAGGTTGATCTCGATCGTGTCGGCCAGAGCGCCGATCGGCAGCGCATTCGACCGCGTTCCGAACGGTTCTTCAAGCTCGTCGCCAAGCGCGTCGAGCCCGAAGAAGGTGTAGGCGACCAGAGACACGGTGATCGGCGTGAACCAGTCCAGCACGTCAGCGAAGCCGAAGGGCAGCAGCAGACAGAACAAATGAGCGGTGCGGTGCAGCAGCAGCGTGTAGCCGAAAGGCACCGGCGTGGAGCGGATCCGCTCGCAACCGGCCTGCGCGAAGGTCATTTCGCCCAGCGTGCGGTCCAGCGACTGGAAGTCAATGTCGCTGAGGAGGCCGCGTGCGCGCAAAGCCGCGAGATCATGGCCGATTGCCTGTATTATCGCATTCGACGGATTGCGGCTGGCGTGGAACCGTTCCGCGAGATCAGGCGGTAGCCGCTCGACGACCTTGCCGCGATGGGCCTCCGACGGGCGAAGGTGGAACACCAGCGATTGGGCAAAAGCAATGAGCAAACTGAGCAGCCGCAGCCGTGCAATCCGGCCCTCTTCTCCAGCGCCGCACTCAAGGATGAGCGTCTGGCGGGCAAAACTGCGCGAAGACGAGATCAACTGGCCCCAGAGCCGCCGCGCCTCCCACCAGCGGTCATAACAGGCATTGTTGCGGAAACCGAGGAAGATGGAGATTGCAAGCCCAAGGACGGCGAAGGGCGCACCGCTGAAGTCCGGCAGCATCCCGGGGGCGACGTTATGGGCCAGGACGACGAGCGCCGAGAGAACGCCGGTAAACAGGATCTGCGGGAAGACCTGTTTGATGACCGAACCGCGCATCGTGTAGAACAATTGAAGCGCGGTGGGCCGAGGACGAACGATCATGGGGCGACTTCAAAGCTAGCGGGCCAGAAACATTGAGGATCTAGGCGTCCCGCTGCAATAGTCCAGCGCGCTTACTCTGCGCTGGCAAGACGGCCGTGGGCCCAGTCCATGTAAAGTTCCAGCGCCTTGCGCGTGACGGGTCCCTGCTGGAATTCGCGGTCGTCGAGCCGCGCGACGGCAACGACCTTCGAATAGTTGCCGCTCGTGAAGACTTCGTCGGCATCCATGAAGTCCTCAACGCCGAGCGTCGCCTCGCGGACGTCGAAGCCCGCATGCTGCAGGAGCTTGATGACGCGCCCGCGGGTGATGCCCGCCAGGAAGGTGCGGTTGGCGGCCGGCGTCTTGACGACGCCATCCTTGACCATGAAGACGTTGGAGGATGCGGTCTCCACGACGTTTCCGTTCAGGTCGCGCACCAGGGCATTGTCGAAACCGCGGCTCTTCGCCTCCATGATCATGCGGGCGCTGTTCGGGTAGAGGGCGCCGGCCTTCGCGTCGGTATTGGCGCATTCCGGCGTCGGCCGGCGATAGGGAGAAAGGGTAAGCGACGTACCGCCGTGGCCACCCATCGGCGCCTCGAAGAGGCAAAGGGCAAAACGGGTGCTCGCACCATCGACCATGACGACGCTGCCGGGCGAGCCATGCTCGCCCCAATACATCGGCTTGATATAGATCGGCGTCTTGCCATCGAACTTCTTGATGCCTTCCCAGGTCAGTTGCTCGATTTCCTCGGCGGTCTTCAGGGGCTTCAGTCCCATGGCGACCGCCGAGCGGTTGACGCGCTGGCAATGCAGATCGAGATCGGGAGCGATGCCATCGAACCAGCGGGCGCCGTCGAACACCGAGGAGCCGAGCCACATTGCGTGGGAGGTCGGGCCGATCAGCGGCGGGTTCCCCTGGAGCCATTCTCCCTCGACATAGGTCCAGGTTGCTGTGCGAGGCGACGTATCGACGGCCATGTTCCCTATCCTTTTGTTCTTGAAGGCAAGTAGCAAAATCCCCCCGGTTCGGGCCGGTCAAGGGCAAACTCGCTGCGGGAATGCGTAAGCAAGAATATGCCGGAGAGCGCGTTTCAATTGTAATAATCCTGCGCGCGACCCCTCTCCGCATCGATGGGTGCATAAGCGAAAATGATGCATCCGGCCATTGGAGCAATCGCCCCGCGGTGCCATCATGGAGCGGGAATCGAAGCGGCACGCTCAAGAGACAATCCGATGAAAGCCATGTTCTACGACGCCTTCGAGAAGGAACCGGAGATCCGGACCCTTCCCGATCCGACACCTTCGGAGGACGGCGTCGTCATCAAGGTGGGCGCCACTGGTCTTTGCCGCAGCGACTGGCACGGCTGGATGGGCCATGACTCGGACATCCACCTGCCGCATGTGCCGGGGCATGAGCTGGCGGGCAAGGTGATTGCGATCGGCAAGGGCGTGATGCGTTTCAGGATCGGCGACCGCGTGACCGTGCCTTTCGTTTCCGGCTGCGGGCATTGCGCCGAGTGCCATTCCGGCAACCAGCAGGTCTGTCCCAACCAGTTCCAGCCGGGCTTCACCCATTGGGGCTCGTTTGCCGAATATGTTGCGATCGACTATGCCGACACCAATCTCGTGCACCTGCCTGACACCATCGACGATGCGACCGCGGCGAGCCTCGGCTGCCGTTTCGCCACCTCCTTCCGGGCCGTTTCGGACCAGGCGCGCACGCGCCCCGGCGAGTGGATCGCCGTGCATGGCTGCGGCGGTGTCGGCCTCTCCGCCATCATGATCGCAACGGCGCTCGGTGCAAATGCAATCGCGATCGACATATCCGACGAGAAGCTCGCCTTCGCCCGCGAGTGCGGGGCTGTCGCTACCATCAACGCGTCGAAGGTCACGGATGTGGCAGAGGCGGTGCGCGAGATCACCAAGGGCGGAGCGCACGTCTCGATCGACGCGCTGGGGCACCCCGCCACATGCTTCAACTCCATCAAGAACCTTCGCCGCCGCGGACGGCACGTGCAGGTGGGGCTGATGACCGGCAGCCACGCGACGCCGCAGATCCCGATGGCGCAGGTAATCTCCCACGAACTCGAGATCTATGGCAGCCACGGAATGCAGGCGTGGCGCTACGACGCGATGCTATCGATGCTCGCAGCCGGCAAGATCGCGCCGCAGAAGCTGATCGGCCGCAGGATCAGCCTCGAAGAGGCTGTCCCTGCCCTGATGGCGCTCGACAAGGCGGAAGGAACTGGCATCAGCGTGATTACCCGGTTCTGAGGCCGGGGCGCTCTACTGGGCCTCGTCGGTATCGCCGACAGCGCACATGCGCGGATCCGCCCGGACCGCGTCCACGAGAAAATCGAGGACGGCCTTGACCCGCGAAGGCACGTTTTTCCTGGACGGGTAGACGACATTGATAGGCAGGGGCGACGGCGGATAGTCCGGCATCAGCTTCACCAGCCGCCCCGCCTCGATCTCGGGATCCGCCACAATATGCGACAACACCGAGAGACCGGCACCCGCGAGCGTTGCGCGGTGAACGGCGACGACGTTGTTCGAGGTCAGCCGAGGCGCGACGCGGACGCTCTCGTCACGCGATCCGCTGGAGAAGGTCCAGGTGCGCGCCATGCCGGCGCGGGCGTAGCATATGCAATCGTGTTCCTTCAGATCCTCGGGCCTCAGCGGTTGCTCCCGGCGGGCAAGATAGGAGGGCGAGCCGACGAGATGGGCCGTCGTCCAGCCGATGCGCCGGCAGATCAGCGTGCTGTCGGCCACAGGGCCCAGTCTGACTTCCAGGTCGATGCCCTCCTCGACGAGATCGGAGGCTGTCTCGCGCAGGATCAGCTCGACGGCCAACCGCGGATTGGCGTCAAGAAACGCACCCAGCCTGTCGCTGAGATAAAGTCCGAGCGGAACCGGCACGCTGAGGCGGACCTTGCCGGAAGGGGACGCCGCGTCTGCGCAGACCGTGTCCCCCAGTTCCTCCACCGCCTCCAGCACCTTCAGGGCAAGCGGCAGCATCCGCTCCCCCTCCGCCGTCAGTGCCAGACCGTTCGTCGTCCTGTGAAGCAGCCGCGCGTTCAGCTTCACCTCGAGGGATGACACCTGGCGCGAAACGGCCGGCTGGGTGAGTTCGAGATCGAGCGCGGCAGCAGAAAACGAACCCGTCTCCGCAACCCGCATGAAGGTTTTGAGTGCCGCCACGATGTCCATCGTCTGCCCCTCATACTTTTCGTCATAGCGATTATTCCCAAAACGTAGCGCAGTTTCGCTTTACAGTCCAGCAATCACGGATATTTTATATCCATAAGGATATTTAATATCCTCAATTAAAGGAGAGCAAAATGAATCAACGACTTAACTACGCAAAGCTGTCGCCCGAGATGTTCCAGAAGCTCGCGGAGCTTTCCGGTCTCCTCCGGCACGGCGTCATCGAGGACCGGATGATCGATCTGGTCCAGATCCGCGCCTCCCAGCTGAACGGCTGCGCCTTTTGCCTGGACATGCATGTGAAGGAGGCGAAGATTCACGGTGAGCGCGAGCTCAGGCTGTATCATGTGGCCATCTGGAAGGAATCGCCGCTGTTCGAGCCGCGCGAGCGCGCTGCACTGGCATGGACCGAGGCCCTTACGGCTTCCCTGAGCGAAGGCGTCTCGGACGAACTATACGAGCGTGTCAGGGGCCAGTTCTCGGAAAAGGAACTCGCCGACCTGACCTTCGTAATCATGACGATCAATGCCTGGAACCGTGCAGGTGTTGCATTCCAGGCGACCCCGGGCTCCGCCGACAAGATGTACGGCCTCGACAAGGCAGGGCTCGCCTAAACCGCAGGCGTCAAATCAGCAGAAACCAAGACAAGACCTGAAGGAGAGCAACCATGAAAATGGTCATCATCGGAGGCAGCGGCCTCATCGGATCGAAAGTCGCGGAAACCCTGAAGCTGAAGGGCCACGAGGTCATTGCCGCATCCCGGCGCAACGGCATCGACGCCGTTACTGGAGAAGGCATCGCCGAGGCCCTCAAGAACGCGGACGTCCTCGTCGACGTCTCGAACTCGCCGTCCTTCGAGGACCAGGCCGTGCTGGAATTCTTCCAGAAGTCCACCACGAACCTGGTAAAGGCCGGCAAGGAAGCAGGCATCCACCACTTCGTCGCGCTTTCCGTCGTCGGCACGGACCGGCTGCCGGGGAATGGTTATTTCCGGGCGAAGCTGGCGCAGGAAACAATCATCAGGAACTCCGGGATTCCCTACACCATCGTCAGGGCAACCCAGTTCCTCGAATTCCTCGATGCCATCGCCTACACCGCGACGACAGGCGACGAGGTCAGGGTATCGACCGGCTTCCTGCAGCCGATCGCCGCGAGCGACGTCGCGGGCTTCGTGGCAGAGGCAGCCCTCGCGAAGCCTCTGACCGGCATCCTCGAGATCGCAGGTCCGGAACGGTTCCCGATGAACGAGGTCGTCAAGGACTACCTTGCCCTGAAGGGCGACAGCCGCACCGTCGTCGGCGATCCCGAGGCGGAATATTTCGGCTCCAAGCTCCAGCCGGGCTCGCTCGTCTCGGACGAAAATCCGAAGCTTGGCGCCACGACACTCAAGAAATGGCTCGCAGAAAAGGCAGCCTGAAGAGCTCTGCTCGCACGCCTCATGCGAAGCAAATGAAAGGAGAATTCCAATGATCAAGTCCGTTCTTGCCGCAACAGTCGCGGCACTCGCGTTGACGGCAGCCGTTGCCAATGCCCACGACCTGAAGACCACCAACAAGGACGCGAAGGTCACGCAGGTCTATGACCACGAACTACCGAACGTTCCCGGAAAGAGCATCCGCGGCGTGCTCGTCGAATACGGACCCGGCGGTTTCAGTGCGGCACACACCCATGCCACCTCGGCGTTCATCTACGCGACGGTGCTCGAGGGTGAAATCACCAGCCAGGTCAACGACGGACCCGTCAAGACCTACAAGGCCGGCGAGAGCTTCAGCGAACTGCCGGGCGACCATCACGGCGTCAGCGCCAACGGTAGCAAGACCAAGCCGGCGAAACTGCTTGCCGTCTTCGTTGTCGATACCAAAGAGCACGAGCTTACGTTCCCGCAGAAGTGACGACGACCGGCCGCCCGTGCCTTCTCCGCTGGCACGGGCGGTCGCATCTCGTTATCCCGCGCGCCGGGCTATCCACGCACCGGTGCTTTTCCATACGTCCTGCGGCACATCATCCGCGACAGTCGCGACGAGGTCGGAAAGGCGGACATTTCTCAGCGAAGAACGCCACGCCTCATCCGCCGCCCACATGACCCTCGCGACCGCACAAGGCCCAGCGTCGCAAAACCCGGCCGGGCGGCAAGGATTGGCAGCACGGATATTCGTGCATTCGAAGGTTCTCGCCTTACCCTCCACCGCTTCCACGATATCAAGCACAGTGATGTCGGAGGTGGGCTTCGCAAGGCGGTAACCGCCGGTCGGACCGAGGGTCGTATCCACGAGATCGGCCTGCGAGAGTGCCTGGAGCGCCTTGGAGAGATATTCCTTCGGCAGCCCATGGAATTCGGCGAGCGCCTTGGTTGAGAGATACTTGCCCTCGGGAAGCCCCGCGAGAATTGCACAGCAATGGAGCGCCCACTCGACATGGCTACGCAATATCATGGCTTCGACTCCAATTCATACGGATATAAATTATCCTTAATATACAATCCGAATTGCCCATCGCGCAAGATGCTTCGAAAATTCAACTGATCCATGATGTCACAGGGCTTGCCGGGGAATGGCGATGGCCGACTGCGCCTCGAGGCTGTCGAGATCGCTTCTTGCAACCACGACACGCCAATTCTATCCTGCTTGCCGAGCCCGGCACGGCCGCCTCGCATATTGCCGGTCGGAGGGTTCCGCGGGCGGGCGGAGAGGAAGCGGCGCAACTGCATCCGCTCCCGGTAGCTAATGCATATGATCGACGAGGATACGGCAGCAACCTGCCGCGCGCTCAGGGGTGGATCAGAGATGGTGGGCCAAAGCGAAATCGATGCCATACGAACCCTGCTGGCCTCCAAGCCGCGCCCCGTGGGCTGGGCCGAGCGGCGCAAGAGGATCGAGGAAGTGGGCGCGACCTGGCCCATTGCGGACGATATCACGCTTCAGCGGGTGGAACTCGGACGCTTTTCCGCGGAATGGTCCATCGCGCCCGGAAGCGACCCGTCGCGGGTCCTGATGTTCTTTCACGGTGGCGGCTATTGCTCGGGCTCGATCGTCAGCCATCGCCGCCTGGTGACGGAGGCCGGCCGGGCGGCAGGCGTGCGAACGCTTGCCGTCGGCTATAGCCTGGCGCCGGAGAAGCCGTTTCCCGCTGCACTCGACGATGCATTGGCGGCCTGGCGCTTCCTGCGCGAACAGGGCATCCCGGCAGAAAACATCGCCGTGGGCGGAGACAGCGCCGGAGGCGGTCTCACCATCGCGCTGATGAACATGCTCCGCGATGCAGGAGAAGCTCTGCCCGCCTGCGGCTGGCTGATCTCGCCCTGGACCGACCTCACGCTCTCCGGCGCGACGCTCGCGACGAAGGAGACGATCGACCCGCTGATCCACGAGGCCTACCTGCAGGAACTCGTCGATGCCTATCTGCCATCGACGATCGATCGCAGGGATCCGAGGGCCTCTCCCCTCTTCGCCGATCCGAAGGGCCTGCCGCCGCTCCTCATCCAGGTAGGCTCGGCCGAGACATTGCTTGCGGACGCGACGCGATTTGCGGCCGCCGCCGGAGAAGCGGATGTCGAGGTCACGCTGGAGATCTGGCCCCACATGATCCACGCCTGGCCGATGTGGAATGCGCATCTGGAGCGCGGGCGCAAGGCTCTCGCGCATGCCGGAAGGTTCATGGACGGCCGTTTCCATCCGGACAAGCAGCGGTAGGCGCGTCGCCTCGTTAAGGGCGCTGCTTCCAAAGTGACCGGCATGGCACGCGGCTCGCCACCGCATGCCATGCCGGAAATCATGCTTAGACGGCGACGCCGATCGATGCCAGGTAGGCGGCAGAAGCCGGAACCTTCGACTTGTCCTTGATCTCGATGATCAGGCGCGGATTGCTCTGCAGCCTGGAAAGCGCCTTGAAGACGGAGCGCCACTGGATGGTGCCCTCACCGAGGCTCCAGTGCCGGTCGGCATAGCCATCGGCATCCTGCAGGTGGACGTGCTGCAAGAGGTTGCCGGCGGCACCGACATAGTAATCCACCGGCGGGGCACCCGTGGAACCATGGGCATAGTAGGCGTGGCCGGTATCGATCGACACCGCGACGGCTGATGAGTTGAAGCTCTCGGCAAGCGCAACGCGGATATGGGGGTCCTTGTCCTCGATATTCTCGATGACCATCGTGCAGCCGATGTCCTCGGCGCGGCGTACGGCTTCGCGCATCGTCAGATGGCAGAATTCGACGACACGTTCGCGCTCGCCGGGATTGGCGTCGAGATTGTTGTAGGACCACGTCGTATAGGGGCTGTGGACCACCATCTGGGTTGCCCCGATCGCGGCGCAGACTTCGAGCCCCTGCAGGAGGCGCTTGGAGACGACGGCGCGGATCTCAGCGTCCTGCGAAGCGATCGCAAAGCCCCAGAACGGGCCGTGGATCCCGAGGCGGCCACGGTAGCCGTCAAGCAGCTTTCGCGCGCGGGCCGCAAGCGGCGCCCAATCGCCGTTCAACACGTCGGCATCGACGAAGCTCTGCAGCTCGAGGTCGCGATGCTTTTCGAGAATCCAGGCGCGGTGGATTTCTACATCGTCAAGAGGCATGGCGGCGCCGACGACGGGCAAGGTGGTCATGGGAATTCTCCAATCGGAAGGGATATGTGGTGGGGAACGGAGACGCGGATGCGGGTGGTTCGATGCGCTGTATGCTCGCCCTTTGTGTCGTGGATATTACACCCGCAGCCAATCGCCCCCTGCCTGCCACGCGTTCGTCATGGAACGCGGATAGGATAATCTCGCGCAAAACCCCTTGCGCGATCGATCATTCATCTGCAAATTGCGCGCATGCCCGACAGCGACCCTTCCAGTACCAGTTCGCCTCATCCCGGCCGGCAAGAGCCCGGCGAGGAAGACGGCGGCCACTGTAGACCCTCCCATAACGCCCATATCGGATGGCTTGCTTCGACAGCTCGGCTCTCACGCTTTCAGCATAGGCGGCGCAAAGGCCTTGGGCTTGCACCTGCTCTTGGGCAAACCAACCCGGATTTTCACAAAGGGAGCGGCAGGTCTGCGACGACCGTAGCCGCATGTACTGACTAATGTTCTTCGAATGGATATCCGACCCTTCCGCCTGGGTCGGGCTTGCGACGCTCGTTGTGCTCGAGATCGTTCTCGGCATCGACAACCTTGTCTTCATCGCCATCCTGGCGGACAAGCTGCCACCGCACCAGCGCGACGCGGCACGCGTCACCGGCCTTGCACTCGCACTCATCATCCGCATGGCGCTGCTCGCCTCGATCGCCTGGGTGGTGACGCTGACGGAACCGCTCCTCACCGTCTACGGCTTTGCCTTTTCGGGCCGCGACATCATCCTCGTCGTCGGCGGACTGTTCCTGCTCTTCAAGGGGACGATGGAGCTGCACGAGCGGCTGGAGGGCGAGGATCACAACGGCGAGCGCAAGGTGGTGCACGCCGTCTTCTGGCAGGTGATCGTGCAGATCGTCGTGCTCGACGCGATCTTCTCGCTAGACAGCGTGATCACCGCCGTCGGCATGGTGCAACACCTGCCGGTCATGATGATTGCGGTCACCATCGCCGTCGGCGTCATGCTGATGCTTTCGAAGCCGCTGACGCTCTTCGTCGGCAAGCATCCCACTGTCGTCATTCTCTGCCTGGGCTTCCTGATGATGATCGGTTTCTCGCTGATCATCGAGGGCTTCGGCTTCCACATTCCGAAGGGCTATCTCTACGCCGCAATCGGCTTCTCGATCATCATCGAGTCGCTGAACCAGGTCGCCCGCCACAATCGCGAACGGCTGATCACGCCGAGCAATATCCGTGAAAGGACGGCGGATGCCGTGCTCAACCTGCTCGGCGGCAAGCGGCCGCAGGTGACGCTCGGCTCGACGGCAGACCTGATCGCGGAGCAGACGGCGGAGGACGAGGTCTTTTCCGAAGAGGAGAAGGACATGATCCAGGGCGTGCTGACGCTTGCCGACCGATCCGCGAAATCGATCATGACGCCACGTACCGACATCGTCTGGCTCGACCTCGAGGAGCCGCCCGAGCAACTGCAGCAGGCGATCCTCGAACTCGGCCATTCGCGCTTTCCGGTCGCGCGGGGAAGCCTCGACCACTTCATCGGCGTCGCCAGCGCCCGCGACCTTCTCCGTGACATCATGCAGGAGGGCAGGATCAATCCCGAGCGCTCGCTCCGCCAGCCCCTCGTCGTGCATGAAAGCATCAGCGCGCTGAAGCTGATGGAGCAGCTTCGCCAGTCGAACCAGAACATCGCGGTCGTCCTCGACGAGTATGGCGAACTCGAAGGCATCGTTACGCCGACCGACCTTCTCGAAGCGATCGCCGGTGAATTCCCGGACGAGGACGACGAGAAGCTGACGATCGAAAAGGCCGAGGACGGATCGCTCACTGTCGACGGCTGGATCGACATCCGCCACGCCTCGAAGCTGGTAGAGGCGGACCTCGTCGACGATGCCGACCGCTACTCGACGCTCGCGGGCTTCATTCTCTGGCGGCTGGGCCATCTGCCTCACGAGGGGGAGACGCTCACTTCCGGCGATCTTCACTTCGAGATCGTCAAGCTCGACGGGCGCAATATCGACAAGGTACGCATCAGGCGGCTAGAAGAGGTGGCCTGACGGAAACGGCGTCATTGCCCGGCACATGCCGAAGGAGGAACGATGACCTGCGCAGCCTATGTCTTCGATGCCTACGGCACGCTGTTCGACGTTCATGCCGCCGTCCGGCGCCATGCTGGACGAGCCGGTCCTGACGGCCAGGCGCTTTCCGATATCTGGCGTGCCAAGCAGCTCGAATATACCTGGGTGCGCTCGCTGATGGGCGCCTACGCGGATTTCGAGGTGCTGACCGCCGAGGCGCTCGACTATGCCTTCGACCGCATCCCGAGCGTCGACCGCAGTCTCAGGGCCGATCTTCTTGCCGCCTACCGGACACTCGACTGCTTTCCGGAGGTGCCGGCAGCATTGAGGGCTTTGAAGCAGCGCGGCGTGAAGATCGCGATCCTTTCCAACGGCACGCCTTCGATGCTCTCGGCAGTCGTCGGCCACTCTGGGCTCGACACGCTGATCGACGATATTTTCTCCGTGGACGGTCTAGGCATCTACAAGACCGCGCCGGCCGCCTATGAACTGGTGACCAAGGCCTATGGGCTTTGGCCTTCCGAAGTCTCGTTCCAGTCCTCCAATCGCTGGGACGTGGCCGGGGCGGTTCGCTTCGGCTTCCGCGCGGCGTGGATCAACCGGCAGCAGGCGCCGAACGAATATCACGACCTTTCCCCGCACATCACCCTCCCGTCATTGGACGGCCTTATAAATCATTGATTTTATACAAGGAGTT
Source organism: Rhizobium sp. BK251 (assembly GCF_004345245.1). Classification (GTDB taxonomy): domain Bacteria; phylum Pseudomonadota; class Alphaproteobacteria; order Rhizobiales; family Rhizobiaceae; genus Rhizobium. Next base: position 616,753 of record NZ_SLUQ01000001.1, on the reverse strand, counting down.
AGTTTCATGGCATGGTCCGCCAGCCAATATGTCAAGTTCGAGGACGAGCGCACGCGCCCTGCACGCGACCTTCTGGCCCAGGTGCCGCTTGCAAGCGTCAACCATGCGGTCGATCTCGGCTGCGGGCCCGGCAACTCGACCGAGCTTATCGTCGAGCGCTTCGGAACGGCGGGCGTCTCGGGGCTCGACAGCGACCAGAACATGCTGGAGGCAGCGCGCAAGCGCCTGCCGGGCACGCACTTCGTCGAAGCCGACCTTGGTAGCTGGCGGCCCTCCGAGCCGGCGGACCTGCTCTTCGCCAACGCCGTCTTCCAGTGGCTGCCGAACCATCTCGACATCTTCGACCGACTGATGGACAGCCTGGTTCCGGGCGGCGTGCTCGCGATCCAGATGCCCGACAACCTCGGCGAGCCGAGCCACCTGATGATGGAGGAGACGGCGCATGCCGGCCCCTGGAAGGCCGCCTTCGAGAAGAAGAGCGTGCGCCGCAATCCCCTACCCCCGCCTTCGACCTATTACAGCCGCCTCATCGGCAAGTCCTCGCGCATCGACATCTGGCACACGGTCTACAATCACCCGATGGCCGACGCGGCCGCGATCGTCGAGTGGGTGAAGGGAACCGGGTTGATGCCCTATCTCGCCAATGCTGGTGCGGAGCATCGCGAGGCGTTCCTGGCCGACTACCTCCAGCGTCTGGAAACGGTCTATCCGAAGATGGCGGACGGGCGCGTGCTGTTGAGGTTCCCGCGATTGTTCATGATCGCCGTAAAGCGCTGAAACGGAAGACTGTCGCCGGCGGGTCGGTCCGGCCACTTGCTGGCCCAACCGACCCCGGTCCTTGCCGGAAGAGCAACGCGCGTTATAGTCGTTGGAAAATCGTGAGGAGACCGCCATGGATGCCGCCCCTACACCTCCGGCCACGCTCGTCATCTTCGGCGCGACCGGCGATTTGACACGCCGGCTGCTGGTCCCGGCAATCATAAACCTGACGCGCAGTGGACTGGTCGGCGACGATCTCGACATATTGGGGGTCGGCATCGAGCCAGGTGACGATGCCATGCTGGTCTCGAGGCTCGACAATTTCCTTGCCGGCCTCGGCGACCCCGACGCGCCGGAAAGGGACGAAGCCTGGCGCAGCCTGCGCGAGCGCGTTTCCTATATCTCCGGCGACTTCAACAAGGACGATATCTTCCACGAGATCGAAAGGCGCCTGCTGCGGGCACCCAGCGGAAATGCCGCTTTCTATCTCGCCGTTCCGCCGCAGTTTTTTGGCCTGATCATCGAAAAGCTCGCCGATCACGGCCTGATGCGCGAGAGCGACGGCGCCTTCCGCCGCATCGCCATCGAGAAGCCATTCGGCACCGACCTTGCGTCCGCGCAGGCGCTGAACGCCTGCATCCTGGGCAAGGTCCACGAGAGCCAGGTCTATCGGCTCGACCACTTCCTTGGAAAGGAGACGGTGCAGAACATCCTGACGGCGCGTTTCGCCAACATGATGATCGAGGCACTGTGGAACAACAACTACATCGACCATGTCCAGATCACGGCGGCGGAGACCGTCGATGTCGGCAGCCGCGGCAAATTCTATGACGCAACCGGCGCGCTGCGCGACATGATCCCCAACCATCTTTTCCAGCTCCTCGCCATGATCGCCATGGAGCCGCCGAACGGCTTCGGCGCCGAGGCGATCCGGACCGAAAAGAGCAAGGTGCTCAGCGCGCTGCGCATCTACACGGCGGAAGAAGCGGCCAACCACTCGGTGCGCGGCGTCTACACGGCCGGTACGCTGGACGGCAGCAGCATCACCGCCTTCCGGCAGACGAAGGACGTGGCGCCCGACAGCAAGACCGAAACCTTCGTGGCACTGAAGCTTTATGCCGATACCTGGCGTTGGGCGGGCGTGCCTTTCTACCTGAGGACCGGAAAGGCGATGACGGCGCGCGATACCGAAATCGTCGTGACCTTCCGGCAGGTGCCTTTCGCACAATTCCGCGAGACGGAGGTCAAGCGCCACCTGCCGCCCAACAAGCTGGTCATCCAGGTGCAACCCGACGAGGGCCTGAGCATGGAAATCTCCATCAAGTCTCCCGGGCTTTCCGTCGATACCGTGCCGGTCTCCCTCGACTTCCGCTATGCCGACAAGTTCGATATCGGCAAGATGACGGGCTATGAATCCTTGCTCTATGACCTCTTCATCGGCGACCAGACACTGTTCCAGCGCGCCGACGGCATCGAGGCCGGGTGGGCGGCGGTGCAGCCTTTCCTCGATGTGTGGGCAAGAGAGGGCGACGATCCCGATTCCTATGCTCCCGGCACCATGGGACCGGCCTCGGCCGACCTGCTGATCGAGCGCGACGGGCGGCTATGGCACGAGCTCGGCGTGCTCCTGCACAAGGCCAAGTAGGCACAAAGTCGCCTTTCCCGTCAGGCGGCGGGAACGCGCGCCTTCTCGCGCAGCGATTTGCGATAGGCGATGACCGAATTGAAGAAGCGATCCTGCTCCGGATCGTCTGACAGCGCATTGATGGTCAACCCGGCCTCATGGCGGGTGGCTTGGCCGCCGATATGGCCACTCCGCTCGATCCAGAGGCTCGAGAAATCCTGGCCCGGCCGGCAGGAGTTGGAGAGGCTGATCGCATAGACGTGCAGCCAGGCATAGGACTGCATCAGCGATGGAATGACGAGGGTGGCGTTCTTGTCCCGGAAGTGGCTGTCACTGACGGCGGAATGGAAGAGCAGCTCCACCTCGCCAAAGTAGCCCTGCCAAAGTTCGGGGAAAGACCAATCGAGGCAGATGAGGAAGCCGCAGCGCACTCCGTCGATCTCGACCACCAGCGGTCGCTCGCCGGCGGTGAAGGCGCGCAGGTCGTTGTCGCTGCAGCGCTGCTTGTCGTAGCGTCCGACGATTTCGCCCTTGCGATCGATCACATAGAGCGAGTTGAACGGCTTGCGGCCTTCGGCTTCGCGGTGGGCGCAGCCGGCAACCACCCAAATACCCTTGGCCCGGGCAGCCGCACGCACCTCCCCGACAACAGCATCGAGTGCCTCCCAGTCAAAACCGGTCCAGTCCGGCCAGTTCGACGGACCATAGCCTGAGATCGCGCATTCGGGAAAATGCACGACATCGGCGCCTGCCTCGGCCGCCCTGCCGATCAGATCGAGGATATGCGCGAGGTTGGCGCCCAAATCGGGGGCCACCGGGAACTGGCAGGTCGCCACTTTCAGCCGGGCCGGCGCTCCGGTCTTCGACGGCGGCCGGTCCCAGGTGTACGTTCCGTCCCACTTCGGCATGCGCGTCCCTCGCGAAGGAATCAGTATGATTGCTTCGCCATGGGAGCGGAGTTTGTCGTCACTGTCCATCGGCGAAAGCTGAAAGCGTCAGCCCACCTATTCCGCCTTGACCCCGCCCCGGTCATGGAGGGCGTTCCGATCCTGCACGGAAACAGAAATTCCTATGTCGCACGAGGCTGATTAGCGGTCCTTTGGTTAGTCGTCACTCCGACAAGGCCGGGCGCAGTTTGTGCCCAACTCAATTTTGCGTAATATCGCCTCCAGCTATTCTGAATACCCTGAGGTGGAGATTTTGCAGCATGGCGAAGCTCGTCTTTGGAATGAACCAGTCGCTGGACGGCTACGTCGACCACCTGGAAATGTCGACAGGGCCCGTGCTCTTTCGCCACTGGACAGAGCACGTGCGCGACCTGACGGGCAGTGTGTACGGTCGCCGCGTCTACGAGCTCATGCGTTATTGGGACGAAGACCGTCCTGAGTGGAGTGCCGAGCAACGCGAGTTCGCGGTGGCGTGGCGGCGCCAGCCGAAGTGGGTCGTGTCGCGCTCTTTGAAGTCGGTCGGCCCCAACGCCACGCTTGTCGGGGATGACGTCGAGGCGGTGGTACGTGGCCTGAGGGCCCGGCTCGCGGGGGAGATTGCGGTTTCCGGACCAGAACTGGCACGAAGCCTGACTGACCTTGGTCTTATTGATGAGTATCGGCTCTACTTCCACCCCGTCGTGCTTGGCCGCGGCAAGCCATTCTTCGCCGGCCCGCGACCACCACTCCGTCTTGTCTCGACCGATCACGTTGGCGAGGACGTGATCAGGTTGACATACGTCCCTGCTTGATCGCGCGCCTCGCCGGACGGACTGCGCCGACAGCCTTCTTGAACTCAGACGAACTGGCCGAGCCCCGGCACCGAGGCGACGACCTGGTCGACGACTTCGTCACCGGCATATTGCCGGGCGACGGCAATGGTTTCCTTGGCGAGCGCGGTGATCTCGCCCATGCCGAGGCCCTGCGACATCAGCTGCTGGCCGAGGCCCATGATACCGCCGCCGCCGAGCGCACCCATGATACCGCCGAGCAGGCCGCCACCCGAACCGGTGCCGCTGAACTGGGCCACGAGATCGGGAGCGCCTGGAATGGCCTCGATCATTCGAGCCACCGCGCCGTCATCGGCCTCGCGCTGAAGGAAGCCGAGCATCATGCCGACAGCCTTTTCGGCGACGTCCGGAGAAATGCCGACCTTGTCGGCGATCTGGGATACGATTTCGTTCATGAGTAGTCTCCTGCCTCCAATTATTGACGTTAACGTCAACGTAATTTCGTTTGCGGCGACGCGTCAAGGCATCTTTCCCGTCGAGGGCGTGTCTTCCGCTTCACCGGAGCATTTCCGTTTTCTCCAGAGTCGCGGGAATGCTCCATCTTTCTGCTGCACACAACTCCGAACGGAAAGCCGGCTCCCACCTTTGCCTGAAATTGCTCTCGCGAATACGGGCAGTTGTCCGCGCACAAGAGCCTGCTTATAACAGACAGGTAATCGTTGAATGAAGGGATGCGGCTGCACCCGGTTTTCACCGCGCGCGGCATGGTCCGAGAGGAGAGGACACAAAATGCTCGAAGAAGGCAAGCTTTTCATCGGCGCCAGTCGCAACCCGGACGACAGCATCAACAAGCCGGAATATCTGGATCTCAAGTTCGGAAACCGCCACGGCCTGGTGACGGGAGCGACAGGCACCGGCAAGACGGTGACGCTTCAGGTGCTCGCCGAAGGTTTTGCCGCCGCGGGCGTGCCAGTCTTTGCCGCTGACATCAAGGGCGACCTTTCCGGCATCGCGGCCAAGGGCGAACCGAAGGATTTCCTGACGAAGCGGGCCAACGAGATCGGCTTCACGGACTACGAATTCGACCAGTTCCCGGTCATCTTCTGGGATCTTTTCGGCGAGAAGGGCCACCGGGTTCGCACCACGGTCGCCGAGATGGGCCCGTTACTGCTCGCCCGGCTGATGGATGCCTCCGAGCCGCAGGAAGGTGTCCTCAACATCGCCTTCAAGATCGCCGACCAAGGCGGGCTGCCGCTGCTCGACCTCAAGGACCTGACTGCGCTTCTAAACTACATGGCGGACAACGCAACGGAGCTTTCGAGCCAGTTCGGCCTGATCTCAAAGGCGTCGGTCTCCTCGATACAACGTGCGCTGCTCGTGATGGAGCAGCAGGGTGCCGAGCATTTCTTCGGCGAGCCGGCTCTCAAGATCTCCGACATCATGCGCACGGACAATCGCGGCCGCGGCACGATCTCCGTGCTTGCCGCCGACAAGCTGATGATGAATCCGAGGCTCTACGCGACCTTCCTGCTCTGGCTGCTCTCCGAGCTCTTCGAGGAGATGCCGGAAGTGGGCGATCCCGACAAGCCGAAGCTCGTCTTCTTCTTCGACGAGGCGCACCTGCTCTTCAACGATGCACCGAAGGTGCTGCTCGAGCGCGTCGAGCAGGTGGTCCGACTCATCCGATCCAAGGGCGTGGGGGTCTATTTCGTCACGCAGAACCCGCTCGACGTGCCGGAAACCGTGCTGGCGCAGCTCGGCAACCGGCTGCAGCATGCGCTGCGCGCCTACACGCCGCGCGAGCAGAAGGCCGTGAAGACCGCCGCAGACACCTTCCGGCCCAATCCGGCCTTCGACTGCGCGACGGCGATCACCAATCTCGGCACCGGCGAGGCGCTGGTCTCGACGCTCGAAGGCAAGGGCGCGCCGTCCATCGTCGAACGCACACTCGTCCGCCCGCCCTCCGGCCGCGTCGGTCCGCTGACCGATGCCGAGCGGCAGCAGGTCATGGATAGGAGCCCCGTGCTTGGCGTCTACGACGAGGACATCGATCGCGAATCCGCCTTCGAGATCCTGATCGCCCGCGCCAGGAAGGCGTCCGACGCGGATGCGGCCAAACGGGCACAGGAACAGGCGGAGCAGCAGCAACCCTCCGGCGGCACGTCCGGCTGGAGCCTGCCCGGCTTCGGCGGCGCTGACGACGACCAGCCGGCGGCAAAGGGGCAGGCGCGCGCGCGCGTCGGCTACCAGCGCGAGACGGTGGTCGAGGCGGCGATGAAGAGCGTGGCACGAACGGTCGCCACCCAGGTCGGCCGGGCCTTGGTCCGCGGCATATTGGGCAGCCTCAAGCGGTAGGAAAAGGCGCGGGCGCGGATTGCGGGCGCTGAACATGGCAACGAGCGAGTTCAGACTGCTGAAAAGTGCCATGGCGGGTGTCGAGGCCGTGGCAGCCGACACGCGCCGCTCCTTTCCCCGGCACACGCATGAACAATTCGGCATCGGCGTCATCGATCGCGGAGCGCACAGGTCCTTGAGCGGCCGCGGCGTCGTGGAGGCGGAGGCGGGCGATACGATCACGGTCAATCCCGGTGAGGTGCATGACGGCATGCCGGTCGGCGATGCGGCTCGCTCCTGGCGAATGCTCTATCTTTCCCCATCGCTGATATTCCACGCGCTCGGCGACATTGAAGAGGGCCGTGCGGGCGGGCGGGAGTTTCATCATCCGGTCATGCGCAGCCAGGTGATTGCCGGCGGCGTCCGCCAACTCATCGATCTCGTCGCGACCGAAACGGACGACCTTGCCGCGCTCCGGCAGGAGGAAGTCCTCCTGGCGCTGCTGGCCGGGGCGATGAGCGAGGCCCGCGCGCCAGAGAGCCTGCATGCACCGAGTACGATCTCGAGGGCGCGCGAGCTGATCGACGACGATCCGACATCGACCATCTCGCTTGCCGATCTGGCGTTAGAAAGCGGCCTCAGCCGCTTCCAGGTGCTGCGCGGCTTCGCCCGGGCGACGGGCCTGACGCCACATGCCTATATCATCCAGCGGCGGATACAGCTTGCAAAGCGCCTGATCGCGGACCGTATGCCGCTCGCCGAAGTGGCGATCGCAAGCGGCTTTGCCGACCAAAGCCACATGACGCGTATATTCGTGCGCAATTTCGGCCTGCCACCCGGCGCCTACGCCGCCGTAGAAATCCTTGATGCCTCACGCCTTGCGCGACCTGATGTGCAGGAAAATCGGCGCCACGCGCGTATCGGCGACCACCGGTTCGGCGAGAGCCAGCTCCCGTGAGGCGGTCGGCTCGCCGAATGCCTCGATCGCCAGCCCGGCTTCGACGATCATGGAGATCCAGCTTGTAAGCGTGCGGTGGAATCGCGGTATCGCAAACGGCGTCAGGCTTGCACGTTCCTCGGCAGGAATCCCGGAAAACAGCCAGCGCTCGATACGACCTTCGGTCTCATCGAAATAATCTGCGACCTGAACGGCAACGGCTTCACCGTTCGCATCACGGACGTTCCTGCGCGTCGGTGGTACGAAACATGGATGCAGGATCGAAAACTGCAGGAAGCCGCTGGGCTTGAGGATGCGGTGCACGCCCCTGAGCACCTGGCGCTGATCGGCCATATCCATCATCGACATGAACGCGGTGACGAAGTCGAAACTCGCTGTCGGGAAATCGATGTCTTGCCCGTCACCGAGCACGTAGCTGATACCGAGTGGGTCCTGCGCCTCAGTCTCGCGGGCATAGCGAATGAAGGTCGGAGCAATATCGATCCCCGTCATGCGGGCTCCGAGACGAGCGACAGCTCGGGTGTTGGTGCCCTCGCCGCAGCCGAGGTCGAGTCCGGCTAGGCCGGCGACGGGTGGCAGCATGCGCAGAAAGGCCGGCGTGTTCAGCGCATCGCGATACTTGTCGTAACCCGCGCGGCTGTAGATCGTCCAGGTCTCCGCATTGCTCTCCCAGTGGGCGGCGACGTCATTCGCGTTCATGCTTATCCTCCCTGCTCGATCGAATGGGCGGCGAGCTATAGGCCCAACCGATTACAATGAGAAGACGGACCGGCAGAAAGAGGCCGGGCCACTTCCGGGGCAGGCGCCACAGAATAACCGCTGATGGGAGGCTCGATACCCTACGACAGCATCTGCCCGCATGAGACCGCTCTTTTCCCCGGCCTGCAATTTCGTTCAAGACGCTTCGAGGGCGCGACGCTTTTCTGGTGCCTTCCTCTTTCAGCGAAGGGCGCACGCATGACACTCGATTACCTGCTGACATCCATCGTCGTCATCCTCCTGCCCGGCACCGGCGTGCTTTACACGCTGGCGCACGGGCTGAGCCGTGGCTGGCATGCGAGCATCCTTGCAGCTTTCGGCTGTACTCTCGGCATCCTGCCGCACATGGCGGCAAGTCTTGTCGGGCTCGCAGCGCTGCTGCACACAAGCGCACTCGCCTTCGAGATCCTCAAATATCTCGGCGTTGTCTACATGCTCTACATGGCCTGGAGCGTCTGGAGGGATGGCGGGCAGCTCGAGGTCAGTGCGCAGGCCGGCCATGTCCCGGCGACGAGAATCGTGCTCGACGGTCTGCTGCTGAACGTCCTCAATCCGAAGCTGTCGATCTTCTTCCTGGCTTTCCTGCCGCAATTCGTGCCGCAGGACGGCGGCGAGAGCAGCCATATGCTGGAGCTTGCGGGGATCTTCATGCTCCTGACATTCGTGATCTTCCTTGGCTACGGGGCCTTCGCGTCCGCCACGCGTCGCTATGTCATCGCCCGGCCCGGAGTGATCCTCTGGGCGAGGCGTGGTTTTGCCGCCGCCTTCGGACTGCTCGGCGCCAAGCTTGCGCTCTCAACGCAATAGGGCGCCGTGCATGCGGGTCGCCGTCTGCCGGACGCATGATCCTTTGGGGCGAGCCCGGTATTATTTCCAATGCACGGGGTTTGCCGTACTCTTCCTGCCGGGTCAGGTGAGAAGGATGGCAGGCGAATGTCCAGATCCCTACTCGGCGAGGCAAGATCACGATACGCAACGGGCGACTACCAGGCGGGTTTGGATCTCACCGAGCAAGCCATCGCGCTCTTGCTGCAGGACGAGACACCTTCCGATGAAGACCTTGCCCTTGCACTGAACATCAAGGGCGAGTGCCAGAGGTATCTGGGGCAGCTTCCCGAGGCGATAGCGAGCTACGACGCGGCCTGGAAACACGCCCGCCGCACGAAGGAACTGGCGATCCAGTCGATGATCGCCAGCAATCGCGGCATAGGCTATCTCAGCCAGGGCCGTATCGAGGAAGGCATCGCCTCCCAGAAGATCGCGCTCGAGCTCGACCTCAAGAAGGGCGATCCGGAGGATATTGCCTACTCGCGTCACAATCTCGGCGCGGCGCTTTCCGAGGCGAAACAGACCGACGAGGCGCTTTCCGAACTCGCGCAGGCGATCGCGATACGAAAGGAGATCGGCGACTGGGATCAGCTGCTTTCCTCGTTGTCCCTGCAGGCGGACATCCTCGTCGCCCTCCACCGACCGGAGGAGGCTAAGGCCGCGATCATCGAGGCGCTCGAGCTGGAAGAGCTCATTTCGAACAAGACGGCCATGCGGCATCCGCTGTTGGTGCTCGCCGACATCCATACGGCGGAGGGCGACCACAAGGCCGCGCTCGGGCCGCTGTTTGCAGCCACGGCTCTTGTCGAGCAGATGAGGGCAAGGGCCAGCAACCGCGCGGCCTTCGACCTTCGGTATCATGAATATTACGCCCGCTGCATCGAGGCACTGTTCCGAACCGACAATTTCGAGGAGGCGATGCAGCTCATCGACCAGACGCGGGCACGCGTCTTCAGCGATCACGAGCAGGCGAGGCTCGCGGGTGGCGAGGCTCTGGCGGGAATGGCCCTGCGCGCCGAGATCACGAAATCGCTGCAGCCGGACGAAGCCCTCATCGAGATGTGGCTCTACAGGGGATCGCTGAAGACACTGGTGACGGAGCCATCCGGCTTCGGCTTGTACCAGCTGCCGGACGTGGTGGCGATCGACACGCAACAGGCACTTTCCGATCTCCTGTCCGAAGGCGAGCTCCGGACGGATTCCGGCCGCGCCTTCAACGATTCGTTTCTCGGCGCCATTGCGGCTCGCGCTGCGACGCTGCGGCGCGTGTATCTGGTTCCGCACGGAATCCAGTTCCAGTTTCCGGTGTCCTGCCTGAGAGGCGGAGATGGCCGCTACCTTTGCCAGGACATCGAAGTCGCGATCATTCCGTCTGCGAGATCCTATCTCTATCTTCGTGCGAGGGGCCACCACCCCTCCCGCCGCAGCCTCGTCGTCGGGGACCCGGACGGAACGCTTCCGTTCGCCCTTGAGGAAGCCCGGATGGTGAGCACGGCATTGAACTGCCCGGCCCTTCTGGGCAGGGAGGCGACGACCGAGCGCGTGCTCGGCACCTTGCGCGGCGAGGTCTTCGACGTCGTCCATTTCGCCTGCCACTATGTCAGCGCCGAAGGCCCGGAAATGTCCGGCCTGCTGATGGCCGATGGCGCGACGATTACCGCGCAGCAGATCGCCCAAAGCGCGCTTCAGGCCAATCTGGTCTGCACCGCGTCCTGCTCGTCCGGGCTGGTTCCCTATTCGCCCACCAACGACCTGGTCGGCTTCAACGGCGCGCTTCTGCTCGGCGGCACGAATTCCATCATCTCGTCGATCGCGCCGCTGCACGACAGGGCGGCGCTGTCCTTCTTCAAAGAGTTCTATCGAAGATACCGCGACGAGGACGAGAGCGGGGCTTCCGCCTTTTCGGCCAGCCAGCGGGACATGATCCAGTCAGGGGAGTTCTCAGCACCGAAATACTGGGCTCCCCTCTATCTCACGGGAGTATCGTGATGCCCGGCCAGCAGGACACTCAATCGGAATTCGACGACATCGAACTGTCGCTGCTGGAGGCGCGGGTCCAATCGCTGCGCGTGAAGGGCACGGATTCGGCCTACAGCCTGCTCGGAAGCGAATTGCGACCCTACATACGAAACCCCGAGGTCGCACCCCTGCCTGTGCCGCTCAAGGAAGTCCTCGAAGAAAGCGTGGCGGCCGGGAACGGGGCAAGCGAGGAATTTCGCGCGGGCAGCGCGCCCGACGACCGGATCGGCAAGCAGTTCTGGGAAATATACCGATCACAACTGCGCACCAGCCTCTGCGATCCCAAGGGCGATCTCTACAAACTGCTGGTGTCGGAAGGCAAGACATCGACAAAGGCGATCATCACGGCGCTCGTCGTGACTCTCGGTGTAGGAACCGCCTTCGCCGGCGTGATATGCGGCCTCGCGGCGATCATTCTCGAAATCGGCCTTCGTTCCTTCTGCGAATGGACGGAAAGCCCGGCGGGCGAGCCATCCGGTGCCGGCTCCAAATAGCCGGGGAAACTCGGCAGCAATTGACGTTTCCGCGGCTCACGCTGCCTTCGTCATTGGCGGCTGCTTCCACTTGCCATCGAGCGCTTCCGACTTCGGCCAATAGAGGCGCATCGCTATGACAAAGGGGCCCTCGGGCGCGGGCAGCCAGTTGGCCTCCTTCTCCTTGCCGGGAGATTCGTTCTGTATGTAGAAGGTCAACCCGCCATCGGCATCCTTCACGAACAGCGGCAGCATCGGCGAATTCAGCAGGTAGCGGTCGATCGGGTTGGCGACAAGCAGGCTCTGGGGAAGGCGATACATAGTCAGCGACCAGAAGGCGTTCACGGGCGGCATCCCGTCGGGTGCGAAGCGCACGGTGTACTTATTGGCGCCATCGAGTGCGTTGCCGTCGGAATCGATGGCATAGACCGGGTACATCGCCTCCTGCTTGGAATTACCATAGATACCGAGCACAGCGGCCCCCATCCGGTAGAGATAGTTGTTTTTCAGAAAGGCGCGTGTGCCAAACATGTCGCCGGACGTCACCTCGCCCGCATCGACCCGTTTCTTCAACGCCGCGATCTCGACCCAGGCATCGGCCATTCCGCCTTCGATCGCGGTCCTCATCTCGGATGAAAGCTTGTCGGGATTGAAGGTCTTACCGCCTGCGACCCCGATCTTGGCGAAACGCTCCATCAGATCGATTTCGGTTGGATCGGTCGGGCAATATTGCAGCACGAAGTTGAGGATATTGAAGAAATCGGGCGACATCTTCTCCTCCTCCGGGGTCAGAGGCTCGACGAACTCAACCTCGGGCGCAGCCGCGGGCGCCGGCTGGCCCAGGAACTTGGACAGCGGTTCTGCCTTATACTCGGCCTGGATTTTCTTCACATTATCCAGGTCGGCCGGGTTGAAGAGCTGCGTTCGGTAGACGGCGAGCACGAACTCGGTTTCCGACCGCATCACCTTCTCCACGCCCTTCGGCGTCTCGCCCTTCCAGCCAGGCCCCGCGATCAGGAAGCTCCCACCACCGTTCCCCGTCGCGCGACTGCCGATGTAGTCGAAGTTGAAGGTATATGCGTCTATCAACTGGATGCTGAAGTAGCGGTCCTTCTCGATCGGCGGCACGGTCAGAACCATCGGCTCCGCGCGCAGGTCCAAGCCGAGCATCGAATATGGCGTATCCGAGTTGGGCGTCTGGATCGCCGTGTCGGCCGGCGTGTAGACACGCGGGATGTTGACGAGGTGGTTCCAGGGGCCCTTGTATTCCGGGTCCTTGGTGGCGACGAAATAGGCGTATTGGATGCGGTAGCTGTCGACCATCGGAAAGCCGTAGATATAGGCTTCCTTGGCGATGGCCCGTGCTTCCCTCGCCGTGACGTCCGCCGCCCGAACGGTCGCGGGACGCAACGCTGCAAGGCCCGCAGCGACAGCCAGGCCCTTGGTGAACTCGCGCTTCGTAATGCCCATGGAACGTCTCCCTCAACACCCGTCGTAAGGCCTGATTGTGTGCCCGGCCCTAGAAAGCGCAAGTACGCAACGGTAACGGCAGATCGACGGGCGCCCTGTTTGCATCGCAAGGCAGAGCGGGCGGGGGCAGGATGCCCTCCGGCCACGAGTAGTCGCGACGAACCACCATCGAACCTTGGCTGGAACCCTAGGTCATTGGTCCATGCGAATGCCTGAGGCAGCAGCGCGCCCTGCCCCGCCGAGTACGGGTGTCAGCGCGCCGGTGCCGCAAGCGCGAACAAGGCGCCCTGCGGGTCCGTACATTGTATGATCCAGCTTCCGCCGGGCACTTCCATCGGGCCGTTCAGAACCTTGCCGCCTGACAGCTTGACCCGTTCGACAGCGGCATCGATCGAGGGCACGTTGAAGTAGAAGGCCCAGCCGGGCATCGGCATTTCAGGCGGCTTCGTCATCATACCGCCGATCGCCTGGCCATTGTGGGCGAAGAGCTGGTAGATGCCGGCCGGACCCATGTCCAACGCCTGGTCCTTGGTCCAGCCAAAGAGATCCGAATAGAAGGCAAAGGCGGCAGCGCCGTTGCCGGCATAGAGTTCGTGCCAGCCGACATGGGCCGGCGTATCCATGGCGACGGGCGGCGGTGGCTCGGTCATGGAACTCTTGAAGATCGAGAAGACGGCGCCGTGGGGATCAGCAACGATGGAGAAACGGCCGACGCCGGGAATATCTTCCGCGGGCCGGTGGACGACGCCGCCGGCGGAGACGAGATCGGCCGCGGTCGTGTCCACGTCATCGACATGAATGTAGCCGATCCAGGCGGGCGGCATGCCCATCGCCTTGGCCGCATCCGGAAGCAGCATCAGGCCGGCAACAGGCAAATCGCCCGCCGTGAACATGAGATATTTCATGTCCGTCATGCCTGCATCCTTGGCATTCCAGCCGACTACTTCGCGGTAGAAAACCTCTGCCGCAACCATGTCGGTCGTCATCAGCTCGTACCAGACGAATTTTCCATGAGAATCGGACATAGCAACCTCCCCGTGCAACCGTCTCTGGCTATATAGCGCCCGCATGTGCGTTTTCCATGTACCATTTTTTGTGCGCTGGCGCGAGGCTTCGGCGCACCGGAGGCCATCAGGCGGGGCAATCCACGTCGCCTAGTGAGCGCCCGGCCAGCGGCATCTCCGCCACTGGCCGGACCGTGTTCGGGCGTGATAGCTCACAACCTCTCCCCGCAGTTCAGGCGCCCGCAATCCGTGCGGCGGCGAAGAAGTCTTCCGGGCTATCCACCTCCACGAGCCTTCGCTTCTCGACGAGCCAGAAACGATTGGCGACCGCGCGCACGAAGCTGCGGTCGTGCGAGACGAAGACGCAGCTTGCCTGATGGGCCATCAGCTCCGTCTCCAGCGCCTCCTGGCCATCGATGTCGAGATGGTTGGTCGGCTCGTCGAGGAGGTAGAAGTTCGGGTTGGTAAGCCGCAGCACCAGCATGGCGAGCCGGGCCTTCTGGCCGCCGGACAGGCGGACGATCGGGCGCTCCTGCATTTCCATGGCAAAGCCGGCACCGGCCAACAGTGCGCGGGCGCGCTGCTCCCCAAGTTCGAAGTGACGCGTGACCGTGGCAAGCGGGCCGTCGCCGTCGGCGAGCGTGGCGAGCGCCTGATCGCTGTAGCCGAGCACGAGCGATGGCGTGGCCTTGATCGCCTCCGTCGAAGCGTCCGGTTCCAGGATCGCCTTGCGGATCAGCGTGACAAGACGGGACTTGCCGACGCCGTTTGCCCCGAGAACCACGATGCGGTCGCCCTGGCATATGAAATGCCTGCCCGTCCTGAAGAGCGGCGTACCATCCGGCGTTTCCACCGCGGCGTCCTCCAGCGTCACGAGCACCTTGGCGTGGGTGCCCCGATTGGAGAGGCGGATTGCCCCCGCCGACCGCTCGAGATGGGCGGGCCGGGCCGAATCCTCGATCCGCTCGGCGCGCTGCTTCAACTGCTTGGTCTTGACTGTCAGCAGGTCGCTGCCGGAGTTGATGCCGATGTTGTTGAGCTTTGCCGCCTGCCTGCGCAGCTGCTCGGCCGTCTTCATATCCTTCTCGTAGCGGCGCGCATCCGAAGCGTCCGCCTCGTCCAGTGCCTCGCGCGCAGTCCCGTAAGGCAGGGAAAACGGGCGTGACTGCTCCGGCCGCAGGAAGAGCGTGCGGTTGGTGCAGGCATCGAGGAAGGCGCGGTCATGGCTCGAGACAAGGACCGCGACTTCGCGCGGGATATTGTCCAGCCACTCCTCGAGCTGGGCGATGCGCGTCAGGTCGAGATGGTTGGTCGGCTCATCCAGAAGCAGGACGTCCGGGTCGGTGACCCAGACGCGGGCGATAAGCGCGAAGCGCTGCCAGCCGCCACTGAGCTGGGAGAGCGGCCGCGCGCGCATCGCCTGCGGCACGTCAAGGGAATCGAGGACGAGATCGACCCGCCAGTCTTCGCTCGCCGCCTGCTCGGCCGGCAAGGCCTGGCTTACGGCCTCGCGGAAGGCGAGAGCCGACAGGGAGGACGGCACGTTCTGCTCGACGTAGCCGACCTGAAGACCGCGCGAGCGGGTTATCTCGCCGGTGGTCGGCTCGAGGCGCCCGGCGATGCAATTGAGGAGGGTCGATTTTCCCCGGCCGTTGGCCGCGACGACGCCGATGCGATCGCCGGCGCCGACGGTAAGGTTGAGGTTCGAAAAAAGGGGCGCACGGATGGTGACACCGAGATTACGCAAGCTGATCAATGCCATGTCTGTTCTCTGGTCTGCCCGGTTCATGGAATCTGCCGCCGGCGCACGCCGTTGCGGGACCATGGTCACGGTAGTTCATGACTATAGGCGACGGCTCCAAGCATGAGCATGCGGCGTCGCGCTATGACGAAGGGCAAACCAGGAAGAGATGGAAGATGCTTCGGTCTCTGGTCAGCCCTGCAAACGCATCTGCAGGGCATGGAGAGGGCCAAACTGGCGATTGCGCCAGACGAACGTAGTCATTTGTGGCCCTCCTTTCCGAATTTGAGTAGGCCGCCTTGATACCACCGATTGCGACGGCATTCAATAATGCGCAACCGCCCTCCTCCGGCTGGAAGAGAGCGGGCGAAAAATCAGTCGTGCGACCAATCAGACGACGGTTACAGGCACTTCCGTCGAGGTGCGCATCGCATGGCTGTAGGGGCAGACGATGTGGGCAGCAGCAGCGAGCTTCTCCGCCTCGGCCTTTTCGATCCCGGGAATATGAACGGAGAGCGCCACCTCGATGCCGAATCCCTTGCCGTCCTCACGCGGGCCAACGCCGACGGTCGCGGTCACCTTGGCGTCTTCGGGGATTTTGACCTTCTGCTGGCCGGCGACAAACTTCAGTGCACCGAGGAAGCAAGCCGAGTAACCGGCCGCAAAGAGCTGTTCGGGGTTGGTGCCCGTGGCGCCGTCGCCACCGAGTTCCTTCGGAATGGTGAGCGTTACGTCGAGAACGCCGTTTTCGGAAACGGCGTGACCTGCGCGGCCGCCGGTGGCGGAGGCCTTGGTCGTGTAGAGGATGGGCATGGCTAACTCCTTTTCGGTTAGGGTTGATTTCATATAAAACGCAATTTGATTGCGCGCAACATAATTTTGCAATTTGCATTTTGAGCATGAAACTGGGACAATATCCCTTTCGGGCAGCCCAGAACTGCGAAGGTGAAGAACATGGAAATGCGCATACCGGACGAGGAGAAGAAGCTGGAACGCCAGCTCTGCTTTGCGGTCTATGCGACCGCGCACGCCTTCACGCGGACCTACAAGCCGATACTCGACCGCCTCGGCCTGACCTATCCGCAATATCTCGTGATGCTGGTTTTGTGGGAGAGATCGGAGCTTTCGGTAAAGGCGATCGGCGAACAGCTCGACCTTGATTCCGGCACCCTGTCACCGCTCTTGAAGCGGCTGGAGCAGAACGGACTTATAAACCGCCGCCGCGACGTGGAAGACGAGCGGCAGGTGATCGTCTCGCTGACTGCCAAGGGCGAAGATTTGAAAGGCGAGCTGGACAGCGTGATGATGGCGATCGGCGAAGCGATCGGCTGCAGCCTGGAAGACATGGCCAGCCTGCGTGACAGGCTGCATGCGCTAAGGGCGAACCTTTCGGCCGCAGCGTAAAGCGAGGCGCCCCTTGCAGGGCGCCCTCGGCGACGGATCTCCAGCGATCATTGCCAGACGACGATCGGCGTCCTGTTTGGCACGCGGTCGTAGAGGTCGATGATATCCTGGTTCAGCAGGCGCACGCAGCCCGATGACACGGCCCGGCCGATCGACGTCCAGTCCGGATTGCCGTGCAGGCGATAAAGCGTGTCTTCCCCGTTCGAGAAGATATAGAGCGCGCGCGCGCCGAGCGGATTCTTGAGGCCTGGCTCCATGCCGCCGTTCTCGATCGAGTATTTTGCAAGCTCAGGCTGGCGCGCGACCATTTCGTTCGGCGGCTTCCAGCGTGGCCATTTCTGCTTCCACTGGATAACGCCGGCGCCTTGCCAGGCAAAGCCCTCACGCCCGATGCCGACGCCGTAGCGCATGGCCGTGCCGCCGGGCTCGACGAGATAGAGAAAGCGCGAGGGCGTGTCGACGACGATCGTGCCGGGAGGCTGGCCCGTCGGGTCCACGACGCGCTGGCGATAAAAACGCGAATCGATCTGCTGGTAGGGCACCGCCGGAATCAGGAAGCCACTGTCTTCGACCGGGCCGTAGATGATGTCGAGGTCAGGTGTGTCGGCATAGGCCGCGCCCGACCACGGCGCGAATGCCGGCTGGCGATATTCGATGACCTGCCCGCCATACACCTGCCGGGAGGAACCCGAGGAGGCGCACGAGGCAAGCGTCGACGTGGCGCCGATACCTGCGAGAGCGAGAAAGCGACGGCGGGACAAAGAGGTCGAAAAACTCATGATTGGCGCATCGATCCATGATGGACGACGAGCAGGACCGCGACCGCGGGCAAGCCGTCGATTTTCTCCAAGTAAACGCAAGACTTACCTGAAACCTAGAGAGCGCTTGCCGTTGCGGCTATCGCGCAGATGCAACATCACGAAAAATTGTTGCTAAGCCACTAAAGAACCACGATCTCTGCGCGCGCAGGAACGCGGTTATAGAGGTCGATGACGTCCTGATTCAACAGGCGGACGCAACCGGACGAGGTTTCCTTGCCGATCGACTGCCAGTCAGGCGTGCCGTGGACGCGATAGAGCGTGTCCTTGCCGTTCTGATAGATGTAGAGCGCACGGGCGCCGAGCGGATTGTTCGGCCCGGGGTTCATGCCGCCATTCTCGGCCGCGAACGGCTTGATGGCCGGGTCGCGCGAGACCATCTCGGCCGGCGGCGTCCAGCGCGGCCACTTCTGCTTCCACTGGATCACGCCCCTGCCCGACCACGCAAAGCCTTCGCGACCAATGCCCACGCCATAGCGCATGGCCTTGCCCTTCGGCTGGACGAGATAGAGGTAGCGGGCCTTGGTGTCGACGACGATCGTGCCCGGACGCTCGGCGCTTGGATAGTCGACTTCCTGGCGCAGGAGCCGCGAATCGATCTGGTTGTAGGGGATGGAGGGAACCGTGAAATCGTCGTCGGCGAGCTGGCCGTACATGGAGCCGTGCACAGGGTTCGAAACCGGCAGGCCGAAGGTCTGATTGTACAGCGTGTTCTCGTAGATATCGCGCACCTGCGGAATCGGCTGGACCGCGTTGGGCCCGGCGACGACGGGCCGGACCTGGATCATCTCGCCCGTGGCCGGATCGTAGTAGACCGGGGCGGTCTGCGCGCGAAAACGGTCGACGTCCATGCTGCCGGTATCGGGAATGATGCTGCAGGAGCCGAGCGCGGAGGCCAGGACCAGGCCGGCGGCAACGCGCAGGCGGCAGGAAGAAGCGACAAGTTCAGCCATCAGTTAAGAACCGCTCGATACCGTGAGTTTGCCCCATCGTGTCAGGCCCGGCTGGCGCGAAGCTGGCGTTCGACATCAATTTATCATTGCGGGGGAAGGTCTTTAAGCGCCATGCGGCGAATGCCCCGGGAAGCAGATCATGATGCCATGCGAATTTCCTGGCCGGGGCCTGTCCGCCTTCTTCCGAAGTGAATGGTTCGGGTAGGTGAATCCTGGCCTATTTTCCGCCCTCGGCACCAAGATTGGCCTACTCCACGAGTTGCCAAAGATGGCTGAATGTCAGAAGCTTGGTTGGCACAAGGCCATCGGCCTTTGATCCGAAACGGATTACGGAACATGGCGACAGCCGCTTCGACGGAGCTTACAAATCACGGCAGCGCCGCTATCTGCCGCGGCTGCTGGGACCAGATGCGCGTGCCCATCCCCATCCGTGGACCCCTCTCGCTTCCGTTCCGCGCATTCGGCATCACGCAGAGCAAGATGAATCCGAATATCTGCACGATTTGCGAGCGCTCGTTTCGCTACGTCAAGAAACAGCGCCATATAACGGCCAGCGCAACCATCCTGTTTGCGGACATAAGGGGATTCACCGCCCTGTCCGAGCGGATTGAAGCGGTCCGATTGAGCGAGATCGTCAGCCTATTCCAGGATCAGTGTGCGCAGGCGATCTGGGCCCACGACGGGATCGTCAACAAGCAGATGGGCGACGGCCTGATGGCGATCTTCAATTTTCCGATCGCAACAAAGGATCACGCCAGCGCAGCGGTCATGGCGGCGCTGGACATACAGCGACACTGCGCGGAAGCGCTTGCCGGTCTGGATGCGACTCTCGGCGGAATGCCGGGTCGCACGCTCGGCGTCGGTGTCGGCATCCATAGCGGCGATGTAGAGATCGGTGAGTTTTCAAGCTTTCGCAGCGATTTCACCGCGATCGGCGGCGCAGTCAATCTTGCCGCGAGGCTTGAGTCCCAGGCCGCTGCGGGCGAAATCCTCGTGTCGCCCGAGACAGCGGCCCAGGCTTCCGGCCTTACGATCGGGGCCGAAACACGCCTACTTGTCCTCAAGGGCATAGAACAGCCCGTACAGGCGAGAGTGCTGGCGAAGATTTGATATGACCCGAAGGTCTATAGGGCGTTCATAGGAAATCTAGTCACGCCCGCTCCGACGCGGGAGCCGCGGGGCGACCGACCACCGCCGGCGCTGAGCCGCCACCATCACTCTCTACGAATGACGCGGGCGGCATGGCTTTACGACTCCGGATTTTTTGGTAATCGACCAAAGTCCTGTTTTCGCAGCCGGCCGGGCGGGATAAGAAGACGGCAAGGAGGATCTTGACGATGGATGCTGGCGTTCTTGACGCTGCCGCTTTTCCGGCGACCGACCGCGACCTCTGGCTGAAGCTGGTCGCCCGCGCGCTGAAGGGTGCCTCCTTTGACGAGGCGCTTGTCTCCCATACCGATGACGGGATCGCCATCGAACCGCTTTACGAGCGGCTCGGCGAAGCAAGCCCGCTTCTGCGACGGCAGCCAGGCAGGCCCTGGACAATCACCCAGCGCATGGACGACCCGAACACGGTCCGCGCGACCGCGCAGATGACCGACGACCTTTCCAACGGGGCGACCGGGATAGCGCTCGTCCCGGCGGACAGCCCCTCCGCTTTCGGCCTCGGCATCGAAAGCGGCCATGCAGACGCTTTCCTCTCAGCGATTGCAGCGAAGATCGGCGAACGCGGCAGTATCCGCCTCGAATCCGGTGATGTTTCCCTGGGCGAGCGGCTTTCCCGGCTTTCGGCAACGCCGAATGCGCGGCCGATCCACTTCGGTATCGACCCGCTGAGCGCTGCGGCACTATCCGGCAGCAGCGCAGGGCTCGAGGATCTGCCGCAGCACTTTTCCGTCCTGGCCGACAAGGCAAATGGCGGTACGGTCTTCAACTCGGACGGGCGTCTGATCCACAATGCCGGAGGCACGGAGGCGCAGGAGCTTGCCTTCGTCGCGGCGTCGCTGGTCGAATACCTGCGCGCCCTCGACGCAGCGGGCTCAGCGCCGGAGCAGGTGCTGCCGGCCATCAGCCTCTGCCTCTGCGCGGACCAAGACCAGTTCTTGACCATCGCCAAGGCCCGCGCGGCGCGACTGGTCCACGCCCGGATCGCCGAGGCTTGTGGCATTGCCGAGCCGGTCGCGGCGCACCTCTTCATGGAGACGAGCTATCGGATGCTGACGCGGCGCGACCCGGAAACCAACATTCTGCGCAACACGATCGCAGTGTTTGCAGCGGGCACCGGTGGCGCCGACGAGATTGCCGTGCTGCCGCATACGATCACACACGGAATTCCCGACCCGCTTGCGCGGCGGCTTGCCCGCAACACGCAAACGATCCTGATCGCCGAAAGCCATCTCGACCATGTGGGAGACCCTGCCGCCGGTGCAGGTGGCATCGAGGCACTGACCGATGCACTGGCGGAACGAGCCTGGGAGATCTTCAAGGGCATCGAGCGCGAGGGCGGCCTTTCGAAGACAATCGAAAGCGGCCGGCTTGCGACAATGATCGCCGAGGCACGGGCACGCCGAACGCCTCGACCGATCGTCGGAACGAGCCTCTTCGCGATGAAGCAAGAGCGGCCCGTGACGGTGCTTGGCCCGCTCCGCCCTGCCACGAACAATGGACTCAAGCCGGTGCGGCTGGACGAGGTGGTCGCATGAGCAGAATTCCGAACTTCGCCGAGATACATTGGACGCGGCAGCAGATGGCCGCGGATGTCGAAGCCGATATCTGGCAGACGCCGGAGGGCATCGACGTCAAACGCGCCTATGGCGAGGCCGATCTGCAGGGGCTGAACTTTCTCGACAGCTTTCCGGGCGCCGCTCCGTTCATCCGCGGCCCTTATCCGACCATGTATGTCCAGCAGCCATGGACGATCCGGCAATATGCGGGCTTTTCCACCGCCGAGGAATCGAACGCCTTCTACCGGCGCAACCTTGCCGCCGGCCAGAAGGGGCTTTCCGTCGCCTTCGACCTTGCAACGCATCGCGGCTATGACAGCGACCATCCGCGCGTTGCCGGCGATGTCGGCATGGCCGGGGTGGCGATCGATTCCATCCTCGACATGCGCCAACTCTTCGACGGCATCCCGCTCGACGAGATGAGCGTCTCCATGACCATGAACGGCGCCGTCCTGCCGATCATGGCCCTCTATATCGTTGCGGCGGAGGAACAGGGCGTCTCAGAGGACAAGCTTTCCGGAACCATCCAGAACGACATCCTCAAGGAGTTCATGGTCCGCAACACCTACATCTACCCGCCGCAGCCCTCGATGCGCATCGTTTCCGACATATTCAGCTACACCAGCCAGCGGATGCCGAAATTCAACTCGATATCGATCTCCGGCTATCACATGCAGGAAGCCGGTGCGACGGCGGACCTGGAGCTGGCCTATACGATCGCCGATGGCATCGAGTATGCGCGCGCCGGCGTCGCTGCCGGGCTGGACATCGACAGCTTCGCCCCTCGCCTCTCATTCTTCTGGGCAGTCGGCATGAACTTCTTCATGGAAGTGGCCAAGATGCGCGCCGCGCGCCTCCTCTGGGCGGCGTTGATGAAGGCGAACTTCGCGCCGAAGGACCAGAAATCGCTGGCGCTGCGCACGCATAGCCAGACTTCCGGCTGGTCGCTGACGGCACAGGACCCGATGAACAACATCATCCGCACCATGGTGGAAGCCATGGCGGCGACACAAGGGCACACGCAGTCACTCCACACCAATTCCTTCGACGAGGCGCTCGCCCTGCCGACCGATCATTCGGCTCGGATCGCCCGCAACACGCAAATCCTGCTGCAGAAGGAATCCGGCACGACGCGGATCATCGATCCATGGGGCGGCTCGGCCTATGTCGAGCGCCTGACGCATGATCTCGCAGCACGGGCGCTGACCCACATCGAGGAGGTCGAGGCGCTGGGCGGCATGGCGAAGGCTATCGAGAAGGGCATCCCCAAGCTCAGGATCGAAGAGGCCGCGGCACGGACGCAGGCTCGCATCGACAGCGGCCACCAGACGGTCGTGGGCGTCAACTTCTCACGACCGGAACGGGACATAGAGGTCGACGTGCTCAAGGTCGACAATTCCGAGGTCCGCGCCCGGCAGCTCTCCAAGCTTCAGCAGTTGAAGGGCACCCGCGACACGGCCACCGTCGAGGGCGCGTTGGACGCGCTGGCGGAGGCGGCCGGCAGCGGCACCGGGAACCTGCTCGACTTCGCCGTCAAGGCGGCGCGCGCGCGGGCGACGGTCGGCGAAATCTCGATGGCGCTCGAGAAGGCATTCGGCCGGCATGTGGCGGAGATACGCACCATTTCCGGCGTCTACCGCAAGGAGGTCGGCAATACCGACGAGCCCTTCAACCGGGCGGTCGGCAAGGTCGAGGAATTCCGCAGGAAGCGGGGCGAGAAGCCGCGCATACTTGTCGCCAAGATGGGCCAGGACGGCCATGACCGCGGCCAGAAGGTCATCGCGACAGCCTTTGCCGATCTCGGCTTCGATGTCGTCGTCGGTTCCATGTTCCAGACACCGGAGGAAGTGGCCGATCTTGCCGTGCGCGAGGGCGTGGACATCGTCGGCGCCTCGTCGCTCGCGGCCGGCCATCTGACGCTGGTGCCCGAGCTGAAAGAGGCGCTCACCCGCCGTGGCGGCAGAGACATTCTCATCGCCGTCGGCGGCGTCATCCCGCCACAGGACTTTCCCGCGCTTGAAGCAGCGGGCGCCGACGCGATCTTCCCGCCCGGCACGGTGATCGCCGAAGCGGCGCGCTCGCTGGTCGAGAGGCTGATGGCCTGAGGCATCGGCCGGCTGGGTCGGCAGCTAGCTGCGCTTACGCCGCAACGGAGCCGAAGAAGTGGATGCTCTGTTCGATCTCCGCCGGCAGAGCGGAGGTGTGCCCGCCGGGCAACGTCGAGGCTTCGATCTTGACGCCGGCAACGCGGGCGCGCTTGGCGAGCAGCCCTGCACGATCGTTGAAGTGATCCTCTTCCTTGCCGTGCATGACATAGACCGGGCACTTGAAGCTTTCGGCATAGCAGAGCGCCGAGCGCATCTGGAATTCGCGCGGATCCTTCTCGTCGAAGCGGATATCCTGCGGATAGCGATCGAAGAAGCGGAACGCATCCGGATTGCCGGAAATCGGCGTAGCAGCCCGGAAGCGCTTGCTCGACATTGCGGTCAGCATCGTCAGCGTGCCGCCGATGCTGTGACCGGCGATAAAGACGCGGCTGCCGTCAACGCCCGGCAGATGTGCGAGGCGATGGGCGGCGGCCAAGGCATCCGAGACCTCGTCGTAAAAGCCGGAGAAATTGCCCAGCTGCCCGTTTTCGCCGCGCACGGAAGGCATCATCACGACATAGCCGGCGTCGATATAGGGCTTCATCAGCTCCCAGTGACCGATGCCCATGGCATTGCCGCCGTGAAGGAACAGCACCGCCGGCTTCAGCTTCGGCGTGCGCTTGTATTTCGAAACCCAGGCGACGAGTTCCAGCTCGCCACCATAGCCGGACCGATAGAAGATCTGATCGGCATCGGCGGGCGTTTTCAGCGGTTCGTACTTGTCCGGAGCAGGCCCCTTGCGCAGCAGGCGGGTGCGGAAATGCTGCCGCTCCTTCTCATAGTCGCCGGTCAAAAGCGGTGGCTGCGGAGGCACCTCGACGGCGGAGGCGGCACGCGGCACCAAAGCGGCGGCGAGGCCGGCGAGAACAACACGTCTGGGCAGGGAAAATTTGTCTTCTTTGCGCGAGGTCATCTAGGTACTCGTTGTTACCAGGCTGCAAGATTCTCGCATGAGAAAACCGACACGGCCCAATCAAAATGCGGTGAAAAAGCGACGTTGCTTCACTCTTGTCCAGCAGGGGCACCCGCGTCAATCATCGCCACCAGTGTAGTGAGCCGATCAGCCTCGTAGGGCGGCTTGTCCGGCCGCAGTCGCGCTATGCGCGGAAAGCGCATTGCAACCCCGGATTTGTGGCGCGTTGAGCGGCTGATGCCCTCGAAGGCGACCTCGACGACAAAGCCGAAATCACGCTCGGCGCGGACGGCGCGAACCGGGCCGAAACGCTCTACCGTGTTGTTGCGCACGAACCTGTCGAGTACTTCGAGTTCCGCATCGGTGAAGCCGAAATAAGCCTTACCGACCGGGACGAGCTGCTCTCCATCCGGCATTTCGGACCAGACACCGAAAGTGAAATCCGAATAATAGCTCGAGCGCTTGCCATGACCGCGCTGCGCATACATCAAGACGGCATCGACGTTATAGGGATTGCGCTTCCACTTGAACCACGGTCCCTTGGCGCGGCCAGCCTGGTAGACGCTGTCGCGGCGCTTGATCATCACGCCCTCGATCACCGGGTCGGGCGGCGACGAGCGCAGGCGGTCGAGCTCATCCCAGGATGCAAAATCGACGAGCGGCGACAGATCGAAGCGGTCATGTGGCGAGAGATCGACTAGAGCGGACAGCCGTTCGCGCCGTTGCAGATAGGTCTCGCCGCGAACATCCTCCTCGCCCGAAAACAGAAGGTCGTAGGCTCGGATGAAGGCCGGATATTCCCCGAGCATCTTCGCCGTCACCGTCTTGCGGTTCAGGCGCTGCTGGAGATCGGAGAAGGTGCGCGTCGGGCTGTTGGAACGCGACGTGCCACCGATCAGAAGCTCGCCGTCCATGACGCCATCGAAGCTGATCGCGTCAACGATATCCGGAAAGGCGGTGGAAATGTCGTCACCCGAGCGGGAATAGATGCGCCGCGTGCCGCCCGAACGCGACAGCTGCACGCGGATGCCGTCCCATTTCCACTCGGCGGCGAAATCGGCGGGGTCGAGATTGGCGAGATCGCCATCCTCGACGGGGGTCGCAAGCATGACGGCATGGAAGATCGCCGGCGTCGCGAGCACCGGCTTGTCGGCCCCGCCTTCCAGCCAGGCGAAAAGACTTTCATATGGCGGCTCCAGGCCATGCCATAGCGTTTCGATCTCGCCGATTTCCTTGCCGCCGAGTTCCGCAAGCGCCTGCTTGGCGAGGCGGGCCGAAACGCCGATGCGCAGCGCGCCGGTCGCGAGCTTCAGGAAGGCGAAGCGCCCGGATGGATCGAGCCTGTCGAGAAGATCGCGCACGAAGCTGCGCACCTCCGTGCGCCCGAGCGCATTCATGCGTTCCACGACCTCGCCCAGCCGTGGCTGCGAGAGGGGCGAGCGTTCGATATCACTCTCACGATCCCAGACCAGCGAAATGGTCTCGGCAAGGTCGCCGACATAGTCGTAGGAATAACGGAAGAGGATTTCGTCCATGCGCTCCAGCACGAGGTCGCGCAGCATCGCGGGCTTGACGTTTCGGACTTCCAGCGTGCCGGCAATCGCGGCAAGACCATAGCCGCGGTCCGGGTCGGGCGTGTCGCGGAAATAGTCGGTCAGGAGCTTCAGCTTGCCATTGCGGCTCGGCGTCAGCACCAGGCGGTCGAGAAGGTCGGCGAAAGCCTTCATCAGTCCCCCTCGTCCTCGTAGCCGATCAGATGCAGGGGCCGGGCCGGAATGCCCGCAAGTTCGCACCAGCGCACCAGCGCCTCCTCGCGGCCATGCGTGACCCAGACCTCAGCCGGATGCAGCTCCGTGATGGTCTCGGTCAGTTCCGGCCAATCGCAATGATCGGAAATGACGAGTGGCAATTCGACGCCGAGCTGCTTGGCGCGTTGGCGCACCAGCATCCAGCCGGAGGCAAAGGCGGCGAGCGGCTCTTGGAAGCGCCGCGCCCAGCGATCGGAGAAGGCGGAGGGCGGCCCGACCACGACAGCGCCACGGAAGGCTGCCGCATCCGAGACTTCGACCGTTGCCGGACGCAGTTCCCCGAGATCGATGCCCTGGCCGACATAATAGTCGCAGAGCCTCTCCATCGCGCCATGGATATAGATCGGCTGGTCGTATCCGGCATCCCGCAACAGGCGGATCACCCGCTGGGCCTTGCCGAGCGCGTAGGCGCCGATGAGATGCGTGCGTTCCGGAAACTGCCGGAGCGAGCCTAGAAGCTTCGCCATCTCGGTCAACGGGTCGGGGTGGTGGAATACGGGAAGGCCGAACGTCGCCTCCGTTATGAAGATATCGCAGGCGACCGGCTCGTAGGCCGCGCAGGTCGGGTCCGGGCGGCGCTTGTAGTCGCCGGAGACGACGATGCGCGTGCCACCCTTCCCAATCGCGATCTGCGCAGAGCCGAGCACATGGCCGGCGGGATGGAAGCTGACATTGACGCCGTTTACGGAAAGCGCTTCGCCATAGCCCACGGCCTGTTCGCTGCCGGCAAAGTCTTCCCCGTAGCGCAGCCGCATGATGTCGAGCGTCTGGCGGGTCGCAAGCACATGGGCGTGCCCCGCGCGCGCATGGTCGGAATGGCCATGCGTGATCAGCGCCCGTTCGACCGGCCGCACGGGATCGACGTAAAAGCCTCCATCGGGACAAAACAGCCCTTCGGGAGCGGGATAGAGAAGAGTTTCGGGCCTCATGGAAGGCAAGATAGCGGGAAATCAGCGGGAAACCAGAGCAGCGAGCCCTGCGCCGATGCAAGCGCCCCGGCGGACCGGGGAAAGCCGCCCGGCCTGCGTCTTTGCAAGGTGCCCCAGAGGCCGAGCGGCGATCGCGAAGGCCATCGTATCGATCACCGGCTCCCCTGACCAGTCATCGCCGCCCCCGCAGGTGAGCGCATATTGCCCGAATGCCCCCGCACTTTCTTTGATATGGCTCAATCCTTCGCAAATTCCTGTGCGGCCAAATGCTGAAATTGCATCTTTTCCACAGCCGCTGACCGCCCCCGGACAAGAGGCCAAGCAAAATCATCAAAACTCTTCATCGAGCTATCACGGGCCGGGCCTTCCGTTTGTGCCGGGCAGCGCCTAGTTTTCCGCAACGAATCAAGGGGGACTATCGAGATGCTGACGATCTATGGCGTTTACCGCTCGCGCGCGTCGCGCAACTATTGGATGGCGGAGGAGCTGGGCCTCGAATACAAGTCCGTGCCGGTCATCCAGGCAGGCGAACTGGAAAACCCGCTGGCGAGCGGCGCACGACTCAACACGCTCTCGCCCGAATTCCGGGCGGTGAACCCAATGGGCCTTATCCCCAGCATCGACGACGACGGGTTCCTCATGAACGAGTCGCTTGCGATCAACCTCTACCTGGCGCGCAAGCATGGCGGCCCTCTTTCCGGCCAGACTGCAATCGAGGACGGGCAGATCGCCATGTGGACATTGTGGGCCGCGACAGAGGTCGAGCCCCACACGGTGCAGGTCGTTCGGGTTTACGACAGGAAGCAGGAAAACACCGATGCCGGCAAGGCGACGATCGACGTCTCGTGCCGATCGTTGAAGTGGTCTTTCGCAATGCTCGAGAATCATCTCGCCGGATCGAGCCACCTCGTCGGCGACCGCTTTACCGTTGCGGACATCAACATATGCGAAGTGCTGCGCTACGTGCAGACCGAGAAGGCTGTTTTCGACAGCCATCCCAATATCAAGAGCTGGATGGCCCGGTGCCAGTCGCGACCGGGATTCAGGCGGATGTGGGAAACCCGAGCGAAGGAGGCCGCCTAAGCGGTCCGGCACTTCAGGCGAAGGGCCGCATGCTCTCTTCCATCTCGTCACGGATCCATGCCTTGAAGGCGGTGACCTTCTTCGACTCCCGGACGCCCTCGGCCGTGATGAAATAGTGGCCGTCGCCGGTCCTGGCGCGGATACCGAAGGGATCGACAAGCCGACCCTGCTGCAAGGCGTAGGCGGCAAGGGTCTGCCAGGCGAGCATGACGCCCTGCCCTGCGATGACGGCATCGAGGCAAAGCGATGCATCGTTGAAGCTGTGGCGCGTTTCCAGCTGCGCGCCTGAAAGACCCGCAGCCCGCAGCCAGACCTCCCAGGTGAAAAGCGCGTGGGCATCGATCACTGCCGGCAGCTTCAGAAGATCGGCCGGCGTCTTCAAATCTCGGGCGAGTTCGGGCGTGCAGACCGGAAAGACCTCCTGCTGCAACAGGAGCTCGGCCCTGACGCCGGGCCATGTGCCGTTGCCGACCCGGATGCCGATATCGACATCCGATGTTGCCGGATCGATGAGCCGCATGGTGGCATCGATCCGCAGCCTTATCTCCGGGTGGCGGGCAGCGAAGCGATCCAGCCGATGGACGAGCCAGCGCGCGGCAAAGACGGGCGCCACCGAAATGGTGAGGATCGTCTCGTCGCGCTTGCGGGCGGTCTCCACCGCACCGGCTAGGTTTCTGAAACCTTCGCTCAATTGCGCCAGCACCGGTCTGGCGTGCTCGGTCGGCAGCATGCCCTTCGGTGCGCGCTCGAAAAGTGTGAGACCGAGCTGGGCCTCCGCCCGGATGACATGCTGGCTGACGGCGCCGATCGTCACGCCCAGTTCCTCGGCAGCTGACTGCAGCGAGCCGAGGCGGCTCACCGCCTCCACCGCACGCAGGCCATTCAGGTGCACGAGGTTCAGGTTTTTCATATAGTTTTTCTAAAGCACCATATCGCCATTCTCAATTGAAAGTTTGGCCGGAAAGTCCGATTCTGCGGATGTGATCTTATTGCGAATGACATCCATGGCTCGGATCAAGCATTCGTGGAAAGGATGAGACACGCCATGTTCACGCTGCAGATTTTCTTGAACAAACTGTTTGGCTTCACGCCACTGCCTCCCAAGCCGGGTAATGCTAATCACGACCCGCTTCGACACCCGGACATAGAGACGATGTCCCAGCGGGAACTCGCCGACCTGCCGCTCTCGCCGTGGCCGGCAACCGCGCCGCAGAGGGAGATGCCGAGGACCCGCTGCGCCTGAAACGAGAACCGCTCGATTTACGTGACCGCCACGGTTATCTTCCACTGGGGGAACCGGGAGGCGGGAAACGATGAGCAGCGATATCGATGCGATCTTCCGGCGGCTGCAGGGTCTTGTCGCCGAGGCCGGGCTGCCGGGCGTCGAGGAAGGCACATCCTATGGCACGCCGGCCCTGAAGGTCGGCGGCAAGGCTTTTGTCTCGGTGAAGAACGCCGACACGATCGTGCTTTCCATTCCGATCGACGACAAGGAACGCCTGATCGAGATGGCGCCGGAAATCTACTTCCAGACGGACCACTATCGGGGCTGGCCCTCGCTTCCGGTGCGGGTTACGGCGGTCGGCGACGACGAGCTCAGGGTACGGCTCATCGACGCCTGGCGATTCCGGGCGCCGCGGAAGCTCGCCGCCTCGTTCTCAGGCGGCTGAAAGCGTCATCTTTTCCGTGGCAAGCGCCCGCTGCACCGCAGGGCGCTCCAGCATCCGCGCGCGATGGTCGCTTATGTGGACGAACTGGTCGATATCGACGCCGTCGCCCTTCAGCCAGCCGGAGACGGTGAAGAGATAGGGATCGGCGACACTGAAGTTCTCGCCCATCACCCACGGACCCCGGAACATGTTTGCCTCGATCAGCCGGAAGCAATCGGTCATGTTCTGCGTGACCTTGGCGCGCATCGCCTCATGGGCAGCAGTATCATCAGCCCATCGGTAGCCGCGCCTGCTGTGCGCATGGTTCACATGGACGGTGGAGCAGAGATAGCTGTTGATCGCCTGCATATGGGCGAACTCGAACGGATCGTCCAACGGAGCGAGCCGTGCCTCGGGTGCCAACTGCGCGACATAGGCAAGGATTGCCGGCGTTTCGGTTATCACGCCCTGATCGGTGACGAGCGCGGGAACACGCCCCTTGGGATTGATCGCCAGATATTCGGGCGACTGTTGTTCGGTCCGGCTGAAATCCAGCGGTCGCGCTTGGTGATCGAGCCCCGACTCCTCGAGCGCTATCATGCTTGCCAGCGCGCAACTGCCCCGGCTGAAATAAAGCGTCAACATTCCACTCTCTCCCTACCCGCAAACTCATTATAACCGATTGCAAAAGAAAGAGAAATCGTGACGGAAACGAGGCAGAGCGGTGCGCTGTGGCCCGCTCTGCACGGAAAAGATCATGCGCAGCCCGGCACATCCTCGAGACGGTGCCAGACAGGGATGCCGCGCTCTCGCGCGATGCGCACATCGTTGTCGGCGCCCTTGGAATCACCCGGCAGGCGCAGCACGCCTTCACAGAGCTGAAGCAGCCGGCCGGCGACCGGGTGGAAGATCTCCTCATAGAGATCGTCACCGACACTTCGGCCACCAGCGGCGTTCCAGACCGGCAGCGCCACCCATTCGCCGATCATCGGCACGTGCCCGGCCTTGAACAAGGCGTGCGACGGCGCTTCCAGCCGCTTCAGGTTTTCCGCCATCTTCTTCGGGTCATCGCCCGTGCCTGAGCGATATGGCCCGGCAATCAGTATCAGCATCGTCATTCTCCCTGTAAGACCTGCCTCATGCAGGAGACTGCACGAATATGCGCAATTTTTCTTGAATGTCGAGTCTTTTCGTGCAATTCTGCGCATTATCGTAATGTTTCATGCAGGTTGAAATGCTCACAAGCCAACGCAAGGCAATCATCCTCGACGTGCTCCGCCGCGACGGACAGGTCGTCGCAAAACGGGTCGCAGAGGATCTGGGACTATCGGAGGACACGATCCGCCGTGATCTGCGCGACATGGCTGCAGAGGGCCTGCTGCAGCGCGTGCATGGCGGCGCAATGCCGCTCTCGCCGGAACTGCCAGACTTCACGGCACGGAGAAGCGTCTCATCGCAGGTGAAGGCCAGCCTCGGTGCGCGCGCTGCTGAAATGGTGCGGCACGGGCAGATGATCTTTCTCGACGGCGGCACGACGACCGCCGAGATCGCACGACACCTGCCGCGGGATTTCCCCTTCACCGTCGTGACGCATAGCCCGACGATCGCCGCGGAGCTCGAGCATCACCCGACGGCCGAGGTCGTGCTCATCGGCGGGCGGCTTTACAAGCACTCGATGGTATCGACGGGGGCCTCGGCGATGGCGGCCATTTCGCTCATCAGGCCGGAGATCTTCTTTCTCGGCGTTACCGCGATCCATCCGGCGCGCGGCCTTTCGACCGGCGACTTCGAAGAGGCGGCGATCAAGCGGCATATCGCGCAATGCTCGGCCGAGACCTACTTGCTCGTGACCGAGGAAAAGATGGACGCGGTTTCGCCCTGCCGGGTCATGGCGCTTTCGGAACTGTCAGGCATGATCGTGCCGGCGGAGCTGCCGGAAGAAAGGCTTGCCCCCTATCGCGACATCAATCTCGCGATTCTCGAGGCGCAGCCAGCCCGATGAAACGGCCAAACGCTTCGAGGCTGCACGCCGGGATACGGCTTGCAACGAGGGCGCAGACGAAGATCGCGAAGGCGATATAGGACGGCGCGGTTCCTTCAGTGCCGAAGCTCAGCAGGAAGGCGGCCGGCGGCTGGATGACAGCGAGGAGCCCCGCAACCCACGAAATACCGAAGAACCTCGCCACAGCCGGCCCGAGATCAGGCGCCGTCGCGAGCGCGACCAACGCGCTATAGACAGCGCAGACCCAGATCACCAGCCTGACCGGAGGCGACCCGCCAGGCGACTGGCTCTCATCCTCCTCGAACGCGATGAAGAGGTAGGCGATGAAGGCCGCCAGGAACAGGAACGGTGCAGGTGCGGTCTCGGCAAGCAGGAAAGCTGTCATTCGCTGGACGGAGCCAAGATTGCCGAGAAGCAGCGAAAACGGCGCCGATGCGAGAAGCCAGACCAGCACGACCGGGATCCAGGCATGGCTCATCGACAGGTGACGGATGCGCGCCACGGTCAGCAGGAACACCACGATGCCCGCGGCCCAGAGACCGAGCGGCTTGATGGTGCCGGACATCAGCACGATGATCGGGCTGCAGGCACCTGCCGTCAGCGTGCAGCCGGAAAAGGCCACCGTCAGCCAGGTGAAATAATCGAAGCACATCGCAAAGAACAGGAACTGCGCGACGCACATCAGCATCCAGTAGAGATAGCGGCCTGCGAACATCTTGCCCTCATGGCAACAGGTGACGATGCGGCCGCAGTCTACGCGATTGCGGAACCGAAGCATCCGCTGTCGCCTGACTTGGTTTATCAAATATTAGAACAGACTTATTTTAAGTCGGCGGGTGGATTGTTCCGGTGCGATCACGCGAAAACCGCATCCGAGACGCGCACTTCGCCGACCCGAATACCGTTCCAGTTGCTGAGCGGGTGATTGGCCATCGCGAGCAGCGCGGCCTGCACGGGCTCGTCCTTGCGGAAAAAGCGGGCAAGCGTGGCAATGACCATGGCTTCTGCGGCACGCGTCGTTCCGTCGTCGCATTTGACGGCGATTGCGATGCCCTGCTCCGGGACCGCTGCACAGAAGACACCCTCGGCACCCGTCTTTGCGAAGATGCGGCCGGGCGCGATTTCCATGAGCTTTGTGCAGATGCGGCCCGTGCCGGCGACATAGAACGGCTCGGCCATGCAGGCCTGCATCAGCCGGCGCGAGGCGTTGGCGCGGACGGGATCAAGACCGGTGCCGGTCGCCATCCGGGCGAAGCCGTGGGCAAGGCCTCTCAAGGGCGTCGCATAGGTCGGGATCGAACAGCCGTCGGTGCCGCAGTTGTCGCGCCCGAGCACCGCACCCGTAAGGCTTTCCATCGTGCCGCGGATTTCTTTCTGCAGTGGATGGTCGTAGCCGACATAGCCCTTGTGCTCGATACCCTGGTGGCAGCAGGCGCAGACGAAGCCCGAATGCTTGCCCGAGCAATTATTGTGAAGCGCCGTCGGCTCGTCGATGGTGCGGGCCTGGTGGATCAGCGTCTTCTGGTTCGACGACCAGTGGGCACCGCATTCGAGAGCGTTGACGTCGCGGCCGGCGCGAGCAAGCATCGAGGCGGCAAGCGCCACATGCGCGTCCTCGCCGCTGTGGGAGGCGCAGGCAAGCGCCAGTTCCTTGTCGCCGAAGCCATAGGCATCCGCCGCACCACTTTCGACGAGGG
Organism: Rhizobium sp. BK251; assembly: GCF_004345245.1. Taxonomy (GTDB): domain Bacteria; phylum Pseudomonadota; class Alphaproteobacteria; order Rhizobiales; family Rhizobiaceae; genus Rhizobium. The sequence goes on along the minus strand of NZ_SLUQ01000001.1, from coordinate 582,941 downwards.
GCAGCGCCTGCATCGCCTTGCAGGCGGAGCGCGGAAAGACGCCGGCCTCGATATCGCCCACGGAAAGGACCAGCTCGCCGTCGCCATCGACGACCGCGATAGAGCCCCGATGGCGGCTCTCCACCAGCTGACCACGGGTAACTTCAACGGTGACGGGATTGGACATGGACGGGATTCCGGATGATTAGAGGTGTCGCCAGCCATAGCGCGGAGCGACCGCGATGCCAACAGCATCGAGCGTCGATCACCGCATCTAACCTTGCATCACATGATGTGACGTTGCCCAATCAAAACAAGGTTTTCGACCGGCGGCCGAAGCAGATAAAGGTGGCATATCAGGATTGATTTCATGCCCTCCTCTTTTTCTTCCGTCATCAGCGACAGCCGCATTCGCGTTCCGACGCTGACCCTTGTGGCGCTTGCCTTCACCTATGCGTCGACGGTGCCTTACCAGTCGATCATCGGCATCAACGAGCTTGGCCTCAGCGACGCCGGTTATTCGGCGCTGATCTTCGCCGCCGCCGTGGTCAATGTCGCGAGCAGCCTGACGCTCGGCATCTGGTCGGACAAGCTGAAGGAGCGGCGTCCACTGGTGCTGGCGCTTTCGGTGGCCGGCATGCTCGGTTTCGGGTCGATCGCCATCCTGCACAATGCGCCCGTCTTCATCCTTTCGGTCCTTTTCCTGATCCCGCTCAGCAACAGCACCTATTCGCTGCTCTTTGCCAGCGTGCGGGCACGCACCAACCAGATGGACCGCGGCCAGGCGGCAGCCATCACCTCGACCGTCCGGGCTCTCTATTCCGGTTCCTGGGCGCTTGCGCCCGGCATCATCGGCCTCTGCCTGGTCGGTTCTCCGTCCATGACGCCGGCCTATGGGATCGCGGCGCTCGCAAGTGTCACCTGCTTCTGCCTCTATTTCTTCTTTGCGCCGCGGAACGGGCCGGCGCCGACATCGCTCGACACGACGAGCTTCCTTTCGTCGCTCGGCCGCGTGTTCGCGCCCCATGTTCTGTTGCGCGTCATCGTCATGTCGCTGCTGCTCGGCCTGCAGCGCCTGAGCGGGATGGTCTCCCCGCTCATCGTCACCCATGCAGCCGGCGGCACCGTGGTCGATGTCGGCTTCTTGGCAGGCTTGACCGCATTTCTGGAAATGCCCTTCATGATGATGTGGGGGCTGGCCCAGAAGCGCTTCCAGACCGTGCATGTGCTGGCCTTCGGCTCCCTGCTCTACTGCATCCACCTGGTATTGCTCGGCTTCGCCTCGGCCCGCTGGCAGGTCTATGCGCTGCTTCCCATCAACGCCTGCGGAGCGGCGGCGATCCTCAGCGTGCCGATCACCTACCTGCAGGATCTCATAGCCGATCGGCCGGGCCTTGGCAGCTCGCTGATCTCGCTCAACACCTTCATCGGCATCGGGGTCGGCGCGGGGCTCTTCGCGTTCGGGACCGCCGTCTCCGACTATTCCGGCACGGTGCAGATCGCGGCTGTCGCAGGCGTGATCTCGGTCGGCCTCCTCATGCTGCTGGAAAGCGGAAAACGGCAGGCACGCACTGCCTAGAGCGAACTGATACGGTAGGCGCAACGGCGCGCACCAAGCAGGATGTGCTCGGAGCGCTCTACCCGGGCCCCGAGCACGCTGCGGAAGGTTTCGAGCTCCGAGCGGCAGAAACCGGCGCAAGCGGCCGCAGCCGTGCAGATCGGGCAGTGGTTTTCCACGAGGAGGATCGACCCGTCATCCTCGCTCCAGCTGTCGGCCATGTAGCCCTCGCGCGTGCGGATCGCCGCAAGCTGGCCAACCCTGCCCGCAAGATCCGGCGCGGTCACCTCCCGTTGGTAGCGGCCGATCGTTTCCGCCTCGCGGGCCGAGATGATCGCGTCCAGTGCGTCGCTGCCAAGAGTATCGACCAGCGCCGAAAGCAGGCTGGCGGTCAGCTCCGCATGGCCATCCGGAAAGGTCTGATTGCCGGCGGCGGTCAGATGCCAGAGCTGCCGCGGACGGCCGCGCCCGACCGCTGCCTCGGTCACCGGCGCCACGAGCCCATCCTCCGCAAGCTTGGCGAGCTGCTGTCGCGCCGCCTCCCCTGTTATGCCCAGCGAAGTACCGATCGCGGCGGCGAGTTGCGGCCCTTCGGTTTTCAGCAGGAGCAGGATACGGTTGGACGGCGATTGGCGCATATAATTTTCCAAGTTCAGGCTTGCTTTAATCGCAAAGCCATGCAATTTTCCAATTTATAACTTGGAAAATAAGAATCCGCTAGGGAAGACATCGGGGCAGACAGTGATGAGCAGCATCGACAGGGCGTTCGCTCCGTCCACGTCCGTCTTCCAGCTCTTCGCGCCCGCGCTTCTTCCGGCGACGCTGATGCTCGGCGGCGGTGTGACGCTCTATGCCGTGGAGAGCTACATCATGGCCACCATCGCGCCGTCCATCGTGCGCGATATCGGCGGCCTGCCGCTTCTTTCCTGGGTGACGACGCTCTATGTCGCCTGCGCCGTCCTCGGGTCCGTCTTTGTCGCCATGCGTCCGCGCGGCATGGGGCTGCGGATCGCCTACCTTATCGGGGCGGTGATCTTTGGCATGGGTAGCCTCGTCTGCGCGGGCGCGCCGGTCATGGAAGTGATACTTGCCGGGCGCGCCATCCAGGGGTTCGGTGCGGGCGTGCTTGCGGCACTTGCCTATGCCTTCGTGCGGTTCGCCTACCCGGAGCCGCTCTGGCCGAAGGCCTCGACGCTCTACGCCGCCATATGGGGCATTGCGACGCTGCTCGGCCCGAGCGCGGGCGGCCTCTTTGCCGAGGGCAGCAACTGGCGCTACGCCTTTATCGTCCTGGTTCCGCTTGGCCTACTGATGGCCGCGCTTGCGCCGATCCTGCTGCCGAAGGCCACGGACGATCGCGCGCCTGGCGGGACGCCGATCCTGCAGATCGGGCTGCTGCTTGCCGCCGTGCTGCTCGTCAGCATTGCCGGGACAGCGGAACAGACGGGCCTGAAGGCGTTGTTGATCGCGCTATCCGTCATCGCGATTTCCCTGATGCTGGCGACCGAGCGTCGCGGCGGCACCCGACTGCTGCCGACGGGTGCGGTGATACTGTCGAAGCCGGTCGCGCGGGTCTACCTCACGATGTTCGCGCTGCTGCTCGTTCTGACCAGCGACATCTATATTCCCTACTTCCTGCAGGCGCTGCACGGCGTGAGCCCGCTCGTTTCGGGCTATCTGACGGCGCTGGTGGCACTCGGCTGGACCTTCGCAGCCTTCTTCAGCGGCAGCCTCACCGATCGTCGCGCAGCCAACGCCATCATCGCCGGCTGTATTATCGAGGCGCTGTCGACCGCTGCTCTCGCAGTCTTTCTCGCACGCGAAAACCAGTCTGGAAGCCTTCTCGTCCTTGCGCCGGCCGCGCTTGCCATGTTGATGATGGGGTTCGGCGTCGGCCTGGGCTGGGCGCATCTGGTGACGAAAGTCCTGCGTCTGGTCAACAAATCCGAACAGGACAAGGCCTCGGCCGCGATCTCGACGGTCCAGTCGCTTGGCAGCGCCTTCGGCGCGGCGGTTGCCGGCGTGATTGCAAACAGCACCGGGCTGATTGCGCCTGGTGGCGTCGAGGGCGACATTTCGGCCGCCCATTGGCTCTATGCCGTCATGGCGCTGCCCGGTCTCGTCACCATTGCAGCGGCATTGACGCTCAGAGAGAAAGAATGATCTTGCCGACGTGGCTGCCGCTTTCCATCAGCCGATGGGCCTCTGCCGCCCGCTCGAACGGAAAGACCTTGTGGATGATCGGGGCGGCTTCACCCTTGTCGAGAAGCGGCCAGACCTGAGAAAGCAGGTCGTCGCGGATGGCCCTCTTCTCCTCGCCCGTACGGCGGCGCATGGCGGATCCCGTGATCGTCAGCCGGTTCCGCCTGATCGGCAGCAGGTCAAGCTCTTCCGCGACCGTGCCGCCGTGAAAGGCGATCATCGAAAGGCAGCCGTCCTTGGCGAGGATCGCAAGATTCTTCTGGAGATAGGGAGCGCCGATGATATCGAGGACGGCGTCGACACCCCGGCCATCCGTCTCGCCCTTGATGACCGCAGCAAAGTCTTCCTCCTTGTAGTTGATCGCCCGCTTCGCACCGAGCTCGACGCAGATCGCGCACTTCTGCGCCGAACCCGCGGTCACGTAGATCTCGATGCCGAAGGCTTTGGCCAGCGCTATCGCGGCCGTGCCGATGCCGCCGGTGCCGCCATGGACCAGCACGCTTTCGCCTCCGGTAAGGCCAGCCATCTGGAACAGGTTGGCCCAGACGGTGAAGAAGGTTTCCGGCAGTGCTGCTGCCTTCACTGCATCGTATCCCTTCGGGAAGCGCAGCGCCTGGCCGGCCGACACGGCACAATATTCCGCGTAGCCGCCGCCGTCGACGAGCGCACAGACCCTGTCGCCGACCGCAAAGCCCGACACGCCGGGCGCAAGCGCGACCACCTCGCCCGCCACGTCATGGCCGAGAACGGGGTTGGCATTTTTTTGCGGCGGGTATTCGCCCTTTCGCTGCAGGATATCGGGGTAGTTTATCCCGGCAGCCTCGACCCGGATGAGGATCTCTCCGTTCTTGAGGGATGGCAACGGCGCCTTGGCCAGAACCATGGCTTCAGGCGGGCCAAAGGATGGAAGGTCGATGAAACGCATCTCGTCCGGCAGGCGCATCGCGCTAATCTCCTTGCTTGCGGGGGATGCCAATCAATTAAATGAGAGGGACCGCATTGGGAAGGAGGAGCCTTGCCACGGCGTCAATTCGTCTCGCCCAGCCGATGAAAAACGAGGCCGCTGTCGCTGTTCTTCGCCTCCGCCTTGATGTCGGCAATAGCCGCACTCACACGGCTGATATCGTCGACGACGAGGCCCTTCGGCAACTCGAGAACGCCAATCGAGCAGCGCATCAGCGGGAAGAAGGTTTCGGTGCCGCTGCGGTCGTGGCCGCGAATATAACCAGCAAGGCGGTCGTCTTCCGAATAGAGGCCGAGGACATCGTCGTGAAAATCGCCGATCAGGCGGTCGAGGATTTCCGTGAGTTCCTCGACGGTCCAGCCGGTGACTCCGATGAAGAAGTCATCACCACCCACATGGCCGAGGAAATGCCGCTCGGCAAAGAAGTAGCGGCGCATCAGCGCGGCAAACAGCGAGATCGCGTGGTCGCCCAGATGGAAGCCGTAGGCATCGTTGAAGGGCTTGAAATTATCGAAGTCGCAATAGCAGAAGTGCCGCGCCTCGTCGTCATCGCGGCCTGACTGGCGCATGAAGTCGCGAATGGCGCGGTTGCCGGGAAGCCCGGTGAGCGGGTTCTGGTCCTGGGCGATCTTCAACTGCTTTTCGTTGATGACCTTGATGAGGGCCGCGGCCGAAACCACGCCCGCGTAGCGCATGTTGTCCGTCAGGATCAGGCAGTCGCTGCCGTCCATGTTGGCGAAGATGGACATCAGCTGCTCGGCGTCGCTGTCGAGGCCGACGATCGGCGCCACCTCGACGAAATGCGAGATCGTGCGCTCGTAGACCTTGTTCTTCAGAAGGTCGCGGCCGAACGGCTGATAGATGTATTCCTTGAGGTGCTGCTCGTGGATGATGCCACGGGGCTCGCCATTGGCGTTGAGCACCGGAAAGAAGGCCTGTCGCGGATTGCGCCGGAAGAGTTCGAAGACGCTGTCGATACCGTCGTTCTCGTAGACCGCCGGCAGGCGTTCTATCTGCTTGCGGATGAGGATCTCGTCGAGCGACTGGTTGTTGCGCTTGAGCTTGCCGAGATCCTGCAGGTGGGCAAAGGAGGACTTCAGCTCCGTGGTGAACGTAGTCGGGCGGGCGATGAACCAGCCCTGCACGAGATCGACGCCGTATTCGCGGCAGGCAAGAAACTCCGCTTCCGTCTCGATGCCTTCGGCAATGACGCGCGTCCCGAGCACGTGGGCGATGTTGACGATGTTCTTCAGCAGGTGGCGCTTGCGCGGGCTCCGGTCGACATCGGCCACGAAATGGCGGTCGATCTTGAGATAGTCGACGGGATGGTCGCATAGCAGCTTCATCTCGCCGTGGCCGACACCGAAATCATCGATCGCGAGCTTGAAACCGGTCTTGCGCAGCTTCGACACGAGCGCGGCGAATTCCGGAACGCTGGTATTGTCGAAGCGCTCCGAGAATTCGAAGCATACCGAGGAAGGCGGTATGTTGGCCGTCTTCAGGTGCTGCAGCAGGTTTTCGACCATGCGCTCGCCCTGGGGTATGAGCCGCACGTCGAGGTTCAGGAAGAGCGTAGCTGTCGAGAAATCGGCAAGCGTGGCGAACTTCGCAAGCGCCCGGCTCGCCACCATCTGTTCAAGAGCCAAGAGCTGGCCGCCGGCATAGGCTTCATCGAGAATTTCGACCGGCGTGTCGAAGCCGATCCTCTCCTGCCCGCGCATCAGGGACTCGTAGCCGAACACGCTTCCGGTGCCTGCCTCTACGATCGGCTGGAACGCGTTTTCAATCACGAGCTTGGCGAGAGTGACAATCTGGTCGCTGGCGTACCGGCGCAAAACACCCGGTTCGACGGTGGCAGTCAACGACATGCCGATCTCCACTGCAGAATTATGTTATTTTTTTCTGCATGAAGATGCCGCACAACAGTCAACGAAGTCTTTCCGGAAGATGAAAGTTTTGTGACACGGCTCACCGCCCGCGCGGGACGATTCCCCCTGCGTTCAACTCCACAATGGCAGTGATTCCAGCAGCTTACGCGCTCCTGCGCCTTTCGGCCTCATAGTCGGCGAACATGTCCGCAACGCACCTTCCGCCGCCTCGCGGATGATCGCTGCCCGCGACCTGTGTGCCATTGCAGAACTCGCCCAGCTTGCGAGCGGCATCCCAAAGCCTCAGCGCTTCGCGCACGACCTCGCTGCTCGAAGCATAGGTGCCAGTATCGACTGCTGAACGGATGCCTGCGGCCTGCTGCGGGGAAATGGAAACAGTTACCATCGGCATGAAATTGCTCCCTGTTCATTCGGTGGGCAGTGCCTGCCCAAGGGGACGCATTACAATTCCTGGCCTTGACCGGCGTTCGTGCGCCGGCACCTTCTTATTGTTCTTTTGACGTACTCAACGTCCCGCCGTGCTCACGACGGATAAAAATTGTAACGCTATGTGATTATATTGTCAAAAAGGAAACTGGGGGCGAAAGCGGCCGTTTTCGACCGCCTTCGCCATTCAGGCACGGATGCCAAAACCGAACGCGATCAGGGCCCAGCCCTGGAAAACCAGGTCGATCGCAAGGAAGAGGCCGAGGATCCAGAGGCTGTTGACGGGCCAGCCGAGCGCAATGACGAAACCCGCAAGCACGGTCACGACGCCACCGGTCACGATCCAGCCCCAGCCCTTGTGCGGTCGCAGGCGCAGGCCGACCCAGACGCGGAAAAGGCCCGCCGCCAACAGGGCGATGGCAAGGAAGAGCGTTAGTGCCGCCGACGCCAGAATGGGATTCATGAAGGTGAATAAGCCGGCAAGCAGGTAGAGCAGCGCGCTCAGCGACCAGAAGAGAACGTGCTCCCATCCCCTAACCTGGAATGCCTGGATGAGATGGATGATGCCGCCAACGAGCATCAGCGCACCGACATAATATACAGAGACCACAGTCGCGACCAGCAGGTTGCCGAAAGCGATGCCGCCGCAAATCAACAACAACACGCCAAGTATGACAAACCAGATCCACTTGGACTGCAAGCCGGTGGATGGAACCTGATCATAAACATTTGCCATGACATTCACCCCATTTTCCCAGCGAATATTAGAAGGATAGCAGAGAATGTGGTGCAGCAACAAGCTTTGGAAAGCCCGTCCCATCCTCAACCAGCAATCGCATAACTCTGTCGATTTTTTTATTGATTGACGGATCAATCAAAAATAAACTGACCCAAGGGAAGGGTCGGACATGCCGAAGGTTGGAATGGAGCCGGTGCGCCGCAAGGCGCTTGTAGATGCGGCGTTGCGCGTGATCGGCGATCACGGCTCGCTGACCGTCACCATGTCCGAGATCGCCCGGCAGGCAGGTGTTTCTGCCGCGCTCGCCCACCACTATTTCGGCAGCAAGGAGCAGTTGCTGATCGAGACCGTCCGCAGTCTTCTAAGGCAGTTACGCGACGATGCCGTGACAGCACTGAAGGCGGTGGACACGCCGCGCGAAAAGCTGTCGGCAATCATCCGGGTCAGCTTCCAGGCAAACCAGTTCATGCCGGAAACAATCGCGGCCTGGCTTGCCTTCTACGCCGAGGCGCAGCGCTCGGAGGAGACGCGGCGCTATCTCGTGGTCTATGCGCGGCGGCTGCGTTCCAACCTGATAGCGAACCTGAAGCGCCTGTGCGCGAGCGATGACGCGGAACGCATCGCCGAAGGCGCGGCCGCGATGATCGACGGGCTCTACATCCGGCAAAGTCTGAAATCGGCCCCCGTCAGCATCGAGGCATCTGTCGCGCTCACGGAGGACTATCTGACCAGGCAATTGGAGGCGGTGAGGAGATGATAGATCGCATCCGTCCCCACGCCGGAAATCGCCGGCTCATCCGGAACGGCGATTTCGAGAAAGACCCGAACACGATCGCAGAGGGACCAACCCGTTGAGCCAGTCGAAACCCAACATACTGATCATCATGGTGGATCAGCTCAACGGAAAGTTCTTTCCGGACGGGCCGGCAGAATTCCTGCATGCGCCGCACCTGAAGGCGCTCGCCGCACGATCGGCCCGTTTCCGCAACAATTATACATCCTCGCCGCTCTGCGCGCCGGCGCGCGCCTCCTTCATGGCCGGGCAGTTGCCGAGCCGCACCGCCGTCTACGACAACGCCGCCGAATATGCCTCCTCGATCCCGACCTATGCGCACCATCTGCGCCGGGCCGGCTATTACACCGCTCTCTCAGGCAAGATGCATTTCGTCGGCCCCGACCAGCTGCACGGCTTCGAGGAGCGGCTGACGACCGACATCTATCCCGCCGACTTCGGCTGGACGCCGGACTATCGCAAGCCCGGCGAGCGGATCGACTGGTGGTATCACAATCTCGGCTCGGTGACCGGGGCGGGTGTGGCCGAGATCACCAACCAGATGGAATATGACGACGAGGTCGCGTTCCTCGCCAGCCAGAAGCTCTACCATCTTTCCCGCGAGAATGACGACGCAGGACGCCGGCCCTGGTGCCTGACGGTCTCCTTCACCCATCCGCACGACCCCTATGTGGCTCGCAAGAAATTCTGGGATCTATACGAAGATTGCGAGCACCTGCTGCCGGAAGTGGGCGTGCTTGCCGATGACCAGCAGGATCCGCACTCAAAGCGCATCATCCACTCCTGCGACTATCAGAACTTCGATGTCACGGAGGAAGATATCCGCCGCTCGCGCAGGGCCTATTTCGCAAACATCTCCTACCTCGACGAGAAGATCGGCGAACTGGTCGACACGCTGACGCGGACGCGGATGCTCGACGACACGCTGATCCTCTTCTGCTCCGACCACGGTGACATGCTGGGCGAGCGCGGGTTGTGGTTCAAGATGAACTTCTTCGAAGGCTCCGCGCGCGTGCCGCTGATGATTGCCGGCCCCGGGATTGCACCCGGCCTGCATCTGACGCCGACCTCGAATGTCGACGTGACGCCGACGCTGGCCGACCTTGCCGGAATTTCGATGGACGAGGTCAAGCCCTGGACGGACGGCGTGAGCCTTGTGCCGATGATGAACGGAGTAGAGCGTACCGAGCCGGTCCTGATGGAATATGCGGCGGAAGGTTCCTACGCGCCACTCGTCTGCATCCGCGAGGGCCGCTGGAAATACGTCCACTGCATGCTCGATCCCGACCAGCTCTTCGATCTCGAGAGCGATCCGCTGGAACTGGCGAACCTCGCCCACGATCCGGATTTTGCCGACGTCGTGGCACTGTTTCGAAGGAAACGCGAAGAGCGCTGGGACATGGGCGCATTCGACGCTTCCGTGCGCGAAAGCCAGGCGCGCCGCTGGGTGGTCTACGAGGCGCTGCGCAACGGCTCCTATTTCCCGTGGGACCACCAGCCTCTGCAGAAAGCCTCCGAGCGCTACATGCGCAACCACATGGACCTGAACATCCTCGAAGAATCCAAACGCTATCCGCGGGGAGAGTGAGATGAAAGCCCAACCGAAAGCCTCCCACTTCATCGACGGAGAATATGTCGAGGACGCGAGCGGCACCGTTATCGAAAGCATCTATCCGGCAACCGGCGAGGTAATCGCCAGGCTGCACGCGGCAACGCCCGCGATTGTCGAAAGGGCGATCGCTGCGGCCAAGCGCGCCCAGCCGGAATGGGCGGCGATGAGCCCGACGGCGCGCGGCCGCATCCTGAAGCGGGCAGCCGATATCATGCGCGAGCGCAACCGCGAACTTTCCGAGCTCGAGACGCTCGACACCGGCAAGCCGATCCAGGAGACGATCGTCGCCGATCCCACCTCTGGGGCCGATTCCTTCGAGTTCTTCGGGGGCGTCGCCGCGGCAGGCCTTAACGGCAGTTACATTCCGTTGGGGCAGGATTTCGCCTATACGAAGCGCGTCCCGCTCGGCGTCTGCGTCGGCATCGGCGCCTGGAACTACCCGCAGCAGATCGCCTGCTGGAAAGGCGCCCCTGCCCTCATCGCCGGCAATGCCATGGTCTTCAAGCCATCGGAGAGCACACCGCTCGGTGCGCTGAAGATCGCCGAAATCCTGCACGAGGCGGGTCTGCCGAAGGGCCTCTACAACGTCATCCAGGGTGACCGGGAGACAGGCCCCCTGCTCGTCAACCATCCGGACGTGGCGAAGGTGTCGCTGACCGGTTCGGTGCCGACGGGCAGGAAGGTGGCCGCCGCCGCCGCAGGCAGCCTGAAGCAGGTGACGATGGAGCTCGGCGGCAAGTCGCCGCTTATCGTCTTCGACGACGCGGACCTCGACTCGGCGATCGGCGGCGCGATGCTCGGCAACTTCTATTCGACCGGCCAAGTCTGCTCGAACGGCACCCGCGTCTTCGTGCAGAAGAAGATCAAGGGCGAATTCCTCGAGCGGCTGAAAGCGCGCACGGAGGCGATCCTGATCGGCGACCCGATGGACGAGGCGACGCAGCTGGGCCCGATGGTTTCCCGCGCCCAGCGCGACAAGGTGCTTTCCTACATCGACAAAGGCAAGGCGGAGGGCGCGAGGCTGCTGACCGGCGGCGGTATCCCCAACCATGTATCCGGCGAAGGCTATTATGTGCAGCCGACAGTGTTCGCCGACGTGACGGACAAGATGACGATCGCGCGGGAGGAGATTTTCGGCCCGGTCATGTGCGTGCTCGACTTCGATGACGAGGCGGAGGTGATCGGCCGCGCCAACGGGACGGAATTCGGCCTGTCGGGCGGTGTCTTCACCGCCGACCTGACCCGCGCCCACCGCGTCGTCGACCGGCTGGAAGCCGGCACGCTCTGGATCAACACCTACAATCTGTGCCCGGTCGAGATCCCCTTCGGCGGCTCGAAGCAATCCGGCTTCGGACGCGAGAATTCGCTCGCCGCGCTGGAACACTACTCGGAACTGAAGACGGTTTATGTGGGCATGGGGCCTGTGCAGGCGCCATACTGACCATCGAAGTGCGGCGAGGCGACGCGAAACAGCAGGCAGACGCGCAAGGGAAAGATATGCGGCAGGCAGACTACATCATCGTCGGATCGGGTTCGGCGGGCTCGGCGCTCGCCTACCGGCTTTCGGAGGACGGCAAGCATTCCGTGCTCGTGCTGGAGTTCGGCGGTAGCGACATCGGACCTTTCATCCAGATGCCGGCGGCGCTCGCCTGGCCGATGAGCATGAAGCGCTACAACTGGGGTTATCTTTCCGAGCCGGAGCCGAACCTCAACAATCGCCGCATTACCGCGCCCCGCGGCAAGGTCATCGGCGGATCGTCGTCCATCAACGGCCTCGTCTACGTGCGCGGCCACGCTGAGGACTTCAACCGCTGGGAGGACCTCGGCGCGCGCGGCTGGGCCTATGCCGACGTGCTTCCCTACTTCAAGCGGATGGAACACAGCCATGGCGGCGAGGAAGGCTGGCGCGGCACGAATGGGCCGCTGCATGTCCAGCGCGGCCCGGTGAGGAACCCCCTCTTCCACGCATTCCTCAACGCCGGGAAGCAGGCGGGATTCGAGACGACGGAAGACTATAACGGCAGCAAGCAGGAAGGCTTCGGCCTGATGGAGCAGACGATCTGGCAAGGTCGTCGCTGGTCGGCCGCCAACGCCTATCTGAAACCCGCGCTCAAGCGGCCGAACGTCGAGCTCATCCGCTGCTTTGCCCGCAGGACCGTGCTGGAAAACGGGCGTGCGACCGGCGTCGAAATCGAGCGCGACGGCAAGATCGAGATCGTCAGGGCGAACCGCGAGGTGGTCGTTTCCGCGTCGTCGTTCAACTCGCCGAAGCTGCTGATGCTCTCCGGCATCGGCCCGGCCGCGCATCTGAAGGAGATGGGGATCGAGGTGAAGGTGGACCGGCCGGGCGTCGGCGCCAATCTTCAGGACCACATGGAGTTCTATTTCCAGCAGGTCAGCACCAAGCCGGTCTCGCTCTATTCCTGGCTGCCGTGGTTCTGGCAAGGCGTGGCGGGCGCGCAGTGGCTGCTTTCCAAGCGAGGCCTCGGCGCCTCCAACCAGTTCGAGGCTTGCGCCTTCCTGCGATCGGCGCCCGGCGTCAAGCAGCCCGACATCCAGTACCACTTCCTGCCGGTCGCGGTGAGCTACGACGGCAAGGCGGCCGCTAATACGCACGGCTTCCAGGTGCACGTTGGCTACAATCTTTCGAAGTCACGCGGCAATGTCACGCTACGGTCCGCGGATCCGCAGGACGACCCGATCATCCGCTTCAACTACATGAGCCATCCGGAGGACTGGGAGAAGTTCCGCCACTGCGTGCGGCTCACCCGCGAAATCTTCAGCCAGACGACATTCGACGAATTCCGCGGTCCCGAAATCCAGCCCGGCCAGCATGTCCAGACGGACGACGAGATCGACGAATTCCTGCGCGAACACCTGGAGAGCGCCTATCACCCCTGCGGCACCTGCAAGATGGGCGACAGGAACGACCCGATGGCGGTCGTCGACCCCGAGGCGCGTGTCATCGGCGTTGACGGGCTGCGCGTTGCCGATTCATCGGTCTTCCCGCACGTGACCTACGGCAACCTGAACGGCCCATCGATCATGACCGGGGAGAAGGCCGCCGATCACATCCTCGGCCAGCAACCGCTGCCGCGCTCCAACCAGGAGCCCTGGATCAATCCGAGATGGCAGGTGAGCGACAGGTAGGGGGAGCTGACTGCCCGCTCACACTCGCCGTGATCGGTCAAAGCTGATACGGAATGCGTATGCCGGGCAGGTCGGGCTGGAAGTCCTTCGTGTTCCTTGTGACCAGAAGCAACGACTGAGTATCCGCGGTTGCCCAGATGATAGCGTCCGGCAGTTTCAGACGGTGGGCCTGCCTGATGGCGACGGTTCGCTCGGCAATGGTGCCGTCGAGCGGCACGACACGAAAACCATTCAGAAAACCGCGGGTTGCCTCCAGAACCTCGGCACGTGCGCCAATCATCACCTCCATCCAGGTTATGATGCTTATCGCGCGTGTTTCGTAGCGCTGGAACTCGTCGCGAGCCTGCGGAATCATGTTCAGATAGTCGATGAGGATATTCGTATCGAAGAGTGCATTCACCATTCGCTTCGAATCTTCTCTTGATAGGCCAATCCGTCGACCACCCTGTTCCCCCAAAGTCCGAAGGCCTCGGCGGTATGCTCGGCACTGCTTCGCCCAAGAAAATCGTCGACGGCTTCACGTATGACGGCGGCCCTGGAGACCCTCTTTGCCTTCGCAATTCGATCCAAGGCCTTGAGTTCGGCCTCGCCTATGTCAATGAGGGTACGCATCGCCGTCTCCAATATCTGATATCGTCAATATATATCATCTCTATTACCGCTTCCAGTTCCTTAGAGAAATCCTATCCAGCGGCCGGCGACGATTGCGGCGATCCAGGTCATCATCGACAGGGCGGCGGAAATACGCAGCGCCGGACTGACGACGCCATCCGAGACTGCGATGCGCCAGTCCTGCCCCGCATGGACAACCAGCACGTTGACCGCACCGAGGGCAAGCAGGCCCACTTTTGCGAGGAAGGCCGGATTCTGCACATATTCGAACGGCCGCACGGCGAAGAGGCAGAGCCCGGTCGCGACGGCGGCACATAAGCCAAAGCCCGCCGCTCGCGACAGGAACGGCCCGACGGCTTCCAGCGGAACCGTGCGGAAGAGGCCGACAAGACGGAGATCGAGCGGCAGGATCGCGCCGACCAGCAGCCCGATCGAGAGGATATGGGCAGCGTTGGCGAACATGTAGAGGATCGCCGATCTCTTCAGCGAGACCGCGACCGGCGTCAATGCCAGCCATTCCAGAATGTCCGCCACCATCCGGTCAGTTCGTCTCGATGCGTTCCGGATAGATGTTGTAGACCTTGCCGGAGACGGTGATGCGGACAGCCTTCATGCGCTTCTCGTCCCGGTCGAGCGAACGGTTGCCGAGCGCGACGATCTGGTCGCCCACCTTGGCAACGCCTTCGACGAAGCCGGAGCGCTCGGTCTGGCGCGGGTTGCCGAGTTCAATGCGCCAGATGCCGTCATTTGCGGTTGCGACTTCGAGCGTCGGATGCGGCGGCTCCATGGAAATCGTGTGGATCGTGCCGGAAAGCTCGATCTGATCCGCCTCGGCCCAGGACCAGCCGTGATGAGCGGTCGCGGCAGTCGCAAGCAGAAGTGAAACACCCGCAGCCACAAGAAGCTTCTTCGATGACGGAATGAACATGCTGACCTCCCTCAGTTCGCATGCATTGCCTGCGAAATGGTGCCCGAGCATGGGAGTGACAGGCCAATCAACAATTGTTGAAGGGCTGACGCCTGCGATTCCTGGCCCGGCAACGCGTTGAAAACACGCGGCTACGCGAGTTGGCAAAGGCCTGAAGAGCGTTTCCGATTTTGCAGCTTATGAGCTAGAGAGAAGATGGGCTTGCGCCGCCACCGTCTTCCTCGCCAAGGAATTGTGCATGTTCCTACCTAATCGAAGATCACGGCTTCTTCGCCGAGCGAGCGTTTTTCGCGCATCTTTCGATACCTGGCGGCCAAGGTTGATCTTCTGGCTCGGCGCCTTGGCGATCGGCGTGATGAGCGTCGCCTTTGCCAAGCTCGCCGACATTACCCAGCTTCTCTTTACCCGCATGACGGGAGCTGGCGAATGGACCTACCTCTTGCCGCTCGTTATCACTCCGCTGGGCTTCGTGCTTTCGACCTATCTGGCGGTTACGCACTTTCCTAATGCGCAGGGAAGCGGCATTCCGCAGGCGATGGCCGCCCGGCATCTACAGAGCGACAAGGAGCGCCTGAGCCTGCTCTCGCTGAAACTCGCATTCGGCAAGATCCTGCTGACGCTGATCGGCCTGCTCTCAGGCGCTTCGATCGGTAGAGAAGGACCAACGGTGCAGGTTGGCGCCGCCTTCATGCTGGCCGTTGCCCGCTTCGGCGGCATGGCGCAGGCCCGCGGCCTCATTCTAGCCGGCTCGGCCGCCGGCATTGCGGCTGCGTTCAACACTCCCCTTGCAGGCGTTGTCTTTGCGATAGAGGAAATGAGCCGGAGCTATGAATCGCGAGCAAATGGGCTCGTACTGACCACCGTCATCCTTTCGGGCCTTGCCGCGCTCGCGATCGCCGGCGACTACAACTACTTCGGCGTGGCATCCGCTGCGCCGACGCGGCTTGCCGACTGGGGGCTCATGCTGATCTGTGGGATCGGCGGCGGCGCGCTCGGCGCCGCCTTCAGCGGCTTTTCGCTCTATTTCATGCGGCGGATTCGCCGCTGGGCCCAGCCGCATCCCCTGGGGCGTATGGTCGTGGTTGCGGGCGGCTGCGGCCTCGCCGTCGCCATCATCGGCGTGCTTTCGGGCGGCGATACCTTCGGCACCGGCTACGAGGTTGCGAAGGCTGCGGTCGAGGGCAGCGCCCCTTCCGTCTTCTTCTTCATCCCGAAGCTGCTCGCGAGCTTCCTGTCGATGATTTCGAGCATCCCGGGCGGCATTTTCGCGCCGGCACTTTCGGTGGGCGCCGGCTTCGGCAGCGCGGTCGGCACATTCATGGGAAGCAGCATCGCGCTTGCGGCGATCCTGGGAATGGCCGGTTATTTCTCGGGCGTCGTACAGGCGCCTATGACGGCTTTCGTCATCATCCTGGAAATGACCGGTGACCACCAAGCCGTGCTGCCCATCATGGCGGTCTCGATGATCGGTTTCGTCACCTCGCGCCTGCTGGTGCGCGAACCGCTCTATCACAGTCTGTCGAGAGATTTCATCGCCTCGGCGATCCGCGCGCGGCGTCACGAGGCAAGAAAGAAAGCGCCGGCAGAAAATGCCGGCTGACCATCAGGCCAGGAGCCGGGCAACCTCGGCCCCTTGGGGCGCGACAACCGCGTCCGCGATCGTGGTGGAGAACAGCACCTTGCGGGTGGCATCGGCGACCTTCGCAAAAACGTGGCGGATCTCGCAGTTCTGCTCGCCGTCGCAATCCTCGCACTTGCGGTAAGCCGTGATTGAAAGGCATGGAAGCGGCGCGATCGGTCCGTCGATAATGCGCAGGATTTCACCAAAGGTGATCTCGTCCGCGGGCTTCAGCAGGAGGTAGCCACCCTGCTTGCCGCGGCGGCTCGCAACAATCCCTTGGTGCTTGAGGTCAAGCAGGATCTGCTCCAGGAACTTCTTGGGGATGTTTTGCTGCACGGCAATGTCGGAGATCATCACTGGCTCGCCGGGATCGGCCTGTGCCAAAGCCGCCAGCGCACGCAACGCATATTTTGCCTTCTGGGTGATCATTTCGAACCGTCTACACACACATGCGACGCGCGCCCGCGCATCGGCTTAAAGGCAACCTGTATCTCTTTTGCACATTCCACATGAACATAATTTGAACGCTGTGGAAGGGATTGGAAATACAGGCAATTAAGCTCTGCTTTTCACAGTCTCATTTCTGAATTCACTTTAGAGCAAAATTCCCCAAGACGCATCTTTTACGGCATCAAATCAGATTTCCGTTTGACAAGCGGCGTGTAACACTACTATTTCTATAGACATTGAAGCACGTACATAGCGGCGGCGCCAGCTTTTGGCCCGGGTCCGCAGATGTTTGCTTATAGTTTCCGCCCCAAGGCGGCTGCTTTTTTACGTCCGGGAGCGTTCAGAGAGATATTTGCTCTCCTCCGCGGCGTTTCGAAACGTCTTTTTCTGTCCGTTGGCCTTTCAAGCTGCAATACTCCGGCCAACTTCAGGACAGGATCCCCATGACTGCCAATAATCGAACAGAAGACGCAGTGCTGCTGAACGAGCAGCTTGCAGCGCTCGATCTCGCCGGGCGGCTGTCGCTCGTGGCCGGGCTCGGCGGACGCGCGGTCTTCACTACCTCGCTCGGCATCGAAGACCAGCTGATCACGGCCGAGATCGGTACCCACAGACTGCCGATCGATGTCGCGACGCTCCAGACCGGTCGGCTCTTCCCCGAGACGCTGGCACTGATCGACGAGACCGAAAGCCAGTACGACATCCATATCGCCCGCTACGAGCCAGCGAAGGCCGACATCGACGCCTATGCAGCGAAGTACGGTCTCAACGGTTTCTACGAGAGCGTCGAAGCAAGACATGCCTGTTGTGGCGTGCGCAAGCTGAAGCCGCTTGCGCGGGCGCTGGAAGGCGCCACCGTGTGGATCACGGGCCTTCGCCGCGGCCAGTCTGCCAACCGTCTGGAGACGCCCTTTGCCGAGTACGATGCAGAGCGGCACCTCCTGAAGGTCAATCCTCTGGCGGACTGGGACATCGAGGCGATCAAGGCCTATGTCGCGGAAAACAGCGTGCCGGTGAACCCGCTGCATGCGCGCGGCTATCCATCCATCGGCTGCGAGCCCTGCACCCGGGCCATCAAGCCGGGCGAGCCCGAGCGTGCCGGCCGCTGGTGGTGGGAAAACGACGAAAAGCGCGAATGTGGCCTCCACGTCGCCGAAGAAGCCGCGGCGGTCGCCGCACAATAATCATCCGCCGGATTGCGGGCCAAGGCAGCAAGGGCGCGGTCCACCGCCGCCAGCCTTCCGAAAATCCAGGCACTGAGTTCATCGCGGATTTCATGATCCGCAGACGAGACGTTCGGAGTAAGAAATGGCCGAAAGCCGCACCGATACGGAATTGCACAATCCCCAGAGTGCAAAGCCGCCGCTGGACCCGCATCTGAAAGCGCTGGAAAACGAGGCGATCCACATCTTCCGCGAGGTCGCGGCAGAATTCGAGCGTCCGGTGATGCTCTATTCGATCGGCAAGGACAGTTCCGTACTGCTTCATCTGGCGCGCAAGGCCTTCTATCCCGGCCGCGTCCCCTTCCCGCTGTTGCATGTGAACACCGGCTGGAAATTCCGGGAGATGATCGCGTTTCGCGATGAGACGGCGAAGAAGTACGATCTCGACCTGATCGAGCACATCAACCCGCGTGGAGCTGCCGAGGGTGTCACGCCCTTTACCCATGGCTCGGCCGCCTTCACCGACATCATGAAGACGCAGAGCCTGCGGCAGGCACTCGATGCAGGACAGTTCGACGCCGCCTTCGGAGGCGCACGGCGCGACGAGGAAGCGAGCCGCGCCAAGGAGCGCATCTATTCCTTCCGCACGCCGGATCACCGCTGGGATCCGCGCAACCAGCGGCCGGAGCTGTGGGATATCTACAACGGCATGATCCGCAAGGGCGAAAGCGTGCGCGCCTTCCCCCTGTCCAACTGGACGGAAGTCGATATCTGGCGCTACATCCAGGCCGAAGACATTCCGCTGGTGCCTCTATATTTCGCCAAGAAGCGGCCGTTCATCGAGCGTGACGGCATGATGATCCTTGCCGAAGATCCGCGGCTCGAGCTTTTGCCGGGCGAGGTTCGGCAGGAAGGCATGATCCGGTTCCGCACGCTTGGCGACTTCCCGCTGACGGGCGCGATCCGCTCCAACGCAACGAGCCTCGAAGACATTATTGCGGAGCTGGAAATCGCGACGGTTTCCGAGCGCCAGGGCCGCGCCATCGACCGCGACCAGTCGGGCTCCATGGAAAAGAAAAAGCGTGAAGGATATTTCTGAGATGACGGCAGCGCAGAACACGGCCTCGGCCGCAAACATCATCGCCCTGCCGGCCACCGAGTCCGCCAAGGCCCTTCGCGATTCGCGCCCGCTGCGTCTTCTTACCTGCGGCAGCGTCGACGACGGCAAGTCCACGCTGATCGGCCGGCTGCTGTGGGACACCAAGGCGGTAAAGGAAGATCAGGCAGCGACACTCCAGCGCGATTCGACCGGCAAGCAGAACGATCTCGGTCTACCCGACTTCGCGCTGTTGCTAGACGGACTGCAGGCCGAGCGTGAACAGGGCATCACGATCGATGTCGCCTATCGCTATTTCTCGACCGACAAGCGCTCGTTCATCGTCGCGGACACTCCCGGCCACGAGCAATACACCCGCAACATGGCGACGGGCGCCTCGACGGCCGACCTCGCCATACTGCTTGTCGATGCCCGCGCTGGCATCCTCGAGCAGACGCGCCGCCACGCGACGATCGCATCGCTCCTCGGCATCAAGCAATTCGTGCTCGCAGTCAACAAGATCGACCTGACGAACTACGACCGCGCCGGCTTCGAGAAGATCAGCCATGACTTCAAGGAATTCGCGCTGTCGCTTGGCGTCAAGCAGATCACCGCGATCCCGATGTCGGCCCTGAAGGGCGAGAATGTCGTTTATTCCGGCAAGGCGACGATGCCCTGGTACAGCGGCCAGACGCTGGTCGAGACGCTGGAGCAGGCAACCGTCCGCTCCGGCCAGGCGACCGGCTTCCGCCTTTCCGTCCAGCGCGTCTCCCGCCCCGGCGAAAGCTTCCGCGGCTACCAGGGAACGGTGGCCGGCGGTTCGGTAAAACCCGGTGACAGCGTGATGATCCTGCCGTCCGGCATGGTCGCCAACGTTTCCAAGATCGTCACCTTCGACCTCGTGCGCAATGCCGCCGTCGCCGGTGACGCGATCACGCTCGTGCTCGACCGTCAGGTGGACGTGTCGCGTGGCGACATGATCGTTTCGATCGACAGCCAGCCGCAGGTCGGGCTTTCCTTCGACGCGCAAATCGTCGCCCTGCAGCCGGAAGGCATCCTTCCGGGCAAGCGCTACTGGCTCAAGAGCGGCAGCCGCCGGCAGCGCGTCCAGGTTCAGCCGTTGAGCCAGCTTGAGTTGAAGAGCGGCGCCTGGAACCACGCCGAACGGCTCTACATGAACGCCATCGGCAAGGTGCGCCTCTCCTTCGACGAGGCCGCGGTCTTCGATCCCTACGACCAGAATCGCGCAACCGGCGCCTTCATCCTGATCGACCCGGAGACGAACAACACGGTCGCCGGCGGCATGGTGACGGGCAAGCGCACGGACATCAGCGGTCTGCGCAGCAGCGACGCGCGCGTTGTCCTGTCGCTGCCGGCCGATCTTGCTGACCAGATCATGGCAAGCGAGCTTTTTGCCAGCCGCCGCCACGAGGCCGAGGTTCGCCGCATGACGGCAGCCGAGGCGGCTGATCTCTGGTCGGACGCCTCCGGCGATATCTGAGCACCCGTCGATAAGGCAAGTGACAGGGCCCTCGTGGCCCTCAAACTGCCGATGAACCGCTTGTGGTTCGACACCTTGATTTCTCGTCATTCCGGCCTTGAGCCGGAATCCAGTCAGCCGCGCCTCTGCGCGGCGAAAGAGTCTTTCGCGATCAAGGACTTGATCACACTGGATATCGGCACGAGGCCGGTATGACGGCGGTGGGTATTTTGCCGCTCTCGAAGCAATCAATCGGATTGACGGTTATGTCAGCGGTCTGAGGGCCTGCGCGGCCATCAAACGGCTGACGAACCGCTTGCGGTTCGACACACGTTGATTCCCGTCATTCCGGCCTTGAGCCGGAATCCAGCCAGCCGCGCGTCTGCGCGGCGAAAGAGTCTTTCGCGATCAAGGACTTAATCGCGCTGGATACCGGCTCAACGCCGGTATGACGGCGGTGGGTATTTTGCCGCTTTCTAAGCAATCAATCGAGTTGACGGTTTTGTCAGCGATCTGAGGGCGGCCCTCGTGGCCTTTTTTCTTTGCGACAATCTGGAGGGGTAGCCTTTGGCGCCGGCCCTGCACCATGTATCGATGCGATTTTTCTTGGTACCCTTTAATTTTAGCGGAGTAAAACAACCAATCTCGTGAGAAATTCACCCGCCAACGCCGGTAACACAGAAGTATTAAATAGCTATATTTCTATTTTCAATTGAGATTTCCGGCCTTTCGCTTTATGCTGCCGAATGAGGGGCGGCTGTCGAGTAGAGATACCGATGACGTGGGAAAGCTTCAGAACCGCAGTCATAAAGCTGATACCGGCTCTGGGCGGGGTAATCTCGCTTGCCTGGCTCTTTATCGCATTGGTTCCGCGCGGCACGCCCGTTGTCGAATGGTGGACAATTGCCAAGCTTGGCGCGGCCGTCATCATCAGCTTCGCTATCGTCGCGATGCTGCGCTATGCGCTCGGGCCATTCATGGAAAAACCTGCTCAGGCACCGATCACGGTCACGAGCAGCGACGCGGTCCGTGACCGCATCGCCCCCATCGTGCTTGCAGTGGGCGGCGCGGCGATCGCGATCCTGGCCTTCGGCCTGATCATAGCCTTCTCCGTGCTGGCCAGCGACCCCAGCAACGATGTACTGAAAGGCAAGGTCGATTCACTGCTGATGGGCGTCTTCACCGCGGTCCTGCCGGTCTTTGCCACGTGGGTGGGGACGGTGATCGCCTTCTACTTCACGAACGAAAGCTTCCGGCAGGCAGCCCAGACCGCTCGCGAGGCGGCGCAGGGGTTCGGCTCCGCCGAGCGAGTGACGGATCGCATGATCCCATATGCCAAGATCGCCAAGATCGAGGAGGAGCGCGCGCAGGCGCGGGCAATAACGATGGATCGCGTCATGAAGCTCTTCAACGACAACACCACGCGCATCATCGTCTTCGACAAGAGCAAGCAGCCGGTCTTCATCCTCAGGCGCAAGAGCCCGCCGATGCCCAAGGAGTGGGTCCCGGAAAGTCCCGCCACGTTCGCGGACAAGACGATCGATGATTATGTGAAGGCGAACGACGGAAAGAACGCCGCCGATGCAACGTCGTTCGGCTTCATCGCGGAAAACGCGACACTGGATGTGGCCCGCGCCGAGATGATCAAATCCGGCAGCGAAGACATCTTCGTGACCGCGAGCGGGCAGAAGACGGAAGAGGTGCTCGGCTGGCTGCCGAAGGACAAGCTCAAATAGCCTCCCCTTCCCCTCGCCGGTCCAACCGGATCAGTCGACGTGGCGCGTCGTGCCTCTCTCGATGATAGTAAAGCCGAGATCGACCTTGCCCTCCGGCAGGCTTTCCTGACGGACGGCCCGGATGAGCATGTCCGCCGCCCGGTAGCCGATCTCGTAGCGCGGCACGTGGACCGTCGTCAGCCCCGGCTCCGTGAAGGCCGCGAAATCGAGATTGTTGAAGCCGCAGATGCCGAATTCGTCCGGCACGCCTATGCCGCGGCGGCGACATTCGAACAGCGCACCGAGCGCCAGATCGTCGTTCTGGCAGAGCACGGCATCGAGATCCGGCGCACGTTTCAGAAGCTCGCCGAAGAGACGGCAGCCGAGCGCCACGTCCGTCGACAGCTCCTCGCTGACGATCAGCGCCGGATCGAGCAGTCCGGCCTCGTGCATCGCCTCGATATATCCGTCTCGCCTACGCTTGGAGCGGACGTCCATGCGTCCGCCGAGAAGACCCACGCGGCGATAGCCCTTCGACAGCAGGAAGCGGGTCGCCACCGCGCTTGCCTCGTGATGGCGCAGTCCGATGGCGAGCCGCGACGGGCTCTGACCAAGGTCGACGATATGAGCGATTGGACAGCGGGCGCCAGCAAGGATCGGAGCCAGATCGTCATAGCGCTCGGCGCCGGCGAGGATCAGGCCCGCTGGCTTCTGTGCCAGGAAAGACTTCAACTGATGGATTTCCTCCACCGGATCATAGAGCGTGTTGGCATATTGGATATGCAGGTCGGTCGGGCGCACGCGCTCCTCGATGCCGCGCATCACCGCCATGAACACCTGCTGGTTCAACGTAGGGACGAGCACGCCGATGATGCCGCTGTCGCGGCTAGCGAGTGCCCTTGCCGCCAGATCAGGCACATAGCCCATCTCTTCGACAAGATCGAGGATCAGCTCCCGCAGATCCTCCGAGACGATCTCGGGGTTGCGCAGCGCCCTCGATACGGTGATCGGGCTGACGCCGGCCCTCTTTGCGACGTCACTGAGCCTTACCCGCCCCCCGCGGTTCCTCTTCTGCCCCCGCGCCAAATGTATCCCCGCCCCAGAAATGCAAATGCTCGAAAGACGGCGCCGCAGACTCTTGCTGCGCTGCCGCTCCCCGCCCCCTTTAACCGGAGACGGCTATTTAGGTATTCCTAACATTCTATTGGCATCGACGCAACCATTGCGCGAATACGCTCGCGCCGAAGCAGGCACCGAACGAAACGCCACCCAATATTGCAGACGTAATTCCCTCAAATCGTTTCCGAAACGGCGTCGTAACCGGCGCCGCCTACCGCAACATACCTCGAAAAGGATAGCGGAAGGAAAGGGAAGAGGCCATGGATTCTGACAGACGGACCACAGGCGCAACGGGTATCGGTCTGGCGACAATCGCCGACACCGGCCAAGTTCTCGACACCTGGTTTCACAGACTGTCCCTGAGCTCCGAGATTTCCTCGTCCGGCACAACCGGTCTGTCGGCCGAAGAAGTTGCAAGGGAGTTCGGCCCCCAAGGCGGACAGGCGGTGCGCCGCGACCTGCGCCGGGACGTCAACATCGTCGCCGTGCGGACCCGAATCAAGCATCTGGACGATGCTGTCCTCGATGTTCATGACGCCTATCTGCGGCTGCATCTCCTCAGCCACCGTCTTATCCGTCCGCGCGAGGCGAGCTTCGAAGGCCTTGTGCCGCTATTGCCCATGGTTGCCTGGACGTCGATCGGTCCCTGCCTGCCCGAGCGGGCAGACGCCGCTCATTGGGCCTCGCGCCGGACAGGCTTCGAATTCAGCGTCAAGGGTACCTTCAAGGTGCCGAAGATGCTCGACTACGTGGTGCCCAGGGGCGTTGCCATTTCCAATGCCGATCGCGTCATGCTTGGCGCCTATCTGGCGCCCGGAACGACGATGGCGCCGGAAGGCTTCTGCTCGATCAATGCCGGCACCCTCGGCCCGACGATGGTGGAAGGACGCATCAGTGCCGGAGTAGTGGTCGGCGAAGGCACCGACATCGGCGGCGGCGCCTCGATCATGGGAACCTATTCCGGCGGCGGCAAGCAGGTCATCACCATCGGCCGCAACTGCCTTCTCGGCGCCAATTCCGGCGTAGGCATCTCACTCGGCGACAATTGCGTGGTCGAGGCCGGTTGCTACATCACGGCCGGCGCAGTCGTAACGCTGAACTCCGGCGACGCTGTAAAGGCTGTCGAGCTTTCCGGTCGGCCCAACTTCCTCTTCCGCCGCAACAGCCGCACGGGCCAACTCGAGGCGCTTGAGGGCAAGGCACGCTGGCCCGGCCTCAACCCGATGCTACACCACAACGAATAGGCCGATTGAGGCCGCCGTTGGCTCAAACTTCAGGCGGATTCGCGCCGTCTTCGGAGCAGACCGCACATGCCATCGCGCCCCTTGCCCGCTGCACCGAAGGGAGCATGCGGCCCATCCGGAGGGGCGTATTCTTTTCGTCACGAAAGCAATACCTTTTTCGATTTTGGTGCTTGTGCAAGCAATAGGGCTGGTCTATAGAGGCGCCGCTGGTCACGGAGTGTAGCGCAGTCTGGTAGCGCACCACGTTCGGGACGTGGGGGTCGAGTGTTCGAATCACTCCACTCCGACCAGTCTAAGTTTTTGTCTTCCCGAGACAAAACAGGTAGCGATCCCCCATCTCCAGAATCTACCGGCGCCGATACGGTGTGGTCTTGCTCAGCCTCCGGACTCGAGGGCTCAATCTTCCCCTGCCCGGGGTCCCGGAATCTGTCACGTACACGCCCGCCTGCCAGGAAATGCAATTTGCCGACCGGCTAGCATTTTGCGCGACCAACCAGCCAAGCCAAAACCCGCCCCTAGCTCAGCGTCAGATTGCGGAGATCACGCGGCGAGATGTCGTAGGTCGCTTTGAATGCGTGGCTGAAGCTGGCGCCGTCGGAGAAGCCGTTTCTGAGTGCGATTTCGGTGATGCTGGCGTTGGGAAGGCGCAAAATTTCGGCTCGGGCGCGCTCCAGGCGCTGCATTCTGATAAAGCGCGCCGGCGTCAGTCCGGCCCGGCCGAAGGCATTGTACAGAGATCGCCTGGAGAGACCCATGTCACGCGCCAGTTGATCCGGACCGTAATTCTCGTCGCCGATATTCTGCGTAACCATCAGGCGCGCCCGAAGCAGCACCGCCGGCAGCGGCCGATCCAGTGAAGGTGCGTCGCGAGCGCCCAGTGAAAGAAGCGCGATATCGACCAGGGATTCGACGGTTGGCGCATCTGCCGCGGAACGGCGCCGATGCCGCAGCAGCGCGTGCATTCCTCCCGCGGCAGCGGCAAGTGGGCCGCTGGCGGCGAGCGGCTTTCCCATGACGCAGTGCACGGTGTCCTGCCATGCGCGCTTCGACATTGGGTCGAAGATCAATACAAGCCCTTCATAATCCTCATTCATTTCGAGACGGTAGTTCCAGGCCATCGCCGCAATCAGCATCTCGCCCGGCCTCAATGCGCAGGATTGGTGTGCATCCTCGTACTGCATGGTGCCTTCGAGTTGCCAGATGAACTTGAAGCACGCGCCAAAACCAGCTTGCGTCGCTTTCGGACCGGACGCCTCGACGATCGTCTGGGGTGTCCGAAGATGCGAGATGGCATGGCCTTCGATCCGTTGAGACAGGATCGAGCGACGGACGCTGTCGTTGCGAAGCACGACCGACACGTTCGGGAAGGCTTGCGCGGCCTGCTCGACCGCTGCCGCGTCCGAGCGACGGCGGGAGGGAATGCCTGCGGGATTGGAGGAGAACATTGGACGCACAATCTACTCTGTTGGCATCAAGCGTTAAACTGAACTTATACCTAGCTAGTTCAAGTATTGCGGCCATCCAAGCGGCACTGCGTTGCGATTGTAACGGGCGATGACGGGGTTTCAGCCCACATCCAGTCGCCAACACGAACGAATACGCCGCCGACCTCGCAAAATGCACTGCGCATCAAAAGCTTGCATCCCGCGACAAGCGCAGTCCACCCGCGTCCCGCTAGATGCTCCGGCGGGTGTGGTGTCAGACCGACCGTCGCGATCCTCCTCCTGACCAGGTTATGGGTGCAAACATGAAAACCGATTTCGACTACATCATCATCGGCGCAGGTTCCGCAGGCTGCGTACTCGCGGCCCGACTGTCGGAAGACCCGGATGTTACCGTGGCTCTGGTTGAAGCCGGAGACCGCGACAGTGCTCCGGAAATCAATATCCCCCTGCTGTTCCCGCAGCTCTTCAAGACACAGTTCGACTGGGATTTCAGCAGCGAGCCGGAGCCTGCATTGGGGCAGCGGCGTATCTATCTGCCGCGCGGGAAGGTGCTCGGAGGCTCATCGTCGACGAATGCGATGGTCTATATTCGAGGCAATCCCAAGGATTTCGACGATTGGGCCAGGCAAGGGGCGACCGGCTGGTCCCACAAGGATCTCCTGCCCTACTTCGTCAAGTCGGAAGCGAATGAATCCAAGCGGGGCGACCTCCACGGACTGGATGGTCCGCTCCATGTCAGCGACAGCCGCTCGATGCACCCCCTGGTTGATCGCTTCCTCCAGGCTGCGTTGGAAACAGGCTATGCCAGAAACGACGATTTCAATGGACCCACCCAGTTCGGCGTAGGGCGCTATCAGGTAACGCAACATGATGGCGAGCGCTGGAGTGCCGCACGCGGCTATCTCTGGCCCGCCATCGATCGTCCCAATCTGCACCTCTTTACGGGAGCGCTAGTTCAAAGGATCGAATTCGACGGCCGGCGCGCACGGCGTGTGGTTGTCCGCCACAACGACGAAGAACTGATGTTGCGAACGCACCGAGAGATCATCCTCTCGGCCGGCACCTACGGCTCGCCGCATATCCTGATGCTTTCCGGCATAGGTCCCGCCGATGCGCTCAATTCCTTCAATATCTCTCCGATCGTCGATTTGCCTGTCGGCGAGGATCTCCAGGATCACCCCTTCGTGCTGCTGAACTACCTCACCGATCAGGAGACGCTGATTGCGGCGGCCAGCCAGGAAAGCCTGCGGCAATTCGAAGAAGAGCGCCGCGGTCCGTTGACCTCCAATGTGGCCGAGGGCGGAGGATTCATTTCCACATCACCCCGCCTAGCCGCGCCTGACATCCAGATCACCATGGGCGCAGTAATGTTCGTCGAGGAGGCACTGACCGCACCTTACGATCATGGCTTTGGCCTGGGTCCCACGCTGATAAAGCCGACCAGCAGGGGCAAGGTCACACTTCGATCGGCGCGTCCGGACGCCAAGCCCCGCATATTCTGCAATCTGCTTGCGACGCCCAAGGACAGGTCTTCCATGATTGCCGGTGTCAGGGCTTGCATGGAAATCGCCGGGCAACCGAGCCTGAAAGCCGTCCGACGCCAGACCCAGAATGCGCCGCTTACGGAAAGCGACGACGATATATGGTCCTTCATCCAGCAGCGCGTCCAGGTCTTCTACCATCCGACCAGCACATGCAGCATTGGCAAGGTTGTCGATTCCCAATTGAATGTTGCCGGCGTTGAAGGCCTGCGCGTGGTCGATGCATCGGTGATGCCCACAATAGTCAGGGGCAACACCAACGCAGCCACCATTGCCATCGCCGAAAGGGCCTCCGATCTCATCGCCGGCCGGCCGCTCAGATGAGCGGCCGCGGCCCCCAGAAAGTGCACGAAAAGCAACACCTTCCGCAAAAACGATTCGAGCGTGCGGATCGCAATTTTCTTTTGCCGGCTTACACGCTAAAGCGCTCGGCGGGACACGCGGGAAGTCGTTGATTTGGGCTTTCGCGGCGGTCGAAAGCGCGACGCTAAGCTCAGGGACGACAGAATGAATATCCGCATGATCACTGCGGCAGGGCTCACCATGCTCCTCGCCGGATGCACGACGATTTCCACGCCGAAGAATCCGATCGAGGCACGATGGGTCGGCCAGTCGGCCGGCGGCTTCTTCGCCGCCTATGGCCCGCCGATCAGCGACCGCGAGGAAGGCAGCAACACGACCTATACCTGGCGCGGCGGCTACAAGAACATGCGCATACCGGCGAAATATGCCCAGAACGCCGATGGCACGCGCGGCAAGCAGATCTCGCCCGCCCGCACGGCCTATCTGCGCTGCCAGGCGGAAGTGACGACCTCCGAAGACTACAAGATCCGCGCCATCCGCACCGTCGCCGACGTGCCGGGCGTCAACGGTCCGTCCTATTGCGCCGAATTGCTCGCTCCGGAACAGCCGGAGTAAGCCTCAAGTATCCCGAGGACTCGCGCCGGACCTCTTCGGCCCCTCCCCGAGCCTCGGCAATCTCTCGGGATTCCGCAGCGGTTCTGATCGCCGCGGAATGCTTTGAGCAATCATATTTTGACGCGGCGCTTCATGCTGCTCCATCCACCTGCCGCCTTATATCGTCGGCCAGTGGATGCAGCGTGTCGGCCGGCACGGCTCCGACGAGACTGTAGCCCATCCCATCGGCCGCCCAGCTCCAGGCATCGAGATCGCCTTGCGAATGCGGCGTCATCGCCTTGTCCTGGTCCACGACCATCGGCCGCGTCAGCATGACGAGGCGTGTGCCGCGATCATTGTCGAACATCAGCATCAGGCCGGCGCCATGCGGGGTGGAAACCACCCGGCCACCCATCAGGCGGTAGCCGGCACCGGAAAGATCGGGGAGGACCGGCTTGCGGCCCATGCTCTCAGCCGCCCAGGCGACGAGTTCGGCGGCGTTATCGGCGCGCAGCTCCACTGGTCGCATCGTGTCGGAAGCATAGGTGCTGTAGCTCTCCGATGCCTCGCGGGCGAGCGCCACGACCCCCTCGCCCCTGGGCTGTGAGAGGCCGTGCAGCATCCAGCCACTGGAGCCGCCAACCACAAGCAGCACGGCTGCGGCGGCAGCCATGCGCCACGAAAAGAATGGCCTTCGTCTTTCCGGAGCACCGACCATATGTGTGAGCGTCAGCCGGCTGGGCACCGGCTCCTCGAAGACGGGGCCGAGGGCTGCGCGCAGATCGAACCGCTGGGATCGATAGCTTGCAACGCGCGCAGCGACATCCGGATGTGCCTCCAGATAGGCGGAAACCTCGGTGTCGCGGGCATCGTCGAGCGCGCCGTCGACAAAGGCCTGGAGATCGTCTTCGGTAATCGGCTTCACGCTCATTTCACTCTCCGCAGATGGCTGCCCGGCCTGCCGGAAGCCTGTTCCGGACCTTCCAATATCACGCGCAGCCGCTCGCGCGCCCGCGACAGCCGCGACATGACCGTGCCGATCGGGATGGCGAGCACTTCGGCAGCCTGCGCATAGGACAGATCCTCGACGGAAACCAGCAGGAGGACGCTGCGCTGCTCTTCCGGCAGCCGGTCGAGCGCATCGAGGATGTCCCTGCGCAGAAGCCCGTCCTCCTGGGTCGGCCGACCTGATAACACCACCTCATCCACCTTCTCGAAGGGAAGATGCTCGCCACGCCTCGCAGTCTGCCGCAGGCGATTGACGGCGAGGTTGTGAAGAATGGCGAAGACCCAGGTGCGCGGATCGTCGTTACGGCGCCGGCCCCAGTGGGCGACCACTCGCTCCAGGCAATCCTGGACGAGATCGTCGGCCGCTACCGCATCCCTCAGAAGGCCGCGGGCATAGCGCCTCAGGGCCGGGATCATCGGTTCGACAAGCTGCAGAAGATCGCTCATGAACTCTTCGCCTTTCGGGGCTCCGCCTGCCACCTTACCGGAGTGACAGGCGGAAGCTGTTTCAATCGACCTGCACCTGCACGACCTCGCCGGGGCCGTTCTCGCCGGCCGCCGCAATGACTATATACCGGCGCTCGGCCTTGGCATTGCTCTGGACGATCTGGCGTATCGGGCCGACGGCATTGACGATGGCCGAGCCTGCCGGATTGGTCATGAACGAAGAGAGAGGCTGCAGTACGCCGCTGCCGTCACGCTTCTCGGAAAGGGCCAGAATATAGGGTTTCTTCGGCTGCAAGCCGGTGACGGATGCCTGCAGCACCTGTGACAGCCCCTGATCGAAGAGCGAAACGCTGGTCGGTATCGTTGCTCCCTTTGACCTGGCAGTCTTGAGCACAAGATGCGCGGCCTGGCCAGCAACGCCGAGCGGCTGCAGGTTCTGCATGCCGTCGCCCTCCGGCACGGCGTTCGGCACGTAGTTCACCGCCTGCGGCGCCTGGCCGATCGGGATGGTGGCGATCAGCTTGTTGCTCAGCGTGTCGATGGCCGCGAGGGCATCTGCGTTCTCGAGCCCGACATAGACGCGCGTGCCGTCGCCCGATGGCCAGACGCCGTGCGGCAGGTTGCCGACGGGAATCGTCGCCACCTGCTCGAAGTTGTCGGTGCGGAAGACCTTCACCTGGTTGAGCCCGCCGACGGTGACATAGGAGAAGGTGCCGTTAGCGTTTTGGACGATGTTGACGTGGTTGGTGATCGGGCCGGTATCGATCGTCCTGATAAGGTCGAACGGCGCCTGCGCATTGAAGACCTGCGTCCTGCCCGTGTCCTTCAGGGTGAACCAGACCTGCTTGCCGTCCGGCGTCGCGGCGATGTTCGGGCAGAAGGGGCTTTCCTGCTTGACGTGGCCGACGATCTGATGATCGGCGACCGAGACGACGACGGTATCGGGATTGAACGAGGAGCAGATGTAGCCGTACTTGCCGTCCGGCGAGAAGATCTGCATCCCCGGGCCTGACGGCACCTTGATCTGCAGCTTCTCTTCATAGGTGTGGGCATCGATGACCGAAATGTAGTCCTCTCCGCGCACCGTCACCCAGACCTCGTTGCCGTCGGGCGTGAAGAAGGCCTCATGCGGAGACCGGCCGACATAGGTCGTGTGCTTGACGGCATTCGTCGCAGTATCGATGAAGGTCACCGAGTTGGAGCCGATCGAGACGACGGCGATCGTCTTGTGGTCCGGCGAGAAGCCCATGCCGTGAACGAGGACCTGGCCCTTGTAGAGCGGACTGAGATTGCCCGGCTGCGGATCACCCAGCTTGATCACGCCAAGCAGCTTGTTGGTGGCCGGATCGGTGACGGAAACGGTGTTCGAGAACTGTTCGGCCGCATAGACGCGGTCCTTGCTGCTCAGGGGAATGTCGGGAGCGGAGGCGGCGGCGGGCGCCTGGCCGGCAAAGCTTGCGACGGGTGCCAGCATCGTGCCGGCAAGCAGGCCAAGGGCAAGAAGGGTAGGCTTCATGACAGGTTCCTTTTCAGTTTCCCATTTTCATGCTGGAGCCCATGCCGGGCATGGCCGACATGCCGGCACCGGAGGGCGTTGAGGCCGGCTGCGTTGGCGCCGGGACGGACGGCGGCAACGGATCGCCGAGCGCCAGCCTCATGGCGGCGATTTCCTGCTGCTGGTCGACGATGATTTCCTGGGCGATGCGCTTTAGCTGCTCGTTGCTGCCATAGCGGAGATAGGCCTGCGCCATGTCGATCGCGCCCTGATGGTGCGGGACCATCATCTCCACGAAATCACGGTCCACATTGCCCGTCGGCTTCACCGCCATGTCGTTCATCATCGTCGTCATCGCCGCGTCATTGTCGGCGAGATAGGGCGCCTCGGCGCTGATCGCCGCCGCATCGTGGACGCGAACGACCGGATCGTGCGCGAGGGCCGGCACGGCAAGAGCGGCGGCCACCGCGGTCGCGGCGATCCATGTCCATCGATTTTGTGCAATCATGATTTGGCTCCTGGGGTTGGAGAGCGGTTTCACCTGCGTAGACAGCCAGGCGGGCGGTTTATTCCCTCCGACGAAGCTTTTCCGATGATCAGACCGGATCCTTCGTGCCGAAGGCGGCAACGAGGGCGATTGCTGCAAGTCCAAGTCCGATCTCGACGAGGGCCGAAAGCTTCAGCGCCCGTGCCATCGGTTGTCGATGCGCCGCCATCCGCGGCACAAGGAGGTAACGGTTAAGGATCGCAACGGAGGTCATGACCATGACAATGGCGATCTTGAGCATGAGCTTTGCCTGATAGGGCGAGCGCCAGTCGGTCGGCAGCCGGCCGAGAACGAGGGCAACGTTCAGCACGCCCGAGACGAGCACGAGTGCCACCGCCACGTGGCCCACGGACGAGAAGCGCCGGAGCGCGAGCATCGCCGCGGCGCGGTCGCAGAGTATGTCGCAGCGGTGGAGGAGATAGAGGAAGGGCACGAGCGCGCCGACCCAGGCGCCGCCGGCGAGCACATGGAGGATATCGTTCAGCCGGTGAAGCGTGCCGATCGTGCCGCCCTTCATTGCCGCATGTCCGTTGAGCGCAAGGCCTGCCAACATCAGCCCGGAGACGACGGCCAGAAACGAGGGTCGCACCGCCTTTGAAAATCTGGCTGCTCCGACGAGCAGCGCGCATCCCGCGGCCTCGACGAGCCATTCCCGTCCCGCGCTCGTCAGCCTCAGCACGGACCAGAGCATGGGACCGTCGAGCGCGTCGACCCAGCCGTTTCCTATCAGCGCCGTCTGCACGGGGAGAGCCACGGCCGATGTCGCGACGAGAACGCCGGTCGCCGTGACCGATGCCGAGCGAAGCCGCTCGGCGAGTTCAGCGCTCAGTGGCTCAGGCACGCACCAAGCGAGATAGGCGAACGCTCCCCATAGGAAGACAAGCGCGCTGTCGTGGAGAAATCGGCAGACGACCCAGACGCTGTCCGAGCCGATCATGGCTTCACGGTGAAGCTATAATTTCCTTCGGTCTTGTGTCCGTCGTTCGAGAGCACGTGCCAGTGAACCTTGTAGGAGCCGGCAGTGAGCGACGTGTCGAGCGGCACCGTCAGCACCGTGCCATCCGCGCCGGACAGGCTGGCCTTTCCGGTCTCGACGGCGGCCCCCTTGGCATCCGTCAGATCTACGCCGGAAAACGGGAGGTTGAGACCCTCGCTGAAGGTGAGGGACAACGAGCCCGGCGCCGAGGCAACGCTCGTGTCTGCGGCTGGCTCGGCCGATTGAAGGTGGGCATGCGCCATTGCCGGACCGGCCACCCCGACAAGCACGGCGGTCAGAAGCATGGAAAAGGACGGGACGATCCTCATGTATGTGTTCTCCTGTTCGCTCTGCCGGCTGAGGCTCCGGAAAGCTTGCGCATGCAGGAAAACCGGATTGATTTTCGGGCATGTCCGGACGCGAGCTCCGCCGCATCCGTTGCGCAGCTGAACGATCGCCGTGCCGGACTATGTAGGTGGACAACGAAGGGCGGCAATTATTCCGGTCGCATCACAGTTTCGCGACCAGGAAAGACCCGCGGGCAGTTCAACCAGCACGTGAACCAGGCGAGAGTTCCCATGCAGGCTATTGATTTAGAGTCTCAAATTCGACGCCGCTGGGCAGCGCCTGGTCTCTGTGCGCAAGATTTCCCATGCAAAATGCTCTCGGGTTAAGGCGATCGAACTGGTGGAGGATCATAGTATTTTTGAAGTAATCATAAATGCATTCGCTCGACGTTCGGCCTAAATGGGCCGAATACCGCATCACGTGGTAATATCGCCGTAACAAAGGAGAACGACGCGTAGCGTTTTGCGCGAATTTATCTTGGGGCAACAGGAGGAGGAACCAATGCCTACCATCATGGCCTATCACGACGTCAAAGACGTAAAGCACTGGCTCGCTTCACCGGTCCGCAAACAGGTTTTCGAACCCATCGGCGTCACCAATATTCGCACCTTTGTCGACCCTCAGTCGTCCAATCGAGTCGGCCTGGTCATGGACGTTGCCGACATGGACCGCTTGGTGTCCTTCATGCAAACCAAGGCAGCAGCGGATGCGATGGCGCATGACGGAGTGTTGCCTGAGACCCTGGTAATCCTCGTCAAATCGTAACGGTCAAGGCTGTCGCACTTTACGCTCCGCATCACGTGCGCGAATGCGGGGTCTTTGCGGAGATGCTTCAGGCTCGGTCAGGCTCGACGCGGAATGACATCTGTGCCTTCTTGTCGGAAGCTGCGAATTGTCGGGCAGATCGTGGGCCTGTGAAAGCGGGGACAATGAAGCACTGCGTCCGCAAAGCCTTGTCGGAGAAGGCGCGACGTCAGGGGCAGACAGGGGAGAACGCTGCATGTCGGATTTCAATATTGGTTTCGTGATCTTTCCCGGTATCACACAGCTCGACTTCACCGGCCCGTTTGAAGTCTTGAGTAGACTTGGAACGCCTCCTTCGATCTCAGCTCCCAGCAAGTTCTCTCAGTCGAGAACTCATGTTGTCGCAAAATCGATGCAACCGGTTGTGAGCGACCGGGGTCTAGGCATCATGCCGACATGCACCTTCCAAAACTGCCCGCCGCTCGACCTGATTTGCGTGCCCGGCGGCCCCGGCGTTGTGGAAGCGCTCGCCGACGACGAGACGATTGACTTCATTCGTCGCGAAGGCGAACGCGCAGAATATCGAACCTCCGTATGCGTCGGTGCCTTTCTTCTTGGCGCGGCGGGGTTTCTCAAGGGGCGCCGCGCCGCAACGCACTGGGCTTATGTGGGCCTGTTACCCTTGGTCGGCGCTCGTCATGAGAAGGGGCGCGTCGTCCGCGATGGCAATGTCTTCACCGCGGGCGGCGTCAGCTCTGGAATTGACTTCGCGTTTAGTATCGTCGCGGAACTTGCCGGACCGGAGGTCGCGCAAGCTATCCAGCTCGCCATCGAGTACGACCCCTCGCCTCCCTTCGATGCCGGCCACCCTGACAGGGCACCGGAGCCCGCCACGGCGCTCATGGTTCAGCGCAATGAAGTGGCCCACTCAAAGATC
The DNA here is from genome assembly GCF_004345245.1 of Rhizobium sp. BK251. Taxonomy (GTDB): domain Bacteria; phylum Pseudomonadota; class Alphaproteobacteria; order Rhizobiales; family Rhizobiaceae; genus Rhizobium. Next base: position 547,816 of record NZ_SLUQ01000001.1, on the reverse strand, counting down.
CGATTGGCGCTCGAGCGATTGGCCATTCCCGGCCAAGTTTAACTGGCGCGGGCGATGCTGTAGCGCGGAGGCGGCTGGGGCGGTCGTGCGTTCGGCTTCGACCCCGCTTTCGTTGCAGGCGAGCCTCCCTTGGTAAGTTTCAAGTGCAGAACCTCCAGACCGACCGCGCAACAGCATTTACAAGCTTCGATCGAAGCATAATGTCGGTCGAATCGGGGTGCGATTCGAAGGAAACCAAAATGCCGCGTGCAGACCTGGTCGGAGCCGCCGCCATGCTCATCGCCCTCGCTGGAGCTGGCAGCGTTCACGCCGATGACGCAACCGTCCCCCTCGAGGACTCCACAGCCGCTGCTACCAAACCGGCTGAGTGGCTGTTTGGCGACTGGGGCGGCGCTCGCACGCGTCTCAAGGACCGCGGCCTCGATTTCCAGTTCGGCTATACCGGCGAGTTCGCCTACAACCCGATGGGCGGAACCGAGAGCAAGGCTGGTTATGCCGACCAGTTTACAGGCGGGATAACCTTCGACCTCGACCGGCTTCTCGACATCCCTGACGCCAAGTTCCAGATCACTTTTACCCAACGCGACGGCGACAACCTGAGCGACACGGCCGATCTCGGTACGCTGCAGCAGGTGCAGGAGGTGTTCGGCCGCGGGCAGACCATACGCCTCACGGATTTCTGGTTTCAGCAGACCTATGCGAATGGCCTGATCGACTGGAAGGTCGGCCGCATGCCGTTTGGCGAGGATTTCGCCGCGTTTTCCTGCGATTTCCAGAACCTGACGTTCTGCGGCGCAAACCCCGGCAACCTTGTCGGCAACTACATCTTCAATTGGCCCATAAGCCAATGGGCGACCCGTGCCAAAGTCAACCTGAGCGGCTTCGGCTACATCCAGGCGGGCGTCTATGACGTGAACCCCAAATATCTCGGCGTTGACGATCAGGTCCTGCCGGTGTTCTTCAGCGACTCGACGGGAGCCATGTTTCCGATAGAACTGGGGTGGCTTCCCAACTTCGATGGCGGCACGTTGCCCGGCAGCTACAAGTTCGGTGGATGGTACGACACATCGGAAGCTGACGACGTCGTCTCGGATATCAACGGCGACCCCATGGCTCTGACAGGACTGCCGGCGCAACGGCACCGTGGACGATATGGCGCCTACCTGAACTTCCAGCAGCAGGTAACCAGCAATCTCAGTCTCTTCTTCAACTTTGTGACGGCTGACAAGCAGACATCGACGACCGATCGCCAGATCGCCGCCGGCCTGACCTTCACCGGTTTTTGGGATGCGCGTCCCAAAGACGACATCGGCTTCGCTGTCGGCACGACGCACGTCAACAGCCGCGTTTCCACCTCGGAGGACCCGTTGGGCTCGGAATACGCCTTCGAACTATACTATACTTTTCGCCCGAGGCCCGGCCTGCTGATCCGCCCCAATCTGCAATATATCCACCATCCGGGCGGCACCAGCGAGAACGAAGACGTCATTGCACTTGGGCTGAAGACGTCTGCCAGCTTCTGATCGTCGACCAGGGCTGGTCCTCGAGATCGTTTTCAGGGCTGGAGGGGATTCCGCGCCAGGGACCTAGTGGGCGGAGTAGGCCCCGTCCACCAGATGGCAGCTTCCGGTTATGAATGCTGCCTGTTCGGACAACAGGAAGCACACCAGAGATGCGACCTCTTCCGGAGTCCCGCGCCGTCCCATCGGCTGGAGTGCTGCCATGCGCCGGCTGCCCGACGCTTCCGAGTGCTCGGACAGCAGCGTTGTCTCGATCCAGCCCGGTCCAACCGCATTGATGCGGATCCCCATCCGCGCATATTCGATTGCGGCAACCTTCGTCAGTCCGAGAACCCCGTGCTTGGCGGCCGTATAGGCCGCGGAAAACGGCAATCCGACGGAACCGAGAACCGACGACATGTTGACAATGGCGCCTCCCCCACCCGCCAGCATGGCCGGGATCTCGTATTTCATGCAGTAGAAAACGCCGTTGAGATTGACGTTCATCGACTTGTGCCAGATGTCGAGCGGATAGTCTGCCGTCGGCTTTCGGGCGCCATCTATGCCCGCATTGTTTACCGCCATGTCCAGGCCGCCGCATTGCTGAACGGTAAAGTCGATCAGCCTCTCCACAGCGGCAGCGTCAGTAACATCGACCGTAAAGTTGCGCGCCCTGCCCCCATTCGAACGAATCACCGCGACGGTTTCTTCCGCAGCTTCAGCGTTGATGTCAGCGATAACGACCTCGGCCCCCTCTTCCGCCAGCTGCCGCGAAACAGCAGCGCCTATTCCCGAACCTGCGCCGGTTACAAGCGCAACCTTTCCCTCGAAACCAAGCCTCATTCTTGCCCCCCATGCAATCCAACCGACCAGTACCCGATTGTCGGCGCACCATACTTCACCATCACCAGTAGCATGGCGTCTGTTTCGACGAGCGGCAAGCCCCTGTGCCCTGTCCTCCCCTGCCAAGCCAACAGCGGGATCCGCCCATTTCCAAGAGCGATCAGCACGACTTACCGATCGATGTACTTGTATGATAATGAACGCTTACATTTGCCTTCAGCGCCGGCGCCTTCGCCGGGATGGCGCGGAAGACACATGATCTGGTCACGAAACCAGCCATCAGCCGCCGTCATCATCGCTTCGTCGCGCGGCATCGCAAGTCGGCCAAGACGAGGCCGACCGACCCACCAAGCAACGGCGTTGGTTGGCCCGAGGGGCAATCCAACACCCTTCCATTCTCCGCCGAATCGCGGATACCGCAAGGACGAAGGTGGCCTCCTTTCCAGTCAGTTGCAGTTGCTGCACCTGTTCGTTGCGCCGAGGACGGAATTGCTCGTTTTCCACACTGATCCAGAATTTTGCTTTTCCCGTTATTCCCAGCAAGCTCCGGGACTTGGCCAGCGAGCGATGCGATGGTAAAGACGAAACTTTAGGGGGAAATTAATTAGAAGGGAAAAATGGACAACCACCACTTGACGCGCCGGATGCTCGTTCTGGGTAGTCTGGTTTCGACTGTTTCCGGATGCGCCTCTTCGGGCTGGCCGACAGGATCCCGGCTGATATCCCAAGTCTACCAGGACCCTCGCTTTCGGCGCAAGGAGGTGGCCTATGACGGCGGCCAGCCGCCTGGAACCATCGTCGTCAATACATCGCAGCGGTACCTCTACTATGTGCAGGGGGACGGTCGAGCGATACGCTACGGCGTGGCCGTCGGCGAAGAAGGTCTGGCGTTCAAGGGCAATGCCACTATCGGACGCAAGGCGGAGTGGCCTTCATGGACACCTACTGCGAGCATGATCGAGCGCAAGCCGCGTCTGGCGCAGTATGCAGCCGGCGTTTCGGGCGGGCCGCACAATCCGCTTGGAGCGTCTGCGCTCTATCTCTACCGCGGTGGCCACGACACCATGTTCCGCGTCCACGGCACAAACGAGCCATGGTCGATTGGTCATGCAGTTTCAAACGGTTGCATCCGAATGACAAACGACGACATCGTCGATCTCTACAAACGGGCACCCGTGGGCACGGCGGTCGTGGTCATCTGATCGTGCGCCACGAAAACCATGCATTTGAACAGCGTAAATGAGTAATTTAGTCAACTCGAATGGGTTGTGTGTCTTTTCTGCACTAGCCCCGAATCAAATATCGGTTATCGTAAGTTGATGCCTTCGATACCTATTCCGAGGAGAGGAGAGGACTACTTGATGAGCAGAATTCTAATCGTGTCACTCGTTGCATTGTTTTCGGTTGCCAGCCTTAGCGCCTGCGGGACGGTTGGCAAAGGTAAGGGGAAAGCTCCGCCACCGGCCGCCGAACCGGCGCCGGTGTATAAGTAACATCTAGGCATTTATTGGTGGAGAAGGGTAAAACCTTCTCCACCAATGCTATTTATGGGGCTCGACCGGCTTTGCAGCTTATGGCGCGACCAGGAGTCGCTGATAAGCGATTTTTCGGTGTGTGCCCGCTGAAGCTGTGGAGATGAAGCGTGGTGGTGAAGCTTGCAAAAGGCCATCTCTCACTTTTGGTCCTGTTCGCTTTCGCGATAACATCATGCCAATCGGAAGATAAGCCTCCCCAGCCGCGCTTTGTCTCGGACACGCGCGGCAATGCGATTCCAGCAAAATCCCCCCAACAAGACGGCCGATACTTTATTGAATTCCGCTCCCGCTATGCGCTGAGCTATGGCCATACCTATGTGGTATTCGGGCGCTTGGGGAAGAACGGGCAGATGATCAACCCGGAGGTCTCGGGTCTTGCTCCGGCATCGACCGATGAGGGACCCTACATACTCGGGCATTTCGTGCCCGTGCCGGCCGAAACCGGGGCCAGCGACGGGGATCTCGAAGAGCAGTATCGGTCGGCAAGCTGGCGGGTTATACTCACCGAGGCAGAATACAACAAGACCGTCGCCTTTATCCGCAAGCTGCAGGCCAAATCGAAGTTTTGGCAAGCTTCGGTGTACAACTGCAATGCTTTCACCGGAGAGATCGCGCGTTCCATGGGGTATGAGACGCCAAGCATCTGGCTTCGTCCGCAAGAATTCGTTACGAAGCTTCGTGAGATGAATGTCGGGTGACGAAACTCGGGCATACCGGTCGCCCAAGCGGGCGATCGCGGGCACAGAAGGGCTGCGGTGAACTAAATTGAGCATGGCTGGTGCGGGCGAAGTTGCCTGGGTTCTGGGTATCGTCGCCTGGTATATTATTCGCTATCCTTTTGAGCGACGCGCCAAGCGGGTGCGGGTCGTCAGCGATAGACGCTCGACCGCCGAGGCAATTGGCCTTGGGGCCGCTTTGCTGGGCATGTCGGTCGTACCGGCGATCTACATCGCCACCGGAATCCCGCAGGCCGCCGACTATCCGGCCCATCTATGGGCAATCATCGTGGGATGCGCGCTTTTCTTCTCGGCCATGTGGTTCTTTCGAAGAACCCACAAGGAGCTCGGCAAGAATTGGTCCATTTCGCTCCAGATCCGCGAGAAACACGAGCTGATTTCCGGCGGCCCCTACACTCTCGTGCGCCACCCGATGTATACGTCTTTCCTGCTCATGGCCCTTGGCCAGGCCTTTCTGCTTTCGAATTGGGTGGTGGGATTGGCCGGTTTGATCGGCTTCGCCGTGCTTTTCTTTCTGCGGGTGGACAAGGAGGAACGCATGATGCTGGAGATCTTCGGTCCCCGCTACCAAGCCTACATGGATAGGACCAAGCGACTTATCCCTTATCTCTATTAGTAGAGGTGGCATGATGCGAGGCCGCGCCCTCAAGCTTTCGGCGTCACGGCGCCTTGTAGGGGACCTGATGAGGTTCTCCATCCGCGTGCCTCGCGTCACCGTGCAGCGGCAGATGAACCTCGGCCCGCTTCAGCAGGCCAGAACGACGTGGCTGCGCAAGCCGTCCTGGACCGTATTGTTCCTGAAGGGATACGCGCTTCTTTCGCAGGAGGTGCCGGAGCTACGGCGCGCCTATGTCAAGCTGCCTCGGCCGCAGCTCTACGAATACCCGCTGAGCGTCGCCTCGGTCGCGCATGAGCGCGAGCACGAGGGCGAGCGGATCGTCTTGCTGAGCACCATCAAGGATCCCGAACACCGGCCCATCCAGGAGCTGGAGGCCTTGATCCTTACGGCCCGGTCAAGCCCGGTCCTCGAGATAAAGGAATTTCGGCGGGCATTGAAGTTCGCCAAGGCGCCCGGGCCGCTCAGGTGGCTGCTGATGTGGCTTGGCCTCAATCTTCCGCGGCAGCGCGCCCGCCGCTTTGGCACCTTCCAGTTGTCGGTCTATTCGGGTCTCGGGGCCGAATCGCTGAACCCCCTCACGCCCCTGACGACGATCTTCAATTACGGGCCGATCGCCGAGGACGGGACCGTGACTGTCCGCATCCACTATGACCACAGGGTCATGGACGGGGCCAACGTGGCGCGCGCGCTCGTCCAGTTCGAGCGCATCCTGAACGGTGAAATCGCTGACGAACTGCGCAGCCGCGACCAGGGCGAGGCCACTATCGGCAAGGCGGCGTCAGGAATGGCGACATGAATCAACTCAAGCAGTTGCGGCCGGCCGTTGTAGTGGTGGGTGCGTCGCGTGGCATCGGGCGGTCGATTGCCAAGGTCGCGGCGCGGGAGCGCGGCGCCGTCGTTCTGGTCGCGCGTTCGACCGAGGGGCTGGCAGCAGCGGCCATGGATGTGCGGAGTGCAGGTGGCGAGGCGTTCACCCTGGCACTGGATCTCCTCGCCGAGGACGCGTCGAGCAGCCTGCAAGAGTTCCTCTCTGCCAACGATCTGGTCTGCGACGTCTTGGTCAACAGCGCCGGATATGGGCTGCGCGGAGCCGCGACGACGCTTCCTCTCGGCGATCAGCTTGGCATGATCGATGTCAACATACGCGCCCTCAGCGAAATGACCCTCCGCTTCCTGCCGGGCATGGTGGCGCGTCGCAGTGGTGGCGTGCTCAATCTCAGCTCCATCGCCGGCTTCACGGCCGGACCCAACATGGCGTTGTATTACGCGAGCAAGGGCTTCGTTCGCTCCTTTTCGGAAGCGCTGCATCAGGAACTGCGCCACACGGGTGTGACCGTTACCTGCGTTGCTCCCGGACCGGTGTCGACAGAGTTCCTCGAAACATCGGGCGCGGGTCAGGCGCGGCTCTTCAAGGTCTTGCCGAAGGTGGATGCCGAATATGTGGCCGAGCACGCGTGGCGCGGGTTCAAGTCCGGTCGCCGTCTTGTCGTGCCGGGCATCTCGGCCAAGCTGACGGCCTTTGCCGCCACGTTCCTGCCTGCCGTTGTCAGGCTTCCCCTGATCGGCCGGCTGCAGCGCCGCAGTAGCGATCTATGCGCCTGCGGTTCAGGCAAGAAATTCAGGGAATGCTGCGGCGCGCGCTAGACATCGCCGGCGGCATCGATACCGCTCGGCCGCCTCTCAGCGAACGTGCTGCGATGATACGGGAAAGGAGGACCGTCCAGTGACCGCTTTGGAAGCAATTACTCTATCGGGTCAGCACGTTGATCTGGTTCCCTTGGCGCATGAGCATCATGATGGGCTTGTTGAAGCTGCAAGGGACGGCAACCTGTGGCAATTGTGGTACACGAGCGTTCCAGCACCTGATGCCATGGCAGCGCATATAGACCGCTGTCTCGAGCGACGAGCTTCAGGGGTCTTGTTACCCTTTACCGTGTTCGACAAGCGCAGTGAGCGTGTCGCGGGGATGACAACATACCTGAATATTGACCTTGCAGGCCCCCGGCTCGAAATAGGAGGCACCTGGTATGCCAATAGCTCTCAGAGAACTCCCTTAAACACGGAAGCAAAGCTGCTTTTGCTATCGCATGCGTTCGATAGCCTCGGTTGCCTGGCTGTCGAGTTCCGGACCCATTTTATGAACCATCAAAGTCGTCGCGCCATCGAACGCCTCGGAGCGAAGCTCGACGGTGTGTTACGCCAGCATATGCGTATGCCCGACGGCACCCTTCGCGATACCTGCGTTTACAGCATTATTCCCTCTGAGTGGCCCGCGGTCCGCTCCAATCTCAAGTGGCAGCTTGAAAAGCCTCGCTGATAGTCCTGACGCTCCACCGTTACTTCAAACGCAATCCCGGCAAAGTGCCGCTCAGGCGCGTTTTGTTCAACTTCAGTGGCGAATGCTCAGAAGAATGCGCGAACAGAGACTTGGCTGGGGCGCCTGGATTCGAACCAGGGGATGGCGGTACCAAAAACCGCTGCCTTACCGCTTGGCTACGCCCCACCAGCGCGGGAAGCGGCGATCCGCTTCGCAAACCGCCGCCTGATTAGCAAAGCTCGCACCCGCCCACAATCACTAAATAGGCAGAGCCGTAGATTTCTGTGTGCATTCGGCGATGACATGATAGGCATTGCGGCATGCAAGCGTTCGGCCGTGTGTCATCGCAAGCAGATAAGCATTACGAGGCAACCATCACCTCCATGAAAAGAAGTCCCGATTTCGACCTTTCCTTCGAGCCTGCCTATGGGCAGGCGGTGCCTGTCGCCGAAGGGGTTCAGCGCATCACCGTAAACAATCCCGGTCCATTCACCTTCCACGGCACGAACACCTATATCGTCGGCGGCTCCTCGGTCGCGGTCATCGATCCGGGGCCGGAGGACGAGCAGCATTTCGCGGCGCTGATGGCAGCCCTCCAGGGCCGCGAGGTCACGCATATCGCCGTCAGCCATACGCATCGCGACCACTCCCCCCTTGCCGCGCGGCTGAAACGGGAAACGGGCGCGATCACCGTCGGCGAAGGGCCGCACCGTGCGGCGCGTCCTCTCTACCAGGGCGAGATCAACCCTTTCGCCGAAAGCTCCGACACCGGCTTCATGCCCGACATCACCCTTGCCGACGGTGGGGCCGTTTCCGGAGACGGGTGGGAACTCACGGCTCTTCACACGCCCGGCCACACCGCCAATCATTCGGCCTTCGCGCTCGGCGATACCGGCATCGTCTTTTCCGCAGACCATGTCATGGCCTGGGCGACGACGATCGTGGCACCGCCAGACGGCTCCATGATGGATTACATGACCTCTCTCGACCGGCTGCTTCAGCGCGACGATCGCATCTTCTTCCCCGGCCATGGCGGGCCGGTGAAGGAACCCGCCGCTTTCATGCGCGGGCTCAAGGCACACCGGCGCATGCGCGAGCGGGCCGTGCTGGAGCGCATCCGGGCCGGCGACCGGTCGATCCCGGAGATGGTCAAGACGATCTATCGCGATACCGACCCACGACTGCACGGCGCGGCTGCGCTCTCGGTGCTGGCGCATCTGGAAGATCTCGTCGAAAGAGGTCGTGTCGAAACGGACGGGCCTCCGCGGCTGATGGGGGAATACAGGCCGAAATGAACGGCCGCCTGGCCGCCTTCCCCCGCCCGGTCAGCCGCCGGCAATCCCCAGCAGTTCAGCGTCAAGCGCGCGCAGATATTCCTCCGCGATCATGGCGCTGAAGCCGAGGTCGTGCTGGCCGTAGCGGGAAGCGACGCGCATATCGACCAGCGTCGTTTCCGCCTCCTCCCGCAGCCTGATCATGATATCGAAGTGTAGGCCGAGGACGAGTGTGCGCGTCTCACCCTGCAGCAGCCCGCCCTTCGTGCTGCGGCGAATGAGTTCGGCAATGGCGTCGTTGTAGGGCCGCGGCGACGGGACCGGGACGGTTTCCGGAGCATCCGACACCGCACCCTCGCTTGGCTGCGGCGTGACAGGCTCCTCTGCTTCCGGTTCAGCGCCCTCGAGCCCCTCCGTTCCGATGATGGTGATGCGGTTTTCGGCGGCGACCTTGCGCACCGCATGCAGAACGCGGTCGATGGCGCCCTCGTAGCGCCGGCCCGTGAGAGCCGGGTAGGCCTCGAGCTGCATCTCCCGATCCTGCGCGCTCGTGTCGGGATTCCGCGGCAGCCATATCTGGTTGGCGTCAGGCGCCTTGAGCCAGGCCGGCACGTCGGTCGTGTCGGTCGAAACATCGTAGATCGCCGGGCGCGTGATGTAGTGCTCCAGAGCGAAGCCGATGATCACCAGCGGCAGCGCGGCATAGACAATCGCCTTCAGCGCGTGCCTTCCGCCCTCCGCGCCGAATACCCAGAGGCTGCGCAGCCCGATTGCGGCGAACCCCACGGCAAGGGCGGCAAAGACACCGGCTGCCATCATCAGGAGCACGAAATAGGGTGTCTCCAGTGGGCCGAACCGGTGCGCGAGCAGCACGGCCAGGCAGAGCACAAGCGCAAATGCGCCCATCCGGCGCGCAATGCGGGAAGCAAGCGAAACAGGACGGTCGAAGCGGATTGTCATGCGCGCACTCACCGGATCACGAGCAGCCCGCCCGGCGCGGACCCTCATCCATGTTTAGTGCAAGATTCGGCTAAATTGAAACTGTTGTCTCGTTCTTCCAACGCCAACTGCGATATGCGGAAGGCAACCGGCAACCAACCGTCAGGTCCGGCTCGTTGCGTTCTGCTGCGGCATAACCGGATTGGTCTGCGGTTCCCGGAAAACTCAGGGAACCGGCGACGAGACCACCATTCCCGTCGCGCCGATAGCTGTCGAATCAGGGGACGAATGACGCACGCGGCGGTGCCGCATCTTCTCTATCGGCCTTTCGACCAGCACGATCACGGCATAGGACAGGAGGAAAACGACCAAACAGCAAATGATTGTTCTGACGGTACCGCCGTAGATATTCTGCGCCGCCCCGAAGCACGCATTGTAGATGAGAAGAACCGGCCAATGCAGCAGATATACCGGGTACGAGAAGGATCCGAGCCGACTGTCGAGCTTCGAACCTTTGGCGCGGTAGAAGAGACCGGGCAGCGCAACGAACAGGAAGCAGTAGAACCCCAGGTAGATCACCTCCTCGGGCAGATGCACCCGATCCGCGGCGAGCACGGCGAGATGAAGCGCCACTCCGCCCGCGAGCGAGATGGGGAATATCCACCGGAGAAATCTCGGCCCTAGCGCGGCGACGATCGACGCTCCGCAGCGGTAGGAGAGCATTCCAGCCCCAAAGAGGAGGATCTCGAACGGAAAGAAGCGGTAGGTCCAGGGATCGTAGTCCAGCCCGATCGACCATCCCCCCACCCGCAGCGCGAAGGAAAAGATCAGCACGAGCACCAGCCATCGCGTCGTGAGACGCGCCAGGAATGGAGCCAGGAGATAGAATGTCAGTTCCAGGGAAATAGACCAAGCCGGCGGGTCGATAATATAGGTCTCAGCGGCATTGCCGACACCGCCCGCCGTAAACTGCAGCCCGGCCGCGCTCACCCTCTCGTAGACGTAAGCATCCTCGCCGAAGATGAAGAGGGATGTCAGGACAAACCTGATCCATTCCAGGGGATTTATCCCGGATAGAACCTCATGGAGATTGTACAGGAAGCCCATTGAATACGGATAGACGAATACGGCAACGACGATGGCAACGAACATCGCCAGGAAATAGATCGGATAGATGCGGAGGGCCCGGTTGGAATAGAAAAGCATAAGCTCGCTGCGCGGGTCGTATTTTTCCGTCAACACGAGTTGCATGAGGAACCCGGACAGCATGAAGAACCCCTGCACCGCAGCACGCGCAGTGGTGAAGTCATAGCCGAGTATGCCGCCGCCATGGGCACAGATGACTGAAGCGGCAAACAAAAGCCGAAGGAAGCCCAGACCCATCGTTCGTCCTCACGCTGTCAACAGGATTGATGGAAATTGAAAGCAGCGACGGGCTTTCGCAGGACCAGACTGTTGCGCCGCTGGCGTTCCTTCCAACTTCACGTCGTCACAGGCGCAGGATCACCGCAACCGGCGTGAACGTCGACGGATCAAGCCGGGTATGCCGCTCAACACTTCGAAGGGTTTGCCTGCCCGAAAGGGGTAGGATCGATTCGTCGGCGACGAAGTGAAACCGTCAAACATGGCGCTCGCCCAAGGAGTAGCCCGTTTGTGCGATTGCGGGAAGTCATTGCTTTCACGCTATTATCTCTAGACACGCATATAAGACTACGCTTAAATGCCACAAAATGGCCACGCATGAGACGTCTTATCCGCCCCGAAGGGACTTCAGGAGATATACGATGCTTTCACCGGACACCGCCTCCAAGGCAAAGCCCGCATCTGCCGGCGCCTCGGGAGCAAGCGAATCCTTCCTGCCTCTCGAAATGCTCGAACTCGAACTTTCCCTGGAGGGATATGAAGGCGGCGAGCCCGGTTTCCGGGAAACAGTACGCAAGGCGGCGGAAGCAGCTGGCGGAGAACTGCTGTTCGACCTGCCTGCGGCGGGACTGATGGAAGATTGCATCAGGCTCGGCGTCCTGCGGGTTCCCCAGGATGCGGACAAGACACGCATCGTGCTGGCCGCCCTTGATGAAAATGGCGGCGAGATCCGTGTCCAGCTGCCCAACGACAACACGGCCCATCTCGTTCGTTTCGCCGACGCCTTCGTCGCCGTCATCAGGCAGATGCCGCAGGCCGCACCGGGCGTGATGTAGCATCCTCCCTAGCATCGTGCTGGATGCCGGCGGCCGCCTCGGGCCGGCAGAGCAAGCGTGTGTTGACGAATCCGGAAAAATGCAATCTTCTCCGCCTCATGGCCGAGAGTAATATGATGACGCGCATCCACCGTCTTTTTCCGCTTGTCGCGCTTGGCGCGGCCCTTGCCGGCTGCCAGACACTTACTCCCGAGCAGCAACGCGCGGCCGATGAATCGAAATGCCTGGGCTACGGCTTCAAGCGGGGGACTGACGGCCTCGCCCGCTGCCTGCAGAACATAGAGCTCAACCGCGATGCGGATGCGCGTGCTTTCCAAGCGCAGGCCTGGTCGAACTATCCGTTCTACTACGGCGATTCCTATTACGGCCGCCGCTTCTACTGATCGTCAGTTTCGGGCTTCCCTGATGGCGGCCTGCGCGGCGGCGAGCCGGGCGATGGGCACGCGAAACGGCGAACACGAGACATAGTCAAGGCCGATCGCCTCGCAGAAGTGGATCGAGGTCGGGTCGCCACCATGCTCCCCGCAGATGCCGAGCTTCATGTCGTTGCGCGTTCGCCTGCCGCGCTCGGCTGCGATGCGGATCAATTCCCCCACGCCGTCGAGATCGAGCGAGATGAAGGGGTCGTGCTCGATGATGCCCTTGCGCTGATAGGTGGTCAGGAAGGCGGAGGCATCGTCGCGCGAGATGCCGAAGGTCGTCTGGGTCAGGTCGTTCGTGCCGAAGGAAAAGAACTCCGCCACCTCCGCGATGATATGGGCCCTGAGTGCGGCGCGCGGCAGCTCGATCATGGTACCGACAAGGTAGTCGATGCGCATCACCGCCTCCGCCATCACCTCCCTGGCAATCTCGTCGATGCGCGCCTTCACGTAGTCCAGTTCGGAGCGCAGGCTGACCAGCGGCACCATGATTTCGGGCACGACGGCCGCGCCGGTCTGCTTGGCTGCCGCAACGGCTGCCTCGAAAATCGCACGGGCCTGCATCTCGGCGATCTCAGGATAGGAAATCGCCAGCCTGCAGCCACGATGGCCGAGCATTGGGTTGAACTCGTGCAGCGCATCGACGCGCTGGCGCAGCACGATGGGCTCCATACCCATGGCGGAGGCGACTTCGGCGATCTCGTCATCGGTCTTCGGAAGGAATTCATGCAGCGGCGGATCGAGCAGGCGGATAGTCACCGGCAGACCGTGCATGATGGTGAAGAGGCCGGTAAAATCAGACCGCTGCATCGGCAGCAGGCGGGAAAGCGCCGCCTTGCGACCAGCCTCGTCCTCGGCGAGGATCATCTCGCGCATCACATGGATGCGGTCGCCCTCGAAGAACATGTGCTCCGTGCGACAAAGGCCTATGCCCTCCGCGCCGAAGGAACGCGCGGCCAGCGCATCGGCGGGCGTATCGGCGTTGGTACGCACCGTCATCCGGCGGGCGCGATCGGCCCAGCCCATGATGCGGCCGAAATCGCCGGAAAGCTCGGGCTGGGTCATTGGCACCTCGCCCTTCAGCACCTGGCCGGCCGAACCATCGATGGTGATGACGTCGCCCCTCTTCAGCGACACGCCAACGCCGATCAGCCGCTCATTGCGCGTGTCGATGCGCATCGTACCCGCACCGACGACGCAGGGGATGCCCATGCCGCGGGCAACGACGGCAGCATGGCTCGTCATGCCGCCGCGCGTCGTCAGGATGCCTTCGGCGGCGTGCATGCCGTGAATATCCTCGGGACTTGTCTCGACGCGCACGAGAATGACCTTGCGCCCTTCCTCCTCCGCTATGACGGCTTCCTCGGCCGTGAAGACAATCTCTCCGGTCGCGGCACCCGGCGAAGCCGGCAGGCCGGAGCCGATGACCTCCCGGTGTACGGAAGGATCGATCGTCGGGTGAAGAAGTTGGTCGAGCGAGGCCGGATCGATGCGTAGCACCGCCTCTTCCTCGGTGATCATCCCTTCGTCCACCATGTCGACCGCAATCTTCATGGCCGCCCGCGTCGTGCGCTTTCCCGCCCGCGTCTGCAGCATCCAGAGCTTGCCGCGCTCGATGGTGAATTCGAGGTCTTGCATGTCCTGGTAATGGCCCTCCAGCGCGCCGCAAATCCGGCGGAACTCGGCAAAGGCCTCCGGCATCAGCTTTTCCATGGACGGCCGGTCGGAGCCGGAAGAGATCCTGCCGGCCTCGGTGATGCTCTGCGGCGTGCGGATGCCGGCAACGACGTCCTCTCCCTGCGCATTGACCAGGAATTCGCCGTAGAGCTCCTTCTCCCCGGTCGAGGGATTGCGCGTGAAGGCAACGCCCGTCGCGGAGGCATTGCCGAGATTTCCGAAGACCATGGCCTGTATGTTGACCGCCGTTCCCCACCCTTCCGGGATATTGTGAAGGTGACGGTAGGTTACGGCGCGCGGGTTCATCCAGCTCGCAAAGACAGCGCCGACCGCGCCCCAGAGCTGTTCCTGCGGGTCCTGCGGAAAGGCTTCCCCGAGTTCTTCCTCGATCGTGCCCTTGTAGAGCGTGACGATATGCTGCCATTCGACGGCGGAAAGATCGGTATCGAACTCGTGTCCAAGACGGCCCTTCTCGTCCTCGAGGATCTCCTCGAAGACTTCATTGTCGACGCCCATGACGACATCGGCATACATCTGGATGAATCGCCGGTAGCTGTCCCAGGCAAAGCGGGCATCGGCGGCATCGTGGCCAAGTGCCTGCACGGTGTCGTCATTGAGGCCCAGATTGAGAACCGTATCCATCATGCCGGGCATCGAGGCGCGCGCGCCGGAGCGCACGGAGAGAAGCAGCGGGCGTTCCGTACCGCCAAAATTGCGGCCTGTGATCTTCTCCATGTTGCCGAGACCGCGCATCACCTGCGCCTTGAGTTCCTCAGGCACGGTGCGGCCGCTTTTGTAATAGCGGGCGCAGGCTTCACTGATGATGGTAAGGCCGGGAGGAACAGGAAGGCCGAGATGGCACATCTCCGCCAGGTTGGCACCCTTTCCGCCAAGGAACTCGTGGTCGCTTGCGCGCCCCTCTGCACTACCTTTGCCGAAAGTGTAGACCCATTTGGTCATTTTTCCCCCACACCAGGATCGGGATTCAACTTAATCCATTGGTGTGGAAATGAAAATCGACAAATGCGGCAAAATGTTGCGATGCACAATGAATCGTCGCAGCAATGTAAAAACGGCGTTTTTTTAGGGCTGAAAATGCAGATAAAAAAAGGCTTTGCGGGACCGCAACAATTGTCCCGCAAAGCCTTCGATCCGGCCAAGCGACCGGATACGCGGTGGGAACATGCCTTAGCCGTAACAGATCTTGCCGCCAATACCTGTACGGAAACAGCTATACCCAGCACGCCAGGCGGCCTTCGCTATCCATTCCCCAACGTATTACGAATGCAGCCTGATTCTCAGCCTAATGCCGAAGCCTGGGAGAGAACATCACCCAATTGGGGGATTTGTCCGAAAACAGCGGACCATTTTTGGTGAAAAGCGTTTTCGGGCCGTTTATGCGGTTTCCCGGAGCTGTTCGGCGGTCTGGAGGTCCACGGAAACAAGCTGCGAGACCCCCTGCTCGGCCATGGTGACGCCAAAGAGGCGATCCATGCGTGCCATGGTGATCGGGTTATGCGTGATCACGACGAAGCGTGTTTCGGTGGATGCCGCCATCTCGTCCATCAGGTTGCAATAGCGCTCGACATTGTGGTCGTCGAGCGGCGCATCCACCTCGTCCAGGACGCAGATCGGGGCCGGATTGGTGAGGAACACCGCGAAGATCAGGGCCATCGCGGTCAGCGCCTGCTCGCCGCCCGAAAGCAGGGTCATCGTCTGCGGCTTCTTGCCGGGCGGACGCGCGAGGATTTCGAGGCCCGCCTCCAGCGGGTCGTCGGACTCGATCAGTTGCAGCTCGGCCGTGCCGCCACCGAAAAGATGGGTGAACAGCCTCTGGAACTGAGCGTTGACGATGTCGAAGGCGGCGATGAGCCGCTCCCTGCCCTCGCGGTTGAGGCTCTGGATCGCACCGCGCAGCTTGCGAATGGCATCGATGATGTCGTCGCGTTCCTTGACGAGCGCTTCGAGCTTGTCGCTCAGCTCCTTCTGCTCCTCTTCGGCGCGAAGGTTGACCGCGCCGAGCCTCTCACGCTCGATCCGCAGCCGCTCCACTTCGCGCTCGACTTCGCGCAGGTCGGGTACGTTCTGCAAGTTCGGCACCCCGGCAAGACGCAGGGCCTCGTGGGGAGGGACGTTGAGGACCTCGCGGATACGACCCTCGCTTTCCTGCCGCTTCTCACGCGCCGAAACCAGCCGTTCCTCGGCGCGGCCGCGCTTTTCCCGGGTCTCGGCGAGTTCCGACAGCGCAGTGGCCGCCTTCTGGTCGGCTCCGCGCTGGATCGCCTCGGCCTCGACGAGCATGTCGGCCGCCTGGCGTCGCGCCTCCTCCGCCTTCTGCAGTTCGGTCATCAGCGCACGACGCCTGTCGTCGAATTCATCCGGCGCCAGTTCGAGCTCGGCGGCCTCCTCGCGACCTTCTTCTTCGCGCGCCCTCAGGGTAGCGATGTGATCTTCTGCGCTTGCAGCGCGCTGGCGCCAGGTTTCGCGTTCCTGACGGATCGCCAGGATGCGACGCCTGCGGCCTTCATTTTCGCGATCGAGGCCCTCATGGCGCGCGCGTACCTCGGCAAGGCTGCCGCGATCGGTCGCCACCTCGGCCTGCTGGTCGCGCAGCCGCAGATCCAGAACGGCGAGGTCGGGAGCATCCTCCAGCTCGATGCGCGCGTTTTCTTCCTGGAAGGCGCCTTCCTCCATCTGCGCCTGCAGCTGGCTCGCGGCCTCCGAGACCACGTCACGTCGCCGCAGGAGATCGCCCGACGCACGTTCTGCGGCCACAAGCGCCTCGCGTGCTTCGGCGAGATGCCGGGCGGCAAGCCTCGCAAAATCGCGGGCTTCCGCAAGGCGCTGCTCCCTGCTGCGGATCTCATCCGTCGCCGCGGCGAGCCGCTCCTCGGCCTCGGTCAGCACATCGCGCGCGGTCTCCACCTCGGCTTCCAGCTCGACCAGGCGGTTCTTCTGGGCAAGGCGAAGTGCGGCAGCGCTCGGCGCATCCGCACCGGCAACATGGCCATCCCAGCGGAACACAGCCCCTTCCCGCGTCACCAGGCGCTGGCCCGGATGCAGCAACTTCATCAACCGCGGCGCGTCTTCGGTGCGCACGATGCCGATCTGCCGCAGGCTCCGCGTCAGCTCCGCGGGCGCTCGAACGTGATCGATGAGCGGCACGGCGCCCGCCGGAAGCTCCGCGTCGGCGGCGCCATCGCCATTGCCGGTCCAGTAGGCCGGCGCCTCGGCATTCAGCGGAGAGTCCAGATCATCTCCGAGGGCGGCACCGAGAGCTGTCTCGAAACCGCGATCGACGCGCAGGTCCTCGGCGACAGGCGAAAATTCGCCGGATGCCGCACCACCCGCAAGGATCTTTGCGATCGTGCGTGCTTCCGTCTCCAGTTCGTTCAGCCGTGCGCGGGCCTGCTCGACCGGCGAGCGCGACATCGTCTCGAGGCGACGGGCATCGGAGAGCGCTGCCTCCACCTCCTGGGTCGCCGTCTCGGCATCGTCCACGGCTGCCTCTGCCGCCTCGACCACGGCGCGCTTTTCTTCCGGGTCAGGGAGGCTCGCGACTTTCTCGTCGATGGCGGCGAGTTCGCGATTGGCTTCCTCGATCTGGCGCGCCAGGCGCATCTTGCGATCGGCGAGATCGCGGATCGTGCGTTCCAGCTGGTTGCGGCCAGCGGCGGCTTCGGCGCGCTCGGCCGTCAGTTGGGCGAAGACGCGCTCGCTCTCGGCAAGCTTGGCGGCCGCGGCTTCAAAGGCCTCGCCGGTTTCCTCGGCCTGGCGGCCGGAATCCGCCAAGGCTTCCTCGATCTCGGCCTCTTCCGCATCGAGCCGTGCGAGAATCGCGGCGTTGTCGGTGACAAGGGCCTCCTCGCGAGCAATGTCCTCGGCAAGCTGCAGCAGACGCCGTGAAAGTTCGTCGCGACGGCGGAGGATGCGGCTCATGTCCTCCTCGAGCTGGGTGCGGGCGATCTGCAGCCGTTGCAGCGCGGCGGCGGCTCGTGCCTCGCCTTCGCGCAATTCCGGCAGCTTCAGGCTGGCAATCGCCTGGGCCTTGGCGGCTTCCATCTGGATCGCGGCCTTTTCGGCAACGACCACCGTCGCCTGATTCAGCGCGCTCTCGGCCTCTGCCTCCGCCTCCTTGGCCTGGACCCAGCGTATGTGCAGGAGCAGTGCCTCGCGGGCGCGGATATCGGCCGAGAGCGCCTTGAAGCGGTTTGCCTGTCGCGCCTGGCGCTTGAGGCTTTCGATCTGGGCCTCAAGCTGCGTAGTCACGTCGTCGAGGCGTTCGAGATTGGTCTCGGCCGCGCGAAGGCGAAGCTCCGCCTCGTGGCGGCGCGAGTGCAGGCCGGAGATGCCCGCAGCCTCTTCCAGCAGCTGCCGGCGCGCTTGGGGCTTTGCCTGGATGAGTTCGCCAATGCGGCCCTGCCCGACCATGGAGGGCGAGCGGGCGCCGGTCGAGGCGTCCGCAAAGAGAAGCTGCACATCTTTGGCGCGCGATTCCTTGCCATTGATGCGGTAGATCGAGCCCTGCTCACGCTCGATGCGGCGCGTGACCTGTATCTCGTCGCTGTCGTTGAACGCAGCCGGCGCAGTGCGGTCGGCATTGTCGAGATAGAGCGCGACTTCGGCCGTGTTGCGCGCGGGGCGGTTTCCAGAGCCGGAGAAGATCACATCGTCCATGCCGGACGCACGCATGTTCTTGTAGGAGTTTTCCCCCATCACCCAGCGCAGCGCCTCGACAAGGTTCGACTTGCCGCAGCCGTTCGGCCCCACGACGCCTGTCAGGCCACGCTCGATAATGAATTCCGAAGGCTCGACGAAGGATTTGAAGCCGACAACGCGAAGCTTGTTGAACTTCATGCGAAGACCTCACCGGCCCCATCGCGCGAAGCGTGGAAACAAAAAGCGGGCGCACGGCTTTCGCCGCCGCCCGCCATCGTGAAACGGTTCGGATCAGAGAAGGCTGTCGATGAGCGCCGACATGGTCTCAACCGTCATGTCTCCAGAATAGCGCTTCCCGTTGATCAGGAATGTTGGGGTCGCGTTGACGCCAAATTCCTTGGCGCCTCTTTCCCGTGTTGCATTCACATCATCCAGAAGTTTCTGGTTCGTCAAGCAGGCCTCGAAGCTCTCCTGTGTAAAACCGGCGAGTTTCGACATTTGCAGCAGGGCAGCGCGACCATCATCGGCTGCAGCCCAGGTCTGCTGCTGCTTGAAGAGCATGGAGACCATCGGGAAATAGGTGTCGGCGGTGCTGAGTTCAGACGGCTTTGCCGGGTTGCAGCGGGCGAGCATGAAGGCGGCGGCAGCGCGCGGATCAAACGGGAACTCGCGGATGATGAACTGCACCTTGCCCGTGTCGACGTATTTCTTCTTGATCTCGTCGAAGGTCGTGTTGTGGAAATGAGCGCAATGCGGGCAGGTCATCGACATGTACTCGATGATCTTGACCGGAGCGTCGGCCTTGCCGAGCGCCATATCGGGCAGCGGACCAGGCTTCAGCGCCTCGGCCATGTTCACGTCACCATCCGACTGGGGAATCTCGACGTTCGACGTCGCACCGGTCTTGATGCTCGTGTCCACGCCGTTCGCCGGAGCGGCGTCCGCGGCATCCTTGCTGTCATTGCAGGCAGCAAGTACTGCGGAGACGGCTACGACGGCAATACCGCCAAGCAAGCGACGTTTGGTGAGGTGCATTTCGGCCATCGGCATTTAATCCCCATATCGAGAAGAGAAGCGTCAAATTTTTCCATGCGATATAACGGCGCGTTGCCGCTAACAAGGCACGCTTTGCCAAGTTCCTTCAAAGAATTGTGACCAACCGACGACAACTGCATTAAATTACTGTCAGAATGGCGTCCGGTTGCTTGTTTAGCGGGGCCTCTGCTTTCCGAGAACGGCGGTACCAAGCCGGCGAACGGCGTCCCTCAGCTTATCGCCCTCGATGCCTTCCATCATGGCTTCGAGCCTGTTTGCCGCCTCGCCTTTCAATGGCACCGGCTTCCTGCTACGGCCGGGGCCGAGCGAAACCGGCTTCTGGACGATGCGAATCTGATGGACGGCGGGAAAGCCGAAGAAGCCGTTGATGCGCTGGATGAGTTCGCCCTGGGCATGCGTCAGGAAGAGCGCTCGCGCCCCTTCGCAGGCGATCGTCAGCACGCCGGGCTGAAACGCCTGGTCCTCGCCCGGACCGCCACGCCTCGACCAGGCGATCTTTTCCGGCCGGGTGCAGTCGGCAAAATCCTCGCCGGCGATCTCGCTCCAGGAGGCGAGCAAGGCCGTGTTTATGCCGGCGCGGCGCGCAAGCATGGGATCGATGAGGCCGTTTGCCACTTCGGAAATCTGGGCCGCGCCGCGCTTTGCGGCCTTCCAGCCACCAGTCGTCTTCAATGCACGCACTCTTTCTTATGCGGGATCAGGCTTCTGCGGGATCGGGAAGCTATTAACGAAAATCCCGGGCTGCAAATCACAGGAAGGAATCTACCACAAGTCTCACGGCGAAAAATCCGTTTCCTTTGGGGGCTGTCTTTCGTTGACGACAGGTAGCGCTAAAACCTATCTAACGTGCGCAGTCCCGATATTCGCAAGGTCCTATCAGCCATTTCCGAAGCGCCGCAAAACCTGTCCAGCCTGTTGCTCGCGTGGTACGACCGTCACCACCGCGACCTGCCCTGGCGCATCACGCCCGGCCGGGCCGCACGTGGCGCGAGGCCCGATCCCTATGACGTCTGGCTCTCCGAGGTCATGCTGCAGCAGACCACAGTGCAGGCGGTGAAGCCCTATTTCGAGAACTTCCTTAGGCGCTGGCCGAGCGTCACGGACCTTGCCGCCGCGCCGAGCGAGGACGTGATGGCCGCATGGGCCGGCCTCGGCTACTACGCCCGTGCCCGCAACCTGAAGAAGTGCGCGGAGGCTGTGGCCCATGACCATGGCGGCCGCTTTCCGGACACGGAGGACGGCCTGAAATCCCTTCCCGGCATCGGCGACTATACCGCCGCTGCTGTCGCGGCAATCGCCTTTGACAGGCCTGCAGCAGTGATGGACGGCAATGTGGAGCGGGTGATCTCGCGGCTCTATGCGATCTCACAGCCCCTGCCTGGTGCAAAGCCGCTGATGAAGGAGAAGGTGGCTGCCCTCACGCCGCAGGGGCGTCCGGGCGATTTCGCCCAGGGCATGATGGACCTCGGCGCTACGATTTGCACGCCGAAGCGACCGGCCTGTTCGCTCTGTCCCTTCCGCGACTATTGCCAGGCCCTCCGGCAGGCCGACCCCGAGAGCTTTCCGGTCAAGGCTGCGAAAAAGGAAAGGCCGGTCCGTGTCGGTGCCGCCTTCGTCGCGGTGACGGCCGCCGGCGATATCCTCCTACGTCGCCGGATCGAAACCGGATTGCTCGGCGGCATGACCGAGATTCCGACCACGGCGTGGACGGCGCGCATCGACGGCGAGACATCGCCCGATGCTGCGCCCTTTGCCGCGGACTGGCAGGCCTGCGGATCGGTGGCGCACGTCTTCACCCATTTCGAACTAAGGCTTTCGATCTACCGGACCGTGGTAACTGCGGCGCCCCATATTGACGGCGCGTGGTGGGAGCCGGTCACGAATCTTGAAAACCAGGCCTTGCCGACCGTGATGAAAAAAGCGATCACACAGGCCATTCCCCGCGCATTCAGGAACACCAAGGGATAATTCATGGCCGCGAAAATTGAGCATATCGTCTTCGACATCGGCAAGGTTCTGATCCACTACGACCCGCATCTTCCCTTCAGCCGCATCATTCCCGACGAGGCGGAGCGCAACTGGTTCTTCGCCAATGTCTGCACCCATGAGTGGAACCTGGAGCAGGACCGCGGCCGCACATGGGCGGACGCCGAAGCGTTGCTGATCGCGATGCATCCCGATCGCGAAGCACATATCCGCGCCTTCCGCGAGAACTGGCACGAAATGGTGCCGCACGCCTACGAGGACAGCGTCGCGATCATGGAAGGGCTCATCGCCGAGGGCCGCGACGTCACCATGTTGACGAACTTCGCCTCCGACACCTTCCGCGAGGCGCAGGGCCGCTTTCCATTCCTCACCAAGCCACGCGGCGTGACGGTTTCGGGCGATATCGGCCTCATCAAGCCTGACGTCGCGATCTACGACCATCATGCCAAGACCTTCGGGCTCGATCCCGAAGCCACGATCTTCATCGACGACGCGCCGGCCAATGTCGTGGGCGCGAAGGCGGCGGGCTGGAACGCCGTCCATTTCAGCGGCGCGGACAAGCTGCGCGCCGATCTTGCCACCTACGGCGTGAGGATCTGATCATGAGTTTCGATCCGGTCAAGGCGGTCGAGGCCTTCCATGGCGCCATAAATGCGCTGGACTTCGAGACGATCGAGAAGTCGCTTTCGGCCAATGCCACCTATGTCTCCAACGGTGTGGGTAGCCTGGCCGGGCGCGACGAGATCATGGAGGCCTTCCGCGGCTACTTCGAAACCTATCCGGACCAGACCGCCGTCGACAGCCTCGTCGAAAAGGTGGGCCCACGCTCCGGCCGGGCCGTCTGGTCGGTGCGTGCGACGAACAGCAAGACGGGAAAGCCGCTGATCCGCGAAGGCGAGGAAACCATCAGCTTCGACGAGGATGGCCTGATCACCCACGTCGAGGTGACCGACTACCAGGAATTCTAAGCGTTGGCGCTACGGCTGTCCGGCATGGGCATCCGGAAAGCAGGACGCCCGGAGTGTTGATCCCCGGGCGTCGTCACCTTCTTCCGTAACTGGAGGTACAAAAACCGGAAGAAGATTGTTCTTTGATCCGACGGAGCTCGGCTTACTCCGCTTTCGCCAGATCACTGCGGATGACGGATCTGAGTTCGTCGATCGGGCGCAGGGACTGCCCGTCTTCGAAATGCCAGAACGTCCATCCGTTGCATGCATCAAGGCCCTGGACCTTCGCGCCAAGACGATGAATGGAACCGGCCTCGCCGCCGGAGGCGACCGTGCCATCGGCGCGCACGATGGCGCTGTAGCGCCGTCTCGCATCGGTCAACACCTGGCCGGGCTTGATCATTCCGCTCTCGACGAGCACGTTGAAGGCGACGCGAACCTCCGCCTTCTTGCCCGTCATCACAGTGAGTTCCGCCTTGCCGAGCGGCTCGACGGCATCGATCCGCGCAACGGCTGCGTCTATGTATTCCTCCTCACGCTCTATGCCGACAAAATGGCGGCCGAGGCGCTTGGCGACGGCGCCGGTCGTGCCGGAGCCGAAGAAGGGATCGAGGACGATGTCACCCGGCTTCGAAGACGCCATGATGACGCGGGCAAGCAGTGCCTCGGGCTTCTGGGTCGGGTGGACCTTCTTGCCGTCCTCCCCCTTCAGCCGCTCGGAGCCGCCGCAGATCGGAAAGAGCCAGTCGGAGCGCATCTGCACGTCGTCATTGGCGGCCTTCATGGCGTCGTAGTTGAAGGTGTAGCCCTTTGCCTTCGCGTTCGGGCTCGCCCAGATCATCGTCTCATGGGCGTTCTGAAAGCGACGGCCCTTGAAGTTCGGCATCGGATTGGTCTTGCGCCAGATGATGTCGTTGAGGAGCCAGAAGTTCAGGTCCTGAAGCGCGGTGCCGACGCGGAAGATGTTGTGATAGGAGCCGATGACCCAGATCGTACCGGTCGGCTTCAGGACGCGGCGGCAGGCAAGCAGCCAGGCGCGCGTGAAGGCATCATAGGCCTCGAAGGAAGCGAACTGGTCCCATTCGTCATCGACGGCGTCGACGAGAGACTGGTCCGGCCGATGCAGCGTGCCGCCAAGCTGAAGATTGTACGGCGGATCGGCAAAGATGACGTCTACGGAATGGGTGGGCAGGGCCTCCAGCGCGGCCACGCAATCGCCCTTGATGATCGTGTCGAGCCAGGAAGCCTGATTTTCGGACTTTCTGAACTCGGCAAGCGGGAAAACTGACGCCATATGATACTCGCTCTGTACGCTTACTCGTTACCCTTAACTGACCGTTATGGTTACCCAAGTTGGTTACCAAAGGCTGAAGCGCGACGCGATTTCCCGGAAATTGTTCTCGAAGTGGAAGCGGCGTCCCTCGTTCCCCGACATCCTCAGGCTCGATCCGGGGATTCTCAGGTGGTCCCGGGATCGAGTTTCGTTCGACAGATCTTCATGCGTTGACGGGTTCAGGCAGCACTATCATGCACCTCCCTGCTGTCGGCCGGCGCCTCGTCGCGTTCGAACATGCCGTAGTCGCGTACGACATGGGCAATGCGCAGGCGATAGTCGGCGAAGATGCCTCCCCGGCCGGCCTTCTGGGCGGCGCGGTGGACTTCAAGGTTGCGCCAGGCCTTGACTGCCTCCTCGTCCCTCCAGAAGGAAAGCGAGAGGAGCTTGCCGCGCACAGTCAGGCTCTCGAAGCGCTCGATCGAGATGAACCCGTCGATCTTCTCGAGCTCGGAGCGCAGGTCGCCGGCGAGATCGAGATATTTGTGGCGTTCGCCCATGTAGGGCACGACTTCGAATATGACGGCGATCATGGCTCGATGAAAACTCCGTGGGGTAGCGACAGGTTTTTCAGGAAGATGCGATCCTCCTTCAGAATGAAACGCTCGCGCCTGGCGAACTGGTAGTTTTCCTGCCCCAGCGGATCGGCGGCGAGGCGGGCGCGATAGGCCTCGTATGCCGCGAGGCTCTCGATGTTGTAGACGCCGTAGGCCGTGGTCGCGGACCCCTCATGCGGACCGAAATAGCCGATCAGGTCGGCGCCGTTGCGCGGAATGGCCTGTCCCCAGGCCTGCGCATATTCGGCGAACCTGTCCTTTTTGAACGGATCGATCTCATAACGGATGAAGCAGGTGATCATTGAATTCTCCTTGGTCTGACAACACCCTTTTCGCACGTTGCACGACGACGATGCTTCGGCTACGGTCGAAGTATGAAGGAAGGACCTGACATCGCGCAAATCGCCGCTTTGATCGGCGACCCGGCACGGGCGAACATGCTGACCTCGCTGATGGGTGGCAGGGCGCTGACCGCGACGGAACTCGCGGCCGCCGGCGGCATCACGCTGCAGACGGCAAGTGCGCATCTCGCCAAGCTCGAAGCCGGGGGCCTGCTTTCCCAGAGGAAGCAGGGCCGGCATCGCTATTTCACGCTCGCCGACGACGGGGTCGGAAAGCTGCTTGAAAGCATGATGGGATTTGCCGCGAGCCGCGGCCATCTTCGTCACCAGCCCGGGCCAAAGGAGCCGGCGCTGCGCAAGGCGCGTATCTGCTACGACCACCTTGCCGGAGACTACGGCGTGCGCATGCTCGACAGCCTCGTCAGCCAGGGGGCAATCGCAGCGATCGATGAGGCACTCAGCCTGACGAACAAGGGAGAGGCGCAACTGAAATCGATCGGCATCGATGTCGGGGGCTTGAGATCGTCCCGGCGCCCCCTCTGCCGCTCGTGCCTCGACTGGAGCGAAAGGCGCGCCCATCTTGCCGGCAGCCTCGGCAAGGCCCTGCTTTTCAATTTCCTGGAGGCTGGATGGGCGCGGCGAACCGCAAACAGCCGATCGATCCAGTTCACGCCGGAGGGCGAGCGTCGCTTCATGGCGCTGTTTCCAATCGAACGCTAGGTTCTTCCTCCGCCAAGCGGCGGTCTCCCGACCCTCACGCCGGCAAAGCCGCCTTCAGCGACGCGGGTGCAGAGGCCGAACCACTCGCAGCCTGCGCAGGCTGCCCGGCTTTCGCCCGCTAGAAAGGCAGCGCGGGCATCGTCCAGAAAAGTATCGTCCGGCACGATGCGCTCCCCCGGCACGAGCTTTCGCCCAAACAGTTCGCCAACCGCAAGCGCCGCATGCATGTCGCGATCCTCGACGCTGGCGCGCAGACAGTGCGGCTCGGTCTCGGAGATGAGCGGTGCGCAGATGTCGTCCGGTCCGGAGATGAGTTCGATATCCTCGCCGGCGGAAAGCCTTTCCGCTATCCGCCGGTAGTTGCGTGAAAAGGCAGGCGTGTAGCCCTCACCTATGAAGGTCAGCATGCAGAGCAGGTGATGGGCGCGCAGCCTGACGGTCAATTGAGGCGAACTCTATCGCCATATTGCTGGGCAGCCTTGAGAACAGCCGCAGCCAACGCCGATTTCAGGAAGGCGCCAAGAATGAAGGGCGCGACGCCAAGCAACCAGCCCTTTTCCGCTCCGATCAGCACCGCAAGCCAGCCGCCTCCAATAGCGAGGCAGAGAATATTACCGGCAAGATGGGCCGTGAAGCTGCGGATGACGTTTGCTCCGGTCCAGCCACGCTCGGCAAGCCAGCCGACAAGGGCGCCGATAATCGGGAAGGAAACCAGATAGCCCGCCGTGGGACCGACGAAGGGCGCGACGCCCCCTGCTCCGCCGGCCAAAACCGGCAGGCCAGCCATCGCCTCGACCAGCCACGCAAGAATCGTGACGCCGGCGAGACGCCACCCATAGAGGGCACCGATCATCGTGATGGCGAAAGTCTGCATGGTGATCGGCACCGGCACCATCGGTACGGCGATCTGGGAGGCAAGCGCGAGGACGAGCGTGCCCGCGAGAACGAAGACCGCCTTGATGGCGAGACTACGTTCGCCGAGGCGCAGTGGATCGAAAACCGGCCCTTGCTGAGTCTGAAATACCGACATGAACTCTCCTTTCAAATTATAGATAATTTTCGATTCCCATCTATTTTATGAAAGAGTTTTTAGCGCTCCGCAAGCCGCGGCAACGCAATTCACAACAGGCAGGAGGCGTCGCCCGGCCATTTCGACGGACAACGCGCGCGACAAACACTTGCAAAGCCGGCGCCCACGCTCCGCCGAAAGCATGAAAGAAAATTATAGATAATTTTTGGATCAGTTACCCGACGATGGCAAAGGCCTGGCGCGCCGTGCCGGCTGTCGGCCGGCCGATCCACTGCACATGCTTCTGCAGGATCGCAGCGGCCTCTTCGTTTCGGCCCTGACGAAGGGCCGCGAGGATTGCGCGATGGTCATGATCAGTCCTCTTCTCCCAACCCGACTGCCACGCAGAAAACAGGAAGCGCGCGCTCGCCGCATGGAGATCGTCAATGGAGGCGAGAAGGCGCGGCATGTCGCAGGGCGCGAGAATCAACCGATGGAAGCGCCGGTTGGCCGCTTCCCAGGCATGGACGTCGGCGGCCATGTCGCCCTGCCTCGTCGCCTCCTCGGCCTGCTCAAGAATGGCGGCCGTCAGATGCGGTGCAGCGTGCCTAAGCGCAAGCACCTCGAGTGCCGCGCGCATTTCCGCCACCTCGCGGACCTCCTTGAGGTCGAACGAGGCGACACGCACGCCGCGCCGCGGCTCGCTGATCGCAAGCCCCTGCGCTTCCAGCCGGCGAAAGGCTTCACGCACCGGCACATGGCTGGTGCCGAACTCCTCGGCCACATGGTCCTGGCGCAGGCGTGCATCCGGAGCAAGCTCGCCGCGTATGATACGCTCGGCAAGCACGCGGCTGATGCGGCTGGCAATCGTGTCGTCGTTGTCCCTGGCCATATCCGTTCCTTAACCAGAGCGCCCGCGCTTGTCGAGGCGCGCAACCCTCTCGCACAGCGCAGCCCTGCCATGTGGCCCGCCCGGTTGAGCTTTACCGGACCATCGTGTAAAGCCCCACGGTCAGTTTTCAGGGCAGAGATGATATGAGTGGATTCGACCTTATTATTTTCGATTGCGACGGCGTATTGGTCGATTCCGAAATCATAGCAGCCGAGGTGGAGTCCACGCTCCTGACGGAAGCCGGATATCCGATCACCGTCGAGGAGATGGGCGAGCGCTTCGCCGGCATGACCTGGCAGAACATTCTCTTCCAGGTCGAACGAGAAGCCGATATCCCGCTCTCGGCCTCGTTGCTCGAGAAGTCCGAGCAGCTTCTCGACAAGCGGCTTGCACGCGACGTCAAGGGGATCCCGGGCGTCGACTTCGCGCTGGCGCGGCTGCCGATGCCACGTTGCATCTGTTCAAATTCCAGCTCCGCGCGGCTCGACATGATGCTTACCAAGGTAGAGCTCAAGCAGTTCTTTGCGCCGCACATCTTCTCCGCCAAGGATCTCGGCCCCGATCGCGTCAAGCCGAAGCCGGATATCTTCCTGCACGGCGCAAAGGAACTCGGCTTCTCCCCGTCGAAGACCGTCGTCGTCGAGGATTCGGTTCACGGCGTGCATGCTGCACGCGCGGCCGGCATGCGCGTCATCGGCTTCACCGGCGCATCCCACACCTATCCGGCGCACGCCGACAAGCTGACGGATGCCGGTGCCGAAACGGTCATTTCCCGCATGAACGACCTGCCCGGCGTCGCCGCTGCGCTTGCCCAGTGGTCGGGCATCCTCTGAGGTCGTCTTGTCTGAAGGGCTAGCGATTCCCGTAGCTTAGGCGCCGGGCTTCTTTTTCTTAGCGAGGTTCTTCTCGTTCGCAGTATCGAAGCCGAGATTGACGCGAGCAAGCGCGCCGCCGGCCGGAACGGCGATGTTGTCCTTGCGGAAGAGGAATTGCGCCGTCGCCTGGCCCGGCGGGATTTCCGCCTGGAAATTGCTCACTTCGGAATAAAGCACATTCTCACCGTCGACGATGGTGATGCGAATGGGCAGCGTCACCTTGCCGGGGCCGCCTACCGGCCCAGCGACGAGGCGGCCCTGCGCAACCACAGTGATATTCAGGTTGGTATCGTTGAGCGTGCACTGGCGCGTCACGTTGGCGATCGAAGCCTGGTAGATGACCTGCTGGGGATCGTCCTTCGCACCCTTCGCATAGGTGCGGTAGAAGACCGAATCGTCATGCATGTAGATGCGCGGGCAAGTCGCCTGCACCACCTGCGCTCCAGTGGTGGGATCGATGACGGACGGCCCGGTGCTCACCATGGGACGGTTGGTGGATTCCGGCGCCGGCGGGGCTTCAGCCTTGTTTCCCTTGATGCCCAAGGAGCTGCAGCCTGCCAGCAAGATGAGAAGCGATGCGGACAAGAGACGACGTGACAGCCTGCAAGACACGATTATTCCACCCTCTGCACTGATCCGTATTGCGGCCCAATTGCGTTGCCCACAGGGCCTTTCATGACAATTGGCGATGGTCTATATCAGCGGCGCAACAAAAAATCGATTGGGTGCGCACGGATTTGTTCCATTTTTCAACCTTCATCCAAAGTGCCGGTTTCTTTGCTTCCATCGCCGGAAAGAGCGCCGGTAGCGCAGGCGCGAATACGCCGCCGCCGTTTTGGCGCAAAAAGACGGTTTCCGCCGGAACTCCCGATCTAAGCTGCGCCGCAACCCAATCCGGGCAACCCCCGTTCCAATTCTGAAATCAAGGATGAAAGCCGTGGAATATATCTCGACGCGGGGAGAGGCCCCTTCTCTTGGCTTCTGCGACGTCCTCCTGGCAGGCCTGGCCCGCGACGGCGGCCTCTACGTTCCCCGCAAATGGCCGACCTTCACGAAAAAGGAAATCCGCGGCCTGCGCGGCAAGAGCTACCAGGAAATCGCCTACACGGTGCTACATCCCTTCGTGGACGGGGAAATACCCGCCGATACCTTTCGCGGCATGATCGACGAGGCCTATTCTACCTTCCGCCATCCGGCGATCGCGCCGCTCGTGCAGGTCGGCCCGAACTCGTTCGTCATGGAGCTTTTCCACGGCACGACGCTCGCCTTCAAGGATGTCGCCATGCAGCTCCTTGCCCGGCTGATGGACTATGCGCTGGCGGAGCGCGGCCAGCGCGCGACGATCGTCGGGGCGACCTCTGGGGATACTGGCGGAGCGGCGATCGACGCCTTTGCCGGACGCGAGCGCACCGACATCTTCATCCTCTTCCCGCACGGGAAGGTCTCGCCGGTGCAGCAGCGCCAGATGACGACGTCGACGACCGCGAACGTGCATGCGCTGGCGATCAAGGGCAATTTCGACGACTGCCAGAACCTCGTGAAGGCGATGTTCAACGATACGGCCTTCCGCGACGGCGTGAAGCTCTCGGGGGTCAATTCGATCAACTGGGCGCGGATCATGGCGCAGGTGGTCTATTATTTCACCGCCGCGGTTACGCTCGGCGGGCCTGATCGGAAGATCTCGTTCACGGTGCCGACCGGCAATTTCGGCGATATCTTCGCCGGCTATGTCGCCAAGCGCATGGGCCTGCCGATCGACAAGCTGGTGATTGCCACCAACGAAAACGACATCCTGGCGCGGATGCTCAAGACCGGCCGCTACGAGATGCGCGACGTCAGGGCGACGACCTCGCCCTCCATGGATATCCAGATCTCCTCGAACTTCGAACGGCTGCTCTTCGAGGCAAACGACCGCGATGCTTCCAAGGTTCGCGCCGCCATGGAAAGCCTCAAGCAATCCAATGGTTTCGAGATCGAACATAAAGCGCTGAAGACAATCAGGCGCGACTTCCGCGCCGGCCGGGCGAGCGAGAAGGACGTTTCGAACACGATCCGCGAAACGCTTGCCGAAACCGGCTACCTGCTCGATCCGCACAGCGCCGTCGGCGTCTTCGTTGCGGCGAAATACGGCAAGCCCGGCAGCCCCATGGTAACGCTCGCCACGGCCCATCCGGCGAAATTCCCCGCAGCGGTAAATTCCGCCTGCGGTATTGACCCGGCGCTTCCGGCGTGGCTTGCTGGACTGATGGACAGGGAGGAGCGTTTCGACATCCTCGAACCCGAACTCAAGGCCGTCGAGTCATTTATCGGCGGCCGCGCACGGGCGACGGACCGGTAAGCGCAGAAAGACGAAACATGACAGTTGAGTGCACCCGGCTCAAATCCGGGCTGACAGTAGTGACCCAGACGATGCCACATCTGGAAAGCGTGGCCCTCGGCGTCTGGATCAAGTCGGGCTCGCGCAACGAGACCGAAGCCGAACACGGCATTGCCCACCTTCTCGAGCACATGGCCTTCAAGGGCACCGGCCGGCGCTCGGCGCGGCAGATCGCCGAAGAGATCGAGAATGTCGGCGGCGAAGTGAACGCCGCGACCTCGACGGAAACGACCTCCTACTATGCGCGGGTGCTGAAGGATCACGTGCCCCTGGCGGTCGATATCCTCGCCGATATCCTGACGGAATCGGCCTTCGACGAAGAGGAGCTCTACCGCGAGAAGCAGGTGATCCTGCAGGAAATCAACGCGGCCAACGACACGCCTGATGACGTCGTCTTCGACAATTTCTCCACGGTCGCCTATCGCGACCAGACGCTCGGCCGACCGATCCTCGGCACACCAGAGACCGTTCTCTCCTTCACGCCGGACCAGATCCGCGGCTATCTCGGCCGCAACTACACGACGGACCGGATGTTCGTGGTGGCTGCCGGCGCGATCGAGCACGAGAGCTTCGTGCGCGAGGTCGAGCAGCGTTTCGCAGCATTGCCGTCGACGCCTTCGGCACGCCCCGTGATCGAGGAAGCGCGCTATATCGGCGGCAACATCCGCGAGCCGCGCGACCTCATGGACGCGCAGGTCCTGCTTGGCTTCGAGGGACGCGCCTATCACGCCCGCGACTTCTACTGTTCGCAGATCCTTGCCAATATCCTCGGTGGCGGGATGTCCTCGCGGCTCTTCCAGGAGGTGCGCGAGCACCGCGGCCTCTGTTATTCGGTCTATGCCTTCCATTGGGGCTTTTCCGATACGGGGATCTTCGGCATCCACGCAGCGACTGGCGGCGAGAACCTGCCGGAGCTGGTGCCCGTCATCATCAACGAATTGCGCAAGTCGTCCGAACAGATCGACCAGCAGGAGATCGAGCGCGCAAGGGCGCAGATCCGCGCGCAGCTGCTGATGGGTCAGGAAAGCCCGGCCGCACGCGCCGGCCAGATCGCTCGCCAGATGATGCTCTATGGCCGGCCGATCTCGAACCCGGAGATGATGGAGCGCCTCGAGGGGATCACGATCGACAGGCTCACCGACCTTTCCGGCCGCCTGTTCTTCGACACGGTCCCGACCCTTTCGGCCATCGGACCGCTTGAACAATTGGCTCCCATGGAAGATATCACTGCTTCGCTGTCGATGCCGGCGGTTGGCGCACAGAAGGCAAGCGGCTGAAAACGCAACGCTAAATTCCTCCGGACACGGCGAGGGCTGGGCCGGACCTTCCGGGAGTGATGGATGGCAAAATCGGTTTTTCGGTTCCTTTCACGGCAGCCGGACACCACGGAGCTTGAAGACGCGTCCTACCTGCTCCGCCTTCCTCGCTATGCGGATTTCAATCAATGGCACCGGCTGCGGGCCGAAAGCCGGACCTTCCTCGAACCCTGGGAGCCGGCCTGGCGGCGCGACGAGCTGACCGAAGGCGCCTTCCGCGCCCGCGTCATTCGTGCACGGCAGGAATATGCCTCCGGCCAGGCCGTGCCGCTTTTCCTCTTCATGAAAACCAACATGACGTTGCTCGGCGGCCTCACGATCGGCTACATCCGCCGCGGCGTCGCCCAGAGCTGCATGATCGGCTACTGGATGGGCGAGCCTTATGCGGGCCAAGGCCATATGTTCGCCGCACTTCAGTTGGTTATACCCTATATCTTTACAGGTCTCGAATTGCACCGTATCGAAGCAGCCTGTATTCCTGACAATGAACGGAGTATCCGGCTGCTCGAGAAAGCTGGCTTCCAGCGGGAAGGCTACCTGCGGGGATATTTGAGAATTAACGGCCAGTGGCGTGATCACGTGATGTTTTCCCGATTGGCTACGGATGCGCAAAAGAGCAGGACGACCAACGACAGATGATCACAGACCGCATGCTGCTCATGGCGCCGGCCGGACGGTTGATGGGTGCGATTGCAGCCGTCCTCATCTTTGTGCTGATGCTCCTGGGCGGTGCGGCACGGGCGGCCGAACCGGTCAAGATTTCCCGTGACGACACTGCGCTGGACCTGACCGCCACCACCGAAATCTACGCCAATCAGGGCGAAGCCTTCCAGGTTTCGACGGCAGCAGGCGCCGACGGCATCCGCCGCCGCATCGAGGTGCGCGCAAGCTCGGAAGACCACCAGGGCGACTGGGCAGTCTTCGCGCTCGCCAACGTTTCGGAGGAACAGCTGGAGCGCGTGATCGTCGCCCCCCACTTCCGTCTCGTGAACTCCAAGCTCTTCTGGCCGGATCTCGGCTCCCAGCGCGTCATCGCGATTACGCCAAGCGAAGGCTTCGCGCTCGACCGGTTGCCGAGCGAAGAAGCCGACGTCTTCCGCATCACGCTCAACCCCGGCTCGGTCATCACCTTCGTAGCGGAGCTTTCCACGCCCGAACTGCCGCAGATCTATCTTTGGGAACCCGATGCCTACAAGGATACGGTCAACGCCTTCACGCTGTATCGCGGCATCGTGCTCGGCATTGCCGGCCTGCTGGCCGTGTTCCTTACCATCCTCTTCGTGGTGAAGGGCACCTCCATGCTGCCGGCGACGGCGGCGCTCGCCTGGGCGGTGCTTGGCTATATCTGCGTCGATTTCGGTTTCCTCGAAAAGCTGATCAGCATCACCTCGGGCGACCAGAGGGTATGGCGCGCCTGTACGGAGGTGGCGCTCGCATCGAGCTTCGTCATCTTCCTCTTCACCTATCTCAACCTCAACCGATGGCACGCACATCTCGGCTATGTGACGCTTGCCTGGATTCTTGGTCTCGCGCTGCTCTTCGGCGTCGCGATCTACGACCCGTCGATCGCGGCAGGCATTGCGCGTCTTTCCTTCGCTCTGACTGCGACGGCCGGCATCTTCCTCATCATCTATCTCGGCTTCAACCGCTATGACCGCGCCATCCTGCTGGTGCCTGCCTGGGCGCTGATCCTCGTCTGGCTGTTCGGCGCCTGGCTGACCGTCACTGGCCAACTCGACAACGACATCATCCAGCCGGCACTCGGCGGCGGCCTCGTTCTCATCGTCCTGCTCATCGGCTTCACGGTGATGCAGCATGCCTTTGCGGGCGGCGCCTTCCAGCAGGGACTGTTCTCCGATCTCGAACGGCAGTCGCTGGCGCTGACCGGTTCCGGCGATACGGTCTGGGACTGGGACGTGGCGCGCGACCGCGTCGTCACCATTCCGGACATATCGATGCGGCTCGGCCTTTCGCCGGGTACCATGCATGGGCCTGCGCGAAACTGGCTGCCACGGCTCCATCCCGACGACCGCGACCGCTTCCGGGCCACGCTCGACGTGCTGCTCGAACATCGTCGCGGGCGGCTGAACCACGAATTCCGCATCCGTGCCGAGGACGGCCATTTCCATTGGCTGTCCATCCGGGCGCGGCCGGTGCTCGGCTCCAACGGCGAGATCATCCGCTGCGTCGGCACTGTCGTAGACGTCACCGAACAGAAGAACTCCGTCGAACGGCTGCTCCATGATGCGCTGCACGACAACCTGACGGGCCTTCCCAACAGGCAGGTATTCCTCGACCGCCTGCATGCCGTGCTGACGCTCGCGCCAGGTGGCGACCTGGTGCGCCCGACGGTGCTCGTCATCGACATCGATCGCTACAAGCTCGTCAACGACTCCCTCGGAGTGGCCGCGGGCGACAACATCCTGATCGCGCTGACGCGGCGCCTGCGCAGGCTCCTGAAGCCCCAGGACACGCTGGCCCGGCTTTCGGGCGACCAGTTCGGCCTGATCCTCGTTTCCGAGCGTGACCCTGCAAAGGTTGCGGATTTCGCCGATGCGATCAGCAAGGCGATCATGGTGCCGCTCAACTTCGCAAACCGGGAGATCATTCTCACCGCCTCGATCGGCCTTGCCTCGTGGGTCGACCAGCAGGAGAGTGCGGCGGGGCTGCTCAGCGACGCGGAACTTGCGATGTACCGGGCAAAACGCGCCGGCGGCAATCGCGTCGAGCCTTTCCAGCCTGCCTTCCGCAGCTTCGGCACCGACCGCCTGCAACTCGAGACGGACCTGCGTCGCGCGATCGAGCGCAAGGAACTCTCGATGGTCTACCAGCCGATCGCGCGGCTGGAGGATGCCGAGATCGCCGGCTTCGAGGCGCTGATGCGCTGGGAGCACCCAAAGCGCGGCAATATCCCGCCGTCGGAATTCATCCCGATCGCCGAAGCATCGGACATCATCAGTTCACTGGGGATGTTCGCCCTGGAGCAGGCAACGAGCGATCTGATGTCCTGGCAGCGCCAGACCGGAGAAGTGCCGATCTTCG
Source organism: Rhizobium sp. BK251 (assembly GCF_004345245.1). Lineage (GTDB taxonomy): Bacteria > Pseudomonadota > Alphaproteobacteria > Rhizobiales > Rhizobiaceae > Rhizobium. Next base: position 512,649 of record NZ_SLUQ01000001.1, on the reverse strand, counting down.
TGTCGATCAACCTGTCGAGCGTCCAGCTTCTCAACAACGAGCTTTATGACGACATCCGCTCGCTGCTCGCCAAGACCCATTGCAACCCCGGCGATCTGAAGCTCGAGCTGACGGAATCCATGGTGATGGAGAATCCGGAACAGGCACGCCTCGTTCTCGGCAAGCTCAAGGAAGCCGGGCTCGGCCTTGCGCTCGACGATTTCGGCACCGGCTATTCCTCGCTTGCCTATCTCACGCGCTTCCCCTTCGATACGATCAAGCTCGACAAGGCGCTGGTGCGCGACACGAGCGACAAGAAGGCGACCGTTCTTCGCTCCGTCATCAGTATGGCGCGGGATCTGGAAATGCAGGTGGTCGCCGAAGGCATCGAATCGGACGAGGACGCGATCGAGCTTGCCAAAACGGGCTGCAACTACGGGCAGAGCTACCTTTTCGGCCCCCCGATGGGGACGGATTCGGTGCTGCGGCTCCTCAAGGAGCGCTTTCCCCTGACCAAGCGAGCCTGACACAGCGAGCCGCAAGCCCGGGCTGAGGGGCACTCAAGAAAAAAATGGCGTTAATACATGGGCTCGAGCCCATGATCTCGCTTTTGCGAGAGGCCCAAGGTTTGTATGCGTATCGGCACGCTATTGACGGGATTTTTTCTCATGCCGTATTTATTTGGATTTGTAGACGCCTCCAGGATGCAATCCATCTTTCAGCTCGGCGTCGCCATCTGTCTTGCATACCTGGTGGCCGGCCCTGAAATTTTGAAGATCGTCGCCCTGCGCCTAAGGCGCCTGCAGAAACTGAACGGCATACTCGATGTCCTGATCAGTGAAGGCGGCAACAGCGAGGACATCGCCGCACGCAAGTTCCTGGTGCATACGACCGAGGGTCATCTCAAGGCTGCTGCCGATGCCGTGGTGCCGACCAATGCCTCCACCAGCCTCTTCTACGCTTGCCTTGCGAGCCTTTTCTTTGCCGGACTTGTCTACTCCTCGTTCTTCAGCGAGATGCCGATGGCCGTTGCCGTCCTCTCGCTGCTGCTCGTGGCGGTCGCGCTCTTCATGGATCCCTACCGGGTCTGGCGCAGTGCAAAGAAGTTCGAGGCTTTCGCCGACCGCATCCAGCGCGTGCTGAATACGATGCCCTCGCATGAGGGCAGCCAGACCGCCACGCTGAGGGTGAAGGCCGCTTCCGCAATCGTCTCCAAGCTGCGACGCGACCAGCAGACGATCGACGAGGCGATCCGCAACCTCGACCAGCTTTTCAGCGCATAGGCTCTCAACCGCCGCCTCGTTCGGGCGGCCCGCTACGGAGCCTGCGCCTCCGTGCCTTGGTGAAACCCGGCTCAGGGTTGATATGGCCCTTGCTGGACAAGGCCATGCATATACTCGAGCTTTGTGACGACAGCCGGGGAAAGCACGAAGGGATAGGAATCCGGCTGCCCCATGCTGTGCTGTATGCTGTTGATTGCGACGCTGAGCGGTATCCACGCTTCGACAAGCTGCGCTGCATTCGTTGCACGATAGGGATCGAAATCGACTTCCGCCGCCATTCCCTCGTGACCACGGACGTCGATGGCAATGCCGAATGCGCGCGCCATTTCCAGGGTATCCACGATGTGGAGGTAGTGCGCGAAACATTCCGCAAAATCCTCCCAGGGGTGGGCGCTGGCATAGGCGCTGATGAAATTCAGCTGCCAGCCCTGTGCAGGGCCGTTGTCATAGTAGAACTGCAGGGCGGAGCCATAATCCAGCCGCTCGTCGCCGAAGACGACACGAAACGCATCGAAGGCGTTCCGGTCGCGCACCAGCTTGTTCCAGACGAAGTGACCCGTCTCGTGGCGGAAATGCCCGAGCAGAGTGCGGTACGGCTCGTTCATCGAGGTGCGCGCCTGCTCTCGCGTCAGGTCGTCGGCCTCCGCGGCGCGGATCGCGATGAGGCCCTCCTCATGGCCGGTCATGGCGGGCATGATGCTGCCGTCACTGCCGATCTCATCCTCGAGGAAGTCGAAAACGAGGCCGCCCTGCGGATCCTGCTCGCGGTTGGGAATCGGGATGCGCAGGCGCAGCAGCGAATAGAAGAGATGCCTTTGCGCCTGACCGATGCGGCGCCAGCGAGAGAGACCTTCGTCGGTGCCGGTGTTGGGCACCAGCCGATTGTGTCGGCAAGCGACGCAGAACTCGTGGGGATCGTCCGTCGCTACCAGCCAGTTGCAGATATCGAGCGCGGCATTGGCGCAGAAGCGTACGGTGCTTTGCGGCGCACCAACGATACGCCACTGGTTGTCGCTGTCGATCTCCACCGCATGCATGGCAAGCTGTTCCGTCACGAAGCCCAGCCGATGGCCGCAGCGAACGCATTGCCGGTTGTCGAAGTGCAGCACTTGGCCACAGTGATCACAGGCGAATAGCCGCATGACCTGTCATCCCAAAACAACGTTGAAAATCAAAAAGCCTGCCGCGCAAGATCGCGCGACAGGCCGAATCCCAGACCCCGAATTATAGGGTTAGAGGCGGTCAACCGCACCCTTCAACTTGTCCTTGGCTTTTCCCTGCGCCACCTGAACCTTGCCCTTGGCCTCCTGAACGGCACCCTTTGCGCGAAGTTCGTTATTGTCGGTAGCCTTGCCGGCGGCCTTCTTGGCCTTGCCTGCCACCTGGTTTGCTGCTCCGGAAATCTTGTCGCTTGTGCTTCCCACTGTCACGTCTCCTATTCATCCAGGCGAACCCGATTGTCCGGCCTTTCAGGGAGGAAACGATACTTGCGGAATTTCGTTCCCGAGCAGGGCTCAGGCGTGACCGGCCTGCGGCGACAGCATCGCCGGCGTCACGCCCATCGAGGCGAGGACGCGGTCATACTTGGCCTCGAGGCATCGGTCGAAGATGAGGTCCTCGCTCGCGGCGCAATTCAGCCAGCCATTGTTGGAGACCTCGCCCTCCAGCTGCCCCGAGCCCCAGCCGGCATAGCCGAGCAGCATGGTCGCCCGCTTCGGACCGCCGCCCTTGGAGATGGCGCGCACGATATCCAGCGTGGCTGTCAGGCAGATATCGTCGCTGACCGGAATGCTGGAGTCGCTGAGGTAGTCGTCGGAATGCAGCACGAAGCCGCGGCCACTTTCGACGGGGCCACCGGTCTGAATCGGAAAATCGCGCGCCCCCTTCGGCAGAAGGATCGCATCGTCGTTCTTGATCATATCGAGATGGAGCAGGACGTCCGTAAAGGTCAGGTTCTGCGGACGATTGATGACGAAGCCCATCGCACCTGCATCCGAATGGGCGCAGATATAGACGACCGTGCGTGCGAAGTTGATGTCGGCCATGCCCGGCATGGCGATCAGGAACTGGCCATCCAGAAAACCGCGTTCCTGCCTATTTTTCAGAGCAGATAAAGACATCGCGCCTCCTCGCTGCCGGATCACGGTCAACTGTGCCAGGAAGAAAAATTCTCGCCTTCACACGTTAAAGATGGGGCAATGTCCGAGATCAATCAACTGAAAATGATCAATTATATGACATCACCTTCTGGCTGTTGAACAAGTGATTGTTTAAACCCTTGTTCCATGATCATATTTTCTTCCACAACCCGCCTCTGGATATGCCTTGCCGCCGCCTTCGCCGGCCTCTTCGTGCTGGCTGGAAGCGCCGCGGCTGCGACCAGCGAATGGGCCGTGAACGAGGGTGGCCGCATGCGCCTCGTCGCCCTCCCCCCGGACGCTGCCGGAAAGGTTCGCGCCGGCTTGCAGATAGAGCCGCTCCCCGGCTGGATCACCTATTGGCGCGAACCGGGAAACAACGGCATTCCCCCACAGATCACCGTGGCTCCCGACAGCGGAGTTTCGCTTACGAACATATCCTATCCCGTGCCGAAGCATATCTCGCAGGACGGCATAAGCGATATCGGATACGACGGAGCGGTCACGCTGCCGCTCGAGTTCACCGAGGCTCGACCGGGCGGTGCGGCGGCACTGAAGGTCACCGCCTTCATCGGTCTCTGCAAGCAAATCTGCATTCCTTTCCAGGCGGAGCTTTCCCTGAAGCTGCCCGAGGCCGCCCAATCCATGCCGGAGGAAGAGGCCATTCTCCAGGCGGCGACGGCGGCACTGCCCGCCAACCCGGCGCCTGATTTCAAGGTACTCGCCCATTCGCTTTCGCCCGACGGCAAGCATCTGTCGCTGAAGCTCGCCCTGCCGCAACAAGGTGCGGCGAAACCGGATGTCTTCGTCACCGGGCCGAGTGGCTATCTCTTCTGGGCACAGAAGGATACCAAGCTCGATGCCGGCGTCTACGAGACGGATATCACGATCGGCAAGCTGCCGAAGAACTACGACCCGAAAGGCAAGACATGGGGTCTGCTCGTCGTCGACGGCAGCCGCTCCATGGAGACTACCCTTGCCTTTGACTAGCGGGATTTTATAGTCGCCACAGCGGCCGGCTTTCCGCCGTCCATCAGCATACAAAAGGAGATCCCCATGACCATCGCGATCGGCGACAAGCTGCCTGCTGCCACCTTCAAGGAAAAGACGGCCGACGGCCCGACCGAGATCGGTACCGAGCAGCTGTTCAAGGGCAAGCGCGTCGTGCTCTTTGCGGTTCCCGGCGCGTTCACGCCCACCTGTTCGCTCAACCATTTGCCCGGCTATCTTGAGAACCGGGACGCGATCCTTTCCAAGGGCGTCGACGACATTGCCGTGCTGGCCGTCAACGACTGGCATGTCATGGGCGCCTGGGCGCAATCGTCCGGCGGCATGGGCAAGATCCATTTCCTGGCTGACTTTGACGGTGCCTTCACAAAGGCCCTTGGCCTTGACGTCGACCTTTCTGCCGGCGGCCTCGGCGTGCGCTCGAAGCGGTATTCGATGCTCATCGAGGACGGCGTGGTGAAGTCGCTGAACATCGAGGAGAGCCCCGGACAGGCGACCGTCTCCGGCGCGGCCGCGATGCTGGAACAGCTCTGAGCAAAGAGCGATCACACTGACGAGCGCCCCAGGTTGACCTTGGGGCCTTGTCTTTCAATCCGGTCGGCCCTCGCGCGGCACGCGCCGGGACCTGCGGCAAAGGCCGCAACTCAGGCTTTATAAGCTCGAACAGTTTCTCACGTTATTTCACAAGCCGCTCGCGGAGACTTGTGCGAGCCTGCGTTCATGGGCCGTTGCGCGCGCCGCTGTCGCGCGAACATGAGTGGTTTTGAAATCGGCCGTGAAGAATTGAGGCAGGCCATGAGAGCTTCGGGGGTTCCCAACAACGTCGAACCGGCGGTCCGCACCGACAAGGTCGTTCCGGAACATGTGCCAGCACCGCCGTCGAACGCGCAGGACGCCCCCCCTCCTGCCCAAGGCTCCCTGAGGCGCGCGCTCATTCCGGTCATTGCAACGACGCTCGTCGTCGGCCTGGCGGTTGCTGCCCTGCTGAATTGGGACGAGTGGCTGGCAAGCTGGCCAACACAAACCACTGATGACGCGCAGGTAGCGGCAGACGTGTCCACGCTCAGCGCGCGGGTCAGCGGCAATATTCGCGTGCTTGGCGTCGATGACTATGCTGCCGTCAAGAAAGGACAGCTGATCGCGGAGATCGACCCCGACCAGTACGATGCCGCCGTCAGACTCGCTTCCGCAAATGTCGATGCCGCCAAAGCAAGCCTCGACAATCTGCATAACCAGGAGCTGCTGCAGTCCGCCGTGATCGACTCTGCCAATGCTCAGCATGATGCCGCGATCGCCCAGGAAATCCAGGCGCGCGAGGAGGCGGAGCGCCAGGAGAGACTGGGCGGCGCGACCTCGATACAGAATCTGCAGCAGGCGGAGGCCGCGCACCTGGAAGCGCAGGCGTCGGTAACCTCCACGGCAGCGAACATCGAGCAGCAGAAGGCACAGCTCAAGGTGCTGCAGGGGCAGGAAGGCACGCTCAAGGCGGCGCTCGACGCGGCGCGGGCGAACCTGGACAATGCGTTGCTGCTGCAGGGCTATTCGCGTATCTACGCGCCCTTCGACGGTGTCGTAGGCCTCAATCTCGTGCATGTGGGAGATTATGTCGGCGTCGGCACCAGCGTGATCTCCGTCGTGCCCATTTCCAGCCTCTACGTGGCGGCGAATTTCAAGGAAACCCAACTTGAACGCATGAAGCCAGGCAGCATTGCCGAGATACACATCGACACCTATCCCGGGCAGACGCTCACCGGCAAGATCGTCGGCCTCTCACCGGCAAGCGGCGCCGTCTTCGCCCTCCTGCCGCCCGACAACGCTACCGGCAACTTCACGAAGGTCGTGCAGCGACTGCCGATCAAGGTTGTATTCGACCCCGGCCAACCGCTTGTATCCAGGCTGCGCGCCGGGCTCTCCGCCGAGGTAACGGTGCGCACGCCCGCCGACGTAGAAGGCGGAGGGCTGAAATGAGCAAGATCGCGTCCGTCGGCCCGCTTACCAACGGCGTCAACACCAACCATCCGCTTCTGGTCGTCGGCGCCATGCTGCTTGCTGCCTTCACGGTCGGCTTCGATACCCGGGTCTTCCTTGTCGGACTCGCCGATCTCAGGGGCATGTTCGGCCTCAGCTTCGACCAGGGCGCATGGCTCGCGAGCTTCGCGTCGGCACCGCAGATCCTGATCGCCCCGGCGGTTGCCTGGCTTGTTACCGTCTTCGGCATTCGGCGGATAATGGTCATACCCTGCTTCGTCTATGCGGTCATATCGCTGCTCATTCCCTTCGTGCACGGCCTCGGACCGCTGATTGTGCTGCATGTCATGCGCGCGCTGCTGCTCGGCACCTTCATTCCCGCGACGATCATGATCACCTTCCGCAACCTCGAACCGCGCTACTGGCTGATCGGCCTGGCGATCTATTCCCTGCGCCTGCCGCTCTCCCAGAGCGTCGGTGTTTTCCTGGTGGGCGTGTATACGGAATATTTCGGGTTGCAGTGGCTCTACTGGCAGGATGTCTTCATAGCTCCGCTGATCGGATTGCTCATCTTCCTTGGTGCGCCGCGTGAGCCGATCGACCACACGCTGCTGGCGCGCGCCGACTGGGGCGGCATGCTGCTCCTCGGGGCTTCGATGGGACTGATCTACATCGGGCTGGATCAGGGGAAGCGCCTCAACTGGTTCCAGTCAGGTACCGTGACCGCGCTGATTGCCGCCGGTCTCCTGCTCGCCGTGGGCTTCTTCATCAACGAGTCCCTTGTGCGCTACCCCTGGGCGCATATCAGTGTCCTTCTGTCGAGAAACGTCGCCCTCGGCTATGGCGCGATCGTTGCCTTCATCCTTGCGAGCATCACCTCCTCGAGCCTCGTGCCAGGCTATCTGGAGACCGTCGTCGGGCTGCGACCGATACAGATCGGCACGTTCTATATCCCGGTTGCCATTCTGCCCCTCTTTCTCTTCGCTGCGCTCGCCACGCTGACGCTTCGTTTCTTCGATGTGCGGGTCGGCCTTATGATCGGCTTCACCGCACTCGCCGTTTCGTCCTTCATGGCTATCCGCATAACGGGCCTCTGGGCGCTCCAAAACTTCCCGATCATCATGATGCTGCAGATGCTTGGCCAGGCGTTCGCTCTCCTGTCCGCAATCGTGATGATCGTTGCGAATTCCGATCCCAAGCGATCCACTGCCAACTCGGCCTACATCCAGGTGGTCCGATTGGGCAGCGCCGAACTCGCCGTAAGCCTCATCAATACCCTGGTGAACAAGCGGGAACAGTTTCATTCCAATGTCATAGGCAGCTACGTCACCCAATCGGCGCCCCCGACGCAGGATGTATTGTCGAAACTGGCGGAGACCTTTCACCCCTTCTCCCTGATGGCCGATGCTGCTGCGACCGCAACGCTTTCCGGCCTGGTTCGCGCGCAGGCCACCATTCTCGCCTATTCAGATTGCTTCCTCATCTCCTTCTGGGCAGGCGTTGCCGGCCTTGTGCTCGTCGCCCTTATGGTCAGCACGCCGCAAGGTCCGTTGAGTCCGTCCGGGCATCCCGTTGCCAAGGCCGTTCCGCAGCCCAACTGAAACCGACAAACCGGCTTCCCAGCAATCAAACGCGCCTCCCGATCATCGGCGGAAGGCCGTCTCCGCCTTCTTTTCGCCATAATCGATCAGCTAATTGTGAGTGCGTTATGTTATTACATTAATTTTTCGAGAGATTCGATGCCGCCGTCCAGCGACCGCTTTTCTACCTCCGTCATGGGCAGTTCTGCGTTCTATCGCATCGCGCTTGCTGCGATCGTCATTGGTCTTCTCTGGATGGCCATCCACTGGGCCGTCCTGCTGCCATGAGCGCTCCCGCCCTCAGACTCAGAAACGTCACTGTCGCCTATGACCGGCACCCGGCCGTCCACCACATATCCGGGACCTTCCTGCCGGGCAGCCTCACAGCGATCGCGGGACCGAACGGGGCAGGAAAATCGACCCTGCTGAAAGCCATCACGGGGGAACTGCGTCCGGTGGAAGGCACGATCGACCGCAACCGGTTGTCGCGCACGGATTTCGGCTATCTGCCGCAGGCCGCGGACATCAACCGGCGCTTTCCGATCTCTGTCGCGGATACGATCCTTCTCGGGGCATGGAAGAATTCCGGGGCATTCGGCGGCGTCTCCCGGGCCGAATACCTGAAGGCTCAGGACGCGCTTTCGGCCGTCGGGCTGGAAGGTTTCGAGAAAAGGCATGTAGGCTCGCTCTCCGCAGGGCAGTTCCAGCGCGTGCTTTTCGCCCGCCTGCTGCTGCAGGACGCGAAGGTGATCCTGCTCGACGAGCCTTTCACCGCCATCGATGCCCGCACCACCCGGGATCTTCTCGACATCATCGCCCGCTGGCACGGTGACGGCCGGACGGTGATCGCGGTGCTGCACGACTTCGAGCAGGTGCGCTCGCACTTTCCCGAAACCCTTCTTCTTGCCCGCGAACTCGTCGCCTGGGGCCGCACCGGCGAAGTGCTTTCACCCGCCAACCTGCTGCGCGCACGCGCCATGGCTGAAAGCTGGGACCGGGATGCCACGGTCTGCGAGCCGAAAGCGGAGCCGGCGGCATGATGGTCTACGACATCCTCGTCGCGCCGTTCGTGGAATACGGCTTCATGCGCCGCGCGCTCGTCGCCTGCCTCTGCCTCGGCCTCGGTTCCGGTCCCATCGGCGTATTCCTCATGCTTCGCCGCATGAGCCTCGTCGGCGATGCCATGAGCCATGCCGTGCTTCCCGGCGCCGCCATCGGCTACCTCATCGCGGGCTCGCTGTCACTGACGGCGATGGGCCTCGGCGGCCTCGTCGCAGGTCTCTCGGTCGCCCTCCTTTCCGGCATCGTGAGCCGCGCGACCGTGCTGCAGGAGGATGCGAGCTTCGCCAGCTTCTATCTGACCTCACTGGCGCTCGGCGTATTGATCGTCTCCCTGCGCGGGTCGAACATCGACCTCCTGCATGTGCTGTTCGGCACGATCCTCGCGATCGATGCGCCCGCGCTCTATCTCATCGGCGCGATCACCTCGCTGACGCTCGCAGCACTCGCCCTCATCTACCGGCCGCTGGTTGCCGAATGCTTCGATCCCGGCTTCCTGCGCGCCGTGGGTGGCCGGGGTCCCGCCTATCATTTCCTCTTCCTGCTGCTCGTCGTGCTCACTCTCGTCGCGAGCTTCCAGGCACTCGGCACGCTGATGGCAGTCGGGCTGATGATGCTGCCGGCGGCGATCTCCCATCTCTGGTCGCGCAGCCTGCCGGCGATGATGCTGATCGCCGCCGGGAGCGCTGGCTTCTCCGGCTATGTCGGGCTCGTCGCCTCCTATCACCTCGAATTCGCGTCAGGCCCGACGATCATCATGACGGCGAGCCTGCTCTACTGCCTCTCCATTCTCTTCGCACCCGCCGGTGTCGTCTGGCGCCTCTTTCCCCGCTCGCACCTTGCGGGCTAACCCAAGGAGATTCCCATGCCTTACCGCAAACTGCTCTTTTCGGTCGCACTCCCTGCCCTGCTCGTCGTTGCCGCGGGACCGGCCTCGGCCGAGACGCTGAAGGTCGTCGCGTCGTTTACCGTGCTTGCCGACGTCGTCAAGCAGGTGGGTGGCGACCATGTCGAGGTCGCGAGCCTCGTCGGCCCCAATGGCGACCCGCATGAATTCGAGCCCTCACCGACCGACGCCAAGAACCTGAATGCGGCCCGTGTCACCTTCGTCAGCGGCGAGGGCCTGGAAGGCTGGATGGATCGGCTGATCAACGCCTCCGGTTACAAGGGAACCCCGGTAACCGTCTCCGAAGGCATCAAGACGCGCACGATGGAAGAGGATGGCAAGACCGTCACCGACCCGCATGTCTGGAACAGCCCGGTCAACGTGAAGGTCTGGGTCGCCAATATCGAGAAGGCCCTCTCCGCCGCCGATCCCGCGGACGCCGCAGCCTTCAAGGCCAATGCCCAACGCTACACCAAGACGCTTACTGACCTCGACGAATATGCACACCAGAAATTCGACAGGATTCCCGACGACCGGCGCAAGGTGCTGACCAGCCACGACGCCTTCGGTTACTTCGGCCGCGAATACAACGTCGCCTTCCTGTCGCCGGTCGGCTTCTCCACGGAGACGGAGGCTTCAGCGGCAGACGTCGCCAAGCTGATCGACCAGATCAAGTCGGAGCATGTAAGGACCTACTTCTTCGAGAACTCGAACGATCCGCGCCTCGTGAAGCAGATCGCGCAGGCGACCAGTGCCGAGCCCGGCGGCGAACTCTACGTCGAATCGCTTTCGGAAGCCGGCGGACCGGCGCCGAGCTATGCGAAGATGTTCAAATACAATGTCGATCAGCTTGCAGCCGCGATGGCGAAATCAAGCTGAGGCATGAGGGGCGGGCCGCATTTCTGCATGCGGTCCGCTGCCCCCGGCCCTCACATCGCGAGATCGAAGACAAGAAGTCCTGCAAGCCCGCCATCGGACAGCGAAATCAGCCGCTCGCCGGCAGCGACATGCTCCGGGTGGACGAGATAGGCATCTCGCGCCTCGGCGTTTTCGAAGGTCACGGCAAAGCCGTCGACGAAACCGCCGTGCAGACCCTCGGGCGAAACGTTGGGCCCGTATTTGACATCCAGAATGCCGGGAACCACCTGTTGCAAGGCAACTATGGCCGCAAAGGCGGCCTGTTTCTCGACCTGTGTGACCGCCGCCTTGAAGCGCAGGAACACGCAATGCAGGATCATTCGTCACCTCCCTGTTTTTCGGGCAGCATAGTGGGAATGCGTCGCGGGACAAGGCCGATGCGCGACTTATGCGCAGTCCGTTGTGTTCGAAGCTCTAGCCGATTTCCAGCAGCAGCGGCCGATGATCCGAGACCTCCGGCTGCTCAACGACCTCGAAACGTGACACCGTGACATCCGCTGTTGCCAGCATGTAGTCCGCAAATCGGCCCGGCTTGCTGTAGTGGGAGGTCCGGGTGTCCGTATGGCCGCGAGAGGTTATGAGATCGATGAGGCCGAGCTTTCCCAAGGCCTCGAAGGTCACGCTGTCGGGCAGGACATTCAGATCGCCGCAGACGACCAGTCTTTCGCCGGGGCGCCAGAGGCGCTCGACGAGATCGACCAGGGCGTCCGCCTGTGCGCGCCGCGCCGGCGTGTCGGCCTTGCCGTCGATGTCCCGCAGGCCGTGCAGCTGGGCGACGGTGACGGGAAACCCATGCTCGTAACTGAAGAGACGCAGGCAATGGGCATTGCGCGAGCGGGGATGCGCGCCCCACCCATCCGGCGAAAACCCGCCATGCACGAAATCCTGCGCCTGGCCGATCACCGGCAGTGACCGACGAACGAATGTCGCAAGGCCGAATTCGGACGAAACCACCCGCTCTCCGTCGTAGAGGTCGCCGCGCGCAGTCGGCGCGAAATACGCATCATGCGCCGGAAGCAGCGCTCGAACCTCCTCGAAGAGATTGGCGCGTTGCGGCAGTTCGAGCCCGCGGTCGCGATAGACGAGCCAGCCGGTCTCCCCGGCATCGGAGCGCGTTACCTCCTGCAGACAGAGCACGTCGGCATCGAGGGCCGCAAGATAGGGCATCAACGTTTCATGCAGCCTGCCGCCCCAGGCATTCAACGATACGATGCGCAACACTGCCTCCCTACCGCTTCTTGAACGGTTCCATTCCCTTGCGCGCCAGCTCGTCGGCGCGCTCATTCTCCGGATGGCCGGCGTGACCCTTGACCCAGTGCAGCGTCACTTCATGCTTGTTGCGGGCCTCCTCGAGAGCCTGCCAGAGCTCGGCATTCTTCACGGGCTTCTTGTCGGCGGTCTTCCAGCCGTTTCGTTTCCAGCCGTGGATCCACTTGGAAATGCCGTCCTTCACATAGACGCTGTCGGTGTAGAGATCGATCTTGCAGGGCTCCTTCAGCGCGCCGAGGGCAGAAATCGCCGCCATGAGCTCCATGCGGTTGTTGGTAGTAAGCGCCTCGCCGCCGAACAGTTCCTTTTCGACGTCGCCGTAGCGCAGAACGGCTCCCCATCCGCCAGGTCCGGGATTGCCGGAGCAGGCGCCATCGGTGAAAATATCGACATGCTTCATCGGCGGCGCAGCCCGTATTCGGCGCTCGAGGTCACCTGGCGGTGGAAGCGCAGCTTGCGGAGATATTCGAGCGGATCCTTCTTGGTGACGAGCGCCCCTTCCGGCGTCATCAGCCAGTCGTAGAGACGGGTCAGGAAGAAGCGCAGCGCCGAGCCGCGCGCAAGGATCGGCAGGGCAGCGATCTCTTCCTCGCTCAGCGGACGCACGCTCTGGTATCCTTCCAGCATGGTGATGCCTTTGGTGATGTTGTAGGCGCCATCCTTCTCGAAACACCAGGCATTGAGGCAGACCGAGACGTCATAGGCAAGCTGGTCGTTGCAGGCGAAATAGAAGTCGATGAGCCCCGAAAGCTCGTCGCCCAGGAAGAAGACATTGTCCGGGAAGAGGTCCGCATGGATGACGCCTGCCGGCAGATGCCGCGGCCAATGCGCCGTCAGGAACTCGAGCTCTCCGCCGATCTCGTCCTGCAGGCCGGGCTCCACCTCGTCGGCTCGCGCCGCGGACTTTTCCCAGAGCGGTCCCCAGCCTTCCAGCGAAAGCGCGTTCGGCCGCTGCAGCGAAAAATCCTGGCCCGCAAGATGCATGTGCGCCAGGGCCTTGCCCACCTCGCGGCAATGCTTTGCCTCAGGCTTTCTCAGCCACATGCCCTCCAGGAAGGAGATGAGTGCTGCGGGTCGGCCGGAAAGCGTGCCGAGCAGCGCGCCATCACGCCGCGCGAGCGGCAGCGGGCAGGACAGCCCGCGCGAGGCGAGATGCTGCATCAGCCCTAGGAAGAACGGCAGGTCGCCCTTCTCCACGCGCTTCTCATAGAGTGTCAGGATCAGCGGGTCCTTGCTGGTATGCAGCAGGAAGTTCGAGTTTTCGACGCCCTCGGCGATGCCCTTGTAGGAAAGCAGGGTGCCAACGTCGTACTCCGTCAGGAACCACTTCAAATCGTCTTCTGAAATATCCGTATAGACCGCCACGAATCCGTTCCGCCAATGCCATGTTGAATCAGGCGCAACGCCCGGACATCCGCTATAGCCTCGGGAGCCTGACGCCGCAATTGCCTCGCTGGATCGGCCGTTCGGATGCCGACCCGCGTTTTATCCGTTGACGAATGCCATGTCGGCCGCCGTCAGCTCGATTTGGCGCAGTTCGCGGTTGACGAGGAAGTTTTCGGTCTCCTGAACCGTCTCGGCAAGCTCGACGCTGGCATCGAAACGCGCGCGGAAAGCCTCGATGATTTCGTTCACGATGACCTCCGGAGCCGATGCGCCGGCGGACAGGCCGAGCGTCGATATCTCGCCGATCTCGTTCCAGTCGATCTCCGAGGCGCGCTGCACGAGAATGGATCTCTTCGCACCGGCCCTCGAGGCCACCTCGACGAGGCGCTTGGAATTCGAGGAATTCGGTGCACCCACAATGATGAAGAGGTCGCAGCCGGGAGCTGCCTGCTTCACCACTTCCTGGCGGTTCGTCGTGGCATAGCAGATCGAATCCGCAGCCGGAGCGGTAAGATTGGGAAAGCGTTCCTGAAGGCGCGCGATCACGCCAGCCGTGTCGTCCACTGAAAGCGTCGTCTGCGTGACATAGCCGAGGTTATCCGGGTCGAGCGGAACATAGGCATCGACGTCCTCGACGGTCTCGATCAGCGAAACGGACCCCTCAGGCAACTGGCCCATGGTGCCGATCACCTCCGGATGGCCGGCGTGCCCGATCAGGACGACGTGACGGCCAAGGCGATTGTGACGCATCGCCTGCTTGTGGACTTTTGAGACCAGTGGGCAGGTCGCGTCGAGGTAGAAGAGGTTGCGCGTCTGCGCATCTGCCGGCACCGACTTCGGCACGCCATGGGCGGAAAAGACGACCGGCTGGGCGCGATGCTCCGCCGGGATCTCGTCCAGTTCCTCGACGAAGACGGCACCCTTGGCTTCCAGCCCCTCGACGACGTAGCGGTTGTGCACGATCTCGTGGCGCACATAAACCGGAGCGCCATACGCCTTCAGCGCCAGGACGACGATCTGGATCGCGCGGTCGACGCCGGCGCAGAAGCCGCGTGGCCCGCAGAGCCGGATTGTCAGGGGTGGTTTCGAAACCGCAATATTCATGTCTTGTCCGCGAAGAGGAAGCGATGCCGTTGCTCTAGCCCAATATGGTGAGGAATTGAAGCAATTCTATTCCTCCGGCCATCGGCGTCTGCGCATCATGGAAAGGACGACGATGACGACGAGCACCGCCGCCAGCCCATACCATGTGAAAGCATATTGAAGGTGATTGTTGGGCAGGTCGATCTGGGTGACGCCTCCGACCGGCAATCCCCCTGGATTGGCTCGATTGTCGGCATCGACGAAGAAAGGCAGGACGCGGGCCTTCTCGAGGCCGACGCTCTGCGCCATCACATCTAGGTCCTTCCAGTAGAAGATATTCTTGGCGACGTCATTGTCGGGCACCAGCCAGGAAGGCTTTGCCGGAAGCCGTGCCCGGGCGAGCCCGGTCACGGCCTGTTCGCCGGTCAGCTGGCCGTCGCTGCGCGTACCCGCCTCCTTCCTTTCGAAGGGAACGAAGCCACGGTTGACGAACAGGAAACGCCCGTCGGGAAGCTCGAGCGGCGTATAGACATAATAGCCGGTCTCGCCGTTCCACGTTGCGAAGAAGTGCCGCTCCCTGTCGTTGTCGTAGCGGCCCGTCGCGGAGACGATACGGTATTCGATGTCTCCACCATCCGCCGACAGCTTCTCGATCTCCGCAAACGGAACCGGCGCAGCCGCGAGGCGCTCGCCGATATTGGCGAGCAACGCTTCCTTCCAGTGAAGGCGCTCCACCTGCCACGTGCCGAGCGAAAGGAGGATGGCAAGTGCGGCGAGGACGGCAATACCGGTGACGATACGCCGGCCGCCGGACCTCGAAGCCGGCTTCGACAAGTCAGTCACTGAGGCGTCCTTCGCTGGCATTGTGGCGATACTGGAGTGCGATGAAGATGCCCTTGCACCAGCGGAGGGACAGTAACGAGAGCACGATCGTCAGCGGCGCGAACAGCAGGAGATGCACCCAGATCGGCGGCCCATAGCTTGCCTGCAGCCAAAGCACGAGCCCGATGACGATGAAACCGACGATGAGAATGACAAAGACCGCCGGCCCGTCGCCTGCGTCGGCAAAGGAATAATCAAGACCGCAGCTTGCGCAGGAGGGCTTCACCGACAGCACGCCGCTGAAGAGCTGACCGACCCCACAACGCGGGCAGCAGCCTTTCAATCCGGTCTTCACCGGATCGACGGGTGGAAAAACAGCTGTGTCATTTCTCATGCAAAATCCCGATGGAGGCGATTTCACGCAGGGCCGCCCTAACTCTCCCATAAAGTATCCGCAGGGCGAAAGGAAATACCTGCGCGATTTCGTCTCGGCGATTCGCGCCAAACAGAAAAAGAAACATGATGAATAATGACAATGCCGGACAGATCGTGATCCTGAACGGTGCGCCGCGCAGCGGCAAGACAACGGTCGCGAGGGCGATCCAGCAGCAGCTTGAAGGCCCGTGGATAAATCTTGGTGTGGACAGCTACAACGCCATGCTGCCCGCGCAGTATCTGCCAGGCATCGGCCTGCGTCCTGGCGGTGAACGGCCGGATCTCGAAGAGTTGGTGCTCTTTCTCTATGCCGCGCTCTACGAATCGATCGCGATCCATGCGGGCCTCGGCCTCAACGTCGTTGCCGACCTTGGCCACCATGACAACTACTCCCAGCCCTACGGCATCCTCGCCGATTGTGCCCGACGGTTGGAAGGCCTTCCCGTGCTCTTCGTTGGCGTGCGCTGTCCACTCGATGTCATTATGGCGCGGCGGGAGAATGCCGAGCCGGGGCGCGAGGAACTCTATGTCAAGGCGAGCCCAGAGACGCCGGTGCCCGAGGCCGTGAGACGCTGGCAGGAAGAAGTACATAAGCCGGGTATCTATGACCTCGAGGTGGACACCTCGATCTTGACACCCTCCGAATGCGTTGAAGCTATCCGCCGTAAGCTCGACGGCGAGATCTCCAGACCCACAGCCTTCGAACGGATATTGAACCTACGATGAAAAACGGGCGCCGTCGGCGCCCGTTTTTTATTCGATCCCAGGCAAACTCAGCCCGCGGCGATCGGCGCTCCCCAGCCGCCCCACACGTAGATGGAGAAGAAGAGGAACAGCCAGACGACGTCGACGAAATGCCAGTACCAGGCGGCGGCCTCGAAGCCGAAATGCTGCTTCGGCGTGAAATCACCGGCGATGGCGCGCAGGAGGCAGACCAGCAGGAAGATCGTTCCGATCAGCACGTGGAAACCGTGGAAGCCGGTCGCCATGAAGAAGGTGGCGCCGTAGATCGAATTCCTGAACTCGAACGGGGCGTGGGCATATTCGTAGGCCTGTACGCTGGAAAACAGGATGCCGAGCAGCACTGTCAGAACCAGACCCTGGATCAGCCCCTTGCGATCATTGTGCAGCAGGGCATGGTGGGCCCAGGTAACCGTCGTGCCGGAAAGCAGCAGGATCAC
The DNA here is from genome assembly GCF_004345245.1 of Rhizobium sp. BK251. GTDB lineage: Bacteria > Pseudomonadota > Alphaproteobacteria > Rhizobiales > Rhizobiaceae > Rhizobium. Next base: position 495,654 of record NZ_SLUQ01000001.1, on the reverse strand, counting down.
GGTGTTGTAGATCGGCAGGTGCCACGGATCGAGCACCTCGATGCCCTTCGGCGGCCATTGGCCACCGGTGAAGGCAACTCGCGATGCCTGGATGGCTTCGTGCGGATAAAGGCTCGCGTCGAAATAGGCCCAGAACCACGCCACGAAGAACATCACCTCGGAGGCGATGAACATGATCATGCCGTAGCGCAGGTGAAGGGAGACGACCGGCGTGTGGGCGCCCTCGTGGGCCTCCTTCACCGTGTCCGACCACCAGCCGTACATGACGTAGAGGATCAGGGCGAGACCGATGAAGAACAGCCAGGGATGCGCCCACTCTATGCCCAGCAGATGCAGCGATCCGCCGTTGATGTAGCGCATGAAGCCGACGCCACCGAACGTGATGATGAACGCGCCGATGGAAGCGAGCAGCGGCCACGGGCTGGGGTCGATGATGTGGTAGTCGTGATTTTTCTGATGAGCATCGGCCATATGGAAATCCCCGGTGTCTTCCTTCTCCGTCTCCGGCGCGGCCGGAAACGATCCTCAATCAAAGTTTCTTTTCAATTTCTGCCGTTCCGTCCGCTTTCGAAGCCACCGGCTTCGGTCCCTCTTTCGGATAGAACGTATATGACAGCGTGACCGTATGGATATCCTTTGATTCCACGGCCTTGACTATATCCGGATCGATGTAGAAGACGACCGGCATTTCAAGTTTCTCGCCCGGCTTCAGGTCGGTTTCGTTGAAGCAGAAGCACTGGACCTTGTTGAAATAGGCTCCCGCCTCGCCCGGCGTCACGTTGAAGATGGCCTGGCCGCGCTGGACTTCGTTCGAGCGGTTCTCGGCAACGAAATTGACCTGGATGGTTTCGCCGATGCGCGGATTGACCTCGCGCTCGACCGGCTTGAATTCCCATTGCAGGCCTGATGCGACATTGGCGTCGAAGGTTACGCGCATCGTGCGATCGAGCACGACCGAGGATACCTGGTCGACGCGCTGCGTCGTGCCGTTGTAGCCGGTCAGCTGGCAGAACATGCGATAGAGCGGGACGGCCGCATAGCTCATCGCGCCCATGCCGAAAACGAAACTCAGGCACATGGCGACAACCGCGCCGTTGTTCCTTCCCGTCCTCTTCGATGCCTCCCCCATCTCGGTCATCTCGATCACCCGTGCCCGACGCCGAGCTTGATGATCGTGATCGCGTAGAACAGGGCGACCAGGGCGGCGAGAACCAGGCCGAGGGCGATATTGCGGCCGCGGCGGGACTTCTTCTGCTTTTCGGTAAGGGTGACAAGATCCATCAGAACAGGCCTCCCGTGCCAGTCATCAGCAAGTATGCCAGGCGATCCAGCATCAGCGCCGAGAAGACGGCAAAGAGATAGAAAATCGAAAATGCAAACAGCTTCTTTGCCGGAACCATCTTCGGATCGCCATCCGGCATCCGCCGGACGGCGATGGAACAGTATATGAAGACCGCTCCGAGCAGCGCCGCAAGAATCCCGTAGCCGACGCTCGCAAAGCCGAGGATGGCCGGAACGACGGCGACCACTGCCGTCAGCACGGCATAGAGCACGATCTGGTTCTTGGTGGTGCGCTCGCCGGAGACATTCGGCAGCATCGGCACGCCGACGGCTTCGTAGTCCTTCATCTTGAAGAGCGCGAGGGCCCAGAAATGCGCGGGCGTCCACAGGAAAATGATGAGGAAGAGCACGATGCTCTCGATCGTGACCGTTCCCGTCACGCAGGCCCAGCCGATCATCGGCGGGAAGGCGCCCGCCGCACCGCCGATCACGATGTTCTGCGGCGTCGAACGCTTCAGCCACATCGTGTAGATGACGACGTAGAAGAAGATCGTGAAGGCCAGCAGGAAGGCGGTGAACCAGCTGATTGCAAGGCCGAGGATGACGACGGAAAAGCAGGAGAGCACGAGACCAAAGGCCAGCGCTTCCTTCGCCAGGATGCGCCCGGCTGGAATGGGACGGCGCGCCGTGCGGGTCATGACGGCATCGATATCGGCATCGTACCACATGTTCAGCGCGCCGGAGGCGCCCGCACCGATCGCGATGCAGAGGATGGCTATGAAGCCGAGCACCGGATTGATGTGGCCGGGAGCGAGTACGAGCCCCGCGAAGGCGGTGAAGACGACCAGCGACATCACGCGCGGCTTCAGGAGCTCGAAATAATCACGCGCGCTCGCTTCCGAAAGGCGCATCTCGCCCTCGTCCGGAAGTGCTTCGTGATTGCCTATGACCGTCATTAACCTGTCCTGTCTTATTGCCGGGCGCCGCATCGATGTGCGGCGCCCGAACTGCAATGCATCTTACCGGATGCGGGGAAGCTGTTCCCACTGATGGTAAGGCGGCGGCGAAGGCAGCTGCCATTCGAGCGTCGTCGCACCCGGGCCCCAAGGATTGTCGCCAGCAACACGCTTCCTTGCGAAGGCTTCCCATACGCCGAAGAGGAAGATGATGACGCCGAAGAACGAAATGTAGGAGCCGATCGACGACACGTAGTTCCAGCCCGCAAACGCGTCCGGATAGTCGATGTAGCGACGCGGCATGCCGGCAAGGCCGAGGAAATGCTGCGGGAAGAACACGAGGTTCACGCCGATGAACATGACCCAGAAATGCAGGTTGCCGATCGTCTCGTTGTACATGTAGCCGCTCATCTTCGGGAACCAGTAGTACCAGGCCGCGAAGATGGCGAAGACCGCGCCGAGCGAGAGAACGTAGTGGAAGTGAGCCACGACGTAGTAGGTGTCATGCAGCGAGCGGTCGAGGCCGGCATTGGCGAGCTGAACACCCGTGACGCCGCCGACCGTGAACAGGAAGATGAAGCCGATCGCCCAGATCATCGGCGTGCGGAACGTGATCGAGCCGCCCCACATCGTCGCGATCCAGGAGAAGATCTTCACGCCCGTCGGAACGGCGATGACCATCGTGGCGAAGACGAAGTAGCGCTGCGCATCGAGCGACAGACCGACCGTGTACATGTGGTGCGCCCACACGACGAAGCCGACTGCACCGATCGCCACCATCGCATAGGCCATGCCGAGATATCCGAAGATCGGCTTGAGCGAGAAGGTGGAGACGATGTGGCTGACGATGCCGAAGCCCGGCAGGATCAGGATGTAGACTTCCGGATGACCGAAGAACCAGAACAGGTGCTGGTAGAGGATCGGGTCGCCGCCGCCCTCAGGCGCGAAGAAGGTCGTGCCGAAATTGCGGTCGGTGAGCAGCATGGTGATGCCGCCTGCCAGGACCGGCAGCGAGAGCAGCAGCAGGAAGGCGGTGATCAGGACGGCCCAGGCGAAGAGCGGCATCTTGTGCAGCGTCATGCCCGGAGCGCGCATGTTCAGGATCGTCGTGATGAAGTTGATCGCGCCGAGGATCGACGAGGCACCGGCAATGTGGAGCGCGAAGATCGCGAGATCCACCGCCGGGCCGGGCGTGCCCGATGTCGATAGCGGCGGATACAGCGTCCAGCCGCCGCCGGCGCCGTAAGCCCCTGCCGGGCCTTCGACGAACATCGAGAGGATGAGCAGCAGGAAGGCCGGAACGATCAGCCAGAAAGAGATGTTGTTCAGGCGCGGAAAGGCCATGTCCGGCGCACCGATCATGATCGGCACCATCCAGTTGGCGAAGCCGCCGATCATCGCCGGCATCACCATGAAGAAGATCATGATAAGCGCATGCGCGGTCGTGAACATGTTGAACATCTGCTTGGCGCCGTCGATGGCGGCATCGCCCTCATAGCCGTAGACCATGGCAGCCAGACCGTGGAAGATCTGGATACCCGGCTCCTGCAGCTCCATGCGCATGGCGACGGAAAGCAGGCCGCCGATGATGCCGGCGATGATCGCAAAGATCAGGTATAGGGTGCCGATGTCCTTGTGGTTGGTCGAGAAGAACCAACGGTTGACGAAGCTCGGCTTGTGGTCGTGATGGTCGTCATGCGCATGCGCGTCATGAGCGTGGTGATCATGAGAATGATCGTCGTGAGCGGAAGGTCCAGCCATTGTCCCGATCCCCTAATCTTACTTTGCGACGTTGTCAGCGACGTCGACGGTCTTTGCCGGACCATCGGCAGCGGCGATGAGAGCCTTGTAGGCGCCGGGCAGATCGGAAGCGGCGCTTGTCAGCCACTGCTTATACTTATCCTCGGAAACCACACGGATGGCAATCGGCATGAACGCGTGATCCTTGCCGCAGAGCTCGGAACACTGGCCATAGAAAAGGCCCTCGCGCTCGGCACGGAACCAGGTCTCGTTGAGGCGTCCCGGCACGGCGTCGATCTTCACGCCGAAGGACGGCATGGCGAAGGCATGGATGACATCCGTCGGAGCGGAAGTCACGAGCACGCGCACCGTCTTGTTCACAGGCAGGACGAGCTCGTTGTCGACCGCAAGCAGGCGCGGATAGACCGAACGGTCCTCCTTGCCGGCGGCAGCACGGTCGGCATCCTTCAGCAGGTAGGAATCGAAGGCGAGCGGGCTATCGCCGGTGCCTTCATACTCATAGTTCCACTGCCACTGGGTGGCGGTGGCCTTGATGGTCACATCAGGATTTTCGGGAAGGGTGAGCTGTGCGGTGAGGAGATTAAAGGAGGGCACAGCGAGAAAGAGAAGCACGAGAACCGGGCCGACCGTCCACATGACCTCGATCACCGTGTTGTGGCTCGTCTTCGAGGGCACAGGGTTTGCGCTGGCGCGGAAACGGTAACAGACGACAAGCAGAAGGACGAGAACGAGCAGCGTGATCGGAACGATGAACCAGAGCGTATACTGCTCGAACCAACGGATTTCACGCATGATCGGCGTGGCCGCCGGCTGCAACGTCGCCTGCCACGGCATCGGCTGATCAGCCAAGCTGCCGGAAGCAGAAAGCAGACAGACCAGCGCGGCCAGAGCTGCAAAAGCCTTCTTAAACACTATTAATCTCCCTCAAGCGCCGGACATGCATCATATCAAAGCGCAGAATCCCGACTATTCCCAGCGCTTCAAACCACAGATCGGTGTCCATCGCAACAGGCCAAAGCAATTGTCTATGCGGCATTTTTGCACAAATACATGCACCTCGCCCGCAGCAAACATATCAAGTTTTTCATCATCATACGAAAATTGCCTCGTGCGTCGACGAACACCCGCCCTGCAATGGCCGGTGGAAGGTCCTATTTCTGCCGCACTCAATTGGAATTAGCCTCAGGGCTTTTCATTTTCGCGCGCGGGCATCAAAAATAGCGGCACTGATTCGAATTCTAGAGGTTTCCATGGGTTTTCGTTCCCTTGCGCGCTCCAGTTTGCTTGCTGCCAGCCTGGTAGCGGCCGCGGCGTCGCCGGTATTCTCCCAGCAGCCAGCGCCTGCGCCCGCACCGACACCGGCTCCCGCGCCAGCCCCAGCGCAGACACAGCAGGCCCGCCCCACCCAGCCGCAGCAGGCGCCCGGAACTGTTCGTTCCAGCCACGGCGCATGGTCGGTCGTCTGCGACAAGCCGGCCGGCGCCTCGGCGGAACAATGCGCCCTGATGCAGAACGTCATCGCCGAGGATCGGCCGGAGGTCGGGCTTTCGGTCGTGGTCCTCAAGACGGCCGACCGTAAGTCGAAGATCCTGCGCGTGCTCGCGCCGCTCGGCGTTCTCCTGCCGAACGGCCTCGGCCTCAATGTCGACGGCAAGGATATCGGCCGTGCCTACTTCGTGCGCTGCTTCTCGGACGGCTGCTACGCCGAGGTGGTGCTCGAGGACGAGCTCCTGAAGACGCTCCGCAGCGGCGCGCAGGCGACCTTCATCGTCTTCCAGACGCCGGAGGAAGGCATCGGCATCCCGGTCGACCTCAAGGGCTTCGCGGACGGGTACGACGCACTGCCGTAATGCCGCGTGGGGCTTGCTCCCGTGCGGCAAGAGACCTACATGCGCTTTCAGGCATTTTGCTTCGGCGCAAGCGCCTGCCCCTGAGCCCGGCCATTCACTGGCCTGGCGGCCTGTCTCGCCCTCTCTTCAACGAGGCAGGGCGACGGCCGGATGAAAAACAGGGCAAGGCGAAGGTACCGACGGCTCATGATGCGCCCACCGGAGCCCAAACCAATGAACACCGATCTCCTGACGCTTTTCGATGCCGATGAAGCCACGATGCAGCGCCTCGTTGCCGAGGCGCTTTCCGGGGCCGATGACGGCGAGCTCTACATGGAGCACGCGCAGGCGGAATCACTGAGCTTCGACAACGGACGGCTGAAGGGCGGCAGCTTCAACACCGAGCAGGGCTTCGGGCTTCGCGCCGTAGCCGGCGAAGCAGTCGGCTATGCCCATGCGGGCGACCTTTCCGTGGCTGCCTTGAAGCGCGCCTCCGATGCGGTCGGTGCGGTCACCAAGGGCTACTCCGGCAGCTATGCCGCCGCGCCGCAGCGGACCAACAAGAAATTCTATTCCGACGAGAATCCGATCGGCTCGCCTACCTTCGAGGAGAAGGTCAAATTGCTGACGGACGTCGACGCCTATCTGCGTGGCAAGGATGCCAAGGTGCGCCAGGTCACGGCCTCGGTTGCCGCCAGCTGGCAGGTCGTCGAAATCCTCAGGGCCGATGGCCACCGCGTGCGAGACATCCGTCCGATGACCCGGCTCAACATCTCGGTCGTCGTCGGTGACGGCGACCGGCAGGAGTCCGGTTCCTTCGGCACCGGCGGGCGCATCGGCTTCGGCGACTTCCTCACGGAGGGAAGCTGGCAGAACGGCGCCGACGAGGCGTTGCGCCAGGCACTCGTCAATCTGGAAGCCATCGACACGCCGGCGGGCACGATGGATGTCGTGCTCGGTTCGGGCTGGCCCGGAGTGATGCTGCACGAAGCCGTCGGCCACGGCCTCGAAGGCGACTTCAACCGCAAGAAGACCTCCGCCTTCGCGGGGCTCCTCGGCCAGATGGTCGCCTCCCCCGGCGTCACCGTCGTGGACGACGGCACCATCGACAACCGCCGCGGCTCGATCACCATCGACGACGAGGGCACACCCTCCGGCTACAACGTCCTCATCGAGAACGGCAAGCTCGTCGGCTACATGCAGGACCGGCAGAACGCACGGCTGATGGGCATGAAGCCCACCGGCAACGGCCGTCGCCAGGGCTATGCCCATGTGCCGATGCCGCGCATGACCAACACCTACATGCTCGGCGGCGACAAGACGCCGGAAGAGATCATTGCCTCGGTGAAGAAGGGCATCTATGCGGTCTCCTTCGGCGGCGGTCAGGTCGACATCACCTCCGGCAAGTTCGTCTTCGGATGCACGGAAGCCTACCTGATCGAGAACGGCAAGATCGGCGCACCGGTCAAGGGCGCGATGCTTATCGGCAACGGGCCGGATGCGATGAAACGCGTTTCGATGATCGGCAACGACATGAAGCTCGACACCGGCATCGGCAATTGCGGAAAAGGTGGGCAATGGGTGCCGGTCGGCGTCGGCCAGCCTCATCTCAGGATGGATCAGGTAACGGTCGGCGGTACGCAGACCTGACGCCGGAAGGCGAACCCCTCATATCGGCCGCGGAGCCTGCTTGGCTCTGCGCCGACTTTCGGGCGATGACGCAAGGCATTGAAATCAAAACATATTATTCATGAACTTCAGATTCCGATTCATCTGAAGCTCATGTTTTGATTCAAAAGTGTCAGGTTAACCCTGCCCCGGCAGCAACACGCAGTCGTAGGAGCGCTTCCTCAGCGCGTCGCAGGCGGAGACGGCAGCCTCCCGGCTCTTGAAGCCGGTGAAGCGGGCCCGGTAGATCATGTTCTGCCCCTCCCCGACCGGCTCGGTGTAAGGCGAGGCCTTGCGCAGGGGCTTGCCAGCCTCGGCCTGCGCCTGAGCGAGGATCGCCATGGCCGCCTCGGCGGTCGGGGCAGCCGATATCTGTACCGCCCACCCGGTATTCGCGGCCGGTTGGGGCGTACGCGGCTCGATCAACATTGTCGGGCGGTCACCCGGCTGGATCGCATTGCCGGGGCTCATTGCGATGATGGCGGCGACGGAATTGGCATTGTCACGCTGTGGGGTGGCAAAGGGGATAGGAGCGTCGCTAGCCTGCGAGGCGGAGGCGACCTCGACGGTCTTCTGCGTGCTCGGGCGCGCCGCGAGCTGGGTGCCTGCGCTTTCGCCGCCGAGATAGCGGTCCATCAGCGCGGCCATCTGGGCATCACGGCTCTTTGCAGTCCTTCCGCCCATAACGACGCCAATGAGGCGCCGGTTGCCCTGCCTCACCGCACTGACCAGATTGAAGCCGGAGGCATTGGTATAGCCGGTCTTGATGCCGTCCATTCCCTCGTAGCGATACATGAGATTGTTGTGGCCGCGGATCGTCCGGCCCCGGAAAACGAAGCTCGAGGCCGAGAAGAGCTTATATTCGCCAGGATAGTCTCTGAGTAGAGCCATGCCGAGGATCGACATGTCGCGCGCCGTGGTGACTTGGCGGGCATCCGGAAGACCGGATGCATTGGTGAACACGGTCTGTCTCATGCCGAGCCGACGCGCTTTGGCGGTCATCATCGCGGCGAATGCTTCTTCCGATCCACCAAGCTTCTCGGCCATGGCCGCCGCTGCGTCATTTGCCGACTGGACGATCATCCCGAGCACGGCTTCCTTCACCGAGACCGCCTGTCCGGCCTTGACGCCGAGCTTCGTCGGAGGCTTGGCCGCTGCAGTCCTGGAAAAGGGAACTTGTGAATCCCAGCGCAGCTTGCCGCGATGAAGCGCCTCGAAGGTCATATAGAGCGTCATCATCTTGGTGAGGGACGCCGGATGGTTCAGCGTATCGGCGTTGTCGGCGCCAAGGACGGCGCCGGTGCGCGCATCCACCACCAGGTAGGCGCTGCCGGCACTCGCCATAGCAGGCATGGATATCAGTCCGATTATTGCCAAAAGGACAGCCAGCAGCTTCATCCAAATCCCCGTTCTATTGCGATCGTCCTTGCCGGAGCGAACTGTCCCGCGTCGAGACGGGTCAAGCGCTTCTGCGCCACTTTAAGACAACGTCGGCTTGGAATTTTCTCTTTTTGGTTCGTTGGTTAACCGACGCCTAACCTCGGCTCCAATATCGACGTTCAGTAAGACTTAACAAGCCTCCCCCTAGACTTGGCCACAACTATTCGAATGCTGGGCGAACCTCATGAAAGACGGCATAAAGCCACTTTTGCGAAGCTATGGCAAGCAGGCGGCGATTTCCGGCGCGCTGGAAGTCTCCTCGCTGCTTGGCGCGGCGGGCCTTTTGCCCGGCGCGCGCGGCCGCGGCGCCGTCTTCACGCTGCACCATGTGCGACCTCACCTGCCCCGTCCATTCGAGCCAAACCGCCATCTCGAGATTGCGCCTGAATTCCTGGATCTGGCGATCCGGCAATTGAAACGCGACGGCTATGTCTTTGTGGCGCTTGATGAATTGCCGGCACTTCTCGACGGACCGGGCAATTTGCCTCCCTTTGCCGCCTTCACGCTCGACGACGGCAATCGCAACAACGCCGAGCACGCGCTGCCCGTTTTCGAGCGCCACCAGGTTCCGTTCACGGTCTTCGTCTGCCGGGGCCTTTCGGAGAGAACGCACGGCATGTGGTGGGAGACGCTCGCTGCACTTCTCGGCGCTCTCGACCGGGTGACGTTCGACTTCGGTCAAGGCGAAGAGACGCTGGAGCTTCGCACGCCGACCCAGAAGCAGTCCGCGTTCGACGCCTTCGCTGCCTATGTCCACAGCACGGATGAAGCCGAGGCAGTCGCGGCGATCGGTCGGCTGGCACAGAGCCATGGCGTCGATCCGCTCGGGATCGTCGAGCGGCTGATCATGGATGGCGACGAGTTGAAGAGACTTGTGGAAAACCCGCTCGCTTCGCTTGGCGCCCACACCCTGAGCCACAGGGCTCTCGCGCGGCTCTGCGAAGCGGAGGCTGCGGCCGAAATGGTCCTCTCGGCCGACTATGTCGCTACCCTCACCGACCGGCGGCCGTCGACGCTGGCCTATCCTTATGGAACGCCCGGCGCCGTCTCCAAGCGCGAGGCGCGCCTCGCCTCGGAACTCGGTTTCAAGGTGGCGGTCACCACCCAACCCGGCACGATCAGTCCGGAGCCGGGCATGCCGCTCACACATCTGCCGCGCCTATCGCTCAACGGACATTTCCAGAAACCGCGCTACGTTTCGGCGCTCGCCTCAGGCATCCCCTTTCGCCTTAAGGCGCGATAGAGGATCAAGGATACATCCGGACCTTCTGCCAGGGCGCGTCCAGCGTCTGACGGCGAAACTCGACGCGGTCATGCAGGCGGAACTTGCCGTCGTGCCAGAACTCGATCGAGACCGGCCTGATACGGAAGCCGGACCAATGTTCGGGCCTCGGGATGTCACCGATCGCGTAACGAGCGGTGTATTCGGCCACTGCCCTTTCCAGCGCAAAGCGACTTTCGAGCGGGCGCGACTGCTTGGAAGCCCATGCGCCGATACGGCTGCCGCGCGCCCGCGTCTTGAAATAGGCGTCGGCCTCCGCGTCGGTCACGATCTCCACCGGCCCACGCAGCCTCACCTGGCGGCGCAGCGATTTCCAGTGGAAGCACATGGCCGCTTTCTTTTGGCCGAGTATTTCGTGGCCTTTCTGGCTCTCGAAATTTGTGTAGAATACGAATCCTTCGCTGTCGAAACCCTTCAGGAGAACCATGCGGACATTCGGCAACCCGTTTTCATCGACAGTCGCGAGTGCAACCGCATTTGGGTCATTGATCTCTGAAGTCTCCGCCTCCTTCAGCCACGAAGCGAAAAGGGCGAAGGGCTCGTCCTGCTGTGTGAAGTCACCGCTTGTTAACTCATTCTCAGACATATTAGTTCAAATGCCCCAAGTTTCTTCGAAATTGCCCAGCTGCTCGTGACTGGACAGGACGTACGGTGGAAGACATAGCAAAGTCAAAGCTTGAGACAAAGGGCATGGTTAGACGGAACGCAAAGTCCCTCGCGGTTTGCGTTGCGCTGCTTTCCCTTTCCGGCTGCATGGGTAGCGGCATGGATTTCCTTGGAAGCGCCAAGGTCGACCGTTCGGTTGCAACCGGCACAGTGCCCCAGATTCCGAGCACGGATACGCTCTCGGACGAAATGACCGTGCGCAATGCCGTGAGTTCGGCCGACCTCCAGAAACTCGAAGGCCAGCCGCTGCCTTGGGCAAACGCGTCGACGGGCAGCGCCGGGGTGATCGAAACCATCGTCGAAAACAGCGATTCCGGTCATGTCTGCAGGCAGTTCCGTACCACGCGGCATTCCTATGGCGGCATCGCGAAGTTCCTCGGCCGGACCTGCCTGGTCGGCGAAGGAAACTGGGCGTTGCTGAGCTTCCAGCAAGACGGCTAAGAACGGTCTATCGATAGCTGCGGCCCCTGGCGGCCGCGCGCTTTGTCCATCAACGGTTAACCATGACGCCGCAAACGGGCCGACCGCCCGGTTGCCGACGCTTGCCCGTAACAACTGGTTAGCAACTTTCGCTGAAAATCCCGCTATCTGCGCGTTCCCTCGGTCGAGCCTATGCATGGCGCGGGCGGGGACGCGCTGTTGGTCAGGTCAGATGATGCGGTGGGCGGACAGGCCTGCAGCGTCGCAAATCGGCGGTTTTGGCATGCGTGATCCTTACAAGATACTCGGCGTCAGACGGGATGCGGGCGTTGACGAGATCAAATCCGCCTGGCGGAACATGGCAAAGGCCATCCATCCGGACCGGAACCAGGACGACCCCACGGCGGCCGCGCGCTTTGCCGAGGTTGGCCGAGCCTATGAAACCCTGAAGGATCCGGAAAAGCGCAATCGCTTCGACGACGTGCTGCGCATGGCGGAAGCCAAGCAGCGGGGGCAGACGATCATCCAGCAACGGCAGGCGGCGCGTGACGCGGCCGAGCGCGCAAAGGTAGCGCGGGCGAATGCTGAGCGGGTGATGGAAGAACTCGAGCGTGCAAACGCCCAGAAGGCCAAGCAGGCACAGAGCCCAGGCCAAAGCCAATCCCAGGCCGCCGGTCCACAGAAGCCGACCGAAGCAAATCCCCAGCAGCAGGCGAACGCCGCTGCTGCGCAGAACAGAGCCAACCCGGCAGAATCCGCCGAGGACATGGTCGAACGCATCTTCGGTGCGCAGGCCCGCGCTGCTTCCCAGGCGACCCCGGAAAGGGCTCCCGCCGGCGAGCGAATCGAGGAGAATCGCGAAGAACAGACGGAAGCCAGCGCGAGCGGCGAGGCAAATGCCGCGGCGCCCAGTGGCCTTGCATCCCTGATCCCGCTTCAGCCGCTGAGCATCATCTCTTCCCTGGTGCGTCGCATCACCGGCAGCACGCCCGCTTTGGAAAAGGCGCCAGATGTCATCATCGAGGCGACCGTCACGATCGACGATATCCTGAAGGCGAGCTCCGTCACCCTCGAACTGCCGGAGGGCCGGGAAATCCGCTTCAACGCCGCGCCGGGCACTACCCATGGCCATAGCGCTCGGCTGAAGGGCCAGGGGCTCAGGCTGCAGGGTCTTCAACGCGGCGACGTCGTCGTCAATGTCCGCGTCGCCGAGCACGAGCGCTTCGCCGTCAAGGGATTCGATATCCACACGAGTTTTCCCATTACGATCGAGAATGCCGTCCTCGGCTGCGAGACCATGGTCGAGGGGCCAACGGGATTCGTGAAGCTGACGGTTCCGGCCTGGTCCGGCTCCGACCATCAGGTCAGGATCGAGGGCCAGGGCCTGCCGGACGGCAACGGCGGAAAGGGCGATCTCGTCGTCGAACTGCGACTAATGCTGTGGGAAAAGCCGGACGACAAAGTCACCGACCTGATGCGCAGCATGCGCGAAGGGCTGTTTTTGTGAAATTTCGGTGACATACGCACCCTTTGTTACGCTACCTTACAGTTGATGATCTTCGCGATGCTTGAACCGTAGAACGGCCTATGCCATAGGCAGGATCAATCAAGTGTCCAAGGAGCAAGATATGGCCCAGGCAACAGGCCTCATGACAGGAAAGCGCGGCGTCGTTCTTGGCGTCGCAAACAACCGGTCCATCGCATGGGGGATTGCCAAGGCCATACATGCCCACGGCGGCGAAGTCGCCCTGACGTATCAAGGCGATGCCCTCAAGAAGCGCGTCGAGCCGCTCGCTGCCGAAATCGACGGAATCATGGTCGGCCACTGCGACGTCAGCGACGAATCGACAATCGATGCCGTTTTCGATGAGGTCGAGAAGCGCTGGGGCAAGATCGACTTTGTCGTTCATGCCATCGGTTTCTCCGACAAGGATGAGCTGACCGGGCGCTATGTCGACACTTCGCCGGACAATTTCACGAAGACGATGCAGATCTCCGTTTATTCCTTCACCTCGATCGCCCGGCGCGCCGAGAGGCTGATGACGGATGGCGGCTCCATGCTGACCCTCACCTATTACGGTGCCGAGAAGGTCATGCCGAACTACAACGTCATGGGCGTCGCCAAGGCTGCCCTGGAAGCGAGCGTCAAGTACCTCGCCGTCGACCTCGGGCCCAAGAACATCCGCGTCAACGCCATTTCCGCCGGCCCGATCAAGACGCTCGCGGCCTCGGGCATCGGTGACTTCCGCTACATCCTGAAGTGGAACGAGTACAACGCGCCGCTCCGCCGCACGGTGAGCATCGAGGAAGTCGGCGATGTCGGTCTCTATTTGCTCTCCGACCTTTCCCGCTCGGTCACCGGCGAGATCCACCACGCCGACAGCGGCTACCATGTCGTCGGCATGAAGGCTGTCGACGCACCGGACATTTCCGTCATCAAGGACTGATGGCGACCCAGCGGAGCTGAACCGTGCTCATCTACGTGATCCGTCACGGTCAGACAGACTGGAATGCCGAGCGTCGCCTGCAGGGCCAGAAGGACATCGCGCTCAACGCGATCGGCCGCGAACAGGCCAGGGAAAACGGCGTCGCGCTTGCGGCTCTGCTGGCGGAAGAAGTCGGCGAATACGACTTCGTGTCGAGCCCGCTCCTGCGCACGCGCGATACGATGGAGATCGCACGTGCGGCCATGGGTCTTCCCCCCAAGGACTACCGTATGGACGATCGGCTGGTGGAGGTTTCATTCGGCGATTGGGAAGGCCTCACCATCAAGCAAGTCAAGGCAGTGCAACCCGACCGCGTGCGCGAGCGCAATGCCGCGAAATGGGATTTCATACCGCCCGGCCAGGATGCGGAAAGCTACGAGATTCTTTCCTGGCGCGTTGGCGCATGGCTGCAGTCGGTCGAGCGCCGTACGGTCTGCGTGACCCATGGCGGCGTCATCCGTTCGCTCTTCAGGCTGATTGCGGATGTTTCGAAGGCCGAAGCCGCTGAAATCGAAATTCCCCAGGATCGCATTCTGAAAATCGACCTCGCCGGCAGGCTGATCGATTGGCTGTAAAGCCCGGTTTCGTATCAACTCAAATTTTCAGACTGGTTGATGCCGCGCTTCAGAGCGTGCGGCATCGCTTGCGCGCCAACGGCCGCGGGCGGCGCAACGCTACGGTCAGTGCACGACGTCGAGGTCGTTGATGACGCGCTTGCCGTCTACTTCCGTGTAGAAGACGATGACCTTCACGCCCGCCTTGAGGCCGTCGAAGTTGAATTCGTCGGGAACCTGGTAGGTCTTGCCGTCGTCGAGCGTCAGGCTGAGATTGTTCATGTCAACCTTCTCGATCGTCGCCTCGACGTCCGCACTTTCTGCGAAAGCACCAATCGGCGAAAGGAAGCTCGCCGTAGCCATGAGCGTGGCAACGAAGAAGCGCATTGGAATGTTCCCTCTGACTTTTTGCACCAATGTGTCGCGTGGCACAGATAGCTCCTCGAATATGGCGAAAATTGCCCGGAAGGATGACGTTTCCGGTCCAATTGATGAACGGATTTTTAAGCATAATCAAGAGCCAACGGCCATTTCCCCCCAGCGTTCCACTGGTCTGGCATCCTTCATGCAATCGTAAATTAACCCGCCGGCACGTAAGGTCCGCTCCAGATCAAGGAGTAGGATTTTGGCATTCTGGAATGGCGACAGCAGGCGGCTTCACGGGGCATTCAAAGACACCCGCCTGTCCTTTGGCATCTGCATCCTCGTCGCCCTCGCCGTCACAGCGATCGGGATCGCGCTCGACAGAGCGAACACCGCTTCGCACGTACGGGAACTCCATATCCGCACCGAAAACGAGACGAGCCTCATTCGTACCCGCGTGGTCGCGCGGATAAGCAACGACGTGACCATCATGCGCGACCTTGCCAACCTGGTTGCGCTCGGCCCCTCTCTCGAAGAGGGTGAACTCGAGCGACAGATCAACTGGCTGCTGATCCAGAACCCGCATCTCCTCAAGATAACACTTGCGCCGGACTTCAAGGTGAGCGCCGTCCTTCCGCCGCAGGGAAGCGAGGATCGAATCGGCAGCGACGTGCGCGAGCCGCTCCTTGCCCACCAGGCCTTGGCACGCAACGCCGGCCAACAGGCTGCGCGCTTCTACGGCCCGATTGCCGGAAACAATCGCCAGAATGCCTTCGCAATCCTCTTTCCGGTCTTCGTCAAGCAGGACGGCAAGCGCAGGCTCTGGGGCGC
Organism: Rhizobium sp. BK251; assembly: GCF_004345245.1. Taxonomy (GTDB): domain Bacteria; phylum Pseudomonadota; class Alphaproteobacteria; order Rhizobiales; family Rhizobiaceae; genus Rhizobium. The sequence goes on along the minus strand of NZ_SLUQ01000001.1, from coordinate 480,117 downwards.
CATCGAGGCCGCTATCGACCAGAACATGTTCTACGAGTCGACAGGTCTGAAGCCCGCCCGCAACGGCGAGAACCAGCAGAAATATCCACACCTGGACCACCTCTCGATCGCGCTACGTGACATGAGCTCGCCGGCCGGCGTCGCCATGCAGCCGTTTCTCGGCGAACGCTCGGTCTTCGGCGATCAGCCGGTGCGAAAAGTGATCGATTTCGCCGGCGGCCGCTGGGAGCTGGCTGCGCTGCCGAACACCGGCTGGGATTCAGCACCCGAAAACCAGGCGGTGCTTCGAGCCGTCATCATTTCGGCCGGCGGCATCATCATAGCCTCCGTGTTCTTCGTCACCCTCCTGATCGGCGAGCGCAACCGCAACATCTTCGAGCTTGAAGCGCGCGAGGCGAAGCTCCTCGAACTTTCCCAGCGGCTGGACCTCGCGCTGGAATCGTCCAACATCGGCGTTTGGGAGCAGCGCGACGACGACGACAATCTCTTCTGGGACGTGCGCTCTTCCGCCTTGCATGAGCGGCCGGCCAAGGAGGGGCGCCAAAAGCTGGAAGAGTGGCTCGCCGCCGTCGTGCCCGAAGACCGCCCGGCGGTCGAGGCGCATTTCTTCAGTTGCAGCATCGCCCGCGCTTCCAGCAACGTTCAGTACCGGATCAGGTGCGCGGACGGCTCGATCCGGCACCTCCGTTCCGTCGGGTCGCACGATGTTGACGCCGCCGGCGCCGGCAAGACGATCGGCATCGTCTGGGATGTGACAAGCGATGCGGAGATGGCTGACACGCTGCGCCAGGCAAAACACACGAGCGATATCAAGAATGCCGAACTCGAGCTTGCGCTGGAGGAGCTTTCGAGCCGCGAGCAGCAGCTCGACGAGCTTTCGCGCAAGCTGGATTTCGCTCTGGATTCCTACCGCTGCGGCATATGGGAGGCCGTCGCCGGCAGATCCGGCGCCCTGTGGGACGAGCGCATGAGGGAGCTTTACAGCCTCGACACCGACAGCAGCCACGTGACCGAAGAGCAATGGCTGAGCAATATTCATCCCGAAGACCGGCCCATCGCTCTTGCAACGGCGAGCAAGTATCTGCGTCCCGGCGATGCCCAGAGCTTCGTCTGCCGCATCCTGTGCAAGGATGACGAGGTCCGCTACGTCCGCTCCGTCGGCAAGGTGCACGCGACCAGGGACGGCGGGCTCAAGATCATCGGCATCGCCTTCGATGTCACCGATGACGCCGTGATGACCGCTCAGCTGAAGGCAGCGAAGGACGAAGCGGTTGCCAAGAACATCGAGCTCGAACTCGCCAAGGACCGCATCGAGCACAATGCGCTTCACGATCCGCTCACCGGGCTCGCCAACCGGCGCAAGCTCGACATCGCCCTCGAGGGGCTGACGGCCGACGGGCGGGCGCAGCGCCAGCGCTTCGCGATCCTGCATATCGACCTCGACCGGTTCAAGGAAATCAACGACACGCTCGGCCACGCCGCCGGCGACGCGATGCTCGTCCATGCTTCGCGCGTGCTTGCCAAGAACGTGCGCGGCAGCGACATCGTCGCCCGCATCGGCGGGGACGAATTCGTCATCGTCGCGACTGACACCGGCGAGCCGAAGGAGATGGCCGCCCTTGCCGGCCGCATCATCGAGGAAATGCGCCAGCCGGTCGATTTCCAGGGCTTTTCCTGCCGCTGCGGCGTCTCGATCGGCATCGCGCAGGCGGGCGGCACGCATATCGACGCGCGCAAGGTGCTGATCAATGCCGACATTGCGCTCTATCGCGCAAAGAGCCTCGGACGGAACCGTTTCGAATTCTTCAACCAGAACCTCCAGGCCGAAATCATCAACAGCAAGCGCACGGCTGATGAGATTCTCGCCGGCCTCGACAATGGCGAGTTCACCGCCTGGTACCAGCCGCAGTTCGATGCGAAGACGATGCAGTTGACCGGCGTCGAAGCGCTGGTGCGCTGGAACCACCCCGTGAAGGGCGTGTTGGCGCCGGACAAATTCCTTCGCATCGCCGACGAACTCAACGTTGTCCACTCGCTTGACAGGATCGTCCTGGAGACGGCGCTCAAGGACAAGATGCTCTGGGCCGCGCGCGGCATCTCGGTGCCGAAGGTCTCCGTCAACGTCTCGTCGCGGCGCCTGCATGACGGCAGCCTCATCGATACGCTGACGGGCCTGCAGATCAGGCCGGGCGAGATCTCTTTTGAACTGGTGGAATCGATCTTCCTGGACGAGAGCGAGGACGTCGCCTCGCAAAACCTCGAACGCATCAAAGGGCTCGGCATCGACATCGAGATTGACGATTTCGGCACCGGCCATACCTCGATCGTCAGCCTGCTGAAATTGCGACCCAAGCGGCTCAAGATCGACCGCCAGCTCGTCAAGCCCATCCTCGTTTCGACGCAGGAGCGTTCGCTGGTGCGATCCATCATCGAGATCGCCCGTTCGCTGGGTGTCGAGACGGTCGCCGAGGGCGTGGAGACGTGGGATCATGCAGTGTTGCTGAGAGAGCTCGGCTGCGACCTGCTCCAGGGCTTTGCCTTTGCCCGCCCCCTTTCCTTCGAGGACTTCACGGCCGCCGCCCTCGGGTCGGCCTGGCGGATGGCATCGTAAGGGGCCCGCTGTCGCCGATTGCGGAATTTCATTCCTGGCAACCCCATCCGCGGCGGAAAGAAAAGGCTTTTGCCTTTGCTTCTTTTTGGCCTATGAGTGTGCCGCATTTTGAAGAATGGAATGGCCCGACCGGCACGCCGCCGCCCGGCCATGCCCGATCGGTAGAAATCCATGTCGCACAACACATTCGGCCATCTTTTCCGCGTCACAACATGGGGCGAGAGCCACGGGCCGGCACTCGGCTGCATCGTCGACGGCTGCCCTCCCGGCATCCGCTTCACGCTGCAGGACATCCAGGTGTGGCTCGACAGGCGCAAGCCCGGCCAGTCGCGTTTCGTCACCCAGCGGCGCGAGGACGACCTGGTACAGGTCCTCTCTGGCGTCATGCTGGACGATGACGGGCAGACGATGATCACGACGGGCACGCCCATCTCGATGAAGATCGAGAATACCGACCAGCGCTCCAAGGACTACGGCGAGATCGCCCGGCAATACCGGCCCGGTCATGCCGACTTTACCTATGACGCGAAATACGGCATCCGGGACTATCGCGGCGGCGGCCGTTCTTCGGCCCGTGAAACCGCCGCAAGAGTGGCCGCCGGCGCTCTCGCGCGGAAGGTCGTGCCCGGCCTCACGGTTCGCGCCGCGCTTACCCAGATCGGCAAGCACAAGATCAACCGCGCCAACTGGGACTGGGATCAGGTCGACCGCAACCCGTTCTTCGCACCCGATGCGGCAATCGTGCCCGTCTGGGAAGAATATCTCGACGGCATCCGCAAGGCTGGCTCGTCGATCGGCGCCGTCGTGGAGGTCGTCGCAGAAGGCGTTCCGGCCGGGCTCGGCGCGCCGATCTACGGCAAGCTCGACCAGGACATTGCCGGGCTCCTCATGTCGATCAACGCCGTCAAGGGCGTCGAGATCGGCGAAGGATTCGCCTCAGCCGAACTGACCGGCGAGGAAAATGCCGACGAGATGCGCATGGGCAACGACGGCAAGCCGATCTTCCTCTCCAATCATGCCGGTGGCATCCTGGGCGGCATATCGACCGGCCAGCCGGTCGTCGCCCGCTTCGCGATCAAGCCGACTTCGTCTATCCTGACGGAGCGCCGCTCGATCGACGCGGACGGCAACAATGTCGACATTCGCACCAAGGGCCGGCACGACCCCTGCGTCGGGATTCGCGCGGTACCGATCGGCGAGGCCATGATCGCCTGCGCCGTTGCCGACCACTATCTCCGGGACCGCGGCCAGACCGGCCGGCTGAAATAAGGACCAGCTGCATGCCCTACGACCAGAAGCGCGTCGTCGATGCCATCCGGGCCTTCGAGGCCGGCGAGATCGTCGTCGTCATGGACGACAACGACCGCGAGAACGAAGGCGACCTGATCGTCGCCGCCGTCCACTGCACATCCGAGAAGATGGCCTTCATCGTCCGCCATACCTCCGGCATCGTCTGCGCGCCGATGCCGCGCGAGGAGGCAAAGCGGCTCAATCTCAACGCCATGGTGGCGGAAAACGATTCGGCCCACACGACCGCTTTCACGGTGTCGGTGGACTTCAAGCATGGCACCACGACCGGTATTTCCGCCGACGACCGCACGCTGACGGTGCGCAATCTTGCCAATCCGAATGCCGGTGCCGCGGATTTCGTCCGGCCCGGGCACATCTTTCCGCTGGTCTCGCGCGAGGGCGGGGTGCTGATGCGCTCCGGCCACACCGAGGCTGCCGTCGACCTCTGCAAGCTAGCCGGCCTGCCGCCGATCGGCGTCATCTCGGAGCTCGTCAACGACGACGGCACCGTGACGCGCGGCGAGCAGGTGGTGGATTTTGCGGAGAAACACGGGCTGAAGCTTCTCTCGGTCGCCGATCTCATCGCCTACCGCCAGCGCAAGGAAACGCTGATCGAGCTGGTTTCCAGCTTCGACGTCGAGACAAGTTTCGGCAAGGCACGCGCCCACACCTATTCCCTGCCCTGGGATCCGATGCAGCATATGGCCGTGATCTTCGGCGACATCCGCGACGGCATCGACATCCCGGTGCGCCTGCATCCGGAAAACGTGGCGGAGGACATCTTCGGCAAACGCCGGCCGGTCGACCACTATATGCAGAGGATTGCCAAGGAAGGCCGCGGCATCATCGTCTATCTTCGCGAGGGTTCCGTCGGCGTCGGCCACCATGACAACGGCCGCAAGGCGCGCCAGCAGGATCGCGAAGCCCATGCGGAAGCCCGCAGCCGCGAAAACGAATGGCTGGAGATCGGCCTCGGCGCACAGATCCTGAAGGATCTCGGCGTGACTTCGATCAAGCTCCTGACGACCCGCGAACGCCACTATGTCGGCCTGGAAGGATTCGGCATCCGCATCTCGCAGACCGATATCTGCTGAACGAAAGGGAGCGCCCCGCGGCGCTCCCTGGACTGCTGACAGACCTCTTGTGGTTCGACGCACCCTGATTTTCCGTCATTCCGGCCTTGAGCCGGAATCCAGGCAGCCGCGCGTCCGCGCGGCGAAAGAGTCTTTCGCGATCAAGGACTTGATCGCGCTGGATACCGGCTCAAGGCCGGTATGACGGCGGTGGGTATTTTGCCGCTTTCTAAGCAGTCAATCGAGTTGAGGGCTTTGTCGACAGTCTGACGAGCGCCCCGAGGCGCTCCCTCTTTCTCTCGTGATCAGGTGCGGTAGTCGGGATCCTGTCGATCGAGAACACGACGTACACTTTCGAGGTGCATGCGCGCGCTTTCCGGGTCGCCTTCCCGCATCTGCCTCGCAGCCTCGGCGGCGACATCGGCGGCAACGGGGACCAGGCGACGGCCCGTGCTCATGGCCTTGAGCTGAACTTCGGCAGCGCGCTCGAGATAGTAGAGATCGTCCCAGGCTTCCGCGATATTCGGCGCACAGACCATGACCCCGTGATTCTTCATGAACAGGATGTCCTTGTCGCCGAGCACGGCGGCGATGCGGTCGCCCTCGCGCTCGTCGAGTGCAAGGCCGTTATAGTCTTCGTCGACGGCAACGCGCCCGTAGAACTTCAACGCCGTCTGGCCGGCCCAGATGAAGGGCTCCCCTTCGACCATGCTGAGCGCGGTGGCGTTCGGCATATGCGTGTGGAATGCGGCTCCAACGCGCGGCGCCATCTTGTGCAGGCGGGCATGGATGAAGAAGGCGGTCGCTTCCGGCACGCCGTCGCCGGCCACGACATTCCCGCCAAAATCGCAGATCAGCAGCGACGAGGCCGTCGCCTCCTGAAAGGCCCAGCCCAGCCGGTTGACGAGAAAGAGGTCGGGATGTCCGGGCACCAGGGCAGAAAAATGATTGCAGATCCCCTCTTCCAGCCCGAGTCTGGCGGCGGTTCTCAGGCAGGCAGCAAGATCGACGCGCGCCTGCCAGATCTCTTCCGTCTCGAGCGAAGCGTTACGCAGGGTCGCCGGTTGCCCCTGGAGCACGTTCATTTGGTGAGCCATCTTGTCTCCTCCTTCTGCCTCTTGCTTACATCCAACCGGCGGCGGCGAAAATCCCCGGCACCTTGTCGAGCGTCGGTACGATCCTGTTGGGCCGGTAATCGCTGAGCTGCTTTCTGCCGGTTCCGCGATCGACCCATATCGTGCGAAATCCAAGCTCGCGGGCTGCCGCATGGTCGAGATGGGGGCTCGCGCAGATATGAACGAGTTGATCCGAATCGATGCCGAGCATTTCCCACGCGTGCAGGAAGATCTGCGGCGACGGCTTGTAGGCCTGGGCCTGTTCGGCGGTGATGACCCGGTCGACGAAGCCGCCGAGCTGCGCGACATTGCCGGCGATGATGGCATTGTCCGTGTTGGAGATGATCGCAAGCCGGAAGCCCGCGGCACTGAGCATGCCTAGCGTCTCGACGACCTCCGGGAACGGCGGCATGCTGCCGATCGACGAGGTGAGCATTTCAGCATCGGCTGGATCGAAAGGCAGGCCGAATTCATCCATTGCAAGCGCCAGTGCCTGCGCCGTCACATCCTTGAAGGAGCGGTGCGGCCGCTGTTTCTCAAGCTCGTGCTCATGCCAGTCATAGACCTTGATGAAGGCATCCTGGTCGATATCGCCTTCCTTGGCCGAGAGTATCCGGTCCATCGCGGCGAGCAGGCCCTCGTCCCACTGGATCAGCGTGCCGTAGCAATCGAAGGTCAACCATGTCGGCCGGTCTCCTGGAATGGTCATCAACTTATCCTCACTGACTTTGGCGCATGTTGACAAAACGCCCGCTCATTGAGAAATTAAATGTCTCGATATTGTGTATTGGAAAATCAAATGAGCTTCGCCTTCGATCTCGATCTGCTCCGCACCTTCGCCGCAGTGGTCGATTCGGGCGGTTTTACACGCGCGGCCGAGCGTGTTCATCTGACGCAATCGACCGTCAGCCAGCAGGTGAAGAAGTTGGAGGCCAATATCGGCCGGGTCCTTCTCCTGCGGGACAAATCCACTGGTGGCGTGCAGACGACCGAGGAAGGCGAAGTCCTTCTGAGCTATGCCCGCCGGCTCCTGGCAACTGCCGAAGAGGCGATGGAGACCATACGCAAGCCGGCGGCCCCGAAGACCGTGCGCCTCGGCGTGCCGGAGGATTTCGCTGGGCGACGGCTGATCGACCTGCTCTCCGGCTTCTCTCTGGCCTCCCCTCATATCCGCCTCGATACCGTGAGTGGATGGAGCACGGAATTGCGCCGCCTCCTCGAGGCCGGCGAGATCGACCTTGCCCTCGTCAAGCGCGAACCTGGCGACGGCGCATCCCTGGCAAGCTGGAACGAGGAACTCGTCTGGGTCGAAAGCGCCAGCCGCCCGGCGCGGGAAGATCCGGTCCCGCTTGCGGTGTTCCCTGTCGGCTGTATCTACCGCGAGCGCGCCATTCGCGCGGTGGAACGCAGTGGACGGCGCTGGCGCATCGCCTATACGAGCCAAGGGCTGATGGGCGTCCAGGCCGCCGTCGCCTCCGGCCTCGGCATCAGCCTCCTGCCCTCGGATGCCGTCTTGCCTGAGCATCGCAAGCTCGGCCCCTCGGAGGGCTTCGACGACCAGCCGGATTCCGAGCTTGCCCTGATCAAGGGAAGGTCGCGCCTATCCTCCGAGACGAAGTTCCTCGCAGACTTTCTCGCAGAGAACCTGCACCCGTGACCTCCGCGATCTTGGCCCGCTAGCTCTCGCCTCCGCGCCACCCTTCGAGGAAGACGACCTTGTCGACGCCCGTGAACTTCGCCAGGCGCTCCAGTTCCGCCTCCAGCTTTTCGAGCCGTCCGGCTGACGCCCTCACACGCGACTCCAGCCAAAGCCGCTTCACTTCCAGCGTCCCTGCCTTGCGGTCGGCCTTCATGTCGATGCGCCCAATGAGCCGATCGCCCTCGAGCAGCGGGAAGACGTAATAGCCATATTCACGCTTCGGCTCCGGCACGAAGATCTCGATGCGATAGAAGAAACCGAAGAGCCTCTCCGCGCGGTTGCGATCGCGCAGGATCGGATCGAACGGTGAGAGCACACGAATGCGTGCCGGCGCCTCCGCATGGTCGTCGATCGTCATTGGAAAATCTGGGAGCGCGAAGGACAGGCGCGGCTTGCCGCCATCCGCAGGGTCGATCAGCACCGCGCAGAGTTCGTCGCGATGCGTCTCCACCCAGGTTTTCGCCTCCTGCGGGCTGATGATGTCCCAGAAGGCTGCGATTTCGCCCGAGGTCGCAAAGCCAAGGCGGTCAAGCGCGCTGCGGCAGGCCCAGTCGACGAAGGCATCGTGATCGACCTCCGGCGCATGAAATTCGGCGGGCAGGACACGCTCGACCAGATCATAAACCTTCTGGAAGTTCGTGCGGCCGGCAATCGCGAACTTCCCGGTCCGCCAGTAATATTCAAGCGCGGTCTTGTTCGGATGCCAGTTCCACCAGCCGCCGGAGACGTGGCCATCGGCCTTTACCTCGCGCGCCATGATCGCGCCATCGCGCAGCACGCGTTCATAAGTTTCCTCGAAGGCGGACTCGAAGCCTTCGCCCCGCCACTTGCGCCATCTTTCGACGATTTCCTGCTCCTCGCGGCGGAACTTGTGCTTCCAGTAGACGAAGAAGGCGCTCGGCAGGATCGAAGCGTCGTGCGTCCAGTTCTCGAAGAGCGCGCCGTCCTTTTCCAAGAGCTCGGTCAGGTGTTCGCGCCGGTAGGTCTGGTTGCGCGAGAAGAGGATCTGGTGGTGCGCCCGCTCCACCGTCTGGATGCTGTCGACCTGCACGAAGCCGATATCCTGGATGAGCTGCAGGAGCCCGGCCTTGTTCAAGGCCCGGTTGGGAGGATTTGCAAGCCCTTGCCTGGCAAGGAAAATACGGCGGGCATCCCGGTTCGAAAGGAGAATCGTCATTGTCTCACTATAGGCTTTTATTCCCATTCATTCAAACCGCATGGATGCAGTTTCAATCGAGCGCCGTTCCGGTCTATAGAGCGACGGATTGATTTTGAACGGGGACATCCATTGGAAATCCGCTTCGAGGAGGCTGCGGTCAGTTTCGGTGATCGCATCGCGCTTCACTCCCTGAATCTCACGCTCGCGGAGCGGCGGATCGGCGTCATCGGCCTCAATGGTTCCGGCAAGACGACCTTTGCGCGATTGATCAATGGTCTCCTGAAGCCGACGAGCGGACGGGTGATCGTCAATGGCCGTGACACGGCGGCCGACGACCGGGCCGTTCTTGCCGATGTCGGCTTCGTCTTCCAGTCGCCGCAGAACCAGATCATCCTGCCGATAGTCAAGGACGACATCGCCTTCGGGCTCAAGGGACGCGGCCGCAAGCCGGCCGAGATCGAGGCCGCAGTCGACGCGATCCTCGCCCGCTTCGACGCGGCGCCGCTGGCCGAGCGGCGGGCGCACGAGCTTTCCGGCGGCGAACTGCAGCTTGCCGCACTCTGCGCCGTCCTCGTGACCGGCCCTCAGATCGTTATCCTCGACGAGCCGACGAACCAGCTCGACATGCGCAACAGGGCGCGCGTGGAGGCGATCATCGCCGGGCTTCCCGAGCATGTCCTCGTCATCACCCATGACCTGCCGTTGATCGAGGATTTCGAGCGCGTGCTCGTGTTCCACGAGGGCCGGCTCATCGCCGACGCCCCGCCCGCCGAGGCGATCGCGCGATATCGCGAGGTCGCCGTCTGATGCGGAGCCTCTATATCGAAACGGATACATGGCTGCATCGCCTTTCGCCCCGCATCAAACTCGTTTTCCTTGCCGTGCTCGGCATTGCGCTGTTTCTCACCAACTCCATCTCCCTGTTGGCGCCTGCCGCACTTTGCGGGGTACTCATCTATTTTCGCCTCGGCCTTTCGGTGGCCGAAGCCCTGAGGCGGCTCAGGCCCGTCCTGCTGACGATCCTTGTCGTTGCGCTTTTCAGCCTGCTCTTCAACCCGTTTCATGATGCCGTCGTCGGTCTCCTGCGGCTGACGGCACTTGTGTTCTTTGCTGCATCCGTCACGGCGACGACGACGATCGCCGCCTTCATCCACGAGGTCACCGCGCTCGCCTCCCCGCTCGAAAGGGCGGGACTGGCAAGGGCTTCCGATATCGGCCTCGCAATCGGGCTCGTCATCCGATTCGTTCCGGAAATCCTGGCGCGGTACGAGGCGATACGAGATGCCCATCGCGCCCGCGGCTTGAATGTCCGCCCGACCACAGTGCTCGTGCCGCTCATCATCCTGACGCTACGCGATGCGGATAACATTGCCGCGGCGATTGACGCGCGGGGCATTCGGCGGCATTTGAATCAAAACTGAAGATTCCGGAGGCACCATGACTACGCGCGACCTCGTCCTTGCCGCCCTCTTTGCCGCCATCATCGTGGCGCTCGGGCTGCTGCCGCCGATCTCGCTCGGCATCATTCCGGTGCCGGTCACCGCCCAGTCGCTGGGCGTGATGCTCGCCGGCGTCGTGCTCGGCGCGCGCCGCGGCGCCGTCGCCGTCCTGATCGTCGTCCTGCTGGTCGCGATCGGATTGCCCGTGCTTTCCGGCGGACGCGGCGGCCTTGCCGTATTTGTCGGCCCGACCGCGGGCTTCTTCATCGGCTGGATCTTCGCGGCCTACACCACCGGCTATCTCAGCGAGCGGCTGGTGGATTCCCGGCAGTCCGGCCTTGTGCAGACCGTCGGCTTCTTCCTCGCGTCGCTGATCGGCGGCATCGTGGTGCTTTACGCCTTCGGCATCACCTATCTGGCGCTTGCCGGCGGCACCGGTTTTTCCACCGCCTTCCTCGGCTCGCTCGCCTTCGTTCCGGGCGATGTCATCAAGGCTGTCGTGGCAGCGCTTGCCGGGCGGGCGGTGATGGTCGGCTATCCGCTGCTGCCGGCTCGCACCTGAGCCTGGCGAGCCTTAGTCAAGGATCTGATAAAGCCAGTCGCGGGTGGCCTCCGGCAGGGGGACGGGTTCGCCATCCTCGGATTCGTGGGCGACCCACAATATTTCCGCCTCGGCCACCGGCTCCCCCTCGGCCGTGACCATGACGTCGAAGCCGACCGATTTCACGCCGATCTTGTCGATGCTGACGATGAAGCGCGCAAACTCGTCATAGCGCAGGCCGCGATGGATCGTACAGGAGACCTTGGTGGCGATATAGACCGGCTCGACCGCCTGTTCCGGCCGGGTTTTCCAGAAATTCAGCACAGCCGTTTCCGCGTGGCGCAGATAGGACGTCGTGAACATCTGCCCATGCATGCCAACGTCGGAGAAGGGAACCCGGATTTCGATCACCTTGGATCGATCGACGCCGTCCATTCAGTATGCCTTCCGCAGCGTGAGTCTGTTTCTGAGGAAAAGCTTATGCACAGGCAGGCAGGAAGTAAACGCGCATGTTCCATGTCGGCGCCTGCGGCATTTGTTGAAATCCACCATGCGGACACCATGTCCTGTGGATCGTGACAGCGTTCATCGATAGGCTGGGAGCCATGACGACACGCCTCTATGAACACCCGATCTTCCTCGAGCACGTTACACCGCCGGGGCATCCAGAGCGCGCCGACAGGCTGCGCTCGCTCAACATCGCGCTCGAGCATCCGAATTTCGCCCGGCTCGACCGCAAGCAGGCGCCGCAGGCAAGCGAGGACGCCGTCCTTCTCGCCCATCCCGAGGAGCATCTGCTGGCGGTCATGCGGCAGATTCCCGAGGAGGAAGACCGCATCAACCAGCTGGAAGCCGACACCTACGCCAGCAGCAAGAGCCTGCAGGCGGCGCTGACCGGCGTGGGTGCGGCCATGGCCGCCGTCGACGACGTGTTCTCCGGTGCTGCGGACAACGTCTTCGTCGCAGCCCGGCCGCCGGGACACCATGCGGAAAAAACCACCGCGATGGGTTTCTGTTTCTTCAACAATGCCGCGATTGCCGCCCGCCACGCCCAGAAGGCCCATGGCGCCGAGCGCATCGCCATCGTCGACTGGGACGTGCATCACGGCAACGGCACCCAGGACATCTTCTGGGACGACCCTTCCGTGCTCTTCTGCTCGACCCACCAGATGCCGCTCTATCCCGGCACCGGCGCCCTTCAGGAAACCGGCACCCACAATACGATCGTCAATGCCCCCCTCTCGCCGAACACCGGCAGCGATCATTTCCGCGAGGCCTTCAAGTCTCGCGTGCTGCCCGCGCTTCACGATTTCCGCCCGGATCTGATCATCATCTCGGCGGGCTTCGACGCGCATCACCGCGATCCGCTGGCACAGATCAACCTCGTCGGCGAGGATTTCGACTGGGCAACGGGGCGGCTTCTCGAGGTGGCCGACCGGAGCGCGAGGAACCGGGTCGTCAGCCTGCTGGAAGGCGGCTATGATCTGGAAGGCCTCGCCGAATCGGCCGGCCTCCACATACTGAGAATGATAAAGGGTTGACGATGACTGACAGCGCCAGACCGGACGTTTCCGGCTATTCCTTCGAAAAGGCGGTGGCCGAACTCGAAAGCATCGTGGCGCGGCTGGAACGCGGCGACGTGGCGCTCGACGAATCCATCGAGATCTATGAGCGCGGCGAGGCGCTGAAGAAGCATTGCGAAGCGCTTCTGACGGCCGCGGAAAACCGTATCGAGAAGATCAGGCTCGACCGTGCCGGCAAGCCGCAGGGTGTCGAGCCGCTCGACGGGGCCTGAGGCACCTATCCTCGAGGACGCTGGCTCCCGGCGAATGACCGGGATATCATCCCCGAAGGCCGATATCCGAGGGGGCGAATACGAATGACGGACAGGTTGATAGGCAAGGTCGCCATCATTTCAGGTGGCGCGACGGGCATGGGCGGCGCGGCCTCGAGGCTGTTTGCGGCAGAAGGCGCGCGCGTAGCGATCATCGACCGCAACGGCGATGCTGCGGCGCAGACGGTCGAGGCCATCCGCGATGCCGGCGGCGAGGCCGACTACTGGGCCGCAGACGTCTCGGACGAAAAGGCGGTGAACACAGCCGTCGCCGGCGTCGAGGAGCGCTACGGCGCCGTGACCGTGCTTTTCAACCATGCCGGCACCATCGTCATCAAGCCGTTCCTGGAAACCACGCTGCAGGAGTGGGACTGGCTGCACGCCGTCAACGTGCGCTCGATGTTCCTGATGACGAAGGCCGTCCTGCCGAAGATGATTGCGGCTGGCGGCGGATCGATCGTCTGCACCTCGTCGATTTCGGCGGTTGCCGCCACGCCGATGGAAGTGCTTTACGACACCACCAAGGGCGCGGTGCACATGTTTGCGCGCGCCATTGCCGTTGAGTTCCGCGACCGCAACATTCGCTGCAATGCCGTCTGCCCCGGCTTCATCCGCACGCCGCACGGGTTGCGTGAGGTCAGCGAGCTGCAGGCGCTCGGCGTCGATGTTTCCGATGCCGCGATCGCTGCCCAGCAGGGGCGGATCGGCGAGCCGGAAGATGTCGCGCGTGCCGCACTTTATCTGGCCAGCGACGAGTCCAGTTTCGTCAACGGCGCCCACCTCTTCGTCGACAACGGCTTCACGGCGATCTGAGCCGGGCCATCAGACCTTTCCCAATCCACCGCCGGGCGCTATGTCTGGTCGGAGCATTCGCCACTGGAGAAACGCCCATGTCCTTCTTCCCCGGTAAGGATCCCCTGCCCGGCGACGCATTTGCCTGCAACGCCATCGAGAACCTGATCATCCCGCGGACCACAGATCTTGGCGGTTTTTCCGTGCGCCGCGCGCTTCCTACGCGGGAGCGCCGGCTCGTCGGACCGTTCATCTTCTTCGACCGCATGGGACCTGCCATCCTGAAGGCCGGCGAAGCTCTCGACGTCCGGCCGCATCCGCATATCGGCCTTTCGACTGTTACCTATCTCTTCGACGGCGAGATTCGCCATCGCGACAGCCTGGGAACCGAAAAGGTCATTCAGCCCGGCGACATCAACCTGATGACGGCGGGCCGCGGCATCGTGCACTCGGAGCGCACACCCGACAAACTGCGCGGCCATCCGCTGTCGATTTCCGGGCTGCAGACGTGGCTCGCCCTTCCCGACGACAAGGAAGAGATCGACCCGGCATTCGCCCACACGGAAAAGAGCGACCTGCCGCTGATCGACGCCGACGGCGCGCGCGGACGCCTCGTGATCGGCAGTTTCGAGGGACTGACCTCGCCGGTCGGGGTCTACTCGGACACGCTCTATGCGGATCTCGAACTGCAGCCGAATGTCCGCTTCCCGTTCGGCGCGGCACACGAAGAGCGCGCGATCTACATCCTCGCAGGCTCCCTGATCGTCGCCGGCGACCGTTTCGAGGCCGACCAACTCCTCGTATTCCGCCCGGGTGACGAGATCACCCTGCAGGGCGGCGAGCAAGGCTGTCACATGATGCTTTTCGGTGGTGCGACGCTGAATTCCAAGCGCTACATCTGGTGGAATTTCGTTTCTTCCTCCAAGGAGCGCATCGAGAAAGCCAAGGAAGAGTGGCGAACAGGTCACTTCGACATTGTTCCGGGGGATGAAGAGGAGTTCATCCCTTTGCCGGAGGGTTGATCTCCTCTAGAATGGGAACCTTGCGGTCCATGAAATAGACGTCTTTTGCCGCAAAGGACGATGGAGTAAAGGCGAGCCCCCGCCCAATAACAGCAAGAAAGAGCATCAGCCCGTGACAGAATTGCCCGTGACGCCCCTGCTGGATCAGGTCGAGTTTCCTGCAGACCTGCGAAAGCTGGACGATCGAGACTTGCCGCAGCTCGCCCGCGAAGTGCGCGACGAGATGATCGATGCGGTATCGCGCACCGGCGGACATCTGGGTGCGGGCCTAGGCGTGGTCGAGCTCACCATCGCGATTCACAAGGTTTTCGAGACGCCCAGCGACCGGCTGATCTTCGACGTTGGGCATCAGTGCTATCCGCACAAGATCCTGACCGGCCGGCGCGAACGCATCCGCACGCTACGGCAGGAAGACGGCCTCTCCGGCTTCACCCGGCGCGCCGAAAGCGAATATGATCCCTTCGGCGCGGCGCATTCCTCCACCTCGATCTCGGCCGGGCTCGGCATGGCGGTTGCCGCCGACCTCGAAAAGACCGATCGCAAGGTGATCGCCGTCATCGGTGACGGCGCCATGTCGGCAGGCATGGCCTATGAGGCGCTGAACAATGCCGGGGCCCTCGATGCCCGGCTGATCGTCATCCTCAACGACAACGACATGTCGATCGCCCCGCCTACGGGCGCGATGAGCGCCTATCTGGCGCGACTTGCCTCGGGACGCACCTACATGGGCTTCCGCGAATTCGGCAAGAAGCTGACGGCCTATCTCGGCAAGAATGTCGACCGGGCACTCACCCGCGCGGTCGAGCATGCGCGCGGCTACGTGACCGGCGGGACGATGTTCGAGGAGATGGGCTTCTACCATATCGGCCCGATCGACGGACATTCCTTCGAACACCTGCTGCCGGTGCTCCGCAACGTGCGTGACAATGCCCGCGGCCCGGTTCTTATCCATGTCGTGACCCAGAAGGGCAAGGGCTACGCGCCGGCCGAAGCGGCCGCAGACAAGTATCACGGCGTCAACAGGTTCGACGTCATCACCGGTGCTCAGGCCAAGGTGAAGCCGAACGCGCCGAGCTACACCAGCGTGTTTGCCGAGGCGCTCGTTCAGGAGGCCGGCTATGACGACAAGATCGTCGGCATCACAGCCGCCATGCCGAACGGTACCGGCATCGACAAGCTTGCCGAGGCCTTTCCGTCGCGCACCTTCGACGTTGGCATCGCCGAACAGCATGCAGTGACCTTCGCGGCCGGGCTTGCGGCCGAGGGCTTCAAGCCGTTCTGCGCCCTCTATTCCACCTTCCTGCAGCGCGGCTACGACCAAGTTGTCCACGACGTGGCGATCCAGGGTCTGCCGGTTCGCTTCCCGATCGATCGCGCCGGCTTCGTCGGCGCAGACGGACCGACCCATGCCGGCTCCTTCGACACGACCTTCCTCGCGACGCTGCCGGGCTTCGTCGTGATGGCCGCGGCGGATGAGGCGGAACTGAAGCACATGGTGCGCACGGCCGCCGCCTATGATGCCGGTCCGATTTCCTTCCGCTATCCGCGTGGCGAGGGCGTCGGCGTCGACCTGCCCGCGCGCGGTGAGATCCTGCAGATCGGCAAGGGTCGTGTCGTCAAGCAAGGCACCAAGGTGGCGCTTCTTTCGTTCGGCACGCGCCTCGCCGATTGTCTGCTTGCCGCCGAAGACCTCGATGCGGCGGGGCTTTCCACCACCGTCGCCGATGCGCGCTTCGCCAAGCCGCTCGACCTCGATCTCATCCGCCAGCTTGCCACCAACCATGAGGTAATGATCACCGTCGAGGAAGGTGCCGTCGGCGGCTTCGGCAGCCATGTGATGCAATACCTCGCCACGGAGGGCCTGCTCGACCACGGCCTGAAGATCCGCTCGCTGGTGATGCCCGACATCTGGATGGAGCAGGCCAAGCCGGAGGTGATGAACGCCCGTGCCGGTCTCGACCGCGCCGGCATCGTCTCCACCGTCTTCAAGACGCTGGGACGTAGCCTGATCGTCGGCGCGGCGGGATAACGCTGCGCCTGACAAGCAGCGGCATACCAACATATCCAATGGAAAAGGGCAGCCTTGTGGGCTGCCGGCAAAGACCGTATCGGCCGCAGCTTTGGACAGCACGCCGGATATTGCCGTCATTCCGGCCTTGAGCCGGAATCCAACTGGCGAACGTCTGTGAGCCGAGAGGACCCGTATACTGAGGGTCTTTCGCGCCGCCGACGCGGCGCTGCTGGACCCCGGATCAAGTCCGGGGTGACGGGTGGGCGAGGTTACGCGCCTCCACAGTAAAAAACGAAGGGCAGCCGTTGCGGGCTGCCCTTTTCAGTTTTCAAAGCACAATCAGGCGCCACTCTCCCGACAAGCAGGAGAGAGCGATCGCTGCGGTTCTCAGAACTCTTCCCACTCGTCCTGGGCGACGGCAGCAGCAGTTGCAGCCTTGCCGCCGAAGGCCTTTGCGACCGTGCGGCCAAGGACGCGCGCCGGTGACGGAGCGGGACGAGACTGCGGTGTCGCGGCAACCGGGCGGGGTTGCTCGGACGTCGCAGCGAGCTTGAACTGGCGCAGGAGGTCGTTCAGCGCGCCGGCTTCGCGGGCGAGCGTATGGCTTGCGGCCGTCTGCTCTTCCACCATCGCGGCGTTCTGCTGCGTGCCCTGGTCCATGTTGTTGACTGCCGTGTTGATCTCCTGGAGGCCGACCGACTGTTCGCGCGTCGCCGTGACGATCGCGCCGACATGCTGGTTGATCTCCTGCACTTCGCCGACGATCGCCTGCAGTGCCTTGCCGGTGTCGCCGACGAGCGAGACGCCGGTATTGACCTGGGTGCTGGAGGTGTTGATCAGCGCCTTGATTTCCTTGGCGGCGTTCGCAGAGCGCTGCGCCAACTCACGGACTTCCTGGGCGACGACAGCGAAGCCCTTGCCGGCATCACCGGCACGGGCTGCCTCGACACCGGCGTTCAGGGCAAGCAGGTTCGTCTGGAACGCGATGTCGTCGATCACGCTGATGATGTTGCTGATCTCGCCGGAAGACTTTTCGATCTGCTGCATGGCGTCGACCGCCTTGCGGACGACCTCGCCGGACTTCTCCGCGCCGAGGCGCGCGCGCTCAACGAGATGGCCGACGTCTTCCGCCCGCTTGGCGGAGTCGCGGACGGTCGTGGTGACCTCTTCCAGGGCTGCGGCGGTTTCTTCGACGGCGGCCGCCTGCTGTTCCGTGCGGCGTGCGAGATCGTCGGCAGCCGAGCGGATTTCGGCAGCGCCAGCATGGATCGCCGAAGCGTTCTGGCCGACGGCCTGAAGTGCGGCCTCCAGCTTGACGAGCGCGTTGTTGAAGTCGGTGCGCAGGCCATCGAACTGCGGGGCAAAACCCGTCTGGATGCGGTATGCGACATCGCCTTCGGCAAGGCTAGCGAGACCATTGGCAAGCGCCTCGATGGCAAAGCGGATATCGCCTTCCTCGCGAGCCTTCTGCTCGTCGGTCATCTGGCGCTGGCGCTCGGCGTCGCCGCGCATGCGCTCGGTCTCGCCGGCGAGGCGCTGCTTCTCGATTGCTGCCTCCTTGAAGACGACCACGGCCTGCGCCATCCGGCCAACTTCGTCGTGACGGTTCAGCGCCGGCACGTCGATGTTGTTTTCGCCGCTTGCAAGCCGGTCCATGGCGGCGGTCATGCCGACGATCGGACGAACGATGGTGCGCGAGAGCAGCCATGCGAGAGCCGCGGCAGCCAGTGCGGCGAAGACGCCGCCGAAGACGAGCGTCGCGATGAGGACGCTGTTGGCAGCGGCCTGGGTTGCCGCGAGCTCATCCGAATTTGCGCGAGCGGCAGCCTTGATCTTGGCCGAGGCCTGGCGGAAGCCATCGAGCTGGCCCTTGGTCTCGTTGACGCCGATCTTGACGACCTGGTCGATCGGCATGTCGGTTTCCTTGCGGGCCTTCGACTGCGGCTCGGCAAGTTCGTGGAAATAAAGGTCTGCGGCCTTCTGCATGGCGTCGATCTGCTGGGTGAAATCGGCATTGCCGGCTGCCGTTTCCTTGGCGGCGGCGATCGCCTTCAGCATGCGCTCGCGATTGGTGAAGATATCGCCATAGGTGCTGTCGCTGCGGAAGAGGATGAAACCGCGAAGGTTGACGGCCTGCTCCAGCATGGCCTGCAGGGCATCATCGATCTGGTTGACGAGTTGGCCGGAGCGGGCCTGCTCGATCGCGGCGCGTGCGGAAATCTGCGCCTTCGAATAGACGAAGGCGGAAACGGATACGAAGATCAGAATAAGCGCGGCAAAAGTGAGCCCGAGCTTGCCGTTGAGAGACATGTTCTTCACGGACATCAGAGGTAACGCCTCCTGTGCGTTGTCCAAAATGAATAGCAAACCTGCCGGACGGGGCGGCGCCGCCGGTCACGTTCTTATTCGGGGAAAGGGCATGATTGGCATGAAAATCGGAGATGCCATCATGGCAAACGCGGCGCGGGAATCACGGGCCTTGCAATCGAAGACGAAATTAAGGCCACATCTTTAAAATAAATTGAATCGCGTGGATCCGATCCCGACACGCCTTCTGTGCCATTTTCACGGGCCAGACGAGCCGCAAACGGGCTCCGCGCAACAAAAAGCTTGCAAGCGGGCGTCTTGGCCGTCATGCACAGCCGATGTCCGAACCGCAACGCCTCGACCAGCTCCTCGTCTCCCTTGGCATCTTCCCGAGCCGCTCCCGGGCGCGGGATGCCGTCCAGCGCGGGACGGTGAAGATCGGGGGCAAGGTCGTCACCAAGCCCAGCGCCGTCTTCGCGAGCACTGTCGAGGTCGCGGTCGACGACCCGGCCCAGGACTACGTCTCGCGCGCGGCACTGAAGCTCGTCGCGGCCCTCGACCATTTCGGTCTCGATCCAAGGGACCGGCACTGTCTCGACGTAGGCGCATCGACCGGCGGCTTCACCGAAGTCCTGCTGCAGCGCGGCGCGGCCCATGTCACCGCAATCGATGTCGGTCACGGCCAGATACATCCGCGCGTCGAGGACGATCCGCGCGTGACCAGTATCGAGGGCCTGAACGCCCGCAACCTGACCGCGGAGGACGTTGGCCATCCAGTCTCCTTCATCGTCTCCGATGTCTCCTTCATCTCGCTGAAGCTGGCGCTCGCCCCTGCCCTTTCGCTCGCTGAGCCGGGGGCCGGGTGCGTCCTGCTGGTGAAACCGCAATTCGAGGCAGGGCGGGATGCGATCGCGAAATCCGGTCTTCTCAAGGACCCTTCCTCGGCACCGGCGGTTGCGGCGGAGCTGGAGCGGTGGCTCGAGCAGGACATGGGCTGGACAAGCCTCGGCCTGATTGCCTCGCCGATTGCCGGCGGCGACGGCAACAAGGAATTTCTTCTCGCAGGACGCAAGCCATGAGCACCGAAACAGTAACGATCGAGAAGCTGGGCGCTCAGGGCGACGGCATTGCCCAGGGGCAGGACGGCCCGCTCTACGTGCCGTTTGCATTGCCGGGCGAAACCGTCGCGATCGCGCGGGTCAAGAACCATGGCACGCTGATGTCGATTGCCGCCCCCTCGCCCGATCGCCGCGATCCGGTCTGTCGCCACTTCGGCCCGGACGGCGTCAATGGCACCTGCGGCGGCTGCACGCTGCAGAACTATGCCGATGCGCCCTACCGCGCCTTCAAGCGGCAGCTGGTTGTCGATGCGCTCAAGTCACGCGGCCTGACGCATCCCGTCGACGACGTCATCCCGGCGCATCCGGGTGAGCGCCGGCGCCTCGTTCTTGCTGCCCGCAAGACCGAGAAGGACCTGCTGCTCGGCTTCAACCAGGCCGAGACGCACCACATCGTCGCGATCGAGGAATGTCCCATCTCCTCGCCGGCGATCATCTCGCGGCTGGCGGCGATCAAGGCAATCGGCAAGGCGCTTGCCGTCAATTCCGAAGCTTTCCGCATCACGGTGCTCGAGACACTGTCGGGTCTCGACCTCGACGTCGAAGGCATCCGCAAGCTCTCCGACCAGCAGCGGCGCCGCGCCGTCGAGACGATCCTCGGCCTGCGTGGCATCGCACGTGTCTCGCTCGATGGGGAGATTGTCGTCGAACCTTCGAAGCCCAGGATCGATTTCGGCGGTGTTCAGGTGACCCCGCCCGCCGGCGGCTTTACGCAGGCGACAAAGCCGGCCGAAGAAGCGATGGCGGAACTTGTGCTTGCCCACGCGGGCAAGGCAAAGCGCATCGCCGATCTCTTTGCCGGCTCGGGCACGTTTTCTCTGCGGCTCGCCCGTCTTGGCCGGGTGCATGCGGTTGAGGGAGAAGAAAAGGCGCTGGCTGCGCTCGATCATGCGGCGCGGAACACGCAGGGGCTGAAGCCGGTCACAGTTGAGCGGCGCGACCTCTACCGCCGGCCGTTGATGACGCAGGAGCTCAAGGCCTATGACCTCGTGGTCTTCGATCCGCCACGCGCCGGGGCAGAGTTCCAGTCCAAGGAACTTGCCCGCTCCGCCGTTGGCCGCGTCGTGGCCGTCAGCTGCAATCCGGTGACGCTTGCTCGCGACCTCGCGATCCTCGTGGAAGGCGGCTATCGCATTAAGCGCATCACGCCGATCGACCAGTTCCTCTGGACGTCGCATGTGGAGATCGTGGCAACGCTGGAAAAATAGGCCGGCCTTGCCATGATATTGAAGGATGGATCGAGGCGCCGCGCCTTCATGCGGCGGCGCGAAGCAGGATGTCCTCGAGTTCGTTGTCGAGCTCGCGCGCAACTTCCGTCACCCGCTCGTCACGGAACTGGCCGAAGAGCGACGAAGGCTTGTCATATTCTATGATCGCGTGGCCCTGGTCGTCCTCGTAGAGGATGATGCGCAATGGCGCGTAGAGAGCTGCACGCGTGTCGTGACGCGTCATCAGCGATGCGGTGATGGGATTGCCGATCTCGTACTGGAAGGCCTTGCGAACCTCACCGCTCGCCTTGAGCAGGCTGCCATGATCGCGCGTGACGAACAGCGAGAGTTTCGGACCATGCTCGCGTTGCCAGTCGACATGCTCCCGATCCCCCTTGCGAAGGAAAACAGTAACGGCGGGATCGAGCTGCGGGACGATGCGTTCGAGGGCGGCTTTGACATTCTCGAGCGACGCTTCGGATTCGATCCGCATATGCTCGATGGAGACCGTCGTGTGTGAGGGTACTGGCTGGCTCATGGATGCTCCTGAACGGTTCGGCTGGATCGGCATCTGCCCTGCGGGCTAGTGCATTCCTGCCCGCACGCTCATGAGCGGTGACGGGCCGGCTTTCCACCGATTTGCTGAAGGCCCTAAGGTTGCCTTCCCGGGTTTATGCGGCGGATAATGCGACCTCGCGGCCGGCGGGTCTTGAAGATTGCAATGGCGAGTATGACAGGAATGCTGTCTTGTCCGCCGGCCGGATCACGCCTTGCCGTAGGCCGCGAGGAACACGCGCACTCCCGCCGCAGCATGCCGCTTTAGCTCTTCAGGACCGGGGATTGCCTCGTCTCCCAGAAGCATGGCCTGGTTCAGGGGCGCGGACATGATCAACCAGTTGAAATGGGATGCCGCGAGGAGCGGATCGTCGATCGTGAGCAGCCCGCGCGCGGCGAGACGCTCGAAAACTGAAGCGAGGATGGACAGTGCGCGCATGGGTCCGCGTTCGTAAAGAACCTTCGCCAGTTCCGGGAAGCGACCCACCTCGCCGATGACCAGGCGGCGAAGCTGCATGATGCGCGGCGTCAATACGATCGTGAGCTGCCAGGCCGCATAGTTGCAAAGGTATTCGGCGAGATCCCCACCTTCCTCGAATTCAGACATCTCGTTGTGGACGGTGTCGCCAGCCGCGTTGGTCATGCTGGTCACGATCTCGACAAAGAGCGTCTCCTTCGTTTCGAAATGCTTGTAGACGGTCTGCTTCGACACGGCCGCGCGAGCGGCAATTTCGTCCATGTTCGTGCCGAGATATCCGCCGGCGAGGAACACGTCGGTCGCCGCTGCCAGGATAGCCCTTCGCTTCCGATCGGAGCGCCTGCCCTCTTCCGACACCGCTTCGTCACGAGGAGCCACCATTTTCACGCACCTTCACGAAAGAAACACACTCACTCACAGAACAGTACTGGACAGTCCAGTTTTTATCAATGTATCATACTGGACGGTCTAGTTCTGCTTTTGTCGGTCATTTCGATCTGAGAACAAAGGGGGCGGACAGGACCACGGTTCAGTAAACGCATCGCCTGCCAGCGGCCGACCGGCTCGTTCGGCGGCGAGGACCGATGGGAAATCTGCCGCATTCAAGAGGAGGAGAACGCAATGCATCAGGAAGTCCAATCGTCCCGGCTGAAAGTGCCGGGAGCTACAATCTACCATGAGGCGCGGGGTGAAGGGCCGCTGTTGCTGATCATTCCGGGTGGGCCGCAGGATGCCGGCGTCTTCGCCGGGCTCGCCCAGTTGCTCGCTGATCGCTACAAGGTCGTCGCTTACGATCCGCGCGGAAATTCGCGCAGCGCCTTTGACGGAGAGCCGACCGAGCTGAACGTGGACATGCAGGCCGACGATGCCGCGCGGCTGATCGAAGAGCTCGGCGCGGGGCCTGCCCATGTGTTCGGCACGAGCGGTGGTGCTCAGATCGGGCTGAGCCTCGCGGCGCGCCATCCCGAGCGGGTAGCAGTCCTCGTCGCCCATGAGCCGCCCGCGATCAACATGCTCGATGATCCTTCCGCGGAACTGGCAGCCGCGAAGGAGATCCACGATGTGTATCGCAGCCAGGGCGTGGACGCTGCGATGGCTCGTTTCTTCGCGATCAACGGGCTCGAAGGCGGGCCGGGCGGCGAGGATGGGCCGCCGGAATTCGAGCCCTCCCCCGAGGACGCCGAGACCTTTGCCCGGGTCAGCGGAAATTTCGATTATTGGCTCGCCCACGGCATCATGCCGCTTTCGCTCTATCGCCCGGATGTCGAGACGTTGCGCAAGGGGCGTCCCCGCGTCATCGTGGGCATCGGCGAGCAATCGGAGGGGCAGCCCATCTACGACATGGGGCTTGCGGTAGCAAAGGGCCTCGGCAGCGAGCCGCAGATGTTCCCCGGAGATCACATGGGCTTCGAGCTCCACGCCGAACTCTTTGCCGAGACATTGCATCAGGCTTTCAGCGCCGACGATCTGAAAAAGAATGACGCGCGGCGAGCGGGCACCGCCTGAGAAAGGAGAACCGACAATGCACATACAGTTTGCCGAGCTTCCGGTCTTCAACCAGGATCGAGCCAAGCAATTCTACGCCGACCATTTCGGCTGCGAGACCATCGCCGATGCGCCCATGGGCGAGGACGGATGGCGTTGGATCGAGCTGAAATTTCCCGGCGCCGAGACCGCGCTGCACTTCAACAGGCGCAAGGACGAGACGCCCTCGGCGGAACCCGTGATGGTACTGGTCGACGGCAATGTCGAGGCAACGGTGAAAAAGCTGAAGTCCCGCGGTGTGGAAATCATCACGGAACCGCAGCAGGCGCCTTGGCAACCCGGCCGCACCATAGCGGAGTTTCGCGACAGCGAGGGAAACCGCATGGTACTGGGCAGCTGACGGCCGACTGACACATTCCGCCGGCCACAAGCGACGCGGTCTACTCACGTCGCGTGGCCGGCGCATTTTCGTTTGGCGATACCGGCCAAATGCGTCCTATGAGTGCGCCACCTGCTGCGTCAGAAAATCGCCAAGCTGGTCGAGTTGCGCGGAGATGCCCTGTTGCCGGTATTCCGGCTTGTCGCCGCCGTCGAGTATCGTCATCTGCTCGGTCAGCACCAGCCTCGTCTGCTTGCCCGCCGGCATAAGTTCCACGGTGGTCAGCGAGACCGAGATTCGCTTCTCGTTGTGCGTCATGCTGTAGCTGTAGACGATCCTCTCATTGGCAACGATGTCCTCGTAGTGCGCATAGGCGGCAAGCCTTGCGTCATCGAAGCGGAAGTGGGTCACGTCGCGGCCGCCAACCCGGAAATCGTTCTCCTGCGAGGTCGTCTCGAAGCCCTCGCCGATCGCCTCCCATTGCGCCCTCGCCTGCGGATCTGCCCAGGCGGCAAAGACCCGGGAAGCCGAGGCGTCATAGGTGCGCTCTATGGAGAAGGTGGAATGTGTCGCGCTGCGCTCAATCATGATCTTCCTCCGTCAGTTGGGTTGGTGCGTCCGGTTCGCCCGGATTTGCCTTCAGATATTCCGCAAGCCGGTCGAGACTCCGCTCCCAATGGGTGCACCGTTCGCTGATCCAACGCTCGGCCACAGTCAAAGCGGCCGGCTCGATACGGCAGGTTCTCACGCGCCCCGTCTTCTCCGAGCGGACTAGACCGCTGGTCTCCAGCACCCTCAAATGCTGCATGACTGACGGCAGCGACATCGCAAGTGGCTCAGCCAACTCACTGACCGAGGCCGGCCCCTTGCACAGTCGGTCCACCATGCTGCGCCGGGCTGGATCGGCGAGCGCCTGGAACATGAGGTCGAGCTCGAATGATTGGTTAAGCATTTGCCTAAGTATAACGGCAAGCGGCATCGCGTCAAGCGATAGTTAGTCAATTAATTAAGTATTCACTCAGCGCTTCAGGAAGGTCTCGAAGGCGGCGCGTGCTTCGGCGCTCTTCAGCCGGTTGGAGAAGTGACGTGCCTCCTCATCGATCCGGGCCAGAACCTCGTCGGGCGTTCCGCGGATCAGCTCGCGCGTGATCCGCAACGCTTCCGGCGGCCTTGCCGCGAGCTTTGCTGCAACCGCCAGCGTCTCGGCCTCCAGCCTGGCCGGTTCCGTCACCTTCCATATTAGGCCGGCTTCCTTGGCCTCCGCGGCCGAAAAGCCTTCGCCGGCAGCGAGAAGCGCGAAGGCGCGCTGGTGACCCATCAGCCGCGGCGCGATCAGGCTTGAGGCTGCCTCCGGCACGAGCCCCAGGTCCACAAAGGGCGTCTTGAACAAGCTGCGATCCGAAGCGACGGTCATGTCGCAGTGAAGATGCATGGTGGTGCCGATCCCGATTGCTAGGCCGTCGACGCCGGAGACGAGAGGTTTCCTTGCGGTGGCCAGCGCCTGCAGAAATTCGAGGAGCTCGCTTCCCAACCCGTCGCCCATCGAGACCGCAAGGAAATCGGCGAGGTCGTTGCCGGCGGAAAAGCAGCCGTCGGTGCCCAGGAACACGGTTACGCGCGTCGCCGGATCGGCATCGGCAGCCTTCAGCGCCTGCGTCATGCGGGCATACATGGCGCGCGTGATGGCGTTCTTCTTTTCCGGCCGGTTGAAGCGGATCACCTGCGCGCCGGGAACGGCCTCGGGACGTTCAACGAGAATATAATCCGACATTTTCGCTTCCTCAGTTCAGTGCGGCGCGCGCCGCTTCAAGGCTTGCAGCGCCGCTGATTACACAGTCGCTGAGAGCCTGCGTCTCCGCGAGCATGTTCTCCGCCGCGAAGCGGCAGAGCGCAATGCGACCCTCTCCCGCACCGTCCTCGACCTTTGCAAGGCCGCCCTTGGCGAGATAGGCGCCGGTCAGGACAAGTCCGAACAGCCGCTGGTAAGGCGTGGCACCCGAAAGCGCTTCGGCAACCTTGCCCTCCGCCTGCCGCGCAAGCAGCCATTCGGTGGCTCTCTCCAGCGCATCCAGGGCCGCCACCAGGCGATCGGCCGTTTCCCCGAAACCATCGAGATTGGAGGCGCGCACCTCGGCCGCGAGATCCCGCAGTTCCGCAATGAAGCCACGGACATGCGCGCCGCCGGAAAGGGGAAGCTTGCGGGTCACGAGGTCGATCGCCTGGATGCCGTTCGTACCCTCGTAGATCGGCGCGATGCGCGCATCGCGCAGGTAGCGGGCCGCACCTGTCTCCTCGATGAAACCCATGCCACCATGCACCTGGATGCCGAGGGAGGCCACGTCGACGCCGACGTCGGTGGAGAAGGCCTTTGCGATCGGCGTCAGAAGCGCCGCCCGCTCCTGCCAGTATTGAGCGCGCTCCCCGGCCCGGCCCGCCATGTCCACGGCGTGGGCGCAGGCATAGCAGATGGCGCGCGAGCCCTGCGTAAGTGACTTCATGGTCAGGAGCATGCGGGCGACATCGGGATGATCGATGATCGGGCTCATGCCCGTTCCGGTCCAGCCCGGCGCGCGGCCCTGTACACGCTCCCTCGCGTAATGCAGCGCCTTCTGCGTGGCCGCCTCGGCTATCGCGACACCCTCCAGGCCGACGGCCAGGCGCGCATTGTTCATCATCGTGAACATGCAGACCATGCCCTTGTTCTCCTCACCGACAAGCCAGGCGACTGCGCCCTTTTCCTCACCGAACTTTCCGTCGCCATAGATCATGGTGCAGGTCGGGGCGCCATGGATGCCGAGCTTGTGCTCGAGGGAATGGCAGAAGATATCGTTTCGTGCGCCGAGCGATCCATCCGCATTGACGAGGAATTTCGGCACGAGGAAGAGCGAGATGCCACGAGTGCCGGGCGGCGAGTCCGGTAGCCTGGCGAGTACAATATGGACGATGTTGTCCACCGCGTCGTGGTCGCCCCAGGTGATGAAGATCTTCTGGCCGAACAGGCGGTAAGTTCCGTCCGGCCGGCGCTCGGCGCGCATCTTCAGCGCGCCGACGTCCGAACCTGCATACGGCTCCGTCAGGTTCATGGTGCCGCTCCATTCGCCGGAGACGAGCTTTCCAAGATAGGTCTCCTGCAGATAGGGGCTGCCGTGGGCGACCAGGGCCTCAACTCCGGCCATCGTCAGCGTCGGTCCGAGCGCAAAGGCCGTCGAGCCGGAGTTCCACATTTCGAGGGCGGCGACATTCAGCATGTGCGGAAGGGCCTGCCCGCCATATTCCTCCGGCGCGGTCAAACCGTTCCAGCCGCCGGCGATCCAGTCCCGATAGAGATCGGCCCAGCCATCGGGGATCCTGACCTCGCCGTCGACCAGCCTTGCGCCCTGCCGGTCTCCGATGTCGGCAAGCGGAGCGACCTCATCGCTGGCAAAACGCCCCGCTTCCAGCAGAATGGCATCGACGAGGTCCTCGCTCAGTTCACCGAGCAATCCGGCGTCGAGCGCCTCCTTCATGCCCACAACATGCTTCAGGGTGAACGCGATCTCATCGACAGGTGCCTTGTACATGCGATCCTCCTGCTCTTGCGCTTCCGGCTCCCATGCGGGTGCTCCACGGCCCACAAAGGAGCCGGCTCCACCTGCCCAATGGCTAGTTTATTTTTACGTAAACGTCAATTTCGAACCGTGCTTGCATCGTCCTCGATAAAGGCGCATCGAATGCCTGCCGCGTCTCTCGTGACGAGAACAGTATGCGCTTGCATAAACGATCGTCATGGAGAATCTCTAGGCTTGCACACCCCGGAATATAAGACCGAATACTGACATGGACACACTGCCCGCCAACATTCCCGGCCTCGTCTGGGCCTATCGCATCAACCGTGGCGCGGCAAAGCCCGCGCGGCTATCCAACGAAGCGCACAAGGGCGATCTCGCGGCCGAGGACGGATTCTTCTGGCTTCACCTCAATCTCGCCGATGCGCGCGTGCCGGCCCTCCTGGAGGAGATCGAGGGCCTTCCCGAACCGGTGCGGGCTGCCCTTACCACGCACGACACCCATGCCGCCGTCACGGTGGACGACCAGATGCTTTTCGGCACGCTGGTGGATTGCCAGCGCGAATTCGACCGCGACACGCGCGACCTCGGCTGGCTGCATTTCGCCATTTCCGATCGCTTCATCATCACGACGCGCCTGCAGCCCTTGCGCAGCGTCGAGCGCGCCCGCATGGCGATCGAAAAGAATGCAGCGAAGTTCCAGCGGCCGGTCGACCTTTTCGAACTGCTGGTGGTCGAGTTCCAGCGTACCCTGATCTCGATCGTCATGGACATGACGGAAGAACTCAACGTGATCGAGGATTTCGTCTATGACAACGCTCCGCGCGACGAGCGGCGGCGTCTGGCCCCTGTGCGGCGGACGATCGTCAGGCTTCATCGGCACCTGCGCACGCTGCTGAGCCTGATGCGCCGCGCCGCGGCCTCGGACGACGATGAAATGCCCTTCGGCTTCGAGGAGATCGCCGGTCGCCTCACCGGCCGGCTGGAATCCGTGGATCATGACGTCTACGCGCTTCAGGAAAGGGCACGGCTGCTGCACGAGGAAATCGACTCGAAGCTCTCATCCGAGACGAACCGGCACCTCTACATTCTCTCGCTGATGACGGCCTTCCTGCTTCCGCCGACGCTCGTCACCGGCTTCTTCGGCATGAACACCTCGAATCTGCCTTTTGCCAGTGGCTCCAGCGGCGGCACGGAATATGCGGTGGCGCTCATCATCGCGTCGGTGCTCTTGGCCTGGTGGCTGCTGAAGCGGGTCAATATCCTCTGAACGAAGACGCCCGGCATCTCTGCCGGGCGCGAATACCATTCACAGATGTCCCTCGCCCTCAAAAGTAGGGCGAATAGCACTGCTGGCGCGGGCCGTAATAGGGCTGGAAGGTGTTGTCGTAGGACCTGTAGGAGCGGTAACGACTTTCGCACCAATAGACGTGGCGCGGGTTGATGCCGCCTGCCGGGGCAGCGTAGTAACGCGGCTGGCTGGCGATGGCCCCGCCGATGATGGCGCCGGCGCCGAAAGCCGCAAGCGGGAACCAGTAGTTGTTGTAGTAGCGATATCCCGACCGATAGTAGGGATAGCCGCGATAGCCGTTGTAGTAGCCGTACCGATAGGGCCGGTAGCCGCCGCCATAATAGGGCCTATAGCCGCCATAGTAGGGGCGGTAGCCGCGATATCCGCCGTAGCCACCGTATCCGCCGAAACCGCCGTAGTATCGGCCCGGGCTGCGGCGTTCATACTGGAACTGGACATTCTGGACGTCGGTTGCGGCAGGTACAGCTTGCGGGACCGCAGGCGCCTGCGGCAGCGGCATGGCTTGGCCCTGCACGAAACTCGACAAAAGCACGGCCGCAGAAACGGCCGCGGTTGCGATCCTCATGCTCAACCTACTCATTGTGAATCTCCAATCCTGAGCGGAATGACGCTTATGTATAACAACTGCGACGCTTCTGATTTGTTCCCCGCTGTTACTTCCGGGGAAATATCCGGAAAGTTTATCAAGAATTTCTAACAGAACCAATATTAACCGGGCATTAACCGGCCATACCCAACCTATTCCGATGGCGGGATTCTGGCGGGTGCTAAACTTGCATGCGGTCCTTCTGGCGCTGGCCCTGGCCGCGCCGGCGCACGATGCGGCGAGTGCCGATCGCGGGCCTTGGCGCGACACGAAAAACGCCCTCGTCATCGATGCCTACGAACTTAACATGATAGACTGGGATGCGCTCCTCCAGGACAGACGCATCGCCGGCTTCATCTCCAAGGCGTCGGACGGCCTGCCGGAAAGCTTCAGCTGCGATGGCGACCATGCGGGCGATACCGTCGCGCACTGCAAGACCATGTGGCGGAAATATGCGGTGAGCCGCGAACTCTACCAGACGCGCCGCATGGTGGCGCGCGCCAACGGCCTGCTCTGGGGCGCCTATCACCTCGCCCGCCCCGGCAATCCGGTGGACCAGGCCAATCACTTTCTCGCTTACGCCGATCCGAAGCCTGACGAGCTCATGGCCCTCGACATAGAGGGGATCGACCCCGAAAAATACATGTCGCTCGAGGACGCGCAGATCTTTGCCGGGCACATCAAGACGCGCACGGGGCGCTATCCGATCCTCTACACGAACCACGATACGGCTAGGTATATCGCGGCGCATAGGCGCGAGTATCCGATCCTGTCGCGGCTGCCGCTCTGGTATGCGCGCTACAAGCCCGACATCGTCGGTGTCTTTCCCCTCGGCAACTGGGAGAACTATGCGCTCTGGCAATTCTCGTCGGCTACGAACTGCAGCAAGAGAAAATGCCCTTACCGCGTGACCGGAACGTTGAGGGATATCGACGTCAATGTCGTTCCGATGGGCAAGCAGCACCTCGCAAAGATATGGCCACATGGCCACCTTTTGCCGGCAAAGCCGCTGGAACCGGAAATCATGATTGCGGCAGCGAAATCCTGCACATGGCAGCTGCCCGCCATGCCGTTCCCACTCGACCCGATCGTCACCTCATCGATCGGTTCCAAGCCACGTGGGGGGAGGCCCGCGGACTGAGCTGTTCGCGTGCGCGAAGACCTCAGGCCTCGATCTCTACGTCCGTCTTCGGCCGCGAGCAGCAGGCGAGGATGTATCCCTCGTCGATTTCATCGTCGAGAATGCCGCCATTGTGGCTCATCTCGACCTCGCCCGAGAGCTTCATGACGCGACAGGTGCCGCAGAGGCCGGATTCGCAGGCCGCTCCGATGCGCACACCGGCGGCACGCGCCGCCTGCAGGATCGTCTGGCCCGACGCGCAGGCCGCATCCTTGCCGGCCATGGAGAACCGGATCGTCGTCCCCTCCTCCGCCGGCGCATCGTCGCTCACCTCGGCAAGCGGTGTCGGCGCCTCGGCCGGCAGGAAGCTTTCCTGATGATAGCGCGACATGTCGAAGCCGTGCGCCTCGAGCATCGAGCGGACGGATTCCATGAAGACTTCCGGGCCGCAGCAGAAGATCGTCCGCTCCATGAAGTCGTGCGCGAGCAGCGCGATCTTCGCCTTGTCGATCCGCCCCTTCAGGCCCGACCACAGGTCGGTGCGGCCGCACTGCTCGACGATGAAGCCGAGGTCGAGACTGGGCATGAACCGCGCCAGATATTCGAGCTCGGAGCGGAAGATGATGTCGGAGGGGCTGCGGGAACAGTTGATGAAGGTGATGTCCGACAGCGGCGCCGTATCGGCCATGTAGCGCGTCATCGACATCATCGGCGTGATGCCGGAGCCGGCCGAGAGGAAGAGATATTTCTCCCCCGGATGGCGGACATGGGAGAAATCGCCGACCGGCCCATAAGCGCGAATGCGCATGCCGGGCTTCAGGTTCTCGAACATCCAGCGCGTGCCGACGCTGTCCTTCTGCGCCTTCACCGTCACCGCGACAGAGAAGGGCCGCGAGGGACTGGAGGAAAGCGTATAGGTGCGCATGGCGGGTTCCGGCCCCGTCGGCAACTCCAGCGTGACGAACTGGCCCGGCAGGTAGCGGAACCAGTTCTCGCGGTCGGAGCGGAACGTGAAGGTCATCACGTCCGGCGCCTCCGGAGTGGCCGAAAGGCATTCGAGAAGATGCAGCCTGTCGTTCCAGGGCTGCATCTGGTCGAGGTGCTGGAAGGAAACCGCCATGTTCATCTCACGCCACCACGGAAAGCTTGGCCTGGTCGCCCTGGAGCCGGTTGATCATGAAGTTGGAGTACCATTCCACGAACTGCATGACGCCGCCCTCGTCGGCCTCCGAATAGGGGCCGGGCTCATAGGCCGGCGAGTGGATGCCGAACGCGTTTTCCTCGACGATGCGGCGATCCTGGTCGTTGGTTTCCGTCCAGACATGCGTCAACTCGTCGAGATTGTAGTCCACGCCCTCGACGGCATCCTTGTGGACGATCCACT
This sequence comes from Rhizobium sp. BK251, assembly GCF_004345245.1. Lineage (GTDB taxonomy): Bacteria > Pseudomonadota > Alphaproteobacteria > Rhizobiales > Rhizobiaceae > Rhizobium. The sequence continues at coordinate 448,054 of NZ_SLUQ01000001.1, read as the reverse complement.
TCGTCGTGACGGCGGTCTCGTTTGGACCGATCGGCAGCACGCGGAAGGAGATCGCATGGTCGCCGAGCATGTGATTCCACGTCGTCGGATAGTGGAAGAGCAGCATCGTGCCGATGTGGCTGACCGTCACGTCATCAGAAAGCGGCCGCTTGACGGCGCGCTGGCCTGACATGGTGTAGCTTTCCGCGCCTTCGATCAGCGGCATGCGCGCCGTGCGGAACTGGCCGTCCGGCGAAATCTTGAACTCGCTCGGCAGGCCGGCACGCTCGCAGCGGCTCCAGTGCTCGGCGATGACGGGATCGTCGAACGCGCCCTGCACGCCGCTGACGGTCGGTGCTTCCGGGAAGGTACGGCAGAGTTCCGGATGGTTGGCCGCGCAATGATAGCATTCGCGGTTGTTTTCCCAGACGAGCTTCCAGTTGCCCTTCTCGATGATGGTGCTCTGGAAGGCGATCTTCGCCTCGCCGATGCGGTGCGGCTTCATGTAGGGTTCGATGGAATTGCGAACCGGCGCGAAATCCGGGGCGTTCTTCGCGAGGCAGATGAAGATGTAGCCTGCAACGCTCTCGCAATGGGCCGGCTTCAGGCCGAACTGGCTCTTGTCAAAATCCTCCGCCATATGGCGGGCGAAAAGCAGCGAGCCGTCGAGTTCGTAGGTCCACTGGTGATAAGGGCACACGAGCTTTGCCGAGGAGCCGCGGTCGGAGGTGCAGACGCGCGAACCGCGGTGGCGACAGCTGTTGTGGAAGGCGCGGATCTGGTTGTCACGGCCGCGCACGATGACGACGGGATATTCGCCGACCTGTACGGTGAAATAGTTCCCGGCCCTCGGCACTTCGCAATCATGGCCGATAAACAGCCAGTCGCGATAGTAGAGCAATTCCATGTCCAGCTTGAAATAGTCGGGGTCGGTGTAAAAAGGCTGTTCCAGGCTGAAACCCTGGCGGCGGTTCTTCAACTGCCTCAAAACATTGCTGCGAATATCCATTGCATATCCTCGTGCATCTCGCTGTCGTTGCGGGCGGAGGACACGGCTCGACCGGCCCCGAAAGACCCCGGCACGTTTTCCTCCGGCCGCCCGCCGCGGCCAGTTCAGAATCTCTATCCCCAGGCTGGTTTCCGGGCTCAGGAGCCGTCCCCGCAGGGACGATCGCGGCGCCTTCCCAGGCTTGAATGCCCAGTGGCTGTTTTGCCGCGTTATGCTCCACCACCGTTGCGGGGGCAGCGCCGGATTTCGACCGGCTTCCCAATTCTCCGCCTCCCTATCGGGCGGCACCTTGAGATTGCTTCATATAAGCATCGGTCCTTGCCGCCGCGTGGCTGCAATGCGACATGGGCTTCGAAATTGGCGACAGCACAGAAGCTGTGATCGCGCCGTGAGCGCGGTTCGAGGATCACCCTTCAATTCAATGCGTTAGAGGCTCCAGCACTCCGCTGGCAGCCACGTCGCCGCTGACGTCGGCGAGACCTTGGGGACGGCCCATTCCGTTTGCGACACATGCCGCCGAAAACGGAAGTCGGCAACGCGGTTGTGGCATCATAACGGCACAGCCGAGGCCGTCACCTTAAGCCGGCATTAAGCATGGGCCCCTATCCTGCCCGCACGGACACAAGATTGGAAAGAGTGCAGGCGATGGCAAGGCTCCGATACTACGATGCGAGCAACCAGGTGCCGCCGCCCGCCGCCACCGCCGCAACGATCCATTCCGAGTTCCTCCGCACGGGCAAGATCACCCGCGCAAAGGAAAACGAGCTCGCCGGTGGGCGTCGCTATCTCTCCCACGAGGCGGTGGCGGAACTCACTGGCCGCAAGCTGAGAGCGGCCGGCGAAAAGACGGTCGAGCGCCTGAACGGCTTCCACGATTCCATCAGGTTTCCCAAGCTGATATTCCACCGGACGCTGAGGGGGAGCCCTCATCTCGGTTACTGCCATGTGACCGCCGCGCGCACCCGCTTTGCGCAGTACGAGGGCGTGAACTGGGCCTTCTACATCGCCAACTTCTATGCGGAGATCGGCGACAACGACAATTTCTTCGAGCAGTTCAACCCGAAATATTCCCGCATGTACTTCGCCGTCGCGATGACCCCCTCGGAAGACTCTGCCGAGGCGGAAGCCGAAAGCGACGCGCCGAGCCGGCCGAAGATGGTCATCGACCGCAACATCAGGGGTAACGGTGTGCTCTTCCACACCCATGACCCGCAGGTCGCCATCAGGAACGTGCTGCTTCTGGGCGCACGACACGAGCAGTTGCGGGACATCATCCGCCAGCTCTGAGGGCAGCCACCCGCGTCGAGAAAGGCAATTGATCCCCGGCGTCGGAAAGCCTAATGACAGCCTGAACTGCGAACCGGTCAGGCCATGGCAAGACACATCGACATTGGAACGAACGAAGAGACGGCGATCGTCGAGGCCTGCAAGGTGCTCTCCGACGGCTTTCCGATCGCGCTTCCGACGGAAACCGTCTACGGACTTGCCGCCGACGCAACCAACCCGCTCGCCATCACCCGCATCTACGAGACCAAGGGCCGGCCGCGTTTCAACCCGCTGATCGCCCACATGTCCGGCCTTGAGATGGCGGAGCGTCACGCGATCTTCGATCCGCTTTCGCGACGGCTTGCTGAGGCCTTCTGGCCCGGGCCGCTGACGCTGGTCCTGCCGCTCAGGTCGGACAGCGCCATCCATGCGCTTGCGACAGCCGGGCTCGACAGCGTCGGCATCCGCGTACCGGTGGGCTTTGCCGGTCGCCTGATCGGTGCCTTCGGCAGGCCGCTTGCCGCCCCCAGCGCCAACACGTCCGGCAAGGTGAGCTCGACGACCGCGGAACACGTCGCGGACGACCTTGGTGAGAAGATCCCGCTCATCCTCGATGCCGGCGCGTCCGCTGTCGGCGTCGAATCGACGATCGTCAAGATCGAGGACGGCGAATTGCGGCTGCTGCGGCCGGGCGGGCTGGCGGCGGAGGAGATCGAGCGAGTCGCCGGCAGGAAGCTGCTGCGCAACGGCGCCGGCAAGGCGGCTATCGAGGCACCGGGCATGCTCGCCTCGCACTACGCGCCGGGGGCTGCAGTCCGGCTCAACGCCACAGAGGTTAACGCCGGCGAGGCGCTGATCCGCTTCGGCGACGCACCCGTTTCCGGCGTAGAGGCGGCGGCGGCCGTTCTCAACCTCAGCCCCGGCGGCGACCTTTCGGAGGCGGCGACGAACCTCTTCGACTTCATGAAGAAGGCCGATGCCAGCGGCGCGGCCACGATCGCCTTTTCCGCCATTCCCGAGGAGGGGCTGGGCGAGGCGATCAACGACCGGCTGCGGCGCGCCGCAGCCCCGAGGGAATAGGACGGGAGGCAGAAGACCCAATGGGCGGAACGATGATCTCACAGGAACTTCTCGAACGCTTCACGGCGATCGTCGGCGAGCGGCACGCGCTGCGCGATGCGGCCGATCTTGCCCCGCATCTCGTCGAGAACCGCGGACTCTATCACGGCGCCTCTCCCCTGCTGCTCAAGCCGTGCTCCGTCGAGGAGGTCTCGGCGATCCTCAAGCTTGCCAGCGAAACCAGTACCGCGATCGTGCCGCAGACGGGGAATACCGGCCTTGTCGGCGGCCAGACGCCGCGTGAGGGCGGCGCCGACATCATTGTCTCTCTGGAGCGCATGAACCGTGTCCGCGAAGTCGATCCGGTCGCCAACATCCTCGTCGCCGAAGGCGGTGCGATCCTCGCCGAGGTGCAGAAGGCAGCCGAGGCGCATGGCCGCCTCTTCCCGCTCTCGCTCGGCTCCGAGGGGTCCTGCCGTATCGGCGGTAACCTCTCCACCAATGCCGGCGGCACCGCCGTGCTTGCCTATGGCAACATGCGCCAACTCTGCCTTGGGCTGGAAGTCGTGCTGCCGACCGGCGAGATCTGGAACGGGCTCCGGCGGCTGAAGAAGGACAATACCGGCTACGACCTGCGCGACCTCTTCATCGGCGCGGAAGGCACGCTCGGCATCATCACCGCCGCCGTCTTGAAGCTGTACCCGCAACCGCTCGGCAAGCAGGTGGCCTTTGCCGGTCTCAACACCGTCGAGGACGCGCTTGCGCTGTTCAACCAGGCATCCAGCCTGTGCGGTCCGGCCCTGACCGGCTTCGAGCTGATGCCGCGCTTTGGCGTGGAGATCACCGCCCGCAACATCGAGGGCGTGCGCGATCCGCTGGAATCACCACATCCCTGGTATGTGCTGATCGATATCTCAACCTCGGATTCTGCCGAGACTGCCGAACGGATGATGACGACGCTGCTGGAGCAGGGCTTCGAAGCGGGTCTCGTGCAGGATGCCGTCATCGCCTCGTCGGTCGCCCAGCAAAAGGCGCTCTGGCACATGCGGGAAAGCATGTCGGAGGCGCAGAAGCCCGAGGGCGGCTCGATCAAGCACGATGTCTCGGTTCCCGTATCGCAGATCCCGGAATTCATGCACCAGGCGGAAGAGGCGGTGATGGCGGCAATGCCCGGCGCGCGCATCTGCGCCTTCGGTCACATGGGCGACGGCAACATCCACTACAACATTTCCCAGCCCGTCGGCGTCGACAAGGACGCCTTCATCGCACGCTGGCACGAGATGAACGGCATCGTCCACGGATTGGTGCTTGCCCATGGCGGCTCGATTTCGGCCGAGCACGGGATCGGCCAGCTGAAGCGCGACGAGCTTGCTTCGATCCGTTCGGAAATCGAGATGGATCTGATGCGCCGCATCAAGCGCGCCTTCGACCCCGCCGGCATCATGAACCCGGGCAAGGTCGTCAACGTCTGAGGCGCTGTCGGCCTACCGCGCTCCGCCCATGAGGATGCTGAGCGCGGTCGAAGCGGAGGACGTGGTGTCCGTATTGTTCGCCACGTCGTACATTGCGGCAAAGCGCTTCAGCATCTTGTCCAGCTTCTTGGGATCGTGCAGGTCTTCGATGTTGACGATCTTCTTCAGCATCTTCGCCTGCTGATCGACATCCATGCCCGAAATCGAACTCGGCAGGTTGAATGTCGTGGTGATGACCTGGAACATGGCCCTGTCGCCCATCAGGTCGTAAATCGAGGTCATGCGATCGGCGTTGCGCTCGAAATAGAGGGCAAGGCGGATCCCTTCATTGCTCTCGCCCTGCTCGAGTTCCAGCGTCTGCCGCAGATAGAGCTCGCCGGTCTTTCGCAGTTCGCTGGCATTCTGGGCAACGCCGACGCCGTCCCTCGAAAGCTGACCCTTCTCGTCGAAATTGAACGAGGTGACGAGGTCCCTGAGCTTTGCGTTCTCCGGCTTGTTCAGGATGCTCTTCGGATCATCCGGATCGGCGGCGAAAGCCTGCTTCAGCACATCGGCCGTGTATTTTTTCGGGTCGAGCCCCTTCGCTGCCAGCATGAAGGAGACGAGGTCCTTGTTTCCAAGCAGGTCGGAGACCGACTTGACCGTGCCGATCGAGTCCTCGAATTTCGCGATATCCTTTTTCGCGGCCTTCACGGCATCATCCTTGGCCGGGCCTTCGAGGGACATGGTCTTGCGGTCGCTGTAGTCTAGTGCAAGCGCGGACATCTGATTGGCGGAGAGCGCCTGCAGCGCCACGGAGACATTGCCCTTGCTGTCGAAATTGAAGGCCTTGGCGAGCTTGACGAAGCGGTCATCCTTCAGCGAATTGACGTAGCTTTTCGGATCGTAGGGGTCGCTCGTGAGGATCTTGCGCAGCTCGGTCTTCGACACCTCGCTCTCGTCGATCCCGTAGGCCCGCAGCGCCATCGAGGTGAGTTCAGGCATCTTGTTGTTGAAGGCGTCCTTGTCGTCCCTGTTGCTCACGAACAGGTCCTTGATCTTGACGATGCCGCTGTCCATCCGCTTCTTGAAATTCTTCACCGCATCGTCGATCAGATCGGTCGTGCTGTCGTCGTAGCGGGCAGTGTAGTTGGCGGAGACCTTGGCGACCTGCTCGGCCGTCTGCACGTCCTGTCCGGCCGGAACGGTGCCATCGGCCGCAAAGTTGAACATGGGAACCACGGCGGCATAACCGAGCTGGTTGGCGTAGCTCTTGGGGTCAGAAATGTCGCTTGCCATGACGGCCTTGAAGCCCGCAGCGCTGAGCGCCGGATCGATGCTGTAGGCGGCCTTAACATAGCTGAACAGCCGGGGATCCTTCACGAGGTCATCGATCGAGCGGACCGAGAGGATATTGGCCTCGTAGTAGGCCTTGTTGTATTGCGCCCCGACCTTCGTCGTGAAGGAGGGAACGGTGATGTTGTAGGTTTCGACCATCTTGTCGGTCTGGGCGGCCGTCTGGGCAGCGCCGTTGGCAACCGTGCCGTCGGCGTTGAAGCTGAACTGTGCGGCGAGCGCCTTGTACTTCGCATTGCCGTTCGTGTTGACGAAGCTCGCCGGGTCGTTGACATCGCTTGTCAGCACCTGCTTCAGGAAGCTCTTGGAAACGTAGGTCGCATCGATGCCGAGGGAGTCCAGCGCGTAGTTGCGCAGCCGGTCGTCGTTCAACAGCTCGTTGACATTCGTGACCTTGGCGATGGCCTTCCGGAAATAGGCGCTCTCGGTCTTGGCCGAGCCTTCCTCGTTGGTGAAGGACTGCTTGTAGAGGCCTATCAGTTCGTCTTCCTGCGCATCGCTCTGGACATCCTTCGACGTGGAGCCGAAGTTGAAGGCGGCTGCGAAGTCCTTGTACCTCTGGTCGTTCAGGCGATTGGCAAAGCTGTTCGGATCGCTGAGGTCGCTCTCGAGAACCTTCTTCATGAAGGCCTTGGCATAGCCCATGTCATCGAGGCCGTAAGCCTTCACCGCATAGCTATAGAGGCGGTAGTCGTCCATCAGATCATCGACGGTCTCTACCTTGCCGATGTGGGCATTGTAGTAGTCGCTCTCCCGCTTGACCTGCGTTTGGGAGGCAACCTTGTCGAGACTGCTCTTGATGTCCCGGTTGATCAATGTGAAGCCGAGATAGGTCGAGATCATGAAGGGCGCCCTCTTGAGCACGGCTGTTGGCGGACAGAATCTGTTGCCTAAGCTTCGCACGGAAAGCTTACTCGAGGCTTACCGGCCTTCGCCTTATGCGTGTATCGTTTAGGACCACTCGACGCCGCTTTCTTCACCCTTCGGAAACCCTGCGGCGTTGGCCTTTGCTAACCATCCATGGACGCAAAGTTTTCTTAACCGCGATTTTTAAGCTGTCCGGAAGAGCGGGTGCCTATTGTCGGGCCATAGAGGACGGAAAGTCCCAAGGAGAAGACCGGCGACGGCTCTCAGGTAAGACAAGGGTAGAAACTCGATGACCAACACCGTCATGAAGCCCGCATGGGCAGGAACGACACTTCGGCTGGACCCAAAGCGCTTTCCGCAGCAGGTCAGCTATGCAGCCAAGGGGTCGTCTTCCGACGTCACAATCACCATCGACGAACGGGGCGCCGTAATGCGCAAGGTGCTTCCGTCGAGCGGCCTGCCGCTTTCCATCGCCTTGCCGAAGCGCGCCTTCAAAGGCGTGGCGGCCCGCGCCATCGATCACGGCGACGGCGAAGTCACCGTGACGCTCGAACTTCATCACGACGATCCGGAACTCTGCATTCCGCTTCTCGTCGCGCATGACCTTTGTGATATCGCCGCCGACTGGCGCAGCTGGTCCGAAGCCTTCCGCATTCCCATGCTGATGGTCGAGGCCGACGGCATTGCCCGGCCGCTCGAGGAGCATCTCGGCGACATCCGGACGCAGCAGCTGAAGCCGCGGCGCCGGCACTCCTTCTTCGCAAACCGCCGCCCGCGTTTTCTGGTGCGGCGTACAACCGGCCAGCTCGGCGTCGCCATGAAAATCGCCGGACGCGAGATCATCGCCCGCAAATAGGCCCGCAGGACCCTCGCTCAAGACAAGGATCCGGTCCCACAAGGGGCCGGATTTTCCTTGCGGGTTACGGCACCAGGAATATCAGCGACAGGAAGAGGCCCGCGAAGATGATACCGCCGACCTTGCCGTTCGACTTGAAGAGCGCGAGGCACTGCGCGGGATCGTTGATGTCCAGCCGGGCGATCTGGTAGGCAAACATCACCGCAGCGATTGCGAGGCCCGCAAAAGCAAGAACGCCGGCACCGGCGACCGTGAACGAGCCAAACATCAGCAAGAGCGTCAGGCCATAGAGGCCGACGAGCCAGAGCCGCGTTCTCTCTCCGAAGAGACGAGCGGTGGAGCGAACGCCGATGAGCTCGTCGTCCTCCTTGTCCTGGTGGGCATAGATCGTGTCGTATCCGATCGTCCACACAATCGCCGATGCATAGAGAAGCAATGCCGCGACCGAAAGGCTTCCGAAGACGGCGGCCCAGCCCATCAGCGCACCCCAGGAGAAAGCAAGTCCCAGGAAGAACTGCGGCCAATCCGTGAAACGCTTGGCGAAGGGATAGAGCGCCACGATTGCCAATGACAGGACGCCGAGGATGACCGTGAACCAGTTGAACATCAGGAGCACGACCAACCCGACCAACGCCTGCAGCACCATGAATATCTTGGCCTGGCGTCGGCTCACCCTGCCGGAAGGCAGCGGCCGCGAGCGCGTACGCTCCACCTCCATGTCGATCTCGTGGTCGACGAGATCGTTGTAGGTGCAGCCGGCGCCGCGCATGGCAACGGAACCGACGAAAAACAGGAAAAGATGCAGGATGAACTGGCGGCCGGAGAAGACACCCGCATGCGCGGCCACGTTTGCCGCAAGCCCCGCCGACCAGAAGCAGGGCCACATGAGCAGCTGCCAGCCGATCGGCCTGTCCCAGCGCGCAAGCTGCGCGTAGGGCCAGAGTGCCGGGCTTAATATCCGGTACACCCAGTTGTCCGAGGGCGCGTCGGCCACGCGCCCGTGATTATGTTCCGCCCTTTTGTACATGACGCCATGTAGCGGCGGCGGCGTGCGTCGGTCAATAACCCGCCGCACGCCCAGGGGCATCATCGCGTCGAGAAATTGAACCGGTAGTTCGCCGAGACGCCGACCGTGAGCTGATTCGGGGAACCGCGCTCCGTGACGAGACTGCTGTCGGCCGCCGATCCGGCCAGACGCTTGTACTCGATGAAGGAACTCGCGGTGAGATTTTCCATCGCTTGCCAGGTAAGCGCCCCGCCGACACCGACCGATTCGATACCGCCGCCCGGACTGTAGGCGGAGAGGCCCGAAGCTGCGGCCTCCTCCGTGGTAACGCCGTAATAGGTGTCGAAATAGTCCCTGCTGGCGAAGGTCGCGCGGGGACCGCCCGAGAGCTGCAGGTTCGGGGCTATATCGGTAAACGCGTCGACCGCGAGATCGGCGACGAGCCCATAATGGGAGCGGACACCCTGGCGCAATTCGGCACGGCCGCGCAGCCAATCGGTCGGGTAGGCCTCCACGAAGCCGCCGATTTCGGCACCCCATTTCACTGCCTTCAGGCCCTTGAGCTCCGAGGCGGTATTTCCATCCTGTTCCGGGACGAACCGCCCGGCAATACCGGCGCGGACGGTACCGTTATCGAACAGGGCAACGGACGGACTGTCGTTGCGCGAGGAGAAACGCGGGGAACTTCCCTGCTTGCCGACCGAAACGAGAGGGGCGAACTGCAGGTCGCCGCGGGAGGCGCCCTTGAACTTCGGCCCGACGAAAGCCTCGGCACCGAGGCTGAAATACCAGTCGCCGGACCACCACGGCGAGCCATCCTGGGCTCTTGCCATTCCCGAAGACAAAAGAAAAACGCCCGCAAACAGGGGCGCCAGCAATCGACAAAACATATCCGCACTCCAGAACACGCAATACAAAGGCCGCGGACCGACGGCACTAAGTGCGCAATTATCCGGATGTCGTTACCGCACTGTTAACTACGGCTGCTGAATCGATTGGCGGTCGCGGGAAACAGAACGCGGCGCCGGCTTCGGCGCCGCGTCATCCCGCCTGCCCTATCAAATCAAAAGGTTACCTTCTCCAGAGGCGCGCGCGTCGCCTCGAATTCCTTCAGCCTGGCCTCGCCCGCAGCGATGTAGCTGCGATTGTCCGGAACGGCGAACTGGTTCTTCGAGAGCTGGATCTGGAAGATGAAGAGTTCATCCCAGCGGAAGCCTATCTCCGATCCGGCCAGATAGAATTCCCACATGCGAAAGAACCGCTCGTCATAGAGCGCAACCGCCTCCTCCTTGCGGGCGACAAAGCGCTCGCGCCAGTGGCGCAGCGTATACGCGTAGTGCATCGGAAGGATTTCGACGTCCTTGACGAGCAGCCCGGCCTTTTCGAGTGCTGGCGTGACCTCGCCGACCGAGGGGATGTAGCCGCCGGGGAAGATGTATTTCTCGATGAAGGCGTTGGTGGCGAAGCTCGGCTTCGGCCGGCCGATCGAATGCAGCACCATTACGCCGTTGTCTTCGAGCAGGTCACTGACCTTGCGGAAGAAGTTGCGGTAGTTGCCGATGCCGACATGCTCGAACATGCCGACCGAGACGATGCGGTCGAACTTCCGGCCCGTCAGCGTCCGGTAGTCCTGGAGCTCGAAGCGGACGCGATCGGCAAGGCCACGCTTGGCCGCACGGTCGCGCGAGACCTTGAGTTGTTCCTCGGAAAGCGTGATCCCGGTGAAATCCGACCGCTCGGTCGCTTCGGCCAGGTACATGCCCATGCCACCCCATCCGGAGCCGATTTCGAGGATGCGTTGACCGGGCTCCAGCAGGAGCTTCGCAGCGATGTGGCGCTTCTTCGCAAGTTGCGCTTCATCCAGGGTGATGCCCGCAGGCTCGAAATAGGCACAGGAATATTGCCAGTCCTGATCCAGGAAGAGATCGAAGAGCTTGGCCGAGAGATCGTAGTGATGCGCAACATTGTGCTTGTTGCGGTTGACCGGGAAGCGGCTCTTCAGCTGCTGCCACGCGATGCGGCCGATGAGCAGCGCCGCCATGCGGAAGTCGAAGATCTCGTTGGTGGTGTTCTGCTTCACCAGGGCGAGGAAGTCATAGATGTTGCCCTGCTCGAGGATGAACCGGCCTTCCATGAACATCTCGCCGAGCTTGAGCGTCGGGTCGCGACCAATCGCCTCTTCGGCCTCCTGGTCCGCAAGACGGACGGCGACCAGATCGCCAGAGCCGTCACCGAGTATGTGCGTCTCACCTGAGGCGCGAGTGATTTTCAATGAACCTTTGCGGATAATTTTCTTGACGATCGTTAAGAGGGCCGACGCCATTGACGCCTCGCATGTTTTTTGGGGGACGACAAAACAATGCGAGCACTAAACGCCTCTTTTTGCGGACAGACAAGCACGCGGAATGGCACTCCGGCACGAACGGTGCCAAAGTGTGACATTCTTGCAATGACGGCCGCTAAGCCCTTATTTTCGTTTCATGGCATCGGCGAGCGCGGCCCCGAAACTGCCCCGCGTTTCCTCCTTCGGCCGCCCCTGCTGAGGTTTTGCCGATGAGCGATCGCTCCCCGACGGCCGCGACTCACGTGCAGTCGGCACGCCGGCAGAGCCGTCGTCCCGGCGCATCGAAAGCGCGATTCGCTTGCGCCTCGCATCGACCTCGACCACCCTCACCTTCACCACGTCGCCGGCCTTGACGACCTCATGCGGGTCCTTCACGAAGCGGTCGGCAAGCTGCGAGACATGCACCAAACCGTCCTGGTGGACGCCTATGTCCACGAAAGCGCCGAAGGCTGCGACATTAGTGACGGTACCCTCCAGCATCATGCCAGGCTTGAGGTCCGAGATCTCGTTGATCCCTTCCGCGAAGGTCGCGGTCTTGAAGCTCGGGCGCGGGTCCCGGCCGGGTTTTTCAAGCTCCGCGATGATGTCCTTTACCGTCGGCAGCCCAAACTTCTCGTCGATGAACTTCCGCGGATCGAGCCCCTTCAACATGGCGCTGTCGCCCATCAGCGTGCGCAGGTCGCGGCCGCAGGCGGCGACGATCTTCTTGGCCACTCCATAGGCTTCCGGGTGGACGGACGAGGCATCAAGCGGCTCCTTGCCATCAGGGATGCGCAGGAAGCCCGCTGCCTGTTCGAATGTACGCTGGCCGAGGCGGGAAACCTTCAGCAGTTCCTTTCGGCTTTCGAAGGGACCGTTCTGGTCGCGGTGCAGCACGATGGCATCGGCAATCGAGCGGCCGAGGCCTGAGACGCGGGCAAGCAGCGGCGCGGAAGCAGTATTGAGGTCGACGCCGACGGCATTCACCGCGTCTTCCACCACCGCATCGAGCGAGCGTGAGAGCTTGCCCTGGTCGACGTCGTGCTGGTACTGGCCGACGCCAATCGACTTCGGCTCGATCTTCACAAGCTCGGCCAGCGGGTCCTGCAGGCGGCGCGCGATCGAAACGGCGCCGCGCAGCGACACGTCGAGGCTTGGGAACTCCAGTGCCGCGGTCTCCGAGGCGGAATAGACCGAGGCGCCGGCTTCCGAGACGATCACCTTGGTCGGCTTGGCACCCGGCAGCTCGGCCAGCATGTCGGCCACCAGCTTTTCCGTCTCGCGACTGCCGGTACCGTTGCCGATCGAGAGCAGCTCGACATTGTGCTTGCGGATCAGCGAGGCAAGCTCGACCTGGGCCCCGCGCACGTCGTTTCGCGGCTGGAAGGGATAGACGGTGGAGGTGGCAACCAGCTTGCCGGTGCCGTCGACTACGGCGACCTTGACACCGGTGCGGATGCCCGGATCGAGACCCATGGTGGCGCGGGACCCCGCCGGCGCCGCAAGCAGCAGATCCTTGAGGTTGCGTGCAAAGACGTGGATCGCCTCCTCCTCGGCCCGCTCGCGCATCTCGCGCATCAGGTCGAGCGAGAGCGACATGGAGAGTTTCACTCGCCAGGTCCAGCTTGCGACCTCCATCAGCCAGCGGTCGCCGGGGCGGCTCGCGCCGATCTCGTATGCGCTCGCGATCATCCGCTCGGCCGGCTTGTTTGGCGAGGCGATCTCGGCATCGGCCTCGATCGAGAGCGTCAGCACCTCCTCGTTCCAGCCGCGCAGCATGGCGAGTGCACGGTGGCTCGGCGCCGTCGCCCAGCGTTCGGAATGGTCGAAATAGTCGGAGAATTTCTCGCCGGTCACCTGCTTGCCGTCCACGACCTTCGCCTTCAGGAGGGCGGCATTGCGCATATGGCCGCGCAGCTTGCCGAGCAGGTCGGCATTTTCGGAAATGCCCTCGGCGATGATATCGCGCGCGCCTTCGAGCGCCGCCTTCACGTCCGGCACATCCGCCGTGAGGAAACCTTCCGCAAGCACTGCCGGCTCCTTCGCTCGCTCCGCGAGGATCGCTTCGCCCAGCGGACCCAGGCCACGCTCACGGGCGATCTCGGCGCGGGTGCGACGCTTCGGCTTGTAGGGCAGATAGAGATCTTCCAGCTCGGCCTTGGTGGCTGCACCAGTGATCTTGCCCATAAGCTCGTCGGTCATCTTGCCCTGGCCGGTGATCGATTCGACGATCGTGTCGCGGCGGGCTTCCAGCTCACGCAGGTAGACGAGACGTTCCGCCAGATTGCGCAGCTGCGTATCATCCAGCCCGCCGGTCACTTCCTTGCGATAGCGCGCGATGAAGGGCACCGTCGCACCCTCGTCCAGAAGCTCGATCGCCGCCTTTGCCTGATCGGGCCGGGCGTTGATTTCGGAGGAGATGACAGCGGCAAGCGAGCGGAGGTCAGCGGCCATGAGAATTCCTGCGTTTCACGAAAGTTGCGGGACCATAACGGCGAAAAGCGGCAAGGCAATGCCCGGCCCGGCTTTCCACAGCAAGATGCGCGCGATATGTCGCCTTTTTGCGGTTGTGCAGAAGCGGCATTCTTTGGTAGCAGAGGCGACCGTTTTGGACCGTCCTGCCTTCAGGACGCAAGGAAGAGTAACATGCCGAACCTGCTTCTCGAACTTCGCTCCGAAGAGATTCCAGCACGCATGCAGCGCAAGGCTGCGGGCGACCTGAAGAAACTCGTCACCGATGCGCTGGTCGAGGCCGGTCTTTCCTATGAGGGAGCGCGCGAATACTGGACGCCGCGACGCCTCACGCTTGACATCCATGGCCTGACGGCCCGTTCGGCCGATGTCCGCGAAGAGCGCAAGGGCCCCCGCACCGATGCCCCGGAAAAGGCGATCGAAGGCTTTCTGCGCGGCGCAGGGCTTTCCTCTGTTTCCGAAGCGCAGGTGGTCAGCGACCCGAAGAAGGGCGATTTCTACGTCGCCGTCATTTCGAAACCCGGCCGCTCGGCGGAAGAGATCGTCGCCGAGGTGATGCCCGGCATCATCCGCGATTTTCCCTGGCCGAAGCCCATGCGCTGGGGCAAGGCCTCGGCGAAGCCCGGCTCGCTCACCTGGGTGCGGCCGCTGCAATCGATCGTCTGCACCTTCGGCACCGAGCACGAGGAAACCGCCGTCATCCCCTTCGAGATCGACGGCATCACGGCTTCCAACATCACCTATGGCCACCGCTTCCATGCGCCAGGCGCGATCACGGTCAAGCGCTTCGATGATTATGCCGCGAGCCTGGAGAAGGCCAAGGTCATGCTCGATGCCGAGCGGCGCAAGGACATCATCCTCCATGACGCCCGCGACATCGCCTTCGCAAACGGCCTCGAACTCGTCGAGGACGAGGGCCTGCTGGAGGAGGTCTCCGGCCTCGTCGAATGGCCGCAGGTGCTGATGGGCTCCTTCGAGGAGGACTATCTCTCAATCCCCTCGGAAATCATTCGCCTGACGATCAAGACGAACCAGAAGTGTTTCGTCACCCGCCCGCAGGGTGGAGAGGGCCTCTCCAACAAGTTTATCCTCGTCGCGAATATCGAGGCGAAGGACGGCGGCAAGGAAATCGTCCACGGCAACGGCAAGGTCGTCCGCGCCCGCCTCTCCGACGCGCTGCACTTCTGGAAGCGCGACCAAGGCAACCTGCCGGACCTCGAGACACTCGTGGCATCCGCCGAGAAATTCGGCCTCGATCTCGCCAAGCCGCTCGACCAGCGCATGGCGAAGCTCGACGCGCTGAACGTAACGTTCCATGCCAAGCTGGGTACACAGGGCGAGCGCGTGCAGCGCATCCGGGCAATGGCTGCGAAGATCGCCTTTCCTCTCGGCGCCGACTACAAACTGGTCGACCGGGCCGTCGTGCTTGCGAAGGCCGACCTGCGCACCGAGGCAGTTGGTGAGTTCCCGGAACTGCAGGGCGTCATGGGCCGCAAATACGCCGCTCTGCAAGGCGAGGATGCAGCCGTCTCGACCGCTATCGAGGACCACTACAAGCCACAGGGCCCATCCGACCAGCTGCCGGGGGAAAAGATCGCGATCACAGTTGCGCTTGCCGACAAGCTGGACACGCTGATCGGCTTCTGGGCCGTCGATGAAAAGCCGACCGGCTCGAAGGATCCGTTCGCATTGCGTCGCGCCGCGCTCGGCGTCATCCGCATCATTCTGGAACGCGGCGTTCGCCTGACACTGTTGCCGCGTATCGCGAGCCATATGGGCCGGATCGATGCGGACATATCGGAGAAAGCCAACGGCAGGAAAGCCGAGCAAGGCGGGGACTACCTCACATCCCAGGGCGCAGTGGACGATGGCCAGTCGCGTCAGCTCGATCTCCTCTCCTTCTTCCACGACCGCCTGAAGGTCTACCTTCGCGATCAGGGTGCCCGCTACGACCTCATCGATGCGGTGCTGACGCCCGAGGCTGACGACCTGCTTTTGGTCGCCCGCCGCGTCGAGGCGCTGACCGCCTTCATCACCTCGGAAGACGGCAAGAACCTGCTCGCCGGCACCAAGCGCGCCACGCAGATCCTTGCGGCCGAGGAGAAGAAGGGCACCGTGATCGCAGACGGCGTTTCCGAAAACCTCTTCCGGCTCGATGCCGAAAGAGAGCTCTTCGCCGCCATCACCAAGGCGTCCGCGGAAGCGTCCGCCGCAATCGCCAACGAGGATTTCCGCTCGGCCATGCAGGCGCTCTCGGCACTGCGTGCCCCAGTCGACCGCTTCTTCGAGGAGGTTCTCGTCAACGACGAGGACACAGCCATCCGCGCCAACCGCCTCGCGCTCCTGCGACTGATCCGAGACGCGACGGGCACGGTTGCGGATTTCTCCAAGATCGCGGGGTAAGGGGCGTCTAGACGCCAGTTCAAGTGTGATTGGCTTGCGCCAACGCGAGTTTTCGCGTCGCGAATTGTCGTCAACTTGAATGGACGATCAGACTGTCCTTGCCAATTCCCTTAGGTTGCTGTTTACTACACAACACAATCATTGGGTGCGCGATGTGTTGGTCTGAATTGAGAGACTGTGCAGATGTTGCCGGGAACCTTGCCACGGTTGCGACAGCATTGATCGCGGGGGGCGCCTTATGGTTTGCGTGGCGGCAAATCAGCGAGAACCGGAAAATATCCAGGGAGTCCGGAGCACTAGGAGCCTATCGCGACTATCTGCGGCTTTGCTTTGATTTTCCTCAGTACTCCTCTGCCAAAATGGCACTCAGAGAGATAGGCGCTGAGGATTTTTCTGGAATAGAATGCGATCTTACCAAAAGGTCTGAAAAATACCTCTGGTTTCTCTCGATATTGCTGAATACCGCGGAACAAATTCTCCTCGACGTGGAGGCTGAAGGTGAGTGGAGGATAGTGTTGAAGTGGCAGCTTCACTATCACCATCCCGCCTTGCAGGAAATTTGGCCAGGGTCTCAGTTCGGATATTCCGGGGCCATGCGGAAGCTTGTCGACGAAGTTCTTGCCGAAGGCCCGGATGTGTGACGACGGCGAGGCGCCGTGAGGGCCGTTAGCCCAGGACACCGGTTGTGATGATCGCAAGGACCGCGTAGCGCGCGGTCTTGGCGATGGTCACGAGCAGCAGGAACGTCGGCAGGGGCTCGCGGAGCACGCCTGCCACGACGGTGATGGGATCGCCCACGATCGGCACCCAGCTTGCGAGCAGCGACCACTTGCCATAGCGGCGATACCAGCGCTGCGCGCGTTCCAGCGCCGGCTCGCTCACCGGAAACCATCGTCTTTCGCGGAAGCGCTCGATGCCCACTCCGAGCAGCCAGTTCAGCACGGAGCCGAGAACGTTTCCAGCGCTCGCCACGGCGACCAGCAGAAGGGGCGAATATTCAGCGCTCAGGATGAGGCCGACGAGCCCTGCCTCGGATTGCATGGGGAATATGGTTGCGGCGGCGAACGACATCATGAACAGGCCGGCATAAATTGCGAGGTCGTTCACGGCCGTTTCTCTGCCGGGCCAGATTGGCGGTCTTCAGCGATGGCGACAGTCCTTCTGGTGCGTGAATGGTGCGGCGGCGAAAGCCCCGTGGGCTGGAATTACCATGCCCGACGAGGTATTCCCAAGTCATGAACAAGATCCTCGTCAGCGCCTGCCTCATGGGCCATGCCGTCCGCTATGACGGGCGGGCCAAGCCGCTCGCCCACCCGGCAATCGAGCAATGGCGGCAGGAGGGCCGGCTGGTCACGATCTGTCCGGAGATGTCGGCCGGCATGCCGGTGCCACGCCCGCCGGCAGAGATCGAGCCCGGCAACACCGGCGAGGACGTTCTTTCGGGCCACGCCGGCGTGTTTGAAATCACGGGTGGTCACGTCACCCACGAATTCCTGCAGGCTGCCGAAAACGCTGTGGCCCTGGCGCGCGACACCGGCTGCCGCTATGCGCTGCTGATCGACGGCAGTCCCTCCTGCGGCTCTGGATTCGTCTATGACGGTTCGTTTTCTGGAAACCGCAAGACGGGAAGCGGCGTCACGGCCGCAGCCCTGAGACGCGCCGGCGTCGAGGTGTTCTCGCACGGCGACATCGAGAGGCTGATCGAGCGCCTTGCCGCTGCAGATGGTGGCTGAGAACGCCGTAGGCGGAACACTTCTCCCCTTGTCCCAAGATGCCTCCGAGCTCGGACAATCCGAGAGGTTCCGCGTTCACGCGCGCCTTCCGGAACGATCTTTGAAACCCACGAGAAGTCGAAAACCCGTGCTCCCCACGCTTACGTGCTCCGGATAACGCGAAGGTACAAGATGGTCAGGATGATGGCCCATAGATAATCGAAGGCTGCGAACCAGAGGAAACCTCCGCCGCAGAAGACCCACACGCTTCCCATCCAGACGCGGCCGAACAGGCCGATGATATTGGGAGCGCGGACCCCGACCGGATCGCGCAACCCGGGGAGATAGAGGGTCGTGACAAGGATAAGCGTCGCACCCCAGCCTCGCGTCCAGCCATCGGGGATCGGGCCGGGCAGGCCCGCATAGTAGCCGACGACATCGGGAATGAGGAGGCAGGCGAGCCCGATCGCCAGGTGCAGCAGCAGGTTGATTGACAGCAGTATCTTGTAAGTGCGCACGATGCCGGTTCGCGATACGCCGGATGCATTAATGTCCAGGCTGCCAGTCATAGGCGCTCCCCCGCTCGAGCAATTCCAGCAAAAGTGCGTAGCGATTTTGCGTCCGGAACTGCGTTAGACAAATAGATGGAGCATGCCCGTCACTCATGGAAAACGGAAACGCTCTGGACCAGCGGGAAGCCGAAGTAGCGGCTTCCTGCCGGCGATCGGGCCGGTGCCGTGGCTTTCAAGGCAGTTGCAGGCAACAGCGCTTCAGCTGCGGCGCACGTTCCACATTGCGCCCGATGCGGCTGCGCGACAAGAGCTATCGCCGCCTAAAAACAAGCGAAGGTTGTCTCTTGGGCGCATGGAGCATCCATAGATAAAAGAATGCGCCCTTGCTTCTCTTCAAGGGCGCATTCATTCCACCACTGGTGGAACCCCTAGCGACCGAAACCTTGGTCGGGTGGGGCAGGGAACTTTTGATCTTACTGTAGCCTAAGCTCAAATGCAGAAATGTCGAGCGGCTTGATTTGTTCCGTCGCGCTGGCGGCTGTCGGGGCAACGGAGGCGGACACTGGCTTGACGTCGAAGGGCGTGACGGCGGCAGTCGTCGATACGGTGTCGATACCCTCTGCGGGAGCGCCCTCGCCTTCGACCGCGGCGACAGCCGCGGGCGTCGCCTTGGAGACGAAGACGACGGGCGAGCCGCCCATCCAGGCTTCGGTGCGCACGACCTTCGGCGCGCCATTGATGTCGCGGATCTCGACCGTCTGTGTGCCCGGCTTGAGTGCGGGAACGATATAGTCCCTCTTAGGATCCTTCTTCCGCAGCGGCGGGCAATCGGCGCAGGCCTTGACGACGATGCTGCCGGCATCCGCTGCGGGCTTTGCCGGGATGCGCTCGATCGAGGAAGCGGCCGCCGAGCCTGCGGCGAGCGCGAAAGCGACTGTCAAGAAGATATGACGCATGCGGGGCTACTCCGTCTCAATATGGGAGCAGATTAGCGCGCCTTTATTTCCATCCGGTCAGGGGAAACGGTAAAAATTGAATGGAAGCCTGTTTTTGTTGCGAAATCAGCCGCCTCAGCGCCCGTCGCGCGCGATCGCCTGCCAGCCGATGTCGCGCCGGCAAAAGCCGTTGTCCCAGACCACCTTGTCCACCAGTTCATAGGCCTGCTCTTGGGCTTCACGAACCGTCGCGCCGGTCGCCGTCACATTGAGCACGCGACCACCGGAAGCGACCAGTTGGCCGTCCTTGAGGGCTGTGCCGGCATGGAACACCTTGGCCCCTGCTGCCGTCTCGGGCAGGCTCTCGATCGGCGTGTTCTTTTCGTAGGCGCCTGGATAACCCTTCGACGCCATGACGACAGTGAGTGCCACGTCATCGCTCCATTCGGCGTCGACCTTGTCGAGCGTGCCGGTGGCGCAGGCGTGCAGGATCGGCAGCAGGTCGCTCTTCAGCCGCATCATTAGCACCTGGCATTCCGGATCGCCGAAGCGGACATTGTATTCGATCAGTTCCGGACCCTTCTCGGTGATCATCAGCCCGGCGAAAAAGACGCCCGAAAAGGCATGGCCGCTTTCCGCCATGCCGCGCACGGTCGGCTCTATGACTTCCTTCATGGTGCGCGCCACCATGTCCGGCGTCATGACTGGGGCCGGCGAATATGCGCCCATGCCGCCGGTATTCGGCCCGGTATCGCCGTCGCCGACGCGCTTGTGGTCCTGGGCGGCCGCAAGCGGCAGCACGTTCTTGCCGTCGCAGAGACAGAAGAAGCTCGCCTCCTCGCCATCGAGATAGGCCTCGATGACGACCTCGGCACCGGCTTCCCCGAAGGCGCCCTCGAAGCAGTCGTCGACGGCAGCCAGCGCCTCGTCGAGCGTCATCGCCACCGTCACGCCCTTGCCGGCGGCAAGCCCATCGGCCTTGACGACGATCGGCGCGCCCTGCTGGCGGATATAGGCCTTTGCCTTCGGCGCGTTGTTGAAGCGCTGGTAGGCGCCGGTCGGAATGTCGTAGCGCGCGCAGATATCCTTGGTGAAGCCCTTGGAGCCTTCGAGCTGGGCAGCCGCGGCCGAGGGGCCGAAGACGGCGATTCCATCGCGGCGCAGGCGATCGGCAAGGCCCGCGACCAGCGGCGCCTCGGGGCCGACGACGACGAAATCGATCGCCTTCTCGCGGCAGAAGGCGGCAACCGCCTCATGGTCTTCGATGTTCAGCGCGACGAGGCTCGCATGTTCGGCGATGCCGGGATTGCCTGGAGCCGCATAGAATTCGGTCATCAGCGGGGATTGGGCAAGCTTCCAGGCCAGCGCGTGCTCGCGTCCGCCGCATCCGATCAACAGAACTCTCATGGCCTTGCCCCTTCTGGTTCGTCCTGCCGCCGTTAAGCGGGGCGGCAGCAAAGGTCAAGAGGCTACCAGCCGCCTCCCCCGCCTCCGCCACCGCCGCCGCCCGAAAAACCGCCGCCGGAGGAAAAGCCCGACGAGGAACTGGAGCGCGGCGCCGGAATGGTCGAGGCGATGGTCGACGACATCGAGGACGAGAAGCCGCCGATGCGATCGGAAAAGCTGCCGTAGGAGTGGCCGGAGTACCAGCCGGGGCTGTAGGCCGCGGCCGCGGCACCGGCTGCCGCCGCCGCAAGCCAGGCTTCGAAGGCGCGAGACCATGGCTTTTCAACCCCGAGCGCCACCGCATAGGGCAGAAGCGTCTCGAAATGCTGCGGCGACATGGTCGGCGCGCCCTGCATGTTCATCCGATCTTTCTCGGCAAGCGTCAGATATTGCCTTAGGCCGTCAATGCCATCCATCAACCGTGCCCCGAGCGGCGTCGGCGCACCCATCAGGAAGAAGAACACGAAGTTCGCAATGAAGATGCCGGTGATGGCGACAAGCAGCGGCAGCTGCTCGTTTTCCGCCGCAGACGTCGCAAGCATCGCGACGAAGCCTGAAAGGACAGAAACGGCGACGACGCCGATGATGGCGAAGACCACGACCCTAATGATGCGCACGAGAAGGCTTGAATGCCGGTGAAAGGCCTTGCCGATGCTGACCGCCAGGATCGAAGCGAAGACCGACAGGAAGAGCGGCACGACGATGAGCGGGATCGCCTCCTCGTGCAGCTTGCCGAAGAGCACGATGCCGGCAAGGAAGAGAGCGGAAAGCAGCACGCCGCCAACGATATAGAGGACATTCGCCTTGTAGTACTGGCCGCGATGTTCTCTCTCGATGGCGCTGCGGAACTTCTGTCCGATCTTCTGCACCTTCACACCATTGGCCTTGTCGATCACGAGCTGCGAGCCCTCGCCGCCCAAGTTGTCGAGCAGAGCCTGCTGCCCGGATTCCAGATTCGGTGGCAGAGCCTTGCCCGTGCGGCGAATGATGATCCTGCTGTCGAGGTCTTCGAGGACCACGTAGCCCTTGACGGCAAGGTCGAGCGCGGTCGCAGAAAGCGCCGTCCATCCCTGGCCGGAAAAGCCCTTGTTGTCGACATAGTTGACCAGCGCCGGCGACAGGCCATCCGGCGGATCCCAGCGCGGCACCATGACGCCCCGCGCTGGATCGCGTCCGACCGCGAGCCAGGCGCGCGTGTAGTAGATCAGGACAACCGCTAGGCCGCCGAAGCCGAGGATGAGGTCGAGATTGTCCTTGAGGAACCACATCCGTTCCTGCGAGGCGCTGGGCGGGGCGATGACGCCCTTGGCAAGCTTTACGGCGATGGTGAGCCCTTCGCCGACGGCCAGCGGCCGTGTCATCTCGAAGTCTACGCGGTTGCCCTGTTCGGTAACGCGCGCGTTATGCGCGGTGGAACCCTGCGGACCCGTGAAAAAATTGACGTCTTCGGCAATGGCGCCTTCTGGCAGCGTTACGTCGGCGGACGCAGAGAGGATCGGGAACCGCCAGCCGTTGCCGGTGACGTTCCAGTAGAGTTCGTCATGATCGGCGAAATAGCGGATCTGGCGGTTGGTGCGGTAGGTGATGGTGAAGCTGTGCCGGCCGGGGTCGAGAAAGACGTCCTGCTCGCCGGTGTAGATACGGATGCCGCCGCCGATGCTTTCGCTGTGCCACGGCTCTGGCCGGCCGTCGCGTTCCACCGAGACCACCTCGAAATCGACATCGGCCCTGCGGCCGTTCGCGTCGAGGAAAGTGAGCGGGAAGTCGCGGAAGATACCGCGCTTGATTTCCCGCCCCTCGACCTGAACGTCGAGCGTTTCGGAGACCTGCATCTGCCCATCGCGCTCGACCTCGACAGCGGAGCGGAATGAGTTGATGACCTCCGCGGCGGACACGCTCGACAGTGAAAGCGGCGTTGCCAGCCACAGCACCGCCAGAGCAAGCGTAGCAAGAAAGCCCTTCACCGTCCGGTTCCCCTCCCCTCGCCGGGCGCGAGGCCCGGCATCATCGTCACAATGCTTCTTCGCCCTCGTATTCGACACCCAGCGAGGCCAGCGCCCGCCAGTAATCCGGGTAGGTCTTTGCGACGCAGCCCGGGTCGAGAATGGTGATGCCCTTTATCTTCAGCCCGGCCAGCGCGAAGCTCATGGCGATGCGGTGGTCCGCGAAGGTGTCGATCGAAGCCGGCAGCGTCTTGCCAACAAGCGAGGGATCGGAGGCGACAATCAGGTCGTCGCCCTCCTCACGGGCGAGATCGGCAGCAATATTCGTGAGCCCGATGGAGAGCGCGCGGATGCGATCGCATTCCTTGACGCGCAGGTTGGCGATGCCGACGAAGCGAACAGGCGTCTCGTTGAAGGCCGCGAGCACGGCGAGTGTGGGGACGGCGTCCTGCATCTGCGAGCCGTCGATCACCGCCGGCAGGTGCGGAAACTTCGAGATGATGTCATGGGCGCGCGCATCCGGCTGGGAGAACTCGCCCGCCGGCGTGCCGAGGTCTATGCGCCCGCCCGTCAGCACTTCTGCGGCCCAGAGATAGGTTGCCGCCGATGCATCCGGCTCGACCGCAAAGTCGGTTGCCGTATAGCCGGTCGGCTCGACGCGCCAGGTCTTCGGGCTGGTACGCTCGACCTTGGCGCCAAAGGCGCGCATGGCCGCGACCGTGAGATCGATGTAGCCGAGCGCGCCGATATGCTCGCCGGTCAGCTCGATCTCGACAGGGCCGGTACCGCAGGGGGCCATCATCAGCAACGCCGAGACATACTGGCTCGAAAGGCCGCCATCGATCGTGACCTTGCCGATCTCGATCGGCCCCTTGCCGTTGATGGTGACCGGCGGGCAGCCGGTCTCGGCCGTTGCATCGATGCCGAGCGAGCGAAGCGCTTCGACGAGCGGCGCGATCGGGCGCTTGCGCATATGCTGGTCGCCGTCGACAACGACCTTGCCGTCGACGAGGGCCGCGGCCGCAGTCAGGAACCGGGTCGCCGTCCCGGCATTGCCGAGGAAGAGCGGTGCGGACGGCGCCTGCAGGCGGCCACTGCCCGTGACGATGAAGGTGGTATCATTCGGCTCGTCGATGGTGACGCCCATCGCCCGCAACGCCTCAGCCATGTAACGCGTGTCGTCGCTTTTCAGGGCGCCCGTGAGGCGGCTCGTTCCCTTCGCCAATCCGGCAAGCAGAAGCGCACGGTTGGTAATGGACTTCGAACCCGGAGGGCTCACCCGGCCCGAAAGCGGTCTGGACGGCGGGATAATGGTCAGTTGGGCTGTGCTCACGATATTGTCTCTTCCGTCGATGCGCGGCCCGGTCTCGAAAGGGCCCCTGGAATGCACGTCGCCCGTCCTCTACGACAAATGAGCCCGTCCTGCAAAATCAGAATTTGACCGTCGGGACGGCGCGGTCGGCCTCGTTCGTAATTTCGAAATATTCGCGCTTTCCGAAGCCGAACTGGCCAGCAACCAGGTTGGATGGGAAGCTCTCGACCTTAACGTTCAGGTCGCGGGCAGCGCCGTTGTAGTAGCGCCGCGCCATCTGGATTTCGCTCTCCATGGTCTCGAGCGAGCCCTGCAACTCGGAGAAATTCTGGTTGGCCTTCAGATCAGGATAGGCTTCGGCGAGCGCCAGCAGGCGGCCGAGCGCCTGTCCAAGCAGGCCTTCGGCCTGGGCGCGCCCGGCAACGTCTCCCGCGGGAACGGCCTGCGCCTTGTTGCGCAGCTCCACCACCTCTTCCAGCGTACCACGCTCATGGGCGGCATAGCCCTTGACGGTCTCGATCAGGTTCGGGATGAGGTCGGCGCGCCGCTTCAATTGGACGTCGATGCCGGACCAGGCCTCCTCCGCCATCTGCCGCGCACGGACAAGGCCGTTGTAGATAAAGACGGCGTAAAGCGCGACGATGACAATAATGGCGAGCAGGATATACATCGCGATTCCCCCGGCGAGTACAAATTCGCGCGGAGATTAGGCAGGATCGCAGATGTTGTCATCTGCGATTTCGTCGCGTTCTCACCGTTTTACCGCCGAACTGCCTGCGTTTGGATCGGATCAGGCAATAAACCGGCGCGAAAGCGCCACCGGCCAAGAATTGTTATTCCGGGCCGGTGTCGTCTAGAGGATATCAGGCCACCTCGCGGGCGAGATTCACCCCACCGGCATCCGTCAGGAGGAAAGCCTCACCGCAGGCCTTGGCAAGCGTGCGCACCCGCAGGATGTAGCTCTGGCGTTCGGTCACGGAGATCACGCCACGCGCATCCAGCAGGTTGAAGACGTGGGACGCCTTGATGCATTGGTCATAGGCCGGGAAGACGCACTTGTGCAGGCGCTGGTTGGCGTTGTCGCCCGGCGCACCGGCGGCGAGCAGCGCCTGACATTCCTTCTCCGCATCGACGAAGTGGCGATGCAGCATCTCGGTGTTGGCGAATTCGAAGTTATGGCGCGAATATTCCTGCTCGGCCTGCAGGAAGACATCGCCGTAGGAAATCTTCTCGGCGCCTTCGCGGCCATTGAAGTTCAGGTCGTAGACATTGTCGACGCCCTGCACGTACATCGCAAGGCGCTCCAGGCCGTAGGTCAGCTCACCCGCGACGGGCGCGCATTCGATGCCGCAGACCTGCTGGAAATAGGTGAACTGCGAGACTTCCATGCCGTCGCACCAGCACTCCCAGCCGAGGCCCCAGGCGCCGAGTGTTGGGCTTTCCCAGTCGTCCTCGACGAAGCGGATATCGTGCAGCAGCGGGTCGAGACCGATCGCCTCGAGCGAGCCGAGATAGAGCTCCTGCAGGTTCGGCGGGTTCGGCTTCAGGATCACCTGGTACTGGTAATAGTGCTGCAGCCGGTTCGGGTTCTCGCCGTAGCGGCCATCGGACGGGCGGCGGGACGGCTGGACATAGGCTGCCTTCCACGGCTTGGGGCCAAGGGCGCGCAGCGTAGTCGCCGGATGGAAGGTACCGGCACCGACTTCCATGTCGTAAGGCTGCAGAACGGCGCAACCCTTGTCCGCCCAGTAGCTGTGCAGCGTCAGGATCAGCGCCTGGAAGGAGCGCTTCGGATTCATGTGGTCGGGAATGGCTGCTGCGGTCATGATGAAGGCATCACTGTTCAGTTGGTTTTGGTGGCGCGACAGGTGCCACGCTATGGAAATGGGGTCAAGCTCTTCACTTGGCTCTCGGCCTCGTCACTCATCCTCGCGCTTGACCCGGTATTCGCCGGTTGCGGGATCCTTGACCAGCGTGCCCATGGCGCCGGTCTGGCGTTCGCGCTCGGCGCGGCGGGACTTTTCGGCAAGGCGCCGTGCATCCTGGATGAAGCGCCGATAGAGCAGCCAGCCGCCGCCGACGAGCACGATGAGAAAGATGATTTGCGGCATGGCTGCCCTCCGTCAGAGTCCGTAGCGGCCCCACATTGCCTTCTCCTCGGCCGCTTCCACAAGCCCTGTGGCAAGGCCCGAAACGACGCCGTTGAGGCCCGCCGAGGAGGCACCCGGAACCCTGCGACCGAAGAGGCCGCGGGGCGCGCTGACCAGCTCCAGTCGGGTCTTGTCGCCATAACGTTTCTTCAGTTCAAGCCGCATGTCGCCGAGACCATCCACCAGCCCAAGTTCCAGCCCGCGCAAGCCGCTCCAGAACAAGCCGGAGAAGATCGTCTCGTCGTCTGTCAGCTTGGCGCCCCGACGCTCGCGCACCATGGCGATGAAGATCTCGTGGATCTCGTGCTGCAGCCCCTTCAGGAAGTCGATGTCCTTTTCCTTCTCCGGCTGGAAGGGATCGAGGATCACCTTGTTTTCACCTGCCGTATAGACGCGCCTCTCGACGCCGACCTTCTTCAGCAGTTCCGGAAAGCCGAAGCCGCCGGAAACGACGCCGATGGAGCCCACGATCGAGGTCGGATCGGCGATGATCTCGTCGCCCGCGAGCGCGATCATGTAGCCGCCGGAGGCCGCGACATCCTCGACGAAGACCAGTACCTTCTTTTCCTTCTCACGGGCGAGTTCACGGATGCGGCTGAAGATCAGGCGCGACTGGACCGGCGAGCCACCCGGCGAATTGATGGAGATGGCGACGGCCGGCGCCGCCTTGAAGCCGAAAGCCTTGTCCAGGACGGCGGCCACGTTGACGAGGTTCAGCGCCGGGCGGAACTGATTGCCACCACTCATAATGGCGCCGTGCAACCGGACTACGGGGATGACCGTATCATCCTTGCGGAAGCGTCTCGGTATCAGCCTCTTAAACAATCCTGCCATCTTTCAATTCCGCTCCCTGTTTCCAATAAATTCCTCAGCAGTGCATGTATGCTCTGCAGCGTCAAACACAATGCCGAACCTCACAAAAGCTCGCCACACCGTCACATAGTTGCGAATGACTTGCATTATCATTCCAAACAGGTTACCACTGCCAATATCGACAAGACCGGGACCAGATACATATGCTTGAACGCAATACCACCCCAGGCTGGCGCCACGAACGCGAAGAAGCCTCACTTTCCGATGTCTACAGAACTGTGCGGACATCATCGAGCGGCTCGACGTTTCGGCGGATCGCAGCTTTCGCGGGTCCCGGTTACATGGTCGCCGTCGGTTACATGGATCCCGGCAACTGGGCGACGTCGCTGGCCGGCGGTTCGAAATTTGGCTACGCGCTGTTGACGGTTGCCCTGCTGTCGAACCTGATGGCCATCGTCCTGCAATCGCTGTGCGCACGCCTCGCTATTGCATCCGGTCGCGACCTTGCCCAGGCATGCCGGGACGCTTTCCCGAAATACGTGTCCGTGCCGCTCTGGGCCTTTGCCGAGATCGCGATCATCGCCACTGACATTGCCGAAGTGATCGGCACCGCGATCGGCCTCAACCTGCTGTTCGGGATACCCCTGGAACTGGGCGTGCTGATCACCGCACTCGACGTTTTTCTCATTCTCTATCTGCAGAAAGTCGGGTTCCGCTGGGTGGAAGCCTTCGTGATTACCCTCCTCGGCGTCATCGCAGTCTGTTTCGCCATTCAGATCTTCATGGCCGACCCGGAATGGGGCGCCGTCATCCGCGGGTTCTTCCCGACGACGGAAATCGTCCGCAACCCGGAGATGCTCTACATCGCGCTCGGCATTCTCGGCGCGACGGTCATGCCGCACAATCTCTATCTGCATTCCGGCATCGTACAGACCCGCGACTACGGCCATTCCGTGCCGGAGAAGCGGGAAGCGCTCAAGTTCGCCACGATCGATTCGACCGTCGCGCTCTGTTTTGCGCTGCTGATCAACGCTTCGATCCTGATCCTTGCAGCAGCGGCTTTCCACGCGCACGGCAAGACGGATGTGGTGGAGCTTGGCGAGGCGTCTTCGCTGCTGGCTCCCCTCCTCGGCCTTGCGATCGCACCGACCCTCTTCGGCATCGCACTTCTCTGCTGCGGCTTGAACTCGACCGTGACGGCCACGCTTGCCGGCCAGATCGTCATGGAAGGCTTCCTGAGAATCCGCTTGCAGCCGTGGATGCGGCGCCTGATAACGCGGGGGATTGCCATCATCCCCGCGGCCTTCGTCACCATCTGGTACGGCGACCAGGGCACGGCGGAATTGCTGATCCTGACGCAGGTCGTGCTCAGCCTGCAGCTTTCCTTCGCCGTCTTCCCGCTTGTCATGTTCACTGCAGACAAGACCAAGATGGGTGAACTCGTCTCGCCCCGTTGGCTGAGCGGCATCGCCTATGTGATCGCAATCGCGATCGCCACGCTCAACATGAAGCTGCTGTTCGACTTCTTCCAAAGTCTCACCTGATCCTCAACGGCGGCGATAGCTCGCCCGGCCGTTGTTCAGGTCGTCGACGAAGGAAGAAAAGCGATGCGTCCCCTCGTCATGCATGACGAGGGGCGCGCGCAGCGAAAGCCGCGCCTTCGAGCCCTTGATTGCCGTCACCAGAATGCGCACGGCATTTTCACCCTCACGCGGATGGACTGGCGTGATCTCGACACCTCCGAAGCGCCGGCCGCAGGCATCGATGATATCGCCGATCGACTGCGGCCGCGCGATCAGCGAGAGCTGACCACCGGGGATCATGATGGCGCCGGCCGTGCGGATCCAGCTCTCGAACAGGTCTCCGGTCATCGCGTGCGCCTCGGCCTTCAGCGCATCGGGCGTACGCCGGTCGCCGGCATCGTTGAACGGCGGGTTCATGATGACATGATGGAAACTGTCATCGACCAGTCCCGCGGCATTGCGGAGCTTGCCGGTCAGGGTCACGTCGGCCTCCGCGGTCGAAACACGCGCCGCAAATGCCGCGTTCTCGGGCAATGCGAGGCTCTTCCTCGCAAACTCCGCCATTTCCGCCGAGCGCTCGAAAAGGACCACTTCAGCTCGTTCGAGCCGCGAGGCGACGGCCATCCCGGCCGCCCCTGCCCCTGCCCCGAGATCGGCAACCCTTATGGGCCCTTCATCGGCGACGAGTGCTGCAAGCAGCATCGCGTCCATGCCGGCGCGGTGGCCGCGGCCCCTGGGCTGGACGATATGGAATCGGCCACGGTGAAAAGCGTCGATAGTTTCGGCTGCCGTCATGGCGGCTCTCAGGTCTTGCTGCGCAGCTCGGCGCCGAGGCCTGCATCAATGAGGATACGGCGCGCCTGATCGGCCCGCTCGTCATCGACCAGCAACCGCCTCTGCAGCATTCCCAGCGAACCCTCCAGCACGCTCATCGCCTGATCCGCAATCACGCAATGAATCCCCGCATCCTTCATCAGGCTCTCCGCAAAGGACAGAAGCACGGGATCGTTGGCGCGGATAAGTTCGTGCATTTGCGATATATTCCCTGTCAAATTCGCGCGACCGGGACAAATCGCCTCTTGCCGCGCCTCCTGCCCCTTTCTATTGTCAAACGCGATGAATGAACAGGAGTCCGGGTCGTTGGGCGTGGTAATACCGCTTGAAGAAGGCAAAAACAAACTCGCGTCAATCAAGCCGCTCGTCGATCTGACCAAGGCGGACATGGAGCGGGTAAACCAGCTTATCCTTTCCAAGGCAGGCTCGGACGTACAGATGATTCCGGAGGTGGCAAACCACCTCATCTCCTCCGGCGGGAAACGGCTGCGGCCAATGCTGACCCTCGCTGCCGCCGCCATGTTCGGCTACGAGGGCGACAACCACATCAAGCTCGCCACCAGTGTCGAGTTCATGCATACGGCGACGCTGCTGCATGACGACGTGGTGGACGAGAGCGACCTGCGTCGCGGCAAGTCCACGGCGCGCATCATCTGGGGCAACCAGGCGAGCGTCCTTGTCGGCGACTTCCTGCTCGGCCAGGCCTTCCGCATGATGGTGGATGCCGGTTCGCTGGATGCACTCGACGTGCTTTCGGCCGCCGCATGCGTCATCGCCGAAGGCGAGGTGCTGCAGCTTTCCGTCGCCAAGAACATGGAAACGACTGAAGACGACTATCTCTCGGTGATTCGCGCCAAGACGGCTGCGCTCTTTGCCGCTGCCGCGGAAGTCGGCCCAATCATCGCCTCCGGCGGCAAGGCCGGGCGCAACGCGCTCAAGTCCTATGGCATGAATCTCGGCCTCGCCTTCCAGCTGGTCGACGACGCGCTGGACTATGGCGGCAAGGCTGCGGAACTCGGCAAGAATGTCGGCGACGACTTCCGCGAGGGCAAGATCACGCTCCCCGTCATCCTCGCCTACCGGCGCGGTACCGGCGAGGAGCGCGCCTTCTGGCGCGATGCCATCGAAGGCGGCAGCAACAGCGATGCCAACCTGGAGAAGGCGCTGCGGCTGATAACCAAATACGGCACGCTGAACGATACGATGGCAAGGGCAGTCCACTATGGAACGATCGCCCGCGACGCGCTGGCGCCGCTGCCCGACAGCACCTGGAAATCGTCGCTGTTGGACGTCATCGATTTCTGCATCGAGCGCCTGAACTGAATCGATCATCGGCTGATTTTCTTGCGGGACCGCTTCAAAAAAGCCATCCTATTGTGAATCAGTCGTAGCAACTGATTGTGCGGCCGACCGTGGGGACGGCCCTCGGAGAAAGGTTTTCCAATGCGGCAAAAAATTGCCATCCGTTTCCTATCGAGCGCGGCCTTGGCGGTGGTTCTCTCCTTCCCTGCCATGCATGCGGCGCGAGCGGAGGCAGTCCCGTCGAGCGAACAGGCCGCGCCCGTCGTGAAGTTCGATCCTGAAAACGTGACGACCTTTTCCGGTGCTTTCCTTGCTGCCCGGACCGCCGACGTCGACCACGATTACGACACCGCCATCACCCTCTACAAGAAGGCGCTGATGTTCGAGCCGGGCAATCCGGAAATCCGCCAGCGCCTGATGATCTCGCTGCTCTTGAACGGCGACCTTAAGGACGGCGTGAAGTATGCCGACGACCTGAAGGCGGATCCGTCCGTCGAGCGCATCACCACGGTCGTGCGGGCCATGGATGCCATTCGTCGCCACGAATTCAAGACGGCCGACAGCCTTCTGAAATATGACGGGCCCAACGATCTCGACCGCATGATGAACGACCTTCTGGCCGCATGGGCCCGTGTCGGCTCCGGCAAGGGCAAGGAGGCGCTTGCATCGGTCGAGAAGATGAAGGGTCCCGACTGGTTCCGGATCTTCCAGAACTACCATGCCGGCGCGATCGCGATCATGAACGGCAATGTCTCGGCCGCGCGCCGGCATCTGAACGATGCCGTGCTCGACAAGGAAGGCGGGGCAACAGCGCCTGATACCTTCATGCGCTCCGTGATGGCGCTGGCGCGCCTCGAGGCAAGCACCGGCAACAAGCAGCGGGCCCTCGACGCGATTTCCGTCGGCGACAACATGGTCAGCAACTATGCGCCGCTGAACGCGCTTCGCGAAAGCATCGAGAACGGCGAAAAGCCGCCGCAGCAGGTCACCAACGCCGCACAGGGTGCGGCTGCCGTTCTCTTCTCCGTCGGCAGCGCGCTCAACCGCGACGGCGCGGAGGACATCGTTTCGCTCTACCTGCAGACGGCCCACGCTCTTGACCCCGAAAGCGCCGACACGCTGGTCCTGCTCGGCGGCATAGCCGAGAAGCAAGAACAGATGGACCGGGCCATCGCCTTCTACAAGCAGGTGCCGGACGGCTCTCCCATGCGGCGCATTTCCGAGCTGCAGCTCGGCCTGGCGCTGGCGCAGGGCGGCAAGGTCGACGAGGCGCGCAAACACCTCCAGGCGCTGATCGTATCGGATCCAAAGGATATCCGCAGCTACCTTGCCTATGGCAGCGTGCTTTCCGACGCCAAGGATTACCCGGCAATGGCCGAGAACTACGACAAGGCCGTGGAAATCATCGGCCCGGTGCCGAGCCGCGGCCATTGGTCGGTTTTCTTCCAGCGCGGCATCGCCTACGAGCGGCTGAAGAAATGGGACCAGGCCGAGCCGAACTTCCGCAAGGCCCTGGAACTCAATCCTGACCAGCCTCAGGTGCTGAACTACCTCGGCTATTCCTGGGTCGACATGAACCGGAACCTCGACGAGGGGCTGGACATGATCAAGAAGGCTGCTGACCTCAGGCCGGATGACGGCTATATCGTCGATTCGCTCGGCTGGGCTTACTATCGCCTGAACCGTTTCGACGACGCCGTGAACGAACTCGAGCGGGCCGCGCAGATCAAGGCCGGAGACGCGACGATCAACGACCATCTCGGAGATGCCTACTGGCGGGTCGGGCGCAAGCTCGAGGCCGTCTACCAGTGGAACCGTGCCCTGACTGCCGACCCCGACGAGGCGGAAATTCCGAAGATCAAGGAAAAGGTCGCAAACGGCCTGCCGGCGCTCGACAGCGATGCCAAGGCTGCCGACACGTCCAAGCAGCCCGAGCCCGCTCCTGTCGTCCCACCGGCCGCCGACAAGAAGTCCTGACGGACGGCCCATGACCGGTTCCGGCACGGCGGGGGATTTTGACGTCAGGGAAGACGCCCGCGCCAAGATCAATCTTGCCCTGCACGTGACGGGTCGGAGAAGCGACGGTTACCATCTGCTCGATATGCTGGTGACCTTTGCTGGGCATGGGGACAGGCTTGGCTTCTCATCCGCGTCGGAGGACCGCTTCACGCTCGATGGGCGCTTCGCGGACCAGCTTTCGCAGGATGCCGGGGGTGACAACCTGGTCCTCAAGGCCCGCGACCTCCTGCGCCAGGCTATAATCGAAACCGGCGGCGAAGTGCGGCCGGTCCACATCCATCTCGAAAAGAACCTGCCGATCGCCTCGGGCATCGGTGGTGGGTCGGCGGATGCGGCGGCGACGCTGCGCGGGCTCTCGCACCTGTGGAACACGGAGTTGCCCGACGACGCGCTTTCCGCGCTTGCCGTCCGATTGGGCGCCGATGTGCCCATGTGCCTTGTGAGCCGGCCGCTGGTCGCCCGGGGCATCGGCGAAGAGGTCGAGCTTCTTGCGGATTTCCCCTCTTTCGCCATGGTACTTGCCAATCCGCTCGTCGGCGTTTCCACGCCGTCCGTCTTTCGCGGGCTCGTGAAGCGGGACAATCCGCCGCTTGCAATTCACCCGCGCCCGCACGACATCAGGCAATGGACGGAAACCATCCGGAGCCTCAGGAACGACCTGGAGCCTCCGGCGCGGCTTATTGCCGGCGAGATCGCGATCGTATCGACCATGCTTGCCGAGGCCGGCGCGGGCTTGGTACGCATGTCGGGCTCGGGAGCGACCTGCTTCGGCCTGTTCGAAACGCCGCAATCGGCGGCACGGGCTGCGGATCTCATGCGTAAAGAACGGCCAGACTGGTATTTTGAGGCGACCGAGACGACCCCGGGAGAAGCATCATGGCAGGCCTAGACGAGACGCGTCCCTTCATCCCCGTGGGCATCGCCGTGCTGACGGTCTCCGACAGCAGGACACTGGAGAACGACAAATCCGGTGACACGCTGGCAGGCAGGGTGATCGAGACCGGCCATCGTCTCGTTGCGCGCGCGATCGTGCCTGATGACAAGGACCGCATCCGCGACCAGGTGCAGACCTGGACGCTGGACAAGGAAATCGACGTCGTCATCACGACGGGCGGCACCGGCTTTACCGGTCGGGACGTGACCCCGGAAGCGCTGGAACCTCTCTTCGAAAAGCGGATGGACGGCTTTTCCGAGGTCTTCCATCGCATCTCCTATGACAAGATCGGCACATCGACGATCCAGTCGCGCGCAACAGGCGGCGTCGCAAACGCGACCTTCATCTTCGTGCTGCCCGGCTCACCCGGCGCCTGCAAGGATGCCTGGGACGGCATCATCAAGGCGCAGCTCGATTATCGCCACATGCCCTGCAATTTCGTGGAAATCATGCCGCGCCTCGACGAACACCTGAAGCGTGGCGCAGCCGGCTGAGCCTATCGCGCGGCGCGGGCGACCCAGGATGGGATCAACTCGCTCGAGAGCTGCCTTGTCTTCTGGCCCTTGGCGAACTCCGTCAGGCGCATGCCTGTCCTGGCCACGCTGAGGGCCTGCCGCTTGGACAGGAGAAGGCCAAGCTCGAGCGGAGGCTGTGAACGGCCTATGCGCTCGAGAAAGGGCCGCCTGTAGGCACGCGACGCAGTGAAACGCGCCGGCACCTTGTTCAGCGACACATACTCGGCGATCTCCTCGATCCAGCCGGCCTGCGGGCGGGCGCCCGGCTCGACCAGAAGCAGCCATTCCCCGCGCGCCGATTGAACGACATCCTTGATATCCCATTGGGAATGAAAGCGGCAGCCCGCGGCATCCGCAACGCGCGACGTCCCGTCGCGCGAGCCGTGGTCAAGCACCACGACATCGCACACGAGTCCTTCGACAGCCCCTGCCACGAGAACCGATAAAGTCTGCGCCAGCTCAGGTTCCTGATCCTGGCATTCGATTATGACAGTCAACATTGCCTATTTATAATGCATCGCACAAATTTTTGCCAGCAGTGGATTTCGCATTTTGTTCTTGCATTGTTCTCATTCCTCGGATAGGAATTTAATCATGATTGAAGGCGGATGCAACTGCATCCTGCCCCTGGAGCCACCAATGAACAAGCAATCCCTAGCGGGGCAGGACGCGTTTGCGCCTGCCAATACGGCGGATGTTGCTGACGCGATGATCACCGCCTCCGGCTTGCGCATCGAGATCGACCGACGGCGCGGCCGCGGCGCCGGCCTCAATCCGAGCGGCCGCTTCGAGCCCGTTCAGCGCGAGGTATTCGACGACGGCTGGCAGACGTGGGAGGAATTGCCGCCCTTCAAGACGGATGTGCAGGTGGAAAAGCCGCGCACGGCGATCACCCGCAATGCATCGCCCGACATTCCATTCGACCGCTCCATCAATCCGTATCGCGGCTGCGAGCACGGATGCATCTACTGCTTCGCCCGGCCCACGCACGCCTATATGGGCCTTTCGGCAGGGCTGGACTTCGAATCCAAGCTGTTTGCCAAGCCGGACGCGCCGAAGTTGCTGGAGCGCGAACTGGCGAAGCCGGGGTACAAGGCGCGCGTGATCGCCATCGGCACCAATACGGATCCCTACCAGCCGATCGAGAAGGAATGGCGCATCATGCGGCAGACTCTCGAGGTGCTGAACAAGGCGAGCCATCCGGTCTCGATCGTCACGAAGTCGGCGCTTGTGATGCGCGACATCGATATCCTGAAGGAGCTGGCATCGCGAAACCTCGTGCGCGTATCGCTGTCGGTGACGACGCTCGACCGCAAGCTCGCGCGTACGATGGAGCCGCGCGCGGCGACCCCGACGCGACGCCTGGAAGCGATCCAGGCGCTTTCGGAGGCCGGCATTCCAACTTCCGTCATGGCAGCGCCGATGATTCCGGCCCTCAACGACCACGAGCTCGAACGGATTCTCGAAGCCGCCAAGGCTGCGGGCGCGCAGGAGGCAGGCTACGTCATTCTGCGCCTGCCGCTGGAGGTAAGCCCGCTTTTCCGCGACTGGCTGCTGCAGAACTACCCGCATCGCTACCAGCATGTAATGTCGCTGGTACGCTCCATGCGCGGCGGCAAGGACTATGACGCCGAATTCGGCAAGCGCATGAAGGGAGCCGGCCCCTATGCCTGGCAGATCAGCCGCCGGTTCGAGCTTGCGGTGAAGCGGCTGGGCCTGACGCGACGCAGCATCCAGCTTCGCGACGACCTTTTCGTGCCGCCTGACGGCAGCGGCGTGCAGCTGTCGCTGCTTTGAGATTGCGTCTTTTAGCGGATGGCCACCCTGTCCCCCGTCCGCTGAAACAGCCCCCGGTCCGCCGCCTCACTGCGGCATGTTGACCGCCATGCCGCACCGGGGGCTTGAGGAGATCGGGCTGGCGTGCGAATTTCCGCCGCATGAAAGCTCGCACGTCACCCGATTCTCCTCTGCTTTTCGAAGATATCCCGCTGCTGCCGGATTTCCGACTGGAGCTTGCCGCACGGAAGGCCGGCCATTGGCCGGTCGCGGGAGCTGACGAAGCGGGGCGTGGCCCCCTTGCGGGGCCTGTCGTTGCGGCTGCCGTCATCCTCGACCCGGAGCGTATGCCGGAGGGATTGAACGATTCGAAGCAGCTTTCAGCCGCCCAGCGCGAGAACCTCTTCGAGCACATCCTGGCGACGGCGACCGTCTCCATCGCCTCCTCGAGCTCGATACGGATCGACGAGACCGATATCCGCAAGGCGAGCCTTGACGCCATGCGCCGCGCAATCTGCAGCCTCGCGATCCGGGCAAGCTATGTCCTGACCGATGGGCTTGATGTGCCGGCCGGGCTGCACTGCCCCGGGAAGGCTGTCGTGAAGGGCGATTCCCGCTCCGTCTCCATCGCCGCAGCCTCGATCGTCGCCAAGGTGACGCGCGACCGGATGATGGCGCGCGCCCACACCGTCTTTCCCGCCTACGGCTTTAATTCCCATTCCGGCTATGCCACAGCCGTCCACCGCGCCGGCATCGAGCAACATGGCCCGTGCTCGCTTCACCGCATGAGCTTCCGGCCATTGCGCAGGGAATGAAGCGCCAAAAGAAGCCCAATAAAAAAGGCCGGAGAATCTCCGGCCTTCTGATTCTGGTGATCGCCTCGACGCTCAGTTCAGGCGGTTCTTGACCTCGCCAACGGCGGTCTCGAACAGCTTCGACTGGACGCCGTTGTCGGCCTTCTTGGCGAGAACCGACTCGGCGGCTGCAATGCCGAGATCGACGGCGGCCGAACGCACCGCCTTCATCGCATCGGCTTCTGCCTGCTTGATCTTCTGTTCCGAAATGGCGGTGCGGTTGGCGACGAATTCCTCCGTCTTCTTCCGGGCCTCTTCCGTCAGCATCTCGGCCTCACGCTCGGCGGCAGCAACGATGTGCGCAGCCTCGGCCTCGGCCTCCTTGCGCTTGCGCTGGTACTCGGCGAGCAGGTGCTGGGCCTCTTCGCGAAGACGCTTGGCTTCGGCTAGCTCGTTGCGGATATGGTCGGCGCGGTCGTCCAGCGACTTCGCCATCATGCCCGGAACCTTGAGATAGACGATCAGGGCAAGAAAGAGGACCAGTCCAACGAAAGCAAAGAAGGTTGCATCAAATGCGAATTCCATCGATCAAGCCTCCTGCTTTGCGCCAGCGACGGCGGCGGCGACTTCGGTATCGGTAGTCTTTGCGCCGATCAGCTGCTCGACGACGGCACTGGCGGTCTCCGCCGCAATCGAACCGACGTCGGCAAAGGCCTTTGCCTTGACTTCCGCGATGTGGGCCTCGGCGGCCTTGAGCTTTTCGGCAAGACTTGCCTCGATCTTGGCGCGCTCTGCCTCGGCCTTCGCCTTGGCACTTTCGCGAGCCGCGGCACCGATGGTGTTGGCCTTTGCGCGGGCGCCGGCAAGTTCGCTTTCATATGTCGCGACGGCTGCGTCGGCTTCCGCCTTCAGCTGGCTCGCCTCATCCAGATCCTGCGCGATGCGGTCATGGCGGCCATCTATGATGGCCCCGATGCGCGGCGCGATAACCTTTTGCATGAGCAGATAGAAGACGCCGAACGTAATCACCAGCCAGAGAAGCTGGGACGAGAAGGTCGACGCGTCAAAAGGCGGGAAAACCGCGCTGCCGTGCTGGTCTTCCGCAATGCCGGTCTCGGTATGGACCTCGCCTGCAGCAGGGGCGCCATGGGCATCCGTGCCGCCGGGCTGACCTGTTTCGGTTCCCGCCGGAGCTTCTTCAGCATAGGCCGGGGTCACAAACAACATGCTCACCTCCAGGTGTACTGCAAATGCGAAAGATCACGGCTCGCTGCCCGCAAGCCGTGATCCGTCAATTCGCCGATATCAGACGGCGAAGAGCAGAAGGAGAGCAACGAGCAGCGAGAAGATGCCCAGAGCTTCCGTAACGGCGAAACCGAAAACCAGACGGCCGAACTGGCTGTCAGCAGCAGACGGGTTGCGCAGAGCGCCGGAGAGGTAGCTGCCGAAGATGTTGCCGAGGCCGAGAGCCGTACCGGCCATACCCAGGCAAGCAAGACCTGCACCGATGAACTTTGCTGCTTCCGCTTCCATGTTGAACTCCTTTGAAATGGGTTGTTGCGGCGAATGACTGACGCCCTTTGACGTCAATGTCGGTATCCTTAGTGACCACCCGGATGGATCGCGTCGTTGAGGTACATGCAAGTCAGTACCGCAAAGACGTATGCCTGCAGGAAGGCTACGAGGAACTCGAGACCGGTCAGGGCGACCGTCATGATGAGAGGAAGAATGGCGCCACCGACACCGACAGCACCGAGGGCTCCGAGCGAGGCGACGAAGCCTGCGAACACCTTGAGCGTGATGTGACCGGCGAGCATGTTGGCGAAAAGACGAACAGAGAGCGAAATCGGACGCGACAGGAACGATATGATTTCGATCGAGACCACCAGAGGCAGCAGGATGCCCGGCACACCTGAGGGCACGAAGACCTGCAGGAAATGGAAGCCGTGCTTATAGAAGCCGTAGACCAGCACCGTGCCGATGACCAGGATGGCAAGGGCAAAGGTGACGATGATCTGGCTCGTCACCGTATAGAAGTACGGGAACATGCCGAGCAGGTTTGCCGTCAGCACGAACATGAAGAGCGAGAAGACCAGTGGGAAGAACTTCATCCCCTTAGTGCCGGCGCCCTCTTTCAGCATGCCGGCAATGAATTCGTAGGAAACCTCGGCCACCGACTGCGAGCGACCCGGAATGATCGCGCGGTTCGAGGTGGAGAAATAGAGGAAACCCGCAGCAACGGCCGCCGAGGCGACCATAAAGAGCGAGGCATTGGTGAACGAAAAATCAATTCCGCCGATCTCGATAGGCACAATCTTCTGGATCAGGAACTGATGGGTCGGATCGTTAGACACCGCTTGTTCTCTCTCATTTTGCCCGCCTGGCGGCGGAGGTCATTACCATGGGAGCGCGCCTTTTCAGGCGCCGTTTCCCTTGTTCGCATCTTTGCCGTCACCGCCGTCCACGGGGTATGGATTTGACACCTTCCCCGCCGACCGCAGAACGTTCAGCACACCAGCACAGAAGCCGAGAAGCAGCAATATAATCATGCCCCAAGGTGCCGTGCCGACAAAACGGTCGAAAAGATAGCCAAGGATGGCGCCAACCACGATTGCGGAAATGAACTCGCTGGAAAGCTTCATCGCCTGGGCATAGCCTTTGCGGCTAACCTCGGCTCGGGCTTCCGTCGCTTCGTCCCCCGCCGTCTCGTTCCGTTTGCTCGCAAGCTCTGCCCCCAGACGCTTGCTGCGCTCTTCCAGACTTTCTTCGCGGTCATCCGCCATGATGAGTTCCTCGCCTTTCGCTGCCCGCGATCCCGCTACCCCGGTGATTCCGGACAACGAACGCGAAGGTCCTACCACCTTCCGGCCCGTTTTGAAGTCGCGCGCAACATAGTTTTAGGGGAAAGCATAGTCAAGGCGTGGGCTGTCCATGTCCAGCCATTAATTAGCCGAGGCAAATCATATACTTACATCGATGATGGAGCACCGCGGCAAAATTGACGGGAAGAATCCCATCTGCGAGGACGCCATATCCCCAAGGTTTCATGGCGCAACCTGTCATTTCGGCTCGGAGGAGGCTGCGAAACGACCGAATCCTCAGATCCAGCCGCCGCCATAGGTGCGATAGAAGACGTGAAGACCGATGCGGCCCACCTTCGCCATCGTCTTTGCCCACTTCGGGCGAACATAGACTGCGTGATAATGGGTGGCCGAGCCGACCTGGGGCAGCCAGATCTTGCCGGCAGTGACCGCCATGGCGACCTCGCGGGCGACACGCCAATGATATTGTGAGTTCACGCGGTCCTTGATGTTGTCGCAGGCGAAGGAAAACTGGCAGCGATTACGCCAGTCTTCGTTCTGGTAGACCACGCCGCAGATCGTCTTGGGATAGGCCGGATTTCGGACGCGGTTCAGGATGACCTGGGCGACAGCGGCTTGGCCCTGCACCGATTCACCGCGTGCCTCGAAATAGATGCCGGAGGCCAGGCACTGCTGTTCCGCGGGGGAGAAGACCGAGGGCGGCAGGACGCTTGCGGCCCAGGCGTGATCATCCGGGCCGATCTGCGGGACGAACCGGCCGGCGTCGTCATCCTTCAGAATCGAATCGAACGGCGACACGCGGGCATAGTCGGGCGCAGCCGGCGCGTAGGCGGTGGCCAGCGAGTCCGCCTTCTCATTGGTGACAAGATCCGCGAGGATCGTGGGCACGCCGGCGTCCTGCTTGGGCGCGCGTTTGCGATAGAAGGCGGTCGCGATCTCGATCTCCTTGCCCTTCAGCTGCGGCTTCAGAAATGCGGCCTTGTCCTTTGTCTGCATCGAGGGGCTCAAGAGGAAGCTCTGGCGCTCGATGATGCTGCCCGCGGAAAAGTCCTTCGGCGGCCGCATCTGCTCGACCGCAACGACGCGACCTTTCTTCACCTTCCGGTTTACGCGATCCTCGTCCGGAAGCTCCTCCTGCCCCCTGTCCTTTGCGACGAAGGCGACCTTGCGGCCGTCCGGCAGCACCATGCCCGCGCCGGGGGGAATCGCCTGCGTCTGGACGGGATCGGTAAAGGCAAGCTCGGCCTGGTGAATGGAGCCCGCGGGCGAATCCGTCAGCACCATGCGCCAGTTGCGGCCGCCGTCATCAAGGCCGGCAAGCAGTGCGGCAAGATCGGCATGGGCCGCGCCAGTCGGAAATGCCAGCCAGCCGCAGAGGCCGAAGACGGCGGGAGACGTCCAGCTCGGAGGCAGGACGCGAAACTTGCTTGGGAAACGGCTCTTTCGACGCAACACCAGACTCCACTCAGGCACGCGAGGACACAAGCCGAAACAATGTCTCATTAACCTTGATGCTTGGTTAATGAGAGGGCCAAAGACTTAACGGCGGGGAGATTGGTTGCCCGGAAACGAAAAACCCGGCTCGCTCGAGAGCCGGGTTGCAATGCTTCGAACGCCTGCTTGCCTCAGATGATCACGTGGGAACCGAGTTCGACCACGCGATTGGCGGGGAGACGGAAATAGTCCGAGGGGTCGGTTGCGGCATTTGCCAGCGCGATAAACAGCCTGTCCTGCCAGTGCGGCATGCCCGATTTCGCGTCAGGAACGAGCTTGCGACGGCCGAGGTAGAATG
The DNA here is from genome assembly GCF_004345245.1 of Rhizobium sp. BK251. GTDB lineage: Bacteria > Pseudomonadota > Alphaproteobacteria > Rhizobiales > Rhizobiaceae > Rhizobium. The sequence goes on along the minus strand of NZ_SLUQ01000001.1, from coordinate 406,873 downwards.
ACGTCGACATGATGTCGAACTTCAGCCCGGACTTCCGCAGCATTGCGAGCGCCTGCGACACATTCTGCGATTCCATGAATCCGAAGCGCAGCTCCACCTTGGAGAAGCGCTCGGAGATCTTCTCCACGGAGTAGCGGTCACTCGCCGCGACGCGGGGCTTGTTGATCGTGCGAATGGTCAGGATGACATTCTTATCGTGCAGCACATGATTGTGCTTCAGGTTATGAAGCAGCGCCGCAGGCGCGGAGTCCGGATCGCTGGTGAGGAAGATCGCGGTGCCGGGAACGGATGCCGGTGAATGCTCGCTCTTGCGCTCGATCGAGCTCACGAAGGACGGAAGCGGGATATCGGTGTGGCGGGTGCGCTCGTTGAGGATGGCCGTGCCGCGGCGCCATGTCCACATGATGATGGTGAAGGCGGCGGCAATCATGACCGGGATATAGCCGCCATCGTGGATCTTCAGCAGGTTGGCGCCAAGGAAGATGAATTCCAGCGCGAGCAGCGGCAGGATGGCCGCGACGGCGACCGGCATCGACCAGTTCCAGCGCACGCGGACGAACTCGAAGGCCATGATCGTGGTTACGACCATCGCGCCCGTGACCGAAATGCCATAGGCGATGGCCAGCGCATCCGACGTCTTGAAGCTCAGGACCAGGAAGATAACGCCGAAGAAGAGGACGGCGTTCACCGAGGGCAGGAAGATCTGCCCGGTATTCGTCTCGGAAGTGAAAAGGATCTCCATGCGCGGCAGGAAACCAAGGTGAATGGCCTGGCGGACGAGCGAGAAGGCACCCGTGATGACCGCCTGGCTGGCAATGATCGTCGCAGCCGTCGCAAGAATGACGACGGGCAGCAGCGCCCACTTCGGATACATCAGATAGAAGGGATCCGATACGGCCGACGGATCGTTCAGGATGAGCGCGCCCTGCCCCAGATAGTTCAGGGTCAGCGCCGGAAAGACGAGGACGAACCAGGCCCACTGGATGGGGCGGCGCCCGAAATGCCCGAGGTCGGCGTAGAGGGCCTCCGCGCCGGTAACGGTCAGGAAGACGGCGCCGAGCACAACAACGCCGTAGAAGCCCTCCTGCAGGAGGAAAGTCAGGGCATACCATGGGTTGAAGGCGGCCAAAATGCCGTAATCGTCCGAAATATGGGCAATGCCGGCCGCGGCCATCACGATGAACCAGAGGGCGGTGATCGGACCGAAAAACCTCGCAACGGCACCGGTGCCGTGGGACTGCACGACGAAGAGCAGCGCCATGATGACGACCGATATCGGTACGATGTATTGCGTCAACTGCGGCGTCACCAGCTTCAGGCCCTCGACGGCAGAGAGCACCGAAAGCGCAGGCGTGATCATGGCATCGCCGAGAAACAGGGCAGCGCCCAGCATGCCGAGCAGCATCAGCATTGCAGTGTGGCCGTTCGCCGTCTTCATGAGAAGAGCCAGAAGGGAAAGCGTGCCGCCCTCGCCGTCGTTGTCGGCGCGGAGCAGAAACAGGACGTACTTGATCGTCACGATGATGGTCAGCGCCCAGATCATCAGCGAGATGAGGCTAATGACCTCGAACCTCTCCAACCCGTCATGTGCGACCGGCTTCAATGCCTCGCGGAATGCGTAGAGCGGGCTCGTGCCGATATCGCCGTAGACAACGCCGATCGAGCCGAGCGCGAGCGCAAACAGCTTGCGAGGCGTCATATTTCGCTCTGATTCGACGTTGAGTTCCTGGTACATGGGTTGCGAACAGGCTCCTAGAGCCAGCCTTTCCAGCGGAAAAAGAAAAACGGGATGATGGCCGAAAGCACCATGATGGCCAGCGAAAGCGGATAGCCCGGCCCCCAGTGCAGTTCCGGCATAAATTCGAAGTTCATACCGTAGACAGACGCCACCAGCGTGGGCGGCAGGAACACCACGGAGGCGATCGAGAATATCTTGATGATAGCGTTCTGCTCGATGTTGATAAGGCCTAGCGATGCATCGAGAAGAAAAGTGATGTTGCCGGCAATGAAGGAAGCATGCTCCGACAGGGACTGAATGTCGCGCGACACGGTTCGGCAGAGTTCCTTTACATCCTGATCCTGTTGAACGCCCGGCACGGTATAGAGAAAGGTCATCATCCGCGACAGCGAAGTAAGACTATCACGAATCTTGCTGAGCAAACGGTGCTGACCAGCGACATCGCGCAGCTTATCCTCAAGATAGTTTGCGGGGCGCCGCATCTTGCGGCTCTTCTCGCCGAAAACCTGAAGCGACAGGTTGTCCACGCCAAGAACAGCCTGCTCAAGGATCTCCGCGGTCCGATCGGTGATCGTTTCCATAAGCTTCGCAAGAAGCGCCTCGGAGGTGCGCCAATGCTCGGGGATGCGGTGCAGGGCGGCAATGAAAAGAGCAAAGGACTTCGGATGCGCATAGCGGATCGTCAGGAGGCGGTTGCCGGCCAGAATGAAAGCGACATCGGTCAGCGCCGGCACTTCTGCCTCTACCCGCCATATCAGCGAGGCGGTCATGAAGACGGCTCCGTTCTCCACGTAGAGGCGGCTCGACGGCTCGATGTCCTTCATGTCCTCGCGCGTCGGCACCTCGATGCCCAAGAGTTTCTCGACATGAACTTCCTCGGCACGGGTCGGCTCCACCATGTCGATCCAGACGACATCCTTGGGAAGCTCTGCCGAAGCGCTGAGATCGGTTATCTCGACCGATTTGTAGTTCGAACAGTAGGCGGTAATCACCGAACCACTCTCCAGCCGGCCAGCGCCGTCAATCGGTGCGCGCTAATCGCAGCAATGTACATGGCAAGCCTTTCCCATGATACGGTCGCCGGCCCGAAAGCGGACGCCGATATCAGATCGACCGGGGAGCGCAGATTGCCGAGCCTGCTGCTCCATCGGGACGCTAACTGTGGCAGATGAAAAAAGGTTCATACAACTCCGGCCACGCTTCGGCCATAGTCTCATGTTCAGCACCAGCCCGTCGGTCAAAGCCGGACTCCACAACGTAGACGAACCGGAGACCTGTTCAAACGGACTGCCCTCTCTCGCATCGGCCGAGAGGCGCCGACATGACGGCGGCGCATATGCAGCAAAGTGCTGAAATAATCAAGAGAGATTACTTCAACACGGCTGTTTCGCCGCACTTTCCCCTCATTTTAGGGGATCAGGAAATATCCGCTGGCCCCTATTCGAAGACGATCGCCGGCGCCTCGCGCTGAGGCAGGCCACTTACCTGCTCCCATGCCTTGGCAGCGATGTCACGGTAAATGCGGGCGGTGATCCCCTCCGGGTCGGACACGACCACCGGCGTCCCGGCATCCGAAGTCTCACGAATGTTCATCGTCAGCGGCACCTCGCCGAGGAACGGCACGCCGATGCGGCTCGCCTCGCGCCGCGCCCCGCCATGGCCGAAGATATCGTAGCGTGCGCCGGTATCCGGGGCGATGAAGTAGCTCATGTTCTCGACGATCCCCAGCACCGGAACCTCGACCTTGCGGAACATGTTCAGCCCCTTGCGCGCGTCGATCAGCGCAAGATCCTGCGGGGTCGAGACGATGACGGCGCCGGCGAGCGGTACTTGCTGCGCCATGGTCAACTGGGCGTCGCCGGTGCCCGGCGGCATGTCGACCACGAGCACGTCGAGCTCACCCCAGGCGACTTCACGCAGCATCTGCATCAGCGCCGACTGCACCATCGGACCGCGCCAGATCATTGCCGTTTCCTCGTCGACGAGGAAACCCATCGACATGACCTTCAGCCCGTAATTCTCCATCGGATTGATGATGCGTCCGTCGATCTGGGTCGGGCGGCCCGAAATCTTCAGGAGACGCGGCATGGAAGGCCCGTAGATGTCGGCGTCCAGGATGCCGACGCGCAGCCCGTTCGCCACCATGCCAAGGGCGAGATTGACCGCGGTCGTGGACTTGCCCACGCCGCCCTTGCCCGAAGCCACCGCAATTATCGCCTTGATGCCGGGAACACCGATCTTGCCCGTGCGCGGAGGCTGATGAGGATGGGCATGCGCATGACCGTGAGCCGCCTGCGGCGCAGGACGCGGCGGTGCGGCAGGCGCCGAACCGGCCTTCCGGTCGGCGGTCAGCGTTACCAGCGCGCCCTTCACGCCGGGCATCTCCTTGATCACCCGCTCGGCGGCAAGCCGCAAAGGCTCGAGTTCGTTGGCGCGCTCGGCGGGCACGGTGATCGAGAAATAGACCTTTGCGTCGGAGATGAACACATCGGAAACCATGCCGAGTTCCACGATGTTGTGCTCGAGATCCGGGCCACGCACCGTTTTCAGCGTTTCAAAAATCTGTTCCCTGGTGACCTCGGTCATTCCATCCTCACTGAGCGATTTCAGCTTAGATAGTAAAGCGCAGCCGCTTCGCCAACCAAAAAGAGGTGCAGACGCTGGAAAGTGGCATGCGGGATCACGGTTTCGCGGTTCCCGGACTATTCCTGCATCGCAGCAGTGCAGGAAAGGCTCACCGGACAATGACAAAGCCGCCGCTCGTATCTCAGCCGGGAGAAAGCGGCTTTCATGATACGAACGACGGCTCTTGTTTCGCGCCGTTATTCGGCGCTGACGTTAAAGTCCCCTCTGGACCTCTGCATATTGCGTTGCAGGAACCGTGCCAGATGCAACGGAGAAAATTTTCTGTTTGCTTTTCAGTGGCTTGACTGTCTATGTCGACAAATGCCCGCTTCTTGGGCCGATGCAGCGCCAGCCCAATAATTGTGCGGAGCACAAAATTCTGCACAATTCTTACACTTGTCCCACAGCTGCAACAATGCGCGGCACGAAGCCGGCGGCAGGCTACTTTATAAGCCCTACCCTGAGGGCCTTGGCCACCGCCTGGGTGCGGTTGACGGTATCGAGCTTCTTGGTCGCACGGTTCAGGTAGTGATTGACCGTGTGCTCGGACAGGCTGAGGATATCGGCGATCTCCGCGCTCGTCTTGCCGGCAGCGGTCCAGTTCAGGCAGTCGATCTCCCGGTCCGTCAGGCTGTCGGTGACGCGGACGTCCATGCTTCTTATCTCGGCAAGCCTGTCAAAGATGTGGACGGAGATGTAGTTGAGTTCCATCATTTCCTGCGGCGTGAACGCCTCCCGATCTCCCGCGAAGGAGACTGCCCCGCGCGCACCGGTAGCATCATGCGCCGGGAAATAGCCAGCCCGCTGCATCTTGAAGCGCTCGAAGAGGGAACTCACCAGGTTGCCCTTGCCGTCGTCCCGATCGCTCGTGCTGGTCGCGATGTCATAGAAGAAGGGAAGCGTCGAATTCCTCAGCCGGCGGACGACCGGACTGTTCACCAGCAGGCCCTCCTGGTCGTAGAGGGCAAGCAGTTCCGCCGGCCAACTGCTGATGACCGAATTGCTCTGCAGCTCGAGGGAAGTGATAGGCGGCAGGTTGAACACCATGAAGGCGCGGCAACGGAAAGCCTCGGTCAGGCGCTTCATATATCGGAAGATGTCGAATTGCGTCTTCAGGCCCGCTATTTCACCCGCAAAGTGGTCTCCGGGTACGGATTTTCCCAGTTGCTGTATTGGTGCCATCGTCCCGCTACTTCACTTTCAATATACAGGGCGCTCTTCCCCGCCGCGGCCCGAAGCCCTCGAACAGGCGGCAGGCCCGTGACCATAATCGCATAACGTGCGTTCCCGCCAGCCGGTTGCACGGAAAACTGCATTAATTCGAAAAATATCATCTACCCGAAAAACAGGCCGGGTCTCTACGCCTACGATTGCCGCGAAAATAAGCAGCCGCTCCAAGAAGGGTGATTCGCCGAAATTTCTCAACACCTCCCCAAAGATAATCCAAGGTTCAACTTTATTCCCTGCCGGGCAGGCTGGCGAGCCCAACATTGGTTTGATCCGCCCGGCTTGCCCCGGCATCTACCAGCGCGGGCCGAGGCGCATCCTCATGTCGCGCATGACGCCCTCTGCCGTCAGCCGCACCAGGCCCGACCAGAGATCCAATTTTTCCATCGTGACACGATAGGCCGGGCCCGTGACGGAAATACCGGCGATGAAGGAGCGCTCGGCGGAAAACACCGGGGCGGCGACGCAGCGGATGCCGATCTCATGCTCCTCGCAGTCGAAGGCGTGGCCCCGGCGGCGGGTCTCTTCGATGTCGGTCAGGAGCGATGCGGCGGAACGGTGGGTATGCTCCGTAAAGGCAGTAAGCTCCAGAGCGGCGACGACGGCCTCGAGTCGCGGCGCATCGAGAACCGAGAGAGCCGCCTTGCCGACGCCCGTGCAATAAACCGGCGAGGCGTTGCCGATCTGGGAGTACATGCGAACCGCCTGACGCCCCTCGACCTTGTCGAGATAGATGATCTCGGAGCCGCGCAGGACGCCAAGATGCACTGTCTCGCCGGTCTGCTCCTGAAGGCTCCTAAGATGCGGCTCGGCCACCAGGCGCAGCTCGCTGCGCGCCCAGGTCCGCGACGCCAGTTCCAGAAGGCGGATGCCGGGCACATATCTCGCATCAGCATCGAGCTCGAGCAGCCCCTCCTCCACGAGATGGCCGAGCTGGCGATGAAGCGTGCCGCGCGGCTGATCGGCCTCCGCGAGAATGTCGGTGAAGCGCATCGGCCCGTCGGCGGCAGCCACCAGATCGAGGAGGGACACGAGCTTGCCGAGCGTTCCCGTTTCCTTCATTTTGTTCCTTTCGCGCCGAGGCCTCGCGCGGGCGGCGGGCTTCCCGCATGCGACCGCATTTCACCTTGACAATGAAGGGAGCCTAGCTCGATAATTCCATATAGTCAAATAGAGTTCCAAATAATGGAACGATTGGTCGACCACAAAGCAAGGTCGGCGCCGGGAGGATAAATATGGACGTGAGCAGAACGCTCGCCCAGTTTCCGGATCTCAAGGACCGGGCCGTGCTCATCACCGGCGGTGGTTCGGGGATCGGCGCGGCGCTTGTCGAAGGCTTCGCGCAGCAAGGCGCGAAGGTTGCCTTCATCGACATCGCGGAGATGGAGAGCTCAGCGCTTGCGGAGCGCCTATCGGCGCAAGCGGCCCATCCCGTGCTTTTCCAGAAAGCCGATCTGCGCGACATCGATGCAGTTCGAAGCGCGGTGAACGTGGTCGCGGAGAGGCTGGGGCCGATCCGCGTGCTGGTCAACAATGCGGGCCGCGACGACCGGCACGAATTCGACGAAGTCACGCCGGAATATTGGGATGACAATCACGCGACGAACCTGAGGCACGTCTTCTTTGTCTCCCAGGCAGTCGTGCCCTCGATGAAGGCGGCGGGCGGCGGCGCCATTATCAACATGTCCTCGATAGCCTTCCTGCTGAACATGCCGGAACTGCCGGCCTATGCCACGGCCAAGGCGGCGATCATCGGTCTCACACGCAGCATGGCCGGCCTGCTCGGGCCGGACAACATCCGGGTGAACTGCATCCTGCCGGGCATGATCGCGACCGAGCGGCAGATGAAGCTCTGGCTCACGGAGGAAGGCATCGCGCGCATGGTCGATCGCCAGTGCCTGAAGCAGGTGCTCACTCCAGAGTCGCTCGTGGGACCCTGTCTTTTTCTAGCATCCGGTGCTGCAGCGGGCATGACCGCGCAGTCCATAATCGTCGATGGAGGCATCTTCTGATGGAAATACCCGCTTATGTCGCGGTGGATTGGGGCACGAGCAGCTTTCGGCTGTGGCTCGTCGGCAGTCGCGGCGGCATTCTCGCCGAACGGCGAAGCAACGAGGGCATGACGACTGCCTCGCAACTCGGTTTCGAGCGCGTCCTCCAATCGCATCTCGACGCCGTGGAGGCGCCGGCCACCCTGCCCGTGATCATCTGCGGCATGGCGGGCGCCCGCCAGGGCTGGGTCGAGGCAGGCTATGTAGACACGCCGACCTCGCTCGGGACCGTGCTCGCCGGCGCCGCCAGCGTGCCCGGCCAGGCGCGCGACGTCCGTATCCTGCCCGGTATCGCACAGCGCAACCCGGACAGGCCCGATGTCATGCGCGGCGAGGAGACGCAGCTTCTCGGTGCGCTTGGCGCCACGAGCAGCGGTGAGCAGATCGTCTGCATGCCGGGTACGCATTGCAAATGGGTGCGGGTGCTGGACGGCGTCGTCACCGGCTTCTCCACTTTCATGACCGGCGAACTCTTCGACGTGATCACGAAACACACGATCCTTTCGCATGCTGTGGCCGGCGCCGCCGACGCGGCACCCGACGAGGCAGCATTCGCGGCCGCAGTCACCGCCGCCTTCGAGCGGCCGGCGCTTGCGACCAATCTCCTTTTCACGGCGCGCGCGGGCCAGTTGCTGCTGGGCTCCGGCGCCGCGACAGCACAAGCGCGCATCTCCGGGACGCTGATCGGCCTCGAGATCGCCGGAGCGCTTTCGACTGCCGGCAAGGATGCCAGCATCACGCTGATCGCTTCCGGCCGACTCCTGGCGCTCTATGAAACCGCCTTCCGCCACCTTTCCCTTTCCTTTAATGCAATAGATGCCGATGCCGTCGTTCGCCGTGGCCTTTCCGCCGCGGCCCAGGCGATCTGGCCAGATGAAGAAAGCAAAAGCGCATGACCCGCATCCCCTTTCCCTCCATGAAGCGCCCCCTGATCGCCATCCTGCGCGGCATCAAGCCGGAGGAGACCGAAAGCATCGTCGGAACGCTGATCGAAAACGGCCTGACGGCGATCGAAATCCCGCTCAACTCGCCCGATCCGTTTCGCTCCATCGAGATTGCGGCCAAGATGGCTCCGCCGGAATGCCTGATCGGTGCCGGCACCGTTCTGACCGTGGAGGACGTCGACCGGCTCGATGCTGCGGGCGGAAAGCTCCTTGTCACACCCAATGTCGATGCCGACGTCATCATTCGCGCAAGGGTATGTGGCATGGTGACGATGCCCGGCGTCTTCACTGCGACGGAAGCGCTTACCGCCGCACGCGCCGGCGCGACGGGCCTCAAGTTCTTTCCGGCAAGCGTGATCGGACCTGCCGGCATCACCGCCATTCGCGCAGTGTTGCCGCCGGAACTCGTGATTGCGGCGGTCGGCGGCGTTTCTGACAAGAACTTCGCGGACTACACCAAGGCCGGCATCCTCGCCTTCGGCCTCGGCACCAGCCTCTACAAGCCCGGATTGACCGCCGCCGAGGTTGCCGAGCGCGCCAGAACGACCATTTACGCCTATGATGCAGCCATAGGAGCGTGAGGGAATGACGGAGATTTATGACTTCGAGGGCAAGATTCTCTGCGACACGGCTTCCGTGCTCGGCGAGGGTCCCACCTACGATCCGGACACGAATACCGTCTGGTGGTTCAACATCATCGGCAAGGAACTGCACGAACTCGCTCTGGCGACGGGAAAGAACACGGTTCATGCGCTGCCGATGATGGGGAGCGTACTTGCCCGGATCGACGCCAAGCGGCAGTTGCTTGCGACCGACGAGGGGCTGTTCGTGCGCGATACCGCCTCCGGCAATCTGACCTTCTATGCCGCGCTCGAAGCAGACAAGCCGGAAAACCGGTCCAATGACGGGCGCACCCATCCCTCCGGGGCTCTCTGGATCGGCACCATGGGCAGGCACGCCGAAATGCAGGCGGGCGCGATCTATCACGTTGCCGGCGGCAAGGTGACGCGGATATTCAGCGGCATCAGCATCCCGAACTCCATCTGCTTCTCTCCTGACGGCACGATCGGCTATTTCACCGATACCCGTATCAGCAAGCTCATGCGGGTCATGGTCGATCCGCAGACCGGCCTGCCGGCGGGCGAACCGATCGTCATGGTCGACAGCATGGATGATCCTGGCGGTCTCGACGGTTCGGTCTGCGATGCCGACGGCTATATCTGGAACGCCCGCTGGGGCGCAGGCTTCGTCGATCGCTACAGCCCCGACGGGTTGCGCATCGCCCGCTACCGTGTGCCCGCGATGCAGCCCTCCTGCCCGGCGTTCATTGGCCCTGATGCGAACCGGCTCGTCGTCACCACCGCGTGGGAAGGACTGGACGACACGGCCCGCTCCGCACAGCCGCAGGCCGGCTCCCTCTTTGAGCTTGGCGTGACCGTCAGGGGCGTATTCGATCCGCCGTACAAGATCTAGTTTCCAGTGGACCACATTGACATTGAAGGCGCGGCGACAAGGCCGCGCTTTCTCGTTTTATGGGCTTCGCTTGAAGTTAGTTCATCGAAAAAGTTCCGCTAATACGAGAAAAATTGCCCGTTTTTTTGTCGGAACCAATTGCTGGTTGACCCATTTCCCTTTCGAACCGGCTCGGAACACGATGCTCAAAGTGAACGCATCTCCGGGCTCAGGATCAACGATCTGATTGAAAGGTAGGTTCAATATGACCAGCAAACTCCTCACCACGGTTGCCGCAGGTGCGCTGTTCGCAACGGCACTTGCTCCGGCAGCATTCGCACAGAGCGCCACGACGCCGGCCGAACCCGCCCCGTCGGTCGAGGCCACGCAGCCCGCTACCCCTGCTCCGGCCCTTCCGGCCGACAACGCGCAGGCACCGGCAGCGGCTCCGTCGACCGATACGGCCCAGGCACCGGCGGCCCCAGGCAGCTATCTGACCGAACAGTCGGCTGACCAGATCAGCGCCAACACCTATATCGGCCAGTCGGTTTACAACTCGAACAACGAGAGCATCGGTAGCGTAAACGACCTGATCATGCAGAAGGAAGGCGGCCTTGTCGCCGCAGTGGTCGGTGTCGGCGGCTTCCTTGGCATCGGCGAGAAGAACGTCGCCGTTCCAATGGACAAGATTGCCGTCGCGCAGAATACGCAGGACGGCACGGTCAAGCTGACGACCTCCGAAACGGCTGACTCACTGAAGGCCGCACCGGAATTCAAGACGCTTGCAATGCAGTCTGCGGAACGCGCGCCTGCAACAACGGGTACGATGCCGACGGACAATACCTCGACGTCGTCCACCACCAATAACTAAGCCCCCTTTGGGAGGTGCAGGCGCTGCGGCGGCGTTGGGAAACCAACGTCGCCGCTTGTCTTTGTGATCACAGCAACGAACAGTATCTCAGCGCGTCGTAGATCGCTGCATGGACGTTCCGGCTGGCGACGGCATCGCCGATGCGGATCAGGTCGAACCGTCCTTCCGGGTTCCTGGCGGGCAGCGGCGTCCGGCGCGCAATCAGCGCCGAGTAATCGACAGCCCCCAGATTGCGCGAGTTCGGCTTCAGCTCGAGATAGAGGTCGGCATTGACCATCGTGCCGTGTTCGACCACGACCTGGGAGACATGCCGTTCGCTGGCGGTGTCGGCTGCGAAGTCCGATCCCAGCACTGCGACGAGGCCGTTTCCCGAACGACGCACCGATTTGAGGCGAGTGTTGATCGTCACGCGTACCTTCTTCTCGGCGAAGGCCTTCGCATAGGGCACATGATTCATGCCACCCATTTCCGGCGCGAAGAAACGCTCGGGCGATACGAGTTCAAGGTCGGCGCCTGCGTTTGCGATCACTTCCGCCGCCGACATGCCGGGATGGCCGCCGTTATCGTCGAAAAGCAGGACGGATCCTTCCGGCTTCACCGCGCCGGCCAGGATATCCCAGCTCGACGTTACCAGCTCCTCGCCGCCATCGAGCTCCGGCGACTGGGCGATGCCGCCGGTGGCGACGACGACGAGATCGGGTTCGAAGGCGAGGACATCGTCGGCACCGGCATAGGTGTCGTAATGGATCGGCACGCCCAGGCGTTCCAGTTCGGCAAGGCGCCAGTCGACGATGCCGATCATCTCCTTGCGCCGCTGATTGCGTACGAGAAGGTTGACCTGGCCGCCGGCCTTGCCGGTCGCCTCCAGGACATTGACCGAATGGCCGCGCTCGGCCAGCACGCGCGCAGCCTCGAGACCGGCCGGACCCGCCCCGACGACCACGGCCTTCCTGCGCGCGGCCGCCGGCGTGATGTCGTGCTGCATCTCCGCCTCGCGCCCGGTGGCGGCATTGTGGATGCAGAGCGCCTCGCCGCCCTCGTAGATGCGGTCGAGACAGTAGGTAGCGCCGACGCAGGGCCGGATGCGCGCCTCCTCGCCTGCGATCACCTTGCGAACGATGTGCGGATCCGCGATATGGGCGCGGGTCATGCCGACCATATCGAGCTTGCCTTCGGCGATCGCATGACGGGCAGTCGCAACATCGCCGATACGGGCGGCATGGAAGACGGGGAATTTGGTCGCAGCGCGGACCTCGCCGGCAAAATCGAGATGCGGGGAAGCCGGCATGCCCTGGATGGGAATGACATTGTTCAGGGCCGCATCATGATCGATATGGCCGCGGATGATGTTGAGGAAATCGATCGCGCCGGAGACAGCGATGCGCCGCGCGATCTCGATGCCCTCGTCGCGGGAAAGCCCCTTCTCCCAATCCTCGTCGGCCACCATGCGGATACCGACGATGAAATCCTGCCCGACGGCCTTGCGCACCGCCGCTGTCACCATCGAGGAGAAGCGCATGCGGTTTTCCAGCGATCCGCCGAATTCGTCCTCGCGGCGGTTGGTGGCCGGCGACCAGAAACCGTCCATGAAATGGCCGTAGGCCTCGAACTCGATGCCATCGAGACCGGCCGCCTGCATGCGCTGTGCAGCGTCCGCATAGTCGGCGACGATGCGTTCGATGTCCCAGTCCTCGGCCTCCTTCGGGAAGGCGCGATGCGCCGGCTCTCTTATCGGCGACGGGGCGAGCACAGGCAGCCAGTCGCCCTTGTTCCAGCCTGTGCGGCGGCCGAGGTGGGTCAGTTGGATCATCACGGCCGCGCCGTATTCATGACAGTCTTCGGCCAGCCTCTTCAGCCAGGGCACGATCTCGTCGCTGTAGGCATGCAGGTTGCCGAAAGAGGGCGGGGAATCCGGCGATACGACGGCCGAGCCCGCCGTCATGGTGAGCGCAATGCCGCCTTTGGCCTTCTCCCGATGATACAGGCGATAGCGATCCTTCGGCATGCCGCCTTCGGAATAGGCCGGCTCGTGCGCCGTCGACATGATCCGGTTCTTGAGCGTCAGATGCTTCAGCTGGAAGGGTTGAAGCAACGGATCTTTCGACGTGGTCATGGATGTCTCGCCTTTCATTGCAGCCGTCGGTCCCCCCGCCGCCGATCATTGCGCAGCAGCGGCGCGATTGCGATGCCCAGAGGCGGCGCGCAATAGCCCCCGTGCGTCTTTTGAGAAGGAGGAGAAGAGGTGGCGAGGACCAGCTGATGCGGTCAGGCCGGGACGCGATCCGTCGCGCCGAAATCGTAGTATTTTTCCTGCAGATACCGGAGCGTCGCGATGGCATCCGCAGGCTTTCCGAAGTAGTAGCCCTGTCCCATGCCGCAGCCCAGGGCGCGGAGCTTCACAGCCTCGGCATAGTCCTCGATACCCTCGGCGACGACTTCGAGGTCCAGGCCTTCACACATGGCGAGGATCGCCTTGACGATATGCTCCGAGGCGCGGTCGGAATTGATGCGGGAGACGAAGGCGCGGTCGATCTTGATCTTGTCGAACATGAAGTCGCGCAGGCGCCCGAGGCTCGACTGCCCGGTTCCAAAATCATCGAGAGAGATGCGCACGCCGGCCTGGCGCAAGTCGGAAAGGATGCGGTGTGCCGTATCCGCCGAGCTCATCACCGCCGTCTCGGTGATTTCGAGCTCGAGCCGGTGCGGATCGAAGCCGACACGCCCGAGAATGGCGAGGATACTGTTCGTGGTGCCAGGGTCCATCAGCTGGACCGAGGAGAGATTGAAGGAGAGAAAGAGCTCCCGCGGCCAGGAAAGCGCTGCCTCCGCCGCCTTGCGCAGCAGGGTTTCCGACAAGGCATCGATGAAGCCGCGCTCTTCGGCCAGCGGCACGAAGACGGCAGGTGAAACGAAGCCGAGATCCGGATCGCTCCAGCGCGCGAGGGCTTCGAAGCCGACTGCGACACTGTTGGAAAGCGAGACGATCGGCTGGAAATGGACGTCGATGGCATCGGAGATGATCGCGTTGCGGAGCGCCTGCTCGAGCTGCGTCGCCCGCCTCATCTCGAGGGCGATCTCCTTCGAATAGACGGTGATCTGGCCGCGTCCGCGACGCTTGGAGCGGTAAAGCGCGGTCTCGGCGCTCTTCAGCAGGTCCTCGAACTCCTCGCCCGCAAAGGGATAGATAGCAAAGCCGAAAGAAGCGGAGAGACGAACGTTGCGGTCGCCGAGATCATAGGGAGCGGAGAGGACTTCGCGGATCATCTGGCCGAATTTCTCCGCGCCGGCACGCTCGAAGACCAGCGGCAGCACGAAGGCAAATTCATCACCGCCATGGCGGATGACGATTGCGCCGTCCGGAATGCAGGCCTTCAGCCGGTGGGCGACCTGGCAGAGGATTTCATCGCCGGCGGCGGAGCCGAAAAGGTCGTTGATCGGCTTGAAGGAATCAAGATTGGCAATACCGATCGTGAAGGGTGCCGGATCGCTCGCGCGTTCCGCCGACAGCAGTCGCACCTTGTCGCGCATGCGATACCGGTTGCCGAGCCCCGTCAGCGGGTCCGTATAGGCCATCGCCTGCAGCTCGTCCTGACTGACTGGCACCAATGGTATTTCCGCCGACTTCATATCCGGTATCAGACCTCTTCCTCCACCTGGCCGGCAGGATGGGGATCAAAGTTTAATAAATCGATAGGAGAAGTATGGATCCGGCAACGATACAGATCCTGAAATTTTGGGAGTTGACGCGAGATTCCGGTCAGCCGCGTGCCTGGGCGACTTCCGGCGAAAGGTGCTTGTCGAACAGCGCCTGGAGGATGTCGGGACTGACCGGTTTCATGATGACGTCGTTCATTCCGGCTCGCGCACATTCGCTGCGGTCGCGTTCGAAGGCCTGGGTGAGGACGCCGACGATCGGGGTCTGCGATCCGTCGCCTTCCATCTGCCGGATGAGACGGGCTGCCTCGAAGCCATTGAAGCCCGGCAGCGAAATATCCATCAGCACGATCTGCGGCCGATGCTCGCTCCATAGCCTGACGGCTTCGTCGCCCGTCGAGGCGATCATGTAGCGATAGCCGAGGCCCTCGAGGATCTGGGAGAAGACGATCTGGTTGATGTCGTTATCCTCGGCGACGAGGACCTGCAGGCCGCCGTTCTCCTCGCCGGTGGTGATTTCCCAATCGGCGCTCGTGGCCTCGCCATCGGCCGCGCCGCGATTGACGCGGTTGAAATGGCGCGCAACGAGAAAGGTGATCTCGTTGGCCATCTGGAAGCCATCGAGCACCAGCGCAGTGATGCCATAGCGCTCGCCGAGTTCGAGACAACGCATGCCCATCTGGTTGTCGACGATGATAAGATCGAGCGCGACGCCCGCGGACGACGCCACCTCGAGGAAGGCCTCGAGTTCGCTGTCGCTGTGGACGGAACAGGCCTCGAATCCATATTTTGCGAGCGTCTTCACCGCCATCGTGTCGGCTGCGGGATCGTCCGTGACGATCAGCACCTTCTTGCCGGAGAAGCTCTCCGGAAAAACGGCTTCGGTAGCCGGCGGATTTCGGACTTCCTCGCCCGGCGCGCGAGCCGGTACATAGGCGCGTCTGTAGGACTGGCGGTTTGACACCGTCACGGCGGAAGCCAGGTTGAACTCCTCGACGTCGCCGCCGTCCCGCGGCAGCTCCTGCGCCGTCGAAACCAGGAAATAGCGGCCCGGCTTCCCGATGCGGTGCTTGCGGCTGACGACGTCTCGCTCGATGCCGTCCCGCGAAATCTGTCGATGGCGCGCGACGGACATTTCGCCGGTCTCCATGACATGCCGGTCGCTTTCCTCGTAGCGCGCCGCGACGTCGGGCGAGAAAATATCGGCGCTCCTGCGTCCGAGCACTTCGTCCGCGCCGACCTGATGCTTCTCGCAGAAGGCTTTGTTGACCGCGACATAGCTCAGGTTGCGATCCTTGACGAAAAGCGGAAAGGGAAGGTTGTCGAGGATGTCTTCCGTCAGCTGCACGCGTTCAAGATCCGCCCGCCACTGCTCCTCGCGCTTCTTCTCCTCGGAAATATCCGAGATGACGCAGAGGCCATAGCCGCCCGGCAGGCGGCGCTTCACGAATCGGATCCAGCGGTCTGCGCCGTGGCGCTCCACCTCCTCGTAGCGCTCGCGCCAGTGCGATGCGATCTTCTGCGATATCCAGTCGTCGCGCGACATGGGGTTCGCACCCTTTGCCGGATTGCGCTGCTGGCCGACGCCGGTGTCAAAGATTGCTCCGAGAAGATCGCGCAGGCGGGTGCCATGCCTCAGGAAATGCGCCGGCACGGGAAAAAAGCCGAGCAGCTGACGGCTTGTGAAGAGGACGAGGTCGTTCCTGTCATAGGCGATGAAGGCGGCGGACATGCCCTCGGACACGGCATCGAGGAACGCCGGCTGCAGGGCCGTGCCGGTAGGCTCCCAGCCGTCTGCCGGAGGATTCGCAGCCATTTCAGAGCCGGCCGTCATTCGCCCAGGTTCCACATTTTGTCCGGTTCAAGATGCTACTAAAGGTATATGCGAAACTGCCATCTTAATGTTAAGGCGTGATTAATTCGGACCTGCCTCTGGCTGGTTTCGAAACAGGGACTTATTTGAGTGGATGCGCGCGCCCCTGCCCCTTTCCTCGACGCCGCGAATCCTCGAAAATGGCAACATGGCAATCAGACAGCTCTCCGAAACCCTGATCAACCAGATCGCTGCCGGCGAGGTCATCGAACGGCCGGCAAGCGCGGCGAAGGAGCTCATCGAGAATGCGCTCGACGCAGGCGCGACGCGTATCGAGATCGCCACGGCGGGCGGCGGCAAGGGCCTTCTTCGGGTGAGCGACAACGGCTGCGGCATGACCGCAGAGGACCTGGAGCTCGCTGTCCGCAGGCATTGCACCTCCAAGATCAACGAGACGCTCGACGATATCCGCACGCTCGGCTTCCGTGGCGAGGCGCTGCCATCGATCGGCTCCGTGGCGCGGCTCACGATTTCGAGCAGGCGCGCCGATGGCGCCGGCGGTGCGGAGATCTCAGTCGAAGGCGGCAAGATGCGCGGCTTGCGGCCCGCCGGCACCAATCCCGGCACCATCGTCGAGGTCCGCGATCTCTTCTTCGCGACACCGGCGCGGCTGAAGTTCCTGAAGACCGAGAAGGCGGAAGCCGCCGCGATTACCGAGGTGGTGAAGCGCATGGCAATCGCGTTTCCCAAGGTGCGCTTCGTGCTCTCGGGCAGCGACAGGCAGACGCTGGAGTTCGCTGCAACCGGAGATGACCATCTGGCCCGCATGGCGCAGGTCATGGGCAAGGATTTCCGCGACAACGCGATCGCCATCGACGCGGCCCGCGAGGATGTGGAGCTTACAGGCTTCGTCGGCGTGCCGACCTTCAACCGCGGCAACTCCGCTCATCAGTACGCCTTCGTCAACGGCCGTCCGGTGCAGGACAAGCTGATCCTTTCGGCAATCCGCGGCGCCTATGCCGAGACCGTGCCGGCCGGGCGCTATCCGGTCGCCGCACTTTCGCTGAAGCTCGATCCGGCCCTGGTGGACGTCAACGTGCATCCGGCAAAATCCGATGTCCGCTTTCGTGATCCCGGGCTCGTTCGCGGCCTGTTCGTCGGTGCGATCCGCGAGGCGCTTTCCCGCGAGGGCGATCGGGCGGCGACAACCGGCGCCAGCGGCATGATGCGGTCCTTCCGTACCGGCTTCCAGCCCGCCTACCGCCCGCCTGCACCCGGCAACTGGACGGCCGCAGCATCTCCCTATCGCCCCCACGAGCCGGAGACGGGCTTGCGGGAGCGCCTGCAGGCCTCCTTCGACGGGCTCGCCGCCCCGACGGCACGGGCAGAGCGGGTTCCGCCGCCACAGCTGCAGCCGACACCAGAGGTCGTGCAGCGCTTTCCCCTGGGTGCTGCCCGCGCCCAGCTCCACGAGAACTACATCGTCGCCCAGACCGAGGACGGGCTCGTCATCGTCGACCAGCATGCCGCACACGAGCGCCTTGTCTTCGAGGCGATGCGCAAGGCGCTCAATGCGGCGCGGCTGCCCTCGCAGGTGCTCCTGATCCCCGAGATCGTCGACTTGCCGGAAGAGGATTGCGACCGGCTGATGGTTCATGCGCAGGGGCTTTCCGACCTCGGCCTCGCCATCGAACGCTTCGGTCCCGGCGCCGTCGCCGTGCGTGAAACGCCCGCCATGCTCGGCGAGGTCGATGCACAGGGGCTCGTACGCCAGCTTGCCGATGAGATTGCCGAATGGGACACGGCATCAAGCCTTTCCGCCCGGCTGGAACACGTGGCCGCCACAATGGCCTGCCATGGTTCCGTGCGCTCCGGACGGCGCCTCAGGCCGGAGGAAATGAATGCGCTGCTCCGCGAGATGGAGGTGACACCCGGCTCCGGCCAATGCAATCACGGCCGGCCGACCTACATTGAGCTGAAGCTTTCGGACATCGAACGGCTCTTCGGGCGCAGCTAGATCAGCCGTTTTCCGCAGCGGCGCATCCTACTCTAAAATGCTGGAAATCCGGCGGGTCACAGAGTATGGCTGACATGTGACAGGCTTTAGACTAGTATTTTCATGCATGTCGTTGCCGCAGGACCGCTGCGCCGTTTTGAGCGACATGCATTAGAGGATGGAAGGCATGAATCTTTTCGAAGGACACGGAAACCGCGAGGCGAAGATTCGGTATCTCGACGGCGATTTCCAGATCCTGATGCCCGGCGCCTATGTCGTCTGCGCGATGACCGGCAAGCAGATACCGCTCGACGAGCTGCGCTATTGGAGCGTTGCCAGGCAGGAACCCTATGCCGATGTCGCCTCGGCATTGGAGGCCGACAAGGTTGCCGGCGTGTTGCCGACGCAGAAGCGCTGATACATCCTACATCCGCCCGACCCCGAGCAGCGTCAGGTCAATCCTTCTTCCGGTTTTCCCGCAACCGCCGCTCGCGGCAGTAGGCAATCGCGCGCTCGATGATCAGGTCCGGCGCGCGATGGTCGACGAAGGCCATCTCCACCTCGATGACGCGGCAGCGCTGCAGCAGTTCCTGCGCCCTGCCATGTGCGCCCGCGAGTCTCACGAAGTCCTTCGAGGTCGTGACGATTTCCAGCCCGTCGCGGTCGGCAACGGTCAGGATTTCATCGATTTCGTCATCGGTCAGATGCTGGTGGTCGCCAAAGGGACGGCGCGCGACGATTTCCGCCTCCAGCTCCTCGACAGTCCGGAAGAACTTGCCGGGATCCGCGATCCCCGCAAAAGCAAGGACGCGCCTGCCCTTCAGGTCGTCCTGACGGGTGGGCCTGAGCGTAGCACCGAAGAACGGCTTGCCGGCGCGTGCGGCCATGCGGACGATCGCGTCGGCGGCGTTGCCCTGCCCGACCTTCAGCAGCGCGGTCGCATATCGCAACTGCTGGCGGATCGGGGCTCGCACCGGGCCACCCGGCACAATATGGCCATTGCCGATGCCGCGCACCGTGTCGATGACGACAAGCGCATAGTCGATCGCGAGCCGTGCACTCTGGAAGCCATCATCCATGATGATGATATCGGCGCCTTCCTCGACGAGGCGCTGCGCCCCCTCGACACGCCGGCGGGAGATGACCGTGAGTGCCTCGCGGGCGAGCAGCAGCGGCTCGTCGCCGACCGCCGAGGCGCGGTGATGAGCAGGGTCGACGACGGTGGTCACGTCCAGAAGTCCGCCATAGCCGCGGCTGAGGAAGCCGGGCTTCAGCCCCCTCGCCCGGGCCGCGCGGGCGAGCGTCAGAGCCGTCGGCGTCTTGCCCGCACCGCCGACCGTGAAGTTACCGACGCAGACGACAGGCACGGGCACGGACGCACGCCGCGCATGAGCCATGCGATGTCCGGCAATGCGACCGTAGATGAAGGAAACCGGTGACAAAGCCCAGGCGCGCCAGTCGGGCTTCGCCCACCAGAAAGGTGGTGCTTCGGATATCATCTTGCCGTCCCGCTCCCCTGTACGCGATCTTCTCCAGCGGCAGACAGCAGAGCCCCCAATATTCGACTTGGTGCAAGCAAACGGCAGTCTGTGCGAAAAAGCAAGCCCTTAGGGAGAAGTCGCAAAGCCCACTCCGGGCAAGAGGCCTTCGAGCGCGGTTATGTCATCGAGGCAATAATGCGAGGCATCGGCAAGCGATTCGCGCGAGCCCGTGCCGGTAAGTACGGCGATCCGCAATCCCGCCTCGGCGCTCATCGCCATATGAAGATCGTGGTTGTTGTCGCCGACGACGGCGACCTCAGAGGGCTGCAGGCCAGTCGCAGCGCAGAAGCCCAGCACCATGCCGGGCTCCGGCTTCGTGCCGAAGCCGCTGTCGTAGCCAGCGATATAGTCGACATAGTCGGCGAAGCCGAAGCGCTCGGCCGTATGGCGAATCGAGAGTTCGTTGTCGCTCGAGGCGATGCCGAGCTTGTAGCCGCGTTCATGCATCCGCCTGAAGAATGCGGCGAGGTCGGTAACAGGCACGGAGAAACGCGCGGCATCGGCAAAGAGCGCATCGAGACGCTCGGTCAATTCGTCCGTGGGGACCGGCGATCCCGCCGCGACCAGCCCGTCGGAAATCTGGCGCGTATTGCCGGCGGCGAGCAGGCTGTCCGGCACGATGTGGCCGGTTTGCGGGTCCATGCCGCAGGCGAGGAGCAATCGGTCGGCGAGCGCGGCGTCCCCTCTTGCGGCAATGCGGGCAAGCTCACGGTTCACGGGCAGCCAGCTCGCATCGTAGTCGAGCAACGTTCCGTCCTTGTCGAACAGTATTCCGCCGATCTCCGGATGCCGCCCCATGACCACCATCGAGACGCCTCAGCCCTGCGCCATGGTCTTCGGCAGAAGTCGCGCCTTGACGGTCAGCGGATTGATATAGGGCTCGAGGCTCTTCAACGTGGAAGACAGCGCGCCGCGCATTTCGTGGACGGTGGCGATCCCCGCATCGATCATTCCGTGGCGCACCTCGTCATTGGTCAGGAGATAGTGGACGCCCTTGGCGAGCATCTCGACGTCGCGCACCATGCGGGCGCTGCCGTTGCGCGCGAGCTTCTGATAGGCGTCGCGGAAGTTCTGTACCTGTCCGCCGGAAAGGATGGCGCAGCCGAGCATGGCCGGTTCCAGGGGATTCTGGCCGCCCTGGGCAAACAACGAACGGCCGACGAAGGCAACCTCGGTCATCCGCAGGTAAAGGCCCATCTCGCCGATGGTGTCTCCGAGGAAGACATCGACATCGGGGGAAAGCACGTCGTCGCGTGTGCGACGGGCGACCTTGAGGCCCTGCGCCGTCAGCATCTGCTCGATATCGTCGCAACGCTCCGGGTGGCGCGGCACGATGATGGTCAGCTGCGCGTCACGCTCCTTGAGCGTCCGGTGCACGACTGCAGCCGCGTTCTCCTCTCCCTCGAAGGTAGAGATGGCTGCCCAGGTCTTGCGGTCGCCGATCTGCTTCTTGTAGCGGGCAAAGACGGCAGCGTCATAGGGCGGCGCGTCGGTATCTACCTTGAGGTTGCCGGAAATGGAGACCTGCATTGCTCCGAGATCGCGGAAGCGCTCTGCGTCGAGGTCCGACTGGGCCACGACGACCGCCATGTTCTCGAAGAGCGCCTCGGCGATCGCGGGCCGGCGCTGCCAGCGGGCAAACGAACGGTCGGACATGCGGGCATTGACGAGAATCTGGGGAATGCGCCGCTGGCCGAGTTCCATGATCGTCATCGGCCAGATCTCCGACTCCGCAATCATCGCGCAATCGGGCTGCCAATAATCCAGGAAACGGCCAACGGCAGGCTTGATGTCCAGTGGCACGTATTGGTGGATGGCTTCCTCGCCCAGACGGTCGCTGGCAAGCTTTGCCGAGGTCGTCGTGCCGGTCGTCAAAATGACATTGATGTCGCGCCGGCGTATCTCGCGGATCAGCGGCGTGACCGCATTCGTCTCGCCCACGCTTGCGGCATGGAACCAGACGAGCGGCCCCTGCGGCCGGTTGGCGCTGGCATAGCCGAAACGCTCGAGCCGGCGGGCGCGATCTTCCTTACCCTTGGCGGACCGATAGGCGAGATAGGGGCCGATGACCGGATAGGCCAGCATTCCCGCAAGGCGGTAGGTTCCCAGCGCGACGCGCGCCACGCGGCCGCTCATATGAACTGCCTCCGATACGCACTGTGCCTCATCGCATCAATTCCCAGAATACCGCCCATGGTCGGAGATGACCGATTATTGCTAACAGAATGAGTCAAAAATACCGACGCACTATCCATGCGCCCCCGGCCCGCCGAACCTTTGACGGGCCGGCTGAAAAGTTATCGAGGGAGTCAGCCCTGACCGGAAGCCTTGTCCTGCGGGTCGAGCAAGCGGTGCATGTGTACGATGAAATAACGCATGTGGGCGTTGTCCACGGTCTGCTGCGCCTTTGCCTTCCAGGCGGTCAGCGCACTCGCATAGTCGGGAAATATTCCGACAATATCGAGGTCTTTCAGGTCGCGGAACTGAACGTCATCCAAACTCGCGAGTTCACCACCAAATACGAGATGCAATAGCTGCTTTTTGCCGCTTGTTTCCGTCATCGGACTTTCTTTCTTCTTCTTTCCTCCCCCCTCATCATCTGCGGGATTTTGACCGAAAGGTCAACTGGCTCTTCGACTTGTCAACTGCAGCAATATTTCGGGCAGACTTGAAGCCGAGGCGCCGCAGAGGCTGCGGTGGCTCACGTCGGGTTTGTTGTAGACGAGGCGGTTTCCTACGAGATCCACCAGATGGCCGCCGGCGCATTCGAGGATGAGATCGGCGGCAGCGAGATCCCAGTCGTGGGAATTAGGTTTCACGAACGTGCCCTCCAGCCGCCCGTCGGCGACCATGGCAAGCCTGTAGGCAAGAGAGGGAATATGTTTGGCGCGTTCGACCTGGCGTCGGAAATCGGGTGCAAAGGAGGCAACGACATCCTCCGCGGCAGCAAGGCGGCAGACTTCGCCCGGTTGCCGCTGCGACACGGTCACAGGCGCCTCGTTCTTCAGGGCCTGGCCGCCTTCAACCGCGCTGTAGGCCTCCTCCAATGCCGGGGCATTGAGGACACCGGCGACTGGTCTGCCGCGATGGACGACGGCAACGCTGACGCACCAGGTATCGAGGCCGGCCAGAAAGGCACGCGTGCCGTCGATCGGATCGACGACGAACAGCGTCTCGCGCGACAGCCGATCGTCGCCGTCCTCGGTCTCTTCGGACAGCCAGCCGTAATCCGGCCTCGCACTCCGCAGCATCGATTCCAGTGCCTCGTTGGCCGCGAAATCAGCAGCGCTGACCGGTGAACGGCCCTCGTTCTTCCACCAGACCTCGGGTGATCGACGAAAATACTCCAGAGCGACGTTGCCTGCCTGCCGTGCCGCATCGGCGATAAGCGCAAGATCGCGCTGCCAGCCGGAACTTTCCACTTCGCTCATCCAATCATCCGTTCATGTCTCAGCGCCCGGCGAGCGTCATCCCCTCGATGGCAAGCGTCGGCGCTGCCACGCCAAAGCTGCGGTCGATGTCGTTCGCGGGCGTCACGCGCATGAACATGTCCTTGAGGTTGGAGGCAATCGTGACCTCCGAGACCGGGAAGGTCAGCTCGCCGTTCTCGATCCAGAAGCCGGTTGCTCCCCTGCTGTATTCGCCGGTGATCATGTTCACGCCCTGGCCGATGAGCTCGGTGACGTAGAAGCCGGTGCCGAGGGAGCGTATCAGATCCTCCGGAGAGACATCCCCAGGTTCCAGAGCAAGGTTGGTCGAGGCAGGCGTCACCGAGGTTCCGCCCCGCACGCCGCGGCCGTTGGTCTCCATGCCGATCTCCCGCGCCGTCGACGTCGAGAGGAACCAGTGCTTCAGCACGCCGTCCTCGATCATGACGAGACGCTCGCCGGACACGCCCTCCCCATCGAAGGGACGGGAGGCGGGGCCACGAACGACCAGCGGATCGTCGGTGATGTTCAAGCCCGCCTTCAGGACCTGCTGGCCCATGCGGTCGCGCAGGAAACTCGTCTTGCGGGCAACGGCCGCCCCATTGATGGCGCCCGCGATGTGCCCGACGAAACCGCGCGCGACACGCGGATCGAAGATAACGGTCACGTTCTTGCCGGTATCCACCTGACGCGGATTGAGCCGCTTGACCGCCCGCTCTCCGGCGCGGCGGCCGATATCCTCGGGAGCATCGAGTTCGGCCGCATAGAGGCGGCTGTCGAAATCGTAGTCGCGCTCCATTCCGGTGCCCTCGCCGGCGATGACGCTGACGGAGCGCCCGAACCGCGAGCCCATGTAGCTGCCCTGGAAGCCGTGCGAGGTGGCAAGCACCATCCCGCCCATGCCCGCCGAAGCGCCGCCGCCGGAGGAGTTCGTCACACCCGAAACGGCAAGTGCGGCCGCTTCGGTCGCCAGCGCAGCTTCGCGGAGGGCATCCGCGGAGACTTCCGTCGGGTCGAAGAGCTGCAGGTCGGGATAGGAGCGCGCCAGATTGGCTTCGTCGGCAAGGCAGGCGAAGGGGTCCTCCGGGGAGACCTTCGCCATGGCGACAGCCCTTTCGGCAAGGGCTGTGAGATCGAAGCCGGGATTGGCCGAAACGCTCGCGACGCGTTTACCGAGGAAGACCCTCAACGAAAAATCGTCGCTTTCGGAGGATTCGGTCCCCTCGACCTTGCCAAGGCGGACGCTGACCGAATGCGCCCGCGAGCGCACGACAACTGCGTCTGCGGCATCGGCACCCGCCTTGAGGGCGAGGTCGATCAATTGGCTTGCACGGGAAAGTAGTGTGGCGGAATCGATTTCAGAAGACATCATTTTGGCCTTTCCTTCCCGTTCCATTTATTGTGCACTAACTGAAGCATCAAGGGCGGGATTGCCGATTCCTACCCCATATCCTCCCGCGGCGCCTCTCCGCTGAAAGAATGTCAGACATGTCAGCCCAGAATGCTCTCTTTTCCGAAACCCTGCTGCTGCTCGGCGGTGCAGTCGTGGCCGCCCCTATTTTCAAGCGGTTGGGCCTTGGCACGGTGCTTGGATATCTGGCCGCGGGCATCGTCATTGGGCCGATCCTGCACGGGATAAGCGACGGCGATCAGGTTCTCGGCGTTGCCGAGCTCGGTGTCGTATTTCTGCTCTTCATCATCGGCCTGGAGCTGAAGCCGACGCGGCTCTGGCAGATGCGCCGCGACATTTTCGGCCTTGGGATAGCTCAGGTGGTCCTATCTGGGCTTGCGCTCACGGGATTGTGTTATCTGTCGGGCGTCATGGACTGGCGCGGCAGCGTGATCGCAGGATTCGGCCTTGCTCTTTCCTCGACGGCCTTCGCGATGCAGATCCTGGAGGAGAAGGGCGACGTCAACACGCGTTACGGACAGCGTTCCTTTTCCATGCTGCTGTTCCAGGACCTGGCGATTGTGCCGCTCCTGGCATTGATCACGATCCTGGACGGTGGCGCCGAGACCGCTTCGCCCCTCCAGGGTTTCGCCGTAGCGGTTGCAGCGGTCGCCGGGATGATCATCGCAGGACGCTATCTCCTCACGCCGCTTTTCCAGATCATCGCAAGGACCGGCGCGCGCGAGGCGATGATTGCGGCGGCCCTTTTCGTGGTCATGGGATCAGCGACGCTGATGCAGCTCGCCGGCCTTTCCATGGCGATGGGCGCCTTTCTCTCCGGCGTGATGCTGGCGGAATCCTCCTATCGCCACGAGCTCGAGGCGGACATCGAGCCGTTCCGCGGCGTGCTGCTCGCTATCTTCTTCATGGCCGTTGGGCTTTCGCTGGAGCTCGACGTACTGATCGACAATATCCTGCTCATCGTGCTTGCCGTGCCGGTGATCATGATCGTCAAGGCAGTGATCATCTACTGCATCTGCAGGGTCACCGGCTCCAGCCATGACGAGGCGATCAACATTGCCTTTCTCCTGCCGCAGGGCGGTGAATTCGGCTTCGTGCTGTTCACCACCGCGAGCGGCGCCGGTCTGCTGACCGCCAGCACCGCGTCGCGCCTCGTCGCGATCGTCACCCTGTCGATGGCGCTGACTCCCCTCGGCGTTGCCCTTTCCAAGCGCCTGCTTGTCGGCAACAAGCAGGAGCAGCTCGACGAGGATTTCGAAGGCGCCGGTGCAGACGTGCTGATGGTAGGCTTCTCCCGCTTCGGTCAGATCGCTGCGCAGATCCTGCTTGCCGGCGGACGCGACGTGACCGTCATAGACTTTTCGGCCGACCGCATCCGCCAGGCCGCCTCGTTCGGTTTCCGCATCTATTTCGGCGACGGCACGCGCAAGGAGGTGCTGCGTGCGGCGGGCATTGATCACGCCAAGATCGTCGTAGTCTGCACGCACCGGCGGGAGATCACAGACAAGGTGATCGAGCTTGTGCAGGCGGATTATCCCCATGCCCGGCTTTTCGTCCGTTCCTATGACCGCATCCATTCGATCGCGCTGCGGGGTCGCGGAGTTGACTACGAATTGCGCGAGACGCTGGAATCCGGCCTGCTCTTCGGCCAGAAAACGCTGGAGGCTCTCGGCGTGGCCGAGCAGAAGGCGATCGCCATCAGTGAGGATATCCGCAAGCGTGACGAGCAGCGGCTTGTCCTTCAGGCCGCAGAAGGATTGCAGGCCGGACGCGACATGCTGTTCTCCCAGCCCGTTCGACCCGAACCGCTCATCAAGCCGAAGCGCCAGGTCGACGGGACTTTCGACGAGGCGACGGCCGTTCCGGGTGCGCGGGAGGCTCCGGCCGACGCGTAGAGCACCGGCTTAAACGAAGCGGCTTATCTCGCGATCCAGCGCGTATTTGAGTTCGTCCCTGATGCCGGCGGAAATCGCCAGGATGTCGCGCGCCTTGAGGAAATCGAGAACCCCGAAACGCCCCACCGCGGGACGCAGGAATATGTGCGGCTGCTGCAGCTTCAGCTTCAGCGATATGCTGGTCTGCATCATCAACTGGCCGGAGCCGAAAATGCTTTCGACGCGGTTCGGGATATGCGTGCCATCCCCTTCGGGCGCCCCCACGACATCGATGCCGATGACGATATCGGCGATCCCCATCAGGTTTTCGTAGGGTACCGGATTGCTGATGCCGCCATCGATCATCACTCGTCCGTTCAGGCGCACCGGCATGAAGACGGCTGGGATGGCCGAGGACGCCGCAAGCGCCTGAAAGAGATCGCCATCCTCGACGATCACTTCCTCCTGGCCATAGTAATCCGTCACCGTCACCTTCATCGGTATCTTCAAGTCGGCAAAGTCTTGCGGGACCGCGGGCGGAAGGAAGGCGCCAAGAACGCGTTCGAGATTGAACTGCCCGAGCCGAATGCCGTTCGATACGGCATCCCGCATCGAGGCCGGCCGCAGGCTCCAGATGCGGTTGGCGACAGCCGCCTTGTTGCCGACGACAGAAAGCGTGTAGTCCCGGACTTCTTCGCCGCGCATCCCGGCCGCCATGCCGGCGCCCATGATCGCACCGATCGAGGAACCGGCGATCGCAACCGGCGTGATACCGAGTTCGTCCAGCGTCTCGATTATATGGATATGAGCAAGGCCACGCGCGCCGCCGCCGCCAAAGGCGACGGCCACTGTGGGCACGCCACCGGCGCGTGGACGCACCTCGGATAGATCAGCACCATGCGGCATTGCTCTCTCCCGATCGAAGGGGCCGCCTACTGCGGTTGATAGCGGAAAAAATGCATCTTCGAATCGCCGAAGGTTCGCGATTCAAGGAACACATAGGCAGGATGAACCGAGACGGTAACATCCGCCCGTTCTTCAAGGATCGCGAGCGCCCCAGGTTCCAGCCATCCGCCATCCGCCGCCGCCGCGAACGCCTTTTCGCCGAGTCCCTTTCCATAGGGCGGGTCTGCGAAAAGGACGTGGAAGGGCTCGAGCGTGCCGACATTTCCGAGTGACGTCGCGTCTCGACGCAGGATACGGGCTCGGCCGTGTAGGCCGAGCGCATCGATATTCTCCCACAGCAGCCCGCGGCCCTCGACGCTGTTTTCGACGAACAGCGCGTTCTGGCAGCCGCGTGAAACCGCCTCCAGCCCAACTGCACCGGTGCCGGCGAACAGATCGATGATCCGGGTGCCGTCGACGCATTCGGGATAGGCGTGGTTCAGGATGTTGAACAGGCTTTCACGCGTCCGGTCCGCTGTCGGCCGGATGTCGTTGGATTTGGGAACGGCAAGCGGCCGCCCGCGAAACTCACCGCCGACGATCCGCACCGCGCGTCATTCCCTTGCCCTTACCGCCGCCACCAGCAGGCTTATCGCCACCCGGACGGCCGCCCTGCGACTTTCCCGAAAAACCTTTGCCGGCCGGCTTGCCAAAGGACTTGCCCGCCGGCTTGCCGAAAGATTTGCCGCCGGGCTTCCCGCCAGAAGGCTTGTCGCCGCGCGGCTTTTCGGACCGCCCTTCGCCGTGGAACGATTTTGCGCGAGGACGCTCGTCACCTTCCGGCCGTGGGCCGCGATCACCGTCCGGCTTGCCCGTGTAGGGCCTGTCGCCGCGAGGCGGGCGGTCGCCGAAGGGGCGCTCGGCACGGGCAGGCCTATCGCCAAAGCTGCGCGGCTTTTCGGAACGTCCTTCGCCCTGGAAAGACTTTGCGCGGGGACGCTCATCCCCCTCGGCCCTCGGCTTGCGATCACCGCCCGGCTTGCCCGTATAGGGCCTGTCGCCACGGGAAGGCCTGTCTCCGAAGGGCCGCTCGGCGCGGGCAGGCCTGTCGCCAAAGCTGCGCGGCCTTTCGGAACGTCCTTCGCCCTGGAAGGATTTTGCGCGAGGACGCTCGTCGCCCTCGCCCCTCGGCTTGCGATCACCGCGCGGCTTGCCCGAAAACGGCTTGTCGCCACGGGGCGGGCGGTCGCCGAAGGAGCGCTCGGAGCGGCCGCCGAAGGAGCGCTTTCTGTCGAAACCCTCCTCGCGATCCCCTGCCTTGCCGACAGGTTCGCTGGAGCGGATCCACTCGCCGTCCTCTTCCCGGACGCGGTTTACCTGAACGCGATGTTCCGCGGGCGGACGCGTGGAGCCGCCGCGCTGCGGATGCTCACTCTCGCCACGCCGCGCACTCGTCTTGGCGTTCTTGGCGGCCTTGGCGGCTGCCTTTTCGCCCAGCGGACGGGCGCCCGGGGCCATCCAGACATTGGCGCTGCGCTTCTGCCCCAGCGGCGTATGTTTCCTGGGACGGTCGTCATCCTTGTCCTTGCGACCGGCTTCCTTGCGGCCGCTGTCCTTGCGCCCGCCATCCTTGCGGTCGTCGCGCCGGGTATCCAGGCGGCTCAGTGCGCGCTCGCGCTTGTCGGAAGGCTTCTCGCGCTTCGCCCAATCGTCCCGCGCGGAGCCGCGTTCAGCCACGGCATCCGCCTCTTCCTCGGCGGCGACGGCAGGTGCGTTGTAGACCGGTGCATCAAAATTCGCCTTGGAATCCTCGATAAGGCGCGGTCCAAGCTGATCCCGCAACGTGCGGCCGCGCACCTCCAGCACGTGACCTTCCGGCAGTTCGCCGAGCTGGAAGGGGCCATAGGAAATGCGGATCAGCCGGTTGACGTCGAGACCGAGCGCACCGAGGACGTTCTTGATCTCGCGGTTCTTGCCTTCGCGAAGCCCCATCGTGATCCAGACATTGGAGCCCTGCTCACGGTCCAGCGTCGCCTCGATCGAGCCGTAGAGCACGCCGTCGACGGCAATGCCGTCTTTCAGCGTATCGAGGCGTGCCTGGTCGATCTCGCCGTGCGCGCGAACGCGGTAGCGGCGCAGCCAGCCGGTGGTCGGCAGCTCGAGAACGCGCGCCAGCCCGCCATCGTTGGTAAGTAGCAGCAAACCCTCGGTGTTTATGTCGAGGCGGCCGATCGACATGACCCGCGGCAGCTCCTCCGGCAGGTTTTCGAAGACCGTCCGACGACCCTCGGGATCGGAGTTCGTGGTCACGAGGCCGGCGGGCTTGTGATAGAGCCAAAGGCGTGTCCGCTCGATCCCGCGAATCGGAACGCCATCCACTTCGATCGCGTCTTCCAACGTCACGTTGACGACGGGCGTATCGAGCAAGACGCCGTTGAGCTTGACCCGGCCCTCCATGATCATGCGCTCGATATCGCGGCGCGAGGCCACGCCCGCCCGCGCCATGAGCTTGGAAATCCGCTCGCCCTTGCCCGCACCTTCCGCATCGGCGGCCGAGGTCTTGACAGGGGCCTCCTTGAGAGTTTTCGTGCGCACGCCTTTTGCGCCGGGCGATGCCTGTTTACTGCGCGCAGGGGGCCTGGACCCGGGCCGCTTCGGCTTGTCTTTGAATGTCATTTGCTGTTTGCCTGAATTGTCAAAGCGTGTCCTATCAGGTCACACCGTCGTGGTTAAGAGGAAATTGCGATATGCCGGAGACAAATCGCTTCATGGATCTGGCTGTCGCGCAAGCGAGGGCGGCCGCTTCTCGAGGCGAGGTGCCAATCGGCGCGGTGATCGTTCTCGACGGCGAGATCATCGCAAGCGCCGGCAATCGCACGCGCGAAACAAACGACGTGACCGCCCATGCCGAAATCGCTGCCATAAGAATGGCCTGCGAGAAACTCGGGCAGGAGCGGCTTGCCGGCGCCGATCTCTATGTGACGCTGGAGCCCTGCACCATGTGCGCCGGGGCCATTTCCTTTGCCCGCATCCGTCGGCTCTACTATGGCGCCGAGGACCCGAAGGGCGGCGCCGTCGACAATGGGGTACGCTTCTTTTCCCAACCGACATGTCATCACGCACCCGATGTCTATTCCGGCTTCAGCGAGCAGGAGGCGGCCGCCATCCTGCGCGACTTTTTCGTAGAGAAAAGAGAAATCCAATGATCGCCCTGCTGCTCGCCTTCGCATCGATGATCGTGCTGGCGGTCTATGCGCAATTCCGCATCGCGCCCGGAAAAAAGCGCCTGCCGATGCAGTGGTCCGCAACCGGCCAGGTACGATGGGACGCGCCGCGGCTGATCGCGCTCGCCTTCATTCCCGGCATTGCGGTCGTAGTCGTGCTGATCCTGGCATTTACGGGGATCGGGCGGATATGGGAACTGGTGATGATCGCCTGGCTGCTCGTCATAAGCCAGGGCTTCCACCTCTGGCTCGTCCACCGCAACATCGACAATCCCAAGCCGTAGGCGGATCGAAGCGATCCGACGTCAGCTTATTGGAAGGGCATCCACCAGCTCGAGCCGGTCTTTGCTACGGCCGCTTCCTTCTTGCGCCGCTTTTCCTTCTTCTGTTCCGGTTCGCCCAGATCCTCGAGCTGCGTGGCGTCCGCGACATCGCGGTACTCGGTCGGCGGATCGGAGAGCGAACGGCGCTGGTCGATGTAGGCACCGTCCTGCAGCTTGCGCGCATCACGGAAGGCCTGCTGCTGCTCCTTGGCGGTCAACCGGCGGCCGGAAGCTTCGGAGCCGGCGAGCGGCGAACGATAGGTCGTGCTGGCAGAGTTTTCATCAGCTTCGGCAACGAGGCGGGCGCGCGTCTCTTCCGGCGATTCAACCCATTGCGGGTTGTCCTTGCTGGCAAGCGACTGCTGGGGAGCAACCAGAGTTTCCTTGCTGGCGGCCGCCGGCATGACGAGCGCCGGACGAGGCTGATAGGAGACACTGCTGTTCTTCGGCGCAAGCGAAGAGAGGGAGACGGAGGAGCCGAGGTCGTCGGCGAGCTGCTCCATGGCGGTCTTGTCCGTACCGTAAGTCGGGCTGCTCATGCAGCTTTGGAGCATCGAGCAACCGGCAAGCAAAGCTGCCAGGCAGACGCCCACACGAAACCTATGCGTCAAGATCATGAAAACCCTTCCAGCCATGCCGGTGCTTCATCGCCCCACCGGATGTACGTCCCCCTGACGCAAAAATCCGGCCATTTTCAGGCAGCTTTTACCGGATGAACCGCAAAAATGCAATTCATCCAGTAAGTTTCATCCAAGTGTTGCACCAAGTTCACGCAATGCCGCTGCATCGCGCGCCGAGACATCCGGATAGGCGGGATCCGAGCCGACGTCGGTCGTGATGCGCCAGGAGCGGGCGCACTTGCGCCCCTCTGCAAGCTTCGGCACGACGCCGACCTTCTGCACCTCCGGCAGGCGGAAGGCATCCGAAGGGCCCTCGCCCGCCTCGATCGTGATCGCGGAGGTGATGCAGACCTCTTCGAAATCCAGTCCTTCCAAGGCCTTCAGCAGCTCCGGATCGCCGACATGGACGACCGGAGCGGCCTCGAGCGAGGAGCCGATGCGCTTGTCCTTGCGCTCGATCTCGAGCGCGCCGGTGACGACCGAGCGCACTGCGCGGATCTTCCGCCACTTCTCCGCAAGCGCGTCGTTCCGCCACTCGGCGGGTACGGCCGCGAACTGCTCGAGGTGCACGGAAACGGCCGCAGGATCGCGCGAGAGCCACGCTTCCTCGGTCGTGAACGGCAGCATCGGCGCAAGCCAGGTCACCATGCAATCGAAGATCATGCGGATGACATAAAGCGCCGAGCGGCGGCGCAGGCTGGAAGGCGCGTCGCAATAGAGCGCGTCCTTGCGGACATCGAAATAGAACGCCGAAAGCTCGACATTCGCGAAATCGATGAGCGCGCGGGCGATCCGCTTGAAGTCGAAGGCGTCGTAGCCTTCGCGCACGAGCTGGTCCAGCTCCGACAGGCGATGCAGCATCAGCCGCTCCAGCTCCGGCAGATCGGCAAGTGCGATCACCTCGCCCTTGTCGTGCGCCAGGGTGCCGAGCATCCAGCGGATGGTGTTCCGCAGCTTGCGGTAGGCATCGATGTTGGTCTGGATGATCGTCTTGCCGAGACGCTGGTCTTCCCAGTAGTCGGTCGTCATGACCCAGAGGCGCAGGATGTCGGCGCCGGCGTCCTTCATCACCTCCTGGGGAGAGACGACGTTGCCCTTGGACTTCGACATCTTCTCGCCCTTCTCATCCATGGTGAAGCCATGGGTGATGACGGAGTCATAGGGCGCGCGGCCGCGGGTTGCCGCCGATTCCAGCAGCGAGGAGTGGAACCAGCCGCGATGCTGGTCGGACCCTTCGAGATAGACGTCGGCCGGCCACTTGAGGTCCGGGCGGTCCTCGAGCGTAAAGGTGTGGGTCGAGCCCGAGTCGAACCAGACGTCGAGGATATCGGTGACCTGGGTCCAAGGCTCGTTGGAACGCGAACCGAGGAAGCGCTCACGGGCACCCTCTGCAAACCAGGCGTCCGCACCTTCCTTCTCGAAGGCGGCGAGGATGCGGGCATTGACCTCGTCGTCCTGCAGCGTCTCGCCGTGCTCATCGACGAAAACGCAGATCGGTACGCCCCAGGCGCGCTGGCGCGAGAGCACCCAGTCCGGGCGCTGCTCGATCATGGCGCGCAGGCGGTTCTGGCCGGCGGCGGGCACGAAGCGGGTGTCGTCGATCGCCTTCAGGGCGCGCGAGCGCAGCGTCGTGCCGTCCGCAAGGTCCTTGTCCATGTAGACGAACCACTGCGGCGTGTTGCGGAAGATGACCGGCTTCTTGGAGCGCCAGGAATGCGGGTAGGAATGCTTCAGCCGCCCACGGGCGAAAAGCATGCCGACCGCGATCAGCGCCTTGATGACGGCATCGTTGGCATCGCCCTTCTTGCCGCTATCGTCGATGACGCGCGCAGGACCGCCTTCGCGGTCCGGGCCGAAGCCGGGCGCATCGGCGGTGAAGAAGCCGCCGTCGTCGACCGGGAACGGGATCTTCGTCTCGATGCCGCGCGCTTCCAGTTCGCGCGCGTGATCCATCCAGACGTCGAAGTCTTCGCGACCATGGCTGGGCGACGTGTGCACGAAGCCCGTACCGGCGTCATCGGTAACGTGATCGCCGGCGAGCAGCGGCACCGGGAAATCGTAGCCGCCGCCGAGACCCTTCAGCGGATGGGCGCAGGTTATCGCACCGAGCTCTGCGGTGGTCACATCGCGCAGGCGCTTAAATTGCAGCTTTGCCTTGGCAAAGCTTTCCTCCGCCAGCTTGTCGGCAAAGATCAGCTTTTCGCCGGGACGCGGACCGAAGTCGTTCTCGGCGGCCGTGACCTCGTAGAGGCCATAGGCAACCTTCAGCGAATAGGCGATCGCGCGGTTACCGGGGATCGTCCAGGGGGTCGTGGTCCAGATGACGACGAAGGCATCGGCAAGCGCATCCGCACCCTTCGCAACCGGGAACTTCACCCAGATCATGTCGCTTTCGACATCGGCATATTCGACCTCGGCTTCGGCGAGCGCCGTGCGCTCGACGACCGACCACATGATCGGCTTGGAGCCGCGGTAGAGCTGGCCGCTCTTCGCGATCTTCAGGAGCTCACCTGCGATGCGCGCTTCTGCATGGAAGTTCATCGTCAGATAGGGGTGCTCGAAGTCGCCGACGATGCCGAGGCGCTTGAACTCCTCGCTCTGGACCTTGATCCATTTTTCGGCATAGGCGCGGCATTCGCGGCGGAACTCGATCATCGCCGCCGGCTCGGAAAGGTCGGGCTTGGCCTTGCCCTTGGAGCGGTAATTCTCCTCCTCGATCTTCCATTCGATCGGAAGACCGTGGCAGTCCCAACCCGGGACATAGTTCGAGTCATAGCCGCGCATCTGGAAGGAGCGGGTGATGACGTCCTTGAGGATCTTGTTCAGCGCGTGGCCGATATGGATGTTGCCATTGGCATAGGGCGGGCCGTCATGGAGGACGAACTTCTCGCGGCCGGCGGCAGAGGCGCGCAGCTTCTTGTAGAGGTCCATTTTCTGCCATTGGGCGACAAGCTCCGGCTCCTTCTGCGGCAGGCCGGCGCGCATGGGGAAGTCGGTTTCGGGCAGATAAAGGGTTTTCGAATAGTCGATTTTGTCGGCGGTATCGGTCATTGTCCTGACAATCGTCTCTTGGCCACGAATGGGCGCATCCGGTTCGGAAATTTCGGTGACGGAAAAGCGCTCGGGAGAAGCGCCAAAAACCCGGACCTTCCGGCAGATCACTGCACGCGGAAGGCCGGGCCAATAATTCGTATTGCTCTAGACAGCCGAAACTGGGTCATCATCGGCGGTTCATAGGCGCTTTTCGCCGGAAAAGGAAGAGGGGATTCGCAGCGGAGCGCACGCCCGGCGCGGCAAAAATATCGATGCGATGTCGAAATCGGTGGACCTCAAACGTCTCAATATCGAATGCACCGGAAAAGCATTGTGCTGCCCCGTGCAATCGTGGATCTTTCAGGAGGGAGTGAGGTCGGCATGAGTAGTTCTTATCGTTGGGTCATCGTCGGCGCAGGCGCGCTGATGTCGTGCGTGGCGCTTGGCGCCATGTTTTCACTGGCGATCTTCCAGGAGCCGATCGCCACGGCCACCAATTGGTCGCATGCCGGCATCGCAAGCGCGATGACGCTCAATTTCATCGTCATGGGTGTGGGCGGCTTCATGTGGGGAGCTGCAAGCGACCGCTTCGGGCCGCGGCCCGTCGTGCTCATCGGCTCGGTCATCCTCGGCCTCGCGCTCGTGTTCGCGAGCCGGGCCGAGACCCTGTTCCAGTTCCAGCTCACCTACGGCGTGCTCGTCGGCCTTTCCGCGAGCGCCTTCTTCGCGCCGATGATTGCAGCGACGACGGAATGGTTCGACGAGAACCGCGGCCTTGCCGTCTCGCTGGTTTCGGCCGGCATGGGCGTCGCGCCCATGACCATCTCGCCGATCGCGCGCTGGCTCATCACCGAATACAGCTGGCGCCCGGCCATGATGATGATCGGCATCGGTGCCCTGGTGCTGATGGTGCCCGCCGCCCTTCTCGTACGCCGCCGACCGGACGCGCCGGCCGACGAGCCGGTTGCGAATTCGATCTCAAGCGACGGCCCGGTGAGCCTCTCCAAGGTATTCGCCTCGCCGCAGTTCATCGTTCTGGGTCTCACTTTCGCCGCCTGCTGCGCCGCGCATTCCGGACCGATCTTCCACATGGTGAGCTACGCCACCGTCTGCGGCATCGCGCCGATGGCGGCCGTCAGCATCTACAGCGTCGAGGGCCTGGCCGGTCTTGGGGGACGACTGCTCTATGGGACGCTTGCCGACAGGCTCGGGGTGAAGCCCGTCCTCGTCGCCGGCCTCCTCGTCCAGGCGGGCGCGCTCGCCACCTATCTCGCCGTCAGCGATCTCAGCGAATTCTATGCGCTCGCCGTGGTCTTCGGCAGCGCCTATGGCGGGGTGATGCCGCTCTATGCATTGCTCGCCCGGGAGTATTTCGGCCCACGCATCATCGGCACCGTCTTTGGCGCAGCAACGATGCTCTCCAGCCTCGGCATGGCCTTCGGCCCGCTGATCGGCGGCTGGATCTTCGATACCTACGGGAACTACTCCTGGCTCTTCATCGGCTCGGCGCTGGTTGGGCTGGGAGCGGCGGGGATTGCCCTCGCCTTCCCGCCTTTGCCGCAGAAGAAGGCCCGGGCGGCCTTCGCGGCGTCGTAGGAGCGCGCGGCTACGCGAAACAGAGCGTCCGGTCGAGGTCGTCAAGCGGCCGGACACCGGCAAGAAGCGCCCTCGCCTCTTCCTCGTCGCGCCTGATCTGCGCGACGAGCGGTTCCAGCCCATCGAACTTCAGTTCGGGGCGGAGATAGCCGAAGAAGGAGACGGCGCAGACCTGCCCATAGAGATCGCCGCTGAAATCGAAGACATAGGTTTCGAGCAGCGGGGCGCCGTTTTCCGTCACCGTCGGGCGGCGGCCGTAGCTTGCCACCGCATCACGGAGCGTGCCGTCCGCGCGCCGGAAATGCACGGCATAGATGCCGGCTTTCAGCTCGGTTTCGGGCGGGAGCTGCATGTTCGCTGTCGGAAAGCCGAGCGTCCGCCCGAGCTTCTCGCCGCCGATGACCTCCGCCTCGACAGTATAGCGGTAGCCGAGCATGCCGGCTGCCTCGGCGACATCGCCTTCCTTCAGCAGGGCGCGAATGTGGCTGGAGGAGATCACGTCGGTGTTCTCATCGCGGAAGGCGTCGATGAGCGTCACGCCGAAGCCGTAGCGGTTTCCTGCATCCATGAGGAAGGCCGGCCCGCCCTCACGCCCGTGACCGAAATGGAAATCGAAGCCGGTGACGACCTCGGATGCGCCGAGCCAGTCGCTGAGGATCGAGTGCACGAAGTCCTCGGCGGAACGCTGGGAGAATTCGCGGTCGAAGGGATATTCGATGACCGCATTGAACCCCATGGTTTCGAGGATGCGGGCTTTCAATGGCGCCGGAGTCAGGCGGAAGACAGGTGTATCCGGCCGGAAGACCGTTCGCGGATGCGGCTCGAACGTCAGAACAAGCGCCGGTATCCCCCGCTTGGCCGCGATTTCGAGCGCCCGATTCAGCACCGACTGGTGGCCGCGATGGACGCCGTCGAAATTGCCGATGGCAACCACCCCGCCCTTCAGATGGGGCGGGAGCGGATCGCGGGTTTCATTGCGGTGGAAAACAGTCATCGGCCGGGTATCCCACAGGCATCAGGCAAGGCGCGGCATCCACCAGAGCGGCTTTGCTCCCTGCCCTTCGAGATAGGCATTGAGGAGCGCTTCATCCGTGTTTCCGTTCAAGGTGTATTCCTGCGCGTGGATGCCGCCGCTGATGTAGAGCAGGTCGAGGCCGTAGTCGAGTGCGCCGCGCACGTCGGTCGGCATGCCGTCGCCGATGGCAAGCACGCGCTTCATCGGGAAATCACCGCGAACCTCGCGCGCCGCCGCAAGCGTCGCCTCGTAGATCGGCTTGTGTGGCTTGCCGGCGATGCGGGTCGCCCCGCCGAGTTGGTTGTAGTAGGCGGCCATGGCGCCGGCGCAGGGGATGATGCGGTGGCCGCGCTCGACCACCAGGTCGGGGTTCGCGCAGATCATCGGCACGCCACGCGCCTGGAAGGCCTTCAGCATGTCCGTATAGTCTTCGGGCACCTGGGTCTCATCGTCGAAGAAGCCGGTGCAAACGATCGAGTCGGCCTCTTCCGCCGAAACGCGCTCGACGTCCAGACCCTCGATGATCGCGAGATCTCGGTCCGGGCCGAGCAGGAAGACCTTCTTCGGTCCCTCGGCGATCAGCACCCGTGTCACGTCCCCGGAGGTCACGATGCGGTCATAGGCGCCATCGGGCACGCCGATCTGGCGCAATTGCGCCACGACCTGGGGCGCAATGCGCGGGGAATTGGTGATGAGGACCACGGTGAGGCCGGCAGCCCTTGCCCTCTCCAGCGCTTCCGACGCTTTCGGAAAGGCATCGACGCCATTGTGCAGCACGCCCCACACGTCGCAGAGGACCACGTCATAATGATCCGTGATTTCCGCAAAACTCGCTATCTGTCTGGCCATGCCTGCTTCCCGATTTCGCTCAGTCAGGCGTGACATCGCAAAGGACAGCGGGGATGGCAAGGGATTTTGCCGGAGCCGTCTGAAAAAGCCGCAACTGTGCTTTTCGCTTCACGCGGGGGCGCAGAGGCAACGTCCGGTCAACCGGCGCCGCACACCCCGATATCCTTAGATCAGGTTGAGGCCACGCAGTAGCAGACCCGCAATCGCACAGAAAGCCAGTACCTTTGTCATGCCGAGCTTGAGCCTGAAGATGAGGAAGGCAGCCATGACGAAGACGAGCAGCGCGGCCACATCCAGTGAACGCCAGTCCGGCCAGGCAACGGCCATGAGGGGCATTTCTGCGGTCTCGTTGCCCGGCAGCGAAACCGTATGGGTCAGCAGGGCGATGCGGTCGACCTTTGCAAAAAGCACATGCAGGCCGAACCAGATCGCGAGATTGAGAATGACGCCGACGACCGCCGCGGTGATCGCGGCAAGCGAAGCGGAGAGAAGCCGATTGCCGCGCAGCCGCTCCACATAGGGAGCGCCGGCGAAGATCCACATGAAGCTCGGCACGAAGGTCGCCCAGGCTGCAAGCGTCGCACCGAGAAAGCCGCCGAGCAGCGGATCCATGCCCAGCGGATTCCGGAAACCGGCAAGGAAGCCGACATAGCAGAGGACGAGCACCAGAGGCCCCGGAGTCGTCTCGGCAAGCGCCAGCCCGTCCAGCATCTCGCCGGGCCGCAGCCAGGCGTAGTGTTCCACTGCCACCTGCGCGACATAGGAAAGGACGGCATAGGCGCCGCCAAAGGTGACGACCGCCATGCGGGAAAAGAAGGAGAAGATCGCGCCGAAGACATTGGATTGGCCGCTGAGCGCCTCGGCGATGACATCCTGCGGTGCGTTTAGAGCCACGATCAGCAGGATCGGCGCCTGCCATATCAGCGCCCAGCATGCCAACACGCCGACCGTCCGCGACAGACCGGAGCGCATCGGCCGAGCCTGCAAGTCGATGACATCGCTCTCCGGGACGGATGAAGGCGGAGGGAAAGAACCGCTCAATATCTGATAGCGGGCGATGGCGAAGCCGGCGAAAGCGGCGGCGATTACCACCAGCGGAAACGGAATGTTGAAGAGGAAAAGGGCAAGGAACGCCAATGCCGCGATCCAATAATGCAGGCGCCCCTTCAGCGCCCGCCTGCCGAGCTTGATGACCGCCTCGATGACGATCGCCAGCACCGCCGCCTTCAGCCCGAAGAACAGGACGGCGAGCCAGTTCGCCTCCTGGAAGAGCGCATAGGCCGCCGACAGACCGAGGATGACGAGAAAGCCGGGCAGGATGAACAGCAGCCCGGCAACGAGGCCGCCGCGCACCCCATGCATCAGCCAACCGACATAGGTCGCAAGCTGCTGGGCCTCAGGGCCAGGCAGCAGCATGCAATAGTTGAGGGCGTGGAGGAAGCGCTCCTCGGAAATCCAGCGCTTCTCCTCCACCAAGGTCTTGTGCATCAACGCGATCTGCCCGGCAGGCCCGCCGAAGCTGAGGCAGCCGATCCTTGCCCAGACGCGGGTTGCCTCCCGAAACGAGGGAGCGACCGCGACCTCTTCGACCACGACACCGCTATTCACGATTCCTGCTCCGCCCTGCCCCATGGGAGACCCAGTCGTGCTTTTCCTGCGTGGCGTCGCGCGCCCAGCGATAAAGCGCATCATAGAGGAGCATGCCCGCCTCGAGCTGTTCGAGATCCTCCGCAAACAGGCGGGACAGCCCGAGCGACAAGGCGAAGAGCCCGGCGGCCTCCGGTTCCAGATCCGGCCGGTTGGTGTCCGCTCCCCGGACGATGCGAGCCACATGCTGCAGGGCCGGGAAACCGAGGCGGAATTCCTTGACCATAGTATCGAAGGTGCAATCCTCGCCGCGATGGCTCCAGAACACATCCTCAACGTCGAAAGGCGTCGCGCCGAAGCGTTCGGCAACGGCCTCGACTTCGGAGGCGGTGACATAGAGAAACCGCGCCGCCGGATCCACGAAACGGCGTATCAGCCACGGACAGGCTATGCGGTCGATCTTGGGTCGCGCACGGGTCACCCACAGCGACCCGCCGAAGGCGTTGCCGCCCGGCAGGATGGCGACCGGAACCAGCGGCATCTTCAGTTCCTCCCAGGCGCTGAGACCGCCTTCCAGCACCTCCGCCGAGGCGCCTGCAAGCCTCAGCCAGGCGGCGACACCTTCGCTAAGCTTTGCACCGTGCTTGCACAGCACGACGACGCTCTGCCCCTTGAATTCAGCCGCCCAATCGGCAACCCGGGCATGGTCGCGGCGCATCGACGACGGCAGCAGATAGGGGGCGGCCGAAAAGTCGTCGTGGTCGCGTACGTCGATGATCGCGGGCGTCTTCTGCGTACCCAGCAGGCGTGCCAGTTTTTCCGGAGAAATGGAGTTGAACGAGGCCATGTTACGTCCCTTCTGAAGAGTTGGACGCGCGATTCCAGCATGACGCCTCGTGAGGTATCCGCAAACCCCATGGTTTTGTTAAACAACAAATCGGCAGAAAGTCAATCATCCGGAAACGTCATCAAGCTGCCATGAAAATCGGTAAGTCATTGCGGGCCAACGACCCTTGCGCAAGGCTCCGGATTCCGCCCTCGAACCTCGCACCTGTGCCCACGTAAGCGGCGCAACGCCTGATCGAGAAAAATTTGCGGCCTGCCTTGACTCCCCCAGGCACCACCCCTAAATCCACCGCGCTAGCACTCATCGCTGAGGAGTGCTAACGTCACCCGTGTGGAACTCCCTGTTCCGCAAATGTCATTTGATCGAGGGATTAGACAATGGCAAGCACCAACTTCCGCCCCCTTCACGATCGCGTCGTCGTCCGCCGCGTTGAGTCCGAAGAAAAGACCAAGGGCGGCATCATCATTCCGGACACCGCCAAGGAAAAGCCGCAGGAAGGCGAAATCGTCGCCGTCGGTTCGGGCGCCCGTGACGAAAGCGGCAAGATCGTCGCTCTCGACGTAAAGGTCGGCGACCGCGTCCTGTTCGGCAAGTGGTCCGGCACGGAAGTCAAGCTCAACGGCGAAGACCTTCTGATCATGAAGGAAGCCGACATCATGGGCGTTATCGGCTGATCGCCGGTCGCTCTATCGAAATTTCGCTGACACCTCTTTTCAGGAGTTCTCAAAATGGCAGCTAAAGAAATCAAGTTCGGCCGCACCGCGCGCGAAAAGATGCTGCGTGGCGTCGACGTTCTCGCTGACGCAGTGAAGGTCACGCTCGGCCCGAAGGGCCGCAACGTCATCATCGACAAGTCCTTCGGCGCTCCGCGCATCACCAAGGACGGCGTATCGGTCGCCAAGGAAATCGAACTGGAAGACAAGTTCGAGAACATGGGCGCCCAGATGGTCCGCGAAGTTGCTTCGAAGACCAACGACATCGCCGGCGACGGCACCACGACTGCAACCGTTCTCGCCCAGGCGATCGTTCGCGAAGGCGGCAAGGCCGTTGCAGCCGGCATGAACCCGATGGACCTGAAGCGCGGCATCGATCTCGCCGTTGCTGAAGTCGTCAAGGATCTCCAGGCCAAGGCCAAGAAGATCAACACGTCGGAAGAAGTCGCACAGGTCGGCACGATCTCCGCAAACGGCGAAAAGCAGGTCGGCCTCGACATTGCTGAAGCCATGCAGAAGGTCGGCAACGAAGGCGTCATCACGGTTGAAGAAGCCAAGACCGCCGAAACCGAACTCGAAGTCGTCGAAGGCATGCAGTTCGACCGCGGCTACCTGTCGCCCTACTTCGTCACCAACCCGGAAAAGATGATCGCCGACCTCGAAGACGCTTTCATTCTCCTCCACGAGAAGAAGCTCTCGAACCTGCAGGCGATGCTCCCGGTTCTCGAAGCCGTCGTTCAGACCGGCAAGCCGCTCCTCATCATCGCTGAAGACGTCGAAGGCGAAGCTCTTGCAACGCTCGTCGTCAACAAGCTGCGTGGCGGCCTCAAGATCGCTGCCGTCAAGGCTCCGGGCTTCGGCGACCGCCGCAAGGCCATGCTGGAAGACATCGCCATCCTGACGGGCGGCACTGTCATCTCCGAAGACCTCGGCATCAAGCTCGAGAGCGTCACGCTCGACATGCTCGGCCGCACCAAGAAGGTCTCGATCTCCAAGGAAAACACCACGATCGTCGACGGCGCTGGCGCCAAGTCCGACATCGAAGGTCGCGTTGCACAGATCAAGGCTCAGATCGAAGAAACCACTTCGGACTATG
This sequence comes from Rhizobium sp. BK251, assembly GCF_004345245.1. Lineage (GTDB taxonomy): Bacteria > Pseudomonadota > Alphaproteobacteria > Rhizobiales > Rhizobiaceae > Rhizobium. Next base: position 364,460 of record NZ_SLUQ01000001.1, on the reverse strand, counting down.
ACCGCGAGAAGCTGCAGGAGCGCCTTGCCAAGCTCGCTGGCGGCGTTGCCGTCATCCGCGTCGGCGGCTCCACGGAAGTCGAAGTCAAGGAAAAGAAGGACCGCATCGACGACGCGCTCAATGCGACCCGCGCTGCTGTTCAGGAAGGCATCGTACCCGGCGGCGGCGTAGCCCTGCTGCGTTCGTCCACGAAGATCACCGCAAAGGGTGAGAATCAGGACCAGGAAGCCGGCGTCAACATCGTCCGCAAGGCGCTTCAGTCGCTGGTTCGCCAGATCGCTGAAAACGCTGGTGACGAAGCCTCGATCGTTGTCGGCAAGATCCTCGACAAGAACGAAGACAACTACGGCTACAACGCTCAGACCGGCGAATACGGCGATCTGATCGCACTCGGCATCGTCGACCCGGTCAAGGTTGTTCGTACGGCCCTGCAGAACGCAGCTTCGGTTGCTTCGCTGCTGATCACCACCGAAGCCATGATCGCCGAGCTTCCGAAGAAGGAAGCTGCTGGCGGCGGCATGCCGGGTGGCATGGGCGGAATGGGCGGCATGGACATGATGTGAGACTGAGGTCTCGCATCTGGGCCATCCGGTTCAGTTCGGAAAGGGCGGTCTTCGGATCGCCCTTTTTCTTTTCCGTCACTGCCTGCGGCAACCTGGCGAAGAGCTCGAGACTTTCGCGAGGCTTGCGGCGCCAATCGGGACAACAGGCGGGCCTCAGCGCTGTAAAATTCGCCGACTTACCTTCCAGTTGCAGAATATCTGCAGAATTTTCCCGAAAATACGCAGCTTTTCGACAGTCTTCTCTATTTATAGAGCCTGTTTATTGGAAAACTTGCATTTTCACGGCGTATCAATAATCATCCGGCCAGTCCGCATGACCCCTAGAAAGTCATTGCTGTCGGCACGAAACTTATGTAACTCGCGCAGACGGGAATATTTGTTTCGGTTCCGAACTGTTCATTTTTCTATTTTGACGCAAGGGCAGCAGAATAACCGCCTGTTGCAGGCTCGAGTGCCTTGCCACCATTTCGAGCAGCACTGCGATTTTAGTGCCGGCAAGCCACTGCATGACGCAGCAGCTTGATGAATATGCAAACATCTTTTGACAGGAACGTGCGGCCAGCGAAGCCGCACCGGGAGCTGGGGAGCACCGTGTTCAACATTGCCAATGCCAATCTTGGCACACCTTTCGTGCCGGGCTCGCTGGAGCCCGGAATTCAGAGCCGGGACCTCCTGGCACAGTTTTCCGTAACCGAGGGCTGGAGCGGCGACCTGTCGAGCGGCTCGATCAGCCTTGGCGAATGGGGTGCCGCGCTTCACGGCCTGCCGTCGCGCGAATGCGGCCTGCTGAGCCTGATGCGGTGCTACGACACGCGCGACCACCGGCGCATCATCGAGCTCTTCGAACAGGCTGCGACCAGCCCCTCTTCCTTCTGCTTTTCCACCACGATCGCCACGAAGGCCGGGCAGCGGCAGCCGCTGTTCTGCATGGGCGAATCGAGCGGGCACGACCGGAAATATGCGGGAAGGATCATCGGTCTGTTCATATTCCCGCGTTTCAAGCTGGATGCAGGCGCCAAGGTCGCCGGTCCAGGCAAGCGCGTTGCACCCATCTGACCTTGCGGGTTGGGAGGCCGGTCTCCCGGCCTTCCCTTCTTTCAAGCGGTTGGATCGCCGGCCTCAGGCCCGAGCAGGGATATTGAGGCCGCGTGCAGCGGCGGGCCTTTCCAGCGCGCGGGCGAGCCAGGCCATGACGTTCGGGAACTCGGCGAGGCGGAGAACCTCGGCGCCGCCATAGGAAACGTCGAGACCACGCACCCAGGGGAAGGTCGCGATGTCGGCGATGGTATAGAGATCGCCCATGATCCACTGCCTGCCCTGCAGGCGGCCCTCGAGCACGCCCAGAAGCCGGCGGCTCTCATCCCGATAGCGCTCCATCGGATAGGAGTTGTTCGCCACCTTGTCGGCCGCGAATTTGAAGAAGTGGCCGAACTGGCCGAACATCGGCCCGACGCCTCCCATCTGGAAGAACACCCATTGCAGCACCTCGTAGCGGCCCGCTGCATCTGCAGGAATGAGCTTGCCGGTCTTCTCGGCGAGATAGACGAGGATCGCGCCCGACTCGAAGATGCCGATCGGCTTTCCGTCCGGGCCGTTCGGATCGATGATGGCGGGAATCCGGCCGTTCGGATTGAGTGAAACGAATTCCGGCGACTTCTGGTCGTTGGTCGCGAACGAGATCAGATGCGGCTCGTAGGGCAGCCCCAACTCTTCCAGGACGACTGAAATCTTGATGCCATTGGGCGTCGGGAGCGAATAGAGCTGAATAATTTCCGGATTGCTGGCCGGCCAGCGCTTGGTAATTGGAAAAGCTGAAAGATCTGCCATTAGGGCCTCCGTTGCAATGGCTCCTAGATAGGGTCCGGGGCTCGTCAAGCACAAGACGCAAACCGCCTCGACACATCAAAAAAGCGCGCCCATCGTTCCACAATAGTGAACAAAGTGTCTGCTGTCGTTTATCTTTCCAATAACAAGAAAATCGGCGACAAGAGTTTCAACAAAGCACTTATTCAACCGACACTCGAAACACTCAAGCGGAGACAACGATGTCCAACACTTCCAACATCATCCTGCTCGGCGCACGCGTCCTGCTCGGCTTCATGTTCGTCTATACCGGCTACGGCAAGCTGATCGACCCCTCCGGCACGGCCGGCATGATCGCGGGTGCCGGCCTCCCCGCCTCGGTACTGCTGGCCTACGTTGCCGGCATCTTCGAACTCGTCACCGGCCTCGCAGTCATCGCCGGCTTCCAGACGCGCATCGTCGGCTGGGCACTCGCAGCCTTCTGCGTATTCACCGGCCTCGCCTTCCACACCGGCGCCGTCGCCGTTCCGGGCTGGCCTGATGCAGCACTCGGCTGGATCAACGCGCTGAACCAGATCATGGTGATGAAGAACCTGACCCTTGCAGGTGCCTACATCTTCCTCGCAACCTTCGGCCCTGGCCTCTACTCCGTAGACGCCCGCCGCGGTTCGCTTGTGACGGCCTGATACCGAAATACCTCCGACAGGCCTCCAGCCATACTGCCCGCCGTCTCAACAACGGCGGGCTTTTTGTATTCGGATAGGGATTTCAGAGAGCGAAGCCGATGGCCGCGGCAATTCGATCGACCACCGGGTCTCCGGCGTGGCTATCCTTCCTCGCCCGCACCAGGCAGGCTTCGGAGCGAAGGATGATACCGTCGGAGAGGACCTTCAGGTGATTGGCCTTCAGTGTCGAGCCGGTCGAGGTGATGTCGACGATGATATCCGCCGAGCCGGAGGCCGGCGCTCCTTCGGTCGCACCCAGGCTCTCGACGATGCGATAGAGCTGGATGCCATGCTGGCTCGAGAAGAATTGCTGCGTGAGGCGCCAGTACTTCGTGGCGATCGCGAGGCGTCGGCCGTGGCGTGCGCGAAAATCGGCAGCGACATCGCCGAGGTCGGCCATGCTGTCCACGTCCAGCCAGATCTCCGGCACGGCGACCACGACATTTGCCTGGCCGAAGCCGAGGCGGGCGCAGATTTCCACCCGTCGATCAGCTTCCGCGATGCCTTCGCGGATGAGATCCTCGCCCGTTACGCCAAAATCGATCGTGCCGTTGGAAAGCTCGCGAGAGATTTCGGACGCCGAGAGGAAGGCTATCTCGACATCGTCCCAACCTTCGACCCGGCCACGGTAGGAACGGTCATTGCCGACTGCGGCGATCCGCATGCCGGCACGCTCGAATATCGCCGAGGCGTCGTCCTTCATCCGGCCCTTGGATGGCAGCGCAATGGTGATCGTCATGGTGCGGCCCTCGCCGTTTCGATGCGGTCGAGCCAGAGCGAGAAGCCGACGGCGGGGATGCGGTCCTTCGCGCCGAGGAAAGTGAGAAGCCGGTCGAAGCGCCCGCCGCCCGCGAGGACGGCGTCCGATCCATCGACGCCGACCTCGAAGACAAGGCCGGTGTAGTAGTCGAGCGGGCGTCCGAATGCCGCGCGGTATTCGACGATCGAGAGGTCGATGCCGGCGTTTGCGAGAGCCGCCACGCGGCCGTCAAATCGGGAAAGCGCGTTTCCGAGCTTCAATCCAGCGCCATCCGCGAAACCCGACAAGGTGGCCGAGGCATTGAAAAGTGGAACTCTCAGCGAAAGGAATTGCTCCAGCACGCGGAAGGCCGCGTCGTCCAGACGCGTTTCGGACAGGATCAGCTTTTCCTTGAGGCGGCGGGCGATCTCCTGCGGCGAGCGACTCGCGTTCGACGAATAGCCGGTCACCTGCATGGTGTTCTCGATGTGCGCGACGAGCGCTGCCTCGTCGTCCCTTCCGACCAGCCTTGCGACGTCATCATCGAGGCCGGTGACGAACTGCGGGCTGACAAGGCTGCTAAGAAGCGCTTCCAGATGGACCATGTTGCCAAAGGCGTGGATCAGGCGCTTCTGCCAGCCAAGCGGCAGGCCAAGCGCCTGTACAACGGCCTCGAAGACGGCCTGGTCGCCGAGCGTCACGGAAAGACGCCTGCCGGGAAGCAGCCGCCCGAGAACGGCCGTCGCATCGCTGATCGCGCGCGCATCCGCGCTCGATATATTGATGTCGCCGAGATCCTCGATGCCGGCCTGATAGAACTCGTTGCTGCCGTCGCGGCGCTGGCGGAAAACCTCGCCGAGATAGGAATAGCGCTTCGGCGTGCCGGTTGCCGTTTCGATGTGGCGCAGACAGACCGGAATCGTGAATTCGGGCCTCAGGCAGAGACTGGCCCCCGTCTCGCTTTCGGTCATGAAGATGCGGCGGCGCAAGTCCTCGCCGGCGATGTCGAGGAAGGGCTCTGCCGGCTGGATGACGGGCGTATCCACCCGCTCGGTCCGCCGGGCCGCGAATTCGGCGAGCAGTTCGTCAGCGAAATCCGGCTGGTTGATGAGCGGCATTCACCCGGCCCTCTCGCGATCCTCGCGCTGGGCATCGAGGATTTCCCGGACCTTGGCGACAAGTTCGCCTTCCGGCACCGTGTCCTGCGCAACCCGCGCCTCGCGCCAGCTTGCATTGTCCTCGATCTCGCCGGAAAGGCGCTTGCCCTCGATCAGATCCTTGATCTGGACGACGCCTTGGGCGCGCTCGTCGCCACCCTGGATGATGGCGACCGGGCAGCCGCGGCGGTCGGCATATTTCAGCTGGTTGCCGAACTTCTTCCAGTTGCCCTGGTACATCTCCGCCCGGATGCCGGCGGCACGCAATTGCTGCGTCATGCGCTGGTAGCGACCCATGCTCTCGACGTCGCCATCCATCACGGTGACGAGGACCGGTTCGACGACCTCGTTCGCGCCGAGCTTGCCAAGGTTCTTCAGCGCCGTCATCAGGCGTGATACGCCGATGGAGAAGCCCGTCGCCGGGACCGGCTGGCCCATGAAGCGCGAGACGAGACCATCATAACGCCCACCGCCGCCGACCGAACCGAAGACGACCTTTTCTCCCTTCTCGTTGGTGACGTCGAAAAGGAGCTCGGCCTCGTAGACGGGGCCGGTATAATATTCGAGGCCGCGGACGACGGAGGGGTCGATCTTGATGCGATCCGGGCCATAACCGGCGTCGGTCACGAGCCCGCCGATGAAGTTCAATTCGTCGACACCCTCGACACCCTTCTCCGTCCCGGCAACCAGTTCGGCAAGCCGGACGGCGCTTTCGGCGTAATTCTTGATGCCGACGAAGAACAGTACCTTTTCGACCTGCTCGTGGTTGAGCCCCGCGCCCTTCGTGAAATCGCCGGACTCGTCCTTCCGGCCTTCGCTAAGCAACAGGCGAACACCCTCAGGGCCAAACTTGTCGAGCTTGTCGATGGCGCGCAGGACGTTTAGCCGCTGTGTCGCCTTGTCGTCGCCGCCGAGGCCGATCGCCTCCAGCACGCCATCCAGGACCTTGCGGTTGTTGACGCGGATGACATAGTCGCCGCGCTTGATGCCGAGTGCCTCCAGAGTATCCGCCATCATCATGCACATCTCGGCATCCGCCTGGACGCCGGGGGCGCCGACGGTATCGGCATCGAACTGCATGAACTGGCGGAAGCGGCCGGGGCCTGGCTTTTCGTTGCGGAAGACATAGCCGGCGCGATAGGTGCGGTAGGGCAGCTGGATCTCGTTGAAATTCTCCGCGACGTGACGGGCGAGCGGCGCCGTCAGGTCGTAGCGGAGCGACATCCACTGCTCGTCGTCGTCCTGCAGGGAGAAGACGCCCTCGTTCGGCCGGTCGCTGTCCGGCAGGAACTTGCCGAGCGCGTCGGTATATTCGAAAAGCGGCGTCTCGACCGGATCGAAACCATAATGCTCATAGACCTTGCGGATCTGCGCGGTCATTTCCTCGACCGCGCGGATATCGGCTGCGGAGCGATCGACGAAACCGCGCGGCAGGCGGGCCTTGAGCTTCTGTGGTTTCTTCTGCTTGTCGTTCATTTCTGGTGCTATCCGGTCAATATGACAGTGGCGGTTACGTAGCGGATTGGGCGGAGTGCGGCAAGGGCGAAACCCCGTGATCTGGCGGGCCTTGGCGAAGACCCGGAACGCGGATCGATGATCGCCGCCATCGAAAAAGCAGCAGGCCTCGATCTTGGATTTGCCATGAGCAGGCTGTAAGGTCCGCGCCATGAAGCTTGTTGCCGCCTTCACTATGGTCCTGGCCTGGCTGCTTTACGGGATCATGCCCGTAATGGCGGATGCTCCCGTGCTGTCGCCCGCGGCGATGCATGCCTCGATGGACCATGGGCAGAACATGCACCACCAGGCACCGCAGGATCATGCCGCGATGATGGCTGGCGCCGTCGCGAAGGATGGCGGCAACCCCTGCCCGCATGGCGACGGCATGGCGCACAGCCCGTTCTGCGCTGCTTGCCTCGTCATTCCGCCGACCATTGCCATTGACGGCGGTGGACCCTTCGCCTTCTCCTATCCTTCGCCGTTTGCCGGCGATCCGCTGCAGGATACGGCTCCGACGCCGCTGGCACCCCCACCTCGCGCCTGACACGCTTTCTCGAATTTAACCGCACTCGCGGCGACCTGCGTCGCACGCGAAAGAGAATTCTGTCAGACAGAGGAAAGACAACATGTCTCTGAAATCCACCATTCTTGCGGGCTCCATCGCCCTGCTCTCCATCTCCACGGCTTCCGCGCAAGAGATGGGCCATGACCACATGAACATGCAGCCCAACATGGGCATGAAAATGGGCATGAGCCAGCCGAGCGGCGACCAGGGTCCCTCCAGCCAAGCCTTCGCCAAGGCCAATGCCAAGATGCATGAGGACATGGCGCTGAACTACACCGGCAACGCCGATGTCGATTTTGCGCGCAGCATGATTCCGCATCACCAGGGAGCGATCGACATGGCCAGGATCGAGCTTCAATATGGCAAGGATCCTGAAATGCGCGCATTGGCCGAAGACGTCATCAAGGCGCAGGAAGCCGAAATCAAGACCATGCAGGATTGGCTGAAGGCCCACGCCAACTAACGCCGGACGAAGCAGACGCCGGGGCCAATGCTCCGGCGTCTGCTTTCAATAGCAGCTACTGAGCGAGCGGGTCAGCCTTTCGCTTCGAAGGGCACCGGGCGGCGCGCAGCTCCCTGACGCGCCAGCATCCAGCCGGGATATTCGGGCGAGAGCTCGCTGACGGCATCGAGCCTGGCCATGTCTTCCTCGTCCAACCTCACCTTCACCGCCGCGAGGTTCTGCTCAAGCTGCTCGACGCGCTTTGCGCCGATGATGACGCTGGTCACGAAGGGCTTGGCAAGGATCCAGGCAAGCGCGACTTCCGGCACGCCGACGCCGTGCTTGGCGCCGATCTCGCGCATGACGGCGACGCATTCCCAGGCGCGGTCCTTGTCTACGGGCGGAAAGTCGAAGGTAGCGCGGCGCCCCTCGCCGTTACCCGGTGCACCCGGACCATACTTACCTGAAAGCAGGCCGCCGGCGAGCGGCGACCAGACCATGAGGCCGAGCTTCTCCTCCTTCATCAGCGGCACGATCTCGCGCTCCAGATCGCGGCCGGCGATCGAATAGTAGGCCTGCACGGTCTCGAAGCGGGCAAAGCCGCGACGGTCCGAAATGCCGAGTGCCTTGGCGATGCGCCAAGCCTGCCAGTTGGAAACACCGACATAGCGCACCAGGCCACGGGAGATGAGGTCGTCCATGGCCCTCAGCGTTTCCTCGACGGGCGTGACGGAATCGGTCGCGTGGATCTGGTAAAGGTCGATATGGTCGGTCTGCAGGCGCTCAAGGCTCGCCTCGACCGAGTCCATGATGTGGCCGCGCGATGCGCCGCGGTCGTTGGGCTTTTCGCCCATGACGCTGTAGACCTTCGTCGCGATGACCACGTCCTTGCGCGGGACGCCGAGATTTTTCAGCGCCTGGCCGAGGAGGCGCTCGGACTGGCCAAAGGAATAGACATCGGCCGTGTCGATGAAATTCACGCCGGCGGCGAGCGACTTTTCGACGATGCGGTCGGCGGCTTCCTGATCGACGTCGACGATGGCGGCCCATCCCGGCGTGCCGGCCTCTCCGAACGTCATGGTCCCCAGGCAAATTTCCGAAACGAACAGCCCCGTATTACCGAGTTGGTTGTAGCGCATTTTTGAAATTCCTTTGATTTGGGCAGGAGTGCATTGAGCGCCCCGGCAGCGATCCGTGGGCGGGACAATGCGCGGGCAGGGAGCCCGCATGTGTGACAACCGAGTGGAAGTAACGCAGGCGCCGCATTTTTCAACTGCTGCGAGCCGGCGTTCACGCCCTCGTCAACACCCTTGCTTCGGCGCGCGGCGTGCATAGATTCGTTGTCTCTTGCTGCATCGCGAGGAAGAAGGCCAATGTCCCTCCGTCCGTTGACGACAATCGGCTTCGATGCCGACGACACGCTCTGGCAGAACGAGCAATATTACAGGCTGACGGAACGACATTTTGCCGATCTCCTTTCCGATCACGCCGATAGCGCGCGAATCTCGGAACGGCTTCTCGAGGCGGAAAAGCGCAATCTCGGCCACTACGGATTCGGCATCAAGGGCTTCACCCTTTCCATGATCGAGACCGCGATCGAGATCACCGAGGGCAAGGTGCCCGCACGCGTTATTACCCAGATCCTCGATATTGGGCGAGACCTGCTGTCGCACCCCGTCGAGACGTTACCGAACGTCCGCGATACGCTGGAAGCGCTCGCCGGAAACTATCTGTTGGTGCTGATCACCAAGGGCGATCTCTTCGACCAGGAGCGCAAGCTTGCGCAATCGGGCCTCGGCGACTTCTTCGACAATGTGGAGATCGTCTCGGACAAGACGGCCGTCACCTACCGCCGCATATTTTCCAAGGTGGGCGACGGGCCGGAGCGCGCCATGATGGTCGGCAACTCGCTGAAGTCCGACGTCGTTCCCGCAATTGCCGCCGGCAGCTACGGGGTCTTCGTTCCTCACGAACTCACATGGATCATCGAGCATGTCGAGGAACCCAAGGATGCGCCACGGTTCCGTAAGATCGCCCATCTCGGCGAGTTGAAGGGGCTCATCGACAATATCGGCGGCGAGCCGTGACACGCTGCGAGCCCCAGGCCTGCCTCAGTTCTGCGGGTCGATCAGTATTTCATAGGGTGCACCGAGCCCACGACGGCTGGAAACACGCGTATAATAGGGCCGGATCAGCCATGTCGTATCCGACTGTGCCGTGAGGTCGGCTGTCGGGCCACTCTCGTCGGAGCCGAAAAAAGCTTCGTCCGCCGAGGATGAAAGATCGAAGATCGCCATGAAGGCATAACGGCTCTTCGAATTGAATGTGATCCTCACGTGCTGTCCGGCCTTTACCGGGAGCGTATAGACCTTGCTCCTGCCAAACTTCGTCCAGCCCTGGAGCCGCATCAGGACGGCGGGGACCTCAAGCGGCGTCAGGATTTCGCCCTCGTCAAGCTGGGGCGCCTGCATCTCGGCGGCGACCGGCGTCGCAATCGCCAGCAGCACCGCAAACAGCGCGGCAATGACCTTCACCCCCGGCATCATGGCCGCCTCAATGCGCGTCGCATCGCCTCCACCTTCTCCCTGCAGAAACAACCCTCGATATGGTCGTTGACGAGGCCCATCGCCTGCATGAAGGCATAGACGGTCGTCGGGCCGACGAAGGTCCAGCCCCGCTTCTTCAGATCCTTGGAGATACGCTGCGAGGTCGACGTAGTGGGATTTGCGACGAGAGTCGCGTGGTCGACCACGGCGGGCCGTTCTTCCAAACCGGGCTCGAAGCCCCAGAAATACCGGGCAAGCGATCCGAACTCGGCCTTGAGGTCGACGGCGCGCCTAGCGTTGTTGATTGTCGATACGATCTTGCCCCGGTGACGCACGATACCCGGATCGGCGAGGCAACGCTCAATGTCTGAATCGCCGAACAAGGCAACCTTCTCGAAATCAAATCCGGCGAAGGCCGCACGGAAATTCTCGCGCTTGCGCAGGATGGTCAGCCAGGAGAGGCCGGACTGGAAGCCCTCGAGACAGATCTTCTCAAACAGCCTGATATCGTTGGTGACCGGATAGCCCCATTCCTCGTCGTGGTAACGCATATAATCCGGAAGACTACCGTGCCAGGCACAGCGGTTCTTGCCATCTTCGCCGGTAACTATGCCTGTCAGACTCATGTCGCTGCTTCGCCCTCGCTTGTCTAATCCGCCTTTAGCATTTACAAACCATCTTTCCAAACCGAACGGTAACCCTGCGAAAAGGTTTATTCGATCGACGGCAATTTCGTGATCGCCAGTTTACCATTCGCTGGGCGAGCAATGGCACGATGCCTGCAATGCCGAGACCCGGCATGTCACCCGGTCCAGTGTAGAGAGTCCACCTGATGATGAAATCCCTGCTGCTCGCCGCCATCATGACCGGTATCTTTGCCGGCACGGCCCTTGCCGAAGACCGCTACCAGCCGCGGCCACCCGTCATTCTCAGCCCCGACCTGTCCGCGCCCTGGGTTGCTCAGCTTGGCGGCCCCAACGTCCGTCCCGTCGTCTATACGCGGCCGGTCGCCCAGCGGCGCAGCCTCTTCCAGTGGCCCACCCTTCGGCGCGCACAAAGACCGGCCGAGGCACAGCCGGCCGGTTTGCCGGGCGCACCGAAGCCGATCAGCGCTTTCAACGAGCCGCAGTTCCTGACGCAGATCGTAGCCTATGAGACCAAGGAAAAGCCCGGAACAATCGTCATCGACACCAACAACCGCTTCCTCTACCTCGTCATGAGCGGCGGCAAGGCACGCCGCTACGGCGTCGGCGTCGGCAAGCCCGGCTTCGAATGGGCGGGCGCGCACAAGGTCACCCGCAAGTCGGAATGGCCGGAATGGATACCGCCTTCGGAAATGATCTCTCGCGAGGCCGCAAAGGGTCACTATCTGCCGGCGCGGATGGATGGCGGACCTGCAAATCCGCTGGGCGCGCGCGCCATGTATCTCGGCTCCTCGCTCTACCGCATACACGGCACCAACGCGCCATGGACGATCGGAAGCGCTGTTTCCTCCGGCTGCATCCGCCTGCGCAATGAAGACGTGGTCGATCTCTACGATCGGGTAAAGGTTGGGACGCGCGTCATCGTCATCTGAGGCAACGACGGATTTTCCAGGCGGGGATACTGTAGAACGAACCCCCAAAACTGGCCGATTGTTTCAGGTTTATGTTGAATAAGGGCGAAGTTTCGTTAGCTTCGCCCTGTTTTGCATTGAGAGGGACTCGCATATGAGAAGATTTGCATTGATGCTCGCCGCGTCCGGCCTTGCCGTGTCGTGCCTGTTCACGTCGGTCACGGCGCAGCCCTTGGGCGCGACATCGTCCGCCGCAACCGTCGAGCAACATGCAACGCCGATGGTAACGACCGTCCAGCAGATGAAGACGGTCAAGCCGCAATTCAGGCGCCGGGTCGTCCGTCTCGCGACGACGGAAGCGCCAGGCACCATCATCATCGACACCAACAACAAGTATCTCTATTTCGTCGAAGGCAACAACCGCGCGACGCGCTACGGCATCGGCGTCGGCCGCGACGGCTTCGGCTGGTCCGGCGTCGTGAAAGTGGGCCGCAAGGCCGAATGGCCGAGCTGGACGCCGCCGGCCGAGATGCGCCAGCGCGAGGCAGCCAAGGGACGCATCATTCCGGCCTTCCAGGAAGGCGGCCCCAACAACCCGCTCGGCGCACGCGCGCTCTATCTCTACCAGGGCGGCCGTGACACGGTCTTCCGCATCCACGGCACCAACCAGCCCTGGACCATCGGCCTCAACATGTCCTCCGGTTGCATCCGCCTGATGAACAGCGACGTAAAGCACCTCTACGAGCGCGCACCGGTCGGCACGAAAGTCATCGTCATCGGCCCCGGCAACAAGCAAGGCGACGTCAGCTTCCAGGACCGGGGCGTCGATATTCTGCGGACCGTGTTCGGCGACTGAGATCCGACGCGTAACGGTTTGATTAAGGGCGGCTTTCGGGCCGCCCTTCCTGTTTGCGCCACCTGCGCTCCCACAATCCAGTTTTTTGCGGGCGCAGGGCCCTCACCGCAATATGGCTGTCACACAAGCCGGCATAAATGCACGCCAATTGCATTCGAGGGACTCACATGCATCGTGACTTTTGCAGGAGCGCGCCGGCTCTGGCTGCGCTTGCCTTTTCACTCGCCCTATCGACAGCCAATGACGCATCCGCAGAGATGCAGTTCTCGATCTACGGCGGTTTCCAGACGGCCCCGCACAGCGATGTGGACCTATCCGACGGCACGCACTTCACCGCCGGCTGGGAAGGCAAGTCCTTTTCTTCGCCTCCCTATTACGGCGGTCGCGCGACATGGTGGCTCACCGATTTCAACTATCCCAACCTCGGCTTCTCGATCGACTACACCCACGCCAAGGTCTATGCGGACCAGGAAACGCTGAAGGAGACCGGCTGGTCGCATTTCGAGTTCACCGACGGCCTGAACCTGCTGACGGCGAATGCGCTCTATCGCTTCCAGAAGGAGGGGCGCAAATGGACCCCCTATGTGGGCGCGGGCGTCGGCGTCAACATCCCGCATGTGGAAGTCACCCGGCCTTCGGGCACGACCTTCGGCTATGAATTCGGTGGCGTCACGCTGCAGGCGCAGGCAGGTATCAGCTACCAGATCACCAGCCGGTGGTCGGCCTTTGCCGAATACAAGGGGAACTATTCCTTCGTCGACGTGCCGATCGACAACGGAGACAGGCTGAAGACCGATATCCTGACGAATGCCGTGAACGTCGGCCTTTCCTTCCACTGGTAACGGCCGACGCCAAGGTCGCGCCGACGGCGTCAAGCCAGCTTAGGAGCAGCTCGTCCGCGCGGCGCCGGACTCGTCGAGGTAGGTGTTGCATTTCAGGCTGGGATCACCAGACGTCTGGCAACCGGCTAACACCAGAACTACACACATTACCAGCCACTTCATCCACGCCTCCTGTTGGTTGCACCCCTGAGGATGCCACGCTCGAAATCGTCGTCAATCATTTTCTAAAACAGCGCGGCCCTATACACGGCAACGCCCACCTTCAAGCGGCCGTGAGTTTCGCCGGTCGTTCTCCGCCGTGCGCCCAGTCGAGCAGCTCGATAGTGTGAAGGATCGGAATACCCGTGCCGCTTGCGATCTGGGTAATGCAGCCGATATTTCCGGTGGCGATGACGTCGGCCTTCGTCGCTTCCAGGTTCCTGACCTTCCGGGCCTTGAGCTTCGCGGCGATCTCGGGCTGCATGATGTTGTAGGTGCCGGCAGACCCGCAACAAAGATGCCCCTCCGCCGGATCGCGCACGGCAAAGCCCGCCGCTTTCAGCAACTGCTTCGGCGCCATGGTGATCTTCTGTCCATGCTGCATCGAACAGGCCGAATGATAGGCGACGGTGATGCCATTCGGGGCAAGGGCCGGCAGCTCGAGCGCAACGAGGAATTCGGTTATGTCCTTGGCCAGCGCCGAGACGCGCGCAGCCTTTGCCGAATAGGCTGGATCGAGGCGGAGCATATGGCCATAGTCCTTGATCGTCGTGCCGCATCCCGAGGCAGTGACGATGATGGCATCAAGGTCCCCCCGTTCGATCTCCCGCATCCAGACGTCAACGTTTGCACGCGCGCTCGCAAGGGCCTGTTCCTCCCGACCCATATGGTGGACGAGCGAGCCGCAGCAGGCTTCGCCTTCGGGCACCACGACTTCCACGCCGAGGCGCGTCAGCAGGCGGATCGTCGCCTCGTTGATCCCCGGGTCGAGTACCGGTTGGGCGCAACCGGTCAGGATCGCCACCCGCCCTCTCCGTTCGCCGCGCGGAGCGTGGACGGCCGGCTTCGCGAAGGAAGATGCCGACGGCACCTGCGATGGCGCGAGCGCGAGCATCGCGGCAAACGGCGCCAGCACCGGAGCACGCTTCATGAGAGACGCAAACGGTCGGCCGAGGCGCGCAAGACGAAGCGCCGCGCGAAAGCGGCCGGGATAGGGCAGGACGGCGGCGAGCAGATTACGCGTCAGCCTGTTCATGAACGGCCGCCGATAGGTCTTCTCGATGTGGGCACGGGCGTGGTCGACGAGATGCATGTAGTCGACGCCCGACGGACAGGTGGTGGTGCAGGCGAGGCAGGAGAGACAGCGGTCGATGTGCGTTACGAGCTTTTCATCGGCAGCGCGGCCATTCTCCAGCATATCCTTGATGAGATAGATGCGGCCGCGTGGGCTGTCGAGCTCGTTGCCGAGCGTCACATAGGTCGGACATGTGGCCGTGCAGAAGCCGCAGTGGACGCATTTGCGCAGGATCTGCTCGGATTCCGCGACGTGAGGGTCAGCAAGCTGCTCTTTCGTAAAATTGGTCTGCATCTGCGAACTACATCACTCCCAAATTGCGCCTGTCGAACTGGCTCCTGATCCGTTTCTCCGCAAGCGGGTAAACGGCATTACCCTATTCCCCTCATCACTTCCGCGACCCGGGGCATCCATATAACAACGCCTCCATTGCTGCCCGCATTCGGGCCAAAGCCGAGGGCTGGAAGGTCTTCAACGCCGCTTTCCCGCCCCAAGCAAACTCACCCCAAGGGAAATATTACTCTGCCGAACATTGAATATTTTAGCATTTTCTTCTATTATTGACTTAGTTCGTGGGAGGATATTTTTCCTTCCTGTTGGCTTACGACTGGGCAAACTTGCCCAATACTAAGGAGGAGAAGGCTATGTTGAAGTTCACTTTAGCCGCGGCGTTCCTCGCGAGTGCATTCGCTGTACACGTCTATGCGCAAGAAAAGATGTTGAAATGCGATGAGCCGACCGTAATGCAGATGTCGGCTGACGCGGATGCGATGACCGATGCCTCCAAGAAGGCAGAAGCCATGAAGGAAATGAACCTCGCCAAGGAGGCATTCAAGACACAAATGGTGGACGAGTGCATGATGCACATGGAAAACGCCAGGAAGACCATGGGCAAGAGCTAGTCCGTTCTGCGGCCACTACGGAGGCCCGGCAACGGGCCTCTTTTATTTTCACTCCTCCTTGCGACATTGGACTCCTCACGCCATCTTGCCGGGGTTCAGGATACCCGCCGGATCGAGTTTCTCCTTCACCCGCCGAGCGAGCGCCGCGACTGCTTCGGTCTCCGGCTGGAAGGCCGAGGTTGCCGATCTCGCCTGCCCCGTTGCTCTCAGCAAGGTCGCGTGACCACCGCCGAGCGCCTTGATGTAACGTCGGATGAGCTCGGCTTCGGGATCGGCCTCCATGCGCATCAAGACCAGCCCGCCCTGCCAGTCGTAATAGGCGTCGACGCCGGCTTCGAGCCGCAGCGCTGCCACGAGCTGGTGACCGGCGGAGGGCGCCACTGATACTCGCCAGACCGGCCGCGTTGTCCCGTCCGCATAGGGCAGGACATCGCGAATCTCCTGCCAGAGACGACGGCTTTGCTCGGCATTCAGCCGCGCGACGCGGCCATAAGGGGACATGGCTGCCGCCAGCTTTTCCGCCCGGACGGGGACGGAGGCATCCAGCCCTTCGATACGCAGGACAGTCGCCTCGCCTTCCGGAAGGTTGCCGCCAAGGAACCGCCAGGCAACCGTCAGCGGCAGATGGGCGACACCCGAGGCATCCACGGACAGAGCCATCGCCGCCGCCATCGCAGCGGCTGCCTCGGCGTCGTTCAGGCCGGAGACGACGATCGTTTCTTCGGTCTTCAGCCGCGGCGGCACGCGGAAGGTGACTTCCGTCAGGAGGCCGAGCGTGCCGTGGGAGCCCGCCATCAGCTTCACCAGGTCGAGGCCGGTGACATTCTTCATGACGCGACCGCCGGCCTTGACGATCTCGCCGCTGCCATTGACGAAACGCACCCCAAGCAGGCTGTCGCGCGCGGCACCCGCGATAAGCCGGCGCGGACCCGCGACGTTAGCCGCGAAGACGCCACCGATCGTCGGCTCGCCGGATGTGCCCATCAGGGGCCGATGATCCATCGGCTCGAAGGCCATCATCTGGCCGTTTGCCGCAAGAGCCGCCTCGATCTCCCCGACCGGCGTGCCGGCGCGGGCTGTCATGACCAGTTCGCCGGGATTATAGGAGACGATCCCGGAAAGGCCGGTGGACCGCAATATCGCATCGGTCTCCACGGAATTTCCGTAGCCGGAGCGCGTGTTGCCGCCAATGATCGATAGCGGCTTTGCACGGGCGGCATGGGCGCGGATGATCTCCGCCGCTTCCACTTCGGTTGTCGGAATCAGCATCTCGCTCATCCGCCGCTTCGCCCGTCGAGCGGAAAGACCTTGGAGGGATTGAGCAGCCACTGCGGATCGAAGGCTGCGCGGATCGCCATCTGCTGGTCGAGGTCGGCCTGCGAATATTGATGGCGCATCAGGTCGCGCTTCTCGATGCCGACACCATGCTCGCCGGTCAGACACCCGCCGGCATCGACGCAGAGCTTGAGGATATCATTGCCCGCCGCCTCCGCGCGTGCGGCATCCTCCGGATCGTTGGCATTGAAGAGGATCAGCGGATGCATGTTGCCGTCGCCCGCGTGAAAGACGTTCGCCACCCGCAGGCCATAGCTGTCGATGATCTCAGAGGTCTTCTTCAGCACGTGGCTGAGCTGGCTGAGCGGCACGGTGCCGTCCATGCAGATGTAATCGGCGATGCGGCCGGTAGCGCCGAAGGCGGATTTCCGCCCCTTCCAGATCTGCGCCGCCTCGGTTGCGCTCTGGCATTCGCGTACGGTCTTGACCGCGTGCCTGCGCGCGATCTCGACGATGCTCTTCAGCATCGCGTCCATCTCGGCCTCCGAGCCCTCCACCTCGACGATCAGCAGCGCGCCGACATCGAGCGGATAGCCGGCATGGGCAAAGGCCTCGCAGATTTCGATTGCCGGCTTGTCCATGAATTCGATGGCGACGGGAATGATGCCTGCCGCGATGATATCGGCGACGCAGGTACCCGCCTCTTCGGACCTCTCGAAGCCAAAGAGCACAGGGCGGGCACCCTCCGGTCTGGCAATCAGCCTGACCGTTGCTTCAGTGACGATGCCGAGCTGGCCCTCCGAACCGCAGACGAGGCCGAGGAGATCATAGCCCGGCGCATCGAGAGCCTTGCCGCCAAGCTCGACGACGGTTCCGTCGGCGAGAACCATCTTGACGCCGAGCAGGTTGTTCGTCGTCACGCCGTACTTCAGACAGTGCGCGCCCCCGGAATTCATGCCGATATTGCCGCCGATGGTGCAGGCAAGCTGGGAGCTCGGGTCGGGAGCATAGAAAAAGCCGTCGGCCGCAACCGCGTCGGAGATGCTGAGATTGGTGACGCCCGCCTGGACGGTTGCCGCGCGATTGGCAAAATCGACTTCGAGGATGCGGTTCATCTTGGAGAGCCCGATGACGACGGCATCCTCCTGTGGAATGGCGCCACCGGAAAGGGAGGTGCCGGCACCGCGCGGCACCACGGGCACGCCGTATTTGTGGCAGTATTTCATCACCGCCGCGACCTGCGCGGTCGTCTCCGGCAGGGCTACGGCAAGCGGCAGGCGGCGATAGGAAACAAAGGCATCCGTCTCGAAGGGAACAAGCTCGCCGGCCTCATGGATCAGGCACTCGGGAGGCAGCAATTCGGCCAGATCCGCGACGATCTCGCGCCGGCGCGCCAGAACAGCTGCCCGCGGCTCGAGGAATGAAATGGCATGGGCCATGGCATGCTCCCTATGTGCAGATCGGCCGCCAAATAGCCTCCGGCCCCATCCTCACTGCACATCCTATCAGGCACGCTGCTTAGCACTTTCCTGAAATTGGCGCAAATGCTAAGCACTTGTGTCAAAAGAGGAAAAAATATCATTCCATGACCAATCTCGGCGATCTGGAAATATTCGCAAGGGTGGTTTCGACCGGCAGCATGTCCATGGCCGGCAGGGTGCTGGGCTTTTCTCCGGCGGTGATCTCGAAGCGTATCAAGCGACTGGAAGACCGGCTCGGGACACGCCTGCTCCAGCGCACGACGCGGCAGATTTCACTGACCGAAGCCGGCCAGGGTTTCTACGACCGGGTCCTTGCCATCCTGGCCGGGCTCGAGGAGGCGGAGGCCTATATTTCCGGCCGATCGGCACGCATGCACGGCACCCTGAAGATTTCAGCTCCGACCTCCTTCGGCCGCATGCATATCGCGCCTCATTTGCGCCCGTTCATGAGTGCCCATCCGGATCTGAACATCCATCTCGTGTTGACTGACGAGTTCACCGATATCGTCGGCGAAGGCTTCGATCTTGCCATTCGCATTGCAGAACTGACGGATTCGAGTCTCGTGGCGCGGCGGCTGGCGCCCGTGCGGCGCATTCTCTGCGCCTCGCCGGATTACGTGGCGACGCACGGCATGCCCGAGGATATAGATGCGCTGCGCGAGCACACATGCCTGCCCGCCCACAACAATGATGCCTGGCGCCTCGAGGGTCCGAAGGGGGCGATCACCCTGCGGCCCGAGGGAACGCTGATTACCAATTCCAGCGAGGTGATTCGCGAGGCTGTGATCGGCGGCCTCGGCATCGCCCTGCGCTCGACCTGGGACATCGGGCGGGAACTGCAGGAAGGTAAGCTCGTGCAGGTCTTGCCGGCCTATGAAGGATCGCGCAACGTGGCGCTTTCGGCTGTCTATCCGAGCCGCCAGTTCCTGCCGGCGAAAGTGCGTCTCTTCATCGACTACCTAGCTGAACTCTACGGACCTACGCCCTACTGGGAGCGCTAGGGCCGTCAGTGCCGTTCTTCCAGGTGCTTGCGCCGGGCTCGGCGCACGACAAACCATACCGCCAGGACGACGAAGGGCACTGCAAAGCCCGTCATGGCCTCAGGCTTGATGGGCACCAGGTCATGGTCGATGGCTTTGGTGAGGTAGCTCAGAAGGCCGATGACATAGTAGGAGATGGCAGCGACGGAGAGGCCTTCGACCGTCTGCTGCAAGCGCAACTGCAGGTTCGCGCGGCGGTTCATCGAGGCGAGCAGCACGGAGTTCTGGCGCTCCAATTCGACATCGATCCAGCTGCGGACAAGGCCGGTGGCGCGGGAGAGCTTCTGCGAGAGGTTCGCCTGGCGTTCCTCCACGGACTGGCAGGTGCGCATGGCGGGCGCAAGCCGCCGCTCGAGGAAGGAGCCAAGCGTTTCATAACCCGGCACGGGCACCTCGGCGAGGGTCGCGACGCGTTCGTTGACGATGCCGTCATAGGCGCGGCTTGCGCCGAACCGGTAGAGGCTGAGCGCCGCATTCGCCTCCAGTTCCGCCGCAAGGCGGGTGATCTCACCGAGCATCTCATCCGCCTGCTCGCGTGCATGGGCCTTCATGTGCTGGGTGACGGCGGTAAGCCCGTCCTCGATGCGGCGTATCTCCGGCGAAAGCGTCTGTGCAAGCGGCAGCCCGAGCATGGCGAGCGTCCGATAGGTTTCGATATCCAGCAGCCGCTGGACGAGCGCGCCCCTTCCCGCCTCGCTCATGCCCCGATCGATGACGAGAATCTGCGTGAGGCCATCACCGTTCTGGCGAAAATCGGTGACGATTGCGGCCTGGCCGTTCTTCGTCTGGCTATAGCAAAGGCTCGCCTGGTCAAAGAGCATCATTGCCTCGATCGTTTCGGGGCCTTCCGGGCGAATCTCCAGCCGGATGCCCGAGATCAGAAGACCGGGCGGCGAAAAGCCGTCGCCGAACGGATGAACCGGAACGTCGCCGCCGAATTTATCCGGCACCGGCCCATCCCAGAACCAGGTGGAAAATTCCGTATGTCGTTCCCAGCGCAACGTCCCCTGCCCCCAGGGAATGGCATGGTGACGCGCATCTCGCTCAGGAGGCGAGATGCCGCGGCTGCGCGAAAGCTCGGAAATCACACCGTGATGCACGGCCGCACCGCCATCCATCATGAAGGCAAGCTGGAAGATGACGCGCGGCAAAGTCACCAGCGCATAAGGCCTCGCGTGGATCTCCCCGAGGGCAAGCGCCCTGTGCGGTGCCGTCGGAAAAGTAAACTTGCCATTTGTCACGCAGCCGTCCCCCTTGCCTTGCACGGATAAACTAACAGACGCCCGGCCCCATAGGCAGAGTATCCTTTGTCACAGACGAAGCCGTGCACACTGGATCGAGGCATCCAGCGACTTATCTTCTCAGGCAAAATGCGGCGGGAGGATATCATGCGCTATGGCGGCCTCATCCAGATATGGTCGGAAGCCCTCGATCTATCGAAGACGCAGTTCACGGTCTTGCAAGGAGACATCACGCAATTGCGGGTGGACGCGATCGTGAACGCGGCCAACTCAAGTCTCCTCGGCGGCGGCGGTGTCGATGGCGCCATCCATCGTGGCGCCGGACCGGAACTGCTCGATGAGTGCCGTGGGCTGGGCGGTTGCCCTACAGGAGAGGCAAAGATCACCCGCGGCTATCGCCTGCCGGCGCGGCATGTGATCCATACGGTCGGACCGGTATGGAACGGCGGCGACCGCGGCGAGGACGAACTGCTTGCCTCCTGCTATCGCAACAGCCTGAAGGTCGCGAGGGCCAATGGGTTGAGGGCGATCGCCTTCCCGGCGATTTCGACCGGCGTCTATCGCTTTCCGGCGGACCAGGCCACGGTGACGGCTACGCGGACCGCCCTCGCGGAAAGCATGGATGGCGCGTTCGAGGAAATCATCTTCTGTTGCTTCGGCGCCGACATGGCAACGCTCTATGCACAGCAGCTGCCGCGAATGCTCGCGGATGCAAGCAACTAGCGCACGGCCAGCCGCTCGATCACCAGATCGAGGAGGAGCCGCAGACGCGTCAGGCGTTTCAGGTCCCGGTGATAGCCGACCCAGGTGTCGCGGCCAGGCGGTGGCTCGTCGACATCGATGCGCTCGATGCCCTTGATCGCATCGCCGAGCGGCCGCGGGAGGACGGCAAGGCCGGCTCCGGCGGCGCAAAGGGTCGCCTGCACATCGCGATTGTTGCTGCGCAGCGCGACCGTTGCTTCCGGCAGCACGCGTTTCAGCCAGGCGACGTCCGGCATGGTCTCGAAGGCCTGATCCATCGTCACCAGACGCGCACCCTTGCCGCCGGCACGGGGGAAATCGCCTCCGACACGCATGTAAAGCCCGTAGTCGATATGCATCAGGCGCCGCGATATGACCTCCGGCTCCGTGAAGGGCGCAATACGAAAGGCGAGATCTGCCTCGCGGCGCGGAAGGCTGAGGAGCCGCGAATCCGTAATCAACTCGACCATCACATTCGGATAGGCAGCGGAGAATTCCGCGAGGATGGGCGAAAGCACATGTGCGCCGAACCAATCCGACGACGAAAGCCGCAGCATGCCGCCCAGTTGGCGTCCCTGCCCCGCGACTTCTCGCTGCAGCGCTATCGCTTCCTCCTCCATGCGCTCGGCATGACCGAGAACCGCCGAACCCTCATCGGTGAGGACGAACCCATCGGCGGTGCGTTGGAACAGCGTCTGTCCGACGGCAGCCTCCAGGGCGCGCAGCCGCCTTCCCATCGTCGGCTGGGTCAGGCCGAGGCTACGCGCTGCCGCGCCAAGCGTCCCTTCCCGCGCGATGGCAAGAAACAGCCTTACGTCGCTCCACTCCATGACCATACCCCAAACACAAATGCATGACTTTCGTGCAGTCTATTTCATTTCCATTCACGTCTCAACGGCGCATCCTTCTGTCAACGCCATGAAGGAGACGATCATGTCCACGCAGAAAACGATGAATGCACTCATCCTCGAGAATAACGACGGGCCCTTCCGGCTTGCCGAAATTCCGCGCCCCGTGCCGCAGACAGGCGAGGTGCTGGTCCGCATCAAGGCCAGCGGCGTCAATCCGCTCGATACGAAGATCCGGGCCGGAAAGGCAGCCCACGCCCGCCATCCCTTGCCTGCCGTGCTCGGCATCGACATGGCCGGGATCGTCGAGGACGTGGGCGCGGGCGTCACCGGCTTTCGCCGCGGCGACGAGGTCTATGGCATGACCGGCGGAGTGGGTGGCGTGCAGGGATCGCTTGCCCAATATCAGGCCGTTGACGCCGCCCTGCTTGCACGGAAGCCCGCAAATCTATCCATGCGCGAGTCAGCCGCCCTGCCGCTGGTGTTCATCACCGCGTGGGAAGGGCTGGTCGACCGCGCAGACGTCAAGGCCGGACAGAAGGTGCTCGTCCTTGGCGGCGGCGGTGGTGTCGGCCATGTGGCGGTACAGATCGCAAAGTCGTTCGGCGCGGAGGTCTACGCCGTCGACGGTGCGCCGAAGGCGGATTACATCCGCAGCCTCGGCGCGACACCCATTGACTACGCGACTGAAACACTCGATGCCTATGTCCAGAAATACACGGACGGCAAGGGCTTCGACCTCGTCTACGATACGATCGGCGGCCAGGGCCTCGATACTGCCTTCCAGGCGGTAGGCCGGTTCGGCCATGTGGTCAGTTGCCTCGGATGGGGCACCCACGCGCTGGCACCGCTTTCGTTCAAGGCGGCCACCTATTCGGGCGTCTTCACGCTACTGCCTCTGCTGACCGGCGAAGGCCGCGAACATCACGGCGAAATCATGCGTGCGGCCACGAAGCTGGCGGAAGCCGGCCATCTCGTGCCTAAGCTCGACGCCCGCCGCTTCGGCATCGGCGATGTGGCGGAAGCGCATCGGCTGATCGAAGATCGCGAAGCCGCAGGAAAGATCGTCGTCGACATCGAATGAAAGCGGCATTTCAATCGCAGCCGCTATCCTTTAGATGCTGCCGCGTCCCACTACCGGGGCGCGGTAGGCCGCCGTCAACTCATGGTAGCAGTCAGTCGAGCGCGGGAAGGATTTCCGTTCAGAAGCTCGCAGCGTTTTTTTCTCCACCGCGCCACGGGCGGGCGACCAAGCCCGAATAAAGAATCCGCGACATTCTTAGCGGTGGAAATGTCGCGAAAAGACCGATTCGTGGCGGTATTTTTGACCCGGATCACATCCGGTTTCCGTATGAAATATTCTTCACTTTTGTACCTCTAAGTACTTTTGCCATATTGATCGCAGAAGTTTTAAATAGAATGCTTATATACAGGTGATTCTCACTCGACTATCGAAAGGACGCTCCGACAAGTGACCCTGCTGACCCGCATTGCTTCTGACGTGCAACTCATGTTTCGGCGTCCGCCGCGACAGCAATATGCCGCGCTCTGCTATCGGGTGAAGAAGAAGACGGGTGATGTCGAGGTGTTGCTCATGACCAGCCGCGACACCGGCCGGTGGGTAATACCCAAGGGTTGGCCCATGTCCGGCAAGCTCTCGCACGAGGTTGCCGCCCGCGAGGCATTCGAAGAAGCCGGCGTGCGTGGCTCCGTCGATACAGAAACGCTCGGCAGCTACGGCTACCAGAAGGTCCTGAAGGACGGGATCAAGGTCGATTGCAAGGTCAAGGTCTACGGTCTACAGGTTTCCGACCTTGCGAAGACCTACAAGGAAAAGGGCGAGCGCGAGATCGAGTGGGTCTCCTGCAACGAAGCCGTAAAGCGCGTCAACGAGCCTGAACTCAGGGACATCATCCTGGCTTTCCAGCGGAAGATGGCAGACCAGCCTGCGACCAAGGACAAGAAATAAACGTCGCGGGACAGTCGCGGAACTCTTGCATATCGGCCCACCTGGGGCCAATGCAGGAGCCTCGACCGAGGAAATGCCATGCCTGACCGACCGGCAATACTGACGAAGCGGACACTCGACAAGGACCTCGACAAGCTCACCCATGTCGAGGACGCGACGAAGCACGTCTCGCGGAGCCTCGTCGCGCCTGGAATCGGCCTCATCTTCCTCGGCCTGGCGATGCTTTCCGCCGGTGTCTATGTGTTCAATCGTCCGGACGCCGTCCTGATCATCGCCGCGTCCGCGCTGGCCGCCTACATGGCCATGAACATCGGCGCGAACGACGTGACGAACAATGTCGGCGCGGCTGTCGGCGCGCGCGCCATGACGATGGCCCAGGCACTGATCATCGCGGCGATCTTCGAGGTGCTCGGCGCCATGATTGCCGGCAACGAGGTGGTGAAGACCATCTCCTCGGACATCGTCGATGCGGTTCATGTCGGCAACAATGAGATACTCGCGTGGATCATGATGTCGGCGCTCATTGCCGCCGCGCTCTGGATCAACCTCGCCACATGGCTACGTGCGCCGATTTCAACGACCCACGCGATCGTCGGCGCCGTCGTCGGCGCCGGCATTGCCGCCGTCGGGCCGGCGCCGGTGAATTGGGAGGTGATGCTGGAGATCTCGGCCGGATGGATGCTTTCTCCCATCCTGGGCGGCATCATCGCGGCGTCCCTGCTCTTCTTCATCAAGACCTTCATCATCTACCGCGACGACAAGATCGCCGCCGCCCGGCGCTGGGTCCCGGTCCTCGTAGCGATCATGGCCGGCGCGTTTACCTCCTATTTGCTGTTGCAGCTGCAGATATCGGCAGGTCTTTCCAGACTGACGGTGAGCCTCCTCGGCGTTTTTGCAGGCCTGCTTTTCTGGCTTTTTGCGCACCCGTTTGTCGCGCGTCAGGCAGAAGGCCTTGAGAACAAGAACAGTTCCCTTCGTTCGCTGTTCCGCCTGCCGCTCATAGGCTCCGCAGCACTCCTTTCTTTTGCCCACGGTGCGAATGACGTTTCCAACGCCATCGGGCCTCTGTCGGCTGTGGTGCGCTCGGCCGAGGCCGGCCTTTTATCCCGCGATGCGCCCCTTCCGATCTGGGTCATGCCGATCGGCGCTTTCGGCATTTCGGTGGGATTGCTCCTCTTCGGGCCGCGCCTGATCCGGCTGGTCGGCGAGCAGATTACTAAGCTCAACCCGATGCGCGCCTATTGCGTAGCGCTTTCGGCTGCGCTCACCGTGATTGCGGCCTCGTGGCTCGGGCTGCCGGTAAGCTCGACCCACATCGCCGTCGGCTCGGTCTTCGGCGTCGGCTTCTTCCGTGAATGGTACACCCGCCACTCGAGGCGCCGGCTCGCCTATATGCGCCAGAAGGCCGAGCACTGGCACATCGACGAGCCCGAGGAGCGCAATGCCGACGAAGCGCGCCGGCGCTATCTCGTTCGCCGCTCGCATTTCATGACGATCATCGCCGCGTGGATGATCACCGTCCCCGTCACGGCCACGCTTGCGGCAGCGGTTTATTGGGTTATGTTCGCGCTCTTTGTTTGAGGAACGGAGCGACATGCGGGCCAATTTTCGTATGCAGCGGCTTTTTGTCGAGCAGGCGCTCGGCCGGGGTGCCGAGGTCGAGGCCAACGGCGAGCAGTTCAACTACCTCGCCAATGTGCTGCGGTTGACCGAGAGCGCGGAGATCCTCCTTTTCAACGGCCGGCACGGTGAGTGGAAGGCGCGGATAGGCTTCCCCAGCCGCAAGCGGATCACCATGACCGCGATCGAAGAGACACGACCGCAGCCGGAGCCCTGCGACCTCCACTACCTCTTCGCGCCGCTGAAGGTCGGGCGGTTGGACTATCTGATCCAGAAGGCCGTCGAAATGGGCGCCGGCGTGTTGCAGCCGGTGATGACGCAGCACGTGC
Organism: Rhizobium sp. BK251; assembly: GCF_004345245.1. Taxonomy (GTDB): domain Bacteria; phylum Pseudomonadota; class Alphaproteobacteria; order Rhizobiales; family Rhizobiaceae; genus Rhizobium. The sequence goes on along the minus strand of NZ_SLUQ01000001.1, from coordinate 338,451 downwards.
AGGGCAAGATCACCAACCTGGAGAAGGTGAAAGCCAATGCTATCGAGGCGGCCGAGCAATGCGGCGTGCTCGGCATTCCCGAGGTGCGGGAGCCCGTGAGGCTACAGGATCTCCTCGACGGCTGGCCGAAGGAGCGGCGCATCATCTACTGCGACGAGGGCGATGCCGGACAGAACCCGCTGCCGCTTCTCTCCAGGATCACCGAGAAGCATCTGGCACTCCTGATCGGGCCCGAGGGAGGCTTTTCGGAGGAAGAGCGCGCCATGCTTCGCGGCCTGGATTTCGTCACGGCCATCCCCCTCGGTCCCCGCATCCTGCGCGCGGACACGGCGGCGGTCGCGGCGATGGCATTGATCCAGGCAAGTGTCGGCGACTGGAATTAACCCTGGCATCGCCTGCCGGCAGAATACGCTGCTATTTTTTTGATGAAGTGTTGAAACGATTTCACTTGCAACATACGTGGGAGCGGTCCTAATCACCCTTCCAATCGCCCGGTTTTTTCCTGGCCCCTCCCATTGCAGGTAGACTTGAATGGCTCGCGATACCACGGACCAGACGCCGCTCTCTTCGGTTCAGGAGCTGACCGATTATCTTGCCGAGGGGAGCAAGCCGAAGGAGAAATTTCGCATCGGCACCGAACACGAGAAGTTCGCCTTCTTTCGTGCCGACAACAGCCCCGTGCCCTACTTCGGCGAGGCGAGCATTTCCGCATTGCTGAAGGGACTGCAGGAGAAATCGGGCTGGGACCCGATCATGGATCGCGGCAATATCATCGGGCTTGGCGAACCGAGCGGGATGGGCGCGATCTCGATCGAGCCGGGCGGGCAGTTCGAGCTGTCGGGTGCACCGCTGGAGACGATCCACCAGACCTGCAAGGAATCGAACCAGCACCTGGCGACGTTGCGCGAGATCGCCGAACCGCTCGGCATCCGCTTCCTGGGTATCGGCGGCAGCCCGAAATGGACGCTCGCAGAGACGCCGCGGATGCCGAAGTCGCGCTACGAGATCATGACGCGCTACATGCCGAAGGTCGGCTCCAAGGGCCTCGACATGATGTACCGGACCTGCACGATCCAGGTTAACCTCGATTTCTCCTCCGAAGAGGACATGCGCCGCAAGATGCGCGTGTCGATGAAGCTGCAACCGCTTGCGACGGCGCTGTTCGCCTCCTCGCCCTTCACCGAAAGCAAGCCGAACGGGCTCGTCTCCTGGCGCGGCGATATCTGGCGCGACACCGACAACCAGCGCTCCGGCGTCCTCGATTTCAGTCTGAAAGAGGATTTCCAGTTCCGAGACTATGTCGAGTGGGCGCTTGACGTACCGATGTATTTCATCGTGCGCGATGGCCGTTATCGCGACTGTACCGACATCACTTTCCGCCAGTTCATGAACGGCGCGCTGAAGGGCGAGATCGTCGATTGGGAACCGACGATGGGAGACTGGACCAATCATCTCTCGACGCTCTTCCCTGACGTGCGCCTGAAGCGTTTCCTCGAAATGCGCGGCGCCGACGGCGGTCCGTGGCGCCGCATCTGTGCGCTGCCGGCCTTCTGGGTCGGCCTGCTCTATGATGACGCAGCGCTCGAAGCTGCAGATTCGTTTACACGCGACTGGACCTATGCCGACGTCATGGCCATGCGCAACGCCGTGCCAACGCGCGGCTTGCAGGCGGAACTCGGTGGTAGAGGTCTCCTCGACGTGGCACGCGACGTCGTCTCCATCTCGCGCGACGGCCTGAAGTCGCGCGCGCGACTGAACGGTGAAGGCCAGGACGAGAGCATATTCCTGGCGCCTCTGGAGGAGGTGCTCGCAAAGAGGGCGACACTCGCCGACGATCTGCTGATGCTTTATCACGGGCGCTGGAATGGCAGCGTGGAGCCGGTTTTCGAGGAATATCAATACTGAGCGCTTGAACGCGCTGGGAAAAACCGGTTTGCGCGTTTCTTTTTCCGGATATAGTGGTCTGAATGCACGCATGTGACTCGGGGAAAGGAACATCGATGCTGCCACTCTTCGAAATGATGATGCAGGCGCAGAACGGAGCAGCCATGGATGCCATGGCCAAGCAGTTCAACCTGGCTCAGGAGCAGGCGACCAAGGCCATGGCCGCGCTCATGCCCGCATTTTCCTCCGGTCTCAGGCGCAGCACCGAAAATCCCTATGACTTCATGAGCTTGATGCAGTCCGTTGGTACCGGAAACTACGGCAAATATTTCGAGGACATGAGCCGCGCCTTCACGCCGGAAGGTATTTCCGACGGCAACAATATCCTCGGGCAGCTCTTCGGATCGAAGGAGGTTTCCAAGGCGATTGCTGCGCAGGCGGCGCAGATGACCGGCATCGGCCAGGAAATCTACAAGAAGATGCTGCCGGCGATGGCCGATACGCTGATGGGCGGGCTCTTCAAGCAGACGACCGGGCAGATGAGCGCCCCCGTCAATCCCTTCGTCAACACTGCCATGGGCGAGATGGTGCAGAAATGGCTGGAGAGCACGGGCTTTGCCCCAAAGCCGCAGAAGGCGCCCGAGCCCAGCATCTTCGACAATCCTTTCACACAAGCGATGCAGCTGATGTTCGCGCCGCAGGCACCGAAACGCAGTGATGCGCCGGTCGCAAACCCTTTCCTGGACAATCCATTCGCCAAGGCATTCCAGGAGATGATGGGTGGTTTCGCTCCAAAACCGGCGGCGCAACCGCAGCCTGAGCCCGAGCCAGAACCGGCGCCCAAGGCAACGCCCGCCCTCGACCTCACTGCCTACAGCGACATGCTGAACTCGATGTTCGACAGCGGGCTGGAAGTCCAGAAGAACTACCAGAAAAGCATGGAAGCCATCTTCGACAGCTACAGCAAGGCGCCGGAAAAGCCGGCACCTTCGCGCAAGGCTCCGAAGGGCAAATAAAAAGCCCGGAGACCGCTTGGGAAAGCCGGTCACCGGGCAGTCGGCAGGGCTAATTGGCTATCACCCTGCGGGGAAAATCGGGCCCCTGCTAGTCAGCAAGAGTGAGGCGTGCGCGCTGGCGCGCCGTTCGTGCAAGCTGGGACGACGGATCTTCAAAAAACGTCGCATTCAGGAGCGCAGAATTGAGGTCGGCCCGCGTGAGGCCGATATCCCTCAACTGATTGTCGTCGAGCTCGTGGAGCTGGTTGACTTCCATCCGATTGCGGAAAACACGCAGGGCGGATGCAACCAATGTCCAGCCGCTGGCCACACGTCCGAAGAACGTCGTTGCCGGCTGGCCGAGCTCGAAGTCTATAATCCGGTCTGTCGTGCGCATCGGTGTATCCTTTCTTTGAGGCGCGCAACAACCCACTCCTCCCAAGAGGTCCTTCGGGAGAAAGCTAGGTTGAAATACAAGCGGACAGACAGTGGGTCTGTCCTTCATTCTGCTGATTTGCATCGTGAAGATGCCAAAGACCTATTGATCAGTCCAACGAATGTTTCTAATGGTTATCATCATATCTTTTCATAGGTGAGATCATGTCGGCACCGCTTGATATCGACCAGTTGCAGACCTTCATCGCCATCGTGGACTCGGGTAGCTTCACCAGAGCGGCCGAGCGCGTGTTCAAGACACAGTCGGCCGTCTCGATGCAGATGCGCCGCCTGGAGGAACGCGTCGGGAAGCAGCTTTTCATCAAGGACGGCCGCGGCAACCGGCTGACTGCCGAAGGCGACAAGCTGTTGAACTACGCTCGCCGCATCATCCGCCTCAACAACGAGGCCATTGCCGCCTTCGACGACAACCGTCTGGAGGGAACGCTGCGCATCGGCACGCCCGACGACTATGCCGACCGCTACATGCCGGAGATCATCGGCCGCTTCGCCAAGACCCATCCGAGCGTCGAGCTCTATATCGTCTGCGAACCGTCGGTCGACCTGGCCGAGCGCATGAGCCGCGGCGAGCTCGACATCGCGCTCGTCACCCACAATCCGCGTGAACGCATGTCGGACGTGGTGCGCACGGAGCCGCTTTGCTGGGTCGCATCGGCCAACCATCCGATCCGGGACGACGCGCCGGTTCCGCTCGCGGTCGGGCGACGAGACTGCCAGTGGCGCCAGCTTGCCTGTTCGGCCCTGGATGCCGTTGGGCGCGAGCACCAGATCCTGTTTACCAGCTGGTCCTGCACAGTGGTTGCGGCCGCGGTGCTTGCGGGCATGGCCATTTCGGTGATGCCGGAGTCGGCGCTGCGCACCGGCATGAAGGTTCTGACCCAGGCGGACGGCTTTCCCGCCCTGCCCCCGGTACAGATCGGCATCATGAAGCGGCCGGGCGTTTCCTTGTCTCTCATGAATGCAATCACGGCACATATCACCGCCTGCCTCGACAACATCACGCCGGCGGCGGTCGATGACGGCCTCGAGTCGGACGTAAAGACCTATGTGCGGAACTATCCGCGTCAAAGAGCCGGGCAGGTTTTGCCGAGCTGGTAAGGCCCAGAAGCGGCGGGGCCCTGGCGGCCTCGCCTATGCCTTGCCCGCGGCAGGCTCGGGGGCAAACAGGGCGATACGGATCGCCTGTTTCCATTCCGCCATCATGCGCTTTGCCAGCGCCTCGTCGCTGAGAACCGCCAGGCGGATCGATGCACCGATCAGATGACTGAAGAGGTTGAAGCGTGCATGCCAGTCCACGCTGCTATCCGGCGGCAGGAGATGCGCGACAGCACCCTGGAAGATATCCGCGACGCGGCTGCTGTGTTGAATATTCAGACGCAGCAGATCCTGGTCGGTCTCGGTTCCCATCCATACGCCGAGATAGGTCGGATCGGTGCGGTAGGCATGGTAGTACCAGTCGATCATGCCGCAGGTAAGGTCCAGTGCGTGCTCGAGCGAATGGACCGAGCTGAAAGCTTCGGCTGTCTTTGCCTGGATTGCCGACGCGTGCCGGTCAAAGAGGGCCTTTACGATCGCCGCCTTCTCCGGAAAGTACTGGTAGACGGACCCGATCGGCACCTTCGCGACGGCGGCGAGCTCCGTCATTCGCATTCCATTCACGCCCTTGGCCGCGATCAGTTCGGCGGCAGCGGAAAGGATGGTGTCGAGCCGCTGAATGCTGCGTTCCTGCTGGGGCTCCCGACGAAGCGTGATGCGGCTCAACCCAGTGGCACTCATGGTGTCCCTATAAATCCCTAAGAGCGAACCGAGCCTGTCCAATACCTGCCCAGCGGCCCGATATGACATGCACAGGTTCACTCCCGGTAAAAGGAACATGTGGCATTTTAAGGATGCCGTCCCACCAAAAAAATCGGGGCCGCAGGCCCCGATTCTGTAGGTATTCCAATAGATAACGCTACTCGGCGGCGGCGCTGATCGTATCCGGATCGTAGCCGTGGGCAGCCTTCAGGGCAGCCCGGACGCCGGCTTCATAGTCCGGATGAATGAGCTTGAAATGACCAAGCTGCCGCTCGACGATCTCTTTCGGCACACCGCCCATCGCGGCCGCAATGTTGGAGAACAGGCGCGCACGCTGACCTTCATCGAAGAGATTGAAGAGTGCGCGGGGCTGCCCGTAGTCGTCGTTACCTTCGCGGTGGTTGAAGCGCGCCATGTCGCCGACGATCCGCAGCGGCGGTTCCTGGGCGGCAGGTTGCTCGACCGGTCCGCTGAAGGAATTCGGCTCGTAGTAGGCGTCCGGGTTGCCGGTGCGGATGCCGCCAAACGTATTCATCTGCCCATCCCGATGATAGTGATGGATCGGCACCTTCGGCTGGTTGATCGGAATGTTTTCGTAGTGGGTGCCGAGACGGTGGCGATGGGCATCGGCATAGGAGAAGATGCGGGCCTGCAGCATCTTGTCCGGCGAGAAGCTGATCCCGGGCACGATGTTGGAAGGCGAGAAAGCCGCATTCTCGATTTCGGCGAAGTAGTTTTCGGGATTGCGGTTCAGCTCCAGAACACCGATTTCGATCGGCGGATAGTCGCCATGCGGCCATACCTTGGTCAGGTCGAAGGGGTTGTACGGTGTCTTGTCGGCATCGAGCTCCGGCATCACCTGCACCTGAACGGTCCAGCGCGGATAGTTACCCTGCTCGATCGAGCCGTAGAGGGCCTCCTGATAGCTCTCGCGCGTCTTGCCGATCACCGATTCAGCCTCGGCATTGGTGTAGAACTTGTGGCCGTGCTGGGTCTTGAAGTGGAACTTGACCCAAAAGCGTTCGCCCGCATCGTTCCAGAACGAATAGGTGTGGGAACCGTATCCGTTCATGTGGAGCGGCGACGTGGGACAGCCGCGGTCGGACATGAGGATCGTTACCTGATGCAGGGATTCAGGCGAAAGCGACCAGAAGTCCCACATGGCGGTCGCCGACCGCAGGTTGGTCTTCGGATGGCGCTTCTGGGTGTGGATGAAATCCGGAAACTTGTAAGGGTCACGGACAAAGAAGACCGGCGTGTTGTTGCCAACGAGGTCCCAATTGCCCTCCGAGGTGTAGAACTTCAATGCGAAGCCGCGCACGTCGCGCTCGGCATCGGCCGCACCGGCCTCACCGGCAACGGTTGAGAAGCGGGCAAGCATTGGCGTTTCCGCGCCGGGCTGCAGCGCCGCAGCCTTCGTATACATCGAGATGTCGCCGGTGATCTTCAGCGTACCATGGGCACCCCAGCCCTTCGCGTGAACCGGGCGTTCAGGGATGCGCTCGCGATTCTGGTGGGCCAGCTTTTCGATGAGCTGGTAATCCTGAAGCATAACGCCGCCGCGCGGACCTGCCGTGATGGAATTCTGGTTGTCGGGGACGGGCGCGCCGGCGGTCGTCGTCAGTGGTGGGCGATCGGCCATATCTGTATCCTCCTTTGGGACGGGAATTTCATCCGAGCGTTCTCCTGAGCTCGAGCCTTGAAGTTGTCCCATTGACCGACGATAATTTCCAATCGTATTTACTGTCCCGGTCAATCGGAAAAACTGATCGTGCTGACGCTCCGACAGATGCGCTACTTCGAAGCCCTTGCATCCACTCGCCATTTCGGGAGGGCGGCGGAACTCGTCCATATCAGCCAGCCTGCGCTCTCCGCGCAGATCATGGAAATGGAGGAATATCTCGGCGCAAGACTGGTCGAGCGGGTGCGCGGCAAGACGATCCTCACGCGCAAGGGGGAAGAAATCCTCGCGCATGTGCGGATCATTCTGAACGAGGTCAACCGGCTGGAGCGGAGTGCAAGGAGCGACGGCGGCACGCTGCAGGGGCTGATCCGAATCGGCATCATTCCCACGGTTGCGCCCTATCTGGTGCCGCAGTTCATTCCGCAGCTGCGACAGGGGTACCCGGCCGTCGAGATAGAGCTGAAGGAGGCCGTCACCAGCCGCCTGATCGCCGACCTCTCCGAAGGAAAGCTGGATGTCGTCATTGCGGCAATGCCGATTGAGGCGGAAGGGATCGCCACGCGCTCGCTTTTCACCGACCGCTTCTTCATGGCGGTCGCGGAGAACGGAGAGGCGGTGCTGATGTCACCGCTGACCGAGACCGAGGTGAACGTGGATCGCCTGCTGCTGCTCGAGGAGGGCCACTGCCTGAGAGACCAGGCACTTGCCGTCTGCAGCGCCGGCAAGCGAAGCCTCGTCAATTTCGGCGCGACATCGATGGCAACGCTGCTTCAGATGGTTTCGCACGACATGGGGATGACGCTCATCCCGGAGATGGCGATCCCGACCGAGACGAGCCGAAACGCCATCCGCATCGTTCCCTTTGCCGAACCTCAGCCTTCTCGCGAGATCGGCCTTGCCTGGCGCCGCAGCGACCAGCGTGACGCAGACATGGCCGCTCTGGCGGAGGTCATCATCGCCGCCAGCCCATCACCCTATGAAGAGGCCGCCTGACCGGTCAGGCGAGGTTCTTCTTCAGGAAATCCACCGTCCGCTGCCACGCAAGATCGGCCGCCGCCTTGTTGTAACGTGCAGCCGAAGTGTCGTTGTTGAAGGCGTGGTTCACGCCATCATAGATGAAGATCTCGAAGTTCTTGTTGTTCGCCTGAAGCTCCTTGCGGTAGGCGTCGACGCCAGCATTGATGCGGTCGTCCAGCCCGGCATAATGGAGCAGCAGGGCAGCCTTGATGTTGGGAACCGCGTCTGCCGGCGGCTGCATGCCGTAATAGGCAACGCCCGCCTTTAGCTCCGGAGATTTCGTGGCAAGGCTGTTGACCAGGCCGCCGCCCCAGCAGAAGCCGATCGCGCCGACATTGCCGTTGGTACCCGGCACCCTCGAAAGATAGAGGACGCTCGCCTCGGCATTCGCGATTGTGGTTGCCGGATCCAGCTTGCTGAACATCTCGCGTGCCTGATCCTCGTTTTCGGGCGTGCCGCCCTCCGGCGACAGGAAATCGACGGCGAGAGCGACAAAGCCCTCCAGCGCCATGCGCCGCGCAACGTCGCGGATATGAGGATTGAGGCCGCGGTTCTCGTGAATGACGATGACGCCGCCGAGCGGCGCCGAGGCATCCTTCGGTCGTACGAGATAGCCTTTCATCTCGCCATTGCTGCCCGGAAAGGTCACGTCCTCCGCCGTCAGGCGACTGTCGTCTGACGCGACCATCTCGGCCGCAGCCTTGTTGGCGGCAAGCAGCGGCACGATGATCGCCGCACTCGCTGCCGAGCCGGCAAGCTTCGTCAGCTTGTCCATGAAGGCGCGTCGGTCCAGCGTAAGGTGCGTATACTCGTCATAGGCGTTGATCATCGCCTGGGTGATGTTCGGCCTTTCCATGGGTTTTCCTCCTTTTTCCCACCCGGACGGCGAGCTCCGCGCCGGCGCCATCCTCCGACAGGATATGTCAGCGGGTGGTAACGGAGGAACACAACTGCGTTACCGCGGCCCGCGTGGCCGCTGGAATTGCGCAACCGCAGAGATCAGCTTGCAAGCATCCACGAGGCGAGCCAGGCCCACATCGCGCCCAGCACCACGTAACCCGCGGCAAAAAGCGGGCTGCGATAGCGCAGGTTGTTGCTGGTGATATGGACATAGGCATGCAGGAAGCGCGTCGCGACAAACGCCCAGGCAAGCCCGACCGCGATCAGATTGTCGGCCTCGGTCATATAGAGAAGGATGCAGCAGAGGTGGAAGAGGACGGGCAGCTCGAACTGATTTCCGATGCTGTGACGAACCACAAGGCTCTCGGGCGGCTCGTCTCTGTTGAGGCGAAACTGGTCCTGGGTCGCCTTGCCCGCCTTGACGACCGCGCTGCGGCGCAGCCCGAGCACGCCATAGAGGCCAAACACGAGCACTACGTGAGCGATCATGGGCCAGAACATTTCATAGCCGGTCATAGAACACTCCCTTTCCCCTCTGACGCTTGCGCCGAGCAGTAGCCGAAAGGCAGAGGAGATGCCAGTGCCCGGGCGGCACCGCCGGGCAGCCGGCTTCAGTCGGAGCGCGGGAGCGTACGGACCATCAGAAAGCGGACGATGAGGATCAAGCAAATGGCGAGGCTTGCGAATTTCAGCCGCGTCAGCCACGGCAGAAGTGCGGCGGCGATCCCTGACGAGGGACTTTCGCCGAAGGCGAGCAAGCCTGCGATATTCTCGGCGTAGTCTGCCAGTCCGTAAATTAAGGGCAGGACATAGGTGATCCTGCCAAGGACCGGGTGGACGCTCCGCCCGCGCCAGGCGTCTATCGGGCCAAGCCTCATGAAAATCAGAAGAAGCAGCGCGGTCAAAGCCGCCGGCAGGACGAGCTCCGGGCCGAGATACATGGCCCGCAAGATGCCGGCCGCCGTCTCGTTCTGGGCGAGAAGCTGCTGCATGCGGACGACGGTCGAAACGTCGTAGCCGGCGAAATAGGTGTCCAGCATCGCCTGCCCCGTATCGTGCTGGAAGGGCAGGACGTAACCGAAGATGTCCCAGGCAAGAAGCGCGGCGCAGACGGCCGCGAGCAGCACCATGATCCAGGTCGGAATCGCGCTGCCCGCCGTCATTCTCAGCCGCCGGCGCCCGGATAGTTCGGGCTTTCGCGCGTGATGGTCACGTCATGGGCGTGGCTTTCGCGCAGGCCTGCGCCGGAGATGCGCACGAAGGTGGCGCGCTCCTGGAAATCCTTGAGGTCGGAGCCGCCGACATAACCCATCGCCGCCTTCAGGCCGCCTGCCAGCTGGTGCAGCACGCCGGAAACGGGACCCTTGTAGGGAACCTGACCTTCGATGCCTTCCGGCACGAGCTTCAGCGTATCGCGGACTTCCGCCTGGAAATAGCGGTCGGCCGAGCCGCGGGCCATCGCGCCAACCGAGCCCATGCCGCGATAGGCCTTGAAGGAGCGGCCCTGGTAGAGATAGACCTCGCCGGGGCTTTCATCCGTGCCGGCAAGCAGAGAGCCGATCATGCAGGCGGAGGCGCCGGCTGCGATAGCCTTTGCAAGGTCGCCCGAGAACTTGATACCGCCATCTGCGATCACCGGAATATTGGCGGCCTGTGCCGCGTCGACGGCCGACATGATTGCCGCAAGCTGCGGCACGCCGACGCCGGCGACGATACGGGTCGTGCAGATCGAGCCAGGACCGATGCCGACCTTGACTGCATCAGCGCCGGCATCGATCAAGGCCAGCGTTCCGTCGCGGGTCGCAACGTTGCCCGCCATGACGCGGACCGAGTTTGAGAGCTTCTTGACCCTCGTCACCGCGTCAAGAACGCGCTGTGAATGGCCATGCGCGGTATCAACGACCAGCAAGTCTACGCCAGCAGCGATCAGGCGCTCGGCGCGGTCGAAGCCGTCGTCACCCACGCTGACGGCGGCGGCGACGCGAAGCCTGCCCTGCGCATCCTTGGAGGCGTTCGGATTGAGCTGGGATTTCTCGATATCCTTGACGGTGATGAGACCGACGCACCGGCCCTCGCCATCCACGACGAGCAGCTTTTCGATGCGATGCTGATGGAGAAGCCGCTTGGCCTCCTGCTGGTCGACGCTTTCCTTGACCGTGACCAGGTTTTCCCGCGTCATCAGTTCGTAGATCTTCTGCGACGGGTCGGAAGCAAAGCGGACATCGCGGTTGGTCAGGATGCCGACTAGGCGGCCACTGCGGCCGCCACCGCCATTCTCGACGACCGGAATGCCGGAAATGCCGTGCGCCTTCATGAGGCCCAGGGCATCGGCAAGTGTCTCATCCGGGCCGATCGTCACGGGATTGACGACCATGCCGCTTTCGAACTTCTTCACCTGATGAACCTGCTCGGCCTGTTCGACCGGCGTCAGGTTGCGATGGACGACGCCGATGCCGCCGGCCTGCGCCATGGCGATGGCGAGCCGGCTCTCGGTCACCGTGTCCATGGCTGCGGAGATGATGGGAAGGTTGAGATCGATATCCTGCGCGATGCGCGTCGCGATATTCGTCTGGCCCGGCATCACTTCGGAATGCCCGGGCTGAAGAAGCACGTCGTCGAAGGTTAGCGCGTCCGCGCCGGTTGCCGTCTCTATGATGCGTGCCATGGCCAATTTCCTCGTCTTAAAGAAAATGCAAAAGCCTTCCGGAACGAATCGTCCGCCCGGGCGGTTTCACAAGGGTTTCTTGGAAGTTGGCGAGGGCTGGTAACACGTCTATGACAGGAAGGGAATAGCAAAAAGCCCGGCGAGGGTACCGGGCTTGAGATGGCTGCTATGCGTTCCAAGCATCGGCGGAGAGCGAAAGAACGCGCCTTTCCATCAGATATCAAACTGATAGGTCTTCGGCACGAAGCGGTAGCCGGTCTCATATCGCTCGACGAAACCAACCGCGGGGAACGGCATGTGATAGCCGAGAAACGCGATCCGGTCTGTCGCGACCATGTCGAACACCTTCTTGCGTGAAGCGGCGGCATCGGCCTTGTCCATGTCGAAACGGACTTCCCAGTCCGGTCTCTGCAGGGACAAGATGTAGTGATTGGCCGTGTCGCCCGTCATCAACAGTCGCTTGCCGTCCGACTCCACATGGAAGACCATGTGGCCCGGCGTGTGGCCGGTGGCGAGCATGGCCGTGATGCCGCTGACCACCGGTTCGCCCTCCTTGATGAAAGTCGTCTTCTCGGCAAGCGGTGCGACATTGCGCAAGACCAGCTTGTGGCCGTTCTCGGCAGGCGTGCCTTCTCTGGCCTTGTCCGACCAGAAGTCATATTCGGCCTGGCCGGCGACATACCGCGCGTTCTTGAAGGCGGGAGCGCCGTCCTCCATCAGGCCGCCGATATGGTCGCCGTGCATATGCGTAAGCGCGACGACCGTGATCTGGTCGGGGGTATAGCCTGCGGCGGCAAGACCGTCCTTAAGCAGCCCCATGCCGCGCTCGCGCGAAGCCGCCCCGAGCCCCGTATCGACAAGGATCACGTCCGTTCCGGTGTCGACAATCGCCGGCGAGTAGCTGTTCACGAACTTGTCGGCCGGCAGGAAGTTGGCCGACAGCAACTGATCCACCGTCTCCGGCGCCTGGTTCGTCCCGAAGGTACTGCCGGGCTTCTCGATGACGTCGGAGCCGTCCTTGACGACCGTGACCGTAAACGAGCCAAGCTTGAAGCGATTGATCTGGGGTGGGGTTGCAGCATTCATTTGGTTTTCCGTTCCGCTCGTTGCCGCCATGGCATATCGCGTATTGATGATCGGCGCAGCAAGCAGTCCCAGCCCTGCGGCCAGCACAGTGCGCCTGTCGATAGAAATCAAATTCGTCATCGCCACCCTCCTCATATGCGGCCTGTCACCGCGGCATGCGTTCGAATTCAATACAAACCAGTCTCGACAAGCCGCGGTTGCAGGGCAAGTGGGCTCACGCAGACGTGATGCAATCGTGTAGGGCGAGCGCGATCAGGGATTGGCAGGGGCGGTGACTGGCATTACACAGCAAATGCCGATCCAAGGCCTCCCCTGCCTCCAGACTCCCATCAAGGCTTTTGCCGATGAATCGTATCGTGCCCCTGATTCTTGCCGTCGCGCTCTTCATGGAGCAGATGGATTCAACCGTGATTTCCACTGCACTGCCGGCAATCGCAACCGACCTCCACGTCGGGCCGATCACCCTCAAGCTTGCGCTTACTGCCTACATGGTGGCACTCGCGATCTTCATCCCGATCAGCGGCTGGATGGCGGATCGATACGGCGCAAAGAGGATCTTCCGGCTCGCCATCTGCGTCTTCGTCGTCGGCTCGGTCTTCTGCGCCTTCTCTTCCGGGCTTGTCGAATTCGTGCTTGCGCGCTTCCTGCAGGGCATGGGCGGCGCGATGATGACCCCGGTCGGGCGTCTCGTACTTCTGAGGACGACCCAGCGCAGCGAGCTCGTCTCGGCCATGGCGCTTCTCACCATTCCCGCGCTGGTCGGCCCGCTCGCGGGACCGCCGCTCGGCGGCTTCATCACCACCTATTTCAGCTGGCACTGGATCTTCCTGATCAACGTGCCGGTCGGCATCATCGGCGTCTGGCTTGCGACGATCTTCCTGCCCGAGGTCGAGGCGACGGCTCCGCCGCCACTTGACGTTACCGGCTTCATCCTCACGACGCTTGCCGCAGCCGGCGTCGTCTTTGGGCTTTCGGTGGTGAGCCTGCCCGCCCTGCCCCCGATCATCGGCATATCGGCGACGGTGGTCGGCCTGGTGTGCGGCGCCCTCTATGTCCGGCATGCGCGGCGACATCCGACGCCGATCCTCAACCTCAAGCTCTTCCGCAACGCCACCTTCCGGGCGTCAACGACGGGCGGCACGCTGTTTCGCATCTGCATCGGCGCGATGCCCTTCCTGACACCGCTGATGCTGCAGCTCGGCTTCGGCCTGACGCCATTCCAGTCCGGCCTCATCACCTTTGCCGGCGCGATCGGCGCAATCACCACCAAGTTCATGGCCCGGCGGGTCTTTGCTGCCACTGGCTTCCGCACGACACTGCTGTCAGCGGCTGCCGTGACGACCGTCGTCACCGTCATCACCGGCCTCTTCACGCCGGAGACCCCTCACCTCCTGATCATCGGCGTGCTGCTGATCGGTGGCTTCTCGCGCTCCTTCTTCTTCACCGGGGTCAACGCGCTCGCCTATGCGGACATCAACGATGCGGAAGCGAGCCAGGCGACCTCGATCAGCTCCGTCATGCAGCAGATCAGCCTCGCGCTCGGCGTTGCGCTTGCAGCCTCGATTCTCGAGACATCGACGTATTTCCACGGCGAACCGCTGCAACTCTCCGACTTCCATCTCGCCTTCTTCGTGATCGCGGCCCTGACCGTCCTTGCGACCATTCCCTTCATCCGCATGGACCGCCACGCCGGCGCCCTGGTTTCAGGCCACGGAGCCAAGCGTTCCGCACCGATGGAAGCGCAGCGCCAGGCAGCGAAATGAGAACGACGCCGCAGATTTGCCGTGGCTAGTCGCCCCGGCCATATTCGCGCAGGCTGCGCCGCTCAGGCATCATCCGCTGCCTGGGCTTCCTCGTTCCGACCCTTGAAGCCCTTTGCAAGCAGGAACATCTCGACGGATTCGGCGCGAGACGAGGCCGGCTTCACATGCACGACCTGGCGGAAATTCTGCTTCAGCATGGTGAGAAGATCGCGTTCCGTGCCACCCTGGAAGGTCTTGGCGAGGAAATGGCCCCCTTCCGCAAGAACCTCCACAGCGAAATAGGCAGCCGCCTCGCACAGGTGCATGGTGCGCAGATGGTCGGTGCGCTGGTGGCCGGTTGTCGGCGCCGCCATATCCGAGATGACAAGGTCCGGAACGCCGCCGACCGCCTCGACCAGCTTGCGCGGGGCTTCCGGGTCAAGGAAATCGAGCTGCAGGATCTGGACGCCAGGCAGGGGCGCCATCTCCAGGAAGTCGATCGCCGCGACGCGGACGTCCTCGTCCGTCGAGTCGGTGACCTTCGCCGCAATCTGGGACCAGCTTCCGGGAGCAGCGCCGAGATCGATGATGCGCCGCGCACCCTTGAGGATGTGATGCTTCTCGTCGATTTCCAGAAGCTTGAAGGCGGCGCGCGCGCGGTAGCCTTCCAGCTGCGCCCGCTGGACATAGGGGTCGTTGATATGGCGCTGCAGCCACTGCCGCGACGAGGCCTTCAGCTTTTTCTTCTTCACCCGCTGGCCGAGCTTCCGGCCCGTGCGGTTTGCCCCGATCGGTGGCTTGGTCATCAATCCCCTCGCAAACTATCCGCCGCGTCCTGCGCACCCGCTGCTGATGAGCCAGGGAAGCAGCAAGGCATCGAAACGCGCAATCCTTTTCGCAAACCGGTCGAGACGCCGCCCATCATGCGCTGGAACGCTGGCTTCGGCGATGGCGCGCGCGGCGCCAGACACCGTCCTCTGCCATCATGTCGGTCAGCAATCCTTCCCGAAGCCCGCGGTCGGCCACGCGCATGCGCTCGCTCGGCCACCGGCGGCGAATGGCCTCCAGTATGGCGCAGCCCGCCAGCACCAGGTCGGCCCTGTCCGGACCTATGCAGGGGTTGGCCGCCCTGCCGGCAAAATCCCACGAGAGGAGCTTCGCCTGCATGGCCGACACGTCCCTGTCTGAAAGCCAGATGCCGTCCACCTTGCGCCGGTCGTATCGCGGCAGGTCGAGGTGGACGCCGGCAAGCGTCGTGACAGTGCCGGAGGTTCCGATCAGATGAAAATCGCTGGGGCGGGCAGCCGTTCCGACAACGTGGACAGGGGGGCAATCGAAGCGGCCGAGCATCTGCTCGACCTCGGCGACCATGGCGCCGAAGACCTCCGGGGTCACGTCCCGCCCGCCGTGGCGCTCGGAAAGCGTCACCACGCCCACGGGCAGCGAGGTCCAATGCGTGATGTGGTTGGCCAGACGGCTCGACCGGTTCTCGCCGATACGGATGACGGCGATTTCGGAAGAGCCGCCGCCTATGTCGAAGAGAACCACCGAGCGGGTCTCGCGCCCGACGAGCGACGAGCAGCCCGAAACGGCAAGCCGTGCCTCGGTCTCGCGGTCGATGATTTCGAGTTCCAGCCCCGTTTCCTCGACCACGCGCGAAAGGAATTCCGAGCCGTTGTGGGCGGCCCTGCAGGCCTCGGTCGCAATCAGCCGCATGCGGCGGATTTCACGGTTCCGGAGCTTCGAGGCGCAGACACGAAGCGCATCGACCGCCCGGTCCATGGCATCGGTCGAAAGCCGGCCGCTCGCCCCGAGCCCTTCCCCCAGCCGCACGATGCGGGAGAACGCATCGACCACGCGAAACTGCCCCGGCCGCGTGGGCTGGGCAATCAGCAGGCGGCAATTGTTGGTGCCGAGATCGAGCGCGGCGTAAAGATCTTCCGGCCGTGTGCCTTTTTCAGCCCGAGGGCGCACGCGCTCATGGCCCGGACCGTTTTGCACGGCGGAAACAGCCTGGCGTTCCGGCGCCTGAATGGCCGACGGCGCCGGACTGCGCTGCGGCGAGACCGGTGGCGGCGCTGTCACATGGGCGTCGTGCGTCGGCGTCAGGGGACGCCCCTGCAGGCCGCGCTTGCCGCGATGTTTTCGCCGGTTCTTCTTGTTTCCGGAAAATGCGCCCGCATCAGGCTCGGGAGCCGGCTGCGCCACGGCGCGATGCGCCTGATGGTGGCCAAGCTCGGAGGCCTGCACCACCTTGGCCTGCGCCCCCGCGTGCGAACGGCGGCGACGCTTGCGCTTGCGCGACGGAGTTTCTGTCTCGCTGTCTAAGGGGCGTGCTGCCTCACCGGCAGCGCCGGCCTGGCCCGCATGAGCAGAAGTGGCCGCGCTTCGAGCATGCCCGCCGCGCTTGCCTTTTCGACGCCGGGACTTTCCGTCATCCCCGCGTCCTGCCACCGACGCCCCGCCAAATGACGGCTTTACGCCGTTCTCGGGGTCTTTCACGTGTCTTTTCCACCGCGCCGCGCAAAACCCCTGGGGGATGCAGCAGGCGCTCGCTAGATTTTCGTTGGCGCCAAGATATCAGCGACAGGATATTTCGCCAAATTCTTTTTTCCGCCGCCCGCCCCGGCCATCCGCAATCATGCCGCGCGGATACCTGTCTATTTTTTTCGAAACAGTATTTGCAATTCACAATCTTTTGGCTATAAGCCCCGCACACCGACGGGCAGCCCAATTGGGCGCCGCCCCGTTGGGGAATAGTTCAATGGTAGAACAGCGGACTCTGACTCCGTCGATCTTGGTTCGAATCCAGGTTCCCCAGCCAATTCTCCCTAAAAGCCCTTAATTCCTTGTTTTTTTCGGACGTGCTGGTCCCGTTTTGATGTGGCGGTCGATCAGGGGCGCGCAGCGACGCGGCCGGAGTGCTGGTCTTTCAGCTGCGCAAGATAGGTCCGTACTGCCTGCCAGCCGCCGAGGCGGGCGGTCATTGCGACGTAGCCGTCGGGACGAACGAGCCAGATGCCGCGTGGGTCGATCGGCGGGCGCAGATGGCCCTCCAGCAGCGCTGAATGCTGCGCCAATTCAGCGGCGGCTTCGCTTTCGGTGGCTGGAGCAAAGATTGCGAAGAGGGGACGGTCGGCTGCGCCTATCGCTCCGCTATCGTCCGGCGGCAGTCGATGTCCCGGCGATGGACCCTTCAGACCGCCGGCGTGGCTGCCGTTGAGTGGACTGGTCTCGTAGCCGATGGAAAGCTCGGCCAGCGTCTCGCCGGCAGCCCGCTGCACCGCCTGCAGCCCGATAAGGTGCCGCGCGACGAAATCCCGTGCCGCCTGGGCGAGGCTGTTGCGAAGCATCGCCACCCTGGTCAGCCGGCCGGCATCGGCAATCACCTTTGCTGCCACGGCGCTGCGCTCGATGCTGTAGCTTTCGAGAAGGCGCTGGTCGCAATCGCCATGGCAAACGAGCGCCAGCTTCCAGGCCAGATTGATGGCATCCTGCATGCCGGTATTCATGCCCTGGCCACCGGCCGGGCTGTGAACGTGTGCCGCGTCGCCGGCGAGGAACACCCTGCCGTAGCGGAAATCCTCTACTTTTCTCTCGTTGATCCGGAACCGCGCCATCCAGACCGGATCCGAGGCGACAAGGCCGCCCGGTCCGCGTTCGTCGATGATTGCCTGGACTTCCCGAAGCTCCGGTTCGCGCGCTTCTTCGCCCGCAGGCGTACCAGTGCTCCCGATGAGACGCGTCCGGCCGCCGGGAAGCGGAAGCAGGACGAGCACGCCGTTCCTGTGCCAGAAGGTCACGATTTCGTTGGCCGGCAAGGTTCCTGAAAGCCGGATGTCCGCTAGGACGAACTCCGTCGGCACGGTCTCGCCCGGGAACTCCTTGCCGAGCCCGTGGCGCACCAGGCTGTGGGCACCGTCGCAACCGACGAGCCAGTCGGCGGCGACGGTCCCGGAGCTGCCATCGGGCCGCTCGACGGTTGCCGTCACCATCTCTCCGTTGTCGGAAAACGCCTTCAGCTCCACCGAACGCTCGACCACGACGCCAAGCGCCGCAAGCCGCGCCTCCAATATCCGTTCGGTTTCGGACTGGGGGATCATCAGCGCAAAGGGATAGGGTGTGTCTAGCCGGTCCATAGTCACGCGACCGATGCTTTCGGTGCCCGCGACGATGCTGGCGGCCCTGACCTGAACGCCGGCAGCAATCAATTGGCCCGCGAGGTCTGCGCGGTCGAGCAGTTCGAGCGAGCGGCTCCAGACCGCGACGGCTTTTGACTTGTCGGTCCGCGCCGACGCCTTCTCGATGATCCGCACCGGGACCCCGTATCGCGAGAGTTCTATTGCGAGGGTAAGGCCAACGGGGCCGGCACCCACGATCAGGACTTTCGGGTTCATGCCTGTTCCCCCTCGCAAATGATGCCTATCCGGCCTTGCCACAACGGATTGCCAACGCTCTCCGTTGGTCCGATCTCAGTCGGTGCGGCAAGTCTCGCTCTTGCCGCCACGCGTCAGCGTGGCCTCCCTGCCCTTGATCCAGAACTCGATATCGTCATTGGCGTAGCGACCGCCATCGGCAGACACGACCTGAGGCAATGTGATCTCCCCGGGCGAACCCGCAAAGACGAGCTTGACGTTTCCGGGCGACGAGCTGACCGGCGAAAAGGCTGCGTGGAGCTTTGTTCCACCGCTGCACTCGTAACTTGCCTCGGCCGAGAATGCGTCTCCCGCCGTTGCCACAAGCATTGCAAGCGCCATTATCACGATGGTTCGGGCTGTCACGGCTGCATTCCTCCATGCTGCAACGGATCGGTATAAGGCGACGAGGCTGCGTATTTCGTCAAGTAGGAGCGCTTACCCGCGAGCCGGCTCGGGCAGGATCAGGCGAACCTCGAATCCGGACTGCCTTCCGGTTGCCGGCGAGATCAGCTCCATTCTGCCTCCCATCTGCACAGCGATGCGTTCGGCGATCGCGAGGCCCAATCCGGAGCCGACCGACTGGGTCTTCCCGCGGCGGAAACGTCCCTTCAGCGCCTCAAGCTCATCCCTGTCCAGCGGGGCGCTGTCGTTTTCGATGCGGATGACGCCATCCCGCTCCAGGCTGATGTTCACGGGATGGTCCGGATCACCGTGCAGCAGGGCATTTTCGATCAGGTTGCGCATGACGATGCCGAACGCATCGACGTCGACATTGCGAAGCAGCGTTGCACCTGGCGCAACGTGATACTGCAGTCGATTGGCCGCCCTGCTGTCGACCCGGTAGTCGTGTACGACTATGTCCAGCACCCTGCGCAGATCGGCCAGCGTCTCGCTGGTACCGATGCCGGCCTCTGCACGCGAAAGCTGCAAGAGCTTCTCTGCAAGCCGGCCGAACCTGACGAGCGAGGACTCGATCTGTCGCGCGCGCCGCTTGGTACTGCCATCCGGGAGCTCGTCGATAAGGCGTTGCGTCTGCGCAAGGGCGCCGGCAATCGGCGTCCGCAGTTCATGTGCGCTGGTGGCGGTGAATTCCCGCTCCGCATCAAGGGCCGAGCGCAGGCGGTCGAGTAGCAGGTTGACCGAGCGGGCGATCGGGCGCAATTCCTTCTGCAGGCCCGTTTGATCGATCGGCGCCATGTTGCCGCCGTCCTTCGTCGCGATCTGCTGCCGCAGCAGGTCGACCGGCCTCAGTGCCCGCCTCACGATAAGCCGGACTGCAACCATGCTGGCGGGAATAAGAATGAGGAGCGGAATAAGAAGGACCAGCGCGGTTTCGCGCACGGCTTCGCGCCTGTTGGCGAAGCGGTCGGCCACGTGCAGAAAGAACCGGCCATCCGGTGTTGCCGCCGTGTAAAGCCGAATCTGGCTGGCGTCGTAAAAGCCGGCTTTCAACGGCACGGCGAACGGCTCTTCCGGGGCATCCGCCGAACGCAGCATCACACGACCGTCAGCGTCGCGGAGCTGGTAAGTGAGATACTCGCGCCCGTTCGATGCCAAAAGGCCGTCAAGGTGATCTCCGTCATTCAGGTGGCTGATTCGCTCGACGGCAAGCGTCAGAAGTATCTGCGCCGTCTCCGTAAGCTCGCTGTCGAAGATCTCGTCGAATTCCTCGCGCATGGTCTGAACGCTGAGACCGATCGCGAGCAGCCAGAACAGCACCAGGACGCTGACGATCGCGAGAACCAGTGGGCGGATGAGGCTCGGTTCCCGCTTCATTTGTCCTCCAGACTATATCCCACCCCGCGCACGGTCGTGATCCGATCCTTGCCGATTTTCTTGCGCAAGCGGCTGATATAGACCTCGACGGTATTGCTCTCGATCTCCGATCCGAAGGCATAGAG
The DNA here is from genome assembly GCF_004345245.1 of Rhizobium sp. BK251. Taxonomy (GTDB): domain Bacteria; phylum Pseudomonadota; class Alphaproteobacteria; order Rhizobiales; family Rhizobiaceae; genus Rhizobium. Next base: position 317,906 of record NZ_SLUQ01000001.1, on the reverse strand, counting down.
CGCCTCCTCGATTCGATCCTTCGGAACGATCGAGCCGACGCGCGCAACGAGAAGGTCGAGGATGGCCCATTCGCGGCTCGTCAGCACGACCTGCTCGTCCGCCACCGTCAGCTTGTGCTCCGGGCGGTCGATCTCGATATCGGCGAAGCGGATGACGGGATGCGGCACGCTGTCGTGCCGGCGGGAGACGGCCATCATCCTCGCTTCCAGTTCACCGAGGTCGAATGGCTTGACAAGATAGTCGTCGGCGCCGCTGTTCAATCCTTCTATCCGGTCGGATATCTGGTCGCGCGCCGTGATGACTATGACCGGCGTCGCATTGCCCTGTCGCCGAAGACGTTTCAGGAGCTCGATCCCGCTGCCGTCCGGCAGTTGAAGATCCAGGAGAACCAGACCGTAGTTTACCGCTTCGAGCGCCGTCGAGCCGTCGGACAACATGCGAACCCAGTCCACGGCATAGGAAGACGCCACGAGGTGGTCACGCACCGCGTCCCCAATCATCAAATCATCTTCGACCAATAGAACCCGCAAGCCGACCCTCCCGATTTAGCTAGCGCGCAAAGCTCCCGGGGGTCAAGTGCGGCCACCTTGGCTGCCGGCCCGGCCCGAAACTGCGTGGATTCGGCGTTCAGGTGTCTGTCAGCTTCGAATGCATGACTCCGCAGGAGCTTTGCGCCGAGTCGGCCCTGCGGATCGAACGGCACAGCCAAATGCCGGTATTGCGATTGTGGCCGAACCATTCCGGATCGCCTGGCGAATAGCGGCAAACGCACAGAAGGAACAATTGAAATGGCGAAGATCGTGGCAAGCATACCGCTGCGCACAGAGCTAAGGGACGAAGTATTCGCCGAGGCGGAACAACCGGTGGGTGACTTTACCTTCAATGCCAAGGTCGCCGACGTGTTCGACGACATGGTGAGCCGATCGGTACCCTTCTACGAGGAAATCCAGCGCATGGTTTGCGAACTGGCACGCGATTTTGCCAAGCCGCAGACAAATCTATACGACATCGGCTGCTCGACGGCGACGACATTGCTCAGCCTCGACGCTCTTGTCGATCCAAGCGTCAATTTCATTGGCATCGACAACGCACCCGACATGCTGGAGAAAGCCGGGCAGAAGGTGCAGCGTTCTGGTGCGCGGCACAACATAGACCTGCAGGTGGGCGACCTGCACCAGGGAATTCATCTTGAGAACGCCAGCGTCGTCACCATGCTGCTGACCCTGCAATTCATCCGCCCCCTCTATCGCGAACGGGTGATGAAGACGATCTTCTCCGGCTTGAACGACCAAGGCTGCCTGCTGCTCGTCGAGAAGGTCACGAGCGAGGACACCATGTTCAACCGTCTCTTCATCGAGCACTACTACAACTACAAGCGCCGCAACGGCTATTCGGAGATCGAGATTTCCAAGAAGCGGGAAGCGCTCGAAAACGTACTCATTCCCTACCGTCTGGAGGAAAACATGCAGCTTCTGAAGGAGACTGGCTTCAGCAGTGTCGAGGTTTTCTTCCGGTGGTACAATTTCTGCGGTATCATCGCAGTCAAGTAAGGTGACAGATCTCATGAAGTCCGCGATGGTGCACATCGGAAACTTCTTCTTCCGGTTCCGCAACCTGGCGTTTCCCGGCATCATCGTCGTGCTGCTTCTGATAAAAGCGCCGCCGTCCGAGATATTCGGCAGCCATGCGCTGGAGCGGCTGAAAGACATTATTGCATTGGGCATCGTACTCTTCGGCCTGGTCTTCCGGGCCGTGGTCATCGGTTACGCCTATATCCAGCGCGGCGGATTGAAGAAGAGGGTCTATGCCAAGGACCTGGTAACCGAGGGCATGTTCGGCGTTTGCCGAAATCCGCTCTATGTCGGCAACATGCTTATCTACTCCGGCGTGTTCCTGATGCACGGCGATCCGCTCGTCGTCTTTGTCGGCATTGCGTCCTTCGCCTTCATCTATCAGTGCATCGTTTATGCCGAGGAGGCTTTCCTGGAGGGCCGTTTTGGCGACGGATATCGTGCCTATTGTGCCGACGTGCCTCGCTGGCTGCCGCGGATCGGCAACTTCGCAGCAGCCACTAGGGGCATGGAGTTCAACTTCAAGCGGGTCATCGCCAAGGATTATTCGACCGTGTCGGCGGCCTTGATTGCCCTGCTGCTGGTGGAGATCTACAAGTATCTCGCCGCTGCCGAGCCGGGCCAATACATCGTCTACCCGTCTTTGCTGGTGATGATGATGGCACTTGTCGGCATCGCGACGGCGCTGGTCAGCTTTCTCAAGAAGCGTGGCGTCTTCAGCGAAGGCAAGCCTGCTTGAGGCGCGCGAACCCGGCGCCGGCTGGAGATCAGCCGCCGGCGCCGTGGGCACTGCCCGGTTCGAGGCGATTTAAAAAGCTCGTCGCATTTGTCCCTTTCGCGGCATTCCTCCGTCGCGCGCAATTCTGACGGCCCCGGCTGCGCAATCCTTCCTACAGGGCCAACTCATCCTGGCGGAAAGCGTCCTGCGCGCGGCGAGAAAAGAGACGGCTCGAAATAGGACCTTGATCCTCATGCAGCGCGACCCTGCCGCCAAGTAGGCGCACTCCATTAACTCACCACTTCGCACCCCTCGCCATCGCTGCTGACACAATAAGCCGCGGCCCAATGCCGGCCCGCCTGCCGCCTTTCGCCGGGAAGATACAAGACGGCGGCCATCGGCTGGCCCGACGATGCGCCACCTTTCCTTCCGTGGTCGGCCTGTCGCCCGCGGCCGGTTTTTTCCGACGCAGAGGAGCTGTTGTGGTGGAGAGCTACCGCACTGGACAACCGAGCGACGCCGACAATGCCTCGAGACGCGGCTCCTCCAAGGTCGCCGAGTGCATCCTTCCACACAGTTCCTCTCAAAATAGACAGATCCAGCCATCCCATGGCGCCATGTCAGATCCGATCCTCACCGATCAGTTGCCCGATGACTTTGCCGCGGGGTTTGGCGGCCACTTCGTCCAGTGCGGTCGAGGCAGATTCTAGTTGTGACAGCCAAAGGCATTCAACGGTTTCAAAAGAAGGAGCGAGAAATGGATGACATGTCAGTTGCCCAACCCATCAACGGAACGCACGGAGCCAGCGTTGCCGGTCCGCGAAACATCCAGCTGGAAGGCCAGGTGCCGGACATCTTTGCCGCGCCGCTCACCGACAAGGGGTCGCTGCCCAACCTTCATTTTCCATTTGCCTTTGCGCACAACCGGCTCGAGGACGGCGGCTGGGCGCGCGAGGTGACGGTACGCGAAATGCCGGCGATGAAGGAGTTGGCAATCGTCAACATGCGCCTTGGTCCGGGGGTCGTGCGCGAACTCCATTGGCACAAGGAGGCCGAGTGGTCCTATATCACCGCGGGAAAGGCGCGGCTGACGGTCGTCGACGCCGACGGATATCTTTCCGTGGATGATCTCGAGCCCGGCGATATCTGGCTCGTGCCCTCGGGCGTGCCGCATTCGATCCAGGGCCTCGAGGAAGGCACGGAGTTTGTCCTCGTCTTCGATGACGGCAATTTCTCGGAGAACCAGACCCTGCTCATCACCGAGCTCATGGCGCATCTGCCGCCGAGCGTGGTCGCCAAGAATTTCGGCCTGCCCGAAGCGGCGTTCAAGGGCTTGCCAAAGGAAGAGAAGTACATCTTCCGCCTCCCCGTTCCGGCTTCACTTGACGAAGTGCGCAAGCAGCTGCCGAACAATCCGCCTCCCCAATCCTACGTGTTTCACGCGTCGAAAGTTCCCCCGAACAAATTCGACGGCGGCTCGACCAAAGTGGTCGACGTCAAGCAGTTTCCCGAAACGACACTCTCGGCGCTGATCATCGAACTCGAACCCGGTGCGATGCGTGAGGTGCACTGGCACCCGGACGGCGACGAGCTGCAATACTATATCAAGGGTGAAGCGCGCATGACCGTCTTCGACGCGACCAACAATGCCCGCACGTTCAACTATCGCGCCGGCGATGTCGGATATGTCCCGAAGACGCTTGCCCACTACATCGAGAACACTGGCACCGAGCCGGTTCTCGTCATCAACGTGTTCAGCACGCGCCGCTACCGCGATGTGTCCCTGAACCAGTGGATGGCGCTGACACCGCCCGACATGGTGCGTGGCACGCTGGACATCGACGATACCGTCATGAAGGCGCTGCGGCGGGAACGTCGGCCTGTCGTGCGCTGAAAGCCTGCGCGCCGCCTTGGGAATACCCAGGGCGGCGCTTGCCCGCCGGATGAAATCCTCCGGCGATTTTTTTGCTTGCATAAAAACACGAACGTTCGTATTTAAATCGCGAATTTTCGGAGTGCAACGTGACAAGAACCCGCAAGATTACCGCTGACGACATCCTCGACGCTGCCGAACGCGTCGTCGTTCAGCATGGTGCGGCCGGCTTGTCGATTGACGCTGTCGCTCAGGAGGCGGGCGTCAGCAAATCGAGGGTGGTCTACGATCACAAGACCAAGAGCGCGCTTCTCGCCGCATTGGTCGACCGCCGTATCCAGAGGGATATGGAGGCGGTAAAAAAGGCTGTCGAGGACAGCAAGGACACCCCGCATCCCGAGCTGTTCGGGCGGATTGCCTTCGCCGAACCAGTGCCGGACGAGGCCGAGATGGCGGTGGCGATGGCTGTATGCGCTTCGATGTCCAGCGACGAGAGCCTGCAGCAGCAGATGCGCGGTTGGGTGGCGCGGGATCTACAGGCGATGGCAAGCGGGGCCCGCCCGAAGGCGGCGCTGATTGCCTACCTGGCATTGACGGGTTTGTTTTGCACGGAGCTCTTCGGTTTCCATCAATGGACCGGCGGTGATCGTCGCGAAATTCTCGATGGAATTCGGGCCACTTACGCAACGTTCCCCGAGACTTGATAGCAGACGGCAGTCGTTAAACTCAATTTCAGTAAGGAAACCTTCCATGCCCAGCAGCCGACAGCTGCCGCGCCTCAAGGCGCTGTTTACAGCAGCTTCCCTCACCCTTGCCACCGCAGGAGAACTTGCAGCTCAGCAGGGTATGGAGATGCCGCCGCCCGCGGTGAGCGTGCTCGAGCTGAAAGCCCATGCCGTCCCCGTCGTCAGCGAACTGCCGGGACGCGTCGCCGCCACCCGCGTTTCCGAAGTCCGAGCGCAGGTCTCGGGTATCCTTCAGGAGCGGGTCTTTGAACAGGGTACCCTCGTAAAGCAGGGCGACGTTCTCTATCGCATCGATCCGCGGCTGTTCAAGGTGCGCGTCGCCAGCGCCGAGGCATCGCTTCAGCGTGCGAAGGCCACGCAGACGAACGCGCAACAGCAGCTCGATCGCCAGAAGTCGCTGCGGGATCGGAACATTGCGAGCGGCGTCGACTACGATACGGCAGCCGTCAATCTGGCGCAGGCCGAGGCCGACGTGGCGCTTGCGCAGGCGGCACTTGACGAAGCCAAGATCAATCTCGACTACACCGAGGTTCGCGCTCCGATCACAGGCATCATCGGCGGCGCCCTCATCACGGAAGGTGCGCTGGTTACCGCAGACGGAACCCAGAATCTCGCCCTCATCCAGCAGGTCGATCCTGCTTACGCCGATTTCACCCAATCCGCGCAGGAGCTTCTGTCGCTGAAACGGGCTGTTGAAAGCGGCAAGCTCGCAAGTCCGGCTCCGGGCGAAGCGACAGTCGAGCTCGTGTTCGACGACGGAGCGGTCTATCCGAAGGCTGGCCGCCTTCTCTTCGCGAGCGCCAACGTCGATGCCACGACCGGCCAGGTCACCCTGCGCGCCGAATTCCCGAATCCTGATCGCGATCTGCTTCCCGGAATGTATGTCCGCGTGAGGGTAGCCCAGGCAGTACGCCAGGACGCGATCACGGTACCGCAGCGATCGGTGCTGCGAACGCAGGACGGGCGGGCGCAGGTCTACGTGGTCTCCAAGGATGCGACCGCCGAGGCCCGCGACATTAAGCTGGGTCAGGCACTTGGCTCCGAATGGGTCGTGGAATCGGGCCTCCAGCCGGGCGAGCAGATCGTCGTCGACGGAGCGCAGAAGGTGCAGCCGGGTGGCAAGGTCGCACCCGAACCGTGGAAGCCGTCCGAAGGACAGACCCCGGCAGCTTCCGAACAGACGAGCAAGTAAGGCAGCCCCATGGCACAGCTATTTATCAGACGGCCTATCCTTGCCTGGGTATTCGCCCTCTTCATCTCGATCGCCGGCATCATCTGCCTTCCGTTCCTGCCGATTGCGCAGTACCCGAAGGTTGCGCCGCCGCAGCTCACGATCTCGACGAACTATCCGGGCGCCTCCCCCCAGGAGATCTATCAGGGCGTGACCCGCCTGATAGAAGACGAGCTGAATGGCGTCGACGGGCTCATGTACTTCGAGTCGACCTCCGATACCTCGGGCTCCGTTTCCATCAACGCCACCTTCGAGGCCGGCACCAACATCAACCAGGCATCGGTGGACGTGCAGAATGCCATCCGCAGGGTGGAATCCAGGCTTCCGTCCGCGGTGACGGCACAGGGGGTGAACGTGGAGGAGGCGTCATCCGGCTTCCTGATGTTCGTGTCCCTGACCTCGACCAACGGCGCGCTCGATGAGGTGGCGTTGGGCGACTACATCACCCGCAACATCATCGGCGAAATTCGCCGACTCGACGGTGTCGGCCGTGCGCAGCTCTTTGCTGCGCAAAGGGCGATGCGCGTGTGGATCGACCCGGACAAGATGGTCGGTCTCAATCTCACCACAGCCGACATCAATGAGGCGATCGGCTCGCAGAATGCGCAGGTCGCGGCAGGCCAGGTCGGTGCGGCACCGAACCCGATCACCCAGGACCTGACGGCGACCGTGCTCGTCAAGGGCCAGCTCGCAAACGCCGAGGAATTCGGGAATATCGTCCTTCGTGCAAACGCCGATGGCAGCACCGTCAGGCTGCGTGACGTGGCGCGTGTCGAGCTCGGCGCCGAAAGCTACAACTTCTCGAGCCGCCTGAACGGCCAGCCGAGCGCGGCACTTGCCGTCCAGCTGTCCTCGACGGGCAATGCCGTGGCGACCTCTGCAGCCGTCCGGGAAAAGATGGAGGAACTGTCCAGCTTCTTCCCGCCGGGCGTCGAATACAGCGTCCCCTATGATACCAGCCCCTTCGTCTCGGCATCGATCGAGAAGGTGCTGCACACGCTTATCGAGGCCGTCATCCTCGTCTTCTTCGTGATGCTGATCTTCCTGCAGAACTTCCGCTACACGATCATCCCGACGATCGTGGTACCGGTGGCGCTGCTGGGCACCTGCGCAGTCATGCTGGCCGCGGGCTTCTCCATCAACGTGCTGACGATGTTCGCTATGGTGCTCGCCATCGGCATCCTCGTCGACGACGCAATCGTCGTGGTCGAGAACGTCGAGCGCATCATGGCGGAGGAAGGTCTTTCGCCGAAGGAAGCGACCAAGAAAGCCATGCGCCAGATCACCGGCGCCATCCTCGGCATCACGCTGGTACTCTCCTGCGTGTTCATCCCCATGGCGTTCTTCCCGGGCTCGACCGGCATCATCTATCGCCAGTTCAGCCTGACCATGGTCGTGTCGATCCTGTTCTCGGCGTTCCTGGCGCTATCGCTGACGCCCGCGCTCTGCGCGACGTTCCTGAAGCCGATCAAGAAGGGCCATCACGAGAAGAAGGGCATTGGCGGCTGGTTCAACCGCAAGTTCGACGGTCTGACGAAGCGCTACACCAGCGCCGCATCGGGCATGGCGCGCCGCGCGGGCCGGATGATGATCATCTATCTCGCCCTCGTCGCTGGCCTCGGATATCTCTTCATCAATCTCCCCAGCGCCTTCGTTCCGAACGAAGACCAGGGCTTCCTGATCGTGGACATCCAGGGCCCACCTGAGGCCAGTGCCAACCGCACACTTGCCTCCATCGAGCAGATCGAAGGCATCTTCCGGACCGAGCCATCCGTCCGCGACGTCGTCGCGATCCAGGGCTTCAGTTTTTCGGGCAACGGTGCCAACGCCGCGCTGATGTTCGTCACCCTCAAGGACTGGAGCGAACGCGGCGCGGGCCAATCGGTGCAGGACATCGCAAATCGCGTGAACATGCAGCTTTTTGCCCTCAAGGACGCGACCAGCTTCGCGCTCTCCCCTCCGCCGATCGAAGGCTTCGGCACGACAGGCGGCTTCTCGTTCCGTCTCCAGGATCGCAATGGCCTCGGCCAGCAAGCGCTTTCTTCAGCCGCGGCCGAACTCATGCAAAAGGCCGGGCAGAGCCCGCTTTTGGCAGGTATGCGCATCGAAGGCCTGCCCGATGCCGCGCAGGTGCTGCTGGTCATCGACCGCGAGAAGGCCAACACCTTTGGCGTGACCTTCGCCGACATCAACAACACCATCACGGCCAATCTCGGCTCGTCCTACATCAACGACTTCCCGAACTCCGGCCGCATGCAGCGCGTGATCGTGCAGGCACAGGACCGCGACAGGCTGCAGGTCGAGGACATCCTCAAGCTCAACGTGCGGAACGCGAGCGGCGGCATGGTACCCTTGTCCTCCTTCGCCATCGCACAATGGCAGAAGGGTTCGCCCCAGATCGTCGGCTATAACGGCTATCCGACAGTGCGCATCGGCGGCGAGCCCGCACCGGGCACGTCATCCGGTGTCGCGATCGCGGAGATGGAGCGTCTCGCCTCGCAACTGCCTAATGGCGTCGGTTTCGAGTGGACGGGGCAGTCGCTGGAGGAAATCAAGTCCGGCACGCAGGCGCCGATCCTGTTCGGCCTCAGCATCCTCTTTGTCTTCCTGTTGCTGGCAGGTCTCTACGAGAGCTGGTCGATCCCGCTCTCCGTCATGCTCGTCGTGCCTCTCGGCATCATCGGATGCGTGCTCGCGGTGATGCTGCGCGACATGCCGAACGACCTCTATTTCAAGGTCGGCCTGATAGCGATCATCGGCCTGTCGGCGAAGAATGCGATCCTGATTGTGGAGTTCGCAAAGGACTATTACGCGGAGGGGCGCTCGCTCACCGATGCCGCCGTGGACGCCGCGCGGGTGCGTTTCCGCCCGATCATCATGACATCGCTTGCCTTCACATTGGGCGTCGTGCCGCTTGCCATAGCCACCGGCGCCAGCGCGGCCAGCCAGAATGCGATCGGCACCGGTGTTCTCGGAGGAATGATCACGGCGACCGTTCTCGCAATCTTCTTCGTGCCGGCCTTCTTCGTCTTCGTCCTGAAGCTGTTCAGGACGAAGCGGCCCGACGCAGAGCGCGAGACCGACGAGAAGTTGCCCGTGGCGTTGGCGACTTCGGAAAGCAAGACCAGCACACCGGCTTGAGCCGGGCCGGCGTGCTCCCTGCCTTGCATCCTCCGGACCAAGGCAATTGCCCCCGAAACGCCGCAACTGGACGAAGTTCCAGTTGCGGCTGGGGTCTGACTGCTGTCTTGAGGCGAGTGCCTCGATCAGGCCCGCTGCCTCTGCGCCATCAGAAGCACCGCCAGCAGACAGCTGAGCAAGCCAAGGGACGATGGCAGCCCCTGATGCCCGATCAGTTGCATTGCCAGCCCTGTAGCCGGCGAGCCCACGATGCCGCCTAAGCCCCATACGACGGCGAAGGCCGCGTTGCCGGCGATCAAGGCCTGACCGGTAAAACGCTCGCCAAGCTGGATCAATGCCATCGTGTAAATCCCGAACGAGACGCCGCCCCAGACGAAGACAAGCGGCCAGATGAGCCACGAGCTGAAGATCAATGGCAGCAGCAGGCAGCCGGCCAGGCAAGCGAGAACACAGGACAACATGGTCCGCGTCGAGCCAAAGCGCTCGGCCACGCGCCCGAGCACGATCTGCAACACGGCATTGCCCGCGATGAAGCAGGTGATGAGCGAAGCGATGCGCTCTTCGGCGCTGCCGAGTGCTGTGCCATAGACCGCGAACAGGGAAAGCAGGATCTGCTCGAAGGCGGCAGCCGTGAAAACCGCGAACAGCAGCAACGGTGCCAGCGCGAAGAAGCCGCCGACCGATGTTGCCTCGCCTTCATGCGGCATGTCAGGCAGGCGCGGCACGACCGCAAGCACGACCGATCCGCAGAGAAGGAAGGCCACGATACCGATCACAAAGGGCGGCCAACCCTGCGTGCCGACCAGACCGAGCGACAGCGGGCCGATGGCGAAGCCACCCGAAACGATCGACGAATAGAGGCCCATGATGCGGCCCCGGCGTGATTTGGGCGTTATCCAGAGCAGCCAGGTTTCGCTGATCACGTACAGCGGATTGGCAAAGAAGCCGAGCAAGAAGCGCAGCGGCATCCAGGCCCAGACCTCCTGCATCCAGGCAATCGCGACCAAGGAAAGTGCGGCCAGCACCGAACAGAGGATCGCCAGCCGTGCCGCGCCCAGGCGCCGCGCCACTGCCGGAATGAAGGGGGCGGACAGGATGAAACCGAGCGGCGTCATCGCCGCCGACAGGCCGATGAGCCCGGGCGTCGTCCCCTGCCGCTCCAGGATGAAGCTGAGCAGCGGATAGGTCAGTCCCTGCGCCACGGCGAACACCATGACGGTCGCGATGATACCCGCCATCGCGGCCCATGGAATCCGATTCTCGAGCGGTGATGTCGCACTATGCAAGCCCCGATACGGCAATTCCGCCCCCGCGGCCTGATGCCGAGCCGACGCGAGCCTGGTCGTATCGTTCATTGCAACCTCCATAAGGGTTTGAGGGCCTTGCGTCCCTCGACCCGAAAGAGACTGGATTCTGCGGGGTGCGGACCGCGTCGTCCTTAAGCGCTCCCAAAAAGTTCTCAAAAACTTCCAAACCGACTATAGATGCGCCTCATGCAGGGATCGCGCTTTGCCTTTGGTCCGTTCGTGCTTGATCCGGCTGCGGGAACGCTCCTTCGGAACGGTGATCCCGTGGCCGTCGGCTACCGCGGAGTAAGGCTGCTCGCGGCGCTCGTCGAACGGTCCGGCGAAATCCTGAGCAAGGCCGAACTGATGGACGCGGCGTGGCCGGGCACGGCCGTCGAGGAAGGCAACCTCACCGTCCAGATCGCGCAACTCAGGAAGCTGCTCGGTGCTGCCGGCGATGACAGTGATGGCGGCGTTGACTGGATTTCCACGATTCCGCGCGTCGGCTACCGCTTCACCGGGGCCATCGAACGGCTCGGTGGCGCGAAGCGAAAACCCTTGCCGCTGCCTGACAAACCATCGATCGCCGTGCTGCCCTTCGTCAATCTCGGCAACGATGCCGAGCAGGAATCCTTCGCGGACGGGTTGACCGAAGACCTGATCACCGACCTGTCCAGGGTCTCAGGCCTGTTCGTCATCGCCCGCAACTCGGCCTTTGCCTACAAGGGAAAGGCGATGGACGTGCGCGCGATCGCCGAGGACCTTGGCGTGCGCTACCTGCTGCAGGGCAGCGCAAGGAGGGCCGGAGGGCGCGTGCGTATCAACGCCCAGCTGGTGGATGCGGTGAGCGGCGATCACCTCTGGGCGGAACGCTTCGATCGCAGCCTGGAGGATATCTTTGCCGTCCAGGACGAGGTCACGGCCAAGATCGTGGAGGCGCTGCTCGGCCGGCTGCGCGCACCACCGCCGCGCAATCGCCCCAAAAATCTCGAGGCTTATGATCTCTGTGTGCGGGCGCGCAGGCTGATGGACGATTCACCGCAGTCGGCGCAGGAAGCGCATCTCATGCTGACGCGCGCGGTTTTTCTCGATCCCGAATACGCCGAGGCCTATCGCTGGCTGGCCATGAACCACTGGATGGGATGGGTGCACTCCGGCGGACCAGAGGAGCCTGCCCGCAGGGTTGCCCTGGAACTGGCGCGCAAGGCTGTTGCGATCGATCCCAATGACGCCGGCTGCCGCTGGATCCTGGCCTACCTGCTTGCCTATGAGCGCAGTTTCGCGGAGGCGGATGCGGAATTCGCCAGGGCGATCGAACTTGACCCGAACGAGGCCGATACCTTTGCGGCACTATCCGACATCGCGGTTCTGGCCGGGCGGGTGGACGAGGGCCTTGAGCACATCGCCAAGGCGTTCCGGCTGAACCCGTTTCCGGCAAGCTGGTACTATCTGGCGCTCGGCCAGGCGCAATATGCGGCCGGCGACTACGAAGCCGCTGTCGAGACACTGCGCAGGGACGAGACCTATCGGACAAGCTCACGCCGTTTCCTGGCGGCAAGCCTTGCGCAACTCGGCCGGCTCGATGAGGCGCGCGCCGAGGCAGAACTGTTCCTCGTCGGCAATCCGCATTTCACAACCAGCCATTGGGCGGCGACCGAGCCATTCCGCGATGCTGCGACGCTCAAGCATTTCGTCGATGGCTTCCGCAAGGCTGGTCTGCCGGAGTAACGCGCCACTCACTGGCTTCATCGTGGTCAAATCCGTCCACACCGCCTACTCGAAGCTGATCTCGGTGAAGTCGATTGTCACCATAAGCATGTCCAGGACAGGGCGCCGGTCGGGCCCGCGGGTGTAGGCTCGACGCTTGGTCGGCACGGCAAGGCCGTTGACGACGACATAGTCGGAGATCAGCTGCGCAGCACCGAAGCCGCCTGCGATATTCACGTTATAGTCATGCCGGCGCAAAATGAATTTCTCGTCGAAGAAGAAGTCCTGGACGTAACTGTGCGTCTCGATCGAACCCGGGAAATAGGCGCGCAGGACGCGCCATGTTTCCGCACCCTCCTGCCATGCTTCTGTTTCTTCGACCTCGACGCCGTCGATCGCGAGAAGGAAGGGAGTGGTAAGATAGGTCCAGAGCGCCTCTCCGTTGAAATAGGCGCGCTGCAGCGGGTCCCAGGGCGTGTGCATCTGATGGCCGGCGAAGGACTCCTTGGGCATCCGGCGCTGGGCGACGATCGTGCCGTCGAGCTTTTCGATGGTGACACGATCGGGCGTGAACATGGTGCGCTGGTCCGGGGCTCCGTAAGGCAAGACCGACGAACGCTCCTCATGGAGCCAGACTGTCATCCGGCGCGGAGTTGAATCCTGCATCAGTCCCTTCAGCGCGAAAAAGCCGCCGCCGGTGACGATCATCGCCTCGACCTTCTCGAAGCGCCTCCAGCGATCCATGCCGCCATGTGCATCGATGACTTTGCTCAAAAGCTCGCTCATTCGGGATCTCCGTTGGCTGCCGCGTCCATCCGCGGCGTTTCATTCTCGGAGTATGGGGCGGAGGCACTCCATTGACACGTTAGGAGTCGTAAAGAGGTGTAAAGTGACGAGCCCACGTTCGCCTTGCCACCCATCGGCGGCGCAGATTCCCACGAGCTAGGAACGGCTTGCCAGGCTCATCGTGACCGCCGCCAGCAGCCGGCAACCCGCCGCGGCGTGGTCCGGCTCGACATATTCGGCCTCGTTATGGCTGAGGCCATCCCTGCAGGGGACGAAGATCATCGCCGAGGGCGCAATCCGGCTCACGAAGAGCGCGTCGTGGAAGGCGCCGGAGAGCATGCGCTTGCTCTTAAGACCCAATTCGGTCGCCGCAGACTCAATTGTCGCAACGATCTCCGGCGCAAATCGACCCGGCGGCATGTCGAACAGCCGCGAAACAGTGGCCACGCAGCGCTGCCGCCCCGACGCCTGCGATACCGTTTCGATCACCTGCCGTTCGATCGCATCCAGCCGGGCCGGATCCGGATGGCGGATGTCGACGCTGCAGCGAGCGGTCTCCGGAATTGCATTGATCGATCCGGGTTCGACCGAAATGCGGCCGATGGTGAAGCGGGCATCGGCGTCCACAGGCATGACGGCATCATAGAGCCGGCCGAGCGCCGCCGTCAGCGCACGCAACGGATCCCGCCGATAGGCGAGCGAGGTCGTCCCGGCATGCGCCGTCTGGCCGGAGACCGTGACCTCCAGCCATCGGGTACCCTGTATGCCGGTGACGACGCCGATCGGAATATCCTCCGCCTCCAGCGAAGGTCCCTGTTCGATATGAACCTCGACGTAAGCTGCCACCGCAAACCCGAGCGGGCGCATGGCGGCCTGCGGCAGGCTCTCGAGTGTCGCGCTTAGTTCGTCGGCAAAGAGCGAACCATCTGCACTACGCTTGCCGGCCCAGTCCGCCGGGATGCTGCCCGCGGCGAATGCCATGGAGCCCATGCAGCCAGGCGAGAAGCGGCATCCCTCCTCGTTTGTCCACGCGACCACCTCGACGGGGTGCATCGTCTCAAGATTGCTGTCTTCGAGGCTCTCCAGGACTTCGAAGGCGCTCAAGGTGCCGAGCGCTCCGTCGAAACGGCCACCTGCGGGCTGGCTGTCGAGATGGCTGCCGATCAGAAGCGGCGGCAGGTCGCTCCGGCTTCCGTCGCGGCGGATGAAAAGATTGGCCATCGGATCCTGGAATACGGCAAAACCACGCGAGAGCGCCAACTCCGCGAGCAGCCGGCGCGCCTCACGGTCGCCCTCCGTCAGCGCCTGCCGGTTGACGCCGCCCCTTGCGGTGGCGCCGATTGCTGCAAACTGTTCGAGCCTGCTGTTCAACCGTGCTCCGTCGATGCGAACCATGGCGTTTCCTACCTCGCTGTCTCAGAGATAGGGCGCATGGTGGAACGCGATTTCGAGCTCCTGCGCCCTGCCAAAGATGCCGCTGAGGCCAGCCCGCTCAGTAGCGTCGAGCCCCTCGCCTGCGTTGTCGAGTTCCGCCTTCAGCCACAGCGCCTGGGCCGCAAAATCGTCATGCGCATGAAGGTCGATCCACTCCTTGAGCAGCGGATCGCTGATCCTGCAGGCACTCGCCTGCTTCGACCATGTCCAATACATCCACTCGGCCGCGAACATGGCGGCAACCGTGTCGAGATAGCCACCGTCGCGCGAGATCGCGAGCATGCCATCACGGAAGGCGGCAACCTCGGGGATGGAGGCGTCGAAGGCGGCTGGATCGATGCCGCGCGCCGCGAAGGTCTTTTCGAAATAGGCGATCTGCTGGTTGGCGAGCGCGTCGAGCACGCCGATAAGCCACCGCTTCTGCTCGATCGTTTCGGCCTTAGCCGTGGCAAAGGCGAAGATCGAGATCGCGGTATCGACGAAAGCGCCTTCGAACACGAGATATCGCTCGAAGACCTGCTTCGGCAACCGGTCTGCCTTGATGTCCTCGACGAAGCGGTGGTTCACCATCGCATCGAAGACCGCCTTGTTCTCACGCAGGATCTGCTCCGAAAGCGTCTCGGCCATGTCAGGCTTCCAGCGCCGGGCGGGCGGCTTCGACAAAAGCCTTCACGCGATCGATATCGACCGGGTTCCACCAGACGCCACCATGCTTCAGCGACGAGGCGACGATGACGCCACTGGTGCGTTTCAGGATTTCGACGACGTTGGATTTGTCGACACCCGAGCCGACGAGCAACGGCAGATGCGTAGCGGCGCCGATCTCCTCGATCTCCTCGATCGTCGCGGCATTGCCAGTACGCTGGCCGGTCGCGATGACGGCATCGGCATCGAAGAAGGCGAGATCGCGGGTGAGCTCCTGTATCGTCCGGTCGGCGGTGATCGCGTGGGCGCCATGCTTCACATGGCTGTCGGCGAAGACCTTGACGTGTTCGGCCCGCAGAAGCGAGCGATAACGCATGGCCTCCGCTGCACGGCCTTCCATGAAGCCCTCGTTCGCCACATAGGCATTGGCCCACTGGTTGACGCGGATGAACCTCGCGCCGCCGGCCACGGCGATCGCAATGGCCGGGATCGGCGCATTGGCGAGCACGTTGATACCGAGCGGAACACCGGTCGCCTGCGATATCCGGTCGGTGACGACGGACATGAAGGCGGCGGTCTCGTGACCGATGTCTTCGGGTTTGGAGAAAGGAATGTCGCCGTGGTTCTCTATGACCAGACCATGCATGCCGCCTTCGATCAGCGCCTCGGCGTCACGCATGCAGGCGTCGTAGATCCCGGCCATGGGTGCGCTGCGGTAGCGGGGAGCACCGGGAAAGGGCGGGCAATGGATCATGCCGATCAGCGCCTTGTCAGTGCCGAATATTTCCCTTATGGCGCTTTGGGTATTGTCAGATATCTGCTGCATTTTCTTCCCTTTGTCGAAAGTCTGCCATGCGTGCCTATGTCATCGGTAACGTCGCCGTAGACGAAACCATCTCCGTATCGTCCATGCCGGAGGCGGGAGCCTCGATCCTCGGCCGCGAGGAGACCCGCGACCTCGGCGGCAAGGGCGCCAACCAGGCGGTGGTCATGAGCCGCACTGGCCTGCCGACCACCCTCGTCACGGCGGTAGGCGAGGATTTTCGCGCCCAGACCATCCGTGACCAGCTTGCCGAGGAGCAGCTTCAGGCGCATCTCGTGACGCTCGCCGGCCGCTCCAGCGACTTCTCCATCATCTTCACGACGCCCGACGGCGAGAACGCCATCGTCACGACGACCGATTCCGCGGGCTCGCTGACACTTGCGGCAGCGCTTGCGCCGCTCGACAGTGCCGACGTCGGCGATCTCGTCGTGCTCCAGGGCAACTTGGCCGAGGAGGTGACCCGTGGCCTGCTCGCCGAGGCAAAGCGCCGCGCGCTCGTGACCGCCTTCAATCCTTCGCCGCTCAGACCCTACTTCGCCGATCTCTGGCCGCTTGTCGACATCGCCTTCCTCAACAAGGGCGAAGCCGAAAGCCTTGCCGGCTCGTCCGGCGAAACCGCCGCCCGCCGCTTGATGGAAGCGGGCGTCAAGCAGGTGGTCCTCACGCTCGGCGGCCAGGGCTCCATGCTGGCCGTCGACGGTAAGCCGATCATTACAATTCCTGCCGTCTCGACGAAGGCCGTCGACACGACCGGAGCCGGCGACACCTTCATGGCCGTGGCACTCGCCTCGGCGGCGCTGCGCGGCATCGAGATCGATGCCCGCGCCATCGCAGATGCCTCGGCAGCAGCATCCCTGACGGTCAGCCGCCGCGGAACCCGGTCGGCCTTCCCGACCCGCGAGGAGTTGAAGGCCATTCTCGCAGGCTGAGGCGACGCTCAGCGCGCTTCGGTCAGCCAGCCGAGAATGTTCTTCCACAGCCGCCCGTATCCTTCCCATTCGCAGAAGGCGGGCGACAGCCAGTGCGGGCCGATATCCGATGTCCAGGCCGCCGTGCGTCCCTTTCCGAACTTGCCGGTCACGAGCAGAGGATGGCTGCCCTGGTCTTCCGGCAGGCGAGCGACAACTTCGACGTCGGCGCGGTCGCGCACTTCGACCTCGTTGACGCCGAGCAGCGGCGGCCATTCGCCGGAAAGACCCGCGACGGTCGGGTGGCTTGCCTTGACAACGACCGCCGTCGATCCCTCGGGCATCTCGACCCGGTCGTCATAGGGCAGGCAGGTCACGGGCAGCACGTCCTCGACGGCCGTGCGGCGCCAGCGGGCCTTGCCGTCGATGCCCTGGAAGGAGAAGTAGCCCCCGACCATCAACAGGCCGCCGCCCTTTTCGACCCATGCCTTGATGAGCTTCAGGCGGTTCGGCACCGTCTTCGAATGCAGCCAGACCGCCGGTGGCAGCAGCAGCGAGTTGGCGCCGATGTCGGACAGGATGATCGCGTCGTATACATCGAGGCCCGCCATCTCGAAGGGGAATTTCTCCACCGCCTCATGGGCCGGCATGTAGGTGAGCTCGTACTCGCTTCCCTCAAGCACCTTGACCAGCGGCTCAGCGCCGAGATGGAAGGTCACGCTGCCGAACTGATCGAAGCCTTTGTAGTGGGTGGCGGAGCTAACCCAGCTCTCGCCGACGAGAAGAACTTTCTTGGTCATGATCTTTCCGTTTCTTGAACTCGTTCGCGGGCCTCAGGCTTTCGCCTCGAAGACCGATCGTGGATTGTCCCGCATCAGGATGTCGATGCTCCTGTCGTCCAGGCCGTGACGTTTGAGCCGGGGCAGGAAGTGGCGAAGGATGTAGGCGTACCCATTACCGCCGTAGCGCGTCAGCATCATCTTCAGGAAGACGTCGTGCGAGAGCAGGATGCGGTCGAGATAGCCCGTCTCCGCCAGCCTGGCGATTGCGCGCGCGGCCTCCTCGTCACTGGGGCATTGCACCTGCTGGTCGGCATAGAAGAAGTCCATGCCGATCATGTCGTATTCGATGAAGGCACCGCGCGCTGCGAGCTCGCCCTGGTAGTTCAGGTCGTCATGCGACGGATTCATGTGGCAGAGCACCGTATGCCGCAGTTCAGCACCCTCCGAGGCGACGACGTCCAGCACCTTATGGCCGAGGCGAAACCAGCCCGGCAGATGCACCATCAAGGGAAGGCCGGTGCGGGCTTGCGCCTGTGCGGCCCCCCTCAACGATTTCTCTTCCCCGGCAGTGAAGTCCGAGGAGACGCCGATCTCGCCAATCAGGCCGATCTTGATGTCGGTGCCATCGGCCCCGATGATCGCCTCCCGGACGATCTCGTCGGCGATCTCGCCGACCGTCATGGCCGCGACCTTGGCGGGATGCGAGGAGCCGAGATAGTAGCCCGCGCCCATCACCACATTGAGGCCCGAAGCCCTGGAAATGCGCTGGAGCGCGCGCGGATCGCGGCCGATGCCCTGGCAGGTGGGCTCCACCACCGTATGCCCCCCGGCCTTGGCAAAGTCTATGAGCTCCCTGATCGCCAGCGGCTCGTCGTCAAGCGTGATGTTGTGCTTGTTGACGAAGGGGTCCTGGCGAAGCTCGCCAAGGATTTCCATACAGACGAAGCCATCGGCAAGATATTGCCGTTCCGGCGTTTTCGGCGCATGCCACCAGCACCGGCAGTCGTTGAGGATGTGCTCGTGCATGAGGGTGACGCCGAGCGCCGAGGCCCCGATCGGCCCCCTCACCGTCATCACCTTGCCTGAGCGCACATGGGCTTCCGATAGATCGCTCGCCATCACGCCCTCACCTTCTGCCGCCGAGACGGAAATTGGTCGTGAAGATCCGCGTGTTGAGCCAGATGGCCACCAGGATGATCGCGCCCGTCACGATCTGGGTGAAGAAGGGCGAGATGTGCATGAGGATGAGCCCGTTGCCGATGACGGCGATCGTCAGCGTGCCGAGGATGGTGCCGAGAATGCTGCCTCTGCCACCCATCAGCGATGTACCGCCAAGCACCACGGCCGCGATGACCTGCAGCTCGAAGCCGACGGCGGCATTGGACGAACCCGAGCCGAGGCGGGCTGCAACCAGCAGGCCGGCAAGGGCACAGGCGACACCGGACACGACATAGACGGAGGCGACGATCCATTTCGCTGGCATGCCGACACGGCGCGCTGCCTCGAGATTCGAGCCGACGGCCACGACCTGCCGACCGTATTTCGTGGAGGCAATGACGACATAGCCGACCACCGCGACCGCAACCGCGATGACCGCCGGCACGGGAATGCTGAAGAACTCGCCGCGCCCCAGCGCAAAGAAGCCCGGCACGTCCTTGATCGGGATCGAATATCCCTGGGTGAGGTAGAGCGCGAGCCCGCGCAGGATCGAAAGGCCGGCCAGCGTGACAATGAAGGCTGGGATGCCCTGATAGGCGACGAACCAACCCTGCGCGATGCCGAGAAACGCGCCGAAGACCAGCATGCCGACAACGACCACCGGCCAGGGAAAGCCCATGGCGAGGATGATCGCGGCAACGGCATTGACGAGCGCCACCTGAGAGCCGACGGACAGGTCGATGCCGCCGGTGATGATGACGAAGGTCATCGCAACGGCGACGATCAGGATGGGCGCCGCCTGCCTGACGACGTTCAGGATATTGCCGAGCGTCAGAAACGTGTCCGTCGTCACCGAGAAGAACAGGAAACAGGCAAGGAAAAAGACGGTGATCGAAAGCACCTGGGCGTGCTCGCTCAGAAAATCGGCGACCGGGGAGCCGGCCTTGCGTTCGGAATAGACACTCAATGCCGTTCTCCTCCCACGATGAGCTTGACGAGGTCCTCGAGGTTGGTGTTGCCGATATCGCGCTCGGCGACCTTGGTACCCTCGTACATCACGGCGATACGGTCGCAGACGCGGAAGAGATCCTGCAGGCGGTGGGTGATGAGAATGACCGAGACGCCCTTCGCCTTGACCCGGTTGATGAGCGCCAGCACGGCTTCGACTTCGGCGACCGCAAGGGCGGAAGTCGGCTCGTCCATGATCAGGACCTTGGGATTGAAGGACGCCGCACGGGCGATTGCAATCGCCTGGCGCTGGCCGCCGGACAGCTTCTCGACCTTCGCCGAGAGCCTGGGAATGCGGATTTCGAGGGCGTCGAGCATGGCCCGCGCCTCGGTGAGCATCCTCGGTCGATCGAGGAACGGCCCCTTGGTCAGCTCGCGTCCGAGGAAGAGGTTGCCGACGACATCGACATGGTCGCAGAGGCTGAGATCCTGGAAAACCATCTCGATATTGCGGGCACGCGCATCCGCGGGTCCGGTCAAATGGACATTCTCGCCGTCGATCGTGATGGAGCCGTCGTCCGGGAGGTAGGTGCCGGAAATGATCTTTGTCAGCGTCGACTTGCCGGCGGCATTGTCGCCCACCAGACCAAGGCACTCGCCCGGATAGAGGTCGAGATCGACCCCACGCAGCGCCTCATGCGAACCGAAGGTCTTGCGAATTCCGCGCAGGGATACGCGCGGGCTTCGCTCCGTCTGCCTTCCGGATTGCCGGGAGAGATCACCTCCCCCGGCTCCGGCGACAGCGGTTGGGTGCTGTCGGTCGGATATCATTTGAAGGTTGCCCGGTAGGGATCGACGTTGTCCTTGGTCACGATGGTGACCGGAACGGCAATCGTCTTCTCGACCGAACCGCCTTCGGAAAGCTTCTTCAGCGCATCGACAGCGGCAGCACCCATTGCGGACGGATCTTGCTGGATCACGCCGGCCACATAGCCCGCGTCAATACCGGCGATCGCCTGGGCCGTCAGGTCCCAGCCGAATACCTTGACCGAACTCTGCTTGCCCTGGCTTTCGACGGCGGCGATGGCGCCCATCAGGGCCGGCTCACCGGTCGCATAGACGGCGTTCATGTCGGGATTGCCGGTGATCAGGTTTTCTGCCGCAGCAAGGGCATTGTCCTGAATGTTCTGGCCATCGACGACGCCCGCCTTTTCAATGCCCGCAACGCCGTCCAGCTTCTTCTCGAAGCCTTCCTGGCGGATGTTCTGGATGAAGGAGTTCAGCGCCCCCACGACGCCGACCTTTGCCTTGCCGTCCATGTTGGACTTCACGTATTCGAGGAAGAAGGCGCCGATGTCGCCGCCGGCCTTGGCATTGTCGACGCCGATCTGCGCCTTCTGCGGGCCGTCCGGCAGGATGGCGTCGATGGCGACGACCGGGATGCCGGCGTCTGCAGCCTGCTGCACGGCCGGCATGATGCCGTTGACGTCGATGGCGACAACGGCAAGGCCGTCGACCTTCTGCTGGATATAGGTTTCGATCGCGCTGTTCTGCGCGGCCGGGTCGTTGTTGGCATTGAAGATCACGAGCTTGACGCCGGCGGCGTCAGCGGCCTTCTGGGCACCTTCGTTCATCTGGTTGAAGAAGAGCGCCTGCTGGTTGATCTGGACGAGTGCGAAGGTCTTCTCAGCCGACTGGGCAAAGGCCGCGCCGGAAGAAAGGCCCGCGAGGGCGGTGGCCGCGAGAGCCGCGGTAAATGTCCTGCGTGTAATGTTTCTGATCATTGGTTCATCCTCTGGTTTGCTTATCCGTTGCAATTATTGTTTCGACGGCGGCGCAACGGAGCTCCGCACGACGATTTCTACGGGCAGCAATTCTTCGGCGTGGGTCGCCTCCGGCTGCTGCCAGTTTGTTTCAAGAAGTAGGGCAAGCGCCCGTTGCCCGATCGCCCTCACCGGCTGGCGGATCGCTGTCAGCGGCGGCGAGAAGAGATGAAGCGGTCCGACATCGTCGAAGCCGACGACCGAAACGCCTTCCGGAATGGACACACCCTGCGCACGAAGGACCTCGATAAGGCCGATTGCGATTTCGTCCGAGCTCGCGAAGATCGCCGTGGCGGGCATGCCTTCGTCGAGGAAGCGCTTCGCTGCCGCCCGGCCGAACTCCGCCGTGTAGTCCCCCTCGTAGCGGAACAGCTCGACCTTGCCGGTTGCGCGTTCGGTCATTGCCTTTTGGAGGCCGTGGAATCGCCGGCGCGTTGAAATCATCTCCTGCGGACCGCCGATGTAGAGCACACGGCGATGGCCGTGCTCGGCAAGATGCTTTCCGGCGAGATAGCCGCCGAGCTCGTTGTCGCAGAAAAGCTTCGGGACGGAGGCGCCCGGCACGTCTTCGTCGACGACGATTACCTTGCCGGTCTGGTTGATGAGAGAGGCGAGTTCGCCATCGTCCGGGTGATTGGTCACGAAGACCAGCCCGTCGACATGGTTGCGGTCGAGCAGGCGCAGATAGGCGATCTCGCGGCCCGTCCTGTTGAGGGTCGCGTAAAGCGAGAGCGCCAGACCGCGCCGATCAGCCTCTCCCTCGACGGCGGACACAAGCGTCGCAAAGAACGGATTGGCGATATCGGGGACGACGAGCCCGATCGTATCCGACCGTCCGCGACTGAGGCGCCGGGCGTGGGGATTTGGCTCGTAGTTGAGCTTCTGTATCGCGGTCTCGATGCGCTGCTTGGTCTCGACCGGCAGTTCCAGGGAACCGTTGAGCAGCCGCGAAACGGTGGTGACCGAGACGCCCGCCGCTGTCGCGACATCCTTCAAGCTGGTGGCACGTTCCCTCGTCATCGGCTTCCCGCAACAGCTCTAGTAAAGCGCTTTACTAAACCCCTTTAGTAAAGCGCTTTACAATTAGGCATGAGTTAACGGGTGGAGTCAAGGAGCGTTTCGGTGAGGCCGCGCCTCAGCGAGCCGCTCAGGCCTCCTGCATCTCCTGCATCAGGACTTTCATAAGTTCGCTTGTTGGCATTGCGCGGGCGAGCGGAGCGCCCTGCCCCGCCCATTGGGCTCCGAAGCCCGCCTCGCCCTTGGCCTTGGCTGCGGCATTCAGCGCCTTTCCGAGGTCGTAAGCGACCGGATAAGCCGGCACTTCAATATCCAGGATAGTCTCGCCGGCGGCAGTGAACCGGCTGGAAAGTGAACGTGCTGGCCTGCCGGAAACTGCACGCGTAATCACCGTATGGTTGGCAGCATCGCTGCGAAGCGCCTTGCGATAAGCTTCGTCCGCAAGAGATTCATCCGACAGAATGAATGCAGTGCCCATCTGGGCCGCGGCGGCGCCCATGCGCAGCGCGGCCGAAATTCCCGCACCGTCCATGATGCCGCCAGCGGCAATCACGGGGACGCGGACATTGCGCACAAGGATCCTCGTCAAGGCGATGGTGCCCAGCCGGTCATCCCTGCCATTCTCGTCGAACATGCCACGATGGCCGCCGGCCTCGTAGCCCTGTGCGACGATCGCGTCGATGCCCGCAGCTTCAAGTATCTTCGCCTCGGCAAGGCTGGTTGCAGTTGCGATGAGTACAATCCCGGCGTCGTGCAAAGCCCTGATACTGTTCGCGCTGGGCACGCCGAAATGGAAGCTGACGACCTTCGGCTTCTCTTCAACCAGCATCGCGAGCATGTCGTCATCGGTCGCAAAACTCTCGTAGATCTCCTTAAGCGTCGCTGGTGGTACGGCGTCGAAGCGTTCGAACTCTTTCGTGAATCGTTTGACCCAGGCCGCCTCGCGACCGGGATCGCGTATCGCGGGACGGTGAACGAAGAGATTGACATTGAATGGGCGCTCCGAGACGCGGCGGATCGCCTGGATCGTCTCGCGGGCGCCCTTGGCGTTCATCGCGCCGACGCCAACCGACCCAAGGCCACCCGCGTCAGAGGCCGCCGCCGCCATGGACGCCGACGACACTGCTGCCATCGGCGCCTGGATGATCGGCAAGCGAATGCCGGTGAGCTCGAAAAGCCTGCTCTGTGCTTCGTTCCCCATGGTTCTTCTCGCTTTGCTCTGGCTCGCCGCAACTTGCCGGCCCGGATGGACCGATGGATTTCAGGTCAACCCTTCTCCGCCGCTAGCTGCGCGCGGTAGGCATCGACGGGAAGACCGCCCCACCCCCAGTTTTCCTTTTCCACTTCTTCGATCACCACGAACGTGCCCCGCATGGGTTTCTTCAGCACGTCGAGGAGCAGTTCGCTGACACCCTTGATGAGTGCCGCCTTCTCCTCGGCGGTGGCCGCCGAGGCTCCGGGTGTCGTGCCTTCGCGTGTGATCTGGATCGTTACAATCGGCATTGTCTTGGTCTCCCTCAGAAGCAGTTGAATACCCTTGGAGGCACCTTCGACGTCAATGACCGGCCGCCTGGCCGCCATCGACATGGAGGATTTCTCCGGTGACAAACTCCGCCGTCTCCAGGTACAGGACGGCATCTACAATATCGCCGATAGAACCCATCCGGCCAACAGGGTGCAGCTTCTCGAGGAACTCGTAGGTTTCGGGACCGTGCATCGGCGTCTTGATGATGCCCGGCGACACGGCGTTCACGCGCACGCCCTTCTGCGCATACTCGATGGCAAGCGACTTGGTAGCCGCGCTCAGACCGCCCTTGGTCAGCGAGGCGAGCACGGAGGGAACGTTCGAATTGGGGTGGTCGACGAGGCTGGTCGTGATCTGAACGACGTGGCCGCGGCCGCGCTTCGCCATTTCGCCGATCGCGAGCTGCGTGATGTGGAAGAAGCCCCCCACGTTGACGGCGACAACAGCCGCGTAGTCCTCCTTCGTATAGTCTGTGAACGGCTTGGCGATGAAGATACCGGCGTTATTGACCAGCGTGTCGACGCGGCCGAACTTTGCAAGCGCCTCGGAAATAACGCGATCTGCGGTCTTCGGGTCGGCGATATCGCCGGCCACGGAAATAACATCCGGATCGTCTGACGGCTCCACCGTGCGTGCGGTGGCGACGACACGATAGTTGCGGTCCCTGTAAGCTGAGACCAGTGCCGCACCGATGCCCTGCGAGGCACCGGTAATGATTGCCACTTTCTGTTCAGCGGTCATGATACACCTCGATACTGTTTGTTGCTTCGGATATACTCTTCTTCGGGCCAATGGCTCCGATGCAACAAACGTAGTATCGATCGATCTTCGAGCGAATGCCTGCGATACGGCAGACACTCTTCCGCAATGAGGAAGAATGAAGAGCGTTAGATCCGAAATTCATGAATAAAACCATGCATTTCGAAGCTCGCCTACGACATCGTAGTCTATTGTATATTACCGCTCGATAGATTGCAGCTTTTACTTCAGCTGGCAGGACAATGGCAGAGTTTGCGGGACAGCGCTACACACCCTCGTAAGCGGGCCGGACGCTGGATGCCGCCGAGGTCTGGCTTTTCAGCTTTCCGAACTCGCTGCGCAGCCGCGGCAGCGCGAAATCGACGAAGGCCCGGACCTTGGGGATCGCAAGCCTGCCCTGCGGCACGATCAAATACACTGGGAGCGGCGCGTGTTCGTCGCCCTGCAGTATGATCTCGAGACGTCCATCGGCAACCTCAGGCGCGACGTGATAGGAAAACATCCTGATCACTCCCCTCCCCTCGACTGCGGAGGCGACCGCGGCCCTGATGCTGTTGACGACAAAGCGCGGGGAAAATTGCACGGCCCTCGGCACCGACGAGCCCTCCAGTGGGGGAAAACTCCAGGAATCGATGCCGAAATGCGTCATCGCAACGATCTGCTGCTTTGTCAGATCGTTCGGTTCCGTGATGGGAGGATGTTCCGAGAGATAGCGCGGTGCCGCCGCGACCACGCGCCTGACCTCACCGACCCTCATAGCGATCAGGCTTGAATCCGGGAGATGCGCGATCCTGAGCGCTATGTCCATGCCCTCGTCGATCAGGTTCACGGGACGGTCGAGAAGGTGCAGGCGAACCGAGACGGTCGGGTACGCGTCCATGTATTCGTCGATCAATTGCCGCAGGACACTCTCTCCCGTGGCAACGGGCGCGGTGATATTCAGCATGCCGCGCGGCGTCGATCGTTGGCCGGCAGCGATGGTGTCGGCCTCCTCCAGCTCCGCAAGTACGCGCCTGCAGGCGATCGAATAACGCTCGCCTGCCTCGCTGAGCTTCATGCTGCGCGTGGTCCGATGCAGCAGCGGCATGCCGACGTGCTCTTCCAGAGACGCGATCGCCCTGCTGACGGCCGCCGGGGAACGGCCGAGCTTTCGCCCTGCTGCCGCGAGGCTTCCCTCGTCCAGAGCCGCGATGAACACTTTCATGGCATCGATACGGTCCAATGGAGCCTCCCGGGTGAACGCATTTGATGGAGATCAACCGGATCATTCCATCACATGACCGTTCTGGAGTACACGGCGAAAGGCGTGGCGACCAGAGCTGCGCGTTCCAGGCGATGCAGCTCTGGTCGCCAATCTGCTTAGGCCGCGTCGATGTCCACCACCGCCTTGGCAAAGGCTTCCGGAGCTTCCTGCGGCAGATTGTGGCCGATGCCGCCTTCTATAAGCCGATGCATGTACTTGCCCGAGAATTTCTTGGCATAAGCCGCCGGGTCCGGATGCGGCGCGCCGTTCGCATCGCCCTCGAGGGTGATTGTCGGAACGTGGATCACGGGACCTTCCGCAAGCTTTTTCTCGATCTCGTCATATTTCGCCTCGCCCTTGGCGAGGTCCATCCGCCAGCGGTAGTTGTGGATGACGATGGCGACATGATCGTCGTTTTCGAAAGCAGCTGCACTGCGATCGAAGGTGGCATCGTCAAAATTCCACTTGGGCGAGGCCAGCTGCCAGATCAGCCTGGCGAAATCGTGCCGGTTGGCATCATAGCCGGCCTCACCGCGCTCCGTGGCGAAATAGAACTGATACCACCACTGCAGCTCGGCCCGCGGCGGCAGCGGCATCTTCCCGGCCTGCTGGTTGCTGATGAGGTAGCCGCTCACCGAGACAAGGGCCTTCACACGCTCCGGCCACAGCGCCGCCACGATATCGGCGGTGCGTGCGCCCCAGTCGTATCCGGCGAGAATCGCCGTCTCGATCTTGAGCGCATCCATGAACGCGATGGCATCGACCGCCAGCGCCGCCGGCTGTCCGTTGCGGATGGTCTCGCCAGAGAGAAACCGTGTGGTTCCATAGCCGCGCAGATACGGGATGATGACCCGATAGCCGGCGGCAGCGAGCAGAGGCGCGACATCGACATAGCTGTAGATGTCGTAGGGCCAGCCATGCAGGCAAATCACGACAGGACCATCTGAGGGCCCTTCCTCCGCGTATCCGACATTGAGGAGGCCGGCGTCGATCTGCTTCAATGGGCTGAAGGAGGTGTGGGTCCCCGGCTTGACCGCGGGTATCTGTCCACCGACCCCAGGCGAACCGCTATCGCCCGATTGCGCATTCGCGGACGGGGCTG
This sequence comes from Rhizobium sp. BK251, assembly GCF_004345245.1. Lineage (GTDB taxonomy): Bacteria > Pseudomonadota > Alphaproteobacteria > Rhizobiales > Rhizobiaceae > Rhizobium. The sequence continues at coordinate 290,679 of NZ_SLUQ01000001.1, read as the reverse complement.
CAACGAACTGGGCAGCCGCAAGCGTCATTGCCGCAGTGCCGAGAAAACGGCGGCGGACGTGGTCTATCTGATCGGGCATGAAACTTCTCCTTAGCCTGTCTTTCTACGTAGAGGATAGGCTCCCCGGTCCGGAGAGCCGCGCATCAAATGTGTCTCACCAGCACCCTCAGCGTGGATGTGGCCACCGCGACCGCGCCTGGGACGACCCACCCTCCGTCGCGTTGGAGAGAGGGCCGGCGGCGGTGGCGATCAGACGAGATTGATCGCCACCTCGATGTTCCCGCGCGTGGCCCTGGAATAAGGGCAAGTCTCGTGCGCCATGTCGACGAGGGCCCGGGCAACGCTCTGCTCCAGGCCGGGCAGACTGACATTGAGGCGGGCCCGGAGGAAGTGGCCGTCGTCACCCAGGCAGAGATCCACTTCGGCATCGATTGCCAGGTCCGAAGGCAGCGTGACCTTCATCTTGCGGGAGGCAAGGCCGATTGCCCCTTCGAAGCATGCCGACCAGCCGGCCGCGAAGAGCTGCTCGGGATTGGTGCCGCCGGCCTCGGTTCCGGGTGTCGAAAGCTTGATGTCAAGCCGGCCATCGGAGCTGCGCGATGCTCCGTCCCGGCCGCCGGTCGTATGGGTTCTGGCTGTGTACACTACTCTTGCCTGCTGGGTCATACCTGGTTCCTTTGAACGAATGCTGTTTGCCGATAGGGCATCTGCTGTTGCGACTGCCGACTACCGCAGGGGTCTGAACGCTGCCCGAAGTTCGGCACTGAAGAGCTCCGGCTCTTCCCAGGCAGCGAAGTGCCCGCCTTTGTCGACTTCGTTGAAGTAGATCAGATTGTGGTAGCTCTTCTCGACCCAGCTGCGAGGTGCCTGATAGATCTCGCCCGGGAAGATAGTGACCGCGGCCGGAATGGAAATGTCCACGGCGTTGAAATTGTTGGCATTGTTTTCCCAATAGAGCTGTGCCGAGGAAATCGCGCTGTTCGTCAGCCAGTAGAGCGTGATGTCATCCAGTATCTCGTCCTTCGTGAGCGACTTCTGCGCATCGCCGCCGCTGAATGTCCATTCGTTGAACTTGTCCAGCATCCAGGCGGCCAGTCCCGCAGGCGAGTCCGTCAATCCATAGCCCACAGTCTGCGGACGGGTAGTCATCATCGCGCCGTAGGCGCCGTTCTTGCTGAAGAAGGCGCTGAGTTTGTCGTAAGCGGCCTTCTCGTCGTCGGTAAGTCCGGCCGGCGCCGGCTCGCCTGCGCTCATCGCCTTTGCGGCCTCGGGCGGCACGGTTGCCGGCATGTTTACGTGGATGCCAAGCAGCCCGCTCAGGTTCTGGCGAGCCATCCTGTCCGCGATGACCGAGCCCCAATCGCCACCCTGGGCGACATAGTGGGTGTATCCCAGGCGCCTCATCAGCACGTCCCAGGCCAGCCCGATCCGGTCCGGACCCCAGCCGGATTCCGTCGGCTGCTCCGAGAAGCCATAACCGGGCATCGACGGGATCACGACGTCGAAGGCGTCGTCCGCGCTTGCGCCGTGCGCAGCCGGGTCGGTGAGTGGTCCGATGACCTTCAGGAGTTCAAGGACAGAGCCCGGCCAACCGTGGGTGATAATCAGCGGCATGGCATTCGGGTTCTTGGAGCGAACGTGAATGAACTGGATATCGAGGCCGTCGATCTCGGTCACGAACATCGGTAAGGCATTCAGCTTCGCCTCTGTTTTTCGCCAATCATAGTCCGTCCCCCAATAGCGGACGAGCTCCTGGAGCTTCGCGAGCTGGACGCCCTGGGATTGATCGGCGACGGTCTCCTTGGCGGGCCACCTTGTCGCTTTGACCCGGGTGCGGAGGTCGACGAGATCCTGCTCCGGAACATTCACGCTGAAAGGGCGGATCGATGTGGCATCCGCGGCCGTAGCTTGCGCAGGAAACAAGGTGAGGGCATTTGCAGCTGCCGAGGCGGCCAGCAATGCGCCCGAAGTTGCAAGAAAACTTCGACGCGTAGGGGATAGAGATACTGCAGGCATGATCGTTTACTCCTCGAAGCAAGTCGGACTCACTTTCACCGGAAGCTCGACGAGTGCCGGCAGTGTCCTACTTGCAGTGCGGCGATCTTGACCGAAGCCGTTGTTAGTTGCCCGTTATCAGCCGTTAGTTGCCGTTAGAAATCGGCAGCAGTGATGGAGTTGGACGCTTAACAACAGTGTTGGAGATGCATCGTGAACACGGTTCGGGATTGGCTCTCGCAGGTCGCATTGGAGGCGGGCAGATCGCCCGAGTTTGTAGTGCCACCCTTGTTACTGGCCTAGGATAGAGCAGTTGGACGACCTGGAGAGAAAACTGAAGATGGAGCCGGTCGCACGGGACAAGGAACTCGTAAGCTTCGGTCCCTTTACGCTGGTGGCGAAGGAGCGACTCCTCCTGAAGGAAGGGGAGCCCGCCGAACTCGGTGCGCGCGCTCTCGACATCCTGATTGCCCTGGTGCGCCGCGCCAACGAGGTCGTGGGCAAGAAGGAATTGATGGACGAAGTCTGGCCGGACGTCATCGTGGAGGAAGGCAGTCTCAGGTTCCAGGTCGCCGAATTGCGCAGGGTTCTGGGAGACGGCAGCGATGCACGCTATATCGCGACCCTCCCGGGGCGCGGCTACTGCTTCGTGGCACCACTCACGCGTTCAGGCGGCAACAAGCCGGCCTCCAGGCACTCCGAGGCCAACCATCGCCATGTCAACCTGCCGAGCCGGCTGGCACGGACGATGGGGCGCGCCGACGACGTTTCGGCCATCGCGACACAGGTGCATCTTGCGCGCTTCGTCACGATTCTCGGCGCCGGCGGAATAGGCAAGACGACCGTGGCCGTTGCAGTCGGCCATGAGCTGGTGGAAGCGTTTGACGGTGACGTTCTGTTCGTTGATCTCGGCATGGTCCGCGACGGCAATTTCGCGGCGAATGCTATCGCCTCGACGCTCGGGCTGTCGGTGCAGGCGACAGATCCCACGGCCTCCGTCGTCGCCTATCTGGCGGAAAAGCGAATTCTGCTGATCATCGACACCTGCGAACACCTCATTGAAGCGGTCGCCGCCCTGACCTCGCGGATCTTCGCAGCCGCGCCGGATGTGCACATCCTTGCAACGAGCCGAGAGGCGATCCGGATCGAGGGGGAGCACGTCTACAAACTCGCCCCGCTTCCCTGCCCTCCGGACGACCCGGGACTGACAGTGGAGACCGCACGATCTTTCCCCGCCGCCCAGCTTTTCGTAGAGCGCGCGATTGCGAGCGGAGCCCGCCTGAACCTCGACGACGCCGAAGCCGCCATCATTGCCCGCATTTGCCGCAAGCTGGACGGCATGGCGCTCGCGATCGAATTGGCGGCGGGCCGTGTCGCAGCCTTCGGCCTCGAACAGACCGCTGCGCTTCTCGACCAACGCCTCAACCTCATGTGGACCGGTCAACGCAACGCGCCGGCGCGTCAGCAGACGCTTCAAGCCACGCTCGACTGGAGCTACGAGTTGCTTTCCGAACCGGAGCGCGCGGTACTGCGCCGGCTCGCCGTCTTCGTAGGCCATTTCACGATGGAAGCGGCGCTCGCAGTCGCTACCGATGCGGCCATAGACAACGCACTCGTTTTCAACACCATCGACAGCCTCGTTACCAAGTCGATGGTTGCCGCCCGGCCACTCGGCGCCATGATGCGCTATCGGCTCCTGGACACGACACGCGAATATGCCTTGCGAGCCAGCATCGACGCCGGCGAGTTCGATGAGGTCGCCGCGCGCCATGCACGCTATTTCAGGGGATGGCTGGATCAGGTCGGAACGGAATGGCCCACCTTGTTAAGTGCTGCCGAACGGGCCCCGCATGTCGCAGGTCTCGCCAATGTGCGCGGCGCCCTTGAGTGGTCCTTTGGCGACAGCGGCAACACGGAAATTGCGGTTACGCTTGCGACCACCGCGGCGCCTGTCCTTCTGGCGATGTCGTTGCTGGCCGAATGCCACCACTGGTCTGAGCGCGCGCTCCTTACCCTCGACGAGACCGCACGCGGAGGGCACACGGAGATGTACCTCCAGTCGGCGCTGGGCGTTTCGCTGATGTTCACGCGCGGCGGCAGCAATGCGGCGCGCGTCGCCCTGAACCGCAGCCTGCTGCTCGCCGGAAAATGCGGCGATGCCCTCGATCAGTTGCAGGTGCTGGGGCCGCTGCACATGTTCCACCTGCGGATCGGCGATTTCAGGACCACGCTGGACTATGCGCGGCGGTGCGCGCTTCTTGCAGACGATCTGAAGGATACGGCCGCGATTGCACTCGCGCATTCGCTGTCTGGCATTTCCCTGCACCTCGTGGGGGAACTCGAGGGCGCCCGCGCCGAGCTGGAAGCGGCGCTGCACCCCGCGCCAATCTCCGAGCGGCCCGCCAAGATCTACCTTGGGTTCGAAAGCAGGAATCTGGCCCGCGGCATCCTCGCGCGAAATCTGTGGCTCCAAGGCCGGCCGGACCAGGCCGCGGTGGTCGCTCGCGAGACCGTCGAGGAGGCGGCCGGCATGGAGCATCCGCTTACCCTGTGCATCGCTCTGATCTGGGCCACTTCCGTGTTCATCTGGTCCGGTGACCTCGAGGCCGCAGAGGAGCACACGGACTGGCTTGTCGCCCGCGCGACCGCTCATTCGATGGCGCCCTATCTTGCCGTCGGGCGCGCCTTCAAGGCGGAACTCGCGATACTCCGGGGCGACGCGGAGAGCGGAACCAGAAGCCTGCAGGAGTGTCTAGTGGAGCTCCACTCGGCGCCATACGAGCTGATGACCAGCCATTTCCGGATTGCCCTTGTCGGCGGCCTTGCTTCGCTCGGTCGGCTCGAGGAAAGCGCGTTGCAGGTCGAAGAGGCGATCCGATCGATCGAGGTCAATGGCGATCACTGCTATATGCCGGAGTTGCTTCGACTGATGGGCCGGCTCTTTCTCAAGAGATCCGGGCCGGATCCGGAGAGAGCCGAGAAATGCTTTCGACAGTCACTGGATTGGAGCCGCCGGCAGGGTGCCAGGGCATGGGAACTGCGTACGGCCATCGATCTCGCCGCGCTTCTTGCCGACAGCGGACATCCCGCCGCTGCACGCGACCTGCTCCAACCGATCTACGAGCAATTCACGGAAGGCCGGGCGACGAGGGATCTGAAGGCGGCGGCGGCGTTGCTTGCCTCGCTGGCGTGATCTGCTGCTGACCGGTGGCGGGCAGAGCATCATAGCCGACCGTCGCAGCAGCACGAAAAAGGGCGCGGTCCACTTGCACTTGGCCGCGCCCTCCCTTGGCACTCGTCAGGCGTGGTGTTTGAGCTTGGCGCGCGTATCCGATCCGCGAGTCGCGTCGCCGGCGCTATAGGAGTGCGCACCAGTGCCCGCGAGCTTGCCGCCATCGACGATCAGATATTCGTCGCGTATGGGCCGCTTCTCGAAGAAGCATTCAAGAATCTCGCGGGTGCCGGCGGCATAGCGGGCCTGGGCGGAGAGCGACGTCCCGGAAATATGCGGCGTCATGCCCTGATGTGGCATAGTCCGCCAGGGGTGGTTCTTGGGTGCCGGTTGCGGGAACCACACGTCGCCGGCATAACCGGCGAGCTGGCCGCTTTCCAGGGCTCGGACGATCGCGTCACGATCGCAGATCTTCCCGCGGGCAGTGTTCACCAGGTAAGCACCCCGCTTCATGTTGGCGATAAGCTTGTCATTGAAGAGGTTCTCGGTTTCGGGATGCAAGGGCGCGTTGATCGTCACCACGTCGCAAACCCTGACCATATTCTCGACGCTCGGGTGCCAGATCAGACCAAGTTCCTTCTCGGTGGCCTCGGGCAATCGGTAGCGATCGTAGTAATGGAGGTGCATGTCGAAGGGCTTCAGCCGCTTCAGGACGGCGAGGCCGATACGACCCGCCGCGACGGTGCCGACGTGCATTCCTTCGATGTCATAGGAACGCATCGCGCAATCGGCAATGTTCCAGCCGCCCTTGGTCACCCATTCGTGGGAGGGGATGTAGTTGCGGACGAGCCCGAGGATCATCATGACCACATGCTCGGAAACGCTGATGGAGTTGCTGTAGGTGACCTCGGCGACGGTGATCCCATGCGCGCTGGCGGCCTGGAGATCTACATGGTCGGATCCGACGCCGGCCGTCAGGGCAAGCTTGAGCTTGCGAGCCTTGGCAATGCGCTCGGCGGTGAGATAGGCCGGCCAGAAGGGCTGGGAGATGACCACGTCGGCATCCACGAGTTCTTTTTCGAATGTGGAGTTCGGGCCGTCCTTGTCGGAGGTCACGATGAAGGTGTGGCCATTCGATTCAAGATACTTTCGAAGGCCAAGTTCGCCCGAGACGCTGCCAAGCAGAGTGCCGGGCTTGAAGTCGATCGCCTTGGGCGACGGCAGCGTCTCGCCGCCGGGATAGCGGTCGATCTTCGGAAGTCCGTCGCGCGCGTAGGACTTCGGATAGCCATCGATCGGGTCGTCATAGAGAACGCAGACCACTTTTGCCATGTTCGTTTCCTCGAAGTTTGGGCAATAGGAAGCACCACCGGCGATGCGTGGGATCGCATCGTCGCGCTGAAGAATTCGCTTTTTCGGATTTGGCCACGTCGAATGGGTTCGGCGATATCTGGCCTATGGTGCTTCCTTGCATTGGTCCCGTTTTGCCGGGATACCGTTTCAACGACTCGATTGTCCCACGGCGGCGAAGGTCGGACAAATGAAAGCTTTCGACCAATCGATAGGCGCACTCAATCAAGTATGGGCAGGGGATCGGCGGTCGGAGTCGATGCCCAGATCGACACCGCGCAGCGCTTTCACTAGCGCCTTGGTCATGGGGGACTGCGGAGAGCGATCGGAAATGACGAGGCCAACGGCCTGGGTGTGGCTCGGGTCGGTCAGTTCTATCCATACGAGATCGGAGCTATCGCCGAACATGCGGAAAAAAGTCCGCGGCACGATACTGCACCAGAGGCCGTTGCGCAGATGAGAGCAGACCGCAAGGAATGAATTGCTGATGACGGACGGGCGTATCGTCAGGCCGAGGGAGGTGGCAATGCCGTTCAGGATCCGCCGGTTCTGCATGTCCTCGCTCAGAAGGCAGAGCGGCTCGGCGACTGCCTCCTTCCATGTCAGCGACATGCGATCGGCAAAGGGATGATCGGACCGGCAGGCAAAAACATACCGCTCCTGATACAGCGAGATACGCTTGACGTTTTCCAGGGGCTCGTTCTCGAGGTAGGTGATACCGCCGTCGATGTCGAACGTGTCGAGTGCATGCTGGATAGCGCGCGACGTCATCGACGTGATTTCGATGACTATGTCCGGATGGTGGTCGCTGAATCGCTCCGACAGCAGCGACACGGAGGGCATGGCGGCGGGAATGACGCCGAGCCGCAGCGTTCCGCTCAGGCTCCCGTGAGAATCGTTCAGGTCGTTCCTGAGGCTGTCGTAATCGAGAAGGATCTGGCGGCCCCACTCGAGCACCCTCTCGCCGTCACGCGTCAGGCCCATGAAACGGTGCCCGCGCACGATCAGCGTCACCTTCAGATGCTCCTCGAGCTTGCGAATGGCGGCCGACAACGTGGGCTGCGTGACATTGCAGATCTCGGCGGCCCGCGCGAAGTGCTTCTCCTCGGCCAGCGTCACGAAATAGGAAAGGTGTCTGATCAGCACGGGAGGAACCTCGGCAATGACGCGTTATATCTCATTAAACATAACGACTGATCAATCAAGCGTTTTGAAAGGCTGATCCGGCGTTGGCGACGAAGAAACGCCGGTCGTCTTCACCAGCCTCCGCGCTGTCAAAAAGGTAGTCGCGTCCTGGCGACTGGCTCGAGACTTGCCGTGACGCTAGTCGATCGAGCAAGGGCAGTCTTGCAGATACGTCGCGATGGCCGCGGCCCGACGCCGCACCCGCCATGACATCATCGGGCCGAGCCTCCTCGGGGGTGTCGCATTTCTGAGACAGTTCGGCCGGATCGAATTTCGATATTACATCTGCAATACTTCGGTCGAGATTGCGGGGGCACCGCTTTTCCATCAGTATGCACTCACATAGGCGGGAGGAGTCTTATGCACGAGCACTCTGCACATGCAGAGCATGTCTATACGTGCGCGCAGCGGAATTCGGCTGCGGCAAGCTCTCCGATCGTCGCGTCATGGCGCCGCTGCATGACGATGCATCAACTCGCCCCGGAAGAGGAACGCGAGCCGCTTCGCCTGACACAGCAAGAGTTCAACGCGGCTCGCGAGCGCTCCAGCCAGTTGATCACGGACGCTGCGGACGAACTCGACCGGCTCTTCACGACGTTTGGAAAGGCGGGATGCTGCCTTCTGCTCACCGACCATACAGGCATTGCCCTGGAGAGGCGCGGCGCGGCCTGCGACGACAAGGAGTTCCACGATCTTGGGCTGTGGACGGGCACCGTCTGGACCGAGGCGAGCATCGGCACGAATGGCATCGGCACGGCACTCGCCGACGAGCGTGCGGTGGCGATCTTCCGCGATCAGCATTTCTTCTGCTCGAATATCGGACTGAGTTGCACGACGGCGCCGATCCGCGATCATCGCGGGCAGCTTGCCGGTGCGCTCGACATTTCGACCTGCCGTGATGACGCCAATGAAATGACGCTTGCGATCCTCTCCCAGACCGTGCGCGAAGCGGCGATGCGCATCGAGCTCAATCTCTTCCGCTCGGCCTTTCCGGGTGCACGTTTCGTCATGGTCCCCTCGGCCGGCGGTTCGGCGCACGCGCTGCTGGCCGTCGACAGGCATGATCTCGTGCTTGGCGCGACCCGTGCCGCCCGCTTGGCGCTCAAGCTCGACGACCGGCGCATCGCCGCGGGTATTCCAGCGGCCGACGCCCTGAATGAAAGCAGGGGCTCGCAGGAAGAGGAGATTGCCGAGGCGGAAAAGGCAGCTCTCCTGAGGGCTCTTTCGAGGAGCAACGGCAACGTCTCCCAGACCGCGCTCGCGCTTGGAATCAGCCGGGCGACGCTGCATCGAAAGATGAAGAAGCTCGAACTCCACTAGACATTTCGGCGCGCGGCGCAGGTGCTCCATTCATCGGGCGATCCTGTCGCACCCATGCGACACTGTGCGCTGCGGTAATCGCCCCCTCCCCTGTTTCCCACCGCCGAAGACGAGCAGAGTTCCGTGCGTTGGGTCCCGGGCCGGACCCTTTCAACATGGGAGGTTGATATGCTTCATCAGAAGATCGTGGAGTCGCCGTACAGGCTGAAATACGGCAACTATATCGGTGGCGAATGGCGTGAACCCGTCGAAGGCAGGTACTTCGACAACCCGACGCCGATCACCGGCGGCAAGCTCTGCGAAATCCCCCGTTCAGACGAAAAGGACGTCAACCTCGCGCTCGACGCGGCCCACGCCGCAAAGGAGAAGTGGGGCCGTACTTCCGCTGCGGAGCGCTCCAATATCCTCATGAAAATCGCCCAGCGCATGGAGGACAAGCTGGAGATCCTCGCGCAGGCCGAGACCTGGGACAACGGCAAACCGATCCGCGAGACCATGGCAGCGGACATCCCGCTTGCCATCGACCACTTCCGTTATTTCGCTTCCTGCATCCGCGCCCAGGAAGGCACGATCGGCGAAATCGACCACAACACGGTCGCCTACCACTTCCATGAACCGCTCGGCGTCGTCGGCCAGATCATTCCCTGGAACTTCCCGATCCTGATGGCGACCTGGAAGCTCGCTCCGGCACTTGCCGCGGGCAATTGCGTGGTTCTCAAGCCTGCCGAGCAAACACCCGCCTCGATCCTTCTCTGGGCCGAACTCGTCGGCGATCTGCTGCCGCCCGGCGTGCTGAACATCGTCAACGGTTTCGGCATCGAAGCCGGCAAGCCGCTCGCCACCAGCCCCCGCATCGCCAAGATCGCCTTCACCGGAGAGACGACGACAGGCCGCCTTATCATGCAGTATGCCAGCCAGAACCTCATTCCGGTGACGCTGGAGCTTGGCGGAAAGTCGCCCAACATCTTCTTCGCCGACGTGATGGCGCAAGACGACGATTTCCTGGACAAGGCGCTTGAGGGCTTCGCCATGTTCGCGCTGAACCAGGGCGAGGTTTGCACCTGCCCCAGCCGTGCCCTCGTGCAGGAGTCGATCTACGACCGCTTCATGGAAAAGGCCGTCAAGCGCGTCGACTCCATCAAGCAGGGAAACCCGCTTGATCCCGCGACCATGATCGGCGCACAGGCCTCCACCGAGCAGCTGGAAAAGATCCTCGCCTATCTCGACATCGGCAAGCAGGAGGGTGCCGAGGTGCTGATTGGCGGTTCGCGCAACAATCTCGACGGCGAACTCTCCACCGGCTACTACGTCAAGCCGACCATCTTCAAGGGCCACAACAAGATGCGCGTCTTCCAGGAGGAGATCTTCGGCCCCGTCGTCTCGGTAACGACCTTCAAGGACGAGAAGCAGGCGCTCGAAATCGCCAACGATACGCTCTATGGCCTCGGCGCCGGCGTGTGGACCCGCGACGGGAACCGGGCCTATCGCTTCGGCCGCGAAATCCAGGCCGGCCGCGTCTGGACCAACTGCTACCATGCCTACCCGGCCCATGCCGCCTTCGGCGGCTACAAGCAGTCCGGCATCGGGCGCGAGACCCACAAGATGATGCTCGACCACTACCAGCAGACCAAGAACATGCTGGTGAGCTATAGCTCGAAGGCGCTCGGCTTCTTCTGAGAGCGATCGCAGAGACCGACATGCCAGGCCTTCTCCCCTTTCGGGGAGGAGGCATCGTCTTTGGAGGAGGCAATCATGGAAACGATGGTCAACGGCGAGCCCCGCGTGCTTGCGACAGAGGCCGCGCTCGATCTCATCCGGGAAATCCAACGCGACCACCCCGACATTCTTTTCCACCAGTCCGGCGGCTGCTGCGACGGCTCCTCCCCAATGTGCTACCCGACCGGGGAATTCATGACCGGCGGGAGCGACGTCAAGCTCGGCGAGATCGGTGACGTCCCGGTCTATATCAGCGCCAGCCAGTTCGACGCATGGAAGCACACGCAGCTCATCATCGACGTAGTGCCCGGGCGAGGCGGCATGTTCTCGCTCGATAACGGCCGCGAGAAACGCTTCCTCACGCGTTCGCGCCTGTTTGGCGGCGGCGAAGCCTGTGCCATTCCAGTGGGCAGCGGGCAAGCTTCCGGGCGGGGATGAACGAGCGGTTGCCTCGCGCGCGAGACTCGGACAACAGTTCAGCCGGTTTCCAGCCTCCACAGGTCCATTTCCCTCGCGCATGAACAAAACGATCCGGATATCTGCCGCACTTGTCCTGCGTCCCAACGGCGACACGCTGCTCGTCCGCAAGACGGGCACGCAGGTGTTCATGCAGCCGGGCGGGAAGATCGAGCCGGGAGAGACGCCGGTCGCAGCACTCGTGCGCGAGCTCCGCGAGGAGATCGGCGTCGAGGCTGAAGCGGCCGGCTTTGTCCCGCTGGAACATTTCGAGGCCCCGGCCGCCAACGAGCCCGGCCATGTCGTCAAGGCAGACGTCTTTGTCCTGCAGATTGGCGACGTTCCGTTACACCCGTCAGCTGAAATCGAGGAGGTGCGCTGGATATCGCCCGAGGCTCCGGGCAACATCCGCATGGCGACGCTGACCGAGCATCATATCCTGCCCTTCTACCGGCAGGCGGTGCGCGTCCAGCGAGACTAGTGTTTTCAATTGCCGCTTTCCGCGACGAGAACAGGATCGGCCCGATAGTCCTTCGGGAAGATCTGCTTGAGGTTCTCGATCTTCGGTAGGTCATTGATGACGATATAGGGGTAGGTCGGGTTGTTCGTCAGGAAGTCCTGATGATAGCCCTCTGCCGGATAGAAGCTCTTTGCCGGCTCGATCTTGGTGACAATGGCCGCATCGTAGACCCTGGCCTTGTTGAGCTGGGCGATATAGGCCTCTGCGATCCTTGCCTGCTCGTCGTTCGTCGGGAAGATCGCGGAGCGGTATTGCGTGCCCGTGTCGGGCCCCTGTCGGTTCAATTGCGTCGGATCATGCGCGACCGAGAAATAGATCTGCAGCAGATGACCGTAGCTGACCTTCCTCGGGTCGAAGACGACTGCAACAGATTCAGCGTGGCCGGTCTGGCCGCTGCCGACCATCTCGTAATGGGCATTCTCCTTGCTGCCGCCAGCATAGCCGGAGGTCGCGTTGATGACGCCGTTGACGTGTTGGAACACGCCTTGAACGCCCCAGAAGCAGCCGCCGGCGAACACGGCCGTCTCCTTGCCGGCACCACCCTGCTCATCGACCGCGGGTGCGGGAATGACGCGCGCCTCTTCCGCTGCGGAGGGCGTCAGTTGCAGGACGCCGCCGACCAGGAGCGCTCCGGCCAAGCCGAAGGCCGCGATCTTTGCAGGTCGTTTCAGAAATTCCGGAGTCTTGCCTTTCCTCGAATTTTCCATGGTGATCTCCTCTCAGCCGAAGGTGAATGCATAGGCCTGGACCCCCGGGTCCAGGAAGCGGATTTCAAAGGTGTGGTCGGCGACGGCCCCGCTTTCACGCACGAGTTGGTAAAGCCGTTGTCCCGTCACGCTGCCATTGCCGGCGGCATCCGTGTCGACGCCGTGGCTTTCGCCGGGTGACTTGCCGTCCACGGTCACCTGGAAACGCACCGGCTTGCCATCCGCGGCGGGACCGAGCACCAGATGCAAATCTCGCGCGTGAAAGCGATAGTAGATGCTTCCATCCTTGTCGTTCAGCGCGGCATTCTCGGGTCCGACGGTCCAATTGCCCGTCAGCCCCCATTCGTTGAGACGCGGCTGCGCCGCCACGTAGACATGGGCTGCGTCGTTCACGGTGCCATTTGCATCGACGAAGTTCTCGGAGCGCTGCCAGCCGACATAAGTCTCCGGCGACTGGACGTCGCTCTGGTTCGATGAGGCTTCGGCGCCGGTCGCCTTCACGTCGACGATGCCGCCTGCGACACTAGTCCTCCCGGCCTCGGTCAACAATTGCTGGATCACTCGCTCGGACTGGTCATAGTCCCCTTCACCGAAGTGATGATGGCGGATGCGGCCCTGCGCATCGATGAAATAATGCGCCGGCCAGTATTCGTTTTCGAAGGCACGCCAGATTGCATAATTGTTGTCGACTGCCACGGGATAAGTGATGCCGAGGTCCGAGATCGCCTTTTTCACGTTATCGACGTTCTTCTCGAAGGCGAATTCCGGCGAGTGCACGCCGATGACCACAAGCCCCTGGTCCTTGTATTTCTCGGCCCAGGCTTTGACGTAGGGAATTGCGCGCAGGCAGTTGATGCAGGAATAGGTCCAGAAATCGACGAGCACCACCTTGCCTTTCAGGGCTTCCGCCGTCAGCGGCGGCGAGTTCAGCCACTGTACCGCGCCGTCGAGCGACGGCATCTGGCCTTCGATGGGCAGCTGATCGGCCGCCCCCTTCGGCTTCATCGCCATCATCATGCCGCCGCCGCTCATTGCCGCGGGATTGCCGGCCATCATCATCTGGTTGCCGCCGCTCATCGCCATCGAGCCGCCATCGCCAGCCGGCATGACGACCGACTTCATCGCACCGCCGGCATTGTCGGCCGTCTGGCTTTGCGGGCGGAACCGGTCGACGAGGCGCTGTTCCAGCACATTGGTGCTGGCAAGCGAAGCCTGCGTAAGGAAACCGGTATCGAGGCCGAGCCCGATCGCCACGACCGCGATCAGGACAGCAACACCCACGCCGCGGCGCAGCCATTCGCCGGCGCCGAGCGACTTCTTCATCGCCTGGTAAACCCTGCCTCCGATCAGCAGCGCCAGCGCCAGGGAGGTCGCCGCGCCGAGCGCATAGGCGACCAGCAGCAAGGTCGTTCCGACATTTGCACCCTGTAGCGCAGCCCCTGTGAGGATCAGGCCGAGAACCGGCCCGGCGCAGGGCGCCCACAGAAGACCCGTCGCGACACCGAGAAGCAGCGAAGCCACGACCGTCGAGCCGCCGCTGCGGCTGCTCTGATCGGCCGATTGCGACAGGCGCGCACCAAGCGAAACCAGAGGCCGGGTCAGATAGTCGGATAGCGCCGGAAAGAGGAGGATGACGCCGAAGACGGCAAGCAACGCCATGGCGGCGTAGCGACCGTATTCATTAGCCTGCACCGCCCATCCTCCGCCAACGGCCGCGAGCGTGGCGACAGCGGCAAAAGTCGCCGCCATGCCGAGCAGCATCGGCAGCGTGCTGCGCAGGAAAGGCTGGCCGGCGCGCGCGAAGACGAAGGGCAGCACTGGCAGGATGCACGGGCTGACGATCGTCAGTACGCCACCGAGATAAGCGAGAATGAAAAGGATCATGAAGATATCTCTTTCCGGTCAGGTCGTCGCCGGGTGGAATTTCAGGGCAACGCCGTTCATGCAGTAGCGCAGGCCGGTCGGCTTCGGCCCATCTTCAAAGAGGTGACCCAGATGCCCGCCGCAGCGGCCGCAGTGAACCGCCGTACGCACCACACCCAGGGAGGTATCGCGCTCGGTACCGACGACCTTGTCGTCGAGCGGCGCCCAGAAGCTCGGCCAGCCCGTGCCGCTCTCGAACTTCGTCGCGGAAGAGAAAAGATCCTGGTCGCATCCGGCGCAGGCGAAGTTGCCTTTCCCATGCTCCTGGAGCAGCGGGCTGGTATTGGGATATTCCGTGGCGGACTCCCGCAGCACCGCATATTGATCCGGCGTCAGGAGCGAGCGCCATTCCGCTTCGCTGTGTGTGACCGCGAAACGCTGCGCAGCCTGTGTCTTGCCGGCACGCAGGCCGATATGGAGCGCGATCGTCCCAAGACCTGCCGTGAAAAGCACCATGCGCCTGTTCAACATAGTCCCCTCCCTGGACAGACAATGATCCGCACCCTGGGCCAACCCGGACCAACGCTGTGCGACTACACGCCAATTACGGGAGCAGAGGCACATTTGTTACACACAAGCCGGTGAAGACACCGAAACGTGAACGAGCGCATGGCAAAGTGCCAACCTCAAGCCTTTCGCAGCCCATCTACCCAGCAGGGGCGATGCCGCGTCATGCGCGATATCGAAGCGCGTTCATCACGATTGCAAAGGCGGCCGAGGGCTGCCTTCGGCTCGGGTAGTAAAGGTGATAGCCGGAGAAAGAAGGGCACCAATCCTCGAGAACGCGAACCAGGCGGCCATCGCCGATATATGGCAGCACGGCGTCTTCCGGAAGATAGACCAGCCCCAGCCCCTTCAGGGCCGCGTTCAGCCGAAGGGAAAAATTGTTGAAGACAAGCTGCCCTTCGACGCGCACGCGCAGTTCATGACCGTCTTTTTCGAACTCCCAGGCATAGATGCCGCCATAGGTCGGCAGGCGCAGGTTGATGCAGTTGTGATCGGTCAGATCCCTTGGCGTCAGTGGCGTCGGATGATCGGCGAAATAGGAGGGCGCTCCGAGCACGGCCATGCGCATGTCGGGACCGATACGCACGGCGATCATGTCCTTTGCCACCTGCTCGCCAAGTCGGACGCCGGCGTCGTAGCGCTCGGCGACGATGTCGGTCAGCCCGTAATCGACAATGATCTCGACATGGATATCCGGATAGTCGGGCAGCAGCTTTTCCAGCGCAGGCCAGAGGATCCTCTCCGCGGCATGCTCCCCGGCATTGATCCGTATCGTACCGGCCGGCTTGTCTCGGAACTCGCTGAGGGCGGCGAGTTCGGTTTCGATCTCGTCCAGGCGTGGGGCGACGGTCACGAGGAGGCGCTCGCCCGCCTGGGTCGGCGAGACGCTGCGGGTGTTTCGGGTCAATAAACGCACACCGAGGCGTTTCTCGAGCGCGGTGACGGTATGGCTAAGCGCTGATTGCGACACACCAAGCTTGGCAGCTGCCCGCGTGAAGCTCTTTTCGCGCGCGACGGCAATGAAGGCGGCAAGATCGTTCGTCGGCTGGCGAACCATATATTAAACTTTCTCATAAGGCCTTGCGACTTCTATCACCTAATCGGGGGTAATCGCACGCGCTAAATATCCTCCAATCAGCGGTTCGATGAATGTCCGCTATTGGGAAAGGGTATACTAATGAACATCAAGCAGGCGGGGTCGGCACCCTCGGCCAGGGGACCGGCCGACTATTTCAGCGGGGTGGTCCGCATCGACGCCCCCTTCCAGGGGCAGCCGCCGGCGCGGATCGGCGGCGCGACGGTTACCTTTGAACCGGGTGCACGAACAGCATGGCATACTCATCCGCTCGGGCAGACGCTTATCGTGACTTCCGGGTTCGGCCGCGTTCAACGCGAAGGCGGCCCGATCGAGGAGATCCGTCCCGGCGACATCGTCTGGTTCGAGCCCGGAGAAAAGCACTGGCACGGCGCATCGCCGGGAGCCGCCATGACCCACATCGCCATCGCAGAGGCGCTGGACGGCAAGGTCGTGGATTGGATGGAACACGTCAGCGACGAACAGTAGCAGGGATAGGAAGGGAGAAATCAGGATGCAGAAACGCACACTCGGAAAGAACGGCCTCGCGGTCTCGGCCATCGGACTCGGCTGCATGGGGCTTAGCTACGGTTACGGCCCTGCGACGCAAACGCAGCAGGCGATCAAGCTGATCCGCACCGCCTTCGAACGCGGGGTAACTTTCTTCGACAGCGCCGAAGCCTATGGTCCCTACAAGAACGAGGAACTGCTGGGCGAAGCGCTCGCCCCCTTCCGTGACCAGGTCGTCATCGCGACGAAGTTCGGTTTCAACTTCAACGCCGAGGGCGGGCAGAGCGGCATGAACAGCCGCCCCGAACATATCCGGCAGGTCGCCGACGCGGCCCTGAAGCGGCTCAGGACGGATGTGATCGATCTCTTCTATCAGCACCGCGTCGATCCGGAGGTTCCCATCGAGGATGTCGCCGGGACCGTGAAGGAACTGATCGAGGAAGGCAAAGTGAAGCATTTCGGGCTGTCGGAAGCCGGGGCACGCACGATCCGCCGCGCCCATGCGGTCCAGCCGGTCGCCGCACTCCAGAGCGAGTATTCGCTGTGGTGGCGTGAGCCGGAGACCGAGATCATTCCGACGCTCGAGGAGCTTGGCATCGGCTTCGTGCCCTTCAGCCCGCTCGGCAAGGGGTTCCTCACCGGCGCGATCAATGAAAACACCGCCTTCGACAGCACCGACTTCCGCAACATCGTGCCGCGTTTCAGCCCGGAGGCCCGAAAGACCAACCAGGCTCTCGTCGACCTGCTGGACAGGATCGCATTGCAGAAGAAGGCGACATCCGCCCAGATCGCGCTTGCCTGGCTCATGGCGCAGAAGCCCTGGATCGTGCCGATTCCCGGAACGACCAAGCTGCTTCGCCTGGAAGAAAACATCGGCGCCGCTGCCGTCGAGCTGACCGAGAGAGATCTGCACGCCATCGAGGATGCCGTGTCGAAAATCACGGTGCAGGGCGATCGCTATCCGGCACATCTGCAGGCAAGGGTCGACCGGTGACTGCCGGACTGATCCATCGCATCTCGGAAGGGAAAGAAAATGGCACAGGGTATTGAAGGCAAAGTCGTCGTCATCACCGGCGCAAGCAGCGGACTGGGCGAAGCCGCCGCCCGCCGCCTCGCCGAGGGAGGGGCGAAGCTCGTCCTCGGCGCCCGCCGCCTCGATAGGCTGAACGCGCTGGCGGGCGAGCTCTCGCTCGGCGGCCACGCCGTCATGCAGACGGACGTGACGGAGTTCGAACAGGTGAAGCGGCTTGTCGATCATGCGGTCGAACGTCATGGCCGCATCGATGTCATCATCAACAATGCTGGCCTGATGCCGCATTCGCCGCTCGAGCGTTGCAAGGTCGAGGACTGGAACCGCACGATCGACGTGAACCTCAAGGGCGTGCTCTATGGCATCGGCGCTGTCCTGCCCTACATGAAGGAGCAGAAGAGCGGCCACATCATCAACGTGTCCTCGGTCGCCGGCCACAAGGTCAACCCCGGAGGCGCCGTATACGCAGCCACCAAGCACGGCGTGCGCGTGATCTCCGAAGGGCTGCGCCAGGAGGTGAAGCCGTACAACATACGCACGACCATCATCTCGCCGGGCGCGGTGGCAACGGAGTTGCCGGACAGCGTCACCGAGCCGGACATAGCGGCTGCGGTCCGCAAGCGTTATGAGGCGGCAATTCCAGCCGATTCCTTCGCCAGGGCGGTGGTCTTCGCGATGAGCCAGCCGGAGGATGTCGATATCAACGAAATCCTGTTCAGGCCGACCACACAGGAATATTGATGAGGGGCGGCCCCAGCCGCCCTTTTCACTGTAACCTGGAGTATGAAGTGAAACCGCATGTCACAATGCATATGGGGTCCAGCATCGACGGCCGGATCGTGCCCACGCACTGGCCCCAGGACCTCACGGCGCAATTGACCGAAGTCTATGAGCAGATCCATCAGAGCCTCGAAGCGGACGGCTGGATCGTCGGCCGTGTGACGATGGCTGATTTCGCCGATGGCGAGCCTCGCCCCGCAAAGGCAACGGAAGTCTATCCGCGTACGACCTGGAAGGCGCCCAGCGCGGAGCGGGGACCTTACGCGATTGCCATCGACCGGCATGCCAGACTGCATATGAATACCGGCAGCATCAATGGCGATCCGCTCGTCTTAATCCTCACCGAGGACGTCCCGGACGATCATCTGGCCGAACTGCGCCGGGACGGCATTTCCTACATTTTCGCCGGTCGTTCCGAAATCGATCTCGCTGTTGCGCTCGACTTACTGGCGAGCGATTTTGGCGTGAAGCGCTTGCTCCTCGAGGGCGGCGGCGGAATAAACGGCAGCTTTCTGGCCGCCGGATTGATCGACGAGATCAGCCTCTTCATCATTCCGGTCGCCGACGGGACCACGGGCATGCCGAGCACTTTCGATCGAGACGCGGCCCCGTCAAGGCGCCTTTCGCTCAAGTCCGTCGAGACGCTGGAGCATGACGTCCTTCACCTGCGCTACCAGGTCGCATGAACGACCGACAGCCAGACGCTTCCACGGTGCCCGCAACGAAAAAGCCTGCTAAGCAGTGGCGATCTTCAGTTTGCGGGCGGGAAGCATGATTCTGGTAACGGGAGCAACGGGCTTTGTGGGTAGCGCGCTTGTGGCCGAGTTGCGCCGAAGGGAACTAGGGTTCCGCGCAGTGAGCCGGAGCGAGCGCGACGGCTTTTATCGCGTGGGCGACATCAACGAGACGACCGACTGGTCGGCCGCACTCCCGGACATAGACACCGTTGTCCACCTTGCCGCGCGCGTCCATGTAATGCGCGAGACTGTCGCAGATCCCACTGCTGCGTTCCGGGCCGCGAATGTGACAGCCACGATCAATCTTGCCAGGCAGGCCGCCGCCGCCGGCGTCCGCCGCTTCATCTACATGAGCTCCGTGAAGGTAAACGGCGAGGCGACGCCGAAGGACCAGCCGTTCACCCCGGCAGAGATGCCCAAACCGCAGGACGCCTATGGCCTCTCCAAATGGGAAGCGGAGGAGGCCCTCTTTCAGCTGGGCCGGGCGACGAGGATGGAAATCGTCATCATCCGCCCGCCTCTCGTCTATGGTCCCGGCGTAAAAGCGAATTTTGCAAGCCTCATGAAATGGACACGGCGTGGCGTGCCCTTGCCGCTCGCGGCCGTGGAAAACAAGCGCTCGCTTGTCTATGTCGGCAATCTTGCCGATTTCATCCTGCGTTGCGCGGAGCATCCGGCAGCCGCCAACCGCGTCTTCCTGGTGAGCGATTTCGCCGATCTCTCGACCGCCGAGTTGATCACCAGGCTTGCCAAAGCGATGAACCGCAAGCCGAACTTGATCACCGTCCCGCCGTCGCTCCTAAAGACGGCGGCAAGGATTGTCGGAAAGGGAGACATGGCGCAGCGGCTCCTCGGTTCGCTTCAGGTCGACCCGAGCGACGACAGGGAACTTCTTGGCTGGACGCCGCCCTATCCGATCGACGAAGCCCTAAGGCTCACCGTCGAGGCATTCCTGAGAGAAGAAAACACCTGATCTCGGGCAGCGGTGGTCGCGCGCGGCTCGGGCAACTCGACCTCGGGGCTATCGCTCGGCACATAGCCGGAGACGAGCTCGGCAAGCATGCGGCGGGCAGCGCTCATGTCGTTTGCGTCGAGCGTGGCGGAAAGCCGCTTGATCTTCTTCGAGAGTTCCGGCCAGAAGAGGAAATCCTCGCGCGCCTTCATGATCCGCGGATGATCGGTCGGCTGCGGATCGTCGCCGATCAGCAACTCCTCATAGAGCTTTTCGCCTGGCCTGAGCCCTGTCAAGGTCAGCTCGATGTCGCCCTCGGGATTGTCATCATCCCTCACCGTCAGGCCCGAAAGCTCAACCATCCGGCGGGCGAGGTCGGCGATCTTCACGGGCTCGCCCATGTCCAACAGGAAGACGTCTCCGCCCTCGGCCATGGCGCCCGCCTGGATGACCAGCTGCGAGGCCTCGGGTATGGTCATGAAATAGCGGGTGATATCGGGATGGGTCAGGGTAATCGGCCCGCCGTCACGGATCTGCTGGCGGAACAGCGGGACCACCGAGCCCGATGAACCCAGCACGTTTCCAAACCTTACCATCGAGAAATTCGTGCCGGGGGCATCGACGGCGGCCGGCTCGGCCGCAAGCGCCTGGAGGACCATTTCGGCGAGGCGCTTGCTCGCGCCCATGACGTTAGTAGGGCGCACCGCCTTGTCCGTGCTGATCAACACGAAATCGGACACGCCACATTCCCGCGCGGCGAGCGCGGTGGTCAACGTTCCCGTGACATTGTTCCTGATGCCCTCGACGGGATTGTGCTCGACGAGCGGCACGTGCTTGTAGGCGGCCGCGTGATAAAGCGTCTGCGGCTGCCACGACCGCATGACTTCGCGCACGCGGTCGCCATCGCGGATGGACCCGAGGAACGGAAGGATCTGGATGTCGCTGAAACCGTATCCGGTTGCGAGCTTTGTCAACTCGGCGTGGATTGTATAGAGGGCGAATTCACTCTGCTCGAACAGGATGAGGCGCGAAGGGCGGCATTTCAATATCTGCCGGCAGAGCTCGCCGCCGATCGAACCGCCCGCGCCCGTCACCATCACCGCCTTGCCACGATTGTTCCTGTCGAGCAGCGCACGGTTCGGCGCGATGGTGTCGCGTCCGAGAAGGTCTTCGATTTCCAGTTCGCGCAGGTCAGTCACGGCGACCTTGCCCTGTGCGAGAGCCGTCAGATCAGGCAATGTGCGGACCGTCACCCTCGCCTTGCGTATGCTTTCCAGAATTTCGTTGCGGCGCTGTCGCGAGGTCGAGGGCAGAGCGAGCAGTACATCCCTGATCCCACGGCTCTCGACCAGCCCGGCAAGATCCAGGGGATCGTAGATCCGCAGACCTCCCATGATGCCGCCCTTGAGGCGCGGATCATCGTCGAGATAACCGGCAACGCTGAGCTCCGTGCTGTTGGCAAGTGCGGCGGCAAGTTGTCGGCCGGCGCTGCCGGCACCGTAGATGAGGACCTTCGGCAGGGAGCTTCGCCTGAGGATTTGCTGGTACTCGTCACCCAGCCAGTAGCGGATCCAGAGCCGTGACAGGCCGATCGCCAAGAGGAGAAGCATCGGCTGCAGGATACCGACTGTTCTCGGCACCCCTGGAATGCTCAATGCCGTGAAGAGCGCCATGTAGGCGACACCGTAGATCGCGACGGCCTTCAGGACCGCGACGAAGGCAGAAAGCCCGGCATAGCGAAAGATGGCCCGGTACAGGCCCATGACGATGAAGATCGGGATGGCCAAACAGAGGGAGGCGATGACCGGCAGCCATTGCACGCCGGAAAGCAGCACCCAGTCATTGAGGCGGAAGCAATAGGCAAGCCAGACCGTCAAGACGCAGAAGCTTGCATCGACGATCAGCGCCACGATCCTCTTGGCAACGCGAGGCAGGGCCAGCAGTGGTACCACGAGTTCTTGCACAGGCATTGATCTACGTATCCATCCGCCTTGGCCACTACCGGGGTGGGAGATCGTCCATCGTTATCCTGATGATCGCCTCTCCTCCCGACGGTGCCGGTCCGACTATTCACCCGACACCATCAAGCCAGAGAGCAGCCATATCAGTGACTGTCAACATTCTCATAGCCGATATTCACCGTATTTGCCTCCTAGAATTGTTTCAAATCAGTGAACAACACCCTCACGGCGAACAACTCTGATTACGGTAAGAAACAAAATTCGAATATCGAAGGCGAACGAACGCCTGTTCAGGTATTCCTCGTCGAGGTGGACTTTCTCGGGAATGGGAAGTTCGTCGCGGCCATTGATCTGGGCCCAGCCGGTAAGCCCGGGGAGCAGCTTATGGACACCGCATTCGGTCCTGAGTTGCACGAGGTCGTGCTGGTTGAAGAGCGCCGGGCGTGGACCCACGAGGCTCATCTCCCCCTTGAGGATGCACCAGAGCTGCGGCAGCTCATCAAGGCTGGACTTGCGCAGGAACGATCCGATCGGCGTCAGATAGGTCGCGGGATTGTCCAGCAGATGGGTCGCGACGGCCGGCGTATCGATGCGCATGCTGCGAAACTTCGGCATCCGGAAGATACGGTTGCAATGACCGACCCTATCCGACCAGTAGAGGACGGGACCGGGAGATGTCAGCCGCACTGCGAGGGCGACGACAAGCGCCGGAATGAGGAGCACAACAGCGGCCAGACTGGTGACCACGAAGTCAAAGAGCCGCTTGGACGTCGAATAGAGCATTGCTCGAACTACCGTGATGGCATGGCGGCCGGTTTCCGTTTCCGGAGCCCAAGGGCCGGCAAAGAAAGGCGATCGCACTCCCCTGGAGCGCGTCGGCCTGCTTATTCGAACATCAAGCGCTTAACAAGCCCCCGCATCCACCTGGCCCGCAGGGCCAGCGATCCGCGTCATACCGACAAGTGTCCCCGCACTGCGTCGGCCAGATCCATCATGCCGTCGATCGGCCTGTGTCCGATCAGCATGAAGGCATGGGTATCATTGGACCAATAGACGACATTCATGCCCTTCCGGTTCTCCATGTCCGGATCCTTGCGCCCACGAGACGAGGGCACTATGCAGAGCGCCATCGGTCCACTCTCGGGATCGAGATAGGCGATCTGCGCCAGGGGCTGGTCGTCATATTGCAGGATCTGCGCCCGCTTGAAGTCGATACCCGGCAGCGCCACCATTTGCGGCGAAAGCGAGAGACCGACCCTCGAGCCCACGTGGCCGAGTTGCTCCTCCTGGATCGCAGTCTCCGGCGATGGTCCGCTCAGGGTATCGGCGGTGTAGAGCGAGATGTATTCGGCAACCACCTTGCGCCACTCGCTTCCTTGCGACGAGCCGACATGCGCCTGGAGGCCGAGATAGGCCCGATCACCGACTACGCCGGCAACGAGGCAGGCGGCTGCCGTGGCAAGGAAGCTGCGGCGACCTGTCGCAAAAATCGTGTTCCTGCGCGTCTGCGGCGAGGGAATGTTAGCGAGCATGGCTTGCAGGTTTGCGGAAGGCGCTGCCGAAAGGACCGGATCATAAGCATGCGCGAATGGCAGGCTGCTGCGCGACAGGAAATCGAAGCGCTCGGCCACCACTTCGTCGGTACGGATCAGTTCTTCGATCTTTTCCCGCTCGGCACCATCAAGTTCGCCGTCAAGGAAAGCAACAAGCAGTTCGTCGGAAGGCAGTTCTCTTTTCTCACGGTCGATCATTCTGTCCCCCATCCGATGCGGGCGCAACTTGCGGTGCTCCGGCGGTCTCAGCGAGCCTTGCACGCGCGGTCGCCAAACGACTCATGACGGTACCGATCGGAACATCGAGCACCTCGGCCACCTCGCGATACGACAGGCCTTCGACATAGGCTAGAAACACAGCCGTCCGCTGTGCTTCCGGAAGAGCCTGTACCTGCCGGAGCACCTGTCCGGCCAGAACATGCGTCTCGGTGTCATGCGCGCCGTCGAAGACCAACGTCTCGTCGGCATCCACGAAACCCTGGCCCATGCGGACCTTGCGCGAGCGGATTTCGTTCAGCCATATCGAGTGGAGGATCGCAAACAGCCAGCGGTCCAGGCGCGTCCCGGGGGAAAATTGACCCGCGCGCTCGAGTGCCCGCACGCAGGTTGCCTGGACAAGATCGTCTGCCACGTCGCGGCGACGCGACAGGACCATGCCGTATCGCCAGAGGCGCGTCAGATGCTGCGCCAGTTCCGTTCTGATTTCGTCTTCGTTTGCGATAGCATCCTCCCGCTCACGCGGTCTCAGGCGAACCGCCGGCAATGCCGGCGATTCTCGTTGGTCGCGACTATAAGCAGGAAATATGGAATGAGCGACTGGCACTCCCAGGTCCCTTTCAGCGCTTTTCATCACGGCTACCGCGTCCGTCCAGAAGCTGGACAATCAGATCTTTGAGCTGGTGATCGCTTCGTTAAGATCTCGATACTCTTCGCAACCCGTACCGCAGATGCCCTTGATGGTGTTGAGCTGCTCCTTGGCAAGATCGACGCGTCCCTTGATGACGTAGGCCTCGCCGAGATATTCGCGGACCTTCGCATAGCGCGGGGCCATCTTGACGGACTGCAGGTAGAAGGCGATGCCTTCATCGGTGCGGCCGAGCTTACGCGTCGCGTATCCGCGATAGTTCAGCGCTTCGGCCGTGTTCGGGTTCTTCAGCGTGTCGAGCATTGCCAGCGCCTCTTCATATCGGCCGGCCTTGGCAAGCGAATAGGCATAGTCAGTGCGGTTCTGGTCCGAGATCACGGCACCCTGCTGCTTGACGCACTTCTTCGTCTTCTTGTCGTAGATCTGGCCCTTCTTGCAGGTCGGCGTCATGCTGTCATTGTCGCCGATGGCAAAGGCCAGCCCGGGAAGGCTGTTTGCCACAAGGCCAAGGCCGAGCACGAGCAGCGGCAGGCGGCGGGAAAAATGAGAACGAGTATTGGCATTCGTCATGGGGATTTTCTCCTTCGCACATGAACATGCGGAGGAAGAACACGGCATCCCGGAGCTTTATTCGTCAGTCCCGGAATTTTTTCCGTTCACGGCGCATCGAACGACGGTCACCTTCGCGTGACATTTCAGCGATGCCGAATATTTACCGCGCAGAAGTGTTCTATCCAAGGTGCCGCCAGGGTGACCAAGGAGAATCAATGTGACCAATGCCGTCAAGCTCGTCAGTCTTGCCGTTTCGGCGCCCGAGCATGTGATCAACCAATCCGAGGCAGCGGAAGCCGCGGCGCAGATGTTTTCCGGGCGCTTCAAGGACTTCAAGCATCTTGCCCGGGTGTTCGACAATGCCGGCATACGCACGCGGCATACGGCGCGGCCGCTTTCCTGGTTCATGGAGCCGCATGGCTGGCAGGATCGCATGGACGCCTACCAGGACGAGGCCGAGAAGCTGTTCGTCAACGTTGCCAGCATGGCGTTGGAACGCGCCGGAATGAGAGCGAGCGACGTCGACTGCGTCGTCACGACCTCGACCACCGGTTTCACGGTCCCGAGCATCGAGGCGCGGATGGCGGAAACCATGGGCTTTCGGGGGACTATCCAGCGCGTGCCACTCTTTGGTCTAGGCTGTGCGGGCGGCGTTTCGGGGCTTGCCATCGCCTCGCGGCTTGCCGCAGGTCGTCCCGGTTCCGTCGTGCTTTTCGTCAGCATCGAGCTTTGTTCGCTCGCCTTCCGGCTGGATGAACTGACGCGCCCCAACATCATCGCGACGGCGCTTTTCGGAGACGGCGCAGCCGCATGCGTCCTGCGTGCCGGTGAGGAAGGCCTTGCCGAGATCGAATCGACCGGCGAACACCTCTTTCCGTCAACCCTCGGCATCATGGGCTGGAAGGTCGACAACACCGGCCTAGGCATCATCCTCGACCAGGCACTGCCGCCCTTTGCGCAGGAGCATGTGGGACCGGCAATTGCCAATATTCTCAATCGCTCGGGCCTGCGCATAGACGACATCGATCGCTTCGTCTGTCATCCCGGCGGTACCAAGGTGCTGCGCGCGATCGAGAGTGCGCTTTCACTCGAACCGGACTCGCTCGGCCACGAAAGAGACGTGCTCACAGACTATGGAAACATGTCATCGCCGACGGTGCTCTTCGTGCTCGACCAGGTCATCAAGGATGGCCTGCCAAGACGGGCAGCGATGGTGGCAATGGGTCCGGGCTTCACTGCAAGCTGCGTAACCCTGAGGAGGGCAGCATGACGGCCGCATCGATCGCCATTCTCCTTTTCGTCACGCTGCAACGCCTCCTTGAATTGGTCTATGCCCGGCGCAACACCGCCGCTCTGCTTGCGCGTGGCGGCGTGGAGGTTGCTGGCGAACACTACCCGTTCATGGTCGGCATGCATGCGGCCTGGCTCGCGGGTCTCTGGCTGCTTGCGCCGGGCCAGCCGATCAGCCTGCCCTGGCTCCTGATTTTCGTCATTCTCCAGGCCCTGCGGCTGTGGGTGCTCGCAACGCTCAAGGATCGCTGGACCACACGCATCATCGTGCTGCCGGGGGCACCGCTCGTCCAAGATGGACCCTATCGCTTCATACGCCATCCCAACTATGCCATCGTCGTCGGCGAGATCGCGGCGCTGCCGCTAACGTTCGGTCTCACTTTCTATGCACTGGCTTTTTCGGTGCTGAATGCGGCGATCCTCTACGTTCGGATACAGGCGGAAAACGCTGCCTTGGAAAAGGCAATGATTTTGAAATGAAATAGCATTTTTCGTTTGCGCCACGATCTCCCGCCGGGCATTTTCGCTCTTTGGGCAAAGTGTGGACTGCAGACAGACATGACAAAAGACGTAATCGTGCTGGGCGCCGGAATCGTCGGCGTTTCGACCGCCATCCATCTTCAGCGTCGCGGGCGGCAGGTGACCCTTGTCGACCGCAAGGCGCCCGGCGGGGAGACGTCATTCGGCAACGCAGGCCTCATCCAGCGCGAGGGCGTCGTGCCCTACGGCTTCCCGCAGCAGCTTGGCGTCCTGATCCGCTATGCCTTCAACAACCGCATCGACGCGCATTACCACCTCCGTGCCCTGCCGGGCCAGCTCGCCTTTCTCGCGCGCTACTGGTGGAATTCGAACACGAAGCGCCACGAGATGATCTCGCGCGCCTATGCACCGCTGATCGAGCATTCAATCTCCGAACACAATGATCTCATCGAAGCTTCCCATTCCGGCCACCTGATCCGCAAGGACGGCTGGATGGAGATATTCCGCACCGACGCGAAGCGGGATGCAGAGTTTGCGGAAGCCGAAAGGCTCCAGCGGGAATTCGGCGTGAGCTACGATGCGCTGAGCGGTGCCGACATAGCGCGCATGGAGCCGAGCATCCGGGGCGAATTCCGCGGCGGCCTTCGCTGGCGCGATCCTTGGTCGGTACTCGATCCCCACGGATTGATCACCGCCTATCGCCTCTACTTCGAACGCCTTGGCGGGCGCTTTACTTCAGGCGATGCCGCGACGCTTGAGCAAACGGCTTCCGGCTGGAAGGTAACGACCAGCGACGGAGCCGTGGAAGCGCAGGACGCGGTGGTGGCGCTCGGACCATGGGCGGACCTCGCAACGAGCAAGCTCGGCTACTCCTTTCCGCTCGGCGTCAAGCGCGGCTACCACATGCACTATGCGCCCGAAGGCGATGCCATGCTCAACAACTGGACTCTCGATGCCGAGCGCGGCTATTTCCTGGCGCCGATGAACCGCGGCATACGCCTGACGACAGGAGCGGAGTTCGCCGCGCGCGACGCACCGAAGACGCCGGTGCAGCTCGACCGCGCCGAAAAGGTCGCGCGGGCCATCTTCCCCTTGGGAAGAAGGCTCGATCCGGAACCCTGGATGGGCGCGCGGCCATGCACGCCGGACATGATGCCGATCATCGGAAAGGCGCCGCGCCATGACGGGCTGTGGTTTGCCTTCGGCCATGCTCATCACGGCCTGACGCTCGGGCCGGTGACCGGCCGCGTGCTGGCGGAGCTCATTACCGGCGACGCGCCCTTCATCAACATCGCGGCCTATTCGCCGAACCGCTTCAATCCATGAAAACGACGGCCGGGCAGTTCGTCGCATTGGTCGGTGCCAGCGACATTGGTCGCGACCGGTGAAACACCGACAAATCTGCCCGCGGCAAAGCACGCTGGGGCGCAACCATCCGCCGCCTCTGGAAAGCGAACCTATTCGGCGGCGATCATGATGGCATCGGGCGCAGCGTTGGCCTGAAGTATCTCGGCGCGGACGGGTTCGACTGCGGCAAGGATCTGCTGGCGCAGCCAGGCGTGGGCGGCATTGCGGTCGGATGAGGTGTGCCATGCGAGCGAGATGTCGTAGGGCGGGATGTCCACAGGTCCCGGGCTGATCCCGAGGCCGAACACCGGCGCCCAGGCCCGGGCGAAGCTTGCCGGCACGGCCGCGATCGTGTGCGTCTCCCGAACCAGGATCGGCAGCGTGAAGAGGTGCGGCGTCGTGACCGCTGCGTGCCGTTTTAATCCACGCTCAGCCAGCACCTCGTCCACGAGGCGGCAGCGTCCGTCCTTGCTGACGATCACGGCTTGCGGGGTGGAGAGAAACGTCTCGAGGTCGATCGAGCCGGAAGGCCCGGTCTTCTCGGGATTGCTGAGGATGACATAACGCTCGGACCAGAGCTTGCGGCGCTTATGAAGTTCATTGCCGGTCTCCACCTTGCCGATCGCAAGGTCGATCTCGCCGCTGTCCAGCAGATCCGCAGGGTAATCCTGGTCGAGTGACCGCACGATGAAATTGACCCGTGGCGCCTGCTCGTAAACGGCAGCGAGAAGCCTCGGCATCAACAGGCTTTCGAGATAGTCGGTCATTCCGATCGTGAAGGTACGCTCATCCGTTGCCGGGTCGAACTGCTCCGGCTCGATCAGGCGGGACTGGATCGTGCACAGGATGCAGCTGACGGTTTCCGCGAGTTCCTGCGCCCGCGGCGTCGGTTCGATCCCGCGCGCCGAGCGAACGAACAGCTCGTCCGAAAGAAGCGTGCGCAGGCGGCCGAGATTGTGGCTGAGGGCGGATTGCGAAATGCCGATCCGATGCGCCGCGCGTGTGACGTTGCGCTCACTCATCAAGGCGTCGAAAGCGACCAGCAGGTTCAGGTCGAACTTCAAGATATGAGCATGATCGATCGACATCATTAGCTCCATGAGTTGGATTTATGATCTGCCTATAGATATCTATCCCGTCGATGATAATCAACCACCCTGAGGAACAACACTCATGAAGTCACTCTTTGAAACCTACGACATGAGCGGCCAAAAGCTTCGCAACCGCGTCGTCATGGCTCCGATGACCCGGGCCAGGGCGAAGGACGGCATAGCCGACGAGCAGACCGCCGAATATTACCGCCAGCGCGCCGGCGCCGGCCTGATCGTCACCGAGGGAACGCCGATTTCGCAAGAGGGAACGGGCTTTGCCTTCATCCCCGGCATTTGGTCGGACGATCAGGTTCGTGGCTGGCAGGGTGTGACGAAGGCCGTACACGAGGAAGGCGGGAAGATTTTTGCGCAGATCTGGCATGTCGGCCGGATGTCGCATACCTCGCTCCAGGCGGCCGGCGGGCAGCCCGTCAGTTCCAGCGCCAAACCGGCACGCGACGACAAGAGCACGGCCTATGCGTTCAACGACGAAGGTGTCGCTGGCTTTGTCGAAGCGAGCGTGCCGCGGCCGCTCCGGACCGACGAGGTCGCCAGGGTCGTCAACGACTTTGCGAATGCCGCGGCCAATGCCGTTGGCGCTGGATTCGACGGCGTCGAAATCCACGGTGCAAATGGTTATCTTCTGGAGCAGTTCCTCAATCCGCTGATCAACGACCGTACCGACCGGTATGGTGCCGGAAGCGTCGAGGACAGGACGCGCTTCGTGCTCGAGATTGTCGATGCGGTGGTCGCGCGAATTGGCGCCGCGAAGGTCGGCATCCGGCTCTCTCCATTCGGCAGGCTGTTCGACATGCCGCATCATCCTCTGATCGAGGAAACCTACCTGCACCTTGCGGCTGCGCTTGCTGAGCGCAACCTGGCCTATGTGCATCTGAAGGACCAGGGCGCTGCCAGCGCTCCGGCTATTTCGAGGGACTTTCTGGGCAGGTTCCGCCAGAGCTATTCAGGTACGCTTATTCTTGCTGGTTCGCTGGACAAGCGTCGCGCTGAGGAGTTCCTGCGGGACGGCCTGATCGATCTTGCGGCTTTCGGCCAGCCCTTCATCGCGAATCCCGATCTGGTGGCGCGCCTGCGGCAGGACCTTGCTTTGGCTACCCCCATCCGCGAGACCTACTATGGCGGCGGCGCGGCAGGTTACACCGACTACCCGGCGTATGAGGACAGCGCCGAGGCAAAGGCCGCCTGATTGGAGTTCACCTCACAGGCGCCTCGCTCATGCGAAATGCCCTAACTATCGCGGCCCCAAGGGCAACCCTGGGACCGTGCAAAGGCCCTTCAAATTCATCGGCATGACGAGGATTGGGAACGGCCAGGCGGTCGTCCCATCGCTAATCGACACCGATCGCGGCGAGCTCCTGCACGGCATCCGCCGCAATTTTCTCCAGGCTATCATCAATATCCACGGTAACCACGCCCGGCTCACCAGTCGGCACCTCCAGCGTTAGCAGCTGGCTCTCGAGCAGCGACACCGGCATGAAGTGTCCCTTGCGCTCACCCATGCGCTTCATCAGGAGTTCCCTCGAGCCATCGAGGTAGACGAAGAGAAGACGGTCATCGGCGGCGGCCCGCAGGCGATCACGGTAGACGCGCTTCAAGGCCGAACAGGATATGACGATGCCTTCGCCGCGGGCCACCGAGGCCTTCATCGCGTCGCCGATCAGATCGAGCCACGGCATCCTGTCCTCATCGGTAAGCGGTATGCCCTTGGCCATCTTCTCGACATTGGCTTCGGGATGAAGCTGGTCACCCTCCACGAACTGCAGGCCGAGATGCGCCGCGAGGCGCTGCCCCACCGAGGACTTGCCGCTGCCGCTGACGCCCATGACGATGATCACCGGAG
Organism: Rhizobium sp. BK251; assembly: GCF_004345245.1. GTDB lineage: Bacteria > Pseudomonadota > Alphaproteobacteria > Rhizobiales > Rhizobiaceae > Rhizobium. Next base: position 259,744 of record NZ_SLUQ01000001.1, on the reverse strand, counting down.
GCCGGCCGTTTGATTTGCTTGCCATATTTCCCTATTCCGCGACGAATCGACTTGCGGGCCAAGACGCCCGGCAAGAGGCTTTTTAGGCTCCGCTGCGGCAAGGATGCAAGGGCGGCTGAAGGCGGACATCACGCGGATGCCTCGCCAGCCGCCTCGCGGGTCAATCCAATGGGAAATGGCAGGCGTAGCGGTGGGCACCCTCGCCGCCAAGCTCCGGCTCCACCTTGCGGCAATGGTCCTGCGCCTTCCAGCAGCGCGGATTGAAGTGACAGCCGATCGGCGGGTTCAGCGGCGACGGCAGTTCGCCCTGCAGGCGAATGCGGTTCTTTTCGCGGTCCGGATCTGCGATCGGCGTCGCGGAAAGCAGCGCTGCGGTGTACGGATGGCGGGGCCGCTCGAAGACCTCGGCTGCCGGACCTGTTTCCACCGGCCGTCCAAGATACATGACCATCACGTCATCGGCGATGTGGCGCACGACGGAAAGACCGTGGGAGATGAAGAGATAGGCAAGACCCATCTCCTTCTGCAGGTCCATCAAGAGGTTCAGCACCTGCGCCTGGATCGACAGGTCGAGGGCGGAGACCGGCTCGTCGAGCACCAGCACCTTCGGCCGCAGCATCAATGCGCGGGCGATCGCGATGCGCTGGCGCTGGCCGCCGGAAAACATGTGCGGATAGCGATCATAGTGCTCGGGCCGCAAACCGACCCTTGCCATCATCGCTTCCGCCTTGCGCCGGCGTGTCCGCGCGTCGTCATCCGTGTTGATCTTCAGCGGCTCTTCCAGGATCGAGCCCACCTTCTGGCGCGGATTGAGCGAGCCGTAAGGATTCTGGAACACGATCTGTACCTGGCTGCGCAGATCCTTGTCGCCTACCCGGGCCGGCTTGCCATCGATCAGCAGTTCGCCGGCAGTCGGATCCTCGATCATCGTCACCAGGCGGGCGAGCGTCGACTTGCCGCAGCCGGATTCGCCCACGACCGCGAGTGTGCGCCCGGAATGAAGGCTGAAGCTCACTCCGTTCAGTGCGCGAACGGTCGCCTCCGCTTTGAAGAGGCCACGGTTTACCGTGTAGAAGCGGGCAAGATCCTTGCCCTCGAGAACAGCGCTGGTGGTCATGCCACGCCTCCTGCGGATTCCGTGACAACAATGCCGGGGTGGTTCAAAGGCTTGCCCTGCTGGAGGGGATAATTGCAGAGAGCGAGACCCAGGTCCTCGCCCTGGCGGACGACGCCGCGATCGCATTCGACCGTCGCGAAGCCGCAACGCGGTGCGAACAGACAGCCGGTCGGGCGGTCATGCTGCCCGGGCACGACGCCGGCGATCGAAGGCAGCTTCTGCCCGACCTCGGCACGTTCGGGCAGGGCCGAAAGAAGTGCTGCCGTATAAGGATGATGCGGATCGCGGAAGAGCTCCTTGACCGGCTGCTCCTCGACCTTCTGGCCAGCGTACTGGACCTGGACACGCTCGGCGGTCTCGGCGACGACACCCATGTCGTGGGTGATCAGCACCAGAGCCATGCCTTGCTCCTTCTGCAGCCGTGCAAGCAGATCGAGAATCTGCGCCTGGATGGTCACGTCGAGCGCAGTCGTGGGCTCGTCGGCGATCAGGAGCTTCGGATTGCAGGCAAGCGCCATGGCGATCATCACGCGCTGGCTCATGCCGCCCGACATCTGGTGCGGAAAATTCGAAAGCCGGTCTTCCGGCGCCGGAATGCCCACGAGGTTCAGCAGCTCGATCGAGCGTTCGCGGCGTTCCTTGCGGTTCATGCCCATATGGATGCGCAGCGTCTCGCCAAGCTGGAAGCCCACGGTGAAGCAGGGATTGAGGCTCGACATCGGCTCCTGGAAGATCATCGCCATGTCCTTGCCGATGATCTTGCGGCGCTGACGCGCGGTCACACCGCGGAGGTCCTTGCCGTCGAACATCATCTTGTCGGCCGTGATCCTGGCCGTCCACGGCAACAGGCCCATCATGGCAAGCATGGAGACGGACTTGCCGGAACCGGACTCGCCGACGATCGAGAGGATCTCGCCCTTGTCGCACTTCAGCGAGACGTTGTCGACGGCGCGGAAGAGACCGGAGGAGGTCTGAAACTCAACCGTCAGGTTTTCAATATCGAGAAGCGCCATTTACGACCTCTTCAGCTTGGGGTCGAGCGCATCGCGCAGACCGTCGCCCATCAGGTTGATGGCGAGAACGGTGATGAGGATGCACAGACCCGGGAAAGTGACGAGCCACGGCGAGCTCTGGAAGAACTCGCGCGCATCGGCGAGCATCGTGCCCCATTCCGGTGTCGGCGGCTGGGCACCCATGCCGAGGAAGCCGAGAGCTGCGGCGTCCAGGATAGCGGCGGAAAACGCAAGCGTCGCCTGGACAATCAGCGGCCCAAGACAGTTCGGCAGGATCGTCTTGAACATCAGGCGCGTGGTGCCAGCGCCAGAGACACGCGAAGCGATGACATATTCGCGCTCGCGCTCAGCCATGACGGACGCGCGCGTTAGGCGCACGAAATGCGGCTGGTTGACGATCGAGATGGCGATCATTGCGTTCAGCAGACCAGGGCCGAGAACGGCCACGAGCACGAGCGCCAGCAGCAGTGACGGAAACGCCAGGATGATATCCATGATGCGCATGATGACCGTGTCGATGCGACCGCGGAAATAGCCCGCGACAAGACCGAGCAGGACGCCTGCGACGGCCGAAAGCGAGGCGACGACAAGGCCGATGAACAGCGAGAAGCGGGTACCGAAGATGAGGCGCGAAAGCATGTCGCGGCCGACGGCATCCGTTCCGAGCGGGAACATCGAATTGCCGTTTGCATCCCAGGCCGGCGGCAACCGCTGCATGCCTTCATGCGGAACGTTGGGATTGTACGGGGCGATCAGCGGCGCGAAGATCGCCATCGCCAGCACGAAAAGAAAGATGGCCAGACCAATCACCGCACCCTTGTTGCGGGAGAAATAGTACCAGAACTCCGACAGTGCGGAGGGTTGGGCAGACTTTGTATTTGCCATGCTCATGAGCCGCTCCTAGTGACGAATGCGTGGATTGATCAGACCGTAGAGAAGGTCGACGATCAGGTTGACGAGCATCACGATGCCGGCGATGAGGAGAAGACCGCCTTGGACGACGGTGTAGTCGCGCTTGAAGACCGCATCGACCATCCATTTGCCGATGCCCGGCCAGGAGAAGATCGTTTCCGTAAGGATCGCACCGCCCAGGAGAACGCCGACCTGCAGGCCGATCGAGGTGACGACCGGGATCATCGCGTTTCGAAGCGCATGCACGCCGACGACACGGAACGGGTTAAGGCCCTTCGACTTTGCCGTGCGGACGTAGTCTTCGCCCAGGACTTCCAGCATGGCTGAACGCGTCTGGCGAGCGATGACCGCAAGCGGGATCGTACCAAGCACAATCGTCGGCAGGATCAGTGAGGAGACCGCCGACTTGAAGGCGCCAGCCTGGCCGGAAAGCAGACTGTCGATCAGCATGAAGCCGGTGACCGGCTTGAAGAAGTACATGAGAGAGATACGGCCGGAGACGGGTGTCCAGTGCAGCGTATTCGAGAAGAGAACGATCAGCAGCAGGCCCCACCAGAAGATCGGCATCGAATAGCCGACAAGGGCAACGCCCATCACCCCCTGGTCGAACCAGGTACCCCGCTTGACCGCAGCGAAGACCCCGGCAGGTATCCCAAGACAGATCGCCAGGATGATTGCACAAATTGAAAGCTCCAGCGTCGCCGGAAACAGCGAGCCGAATTCCTGGAGGACCGGGCGCTTGGTCACGATCGACGAACCCAGATCGCCCTGCACCACGTTGCCGAGATAGTCGAGGTACTGGAGGTAGACCGGGCGGTCGAGGCCGAGATCGTGCATGATCTGGGCATGACGTTCGGGCGCCATCACGCGTTCGCCCGACATCAGCATGACCGGATCACCGGGCAAGAGGCGGATGAACGAGAACGCGATGAGCGAAACGCCAATGAAAGTTGGGATCAGGACCGCGAGGCGTCCGACAAAAAATCGCAGCATGGCAGATGTCCATATTGTTCCGGCGGTCAGGTGTCAAACCTGACCGCCGGCAAAGCCCGATCTTGCCGGGCATTCTTACATAGTTTCAGTTATTCGGCGATATCAACGCCGTCAAAACGGTGAACGCCAACCGGATCCTGCACGAAGCCGGACACCTTTGCGCTCATCGGAACGAACTCGGTGGAATGATCAAGCGTCGCCCACGGAGCTTCCTTCTTGAAGACGACCTGTGCCTGTTCGTAGAGCTTGGTGCGCTCGCCGACGTCAGAGGTGGTCTTGGCCTTCTTCACGAGGGCATCGAATTCCTTGTTGCACCACTGCGCGCGGTTGTTGCCGCCGACGGCTTCGCAGCCGAGCAGGGTGTCGAGGAAGTTGTCCGGATCGCCGTTGTCGCCGGTCCAGCCGAGGATGGCGGCGCCATCGCGGTTCTTGTCCTTCGACAGCTTCAGGTATTCAGCCCATTCGTGCGTGACGATCTCGACCTTGACGCCGATCTTCGCAAGATCAGCCTGCATCAATTCGGCGGCGCGACGAGCATTGAGCATGTACGGACGCGAAACCGGCATCGCCCAGATCTTCATGCTGAGATCCTTGACGCCAGCGGCCTCAAGAGCCTTCTTGGCCTCTTCCGGGTTGTACGGGTCATCCTTGATGGAGTTGTCATACGACCACATCGTCGGCGGGATCGGGTTCTTGGCAACCTGGCCACCGCCCTGGAAGACGGCGTCGACGATCGCCTGCTTGTTGATCGCCATGTTCAGCGCCTTGCGCACTTCAGGCTTGTCGAAGGGAGCCTGCAGCGTGTTGTAGGCGAGGTAGGCGACGTTCAGGCCCGGCTGTTCCAGAACCGTGAGGCTGGAGTCAGCCTTCAGATCCTTGACGTCAGCGGCGTTCGGATACGGCATGATGTGGCATTCGCCGGCCTTCAGCTTCTGGGCGCGAACCGATGCATCCGGCGTGATCGCGAAGACGAGATCGTCGATCTTTTCCTTGCCCTTGAAGTAGGTCGGGTTGGCCTGGTAGCGGATAACTGCATCCGGCTGGTAGGCGACGAAGGTGAACGGACCGGTGCCGAGTGGCATCTGGTTCATCTGTTCCATCTTGCCGTCGGCCTGCAGCTTGTCGGCATATTCCTTCGACAGGATCGAAGCGAAGTCCATCGCGAGGTCAGCGAGGAACGGAGCTTCCGGACGGTTCAAGGTGAATTTGACAGTCAGGTCATCAACCTTCTCGACCGACTTGATGAGGTCAGGGAAGCCCATGCCTGCAGCATATTCGTAGGAGATGCCTGCGGTGTACTTTGCCCACGGGCTGTCAGACTTCAGCTGACGCTCGAACGAGAAGACGACGTCGTCAGCAGTGAGATCGCGCGACGGCGTGAAGAATTCGGTCGTCTGGAACTTTACGCCCGGGCGCAGCTTGAAAGTGTACTGCGTGCCGTCATCGGAAATCGTCCAGCTCTCGGCGAGGCCCGGCTCGACCTCGGTCTTGCCATGCTTGAATTCCACGAGGCGGCTGTAGACCGTGCGCGAGGAAGCATCGAAGGTGGTGCCCGCCGTGTAGATGCCGGGATCGAAGCCTTCCGGCGATCCTTCGGAGCAATAGACAAGCGTTTTCGACCAAGCGGTTGTCGCCATGACCGAAGCCAAGGCTGTCACCGCCAGCAGGACAGAGATCTTTTTCATGATGTCGTTTCCCAGGTTTGTTCTTTTTTAAAGATTTTAGGATCCGGAAAATTGCAATCCGGATCGACGGCGGATGGAACGATATTTATCCCATGAAAGCAACATGCCACGCCGAAAATTTTTCCCGGCGCCCCGCCTTCGAAATTTTAACACAAAAACTGGCCTGAATTAGAAATAATCGGACGCGCAGACCATGAATTTCGCCATATTCGGTATTTTCGAGGCCAAATCACCGGCCTTTCACTCGATTCCATAAGAGGGCAGCATCGGGCCAAAACGAAATCGCGGCCGTCGATGGCAGCCGCGATTTTCACGAGCATTTTATGGATTGCGTATCAGGCCGCCGGCGCGGTGATGGCGGTCTTGGAAAATTCGTCGCCGCCGATGCCAAGCAGGAAGTTGATCTGCGGGCGCGACTTCACGAGATCGTCGATCGAGTATTGCATCAAGACCTCGAAGAAGGCGTTCAGCGCCTTTCTCAGGGCCGAGTTCAGCCCGCAGCTGTCGATCAGCGGGCACTCGACGAAACCGTCATCCTCGAAGCATTCGGCCATTGCGAAGCTGTCCTCGGTGACCTTGACGACGTCGAACAGGCTGATGGACTTCGCAGGCTTGCCGAGACGCACGCCGCCATTGCGACCACGCACAGTTTCGACCAATCCCGCCTTGTTGAGGGGCTGGAGAATCTTAAAGAGAAACAGCTCCGAAACACCGTAGGCCTTGGCGATTTCCGGAATGCGGCTCAAACGTCCGTCATTCGCTGCACAGTACATCAACATGCGCACTGCATAGTTGGTCTGCTTGGTCAAACGCATGCCCGTCTCCTGAATCATGGCCTCGTGCGAAGGTATATAGTGCCTTTCCTAGTTTTGAACAATTCCAAAATATGAAATTCACATTCACGTTTCGCCCGTCTGCCGGCCCAAGCCTGGGGCATTGTGAAGCAGGCTGGGGCATTTGCGACGCCCTGCCCATCGCCATACGAAAAACGGGCCCATCGGGCCCGCTTCGTTGTCTCTCGAAAGAAGTGCTTACTTCATCGTGGGCATGACGAATTCGGCGCCGCCCTTGATGCCGGACGGCCAGCGGGCCGTGACGGTCTTGGTCCGAGTCCAGAACTTGATCGAGTCGGTGCCGTGCTGGTTAAGGTCGCCGAAGCTGGATGCCTTCCAGCCGCCAAAGGAATGATAGGCGAGCGGAACCGGGATCGGCACGTTGATACCGATCATGCCGATGTTGATGCGCGATGCAAAGTCGCGTGCGGCATCGCCGTCGCGGGTATAGATCGCGACACCATTGCCGTACTCATGCTTCATCGGCAGGTCGAGGGCCTCTTCATAGTTCCGGGCGCGGACAACCGAAAGCACCGGTCCGAAGATCTCGGTCTTGTAGATGTCCATTTCGGGAGTGACATGGTCGAACAGGCAGCCGCCGACGAAATAGCCGTTTTCGTAGCCCTGCAGCCTGAAGTCGCGGCCGTCAACGACGAGCTTTGCACCCTGTTCGACGCCGCTGTTGATCAGGCCCCTGATGCGGTTGTAGGCATCCTTGGTGACGACCGGACCCATATCCGCCTTCTCATCGGTATAAGGTCCAATGCGCAGGGACTCGATCTTCGGCGTCAGCTTTTCGACCAGACGATTGGCCGTGTCCTCGCCGACCGGCACTGCGACCGAGACGGCCATGCAGCGTTCGCCGGCAGAGCCATAGCCGGCACCCATCAGCGCGTTGACTGCCTGGTCCATGTCGGCGTCGGGCATGATGATCATATGGTTCTTGGCGCCGCCGAAGCACTGGGCGCGCTTGCCGTTCATCGCGGCCGTACCGTAGACATAGCGGGCGATCGGGGTGGAGCCGACGAAGGAGACGGCGCCGATATCCGGATCGGCGAGGATCGCATCTACGGCCGCCTTGTCACCGTTGACCACATTGAGGATGCCTGCCGGCAGGCCGGCTTCGATCATCAGTTCGGCAAGGCGGATCGGCAGGGACGGATCGCGCTCGGACGGCTTCAGGATGAAGGCGTTGCCGCAGGCAATCGCCGGGGCGAACATCCACATCGGGATCATGCCCGGGAAGTTGAACGGCGTGATGCCCGCGCCGATGCCGACCGGCTGGCGGATCGAGTACATGTCGATCTGTGGACCGGCGCCTTCGGTGAACTCACCCTTCGACAGATGCGGGATGCCGATGACGAATTCGCAGACTTCGAGGCCGCGGACGATATCGCCCTTGGAGTCCTCGACCGTCTTGCCGTGCTCGCTGGAGAGCAGCGTGGCGAGCTCATCCATGTTCTGGTTGAGCAGGTCGACGAACTTCATGAAAACGCGGGCGCGACGCTGCGGATTGGTCGCAGCCCATTTCGGCTGGGCAGCCTTGGCGTTCTCGACTGCCGCGCGGATCTCGTCGACGCTTGCGAGCGCGACCTTCGCCTGCACTTCGCCGGTGGCCGGGTTGAATACGTCGCTGGTGCGGCCGCTCGTTCCGGGGACGGACTTGCCGCCAATGAAATGGCCAATCTCTCGCATGGTATGCCTCCTCTTTTCTCTTGATGGTACGAGCATCGCACTTCAATTTACACAAATCAATCAGCTGCTATAAGCAACGGTTGTGCAAGAATTAAAGTCCGGAGGTGACAATGGATTGGGACGACGCGCGGATGTTCCTGGCGGTTGCGCGAACGGGGCAGATCCTTGCCGCCTCAAAAAGGCTCGGCGTCAATCATGCCACACTAAGCAGGCGGATGACCACGCTGGAAGAGAGCCTCAAGGCGCGCCTGCTCGTTCGCCGCACAAACGGTTGCGAACTTACCGCCGAAGGCGAGCTCTTCCTGCATGCCGCCGAGCGGATGGAAACCGAGATGCTGCGGGCGCAGGCGAGCGTCGGGCGGGTGGACGGCGCGATTGCCGGCACGGTCCGGATCGGTGCGCCGGACGGCTTCGGCGTGTCCTTCCTGGCGCCGCGGCTGGGGCGGCTGATCAAGCGCTACCCAGAACTTCGCATCCAGCTGGTGCCGATCCCCCGCTCCTTTTCGCTGTCCCAGCGCGAGGCCGACATCGCGATCACCCTGGAGGGGCCGGAGCAGGGCCGCCTCGTTTCATCGAAGCTCACCGACTATTCGCTCGGGATCTATGCCTCGAAGGCCTATCTCGCTGCGGCGGGAACACCACAGGATCAGGAGGCGCTGAAGGCGCATCCGCGCATCGGCTATGTCGAGGACCTGATCTTCACGGCTTCGCTCAACTTCTCGGGCGAGATCATGCGTAGCTGGGATGCGGCCTTTGAGATTTCCACTGCCATCGGCCAGACCGAGGCTGTCCGATCCGGCGCAGGCATCGGCATCCTTCACGACTATATTGCCCGACAGTATCCGGAGCTCGACCGCATCCTCCCCGATCTTTCGATCCGCCGCGCCTATTGGACGACCTATCACGAGAGCGCACGCGACCTTGCCCGCGTGCGCACCGTCGCCGACTACCTCCAGGAACTGGTCAGCGAGGAACGCGGGATTTTCCTATAGGTAAAGCCGCGCGTGTTTCGGCGGTTCGTTATTCTCGTCCGGATTGGGCAACGGTACCTCGTCAGGCAAGACGTCGGGTTCGGGTTCTTTGATCGGCGATTCAGGCTTCCAGCCCGGAGGAGGCATCGACGGCTGATCAGGGATGGGCTCATGAGGCACGGACATTGCCGGTCTCCTTCTCATCCTGAAATCTGGGTGGGGTCTATTGATCGGGCTGAAAGGCTTCCGCCGCCCGCACCGGCATGCTGTCTACGATCGCAAAAAGCTCGCCATCGCTGATGGGTTCGCTGACGCGCAGCTTGACCGTGCCGTCCTTGCCGACGAGGACTGCTGCAAATTCACCGGGCTCGGTCGCCTGGAGATCGCGGCGCACCTCGTCGCCATCCAGGCCCTGGCCGGTGCCGAAGAGCGGCAACACCGTCGATCCGCGCACGCGCAGCACCACGATGTCTCGCTCGGCAAGGCCGTCCCGGTCCCCAAGAAGCTGGTTTTCCTGGCGCACGGCACGCGAATTGTCATCATCCGAGAAGATGACGATCACCCGGCTCTTCCACTGGAATTGTTCGAGGCTGGCAACGGCCGCATACGCGCCGCTCGTTTCATCGACCTTGGTCGCACCGTATATAAGCGATCTCGTCATGGCATCACCTTTCCGGGAAAGGAACGGGCGAGACGCTGCGAGGTTCCACCGATAAAGCCGGCGCGACATACGGCCGAAGGGATGCTTCCACGCTTTGCACCGGGGAACTCAGATCGATGTCATCGGGATTCAATCGACGGCAGCGCGATCCGTCAGGCAAAGCCCCTGTGAGGAGCCGTGAGGGAGGGGCAAGTATCTGACGGTGTTTCCCGGCCGTCCGGTCATGATCGACCGGGCAGCCGGGATCGAAATTCAAACGTCAGCGCCCAGCAATGCGGACAACGGAAGCTGGAGCGCGGCAGCGATGCGCTTCAGCCTTGTAGGATCGGCATCCGAGCCGTCTTCGATTGCGGAAATCTCCGGAATTGCCAAGCCGCATGTAACGGCCAGATCTTCAATACTATAACCAACCGCCTCACGGGCCGCCTTCACGCGGCTACCAACACCGGCAACCGGCACAGCATGTTGAAAATTATTCAACGAAATGGACATCATACGTCTCCTTCTATGCGTAAATCTGGTGAGTTCCTCTCCAGTTTGCGTCAAACGCATCGTTAAGATGCCGGTAACCTTTTATTGCTGCATTGCGGTATGGGCAAGCCAAAATTACCGTGATGTCTCGGGGTCACTCGACCACCAGCCAAGCAAATCTCGTTTCCGGCTCCGAGGAGATAGAGCGAATTTGCAAAAGGGCAATATAGCTTGTTCGGCAGATTTTGGTCCGAAATAAGTCCTTTTATAACAAAGAGATATGCTGCTGCGCGCGACCTCAATCACCCTGAAGTATTAAGCCGGCTGCCCCGTGCGCATTGTGACGGCTAGCGGCCTACGTTCAGCTATCAATTTAGCGCGAGGTGCACTGGTTTCGCCGTTCGCAAACGCCTGATCGCTGCATTGCAGCGCCGATGTCAGCCATCCAGAGCTTGAGAACGGCTCGGTTTTCAGAACAGGTCCCCCGACAATTCAGCCGAGTTGAAGCCGCACTTGAGAGCCGATGGCCCCGCCGCACCGATCACGCGGGCGAGCACATGGTTCATTGTCAAAGGGTCGTTGTCGAACCCGCCGTGAGACGAAGACCGGCTCACCTGCCGTGGTAAGGGAATTGGCTTGCCGTCGCGGTCGGTCGACCCTGCGAGATGATAGGCTATGCCTTCCTCATGTCCCCTGATGAACTTGTCCATTCCCGCAATGGGCGTCTCCGGCCTCCCCTCCAGCGCGTTCGAGACGAGATAGAGCAACGATTTGCGGTAGAGGTCGACCACATTGTCGTCGCGCTCTGCTGTGTCAGTCAGATTGTAGACGGCAAAAGGCTCGCGTTTGGCGACCAGGTCGGGCGCAACCGGCTTCAGCATGGTGGTGAACGTGCTCACGTCACATGCGGGCGCAAAGAGGCTGACGGTGCCGACGCGCTTGGCAAACGACACACCATCCTGCCTCGCGCGGTCGAACATGTGCGCGAGGAATGTCGCCCCGGCGCTGTGGCCGACGAAGTGGACGGTCTTCGCATTCGCACCGGCCGCGACCGCCTCGATGATGCGCCGTGTGGCACGCCAGGCATCACCTGCTTTCTCGGTGGAAACATCCGAGCAGAGAAAGGCATCCGTCTTCATCTCTCTCCAGAAAGGGGTGACGAGCGGACGCGCTGCGCCCTCAATGAGGGTGTCGGTCAGATCCTGGAGGCCGGGGCCGGCGGCACGGCCGGACACCCTTTCCCATACGCGGCCAATGAGATCTTCGGCGACCTCGCCGAGCCCCGTGCGCCACAGATAGAAGATCGGCCAGACCCGATTGCGCTTGAAGCCGTCCGACATGGCGGCGGTTCGCGCGATAGCAGCATCAAGGCTGTTGATCCCCCCATGCGCGTAGAAGAGGACATGGTCGTATTTCCCTGCACCGCCCTTGTCGCTTTCATCCGTCAGGTGACGGATCGTCTCCTCGATCGCTTCGGCCGACGACGCATAGGGAGGCTCCCCGCAATAGCGGCCGTCTTTCACATGGATATAGTTGCCGACGATCTTGAGATTGGGTTCGGAGGCGCGAAAGAGGCCAAATCCCGGCTGCAGGTCCTGCTTGGCGGCGGTGCGATAGCCGCCGGCATACCCAGACGGCAGTCCCGCGGGAGCCTGCAGCCGCAGGACCCACGCATCGAGAACATGCGCGCTCCAATCTTCGAAAGACCAGTGCGCCATGCCGGGCAACTGGCCCACGGGTGCCGCCTCGCCCGGTTGCGGCCGTGGATGGGCCTTGGCCGAAAAATCGAAGGCGCCCCAGCGCGTGCCCCATGAGTTGAGGACGATGAAGCCATCGCAATCATAGCCGACGATCGCGAAGGCATGGGCGCCGATGAGTTGGGCCGCCGCTACCCCGGCCTTCGGTAATCGGATACGCCCCTGGTTCCGGCTCACCTCGGCTGCCGACCAGCCGTTGTGGATCATCGCGGTGCAATAGATCGCCTTCGCCTCCGAAAGGGCGGCGTGATAGTGATTGAGGAAGTGACGGAGGCGGAAATAGGCGCCAAGCGTGACCTTCTTGGCATCCTTCGCGATCGGTGCCGTGAGCTTGTAGGAAACATCGCCGTCGATGTAGGGCACAACCACCGAACTGCAGACCCCATGATGATAGAAGCCCTTGATCGCACCCCTTGCGCTGGAGCCAGGCAATCTGTCGTCGGCATATTCGTCGAACAGGCGGGCCTGCTCGTAGAGCATGCGGGCGCTGACCCGCTCGGGTACGTCCGCGCCCGCGTGCCGGCGGATGATGTTCTGCAGGTCGACAACGGCGGCAAGCGCCTGGCCGGTGCAGCTTCCTTCCGACCCCTGGGCGCGTACCGCAAGCCCCATCTTCGCCATGTCGGGCGGCGGCAATATGGTGCCGATCTCGACGAGCCCGGGCTCATAGATCCGGTCGCGGAAGTCGATCGGGTCGGGGCGCACGTTTAGGACGGCGGTGTCGACAATGCCGAGCGGCTTACCCGCGGCAATTTCGATTTTCGGCGAGAATTGCGCGTCGAGCGCGCGGGCGGCCTGCTCGGACATGAGGTGGCGTCCGCCCCGCAGACCGGAAGTCCAGTTGTCCAAGGACTGCGCCGTCATGTCCGATCCCCTTACTTTATGCCCAGTTTGCGGAGCGTCGCCCGAAAGTTGGCGGCGACATCAAGAAAGCCGTCATCGGTGGGATGCAGTTCGTCGAACCAGCGCCCCTTAACGATGCCGCGATTGTCGACGAAATGAACACCGGGAAACTTGCCCTCGAAGGATTTGAAGGCGACGTTGACCTCCTCGAGCAGCACCTTGACGATCTCCCTCTGAAGCGGTCCGTCGGCATAGCCGCGCTTTCGCATCGGCTCCCCCAGCCAGCCGTCTCGCGGCGGGATCTGCAGTCCCTGGCTCGGAAGCGGATTTGCATAATCGTAGGCGTGGACGAGAATGGGCAATGACGGATCAAGCTTGCGCACCGCCTTGAACACGCGGCCGTAGCCATCGAGAAGCGTGGCGAGCTTCGCCTTCCAGGCGTTGACGTCCAGGCAGTCCTTTGCCGCTTGTCCATTGGCAAACGGTCTCAGGAACTTGCCGAACTCATCGCCGACGATGTCGTTGCCGCCGGCGGAGAAGAGCATGGCCCGGACATTCAGCTTTCTCTCGTCCCTGAGGTTGCGCCAGATATCCACAAACTCCATCGCATCGACCATCTGGCCGAGCTCGTCACCCGCCCCGCTCATGCAGAAGATGGTGTAGTTGCTCGTCAGGTGATCGATCGTGTCCTTGATGAAGAGCGGATACTCGAACCAGGAATCCCCCTCTGCGAGGATGATCGGCCGCGGATCCTTTGCCGCGACACGCTGGTTGAACAGCGAGAGCCTCCGGTTGCGATAGGCGGCGTTGAGGGTGCCGAGAACCCAATTGCCGCGCGCGCGGGCATTGACGGATTCGGGTTCGTTGAAGGTGACGTTTTCGTTCGGAAGAAGCGCCGGCGCCATGGCGATCCGGTCCGTGGGCCTCGTCTCGATGTAGGGCTTCAATTCCTCCTCGGGAACATCAGGGTCAGCAAGCTTGCGCAGGAGCACGTGATACTCCATCGGCGGCACCGAACGCGGTGTTCGCTGCCGGGGCCTCTGCGGGGCCTTCCGCTGCTTCGCCCTTGCCATGTTCCCCCCGTTCTGCGCGTGCCTTTATGGCCGCGACATGACCTCGGCCTTGATGAGCGACTGGAAGGAAACGAGGATCAGCACGAGCAACACCGCCTCCAGCAACGCCAGCCACAGGAACGGGCCGCGGATTGCGAGATAGGTGATCAAGAGTATTGCCCTGCCGACAAGGCCGATCATGACACAGACCCGGCCGTCGATCGGGTTCTGGTAGCCCGGCGACTGGAAGAAGCAGAAGACCAGCATCAATACGCCCCAGGCGCGCGCCCAGCCGGTTGCCAGCCCCGACAGATCCATGCCGATCTTGTGCCCGAGCCAGATCGGGCAGACGATGGCAGCAATCCCGATGAGGACCTGCAGGATGAGGCAGACGGCAAAGATCAGCCGAAAGCGTCTGCGTTTTGCCGTTGCGATTGCGCGGCTGCCGCCGATCGAAAGTGAGTATGTCATCGTCCCTCGCCTAGAAAGTCAGGAGATACGCCAGGAGATCGCTTTTCTCGTTAGCAGGTAGCCAGGTGCCATATAGATGCCCGCCATTGCCGTTGCCCGGAAGCCGCGTGCCGTAGCAGAAGGCCGGCTGGCGACCTTCCGAGGGCGTGCAGGACGGTGAAACGAAGCCGCCCTGGGCATCATCGATCACGTCAGAGTCCCGGGTGAAGGCGGTCGGCCTTTCGCTCGGCTGCTTCAAGAGATCTGCGAGCGTCGGTACAGAGCCGTTGTGAAGGTACGGCCCGCGCAGCCAAAGCCCGTCGAGCGGCATGTTCGCGTAGCCATCGGTCTTCGTGAAATTCTTGAACTGATACGGCGTGCCGGCAAAGAGCTCCGAGAGCTGCATCTGGCGGAAGTTTTCGGTGTAGCTGTCGAGGCGGGCGCGGTCCGTTCCTATAGAACCGATCGGATCGACCTGGCCGAGTTGAGCGCCTTCGAAGCGGTATGTCTCGCCATCCTCGAACCCATGGCAGGCGGCGCATTCGCTGGCGTAGATTTGCTTGCCGCGCGCCGCGGCCGCTGCGTCGACGACGTGCGGGCTCGGAGGAGGCTTGAATGTCTTCAACCAGTCGGCGACGCGCTCGATCGCCTCATGATCCACGGTCTCGGGCGTGACACCAGCGCCGAGCGCGGCGGAGAGATTGCGCTCCGCAAGAGAAGTATTGTTGCCGTCCCAGTGGAGATGCATTCCCTCCCGTGGACCTTGGAGGAATATCGACGGGAAATCCGTGGTGCCGATGCGTTCCTCCTGCGTCAGGTCGGCGAGGTGAAGGCCCATGTTCCCCACCTTGTAGGGATTGAACGTATCGACGCGCCCCGGACCCCAGGCAGGCTGGACATCAAGGAGCGGCGCAAGATGCGACTGCCGGGCGATCAGCCCTTCCCGCATTCGCGGCATCACGACGAACTGCCAGACCAGTGTTTCGATCGGGCCTAGGCCGTAGCCTGCATCGTCCATGGCGTCGAAGAGGCGTGACGGCTGCAGCTTCTCGTCGGCCGCCAGCGACAGCACGAACTCGATGAAGCGGTGAAGCTGGAGATTGTTCGACGGCATACCGAGCACGATCTCCTTCGGCCCGTCGGCGGTCGATTGCCAGGTACCTACATGGCAGACGGCGCAATTGAACCAAACCACATCGACGCCATGCACGTTGCGCTTCGATATGCCGATGGGCAGGTCTCGCTGCTTGCCGTCTTCCTGTTCGTAGAGAAAGCCGAAGGCCGAATAGTCATCCCGGCCCTCGAAGGCATCCGGAAACAGCTTCGGCAGCGTCATCCAGACCTTATAGGGGATGCCGCTGTTCTCCTCCGCACCGATCGAGCCGTATTTGAAGTGCTCGACGGGGTCCGGGTAATAGCGCGTGTCGTTCGAAAAATACATGCGCAGCCCCAGGATGCCGGCGACGAGGACGGCAAGGCCGAGGACAAAGACGGCGAGGACGGCAAACAGGATCGGCGTCGACCAGCGCCGCCGGCGCGCCAACTCCTCTTCCACCACTGTAACGGTTGATGTGGGCTCGGTCATCGCTCCCTCACGGTATCCTCAGGCCGGGCTTGGTCCTGTAGATCGACATCAACTCTTCGAGCATGGCTTCGCGGCTCGGAAAACGGCTCTCCTCATAGCAGCCCATCGGGTTCTTCGGAGCGTTCACCAGGCACTTGTTGCAATAGGTACATGGCCTTTCGGGCAGGTCGCGGCCGGCGCGCCACTGCTCGACGAGGTCGTTGCTGGCGACCAGCGACCGCGCGATCGAAACGCCATCCACGGCACCGGAGGTGATCGCCTCGCGCACGAAAGAGGCCGACTGGAAACCGCCGGTACAGAGGACCGGGATCGACACCGCCGCTTTTATCTGCCGCGCTTCCTCGAGAGTGACGCCCTCGATGGGCAGGCCCTTCTTCATCCGGAACCACAGCCAGCGGAAGATCGGCCTGAGCATGGGGAAGCGGAAGAGCAGGAAGTTGCGGAAGCCGAAGACGCCGGAAGAGATCATCGCGTCGTAGGTTACGGCGAGCGTCTCCAGGCTGAGGTCACCAGGCGGATTCAGGGGATGCGGGAAAAGGGAGCCGGTCGAGACGTGAATGGCGTCGGCACCCGCGGCCTCGCACCAGCGGGCGACGGCAATCGTGTCGGCGAGGGTATTGCCCTTGCCTTCCCATGGGATGACGTTGTTGTGGTCAGCCGCCGAGAGCTTCACCTGCAGGTGGAAGTCGGACCCCGCCTCGCTGCGGATGGCGCTGATCACCTCGAGCAGGAAGCGAGCACGATTGCGCAGCGAGCCTCCATAATGATCCGACCGGTCGTTGATGCCCGAGCTCAGGAACTGCGTGAAGAGATAGCCGTTCGCCGCGTGCAGCTCGACCCCGTCAAGGCCGGCCTGCCGGGCGCGCCACGCGGCCCTGCCGAAATCCTGGACGAGCCGGCTGATCTCGCCGGTAGACATCGCCTGCGTGAGGAAGCCGTGCAGCGTTTCCTTGGAGCTCGTCGAGGAGGGAGCACGACGCTGCTGGTTGTGCACACCCGGCAGGTCCATTTGCCGGCCCGAGTGGCTGAGCTGCATGATGTACTTGGCGCCGTTGGCGTGAACGGCCCTCCCCAGCGCCTCCCAGAGCGGAATGAAGTCGTCGCGATGCATCGTCGCGTAGCCGGCGATGATGCGGCCGTGCATGGCAACCGGCACATATGAGGAAATGATCGCCCCGACGCCGCCCTTGGCGAATTTCGTCTCCCAGTTTATCCGGGTCTGCGTCAGCGATCCGTCCTCGTTGTCGAAACGGCCGGAGATGTTGGAGCGGAAGACCCGGTTCTTGACCGTCAGGTTGCGGAAGACGAGCGGCGTGAAGATCGGGTCAGGGGACAAGCCGTGGTTCATCACGCGCCCCCCTCTTGCTTCGCACGGCGCCAGATCTCCTTGACCACCGACCGGAGATAGAGGCTGGCGGGACATTGGCTCCAGTGACCCTCCAAGAGGGTTGCTCCAGGCGTCAATTGCCCATCCGACGCCTCGCGCAGGTTGAGCGTCACCAGCGTTCCCTTTGCCACAGGCCCGGCGATCGTGTCGGCGGGGCGGATCGCCTGCCGCAATACCGTCGGAGGTGCCGCGAAGCACAATGCCAATGCGTCTTCGGGAGAGATCGAACGCTCACCGCGGGTCGCATACAATGTCCGCATTCGCTCTGCCGTGACCACCAGATTGTGCAAGGCGACCATCGTGACGTGCAGCGCGACGGGATGGCCGTTGACACGTTGGGCAAGACGATCGCGCGCCCGCTCGACCCGCCCCGTCAGCCGGTCAATCAGCCAGCGAAGCGGGTTGCGGCTCCCCAGGCTCGCATTGACGAGCTCGGCTGCGGCGAAACTCGCATCGTCGCCGCGATAGTCCGGCACGAAAAGCCGGCCAAACAGCGTCTGGATGGCGATGCCCGCCGCTCTGCGGTCGCTTCCGCCACGCACATAGGCGACGATGGCGGCCAGATCCTCCTCGGGAAACGCGCCGACCCCGGCTGCCACATCGCCGAGATGCGCGGCCAGATCGGCCTGGTCGTGCTGCCGCTCCTGGTCCCAGCGCGACACCATCGTCGGGAAAGGTGTCGTACCCACTCTGAGAAGCCGCCTTGCGCGGCCGTAGATCAGCCGGTTGAGGAAGGGGCCTTCAGCAGGTCCACGATCAAGACGCCGGTCCTCGACAAGCAACGCGATCTCCGCCGGATCACTTGCGGTCAGCACATCAAGCATGCCGGGGATGCGACGGCGTCGTGCCATGACCTATCGCTCCGCCTTGGCCCAGGGGAAGAATCCGTTGCGAACATCGGCAAAGTGGCGCCCGAGCTGCGGACAGTGACGCGCGACAACCGTCAGGAACGTGTTTTCCTGCACCCAGGCAAAACCGGCCCTGGTATAGACCTCCGGCCTGAAATCCTCGCAGAAGAAGCGGTCACTCTTCAGCCGCCGCGAGGCCATGAGAATGAAGATGCGGAACACCGTATCGGAAAAGCCGAAGCCCGGCGGCGAGCCGTTCTTCGCATTGCTCTCGGCGAGCGTCCCGACAAGCAGGTCGACCTTGTCCACCGTCCCATAGACTTCCTGCAGTTCCCGGCGCCAGGCCGGATCGTTGGTGAGTTCGTCGAAGTTCTTCGGCACCGGCGCGTTGATCAACCGACGGAACTCGCAGTAGCGCGGAATTCCGCGCTCGCGGTCCCGCAGAATGTCGATCGTCGCCAGATCGACCATGATGCCCTCTTCCGGCTTCTTGTTCAGGTGCCGTAGCGTCTGTGGGAAATTGTGCAGCACCAGCGCTCCGGGATGGGCGGTCGCGAGCGAATAGAGGACATCCTCGTACGACGCCTTGCCGTAAACGTCGCGAACGCCGCCCGATGAGGCACCGAGGAGATCGCATTCATGCAGGATCTGGCCCGCCTCGTGCGTGGAGAAGGAGAAGGCATCGGGCAACAGCGAATGCAGCCGGTAGGAAGCCGCGAATTCCTCGGTCATGGCATAGGGAGCAGCATGGTGGTTCACGTTGGAGCCGGGGATGCCCGAAAGGATCTCGCCCATGCCTTCGCGCCCGAACACCTTGGAAACTCTTTCGCCGCGCAGTCCCCAGAAATTCCCACGCATCGCCGCCCGGCCATCGGGCGAATTCATCAGGGCGGGCGTCCACTCGACAGTGTGAATCTTGGCAAGCAGGGCGGAGAGCACAAGCCGGGCCTTCTGAAAGAGCCACTCGCCGTCCTTGCCCGGATTATCGATGGCGATACGGTCGACGATGGAATTGTGCTCGCGTGCGAAGAGCGTGTGCAGTACGGACAGGCCGATCCACCAGTTGCCGTTGACACCCGCCAGTTCCTGGTTCGGCCACTTGGCATTCACATCGATGGGCAACATGCCGTTGGCATCGAGATAGAGCTTGCCGTTCGCGAGAACCTGCCCTGAAGACGGATCGGAGCGGACCTCGATCTGACGCTGGAGCGACGAACCGTAGATTTGGGATCCATCCCACCAATGCGTTTCGGTATTGTGGTAGGCGGCGGGTCGGCCGTCCGGCGCGCCGCCGGTCACGTCCGGAAATGTGCGCGGCACCGTCATCTTGCCGAAGGCCCAGTCGTCGCCCTCCGGCAGCGGCACGTCGTGCATCACCGAGACATCGCTCTTGCCGTGGCTCAGCCAGTCATGGACCATGAACTGGATCCAGGCGGCAGCGAGTACGTTGAGATGCGGCACCGGGACGAAGTCCCTGCGGGCGAGCAGGCGGTTGCTGACAAGGCGCGGGCTCGGCTCGAACAGGGTGTCGGTCTCGCCGAAGGTGGATGCGAGCGGCATGTTCCGTCCGAAGCGGGTGCCTGCCATCCCCATCCAGGGCTTTGACATGTCGTTATAAGACCCGTCCGCCGTGCGCGCATTCTGGAAATCGAAGCCTGGCGGCGGCATGACTGTCGGCGGAGCGACCTCGGTGTCCGTGAGGTTTGCCCGCCGCATGTTGACGCGGTGGCCGAGAACGATCGCTATGCTCACCGGAAACGGCCACCGGTACCAGACGGCGAAACGGCTGGTGACGCGCGCAAGTCCGCTCAACAGTTTATCGAGCAAAAATTCCATTGCTCCCCCCGAGAGTCGAAGAATTCATGCACTGGATAGAAATTCTAATTGAATTCAGGCTTCCGGCCCTGCGCCCGTGGCGGCCGGACATGGCAAAACGACTGGCCCCGAGCACCCCCGCTCGAAAGCCTCTGTATCCAGCCCGACTTAAATCTATGGTATTTTAGAAAGATCGGCAATTCAAAAAGCAACTCTAAAGCGAACGCGCTGCGATGAATTGCCGATTGGGCGCCTTCGCTTGTGCTGCGGGAGTGACAGACCGGCCGCTTCGACGGTTATTCACAGGGCTTTGCCTTGCAATTTGCATCGCACCGTTTTAGCAATTTGATGAATAAGACGGGGAACTTGAGTCGCCAGGAAGATAGCCCACTGCCGAAGACGGGGCCGACCTTCAGCGAAGCGAGTACAATCAAGATAATTTCGTTCATAGATTGCAATTGGGGCGCACTAGCGGCCTGGTGCGGATTATCGTGAAGGCACGCGTGGCGCCGTGCAACGCATGCTCACCGTAGCAGAGCGCGGCGCAAACCAGGCTGAGCGGTGGGCCAAGGGGAAGAACGATGTTCATCATACTCGCATTTCTGATCGGAGTTGTTGCCGGCCTGCGTGCAATGGTTGCGCCGGCGGTGATTGCCTGGGGCGCCGCCCTCGGCTGGTTTGACGTTTCCCAGACACCGCTTGCCTTCATGGGATACCGGTGGACCCCGTGGATCTTCACGCTGCTTGCCATCGTCGAACTCATCACCGATCAGCTCCCCACCACGCCAAGCCGCAAGGTTCCCATACAATTCGGCGCCCGCCTCGTGATGGGTGCGCTGACGGGCGCAACCATCGGCTCCGCGAGCGGCCTGCTTCTGGGCGGGCTTGTTGCGGGCATTGTCGGTGCGATCGTCGGAACGCTTGGAGGATCCGCCCTGCGTGCCAGGCTTGCAGCATCGTTCGGCCGGGATCGGCCGGCGGCCCTGATCGAGGATGCAGTCGCCATCATCGGCGCGCTGCTGATCGCGCTTAGCGCCTAAGCCAGGTTATCCAACACTCGATGCCATAGAGGCGTCGGCCATCGTTTTCCTGCCTCGTCGGCGCCAGCAACGCCCGACGATCCCTGTCGGCATGGACAATTGTCCCCGAAGGCTCGCATGCTGGGCGCAACACGATTTATGTCGATTCATGCTGCAAAGCATCAACGCATGCATATTTTCGGCAGGACAGAGCAAATGGCGGCCGATCCCGTCCAAGATCGGCGAACCTTTTTTGTGGAAGGATGTTTTCCGTAAGCAGTCATTTGAAATGCGCATGAAAGAGAGAAGGACTCTGATGACATCACATATGGACTTGGATCGCATCCAGCTTCTGCGCGACCTGCAGGACCACCAGCGCAAGATCACGGCCGGCCTGCCGCGCACTCAATACGATCCGAAAACGCAGCGTATTCGCGAACTCGAGGCGGCGCTGCGAGACGTTAAGGAAGCCCTAGAGCCATTCGCCTCGGAAGGCTCCCGAATGGCGGAAGCCTTGGCCGGCGTTCCCGACGATACCCGCCCGCTGCGCGGCTTCGACATCACCATCGGAGACTTGCGGCGCGCCGTTCTCGCATTCCGCAAGGCATCGGAACGCGACGTCTAGGGCGATCGGCCAACGCCTGCCAAGCCCGGAATGACAAAGCCGTGCTATGCGACGATGTTTGCGAAGGCTTACCCGGCGCTTTTGGGCGAGACCATCATTTGCCGTTCTGGACGCTGACCGACTTGTCGTCACCGCCCGCGCCATCCGGCTCCAGCCGCTTCGCGAGCAGGCTGTAGGCGACGTAGTACTTATAGATGTTGCTGACGTACTGGACGGTCTCGCGGCCAACGACGGCTGCGGCACCGTTTTCGACGTTGCCGAACCAGCGATCGGGATCGAGCCCCATCTCACTTGTCTTTGCACGGAATTTCCTGAGGTTGCCCGGCCCCGCATTGTAAGCTGCGAAGGCGAAGAGGAACTGGACGTCAGGCGTTAGCTTGGGATCATCGATGTAAGTCGCGATGAGGTGGCGCAAGTACTTGGTGCCAGCTTCGACATTGCGATCGGCGCTGGTGGCGATGTCGCGAATTCCGACATCCTTGTCGGACGCGGTCGAGGGCAGCAACTGCATGACACCAACAGCGCCACGCGGACTGCGTCTCGACTGGTCGAGCTGTGATTCCTGGTAGCCTTGCGCGATCAGCATGATGTAGTCGAACGAATATGTCTGCGCGTGTTTGCGGAAGATCGCCACGAGTTCCTTGAACCGCTCGACATCGTTCGGGGCATACGCCCGATGCAGCATCTTGTCGCTCGTATAGTAGCGGTTCTTGAGAATATTGCCGAAGGTCGTGCCGATCTTGTGATCCTTGACGAAGGCGTCGAGAGCCGCCTTCAGCTTGGGGCTATCCTTGCGGATCGCCCAGGCGATCTGTCCCTCGCTGGCGATGGCAAGGTCTTCGCGAATCTTGATGTCGGGAAATACCGTCGCCCAGATGTTCGCCTTGTAGCTGTCCACGACCGTCCACGGGAGCAAGCCCGCATTCACCATTTCAAGCAGGTCCTCGTCCTCCAGGTTCTCGTCCATGGGCGTGACGATAATTTCGGGCTTCCCCTCCGCCTTGCGCTGCTTGTTGAGTTCCAGGAGATGCTCGTAGTAGCTGCTCGATTTCCGCGCGGTAACCTCCTTGCCGCCGAGATCGTCCAGACTGCCTATCTCCGGCGTGGCGGGGCCGGTTACCAGTACCTCGGTCGCCTTGTCGAAGAGCGGCGCAGTGAAATCCACCTGCGCCAGCCGCGAGGGCGTGATCGTCAGATTGGCCATGATGACGTCGCCGCGGCCCTGTATGAGTGCGGCTATGAGTTCGTCCCTTCTGGTCGGGATAAAGGCTACCCGGATTTTCTCGATTTCCTTTTTCTTCCCGGTGTTCAGCACTTTCTCGAGTGCGCGGCCAAACTCCACGGCCGTGCCCAGTTCCGCACCCTTGTCGATGAAATAGATCGTCTTGCTGAACGGCACGAGGACGCGAACGAGGCGCTTTTTCTGGAGAGTGTCGAAATCCCCGGTGTAAACGCCGAGGGAAGCGCCGCCCTGGGCGGAGACCCGAGACGACATCGACGCGACAGCAAACAGCGTGCTGAAGACGAACAGCACCAGCGCGAATGCCCTAAACATTGCGATTGCCTCCCCTGCCCATGAGTGCATGCTAACATGAGGAACGGTCCGTTGCCGAGGAATCTTGCATGCAGTGAGATGCGGGACCAGCGGGCGCTGTCGCTTCCCTGCCTGCCGATGCTCAATGTAAGCCGCAACTTAGTCACCGGCCGTCAACGACACTGCCGGCATTCGGCCGAAGAAGCCGATATTGCAAGAAGAATCAACCAGTGGATTGTTATTCGACTAGCTGCCATAATAACGCGATGACGCAGTCGTCATTCGTCCCCGGAGGGAGGCTGGGGACCCTTGCTTGTCGAATGTGTGAAGCTGCGCGCTTCGATCCTGATGCCGAACGAGTTCTTTTCCAGGAGGGATCGCGTTTCCGCAAAGCTTTGCCATGCCCTTCGAAAAACACGGCAATATCTGCAGCCACGGCTCAGGCGTGGTGGCAGCGCAATCGAAGCAGACACTTGCATATCTAGCGTGAGAGCGCTTAGCGCGGGGAGAAGCACCAATGCCAATGCCTTTGTTCAAGCTGATCGGCCGATCGGTCAGCGTCGCCGGCCTAGCAGTGTTAATGTCAGCCAATCCAGTCGTGCTACGCGGAACTCTTGCCCAGGATGCGGCTGCGGCCACCCAGGGCGCGGAAGCGGAAAGAGAGGAGCCCGAAGATGTTCTGAGCGACGACGAACTCGAAGTGCTCGTCGCGCGGATCGCGCTTTATCCGGATGAACTCGTGGCACTCGTCACATCGGCCTCGCTCTATCCCTTGCAGATCATCGAGGCGGAACGCTTCCTGCAAGAGCTGAAGAAGAACAAGGACCTGAAGCCGAAGGACAGCTGGGACGGCAGCGTCATTTCGCTGCTCAACTATCCCGAGATCGTCAAGATGATGAGCGACGATCTTGACTGGACGCAGGCGCTCGGCAACGCATTGACATATCAGCAGAAGGACGTGCTGATTGCGATCCAGAGCCTTCGCGACAAAGCGGTTGCCGACGGGATCATAAAGTCCGACGAGAAGATCAAGGTCGTCAACGAGGGCGACAACGTCGTCATCCAGGCGGCCAATCCGGAAAAGATCTACATCCCCCGGTATGAGCCTCAAATGCTCTACGAGCCGGGTTACGCGCCAGCGCCCATCAGCTACTACAACGACCCCTACCCCAATTACTATTACCCCACCGCGACCTTCTTCGCGGCTGCCATTACCGGCGCGGTCTGGGCGTCCGTGGTGGACTGGAATGATTGGGGCGTATGGGGCGGCCGCTGGGGCGGCAACGACATCGATATCGACTGCAACAACTGCTTGAACAATATCGACCGCGACAAGTTCAAAATGAACAATATCGACTGGAAGAACGTCGATCGCTCGAAGATCAACTTCGACCGCAGCCAGTTCGCCAATGTCGATCGCAACCAGCTCAAGAACAATTTCAAGCAGAATCGTGAAAACAACCTCACGAACCGCGCCAAGGATATACGCCAGGGACGCGATGTTTCGACGCGCGACCGAGCCGCCAACAGGATCTCGGTGGACGATGTGCGCCGGAGCAAGATTGATGCCGACCGCGTGCGCGACCGTCAGGCAGGCGGAGGCAACATCAACCGCGGAGACATAGGCCGGGAAATCCAGGCCAATCGGCCCAATGCCGGGGCGGGCGCTGGCCAGAGGGACAACATTCGGCAGAACGTCGCCAACAGAGGCAACGCCGGCAACCGAAATATCGACAGGCCGCGGCCCGGTGGACGGCCGGAGGGCGCCGCAAACCGCAGCAGGCCTTCTGCAATGGGCCAGGTCGGCGATGGACGACGCACCAAGGTCTCAGCCAATCGCGGCAGTCAGTCGCTCGGCGCCCATCGCGGCGGCGGGGGGCGTCAGGTGCAACGTGGCGGCGGTGGCGGGCGTCAGATGCATCGCGGCGGCGGTGGTGGACGCCAGGTCCACCGCGGCGGTGGTGGTGGTGGACGCGGGCGTCGCTGAACAGGAGGAGGCTACCATGGGAAATCTGACCACTCACATAATCGCCCGTTCGCTTCTTGGCGCGACCCTGCTTGCCGGCCTTGCCCTGCCTCTCCCTGCACTTGCGCAGGATGCGGACACGGCTCTCTCCGACTATGCGTCCGATGAGGAACCACCGACCTTCGACACACCGGAACAGGCCGTCGAGGCCTTCAAGTCGACAGTCGGCACCGGCGATTTCGACAAGCTTGCAAACCTGTTCGGTCTCGACCCAGCCAAAGCCCGGGCAAGCGCAGGCGCCTTGCAAACCTATGCCGATATCCAGGCCGGCGTGAAGCAGAAGGTCGTCGTCGAGGATGTCCGGGGCGACAAGGTTCTAGAGATCGGTGACGAACTGTGGCCACTTCCATTCCCGATCGCTAAGGGCAGCGACGGAAAATGGGCCTTCGACACCTTCGCGGGGCTTGAAGAAATAGCCGACCGCCACGTCGGCGAAAACGAGCTCGCGACGATCGACACATTGCGCAACTATGTGGAAGCGCAGGAAAGATATGCCGAGGAAGATCACGACGGCGACGGCGTGCTCGAATATGCGCAGAGGCTGATCAGCAGCGAGGGGCACGAAGACGGCCTCTACTGGCCCACCGAACAGGGCGATGGAGAGGAAAGCCCTGCCGCGGCGGCCTTCGCCGATGCCGACGTGCGTGCCAAGGCCAAGGCAGGAGAAGGCTATTTCGGCTACCATTACCGCATCCTGACGAGCCAGGGCGATAACATCGCCGGCGGCAAGTTCGACTACGTCATCAATGGAAACATGATCGCCGGCTTCGGGCTCGTCGCCTGGCCCGTCAAATACGGGCTGAGCGGGGTGAAGACCTTCGTCGTCAACAAGAACGGCACGATCTACGAGGCCGACCTCGGCGACGACACTGAAAAGATTGCGGCCGGGATCCGCACCTTCAACCCGGACGACCGCTGGAAGGTCGTGGAGGACTGACGCGAAACCGGCCCTTCGACATTCGCGCCGGCACTCGCCGGCGCGGGCGTCCTTCGCCAGCCGTTGAAGCCACACTTCGCCCGGGATCGCGATGAGGTCTGAATCATGCAGGAATACCTCGCATACCGAGGCGGCCCCTTCTTCAATCTGCAGCGCCGGCTTGGCCTGATCTGGGAAGCGTCGCTGAATGCCGGCAGGCGCGCCCTGATCTTCGTGGGCATCGCCTGGCTCGTTCCCCTCGTCCTCACATTGCCGGGCAGCATGGGACCGGAGGAGCTGCCGTTCGGCAATTCATATCTCACGGACATAGGCGCGTGGGGAAAATACGTGATTGCCATCGCCGCATTCCTGCTCTCAGAAAAGCAGGTGGAGGAAAGGCTCAGGCTCAGCCTGCGGCAGTTTCTCGCCGCTCCTCTTCTTGATCCCAGTGCTTTTCCTGCTGCTGCCGGATTGATTGACCAGGCGCTGAACCGACGCGATTCACGCGTGGCGGAATGGCTCTTCGTCCTCCTCGGCTACCTGGCGGCAGCATGGTCGCTCGGCCATCTTTTCCGCCTCGATCATACCTCCTGGGCGGTGGTTCATGGCGTCGATGGAAACCACATCACGCTCGCCGGCTGGTGGACCACTCTCGTGAGCCTTCCACTGTTCTGGTTCCTAATGTTGAGGGGGCTATGGCGCCACCTGGTCTGGGCCATGCTGTTGCGGGCATTTGCCGGCCTCAGGCTTCGGCTCGTCGCCAGCCATCCGGACAGCCACGGGGGGCTCGGTTTTCTGGCGGACTATCCGAACGCCTATGCCGTCTTCGTCCTCGGAGTAAGCGCGGCCGCGGCAGCCGCGTTCGCCAAGCATCTTTCGGGGCAGGCCCTCATCCCCTCGACTCTGACGACCGGCATGATGGTATGGCTGGCTTTCGTGGTGGCGCTATTCGCATTTTCCCTTTCGGCCTTCAGGAAGCCGCTCCGCGAACTGAAGGAGGCCAGCCTGATGGCCTGCAGCACCCAGGCCACACAATACCAGCGAAAGCTCGAAAAGAAGATGCTCGGCCGTAACACGGTGGCCGACAATCCGGATGAATTCGACCCGGCTGCGGAACCGCAGGACCCTGGAAAACTCTTCGAAAGCGCCAGGAAGCTGTCACCCACGCTCACGAGCCGATCCTCGATCGTGCCGCTCGCGGCAGCCGCCCTGCTCCCCTACGCGCTGGTCGGCTTCTCGCAGATCCCCTTCAAGGAGGTTCTCTCGATCGTGAAGAAGCTCATCCTGATCTGAGTGGTGACGGCCTTGGGCCGGATGGGCAACCGCAGTGCGGGACACACTCTCACGCCCCGACGGGATTAACTGGACATCGAAAAAGGGAGGGAATGGTACGGTTGGGGGGTCTCGAACCTCCGACCTCAGGTGCCACAAACCTGCGCTCTAACCAACTGAGCTACAACCGCACAAGCCGCGCGAACGCGACGAGGGTCACATACGAGGACTTCGTTTTTTTTTCAAGTCCTAAGATGGGCATTATACAAAAAGGCCGGACACGAGGTCCAGCCTTTCCATTTGCTGCGAATATCGCGGGATCAGGCGACCTTGAAGGCAGCCATGGCCTTTTCGGTGGCTTCCTTGGCGGGCTTGGCCAGCTTCTCGGCAGCCTTCTTGGAGACTTCCTGAAGCGACTTTACCTGCTCGACGCCGAGTTCCGTCTGCTTGCGCACGAATGCCGTCTGCAGTTCCAGGAGTTCCGCAACCGACTTCACGCCGAGAAGCGCTTCGACGTGGGCGAAGGAGTTCTCGGTGTTGGTGCGAAACGCGTCGAGCGTCTTCTTGCTGATTTCCATGGAAGCTGCCTGTGCATTCTGCACGGTTGCTTCCAGCGTCTTGCCGGCTTCTTCAGCGGCCGTCTTGATCTTGGCGTAAGCGTCCTTGGACTGCTGTGCGCCCTTTTCGGCGAAGTCACGGAAGCTTTCCGTAAGCTTGGCCGGGTCGAAAGAGGCCATTGAAAAAACGTCGTCTGTCTTTATGGTAGCCATTGTCACTCTCCCGTTGGGGCGCCACTCCAGACGCCCGAATTAATCGGATAGTGCTTATATAGAGAATCTCATTGTGCATTGCAACATATTTGTGCGTCGCACAAGACATTAACCTTGCGGGGCGAAAGGACGGGCTCGCGCTGGACCGGTTTGCCATGCGCCGTTATTAATAAAGCGTTAAGCTTGCAACGGCCCGTATTCCGAGCAACAGGTCTGAAGAATGCCCGCAATCCAGTATCCGTTCATTGATATCGCCGTCCATGACCGCGTGCGGGACCGCTTTGCCCGCGGCGAAGCCATGGCGCTTTTTTCAGCCGACATGGCGCGGGTTCTCTGGGCGAACGGCGGCGGCGCGGAGCTTTTCGGCCGTGATTCGATCTACGACTTCCTCGACCAGGGAGCCCGGCGCTCCGACGTTTCCTTTCGGCAGGTCGAGACTGCGGCGCAGCAGCTGGCCGAGATCGGCGACAGCAGGAACTTCATCATCCGCGTCACTTCCGGCTTTCGGCAATTGCCCGTGCAGGCGCTGGCCGAACTGATCAGCATCCAGCAGGGCGAGCGGGCCGTCCTTTTCTCCGCGCCCTTTTCCGGCAGGCCACTCACGCTCGAGAAACGCGCAGCGAAGATGCTGGAAGGCTTCGACGATCCGGATACGCACACGGCCGTCGTCGGCGAAGAGGGCGAGATCCTTGCTGCTTCCGCGCGATTCGCGGCCCTCGGCGTAACCCAGCATACGGCAAAGACGCTCGTCACCATGGCCGGGGCACACCCCGACAGACTGGTGAAGCGCCCCATCCCCACGGGCAAGGGCTACCTACCTGCCGCTGTCGGCAAGCTTTCGGAGGAACCCGCCCTCAACCTGTTCTTCGTGGTGGAAACGATCATCGGCCATCTGGATCCGGTGGAAAACTTCGCCGGCGAGGTGAAGGCGGCTGAAGAGAAACCCACTCCGGCCGCACCTCAGGATTTCGCAGGTGTGATCGATGCCGTTGCCGGTATCGAGGATGTGGAGGACGACATCGAAGCCGTGGCCGAAGAAACGGCCGACGACACGGATGATGTCGCCGCGACGGAATCCCATGGCACCGTCTCCGATGACGGGGATGCGGACGCGAGCGCCGAGGACGAGGCGCATAGCGAAGATGCTCAGCCTGTAGCCCTCCCGGAGGAGGTGGAACGAGTCGAACCGACCCAACCCACCGAGCCAACACCAGATGCCGAGCCGGCGAAGAGCGCGGCAGAGGCCGTGCCCCATACAATTGAGAAGCCGCAGCGCACCGATACCGAAGGTTTCGTCTTCCAGCCACAGGGCCGTGCCACGCGCTTCGTCTGGAAGATCGATGCCGAAGGACGCTTCAGCGAAGTGTCGCATGAATTTGCGGAAGCGGTCGGCCCGCGCGCAGCCGATGTCATCGGGCTGGACTTCGCCGATGTGGCCCGGCGCTTCAACCTCGATCCGGACGGCAGGATTGCCGAACTGCTCGCAAGGCGCGACACCTGGTCCGGAAAGACCATCTATTGGCCGGTGGAGGGCACCGAGCTTGTCGTTCCGGTCGATCTCGCGGCGCTGCCGACCTATACGCGCAGCCGCGAGTTCGACGGCTTCCGCGGTTTCGGTGTCGTGCGCATTGCCGACGCCGCCGAGGACAGCAGGAAGCTCGGCCTGACGCTC
Source organism: Rhizobium sp. BK251 (assembly GCF_004345245.1). Classification (GTDB taxonomy): domain Bacteria; phylum Pseudomonadota; class Alphaproteobacteria; order Rhizobiales; family Rhizobiaceae; genus Rhizobium. The sequence goes on along the minus strand of NZ_SLUQ01000001.1, from coordinate 229,822 downwards.
GGGGCCTCCGCCCCGGAAGCCGCGCCGGACCAAAGCGAAGCCGCGCGGGAAGCGACCGCCCCCGAGGCCGCGAGCGAAAAGCCTCCAGCGGAAGATGCGTCGCCAAGCGACAGCTTCGTCGCGGAACCGCCGGCAATCAGCATAAGCGAGAGCAGGAACCGGCGTCTCCCGGACAAGGTTGTCCGGCTGCATGGCCGGCGCACCACGATTGGCGAGGGTCTCTCCGCGTCCGAGCAGGCCGCTTTCCGCGAGATCGCGAGGCAACTCCAGCCTTTGGGCACCCAGGATGCTGAGCCGGAGGCAGAGGTAGCTTCAGCGGATACGGACACTGTCGATGCGGCGCCAGCCGCCGGGGCGGCGCAGTCCCAGGCAGAGAGCGTGCCGGAAGCCGACGCTGCTGCCGTCGATCAAGCGCCCGCAAGCAGCGCGGAGGACCCGGTCGAGACCGAGCAAGTCGCGCAACAGGATGCCACGCCCGAAGAAACGGTAGCCGAAGCCGCTGAGGCCGTCAGCCCTCGCGACGCATTGAACAGCTATATTCCGCCTCGTGCGAAGATGAGGGACGGCCTGACGGCAGATGTCATCGACCAGATGCCGGTCGCAATCTTAGTCCACGCCGGCGACGAGCTCATATACGGCAATGCGGAATTCCTTCGCCTGACCGGCTACGAAACGCTTGAGGCACTCGCCGAGATCGGCGGAATCGACGCTCTGTTGCAGCGTCAGGACCTGGAGGGAAAAACGGAGCGACCGGGCAGCATGATGCTCGTCACGTCCGACGACACGCTCGTACCGGTGACCGCGCGGCTCCAGTCGATCCGCTGGGAGAACGCAAGCGCGCTGCTCCTGGCCTTGATGCCGGTCGAGACCGCAGTGGCGGAGCCTGATGTCGCGGAGACGCAGCCGGAAGCGCATGACGAAGGTCGCTCCGAGCGCATGGTCGGGAAGGTGGCAAAGCTCCAGGTCGAGGTCGAGGAGCTTCAATCGATCCTGGAGACTGCGACGGACGGCGTCGTCGTCATCGGCGCCGAAGGCGATATCCGCTCGATGAACCGTTCGGCCAGTGCGCTCTTCAACTATGACGAAGGCGAAACGCGCGGCAAGCCGTTCGTCATGCTCTTCGCCCATGAGAGCCAGAAGGCCGTGCTCGACTATCTCGGCGGGCTCTCGGGACATGGCGTGGCGAGCGTGCTGAACGACGGCCGCGAGGTTATCGGCCGCGAGGCGTCCGGCGGCTTCGTGCCGCTCTTCATGACCATGGGACGGCTGAACTCCTCGAGCGGTTACTGCGCCGTAATCCGCGACATCACGCAGTGGAAGCGCACCGAGGACGAGTTGCGCAATGCCAAGCGTTCAGCCGAAACGGCCAATGCTCACAAGACGGACTTCCTGGCGCGGGTCAGCCACGAGATTCGCACGCCGCTCAACGCCATCATCGGGTTTTCGGATATCATGTCGAGCGAGCGGTTCGGCCCGATCGGCCATCCGCGCTACATCGAATATGCGAACGACATTGGCCGTTCGGGACGGCATGTGCTCGACATCGTCAACGACCTCCTCGACATATCCAAGATCGAGGCCGGCGAGATGGACCTCGAATTCTCCGCGGTCGGGCTGAACGAGGCGATCTCCGAGGCCGTCTCCCTGGTGCAGCCGCAGGCGAATGCCCAGCGCGTCATCATCCGCACGGCACTCTCGCAAGCGGTTCCGAACATTGTCGGCGACCTGAGATCCATCAAGCAAATCGCGCTGAACATTCTTTCGAACGCTATCCGCTTCACGCCGTCGGGCGGGCAGATCGTCGTCTCGACATCCTACGAGGCGAATGGCAGCGTCGTGCTTCGCGTGCGCGATACCGGCATCGGCATGACGCGCACGGAACTGGAACAGGCACTCAAGCCGTTCCGGCAGGTTTCGACGAATTCCCGCAATCGCGGCGATGGCACCGGCCTTGGACTGCCGCTGACAAAGGCGATGGTAGACGCCAATCGCGCGATCTTTTCCATCAGTTCCGCGCCGAACGAGGGCACCCTCGTGGAGGTCACCTTCCCCTCCCCGCGCGTCCTCGCCAACTGACGCCGCCAAAGCCAGGAACGCGCAAAAAGAAGGCGGCCGAAGCCGCCTTTCAAGTGATGCTGTTCAACGAAAGCTCGAGTCGGTTAACGTCATGTTGCGGGAGCCGTACGGCTCCTAGCCGCCCGATTCATGCGGCGGCCCCAAGTTGGTTCACCTTTGGCAAACCTTTCCTAACGAAGGATTACCATCTTGGCGAATATCTTGCCGCCGAGCGACCGCGCCGATGCGCGGGCTCAGTCCTGTAATTCCTTCAGGCCGGCGAACAGCTCGAGCGCCTCGGGATTGGCGAGCGCCTCCTTGTTCTTGACCGGGCGTCCGTGGACGACCTCGCGGACGGCGAGTTCGACGATCTTGCCGGACTTCGTGCGGGGGATATCGGCCACGGCAATTACCTTCGAGGGCACATGGCGCGGGGAGGCGCCAGTGCGGATGCGTGTCTTGATCGCCCTGACGAGGTCGTCGCTCAAGGCGATGCCGGGCGCAAGACGCACGAAAAGGACGACGCGGACGTCATTCTCCCAATCCTGGCCGATGCAGATCGCCTCGACGACCTCCTCCATGTGCTCGACCTGGTTGTAGATCTCGGCCGTACCGATGCGGACGCCGCCCGGATTGAGCGTCGCATCCGAACGCCCGTGGATGATGAGGCCGCCATGGACCGTCCATTCGGCAAAGTCGCCATGGCACCAGACATTGTCGAAGCGCTCGAAATAGGCGGCCCGGTATTTCGCGCCCTTGGGATCGTTCCAGAACATGATCGGCATGGAAGGAAACGCCTTCGTGCAGACCAGTTCGCCCTTTTCGCCGCGGACCGGCTTGCCGTCGTCATTCCAGACTTCGACCGCAAGGCCGAGCCCCGGCCCCTGTATCTCGCCGCGCCAAACAGGCTGCAGCGGATTGCCGAGGACGAAGCAGGAGACGATATCCGTTCCACCGGATATGGATGCGAGATGCACGTCGGTCTTTATCCCCTGGTAGACGAAGGAGAAATCTTCAGGCGAAAGCGGCGAGCCCGTGGAGGTCATCAGCCTCAGGCTCGACAGATCGTGCGTGGTGCGGGGCGTCAGACCGCTCTTTCGCAAGGCATCTATGTATTTCGCGGACGTGCCGAAGACGGCAAACTTCTCATCCTGCGCATAGTCGAACAGCACGTTGCCATCCGGCGCAAAGGGCGAGCCGTCGTAGAGGCAGAGCGTGGCCCCGGAGGCAAGCCCGCTCGCAAGCCAGTTCCACATCATCCAGCCGCAGGTGGTGAAATAGAAAAGCCTATCGCCGCGCTCGACGCCGCAATGGAGGCGATGCTCCTTCAGATGCTGGAGCAGCGTTCCGCCGGCCGAATGGACAATGCATTTCGGCACGCCGGTCGTTCCAGACGAGAACAGGATATAAAGCGGGTGCGAAAACGGTAGCCGGACAAATTCGACCGGCTTGGGCGCGAACGGGGCGACGAAGGACGTAAGCGTCCTGGCACCCTCAGTTGCCGCGGCAACCGCAGCCGCATCTCCGGCATAGGGAATGATGACGGAGGGAACGCCGAGGCGCTGCGCTGTGGCGGCAACCTTCTCCTTCACGTCCTGCAGCTTGCCTGCGTACCAGTAACCGTCACAGGCGATGAAAAGCTTGGGTTCAATCTGGCCGAAGCGGTCGAGCACGCCCTGCTCGCCGAAATCGGGTGAACAGGAGGACCAGATAGCACCAATGGAAGCTGCGGCCAGCATGCAGGCGATCGTCTCCGGCATGTTGGGCATCATCGCGGCGATGCGGTCGCCCTCGCCTATCCCGAGCGCCCGGTATGCCTGCTGCAGCTGCGAGACGAGCCCGGAAAGCCTATCCCACGACCAGCGGTCGCGAACCTTGTCCTCACCCCGGAAGATGATGGCGTTGCCATCGCCCCTCTCCTTCAGGAGGTTCTCGGCGAAGTTCAGTTCGGCGTCCGGGAAGAACCGTGCCCGCAGCATATTGTCGCCGTCGACGAGGACGCGCTCGCCCCTGCTTCCCTTGACGCCGCAGAAATCCCAGAGCGCCACCCAGAAGGCCTCACGATCGGCGATCGACCAATGATGCAGATCCTCGTAGCCGGACAGACCAAGTCCCAGTTTCTGATTGCATTGCTGCATGAACGCAAACATCGGACTATGACTGCGAAGCTCTTGCGAGGGCACCCAGAGCGGCTCGTTATCCTGCATTCCATTCCTCCACCAATTCGGCCCTATATACCATGCTGCAACGCATTATAAAGTGACCTGGAAGACGCGCTGTCCCGCCGGCGGCATTTGCATATGTTCGCCATTTCAGATATCCGGGCAAGCAGGAAAAAAGTGCAGCGCGGCCGGTTCAAAACCCGGTGGAGGTCATGACGGCGTCAAGGAAAAGAAGATGGCCGCGGTCGGTGAGAGGAGCGTCGCGCTGGCTCGCCCCGCTCACTCGGATTTCGGTAATCACCCTGCTAGTCCTGCTGGGGCTGTTCGCCGCGTTTCGCATCGCCTCTCCTTTCCTGATCTCGACCGGTCTCGTCCGTGGCGGCATAGAGGATGCGCTGTCCAACTGGACTGGCTACACCGCCGAGATCGAGGGCACGCCGGTCCTCGAATTCTGGCCCACGCCGCGCATAACGTTGAACCAGGTGACCATCCGCAGGCGTCTTCCCGGGCCGGACAAGGTGCTCGGGCATGTGGACAGCCTGGCGGCCGACTTTAGCCTTCTTGCAGCCCTGCGCGGCCAGGTCGTGTTCCACGAATTTCATTTCACGCGCCCCAGCCTGCATCTTGTCCGGGACGAGAATGGCCTGATCGACTGGACGAACGAAGGCCTTTTGGCGCGCGCCATCGCCGGAGCCCGGGCAGGATCAGGCGGCGGCGAGACGCTGGACGCCGGCCTGGATGCAGAAATCGGCTCTCTGACTGTCGAGGACGGGACGCTCGACGTAACCGACCAGGTTACCGGCAAGGTCTATCGCTTCGACAGCGTCGCTGCAGACATCAACTGGCCAAGGCTTTCCGGAACGCTCGGCGCTGTCATCATTGCGCGCGTGAACGGCCTTGATCTGAAACTCGATTTCAGCTCGATGCAGCCGCTCCTTCTCTTTGCCGGAAAGAATGCCGACGTCAGGACTTCGCTCTCCTCCAACCTCGTCACGACCCATTTTGATGGAGTTGCGAACGTCTCGAGCGTCTCCTCCTTGGCCGGACATGTCGAGTTGAGCGTACCCGACGTGCCCGCCCTCCTTTCCTGGAGCGGCAAGCAGCTGCCGGTGGCGCAGAGCATTCGAAACGTCTCGCTGAGCGCGGACGTGTCGAGCATCGAGATGGGGCAGCGCTTCAGCAATCTCACCTTCGCAGTCAATGACGCGACCGCCACCGGCATCATGGATTTCACCTACACTTCAGCCGGCAAGCCAAAGATCGGTGCGACCCTGGCCTTCAACCAGATGAATCTGAGCCCATTCCTGGCGGCCTTCTCCCTGCGGCTCGCCGCCGATGGTGAACAGCCGGGTCTGCTGAACGGCGACCTGCTGAAGAGCCTGGAACTGGACCTGCGCCTTTCTGCCCGGCGCGCCGTGCTGGAGCCCTTCTCGCTCGACGATGTCGGAGCGAGCGTCCTGGTCACCGCCGGCAAGGCAACCTTCGACATAGGAGACAGCCAGTTCGAGAACGGCGAGCTCACGGCGCGGCTCGAAGTGACCGAACGGGATTTTGACGGCGGCGGAAAGCTGCAGCTTTCGGTGCACGATGCCGATTTCACCGCATTGATCGACCGGCTGGGGCTTGCAGGGCCGCTGCCGCGGGCAAACGGCTCGCTCGACCTTTCGCTCAGCACTTCAAAGCCGATCTGGAATGCCGGCATGAGCGACGTTTCCGGCAGGGTGCGCTTTTCCTCCGGTCCGGGCTTCATCCGCCAGCTGGATATCGGGATGTTTCGCACGCTTGCGGCCGAGAAGGCGTTCTTTTCGCTCAGCGATGCTGCAAGCGCATCCTTCGACTTCAACAGCATGAGCATCGACGCAAGCTTTGCCAACGGTTCGGCCGAGGTCCGCAAACTCGCCGTCAACGGGCCGGTTCAGAGCCTGACGCTTTCGGGTGTCGTTCCCTATCGAACGAACGGTCTTGCGCTTTCAGGCTCGCTCGAGGCAACCGACGTATCGCGCGCGGACGACCTGCCGATGCTGCCCTTCTTCGTGGGAGGCTCGTGGCCGGATCCGGTCATTTCCTCCCTCTCCGTCATGATGCAGCGGCCGGCTCAATAGGCAAACTCATTCAAGGTGCGGCCTCGGCTGCACGCTCGTCCCTCTCGCGCTGGACCTCGCGCCGCTTGGTGATAACAGAGGCACAGACTACGCCGACCGCCACGATCGCAATCAGGATGGTGCAGACCGCGTTGATCTCGGGCGTGACGCCAAGGCGGACCTGACTGTAGATCTTCATCGGCAGCGTCGTCGCCCCCGGTCCCGAGGTGAAGCTTGCGATCACGAGATCGTCGAGCGAGAGCGTGAACGCCAGTATCCAGCCGGAAAGCACAGCCGGTGCGATGATCGGCAGCGTGATCTCGAAGAAGGTGCGGATTGGCGGCGCGCCGAGGTCCATTGCCGCCTCCTCGATCGAGTGATCGAAGCTCAGCAGTCTGGACTGCACGACGACCGCGACGAAGCACATCGTCAGCGTGGTATGCGCGAGAGTGATCGTCCAGAAGCCGCGATCGAAGCCGATCGCAACGAAGAGCAGCAGCAGAGACAGCCCGGTTATGACCTCAGGCATCACAAGCGGTGCATAGACCATGCCCGAAAACAGCACGCGGCCACGGAAACGAGTGTAGCGCACCAGTGTCAGGGCCGCGAGCGTCCCGAGCACGGTCGCAAGCGTCGCGGAGATCACGCCGACACGGAGCGTCACCCAGCCCGCGTCGAGGAGGGCCTGATTGTTGAGAAGCTCCACATACCATTTGGTCGAGAAACCCGCCCAGACGGTCACCAGCCTCGATTCATTGAACGAGAAGACCACCAGCAGCACGATCGGCAGATAAAGGAAGGCAAAGCCGAGCGCCACGGAAACAACATTGAAGCGCGTCCATCTCAACATGGCCTATCTCCCCTGCTCGTCGGCTTTGGCCTGCACGTTCTGGAAGAAGACGATCGGGATCACCAGAATGAGAAGCAGGATGGTCGCCACCGCCGAGGAAACCGGCCAGTCGCGGTTGGCATTGAACTCGTTCCACAACGTCCTGCCGATCATCAGCGTCTGCGAGCCACCAAGCAGGTCCGGTATGACGAACTCACCGACGGCGGGAATGAAGACGAGCATGCAGCCGGCGATAACTCCCGGGATCGAAAGCGGGAACGTGACCTTCCAGAAGGCGGTGACCGGAGGGCAACCGAGATCCTGTGCCGCCTCGATCAACGTGCCGTCCATTTTCTCCAACGAGGAATAGAGGGGCAGCACCATGAATGGCAGGTAGGAATACACGATGCCGATATAGACCGCGATGTTGGTGTTCAGGATGACGAGCGGCGTGTCGATGATACCGAGCGACAGGAGCAACTGGTTGAGGAGCCCCTCCGGCTTCAGGATGGCAATCCACGAGTAGACGCGGATCAGGAAGCTCGTCCAGAACGGCAGGATCACCAGCATCAACAGCGTCGGCCGGATGGTGCGTGGCGCCTGCGCCATGCCGTAGGCGATCGGATACCCGATCAGCAGGGTCAGAAACGTGGAAATCGCCGCAATAACGACACTCGAGACATAGGCATTGAAATAGAGCGGGTCGTCGAGGAGCCAGGCATAGTTATCGAAGGAGAGCTGCTGCAGCTTCTCGACAAAGCCGCCCCAGCCATCCGCCAGCGCAAAGACCGGCTCATAGGGCGGCATCGCAATCGCCGTCGTGGACATGGAAATGCGGAAGACGATGAAGAAAGGCGCCAGGAAGAAGGCCAGCAGCCAAGCATAGGGAATGATGATGACGAGGCGGCTATAGAAGAAGGATGCGAGCTTTGCCATCGCCTCAATCCTTCAACAATACGCCGGCATCCTCGTCGAAGGACACCCAGACTTCCTGGTCATAGGTGAAAGGGTCCTCCACGGCGCGCTGTGCATTCAACGACGATGCCTTGATGACATTGCCACCCGCAAGCTTGACATGGAAAACCGTCATGTCGCCGAGATAGGCAATGTCCCATAGCTCGCCCCTGGCGGCGTTGACGGAGGCATTTGCCGGCGCTGCGCGCGTCACCCGGATCTTTTCCGGACGGATCGCGAAGCCGACGGAGCTCCCGGAAGCCGGCGTGTCGGAGGTTGCAGTCCTCAATGTCGGACCGCCTTCCACCGCGATTTCCACGACGCCGTTGCCGCCAGCCTTTACCTTGCCGTCAAAGATATTCACGTCGCCGATGAAGTCGGCGACGAAGCGGCAATTGGGCGCCTCGTAGATTTCGGCTGGCGTCGCTACCTGCACGACCTTGCCGTGGCTCATGACCGCGATGCGATCCGCCATGGTCATCGCCTCCTCCTGGTCGTGGGTCACGACCACGAAGGTGAGGCCCAGGTTCTGCTGCAGGTCCATGAGCTCGAACTGAGTCTCCTCGCGCAGCTTCTTGTCGAGAGCGCCGAGCGGCTCGTCGAGCAGCAGCACCTTCGGCCGCTTGGCGAGCGAACGCGCCAGTGCGACGCGCTGGCGCTGGCCACCTGACAGCTGGTTGGGCCTGCGTGTGGCGAACTTCTCCAACTTGACGAGCTTCAGCAGTTGGCCGACGCGATCGGCGATCTCGTCCTTCGGCATGCCGTCCTGCTTGAGGCCGAAGGCGATGTTCTTTTCCACCGTCATATGCGGGAAGAGCGCATAGGACTGGAACATCATGTTGACCGGGCGCCGGTAGGGCGGCATCCCAGTCATATCAGCGCCGTCGAGCACGATCTCGCCCGACGTCGGCTGTTCGAAGCCGGCCAGCATGCGCAAAAGTGTCGACTTGCCGCAGCCCGACGCGCCAAGCAGCGCGAAGAACTCGCGGTGGTAGATGTCGAGCGAGAGATCGTCGACTGCGGTAAAATCACCAAACTTCTTAGTGACATTCCTGAAGGAAATAAAAGGCTTGGAGGCCGGGTCCGCCCAAGGAGCGAAGGAACGCCGGATATTGCCGAGAGACTTCATCTTTGACCCCGAGATATGCGATACGCGCCGGCCTCTTCCCCAAAATCCGGCACCCCATCAAAGAAAAGCCCGAACATTGAAGTCCGGGCTGTTCTACCGTCTTACTGGCCGGTCACGACCTTTGTCCAAAGTCGCGTCACCAGCCGCTGCGTCTTCGAATCCCACGGCTTCACCGTAAACAGCTTCTGCATCACGTCTTCCGTCGGATAGATCGCCGGGTCTTCCAGGATCTCCTTGCTGACGAACTGCTGCGAGGCCTTGTTCCCATTGGCGTAGAACACATAGTCGGTCGCCTTGGCGATGACCTCCGGCTTCATCAGATAGTTCAGCAGTTCATGCGCCTCCGCCACATGCGGCGCATCGGCCGGGATCGCCATCATGTCGAACCACATCTGAGCGCCCTGGGAGGGGATGGAGTAGTCGACCTCAACGCCGTTGTTGGCTTCCGACGCCCGATCGCGAGCCTGGAGCAGGTCGCCGGAGTAGCCGAAGGCGATGCAGATATCACCGTTCGCAAGCGCATTGATGTATTCGGAGGAGTGGAACTTGCGGATATAGGGCCGGATGGACGTCAACAGTTCCTGGGCCTTCTGCAAGTCCTCCGCCGACGTCGAGTTCGGATCGAGCCCGAGATAGTGAAGCGCGGTCGGGATCACGTCCTTCGGCGCGTCGAGCATGTAGATGCCACAATCCTTGAACTTCTCGGCAACCTTCGGGTCGAAGATGACTTCCAGGCCGGGTCGTGCATCAGTACCGAGGATTTCCTTCACCTTGGCGACGTTGTAGCCGATACCGTCGGTACCCCACATGTAGTCGACCGCATATTCATTGCCCGGATCGTATTCCGCAGTGCGCTGCTGGATCACGTCCCACATGTTGGAAAGGTTCGGCAGCTTCGACTTGTCCAGCTTCTGGAAGACGCCGGCCTGGATCTGGCGCTGCAGGAAGTCCGCCGTCGGCACGACGACGTCATATCCGGTGCCACCCGCCAGGAGCTTGGTCTCCAACGTCTCATTGGAATCAAAGGTATCGTAAACGACCTTGATGCCGGTTTCCTTGGTGAATTCAGTCAGGATGGAATCGTCGATATAGTCGGACCAATTGTAGACGTTTACGACGCGCTCCTGCGCCGAGGCGGATGCGGCTATGCAGACGGCAGCGAGAGCCGTGGCTGCAAGACGAGCGATAGTGGATTTCATTTTATCTCCTGTTCCATTCGAGACCTGGCGGTCCCGACATGCCATTCCCTTTTTATTTTTCGTGAGATTAGAAAGGATTCGAGGTGCCGACAAGCGCAAAATCCCGCGCCGTCATCGACTTTTCGGCGATCACTGAAAATCGAAAACGCTGAGGCCCGTGGCCATCTCGTCGAGCCCGAGCGGTCGCGTCACCGGCGGCTCTGCCCGCGACAGACAACCCTGCCGGCCGCAGAGGCGACAGGAAGGACCGACTTCGACGCGCGAGCCGGCCGTATCGCCGTAGACCACGTCGCCGGCGACGGAGATGTCGCAGCCGAGCAGCAGCGCCGTTCGCCGAACCCTCTCGCCAAACCCGCCTTGCAGGCCTTCGATCGTGCGGGAGATGGTGAGGAAGCCTGCGCTATCAGGCATCTCCACCCGCTCGGCCAGGATCTGACCGGGCTGGGCGAACGCCGCGTGGATGCTGAGCTTGGGACAGTTGCCGCCGAAGCGCGACTGCGGGAAGCCTTGTGCCCCGGCCTTGCGAAGTCTGTTGCCCGCGAGATCGATCTCCATGAGGAAGAAGGGCACACCCGTCGCACCCGGCCTTTGCAGCATGGTCAGGCGATTTGCCGCCGCTTCGTATGAGACGCCGAACCGGGATCGAAGCAGATCGACGTCGAACCGCGTCCGTTGCGCGACCTGCAGGAAGGGACCGTAGGGCATGGTCAAGGCATGGGCGGCATAGCGCGCCAGCTCGAAACGCGCGATCCGCCTTGCCTCGGGCGTCGACAGGGCAAGGGCGTCAAGCTCGGCCGTGATCTCCTTACCAAGAGCAAGCAGGCAAACCTCGACTGCGATTTCATGCGACTGGCCGACCGGCGAAAGTCGCTCGGACAAAAAGAGCCGCATGGAGTGACGGTCGAAGCGGCGGCGAAGATGCGGCATGACGTGCACCGGCAGGGTGCGCACCGCAATTCCGTGCTCGCCGCGCAGCCAGCTCTTCAGCGCCGCGGGCATCTCATCCGCCGCATCGAGCTTCCCGGCGAAGGCTTCGGCCGCGTCCTCGATCAAGGCAAAGAAGTTCGGACGGTGCTCGAACTTCTCGCGGACCTCGTCCATCGGCAGCCGCGTGCCCGAAAGCGCGGGCGCCCGCCCCTCGCGCGCCAAAAGCTCGGCAAGATCGGCGAGCCTGGTAGCCTGTTCGCGATAGGCACGATAGAGCTTGACGACGCCATTGGCGGCATTCGGCGCCGCTTCCGCTATCTCCAGCAACTCTGTCTCGCCGGGCAACTCGCCGGCAAGAAGCGGATCGGCAAAGACTTCGCGCAGTTGGCTCGCCCCACCCGTTTCCGCTTGCAGTTCGTCGAGATCGACCTTGTAGACGGCCGAAAGCTTGAGCAGTAGCTGCACCGTCAGTGGCCGCTGGTTGCGCTCGATCAGGTTGAGGTAGGAGGGCGAGATCTCCAATGCTGCGGCCATTGCAGTCTGGGTCAGGCCCAACCCCATGCGAATGCGCCTCACCCGAGCCCCGGCAAAGATCTTGCGTTCCTGCATTTGTCATTTCCTTTACAGAGACCCAAGCGATCTGACTTTGACATCTTTTACAGATTTACAAGACGCGCAGTAAATTTCGCGACATCATAACCCTTTTAACTGCCTATTTCTACAGGATCTTCTTCGCCTTCTCGGCAGCGCAATGTAAATTCTGTCATAGCTCGGACGCACAGAATTGCACCGGATAGATCGAGGAGGACGCATATGACCGATTTTTACAATCTTGTTCCCGCCGCGCCGAGAGGCCGGTTCGACGGCATCGACCGGCCATACACGGCAGCGGACGTAAAGCGCCTGCGCGGCTCGCTGGAAATCCGCCATACCCTTGCCGAATTGGGTGCAAACCGTCTCTGGCAGCTGATACACGAAGAGAATTTCGTCAATGCGCTGGGTGCGCTCTCCGGCAACCAGGCGATGCAGATGGTGCGAGCCGGCCTGAAGGCGATCTACCTTTCCGGTTGGCAGGTGGCAGCGGACGCCAATACCGCGTCGGCGATGTATCCCGACCAGTCGCTCTACCCCGCCAATGCCGGGCCGGAGCTTGCAAAGCGGATCAACCGCACGCTCCAGCGCGCCGACCAGATCGAGACGGCGGAGGGCAACGGCCTTTCGGTCGAGACATGGTTTGCACCGATTGTCGCGGATGCCGAGGCAGGCTTCGGCGGGCCGCTCAACGCCTTCGAGATCATGAAGGCCTATATCGAGGCGGGTGCGGCAGGCGTGCACTTCGAGGACCAGCTTGCTTCGGAGAAGAAGTGCGGACATCTCGGCGGCAAGGTGCTCATCCCGACGGCGGCCCATATCCGCAACCTGAATGCCGCCCGCCTCGCAGCCGATGTCATGGGCGTGCCGACGCTCGTCGTCGCCCGTACAGACGCGGAGGCCGCGAAGCTCTTGACCTCTGACATCGACGAGCGCGACCAGCCTTTCGTCGACTATGAAGCAGGCCGAACGGTCGAGGGCTTCTACCAGGTGCGAAACGGTATCGAGCCCTGCATCGCCCGCGCTGTTGCGTACGCACCTTACTGCGACCTCATCTGGTGCGAGACATCGAAGCCGGATCTGCAACAGGCGCGGAGATTCGCCGAAGGCGTCCATCGGGCGCATCCCGGCAAGCTGCTCGCTTACAACTGCTCGCCTTCCTTTAATTGGAAGAAGAACCTGGACGATGCGACGATCGCGAAGTTCCAGCGCGAACTGGGCGCCATGGGCTACAAGTTCCAGTTCATAACGCTCGCAGGCTTCCACCAGCTGAATTACGGCATGTTCGAGCTGGCGCGCCGCTATCGGGACCGGCAGATGTCGGCTTACTCCGAGCTGCAGGAGGCCGAGTTCGCCTCCGAGCGCAACGGCTACACGGCCACCAAGCACCAAAGGGAAGTCGGAACCGGCTATTTCGACGCGGTTTCCCTCGCCATCACCGGCGGCGCCTCATCGACCACCGCCATGAAGGAATCGACGGAGCATGCGCAGTTCAAGCCGGCTGCGGAATGAAGATCAGAACGGAGGAACAGGACAATGGCTTCCATTGCACGCGTAAAGGAAAGAGCAGAACAACAGTCATCCGCGATGACGGCGGAGCAGCAGGCGACGATCCGGATGCTTGCGAACGACCTGCATCGTCTCAACCAGTCCGTCATGAAGGCGGTCGAAGTCGGCGTTTCGGTCGAGCTTGTCCGCTCCGCACGCCATCACGGCGGCGGCGGCAACTGGGGTGACCTGCTGATACCAGTCATCGTCACGAATGCGCCCGTGAACCTCTCCCCGCCGGATGCGAGTTGAGCTGAAACGACTATCCAGGCCCGGAGTGATACGAAAACGCCACTTCGGGCCTCGAATTGTTTGACACGACGCGGCAAGGGCGTCCCGAGATTGTAAATTCCAGCCCCGGCGGATATGGTAGCGTTGTCTGCAGATGGGACGACCCATGCCTACCCCGATAGACAAGCAGCTCGAGCCGTTGACGGATCTCGTCTATGGTGCCCTCCTTGGCGAGACGACGTGGCAGCATTTTCTCGATGCACTCAACGAGACGATGCCGGAAGGGCGTTCGACGCTTTTCTTCCACGATTCGGTGGCCAAGGCTGGCGCCGTGTGCCTTACTTCAGGGCTCACCCAGAAAGACAGCGAAGACTACAACAGCCATTACAGCAAGATTAATCCCTGGATGCCGCGCGCGGCTGTTCGCCCGGTCGGCCTCGGCGTCGTTGCCGAGCAGATGCTCGATCGCAAGCAGCTTCTGAAGACCGAGTTCTACCATGGTTTCGTCCAAGGCATCGGCTGCGAAAGCAGCGTGGGCGTGACGATCATGCGCGAGCACGGGCGCTCGTTCAATCTGTCGACTCTCACAGCCTCCCGCGATGTCGAGCTCAATCGCATCGGCGCCGACCGGCTGACCGCGCTCGCACCGCATCTGAAGCGGGCTTTCGAGTTTGTGCGGCGCCATCAAGCCTTGGGTCACGACCGGGCGGCGGCCGGGCAATCCTTGTTCGATGCGGTGGATGTGGGCCTTGTCTACGTTACCGAAAACCAGAAGGTCCGCTCGCTGAACAAGGTAGCCGAGCGGATCCTCGCTGCCTCCGGCGGGATAACCGTCAACCCCTCGAACCGTATCGTCTTCGAAAGCATGCCGACGAACGATCTGCTGGCAAGCCTGACACAGCGGATGCCGCCCGAGGCAGCGATGCCGCACAGCACGGTGGTGAAGGGACCATGCGGCACGCTGAAATGCACCTTCGTGCGGCTACAGTCGGATTTCATCACGGAGTTCCTCGACGGACCGACGGTTGCGCTCATCATCGAGCAGCTCGGCACCGCCGCCGAGCATGCATGGATAGGGGACGAACTTGTGCGGCGCTATCGCCTGACGAGCGCGGAGATGCGTATCGCGTCCGGCATCGTCGCCGGCATGCCGTTGCGCGAAGTGGCTCTCGCAAGCGACGTCAGCTACGAAACCGCCCGCTCGCAGCTCAAGAGCGTCTTCTCGAAACTCGGCGTCAACAGCCAGGTCGGGCTCGTTCGCCTGCTGATGCCCTGATCCTCAGATGCTGCTCGGCCGCTTGCCGGCAAAGACATCGCCCCCGCCCCGTTCCCCAAAATGAAAGGAGACCGGGCGGCATCCACCCGGTCTCCTCGCAATGATTGCCTGGAGGGCGATCCTCAGGCGGCGACACGCACAGTCCGCTGACGGGACGCCGATGCTGCCGCCTCGAGACGAAACTGCCGCACGAGCGACATCAGCATATCGGCCTCTCCCGAGAGCCTGCGGCTCGCCTGGGTCGTCTGCTCGACCATGGAGGCGTTCTTCTGGGTCATCTGGTCCATGGCATTGACCGAGCTGTTCACCTCCTGCAGGGCAACGGACTGATCGCGGCTTGCGATTGCGATGGTCTCGACATGCTTGCTGACCGCGACAATCTCCTGGCTGATCGACGCAAGCACAGCACCCGTTTCCTTGACGAGCTGGGAGCCTGCCGCGACCTCGCGGCTGGAACTCGTGATGAGATCCTTGATCTCTCTCGCCGCTTCGGCAGAACGCTGCGCCAGCTCGCGCACCTCCTGCGCAACGACTGCGAAGCCCTTGCCTGCATCGCCCGCACGTGCCGCCTCGATGCCGGCGTTCAACGCGAGAAGGTTCGTCTGGAAGGCGATGTCATCAATCACCTCGATGATCTGCTCGATCTTCTGCGAGGCCTGTTCGATGCGGCTCATGGCGCCGATCGCATTGTTTACCACGGTTCCAGAGCTATCCGCCGTCCTGCGCGTTGCATCCACGGCAGTATTTGCCTCGCGGGCGCGCTCGGCCGAAGAGCGAACCGTGACGGTGATTTCTTCGACGGCGGCGGCGGTTTCCTCGAGGCTTGCCGCCTGGGTCTCGGTGCGCTTGGAAAGCTCGTCGGCCGATTGCAACATCTGGCTGCCATTGCGCTGGATCGACTCGGCATTCTCGCGGATGCTGAAAAGCGTGTCCTGCAGTCGCGTCAGCGAGCCGTTGAAATCGACGCGGAGCTGTTCCAGTCGGCCGACGAAGGGCGTTTCAATGGTCTCGGAGACGTCGCCCTGCGCCAGTCGGCCAAGGCCGGCGGCAAGCTGGCTGACGGCAAAATCGATCTGATTATCGAGCGCCCGCTTCTCGGCGTCGTTGTGCGCGCGTTCTGCGTCGGCCTGGGCGCGATGTTCGGCGCTGTTCGCCTCGATCTCCTGCTTGGCGCGGGCATTGTCGCGAAAGAGGGAGAGCGCGCGGGCGATGTCGCCGAATTCGTTCTTCTTCTCCACGCAGGGAACGGCGCTCGAAAGGTCGCCCGCGGAAAGCCGGTCAATCGTTCCCGTCAAAGCCTGCAGCGGCCGGACGGACGCGCGAATGGCGATGAAGGCAAGAAGGCCGATCAGGAGCATGACGACGGCGCCTGCGCCGAGGACGAGGGCCTGAAGATGGTTCAGCCGCTCGAAGTAGACTTCCATCGGGATACCGATGAACATGATGCCGGTGTTGGCACCCGTGCTGCTCTTGATCGGGAAATAGCCGGTCATGAACTGGTGGCCGAAGAGTGCTGCCGGACCGTAATAGGCCTCGCCTTTTGCCAGAACGGGCTGGGCCGGATGGTCGGCCGCAAGCTTGGTGCCGACCGCGCGCTCTCCGTTTTCCTTCTTCACATTGGTCGAGACGCGGACATAGTCGCTGCCCTGCCTCTCGAAAACCGTTGCGACACCGGCAATCGACTGCGCAGTGCGGTCGACAAGCGCATGATCGGCGAGGGCCGGGATCTTTTCCTCGGTGATTGCCAGGAGCTCGTTGTCACGGATATCGACCTTCGCCTCCGCGTCGCCGACAGCGTAGAGGACAGCCATGGCTCGGCTCGCGTCCCTCGCTTCGCCGACCGCGCTCTCCATGACATAGTTGCCAAGGTTATAATAGGTCACCCCGACGATTGCTGCCGTGCTGACGAAAAGCAGTCCGAGAGTAATCGCAACGATCTGGCGGACAATGGATGTCGAGAACAGGCGAAGCATATCTTTCCCTTTTTAGATACAACCACTTGATTGTATGCGGAAAGAGTTAAGGAAGGCTTCTCCCGGCTCCGCCTTCTCGTGGCAAAGGCCCACGGCACAAGGATATTGGGCTGTGCTCTTGCCGGCAAGCCACCACTTCTAGAAGTTTCTCCAGTATCCGGTTTGATTTCCAGACGTGCAACCTGTGATTTCGCAGATGACGCGCTCACGAACTGAAATGGCCCCGATTTGACCGGGGCCATTTTTCATCGCGAGGATGGCGCGTTGATGCGATCAGGCTGCTCTGTGCAGCGCATAGTCGTGCGCATCGCTGTCGATCTTGAACTGGTGGATCAGGCGCAGCAATGAATCGGCCTCTTCGGCGAGTTCGCGGCTCGCGGCAGTGGTTTCCTCCACCATGGCCGCGTTCTTCTGCGTCATCTGGTCCATCTGGTTGACCGTGGAGTTCACCTCCTGAAGCGCGGTCGACTGGTCGTGGCTGGCGCGGGCAATCATTTCCACGTGCTGGCTGATCGTGACGATCTGCGAGCTGATCTTCGCCAGGACAGTTCCCGTCTCCTGTACGAACTGCGAGCCGGAGTTCACTTCCTGCGTCGACTTGTTTATCAGGCCCTTGATCTCCTGGGCGGCAGCGGCGGAGCGCTGTGCCAGTTCACGGACCTCCTGGGCGACGACGGCGAAGCCCTTGCCCGCATCGCCCGCGCGCGCCGCCTCGATACCGGCGTTGAGCGCAAGCAGGTTCGTCTGGAAAGCGATCTCGTCGATGACGCCGATGATCTGCTCGATCTGGCGCGATGCAGTCTCGATGCGGGCCATGGCGTCGATTGCATTGCCCACGACCACGGAGGAGTCGTCGGCGCTTCGCTTGGCTTCGCGAACGATGGTGTCGGCGTCCTTGGCGCGTTCGGCCGACGAGCGAACGGTGACGGTGATCTCGTCGACAGCAGCAGCCGTTTCTTCCAGCGAGGCAGCCTGTTGCTCGGTTCGCTTCGACAGGTCCTCTGCCGACTGCGCCATCTGGTTGCCGTTGCCCTGGATCAGTTCGACGTTGTCGCGGATCTGGCTGATGGTGCCGTGCAGGCGCGAGAGCGAGCTGTTGAAATCCTGGCGCAGCTGCTCGAGGCGGCCGATGAACGGCGTTTCGATTGCAGTCGAGATGTCGCCTTGCGCAAGACGCTCCAAGCCGGCGGCCAGCTGGTTGACGGCAAAGTCGATCTGTCGGTCGAGTTCCCGCTTCTCGACGTCGTTGCGCTGACGCTCGTCTTCGGCAGCGGCGCGTTCCGCCTCGCTCTGCTCCTCGATGCGAATCTTGGAGAGAGCGTTTTCCTTGAAGACGCCGAGCGCGCGGGCCATGTCGCCGATTTCGTCGATACGTTGCTCGCCGGAAATGCTGGTCTCCAGGAAGCCGTCGGCGATGCGGCGCATCGCGGCCGTGATCTGGCCGATCGGACGCTGAAGCGTGAGCACAAGCGCAATGCCGCCGACGATCGACAGCAGAATACCAAAGCCGGTCGTCAGCACCGAGATGCTGTTGGCTTCCTGGCGCTCGCTGCCGGCAGTCTGTTTCTGAAGCTCGGCGAAGTCGGTAAGCTTGCTCCAGATGCTGTCAAGCTCCTGGCGGGCGGCGGCATAGTCGCTTACGCGCTGGTTGATCGTCTCGACGATCTTGTCGCTGCTCGAGCCAATCTGATCGATCGCGGGCTTTATCGCATCCGTTATGCCTTCGGCGAAGCCCATGCCCTTGGCGCTCGTGACCATGATGGTCATGTCCTGGCCAACGGTCGTGACCGCCTGCTTCAGCCTTGCCAGGTTTTCCTTGCTGGCCTTGGCGAGGAAGTCGGAAAGAACGATCTGCAGCGAATAGACGGAGTTTTCCAGCCGGCGGGTATCTTCAAGCACCGAGTTGGCCTGCGCGACGCGTGAATCGAGCTGCGAGAAGATCTGCGTCGCCTCGCGCATCTTCTGGGTCGCCGTCAGCTGGGTGTAGGTCGAGGTCTGGCGGAAGCGGGAAAGCAGCCGGTTCAGGTCGGTGACCGTCTGGTCCGAGGGCTGCGCCGTCTCGGCGAGCGCCTTCAGGTCCTTGATGGTGGCTGCGAGGGATTCCACGACGCTCTTCTGATTGTCCGGCACCGAGATGCCGATGAGACGCTGCGACTTGATGACCTCCGGAAGCTGCTTCTTGATGAAGTTGAGCTTCTCCTCCGGCGTCGGCGCCTTCAGGAAGTCGCTTGCGACGCTGGCGAGGAAATCGCCGCCCTTCAGCAGGCGATCGGCGCTGCGAAGAATGCTGGTTGCCGCGTTCTCGTCGTTGCGGACGGATTCCTGCAACTGCTGGGCCTCGTAGGAAACGTTGAAACGGGCGCTGATCAGGACTTTCTGTGCTTCATTGATCTTGCCCTCGAGCGCCACCTCCTGCTCATGGAGCGTCCAGAGCTTGCTGACGACGTTGGAGATCGCCTTGGTTCTGGTGGCCGCTTCGGCGAGGCTCTCGCGGCCGGCGGCGTCTTCGCCGATCTGGCCGAGCGTTGCGCCGAGGACACCTTCTTGCGTCGAAAGATCGGCGAGAAGCTTGTCCCTCGCCTCCTCGTTGGTGTTGCTCAGGAAGTCGTCCATTGAGGAGTAGAGGTCTTTGAAGCCGCTCAACGATTGCAGGACGCTGTTGGAGATCTCCATGCGGCCCTGGAGCATGCCTGAGGCATAGAGCCCGGTCAGGCCGACGGCGGAAATGCTGACCACGAAGGGAAGGACGAAAATGACGACCTTCGTCTTGATCTTGAACCGGGATAGAATCTTGTCAATCAACATCGTGCCTCTGGCCCCTCGTGCACCACTCCCCCACCGGCGCAGTCATAGCGTCGGCCGAGTGCATCTTCTCAAAGCAATGGATTTTCAGACGGGAGCCTGAGTGCGTTGCAGGTGGCAATCATTGCCTGCGTTTTCCAGCATGCGCGTGGAAATGTCCCGAATTTACCGAGGCGGATTCTGGCTGGTATATCTTAATTTTCGGATAAGGCTTGCCTATGAGATGCCGGCGTAAGAGGCCGGTCGTTTGCGTCGCATGGTTGCGAGGCAAGTGACAGTGAACGGGCCCGTTCACGTCACGCGGGCCGCGAGGTGCGCGGCCGGAAAGCTGCGAAGACTGATTAGAAACTGCGAAGGACGATAAGAGCGATGCAAGCGGCTGTGGCGCCTGCTGCCAGCATCAGGCAGCGAGCCATGACGAGCTTGGCATTGTCTCTTGCTTGGGCGATTGCGATAGCACGGGCACGCGGTGTGTTTCTGTTCATAACCCTGTCTCACTTCTTTTGTAGAACAGCATGCCGCGAAAGCGGCCGCTGGTAAAGCTCTATATAGCGATTGCCTTTTCGAGCATCATTGAGACACGATGGCGCAGCGTCGTTAAGAAGTCTTGAATATTCCGATGGCGGTTTTCGTCTAAACGAATTCGCCTGCGGCAACGCCCGAGGCCCAGGCCCATTGGAAATTGTAGCCGCCGAGCCAGCCCGTCACATCGACGCATTCGCCGATGAAAAAGAGGCCGGGAATGGTCTTGGCCGCCATGGACCGCGAATCCAGGCAATCCGTGTCGACGCCGCCAAGCGTCACCTCGGCCGTGCGATAACCTTCGGAGCCCGAAGGCCTGATCCGCCAGTCCTGCACGGCGGCCGCGAGGCGCGATAGAGCCTTGTCGCCCAGGTCGGCGAGCTTTCCGTCGATCTGTTCGCTTTCGCCGAAGAACTGCGCGAGCCGCTTGGGCAGCGTTTCCGCGAGAACCGTCTGCGGCGACTGCCGGCCATTGCCCTGGCGGGCCCCCTTCAGACGCAGTAACAGGTCATGGTCCGGCTCGACGATGATCGTGATGTCGTCGCCCTCTCGCCAGTACGAGGAAATCTGCAGGATCGCCGGGCCGCTCAGGCCGCGATGCGTGAAAAGCAGTGCTTCGCGGAACGCAGTCTTGCCATGGCGGATCTCTGCCTCGACCGAGATGCCGGAAAGCGGCGCGAGGCGCTGCAGCAGGGCTGGATCGAGGGTCAGCGGCACCAGCGCGGGCCGCGTCTCCTTGATCGGCAGGCCGAACTGCTCGGCCAGGCGATAGGCAAATCCGGTCGCCCCCATCTTCGGGATCGACTTTCCGCCGGTCGCCACGACAAGGCTTTCGGTCTCGACGACGCCGTCCGAGGTTTCCACCCGAAAGCCTCCGACCGTCCTTGCAACGGAGGAGACCTCGACGCCAAGCCGCAGTTCCGCCCCCACTGCCCTCATCTCATCGAGCAGCATGCGGATGATGTCCTTGGCGCTGTTGTCGCAGAAAAGCTGACCGAGCGTCTTCTCATGCCAGGCGATGCCATGACGCTCCACAAGGGCGATGAAGTCTCTCGGCGTGTACCGGGCGAGCGCCGACTTGCAGAAATGCGGATTGCCCGAGAGGAAATTCGCCGGGCCTGCGTGGATATTGGTGAAGTTGCAACGGCCGCCGCCGGAGATGCGAATCTTCTCGCCGGGGGCTCGAGCGTGATCGAGGACAAGCACCGAGCGGCCACGCCTGCCGGCGCGAATGGCGCACATCATCCCCGCAGCGCCCGCGCCGATCACCACCACATCGCTTCTTTGCACCAAGAGCACATCCTTCCTGACGATGCGGCACTTCTTTTTTCATCAAACCACGAAAGTCAACGGCGCCTCCCCTCGCCAATTACGAAACTGTGACTATGATGCCTGCAAGATCAACGCAAACCGGTGTTTTATGTCCCCGAAAAAGACGACGCTGAAGCCTGCCAAAGCAATTTCAAAACCCGCCCCGCTTCCCAACGACCCGAGAGCCGCGCGCGGAGTTGCCAATTGGAAGGAGGCAGCACAGTGGCTGCGGCAACGCGGAATCGAGGACATAGAGTGCATCACGCCTGACCTTGCGGGTGTTCCGCGCGGCAAGATGATGCCGACGTCGAAATTCACCTCGAACACATCGCTCGCGCTTCCCTCCGCGATTTACCGCCACACCATCTCGGGCGAATATCCGGACGAGACGGAGAGCTTCCGCTATGAGCCGCGCGACAGCGACCTGAAGCTAGTGCCTGATCTCTCGACCCTTTCCGTGGTGCCGTGGGAGACGGATCCTACCGCGCAGGTGATCTGCGACATCGTCAATTCCAACGGCGAGGAAGTGTCCTACACCCCGCGAAACCTGTTGAAACGGATCATGGGCCTTTATGCCGATCGCGGGTGGAAGCCCGTCGTCGCGCCCGAGATCGAATTCTACCTTGTCGCGATGAACGACGATCCCGACTATCCGCTGCATCCGCCGAAGGGCCGCTCAGGCCGCTCCATTCTCGGCGGACAGGGATATTCGATCGCCGGCATCAACGAGTTCGACGAGTTGATCGACGACGTCTATCACTTTTCCGAGAAGCAGGGCCTGGAGATAGACACGCTCATTCACGAGGAAGGTCCAGCCCAGCTGGAAATTAACCTGCGCCACGGCAATCCGATCGAGCTTGCCGACCAGGTCTTCCTCTTCAAGCGCACGATCCGCGAGGCCGCGCTGAAGCATGATATCTATGCGACCTTCATGGCCAAGCCGATGCAGGGTCAGCCGGGCTCGGCCATGCATATCCACCAGTCGGTCGTCGATATCGAGACCGGCAAGAATGTGTTCTCCAACCCCGACGGCTCGGCATCCCGCGAGTTTTTCCATTTCATCGGCGGAATGCAGAAATACGTGCCGAGCGCGCTGGCCATGCTCGCGCCCTACGTCAATTCCTACCGGCGCCTGGCGCCCGAGATGTCGTGCCCGGTCAACAACGCCTGGGGTTACGACAATCGAACGACGGCATTTCGCGTTCCGGTTTCCGATCCCCAGGCGAGACGCGTCGAGAACCGGCTGCCGAGTTCGGATGCCAACCCGTATCTCGCCCTCGCCGCATCGCTTGCGTCCGGCCTTCTCGGCATCATGAAGGAGATCGAGCCGACGGCGCCAACCGAAGATGCTGCGAACGAGGGATCGATCGACCTGCCCCGCGGATTGCTGGAAGCCGTCGCGCTGCTTGAGGACGAGCCTGCCTTCGAGGAGGTATTCGGCAAGGAATTCATCGGCCTCTATGCCGGCGTGAAGCGCGGCGAATTCGAGACCTTCATGCAGGTCATCAGCCCGTGGGAGCGGGAATTCCTTCTGCTCAACGTGTGAAGGAGAGCTCCGATGACGAACGAGGCGTGGCAAAGCCCGATCGCCCCGGGCATCTCCTGGTACCAGGCGACGGCTGGCGAGCGTCCCGAATTTCCTGCCCTCGACGGCTCGCTCAAGACAAACGTTGCCATCGTCGGAGGCGGCTATACCGGCCTGCAGGCCGCTTATAACCTCGCCAAGGCCGGCGCTTCCGTCACTCTCATAGACGGTTGCCGTTTCGGGGACGGCGCCTCGGGGCGCAATGGCGGCCAATTGGGCACGGGCCAGCGCTGGTGGCCTGAAGAGCTCGAGGAAAAGATCGGCTACGAGCGCTCGAAGGCGCTGTTCGACATGGCCGAACGCGCCAAGCGCCACCTTTTCGATTTCGCAGAAAGCAATGCGATCGACATCGAGTACGTGCCGGGCCAGATGAATGTGGCGCACAAGCCGGGCTACAAGCGTGCCTATTACGAGAACGCCGAGATCGCGGCCCTGCGCTACGATTATCCGCATGTGCGCTTCATGGACGAAGAAGAGACGCGCGAAAGGCTGGGTTCGAAACGCTATTATTGCGGCGTGCGCGACATGGGCACCGGCCATATTCATCCGCTCAAGCTGCTCGCCGGGCTCGCCAAGGCGGCGCACGAAGCCGGTGCCGGACTTTTCGAGATGACGCGCGCGACCTCGATCCGCCGGGTGGGCGGCAAGACACTGGTCGATACGGCGAAAGGCACGATAAAGGCGGATCACGCGCTGATTGCCTGCAACGGCCATATCGGAAATCTAGAACCGATTACGGCAAGCCATGTGATGCCGATCCGTTCCTTCATCGGCGCCACCGCTCCTCTCGACGACTATCCGGCCGTGCTACCCGGCGGCGAGGCGGTTGCCGATTCGCGTTTCGTCGTTCGCTACTTCCGCAAGTCGAAGGACGGGCGGCTGCTCTTCGGCGGCCGCGAAGCCTATACGGCCGACAATCCGCTCGACATCAGCCGACATATCCGACGCCAGATCGCCGAGCTCTACCCCGCGCTCAAGAATATCGAGATCACGCACGCCTGGGGTGGCACGGTAGGGATCACCCTGCCGCGGCAGCCCTTCGTGCGCGAGGTCATGCCCGGCGTCACATCGATCGGCGGTTATTCCGGCCATGGCGTCATGTTGTCAAATTACTGTGGCAAGCTGTTCGCCGACCAGCTTCTTGGGCGATCGGAGGAACTGAGACTACTTGAATCCCTCAACATACCGCCGTTTCCCGGCGGCGCGCGCATGCGCGCACCCCTGCTTTTCCTTGCGCTCTCCTGGTTTGCGCTGCGCGACAAGTTTTAACGAGATTGCGGATTTCCACGCGCGGCAATTCGCTCTAAAACCATAGACGACCAGATTCATTGCATTGCACACTGGCTTTTTTAAATCGATTAGATTAAAAGAGCCGTCAACCATGACCGATTGAGAGACACCTCATGAGCAGCCAAATTATTCCCGTTGAACCCTTTGACTACGTCGTCTTCGGTGGCAGCGGCGACCTCGCGGAACGCAAGCTCTTGCCCGCACTCTACCATCGTCAGGTCGAAGGTCAGTTCACCGAACCGACGCGCGTAATCGGCGCTTCCCGCAGTGCCGTTTCGAACGAGGAATACCGGAAGTTCGCGCAGGAAGCCCTCAAGGAACACCTCAAGAAGGGCGAGTACGACGAGGAGCAGGTCGCAAAGTTCTGCTCGCGGCTCTACTACGTATCCGTGGACGCCAGGTCCGACCAGGGCTGGGATGAACTGAAGAAACTTCTCGAGGATGGCAAAGACCGCGTACGCGCGTTCTACCTCGCGGTTGCTCCCGGCATCTTCGGCGATATTTCCGAGAAGATCCGCGACCACAAGCTGATCACCAAGTCCACACGAATTGTCGTCGAGAAGCCGATCGGCCGCGACCTCGCCTCGGCGCTCGAGCTCAACGACACGATCGGCAAGGCCTTCAAGGAAGAGCAGATCTTCCGTATCGACCACTATCTCGGCAAGGAGACGGTGCAGAACCTGATGGCGCTGCGCTTTGCCAACGCGCTCTACGAGCCGCTGTGGAACGCCAACCATATCGACCATGTGCAGATAACCGTGGCCGAGTCCGTCGGGCTCGAGGGACGTGCCGGGTACTACGACAAGGCCGGCGCCCTGCGCGACATGGTGCAGAACCATATCATGCAGCTGCTCTGCCTCGTGGCGATGGAAGTTCCCTCCTCCATGGATTCCGAGGCGGTGCGCGACGAGAAGCTCAAGGTCCTGCGCGCGCTGAAACCGATTACCGCTTCCAATGTCGAGCACGCCACGGTGCGCGGCCAGTACCGCGCCGGCGCTTCGGCGGGCGGGCCGGTAAAGGGCTACCTTGAAGAACTCGAAGGCGGCGTCTCCGATACCGAGACTTTCGTCGCGATCAAGGCGGAGATCGGCAACTGGCGCTGGGCCGGCGTTCCCTTCTACATCCGCACGGGCAAGCGGCTCGCGGCGCGCATGTCGGAAATCGTCATCACCTTCAAGCCGATCCCGCACTCGATCTTCGATCAGGCGGCTGGCCGCATCGTTGCCAACCAGCTGATCATTCGCCTTCAGCCCGACGAAGGCGTGAAGCAGTCGCTGATGATCAAGGACCCAGGCCCGGGCGGCATGCGCCTGCGCAACGTTTCGCTCGACATGAGCTTTGCGGATTCCTTCCATGTCCGTAACCCGGATGCCTACGAGCGGCTGCTGATGGACGTCATCCGTTCGAACCAGACCCTCTTCATGCGCCGTGACGAAGTGGAGGCGGCCTGGCATTGGGTCGATCCGATCCTGAAGGGATGGGATGCGACCGGCCAGCGCGTGCAGGGCTATACCGCCGGCACCTGGGGCCCCAGCCAGGCGATCGCACTCATCGAGCGCGATGGCCGCACTTGGCACGACAACATCTAGGGTGAAGCCATGACGGCAACAATGCATGCCTTTGCGAACGGGGCCGAACTTGCCGGCAAGCTGGCCGACAGGGTGACCAGCGCACTCGCCAGCGCGATCGAAGCGCGCGGCGCGGCGAGCCTTGCGGTCTCCGGGGGATCGACGCCAAAAGCCTTCTTCCAGGTGCTTTCGGGGCGGTCGCTTGATTGGGAGAAAGTGACGATAACGCTCGTCGACGAGCGCTTCGTGCAGGCGGACAATCCGCGCTCCAACCACCTCCTCGTCAACACGAACCTGCTGCAGGGCAAAGCCAAGGCTGCGCGCTTCCTGCCGCTCTTCCACGAAGCGGGTTCGGCAGAGGCAGCAGCCAAGCTCGCAACGGCCGAAACGGCATCGATCGGAAATCCCTTCGATGTCGTCATTCTCGGCATGGGCGGCGACGGGCACACGGCCTCGTTCTTTCCAGGCGGCAACAATCTGAAGACGGCTCTCGACCCGAAGACGCCGCGCGGCATCATCACGATGGAAGCGGCAGATGCGGGCGAAGAGCGGCTGACATTTACGTTCTCCAGTCTTCAGGATGCCCGTCTTCTCGTGCTTCACATCGAAGGCGAGAGCAAGAAGGAAGTGCTCGCCAAGGCCCAGTCCGCGGGGGACGAAGCCGAAATGCCGATCCGCGCCGTTCTTCGGCACGCCACCTCCCCGATCGAAATCTACTGGGCTCCCTGACGCCGCGATCCGCCGCCGAGAGCCGAACACATAGCTAGCGAATAAGATAAGGCAGGATCCACCATGTCCGCTGACGCACGTATCTCCGCCATAACCGCACGTATCGTCGAACGTTCGAAGCCCACCCGCGAACGCTACATCGAACGCGTCAGGGCCGCCGCTTCGGAGGGGGTCCACCGCGCGGTACTTTCCTGCGGCAATCTCGCGCATGGATTTGCGGTCTGTTCCCCCGCCGACAAGGAGGCGCTCGCCGGCGAGCGCGTTCCCAACCTCGGCATCATCACCTCCTACAATGACATGCTTTCCGCGCATCAGCCGTTCGAGACCTATCCGGCGATCATCCGCGAGGCCGCAAAGGAAGCGGGCGGCGTGGCGCAGGTGGCGGGCGGCGTGCCGGCCATGTGCGACGGCGTCACCCAGGGCCAGCCGGGGATGGAGCTCTCGCTGTTTTCGCGCGACCTCATCGCCATGTCGGCCGGCGTCGGGCTCTCGCACAACATGTTCGATGCGGCAGTCTTCCTCGGCGTCTGCGACAAGATCGTCCCCGGGCTCGTCATCGCGGCCCTATCCTTCGGGCATCTGCCTTCGATCTTCGTACCTGCCGGCCCGATGACCTCCGGCCTGCCGAACGATGAGAAGTCGCGCATTCGCCAGCTCTATGCGGAAGGCAAGGTCGGCCGTGCCGAACTGCTGGAGGCTGAATCGAAGTCCTATCACGGACCAGGCACCTGCACCTTCTACGGCACGGCGAATTCCAACCAGATGCTGATGGAAATCATGGGCTTCCACATGCCGGGCGCATCATTCGTCAACCCCGGCACGCCGCTGCGCGAAGCGCTGACGCGTGAGGCGACCAAGCGGGCACTGGCCATCACCGCGCTCGGCAACGAATTCACGCCTGCCGGCGAGATGATCGACGAACGTTCGATCGTCAACGGCGTCGTCGGCCTGCATGCGACAGGTGGCTCGACCAACCACACTCTGCATCTCGTCGCCATGGCGCGCGCTGCCGGCATCATGCTTACCTGGCAGGACATTTCAGACCTGTCGGATGCGATCCCGCTGCTCGCCCGCGTCTATCCGAACGGCCTTGCGGACGTGAACCATTTCCATGCCGCCGGCGGCATGGGATTCCTGATCAAGGAACTGCTGAAGCACGGGCTTCTGCATGACGACGTCCGCACGGTCTTCGGCCAGGGCCTGGAGGCTTACACGATCGACGCCAAGCTCGGCGAAAACGGTGCCGTGGTCCGCGAGCCTTCGCCGGAAAAGAGCCATGATCCAAAGGTGCTCGCCAGCATCGAGACGCCCTTCCAGTCCAATGGCGGCTTGAAGATGCTGAAAGGCAATCTCGGCAGGGCCGTCATCAAGATCTCCGCGGTCAAGCCGGAGCGCCATGTCATCGAGGCGCCGGCGATCGTCTTCCATCATCAGCAGGAGCTGCAGGATGCGTTCAAGGCCGGCAAGCTCAACCGCGATTTCGTCGCGGTCGTCCGCTTCCAGGGACCTAAGGCGAACGGCATGCCGGAGCTGCACAAGCTGACGCCGCCGCTCGGCGTGCTCCAGGATCGTGGCTTCCGCGTCGCCTTGCTCACGGATGGACGCATGTCCGGCGCCTCCGGCAAGGTACCGGCCGCCATCCACGTGACGCCAGAGGCCGTCGAAGGCGGGCCGATCGCGCGCATTCGCGACGGCGACATCATTCGCCTCGATGCCGTCGCGGGCACGCTCGAACTGCTGGTGGATGCGGCCGAGCTCGCCGAGCGCGAGGCAGCCGAGACAAACCTATCCGACAACGAGTTCGGCATGGGCCGCGAGCTCTTCGCGCCGTTCCGCAGGGCCGCGGGTCCGGCCGATCACGGGGCAAGCGTTCTCTTCCACTAGGATGCTTCAACACGACAAGAAAAAGCCCCGCCGGCGGATGCCGCGCGGGGCTTTTTCTTTGATGATTGCCAGACCGGCGTCAGCCGCGGGCGTCGAGAACGCGGTCGCGATGGGCAGGATGGGTGCTGTAGACGAAGATCCGGTCCAGCTCCTTCTGCGTCAGCAGGCGAAGGAAGCGCACCTCGATGGTATTGTTGGCGTTCATTCGCATCAGCATGCAGCCGACCTTCATGATTCGGGCATCGGGTATATCAAGGTAGAATTGCCGCGGCACATTGAACTTCGTCATGATGGCAAGCGTGGCGCTGCTCAGCGAGATGCGGATTATGTCGCAACGGCGCGACGCCATGTGCATCACGCCCTTCTCGGTATACTCGATACGGGCGGCATTCATCGTATCCTCCATCCTGAACCGTCCTTCGCGGTCGTACATGAAGGACTCTTCCTTGTTCAGGAAATGGTTCGGTTGGCCGGAGGAGGAAATACCCATTACAATTTTCCCTGAAAATTCCTGTGCCGGAAACTAACAGGGCAACTCTTAACAGAAGGTATGAATCCGCGGCCCGAACTGGCCATTTAACGGATTGTTAACCACGTTTTATAAGTTACTTCCGATAGCTATGCCCTGTGCCGTCAAAGAGATGCAGCTTCTGCCTGGCGGCCGTGAAATGCATCTTGTGCCCCCTGTGGACATCGACGATGCCGGGTAGCTTGACGATGATCGGTTCGTCCTGGACGAGGCCCTCGATATAGAGAAGCGTCACTTCTCCAAGCGCCTCGACTATGGCGACCTCGCCTTCGAAGAGGTAGTCGTCGCTGTTAGAGACGATGAGATCCTCGGGACGGACGCCGAAGCTCGCGGTCTTGCCCTTTTCGGACGCAGGCGTCGGTATGTCCAGCGTTACAGACTTGCCGCCGGTAAGCTTCACGGTCGTCGTATCACCGGTCGCAGTGATCTCGGCCGGAATGATGTTCATTGCCGGGGAGCCGATGAACTTCGCGACGAAGAGATTGGCCGGCCGCTCATAGAGATCGAGGGGCGCACCCACCTGCTCGATGCGCCCTGCCGAAAGCACGACGATGCGGTCGGCGAGCGTCATCGCTTCGACCTGGTCGTGGGTCACGTAGATCATGGTGGTATCGGGCATCGAGTCGTTGAGCTTGGCGATCTCGATGCGGGTGGCGACACGCAGGGCTGCGTCCAGGTTCGACAGCGGCTCGTCGAACAGGAATACCTTGGGGTTGCGGCAGATGGCGCGGCCGATCGCAACACGCTGGCGCTGACCGCCGGAAAGCGCCTTGGGAAGGCGATCCAGATACTGGGTCAGCTGAAGGATATCGGCAGCGGAACGCACGCGTCTGTCGATTTCATCCTTGCTTTCCTTCGCGATACGCATGCCGAAGGCCATGTTGTCGTAGACCGTCATGTGCGGATAAAGCGCATAGGACTGGAACACCATGGCGATGCCGCGCCGGGACGGAGGAACCTCGTTGACCCGCTTTCCGTCGATGATCATGTCTCCGGCCGTGATGCTTTCGAGGCCGGCGATCATGCGAAGGAGCGTGGACTTGCCGCAGCCCGATGGGCCGACGAAAACGATGAACTCCCCCTGACCGATCTCGAGGTCGATGCCGTGCAGCACCTTTACCGAACCATAGGTCTTGCGAATATCCTTCAGTACAAGTGCCGTCATCTGCCTCTCCCCTCTTGATCCTTAAGCCAGGCGGGCGAAATACGCCCCCCACGCCGGAATATCGATCTTGTCGCCATAGCTGTTGCTGACGAAACCGTGGCCGGACAGCGCCTGCCATTCCCCGGCCGGCAGAACAATCGCGCTCTCGGCTGGGCTCATGTTGAAGACGCACAGGATCGTCTCGTTTCCATGCTCGCGCAGGAACATCAGCACATCATCCTGCGGTTCGAGAAACTCGATGCTGCCCTTGGCGAATGCCGGATACTGCTTGCGGAAGGCGATGAAGCGTCGGTACTGCTCGAGAACGGAGTTCTCGTCGCCCTGCTGCACGCTGACCGCCCGCAGAATATGCTCGACCGGCACCGGCAGCCACGGCTTGACCGTCGAGAAGGCGCCCTGTGCAACCTGAGAATCCCACACCATCGGCGTGCGGCAACCGTCACGGCCCTTGAACTCCGGCCAAAACTGGATGCCGTATGGGTCCTGGAGATCCTGATAGGCGAGATCGGCTTCCGTGAGGCCCAGCTCCTCGCCCTGGTAGAGGCAGACCGAACCGCGCAGCGTCATCAGGATCGCCGCATACTGCTTGGCGAAGGCATCATGATCGGCGACGAGGCCGCCCCAGCGGCTAACATGACGCATGACGTCATGATTGGAGAAGGCCCAGCAGGCCCAGCCATCGGGCGCTGCGGCGGCAAAATCCTCCATCACATCCTCGATGCGATGGGGAGAAAGCGGATCCGGCGAGAGGAACTCGAAGGCATAGCACATATGCATCTTGTCGTTGCCGGAGGTGTATTCGCCGACGATCTCCAGGCCACGCTGGCTGTCGCCCACTTCGCCGACAGCGGCGATCGCCGGAAATTCCTCGAGAACGGCGCGGAAACGCTTCAGGAACTCGAGGTTCTCCGGGCGGTTCTTGTCGTAGATGTGCTCCTGGAAGTTATAGGGATTGACCGCAGGCGCGGTCGAGGCATTGCGCCGTTCCGGGGCGAGCGCCGGGTTGTCGCGCAGAAGCTTGTCGTGGAAGTAGAAATTGATCGTATCGAGCCGGAAGCCGTCGACGCCGCGTTGCAACCAGAAACGGACGATATCCAGAAGCCTGTCCTGGACTTCGCGATTGTGCAGGTTCAGGTCCGGCTGCGAGGTCAGGAAGTTGTGCATGTAGTACTGCATGCGCGTCGGATCCCAGGCCCAGGCGGATCCGCCGAAGATCGACAGCCAGTTGTTCGGCGGCGTGCCATCCGGTTTCGCATCGGCCCAGACGTACCAGTCGGCCTTCGGGTTGGTCTTGCCGGCGCGGCTTTCGACGAACCAGGGATGCTGGTCCGAGCTGTGTGAGATGACGAGGTCGATCATGACGCGGATACCGAGGCGATGCGCCTCCGCGATCAGGCTGTCGAAATCCACCAGCGTTCCGAAGATCGGATCGACGTTCTCGTAATCGGAGACGTCATAGCCGAAATCCCGCATCGGCGAGGTAAAGAAGGGCGATATCCAGATCGCGTCGGCACCGAGGGCGGCGACATGCGGCAGGCGGGCGGTGATGCCCTTGAGGTCGCCGATGCCGTCGCCGTTCGAATCCTGGTAGGAGCGCGGATAAATCTGATAGATCACCGCGCCGCGCCACCAGTCCTTGTCCGCCGTCAATGTGGTTTGGGATGCAGTCGTCATTCTGAGTTCCTGTTTGATGCAAAGGGCAATTCTGGTCAGCCTCCCTTCACCGACCCAGCCAGCAGGCCGCGCACGAGGTAGCGCTGCAACCCGAAGAAGACGAGCAGTGGCACGATGATCGTGACGAAGGCCGAAGCCGTGAGGATTTCCCAGTTGCCGCCGCGCGAGCCGAGAAGCGCATTGAGCGCGCCGGTGAGCACGAGCTTGTCCTTGGTGGTGCCGAGGAAGACCATGGCGACGAGCAGGTCGTTCCACACCCAGAGGAACTGGAAGATCGCAAACGAGGCGAGTGCGGGAAAGGAAAGCGGGAGGATGATTCGGACGAAAATCTCGAAGTCGTTGGCGCCATCGACGCGAGCGGATTCGATGATTTCCTTCGGAAGGCCGGAGATGTAGTTGCGCAGCAGGTAGATCGCCAGCGGCATGCCGAACGCGGTATGCGCAAGCCAGATGCCGGCATAGGTTTTCGAGGGCACGCCGAAGAGGTTGCCGATCTCGTTATACATGCGCAACAGCGGTATGAGCGACATCTGCAGCGGCACGACGATGAGGCCGACGACAAGTGCGATCAGCAATGCCCGCCCGGGAAACTCCATCCATGCTAGCGCATAGGCGGCAAAGGCAGCAATCAGGATCGGAATGATCGTCGCCGGGACGGCTACGGTCAGCGAATTGATGAAGGACTGCCCGATGCCCTCCGAATTCAGCACGTTGTGATAGTTGTCGAGCGTGAATTCGGGTGGGGTCGCGACGGTGAGGTAGACGCGCCGGCCGCGTGAATCGTCGAAGGGCGCGTTCTTCGTGTAGACATAGGTCCCGTCGCTGTTAATGAGCAGCGTCTCGCCCTCCCCGAGATCGGCGGTCGTGCCGGCTTCGAAGGCCGACGGATCCTGCACACGGATGCCGAAGGACCGGACCACATGACTGCCGGACTCCAGCAGCGAACCGGAGATCACGTAGTTCGTACCATCCTGCTTCTGCTGATCCGCGGTGCCTAGGCGCAGGGCCTGGGTCTGGTTCGAGCCCGCAAAGGACGTCCACCAGCCGGAGACGACGATCTGGTCCTTGTCGCGCAAGGCGCTGACGAAGATGCCGAGCGTCGGCACGAGCCAGATCACTACAAGCACAAGGACCGCGGCGTGAAGGAAGAGGCGTGCGGGGCCAATTCGCGAAAGACGTTCGGACAGCGCCATTTCAATGACCTCCCAGTTCGCGATTTGCGCGGCGGATGTTCCAGACCATGATCGGTGTCACGGCCAGCATGATGATGATAGCGATGACCGCGCTGCGGCCGGAATCGCCGCCTCCGCGGAACATCCAGTCAAACATCAGGTTTGCGAGGACCATGGTACTCCACTGCCCGTTGGTCATTGTCAGGACGATGTCGAAGACCTTGAGAACGAGGATGGTGATGGTGGTCCAGACGACCGCGATCGTGCCCCAGACCTGCGGCACCATGATCTTCCAGAAGATCTGCCAGCCATTGGCGCCGTCGATGACGGCGGCCTCGATCGTCTCTTCGGGGATGCCGCGCAACGCCGCCGACAGGATGACCATCGCAAAGCCCGTCTGGATCCAGATGAGGATCACCATCAGGAAGAAGTTGTTCCAGAAGGGAACCGATATCCAGACCGCCGGCGATCCACCGAAAAGCTGGACGATGGCGTTCAGCAGGCCAATTTGCGTCTCGCCCTGGCCGCGATACTCATAGATGAACTTCCAGATCACCGACGCGCCGACGAAGGAGATCGCCATCGGCATGAAGACGATGCTCTTGGCGATGTTGCCCCACCAGATGCGGTCGGTCAGAACCGCAATTACGAGACCGAAGAACGTGCAGGCTGCAGGGACAACCGCAAGCCAGAGAATGTTGTTGAAGATCGACTGGCGAAACTCACGGTCGCCGATGGCCCACTGGTAATTTGCCAGGCCGACGAACTGCTCGCCGCTGCGATCGTAGAACGAAAGAATGAGGGTCGCGATGACGGGATAGACGAGATACACAACCAGAAGGAAGATGGCCGGGCCGAGGAAGAGCCATGGCCGGATAATGGCCCGTCGCCGCAGATTGCGGGAAGCGGCTTCGACGTCCTCCTCGCCTGCGGGAAGGACCCAATCGAGAATCTTGTTGGAAAGCACGAAATAGGCGGCGCACACAAACACGCCCGCGACCATGACGACCAGCGCCGACAACACCTGCGACAGCATTCTCCCCTCCCTGTTTCCCCTGATATTGTTTTCGAGGCATCGCCGGGATGGTCAAGCCACCCCCAGGCAAGGCCTTGCATCAACGCCGACCGGGATCATCCGGTCCCGGCCGTTATCTGTCTTGGCCGCCGGCGAAAGCCGGCGACCTCAAGGAGCGAAAGGCGAGTTACTTGATGCCGTCCCAGGCCTTCTGGATGTCGTCAGCAGACTGCTGAGCGGACTTTCCACCCACGAAATCGACCATCGACGACCAGAAGGCGCCGGCGCCGATCTTGCCTGGCATCAGGTCCGAACCGTCGAAGCGGAAGGTGGTAGCCGAAGTCAGGATTTCACCTTCCTTCTTCAGCGTCGGGTTGGCATAGGCCTCGATGTTGACACCCTTGTAAGGTGTGAGGAAGCCGGACTGTGCCATCCACACTTCCTGGGCGATCGGCGTCTGCAGGAACTCGATGAAGGCACGGGCAGCCTTCGAGTCCTTCGTGATCGTTGCAAGAGTACCTGCACCGAGGACGGGCTTGCCGAGTTCAGGATGCGAGGCGAAAGTCGGCATGTAGAAGAAGTCCGCATCCTCGCCAAGCTTCGTGCCCTCCGGGAAGAAGGAGGGGATGAAGGATGCCTGGTGATGCATGTAGCACTTCGGCGGAACGGAGAAGAGGCCCTTCGGGCTGTCGCGGAAGTCGGTGGAGGCAACCGCAGCCACGCCGCCGCTGACATACTTCTCGTTCTTGGCGAACTTGCCGAATTCCTCGATGACGCTGACGACCGCCGGATCGTTGAACTTCATGTCGTTGGAAACCCACTTGTCGTAGGCCTCCGGCGGCTGCATGCGCAGCATCAGGTCTTCGATCCAGTCGGTTGCGGGCCAGCCAGTCGCGCCGCCGGAGCCGAGGCCGATGCACCATGGCGTGCCGCCGTCGGCAACGATCTTGTCGCTCAGGGCCAGCAGCTCTTCCATCGTCTTGGGCACTTCATAGCCGGCTTCCTCGAAGTTCTCCGGGACGTACCAGACGAGCGACTTCAGGTCGGCCTTGTAGGGGAAGGCGTAGAAGGCATCCTTGCCGTCCTTGCCCTTGTAGGTGCCATAGGCCACCCAGGAGTCGCCGGCGCCGTAGTTGTCCTTGACCCACGTCGCCAGGTCGTCGCCGAGCGGCGTCAGGTAGCCCTGGCTCGCCAGATTGGCGAGCAGGCCCGGCTGCGGCAGGATCGCGATGTTCGGCGGCGAGCCGGCCTGCGTGTCGATGACGATCTGCTGCTCGTAGTTTTCCGAGGAGGAATACTTCAGATCGACCCCGGTAGCTTCAGTGAAATAGCTGAAGACGCTCGTAAACAGCGCTTCGTCTTCGCCGCGCCAGGGGCCGAAGATCGTCAGCGTCTCGCCCTTCAGGTCTGCGTGGCCGGCCTTGAAGTCCTCGTAGCTCTTCCAATTGAATTTGGCGTCTTCGCCCGGCGCGAACTTCAGGTCCGCGGCCGAGGCGACGTTGCAGAACAACGCGACCGCCGCAGCACCCGCCAAAAGTGTCTTCATCATTTGACAACCTCCCATGACAATCCCCACAGCTTCCCACCAACGGGAAATGACCAAATCTATCCCAGTCCAAAGCGCTTTGACTAGTCGTCACACCCAACTTGCATAAATTAAGTGAAATGTTCGCGCAATGCCTGTGCATAGAAGCCATAAATTGCGCAGTGCAGCATATTTTAGGATGTGAAACGGCGCGTTTTCGATTGAGTCCGCCACTTTTCATGTTGCATAATTAAAAGCGCTTTGGATGCCTTCAGGACGCATCCGGTAGCAGGCACCATTTCGGATGGTGCAGCAGGAGGAATAGCATCTCGTGAATCTGAAGCAATTATCAAAATTGCTGGGTCTTTCGCAGACGACCGTAAGCCGGGCCTTGAACGGATATCCGGAGGTCAACAAGGAGACCCGCGAGCGCGTGCTCAAGGCGGTCCGCGAAACCGGCTACCGACCGAACAAGGCAGCGCAACGGCTGGCGACGGGCAAGGCCGGGTCGATCGGACTCGTGATGCCGACCGCGCCCGGCCATCATTCCGACGTGCATTTCGGCGAATTTCTGAGCGGGCTGGGCGAAGAAGCAGTAAGGCACGACTTCCATTTCGTCATCACGCCGTCTGATCCCGATGACGAAGTCGGCGCATTGAGGCGGCTCGCCATGAGCGGCAATGTCGACGCCCTCTTCCTTGCCTATATGCGCGGCCATGACCCTCGCCTCGACATGCTCAAGACGCTTTCGGTCCCCTTCATCGTGCATGGGCGTTCCTTCGGGCGTGAGCCGGACTACCCTTTCCTCGACATCGACAACGAGGCCGCCTTCTACGACGCCACCAAGCTGCTGCTGCAGCTCGGGCACAGACGTTTCGCGCTGATGAACGGGCCTTCGCATCTGGATTTTGCCATTCGCCGGAAGAATGGCGTCGCCGCTGCCCTTGCCGAGCGCGATCTCTTGCTGGACGACGATTGCACGACTCATACGCCAATGACGGACGAGCACGGTCTTCTCGCGATGGAACAGTTTCTCCAGTTGGAAGACCGACCGACCGCGATCCTGTGTTCCAGCACCGTGCTCGCGCTCGGCGCCGTCAGGGCAATCAACCAGGCCGGGCTCAAGCTCGGGGAAGACATTTCGCTTATCGCCCATGACGACGTGCTGCCGTTGCTGAAGCCTGAAAACTTCTCCGTTCCGCTGACCACCACCCGCTCGTCGCTGCGTGCTGCCGGGGTGAGGATTGCCCAGCGCCTGATAGGCAGCCTCAAGCAGATCAACATCTATCCCCAGCAGGAGCTCTGGCGGGCCGAACTGATCGTCCGGGCCTCAACGGGCCCGGCACCCATGGGGCGATAGGACTTTCAGAATTTTGGCGCAGGCTTTCCGGCCGCTCGGTGGGCGGCGATGACGGTATTCGCCATCAGCATCGCAATGGTCATGGGCCCCACCCCGCCCGGCACCGGCGTGATGACGCTTGCGACCTTCGCACATTCCTCGAAGGCGACGTCGCCGACGAGGCGGCTCTTGCCTTCGCCCTTCTCCGGCGCCGGAACGCGGTTGATGCCGACGTCGATGACGGTGGCACCCGGCTTGACCCAATCCGCCCTGACCATTTCCGGACGCCCGACGGCAGCGACCAGGATATCGGCATTCCGACAAACGGCCCGCAGATCCTTTGTGCGCGAATGGGCGATCGTCACCGTGGCGTTCGCATTGAGGAGAAGCTGCGCCATCGGCTTGCCGAAGAGGTTGGAGCGGCCGATCACCACGGCGTTGAGGCCGGACAGATCCGCGCCATGCGTGCGCTTGACGAATATCATGGCGCCGGCGGGTGTGCAGGAGATGAGCCCCGTATCGAGATCGCCGATGGCAAGCTTGCCGGCATTGACGACATGGAGGCCATCGACGTCCTTTTCCGGCAGGATCGACTGGATGATCGGCTCCGATTTCAGATGCTTAGGCAAGGGCAGCTGGACGAGGATGCCGTGGATCGACGGATCGGCGTTGAGCGACTGCACCAAGGCAGCGAGCTCCTCCTGCGTCGTCTCTGCGGGCAGCGTGTGCTGCACGGACTTGAAGCCGCTTTCCTTCGCCATGCGGCTCTTTGCACCGACATAGGCATGGCTTGCCGGATCGTCGCCGACGATGATAACCGCAAGACCCGTCTTGATATGGCTTTCCGCCTCCAGCGCCGCTGTGGCGGATTTTACCGCCTCGATTACCGAAGCCGCTACCTGCTTGCCGTCGATCACTGTCGTCACGCGTTCCTCCTGCGCTTCAGGTCGGCCGCGAATCTATAGGCGTGCCGCCAGACAAGTTTGCCTGCCAACGCCCTATCATGTCTAAAAGCGGTAATTGCAAGGACAAAGCCAAAGGCGCCTGCGTGAAATCGACGGGCCGCGCGAGGAGCCGCGGCGCAAGCGATACTCAGCCCGCTGCGCGGTCCCGCTCGATGCGGCGCGGAGGCGCAACCGGTGCCGGCCTCGGCGGTTGCGGGACCCGGCTGCGGCGCGCGAAGCGATGGCGGGCCACCTGATAAAGGAACCGCGGTATGCCGAGGAGATAACGCCGCCAGAGACGCCGCGGCTCCTGAAGCAGGCGATAGCTCCATTCGAGGCGCAATGTGCGGACTACCTTCGGCGCGCGCGGCACGGCGCCCGAGGCAAAATCGAAGAACGCACCAACCGTCAGCACGAGTCGCGCATGCTCGGGTCGAATGTTGTTGTAGACCCATTTCTCCTGCAGGGGGGTTCCCATGCCGACGATGAGGATGTCCAGCCTTTGCCGCGCCACCTCATCGGTGACTGCACTGCTGTCATCCTTGTCGAAGAAACCGTCGGAGATGCCAATGAATTCGTGCCAGGGCGTATGCGCGCGCAACCGCTGGCCCGCGCTTTCGAGCACCTCCGGGCGCCCGCCGATCAGGCCGATGCGCCTGGGGCTCTCCATGAAGGTCAGCAGCGCCGGAACGAAATCGGTGCCGTTCAGGTTGGCCGGAAAGGAGGACCCATGGGCAACATGCGAAGCAAGATCCAGGCCGATGCCATCCGGCAGAACGAGCGTGCGTGACAGCACATCGCGATATTCCTCGTCCCGTACGGCCAGGAGCAGATTGTGCGCATTGACGAAGGAAATGATCGTCTGGCCGACGGGCAGGGAGGCGAGTTCGCTGGTGAAAGTCAGCGCTTCATCCCAGCCGAGGTCACAGACCGGGATGTCGAATATCGTTCGACGCGAGGCAAGCACCGCGAAATTTGCGATCAGATTCATCCCTACCCCCTGCCGAAGACGCAACGCGCGGCGACCTCGGAAAATGACCAGCACTCCTTCCGCCGTTTTCGGCGCCGGAGACGACCATTCCGCTCTTTCGGCTAGTTCTTGGGCAATCAGGCATGATCTGCAGCAAAAACCATTCACGATACATCGTATTTTATGAAAATACTTGCCGTGATGAAAATACCGGAATATTACATCCATCTATATCAGCCACGGACGAAATATTTCTTATGGAAATACTTTGTATTCGAGGGGAAGAGTTAGAACTGCATTAACCATGCAGATGCGTCTCCTTCCCGCGGTGAAACGCTTCGCAACAAACACGAAAAAGGGCCGCTCCTTTCGGAAGCGGCCCTCGAGACTGTTTGCGCAATGCGCAGCTTTCGGATCAGTGTCCTGCGGCAGCAGCGGGAGCCGCCTGCGACGGCTCGCCCACGATCGTCACCGGTTTGCCGGTCCGCATCGGTTTTGCCGAGCCGTCCGGGCGGATATCGTCCCGGGCGAGGTAATCCAGCTTCTCGACGAGGACGTCGGAGATGTAGTCGCCGCCCATGCGCTGGTTCATGTTCGTCTTGATCTGGTCGCGAAAGGCCTTCACGTCGAACGATGCAAGATGGGCAAAGTCGATCATCTTGTTGCCGACCAGAAGCGTGAAGAGTTCGTCGGTCGTCAACTCCGTCAGGGGCAGTTCGACGTCCTTGACCATTTCCTTGTTCATCATGAAGGAAATGCGGCCGAGGAAGTAGCCGCTGATCGCGCCGTTGGAGATGATGGGAACCGTGATCGATTCACCACGCACAAGCTCGAGCGCGTCCTTCTTCGCGGCATCCGGATCGGCGACGGGTGCCGTCGCCATTTCCACGGAAAAATAGACCGACGCCAATGTGATGGCGCAGACCCAGATGCCGGTCAGGACGAGCTTGATCATCAGTATCCACGCGCCGTGAACTGTTCCTGCGAATAGGTGCCGTCAGCATCGGCCTCCTGGGCAGCGCTCTTGAGCAGGTCGGCAACGGCCCGCACCGCTTCAAGGTGCGCTTCGACGCGGCGGGCGTTCAGAGCGAGCTTCTTCTTCAGCCCATGCAGCTGATCGATGTGGGTCTCCGCGAGCTCCTGGGGATCCGTGTCCTTGAAGAGCATCGACAGTTCATAGAGGCAACGGCTCTTGTGCGCGTTCGAGACCTTGAGGTCGAACTGCGGGTCCCGGCCGATCCGATCATTCTCGTTGTCGATGATCATCTCCAGGCGTCCGAGAACCGACTTGATCCTGTAGTCGTTCGAAATGATTTCCATGTCCCCCTCACGCGTCCTTTGTGGTTTTTGTTTCCGCAGTCGGTGTACCGAAAGTCTTGCGCTGGAACTCATCAATCATGCTGAGCGCGACCTTGCGATCGTTCTCGTCCGTGGATGCCTTCACCACGCCCGCACCACGCTCTCGCGCCAGCTGCTCGGAATACATCTGCTCGGCAATTCCGACGCCGCCACTCTTCGACAGGACATTCCCCAGCTGTTCTGCCATCATGCCCTTCCATATTTCGCCGGTCGCGCCCTTGCCGTAGACGTTCTCGCTTTCGGAGGGCAGCATCGACTTGACGAAGTTCTGGAGCACCATTGCCTCGAACTTGCGATAAGCCTCCGGCACCTCCTCGGATTTTGTACGATTCCGGATGTCGCCGAGGGGGCTCTTGGATTCGATGCGGTCCAGTACATCGACGGCATTTGCAAACCCGTTGCCATTTTCGGCAAGGCTGCTGGCGGCGAATGCCGCCTGGTTTGCCTTCAACTTCTCCTGAGCCGCCTGCACTTCGGCCGGATCGGCCGCCCTGACAACATCAAGGACCAAATCACTGGGGGGTGATATAGCCACGTCACTTCCTTTCATTGAATTTCGTGACGATTATGGTTTTTGAAGCTTGCTGGAGGCTGGCGTTGCGATCTGCTGGTCGATGATATCGTAGACGGCCTCGTCGTCCGCCTCACGCTGCTCCAGGCTGCGCGCCTCGCGCATGTTCTCTTCCAGCCTGTCGCCCTTGGTGCGCTCCCGCATCACCTTCATTTCATGCAGCTTCTGCATGCCGGATAGCTGCTGATCCTTGATCATCAGCCGCCCGAAGCGCTCCGCATAGTTCTGCGAGAACACCTGATGCACCGGATCGACCGAGCCGATGGCATCGATGACACGATCCATCGAGCGATTGACCTCTTCGCGCACCCGGCTCGTTTCGGCGAGTTCGTTCTCCGCCATGCGCTCCACATGGCGCTGCAACTCGACGAGGCGTTTGAGCTTTTCGGAACGGTTCTTCTCTGCCAATCGCGCCTCCGCCTACCTGCCGATGAAGACATTTCCGAACGCATCGGCGAACTGGCTGACCAACGCCGCGATGGAAAGGTAGAACATGAACAGCCCGCCCATGAGAAGGTAGGGAGTCGAGATGAAGTAGACCGGTATCTGCGGCGCGAGCTTGTTGATGAAACCGATGGAGACGTTGAACATCAGACCATACAGAATGAACGGGCTGGAGAGCCGCAGCATGATGTACGTCGTCGACTCCAACGTGTCTGTGATCGAGATCAGGTTGCTGCGCATCTGTATCTCCGCACCAAGCGAAACGACCGAATAGGAGTCGATGAGCGCGCGGAAGACGATGTGGTGAAAGTCGAGGATGAAGAGAAGCATGAGACCGGAGAAGGTGATCATGTTCGTCAGGCCGGTCTCAAAGGTATCCTCGACGATATCGACCGCACCCGGCGTGCTGTAGCCGATCATCATCGATATGATCGTGCCGGCGAATTGCAGGCCCAACGTGTAGAGGCGAGCAAGCATGCCGTACATCGCCCCCACCAGAGATTCGGTGAAGATGAGCCCTATATAAGTCGCGCCCGGAGCCGAGACGCGGGGATAGATGGTGTCCCAGAGGACCGGAAGCATCGCCATCGAAAGGGCCACTGCGATGAGGAGCCTGATCTGCACCGGTATCCGCGAAGAGGAAAAACCCGGCAGGATCATCACGCAGGTGCCGATTCGGCAAAAGGCGATGAAAAGCGCAAGGATGGTCCCCTGGGGATCCGAAATCATGAAATCGAGCCTAGAATCTTTATCTCGATGCCCTTTGCCAGCTCGACATGCGACAGAACCGGAAGCGTGGCGAACAGGCGCTCGATGATCATGCGCACATAGGAGCGTGTTTCCGGTGACGTGACAAGGGCGAATGGCAGGCCGCGATCCATGAATTCACGGATAACCTTCGTCGCCTGCTCGCTGAACTCCTCGAGGCTGCGCGGATCGATGTCAAACTCGACGACTTCACCCTTGGCGTCGCGTTTCAGCGCCTGGTGGAAAGCGAGGTCCCACTTGCTGCCGAGACGCAGGACGCGGAGCACGCCGTTGTCCGCCAGGTCCCCGCAAAGCTGTTGCGCCATGCGGATTCGCACATGCTCGACGATCTGTTCCGTCTTTCTGACATGCGGGGCGAGCTCCGCCACTGCTTCGAGGATGAGATGCAGGTTGCGGATCGAGACGCGCTCGGCGAGCAGCAGCTTGAGGACAGCCTGCAGGCCCGAATAGGACATGTGCGAGGAGCAAATCTCATCGGCGAGCTTCTTGTACTCGGGATCGAGGCGATCGATCAGGATCTTTACGTCCTTGTAGGACAGAAGCTGCGGCAGGTTGTTGCGGATGACTTCGCTCATATGCGTCAGGACGACAGAGACGTTGTCGATCGGCTGGAAGCCTTCGCGCTTCAGATCTTCGGTGAAGGCCTCGAGGATCGAGACGGCCGGCATGCCGAAGGCGGGTTCCCTGATTTCATCGCCCGGCACGCTCGGTTTGCGACCCGAGCCGGTGACAACGAGCACTTCGCCGACGCGGAGCATATTCGAAGCGACCGTCGTGCCATGGATACGTATCTGATAGGACTTTTCCGCGATCGAGATGTCGTCCGTGACCTTGATTTCCGGCACGACGAACCCGTACTGGGTCGCGAATTTCTTGCGCATCTTGCCGACGCGGAAAGCCAGCTCCTGATGCGCCCCGAGCAGGCGCGTAGAGACCATCTTGCCAAGCGCGAGCTCGATCTCCGCAGTCTTCAGGACCGACTTGACCGAATCCTTCTCCAACTCCTTGGACTGGACGACCTTCTTTTCCTCCTGCTCGCGACGCGCGTTGTTTTCCGCCTCGATCTGGCGCGGGATGAACCAGCTGCCGAAGGCAAGCACGCTACCGAGGGCGAGGAAGGGGAGTGTCGGCAGGCCTGGCATGATTGCAAGAATGCCCATCAGGACCGCGGAGACCGACAGCGCGCGCGGATAGCCGCTCAGCTGGTTGACGACCGCCTGGTCGGTGGAGCCGGACGTGCCGCCGCGCGAGACGAGAAGACCGGCCGCAAGCGAAACGATCAGCGCCGGCATCTGCGACACAAGACCATCGCCAACCGACAGCTTCACGAAGACGTCGGCGGCTTCGGAGATTGGCATCCCATGGCGGAAATAGCCGATGATGATGCCGCCGAAGACGTTGATCGCGGTGATGATGAGGCCGGCGACGGCGTCGCCGCGCACGAATTTCGAAGCACCGTCCATCGCGCCGAAGAATGAGGATTCTTCCTCGAGCTCCCGGCGGCGGCGCTGTGCCTCCTTCTCGTCGATGATGCCGGCCGAGAGGTCGGCGTCGATGGACATCTGCTTGCCGGGGATGGCGTCGAGGGTGAAGCGCGCACCGACTTCTGCAATACGTGTGGCGCCCTTGGTGATGACGATGAAGTTGATGGTGATCAGGATCAGGAAGACGATCAGACCGATCACGAAATCGCCCGACATCACAAGGCTCGCGAAGCCGGCAATGACGCCGCCGGCCGCATTATGACCCTCGTGTCCATGCGAGAGAATGACGCGCGTCGTGGCGATGTTCAGCGACAATCGCACCATCGTGGCGATCAGCAGCACGGTCGGGAATGACGAGAAATCGAGGGGTCTCTGGATCCATAGGGAGACCATGAGGATCAGGACGGAGAGCGCGATCGAGAATGCCAGGCCCATATCGATGAGAAAGGGCGGGATCGGCAGGAAGAGCACGCAGAGGATGACGACGATGCCCAGGGCAAAGCCGATGTCCCTCATGCTCGGCGTCACTTTAGGGAGAGGTATTGCGGGTGGTTGCGCCATCTCTGATCCGTCTCTTCATGAGAGGGAGGCAAACGGAGAACCCACTTGCCCAATTCAGATCGAGAACTAGAGGGCGAAGCTTGCGCGAGGGTGGCCGCGCGAGGCTGGCGGTCAACCACAAGGCGACTGAGCGCAACCGGTGAAGCGGCGCCCTCAGAAGCCGGATTGAATGCGGGAGAAGACGAGATTGGCGAAGATCGATATCTGCGCCCCGATAAAGGGCGCGGATACGCCGATGGCGATCATGATCGCGACGATCTTGGGCACGAAGGTCAGCGTGACTTCCTGCACCTGGGTCAG
The DNA here is from genome assembly GCF_004345245.1 of Rhizobium sp. BK251. Lineage (GTDB taxonomy): Bacteria > Pseudomonadota > Alphaproteobacteria > Rhizobiales > Rhizobiaceae > Rhizobium. The sequence continues at coordinate 185,356 of NZ_SLUQ01000001.1, read as the reverse complement.
GGCCTGGATAAGCGCGATGATCAGGCCGACAACCATCGCCGCAAGGACGGCCGGGCCGGATGCAATCAAAACCGTCCAGACAGCCGCTTGCAGAATATCAAGCGCATCAGCTTCATTCATCCTCGGACCCTCCATCGAGCCGCGGAATTATAGCTCAGGCGCTGCTCGATTCGCCACCGTCATCGGGCGTTTCGGAAGCCGGCGGCGTGCCGATCGTGATGCCGGGCTGGATCAGGATGTTCTTGCCGTCCTTGGTCGTCGCGATAAGGCCGTCCGAATAGACCTTGACCGATTCCACGACGCCGGAAATGGTTCCGTCCGCGCTCGTCATCGTCTGGCCGATATAGGTAGCGGCCTGAGTCAGCGTCTGGCTCTGCAGGATAGTATCCAGCTTCGAATTCGTCTGGATCGTCTGCTCGACCTGCGAGAATGTCGCGAGCTGTGCGACCTGCTCGCTCGCATCCATCGGATCGGTCGGATCCTGCGTCTTCATCTGGGCGATGAGGAGCTTGAGGAAGCTGTTGTAATTCATGCTCGCCGCGCTTGCGGCGGGCGAACTGGAGCTCGACTTGTTCGTCGAAGTGCTTGAGCCGATTGGGTCTACCGCCATGGTGCGATCTCCTTGCGGATCTGCTCGACCGTGGCCGCCGGCATCTCCTGATTGTTCAGAATGTTGTCCTCGATCGGATAAAGGGTGCGAATGGCCTTCAGGGCTTCGAAGGCCCTGCCGCTCGCGACCAGGGCATCGATCCGCTTGAGTTCGGCCAGTACCGCTTCGTTCTTGAAGCAATTCAGCAGCATGACCACCGACTTGCGGAACAGCGCGACCGACTGCTCCTTGCCCTCGGGGTTGATGAGGATCATCTGCGCGATGAAATAGAGCTGGCGCAGCGGCGTCGTGGCGCCTTCCGGCTGCAGGACATGGTTTTCGAGAAGGAACGTCACATCATTCAGGAATTCCAACGCGACCTTGCGGTCGACTCTAAGCACGGCGCCGTTGATGAAAATCCGTTCACCGGCCTTAAGCGAAATTCGTAGGGTACTTTTCATTTCAATCCATCCCTGATGATGGTGGTGACGTCAATAATGCCCTGATAGTTCGTCGACTGGCGCCTTCTGATCTTCTCGCATTCCTTCAGTATCCAGATCGCGATGGAGATGAGATTGGCGCGCAGCTCTACTTCGAGCTGGTTCTCGGGGCTCTTCAAGTCTTCGATGAAGCCGGTCCATACGCGCCGCGTATAAAACAGTGCTTCGATGGCTTCGCGCGAATATTTTCCCTTGTCCCGCGCTATCGCCAGCAGCGATATCGACCGATCCAACACCTGGCGTTCGCGCTCCTTGGCGTCCGCCACGTCATCCTGCATGATCTCGGCATAGGAGAACTGATACATTCATGCATCCTTCTTGGTCATTGCCTGCCTTTGATCATCAAAGGTAGTTTACGAGGCTCAGCTGCTGGATCTTCGCCACGATGGTGTATGCTGTCTCCAACTGGGTTTCCAAAGTGTTTACCAGCGTGGATGCTTCGTATTGATCGACGCCCTCGAGGTCGACGATCTTGTTCTGGATGATGTCCTTCTGCGCATCGAGCGCATCATTCGCCTTCGTGACCCGCTCCTCAGAGAGGCCGAGCTGGCTCTGCTGATCGGTGAGGCCGTCGATTGCCTGGCGCGTGTAGCTGATCGCCTTGTCATTGACGGCGTTCAGAGCGCCGGTCGGAAGGCCCTGGCCCATGAGTGCAGTCGTCACGACCGATGCGAGCGCGAAGTAGCGCATGCCTTCGGAATTCGTGTTCGTCGAGGACTCGATGACTTCCGAGTTGCTGATCCGGCTCGTCATGTTCTGGCTAGAAGCGCTCGACCAGCTTGCCCAGTTGAAGGGTGCCGGTTGGCTGTCGTCGGTGAACATCGGCTCGACTTCAGTCTCGATGAAATCCGTCATCTGATCGCCGGTCAAGTCGGCCTTCGTGGCCACCGGCGGGGTCTGGGCAGCCATGTAGGCCGTCAGTCGAGCATTGATCTCGGTCGTGAAATCACTCGTCTTGTCTGTCAGCGGCTGCACATCGGTATTGATCCCAGCGAAAAGATACTCGCCGTTGACCATCGTGTTGCCATAGCTCATCAGCGTTGCGAGCGCAGACGTCGCCGTCTGGTTCGCAAGCTGGACGCTGCTCGAATCGTCGTTTCCGCGAAGCGCGATCAGCTGGTCGAGCATCTCCTGGCCGGCCTTGCCCATGGCAGAGAGTGCCACCTGGGAGGATTCGAGCCGCTGGCTGACGACGGAATTGCTCTTCACGATCGCGTCGATCCGCGAGACCTCGCGCGAAAAGTCGACGCTCTTGGCTGCGTGACCGCCGAGCGAGATACCGATATCCGCATAGCGGCCCGTCGTCGCTTCCTGCGAAGCCTTGATCATCTGGTTCTGAGACTGGCGGATCGTCAGCCTCATAGCATTCTGAATTGCCGAACTTGAAATAAATGATGATTTCATGACTTAGCTCGCAATCTCCAGCAGCGACTTCAACATTTCGTCGACCGCGTTAAGTATCTTTGTCGCAGCCTTGTAGGACTGCTCGATATCGAGAAGCAGTGACAACTCTTCGTCCAGGTTGACGCCGGTCTCGTTGGAATAGGCCTCGTTGGAGCGCGACAATTGCGCTGTGCTATTCTCGGCCGCGGCGGTCGCGTTGCTGCGCTTGTCTTCCACCCAGCCGATCGAATTCGAGGCGAAGTCCATGATGGTGGCGTTGGAGTCGACGCCCGCGGCGGGATCGAAGGCCATCTTCGTGCCCATCGCGCTAATGAAGGCGTCGAGCTGGTCAGAATAGCCGCTGCTTTTGTTTGGCGGCGGGTTTTTGTCGTAGGCTGTCCCGTTGATGCCCCCGTCGCGCAGCCGCATGGGATCGCCGCCCTCGGACGTGATGACGCCGGTCGGGCCACCAGCGACCTTGATGCTCGCCGCAATACCGTCGATGATCGTGCCGCCGGTTGTCGACGCGGGAGCGCCACCCCAGGTGAACAGTCCCGGCAGTGTCGTCGGCGGCGTGCCACCCGTTTCGGAGAACATATTGACGAGACCGCGCGCGATTTCGTCCAGCTGCGACTGGTAGGTCGGTATGACCTCGTCGCGCATCTGCAGCAAGGCCTGGATGGTACCCTGCCCAGTCGTGTTTGCACCCTTGCCCGCTCCGACAGCCACGCCGTCGATATAAACCGCGTTGCCTGCGGGACCATCGGCACTGAAGGCGTTGGTCGACTGGAACGAGACAGTGCGCGGGATCGTCTCGAACAGGGTGATCCCCTCGTTCGTGTAGATCGCGATGTCGTTGTTCGCGCGCGCATAGGTCTTGATGCCGACAATCTGCGAAATCTGCTTGAGCAGTGCGTCGCGGCGGTCGAGTGCGTCGTTCGGATCGCCGCCGGTCGCCGTCGCCGCCTTGACCGCATCGTTGGCGAGCTTGAACTCCGAGAGCAGCCCGTTCAGGTTATCGACCGCGGTCGAGATTTCCTTGTCAGCCTCGGTGCGCATCGTCTGGATCGATGTCGAGGCCTTGTTCAACGAATTCGCCACGTCCTGTGCGGCGGTAACCGCACTCTGGGCTGCGGTGATGCTGCCGGGCGAAGCGGCGAAGGTCTGGAGCGCGTCTTGCAACTCGGAAAGGTAAGTCGCAGGCGACGTTTCGTAGTCGTTGCCGCCGAGCGTGGCCTTGATGTCCGTCAAGCCCTTCAGAAGTCGCTGTTGGGCAGCATCAGCCGATTTCGCATCCAGAAACTGCCGCTGGAGCGCCTCTTCCTGCGCACGCGAGTTCCTGACGACCTGCGCGCCGTTAAGCGACGTGGAGATCATCGCCTGGCGTCGGACGTAGTCCGCATTGCCGGCATTCGCGATATTGTTCGATACCACGCTACTCTGGGTGCCGGTATTGTTGAATATGGACTGCGCGGTATTGAGTGCAGAAGTAAGCGACATGGCTGATGCGGCGCCCTAGTTATCTCTTCAGGTTGACGAGAACGTCCATGATGTCCGAGCCCGTCTGGAACACCTTCGAATTTGCGGTGTAGCTGCGCTGCGCTTCGATCATCTCGGTCAGTTCGCCGGCGAGGTCGACGTTCGAGCCTTCAAGCGCACCGGCCTGGATGGTGCCCATGCCGTTGGTCATGGGGAACCCGGTCACGGTAACGCCCGACTGGCCGTTCGCGCTGTAGACGTTGCCGCTCATCAGGGTCAGGTTGTCGGGGCTTGCAACGGTCGCCAGCGGAACGCGGTAGAGCGCCTTCGTGCTGCCATCCTTGTACTTGGCGTAGACGGTGCCGTCGGCGTCGATCTTTACATCCGTCACCGGGCTTGCTGCCTGGCCGTTCGGCGACCCGGTTCCCTGGAAGTCGGCGCCGAGCTGCGTGAAGTTCGAAAGATTCATGCCGATGCTGAGGCCAGTGGCCGGGTCGGCGATGGTCACCGAACCGCCGCTCGTAAGCTTGCCGTAGTCGTCGAAAGTCATGGCGCCCGTCGCGACTGGGCCGGTGCTGTAGGGGAAGGAGCTCGTACCGCCGGTCGCCGCATCCGCCGCACGATAGATCGCGACTTCCCAGGCGGCCTCGGTCGGAGGCGTGGCAGTCGGGTCCGCTTCAGCAGTCTTGGTGAAGTAGAGGTCGTAGGTTACGGTGTTGCCCAGCTTGTCATAGGCCACCATCGACGTCTTCCAGGTGCTGGACGTCACCGGCGGCGTACCGGTCGGGTTTTCGCTAGGCCGGTTCGCAAGCGGGACCGCCGGCGAGCTGGCTTTGAGGTTGCCGCTGAAGGTACCTGACGTAGACGCGATCGCAGTCAGGCCCTGCTGCATGACGTTGACCGGCACGAGGCCTTCGAAGCCGTTGACGACCACGGACGGCGCTCCAGAGCTGTAGGGGTAGCCCATCAGCGTGAAGCCGGCAGAGTTCACGAGGTTGCCCATGTCATCCGGCGTGAAGTCGCCGGCACGAGTGAGAACCGGAATGCCGTCACCGCCCTGCACGATGAAGAAGCCGTCGCCGGAGATCGCAAGGTCGGTGCTCGACGTCGTGTAGGAAATGTCGCCCTGCTGGGAAACCGCATAGCGAACCGTCGTCTGCACGCCGCCGGAATTGTAGTTGCCGGCAGTCGAAGGCAGGACGAGGGAGGAGAAGCTCGTCGAAGCGCCCTTGTAACCGGTCGTGTTAACGTTCGCGATGTTATCGGCGACGGTGCTGAGGCGGTTCGCCTGTGCGTTCATTCCCGAAACCGCGGTCTTCATGCTGCCGAAAATGCTCATCTGAAATCCTCATTTCGCTCGTTATGGAAAGAATATGATTTGGGCCTTGCGTGAGGCTGTCTGACGAGAGGCGGCGCGAAATATGCAACCGCGCCCCTGGCGCAAGGCACTGCTGAAATCAGTTCCAATCGATGCAGTAACCAAGGAAGCGCTTGGAATCGACGGGATCGAAACCAAGCTTCTTGCGCAATTTCTTGCGCAGCTTTGAGATGTGGCTTTCGACCACGTTCTCTTCGACTTCCTCGTCGAAGATGCCGTAGATCGCATTGAAGATCTGCGTCTTCGTGACCCGGCGGCCACGATTGGCAATCAGGTATTCCAGGATGCGGCGCTCGCGCCGTGGCAGAGCGAAGACCTCGCCGTTGATCTCCGGATCGCGGCCATCGGAATAGACCCGAATCGCGCCGATCTCGGTGTAGTTCGCGATCGCCTTCAGGCGACGGCGAATGGCAGCCGCCCGTGCCAGGATTTCCCGCGGATGAACCGGCTTGCGAACCACGTCGTCGACCCCGCAGTCGAACAGGGCAAGCGTATTTTCCAGCGAGGGCTGGTCGCTGACGGCGATCACCGGCGCCTGCGAGCGGTCGCGTATTGCACGCGGCAGCTCCAGGGAGTGCTGGCTCTGGCCGATCAGAAAGGCCTCAACTGCCGCGATATCCGAATCGGCGGCCGTCTGTACCCATTCGCCAAACTCAGAAGGATCAAACCCGGTCGAAGGAATTCCCTCGCGCCCAAAAAGAGAAGTATAGCCGTCTTTAACGAGCTCGCGCTCATCAACCACTACGATCATTCGTCCGCCTCCGAATCAGTGTGGTGCCTCGATATGCAATGGGTACGAATCGAGCGAATCAGCGGCAACTGGAGGAAGTTAATGGCGGGAATTAACAATTGATTAAGATCCGAGCGCCGATTTGCTCTAGATCTAGTATGTTCACAGCTTATATGCCACAAAAATTTCGTGGAGAAGTTAACAGCAACTTGACATGCCTATTGCGCAACACTTTTCCTCCGCATTCCTGCCATATTGTGGCACAAATGCGAAAACGGATTTATTCCATTTTTGGTTGCTTAATTTTGACAGAAATTTGCCGCGTTGGCTGTCCACTTGCCATAGCCCGTCGCGACCAGATTGGCTATGACCCGGCAGACATATTTCTTCTGCGCGGGATCGTTATTTGGCCCGGCGTGATATCTTGCAACAGCCATCGTCCAGGTCTCGTGGCGCGCATGTAGGTTCTGGAGAAACTTCGCCGCGTATTCTACATTGCGATGCGGATCAAACATGTCCTGCGCCGACGCGAAATTCTCGCCGTGGAAGTAGTGGTTGATCTGCATGCAGCCGATGTCGATCAATTTTGCGCCGCCCTGCCTGGCCGCAGCAAATTGCCGCAACGCATCCTGCTCGGAGGGCGGGAACACCGCCTTCCCCTCAATGTTCATCGCATACGGATAGAGGGAGCCTTTCCGCCCGGTCTCCGTGAGACCGACCGAGTAGAGGATACCTTCGGGAATGCCGTATTTTGCTGCGGCCGACTGTATCTCGCGCTCGCAAGCGCCGTTCGACGCCTTGACCTCAGAGGTAGACGTCGCCAGAGCTGCCGCGCCCAGCAAGGCCAGGAATGCGCTCCTCAGCACCGCCGCCATTCGCATTGCGTAAGCCGTCATTGTCACTTGTCCGCTGTTCTGCCCGGCCTTCTCCACGCGCCTGCGGTTCACTGCCCTGCCCCTGGTTGGCCGATGACTGCTGCTGCGAGGACTGTCCCTGGAAATTCGATTGCGCGCCGGCGTCCGAGCGATCGGTCGGAGCGATGCTCACTGTGATATTGTCGACGGCATAGCCCTGGGCACGCAGCGCCTCGACGATCTTCGTATGGTCTTCGCGCAACTGCCGGTATGCCGCTGGTGTCTCGACCTTGAGATCGACGCTGAGCTCGTCTCCCTTGAGGCGCATCGTTGCCGTAACGAGCCCGAGGTCGATCGGATGCATCTGGATCTTCAGCATATTGACGACCTTGCCCGTGCTTGTCCACGCCGCGGCGTTGGAGAGCGCCGAGCCCGGTTGCATCGAACTCGCCCATTCGGAATCGCCTGTCATCGCAGCAGCGACCGCTGCCGAATTGGAGCCCTGGGCCAGACCGATGAAGCGCCGGGATTCGAGCACGGAAACGTTTTCCACGTCGCCGCCCTGCGCCGACCGCGTCTCGGTCTCGACGCCGTCCTTGCCGGCGTTGATCGTCATATCCATTGACTTGCCGCGGCCATCGGCCCGGCTCAGCCTGAACGTCCTGCCCGCATCGCTTGTCTCGGCGCCAGGAACTGCTTCAGTTGCCTGCTGATCGACATTTGCGAGAGCGCCACTCGCTGTCAGATCGTCCTGGGTTCGGCGCGGGCCAAGCTCCTGGCCGTGACCATGTGCGGCCCCGGCGATCGTCTGCGCCGGAATGGCGCGGTCGGTTCCATCACCACCCTTGAGAAGCGTCAACACATCCGAGAGCGAGTCGTCGGCGGAATCCTTCTCGACCTTGTCCTTGGCATCCTTCTGGGTGCCGGTGGTCTTGGCGATATGCGGGAGATCTTTCTGGCCGGTCGCATCCTTGATGCTTTCCGCGGTAGCTGCCGCGTGCGGCAACGGCTTATTCGGTCTCGCATCGCCAAGAGCCGCCTCCGCTTCAGCAGTACTCCCGCGCGGCATATCGCCCGCAGCTGCAGGATCCGTTGCGATCGCGGTATTGCCGATATCGATCAGCGGCTTGGCGTGATGGGATGAGCCGGGCCCGCCCTTTACGCTGCCGGCCGGGGCACCGCCTTGCGAGCTTCCGCCTTGCGCAGCGTCCGCGCTTCCACCCTGACTTTCGCTCTCTCCGCCCTTGGCATTCGCGAGCGCTTCAAGGAAACCGCCGCCTTGCGGGGCGTCGCCGGCCCTGCTGCCGGCCCGCCCGGAATTCGACGCCGAGACTGCGTCTGCGCCTGTTGTGCTGCCTGAAACGCTCATATCCATGGTCAATTGCTTTCCTGCTCCAGCAGGCCATCGATCTCGTCCAGTTTGGATCGGCTCGTCGTGACGAACGAACTGAACGAGTTATCGGCCTCCTGCCCCTCCTGTGTGCTTCCGTGCTCGGCCCGAGGGGCCGTCTCGCCCCCACCGGCATCATTTACGGCAGGTGCCGCGGCGATGTCAGGGATCTGAGTTTCAGAAGCCTTTTCTTCATTAGCAGGAATAGAAGTTGAGCCTTGCGTCAGGCTTTTCGGATCGGGTGCCCGCAGGACGGCTTCAGCAACCGCCTTTGCCGCCGCACGCAGCGCACGGTCACGCGGCGAGAGTTCGCTTTCGGACACGTCGCTGATATCCTTCATGGCCGCCCCGACATTGGAGGTCGGGACGCTGGCCACGCCGCCGTAGAAACCCGCGAGCGTGCCGAACGCGTCGTCGCCACCACTTGTCAGCGCCCGGGCCTGTTCAGCGGCATGTCGTGCCAACTCGCCCTTGCCGGCGATCGCGGCGCTCCGCGCCAGCCGCAGATAGACCTCGCGCTGCCTGGCGTCATCCATGAACGAGAGGATGGTGGTTATATCGTCGTCCTTGACCTCGCCATAATGCTCAACAGCGAGCCTCACGAACAGATCGGCGAACTGGCTTGCGTAGGGTGAGTGCAGGAACCGGCGGACATATCGTCCCGAGTAGGACAGACCCTCTTTAGCCATGCCTGCATCGGTAGTGATTGCGATCGACCGGCGAAGTGCAGCTTCCTCCACGATAGTCCCGGGCGCAGAAAGCCTCGCCCAGTCATACAGCTGCAGGGCCTCCTTCGGGTCTGTCGCGATCATGACGTTGCCGCCGATCAGCGCCAGGTAGGGGCCTATCTTTTGCTCCCGGTATTCCTTGGCCATAGCCACAAGCGTCTTGCCGACGAGAAGGCCCTTGCCGCCGAGGTATTTCCTCAGGACATCGGTGACGCGGTTGTCAAAGTGACCGTCCACGTCGCGCGATACCAGATATTCCAGTGTCTCCGGATTGCCGCCGCTCATGCCATAGATCAGCGCCGCATCGACATTGCGCGGATCGTCGAAAGCCGCGGCTTCGACCGTGCGGAACCTGTTGTCGATCGTCGTCAGCATGAAGCGCTGCATCTCGGCGGCGGAGTGGTCGCCGAGCACGACGGAATCCTGAACGAACTGCAGCGAACGCAGCATCTTGTATGGCGCAAGCTCGCCCGCGTCCTCGGCAAGACTCGCGCCGGGTGCAAGCGTCGAAAGGCCAAGGGCGGCAAACAGCCAGAAGCGATGCTGCGGACGCGCCATGGGACTAGCCTTGATCTGCCTGTATCAATATCTCGATACGGCGGTTGGCAGGATTGAACGGGTCTTCCGGCATCTTCAGGCGGCGATCGGCAAAGCCGGAGACCTGGGATATCCGCTTTTCATCAAGCCCACCATGCACGAGCATGTAGTAGGCGCTCTGTGCGCGGTCCATCGAGAGGCGCCAGTTTTCGTTCAGGCTACCCTTGAACTGCCGTCCGTCCGTATGGCCGCGGATGAGAATAACACCGCTGCGGCTTGCGAGGATCTTGCCGATCTGTTCCATGGCGAGGACCATCTCCTTGCGCGGCACGGCCGATCCGACGTTGAACATCGGGTCGTCGCCCTGGTCGGAAATGCTGACCAAAAGGCCACCCTCCGACGGCGTGACGACGAGACTTTCCGCGAGCTTACCCGCTGCTCCGCCGATCTTCTGGATGATCTCGTCCTGGAGCTTCTTGGCTGCATCCTGCTGGGCGGCGTCCTGCGTCTTGGTCTGCTGCTCTGCTTGCTCGGGCTTTTGCTCGGCAGTCCCGGCGTTGGTAGCCGCATTGGCCGCCTGCGCGTCCTGTGTCCCGGTCGAATCTTCGGAGGAAGTCCCTGCGCTCTTGGCCAGCGCAGCGATCTCGCCTTCAGCCGGTGTCTCTGTCTTCTCCGCTGCCGTCGCCTCGTTTTTCTTTTCCGCGCTCGTCACCTCGATCTGCTTCGTCCAGAAGTCCGGATCGAACGGATCGCGATAGGCCTGGCCGCCATCTGCGCCGGTCGCCGGCCCAGAATCGCTCGCACCGCCCTCACCCTTGGCGCTGACATTGGCTTGTTGGCCGACTTCCTGGGCGATCTCGGCCAGGACGGAATAGGGGTTCTCGAAATAATCGGCTTCGGAATAGTTGGTCTGATCACCCGAGGACGACGTCTGGTCGTTGCCGTCTGCGGCGGCGGCGCCCTGTGTCTCCTCCTCCGCCTTCTGTTTGGACCGCTCTCGGGTCTCTTCGCCGTCTGCATCGTCGACGGGCTTTTTCAGGCCCTTTGCTGTCGGCTTTTCGTCCGCAAGCTTGATGGGGTTGAAATAGGATGCGACCGACGCCTTCGTCTCCTCGTTGGCGGCATTCACGAGCCACATCACCAGGAAGAAGGCCATCATAGCCGTCATGAAGTCCGCATAGGCAATCTTCCACGAGCCGCCATGATGAGTGTCATGATCGCCGCCGCTGTGCCGCTTGACGATAATGATCTCGTTCTTTCCGTGGTGGTGGTTTTCCGTCTCGCTCATTCCAGAACTTTCTTCAGGCTGGCGGTCCATGCAGAGATCCGCGTCACGAGAGCGGCTTCACCGACGTCCACCGACAGGTCCAGGTCATCGGCCTCAACGTGACGCAGCAGACCTGAGCCGCTGGCGATTTCACTCTGAAGGCGTTCGAAGAGGGCTGCAGGGCCCTTGACCGTGATCGGTCCGGCCGCGCCTTCAAGGATCGCCTCCTCGAGCAGCCGCGCGAGGTTCGCAATGGATGCCTGCGCCACGGATTCGCTCAGCACCGGAGCAATCGCCGTCGCTGCCCCATCGCTCACGGCACGGGCGACTTCCGCCGCGATCTCGCGGAATTTCACGGCCATCAGCGCCGCCACCTCCGCCTCGTGCTTCTGCTTCAGCGCGTCCAGCTCGCCACGATGCGCCTCCGCCATCGCCTCGATCTCGGCCTCGTGCGTTTCAGACAGGCCACGGGTTGCTGCCTCCTGGCCTTCCGCATAGGCCTGCTGGCGCTCGGCCTCGATATCCGCCGGCGGCTCGTCGGGGAAATCGTTGAGGCCCATGGAAATATCGTCTTCGAGCGGATCCGGCACAAAGGTATGGGCCGCAGGCGCCATCTGGCCAAAATCCTTCAGGTACCGGGCAAGCGGGCTGTTCATATGTCAAACCTGCGCTGCGTGTTGGAACCGCAGGTCTCCCAATAGACTTGATTGAAAATCAATTCCGTTTCCAAAACGTTAATCATTACGTTTTCCGGTATCCGTCGCGCGAAACGCGCCCCGATGTTGCTGAGACGCCGGCAAACGGGCACCTCTGGCGTGCAGACTAGGAATTCAAACTTGTGCGAGGATGAATGGGGCCGGCGCTCAACCGCCGGCCTCATGCGCGACTATTCGAGCAATAGCAGCAGCTTGTTTGACGCATCGTTGGCGATGGCGATTGCCTGGACGCCCATCTGTTTCTGCGTCTCCACCGCCTTCTGCCGGGCCGATTCCTCATCCATGTCGGCGTCGACGAGACGGCCGACGCCCTTGTCGATGATGTCTCCGAGATCGGTAACGAACGTCGCCTGGCTTTCGATGCGCGACTTCATCGTCCCGAGCTTCGAGGCCGAGGTAGTGACTGTCTTGAGGATCGCATCGGTGACGCTGATCATGTCGTCGATGTCGGCCGAAGTCGTGTTCTCGTCGAGCGCGATTTCCTTGCCGCCGGCCGGGATCGTGGATCCGTCATCGACAAGGTAGTAGTTGCGGGGCGTCGTCGTCCCGTCCGGCCAATAGGCATTGGCGTCGTAATCCCTTGTCAGGATGCCGCGACCCGCATTTGCCGTATCGATGAGCAGGGAGTCGGCCGCAGGAAAATCGGCCGTCTGAACATAGACCTCGCCGCTCGGCCCGCGCGTGAAGGAGCCGACGACCGAGTTCTTTGCCGGCATGTTCGTATTCGTATTGAGGAGCCAGTTCTCACCGGCGAAGGTAGAGGAGTGGGTCACCGACTTCAGCTGTTCCTTGAGCGCGGTGATTTCGGCGTTGACCTGGTCCATGCTGACGCCGGGCTCGCGCGCGGCGACGAGCTTCGTACGTATTTCGGTAACAAGATCGACCGCATTGCTCATCGCCGTATAAGCGATATCGACCTTGGACGACCCCATCCCCAGCGCGTCGGAGATGGTTGAAAGGTTGCTGCTGTCGGATCGCATCGTGGTCGCCATCGACCAGTATGTCGCATCGTCGGCGGCGGTCTCGACGCGATAGCCAGAAGCGACGTGCTTCTGCGTGATCTCGGATTCCTTGTTGACGCCGCGCAGAACGATGAGAGCCGACAGCGCGGCCGCGTTCGTAATCGAAGTGGTCATCGACTAGCCTATGGATGATGAAGGGAACCAGGCCGGAAACACCGGCTGCGACCATACGGCGTCATGCCTCCGCCAGCACTTCGGCCACCGGTGCGTCGCTCGCAGCAAATCAGCTGTTGCACGGAGTTAACAAAAGATTGACCCGCCGCGCAAGCTGTAAGCCGTTCGCCGCAGCGCGACAGCAAGCTTCGGTAAAGCTTCGCGAATTTGCCAACCGAACAAAAGCAAAAGCCGCGCTCGAAGGCGCGGCTCGACTTGCTTTACGGTGTCTTGCCTTAGTTGCGGAACAGCGTGAGCAGGTTCTGGGCGCTGCTATTGGCGATCGACAGCGACTGGACGGCGAGCTGTTGCTGCGTCTGCAAAGCTGTCAGCCTGCTCGATTCCTCTTCCATGTCCGCGTCGACGAGACGGCCCACACCGGACTCGATCGAATCACTGAGGGAGGCAACGAAGGTCTCCTGCAGGCCGATACGGGTCGAGATCGAGCCGAGCTGCGAAGCAGCCTTTGTCAAGGCGCCGAGGGCCGATTCGACATCGCTGAGTGCATTGGCAATATCCCCGTCGGTTCCATTGGTGATGTCGGTATCGAAGACGGAAACACCCGACGCGCCACCGGTGCTGCCCAGGATACCGCCGGTGCTGCCACTTACGAACAGGACGTTGCCGTTCGTTCCGTCGGTGAGAATATACTGTGTCGTCTGGACCTGCACCGTACCGTCAGCATTGCGGACGAAGGACGAAACGACGCTCTTCGTGCCGATCCCCTGGACCCAGTTTTCGCCCGAGAATGAAGCTGACTGCGCGATGCTGAGAAGCTGTTCCTGCAGCTGGTCGATTTCTTCCTGTATCTTCGTCTGGTCCACGCCCTGCTCGGTCGCTGCTACCAGCTTCGACTTGATCTGCGTGACGACATCGATGGCGCTGTCCATCGCGGCATAGGCAGTATCGACCTTCGCGGCGCCGAGGCCCAACGCGTCGGAAACGGCGGAAAGCGCGCTGTTGTCGGAGCGCATCGTGGTCGCGATCGACCAGTAGGCGGCGTTGTCGGAAGCCTTCTCGACGCGGTAGCCAGAGGACACCCGGTTCTGTGTTTCCTCCAGGCTGTTGTTGATCGAGCGCAATGTCTGAAGCGCGGCCATCGCCGCAACATTGGTCAATATGCTTGACATAAGAATTCGTGCCCCTGTCGCAATGATTATTTGGGAAAGGACAGACCGGAGCTCCTCCGGGTACGGCATTCGGCCTCATGCCCGCTAACCAAGCGTTAGGATTGGTTAACTCACCGTTGCGTTGAGGCGTAGAGAAACCGATTATAGTTAATCGAGTGTTAACGGCACAAAAAAACCGCGCCCCGAGGGACGCGGTTTCTTAATGATCGGTGCGGCGCGAGGCGATCGCGCCGCTGATTATTGGACGACCTTAGCCGCGGAAGAGCGTCAAGATGTTCTGCGACGAGCTGTTTGCGATCGAGAGAGACTGGATCGCGAGCTGCTGCTGCGTCTGCAGAGCCGTCAGCTTGCTCGATTCTTCTTCCATGTTGGCGTCGACGAGACGGCCAACGCCCGAGTCGATCGAGTCGCTAAGCGAGGAGACGAAGTTGCTCTGGATGTCGATGCGGGTTGAGATCGAGCCGAGCTTCGAGCCGAGCGAGGTCATGCTCTTGAGCGCGGTTTCGACGTCCGTCAGCAGCTTGTCGATGTCAGCCTTGCTCGTGGTGTTGTCGATCGTGAAGCTGACGATCGATTCGCTGGAGGCAGCGCCGGTTGCGCCGAGGATGCCGCCCGTGCCCGTGTCGTCGAGCAGGAGGTCGGTCGCCGTGGAGGTGTATTCGGTCGTCTTGACCGAGATGCCGCCGCTGGCGTCACGGACGAAGGACGAGACAACGCTCATCGTCGTGCCGATCGTGTTCTGGACCCAGTTCTGGCCGTTGAACGAAGCCGATGCAGCAATGCTTTCCAGCTGGTCCTGGAGCTGCGTGATTTCGTCCTGGATCTTGAGCTTGTCAACGCCTTCTTCGGTAGCGGCAACGAGCTTGGCCTTGATCTCGGAGACGACGTCGATGGCGCTCTGGACGGCGGTGTAGGCGGTGTCGACCTTGGCGGCGCCCATGCCGAGGGCGTCGGAAACAGCCGAGAGAGCGCCGTTGTCGGAACGCATGGTGGTTGCGATCGACCAGTAGGCAGCGTTGTCAGCAGCCTTGCCGACGCGAAGGCCGGAAGAAACGTGGTTCTGCGTGGTGCTCAGGTTGCTGTTGACCGACCGCAGCGTCTGGAGAGCGGCCATAGCGGAGTTGTTGGTCAGAATGCTGGTCATAATAGGTTGCCCCTTGTTGGCTATGTGATGAAGGGCATTCCGGGCTCACCGGGGAACGACGTTCAGCTTCATGCCTGCCACCCTTTCGTGTTGGGGTAGGCTCGTCGTTTCGATGTCCCTAGATGACCGCAAGATGGTTAAGGAAAACTGAACTGGAAACCGAAAAAACATAAAAAAAACCGCATCTTAACCAAGAGTGCGGTTAACCGGATTTTAATAGATAAAGCGGCCGGCGTTGGCCGACCGCTTCGATTTCTTCGACTGGGCTCGTCCGGCTTAGCGGAAGAGCGACAGGATGTTCTGCGTCGAGCTGTTTGCGATCGAGAGAGACTGGATCGCGAGCTGCTGCTGCGTCTGCAGAGCCGTCAGCTTGCTCGATTCTTCTTCCATGTTGGCATCGACGAGACGGCCAACACCGGAGTCGATCGAGTCGCTGAGCGCGGAGACGAAGTTGCTCTGGATGTCGATGCGGGTTGCGATCGAGCCGAGCTTCGAGCCGAGCGAGGTCATGCTCTTGAGCGCGGTTTCGACGTCCGTCAGCAGCTTGTCGATGTCACCCTTGGTCGTGGTGTTGTCGATGCTGAAGCCGACGATCGAGTCGCTGGAGGCAGCGCCGCTTGCGCCGAGGATGCCGCCCGTGCCCGTGTCGTCGAGCAGGAGGTCGGTCGCCGTGGAGGTGTATTCGGTCGTCTTGACCGAAACGCCGCCGCTGGCGTCACGAACGAAGGACGAGACAACGCTCATCGTCGTGCCGACAGTGTTCTGGACCCAGTTCTGGCCGTTGAACGAAGCCGATGCAGCAATGCTTTCCAGCTGATCCTGGAGCTGCGTGATTTCGTCCTGGATCTTGACCTTGTCAACGCCTTCTTCGGTAGCGGCAACAAGCTTGGCCTTGATCTCGGTAACGACGTCGATGGCGCTGTCGACAGCGGTGTAGGCGGTGTCGACCTTGGCGGCGCCCATGCCGAGGGCGTCGGAAATAGCCGAAAGAGCGCTGTTGTCGGAACGCATGGTGGTTGCGATCGACCAGTAGGCAGCGTTGTCAGCAGCCTTGCCGACGCGAAGGCCCGAAGAAACGTGGTTCTGGGTGGAGGTCAGGTTGCTGTTGACAGACCGCAGCGTCTGGAGAGCGGCCATTGCAGCGTTATTGGTGTTAATGCTCGTCATAGGTGATTGTCCCCGAAAACTGAATACAAAAGGAGGACATTACCGGACTTGATACCGGCGATGACAGTTCAGCTTCATGCTCCTCGGTCCCTCGAATTGCTTGGACCAAACCCGTCATGTCGAGAGACAATCTTACATTGAAGTCTTGCAAACTCCTTAAGATCGAAACGCGAGATTGATAGCAATTGCAAATGGTTAATTGCTGATGAAGGCCCCAAAGCGCATGTCTCCGCGTGCAACATGCCCGATGCGGACGCTCCGGCTTCAAGCAAGCTTCACATGCGAAGGTTGACGCCTATGGGTCCGCGAGCACGGGATTTGTGGCGTTCGGCACGAACGCTGCGAGTTCGCCTCGGCATTCGCGGGTGGATTTCAAGCGGGGTCGATTTTGAACAACAATGCTTCATTCGCGGCGGCATCGAAGGACTATCAAGGCGGCCGCTATGTCCAATCCCTCGAAAAGCTGAACATGCTTCTGAACGACCAGAAGGATGCGAAGACATATGCCCTGCTCGCGAAGAACCTCGTGAAGCTCGGCATGAAGGGTGACGCCGCCAAGGCATTTGCGCTTGCGGGCAACCTGGATGGACAGGGTGGCATCGAATACATGCGCAGGGCCGCGATGCTTCACTTCGAGTGCGGCCACGAGGACGACGCGCTTCTTCTAGGGCTTCGCCTGATGGCACGTGCCCAGAACGACGCCGACATTGCCTTCATCCTGGCATCCATCTACCTGAAGCGCGGCCGCGATGACCTGCTCAGCCCCTTCAGGAAGGTGCTCGGCGAAAGCAGCAACCCCGATCATGTCCGACTGTCGATTTTCTTGCTGACCAACAACCCGCATGACCGCAGCGTCGACGCGCTCGTCCGAACGCTGTTCCGGCGCTTTCCCGATGTCGTCCCGCTACGCCTGCTCTACCTCATTCTCTGCCGCGAAATCTGCGACTTCGAGGCGACAGATCGGCATCAGCCACTCGTTGACCGCCTGATTGCCGAAGGCGACACAAGCTTCTTCGAAAAGGAAACGGCGTTCTACAATCTGCAGTGGTGCAACGACGAGGCCCTGAACCGGCTTGCCATATCCGGCACCCGCCCGATCAGCGAGGAGCATCGGCGCAAGCGTCGCTCGCAGCCTCATGCCTGGGAGCAACGGATCCGCATCGGATATCTCTCGTCCGACTTCTGGGACGGACACGCGACGATGAAGCTGCTGCAAAGGGTGCTGGAGATGCACGACCGCAGTCGCTTCGATGTGACGCTCTATTGCCACACGCCGGAAGACCAGATCCTGCGCAACCGCGCTGACCGCACGCGCTGGGGACGAATCGTCAGCGTTGGCGGCATGTCCAACGAGGAAGCCGTCTCGGCGATGCGAGACCAGGGCATCGACATTCTCGTGGACCTCAAAGGTCCAACGTCCGACAGCCGCTACGACATCCTCAATCACCAGATTGCGCCGATCCAGGTTTCGTGGCTGGGCTTCCCGGGCAGCACCGTGAATACCGACATCGACTACGTCATCGGCGATCCCTACGTTCTGCCGGATACCGCCAAGCCCCACTACGACGAGAAATTCGTCCGTCTCCCCGAAACCTATCAGCCGAACGATCCGGTTCACAGACCGGCACCTACCCCGGTCTCGCGTAGCGAACTCGGCCTGCCGGAGGACAAGTTCGTCTTTGCGTCATTTAACGCCAACCGCAAGATCACGGCCAAGGCTGTCGACGTCTGGTGCAACATCCTGAAGCGCGTGCCCGATAGCGTGCTATGGCTGATGACCACATCGGAGGCGAGCCAGGCCAACCTGGCTGCGCGCTTCCGCAAGCGCGGCATTCCCAGCAAGCGCGTAATATTCTGCCAGCGGGCACGGTACGAGAACCATATCAGCCGTCTTCGCGCCGCCGACCTCGCTCTGGACACCTGGCCGTACAACGGCCATACGACCACCTCCGAGCAGCTGTGGGCTGGACTGCCAGCGCTCACGCTCAAGGGCACCAACTTTGCCTCACGCGTCAGCGAGAGCCTGCTGAACGCCATCGGCCTACCCGAGTTGATCGCCGACGACGCGACCGCCTACGAGGAGATGGCCGTCGCTCTCGCCAACGACCCGGAGCGCATCGCCGGCTACAAGCGGCGGCTCGACGACAACCGCTTCATGAAGCCCCTCTTCGACGCCGACCGCTTCACTGCCCATCTCGAGCGCGCTTATGAGCTCATGGTGGAACGTGCGAAAGCGGGACTTGAGCCGGTTCACTTCGACGTACCGGCCCTTGCAGAGCGCACCGCGCCGTTTGAAGCTGCCGATACCGTCACATACGTCGCCGCACCGTCGGCACCCGATATCCAGGATGACAGCGACAGCCAGACGGACTATCAGCTCTTCAACTTCTAGAGCCAGGGAAACGGCACGTTCTGGCAGCGCAATCGCTCAGAGCTCCGCAGCGGACGAGATCTCTGCTGCGGGGCATCGAAGACGATGATTGGAAGGTCGCGGCTTAGGCTTGCCGCCCGGCACGCAACTGCAGGTTCAGCAACCCAGCGTCATTCGGGAAGCAGGCGAGAAAATGGGCGACGCTGCCCTTGGCCGCTCCACCACCCAGGTCGATTGCACCGGGATCAAGGTCGGTTCCGCTTCGCCGCTGCGTCGACAGAAACCAATCGACGGGCGAGGTTCCGAGATATCGGCCGAAATCGACGCTTCGCTTCGGTGAATGCAACAACGGCCGATAGCAGCGCTCCAGATCAGCGGCGGAAATGTCTGGCCGGTGCGTGAGGCGAATACTCTCGGCTGCATGTGCGCCGATGCGCGCGACCTCTTCCGGATGGCGGAGCATCCAGGCGAGCTTGGCCGCGGCCTCCGCCTCGTCGCTTGCGACAAGGCCCGTCTCGCCATCCTTCACAATTGCACGCTCTGCGGGATTGCCGAAGACGAGCGGCACGACACCAAGCGACATCGCCTCGACGAGGACGTTCTCGGCCGTGCCGTAGTGGTCCGGGCGCAGGAGATAGACGAGTATCGTCGCCTCCTCCAGCATCCTGCGCGGTTCGGGGTGCTGCCCTTCGAAAACGACACGCTGCGGATGGCGCATCCGGGCGGCTCGTCGCAGCGGCTCGCCGTCGGCGTCGTATTGGCCCCATATCGACAGTTTGAAATCGATATCGTCGACCGAATCCAGAACATCGAAGAATGCGGGATGCATTTTCACGAAGTCGACCGTTCCCAGATAGACGGGTTTGGCTTTCGTCCGAGCCGGCACCTCGCCCTCGTAGCCGAATCCGCTGTTGACGACTGCGAGACGCGAACTCAGTGCATGTGGCAAGCCGACGATATTGTCGGCCGCAAGCGAACAGGGGGATGTAAAGAGCAAGCGGTCCGCCGCCTCTGCCAGGCGTTCGGGAAGGAAGGGCGGGCTGAGCCCGGATACATGCGCCCAAAAGACGGAACGCATCGGGGGCAATTGCCATTGCGAGAGGCATTCGTACAGGCGGGGGTGGTTCCACCACTCGATCTGGACGATGTCCGCCGCATCGACTAACTCACGCAGTTCAGTGGCGCCGCCAAAAACCAGCCTCGCGCCGGCCGCCTCCACCATTGATGCGAAGCGACGGTCACGAGGCTCTTCGAGAAGGAAATAGGTTCTTTCGATGGTCCCTGCACCGGCGGCCTGGATGGAGGCATGGGCCTTGCCCACGCCTCCGCCAAGATGCGGAGTGATGTGCAGGACCTTCATTCGGCCGCGGCGGGAAACGGCATCCTGATGCCGCCGGGGGCCGGAACATCGGGGTTCAGCGCGACGAGCCGCTTGAACTTCTCGAGCAGCATCGGGCGATGGGCATCGATATTATCAGGCAGGCAATGCGTCAGCTGGCCACAGTTTCCGCAGGTCTGGTTTTCGCAGCGGCGACCTTCGAGATGCTGAAGCCTCAGGGCATTCATCTTGTCGGAATTCCAGATCTGCTTCATCGTCTGTTCGCGTGCATCGCCGATGATGAGCTTGCGGCCCCAGTCGAGGAAGCAGGAGGAGACGAGGCCATCGGCGTTCACCGAGCAGCCGTAGAAGATGTAGGGGCAGGTGTCCGTGTTGCCGATTTCCTGCTGATAGATACCCTTCGTGATCTTGACCCCGGTATGCTGCTCGATATCGAATTCCGGCCAGCAAGGTGCGAAATTCTCGATGAAGATACGGTCGGCGTAGTCGCCGAAGGTATCGAAGAATTCCTGCTGCTGCGCCTGTGTGATCAGTTCACCGGGGATCTTGATCGAGATCTCGCAATCACCCCTGTTGTCGTAGAGCCATTTGACGTTTTCGACGAACTTCGGGAAGTCGAACTTGAAGCCGGTGAACTTCATGTACTGTTCGACATTCATTCCGTCGACGGAGATGTTGATCTTGTCGATGCCGGCGGCGATGATCGGTGCCATGCGCTCGGGCGTGATGAACGTGCCGTTCGTCGTCGTATCGATGTACTCGATGTATCCGCTCTTCTTGGCATAGGCGACCATGTCGGCGAAGCGCTTGTTGAGGAGCGGCTCGCCGTCCTTGTACATGCGCAGAACCTTGATCGGCTCCCCGAATTCGCCGAGGTCGTCGATGACCTTCTGAAACACCTCGTACTTCATCGCACCCTGGTAGCGGCCGGTTTCCGCAATCATGTCGCGGTGGCCGGTGGGGCAGAAGGTGCACTTGAAGTTGCAGGAGCTTGCAGGGTCAACAAAAACGATGAAGGGTGTCGACAATGGGATGACGGTCTCGAGAGCCGTGCGGTCCTCAAGGTTGATACGCGGCTTCAACTGGGCTTTCATTGATTCGCCTCCGGCGACCGATTGGGTGCGATAGCGTTGCAGACACCAACGACAGCAGCCGGATCGGAGGGATGGATTGCAGCCGTGCCGAACTCCAGCAGGTCGCGCCTGCCGTATTCGTCGGCTATAGCCTCCACCAACTGGCGTATCGTTGTGGGTTTACCTGAACAAATGTTGATTGCCCCAGCCTGACCTGTTTCAATCACACCGGCGATCATCGCCCCAGCTTGCCGAACATCGAGGAAGTCGCGTAGTTGCGTTCCAGCGGAAAGCTTTGCAACTTCCCCTTTTTCAAGCCGTTCACGGACATAGGGGACCAGACGCGCCGAATGTTCCCCTTCCCCGAAGAGATAGAAGAGCCGGCACCATGAAAAGGCGGTTCCCTGCTTCGCGAAGAACTTTGCCAGCATCTGGTAAACGGAAAGTTTAGATGCCGCATAGAGCGTTGCCGGCGCGAATTCCGATTCCACCGTGAGCCGATCCGACGGCAGGCGGTATTCGAAACAGGTGCCGACGCCGACGAAATGCGGCACGCCCGCCTTCGCCGCGCCCAGCGCCAATTGCAGCGTCCCGGAAACGCAGTCGAAATTTGCGGGGGAGTCTAGATACTTGCCGGGCTCGACATACCACGCACAATGGATGACCGCGTCCATGCCCGTGCAATGCGCCTCCCACCACGCCGAATCCTCGGCGAAGATGTCCTCGCTGCGAGCCATCATGCCGTCCGCGACCGGCGCAATGAGACGATCCTCCGAGCCGGGCCGCAACACCACCTTGACCTCGTGGCCGGCCTCTCGCAGCGACCGGTGAATCTGCCGCCCGACAAAACCGCTCGCTCCGGTCAGCATCACCCGCGCCATGACAAGCTCCACGAAAGCTGTGTGTCTATAACTAGGCGTCGAGTTGGCGGCATCTGGGACCATCCGAATCAGGTTTCGATTGGGCGCCAATCTAGCAACGGGGGTAGGCAGGCGAAATGGACTTCAGGCAAGAGGGCGCCACTGCAGCGCCGCTGAAGGCCGCGCACAGGATTGGGCCGCCTCGTCACCTAACCTCCTCAGACCGCGTCTCGGCTCAACGCCTGCTCCACGAGATCGCTGCCGAGCCAGGTATGCTCGGCCCTGCAAGCCCGCGCCAGCCACTCGTGCTCTACGGCGGCGGCGACCTGGGTCTGCTCGCCCGCGAACACCTGCGAACCGTGGGCTGCGACATCGCCATAGTCGTCGATCGCAATGCCGCCGCACTTTCGGCCGGAACAGCGTGGCGAGGCATCCCCGTCCTGGCTCCGGACGACGTCCCCGCGACACTCAAGAACGAGGCGCTGCTTGCCGTCAGCATCGTCACCAGCCCGTATTCCGCGCTCGAGGCGGCGCTGCGCGCGGATGGCTGGCGGGATATCCTGCCCTTCTACGATCTCGCCGAATCCTTCCGCGACCGGCATCCGCTCTCGAACGGATGGTTCGCAGCACCCTTCGAGCCGGGCGAACTCCAACTCGTTGCCGACGTGCTCGATGGATGGGAGGATGACAGATCCCGCGCCCATCACCTTCAGTTCATCGCCTGGCGACGTCTCAGGCAAGAGTGGATGTTTTCGGACGCGCCGGTGACCATTCGCGACCGCTTCTTCATACCCGAGATCGTGCATTGCCTCACCGACAGCGAGTTCTTCGTCGATGGCGGCGCACATCATGGAAGCGTAAGCGCACGGTTTCTTTCTGAATCCCGAGAACGCCTTTCCGGAATTGTCGCGATCGAGCCGGACGCAGCGAACCGGGGCGTCCTTGCCGACTACCTCGGCGGTCTGCCGTCTGAGACAAGGAGCCGCATCGCCGTGTCGGATGCCCTGCTCGACAAGGAATGCTCCAATCGGCGCTTCCACGAGGGATTGGGGTACGCCTCCCAGCTCTCCGAGACCGGCAACTCCCTGGCGACCACAACTACGCTCGACTCTCTCGATCTCAGTCCGACATTCATCAAGCTTCACCTCGAGGGAGCGGAACTGGCGGCGCTACAGGGCGGAGCGCAGACCATTGTCCGGCATCGCCCGATCCTGGCGCTGACGACCTATCACAATCCCGACGGCATCTGGCGGACGCCCGCCTGGCTCACGGAGAACCTCGAAGACTATCGTTTTCTGATGCGGCTCCACGGCTGGTGCGGCACCGGTGCCGTCGTCTACGCGATACCCAAGGAAAGATGGCGGAATTCATGACCGGATACGTTTCGGATCCCCTACTCGTCTATGATCTCGGGATGAACAACGGCGATGACGCCGAGTACTACCTGAAGCGCGGATTCCGCGTCGTCGGGCTGGAGGCCAACCCCTCCCTCTGCGAAAAGGCCCGTGTGCGCTTTGCCCGCGAAATAGCCGACGGCCGAATGACCGTCATTCACGCGGCGATCTGGGAGACTTCGGGCGAGACGCGATTCTTCGTCAACCTGGAAAACGACCACTGGAGCAGCATAGATATCGGCTGGGCTGGTCGAAATGAAAGCAGCTGCAGCGAGATCACCGTCCGCTGCGTCACGCTTCCCGAGCTCTTTTCGATCCATGGCGTACCCCACTACCTGAAGATCGACGTCGAGGGCGTCGACCATGTCGTTCTCGAGCAGTTGCGCTCCATGGACGCCCCTCCCCGCTTTGTCAGTGTCGAGGATTGCCGCTTCGGGTTCGAATACATGAAATCGCTGGCTGCCTCCGGATACGACGGTTTCAAGCTGCTCGACCAATCGACGGTCGGAGGGATGTTCGACGAGGTTGCCGACCATGCCTTCAAACCGGGATCCTCGGGACCCTTTGGGGAAGACGTGCCGGGACCATGGCTTTCCTATGAGCACATGGTCGATCTCTACTCGCGCACAGTCCGCGATTTCGAAGGCAACCGGCTCGCGCCCCGTACCCAGTGGTGGGACATCCACTGCACGCGCATTCAACAGTCCGAAAGAGAATAGAACATGTCTGAAGAAACGAAATTCGCAGAATACGTGCGCGGGAATATCGAAAGCGCGGGTCAGGATGCCGGCTTCATCGGTCTGTCGCAGGTCTGGGTGCGCGAGTGCATACGTCACAATTACGCGCAGAACTTCACCTGGCTTGGTCGCCCGATCATCCAGGTGCCGCAGGACGTCTATGCCATCCAGGAACTGATCTGGACCTGCCGCCCGGATATCGTCATCGAGACCGGCATTGCCCACGGCGGATCGCTGATCCTGAGCGCGTCAATGCTCGCCATGCTCGACTACTGCGATGCGCTGCAGCAAGGTGTTGTGCTCGATCCGCGTGCGAGCCGCCGCAAGGTCGTCGGCATCGACATCGACATCCGGGCCCATAATCGCGCCGGCATCGAGAACCATCCCCTCGCCCACAAGATCAAGATGATCGAGGGATCGTCCGTAGCGAGCGCCGTCTTCGAACAGGTGCTTGCCCAGAGCGAAGGCTATGAAAGGGTCATGGTCTTCCTGGATTCCAACCACACGCATGAGCATGTACTCGCCGAGCTGGAACTCTACGCGCCGCTTGCCTCAAAGGGCTCCTACTGCGTCGTCTGGGACACCGGCGTCGAAGACCTTCCCCCCGACATGTGCTCCAATCGGCCCTGGGGCAAGGGCGACAATCCGAAGACGGCAGTCTGGGAATACATGAAGCGCCTGGAAAATGAGGGGCGGAAGGCAAGGGACGGCCAGGATCTGCGCTTCGAGTGCGACAAGACCATCGAGCACAAGATCATGATTACGGCCTCTGCCGACGGATTTCTCCGCCGGATTTGATGAAAGCAATGCATAGCCCGGCCTGGCCCCTCCCTTCGGATCGCGCTCAATCACAGCCTGAGACAAGCTCGATGGTGCACGTTTCGAGGAACGCGTCCATCGGGTGTCGGGATAGTGATATCGACCTCGGAGATGAACAGCCACCGGGCCAATCACCGCCCGAAAATAGTCTTCTCCTCCGAGTGCTTCAAAAGTCCGGAGCTCTTAAACAAGGTTGCAGATGATGACGAGACTGCTTTTTGTGATCCCGCCGTACTTCAATGCCGCCGACTATATCGGCAAGGTGCGAAACGCAGTGCTGCCCGCCTTCACGATTCCCTACGGAATCCTGTCGATGGAGACCTATCTCAAGCAAAACTGCTCGACCGACATCGAGATTCAGCTGGTCGATCTCAACATCACGCTGAAGGAGCTGGTCGAGGACGGGCGCGCGGACAGCCATGAGGAAATCTTCGCCAAGCAGCTGACTGGCATCATGGCAGATTTCCGCCCGGACATCGTGGGCGTTTCGGCACTGTTCAATTCCTCGTTCCGCTACATCCAGTCCCTGGTCTCCACCGTTAAGAAATTCGACAAGTCGATCCTGACGATAGCCGGTGGCGGCTTGCCCTCCGCGGCATACCAGATGATGCTCGAGCGTTGCCCCGATCTCGACGCAATCTGCAAGGGCGAAGGCGAAATGCCGCTCAAGGTATTGCTCGATGCTCCCGACAAGGCGCGCGTGCTCGAAAGCCACAAAGCGTGGGTCACGCGCGAGGGTGTAGGGCGCGGCAAGGTGCCTGCGCACGACTTCATAGACAATCTCGACGAGATTCCGCAATTGAACTACGAGATTGTCGATCTCAACAACTACAACAGCCGCAGCATCGACAAGCGATACGCCAACGAACCACGGCGTGAAATGGCAATCCATACGTCCCGCGGCTGCCCCTTCCTCTGCGTCTTCTGTTCCAATCCATCACTTCACGGGCGCACTGTGCGCTTCATGTCGATCGAGCGTGTCGTCGAGGATGTGAGGCGCATGCGCGATGAATTCGGCATGACGGTGCTGATGGTCGAGGACGATCACTTTTTCCAGGACAAGGAGCGCGCCAAGGCGCTCCTGGCCGCGCTTGCGGAACTCAACATTCGCCTGGAATTCCCCAATGGGGTCGCCGTCTACGCAATCGACGAGGAAGTGGCCGAGCTTTTCTCGCGAGCCGGCGTTTCCGCCGTGGCGCTCGCCGTCGAATCCGGTTCGGATCACGTTCTGAACAACATCATCAAGAAGCCGTTGAAGAAGAAATTGATCCGCCCCGCGGTTGAGGCGCTACGCAAGTTCAACGTTCGCAGCCACGTCTTCATCGTGGCGGGGCTGCCTGGCGAGGAAGACGAGCATCGGCAGGAAACGGTGGAGATGCTGCTCGAAAACGGCTTCGATTGGATCCACGTCTATCTCGCCATCCCGATTTTTGGCAGCCGGCTTTACGACATCTGCGTCGAGAAAGGCTATATCCAGTCCACGGACAACGACGACTTCGTTGCCACCAAGACGGTTCTCAACGTTCCGGGGCAGGATCCGAAGAAGCTGGAAGCCTATGCCTATGAAACTCAGCTCCGGGTCAATTTCATAGAGAACTACAATATGCGTATCGGTCGCTACGATGTGGCCATTCACTACATGAAAAACGTCTGCGAAAAATATCCGGACCACGCCTTTGGTCAGCTCTACGTCGCCCGTTGCTATAGCGCGATAGGTGAACAGACGCTGGCAACGGTCCACGCCGCGAAGGCACTGGAAATCTTTGAACGCGACGAATGGTGGCGCTCGCTCGCCGAACGCTACGGCGTTGACTATTCCGACAGCCTTGCCTTGGCATTGCCCCAAGCACAGCCAGTTGCGCAAATGCTTCAGGCTTGAGGCGGCCGGCGAAGCCGATCAGCGTATCCAGAAGACACTCGGCGGACCAACCCCCGAGTGTCTCTTGGACCGGCCTTTCACACTCATGATGCTTCGCAACAAGGATGGTGTCGCGCCGATCAGGCACGCTGCGTTGTCACCGACGACATCGGCCGACGACGCCGCCTTGGCGTGACGCCGGTCGGGAAGCCCGCTTCTACCTTTGATGACGGACGCCGGCTACGGCGCGGCCGAAACAGCCAACCACGTCACAATTCGATCGGGCGAAGCTCGGAAAAGGATGGCTGGCTCCGATCCTTCGGTGAAACGTTAGCGGCCGGCAACGGCCAGGCAATGTTCAATGCCGGGTCGTCGTAGCGCAGTCCGCCCTCCTGTTCGGGCGAGTAGAATTCCGAGACGAAGTACATGAGCTCGGTGTCCGGCTCGAGCGTCTGGAAACCATGCGCAAAGCCGCGCGGTATGTAGATTGCATTGCGCGCATCGGCGGTCAGCTCGCAGCTGGTCCAATGGCCATAAGTCGCAGAGCCGGCACGAATATCGACGATGACGTCGAGGGCCGCACCGCGCACGCAGCGCACCAGCTTCACCTCCGCCTTCGGCGGCCGCTGAAAATGCATGCCGCGAATCGTGCCCTTTTCCCGGCTGAAGGAACTATTCGTCTGGACCCAGGCGGTCTCCAGCCCTTGCGTGCCGAACTCACGTGCGCAGAAGCTTCGTGCAAAGAAGCCTCTTTCATCCTCAAACCTCTGAAGATCGGCCGTGAACGAACCAGGCAAGGAAAGCGGCGTGAACAGCATGGGGTCGGTATTCCGATGGAGGGATGGGTCCGGAGACTGGTGTCAAGCCAGCCTGCTTGCCGGCGGGATATCTACACGAGCACCCAGCCCGCGAGGTCGACCTCGCGGAAGACAAGGTTCGGGATAAAACCTCTGTCGACATAGCTCTCCCGGTCCGGGTCTCCGGGAACGAGAACAGCTGCCTTCAGGATTTCACCCGCCGTGTAGCCTTCGGTATCCGAGACGACCATGATGTCCTCCCTTAACCCGAGACTGCGCAGCGTCGCCTCGAGGGGTGCCACGTTCGTCATCTTGTGAAGGACGACGCGATCGATGCCCGCGGCCGCATTGGCCATCCACGCCAATGTCTGCAACGCAACCATCCGCCGCATGACGCCTTTCAAAGGCTCGAGTTCCGGGTGGTTTCCGAAGCCGTTGAACGCCACCCGGGCATAGAGTTCGTAGGCACGCAGATAATCATGCCTCGCCAGCCACATCCTTATGGCCACGACCATCCTTGCGCAGGTGAATTCCCGCATCTGATTATGATACTGCTGGCCCTGCTGACCTCCCAGCTCGATCGTGCCCCGCTTCGCAGCGACATAGAGAAAATACTCAAGACCGCCACGATATTTGTCCCAGGAGTCCAGAACTTCTTCGTGCCCGAGTTGCTGCCGGTCCCGGGCAATGATCGTCTGTATGATGGCGCGATAGAACGGCGTCTTCAGGAACGCCACGTCGCCGAGATCGAGAAAATGCGCCAGATGCGCGAAGGGCGAATAGCACAAACGCGTCGGAATCGTCGCAGACCGCATTGCGCTGCTTCGATAGATCGCTATTTCCGGAAAGACGTGGCGGGCCATGAGAAGGGCGAACACGCCGGGAAAATTGCGGCGCGCAAACTGGATGTTTTCATCCATCCTGTAGAAGGTCGGGCCGTCTGTTCCCTCCACTTCATTGTGAAGATACCAGGGCGCGTAGCAGGCCGATACCTCGGGATGCTGCTCCAGATAGGCGATGGCGCTGCGGATCCCGTCCATGATCAGCCGGTCGTCGTCCGCGGTATAGATTGCGTAGTCGCCCCTCGCATGACGAAACGCACTATGGGCGTTGGGTTCGATGCCGCCGTTCGTCTGGCGCCGGAAGTACCTTATGGGAAGACCGCCCCTGGTGAACTCGTCCACGACGTCGCGAGTGTCGTCGGTGGATGCGTTGTCGGATATGACGATCTCGTAAGTGAACGGGAAGTCGATATTCTTCTGATAGAATTCCAGCGCCCGACGAAGGAAAGCGGAGCGATTGTAGGTGGGTATGCAGATGCTCAGCTTTACTGGATCCATAGTCATTCTCGGAGGCCTTCATGTGTACGTACGGCGGGCTGCGGCTTGCCGGCGGTTTTCAGCCTGCCATTTCCATGCGTGCCCGCGCCGAGACGAGCTCTCGTGTCGGTGCCCGTTCTTCGTAAGCCTCGATCTGGGCCAGCATGAGCGCTCGCGTGTCGGCGCCGTCATGGCGCGCCTTGTACCAGGCCGCAGTCCACTCAAGCGTCTCGGAGAGGCTCAAGCGTGGTTTCCATCCGAGCGACGCACTCGCAAGATGGGAGTCAAGCGTCAGTGTGGTCGCTTCCGGAGGATGCTGCCCCGGCATCTGTTTCCACGCTTCGCTGAGCCCATAGGTCGAACCGAGGATGCCCACGACTTCCGCAACGGTCGCAAGAGCCTTGGGATCGGGACCGAAATTGAGGGCCTCCGGGATCGCGGGTGCCCTGAGATCGAGCGCCTCGGCGAGCATCAGGTAGCCGCTCAGCGGTTCGAGCACATGCTGCCAGGGCCTAACGGCCTCCGGGTAGCGAAGGAAGACAGGCTCGCCCGCTTCGATTGCCCTCATGAAGTCTGGGATCAACCGCCCCTCGGACCAGTCGCCTCCACCAATGACGTTACCCGCCCTTGCTGTGGCGATGGCAATGTCGTCGTTGCGCAGAAAGCTGTCCCTGTAACAGGCGCTGACGAGTTCGGCACACGCCTTCGAACTGCTGTACGGATCCTCGCCGCCGAGCGTATCCTCTTCGGCGAAGGGTTCACCGAGACCCTCATTCCGGTACACCTTGTCCGACGTCACGACCACGAGGGTCCTGACCGTTCCCGCGCGGCGTACGGACTCAAGAAGATTGACGGTGCCCATCACGTTGGTCGAGAACGTTTCGACCGGATCGGCGTAGGAGCGACGCACCAGCGGTTGCGCCGCCATGTGGATGACGATCTCCGGCTTTGCCTCCTTCAGGACGCGCGCTAGAGCGGCCCCGTCCCGAACGTCCAGAATGTTGTGCCGTTGCGACGACCAGGGCGCCAGCGTCTCGTAGAGCGAACCGCTTGCAGGGGCGAGCGCCGCAGTATGAACCTCTGCGCCCAGCCGTTGCAGCCACAGGCAAAGCCAGGAGCCCTTGAAGCCGGTATTCCCGGTAACGAAAACCCTGCGCCCATTCCAGAACGTTTCTATGCCCATATCTTCCACGGTGCCTTTTCTGTGCGCCACATATCGTCGAGCAGGATGCGCTCGCGAAGCGTGTCCATCGGTTGCCAGAAGCCGTCATGAATGAAAGCCGCCAGTTCGCCCTGTTCTGCCAATGCCTGGAGCGGACCGGTTTCCCAAACGGTCGCGTCGTCTTCAATGAGATCAACCACGGAGGGATCGAGAATGAAGAAGCCGCCGTTCACGCGCTGGGAATCGTTCTTCGGCTTTTCGTTGAAGGCCGTAATGCGGTGTTCGTTGAGGTTCATGTCGATCACGCCGAAGCGCCCGGGCGGCGTTACCGCGCACATCGTCGCCTTGAGGCCATGATCGCGATGAAATTCGATCTCGCCGGAAATGTTGACGTCGCCAACGCCATCACCATAGGTCAGGCAGAAAGGCTGACCGTCATCCAGATGCCTTCGGATGCGCTTCAGGCGGCCACCGGTCATGGTGTTCAGTCCGGTATCGACAACCGTCACGCGCCAGTTCGGCGCAGCCTCGTTGTGATATTCGATGATGTTCCTGCTCAGATCGACGGTAATGTCGCTGTTGTGGAGCATCAGATTGGAGAAGTACTCCTTCAGCATGTATCCCTTGTAGCCGGCGCAGACGATAAAATCCGTGAGGCCATGGTGGGCATAGATCTGCATGACATGCCAAATGATCGGCTTCTCACCGATTTCCACCAAGGGCTTTGGACGCGCTGTCGTCTCCTCGGAGAGCCGGGAG
This sequence comes from Rhizobium sp. BK251, assembly GCF_004345245.1. Classification (GTDB taxonomy): domain Bacteria; phylum Pseudomonadota; class Alphaproteobacteria; order Rhizobiales; family Rhizobiaceae; genus Rhizobium. Next base: position 154,701 of record NZ_SLUQ01000001.1, on the reverse strand, counting down.
CCATACCCGCCGGCGAGAATCACGACTTTCATGGGTATTTACTCCAGAGCTTGAAGACATGGTCTTCATCGTGTTGATGCCCACGGCCGCGCTCACGCCGGCACTTCACACTCGGGAGGCCGTGACGGAACCGAGGCTATCGGTAGGGCAAGTCTGTCACCTAACTCTTGCGTGAAGCTTGCCCGCGCTGGCCGGAGCGCCGTGCAACAGCGCCCCTCAGGATGGAGAGCGACGGCAAGCGGGCGACGGCCACCCGCTTGGCGCCTCTGGCCGAAATCGTCTCGACGGGAATCTCAGGAGAAGGATCGGACCAGGCTGCCGACAAGCAGGTTCCAGCCGTCAATCAGCACGAAGAAGAGGATCTTGAACGGCAGGGATATGGTCGTCGGCGGCAGCATCATCATGCCCATCGCCATCGTGATAGTCGCGACGATGAGGTCGATGACGAGAAAGGGGAGAACGACAAGGAATCCGATTTCGAAGCCCCGGCGAATCTCGGAGATCATGAACGCCGGAACGAGAACGCGGTAGTCGATCCTGTCGTCGTTGACGACGGTCTGGCCCCGCTCCTGCGCAAGGTCCACGAACAGGCGCAGGTCCTTATCGCGCGTATTGGCCGACATGAAGGTACGGAATGGCTCTGCGATGCGCTGCACCGCGTCGGCCTCGGTTATCTGGTTTGCGAGAAGCGGCTGCACGCCGTCCTGCCAGGCGCGGTCGAAGGTCGGCGCCATGACGTAGAAGGTCATGAACAGCGCGAGGCTCAGAAGGATCATGTTGGAGGGCGTCGATGCAAGGCCCATTCCGGTGCGCAGGATCGAGAAGGCGATGATGAAGCGCGGAAAGCTCGTCACCATGATCAGGATGCCCGGCGCGACTGACAGGATCGTCAGCAGGCCGAACGTCCGGATGATCCAGGCAGCCGCCGATCCGTCAACCGGCAGGTTCAGAAGGTCAGTCGGCAGCTGCTGCGCTGCCGCCAGCTCCGGCATCGCCATCATGGCGACAAGGAAACTAATATATCGAATCATTCAACCACAAACGTTCTGAACATGACCTTCGATACTCGTCCTTCCGAGCGCAGGTCAACACGTTCCTGAATGTCATCCTTGAGATATTGAAAGCCGCGAGGACCCTCGATCTGCTGGAGGGAGACGGTGCGGATGTAGGCCATGATATCCTGGTGGATATCTTCCGCGATCTTGGCGTCGGGAGGCCCCTTGAACATCAGTGCGACCTCGAGGCGAACCCAGTTTTCGGCGGGATAAGCCAGGTTCGAGGTGATCGGCTCGAGCTGGACGATGCCGTTCGCCTCTGTCGAGATGCGAGGCAGTCCCTGCTCGCCCGCCGACTTCCCGGCTTCGGCCTGTTTTTCCTCGGCGGCCTTCTGCGCCGCCTCGGCGCCGCGGATGTCCGGAGCGATCATGGCTCCGACGAGCCAGCCGCCGCCGCCGCCGACCAATGTCAGCAGAGCGACGCCGGCAACGGTCATCAGCAGCGCCGACTTTGCCTTCTTGCCACCGCTTTCGCCTTCAGATTCCGCCATGCTCTAGTCCACCCATGTGCTTCACGCTCGTTCTCCCCACGTCAGAGCGGAGAGAAGAGGTCGATCGCCTGCTGGCCGCGCGGCGGCTGCTGGACTTCCATCAGGCGGCCGCGGCCGCCATAGGAGATGCGAGCCTCGGCGATCTTCTCGTAGGAGATCGTATTGTTGGAATCGACATCCTGCGGCCGCACGATCCCGGCGACATTGAGAATGCGCAGTTCCTGGTTGACGCGCACTTCCTGCGAGCCGCTGACGACCAGGTTGCCGTTTTCGAGGATGCCGGTGACGACGGCGGCGACGCGCAGCGTCAGCTTTTCCGACCGCTTGATCTTGCCCTTGCCGTCCGTGCTGGTATCCGAGCCGTAGGTGGCGTCGGTCGTCGACTGCGGCGTCCACCCGAAAATCTGCGCGTTGATGTCCCAGTTCAGGCCGCTCGAATTCGTGCGGCTGCGGTTCGTCTCGTTGTCGAAGTCCGCCTTGTCATTGATCTGGATGTTGACCGTCATGATGTCGCCGACGTTCAGCGCGCGCGCATCCTTGAAGAGCGCGGCCTGCGAGTCGCTCCAGAGCGAATAGCCCTGGGCAACCTGGTGCGGCCGCTTCGGATAGAGCGACATCTGCGGGGTCTGGCCATATTGAAGACCGCTGCCGATCGGGCTCATGGCGGGCGCCGTGCCGATCTCCCTGATCGTCTGGTTCTGGCAGCCGGACAAGAGGAGAACCGCCGCCATTGCCGCCGGGAAATGCTTTCTCATTGGGTGCCCTTCGACGTATTGGGGTCGGACGCGCTGGCGATGATATTGGCAATCACCGCGGCCTTCTCGGCCTCCATTTCATTGAGGATGAGGCTCGACTGGCGGGCTCCGAGCCGCATGATCACGGCGGCGGCTACCTCGGTCTTGACCTCCTGCAACTGCAGGGCGGCCGCATCCGGCTTCATGTTCTTGTAGATGTCCGTGAGGCCGGCTTCGGCCTGCTTCAGGAAGTCGTTGCGGCGTTTCAGCCAGTCCTCGTACTCCGCGCGGCGCTGTTCGAGCACGGCAACGCGGCTGTCGACGTCGGCCTGCAGCTTCTCAAGCTCCTGCTTCTGCAGGAGATAGCGCTGGTCTCGTGCGGAGTCGGCGATATTGGTGCAGAACTGGCGGATTTCGTCCTCGGTGCTCGGCGGGCCGGCCGGCCTTGCTTCTTCCTGGGCGAATGCGCCCGGGATCGAAAGCAGGACAGCTACGGCAGCAGTCAGCCCGAGATTCCTTGCAGTTGACGTCAGCGAGACAGCTGTCATTGCAGAACGAGCTCCGCTTGTAGGGCGCCAGCCGACTTGATGCCCTGGAGGATGGCTATGATCCCGTCAGGCTTGACCCCGATATTGTTCAACCCGGCCACCAGCGTCCTCAGATCCGGACCCTGCAGCAGCGCCACACGCCCGCCCGTCTGGTTGGCGGTGATGTCCGTCATCGGCTGGACGGCCGTCACGCCGCGCGAAAAAGGCTCCGGCTGGACGATCTGCGGCATCTCGTTGACCTGCACGGTCAGGGTGCCATAGCTGACGGCGACAGGCGATACCCGCACATCCGCTCCGATGACGATCGTGCCGGTGCGCTCGTTGATAACCACCTTCGCCGGCGTGTCGGTCTCGACAACGAGGTTTTCCACGTCCGCCATGAGGCGGGTCAGATCCGCGGTCTTCGGCTTGTCGATGATGACTTCCTGGGAATCCCTCGCTTCGGCGATCGGTCCGCCGAAGCGGCGCGACGCGTAGCTGTTCACGATATCGGCAATGCGCACCGCGGTCGAGAAATCGGGGTTCCGCAACTGCAGCACCAGATTGATCGAGTCCTTGAAGCGCGATGGAAGTTCTCTCTCGATGATGGCGCCACCCGGCACGCGGCCGCCGGTCGTGACGCCCTCCGTCAAGGTTGCTGCCTCGCCCTGCGCGGAGAAGCCGGAAACGATCACCGAGCCCTGCGCAACGGCGTAGATCAGTCCGTCGGCACCCGTCAGCGACGTCATGATGAGCGTACCACCGCGCAGCGAGGTGGCATCACCGAGCGAGCTCACGGATACGTCGATACGGCTGCCCGGGCTTGCGAAGGGCGGAAGATTTGCGGTGACCATCACGGCCGCCGTGTTCTTCGCGTTCGACTGGCCGCCCTGGGTCGAGATGCCGAGGTTCTGCAGCATGGCGCGAAGCGACTGCTCGGTGAAGGGGGAAGAACGCAGGCTGTCGCCGGTGCCCTGCAGGCCCACGATAAGGCCATAGCCGATGAGCTGGTTGTCACGCCCGGCCTGGAGCGAGGCGATATCCTTGATGCGCGACGTCATCGCGCTCGACGCCGGCGTCGCGCCCCCGAAGGCGCAGGAGAGCGCCAGGGCAACGGCCATGAAACCACGCAGAATTCTCATTTCGCCACCACATGGATTGTGCCGTCCGCAAGCACCGTGCCGCTGACGACGACGCCGGAATCCATATTCCGTGCGCGGATCACGTCGCCGATTGATGCATCCTCCAGCGGAGTGCCGGCGGCGCTGATCGAGAGATTGCCGATTGCGAAGACGAGCCGTACGTTCGAGCCGCGCTTGACGGCATAGGGCGCCCGCAGCGCTGAAACGGAGATCGTCCGCCCGGGCAGAAGCGTGCGCGTCGACACGAGGCCTTCGACTTCGCTGGTAGACTTCGCGTAGTTCCCGGCGAGGTTCGGATTGGTAACCTCGACCTCGTGGGTGTTCGCGCTTGTCACTTCTTCGCCGGGATAAATGATCACGGTCGGCACGACGGCATATCCCATGTCGGCATATGCGGCCGCAGGCCCGAGCAGGCAGGCGCCGAGGAGCGCGCCTGCAAGCCGCAGCGCCGCGGCACTCATTTTCCGGCGAAACGTCATGTTCGGCCCTTCCCGTGGCTACTTCAGGTTCTTGCTGACGACCGAGGCCATTTCGTCGGCGGTCTGGATGACCTTCGAGTTCATTTCATAGGCGCGCTGCGCCGATATCAACTCGGTGATTTCCTTGACCGGATCGACGTTGGAGGATTCCAGATAGCCCTGCTTGACGTAGGCGACACCCGGATCATCGGGAACGGAGACCACCGGATCGCCCGAGGCGGGCGTCTCGGCGAAGAGGTTGTCGCCGAGTGGCTGGAGGCCTGCCTCGTTGACGAAGTTTGCAAGCGTCAGCTGGCCTAGAACCGTCGGTTCCGTATCGCCTGCTAGCTTCGCACTTATTTCGCCGGAGCGATTGACAGTCAGCTCGCTCGACCCTTCCGGAATGGTGATCCCGGGCACGACGTTGTAGCCCTCGATCGTGACGAGCTGCCCCTGGTCGTTCTTGTTGAAGGCGCCGGCACGCGAATAGAGCGTCGTGCCGTCTGCCGCCTCAACCTGAAACCATCCACGCCCGACCAGTGCCACGTCGAGTTCGTTGCCGGTCTGGGTAAGTTCGCCCTGGATGTGAAGGTTGCGAACTGCCGCGGTCTGGACGCCAAGGCCGATATTGGCACCTTCCGGAACGATCGCCTGGTTGGCGCGGTTCGCGATGCCCTGGGCGCGCTCGGTCTGGTAGAGAAGATCGGTGAATTCCGCGCGGGCGCGCTTGAAGCCGGTCGTGTTGATGTTCGCGATGTTGTTCGCGATCACCTCGAGGTTGGTCTGCTGGGCATCCATGCCCGTCGCAGCGATGGCAAGCGCTCTCATGTCTTCGTCCCTGACCTGCTAGATCTGCATTTTCGTTACGTCGAGATATGCCGACACGATCTTGTCGCGTAGCGAGATCGCGGTCTGCAGCGACTGTTCTGCCTGCATCACAGCATCGACGACTTCGCGCGTGCTGGCAGTACCCTTGATGCCGGCGAAGGATGCGCTTTCCGCGCCCTTCAGATTGTTGACCATGTCGGTCGCCATGTTGCTCATGACGGAGGCGAAGCTCGCTCCCTGCGAGAGGGCGACAGCTGCGCCGGGGTTGGCTTGCAAGGCCGTATCCACCGTTTCAGTGGCGACCTTGCCCAGCCCGCGGGTCATGGAAAGCGAGCTTACATTCTGAACATTGCTGATCATTGCGATGCCTTCAGGAGATCGATGGTCGCGGCAATCAGATCGCGCGACTGCTTGATGGTCTGGAGATTGGCTTCATAGGACCGGTTGGCTTCCCGCATGTCCGCCATTTCGACGAGCACGTTGACGTTCGGCATCTTGACGACGCCGCGGGCATCGGCCGCCGGATTATCGGGATCGAATTCGTCGGCAAAATCGGACTGGTCGAGGCCGAGCTTCTTGACGCCCACCGTCGTGACGCCGCTTGTGCGGTCGACCTGCTCGCCGAAGGTAATCGTCTTGCGGCGGTAGGGATCGGCCCCGGGCGTATCCCCCGTCGAGCGGGAGTTGGCGATGTTTTCCGAGACGATGCGCAGGCGCGTCGACTGGGCTTCAAGTCCAGAACCTGCGATTTTCAAAGCTGCTGAAAGCGGATCCATGACATCACTTCCTTACGGTCATCAACATCATTCGATGAAAGGACGTTACGAGCGCGGTGTTCATCTGGAACTCCCGCTTGATCTCACCGGTCTTCGAGAGCTCTTCCGCCAGTCCGACGGTATTTCCCGATTCCTGTACGCCGATCTCCTGGTCGAGCGCGGCATCCTTTACATCGATGTCGCTGCTCGTGCTCAGATCATTGCCGGAGAGGTGCGCCGGGTTGGTCCTCGCCATCGCGAACTGGGTGTTTTCCAGCACGGCGTTGAATGGCGTGATGTCCTTCGCCTTGAACTTGGGCGTATTGGCGTTGGCGATGTTGCCCGCGACAACCTCCTGGCGGATCGAAAGCCATTCGGCTTGCCGCGATGCCAGGCTAAAGAGCTGTATTGGTTCCATCGTTACTCTCCGTTCTTACCTGCTCGACACTAGGGGGGTAATCTTGCGTGGGACTTACGGAGAACGGCGGTCTCGCCCTGCAATTTCTGGGTGGTAAGATTTCGTCGCTGCACCGGCCAAAGCGCACGCGGAATCGACGCGAAAAAACCGCCAAGCGCTGCCGATCCCGGCTTCGCTCCGCGGCAAGCCTGCCATTCGGATCTGATCAGTCGTTCTGGAAAATGTCGCCCTTCGAGGTCACGATGACCCACTTGCCGTCGCGCTGCTCGAGCTTTGCAAGACGGCTGTCGTCGGGCAGGATCGAGCCCACCCGCACCACATACATGCCGGTGCCGTCCTGGATGAGTGCCCGGCCATTCGCCACATGGAGGAGGCGAAAACCGGTGCTGCCGGGGAAAGGCTGGCTTTCCGGAAGTGCGGCGGCATCCTTGTCCACGCGACCGATGCTCGTGGCAGTGGCCGTCGTCAGCGGGTCAACCGGCAATTCAGGCGGCTTCGCATCCGCCGCGTTCTTGTTGACCATCGCAAGCGGCGAAACGCTAAAGACGTTGCGCGCCGGCCAATTGGGAAGCTCACGGGAGCGATCCCCCTCGGCGACGTTGATGCCGAACTTGTCCTCGTTCAGGAAGACATACCACGGGAAGAATGCCGAAAGACCGGCGAGAACGAGTCCGGTCACGGTCAGCACGCGATCAAGCGCGGTCACGCCCCTGCGCGCTCGGGATTTTGGCGGAGCAACCGGTTCGTCTGCATCGAAATCAGTCACGTCTAGCCTTTCTATCTCGCCGGATGAACTGCGGGTTGCGCGGGCACATTGATCAATCCCGAACCGGTCTTGAGGGCGGTCGCCAGATCTGCGAACGCATCGGGCGAGGGCCTGTCGCCCGGCGTCTGCTTCAGGACGTCGTAGATGATCGGCACCTGCTTGATCGCCATGTCGAGATCCGGATCGCTGCCCTGGCGATAGCCGCCGATCAGTCGCAGGTCACGGGTCTCCTCGTAGCGATGTACCAGCGCCTTCAGCCGCGAGACCAGTTTCTCCTGGTCAGGTGTCCAAGCCTTGCGCGCCAGACGCGAAATCGAGGCAAGAGGATCGATCGGGGGATAGCGCCCCTCCTCCGCAAGACTGCGCTGCAGGACGATATGGCCGTCCAGGATGCCGCGGGTGGAGTCGGCGATCGGATCGTTGTGATTGTCGCCGTCGACGAGGATGGAAATGATCGCCGTGACGGTGCCCGTGCCTTCGGCCCCGGGTCCGGCGCGTTCCAGGAGGCGTGGCAGCTCGGTGAAGACGGAAGCGGGATAGCCGCGCGCGATCGGCGGCTCGCCGGAGGCCGTCGCCACCTCGCGGATGGCGTGAGCAAAGCGCGTAACGCTGTCGACGATCAGGAGAACGTTGTCACCGTTGTCACGGAAATGCTCGGCGATGGTCATGGCCGTCAGCGGCGCCATCTTGCGCAGCATCGGGCTTTCGTCGCTCGTCGCCACCACGGCAACGGTCTTCCTCATGTTTTCGCCGAGCGTATCCTCGATGAACTCCCTGACTTCGCGGCCGCGTTCGCCGACCAGCGCGATAACCACCTTGTCGAAAGTGCCGGCGCGGGCCAGCATCGACAGCAGCGTCGACTTGCCGACGCCCGAGCCTGCGAAGATGCCGAGACGCTGGCCGAGGCAGAGCGGCGAGAAAAGGTCGATCGCCCGGACGCCGGTGCGGAATCCCGTTTCGACGCGTCGCCGCGTCATGGAAGGGGGAGCCGAATTCGAGATTGAACGGCGTATCGAACCATTCGGAATCGGGCCAAGGCCGTCGATGGGCTCGCCAAGCGAATTGATCGTGCGGCCGCACCAGCTGTCGGTCGGGGCGACCCGGAAAGCGCCTTTGCGGATCACGGTATCATGGATGCCGATCGGCTCGCCGGGCTCGATCGGGCAGACATAGGTCAGTTCCGGCTCGACACGGACGACTTCGCCCAGATGAATGCCGGTCGCCGAACGATGTGCAACGAATTCTCCGAGGCGAACATGACGGGAAAGGCCACTGACCGTGTAGTGGCCGGCGGCGATGGTGCGCACGTGCCCGCCATGTGCAACGAGGGCATCCGGACGGGCGTAGCGGCCCGCCAGATCCGCAAGCTGGCTCAGCTTTGGGGAAATACCACCGTCAGGCAGCAGTTCGCTGGTCATCTAGGCTACCTCGATCAGCTGCTTCCACCCAGGGTCTTGATCGCCTCCTCCAGGGAGGACTCGCTGTCGTGGGTAAGAGCGCTGATGCTCTCGAAGGCACGGTTGACCTCGATGAGCTGGGTGATCTCGCGCATCGCGTTGACGTTGGAGTTTTCGAGATAACCCTGCGCGACACCGACGTTGAAGCGGTCGACGACGGGCAACGGTCGATCGGTGGGCATGACACCGCTGTTGTTGTAGCGCAGAAAGCCCTTGCTGATGTCGGCCTGATAGAGGCCAAGCGATGCAACCTGCCGATTGCCCTGAAACATGATGCCGTCAGCGCCGACCTTCGGCTCGCCCGCGGTTCGGTCGAGCTGGATCGGCGCACCGCCTGCGTCCAATACCGGATAGCCCTGGATGGATACGAGCTCGCCGGTGTCCTTGATGGTGAAGCGCCCGTCCCGGGTGAGCACCATGCCGCTCGGCGTGTCGAGGGCGAACCAGGCATTGCCCTTGATGGCGAAGTCCAGCATGTTGCCGGTGTGATCGAGTTCGCCATTGTCAGTGGAAAGGTAGTCGTTGCCCTGCGAGACGAAGGCGATCTTGGCGTTGAGGTCGTTGCGGGTATCGCTGAGCATCTGGTCGAACTTGACCTCGGTTCCCCTGAAACCGACCGTATTCACATTGGCCATATTGTCCGCGATCGTATTCAGGCGGCGCTCCAGCGCCATTTGCGAGGATATGGAAACGTAAATACCGGACTGCATCTGGCAAATCTCCGAACCGGGCATCAAACAAACGAGGGCGTGCTTGCTCGGTGCCGCGCCTTCGCTGAGCGAATCATCTCAAGAACGGGCCATGATCGCCCGTCTGTCTGTTCCCAATGTGCGGGCAAAGCCTTGCGCGAAGCTGGCAACCGCGAATGCCGGCTTCGGCAAGCCTTCAACAGCCTCACGCAAGCCAGAAAACTTATTCCGGTTGTGGAAAATCAACGCTCGGATGTGGACTGACGATGAACATCATTATCGGATTTGTGGTGACCTGCGGCTGTATCATCGGCAGCTTCATGGCGATGGGCGGTCACGTCGAAGTTCTGTTTCAGCCGTTCGAGTTCCTGATCATCGGCGGCGCCGGCCTCGGCGGCTTCATCATGGCCAATCCGATGAAGGTGGTGAAGGATTCCGGCAAGGCGCTCCTGGAGGCGTTCAAGCACGCCGTCCCGAAGGAGCGCAACTACCTTGACGTACTCGGCGTGCTCTACTCGCTGATGCGCGACCTGCGCACCAAGTCGCGTAACGAGATCGAAGCCCACATCGACAATCCCGAGGAGTCGTCGATCTTCCAGTCGGCCCCGACGGTCCTGAAGAACAAGGAACTGACGGCCTTCATCTGCGATTATGTGCGCCTCATCATCATCGGCAATGCTCGCTCCCACGAGATCGAGGCGCTGATGGACGAGGAGATCAACACGATCCATCACGACAAGATGAAGCCCTACAACGCCATCACCATCATGGGCGACTCCTTCCCGGCGATCGGTATCGTCGCGGCCGTTCTCGGCGTCATCAAGGCCATGGGTCACATCAATGATTCGCCGGAAGTCCTGGGCCACCTGATTGGCTCGGCGCTCGTCGGTACCTTCCTCGGCATCCTGCTCTCCTACTCCGTCTGCGCGCCGCTGGTCTCGCAGATCAAGATCGTGCGCAACAAGCAGCATCGCCTTTACGTGATCGTGAAGCAGACCCTGCTTGCCTACATGAATGGCTCGGTCCCGCAGGTGGCACTCGAGTACGGACGCAAGACCATCTCCGCCTATGAACGTCCGTCGATCGATGCGGTGGAGCAGGAAATGATGAATCCCGGCGGTGAGAACAAGGCGGCCTGACGACCCATGAGCAACGAACCTTCCCGAGTACCCGCAATGAACAGCGCGCTTCTTGCCAAGCTCACCGGCGGTCTGGGAGACTCCGCCACGGTTGCAAAACTCTGCAGCACCTTTGCCCAGGTCTATACCGAATTCCTGCCCGACGTCATCAAGAGCGAGACGGGCCTGGACGTGACGGTCGGATATGTCGGATGCGAGTCCGGCCTGATATCCGATCTCATCGCCGAGCTCGGCGAGAATGTTGCACTGGCCGATGTCTCGCTGCGCAACTGGTCGCCGAACGTTGTTCTCTCCTGCGGCAGCGGCTTCGTCATTACACTGATGGAGCATCTCCTCGGCGCTCTTCCCGACGTGATCGAGGAACCTTCCTTGCGGCCACTCTCCGTGATCGAGCTCGACCTGGCCGTGATGGTCTTCGACAAGATCAGCGGCATCATGCGCTCCGCGGTCAACGCGGCAGGTGGTTTCGAGCCGATCATCGGCCGCCCCCACAACATCGACGACCGGCCGAAGCGTCCCGACGACCATGTCGACGAATATGGCGCGACGGTTCGCATGAGCATCAAGCTCGGTCCCGTCACTTCGGAGTTTGCGCTCGTCATCCCGCAGAAGACCCTGCTCAAGACAAAGATCGTCGCTCCGAAGGCCAAGGGCCAGTCTGCCGCCGCGACGGATTGGGCAGAGCAGCTGAGCGAGCAGGTTCGCCGATCCCAGGTCACTCTCGAGGCCCGGATCAAGCTGCAGTCGCTCACGCTTGGCACGATCTCGAAGCTTGCTGCCGGCGACGTCATTCCGTTTTTCGAAAGCGGCGATGTTCGCGTCGATGTGAGCGCCAACAGCAAGGAATTGTATGTGTGCGAGTTCGGACGATCCGGTGAAAACTACACGGTGAGAGTGAAGGACAATGTCAATCCCGACCACGATTTACTTAAGCATATAATGAATTAATCGGTTTTTTCGCACCTCGGTTGCACGGCAGCTTGAGGCAAGTTTCAACTGGAATAGTGATTTCATGGCTACGAAGAAGACACAGAAAAGCAAGGAAGAGGCATTGGAGCTTCCCGGCGCAGACGCCGATCTGGAGCAGGCCATCGATGACCTTCGCGGAGTGTTGAAGAAAGACGCCGGATCTACCGACTTCGGCAGCGAATTCGGCTCGGACCTGACGACGACCGGGTTTGGCAGTGACGGCCCGGACCTCTCGGCGTTCGGCGGTGACTTCGGAAGCGATACGGCTGCCTCGGATTTCGGCAGCAGCTTCGGCGGCGAAAGCTTCGGTGGCTCGCCCTTCGGCGACACCAGCTTCGATGCCGGCGCTTCGAGCTCCGTGCAGGCACCGGGCAGCGCGCTGACGTCCAACCTCGATCTCATCATGGACATTCCGATCGATGTCCAGATCGTTCTCGGCAGCAGCCGGATGCAGGTCTCGGGCCTGATGAGCCTCAACGAGGGCGCCATCATCGCGCTCGACAAGAGGATCGGCGAGCCGGTGGAAGTGATGGTGAATGGCCGCAGGATCGCACGCGGCGAGATCACCGTACTGGAAAATGACGATACGCGCTTCGGCGTGAAACTGATTGAAGTTCTGAGTACGAAAAAAGCCTGATCCCTGTGCGGGACGGAGAGGTAAGACCATGATGGACTTTGACGATTTCGGTGGCGCACTCGCCCAGAAACCGTTGACCCAGGCTGAAAAGGCGGCAGCCGTTCTTCTCGCGATGGGAAAGCAGGTCGCGGGCCGGCTGCTGAAATATTTCACCCAGAACGAGCTGCAGACGATCATCGGGGCTGCACAATCTCTCCGTCCCATTCCTCCGGACGAACTGGCGCAACTCGTCGCCGAGTTCGAGGACCTCTTCACAGAGGGCGCCGGCCTGATGGACAATGCCAGGGCGATCGAAAGCATCCTCGAGGAAGGCCTTACGCCCGACGAGGTCGACAGCCTGCTCGGCAGACGGACAGCCTTCCAGGCCTACGAGACTTCAATCTGGGATCGCCTCGGCGAAGCGGATCCGGTTTTCGTCAGCCGCTTCCTTCTTCGCGAGCATCCGCAGACCATCGCCTACATTCTCTCCATGATGCCCTCGTCCTTCGGCGCGAAGGTGCTGCTCGAACTGCCTGACAGCCGCCGCGCCGACATCATGCACCGTACCGTCAACATGAAGGACGTGAGCCCCAAGGCCGCGCAGATCATCGAAAACCGCGTGGTCTCGCTGCTTGCAGAAATCGATGCGGAGCGGAATTCCGCCGGCTCGACCAAGGTTGCGGAACTCATGAACGAGATGGACAAGCCGCAGGTCGATACGCTGCTCACTTCGCTCGAATCGATCAGCCAGGAGGCCGTCAACAAGGTTCGTCCGAAGATCTTCCTCTTCGAGGACATGCTGCGCATGCCGCAACGAAGCCGCGTCATGCTCCTCAACGACATTTCCGGCGACGTGCTCACGATGGCGCTTCGCGGCGCCTCGACGGAAATCCGCGAGGCCGTGCTTGCCGCGATCAGCCCGCGTCAGCGCCGTATGATCGAATCGGACCTGGCAACGGGTACTGCGGGCATCAATCCCCGCGAGATTGCGATCGCACGCCGCGCCGTTGCCCAGGAAGCCATCCGCCTTGCGAATTCCGGCCAGATCCAGCTCAAGGAGACGGAAGGCGAGGGCACCGCGGAGGCCGCGTAAGGCCGCCTGTTGAAAAGCCAAAGTCGGGGGCGATCGTCCGGTTGATCGCGACCGCCCCCGGGTCTAGGCTCCCGCCGCGACGGGCTGCGTGCATGCGGACCGCGCGATTGAGAAGGGGCGGCGATCTTGGCTGACGATGAAGACAAGGACAGCAAGACCGAGTCGCCAACCGAGAAAAAGCTTCGCGACGCCGCCGAAAAGGGCAACGTGCCATTCTCGCGAGAGGCACCGATCTTCGCCTCCACCGCTGCGATCTTCCTCTATCTCCTTTTCTTCGCTCCGAATGGGGTCAGCCACATGGGCGAGATCCTGCGGGATCTTTTCGAACAACCCGATCAGTGGAAACTCGAGACCGGTCCCGACGTCATTTCGCTTTTCGTGCGTCTCGGCTGGGCGATGGCGGCACTCCTTGGACCGGCCTTCATTCTCTTCATCATCTTCGGTCTGGGTGCTTCGATCTTCCAGAACCTGCCGCAGCCTGTGCTCGAGCGCATACGCCCGCAATTCTCGCGAATCTCGATCGTAAAGGGCTGGAATCGGATATTCAGCGGGCCCGGTCTCGTCGAGTTCGGCAAGTCGCTTTTCAAGATCGTGATCGTTTCGATCATCATGTTCTTCGTCCTTCGCTCGGAATTTTTCCACTCCATCGATTCGATGTTTTCCGACCCGCAGACGATCCTCGTGAACGTGACGGCCGTGCTCAAGAAGATCGTGATCGTCATTCTTCTCGCGACGGCGACAGTCGCGATCATCGACCTCTTCTGGACCCGGCACCATTGGTTCTCCCAGCTCAGGATGACGAAGCACGAGGTCAAGGAGGAGTACAAGCAGGCCCAGGGCGACCCAGCCGTCAAGTCGCGCCAGAGGTCGGTGGCGCGCGACCGCGCCCGCCGGCGCATGATCAACAACGTACCGCGCGCGACGCTCGTCATCGCCAACCCGACCCACTTCGCCGTAGCACTGCGCTATGTAAGGGAAGAAAACGACGCGCCGGTCGTCGTCGCCAAGGGCCAGGACCTGATTGCGCTCAAAATTAGGGAGATTGCCGAGAAAAGCGGCATTCCGGTCTTCGAGGACCCTCCGCTCGCCCGCTCCATGTTTGCGCAAGTCTCGGTCGATAGTGTCATTCCATCAGTCTTTTACAAGGCTGTCGCGGAACTCATACACCGGGTCTACGCCGCGCAGCAGAATAATAAACGGGTACGATAAGCCGAATGAAAAAATGCCCCTACTCTGCCCAACGTGAAAAGATCCTGGCCGAGGCGATCAGCCCAGTCGCGAGCGAACTCAGGCTGCTTGATCCTGCCGACCTGATCTCCCTGCTGCGGTTCGAGTATTACGGCAGTATCACCGATCTCGTGGCCTCTGCTGCGGAACTTTATTTTCATCCGGGCATCGTCAATTTCGGCGTCGGAGGCGATTACAAGCTCGAATGGGGCGGCCTTCCGGAAATAACGCTCGACCTCGAAATCAAACCGCCCGGCGTGACGATCTATGCGCGGCTCGCGCTCGCCGGCGATCATGCCGGCATCGACATCAACCATATCGCCTTCCAGGATCCGTCCGCCGACCCGGATGAAAATACCGCTCTCCTCGAGAATAGCCTTAGACAAGCTCGCTACGAAGTCCGGCGGCCCGACGCCATGGCAGGCTGAACGCCAGCCTCCGCCGCGCACCATGCGTAGAACCGACAATCCAGACGCCTAATTCGCCCCTGCCCCGGATTCGACATCGATCTCCGGGGGAAAGGCTATCCCGCTCTTGTCAGCTGATGTAGCCGAGCCGGATCGCCTTGGCGATCGCCTGGATGCGGTTGACGGAGTCGAGCTTGATCGTCGCCGAGCCCAGATAGGCATTCACCGTATGGACCGACAGGCCAAGCTTGTCGGCGATCTCCTCGCTGATCCTGCCATCGCCGGCAAGCTGCAGGCAGGCGATCTCACGATCGCTGAGCGATTCGGCTGCGGCCACTCGCCGCTCATCCAGCGAAAGCAGATCGACCATGACGTGGCAGCTGCGACCGTGCAGCTCGACGACCGTATCGCTCGTCAAATCCAGCTGGTCTGCCATCAGCAGAACATAGCCGTTGCCGACGGCGCCGAGGCGTACCGGGAAGGCTATGCCGGAGAAAGGCACAACATTGCCCTTGAGCCGGACAACAAAGGGAGAAATGTCGAAGGTCTCGACCGAGTGATCCTCGCTGCTGCCATTCCAAACCAGCGGCAGCATCGACTTGTCGATATGCTCGATGAGCGTCTCACCATAGGCGTCGGCAAAGGCCTTGTTGATGGACGCATTACTCGTCCCCCAATTGTCGAACTCGCAGACGAGCCGCTGTCGACCCGGCAGGCCGGAGCCGGTGACGCGATAGATTGCGAAGTGCTGGGCATCCACCAGTTTCTGCATGGCAACCAGGCGCGGAAAGAGGTCGGACCGGCTGGAAATCCTGTGAAGACGCATCATGCGCATTTCATCCGCGTTGAAGGCCGCCCTGCCTGACGGATGCCCCATTGATTCTCCTCAGACAAGGTTGTTCCTGACCGCAAAGGCAATCGCCTCGGATCGCGTCTTGGTGGCGGTCTTGCGCATCACGCTCGTGATGTAGTTGTTGATGGTATTGCGCGAGATGCCGAGGATGACCGCGATCTCGTCGCTGGTCTTGCCTTCGGCAATCCAGAAAAGGCATTCGATCTCGCGTTCGGTCAACTCGAAATCCCGCTCCGCCTTGCCGCTGCCCCTATCGAGGAAACTTGCGAAGTAGCCGGCCAGCAAGCCGATATCGCGCAGGCGTTCCGGCGACACGACAAAACCGTCGAAAAAGAGAAAGATGAAGGAGAGACGCGAGCGGCCGACATTGAATGTCAGCGTGCAGGATTGGCGGCTCACGCCTTCCGGGAGCTCCGCACCGGCCGGTAGAAGGGTGAAGCTCGGCTGAAAGAGCTGCAGGCATTTTTCGAGCTCGGTCGTGCGCGACTGCCCACTGACCAGCTCGTTTGCCAGGCCCTTCACGAGATCGAACGGCCAATCCGACGAAAGAACGAAGTCGAGTCCGCTTTCCTGCACGAGATCGCAACGCGCGAGCAGATAGTGCGATGCACCGACATAGTCGGCCATAATCCGCAGTCCTGGCTGGAGACGAGCTTCTCCGGCGAAAAGACCAAGCTGCCTGATGAGCTGCTCTCGTGACAGCAGCCTCGGGCCGGTCGCAGGCGTTGGTGCGGCTACTGGCCTGTCACCTTTGCTCGCCTGCAATATATGCATGTCCATCTTCGTACTTCCCGCCGCTGAAGTCGACCACACGCTATGCGAACAAGTTACTCACACCAGCCCACAACGCGCCGGGCCGCCGATGACATCTTCGCGAATCGCCTTACCGTAAGCCATGGCTTATAAATCTCCATCTCCGCGTTCTTGGGATTTACTCGGCACCGCTCTTATGCATGACGAATCGCCCTGATCATATTCATTCGGGCTACTACGGGCTAATACTAGGTTGATTCTTTAGAGCTAGCAATACGCCTCTCGTAAAACGGGAATTTTACAAATATAACTTGCCTCAATACATAATTTCGCGTCTTGCGAACTATGTTTCGTCGCGATGATAAATCTGCGATCCTCGACGTATATCTCTCAGATGATGCGAATACTTTTTACTCTCCCGGAGTCTCCGTCGACAAATTAGTGTGTATGCTCGCACGTGATAGACCATGGGGTTACGAGCGGCGAATGATCTATAATCAACAATTGCTTTTCGTGACAAATCACCGTTGATTTTTTATTTAAAAAATAATACTTTTTAATAAAATTCGGAAATTAAGCTGAACTTTTATCGCAAATACTAACAGTTTTATGGATGTCGATTAGCTTCCATTGCCTCTCTGCAAAAGATACATCGGAAAATGGAAAAGGCCGGTTTCCCGGCCTTTGCTTATGCAGCAGTTTCGACTGCCCATTTTCGGAGAATCTTTGCAGCGCGCTCTTCGCTGATCTCCACCATGCGTGACAACTTCCGCTCCGGCCCTTCCCTGACGCGCCGGTTGAAGTTGCCTTCGTCGTCGCCCATAGTGAGTAGGTCGTCGGTGCTGTCGAAACCGAAGTCGGATCCGAAGCCGTCCATGAGCGCGCCGGCACCTGTGCCGCCCGCGGGCGCAAAGTCCGGCAGCTCAAGGCCGGACGGTTCCGGTATGGCGTCGCCTGCGACGCTCTTGCCGGCCACCGTCTTGACCAGCGGACGCAGACCCATCCAGACAACCAGGAAGGCGACCGCGATGAAGGCGAGCGAGTTGATGATGCCGGCGAGGTTGCGGCTCAGCATATCCAGGACGCGCGGGCCACTGGCGCTGTCTTCGAGGAGCTGGTTCTCCAGGAAGTCCATCGCCGTCACGGAGACGATGTCGCCGCGGTTGGTGTCGAGGCCGGCTGCGGATGCGACGATCTTCTGCATCTCCGCCAGGTAGGCATCGATCTTCGCCTGATCGACAGGCTCGCCGACCATCTTGGCAATGCGACCCTTGTTGACGACCACGGCAATCGAGAGCTTTTCAATGCTGTAGCTGTTCTTGGTGGTCGCGACCGTCTTGCTGTTGATTTCGTAGTTGGTCTGCTCTTCCTTCTTGTCGGACTGGTCGCTCGACTCAGGGCCAGCGCCGCCGGACTCAGGTGCCGCCTGCGGGATGTTCTGCTCGACGGTTGCGGCCGTGTCGGACTGACGCTGCTGCGACTTGTTGGCTTCCTTCGTCGTGCGAATGGAGCGCTCGACCTTGGACTCGGGATCGTAGACCGTTTCCTGGATCTGCTGGCTGTCGGTATTCAACTGTGCGGTGACGCTGGAGCGGAAGTTGTCCATGCCGAGGAAGGGCGCGAGGGCCTTGTCGATGTTGGATTCGACTTCCTGCTGGACGTTCTGGACAATGTTGAGCGAGCGATTGAGCGAGCTGTTGCTTGCCTCGTCGCCGGAGGCGAGCAGCTGTCCCGCCGAGTCGAGAATGGTCACGTCGTCGACGTTGAGCCCCGGAACGGCCGAGGCGACGAGATGGCGGATCGAGGACGCGGCATTGCGCCCCGTCGAGGCGCTGGCGCGGATCATCACCGAAGCCGTCGGTTTCTGCTCCGCCTTCCGGAAGTTGCCGACATCCGGCATGACGATATGGACGCGTGCAGCGGTGATCCCGGAGATCGACTGGATGGTGCGGGCGATTTCGCCTTCGAGCGCACGCACGCGCGTAACCTCCTGCATGAAGGAGGTAAGACCGAGCGAGCCTACGTTGTCGAAGAGTTCATAGCCGGCATTTGCGCTGTTCGGCAGGCCACGCTCTGCGAGGAACAGCCTTGCCTTTCCGGTCATGCCCGCGGGCACGCTGATGCTCGAACCGTCGCTTCCCACTTGGAAATCGATGTTGGCTTCGGCAAGAGCCATGCTGATCTGGTTGAGATCGGGTGTCTCCAGACCGACGTAGAGCGTTTCCTGGGCCGGCTTGTTCACATAAAGCGCCGCCACGAGGATCAGGGCCATGGAAACGACGCCAATGCCGATGAGTGCAATGAGACGATTTCTTCCCAGGTCTGCGAAATTTCTAAAAACCTGAAGTAATTGATTTAACAGATTCATTCTGTTCTCACACGATCGGTCGAGGACTAAAACGGCTTATTGCCTCATCCCACGATAGATAGCGAAGCTTGTGCGAGCGTTTCCTGAACCTAGGGTCGTAGAGCTTTCCGCCACGCACCTCCATTTCGTCCCCGGAGGCACGTGCATCGGATAGTCGGAGCTGGCTGGCGAGCGGCTCTCAGAAGAAATCGAAATCGCCGGCGGCCTTAGCAAGCGGCTGCGAATGGCCATGGCGCGTGCCGCCGCCGAGCGCCTTCTGCATCTCCGCGAGCTTGACGAGGTTCAGCGCCGTGGCCACCTCCACCGTCCAGCCCTGCGGAATGCCGGCGGTAATCGTATCGATGAATTCAGCCAGCCCGCGCGTCTTCTGGACGGCAAGGTCGATCCCCTGCATGACCTTCATGCTGTCCGGCGACTGGAGGATGCTGACACCGCCGAGATCGAGAAGCTGCGGCTCGATCCGTTCGATGAGATAAGCGACATCGTGCAGCTCGGAGACGATCCGCATGAGTAGTTCAGGCAAGGATTCCTCGCCGTCTGCCGCATTCAAAGTTCCATCAAAACTCATTTTAGAAAATTCCTCGCAATCAAAAGAATTCAATAGAACTTTCGACAGGCTTCTCGACAACGACAGGACGCTGTTCGAGAGCGACCGTCCGCTGCGTTTCGGCGCCGGTCAGCGGATATTGCCTTGCCCGCCCCGTTTCCGGCCAGTATTCAAGCTTGCGTCCATGGTCCCCGCCCGTGCTGGAGCCGACGACGGGAATGCCTTCGTCCCTCAGGAACTGCATCGCGAAGGCCGCGTTCTGCTCGCCGACATTGGAGAAGGTCGCGATCGTCTTTGCCCCGCCGAAGACCTTGGCCTCCAGCCGATCACGACGGGCGCCCTGCTTGAGCAGACCGTTGATCAGGAGCTCCATGAGATGCACGCCGTATCGGGTCGCATCGCCACCGCTCATCGGCGCGGCCGAGGTACCCGGCAGCAGGAAGTGGTTCATACCACCGACACCCGCTACGGGATCACGCAGGCATGCAGCCACGCACGAGCCGAGAATGGTCGTCAGCACCACATTCGGCTCGCTGATGACCTTGTACTCGCCTTGAATGATGTGCACGCGCCGGGCCGCACCCTCGACAATCATTTCAGCGCTCCGAACACGGCCTCGATCGCCGCCTTCATCTTCTCGATCGTGAACGGCTTGGCGAGCACGTTGTTGGCGCCGAGTTGCGCCGCCTTCTGCACCAGCGCACGGTCACCCTGGGCAGTCAGGATGATGAAGGCCGCCTTCTTCGTCGTCGGATTGGTCCGAACAGCGTGAAGGAAGCCGAGACCATCCATCTTCGGCATGTTGAAATCCGAGATCACGAGATGATGGGGCTGCTGCTCCATGATCTTCATGCCCTGCTCGCCGTCGCCGGCGGCAGTGATCTGCTTGAAGCCCAGCTGGGTCAGGGCATCGCTGAGCAGGAGGCGACTTGTAACCTGGTCATCGACAATAAGGACTTTAATCTTTTCCGCGATTGACATTATTCACTTCCTTCTTTTCGGGCGGCCGTCAGTTTCAATATTTCCTCGCCGATCGCATTCAGCGGCAGCTGCTGCTCAACGGCTCCGAGCTCATACGCAACCCTCGGCATTCCATAGACCACGCAGGTCTTTTCGTTCTGCCCGACGGTACGGGCACCGGAATGACGCATCTTCAAAAGACCTGCTGCGCCGTCCCGGCCCATGCCGGTCAGGATCACGCCGACGGCGTTTCGGCCGGCGAGTTCCGCGACGGAATCGAACAGCACGTCGACCGACGGTCGATGGCCGTTGACCGGATCCCGGTCAAGGAGACGGCAGCAGGGCGCATGGGGATTGGCGACCTGCAGGTGCCGCTCGCCGCCGGGGGCGAGGTAGATCTTGCCGATTTCGAGCCGTGCGCCGTCAGTTGCTTCCTGGACGACGGGTGCGCAGATGCGGTTCAGCCGCTCGGCAAAACTCTTCGTGAAGGTGGACGGCATGTGCTGCGTGATGACCGTCGGCGGGCAGTTTGCGGGGAACTTCTGCAGCACGGCGATCAGGGCTTCGACGCCACCGGTCGAGGACCCGATCGCGACGATCTTGCGTCCGACGCGAAAGTCGGCGACTGCCGGCGGTGGCGCCGGAGGAGTCGCCTGGGCCGGCCGTACCTGACGGTGTTGCGTGCGGGCGGCAGCCTTGACCTTCTCCGCCAGGTCCCCGAAGGGCCGCGCATCGCCGGGCGCCGGCTTTCCGACACAGTCGAAGGCACCGATTTCCAGTGCCGCGAGCGATGCTTCTGCGCCCCGATGAGTGAGCGTCGAGACCATGATGACCGGCATCGGCCTCAGCCGCATGATCTTCTCGAGGAAATCGAGGCCGTTCATGTTCGGCATCTCGATGTCGAGCGTCACGACATCCGGATTGAGCTGCTTGATGGCGGCGCGCGCCTCCATTGCGTCGCCCGCCTGGCCGACGACGCTGACGTCGGGATCGGCGCTCAGGACTGCAGTGATGAGACCCCTCATCGTTGGAGAGTCGTCGACGACGAGTACGCGTGCAGGTGCGCTCATGCCTTTCTCCCCATGCTCTTGCCGATATGGCGGTAGGTTGTAATGCCCGTGTTGTCGAAGAGGTTCTTTGCCTCGCCCGAGACCCGTTCCGAATGGCCGATGTAGAGGAAGCCCCCCTCCGGCAGCAGGCCAGCAAAGCGCGACCAGATCTTCATCTGGGTCGGCTCGTCGAAATAGATGACGACGTTGCGGCAGAAGATGACGTCGAAATCGCCCTTGAAGGGCCATTGCGCCATCAGGTTCAACTCATTGAAGGTGATGAGGCGCTTGACCCGGTCATCGACCTGGAACTTCCTGCGGCCCTGGACCTCGACCTCCTGGAACCACTGCTTGCGCATGGCCGGAGCGACGGTCTCGAGCGCCGTCTCGTCATAGGCGCCGACGCGGGCCAGGCTCAGTATCTTCGGATCGATGTCGGTCGCGAGGATTCTGAAATCATAGTCGGCCGCATTCGGCATCAGCGACAGTACGGTCAACGCGATCGAATAGGGCTCCTGGCCGTCCGAACAGGCCGCCGACCAGATGCGCACGCGCCCGCCCGACCTTGCACGCTCGACCAGCTTGGGGAGAACCTCGTTGCGCAGATGCTCGAAATGGTGGTTCTCGCGGAAGAAGCGGGTGAAGTTGGTTGTCAGATGCGAGAGCATCTCGCGGCGCGCCTGGGCGCCGGCCGGCGAGGCAACGAGCGCACAGTATTCCCGGAAGCCGGAGAGCCCGAGGCTGCGTATGTGCTTGGAAAGGCGGGAATAGACGAGAGAGGCCTTCGTCTCGTTCAGGAAGATGCCCGCATCCGAATAGATCATCGCGGCGATTTCCGAGAGGTCGCGACGCGTCAACGGGTATTCCCCGCTCGCGAGCACTTCGTCCGGCGATTGCCTGAGATCAGTTGCACCCAAAGCGATCATGCAGCCTCGCTCTCGGTCTCGGGAAACAGTGCCTCAAGCTCGACGAGGCAGATCATGCGGCTGTCGATCGCCAGGATGCCGCGTGCGAACTGGCGCTCCAGATCGGAGGAGATTTCCGGCGTCGCCTGGATGTTGTCGTCGGTCACGGTCAGGATGTCGGAAACGGCGTCGACGAGGAGGCCAACGGTCTTGCGCCTGACCTGCGCGACGATGATGACATGCCGCTGCGTCGGTTCCGCCGGCTTCATGCCGAGCCGCGCGGAGAGATCGACGATCGGCAGCACGGCGCCGCGCAAGTTGATGACGCCGATCATGTACGACGGCGAATGCGGCATGGTGGTCGCGGGTGTCCAGCCGCGGATTTCGCGGACGGACATGATGTTCACGCAGAATTCCTGATCCCCGATCCGGAATGCGATGAGCTCGCGATCACCCTGAGACAGGCTTTTGACTGTGTAAGACATGACCTTATCCTGCGGCTGCCAATGAGATTTCGGCCCTGAGGGACTGTCCTCGCGAGGCGCTCACGACTGCATCGACATCGAGGATCAGCGCGACGCGGCCATCGCCGAGGATGGTCGCTGCTGCGATGCCCGGCACATGCGTGTAGTTCGCCTCGAGGCTCTTGATGACGACCTGGCGCTGGCCCTGGATGGCGTCGACCATGAGGGCGCGCTGACCGCCGCCTTCCGATTCCACCAACAGCGCCACGCCCTCGACGGGATTGGCCTGGGTGGCGCGGAAGTTGAGGATACGACCGACGTCCACCAGCGGGCAGAAGGAGTTGCGGATCGAGATCAGGCGATGGCTGGCGCCGAAGGAGTGGATCGCGGCGGCTTCCGGCTGCAGGGTTTCGACGATCGCCGTCAGCGGCACGACCAGCGTCTGGCCGGCAACGGTGACGACCATGCCGTCGAGAACAGCCAGCGTCAGCGGGAGGCTCATCGTGAAGGTCGAGCCCTGGCCCGGGCGTGAGGTAATCGAGATACGACCACCGAGGGCCTGGATCGAGCGCTTGACCACGTCCATCCCGACACCGCGGCCGGAGATGTCGGAGATCTTGTCCGCCGTCGAGAAGCCCGGCAGGAAGATCAGGTTGTCGATTTCCTCGTCGGAGAGGTTGGCGTCGGCAGCTATCAGGTCGTTGTCGATGGCCTTCTGCCGTACGCGCTCGCGGTTGATGCCGGCGCCGTCGTCGACCAGCTCGATGACGATACGGCCGGAACGATGCTTTGCGGTCAGCTTGACCGTACCTTCCGGATTCTTGCCGGCGGCAATACGCTTCTCGGGGCTTTCAATGCCGTGGTCGACGGCGTTGCGGATCATGTGGGTCAGCGGCTCGGCAAGCTTGTCGATGACCGTCTTGTCGACTTCGGTGTTTTCGCCTTCCGTGATGAGGCGGATCGACTTGCCAACCATGTCGGCCACTTCGCGCACGATGCGCGACATGCGCTGGAAGACCGGCTTCACCGGCTGGGCGCGGATCGCCATCACGCTGTCCTGGATCTCGCGGGTAAGCTGCTGCAGCTCCTCGAGGCCCATGTTGATGGAAGACGTGCCGTTCGTGTCGTTCTCGATGACGCTCTGCGAAAGCATCGCCTGGTTGATAACAAGCTCTCCGACGAGGTTGATCAGGCGGTCGACGCGATCGAGGTCGACGCGGATCGTCTGGCCGGCGCTTGCCGAAGCGTTGTTCTGGGCGGCAGCGGCCGCGGCTGCATTCGACGTCTCTTTCTTTTCGGCGCGCGAGGCCGCCGCCGCCATCTGGGCAACGTTACCTGCGGTCTCGGCTGCGGCGATGGCCGCAGAAACGTCCGCCGACGGCGCATCCGAGGCACCGGCCTGCTGCTCGGCAGGGGCCGAACCCTCGCCATCGAGGATCGAAAGGTCGAAGGGAACCGGAACCATCGGCAGTTCATCTTCGCCGGCAGCCTGCACGGCCGCCTCCTCGGCAAACGTCACCTCGAGTTCGCAATCCCATTCGGCGAATTCGAACACGGAACGGATCGCATCCTCGCCCTTGTCGGTCGAGAGCGAGATCGTCCAGAAGAAATAGGCAGCCTCCGGATCGATCTCGTCGAGCCGCGGCAGGGCATCCATGTTGCAGTGGATGCTCATCTCGCCGATGCGAGAAAGATCCCGCAGCAGCAGCGTCGCATCGTTGCCCTTGGAGTAGAGATCGGCGCGAGGCTTGAAGGTGATCTCGTAGGTCTGCTCGTCCGAGCCGCCGAAATCGTCGAAGGAGAAGGGGATCGGCTGGAAGCCGCTGTCGTCGCTGGGCTTCGGCGCTGCGGCAGCGGGAGCCTGTGCAGGGGCCGCCTTGGCAGGCTTCGGAGCCGGCGCTTCCGCCGCGGAGGATGGTGCAGGCATCTCGCCATTTGCGAGCGCTTCCAGTTCCTTGACGAGGCTGCGGCTTCTGCTGCCGTCGACACTGCCGCCATCACGCGCAGCGTTCGTCAGGTCGGCGAGCACATCGGCGGCGCGCAGCATGACCTTCAGGACATCCTGGGTCGGTTCGAGCTTGTTGGAACGAACGCAATCGAGAGTGGTCTCAAAGACATGGGCGAAGGCAACCAGGTCATCCAGACCGAAGGCGCCGGCGCCGCCCTTGATCGAATGAACCGCGCGGAAAACAGCATTCACCGTTTCCGGATCACGGTCGCCATCGTTCATTTTCAGGAGACCGGACTCCAGTTCCGCGAGCTGCTCCTCGCATTCCTGGAAAAAGATCTCTTTGATTTCGTTCATATCCATCGGGGGCAGGTCCTGTTTAAGCGGTTACACGCTCAATGGCATCGATCAGCTTGGCGGGGTCGAACGGCTTGACGATCCAGCCGGTGGCGCCGGCCTGGCGAGCCCGATTCTTCTTTTCCGCATCGCTTTCAGTGGTCAGGACCAGGATCGGAATGGCGCGATACTTTTCATTGCGGCGTACGCCCTCGATGAAACCGAAGCCGTCCAGGCGCGGCATATTGATATCCGTGACGATCACGTCCGGATTCGCCTCGTCCAGAACCTCGAGGCCTTCGACCCCGTCTTCCGCCTGGATGGTTTCGAAGCCGGCATTGTTCAGGGTCACGAGAAGCATGTTGCGGATGGTGCGGGAGTCATCCACGGTGAGCACTTTTTTCTTCATTGCCGGATCTCCTTCGAGAGCAGATGGTCGAAATTCACGCCGATGAGCTGCATCGTCTTCTCAAATGCGTCGGATACCTTGGAGAACTTGAAGGAGAGCTTGTCGTCCTCCCAGGTCCTGGCGGCCGCCATCAGAACCTGCGCGCAGAGTGTGCCGACCCTCTCGACGCCGGATGCGTCGATCGTCAGGTTGCTGCCGCGCATGGACACCAGCTTTCCGCGCAGTGCGGAGGCCTCGTTGAGGTCCAGTACGGCGGCCAAGTTCAGAGTTTTCTCGCCTTTCCTGCCTGCCATCAGTTCTTTCCTTGCACGTTGTTCTCAAATCTCAGTAAACATTCCGCTCGCCGCCGAGACCGGCGATGCGAAGCGGTGGGTCGAAGGTATCGGCGGCTGCGAAGTCGTCCGCTTCGACAACGTCGTATTCGCGTGCAACCGGCACGGGGCGGCGCGCCGGAGGCGGCGCCATGTCGGCCGTGTAGCGGGTCTCGCGCGCAATGCGGAATTCGCGGACGGTCTTTCCGAGTTCCAGGATAACGGTGTGGAGGTGGTCTGCCCCCGCGTTGTTCTCCCGGGCCAGTTTCGAGGTCTCCGCCACGCGACCGCCGAGCTCGCCGACCACGCCGCTAGCCGTTTCCAGACCCGTTGCGTGCTCGTCCGTGTCGTGCGCAATGCCGGAGATCGCGTCGTTGATCTCGGTTACCTGGCGGACGATGCTGCCGATCGCATCCTGCGTCCGGCCGACCATCTGGACGCCTGCTCCCACCTGCGTCTTTGTGGTGTTGACCAGTGTCTTGATCTCACTTGCGGCATCCGCGGAACGCTGGGCAAGCGCACGGACTTCCTGGGCCACGACCGCGAAGCCGCGACCGGAATCGCCGGCGCGCGCCGCCTCGATGCCGGCATTGAGCGCAAGCAGGTTCGTCTGGAAGGCAATCTCGTCGATGACGCCGATGATCTGGCCGATCTTTTCCGCCGAGGTCTCGATGTCGGCCATGGCGCTGATGGCGCGGCCGACGACCTGGCCGCTCTCTTCCGCCGCCGTGCGCGCAGCCGCAACGGCTTTTTCGGTGGAGCGGGTATCTGCCGCACGCTTGCGGACGCCGTCGGCGATGTCTGCGAGGGCCCTCGCGGATCTCAGCAGTTCGCCGGACTGGCTGCCGGCATCTGCTTCGAGCTGCTTGGAGCCGCCGGCAAGCTTCGTGACGGCGCCTTCCGCGTCCTGCGCGCGCCCGGCAAGCGAGGCGATCTCACTTCTGACGCTTTCGAGGGCGGCGTTCACGGCCGCGGTGATTTCACCATAGGCTTCCGGGACATCCGAAGGAGCGCGTGCCGTGAGATCGCGCTCGGCAAGCCCCTGGACGACGTTCGAGAAGATCGCGACGGCTTCGGCCTGGTCGGCGGCGCGCTGATCGGCAAGGGCGCGCTGGTGGCCCACCCGCAATTCGTTGAAGCGCAGCGAAACCGCAATCTCGACATCAACCATCACCATTCGGATGACGGTCTTCACGAGATCCGCAAGCTCGGTGTTGCGGCGCTTGCCACCGGACAGAAAAGATTGTCCGCCGAGTTCCGCTATGATGCCGGCTGCGAGATGCTCAAGCATCACCGCATGTCCGGCAACGTTCCAGCGCGGGTCGAGACCCATCTTGCTTTCGGAATCGGAAAGTACCTTGACCCGCTCGGCATAGAGACTGTCGAACCGCGCATCGGTCAGCACGTCCCAATGCGAGGTATGAAGATCGTGCAGTCGCTCCACCTGGCGCTCGCTCGAGAAATTGCGTGCGGCATCGGGATAGGACTGGAAACGATGAAAAAGATCGCGCAGGCCGGTCTTGAGATGCGCCTGCAACATCGGCCGGTGCTTTCGGACAAGCTCGCACTGGTCGGCCTCGAGCCCGGCAAAGCGCAGGCGATCGCGAAGGCTGCCTGCCTGCGTCCTTTGAGCCTGATCTGCTTGCACGTCCTGCCCCACGCCTGTCCCCACACCAAATGGCCGGGCAATGCCTGCCGCGGCGGATTTTTCCGCCCCATTCGGATCCGTGCGACGACGAGGTGCGCTTCGCCGGCGGCAAAACCGCTGGTGGAGCCCGCTCGATCGGCAAAGTCTTTTCCGGAGCTGCTTGAAAGATGATACCGGATCAGACCCGGTACGACGGCGCGGCTTCATGCCTGTAGGAAAGGAGGTGCTATCTTCCCATTCCGGCGTCTAGACCATGTTTATGGTTAATTCCTTGCGTGAAGGTTAATGGCAGCCGCGAAACCGCCGGATTTCAAGCAATTTGGCGACATCCGGCGAAAGCATTGCTGCACCGCGGCAAGACGCTGCAAGCTACGCACAAGCTTCGCCTTATAATTGCATCTGCAGCAGCCATGATATCTGCAGGACAGAGCAATGAATGTTCTTGTAATGGGTGTTTCCCTGATTGCCATAGCAACCTCCGTGGCCGTGGCGTTGCTTGCATGTATCGAGGCAAAGCGCGGCCGGGCGGCCGTCAGAATATTCTGAGGCCTGCCCGCCCCGACCTCCTTCATTCTTCTGAGCGGATTTCCAGCCATCAATGACGGTGCGTGTTTTTTGCCGCGCGCGATTGGCACGGCGCGCGCATTGATGTATCGCACCGGCGACCAGTCTTGCCCTCCGCCGCAATCAGAAGAAGCCGGTGATGTCTCTCAGACACAGTCTCCTGTTCATCCTCGCCATCACCGTCTGGCGCATCGTCATGCTCCGTTTCGATACGACGGACCTTTTCGTCGACGAGGCGCAATACTGGTTCTGGGCGCAAAATCTTGACTTCGGCTATTATTCGAAGCCACCGATGATCGCCTGGGTCATCCGCGCGATTACCGGACTTGCCGGGTCCGACTCCATATTCTGGATCAGGATCGCGGGACCTCTCTTCCACATGGCGACCGCGCTGGTGCTCATGAAGGCCGCGAGGAAGATTGTCGGCCCCGAAATCGAGCCCTGGGTCGGTGCCACCTTCATCACGCTGCCCGCCGTTTCGCTCTCGTCTGTCCTGTTTTCGACGGATACGGTGCTCTTCCTGTTTCTGGCGATCGGCCTCTGGGCCTATTTCGGCCTCACCAAGCAGAAATCCGTCGCGTTGGCCCTCTTGATGGGCGTCTCGTTCGGCCTCGCCTTCATGTCGAAATACGCCATCCTCTTCGTCGTGCCGGGTGGCCTGATCGCGCTGATTCTGCTGCCTTCCGCCCGCATCGCATGGCGTGACTTCATCGTCGCCGTGGTCGCGGCAATCGTCTTCGCGGCCCCCAATCTCTGGTGGAACCTGACGCACGACATCACCACCGTGCGTCATACCGAGGACATCGCCAACTGGAATTCACTCCATGTCGACATCGCCGGCGGGGCGGAGTTTCTCCTCGCGCAGTTCGGCGTCGTCGGCCCTGTGATTTTCTTCGCAATGCTCTGGGCGGCCTACCGCATGTTCCGGCGCATCGGCGACGAACGGGAATGGCTCCTCGTCCTCCTCTCGGTCCCGGTCGTCCTCCTCATTACCTTCCAGGCGCTGGTGGCGAATGCCTATGCGAACTGGGCAGTGACAGCCTATGCCGCGGGCACGATCGTTGCCGTCTGGCTGCTGCAGCGGGAGACGAAGCACGGACTTAGGAACTCGCTGATCATCAACCTGATACCGGCCATCGCCATCCCGCTCCTGACTGTATTCGCCCATGACCTTGTCCTGCCGAACGGCGAGCAGGTGATGAAGCGTTACCTCGGACGCAGCGACCTCAGCCACGAGGTGGCGGACCTCGCCCGCCAGTCCGGCACAGACATCATCGTCTCGGACAATCGTGAACTCCTGGCCGACCTGTTCTACACGCTTCGCGACGAACCGCTGCGCATTTATGCGCGCAGGTTCGCCGGTTTTCCGAGCAGCTACTACGAACAGGAATTCGCTTTGCCGGATGACGAGAAGGCGCCAGCGGTGCTCTATGTCACGCGCAGCCCGCTCACCTGCGCGGCGGGCCAGGTGGAAACCGTCAAGACGTGGCAACCCACGGCGGGCTATCTGCGGGGGCGGACGATCTACACCTACCGCGTGGAGCCGCGCTGCCTGAAGCCGCAGAGCTGAGCTGGATGAGGCGCTGGCGGGCTCAGAAGCCTCGCATTGAGAGAGAAATTGCCCCTGGCACGGTTGACCGGCTCGCTCAAGTGCATCATGACAGGCTCGACTATGAAGATTAGGGGCAGCCTGATACTATGCCCCGGCCCGACGGGACTGCTCCCGAGAAGAAGTAAGAGAAGCTTTCGCCTGTGAGCGCATTCGAGACCGACATGGTCGAAGACGACGAAGCACACGACGACCCGCGGAACCGCTGGGCTCGCGTGGCATTTTCGCTGGTCTTTGCGGTCTTCGCCTATCTTGGGCTTTTCCTCGGAGCCAATCTCAGTGCCGGCGCGAACACCGGCTGCACATCCTTCTCGCCCGTCAGGGAAAACCAGCCTCTTCATCTCTCCAATCGCGATATCGTTCGCGGCACGCTTGCCGCAGAGCGCAATACTTCGCCCAAGCCCGTCTGGCACGCAGCCGGGCCGGCTGCGCTCGGTGCGGTATTCACGACACTGGATTGGCCATCGCTTTCGCTACACCCCATCGCCGTGAAATCCGTTTCGACGAGCCTGCTCTTCGTCCATGGCTATCGGCCGCGCGGACCGCCACGGACAATCGCGTCGTAGCCGCGCCGCTCAGGCGCATGCAGTACAATTCGGAACACGCCCCCTAAGACCGCACAGCGGCCGGTTCCGGCGTTTCAAAGGACCAAATATCAATGCGCACTTCACCATGGCTGGTGCTCACCTATACGGTGATCATCGTGCTCGGCTTCCTGATCGCCCTGCCCAACGCCTTGCCGCAATCGACTCTGCAGCGCCTGCCTTCCTGGCTGCCGCACAACCAGGTATCGCTCGGCCTCGACCTTCGCGGCGGCTCGAGCCTGGTGCTGGAAGTCGACGAGACCGACCTCACCAAGGAACGCCTGAACTCGCTGCTGCAGGACGCTCGCCGCGTTCTGCGTGAAAAGAACATCCAGACGAAGTCGGTCGTCCGCAACAACAGCCAGATCGTCGTTTCACTCGCCGATCCGTCGCAGAGCGATGCCGCGGTCACCGAACTGCGCACGCTCGGCAACACGGTCGCCACCGGCCTCAGCGCCGGCCAGTCCGATCTTGCGGTCACGGCCAATGGCGGCAACATTACCGTCGGCTTCTCGCCGGCCGGCCTCGCGGCTAATGTCGACAATGCTGTCCAGCAGAGCCTCGAGGTCATCCGCCAGCGCGTCGACCAGGTCGGCGTTGCCGAGCCGACGATCCAGCGCATCGGCAGCAACCGCATTCTCGTACAGCTACCGGGTGCGCAGGATCCTACGCGCCTACGCGAACTGCTCGGCTCTACCGCCAAGATGTCCTTCCACATGCTCGCACCGAACGGCCAGCCCGGCCCCGGCGTGACGATGCTGAAGGACGAAGAGGGCAACACCTATCCGGTTCTCGACCGTGTCGAAATCTCGGGCGACCGCCTTTCGGACGCCCGCGTCAGCTTCGACCCGAACACGCATGAGCCGGTCGTAAGCTTCCGCTTCGACAACGCGGGCGCCGCCCGCTTTGCCGATATCACCCGCCAGAACGTCGGCAACCCGTTTGCGATCGTCCTCGACGACAAGGTGCTGAGCGCACCGGTCATCCGCGAGCCGATCACCGGCGGCTCCGGCCAGATTTCCGGCAATTTCTCGGCCGAAAGCGCAACGACGCTCGCCGCCCTGCTGCGCGCCGGCGCTCTGCCCGCCAAGCTGACGGTCATCGAAGAACGCACCGTCGGCGCCGATCTCGGCGCGGACGCCATCCGCAAGGGTCTCTATTCGGGCGTAATCGGCTTCGTGCTCGTCGCCGCGTTCATCTTCGTGCTTTACGGCACCTGGGGGATCCTGGCGAACGTGGCGCTGTTGATCCACACGGTTTTGACCTTCTCCGCCCTGACGCTGGTGGGCGCAACGCTGACGCTGCCGGGCATCGCGGGTATCGTGCTCGGCATCGGCCTTGCCGTCGACGCCAACGTGCTGATCAACGAGCGCATCCGCGAAGAGACCCGCAAGGGTCGCGGGGCGTTTGCCGCCATCGACAACGGCTTCCGCCGCGCTTACTCGACGATCATCGACGGCAACATGACGGCGCTGATCGCCGCCGCCATCCTCTTCTACTTCGGCTCCGGCCCGGTTCGCGGCTTTGCCGTCACCATGGGGCTCGGCCTGATCATCTCGATGTTCACGTCGGTCGCCTTCGTCCGGGTCGTGATGATCGCGATCACCCGCCGCCGCAAGCTGAAGGTGATCAACATCCAGTCAATGTTCCGGTTCAGCCCCTATGACCGGCACATCCAGTTCATGAAGGCGCGCTTCTTCGGCGTCACGGTCTCGGCGATCCTGTCGCTCGCCTCCGTCGGACTGTTCATCTATCCCGGCCTCAACTATGGGGTCGACTTCCGCGGCGGCATCCAGATGTCGGTGAAGACGCAGGATGCCGGCGATCTCGGCCGCTTCCGCGAGGGTCTGAGCAGCCTAGGTCTCGGCGAAGTCACCCTCCAGTCCTACGGCGACAACAACACTATGGCGGTGCGCGCCCAGAGGCAGGACGGCGGCGAAGAGGCGCAGACGGCGGCCGTCACCAAGCTCAAGGCGGAGATCCTCAAGATCGATCCGCAGGCGACGGTAACCGGAAGTGACGTCATCGGCCCGAAGGTCAGCGGCGAGCTCGCCTGGGCCGGTATCCTCTCGGTTGTCATCGCCAGCCTTGCCATGCTGTTCTACATCTGGTGGCGTTTCGAATGGCCGTTCGCCGTGGGCGCCATCGTCACGCTGGTGCTCGACGTCACCAAGCTGGTGGGCTTTTTCGCCATCACCGGCCTCGACTTCAACCTGACGGCCATCGCCGCCGTGCTGACAATGGTCGGCTATTCGGTGAACGACAAGGTCGTCGTCTACGATCGCATGCGCGAAAACATGCGGCTCTACAAGTCGATGCCGCTGCGCGAGATCATCGATAAGTCCATCAACGAAACGCTGGCACGAAGCCTTTACACCAATGCCACTGCCTTCCTGTCGTTGCTTCCAATGGCAATCTGGGGCGGCAGCGCGGTGGAAAGCTTCGCGGTGCCGATGGCCTTCGGCATTCTCGTGGCCGGCGCTTCCTCGATCTTCATCGCAGCACCGATCCTGCTCTTCCTCGGTGACTGGCGCCGCCGCCACCGCCGCGCGGTCGCCAGCGAAGGCGACAGCACCGCTCTGACCAGTGACGAGCAGGGCAAGCAGAAGACGGTCGCCTGACCCCTTCCTTACCCCAGCGAACCACACAGTCGCGCGCCCTTCACCGAGGGCGCGCGATTCTCGTTTGAACGGTCACACGGCTCTACGGCGGCGACGCTTCGCCTTCGCGAGCATCTGATTTCCCCGCACAATTTATGACTGTTTGCTTTCCCGCCACAAAGCAGCCACACTTCGTCCCACCTCATGCCTCTCTGTGGAGCGACCTTGGAACTTCGTGCGGCCGATTGCGAACGGATCCTTAGAACCGTAGTTCTTGTCATCCTTGCCCTAGCCGGACATATCAACGCCAGTTTCGCGGAGAGTTCTTCCAATGGAAAGCATCGTCCTTGCTACGCAGCCTCGTCATCCGGGGATTGCTCGATGGTAGCCGGAATCCACCACGTCACGCTTATCACCCGCAAGGTGCAGGCGAACGTCGACTTCTACGCGGGTTTCCTCGGTCTGCGGCTGGTGAAGCGGACCGCGGGCTTCGAAGATGCAACCCAGCTCCATCTGTTCTATGGCGACGCTGCCGCCAGCCCCGGATCGCTGATCACGTTCCTGGTCTGGGAAGACGGTGCCCCCGGCCGCGCCGGTTTCGGCCAGATCGGGGAGATTTCGCTCGCCATCGATCCGGCAAGCACCGGTTATTGGCTGACGCGCGCGCTGAGCTTCGGGCTGCGTCCGGAAGGACCTCTAGACGAATTCGGCGAACCGACGCTCCGGCTGAAGGATCCTGACGGCGTGATCGTCAAGCTCGTTGGGGTTGCCGGCCTCGCCCCTGGCGCCGCGGTCGCAGGCGGAGAGGTTGCCGCGGAGCATTCCATCCGCCGAATACGCGGCGTGACCTTCCTGACCGAGACGCCGGACCTGACGCAGGCATTCCTCGAAAAGCATTTCGGCTATCACTTCCTGTCCCGTACAGCGTCGATCACCCGCCTCGAAAGCAGCGCCGGGGATATCGTCGACGTGCGCAACGCCCAGGGCTTCTGGACTTCAGCGCCGGGAACGGGCACGGTCGATCACATCGCCTTCCGCGCCCGCGACGACGAGGAGCTCGAGGCGGTTCATCGATCTTTGCGGTCGCTGAACTCCTCGGCGACAAATGCGCACGACCGGAAATATTTCCGCTCCCTCTATGTCCGGGAGCCCGGCGGCATCCTCATCGAACTTGCAACCGATGCTCCAGGCATGACGGTCGACGAGCCCGAAGCCGCGCTCGGCGAGAGGCTCTTCATTCCCGATGAGGCCAGCGGCCGCGCGGAAGAACTCAAGGTCGTCCTGCCGCAGTTCTCGATGCCGGGGGAGGAACGTGTCGTCTATCGTGACCTTCCGTTCGTCCACCGCTTCTTCACCCCGCCGGACCCCGATGGCAGCGTCGTCGTCCTGCTCCACGGGTCAGGCGGCAACGAAACGACCATGATGCCGCTGCTGCATGCCGCCCTGCCCCGCGCGACGCTGCTCGGCGTGCGCGGACGCGCCACAGAAGAAGGCCACCCGCGCTGGTATCGCCGGATCACGCCTATCTCCTTCGATCAGGACGACATCAAGAGCGAAGCCGATGCCTTTGCCGCCTTCATAGAGGGCGCCCGGAAGGCCTACGGGCTTGACCCGAAGAAGATGATCTATGCCGGCTATTCAAACGGCGCGAACCTCCTGAACTCGCTCGCGCTGCTGCATCCGCATCTCGTCCGTCGTGCGATCCTGCTGCGGTCGATGCCCGTGCTCAACCGTCCCCCTTCCGCGGATCTTTCGGACCTCGACGTGCTTGTCGTCAGCGGCGATCAGGACATGTATGGCCGTTTCGCCAAGCCACTTGCCAAGCTTCTCAAGGCAAACGGCGCGCGCGTGGATTTCAACATGCTGCCGGTGGGTCACGAGGTCGGCGACCCGGATGTTCCGCTTATTCGCCGCTGGGTCGCCGGAGAGAGCGGCGAGATCATTCAGGCTGCTTCGTCGGCTCAGAAATAACGAGCAAGAGCGTCGCAAGGCCAAGAAAGGGCGGCAGCGCGAAGCACCAAGTCCCGGCCAGGCCGAAGCCGAGAGCCGCCGCTCCGCACCCGGTCACAAACCCCAGAACGGCATAGAGCATACCTTTCAGGCGTGCTCTCGTCGCTACCTTCGCGTCGGGCGTCATCCTGCCGGCCAGCATTTCGCCGAGGTCGACCATCATCTGGGTCATCGTGCCCGTCATTACGTTCGATGGCGGCGCGGAAGCGAGGTGCGTCCTGTGAGCTGCATTCTGGATCGCCATGGCGATCACCAGCAGCATGCCGGTCAGCACGAGACTCAGCCCGTTGGGCGCGGTGAACGGGGCTAGAGAGATCGCGCTTACGCTGCCGAGCGTCAGCATCACCAACTTCACAGCGACCATCGTGCGCAACGAGACACTTTCCGGCAGACGCAGACGGTCGATCACAAATCGCATGATCACAATCGTGGCGCAGAAGACCGGCACCGCCAGCATCTTCGCATAGGTACTCGATCCTTCATGCAGCAGGGCTGCGCCGAGCATGACAATATTCCCGGTGACATGACCCGTGAACAGCCCATGCAGGGCGAGAAATCCGGCCGTGTCGACGTAGCCGCCGGTGATGCTCATTATGATCGGAAGTGCTGGCCGCATCGGTGATCCTTTCCCCACGCCCGACACCCCGCCGAACGGCGAGCCAACGGCCTCCCTCAGCGGGTCACAATGCCGCAGAGTGCCTGCCGGTGTCGCTCTTGTCTTTCAATTTTACGCGGAGTGATTGTTTTCAAAGAACGAACTCTGCTATTGCGCAAGCGGACGCGGCCGATCGACCGCAGCAGATCTCATCAGGCCAAGCTCTTGTCACAGACCATCACCTCCTCCGCCGGTTCCGCCGCCACCAATCGTATAGCTCTCGCCGCATTGATCGTTGGCGGTGCAGCGATCGGCGGCTCCCCGATCTTCGTTAGGCTGTCGGAGGTCGGGCCGATGGCGACGGCATTCTGGCGGGTGGCGCTCGCGCTGATACCGCTCCTCGCCTTTTCGATCGGAAAGCGACCTGCGGAGGGCACCGCGCCGCTCCGCCTCCGGGACTACGCGATACTCGTCCTGCCCGGGATCATCCTTTCGGTCGATCTTGCCGCCTGGCACCTTTCGATCCGGATGACATCGGTGGCGAACGCAACGCTGCTAGCCAATCTTGCGCCGGTCTTTGTAACCATTATCGGCTGGATTCTCTTCCGATCCGCGGTCAGCCGCATGTTCCTGCTCGGCCTAGTCACGGCCATTGCAGGTGTCGTCACCCTGAAGGGCGGACCTGCCGCACTCGGAAACGGCGACCTCAGAGGTGATGCGGTCGCCCTTGTGGCGGCAATGTTCTACGCCGGCTATATCCTGTCCATCGGCCGCCTGCGCAGCCGCTTCGACACGTTGCGGATCATGCTCTGGAGCTCGGCGTCAGCAGCCCTCTGCCTCCTGCCGGTCGTCCTCTATGCCGAAGGCACGCTGTTTCCTAGCACGGCCTATGGCTGGGCTATTCTTTTCGGCCTTGCCTTTGTCAGCCATGCAGGCGGCCAGGTCGCCATCGCCTACGCTCTTGCCTACCTGCCTGCAGCGTTCTCGTCCCTAACCCTGCTTCTGCAGCCCGTCGTGGCCGCCGTACTCGCCTGGCTGCTGCTTGGCGAGGGCATAGGCGCCATGCAGGCTGTGGGCGGCGTAATCGTGCTCGCCGGCATACTCATCGCGCGCCGAGGCTGAGCCGGCGGCAACAAGCGACTCTGCTCCGGGGATGGACATCGCCAGCAGCGCGAGCAATCATGCCGTGCGAGTTCAACCGGTCGGTGGCATTATGCAAAGCTTCCAGGTCATCATGGAGCGGGCGGCCGAGCGCAAGCGTGGCGCAGAGGCACTACGCAAGCTGCTGCCCCCAGTGCCCGACGGAAATGCCCTACGTGCGATGCCTGACGACCGGCTGCTTGCCGAGATGACCAAATACATCTTCTCAGCCGGCTTCGTGTGGAAAGTGATAGAGGCGAAATGGCCGGGCTTCGAAGCGGCGTTCGACAATTTCGACGTCGCCTACCTCAATTTCGCGCCCGATGAATACTGGCACCAACTGACGAGCGACACGCGCATCATTCGCAACGGCGCAAAGATCATGTCGGTTCGGACCAATGCGCATTTCATACGCGAATTGGCCGAGCAGCATGGCAGCGCCGGCGCCTTCCTGGCCGACTGGCCGGCTGGTGATCAGATAGGGCTCCTCGACGTGTTGAGCAAACGGGGCAGCCGGCTCGGTGGCCTCGCTGGCCAGTATTTCCTTCGATCGGTGGGCCGCGACGGCTTCATCCTCAATTCGGACGTGCTTGCCTGCCTGCGAACTGCCGGTGTCCCGATTTCCGGCGCCAACCCCAGCAAGAAGGAACTCCGCCTGATTCAGGAAGCCTTCAATAGCTGGGTCGCCGAGACCGGGCTGCCGATCGCCCATCTGTCGCGCATCTGCGGCTTGTCGATCGACGCATAGCCTCTCCCCCGAAGTGCGGTGGGGAATTTCGACAAGCTGAGGCCGTCGTTCGCCTTCTGGGGGACCTGCCCGCGCCATTTGCACCGATGAGCGCTCCGCCTCCACCAATGCAGCACAGCTTGGACGAGTTCTACGTCGAAAAGTGTACTTGTACTCGCGCGCCCACAGATCGAAGCTGGATCGCGAGAGGGGACCTCATGACGCTATCCTGGGCCGTGTTTTTTCTGATGATGCTGCTAAGCGTGATCATCCTCGCGCATGGCCTGCTCGCGCGCGGTCGCTTTTTTGAGTTTCCGTTCCTGGCAGGAAGCATCTTTCTCGTGTTCGTCATGCCCCAGATGCCGGGCATCATAAACAACGCGTTCATGAGCCAGAGCGCCATCGTCAAGACGCTCTTCTTTTCGATTTTGTGCCTCGTGGCATGTTGGGTCGGCTGGGCTCTCGGCCTGCGCGGGCGAGACATGCAGGATGTCGTGTTTAGCGAGCAACGGCTCCATCGCGTTGCGTTGGTGCTCTCCCTAATCGGTGCCTATTTCTTCTACAAGATCGGTCATATGCCGAAGGATCAGGCCCTTGCAGGAATGCTCACCGGTATTGCCGTCGCCTACCTGTTCTTCGCCAAACTGCTTCCATACGGCTTCGCGATTGCGCTTCTTTGCCATGCACGGCGGCCGACGCGAATGACCTTGGGAATCATCCTGTTCGATCTGATGTTCTATTTCGAGCGTATCGTCATTGCCGGCCGCCGGAACGAGACGGCTGAATTCTTCCTGATGATCGCGCTTGCACTCTGGTTCCAGCGTGGTTGGGCTGTTCCTCGTTCGGCGGTCGTCGGCGGCCTGGTCTTTGCGCTTGTCGGCAGCCTGGCGGCCGGAGACTATCGAAATGCCACCGTCTACAACGAGAAGGCAGATTTCGGCGCCGTCCTAAACATCGATCTTGTCGGCAACTGGAACAAGCTTCTCAACGAGGGAGGCCCAGAAATGACGAACGCCATCATGGCGATCGAGAATATCGATGAATACAAGAGTTTTGACTTTGGCATCGGGCATTGGAATTCCACGGTCTTCACGTTCATTCCGGCACAGATCGTCGGTGCGGCGCTCAAGGAGTCGCTCTATATTCCCGTCGATTCCATCTTTCAGTCGGGCTACGACCGCCCGACAGGCAGCACGTCCACAGGCATGGCCGACGCCTTCCATTCCTTCTGGTACTTCGGCTTCGTAAAATTCCTTCTGTTCGCTTGG
Organism: Rhizobium sp. BK251; assembly: GCF_004345245.1. Lineage (GTDB taxonomy): Bacteria > Pseudomonadota > Alphaproteobacteria > Rhizobiales > Rhizobiaceae > Rhizobium. The sequence continues at coordinate 116,282 of NZ_SLUQ01000001.1, read as the reverse complement.
TTGCTCGCGCGCATCTATTCCGCGGCAATGAAGGGAAATACGATGATGCAATTGATCTATATGCTGTCGGTCGTGCCTTCGATGCTCGCCATTACCCACTTCACCAACGAGATTGTCATCGCGTGGATCCACGCGGCAGCCTTCCTTACGCCCGCCTACCTCTATGCGCGGGTAAGAAACCCACCCTTCCCGAAATTCATCCCAAGGGTCGGAGTTGCCGGTTAGCTAAACCGTAACACTTGACGGCCGCTTGCCTGACGCGGTCGCCGGTGGGAATGCGCGGCGGAAGAGCTTGTGACCTTCTCGCGACCGCATCACAGTTATCACCGCGGATGTTTCCAACTTGCAGCTTTTAAATTAGCTTGTTCGCATCTACATGCGGAGACGCAGCCGTGGACTATAACTATTTTCATGCTCAAAAGGCCAACAGGCATAAGCGCGTAAGGGGCCGTACGGTTCTCGTGATCGGCTGCAACACAGGCGGAGATTGTCGGTACTTTGTTGATCTCGGAGCTAAGGAAGTACACGGAGTCGATGTGGTCGACGGAATAGGCAGAGACTTCCCTCATCCCACCGTAACGTACCATCAAGAGAGTGCCGAGGCGATGAGCCTCCCGTCGGGATACTTCGATCTCGTCTATAGTGTCGCGACCATGGAGCACGTTCCGGACATCTTCAGAGCGTTCTCCGAGATGGCACGGGTCGTTAAGCCAGGTGGCGTCGTCTATAGCCTAGCGGCGCCGCTTTGGAACTCACGGCACGGCCATCACTATCCGCAGTATTTTGTGAACTACCCCTGGGCTCACCTGCGCTTGAGTCGAGATGAGGCGGTAAGATATCTTGAAGAAAACAGTGTGGCGATCGCGGAAGCAAATGGCACCATCCAGGACGTCGTCGCCTACATGCTCGACGCAAGAAACTTCAACATGCGTCCGTCAACCGATTACATCGCCGCCACAGCGCGGCTCCCGGACCTGAAGGTAAAGGTGAACATGCTCGACCGGGAGCCGCGGGGCGCGATACCGCCGGAGGTTCTCGACGAGCTTGCCGCCAAAGGATACGACGAAGCCGATCTGCGGGCTATTACGCACTGCTTCATAGCCAAGAAGCGAAAGCCTTGGCGGTTGTTCTGGGTGGAGTTGAGCAACGCTGCAGTGGCCCGCAGCCCGCTCGCTCGGCAGCCATAGGGCTGCCTGCGATCTCAATTCAGATTCTTCACGCGGCTGACGACCTTGCCCTCTTCGGCGATAATCTGCGGGCTGGTGCCCATCTGAACCTCGTAGGCGAACTGCGCTGAGCCGGCAGCCTGTTTCTTTCGCTTGGGGTCTTGCACACGCCAATCATACATACCGCTCACGCGACAGCGATCGGCGAGGCAGGTTGTGCTGATCGTATCCATTTTCACGACCGAGGATCGCGACGGCCATCTGTCAGCATAGGTCGCCTTCTCCTCGAGCACCTCGGCCTTGGTTATCGACGTGCCGTAAAATGAAACGTTGTCGGAATATATGTTCGACGTCAGCGCGAGAAGCTCACCCTTTGGCAGGGAACTCGACCTGATCACCCCCAACACGAAATCTCTTGCCGCATCCTCTGTTGCCGGACCAACGGCCGCGGCCGCCGCGTCGGGCGCATGATCGGAAATCGAGGCCGTGGGTATATCGTAGGTCTTGTTAATCCCCAGAGACACCATTTCACCGGGCCCGAAGATGTAGATGTCATCCGGCGGCGTCCTCAGCATTCGGGTAATCACGCCTGCCGAAACGTCGTACTTGCTCAGGGCCTCGATGACGTCCGAGAGGTTCAGCTGTGCAACCTTCGGATCGTCCACCCCGGAAATCTGGTGCACGCCCAGCTGGCCTTCGGCCAGACGCTCGACGCCGGCAAGAAACAGATAGGCGCATGCCGATGCACAGAGGCTCTTCTCTGGAATGAAGGTGGCAAGGTTGCGCTCGTGGATCTCCTCTGCAATCAGAAGCGCCGCCTGAACGGAGCCGCCCTCACTTTGAAGAATGACGATCTGCGTCTCGGGGTGCGCCCGCAGCGCCCGCTTGAAGGCGAGCGGCGATCGATAGTCGATAGCGCCGTTGAGAATGATGGCTTCCGGTATTTCCGGAACGTAGATGAACGGAGCCGTATCGGTCGTCGGCTGGCAAAGCGACCTCCCCGATGCAATGCCCAAAAACGCCAAAGCAAGAATAACGCGCCTCATCTCTCCGCCTCCCCGCAAAGAGAGTCTCAGACAGATCGCTAAGGCCGTCGAGATGGTCAACCTGCGACAGCTCTCCTATCAAAGTGGGTGGTATCCGCCAAAGGTGCGATGGCACATTCGATGTCCGGCGGCTCTCTTGCAAGGCCTGCTGGCAACCAGCGTAGTTGCCAAGACGCAGACTTGCCTTGCCGAATGCCGATCTACATCACTGAAAAAGGGGAATTTAGTGGTGCCCAGAGCCGGAATCGAACCAGCGACACGCGGATTTTCAATCCGCTGCTCTACCAACTGAGCTATCTGGGCATCTCAACTTCGAAAGGTTCCTTCCGGAACCCGGGGTGTTGGTTTGCCCCTGAAGCGAGCGGGGTTATAGCATCTTGTCGGCTCATGTCCAGCGTCAAATGACTCTTTTTTAACAGGAGCGCCGGATTCGCAAATTCACAAGCAAATTGAAAGGGTTGCTCTGTGCGCTGAGTTACCCGCCATAGGGTCCGCTGGCACCGCGGCCCTAGTTCTATTCCTCGTCGGAGTATTCCGCCTTGGTTTCATCATCGGCGACGGGAATGGCGTAGGAACCCTTCAGCCAGCGCGACAGATCCGTCGAGCGGCAGCGGTCAGAACAGAATGGGTAGTGTTCGCGGATGGATGGCCTGCCGCATTCCGGGCAGGGCCGGGTCTTGCGCAAAGGCTCTACCTTTGCCCCCGCTTTGGCATTGTCTTCTGGCATCACGCTTAACCTTCCAGCCACCGGCCATGAACGTCGAAGCCTTCACCGGCGAGCAGCAGCACCGTTTCATATAGGGGCAGGCCCACGACATTCGTATAGGAGCCGACAAGTTTCTGGACGAAGGTGCCCGCAAGTCCCTGGATGCCGTATGCGCCGGCCTTGCCACGCCATTGTCCGGAGGCAAGGTAGCTCTCGATCTCGAATCCCGAAAGCCGCTTGAAGCGCACCTTCGTCTCCACGATCTTCTGGCGGACGGTGCGGTCGGGCGTGATCAGGCAGACACCGGTGTAGACCCAATGGCTACGGCCCGAAAGGAGATGCAGCGCGGAAGACGCCTCATCCTCGTATTCGGCCTTCGGCAGGATCCGCCGTCCGACGGCCACGACGGTATCTGCCGCAAGCAGATAGCTCCCCTGCCAGGCGACATCTTCCTTGATCGATGCAAATGCGGCCTCCGCCTTTTCCAGCGACAGCCGGCGGGCGAGCGAACGCGGATGCTCGGATTTTTTCGGCGTCTCGTCGATGTCCATCGGCAAGAGGCGGCTCGGCTCGATGCCCGCCTGATTAAGCAGCTCGACGCGCCGCGGCGAGCCCGAGGCCAGTATCAGCTTGTGTTTCAGCGCCATGGAACCTCGACCATCGCCAGGGAGACGGACAACGCCAATTTCTACTTGAAGCGATAAGTGATGCGGCCCTTGGTGAGGTCGTAGGGCGTCATCTCGACGAGGACCTTGTCGCCTGCGAGCACGCGGATGCGGTTCTTGCGCATGCGGCCGGCGGTATGAGCGATGATCTCGTGTTCGTTTTCAAGCTTAACGCGAAAGGTCGCGTTCGGCAGAAGTTCGGTGACGATACCGGGAAATTCGAGGACTTCTTCTTTCGGCATTAAGGCTTTTCTTCCTGTGTGTTGAGGCCCGGCGGCAAAGGCGGCCGGAAATTTGGGCGGAAACTACACAATCGGCGCGGTTTTGTGAACCTCGTTGATCGGGCTTTCTGCATTTGTTTCATGCCGATTGAGCGGCTATGCCATCTCGTTTCAGCAAGCGACTCTCGATGAGACGCGCAAGATAGTCCCGCACATCCCTGTAGGCATCAAGAATCTGTTCGCGCGTGCCGGTCACGACCGTCGGATCGGGGGTCTGCCAATAGACGACGTCGATCGCCTTCGTGCGCGTAAGCTCTAGTGCGGCGTGATGCGCCTGCGGCGAAAGGGTGATGATGAGATCGAAGAAATCGTCCTCGAGCTCTTCCAGCGTCTGCGGCTGCCTGCGTCCGAGCGAGAGGCCAATCTCTTCGAGCACCGCATCCACGAATGCGTCGCGTTCGCCTGCCCGCACGCCGGCTGACGCTATATAGGTACCCGCAGGCAGAATACTACGGGCAATCGCCTCGGCGATCGGCGAGCGGATGGCATTCATGCCGCACATGAAGAGTATGGCGCCAGGCACTTTCTTCCAGTGGGTTGTCGCCGGAGCCTCCATCGCCGCTACCCACGCCAATAGAGCACGCAGACCAGCGTGAAAAGCCGCCGGGCCGTGTCGAAATCGATGCTGATCTTGCCCTGCAGCCGGTCCATGAGCGTCTGCGAGCCTTCGTTGTGGATGCCCCGGCGTCCCATGTCGATCGCCTCGATCCTGCTCGGCGTCGCGGAACGGATCGCTTCATAGTAGCTTTCGCAGATCATGAAATAGTCCTTCACGATCCGGCGGAACGGCGTCAGCGACAGGATGTGCGTGGCCACACTGCCGTCGTCCTCCGTGCTGATTGCGAAGACGAGCTTGGAATCCACCAGCGAAATCTTCAGCCGGTAGGGGCCGCCGGCATGGCCGACGGGTTCGAAACGGTTCTCCTCAATGAGGTCGAATATGGCGACGGCGCGCTCGTGCTCGATGTCGGGCGTGGAACGGCCTATCGTATCGTCGAGGACGACATCGAACAGCCGGTGATCGCCTCCCCTCGCCATTCGCTCACCTATCGAGATTGAGTCGGATCGCGACGGAGCGAGCATGCGCGTCGAGCCCTTCGGCATTGGCGAGCGCAATCGCCGCCGGACCGAGCGAGCGCAGTTGCTCCGTGCCGAGCCTGAGGATCGAGGTGCGCTTGACGAAGTCGAGCACCGAGAGGCCTGAGGAGAAGCGCGCCGAGCGTGCCGTGGGCAGCACGTGGTTGGAGCCGCCCACATAGTCGCCGATGACTTCCGGCGTGTGCCGGCCCATGAAGATCGCGCCGGCATTGCGGATGCCGGGGAGAAACGCGTCGGGATCGTCTACAGCGAGCTCCAGGTGCTCGGCGGCGATACGGTTTGCCAGCGGCAAGGCGTCGTCGAGATGCTTGACGATGATGATCGCGCCGAAATCCTGCCAGCTTGCGGCGGCGGTCTCCGAGCGGCCCAATGTCTTCAGCTGGCGTTCCACGGCAGCCTCGACCGCCTTTGCAAGCCCGACATCGTCTGTAATCAGGATGGATTGGGCGCCGCGGTCATGCTCGGCCTGGGCAAGAAGATCGGCAGCGAGCCAGTCCGGATTGTTGTCCCTATCGGCAATGACTAGCACTTCGGACGGGCCGGCGATCATGTCGATGCCGACGGTGCCGAAGACTTGGCGCTTGGCGGCCGCGACATAGGCATTGCCCGGCCCGGTGATCTTGGCAACGGGGGCGATCGTCTCCGTGCCATAAGCGAGCGCGGCGACAGCCTGCGCACCGCCGATGCGATAGATCTCCTCGACGCCGGCCATGCGGGCGGCAGCCAATACCGCAGGATTAAGGACACCGCCGCTCGTCGGCACGACCATGACAATGCGCTCGACGCCGGCGACCTTGGCCGGAACGGCATTCATCAGCACCGAGCTCGGATAACTCGCCGTGCCGCCCGGCACGTAGATGCCGACGGCCTCGATCGCGGTCCAGCGCGAGCCGAGCCCGACACCCATGTGGTCTTCGTATATGTCGTCCTTGGGCAATTGCCGGCGGTGGTGCGCATCGATACGAAGTGCCGCGACCTTCAGGGCGCCCAACACCTCGGAGGGCACTGCCTCGACCGCCGCATCGATTTCCGCCTCGCTGACCCGCATCGGAACCTTGGCGAAATCGACGCCATCGAAACGCAGGGAGTACTCGGCTACAGCCGCATCGCCACGCGAGCGCACATCGTCGATGATGCCGCGCACCACGGCATTGACGTCCTCCGAGACCTCGCGTTTGGTCGTCAGGAATGCGGCGAACCGCTCTTCAAACCCTTCCGATGCTTGTTCGAGCCAGATAGCCAAGGGTGGTGTTCCTTTCAGATGCGATGCTGACGGGCCGAAGCCGAACCTATTCCGCGTCGGGGTGTTTCGGCTTGTGGGCCGTTTCCCACGCTCCACCGATATCGGCAAGCTGAACCTCGATGCATTCCACATCGAGGGCAATGGTGGCGTCTCCGGCAAGCGCGAGTTCGATGGTGCCCTCCGGTCCTTCGCCCTTCTGCTCGAAGCTGATCGCCAGCAGGGAGAGCACGTCATCGTCCTTCCCGCGGTCGAAGCCGAGCGAACGGACGGACTGGACACGCTTGAAGACGAGAGCAGCGCGATGACGCTCAAAGGGCTTGCCCTTCTCATCGGCCGATTCCCAGACAAAGCGGTTCGCCGTTATGGAAAACTGCCCCGAACGCGGCGTCCAGGCGATATCGCCGACCTTGAGGACGCTATCCTGCATATGCGCGGAAATGACAGCGAGATCCTCGCCGTCGAGCGCCACGAGCTTGAGATTGGTCATTCCCACTTCCCCGATCACCATCGCACCTGCCTTCAAGGCACATAGCAACAGGAGATAGGACGCTGCGCGACAATACGCAACGGCGAAGTATCCGCGACGCGCCGTTACTGACGCGCAGGCGCGACAGGCAAGCGGCGCGGCGGGCGCGGAAAAGCCCCTATTCGCTGACGCGTTCGACGATCGCGCCGCAGCGGGTCAGCTTTTCCTCCAGGCGTTCGAAGCCGCGGTCGAGGTGATAGACGCGGGAAACCATCGTCTCGCCTTCGGCCGCCAGGCCCGCGATCACCAGCGAGACCGATGCCCGCAGGTCGGTCGCCATGACCGGGGCACCCTTCAGCCGGCCGACGCCCTCGATCTTTGCAGTCTGACCGGAAAGCGAGATCTTGGCGCCGAGACGGGCAAGCTCCTGCACATGCATGAAGCGGTTTTCGAAGATCGTCTCGGTGATGTGCGAGACGCCGGAAGAGCGCGTCATCAGCGCCATGAACTGCGCCTGCAGGTCCGTCGGGAAGCCCGGGAACGGATCGGTGACGATGTCGACCGGCTTGATGCCAGCGCCATTGCGCACCACGCGGATGCCGTTGTTCGTCGGCGTAATCTCGGCGCCGGCGCGGCGAAGCGTTTCGAGCGCGGTGTCGAGCAGGGAGGCATCGGTATTCTCGAGCCGGACGTCGCCGCCCGCCATGGCGACGGCCATGGCATAGGTTCCCGTCTCGATGCGATCGGGCAGCACGCGATGACGCGCGCCGGAAAGCGAGGTCACTCCCTCGATTGTGATCGTGCTCGTGCCGGCGCCGGAAATCTTCGCGCCCATGGCGTTCAGGCAGTTGGCGAGATCGACGATCTCCGGCTCGCGGGCGGCGTTGCCGAGCACGGTCGTGCCGCGGGCGAGCGTCGCCGCCATCATCAGCACGTGGGTCGCGCCGACGGATACCTTCGGGAAGGTGTAGCGGGCGCCGATCAGGCCGCCGGTCGGGGCCGTCGCATTGATGTAGCCGCCATCGATCTCCATGTTGGCGCCGAGCGCCTCGAGGCCGGAGATGAAGAGGTCGACCGGACGCGTGCCGATCGCACAGCCGCCCGGCAGCGAGACGCGTGCCTTGCCTTCGCGGGCAAGCAGCGGACCGATGACCCAGAAGCTCGCGCGCATCTTGGCGACGAGTTCGTAAGGTGCGGTCGTATCGACGATCGTGCGGCAGGTGAAATGGATGGTGCGCGAATAGCCGTCTTCCTGGCGTTCGCGACGGCCGTTGACGGCAACATCGACGCCGTGATTGCCGAGGATGCGCATCAGCAGCTCGACATCGGCCAGATGCGGAACATTCTCCAAAGTCAGCGTGTCGCTGGTCAGGAGCGAGGCGATCATCAGCGGGAGGGCAGCATTCTTCGCGCCGGAGATGGGAATGACACCACTGAGCTCATTCCCGCCGACGATCCTGATACGATCCATGTGCAGCTTACGGGCAAGGCCCGCCTTTCGTGAAAGTTCTTTACCTTAAAAGATGGAGGGTCCTTAGACGAATTCCCCGGACGCTTCAATTCGTCCGCGAAGCTTCATTACGATTCGTCCATTTTTGCGGCAGGCAGGCCATTTGCTTCATCTGCCTCCCCCGCACGCCGCGCGCGCGTCTGATGTTTGCGGCGCTGGAGATTTTCGCGCAACTTCTGTGCAGCGCGCTCGCGTCGCATGTCTGCCTGGGTGGGAGGGGGCGGCGCGGTGGTGCCCGTCGCGTCCATGTCGGAGGAAGCCGGCTCGCCGCTGCCCCTGCGGTCGTTCGTAACGTCGTCGTTCATGACCACATCAATAGCCGAAATCTCAGCTTCCCAAAAGTGGGCGCAGCTTTTCATCGTCTGTTCGGGAGAACTTCGAATTTGCAGCTTGCGCTCGGGTCCAAGCTGTGGCAATAGGCCCCCCGTTCACGCGATTTGAGCGAACCGCTCCGCGTCTGGTCCTGCTGCCGTAGCTCAGTGGTAGAGCACACCCTTGGTAAGGGTGAGGTCGGTGGTTCAATCCCACTCGGCAGCACCAGTTTTCCTCAACGAAAACAGGCCTAAAACTGGACTGGCAGCGACCGCAATCCTGAGTAAACCGACACGAGAATGCGGAACTGAACACGAATTGCACAGCAAATCCGTGCTGCTTGTTACCGTGACGCTCTCCTATTACGAACACTAAAAGAGGATTCTTCCCATATGGTTGAGCTTTCCCAGCCCCAGATCGCCGCACTGAAACTCGCTCGAGATGGGGATCTGTATCCACAACCATCAAGCAAGTGGACGCATCAGAACGCGACAGTGACCTACGCGAAATCTGATCGCTGGAAGGAGCGGCCTCAGAAAGTGAAATCGGTAACCGCCAAGACGCTGGTTGAGCTTGAGGAGCCAGGCTTCCTGGAAAGGCGGCATCTGAACGATGAGAAATCAAAAGACGTCTACGGCATCACGATGGCCGGGAAGATATGGCTTCTGAAGAACAAGTAGGCTTGCACTAGGGCCTGCAGCGAGCCCTTTTCGGAAGGGCCGCACCCACACCTCCCCTTATCCTCCGGCCTCCACGCTCCTCAGCTCAACCGCCAGCTTCGCCTTCAACGCATCCACCTCTGCCGGCGCAATCTGCGGATCGGTCACCGCGACCCACCCATCTATGTAGTGTTCGGGGGCATAGACATGGCCGTATCCCATCGGCGAGGTGGTGGCGGTCGCCATATCGAAGAGGAGCTGCAGCATCGTCAGCACGGGGATCCATCTGAGGCGCGGCGAGACGTCCGGGCCGCGCTCGCCCTTCATCCAGGCGGGCTCCCGATAGGCCGACCGCGGATCGAAGAAGGTCACGGCATCGCTGGCATATTGGAGATAGACGATCCGCACCGGTCCCCAGGTGGCTCCGGGCAAGTCGAGTTCGTTTTCCTGGTTGGTGAAGCGGATGATCGAGCCGTCCCTGAAGCGCGGCAGCCAGGCCGGGGATTGCGGGTCCCGGCCTGCGGTCACCGTCCGCCACATCGCACTTTCGAAGGGCGGGCCGCTCCACAGCGCGCCCTGGAAGGGATCGGCGATCACGTCCAGGAGGTCTGCTGTGATCTGCGAGTTCAGCGCCCCCAGGCTCAAGCCGTGTAGGTAGAGCTTCGGCCTGCTGTCGCGCGGCAGCGTCGTCCAGTAGCCATAGACCTCGCGGAACAGCGCCCGCGCCGAGTCGGCCCCGTATTCCGGCTCGACCAGCAGCGAGAGCCAGCTCGTGAGGTAGGAATATTGCATCGCGACGCTCCCGACATCGCCACGATGCAGATATTCGAGCGGGTCCATGGCCGCGGGATCGATCCAGCCCGTGCCCGTCGGGACGACAATGACGAGTAGCGAGCGCTCGAAGGCGCCCTGACGCTGCAGCTCGCGCAGGGCGAGCTTGGCGCGCTCCTCGATGGTCTCCGCATTGTTCAGGCCGACATAGACGCGGATCGGTTCGCGCGCCGCGCTCTTCCAGAAGTCGCCGATTTGCGCCGCATGCGGCCCTGTCGTGATGAAGTTACGGCCCTGGCGGCCGAGCCCGTCCCAGGCGACGAGCGACGACGGACTGCCGGTTTTTCCAGGATCGGCGGGCGTCGGCACGTCGTCCTCCAGCAACGCATCCACCCTGCGGAACGATGAGTCGGCCATATGCAGCGCGCTTCTCAAAAGCACGCCTTCGACGACCGACCAGAACAGCGCCACGGCGATCACCGTGCCGACGACCCTCGAGACCCGAGGAGGGATGAAGCGGGAGAGCCAGTCGGAAATCGCAAGGCAGGTCAGGCGGAAGAGCCGGCCGATCAGCACGGCCAGCAGGAACACGATCGCCGCGACGATGGCGAGCTTGTAGGGTTCGGCCGTATCCAGCGGTTCCATGTGCCAGAGTTCGCGGATCGAATTCTGCCAGCCGGCGGCCCGCCAGAGGAAGGCGATCGCCACGACGACGCCGAGGACCCAGACCGCCACCTTCATGACGCCTTGGCCGGTCTTCGTGACGGGCAGCTGGAGATAATTCCAGACCCAGACGAGGATCACGCCGATCAGGTAACCGACGGCGGCGCATACACCGGAGAGCGCGCCCTGGACGACAAAGGAACGCGGCATCAGGCTCGGAGTCAGCGAGGCAGCAAAGAAGGCGAAGCCAAAAAGCAATCCAATCGAGGAGAAGGAGGCAAAGAGACCGACCAGCCAGCGTTTCATGGGCTTCCTCTGCAGCGTCCGCTTCGCAAGGCCGCGGGAGCCACAGATTGATGCGACCTCCCCTTCGCCCGGCCACTAACTTACTATCAAGAGGCGCAAAATCAACAGGAAGCACGCCGCGGCGTCCGTTCTGGCGCTTGCCGTCCGTTGCCGACCCGAACAGCACGGGGCAGCATCACGAACAACATGGGTGGCCCGTCCAGCGGCCGCAGCAATTGCCAGGGAAAGGATGGCACCACTGGAAATTCGATGCACAGCGGCGATGCCAACCGGACACCTTTCCAAAGCCTGCCCGGATTGATTTCGGGTTGCATCCAAGGCGGACATCAATAGGTCTTCCATGGCCGGGGTGGCGGCGGCTCTTCCGGCCTTCGTCGTTGTTAGGTGACGAACTCTTTCTTGAAATTCGCGCAGCACGCGAGATTTGTAAGTGAGCGTGAGAGAATATATGATCGGAGCGCAACGAGGGGACTGTTGAATGAAATCGCGTCTTGCCATTGTCCTTGCCGCCGGCTTGCTGGCGGCCTGCCAGTCCCAGCCGCTGGAGCCGATTCCGGGCAGTCTCACCTATGGCGGGCAGCCGAGGACGCAGCTTACCAAATCGCCGGTCGGCTCGATCGTGCCGTACAACTTCGTCGACAGCTGGGGCAACTGGGTCGAGGAGACGTATATCATCCAGCCTGACAGGAGCCTCAAGCTGGTCAGACGCACCACCTTTGATAACTGGCCGCCTGGCAGATAGACCTATCTCTCGCGGACCTGCCCTTCCTGGGATCGAGCGAGCGCGACGCTGGTCGCGCTTACTTGCGGCTTGACAGGAATCAGCATTTGAGAACATTCAATGAACGATCCATTGCCTTCAGCGGTGCTGATTCTCTTGCGGCATCGTATGGGATGAGCCTGCGTCGCAGCTCGAAGGCGCAGGTGCGGACGACCGGATGTATCTCGAAAAGCTCAATCCCGAACAGCGCATGGCCGTGGAATACGGAACGCTCGATGGCGAAAGCCATATCGGCGGTCCCCTGCTCGTGATTGCCGGTGCCGGATCCGGCAAGACCAACACGCTGGCGCATCGAGTGGCGCATCTCGTCGTCAAAGGCGCCGATCCGCGCCGCATTCTCCTCATGACCTTCTCCCGTCGGGCGGCCACCGAGATGGCCCGTCGCGTGGAACGCATCTGCGCTCAGGTGCTCGGCGCCAATGCGGGCGTCATTTCCGATGCGCTAGCCTGGACCGGTACGTTTCATGGAATCGGCGCAAGGTTGCTGCGTGACTATGCGGAACAGATCGGCCTCGACCCCGCCTTCACCATCCACGACCGGGAAGACAGCGCCGACCTGATGAACCTCGTCCGGCACGAACTCGGCTTCTCGAAAACGGAAAACCGCTTTCCGACCAAGGGCACCTGCCTCGCGATCTATTCGCGCGCCGTCAACTCGGAGGCCGCGCTTGCGGAGGTTCTCGCCGACGCCTTTCCCTGGTGCGCCACCTGGGAGAAGCAGCTGCGCGAGCTCTTCTCCTCCTATGTCGAGGCGAAGCAGAACCAGAACGTGCTCGACTACGACGACCTGCTCCTCTACTGGGCGCAGATGGTCGGCGAACCACTCCTTGCCGAGGATATCGGCAGCCGCTTCGACCACGTCCTAGTCGACGAATACCAGGATACGAACCGCCTGCAGGCCTCGATCCTCATGGCCCTTAAACCGGACGGCCGCGGACTGACCGTGGTCGGCGACGACGCCCAGTCGATCTACTCGTTCCGCGCGGCGACGGTGCGCAACATCCTCGATTTCCCTCAGTCCTTCAGTCCGGCTGCGAACATCGTCACGCTCGACCGCAACTATCGCTCTACGCAGCCGATCCTCGCGGCCGCGAACGCGGTCATCGACCTTGCCCGCGAACGCTTCACCAAGAACCTTCGCACCGAGCGGGAATCTGCCGAGCGCCCACGGCTCGTCACGGTGCGCGACGAGGCCGACCAGGCCCGCTACATCGCAGACCAGGTACTGGAAAACCGCGAGGTGGGCACGCAGCTCAAGCGGCAGGCGGTCCTCTTCCGCGCGTCACATCACAGCGGCCCGCTGGAAATCGAACTGACGCGACGCAACATCCCCTTCGTGAAGTTCGGCGGGCTGAAGTTCCTCGACAGCGCCCATGTGAAGGACATGTTGGCTGCCCTGCGTTTTGCGCAGAACCCGCTCGACCGCGTCGCCGGCTTCCGCCTGATGCAGCTTTTGCCCGGCGTCGGGCCGTCGACTGCGCAGCGGGTCCTCGACCAGATGAGCGACCAGCCAAGCCCTCTTTCCGCCCTTGCGGACATTCCCGCACCGCCGCGCACCGGCGACGACTGGGCCAGCTTTGTTTCGACATTGAGCCAGCTTCATGCCGGCAATGCCGGCTGGCCCGCAGAAATCGGACTCGTGCGCAGCTGGTACGAGCCGCACCTCGAGCGCGCGCATGAGGATGCCGCCTCGCGTCTCGCCGACCTCATCCAGCTCGAGCAGATCGCATCGGGCTACCCTTCGCGGGAACGCTTCCTGACGGAGCTGACGCTCGACCCACCCGATGCCACCAGCGACCAGTCGGGCGTTCCGCACCTCGACGAAGATTACCTCATCCTTTCCACCATCCATTCCGCCAAGGGCCAGGAATGGACGAAGGTGTTCATGCTGAACGTCGTCGACGGCTGCATACCCTCCGACCTCGGCACCGGTACGACGGCGGAAATCGAGGAGGAGCGGCGGCTTCTCTATGTTGCCATGACGCGCGCCCGCGACAACCTAGACCTCGTCGTGCCGCAACGCTTCTTTGTCCATGGGCAGAATGCGCAGGGCGACCGGCATGTCTATGCCTCGCGGACACGCTTCATTCCCGCAACGCTGCTGCAGTTCTTCGAGGCCTGCTCCTGGCCGCCGGTGAGATCGGAGGCGGCCGTGACTGCCCAGGCCCGCCAGATGCGTGTCGATGTCGGCGCACGCATGCGCAACATGTGGCGCTAGCTCGCCGATCCCGAGCTCAAGGAAAAAGCGGAGGCTCGGGCTTCCTGAAGAAGCGTTCGATCATCGCGTCGCTGACATCCTCTATCCGCGCCGGCACCCATTTCGGGTTCCGATCCTTGTCGATGACTGCAGCCCGCACGCCTTCGAAGAAATCGGGATTGTGGAGGATCTGCATGCAGGCCCCCAACTCGCGCTCCAGGCATTCAGCAAGCGAGCGGCTTTCTCGGCCAGCTCTCAGCAGTCTCAATGTCAATTTCAGGCTTGTCGGCGACCGGCTTTCGATAGTCGCGCGGGTCCTCGCGGCAAAGTCCCCCTTCTCCCTTGCGAGGGCAGCCAGGATTTCCTCGACGCTGTCGAAGCGGAATGCGCGGTCGATCAGTTCGGCATGTGCGGCGAGCGCGCTTTCACCTGGCACGGCCGCGAATGCCGTGATGGCGGCGTTGACCTGCCTCGGCGAGGCCGTTGCGGGCAACTCGCCTATCGCCTTGAGAATCTCGGGAAAGGTGCTGGCGGAAACGCAATAGTCGGCGAGCCCTGCATGGAGCGCATCGGCCGCATTGATGTCGAGGCCCGTGAGGCCCATCCATGTTCCTGTTTCGCCACGCGCTCGCGGTAGAAGCCAGGTCGCACCTATGTCGGGGAAATAGCCGATACCGGTCTCCGGCATTGCGAGCCGCGTGCGCTCGGTCACGATGCGATGACTGCCATGGGCGGAAATGCCGACCCCGCCGCCCATGGTAATGCCGTCCATGAACACGACGTAGGGCTTCGGATAACCTGAGATGGCGTGGTCGAGGTGGAATTCCTCGCGCCAGAAGGTTTCAGCCTCTCCAGTGCCCGCCCGGCCGCTCTCGTGCAGGACGCGGATGTCACCGCCGGCGCAGAGCCCGCGATCCCCCTCGCCCAGGACGACGACGCTCGCGATGCCTGGGTCGGCCGCGAAGCGCTCGAGAGCGCCCGCCATCTCCCGCACCATCGCGGTTGTCAGGCTGTTCAGTGCCCTCGGTCGATTTAGCCGGATGACGCCTGCAGCCCCGCGCCGCTCGACGATCACCTCGCTCATGCCCGTTGCGTCATCCTGCATATTCCACCCGCTATGCCTTCTGCCGAACAATGCATAGACCGGCATGTTTCACCGATCCAGTGAACTATCGGCCAATTGACGACGGGCGCAAGGCGGTGGCGCGCAATCAGGCTCGGAGGGAGCGTCGGCCGATGGCCGTGCGATCCCGCCCAGCCGCGAAGGCGATCGCCTCGCCAAGCGGAAGCGGCCTGGAGAAATGGTAGCCCTGCGCCAGCTGGACGCCCATGCGGCGTAGCGCCTCGGCAATCTCCGCACTTTCGACGCCCTCGGCCACGGCCGCGATGCCGAGATTCTGGCAGAGGCTTGCAACCGAGCGCGTGATACTTACGCAGCGCGGCTCACGATCGAATTTCATGACGAAACCCTTGTCGATCTTCAGCTTGTCGAATTCCAGCCTGTGGATATGGCTGAGGCTTGAATAGCCGGTGCCGAAGTCGTCGAGGGCGATCGAGATGCCGGCCGCCCGCAGCACGCCGATGACGTCATAGGCCGTGTCGAAATCCGAAAGCAGTGCGGTCTCGGTGATCTCGAACTCGATCCTGTGGGGGTCGACGCCGGCCCGGCTCACCATGGCGATCAGCGCCATCGAGGTCTCGTGGTCACAGACGTCACGCGCGGAGAGATTGAACGAGAGCCTCAGTTGCGCCGGCATGACGGCAAGAGCCTCAAGCGCCTGCGCGAAGAGGATGCGCGTCATCTTGCCGATCATCGCCGTGCGTTCGGCGGCAGGGATGAAGGCATCGGGGCTGATGCGGCCGAGACGGGCGCTGTCCCAGCGGGCAAGCGCCTCGAAGGCAACGACACGGCCGCTCGAAAGGTCGACGACCGGCTGGTATTCGAGGGAAAGCTCCTTGCCGAAGTCGTTCGCCTGCAGCTCGAGTTCGATCACGTGCCGCTGCGAGAGGATCTTTTCGTGATCCGGTGAGAAGAACTCGACGCTTCCGTTTCGCTTGCTCTTGACCTGGTAGAGGGCGAAGTCCGCCTTCTCGTAGAGCTCTTCGGCGGTGTGCCGGCGCTTCTCCGGATAGACGATCCCGCAGGAGCCGGAAACGCGTACCGAGCCGCCCGGGATGTCATAGGGTTCGCGCACGGCGCTGCAAAGGGCAATGCCGAGATCCGCCACCTGCCGACGCTCCAGTCCGCGCGGAAGGATGAGACCGAATTCGTCGCCGCCAAGGCGGGCGACCAGACCGTCCTCACCAACAAGATGCAGGAAGCGGGCAGCGGTTTCCTTCAGCACATGGTCGCCGGCGGAATGGCCGAAAAGGTCGTTGACCGGCTTGAAGCCATCAAGGTCGATCAGGCCCACGATGGGCGGTTCCTCCGGCCTTTCCGCCAACATGGCCTGCAATTCGACGAAGAAGCTGCGCCGGTTGGCAAGGCCCGTCAGCTGGTCATGAAGTGCGTTCGTGCTGTTGACGACATTGAGCTCTTCAGCTTCGGCCTGCTTCTTCTTGAGCTCCTCGGCGAGATGCACGAGACCGGAGAAATTCTGGAAGTAGCTGTTGATCACGCGCACGAAGGGAACAGAAAGGAAGATGACGCTCGTCGCGGTCGCCACGAAGACGGCGTTGCCGGAAAACATGAAAGTCGCGACCATGGTCGAGAAGCAGACCGCGGTTGTCGCAATCGCTGCCATCGGCAGATGCATCAGGCAGAAAATGCAGGATGTGCCGGTGACGACGAGGAAATAGGCGATCTGGCCCTGCTGGTAGGCATCGCCATAGCGGTAAAGCGCGACCGCCCAGGCGCCGAAGGCGAACGACAACACGACGGCAAGCACGGTGGTACGCCGCATGATCACGTAGACCGTCGCGGGATCGGTTACCCGCTTGCCCTGCAGTTCCCACCAGCACAGGCGGAAGAGACAGATGATGCTCAGGGAGACGGGAATATAGAGGGCCAGCCACTGCGGCGCGG
The DNA here is from genome assembly GCF_004345245.1 of Rhizobium sp. BK251. Lineage (GTDB taxonomy): Bacteria > Pseudomonadota > Alphaproteobacteria > Rhizobiales > Rhizobiaceae > Rhizobium. The sequence continues at coordinate 99,387 of NZ_SLUQ01000001.1, read as the reverse complement.
TGCCGATATGCGTGATCGCAACGGCAAGCGCGTTGATGACAAGGAGGACATAAAGGACGGGAATCTGCGAGGACAGCGCACGGTACTGCGCCATCAAGAATGTCGGATTGTCCCTTTGAAGATGCAGACCCGCCAGAAAGCTTTTCATGGTTCCCTTTTCCCCGCGCTTATGGAAGCCATAGAAAGCTTGATTTTTCCTTATGTGCCGGCATTTGCGGCCGCAAACGACCGCCCGAGAGCGTCATGGCCGGGGAACATCATAGGGCAGCCTGCGCGAGCGCCCTGCCGACCACGTGCAGGTCCGCTGCGCCCCTGCTCGCCAGATGGGCTTCCCAGTCGAGCGATGTCCGCACGATGGTCTCCAGATCGTCATATCGCGGCGTCCATTCCAGGACGTGGCGCGCAAGCGAGGCGTCTGCAACGATGCTGACAGCGTCGCCCGGGCGCCTTGCGGCCATGCTGATCCTGAAGGACCTGCCGTGGAGGCGCGTCACCATGTTGAGGACGTCGAGAACCGAGTAACCGGCGCCATAGCCGCAATTCGCCACGAGCGAACTGCCGCCCCTGCGCAGGTAGCGCAGCGCCTTCAGATGCGCGTCGACGAGATCGCTGACGTGGATGTAGTCACGCACGCCCGTTCCGTCATGGGTCGGATAGTCGATGCCGTAGACGGTGACGGCATCGCGCTTGCCCAGCGCCGCCTCGCAGGCGACTTTGATCAGATGCGTCGCCCCCTGCGTCGACTGGCCGGCGCGACCGCGCGGATCGGCCCCTGCGACATTGAAATAACGCAGTGCGGCGTAGCGGAAGTCATGGGCCGCGGCCGCGTCGCGCAGCATCAGCTCGGACATCAGCTTCGACTGGCCGTAGGGGTTTTCCGGATTGAGCGGGGCGCTTTCCTTTACCGGCTTCGTGCTCTTCTGAGGGCCATAGACGGCCGCAGTCGAGGAGAAGACGAAGAAGCGAATGCCGGCGCGGATCGCCGTATTCATCAGGATCTGCGTCTTGCCGGTATTGTTCTCGTAGTAAGCCAGCGGATCAGCGATGGAAGCCGGCACCACCGTCGAACCGGCAAAGTGGATGACGGATTCGATCTCGTTCTCTGCGAAGATCTTCTGCAGCAGCGACTGGTTGCCGATGTCGCCGAGATAGAAACGTGCGTCGGGAGCGACAGCCCAGCGCGAACCGGTCGAAAGCCGGTCGATCACGACCACGTCCTCGCCGGCCTCCAGCAGCGCCCACACCATGTGGCTGCCGATATAGCCTGCGCCCCCCGTCACCAATACTGCCATCGTCCCAGTCCCCTACGCATTCCACAGGGACCATTGGCGCCGGGCTTGTTTCAGAATTTCTTATCGAAGGGCTTCCCGCGAGCATTTCCAACGGGAAGTTTGGATCTATGGTTAGGTGGGCATTTTTCGATCGGCTAAAGTTTTATCGGTCTGCCCATGCGAGGTGCCGAAGCCCAGTTTCAGCGGCTGAGAATGTAGTCGCACAGGCGTTCGGCGGCGGTGGTGACCTGGGTGGGATCGCGCAGGAAGCAGGCACGCAGGAAGAGTTCGCCGCCCTCACCGAATGCCGTTCCGGGTGCCAGGCCCACGCCCGTCTTGTCGACGATGTCGAGTGCCGCGCGGCGGCTGTCGGTCACGCCGTCGATCTTCAGGAAGGCGTAGAGCGCGCCGTCGGGCTTCAGCGTTTCGACGCGGTTCGTCTCGATCAACGCGTCGCAGAGGATATCACGCGAACGCAGAGCCTTCTCGACGTTCGATTGAATGAAGGCGTCGCCGTGGTCCAGCGCGGCGACCGCTCCCCTCTGGGTGAACTGAGGGACGCCGGAGGTCGAATACTGCACCAGGTTCTCCAGGATCTGACCGGTCTCCGGGGGCGCCACGATCCAGCCGACACGCCAGCCTGTCATCGACCAGTTCTTGGAAAAGGAATTGACGAAGATGACCTTGTCGCCGGGCTCCATCACGTCGAGGAAGGACGGCGCGCGATGGCCACCGGAGAAATAGTAGAGTGCGTAGATCTCGTCCGCCATGATCCACAGGTCATGCCGCCGTGCAAGCGCGAGAATGTCCGCAAGATCCTGCCGGGTTGCTGTCCAGCCCGTCGGGTTGGATGGCGTGTTGACGAAGAGCGCCCGCGTCCTCGACGTAATCGCCGCGGCAAGCCGCTCGGCATCAAGCGCCCACTTTCCGCCCTCGAAACGCAACGGGACCCCTACGCGCCGGCCGCCCGCAATTTCGAGAGCCGCGGAAATGTTTGGCCAGGCCGGCGTCAGATAGACCATCTCGTCACCGGGCGAGGTGATGGCCTGCAGCCCGAGTTGGATGGCCTGCATGCCCGAGCCCGTGACGTAAAAATGCTCCGGTGGCAGCGTCGTGCCGAAATGTCGGGCGTAGTAGTCGGCAAGCGCTTGCCGCAGTTCCGGAATGCCGCGCTGCCAGGTGTAGAAGGTTTCCCCCGCGCCAAGCGCCTCCATGGCTGCCCGGCTGATGAAATCCGGCGTCGGCGTGTCGCCCTCGCCCACCCACAGCGGCAGGAGCCCCTCGCGTCCTCGAGCATAATTTACGAGTTCGACGATGCCGCTTTCCGGCGCCGCAAGCGCTCGGGGGCTCAGACTCTTCAGAATCGACATTCATATCTCCGGGTTTTGGCTTTCATAGATGAATTCCAGCCGCAAATCCCATCATTTTAGCTTAGAGACAGATCGATTCCGGTGATGGATGAGGCTCGCCCGCGAGCGGCAAGCCTCATTGGAAGCGTCAGGCCGCCGGTCGTCCCGCCAGCAGATCGCGGATTTCCGTCAGCAGCAGCACATCTGCCGGCGGCGGAGCGGCCTCTGCCGCCTTCTCCTCCTTCTTCTCGATCTGCTTCCGCAGCGTATTTACCCCCTTGATCATCAGGAAAATGATCCAGGCGAGGATCAGGAAGTTGATGACGACCGTGAGGAAGTTGCCATAGGCGAAGACCGCGCCCTGGGCGCGCGCGGCTGCGAGCGATGTCGCGTTCACGTTGGCGCTCAGTGGCAGGAAGTAGTTCGAGAAGTCGAAGCCACCGAAGATCGCGCCGACGATGGGCATGATGATGTCGTCGACCAGCGATTTGACGATCCCTCCGAATGCGCCGCCGATGATGACACCGACCGCGAGGTCCATAACGTTGCCGCGGGCGATAAAGGCTTTAAATTCGTTGAGCATCCGATCCGTCTCCCTCTGATGCGTTGCGATGAACAGGCCCTTGATTTCATTAGCTACATCTTTGGAACGAAGATTCAATTCGCAATTGGAAAAAATTCAAATCGCAATCGGTCGGGCACTTCGTCTTTGACTATAGGCCAATACCCCGGCCGATGTTCAAAGCGGCGGATTTGACCTAAGCTCATGCCGTTGCGCAATCCATTGCCGCGGCACGTATGGAGGGTCAATGCTTCCCGGCTGGGTCATACTCACTTCGTCGCTTGGCTATCTGCTGCTGCTCTTTGCAGTTGCAAGCTATGGCGACCGCAAGAGCCGGAAGGCGGGTGCGCCGAATCGTGGCCGTCCGGTGGTCTATGCCCTTAGCCTGGCAATCTACTGCACCTCCTGGACCTATTTCGGCAGCGTGGGGCTCGCCTCGCAGAAGGGGCTCGAATTCATCGGCATATACATCGGCCCGATCCTGGTCTTCACGCTCGGCATGCCGGTGCTTCGCCGCATCATCGAGCTCGCCAAGGCCGAAAAGCTCACGTCCGTCGCCGATTTCATCGCGGCTCGCTACGGCAAGAATTCCGCAGTCGCCACCATCGTCGCCCTTATCTCCCTCGTTGGCGCCATCCCCTACATCGCGCTTCAACTGAAGGCGGTGTCGAGCACGGTCACTGCAATGGTGAACCCCTCCGACTACGGGATCGGCAGCGGCAATCTCTACTTCTTCGACCTGCCGCTGATCGTCACCCTCATCCTTGCCTGCTTCGCGGTGATGTTCGGCACGCGCCACACCGACGCGACGGAGCACCAAGACGGGCTCATCCTGGCGATCGCGATGGAATCGCTCGTCAAGCTCTTCGCGTTCGTGACCGCCGGCATCTGCGTCGTCTGGCTGCTGTTCGACGGGCCAGCGGACCTCTGGCGGCAGGCGGCCGAAAACGAACTCGTCACGTCGGCGCTCAGCTACCATACGCCGATCAGCCGGTGGATCACCCTGATCGTGCTTTCGGCCTTCGCGATCATCATGCTGCCGCGGCAATTCCATGTCACCGTCGTCGAAAACCGCACGCCCAACGAACTGCGCCTCGCCGGATTGCTGCTGCCGCTCTACCTGATCGCCATCAACATCTTCGTGCTGCCCTTCGCTGTAAGCGGCATCCTTACATTCGGCGGCACGGGCAATGCCGATCTCTACGTGCTTTCGCTGCCGCTCGTCGGACAGATGCCTGTCATCTCGCTCATCACCTTTATCGGCGGCTTCTCCGCAGCGACTGCCATGGTGATCGTCGCCTCGGTCGCACTTTCGATCATGGTGTCGAACGACATCATCATGCCGATATTCCTGCGCCAGAAGCTCATCGGTCGCGGCGGCCAGCGCGACGATTTCGCAAAGACGATCCTGCATATCCGCCGCAGCGCGATCTTCGCCGTGCTGTTGCTCGGCTATGCCTACTACCGCTCCACGGACAGCTCGACCGGGCTTGCCTCTATCGGCCTGCTTTCCTTCGCTGCGATCGCCCAGATGGCGCCGGCCTTGTTCGGTGGGCTCGTCTGGCGGCGAGCGAACGCCAGAGGCGCGATCATGGGGCTAACCTCCGGTTTCGTGGTGTGGGTCTACCTGCTCTTCCTGCCGAGCCTTGGTGGACCCGACTACTCGCATGTCGCGGCGGCGGTTCTCGGCTTCATCTTTCCCGGTGCCAGCGTCTTCAGCGGTCCGGAGGCGGACCCGCTCGTCAACGCAACGGCGCTCAGCCTGCTCGTCAACACAGCGGCCTTCATCGTCGGAACGCTGACGCGCAATGCCCGCCCGCTCGAACGCATCCAGGCCGGCATCTTCGTAAAGCGTCATTCGCGCTCGCAGTTCGCCACCCGCGGATGGAAGACCGGCGTCACGGTCGGCGACCTCAAGGCCACCATCTCGCGCTATCTCGGCGAGGAGCGCATGCAACGCTCGTTCGCGAGCTACGAACAGGGCGCCGGGCGAAAGCTTCTCGACGAGCAGCCGGCTGACATGGCGCTCATCCACTTTTCCGAACAGCTGCTCGGCAGCGCGATCGGCTCATCCTCGGCGCGCCTCGTCCTCTCACTTATCATGCAGAAGATGGAGGATGCCTCGGCCGACACGGCCTGGCTGCTCGATCAGGCAAGCGAAGCGCTGCAATACAATCAGGACATGCTGCAGACGGCACTCTCGCAGATGGACCAAGGCATCGCCGTCTTCGACTCCTCGAACCAGCTGACGATCTGGAACAGGCGTTTTCGCCAGCTTCTCGACCTGCCGGAGCATGTCGGGCGAGTGGGCTTTCCGCTCGCGGACATCGCAGCAATCCTGAACGACCGAGGCGACCTTCCCGCCCGCGAGGACGATCAGCTGGTCAGCCATCTCCTGACGCTCGACAAACCATTTTCGCTCGCCCTGCGCGGAGGCGAACGCATCATCGAAGTGCGTTCCAATGCCATGCCCGACAAGGGCATCGTCGCGACCTTCACCGACGTCACCCATCGCGTCGAGGCCGACCTGGCCCTGAAGCAGGCGAACGAGACGTTGGAGCAGCGTGTCGCAGAACGCACCGCCGAGCTGACGCGGGTCAACCACGCGCTTGCCGAAGCGCGCGCCGCCGCTGACGAAGCGAATATCGGCAAGACGCGCTTCTTCGCCGCGGCAGGCCACGACATTCTGCAGCCGCTGAACGCGGCACGGCTCTACTCGTCGGCGCTCGTCGAGAGGATCGGCCATTCGGAAAACAGCACCATGGTGCGCAACATCGATTCCGCGCTCGAATCGGTGGAAACCATTCTGGGAGCCGTGCTCGACATATCCCGGCTCGATACCGGCGCCATGAAGCCTCGCGTCAGCTCGATCGCGCTTTCCGGACTGCTGGAGCGCATCGAGACCGATTTCGCGCCGATCGCACGCGCAAAGGACCTCAAGCTCGTCGTCATGCCGACCTCGCTGCGGCTGCGTTCAGACCCCAACCTGCTGCGGCGGCTCGTGCAGAACCTCGTCTCCAACGCAATCAAGTACACCATTACCGGCAAGGTGCTCGTCGGCGCGCGGCGGCGTGGCAACCGTGTCGTCATCCAGGTCATGGATTCCGGGATCGGCATTCCGTCATCGAAATTCCGCACGGTCTTCAAGGAATTCGCCCGGCTCGACGAAGGCGCGAAGACGGCATCGGGCCTAGGCCTCGGCCTCTCGATCGTCGATCGTATCGCAAGGGTCCTGAACCACCCGGTAGAACTGCGCTCCACCCCCGGCAAGGGCAGCGACTTCCGCATTTCGGTGCCGATCGACCTCACGCAGCCCCTTCAGGCAGAACCGGCGACCGGCAGCGTAGGCGACAGGAGCGAAAAAGCCCTGGGAGGCCTCAGGGTATTGTGCATCGACAACGAGCCGAAGATCCTCGAGGGCATGAAGCTTCTCATCGCCGGCTGGGGATGCGAGGCCGAGACGCTTGATTCTCTCGCCTCGGCCGTCGCCTTCGAGGCGCGAGGGGCGTTTCCGGACCTCATCATCGCCGATTACCACCTCGGCGACGGCACCGGGATCGAAGCGATCCTGAGCCTTCGGGAGAGGTTCGGCGGCGATATTCCCGCGCTGCTGATTACGGCCGACAGGACGCCGGAGGTGCGCGCGGAGGCGGAAAGTCACGGCATCGCCCTGCAGCACAAGCCGGTACGCCCGGCGGCGCTACGTGCCTTCATCACGCAGATTTCGGGCCAGCGGCGTGCCGCCGCGGAGTGAAACACGGCGGCCTGCCGCATCAACGCGTCATCAGCCGGCTTCGCGCGGCAGGTCCTTGGGAACCGACATCAGCCTTGCAGCCGCCGCCATCGGATTTTCCCCCTCCCGGACGTGCACGGTCGGATAGGGGATCTCGATGCCGTTTTCCTCGAAGGCCCGCTTGATCGCGACGAGTGCCTTGCGCCTGAGCACGAACTGGCCACCCGGCTTCGTCTTCATCTTGACGCGCAGCTCGATGCCGTAATCGCCGAAATTCTCGACGCCCTGCATCTTCAGCGGTTCGATGATATCGGCCGCAAATTCGGGATCGGCCGCGAGGTCCTGGCCGATCTTTTTCACGAGCTTGCGCGCCTGGTCGATGTCGGTCTTGTAATCGACCTTGATGCTGAACTTGTCGATGACCCAGTCGCGGCTGAGGTTCTGCACGGCGCCCAATTCGCCGAAGGGGACAGTGAAGAGTGGCCCGCGATGGTGCCTGAGCTTGACGGAACGCAGGCTGAAGGCTTCGACAGTGCCCTTGTAGCTGCCGCTGACGATATATTCGCCGACGCGGAAGGCATCGTCGAGCAGGAAGAAGACGCCCGAGATAATGTCCTTCACCAAAGTCTGCGCGCCGAAGCCGATCGCAACGCCGACAACGCCGGCACCGGCGATCAGCGGCCCGATCTCGATCCCCAGCGACGACAGGACCATGAGGATCGCGATCACCAGGATCACCGCAAAGAGCATGTTCTGGAAAATCGGCAACAAGGTTCTCAGTCGCGCGTGGTGAGCCGAAACCTGACTGTGGCCTTCTTCGACATCACCCACGTGGGTCTCGGTACCCTCGGTAAGCTTGCGCGCGATCAGCGCCTTGATAAGGCACCATCCGAAATCGGCGGCAAGCAGGATCACCAGCGCCTTGACCCCGCCACGCAGCAGGCGGGCGGCCATGGTCTCGCTCGCGGCCATCATGGATGTGTCAACGCCGGAAAGATGTGCGACGAGGGCAACGACGCCGACGATCAAGGCAACCCTGATGCCGCGATCTATGACCGCCAGGAGTACCGGCGTTACCGGCTTCTCGGTGGAAGGCGGCTCCGGTGCCCGCAGCAGAAAGTAGACTGCCCGGTGGGAGATGATGATGATCGCCGGCAATAGGAAAGCTGCGACCGCGAAGCGGAAGACCAGCGGGGCGATCAACCAAAGCAGCCAGAGCACGACGAAATAGGCAGACAGCAACCAGACCTTCGGCCCGTTGAAATGCTCGGTGCCGTTTTGGGCCGGTGCCGGCCGAAGCCATATGGCAAGTTCGACGAGGACGAGCTGCACGAAACCCACAGGGAGGCTGAGCAGCCGACGGGCATCGACATCGAATCCGAAGGTCGGCAACAACGTGAAGGTTGCCCCCACGACGGCGAACCAGGCGACATTGATCGCGATCCAGCGGTACCAATGGGCTGCACTCTCGTCGCTCATCGGAAGGACACGGAACTCCTGGGCATGGGTAAGGGGCACGCTGGGCGGGATCAGCAGCGCCCGGCCCAGCATCAAACTGCCCCGCGTGATCACCGCGGCAATCAGATATGCAATGACGACTTCGCGCAGCAGCGGCGGCCATTCGAAACTGAGGAACAGGCCCGCGCTGCCGAGCGTGAAGAGGAGCAGCATGATCGCCGCATAGGCTACGCGACCGAGGAGCGCCCGTGCCCGGCCATGCGGCGAAGACCAGGACTGGGAATTCAGCCAATGCCTGAAGCTGCCGGTCATCCGGTAGGCGACCCAGTCGAGACCGAGACCGACCAGGATGAAACCCGCGATAAGGCCGAGGATCTCGAACGATCCCCGCTCCTCGAACTCGACAGCGATGATATCGGAGGCGCGCATGGCCTGGGTCGGCAAGGTGGGGGCGGCCGCTATCATCGACTGCAGATGGCGGCGGAGCGTGGACGCGAACAGCGAAACAGCCGACCCATCGGCCGAAGGGGCCGCATTCTCGGGCGCGGGCGGCGACGCAGTCTTGTATTGCGCCTGCAGCCAGTCCCTCACCTCGGGATCGGCAAGCAGCTTGACGAATTCGTCCACCTTGGCATTGGTCGCCGGTGCGGTCTGGGCCAGGACAGGCGCCGGCCAAACGGCAAGCAGGAGCATGACCGGGGCAAGGAGGCACAAACACCTCCGCAGCCGCGAAAAGAAACGAAGCATTGCGAAGCCTGCCGACATCTTTGCCCTCTTCCGGCAAGCGCGGCTGAGGGACACTTGCGACGCAACCCCCAGACAATACAACGCATTTGCCTGTTGCGCGCAGCCTACGTGCAGAGCGGCGCCTTCGCAAACAGAATCATCTGGCGGCGGAGCCTACTGCGGCTGCAACTTGAAGTCCGGTCCGTTGCGGCTGTTCCGGCATCACCACATCGATCAGCGCGTGATAATGCGCCGGCGCCGGCACGTCGTCGAAAAGAATGCGGTACATGATGGGCGCCACGACGTAGTCCATCAGGACATCGACGTCGGCAAAGGGCTCGCCCCGCGCTTCCGCCCTTTTTGCGATGATCGCCAGTTGCTGCTTCGTAAAGGAGCAGCATTTGCCGGCGTTGGTCGCATCGGGGGTCGCCAGCACATCGCGGACCAGAGCGCGGCCCGGCGCTGACGACATCTCATCGACGAATTGCTCGACCCACGCCCGCAGATCGGATCTGCCCGTGCCGGTATCGAGCGGCTCCCCATCCGGCTGAAGCCTTTCGACTGCAACGTCGCCCAACAGTTCCTGCAGATCGCCCCAACGGCGATAGATCGTCGAGGGCGTGACGCCTGCCCGCGTTGCGACCAATGGGATCGTCAGGTCGGACCGGTCCATCTCCTTCAGCAGTTCACGCACCGCCTTGTGCACGGATGACTGAACGCGTGCGCTGCGGCCACCGGGACGAATATTCTCCTTCGCAATCATGAGGCTAACCCAGTCCTTCCTTCCTGTCGCATCGCGCCAGCTTGCACGCAATTTTCTGGCTTAACGCAAAATATTTGCTTTTAGCGGCATTCGCGGCTAAAAGCCATTAACGCAATCTCTTAGCTTTAAGGTATTTCATATATGTCTGCCACCATGAAATCCATAACGAATCCACCACCGCGAGCGGGTGGACCTGCGGCACTGGCCTTTCACGCAGCGACGCTCGGCACCTTCTTTGCAGCTTCCTCCGCCCCTACGCCCCTCTATCGGCTCTACCAGCAGGCCTTCGCCTTTTCGCCGGTCCTCATCACCATCATCTTCAGCGCCTACGCTTTCAGCCTGCTTCTGGCCCTCCTGATCGCGGGATCAATTTCCGACCATCTCGGACGCCGGCCGGTCATTTTCGTCTCGCTGATCGGGCAACTGGCGGCGATGGCGCTCTTCATCGCGGCCGACGGGCCGAATTGGCTGATTGCGGCGCGGATCGTGCAGGGGCTTGCAACCGGCATCGCCGGTGCCTCGATGGGTGCCGCGCTCGTCGATCTGGACCAGGCACGTGGCCCCGTGATCAACAGCATCGCGCCTCTCAGCGGCATGGCGATCGGAGCACTCGGCACCAGCGCACTCGTGCAATATGCACCGGCGCCCACTCAACTCGTCTATGCCATCGTTTTCGTGGTGGCCATCGTTCAGGCGCTCATCATCTGGAAGACGCCGGAAACGACGAAGCCTCGGCCCGGGCTCCTCAATTCGCTCCGGCCGGAAGTCGCCGTGCCGTCGCAGGCGAGGCGCAGCCTGCTCTCGATCACGCCGATCAATATCGGCGGATGGGCGCTCGCCGGCTTCTACCTTTCCCTCGTTCCCTCGCTCGTCAGCACCATCACCGGGAGCAAGGCACCACTGACAGGCGGCTCGGTCGTTGCGGCGCTCACGATCAGCGGTGCAGCAACCGTCTACCTGTTGCGCAAGAGGAGCGGGGCCGGCGCGCTTTCGTTCGGTGCCCCGATGCTGATCGCCGGCATCGCCCTCGTCATCATCGCCGTGCATGTGGCCTCCGTGCCGCTGCTCGTTGCCGGCACGCTTGTGGCAGGCTCGGGGCTCGGTGCCAACTTCCTCGGCAGCCTGCGCAGCATCATGCCGCTCGCACGGCCGGAGGAGCGCGCCGGCCTGCTATCCGCCTTCTACATCCAGAGCTACCTCGCATTCAGCCTGCCGGCCATCGGCGCGGGCTTCCTGGTCGGCGCCGTCGGCTTCACCTATACCGCCGACATATACGCAGCGATTGTCGCCCTTCTCATCGGAGCCGGACTGCTCGCGCTCCGCGCCGGACTGAGAACTGTCGAAGGCGCCGCCTGAGGCTCATCGCAACATCGCCAACGCCCGGCCATACTGCCGGGCGTTGGCGTAACGCACAATGCGCCTCCCCTATCCCTCGACGAGCTTTGCAAGCTGGGCCGCGACCGTGCCCCATCCATCATAAAAGCCCATCTCCGCATGCATGTTGCGGGTGGCATTGTCCTTGTGCATCACATGCGCGCTGTAATCTGTGCCCTCCGGATGGTCGGTGAAGGTGATCACGGCGGTGATGAAGGGATCCGGCGCAGGCCGCCAGCCGCCGAGCAAGGCATTGGTGAAGACGATGCGGCTGCTGTCGTCGACCGCCAGGAAACAGCCGCTGAGATGGGGCTGGAAGGCGCCGCCATCTTCGCTCATTTCGGTCTCGAAGGCGCCGCCGGGCTGCAGATCCATTACCGCAACACGGCAGCGTGCCGGTTCGGGAATCCACCACTTCTCGAAGCTCGCCGGGACGGTCCAGGCGTTCCAGACGGCAGATCGCGGCGCCTTGATGATGCGCGAGATGGTGAGATCGAGTTCCGGGTTGACCTGTCCTATCATTGCTCTTCCTCCTCCTTTGACTGGCCGTTCGTGACGAACGCCTCGAGCCGGTCGGTACGGGCCTCCCAAATCGCGCGCTGGGCGGAAAGCCAGCCTTCAACCAGGGCGAAGCGTTTTTTCTCCAGCGTGCAGGTGCGCACGCGGCCCTGCTTCCTCGTCTCGATGAGACCGGTCTCCTCCAGCACGTGGATATGCTTCATGAAGGAAGGCAAGGCCATCTCGAAGGGCCGTGCGAGATCGGTAATGCTGGCCGGGCCCCGGCCGAGCCGCCCGATGACGGCACGGCGGGTGGGATCCGCAAGTGCGAGGAAAACGCTGTTGAGCTGCTCGGAATACTTATCCATAAAGCTAAGTATCACGCCGAAACACTTAGCGCAAGGGCTAAGTTTTTCATGACGAGAAACGTGCCGCGCGGTCGGCACTTGTGTCTCTCCGCGTCGATGCCCTACCCGCGCCTGGTCGTGACGTCATTCGGCCATTTCGCGCCAGGTCGCCTGCCCGGTAAGGCGGCTCATCTCGGCGCGATATTCATCCTCCGATGTCGACCAGCGCAGCCGGGCGTATTCTTCGACATCGGGTCCCACAATATAGCGCAGGCGGTTCGAGGGATCGGTTGCCGCGCGGTAGACCGTTTCGACCACCGCCTGCTCTTCGGTCGAAGGAAAGGGATAGTCGAGCATCGACTGCAGCGCGTGATTAAAATAGTCCTTGTAGCTCTCCGGTACGGGCGCCTGCTGCGACAATGCCATGCCGCTTGCGGTGAAATTGGTGGTGCGGATTGCGCCCGACTCCACGATTTTCATGCGAATCTTCTGGGACTCCAGCTCATAGGACAGGGATTCCGAAAGTCCTTCAACGGCCTGCTTGGAGGCGACATACAGGGAAAGCAGTGGCATGGCCGCGATACCGACGCCCGAGGTGACATTGACGATCGTTCCTCCCCCCTGCTTCCTCAGCCGCGGCACCGCCTCGCGAACGACATTCATCACGCCGAAGACGTTGGTCTCGAAGATCTGTCGGACGGCACTCTCGGGCGTCGCTTCGAAAATCGAGACCATGGTGATGCCTGCATTGTTGACGACCGCATGAAGATCGCCGAAGCGCCTTGTGGCCGCGTCAAAGGCTGCTTCAACGCTGGCAGGATCGGACACATCGAGCGCCTGGACAAGGATGCGATCGGGATGTTCGCTTGCAAGGTCCGGCTGTGGCCTTCGCATTGTCGCGACAACATTCCAGCCCCGGGAGGCAAAGAACCTCGCGGCGGATTTGCCTAGTCCGGAAGAGCATCCGGTGATGAGGACGGTTTTCGTCATGTCTTGTCTCCGTTTCGTGATGGAGAATGACTAGGCTGCCCGGCACAGTTGATCTATAATGATTTGTCTCCATTTTGTTACGGATCGTCTCAATGGACGCCTTGACCGACATCATTCAACTGCTTCGACCCCAGACCGTCCTGCTTGGCAGGATGGCGGCCTCCGGGCGCTGGGGAATCCGCGTGCCGCCTCAACCGGGCCCGGTCTTCTACTTCGTGACAGAGGGAAGCTGTCTGTTTCAGGGGTGCGAGGGCACCCTGCTCGACCTGCGGGAGGGGGACTTCGTGCTTTCGGCCAGGCCGACGGCCGACGCTTTCCTCAGCGAGCCGACCGCGGAGACGGTGCTTTCCGACGAAGCCTTCAAGGCCATCCATTCCGTGGATGGCGAGGTGCGGATCGGTGGTCCGGGCGACAGGCCTACAACCAGAATCGTGGGTGGGCTGATCGTCTGCGATCCTGCAAACGCCGAACTGCTCGTCGAGTTGCTCCCCCGCTACATCCACCTGCGCGCTTCCGACGATGCGGCCACCAGACTGCGTTCGCTCGTTCACATCATCCGCGAGGAAGCCGGTGAAGCGCGCCCCGGACGCAATGCGGTGCTCTCCCGCCTTATCGAGGTGATGCTCATTGAGACGCTGCGCCGCGAGACGGAGTCGTCCTTGCCGCATCGCGGCGTATTGGGCGGCCTAGGCGACTCCAAGCTGGCCAAGGCACTTGCGAACATGCATGCCGATGTCGCCCGTGGATGGACCGTCGAAGAACTTGCCCGGCACGCCGGAATGTCGCGTGCCGTCTTCGCGCGGCGGTTTTCCCAGGCAGTGGGGTCCGCACCGGTCGAGTATCTGCTTGGCTGGCGGATGGCGCTCGCGAAGGATGCGCTGCGGCACGGGCGCGGCACATTGGAGGAGATCGCGTTCAAGATCGGCTACAAGTCTGCCAGCGCGTTCAGCACCGCCTTCAGCCACAGGGTGGGCTGCCCGCCCAGCGAATACGCCGCAACCATGCGCGCACGGGAGTGAGCGAACCGCCCAGCCCCTCACGCCCGACGAAATTTGGCCGCGCCGGCGCAAGGCAACCTGCCAGCGGTCAGGAGCGGTTTACGCCGCCTCCTTCGCGCCGGCGTAGGGATCGAACCGTCCGTAGAAGGTCTCGCCCTTGGCGGCCATATCCTTCAGAAGCGCTGTCGGCTTGAAGTGCATTCCGTAAGTCTTTGCCAACGTATTGCAGAGGTCCACGAACTTGCCCGCTCCCATGCCGTCGATGTAGGAGAGCACGCCGCCGGTATAGGGCGCGAAGCCGAAGCCGAGGATAGAACCGACATCGGCCTCACGCGGATCGGTGACGATGCCTTCCTCCACGGTGCGGGCGGCCTCCAGCGCGATGGTGGCAAGGAAGCGCTGCTTCAGCACATTCACATCGACCTCCTCTGCAGGCTTCTGCGGATAGAAAGTCTTCAATTCCGGCCAAAGCGTCTTCTTGGCCGGTTTCGGCGGATAATCATAGAAGCCCTTGGAATTCTTGCGTCCGAAGCGACCTTCCTTTTCCACCATCCGGGAGATCAGCTTCATGTGGCGCGGGTCGACGGCCTTCTCGCCCAGATCGGCGACGGTAGCCTTGAGGATCTTGAGCGACAGATCGAGAGCGACCTCGTCGTTCAGCGCAAGCGGCCCGACCGGCATGCCGGCCATCTTGGCAGCGTTCTCGATCATGGCCGGCGGCACGCCCTCGATCAGCATGTCGTAGGCTTCCGACATATAGCGCAGCACGCAGCGATTGACAAAGAAGCCGCGGGTGTCGTTGACGACGATCGGCGTCTTCTTGATGGCCGCGACATAGTCGAGCGCAACGGCGAGCGCCCTGTCGCCGGTCTTCTTGCCGAGGATGACTTCGGTCAGCATCATCTTCTCGACGGGGGAGAAGAAGTGGATGCCGATGAAATCGGCCGGGCGCTTCGAATTCTTCGCAAGGCCGGTGATCGGCAGGGTCGAGGTGTTGGAGGCGAAGATCGCCCCTTCCGGCAACACCTTCTCCACCGCCTCGATGACGGCCTTCTTGACGTCGCGATCCTCGAAGACGGCTTCGATGACGAGGTCGGCATCCGCAAGATCGGCGTAATCGGCAGAGGGAGTGATGCGGGCGAGCAGGTCTTCACCCTCCTGCTGCGTAAATCGACCCTTACCGATTGAATCCTTGACCAGCCCCTCACCGGTCGCCTTGCCCTTCGCCGCGGTTTCGAGATCTCGGTCGATCAGGGTGACGGGGATGCCGGCGGCCGCGGTGACATAGGCGATCGAGGCACCCATGAAGCCGGCGCCGACGACGCCCACCTTCTTGAGTTCTGTCTTCGGCACGCCAGCCGGGCGCCGGGCGCCCTTGCCGAGCTCCTGCATGGAGATGAAGAGCGAGCGGATCATGGCGAAGGCTTCGCGGGTCTGCAGGACCTCCGTGAAGTAACGCTGCTCGACCTTGAGCGCCGTGTCGAAGGGCAGTTGCAGGCCCTCGTAGACGCATTTCAGAATGGCAAGAGCCGCGGGATAATTGCCGGCCGTCTCGCGGCGCAGGATGGCGGGGGCAGCGGGCCAGAGCTGCGCTGCTGCCGGCGTCCAGATGCCGCCGCCGGGCGCCTTGAAGCCCTTCTCGTCCCAGGGGGCGATCGGCTTCAACCCATCCTTGACCATCTGCTTTGCGGCGGGCACCAACTGATCCGGCTCGACGACCTGATGGACGAGGTTCATCGCCTTGGCGCGCGACGCCGTCAGGCTCTGGCCGGTCGTCATCATCTGCAGGGCGGACTGGGCATCGGTAAGCCGCGAGATACGTTGCGTGCCGCCGGCACCCGGAAAGATGCCGACCTTGATCTCCGGCAACGCGATCTTTACCGACTTGGCATTGGAGGCAACGCGGCCGTGGCAGGCAAGCGACAGCTCGAACGCACCGCCCATGCAGGTACCGTTGATGGCCGAGACCCAGGGCTTGCCGCAGGTTTCGATCTTGCGGAAGAGACCGGTCATCCCGCCGACGAGATCGAAGAGCTTTTGAGCCGCCGAAAGCGGGTCTTTCGCCTTTTCCGCCTGGTATAGGCCGAACATCGACTTGATCATCGAAAGATCGGCGCCGCCGGAGAAGGAGGACTTGCCGGAGGTGAAGACGACACCCTTGACGGCGGCATCGGCGACCGTCGCGTCAACGATGGCGTCGAGCTCGGCCAGCACTTCCTCGGTGAAGACGTTCATCGACTTGCCGGGCATGTCCCAGGTGACCAGCGCGATGCCGTCCGCGTCTGTCTCGACGGTGAAGTTCTTGTAGGTCATCGTCTTTCCTCCCTCAGACGCGTTCAATGATGGTGGCCGTGCCCATACCGGCGCCGATGCAGAGCGTAACGAGCGCCGTGTTCAGGTCGCGCCGCTCCAGTTCGTCCAGCACTGTGCCGAGGATCATCGCGCCGGTGGCGCCGAGCGGGTGGCCCATGGCAATCGCGCCGCCATTGACGTTGATCCTGTCATGGTCGATGTCGAAGGCCTGCATGTAGCGCAGGACGACCGCGGCGAAGGCCTCGTTGAGCTCGAAGAGGTCGATGTCGGACAAGCTCATGCCGGTGCGCTTCAGGAGCTTCTCGGTGACGTCGACCGGACCGGTGAGCATGAGCGCCGGATCGGAGCCGATATTGGCGAAGGCCTTGATGCGAGCGCGCGGCTTCAGGCCCATCGCCTTGCCGCCGGCCTTCGAGCCGATGAGGACGGCAGCAGCGCCATCGACGATGCCGGAGGAATTGCCGGCGTGATGGACATAGTTGACGCGCTCGATTTCCGGATGGGCTTGGATGGCGACGGCCTCGAAGCCGCCCATCTCGCCCGGCATCTGGAAGGAGGGATTGAGGGCCGCCAGCGCCTGCATGTCGGTGCCGGGGCGCATGTGCTCGTCATGGGCAAGTATCGTCAGCCCGTTCTGGTCCTTGACCGGGATGACGGAATTCTTGAACCAGCCTTTTTCCCAGGCATTGGCTGCACGTTTCTGGCTTTCAACGGCATAGGCATCGACATCGTCGCGCGAGAAACCGTACTTGGTGGCGATGAGATCAGCGGAGACGCCCTGCGGCATGAAATAGGCCGGGAAATTGACCGAAGGATCCATGAACCAGGCGCCACCGGACATGCCGAGGCCGACGCGCGACATGCTTTCGATGCCGCCGGCGATGATGATGTCATCGGCTCCTTGCGCGATCTTGGCGGCGCCGAAATTCACGGCATCGAGACCTGAGGCGCAGAAACGGGAGATCTGCATGCCCGGCGCCTTCGTGGAGTAACCGGCCTCGAAGGCAGCGGCCTTGGGGATGACGGCGCCGGCATCCATGACCGGATCGACGCAGCCCATGATGATGTCGTCGACCGTTTCGGTATCGAGCCCGTTGCGGTCCCGGATCGCCTCCAGCGTTTTCGCCGCAAGGCGCACGGAGGGCACCTCGTGCAGGGCGCCGTCCTTCTTGCCGCGGCCGCGGGGCGTGCGGACGTGATCGTAAATGAAAACCTTGGTCATTGTCTCATCTCCCTGCGGCAACAGAATTGCCATAATTTTCTATCGCCGGAGGCCGGCCCTTCGCTCAAGCTTGGGGCGCTCGGATCGCTTCACCAGTCGCCAAGCGCTTCTCACCTCAGAACGCCTCGGCGGCGAGTTCCATCATCGTATCGGCACCGGTCTCGATGCGGGCGCGGCGCAGCACCGTCTCGGGCATGATGCGCTCCATGAAAAACCGCGCTGTGACAAGCTTGTTCTTTAGATAGTCCTCGCGGGCATCACCGGCGGCAAGACGGTCTTCCGCCGCCTTGGCCATCTTCGCCCACATGTAACCCAGAACGACAAGGCCGAAGAGGTGCATGTAGTCCGTCGAGCCTGCACCGGCATTGTCTGGCTTTGCCATGGCATTCTGCATGAACCACATGGTCGCCGCCTGCACGTCGTTCAAGCCCTTCTTCAGATGCTTGGTGAAGAAGGTGAGCTTCTCGTCGTCGCGGTTCTCCTCGCAGAAATCGCCGATTTCCTTGAACAGCGCCATGACGGAGCGACCGCCGTTCAGCGCCAGCTTGCGCCCGACGAGATCGAGCGCCTGAATACCGTTGGTACCCTCGTAGATCATGGCGATGCGCGCATCGCGCACATACTGGCTCATGCCGTGCTCTTCGATGTAGCCGTGGCCACCGAAGACCTGCTGGGCCATGACGGCGTGATCGAAGCCCCGGTCTGTCATCACGCCCTTGAGGATCGGAGTGACGAGGCCGAGGATATCGTCGGCGGTCTGCCGCTCCTTCTCGTCGACGGAACGATTGGCGATGTCCGATTTCAGCGCTGTCCAGAGCAGGAAGGCACGACCGGCCTCGTTGAAAGACCGGATGGTCATCAACACGCGGCGAATATCGGGATGAACGATGATCGGATCGGCCTTCCGGTCCGGCGCCTTGGCGCCCGACAGCGATCGGCCCTGGATGCGGTCGCGGGCATAGGCCGCCGCGTTCTGATAGGCGATCTCGGAAACGGCGATGCCCTGCAGGCCGACCATCAGGCGGGCCTCGTTCATCATGACGAACATAGCATTCAGGCCGCGGTTCTCCGCGCCGATCAGGTAGCCCGTCGCCCCGTCGTAGTTCATGACGCAGGTCGCGTTGCCATGGATGCCCATCTTGTGCTCGATGGCGCCGCAAGACACCGCGTTGCGCTCGCCGACGCTGCCATCGGCATTGACGAGGAACTTCGGCACGATGAAGAGCGAGAGGCCCTTGGTGCCTTCGGGTGCGCCCTCGATGCGAGCCAGCACCAGATGGACGATATTGTCCGTCAGGTCGTGCTCGCCGGCGGAAATGAAGATCTTCTGGCCGGAAATCCTGTAGCTGCCGTCGCTCTGCGGCACTGCCTTTGTGCGCAAGAGCCCGAGATCGGTGCCGCAATGCGGCTCGGTGAGGTTCATGGTGCCGGACCATGCACCCTCGACCATCTTCGGCACGTAAGTCCGCTTCTGCTCCTCGGAGCCATGGACAAGGATCGCCGCAATCGCGCCCTCGGTCAGGCCGGGATACATCATCAGCGACATGTTGGCAGCGGAAGTGTATTCGCCGACGGCAGCATGCAGCGTGTAGGGAAGGCCCTGCCCGCCGAACTCCACGGGAACTGCCAACCCTATCCAACCGGCCTCGCGATAGGCATCATAGGCCTGCTTGAAACCCTTCGGCGTCGTGACCGAGGCATCGTCGTGGCGGGTGCAGCCTTCCTGGTCGCCGGAATAATTCAACGGGAAGAGGACTTCCTCGGCCATCTTCCCGGCCTCGCCGAGGATCGCCTCGATCATATCAGGCGTGGCATCGGCAAAACCCGGCAGATTGTTATAGCGCTCCAGACCCAGCACATCATTGAGCACGAAGAGCGTATCGTTCACCGGGGCCTTGTAGACTGGCATGCTTCGAATTCCTCCAATCCGACGAGCCGGACCGCTCCGGCATGACGACAGTCTTACAAAATATTGACGTTTGCGTAAACGTAAAAAAAGCGCGTCGGAATCACTCCTGCGTGCGTGTCGCGTACTGCCTCCCGACGAACCCAAAGGAGTGATTTCCAGGCGTCCAGGCGATAGCGCAGACAGAATATCCTATCCTCGCGCCAAGCAATCGACGGGGACAACAGCGATTTTGCCTCACTTAACGGCAAGACAAGGCGAAGAGTTAAAAATTTCTCATCTGGATTAACGGGTTATTTACCACGTTTCGTGAATTGTGCGGGGTGAGCGGTGGCAATCCGTGCATCCTTCGTTCCTGCTTTCAGGGAATGCCGCCGAGCCGTCAGGTTCAGGAAAGTCTAATAAATTATTCCTGCGGAGACGGCCTCGGCAACAGGCTGGCCGCCGCAAGCGAATGAAGAAGCCGACGGGCTTTGTCCTATTGAAGCGAGCAAGAAGATGAACGGATCGCGGTCAAATATCCCTGGCACAGGCGACAGACTGTCGCTCGATGCGCTGAGCCGCACCATCGAGGGCCTCGAAGCGCGAATCGAAGGCCTGATGGGGTCCACCGCCGCACGGGATTTCCGTCAGGCGTCACCGGGCCGCGACTTCGCACAGGATCGCATGCCACGGCCCGAGCGGGAGCTCCGCCCGCGCCCCCTTCCCGAACGCCCTGTCCGACCCGAAACGACAATGCCATCCGACCCGCTCGCCGAGATTCGCCAGCGCCAGCGCGCGCTCGAGGCGAGCCGTGAGCGCGGCTACGCTCGCATGGAGGAGCCCCAGGCAGCCGACCGGCAGCCGCCGGCAGCCCGCGCCGCTAGTATGGCGCCCCGCGAGACGCCCCGGCAGCAGAGCGCGTATCGCGCCGCGCCAGACGTGATGACGGAAATCGCACAGGCGCTCGTCGGCCTTCGCCAGGACCTGAAACAGGACATCTCCGAAGGTGTCGCACGCGAGATGGACGCCCTGCGCGCCGAGTTTCGCAGCATCCGGACGAGCGCGCGCGACCAGGATCTTGCCCGCGAGGTCCGCCACGACCTCGGCCGGCTTGCCGAAAGCATCGAGGGTCTTGCCGGACACCCAAGCCAATCCGAAGCAGCCGAACTCAAGGCGGAATTCGATGAGCTGCGCTCGCTGCTCGACGGGCTGGCGCGCGAGGATTCACTGCGCAGCATGGAGCAACGCTGGGACGGTTTCGAAGACCGCCTGCAGGGCATGGAAACCGGCGGCGTGCAGGAAGAGCTCGTTGCCCTCGCCTATCGGCTCGATGACATCAAGCGCCAGCTCGGCGGCATGAGCGAAAGCCCCGCCGTGCGCGTGCTCGAGGACAAGCTGATTTCCATTGCCTCGGCGATGGAGCAGTTCGGCAACCTGATGCAGCCCCACGGGCGCGCCATGTCCGAGCAGTTTAGCGCAATCGACATGCGCCTCGACGAGATCAGCCGAGCGATCGCTGCCGCGGGCCGATCCGCGGCCAGCGGAGACACGAGCCTGCACGGCCGGCTGGAGCGACGCCTGGATGCCCTCGCCGGCCAGATCGAAATGATCGGCCAGGAATCGCGCGGCCGCGGTGATCCCGCGCAGGTATTGGGGGCACGGATCGAGGCGCTGACACTGCGCATCGAGGAACTGGCGAATGCAGAAGCGGCGACGCGGCTAGACCAGCGCATAGACGAGCTGGCGCACATGATGCAGCGCTCGCAGAAGGCGGCACACCAGCCGGAGCTGACGAGCACGCTTGCCGATATTTCCCGCAAGATCGACGCGCTGGAGAACGGCTCGGTCAACGACGTACTGGCGGAAAGGCTCGACTATCTGGCCCGGCGCATCGACGAGATGGAACTCTCGCCGCCGGCAGCGGCGCCGGCAATCGACGAAGGTGTATTCCGTCGCCTGGAGAGCAGGCTGGGCGATGTCGCCAGCCTGCTGGAGGAAAGCATTGCCGCCCCCGCCTCCGACACCGGGGCACTCCGGAACCTCGAAGCACAGATCGCCAACCTCTCGGCCCTGATGATGGAGCCGCGGGACGAAGGCGTGCCGGCGGACATCGACCGACGCGTCAACGCGCTCGAAGACTACATGGCAACCAACGATGAATACATCATCGAGGCCGCCCGCCAGGCCGCAGAGGCCGTCGTCCAGGCCTATGCGCGCGGCGGCACCCCGAGCGCCGGCTATTCGGCAGACATCCCCGCGCTTGCCGCCCTTGCCGAAGACCTGCGTCATCTCGAGGACCTGAGCCGCAGCACCGAGGAGCGCACGCACAACACCTTCCAGGCGCTGCACGAGACGCTGGTGCACATCGCCGATCGGCTGGACACGATGGAAAGCGGCGCCGGCCGCGCGGCAGTGCATCCGACGGCGAAGGCGGACTTCAACGAGGCAAGCCTCGAATATGCCGATCTCGCCATGGGCGACACGGCGTTCGGCCAGAGAGAGCCGGCAAGGGCGACGCCGGTGATCCGGACATCCGCACCGGTTGAGGAGCAGCCTGACGTTCAGGCGGTCGTCGACGCTCCGCCGCCAGCATCGAAGAAAGCCAAGAGCAGCCTCATCGCCGGTCTCGGCCGCCGCTTCCGCCCGGGCCGCAAACATCAGGCGGCGCCGACCGACCGCCCAGTGATCGACCCGGCGCCCTCGATCGACCCCGTTGACGTCGTGCCCCCGGAGGCCGCAAACGAACCTCTCGAGCCGGGCTCCGGCGCGCCGGACGTCAAAAAGATCCTGGAACGCGTCCGCGCTAGCCAGAATGCCGCCCGCTCCGGCGCGGCGAGGCCGGCGCTCGACAGCGATCGCGCCGACTACATCGCGGCCGCCCGCCGCGCCGCGCAGGCGGCAGCACTTGAAGTAGACCAGAGCGACAAGGCAACCCCGGCGCGGCAGGACAAGACCAAGCCGACTGGCAGTGCCTTTGCGCGTCATCGCCGCCCGATCCTGCTTGCGGTGGGCGCCGTCCTGCTCGCAATCATGAGCTTCCCGCTGATCAACACGCTGACGCACGGCCAGAAGGCACCGGCGCCGGCGCAGATCGCAACCCTTACCTCCGCCGTGGAGCTGCCGCCGCTGGGCGGCGACAACGGACTACCGCCCGTCGCGAAGAAAAATGTCTCGACCGCCGTTGCAAGCATGGCCGCTCCGATCGACGTCAGCGAACTCACGCCGCCGCCGGCGCCCGACATCGGGAGGGCATCACCGCCCGAACGGCTGACGGAGGCGCAGCCGATCGGCGACGGCGCGCCGGCAGTGCTTGCTCCTTCCGCGCCAAGCGTGGCGCAGAACCCCTCTACCTTCGTTGCGAAAAATGCACCCGCCCAGACGGCGCCGGCGATCGTCGTCCCCGCGGCGATAGAGCCCACCACCCTTGCCGACGCAGCACGCGGTGGCGACCCCGTCGCGTTCTTCGAGATCGCAACGCGCTTCAGCGAGGGGCGCGGCGTGGCCGCCGACGCAAAGCAGGCCGCAAGCTGGTACCAGCTCGCCGCAGACAAGGGCTTTGCACCGGCGCAATACCGGATGGGCAGCATCTATGAAAAGGGCAACGGCGCAGAACGCGACACGGCCAAGGCGAAGCACTATTACGAGCTTGCCGCCAACCAGGGCAATGCCAGCGCCATGCACAATCTCGCCGTTCTCTACGCCTCGGGCACAGGCGGCGCCGCCGATTTCGCAACCGCGGCGAACTGGTTTACCAAGGCCGCCAATCTCGGCGTGGTGGACAGCCAGTTCAATCTTGCGATCCTCTATGCACGCGGTAACGGCGTGACGTCGGACCTCGGAGAATCCTACAAGTGGTTTGCGGTCGCTGCCCGCGGGGGCGATCAGGACGCGGCACAGAAGCGCGACGAGGTGGCGAAGGCGATGAAGCCGCAGCAGCTGGACGAAGCCCGCTCTAAGGCCGATCTCTGGAAGCCGCAGCCGCTCGATAGCAGGGCGAACTCGGTCGACATCCCCGACGACTGGAGCGGCAAGGGCCCGAAGACCGCCACGATCGACATGAAGAAGGCGATCCGCAACATCCAGGCGATCCTCAACAACAACGGCTTCGACGCCGGCACGCCCGATGGCGAAATGGGCGAAAAGACGGTGACCGCGATCAAGAACTTCCAGAAATCGATCGGACAGGAGCCGACCGGAAAGGTATCCGACGCGCTGGTGAAGGAGTTGCTCGCCCGCAACAAGTGACGCATTTCGCGCACATCGGCCGCGAGGAACGCCCCTTGCGGCCCAGCGGCCGCATTTTTTCGCGCCGCCGTCACAAAATCTGAAAAAAGCCCAATTAATTCAAGAAAGTCTGCGAATACCTGCCTGAAACTGCAACCCGGATCGAAAGCCTCTGGCAATGATTGGGTTGTATGCTCATGCATTCGAGACGGGGACGTCTTGCCGCAACGCGTAAAAACCGGCCCACGATCGCGTGCGGCCGCGAGTGAACTGGGGCCTTGCCGTGACGATATATCTGCCGATTGCAGAATTGTCGGTGAACATATTCATCATTCTCGGCATGGGCGCGGCCGTGGGTTTCCTGTCCGGCATGTTCGGCGTCGGCGGCGGCTTTCTCATTACGCCGCTCCTCATCTTCTACAATATTCCGCCTGTCGTGGCCGTCGCCACGGGCGCGAACCAGGTCGTGGCGTCCTCGATCTCCGGCGCGATCACGCATTTCCGGCGCGGCTCGCTCGACATGAAGCTCGGCAGCGTGCTCCTCGTCGGAGGCCTGGCGGGTGCGACCGTCGGTATATGGATCTTCTCGCTCCTGAGAAGTATCGGCCAGCTCGATCTCTTCATCTCGCTGCTCTACGTCATCTTCCTTGGTACGATCGGCGGGCTGATGCTCTGGGAGAGCGTCAATGCCATGCAGCGGGCGCGGCGCAACGAGCCGACGACGCTGCGGAAGCCCGGTCATCACAACTGGGTGCACCGCCTGCCACTGAAGATGCGCTTCAAGAAATCGAAGATCTATCTGAGCGTCATTCCCATCGTCGCCCTGGGCTTCTCCATCGGCATACTCACCTCCGTGATGGGCGTGGGCGGCGGCTTCATCATGGTGCCCGCGATGATCTATCTGCTGCGCATCCCGACCAACGTCGTCGTCGGCACCTCGCTGTTCCAGATCATCTTCGTGACCGCCTATACGACCATCATCCAGGCAGCGACGAACTTCTCCGTCGACATCGTGCTCGCCTTCTTCCTGATGGTGGCGGGCGTGATCGGCGCGCAGTATGGCGTGCGCGTCGGCCAGAGACTGCGCGGCGAGCAGCTGCGCGCGCTTCTCGGCCTTCTCGTGCTTGCGGTCGGACTGCGCCTCGCGATCGCGCTCGTCGTGCGGCCGGAGGACATTTACTCGGTGGTGATGGGGGGCGGATACTGATGCGCCGCCTGCTTCTCTCACTGGCACTCCTCCTTCTGCCGCAGGGGCTGCAGGCCCAGGTGATGATGGACCAGCCGGCCACGGCGGCGCGCGAAGTGCTCGAGATCGGCACCTCGACCAGCGAGATCGCAATCACCTCCGACTTCCGCGGCGCGGACCTGACGATCTTCGGGGCGCTTTCCAACACCGACCAGTTGCTTCTCGCGATCGGCCAGTACGATATCGTCGTGGTGTTGGAGGGCCCGCGGGAAAACGCCACGGTCCGCAAGAAGGAGCGCGTCTTCGGCATCTGGGTCAACACGCAGTCCATGACCTTCGAGCGTGTCCCGCAATCCTATTCGCTGTCGAGCACGCGCACCGTCAACGACGTGACGACGCCGCTCGAGCTCAACGACCACGGCATCGGTACAGACCATATTCCCCTCACTCCGATCGGCTTCGTCGGAGACGGCAGCACTATCACCGAGTTCCGCGACGCGTTCCGGCGCAGGCAGCAGCAGGCGGGGCTCTATGTGCGGGATCCGACCGGCGTGCGCTTCGTCAGCTCCAACCTGTTCAAGGCGAGCCTTCGCCTGCCGGCGGACGTGCCGAACGGCGTGCACACCGTTCGCGGCTATCTCTTCAAGAGCGGCAAGTTCGTGACGGAGAAGTCGCTGCCGCTTCGCGTCATCAAGACCGGGATCGAGCAGACGATCACCGATGCGGCGCATGACCGGCCGATCAGCTACGGCCTGTTTTCAGTGCTCCTTGCGGTGATCACCGGCTGGACGGCAAGCTTCCTCTTCCGCAAGGACTGAGCGCGCGGCGGCGTTACGACGTCGCCCTGCGTCGTGCCACGACCTCCAGATAAGCCTCGGTCAACCGACCAAGCACGGAGGATGTTCCGGGAGGCAGTACCTTGCCGAGGTGAAGCGCGCGCAATTCGTCCATGAACGCCTCCCAGAGCGGCTGCCCCCCATCCTCCAACAGCTCGGCACGGATGGACAATTCCTCGGAAACGGGCAGGTGCCGACGTCCCCAGGCACCCATATGCGCGAAGAGAGGCACAAGGCCGATCGACATTTCCGTCAGGCTGTAGATTGCCTTCTGCTTATGGGTCGGGTCGTCGGCGCGTGTCAGGAGGCCACGCTCGACCAGGCGCTTCAAACGGTCGGCAAGGATGTTGGAAGCGATCCGCTCCTCCGAATGCTGCAGGAGATCGCGGAAGTGGCGGCGGTTGCCGAACATAATGTCGCGGATGAGGATGAGGCTCCAGCGATCGCCGAGGATTTCGAGCGTCAAATTGATGGGGCAACCCGAGCGATGAAGCTCTTCCATATGCTTCTCCAGAACCGCTTGCATTTTGCCATCAGTGCGATTGCTTTTTCAACCGCCGCCAGCAAGATCAATAGTTAAGCCACGACTTGACAATTGATCTGGATGCGCAATACTCAAGCCCATGCTTAAGCATTCGAACTTGGATGACATCCTGCGCGCGCTTGTGGAGCCGACGAGACGAGCGATCGTCGAGCGGCTGAGCGAAGGGCCTGCAAGCGTAAGCGAACTCGCCCGGCCTTTCGACATGTCGCTCGCGGCCGTCGTGCAGCACCTGCAGGTGCTGGAGGAAAGCGGGCTGATCCGCAGCGAGAAGACCGGACGGGTCCGCACCTGCCGGATCGAGCCCGATGGTCTCAAGGCGATCTCGGATTGGGTCGCCGACCGGCGCAACCTGATGGAGCGACGCTTCGACCGACTGGGCGACATCCTTTCGGAGACGCAGCGCGCACCCGAACACCCCAAGGAGAGCAAGCGATGAGCGAGCGACGGACCGATGCCGAGGCAACCGCGCCGGAGGTGACGCACAGCACCTTCGCCATCGAAAGGGCCTATCCCGCGCCGCCGGAGCGCGTCTTCTCCGCCTTTTCCGACGAGGCCACCAAGCGGCGCTGGTTCGCGGAAGGCGAAGGCTGGCATATCGACCGGTTCGAGTTGGATTTCCACGTCGGCGGCACAGAGACCTCTCGCTTCCGCTTTGGCGACGGCCCGGAAATCACCAATGACACGCTGTTTCACGACATCGTGGAGAACCGCCGCATCGTCTACTCCTACCGCATGACCGTGGCCGGCAAACCCATCTCCGTGTCCTTGGCGACCGTGCAGCTGGAGCCCTCCGGCGCCGGAACGGTAATGACCTATACCGAACAGGGCGCCTACTTCGACGATGCCTGCGCCGGAGCCAACCGTGAGGAAGGATCCCGCCTGCTTATGGAAGCGCTGGCTGCGGAACTAGAGAGGCAATAGGGGCGGAAAAGGCGCCACTAAACCCGGATAGGCATCGACCACTAAACCGCTTTCATTTTGCAATCGGTTTTGTTAGCCTGAAACCGATTGCAAAATGCAATTGGTCACACTGGAACGACCGACAACTGAGGAGGAATGAAATGAGAAAGCTTATCGTCTGGAACCTGATGACGCTCGACGGATATTTCGAGGGAGAAAAGCCCTGGGCGATCGACTTTCACACTCTTGCCTGGGGCGAGGAGCTTCAGCGCTATGCGCAGGAATTCGGGCGCGAGGGCGACCTGCTCGTCTTCGGACGCAAGACCTACGAAGGCATGGCCGAATACTGGCCGAGCGCCGAGGAAGAGCCGGAGATCAAGGAGTATATGAACAGCATTGCCAAGATCGCGGTGTCGCGGACGATGAAGCAAGCGGAGTGGAACAACACCCGCGTCGTCAGCGATCCGGTCGCGGAACTTTCAAAGCTGAAGCAACAGCCCGGCAAGACGATCTTCATCTTCGGCAGCGCCGAACTCGCTGACAGCCTGCTGAAAGCAGGGCTTGTCGACGAGATCCGCATCTGCCTCGTGCCTGTGATCCTCGGTGGCGGCAATCGCCATTTCAAGCCGGCAAGCGAGCAGGTGCCGCTCAGGCTTCTGGAATCGCGACCGCTGAAGACCGGAGCCGTCATCCTGCGCTACGAGCCGGCAAAGGCGGCGTAGGCCGCCTCCACTTTTCGCAGTCTGGCGCACCGGGAAAGGCGCCAGACTTACGCCGCCTGCGACAAGGCGCCGATCAGTTCCTTCGTCGTCAGGATGGCATGAGCGTAGGTCGGCCCGTTCAGCACGTGGGCCGCATGCATCATCTCCCGGCTGAAGGCCGCGGTTGCATCGCGTACCAGCGTAACGTGATAGCCGAGTTCCATCGCGTAACGCGCCGTCGACTCAATGCAGGTATTGGCGAGCAGGCCGACGGCGATGACATGGGTAATGCCGTGCTGGCGAAGCTGCTGGTCGAGGTCGGTATTGGCAAAGCCGCTCTGGGCCCAATGCTCCTTGACGACGATGTCGCCCTTCTTCGGGGCAAAGTCCGGATGCCATTCGCCGCCCCATTCGCCACGGGCGAAGGTGTGGCGCTCCATGACGCGGCGCTGCGTCGGGTTGGGATGGCACCAGCACTCGTAATCGCCGGGCTCCCAGCGTCGATGTGGCACGATGAAGACCTGGAGGCCAGCCGCGCGCACGGCCTTGTCGATGCTGCGAAGGTTGTCGAGCAGACCGACCTCCTCCGCGACATCCTTGACAAGCGGCCAGATCTTGCCGCCCTCGGAAAGAAAGTCGTTGTACGGATCGACAAACAACAGCGCCGTCTTCGACTTCTCATAGGTTTCTGTCGTCATTGGTTTTCTCCTATCTGTGCATCTTTTCGAAGGCTTCAGCGGCGGCGCGCGGCCCGTTCCAGGCTGGCGGCGAACAACGGGGTCTCGCCCTCGTTATGGGCAACCGAGACCGGCTGGCGCTGCGCCTTGAACAGTTCGAATGGAATTCCCTGACGTTCGAGGAATGCCTCGAACTCCTCGGTCGTGTGGCTGACGACGTGATTGGTGAATTCACAGCGCTGGTCGTCGATTGCCTTGACCCTCAACTCCCAGGTCACGTGAATGGTCGTGCGACCGGTCGGGGTGAAGACGTCGGAGACGGATTTGAGAACCAGATGATGGGGCTCGGCGATGTCCTCGACATAGTGCTGGACCATCGGACTTCCGCCGAGAACCTCGACATTGATCGACATGCGCCGGCCGTCTTCGTCACGGGTGAAACCGGCCGCTACGTGAGCGGGGGAGCACCGCCTGTATTCGGCGTCGGGCAGATTGAAAGCCCACTCGGGAATGTCGATGCTCTCCAGGGGAGCGTTGATGATTGCACTGAAACTCGATTCAACGATCTTCTTGCCTGTCATGGGGGCACCTCACTTTGGCGAATTGAAACAAAAGATACCTGCCCGGCGAGCCGCGGCAGCGCGACGCCGTTTGCGTGGTCAGACATGGTATTGCCGAGCGCTCTTGCGTCATCGGTAACGCAACATATATACCTATGATCATCATAGTCAATGCCTATGAAAAAGAAAGGTACTGCAAAAATGGCCATGACCGACACTGTCGACGATCATACCGCCTGCCCTGTCGCGCGGTCACAGGAAATTGTCGGCGACCGCTGGACGATCGTCATCCTTCGCGAACTCTTCATGGGCAGCCACAGGTTCGAGGAGATCCAGGCGCAGACAGGTGCAACGCCGCAGATGCTGGCGGCGCGGCTGAAGAGGCTGGAAGCGGACCAGATGATCGAGCGCCGGCCATACAGCCAGCGGCCCTTGCGCAACGAATACCACCTCACCGAAAAGGGGCAGGCCTTCTATCCGGTCATCCTGGCACTCCGCGCCTGGGGCGAGCACTGGTGCAAGTCGCCCGAGGAAGGGCCGGCCGTCACCTATATCCACAAGCTCTGCGGCAAGGATCCGGGCTTCGGACCGGTCTGCGAGGCATGTGGCGAACCAATGCGCCGCGAGGAGCTGCAGCCACAGATGAGCGCCGAATATGCGGCCGAGCGGGAAAGGCGGCACCGCCTGTTCAAGGAACAGGGAGCGACGCGCCAGACAGGCGACGGCTGACCACCGGCATCTTCCCGCGGGAACGCCCGGCCTCCTGACATGTCGAATGCTTGATTCACGTCAATGCGCCTCCTCCGATCCTGTCTCAGGCTGCGGGACATAAAGGAGGACTACCATGTACAAACATATTCTCATTCCGACAGACGGCTCGCAGCTTTCGACGGGTGCGGTCGAAAAGGCACTGGTTTTTGCCCAGGAGGTCGGCGCCAGGGCCACGATACTGACCGTCACCGAACCCTTCCGCGTCTTTTCGGCAACCATCGAGCAGCTCGAACTGACGCGCAAGGAGTACGACCAGCACTGCAAGCAAATGGCGGAGCGAATTCTTGCGGATGCGAACGGTCGCGCAAGAACGATCGGCACTGAATGCAGCACGGCGCAATTTTCCAGTGACGAGCCGGCATCGGCGATCATCGAAACCGCCGAGGAGCGCGGCTGCGATCTGATCGCCATGGCTTCTCACGGACGCAAGGGCCTTGCGGCACTCCTGGTCGGCAGCGTGACAATAAAGGTGCTTGCCCACTCGAAGACGCCGGTGCTCGTCTATCGATGAATGTCACCGCGTGAGGGCGGCTGTGGCCAGGGAGCGGTGCATGGCAGGACATCTCGCATTCGCGTAAAAACCGCTCCTTAACGTTTACGAGTCAGTAATCTCTCGAAACGAGAGGTTCCTTCCTGTCATGCGTACTCGTAACGTCACGATCATCATGCTTCTGGCGCTAATGGCGGGCTGCGCCACAGCGCCGCACCAGACCAAAAACATCTGCGCCGTGTTCGACCAGCGCGACGGGCTGTTCACCAGCTGGCAGCGCGCCGCCGAGCGCACAGAGCGGCAATATGGCGTTCCGGTGCCGATCCTGATGGCGACGATGTATACGGAATCCGGCTTCAGCCCCTATGCGAAGCCGCCGCGCACCAAGCTCTTCGGCTTCATTCCCTGGACGCGCCCCTCGACCGCCTATGGCTATTCGCAGGCA
This sequence comes from Rhizobium sp. BK251, assembly GCF_004345245.1. Lineage (GTDB taxonomy): Bacteria > Pseudomonadota > Alphaproteobacteria > Rhizobiales > Rhizobiaceae > Rhizobium. The sequence continues at coordinate 68,561 of NZ_SLUQ01000001.1, read as the reverse complement.
CTCGACGGCACCTGGGACCACTATCAGACCGCAACCGGCAACTGGTCAGGACGGCGCAGCAACTTCTCCGACGCGATCGACTTCATCGGCTGGTACCATTACAGCAACAGCCAGGCGACAGGCATTCCGCTCAATGACGCCTACAGCCTCTACCTCGCCTACTATTCCGGCCCGACCGGCTACAAGCGCGGCGACTGGCGCAGCAATGCCCAATTGCAGAAAACGGCGCAGCGCTTCGCCAGCATGGCGGCGAGCTATCAGCAGCAATTGCAGCAGTGCAACTGATCGGCTCCCGCGACATAGCGAAACAAGCTCAGAACGGGATGACGTAGTTCATGATGGCGACCTGCCGCAGCAACACCCTGCGGATGACATGTGCTGCCTTGACGTGATCCGTGAAGATGGCTGCGTCCCCCGTGGTGCCTGCCGGCATGCGCGCGGCAAATTCCGCATCGTCCAGCCTGATCCTGACCACCAGGGGCGCGGTGTGGATCGCGCCCGGCGCGACGGCGCTGCCCGACGTCTGCGTCTGGCCGCTCGCCACCGCCTGCAGGATGCTTTCGACCTTTCCGGGATAGACCTTGCCGGGCATGAACTTGAACGTCGCCTCGACCGGCTGGCCGGGCTCGACATAGCGGGCGTCGATCTGCGGCACCTCGACACCGATGATCGTATCGGCGGTATCAATGAACGCCATGACCGGCGATAGCGGCAGGCTTGAGACACGGGCGCCGGGACGCAGGGCGAGATTGGTGACGTAGCCGCCGGCGGGCGCGCGCACGACGGTCTTGTCGAGATCCCATTTCGCCCCGACGATCTCAGCCTGCAGTTGATCGGCCTCGGCCTGTGCCTGCTCGACGTCGAAGCTCCGGCCAGCGCCGGTGGTCTGCAGCCGCGTGGTCTCGGCAACGCGCAGATTGGCAAGCTGCAACTGCGCCTCGAGCGCATCGAGCTTCGCCTGGAACGGCACGGGATCGATGCGGAACAGGACGTCACCGGACTTGAGCGGGGTATTTGCCTGCACCGGAACGTCGATGACCTCACCGGCCACATTCGGAACGATTGCGACGGAGTTTCGGACAACAAGAGCCGGTCCCTGCGGCGCACCCCAGTTCATCGGGATAAACAATCCAACCAGCAAGAAGAGGAGAACGATGACCGGCGAGACCTTCCAGAACAGATTGAAGGAAACGATGCGAAACTTCACCAGGCAGAACAGGATGACGAGATAGACGTTCAGGAGGACGACGATCACGATGCGACCTCCGACTTCGACGGGCGCGGAACGTCGACATAGGCCCAGATCAGCACGAGCGGCCAAAGCGCAAGGCCGAGAAACAAGGTTACCCAGCCGCCGACCGTCACCGCCTGCGCCCAGGGGTGGTTTCGCTTCTTCGCAATCATGCCCGGCAGCATGGCGAGGAAGACGATAACGGCGACGGTGCTCAAGACGAGCACGATCAGCACGATCCAGGCAAAAAAGTCGATGATACTCATGATGGCCGGTTCCCATGCGACTTCACGGCGGATGATCGCCTGCGCTGCGGCGGGCGCAAGTACGCAACGGTTACACGATGAGTAAAGCGGGAGACGCGCAGTGTCTCCGGAGCGCCGAAGCGCGATCAGTCAGCGTCCGCCAGACTAGCCGACGAGGTTGCCGAAGCGGACGGAATAGATCCTGTCCCTGCCGAGCAGATGGGCGATCAGGGAGGATTGGTCGAAAAGGCCGCGCATGGCCTTGTGGCGGAGATCGAGGCCCCCGGTCATGACGCCGAAGGCGGGCATCAGCAGGCGGCTGCCGTCCGTCGCGAAGCAGGGGCGGCGAACCGATTTTTCGCGGCGGCGGACTGTCGCCGAAGGGTGCAGGTGGCCGGCAATCTCGCCCTTCTGCAGCCCGTTTCGGGGCTCGTGGCGGAACGTCAGGCCGGCGTAGTGGATCTCGTCGGCGCAGGTGCCGGGAAGGTCGACGGTGCCATCCGGATCGTGGTTGCCGTTGATCCATATCCATTCGCGGCCGCGCGCCATTTCGCAGATGGCGGTGCGAAACGCCTCCGGCAGATGTTCGGAGCCGACGCGATCATGGAAATTGTCCCCGAGCGAGATCACGAGCCGCGGGTCGTAGCGGGAGACGAGCGCAGCAAGCAGGCTCAGCGTCGCGAGCGTATCGTAAGGCGGCAGCATCATGCCGCGACGAGCGAAGGCGGCACCCTTTTCCAGATGCAGGTCGGAGACGACGAGGATGCCCGCATCCTGAAGGTAGAGTGCGCCGAGCGGATCGCAGATGGCAGCCACACCGTGCACGGCGGTCTCGACGCCCGGCGGCGCGGCCAATCCATTCATCTCGCGGGCGAGCGCCAGCCGGTTCATCACGTTTGTCGTTCCCAAATTCAAGCCAAGGCTTCGGCGATCAGGTCGTCGGCGGCCTCGGCCAGCACGGCGTCATGGGCTTCTCCTGACACCGGCACCTTGCCGATCTCCAGCATCACCGGCACCGCAAGCGGCGAGATATGATCCAGCGCGCGGTGGGTGATATGCCCCTTGATTCGCTCAAGCATAGCGCCAAGCCGGCCGATATCCAAAAGACCGGTCGCAGCATCCTGCCTCGTCGCCTGCAGCAGGATGTGATCCGGCTCGTGGCTGCGCAGCACGTCGTAGATCAGATCGGCCGAGACCGTCACCTGCCTTCCCGACTTTTCCTTGCCTGGATGGCGACGCTCGATCAAGCCGGCAATCACGGCGCAATTGCGGAAGGTGCGCTTCAGGAGGAAGGATTCATCGAGCCAGGCTTCGAGATCGTCACCCAGCATGTCCTCGTCGAAGAGGTCCGAAAGGCTGAGGCGACCGTTGGCGATCAGCAGGCCCATGTCCTCCAGGCCCCAGACGGCGAGCGAATAATCGGTGGCGACGAAGCCGAGCGGCTTGGCGCCAGCGCGATCGAGCCGGCGGGTGAGCAGCATGCCGAGCGTCTGGTGCGCAAGCCGGCCCTCGAAAGGATAGGCGACCAGATAACCGCGACTGCCGCGTGGAAATGTCTCGATCAGAAGCTCGTCCCGATTCGGCAGCATGGACTTGTCCTTTTGCAAGGACAGCCAGTCGCGCACCTGATCGGGCAATCGGTGCCAGCGGTCAGGATCGGCAAGCATGGAACGGACCTGATCGGCGAGATAGGTGGACAGCGGGAACTTGCCGCCGGCATAGGTCGGGATCTTCGGATCCATCGAGAAGGCCTGGGAGGCGAGGCATTCATTCTCGCGGATGCCCTCGAAGCGCAGCACCTTGCCGCCGAACATGAAGGTATCGCCGGGGGAAAGCTGCTCGAGGAAATACTCCTCCACCTTGCCGAGGGGAGCGCCGCCGCGGCCGAGCGAACCGAGCGCGTTGCGCTTCACCAGGCGAATGTTCAGCATCGGCTCCTCGACGATGGTGCCGAGGTTCAAGCGGTACTGCTGGGCGACCTGCGGGTTGGAGATGCGCCAAAGTCCATCCTTGGTCTTGCGGATGCGGGCATAGCGCTCGTAGGTCCTGAGTGCATAGCCGCCGGTCGCCACGAAATCCACGACGCGTTCGAAGATCTCCCAGGAAAGGTCTGCATAGGGCGAGGCGCTTGTGACCTCGGCGTAGACTTCCAGCATGTCGAAGGGTTCGGCGCAGGCCATGCCCAGCACATGCTGGGCGAGCGCATCGAGCGCGCCACGGCCGACCGGCGGTGTATCCTGCGCGCCGATATAATTGGCATCGAGCGCCGCCTGGCATTCCATCACCTCGAAGCGGTTGGCGGGCACAAGGATCGCCTTCGACGGCTCGTCCATGCGGTGATTGGCGCGACCGATGCGCTGGGCAAGCCGCGAGGCGCCCTTGGGCGCACCGACATGGATGACGAGGTCGACATCGCCCCAGTCAATACCGAGATCAAGCGTGGAGGTGGCGACGACGGCACGCAGCTTGTTTGCCGCCATTGCGGCCTCCACCTTGCGGCGCTGGCCGACATCGAGCGAGCCGTGGTGGAGGGCGATCGGCAGGTTCTCCTCGTTCACGGTCCAGAGCTCCTGGAACAGCATCTCGGCCTGCGAGCGCGTGTTGACGAAGAGCAGCGTCGTCCTGTGTTCGAGAAGCTGGCGATAGACATCCGGGATCGCGTATTTCGCCGAATGACCCGACCAGGGGATATGCTCGTCCGTGGAGAGAATGGAGATGTCCGGCTTGGCGCCGCCTTCGACGATGACGAGGCCGGCGTGATGCTCCTGTTCCTCCTCCTGCCCCACCAGCCATTTCTGCAGGTCCATGGGGTCCGCGACGGTTGCGGAAAGGCCGATCGTCTGAAGGTCTGGCGCGAGCCGGCGCAGGCGGGCAAGGCCAAGCGAGAGCATGTGGCCGCGCTTCGAGGTGACGAGCGAGTGCAGCTCGTCGAAGATCACATAGCGCAGGTCCTTGAAGAAGCGCGTCGCCTCGCCATTGGCGAGCAGCAGAGCGACCTGCTCCGGTGTCGTGAGCAGGATATCGGGCGGATTGAGCCGCTGGCGCTGGCGCTTGGCGCTCGGCGTGTCGCCGGTGCGGTTCTCGACGGTCACCGGCAGGCCCATCTCGCTGACCGGCTTCATCAGGTTGCGCTCGATATCGACGGCGAGCGCCTTCAGTGGCGAGATGTAGAGCGTGTGGATGCCGGTGAAGGCAGAGCCGGGCGGCACCTTGCCGCGGCGGGTGAGATCGGTGAGCGAGGGCAGAAAGCCGGCAAGCGTCTTGCCGGCGCCGGTCGGCGCGATCAGCAGTGTGCTTTCGCCATCTTCGGCGCGCGCCAGCAGTTCCAGTTGATGAGCACGTGGCCGCCACCCCTTTTCCGCAAACCAGCGGAGGAAGGGAGCAGGCAGCTTCACACGGCTTTCAGCATCAATTTGATCCACGGGTCGTAGATTAGCGGAGGCGGGCGAAAAATGAAGCGCCGACGCGCGGTGCCAATGGCGAGGCTACGCCTTTCTCCTGTGGTGGCGATGCTTGCGGGATTCCGTGCAACCAATATATTAGTCATTACTAATTATTGGGAGCGAAGCATGCAGCGCTACAGGATTTTTCTAGTTGTGGGTGCGTCGGTGCTGTTTCTTTCGGCGCTGCCGGCGGAAGCGGCGACGAAAGTCGTCACGGCGATGCCAGTGTCGGCATCGCTATCACCTGGCGAGTCGGTGCTTTACGACGACAAGAAGTGTCCGGCCGGGCAGATCGCGAAATTCACCAAGATGAGAAACAAGGACGGGATGAAACGATCCTGCATCACCAAGTAAGCCGATCGCTTCGCCCTCAGGCGAAATGACGCGCCGGGCAGCGCCAATCCGCCCCCGGCGCATGCAGCTGCATTACCTCGTTTCCGCCGGCGCATCCATCGCCCAGATCACCCCGAAGGGATCGCGAAGCTGGCCATAACGGTCGCCCCAGAACATGACGTCCAGCGGCATGACGACCTCGGCGCCGGCCTCAACCGCGCGTTTCCACCAGGCGTCGATATCCGCATCCTTGAGAATAAGCTGGAGCGTGTAGCCCTGCGGCGTCACAGCCGGAAATCCGTGTTCCGGATAGAAATCGCACAGCATCAGCGAACTGCCATTGACGTAAAGATGGAGGTGCATGGTGCGGCCCTGTTCGTCGAGGGGCAGGCGCTCGGCCTCCTTCGCCCCGAAGGCACGCGTGTAGAATTCGGCCGCTTTCGCAGCGCCATCCACCTGGATATAGGGAAACAGCCCGCCTAGAACGGCTGCACCGGCTCGCGGCCCCTCCTGGGTCTCGACCGTGTCATTCATGACCTTTCTCCTTGTTGGATCCGAAGCCCGTCTTTTCACCGGGTCAATCCAAGGACGAACGAAGCGATTGCTTCCCGACATCGACGCGCGATTTCTTGCGGATCAGCGAGCGGATTGATACTCGAGGACTACGTTCAGAAGTCGGGGCTCGAGCGCCGCTTCATTCATCTCATCAAGCTCAGGGCCTCGCAGATCAACGGCTGCGCGTACTGCGTCGATATGCATGTGAAGGAAGCGCGTGGGCCTGAGCGAGCAGTGGATCAATCTGATGTGCGTCTGGCGGGAATCCCCGGTCTATGACGCCAGGGAACGGGCCTTGCTCGGCTGGGTCGATGCGGTGACGAACATCGCCCAGACGGGCGCGCCCGACGCGGAATACGAGGCATTGAAGGCGCAGTTCTCCGAGGAGGAGATGACGAACATCGCCGTGGCGATCGGCGCGATCAACATCTGGAACCGACTGGCCGTCGGCCTTCTCTCGCAACATCCGATCGACAAGCCGGCCCAGGCGGCCTGACGGTCAGAGCGTCCGTCGCTCCAGCCAGGCGACGGCAAATGCGGTGATCGCCGCCGCATTCACAAGAACACTCGGGGCGTCGCCGATCGGCGCCGCGACCCCTTCGCCCGAGGCAAGGAATTCGCCAACGATGGTTGCGAAGTAATCCTCGTCGAGGCCATCGACCACCGGATGGGAGGTGTCGAACTCCTCCACGATGCGCCAGCGCGTGCCGCCGTCATCGGCAAAAGGCACTTCGTAGCGCTTCACGCGCTTCCCGGGAATCCGCGCCAGATGTTCCGCGTGGTGGAGCAGCGTCATCGTATCGAGCGGCGCGCCGACCATGAGCACCTTGCCGCCGACCGACACCAGCTTTTCGAAGGGCGAGCCCTGACCGTAGCCGTAGTCCAGCGGATGATCGGCCGTGAACCATTCGGCCATCGCCCCCAAAGCCGCGACGGAGGCGCCAGGATTGCCGCTGCGCCTCGCTTGAACGCGCGTCCTCAGGAACTCCGGAAGAATGCCGTTGTCGCGTGTCGCCCGCGATGCCTGCGGGTCAAATGGCGGGATGTGATCCCGCCAGGCCGCATCGATGCGGCCTTCCGCGTCTAGAAACCCATCGTAGCGGGCATCCCAATCCGCATAGGCGAGAATGGTGCCGGCAGGAGAAACAATATCGAGAATGGCATCTATGAGCGTATCCGGGCCGTTCAGCACTGGCCCGACGCGACTGAAGGCGGCGTGAACCATGACAGCGTCGCCCGAACGCAGACCGAACCGCAGAAGATCGCCATGCAGCGACGCACGGGTATGAAACAGCGCCGGTCCCTCACCCATGCACCCCTCCTCATGATAGGTCCGCTTGTGCCGCATGATGGCTAACCGCAGAACATCCATCAAGGGAGCGAGGGGCATTGCCCGACGCCGGGCGATTTGACGTCGGTCACGGTTGGAAAGCCAGGAGGGTCAGAAGGGGGATTTCGTATCGGGGGTGCGTCAACCTCTACAAAGACCGGCCCGAACAGATCGGACCGGCCAATTAGCAATCAGGCACCGGCAGTCGCGGACCGGATAAACCGCCTATCCGAAAGATCGATGCTGTTGAAGATATCGCGCACAGTCCGCGCAATCTCGTCTGCGGAAGCGCCGCGGGCGTATTCTTCCAGCATCCGGCGTCTTACAAGCTTTTCCAACTCTGACATAACTTCACCTCATCTTTCCGGCGCAGGGCAAGTGTCGCGCCCGGCCCGATCACAGGCAAGTTACGTTTAGTTCAGATTTGGCCATTCCTGCTCATCTCTCAGAGGGCGATATAGCGGTCGGCACGGTGGTTGATGGTGAGGAAGAGGTTCAGAACCACGGCGCCGAGAACCGAGTAGAAGACGACGGTCGGCGTCGTGACGAAGAACGCCGCTGCGAGAACGCACATGTCGACCGCAAGCTGGACAAGACCGGCACGTATGCCGAAGCGATCCTGCAGGTAAATGCCGAGAATGCCGACGCCGCCGAGGCTGGCGCGGTGGCGATAAAGGGCAAGCAGACCGAAACCGAGAAGAAGGCCGCCGAGGATCCCCGCCCATGCCGGATGGATGGCCGTGATCTGCATGACCTTCGGCTGCAGGCTGGTGAGCAGCGAGGTTAGGCCGATGGCGATGAAGGTCTTCAACGTGAAGGCGACGCCGAGACGCTTCCAGGAGAGGTAGAAGAAGGGCAGGTTGAGGAGGAAGAAGGCGAGACCGAAATTGACGCCGAACGCATAGTGAAGCAGGAAGGCGACGCCGGCAGTGCTGCCGGTGAGCAGGCCGGCGCTCGCAAGGAGATAGAGGCCGAGCGCCGAGACCAGGCTGCCGGAAAAAATGCCCTGCACATCTTCCACCGGCGTGTGGCGCGCCGCGCTGGTGTTCCAGAAACCGAGGGCACTGATAAGCTGGGTCATATTGCTGCTCTCCGGACGGCAGACGAGGTGGCGCGCGCCGAGGAAATCCCCGCGCGGCGGCTAGATTGATCGTGAAGGAGGCTGGAGCGCTTCTGTCCCGGCGCCGGTCAGCTGATGGCGCGAATTATCCGGTCTTTCGCAACTGCGAGCAAGCGAAATACGTAAGCAATGCTGACCTATTTCAAATTCGCAAGAAATGTTCGCGCCGGTTCATCTGTGTGTAACGAAAAGAATGCCTGGCACCGGCTTGCCGCCATCTTTGCGAATGGCCGTGCGCTCCAGCCTCTCGACCGAAAGACCATGGCGTCCGCAAAGGGCTCGCACGTAGGTTTCGGAATGGGCGTAGCGCAGCGACGGAGCCAGGTGGTAGCCACTCCCATCACCGGCATCCTCGACCGAAAATGCGAAAGTCGCGTGCACCGCCGCCAGATCCGTGACGATGGCAAACACGCTCTCGAGATTCCCGAGATACATCAGCACGTCTGCGGCAGTGACGAGGTCGGCGCGATGCTTTGGCATGGCCTCGGAAAAGAGCCCCGAAGCCTGTGGCGACAACGACAGATCGGCTTGTCCGAGATGGTCGTAGACACGCTTTTCAGCGGCCTTGGCCAGCATATTCTGCGACAGGTCGAAGCCTTCGAGATAACCGACGCGGCTGCGGATTTCCGGCCCGAGGAGGCCGGTGCCGCAGCCGAGATCGACTGCACGCTCGAACGTCTCGCCGGCCGCACGCACGAGAGCTGCAAGCTTCTGCGGTACGACATAGTCAAGCTTTTCGACCAGCGAATTCTCGAAGCGGTCGGCATAGTCGTCGAAAAGCCGCTCGACATAGCGGCTGGGCGGCGCCTCCGGGATTGAACCGCCACCGAGGAGCGCAAGCTTGAGGCTCGCGCCAAAGATATCCTGCGGATCGAGGTCGAGGACCTGCCGGTAGGCCGCGATCGCTTCAGTCAGGACACCCGCCTTCTCGCGGTAGGTCGCAAGCCGAAACCAGCCGGCAGCCCAGTGGGGGGCGAGTTCCAGTGCCTGTTCCATCAGTTCCGCGGCGGCCTGCGGCTCGCCGCCCTCGTCCAGCATCTTCGCGTAGTCGGCGCGGCGATCGGCGATCACGTCGCCGGAGGAAAGCTGGCTGGGCTGCATGTTGGATCCCTGTTCGATCCGGGCTTCTTGCGCCGGCCACAAAAAAACTCAAGTCCTATTTCAGGGACGAGGCCTGCCGCATGATCCCTCGATTCGGAATCGAGCTGGGGAATTATGCGGCCGATTCGAAATTCTGCAGCGTGCCTGGCGTGCCATATGTGACGCGCGGTGCTGTAATGCCCCGAAAATCGCTTGCGGGCTGCGATTCGCACGCTTATCTCAGGGCAAACAGGAGATTGTGCATGTCCGACCAGGTCAATCGCTTCCTTGGGGATTCACCCGGCCGCACGCTGGTGAAGCTCGTCGTCGTTTCGCTGATCGTCGGCTTCGTGATGACCGTCTTCGGCTGGGCGCCGATGGACTTCATCTACGGCATTCGTGACTTCATACTGGATCTGTGGCATCGCGGTTTCTCCGCGCTGGGCAGGATTGGAGATTATCTCCTGCTAGGGGCGACCATCGTCGTGCCGCTCTTCGTCATCCTCCGTGTCTTCAGCTATCGCCGGTAACATGAACTCATCGCTCCTGCTTGTTTCACGCCGCGACGCCCTTCGTTTCACCGGACTTGCGCTCGTTGCAGGCGTCGCCAGCTGCGCCACTGCGCCGAAGCAGTCCTCCACGCCGTCGAGCGGCGATGACCAGACGGCAGCAGCCCTTCCCCTGGTCAATTCGCTGCGCGCGAAAAACGGCCTGCCGCCGCTCTCGGTCGATCCCGCCGCAACGGATGCGGCCCTCTTCCAGGCCAAGCGCATGGCATCGGCCGGCAAGATGAAGCATTTGATGGGGCTTACCGACAGCTTCACCACCCGCGTAAAGGCAAGCGGCGTCAGGCTGCCCGCCGCGGAAAACATCGCGGCCGGCCAGCAGAGCGTCGAAGCGGTGGTCCAGGCCTGGATAAACTCGCAGCATCACCTGGAAAACATGCTGGGACGCTATAACGGGCTTGGCGTCGCCGTCGCACACAATACCGCTTCCAAGAACGTGCCTTATTGGGCCATGGTACTTTCGGCCTGAGGCGATTCCCGTCTCGCGCGGAGACCCAGATGGATAGCATGGCACATGGCCAGAAGGCGCTTGCCTTCGATGTGACACACCGCCTCGTGCTTTCCATCGCCATTCCGATGACGCTCGGATTCATGACGACGCCGCTGCTCGGCCTCACGGCGACGGCGGTCGTCGGGCGGCTCGGTGAAGCGGACTCCCTCGCCGGCCTTGCGATCGGGGCCGTGCTCTTCGACCTGATCTTCGCGAGCTTCAACTTCCTGCGCTCTTCGACAACCGGGCTTACCGCACAGGCCTTCGGCCGGCACGATGACCGCGAGGAGCAGGCCGTCTTCTGGCGTGCGCTGATATCGGCTATCGCCTGCGGCGTACTGATGCTTGCCATCTCGCCGCTGCTGCTTGCGGGAGGGCTGAAGCTGATGGGTGCCCAAGGCGCGGTCGCCGAGGCGACGAGCACCTATTTCTCCATCCGCATCCTCGCCGGGCCGATGGCGCTTGCCAACTACGCCATCCTCGGCTTCGTGCTGGGTCGCGGCCAGGGAAGCATCGGCCTCCTGCTGCAGACGATCATCAACGGCATCAACATCGTGCTCTCGATCCTCCTGGGGCTCGTGCACGGCTGGGGCGTGGCAGGCGTCGCCTGGGGCACGGTGATCGGCGAAACGGCCGGCGCGCTCGCGGGCCTCATCATCGTTCTCTACGGCTTCGGCAGGACAAACCGCCCGGGATGGGCAGAAATCCTCTCCCGGCATCGGCTCGCCGAGCTCTTCGCGCTCAATCGCGACATCCTGATCCGCACCTTCGTGCTGCTCGGCGCCTTCACGCTGATGACGCGGATCGGTACCGGCTTCGGCGCGGTGACGCTGGCAGCCAATGCGGTGCTCATGAACTTCTTCCTGCTGTCGGGCTACTATCTCGACGGGCTTGCCAATGCCGCCGAACAGATCACGGGCCGGGCAATCGGAGCCGGCTATCGACCGGCCTTCGACCGCGGGCTGAAGCTGACGGCGGTCTGGTCATTCGGACTGGCTGCCGCCGCGACCCTCTTCTTCCTCCTTGCCGGTTCTTCCCTGGTTGCCGGGCTTACGACCTCGCCGGAGGTTCGCGAGATTGCGGGGATCTACCTGCCCTGGGCGGCAGTCACCGGGCTGACGGGCGCACTCGCCTTCCTGATGGACGGCGTCTTCATCGGTGCGACGTGGTCGAAGGACATGCGCAACCGCATGCTGCTGTCCTTCGTCGGCTATCTCATTGCGCTCGCCATCTTCGTGCCGCTCTTCGGCAATCACGGCCTTTGGTTTGCGCTGAACAGCTTCCTGCTGTTCCGCGGCTTCTTCCTGCTGGTGTTGGTGCGACCTCGCGCGGATCAGACGTTCCGCGTGGCCCAGTAGTCGAGTTTCGTATCGCGCAGTTCGCGGATGGACTTCGCGCCGTTTCTGTCGAGAAGCTGGGAGAGCCCGCGAATGATCTCTCCGGGAAGTCCAGGCCCCTCGTAGACCATGCAGGAATAGAGCTGCACCAGATCGGCGCCGGCGCGGATCTTTTCCAGCGCCGTCTCGGCCGACGACACCCCACCGACGCCGATGATCGGAAGCGTCTCGCCGACGCGGCGGCGCATCTTCGCGAGCACCGCGGTCGAGCGCGCAAAGAGCGGCTTGCCGGAGAGGCCGCCGGTCTCCTTTGCCTGCAGCTGGTCTTTCAGGCCATCGCGGGCAAGCGTGGTGTTGGAGACAATCAGCCCGTCGAGCGAGTGGGACAGCACCTCGGCGGCGATGTCGTCCATCCCCTCCTCGGTGAGGTCCGGCGCGATCTTCAGGAAGACGGGGATCTTCCTGCCGGCGCGCGTCGCCTCCTCGTCTCGGGCGGCAAGCACGGCCGAAAGCAGCGCGGAGAGACTTTCGCGCGCCTGAAGGTCGCGCAGGCCCGGCGTGTTGGGCGAGGAGATATTGGCTGTGAAATAGCGTGCGACGGAATAGAAGCGGCGGATGCCGGCCACGTAATCTGCGATGCGATCGGGGCTGTCCTTGTTGGCACCGATATTGACGCCGACGATGCCGTTGCCGCGGATCGCGGCGAGCCGGCGGAAGGCGGCCTCGTGGCCTTCGTTGTTGAAGCCGAGGCGATTGATGACGCCGTCGTCCTCGACGAGGCGGAAGATGCGCGGGCGCGGATTACCGGCCTGCGGCTTCGGCGTGACCGTTCCGATCTCCGTGAAGCCGAAGCCGAGCCGCAGCAGCGCCTCCGGCACCTCGGCGTTCTTGTCGTAGCCCGCTGCCATGCCGAGCGGATTGGCAAAGTCGAGCCCGGCCACGGTCTGGCGCAGCCGCGGATCGGGCGCCAGACGGCAGGCGGGAACAACGCCGGCCTTCAGCGCCGCAATCGACATGCCATGCGCCGCCTCGGGATCGAAGAGAAAGAGGCCCCGGCGAGCGACGGACCGGAAGGCACCCATCATGGCATAAGCTCCGGAAAGATGTGCAGGCCGGCATCGTCGAGCGGCAGAGGTTTTTCCCAGAGGACAGCGGAGAACGGTAGCGGCCGATAAAGATGCGGGAAGAGGTCGCCGCCGCGCGAAGGTTCGAAGACCAGCTTCTCGCCGAGCGCCTCGCCGTCGATCGCGACGAGCAGCAGGCCGCTCTGACCGGCGAAGTGACGCGCGGCCGTCTCCTTCACCTGGCTTGCCGTCGAGAAATGGATGAAGCCGTCGGCGAGATCAACCGGCGCGCCATGAAAAACGCCCGTTTCTCTGGCCTGTTGCCAGAGCGCGGCGGGCACGATCTTGTAAAGCGTGGGCGTCATCATCATGATCCTTGAGACATGATCCTTGAGACATGGGCGCCGCTCGAACGGCGTCACCCACGGCTTTGCCGAAAAGGCGCGCCAATGTCCACGCCCGAGTGGCGAAAAACTTGCGGCCTGCGCCAATCTGGCCGACGATAGCCGGACCGGCGGACAGCAAATTCGGGAGGATAGGATGATGAGAGCTATCGCAACCGGCCTCGCAGCGCTTCTCCTGCCGGCGGCGGTCCTTGCCGCCGAACCGGGTGGGGAGCGCTTCCAGCTGGAACGCAGCGGCGACAACTTCGTGCGCCTCGACAAGCAGACGGGCGCGATGTCGATCTGCGCGCCGAAGGACGGCGAACTCGTCTGCCGCATGGCGGCCGACGAACGCGCCGCCTATGAGGACGAGCTCGACCGGCTGTCGGCACGCGTGGCGACGCTCGAAAAGGCCGTCGGCGAAGGGGCCGGCAAGGGCCAATTGCCGACGGATGCCGAGGTCGACCGGACGCTCGGGATCATGGAACGGATGATGCGCGGCTTCATGGCGATCGTGCGCGAGCTGCAGGGAGAAGGGGAAAACGACAAAATTTTACCGCAGAAAACCTGATTTGATGTATATCAGGGAGGTCTCAATTGATGCTGGTATCATCGGAGAGAATGAAATGATCGAACTCTTGGGAGGGGGTTTTCGATGACAGAGCAGACAATCATTATCGCCGACGATCATCCGCTTTTCCGCGGTGCGCTTCGACAAGCGGTGAGCGACATGGGCGGCAATTGGCGGATCGAGGAGGCGGGAGACTTCACGGCGGCTCGCGAGGCCGCGGCACGTCATCCCGAGGCAGATCTCATGCTGCTCGATCTTGCAATGCCCGGCATCAGCGGCTTTTCCGGCCTGATGTCGCTGAGGGCAGAATTCCTTGGCCTTCCCATCGTCATCATCTCCGCGACCGACGACGCGACGACGATCCGCCGTGCGCTGGAGCTCGGAGCGTCGGGCTTCATTTCAAAGTCGGCAGGCATCGACGACATCAGGCAGAGCATCCAGGCGGTCCTCGCCGGCGATATCGCGACACCCACATCCTACCAGGGCGGGCAGGAGCAGGATCCCGACGTCGCCGACCTCATCCACCGCCTGCACACGCTGACGCCGCAGCAGGGCCGCGTCCTGACCATGCTGGCGGAAGGACTTCTCAACAAGCAGATCGCCTATGAACTCAGCGTCTCCGAGGCGACGATCAAGGCACATGTCTCCGCCATCCTTCTCAAGCTCAACGTGGACAGCCGCACGCAGGCGGTGATCCAGCTCGGCAAGATCAACATGGCCATGGTCGCATAGGCGGACGCTTTCTGTCCCAGCGCCTTCGGAACGGGAGGAAGAGGATTTTATTCCTTTCCATCTCTTTACTCGCGCGCAAGCGTCGGCTAATCTCCGCGGAGATATTCGAGAGGGCGCCGACAGGCCCGGGACGCAGGCGACGATGCTGTCACACGATCAGATATGGGAGGCGATCGATCGGCTTGCCGAGCGGCATGACCTGACGCCTTCCGGTCTTGCGCGGCGGGCAGGCCTCGATCCGACGTCCTTCAACAAGTCGAAGCGGCTCGGCCCGGACGGACGGCTGCGCTGGCCCTCGACGGAATCGATTGCCAAGGTGCTGGAGGCAACGGGCGCCAGCATGGAACAGTTCCTGAGCTTCATGCGCCCGGCGGGCGCCGGCTCGGCCCTGCCGGACGGGGCATTTCCGCCGCAGGCTGGCTCCATCCCCCTGCTGGGCTTCGCCCAGGCGGGTGCCGGCGGCTTCTTCGACGACGGCGGTTTTCCGGCGGGACAGGGATGGGACGTGGTAGAGTTTCCGGCCGCCCCTTCCCGCAAGGCCGGCGTCTACGCGCTCGAAGTGCAGGGCGACAGCATGATGCCGCTCTATCGCGACGGCGACGTCCTGATCGTCGAGCCCGGCGCGCAGGTGCGTCGCGGCGACCGCGTAGTTGTCAAGACCCGGGAGGGCGAGGTCATGGCCAAAGTGCTGCTTCGCCAGAGCGCCCGATCGATCGAGCTCATGTCGCTCAATCCGGACCATCCGAACCGGGCGCTCGAGCTTGCGGATGTGGAATGGATCGCCCGGATCATCTGGGCAAGCCAATAGGAAAGTTTTCTCCATGCGCGCGACAGCCGTCTTCACCGGATTAGGGGGAATGGCAGCGGTCGCAGTGCTGCTCACCGTGGGCGAAGCGCATATCCAGCGTGCCTCGAGCGACCCGCAAATGGAGAGCGCCGTGGGAGAGCCGACGAGCCTTCAAGATGGGCAGCGAACCCTAGAAGAGAGCGCACCCGCGAATGCGGGAACCGCAGCTCCCGCCAATGCGCCGGCGAGTGGGCAACCGGCCTCACCGATCGAGACCGCACAATCCTCCTCCCCGGCGAGCCCTCCCACGACGGGAACGGGCGGTACGCCGCCGACGAGCAGCAAGGCCGCGGCAAGCAGCAACAAGGCGGTCGAACTTCCCAGGCCGACGGTCGAGGAGGCCGGCATCCTTGTCTTCGGCGAACGGCGCCTGCAGATCAAGGATATCGTCCCCACCGAGCCGGACAAGATATGCACCGGCGAGGACGGCAATTCCTGGCCCTGCGGCATGATGGCAAAGACGGCGCTGCGGCTCTTCCTGCGCAACCGGACCGTCGCCTGCGACCTGCCGAGCGCCGACTGGCGGGGGACGGCCAACGCGGGGTGCAACATCGGCGAGCAGAGCATTGCGGCCTGGCTTGTGCAGAACGGCTGGGTCGAGGCCGTTGCGGGGTCATCGCTTGCCGGTCTCGGCGACGCGGCACGGCAGGCGCGGCATGGAATCTACGGCAACGATCCGCGCCGAAGGCGGCCGTAGCCTGAAACAGACGCCGGGCGCTCTTGCTACGCGCCGCTCCAATCCCTACGTTCGGCTGCATCAAGGAGGACATTGCCAGCATGAACAAGCCGCTTTCCACCCACGAAGCCCTGATCTACGTCATGGTGATCGCGTCCGCCGTGGACCGCACGATGAACGACTTCGAGCTTTCCCGCATCGGCCAGCTGATCCAGGTGCTGCCGGTCTTCGAAGATTTCGACGAGGAGAGGCTGATCTCCGTTTCGAGGGACTGCGCGGTGTTGCTGAACGGGCCGGAAGGGCTGGATATCGTCCTCGAGATCATTCGCGACACGGTGCCCACGCGGCTCTATGACACGGTCTATGCGCTCGCCGTCGAGGTGGCATCGGCCGATATGAGCGTCAAGGCGGAAGAACTGCGCCTGCTCAGCCTGCTGCGCGATCGTCTCGGCCTCGACAAGCTGACCTGTGCAGCGATCGAGCGCAGCGCCATTGCGCGCTACCGCAAATAGACCTCAGTAAAGTCCGTTCGGGAAATAACGCAGGTAGATTTCCTGCAACCTTCCATTGCGAGAAAGCGCCGCAAGGGCATGGTCTATCGCGGCCGTCAGCACATCGTCCTTCTGGCGCAGCATGATGGTCATGCCCTCGCCCAGAAAACGCTCGGACATGTAAGGCCCGTCGAAGAGCGTGCAGCATTTCTCCGATGCCGGCGAGGAAACCCAGAAGGACAGTTGCAGTCCATCGGCAAAGGCCGCGTCCACCCTGCCCTCCTTCAGCGCCGTCAGCATGTCGTTCCTGTCTTCGAACGAGACTGGTTTAACGGCCGGAAAGAAGGTCTTCAGCATTGTCTCATGCACCGTGTTGCCGACGACGCCGACCGGGCGCCCGGCGAGGGAGGCAGCAGTGGTTGCGGCCGGCGCCTTGGAGTTGAGCACGAAGCGCGCCGGCAGCATGAGGAAGGCCCGGGAGAAGGCGAAGTTCTTGCGCAGTTCGGGCGTGACGGCGACGCCGGCGATAACGGCATCACCCTGGGAGGCGGCCAGCGCACTCTCCAGGTCCGCGAAAGGCAAGGCCTGGATCTGGCATTTCTCGGCGATATCCAGTTCGGAGCAGATCTCCCGTGCCAGGTCGATGTGAAAGCCGGCGAGCTTGCCCGTCTGATCGGTGAAATTGAAGGGCGGGAAGTCGACGGACGTCAGGAAGCGCAACCGGACGATGGAGGACAGGTCCGGCTTTGCGAGCCTTTCCCTGGAATCGAAAAGCAAAGGCAGTGCCGGCTCATCGGCAGGCTGGGCCCGAAGTGGTGTACTGCTAAAGAATACAACCAAAATCGCGCATAACGCGAATATTCCACTAAAATCTAGGGGTGCAAGACGCGAATGCTGCATTATGATCCGACCTCGGGGTTAGGCATGGGGGAGCGTCACCGCCTAGGTGACGGTGTATCAGAGTCATGCGCATCGGGGAATATGAGGGGCGAGCCGCCACGGCGGCCGACGACGAACTGTATCTGCAAACAGGCGCCGGCGAGACGCCGGAGACGCTCTGTCCTCAATCAGAGATAGCGCTCCTGCGCGAACTCGGCATCGGAAAGCCGAGCATCGAAGCAGCGGCGCGGAAGGCCGAACGCTACGGCACCAGTATCGAGAGCGAGCTCCTGAGCAGCGGTCTCGTGACGGAAAGTTCCTACTATGCAGCGCTCGCGCGGCTGCTTCGACTGCCCTATGTCGAGCGGATCGGCGACAATCTGATCAAGGACAGTGCGCGTCTGGATCAACAGCTGCTGCGTCCGTCGATCGTGCGCCTCAACCACTCGCGCAAGGCACTGACCGTCATCGTGCCGGAGGCGCGCAAGGTATCCCATCTGCGGCGCCTCCTCGCCCAGCTTCCGGAGCTGCGAGACGCGATCGCGATCGCCTCGCCATCCACGGTGCGCGGGGCCGTCTGGACCGCCGGAGCCGCCCGGCGCGTACGAGATGCGGTGAACAGCCTTTTCGAGCGGCAGCCGCGTTTCAGCGCTCGCGTCGTCTTTTCAGGCAAGCAGGGATTCTATGCCGGAATTAGCTGCAGCCTTCTCGTGGCGGCGCTGGCGACGAGCGGGCTCGCGCTGCTCACCCTGCACATCGCAATCTCGTCGCTCTATCTTGCAGCGCTGCTGCTGCGCATTCGGGCAGTGACCTTCAGGCGCCAGCGAACAACGCCTATGCCGGCCGCCGACGACGGGGAGCTGCCGGTCTACACCGTGCTGGTCGCCTGCTATCGCGAGGCAGAGGTGGCCGCGCAGCTCGTCAAGACGCTGAAGCGTCTGAACTGGCCTCCTTCTCGACTCGACATCAAGCTCGTCTGCGAGGCGGACGACCACGAGACGATCGACGCATTCCGCGCACAGGGCCTCGGTAATCACTTCGAAATCGTCGAAGTGCCGGCGATGAAGCCGCGAACCAAGCCCAAGGCGCTGTCCTACGCGCTCGCCGGAGCCCGCGGACGCTATGTCGCGGTCTATGATGCCGAGGACAGGCCGCATCCCGACCAGCTGCGCGAGGCTCATGCACGCTTTTGCGCGGCGCCCGAGGACGTCGCCTGCCTGCAGGCGCCGCTGATCATCGCCAATGGACGCGAATCCTGGATCAGCGCCCTGTTCTCGCTCGAATATTCCGCCCTCTTCCGTGCGCTGCTGCCGATGCTGGCGCGTAACCGGATGCCGCTGCCGCTTGGCGGCACCTCGAACCATTTCCGCAAGGATGTCCTCATTGCCAACGGCGCCTGGGACCCCTTCAACGTGACGGAGGATGCCGATCTCGGGATGCGGCTCTTCCGGCTCGGCTACCGGTCAGAGGTCATCAGCCGGCAGACGCTCGAAGACGCGCCGGTGACGCTGCGTGTCTGGACCGGCCAGCGCACGCGCTGGTTCAAGGGCTGGCTGCAGACATGGCTGGTGTTGATGCGCGACCCGGGCGGCCTGCGCCGCGAAATGGGGACGCGAGCCTTCCTGATCTTCCACCTGTTGATCGGCGGCATGCTGATCTCGTCGCTGGCGCATCCGCTGATGTTTGCCTTCGTCGTCCAGGCTGCAGTCGCCATGCTGGAAGCGCCCGCGGTCGGCATTCCGCTACGCGATCGCGTGCTCTTCGTCATCGACTTCGTCAATCTCTTCGGCAGCTACGCGACGTTCCTGGTGCTTGGGATGGCGGCGATGATCGAGCACGAGAAGCGCCAGATCGGCTGGCGCTGGGCCGCGGTACCGATCTACTGGCTCATGGTCTCCTTTGCCGCCTGGCGCGCGGTGCTGGAGCTGCGCACCAACCCATTCTTCTGGCACAAGACGCCGCATCGGCCCTCCGCGCAACTCGGCGCAAAGCCGAGCTGAAGGCGCAGGGAACGGCATCGGTCCGGCGAAAAGGCAGCTATTCGCTTTACCCTGTTAGGAGCCAGTTAAACAATATGGATTCTATTGGCCAGGACGACGCCGACCCTGCCGGGCCGACCGCATGAAGCATGGTTGTCACGCCTTTCCCAGAGGTATTGCCGAATGCGCCGCCACGCTGCGAATTTTTCGCGGCGCCCGGCTGCGTTTCGATCAAACGATTTAGCCAGACGATGGGTGACAGATCCATGCTCAAGCATTCCAAGATCCGAACGAAGATCCTCTCGGTCATCATCCTGCTCGGCGTCATTTCGCTCGCAGGGCTTTTCTACGTGTCCACGGAGTTCCGGCGCGCGGACGCCACCTATGGCACCTTCATCGACCGCGAGGCGACGGCTGCCATGCAGGGCGCGCGCGCCAACTCATCGATGCTATCCTCGGTGCTGCAGGCGAGCCTTCTCCTGAACTTCGAACCCGGCACGCCAGAATTCGAGGCGGCTGCAAAGGCCGCGAGCAAGTTCGGGCAGGCGCGGGACCGCATGAAGCAGGCCGCGGAACTCGTCCCCAGCCGGCAGGAGGCGCTCAACGAGCTGATCGCCGAGACGAACGAACTGGAGGCGCTCACGCAGAAGGCGATCGACCTGCACAAGGCCGGCGACGCGAAGGGCGCCGACATGGCGATCGCGGAGGTCAGCGAAAAGGTATCGGTCATCACGCCGAAAATGATCGCTAACAACGACATCATGATGAGCCTGCTGAATGATGGTGGTGATGCCCTCTCCGTCTCCGTGAATTCGCGTATCAACTGGTGCATAGGCGCCCTCGGCGGACTGGTCCTGCTCGTCATCGGGCTTGCGACCTATATCTCCCATGCGGGCATCACGCGACCGATGGCGCTCCTGCGCGAAAGAATGACGGCGCTTGCCGAAGGTCACACCGAGGCCGAGATCGACGGGCTCGACCGCCGCGACGAGATCGGCCAGATGGCTGCCGCCGTGTCCGTCTTCCGCGACAATGCGGTCGATCGGGTCCGGCTCGAGGCCCAGGCTGAAGCCGACCGGAACATCTCCGAAGGCGAACGCCGTGAAAGGGAAGGCCAGAAGGCCGCGGAGGCCGCCAATCTGCAGCGCGCCGTCCAGGCCCTGGGTGACGGCCTGCAGCGTCTTGCGGAAGGCGACCTCGCATCCCGCATCGAAACGCCTTTCACCGAAAACCTCGAAGCGCTGCGGCAGGACTTCAACAATTCGATTGCCAAGCTGAACGAGGCCATGCGTGCCGTCGGCAGCAATGCCCGGGCGATCGGCGCCGGCGCCAACGAGATCCGTTCGTCGGCCGACGAGCTTTCGAGACGCACCGAGCAGCAGGCCGCCTCCGTGGAAGAAACGGCCGCTGCACTCGAGGAGATCACGACGACGGTCAAGGATGCGGCACGGCGCGCCGAAGAGGCAAGCCGGCTCGTCGGCCGCACGCGGACCGGTGCCGAGAAATCCGGCGAGGTCGTCCGCAAGGCCGTCGACGCCATGCACCTCATCGAGCAGTCTTCCGTCGAGATTGGCAATATCATCGGTGTCATTGACGACATCGCCTTCCAGACCAACCTGCTTGCTCTCAATGCCGGCGTGGAAGCGGCACGCGCGGGCGAAGCCGGCAAGGGCTTTGCCGTCGTCGCACAGGAAGTTCGCGAGCTCGCCCAGCGCTCCGCCAATGCGGCGAAGGAGATCAAGTCGCTGATCACCAACTCCGCGACGCATGTCCAGACAGGCGTTTCGCTGGTCGGCGAGACCGGCAAGGCGCTCGATGCGATCGTATTGGAGGTCCAGGAGATCAACCAGCATGTCCACGCGATCGCAGAAGCATCGCGCGAGCAGTCGACCGGGCTCCAGGAAATCAACACCGCGGTCAACACCATGGACCAGGGTACGCAGCAGAATGCCGCGATGGTCGAGGAAAGCACAGCCGCCAGCCACACGCTCGCCAGCGAGGCCTCCGCGCTGACCGCCCTGCTCGGCCAGTTCAAGCTGACCGGCACCGATGCCATGGCTGCTCCCGCCGCTCCGACGGCTGCCCGCAGCGTCTTCCGGCCGGTCGTTTCCGCGCCGGCGCCGGTGCGCAGCGTGGCCGATGGCAAGGCTCGCCCTGCCCCTTCACCGGCACGCGCCCTCGGCCAGAAGCTTGCCAACGCCTTCGGTGGCGCAGCACCCACCAAGGAAGCGGACTGGACGGAGTTCTGATCCTTTACGGAGCAAGCCCGAACTAACCAGGAAGGCGGGGCGATATCGTCCCGCCTTCATTCGTTGGCGACGGCTCGCGGTCCCGGCCAGCGGCAGGAGGGGTGGAACCATCCCGCGGTACGCGTGTTCATCCACGGGGAGCGCCAACGGAGGAAGATATGAAAACCATTCTTGTCGCCTCGGCGATCGTGCTGAGCTTGTCGTCGTCTGCCTGGACGCAGCAGAGCGTCATCATCACCGATCCGGCGACCACCGGCTCAACTGTGATCGTGCCGGGCGAAGTACGCACCTACGTGACGCGACAGAGCGTTCCCTCGGTGGTCTATGATGGCGATATCATCGTCGGCACGACCCTGCCGGACAGCGTCGAACTCCATGCGGTTCCCGACGCCAGCGGCTACGGCTATACGATCGTCAACGAGCGCCGGGTGATCGTCGATCCCGGCACGCACAGGGTCATCGAGATCATGGAATGAAGCCGCGAAATACGCGACGGGGCTCCGTAAGTGGCGGAGCCTTTCACATTTCTTGGCAATGAGAATCCCGGAGAAGCTGGGCGGCTGACGGCATCCCGTCGTCTACTGCAGCACTTTGACCAACTCCTCCCAGGAGTTGACGCCGAGTTCTCTGTAGATAGCCGTAAGATGCTTCTTGAGAGCTTCCTTGCTGACCCCGGTTGAGTTCAAGCAATCGGCACGCGAGCCACCCTCCGCTGCAATGAGCGCGATAGAACGCTGCAAGGGCGACAGGGAGAGATTGAGGATATTCTGGATCGTCTTCAGGCGTCTCGGCACCTCCATTTCGAGCGAAATGAGAACCTGGCTTGCAACGCCGGCGTTCGGTTCATTCATGCGTGCGGCAGTCATCCGAAGCCGCCCCCAGGGTATGTCCAGAATGTCATGAGTTACCGCCGAACTTTCCAGGCGAAGACAGAGTTCTTCCGCAAAGCGCGGCGGCAATGTGATTGATTCCGAGCGGCGCACGTCCTGGCCAACGATTGCACAAGCCTCCAGAAGCTTGGAGGCTTGGCCACACATCGCAAGCAGGCTCCTGCCGGAAGGATCGACAAGCAGGTGACCGGGCAGATCCGATCGCTCCCATCGTCCCTCGGCTAGCTGGGACTCGATGGCGCGTTGAAGATGGGGCTGAGCCTGCAGCAGGTAAGATTCGTCACCCCGCTTGAACTGTTTTCGCGGTCCACGGAATAAGACGACCACGGCGCGCGGCCGATTTTCGATCTCGACTTTCAAATTCAGGTTATGGAGGTGGTCGCCGGCTTTCATCAACAGGCTAAAGGTCTTGGCGCAAAAATAGTCACGTCTCGGATTCATCAATAGTCCGGAGGGCCGTTCATTATCGGTATCGGCCTCAGGAATGTTGTCGCCAAAAGGACTGCCAAAAAAACGGTCATAGTCATTGCCGAACAGTTCGATCGCGCAATCCGGCGTGCTCTCGTGGAACAGCCCAGCCGGCGTACCCTGGTCGTCCAGCCAGAACAGCAAAATGGCGTCGGCATCCAGCAGTTCACGCAATATCCGGGACACCGCAGGCGCAATCGGCCCAAGTCCCGCACCGGCACGGCAGAGCAGATCAAGTTCATGCCACTTGCGTTTGTTCCTGTAACTCATAGCTATTGTCCGATTGGTGGCGGCTCTTGTAGAAAACTGATGTTATTTGTAGTAAATTTCTGTGTGAGCCTTCGCTAATCATATAAAAATCCAAATATTCAAGTTCAATTCACGAATATAAGAATTACAAATATTTAAATCTTAATCGATTTATACGAACAATGCTCGCATCTCCTACTTCGACGATTTAATCGGAACGTCTGCGCGTTGCAGGCTCGATATGTCGTGGAACGGCTGTCTGGTGTCGGATCCGTCGTGGTTACGTTTGCATTCCGAGAGCACGACGCTGTCATTGCCGCCAGCAACAGTGACTGCAGCAGAAGCCTCCAAGACGTCGCTGCTGACACTCAAATATGTCGTTATCCGGCGCTGGCCGCTGTGCCAGCGCGAGACGCCTTAGTCGCCAGTTTCAGCTATTTCAAAAGGTCAGGATTATGCTCAATAGACGCACCTTCTCCGCCGCCCTGCTTGCGGGTGCCGCCGCCTCCCTCGTGTCGACGCGCGGCATGGCCGCTCCTGCTGCGCCCGTCAAGGCGCGCAACATCGTCCTCGTCCACGGGCTGTTTGCCGACGGCTCCTGCTGGTCCGAGGTGATCGGCCGGTTGCAGGCCCAGGGGTTCAACTGCACCGCGGTGCAGAACCCCTTGACGACGCTGCCCGAGGCCGTCGCGTCGGCCCAACGCGTGCTCGACCGACAGGACGGCCCGACGGTGCTGGTCGGCCATTCCTTCTCCGGCATGATCGTCACCGAGGCCGGCATCCATCCGAATGTCTCGGCCCTGGTCTATGTCGCGGCCCGGGCGCCGGACGCCGGCGAGGACTATGCCGCACTCGCCAAGACCTATCCGACGCCGCCGGCGACGGCCGGCATCGTCTTCGACGGCGACGAGGGACGATTGGGCGAGGAGGCCTTCCTGCGCGACTTCGCCGGCGACCTGCCGGAAGCGAAGGCCAAGGTGCTCTATGCCGTCCAGGAGCCGTTCCACAAGGCGCTGCTCGCCGGCAAGACGGCGAATGCCGCCTGGCGGTCGAAGCCGAGCTTCTATGCCGTCTCAACAGAGGACCGGACGATCAATCCTGATCTCGAGCGCTTCATGGCCAAGCGTATGGGTGCCAAGACGATCGAGGTCAAGTCGAGCCACCTCTCGATGATCTCCCATCCTGATGTAATCACCAACCTGATCATCGAAGCCAGCGGCCAGCAGGCCTGACAGTCCGGCTGCGGGGTGGCGCGAAAGGGCCGCTCCGCGATCACGTAATCGTCTCTTGACGCAGAAGACCATCGGGGTTTCGGGTAAGCCCTGTGGAGCTGCGAAACAATGCTGATGCCCCGACCGGCTCGGGCACAGAGTACAGGGCACATTCCACGCCGGGCAGTCGCCGCCGACAATCTCTGATCGAACTGACGACATGGTGCCAGCGGCGAAGTCGATATCCGCGTCAGCGAAATTTCATCCCTCCCTGGGGAATATTCTCGGCAGAAGCAAAGCAATAGAAGCTACTTCCGACTACCAACTCTGATTATCAAGCCACCGTCGATAAGACAGTTCCTTTTCATGCAAACCTGCGCCCGCGGCTTGTCACGCCTTGTCGGTGACAGCAGTCGCATCCTTGCCTGCTATTGGAGCCCCTCGCCATGTCGCCAGTCTTCAACCAGCCAAGCTGCTCCCGGCAGACAAGACTTGGACTTGATGCTGTACCTTGACCCTCGCTTGGCGCTTGCCGCCTGACGCGTGCCGGTTGCTTCCCATCAACCCATTCTGAGCGATGCCGTGGCATGTGGATCATGCAGCGCAAACGGTAGAGCCCGACATTTCTGATGCCGGAGACTTTGATGTTTTTGAGCCCGAGAGAATCCGACCTGGTTTCGATGCCGGAGACGTGTGGTGTCCGATACGGGGCAACGCTTCTTGTGGTTGCGGCCACCCTGCCTGTGGCGATCACTCTGGATCACCATGGCATTCCCACGGCATTTGCGGTCGTGTTGCTCGCCGTCATCTTCTCCGTCTGGAGATTCGGGACCGGACCCGGCCTACTGGCCGCTATCCTCGCGATTTTCAGCGTCAGGTTCTTCTTCTTGATGCCCAGTCAGACGATCGATCCACGCCTCCTGGACGACGAGGCGTTAAGGAGGTTTCTACTCTATGTCGAGGTGATCCTGCTTCTTTGGCTGCTCGCATCCGCCCAGCGACGCGGGCAAGAGAAACTGAAAAGAAGCGAGGCGTATCTTGCCGATGCCCAGGCGCTCAGCCGAACCGGCAGCGTCAGCTTCATCGTTCCGGAAGGGGAGGTCTTCTGGTCCGCTGAGATCTACCGCATTTTCGGCTTCGGATCTCAAGTGTCCCCCGCGGTACAAAGCATGCTTGATCGCGTTCACGCCGATGACATGATCCGGGCCAGGCGCGGTTTCTACTATCTGGCGGAGCCCAGGGAAGCCATCGAGCTCGAGCATCGGATCGTGACGCCGGATGGATGCACCAAGCATCTGAGAATATACGGCAAGGCGGTGCGGCAGCGAGACGGCAGGATTCGGGTGTCGGCCGCCATGATGGATGTTTCGGAAAGCAAGCGCATGAGCGAGTCGCTGCTGAAAGCTCAGGCAGAACTGGCCCACGTCACAAGGCTTACGACCATGGGTGAGCTGGTCGCCTCTATCAGCCACGAAGTCAACCAGCCGCTCGGAGCGATGAAACTGAGTGCGCAAGCCGGCCTGAGATGGCTCGATCGCGAATCTCCGGATTTGGAGAGGGTCGGCGCGAGCCTCAACCGGGTTGTCGACAACGCGAACCGCGCCGAAGACTTGATCTTGAAACTTCGCAACATGGCCAAGAAACATGAAATCGAAGCCGTTCCACTCAATCTCAATCGGATCGCGACCGACGTCATCGAACTTCTGCGAGGAGAAGCCAACGAGCGGGACGTCACGTGCGTGGTCGATCCCGAACCCGACCTAAAGCTAGTCGATGGCGACGAGATCCAGCTGCAGCAGATCCTTGTAAACTTCGTAATGAACGGTTTTGACGCGATGGCGGGCGCCGAGCATCGAGAGATCACCATTCGCTCTCGCAACGGCGCAGATTCCGTCGTTCTCGATGTCACGGACAGCGGCCCCGGGATTCCGGAGAATCTGAAGGATCGCCTATTCGATGCTTTCTTCACGACAAAGGCCCATGGCATGGGAATGGGCCTTTCAATCTGTCGCTCGATCGTGGAGGCCCACGGCGGGACCATCGACGCCTTCAACAACGAGGATCGCGGCGCAACCTTTCGCATTTCCCTGCCTCTGAGTGAGGAGACCTAGAGGAAGCGACCGCCACGTCCTTCGAATATCTGGAGCTTGTGGAGCGGGTGAAGGGAATCGAACCCTCGTATTCAGCTTGGGAAGCTGCTGCTCTACCATTGAGCTACACCCGCGATGCGGCCAGACTTTCAACAGAAGGTGGTCGCTGTCAAGGTGGAAACGCGTTGGTCCTCAGCCGAGAGTGCTCGGCGGGAGCCAAGCGATTTCGGAAGATGCCATTTTCCGCTTCCCAGCTTTGTCTCCCCAGATGGGCACGGTGATTGCGCTTGTCCGGAATATGTGGATCAGCACGAAGCCTGCATACATATCCGCTCTGATAGTGGTGTGCGGGCGCAGTGAATCATGCACGGCGCCGGCATCGCCATATGGACGTTTGGTGTCTCGCCACTATCTTCGCGTATACTAATTTAGATTTTCTTTTCATGGCATCCTCCCACCAGACGCCAAACGCCATCTCGCGCGACAGATAGGAACCACGATCATGTTTCAAAATTCCGCCCTTGCGGGGCTGAAGGATCCCCTCATGCTGCTCTCCCGCATTCTCATGATGCTTTTGTTCGTCGTCTTTGGCTGGCAGAAGCTAACGGGATATAGCGCAACAATTGAGTACTTTGCTCAGCAGGGCGTTCCCCTGCCCTTCCTGGCGGCGCCTATCGCGATCATCATGGAACTGGGCGTCGGCCTCGCCATCGTTCTCGGCCTGCTCACCCGCCCACTCGCATTGGTGCTCGCCGGATACACGCTCATAACCGCGCTCATCGGACATCCGTTTTGGCATTTGTCCGGAGCAGAACAGTTCGAAGCCGAAATCAATTTCTACAAGAACATCAGCATCATTGGCGGCCTGTTTCTTCTCTGCGTAACAGGCGCAGGACGCTTTTCCGTGGATAGACTTTTCAGCCTCGACAAGGCCTGAGAAAACCGCCGATTTGGGCGGCCGCCGGCCCAGATCCTGTTTGCATGCAGAGAAAATCAACGGCCGAATGCGGCTGCACGAGAGGTAGTAAATCTCTCGCGGCCACAAATCGCCGTGTCAGGCAGGGCTCCAATGGAAGGCGACCGCTGTGGAGGCGGAAACGCAGCCCTTCAATGGCGGAAGTGCTTGGAGAGTTTCAGCCCCTGAGCCTGATAGTTCGAACCGAGACCGGAGCCGTAGAGGCTCGCTGGCTTCTCCAGCATGTGCTCGTAGATAAGGCGACCGACGATCTGGCCGTCCTCCAGGATGAACGGCACCTCGTGGCTTCGCACCTCGAGAACCGCGCGGCTACCTCGCCCGCCGGCCGGCGCGTGACCGAAACCCGGATCGAAGAAGCCCGCATAGTGGACACGAAATTCGCCGACGAGCGGATCGAAGGGCGTCATCTCGGCCGCATAGTGAGGCGGCACGTGTACCGCCTCGCGGGAGACGAGAATATAGAACTCATCTGGATCGAGAATGAGTTCGGTGCGGCCGCGGCTGTAAAGCGGCTCCCAGAAGTCGAAGATGTCGTGCTGCTCTTTCTTGTCGACATCGACGACAGCCGTGTGATGCTTGCCGCGATAGCCGATGAGCCCTTCCTTGTCCCCGGTCAGATCGATCGAGAGCGCGATGCCGCCGCCGGTGATGTTCGGCCGCTTGCTGGCAACCAGCGTCTCGCTTTCGTGCAGCGCAAGCAGTTCAGGTTCGCTCAACAGGGCCTGGCCGACACGGAAACGGATCTGCGAGAGCCGCGAGCCGCGGCGCACGACAATCGGAAAGGTGCGCGGGCTGATTTCGAGATAGAGCGGTCCCGAATAGCCAGCCGGAATCTTGTCGAACTCCTGGGCATAGTCGGTGATGACGCGGGTGAAGATATCGAGCCGGCCGGTCGAACTCTTCGGATTGGCCGAAGCCGACATATCTTCAGGGAGGTCAAGACGCTCCATCAGCGGAACGATGTAGACACAGCCCGTTTCAAGGACAGCACCCTCCGACAGATCGATGACATGCAGGCTCAGCCGGTCGAGCTTGTCGGAAACGAGGTGCGAGGGGCCGGGCATGAAGCTGGCGCGCACGCGAAAAGCCTTCGCACCGAGACGCAGGTCGAGGCTCGCCGGCTGGATCTGGTCGCGATCCAGTTCGCGGTCCGTCATCAGACGCCCTGTTTCGAACAACGCGGCGATCGCGCGATCCGCCAGAATTCCAGTTTCGCGAGCCATCATGCTCCATCCATAATTAGCCGCCGACAAAACCAAAATCGGGGAATTGACGCAAGCCGGGAACCGCAGTATTGCAAATTTATCCCGTGGTGATTTGGCCGGTCGGCTTGCAGCCACGTTAAACAAGTGGCTAAAAGGACCGGGTGCGAAACCGGTCTGCTTTTTGCGACCGGTTTTTTTGTTGTTTGAAAGTGGTGATTCATGAGCAAGACTTGGCGCCCGGCAACCCAACTCGTACATGGCGGAACGCTGCGCTCGCAATATGGCGAGATGTCCGAAGCAATCTATCTCACCCAAGGCTTCGTCTATGACACGTCCGAAGCGGCCGAAGCTCGCTTCAAGGGCGAGACGGAAGGCTTCATCTATGCCCGTTACGGCAGCCCCACCAACGACATGTTCGAGAAGCGCATGTGCGGGCTCGAAGGCGCCGAGGACGCGCGCGCCACCGCTTCCGGCATGGCTGCCGTCACCGCTGCGATCCTCTGCCAGCTGAAGGCCGGCGACCATATCGTCGCTGCCCGCGCCCTCTTCGGCTCCTGCCGCTGGGTGGTGGAGACGCTGGCCCCGAAATACGGTATCGAGTGCACTCTTGTTGACGGTCGCAATCTCGAGAACTGGGAGAAGGCAATCCAGAAGAATACGAAGGTCTTCTTCCTGGAGAGCCCAACCAACCCGACGCTCGAAATCGTCGACATCGCCGGCGTCGCCAAGCTCGCCAACCAGATTGGCGCCAAGGTCGTCGTCGACAATGTGTTTGCGACCCCCCTCTTCCAGAAACCGCTGGAGCTCGGAGCGCACATCGTCGTCTATTCGGCCACCAAGCATATCGACGGCCAGGGCCGCTGCCTCGGCGGCGTCGTGCTTTCGGACAAGAAGTGGATCGACGAGAACCTGCACGACTATTTCCGCCATACCGGTCCGGCCATGTCGCCCTTCAACGCGTGGACGTTGCTGAAGGGCATCGAGACGCTGCCGCTGCGCGTCGCGCAGCAGACGAAGAACGCATCGAAGATCGCTGACTTCCTGGCCGAGCAGAAGCAGGTCGCTCGGGTGATCTATCCCGGTCGCGCCGACCATCCGCAGGCCGATATCATCGCCAAGCAGATGACGGGCGGCTCGACGCTGGTCTGCTTCGAGCTGAAGGGCGGCAAGGAGGCGGCCTTCAAGCTGCAGAACGCGCTCGACATTGTGACCATATCGAACAATCTCGGCGACACGCGCAGCTTGATCACGCATCCGGCAACAACGACGCACAAGAACCTGACCGACGAAGCGCGAACCGAACTCGGCATCTCGCCGGGCACCGTCCGCCTCTCGGCTGGGATCGAGGATACCGACGACCTCATCGAAGACTTCGCCAAGGCCCTGGGGTCGATCGCATCCTGAGCGTCAAGCGATCCGCCCGGGCGCGTCTTTCGGCCGGACGGAAACGGCATTCGAGCGCCCAAGACGCGGCGGCGAATGCGCCTCCGCACCGGTCCGGGACTGATAAGTCCCGGATTTATCCATAATATTCACATAAACGCATATTCACTTCCGGCCGACCTATTCGGCGCTCCATTCCTTGACGAAGCGGGCTGCCTGTAGGATACCGGTAATATATCTTGACTAAGGTGCTAGCCATGTATCGGGCGCTCACACGAGATATAGAAGTCGTCGTCGAACCTTTTTATCTGGAGGAGCAATCCGATCCGGACGACGATCGCTATGTCTGGGGCTACCGGATCGTGATCAGCAATCACTCGCGCATCACAGTGCGGCTGATCAACCGCTACTGGAACATCACCGACCAGAACGGCCTGGTGGACGAGGTGACGGGACCGGGTGTCATCGGCGAGCAGCCACGCCTTAGCCCCGGAGAGACTTACGAATATTCCTCCGGCTGCCCGCTCGACACGCCGTCTGGATTGATGTTCGGCCACTACCAGATGGAAACCGACGACGGGGAACTCTTCAATGTCGAGATCCCCGCCTTCTCACTGGATTCACCCGGTCTTCTGCGGGTGCTCAACTAGCCTTGATCAGGCGCCGACAATTTCCGACGGGTCGTAGCGATAGGTCGTGGAGCAGAATTCGCAGGTGACTGCGACCTCGCCGTTCTCCTCGCTCGCCTCGATCTCCTCGGCCGTGAAGCCCTTCAGAACGCCCTTGATCTTCTCGCGCGAGCAGTTGCAGCGATCGAAGACGGGCTGCGGGGCATAGACGCGCACGCCCCGCTCATGGAAGAGTCGGAAGAGGAGCCGCTCGGCACCGACCTGGGGATCGGTGAGTTCGTCCGCGTCGATGGTTTCGACAAGGCTGCGCGCCTCGGCCCAGGCGTCGTCCTCCATATGCGCTCGCGTGCCTATATCGCCATCCCCGCCATGCAGATCCGGCAGGCGCATGCGCTCCGGAGCCTGGGGCAGGAACTGTGCTACGAGCCCGCCTGCCCGCCAGCGATGGCGTGGCTTGCCGGCTTCGTCGCGGTCATAGAGTTCGGCGGCGCTGAGGCGCACGCGCGTCGGTATCTGTTCCGACTGCCGGAAATAGAGGCCAGCAATCTCCTCGAGCGACGTTCCGTCGAGCGGCACGATGCCCTGATACGGCTGGCTGAAGCGGCCCTGGTCAATCGTAAAGGCCAGCACGCCCTTGCCGAGCAACTGTTCCGGCGCCGTCTCGCCAGCCGCGACCGCCTTTGCCAGCGCCTCCTCGTCGAAACGCGCATAGGCGCGGACGTTTTCCGGCGTGGAGAAATCGGCAACGAGGAGGTCGACCGGGCCATCGCCCTTCGTCTGCAGGGTGAACTTGCCGTCGAACTTCAGCGACGTGCCGAGGAGCACCGTCAACACGATCGCCTCGGCAAGCAGCCGCGCGACAGGCGCCGGATAGCTGTGCCGCTCCAGGATGGCGTCGAGCAGCGAACCGAGCTGCACAGCGCGGCCGCGGACATCGAGGCCTTCCACCTGAAAGGGAACGACATGATCATCGCCGGCAAAATCGAATTCGCCCAGCGCTGCAGTTTCGGCCATGGCTATCTCCTAGTAGGTCCGCCGGGAACGCCGGCAGAGGTGGGGCGCCCCTTCCGTTTCCCGCCCGCGCAAACGCGAGCTTCTCCGCCGCGTCGCAGGTTGATTTTTAGATCGCGCCCAGGCACCAGGCAAGAATCGACTTCTGCGCGTGAAGGCGGTTTTCCGCCTCGTCGAAGACAACGGATTGAGGACCGTCGATCACTTCGTCCGTCACTTCCTCCCCGCGATGGGCGGGCAGGCAATGCATGAACAAGGCGCTTTCCCCGGCCTTGCTCATCAAGGCCGCGTTAACCTGGAACGGCTGGAAGACGTTGTGACCGCGAGCCCTGTGCTCCTGATTCATGGATACCCAGGTATCGGTTACCACGCAATCGACGCCGGCGACCGCACGGTCGGCATCATGGCACAGCATGATCTCGGCGCCCTCATTGCGGGCCCAGTTCAGATAGTGATCCTTGGGCTCGGAACCAAGGGGTACGGCCATGTTCATGCGATAGCCGAAACGGGCGGCACCTTCGACCAGGGAATGCAGCACATTGTTGCCGTCGCCGGTCCAGGCGATCGTCTTGCCCTTGATGGGTCCGCGATGTTCCTCGAAGGTCATGATGTCGGCCATGATCTGGCAGGGATGGGTGTCGTCCGTCAGGGCGTTGATGACGGGCACTGTCGCATGCTCGGCAAGCTCCAGCATCCGGGAATGCTCGGTGGTGCGGATCATGATGGCGTCGACATAGCGCGACAGGACCTTTGCCGTATCGCCGATGGTCTCGGCGCGGCCGAGCTGCATCTCGGTGCCCGAGAGGAACAGCGTCTCGCCGCCGAGCTGGCGCATGCCGACATCGAAGGACACGCGGGTACGCGTCGACGGCTTCTCGAAGATCATGGCCAGCATCTTGCCCGCTAGCGGCTTGTCCCCGTCGCCGGCCTTGAAGGCCTGCTTTCGGAGGATCGCGTCATCCATGATCGTCCTGAGATCGGACGCCGCGACCGCCGAGAGATCGAGGAAATGTTTGGGAGAAGCCATGTGTTCGTACCTGCTTTGCCCAGCGGGCCCTTATTCCTTCAAGCCGTCTTTCTTGCCCGGGCTGCGCGAACGCTTTCGGCAGCCTTCTCGAGCCGCGCAATGCCCTCGCGCGCCTCCTCGGAGGTGATGACGAGCGGCGGCAGGAGCCGGAGCACGTTATCTCCGGCCGGGATGGCGAGCATGTGCGCAGCGCGGATCGCCTGCAGCAGTTCCGTCGACGGGACGGCAGCCTTGATGCCCACCATCAGCCCCTCGCCGCGGATGTCCTCGATGACATCCGGGAAGCGGTCCTTGAGCGAGGCGAGCCCTTGGCGCAGCACGAGCGCAACCTCGCTTACGTGAGCGAGGAAGCCTTCCGCAAGGATGACGTCGAGCACGGCGTTGCCAACTGCCATGGCGAGCGGATTGCCGCCATAGGTGGAGCCGTGTGTGCCGGCCTTCATGCCGGATGCGGCCTCGGCGGTCGCAAGGCAGGCGCCGAGCGGAAAGCCGCCGCCGATGCCCTTGGCGATCGCCATGATGTCAGGCGTGACGCCTGACCATTGGTGCGCAAACAACCTGCCTGTGCGGCCCATGCCGCTCTGGACCTCGTCGAGGATCAGAAGCAGGCCATTCTCGTCACAGATCTCGCGAAGCGCCTTCATGAACTCCTTGGTCGCTGGGCGTATGCCACCCTCGCCCTGCACCGGCTCGATGAGGATCGCTGCCGTCGCCTCGGTGATCGCCGCCCGAACGGCGTCGAGATCGCCGAACGGAACCTGATCGAAGCCAGGAGCCTTGGGGCCAAAGCCCTCCAGATACTTCTCCTGGCCACCGGCAGCGATCGTCGCGAGCGTGCGCCCGTGAAAGGCACCCTCGAAGGTGATGATATGGAAGCGCTCGGGATGGCCCTTGGAATACTGGTAGCGGCGCGCGGTCTTGATCGCACATTCCAGCGCCTCGGCACCGGAATTGGTGAAGAAGACCTTCTCGGCGAACGTCGCTTCCGTCAGCCGCTTTGCAAAGACTTCCTGTCCCGGGATCTCGTAGATGTTGGACAGGTGCCAGACCTTGTCGGCCTGCTCCTTGAGCGCCGCAACGACATGGGGGTGGCTATGACCTACCGAGGTGACTGCGACGCCCGCGCCGAAATCGAGGTATCGCTCGCCATTCTCCGTGATCAGCCACGCCCCCTCGCCTCGCTCGAACCGCAACGGGGCACGAGAATAGGTGTCATAGAGCGGCGCGGCTTCAGCCATGGCGCAGGCCTCCTCAATCAGAGCTATATGGAGCGACCGGCAACCGTTGCCACGGGCGCCGGAAAACTAAAATGCCGCCTCGCGGCGGCGTGGGCAATATTCCCTTTTCGCGGTGCAATGTCAACAAAACAGAGTGCATTGCACCTGCGGCATGGCTAGGGGCTCCCTGGGGCCATCATATTGCAGAAATGACACGTCCCGGAAGCAAGTTGGGGAAAACCCTGAAATCGATTCAGCAAGATTCTACAGACTCTTGTCACGGAGTCAGGCTCACACTAGGTTAAAGTTCAATTACTAGACTGCATGCGGCGGAACTAGTCACCAAAATCAGCAGGCGTTTTTTGTCTCGGATGTTTCCGAGGCAGCGGTGAGGGATTCTGCCATCACCAACGCGATAGGCGGAGACAGGGCATGAATTGGACAGATGAGCGTGTCGAGAAACTCAAGAAGCTATGGTCCGAAGGATTGAGCGCAAGCCAGATTGCGGCTCAACTTGGAGGCGTAAGCCGTAACGCAGTCATCGGCAAGGTTCATCGCTTGAACCTGCCGGGCCGCGCCAAGGCGGGCGGCACGAGTTCGTCGGCGCGCACCGCCAAGCGCGCACCCTCCGCCCCCCGCGCGCCGAGCTTCGCCCCCCGCATGGCGACCCGTACGGTCACGCGCGCGGCCGGTGCGACGATGCTCAAGGAAGAGATCGAGATCAACACGGCGGACGAGATCGAATACGTACCCGCTCGCAACGTGGTCGTGCCGATCTCGCGGCGCCTCGGCCTGACGGAACTCACCGAACGCACCTGCAAGTGGCCGGTCGGCGATCCGCTCAAGGACGATTTCTACTTCTGCGGCTGCGACTCCTCCGACACTTCGCCCTACTGCAACTACCATCAGCGGTTGGCCTACCAGCCCGTTGGCGAGCGCCGCAAGGCGGTGTCGGCACCGCGGCAATAAGGCCACTGCGCCGTAGAATACGAGTGAAGAGCGGGCCAAACGGCCCGCTTTTTGTTATGGAGCGACTGGACAGAACGCTGCCGCACGTTTCAGCCTTGCAGCAGGCTCGATCGCAGTCTTATAAAAACGGGCCGTAGCGGCCTCGACGACGGTCGCGGCGGACCGCGGTGCAACCAGAGCCCTTATTCAGCACGACATGGCCACTGCATCGCATGTTGCGCACTCCAATCATGACAGGAGCAGAGAATGCCCTCGGCCGGACTGTTTCTTGCATTTCTCGCAACGACCGCCGTCTTCGCATACATCCCCGGCCCGGCCATGCTCTACGCAGCTGCGCAGACGGTTGCCCGCGGCCGATGGTCGGGCCTGATGGCAGCGCTCGGCATCCATATCGGCGGATACGCGCATGTCGTGGCCGCCGCCGCCGGGCTCTCGATCCTGTTCCACGCGGTGCCCGTGCTCTACATGGCGGTGAAGCTTGCCGGCGCCGGCTATCTGGTCTGGCTCGGCATCTGCCTTTTCCGTGCCAGGGGGAAAGGTGACCTCTCCTCTGCGGCCACAGAGGCGAAATCTGGCCGACGCGCCTTCATAGAGAGCGTCACCATCGAGGTTCTCAATCCCAAGACGGCCATATTCTTCATGGCTTTCCTTCCGCAGTTCATCGACCCGGCAGCGGGGCTTCCGATCTGGGCGCAGTTCGCGTTGCTGGGGACCATCGTCAACATGATCTTCTCTTCAGCCGACATCGTCTGCGTGGCCCTGGCGGGCGCCGTGGTGAACAGATTGCGGCGGTCGAGCGGCGCGCAGCGGCTGATGCAGCGCGCCGGTGGCGTGATGCTCATCGGGCTCGGCACACACCTTGCTCTGCAGAGGGGCTCCTGAGAGCAACGGCGAAGCGCAAAAACGAAAAACGGGCCGAGACGGCCCGTTTTTTTCGTTGAGGTATGACGTGCGTTCAGGCTTCCATCGAATAGCCCGCCCCGCGAACGGTACGGATCACATCCTGCATGTTCGAGAAGTTGAGCGCCTTGCGCAGGCGGCCGACATGGACGTCGACGGTACGCTCATCGACGTAGATATCGTGGCCCCAAACGCCATCCAGAAGCTGCGAGCGCGAGAAGACGCGACCAGGCGAGGACATCAGGAACTCCAGCAGGCGGAACTCCGTCGGCCCGAGGCGAACTTCGCGGCTCTTGCGATGAACCCGGTGGGTTTCTCGGTCGAGCTCGATGTCGCCGCACTTGAGCACGCTGGAGAGCACTTCCGGGCGTGCCCGGCGAAGCATGGCCTTGACGCGCGCCATCAGCTCCGGCGTCGAGAACGGCTTCACGACATAGTCGTCGGCGCCGGTGGAAAGGCCACGGACGCGCTCGCTCTCCTCACCCCTCGCCGTCAGCATGATGATCGGCAGGCGCTCGGTTTCCGGGCGCATGCGCAGGCGGCGGCAGAGCTCGATGCCGGAGACGCCCGGCAGCATCCAATCCAGGATCAGCAGGTCGGGAGTCCGCTCCTGGAGGCGGATTTCCGCCTCGTCTCCCCTAAGGATGGTATCGACCTCGAAGCCTTCCGCCTCAAGGTTGTAACGCAAAAGAACGCTCAACGCTTCTTCGTCTTCTACGACAGCAACTTTCGGAACCATTATTTCGGGCTTCCTTCAGATCCGCAATGATTACTCGGTGATCGCGCCAACGGTGTTGGCCGTGTCGTCCTTCGGGCGTTCGCCCTCGGGCTGCGCACCGGTCGCCATGTAATAGATCGTCTCGGCGATATTGGTGGCGTGATCGCCAATGCGCTCGATGTTCTTCGCGCAGAAGAGGAGATGCGTGCAGGAGGTGATGTTGCGCGGATCTTCCATCATGTAGGTCAGGAGTTCGCGGAAAAGCGACGTGTACATCGCGTCGATTTCCTCGTCACGCTCACGGATCGACTTCGCCTTGTCGGCCGATCGGTTCGTGTAGACGTCGAGCACTTCCTTGAGCTGCACGAGTGCGAGCTCGGAGAGATGCTCCAGACCGCGGGCGAGCTTGCGCGGGACGCCGCTGCCCTGAACCGCGATCACGCGCTTGGCCGTGTTCTTGCCAAGGTCGCCGACGCGCTCCAGATCGGAGGCGATACGGATCGAGCCCATGATTTCGCGCAGGTCGGCCGCAACCGGCTGACGGCGGGCGATGGTAACGATCGCCTTGTCGCCGATCTCGCGCTCGGCATGATCGAGAATGACGTCGTCGGAAATGACCTTCTGCGCGAGGGCGGTGTCACCGTTGACCAGCGCGCGCACGGAGTCGCTGACCATCTGTTCCGCAAGCCCGCCCATCTCCGAGACGCGGCGGCTCAGGAACTTCAGATCGTCGTCGTAAGCCGAGAGAATATGTGTCGATACCATTATGGTGTCCTCGATTTGAAGAAGTGAACCCGGCGCGGTCTGGTGAGGGATCAGCCGAAGCGGCCCATGATATAGTCCTGCGTGCGCGGGTCGTCCGGATTGGTGAACATCTTGTCGGTGTCGTTTTCCTCGACCAGATTGCCAAGATGGAACATGGCGGTGCGCTGGGAGACGCGCGCGGCCTGCTGCATGGAGTGCGTCACGATGACGATCGTGAAGTTCTCGCGGAGTTCGTGGATCAGTTCCTCGACCTTTGCCGTGGCGATCGGATCCAGTGCCGAGCAGGGCTCGTCCATAAGGATGACCTCAGGGCTGACGGCAACGGCGCGGGCGATGCAGAGGCGCTGCTGCTGGCCGCCGGAAAGGCCGGTACCGGCTTCGTGCAGGCGATCCTTCACCTCGTTCCAGAGTCCGGCGCG
Organism: Rhizobium sp. BK251; assembly: GCF_004345245.1. GTDB lineage: Bacteria > Pseudomonadota > Alphaproteobacteria > Rhizobiales > Rhizobiaceae > Rhizobium. The sequence continues at coordinate 30,833 of NZ_SLUQ01000001.1, read as the reverse complement.
CTGGAGGCTCATCTCGACGATGTGCTCGAGATCGGCCTTCGACTTCGCAAGGCCGTGGATGCGCGGGCCGTAGGATACGTTCTCAAAGATCGACTTCGGGAACGGATTGGGCTTCTGGAACACCATGCCGACACGGGCGCGCAGTTCGACGACGTCGATCGAGGTATCGTAAATGTCGCCGCCATCGAGCGAGATCTTGCCGGTCACGCGGCAATTGTCGATCGTGTCGTTCATGCGGTTGAGGCAGCGCAGGAAGGTCGACTTGCCGCAGCCGGACGGGCCGATCAGCGCCGTGACCGTGTTTTCGCGGATGTTCAGGTTGACATCGAAAAGCGCACGCTTTTCGCCGTAGTAGACCGACACATCCTGGCCGATCATCTTGTAGGGAACGTTGCTCATCTTCTGATCAAGGGCCTTTTCCACGGCTGCTTCCGACAACATATTCATCTGATTTGCTCCTTGTTACCAGCGACGCTCGAAGCGACGCCGCAAAAGAATGGCTCCGATATTCATGGCAATGAGGAACAGCAGGAGAACGATGATCGCACCCGAGGTCCGTTCAACGAAGGCGCGCTCCGCCTCATTTGCCCACATGTAGATCTGCACCGGAAGCGCGGTGGAAGGGTCGAGCGGCGTCGCCGGAAAGTTGGCGACGAAGGCGACCATGCCGATCAGAAGCAGCGGCGCCGTCTCGCCGAGGGCGTGCGCGAGGCCGATGATCGTGCCGGTCAGGATGCCGGGCATCGCAAGCGGCAAGACGTGGTGGAACACCATCTGCATCTTCGAGGCGCCGAGGCCAAGAGCGGCCGCACGGATAGAAGGCGGGACGGCGCGGAGAGCTGCACGCGTCGCGATGATGATGGTCGGCAGGGTCATTAGCGTCAGCACCAGGCCGCCGACAAGCGCGGCCGAGCGCGGCAGGCCGGCGAAATTGATGAATACCGCCAGGCCGAGAAGACCATAGACGATCGAAGGCACTGCCGCCAGGTTGTTGATGTTGACCTCGATCAGGTCCGTCAGCCGGTTCTTGGGCGCGAATTCCTCAAGATAGATCGATGCGGCGACACCGATCGGCAATGACAGGACGAGAACGGTCAGCATCAGATAGAACGAGCCGACGATCGCCACGCCAAGACCAGCGGCTTCCGGGCGGCTGGAATTGCCGTTGACGAAGAGCCCGGTATTGAACTCCTTGAACAGGGCGCCCTTCGTCTTCAGTTCGCCCATCCAGGCGACCTGCTTGTCGTTCACCTTGCGGTTCTGCTCGGCAACGCCAAGATCGATCTGCCCTTTGTTGGCAGAGTCGATATTCGCGTCCGCAAGCACCGTGACGTTGACGGTCTTCCCGATAAGCGAGGGATCGGCGACGACCATGTCGCGCAATTGGATCGGTGCGCCCTTCGAGATCATACTGGTCGCGTCGCGCACGTCGGGACGGCTTGAAGGATTGATGCCGAGCTCCCTGACGAGCGCATCGCGCAGCAGCACCTGATAGTTCGCTGCCACCAGAACCGATGGGTCGGTTGCCCGCTTGTTGTTCGGATCGAGAACCTTCTCGCTGAACTCGATCGGCAAGGTGATCGCTGTCTGCTGGAACGCGCTGTAGCCGTTGCGAATAACGGTGGAGAGCAGAACGGCCAGGAAGAAGATACCGAAGCAGATCGCGGCGATGCCATAGGCACGGAAGCGGCGTTCGGCGGCGTAGCGACGCTTGATGCCGATATCGCGGCGTTCTGGTGCCTTGGAAATGACGCCGCCGGCGACGGGAGAAACAATGTTGGTCATTCGTACTGCTCCCGGTATTTGCGCACGATGTAGAGTGCGTAGATGTTGAGGCAAAGCGTGATCACGAAGAGCGTGATACCGAGTGCAAAGGCGACCAGCGTCTGCGGCGACGTGAATTCCAGGTCGCCGGTCAGCTGGTTGACGATCTTCACCGTCACCGTCGTCATCGGCTCAAAGGGATTGATCTGAATGCGGGCGGCGACACCGGCCGCAAGCACGACGATCATGGTCTCGCCGATGGCACGCGACGCCGTCATCAGAAGGGCGCCGACGACGCCCGGCAGGGCTGCCGGCAGGATGACCCGCTTGATGGTCTCCGAGCGGGTGGCGCCGAGGCCGAGCGAGCCATCACGCAGCGCACGCGGCACCGCGGTGATGATGTCGTCGGACAGCGACGAGACATATGGGATCAGCATGATGCCCATGACGATGCCTGCGGTGATGACGCTCTGTGCCTGGATGAAGTTGGCATAGTTGCCGGTGAGCAGGCCGTTGATGGCAGCCGAGATATCGCGCAGGAACGGTCCCACCGTCACCAGGGCGAAGAAGCCGTAAACGATCGTCGGAATGCCGGCCAGCACTTCCAGCAGCGGCTTGGCGACCGAGCGTACCTTCGGGGCAGCATACTCAGCCATGTAGATGGCGGCGAAGAGGCCGACGGGCACCGCAACCAGCATCGCCACAAAGCCGATGTAGAGCGTGCCGGCGAGAAGCGGAACAAGGCCGAAGGAACCGAATGTGTTGCCGCCTGCGCCGGCAAAACGAGGATCCCATACGGTTCCGAAGAAGAACTCGTTGGCCGGAACCATCGCAAAGAAGCGCGCCGCCTCCGACAGCATCGAAAGCACGATGCCGACAGTGGTCAGGATTGCGATCGACGAGGCACCCAAAAGCGCCCAGAGGATAACGCGCTCAACCTTGTTGCGTGCGCGGAAGGTGGGGGCGATGTTGCGCAGTGCGAGGGCCGCGCCAGCGAGCGACAGCAGGATCACGACCGCAGTCATGACCGCGCGGCTCGTTGCACGGAGCGCGTTGAGGTGCGCTGCAGCCTCGACCATGTAGGGCTCGCTCGGCCCCGCGAGCGGCACACCCTTTTCGGCAAGCTTTGCCTGCAGGTCGAGCGAACCATCGCGAGCGCCGGCCAGTTCCTGCTCGGTCAGAAAGGGAAGGCCGCGGGCAATCGCCGAGACCATGCCAAAGGCGAGGCTCTGCGTAGCGGCCGGCTGCGACCGGACATTTTCCGGGAAGGCGCCGCGAACGGAAGAATCGACAATGGAGGGGCTGATCGCGAGCCAGAGGCCCAGGACGATCAGAGCCGGAAGAAGAGCCCAAATGGCAGCATAGGAGCCATAATAGCCCGGCCGCGAATGCAGGCCGGAGGATTTTCCGCCTGAGACGGTATTGGCGCGCGTCCGGCCGAGAACGTAGGCGGCGGCACCGATGATCAGCAGGCACAGCAATATAAGCGATGTACTCATTCGTGCTTCCCCCGGGCAAGCAACAGAAACGGCGCACGGCTTCGCCGGACGGACGGTTCGAAATCTTACGGTCGCCGATCACCGGTCTCCGCCATACCCCGGCGATGGTCCAGATCGGCGAACTGCCGGCGCGGTGGTTTCCCGCCGCGCCGGCAAAGTCAATTACATGGTCTTGCCGTCTTCGACAGACTTGCGGATTGCGTCGCGCTCTGCGTCCGGAGCGGCAACGAGGCCGTATTCGACGAGCGGGCTGTCAGGGCCGATCATCTGCTCGGAAACGAAGAAGTTGACGTATTCCTTCAGGCCCGGGATGACGCCGAGGTGAGCCTTCTTGACGTAGAAGAACAGCGGACGGGAAACCGGATAGGTGCCGTCAGCGATCGTCTCGGTGGACGGAACGATGCCGCTCATGCTCGCAACCTTGAGCTTGTCGGCGTTGTTTTCGTAGAAGGACAGGCCGAATACGCCTACGCCGGTCTTGTTGGCAGCGATACGTGCCAGCGTTTCCGGATAGTCGCCGTCGATGTCGACTGCAACGCCGTCCTTGCGGACTGCGACGCAAGCCTTGGTCTGGGCAGCCTTGTCGGCAATTTCCTTGGCGATGATGTCGGTGGCGCCAGCGGCCTTGCAGCCAGCAGCGAGAACGTTCTGTTCGAAGACTTCGCGCGTGCCGTGCTTTTCGCCCGGGATGTAGGCAGCGATATCAACAGCCGGAAGCTTCGGGTTGACTTCAGACCACTTCTTGTACGGGTTGGCAACGAGCTTGCCGTCAACGACAACCTGGGCCGCGAGCGCCTTGTAGATGTCTTCCGGAACGTAAGCGACGTCCGGGTTGGAAGCGTCGGTAGCGAAAACGATGCCGTCGTAGCCGATCTTGACTTCCTGGATGTCCGTCACGCCGGCAGCCTTGCAGGCTTCAAGTTCGTTCTTGTTGATCGGACGCGAAGCGTTGGCAACATCGATCGTGTCTTCGCCGACGCCCTTGCAGAACTCCTTCAGGCCAGCGCCCGTGCCACCCGATTCAACGATCGGCGTCTTGAAGTTGGTGAAGGTTTCGCCGAAGGTCTCGGCAACGATCTTTGCGTAAGGCAGCACGGTCGACGAACCTGCAACCTGAACCTGGTCACGAGCAGCCGCAGCGCCTGCGAAAGCGGCAGAAGCGGCGAGGACTGCTACCGTAAGCTTAAAGGTTTTCATTAGAATTCTCCCGTGATGGGCTAGTGTGAGTGCGACCCCCCAAGAGGCGCTCGCTTTGCCGTTGCCGGCACCACTTCTTAGCGGCTTAAGCACCGTCCTTTTATGTCAGGTGCATGAAACATTTATGACAGGCTATGTCATTGATATTCATGAAATCTCTTGTCGTCGGGAGGAATTTTTGACGCGTTTATGTCAAAAGCGCACAGTGAAGTCCGTACCCTTGCCGATCTCCGACTTTACAATGAGGCGGGCGCGATGGCGCGTGAGGATGTGCTTGACGATCGCAAGCCCGAGACCGGTACCCTTCTTCGAGCGGCTATCCTCAACGCTGACGCGATAAAAGCGCTCGGTAAGTCTCGGAACGTGCTCGGCCGGGATGCCCGGCCCCTTGTCGGAGACGGTCACCTCGACGGGCTGGCCGGGGCCGTTGCGCAGCCAGACATCCACGACCTTGCCTTCCTGGCCGTATTTGCAGGCATTCTCCATCAGATTTTCGAAGACCTGGACGAGTTCGTCGCGGTCCCCGGCGACCTCCACCGTGCCCTCCGGCACATGAAGGTTGATCGCGACATCAAGATCGTTGGCGAGAGGCAGAAGCGAATCGCGCACATGCCCCAGCAGCGGCACCAGATCGACGGTCTCGTCGGGGGCGATGTGCGACTTGAGTTCCAGGCGCGACAGCGAAAGCAGGTCATCGACCAGGCGGCTCATGCGCGTCGTCTGGTCCAGCATGATGCCGAGAAAGCGCTCCTGCGCCTTCGGATCATTGCGGGCCGGCCCCTGGATCGTCTCGATGAAGCCGCGCAGCGAGGCAAGCGGCGTCCTGAGTTCGTGGCTGGCGTTGGCGACAAAATCCGAGCGCATCCTGTCAATGCGGCGAACTTCGGAAATGTCGCGGAAAGACAGCAGAAAGAGCTTTTCGACCGACGCGCCCGCATCCGGCACCTCGATTGGCGCGATCCGCACGATATAGACACGCTCGGAGGGCAGCCTTTCCGAATGCTCGATCTGGTTCGGCGCATTGGTGGCGATCGTCTCGCGCACCATGTCGAGGATACCGGGAGAGCGGAGGCGTGCAGAAATGTGGGCGCCGATCGTCATTGCGCCGAATGCCTTTTCGGCGGCGCGATTCTGGAAGAGCACCGAGGCATCGCGCCCCAGCACGAGAACGGCGACGTCCAACGCCCCAAGCACTGCCGATACCTGCGGAAGGGCGCTCTGGTGCGTTGGCGCCTCTTCCTCCGCGGGCGCTGCAGGCTTGATCTCGACGAGCAGCGGCGAGCGCGCCAGCGCAACGAGCGCCATGGCAACCCACAGGGCGAACACCGCCCATTTGTCCATGCCGGCGGCAATGGCGACAAAGGCGATCACCGCCGCGGCGAGGAGGACCGGACGCTCCTGCCCGAGACGGCTCGCCAGCCGCTTCCAGAACTGCTCTTTCTCTTCCAACCTAATTTCGCCTCGCCGCATGATTCGCCGTCCAGATGCCCGGAACTCTGCCTGATAGCGCGAATTCATGACAGAAGTTTTCCACTTGCCATTGGTTCCGGGAACCAATCCTGTCTTTAGCGACTTTCTCCCCAAGTTCGTGCGACAAGCTTGAATTCAAAGAATAAATATGCACCCTTTGGCGCGCCTGGGATATTGCCGTAGAGCGGCAGGGCCGAAGATCACGTCAGTAGGAGGAACGACATGGCAGAGGGTGTTGAAGGCCGAGCCGTGCAGCTCGAAATCGGCGGCAAGACGCGGATATTCGACGTGGACGATCCCGTGCTGCCGGACTGGGTGGAGCAGGAGGCGCTTGCCTCGGGCGATTATCCGCACAGCAAGAAGATCAAGGAAGAGGAATACGAAGCCGAACTCAAGAAGCTGCAGATCGAGCTCGTGAAGGTCCTGTTCTGGCAGCAGGCTACGGGAACGCGCGTCATCGCGCTCTTCGAGGGCCGAGACGCCGCCGGCAAGGGCGGTACGATCGCCGCGGTCAGCGCCTACATGAATCCACGGTCCGCCCGCATCGTCGCCCTGACCAAGCCCACCGAGACGGAGCAGGGGCAATGGTATTTCCAGCGCTATATTTCCCGCTTCCCGACCGCCGGCGAGTTCGTGCTCTTCGATCGCTCATGGTACAATCGGGCGGGCGTCGAGCCCGTCATGGGTTTCTGCACGCCGGAGCAATACGAGCATTTCCTGAAGGAGGTGCCGCGCTTCGACAAGATGATCGTCCACGACAAGATCTCCTTCTTCAAGTTCTGGCTCGATACCGGTCGGGAAATGCAGCTGAAGCGCTTTCATGACCGGCGCCACGATCCGCTGAAGGTGTGGAAGCTGTCCAACATGGATATCGCGGCCCTGAACAAATGGGATGACTATGGCGCAAAGCGCGACCGGATGCTCAAGGAAACGCATACGGACAAGGCACCGTGGACGGTTGTGAAGGCGAACGACAAGCGTCGCGCCCGGCTCAACGTCATCAGGCACATACTGAAATCGCTCGACTATACGGGCAAGGATGCCAGCGCCATCGGCGAGATTGACGACAAGATCATCGGGTCGGGCCCGGATTTCCTCAAATAGCGCCGGGAGGAGTGGCCTTCGCCATTCCTCATTGACCCGGCAGGATACGGATCGCGTAAAGATTGATACCGCGAGCCTTTCCATCGACATCACTGTTGAGGATCAATCGCCCCGGGGCATTGGGCGTCGTTGACCGATCGAAGCTCACCTGGAACAGGGCGTCGGTCTTCTCGCGCGTGACGTTGAAACGATGGCGGGCGCAGTTGCCGAGCGTCTGGAAATCGCACTGGACGGTGATCTGCGTCGGCTCGTCCGTCGTCGACTGTAGCGTAAGCGCGATGGTGGACGACTTGCCGCCAAGCTGCTGCAGGACCTCGGCGGGGACCTCGATCGCGATGTTGCCGTCCTCGTCGTTGCTCGTGGAGATCAGCCGGACGCTCGGGCCGTCATTTCCGGCCGCGCTCTCCACGCTCGTCTGGGTACCGGCCTGAATTTTCGATGTGTCCGACGGAGTGAAGACCTCGATCCACTCCTCGGAGAAGCCATTCTGCGGGTCGATGACCGCCCCTGCGCCCGCGCTCGTGCTTTCGCTCTCCTGGTCATCGGTGCCGGTGAAATCCTCCGACTCCGTGCGGGCGGGCGGATTGGCGACGCTGGTGTCGCGTTCGGCCGGACTGAGGAGCAAGCCCGAGGAATAGACCCACCAACCTCCCATGCCGAGGAAGGCGAGAAGAACGCAATAGACCAGCAGGCGCGAGAAGAACTTCCGCGGACGACGGCGGACGACCGCCCGTTCCGGCTTGAAATCCATCGCCCCCCTCGGCGTTGCCATTTTCGGCTCGTCGGCGACCGGCGCTCCGAGATGATCTGCCGGACCGGCGCTCATGCCATCGAAGGCCACATCCCGCTCGGGCGCCGTGCGCCCGGGTCGATCTCGCGTTTCGCCGCGCACGTCCATCGTCGCGCCATTCGCACCCGCCTCCGATCGTGCCGAAGGGGTCGGCATTTCGACAACGGGCGGCACCATGCCGGCCCGCGCCTGGGAATGAGCCTGAGACTGAACCTGAGGATTGGGATTGACATGGGGGTTGGCATGGACATGGCCGCGCTCCTCCCCTTCGATCATGCGTATCGTCGACTCAAGCCTCTGGCGCTGCGCGGATACGGTCGCTGCGTCTGTTATGTCCTGCTTGCGCAAACCAGCTTCCAGCGCCTGACGTGCCGATTGATAGATGCGGGCGCGCACCTCCGGATTGGCGCGATCTGATCGCTCCAGAGCGTTTCTGATGGCCGTTTCTAGTCCGCTCACATCCGGTCCTTGCTCATTGCGTGGTATCACTCAGCTTCAATCTATACGGAAGCTTGTTCAAGTTCGGTAGCGCCAAGCCCCCAAATCCGCAAGCTTGGCCTTGTTCTGGCGGCCAATGGGCCGGGGATAAATTCTAATGCCGCGCCAAGGAGTTGCAATAGGCCACGCGGTACTTCCATCGTCGCGGCGTCAAGTCACCCCGTCCAGATAGGCAAAAGGCAGGCGGCATCTTCCGCACAGAGGCGCCTTCTGCTATCGCTTTGACGTTTTCGTAAACGTTAGATCTGATTGGTATCCTTATGGCGCTTCCCTCGATACTGACCGAAAGGCTGAGGCTTCCGGTCGTCGCCTCGCCGCTCTTCATCGTGTCGCATCCGGCGCTTACACTTGCGCAATGCAAGGCCGGTGTAATTGGTGCCTTCCCCGCGGTGAACGCGCGGCCGGCAAGCCAGCTGGACGAGTGGCTGGCGATGATCACCGAGGACCTGGCCGCCCACGATGCAGGCAATCCAGAGCGGAAGGCGGCGCCCTTTGCGGTGAACCAGATCGTCCACACCTCCAACAAGCGCCTCGAGCACGATCTTTCCCTCTGCGTCAAATACAGGGTTCCGATCGTCATTTCCTCGCTTGGTGCCGTTCCTGAAGTCAACGACGCCGTGCACTCCTATGGCGGTATCGTACTGCACGACGTGATCAACAACCGTCACGCCAATTCCGCCATCCGCAAGGGCGCCGACGGCCTGATCGCGGTCGCAGCCGGTGCCGGCGGGCATGCGGGAACGCTCTCGCCCTTTGCCCTCGTCCAGGAAATCCGCGAATGGTTCGACGGACCGCTGCTGCTTGCCGGGGCGATTGCGACCGGAGGAGCGATCCTCGCGGCACAGGCGATGGGCGCGGACATGGCCTATGTCGGCTCGCCCTTCATCGCAACCGAGGAGGCACGCGCCGCGGACGCCTACAAGCAGGCGATCGTCGAGAGCCGGTCCGACGACATCGTCTATTCGAACTATTTCACCGGCATCCATGGCAACTATCTCAAATCCTCCATCCGTGCCGCCGGCATGGATCCCGACCGGCTGCCACATGCCGATCCCTCCAAGATGGATTTCGAAAAGGCGGAGACAGGGGCAAAGGCGTGGAGGGATATCTGGGGATCAGGCCAGGGAATCTCCGCGGTGAAGGCCATCGAGCCGGTTTCGAAACTCGTCGACAGACTGGAAAGCGAATACCTGAAGGCGCGTGCGCGGCTTGCGCTCTAGGACCGGCATCGCCCCGGGGTCCGAAGAAAATTCCTGCCAGCTCGGCTTTTTTCCCGAAGGGCAAACAGAGCGCTTGAAATCCGCCGCCATTGCCTGTATCAGCGCCATGCAAATCGGCTGGCACGAATTCGCGCCGCCCAAATTGCCGCTTTAGCTCAGTCGGTAGAGCACATCATTCGTAATGATGGGGTCACGTGTTCGAGTCACGTAAGCGGCACCATTCCTCAAAATCCATAGTCAGGAACTTAGGGCCCGAAGATGCATGCGGGTCGCCCGGTTCCTACGCGACAGCGACTTTCCTCCGCTTAAGCGTCGACAGCGGCTTCTCGATGAATTCGTAGGACAAGGCCGCAAGGGCGATCGAGATCGACGCGACGATCATCAAGGTCACGAACGGGTTCATGTCGTCCCTCAGCCACCGCGCAATCGGATAGTGCCAGAGGTAAATCGAATACGAAATCGATCCCAGATAGACCAAGACTGGTTTCGACAGCACGCGGGATGTCGAAGTCTCATGTCCGCTCGCGAGGCTCAGCAACAGGCACGCCGATGCAAGATCGGCGACTAGGACTCCCCAATCGAGGGACGATGTCGTTTTGATGCGCAGCAAAACGACGGCGAGAGCCAGGATGTAGAGGGCAGCCTTGCCCATAAACTCTGCTGTCTTAGCTTCAGGGCGCCACGGCAGCACAGCGATCAACCCACCGAGCACAAGTCCACTCAGCCGCGTGTCAAAGCGATAGTAGCTCCAGTACCAGTCCTGCCAGAGATATACGTCGATCATCCGCCAAGTGGTCGCCGCGACGAACAATGTCATCAGGATGATCGCAAGCTTCTCATCGGCAAGTCTTCTGGTGGCAAGCAGGAGCAAGGGCCAGACTAGATAGAAGTGCTGCTCGACGGCGAGCGACCAGGTGTGATTGATGTTGAGAGGGCTGCCCCATATCGCCATCGTATAGTCTGAAAGGTACAAACCAGCGGCCACAACATCGGAAACCACGTCGGCGCCGCTGAACATCAAGGAGCCAACCGCTGCGTACGCGGTCAGCATCACTATTAACGCGGGGCAGAGCCGTAGCATGCGGCGCCAATAGAATGACGTAAGTGAAATTGTCCCGGACTGGTGGAATTCGCTACGGAGAATGGTAGTGATGAGAAGGCCGCTCAGTACGAAAAACAGATCGACGCCGATCATCCCTCCATGAGCAAATGGAATGTCGCAATGAACCGCGACAACCGAAAAAGCGGCTATCGCCCGGACGCCATCAAGAGCTGAATTATATCGCATCTGGCTTTCGCACCGACAATCGCATCGGGCGGCAAATTGGGACGCGTGCCCGCGGGCCTGAACACTACCGGAAATTGATTACGCAATCGTAGCCGCAAACCAACGGCATTCGACCAGGTTTGCGATCGCCGCCGAGGTCATGACCGGCCTTGCTCATTCCGCGCTTGAGACTACTTTCCCCATCGTCGCCATGATTGCAAACCACAAGCTCGGGTATTGATATGACTGCTCGCAGACTCTCAGAACAGGACGCTGTCGAATTCGAGAGCATTGGCAGAGAATACGACGCGATCGAGACCGAGATCAAAGCAATCATCGCCAAGAAGGAGCATCTGACCGACGAGCAGTTGGCGTCGCTCCGTGCCTTGACCGAAAGACAGGGCGCGTTGCATGCAGATCGCTTGAAGTTGCTCGGATAACGCTGTCGAGAATTGCCGCACTCATCCCAGGAGCATCCCGGACGCGGAAATGGCCTTGTTATCCGACCGCATCGTCGACGCGATCGACCAGCAGGCGGCATCGTCTGCCGCTTTCTCGACCCGTCACCCTGATGACACGTTGTTCTGTGTGCTGGCGGGGCGCCATCGCTCGCCGTGCTCCAACTTTCCAAGCTCCGGTGCGGCGGACGTGATAGATTGGACTTATCGGAGGCGTCGGCGGGCAGCGCCAATGCCTTCCAACATTATCATCTCATTGCCCGTCGGAGGGTGAAATGGATCTGCAAGACCTGCGCTCTGATTACCAGCTGAAGATCATGGAATATGAGGACCAACTAAGGACAATGGAGGAGAACGGCGTTCAGCATTTCCGGCAGGAGGGCGACGGTCCCCTTGCGAACATCACCGAGCACATTGTCGCCGAGTATCGCCGCCACATCGAAACCTATGCGGCGCTCATTGCGCAAATCGACGCGATGCTTGGCGTATAGACCAGACAATCTGCTCCTTGCCGCCGGAAACGGGGCTGTACGCAAACTCAAAAGTGCCAGTCAGTCGGGATCTGTCTCGTAGCGCGTTATGCCCGGCGGCAGTTGCACCCAGGGGTGCCGGCGCGAGTCATAGACCGAGTCCTCCGGCGGCGGGAACGTCGGGTCTGCAAAAGCGCCCACTGCAACGCTTACATATCTATCCTCGTAGCCTTCTTCGGTGTGGAAGACGCTGGTGCCGCAGACGGGGCAGAAGCGAAAGGTGAACTTGGCGCCCCGGTCGCCGACGCGAACATATTCGGTTGCGGCGCCCGAGACCTTGTAGGGTGGCGCGAAGCCGGCAAGAGCGGCAAAGACGCTCCCGGTGCGACGCTGGCAGGCGAGGCAATGGCAGACACCGACACCACGCGGCTCTCCGTGGACTTCGATCGTCAATTGACCGCAGGAACAAGAGGCTGTCCTTGAATGCATCCGGCATCTCCTCTGGCCCTGCTCGAAAGCGCACCCATTCTTTTTGGCGCTTTCCCATAGCCTAAGCCTTCCCGAAATTGCACGCCAGCGTACATCGAACGGCGATTTGTCCGCGGAATCAGCGCCCGCAGACGAAGCGTCACCCGAAATAATTAGATCGATTGTCACATATTGGTTCCATCGCAAGGAAAACCCTAAATATCTACGATTTCGCCAAGTTGTATTCCGCCCTATCCTGCAATTGTCATGTACGGCGCCTTGCCGGGTCGCCGTCCTGGCTCCCCTGATCAGCACTCCTCCCGGTCGCCCCGCTTCCCCAGAGCGGGGCGTTTTCTATCAGGTATCGGCCAGGACAGGACCCAGTACGGCACAGAATCGCTTCGTGGCGGAACTTTTCGCTGCGCTCGAACGTTTGAGAGGCGACAGGAGTGACCGGCATGCGAAATAGAACGATATATGCCGTCGGCTATGCAGTCGCTGCGACTGCGATGATCGCGATCATCCTGAACCTTCATATTTGGGACAGATCGGAGAAGACATCGCGTCTGCCGCTGCCTGCGAACAGCTTCGAGATGGCACGCTTCGGCGAGTGACCCAGCAACACTATAGTCGATGCGCTTTCTCAGCGAGGATGCGCAAATGCCTTTCCGCGCGCGTAATTGCCTTGTAAAGCATTCGCCCGCGTAAAGGAGAATGCCATGGCGGCACGCGACCGTTTTTCGAAGAAGCTTACCTGCCCACAATGCGGAAACATGGGCTTCGCAGAAGCCTCGGAGGATGACCATTCGTCACGCCCTCATCCGGCCTTTGCCGTCGACCGGATGCCAAGGGGCTTTTTTCCGCAGCGCGCTTCGAACTTTCAGGAAACCTACATCATCCGCTGCGAATGCGGGCGCAAGTTTCCGTTCCGCTCGAGGAGCGAGGCGCAGAATTGAGCGCAATCGCCGTCATGGACTTGACGGAACTTGGGTTACCGCTATTTTTTTCGCGGGGCTGGGCACAAGGGGGGGTGCCCATGGAAGACGCTGGAAATGACATGGCTAAAATCCAGGCCGAGCTTCTGAAGCTGACGGAGCAGATTGCCCGTATCAACGAGACGCCACTCGATATTCTCTGCGAAAACGTCGACTCAGAATCCCCCTCGCCCGACACGACCTCCTCCACGGAAGCTTAGCCTCGGGATAGCGAAACGCGAAAGCGCTTCGCCGCGGTCAGCCTTCCTGGCGCTCTTCGGCGGCGCTTGCGGGAATCGACTGCAGCAACGTCTGTCGCGCCGAAGTAAGGTGCGTGCGGCAGGTTCTGTCGATCCTTGCCGTATCACGTGATTCCAACGCCTCGATATAGTCGAGATGCTCATGCAGTGCGCGCTCGTTGCGCTGGCGCGCAAAGGCCTTGTTCCACTGGTAGTGATAGTGGAAGACGACGGCGATGGCGTCATAGAAGTCCGCGATGAACCGGTTCCTCGACGCCCGGTGGATCAGGAGATGCAGGCGTTCGTCGAGCGTGGAAAAATCCCGGTAGCGCGCGTCGAGATCGGCAAGAAGCTCGCGGTGCTCATGCTTGATTTCCGCAAGGCTCGCCCAGGCCGGATGGTCCGGAGGCAGCCTGCCGAATTCGGCCGCGGAATGGAGCTCGAACATCTCGCGGACATCGGCGAGTTCGAGGGCGAATTCACGGGTAAAGCCCTTGAGTGTCCAGTGACTGTTCGGTCGCTTTTCGATGAGCCCGAACCGGCTGAAGCGGATGAGGAATTCGCGCACGCTGGTGGTGCCGATGCCGATCTCGCGGGCCAGTTCCAGCTCATTGATCTGCATGCCGGGTTCCGCATCGTCGGAGAGAATGCGCAGCATGAAAGCGCGCTCGATGATGTCGTGGAGCGAATCGGTCTCTTCTGCGGGAAAGAGTTCTTCGCTGCGCGGCTCACGCAGGACGATCTTCTGCCGCTTGTTCCAGCGGATGATGCCGACGTCGCTGAGGCGGGTCAGAATCGCGCGCGCCGTGCTCCGGCTGACACCGAGCTGCGCCGCGATCTCGGGCTCGGAGGGAAGAGCGGCATCCGTCTTCAACACGGCGGCGTAGCGGTTGAACGCCTCCTTGAAGACCGTGTTCTGCCTAGCCATCCGTAAACCTCGCCTTTCGCTCCCGGTTCGGCCACCACTTGCGAAGCATGTCAGGACGACAGCCATGATCCGGGCACATTTTCCGGATTGCCTGTCCTTCCGTGCGGCGCTTTGCCTCTCCGGCCCCTCAACGAAACTTTCATCGTTGACTTGAAAATGTTTATTGTAGATAAAAAACAAAATCAATGCGGCCACACCCTGAACAACGTCGGCCGCGTAGGGAGAAGAGATTGAACAGGCAGCCCTGGATCATTCTGTCGGCCGGCGACAACGTCGCCGTGGCCACCGCCGCGATCGAGCCCGGCACGGTGATCGCGAATGGAATTTCGGTTCTGGACAAGATCGACCCCGGCCACAAGGTGGCGCTCACCGACATTCCGAATGGCACGCCGGTCGTCAAATACGGTCAGGCGATCGGCCGCACGACGGCGGACGTGAAGGCCGGCAATCACGTGCACAGCCAGAACCTGCACTTCGAGAACGATCGTCTTGCCGCAACGGCGGCAGCCACGCCCGAAGTCGCGACCGCCGAAGACAAGGCGCGCACCTTCATGGGCTACAGGCGTGCCGACGGCCGCGCGGCGACCCGCAACTACATCGGCATCGTTGCCAGCGTGAACTGTTCCACCACTGTTTGCCGGGCAATCGCCGAACAGGCAAACCGGACCATCCTGCCGCACTATGAGGGCATCGACGGCTTCGTGCCGATCGTCCATGACCAGGGCTGCGGCATGAGTTCGACGGGCGACGGCATGGCCGTGCTGCACCGGACGCTGGCCGGTTATGCCCGCCATGTGAATTTCGGCGGCGTGCTGATGATCGGGCTCGGATGCGAGGTCAACCAGTTGACGCTCTACGGCCAGAGCGGCGCAGGCGCCGCAAAGCGGCACTTCAATATCCAGGACGCCGGCGGCTCGCGGCGCGCGGTCGCGCTTGCCATGGGCGTCCTGCGCGAGATTGCCGAGGAAGTGGGTCGGGCACGGCGCGAGCCGATTTCCGTGAGCGAGATCATCATCGGCCTGCAATGCGGCGGATCTGACGGCTTTTCCGGCATCACCGCCAACCCGGCGCTCGGGGCAGCCTCCGACATCCTGGCGGCTGCCGGCGGAACCACCATTCTTTCGGAAACCTCCGAGATTTACGGCGCGGAGCACCTTCTGCGCAGCCGTGCCGTCAACGACGAGGTCGCCGCCAAGCTCGACGCGAAGATCGCCTGGTGGGAAAAGTACGTGGCGATGCACGGCGCGTCGCTCGACAACAACCCCTCTCCGGGCAACAAGCGCGGCGGGCTCACCACGATCCTTGAAAAGTCGCTCGGCGCCGTCGCCAAGGGCGGGCGCTCGCCGCTGACAGCCGTCTACGGATATGCCGAGCGTGTGACCGAACACGGCCTCGTCTTTATGGACACACCCGGCTACGATCCGGTCTCGGCGACGGGCCAGGTTGCAGGCGGCGCCAACATGATCGCTTTCACCACCGGGCGGGGCAGCTGCTTTGGCTGTCGTCCGGCGCCGTCGATCAAGCTTTCCAGCAACTCGGCGCTCTACAACTCGATGGAAGAGGACATGGATATCGATTGCGGCACCATCGCCACGGGCGACGCCACGATCAGCGGCAAGGGCCGGGAAATCTTCGAACTGATCGTCGAGACTGCCTCGGGCAGGAAGACCAAGAGCGAAGAGTTCGGGTACGGAGACAACGAGTTCGTTCCCTGGCACCTGGGAGCCACGCTCTAAGACAGGCCGCCAACCGTCATCGAGGAGGGATGATGAGGAAGAGACAGATCGGCCGCACCGCGCTGGCCGTGACCGAATTCAGCTTCGGCGCGGCAGCCCTAGGCGGTCTCTATCGCGCATGTCCGCGCGAGCAGGCAATGGATACCTTGCAGGTGGCCTGGGATACTGGCATCCGCTATTTCGACGTAGCGCCCTGGTACGGTCTTGGGTTGGCTGAGCGGCGCGTCGGCGACTTCCTGCGCGACCAACCCGAGAATGAGTACGTGCTTTCGACGAAGGTCGGTCGGCTGCTGCGGCCCGTTCCCAGCGGAACCGTTCCGGACTACAGCTATGTCGACCCGCTCTCCTTCGATGCCGACTACGACTATTCCTATGACGGGATCATGCGGTCGGTCGATTTCAGCTATGCGCGCCTCGGCCTCAACCGTATCGACATTGTCTATGTCCACGACATCGGCGGATACACGCATGGCGCGGAAAGGAATGCCTTCCATCTGAAGCAGTTCCTTGATTCCGGCGTCAGGGCCCTGGAGGAGTTGAAATCGTCAGGCGCGATCCAGGCATTCGGTCTTGGGGTCAACGAGGTGCCGGTCTGCCTCGATGTGATGAGAAATGCCGATATCGACTGCATCCTGCTAGCCGGGCGCTACACCCTGCTCGACCGCTCGGCTGTCGCCGAGCTCCTGCCGCTTTGCGAGAAGACGAAAACCTCGCTCGTCATCGGCGGCGTGTTCAATTCCGGCATCCTCGCGACTGGCCCAGTCCCGGGAGCGCCTTTCGACTACATGCCGGCTACGCGGGAGGTGCTCGCGAAAGTCGGGGCGATGGAAGAGATCGCGAAACGCCACGGCGTGCCACTTGCCGCCGCGGCCCTGCACTTCACGCTTCGCCACCCCGCCGTCGCGTCGGTGCTTATAGGAACCGCAAAGGCCTCGAGCCTCGAGCGCAACATGGCACTCGCCGCGCAACCGCTGCCGGACGACCTCTATGACGCTTTCGAGGCGTTCACGCTCGTAGCGCCGCCGCTTGGCGAAGAGGCGGTGAGAGTTTGATGAAGATCGAAGGAGCAAAGAAATGCTGAAGGGAATTCACCCACTGCTTGGCCCGGACCTGCTTTTCGCGCTTCGCACCATGGGTCATGCGGACGAGATCGTAATCGCCGACGCCAATTTTCCGTCAACCTTTCTCGGGCCCGAGGTCATCCGCGCCGACGGCGTGGATGCAGTCGCCATGACCGAGGCGATCCTCACGCATATGCCGCTCGATACCTTCGTTCCCGATGCGGTCTGGCGCATGGAGGTGGTCGGAGATCCGGCGGCGGTCCCGGAGATTTGCGTTGAGTTCCAGGATGTTGTTTCCAAGCGCGCCGGCGATTTTCCCATCGTGCCGCTCGAAAGGTTCGCCTTCTACGAGCGCGCCCGCAACGCCGCCTATATCGTCGCGACCACCGAATTCCGGCTTTACGGAAATCTCATCCTGAAGAAGGGCGTCGTGCACCCACACGAGGTCTATTCCGGTTAGGGATCCCACGGAATGAAGGGCATCAAACACAGATACTTGGAGGTATTTCGCCCGAAAATCTAGCCCGAAGGGTACCCTTGCAATTTGATGGAGCCTCGGCTAGCTTCGCGCCAAAATGTTTTTTATCGATAAAAATCGTCCGCATGCGTTCGGCGGTGCGATTTACTTGGAGGAGAGAACGCACCTGAGAGGAGAACCACTAATGAGCATGAAATCCATTCTTTCCCGTCGCACCTTCACCGGTCTTGCGGGCGCGGCAGTTTTCGCATCCATGATGCCTGCCGCATCCTTTGCGCAGGACGTGACGATACCGATCATCGTCAAGGATACGACGTCCTTCTACTGGCAGATCGTGCTCGCTGGTGCCCGCAAGGCCGGCGCAGATCTCGGCGTCAACGTGCCGGAACTCGGCGCGCAGTCCGAAGCAGACATCAACGGCCAGATCAGCATCCTTGAGAACGCGGTCGCCGGCAAGCCCGCAGCAGTCGTGATCTCGCCGACAGAATTCAAGGCGCTCGGCAAGCCGATCGATGAGGCCGCCAAGTCCGTTCCGATCGTCGGCATCGACTCGGGTGCGGATTCAAAGGCCTTCAAGTCGTTCCTGACGACCGACAACGTCCAGGGCGGCCGCATTGCCGCTGACGGTCTGGCCGCAGCCATCAAGGAAATGACCGGCAAGGAAGAGGGCGAAGTCGTGATCCTCACCAACCTTCCGGGCGTCGGCTCGCTCGAGCAGCGCCGCGAAGGTTTCCTGGATCAGGTCAAGACCAAGTATCCCGGCCTCAAGGTCATCGCCGACAAGTATGGTGATGGCCAGGCAACGACCGGTCTCAACATGATGACCGACCTGATTACCGCCAATCCGAACCTCATCGGCGTCTTCGCCTCGAACCTGATCCTGGCGCAGGGCGTCGGCCAGGCGATTGCCGAGAACAAGCTTGGCGACAAGATCAAGGTCATCGCCTTTGACAGCGACGACAAGACGGTCGGCTTCCTGAAGGAAGGCGCGCTGGCGGGTCTCGTCGTGCAGGATCCCTACCGCATGGGCTATGACGGCATCAAGACCGCGCTCGCCGTCTCGAAGGGTGAAACGGTGCCGGCAAATGTCGATACCGGCGCGAACCTCGTCACCAAGGCGAACATGAGTGATCCGAAGATCGATGCTCTGATCAATCCGAAGATCAAGTAAGGACAAGCAATAGCCGCGCGAGCGAAATCCCGCGCGGCCTTTTCTTCACCTGTGCTATCGTCTGTCTGGGGAGACGGATGACGGGTGGAGAGACCGGCATTCGCCAGAGGAGGAGAAGCCCATGAGCGGACTCGAAGAGGTCGCCCACCGCCATGACGACAGCGCCACGCTGCGCGAGGCAAACCGCGTTCCCGCAGGGGCGCCGATCCTCGAACTCAGGGGATTGCAGAAGAATTACGGCTACGTCCAGGCGCTCAAGCCCGCGACTGTCACCTTCCTGGCAGGCGAGATTCACGCGATCGTCGGCGAGAACGGTGCCGGCAAGTCCACCCTCATCAAGCTGCTGACCGGTGTCATCACCAGGACCGCCGGCGAGATTTTCTGGTGCGGCCATCCAGTTGCGCTTGCGACGCCCAACGAGGCGATCGCGCGTGGGATCAACGCCGTGCACCAGGAGGTCGTGCTCTGCCCGCACCTCACCGTCGCAGCCAATCTGTTTCTCGGCGACGAGGTCAACCGGTACGGCCTGATGCGCAAGAAGCAGATGGAAAAGATGGCGCAGGCCGTGCTCGACGATCTTGGCTTCGGGCTGCCCGCCGGTGTGCCGCTGAGCGACCTGACGATCGGCCAGCAGCAGCTTGTCGCTACCGCCCGCGCCGCCATGCGCGGCACCCAGTTCCTGATCTTCGACGAGCCGACGGCCTATCTCACGCGACAGGAATCGGCGCAGCTCTTCAAGCTCATCCGCCGTCTGCAAGGCGAAGGCGTCACGATCGTCTACATCAGCCACCGCATGGAAGAGGTGTTCGAGCTTGCAGACCGTGTCTCGGTGCTGCGCGACGGCACCCATGTGGGCACGCGGGCGATAGGCGAAACCAACGAGGCGGAATTGATCGCCCTGATGATCAACCGCTCCATCGAGCAGATCTACCACAAGGAGGAGATCCCGATCGGAGAGACGATCCTCGACGTCCGCGGGCTCTCCGGTCCCGGTTTCGACGATGTGTCGCTGACTGTAAAGGCCGGCCAGATCGTCGGGCTCTATGGACTGATCGGCGCAGGACGAAGCGAGTTCGCTCTCGGGCTCTACGGCCGTGAAAAGACGACAGCCGGCGAGATCCACTGGATGGGCCAGAAGGTCGACATCAGGAACGAGCGCACGGCGATGGAGCTCGGTATTGCGTTGGCCCCGGAAAGCCGGCGCGACCAGGGGCTCTGCCTCAATCTGCCGATCGGCCTCAACATCAACCTGCCAGTCTTCAGAAGGCTCAGCAAAGGCCCGGTCATCAGCCACCGCGATGAATCGCAGAACGCCGACCAGCAGATCCGTGACCTCTCGATCAAGACCCCGAGCCGCCGCGTCCTCGTGTCGAGCATGTCCGGCGGCAACCAGCAGAAGGTCGTCATCGGGAAGTGGCTCAGCCATGGCGCGCGGCTCTTCATCTTCGACGAGCCGACTGTCGGTGTCGATGTCGGTACGAAGGCCGAAATCTACCGCCTCTTCGCCAAGCTGCTGAAGGGCGGCGCGGGCATCATCCTGATCTCGTCCTACCTGCCTGAAGTTTATGAACTTGCCGACCGACTGCATGTGTTCCGTCGCGGCCAGCTGGTGGCAAGCCACGATTACCACGCGGCGACACATGAAGAAGTGCTCAGCGAAGCGATCGGCGTCTGAATAAGAGAATGAGAGGGAGAGAGAGCCAATGACCGCAACCCCCACAGAGATCGCCGCACCGCCACCGCGCCGGAAAGTAAACATCCTTTTCGGCCTGACCTTGATCGGCCTGCTTCTCTTCCTCTGGGTCCTGCTCGGCATCGTCACCGCGAGCTTCTGGACGCCGCTCAACATCAGCAACCTGCTTCGGCAGGGGGCGATGACCGCCATCCTCGCCCTCGGTCAGACCTTCGTCATCATCACCGCCGGCATCGATCTGTCCGTCGGTGCGATCGTGGGCTTCTGTACCGTCATCATTGCGTGGCTCCTGCAGGCCGGCGTACCGCTCTGGGCCGCGATCCTGATCACGCTGATGATCGGCGTCGCAATCGGTTCGTTCCATGGCTTCGGCATCGTGAGCATGGGCTTGCCGCCCTTCATCATCACGCTCGCAACGCTGACGTCGCTACGCGGCCTCGGTCTGCTCATCACCAACGGATCGACGATCAACATCGTCAACGAGCCCTTCACGAACTTTGCCCGTGCGGACTTCCTCGGCGTGCCGAGCCTGTTCTGGATGGTCATATTGGTGGCCGTGCCATCCTACATCTTCCTGCATCTCAGCCGCTGGGGCCGCTACCTTTTCGCGGTCGGCTCCAATCGCGAAGCTGCACGTCTGTCGGGCGTTCGCATCAACGCCATCATCTACATGGCCTACATCCTTTCGGCGACCTTCGCGGCCTTCGTCGGCGTGTTGCTAGCCTCTCGTATCGCGATCGGCAACGCCACGCAGGCGGATGGCTGGGAGTTGCAGGCAATTGCCTCCTCGGTCATCGGCGGAACCAGCCTGTTCGGCGCCGTCGGTTCGGTCCATGGCCCGCTGATCGGCGCCTTCATTCTGGCGACCATCAACAACGGCGCCAACCTGCTGAACGTCAACTCCTTCTGGCAGCGCATCATCACCGGTCTTCTGATCATCGTGATCGTCTACTTCGACCAGCTGCGCCGCCGCCGTAACCCCTGAGGGCACGCCAGCATAGGAAGCCGGCGCTGAAGAGCCGGCTTCTTCAATTTGAAATGCGAGATCCATCATGAAAGCGGTGCTTTGCAGAGAACCCGGCGTCCTCGAACTCGTGGAGCGCCCCTCCCCCGGCGCGCCCGCGCCCGGCTGGGTGCGACTGGCGGTAAGCCATGTCGGCATTTGCGGAACGGACTATCACATCTTCGAGGGCAAGCATCCCTTCCTCGAATATCCGCGCGTCATGGGTCATGAAATCTCGGCGACGGTTATCGAAGCGGGAGACGGCGTCGACCTCCCAGCCGGAACTGCGGTCGTCGTCAATCCCTACCTCGCCTGCGGAAAATGCGTCGCCTGCCGGAACGGCAAGCCCAACTGCTGCACGGCGATACAGGTGCTCGGCGTTCACCGGGACGGCGCCTTCTGCGAGGAGATCAGCGCCCCGGCGACCAACCTGTACCCCGCCAGGGGCCTGAGCCTCGAAGCGGCGGCGACGGTCGAATTCCTGTCGATCGGCGCCCATGCCGTACGGCGCTCCCTTGCAGGTGCTGGAGCACGCTCGCTGGTGATCGGCGCAGGCCCGATCGGGCTGGGGACAGCGCTCTTCTCACGCATTGCCGGCCATGACGTCACCTTGCTCGACACGAGCGCCGAAAGGCTGCAGATGGCCGCGGAGCGTTTCGGCTTTTCTTCCGGCATCGTTGCCGATGGCGGTGCCGCGGACGCAGTGAAGGCAAAAACCGACGGCGAGGGATTCGACGTCGTCTTCGACGCAACCGGATACGCCCCCTCCATGGAGAAAGCCTTCGGCTATGTCGCCCATGGCGGAGCGCTGGTCTTCGTGAGCGTCGTCAAGGAAGAGATCCGCTTCTCCGATCCCGAATTCCACAAGCGCGAAATGATGGTGATTGGCAGCCGCAATGCGCTTCGCGCAGATTTCGAGCATGTCATGAATTCGATCGCCAGCGGGCTCATCCCTGTGGACAGGCTGATCACACACCGCACGACGCTCGAAGACACACCGCCCGACCTCGCACGGTGGACCCATGAAAAAGGCGGCCTCATCAAGGCCGTCATCAAAGTCGGCGGCTAGAGCGCGTCGATCGCCTGGCGCATTTGCCTGACTACGGAGATGTCGGTGCGGTTTGAGATCGGCGGCTCGAAGCCGAATGATGCCGCGCGCGGATCCTGGCTGGCGACCGGCGAACTGCAGGAACCGTGAACCTCTGTGGCGCCGGTGGCGCGCAGGATTTCAGCGACGTTGCCCGGCCGGATGCCGCTGCCGGGCATGATCGAAATACGGCCCGCCGCCCTGGCGGAAATCCGCTTCAGCGTTTCCAGGCCGTCGATTGCCTTCGGCACGCAGCCGGAGGTGAGGATGCGCTCGCAGCCGAGTTCAACCGCCTGTTCCAATGCAGTATCGGGATCCGGCACTAGGTCGAAGGCGCGGTGAAGCGTCGCGCCGAGGCCGTTCGCATGGGCCTTCAGGCGACGGATCAGCGGCATGTCGAGCGTGCCATCCGGGCGGTTGGCGCCGATCACCACGCCGGCAAGGCCGAAGGCACGCACGGCATCGATATCGGCCAGCATCGCCTCCTCATCGGCAGCATCGAAAATGAACGGCCCGGCATGCGGGCGGATCATTGCATAGATCGGAATGGGTGCTGCGGCCGCGGCCTTCATGAGGCCGGCAACCGGCGTCAGCCCGCCGAGTTCGAGAGCCGAGCAGAGCTCGATACGGCCGGCGCCGCCGGCGATGGCCGCTACCAAGCCCTGAGGGCTGTCCACGCAGACTTCCAAGAGCACGGTCATTGCGCCTCCCCCTGACGGCCGAGCACGGCAGCACCGAGAAGCCCGCCATCGTCGAGCCGCTCAGCCGGCACGACCAGGGGCTCATTCCTGCGATGCAGGATCCGGCGGCGCACGGCCTTGTCGATTTCCTCTATCAGCGGCGTGACCGATGCGAGCCCGCCTCCGACGGGAACGATCGAAGCACCGGTCAGATTGACTGCCAGTGCCAGAGGATCCGCCATCAGGTCCAGATAGACGGCGACGGTACGCGAGGCTGCCTCATCCCCCTGCTGCCAGCTTCCGAGAATAGCATGGCTACTCTCGTCCTTGTCGTGGAGAAAGCGGTGCAAGCGCTCAATGCCGCGCGCACCTCCGATCGTATCCGCGCAGCCCGCCTGGCCGCAGCCGCAGGAAAAGCGTGGAATGAAGATGCGGCCGTTGCCGTCCTCCAGATCGACGGTGGTATTGAGGATCGGCCCGTGACCCCATTCGCCGGTAACGCCGCCGGCGCCGCGCACCAACCTGCCATCGACAGCAAGACCGCCACCGACACCGGTGCCGAGAACGGCGCAGAAGACGACGCTATGGCCGCGACCGGCTCCTTCGTTGGCCTCTGCAAGCGTCAGACAGTCCGCATCGTTGCCGGCAAGGACCGGCCGTCCCATGAGCTCCGTGAGCTCTTCGCTCAACCGATGGCCGGTCACGCAAGGAATATTGGCAGAAGTGGCGGCGCCCGTCACCGGATCGACAAGCCCCGCGATGGAGAGCGCAAATGGCGAGAGCGCGATGCCCGATCCGGCATTGCGCTGGATGAGGTCGCAAAGGGTCCCGACGAAACCGTCCCACGAGGTCGATGGCGTCGGAATCTTCTCGAGCAGGACCAGCCGGCCCGGCGCCGGCGAGACGCCGAACTTGATGAACGAGCCGCCGATGTCGGCGCAGAAGACAGGCTTTTCCCCCTGCGGCTCCTGGAGAAGCGGAGCGGTGATTTCGAGGGCGCTCATCGACGTGGATCCAGAAGGTCTCGCAGGCCATCGCCGAGTATGTTGAAGCCGAGCACCGTCAGCATGATGGCGAGGCCTGGAAAGAGAGACATGTAGATGTTGAGACCCAGATAATTGCGGCCGTCACTCATCATCGCGCCCCATTCCGGAAGCGGAGGCTGCGCGCCGAGGCCGAGGAAGGAAAGGCTCGCCGCCGAGAGCACGACCGTGCCCGCCGTCAGCGTGGACTGGACGATGATCGGCCCGATGGCGTTGCGAAGGATATAGCGCGTCATGATGCGGTACTGGGATATCCCGAGCGAGATCGCCGCCTCGACATATTCCATGTTCTTGAGGCTGAGCGTGATGTTGCGGCTCAAGCGGGCATAAACCGGCACGGAGAAAATGGCAATTGCAATCAACAGGTTGACGAGGCTAGTGCCGAGGACGCTGACGATCAGGATTGCAAGCACGATGCCGGGAAAGGCAAAGAGGATATCCATGCACCACATGATAGCCTGGTCGACATAGCGACCCGTCATGCCGGAGATGATGCCGAGCGGCACACCGACAAGGACGGCAAGACCGACGCTGAGGACCACTTCGAGCAATGATATGCGCGCGCCGTAGAGGACTCGCGCAAAAATGTCCCGGCCATTGTCATCCGTGCCGAAGGGGTGCTCCCAGGAGGGCGGCAACATCGTCGACATCAGGTCCTGCGCATAGGGATCGGCCGCGGTGACGAGCGGCGCGAAGGCCGCCAGCAGCACGACGATGCCGATCAGCACTGCGCCGATCGTCACGCTGCGGTGCTGGAGCATCCATCGCAGGGCGCTGCGGGAGCGGCTCCTGCGACCGATGGCCTCGCCGTTTGAATGCGCCACCGCCATCAGTCGAACCTTATCTTCGGGTTGAGCACCGCGATCAGAATCTCGGCAAGGAAATTCATCAGGACCACGCCGGTGACGGCAACCAGGGTCACCCCTTGGATCACGGGATAGTCGCGATAGCGCACGGAATCCACCAGCAAGCGGCCGATGCCCGGCCAGTTGAAAACCGACTCCGTGACCACCGCCCCGCCTATGAGGCTGCCGAAATTGAGGCCGACGATCGTGACGATCGGGATAAGCGCGTTGCGCAGCGCATGGCTCCAGTAGATCGAATGGGCCGGTACGCCCTTGGCGCGTGCGGTGCGGATATAATCCTGCGCCAGGACCTCGATCATGCTGGAGCGTGTCATGCGCGCAATCACCGCCATCGGCAGGACCGCAAGTGTGATCGAGGGAAGCACGAAGCTCTTCCATGAGGTCGCGCCGAGGAGCGGCAGCCAGCCGAGACCGACCGAAAATGTGTTCATCGCCATCAGCGCCAGCCAGAAATTGGCGATCGAGGCGCCGGCAATGGCAAGCAGCATGACGGCCTGGTCAGGCCAGCCGTGCCGGTAGATGGCTCCGATCATGCCGGCCGGCACACCGATCGCGATCGCCAGCAGATAGGCGGTAATCGCAAGACCGATGGTGAAGGGCATGCGCTCGGCAATTTCGGCGACCACCGGAAGCTTCGACTTCAGCGAGGTGCCGAGATCGCCGCGGACCGCGCCATAGGCAAATTGCGCATATTGCTCCGGGATGCTGAGGTCGAGACCGAGGCGGGCGCGCATGTTGTCGACGGCTTCCTGCGTCGCCTCGGGGCCTGCCATCATGCGGGCCGGATCGCCCGGCAGCGCACGGATGGCAACGAAGACCAGCAGCGACACGCCGATCAGGATCAGCGGCAACGCGAGCAGTTTCTTGGCGACGTAGGCTTTCATCAGACCGTCATTTCCACCGAAGCGGAGGGGCGGCGATTGTCGCCCCTCCCACTCATCGGTTCTACTCTTTCGTTGCTTCCTTCGCGATAACCAGGCCGCCGGGAACGAGCCATGCGCCCTTCACGTTTGCACGGGCCGCATAGAGGTCCTGCGTGGTGTAGAGCAGCACATGCGGAGCCTGTTCGTTGACCTCTTTCTGGGCATCGACATAGATCGCGTTGCGCGCCTGCTCGTCCAGCGTGGAGGCAGCCTTGTCGACCAGTGCGTCGAGCTTCGGATCGTTGAAGAAGCCGAGGTTGGCGCCGGCCGGAGAAGAGCTTGCCGAATGGTAGAGCGGACGGAACTGCAGGTCAGCACCGTTCACCCCCGAAGACCAGGAGGCGATGACCGAGCCGATATTGTCGGCCTGCTTGCCCGCGGGGTCCGCGAAAGCGGCCTTCGACCAGACGCCGCTTTCCATGCGACGGACATCGAGCTTGACGCCTGCCTTGGCCCACATGGCCTGCAGCAGTTCGCCGATACGCGCCTCAGGCTCCTGCACGATCGTCGACATCTCGAAGCCGTCCGGATAGCCGGCCTCGGCGAGGAGCTGCTTCGCCTTCTCGATATCGTAGCTGTAGGGCGCCAGCGACTTGTCGTAGCCGGGCGTTACCGGTGCCAGCGGCGAGTTGGCGGGCGTTGCGTAGCCCTGCATGATCGCGCGGACGAGGCCCTCGCGGTCGGTCGCATAGTTCAGCGCCTGACGCACGCGGACATCGTCCAGCGGCTTCAGCTTCGTGTTGAGCGAGACCCAAAAGACGGCCGAGCCGTCGGACTTGTTGAGCTTCATCTCCGGGTTGGCATCGACCTGGGCAGCGAAGGCCGGCGGCAGCGGGTTAACGATATCGGCATCACCCGTCTGCAGCGCCATATTCATGACAGAGGGCTCGGACGTCCAGGTCCACTTGATCTCGTCGGCACCCTTCGGTGCACCACCCCAGTAGTTCGGGTTCTTGTCTTCCAGCACATACTCGCCGGACTTGTATTCAGCGAGCTTGTAAGGACCGGTGCCCACGGCCTTGCTGCCGATCGTGCCGGCCGCATCGGCCGTCGGGCTGACCATCAGGCAGGGGCCGGTGGACAGCAGCGCGAGGAAAGCAGGATAGGGCTTCTTGAGCTTGAACTGCACGGTCTTGTCGTCGACGGCAGAGACACCGTCGATGAAGGTGCGCAGACGACCGCTCGCGGCCAGGCCGCGCTTGGTATCGAGGTGACGGGCGAAATTCTTGACGACGGCGTCCGCATTGAAGGGCGTTCCGTCATGGAAGGTGACGCCTTCGCGCAGCTTGAAGGTCCATACGAGGCCCGCGTCATCGCTCGACCACTCGGTCGCGAGCGCCGGCTTGAGCGAAAGATCGGACGCGCGAGCAAGCAGGCCCTCATACATCGGGTCCAGCACGGCCGCGGTAAAGGTGGCGGTCTGATCGCCCGGATCCATCGAGCGCGGTGCTTCGGTCTGCATGACCGTCAGCGTGGCTGCCATTGCCGAGACCGGTGCCAGAAGCGCTCCCGCGACGGCACAGCTCAGCGCAAATCTGCGACTTTTCATTAGGTTTTTCTGGAAAATCATCATTGCGTTCACCCTTTAGTTGGTCTTTCATCCAAGGTTCGACAACAGCGGACTTAGATCACTTTTGTAATTTATTGAGGTTGATTTGTTCACTTTCTGAACTTAATGTCAAGCCGAAATAGCGACCGAGCGAGTCATCGTCCATGCTCACTTCCACCCAACGCCAGCTTCTGCGCGTCATCAGCGGGTCCGGCCCGCTGAGCCGGACGGACCTTGCGCTCCAGATGGGCCTCAGCAAGGCAGCGATGAGCGGACTTGCCCGAGACCTCATCGATCTCGGCGTCCTGCACGAGACGGAGACCGTGTACGGCCAGGGACGCCCCTCCGTCCTCCTCGATCTCAGGCCGGAATGCGCCTTCTTCGTCGGCGTGTCGCTGCTGGAAGATCCCGCACCGATGGTCCTCAGCGACCTTAACGGCAACATCATCGCCCGCCAGACCATGCCCTTCTCGAGGGATCCGGTCGCGATCGCTAACCTCATCAAGGAATGCCTGCCGAAGCTTCTCGACGGGCGACCCGACATCGCCGAAAAGCTCTCCGGCATCGGGATTGCGCTCTCCGGTTTTGTCGACGAAAAGCAGGCAAACTGCGTTCAGTCGACCCTGCTCGGCTGGCAGGATGTGCCGCTCGCAAAGATCGTCAGTGAAAAGACCGGCATCGAGACCTTCATCGAAAACGATGCCAAGGCGATTGCGGTCAGCGAGAAGCTTTTTGGCACGGCCCGCGAGATGCAGAACTTCAGCGTCGTCTCGCTCGGTGACGGCATCGGCTGCGCCCATTTCGTCGACGGCAAGCTCTATCGCGGCAATCACGGCGGCGCCGGCGAAATCGCCCATTGCACGATCGAGCTCGGTGGCCTGCCCTGCCGCTGCGGCAAGCGCGGATGCCTCGATACCATCGCCTCGATGAAGGCGATCAAGGAAATGTCGCGCGCCGAGGGGCTGTCGTGCACCTCCATCTCGGAGCTCGAGGAGGTGGCGGCCGGCGGCACCGCATCGGCGATCCGCATCCTGCATAAGTCGGGTGCAGCGCTCGGGCTCGCGATCGCGCACCTGATCCAGATGAACGATCCCGGCATGATCCTGATTACCCACGTCGAGGGCTCCTTCGACGGCCTGTTCGGTACGGTCATGCAGCAGTCGATCGAGGCGAACGTCCTGCCGCGCTATGCGGGCCAGACGCCGATCCGCACGCGGCTGGTCGACACGGATATCTGGTCGCGGGGCGCGGCCAGCATTGCTGCCCATAATTTTCTGATCGGTCCCAATTTGAACTGAGGTTTCCCATGCGAATTGCCGTCGGCGGCATTCATATCGAATGCAGTACCTACAATCCGGTCCTGAACGAGGAGAAGGACTTTCGCGTGGTGCGCGGTGCAGGCCTCCTGGCGGCACCCTATTTTGCCTTCCTCAAGGACTACGACGCCGAATTCCTGCCGACCGTCCACGCGCGCGCCATCGCCGGCGGCCCGGTCGCCCGCGCCACCTATGAGGCCTTCAAGACGGAATTCCTGGAAGGGCTGAAGGCACTCCTGCCGCTCGACGGCCTCTATCTCGCCATGCACGGCGCCATGTATGTGGAAGGCATGGAAGATGCCGAGGGCGACTGGATCAGTTCAGCGCGCGAAGTGGTCGGCGACGATTGCACCGTCTCGGCGAGCTACGACCTGCACGGCAACGTCACCCAGCGCATCATCGATGCGCTCGACATGTATTCGACCTATCGCACGGCCCCGCATATCGACGTCGAGGAGACGATGCGCCGCTCCGTCGCTATGCTGGTCGAGAGCCTGAAGACGGGGGTGAAACCGCTGCTTCTCTGGGCACCGATCCCGGTCGTGCTTCCGGGCGAGCGCACCAGCACCGTCGATGAGCCGGCAAAGAGCCTCTACGCCATGATGCCGGAGATCGATGAAATCGACGGCATCTGGGATGCGTCCCTGATGGTCGGCTATGTCTGGGCGGACGAACCGCGCGCAACCGCGGCCGCAATCCTGACCGGCACCGACCGCGCGGTGCTGGCGCGCGAAGCCAGACGTGTCGCCAAGGCCTATTGGGACGCGCGCGAGGAATTCGTCTTCGGCTGCGAGACCGGCTCGCTCGAGGAATGCGTCGCAAAGGCGGTCGCCAGCAAGACCGGACCGGTCGTGCTCGCCGAATCCGGCGACAACCCGACCGGCGGCGGTGTCGGCGATCGGGCGGACGTGCTTGCCGAACTGATCGCGAAAGGGGCCGAAGGCGTTGTCTTCGCCGGCATCGCCGACAAGGCTGCGGCGGAAGCATGCTATTCGGCGGGTGTCGGCGCGAAGCTCACGCTCACCGTCGGTGCGTCGCTCGACACCGAGGGCAGCAAGCCGGTGACGGCCGATTTCACCGTCAAGTTCCTCCTCGACACCAGCGAGCCCTCGGATCGCCAGGCGGTGGTTTCGATTGGCGGCATCGATCTCGTGCTCTCCGCAAAGCGCCGCCCCTACCACAACATCGTCGACTTCACCCGGCTCGGCCTCGACCCGCAGAAGGCGAAGATCATCGTGGTGAAATCCGGCTATCTTTCGCCGGAACTGGCGCCGATCGCCAATCCGAACCTCATGGCGCTTTCGCCTGGCGTCGTCGACCAGTTCGTCGAGCGCCTGCCGCGCCTGCGCAAGCAGCGCCCGACCTACCCCTTCGACAAGGATTTCTCGTTCGAGCCGAAGATAACCCTCTCCGCACGCTCCGTGGCTCGGGCGGGCTGAAAGAACTGACCGGAGCGGCCTTGGGAAGCCGCTTCGGAACGGGCCAGACGGCAAAGCCGCGGCCCGGAGAACAAGAAGAACAAGGGAACGTCATGAACACCACCGCCATCTCCCCCGAAGGACAACCTGCGCCCGCGACGCCAGTTTTGTCTGTCTCGCATCTGACGACGTCGTTCCTGGTGGACGGGGAGTGGCGGCCGGTGGTGAGGGACGTGTCGTTTGCGGTGATGCCGGGCGAGACGGTGGCGATCGTCGGCGAGAGCGGCTCGGGCAAGAGCGTCACCTCGCTCTCGGTCATGCGGCTCTTGTCGAAGGGTGCGAGCCGCATCGAGGGCGAGATCCGTTTGGGCGGCCGCGACATCCTTGCGCTCTCCGACCGCGAGATGCGCGCCGTGCGCGGCAAGGACGCGGCGATGATCTTCCAGGAACCGATGACCTCGCT